>JASGIZ010000002.1:0-3296671 GCA_047601545.1 Agriterribacter sp. | reverse complement strand
TGAACAGATTTTTTTACATAAACTACCCATTGGCGTGGTAGTGGGCATATGCCCCTGGAATTTTCCTTTTTTTGTAATGGCCCCAAAGTAGCGCCGTCTTCATTAACCGGTAATACTATTGTTGTTAAAGTAAGCGAAGAAGCGCCGTTGACCTGTTTGGCATTCACAAAATTATTAGATAAAGTAAATCTGCCTAAAGGCGTATTGAATGTGGTTTGCGGATATGGAAGCGAAATAGGTGAAGCGCTTACCAATAATAAAAATGTAGGCATTATCAGTCTTACAGGCAGTGTTGATTCCGGGCATAAAGTAATGGCTGCCGCAGCAAAGAATATTACTAAAGTTTCACTGGAGCTGGGAGGTAAAGCACCGGCTATTGTTTTCAGGGATGCTGATATGGAAGTGGCGGTAAAAGCAATAGTTGCGTCCAGGATTATTTATAGCGGGCAGGTATGTAATTGCGCTGAGCGTGTGTATGTAGAAGAAGCGGTATATGATGAGTTTTTAGAAAAATTAACTGCTGCAATGAAAGCGGTAAAAGTAGGTAATGCATCCAACGATAGCAATATAGATATGAGCGCACAAATTAACCGGAAGCAATTGGATAAAATTGACGGAATGGTAGAGCGGGCTCAGGCTGCAGGCGCTAAAATAGTAATAGGAGGAAAAAAATCAACCGCCTTCGGCAAAGGATATTTTTACGAGCCTACCATTATTGTTGATGTAAAACAAGATGCGGAGATTATGCAGAAAGAAGTATTCGACCCTGTATTGCCTGTTATGAAAGTAAAAGATTTTGATGAAGCGCTAAAACATGCTAATGACAGTGAATACGGGCTTACTTCTGCCGTATATACCAGGGACATCAACAAGATGTTGCGGGCAACCAAAGAATTGAAATTTGGAGAAGTTTATTTTAACCGTGAAAGTTTTGAGGCTATCCAGGGATTTCATGCCGGCTGGCGTAAATCCGGGATAGGCGGCGCTGACGGAAAACATGGACTTGAAGAATATTTGCAAACTAAAACGGTGTATATTCAACAAACCGTGTAACCCATATTCCTAAACGATTGTATTCACGCCAAATCAAAATTTATGAAATCGTCACTATTCCTTATTTCCTCATGGTGTACCACATGTTTTAGCAGTACCACAAAATTGAAAAGATATGCATTATGCTGCATATCACTGTTCGTGCTGCCTGCAATGCTGTTTAGTAAAGATATTGTGGTAAAAACCGAAAGCAATAAAATGGTTGAGATAACACTTACTGCTTCCGGTGATTATAAAGACCCATTCAATGAAGTTGAATTGGATGCAATATTTACTGACCCGTCTGGCAAGCAATTAAAAGTGCCCGCTTTTTGGGATGGTGGTAAAGTTTGGAAAATCAGGTATGCATCACCGTTAGCAGGGACGCACAGCTTTACGACTGCCTGTTCTAAAAATGAAGATAATGGCTTGAATAATGTAAAAGGTAAAGTTGAGATCAAAAAGTATAAAGGGACTAACCCGCTATTACAGCGTGGCGCAGTAAGGATTGCTGATGATAAAAGACATTTTGCATACGGAGATGGTACGCCGTTTTTCTGGATGGGCGATACATGGTGGATGGGCTTAACCAAAAGGCTGGTATGGCCGGATGATGTTAAAAAACTTGCGGACGACAGGATAAAGAAAGGATTTAATGTAGTGCAGATTGTGGCAGGGCTTTACCCTGATATGCCGGCATTTGATCCGCGTGGAGAAAACGAAGCGGGTTTTCCCTGGAAAGCTGACTATGCCGGCATCAGGCCTGCTTACTTTGACGCCGCCGATAAAAAAATTATGTACATGGCTGAGCAGGGCATTACTCCCTGTATAGTTGGTGCATGGGGCTATCACCTGCCATGGTTGGGCGTTGATAAAATGAAACAGCATTGGCGTTATCTTATTGCAAGATGGGGCGCTTTACCTGTAGTATGGTGTGCTGCAGGAGAAATTACCATGCCGTTTTATCTTTCACAAACAAAAGATGCAGACAGAGCATGGCTGAAAACTGAGTGGACCAATGTGATAAGATATATGAAAGAAACTGATCCTTTCAAAAGAACAGTCACTGCTCATCCTTCCAGAACGGCAAGAGAATCGCTGACTGATCCTGCGCTTCTTGATTTTGATATGCATCAGAGCGGGCACGGTTCCGGGCCTGCCAAACAAGCTGCGCTTGCACTTGAAGGATGGCGCACGCAACCTGTAATGCCTGTAATGAGTGGAGAATCCCGGTATGAGGCGTTGGCAATCCCAAAGCCGCTTCCTGCTGAAGCACCCCGCGGCGCTTTTTGGGCGCATACCGTAAACAGCGGCTTGGCAGGACATACTTACGGCGCTAACGGCATCTGGCAACTCAATGGTATTGATAAGCCTTATGGTAATTCACCGGGTGGCAATAATTGGGGAATTACGCCATGGAACGAAGCGATGCAATTGCCAGGATCAACACAGATCGGAGCAGCAAGAAATCTAATAGAATCAATCCCCGGCTGGAATAGTTTTCAGCCACAACCGGAGATGATCACTCAATGGTCTGCAAAAGACACAGCGGTATTAGCAGTTACTGCCGGTAGCCAATCGGCATTAGCTTATCTGCCTTCACCCGGAACTATTACGATTACACTTCCCGTATCTAACCGGCAATACAAAGCATACTGGTTTAACCCGATTACTGTAACCAGGGAAAAAGAATTTGCAATAACAACAGACGCTTCAGGAAATTTTTCAGCCACTTCTCCCGAAGCTAAACAGGATTGGGTATTGGTACTTACAAAAAACTAAAAGATAAACACTATTTGTATGCAAAAAAGATTTATTGATAAAACTGTTTGGATAAGTGGCGCCGCACAGGGCATTGGCAGGGGCATTGCAGAATTTTTTGCAGAAGAAGGCGCTAATGTGGCTGTTATCGACATAAAAGAACAAGAAGGAAAAAACGTGGCTGAATGTATAAAATCAAAAGGAGGTAATGCTGTATTTTTTTTTTGTGACCTTAATGTAGAAGCGTTAATACGCAAATCAATTGAAGATACCGTGGCCACTTTTGGCGGATTGCATATTATTATAAACAACGGGGCGGTCAATATGGTAAAAAGCCTCCATGAATACAGCACCGCAGAATGGGATCAACAGTTGAATATTAATTTAAAAGCGATTTTTTTAAGTTTTAAATATGCTTATCCATACCTGAAAAAGAATGTTGCCAGCAGTATCATTAATATAGGATCGGTAAGCAGTTTTGTTGGCCAGGCAAGAACGCCCGGTTATATTGCTGCAAAGGGCGCAGTGATGATGCTTACCAAATCTATGGCAATTGATTATGCATCTGATGGTATAAGGTGTAATACCGTTTGCCCGGGTATAACGGACACGCCTATGCTAAGAGAACATATGGGCAGCGAGTCTGAAATTGCTGAACGATTATATCGGGTGCCAATAGGGCGTATTTTACAACCACGTGAAATTGCCGCCAGTGTTGCATACCTGTGCAGCGATGATGCATCAGGCATTACCGGAACCAGTTTAATAATTGATGGCGGTTATCTTGCCACAGCAGAATGGGAGGGAGGGCTTTCATGATGAAAAAGATAAAAATATCCTGCGCTGATTTTACCTTTCCGCTTTTACCACACGACAAGGTTTTAGATCTTATAGCCATGTTGGATTGTGAAGGAGTAGATATCGGGTTGTTTACCGGAAGATCACACATACAGGCCGAAGGCGAGTTTTCAGCGCTGGAAAAAAATGCAAAGCTGCTCCACCAAAAAGCTTCTGATCGCGGGTTGATGATTGCTGACATCTATTTACAGCTTGATAACGACCTGGCTAAGTTTGCCATTAACCATCCGGATGCAAATAAAAGAAGGTTTGCAAGAGCGCAATTTTTGAAGTTGATAGAATATGCGCAATATGCGCAGGCAGAACATATCACCTGTTTGCCGGGTATGGCATTTCCTGGAATTGAATCTCCTGAAGATTCCGTACAAAGAAGTTATGAAGAATTGAACTGGCGCGTAGAGCAGGCAGGTAAAACCAATCTCTCTTTTTCTGTTGAAGCACATGTGGGTTCCCGATATACAAAACCCGCGGATGTAGTAACATTGGTAAAATCGGTACCGGGGCTTTACATCACACTCGATTATACGCATTTTATCAGGAATGGTTATTCCCAGCAGGAAACAGATATATTGATTCCTTATGCCAATCATTTTCATGCCCGTGGTGCAAAACCCGGAAGATTACAGTCATCAGTAGCCGAAAATATTATTGATTATGGAAAAATTGTGCAGCAACTGAAAGCAGGCAATTTTGAAGGTTGGATAGGGTTGGAATATATATGGATCAAATGGGAGCAATGCAATGAAGCCGATACATTGAGTGAAACAATTTTACTGAGAGATATTATTTTAAAAAGCATTCAAAAATAAATCCATAATGAAAACAGCCGCACTGGAACTGATGCGAAAAAAACTGGCTGCTCAACAGGCAGTATACGGCATATGGATAACACTTGAATCGCCATCCATTACCGAGATAGCTGTGCATTGCGGGTTAGACTGGATAGTGATTGATGCAGAGCACGGACACCTGGACTGGCACAATATTACAGAACATATAAGAGCGGCTGTGCGCAGCAATACGGTTGTATTGGTAAGAATCTCTCATATAGATGAAGGCATTATTAAACGTGTATTGGATATTGGTGCAGATGGTATAGTAGTGCCGCATGTTGAAACTGTTGACGACTGGAATAAAGCGCTTGCCTATGCACGGTATCCTCCCAACGGTATACGCGGTATCGGCGCAGAACGCGCAACAAAATGGGGCAGTGCATTTGCCCAACATGTTGCTGACGCTGATAAACACCTGATGATGATTCCCATTATTGAATCGGTAAAAGGAGGTAAAAACATTGATGAGATCATCGGAGCAGATAATACCGAAATAATTTTCTTCGGGCCTGCTGACTATTCCGCATCAGCAGGGCACGCCGGCGAATGGGAGGGCAAAGGAATTGCGGAAACCATTAATGATTTAAAAGATAAAATTATTGCCGCCGGTAAAAATTGCGGTGTGATGATACGCTCAAAAGAAGACAGGGATCACAGGTATCAGCAGGGGTTTCGTATGCTCGCCATCGGAACAGATGCGGGGCTCATTTTAAAAACAATTCATTCTTTTCTCTAATTATTTTATGAGTATACAATCAACGATGACTTCCGGTTCTGCAGACGGAAGATTGGAAATTATTAATCCAATTGGTTCCGGGGCTATTGCCGAATTAGCTCCGGGTATTATATGCGAAGCACAGGTGGGCGCGCACAATAATGCTGTTAACCTGTTTACCGCTATTGTTACGTTTGATGCGGGCAAATCATTACCTGCCCATACACACCCGCATGCAGAATCTATCACTTTATTAACAGGGAGCGCAGTAGTGGAAGTTGAAAATCGCAGGTATCACTTACAGCAATATGACAATATTACCATTCCGGGAAATGTAATGCATAAAGTGATCAACAATTCACCCGCAGAAAAAGCCATATTTCATATTGCGATGCCGGTATCTGTTCCGGAAAGAAATGCCAGTGAAGAAATATTTGAAACATATATAACAATGCCTGATGATTTAAACGGAAAATCCCGCAAAGAATATATTACCCGCTATAATGTTGCCACCCGGTATAATGCAGGCAGCAGCACGGCATTTATTGATTACTTTAATGAAAGCATGCTCAGTGGTGTTGGCATGAGTGGCGGGCTGGGAATTTTTTATAAAGACGGAAGACTACCTGCGCATTTTCATTCATTTGATGAATCCATATGCATCGTTTCAGGAGAAGCGATTTGCGTAACGCAACAGAATAAATATTTACTTTCTGATTTTTCCACAGCCTTACAACCGCACGGGCTTCCACATTATTTTATTAATCCATATCAAAAAGAAATGTATATGATATGGGTGTATGCGGGAGCTATGCCGGTACGAACTGAAGTAGCCGATTTTTAAAAATTGTCAATGATTGCAATTGTTTAATCTGTCTCTTAATTATACAAATATATTTCGCCAAAAAGTATAAATGAATTGTCAGGATGTACATTTTAATTGAAGTATTGCTACAGTAATTTTATCACATAACATTTTTAATATTCCAAAATCTTTTTTCTTACAAGCAGCAACAATTCTGATTAAACCAAAAATTAATTTATTATGAAAAAACGAGGATTGCCATTTTCAACATGGAAGAGGTGTGGTATGATGTTGATCTTACTACTGGCTTTTCATTGTTACTCTTTTTCGCAGGATATTTTAAAAATTTCCGGTATAGTTGCTGACTCTGCCAGTGGCAGCCCGTTAGCAGGCGTTACTGTATCAGTTGCCGGCACCACCAAAGCAACTAAAACCAATAGTGCCGGGGTTTACAATATTGATGTGGCTAAAGGCGCATCTTTAGTGTTCACCTTCACAGGTTACAATCCCAAAACAATTGTAGCAAATAATGATAATGATATTAATATCAGTCTCGGGGCTGTGTCTCAAAATTTGAGTGAAGTAATAGTGGTAAGCTATGGTACCCAGAAAAAAAGAGAGATTACCGGAGCTATAGCCAACATTAACGGTAAAGAATTAAAAGATATACCGGTTACGAATGTCGGTCAGAAACTACAGGGTAGATTAGCCGGTGTTCAAATTAATCAGAATACAGGCCAGCCCGGGGCAAATATGGCAATACGTATACGTGGTGCTGCTTCAATCAATGCAGGAAACAGCCCGTTGATAGTAGTAGACGGGTTTCCTATTGAAAGCGGATTGAATACTATCGATCCTGATATGATAGAATCTGTGAGCGTATTAAAAGATGCTGCCGCTTCATCACTATATGGTTCAAGAGCGGCTAACGGGGTACTGCTTATCACCACAAAGCAGGCAAAAGCGGGGCAGCGCAGTATTCAGTTCAACAGTTATCTTGGATTGCAAAGCGTTTCAAAACGAGGCAGGCCTGACCTGATGGATGCGCGGGAATTTGCACAATTCAAGAAGGAGTATTATGAAGATGCTGCAAAATATGAAGGTTATACCGGAGGCGTTCCCGAACAATATCAAAATCCTGAACAAATTGATCCCGCTGAAGGAACAGACTGGTTTGATGTATTATTGAGAAAAGCATTGATGCAGAATTATAGTTTATCGCTTTCTTCCGGAAGCAAATATGTGCGCTCTGTAGTTGGTATCAGCTATAATAAGCAGGAGGGTGTAATGATCAATCAACGGTCCAGCAGGTTCACCGCATCAAACAATAATACCTTTTATGCTTCTGATAAATTGACCTTTGGGTTAAACTCCGCTGTTACTTATCAAATAGATAATATTACGCCCAACCTCGGTAACGGGCGTAATATTATACAGGTTGCTTACCTGAGCGACCCGGCATTAAAATATAAAAACGATGATGGAACTTACCCGATTGGTTTTGCACCGCCGGGCATGTTCTCCACACCCAATTACTATAATGTATTGATGCTGACAGTTAACCCCAATAAAATGCTCACGTTAATTGGTAATGCATATGGTAAATATAAAATAACAGACGGGCTTGAATTTAAAAGCAGCATTAGTGTTAATATGAACAGCACCAATAACAGGACGTTCAGACCTTCAATCATACTGGGAGGTCCCCTACCAGCAGCTTCTGCATCCGGAAGTTATGCTACCAGTGCTTTTACTTCCTGGATGACAGAGAATACGCTAACATACAATAAGCAACTGGCACAAAAACACAATATTGAAGCTTTTGTTGGATATACTGCGCAAAAAGTAAGTGCAGAAAGCAGCAGCATCAGTGCGTCCCAGTTTCCTGATGATAATATAGAGTGGTTAAATGTTGCAGCTACAAGGGTGGGAACAGTTGCAGCTTCAGAATATTCAGTGCTATCTTATATAGGCAGAATAAACTACAATTATGATGGCAAATACATTTTATCAGTAGCGCTTAGAAGTGATGGGTCATCCAAATTTGGTTCCAACAGGAGGTATGGAACTTTCCCTTCTGTTTCCGCGGGCTGGGTAATATCTGATGAAAACTTCATGAAAAGTATTCCCGCCATAAACTTCTTAAAATTAAGAGGTAGCTGGGGTAAGGTTGGTAATAATAATATTGGTAACTATACCTACCTCGCAGGCGTAAGCCAGAGCAACTATGTATTTAATAATACATTAGCTTCCGGTAGCACGCTAAACAGTATCGGCAATGCAGATCTTACATGGGAAACCACTACAGGCTACGATATAGGGTTTGATTTATCGCTGTTAAATGACCGCATTGCATTTTCATATGATTATTACCGCAAGAAAACAGATGGTTTATTATATGGAATTGATATACCTGTACAATCAGGCTTCAGCACTATTACTTCTAATATCGGGCGGTTTGACTTTTGGGGACATGAGTTCTCTGTTGATACCAGGAATTTAACAGGTAAACTTACCTGGAATACCAATCTTAATATTTCCATCCCACGGAATATTGTAAAAAAACTGGGTACCAATAATGCTCCAATCGGGGGCTATGCAGAGTACTGGGATGATAACAGAACAGCAGTTGGACATCCCATTGGTTTGTTTTATGGATATATCAATACAGGCGTTTACATGACCCAGCAGGAATGGGAAACACAACCTCATGACGCAACTTCAATGGTTGGTACTGCCAGATTTGCCGACGTAAGCGGGGCTGATGGAAAACCGGATGGTGTAATAGATGCGAATGACAGAACGTGGATCGGCAATCCTAATCCGGACCTTTTGTTTGGCATAACCAATACACTCGGGTATAAAAATTTTGATTTGAGTGTTGTAATATCCGGCTCTGTAGGTAACGATATAGCAGACGATGCCTTTCAGTCAACAGAAAATCTTGATGGTGTATTTAATGTAAGAAAAGGAGTAGTAAACAGGTGGAGATCAGAAGAGGATCCCGGCGATGGTATATACCCGCGTACAAGAGCGGGCACTACAGCAGACTTCAGGAACTTTACTACAAGACAGGTGTTCAGCGGCACTTACCTCGCGGTAAAAAATATTACGCTGGGTTACCAGGTTCCGCTTTCAACAGACAAAACAATTAAAAGTATCCGTGTTTACTTCACCACTCAAAATCCGTTTATGTTTACCAGGTATCCCGGCATGAATCCGGAAATAGGATTGTATGGGTTAGATGGATTAAGGATCGGAAGGGATTTTACAGCCTTCCCTATAGCTAAAGTATATACGTTAGGTGTAAATGTTAATTTTTAATCTGCACTTAAAATTATTATATGAAGAATAAAATATTGCTTATAATATCTGCAATGGTGTTCCTGTTTTCCTGTAGTAAGGATTTCCTAAACCTTACACCACCCACATCTCTCAGCTCAGCTTCATTTTTCAAAGACTATTCTCAATTTATGCAGGCTATGAATGCAGCATATGTTCCTTTACGTGCTGTAGTTAAAGTTGCTATTTATGAAGATGAAATGAGGTCGGACAATACCTTTTTTACTATTTACCAGGCCAACCGTGGGTTTGAACCTCACCGTGAAGCCTACCCCCAGTTTTTGGATAATGCGTTATCAAGTGCAGTAGCTAACTCTCCCGGCAGCAGGTGGACAAGTGACTATTCCGGTATTTCACAGGTGAATACTATCTTAAACCAGCTTACCGATAATACTTTTCTATCGCAGGGAGCTAAAGATACGCTTACGGGTGAATCTTTATTCCTGAGGGCTTTTTATTATTTTGACCTGGTAACTCACTATGGTGGCGTTCCTTTGCATCTTGATCAGATAAAATCTGCTGAGGAATCATTTAAAGCCCGGAACACTGTAGATGAAATATATGCACAGATACGGACTGATCTTGATGCTGCTATCCCATTGCTGCCTGTTGTTACCACATTTCCTCAAACCGGACGAATAA
Source organism: Agriterribacter sp. (assembly GCA_047601545.1). GTDB lineage: Bacteria > Bacteroidota > Bacteroidia > Chitinophagales > Chitinophagaceae > Agriterribacter. The sequence continues at coordinate 3,286,683 of JASGIZ010000002.1, read as the reverse complement.
GCAAGGGCGCCGCTAAAATGCTGTCGGCTTATGTATATATGACGCAGCCTTCGCGTGATTACGCAAATGCAGAACAGGAGCTGAAAGACATCACCAACATGAATTATGCACTGCTCTCCAGTTATGAAGATGTATTTGATCCTGCAAATAAAAATAGCAGTGAGTCAATTTTTGATGTTCAGTACATGTCGGATTTGGTAAGTGGGCAACAAAGTGAATTTGCGTGGGTGTTTATGCCTAAAGCTACCAATACAGCTTTTCTTATGGGATATGATGGCGGACAAATGAATATCTGGAGCGGATGGAATGTACCTACGGATGAAATGGTAGCTTCTTATGAAACGGGAGATGAAAGACTTCCTGCTTCTGTAGCAGTGGTAGAAGGCACTATAAGCGGGGTGGAAGATTTTACCATCACCGCATTAAAGAGCCCGGTAAACTATACACCTGCTGCCGGATCAGCTTTCAGGTATATGATTAAAAAATATTTTCATCCGCCATATTCCGTATCATTTAATACGCCTGATAATTTTCCTGTTTTCAGGTATTCAGGTGCTTTATTATTACTGGCAGAATGTTTAGTGGAGGAAGGAAAAGCAGGAGAAGCATTGCCCTACCTCAACGCAGTGCGCAACAGGGCCGGGCTGAGCAGTGTGGCTGAAGCTACCGAAGATAATGTTGCAGATGAAATGCGTCATGAACTGGCGTTCGAAAATCACAGGTGGCTGGACCTTATACGTACCGGCAAAGCCATTGAGGCAACAACAAACAAGGGCAACCTGTTAAAAGCTATTTATGGCTGGATATTGCCCGCTGCATTTAATGTTACTGAATACAGATTACTTTACCCTATCCCTGCAAGAGAACTGCTCATCAATACAAGCCTCGTTCAAAACCCGGGATACGATTAAAATTGTATACTAATATAATACAGGAGATGCTTTGTAACATCTCCTGTATCTTTTAAATAATAAGCAGTGGGTACTAAAAAAATTGAACGATGAGTAGATGTTTTTTGACAATCGTTTTTATTTTATTCTTTGGCACTGCGTTTTTATTTTCTCAGGGCAATTCAAAACCCCTCCCTCCTTACGCAATAGAACTTCGTTGCGAATACTTAAACAACCCACTGGGCATTGACAGAATTCAGCCACATTTAGGATGGTTGATTACCGCCAGTGATACAATGCTTACAAACATTAAACAAACCGGTTACCAGGTATTGGTAGCTTCTTCTCCGGCATTATTGAAAAAAAATATCGGAGACCTGTGGAATGCTAAAAAAATTATTTCAGATAACTCCGCTCATGTTATATACCAGGGAAAGCATCTTACATCACAGCAACAATGCTACTGGAAAGTAAGGATATGGACAAGCTCAGATAGAAACAAAGAACAGCTTTCGTTATGGAGCGAACCTGCTATGTGGTCAATGGGCTTGCTTTCTCAAAAAGAATGGACAGGAAAATGGATTGGGTTAAACGGCGATGATGAAATTAAAGATACCGTTACAGAACACAGGAGACTTGCCGCCAGGATGCTGAGAAAAGAGTTTAAAGTATCTAAAAAAATTGCGAAAGCTTATGCATATATATGTGGCGTTGGGTTTTATGATTTGTATGTAAACGGGCGCCTGCTCAACGATCAATTGATGAACCCTGCGCTATCAGGCTATAATAAAAGATTGTTATATAATTGTTTTGATCTTACACAGCAATTAAAAAACGGAGCCAATGCGATAGGTATGGTTTTAGGCAACGGGCGTTTTTTTGCTCCCAGAAAAAAAGTTCCGGTACCAATGCATAATTATGGTTATCCACGCGCATTGATGCAACTGCATATTCAGTATACTGATGGAACCAAAGATATTATTGTTACAGATGATAAGTGGAAGGCTACCGCAGATGGTCCTATACGTGCAAACAACGAATATGATGGTGAAGAATATGATGCAGGAATGGAAATGCCTGGATGGTGTAATGCAGGATTTAATGACAGCCAATGGAAGAAGGCAGAAATAATGCCGGCGCCCGGTGGCGAAATGGAAGCACAACTGGTAGAGCCTGTGCGTATAACCGAAGTTTTGCAGCCTAAACAGATTTTGCAGCCTAAGCCCGGTATATGGATGGTAGATTTCGGACAATCGTTTTATGGATCAGTCCGGCTGAAAGTTTCCGGGCCGCGTGGCACTATAGTTAAAATGCATTCCAGTTTTAATGTTTTACCGGATGGTACATTAAAATATCAAAACGACAGGAGTGCACTTAATATGGATGTTTATACATTAAAAGGAGAAGGACTGGAAGTATGGCATCCACGGTTTAAAGGAAATGCTACGCGATGGGTGCAGGTAGAAGGATTTCCGGGCATACCAACAACACAAAATTTTGAAGGGTTGGTGATACATACTGATTTTGAGCAGACCGGGACTTTTCAATCATCAAATACATTGCTTAACCGGGTATATCTTAATGCACATTGGGGCACAAGAATGCAAAACAGGAGCCTGCCTATGGAGCCTGATCGTGATGAAAGAATGCCCTGGAGCGGGCATCCTTCCAAAACTTCGGAAAGCGAAGGCTGGGCTTACAATGTAAAAAATTTTTATGATCACTTTTTACATAATTACCGCGCACACCAGGGAGAAGATGGCAGTTTACAGGAAATATTACCGCCCTACTGGACATTTAACAGTAAAGGGATTTTATGGCCCAGCGTTGCCACTATCATACCAGATTGGATGTATAGTTTTTACGGCGACATAAGGATACTACAAAGCAATTATAACATGATGAAACGGTTTGTGGAGTTTACTGCAAAAGCATATCTGAAACCTGATTATACTACAGATAAATGTGATTACGGCGATTGGGTAAATGCGTTGAACATGGGTGGATCAGGGCAGGAAACTCCCAAAGGATTGCTGGGTACAGCCTATTTATATAACAATTGCAGAATAGTAGAACGTGCAGCAAAAATATTAGGATATCAAAATGATGAGCAAACTCTTAAAGAACTGGCAGATAAAATAGCTGTAGGTTTCAATAACCGCTTTCTGCATAAAGAAACCGGTGTATATGAAAGCGGGTCGCAATGCGCATACGTATTGCCGTTAGTTTTCGGGCTGGTTCCAAAAGAACAATATAACAAAGTGGTGGATAATCTTGTGAAAGATATTATGGTTACAAGGCATGGTCATACTTCTGTAGGGCTGATAGGTATGCAATGGCAGATGCAGGTACTCACCAATATCGGGCATCCTGAAGTGGCATATACGATAGCCACACGAACTGATTTACCCGGTTGGGGCTATATGATATCAAAAGGTGCTACTACCAGTTGGGAGTTGTGGAATTCAGATACTACCGGGCCAGGCATGAATGGAGAAAGTCAAAAAATCTTATCTGGCAATTTTGAAGCATGGTGTTATCAAACATTAGCCGGCATTAACTACGATGTTGCTCAGCCTGGCTTTAAGCATATTATGCTTAAGCCAGAACCTGTAGGTGATCTAACTGCTGTGAAAGGTTCATTTAAATCGTTGTATGGTATTATTAAAAGCGAATGGAAGATCAATGAGCATAATACATTCAACTGGAAATTTTCTATACCTCCTAATACCGAAGCTACCGTATATATTCCTTGTGATAATATTCAAAGTATACAGCTCAATGGCAAGCCGCTCAGTCACTATAAAACCGAAAAAGGTAAAGGTGTTGATGCGGGCAAAATAATATTACAACTGGGGTCGGGCAATTATATAATTGATTGCACAAAATAAGTTTTAGGGCTCATATAGTAATCATCAGCAACGGCAAGAGGGGTTAGTTAGCTAACCTCTCATTTTTTAAACACACCTGCACACTATGGATGCTTTATGGGTTATTTACATTATGTGATTCAGTTCCCGGGGATTTCGCTTTTAAAAAACCTAAGGCAATGTCAATTTGCGGAAGCTACAGCAGATTGCTTCGCCCGCCGCAAGATGTCTTCAATTCAAATCTTCATGCCGGCGGACTCGCAAAGACGGCGAGAGTGTTTGTATTTTGTCGTCAGCACTGAATCAAAGTGTATAGCTATTCAACCTCCAGCTCGTCATTGCGCGCCGCATGATCAATCTTGAGATATCAACCTGTTGCGCGGCAAAGCAATCTCAATTCCCTTTATAAAGTTTCTTTTGTTACTTAACTAAGTGACTAGTGTATTGAGGTATATAACATTTTTCTAAAAGCGAAATCCCTGACTCAATTACCTCTTTTCTCCTTCAAATTCCTACCTTAGCTAAATGGGCAAGAAACTGTTTTTATTAGATGCAATGGCGTTGATCTTCCGGGCATATTATGCTTTGTTGCGTAATCCGCGCATCACTTCAAAAGGATATAATACTAACGCACAATTTGGGTTTACCAATACTTTAGTGGAGCTTATCAATAATCAAAAGCCATCGCACATGGCGGTTTGCTTTGATACCCATGCACCAACGGTGCGCCATGCCGATTTTGCCGATTATAAGGCAAACCGGCAGGAAGCGCCTGAAGACCTGATAGCCGCCATTCCTGATATCAAAAAAATTATTGAAGGATTTAGTATACCTGTTATTGAGTCTGACGGGCATGAAGCAGATGATATTATTGGTACACTAAGCAGGCAGGCTGCAGCAGCGGGATATGACGTGTTTATGGTAACGCCAGATAAAGATTATGGACAACTGGTAACAGATAAAATAAAAATTTACAAACCCGGCTACCAGGGCGGCGATGTAGAAATAATGGGGCCGGAAGAAGTATGTGCCAAATGGAGTATTAAAAGCGTTGACCAGGTAATTGATGTATTGGGATTGATGGGCGATGCGGTAGATAATATTCCCGGTATTAAAGGTGTAGGCGAAAAAACCGCCGCTAAATTACTGGCAGAATATGGAACACTTGAAAGCGTCATTGCCGCGGCAGATAATATTAAAGGAGCTTTGGGAGAGAAAATAAGAGCAGGGAAAGAAGACGCCATACTCAGCAAAAAGCTGGCAACGATCATCACCGATGTGCCGGTGGTTTTTCATGAAGAAGATTTTAAAGTAAAGGAATGGAATAAGGATATACTCAAAGATGTTTTTACACAACTTGAATTTCGTACCATATCGCAACGCCTGCTTGGTGAAACAATACCCATTGCGGCAAGGGTGAGCACAGAAAAATCTGCGCCAACTGTTGTGCAGGCGGATCTGTTTGGAAATACAGTAGTTGTTGAAACTCCCGAAGAGCAGGTAAATGAACCTGCTGATAGTGCTGAAAACACTGCTGCGGAAACAACAGCCTTAAGAACAATACACAATACACCGCATACATATAAAGCAATAGTTGAAGAAAAAGAACTGGTTGAATTTGTACAGCAGCTTTCATCGCAAAAGGAAATATGTTTTGATACCGAAACAACCGGGCTTGATGCGAATGATACTGAACTGGTAGGTATAAGTTTTGCCTGGATACCAGGTGAGGCATACTACATTCCATGCCCGCCGGAGCGGGAAAAGACATTGAAAATACTGGAGATACTAAGGCCGGTATTGGGTGATCCTGCAATAACATGGGTTGGACAGAATATAAAGTTTGATATGCTGGTATTGAAATGGTATGATGTACATATTGCAGGAGCATTATTTGATACCATGCTGGCACATTATGTAATTGAGCCTGATGGAAAACGCAGCATGGATATGCTGAGCGCCCAGTATTTGGGATATGAACCTGTGCATATTGAAGCGTTGATTGGAAAGAAAGGAAAGCAACAGGGTAATATGCGCGACGTGGAATTGGACAAGATAAAAGACTATGCCGCGGAAGATGCCGATATTACACTTCAGTTAAAAAATGTGCTTTTACCTGAATTGAAAACAAAGGCAGTAGAAAAAGTATTTTATGAAGTAGAAAACCCTTTGGTAAAGGTATTGACGGATATGGAATATGAAGGTGTGAGAATAGATACTGATTTTTTAAAAGAGTATTCAAAAGAACTGGAAGCTGAGGCAAAGCAGGCAGAGGAAAATGTGTATCTGCAGGCCGGGGTTCGTTTTAACCTGGCATCGCCCAAACAATTGGGTGAAGTATTGTTTGAAAAACTGCAGCTTGATCCTAAAGCAAAAAAAACGAAAACAGGCCAGTATGCAACCGGAGAAGATGTGCTGCAGAAACTATCTCATCAAAATAAAATAGCAGAAGATATTCTTACTTTCCGGGAGCTTACTAAATTAAAGTCTACCTATATTGACGCATTGCCTTTAATGGTAAATAAAAAAACAGGCAGGGTACATACTACTTATGGGCAGGCAGTAGCAGTAACCGGCAGGCTGGCAAGCAATAATCCTAACCTGCAGAATATCCCGGTTCGCTCAGCAAAGGGAAGGGAAATAAGAAAAGCGTTTGTGCCGGGAGATAAGGATCATGTATTGTTGTCTGCCGACTATTCTCAAATAGAATTGCGTATAGTGGCTGCGATAAGCGGAGATGTTGCCATGTGCGGGGCATTCAGATCAGGAAAAGATATTCATGCAGCTACAGCGGCTAAAGTATATGCCGTAGAAGAAACAGCGGTTACCAAAGAACAACGATATAAAGCAAAGAGCGTGAACTTTGGTATTATATACGGACAGGGCGCATTTGGCTTAGCGGATAATTTAGGCATCAGTCGTACAGAAGCGAAAGAAATTATTGATAATTATAAAAAAGAATTTTCAGCCATTAGCCGCTATATGGACGATACCATCAATTTTGCAAGAGAGCACGGGTATGTGCAAACGCTGATGGGGCGCAAACGCTGGCTGCGTGATATCAACTCCTCCAATTTTACGGTTCGTGGTTTTGCTGAGCGCAATGCTATTAACTCACCCATACAAGGAACGGCTGCAGATATGATTAAACTGGCAATGACCAAAGTGCATAATGCCATGAAGAAAGCAAATATGCGCAGTAAAATGATTTTGCAGGTGCATGATGAATTGATATTTGATGCTACAAGAACTGAGGCAAATGAATTGAAAGCTTTGATTATAGAAAGCATGCAAACCGCAATGGTTTTACCCAATGATGTACCAATCATTGCAGAAGTGGGAGAAGGTGAGAATTGGCTGGAGGCGCATTAAGCAGATCAATTTTTTGTGTTGAGCGGTTGCCAGAGCATGTGCTCATCATTCAAAACGCCTGAGCTTTTTATCATAATTTAAAACTATACCAAATAACTTAATTTCCGGGTTCTCATCAAAACGGGGTGTATTCAATTTCTCACATTTAAAATATGTCCTGGCATAAGGAATTGAAATGTGCCCTCAAAACATTCATTTAAAAGGTAGCATGCAAAAATCATCATCATTATATTTTGACTGATGTTTAACTCCTGATGTGAAAGTAACTACATTAAATTAAAGACCCGGCTTTACTGCCGGGTCTGTCTTCACTACAATTCAGTTAAAATATTATACCGCTATATCTTCAATTTTAAATTTGAGTAACCCTGCGGGTGCTTTAACCTCAGCAACATCACCAATTTGCTTACCCAAAATACCCTGTCCTATAGGAGAAGTAACAGAAATTTTTCCTGATTTAAGATCGGCTTCTTTTTCAGAAACAATCTGGTAAGTAACCTTCTTTTTAGTGTTCAGGTTCGTTAAGGTTACTTTGGTAAGTATACTCACCTTGCTGGTATCAATACTATCAATTTCAAGAATACGAACATTGGCTAAATCACCTTCAAGTTTAGCAATCCTTGCTTCAAGTATTCCCTGCGCTTCTTTAGCTGCATCATATTCCGCGTTTTCTTTTAAATCGCCCTTTTCCCGGGCTTCAGCAATTGCTCTGGAAGCAGCAGGCCTGTCAATGCCTTTCATCTTTTGTAACTCGGCCTTCAATTGCTCCAAAGTCTCCTGGGTAACATACATTACTTCGCTCATGGCTGACTTCTTTTTTGGTTATAAAAAAGTAAAAAATAACAACGCTCCAGGTTTTCACCCCGAAGCGTTGCATTTAAGTGTGACAACAAAAGTAATAAAAATTTGAATGAAACAAGCTATTAAGCCATAAAATGTTGTGAAACCAGTATGTGTGTCATGCCAGGGCTAATATGCTGTCGTATTCATTCTGTACATGAAAAGTCCTGCGGGCTTTGAAACTGCCACGAATAAATTCCCATATTAAAAAAAACATTCGTGCAGGCGTAGCTTTTTTGTTGTATTTATAAGCGAATCTTATCTAATACCACTTTGGCCATTTTAAAGAAAGCCTCATGACTATAGCCGGCAATATGTGGCGTAACAATAACATTGGGTTGCGACGTAAGCCAGTTAAGCTGCTCCTTTTCTGCTGCAGTATAAGTATCAAGCTTCTCATTTTCCAGCACATCCAGTCCCGCTCCTGCTATCTTACCGTTTTTCAGCGCATTAATCACTGCAGCCGTATCATGCACCTTGCCCCGGCAGGCATTTAAAAAATATGGTTTGTTTTCCAGCGCATTAAAGAAGGTATCATTTGCCATATGAAAAGTTTCATCCGTCAGTGGTACATGCATACTGATCACATCCGCATAACGGGCTATCTGTTCAGGGGCAGCCTCATGTACTTTGCCTTCTGCAAATCCAAATTTGTATTTATCATATGCCAGTATCTCTACATCAAAAGAAGATAACAGCTTGGCAAAAGCGCCACCCGCATTTCCGAAGCCAATAATGCCCACTGTTCTTCCGGTTAGTTCGGTGCCGCGGTTTGCATCTCTTATCCATTTGCCTTCTGCCACTTCCCGGCTGCCGGAACATATTTTATTCATCAGGCACAGCAAAACACCGAGGGTCTGCTCTCCCACCGCATTCCTGTTGCCTTCGGGGCTGCTCTCGCACTGAATACCTTTGCTTTCCGCATAAGCCACATCAATCAACTCCATGCCGCTACCTAACCTGCCAATCCACTTTAATGCAGGCGCTTTATCGATCATTGCACGATCAATTTTAAGGCGGGTGGTAACAATCAGCCCATGAGCGTCTTTAATTTCCTCTTCCAGCTCGTTGTAGGTTATTTGTGGTTTGTATACAACGGTATATTCTTTTTGCTCCAGGGTATCTACCAGGTATTGATGCACTTTCGCGGTAACAATTGCTTTCTTCATAAAAGTTTAAGGAGTATATTTTTTTCTGTTAATGCATTAAATGATGTAAGGATACGAAATCGTTTATACTTAACTGTTCGGCACGTTTATTAAATACTGGTTGTGCAAGGGCTTGTTCATCAAACAAACTTTTTACCGCGTTGCGAAGCATCTTACGGCGCTGGTTAAACGCAGTTTTTACCAGCCTGAAGAATTTTGCTTCATCCGTAATATTCAATTGTGTTTTTCGTGGAACAAGCCTTATAACCGCACTCTTAACCTTAGGAGGCGGATTAAAGCAGTTTTCATGCACTTCAAACAAATATTCCACATCAAAAAAAGCCTGTATCAGCACACTTAATATGCCATAAGTCTTATTGCCATGTTTTGCCGCTATACGTTGCGCCACTTCCTTCTGAAACATACCGATCGTTACTTCAACATCATCTTTCCAATCCAGTATTTTAAAAAGTATTTGGGAAGATATATTGTAAGGGAAATTGCCTATCACTGTAAATTTTCCCTCAAATGGTTTGTCAATGTCCAGTATACTGTTGTGCATGATTTTCCCTTTCAGGGAAGGATAGGTATTTTCAAGAAAGGCTATTTTTTCATCATCCAGTTCAACTGCTTTAAAATCAATGGCAGGTATATTAATAAGATGTTTGGTAAGCGCTCCTCCCCCGGGGCCAATTTCCAATAATTGTGTAAAGAAGTTTTCTTTTAGTGCGGCAATAATTTTCAGCACCATATGCTCATCCCTCAAAAAGTGCTGCCCTAATGATTTTTTTAACGTATACATTGAGGGCTTAAAAGTACGAAATAGTGTATAAAAGGCTACAAAAGTGTACATTCGCTGCTCAATTTTTAATTATGTCAAACACAAATGACAAACCGGTAATAGGCATTTCCTGCGGAGATTTAAACGGCATTGGCATTGAGCTGATCATAAAAACCTTTTCTGATACCCGGATGCTGGATATTTGTACACCGGTAATTTTCGCATCAAATAAAGTGATCAATTTTTACCGGAAAACTTTACCGGAAATAAATTTCAATTTTCAAAATCTTAAAGATATAACCAGGCCTTACCAAAAGCAGATTAATATTTATAACTGCTGGGAAGAAGAAGTAAATATTACACCCGGGCAGCTTACAGATGTTGGCGGCAGGTATGCCGTAAAATCTTTACAAACTGCCGTGCATGCTTTAAAGGCGGGTAATATTAACGGGTTGGTTACAGCGCCTATCCATAAGAAGAATGTGCAGTCGCCAGAATTTTCATTCAGCGGGCATACGCCTTTTTTGAAAAGTTTTTTTGGGGTTGATGATGTATTAATGCTGATGTGCGCAGATAATATGCGGGTTGGATTGCTTTCCGAACATATTCCGGTAAAGGAAGTGGCAGCAGCAGTAACACGTCAGGCTATTCTGAAAAAGCTGGTGCTGATGAAAGAAAGCATGCAGAAAGATTTCGGGATAGATAAGCCTAAAATAGCCGTGCTTGGTTTGAACCCGCACGCAGGTGATGAGGGACTGATTGGCAAAGAAGAAGAAGAACAGATAAAGCCTGCGATAAAAGAAGCAAGGCAAAATAATATTTTAGCTTTTGGACCCTATAGCGCCGATGCATTTTTTGCAAGAGGCAGTCACGAAAAATTTGATGCGGTATTAGCCATGTATCACGACCAGGGATTGATACCTTTTAAATCGCTTGCAAAAGGGGAAGGCGTTAACTATACTGCAGGGTTATCTGTAGTACGAACTTCACCTGATCATGGAACCGCATTTGATATTGCCGGTAAAAACCGTGGCGATGAATCATCATTAAGACAAGCTGTATATGCTGCAATTGATATACTCGCTAAAAAATCAGCATATGCCGAAAATCGTTCTAATCCAATGAAACGAATGTCGGATGTTGTTATCAGGAATGCAGAAGATGAAAATATTGAGGAGACAGCAGGCTAATTATTATACTAAAAAAAGGCGCAAAGTTGAATGATACTTTCTTTGCGCCTTTGTATTACATTAAGGTTTTCTGTTAAAGAAAACTATCGCTCTCCCTGTATGCTTTTATAACAGCAGCTTCTCCTTCTTTTCCTTTAATAGAATTGCCGTGTTCCATACCCATTACGCCTTTATACCCGCGGCTGTGAATATATTTGAATACATTCTTATAATTAATTTCTCCGGTGGTTGGTTCATTTCTGCCGGGGTTATCACCAATTTGGAAATAAGCGATCTCATTCCAGGTAGCTTCAATATTCTTAATAATATTTCCCTCATTCTTCTGCATGTGATAAATATCATAGAGTATCTTACATGAAGGGCTGTTCACGCCTCTGCATATTTCATATGTTTGATCAGATGTACGTAAGAAAAGATTCGGTGTATCACTCAGCGGCTCCAGCACCATTACTATACCATGCGGTTCTAAAATCTCTGCGCCTTTCCTCAATGCATCAATTACATTACCAGTTTGCACACCAATAGGCAAACGCCTTTCAAAATCGCCGGGAACCACGGTTACCCATTTCGCATTTACCCTTTTTGCCACTTCTACCGACTGGCGGCATCCTTTTAAAAATATATCAACAAACTCCTGCTTGCCTGCCGCTAAAGTATTTTCTCCGTTACCGCCTTTAGGCACAACAAAAACGCCCATCGTCATTCCCAGCTTTGCAAGGGTTTCACCAATTTTTGTTTGTTGTTCAACAGGGCGGCCTGTCATACCATTATCTTCAATGGCCCTGAAACCCTGGTCGTACATAAATTTTATCTGGTCAATAAAATCAGCGCCTCCGCTGTTTTTAAACATACCATCGTGAGGAGCATAATTCAGGTTAAATGTTTTTTCTGCCTGTGTATTTGCCCGGGCATTCACGGTTGTATCAGTATTACCTAAAACACTTGATCCAACAATAGTGGATGCACCTGCTAAAAGCCCGTTTTGTAAAAAATTTCTGCGTTGCATATGGGATTTATCGTTTAAACCTTAAAGTAAAGCAAACTATATCAAAATGATGAAACATTTTTTATTATACCTGTGCTAAGTCAATAAAATTATATGCATATGCTATCATGAAAAGTGAAACGATCTTCCTCTTCTCACATTTCACGGTTGACAAGACATTCATCGCTGCAATGGTTTGCATTGCTAAATCTCTCAAAAAATCAAAGCCCTTATCATTTCTTTTCTTACCTTTCATCCTCATAAAAAAATATTTGAAAGAGTGAAAAAGCCAGGCTTTACAGGATTATTGGCAATTATGAGTTTAAGTGTATTTGCACAAAACAATAATCAACAGGAATTTAAACCTTACAGCGAAAAAGTTCCTGGTACACAGTTTGAAATTAAGATGGTTCCTGTACAGGGCGGTTCATTCAGTATGGGAAGCAGCGATACCGACAAGAGTAAAAAAGCGGATGAAACCCCTTCAAGAAAAGTTACCATTGAACCTTTATGGATGGGCGCTTACGAAATTACACATGATATTTTTGATGTGTTTTTCAGGGATGAAGGCACGCCTGTTGGCTCTGAGGTTGATGCAGTAACCCGCCCGACACCACAGTATATTGATTTAAGCTGGGGCATGGGTAAAACCGGCGGCTTCCCGGTGAATAGTATGAGCCAGGATGCGGCCCTGATGTTTTGCCGCTGGCTGTATAAAAAAACCGGCGTGTTTTACAGGTTGCCCAGCGAAGCTGAATGGGAATATGCCTGCAGAGCAGGTTCAACTACAGTATATCCATTTGGAGATGACCCAAAAGAATTAGGCAGGTATGCCTGGTTTAAAGGAAACAGCAAAAATAAATATCAAAAAGTTGGTCAAAAAGAGCCTAATGCCTGGGGATTGTATGATATGTTAGGCAATGTATCTGAATGGGCGCTTGACCAATACGATGAAAAATATTTTGAAAAGATTGGTGATGATGCTAAAGAACCGGTAATTCCTCCCGGCACAAGATACCCAAGAAGTGTGAGAGGCGGCAGCTACCTTGATGCGCCGGAAAATCTGCGCAGCGCCAGCCGCCAGCATTCAGAACCATCCTGGAATAAAAGAGATCCGCAGATACCGAGAAGCCGCTGGTGGCTTACAGATGCCATGTTTGTCGGCTTCCGCATTGTTCGTCCGCAGCAACAGCCAACGGCAGAGGAGGCAAACGCTTTTTACGATAAATACCTAAAAAAATGATTGTAATAATTATATAAAACAACACATATGAAACAGCATGATTCCAATAACAAACAAACAACCCGCAGGGAATTTGTAAAAAGTTCATCCCTCCTTGCCGGTGGTTTGATAGCAGCACCATTGCTTACAAAAGCAAATTATTTTTCCGGTGCAGACGATACCATTAAAATAGCATTGATCGGATGTGGCGGGCGGGGCACAGGCGCAGCTACACAAGCTTTATCAACCAAACAAAATGTAAAACTGGTTGCAATGGCCGATGCTTTCCAGGACAGGTTAGATAATGCTTACAAATCAATAGGCGATGAAATTGACGCTAAAAAAATTGATGTGCCTGCTGACAGGAAGTTTGTTGGCTTTGACGCATACCTTAAAGCAATTCCACTTGCAGATGTTGTTATTCTTGCAACGCCTCCGGGGTTCAGACCTATTCATTTTGAAGAAGCTGTAAAACAAGGCAAGCATATTTTTATGGAGAAACCTGTAGCTACTGATCCTGCAGGTGTGCAGAAAGTGTTAGCAGCAGCGGCTATTGCCAAACAAAAGAAGCTGAATGTGGTGGTTGGTTTGCAGCGCCATTACCAAAATTCTTATCGTGAATTATTTAAACGCAAAGACTTAATAGGCGATATTACATCAGCCCAGGCATGGTGGAATAATGATGGGGTATGGGTGCATCCGCGTAAAGAAGGGCAAACAGAAATGGAATACCAGATGCGTAACTGGTATTATTTTAACTGGCTTTGCGGCGACCATATCAACGAACAGCATATTCATAATATTGATGTTATAAACTGGTTTAAAGGCACTTACCCTGTTAAAGCACAGGGTATGGGCGGCAGGGAAGTCAGAACGGGTAAGGATTATGGTGAAATTTTCGATCATCACTTTGTTGAGTTTCATTATGCAGACGGCACTATACTGAATAGCCAATGCCGGCATCAACCCAAAACAATGAGTAAGGTTGATGAATTGCTGATAGGTACAAAAGGAAAAATATTTGCAGGCAATGCAAATATTCTCGATCATAAAGGCAAGGTTTTGTACCAGTTTGATAAGAAAACAGAAAACGAACCTTATCAGAATAGAGCATGATGAATTATTTGCAGCCATTGCTAAAGGCGAATACAAATTCTGGGATGCGGAAAATGGAGCGAAGAGCACCATGACAGCTATTTTGGGGCGCATGGCAACCTATAGCGGCCAGGTAATTGAATGGGATAAAGCCATTAATTCAGGTATAGATATTCACCCTAAAGTATATGATTTTGCGGCGGCGCCTCCGGTATTGCCCAACAGTGATGGCTTCTATCCTGTGGCAGTGCCCGGTGTTACAAAGTATGCGTAACCGTTAGTAATTTATTTTCTATATTATAAGGCGCTTAATAAAGCGCCTTTTTTATTTGCATGAGTTGAAAAACAATTTGTAATACCTGATAAAAAACATTATATCGGCTGCATTTATTAATTGACATACATCAACTAAAAAAACACAATAATTTTTTTGTTTTGAAACTTCATCCTCTACATTTGCTAAACAAATCCGCACAACATAATGGTTAAACATTTGAGTGCAACTCCTGGATAAAGCCTTATTAAATCCTCCGGCAATTTAACAATCGGCATCATAATAACCATTTCACTTAACCGTAGATTATTTCTGCTATCTAACCTTAAGCACTATTCATTTTTTCAATATCGCTCTAAAAAACCACTCCGATCCCGACCTGTGGTAACTGATTATTCACCCCTCTAAAATTGAAAAAATGAAAAAATTGATTGTATTAATTTACATAGCAGCAGCAACCATTTTATTCGGATACGCAAAAGCGGAAACAACTGACCCTGCTTACCAGGTAACTGTTAATGCTAAAGAAAACAAAACTATAACCTCAGCAATTTTTGAAGATGTTGCAGTAAAGTTGGTAAATAAAAAAGCAGAGATCACCTGGGCTACCGATAAAGAGCAGAACAATAAACAATTTGAGATACAGAGAAGCAATGGCGGAGAGGATTTTAAAACGATAGCTATTTTTTTTACGCTGAAAGACAGCAGGGAAATAAAAAATTATAAGTTTAAAGATGAGATGAAAGGTGTATCAGGCGGGAAAGTAAGTTATAGAATTAAGCAGGTTGACTTAAACGATAATTGCACATTCAGCAAGATTGTTGAAATCAACATCTAAAAAATTATTTAAGTTTTTATATAGAGGTTGTGAATTCCTAATCGGAAAAAGGCCCCTTGTCTAGGGGGCCTTTCATTAAAAAACTGGATCATCTCCTCAAAATAGTAATACCTTTAGAAAGATTCGTACACTATTTGATCTCCTTTGACTAAAACCGGTAATTATACGAAGACAAGTCGTTGTCCGTACCCAACAACAAATCAACTAAACACGAGACAATGGAACGTATTATCGGTACTATTAAAGTATTTGCCTTTGCGTGCGCATGGGCAATCGCAACACCCCTTGCAACACTTGCCAATGATGGCAAACTAAAAAAAGAAAAGACAGCCCACAGCAGCGATTCCGCCACAATGGTGGAAATTGTCTCTTTTACAGGTGTATCTGCTCAAAACAAAATAGATCTGGCCTGCAAAGTAAAAAGCAATTGCTGCTACAGCATTTTTGTTGAGCGCAGCCGCAATGGCAAAAACTTTTATTCCATCGGTTCTTTTTCTGACGATAAAGCACTGGCTGAATATACCCTTTCAGATGAATCTCCGTTGCGCCAGACAAATATCTACAGGCTTAAGATTATTGATAGCCGGGGTAAAATAAGTTACTCAAAACTGATGGTTGTGCAATTGTATGATACAGATGTATTAAACATGGTAAGCGTAACACCCAATACATTGCTGAATAACCTGCATATAAACGTTCAGCTAAAAAACAAGGCAATGGTAGTAATGCGGATTACAGATAAAGACGGTAATGAAATTTTTAAACAGAAAGATACAGGAACCGAAGGATTTAATAGTTACGAGATGGAAGGAACGGGAAACATGATGCCAGGCAATTATTTTCTGGAAGTACTTGTAAACAGTAAAGATAGGCTAAAGGTGCCTTTGATCAAAAGTTGATCAGAGCCGCTACAACATGACCCCGTTTTTTTTAATATCCTTAAAAGCGCAGTATAAAACCTGCGCTTATTTGTTTTTACCAAGATAGCCTTGCAGGTTTTTTACATATTCTTCAAACGCTTTTATGCCTTTGGCAGTAATCCTGCAAATGGTTTGGGGATAATTGTCTTTAAACTTCTTGATCACATCAATGTACCCTGCTTCTTTTAGTTTCTGTATCTGCACACTGAGATTGCCGGCTGTAGCGTTTGTTTTCTCCTTTAAAAAAGTAAATTCGGCTTCTTTAACACCTATCAGAAGCGAGATTACCGCAAGTCTCAATTGTGAATGTAATATTGGATCAAGATCTTTAAACATCCTTCTCTTTCTTTTGTTTGAGGTATTTATTCCTAAGCATCAGCCCGGGTATAAGCCAGCAGCAAATAGTTGCGATGGCGCTAAGCAACATATCGTATGTAAACGAAGTAAACAAAGAAATAACAAAACACGTATAACAAATCAATGCTCCGGTAATTAAGGGCTTGTATTTTGTAATAAGGCCGGTAGCTAATGTAGGAAATGCATATAAAATCATCATAACCGAAGAAAAACTGGGAGGAAATATCCTGTATGGTTTTATTTCACCGGTTGATATATTTTTTGAAAAAACTTCCAAGCCATCGCCCACCAGTAACTTAGCACTGGTATAAGAAACAACATTCGCGTAAACAAGCATAGCAAATATAGATATCACGTATACCATCCATACTATATCAATATGTGATTCCTGATAAGTTTTTACAACCCTTGATTTACCTTCTTTAATACCGATCCATATTTGCGGAACTACTGCGACAAATGTTAATATCCATATATCAAACCCGATAGAGAAATTCCAAAAAGATTGGGCAAAGCTTACCAATGCACAAAAACTGATAACCATGCCCCATAAAATAGTGCTTGCGCCGCTTTCATGATAATGACTATTTGTTTTACCGATCATTTCGGTTATCAGCTTCAGGCTTTCCTGTTCAGTTAATTCTTTTTGTTGCATACGAGGTATTTATAAAATTCAGGTTTAATTATTTGTAGCTGGCAAGCATTTCTTCTACCTGTTTTCTACCCCAACGAGGATATAACGGCTTGGGGTTTTCTGCTTTAAACAACTCCAGCGTTTTTTCAAGCATTGGTTTAGCTTTATCTTTTCCCCCACCAAATTGTTCAGGCGTATTAAATACACCACTCGCCTGTAGAAAATGTAATCTCGGATTATTGGGATCAAGCTTTAATCCTTTTTCCATTGCTGCTGCTCCTTCCGGGCCATACGTTTGCCACCGTGTTTGAGGATCAACAAGCATTTGCTGCGTTGCTGCCATATTTCTTATCGCACATATTTCAGCATTATCATCTATTGCTTCGGCTTTAGCGCAAAGGGCTTTTATTTTTTCTGCGTTGGCATCTTTATCAAGCGATTGATCGGTCCATCCGGCATGGGAGAGCGCCAATGCGGCGTAATAATAAGGCAGCCACTGGTTCTTTTCTGCATCGCCGATACGGGCAAATGCATTCGACAGATCAATTAAACCGGCTGTTGTTTTTACAGTGTCAAACTTTGTAAGATTTGCCTGCATGGCATTTACATATTTCTCATTTTGCGCCATTGTGGTTACTACCAGCAGGCACGCTGCAAGCATTGAAATTATTTTCTTCATGATGTATACTTTTCTTCCCTCCCCTGCAAGAGATCTGATTATTTGCTCCATACTACAGGGATTGTATGGAATATGTTTACTTAATTTAAAGATTATTATTAATAGCATCTTCTGTTCTGTCAATGCCGAAACTAAAGAATGCGCCAAGAAAAACAAATGTTCTGGAAGGGGGCAGTATCGCTGCTTTTCTCAATCCATCGTAAGAATAATTGTATCCGTAAACCTGGCTGATACCAAAAATATTGTTCACTGTTAATACAAGAACGGTAAATGTTTTACTGTCTTTCTTAAATAAATTAGGCAAATAATTCAAGCTGAAGCTGACATTATTATAATCTTTTGTTTTGCCCATATCTGTAAACTTATAGTTGCTTCCATCATACATAATGTTGTAGTAAGGTCTGCCGCTGGCATAAGTATACGACATATTAAAACCGGTTTTCCATTTAGTTACAAACTTTTTCATTACCAACGATGCCGTATGCTTTGCTGCAAAGTTTGGCTGAATAGCGTAAGGGAAATTGGTATAGTCTCTTTTGGTATCGAGGTAGGAATATGATATCCAGTAATCTAAATCCTTAACTGTTTTTTTATCGCGCCAGAAAATCTCCAGTCCTTTCGCATAGCCATAACCGTTATTGTTTATCGCTACCTGTTGCCCGGGGTTAACCATATCTGTTTTAATAAGATCATTGTATTTTTTATAGAATGCTTCTGCCCTGAAAGTGGTTTTGCCGGTTACTTTTTGATACTGCGCTATATAGTGCGTAGCTTTTGAAAATGTGAGTGTATCCGGTGAAGGCAGGTATTTCTTTTCCGGATTTTGATAAAAGGTGCCGTAGGCAAGTGAAGCCTGGCTTTGTTTACCTGTTTTATACGCTAATGAAATACGCGGCACTATATTGGTTTTATCAAGCACAGATGAATGTTCTAACCGCCCGCCCAGCTTTGCGGCAAGATCATTCGTAATATATATGTCTGTTTCAGCAAACGCTGCTTTTAAATTATCAACAATGCTGCTGCTGAATTTTTGCCCGTTGTATAAAGTATAGTGGTATTTATCGTTGCTGTAATTATATTCTCCTCCAAAACGGATAACAGAAATGCCCATCAGCCTTTTATCAATTACTGCTTTAGCATTGAAGTACTGTCCCGGAGACTCCAGCTCAAAATTTTTATACGCAAGTACCGGTATATCTGCTTCTTTTTCAGCAGCATCCTGCAACCTGCCTTCAATATTATCCTTATTAGTGGAATAAGAAATGCCGGTAGTGAGCTTCCATCCACTACCCAGGCTTTCCCTGTAAGAAAGGTTATGGTACATATTGAAGTTTTTGATGTTGAACGCGTCATGGTAACCTGCCGTATCAATGCTGGGTGTAATAATACCCAAACGGTTGGCGCTAAAATATCCATAGTACTTAATGATGCCTGTTTCAGAAGTTTTGATCCTGAAATTCGCATCACCTTCGTGGTATTCCGGCACCCGGGAATAGTTTTGCCTTTGTTTTATGGCTTTAAATGCAAGCCACAAATTAGCGTAGCTGTAGCTTATACCCCATGATGATTTTTTATTTTTAGCGAGATGCTGGTGTCCGGCATTTAAGCTTAACACAGATACACCAATATTACTTGAGCTTTGTTCGGGCAGATCAATAGATTCGAGTATTAAGGCAGAAGACAAAGCCTGTCCATATAACGCTGAGTAACCACCCGTGCTGAATACTGTGCCTTTAAATAAAAACGGGGAGAACCGGCCACGCTGCGCAATACCCGGCACACTGCTGTAAAAAAAGTTATTGACCAGCGTGCCGTCAATAAAAGTTTTGGTTTCCGCCGCTGTACCGCCTCTCACAAATAAGCCTTCACTCTCCCCTACCTGCTGCGCACCGGGCAATGTTTTTAAAGCGCCGGTAATATCGGCATTTGCTCCCGCGGTAGTTGCCACATCAATTGAATTTAATACAGTAACTCTTTTTCTGTCTCCTGCTTCAAAGCTCCCGGCTGAAATAATCACAGCTTTTAATTCGCTCACTTCTTCTTTAACAGGTATATTGATAGTAATATCACTGCCTGCAATATCAATCATTTGTTCAACAGACTTATAACCAACCGCAGTTACTACCAGTATAAACTTTCCTTTTTCGGAAGTAGTAAAAGAAAAATTACCTGAAGAATCGGAAGTAGCGCCATCATAAGTATCTTTTAATACTATGCTCGCCGAGGGCACAGGTTTGCCTTTATTATCTTTTATGGTGCCGGAAATTTTTGTTTGCGCCTGGGTAATTTGACCGGCTAAAAGAAGAATATATATAAATAAGAGGAGTCTCACAGCATGTAAATTTATCTCGAAAGTAAAGTAGTTTATAATATAAACCAAATATTTTAAAAAAACTCCTGCTACTAATCATAAAGTAATGCCATGATGCGATGCCAGATTATCCGGCTGCTTTAATAAGGCTGCTTGTAAATATGAAATACAGGTGAGTAAATTGTTTCATTATTGTCAGTAGCTGTAACACGAAGCCGGACAGGTATCCCTTTTTGCATAGGCTTACCGGTTATTGCAAAACTAAAATCTTTTGCTTCATCTGCTTCAATGCCCTGGTATAGCTTATTATAACGGGGCAATGCAAATTTTACATTCGTTTTCTCGGCTATCTTTTTTCCCTCGCGCCACTGCTTAAAAAAGTAGCTGTCTTCATTAATGGCAGCAGAATAAATGGTTCCCCAGTAACTATTTTCTTCGTCAACGGTTACCATTTCTATAATAAGCTGCCTGTCGTTTTCGCCCGGGTTACTCACAGTAATATTTATCACATCGTCTTTACTGTTTACCATTGTAAACAGTGTATCAATGGTAAACGATGAGATGCTGCCTGTATGCCGGTTAATCTGCTGTGCACAAATACCTTTTCCCAATATAAATAGCAAAGAAAAAAATAATAGTCGTTTCATAATTCAAAACATTGCTTTGGAAAACGGCTATACTGCCATGAAAGTATTTCGCTTATCGAAGGATATATATTACGCAGGAAGAATTTACAAATATCAATTAATGCTGTTGTTATAAAAATTAAGGATTCAATTTCCAGATTTTGCCGGAAACAGGTAAATACTCTGGAAGCGCGGCCGAACCATACCAGGTAAAAATTTCGTAATCCAGCAGTCCGTTTTTTATAGCAAGGTCGGTTTTCAACAATCCTTTCACTCCTTCTGTTGATTTGATATTGTTCAGGATAAAAATCCCTCTGTAATTATTATCATTTTTTCCAAATGGTCCTGCTACGATTAGTTTACCTTCTTTAACCAACCGGTTAATGTTATCCATATGCCCTTTGAAGCTTCCGTTAATCAGCTCTTTATCCTCAGTTTTATTTGCGCCTGTTTTCAGGATTACGAAAAAGTAGTTCTTCATTCCGTAATCATCTCCACCTAATTTCTCTGCCAATACCTTGTCGTAATCTGGGTTTGAAATTGTCGTATCTTTTTTCGGTCAGCCTTACTTTGCTTTTGAGTACTTGATTGTCCAAAAGCCAAATTGGCTATTAAAGTTGCCATGATTAAAAAAAAGCATTTCATTATTGCCGATGTTTGTTATGTAGTTATTTGTCTGCCAAAGCACGGTTACTTCCTGCCGAAACCCGGAATTAAATCTCTGTCCGTCTGATCAGGCAGGCATCTGGCCGGTGCAAAGGCCAATTAGAGATATAGAAATTCATTGTTAACTCAATTTATAATATTCTGCCAAATTACAGACAATAGATAAGTGAAGTTGAATAAGTATAGACGTTGTAAATAAAGCCGCCAACTCAAACTGAATTGACGGCTTTTTAATTTACTGTTCATCCAGCCGGATAATGAGTAATTTGTTCATGGTAGTGACTGTTACCCTGCGTTCGGGAGTGAAGCCTAACCTGTTGAACCAAAGGTCGCTTAGCCTGCTTACAGGAACTGTGGTTTGGCACCATCGGTTAATTTTGAGACCTGGTTGGATTTTCAGGCTACGCACATCGGGTCGCCTGATTGTTGTGTGTTCGTGCTACTCTTATTTCTTTTTCCCTTTTGAGATTTGTTTTCGTTTGGGTGTATTTGGTAAGTAATTCTCTGATGAAACTACTTTTTGCCCTGTCTTTGCTTCAAGATATTTTCTTGCTTTACCTGCAACAGAACCGCCTTGTCGTGCCACTTTTTGATTTTCAATAAATCCTTTCGGATTTTGTGTTCGTACAATTGCAGTGGTGGAAGCCTCGCCCAACATGGAAAAGATTAGTTCAAGGTCGTTCATGTGGTCGCGCAGGTTTTGGCTTTTTAAACCCTTTACTTTTTTGTATTCCGAGGGTGTTAAACCGAAAGTAGCTTTTGAGATTTCTGCGGTCAGTATAGAATATTCTCTTTGTTCTTTCACTCCTCTGTTTTTCCATTGGTCAGTTAATTCTTCCCAGATAGCAATGCTCCTCATTCGTTTTTCAATCCAATCGTCTGAATAACCTTTAAGTTTGTACAATTCCCTTGTTCGTTGTGTTGCTAATTCAGGGTTTTCAATTTCATCTAACCTATCCGAACCTATTTGAGCCAACCACAATTTAAAAGGTTCTGCTTTGGGCGATGGTATGGATTGTATAATTCGCAAAAGTCCTTGTGCATTAGCACAATTAAGTTTTTGCTTACCGCCTGCGGTATATACCAAAAGGGGGGGTGACAATTTGTCCCCACCCTTTGGAAAGTTCCTCATCCCGCTTACGCATCTTCTTTATATAGTCGCCTGGATTGGGGGTTTCAGTAAGAACTTGCACCACGTCTGCAACCACAAAATACCACTTTTGTTCAGTTTCATTCCAAACTGTACGTATTTGTGTGCTTTCAAAAAGTTTGATGTTGCTCATAGCCAAAAATTAGGAATAAATGTATACCCGTAATGCGATGCCGGTTCCTCCTCTTCCGGCTGCCGGTCGCCTGTTACAAATGCTGAATAAAGGTAGGTATCATAAATAAAGCCGCCAATTCGTTCTGAACTGACGGCATTTTTGTTTTACTGTTCATCCATCCGGATAATGAGTAGTTTGTTAATGATAGTAACTATTACCCTGCGTTGGGGAGTAAAGCCTAACCAGTCGAACAAAAGGCCGCTTAGCCTGATGACCGGAACTGTGGTTTGGATCCAGCGGTTAATTAATGGTCACCGCCAAAGTTCATGTCTCACGAACTTTTATGGTTACGGAAAGACGCCGGGAGAAAGAATAGCGCTTGTGGTGTGCTGCTTTTTCTTCAGCGTATGTACAATTCAAGTTTTCGGTTTAGCCCTTGCTCAATTAATTTATACAGTGTTGAAAGCTGGATGTCTGCCCGCCCGTTTTCGATTCTTGAAATGTAGCTCTTTTTAGTTCCTGTTTTTTCTGCCAATGCTTCTTGTGTCAGGTTTGCTTTGTGACGTTCTTCTTTTAAAAGCTCACCAATAACAAATGCCTGGGATTTACTTTCAAACTCAGTCCTTTTCGCTGTTCCCACCTTTCCATATTTTTTATCAAGGTGGTCGTTCCAATCCATTATTTTATTTTTTGACCTTTTTATTTCCTGTGGTTTACTCATTGTCTTTTTTTTGATTTTGTATTCCTCGCCGCTATGCGGTTCCATCATCTATCCTTTTGTCAATGAAATATTGTTTTTTAAGTTTTTCGGCTAAAGCAATTTCTTTTTTCGGTGTTTTTTGAGTTTTCTTTTGAAATGAATTAATCAGGATGACGAGATTTCCCTTATCAAAAAAGCACAAGACCCGATAAATGTTGCTTTCATACTCAATTCTGATTTCAAAAATTCCATCTGTACCTGTTAAGTGATCAAAGAACTTTTTCGGAATATGGTCAGCAGTCTTTATAATTTCAAAAACCCAATCAATTTTCTCCTAAATGTCTTCGTCAAGCGAATTATAGAAATTCCAGAAGTAATTGCCATAGGTTCTCAACTGTCTTTGCATTTTACAAAGGTAACTAATTAGTGAACAATGTCAAACTTTCTTTATTGCTGATTTTCAGGCAAATATTGAGTTAAGATCTATTCTGTAACAGCTAAGTCTTTTTAGTTTTAAGCGCTTCTATGTGTGAATTGAACTGACGGCTTTTTGCTTTACTGTTCATCCAGCCGGATAATGAGTAATTTGTTCATGGTAGTGACTATTACCCTGCGTTCGGGAGTAAAGCCTAACCTGCAGAGCTTCTTGCAAAAACCGATTGGGTGGTTCTTACTTCTACAATATCAAACTACATTGAAATTTAATGCCTAATTCATCTACAAGTTGAAAATCGTTTATCCATTGTATCCCCATGTTATCACAAACATTTGGAATTTTAATTCTATTTGAATTTAATGCAGTTACTCTTTCTTCCTTTGTTACAACCGTAGCATTTTCATGTAAAGCATGTGCGATAACCCAAGGGTCGGCAATAGAACGAGCCCTTGTGTTGTCCACTAAGTTTTTGTGAACCGGGTTTGCCAAATAAATTCTTTGCAAACAAACTGTAACAGGCTCACTTATCTTGTTTACAGGAATTTTACTATCCTTAAGCCAGCTTGAAAGTTCATCTTCTGTTCTGACTATTTCTTCATAAACCAATTCGGGAATAAAAATTCTGCCTGCCTTACCAAGTTCATTCAATATTTTCCAATAATCGGGGCAAAATTTAGGATTGTAATATTTTTGCCATGCCTGGATGAGTACATTAGCGTCCAAACAATATTTGTTTGCCTTTGCGCTCATCGATATAATTGGGATTCAAGTTTATTAAATTTATTTACTTGTACATTTAATAGATTACTGGCAAGTGTAGGTTCTATATATCCTCCACGAAAGGCATCTAATACCGTTTGCGTAAATAACCTGCTGTTCCTGTTTAATTGAAGTAAAAAATAATTTGGACCGCCTGGCTTATCTTTCTCTTTTAATTTTCCTTTTTTTTCCGCTTCTCTTCTTAAATATTCCTGGAAATCAACATCCGCTTGTTTCTTTAGCTTCTGGTATGCCTGTTGTGTAATCAAATTCAAATTTAAAGCCCTGACCAATAAAGCGAAAGAACTAACTCCTAATGATTTAGCCGCTTTAAAAACATCTTTAGAATCTTGAAAAGAGGAAACGTTGAAATTTAATAAAATTTCTTCCGGCATCAAGGCGTTCGCGGCTACTTCATTACAAAACAGCTCAACAGGGTGAAATTTATCTTTATTTTTAAGTTGCGGCTCTACCTCATTTGAAATCCCTGTTTCTGCAATCCAGATATGAGCTAATTCATGGACAAGGGTAAATAGTTGCGGCGCATTCCAGTCGTCAGAGTTTACAAAGATGAATGGAGCATACGGGTCTGCAATTGCAAATCCTTGTAACTCCTCTGAATCCAATTTAAGCCGTGAGTGAACAAAACTTGTTCTTGACACAAAGATCCCCTTTGTTTCTGCAGCATCAACCCATTCCTTTATTGGATTATCAGATTTGTATGAAGCCGGATTAATTTTTAATGTTGCCAGGATATCTTTTGCAACTACCAGAGGATTGTCTTTAATTGAAAACCGACCAACGAAAGGCAATTTTTCTTCCTGGTTTTCGGCATTGACATCACTAATCCAGGACTGCTTTTGCTGAATTTCCCGAATAATAAAAACCGAAGAGGTTGTTAACGCCTTAGAGCCTGATTTTCTGAAGTCTTGCAGAGGTTGGAAATCTTTTGGGATTTCAGGCAGAAAAAACAACGCAAATGGCCGCTTATATGCCTTTGCAAGAGCTTGTGCCTGCCTTATAGTAGGTTGACTTATGCCATCTTCCCATTCTTTCAGTTTGTCAATAGTTACAGAAATCCTGGCAGCAGCAGCCTCCTCGGTTATTCTTGCCGATTCTCTTGCCCATTTAAGCACATTTGGTGTTATGAATGCTTTGTCTGCCATTAAGTTGTAAAGGTACAAAATTGGAATTCGCCTGCCTGGTATAAATACCTATTAAAGATATAAAAGTTCATTGTGAAATCTATAGCTCAATTTATAACGTCTGGGGGGAATTACAGATGATAGATAAGTAAAGCTGAATGGCGCAGGCATTGTAAAAAAATGCCGCCAACCCAAACTGAACTGACGGCTTTTTGCTTTACTATTCATCCAGCCGGATAATGAGTAATTTGTTCATGGTAGTGACAGTTACCCTGCGTTCGGGAGTAAAGCCTAACCTGTCGGGTCAAAGGCCGCTTAGCCTGATTACTGGAACTGTGGCTTGCTTCGCTGTTCACCATTTTACATTAATCTTTTTCGTTCAAAACGCTCTCTTGCTTCTATTAAAGCGTGGTGCAATTTTTTCTCTAATTCTTTTTTAGGTGGTAGTTCTGTCCAGTATTCGGCTACCATAATGCCGTCCTTGTGCATTTCCAAAAGTTCAATTTGTTCTTTACTTCCCTCGGCACAAAGAATTAGCCCGATAGGTGTTCCTTCTCCCTCTTTGCGTTCGTATTTGTTGAGCCATTTGAGGTATAATTCCATTTGCGATTTGTATTTCGCCTTGAACTTATTCAACTTTAAATCAATGGCAACCAATCGTTTTAACGAACGATGATAAAACAGCAGATCAAGATTAAAATCTTCCCCATCAATTATCATTCGTTTCTGACGCTCCACAAAGGCAAAACCCTTTCCTAATTCCAGAATAAACTTTTCTAACTCGTTCAAAATGGCTTCTTCAAGATCTTTTTCCAAATAGCCGTTTTGTAGTTCGAGGAAATCTAAAATATATGGGTCTTTGAATGTGTTGATTATTCCTTTGTCTATTTGTATTGTCTGTGTGTTGGCAATGGCTTTGCGTTCAAAGGTTTTGTTGGCAATCTGTTTGCGTAACGCCCTGACACCAAGTGTTTCATCAATAGCTAACTGTGCATAAAATTGCTTTGCTTCTTCCGATTTTAGTGGAATGAGTACCAAAAAATGCGACCAGCTTAATTGTCGTGACAGTGTAACGACAATTTGCAAATCGGGAAAAAGTTCGGAGAATTGTATCATCCGTCTTACATTTTTCTCTGTAAAATTTCTTCCGTAGCGACTTTCCAATTTTTCAGATACTGTCGGCAAAATCTGTTTTCCGTATTCTGCCCGTTGGTTTTGCAGTATTTCGTTATTGATGCGTTTTCCGATATGCCAGAACAACACCGTTAATGTACTGTTGACATAACTTGCAACCTGCCGCTGGCTTTGTTCAATAAGTTGCGAAAGTTCTGCAAACAACTTTTCGCTTGGTAAAAGGCTATTATTGGGTAGCTTTTTTCGGGGCATTTCGTAATTTATTTACAATTTATGTTGCAAATATAAAAACAATGGGTCGGGAAACAGGTAGGCCCTAAAATGCAAAAAAAAGGAGTTATCAAAGTATAAAGTTGAGATATATGCTTTGTCTGCTGATTTAAGCATTTTAAATAAAGCCGCCAACCCAAACTGAACTGGCGGCTTTTTTACATTACTGTTCATCCAGCCGGATAATGAGTAATTTGTTTATGGTAGTAACTGTTACCCTGCTTTCGGGAGTAAAGCCTGAACTGTCGGGTCAAAGGCCGCTTAGCCTGATTACTGGAACGGTGGTTTGGCTCCAACGGTTGATTTTAAGGTCTGGTTGGATTTTCTGGGCGTGCTTATTGCGTTTGAAGTTTCTTCACTTTTCCTGCGTTTTTTGTCCGCCGTGGTTTTTTCTTGCGGTTTTTCAAAAATTCGCTGAATGCTTTGTCTTCTTTATCACTCAAAGGTTTGCTGATGAAAACAAAGTCTTTTTCGTCCATTTTTTTGAAGTTTATCATAGCCTGAATTCTTTAAAATATTTTGTTGTCAAAACGAATGCTTCTTTTGTGTCTATAAACATTCTGTTACCGCTAAATAGTTTTGCGCCTAAAGTCAATGCATAATGGTCAATGAGTTGAGTTTTAGCAACAAAAGACACAACACCTTCATAACCATTTTCAAAGGATGTCTTACAGGCAAAAGCAACAAGGTTGCCGGCAACGCCTTTATAAAGTTTGTTTTTCCCTTTATTGAATTTGGCATTTTCGATCAAGTCCATGAAGATGTGGTCTCCTTTATCTGTCAAAGCAATGAGCCCATGAATAACATCAGGATTACTTATTGTTGTTAGCCTGAAAACAGCTTTTACCTTGTCTTTAATTTCTGCCTGCCAATTGAAAGCCCATTCAGCTTTTTTAATTTGCCTGATGTCCGTTACTGGTGAAACCAATGTGTCAAAAACCTCTCCCGAAATTGCATTTTCAATAGAGTTAGTCAGCTTGTCAATTTCAAAATCAAGTCCTGTTTCCCTTCGTTTTTTACTCACGGTATTTTTATTGTTGCATTTGTGTTCGTAAGCACTTCGTGGTTCACCTTACGAATTTACAATAATTTTGCCTGTTTGGCAAATGGAAGTATCGCTTGCAGGGGATAGATAAGTAAGTCTGAAGTTTGTGTAGACGTTATAAATAAAGCCGCCAATTCGTTCTGAACTGACGGCTTTTTGTTTTACTGTTCATCCAGCCGGATGATGAGTAATTTGTTCATGGTAGTGACTGTTACCCTTATAGTTGTGTGAGTATAGAAAAAGAAAGCTCATCGTGTTTCTTTTATTAAATCCGCATTTTCTTAGCATGGCAGAAATTATCCTTGATTCCCCACTTGTAGCAGAAGATAAGAGACTGTAAAGAACGGAAGAAGAAATCTTTTATTACCCATCCTTCATCAATTTCCCTTTGACGCTTTTATTGTCCCTTTCTTTTTGTAAGTATCATTGCCGTCAGGAGGTTTGTAACCATAGCCGGGAGGATATATGCTTTGGGTATAACCTGGCGGTCTGTCTGCAGAAATGTATTTATCGCTGGACATATCCGATAATCTTTTTTCTGATTGTTGTATTGATTCTACCATACTTGTTCTTTCGGACGAGGTAAGGCAGTTACCGCAATGTTTTAGAAATGCTTTCTGCAAAGCTATATTCGCATTTTCAATATTATACATTTTAGGATCGTTCTCAACTTTGGAAAGCCACTTTTTCACTTCCGGGTCATTGTTGGCAGCAGCCGCACATTTGTCTTTTTCTGCTGCGCTACAATCTCCCCCATTTGCCAGGATGCCGGACTGTGAAATGGGTTGCTGTACACCAATAGCAGCAGGAGTGAATAAAGAAGGGGTATTTGCATAAGGAGTCAGTTGTGGATAGTTAGCGGCGATATTGGCCTTTAATGCCTGCATAAAAATATCCGTAGTAACCTGAGGATTACTCTGCCCTTGTAGCGAAGTAACTAAATTTGTTGTGTTTATTGCGGAAGCAACAGTACTGGCGATCAGGCTCCATTGTCTTCTATTCTCAATTATACGTTTCGTTCTGTTTTGATATACATCTTCGTCATGCTCAAATTTTTTGATATCAGCCTGATAGTTTAGGTCTGCCTGCTCCTTACCTTCTGTTTCCAGCAGTCGTATATATTTTAACTCGGCGTATCGGTTAAAGGCCTTCCACATGTATCTTTGGGCTTCGTCTGGATTACGGTATTTAAACTCCTTAATAATACGTGATTTTATATTGTCGTATGTTTTTTTTGAACCATTTTCTAATGCCGCCAGTAGCGGCATATAGTATTTGGAATGGAGACTGTTGTTTATTTCGAGAATGCTTTTGAATACAAGTAATTTTTGGGTTGCGGCGAGATTTATTTGTGCGATAGAGTCTTCCTCAAACTGCTTCATCAATTTTTTCGAAAGTAATCCAAATCCCTTTTTTAGCACAACCGGTGATGTTGGCCGTACTTCATCCTTGCTTCTTTTATTGTACGCCTGAGCTTTCATTTTATATTTATAGGATTGAAAATTGGTATAGCTTGAAACTAAATTTCCATCGGCCGAATATACTTTTAGCTTTGCTATAATGTAAGGATCCTTCTTTCTTATATTGATAGGCGCTAATATCATCCCAGGAATCCAAGGCGGTAATGTACCGAGCCAAATTCTATAATCGCCAAAGGGTATTTTAGACATTTCTGTAATCGTGAACTCGAATAAAACATCATTATAGCTAAGGATCGGCATGACCGGAATAGCAGAGTCAGAATTCTTGATCTCAATGACGCCATCAATATTGTGCCGATATCCATCTGCCTGAAAATATTCAATTTCCCCAAGCCTCATGAATCCTTCCACGTGAGATCTGGTAAATTCATCGGTTCGTATAAGGGAAAATGTTTTTCCCGTTCTTTTTTTGTTGTCAAATTCATAGCTTGAGCTGTGCGGGTCTTGTTTTGCTGTAAGCTTATATCCGTTAAAGCACGATTGTGAAAGGAGTGCCAATGAAACCACAATCAGGATGTAGTATATTGTTTTCATAACTTAAATTGAGTAAGTAATATGTTTTAGTATGGTTATTTGTCAAGCAACATCTTGCTGCAGCCTTCTGCTGTAACAGTAATTGTTCCAGACCATGTATACGTAGTGCATTTGGCGGAATATGCATAGCTACCTGGTTCAAGTGTAAAAGTTGCTGCCCCGTATTCACCACAGACAGGAGCACCTAATGAAAAAACCTTACTGATTGTATTACTAATACCATCAATAGTTACCGTAACCTGGCCACACCCGAGATCTCTATACATCCAGAATGTTGCCCGACCCTCTTTTTCAATATCATCAGGAACTTGTTCGCTTTTTTTTGAGCAGGAGAACATTAAAGAAAGCCAAAGTGCGGTCTGTGCGGCCCTATTAAAAAAGACTTTTCTCATAACAAATATTTCGCTGATAAACAAGATTTTCTTCGTGAAAACAAGGTATTAGGCCATTCATTGGACATGATATTACGTTTGCACACAGGGTTCTTATCTTAAAACTAATGTCTGGATATTGTGTTATTGCTTTTTTGTAGTAGTTTTATCGTTCACCAAAGTAGTTTTATATAACTTATGGAATTGGATAATCTAATCATTGGACAAAATATAGCTCGTATCAGAAAGTTGAAAGATATCAAGGCCTTTGATATTGCCGCACAGGTTGGACTAAAAGAAGCGGCTTATACCAAGTATGAGCGTGGAGAAACATCTATTACAATTGATTTTATCAACAAGGTGGCTGTAGCATTGGAGGTTGATCCACTATTGCTACTTTCTGCCACACCCGCCTACATACTTGAGCATGTTCATAGTAACCCCACGGCTGTTATCCAGCAAAACAGTTCTTTTTCCGGCACGAGCCCGCAGCAGGCAGAATCCATGCTCAAGTTGATGGAGAGCCTGACTCTAATAAATGAGCGTTTGTTGACATTGCTGGAAAAGGGACAGAAGTAATGGCTTTGCTCTCCATTTCTTCTATCGGTATGTGTCTTACCTGCTAAAATACCCACCCTTAATTTGAACGTACTATGCTTTCCAATAAATTAGTGCCGGCAAAGAATAATACGTTTCACCTGCACTTGCCAAAGCTATTTTCTGTCTATTAAAATCCCCCCAAATAATTATCTCTGTTAATTACCTGATAGGTTGCACCAGGATAATTTTTAGCAAATGCAGCGGGAATTTTTGGCTTTTTATCGCCCCACTTAAATTCAAAAGCTGAAATCTTTCCGCCCGTGGATTTTTCTATCAGGTCTATTTCTTTTTGGTCGTAAGTACGCCAGAAATAATATTCGTTGTGCAGATTATGAAAATAATTTTTCTTTATTTTTTCACTCATCAAATAATTTTCCCATAAAATACCCTCATCGTTTCGCATATTTAGCGGCGCAAGTTGATTGATCAAAGCGTTGCGAATACCATTATCATAAAAATGCCATTTATTACCTTTTGAAATTTCTTTCCGAAGATTATTGGAATATGCTCCTAACCTGAAAACAACAAACACCTGCGACAAAAGATGCAGGTAGTGTTCTACGGTATTTCTGCTTAATCCAACTTTTTTGGCAAGTTCGTCATAAGAAACCTCGCTCCCAACCTGGAAAGCAATTAACCGCAACAGGTTTAACATTTTAGCCGAATTTTTAATCCCGTCAATTGTCAAAATATCTTTTAACATATAAGAACTTACAATTGAATTTAAATAATCTGTCCTTTCGGCAACAGTCTTCATCGCACACAATTCAGGAAATGAACCAAAAATCAATCTTGTTTCTAAATTTTTGACAGTATCAATACGGGTTTCAATGCTGCTTAATTCTTCTTGTGAAAACGGGAACAAATGGAAAGAATGCGCCCGGCCGACAAGTGGTTCGCCGGTTTTGTTTAGTAAATCAAAAGCCGAAGAACCTGTTGCAATTACGGAGAGTCCCTGCACATTATCTACAAGCAACTTTATCCGTTTACCAATTTCGGGTATTACCTGGGCTTCGTCAATAGCGAGTAATTGTAAATCACCAAAATAATCCCGAAATCTTTTAATTGAATTTACTTCTAATAATTGCCGAGTAGCAATATCTTCACCGTTTAATAGCTGAAATTTCCCGGCAAATTTTTCGAGAATACTATTAAGCAATATTGTTTTTCCAACACGTCTTGCACCGAAGATAAGGCTTGCTTTTTGAGGCTTGATGCTTTCTATAACTTGTTTTTCTATAATCCGTGTTAGCATTGCCAATTGTTTTTTTCTGTAAAATTAGTAAAATCCTTCAACCTGTTGAATATTTTTACAGTAAAATTATTCAATATATTGAAAAATTTACCGTTCTGTAAGGCTATATCTCCGGCAGCAATTTGTTAATGATTATAGGCTAATCAACGAAACTGTGAACCGTGTATTCATTTACAGGCACCCAACTGCCTATATTGTGTTATTTTGCGTCCCCTTTAAAACATTGATCTACCCGGGCATGACGAGCGAGCACATAGCATTTTTAATTCAATCATCGCCTGCATTGCAGATGCTGCGGCTGCGTAATGCGGGCTGGGTATTGCCGTTTTTGTATACTGCGTTTAAGGAGCACCGTAAGATGGTGATAAAAGAGGAGCAGCTTGTGCCGATGCTGGCGGAAACGCTAAGCACGCATGCCGATGGCACGGAAGACCTGGAGGAAGCGCGGATTGAATTTGGCGAGGATGAGGAGAGCCGCAGCCGCAAATACCTGCTGAACTGGGTGCAGAAGCGGATACTGCAGGATTTTCCGGATACGGACGGGAATACCAATTACCAGTTGAGCGCTTACACGGAAAAGGTTTTTCAATGGATGCAGAACCTGCAGGCAGGGCAGCACCACGTGGGCACGGAGAGCCGTTTTAAAATGTTGTTTGCATCGCTGCGCGATATGGTGGAGAATACGGAAGATGACCGCGAAAAAAAATTGCAGATACTCAAGGATCGCCGCGCTGACATTGATAAGGAAATTAAAGCGATTGAGCTGGGTGTGGCGCCGCAACGCTATAACAATGCGCAGGTGCAAGAGCGGCTCGACCTGTTTGTGAAGCTGTGCTATGAGCTGATCGGCGATTTTAGGGAAGTGGAAGATAATTTTAAGCAGATCCATCGCAACATCGTGGAGCAGCATACCAAAGCGGAACAAAACAAGGGCGCCATTGTGGGCTTTGCTTTTGAATCGTACGATGCGCTGCGCAGCAGCAACCAGGGAAAAAGCTTTTATGCTTTCTGGGATTTCCTGATATCACGCAACGGGCAGGAAGACTGGCGCCACCTTACGGAGCAATTGTTGCTGCTGCTGGAAGACCGCGGGCTGGAAGGCGATACTAATTTTTTGCAGAATATTAAATCGTTTTTGCTGGAGCAGGGTAAGTCGGTATACGATGCCAATGATAAGATGGCGGAAAAGCTGAGCCGCATTATTACGGAAAAAGAAATTGCAAGGCATCGCAGGCTGCGGCAGCAGATCAGCAGCATTAAGGAACTGGTGTTTGACCTGATGGATGAAGAAACGATAGATGCGGGACTGGTGGTGGAAGAAGCGGCGGAAATAAAAATGACAATGGACAGGAAGCTGATGCTGGAAGAAAAGAAGACGGCGGGTGTATTGAAACAGCCTGTTGCGGCTGTTGAAAAAATCGCGGATGTGGAACGGTTTAACCGGCTGCTGAATGCATCGTTCATTGATAAGAAATTATTGTGGGAAAAAGTGGAGCAGGTATTGCAGCACAGGCAAACGGCTACATTAAAGGAAATTATTGAAGCCACTTCGCTGGACAACGGTCTGGCGGAAGTGATAAGCTATTACAGCTTTTTGAAAGAGAAAGCCAAAAGGGTACAGGTAATCGGGTCGGCAGTGGAGCTGATACCATTGAACAAAGAAGCCACGAGGTTTGTGGAAGTGCCTTATTTATTATTCAGTAAATAATATTGTAAATGCCTGAAAAAATACATTCGTTCACACCCGTGTTTATCAAGCTGCTGAAAGGCCCGGTGGAATATTTGGAAAAAAACACCTGGGAAAAGCTGATGCAGTATAAGGCCGAGCTGACTGTTTTTTTGCAGCAGTTGGGCTTAACGCTGGTATTGGACGAGCAGGACGGATACGCGTATATAAAGCACAGCGTGCAGGAAGAAGATGTTGCCGGCGTAAGCTGGGTGCAACGCCGCAGCCTTACGTACGATGAAAGCGTGATGCTGGTTTTGCTTCGCGATATGATGGCGGAGTTTGAAGTGGGAGAAGCCACGCACCGCGAACTGATAAAAAAACGCAGGGAGATAAAAGAATATGCTGAATTGTTTTTTAAGGAAAACGCCAGCAGGGTGAAAATGCTGAAGGATATAGACAGGCTGATTGACCGTGCGGAAGAAAACGGCTTTTTGGAAAGGTCGGAAAATCATGATGTGGCGGATGAGCAAAAATTCCGCATCAAAAAAATTATTAAAGCCCGGGTAGACAGCGAAACATTAGAGGATTTTAAACAGCAACTTACAGCACATGCAGCTAAGCGTATTCAGCACAGATAATGAAAAAAGCGGTTTCCGGTTGCAATACATGGAAGTGTATAACTGGGGAACTTTTGATGAACAGATACATGCCATTCATCCGAATGGGGAAACCAGCCTGCTGACAGGAGCTAACGGTAGCGGTAAAACGACGTTTGTGGATGCACTGCTCACGCTGATAGTGCCGGAAAAAAGATACCGTTTCTACAACCAGAGCAGCGGCAGTGAAAAAAAGGGCGACCGCACAGAAGAAACTTATGTGATGGGCGGTTATGGTACGATCAACAGTGAGAGCGGCGTAACCAAAACACTGTACCTGCGCGAAAACAAAGAGGAAGCCTATAGCATATTGCTGGCAAATTTTACCAATGAAGCCATGCAGGAGGTCACGCTTTTCCAGGTAAGGTATTTTGCCAACGGCGATATGAAAAAGCTGTTTGGCATTGCGCATAAAAGCCTGCATATAGAAACGGATTTCAAACCTTTTGACCTTGGCAATGCCTGGAAAAAACGGATAGACCAGCAATACAATAAAGGCAGTCGTAAGAATAATGTGGAATGGTTTGACGCGGCAAGCAAGTATGCTAACCGCATAGTAGACGTGCTGGGCATGCAAAGCATACAGGCGCTCACGTTGTTTAACCAAACGGTAGGTATTAAAGTACTGGGCAACTTAGATGATTTCATACGCACGCATATGCTTGAGCCGAGGGATATGGAATCGCTGTTCCAGGAACTGAAAAAGCACCTGGCTACTTTATTGGATGCGCAACGCAATATTGAAAAAGCGGAAGAGCAGATCCGTTTGCTGCAACCGGTGCAGGAGCATTTTGAGGGATTTAAAGCCCTGCAGGTAAAACAGCAGGCTGTGCAGCAATCTATACAAACGGCGGCTATATGGAAAAGCTATACGCAGGATGCTTTGCTGCAACAGGCTTTGGAGGAAGATGCAGTTCAGTTGAAAAAGCTGAAACAACAATCAACAGAATGTAAGCAAGAGATAGAAGCGCTGCATGAAGAAGAACGGGTAACGCGCAACCAGATTGACCAGAACAAAGCCGGGCAACGGTTGAAACAATTAGAGCAGGAATTGAAAGAGCAGCAGGCAAAGAAAAAAGATGCGGAAAACAACCTGGCATTGTTTACCGACTGGTGCACCACGCTGCATTTTGAAGATAAAACCGCATCGGATGAAGAAAGCTATAAGCGTATTCAGAAAGAGGTTAGTCGTGCAGGCTTGCGGCTGGAAAGGGAAAACCGCCTGAATGAAGATGATGATTTTGACGCGAAGAATTTGCAGCGAAGCGCTGCTGCAGAAAAAGAGCAAACAGAAGCGGAACTGAATATACTGTTGCAAAGCAAGAGCAATATTCCCGCGCATTTGGTGCAGGTACGGCGTGAACTGTGCAATGCGCTGAAGATAGATGTGGCTGAACTGCCTTTTGCCGGGGAACTGGTGCAGGTAAAAACAGAAGAGCTGCACTGGCAGCCTGCGCTTGAAAAATTGCTACATGGCTTTTCGCTTCGGTTACTCGTGCCGGATAAGCATTATAAAAAAGTTACGCGCTATATCAACCAGACCAATTTGCGGGCAAGGCTGGTATACTATCATGTAAAGGATACGATACAAACGCTGGCTGAAGACCAGACGGTGTATTATAAGCTGGATTTTCACCCGGATCATAAATTGTCGGACTGGGTGCAGCAGCAGATCGTGCAGCAGTTCTCGTATGTATGTCTTGAAGATGAAAAAACCATTGAGCGCTATGATAAAGCCATCACCATTAACGGGCTGGTAAAAAACAGGGATCGTCATGAAAAAGATGACCGCCCCGACGCGAATGATGCAAGACGCTATGTAATGGGCTGGAACAATGAGCGGAAAAAAGAAGCGCTGATCAGTCGCCGTAATAAGCTGACGGATGATCTGGCGAACGCTGCGGAAATTATAGAACGATGCCGTAACCGCGCGGCAAGATTGCAAAAACAGTTTTATGCATTGAGCCGTCTGCAGGAGCATAAAGAATTTGCCACGCTGGATGTAGCCGGGCTGCAACGCATTATTCATAAAACAGAAGAACAGATAAAAGAGCTGAGCAAGAGCAATAACCAGCTAAAAGCATTGACTTCGCAGCTTGAGCAGATATTGGCACAACGCACAACAGCGGAACGCAAATGGGAAACTGCTACCGGTGAAAAAACGACATTGCAAAACCGGGTGAACGCAATGTTGCAGCAGAAGGAATCGCTACAGGTATTGCTGCAGCATATTACTACGGAAAACAAAGATGAGCTCTTGCAGTTTCAGCAGCAACACGCGGTGGCGTTTGGCGGGGTAAGCCTGGATACGATTGATGAAACCTACCGCGTGTTTAAAGACAAGCTGGATGCAGAAGCGCAGCAGGTGCAGCAACAACTGTATAAAGAGGAAACGCATTTGAACCGCAGCATCAGCCAGATCAAAAATCCGTCACCTGCTATATTGCAACGCTTCCCCGACTGGTATAGTGATGTGCAGTTCCTGCCGGATGAAGCGGCGTATGCAGAAGAATTTAAAGAATGGTTGGATAAACTCACCACGGAGAACCTGCCTAAGTATCGCCGTGATTTTGAGAATTTCATCAACGATACGATTACGTATAAAATAGGCGGGCTGAATGAAGAGATGGAAAAATGGGAGCGGGAGATCAACAACAGCGTCAATAAGCTGAACTATTCGTTGAGCGCTATTAATTTCAATCGTCTGCCCGATACCTATATACAATTGGGCAAACGTTCCGTGCCTGATGCAACGATCAAAGCATTTAGAAATGCATTATTGGATGCATTGCCGCAGGCGGCAAACTGGCAGCAAAGTAAGTTTGAGGAAAAGGCATTGCATTTCCGACAGAAAGTGCAGCCGCTGATTGACAGCTTAGATGAAAGTGAAACCTACCGTGCGCGGGTGATGGATGTGCGTAACTGGTTTGAATTTTGGGCGGATGAAAAATACCGCAATACGGATGAATTGAAAAAGACTTACCGGCAGATGGGGCAATTATCGGGCGGTGAAAAAGCACAGTTGACCTATACTATTTTGTGCAGCGCTATTGCTTACCAGTTTGGTATTACCCGCGAGGGAAAGAATAGTCGCAGTCTGCGGTTTATTGCGGTGGATGAAAGTTTCAGCAACCAGGATGAGGATAAAGCGACTTACCTGATGGAACTGTGTAAGCAGTTACATCTGCAGTTACTAGTGGTAACGCCGAGCGATAAAATCCAGATCGTGCAGGATTATATTGCGCATGTGCACCTAGTGCAAAGGGTGAATAACAGGAATAGCGTGATGTATAATATGACGATCAAGGAATTGTTGAAAAGGAGGAAGGAGATTGATGAAGCGGTCAGTGGTTAGCTATCAGCGGTCAGCTATCAGCTATCAGCTGTTAGCGGAAAACCTGAGAGAAGATTACCGGGACCTGCATTTGTAGACAAGACACTGACACCTGATAGCTGACACCTAATACCTTAATTTACTATGATCGAAGCATATCAGCAACAACTTATCAAATACTATAAGGGATACCTGAGAGATATTATTTCGGGGAAGCCTTTTAGCGTTGTAATGCTTCGGGGTGAAAAGAATAAACCCACAACAACGGTTAATCTGCATAGAGCGATCGCTCTGTTCCAGAAAAATGAAAAGACAGCGCAGCGCAGGGGCTGGACAATAGCATGGGAAGACTGGAGCAGCAAAAAACTGGGTAAGCAAAAATGGGTATCTACAATTATTGTTGATACGGAAGAAGATTACCTGCACCTGTTACAAAAAGAGGAGGAAGCCGCCGCCTTTAAGCATCAGTTGCAGATTTTACTGCACTGGCAGCCGGCTATTCAATCTTTCTTAATGGATAAGCCTGAAAGGGTACTGGATTTAAAAACAGTGTGGAACGACCTGCAAAAAGTGGTTGATCATTTGCTGGCGCATGATGTAAGCAATTACTATATCAGGAGTATTCCTGTGCCGGTTCATACCAAGTTTATTGAGGCTTACCGGCCAATTATATTTTCACTTTTGAAGGCTATCGCCCCGGGAAAATATACCACAGGATCAACTACGCTTGATGAACTGCTGTTGTTAAAGCAAAAGCCGCACCTGTACCCGATCCGCTGGCTTGACAGAACCATAGCAGAGCAGTTCATGCATGGCATGGAAGTTACGGGCGTAACGGTTGACTGGCTGAAGCAAATCAATTGGGATATTAAAGAAGTATGGCTGGTGGAGAATGAAACCAACCTGTATCTGATCCCGGAAAGAAAGAACGCAATAGCTATATTCAGCAAGGGTAAAGCAACGCATAGTCTGAAGGATGTTCCTCTTTTGGCAAAAGCAAGATTGTTTTACTGGGGCGATCTTGATGAAGAAGGATATAAAATGCTGAATGCTATGCATGGCTATTATCCCAATAACCTGCAAAGTATATTTATGGATGAAGCAACTTTATTGCAACATGCAGGTGAAATGGGTAAGCAGGATGCTGTATACAAAACCGTTTCATTAGAACACCTGACTAAGGAAGAACAGGCTGCTTTTAATATATTGAAATATCACAACGGGAGACTGGAGCAGGAGAGGATACGGCAGGATTATGTGATGGAAGTGTTGAACAAAATATTATAGAAACAGGGGTTTGAATTGATCAAAATTTAAAAGCTGACGGGCATTTTCCAAATAAAATACCACAGATAAACACAAATGTTTTTAAGCAGATAGCCGGTATTTTGATGGATTTAATTATTAGACCCCTGCAGCAGTAACAGTCTTATCAATCTTCGCTATCAGCCCCTGTAATACTTTACCCGGACCCACTTCTGTAAAAGTGGAAGCGTCATCGGCTATCATTTTCTGCACGCTCTGTGTCCATCGGACAGCGCCGGTTAGCTGATCAATAATATTTTTTTTGATGGTAGCAGGATCGGTTACCGGAGATGCTGTAAAATTCTGGTATACAGGACAGGAAGGCGTGTGGAAGACAGTGGCTTCCACAGCGGCAGCCAGCTCAACCTTAGCAGGCTCCATTAAAGGGGAATGGAATGCCCCGCCAACCGGTAATGCCAACGCTCTTTTAGCCCCGGCTTCTTTCATACGCTGAATAGCAATTTCTATGCCTTTGCTTGAGCCGCTTATTACCAATTGCCCGGGACAATTATAATTGGCGGGTACTACTATTTCACCTGTTTCATTTTGTATAGCGGCACATACTTCTTCTACTTTAGCATCATCCAACGCAAGCACTGCAGCCATGGAAGATGGATTGATCTCGCATGCTTTCTGCATGGCATTGGCGCGTACTATCACCAACTTTAAACCATCTTCAAATGACAAAGTACCATTAGCCACCAATGCTGAAAATTCACCTAAAGAATGACCGGCAACCATATCGGGTTGTACATTGCCTAATGTTTTATACAAAATAACAGAATGCAGAAAAATGGCAGGCTGCGTAACTTTTGTCTGCTTCAGATCTTCATCAGACCCTGTAAACATAATATCGGAAATACGAAAACCTGCTATGCTGTTGGCCTGTTCAAACA
This sequence comes from Agriterribacter sp., assembly GCA_047601545.1. GTDB lineage: Bacteria > Bacteroidota > Bacteroidia > Chitinophagales > Chitinophagaceae > Agriterribacter. Next base: position 3,246,130 of record JASGIZ010000002.1, on the reverse strand, counting down.
ATTCCTTTGCAGCTGCATTGTTCTCATACAATTCTTTTCCCATTCCTGAAAATTGCGAGCCCTGTCCGGGGTAAATATATGCGTGTTTCATTGTTGTTGTGTTTAGTCAAATTTTCTGCGCTGTTGTATGCGACAAAAATAGGGGGATTTGGGAAACGAATGCTTAATTTGTTTTATGTCGCCGGCGACAAAAGAGGGGTATGTGGCGAGGGGCAGAGGTCGCCAGAGGCGATAAGACAGAAGTGCGCGGCGAGGACGCCACGCACAGCGGATATAGTTTTACTGCTGACCGAAAAACTGCTCAAATTCTTTTTGGGTAATGGCAAAAACAGTTCCATGCCTTGTACCTTCCGGAAAGCTGATCTTATCAGAAATATCGTCCCAATTGTTCAGGTCAGTTGATGTTACCGCGCCATATTTGTGATCCATGTATTTATCAAAATATACTATCCAGCTGCCGTTTATTTTTACAGCGGTTGGCCCTTCTGCCCAGTAACTGCCTGTTATGGGTTTTGACAGCTTACCATACTTACCGGTAATGTTTTTACTGAGGGTGATTTTCAGGTTCTTCTCTGGCTTAGGTCTTTTGGTTTCATCTTTCAGGAACATTACATACCCATTGCCGTTATCCCGGATGGTAGCATCAATTACATTGAACCCGGGATCGAGCAGCAAAGCAGCTTTGCTGAAAGCTTTAAAATCTTTGGTGGTTATGTAATACATACGATGATTGTACCTTCCATCGCCCGAGGAATCTGTTGCGGCGAAACGACCGGGAATAGTGGTAGCCCAATAGATGATATACTGCCGCTTCTTTTTATCGTACGTAATTTCAGGCGCCCATGTATTTAAAGCTTCCTGCTCATGCTCCATAACAGGTATGCATAGCTGCTTACTCCAGTTTTTAAGATCAGGAGAGGAGGCATAGCCTATTCCTTTATAGCTCCAGCTTACCGTCCATACCATGTGAAACAAACCATCGGCACCCCGGATAATGCAGGGATCCCGCATTAATTTGTCTTTGCTTAGTTCGGGTTTTAAAAAAGACAGATCATTATTTAAAGCTGTAAAACGGTAACCATCCCTGCTATAGGCAAGATGTAATCCGTCTTCCCCGTTTCCTTTGAAATAGGAAAACATATATACGGTGTCAGTCTGTGAAAATGTGTGAAACGAAATGAGCAATAATAAAGCAATCGTACATTGTATTCTGCTATACATAACCTGGTCTTTGAGCCAAAGATATTATTTGTACAGTGCAATTGCTTTTTTCAATATCAATTTGATTTTCTTTACCGGGATATCTTTTGCAGGATCTATCAATAAAATTTTCATTCTTGCTCTTTGTTCCTGCAATAAATCGGGGTGATTCAATTTATTTCCTTCTGCAATACCAATATAAGGCTGCTTATATTTTTTATGGATCCATAAGTAGCAAAACATCCTGCCGTTTAAATAGTAAAACGGTAACCTGTATTTCCATTCTTCTGTTATACGTTTATCCAGCGTTGGAATAAATTCACGCAAAAACAAAAGACAGCTTTTAACAGGTTCCTCTTTTTCAAGAAAGAAAACATCTATCGGGCGGAGCATATCAATTGCAGTTATTTTACAGCCACTAATATAGGGATTTCGGCATTCAGTTTATCCTGCGCCTTTTCGCCATATATCTCAATATCGGTGGTGTAGAGGCGTTCTATATCAGCATTCCATATTTTCAGCCATTCACTGAAAACAATGCCATCTTCCATTGCGCCTTTGGCAATAAATACCTCGTACTTATCGCCTGTAAACAGTGAAGTTGGTAATAGAAAGCTGGATGGCAGATAAAAAATTACTTGTAGTATTACCGGTATTGTTTTGCCTTACCTGTATCCTGCCGGACAGCAGCTCCGCCTTGTCTTTTGTACTATGCCTCAGCAAAGACCTGATCTTGTTAACAGCTTCTGTATAGTGCTGTACAAACGATGCGTCCTTATTTCTTAATACCAACTGCTCAGCAGTAATTAAGGCATTGGCCTCAGGTTCCGTAAGCATCAGCGGGGGAAGCGTGTAGCTTTCCATCAGCATATATCCTTTTCCTTCCTCGGTAAGAATGGGCACTCCTGCAGATTCGAGCGCCCGTATATCCCTGTAAACTGTGCGAACGCTGATATTGAATTTTTCAGCTAAGGCTGTGGCGGTCACCAGCCTGCGCGACTGAAGATAGGTGAGTATGGCTGTAAGCCTTGACAGGCGGGAGATTTCCGTATCAGCCATTATATTTGTTTTAGTGTAAAGTTGATCCTATCAATCGTATGAACTCACTCCTGGTTTCATTCTTTTCAAACTCACCGAAAAAAGCGGATGTGGTAGTAACCGAGTTTTGCTTTTGCACGCCGCGCATCATCATACACAAATGGGAAGCCTCAATTACAACCGCAACACCGATAGGTTGCAAAGCATCTTTTATAGCATCCAGTATTTGCGTGGTCAGTCTTTCCTGCACCTGCAGGCGGCGGGCATATACATCCACTACTCTTGCTATTTTACTCAGTCCCGTTATCCAACCGTTAGGTATATACGCCACATGCGCTTTCCCAAAAAAGGGTAACATGTGATGCTCGCACATGCTGTATACCTCAATGTCTTTTACAATGATCATCTCGCTGATGGGTTCGTGAAATTTTGCAGAGTTAAGAATATCGCGGGAACTCTGCTGATATCCCTGCGTCAAAAACTGCATTGCTTTAGCCATGCGTTCGGGAGTTTTCAATAAACCTTCTCTCTGAGGATCTTCACCTAATAATCCCAGCACCTTTTCGTATGTTTCAGTCAATGATAAAGTAGTATCTCCATCGTATTGCTCAACCTTTTTGTATGCCATGTTCAGATTAAATTTTTATTGCGGATAATTACGCAGGGTATTCAACAAAATTTCTTGGTGTTTCGAATAGTCTTACCTGAATATCATTCTTAGCATCAATACACGGGCGAAGCAGGTTATAAATTACAACTGCGATATTTTCCGCCGTAGGATTAAGATTTTTAAATTCTGTAGTATCAAGGTTCAGATTTTTATGATCAAACCGTTCAACCACTTCTTCTTTAATAATATCCGAAAGCAGCTTCAGATCTATTACAAAACCTGTTTCCGGTGCCGGCTCGCCAACAACCTTAACCTCCAGCTCGTAATTATGCCCGTGATAATGCGGGTTGCTGCATTTGCCAAACACTTTAAAATTGGTTTCATCATCCCAGGCAGGATTGCTGAGCCTGTGTGCGGCATTAAAACGTTCCCGCCTGTAAACAGCTACTTTATTACTCATTACACTTAAATCAGGCAGCAAAAATAAGGACAAATAATTATAGTATGCAAGATCGCCAGAGGCGGCAAAGACACCTGCCGGTACGAGACAATACACACAGCAGGAAATTAGTATACAGGTTTAATCATCAGCGCTTATATGCGATAACCCCTGCAGTGAAATGAATTCAGTAAAATCTTTAATTTCTATCTTAAGTATTGCTCCAGTTCATCCATCATGCCTGCAGAACCAACAAACAAAGGGCTACGCTGATGTATATGCGAAGGCTGAATTTCTAAAATGCGTTGCTTTCCATTCGTAGCTTTTCCACCGGCAACTTCTGTTAAGAATGACATGGGATTACATTCATAACAAAGTCTCAATTTCCCATTTGGTTTTCCATCAACTGCCGGATAAAAAAATAATCCTCCTTTTAATAAATTTCTGTGTGCATCAGCAACCATACAACCATAATACCTGCTGGAATATGGGCCGTTTTTATTTTCCGGCGACATGCAGAAATCAACATAACGCTTCAGCTCCGGGGCAATATGATGATAATAGCGATGATCAAATGAATAGAACTGCCCGTGATGTGGAATTTTAATATCAGGATGGCTTAAATAAAATTCTCCGATCGAAGTATCTAATGTAAACCCATTAACGCCACGTTTAGTTGCATATACCAGAATGGTGGACGAACCATAAATAACATAACCCGCCGCCACCTGGTTTACGCCGGGTTGTAAAAAATCATCTATGGTTGCAGGTTTTCCTAATTCAGATACGCGCTTATATACACTGAATATGCTTCCTATTGAAATATTAATATCGATGTTTCCCGATCCGTCAATCGGATCAATGAGTAATACATACTTTGACTGATTGCTTTTTACATCATCAAAAATCACTACATCATCATTTTCTTCAGATACGATTCCTGCACAGTTAATGCCCGAACGCAGTACATCAATAAAAACATTATTGGCATATATATCCAGCTTTTGCACTACTTCTCCCTGCACATTTATGCTTCCTGCAGCCCCAAGTATATCTGCTATGCCTGCCTTATTGATTTCAATATTCACATGCTTTGCCGCCAGCCCTATTCCTCTTAACAAGCCGGACAGCTCTCCTGTTGCATGTGGAAATAATCTTAACTGCTGAATGGTAAATTCATCTAAGGTCATTATGTTATGATTACGCTGCATGAAAATTGCTTGAAAAATTCGTTACAGTTATATTTTATTTGCTAAAATAAATCATCTTTCAGAATACACTATCCTGCACTGATGGGAGACGCTTCCTGTCTACTGATTTGACACTTTAAAATTTGCTGCTGCAATCATTACAATCGTTCATTAATATATTTTTTTGCTGAATATAAATACACTTAGTTACAGGGAAACCGGGCTTTCATCGGCTACCTGTTCAGGCAAAGCCTGTTTCTAAAGTTCCCAACCCGTATATCTCAGGCTGATTGCTGAAAGCTGACGGCTGACAACTCATAGCTGATAGCCTTCATCAGCATACCTGCACAGTTTCAACCCCCAGCAGTTCTCCGAGCTTTTTGATCTTTGATGCAATATGGCCAACTCCTATTGCGCAATGATGCGCAGGGCCCTGCGCATTCCACTCCTCTACGAACCGGCGGGCGCCAATAGAGAACCGGTACCGGCTGTTGGTATTGCCGATTTCCAGTATAGGTCCGGGAACAGATTCTGCTTCCGCCACAAGGAATAACAGTTTTCCATCCATGGTTTCTACTACCGACAGCAGGGTCACTTCTCCGTAGCGCACCGACATTTCCACCGACAGTCCGTTGCCTACCTTGCCATGATATACCCGCAAAGGCTTGACTTTTATTTTTCCTTCTGCGATTGCCAGGTGACCGGGACCATCGTGCCCCATCAGCACCACATCATCATTAAAATCCATAGCATAGTATTCCGTAAATGATCCGCCAACGCCAAAGCTGTCCATGATCTTCATAGCCTGCGCATTCTTGATCTCATATTCCCCTACTACCGGAACTGCATTGGCGGTAAGCAGTGAATTTCCCAGTATAACAGAGCTCATGGCATCTTCATTTTCCGGATTGCCTGTTCCCTTATGATAATGGGCCATGGAGCCGAGGTGATATTTATATACAAGTTGATCAAGCGCTACTGAGGTACGTGCCGCACGCTCCAGCTCAAAAGCAGAGCAATCTGGCTGCACGTCAAATGCTTCTGTGAACACTTTTAATTTATCCTGTATCTCCTGTGCAGTTACCTGCCGGCGGATGAAGGAAAGCTCATCTACTTCGATAACTTCTATATGCCCGCCCAATACAGCGCAGTGCAGAGTGAAATTGGAATAAATATCCAGCATGCCGCCATAATAATTACCCATCACCCCCAGGTTATTGTGGTACATGATATGCGCCACCCTCGCTGCTGCTATCCAGTCCTCTATTTCTTTCCATACTACAGGGTCATCATGCAGCATACCGGTAACCTGGTAAAAAGGTATTCCGGAACGTTTGAACACACTGGCAATTTCCGGTACAGGACAGGCCGAACAATAAGCCAGCCATTCACCCGTCATCCGGGTACGGTCATTCAGTTGATTAAACCATTCGTAATTGATCGCTGCTTCCGGCGACAGGTTGAGGACGATCACAGGCACTTTTGCGCGCTTCACCACCGGCAGCACGGTAGACGACAGCGCATAGGTAGTTACATACAGAAATATCAGGTCAACATCTTCCGTACGAAAGCGGTGTCCTGCATCAAGTGCTTTTTCAGGCGTATCTATCAGCCCCAGGTTTACTACTTCGGCACCATAGGTTTTTAGCCGGCCGGCTACTATATCCACATAGCCAGCCAACCGCTTCCGTAATCCTTCAAATTGCTCCCAATATGCTTCCAGTCCAATTCCAAAGAGCCCTATTTTTAATGGAAAATTATTTAGTGTCATTTGTTTATGATGATTCTGTGTTTGATTAAGGGATCATTTTTTTGTGTTTACATGAAACGGTATAGCCTCAACTGCTAACAATGCCTAAAAACCTTGTATTTGTTGCAGTCGCAGTTGTATCATGCACGTAAGCAGGAAACAGTTACTGTTGATTACGGCAGCGGGAGGAACACTTACTACCACTAAAGGTGAGACGCACGACGTTTACGTTTCATCTTTCTCTTGTGATGATGAGATATGATAGCAATATTAGTCATCAAACCTTTACTTCACACTCAATCCCTCCGCCTTTAATTTTTCATGCAAAAGCAACGTGATCTCACTTCTTGCTTCAGCAGATTTATAAACATCTCCTGACCAGAAAAATACTTTCAGGCTAAAGCCATCTTCAAGCACTCCTGTAAATAGCACCTGTGGCTCCCTGTTTTCAAATATGTAAGATGATTCCAGAATGGTTTTCTTTATCAATGTTGCTACACGCTCCATATCTGTGCTGCCCGTTACCGTAAGGTCCATTTGCAGGCGCTGCTGGTTGTTTGATAAAGTCCAGTTTACAATATGCTGTGTAAGAATATCGCCATTAGGAATAATCACCTCCGCGCCATCCGGCGTTAATAATGTGCTTGACCGCAGATTGATCTCTTTTACTCTTCCTGCTTTATTACCAATTTCTACAGAATCGCCAATCTGTATGGGGCGATCAAAAATCAATACTATGCCAGACACAAAATTATTAACGATGCTCTGCAAGCCCAAACCAATACCAACGCCTAAAGCGCCAACCACTATAGTAATTTTATCAAGCGGTAAACCGGAAGCAGCAATTGCTAAAAAGTAACCAACACAGAGCAAAACAAGCTTGGTAATAAGCAGTCTCGATCTTTTGCTTTTATTACTGATATCATCATCTTCTCCTGTTTCACCAAAAAAGTAGCCAATATACCGCTGTAAAAGATGTGCCATCCAGATAATGAAAAAGAAAAGCAACACACCACCGAAGGAAAAGTTTGCATTACCAATGCTTCTCTGTTTTTGCAATACGTCTGTCAACCTGTTAAATAATGAATTGTAAATATTCAGGTTGGTTGTAAATACAATCAGCCACAATATCACTACCAGAAATAAAATCGGTTTACGAAATCCGTCAAGCACATGCTGAAAATCAAACCGCACAGAAACACCTCTTTTAATTCTGCTTGCTGCTATCTGCAGCAAAATGGCTTCAATACAAACCTTGCTGAATACCGCTAAGCCTATTGCCTGTGTAAAAGAATATATGGCAGCATTGCCGAGTATTTGCGCAAGCGAAAACCGCCCGAACACATTGCAGATAATGGCTGCCAGGTTCATTACATTGTGCAGCACAATTACAAAACGGATAAATCCTTTAAGGTATAAATGCTGTTGCATTCGCTGTAAAAACAAAGAGCCTGATACTATAGAAAGCACATTCAGTATAATCAGCCAGGTACGCTGAAAAATATCCGGCGCCAGTATATGATGCATGAATGAAAACGCGATAAAAAGAAATACAATACCTATCCAATAATAGAATAAGCGGCGCGGCCATTTTTTCCAGCAAACAATGGTAAGCACAATTACAAGCAGAAACTGCATCAACTCTATATATGCGGAAGGTGCATGTAAATCAAACAAAGGTGCAATTACAAACATCACCACAAACGATGAAACAATATAACCGGTAAGCACAAACGAAAAATCCATATCCTTTACTGCTGCCCAGGCATTAAGCCTTTTAATAACCCGTATATTACGCAACACCCACACAAAAAAAGCTGAGGCAATCAACAGCAGCAATAAGCGCCTCGGGCCGGAATCTTTAAAATAATATCGCGTGGCTTTTCTTTCGCTTCTGTATGCCTTCTCGAAATCGCTTTTAAGCTGTTGAGAAGAACTGTCAGATGATTTCTCCCAGATATAATTGTATTCTTTTCCGAATATTCTTGCAGTAGAAGACCTTAATAAATTATCTACCTTTTCAAGCAACTGGATGGTTAAAACCGAACTTGCGGAAACACGGGTTTGCAATTGCTCCAGCAACCCCATATTCATTCTCAGCGCTCTTGTATTCTGCCGCCAGTTGCTGCGCAAATCTTTTAACTGTGCAGAGAATTGTTGTCGCAGTGCAGAATCCCGCATCATTTGCCTGATAATGGTATCGCCGATAAGCGTTCGCATATCTTTCTTCAACAGGCTCAGCCGCGCATCAGCGCTATCCAGGCTTGTGTTATAATTTTTTACTTCATCATTAATATTATTAAGCAGTGTTTTATATACTTCAAGATTTCTGAAGCTCAGCGCTTTGCTGTTGTTGGTAAGGTTATCGTTAAGCACAGCAAGAATGGAATCATTGTCATTCAAATCTCTTTCCAGCTTTCTTATTACCGGGCCGATGTTGCTGTTATTACCGATCTTATCAAGCAGTATATATGATTTCTCTATCTGCACCTGGTAATCGCTGGTAGTGAGCTGGGTTGAATCTGTAAAGAGTGCAGCCATGCCTCCATGCCTCATCCTTCCCGTATCATTACCGTTACGCATTGCAGAGTCCTGCCCAAATCGTGGACGGTCTCTCCTGCCCCATGTGCTGTCCTGCGCCTGCAGATGTATGGCGCATAATAACATTACGCATAATAAAACACATGCACTGTAAAAGTTTTTCATTGAAGTTGATATTTATGGTTGAGTTGCAGGCTATCGGCTTTCAGCTATCGGCTATCAGCTTTCAGCTGTCAGCTGTCGGCTATTAGCTTTCAGCTATCGGCTATCGGCTGTCAGCTGTCAGCTATCGGCTGTCGGCTATTAGCTTTCAGCTATCGGCTATCGGCTGTCAGCTTTCAGCTATCGGCTGTCGGCTGTCAGCTTTTGCAGGAATTGTTCTTTACTACTTACTTCTTACTTCTTATCACTATCTACCCATAAACCCATTCACATTATCTTTCGTCACCAACTGGAAAGGGATAAAAATTTCTTTTTGTTCAACAGGTTCTTTTTTGGCAAGTTTAACAGCAAGATCAATAGCGCCTGCTCCCTGTCCTTTCGCGTCCTGGAATACCGTTGCATTCAGTCTCCCGTCTTTTACAGCCTGCAACGCATCAGCAATGGCATCTATGCTCACAACAATTACCCTATCTTTCATTTTAGCCTGTTCAAGCGCCTGCACTGCGCCCATACCCATTTCATCATTGTGTGCAAAAACAGCATTTATTTTATCGCCATAAGATTGAATCCAGTTTTCCATCAGGCTCATTCCCTTTGCCCTGTCCCATTCTGCGGTTTGCTCTGCCAACACTTTTATACCGGGATATTTACTCAAAATATTTTTTGCACCAACGGCTCTCTTAATCTGCGCTGCCTGCCCCATGTACCCATCCATAATTACAATATTACCTTTGCCACCCAAAAGTTTTGCAATCTGCTCCATGGCTATCTCTCCTGATTCTTCATCTTTTGAACCGGCAAATCCATCCGGACTGGCTGTTGTTTCTGAATTTACGTTAATGACCGGTATACCTGCAGCCTTTGCCTTTTCAACAGCCGGCGAGCTTGCTTCAACCTCACATGGGTTTAATATAATGGCATCAACCTTTTGAGCAATAAATGTTTCAATTTGCTGTACCTGTTTTTCGGCAGTGCGCTGCGCATCATTAACGATGAGGTTTACATTTTTTTCTTTTGCCCTTTCCTCCATCGCGTCTTTTACGTTCACTACAAATTCTGATTGCAGGCTAAGCATGGAGGCTCCAATGGTCAAAGATTTTTCACCATTGCTTTGTTTATTACCCTGCTGATTACAAGCTGTAAATATTGAAACGAGTAGTATGGAAGCTAATAATACCGGGCTACATTTCATATGATTTTTTATGCGTTTTAAAAAGTCAAGATAAGGATTTTTCGGAGATGAAATACCCTGTATCCAAGTTTCTGGCTTTTAGAAAAAACGATTGCGGTATCGTCATTTCGATCCCGCCCGCATGAAGATTGAATTAAAAGTATTTTGCGGCGGGATTATAATGACATCATTACGGATGAATTGACAATCAGGCTTTTTTAGCAGCCTTCTTTTGCATAACATGGGGTAGCGCCGGGCGCATAATGGAAACATTAACCGCTTTATCTACAAACAGATTGTGCCGATGGCACAGAAAAGAAACGCATTAAGGAATTAAGAAAATTAAGTAAAAGCCTTCATGTACCTTAACTTCTTAATGGTTTTTATAAAACAGCTATTATTTTTTTTACGAACTAAATATGGTTACTGTTAGTATATACCCTGCCGCGTAGCGGCTACCTGTTTGTAGAAAAATGGCGGTGATTTTATTTGTCCGCGGCGGCGGACTACCTGTGCATAACAACAAAATAGCTTTCAGGTGATTTAACCAAATAACATAGCCATTAAGGATACTGTTTTTACAGCGAGCCATTTTAATATCATCTTTATATTTTTCCTGAATCAGGTTGGGTACTTATAATGACGGAGGAGAGTGTTTGTATTTTACTGCCCACACTAAATAAAACTGTATAATTATTCAACTCAAAAGCGAAATTCCTGTATCAACGCGAACTTTTCCTGTCGAGCAAAACAGCACCCACTATTATAACACCTTTAATAATTTGCTGGTAGTAGGATGAAACATTCAAAAGGTCAAGACCGTTGTTGATTACACCTATAATTAAAACTCCTATTACTGTTCCTGCAATACTGCCCCTTCCACCGAGCAAGCTTGTGCCGCCGATCACAACCGCAGCAATAGCATCCAGCTCATAAGCAATACCGGCATTGGGCTGCCCGGTAGTAATGCGTGAGGTAAGCACTATACCTGCAAGCGCCGCGAGCCCGCTGCACATGATGTACGCAAAAAGCTTAACCCTGTTAACGCGTATACCCGAAGCCTTCGCTGCACTTTCATTTCCACCAACCGCATACACATACCTGCCAATGCGGGTGTATTTAAGTATAACCGATGATATTAATATTACTAATGCAAACAACAGGATAGGCACAGGAATATGCAACACATCGCCACCTCCGATAAAATTAAATGAGGGCGAAAGATTGGTTACCGGTCTGCCATTGCTTAATACCAGTGCAAGCCCGCGGGCAATGGTCATCATACCAAGTGTAACAATAAATGGCGCTACTTTACCAATGGTGATGGTAAGCCCGTTGATTGTACCAATCAGCACACCTGCTGACAAACCAATTAATACAGGCACTATAACAGGATATGTGTTTGGATGTGCAAAACCTGCCGCAATTACACCGGTGAGCGCAATTACCGAACCAAGTGAAAGATCAATACCGCCGGCAATAATTACAAATGTTACACCAACAGCCAGTATACCGTTAACAGATACCTGCCGTAATACGATCAGCAGGTTCTGAACAGTAAAAAAATAGGGCGTAGCTATAGATAGTATAATGCAGATTGACAGCAACGCTATCAGTATGCCGTATTTAGCCAAATAGTTTTTAGTAAAATTCATTCAAAATAGTTTAGTATTAGAAAGGCTTTTGGCAGTCAGCTTTCAGCCGGTTTAAAACCTATAGGGTTTGCCGGGCGGCGATGCAGCGCTGCAAACCCTATAGGTTTAGTTACCTGAAAGCTGATACCTGACTGCTAATAGCTGCCCGCTCACTCCATCGCATACTCCATAATTACTTCCTGTGTTGCTTCTTCTTTATACAATTCTCTGGATATCCTTCCTTTGCGCACCACCAGTATCCTGTCGCTCAAACCCAATACTTCTATTAATTCAGATGATATCATAATAATCGCTTTCCCTTTCCCTGCCAACTCAGTTATCATTTTGTATATCTCTGTTTTGGCGCCGATATCAATGCCTCTTGTAGGCTCATCAAAAATAATAATATCAGGATCACTCAACAGTACTTTAGCTATTACCACTTTTTGCTGATTTCCTCCGCTTAGATAATTTACCACCTGGTTTGAAGAAGGTGTTTTAATATTGAATTTTCTTACCTGATCATCAGCTAGCTTTTTTTCTTTTTCAAGATCAAGAAAAATGCCCGGTGAAGTTTTCTTTAATGCGGCCAGTGTAATATTATGTTTTACTGAAGATGACAAAACCAGTCCCGTCAGTTTTCTGTCCTCGCTTATCAGTCCTATGCCATTGCGGATAGCATCCCCCGGGCAGGCAATCTTGATTTCCCTGTCTTTGACTTTAACAATGCCGGAAGAAATGTTATCTATCCCGAATATTGCCTGCACTATTTCTGTTCTGCCTGCTCCCATCAGTCCGGCAATGCCAAGTATTTCACCCTGGCGCACTTCAAAAGATATGTCAGTAAAATTTTTACCACATAAATTTTGTACAGAAAGCAGGGGAGCGCCAGGGTTAGCTGCCCGCCTTTCAAAAACAGTACTCAGTTCCCGGCCCACTACCAGGTTTATCAGTTGCTGGTTGTTTAATGAAGCTGCAGGATATGTACCAATATACTCACCATCACGCATAACCGAAATAGCATCGGCAATTTTAAATATCTCGTCCATTTTGTGAGAGATATAGATTATGGCTATCCCTTCTTTCTTAAGCTCACGGATAATATTGAACAGTATATCCACTTCCCGTCCTGAAATAGCAGAAGTAGGTTCGTCCATTATAATTACTTCGGCTTTGTTGGCAATTGCTTTTGCAATTTCCACCATCTGCATTTCGGCTACACTTAATGTTTTCATTAAGCGGTTAACATTAATGGTTACACCCAGCTTGTTCATCAGGGCTTTTGCATCAGCATACAATTTTTTCCTGTTTATCCAGCCTGACCAACCGTATACAGGTTCACGGCCCATAAAAATATTTTCGGCAACCGTAAGCTCTGGGAAAGGAAGCAACTCCTGGTGGATCATGGAAAAACCGGCTGCTATAGCCTCATGTACAGCGGAAAACTGAACCTGCTCACCTTTGAATATTATTTTCCCGCTATCAGGTTGCAACATCCCAATCAGTATTTTCATCAATGTTGATTTGCCTGCGCCGTTCTCTCCCATTAAGGCATGCACTTCTCCTTTAGCAATATTCAATTGTACATTATTCAAGGCCTTAACACCCGGAAAAGATTTAGAAACGCCTTCTACACTTAAAAGAAAATTACTGTCCATAGCAGGAGTTGATTTTGCCTGAAGCGGGTTTCATATTGATGAGGGAAACAAGATAAATAATAATTCTTAGAAGCTGTTTAAAAATGATTGCGGAGATTTTTTGATATAGTGATTGCGTACACTTCTAACCACGAATCACACTAATTATCACAAATAATTCCGGTGCAACAACCTGGTTATTTCACAGAGGTACACAAAGGATACACAAAGAGCCACAAAGAATAATAAACCGCGCTGCGTAACTTTGTGTATGCTTTGTGGCTCTTTGTGTAGCAACCTCCTGCAACTTTCAGAATGGAGATTCCCTTAATTATCTACTTTGTTTGCCGGTAAGTCTTCAACGCCTCTTTATCTCCCTGTTCAGTTAATATTTTCATAAGCCCTTCCATATTCAACTTCAATCCATCTTCCGCATCAGGAGCAAAATTTTCATTGATGATGCCTATCGGGCCTTTATAGTTACTCTTCCTGATAATATCTATCATCTTCGCTTCTATATTCCCTTCACCCACAGGCACTACCTGTGCCGGGTAACCGCCTTTTAACCCCGTTATATTTATGGATAGAAGATGTGGCAATAGCTTAGGATAAAATTCAGGGAAACGGTGTATCTGTTCTTCTGAATGACTGAAATTATATACGATACCAATATTGGGACGCTTAAGGTATTCAATCATTGCCAGTTGATTCTCCGGCTCACTGCTCCAGCCGCCATGATTATACAATCCTAAAGTACAGCCGATTTCATTCAGCTTATCTGCAATGTAAGCTACAGCCACAGATATCTTTTCCACTTTCTGCTGTTGTGTGAGCGTATCAAACCCGGGGCCGGGTATAAACATACTCCACAATTGCGTCTTCACATTATGTCGTTTCAATACATCAAGAATTGCCTGCAGGTTTTTATCTTTTTCAGGTGATGGGCCTGATGCATACCAGAAAGCCTGCAAGGTTATACCATGCGATTTAAGTTGCTCTATTTCTTCATCAAAATATGGAATATGCTTTTCGCGCCAGTCGTACGCCAGCTTTGTAATGCCAAGCCTGTTCAGCATTTCAGCTCTTTGCACTGCATTTCTTTCCTTACTGTCAAAAGGTACAATACACCATGCTATTAAATTTTTCTTCGCGAAAACACTTTTGAAAAACCTGTCTGCAAAACGGATATACTGCTCCCAATCGTATGACCTCATGGCATGTTCTCCTTCACGAAGATGGTAACCTATTGAGCCATCACCAACGGGCTGGCTGACACCAGGTGCAACGGGTGTATCTAATCCCCTCAATCCATACAGTGCATATACGGGCGTTGCATAATATGCAGACTGGTATTCTCCCACCGGGTCAGCCCACTGATCTTTTGATGCGCTGGCAACATACAGCGGTCTCGGGGCAATCAATGCAATCAGTTCGTGAAAATCTACGGGCAAATTGTTTTCACGGTCATTATATTTTTTAAAGTTGGTGGAAAACCAGTGCGGAAAAGCTTTGTTCATCACTGCAATAGTCTCGCCATATTTTCTTCTTGTAATAGCGGCCCCGCCTTCGCCTGAATTATTTGAAATTACAATAGCAAATCGTTTATCCTGTGCTCCGGCCCAAAGTGCGGCTTTGCCTAACCGTGAGTGACCAACAACTGCTACTTTCTTTGCATCAACATCTTTATCAGACTGTAAATAATCCATTGCACGGCTTAGCCCCCATGCCCACACACCGATAGCGCCCCATTCGTCATCTTCCGGTTTTGTTTGACCGGCTCTGTAAAACAATGGCGCAATGCCTGCACTAACACTTCCTGCACTATCAGGCTGCAGATCGCCGTAATATATTGTTGCCAGTCCATAACCGGCATCCAGAATTTTTTCAACCGGCCAGTCGCTGCTTTGTATGCCCCTTGACGCTTCAGTTGCAAGATGATTTACATATGCCGGCGCTTCAGCATACCTGAACCATTGCCTGGAAATAATAATACCAGTATCTGCATGTATCGCCTGGTTACCTCCAAAATTCAAACCTAAAAATACAGGTGCGGGCTTTTGAATATTATTGGGCAGATATAATAATATATCCATGTAATATTTTTCATCGTTTGAAAAATATGCTCTTACCTGTTTGCGGGTGGCCGTTCCGTTTAGCGCAGTGTTATTGATAGAAGTAGTAACAAACTTCAGCGGAATTTTCTTACCGGGCGTTTTGCCCTGCACATTTTCTTCAAATAGTTTCAGTATTTCCGGGCGGCGGATTTGTTCCCAGTCTTTTGCAGTTGCTATTTTTTTACCTGATTGCGATATTAGAGCATCCGGCAAAATATAACCTGAATCAGGTTCTTTGCTTTGTGCAGCTACTTCAAAAACTGTTCCTGCCAAGCCCCAAAGTATCATTGTTATCTTAATAAAACAATATTTTGAACTCATAAAACAGGCAATATTTAACACTCCCGGCCGAAAATAACAAAAATAAGCCAGCCGGAAATTCGTATTCGCGTATGTTTTATAAAAGAGATAAGCGATAATTCTGAAAGAGTAAGAGTTATTATATCACCAATACCATAAAGCTTAGCCTTGAAAGTCCAAAAGCCGATTTATAATTTATGAAGGCATTAATTACCAGCATAATTCCAAACGTCTCCTGCACACACCGTAACACTTGGGCTATTGTACAAAATTGTTTTCCCATCAGAGGCATATACCGAAAACTTCCCTGTTATTACCTGTTTGGAAATCTCAATAACCTGATTGTCGGGGCCATAGGCTTTTGACTGTGAAATAATATCATTCGTATCATCTGCTTTAAAAACAACTTTCTTCTGAAGCCATTTTGCATAAACAGCATTCCTGTCCAACGTACTCACGGCACTGGCACCATACAATACCCCATACAACCTATTATTTTTGGCTATCCAACCTCCCGAAGTAATATAACGATCGTTTTCATTTTCGTTTTCCGTTAATAATGTACTGGCACTAAAAGAACTAAGATCCGAACCAATACTATAGTTTAAAAAACCACTATTCAGATGCATCAGCATGAGATAATATGGCGTATTGTTATACGTAAATTTTCTAACATCCTGCGCCACCTTTATTTCGTTTAGAACTGCACCCCCGTAAGTAAAATGTATACCGTCTGTGCTGGTTGCATGATATACCTGCATCGGCTGTTGCTGTGTAATCTGATGATTAAAATCATTAAAAAATAAATGGTAAATGCCATTCTCATACACTATAACATTTGAACCATTAACATCAGCCTGTTGCCAATCCGGATAGCCTGTCATTTCCAGCAGGTAATCAAAACTTCCCTCGCCGGGAGTCCAATGTATACCGTCTGAAGAAGTTGCATACCCTGGTTTATTATATGCCGGATCTCCTCCATAAGTAGTGTAATACATTATCCATTCATGATCTGTTTTTTTCAATACGGTTTCATTATTTATATGAATCATTTCTCCGTTACTCATCATCAACTGGTGTCCTCCAAAAGTTTGAAAATTATCTTCAGTTATTGTCAGCGATATTTTATCAAACCCATCTGTGGTTCCATCCCATCCCCCAAAATAAATATTCCAATTATCGCCATTGTCTGCAACATAAGGAGCATAAATATTGCCGATACCTCCGGATGTTGCCACCAGCAACGGATTTCGGTAATCATAATTCCAGTTATCCAACTGTGCCGGATCAAACTCATCAGAACCTACATTGTTAACTTTGAAACTACCGGGGGATTTATCATTCTCAACAAATTGCCACTTATCAAACCCATTATCATATCCGCATAGTAATTCCGAAAACTGAAGCGAAAATTTCTTATCTGTATCAACGCCAAGCTTTGTAGCGAGGAGGCGAATACCGCTGGTAAATATTTTTTCTTTAAGCGGTAAAATTACCGGGCCTAATAGAGGTTGCAGAAAATCAGTAAATGTCTGGCTGATCTTCCAGTCATTTCCATTTTTATAGTATACGGTAAAATTTACCGGGAAGCCGGAACAAACCCCTGAATTATAGAGGGGAAAAAGTTTAATATAGTTTACAGAGTCCTCATTCAACTGCCACGCTATCCATTGTTCGGCATCAGCAGTTATTGATTGACCTGAACGCCAGCCTGAAGCTGCATCTTTGTCCATTAATTTTCCTTCTCCGCCTTCCGGATCAGAAGTAGAGACTGCAATGGTCGGATGGTCTGTTGCCGATAATGTAACAGGGCGGGATATTGCGGCGTCACCACTGTTATTATTATTTTTTTTACAGGAAATTAAGAGTGATCCGGTAATCAGGACAACTATAGCAAACCTCAAAAAATAAAATATCATAGCAATACAATTTATTTACCTGGCAAATACTGGTAATTAAACCTCCCTCCCGGAGCTGCATCCCCATTAATATACCAATCCAGGGGATCTGCTTCCTGCATATTATCACTCCATTTAAATTCAAACTGTAATGATTTTGAAAGCAATTGAAGTGATTCTACCGGCACAGTGATCATTATCTTATTTTTTTCAACAACATATCTCATTGCTTTCTTACTGATGTGCTTCCAGTTACCATTTATATATTGCTGTACATTTTCTCCTTCCACTATACGATAATCATACCCATGCCAGCCTGTTGTTGCATTTTTATCAGCATCAATCCATAGCGTCATCCAGTTATCGCCGGATGGAGCAGTAATATCCTGTACTGTTGCTGCATAGAAATACAAATTACCTGCATTGTGTGCTGCTTTCATCATGTAAAAATCATTTCTCCCGGTATTATTTGTATATACTGTTTGCGGATTTGTTTGTGCGCCGGGATGATTACGATGTTCCGTATCCCCGGTATAATCGGTATACATTACCGGTAGCTTATCCCAGTCTTTCATTTGTTTGATGGTGAGCTTTTGCGCAGGCAGATTTTTTTCAATGCCTTTATAACGTCGTATATTATTCACAAGCTGCATATAGTAATTATCTTTCAACCCGGCGCTTAACGAAGGCTCAATATCGCGGCTGTATTCAGGATTTGCCTGGTCGCAAAAATAGGAATGTTCGGGATTGCTGTCCGTACTTTTCCACCGGCCCGCTATCCATTCATTCCAGCCTGTTACAAAAATGTAAGGCACGTCTTCCTTTAAAGCATAATCCCACTGCTCCTGAAAATTATAACCATACGCAATATCCTTTGCAGGGTTGCCGTGGCTGTTGTTCCGGTAGCTTCTGCCCCAATTATCCATATTGCCATAAAACGCGGAGCCGCCCATACCCGCCGCGGGATTGGGATGCTGCGCAACAGATACATTCAGTATTTCCCTTTCGCCACGATGATTGTAATGTACTTCAGGTTTTCGTTTAAAGCTGATCCAGGGCCAGCCATCCACTACTTTTGGTACTGTGGGCCATTGCGACTCACGAATGGTAAAAAATTTTTCATACCCTTTACCAGCAGCTTCTTTGGATATTCCCAATATCAACGGTTTGCCATCTAAATAAAACCAGCAATCAGGGTAACGGTAAGGCGCACCCGCTTTATAATAAAGGTCATATACTTCCTGCATGGTTTCACCTGATTGTGAATTGGTATAGTACACGATCTTAGGTGGGTTTTTTCCCTGCTTACGCACAGCTTCTATTGCTTTCATTAATGCATCTGATTGTGTGGGGTATGTGATGCTGTTGGTAACATCTATTACCAGGAAATCCACGCCTGCATCGGTAAGCAACTGTATACTGCGCAGGTGCACCCAATAATCATCTCCTTTATAATATCCATATATTGGCTTTCCCCAAAAATAATAGTCACCGATTTTACCGCCCCATTTAGGATGATTTTGGTTTTCAAATACTTCCGGGCTGATGCGGGATATCTCATCAAGATCCCAATAAACAGGAGATGTCGGGGAAACCTTGTCTCCCTGCCATAAAAAATAAAACATGCCTACATGCCTGTTGGGCTTTACATCTCCGGCTTCTTTATTTTGTATCAATGTTCTGCCTAACTCATCGGTACCTGCCAGTGGCTGAGCATACAGGTAACAGCAAAGGATAAACGAAGTGGTTATTAAAAAAAGTTGTTTCATGTGAGGGATTTGAAATTTAAAATTTGAAATTTGAGATTGGCGGATGAGGTGCCGGGTGTACAACTTGCAACCATTAACCTGAAACCTGTAACCCGTAACCTGAAACCTGAAACTCGCAACCTGCCTCACTTGCCGCTGTAATGAAAATTAAACCTTCCTGCCGGCGCTGCATCGCCGTTGAGCCAAAAATCCATGATATTTCCTTCTTCCTGCATATTATCGCTCCACTTAAATCCAAAGTCAGGTTCGCCGGTTATTCCTAATATTGATTTAGGGATTTTAATCTCCAGCTTATTTCCATACACGGCATATGCTACCTCACCTGCGGGCTGCCAGTACCATGCGCCATCTGTTTTTTCAATCACGGCTTTTTTACCAGGGCTTGTTCTGTTAATTAAAAAATCATAGCCTTCCCACCCGGTATTTTTATTATTGTCTATATCAATAAACAAACGCATCCAGCCCGCGTCAGTTTCAGGAGTTAACGCTGCCGCAGTTTCTACGTAGAAATAAATATTGTCTTTATCTCTCGCCACTTTAGATAATACAATATCATTTCTGCCTGTTGTATTTGTATAATGCAAACTCCCCCAGCCGGCACTATTGCGATGAATGGTATTGCCCTTTGGCGAAGTATAGGATGGTTGCACCGTTGCCCACTCGCTAAACCTGCCATCAATAGGTATGGTTGCAGGCGCAGAAGGAGTTTGCACTGCCGGCACTCCTTTAAAGCGGCGTATATTGCTCACCATCTGGTAATAATAATTATCCCCATGCCCACCCTTCATTGGCTCAACATCGCGGCTGCCTTCCTGGTTGCATTCATCAGGAAAAGCATTGGTTTGCTGCTGCCATACATCATAGCGTCCTGCTATCCATTCATTCCAACCGGTGATGAAAACAAATTCAGGGTTAATCTCCAAAGCCCTGTTCCATTGTTCCTGGAAGTTAAGCCCGTAATTAACCGCATAAGCGCTGCTATCATGACCATTGGCATGTGTATAGCTTCTTCCGAAAGCGCCCGGAGCATTCATAGCGGTTAAGCCTCTTGCCTTGCTCCAGTTTTGTGCAACGCCAACAGTTACCTGCTCAAAACCACCATTGTCCGTTTTTACAAATCCATGTTGCGGATAAATTTCCAGCCAGCCCCAATGGTCATTTTTTTCAGGACCTTTATTGTATACAGGTTGCCCGGGCCTGAAAGTGAAATAATTTTTTATTTCTTTTGTTAATGCCGGGTCAGAGGGCTTGTCTTTCATATCATCTGCAAACTCGGGCATTGCCATAATCAATGGCTTACCCTTCCACATAAAAAATAAATCCTTGTATTTAGCAGGTTTGTATAAATCTTTATATATCTCACGAATGATTTCTTTGCCGCCTTCAGTTAACCAAAAGGGTAACATAAAAGCGATCTGCGGCGTTTTCACGCCATCTTTTCTTGCCTGTGTAAATACTTCACACAACTTCATATACGATTCTTTCCAGGTGATATTACCATTGGTGCAATCAAATATCAATACATCAACACCGGCATCAGCAAGCATTTCAGCATGTCTGCGTAATACCCAGGCATCTGTATCAAGATAATATCCAAACAATGGCTCACCCCAAAACCAGGGGCTGTTGCGTTTTGGCCAAATGGGATTATTATAATCATCAAGCGCTTTGGGATCACGGGAAAGATATTCCGTTACGTTGAAAGGTGGATTTTTTGAACCAGGCTGCGTATGCCATGTCCAGTAAAATAATCCTACAAACTTATCTTTCTTTGGTTCGCCCGCTTCTTTGGCAGAAGGTAATTTTCTTCCCAATGCATCTGTAGCTATGGCATTGGTACCGGGCAGTTGTGCCATTAATGCGGAAGAACTCATCATTACACAAAAAAGAAAAACATATTTCATTGCTGTATTTTTTATAATTATTTTTTTCTCCGCCCTGAAGGGCGGAGCTATTCATCTCCCGGGGTAATTTATCTCCCGGTAATTCATCTTCTGGCAATTCATCCCGGAGGCAATCCAATTTGGGAGTTCCAAACCGGGATGAATTGATCCTTCAGGAATGAATTGACCCGCCCTTCAGGGCGGACAACTAAAATTTCATCCACCTGAACCTGTAATTAAACCGCCTGTTCGGCGCACTATCCCCATTAATACAAAGCGAAATGGGGTCTTTTAAATCAGCAGGATTATCAGCCCAGTGAAAATCAAGGGTGATAGCATTGCCTTCCGCCTTAAGCAGTTTTCTCGGCACTGCCAGTTCCAATACTGCTCCTTCATAACGGTAAGGGATATCCGAAACTGTTTCCCAACTTTTGCCATTGTATTTTTTCACGGTTGTAATACGGTCAGACTTCACTTCCTTATTAATAAGAAAATCATATCCATACCACCCGGTATTTGCATTTTGATCTGCATCTATCAGCAATAGCATCCAGTTATTACCGGTATAAGGTGTGATATCCTGTGCTGTTTCTACATAAAAATATATATGCATCTTATCCACCGCTACCTTGCTGGTAATAATATCATTTCTGCCGGAATTGTTGGTATAGCGAATGCCGGCATAGCCCATAGCATCACGGTGTGTAATATCTCCTTTAGTATCCCTGTATTCAGGCAGCACATTGTGCCATTCGTTCGCGTTGCCATCCAGTTGTATAGCAGCATATCCTTTTGCGGCCGGGATATCTCTTGCACCTTTATACCTGCGTATATTCTGCGCCATCTGCATATAGTAATTATCAGTATAACCATCTTTCATGGGTTGTATGGCGCGGTTAAATTCGGCGTTGTACTGATCAACAAAAAAATACGGGTTATCACGCCGCATGAACTTTGTTGTTTTGCCATTTTCGGGCTGATGTTTTCCCGCGGTCCATTCGTTCCAGTCATTGATGTATAAAAACTCCGGATCAGCTTTCAGCGCTTCTTCCCATCTTTCCTGGAAATAAATACCATAGCCCTCAGGATGCTCAACTGTTTTTTTTAACCAGGGCACATAAGTTGGTTTGGGCAAATCATATTCATTCAGTTCAGGCTCGCCATGTTCACGCGTCCATGATTTTCCGGTTAGGCTTGAAGGGTGCTGTGCGGGCGTAACCGCGGCTTCTTCTTTTTTTCCCTCGTGTGTAGATACAAGGCTATCCGGGTTCATCGCTCTCACATTTTCATTCCCCATATCATAGCCGAAGCTCCAGTTATCTTCCGTGCCTACAAAGCGCCTGCCGGCCCATTTGTAATATCCCCACCACATATTGCGGGCAGTAAAAAATTGTTTTACTTCTTTGGTATAATCTTTATATAATTTTTCTGTGTAATCAGGGTCGCCGAAATGCGGATGATTTGTATTGGTAACTGCCGCTGAATCATAATGCGGGTTAGGATTATCTACTCCTTTTCCATTAGCGTCAACAGATGGATCTGCATTATATAATAACAACGGCTTGCCATCCCAGTAAAACCAGAGGTCTTCATACTTTTTTGATTTGTAGATTCTGTCGTACAGATCCTGCACTACTGTTATTACCGGCCCGTTAAAAGCCCAAAAACAGAACTGTGGCACTTTATTTCCCTCCGCTTTCATTTTTTGCATAGTAGTGAATAATACATCCCATTGCTCCCAATAACGAACGGCGTTGGTTACATCCATCACCAATACATCCACGCCCGCATCTGCCAGCATGCTCATGTCTTTTCTAATCACGTATTCATCTTTACTTAAAAAATATCCGAGCTCCGGTTCTCCCCAGTGATAAGAACCTTCTTTCCACAAGGGATGTTTGGCATCCAACCTTGCAGAAGGATCTTCTTTCAAAATTTTTGTTACATCGGCGCTATACGGGCTTTTAAGCGTTGCCCGTTTATCTGTGTGCCAGGTAATATAAAATATACCCACTACCCGCCGCTGATCTTTCTTAATATCTCCTACTGTTTTTGCATCAGGCATTGTTCTGCCCGGCGCGTCGGTAGCAACCCAGGTATCGGGATAAATATCGCGGTAATATTCCTGCTGATGCTGAGCCTCTGTATAACAGCAACCTATAAGCGAAAAAAGTATTAAACAAAATTGTTTGCTCATAATTGTTGATTACAATGGTATTATTTAATGTATCTGTATTTTGTTATTTCATCCTTCATCAATTGATAATACATATCGCCATGCCCGCCATCCATAGGTTCAATATCAGCGCTGTATTCCGTAAGCCATAAATCTACAAAAGCAGGTTTTTGCTGGCTTTCGCCCCAGTTACCTGCCGCCCATTCATTCCAGGAGTGTATAAAAAGAAAACGTGGCTTTACTTTTCCGGCAGCTTCCATATACTTTTTGAAATAATTTCCATTATCCCTTCCTTTTGTATCAGGCATAACATTTTCTCCATCCGTTGTCATATATGTTGCCTGTGTTGCTACCGGCGCGCACATCTGCTCGGGTTTTCCATTATAATAAAATGCCTGTGGCGGCAGATTACTGTTTACTTTAAATTGCCAGCATTTGCCAGTGTTATCTAAACCCCAGCAATGACGTGTTGTATAATTGGCAAACTTCCCGTTTGATGGCACAGCAGGCTGATTAACATCTGCATTGTTACCGTTACCAAGCGCATCCGCAACCAGCAACAACTTTTTTTCTGAATATTTAAAGAAAATATCGTCATCATATTTATCAAAATAAAGAGATTCAACCGCGCTTAATGTACTGGCATTTTGAACAAAAAACGCTATTTGCGGAATGGGTAAATTATTTTTTTTACGCTCCTGCCACCTGTTGCACAAAGCAGTTGTTGCTGAAACATAAGAAGGCCCGTTTGGAAAATCTCTTGCACCATTGGTGAAATCAAGCACTATCAGATCAACACCAGCCTCCGTAATTAAATCTGCATGATAGTCAAGTAAAGCATTATTGGTTTGTGCAGGATCTCCGTTAAAATAAAATATATAATTGTTCTTTATTGTACCATCTCCATGCGTTGCTGCAAAAAGCGGTTTGCCCCAAAAACTGAATTGTCCTACAGGACTGTATGCAGGAGTTTGTCCTTTCATTATCCAGGCATCACCCGATGGCGACAATAATTTGGAGGTATACATGGAATCTCCGAAAATGGGAAAATAAAATAAAGCTATATACCGCGTGGTATCTTCAGCGTTACCTGTAGTTAAGGTATCGGTAGGTAGAGGTACAGATGAGGAACTTTTTTGCTTTCCGCAGTTAATACTGAAAAGAAATAACAAAACGACAGTGCAGGTTCTTACTATTATAGCCATTATAGCTCTATTTAAAACTTATCGGGTGCCACATGGTGTTCCAGTTAGCCCAATTGGGGCCATAGGCATAAGCAATATATTGCTGTTTATCGGGGTTGATATGGCCGTGTTCATCACCACTCCATCCGCAATTATGAAGGTAGGGTTTCAGCCCTGCTCTTATTTCTTTTATTTTGGTAAACGATAAACCATCTGATGATTCCCACAAAACAATATAGCTATTTGCCGTAAGCCTGAAAGCAGTATGAATAGCATAATATTTTTTGAGATCATCCCGGTATTTCACATCGCAGTGATCGGCGCCGGTAATAGCCGTTTTATCAACAGCTGTACCTTTCTGCTGAAGATATGCCGGCCAATTTTCACCAGGATTATTAACAACAGCAACCCTGGTTTCATTGGTATTTTTATCCGTCCAGGTGTAATAAAAAAATAAGGTATCATTATTTACAACCATTGAAGGCTCGCCGGCGCCCCATGCATCAGCATCGCCGTTAAATGTAATTACAGGTTGAGGATCATTGCTCCAGCCGCTTCCATCCCATTTTTGCCAGGGTCCTTCAGGAGATGTTGACCTTGCAACATAAGCATGGTTAAACAAGCCTCTTTCATCTTCGGTAGAAGTATAGCCTGTGTAATAATAATTGCCCAGCTTTACCACGCCAGGATCGCAAACAGAAAACTGGTCGCGTGTGCCTTCTGTGGGTTTTAATACCATCTTTTCTGCTGACCAGTTTTTCCCACCATCTGTTGAACGCATATAAGATACCTGGTCCCAGTAAGACGCACCCGAAGAAGGATTGAGCAATAAAAAAGATTGATAGCTTCCTGCAACTACCTCGCCATTTTTAAAGCTAACAGCATTGCTCATCTCACCTTCTTTTTTCCAAACGCCTGCCGTACCCGATGGGTTGGTCAGCACCCATAAATATGTGCCGGCAGAAAATTTTTCTTCACTTGCAATCTGCAGGTTCTGGTTATCCTGGTAATTGTTATACACTTTTGTTGCCAAAGGTGTGGAAGCTATCGTTGAAATATAATCATTGCTCCATT
Source organism: Agriterribacter sp. (assembly GCA_047601545.1). GTDB lineage: Bacteria > Bacteroidota > Bacteroidia > Chitinophagales > Chitinophagaceae > Agriterribacter. The sequence continues at coordinate 3,220,360 of JASGIZ010000002.1, read as the reverse complement.
TATGAAGACTTAATGTAAGACTACTGTTAGTTGAGTTCCAGTTAGGACATGCTACGGCTATGGCATAAAAAGATTCAGTAGCTGTAAATTTTTGAGCTGCCACATCTGCACCGCTTAAAGCAATCGCAGTTTGTGTTCCTGCATCATTATACAATAAAATTTTATCGCCAAATGCTCCGCCCGGCGCGGCAAACCATGCATCAATGGTTCCATCCGCATTTTCAATAATGGAAGGGCCATAACGATATACTCCACCTGTGTATATATCCCACCCGGTTTGCACTGCAAAAATATTTTTATACGATGAATCCGTTACTTCACCATCAACTGATGTTCTTATTGCCTTACTGCAACTGCAAACAATAAGCATTAAACCTATAATTAAAAGCCTGTTCATAAGATAGAAATAAAACCGCCCCTTTGCAGGAGCGGCTGATATGAAAAGTAGCCCCAAATTGCTGTTAGGTGAGGTATCAGCTATCAGCTATCAGCTATCAGCTATCAGGTATCAGCTATCAGCCGTGGGCGGTGAGCGTTATTGACTTCTTGCTACGGTCTCTTTATTTATTCTACCTATTGCTGATTACTAATAGCTGATACCTGATAGCTGACCGCTGATACCTCACAGCCCTCTACCACTCCGCATTCTGCCAGTTCTCACCGGCCAGTCCCATCATTTTATTTACTTCTGACTGATCTATCGGGTATAATAACCATTTTACAGATGAACAATTCCTGTCAGAAAATTTAAATCTTGTATAAGTAAGATCAGCTCCTGATGTAGTAATGCGCATACCGGTAACAAACTTGTCTGTCTGGTCAAGAACCTTCCACCTGCGCACATCAAAGAAGCGATGTTCTTCAAATGCAAATTCAACCCTGCGTTCATTGCGGTAACGTTTTTCAAATTCTTCTGTAGTCAGCCCTGAGGGCAATGCCGGCATACCAGCTCTTGCCCTTATGGCGTCTACTGCTTCTTTAGCAGATAAAGCATATCCGTTTACCGTTACTGCCGCATCCGGCCCAACAGTTTGATAGGCAGCTTCAGCAAAATTCATCAGCAATTCCGCGTACCTGAACAGGCGTATAGCCCCATCCGACTGGTTACTGATACCTGACCTGTGGCTATTGAATTTACGCATATAATAACCTGTGCGTGTATGTTTCCTGTCATCTGTAGCTATACCTTCGTTTCCGCCCGCATAGGTTTGAATAGTATATCCTGATGGCTGATCAAGATGGCGTAATGCGCCATTATAATAAACAGAAGCATAAAAACGCGGGTCTCTTCCTTCATATGGGTTTTCAGGATCATAGCCTGATGCCGGATTAATAATTGGTACAAGATGCGCTGCATCGCTATAACCCAATATAGCAGGTTCGCCATTATCCATTTCATAAGCATCAACCAAATCCTGGGTAGGGCAAGGTCCTGCCTTATCTACTCCATCAGTAGAAGGAAGCCCCGCATATTTCCAAACCTGCATTTGCGCACCGCCCTGGTAAATGGTTTCTTTATCAACCGCGCGGCGATCATTTGATGAAGTAAGAAAATAGCTTGCATATACGTTCTGCGCTTCGCTGGCGCCGGAAAACACATCAAACAACTTATATCCATTAGTGGCACACTGGTATAAGGCCGCTGAAGTAATTTCCAAAGCTTTCTCCCATGTATATGTTCCATCGCTGAATAAAGGGCTTGCCGCATAGGTTACCGCCTGCGACATAATAGCATAAGGCACTGCCCTGTGCATAATGCCAAACTGGTTATCATATATCTGCCATGAAAAACCGGATGCTGAATTTGGCGCTGCAAGGGCTTCGTTACAATCCGTAAGTATTTGCGTTACCACTTCAGAAAAAGTTGCTTTTTTATCGGCGGAAAAATCATGCTCAATTTCATACGGCGCTGTAATCAGCGGAACAGCATTATATCTTTTAATGAGCTGCAGGTAATATAAAGCTCTCAGCGTTTTTGCCTGGGCAACCCAACCTTGCTTTTCGTCTTCTCCTGCAATTACCTGGGCGGTTTTCATTCCTTCGATAAATGTATTGCACTTTCTTATACCTATATATAAGTTTGTCCAGGGGCTGCCATCAGATGAATAGGATGCATAGTCAGCGCTTGTAACACTACCGCTATACCATATGCTGTATTTTGAACCGGCGGTAATATCATCGGCGTCCTGCGCTTCATCGGTATAAGAAGCCCTGTCCATATATGGCGCCGGACAATAACCATAACAGGAATTCAAGTATCCTCTTACCTGGTTATAATCATTAAATACATTAGCAAGCGATATTCTGCCATCGGCAGGTAAATCGAGTTGTTTATTGCATGATAGTATGCCAAATGCTAACATGACAACTACCAGTATACTGTTATATTTTTTCATTCTTTTCATTTTAGCTGTACAGTTCGTTATGTACGTAATTGATGATTCAGGTTACCTTAAAATGTTACACTTAACCCTATATTATATACCCTGTATACAGGGAAACCAAGGTATCCGCTGCCTTCCGGTCCAAAATCTTTGCTTTTCATTTTATCCCAGGTAATAAGGTTTTGCCCGCTGAGCAACAGCCTTATATGCTGAGCAGCAATAGCATTGGCTACCCTGCCGGGGAATGTGTACGAAAGCTCAATATTTTTTAAACGGATGAACGACCTGTCATAGGCAAAAAAATCGCTTGCCTGGTGATTAACACTTTGTTTGGCAGATAATGCAGGATATAAAATTTCTTCGCCGGCAGCATAGCGTTCTGCAGTCCATGATTTACTATGTAATTCACCAAAAACTCCGTCGTATGATGTTTCATAAACACCGGTTCCACTGTATATGGTTTTAAACTGGTTAACGCCCTGGAACAAAACATTCAGCTCAATAGATTTAAATCGTACCCGGCCTGTTATACCATATATATACCTGGGTATTGCACCATAGCCAATCGGCGCTACATCCCTGTCATTAATTTTACCATCGCCATTCAAATCTTTATATATCAAATCTCCGAGCCGTGGAGTACCAAAGGAGTAAGCAAGTGTATTATTATCCAGTTCAGCCTGTGTGTTGAACATACCATTGCCGTTACTGTAATCTACAAGATAACCGAATGCCTGGCCGTAAGCATATCCTTCCTGCTGTTTAAGATAAGCATAGTCTGAAGTTCTCTGTGCTTCATTTACGCTTATGACAGTATTTTTTGAATAAGAAAGATTGCCGCCTATTGATGCTCCCCAGTTTTTATTAAACTCCTTTGTATAATCCACTGCTACTTCAAAACCCTTATTTTCAAATTTGCCCTGGTTCAGCGATGGGTAATTACCCAAAGGAATACCCTGGTAAGCAGGGATAGCTCCGGTAGCAGGCACAATCATGTTATCTACCTTCTCATTGAATATATCTGCATTAATGGTTATAGCATTGAATAACCCGATATCTATACCGCCATTGGTTTTGGCAGATACTTCTGCGCTGATTCTTGGGTCGCCCTTGGTGTTTTCTACAACAAGGTATTGTAAATAGCCGATAGGACCACCACCCTGCAATCGTACATCATCCATGTATGCAAACCGGTTCAGCCCGCTTTGATCGTTGGCAGTTTTACCATAAGATCCCCTGATCTTTAATAAGGTCAATACTTTATTATTCTTCAGGAAAGATTCGTTGCTTATCATCCATGCTGCGGCAACAGACGGTGTTGAAACATACCTTGAGCTTCTTGCATACTGATCAGAACCGGAATAACCAAGATCAAGTTTTACAAAATACTTTTCGCTGTAATCATACATCAGTTCCGCGCCGGTATGAAAGCGTTTGTAAGGAAATGAAAAAGGAGCGCTTACATCAGTTTTGGTAAGATCCTGGAAAAACATATACCCCAATGCACGAACGTTATGCTTACCAAATTTACGGTCGTAATTCAACAGTGCATTATATGTAAGGTGATAATAAAATGAATGTCCCTTTGCATAAGCAAGCGGCGTGTTCAGTTCTGTTCCATCCTGCTTAAAAGCAAGAGAGTCTGTAATATTCATATCCCTTGCATATCTTTCAAAGCTCTGGGAAGTATATAAGCTTCCCACAGAATTGGTTTGATAGTTAAATGTGCCGGTTAAGGAAAGCCCTCTTGTAATAAAATCCAGGTTCAGATCTACTCCAAATTGTGAGGTAGTATTGGTAACGGTATGCCTTACATAACCGGTACGATTCAATAATCCATAAGCCGGGTTATGCAGTGTGGCAGTACTTATTACCTGCCCGCCTTCATCAATCACTTTGCCGCTCTCGTCTTCAACCAGTGGCGTTACCGGGCCAAATACGTTAGAAGGCATTAAAAACACGCTGCTGTATACAGCCTGGTTGCTTGCTCCTCCGGGGTTACGTTCTCTTTTAATGTTACCACTCAGTCTTACATAAGCCTTTATCCATTTATTGATGTTCATATCTACATTGGTGCGGTAATTAACCCATACATTATTGGCATCAGGATTATAGCGGGTTTGATCTGTTTTAAAATAACCACCCTGGTGCATTACATTTATGTTGGAGTAGTATTGAATATTATCGCTTCCACCCGTAAGATTCAGGCTCACCCGCTCCATTCTTGCCAGGTCTTTCATAAACATTTTATACCAGTTATTATTGGCGTGCAAAAGCGGGTCGGAGCCTGACTTATAAACTTCGATATCAGCCTGTGAATAAGGTGCTGTAAAGGGATTATTTACATCATATACATAATCATTTTTTGCTGCAATATTTTTTAATTCAGCGTAAGCTGCAGCATCATAATAAGCGGGTGTTGTTGTTGCCTGCTGTACCGATTGATCTATTCTTGCCCTTACTTCCAAATCTCCTTTTCTGCCTCTTTTGGTTTTTACTACCAGTAACCCGTTGCCACCAAGTATACCATACAATGCCTGCGTTGAGGCATCTTTCAACACCGTAATGGATTCAATTTCTGTTGGAGAGATATATTCAAGTGTCTGATTGCTGTTATAAGGCACAAGCACACCATCTACTACAACCAGTGGCCCGTTGTTGCGGGCAAAGCTGAATCCTCTCACAGCCATTGATGTAGTGGCGCGTGATAATTCGGAATATGTTTCAAGCGTTGTTAAACCCGGAAGCCGGCCGGCTAAGGTTTGACCGAAATTAGCTACCGGTGCTCTTTCTAATTCCGTACCCGTTACTGTTGCGGCGGCGCCTGCAAAATGTTTGCGCAACTGGCTGTTATACCCTAACTGAATTTCTTCGTCAAGCTTATGCACATCGGGCTGTAATGCAATGTTTATACTTTCCCGGCCATTAATTGTCTCGGCTTTTGTACTGTAGCCGGTGTATTTAAAAATTACAGCATTGCTTCCATCATTAACAGGCAAAGTATATTCCCCGTTTTTATCTGTGGAAGTGCCGTTTCTGCCATTGCCTGAATTAACTATTACACCATACATTGGCCTGCCAAACTGATCAATAACCTTACCGGTGACCGTAGCTGCGGCATCCTGCGCATATATATTTTGCTGCATTACCGTTAGTAACACGGTAAAACACAGCATTGTAAATTTTATAATATTGTATTTCATTTGAGTTTCATTAAGTCTTTTAAGAAAAAGTACCATTACCATCCGGGGTTTTGCCAGTCATTACCCGTAATAGCGGCAAGCCTGTTTGCCTCAGACAATGGTACCGGGAACCATAAAAATTTATTGGTATAATTTTTCCTTTCCGTAGGCCTTACCACTCTTCTCTGGTAGGTGTAGGTATTTGTCCCGGTCCGGGTAATTTCCATTGCGGTTACCCATTTATCCGTTTTTGATAAATCGTCAGAAGGATTGCTCCACCTGCGTACATCAAAATACCTGTTCTCTTCAAGCGCTAATTCTACTCTTCTTTCATTACGAACCCTTGTAATCAGTTGAGCCTGGCTCAGGTTGGCCGGGAGATCGGGCATACCTACTCTTCTCCTGATTTCATTTACCGCGTCGCGGGCCTCATCTAATTTTCCTGCTTCTGCTGCGGCTTCCGCAAAATTTAAAATCACTTCTCCTAACCTGAAATATTTCCAGTTTGCTCCGCCTACAGGATTATCTCCTCCTGAGTTGGGGTGCAAAAATTTTCTTTCAAAATATCCTGTCCTGGTAGCTTTTCTTACCGCAGGGTCTATACCGGTTTGAGGCTCTCCCTTATATGTAGCAATAACCCTTACCCTGTTGCCTGCAGGCGCAGGATAATTTTCGTATGATTCAGGCGCTTCCGCAAACCCCCACCATGCTTTACGCTTAGAACCATTATAGTAAATAGAAGCATAAAAACGGGGATCCCTGTTGGCATAAGGATCATTGGGATTGTATAATGTATTATCAGGGTTATAGTTAGGCTGTAAGTGCTGCTCATCCAGGTAAGGATTCTCCAGGTTTAGTATGGGTTGGCCATCTGTGGTTTCGTAAGCATCTACCAGCTCCTGTGTAGGGCATGTACCGCTTTTATAACCATCCTGTGCACCAATGCCATCAATGTTCCAGATGTTTCCCTGTCCCTCGCGTGATTGATAAATCGTTTCTTTATCAACCGCAGTGGAAGCGTATTGCGCGGATTGCGTAAAATATTCATTGTATAAGGCGGAATATTGATCTTTTGCCGGCCCGATATACGCGTCATCAGACATATAGGTTGCCGGAAAATTCACTTTATTATAAAGTTCGTATCCCCAGCTACGCAGGTTCTGTAAAGAAACTTTATTCACCTGGTATGCTTCTTCCCAATAATTCTGCCCGCCATTGTTTAAAGGACTGGCAGCAAACAAGATCATTTTTGATTTTATGACCTCAGCCAGGGCTTTGGTAACCCTGTAAGGCTCGTTAGTGACTATTCTTGTGGGTAAGGCGTTAATGGCCAATGCAGCATCACAATCTTCCATTATAAACTTTACCAGATCATAATAACTTGCTTTTTCAAGCGATGAGAAATCCGCAGTAAATTCAAATGGCTCACGCATAATAGGTAAAACAGCACCAAACCATTTTAATAATTCATGATAGTAATAAGCCCTCAGCACGTACGCTTCCGCTTTCATCCGTTCGCGGGTATTCACATTATTAGGGTCAGTTGATACAGTGGCAGCATCTATATTCTTAAGAAAATAAGAACAGTTACGTATAGCATTCCAGTAACGGTTCCAGTAATCACCATTACCCGCATCTGAGCTTATGTTTGTTCCGGGAAAGCTGGATGCAGATGCATCACCGTTGTAAAACCTGCCCGACATGATCCATGATTCGGCTTCCGCGTCTGTATCCCACGCTTCATCACTCCAGTCAACGGGTCCCCGTGACCAAAAGAAATAACGTGTTCCTTTAACAGGCAGATTATTATAACAGCTATTTAAAAAAGCTTCTACTTTATCGCTATCCCGGAAAACTTCATCCAGTGAAATTTTACCATCCGGCGCCTGGTCAAGCGCTTTTTTACATGCTCCGCCAAACAGCAGCACGGTAAATAAAAACAAAACAAGTTTTATAAAACGCCCGGCGCCTGGTATATATAGTGTGCCGGGGTTTTGTTGTATATTATATTTTTGATTATTCATATCGCTTCTGTGTAAAGGTTTAGAAAGTAATATTTACACCACAGTTTAAAGACTTGGTAACAGGGTAGCCCAGTGATTCACTGTTTTCCGGGTCAAGATGATCCATCCGCAGTTTATCCCAGGTAAAGAAATTGTAAGCGCTCATATATGCCCTTACACCCTGCACCCTGAGTGTTTTTAATAACGAAGGTGTAAAATTGTAGGCCAGTTCAATATTCTTAAGGCGAATGAATGACCTGTCCATAATAAAGAAATCGTTAGCGCGGTGATTAGTAGTAGTATTCGTGCTTAATGCGGGGTAAGTAATCTTTTCACCTGCCGCGTAACGCTCTGGTGTCCACGCTGTGGTATGATAGCTGTAATAAGTACCCAGCTTAATATTTTCATACACGCCCTGGTTGGCATAATTAGTGGAATACTTGCTCACACCCTGGAAAAAGCTGCTGAACTCAAATCCTTTGTAATTAACCTGCAAAAGCAATCCATATATCTGGCCCGGTATACTGGTATATTTTATCGGAGCCAGGTCTTTATCATTCACAATGCCATCGCCATTCAGATCCTGGTAAATAAAATCTCCTACCCGTGGTGTTCCAAAACCATAGGTTGTTTTAGCGAGGTAGGCATCCAGCTCCTGCTGGCTGTTGAAATAACCATTACCATTGGAGTAATCAATTTTATACCCCCATGCCTGGCCCAGAGAAAAACCTGTAGTGCGGTAACGATAAGCATAAGAATCATCACTGATGGGCTCGTCGTAAAATTTAACGGTATTATGATTATAGCCCAGGTTACCCTTCACCATGAAGGAAAAGTTTTTTGATAACTTTTTATTATAAGACACTTCTATTTCGTAGCCCCTGTTATCTACAACACCCATATTTACTTTAGGTATATTACCCAATGGCACACCCTGCAATGCCGGCACTGTGCCGCGGGAAATAAGGATGTCGGTTCTTTTTTCGAAAAAGTAGTCGAATGATACATTCAGCTCATTAAATAAACCTACTTCAACGCCATAGTTTTGCTTGGTGGCAACCTCCCATGATAAAGCAGGATTACCTAATAATCCCTGGCTTATACCCTGACCTACCCCGGGTGCAATAGTACTCAGCGTTCCTAACGGTCCGCTTCCAACAGTAATATTGTCGAGGTATAAAAACCTTGAGCTGCCAATCTTATCATTACCCACTTTACCATAAGAAGCTCTTAATTTTAAGTTAGAAACCGTGTATGCCAGTGGTTGAAAAAACGGCTCATTGCTTATTACCCATCCCACAGAGGCTGCCGGGAAAAAGCCATACCTGTTTGCCGGTGCAAATTGCTCTGATCCGTTATAACCCAGGTTCACCTCCGCGAGGTATCTTTTATCATAATCATATGTAACCCTGCCAGCCAGTCCAATCACATTATATGGTATTTCACCTGCTGTTGTTTCCCAGTAATCTCTTTGCCCTAATACCAACGCGCCTACATTATGTTTACCAAAAGAATTCTGATAATTGACAGATGCCTGCATGTTGATATTATAGCGGGAATCATATCCTTTCAATATATTCAGGAAAGATTCGGCATTGCGTTGAACCGCGTAAGAAAGTTCGTTTGTTTCATAATTTACCTGCGCCGCGTATAGCCGCTCATTTTTATATCCGTCCATAGCGCTGGTAGCTTTTGCATCATAAGATATCATTCCCTTTATAGATAATCCCGGAATAACCAGCTTGCTTAAATCCCATTCCGCACCTAGCGATGTATTAAGATTTGAACGCATTTCATTTCTAAAACCCTGGCGGTTCATGATCTCAAACGCAGTACGGTCAAGATAAGTGGGATACACTACCGCATCTTCCGGAACGCCATATCCCCCCAGTGTAGTAGGTCCGGGCGTAATTGGCAATATGGTTTGGGTTTGATAAATCAGATCCGACATCATCCAGTGGGTATCATAACCGGGGTAAGTGCCTGCAGAAGGCATATTCACTCTTTCTATATAACTGCCTATATTCAAAAATGCTTTGAACGAGGGGCTTATTTTATAATCAAGATTTGCGCGGAAATTGTATCTGTCCATCCAGGAAGATGGGTCATAACCCAATTTAGACTTAGGCTCTGTATTGAGGTTACCGCCCTGGTGCAGGTAAACGCCGTTTACAAAATAGCTCAGTTTTGAAGTACCGCCTGTTACACCAATGTTTACACGTGTTTGCGGTGTATTCTTTTTAATCAGTTCACCATACCAGTAATGATCAGGGTAAATATAATTTCTGTATGCAACCTGTTCTGCATAATCAGCCGCATTGGGATCAAGACCCTGCAGCGGGTTTTCAAACTTACTGATAAGCTCGTCAGCGTAAGGAATAGCTATTCCGTCATTCTTAGCCGCCTCGTTGCGCAATTTTAAATAATCCACCGAGTGCAGCCATTCCGGCTCACGGGTAAATGAACTGAAGCTTTGATCTATACTTGCGGTTAGTTGCGCTTTACCGGGGGCGCCTCTTTTGGTGGTAATAAGGATAACACCGTTAGCCCCACGCACACCAAATACAGCAGTGGCAGATGCATCTTTTAAAATAGATACACTTGCTACCTCGTTAGGATCTATAGTGCGGATATTATCACGGGGAACGCCATCAATCAATATCAACGGGCTGTTACCATTTACAGTAGCAGCCCCACGCAGATACAAGGTAGCATCATCACGACCAGGCTGACCGCCACCAGACTGTATAGCAGTAAGCCCCGACAAACGGCCTGCAAGCGCATTTGCCAGGCTTGCGGATGAGCTTTGCTTAAGCTGTTCTGTATTTACGGTTGATACAGCGCCTGTAACCGTTATCTTTTTCTGAGAGCCATAGGCCACCACCACCACATCTTCCATTGCGCTAACAAGAGGCTTCAATACAATGCTTATATTTCTGTTTGCCGGTATAGTAACTTCTTGTATTTCCATACCAACGTACGAAAATACCAGCACCGCCTTTTGATCAGGCACGCTTATGCTAAAAGAGCCGTCTGCAGCCGAAGAAACGCCTTTGGTTGACCCCTTTACCACTATACTAACATTTGCAAGCGGAGTGCCTTTATCATCAAGCACCTTGCCAGTTACTATAATATCCTGTTGCGCTGCCGCCTGTGGCGTCGGCGGAGATACAACGCCTGCTTTTTTAATTACAATTGTTTTGTTGATCAGTTCGTACGCCAGCAACTGATCTTTAAAGCACGCGTTAAGTGCCTCCTGAACAGAAACATTGCTGAGTTGAACAGTTACTTTACCGGCATCCTGCAGCCATTCATCCCGGTATACCAGGTGAAGCCCGGATTGTTTTTTGATCTGTCTTAAAACGCTTTCCAAAGAAGCATTACGCGCCGACAAAGTGATTTGCGAATACCCTTTGGCCTGAATTTGCAGGCATGCAGCAATCATCAGTACGATGGTCAGCTTCATAATCAGCCAGGTTTTGGAGTTTAAGAACTTGCGCCGCGGCAAGCAACCCGGCGACGCTTTGCAATAAGCAATCAATTGCATAGATTTGTTTGTTGGGTTTAATTAATGAAATGATCAGTCCAGATTATTATCGTGACGTTTAACCTGATTACGGGAATTCCGCCCCACGGAGTTCCCTTTTTAATTAACCGTCCTGTTTAAAAAACTATATTTATTATTTTTTTATTCTACAATTATTTTCCTGTTTTCTGTTTTACATTGTACACCGCTCAATTGCATCACTTTTAAAACTTCCGCAAGCGGCATATTTCTTGGAATGTCGCCTGTTATTTTTCCTGCCGGCACCCCATTTGAATAAACAATATCCACATCATACCATCTTGCCAATTGCCGCAGCACCACCGGGATATCCGCTTTCTTCATTATGAATAGCCCGTTTTTCCATGCAACCACTTCTTCAGTATTTACATTATTCAATACTTTAATTGAGCTTTTGCCATTACTGATACGGGCCTGTTGTGCCACAGTTAATACTACATTTTCACCAGGGTCGGCAACTGTGCTTACTTTAACCCTGCCTTCAAGTAAGGTGGTATTTACTGTAGCTTCTTCGCTATAAGCATTTATATTAAAATGCGTACCCATCACTTCAACCAATTCTTTCGCCTCACCATTCTCCGCAAATACTTTTACCTGGAATGGAATTCTTTTTCCTCCTTTGTTAAGCTGTGCTACTTCAAAATATACTTCGCCTTTTACTTCAACCATCCTGGTATCTGCCGTAAAAGCAACAGGATATTTTATGGAGGAAGCCGCGTTTAACCAAACCCGTGTACCATCAGGTAAAACAAGGTTATACTGGCCGCCCCTCGGTGTGGTGAGCATATTAAAAGCAGGAATTTTTATAACCGCATTGCTTTGCTGATCATATACCAGTTCGCTGCCTTGTTTGCGTATTTCCGTATTTCCCTGGCTTGCCAGCACACCATTGGCAGCATCATTCAACTCAACCGTACCGCCATCTGCAAGTGTTAATACCGCTTTATTAGTGCCAGGCATAACCTCGCGGGGCATGGTTTCTTTTTCCGTTTTAACCATCTCAGGCTTCTCCTTCCCCTTATTGGTATAATACCAGCCGCCAACAATAAATAAAATTAATACTGATGCGGCGGCAAGGTGAAAATAAAACCGCCTGTACCAGGGATATTCCGGACCCTTATACGCATTTTCCTTTTCTGTGATATAATGTAAAAGATCTGATTGTATTTCTTTTACCAGGTATTCACGCTGCCCGCCATCCATTTGCATCCACTCATTATGCTGTATCTTATTTTCTTCCAGCCATTGTTCCACTATTTCCTGTTCTGCAGCCGTTGCAGTTCCTTCATTATAGCGTTTTAGTAATTCCTGAATAATTTGAGGATCTGTCATTATTTGCTGGTTGTTTTGCACCCATCCCGGTATACAATATTATAGGTAGTCGTTTGAAAAGAGGGGTAGTACTATTAAATTTTTAGTAAATTCGTAGAATATTATTTTAAATGATAAAAACGTTTAATCAATAAAAAGCAGGAGTTATGAAATCGGGTATAAAGCAAGATATGCAGGCATCAGGATTTAAGGATAGAAAATCATATTCCCCAGAAGAAATTTGGGCTGCGGGCGGTACTACTGCTTTTGGGAAAAAGAAAGGCCAAAGTAATGAAAAGTTGATTGAAGCGTTGGAAGCCAGCCCAAAAATTGAACCATTTAATGAAAAGGAGTGGATGGAAGCATTAGAGCAATTAGAGCAAAATAAATAGGGATATGAATTTGCTTTTTGACACTAACATTCTTCTATCTATTGTTCGCGCTACAAATTATGCTGGTATCATTAATTTTCTCAATCCTGATAATCGGTTAATTTATGTGTCGGTGGCTTCGGAAGCAGAAATTAAATCAATTGCAAAACGTTCCAATTGGGGCAATGCAAGGATAGAAAAACTTGATAATTTTTTGGATGCTGTTGTAACCGTAGATATTAATCATCAATATATAAATGGTTATGTGGAAATAGATAGTTATTCCCAAAGAAAAAATCCTCTTTTTGGAAAATACAGTTTTGTTACGCCAAGAAATATGGGGAAAAATGACCTTTGGATAGCATCGCTTGCCGGATTGCTCGACCTGCAACTTATAACAACTGATAGCGACTTTGACCACTTGAATAATATATTCTTCGAAGTTAGAAAAATAACTCCTGATCAGTTATCGAATTTCTTTTAGTTAAAATTACTTTTATCCTAATAAAAATATAATCGCAATCACAGCCAGCTTCTTCCACGTATGCCGAAGGTGATGAAGCGCCGCTGAAAGCTGGTTTTTTACTGTTTGCTCAGATAAGCCCAGCTTAAAAGCAATTTCTTTTACAGGGAGATGATGGTTGCGGCTCAGCCTGTAAATCTCTTTTGTGCGTGAAGGAAGGTCTTCTATTGTATGTTCAAGTGTATGCTGCAGGTCTTTTGTAAGTATTCCGGCTTCTTCATCAACAACCAGCATGCCGGAAAGTTGTTCTATCATCACCCCATATTCTTTGCGGTTGATATTTTTTCTTATATGATCAATTACACGGTAACGCACTGCTGCAAACAAATATGCTTTAAGTGAGCTGGTAATCCGGAGCGTTGCCCTGTTATCCCATATATTCACAAAAACATCCTGAATAATATCACGGGCTTCTTCAAAAGAAGATAAACGGGAAGCAGCGAAGTTGATTAAAGATGATGCATGAAGTTCATATATTGCAGAGAAGGCATCTTTATTACCCTCATTCAATAATTCGAGCAGTTCGGTTTCGGTATGTATATTATGGGCAAGCATAATACTAAGCATCGTTAATTCAGCGGCTAATTTAGCAGTCATCATTTATATAACCATCCTGTACCTACGGCTACCCCATTGCTTTGCTGCTCAAGCGGTTGCCATTTTTGGGTGCAGTGCGGTTGTTTTTCCCGCAGTGCCCGCGGTGGTATGGCGGCGCAGCGAATTTGTCTTCCGTGGCGGCGTTGCTCCTTAGCGTTCGAAGCGTGGTTGCTTTTTTCCCGAAACGCCTGCAGCAGTATGGCGCTGCAGTGCGGTTGTTTTTTCCCGCAGCGCCCGCGGTGGTATGGCGGCGCAGCGAATTTGTCTTCCGTGGCGGCGTTGCTCCTTAGCGTTCGCCGCGTGGTTGCTTTTTTCCCGAAACGCCTGCAGCAGTATGGCGCTGCAGTGCGGTTGTTTTTTCCCGCAGCGCCCGCGGTGGTATGGCGGCGCAGCGAATTTATCTTCCGTGGCGGCGTTGCTCCTTAGCGTTCGAAGCGTGGTTGCTTTTTTCCCGAAACGCCTGCAGCAGTATGGCGCTGCAGTGCGGTTGTTTTTCCCGCAGTGCCCGCGGTGGTATGGCGGCGCAGCGAATTTGTCTTCCGTGGCGGCGTTGCTCCTTAGCGTTCGCCGCGTGAAACCATATCTTCCCTGCGCCGTTCCGGCTACTATAAAACCAGCCTTTGTCTTCAAATTGCATATAATTCACTATTTTAACGCCTTTTAATCATTTCCACTCATGACCAGAATTTTTATTTGTGCTTTACTGGCAGCCGTTTTTCTTTCAGCCTGTAACAATGCTCCTGACTGTGAACCTAAAGAAAGAGATAAGGCTTTGCTGTCAATTGATTCCCTCGCTACAAAATCAAATTGGCCGAAAGATCTCGATATTACAGGCTTTGCCGGGCCGGATTTAACACCCAGCCCCGCTTGTATAGCTACCGCGCCTTCCGGCGAAGTGTATGTTGGAGTAGATATGATGGGCTCTTTGGGAAAAGCACCAGGCAGAGGGCGCATTATTAAACTGGTTGATTGCAATAATGATGGCATTATAGACAGCCATACTGAATATGCAAAAGTTGATAACCCAAGAGGCATCATTTCTTTGGGAGATAAATTATATGTATTGCATACCGTATTTACAGATAGCCTTGCATCAGGCATGGACCTGGTATTATTCGAAGATAAAAACAATGATGGTTATGCTGACGGACCTCCCAAACCGCTTATTGAGCATATCAGCAATGTAAACTTTATCAGAAGCCGTGGAACAGACCACGCAACAAATGGTATCCGCATGGGTATTGATGGCTGGATATATATTGCCGTTGGTGATTTTGGTTTTCATGAAGCTGTTGACAGAACCGGCAAAAAACTTACCATGCTGGGCGGCGGTATTGTGAGAGTTCGCCCCGATGGAACAGAAATGGAAATATATTCTCATGGCACAAGAAACATTTATGATGTTGCCATTGATCCGTATATGAATATTTTTACCAGGGATAACACCAATGATGGTAAAGGATGGAATATCCGTTTCAGCCATCATATACAATCCGGGGAGTATGGATACCCGTTATTATTCAAACATTTTACAGAAGAAATTCTGCCGGGATTGGTTGATCTTGGGGGTGGTTCGGGTACTGGTTCTTTATTTATGGATGACCCTAACTGGCCGGCAAAATATAACAATGTGCCCATGATGGCAGATTGGGGAAGAAATGAATTATACCTTCACAGGGTTACACCGAATGGCGCAAGCTTTACGCAGCATGATGAAGCATTTGTACAGCTATCCCAAATAACAGATCTTGATGTTGACGGCTCCGGGCGGTTATATATGAGCGCCTGGAATGATGCCGGCTATACAGGTGATTCAAGCAGGGGTTTTGTTGTTCGTGCTGTTCCCAAAGGCTGGATATATAAACCCTTCCCGAATGTTCAGAAGTTGTCCATTGATGAATTGGGTGCTTTACTAAAAGCTGATGGCGCTGTAGCAAGACAAACCGCGCAACAGGAATTACTGGCCCGTGGCGGAGACAAAGCGGCTGATGCAGCATGGAAAATAGCTGCTGATAAAAGCATTCCGTTATATGCAAGAGTGGCGGGCATTTTTACCTATGCGCAAGCTGCAGGCAAAAACGGAATTGAAAATCTTACAGCGCTCACCGATGATGCGGCAGTAAAAGAGTTTGCATTGCGTGCACTGGCAGACAGGAAACCTTTTGTGCCTGATGTTCCTTCTGAGCCATTTATAAAAGCCTTAAGCGATACATCGCAGCGCGTAAAAGCCGCGGCTATTATTGGTTTGGGCAGACTTGGCAGAGCGGAAGCAGCGGAAGCTTTATTACAGATACCTGTTCCTGCATCTTTTACAGCGCCGGCAAAAGGAGTAGAAGGCCCGCATGCAACGCCAAATGCAGATATTATACTCCCTCATCTTGCTGTTCGTGCACTGGTACAGCTCAATGCAGTTGACGCTTGCATAAAAGCTGTTGGCACAAACAATTCCACTATTGCTTTATGGGCTTTGCGCTACATGCACGATCCTAAAGCTGTTGATGGATTAATTGCAGCTTATAATAAAACAGCAGATGCTTCTTTAAAAAACCAGGTACTGGTTACGCTGGCACGTTTGTATAAAGAGGAAACCCCTTATGACGGCTCATACTGGTGGAGCACAAGACCGGATGATCATGGTCCATATTATAAAGCGGAAACATGGGCGGCATCAGATTCCATCAAAAATCTGATGATGAATGAATGGAAGAAGGCGGATAAAAAGCAAAAGGAGTTTTATGCTGACCTGAACGGAAAATTCAGAATGGGCATTGATGAATTTGGCGGAGATGAGGAACTTGAAAAAACAGAGGAAACAAAAATTGATCTGAATAAGATCAGGAATAAAAAAGGGCAAATAGGTGAAACATCTATTGAAGATATTATGCTGGCAATGGATAAAATAAAAGGCAACCCTGCAGACGGAAAAAGGATTTTCGTACAACAGGGATGCCCTGCATGTCACAGCCTTACAAAAAGTGAAGTAATGAAGGGACCTTTTATGGGGCAGATTGGTTCTATTATGAGCCGCAAACAAATTGCGGAATCTATTCTTAAACCGAATGCTTCTATATCGCAGGGCTTTTCTTCTGTAGCAATAACTACTAAAGACGGCAAAAGTGTAATGGGTTTTGTAACAGGAGAATCATCAGACAAACTTACATTGCGTGATATTACCGGCGCTGTTCACAATATTAATACAAAAGATATTAAAAGCAGGGAGGAGTTAAAGACATCCATTATGCCACCGGGATTAGCCAATTCACTATCGTATGAAGAATTTGCTTCGCTGATTACGTTTTTGTTTCAGCAGAAGGGGTAGAACAGTGGTAAGTGATAATAGGCAGATGGTAGACAGTTATTTTACTGTAAACGTAAAACCGAACTATAAGTAATACAAAGAAATATTATAACAGATAAAATTTTCTATTGTTATTACTTCTTCAACGCTTCACCATATACCTGCAGACAACGCTTTCGTGCAAATTCATGATCAACTATGGGTTGAGGATAGTGGAGTTCCTCAAATTCAGGAACCCATTTTCGAATATACTTCAATGCAGGATCAAACTTTTTTGTCTGCAGGTAAGGATTGAATATCCTGAAGTACGGCGCGGCATCGCAACCCGTACCCGCTGCCCACTGCCAGCCGCCATTATTGGCAGCCAGATCATAATCTAATAATTTCTTTGCAAAATACGCTTCGCCCCAACGCCAGTCAATCAACAAATGCTTTGTAAGAAATGATGCAACAATCATACGTACCCGGTTATGCACATATCCCGTTTCATTCAGCTCCCGCATGCCCGCATCAACAACAGGGTAACCAGTATTGCCGGCGCACCAGGCTTCAAATTCATTTTCATTATTACGCCATTTTATTTTATCGTATGACGGTTTAAATGATTGATATATAACTTGTGGAAAATGCCAGAGTATACACTGATAAAATTCCCGCCATATTAACTCATTCAGAAAAGCGGCACTTATTTTTACAGCCCTGCTTACGAGGTTGCGTATACTAATCGTACCAAACCGAAGGTGCACACTTAATCCTGAAGTTCCGCCTTCAGCAGGAAAATCTCTTTCCTTTTCGTAAAGCTTCAGCTTATCATCATTAATATTTTTAGCAGCAAAGGCATGCGTTGTTTCGTAAAACCCTATTTCCTGTATAGTTGGAATTGGTTTTGCTTTTTGCTTATAAAAATTGCTGAGATATTTTTCGGCAGGATAGGAATTTATGTAAAAGTCATTCAACAGTGATTTCCATTTTTTTGAATATGGTGTAAACACTGTGTAAGGTTCGCCGTTATCCTTGACTACTTCTGCTTTCTCAAAAATTACCTGGTCTTTACAGGTATGGAAAGAAATATTATTTTTTTGCAAAAAAGCTTGCACCTTTTTATCCCGCGCTAAAGCATAAGGTTCATAATCGTGGTTGGCAAATACTTTCTCAATAGTGTAATCTTTTACCAGTGTTGAAAATATTTTTTCCGGCAAACCGTATCTAACATCAAGTGTAGCGCCAGGCTTTACCAGTTGCTGTTGTATACCTGTAAGCGCGTCATGTATAAACGAAATCCGCCTATCGTGTTTATTTTCTAACTCGTCCAATATGGCTGTATCAAAAATAAAAATGGGAATAACGGGATTTACATCTTTCAATGCATAATATAAAGCGGCATTATCAGTTATACGAAGATCGCGGCGAAACCAAAAAATATTTACAGGCTGCATCAGTAATAATTATAAGAGCCAGATAGTCATAAACTATGCCTGTTTATCCAACCAGAATTGCTGTATGCTTTTGGTAAGTTTTGAGGTATATGTTTTCTCTCTGAACTTTTTCACAAAACGCACGCCGCGCACAGCATTAGTAAGAAAAATTTCATCTGCATTAAGCAAATCATCTACGATTAATGGTCTTTCCTGCACATTAAACCCTTGTAATGGCAATTTCTGAAGCAGGAACCTGCGCACCACACCGGCAACACAGCCTTCACTTAGTGGCGGCGTATATATTTCATCATTTTTTATAATAAAAACATTTGCAATGGTTGCATCAGCAATACGTCCGTATTGGTTCAGCACAATACAATCACCCAGCTTATTTTGCCTGGCATATAATGCAGCCATTAAATAAGGAAGAAAATTATTAGACTTGATTTCCGAAAATATATTGCAGGCCTTGGTCGCATCTTCATATATATCAATTGCAATACCTGTTGGTTGCTCTTTAAGATGAGGCAATTTTTGCAATGCAATACTTTGTATTACATAATTGGGCCGCATATCTTCCATATCATATAAGCCGCCATCGCTCCTGAATACCACAAGCCTGATTAAGGCATCTTCGAGCCGGTTTTTTTTACAAAGTGAAAGTATGTCAGACTCAAGATGAGCAGCAGTAAAAAAATCAGGTATTTTAAAGTGCAATAATTTCATACCCTGTAACAGGCGCTCAAAGTGAAATTGTTTGAGAATGATATTATCCTTTACCACCCGCATGGTTTCAAATAATCCGTCTCCATATCTGAAAGATCGGTTGTCGGGAGATATTACAGCCTTACCTTCTCTGAAAAGCTGACCATTATAAACGAAGTAACCGCCGGGCATAAACTTAGAGCTAAATATTAAAAAGGAATAAAATTACTTATTCTCTATGATACCTGCTTTAATAGCATACATTACCAGTCCGGCCATTGATTTCGCACCGGTTTTAGATTTTAGTTTATCTCTTATGGCTTCAACGGTGCGTGGGCTCAAATCAACCATATCTGCTATTTCTTTTGTGCTTTTCTCTTCACAAATTAACCGGAGAATATGCTTTTCTTTATCGGTTAATTTAACTTCCGTATTTACAAAATTATCATTGTTACGCTTGGTACGCAGCCCATCGAGCAGCGCTTTATTTGTTAGATCGTTGAAATAATATTCATTAACGTAACAGGTTTTTACCGCCTCGTATATTACTTCTGAATCTGAGTTTTTGGTAAGATAAGCATTAGCCCCTAATTCCATCAGCTTTGAAATCATGGAATGATCATTATGCATAGTAAGCATTATAATGCGGATATGAGGATAAAGCTTTCTTATTTCAGGCAGTGTTGTAATACCATCCATAACAGGCATCTGTATATCCAGCAGAATTACATCTGGCTGCATATGTTTAAGCAAATGGAGAAGTTGCTGGCCATTATCAGCCTCGCCCATAAGGCGAATATCTTTTTTAGTAGCGAGAGCCGTTTTTACACCAGCCCTGAATAAAACATGATCATCAGCAATGATTAGTTTAATTGCATTTCCTGCATCCTGGATTTTCATTAATATTTCTTCTTTTCTTTCTAATATGGGTTTAGGTGTTGTTCTTACAATAGCAATTTCAGGAAAATATCCCGAAATAGTTTGGATATTAATACCCTAAGTTTCAAGCAGTAAAAATACTGTTCAATAATTCTTAATTCTTTATTTATCAATCAATTAATTTATTTCTCATTCCATACATTACTAACCCTGCTATTGTTTTTGCTCCTACTTTTACTTTCATATTTTGCCTCACGGTTTCTATTGTGCGCGGGCTTAAATAAACCTCTTTAGAAATTTCCTCCGTGGTTTTATCGTTTGCGATCAAACGAAGTATTTTTAATTCTTTTTCGTTGAATTTTATGGGATTAGGATAGTATTGCTTTACCTGCTTTTTGTGCTGCAATTTCAATAGTACGGCTTTATTAACCAGGTCGTTAAAGTAAAAATCATCATTCATGCAGGTTAAAATGGCATTGTAAATTTCTTCAGGGTCAGTGGTTTTAGTGAGATACGCATTTGCCCCCATTTCCATCATTTTCGATATCATCTCCTGGTCATCATACATTGTGAGCACAATTATCTTAATATCTTCATATTCTTTACGAATTAAGGATATGGCATTAACGCCATCCATTTCAGGCATCCGTATATCCATTAACAGCACATCAGGAAGTTTGATCTTCATTTTATGCATGAGATCTTTACCGTTTTCAGCTTCCCAAATAATTTTTAAGTATTCTTTTCCACCCATTGCCATTTTTATTCCATCGCGAAAGATTTTGTGATCATCCGCTATGGAAACTTTAATCTGGAAGTTGTTGGTTGCGGTCATGGATATTAAATGATTGATCTGGTTTATTAGTGGTTGATTACTATTAACTTATTATTACAAACTTCGTAAAACAAAATAATTTAACTATAGTATTTTTACTAAGATAAAACACCTGATTTTAAGTTGCTTCCTTTGCTCCGTAATGAGTCAATAACCTTTAAATGTGGTATTTACTGAACTCACCAAAAAAAGCATTTCTCCGCTTGTAAAGGCGTTTTTATAAAGTTAATTTTGGCGCGGCAAGATTCAATGTCCATCAACTTTCATTTACAAACACTTTACCAACCTTTTCATCAAATATCGCTGCTTCCCTGTAAATATTCAGCTCTTAATCACTTTTCTTATTCTATTGATGCTTGCTAAAAGCAGTTGCTCCCCTGCTTATGATGATTGCATTTTCACAATTCTTCTTTTCAGATTTTACCCTGCCAGAATTTATACGCATTAAAATATAGTAAAAATACTATTTTATAAAAGTAATTATACCTGATTTAAAAAAAAGGGGTATTTTTATAAGTAATTGAAAATAAAATAATTACAGAAATATTTTCGAAATTTTCTTTGTCTTTGGGCTTTCTCCTGTTGCCATATTCCGCATGAGATTGCATATTTGACATATATCAATCCTCAATTTCTTAAACCACAAAATCTACAACTATGACAAAAAGTAACACATTTTTGCAGGATGAACCGGCCATTCAATCAACCATCGGGGAAAACATCGGTTACGAAAAAGGTGCTAAAATGGTAAAAGATTATGTTGATGCCTACGGCGAAACAAGCTGCCATTTTGTAGGTAAAAACATCTTGGAAAAGCTGCTGAATCAGCCGGATTGCATTGGAATTAATATGTACAAAGCGCTCAACGACAAAGGTGCACAAACCTATGTTTTTGTTGGAATGGACAACGCAGGAAAACCTATTCTTGAATATACTGCAGTAAACGACAATGGCGGGCTGGCAAAAGAATACGGCATAGTAGCTAATAAATTTTCAAGGAGAGCTAACGAGGGATGGTGGAGCTGGAGTTTTTAATTTGTGTATTTTAGTAACTATATTTGAACAAACGTTCATATTATAGAGACTACTATACAAAACATAGCACTACTGTCTGATTTTTTGCCCTTAATCCTGTATATCTTTTTTTCAAGATCCAGAAAAAATACAGGATTGAGGGTTATTTTTTTTTTACTTATCTACCTTATCCTGTTCAATTTTGTTGTTCGCACAAACAGGCAACTTGATAAATACTTTTACCTTTTAGGCAGCATAAACACCATTCTCGAATTCAGTATATTTTCTGTTTTTTTCTTTAAAATTACCGCTTCAGCAAAATTTAAAAAGATTATTATTGGTATAACATCATTAACCTGTGGTTATTTGCTGTTTTCCATATTCACTTCACCCAGTGATGATTTTGATTCTATCCCGGCCGGGTTAACTTCACTTGTTCTTTTAATATATAGCATTTACTATTTATTTGAGAGAATGAGCGATCCTACATCGCTTGATATTTTCTCTTCTCCAATTTTTTGGGTCGTAGTTGCTGTTATGATATTTGCCGCCGGCACATTCTTTCCGTTTCTGTATGCAAAAAATAATATTGAAGACGAAAACTTCCGATCATCCTATGATTTAATTCATGATACACTTTATATTGTTAAAAACGTTATATTTTCATTCGCAATTATGACCAGAGATAACCGAGACAAACACCGTGGCTCAAAAAAACATTGATTAAAACCCTACTCGAAAACAATGATACTATTACAAGTGCAATCAACTAACCACCCGCTCCTGTTTGGCACCATGGGTATGCTTGCGCTTGCAATAGGGCTTATAGTATTCATCATTTTTCATCAACGCAAGGTTATTCGTTATCAATTGCAATTGCAGGAAATGGAAGAAGAGCAACAAAAAATCCTTTTAAACGCATCCATACGCTGGCAGGAAGAAGAACGCCAGCGTATAGCTGCAGATCTGCATGATGATGCCGGGCCACTTTTAGCAACAGCCCGCTTATACCTAAACGAAAACCTGGTGCACCAGGATCTCAATACCCAACTCCAAAGCATTTATAATGCGAAACAAATTATTGATGATACTATACAACTTATCCGGAATATCTCTCACAGCCTTATGCCTCCTACCTTAAAAAATTTCGGGTTGGAGTCTGCAGTAAATGATCTGTTTCAAAAAATAAGCGGCTCAGGAGTAGTAAATGCAAGTTCGAGATTTCATGACTATCGCCAACGCCTGAAACCAGAGCAGGAGTTACTTATATTCCGCGTTATACAGGAGCTGGTAAATAATATTCTCAAACACAGTAGTGCAAGTTTTATTCATGTAACGCAAAATTACAACGAAGACAAATTTTTTATACGGCTGCATCACGACGGAAGAGGCATTACACAGGCAGATTTTGAAAGACTAAATAAAAGCGCTCTTGGGCTTGGCTTAAAAAATATTCAAAGCCGGGCTAAAGTATTGCAGGCTAAAATTGA
This sequence comes from Agriterribacter sp., assembly GCA_047601545.1. Lineage (GTDB taxonomy): Bacteria > Bacteroidota > Bacteroidia > Chitinophagales > Chitinophagaceae > Agriterribacter. Next base: position 3,196,785 of record JASGIZ010000002.1, on the reverse strand, counting down.
TTTTGAAAGAGATGCCTCAGAAACTTATTTTAAAGTAACATTAGAAGTACCCATTGAAGATTATGAACTGATTAATTAGATGATCCTTAACTGAATCCTATTTATGAGCATTATTAAAGTTGCTATTGCCGACGATCATAAGATTTTCCGTAAAGGCGTAATACTTTCACTACGCCCTTATACCAATATAAAGTTTGTGCAGGAAGCGGAAAACGGAGAAGAGCTTCTTAATGGTTTATCTGTGTCAGAGCCTGATGTGGTTTTAATGGATTTAAGAATGCCCGTTAAAGATGGTATTGAAGCAACAAAAACAATAAGTAAGGATTATCCGAAAATTCATGTTATTGTATTAACAATGTATGAAGATGAACGCTTTGTTTCGCACCTGATGGAAAATGGCGCTAACGGGTATTTATTGAAAAGTGCTGATCCTGCTGAAATAAAAAGAGCCATTGTTGAAGTGGTTACCAAGGGCTATTACCTCAATAACTTTGTAAACAAAGTATTATTAAAAAAATCGCATGCCCGCACCAAAGCAATTCCTTCTTTAAACAGTGAAATCGTTATCAGCGATAAAGAACGTGAAGTAATCCGCCTGCTTTGCATGGAATTTACCGCCACTGAAATTGCTCAAAAAATGAATATCAGCCCCCGCACGGTTGAGGCAATCAAAGACAGGTTAATGGCAAGATTTAATGTAAAAAATACAGCAGGTTTGGTATTTTTTGCCGTACGCAATAATTTAATTGACTGATCTGGCTTCTGCACCCAGGTAATCAGTTATTATTTGCTCAACGTTCATAAGCTGCCAGCTATAATCCATTCTGTTGGCAAATACCGGATTTATCGTTTCCATTGTAATATAGCTGCTTTGCTTAAAGCCTTCTATAATTTTTGCGCCCTGTGCAGATAGCCCGGCCTCCAGTATACAATTATCTTCATTATCGTTAAAATCATCTTTTATATCATCTACATCATCATTAATTAAATAATACGTCATTAATGCGTGCCATGCATCTACTAATTTCTTTTTTGTAGCATTATCAAATTCAAAAAAACATAAAGTAAAAAGATAGGAATCTACCCTGTTTAAAGCCTTTAAAGAAAGCCCGAAATCTATTCCATTGATATGGTTTATTCCTGAAAAATATTCTTTCAATTCATTAAGCAGTACAGGGTTCCGGCAATAGGGAGATGTAATATCCACACATTCCTTTATGTGCTCTTCAATCGTAAGTTTTTCAAATTCCTGCCTGCCAATACTATGCATAAGCGCCTCCATAAACCCGGCGTATGGCTCACCAAGCAATTCATGCTTTGCCAAACCCAACCTGTATTGTATATCTGTGTATATGGGAATAAAAAGATAACCCGGCATAGGATTTATATATAAGTACCTTCCTTTCCAGTATAGATTATTTTCTGGCACTTTTCTATCAACAAAAAATTTCCCTATCTGCATATCTACGCCATAAATAAGCTTAAGATCATCTTTGGTTGTAAACATATTTTTAGGCTTTAGTTATGAGCTTTCAGATTTTTAGATGCTGACTGCTAATTGGTTATTATACGATAAAGGTCTTCCCTCCTGCGTTGCGCTTTGGCATTAAGAGCGTCAATCAACGTTTTATATTCTGCCGGATGTGATTTGTAATATTCGTAACTGCTTTTGAATTGATCTTCGGTTATATTATACAGCAGGTATATTTTTTGGTATTCCTTATTCAACTCGGCCACCTTATTCCTTGAAGAGTCTTTTGCAACATACATGTTAACAAAATCTTCAGCTACATTCATATCAAAAATTACACTCCCCATCTTATCAGAAGGAATAATACCTGTTTCTGCTTTATTGTTTCTAAAACATGAACTAAATACCACCAGAACGAAAATTATAAATATGTTATATCTCATTTTAAATCCTGCTTATAACGTTCCGCATTAGTAATATCTAACCGCTGTAACAATTCTGAAGCACGCACTCTTTCCTGTGGCGGCGATTTTTTAAACGCCTTCGCTAACTCATCATTTTTCCCAAGAAAAAAGAATTGTATACCCATCAGGTTAGGGTTATCGGTATTTAAAGTATTCAGGTTATTGAGCCCGTTGAGTATTTGTTGCCTTGCCTGGTTTTCATCTTCATACATTTTATCCATGCCTAACCTGTAATAAGTATAATAGGTATCATGCAACAATGTGTATTTGCTGTTATTAAAATTCTCCGCAAGCCAGTACCTGTTGCGTTGCCCGTCAAACGCCTTCCACCCGGTTATATTACGTCCATCAGGTGCATTGGTAACAATACTCTGAGCCTTTTTAAAATATTCGTCCCCGCCTCTGGGTGAAAAGGAATCATAGTCCAAACCAAGTATCATATTTACATAATAGGCAAACACTGCGGTGAGGTTCGACGCCAGGGGATCTGTGCCCATCACATTGTTTTCATTAAACTCTACCTGCTGAAATTCAATATATTTAAATGTTACGTCGTTATCCTGGAAGTTCATTATAGGCGAAACATATGCACTGTTATAAACAGGCCGGCCGGCCTGTACAGTCAAAACAGCGCCGTATACATTGCTTTCAACCTCTTTTGTAAGATTTAAAAGAAAATTACAGGCAATTTTTTCCTGTTGCTGATAGTTATCCCTGGTCCACCTGCGGTTATTGAGCAAATTGGTTAATGCAGTTTGCAATGTTTGAAATACTTTTTTATCAACCGTACTTTTTATCTGGGCTGATATAACAGTTACTTTAGCATTCAACTCCTGCCCTACTCCCGCCATGGCGCTACAAAATGTCAGCGCCATTATAATAATAATTTTATGCATGATTATATTGAATTATGCAATCAACAATATCTTTTGCTACAGCTTCCTTACTTTTAGCATCAAATTTTTTTTCTTCTCCGTTCTTAAAAAATACCGTTATTTTATTAGTGTCTTTACCAAAACCCGCGCCCTCATCCCGTAAGGAATTAAGCACAATCATATCAGCATTTTTTTGCTGCATTTTTTCACGGGCATTTGCTTCTTCATTGTTTGTTTCCAATGCAAAGCCTACCAGTATCTGTTCTTTCCGCTTTTTTTCACCAAGGTTTTTTATTATGTCTTTCGTTTTTGTAAGTTGCAATAACCAGTTTTCGTCTTTCTTTTTAATCTTTTCATCAGCAACATTCACCGGAGTATAATCTGCCACAGCAGCCGACATTACGGCAACATCTGCTTTGTCAAAAGCCTTAACGCAGGCATCATACATTTCTGCTGCAGAATTTACCCGCAATACATTAAGCCCATTAAAGTTAAATGGCAAAACGGTTGGTCCGAGCACCAGCGTAACAGATGCGCCTCTATTGGATAATTCATGAGCAATAGCTACTCCCATTTTCCCGCTTGAGTGATTTCCAATAAAACGAACAGGGTCTACATGTTCATATGTAGGTCCCGCCGTAACTAATGCCTGCTTTCCTTTTAAATCCCCGCTACTTTTAAAATAATTGTTGACGTAAGCTATAATTGTTTCGGGCTCCTCCATCCTTCCCTGCCCTGTTAAACCACTTGCCAACTCCCCTTTTTCAACAGGCAGCAAAATATTGCCATAATTGGCTAATGCTGCTATGTTCTTTTTGGTAGCAGGGTGCAGCCACATATCTTCGTCCATTGCCGGGGCAATCATAACCGGGCATGTAGCAGAAAGATATACAGAAAGCAGTAAATTATCGCAAAGCCCGTTTGCCATTTTCGCCAGTGTATTACAACTGGCTGGCGCAATGAGCATAATATCAGCCCACCTGCCAAGCATTACATGATTTGCCCATGAATCTTCTTTGAAAATATCAATCAACACTTCATTTTTAGAAAGTGTTGAAATAGTAAGTGGAGAAACAAAATCTTTTGCTGAAGGCGTCATTACCACTTTCACATCAGCGCCTTCTTTTATCAATCCTCTTATTAAAAAAATTGTTTTGTAAGCGGCAATGCTTCCGGTAATGCCCAATAAAATTTTTTTTTCTTTCAGCATTGGATTTCAATGATTTTTAGTTGCGATATAGCTGCCTAAAAATACAAAAGCGGCAATTGATAATTGCCGCAAAAATTATAAAGATTATATTAAAATAGTCTTAACTGAAAAGATCATTATCATTCTTCCTGAAAAAGATCTTATCGTCAAAAAATTCCTGGGTAGCCAAAAGCGCAGGGTTTGGCATTTTTTCATATGCTTTGGAAATTTCAATCTGCTCCTTGTTCTCATGAATTTCTTCCAGGCTGTCAGTATGGCTGGCAAACTCTTCCAGCTTATTGTGAAGCTCTTCTTTAAGCGCTATATTAATCTGGTTTGCACGTTTTCCAATTATAGAGATTGACTCGTATAAATTTCCGGTTTTTGCTTTAATATCAACTACATTCTTGGTTTCCACCACATTAGCTGTTGTATTAGCACCCCATTGTTTTCTTAATCTGCTCATTGGGAAATAGTTTTTAAATTATTTTGCGACAAAGTTAAATAACGTTCAGCTTCTTTCAATAGTTTACTTTCGGGAAATCTATCCTGAAAATCCTGCACTTCATCAATTACCTGTTGATAACGTTCAGTTTGTTTATCAATTACACTCAAAGTTGCAAACTTATAATACGATCTTACCACCCAAAGCTTACATTCATCTGCATTCGGGGCATCAGGATAGCTATTCAGCAAGGTTGAAAAAGATACCGCTGCTGCCCGGAAATGGCCGAGGTTGTAATAAAGTTCAGCACTCTTATAATCCTTGGTTATCAATTTATTATAGCATTCCGAAATAATTTCCTGCGCCTGTTTATTTCGCTCCGACCCCGGGTGGGTATTAATAAATGTTTGCATTTGCCCCATGGCTTTTACCGTATTGGTTTGATCCAGCTCAGGCTTGGGCGATTGTTTATAATAACAATATGCATGCATATAGTCAACTTCCTCGGCTTTCGCACTATTGGGAAAATATTCAAGAAAGTTCTTAAACAGGTTTTCTGCAGACAGGTAATCTTTCAGGTAGTAGGCACAATACGCGAAATTATAATGTATCGCCTCAAATTTATTTGACCCTTTAAAAACCGGAAATAAGTCTTCATATAATTGTTGGGCAAGCCTGTATTTCTTTTTTACAAAATACTGGTCCGCCATCCGGAGTTTATATTCATAATCCTTGCTTTTCATCACTTTCGAAAACTTAGAGCATGATGAAAACACAACAGAAAAACCAATAAATAAAGCTAAAATCTTAAATACTCTCATAAAAAGGCGGGCAAAAATAGTTTTTTTAGAACAGATTTAAAGAAAATAAAAATAATCTTATCATATTTAGCAAGACGTTAAGGTATTGATAAAAAAAACAGACCCTTATGCGGGTCTGTTTTATACTTTTTTACTGATTATTAGAATATTAATTTCTTTTTCTCAGGTTCGGATGCGGAGCCGGTACTGTATTCGGACCTTCATCGCCCTGTTCTGCCGATCTCAGATCAACCGTATTGCAATCTCCGCCGGTTTCGCCGTATTTGAAGATCAGACGATCTGAACTGATACCCTGTTTTTCAACCAGGTAATTAATTACAGTATTTACGCGATCCCAGCTTAACTGTTGTGAAGATTTAGAAGGCTCGCAGGTATAGCTTGTAACCACTATACGGCAATTTGGATTTTGACGTAACCTGTCAGCCACATTGGCAAGAACTGCTTCCGCATCTTTGCTAACCTTAAATGCTTTTGTATTAAAGGAAATACTTGGCAGGTCACCGATTCCGCAATCACTTGCACCACCTTTTTTCATCGCGTATCCGTCAAAACATGATTCATCAGGACATGGGCATTTACCTACACCATCAGCATCAACAGGCTGGCAAACGGTTGGCGTAATCAGTTCTTTGTCTTTGTAATCAGGTACGCCATCACCGTCTGTATCCCTGCTCACACCATGGCTGTCAACAGGCGCACCTGCAGGTGTGTTGGGTTCCATATCAAACTGGTCGGGTACACCATCACCATCAGCATCATCCAATACCGGTTTGGGTATTTTCATGTGCTTGGGAGAGTTCAGCTCACTATAAGCATAGTCAAGCGGGTTGATCCACCACAAAGGTTGTACTGATCTTGAGCCCAGGTTGATATTCAGCCCTAAGCTTGCCATGTTATACATATCATAATCCGGCGTTAAAACACGTCCACCACCAGGAATAGTTACATTCTGCCAGCGTACACCATCCAATAAATCATCCTTTACTATTGTCAATCTGTCTTCAATAGCCAGATTCAGCCTGTCGCTCAACTTAAATGCGATACCTGCTCCTATTGTTCTTGAAAATCTTAATGTATTGCCAAACAGTTTAGCCCTTGCATTGCCATCATTCTCCGCCTCTACATTGTAGCTGCCGGCGTCAAGGATGTTTCTTACTTGTCTAATGGTTTCTTTGCGGTCTTTATAAACATTGGCATTGCTTACAGAACTGAAATTATATTGAGCGTTACTACCTGACAAAACATTAACTTTTGTATCATATATAGTCGCTCCTACACCAAAAAGGGCGTAAAAAAGCAATCCGTTTTTAGACTTATGGAATCGTATGTTATTTAATGTTAAAACACCTTGTAAAGAAAGATCCTGTACTTTTGTTTTATAGTTGTCGAACACTCCCGTAGAACTCGGAGTATACGTGGCGTCTAACCAATGATTAGCATATCCCGCCGTTCTTCTTTTCCAGTTAATCCCACTACCCATACCATATATGTATTCCGCACGTAAAGAAAGCAGATAACCCAGCGCCTTTCTCACATGTACCCCAAACCCGGGAGTTGGAAAATGAGAAGCAACGTCTCCTATCACATTAAATGTTCCCACCTTAACACCCAATTCCCATTGGTTTCTTGGTTTTGCAGGAAAATTGTACTGATTGTTGAGAAATTCGTTATGCTGAGCTAACCGTGAGGAAGGAATCAATGAAGAATCCCGCCAATCATAACTGCCGGATGTTGTTGAAGTTTCCTGGGCAAACAAGCAAGTGTTAAGCAGAGCAAAAAACCCCATCAATAAAAAAAACCTTTTAGCTGCCATAGTTTTGTAAATAATGTGTGATTAATCAGAGTTTCATGGGAAGGATACGCAAAAGTATCGAATGACTGTTAAATACCAAATTTTTTAAAAATTTAAATTACACTACTAATTTGCAGCTATTTTGAGGCCATAAGCTATATATCACGGCGTTATACGCTATTATTTTATTCTTAATGAACTTAGCTAAAAAGTTAACAGAAGAGGAACTCAGGATTTTTGAAACAAAATTCAAATCATCAGTAAAGAGTAATGTTCCCCTGTTAGACAGGATAATGCAGTATATAGTAAAGAGAAAGGGCAAACAGCTCCGGCCAATGTTCGTATTACTGTCGGCTAAGCTTTGCGGAGGTATAAATGATGCAACATACAGGGCAGCCTCACTTGTTGAGCTATTGCACACTGCCAGCCTGGTTCACGATGATGTTGTTGATGAATCATACGAAAGAAGGGGTTTTTTTTCCACATACGCCCTCTGGAAGTCAAAAGTTTCTGTGTTGGTAGGCGATTATCTTTTAAGCAAAGGTCTTTTGCTATCTCTTGACGGAGGCGACTACAGGATATTACATATTCTTTCAGATGCAGTACGAAAAATGAGTGAAGGCGAATTACTCCAGATTGAAAAAGCCCGCGGGTTAAACCTTAATGAAGACATTTACTTTGAAATCATCAAGACTAAAACTGCTTCCCTGTTGGCTTCTGCATGTGCTGCAGGCGCATATTCTGCTTCTCAAAACGACGAATTAGCTGAAAAATTCAGGCAGTTTGGAGAATATACGGGTATTGCTTTTCAAATTAAGGATGATTTGTTTGATTATGGCAGTGATGCCATCGGCAAACCTACAGGAAACGATATAAAAGAAAAGAAACTAACCCTTCCATTAATATATACACTTAATAAAGTGGCTCCGTCAAAACGCCGCGAGCTCATTTACATCATCAAAAACCAAAACAAGAATAAGGAAAAAGTAAACTATGTAATAGAACAGGTTAAGCTGGAGGGGGGGATAAGTTATGGACTTGAAAAGATGACAGCATACAAAAACAAAGCTATTCAACTGTTGCACGAATTTCCACCATCCGAAAGCCGTGAGGCATTAGAAGAATTGGTAAATTACACAACCGACAGAAAACTTTAACAGCTATAGAAAGGGATGGATAAAAAATGGACGATAAATAAAACGGATAAGCTAATTGCCAAACACCTGCGCGATGTGCTTACAATTCACCCTGCCTTATGTAATATTTTAGCCCAGAGAAACATTGCCAACTACGAGGAAGCTAAATCTTATTTCAGGCCTGCATTATCTTCTCTTCACGATCCTTTTTTAATGAAGGATATGGATAAAGCGGTAACCCGTTTGCTTGCTGCTTTTAAAAGTCACGAAAAAATACTTGTTTTTGGTGATTATGATGTAGATGGCACAACAGCAGTGGCTATAATGTACCAGTTTCTTCAAAAAATATATACTACAGATAATATTCAGTTTTATATACCTCACCGCTACCGGGAAGGATATGGCGTTTCAAAATCGGGAATTGATTTTGCAAAACAGCAGGGTATAACATTGATAATTTCTCTTGACTGCGGCATCAAGTCTGCCGATCTTATCCGCTATGCCGCTTCGCTTGATATAGATTTTATTGTGTGCGACCATCATATGCCAGATGCTGAACTACCCCAGGCAGTGGCAATACTTAACCCCAAACAAAAAGATTGTTCTTATCCATACAAAGAATTATGTGGCTGTGGCGTTGGGTTTAAACTCATAACAGCCCTGGCTGCACATTTTCAATTACCCGGGGAGGAATATTATTGTTATTTAGATCTTGTTGCAACAGCTATTGCAGCCGATATAGTGCCTATAACCGGCGAAAACAGGATACTCGCATTTCACGGAATTAAAAAAGTTAATGGAGCCCCTTCTGTAGGCATAAAAGCACTTATTGAATTAAGTGGTTTTAAAAAAGCAATAATGCATATAACAAATCTTGTATTTGTTATTGCTCCAAGAGTAAATGCCGCAGGAAGAATGGATGATGCGAAAAAAGCGGTACAGCTCTTTATAGAAAAGGATTATAAAAAAGCGCTTGCTTTTGCAGAAGAATTGCACAACGATAACGATAACAGGAAAGAAGCAGACAGCAGCATAACTGAACAGGCGCTTGAAATTATTCAAAGCAGCGATGTTTTACTCAAAAGAAAATCTACCGTGGTTTATCAACCACATTGGCATAAAGGCGTGGTAGGTATTGTAGCATCACGACTTATTGAAAAATATTACCGGCCTACTATTGTATTAACCCAAAGCGGTGAACTCGTTGCCGGTAGCGCAAGGAGTGTTCCGGGTTTTAATTTGTATGAAGCCATTCATGAATGCCGCGAACATCTTTTAGGGTATGGCGGGCACTTTGCTGCTGCTGGCATGACATTGCTGCCTGAAAATGTTGAAGCGTTTAGCTTAAAATTTGAAGAGGTAGTTAACGAACGTATTGAACCGGAACAATTGATTCCTGTTATATCAATTGATACCGAAATAGAACTTGCAGATATTAAACCATCCTTTTATAATATCATTTGCCAGATGGAGCCTTTCGGCCCGGAAAATATGCGCCCTGTTTTCATCTGCAGAAATATTGCAGACACAGGCAATACCCGCGTGCTGAAAGAACAACACATCAAATTCTCTTTAAAACAGGAAAACGTAATGATAAGTGGTATAGGTTTTAATCTCGCTTATAAAATGCCTTTATTATTAACCAAACAGCCTATTGATATAGTTTTTACCATTGAAGAAAATGAATGGAATGGGGAGAAATCGCTTCAACTTAAAATTATTGACTTCAGATTAAGTGCTACTGTTGAGTAAGTGGATTGATTATATAAAACTGTTTTGGTATTTCGGCGCAAACTGGAACTTCCGCCTTGCATGGTTTATGATAGTACATGAAATAAGAGGTGAAAAAAAATACCACATCAACACAACTGCCCCTATTGAGCTTCCGGACTTAACTATACAAAAAGGTGATATTGCCAAATCATCCCGGTACGAAGCAGTTAACTATTTTATTCTTGAAAGCTTACTTCAAAAAATGAAAACAACAGATGAGGTATCATCATTTTCAGATTTAGGCTGTGGCAAAGGAAGAGCGCTGGTTGTTGCTGCGCACTTTGGCTTTACTAAACTTAAGGGTATTGATTTTGCAAAGGAAGTTTGCGATGAAGCCAGCAACAATATGCAAAGTTTAAAAGAAATATTTCCAAACATACATTACGAAATCATTTGCAGCAACGTAACCGATTATGCTGTAGAACCGTGGGAATCAGTCTTTTTCATGTTTAATCCTTTTGATAAAGAAATCATTGAAATTTTTCTTGAAAAAGTAGAAGCGTCACTCGATTCTTTTCCAAGAACAATATATTTTTTATATGCAAGCCCCAGGCATATTGAAACCTTTTTTGAATTTGAGTATGAGCCTGTATACAGGAAAAGAAAATTAAAATGGCTGGATGGTGTAATATTAAAAAAAGAGGCTATTATTTAGGGGCTTCATTAATTAAGCCCGAACCATTGCAGGTTTTCTTTTTTTACGATACCATAAAAATGCATATACCGCGATTAAAATTGTTGAAATAGTAGCTACAAGCGGAATATTTACAGTTTCAGATGCACTATGCAATGATTGTGTTTTACCAACTAATACAAGATGTGCCCAATAAGAAGGATCTTTTTGCTTTGGATAATCTTTGATAAAATCCAGTTTAGATAACCTCAGCGCCGCATTAAGATCATTGCCATCATCCATATATTTGTAAAAATGATTGATGATATATGCCGTAGACTGATCATTGGCAGGCCATAGCGTAGTTATTACACTGGGGCATCCGGCATATAAAACACCTCTGCTTAAACTCATTACACCTTCACCTTCCACCAATTTGCCAACACCGGTTTCGCAGGCGCTGAGCAACATTAACCGTGTAGAGTCTAAGTTGAGATTATACAACTCATTCAAATAGAGTTTATAATTATCCGGTTTGGTAGAATCCTGCGGGTAGAAAGCGATATAAGATTGAGAAGGATTGCCGGGATTCATTACCGCATGCGTGGCAAGATGCAGAATATCATAGGAGTTTATTCCTTTAAGAAATTTTGTTTTTGTTGCATTTGTATCCATTAATATCCTGCCATTCAATCCGGCTATTTCCATTTGGGTTGCAGGCAGGCGCTCCAGCAACATAGAATCGGCGTAAGAATACAAACCCCTGTTTATAAAAGGGGCAACCGCTATTAGCCTGGGGAGCCCTTCTTTTTTTCTGGTCTCATGTTCATTAATGAACCGGATGGAAAAATTATAACTGATGGCATAATCTTCAATCAGCATTTTTCCCGATTTAGGGTTCTGAATAATCTCAAAAGGAAAATAATAAAATACACCATCCGGCAAAACAATCCATTCTTTCTTCACCTCAATAAGTGGAAAAACAGGTTGGATGAGTGTAGCAAATAAGTTTTGTACAACAGCATCTGATGTTTGCTGATTCACAGGCATTGCATGCTCAAAACCACTTTGAACCTGGCTTACCTGGTTAAGATTAAGATTAGCAACCGGTGTAACAGAAGTTTTAATATCAGTATTTGTAATCGCAAAAACATATAGCAGGCTATCAGAAAAATACAGATCAAGAATAGCTGTTTCATCTTTTAGTTTACTCCTGAAAAAGCTTTGATCTGCTTTAAAATTTTCATCATCACCATCATCCGTATACTTTCGTATTTTATTCTGAATAACAGATAATTCAAGTTCATCATTACGTTTTTCTGTTGCCAACTGTAGCCCTGTGCTGTCTTCATGGTTCTGATCTATTTTAATCTGCAACCTGGCAATTTTATATTTCAATTCTTTTTCTCCCTGCAATAAATCATCGGGAATAGCTGCTTTGCTTTTTATTTCAAAAGCTTTAAGATTTCCCACTAACACTGATGATTTACTTTTTTCAATTATAGTATAGGCATTCCACAAATACTCATTTTTATTGGTGAGCTTGTGCAAAAGCATTGAGATATCAATAGCCTTTGAATAAATTAAATTACTATTACCTTTCAAAAATATTTTAGCCTCATCAAACTCAAGATTCTTTTCTATATAATCGACTAATTTTATTCCCGCGCTATAAGTTTCCAGTGCCGACACCAGGTATTGCTGAGATGCTGTTTTTGCATATAAAGCTTCAAAACATGCTGCTTTTTTAATAATAGCCTTATATAGATTAAAAAAGGATATAACACCAGAAAATTCAGATGGATTATTATGTATGTCTCTGCCATTATATCCAAGCAATAGCCTGGTAATTGCATTTTGATATTGCTGCACTGAGCCGGGAATATTTCCTGTATCAAACAGGTAATCGCCTTTATATATTTCATGCACCCCAAGGGCCGTTCTGCTTATATTTTTACTGCTACCGGTTAAACCCTGCTCAAATAAACGAAGGTAAAATGCCACTGAGTCATATTGCTTCAATTGCAGGTGTGCATATGTTATGGAATTGTACACTTCAATTCCGGCACCTTTGCTGTTATTATGTAAATATTTTAGCGCTTCATGATAGTTATTTAAGGCAAGGTATATGTTACCTATATTAATAGATATTTCCCGGCTTCCTTCCTTATATTTCAATAAATCGCAGTATGCTTTTAGCGCTTCTTCATACCTGCCTAACCTGTCAAGCGATGCGGCTATATTTCTTTCAAAATTTATTACCCGAATCGTACCTCCACCCTCTGCCTGAACTATCTGTAATGCTTTTTCAAAGCAGTTTTTGCTTTGTAAATAATTTCCTCCTTCAAAATATAAAGCGCCCAGTAAATTATACAAACGCTCCAGTTCTTCGCTGTATTTATATTTTTCGGTAAGGGAGTATGCCTTTTCAAGAAATAAACGGGTTGAATCGAACCTGTTCTCTTTGTAATAAATTCCCCCTGCGTATAACAGTGGCTTAAATTCCAAGGAGTCGTCATTGCTATGTTTTCTGCCAGCTACGGTTAATGATTGCAGGTAAAACTTTTTAGCAATATTAAGATTACCCAGCACCTCCTCCAGCACGCCCCGTTTCCATAAAGCATTAAATAAGAAACTATCGGGAAAGGCAGTATTATTATTGTAAGCAGCTATTACTTCATCAAAATTCTTTTTAGCTGCTGCATCAGTTTCTTCTGTTGGGGCAGGCAGGGTAAACAAACTGTCGGCAGCCTTATAGGTATGGCTTATAGTGTCAATATGTACCGGGTCTCCCGACATGGAGAACAAGTAACATAAGGTAAAAACTATAAGAATTACACCCTGTTTGCGCATAAAAAAAGGTAATCCTATGATTACCTTTAAGAAACGACGATTTTTTTTAATTATTATCAACGATTTGCTACAACTACAACATGAGGAGGTCGCGGGTTAGCCACTTTATCTTTGTTTGTTCTGAATAATAGATTTAAAATACCATTCAAAACATTGTTGATATCATTAATTAATCCCTGGGGCACATCGGATAGTTTGCTGTAATAAGTAAATTTAATATCTATTCTTCTCAATGCGCCGTTACTACAATCTGACAAACGATAATACAGGGTAGTATTAACGGTTTTGCCGTTCTGCGGGTTAAGCGTTCCAAACAATCCATCTAAAACGGAACGTTTTAAACGGATCACTCCATTCTGTTTGTTTATTGCTATATTGTTTGAAGCAAGTGTAAAGCCCGCTGGTGGTTCATCAGCCAATCCATTGCCATTGTCGTCGTCCTCGTCGTCATCGTATTCACATCCGTTTAATGCTACGTTTGAACCACAAACAGGATAATAGGTAGGATCTCCGTTATAGATGGGTACAAGCAATGTGTCATTATCACTTAATACGTGAATACCATCTAAATAATTAATACCGGATGTGATTACGGTGGTAAAACAGGTATCCTGGAAACCATCCCTGATAAACCCGATCTTATACTTTAAACCGCTTTCACTTTTTGTTACATTGATCTCACCGGTATTGTTATCAATAACCAACCCTTCAGGAGTAGAAATATATTTTCCTTTACCGGGGTTGTTTACCGGAGATACTTTATAATCTTTACCTCCCAGCCATTGATAACACAGCACAGAGTCTCCATAGTCGGGCGGAGTACATTCTCCCCCGGCAGATTCAGTTGCTTTAGTAGTATCTGCTTTAGAAGGATTAACAGTGCCTGCCGGAAGAATATCCTCCAGTTTTTTTACACAGGCAAACAGCATTGTGACCATTATAAACAGTAAGTAGAGCTTATACGCTTTCATAAGTTTGGGTTGGATCAATAATTTATTATTTTGCTTGTTAAGCGAAAGACTAAATTAGTACGCAACACTTTACTCCACAATAAACCAATGTTAGAAATTACACTTACCAGATATTATAACCTGATTTATAACCACTTGTTTATTCTTTTCAATTTACATGCTTAATTAAATTACCAAATCTTAATCAAATACTTTGTTTATGGCATTAATAATATACGCACGTTGTAACGGTAAATACTAATCTGTTTTCGCTTTGTGTTACATCATGTTTTTTAAACCATACCGATAATAATGTTATTAAAATAAAAGAGTATAGCGCTTTTTTACCTTCATAATATTAGATTAAACCAAAGTGCCCGGTGATATCACGCCAAAAGGTGCTAATTTAGATGCAGCGCTTTTTTATTACAACAAGGAAATGATAAAACAAGATTGCTTCAGGGTGAATTTGATTCGGGAAAGCAGGAAAACGCCGAAAAGCAAATTAATCAATTACAAGATGCTTTTAACTGGCATTATGTACACTTAAATTTTACGCATGAAATTTACCGGGATATTCCTTTTGAGTTTTCTATTGGCTTTAAACTGCCAAAGCCAATCAGCAAATCCTGCCGACTCTTTACTCGATATTTTAAAAACACATACAACATCAGATACGGTAAGAGCAAACGCTCTTTTAAATTATATAAACAGTATGCTTTATACAAGGCCGGACTCTTCTTTACTTACCTATGCTGAGGAAGCGTTAAGCATTTCCCGAAAAACGGGTTGGGGAAAAGGTGAAGCAACCGCACTTCAGCGGATAGGAACTATATATTCTTTTATATTAGCGGATAATGTAAAAGCATATCCTTACTATTTGCAGGCACTTGATGCAAATGAAAAAGTTGGCAACAAAACCTTTCAATGGCAAACGCTTGCTAATATAGGATTACTGTTTTTTAATGCACAGCAATATGAAAAATCGCTTTACTACTATAAACAGGCGTTGCAGATTGCTGAAGATATGAAGGCTAATGAAGCAGCTATGCTGCAACTAAAAGGAAATATGGGAAATGTATATGCAGAATTACAGCAACCAGACTCTGCTTTGACATTATATAATTACGCCATCAACACCTCCAGGAAAATTAATAACCCATTATTCCTGAGCAATTTTTTAAGTACTGCCGGAGTTGTTTTAAACAGGAAAAACCTGCTCGATTCTGCAGAAAAAAGTTTAAAGGAAAGTATAGTAATTGCGGACTCTGTTAATAACCCTTTGATAAAAGCCCTATCGCTTAATAATCTTGCTTTAACCTACAATCTTCAAAAAAAGCCACAACAAGCCCTTCCGCTTGCTAAACAGGGAATGGAGATCTTAGAACAACTTAATGCAACGCAATGGAAAGTAATTGGACTGCAAACACTAAGTGATATTTACTATAGTTCCGGTAACTATAAAGATGCAATGGATAATTTTCAGAAATCTATTGCCATGAAAGACTCCATTATCAACTCTTCGAAAAATGTGCAGATGGGTGTGATGGAAGCTACTTATGAATATGAAAAAAACAAGGCAATAACTGAAGCTGCATATGAGACACAGTTATCAGAACAAAAATTTAAACGCAATGCATATCTTGGCATTGCCGGGTTATTGATTACAGGCGGTATGCTGTTTTTCTGGGTTTACAAAAGGCGCCGGGATGCTACTATCAAACAAAAAGAAGCAGAATTACAGGCAGAGATTTCAGTCACAGAAATGAAAGCACTCAGGGCACAAATGAATCCTCATTTCATTTTCAACTCGCTGAATTCTATAAGCGATTATATCTCCAGGAATAATATAAAACTGGCAGATGAATACCTTACAAAGTTTGCAAAACTAATGCGCCTGATACTTGAAAATTCCGAACACAAAGAAGTGCCATTGATTGATGATTTAAAAGCATTGCAGTTGTATATGGAATTGGAATCCATTCGCATGAATAATAAGTTTTCTTACGAAATAAAAGTGGATGATGCTATTGACAGTGAAAATACATTAGTGCCACCACTGATCCTTCAACCTTTTGTAGAAAACAGCATCTGGCATGGAATAGCTAAAAAAGAAGGAACAGGTAAAATTATTGTTGCAGTTAGAAAGAGTAATGACATGATAGTTTGTACCGTTGAAGACGATGGTATCGGCAGGGCCGCCGCCACCAATGAGATGCCGGTAAACAAGCCAGGCAAAAAATCACTGGGAATGAAAATTACGGGAGAAAGAATTGATATGTTGAACAAAACAAAAAATGCTTCAGCCAGTGTTCAGGTTCACGATTTAGCACAGGGCACACTCGTAGAAGTACAACTTCCTTTAGAACAGCGCTTCTGATATAAGGTTTGAATAAAGCTTCGACGGAAGATTTATAATCATCGATGAACAGTATTTCACCGAAGTTTTAAGGCTATACATCGAAATCGTCTCTTTTAAATGATTTTGCCGATTAATTTTATACCGAAACTCTAACCCAATATCATGCAAACCAGAACGGTTATATTAATTATTTTAGCCTGCATTATTTCTGCTTTAGTTTTTTTAAGCGCTTTACCAATGCGCAGAACTTATAAAGCTACTATTACAGTTAATGCAAATAATACGATAACAAACAGAACAATTGCTGATACTGCTAATTGGTATGCCTGGTATATTGCTTCAGAAGAGAAAAAAGGAAGTTTTAAAAACTTTGAAATTTTTTCAGAAAAAAAGCATGACAACTTTAATTATACCATTCAGCATAATAATGACTTTAAAAATGGTATTATCCGTTTAACACGTTCCAACAAATGGAATACGGAAATTACCTGGGTTGAAGAATTAGAAATTCATGATGGTCTCTTTAACAAGCTAAAATTATTGTTTAACCCATCACAGTTTCGCAAACCTCTCTTTGATAATATAGTGCAGTTCAAAAATCATATTGAACACCCCGACAGCATATTTGGCGGGATTGCTTTTGAGCATGCTGAAATTCCTTCAAACAAAGTAGTGATTAAAAACGATACCGTAACAGCCGCAGCAATGGAAGATGCCATATTGAAATCGTACAACGATATTATAGCAGGCATTCCACAGGAGCTGATTAAAGAGCCCGGCACTTTTTTGAGCCAGTATGAAAAAATCAGTGACGATGCAGTGGCGCTTAATGTTGCCGTTGAAATAAATGAACCTGAAAAAGAATTAAAAACGCCTTTTGAACTTGCAGAACTGGACAGCTATCCGGCAGTTGTTATGCACACTACAAAAAATTATACGGAATTAGATGCTGATATATCCATTATGTATGAATGGCTTAAAAAGCATAATGAACGTCCCGCAACCAGCTTTTGGGTAAAACACAACCCCAGTAATAAACTCACCATCATACAGGAAGTATATTCTTTGCAATAAAATACGCTTTCCTGCTGATTTTTTAGTTTCTTTATAAGATGAGAATAAAAGTATATCAAATTTTTTATTGAAAATCAATTAATTACAAAGGTTCAATAAAAAATAGTACATTATTTACTTGGAAATCATACCGCTTTAGGCCTACCTTTGCGCTCCAATTTTTAACCGGTATATGGCGGGATGGCGCCGCTACCAACCTGTTACAAAGCAGGTAAAACAATTAAATATGAGCAAATTACATTTCACTACCAAGCATGCGAACGAGGCTACCGTGCAACATAATTGGTATGTTGTTGACGGCACCAATCAAACCGTTGGTCGCATGTGCGCAAAAATCGCTGCGGTATTACGCGGTAAGAACAAAGCCTACTACACTCCCCATGTTGATTGCGGAGATTACGTGATTGTTATCAATGCAGACAAAGTTGCATTTACCGGTAACAAATTAGAAGACAAAACTTACATCAACTTTTCTGGTTACCCTGGTGGTAAAAAAGAAGAAACTGCAAAGAGCCTTCTTGCCCGCAGACCAGAAGTAGTGATAGAAAGAGCTGTAAAAGGCATGCTTCCTAAAAATCGTTTGGGCCGTAAAATTTACAAGAAATTGTTTGTATATGCAGGTGCAGCGCATCCGCATACAGCACAACAACCCAAAGCATTAAAATTCTAAATTAGTTAAACTGCTAATAGCGGTTTCGCTAATAGCACAAAGCGTAAATAATGGAAAAACAAAAAAATGGCGTTGGTCGTCGTAAAGAAGCAGTGACGAGAGTTTTCCTTTCTAAAGGAGACGGAAAAATCACTGTAAACGACAAAGATTATAAACAATATTTCTCATTAATCTATTTGCAGAACCAGGTAGAACTTCCTCTTAAAACTATCGACAGCTTAGACAAATTTGATGTAAAAATCAATGCTACAGGCGGTGGTCCTAAAGGACAGGCAGAAGCTGCAAAACTTGGCATTGCACGTGCATTGCTTGAAGTAAGCGCAGATTACAGGCCGGCTTTAAAAGCAGCAGGTTTATTAATGCGTGACCCAAGAGGTGTTGAGCGCAAGAAATTCGGTAAGAAAAAAGCAAGAAAAAGCTTCCAGTTCAGCAAGCGTTAATGTTTGTTTTGCAGAAGTTCAGATTATATATCGATTCATCATCAGAATTTTTCAAATTATTAAACTATAAAAATGGAAAATAGCACTTCATTGCAGCAGCAATTACTGGAAGCCGGTGTTCACTTTGGTCACCTGCGTAAGAAGTGGAACCCAAAAATGTTGCCTTACATTTTTGCTGAGAAAAAAGGCATTCACATTATTGACCTCAACAAAACTGTTGAGAATCTGCAGGAAACTGCAGCCGCTTTAAAAAATATTGCTAAAAGCGGTAAAAAAATAATGTTTGTTGGTACAAAAAAACAAGCAAAGGAAATAGTAACAGAATGCGCAAAGCGTATTAATATGCCTTTCGTTACAGAAAGATGGTTAGGCGGTATGCTTACCAACTTTAATACTGTACGTAAAAGCGTTAAGAAAATGCAGAGCATTGACAAAATGCTTAATGATGGCTCATTCGACAGCATTACTAAAAAAGAACGCCTTACGCTTAGCCGCGATAAAGAAAAAATGGAAAAGGTATTAGGTGGTATAGCCCAGTTAGGACGTGTGCCTGCTGCGCTATTCATCATTGACATTGGTCATGAGCATATTGCATTGGCAGAAGCAAAACGTTTGGGTATTGCTACTTTTGGTATGGTTGATACGAATTGCGACCCTAACAAAGTAGACTTCGCAATTCCTGCAAATGATGATGCTACAAAATCTATAGCTATTATCACTAACTATATTACCGCTGCTATTGCAGAAGGTTTGGCTGAACGTCAAAATGAAAAAGCCGAGGAAGAAACAGAAGAAGAAGTAGTAGAAAAAGGACCAAAGCTTGAAATTGACGAAGCAGGCAATGAAAGAGAAAAAGGTGGTCGTGGTGCCGGACGTGGCAGAGGTGCTGCCGGCGGCGGTGGCGGACAAAGAAGACGTACGCCTTCATCAGGTGGCGGAGCAAGACGCCCTGCAGGCAGATAATCATATATACATTAAGCGATACATTTTATATCGCTCTGTAAAATGTATTTTCTAATATTTTAAAATATTTCAGATATGTCAACTTTAACTATAACAGCAGCAGACATTAACAAACTTCGCCAGATGACTGGTGCAGGTATGATGGATTGCCGCAAAGCATTAACTGAAACAAACGGTGATTTTGAAGAAGCAATCGACTGGTTACGCAAGAAAGGAGCAAAAGTTGCTGCTCTTCGCGGAGACCGTGAAGCTAAAGAAGGTGTTGTACTTGCACAAACTACCGCTGATAACAAAACCGGTATAGCTGTATGCATTAGCTGTGAAACAGACTTTGTGAGCAAGAATGCTGATTTCGTAGCTTTTGCTCAAAGTATTGCAGATGCGGCTATTGCTAATAATGTAAAAAGCGCTGATGAATTGAACAATGTAAGCATCAATGGCGCTAAAATTGCTGACCTCATCAACGACAAATTAGCAAGCATTGGTGAAAAAATCGGTATCAGCAAATTCGAACGTCTTGATGCACCTTATGTAGCTTCTTATATTCATGGTGCCAATCGCATAGGTGTGCTGGTGGGTTTTAATAAAGAAGCTGCTGAAGCTGGTAAAGATGTTGCAATGCAGATAGCGGCTATGAATCCTGTAGCCGTAGACCCTAACGCTGTACCTGCAGATATTGTAGCCCGTGAAAAAGCAATCGTTACAGAGCAGATAAAGAATGACCCTAAAATGGCAGGCAAGCCAGACGCAATGATTGAAAAAATTGCTGAAGGAAAACTGAACGCATTCTTTAAAGAAAATACACTTACTGCTCAGCCCTTTGTAAAAGATGCCGGTAAAAGTGTGGCAGAGTATTTGAAAAGTGTAGATGGCGGTTTAACTATTACCGACTTCAAAAGAGTGGCTTTAGGATAATAGGCTATTATAAACCATAATAAAAAAACGGCAGAAAATTCTGCCGTTTTTTTATTACTTCAGCTTTATCTTAATTGAGAAGCATCCACTCTTGAAGGAGTATCTTCTCCGCTGATAATTGTTTTTGAGCTGAGTGCAATTGCCTTTATTATCTCAGCCATATTCTTTATATCAAGTGTTTCAACCTCATCATCCAATGTATGATAAAAAGGCTCGCTGTCCATTTTAGACGTTGAAATAGTATGTGCCGGAACACCAAGTCTTGCTAAAGTTGCATTATCTGAACGGTAAAACAATTGCTGATCAGGATATGGATCAGGGTGGAAAATAAATCCTGTGCCCTGTAAATTTTTCTCCAGTATCTTTCCCATATCTGTTTTTTCATAGCCGGTAATATAGGCTGAGTTTCTGCCCCATTTACTTTCTGTACCTATCATCTCAATATTAAACATCGCCATCACTTTTGCAGGCTCAAATTGCTTTGAAAAATATTGAGCGCCGAAACCGCCGCTTTCCTCGGCCGTAAATGCTGCAAACACAATGGTGCGTTCATTATTTTTTAGCTTACTGAAATATTTTGACAGCATAATAACTGCTGTGGTTCCGGCAGCATCATCATTAGCGCCATTGTATATTGAATCACCGTCGGCATTTGGTTTACCAATACCGAGATGATCGTAGTGACCGGAAAAAATTACATACTCATCTTTTTTGCTTTTACCGGGTAATATTCCTACAACATTTTTTAATTTTTTTTCAGTTATAGTATTATGAATGGTAAAAGAAAAATCTGTTACGGGCTCAGCGGTAAGCACAAGTATTACACTGCTGCTGGATTTAAAACGTTCTCCTTTTAATCTTGAAAGTGAATTAAAATTTTTTGCATGCGCAGTATCTACCCACACAATATAATTTTTGTCTGATGTCATATACCGGTATGCATTATTGAGCAACCTGTCGCCGGCTTTAATGGTTGCCTGTTCATAACCAGATGCGACATCAACAGCAAGCTCTTCATCTGTAGTAAGCGCACATATGTTTTGTTCGTCAATATTTTTTCCGTTTATATTTCCTATAGCGCCTGTTTGCTTTGCTTCCATCACTTCAAACTCCTGGAAATAACTTCCATTATCATTTACAGGTTGTAATCCCGCACTTTTAAATGCTGCCGCTATAAAATCCGCAGCCATATCAAGCCCCGGGGAAAATAATCCTCTCCCGCCCATCGCATCTGACGATAAAGTCGTTTCAATTTTTCTTACCTTTTTTTCGCTGATTATTTTATTGATCTTCTGAGCCTGTACATCTGAGAAATATAATAATACGAGTACAGGTATGATGAGTTTTTTCATGCTAAATAAAGTTGGAAGCAATATACAGCATAAAGCCTATACTTCTTCTTTGTGTACCTTTGTGTCTTCGTGACTTTGTGGTTTGTGGTTTGACAAGTTTCACGCAAAGCGGTAAAGAAAAGCGAAGTGCGCAAAGAAACCCTCTCCGTGCAACTCCCTGTTCTCCCTGCCTCCGTGGTTCTTCATTCCCAATGCTCAAATTAATCTACAAACTCATCATCTCTTTAAATTTTACCGCCTGTCTCCTGCTGACTTCAATTTTTTCTCCTCCCTTAATTTCGAGTAATAATCCTCCATTAAAATATGGCTCTACTCTTTCAATCATTCTAAGGTTCACAATATGTTTGCGGTTGGCGCGGAAGAAAACTTTTTCATCAAGCCGCTCTTCAAGAGCATTAAGCGATTTTAATATTAACGGCTTATGCGTACTGAAAAAAACTTTAGCATAATTACCCACACTTTCAAACAAACGGATCTCACTTAGTTTTACAAACCAGCAACGCTCTCCGTCTTTCACAAACACCTGGTCGTTCTCTCCGAGTATACCACGGTTAGGTATATTTGTTGAAGTATTAAAGTTTGATGCAATTGGCTCCCGCTCATCGTTGTCTTCTAATTTTTGTATCGCATCTGCAAGCCGTTTAGGCTCTACAGGTTTCAGTAAATAATCAAGCGCATTCACTTCAAATGCTTTTAATGCATACTCGTCATATGCTGTAGTAAATATAACCTGCGGCAATTTATCTAACGCTGTTAATAAATCAAACCCGGTTTTGCCGGGCATTTGTATATCAAGAAAAACCAGGTCGGGCGTCATTTGCTCAATCTTTTCAATTCCCTCGTTAGCGTTTGCCGCTTCTGCTATAATCTCAATTTCAGGATGATCCTGCAACAGTTTCTTCAACTCGGTTCTCGCAAGTCTTTCATCATCTATTATAATGGCTCTCTTTGTCATATACTTTTGTATTTATCGTGTGTGATGCCGCTGATTGGCATAATAACTTTTGCTTCTACCATATTTCCCGGAATATCCTGTATGGTAAACACCGCTTTGGTACCGAAAAGTAAATTCAACCTGTCATGTGTGCTCTGCAATCCAAACCCTTTGTATTCCGCGTGACCATTCAAAACACCGCTGTTACGGATGATTATTTCATGATGATTATCTACAAAATCAGAAGTAATGGTTACAATACCGCCATCCATTTGTTTACTTACGCCGTGCTTAATAGCATTTTCGGCAAGTGTTTGCAGCATCATAGGTGGAATAGGCTGATTAAGCGTATTGGCATCAATAGTAAAATTTACACGCAATCTTTCTTCAAAACGCATCTGCTCAAGCGCCAGGTAATCTTTTACAATATTCAGCTCCTGCTCAAGCGGCACCGTTTCCATTTTCTCTGTTTGCATACTACTCCGCAAAATATTGCTTAGCTCAGTTATCGCACGCCTTGCACGTTCAGGATTTTCATCAACCAACGCTCTTATGCTATTTAATGAATTAAAAATAAAATGTGGATTGATATGCGATTTAATTGTCTTCAACTCAAGTTCCTTCACTAAAGATTGCAACCGGAATGTATCAACCTCTTGTTTTTTATTACGTTGAAAGTAGTGATATATGTAGTACAGCAACACCCAAACCATCAGAATAATAATGCTATCAAAAAACCTGATAATAACCCGATCAAAAAAAGGCCTGCGGCTATGGGTAATTTCCGACAGGTTCAATAGTTCGAATAAGCTTAATGTACAAAACGAATAAATAAAACTGCCGCCTACAAGGGTGAGAAAAAGCCGTAATACCATTTTATCAAAGGGCAACGTAAGCCAGTTCCTGCTTACAATAATATTCCTGATGATATGTGTAATGGGTATACCTAAGCCCAACACAATTACAAGCCGTCCAAAAAACTTCCACGATACGCCCTCACCATATGTGTATTCCAAAAATATATTTATAAGTGCCACACCGCCCCAACCACATACCTGGCACAACCAGTATTTCGACAATTTTAATTGCATAATTCAAATCTAAAGATTTCCTGCCTCTGCCAGAAATAATGTATTACTAATGGCTGTATAATTGGCTTAGCGGCATGCAGTTCCAGGTTCACAAATCACATATTATTGATAATCAAACAAATTGCTCACTAATGCCGTCTTATAGAATTCTCCCATCAAGTAACATTTAAATATTATTTTTGCTGGTATTTTAAACCACTTAAATGGACATAACACCAGGGCCTCTTTTACAACAAATCAATACCCCGCAGGATCTTAAAAAGCTAACCAAAGATCAGCTCATGCAGGTTAGTGAAGAATTACGTCAATATATTATTGATGTAGTAAGCGTACACGGCGGACATTTCGGCGCGAGCCTTGGCGTTGTTGAATTATCTGTAGCATTACATTATGTTTTTAATGCCCCTTTTGATCAATTGGTTTGGGATGTGGGACACCAGGCATATGGTCATAAAATATTAACCGGCAGAAGGGATAATTTTCACACCAACAGGAAACATGATGGTATAAGCGGCTTTCCGAGAAGATGGGAAAGTGAGTACGACAGTTTTGGTGTAGGGCATTCTTCTACATCGATATCTGCCGCATTAGGAATGGCTATTGCAGCAAAATATAAGGGAGAAGACAGGAAATCTGTTGCCATTATCGGAGATGGCGCAATGACTGCAGGGCTTGCTTTTGAAGGCATGAATCACGCAGGTGTAGCAGATGCGGATATGCTGATTATTCTGAACGATAATTGTATGAGCATTGACCAGAATGTTGGTGCATTAAGAGAATACCTTACCGATATCACTGCCTCTCACACATACAACAAATTCAAAGATGATATATGGAATGCGCTGGGCAAACTGCCAATAGGTAAAACTTTTACCCGCGAAATGGCCAGTAAACTTGAGCATAGTATTAAAGGATTTGTAAACAAAAGCAGTAATTTATTTGAAGCATTAAACCTGCGCTACTTTGGTCCAATTGACGGGCATAATGTTACCAAGCTGGTTGACATTTTACAGGATCTTAAAAAAATTCCCGGGCCTAAACTTTTACATATACTAACGGTTAAGGGTAAGGGCTATGCGTTGGCTGAAAAAGACCAAACCAAGTGGCATGCACCCGGATTGTTTGATAAAATAACCGGAGAGATATACAAAAAGAAATTTGACTTACCCCAGCCGCCAAAATATCAGGATGTTTTCGGGCATACCATTATTGAGCTGGCTGAAAAGAACGATAAAATATTTGGTATTACTCCTGCAATGCCATCAGGCTCTTCATTAAAATTTATGATGGAGCAAATGCCCGACCGCGCATTGGATGTGGGCATATGCGAGCAGCATGCAGTTACACTCAGTGCGGGGATGGCTACACAGGGCTTAAGAGTGTTCTGCAATATTTATTCTTCCTTTATGCAAAGGGCATATGACCAGGTGGTGCATGATGTGGCTATACAAAACCTGCCGGTTATTTTCTGTCTCGACAGGGCGGGTTTGGTTGGAGAAGATGGCGCTACCCATCACGGCGCTTATGATATTGCCTATATGCGCTGCATACCTAACATGATTGTAAGTGCGCCGATGAATGAAGCTGAATTGCGCAACTTAATGTATACAGCGCAACTGGAATCTACCAAACATCCTTTTGTAATTCGCTATCCCCGCGGAGAAGGTGTAATGCCCGACTGGAAAAGAGAAAATGCATGAAATAACCATCGGCACCGGAAGAAAATTAAAAGATGGTACAGATATAGCCATACTATCTCTGGGTCATCCGGGAAATTTTGCAGCCGCTGCCATTCGTGAATTAAGAACAGAAGGTATTACACCCGCACATTATGACATGCGTTTTGCAAAACCACTTGATGAAATGCTGCTTCACGAAGTGTTTAAAAAATTTGATAAAATCATTACAGTTGAAGATGGTACGGTTACCGGTGGCTTTGGCAGCGCGGTGCTTGAGTTTATGGCAGCGCACGGCTATAATGCCAATGTAAAAATATTAGGTATTCCTGATGAAGTAATTGAACATGGTACACCTAAGGAACTGCAAAAAGAAGCCGGGTATGATACAGCAGCTATTATTGAAACGATACGAGCGTTGACTAAAGAAAATGTAACCCTTACTATCAGTAATCCCGGCAAATAATGCAGTATAATTTTTTAATTTATCAATAATCTTTTCATCAAACCAAATACTGACGCGGATCACTGAACAATTCTTGTTTTTCACGCAACGTTTATTATTTATTCATTGTCACTTAGCAAATTCATTGCCATGACCCTCAGTATTACCTCAAAGCTGTATGGCTTAATAGCTATTGTTTGCATAGGCGCTTTTTTTGCAGGATGCTCAAAAAATAATGCCGCTAAAAAGCAAATGTATACTTACACTGTGACCACTCCAGTTTTAAAATCAAGAGCTGAAGTTTTTGCCGCTCTTAATGGAAGTATAGCGGAACCGGTTAAAACAGCAGGAAAACTCTACATCAAAGACCAGTTCATTTACCTTAATGAAGTGGAAAAAGGAATTCACATCATTGATAACAGTAATCCTGCACGACCAAAACAGGTAGCCTTTTTAAATATTCCGGGTAATCTTGATATTGCCGTGAGAGGCAATATTTTATATGCCGATACGTACACCGATCTGCTGGCTATTGACATTAGTAATCCTAAAAAAGCTACTATAGTAAAGGAAATAAGAAATTTTTACCAGCGCTATTATTATAATGCAGGTTCCGATATGATTGTTGCAGCAGTAATTAAAAAAGATACTACAGTAGAGTTAGGTATACTTTGGCAGGATTGCACCAATTGCATGTATGCTTCGGCTAATACCGGTAATGCGGCAAAATCCAATAGCGGAACAGCTGGCTCTATGGCAAGCATGGTATTAATGAATGATCACCTGTATGCATTGCAGGAATCACATTCCCTGGGTATTGTAGATATCTCTACTCCTTCTTCTCCCAAATTTGATACTACGTATTATGCCGGCTTTGATCTGGAAACAATATATCCCTTTGAAGGGAAATTATTTTTAGGTTCTATGACGGGGATGTTTATGTATGATATGACCAATCCATTAGCGCCTGTAAAGCTTGGTGAATTTTCGCATGGTCGTGCATGCGACCCCGTTGTTACTGATGGAAAATATGCATATGTTACATTGCATGCCGGCACTACCTGCGGTGGCTCTGCCAATGAGCTAAACGTAATTGATATTAAAGACCTGATGAACCCTACATTGGTTAAAGCATATGATCTTACAAAACCAAAGGGGCTTTGCAAGGATGGCGACCTGCTTTTTGTATGTGATGATAAAAGTGGTGTAAGACTATATGACGCAAGCGATGCTTCGGGTTTAAAACAGTTGAGCAGTATCAGCATTGAGAACTCTTATGACATTATCGCGGGAAATAACCATGCAATGGTAGTAACAGACGATGGATTATACCAGTATGATTACAGCAATACCAAAAGCATTCGCTTTCTTAGCAAATATGCTTTGAAGAATAATTAAACCCTCTATTTTTTGTTCTTCCGGCCATATACCTGATAATGGTGTATGGCTTTTTTATTTTTCTCAGAGATTTTTTCCCGCAGATATACTCGGATATTGACGCAGATTAACGCAGAAAAATCTGCGCAGATCAGCGGGACAACCTATTGTATCTCAAAATAAATCCTTATCTTAAATCTTTTACCAAAACAGCTTCATGTCATCATCATCGCATCTCTCCCGTTCGCTTGGTTTAAAACTGGCAATTGTAATTGTTATCGGTAACATCATCGGCTCTGGTGTATATAAAAAAGTGGCGCCTATGGCAGCAGAACTACATGCGCCGGGTTGGGTGCTGGTGTGCTGGGTGCTGGGCGGAGTAATAACTTTATTCGGTGCGCTAAGCAATGCCGAAATTGCAGGAATGCTTGCAGATACCGGCGGGGAATATGCTTACTATAAAAAAATATACGGGCGTTTTTTTGCTTACCTCTATGGCTGGTCTGATTTCGCGGCGATAAAAACCGCAGCTATTGCAAGCCTTGCCTATGTATTTGCGCAATCGCTTAATCACATCATTCACCTGCCTCCAATATTAACCTCGCTGGCTGATGTAAATATCGGGGGTATATTTTATCCCTTTGCCAATTTTAATGAAAAGCTGCTGGCAATTGTATTGATATTGCTGCTCACGTATTTGAATTGCACAGGATTGAAAACCGGCGCAGGTTTCAGCACTTTCCTTTTATTGCTGATGCTGTGCGGTATACTGCTGATTGTATTTTTTGGATTGAGTAATTCCGCCGCCAATGTGTCTTCTGCATTTTCATTTAAAACGCCACCTGAACATCCCATAACCATGAGCGCAATATTTACCGCCATGCTTGCAGCATTCTGGGGTTATGAGGGATGGAACTCCGTTGGTTTTTTAGGCGGGGAAATTAAAAACCCGCATCGCAATATTCCGTTGAGTATAGTGCTCGGGTTAGTGTTGGTAATAGTCGTTTATTTTTTTGCCAATCTTGCTTACCTGTCATTGTTGCCAATATCATCGCTTGAACAGATTCATGCGCAGGGCAGCAGCATTGCAGCGGTAGAAGCCGTTAAAGTATTCTGGGGAAATGGCGGGCAATTGTTTATGTCGCTGCTTATTGTAATTTCTACACTGGGCTGCACACACGCCACTATTATGAGCAGTGCAAGAACATATTACGCAATGGCGGTTGAAAAATTATTCTTTAAAAGAACCGCCACATTAAATAAAGCGCATGTACCTGCCGGCGCATTATGGTACCAGGGTATATGGGGTTGTGTGCTTATTCTTTCCGGCACCTTCGATCAGATTACAGATATGCTCATATTCGCAGCGTTCATATACTATGGCGCCACAACGGTTGGTGTATTTATTTTAAGAAAGAAAATGCCCGATGCACCACGCCCTTATAAAACATGGGGCTACCCTGTAATACCGGCAATATTTATTCTGTTTTGTGTGATACTGATTTTCAATACTATTATTGAAAGACCGAGAGAAGCTGGTATTGGTATGGCGTTGATATTAGCGGGCATTCCGTTTTATCTGAAATTCAGGAAAAACATTTCGTAAGATTTAGGAGTGCTATAAAACCTGTAAGGTTTGCAGCACACCCTGCCCCTAAAGGAGAATGGCCGCCCGGCAAATCTTATAGGGTTAGTAACGTCACGAAAATTTTGCTCCGAGTGCTGCCTCGCTGCGGTCGCCGCGTGAAACCTTCCGAAAAATTCTTATACCCCCCTGTATTTCCGCTTCTTTATATATCCGTATACTACTGCAAACAAAATAATACATGCAGAAGGCAATACAAGATTGATCATCTGCCAGAATGATTTACTTTCATCCACTTTTTTCTTATCCAGTAAGCGAAGCGTATAATCTTTCCCTCTTGTTTCTAATATACCCGCATTTCCAATAAGATATTCCATGCAGTTCAGAAATAACTCTTTGTTTGCATATACATAACCTGTATATTCATTCTGCCCCATTTGCAGCGGCCCTTTTTTTTGTGATACAACATTGGTTACGATATCTCCGTCAGAAACAACAATCATTTTATTAGCTTCCGCAACGGCAGGCACAAAAGGCGCTTTGTATAAGTTAGCCAAACTATCTTTTGTGGCGGTTGAAATGCGGTTGGTATATAAAGAATTGAATTGCCCTTCCAACAAAACCGCAACCGGCACATTGGCGCTGGTAAATGTTTTGAGGTCTTCTTCATTCTTTACGCTGTTCAGTTCAACTTTTGCCGGGGTGCTTATAATACGTGCATTGGGAGATGTTGCCAGTAATATAGTTTTATCAATACCCTGCGCTTTTACCGTATCAACAGACTGCGGAAACTGCGAAAGCACATAGTCCAGGTTTTTTGAGATGGGATTATTATTGATACTGGACAACAACGGGAAATATGCCCAGGGCATTAACTGCATTTGCGGACGGTCACCCATCATACCTACCACCTGTGGTATTTCCGTACAATTCATATCCTGCACTATATCCGGATTTATACGAACACCGTATTTAAACAGTATATCATCAAGGTTCAATCCCATATCAAAAGCAATGAATGAGCCTTCACTTCTTCTTAAACTATCCTGTGTTGCAAATAATTTATCAATCAGCCAGAATACTTTTCCGCCGCGCATTACATATTGATCAATCTTCAGTTTCTGGCTTTCCGTAAAACCAAGTTTTGGTTTTACAATCAGCATTGCATGAAAAAAACCGGGAATAACCGGCACACTATCTATGGGCAGTATGCTGAAACCATAATTCGGTTTTATCGTATTTTCTATCAGGTCATATACTTCATAATTCTGCGGTTCGCCATTACCAGTTAAATAGCCAATCACCGGCACGGAATCCTGCATCACTTTATCAAGACTACCTGCCAGCTTATATTCCAATAATGCTTCCGCATTGTTTAAAGAATTGATACCATCAACCGAGCTTTGCCCTTTCAATAAATCAACGCCAACAACCCTGTCTTTATATTCAACAACAACTCCGGGATATACCAGGCGCTGTTCTTCCGCCTCCCCTTTTTTCGTTTGAGCGCGAACGTTAGTGGCATTAATGCCCATGCGCTGTAAGGAATCAATCAAAATAAGTTTAGCGCTATCGTTAAGGTTTTCGCCCGGCTTGCGGAAATAGTATTGAATATTGTTGCCTGCAATTTCCCTGAACTCCTGCAGCATATCTCTTGTACTACCCTGCAATTTTTTAAAGCCCGCCGGCAAATCTCCATCCAGCAAAACGGTAATGGTAGCAGGTTCATCCAAAGATTTAAGTAAGCTTCGGGTGGCATTTGAGATGGTATATCTTTTTTCTGAAGTAAGATCGAGTCTTGTATGCAGTTGCGAAGCAATATAGTTAACCAGCACAATCGCCGCCAATACCAGAAGCCAGCTATATTTTGATTGCATCAATTTTTTCATGAGATTAACGATTCACTAATTTTTTATAGGTAAGAAAAAGAAACAGCAACACAACACTCAGGAAATAAATAATATCCCGGCTGTCTATCGCGCCACGGCTTAAACTGCGGTAATGAAAATCTATGCCGATCATTTCAGTAATATAATCCCACCCGCCCTGTAAAGACGGGATTTTACTTACCGCATTAAACCCATTGTATAAAATAAAACAGGCAAAAGCACTCAGCAAAAAAGCTACAACCGCATTTTGCGTAAGACTGCTGCAGCATATGCCGATTGCGGTAAACGCCGAGGCCAAAAAAATCAACCCAATATAAGAACCGGCAATACCACCGGTATCTATGCCGCCGGTTGAAAGTTGCTTTATAGTAAAAACGTATATCAATGTGGGAAGTAAAGCAATAATCACCACTACCAAGCTTGCCAGGTATTTACCGGTAATGATCTGCCATTTGCTCAGCGGTCTTGTTGCCAGTATTTCGTAAGTGCCGCTTTTAAATTCATCTGCAAAGCTGCGCATGGTAATGGCAGGTATTAATAACAGCAATACCCAGGGAGCCATTTCAAAAAACTGTTCGAGGGTAGCATACCCGTAATCAAATAAATTGGTTTCAGGAAAAATGAAAAGAAACAAGCCTGTGAGCAGCAAAAAAATTACCATTGCCATATAGCCGGTAAGACTACTGAAAAACTGCCGGAGTTCTTTTTTAAAAATCGCGAACATTACAATAGTTTATTCTGGATTATCGGAAACGCTCAAAAATACAATTGTGTATTCAAACACATAAAAATTATTGGATTTACATATAAATTTTTACTTAACTTTCTGAAACTAACTGATACACCAATTCCTGTGAGCCGCTATATTGTTTAACCAGCTAATCAAAATTTATATGAAAAAGCACCTGCTAACACTACTAATTACAGCACCGCTATTCCTTTCTGCACAACAAACATACACCTGGGCTGTAGCATCAGGCTCATGGTCAGTAGCCGGCAACTGGTCGCCACAAAGAACTACTCCAGCCACAAACGATATTCTTGAATTCACTACCGCAGCAACCGTTACCGGTTTACCTGCATCCGAAACTGTTGGTAAAATCAGTATATACAATAATGCCAATGTTAATTTCAACGCATCTGCCGCAAGTGCAATCAGCATTGGCAATACATCTGTTACTGCGCCTCATCTGGCTGTTGCTGCCGGTGCTTCCCTGAATATTTCAGGAGCTAATACTATTTCGCTCAGTATTGGCTCCGGCTTTTCCGCACAAATTGATGGCAACCTGAGCTTCGGTGGCACGGCACACCGGTTAACCACCACAACAGCCAATGCAATTGTTTTTACTGCCGGTGCTGTTTTTACTGCCGCCGCGGGTTTTGGAGGCAATGCTTTTGGGAATGCTGCGGCTAATGAAAACACGGTAATTTTTCAAAGCGGGGCAACATATATTTTTAAAGATGGCGGTAATCCGTTTGGGCTTACCGCACCCAATGCTGTAACAACATTTAGTAATGGCAGCATTTACCGGCACCAGGTTAATGGCACCGGACCTTCGCTGGCAGGCAGAACCTATGGCAATGTATATATTGAATCGAATGTAAATTTTGCAGGCATTGGATCAGTAAGAGATTGCGTTATACAAAATGATCTGAATGTTCTATCCGGCTTCTTTTCTTTCAAACCAAATTCGTTGGGTACGCATACCGGCAATTTTAATATTTACGGAAATATTCTTGCTTCCGGCACATCATATATTGATATAGGTAGTAACTATATGCCCGGTGCTGTTCAATTATTAGGCGCCAATCAAATTGTTGGCGGCGGCGGTGGCTCAGGCTATATTTCTTTTGGTAATATTACCGTTAATAATACAGCCACTACATTAGCAAGGCCTGTTTCTGCTTCCGGAATACTCTCACTTCAAAATGGTAAAATAATAACAACAGGCGCCTTACTGCTTACGCTTACTTCTACTGCCACAATACAAAGTTGCACCCACAATTATAATAACCTGCCTTACACTAATATAGGCTGCGATCTTTCGTATGTGGAAGGCCCTGTTCAAAAATTGGGTTTATCCGGAAGCGATTTTGTTTTTCCGGTAGGGGTAAATGGAAAGCTCAGACCCACTGCCATTAGGAATGCAACAGGAGATTTTACGGTTGAGTTTGTACGCGGCGACCCCTATCTTGACCTGGGCAGCACGATGGGCGCAGGTATTCATCATATCAGCCATCTTGAATACTGGAATATTTCAGGTACAGGTTCAGCCAATGCTGAGTTGAGTTTTTTTCGATCCCAACAGCGGTGGTGTTACAGATATGGCAGCACTCCGTGTTGCAAGATTTGACGGATTGCAATGGGCTGACCAGGGAGTAAACAGCTATTTGGGAACACCCGGAGCCGACGGATCTATAACAAGTAACCCCGTATCAGCTTTTGGAAGCTTTACCCTTGCAGGAGCAACGGGTTATCCTAATAACCCGTTGCCCGATAATTCAATTATTTTTAATGCTTCCCTTCAAAATGAAAATATTTTACTGGGCTGGTCGGTTAACAATGAAACACCATATAAATATTACCTGGTGGAAAAGGAATCGGGAACCGGCATTTTTATTCCTGTCAGCCCGGTTATTTTCGTTCAAAATATTGAAAATCAAACGTATAAATTTATTGACAGCAGGCCAACCAGGGGTAAAAACACATACCGGTTAAAGCTGGTTAAGTGGGATGGAACGGCTGTTTACACTGCCGCTACAAGTATAGAATTCAGGGACAAATCAACCATAATTGTATATCCTAACCCGGCCCGGGAAAAAATATTTATAAAAATTCCGAAATCAAGCAGCATTTCCGAAATAGCGCTTGTCCATATAAGCGGCTCCGTTATCAAATGGTTAACAACCATGAACCAAACAACTGTAATAGTGGATATTCACAACCTCGCAAACGGAGTTTATTACATAAAAATAATACAAGCGGGTTCATCCACAATTGTACCAATTGTTAAGTATTAAATAGCCCCAAAACCAACTGCAAAAGGCTGCTGACAAGCAGCCTTTTTGTTTAATACTAATTTGTATAAGAAAAGTTATTTTACGGGTATAACTGGAATTATAAATGCTCCAGCAAAAAATTACCATCAATTTTAAGCGCTTTGTATACTCCTTTTAAAAATGGAATATCAGGCTTACGCTTGCCTGCCAGAATATCAGAAATCTTTGATTGACCTATACCAATTGCGGATGCAAGTTTTGCCTGTGTCATTTTGTTTTCAAACATTTTTAATTCAACTATCTCAACAATTGATTCAGGTATTTTTTAGGCTGAAGACCTAATACTTCATCTTCATATTTTTCTGCGGCAACAGACATCTCCGCCAATTTTTTCAGCTCACTTACCGATAAATTTGCTTCACCTTTATCCATCAATTTATAAATAGCTATCATAGTTTCATGATAGCCTTTTCTGGAATTAATTTCGTACTTCATATCCCCTGTTTTTATAAATAACTTTCCCTGCGTTTGTCTTGTCATATTTTCCAAAGCAGTTGCACTGCCAGGGTGTTCATTAATGAAGGTTTGCAATATGGTTTTTGAAATGATAACCATTGTAATAATAACCTTTACAAGTATATAAATATTCCAGTAAATGGATAAATATTTCAATTATTATTATTTTAATATAAGTAATGATCTGATAATTATATTAAAATGAATATGCCAGCGCCACTCCGTTTTTTGCAGGCTGAAGCTTTAAAGTATTACCATATTGCTTCATTTTATGGTTACCTATTGCCCACAGTGGAATACCCCCGCCTTCCATTCCAAGACCGAAAATAACACAAACAATACCGCCAAGTATTTTACGATCACCTGGTGACAGTTCATCATAATATCCATAATAGTCATCTGCTTCTTTGCTTCCGGAAGAAATCAGCACAACACCGGTTGCCAGTAAGCCTGCGCCTGCACCGGTAAGCACAATACCCGTATTCCGCATTCTTCTGAACCGGATATATTTCTTCTCGTTGTAATTGGATGACAGCGTCTCCTGAAAAGAATAATTGCTTACAGATAGAGTTAAAAATTTTTGGGTAAATGTGTAGGAGGACACCGGCTCCTGAGCCTGGGCAAGGGTTGTGCACAGCAGGCTTATCAATAAGCCAAAGAGTTGACGTTTTTTCATATTTTTTAGGTTTATTAAAGGTTGATAACTGCAATGTATTATTTTAATTGCATTTATAATTAATATTAATATGGCTACAACTTTGCAAACGCAGAAATGAATAATGAATAAAGTTATTTGCTTTTTACTGTCAGGATCAATGTTTTTTACAGCTTGCGTTACAAACAAGCAGGCGAAACAGCGAACAGCCGGCTTTAAGTCAGATACGCTGGCACTATTTGATGAATCAAGAAACAGAATTATCCCTGTTGCATTTTACAAACCAAAAACCGATAGCCCCAAAGTTGTTATCTTCAGCCACGGTTACGGACAAAATAAAGGAGGGAGCTATTTATATTATGCTTACTTAACGGAGTACCTGGCATCAAAAGGTTACTTTGTTGTGAGTATTCAGCACGAGCTTTCAACAGATAGTTTGATACCGCAAGGCATTCCTCAAATTGTAAGACGCCCGTTTTGGGAAAGGGGCGCCGGGAATATATTGTATGTAATAAACGAATTAAAAAAATCTGATCCGGGATTAGACTTCAAACATATTACCCTGATCGGCCACTCAAACGGTGGTGATATAACAGCGCTCTTTCCTCAAAAATATCCCGGCCTGGTTAATAAAATCATTACACTCGATAACAGGCGTATGCCGCTGCCCAGGGCAACCAACCCCAAAGTGTATTCTTTACGTTCCAGCGATCAGCCCGCAGACGAAGGCATTTTGCCGGCAGAAGAAGAGCAAAAAAAATATGGGATGACCATCATCAGGCTGCCTCATACCACTCATAATGACATGGATGACAGAGGCACTTCAAAACAACACAAGGAAATACAACATTATATACTGACTTTTTTAACTGAATAAACAGAGAAGAAATCTGTTAAGCATTTGATACAAGGTTCTCCTGCTTTGCAGGTGCAACCGCCGGTTGATCTGAAATGCGCACGAAATTTATTAAGGGAAATTTTACTATTTTCATTAATTTTATCACTCAAAACTAACATTGCAATTGCCTGGCGAAAATAACCATGACGATTCTTCACTGATTCAGCGATTGCGGCAAAATGATGCCGCAGCATACATTGAATTGTATAACCGGTATCATTTAAAAATGTACAGATGGCTGATCCGCTTTGTAAAACCGCCTGAGATGGCAGAAGATATTATCCAGGAAACTTTTTTAAAGATCTGGGAAATCAGGCATCGCCTTAATCCGGCACAATCTTTTCCCGCCTACCTGTATCGCATAAGCCGTAATAAAGCCTTTAAATCATTGAAGAAAATCTCACTGGATGAAACGCTCAGGAAGCAGGTACTGATCCAGTTTGAATTAGGATCGGACGACCCCGAAAAAAGATTCCGGTGGTTGCAATACCAGCAGTTGCTCGAAAATGCAGTGAACCGGCTGCCCGCACAGCGGCAAAAGGTATTTAAACTGTGCAGGCAAAACAATAAGACATACGATGAAGTGGCAAATGAGCTCGGCATTTCCCGTAATACCGTAAAAGAGCATATGATAAAGGCCATGCAGGATATCAGGCAATACTTCTACCGGTACGGAGAGATTACCTTCATCCTGTTATTTTGCAGTATAATGTCGATATTGTTTTGAAACGTGAGACGTGAAATCTTTCTCTTTGCACAAAATGGTATTGTGTATTACGATAGAAGCTATTTTTTAAGCGTTTGAAGATAACTTCCCGCATTCATTACCGGAATTAAAGCATTTTTAAAGTCTTTTTCATTTCGTGTAATAATCACATCACAATTTGTTGCAATGGCGCTGAAATACTGCATAGCATCTTCAAAATCTTTAAATCCGGCATTAATCGCTTTTTCAATTACTTCATCATCCATAATTGATATATTGCAGATCAGCTTGAATTTCCTGATCTTCTCAAGTGCAACTTTAGCATTTTCATATTTTGAAAGCAGGTAATAAGCATTTGAAATTGAGCTCGGAGAAGTGTATATCTTAATTTTCTTTTGATCTGCTAAAGTCAGGATTTTTGCCGCCGGCTCATAAACGTTTTCTCTTTCTCCAAGGAAATCAATCACGATGTTCGTGTCTAAAAAGATCCGTTGCATTTCATTGATATTTTTTATCTAAAAAGTCAATGTATGCTTCCCTGACTTTTTTATCATCAACATTTGCAGGGAGACTTTTTCCGCTGGAGATACTCTTTACAAAAGGTGAAATCTCAAAGTCATCATTTTGGTCACGTGTCAATGAATCAAGATAGTTTTCTATTAATCTTGATAAGCTCGTTTTTTTATTTGAAGCATAACGCTTGGCACGTTCAATCACAGCTTCGCTCAACTTTAATGTCAACTTACTATCCATATTCCAGGCATTTAATACGGACAAATATACAAATTTTATACGTATAAGATAAGATGATTTGATTAATTCTTCAGGAATTTCACTCCTTAAATTACTCTGAAAAGGCAAACGTGAAAAATAACCATTTCACGATTCACCTCCCGTAACCTGAAACCTATGACCTGGATTTTTTTCTCCCTCCCACCCACCCTGTTTTCTTTTTCCCGGATTTATATATAGTAAACCCACCGGATGGAAAAAGACAAAACATATTACAAGCGATTGATCACCTGCTATCTGGACGATGAATGCACACCGGAAGAGTTGGAAGAAGTATTGGACTATATAGGGAAAAACGAAGCCAACCGCCTGGTGCTTGAGCAAATGCAGGCAGCCCACAATCAGTCATTCAGCCAGGAAACATTACCGGAAGAAAACGAATGGAGCGAAAGGGTAAAGCAGGAATTATTGAAAAGAACCGGTGGAGGTATGGTTGTACCATTTTATAAAAGAAATTTGCCTGGGGTGGCAGCAGCTGTTATGCTGCTACTGGTTTCTACAGCTACTTATTATTACTTTAACGATAAGAACAAACCTGTTGCGCCCCCGGTAGCCTCAGAAAACAAAAATGAAAGCATCATCCCCGGAGGGAACAAAGCCACACTAACCCTGGCAGACGGTTCTGCAATTGACCTGAGCGAAACAGAGAACGGTAATGTAGCATTCCAGGGAAATGCGAAAGTAATAAAGCTTGAAGACCAGCTTAATTATACAACAGCCAATACACAAAATAACAGCATCACGTATAATACCGTCACTACGCCGCGTGGCGGGCAATATGTGGTGGTATTATCCGACGGAAGCAAAGTCTGGCTGAATGCCGCATCCTCGCTAAGGTTTCCGACAACATTTAAAGGTACAGACAGGCAGGTGGAGCTTACCGGGGAAGGATATTTTGAAATTGCTAAAAGTGTACTGCCCGGCGGGAAAAAGCAGCCATTCTATGTGAATGTACATTCATCAACAGGTAACGGCGGCACCATTGAAGTATTGGGCACTCATTTTAATATAATGGCTTACGATGAAGAAGCAGCAATAAACACAACACTGCTCGAAGGATCAGTTAAGGTAAATATGCCGGGTAAAACTGTGCTCCTCACACCCGGCCAACAGGCGCATGTAACAAAGTCTGATAAAAAAACAGAGGTCCTCACCGATGTGGATATTGAAAGCGTAATAGCCTGGAAAAACGGGGAGTTCAGGTTTGATAATACGGATCTGAAATCCATTATGAGGCAGATAGAACGGTGGTACGACATAAACATCACATACGACAAAAATATTCCCGAAATAGGCCTCTCGGGAAAAATCAAGCGGAAAAATAATATAGAACAACTGCTTGAAATACTGGAAGCCACCCATAAAGTTCAATTCAGAGTAGAAGGAAAAAACGTATTTGTTGCGCCATATAAAAGACAATAGGATTTTTCATTTCATCCTTAACTAAAACAAAACTGTAATTGCATATGAAAAAAAGATAAGCCCCGAGGCAGCCAAAAACAAAACCGGAAATGCGGTCAACATTCCCGGCGATTGATGGGCTGTTCAAAAATTCAAACTGTCAGACTTAAATTTTTTTAACCCAAACATTCCAAATTTATGGATTCAAGACCGTTTTGCCAAGCTCCCCGGCGCTATGGTAAGCCTTTTACTCAAAAGCTGTTGATTATGAAACTGACTGCAGTTTTAATCCTCGCATTCACGTTTAATCTTAATGCAAAATCTTTTTCACAAAAAATAAGCATTGCTGAAAAAAACATTTCCCTGGTAAAAGTTTTCAGGCTGATTGAAAAGCAAACCGGCTACGCTTTTTTCTATGAAAAAAAGATATTGCAAAAAGCCAACCCCGTTTCGCTTAACATACAAAATATGGAGCTTACCGAGGCATTGAATATCTGTTTTAAGGAACAGCCCCTCGTATATGAAATAAAATATAATACCGTTATCGTCAGGGAAAAGGAAGTGCAGCCTGTTCCTTTTGTACGCGGCGAAGTTATGGTGCCTCCTCCCGTCACTATACAGGGAAATATAAAAGATGAATCGGGCAACCCCCTGGCAGGAGCTTCTGTGAAGTTAAAAGGTACAGAACGAGGCACTACAACAGATGCCAGTGGTAATTTTACACTTCAATTACCCGATGCAACCGGAACATTAACGATTTCGTTTGTGGGGCATGAAACTGTTGAGATAGCGGTTTCAAAAGAAACTTTCCTGAAGATCGTTTTAAAATCAGCGGCTACCAGCACGCAGGAAATAGTAGTTACTGCCCTGGGCATCAAAAGAGATAAAAAAGCGCTAAGCTTTGCCACAGGCGAGCTGCGAGGATCAGATTTTGCCAATTCAAAGGAAACCAACCTGGGTTCGGCACTTTCTGCAAAGGTTGCCGGCGTGCAGGTAACCTCTTCCGCAGCAGGCATGTCAGGCGCTTCCCGTGTAATCATACGCGGCAATTCTTCGCTTTCGGGTAACTCCCAGCCCCTGTATGTTATTGATGGCGTACCTATTGATAACTCCAACAGGAGAAGCCTCGGCTCACAGACCTTCGCAACCGGCGTAGATGGCGGAGATGGTATATCTAATATCAACCCCAATGACATTGAGTCTGTAACAGTGTTGAAGGGTCCCAATGGCGCTGCGCTTTATGGTCAGTTAGGAGCTAACGGGGTAGTAATTATCACTACCAAATCAGGTTCCCGAAACCGTAAGCCCACCATCAGTTACGACGGCAGCTTTTCAACAGGCAATGCATTGGTACAACCGGACTATCAAAATGTGTATGGGCAGGGCTTTAACGGTAATTTTACATTTTACAGAAAATCTGATGGCTCGGTAGTCGTTTACGATCCGGCTTTAACAGGCGGTATACCTAAACTGAGCGGCGGACGAAACCCAACCAGCCGTGGAAGCTGGGGCCCGAAAATGAGTGGACAGCTTGTGGAAGATATGTGGGGAGACACCACGCATTACTCCCCGATAGAAAACCCGTATACCGCATTCTTCCATCCCGAAAAAATGCTGATGAATACGCTGAGCGTTGATGGCGGCGGAGAAAAGACAACTTACTACGCCTCTTTCACCAACCTGAACAACGATGGCTTTCAGCCTACCAATACGCTTAAAAGAAATTCTGCGACCATAAAAATCTCAACAGATATTGCCAAAGGATTGAACCTGGATGTAAAAGCCAACTATATCAGGCAGGATGTGGTGAACAGACCGCACCTTGGAGATGATGGACAAAATCCTGTTTATCGTTTTCTCTATATCCCCAGGAGCCTTAGCATGGATGGACTCCGGCGATATGAATATACTGCCAAAGACATACAGAATTCGCGTGATATTGGCGGCGCTGCTTTTTTTGTAGGCGGAGAAAAAATATTTGAAAGCAACTCCGTTACTTCAAATCCGTTCTGGACGATTAATAACAGCCATAATGAGGATCAAAGAGACCGTCTGATTGCTTATGCCAGATTGAGCTATCAACTGGCAAAAAGCATTTCTATACAGGGGCGCTACGGCACTGATTTTTACTACGAACGCCAGTATGGCTGGGATGCAGTTGGTACAAGAATACAGCAAACAGGAAGGGTTTTTGAAAACAACATTTATAATAAGGTTGAAAACGCTGATGTGCTGTTAACCGCGGCAAGGGATATAGGAGAGTTCTCCTATTTTGTCAATATTGGCGCCAACCATCAACAGAACCGGTATCGCCTTACCGGTAACACTGGTGCCCAGTTAAGCATTCCTAAGTTATATGCCATTGGAAAAACATTGTTGAACACGCCTGCTCTTGAGGTTTCTGAATATGATATTAACTCCGTTTATGGAGCGGCAAACTTTGGATATAAGAATACCTGGTTTATTGATGTAACTGCCCGTAACGACTGGTCCTCTACCCTGCCTGTTAAGAACAACTCTTTTTTCTATCCTTCTGTCGGCGCAAGTGTAATCCTTACAGACGCGCTGAATATAAAAAGCAGTTTTCTTGACTATGCCAAGATCCGCGGCTCATGGGCGCAGGCAGGACGGTCAGGAGATCCATATAATACAGTGGGTTATTTCGGGTTGAATGCCAATACATTTCAAAATCAACCCCTTGCCGGCTATACGGAGGTAATTACAGACCCTAACCTGAAGAATGAGTTAAAAACATCCTACGAAGTTGGTGCAGAATTAAGGTTCCTGAAGAACAGGCTGCTGATAGACTTTACTTACTATCATTCCGTTACAAGCAACCAGATACTGCCAATCACTATTGCGCAATCCACGGGGTACAGCACCAAACTGACCAATTCCGGGCGCATACAGAATACGGGGGTCGAAATGTTAATTTCCGGCACACCGGTTAAATTGAAAAATGGCTTCAGATGGGAATCCAGCTTCAACTTTGCAGCCAACCGCAACAAGGTACTGGAGCTTATTGAAGGCGTTTCGGAGTTTCTTGTCGGGTCAGACAGGAATATCCGTATAACAGCGGTGCCAGGGAAACCCTTCGGTGTACTAAACGCGGCAGACTATGCCTATGCACGTGATGATAAAGGCAACAGGCTGATTGACGATAATGGTCTTCCTGTTGTGAAATCTGTATCTACGCTCGAATTGGGCAATGCCAATCCCAAATGGACCGGGGGTTTTGCCAACAGCTTTTTTTATAAGGGATTTTCGCTTAGTACCCTCATTGACATGCGCAGGGGAGGCTTGATTTTTTCACAGGGGCGCGTGCAGGAAGCGGCTTATGGCACTTCAAAGCGAACACTTGAAGGAAGAGAAGGAGGCCTGCTTGTGGAAGGCGTTAAAGCAATGCTGGAGAATGGCGTTTGGATAGCTACAGGTGAAAAGAATACTGTAACAACAACAGCCCAGGCATTCTGGAATCGCGTGGCTCCGGACAAAGGCTTCGCCGTGGCAGAAGAGTTTATTTATGATGCCAGCTATACTGCCATCCGTGAAATACGTTTGGCTTACCAGTTACCTGCCAAATGGTTAACCGGCACAAAAGTGCTTTCGGGAGCATCGGTAGCAGTTTACGGCAGAAATATTGGCTACCTGGAGCGCCATACCGATGGATTCTCGCCGGAAAACGCCTCGGTGAACGTGAATACAGGAACGCTCGGAATGGAAGGACATTCCCTTCCGTTGATGAGGACCTTTGGCATTGATGTTAATGTAAGATTTTAGAAAAACAAAAAATACTCGGATGAAAATATATAGCATACTGCGCGAAAGCGCTGCAATTTTGGGTGCTGTCACCCTGTTGTCCGCCTGTACAAAAAATTTTGAAGCATTAAATATTTCTCCAACCCAGCCAGCTTCAGTTCCACCCGAATACATTCTTTCAAATGTCCAGTTGAACGGGTTCCTGGCTGAAGGCGCCAATTGGTGGCAGGTAGGGTCGTGGGTAGAACAATGGGCAAGCGGAAGCCTTTCGGCGCCATCTCAATACCTGGAAGACCGGGATATATACGAAACCCGCAACTGGGCAGCTCATTATGGGTATATTCACAATCTTGCACAGATTAGGAACCGCTTGCTGAAAGGCCAGGAAGAAAGCCAGGCTGGTAAAACCAAACTGGCAATCGCCAAAATCAATGAGCTGTACATCTGGCAAAGAATGACCGATTTCTGGGGTGATATTCCCTATTCTGAAGCCGGGTTACCTGAATCGGAAATTATACTAACGCCAAAATACAATACCCAGGAAGAAATTTATAAATCCATGCTTGCTGAGCTGGACCTGGCAATGAGCCGGCTGAGCACCTCAGATCTGTCTTATGGCAATGCAGACCTTGTATACAAGGGAAATGTAAATGCCTGGAAAAAATTCGGCAACATGTTAAAGCTCAGGATAGGCTTCAGGTTGCGCTATGCAGATGCTGCACTTTCTCGTAAAGCAGTGGAGGAAGCACTTGCGGGGCCGATTTTTGAAAGTAATGCTGACAATGCAAATATGCCTACCAATCCGCAGGATGGATTTGCTATAGGCTATCACCCTGTAATAGGAGGTTATAATGGAAGTAAAGAATTAAACCAGCTTGCAGCGCCATTTATTGATATGTTGCTTGCTAAAAATGATCCCAGGCTTCCCAAAATTGCAGAACCTACTGAAAACTCAAAAAAAATCAACGATCCCATATACCGCGGGCTTGGAGTAGCACTCGGACAAAATGTGATCATTAACAGGGACGATTATTCATATGGTACCATTTCAATTTACAACGACAGAACATACACTTTCCCCTACCTCTTTATGTCGTACTCCGACCTCTGTTTCTATAAAGCAGAAGCGGCATTGCTTGGGTGGGCAGGCCTTCAGCCCGGCGATGCTGAAACATTCTACCGGAATGGAATAAGCGCGGCTATGAAGGTTGATCCCTACAACATACCGGATGCCGACATCACTACTTATCTCAACAATGAAGGAACACTTTCAGGAACAGAAGAAGAGCAGTTGGAAAAAATCATGGATCAGAAATGGATCAGCCTGTTCATGCGGCATTATGAGGCTTATGCCGAGTGGCGCCGTACGGGGTATCCAAAGCTGATCCCCGGTCCAAACAAAGGGGTTACCAACGGTACAATACCCCGCAGGGGAGTTTACTCCGGTACAGAGCGCTTTCGCAATCCGGATGAGTATAATGCAGCCGCTGCCAGGATGTCGAACGGCGACAGCTATTTGAGTAAGGTTTGGTGGGATAAAAAGTAAAAGCAGAAGGCTGTAATGGGCTATATACCCATAACGTTAGCAAAAATATATACCACAGAAGTTTCGCTGAATATTGAATTCAGCGAAACTTTTTTATTGAATGGTATCATTTTCCTTGCTATTACATTTAAAGAATGTAATTCACTGAATCAGCGTGTACTTATTTAGGTGCATTTGCCCTGAGTGTTCCCCTAAATTACTTATATTCGGCACTCAGTTGAACCGCTATGAATAAAAAAGTGGCTTTATTTGGCGAGTATTTGCTCAGGCTTACCCCTCCATCCCAACAAAAAATTGTTCAGGCAGATAGTTTGGAAATGCATTGGGCGGGTTCGGAAGCTAATATTGCTGTTTCATTATCCATATTCGGTAATCCATCTGTTTATATTACTTCAATGCCGGTCAATGAACTGGCAAGAGCCGGGCTTGCTCAATTATATAAATATGGTGTTGAAACAGCAGCACTAACATCAACGCACAACCGAACAGGCATATATTATTATGAAAGCGGCCAGGGTGCAAGGCCGGG
Organism: Agriterribacter sp.; assembly: GCA_047601545.1. Classification (GTDB taxonomy): domain Bacteria; phylum Bacteroidota; class Bacteroidia; order Chitinophagales; family Chitinophagaceae; genus Agriterribacter. Next base: position 3,151,828 of record JASGIZ010000002.1, on the reverse strand, counting down.
AAGAATAATATATGATCGTGAATATTCAGCCTTCAGCTTTTTAAAAAAAGACGATATTCAATGGAAGGAAATATTTAAATCCGCGGATTGGTTTCACTGGAGCGGAATAACGCCTGCACTCAACCAAAATCTTGTGGAGGTCTGTGAAGAAGCACTATCAGCCGCAAAGCAAAGCGGGCTCACCATTTCCGCCGATTTCAATTACAGGAATACACTCTGGAAATATGGCAAAAAGCCGGCTGAAGTAATGCCCGGACTATTGAAATATTGTGATGTTTTATTAGCAGATATAGATACCGCGAAATTATATTTTGGCATTGAGCCTGATGAAAACAATCTTGTTGAAAGCAGCTTTAGGCTGATAAAAGAAAAACTGCCGCAGGTAAAACATATAGCCATGACCATGCGTGTGCAGGAAAGCGCCAGCGCTAACCAGTATATTGGTTATTTATGGCATGATGGGAAGATACATCAATCAAAGCCATATTATATACAGCAAATTGCCGAACGCATAGGCGCAGGCGATGCTTTTATGGCAGGCATAATTCATGGCTTAAAAAATAAATTACCATTGGGTGAAACGATTGAATTTGCTACAGCCTGTGGTGTAATTAAACACAGCATCACCGGCGACTTTAATATCGCTACACTTGATGAAGTAAATACAGTGATTAAACAGGGAGGAAGCGGGAAAATAATCAGGTAAGGCGGAAGGTAAAGGGGTAGAAGGTATTTCGGGTTGCAGGTTACAAATTACAGGTACTTAAGTTAAAAACCTGCTTAGAAATCGTAAGCCTGCCTGTAACCAGAACCCTGCAATTTTACATCTTCAATAATCAGTCAAAACAAATAACGATTATGCCAGATAGAAGAAAATTTTTATACGACAGCTCACGCATAGCTGCGGGATCAGTATTATTATCTGCTCTATCCAATAAAACATTTGCAGCAGGTAAAAAAATACTATCAGCAGCAGACCAGGTAAATATTGGCGCCATTGGCATTAATGGTATGGGTTGGTCTGATACCAAAGCAGCACTAAAAGTGCCGGGCGTAAATCTTGTTGCACTATGTGATGTTGATAAAAATGTAATCGACAAACGCCTTGGTGAAGCATCTGCATTAAGTTTTGATGCTTCTAAAGTAAAAACGTATACCGATTACCGCAAGCTGCTTGAAAATAAAGATATTGATGCAGTGATTATCGGCACACCCGATCACTGGCATTGTTTGCAGATGGTAGATGCATGTAAAGCCGGCAAACATGTATATGTAGAAAAGCCTATCGGCAATTCTATTGCAGAATGCAATGCAATGGTAGCCGCACAGAAAAAATACAACAAGGTTGTGCAGGTTGGGCAATGGCAAAGAAGCCAGCAGCATTTTCGGGATGCAATTGAGTTTGTACATTCAGGCAAGCTTGGCAATATACGTACAGCAAAAGTTTGGTGTTACCAGGGTTGGATGAAACCAGCAGAAGTACAACCGGATTCTGCACCGCCTGCCGGTGTAGATTACAAAGGCTGGCTTGGACCCGCCCCCGCAAAACCATTTAACGCAAGCAGGTTTCATTTTAATTTTCGTTGGTTTTGGGATTATGCCGGAGGCTTAATGACTGATTGGGGTGTTCATTTGCTTGACTATGCACTCTTCGGTATGCAGGCAGATGTTCCTAAAACGGTGATGGCTTTGGGTGGAAAATTTGCTTATCCTGATTTAGCCCAGGAAACTCCGGATACTTTAACTACCCTCTACGAATTTGATAAATTCAATCTTGTTTGGGATCATGCAATGGGTATAGATAACGGGCAATATGCAAGAGATCACGGTATTGCTTTTGTTGGCAATAATGCCACACTCGTTTTAGACAGGGGCGGATGGGAAGTAATTGAAGAAAAGAATTCGAAAAATAAAATACCAGGCATGCCGAAGGTAAAACCATCAGAAAACGGATTAGATAAACACATGCAGAATTTCATGTCGGTTATCCGTTCGGGTAAGATGGACGAGCTAACAGCGCCGATCCAGGTTGGTGCAGATGTGGCAATAGTAGCGCAAATGGGCAATATTGCTTTCAGAAGCGGCAAACGATTAGCATGGGATAAGCAAAGGGGAAAATTTACAGATGAAGAAGTAAATAGAACATATTTCGCAAAGGAATATCATAACGGGTATAAAATTCCGGTTGTATAAGGTATAGAGACAAGGCATGCCTTGCTCTATACCTATGTACACTCTATGCCTTCTACCCACGCCCTGCACCATCCACATTTTCCCAAAATAAAAAAGAATAAGGCTGTATATCCATAATCAATACAATCTTATTCTTTTTGTTAATAGCTTACGCTACGGCTTCAAATGAAGGAGATTAATAACGTCCGCGACCGCCGCCGTTATTGCTACCTGCAAATGAACGCCTGTTGCCACCGCCATTACTTCTACCGCCGCCATTGCTGCGCTCTTCGCGTGGCTTAGCTTCAGTAACAGTAATTGCACGTCCTTCTACAACACCTTTGTCTAATTCGCTGATAGCTTTTTTAGCTTCTTCGTCATTAGGCATTTCAACAAAACCGAAACCACGGCTACGGCCAGTGAATTTATCAGTTATAACTCTTGCAGAAGAAACTTCACCGTATTCTTCAAAAAACGCTTTTAAGTCTTCATCAACTACGTTGAAGCTTAAATTTGAAACATAAATGTTCATCAGTACTAAGAAATTAAATTAAATAAATGAAATCTGAGAAAACAGGGGAATAAAGACGACTGAACTATTAGCAGAAGATGCGTAGCAGATTAAATCATTTCTTTTACCGGGACTGTACAAACTCAAATTTTGACGCCGCGAATATACAGCTTATTTTCTATTTTATCTCATTTATTTTACATCTTAATTCCATCTTTTTTGTTAATTACTGCAAACCCTCATTCATATCTTCGCCCAATAATCTATTGCAAAGTGTATCCATTAATTATATATTTTTATGATGCGTATTGCTGCTGGTGTTATGGCTTTAGCCCCATCATATCAAAACTTAACGAGAAATATCAGCAATTCATTGATTTTGAAATAATCTCCGGGGGCATGATTTTACCCGGTAAGCCAAAACATATCGGTATTATGGCTGCTTTCTTTACCGAAACATATAAAACTGTTGAAGCAACAACAGGCATAAAATTCGGGAAAGACTTTTTGTGGCATATAGAAAATCCTTCAGACAGTGATTGGTTTCCGAACGCTGAAAAACCTGCTATAGCCATGTGTGTTTTCAAGAAATATTATCCTGGTAAAGCCGTAGATTTTGCTACCGACCTTCAATATGCTTTATTCTTTGAAGGAAGAGATTTGTGTGACAATGAAGCTTACGGGCATTTATTAAACAAATACAATATACCGGCAGAGGAATTCTACAGGCAAATGGAGCAGCCGGAATTTAAGGAGCAGGCGGAAGGCGGGTTTGCTTTATGCAAACAACTAAAAGTTTCCGGCTTCCCGGCTTTGTTCCTGCAAACTTCCGAATCAAAAATATATACTTTAGCTAACGGGTATACTGACTATGATACACTGCATTCCAGGCTGCAAAATATTCTCAGCCAGCAATAATTTTAATGCAACGCAAACCAAAAGGGGTTTGTCATCGTACTAATATTTAACAATGCCGAAAGCCCGGATCATGAAGTTGCATTTTATATTAGCCATCTGCATTTTACTCGCAGGCTGCGAGAAAAATGATACATCTGCTGATTTTAATAAACCCGGCGTTTCACTCCGTTTTGTAAAGTCATTATTTAACGGGGAAGAAATAGTGCAAAATGAATTTCAATATCTCACTGATGGCAAAATAAAGACGGCACTCGGCTATAAAGATTACAGTAAAAACCTGATCAGTTATAAAAGAACCTATAATTATGAGGGTGACAGGCTCATAAATAGTGAAATACAAGTGGACATTTCTTCTTCGCTTTCTGCAGCTAATTATATATACAGTAAAACACAGTATGAGTATAATGATAACCTCATTATTCAATCAAATCATTTTTCAAAAAAGAATGATCAGTATGAAATGACTTCTTTTACTACTTACACGTATAACAATAAAAAGTTGCCGATAAAAATATCAAGATATGCCGCCGGCGGCTCGCTTTATAGCTATTCAACTTATTCTTATGATGAGAAAGGTAATGTTATTTTGTCGGAAGATTATCGGATAAACGACATGGGCGAACCGGTTAAAAATATGCAAAGCGCTTACACATACGACAATAAAAGCAACCCCTATCAACAGGTTTATCATCTCCTTGAAAACATACCATATTCCATAAACAAGAATAATATTCTTACATCAGGCTGGACTAATTATGCCACTTCCCCGCAAACATCGGGAACTTCCACCACAACATATAACAGCTATAATGCTTTCGGCTATCCCACATCAATGGATGAACAAGGCAATGTTTTTTTACTGGAATATAAATAAGTGCTATACTGCTATTTAATGCTGAATATTTTGGTTTAGGTTTGCAATAACCACTATCAATCTACAGAACAACAAGAGCCGTTTAGTAAATGCAAGCCGATACGCAGGGAACGTCTATAACAAAGGTAATAGCAGCTTTTGCTGTTATATATATTGTTTGGGGATCTACTTACTTTTTTATACAGATAGCCGTTCACCATATGCCGGTAACGGTTATGGGTACCTTCAGATTTATTACTGCTGCGCTCCTGATGCTGGGCTGGTGTGTTTTTAATAAAGAAAAGATATTTGTGTGGAGAGATATACGCTCTGCTTTTTTTACAGGTTTACTATTACTGTTTATTGGCAATGGCGCGGTAGCCTGGTCTGAACAATACCTGGCGAGTTCATTGGTTGCTGTATTCATCGCTTCATCACCCGTTTGGTTTGTTGTTTTGGATTACAGCAAATGGCGTGAAAATTTTGCAAACCGCCTTACGATTTTAGGCATCCTGCTGGGCTTTGCCGGTATATTTTTTTTGTTTGGAGAAAATCTGCAACAGGCCTTATCTGCAACTGCCAATAAATGGGAACTTGTTTCTCTTGGCGCACTAACCATCGGTTCAATTTCATGGGCGGCAGGCTCTCTTTATGGTAAGTACAAACCCACCTCATTTTCAGGTGCACTTAATTCCGGCTGGCAAATGATGGGCGCCGGACTTGCATATGCCATTACAGGATTGCTAAGGCATGACTGGGATAAATTCAATTTCAGAGCTGTTGCTCCTTCCGGATGGGGAGCCATTCTATATCTTGTTACGATGGGATCGCTGGTAGGATACAGTTCTTATGTTTGGCTGCTTAAAGTGCGCCCGGCAACACAGGTAAGCACACACGCATATGTAAACCCGGTTGTGGCAGTGCTGCTCGGTGTTTTCTTTGCTAATGAAAAAATTACACCTATACAATTAACAGGATTAACAATTATTTTGGGAGGTGTGTTATTGGTAAATCTTGCAAAAAACAGGAAGAGATAACAGTAAAAGAAGAGATGCCAGGCCATTACATGTTGCCGCTTCTCGCCTGCTATCCTCCGCCTTTCACCTTCCTGCTACCAGTCTTTTTCCGGCTGATTACTTGATTGTTGCTTCTTCATGGTTTTATCCTGCAGCTTCTTTTCCTGTTCTTCAAGCGCTTTTAATAATTGCTGTACTTGTTGCTGATTTAACTTATTTTGTTTTGGCTGAGGTTGTTTTTCATCTTTCTTTTGTTTTTGCTCCTGCTGCTTTTGTTGCTGTTGCTTTTTCTCGTTTAATGCCCGCTGCAAATTTTCTCTTGCAAGAGAATCTGTCGGATTTATGCGCAGCGATTGTTTATATGCCTCTATACTTTCTTCTAACTTTTTTTGTTGCGTAAACGATACGCCTTTGTTATAATATAACCGGGACTGCATTTTCTTCTCTTCCGTTTTTTTTACCGCCTCTTCAAATACTTTTGCGGCCTCTTCAAATTTTTTCTCCCTGAATAATGCATTACCCATATTAAATGAAGCAGTAACATTATCAGGATTTTTTTCAAGCGCTTCCTTATAAGCCTGTGCGGCTTTTTCGTATTGCCGGGCACGGTATGCCTCATTGCCTTTACTTACAAGGTGGTCTGCCTCCTGCGCAAAAGCAAGATTTACACTTACATTCAGCAATATTAAAAAGGTAATGCGCTTCATTATTTATTTGCTTTTTTTTCAGATATAAACAACTCCCCTGTTAACCCAATAAGGGCAAGCACTAAAAACCACTGAAAAAAACTCCTGTAATTCCTGTCGCTGCTATCACTGATGGTTTTCTGTTCCATTAATGCAATCTGCGATTGAATTTTGCTTACCACGGATTCAACATCATTTAATTGCTGGTAAATGCCATTGGCATTGCTTGTAATATCAATAAGCCCCCGCTCATTTAATTTAGACACAATCACATTTCCCTGTATATCTCTTTTAGGTTCTCCTGTAATGGCATTCATAATTACACCACCCTCTGTAGTGCCTACACCAATGGTATTAATAATAACGCCATTATCAGCAAGTTGTTTGGCAGTTTTTACCGCTTCTTCATCATGATCTTCGCCATCCGTAATCAGCAAAATGGTTTTGTATTTTTTATCTTTCTTATTGAACCCCGAATTGCTGATACGCAATGCTTCAGCAATCACTGTTCCCTGCGTTGGCACAGCCTCTGGTGAAGCGTTATTAATATACAAGCGTGCAGCAGAATGATCTGCTGTAAGCGGCATTTGCATATATGCCCTTCCGGCAAAAACCACGAGCCCAATTCTATCGTTCTGCAACTGATCCATCAGTTTATTTGCCAATTGCTTTGCCTTATCAAGACGGCTTGGTTTTACATCCTGGGACAACATACTCCGGCTCACATCTAATGCTATCATCACATCAATACCCTGCCTGCTTATTTTTTCTACCTGTGTGGCGGATTGCAGGTTGGCAGCCGCAATAATCAAAAGCCCAAAACCGGTTACCAATATTACAAACCTCAATAAATATCTTTTAGGAAGAAAACTTTTGGTAAGCTGTGCTACCAGTTTTTCATCACCAATTTTTTTATAAGTACTTTTTTTCCACCGTAATACAGCCAGGAAAAGCAATACCATTACTGGTATTAACAGCAGTAATAATAAATGTTCGATATGTTCAAAACGAAACAAAAATAATTATTGATATTATTAACTGTACAAACTGCCTGCCAGCTTATTATTCTTTATCGGTAACGCCGTGAAACGGCAGGGGACAAACAAGAGAATCTCACGTTTTACCATCCTCGCTTCTCACGAAAAATATAATGTGTTATACCTAACACCTCTACATCTTCCCTTCAAAAAAACCTAACTGCTTCAGAATACCATTTAAAATCTCTTTCCGGATGGCAGGGCCTGCATTCGGATCCGTGGACTCGGTATTCAATACAAAAAAATAAGGATGCCTGTTTTCCTCAATCCATCCCACAACCCAGCCAATGGCATGGCCTTCTTTATTATAGCCCCAGCCGGTTTTATAGCTGAGTTTATAATTACTATTATCCTCCTGCAGCATCATTGTTTTTACTGCATCCTGCACTCCCTTACGGAAAGGAAGCTTTCCAAAGTATAATTTCTTTACCAAACCTAATTCTTCATCAGGAGATACCAGCAAAGAATTATCTAACCAGAATGAATCTATAGCCTTGCCTATTGTTTTGTTACCATAGCTCAATGTATCTAACCATTTTTGCATGCTATCCCTGCCTATTGTTCTCGCTATCTGCTGAAAATGCGGAACGGATGAATATTGAAATGCTTTTGTAATACTCAGGTCCTGGTTCCAGTCTTTATTGGGTCGTTGTATACTATCCCATTTAATAATACTGTTTTCATTCATCACTACACCTGTTTGTAAAGCTATTAACGCGTTTACAATTTTAAAAGTAGAAGCCGGCAGAAAACGGGTAGTATCTCTGTTTAAATTATATATTTTGAATTCGCCGCGGCCATTATCAAACATTGCAAAACTTCCATCAACATTCTTCTCTGTAAAATACTTTTTTAAAGATTCATCTTCTTCTACATTATTCATAGAACAGGAATATGCAGCACAAATGCAAATAATAAGGCACAGGTAACCGGAATATTTTTTTTTCATTTTATACAAAAGATATTATAAATGGTTTTTCAGTACACTAACACTATTTAATTACACCAAGTTCTTTTCCCACTTTGGTAAAGGCGGCAATAGCTTTATCAAGATGGTGTTGTTCATGCGCTGCGCTCAACTGTACACGTATACGTGCCTGCCCTTTGGGCACAACAGGAAAGAAAAATCCGATAACATAAATGCCTTCTTCCAGTAATTGAGCAGCCATTTTTTGTGCCAGTACGGCATCATAAAGCATGATGGGCACAATAGGATGGTCGCCCGGTTTTATATCAAAGCCCGCTTCCGTCATTTTTTGGCGGAAATATTTTGTGTTGTTTTCCAGCTTATCGCGAAGCTCAGTTGTTTCACTCAGCATATCAAGCACCGCGATAGAAGCGCCAACTATACTCGGAGCAACAGTATTTGAAAACAAGTATGGGCGGGAACGTTGTCTCAGCATATCAATCACTTCTTTTCTGCCGCTGGTAAAACCGCCTGAAGCGCCGCCCAAAGCCTTACCGAGCGTGCCGGTTATAATATCTATTTTCCCCATTACACCACGATACTCATGCGTACCTCTTCCGGTTTTTCCCAAAAATCCGCTGGAGTGACATTCATCAATCATTATGGCAGCATCATATTTATCCGCCAGTTCACAAATCTTATCAAGCTGCGCAATAGTGCCATCCATACTGAATGAACCATCGGTAACAATAATGCGGCTGCGTGCGCTCTGTGCTTCTTTGAGTTTAACCTCAAGGTCAGCCATATCATTATGATTATACCTAAAGCGCTGCGCTTTACATAATCTTACACCATCAATGATGGAAGCGTGATTAAGCGCATCAGAAATAATTGCGTCTTTTTCATCAAAAAGCGGTTCAAACACACCGCCATTCGCGTCAAAAGCGGCAGCATATAATATGGTATCTTCAGTACATAGAAATTTGGAAATTTTCTTTTCCAGTTCTTTATGAATATCCTGCGTACCGCAGATAAACCGCACACTGCTCAGCCCATAACCTCTTGTATCAACATATTTTTTTGCAGCGCTGATTACCGCGGGATGCGATGATAAGCCCAGGTAATTATTAGCACAAAGGTTTATAACAGATTTTAAGCCATTTTGCCCTGGTATTTTCACTTCAATAGCTGCCCCCTGCGGGCTTTCAATTATTCTTTCTGTTTTATAAAGCCCGTTTTTTGTAATTTCTTCTAATTCAACACTTATCCGGTTAACCAGGTTTTCGTTCATATAATTTTTTTAGCGACACAAACCTACGTGGTTTTTAAAAAAAATAATCATTGGTATTATTTAGTCGAAAAGATTTCTCTTAAACAGATTTTTAGTAATTATTAACAACAGATGTATTAACTTAGCTTTTCTAAATAGATAAAGGGTATAGAAAAAATCTACACAAGATGCCCGGCATTTTCTAATGCCGGGTTTTTTTATGTCAATATGTAAATGATTTAGGAAAACAGGCTAATATAAACGGGAAGCGTCAGGCCTCCCACATACAATATATCGCTGGTTTTTCTATCTGATTTTTAAAGCAGGTAATTTTCAGGTAATGGAGTACCTGAAAAGATGTAACATTTGTAATATTTATATAATTGATTAATTTTATGTTTTAATAGATTATATCTATATTTATGACATTTGTTCAACTGGAATATATTGTTGCTTTAGATACTCACCGCCAATTTACACTCGCCGCAGAAAGTTGCTTTATTACACAACCCACACTGAGTATGCAGGTTCAAAAACTTGAAGAAGAGTTAGGCATTACCATTTTCGACAGAACCAAGCAGCCAATTGCCCCTACGGAAACAGGCAAAGAAATAATTCAACAGGCAAAAACAATTTTAGCGCAGAAGCAGGTGATGCATGAGTTGGTGCAACATAAAAAAGGTGTGCTCACAGGCGAACTAAAACTTGGTATTATACCCACTTTAGCGCCATATCTTTTGCCATTATTTATACAAAGCTTTGCGGCAAAATACAAACAGGTAAAACTGGTGGTAAGTGAAATGACTACCGATAATATCATAAAATCGCTTACAGAAGGTTCAATTGACGCCGGCATATTGGTAACGCCATTACAAAAAAATGGCATTAAAGAATACCCATTATTTTATGAAGAGCTGGTAGCCTATGTTTCCAGAAAAAATGCTTTGTATGAAAAAAATTATGTGCTTGCACAGGAGATAGACCCAAACAAATTATGGTTACTGGAAGAAGGCCATTGTTTCCGTTCGCAGATAGAAAACTTATGCGAGCTGCGGAAAATGAGTACCGCCGGAAGCCATTTTGATTATGAAACCGGAAGTATTGAAACGCTGCGCAGAATGGTTGATTTGAATGATGGCATAACTATCTTACCTGAGTTAGCTACACTTGATATGCCGGCAAAACAATTGCAACTCATCAGGCAATTTAAGAAACCTGTGCCCATGCGGGAAGTAAGTTTGGTAGTACAGAGAGATTTTGTAAAAAAGAGATTGATAGATGCATTGAAGAACGAGATTGTTCAATCTATTCCGGATAAAGTAAAACGGAATCAATCTGTAAATGTGGTGCCGATAAAGAGCTGAAGAATGATATTATAACAGCAACAAGCTATCCAATTTTTCTCTGAACAAAGGAAATTCACTTAAATTATTATGCTCTCCATCCGGTATTGTGATAAACTCATCCTTCGGGTTAAGCAGTGGTTTTAATTTTTCAGCATTACTGTATGGTATTACATTATCGCCCGTGCCATGAAATATAGTTACGGGCGCATTAATGATATTAATATGAGCATACGTTGGAAGCTTGTATTTCAACATTCTACTCATCGGGTAAACAGGCAGATAATGTGACAGGAGGGAGGTCATACTGTAATATGGCGTTTCCATTATCACCCTTTTAGCTGATCTTTTTGAAGCAAGCCAGGCTGCAATACCTGTGCCTAAAGATTTTCCGTAGATAATTATACTATCTGCATTGTATTTTGCTTTTGCCATTACATATAACTGCCCGGCATATTCATATAATTTTTGCTCTGTGAGTTTACCGGAGCTTTTTCCAAACCCGGGATAGTCAATCATCCATACTTCATAGCCTTTGCCTGTAAATGCCGGGGCATATCTGGCATACCATTCAATGTTCTTACGATTTCCGTGGAAATATAATACTACACCCTTAGCTGTGCTGTCATTCGTTAAAAACTGAACAACGTTCATATTGTAATCCCCGTCTAATGCAACATTTACTTCCCTGTATGGAATGGGAAAATTGAACTTTTTCTCTTTCGAAATGAGCTCAGGGTGAAATAAAAACCTATCCTGTAAAAAATATGCCGCAACACCAACGAGCAGGTAAATAACAAGGAGGATATTCAACAGCCTGATCCATTTTCGTTTACGCGGCACCGGTAGTTTAGCTTCTTCAGTCATATTTTAAAATATCCCTTATAAAATTGTGATACTCGGGGAACGAAGGTAAATTATTATGCCCTCCTCCATTTATTCTTATTAACGTGATTTTATTCGGGCTTAATTTTTGCAGATTTTCGCTGTGCCGTACAGGAATAAGCAAGTCTTTTGTGCCGTGCAGAATATAGGTGTGACAATTTACTTTTCGTATCCATTTATCCGTTCTTAAATGATAGCGCAATACATATTTTACAGGCAGGAGCGGCAAAAAACGTTCAACCACTTTTGTAAAGCTATAATAAGGCGCATCAAGAATAAGATAACGGGGTTTATTGTCTGACGCTACTTTTGCGGCAAACCCGCTTCCTATACTTCGTCCATATACTATTATGTGATGTTCATTATATTTATTTGCAAGCCGGGTATATATAAACTGAACATCTGCAAGCATTTTACTTTCGCTGCGCTTACCGGTACTTTTTCCAAATCCCCGGTAATCAACCAATACCACATCATATTGATAGCGATAAAAATCTTTTGCATATTTTCCCCAACCCTTAATACTCCTTGTATTGCCATGAAAATAGAGTATAAGCCCAAGTGGCTTTTCTACATAAAAGTGTAGCCCGTTAATACGAACGCCGGGCTCAACATCAAAAAACAATTCTTCAAAAGGCGCATCATATATAAACTTAAAGTCTGCAGGTAATTTTTCGGGTTTAAAAATGAATTTCTCCTGTATAAAATATAATATAATGAGGAAAAGAACAATGGCTCCGGCTATATACAAAATAGTAGATGACAATGCGATCGAATGTTTACACTATGAAAATAGTAAAAGGCGGAGACAAGTTAAAGTCTTATTATTTACAAAGCAGGAAACGATTAATCTTTATAAATGCGATTAATTTTCAAATTAGTAAGAGGCGATACAATAAGCGGGAATTTTTCAACCGTTACATAGCTGGCTTCCAAACCGAAACCTCTTTCTTCTGAAAGACTGATTTCTTTTATCCAGAAATATCCCCGCATAATCAATGTTTCCCAGAATGGCAATTCATTATCCATACTCAGGAATTTTTCCATTACGATAAACTGAAAATCACCAATAACATTATTGCGTTGAAGGCTCTCGTAGCGGCTGGTAATATTTACTTCCTTATTTTTAACCATATCTTCCACCACTTTTCTGAACATAATATTAATGCGCGGTTCAACTCTGAAACCTAACCTGAATTCAACCCTTATCACTTCATTGGGAATAATAGTTTGCACTTCATACTCGCAGGTATATGGATTATCCAGCGTATCTACATGCACAAACCAGTATATATCCGCACGCTTGGGTTTCCTGTTCAGAATAGAATAGATGATTTTATGTTCTATTTCTTTTGGATTATTAGCGCTTGTTAAATAAATGAGGTGAGTAGCGTATTTCGCAACAGAAGGATCATTACTTAATTCCTGTAGCATGGGGAGATAATCTTCGAGCTTTACAAACTCAACATAACGGTTCTTGATTTTCCTGCTCCTGAACCAGATATACATCACCAGGAACATTATACCGCCAATGATTACCGTGATATAACCACCGTGTGTAAATTTTTGCAGCAGGGCAACCAGGTAGCCGCCTTCAATAATAGTATATCCTGCCAGGAACAACCATATCCACCCTGATGCTACCCTGTGATTAACAAGATAGTTGGCAAAAAGAATGGTTGTCATGAGCATGGTTACAATTATTGCAAGACCGTATGCGGCTCCCATGCGGGAAGATGTTTGAAAATACAGCACTACTCCAACACAACCGATAAACAATATGGTATTTAAAGAAGGGATGAATAACTGCCCTTTTTCTTCAGATGGGTACCTGATTTTTAACCTTGGCCAAAGGTTAAGGCGTATAGCTTCACCAATTAATGTAAACGAGCCCGATATCATTGCCTGGCTGGCAATAATGGCTGCAACGGTAGCGATAATTACTCCGGGCAAAACAAACCAGTCAGGCATGAGGTCAAAAAAGGGATTGATGGAAGCATGTGACCCTGCCGGAACGTTCAGATGATGATTAAGCAAGCTGGCTCCCTGCCCAAGATAATTGAGCAGTAAACAGGATTTTACAAAAATCCATGAAATGCGTATGTTTTCCCTGCCGCAATGCCCCAGGTCGCTATATAATGCTTCTGCCCCGGTAGTACATAAAAACACCGCTCCTAATATCCACAAGGCTTGCGGGTTTGTGCTCAGCAGTTTGATAGCATAATAGGGATTAAAAGCGCGCATAATTGACAAGTCATCAAACAGGTGAATAACACCAAATACGGCTAACATACTAAACCATATAGCCATTAAAGGCCCAAAAAACTTACCTATTGATGCGGTACCAAATTGCTGAAGAAAGAAAAAGAAAGTAAGAATTCCGATAACTACGTAAATAATATATTCATCAAGATTGCTGAATGCGGGCAGTTTCTGCAAACCTTCAATTGCGGAAGTGATAGTAATTGGCGGTGTAATCATTCCATCTGCCAGCAGGGCTGCCCCACCTATCATAGCTGGTATAACCAGCCATTTTCGCCGGCGCCTTACCAGGGCATACAAGGCAAAAATTCCTCCTTCACCCCTGTTATCAGCTCTTAATACCAGGATAACATACTTAATAGTTGTTTGAAGGGTTATTGTCCAGATTATACAGGAAAGGCTCCCGACAATCAGATCCTCTGTAATAGATCTGCCGGCAATAATTTCGCTGAAAACGTAGAGAGGCGAAGTTCCAATGTCTCCGTATATAATACCCAGTGCGATAACAAGACCGGCCAGGGTAGCTTTATTTGTGTGTTTGCCCACGGTGAATGCAGGTTAAATACTTTCTGTGTCAGAATTCAAAACGGCAAAGGTATAAGGTAAATTACAAATTGGTTAAAATAATGTATAATCTACATACAATACCCAAAAACCATCTAATTTGCAAAAGAATCGAATTAATATAAAAATCATATCCAATGAGGCAATTACGTTCTGCCATTTTTTTACTCTTGCTTGTGGCGCCAATTACCCTATGCGCCCAGCGAATCCGCTACTCCGAACCCACAAAAGATGATTTTAGGCAGGTAAATTTTGAAGTGATTGGCAAGGTGAGCAGCAATATTCTTATTTACAAGAATTATAAATCCAGGAATGACCTCTCCATTTTTGATGGCGACATGAAATTAAAGAACAAAATCGATCTTGAATTTCTTCCTGAAAAATTAATCAATGTTGACTTTGTTGCTTATCCTGATTTTTTTTATATGCTTTACCAATATGAAAAAAGAAACGTCGTTTACTGCAATGTGGTAAAGATGGATGCGGAAGGGCAAAAGCTGATAGGCCCGGTTGAAATAGATACAACGCAGATTGGAGGGTCGGGCGACAATAAGATTTACTCCACCATCTACAGTGAAAATAAGCAACGGATAATGGTGTTTAAGATCAATAAGAGGAATGAAAAAAATTATTTTTTTACCACGCTCTTATATAACGACAAAATGGAGTTTGTAAAGAAAAGCCGTTTACCTGTTTCAATGAAACAGAGAGATGCTGTGTTCAGCGATTTTATTGTAGACAATGATGGCGATTTCATATTTGCCAAATGCGGAAGAACCGGAGGCAGGGATAATATTTCGAACGTTGACCTTGTTATAAAACCGGCTATGGCAGATAGTTTCAGCGTAAATAACATACCGCTTACCACCAATTTCCTGGATGAGGTAAAGATTAAAGCAGATAATGTTAATCGCAATATTTTGCTGAGCTCGCTTTACTTTAAACAAAAACGGGGAAATGTTGAAGGTATATATATTGCGATATGGAATAAAGATGCCAATAAAATAAACTCAGAAAGCTATAATGTTTTCAGTGACGATTTAAAAGAAAACGCTAAGTCTGAAAATACTACTGCCAAAACAGCTTTTAATGATTTTTTTATTCGCCAGGTATTACCCAAAAAAGATGGTGGATTTTTAGTAGTAAGTGAATTATACTTTACATCGTCACGCGGCAATAACTGGAACCGTTACGACTACCTGTATAACCCTTATGGATTTTCACCATATTCTTCTTATTATAACTCATACTGGAGCCCTTATGGTTATAGCAGTCCGTGGAACAGGTATAATTATTATGGCAACAGCACGCGCTATTACAGCGAAAATATAGCGGTGTTTTCATTTGACTCAGATGCAAGCATACAGTGGAGCAATATTTTGCATAAAAGCCAGTTTGATGATAATTCTGACAACAGCCTTTCATACATGATTTATAATACCGGTGGAGAAATAAACTTTTTATACAACCAGCAGGAGCGCAGGGTAAAATTATTATCTGAACAAAGCGTTAATGGAAATGGAGATGTAAAACGTTCCCCTACATTAAAAAATCTTGACAAGGATTATGAGTTTTTACCAAAATACGGCAAACAGGTTGGAGCAAGGCAGGTTGTTATGCCGTGTATGTACAGGAATTATATTTGCTTTGCAAAAATTGATTTTTAAATAAATTCCTGTGATCGGATCTTTCAAAACTAACTCACCGCTTAATATTATATTTTTACTGATATACGGTTTCGTATTGAAGTTTTATGCTTTTTTGCACCCACATATACCGGTAGCGCAAGCCACCGATGGATTTCTCTATCACCGGTTCCTTAATTTTTTGATGCCTTTCGGCAAAACTGTTCCTATTATTTACCCGGTTATTGTACTGACATTAATTTTATCGCAGGCAATCATTTTTACAAATTTCATTAACAATCAAAAGCTATTGCATAAGCCTACCTATTTACCGGCCCTGGCTTATGTGTTAATTACGTCTTTATTTCCTGAGTGGTGGCAACTTTCTTCTGCGCTTATCATTAATAGCTTATTGGTATGGGTATGGGCAACACTCAGCAGCCTTTTCAATAGCCCCAAACCTAAAACGCTTGTTTTTAATGCAAGCCTGGTAGTTAGTTTAACATCGTTCCTTTATTTCCCTTCCATATGTTTTATAATCCTGGTTTTCTTTGCACTTATTTCTATGCGTCCGTTTCATTTAAGTGAATGGATAGTAGCCATACTGGGTTTATTAACACCTTATTATTTTTTATTTGCTATTTTATTCCTTGGCGGAAACTGGAATCCGCTTACTTATTTGCCATCACTGTCAGTAAGCATTCCAAAATTTCAATATGATATTTGGGCATGGGCCGCTATTATTTTATTAATTATTCCTTTTTTAATAAGCGGGTTTTATATACAGGGAAACATTCTTAAAATGCTTATACAGGTTCGCAAAAGCTGGAGCCTGATGCTTGTATACCTGATCATAACGCTGTTAATTCCGTTTGTTAATTTTGCATCTACTTTCGAATACTGGATATTATGCGCACTGCCCTTCGCCGCCTTTCATGCATATACCTATTTTTATGCAGAAAAAAAGTGGATACCACTGATCATTCACTGGTTGTTTGTGGCTTTTATAATTGCGCTTAATATATGGCTGCCTGCTGTTAAAGCATAGTTGGCCAATACTTGTTCATCGCAAAAGCCGGATTCTTCAATTGTCCAATTCAGCATAAGCATTTACCTTTGCTTCTTCTTAAACATATTTATAATTCGTTTATGAAATTTGGCGTAGTTGTTTTTCCAGGCTCAAATTGCGATGCAGATATGATCAACGCTTTACATGAAGACCTTGGTTATGAAGTTATTGAGCTTTGGCATAAGAATAAAGATATTAGTATGTTCTCTACTGAAGATTGTATTGTGCTGCCGGGAGGATTTTCTTATGGTGATTACCTGCGTTGCGGCGCTATAGCAAGGTTTAGCCCTATGATGCAAAGTGTAATTTCTTTTGCAGGGCAGGGGGGAAAAGTATTAGGCGTTTGTAATGGATTTCAGATTCTTTGTGAAGCAGGATTACTGCCCGGTGTATTACTGCGCAATGAGAACATGAAATTCATTTGTAAGAATATATTCCTAAAGGGAAATGATGGCATAATATCAAAAATCCCTGTTGCGCACGGTGAAGGAAGGTTTTACGCAGATAATGCCACACTTGATGCGCTGGAAAATAACGGGCAGATAATTTATCGTTACAGCGATGAAAATGGTAATATCACTCCTGAAGCAAATCCCAACGGCAGCTTACGAAATATTGCGGGTATATCCAATGCCGCCGGAAATGTTTTTGGCATGATGCCTCACCCGGAGCGTGCCTGCAATAACAAGCTTGGAAATACAGATGGTAAAAAAATATTTCACGATCTGTTTGTTGCCGATAAAGCGATGCTGGCATAGTTTTTACAAAAGATTAAGCTTTTTTGCAGGCAATTTTATGTCTTACCATCGTTTACATAAAATAATATGTTGGTTATGAAACGTATTTTTTTTCTTACAGCTTTATTATTCGCCGGGATGGCTGTTTTTGCACAATCCGGCTCGGCGCTAAAGGTTAAGTGGAGCTTCAGCTCAAAAAAGATAAATGATAAAACTTATGAAGTAAGACTATCTGCGGTGATTGATGGTAATTATCATATATATGCACAAAATGTTGGTGTTGAAGGCCCGGTAGCAACGAGCTTTACATTCAATAAAAACCCGTTGATAACTTTAAGCGGAAAGGTAAAAGAAGAAGGTAAAATGATAAAGAAGCATGAGGAAGTGTGGGGCGGAAATGTAAATTTCTATGAGAAGAAAGTAGAATTTGTACAGCTTCTACAACTCAGGTCAAAAGTAAAAACCAATGTTGGAGGAACAGTAGCGTTTATGGTGTGCGATGACAAACAATGTTTACCTCCGGCTGAAGTAAATTTTAAAATTGATATTGGGGGATAAATTTTTGCTACTACATTAGGGTATTTCCAGAAAAATAAAAAACGGGGTTGTTACTTAATTGTACAACCCCGTTTGAGTTTAGTAAAATTTGTTTCTACAATGCAATTTGTTTTTCCTGCATCATTTTGCGGAGGTTAATTAAACCATAGCGCATACGGCCCAGGGCTGTATTAATGCTGCAGTCAGTTAATGTAGCAATTTCTTTAAAGCTTAGTTCAGCGTAATGTCTTAAAATAATCACTTCGCGCTGATCTTCAGGCAGTCTGTCGAGCATTTCACGAACGCGGTCGTGGCTCTGACGCTGCATCATACGGCGGTCAACACCGTCTTCTGAAAAATTGATCACTTCAAAAATGTCGCGGTCATCACCGGTTTTAATGGTTGGTGTACGTTTCACTTTACGAAAATGATCTACGCAAAGGTTATGGGCGATACGCATAGCCCATGGTAAAAATTTACCTTCCTCTGTGTACCTGCCACTACGAATAGTGTCGATAACTCGGATAAATACATCCTGAAAAATATCTTCTGCCAGGTATTTATCTTTTACAAGCAGAAAAATGGATGTGTAAATCTTGTCTTTGTGACGAACGATGAGTGCTTCAAGTGCTGAAGCTTCTCCAGACATAAAAAGGTTGATCAATTGCTGATCAGGCAGGTTGGTTAGGGAATTCATAAACTTCTACGGTTTTTAATGGTTGGGATTTTGATATTCCCAATATCATATATTAAGAAGTAGAAGTAATACCAAAAGGCGGTAATGATTTTAATTCTAGTTTCTTTCGTATGATATTGGAGCAGCTAAAATAGAGCTTTTTTTTAATCAACCAAACTTTTGTTAAATATTTTTCGATTAATTATCGAAACTCTTCGATAAACGATAAAATATTAAATAGTAACCCCTAAAAACAATAATAGCAAATATCATTATTGTGTAGTATAATATACTTTTTTGCTCCGCTAAACAATTTAGCATTAATTTTGTTGCCCTCTATGGCAGCAACTTCAACAATCAAAAATTCTCCTCCGGCTATTATTGATGCTATTTTGATAAAAGGCGCGAGAGTACATAATCTTAAGAATGTTACCGTTGAAATTCCCAGGAATAAACTGGTTGTGGTAACGGGTGTTTCAGGCTCCGGAAAATCATCTTTAACAATAGATACCCTCTTTGCAGAAGGACAGCGCAGGTATGCAGAAAGCCTGAGCGCTTATGCAAGGCAGTTTCTTAACCGCATGAATAAACCTGATGTTGATTTTATTAAAGGTTTATGCCCGGCTATCGCTATAGAACAAAAAGTAATCACCCGCACGCCACGCTCCACTGTAGGAAGCATGACGGAAATATATGATTACTTAAGATTATTATATGCCCGCATAGGCAAAACCATTTCTCCTGTAAGCGGCGAAGAGGTAAAGAAAGATGATGTAAATGATGTGGTGAAATATATTTCAAATCAAAAGGCAGGTGATAAAGTACTTATACTCTCTGATTTTAAATTACAGGGCAAACGTAATGCACGCGAAGAGCTGAATATTCTTTTGCAAAAAGGGTTTTCAAGATTATATACTACAGCAGAAGGAAAAGCAGGAGAAATTGTGAGAATTGAAGATGAGCTTGAATTAAAGGATGCCGAGTTAAAAAAGAAATATAAAGGAGATACTTATATTCTTATAGACAGAATTGTTGTAAAAGATTTTGATGAAGATGATCTGCATCGTTTGGCCGACTCCGTTGGTACCGCATTTTTTGAAGGGGAAGGTGAGATGGTACTTATCATAAACGAATCAAATCACGCACATTTTTCCAATAAATTTGAAAGAGACGGAATAAAATTTGAAGAACCGGTTCCTAATCTTTTCTCTTTTAATAATCCATATGGTGCCTGCCCCGTATGTGAAGGGTTTTCACAGGTATTGGGCATTGACCCTGAGTTGGTAATTCCTAATCCGCGGTTGAGTGTATATGACGGCGCCGTAGCGCCCTGGAAGGGAGAAAAATTAAGCAAATGGAAAGATAATTTTGTAAGAGCCGCAAAAAATTTCGGTTTTCCTGTGCACAAGCCGGTAATTGATTTAACCAAAGAACAGTATAACGAGCTTTGGGAAGGCAATAAATATGCGGAAGGCATCAACGATTTTTTTAAAGAAGTAGAACAGAATCTGTATAAAGTTCAATACAGGGTTTTACTATCGAGATATAGAGGAAGAACAACCTGCCCTGAATGCAAAGGCTACCGCCTGCGTAAAGAAGCGCTGTATGTAAAGGTTGGAGGAAAGCATATTGGTGAATTATGCGAAGTACAGGTAAAAGATTTAAAAACATGGTTTGATACACTTAAACTAAGTGAATATGATAAGCAGGTTGCGAAACGTGTACTCATTGAGATAAATCAACGATTACAGGTATTGCTTGATGTAGGGCTTGGTTATTTAAGTCTGAACCGGTTAGCCAATAGCTTAAGCGGTGGAGAAAGTCAGCGCATTCAGCTTACACGTAGTTTAGGAAGCAATCTCACCAACTCACTTTATATATTAGATGAACCTTCTATAGGATTGCACTCAAGAGATACAGCGCGGTTAATAAAAGTATTGAAAGAATTAAGAGACCTGAACAATACTGTTGTGGTGGTTGAGCACGATGAAATGATGATGCGGGAAGCTGATCACATTATTGATATGGGACCATTGGCAAGTCATTTGGGCGGGGAAGTAATTGCGGAAGGTAATTATGATGCCATTATCGATAACCCTAAAAGTCTTACCGGCAAGTACCTGAAAGGAGCATTGAAAATAGAAGTGCCCGCAAAAACCCGCAAATGGAAACGCTCTGTAAAAATTGAAGATGCACGCCAGAATAATTTAAAAAATATAACCGTTGAGTTACCGCTCGGTATATTAACAGCGATCACCGGCGTAAGCGGTAGCGGAAAAACGACGCTGATAAAACAAATTGCATATCCTGCATTAAAAAAAATAAAAGGAGAATTTGTAGATAAAGTAGGAATACACAAAACCATAAGCGGAGATATTGATTTTATTACACAAATTGAGTTAGTTGATCAGAACCCTATTGGTAAGTCATCCCGCAGTAACCCGGTGACTTATATAAAAGCATACGACGAAATAAGAGACCTGTATGCAAAACAACCGTTGAGTAAGATCAATGGCTTTCAGCCCAAACATTTTTCTTTTAATGTAGAAGGCGGAAGATGTGATGCATGCAAAGGCGAAGGCGAACAAATTGTGGAGATGCAGTTTTTAGCTGATGTGCATCTGGTATGTGATGTTTGCCATGGCAGGCGTTTTAAAGATGAAGTGCTTGAAGTAACATACAAAGAGAAGAACATTTTTGATGTACTTGAAATGAGTGTTGATGAAGCGCTCAACTTCTTTAAAGATGAGAAAGATATTTACACCAAACTAAAACCATTGGCAGATGTTGGTTTGGGTTATGTAAAGCTGGGGCAGTCGAGCGATACATTATCCGGCGGCGAAGCACAGCGTGTAAAGCTTGCTTCTTTTCTTGGCAAAGGCAAAGCGCAGGGACACATACTTTTCATTTTTGATGAGCCTACAACAGGTTTGCATTTTCATGATATTAATAAACTGCTTACATCCTTTAATGCATTGATTGAGCAGGGGCATTCTATTTGGGTAATTGAACACAATACCGATGTAATTAAAAGCGCCGACTGGGTGATTGATCTTGGCCCTGAAGCCGGCGACCAGGGTGGAGATCTTGTTTTTGCAGGAGTACCGGAAGAGCTGAAGAAGGTGAAGGAAAGTTATACAGGGAGATATTTCTAACGTATTTCAATAATAGACTTCTATCCCTTTAGTATTGAAGGGTGAAAGTAATCTTTCGACCATAGCCGCCGCATCATTTACTACTGTTTCGGGATATCCTGCAAATTTTGCTAGGTTAATGGCATTTCTTGTTTTGAGCCTGCCTTTATTTAAAGTATAATTAAAATGCAATTTTCCGTCAACGATGGATTCGGCAAAATGGTATTCATCAAAACCTTTTGATACGCTACCTGCTATTTCCAGGTCATGTGTTACTAATACAGATTTAGAGCAAACAGCAAGAGAATTAGGCAGATAATTATCAATAACGGGATGACTGGCATTCTCAAATTGTAAACACCCTTCTTTATCCGATAATACAGGATGACACGTTTGTATAGCAGAATCAGATAAGACAGATGCAATTGAAATATGCATATCTGTTGAACCCAAAAATTTATATATATTGAGCAGATAATGCTTTTTGTGTTGTGCTAATGTAAAAAGTCTTTGAAAAATATGTACTTCTGCTAAGAATATACCTTTTGCCAGTTCTAAGAGAAAAAATATTGTTGCAGAAAAGTCATCCCCAGGAGGAGCGAATTCCACTTACAATTTTATATTTTCTTTTAGTTAACAATCCCACGTTTATTCAACCTAAATTTACTCAATAAACAATGATAAAATCCGGAATAGGGTTCAGGGCTGGATATTTCGCACCAAAGTTTACCACTTATTTCACAGCAAAGTTTACCACATTTAAAGAGGTAAGCGATATTGATTTCGGAGTAAAGCCCGCCTGACCGGACGGGCAGGTTTACCAGGGCTGTTAGTTTTTAAGCTGACAATACGGCGCAAAGTTTACCACTTGCCGCAGGTAAAGTTCAGCTTGATTTCACAGCAAAGTTTACCACTTTTTGTTATGGTGTAAGGGCATTTTATTCACCCGGATTTGTTTTGTGCACAAAACAAAACATGTCCAACAAAGTGATTACAATGCACCATGTACGTTCTATTATCCGATTTTTGGAAAAAGGCTATTCCGTCCGCTCTATATGCCGGGAACTTCCCCTTTCCCGACCTACCATAACCGCTTATGCCCTGCGCCTGCAAAGCCACACAGCTTCGCTACAAGAGTTGCAAAGCATGAGTGATGCCGCCCTTGCTGCCATCGTTTACACAGAGCCACCTCCTGCGGCAGAAGAAGATGCCCGTAAATCCATTTTTGTACAGCAGGTTTCTTATTTTTTAAATGAACTTAAACGCACCGGTGTTACCCGCTTATTGCTCTGGCAGGAGTATCGCAGGCAGTATCCTCAGGGCTATGGCTACACCCAGTTTTGTGTATCTCTTGCCCGGTATCGCAATGTTGTTCAGCCTGCGATGCATATTGATCATCAGCCCGCCCTGGTCGTAATGGTAGACTTTGCAGGAGATACCATGCATTATGTTGACAGCGTCACCGGCGAAGTGTTTAGCTGTCCCGTATTGGTTTGTGTATTGCCTTATAGCGGCTATGGTTTTGTAAAAGCCCTGCCCGATGCCAGGTTGGTTCACCTGATTGCCGCCCTCAATGATTGTCTTTCGTTTTTTGGCGGTGTACCCCATAGCCTTATGACCGATAATATGAGGCAGCTTGTTGCTAAGGCATCCCGCTACGAACCCACTTTTACAGATGCTATTACCCAATGGGCGCAACATTACAACATCGCTTTAACGACCGCCCGTGTAGCCAAACCAAAAGATAAAGCTGCTGTGGAGAACGAAGTAAAGATTATCTACCGCCGTATTTACGCCCCGCTGCGCGATAAAGTTTTCCATAGCCTGCAAGCCCTTAACCATGCTATAAACGAACAACTTGCTATCCATCACGCACAATTGTTCCAAAACAAGGATTACAGCAGGAAAGATTATTTTGAAAAAGAAGAACGCCGCCTGTTGCAACCACTGCCCGCATCACCATTCCTTATCAAACACCGGGTGCAGGCTAAGGTTCAGAAAAACTATCATATCACCCTGGGAGAAGACTGGCATCATTACAGTGTTCCCTACGTGCATATTGGTAAAACCGTAACAGCCGTATACGACACTGATACGGTAGAGATATACCTGCAGTTCCAGCGTATTGCCCTGCATAAGCGCAGCTACAAAAAACACGGGTATACCACTGTAAAGGAGCATATGCCTGAAGGGCATCAGCATTACTTTGAAAGACGGGGATGGACGGCTGATTACTTTATCCGGCAGGCTGCAAACATTGGCAGCAATACCCGCCAATATATTGAGCGCCTGCTGAAGGGTAAACGATTTACCGAGCAGACCTAAAACGCCTGTCTTGGTATTTTGAGGCTGGGTAAGCAATACGGTAACGACCGGCTGGAAGCGGCCTGCACCCGCGCCCTGGCGGGCGAAGTATTCACCTATCGAACCATTGACAATATCTTAAAAAACAACCTGGATAAACAACCCTTTGTCTCCCAACAGGAACTCTTTAAAACACCGCCCCACGATAACCTGCGCGGTCCGCAGGCTTACCAGTAAACTCCTGTATGACTTATTCACACTCAAAAAATAAAAAACAATGAACACAAACACAACAGCAACACTCCAGCAGTTCAACCAGCTTAAACTTTACGGAATGGCAAAAAGATACCAGACCCTTATAACCCTGCACAGCCATGAGCAGCCGGAAGCCCATACGCTGGCCGCACAGCTTGCCGAAGCGGAACTATCCTACCGAACCCATCGCCGTACCGAGCTTTACCTGCGTTTGTCAAAGCTCCGCTACAATGCAGTGCCAGAGCAGATCAACTGCTCACCATCCAGGGGTATCACTAAAGAACAGCTTGCAGTATTGTGCGATGGAACTTTTATCGACAAAACGGAAAACATACTTATTACGGGAGCTACCGGTTCAGGAAAATCATACCTGGCATGTGCCATCGGCAAACAAGTCTGCATGCTGGGCTACAGAACCATTTATCTTTCCATGAACCGCTTTATTGAAGCCCTTGCTACGGCTCGCTTAGATGGATCTTATATCAAATGGCTTAACCAGATAGCTAAAACACCCCTGCTTATTTTAGATGATTTTGGATTGCAACCCCTTAGCCACGACATGAGGGTAACAGTATTACAAATCCTCGAAGATCGCTATGCCCTGGGCGCCACCATTATTACCTCTCAGCTCCCCATTAACAAGTGGTACGATTATATAAACGACCCCACGCATGCTGATGCAATTTGTGACAGACTGACAGCCAATGCTCACAAGATATCTTTGAAAGGTGACTCTTTGAGAAAAAGAAAAAATGATTAGCTTTACCTAACGCTCTTACACATAATATCACCTGGTAAACTTTGCAGTGAAACGGTGGTAAACTTTCACCGAAATTTCCAGCCGAATCAGCCGTTGCTTAAAAGCATCGAATGACCTTGACTTATAGTTATTCTTGTAAACTGTGATATGGCTTTCTATAAAAAGACGGATATCAGTAATTCTTACTCCCTGATATAATTGAATTTCCTGCGGCAATTCACGGGTGGAAAAGAAATTTTCCAATTCTTCTATTGTAAAATCTTCATGCTCCATATCAGTCAAATTCAGGATCGGGGTAAAACCCGTCCGTGTGTTCGGGAATATTGCCTGCTCTTGTTACTTGCTTTTTACTTACTTTATCCAGGCTTTTATACCAGGATGCTATCAACGGTTCGCCGCCTGCATAAGTCCAAGCCTTTGCAAACACTTTAAGCTGCCGTGTAAGCTCCAACGGAATGCCGTAGTCGATACAGTTTTCTTCAACTTCGTATAATGAAGATTTAGGATTGTATATCATTCCTCTCAATTCAGCATTAAGAGGATGTCTCGGACGTCTCATCGTGTAAAATTAAAGGAAAATTTGAATTACTAAATAAATTAGCTTTTATTCGCAGGTGTGTTTCTATAAAGTCTCTAAGCTCCAATAAAAAAGGAGGCGTTTAGACAAAGACCTCCTTTGATTCGTAGTCCTACTACCCGTTAACCTACGAAATATTTATGACGGAAAATCAACTTCAATTATAAAAGCATACCGAAAAATAATAGAATGCCCGCAATAGCCAATAATACTGCGATTGTTATTAAGGAGTTGAGGGAATAAATAGGAGGTTTTTTCATTTTCAAGGATGCGATGGCAAATAGTCATGAAAATCAATTACCACAGCATATCTCCTGTAGAGGCCAAGGGTCACCAGCATCAAATGAAAAAAGAACTATCATCCAAGTATTTTCTTTTCTTACAAGGTTTAAAGGCCAGGCAATATGTGGCGGATTTTGTGCTGCATTTAAGGGAGTATAGTAATTATGTGTGCCAGGATAGATACACACCGTCGGGCGCATATTCCCATAGTTAACGATGACTGTAGCGCCGACGAAAGCAGAGCTTCCTGCACTGGTATAAATACTGTCATAAGAATGTGGCAAAGCTTGTAGCAACGAATCAATAGGCTTATTGAAATAATAAGTATAGTTAATTGCTAAAAGCGAATCCTTTAAGGTTTGCGATTTTGCTTTCATGGCAAATAAAACACCAGAAAAAAGAAGTAATTTTTTCATTATTAACTAAGGATTGATTTTTATAAAATTTGTTTTCGAAGGATCAGTTGTTTCATAAAATCCTAATCCACAAACAGAAGATGCCCCGAAGAATTGTTTCGCTGCATCAATCGACGCTTGTTGACCGTTTGTCCAGTAAGTTGGCTGTTGAGGTAATAACGTAGATTCAATATATGCCTCTTTATTTAATTGCCGTATCCTTGCAATAGTCATAAACTCCTGATATTTTATAACATCCTCTACGACTACAATAAATCTTTTATTTCCACACTCCAACAGCATTAAGTAGCCTTGTGTATTTCTCGCCTTACTATGAAATTCATAGAAGTCATTGTCGGAAAAGAATGACCGTAGTTTGTAACTGGTATCTACCGGGTGAGTGTGAAAATATCCTATTAATTCCTCTCCTTCCGCCAAAGTATAATTAGGACGACGAGTTTTTCCTTCTTGACCCGGCATTATATTTTTTAGATAGATCTGTCCATTTTTCCTTACAATAATTGCTCCTTGTTCTCTAAAGCCGTTTCCAGGATTAAAAGCCCAATTGAATAATGAATCAGACTGTGCAGAAATACTTTCCGAAACACTACGTAAAAACTTGTATCTGCATTATTACCTGCAGGCACGCTATAAGGTGGTATCACCACTACGGGCCCGGCCCGCAACCTCCACATGGTAATTTACCATTCGCAATTAGTGAGCGAAGTTGCAGGCTGGCAGTAGAGGTTTCCTTCAGCGCCACCTCCGGGTATAGCCTTGAGTTCAATCGTACGGGTGAAATTTTCTGCTGGGAGCTTAAAGTGTTTCTTAAACAAAAATGTATCCTGAATGATATGCTTTTTATAACCGAACACTTTGTAATTGAGCTCAGTCAGCGCTAAAGTAATCCTTTCGGCGGTGACAACGGAACTGTCCTCTGGACCGTACGGATATTGGTCATAATCATTTGCACGATATAGATGTAATTCCACACTGTCGTTGATTATGCGACTGAATAAAAATCCATTTACCTTGTTACTATCCTGTTGCACGATTGGAGTAAAGACGAGGGTTGCCTGTTCAGAAGCGCCTTCCCCGTCTCTGTTTGACAAATTTGGCGTGATGTGCCTTTCTTGAATCACTGATTTATTCCATATCGGGTAGCCTTCTTTCCGGGCAAATGCTGGTATAAAACCGCCTATATCATTTTGGCGTTTTAACGCTTCTGCTACTTTAATGACAGGAGCTGGAGTGTTGGCTGGTATCGCAAAAAACTTTTCTACAGGCGTTGTTTTACTAATAGATGCGAAATCCATCTTTTTACACGCATAGAATAGAGATACCGATATAACTAATAAGAAAATCAGTAAAAAATAAGTGCGGGTTTTAATGTGGGCCATTGTTTTGGGATAAGGGTTTATAGTTTAGTACAAAGCAATTGTTGCTTATGTATAAGTATTTTATTGATTCATTATAACGGCTATGAATTATACAGATTACCTCGTAAAATGCTTATCTGTATAAGCAGGAACTCTATAGAAGTAGCCAAAGATAACAATACCTAAAAAAATAAATCAGGAAAAACCCTGTTTTTTGAGAGGTGAACGTAAAATAAGTTTGTATATCATTTTAGTAACATCATACGGCATGTTAAATTCTTTGTACACAGCTCCTTCGTCAAACGTCCGAATATGATAGATACCATTGAATTTTTTTATGTAAAATCCGGTTTTGGCATGGTGAATGTGGCGATTGCCGATGTGAAATTTTTGGGTCAAATAATGGCTTCGATAGTAAGTAATGTAGAAGCGAAAAAATACCTAACGTTTTGTAGATGGATGCCTGTATTCAAAAAATGCAAAGGAATAAATAAATATTTCTAAGCAATAATTTATTCTATATTTGGCGTATCTGACTGTACTGCATTTGCCCGAATGCAACGTTTTCAAAAATTTAATTCTCACCCGTATTGAAAACAATACACAGTAAGGAGTTTCTATAGCAATGTCAGTTTTCGAAAAAGAAGGAGTTAGGATTTAAATCGAATATTATTAAGTCAAATTAGAAACTTATAAATCTTCAATTGCCTATTGGTTATCTTTAGAGCATGTAAATGCTGTATGTACTTCTGTAAGGCAAATCCTGATTTATTAAGTGACGACAGACAAATTAAATCGCTTATGAAAATTCAAGATCAATTCCTGATTAGAAGTAATAGTCCAACTTGTTTCTTCTTTGCCTCCATAAAATCACTCATTTTAAAAACTTATATTATGAAAAGAGTAATTTTCCTTTGTTTTCTTATAACCAGCTTAAATAATGGCTTTGCACAACAGAACTCCACGCCATATGATTACCCCATAAAGCCTGGAAGTGCAGAGTGGAAGAATTTTAAATCAGGCGATGAAATGGCAGCAGCATGTAATATCCCTGATGCCGTTGTAAAGAACTTAACCACACAAGCCTTAGTGATCACTTGCCTAAATTATCCGCTTTTCAATGAAATTTTTTCTGCCAATAACTTACAAGCCGGGTTTTCGGCTTTAACTGACGGCTTTAATGGTTTTGAGGAGTTGCTAAATAGAAAAGATGCCGGAAAAGAATTGCTTTCAAAATATCAGTCATTAAATCCTAAAAACTTAACTCTCCTCTCAAGTCCGGAAGAAAAAGGAGATTTTACTTTCAGATATACATTTATAGAACTATTGCTTTCGCAGGACCAAATAATTTCTGGCTTCACTCAAAGTGAAAGGCAATCGCTGAGGCAAGAAGCGATAAAAAAATTTGAACAAAAGAAAGAGCTAATAGATGATTTTGGAGTATTTGGACTTAATAATTCTGCGTGGGTTCTTGGCAAGTTACTACAGGTCGAAAAAAAGCCTCTTCCAGCAGCGATCAATGAACAGGATTTAAATTTTTTTCTATCAACAGGTACATTTAGTAACAAGGAAATTTTGGATGCTATTTATATTGGAAGTAAATCGTTATAGAGATGTTCAACTACAAACTAAATTATGTTCTTCTGATTGCTTTTGTGTCTATACAATTATTGGCTTGTAAGAAGCATCATGATGATGCACGGGTTTCATGTAGTAATATACCAGAACCTGAGGATACTTATGCTTACCCAATAAAACCAGGAACACCGCAATGGGATGCTTTGGTATCAGGGGAAGAAAAACTTAATAGTTGTCAAATTCCTGAGAATACTTTACATAGTATGTCTACCGAGGGCTTAATACAAAGTTGGCTCAACTTTCCATTAGCTAATGAAATTTTAGCAGCTAATTCATTGCAGAAAGGAACTGAGTTTTTTATAGACAACTTTTCCGGGTTACAAGAATTGTGTAAACGGAATGATGCAGGATTGAAATTATACGAGCGATATAAACAAATGAGTACTGCGTGCATTAGTTCGCTAACAACTGATATTGACAGAGGCGCTTATACTTTTTCTTTTACTTATATAGAAATGCTTCTCGGTCAGGATACAATACTCAATAAGTTGGCAGCTTCCGAGAAAAAATTAGTAGTCTCTGAAGCTGTGAATAAATACAATGACAAAAACAAATACCTGGTTTATTTTGGTTCTTTTGGAACAGCGACCAGTGTGTTTGTCTGTGGTAAATCCATGCAAAACGATCTCTACCAGCCGTTTTTAACAGAAATTCAAAACTCACTTATTCTTGAAAAATTCCTGAATACTTGTTCGCTCCCGGCAGACAAGCAGCAGGCAACGGAATTAGTGACAAGTATCTTAAACCACTCTTTAAACTTTATCAAATAATTATTATATGAAAAGACTTTTTTTAATTTCAGTAGCGATAATTATTTCCTTCAGCGTAACAGCTCAATCATATAATCCAACAACTATTTATACAAGAAAGCTTACAGCGCTGCAAGGGGAAATATTAACCTCGACAGATTACACGCCTTCTCAAAAAGCTGCTATAAAGGCGCAAACTTTATCGCAGCATCCAAATGCCACTTTCTTAGCGGATGCCACTCAAACATATAACTCCCATGGATATGCATGGCATTTGACAGAAGGAAATACAAATGTAGTTTGGATTAATCAATACGATCGGAGTGCCAATCCGAATGTTTACAAATATTGGACTGATGGCAGCTTTGTACAGGTATGTAATCAATCGGATGCAGATAAAATTCATTATTACAATGGTGACCATTCTGCTGTCTATTCGGTTGTCGTAAGTGGTAAGTATGAGTCCAAATGGGGTATGGATATTAGAATCAGGCACGATCCCACTGATGTGCCTTCAATTTATAATGCTCAATATCGAAAATATTATGCCTCTACAGTTATTTTAGGAGCTACCTCCACTTTATGCACTGGCACAAGAACCTTTTCTGTTAAAAATATTCCAAGAGCTACCTATAGCTGGACAAAAAGTAGCGGTCTGACAGTAGTTGGTTCAAGCAATTCATATCAGTATAGTGTCCAAAGAAACGGCAGCTCAAATGGTGCGGCATGGGTGGAAGTGCAAGTTTCCACTCCTTGTAGTGAGGGGAGTGCTACAAGTAGAATAAATTTTACAGTCGGCATACCCCAAGCGAATAACATAGCTATATGGAATTCTGCAAGTAGTACTACAACTGGAAATCCTGTCGGTTTTGTTGCCGGATACCCTCCAGATAATCGTTGCCAATTAGTATCTACTAATTGGCAGGTATCAATGAGTGCTAACATCGTTCCCGGGAACTACGACTGCGGTGGGCTTCCGGATAATGGCACAAGTAAAAACATTTTTTCCAAACAACAGGTACCGCCTATGTGCAGGCAAAAGTGCAAAACGCCTGTGGATGGAGCGATTGGAGTGCAGCAGTGCCTATTCAGGTAAATTTCGGATATTACTTTGTGGTTTCGCCAAACCCTGCTAATACAACCATATCAGTTAATCCAAAAGGAGAAACTACAGATGATATTTCAGAAATCAGAATATATGATAATGTTGGCAATTTGAAAAAGCAGTCAAAATATGGAGGCGGTACTAAACAAGCGCAACTAAATATTTCAAGTTTGAAAAGTGGTGTATACTTTATTGAAGTTTCTGGCAATAAAGCTAAACACAGACAACAATTGATAATTCAGAGATAAAGTTGATTTGTATGATAAAGAAAGAGCAGAGGTTATAATTCAATAAAAATAAAAAGCGATCATTAAATGGTCGCTTTTTATTTTTTGTAGGCAGAAATTCTGCCTTATTGAACATGCTTCTTGATGAAGCTGCTAATTTAATAAAGAAGCCGGGTTATAGATTTTTCAAAACTTCTAGGTCTGCATTATAGTTATTCTCTTTCAAGTAAGAAACCCATGCTGCCAAAAGTTCAAGCTCCCTTGAACCTTGCCTACGAATTGCTTTAAACAGGGCTTTGAATTTGTGATCATATTTACTTCGGGTCTTCTTTGTTATATCTTTTAGTGCTTCCAAATTTGATGGAAGATCATAGTCTGCAAGGTTAATCCCGGCTTTTTCAGCATTAGCAAGAATAAACTGCTCCATTGCGGGACTGATTTGTATTATATAGTGATGGAGAACCTTATGTTTGTGCAGGAATAGATTGCCTTCATGAGCGACGATCTCAAATTGTTTCAGGTAATCTATTTCATTTCTGTCCTTATCAATTATTCCCAAAGCAAAAGAAGCAGAGAATGTTTCCCTCATTTTTTTAGAGACAGTTCCGCATCCATGTTGGTGATTATATCCTCTTCGTGGTGGAACGAGTGTTTCTGTAAGGTTTGTATCAATATAGCATTCAGGCATTACTGCTAAATCCATAACTTTCACTATTGGTAAATAAATCTACTCCGTATTGCAAAATCTCGTGTAATGTTTCGTCGCTCAAATGATTAAGAACTGTTTGCTTGTCTTTATAGTCAACCATATAAACACTAAGCTCATCACGTTTATTCTCCAATAGGTTATTTAAAATATTGGGACTATGTGTAGCAATAAAATATTGGTTATCCTGCTTTTTAATTATTTCCTGCGTTATATGTGACATATAAGGAGGAAAAGAATGTGCTTCCGGTTCTTCAAAAAGTAATACACTGTTATTGTTAGATACTATTGCAGACTTAAAAAATATTATCCGTTGAAGCGTATCAGCAATAGAATTGTAGGGTATTAAAAACAATCCCTCTTTTGAATTTTCCTGTATAACCTTGATCGTTTGGGTGGCTTTGTCAAAAGCAATTTCTAAATCATACTCCTTAAACAGCTCCGTCACTTGACTTTTAAGATCAGGGTAATTTTCGATTATAGAAAGCAGGTTGTAGCCAAAGGGCGGTATTAAATATTTTGCATGCGATTTCCTGTAAGTAACGTCATGCTTATAAGAATATTTTTTAATTGGTGGCTCAAAAGAAGGGTGGTTAATAAGTCCTTTTACATTTAGCTTTTCATCTACATTAACATGATAAGAATCTCCATAAAAATCTATAATCATTTTAAGTCCCTCTTTCGGATGATAACCTAACCTGCAATTACCTTGGTTTGTAGAAATCAAAGCATCATGTTCTATACTACCATTGTAAAAAAGTTCGGCTTCATTTTCCAGCCGGATTAAGTTCGTCAGTTTTTTTGTAGAGTTCTCCCGCAAATATGGAATTGAAAATAATGAAAGCGCCTCTATTATGTTTGACTTTCCTACATTGGGTTTGCCAATAAAAAGATTTATACGCCTGCAACCCGTTATCTCAAATTCTCTTATTGATTTAAAATTTCTGACATTTATATATTCGATAAAATTCGACATATTATGTTAGTTGTTCTTTGTTTTTATTTGCGCTTTCAATACCTGTAACTTCTCTTTGCTTGCCTTTAGCTGCTCTTCCAGATTCTTCGTTTCAGAACATCCTTGATACATAATAATTGTACCCTGATTACCATCATAGTTATTAAAATGATTGGTAAAGGTTGATTTATCCTGATAATTTAAAATATAATCGGGGGAAACGCCGAAAATATCTGCCAACTCGTATAACCTTGTCAATGTTATATCAGCAGTGTTGTTTTCAATATTGCTATATGCTTTAGATGTAATTCCTAAAGCCTTGGCAACATCTTCTTTAGCAAGCCCCTTTGCCTTTTCTCTTATTTCTTTTATGTTGTCACCGATTTTCATAAATTATTTTTTAAAATTTGATATTATGACTTCTTAGTAATGCTTCCAGTGGAAAATCCACGTAAACTGACCCCCATTGTCCAATCTAAACTGACCCCCTAAAACCGGGGCAAATTGCCCCCCGAAATTTTTTTCAAAAGGGTTACCAACCTTTAAGAAAAAGTGGGGTAAAAGTAAGTAAAGAACTGTTGATTAATGGTACAAAAATAGGTATAGTTTTTATCCGGTTTAATTATAAAATGGATTCCATATTAGTGATACTGTTGGTGTGCGCTTTTTGTTTTTTTCTTAAAGACTCGCCGTACAGCTCTATTCTTATGGAACCATGCACTATTCTGTCCATTATAGCATCGGCAATGGTTTTTTCTCCTATTACTTCATGCCATTTTTTTACAGGTACCTGCGCTGTTATAATGGTAGAACGTTTACCATGCCGGTCTTCAATAATATCCAGCAGCAGGGTTCTGCTACCTGCATCAAAGGGCTGTACGCCAAAATCATCCAGTATCAAAACATCCTGCTTTTCTATTTTAGATAATTCTTTTAAGTGAGCGCCATCAGCCTTTGCCATTTTTAAATGAGACATGAGTTTTGCCGTGTTAGTGTATAACACTTTATGCCCCATCAGGCAGGCCTGCTGACCAAGGGCTGATGCTAAAAAGTTTTTACCTGTACCGGTGCTGCCTGTGATAAAAAGGTCTTCTGCCTTTTTAATAAAATCACAGGTTGCCAGGCGTTGCACATGGTTTTTATCCAGCCCCCGGTTTTCGGAGTAATCCAGTTGTTCTACACTGGCGCTATAGCGGAAGTTAGCGTTCTTAAGCCCTCTTTGCAGGGCACGGTGCTGGCGGTCATCCCACTCATTTTGTACCAGGTGGTGTACCATCTCATCGTTGGTAAAATTTTCTGTTTTTCCTGATTCAATACAAGATTTAAATGCCTGGTGCATGCCTAATAACCGCATGCGCATCATTTTTTCTAAACTGTCTTTGTTCATGTGTGTTTGTTTTTATCTTTTGTGAATGAATAAAAAAAAGCATTGTTAATCGTAATAGTCTTCTCCGCGGATATTATCATGGTCAGGCATATTGCTGCCATCTGTGCCGGAGGGGTTTTCATCATCAAGGGGTATAAAATCGGCTTTGGACTTCAGGATGCGTTCTATAATACCAAAGTTGTACACATTAAAACTGTCGGCCCGTTTGCAGGCGTTGATGAGCCTTGTAGCGCCCACCCTGCTTTTATAGTTGAGTATACCCTGGCAGGCGCGGTAGTTCTTTTCTGGGTATTCGCTGCGGCTTAATACTTTTTTAATGTACGCCACTACTGCCGGATCTACCAGTGTTGCATCTGCAATAAATTTTTCGGGGTTCCAGTCGGCAGGATATTTATGCCATGAAGCAAGATGTTCCTTGTTTTCTATGTGTCTTTCTTTACCATAATGTCTGGTATGCACCGCAATCAGTTCATGATTATTATATATCTCTATTTTACTTCGATTATACATCACCTTTATCTTAGTGCCTATATATTTGTAGGGAACGCTGTAATAACGATGATCAAGGGTTATATAACCCGACTTACTAACCGTAGCCATTTTGGTACTCATAGGGTCATAGGGGTATGGATTAAGGGGTTTTAATACCTGTTTCTCCAGTAGTTCAAACTGCTGTATACCTGCTCATCTATTTTAGTAAAAATGCTGCTGTATATGATTTTTACAGCACCTTCAACCAGTGCTTTGTCTTTGGGCCGGTAGGCTCTTGCCGGAAAGATATAGGTATTGTAATGGGTGGCAAAAGCGGCAAAGCTGTCATTAAGTTCTGCTTCGTAACGGCTGGCCTTTTTTACGGCAGAGCGTAAATTATCCGGCACTATTACCTCCGGTACGCCACCGTAAAAATGAAGGGCTGACTGACAGGCATCTATAAGGTCTTCTTTTTTTTTGAGTGGGTACTGCTTTTACATATGTGTATTGGCTGCATCCTAAAACAGCTACAAAAACTTCCACATCCTGTACTTCTCCGGTAGTTATATCTACTACCTGTAGCTTTTTGCCGGTAAAATCAATAAAGAGTTTATCTCCCACTTTATGTGGTACCCGAACGGATGGTTTTACCATACCAATATAAGCGTTTAAGCGTACCAGAAAGGCGGAGTGTTTATACCATCAGGATACCGGTGGATGTAATCGGCATACAGCATCTGTTTGGTAATACCACGCTTTTTGAGTTTGTCTGCAAGTTCAGGTAGTACAGACTCCAGGTCATCTGTACGGCTGCTGGTGACTTTAGGTTTTTCTACTAAAAACGCCCTTGCCATCTGTCCGTCGCTCATGGCTTCTACCTGTTCAATACTGAGCTGAAGTGTGGTAAATTGTATCAAATATTTTTTAACTGTATTACGGGATATGCCGGTTGCCCGGCTGATAAATTTGCTGCCTCTGCCATCTGCATAAAGGCGTAATAGCTGTCTGATCTTAAACATGTCGATTGTTTTGTTGGACATTTATACCTGGTTTGTTTTGGCTAAAACAAACCATTTTTAATCCTGCAAAATCAACAGCTCTTTAATTACTTTTTAGGGGGGCAATTTGCCCCGGTTTTAGGGGGTCAGTTTAGATTGGCGCAACGGGGTCAGTTTACGTGGATTTTCCAACCAGCCAGCTTTTGCAGCCTTTTCCGCTCAACCTACCTGCAGGTTGAGGAATTAATAAAGCTAATTCCTGAAAGGGAATGGATTGATGAAGTTTACCCAGGTCGGTTGCTAAAAATCGTTGGCTTTGCAACTCTGGCGTTAGTTCCAATAAAAGATTGCTGTACATTTGCTGTAAGTTTTTTTGTCTGCCTCACTTTGATCACTTTTTGTGCCATTGTGAGGCTTTTTTACAGCTTTCCACACGCTCAAACCCTTTGTGCATAACTATTTCGAATTTTCAGGGAAAACCAAAAAAAATAGCATTTGTATACCGCTTTGCTGTGAAAACGGGGTGAAATTGTTGATGGAATATTGGGAAGAAAATATATATCAGCTTGTTCACTATGCTCAGGTTACCCTATTCGTTCTCTCATCAATGTTCTGGCAGCCTGTATATCATCTTCATTTTTAAAAACATCTTTAGGCAAAAGAAAAAAACTTCGTGCGTCAAAATACAGGTGGAAAAATTGAGGGGATTCTACAAATTCGCTGAATTCGCGCCAGCTCCATGTTTTTATCGTTCCGCGGTTATTATCAATAAAGAAATGATCTTTTTCAATCATTACATTAAAGCTATCCTTAAATGTGGCAGACCTTTTATATATGGTAGCCGGTAACAACCACCAGAATGCCATCATAATTGTAAACCACAATAAAGAACTGATAAGGAAAGCCAGTGGCGTTACCTTTCTGTAAGCCAGCAACCCTGCTGCAAACAGGGCAAATACATTTACCAGGATGATCATTAATCTTATTTCTTTCTTCCTGATAAAATGATAGCGCAATGCCTGTAAAACCTGGGGCTTTTTATAAGAGACCGTTACCTGCATGAGGTGAAGATAAAAGAAAAGTTTAAACTCCCGGCTTTCTTATACCGGAAATTTAAACTTATAAAATAACCGCAAAACCGATGAAAAAATAAACATCTAAAGGCGGGAAAACATAAAGCCCGGTGAATTTTATTTAAGGGTTTTACATCTTTTATAGCTGCTGTGAGCAGCCTGGTAGGGTGTTACTGATTTGGCACAGGAAGCGAGAAAACAAATAAACAAAGCCGTAATGATGACTCTTTTCATATTTTCGATGTTTAGACTGTAAAGAAAACGTGAATAGTTTGTTAAAGGAAGTATTTTAACGCTTATTCTGTTAAAACGGCTCTTTCAGCCATGAATTTCAAAAAACGTTTGAATCAGGCTTTTTATCGGAAACATGTTGTTTTTTAGGTATTAAAAGCATACTAACGGTGAATTGTATGCGAAAATGGGGATTGATAAAAAATGTTGTTCAATAAAATACCCGCAAGCGCTCCTGCTACAAGGCCTATGATAACTATCCAACGGAAAGAAAGCCGTACCATCGCTTTAACAGAATTTTGCCCTAAGTGTTTTTCCTATTTATGCATTACAGTGTTGCCATATCAATTACAAATCTGTATCGCACATCTCCTTTCAGCATTCTTTCATAAGCTTTATGAATATCCGTAATAGCAATCATTTCAATCTCCGATACAATATTGTGCTCAGCACAAAAGTCAAGCATTTCCTGAGTTTCAGGTATACCGCCATTACCGGAGCCTGCTACACTTTTTCTACCCGTAATTAATGGAAATGGTGATAACGCATATGGTCTGGATGGAGCGCCTACACAAATATGTACGCCATTAGTTTTCAGCATATCTAAATAAAGTATAAGGTCGTGTTCGGCACTTACGGTATCTAATATAAAATCAAAAGTGTTTTTTGCTTTTTCAACCTGCGCTTTATTGGTTGTAACTATAAAATGCTGAGCGCCTAATTTCTTTGCATCTGCTTCTTTATTTGCAGATGTGCTGAGCACTGTTACTTCAGCGCCAAATGCCAAACCAAATTTAACGCCCATATGACCCAGTCCTCCAAGACCTACAACTGCGAGTTTATGCCCTTTTCCAACTTTCCAATGCCGCAGCGGAGACCATGTAGTAATTCCGGCGCATAGTAATGGTGCAACAGCTGGAAGGTTTAGCTTTTCGCTAACATGCAATACGAAATGTTCATTAACTATAATTGTATTTGAGTATCCGCCATAGGTAGGTGTTTTTTTATCCTGCTCAAGACCGTTATAAGTTTGTGAATTACCATTCAGGCAATAGTTTTCTAATCCTTCTTTACAGTTTTCACACTCCATACAACTATCTACCTGGCAACCCACTGCAGCTAAGTCGCCTGTTTTAAATTTCTTTACATGGCTTCCAACCTTTACCACTCTTCCAACAATTTCATGCCCGGGCACCATCGGAAAAATACCGGGAAACCAATCATTGCATATCTGGTGCAAATCGCTATGGCATACACCACAATATAAAATATCGAATTGTACGTCATGTGCTCCAACCTCACGCCTTTCAAAATTCCAGGGAGCTAAATTACTGGTGGGCGTTTGGGCAGCATAACCTTTTGCTTGTATCATATAGTGCTTTTAAAAACCTTATAAGTTGTTGTCAAAAAATGAATAAAAGAGATACTAATCAAAAATAACAACAGACAGCCTTATAAAGCAAAAAAACATCCTTATAAAATGGTTGGGCGTCATAACTGATTTTTAACAGAATCCAATACCATAAAGGGTTTCAAGTATTTTTTAAGCCTTTTGGGATAATAAAATCAGGCATAAGTTTGCTTGCAGGACATGGCTATGCTCAGTATTTTTACATCATCAGACAGAAAAGAAGGGAAGGCAAGCAAATCGTGAGAAAAAATGGCAAGTGAGTTAGAGGCATCCAAATGATTAGCAAAGTTGTAATCATTTACAGAAAAAAGATTTTTTAAGAATTTTCATATGGCAAGCAATCGTTAGAG
Organism: Agriterribacter sp.; assembly: GCA_047601545.1. Classification (GTDB taxonomy): domain Bacteria; phylum Bacteroidota; class Bacteroidia; order Chitinophagales; family Chitinophagaceae; genus Agriterribacter. Next base: position 3,112,373 of record JASGIZ010000002.1, on the reverse strand, counting down.
GTCATCTGTGTCTACAGGAGACCTTTTTTTGTTTTAAAGGGGTGCCAAATATAAACATGTTTTTTTAATAATTACTTTTCCCTTAATTTTTTTCTTTCTTTTTAAAAAATCTCAAAAAATATGGGTTTTTAAACCCAGGTTTTTTTTATTCATCAATATCAGGCTTCAGGCTCCTTCTTAATGCCAATTCCGCATTTGTGTAAATATCACAAAATATCCTTGAGCTTTACATACTGTAAAAGCATAATTGTTTTACCATCTTTAATCGCTCCGTCCTCAATCATGTTCATAGCGTCGTCAATAGGCAATTCCAACACTTCTATATTTTCTTCTTCGTGCTCAACGCCACCCCCTTCTGCAACTTTCATTTCTTTTGAATATTCCGCTATAAAAAAATACAATATCTCGGTAACTGATCCCGGTGACATATATGCTTCAAATACTTTGCGCACTTCTGTTACTTTGTAGCCTGTCTCTTCTTTTGTTTCTCTTCTTATACATTCTTCAGGATTATCTTTATCCAACAGTCCTGCACATGTTTCAATCAGCATACCGGTTTCGTTACCATTTACATATGTTGGCAACCTAAATTGCTTTGTGAGTATAACAGTTCCTGATGCTTTATTATAGAGTAATATTGTTGCACCGTTTCCTCTGTCATATGCCTCCCTGCTTTGCGTTACAAGTTCTCCATCTTTCTTTATGTACTGGTAGGTTATTTTCCGTAATGTATACCAATTGTCAGACAGGGTCTCTGTTTTTAAAATCTGTATTTTATCAATCATTCAAGAATCTTATTATGTCTTCTCATGTAAAGCAGGTAAGTATCAGGAGTAGTTCTCCGAAAATTCTATTCCTGCCATTTACCTATTATCAATTATATCATTTCGCTGCTTTCCTGTACTTCGCGGTTCTGCTATCGTTAATTATTCCTTTCCAGTTTAAGCCATAGCCAAAAGTATAAACATGTTTTTCCGTATCAATGTGTGGTTTCATATCAATGGGAATATCTTCTTTTTGTGTTTCCACACTATTCATATCGGCAGGCATTTGCAAGGGCAACAAACCGGATGGCTCTGTTATGCCGGATAAAATATCTGCCAGGGCCTGATCCTGCACGCCAAAAGAAATCAGCAATCCTTCTATTTTTGATTCGAACTCTGATACTACAGCAGGGTTGCTCAAAGACATACATACCACTACAGGCTTGCCGTTCATTGCAGCCTTTGTATCCAATATTGATTTAAGATCAGTTTCATTTGACGCAGTAATGATTTTATCTTTGTAAGACCGATTGGTAATTGTGGGATCAATTACCGGGTCACCTGCCGCTATACTGTTCGCTCTTGCTTCCGTTGCTTTATAACTACTATACTGCAAACTGATAGGAACGTATCCGTTACCACCATTTTTTCTATCATCCAAATTATATCCTACACCGCCGTTCGGCCCTTTTACAAATACAATTGCCGCATCTGCTTTTGCAGGGTACTCTGTTATATTGAAATATTTTTTGAAGATATCTATACTGACGGGGTACTCTACACGCTCTGGTGAAACGTTGCCGAACCAATCCCTGCCAGCCGGCACTACACGCTTGGGTATGTACAGGGTTTTATTTTTTGCGAGAGGTAATATCCCGGCTTTATTTTTCAGCAGCACAATTGATTTTAACTGTGCTTCATAACCCGCTTTCATAAACTCAGCATTGCCAACAATCCTGGTTGAAACTTCCGGATCGAGGTATGGATTTTCAAACAAGCCGATGTTGAATATGTTGCGCAGGAGACGAACTGCGGACTGTTCAAAATGGCTACGCATAAATGCTTCTCCATGTTCTTTTACGCCCATTTGATAAGCTTCCAGCACCGGGCCTGCTGCATTATTTCCACCAAACTGATCTACACCGGCCATCAAAATTTTATAGTGCCGCTCCGCAACAGAAAGCTTTTCCACTCCCCATGATTTTCCAAGAAAAACATCCGGCGTTTTTCCTTCATCAGCAGTAATCATCCAGTCAGTGCAAACCACGCCATCGTAAGCGTATTGATCTCTCAATAAATCTGTAATAATAAATCTACTGTAGCTGTTACCAACATTCTCATTGTACTTTTTATCCTGGTTGTAAGAAATAGTATAGTAAGGCATAACGGCAGAAGCACGTTTTGTTTTTCCATTCAGCTTAAATGCGCCATCAATAAAAGGAATCAAATGTGCCTGGAAATTATTTCCAGGGTATACTGCAAATTTTCCATACGCAAAATGCGCATCGCGACCAGCTTCTTCAGGCCCACCGCCAGGCCAATGCTTAACCATTGCATTTACGCTATTAAAACCCCAGCCATTTTTTATTTCGGCTGCACCTGTCGAAGTTTGAAACCCGTCAACATAAGCTCTTGCCATATCAGCAGATAATTGCGGATCTTCTCCAAACGTTCCGCTGAAACGGCTCCAGCGTGGTTCTGTTGCCAGGTCAATTTGTGGTGATAGCGCAGTTGCTATTCCCAAAGCACGATACTCCTGTGCCGCTATATGACCAAACTGTTCAACCAGTTTTGGATCAAAGGTTGCAGCCATACCGATAGACTCGGGCCACATAGAAATAGTACCCCCGGCGCCAATATTATATTCTGCATTAGCCACTACGCCATTCCGCGGGTCTGAACTATTATTGGCAGGAATACCTAATCCAAGCCCTTCTACAAAAGCCTGCACGTTATTATTCCAGCGGGCGGCAACTTCCGGGCTTTTTACTCTTGTTACTAATACGTGACGAAGGTTATCTTCGCTCAAAAATTTCCTTTGCTGATCGCTGATATCGTATGCCTTCATTCCACTGGAATCTATTGGCTTGCCATTATAGGTGCCTGCGCCAAATCCTCCCGGGTTGGCGGGTATGGATTGATGAGCGCTGTATAACATCAATCCAGCTATTTGTTCTACCGATAGTTTACCTGCTAAATCTCTGGCTCTTTCATCTACGGGTAAACGCCAGTCTTCATACTTATCTAATTTGCCGTTTTTATTGAGGTCTTTAAATGACAATCCGTTTATAACAAGGATTTTTACACCAGAAGCAGGTGAGTACCCTAACGTTGGACCTGTTTTATTTTTTACGGTTGTATATACATCATTTACCTGTGCGTAAGGTTTACTTAAAAAAGTAAGCAGGAAGAGGCCTGCAAGAAAATGTTTTGGCATAGCTATAGTTAGATTAAGCGTTAAGTACAGCCGAATGTATTGATTTTTGGTGACAGAATGCTGAAATCTCTTTTTCTTATCCGGCATTACTCAGCATTATATACTATTCTTCCGCCGATTATAGTATTCGTAATATTAATATCGTCATCAAACAAAACGATATCAGCATCTTTACCAATCTCCAACAATCCCTTATAGTTGTGTACTCCTAAAATACGGGCGGGTGTATAACACATCATCTTAATAACATCTTGTAACGGAACACCTGCTATATCTCTCATAGTGCGTACCAGCCTGTCTGCGGTAGCTACGCTGCCCGCAAAAGCAGTTCTGTCGGGCAGTTTTGCAACGCCGTTTTCTACAATCACCTTAAGCCCGTTATGCAGGCTTCCTAATACGCTCTCACCCTCAGGCATACCCGCAGCACGCATCGCATCTGTAATTAAAGCAATACGTTTGTCGCCTTTAATTTTGTAAATAAGTTTTAACAGCGGAGCAGGCAGATGCACACCATCAGCAATGATTTCCACATCTATACCATCTATTAAAAAAGATGCTTCAACAGCTGAAGACGCAATAAAACAGTACCTGAAAGTACCTTACGCTGTAAAAACAATACATGGAACAGGGCATTACCCCATGATTGAAAAACCAAAGGAATTTAATGCCCTGCTTAAAGAAACACTGAACGAGATAAGTAATGGGAAATAAATTATTTGATGGTAGTCAAAGCGTCTTTCAGCGCCTTAAAATTAACCTGCGTACCTGGGTTAGCAGTTTCTTCGGCATATGCTACTACTCCATTTTTATCTACTACAACAACGCCTCTTTTAGCCACGCCTTTTAAGCCAAGTACAAAATCTTCAAGGTACATATCGTATGCCCTGATCATATCCTTATTAAAATCAGATAAAAGATCGAAGTTGATATTTTGTTGTGCCTTAAATATGCCTAATGAAAAAGGCAGGTCAACAGATACGCCTGCTACTGCCGCACCAATATTATTATAAAAACTCAGTTCATCGCGATTGCTGCACAACTGCTCTGTACATACACCGGTAAATGCAGCAGGGAAAAAATTAATCACCAGTGTTTTTCCTGCAAAGTCTTTTAATGAAACCTCTTTCTTGTCTGTATTAACCAGTTTGAAATCGGGAGCTTTTGAACCAACTGTTATAGCCATATTATTGTTTTTTAAAGAGCGAAGCTAAAGAAAAACAAGGTAAGGATTATAAAAGAGTGTCTTATGTAAATCTATAACAGATGCTTCATGCCTCAGCATGACAAGCTGAAGTAACGATAAACTATATAACAGTTACTGATCATTTTACTGCTTATCAGCATACAGGCATATCAGCATGCTGTGCTTTTATCTCTCCAAATCCTGGTAGCTGAAACCAGACCGCTGATACCTTCCTGCTGCCTACACACTCCACCAGTAATTAAACTTCAATACAAAAGCCCTTGTTTTAACAGCAAAAGGACCGGGATAATAATTATCTGTATACACAAGGAAAAGGTCAGATGCCGGCTTATATCTCCATTGCAGCCTTGCATTTATATTCAGGTTTTTAAGCTGCTCGTTATATTGTATGTAAGTAGTAAAAAATAGTGTATTCGTAAACGTTACATCTATTCTCGGCCCTATCAATAAAAAATTCATTTTGCCCCAGGGTTGCGGCAGGCGCAACTGGTTATAGCTTGTACTCATAGTAATATTCACATAAGGCTGAAAGCGATAGCCAAGATCACTATTGATCATCAGCAAGTGCCCGTTAGCATAATATCCGCCATAACGCAAAGAACATGTATAGGTGAATAAATGCTGTGGAGCAGATACATAATCAAATCCTATAGTATTCCAACGATGCTTTGTACCCGAAGCGATAGAATCTTTTCCGGTATTTGTAGGATCAAATGGCCTGAGCAGTTTTACATAATCCTGCTGACCAACGACGGTTAAAGTTGCTTTTGACCGGAATGTGTTGAGATATGAGGCTATATTACTGTGATCTGTTTCATTTAATCTGGCATCAAAATAATACGTACTGTTTACCACAGGCCCATGGCTTAGCACATTACCGCCTTTCGGGAAAAAGAAATAAGAGATTTGCGGGTTAAGTTTTACGTATCCCCTTCGCGGCACGTACCCCACTTCGGGAATATAATTTTCTCCAACGTATTGAGCCTGCCCGTATATCAGCCATTTACGGCTGTTATACTGCAGGTGCGCAGCCTGCGTCCAGTCGCCTTTTGAAATTCCCGGGCTGAATGACTTCAACACCATTGCTTTTCCCGTCCAAATATTATTTGCAGAAGCAAGATTATACTCCAGTCCCATATTCCTGTTATACTGCGGGTATAATTTTTTACTGCTGTCGGGATTTCGCAACGCGTTGTAATTAAGCGACGCTTTATCAATATATATCACGCCAATATTAGAACGCCTGAAAACTTTTCGCTGCAATGACAATACCGCGAAATTCTGCGCAGGCAAGGCTGTTTCGTTTACTTTAGCCGTGCGCATATCCATCACTCCTATCCGCCAGTTTTTATCCAGCTTTCCGCTAAGCCTTGCGCCAAAATCTATAGGTACACCCAAGCCGATTCTTCTTGAAAAAAAGGGACGAAGATCGGCATAACCGAAATTGGCAAACAGGTCGCCGTTTTCTAAAAAGAATTGCCTGCGCTCAGGAAAAAACAACTCGAACCGGCTAAGATTAGTTACCTGCTTATCTACTTCAACCTGCGAAAAATCAGGGCGAACCGTTAAATCAAGATTGAGTGACGGCCCTATAGATATTTTCACATCACCACCTATATTTTTTTCAAAAGCCGCTTTTGCATTCGTAACATAATTTTTTGAAATGCCGCCAAGCACATAGGGAATTACAGAAATATTTGAACGCGGCACAGGTGGCTCTTCATCCCACACCAGCGTACCGGTATGCGCCAACGAAGCGGTGGGGAGTTGTCGTGATATAGGAGTCCAGCTTGACTTTTCTGTTGTTTTAAGATCGTTGCGACTAAAATTTATCCCCCATTGTTTCAATCCCTTTTTATAACGGATGGTTTTAAATGGTATCGCAGCTTCAAATATCCATCGGTCATCATAATTTTTAACGGCTGATGTCCATTTATTATCCCAATTAAGGTCAACCTTACCGCCTTCATACATAGCACCATCCCATTGCGCGCCGTACGCGTTTGCTCCAAAAGAAAATCCTGTTGTCTGGTCTTCAAACGTATCCATAAACACCAGGAAATTATCATTCTTCAAAAAAGCAAAATCGCGGCGCAGTGATTCAACCATATGTCGCCCTTTACCATAGTTGTAGCATACTGCCAGCAGGTAAAGGTTTTCATCATCGTACGACATGCTCACATCAGTATGTACCTTGGCAGCGCTGGTATCCATTGGCAGCACCATATAGAAATTGCCTGCTATCTCCGCATCTTTCCAGGCCTGTTCATCAGCTATGCCATCAATTATTATTGGTGATAATGCTTTATGAATGTGTAATTGAAAAGAGGCGTTTTGTTTTTGGGCTATTAATGATCCGGTTAATAAAAGGCAGGTGCTCAAAAAAAGATATCGCTTCAATGAAAATAGTTTTGGAATAGTTAATGCGGAAAGATAAGGAATATTGACAATTTGAACACTGCATACCGGACAGCTACCCTGTATACATATCTTTATATATTCAGGCATCTCCCTCACCCCTGCCCCCTCTCCGCGCGGCGGAGAGGGGTGTCCAAATTCAAATCAGGTTGATAAAATAGAGAAGGGGGGAAGTTGAAAATCTAAAAGTATGATGAATATTTAAACGCTCTGTTTGGATATATTTTATAGCTGATGTGGTAGCGGTATTGCCCGGCTTTGCATTACAGTACCGCTCCCTCGCCATTGCATACAGAGGGAGAAGGAGGGTGAGGGCTTTATACTGCAGCACTGTTCCGCTTCCTTTGCAAGCCGGCTGTCAGGAAGGGGTGAAGGCTCTGGCACGATTCATATTTTCAGGATAATAATGATTATATACTTGTGTATACAGGGTAGCTACCGGACAGGCAGGCACGGAGCCGCAGAGGGAGGCGCGTTTCACAGAGAGGGGACTGTAAACCAGTAATACCAGTAGCCGGGACCTGTGACCTGAAACACTGCAACTAAGCAATGAGAAAGAATCCATCAAATCATGCGTATAGCCAGCACTACAACTTTATTTCCTCATCATTACTATCAAAAAAATGGAACTCTGTGAGATAGTAATTGTTATCAGCTTTTAATTTAATTGTCTGCTTGTATTTCCAGCTCCATTTTCTGCGAATGGAAATCCAGCCTTTGGTAAGATATGCGTATATGATAGGGTGTACTACTATAGTTAAACCTTTATGCTTTTGCATTACGAGATAGCTCAGGTTCTTTTCTATCTCATCTTCCAGCACAAGTGTTGAAGATATTTTGCCGGTGCCATTGCAGGTAGGGCAAACCTCCTGCGTATTGATATTCACTTCCGGCTTCATACGCTGCCGGGTTATCTGCATCAACCCGAATTTGGAAATCGGCAGCACAGCATGCTTGGCCCTGTCTGCCTTCATAAATTCTTCCATTGCCTCAATAAGCCTGCGCTTATTATCGGGCAGCTTCATATCAATAAAATCAACCACAATAATACCGCCCAGGTCGCGCAGGCGCAATTGCCTGGCAATTTCAGCAGCGGCTTCGAGGTTGGTTTCCAGCGCGTTCATCTCCTGGTTATTACTCACGCTTTTATAACCGCTGTTCACATCAATTACATGCAGCGCTTCAGTATGCTCAATAATCAGATATGCCCCGCTTGGCAGGTTAACCGTTTTACCAAAAGAGGCTTTAACCTGCTTTGTTACACCATAATGATCAAAAATAGAAGAACCATTATTATAGAGTGTAACAATCTCCCTTTTTTCAGGCGCTATTTTTTGAATATAGTTACGGGTGTCGTTAAAGATGTTCTTATCATTCACCACTATGCGGTTGAAATCTTCGTTCAGAAGATCTCTTAGCATGCTGGTGGTTTTGGTTTGCTCACTCAGAATTTTGGCGGGGGCCGTAGCACCTTTTAAATTATGCTGCAGGTTCTTCCAGCTTTCTACCAGCATATTCAGATCTTCGTGAAGCTCAGCAGTATTTTTACCTTCAGCAGCGGTACGCACAATCACCCCAAAGTTTTTAGGCTTAATGGCTTCAACAATTTTATTGAGTCGTTTTCTTTCTTCTGAAGAATGAATTTTACGGGAAACCGCGATAATATCATTAAAAGGTGTAACCACAACAAACCTGCCGGGGAGAGAAATTTCGCAGCTCAGGCGCGGGCCTTTGGCGGCTATCGGTTCTTTCAGTATCTGAACAAGTATATTAGGCTTTTGCCCTAACACTTCGTTAATCTTCCCTGTTTTAATAATTTCGGGTTCTGTTTGAAACTGGGAGAAGTCAAAATCCTGCGTCATTGCCTGTTGAGTAAACTTCAACAACGAGCGGGCATACGGGCTGAGATCGGTATAATGAAGAAAAGCGTCTTTTTCAAAGCCTACATCAACAAATGCAGCATTCAGCCCCGGAATAAGCTTCTTAACTTTTCCCAGGTATAAGTCGCCCACCGCAAAACTTGCATCAGCTTTTTCATGATGCAATTCCACGAGCTTCTTATCTTCCAGCAGGGCTATTTCCACACCTGCAGAAACTGCATTGATAATTAATTCTTTGTTCAAGTAAAAACGCCTTTATAATTTGACCTCAAAAAAGGAAGAAATCAATATGTGAAAGGGATCACAACTTTATAAGCAGCAATTAACCTTTCACATGTTTGTAAATCCAGTGGAGCAAACCGGCATCAAAAACAAAAAACTATTTGTTTTTCTTCTTATGACGATTCTTTCTGAGACGTTTTTTACGTTTGTGGGTAGCAATTTTGTGACGTTTTCTTTTTTTACCACAAGGCATAAACCGAAATAGTTTTTTGTTATGTAATAATTATTTTAATTCCTTTATCCGTTTATCAATCGCTTGTATGGCATCAGGATTCTGAACAAATTTCTTTCCTGCCTCATACCACTCAGCAGCTTTTACGTTTTCGCCGTGCCTTTCATAAGCTTCGGCCAGTAAAAAAATGGCTTCCACATTATCAGGTTCCATTTTCACTACAGTGTGGAGCCTTTCAATAGCCTTGTCATACTGCCCTGTCATTATTCCACCATAGCCCAGCATAAACTGCCCATATATATTGGTGGAATCTCTCCGTACCACTTCAAGTATCTTCTGGATGCCTTCCATAGGTGTTGAAGCACCATGCGCTCCAAAAATATAACTGCTTCCCAAACCTATTTTGCTGGAATCATTATCAGGATTTACCTGCAACGCATGCCTGAATAAATCCGCAGCCTGGTCAGCCATCCACACCTGCAAAGCATGCTGATCAACAGTCTTGAGCTGCTTTAAATACAAATGGGCAGCAAAGGTGAGGCTTTTTTCAGAATTTTCCAATTTGGACTTTTCCCCCAGGTAATAGGCGAAAGGCTCAAAAACACGGGCTGAATCTTTCCAGAAATAAGCGAGTTCGTTGTATAGCTTTATTTTTTGCGCGGTTACATCACCGCGGGTAATGCTGTTTTCCTTAGCAGAAACCCAGGCCTGCTGCTCAGGAGAAAGCCGCGACTTGGCGGTTGCCAATATTTTTTCTGTTTCTAAATGCTCCTCGTGCGAATCGCCGGTTTGCGATTGAGCTGCTGATGCCGGCGGCTTGGTAGTATTAGGCTTGGTTCTTCCTAAAAAATAAAGGCTCAGTAATAAAACGAGCCCCGAGAACACAACAACCCATTGTTGCTTTTTCAATATCGTTTAATTTGCCGCAAAGTTAAATGCTATCATCGGTTTCATCGTCAAAATTCTCATCAACCGGCTTTGCAGATTGCAGCTTTTTAACTTCCTGTACAAATTCTTTTGCAGGCTTAAATGCAGGGATATAATGTTCAGGAATATGAACAGCAGTATTTTTCTTAATGTTTCTTCCGATTTTAGCAGCGCGTTTCTTGGTAATAAAACTACCAAAACCGCGAATGTAAATATTTTCGCCGTTGGCGAGATTTTCTTTTACTTCCTTAAACATGGTCTCCAATGTTACCAGAACATCCACCTTGGGAATACCTGTTTTTTCAGAAATATTGTTGATGAGATCAGCTTTTCGCATGGTATTGTTTTTATAAGTAAATGAAATTCAACGATAAGATAGCAAAAATCTTGCATTCTGTGCAAATAAACGCTACAAAAAAAAATTTTATCCCATTTATAGATATAAGAAAACCAATTTATTGCCGCATTTTGCATTTGCTATGTACTGAACGCACCCTTTTTCAGAAAATTGTATTCCGGTTCAATAAAAACCCCGACATTTAGTTGAATAACAGGTATTTACTCCTTATGAAACCTTTTTTTACCAGTAAACTCTTAGCATGGAACCGGAAATATAATAAGCGCGCCATGCCATGGAAAGGGGAAAAAGACCCATACAAAATATGGCTTAGCGAGATTATACTGCAGCAAACCCGGGTAGAGCAGGGGCGGGACTATTACCTGAGATTTATTGAAGCTTTCCCTACTGTAAAGCACCTGGCAACAGCCCCTGAAGCGCAGGTATTTAAATTATGGGAAGGGCTTGGCTATTATTCGCGTTGCAAAAATTTAATTGCCACCGCCAAAATCATCCACCACCGGTATAAAGATGTTTTTCCTTCTGCCTACAATGAAATACTCGCATTAAAAGGCGTTGGGCCTTATACCGCTGCCGCTATCGCTTCTTTTGCATTTAACCTGCCATATGCCGTGGTTGATGGTAATGTATTGAGAGTGATGGCAAGGATGTTTGGAGTAAGGCAACCCATCGATTCAACCAAAGGAAAGGCGTTACTTACTTCGCTGGCTGATGACCTGCTCGATAAAAAATTACCGGGCATATATAACCAGGCTATTATGGATTTTGGCGCGGTGGTGTGCAAGCCCAAACTCCCTTTATGTGATGACTGTGTAATGCAAAAAGAATGTGTTGCCTATATTGAAGGACTGGTTGATGAAATTCCTGCCAAAGAAAAAAAGATTATTAAAAGAAGCCGCTGGCTTTATTATATCATCATCAGCTATAAGAGTAGTGTATATATCAGGCTGAGAACAGAAAAAGATATCTGGCAGAACCTGCATGAATTTGTTTTAGTAGAAGCAGAAAGCAAACTGAGTAGTGATGATATTGCCCGACATAATACCATTAAACAGTACATAGATAAGTATAAAGGGAAAATAACCGGTACCTCAAAACACTATGTGCAGCAGCTTACCCATCAAACCATTCACGGGCAGTTTATTGAACTAACGGTTAGCCGCCTGCCGGATTTAGGCAAAGATTTTATTGCCGTTCTTCCTAAAGATTTGACATTATATGCATTTCCTAAATTTATCACTACATATTTGCTGGAAAAAAATGTAAATTTAAGTCAGCATTGATGGTTAAGTTCCTTTGCTCGAATTAAAAACAAGTAATATGCGCGGCGTAAACAGAGTAATGTTAATTGGCAACCTTGGTAAGGATCCTGACATTCAATTTTTAGAAGGCAACATTGGTGTAGCAAAGTTTCCTCTGGCAACTACGGAAACATTTAAAGACCGTACCGGAAAACTGGTTAGTCAAACAGAGTGGCACACCGTAGTTTTATGGCGCGGTTTGGCTGAGCTGGCTCAGAAATACCTGCACAAAGGCAGTTTGGTGTATATAGAAGGCCGCCTGCGCACAAGGAGCTGGGAAGATAAGGACGGCAACCGCAAATTTGCTACCGAAGTAGTGGGCGATAACCTTATTATGCTTGATAAAAGAGTTGACGGAATGCATGGCGGCCATCCCGGCGACCATCCGACAGAGGGATTTAATAATGATATTCCGCCCATCAGCGATTCTCCTGAAAACATGGCATTTTAACACGAATATTTATTTTTGTGCGTTAGGTGTTGCGGGCAGGCCGATTGACCTGCCTTTATGATTAAAATTTTTCATTTAAATCCAATCAGTTTGGACCATCATTTGGTTGTACATAATTACCTGCTTAACATTAAACCGGTATTACTGACAGTAAATCCCCAAAGCCTTGCTATACTGCTCTTTCTGCTGTTGATGTTATTATTGGTTTCTTTCTTTGTATCCGGTGCAGAAGTTGCTTTTTTTTCGCTCAGCTACCGTGATATCAATATGCTTAAAACCAAGCAACATCCATCTGCAAGAAGAATAATTACCCTGCTCGATCAGCCTAAACGTTTATTAGCCACATTACAAATAGCTAACACTTTCGTAAACCTCGGCGCTATTATAGTTGCCAACGTATTGATGGATGAGCTTCTTATTCAGCCCAACCCGGTGATCAACTTTTTTATAAAACTTCTTGCTATTGCTTTTTTGATTATGTTATTTGCCGAGATACTTCCCAAAGTATGGGCAACACAAAACAATATACGCTTCGCTTATAGCTCGTCGCTGCTTATTGAAGTGTTATATTCTTTTTTCGGCAGCATGAGCAAATGGTTTGTAAAATATACAGATGGCATTGAAAGAAGCTTTGGCGGTATAAAACAACATCATGTATATAACCCCGAAGATATTGACCAGGCGATAGAAATGAACACTACGGAAAACACTTCTGAAGAAGAAAAAAATATTTTACGTGGTATTGCAAGATTTGGACAGGTTACCGTAAAACAGATTATGCGCACACGCCTTGATGTAAGCGCTATTGAATACAGTACAGGCTTTAAAGATCTTGTAGCCAAAATTGAAGAACTGCATTACTCCCGCATACCGGTTTATAAAAACAATCTTGATGATGTTGTTGGTATTATACAGAGTAAAGATGTATTGCCTTTTATAAATGAAAAAGATGATTATGACTGGCATTCATTAATACGTTCACCGTATTTTGTGCCTGAGCAAAATCTTATTAAAGATCTTTTAAGAGAGCTGCAAAAAAAGAATACACATTTTGCAGTGGTGGTAGATGAGTTTGGCGGCACGGAAGGCATTGTGACGATGGAAGATATTATGGAAGAAATTATTGGTGATATACGCGATGAATTTGATGATGAAGAAAGCGCCAATAAAAAACTGGATGATAATAATTTTGTGTTCGAAGGAAGAATAATGATCACAGATGCCTGCAAAGCAATGGGGTTAAAACCCGATACCTTTGACCAGGTAAGAGGTGAGAGTGAATCTGTTGCAGGACTTGTGCTTGAATTGGCAGGTGAAATTCCAAAAGAAAACCAGGTAATAACTATTGGTGACTTTGAATTTACAGTAACTGAAATTGAAAAGAACAGGATAAAAAAAGTAAAAATAACCATCAAATCTCCCACCAGTCAGTGAGCGTAAGCGGGCAATAGGCAATAGTGAATGAGCAATAGTGAAACGTAAGATGTGAAACGAAGAACCAGATAGCTCATAGCTGATAGCTGAAGGCTGGTAGCTTCTTTCCTTTTTACCAAAAACTATATGATGAATCGATACATGTTTTTGTTTGGCTTTTTGTTTTTAGCGCTATTTTCCTGTAACAGCAATTATACTCCTAAACCCAAAGGGTATTTTAATATAACATTCCCCGGGCATCAGTACCAGCTATTCAATCAACAGGGTTATCCCTATACTTTTGAATATCCTGTTTATGCCAGCATTGTTAAGGATAGTGCTTATTTTGATGCAGATCCTGATAATCCATATTGGATAAATATTGATTACCCTTCATTCAATGCCAAGATTTACCTGAGCTACAAAACCATCGGTGGTAAATCAATATATAAAGTAAAAACCGGAAACGGTTTTAAAGATTCTTCTTCCATAAATACTTTCGACAACTTAAGAAATGACGCGTATAAAATAACGTTTAAGCATACTACAAAAGCTTCGTCCATTGAGGATTCGGCATTTGTAACACCACAAGGCTATGGCGGTGTTTTCTTCCAGGTGGGTGGTAATGCAGCCACAGGCAAACAGTTTTTTATAACAGATACTATCAAACATTTTTTACGCGGCGCATTATACTTCAATGATACGCCAAATGAAGACTCCCTGAATATTGTATATGATTTTATAGGCAAGGATATGCAGCATATGATTAATACGGTGAAATGGCAGTGAGGAGATGGCATTCAGCTTCGTAAGCTTAAGTAAAAAATTCATCGGTTTGTGTTGTAATAAGATTTTACAAATTAAATAAATTAGTATATTTTTATACTGGATAAGGTAAAATATTATACTATGCAAAAAACAAAACCAAACACCCCCAGTAAGCGGAGTTTATCAAAAAAACAATTAAGCCCGGTAAGGATTAGCGCCGTAAAAGCTATTTCCAAAATTTCAAAGGCTAATCCAATCATTTTTTCCGGCAGTGTAAAAAAACCGGAAAGCCAGATGACGCCGATAGAAAAAATGGAGAGATTAAATATTGGGATCAGTAAAAAAGACCTGGAAACGTTAAAGGCGAGAACAAACCTGGATTATGACAAGCTTGCAAAGCTGCTTTCCGTTACAAGAGCAACACTTATAAATAAAACCGGTACTGAAAAATTTAATAGTGCTTTAAGCGAAAGAATTCTCGGGTTAGCGGATATATATTCTTATGGCTATGAGGTATTTGAGGATGAAGAAAATTTTAATCAATGGATGTTTATGCAAAATCATGCATTGGGAAGTAAAACGCCATACGAAGTATGCAATAACCAGTTTGGCAGGGAAGAGGTAAAAAATATTATCGGGAGAATTGAATATGGCGTATACTCATGAATTAAACAGCAATGATTGTATACAGGATTGGCAGGACTAAATTCAGTAAAGATCTTTCCGGAGCAGGTGCAAGATTACATGGTGGCAGGTGGAACCATATTTTAACTTCCTGCATTTATACTTCTGAAAGCCGGGCTCTTGCTGTTTTAGAATATACTGTAAACGTTAATATAGATGACATCCCCAGATCGTTAAGCATTTCGACATTTGAAATACCCGATACCGGAATATATGAATTGACAGTAAAAGACCTTCCGGGTAACTGGAAAGCAGCGCCAGCCTCATCTTCCACCAAAGACCTTGGTACAAAACTCTTAAGGTCAGCCAACTCACCCATAATTAAAATCCCGTCAGCTATTATTCCGCAAGAATTCAATTTCATCCTTAATCCACAACACCCAGGCTCCGAAAACTTTAAAATTCTTGATGTGGAAGATTTTGTTTACGATGTCAGGATAAAACTGGTTTAATAATAATTGATAATATACTCAGCAACACACCCATGAGTGCGTGTGATCAAGACACGAAGTGATGACTCTCCTTCTAACCACTTATGGCTTACCACTCTTTTCCCAATTCCGCTTACCTTTACCAAAAAATAATCCGTGATAGAAATTGACAATATACTGGTGAGTGATGATGTGGTAAAGGCGCAATTTGTTTGTGATCTTATTAAATGTAAAGGTGGCTGCTGCGAGGATGGCGATGCAGGCGCACCCCTATCAAAAGAAGAAACACAGATACTGGAAGATAATTTCGAGATACTTAAACCATACCTCACCAAAGAAGGTATGGATGAAATAGAAAAAAAAGGCAAATATTATTATGACAGGTCTTTCGGCTGGGTAACACCAACCATTGATGGCAAAATTTGCGCTTACGGGTATTATGATAATAAAGGCATTATCAAATGTGGTATTGAGCAGGCTTACCTTGATGGTAAAATAAGCTGGAAGAAACCACTCACCTGCCACCTTTATCCCATCAAAACAAAAAAAACAAAAACCTACGAACTGGTTAATTACGAGCCGAGAGAAACACTTTGTAACCCGGCCTGTAAACTTGGTAAAAAACTACAGGTACCCGTATATGTATTTTTAAAAGAAGCACTTATCAGGAAATACGGGGAAGAATTTTACACATTGCTTGAACAGATTGCGAATCAATATTATAAGGATGAGGAGTAAGTTTTTTTTCACGCAAAGGGAAGATAAGAAAGCAAGGGGCACAAAGTTGATCTCATAAGAGTTAAAACTAATTACCATACAACAGGAAATTACAGGCAGGATTTGCTGCTTTAATACTTTTCCTTAATTATCATTGCAGTAAACTTTGCTGCAATAACCATGTTGCTTATTTATTCAACAGAAATAAATTCAAGACTAAAATATATAGCCGGCACTTTATTGCAGGACTTCAGCGGCATTGAAGTTTTTTATACAAGCAGCGCAGAAGAATTCTGCAGCTTTGATGGCGCTAAAATCAATTACTCTTTTAACCAGTTGGCAGAAGATGAATTTCATATAGTACCGTCATCTTCCCTGCTTTTTGAAAATGATATAAAAGCAATCAACGTTCCTGTAAAAAAGCATAGCCATTACAAAATACTTTTTCCCTGCACACAAGGCGATTTTTCATTTGATATTTTCGCAGCTTCCTTCTTTCTACTTTCCCGCTACGAAGAATATCTGCCTCATCAAAAAGATGAATA
The DNA here is from genome assembly GCA_047601545.1 of Agriterribacter sp. Classification (GTDB taxonomy): domain Bacteria; phylum Bacteroidota; class Bacteroidia; order Chitinophagales; family Chitinophagaceae; genus Agriterribacter. Next base: position 3,095,621 of record JASGIZ010000002.1, on the reverse strand, counting down.
CGGCCGCTTTGCGCATACGGAAAGCATCGCTTTTAAAGGATCATTTTTGGATGAGCCGCTTATTAATTACTGGCTGAAAGATTTTCATATTGTTTTGCAATCAAGGTTTCCGTTTCTGTTATTTGCATTGAGGAAATTCAGGTTCATGCCCACATACGATATTGATATCGCGTTTTCTTACCTGCACAAGGGCACTATAAGAAATGCAGGAGGCACTATGCGCTCTTTGCTGAAGGGGGAAATTGGCGATATTAAAGATCGCTTTGAAGTAATTGCCGGTAAAAAAGATGATCCTTTTGATACTTATGAATGGTTATATGCGCTTCATCTTAAATACAATCTCAACCCGTATTATTTTTTTCTTGTAGCGGCCTCGCCCGGTGAATACGATAAAAATATTGATCCGTCGAACCCGGAAATGCAGGAGCTGATAAGATATCATTCCATTGGTTATACAGTGGGCATACACCCTTCATGGCAAAGCGGCGATAATGATAAGCTGCTGCATGATGAGATCAAAACAATGGAAAACATTATTGAGCGAAAAGTTGTGCATAGCAGGCAGCATTATATCCGCATGAATTTTCCAGGTACTTACCGTAAGCTTATTGAACAGGGTATCCATAATGAATTTTCAATGGGCTATGGAAGCATCAATGGATTCAGGGCATCCGTCGCGTCACCGTTTTACTGGTACGATCTTGCAGCGGAAGAAAAAACACAACTGCTCCTTTATCCTTTTTGTTTTATGGATGCCAACGCCTATTATGAACAAAAACTTGCCCCGCACCAGGCATTCGCTGAAATACGAAAATACCATGATACGATAAAAAAAGTGAGCGGTACAATGGTCACTATCTGGCACAACAATTTTTTTGGCAGCGACAAAATGTTTGCCGGCTGGAAAGAAGTGTATGAACTTTTTTTAGAAGAAGTTGTTTACTGGGATTTATAATCCTGGTTAAATATCAGTTTCCGCAAGCGCTTTAATATTGCTCATGGTTGTGGGCATCATCTTGCTGATTCTTTTTCCAAACACATTCCACCAAACCCATGCTAACGGACCTTCTGCCCATACTTCGTGTGTGAAAGTAGTTTTGCTGTTATCGTAACCTAAAAAGCGATGAATATGAAAAGCAGCAAAAGGAAATTTCGCAATAACCGTGTAAGAAAAGTTTGGATCGCAGGCTGCAACTTTAAAACCTGCTTTAGGCCCACCTTCTGGTACAATTACACCGTGAACATTTTTTTTGAAGGAATCTTTAATCCTGGCGCTGCGCAATCCTACATCCCATTTTTTCCAGTTATTTACATCGGTCCAGATTTTCCAGATTTTTTCAGGACTTGCAGTAGTCAACATAGTATGTGCTATGTACATAAGTGTGTGGATTAATGAGGCAGGGAAGATATTAGAAACAATCCAGTGGGCAATTAACATTTTTTTCAGAAATCAAATTACAGTATTCCAATGAGCTGATAATCAGACAGAAACACCCAATATTAAGTTTATGTTAAGCAATTTTCTTATCAAAATCCATAGCGCAGGTTCTATCGCACTATCTTTTCCTTTTTAAACCCTGTATTTACCAAATAAATACCAACTATTGTAACAAGTGTTCCTGTAGTTATTATAAGGGTAAGCTTTTCATTATTCAATAAAGCGCCAACTATTACAGCCACTATCGGGTTTATATAGGCATATACCGACACCTGTGCCGCAGGCAACCGTTTAAGCGCATATATAAATGCAGAGTAAGTAATGATGGATCCAATGATAACAAGATAGGCTATTGCTCCCCAGGCAGTAATATTAACATGTGCAGGAGAAACAAACTGCCCTGTGAACCAGGAAATAGCCAGCAATACAATTCCTCCGATAAACATTTGCCAGCCCAGGCTAAAATAAGGATTAACATGTTTTGCGTTTCTTACGGTAAAAATTGTACCAAAAGCCCAGGTGATAGATGCGATCACATTAAGTAATACGCCAAGTAAAAAAGAAGAGTTGAACAAATCATGAATATAATCTGAAAAGATGATGAGTATACCTGTTATGCCAAGCAATAAACCTGCAACAGTTGTTATATTCAGTTTGGCTTCCTTAAATAAAAAACTGCTGATTATGGCAATCCATATTGGCGAAGCAGCGCCAATTACCGAGCCCAATCCACTTGGCATAAACTTCATTGACCATGTGCTGAGCCCGTTATTTATAACGATCATCAACAAACTCATCCATAAAAATTGAATGAACTGCTCTTTTGTTGGAAGCCGGAAACCTTTAATAAAAAAGAAGATGAGATAAAGCGTTCCTGCAAACAATTGCCTGAAGCCCGCAAGCTGTAAGGCGGGCATATGCTGCACACCTTTTTTTGAAGCCAGCCATGTTGTTCCCCAGAAAAAACAAACTATACCAACAGCCAGGATTGCTTTTGTTCTATCGCTTTGATTACGGAGATAAACGGGTTGTATAATCGTTCTCGCCCTGTCGTAAATATCGTAGATGTAATGTTTCATGAGGAATAATGCTTACGCAGAGACAAGACATGAGATAAAGCATGAGACAAGGCATGTCTTGTCTCTACAGCAAACCTCCTAATGCTTAAAATGCCTCAACCCTGTTATTACCATGGCAAGCTTGTTTTCAACGCAATAGTCAATAGAATCTTTATCGCGTATAGAACCTCCGGGTTGTATAAAAGCGGTTATACCTGCCTGGTGTGCTATCTGAACACAGTCATTAAAAGGAAAAAATGCGTCGGATGCTAATACAGCACCGCTAAGATCGAACTTAAATTGTTTTGCTTTATCAATGGATTGACGCAGCGAATCAATACGGCTGGTTTGACCACAACCCTTACCCACCAACTGCTTATTTTTTACCAGCGCTATCGCGTTTGATTTAAGATGCTTGCAAACAATATTCGCAAAACTCAGGTCTTCTTTTTCCGCTGCAGAAGTTTCCCTGCCGCCTGACTCTTTCCATTCAGCAAAATTTCCTTTATCATTTTCCTGCGATAAAACACCATTCAAAACAGTTTTTGCCTGATGCGTTGCGGTTGGTTTTTGCTTAAGCGTTAATAATATCCGGTTCTTTTTTGTTTGCAGTATTGCCAGCGCATCATCATTATATCCGTCAGCAATCAATACTTCAAAGAAAATTTCATTGATGGCTTCAGCGGTTGCTTTGTCTACTTTTTTATTGCAGACCAATACGCCGCCAAAGGCACTTTCCGGGTCCCCGCCAAAGCAGCATCCCAGGCTTCTTTTAATGTGCTTCGCGAGGCAATACCACATACATTGGTATGCTTTATAATGGCAAAAACAGCATCTTTACCGGCATCAGCAAACGCTGTTATTAACTGCACGGCCGCATCAACATCTACCAGGTTATTATAAGAAAGTTCTTTGCCGTGAAGCTTATCAAACACCTGCTGTAAGTCGCCATAAAACACGCCCTGCTGGTGAGGGTTTTCGCCATACCTGAGCACTTGTTTTGTGGCAGACAACTGCAATGGCATAACTTTATCGGGATTAAAATAGTTGCTGATAGCAATATCGTAATGCATTACCACTTCAAACGCTTTGGCTGCAAAAGCACGCCTTTGCACTAAGGTAGTTTCGCCATTTTGTGTTTGAAGCAGATCAACCAATGCTGCATAATCATCCTTTGCTGCAACAACCAATAAATCTTTATAATTTTTTGCTGCGGCTCTTATCATAGAAGGTCCGCCGATATCTATTTTTTCGATGATCATTTTTTCCGCTTCTTCAGGCTTACCTGCAAATGACGGGGAAGTTGCCTGTGCCAGTGTTTCTTCAAAGGGATACAGGTCAACAATCACAAGATCAATAGCAGGAATTTTGTATTCTTTCATTTCTGCAATATCCTGCACTATATCCCTCCTGCCCAATATGCCCCCAAATACAGCGGGGTGAAGCGTTTTCACTCTTCCTCCTAAGATAGAAGGATAGCTGGTAAGGCTTTCGACCGGTACGCAGGGTATATTCAGGTCTTCAATAAATTTTTGTGTACCGCCGGTTGAATATATTACGATACCCAAACGATGAAGTTCTTTTACAACAGGTTCTAATCCATCTTTATAAAAAACCGAAATAAGTGCAGCGCCAATTTTCTTTTGCATATGCTGTTAAAGTAATCCGCAGGATTTTACCTGCCGGATGCCGGGGTTAAAAATCGAGTACAAACGCGCCATCATCCTGTACGGAATGGCGCCGCAAATGTAAACTATCACATTCATTTTTCCATTGGCGTATTTTCCACGTGCTGTTCGATCCGTCGAAAACATACTGATTGCCCCGGAATGCCTGGTTGATAAGGCTTACCGGGTATTTTATATTATTAGAAAGCACAATAATATCCACATTTACAACAGCGGAATCAGGGAGTGTTTTAACCGCGCTGTCCAGTAAAGCAATGGTTTTATTTTTAAAGAAGATATATGGAGGATGGCTCCATAAACCGGCAAGGCTATCTGTTTCTTTAACACTGCGCAAAATGCGGGAAGGGTTTAAATGGAAATTTTTAAAGAATCCGTCTTTCCTGCAGGTATCATCGCCTATAAAAAAATATTGCTTTCCACTAATGCAATCTATTGCGCTATACTTTGGCGTGTTGTATACAATGAATGTTTGCTTTTGTTGCTGATAAATATTTTTCAACGAAACGCTGAGACTAAACATAAGCAGTACTGCCACAGCATATTTTACCATTGCGTTTCTTTTATGCATCAACCATAATGAAACAGTAATGATAAAAGCATACAGCAAACACGCCTGTATAACAGAAACAGCAATATTATTGCTCACCGCAAACGGAATGCCATCTACCCAATTGATAAAACCGTTCATCCATTGTATCAATACCGCAATAAACTTTCCTGTGAGTACGGCAAGTGGTTTAATGAATGATATAATGCAAAGCAATATCTCTGCATATAACACAATGCCCGACAAAGGCACTATTACAAGATTGCTCAACAGGAAAAGGTTCGGCACCTGGTGAAAATGATAAACGCTTAATGGCGTAGTAAGTATTTGTGCGGATATGGTAACCGCCACCAGTTTCCATACATTGTCTATCCATTTATTTTTAAAATAAAACCAGTTGCTTACAGGTCTTGAAAAAATTACAATACTCAACACAGCAGTATACGACAACTGAAAACCCACATCCCAAACAAAAAACGGGTTATAACATAAAAGAAAAAATGCCGAAGCGGATAATGTATGATATATGGAAACCTGCTTTGATAAACTTTCGCCAATCACTATAAAGGAAAACATTACCGCACTTCTTAAAATGGAAGGGCCTGCACCAGACAGCAGCGTGAACAACCATAGTACACTCAATATAACTATGCCGCGAACTAATCTTGTTTTCCGGTTTTTGCCTAATGGTCTTAATATAATAATGAGTAACCCGTATATCATTGCGAGGTGCATACCCGAAATAGCAATTACATGTATTACTCCTGTGTTGGAATATGATTGTATAAGATCGCGATCCAGGTCATCTCTGTAGCCGATTAATAACGCTTCTGCTACGCCGGCTTCTCTTTCACCGGGAATATACCTCCTGAGTATTTGCAATAAATGGTTTTTAGAATTTTGCAGCCATTGTTTATACACAGGCTGAAAGTTACCTTCTGCAATTGTAAAATCCTTTTCGCCGAGAAATGCCTGACGGGTAATATCCTGGAAAAGACAATAGCGTTTGTAATCAAAGGCGCCGGGGTTACCGGAATTTGTTATTGATTGTAATGGCTTATTAAATACGATGGCCGACCCATATTGCAAGCCAGGTATTGTTGCGGAATCTTTTTTAAAATAGAGCATGATATCACCTTTCGCCTGTATAATCTTTTTTCCATCAACCACAGCTAACACTGTAGCCACAGCCTTATATGATTTGTTTTTTTCAACAAGCGGTTCGTTCAATACTGCTATTATAGCAGCTTTTTCTTTATACGCATTGCCAAACCATTTTTGCTGATGCGTGATGTTTTTAAAATGAACAAGCAATGCGCCTGCAAAAAAGAATATACTCATCAGCAACACGCCCAACAGCCATTTGTGCCTGAATAAAAGATAGCCTTTGGAAAAACTGAAAAGAAAAAAGAAAATAAAACAGCTTAAACCCGATATGATTAATGTAGAAACCAATACCGGGTAATACCATTGAAAAATTATTCCTGCCATCAGCGGAATAAGGAGGCGGATAAAGGGCGCTTCTTTCCAAACAGGAGCAACAGTTAGCAACATAAAGAAAAGTTACGGATTTTTTTACCGGATTAATGTTTATTTTGGTATATTATTTCACTGACCAAAACAATTATCATGATTAACACGCTCTTAAAAAGGCTGCCTATTCTTTTACTCTTTATTGTTTTTGCGTTTATAAGTATTTACGGAGGATGTAAAAAAGAAAGCAATATCCCGGAACCTCAATTAGTGCCAATTTATAGCATGTTCAGGTTATTTAAGGTTAATCAGAATGATACATTGAGAGCAGGTTGGGGATATTTAGACCAAACAGTTACCAATAATGTGAAGATCACCATAAAACTTAACGCTGATTTTAGGAAGCAAAACGGACAATACAATATCAATTTATACAAAATAACAGGTGCAACCACAAGCGAATATACAAGCAATGTTGGCACAATGCCGGCAAATATGGAGAGCTGGCAATCAGACATTATAAAACCTACAGGTTCATCCCAACCTTATACTTTTGATCAACTTCATATTAAGGACACTTATTTTATTAAAATCACCTCAGGTAATGAAGAGGTTGCAATGGGTGAATTGGAGTGGGCATGGGAGTGATGTAAACTATTGTTTGCTCCTCTCATAAACTAATATTTCAACCGGTATATGCACAAAAGAATTTTCAGCTTTACTATTTTGCTTTTATTTATTTCTTTAAATATATAAGATTGAAAGAGATGTTGGAGGGAAGGTAGAAGGCGTAAGGAATGCACCACTTACATTTATGCCCTTTACCTTAAGCTTCACACCTTATACCCTACACCTTATTGCGTATTATTATTCAACACAAGTAATTGTGGAAATGAAGATATGTTGACAACATTTACCAGGCTGCTCATCTCCTCTATATTGTGAAAATAAGAACCGAGCACAATATCAATATCTCCATCATGATCAAAATCACCAGCTTCCATGGTAAGCCACTTGCCTGAAGCAGCATCAGGCAATGAAGCGGGTTTGAAATTAAAATCTCCTTCATTGGAAAAATACACAAACCCGTTTGCAGGATTTTCGAGTGTATTATAAAATGAAATCGCGGCTATATCAATATCTCCGTCATTATCAAAATCCCCTGCCACAGCTTTAGAGGCGCCATATAAAGGGAAAAACCATTTCTCTTTGAAGTTGTACTTTCCGTCATTCAGGAAGATCCTTACCCCGTGATAATTTTTATTAATACGCGAATAATCCCAATTATCTCCATTGGTCAGCAATATATCCGGGTAACCATCTTTATTAAAGTCGGCCAGTTCAAAATAGCTTGCACCAAATACAGGAGGAAAACGCAATAGCTTTTTTTCTTTAAATTTTCCTTTTCCCTGGTTATACCAAATTGACACTTCTTCCCAGGCCTGTGCCATCAGTACCATTATATCTGGTTTATCATCTTTATTAAAATCGCCAATTTCTACTCTTCTTGCCCCGGGCATATAGCTCAATACATTCTCTGCGCTCATTTTGCAATCGCTGTACCATGCTAACCTGCCCGTATTATTTCCAAAGCCGCAAACAATAGCATCCTGCTTTCCATCCATATCGAGATCAGCGTATGCGAATTGAACCGGTCTTGGTAAATGATCAATATTAACCGGTGGGCTTTGTATAGTGAATGTTGTGTCGAAAGTTACAAGCCTTCCTTTTTTTTGATCAGAGGGGCTTATGCTTCCGATAGTGAGTAAGCGTGGCGGTTCATTATGCGGAAAATCCATATCAACAGGTGCGCTCTCCACATTCCAGGCAGATTTAAATCCGAAGTTGTTATTTAAGATATACAATTTGTTTCCCCCGTCGCCGTCATATAATTCATTTGATGCACTATCAAATTTCAACATGGTGGTTCTTGGAAGCTGTTTATCATCAAATACTATATGTTTTGGAGAAAATAAAGCAAGCGTGCCGGAGATACTGTCGTGCGCTTTTTGAGGCAAAGGCATTTCAGGCGCCTCATGTTCAAAATATGATACTATCTTTTTCCAGTCTGACTGCGTTATAGCTGCAACATCAGGATATATATTCAGCTTTTGCGCTAATGCTCTTTCTTCCGGAACAATATCAGCATAGGGGTCTTCTCCCTTTTTTCTTATGCCAAGCCGCCAGCCCATGTTGGGTAATACTTTATCTGTCCATGTTTTTTTGTTGAGCAAAGATGGTTCAGGGAAAAGATGACAGGAGGTGCAGTATTGGAGAGCAAGTTGTTTGCTCTGCACAAGTGAATCCTGCAGAAGTGAATATTGAGCAGGCATATATTCCCTTGTATGAGTGCCTGAAAAAAATATCCAGGCGGGAACGAATAAAAGTATTATTATTCCTGCTCTTACAGATAACATCCCTGATTAAATATATTTTTTTGTTGAGATACAAAAGTAAAGAGGTGGAAATTAATCCACCTCTTTACTTTTAAATATATAGCCCGTGCTTTATATTATTTCACATCCCAGAAAATCTTTGTAGTAAGATTGTCTTTTGCGCTAACTTTTTCATAATTAGCCGTATTGTACACTTTTTCGCTTGAGCCATAGAACCATCTGTAAGGTGGTTGTTTCTGCGCATTGGCGTTATCTTCCCAGAAGTTAAATGTTACTCCATCCAGCCTTCTTGTTTCTGCCCAGTTTTCGTATGCCTGGAGAATGTTCATATGTATCCACTTTTGCGTAGCTATAAGCGCTATACGCTGATCCAGTGTGGTAGCTGCATCCCAGCTAACAGATGGGTGATTGATATATGTAGCAACCTGCAATGCTGTACCCGGGGAAGCAGAGGTAGTATTATCACCACTTGCGGCACGAATATTATTCCAGTATTCAACTGACAAAGCGATCGCTTTTTCATACGCAGTTTTAGCGGCGGCATTTTCACCGGCTCTGGCTGCAATTTCTGCAAGTAGTAAATTTACTTCAGCCGCATTGATCAGCACTCCCGGGATTTTCAGGTTCCTGCTTATGGTGGATCTGTTATAAATAGCAACAACGCCACTGTTAACCTGGGCAACCTGCTCAGATTCGTTCGACATTGGGTCAACACCTATGAATACACCACCAGCATTAGCACCTGGCTCAAAAATAGTGCGCTGCCTGGGGTCAGCGGTCGTATTCATAAAATCTATCATTTTTTTGCCGGCGGTATTAGCATACCAACCGCTTCCCTCCAATGCATCCTTCAGGTCAGAGTATAGCTTTGCATCTCCGCTGGTAACATATACATTCATTTGTATATTATCATCATTATCCAGTACAAGAGGATATTTGGCCTGGTCAGCAATAATTGCTGTTATTTCACTTGCGGCCCTTGCCTGGAATGACGCAACATCAGATACTCTCATCAGCATTCTCAACCTTAAGGAATTACAATATTTTTTCCACATTTCAAGATCACCGCCATTAACGATATCCTGGTTCACGAAATCATTCTTTACCAGGCTAATGTCAATAGTATTCAATTCATCTGCAAAGCTTTTCAGGTTATCCAGCATTTCTGTATAGATAGCTTCTGCTCCATCATATTCCGCAAAAGATTGGATATAATTGCCTCCGTTCTGATGTAACTTTCCGGCGGCTGCAAAAGGAATATCACCGTGCAGGTCTACCATTTGCTGCGTTTGGTCGTAAAGGAATATAGTTGCAGCGAGCATAAATATCCTTTTGTCGTTCTGCTCTTCAGGAATAAGCTTGTCAAATGTTAATTCAAGCTCCCTGTACTGGGTTAGCATATTGTAATAGGCATTCCATTTTGCATCAATAGCTGCAATACCCGGTACATACTGGGATGTGGAATTAGGCCAGCCCAGGGTTTGAATATACCTGTTGATCGTGATCCTTAAGGTAACAAAGTAGTTGGTATATCTTGGATAAATAAAATCCTTGTTGGAGTATAAAAATCCTGCAAACTGCTTTTCAACAGTTGTGGTTTGCGACTTTGCAGGATCGGTATAATACTCTTCAAAATCTGATTTTTTACAGGATGCCATTTGCATCATAAGCCCTGCAAAAACAATGACAAATATTTTTGATCTCATAATATCGTTTTAAAGGTTTGAATAGTTAAACTAAAAGCTTGCTCTAAGCATTATGCCAAAACTCCTTGTGGAAGGGTTGGTGCCTACGTTGGTAACGGTTTGGTACCATCTTGAGCCGGCAGTAGTTTGTTCCGCATCTATGTCTTTAATAGTACGGTATATATAAAACAGGTTACGTCCGTAAACCGATACCTGGAGGCTTCTTGCACCGATCTTATTCGAAATACCGGAAGGCAATTTATATCCAACAGTAATTTCCCTGAACTTCAGGTAGCTGTTTTTCTGTACGTATAATTCATATCTTGTATTTGGGCTATATTGCGGACCACCCCAGTTGTATACTGTCCAGTAATAATATGCCTGGGAAACAATGTTGGCATTAGGCGTTCCGTCTTCAAGCACACCATCAATCAACATTCCATCTGTGTATACCCTTTCGCCATTAGGCCCCTGTGTACCGGTGGTTGCAACCCCTTTGCCGTTTGCATCCACATAATATTTCAAGCCTCCGTGGCTTTCATCCATATAATTCAGTGTTTCTTCCAGCAATCCGCGGCTCTTCATCCAATTTATCGCCGTAGGCATGATGTGTCCGCCAATCCTGAAATCAAGCATTGCTTCAACAAACAAATTCTTGTAGCTGGCATTGGTAAATATGCCTCCTACCGCTTTCGGCATATAGTTCCCTACTTTTACCCAGGCTTGTGGATCTACCTTGTACAAACCATTAGGGTCAACGATCTTTTCACCTTTATCATTAGTTGCCACAGGGTGCGAGTATATATCACCAATAGGCGACCCGACTTTTGAAACCAGCTTCGCAGCATCACCGTCATAGTTGGCATGTAATAATTCTTCCAGCCCGGGGGTAAGCTTCTCAACCTCATTTCTGTTAAATGAAACATTTACACCGGCGTCCCAACTGAAATTCTTTTGTTGAATAAGAGAGCCTCTCAGTCCAATTTCCACGCCGCTGTTTCTAAGCGTACCCACATTGGTTAGTACACTGGTTGCCCCGGAGCTTGATGCAATGGATAAAGGCAGTATCTGGTCAACTATCTTACCATTATAATAAGATATGTCCAGGCTCATCCGGCTATTAAACATTTTTGTTTCCAACCCAAACTCAAACTCATGCTTGGTTTCGGGCCTAATATCATCATTCCCGAAAGTCTGTGACATGGTAGTATATAGAACGCTCATTGAGGTATGTTGTGTGCCCATTGTATTTTGATCATAAGCAATATTAGCAACATAAGGCAATGGATAGTTACCCACAATTCCCCACGATCCTCTCAGCTTTGCATAGTTGATGAACCCGGGGAAGTTGTCGAACAGATCGCTAAGTACCAGGCTGGAGTTCACAGAAGGATAAACAAAAGCATTCTTAGTAGGGTACATGGTTGAAGTAACATCACGCCTGATGGTTCCTTCAACAAACCATACGCCTTTATAGTTCAGGTTCAATGTTCCAATTAAAGCATCTCTCAGTAAATACTGGCGTTTGCTGGTACTAATGGGAACATTCTGGGAAACGGCCAGATCAAAATAATTCTCTGTGCTTAACCCGCCATCGGTCCTCCTCTCCATCCACAACGACTGATCTTTGGTTGCCGTATAACCGCCCATAACATTTATATCCAGGTCTGAAGTGATTTTTTTAGAATATGTCAGCAACAGGTCTGTATATAATATATTATTTGAATAAGACTTTAAGCCAAAAGCACCTGTTTTATCACCGGTTGTAAAAGCTGAAGGTTTTTCCGTAGACGACCTTGACTCAGTATTCATAATCGTGTAGTCGGTAGAAAAACGGCTTCTCAATTTCAGATCCTTAATGATCTGCCAGGTGTTAGTAATGCTGGCGATAAGCCTGTTACTTTTTTCTGTTTCGGTTTTTTCTTTAAGGTTCCAGAAATAATCAGCCAGGTCCGACTTAAAACCGTTATAGATAATATTCTCATCAGGCGTTAAGCTTTGCGTTCCTGCACCGGTAACAAATTTATATCCACGGCTCGTTTTGTACCTGTTCAGGTACCAGGAAGGATCTTCAAAAGTTCCGATCATGCCGCTGAAATTGTTGGTCAGCCTGTCAATAGAATAAGGTCTGTTTCTTGTTTCCTGGTTAATAAAATTAACCATCACATCGGTTGTCCATTTGCTGCCTAATTTAAATGAACTGTTGAGGTTAGCTATATTTTTAAAATTTTTAGCACCCAGGCTCACTCCTTCATTAGACTGGCGGGTTAAAGACAAACGGATATTGGAGTTTTCGCTCACATGAGAAACGGCAACATTAGCATTGAAATTATTAGCCGTTTGGAACATTCTGTTATAATTTCCAACCTGGCCTTCATAAGGTCTCATAACACCTTCCCATGTCATTACAGGTTTGCCGTCAAACAAAGGCCCGAAATTATAGCTTGCTCCTGTTACGCCTCTTGTTTCTTTAACACCATCACCATCTGTATCATAGTATACAAAGCCTTCATCATCCTGCCCCAAGCCTGAATTAATATATTTATGTATACCGGGTCCGCGCACATATTGATACCTCGGCGTAAAAGCAACTTTATCAATACCATAATTAGCATTTACATCAACAGTATATCCTTTCTGGCCTTTCTTACCTTTTTTGGTAGTGATCAGCACTACGCCATTCACCGCCTCTGATCCGTATAAAGCAGCAGCAGATGCACCTTTGAGTATTGAAATATTGTCAATATCTTCAGGATTAATATCCAGTAACCCATTTCCTCTCAGCCTTTGATCACCCCAATAATCACCATTGTTTACTTCTTCATTGCGAATGGGTACGCCATCCAATACTATCAACGGTTGGTTTTTACCGGTAATGGAATTGATGCCCCTGATATTGATATTTACAGCACTTGTTGCCCCACCCGGTGCGGCTGATATACGAACGCCCGGCGCTTTACCATACAGTGCCGTTCCAAAGTTGGGAGAACCCACTTTGGTTAATTCATCAGCGCTCACTGTAGCCGTTGCATAGCCTAAGGATTTTTGCTGGCGGTTAATACCCAGAGAGGTAACAACTACCTCCGTAAGCTCATTTTTTCCCGGCACGAGCATGATTGATAATTCGGTGCTGGTTCCTACAGGAACTTCCTGCGTGGTAAATCCCACAAAGCTGAATACCAAAACAGGTTTGGCCCCGGCAACAGCTATTGAAAACTTACCATTTGCATCAGATAAGGTTCCACCAGCAGCTTTTCCTTTTTCGTTAACAGATACACCATCAAGTGGATTTCCGGATGCATCAGTTACAACGCCGGTCACAGTTTTACCGGATTGCCCCATGGCAAATGCACTACAGAAAAAGAGTGCAGCCATCAGCAAAAAACGAAACGTTGATTTTTTCATCATTTGTTAGTTTTGATTGATTAAGTTTTCTTTTTTGAGTGTTAATTATTAATTTTAAATGTACTCAAGGTTATTTAAAAGTTAAAATAAAGTAACTTTTATTAAAAAAACAAAAAGAATTGCATTTTTTTTAAAAATAATTTTAACTATCCTATAAGAAACACAAAATTACAGACACTATTTTTTTAAAATAGATTCTGTTTATACCCAAAATGCTGCTTTACTGGTTAAACTTTGCAACTATGGAGTGGAAGGGTACTTTATAACGAAACAGCCCCGGTGCAGCGCACCGTGATATTTGTAGCAGGAAAAGCAATATGGAATAAGCCGCAGCGCGGCGTAATATTAACCTGGTGCATGATATTTTAATATTACGGTGCGCTGCACCTGGAAATACCTCATCCACTATAGTGCTACAAATATTACCGCTGCGCTGCAGCTATTTAAACATCTCGTATACAGCGCAGCCTGAATAAATAAAGATAGGTATACAGGGCAACTCGGAAGGCGGCCGTACCGTAATATGCCAATAGCCTCTCTCCTGCCATTCCCCTAATAAATACTCTTTGCAGGATACACTTTATCTTCCCCGGCATTGCGCACAGCTATCGTAAACCCCTTTTGCAGCGCATAAGCCCCATATTGCCCCTTTTTATTAATGGCAACAAAACCAACCTGCACCTGCTTTGCTTTTTCCGGGCTGCGCTTAATAATACGTTGCACCGCTTCCCTGCAGGCATCCTGCGGGCTATGCCCCTGGCGCATCAGCTCTACCACAAGATGCGAGCCTACAATCCTGATCACTTCTTCTCCGACACCCGTAGATGTTGCCGCGCCTATCTCATTGTCTACATACAACCCGGCGCCTATAATAGGCGAATCGCCCACCCTGCCGCGCATTTTAAATGCCATGCCGCTGGTAGTGCAGGCGCCGCTCAGGTTGCCCTGATCGTCCATCGCTATCATACCAATGGTATCATGGTTATCCGGGCCGCCGGGCATAGGGTCTTTATCTTTACCATACAGCTTATTCTCAATATTCATCACCGGCTCGTATTTAGCTGTTTTTAACCATTCCTTCCAGGCTTTCTCGCTTTCGGGTGTAAGCAGGTTTTCTTTTTTAAACCCGTTTGCCAAAGCAAATTGCAAAGCACCCTCTCCCACCAGCACAATATGCGGCGTTTTTTCCATTACCAGCCGGGCAACAGATATGGGATGAACAATATGCTCCAAAGCCATTACCGAGCCGCAATTATAGTTTTCATCCATGATGCAGGCATCAAGCGTCACATGCCCGTCCCGGTCAGGCAAGCCTCCGTAACCTATCGTTTGATTGGTGGGGTCTGCCTCGGGAACCCTTACACCTGCTTCAACAGCATCTAAAGCACGGCCTTTTTTTGCAAGTACCTCCCATGCTGCCGCGTTGGCTGCTTTTCCAAAATCCCAGGTAGATACCACAATGGCCTGCCCTTTCACCACGCCAGGTAATGCGGGTTGCGCCAACGACTTTTTATCTGATAAAACAGCAGCCGATCCTAAAACAGATGATTGCAAAAATTTTCTGCGGGTAAACATATTGCTGTACTTTTTTGATGAGTTACCAAAATTAAGTGATTGGCTTATGCAACTTCCTGCACTTTCTTTTTTGCAGCTATCACTTTCTCATACTTTTCCATTACAAGGGCAGAGCTCCCTATCAGTTGGGCATTAGTGCCAATGTCTGAAACCATGATCCTGGTATTGGCAGCCAGCCGTGGTATGCAATGTTCGTTCAACGCCTGCTGGATAGGCGCCTGCAAAATTTTGCCTGCAACCGACCCGCGCCCGCTTAATACTACAAGCCCGGGATTTAAAAGATGTATGAGAATGGCAATTCCGCGCCCAATATTATAGCCGGCTTCAGATAACAACTCTACCGCAAAACGATCACCGCGTGCAGCAGCATCAAAAATGGCGTTTCCACATTTTTCAGGTGCGTCAACACTAAATTGTTCCGCTTTTAATACAGATGTTCTGCCGGCAGATAAACCGGCAATTGCTTTCTCAATTACTGCAGTCAGCGATGCTTCGGTTTCCAGGCAGCCGCTTTTTCCGCAACTGCATAATTTCCCGTTCTGAAAAAGCGGAATATGGCTAAACTCTCCTGCAAAACCATCATCACCCCTGAACAGTGTTTTTCCCATAATTAAACCCACGCCCACGCCCCACCCTATATTAATCACCATCACATTTTCATATTTGCTGGCAACACCAAATTTTTGCTCCGCCAGGGCTATTATGCTTGAATCATTATCGAGGTAAGCAGGAAGACCGGTTTGTGAAGATATATATGTAGTAATGCCATCTTTATATGCTTCGAGGAAAGAATAATTTACGCCGTCATTTGAATTGATAAAGCCCGGCATACTGATACCTATGCCCACTATCTTATTTTTACTTACTCCTGATTGCCGGATAGTTTGCTCAATTTTCGTAACCAGCCTGGCTAATGCATCGCTCTCTTTCGAAAGATTCAGATCAAGCGTTTCCACTTCTCCAACATAATCATTGTGCATATTAATAACCGCTAACCTTGTAACAAACTGGTCCATGGCAACGGCAACGGTATACATTATACCCGGTTCAAGCGCATACATTTGCGGACGGCGTCCACCACTTGACGGCGCATAACCCGTTTCTACCACCTGGCCTTCTTCTAATAATTCGGCTAAAATTTTGGCTGTAAGAGAAAGGCTTTTCCCGATTTGCTCACTGATTTCCGCACAGGAAAGCATTTTCGAGAAATAGAGATTATTGATAATTTTCTTACGATATAGCGAGTTTTTAGCAGCCATTTGGTTTAGGAAAAGGTAATATCCTCAATTTAATGTTAAAATAACGTAACTTAATTTAAAAAAACAAAAAGATCAATGAAAAAATTTAAAACTATACTTCTGATTAATGCTTTTTAAAAAATCTTTGCACTTCCAAAAAATTTTATAATAACAAGTTTTACCTTCATCTAACGCAATAGTATTAAAGCAAATTCAATGAATAAATTACTTATAGCTGTCACCTGCCTTATTACACAATTTTCATTACAGGCTCAAACCAATGTTTCTGCCGACAAAATGCAATGGTTTAAAGATGCCAAACTGGGCATTTTTATACATTGGGGTATTTATTCGGTTAACGGCATTGATGAAAGCTGGGCTTTTTACAATAAAAAAATGCCTTACCAGGATTATATGAAGCAGCTCAACGGCTTTACCGCTAAAAACTATAATCCTGAATCCTGGGCGCAGCTTATCAAAGAATCCGGAGCCAGATACGCGGTCATCACTACCAAGCATCATGATGGCATTGCCCTTTGGGATACAAAAGCCAATAACATGAGCACCGCAAAACTTACGCCTGCGCGTAAGGACGTACTTACCCCTTTCTTTACAGCTATCCGCAACGCAGGACTTAAAGCGGGCGCTTATCTCTCCATATTAGACTGGAGCCACCAGGACTACCCCGGTTTTACAAAAGACAGCAGCAGGTACGAGGTTAAGAATGATACAATGAGATGGAAGCGTTACCTGTCTTTTTATCAAAAACAGATAAAAGAGTTAAGCGATATTTATAACCCTGATCTTTTTTGGTTTGATGGCGATTGGGAGCATAGTGCGGAAGAATGGCAGGCAGATAAGGTGCGGTCAATGATCCTGCAGCGCAATCCAGATGCAATAATTAATGCGAGACTTACAGGAAAAGGTGATTACGACACCCCGGAGCAGAATTTTCCTGTAACCAGGCCTTCAAGAATATGGGAACTTTGCATGACTTCAAACAATAACTGGGGCTATCATCCGGATGACAGCGCTTATAAAACTCCATACGAGCTGATTACTATTTTTACGGACGTGATAAGTAATGGCGGCAACCTGCTGTTTGATATCGGCCCGCGTGAAGATGGCTGGATACCTGCTGAGCAGGTTAATCTTTTAAAAGAACTGGGTAAGTGGACGAATAAACATTCAGCAGCTGTTTTCAACACAATAGCAGGGCTACCGCCCGGGCATTTTTATGGAGCAAGCACTTTATCTAAAGATTCATCTACACTGTATTTATTTGTTCCTGCTAAAAATGCGGGTAAACTGGTAATTAAAGGGCTAAATAACAAAATCAACAGTATAAAAGTTATTGGCAACGGGCAGCAACTCAATCATAAAATTGTTGGCAAAATTTCATGGAGCCCTGTACCGGGTTTGGTATATATAGATAATATTCCCGAAGCTGCTATGGATGAGTATATGACTGTGCTTGAATTAAAGCTTGACGGCCCGTTGAAACTGTATACAGGAAAAGGTGGGCTGTCTGAATAAATGTAAAGCCGGCTCATACAAGTTGTTCTTAGTACTACAAATATGGTAAAGGGTTTCCAACCTTTTGAAGGTTGGAAACCCTGCAGCTAAATGCTGTCACCCAAACCCATGGGTATCTCCCCTCTTGTCCTTTGCTCACCTTGCGTTAAAACATATACCCGATGCTTTTTCCTTATCTTTATACAGGTTCCACTAACAGCTTCCATCACTGAAAACTCTTTTTTATGTCATCATTACCATGGCGTGAAGGCGTTGTAATTCGCATTAAAGAAGAAGCCCCGCTTACACGCAGGTATTGGATAAAAGTAACGGATACGGATAATTTCGATTTTAAGCCCGGCCAGTTTGTTACGCTCGATTTACCCATTGATGAAAAGCCGGCAAAACGCTGGCGCAGTTATTCAATCGCTTCCTGGCCGGATGGCACTAATGTATTTGAACTGGTAATCGTATTATTGGAAGGAGGTGCCGGTACAACTTATATTTTTAATAAAATAAAAGAAGGGTCTGTATTCACATTCCGCGGCCGGCTGGTGTATTTACTTTACCTGAGCAGTTAGATAAAGAGCTGTTTCTTATTTGTACCGGCACAGGCGTAGCACCTTTTCGAAGCATGATCCATTATATTGACATGCACAACATCGCTCACAGGGATATCTACCTCATTTTTGGCTGCCGTGAAAAATGCAATATCTTATATTATGATGAATTGCAGCATCTCGCAGAGAACGTACCGTTGTTTCATTATATTCCTACATTATCAAGAGAGGTATGGGATGGAAATACAGGTTATGTGCATGGAGTATATGAAACGCTTATGCAACACAAACCTCCCGCCTACTTCTTTCTATGCGGCTGGAAAAATATGATTGATGAAGCCAGGCAAAGAATTGTAGCAATGGGCTATGATAAAAAGTCTATTCACCAGGAGTTATATGGATAATTATTTATCATCAATAAATACGTAGTAATAAACAATTTGCTCTAATACTGATATCCTTATTAATACCCTGCAACAGCTTTTCTTTTTACACTTTTTTCCTTACAGAAACAACTGTTTGTAAAACAACTGATGCCATCACAAAAAACAATCCCAGGTAAAAAGAAAAATTTACTTCTTTATTTTCATTAAAAAAAAGGAATGCTAAAATGATGGCGTAAACAGGTTCAAGACTGAAGGTGAGGTTTACCGTAAATGCCGGTATCTTTTTTAATACTTCGGCAAACAATACATACAAACCCACAGTACAAAACAGTGATAATAAAACCAGGTAGAATGTATCTTTTAAGCCGGGCAGGAAATGCTGAACCGGGAAAAAATGCAGGTAAACAGGAAGTAAAATACCTAAGCCGATGGTACCTCCGAGCATCTGGTAAAAATTCATAAACCTGCTATCATACTTTTTAACCAGCCTTTCATTATAAATAGTATATAACGCGGCAAATGCCGATGAAATAAAACCTAACCCAATACCTAACCGGTAAGATGTATCAAAATGAAAGATAAGACTGATGCCAAATACCGTTAATACACTCAGCAATAGCTCAGAAGGTATAAACCTGCTCCTGTTAATTAATGGTTTAAACACCGCAGTAAAAAAACTGGTAAGGCAATAGCAAACAACACCAATGGAAATATTTGAATACCTGATGCTGGCATAAAAAAATATCCAGTGTATGGTTATTAACATGCCGGCTTTGGCAATATTCAACTTCTCTTTAAAAGAGACGCCGCCTTGAATATGGAACATTTTTACAATGAAAAACAAAATAACGGAAGAGAAAAATACCCTGTACCAAACTAGCAACCCTTCATTAAGCGAAATAAGTTTTCCAAAAACACCCGTAAAGCCTGCAAGTATTACGGCGATGTGCAATAATAAATATGTTTTCTTCATAAAAGAATTATCTATATGCCCTGTTAAAGAACAATTGTTGCATTACTACTTTGTTTTAGGCAGAATATGCTTTTATGAATAGTATGGACTAATCATTAAGTATACCAATACGCCTGTTACAGATACATATAGCCAGATGGGCCAGGTAATTCTTGCTATTTTTTTGTGCTGTGCAAACTCAGCAGTTAACCCACGATACGCAGTGAATAATATAAATGGTAAAATGATACCGGCTAATGGAATATGTGTACCGAGAATGATATAATAAAAAGTTCTTAGCCCGCCGGCGGCGGCTTTTTCTTCGTCACTCACTATGCCATCATGGTTTGTATCTCCAAACCTTGTTTCGCCTGCAAACAGATGATGGCATATATAGGACAGCAGGAAAAGCACGGAACAGATCAATGCCGCTATCATTATATTTCTATGAAGAACATACTTTTTCTGTTTCACAGCGATCAACCCGGCTATTAATAAAACAGATACTATAGAATTAACAACAGCATTGAATAATGCAAAATTATGTACATCAAAACCTAGGTCAGCATCAACCTTAACTCTGCTGAGCACTACCACCGCTGCAAACACTATAAAGGAAACAACCCATATAAACAGTTTAGCCGGTTTATCATTTTTTTTTATCTGAGCCTGAAGCATATAGTCAGTTATATTATTATAGTTTACCTTATTCGCTGATATCAGTTGGAGAAATAAGCCCGCAGATGTACGCAGATTTGAAACGCAGATGAACGCGGATATTACATTTCAACTAATCTCCAAACAGTTTTCGTTTTTTCTTTTTATCCTTTTCCAGCATCAGCAGTACCACATCATCAGCCAGCTTATTCAGATGAATACTATCCAATCCCTTATACCAGCCTCTCACCACACGTTCTTTATCCAGCATAAAGAAATGTTCGGTATGAATAAAATTTGTATCAACATTTGTATCGGCAATATTGGCTTTAAATTCCTGTTTGGCTATATTATAAATCTCCTCTTTGCTACCGGTAAGCAACCACCATGTATCAGGGTTGATGCCATATTTATCAGCATATTTTTTAAGCTTTTCGGGAGTATCTCTTAAAGGGTCAACACTAAAGGATATAAATCTTACAACAGTATCTGTTTTGTTGAAGGCATCCTGCAGCCGCTTCATATTACGTGTGAGTGACGGACAAATGCTGGGGCAGGAAGTAAAAAAGAAATCGGCAATAATGATTTTATCTTTAAAATCACTTAGAGAAACCTGCTTGCCAAGCTGGTTGGTGAGTGTAAAATTGCTTACTTTATGCCATACCGTATCTTCTGTGGTTTTGCCGTATTCGGTAACAGTGCGCACGCTGTCATAGAAATACCTTTTAGGCATTACAACTGCTTCGGCACTAAAATGTTTCAGTAAAAAATAACAGGTTAAAGGAAGAAAAAGTGCCATCAAAATTGCCAGGAACGACTTCTTGCTCATCATAACGGCGCAAAGATAGGGCTTCTACTGCTTCAGTATCCGCTTTGACTCGTTAATACCCGTTCCCCTTATATTTAATATATACTCGCCTTTGGGAACATTATACATATCTAATATATGCTGGGCATAATAAGCCGTTTTCTTAAACTGGTAAGTACGGATGGTTTTACCATTAAGGTCGTACAGCATGCAGTTTATATCGCCTGTTTCTTCGGTTTGTATAATAACAGAAGCATTATTAAATACCGGGTTGGGCATCACGCTTATTTCAATTTTGGGTCGGGAAAAGAAATTTACCTTTTGCACCGCATAACCAGAAAACCGTCCATTGGTTGTACAGCTAATGCGGTAAAAGCTGCTGTCAGATAGTGGCAGATCGTCTGTATAATTATAGTTGGAATCCATGCCGGCGAAGTAAGGAGGCATCATTTCTAACAACTGAAACTTTTGCCCATCAACAGAACGCTCAATGATTACATGAACGCTGTCGTTATTTTTTGCTGCAATGGCCCAGTTGAGATGAACCGCATTTTTGGTGGTTGCTTTTTCTATTTTAAAAAAGCGTATCAGTCCTGAAGAAGTATCCTGTGCATTTATATGTAAACTAAAAGCCAAACACAATACGCCCGGGATAATAGCAATGCGTTTATGCAAACACGGGATAGTCATACTGGTTCAGATGCGTTTTAGTTTAATAATTATACAATGATTTTTCGCCACAAATGCACGGATATTTCATTTGCGCATAACAACATTTTCAATCATTCAACATTCAGATATCTATTGGCTGATATGTAAAAAGGAGTGACTAAAACGCGAAAATAATGCCAGTGGTATATTTTAATTCATAATAATTTATTAAAACGGTTATGGGTAACCGTTATTTAATAACGCCGAGGTAGCGCCCCATCCAGTAAGGCAGCAGCCATATATCGCCGGCACTATGCTCATCACGGCCATTGCTTCCACCATCCAGTCCAAACCTGTTTGCATTGTGGCGGCTTATTCTTAATTCATCCGGGGGCAATACTTCTTTTGTGGTTTGATTTCTGAAGTTTGGCGCTATAAATTCTATGTCTTTGCGGTCGCTGTTGTGAACGGTCCAGCCAACCATATCCAAAGGGTATTCCTGCAGATACCATATAGCTTCTTTAAGATCGAAATTTTTTATGCCTGTAAGCGCTGTAAAAATATTCCAGGCGCCATCTTTTTCGGGGCGCTCAGCTTCCCAATGGTCAATGATAGACGCTTTGAATTTCACTTTAAGTGTATCATTAAAAGCATAACGGTAAAGTCCCCAATAGCCAAGAAAATACATTTCATCATCTGAGTGGTTCCAGCCTTCGGAGAGCATCTTGCTCCAGTCGCTTGCACCTTCCTCCGCACGCCCTATATTTCTCATTGGCTGCATCAGGTTTTTCAGATAGCCGTATTTATTCATTAATTCAAATGCCTTTTTCTTATACACTTCTTTTTTAGTGAAATGATAAGCTGTTTGCAGCATGCCTATAATATTGGATGAATTGATTTTTCTGTCACCAACTGACTCGGGGTGACTATTTACATAATCCGGGTTCCATTTACCCCAAAGCGTAGGCTTGCCATCCCAGTCTATCAAATACATATCATGATCAATAATATGCTGCATCAGTGAATCAATTAACCTGATCGATTTGCTTTTTACACCTGCATCATCAACCAGCTCGGCTAATACTGCAAAAACAAAAATATGTCCAATGACTTCATCACTACTTGTGGTAGACTTCCATTCCCACTCAGGGTCGTCTGCAGGGCGCCATGCTTTTCTGTCGTAAAGTGCATATCCGCGCCTTTCAAAAGATCTTGCAGGAAATCCTTTTATCGGGTTTATTGAATAAAGTCTTTCCATTGCATCAAGCGATTCACGGCAATGCTGCAAAGCTTCCGGAGATTTTGTAACCGCATAGCGAAACGCTTCAGCACCGAGATACATCGAAGTCCATAAACCATCGTTATCCGAATCTTCCATAAAGCCTGTTGAAAGATCACCGTCTTTCATTCCTTCAACAGTTGCATTAAAGCCGTTACGTATATGCCTTTGCCTAACCTGTTTATCATAAAATACAGCTTTTTCTGCCAGGGTCATTTGTTTAAAACATATTTTCCCAAGCCCTGCTTTGGTTAACACAAGCACACTACCATCTGAGCCGGCAGATATCTGTGTAACCTCATCAGATGGCAGCCATCTCTTAGAAGCATAATAATTATACCTGCCATCATCTTTAAGCATAAAAGCACCACGTTTTGAACCAAACCACAACTTATCTCCTATAGCAGTTATCGCTGTAATCTCTGACCACGGAAGCTTGCGTTTTATTTCACCAATTTGTTTTTTCGTAGCAATATCTATTACCATATATCCATTGCTTGTGCCTGCAATAATTTGCTTTGCATTTTTATATAAGGTAAATGCCGTGAGGCTATCCGCCGTAAAAATCGTTGATAAATCTTTATCAGCCGGAGACCATGAACTGATTTTGTTCGAAGTGAGAATATAAAACTTGTCCGCGCTATTATCATAAGCAATATCTAACACAGGCGTATCTGCACTACCATCCCACAATACTGAGTTGCGTTTTAAATATTGCAGCTTTTTACCGTCTGATATAAGAAAAGAAAAATTCTTTCCGCCACTGAAAACATTTACTGAACCGAGTGTATGCTTTAAAAATAATGCACCTGCCCATGCATTACTGAAGATGGCTTTATCATCCCCAAATATGAACTGGTTTTGATAAAGTCCCAACGAAGCAATATTTCTTTTATTGAGAGAACGATAGCTGCTGTCGACAACGATAGTGCCAGGGTACAAAAATTCTCCTCCACGCAAACGCATTAAACCTTTTGATGTGATGAGCTTAATATAGCCATTACGGTCTTCATATGCTTTATACAGAACAAGGTCCGGGGTTTCAGAAAAATACTTGATACTGTAATCCTGCGTATAAGGTTTGTCGATATGAACGGATTGGGCCGCAGTATACCGGCATAAGCATACTGTTAATATAAATAAATAGCCGGCAGCATATAATGATATCCTTCTCATTAAAAAAAAATTTATAGCATACGAGATAGCCCAAGCGTTAATTCACATACAAGAACCGGGTATAAGAGTAAACAGGTATGAGAGACAAAGAATGCCGTTTAATACTCAAGCCCCATAGGTAAATAAGCATTTTAAACGAGATTTTACATTAACTTCCAATTTTCTTCTCACGTTTAAACATTCTGCTGATGAAAAGGATACTTAGTTTCCTCGCTATTTTATTTATGCTGTACGAGCAAATTTCCGCACAGCAAACATTTCCGGTAAATGGTATTGCCGACGAACGTTTAGGCTATTACGCTTTTACCAATGCTACCGTTGTAAAAGATGCTCAAACCACACTACAAAATGCTGTAGTTATTATAAAAAAAGGTAAAATAATTGCTGTGGGAACCAGTATACCTGTGCCTAAAGAAGCTGTAATTATTGATTGTAAAGGTAAATATCTTATTCCTTCGTTTATTGATATATACAGTGACTATGGCATACCGGCGCCTCAGCGCTCCGCTGCACCATTTAATTACAGCGCTCCGGCACAATTAACCTCAAATACAAAAGGTGCATACGGCTGGAACCAGGCCATAAAAGCTGACATAAATGGCGCTTCCATTTTTGCAGCAGATGCAGCAAAAGCAAAAGCACTGCGTGATATTGGTTTCGGCACTGTGCTTACGCATCAAAAAGATGGCATAGCCCGTGGAACCGGTACCGTTGTATCATTAGCTGATATAAAAGAGAATCTTACCATCATCAAAGAAAAAGCTTCAGCGCATTATTCTTTCAATAAGGGCACTTCAACACAAAGTTATCCCGGCAGTTTAATGGGCGCTATTGCTTTGTTGCGGCAAACTTATTTAGACGCGCTATGGTACAAAAATAATCCGGCAACTGAAGGTGTAAACCTAAGCCTGAAAGCATGGAATGATATTCAAAACCTGCCACAGATATTTGAAGCCAACGACAAATGGCAGGATATACGTGCCGACAGGATTGGCGACGAGTTTGGTATACAGTATATTATTAAAGGTGGAGGAAATGAGTACCAGCGTATACAGGAGATTGCAAAAACAAAAGCAGCTTATATACTCCCGCTCAATTATCCTGAAGCGATAGATGTAGAAGACCCGGATGATGCAAAAAGAGTTTCGCTGAACGATTTAAAACATTGGGAGCTCGCGGTAACCAATCCGGCAGCTTTCGAAAAAGCCGGTATAGATTTTTGTTTAACGCCTGCTGATTTAAAAGATACCAAATTGTTTTTAGTCAATGTAAGAAAGGCTATAGAAGCCGGGCTCAGCGAAACCAAGGCTTTGGAAGCCCTTACAAAAACACCAGCAACTTTGTTAGGTATATACGATAAGGCAGGCAGCATTGAAGCAGGCAAAACTGCCAGCTTTTTAATTACCTCCGGCGCTGTGTTTGATGAAAAAACAACCATATACCAAAACTGGGTGCAGGGCGAAAAGTATGATGTGAACAACGAAAACTGGAATGATATTAATGCGATGTATAACTTATCTGTGCAGGAGCCTGAGAATACCACAAAAAGATATACGCTTTCTGTAAAAAACAGCAAATCAGCCTCCGTAATTGATGGAGATACGCTTACCACAAAATTCAGCTTTAATGGAAAGATAGTGAACATCAGTTTCCCTCCTGAGAAGAAATCAAAATCAACTATTCGCCTGACCGGTACCGTTAGCAACGATACATGGATGGGTAATGGCGCCAATGCAAACGGCGCACCGGTACTTTGGAATGCAACATTTGCTAAAGCTGCTGAATCTAAGCCCGATACTGCTAAGAAAAACGCTGCTAAACCGCTTGCAAAAATCACTTACCCGTTTGGCAGTTACGGATGGGACAGCTTACCATCAGCACATACTATTCTTATTAAAAATGCCACAGTATGGACCTCAGACGAAGCAGGAAAATTAGAAAATACAGATGTATTACTTAAAGCCGGCAAAATTGCTCAGGTTGGCAAAAATCTTTCTGACGCTTCGGCTACCATTATTGATGGAACAGGTAAACATCTTACCCCGGGCATTATAGATGAGCATTCTCATATTGCAACTGCTTCTATAAATGAGGGTGCACAATCCGTAACATCTGAAGTAAGAATAGGAGACAATTTAAACCCGGATGATATTAATATCTATCGCCAGTTAAGCGGAGGCGTTACCACTTCTCATATTCTGCATGGTTCAGCAAATACCATTGGCGGGCAAACGCAATTAATAAAACTCCGCTGGGGTGCAGATGATGAAGGTTTGAAATTTAAAGGAGCAGATCCATTTATAAAATTTGCATTAGGCGAAAATGTAAAGAGAACAACTTCGCCTGCTAATAATCGCTTTCCTGACACGAGGATGGGTGTTGAACAGGTATTGATGGATGCTTTTCAACGAGCAAAAGATTATGAGAATGCCATTGCAAAAGCTTCCTCAATAAAAAGTGCAGGTAAAAAAGGTGCTGTATCCGTAAGCCCCTGGAATACGGTAAAAAGAGATCTTGAGCTGGATGCACTGGTAGAAATTATGCATAAGAAAAGATTCATCACCTGCCATTCTTATGTACAAACAGAAATAACCTATACTATGCGTGTAGCAGAAAAGTTTGGGTTTCGCATCAATACCTTCACACATATTCTTGAAGGATATAAAGTAGCGGATAAGATGAAAGCGCATGGATCTAACGTATCTACCTTCTCGGACTGGTGGGCATATAAAATGGAGGTTGCAGATGCGATTGCTTACAATGCTGCTATAATGCAAAAGATGGGATTAAATGTTTGTATCAATTCTGACGATGCTGAAATGGCACGCAGGCTAAACCAGGAAGCTGCAAAAACAGTTAAATATGGTGGTGTAAGTGAAGAAGAAGCGCTGAATATGGTTACCATCAATCCTGCTAAAGCGCTTCACATTAATGATAAAACAGGAAGCATTAAAGTGGGTAAAGATGCTGATGTGGTGTTGTGGAGTGATAACCCATTGAGCATATATGCCAAAGCAGAAAAAACAATAGTTGATGGAATAGTATACTTTGACAGGGTAAAAGACCTGGTAATGCGCAGTAATATTTCTGCCGAAAGAAACAGGATTATTCAAAAACTGGTTGGCGAGAAAAAAGCCGGAGGGCCTGTAGCGCCATTTAAACCGAGCGTACAAATTGTATTAGGCTGTGGTGAACATCAACATGATGGCGACAGCAACCATGATGATAAAACCGGCCGCCAGTCGGAAGGAAATACCACCCGTTAATGCACTGAAATTTCTTATCAGATCAAAAAATCAAGAGATGAAAAAACTGACATATTTTATATTATTCATGCTTCTTTTTGCAGTTGCTGCAACAGCCCAGGATGATGTATATCCTGCGCCGGAATATAAAGGACTTTTATTTATAACTAACGGCACTGTACATACGGGAACCGGCCAGGTATTGGAGAATACCACCATACAGGTAACCAATGGTAAAATTGAAAAAATAGGCACAAATATTCCTGTGCCCCAGGGTGATGTAAAAGTATTCGATGCAAAAGGGAAACATATTTATCCGGGTTTAATCCTTCCTGATTGCGATCTCGGGTTAAGAGAAATAGCATCAGGGGTAAGAGGTTCAAACGACTATCGTGAATTGGGAGAGCTCAATCCCAATATACGTTCTATCGTTTCTTATAACACAGATTCAAAAATCATCAATACTTTAAAAGCAAACGGAATACTGCTGGCAAATGTATCGCCGCAGGGAAGTTTTATGAGCGGCTCATCTTCTGTTGTGCAACTGGATGCATGGAACTGGGAAGACGCGGCTTATAAAACAGATAATGGTATTCATGTTACATTCCCCTCTTTTCTTCCGCAGCGCGGAGGGCGTTTCTTTATGGCAGCACAACCACAAACTCCCGTTGATGCTGAAAAACAGGCATTGCAAAAAATTGAAGAGTTAAAAAGTTTTTTTGCTGAAGCAAAATCATACCAGCAGGAAACTGAACATACACAAACCAATTTAAAACTTGCTGCTGTAAAGGGTTTATTTGATAAAAGCCAGAAACTGTTTATTCACGCAGACCAGGTAAAGCAAATGCTTGCAGCAGCAGACTTTGTAAAAGAATTTGGATTTTCTGTTGTAATTGTTGGTGGCAGTGAGAGCTGGCAGATAGCGCCTTTGCTTAAACAGCATAATATAGCGGTAATACTTGGCACTGAGCATGAATTGCCTGCAACAGAAGATGAAGATGTTGATCAGCCATATAAAACGCCTGCAGCTTTACAAAAAGCAGGAGTATTATTTGCACTGAATGACAATATGGATAACACCCGTTTCCGCAACTTAAGTTTTAATGCCGGCACAGCTGCGGCTTATGGTTTAACCAAAGAAGAAGCATTGAGTGCAATAACTTTAAACGCAGCGAAAATTTTAGGCATTGATGATAAAACCGGCTCTCTTGAAGTGGGTAAAGATGCAAATATTGTAGTGAGCGAAGGAGATATTCTTGATATGAAAAGCAGCATTGTTACACATGCTTTTATACAAGGCAGATTGGTTAGCCTTGCTAATAAACAAACACAGTTGTATGAAAGATATAAAGAAAAATATGGATTGAAATAACACAGCTAAAGCATATTTAAGAACTCTTTAATAAAAGAGCCTGGTAGAAACACATGCTATTAGTAACGAGACTTTATATTTGCGCCACAAAAAACAACCTATTATGAAGAAAAAAGAGTTTCTGATTATTGCGCTTTTAACAGCAGGTTTTACAGGAGCATATGCTCAAAAAAATGATGATAAACTTGTAAAATTTGGAATTCGTGCCGGTGTTAATTTTCAAAAATTTTATGGAAGTAACCACTACGAAAATGATAAATATTATGGCAATACCAAGGGAACCGATTTTCAACCAGGTTTTCATGCAGGCATTACTGCAGACATGCTTGTAACACCTGTATTTTATCTACAGCCAGGACTATTATATGCTGTTAAAGGGGCAAAAAGTAAAAGCGGAAATCAGGAAATAATTCAAAAAACCGCCTACATTGAACTACCGGTTAACCTACTTTTCAAACCAGAACTCAGGAATGGCAGATTGCTATTGGGAGCAGGGCCATATATAGCATATGGCATCAATGGTCAAAATAAAAGAAAAGAAGGTAGTACAGTTACTGAACTTGATGCCAGGTTTAAAAATACGATCACAGCTTTAGAATATATAAACGATAACTTCTACTATATAAGACCATGGGATTTTGGAGCTAATGCATTAATAGGATATGAGTTAAATAATGGTTTAAGCTTTCAGCTAAACGGACAGTTAGGGTTAAATAAAGTCAACTCCGGGATTGATGGTGCAACTACAGAAATTAGTAAAACAAACTTAAAGAATTTAGGAGCAGGCATTTCATTAGCCTACAAATTTTAATCAATCACACATGTTCTCCCGGTTTCCCAGATCAGGTTAGCAGGTTCAATTTTTCAAAGGTTAAGGGGTATGGTATCAGGTACCATATTTTTTCCGGAAGAAACTTTAATATCTTATCCATAAAGAAGAAAGCCATCCTCAGCGGATGGCTTTCTTCTTATAATATTTTGCTGAATCAAAGTTTATTTATTCGGCTCAAGCAATTTAAAGAACTGATCAAGCTGAGGCAGAATAGATATTCTTGTTCTGCGGTTGGCAGCTCTTCCTGAAGCAGTATTGTTATCAGAAACAGGAATATATTCGCTACGCCCTGCAGCCACCATCTTAGCAGGTTCTATACCATATTGTTTTTGTAATACCCTTACTATGGATGTAGCTCTTTTAACACTCAAATCCCAGTTGTCAAGCAATACACCTTTACTATAGCCAAGATTATCTGTATGACCTTCAACCATAAATTCAATATTGGGTTGTGCTTTCAACACCTGCGCAACTTTACCCAATACTTCTTTTGCTTTGTCGGTAATATCATAGCTACCGCTTTTAAAGAGAAGTTTATCAGAGATATCGATAAATACAACACCTTTATCAACTTTTACATTGATATCCTGATCGTCAAGATTTCCGATAGCGCCTTTAAGATTCATTACAAGCGCCATATTTAAAGAATCTTTGCGTGCCATTGCGGTTTGCAAATCCTGTATATATGCATCTTTAGCACCTATATTCTCAAGAGATTTTTTAATACTTTCAGCCTGAGCTGTGGAGATAACTGAAAGGTCTTCCAACTGTTTTAAAGCTGTTGTATTATTATCTTTCAGGAAAGAAAGCTGTTTATTTAAGTCAGCAATCTGTGCTTCATAAGCTGTTTTCTGGCGTTCAGCTTCAGCTTTTGTATCTTCACAAAGCTTAAAATCGCCCTGCAATTTAGAGTTTGCCTGGTTTAAAGAGTCTAACTGCGCCTGTGCAGCTTTAAATTTTTTGCTGCTCACACAAGAAAAAAGGAAGGCAGGAGCAACAGCCAAAAGAAAAAAATACTTCAATTTCATTTCGTTGTTTTTTGAGATGTAAGGTATTGGTAAAGTTATGATATCAGGCTGAAATACAGGGCTGATACTTTAAAATATGGCGCAAATCTATCGATTTAATAAAAAAAGGAGAAATAATATCTCTATTATTTCTCCTTTTTATATATGTAAGTACAAAATTTTAAGCAATGTTACCCTCTTCTCACCCTGCCGCCATCATTTCCACCGGAAGGTCTGCTACTTCTTCCGCCATCACCTCCCGAACTACGGTTATTATTTGATGGTCTGTCGAAGCTTCTTTGCTGAACGGGCTGCTGCCTTGGCTGGTCAAAACTCCGCTGCTGTCTTTGCTGTTCAAGATTTCTTTGCTGCTGCATTCTTACAGCATCGTTATTCTGCCGTTGATCTGCCTGCGCTCTTTCTGACCTGTTAAAGACCGGCTGCTGGCTATTTCTTTCTGCAAATTGCCTCCTCACAGGTTCATTATTTCTTACACTGTTGTCTCTTGCAGGAAGGGTTGTTCCCCGGTTCGCATTACCACTATTATTTACATTGCCGGCATTCCTGTCAAAACCTCTTGAAGGTCTTGTTCCATTTTGATTATTAAAACCATTATTTGAAGGCTGTCCATTATTTACTCTTGGTGAACGCCCTCCATCAAAAGAGCCTTCTCTTCTTACAACAGATGGTCTGCTGTTATTATTCATACCTGCGTTCCTTTGAACAGAAGGCCGGGCATTATCATATCTTCCGGGAGAAGATGGTGTTCTGGTATAAGAGCCTATTCTGCGATTGTCTCTTGTTACCACGTCTCTGCGGTTATTATATATATTGTTGTTGCGATAGATGTTCACATTGTTTGCCATATACCTGTTACCGCCACGGCGCCCATAGTAATTACCATAGTAGCCTCCATAATTATAATGACCTCCATAATATCCGTTCCGGTAGTAAGAAGGACGATATATAGACGGCCCCCACCATCCGCCCCAATAATCCCAGGGGCTGTATGAACCAAAACCTATATTAAACCAACCCCAGTTGTAGTCAAAGCCAAAGCCCCAACCCGTCCACGGGTTATAATGCATATTAAATCCCCAGGTATACGGGCGGGCAAAATAATGTCTTCCCCACCATGGGCGGTAATAATAACCTGTTCCGTAAACCACTGTTGGTCCATATACGTATGTATTAAGGTAGCCTGGCGTATAACCCATATATATATAATCAGGAGTTACGTCGTATACATATACATATTTCATTCCGTATACCGGATAACTGGCAGGGATATATGCAACTGCATAAGGACGCTCAACCGCTACGCTCCATGGCCCCATTGCACTATATGATTGAAACCACACGCCATTATCTACGGCATAGTAGTTACCTCTCCAGCGTATTACCTGTCCGGAAGTATTTACTGCATAATCCATATCAGTTCCTTCAATGTCATCAAACTGCGGATCACCATCATATTGAATATCTGCTTTTGCACTTCTGCGATCAACCTTTGCTGTTTGCGGCACCTGTGCATTCATTACTGCGTCTTTTGCCGCAAGCGTTCCTGCTACACTTGCCAATACATTATCTTTAGGAGAGCCCTCAGGAATATTTGCGAAATCAGCAGGCAGTTTATCAGATGCTATATATTGCCATTTACCATCAAGCGCTGATGAGCGATACCAGCGTCCCGAAAGCAATACGTAATACTGCTGACCATCAACATCCATAAAAATATCGTTGTTGGAATTTTTTACATACAACAGGTTCGTTCCCTGTATTGAGGTAAAATTGGGTTCACCGTTTGACTGCAACAATTCTGCAGGCTCAATGCTTACAATAATATTTGAGATGATATTGCCGCTTTCTTCCTGCTGCACATTATTATCTTTATTAGCTGCGGCTATATCGGCCTGGATGGTTTCAAGATTGGATGGAACATTTGTTGTTATATTAAACGGACCTGTTGCAGATGATGCCACATACCAATGTTTGCCACCATACAGGTAGAATCTGCCATCATTATTTTTAACGATGATAAACGGAGTGTTTACAACAGTTTGAACATTCCATTTGCTATTCATCTGTAATTTAGGCGCACCATCAATTACCACAAGTAAAGAGGGGGTGCTGGTGTATAATATTTTGGGAGGATTATTATTGATGTTGGAAGATAATCTTGTTTCTTCCTGGTTCAATTTTAAAGCGCTGTTTATTTCACTTAAAGGAATCGACATATTCCAGCGGGACATTGCATTTGCTATATCATCACGCAACTGATCCAGCTTATGCTGATCCGTTTCATTAGGAAGTTTTACCTCACTTACATTTACAGACTGTACGTCTAACTGCTGACCTCGTGTATCTGCGTCTGCATTAAACCAAATCATCCCGAAAACAGGATCATCTCCACCTTTATTCAAAACAGAGATAGCGGCATTAGCCTGGAGATTGCCATTTGTATATGCTTCTGGCTGCCATTGATATATTTTCACCAAACTACCATCTGAAGCAGTGATGGTTTTAGGCCATTCGTTTTGAGAAACGCCCACAGCAGGTAAAATCAGCCCGGTAAAGAGCACGGATATAAATGTGTACAAAGTTTTCATACCTGAAAGTTTAAGTTGTTGGTGCTTTGACAATCGCACTGTTTATTAGTTTAAATATAACGCACGAAAGATGCATTTGTAACAGAACTTTGTTAATAATTTAACTATTTCTGTGAAAGAAATGCTAAGAAAGGGGAAGGTGGGTTTCTGGTTACAGGTTTCTGGTTTTTTTGAATGCTGACAACAATCAGTTTTTGAAGCTGATAGCTGACTGTTGGTAGCTGACAACCCAGAGCTTTCAGCCCTTACAATGTAAACTTATATCCTACCCCTCTTATAGATTGGAAATAGCGGGGATTTCTGCTGTCTTCCTCAAAATATTTCCTGAAACTGAGAATGAAATTATCTACGGTGCGGGTGGTAGGATACACATTATATCCCCACACGGATTGCAGGATTTTCTCACGGGGCACAACATCGTTCTTATTTTCAACCAACAGTTTAAGCAGCATTATTTCCTTCTTACTCAACTCAATACTTTCTCCCCTGAAGTTAGTGGCAGATTGAGCCTTAAAATCAATGGTGTTTTTGCCAAACAGGTAACGATCTTCTACCGTTTCTTTATCCTGTAGTTTTTTGTTTTTGTTGATGAGCTTTTGAACACGCAGCAATAACTCTTCAAGATTAAAAGGCTTGGTTATATAATCATCTGCACCTTTCTTTAATCCAAGCACTTTATCTGCATTGCTGTTTTTAGCGCTTAGCATTAATATTGGCACATCATTATTTTTAAGCCGTACATTTTCCGCTACGCCAATACCGTCCAGCTCGGGCAACATCACATCAAGCACAATCAGGTCAAAATATTCTTCGTTTATTTTTTTCAGTGCGTCGGTTCCATTGCCGGCACAGGTTACTTCATAGCCTTCAAGCTCAAGGTTGAGCTTTAAAGCTTCCTGGAGGTTTTCTTCATCTTCCACCAGTAATATATATCCGTCTTTATTTTGTGTGCTCATATTTCTCCTGGTTCTGCAATACTTAATGTAATGGCAAAAATACAACCCGAAGGGATATTATCAGTAACCCTGATGCTCCCATTATGATCTTTTATTATTTTCCTGGTAAGGTATAAACCAAGTCCCGTACCTTTTGCTTGCCGGGTGTTTTCATTACCTGCCCTGTAAAACTTATCAAATATTCTTTTTTTATCGTTAGCATATATACCCTCACCTTCATCTTTTATTTCCAGCAGCGCATTATTGCCCGATCTTTTTAAACCTACCATTATTAGTTTTCGTTTGCCGGAATATTTTATAGCGTTATCAATAAGATTATTTACAGCCAGTTGAAGCAAAAGATCATCACCCTTAACATAAATGCCATCCTCTATTTGTTCTTCTCTTATAGTAAATGCCGGAAACCGTGTTTTGAAATAATCTATGCTTTCATATACCAGCTCTGTAAGATTAAACTCCTGCTTGTTCAACAGGTAATTACCGGCTTCTATTTGTGAGGCAAGTAATATATTATTACATAAATCATTTAAGCGGTTAGCTTCTTTAAGCGTATTACCTAAAAGTTTTTCCTGCTGTGTTTCCTCCAGTTTTCTTTTCAGCAGTGTTTCAAGGTTAAGCTTGGTAACAGCGATGGGCGTTTTTAACTCATGCGTTATCGCCATCATAAAATTCTGCTGCTGGTTATTCAGCCTTATTTGTTTCCTGGTAGCCCTGTATACAAACACAGCGCCTACTAATATCAACAACATAAATGTGGCGCCCTCTCCTATATACTGAAATTCTTTTTTCTTTTTTTCCGTTTCAATCTCTGCAACACGGTTAATATAATCCGGTTGATCCATTTTTAGCTGCATCATTTTATATGATGCCATCTGGTCATTTTGTTTAAGGAGAGAAACAAACCAGAAAACCAGGGCGGTAAGAATATATATCAGGAGAAACCAATATGCTATGGTAATAACTGTAAGCCGTTTTCTTTTATATAAGCTTTTCATTATCGCACAGCTTTTTCCACCCGTATGCCGGCATTCATGATATGCCTCAAAGGCGTTTCACGCATAATCTGTTCAATGGTAAAAGTAGTTTTACCGGATTTTTTAAACCGGAATGGTTGAGGTGTAATTAAACGTCTTACTTCATATATATCATCCATGCCGGTACCAACCCAGCCTTCATTAGAAGCAAGTGGAATTTCTACCCGCTGTTGCCTGGCAGTATCATCCGGAAGCTGAAACTGTATATTCAGCCATATATTATTATAGCTATAGGCGTGCGTATGCCTGAGCGTAACATATATATTATATAATGAGGTGGTATCTGAAATATCAAAACTTACAGAAGGCTTAAAAGAGTGTTCCCATTCCTGGTTAGGAATGGTAATGTTACGTTCAAAAAAATCGTTGGTTTTGCAGGAGGAAAAATACAAAACAGAAAATGCCGCTGCCAGCACTGAGATAACCTTAACATTATACTTGCTCATAGATGCCATATCTTCTTTGCTTACAAAACATTTAATACCTGCTCTTTTGCCTTTTCTAACTCATCTTTCATAATTACAACCGCCTTTTGTATTTCAGAATCGTATGCTTTTGCACCGGTAGTATTTATTTCCCTGCCTATTTCCTGCAATACAAACGATAATTTTTTCCCTTTAGCATCTCCATGCTCATTTAATAATGAGATAAAATAATCACAATGGTTTTTTAGCCTTACCTGTTCTTCGTTTATATCAATCTTCTCAATATAATAAATCATTTCCTGCTCCATGCGGTTGCGGTCAAAATTATCCTTACCCACGTTTTCTTCCAGCAGCTTAACCAGCCCGTCGCGTATTTTTTGTTGGCGCAATGGTTCAAGCGCTATTACTTTATGTTGAAGTTCCCTGATATTGCTTATCCGCAACTTCAGGTCGTTTTCCAGCATTGCACCCTCATTAGCCCTGTGTGTATCTATATTTGATATCGCTTCGTTTACTACACCCTTAAAAAGTTCCCACTCATCTTTATCCATAATTTCGGTTGAGGGCACAACCACTTCAGGAAGCTTAAGCAACGAACTCAAAATAGAGCCTGTATCCAGGTTCAGGCTTTCGGCCATTTCAGCCAATTGCTGGTAATATGATTTAGCAAGTTCTGTATTAATTACAACAGGCTTTGCTGCTCCATTTTGTTTTAGGGTAATCACGCAGTCAATACTTCCACGCAGCAATTTCTCCGAAAGCAGGTTTCTTATATCAAACTCGTACGCTTTTAATAGTGTCGGAAGCTTCAAAAGAATTTCAAATTGCTTTCCGTTTAAAGATTTAATCTCAACCAGGAAAGTTTTCTTTCCTATTGCTTTTTCTGCACGTCCAAAACCAGTCATTGATTTTAACATATCTTCTATTTATAGCAAGGTAATTTATTTTCCGAAGAGTTGGGTATAGATTGTACTCCCAGGTAAAGCTTTAATATCTCCGGGTTGCATATCGTTTATCGTAATACTACCAATAGCAACTCTTATTAAACGTAAAGTAGGAAAGCCAACAGCAGCAGTCATTTTTCTTACCTGCCTGTTCTTACCTTCTGTAAGTGTCAGTTCAATCCAGGATGCCGGAATGTTTTTGCGATAACGTATCGGTGGGTTGCGATCAGGAACCAAAGGCTCGCTATTCATTTCATTTGCCTTACAGGGTAGCGTATGATAGATTTTACCATTGATGCTTATATCAACTCCACTTTGCAATTGAACCAATGCCTTTGTTGTTATCTGCCCATCAACCTGCGCTATATATTTTCTGTGATGTTTAAATAAAGGGTTCAGCAATTTATGATTCAGTGAAGCATCATTGGTTAGTAAAAGCAAACCTTCACTATCATAGTCAAGCCGCCCTACAGGATAAACATCTTTCTTAAGGGAGAAGAAATCTTTTAAACACTGCTTGCCATCAACCGATGTAAACTGTGAGAGCACCATGTATGGTTTATAAATGATGTAGTATGAGTAATGCATATACAAATAAAAAGCCCCCGGTTAACGGGGGCTTTATTATATGGATGGGTTAGTAAGTACCGGGAAATAAATTTCCCAACACAATATTAAAAATAATTTTTACTATCAAGAAAAAAAATCAAATAAATTTTATACACATTTTTAATATTCTTTCTGTGGATATCACATCGTTCATCGAAAAGCTGGTAGCGCTATAAATATCTTAATGACTATTGCCCTGCAAAAACAAATACCGGTTTTTACAAGGGTTATGTTTGCTGCATGCATTTTAAAAACCAATTCCAGTTTTACAAATTATATATTCTTCTGATGAAAGCCTTTACTGA
Source organism: Agriterribacter sp. (assembly GCA_047601545.1). Taxonomy (GTDB): domain Bacteria; phylum Bacteroidota; class Bacteroidia; order Chitinophagales; family Chitinophagaceae; genus Agriterribacter. Next base: position 3,057,796 of record JASGIZ010000002.1, on the reverse strand, counting down.
CGCGTGTTTCACAAATCCGGCATTAAAATGTATCAGCAATAATAAAGCATACACAATACGTAGAATTACTTTATCGTAATCTTGAACTGCTGATTTACTTTTGTAAAAATTTGCTTCATGAAATTTCCTTCTCCGGTTGCTGTACAATGGGTTGCTGATTTAATTGGCGCCCGAATAGTTGGTAACATTAACGGTTCTGTAACGGGCATAAACGAAATTCACCGGGTTGAACAAGGCGATATAGTATTTGTTGATCATCCTAAATACTTCGAAACATGTATTAACTCTGCTGCAACCTGCATTATTATAAATGCTGAAACAAGTTTCCCTGAAGAAAAAACATTGTTGATAACAGATCACCCATTTGAGGCATATCTGACTATCGTCAGGCATTTCCGTCCTTTTATTCCTCAAACACAAAGTATACATAATTCTGTTGTTGCCGGTGAAGGGACATTTATATATCCCGGTGTTTTTATTGGCAGTAATTGTGTGATTGGCAAAAACTGTATCATTCATCCTAATGTTACTATACTTGATCATTGTATAATCGGCGACAACGTTATCATACAGGCAGGTACCGTTATTGGTTCAGATGCATTTTACTACAACACCAAAAAGAACAGGGATGTTTGGTTTAAGAAAATGGAAAGTTGCGGCAGGGTAATTATTGAAGACGATGTAGAGATTGGTGCTGGCTGTACAATTGACCGGGGTGTTACACACGATACCGTTATTGGTCGTGGTACGAAAATGGATAACATGATTCATATAGGGCATGATACTATTTTAGGCAGGAACTGCCTGGTAGCAGCGCAAGTTGGTATTGCCGGGGGAGTGGAAATAGGAAATGGTGTTACACTATGGGGGCAGGTTGGTGTAAGTAAAACACTTACCATTGGAGACAATGCGGTTGTGCTTGCTCAAAGCGGCATTCCTTCATCACTTGAAGGAAATAAAACTTATTTTGGTTCTCCTGCAGAAGATGCAGCCATTAAACGCCGTGAGCTGGTTTGGGTTAAACGCATTCCTGAACTATGGAAAAAGGTAATGGGGTAGGGGCAATAAGGAGTGGGCAATTGTGAATCAATGCCGTTTCCTTAAGATGTTGGTGACAACACCAACATCGGCGGTTGCCGTTGCGGGTGTTGTTACCCGCAACTACACAAGCGCTAAAGGAAATGACATTGAATGGTGAAATGTGAAACGACAAACGAACCTGAAACCTGTAACCATTCACTGTTACCTATTCACTCCTTAATAATCTATTACCTGCTCTTCAATCAATTCAGGTATTGTTCTCCAATCATATTGCTGGTTGCGTAATTGAGGTTCAAAACCGGCTTCGCGTATTGCATCCTGCATTGATTTGTATGTAAACCTGTGCGGTGCGCCCGCCGCGCTCACTACATTTTCTTCAATCATTATACTACCAAAATCGTTTGCTCCGGCATGCAGGCATATTTGAGCTGTTTTTTTACCAACTGTCAGCCACGATGCCTGTATGTTTTTTATATTCGGAAGCATGATGCGTGATAAAGCTATCATACGTATATATTCATCAGCAGTGGTTAGGTTATGTACACCACGTATTCTTGTAAGCAAAGTATCTACATCCTGGAATGTCCACGGAATAAATGCAAGAAACCCTTTTGCATCTGCAGGTTTACGGCTTTGCACTTCGCGAATCTTTACCAGATGCTCAAACCGTTCCTGCAGGGTTTCTACATGACCAAACATCATGGTAGCGCTGGTGGTAATATACAGCTTATGTGCCTCATGCATTATATCGAGCCATTCCTGTGCACCACATTTTCCTTTACTTATCAATCTTCTTACGCGGTCAATCAATATTTCGGCACCGGCGCCCGGCAAAGAATCAAGCCCTGCTTCTTTCAATGCTTTTAATACATCGTGATGGTGCATTTTTTCCAGCTTACATATATGCGCAACTTCGGGGGGCCTAATGCATGTAATTTTATATCCGGAAATTCATTTTTTATCTGCCTGAAAGTATTGGTGTAAAACTCAAGCCCTAGGCCGGGATGGTGCCCTCCCTGCAATAGCAATTGATCGCCACCATATTTAATGGTTTCCTGAATTTTTTTCCGGTAGGCAGGCATATCCGTTATGTAAGCATCTTTATGCCCGGGTATGCGATAGAAATTACAAAATTTACAATTGGCTATACATACATTGGTAGTATTCACATTCCTGTCTATCTGCCAGGTAACCTTTCCATGAGGAACATGTATTTTTCTCATCTCATCAGCTACATACATCAATTCAGCCAGGGCGGCATTTTCGTATAAAAACAGTCCTTCCTCAACACTAAGAAATTCAAAATTTAACGCTTTCCGTAAAATATCTGCTGCATTCATGATGCGCAAAAATACTAACAATTATGAATGATGAACGGTTGCTTTTTTGATATACAAATGACCTACATTTATATAGCCATATATGAAACGGATATACAACTGCTTAGTGCTTTCTTTATTGCTGTTGCCCGGGTTACCGGCTGTATCGCAAACAAATGTTGCTGGCGCTCCTGCCAGGATTATTACCCGGTTTGCATTTGAGCAATTCAGCGGAGGCATAGCTGTAATAAAAGCGCGCCTGAATAACTACCCTGATTCATTGAATTTTATTTTAGACACAGGCAGCGGAGGTATTTCATTAGACTCTTCAACTGTTGTTGCATTAAACATCCCAACTACAGCATCAAACAGAACAATAAGAGGTATTGCAGGCATCAGGCACGTAAATTTTTTATACAATGCCGTATTACACCTGCCCGGGCTTACGGTTGACAGCCTCGATTTTCATATAAATGATTACGAAATTTTAAGCAGTGTTTATGGAGTAAAAATTGATGGCATTATAGGATTAAGCTTTTTTTCACGATACATTGTACATATTAACTATGATGATTTTTTAATAACCGTATACACAAAAGGAGCATTCAAATACAAAAAGGGAGGCTATATTTTAAAACCTATCCTCACTTCCATTCCTATTATTCAATCCAGGTTTCGCGACAGGGCTACATTCGATTCAAGGTTTTATTTTGATTCCGGTGCAGGTTTATGTTTTTTATTATCGGAGAATTTTGCACACGATAGCCTTGTGATTAATCCAAAGAAAAAAACCTTTCTTACGCAGGCCGAAGGCCTCGGCGGCAAAACGGAAATGAGCGTTACTACAGTTAAAGAAGTACGGGTAGGCCCTTATAAGTTTAAAAATGTGCCCACTTATATATTTGAGGATGCTTATAACATTACGGCCTATCCTTACCTGGCAGGTTTAATAGGCAATGACCTGTTACGCAGGTTTAATGTAACATTAAACTATGCTAAAAAGGAAATTCATCTTATTCCTAATACCCACTTTTATAGCCCTTTTGACTATGCATATACCGGTTTGGGTATATATATTGTTAACGGCAAAATTCAGGTTGAAGATGTTATTCCTGATTCTCCCGCAGAAAAAGCAGGCTTCAGAGCAGGAGATATTCTGGTGGGTGTTGGAACAGATTTCTCTAACAATATACAGACGTATAAAAACATTTTACAGTCTTCAACACAAAAACATAAGGTGATTATTAACAGGGGTGATGAATTGATTATACTTACGCTTAAACCCGATAGTATTCTCTGATAAGGTTCTTACCATTTTATTTCTCATATTTGCAGGCTGATTTTGTGATTAAGTATAAAATAGCATGATACATTTTGAACAGTTTGTTTTAGATAACGGGTTAAGCGTAATTGTACATGAAGATCATTCAACACCAATGGTGGTTCTGAATATTATGTATGATGTTGGCGCAAGAGACGAGCATCCGCAAAAAACAGGTTTCGCTCATTTATTTGAGCATCTTATGTTTGGCGGTTCAGTAAATATTCCGGTATATGATGAGCCGCTGCAATTAGCCGGTGGTGAAAATAATGCATACACTACCAATGATCTTACCAACTACTATTGCCAGTTGCCGGCGGAAAATATTGAAACTGCATTCTGGCTGGAGAGCGACAGGATGTTGAGCCTTGCTTTTGGAGAAAAAAGTTTAGAAGTACAACGGAAAGTAGTAAGCGAAGAATTTAAAGAACATTACCTTAATAAACCTTATGGAGATGTATGGCATAAAATGCGCCAGCTTGCTTTTGAAAAACATCCTTACAAATGGATGACCATCGGCGCTGAATTGAGCCATATTGAAAACGCTACGCTTTCAGACGTAAAAGATTTCTTTTTTAAACATTACCGACCGGTTAATGCTATACTGGTAGTTGCGGGTGATGTAACTGTTGAGCAGGTAAAACAACTCTCTGAAAAATGGTTTGGTGATATTCCTTCAGGAGAAAAATATATCCGCAATATTCCTGAAGAGCCATTACAAACACTGCATAAAAAACTTGCAATAAAAGCAAATGTGCCTATTGATGCTTTGTATAAATGCTGGCATATTTATCCACGCCTTGACGAACGGTATTATATTGCCGACCTGATAACTGATATATTGGGAGGAGGTGCATCGTCAAGACTATTCCAGGCATTGGTAAAAGAAAAACAATTGTTCAGCAATATTGAGTGTTATCACTTTGGCGCAACAGATGCCGGACTGATTACTATTGAGGGAAAGCTGGTAAAAGGTGTGAGCATGGAAGCGGCGGAAGCAGCTATTGAAGCAGAACTGAATAAAATAAAGCAAAACTTTATTACAGAAAAAGAGTTACAAAAAGTAAAAAACAAAACGGAAAGCCTTATTGCGTTTGAGGACATGAGTTTAACCAATCGTGCTAATAGTCTTGCTTATTATACACTGCTTGGCAATACTGATTTGATAAATGAAGAGCTTGGTAAATACCAATCAATAACACCGGAAGATATACGTAAGGTGGCAAATATCATTTTTACAGATAGCAATAGTAGTACGATGTATTATTATGCGGATGGGCAACAGGCAATGGTGAATGGATAATGGTAAAACCTGAAACTTGTAACCCGCCACAGATGGCTGATAGCTTACAGCCCGCCAATAACAACTTAACGACTTAATATATATGGTAAACAGAACAGCAGCACCGGTAATTAAAGATGCTATAGATTTTCACCTTACGCTTAAGCCTTATAAAAAATTTGCTTTAGACAATGGCATTGAAGTATATACTATTAATGCAGGCGAAGAGGATGTGATACAGGCAGAGCTGGTATTTTTTGCAGGCAACTGGTACGAGGAGCAAAACCTTGTTGCCGCTGCTACCAACCATTTATTAAAAAACGGAACAGGTACCAAAACAGCTTTTGAAATAAACGAGCATTTTGAATATTATGGTTCTTATCTTAACAGGTATTGTTATAGTGAAACAGCTACCGTTAGCCTGCATAGCCTTACAAAACATTTAAAAGAATTATTACCGGTTATAAGAGAATTAATAACGGATGCTGATTTCCCGGAAAAAGAGTTGGATATATTCCGGCAGAATATGAAACAAAAGCTGGAAATTAATTTGAAGAAGCCCGATTTCATAGCCAACCGTTTAATTGATGAATATCTCTATGGCATTGATCATCCTTATGGAAAATACAGTTCTGTTGCTGCATACGATGCTTTGCAAAAAGAACAGTTGCAGTCTTTTTATAAAAACTATTATGTAAATGGCAGGTGCGTCATTTTTGTTGCCGGAAAATTACCTGCTGATATTGAAAAGCAATTGAACGATTCATTCGGTTCCTTAACCGTGAATAAAAAACCTTTACCGGTTATAGCACACCCTGTAAAAGCTGCAACGGAAAAAAAATACAGGGTAACGAATGATGAAAACGGTTTGCAGGGCGCTATGCGTATAGCCAGTCATTTTCCTAACCGGCACCACCCTGATTTTACAAAAGCACAGGTGGTAAATACTTTGTTTGGCGGCTATTTCGGATCCAGGTTAATGAGTAATATACGGGAAGATAAAGGCTACACATACGGTATACACAGCTATATGCAAAACCATGTGCAGGATTGTGCCTGGATGATAAGCACCGAAGCCGGCAGAGATGTATGTGAAGCAACTATTGCTGAGGTATACAAGGAAATGGAAATATTACGCAATGAGCCTGCATCGGAAGAAGAGCTCTTGCTGGTAAAAAATTATCTTATAGGTACCATTCTCGGTGATCTTGACGGACCATTTCATATTATCGGCCGCTGGAAAACCATTATACTGAATGAGCTTGGTGATGATCATTTCTATAAGTCTATCAACGATATAAAAAGCATAACCGCAGCAGAAGTGCAGGCGCTGGCGAATAAGTATTTACAGCCGGAGAAGTTTTATGAGTTGGTGGTGGTGTAAGTTGAATTAACACAAGCAAAAAGAGTCTTTATACGAAAAACGCATGTCTTTGTACCTTCCACCCTTCCTGTCACTCTTTCAAAAAATACCTGTTCCAAACCTCACCCGGAATATACTCTGCCCTGTACGGCACAAAATAACAATTCAGTTGCCAGAGGATTTTCCCTTTTTGATCTGTTACCATAACAGCGCCGGTTTTAGAACTACATTGCAACAGGTTTTCGTTAGGCAATACATAAGCGCTGCCCATGCGTGAAGTGTATTTTGAAGGAGGAAGCATAGCATGTATTTTAGGTGTTGCCGTCCACTTAACCGTATCAAGCTGAAAGGATACAGCGCCGGATAGTTTCTTCCATAAAGAATTATCAAACACCATTAAATCGCCGTATGGATTGATATGCACGGAATGCTGAAAAGAAAAATGATATGCTGAATCCATTGCAAAGTTGCCGTTCTTTCCCAGCTTCCACATGATATTACCGGTTTCTTTATTTACTTTCCATATCTGGTCTTCAATAGCAACAGATACGAGGTAATTGCTGTCTTTATCAAAATTCAAAGCATTCATGTGAAAGCGGTCGTAGGCAAACGCTTTCAGAAAAGGATCGTGCTCTGTATCCCATTCATTCCATACATCCCATTCCCATATTTTTTTGCCTTTGTTATCCATCACCAATATGCCATCACCGCCCAGTGTATCAATTCCGCTGCCGCCGATTTTGGTCATGTCAAATACTTTTTGATTGCGCCTTTGCCATCTACTATGGCTATATCAATGCTTGTGATAGAAACTGAAGGGTTGATATAAAATAGCACGATCGCCACAATCGCTATAATTCCCGCTACCAGTTTTATTCATGTATTGTTTAGATGGGATGTTATTTGAAAATAGAAAATATAACTTTCGAAGATTTATTTAATGGCTTAAGGTAAGCGATCAATAAATGGTTTCACCTGATCCGGTGTTATAAATTCTGCTCTATAAGGGGAAATACCGCTTGTGTTCATTACCCATAAGTAGTTACCTTTTACATTGGAAAGAATTATAAGATTTCTTTTAGATAAGCATGTTAGAACAGCCGAATCGCCAACCATATAAGTGCTTCCCATTCTTTCATTAAATGCATCTTTAGGCAATGAAATATCCAATATCGGAATTGCCTGCTTATTATTTTCATCAAGTTTAAATTTAAACACGTGCGAAACCTTAGCTGATGTGCCATTATCAAAAAACATTATGGTACTATCATTAACGTAATGTACAGCATGGTACTGTTCTGGTATATTTCCATGTATTGCAAAGTCTCCGCCTTTCCCAAATTTCCAGATTAATTTCCCGCTTTTTGAATCTATCTTCCATATTTGACCGGCATTATAAAATGAAATAATAAAATTTCCATCAGGGGCATAAGTCAAGCTGTTGGCATGCATCCAATCCTTTTTTTCCTTTAAAATGTTTTTTTCTTTTAGCGGATTCAATACATCAAAAACTGTCCATTGCCAAAGTTTTTTTCTGTCCCTGTTTAAAATAATAATACCGTCTGTTTTAATAGTGTCATTTTTTCCCCCTCCTGCTTCGCTTAAATCTACCACCCTTTCTTCAACAGTCAAGGTTGCAATATTATTATCCGGCGTTAATATTACTTCATGATGAACCGTTTGATTAAAGTCCTTTTCCCCCTTTTTTAGATTTAATAATGTATCGCCGGTTAATGATAATTCTAATATTTGATTGCCGTAGCTGGTTTCATATTTACTATCGCCCAAAATAGAAAGAATAGTTTGCTTGTCAGTAAAATGCGCCACTTTAAATCCAGTATTCTCAACCCGGTGATACCATACAATCTCTCCCTTGTAATTAATAAAATAAAGCGTTCCCGGTTCTTCTCTTTGATAAAGCATTATATAACCATCTTGAAAAACTGAAGGAACATTTTCTGGCTTGGGATTTAAAACAACAAAAGCATCTTTAAGCCAAAAAGGAAGCTGGCTTGTATTAAAATCATACAACTTGCTTTCCGTTTCTTTTTTATTTTTGATGGTTACAATTTTGTATTGATATTGAGTTGAAGGATTAAGATTGGTTAAAATGATTGCATGGTTTTCTTTGTTAGAAGATAATGCCGTACTAAGTACATGAGCTGGATCTTTTTATTCCAGTATTTAATTATAAGGTCAACAGGTTCGGCGCATGTAATATCGATTTTTACTTTTAATACATTATTGCCCGGGGAAGAAAGTGATATCTCCCGAATAAAACCAGCTTGATTTTGACACGATAATAATATACATAAAAAAGAGAATGCTGCCAGGCAAACCAGCTGCATTCTCTTTTTGCTTTTATGTTTAAGCAACATCTAAATACTTCTTAATTACGCCTATCAGCATTTGATAAATTCGGGTTTAAATCAACCTGGCTCTGTGGATAAGGAAAATATTTATCTTTCGCCAAATTGATCGATGGCGTAAGGCCTGCAGCGGTAAGATATTCGTTTACCATTTGTGGATACACCCCCATTCTTAACAGATCCTGACGGCGTTTACATTCAAAAACAAACTCCCATCCCCTTTCCTGCAAAATTGAACTCCTCAATGATTCTTTCGTAAATGCTGATGCAGCTCCCAACAGAGTAGCATGAGAACGTCCTTTAACCTGATTAATTAAATTAATGCTTTCTGCTGATGGTCCATTTAATTCATTCAATGCCTCAGCCTTACAAAGTAAAACATCTGCATACCTGAATATAGGAAATACATGCCCGTCCAAATAGTTGTCAGGTCCATTTGGGTCTGCAAATTTTTTGGTGGCTACATCTGATAGGTAATATTCCCCGGCAGGAGGAGTGGTTTGTCCGGGCGGACCTTGTTTGTACGTTAAACCATCAGTACCTACATAAGTATAGAAATACATTTCTCTGCGGTCATCATTTAATTCGTATGTATTAAACATGCGCCATGGCAAACCAAAATATTGCCAGCGATCTGTAATTACAGTATTATTTAACGGACCAAAATGATTTTTTATCTCTACTCCATCCACTAACTGATCTGCAAGCGCGCTAAAAATATTTTCGCTGCACCATTTATTACTTTCTGCAAATAACCCTGCATAACTCGAAAATAATGAGTATTGGTTAAGCGCAATAATTTGATTAGCTGCATCCAGGGCCTTCTGCCATTCATGTTCGCGCATAAATAATTTGCATAGCAACATTAATGCAGCACCTTTTGTTGCTCTTCCTACATCGTTACTATTATAAACTGTTGTGCCGGAATAATTAACAGGCAAATTAGCTATAGCATATTCCAGGTCACTTATTATTAAAGTATTTATTTGCTCCACAGGCGATACTGGCAATGGCGCTTCATAATCTGGATTGGCTATATTCTTAGCAACAGAATCTTCGGTTAATAAAATTACAGGACCAAAAGCATCTGTAAGATCAACATAGCCCAGCGCCCTCAAAAACCTTAACTCGCCTAAAAATTGTTTTTTCTCGGCATCAGTAACAGATTCCATTTTGTTAATATAGTAGATGCTGTTATTGGCATCTGATATCATCTTGTATGGAAACTGCCACGCATAAGCGATGTATTGATTAGTTGGCCCCCATTGGCAAGAAGACATTAATCCAACATCTCCACCAGAACTCGCGTGCCCTGCATCTGTAGTTAAATCAGAAACTGTTATTTGAAAGCCTGCATAGTACATCCATGAATCAGAAATACCACTTGGTTGTTTTAACCTTGAATAAGTAGCATTTACCGCAGCTATAGCATCGGATTTCGTGATAAACGCATTACCATCAGTAAGCGTGCTGTATACTTTTGGCTCTATCAATTTTTTACATGAGCCCAGTACAGCTATAGTAATGATTAATACAAATATTTTTAGTACGCACTTCATATCGTAAAATTTTTTCTTAATTAAAAATTCACTTTCAAACCAGCCATAAACGATCTGAAAGCAGGAAACGCAGTGTAATCTAACCCGGCAGCCAGATTATTATTACCACCCCTTGTATTCACCTCTGGATCTGATCCGGTATAATTTGTTATGGTAAACAGGTTTTGTGCTGTTACATATACCTTTATGTTATTAATAGATTTCAACACAGTTCTCGGAATATTATATCCCAGCGTAACCATTTTTACTCTCAGGTATGAAGCATTTTCAACAAACCTTGAATTCAGGTAACCACCGTAAGAAGTAGTGGCATATCCGTCGCGTGGTATATCTGTATTTTCATTTGTTGTAGTCCATCTATTCAGTGCATCAATACCAGAACCTGATTCCAACATTAAACGACTTACATTATATAAGCTGTACCCTGCAGCACCCTGAAGAAAAATACTTAATTCAAAGTTTTTATACTTGAAGTCATTATTCATTCCATATATATAATGTGGATTGGCATTGCCTAAATAAGTACGGTCATTTGCATTGATAATTCCATCTTTATTTAAATCTATATACTTGGGGTCACCAGGCTTTGAGTTTGGTTGTGATGAATGGTCTTCTCCCGTTTTAATAACACCGTCATATAAGTAGCCATAAAACATACTCAACTCTTTTCCAGGCTCAAGCCGGGTAAAATCAATTGAGCGTCCTCCATAAGGGTTAGCTGTTTGTGTAATAATATAAGCTCGGCCTCCAAGGTCTAATGCCTTTTGCTTATTATAAGCAAAATTCAAAGTTGTGTTCCATTGAAAATTTTTGGTGTCAAAATTTTTTGAGTTAATAGAAACCTCAAAACCTTTATTTTCTATAGAACCTGCATTCACGGTTTGTGAGGAAAAGCCAGTCCATACACCAATAGGAATATCCAATAAAAGATCTTTTGTTTTTTTACGATAATAATCCAGGGTTGCTGTAATTCTCTCATCAAGTATACCAACATCAGCTCCTATATTAAACTGTGCGGTACTTTCCCATTTCAGGTCAGCATTTGGCAATTTAGCGATAGCTGTTCCCGGATAAGAGGAATGACCATCCAAAGTAACATTCACGGGGCTAAATGTTGACAGATAAACATAATCACCTATTCTGTCATTACCCGTTACACCGTAACTTGCTCTCAATTTTAAATTGGAGAAAGTTTTTTGATCTTTCAAAAAGTCTTCCTGAATAATTCTCCAGGCAACTGATCCGGACGGGAAAATACCATAGGCATTGTTTGGACCAAAACGGGAAGATCCATCCCTCCTAAGTGTAGCAGTAACTAAATACTTATCTTTAAACCCGTAATTAAGTCTTCCATATGCTGATGCTAAACGGGCATCAATTTTAGAACTGGCAGAAGACAAACGTTCGGTACCAGACCCAAGGTTATGATACAGGAAGGCATCAGTACTAAAATTCTGTACTGTTGCACTGGATGTTTCGGTATTATCTTTTTGATAGGAAACACCTACAATAGCATTTAGATTATGATCTCCAAATGAATGATCAAATGTGAAATAAGCCTCAACCAGGTTTCTTATCGCTGTTGCATCAGAAACTCCTGCACGTCCGTTCACTTTTTCTCCATCTACCAAAACCCGTGGCAGATAAGTTCCAACTTTAGTGTTGGTATACTCCGTACCTCCGTTCACCCGAATGGATAATCCATCAATGATTTTATATTCAGCAAAAGCATTCACATTCACTTTATTGGCATATCTATCATTAGTTGGAGCCATTAACCATGCTAAAGGATTATCTCTTCCTTTAAATCTTGCAAACGAACCATCTGCATTATATACAGGTAGTGCCGGGGATGCTGTTAAAATTCCATACATTACATTTGAAGGAACAATAGTTCCGTCATAATCTTTGAAGTTTGCATTTGAGCGGGCACCATACATATTAGCACCCATTTTAAATTTTTTGCTGAATTGCTTATCAATATTTAACCTTACGGAATATCGCTCATAATCTGTATTACGTAAAGCACCATCTTGTGAAAAATAATTTGCTGATAATGAAACTTTAGTATCGGCATTTCCACCGCTCACACTAATATTATGGCTTTGAACTTTAGAAACTCTTGTAGCTAACTTAAACCAATCATTATTATTTCCACTGGCTAAATCAGCTGCGCTGTAATAATCAGGGTTACCTCTTTCATTTGCTTTCGCATTCGCAACCTGCATTTCCTGCAAGCCGGTCATTTTATCGTATCCTTTAATTATTTTTTGCCAGCCATAATAACCATCATATTGAATATTTGATTTCCCGGATTTTCCTCTTTTAGTAGTAATCAAAACCACACCATTTGCAGCACGAGCTCCATAAATTGCTGTTGCAGATGCATCTTTCAAAATCTGAATGTCGTCAATATCATTAGGATTAATATCCTGTCCGCTATCAGACGGAAACCCGTCTACAACATATAAGGGTTCATTTGTTGATTTAATAGAGTTGCCACCACGGATCCTAATTATCGTTTCTCCTCCGGGAGCTGAATTGCTTTGGCTTACCTGTACACCAGATGCACGACCTTGTATTGCTTGTGCTGCATTAGAGGTTACACCGCCAAGATTCATTTGATCACTGGAAACAGAAGCTATTGATCCGGTTACATCTTTCTTCTTTTGTGTTCCATATCCAATTACTACCACGCGATTTAAATCAGTAGCATCTGGTTCGAGTGTAACAGAGATTGATGCTTCTTTGCCAAGTTTTAAAGAAAAGGGTTTATAACCCACTATGCTAAATTCAATAGTTTCTCCCGGGCTCGCATCAATGGTAAATGATCCGTCATCTCCGGCTATCGTGCCACGGTTGGTACCTTTTACAGTTACAGAAACGCCTGATAGCGGACTACCATTTGCATCTGTTACTTTTCCTTTAACCGGTGCTTGTGTGTTTTCTGCTAACGATCTATTTTTCTTTTCTCCAATAGATACCAAACTATCGTTGATCATTTTGTAAGTAAGCGGCATATTACCCAGTAAGTGATTCAGCACTTCTTCCAAAGGCGCTCTGCGAAACTTAGCGGCAGAAACTACTTTGTCAGCAAGCATGTCTTTGCTGTATACAAAACGGAATATCGTTTTGTTTTCAATCTGGTGAAGCACTTCCGTAAGGGGAGCATTACTTACCTCAAGGTTGATACGCTTCTGGGCAAATCCGTTGGCTGAAAGCTGTAAGCTTAAAGCAAGGAAAAATACCGTAATCCCATTCATAAGCATGAACGCCTTAAAAGCCGGGCGCCACGGACGTTTTAGACCAATAGCCTTTTTTTGCATAACTTAGTTATGTTTCGGTTAATAAATAGGAATCAGTTGTTCTTTTAGCGGGGAACCTGGTTCCTGAAAGCCAGTAAACGGGAGGATGTTTTCGGCATCCTCCTTTTAATTATTTGTATATCATGATCACATCATTTTTGCGTTCAAAGTTGAATGGTTTGGAAAAGCTCAACGCTGCCAGCACATCATCTATACCTTCGTTTCTGAAAGATGCAGTTAACTGAATTTTTTTGAGTAAAGGATCTGCTATTTCAATCTTCACTCCATACCAGCGTTCTAATTGCTTAACCAGCTCTTCAAAAGGTTCATCCACAAAAACCAGTTTATCCTGGGTCCACGAAACTTCAACAATGGCTGTGTCTTCTTTATTGATTCTTACAGGTAATAAACCTGAAGCTGGTTCATGCGCCGCCGGGGCAACCTCAGCAGGAATATTTCCATGTGTTTTATCAGCTCTTAATAAATATTTTTCGTTAGGGCTTAATGTAACTTTCCTGTGCTCATTTTTAAGTGATAACTCAACGCTTCCGCGAATAAGCGAAGCTTCACTGGTTCCATCAGTTTCGTAGGCTTTTACATTAAAAGCTGTTCCTAATACTTTTACATCCATCCTGGATGTTTGAACAACAAAAGGCTTTGATGAATCGTGCACAACATCAAAGAATGCTTCGCCGTCAAGCTGCAGCTTACGATCCTGCTTTCCGAAACCAGCATCCACCGTAAGCTTACTGCCTGCATTTAAAATAACTTTACTGCCATCAGGAAGTATAAGCGATTTTTTTTCTGCAAGCTTTGTAATGTAGGAAAACGGCGAAGCAACCGGGGCTGTGCGGTTTTGCAGGCGGTAAAAAATTGTGGTTCCGATGATAAGCACCATACAGGCTGCAGCAGCCATCAGCGTCCACCAGGTGGAACGTCTTTTGTAAACTGATCCTGTTGTAGCAACGGCTTCTTCTTCAGACAAATCTATCCTTCTCCCCAATTCAGCTATCTGGTTTTTCAATGCTATATTTTGAATGCCCCGGCTTGTTAGTAAAACAATTGCCCGTAATTCATCCAGGCGTATGGCATCTGCCGGGTTATCAAGAATTATTGTATTCCATTTCCTTACATCAGCTTCATTACGTCCCAGGCAGTAATTTATAAAACTCTCGTCTGCCAGCAATTCCTCATCATCCAGATGTAGCATGGTTGCCCTTTTTTTAATAGAGCAGGCAACCGGGATTTTTCACTAGTCTTTTCATCAAAAAATTAAAAAAAATGCAATACAGGCTGAAATAAGTGAAGCTACCACTCTTGCAGGCATGGAAGACCTGAGCTTTTGCATGGCGGCATAAACAGTATTATACACGGTATTCACAGACAGCTTGTTAGCTTTTGCTATTTCCGCATACGACAACCCGAGAAAAAATTTTTGATACATGATTTCTCTTTGTTGCCTGGGCAGATAGTTCAGGTGCCTGTTTACAAGCGCCGACAACCTTTTATTATGCTCCTTGTCTAAAATATTTTCTTCAATAGAAGGTTCCGTGAAGTGCCGGTGTATTTCATCTATATCTTCAATCGTTTCTCCCTGCATTTTACCCGACTGCTCTGTTTTTCTCAATATGCTGCGATGAAAAAAAGTGAGGATATAATTATGTGGATGGCTGATGTGCTCAAGTGTTTTTCTCTTCTCCCACAGGTACAGGAAAACATCATTGATGGTATCTTTTACGGTTTCTGTGCCCATGCCCTTTTTTAAACCGATATAGCAGAGATATGCATAGTAGTGCTTATATAGTTCGTAGTAAGACTCACGACTTTCATTTAAAACGAAATCTTCCCAGCAGTAGTTTATGCGTATATCATTTCTCATTTAAAATAGCTTTCGGCACGCACGTCACATCATGTTTAATTAACGTAAAGTTAATCAATCAACCAATGCTTATTCACAGTTTTGAGTTTCACAAAAAGAAATCACACAAACGTTTGCGATAATTTGCATCACTTTTATTCAGCTATATTTATTTTTTATTTCTCACATAGTTGAAAAGCAGATGTATGAAAAAGTTGTTGATGCTCTCTTTGTTTATTTCATTGTATTGCATTACTTTCTCCCAGGAATTATTGTACAAAAGCGGCTCAAACGAGTGGAATGCCGACTCGTTGGGCAATTACAGGGTACTTGTAAGCTATGATGGCGCCGGCAATATCGCCAAAGTGCATATTCCCTGGAGAAGGCGTGATGATAATGCCGCAACAAAAAAAATAATTGTTCAGGATGGGCAAACGCAGCAAGTTATCATGAACGCAACTGCCAAAAGTATTACCGGCGAAAGCGGTGACGTTTATTTTGAGCCGGTATCCGGTAAAGGGGTATACTACATTTATTATATGCCTTATAAAAATGAAGGCAGGGCTAACTATCCCAAAGGGGTATATCTTTCGCCTGTTGAAACCGCTGCTGCAAACTGGCTGCAAACGGTAAACTATGATATTGCTGCAAATGCAACTGTAAAAGAAATACAGGCAATTAATGAATTCAGCAGCAACTACCCGATGGAGGTAACAGCAACAAAAGCGGAAACAGAGGCGTTACTGCAAAAAAATCAGTCCAGGCCTTTTCTTGTTTTTCCTGAGTCACGCGAATTTCCGGTGCGGATGAAAGACAAATTACCATACCGCTGGATAAAGGCAGGCCCTTCATCATCATTCACAGGAGAAACTGCAAGAGGTGAACATTATAGTTTTCAGCTTGCACTATTGGCAATAAAACAACTGAGGGATGTCAGCATCAGCTTTACGGATTTGAAATCATCATCCGGAAAAATCATCGCTGCAAAAAATATTTCCTGTTTAAATAATTCCGGCATTAAATATGATGCCACACCCTTCTCTCAAAACGTGCATGTACCCTCAGGAGAAGTACAATCATTATGGTGTTTGCTGCAAATTCCTGAAGCTACTGTAAAAGGAAGTTATACAGGCAAGGCTACTATACATTCCAAAGGAAATGCTGATGTGCAGGTGCAAATCAATATTAATGTATCAGATAAATTACTGACTGATGGCGGCATAAGCGAACCCTGGAAACAAACACGCCTGCACTGGCTCAACTCAACTTTAGCGCAGGAAAATAAAGTGATCGCTCCATATACACCGCTTAAAGTAGATAAAAGAAGCATTCAATTGCTTGGAAGAAAAATATTTATTGGCGATAATGGATTTCCGTTGCAGATATTATCCTACTTCTCCAAAGAAATGACGGATCTTGTTACCAAACCTTCGCCTGTTTTTTCTGGAAATGTGCAGCTGAATGTTATAAAACAGGACGCAACAAACCCAATGGCATGGAAAGAAAAAGGGTTACAGTTTATTGAAAAAGAATCCGGCACTGTTAGCTGGAAAGCGGAAAGCTATAATAATGATTTAAAAAGAGAAGTAAGCGCAACATTAGAGTTCGATGGTTTTGTAATGTATACTGTTAAGCTTACTGCATTGAATAATGTCAGCATTAAAGATATTGCATTGGTATTACCTTTTACAAAAAATGCTGCTACATACATGATGGGGCTGGGACAAAAAGGAGGCTACCGTCCCGCAACCTTTGACTGGAAATGGGATGTTGCCACCAAAAACCAGGATGGCGCATGGATTGGTAATGTCAACCTGGGTTTGCAATACAGCCTGCGGGATGAAAAATACAGTCGCCCGTTAAATACTAATTTTTATTTACAGAAGCCTTTGCTGCTGCCATCATCATGGGGCAATGATAATAAAGGCGGCATTACCATAGCGGAAGAAAACAACAGGGTAAATGTTACCAATTATTCCGGTGAACGTTTTATGAGAAAGGGCGATACGCTATTTTATAATTTCACTTTACTCATTACACCATTCCATACCATCAACACCGATTTTCAGTGGGCAACACGCTTCTATCACAAATACTCCCCGGTTAATGAAGTTAAGGCGGCGGGTTCTACTGTAATAAATATTCATCACGCTACCGATATCAACCCATGGATCAATTACCCGTTTATTGAATGGCAAAAGATGAAGCGTTATATTGATTCTGCTCATGCGCTTGGCCTGAAAGTGAAAATTTATAATACTGTTAGAGAGGTGTCGAACAGGGCTTATGAAACTTTCCCGATGCGCAGTCTTGGGCACGAAATTTATTCACCAGGCAAAGGCGGCGGCTATAGCTGGCTGCAGGAGCATTTGGGCGATGATTATATTGCCGCATGGTTTGTGCCGAATATAAAAGACGCTGCTATCATCAACAGCGGAATGAGCCGTTGGCATAACTATTATGTTGAAGGCATGAACTGGCTGGTGAATAATGTGGGTATTGATGGCATATACCTGGATGATGTGGCTTTTGATCGCATTACCATGAAACGCATCAAACGGGTATTAACGCAAAACGGGCACCCGGGTATTATTGATCTGCATTCCGCTAACCAGTATAATAAGAATGATGGTTTTAATAACAGCGCTAATTTATATATGGAGCATTTTCCTTACCTCAACAGGTTATGGTTTGGTGAATATTTTGATTATGAAAACAACAGCGCTGATTTCTTTTTAACTGAAGTGAGCGGTATTCCATTTGGTTTGATGGGTGAGATGCTCGAAAAAGGCGGTAACCCCTGGAGAGGAATGATATATGGTATGACAAACCGCATGCCTTATGATGGTAATGATCCGGGTAATATCTGGAAAGTATGGGATGATTTTGGTATTGAGGGCTCAAAAATGATCGGTTACTGGAGTGATAATTGCCCGGTAAGTACCAGCAATAAAAATGTGCCGGCAACGGTATATAAAAAAGACAGGTCAGCACTGGTTTCAATTGCAAGCTGGGATAGTACCGATACAAACATTACCTTACATATTGACTGGAAGAAATTAGGTATTGATGCATCCAAAGCAGTGATTACTGCCCCTGCTGTAAAAAATTTCCAGGACGCAAAAACATTTAATGCAAATGACAGCATACCTGTTGAAAAGGGTAAAGGCTGGCTGCTGATCATACAGGAAAAATAACAGCATGATATTGTCTGAGTACAGGGATATTGATGGAATACTTGCGCTTGCGGCGGAGAGCATGAAGAATGATCTGTTACAGCAGCGTGGCATCGCCATCTGGCTCACCGGGTTATCAGGCTCCGGCAAAACCACCATTGCCCAACTGCTGGAACAGCAATTGAGTGCAGAAAATTATTTTGCCTTAACGCTGGATGGCGATGCGTTAAGAAACACGCTCAATAAAGACCTTTCTTTTACCACAAAAGACCGTGCGGAAAATATACGCCGCGCGGCAGAGATAGCTAAATTACTGGTGCAGAAAAATGTAATTACGATTTGCTCATTTATTACACCATTGCAACAACACAGGGATATTGCACATTCCATATTGGGTGATAGCTGCTTTGAAGTATATGTTGAATGCCCGCTATCAGTATGTGAAGAACGCGATGTAAAAGGATTGTATAAGAAAGCCCGTAACAATGAAATAAAAGATTTTACCGGGATTGGTTCCGCGTTTGAAGCGCCTTTGCATCCCTGGAGAATACTGAATACTTCGGATCAATTGCCTGAAGAAAGCGCACGAATATTATTTACACAGATATTGCCGCATATTAGTAATGCATTAGTTTGAATTTTGATGTTTGGATTACTCATTAAGCGAAATTCAATTTTGAACCATGCTCTTTAATTCGTTTTAATGCTATTTCAACGTGCTCCTTATCAATTAATTCGCTTTTCCTTTTATTCCAATCTTTAATTTTTTGCAAGAGTTCATCACTATTCAACCGGGAGTTTTCTTCTAATAAATAATGAATAGAAGATAGGATTTCTAAGGAAAGGGCAGATTCGAAGCCATCAATAAACTCAAAAACATTTTTTAAACGTGCATGCTGTTCAGGGTTTAGATTTTTGCTCACATATTCTTGTACTTCTTCTAATCTATCATAATTCAACTGCAAAGGCTCAAATGCCCTGGCATTCATTTGTTCCATCCCATGTATATATTTATTTCGTAGACTATATAACACTTTATCAACTGCTTGTGCATATGGACCATAAGTATATGGCACGAATTGCAGTTTCAAATTTTCACCACTTTTTTGAAGAAAATACGCAAGTTTATTTGCGACAAAAACACTGGCAACTTCACCAAGTCTTTCATATTTAAAAAGAGCGTAGAGCAACATCGCTCTCCCAGGTTTAAGTTCTACATCCCTTTGATTTTGTTCCTGCAAAATTTTCTTTACTGCATCACTGGGTTCATATATTTCAACCTCTACTCCTTTTAAATCCCCGAGATACTTCTCCATAAGTACTTTGACATTATCCCATTTTAATCCCCCATTTCCGCTCCCAAGAGGTGGAATTGCAATACTTTTTATTTTGTATTCTTCAATAACTCTTTTCAAATCTTTTAATCCCTCTTCAATATAATTGTATTGAGATTTTTTAAACCATTCCGTTTTAGTGGGAAAATTAATTATAATCTTTTCTCCATACATGCTATTTTCCTTAACGATAAGCATTTTCCCTATTGCTACTCTTTTAGCTTTACATTCTGAAGCATATATCTTAAAATTTACCGGAAACTGCTCCTTGAATTGTAATGCAATACCTTTACCCATTACTCCAACGGTATTCACTGTGTTAACCAATGCCTCTGCATTGGAATCTAATAAATTGCCAATAACATACTTCATTCAAAATAATATTGAGGATTAAAGGTTACAGGAATATCAATTCTTTTTTGCTTCAAGATACTTTCAACTTCCATCTTTTTATCTTTATTTAATGCAACGATTCTTTTAATAAGACTAGTTGGAACATGACCTTTCACTAAAAATTCCGCGTGCTTTTTTCTTATAGTATCCCTGTCTCTTGAAAAATCGCGTGTGTTAATAGCCCTCCAATCTATATTTGTCTTAATCTGGTTTAACGCTGTATAAAATTTAGATATTTCCTTAGCCGCGTTTCCATCCGTATAACAACCACTGATAATTTTCAGTAGCCAAATCGGACATACTATAACACAAATAAACAATATTTTCCTGTGGATATTTAGGAACTCCCCACCCTGTTTTAATATTAAACAACATGGGTGTTCTTACCGAGAAATAAAATGGCACATAATCATTTACGTACGTATCCGGGTAACATTTTACTACAGCCCTGCCTCTTTGTTCTATAACTTCTCTATTACCAATAGAAACAAATATCGTAGAATCAATAGTTTTATCATTTTTACAAAAAACACCATGCTCAAGAATAGCCTCCAAATTCGTTAATGGAATAATTCTGTACAATTCTAATGTTGCAATGTTTACGGGCATTGATATACAAAGCTAATAGATTTAGTATTTTATCTATAATAAACAAGAAAAATGTTTTATAGTATCAGGTTTCCAAACGAAATTATAGTGTATTTTGATACTATGGTTAATATCACTATATTTTACAGCATTTAAAATTTCAAACTAATGCACTATCCGTATATTCAACCTGCTTCGCAACAGGATATCTTCGCATAATATGAATAATGAAACCGCGCATACACCAGCCGTGAGCCTGCGCTACCTGTTTTTTACCTTTTTAAAAATAGGTATGGTGTCTTTTGGCGGGCACATGGGTTTGGTAGCCGTTGTAAAACATATTATGGTTGATAAAGACAAAACCCTTAAACATGAAACCATATTGGATGCGGTAGGCATTGGCAGCCTGCTTCCGGGGCCGCTTGCCGTAAATGTGGTGGCATATACAGGCTATGTTATGCGTAAAACTGCAGGAGCTATCGTCAGCATGACGGGGGTAATTCTGCCGGCATGTGTAGCCATGCTCATACTTTCCTGGGCATATTTTACATATGGCTACCAGCAGCAGTTTAAAGAAATCATGTATTATGTTACCGGGGCGGTTAGCGCTATTATATTATCTACAGGGCTGCAATTGTATGTAAAAGAATTAAAAGGCAACAGCATAAGAACCATTATTTGCGCGGCAGGCATTGCCGGAGTTCTTCTCACCAATAGTTATGTTTTAACAATAGGCTTTATTGTGGCAGGAGGTATATTGGGCAGTACATTAAAGTTACATACCGGGAAGTTACCTGTGAGCAATAACAATGAGCATATGAGGTTAAGCCGCCACCCCGGTATTTTTTCTATCATTATACTGGCAGGATTATTATGTCTTGTGGTATTGTTTGTTACTAACGCCCAGCAGTACACGAATAATATACTACTAAAATTGATCATACTCTTTTCGGGTATCAGCCTCACGCTGTTTGGTGGCGGATATGTTATGATCCCTATTATGCAAACCTTGTTTGTTACCAATATGGGCTGGCTCACACAACAGGAATTTTTAGATGCCATTGCATTAAGCCAGTCTACCCCGGGGCCGATTTTGGTAAGCGCCACTTTCATTGGCTACAAAATGGATGGTTTTACAGGAGCAATAATTGCCACCATTGCCATTTTTGCACCTTCAGCCATTTTGAAAGTGCTGGTTGCAAAAGCATACCTGCAGGTAAAAGAACAGTCCCTGGCAAAAAATATTTTGTCTGGCGTAAAAGCGGTGGTGATAGGATTAATTATTGGTTCAGCCATAAAGATAGGCGGGCAGCTTACCTGGAATATACCATTGGCTTTAATTACAGCCGCAGCTTTTATATGTTCGTTCCGGTATAAAGTCAGTCCTGTATATATCATATTGTCCTCCGCATTATGCGGATTAATTATCTGGTATTTTTCAAAATAAATCTCTTACCTAAGCCGAAGATGGGCAACACTACCTTTCGATCCGAAGGGTGAAACCAGTTTTACCTTCTTTCCACCAGTAAGAGGAACAGCAGTGATAGTGTTGCCATTATACGAGTCAAACCAGGTAACGTCAAATGTTTTTTGGGCGGTGCTGAGATCAAGTTCTGTTTCCTTTTGTTCAGGTAGATACAGCAGGTATTCGACTCCCTTATTTGCCAGGCAATATTTTGACGTGGTCAAAGTGCTGTCGGGTATCATGTTAATGAGGTCCATTTGCGCTGAAAGTTTCAAGGTTTGTCCCATCGCAACCCTGATTGGTTCCCAATCCTTTTCACGCCTGGTAACAAAGATGTGGTCATAATAGGGGTCCATGAAGATTGGATTTAATCCACGTAAAAAACTCTTCCACACCCATTCCCGATTTCCGCCAATTCCCCAGAGATGATCTGTATCTGTCACTATTATTTTCTTTCCGGTTGCCGGCGGTGGATTTGTTTCATACATGCCATCATCGGAATTCGTTGATATCCAGTCTGCCGGACTATTAAAAAGATTCTGGTTTGTTCCCCCTTTAAATTGAAAGGTCATTCCAACTGGGTGAGATTTCTTCCTTTGCCTTTCGGTTTCCTTTATGAAGCTGATCATATAGTATTGCCATTCGGTTGATCCGCCGTGATTTTCGTTAGAAATCTCATAGAGCACATGATCAAAATCGCCCACTGCCTCTATAACTTTTAGCACATAAGCCTCTTGCAATTTCGTAACCCGGTTATTAGCGAGTCTATAAATATCAAGTCTTGTATCCACTGCAGTATCCAGCCCAAGTTCATTAACATTATTAAGGGGATGAAAAGGATGATTTAGATATCCGTCAACACTCATTTGTAATCCCCAACCTTCAAACAGCATAACGGATACATACATTCCTTTTTTCCCTGCTGCTTTCACCCGTTGGCGCAGACGTTTAAAATATGATTCATTAAAGCGTGTGAGATCAAATTTCGGGTTGCCATCCAATGCCATTTCCTTACCCGACCGTTTCCAGGGGTGGAGTGGTATATGGTGCAGTGGCATATAATTAGTTTTTCCCATAGACAGTAAATCCCAGGCCCATAAACGAATAAAGTTGTGATTGTACTTTTTCAGGAAATCGAGGTAAGCCTCGTAGTTAAATGGCGACAGCGCCGCAGAATCATGCATATCTACCAGGTTATCCCAGGTGTGCGAGCCCGTAAGATAAATTGCCTTCCCTGAATTATCAGTAAAATAGCGAGGGTTAATTTTGCTCACCCGGAGGGTATTTGGGGGGCGCTGTTGCCAGCCGATTAATACAGTCGCTAAAAAACCGAATATCAGTCCTGATGAAATATATCTTTTCATATTCATGCTATTAATAAAACAAAACGAAGTGAAGCAAATGGAGATTCCGGAAGTATAATTTCCAGGATCCCCATTTTTATAGTTTAGATAGCAGTTACCAACCCGGATTATTTGTGTATCCCGCCAATAGCTCCTGTTGCAGTGGAACAGGATAGAGGTAGTCACGATCCAGATTAAAACCGTATCCACCCTGAGTATAGATGTCGGTTTCAAACCAGGGGCAAAGAATTCCGTTCTGATCAACATGCCTGATCTGACCAGTAGCTTCATAAAATCCTCTGTCAACATACCATTGAAAAGGTGCACCCAAAAATACTTTGCCTTTGATGAGTTTATCCGCAGCAGCCCAACGCATAATATCATCACGACGATATCCTTCTACCGCCAGTTCAATTCTACGCTCACGCCTGATTTCTACCAGGTACCAGGGAATATCTCCGGTAAATGTATTATCCGGATCAGTAATTGGAACGGCGAGTGATAGATGCGGCATACCAACCCGATCGCGCAATGAGTTGATAGTCTCATCAATATCTGCCTGGGTCAGGGTAGCATCACCAGAAGCATCCAATTCTGATTTTGCCTCAATATAATTTAATAGTACTTCTGCATATCTGAAATAAATATGACCCTGCTGACCAATATTATTGGCTCCAATCACGGAAGATTTCAGAGAACTTTTTTTGCGGTATTGATAGCCGGTAGGTACCCGAGTTAAATCAGTGTAAATAAAGTAGTCCAGAATAGCACCTGTGGCATCGTTAATTAACCGTGGTTCGCCGGTATAGTAAATAGACTGTGCAAGCCTGGGGTCACGATTTTGGACTACGGCCGCAAGGCTGTCGTCCGATATTTCCAGGTTGGTAAGGCTGATAGGTTGCCCGTCTATGGCAAGGTAGGATTCGATCAGGTTTTTAGTTAATCCACCCGTACCGCCGCCAATGTAAATTTGCCTTTCAACATTCCACTGACGGAGTGTCCGGTCGTTTTTACGCCATAGCATCACTTCGGTACTTGCCGAGAAATCTTCCCTGGCAAAGAAATCAAAATATGGTTCCATCCCTATTTTCTCAACAGAAAATTGACCACTTTGTATAACCTGCCAGGCAGCATCCGCAGCCATTTGGAGATAGGCTGTGCCATC
The DNA here is from genome assembly GCA_047601545.1 of Agriterribacter sp. Taxonomy (GTDB): domain Bacteria; phylum Bacteroidota; class Bacteroidia; order Chitinophagales; family Chitinophagaceae; genus Agriterribacter. The sequence goes on along the minus strand of JASGIZ010000002.1, from coordinate 3,032,915 downwards.
AGCACCTTCTACTTTAAACACTGTGCCTTTTTGGCCATGGTATTTTTCCCAAGTGCCTTCATAAAGTGCTACCCTTGATTTTAAAGCCAGGGCAACCTCCTTGTTTATACGCATCGCTTCTGCATCCGATTTTGAAGGTAGATATGCGATGGCTGTATCAAGATCTGCGAGAATGGAATCAGCCAGCACATTCCTCGGTTGGCGCGGAGCTTTCAGCGCTTCCCGATCCTGGGGAGTAAGTGGCACGTTTATCCAGGGCACACCGCCAAACCGTTTCAGCAGTTGAAAATATTGAAATGCCCTGAAAAACCTGGCTTCTCCGACATAAGGTTTGATTTGGTCAAAATCTACCCCGCCAGTGTTAGTAAGCATTATGTTCAGCCCCCTGATGGCTTCATATGGATTTGACCATTCAGGATCTGCTGAAGGTTTTACCGTCCGCCCGTTCAAGTGTTCATTAGGCTCCATATCCACCTGGTTATCCGTTCCCAGGTCGTTTGGCCCGATGCTAAAACCGGTGTAGTCTCCTAAGCCATCGTAATAATTGTTAACATACACTTTAAAATCACTTGCCTTTTTGAAAAAGGTTTCCTCGCTTACACTTGCCAGAGGCTGTTTATCCAGAAAATCTTTATTACAGGCGGTCAGGCTGATGACCGCAGCAAGAATGAGTAGGTATATTGCTTTCATGACTTCTTTCAATTAATTAAAATGAAACATTAAGACCAAATGAGTATACTTTCTGCAGCGGATAAACCAGCCCTGTATCTTCGGGGTCAAATAACCGAAGTTTGGTAATCGTAAACAGGTTTTCACCTGACACATACAGTCGCAGTTGACCAAGATGCAGTTGCTGCAACAGACGAGTAGGTATTGTATAACCAATCTGAAGGTTTTTCATACGGAGGTAAGCGCGGTTTTGCAAGTATTTTGTTTGCACCTGTCGGTTGCGTCGGCCCTGATTGGCTGCCAGTGGGCGAGGGTAATACGCATCTGTATTTTCAGGTGTCCAATAGTCAAGATGCTCAACGAGGTTTACATGATTAAATCGGTTATCAGAAGAACCAAAGAAGGCATAATTGGTATTTATCCCATAAACCCACCCTTCAGGCCACCAGTCTGCATGTCCAATACCTATAAAAAAGGCTCTGAAATCAAACCCTTTATAGTTGGCATTGAGAGAGAAGTTATAAGTGAATTTCGGCGTTGTATTACCAATCACCTTGAAATCACCCGGTTCACTCACGGTTTGCAATCCACGAGAGATTTTGCCATCTCCATTCTGGTCCCGGTACATGATATCGCCAAGACCCCATTGACCTGATAATTCCGACTGGTTCGGCATCGAACTAAGATGATCTTCTGTATTGATAAACCCTGCTGTCTCCAACCCCCAGATTTCACCCCATTGTTTTCCTTTATATGGTACACTATATAAGCCTGTTGTATTGTAATACTTAAGCACTTCTTGCCGCTGAGTGGCAAAACCTGCTGTTACGGAGTAACCAACCTTGCCAATACGGTTTCGGTACGCCACAGCTAATTCCAGTCCTGTTCCTTTCAGTTTGGTGTTGTTAGTAAGCGGAACAACTGCACCAAGAGTGGCAGGCAATGGCTCCGAAGGTCCGATCATATCGGATGTGATACGTTTAAACCAGTCAACGTTAAGTTCCAGTTTGTTTTGAAACAAACTCAGGTCTAACCCAAGGTTAAACATGGTAGGTTTCTCCCAAGTCAGTTGGTAATTTCCGAAGCCTGGTACGGTCACATAGTCCATTAAAGCACCATCTGCCCCTATATAATCCGTTTGCGCCTTGTTCATGGTTGGCATAAAATAATTTGCATTAACATTTGCATTGCCAAGTCGGCCATAGCTGACTCTTATCTTTGCAAGGCTCACTACACTCCGCAGTGGATCAAAAAACGCTTCTTTAGCAATATTGTAGCCCACAGATACCGAAGGGAAAACCCCCCAGCGATGTGCGGAAGGAAACCTTGAAGATCCATCATACCGTGCGTTGATTTCAAGTAGATATTTCTCTTTGAAGTTATAGCCGATTCGTCCGAATACACCCTGGGTCGCCCATTCGTATTCGTTATCACCTGCCTGTATATCAGATCCTGTTGCTGCGTTAAGTGCAGGTACCTGTTCTGAAATAAGCTCATTCCGGAAGCCGCTCAGCATATAAAAATGATTGTATTCCTGCTGATAACCCGTCAATATGTGAATGTTATGGTTTCCCAATTGTTTGGTATAGTCGGCAAACAGGTTCATTGCATAATACTTGTTCATATTATACTGCTTGTTGATATAGCTTTGGTTCGCATTGGTTGCGAAACCAGCTATTTCGCCATTGGCATCATAATTATAGAGTACTTTATTATTGGTAGTTAACCTGGTTTCACCTGAATTAAAGGTAAAGTCGGCATTCAGGCTTAATCCTTTGAAAGGTCTTGCTACAAGAGCCAGTGTATTACTGAAATAATCCTGAACCTGATTGATACGTCCTCCCTCAGCAGCCAATTGGATTTCGGAAGGAATCGAAAAATAATTTCCGTTTGGATCATAGATGGGATAGATCGGCCAGTACCGGAATACAGTGCGAAGAGTTGGGCTATTGGGATTATCTGTATTGTTGCGAGTAACCTGCGTTCTTAACCTTATATCAAGCCAGTTTGTGGCCTTCGCATTCAAATTCACAAGTCCGGAATAACGTTCGAACCGATCGTTACCCCATTTAAAAAGTCCGCCCTGGTTAAGATATCCGAAAGAAGTGTAGTAGTTAACCCGCTCATTTCCGCCTGAGGCAGAAAGATTATGGTTTTGTGTGAAACTTTGATCTTTATACAGTTCATCCCACCAATCGGTATCTACTGCAACATACCAGCCAAAATACTGGGGGTTTTGGGGATTAGATAACATGGTTTTATAATCCTCAGGATGGTCGACATTATATTGTACAGAGTCGATAAGCCACTGAGGAAAATAGGGTGCCAAGCCGCTGTTTGTAGCAGCTTTATTCTGGTAATTCAAAAAGTCAATGGAGCCCATCATGTTCAGTCCATTTGTTGGGCTCCTTAACGAGAGGTTATTCGTGTAGGTAACTTTCATTTGCTGGGATTTTCCCTTTTTCGTAGTGATTACCACTACTCCATAAGGTGCCCTTGAACCATAGATGGCAGAAGCCGCCGCATCCTTCAATACCGAGATATTCTCAATATCTGCCGGGTTGATATTGTCAACATTTCCAGGAACCCCGTCAATAATAATCAGCGGGGCATCACTGGTCATTCCGCTGATGCTACCCCTTCCGCGGATGTTCCAGGAGTAGGAACTACCCGGTGCTCCGCCATCACTTGATGTGAGGCTAAGGTTGGGCACCACTCCGGCAAGCGCATCCCCCAGGCTGGTGATGGGTCTTCCTTCCAGCTCTTTTGCACTCACAGTCGCCACGGCCCCGGTCAGGTTTACTTTCTTTTGTGTACCGTATCCAACGACTACCACATCGGTAAGTGACTGTGATTCTTTAAAGAGTGTTACATTAATCAGTCTGCGTCCTTTTACCGGCTCTTCATAGGGGCTATACCCGGTATGAGAAAAAATCAGTACTGTGGCAGTATCAGGAACCTCTATCTGGTAATCACCATTACCATTTGTTGTTACGCCGGTAGATTGTCCTTTTACGATCACATTTGCACCTCCCAGCGGATTTCCGTCAGCATCTGAAACCCTACCCGTTACACTTATCGCAGTGGTCTGAGCAGGAGACAATTTTTCAAATCCGCCCTTAGCCGGGTTTGGGAATCTGTCCTTTCCTATGGCAGATGTAGCCGTGAGGAGGAAGATTATTACAGACAGGATAGTTAGTTGGCTCTCGCCGATTCTCGAAAAGAGAGAAAGCGTATTCTTAATTCTTTTACAGTTACTCATATAACAAGCTATATTTTGGTGAATGACAAGCTGAATTAAAAGTAAAGACTGAGGATTCGATAAAATGACCAGTTTTTTGAATTTTTATTGTTTCTGATCGGGTATATTTGATATGATATCAATTTCAAAAACATTATTATCAATGTATTAGGTAATATTTTCTCTCCGGTTTAAATATTTCAGAACAATTGTTGTCAAATAAGTAATAAGAAGGTAAGCCATTACTATCACACATGTATAAGCGCTTTATTCCTGGCTAACTTTTAGCCATATTGTATGATGTTTGATCTTAAATGCCGACAACCAGCAATACACTGGTAGCCGGTCATCATTGCAGTATAAGCATATCTTTTTTACAAGTATCGATAGGTTTTATTATTGGGCTTTTTTGAATCCTTGTATTTTTCGGAACATATCTCCGAATATCGGGTCGCGCCATAAATAAGTTGCTACCCGGTAAAAATGGCGGGAATTGTCAAAGCTATAAGTTAATTGATCTGTTAATATCGGGCTATGCAGTATCTCTGTTTTAAACCAGTTTGGGTTTATTACATAAGCGATGGCTGATATATCCCATACCACATGTGATGCACCATAATGATCCTGCCGATAATCTTTAAAGATTTGAACGAGGTAATCGCCGATCGGCCCCTGTCCTTTCAGATAATGCTCAACCTCTGACACTGTAGTTTGAAGATGGGAAGTAACCGGTTCAGTTGGAAGTTGAATAAGAGGTACCCCTGAGTTAAAAAGAACCTTTGAAGCCAGCGGATCCTGTTTGAGATTGAATTCAGTGGCCTTACTCCAATTCAATCCCGTGCCACCCAGCCAAACTATAACAATTTTGTCTGTAATGCGGGGCTCCATTAGAATTGCAGAAGCTACATTGGTCGGAGCGCCCAGAGTGAGAACATAAAGCGGTTCTTCAGAGTTCATGGCTTTTTTCACCAGGTCTTTTGCAGCATCGCTTTCTATGGCCTTGCCTGGGGTTGTTAAAAAGTTATCGGAGCCTTGAAAAACGAGTCCTTTATTTGCTATTTTCATCTTATCAAGCAATCGCAATATTTCCTCCTTACTTTTACGCATACCATCTCCCGCACTTTCTGAACGATTGTTAAGGAAAGGAGCTGCATAAATAGCTTTTACATTCAGCTTTTCAGGCGAAAGCAGTGCATAAACTACGGCGAACTGGTCATCTATCTCATTATAGGCATCGGTATCAATCACTACATTCAACTTTCCATTTGGGAGTTGTAAGCGTTGCAACCGTTGTTCCTCCGGCATATTTGACAATCGCTGTGAAAAAACAACCTGTCCGAAAACTATCATGCTAACGACTAAAATGATCCTGCTATTTATTTTCATAATTTTTCTTTGTTAGATATTTTATAGTTGCTCGCTCTTTGAAGGATTTTCATATCGGTAGTCAGTTCAGTATTGGAGACAGTAACTGTATCCGCCTGTTGAACCAGCTTTAGCTACCCGCAAAAATGATGAGTAATAGGCCAGTGATAAACAAGAGAAACATAATAAAGATTAGGTATGAAACATTCTTTGATGCGCCTTTGAATTCCTTCCAGATCAAAACTCCCCAAAGAGCAGCTACCAATGTTGCTCCTTGCCCCAAACCATAGGAAATGGCCGACCTGCTTTTCCGGCAGCTATAAGATTGAACAAATTGCCAACCCCCCAAATGCATCCTCCAAGAATACCCATCAGGTGGATACTGAATCTGCCTTTAAAATATTCTTTATAGCTGATAGAAGAACCCTCCAAAGGCCGTTTCATTAATATGGTATTAAACAATAAGTTGCTCACCACAATCCCCACTGCAAATATCACAGAAGCTGTATAAGGGGTCATCTTTCCGGTTGCGGGTGTAACAAAATTCTCCAAATCCATACCAGCGGCAACAAAGGGATAAAATGTAGACATGAGAATACCTGCAATCACCGATACCGCTATCCATTTACCTACTGCTTTCCTACCCCTGTTACCCAAATGCTTGCGGTATGCCAACGCATTAATGATGATCGCCAACGCAACCAATCCCACACCGGTAAAAAGCAGTACCGGATTTCCTTTATTAAGCATTGCGTAATTAATGAGCACACCAATAACCAATGCCAGGCCGATTCCTACCGGGAAGGCTACAGCCATACCGGCGCTGGCTATTGCTGCTGTTAGCAATATATTGGCAAGATTGAAAACAACTCCTCCCGTAAAGGCACTGCCAATATTTTTGGCATCTGCCTGCTGCAAATCGGGAAGAAAAGATCTGCCATTTTCTCCCATACTGCCGAGTGTAAAAGCAGCCAACAAGGAAAAAAGCAGAATCCCTAAGGTATAATCCCAATAAAATAGCTCAAATCGCCATTTATTCCGAACCAGTTTTTGTGTATTCGCCCAAGAACCCCAGCAGATCATAGTGATAAAACAAAAGACCACCGCCAGTGTGTAGTTTTCTATGATAAACATTAATGTAGAGTTTAAGCGTAATTGTAAAATATCTGCCGATATGAACTTATAAAGCGTTTAGCATGTCTAACACCAACTCGCTCCGATATGGCATAGAAGATTGTGCCCCCATTCTGGTTACGGCTTTTGAGGCTGCCAAGCAGGCAAAATGAACCGCATTTGACAGACTTTTGCCTTCGGAAAGAGCTACAGCAAGTGCTCCATTAAAAGAATCGCCCGCTGCAGTAGTATCAATAGCTTCTACCAGTGGAGCGGGAATCGCCTGGAACTTTTTTCCCTCTAGTATCACAGCTCCCATTTTTCCCATTGTAATGACTACTTTCTTGGCGCCCTGCTCCTGAATTGCTTCTGCGGCCTGCTTGGCCGTTTCTAAGCTGGTAACGGCAATCCCGCTCAGCATTTCTGCTTCGTTCACATTTGGTGTAATAATATCAACCAGCCTAAAAAGTTCTGATGCAACCTTGTTGGCCGGAGCGGGGTTTAGTATAACAAGTATCCCCCGATTTGCCGCATAAGCAGCAGCAAATTTTACGGTATCCATCGGAATTTCGAGCTGCATCAGCAAAATTCCGGCGCTTGGAATTACATTCAGCACTTTTTCGACTTCGGCAGGCGTAAGATGAGCATTTGCTCCAGGTGCTACTACAATGCTGTTCTCTCCCGATCGGTCAACAGTGATTAGCGCCACTCCTGAAGGGCTGTCTTCATCGGGAATCAATCCAATCGTATCGATCCCCTCTTCGTCAAATAACTGTGAAGATTGCCTGCCGAAAATATCGTCTCCAATTTTAGTAATAAATATTATATCTCCACCTAATCTTGCCACCGATACGGCCTGGTTGGCTCCTTTTCCTCCGGGGTTCATAAAAAAAGAACCGCCCAACACAGTTTCTCCGGGAACCGGAATATGCTCGGTTTTTACTACCATATCCATGTTGGTGCTGCCTACAACAATAATTTTATTTTGTTTCATTGGCATATTTTTTCATAATCGGATACACACCCCACTTTAGCAGATCAAAGCGGCAAATAATCATTCCTGCGAAGAAGAAAATTTATTTCGTTATTATTATAATTGGGAATAAGTTTTCAGATATTGCTGTTTAATCAAAATTAAGTTTTGCATTTTCAATTAAATAGCCTTTTTTTTATTTTTTATTATTTCTACTGAGTAAAAAAGTGGCTTATTTTTATCGTTTATCTATGATCATCAAATAATTACAAACCCTTACAAATCATTTTTTACACTATTTCAAAAAAGCAAAATGTCAAAAAATGGGTTGATTCAGCTGGTAAAATCACTATCCAGTTCCGAAAAAAGATACTTCCAATTGTACTGCAAAAGGGAATCCGGACAACAGGATTTTATGGGGCTATTTCAGATCATTGATAAATCTGGAGATGGAGATCCTGAACTTATTGAAGAGAAATTCAGAAAAAAATTCAGCGGAAAATCTTATACAAATGCTGTGCAGTACTTAATGAATACTTTGTCGGATGTTTTGGTGCTACTAAGAGCCAAAAACGACAAGTGGTTTTTGCAGTATTTTGCCTTGATGCGAGCAAAACTGCTATTTGATCGCTCTTTGCCCGAAGATGGGTATAAAGAACTTGAGAAAGCTCAGAAAATATCATGGGAAATACAAGACCTCCAGGTACATTCCATTGCATGCCGGCTACAGTTGAATCACTTATCTGAAAAAGGGTTTAAGGAAATGTCAGAACAGGAGCTTATCCAATTGCAAATGAAACCCAAAAGCTCCTTAGAACTCTCCAGGCAAATACAGGAACACTACTCCTTGTATGAATTGCTAAAATATAGGCTGATCCATTCAGGGGAAGCACTATCGGAAAACGACAAGAAAAAACTGAGCGATTTAGTAATTAGTGAGTTAAGCCTTATTACCAGGGGTAAGCAACATAATTTTGAGAGTGAGAAGCTACATATGCTATTCCAGTCGTTCTATTTCATCAATATTGGCGATTATCGTTCAGCATTGAAAATTTTCGAGCGTCTTAATCAGCTTTTTGAAGAGAACAGGCAAACCTGGGGTTCACCGCCATATGATTACCTAAGTTTTCTGGAAGGAATATTGAATAGCCTAAGAACGATCGGGTACTTTGATGAAATGGATTATTACATTAATAAAATTCAGGTGCTTTACATAGAAAAATACACCGAACACTTTCAGCTAATTGCAGATCAGGTTGCTGCCATTTATAGGCTGAATGTATTGATCAGCCGGAAGGAATTTAATGAAGCAGTTCAATTCATTAAAACAATAAACCCTTCCTTACTAAAGAAAACAAGGGCGGCCCACGAGGAAAAACTTCCCGAACTGCTTTTATATGTGGGTCTCACATTCTTTTGCAAAAATGATTTGGGACAGGCAAACAAGTATATCAGCATGGCCCTGAGCGGTGTCCGTCGTTCTTCTCCGCTTTACCGTGCGTCCCGACTTATATATGTTCTGATCCATTATAAAATGAATAATATAGAATTTCTTGATTATGAGATAATGTCTTATAAAAGATCAGTAAATAAAACCGGTGGGATATTGAAAATTGAACAGTTGGTTTTTAAGATGCTAAAATTCGATCCCAAAAGAAATAGTGTTACAAAAAAGCGCTTATTCTACAAACAGATCCTTTCCAGCCTTGACAGTATAGAAAAAGATAAATACGAATGGCAGGTATTGAAGTATTATGATTTTACAAAATTGCTGCGGGATGAATTTTTTAAATGAATGGAACAAAATCCCTACAGGAGAGTAAAAAAGACCTGGGGTTGAACCATTAAGAATCTAAGATAGTAGCTTTAATATTGCTCAATAAAACAAAGAGTTATGTCAGAATTTTTGGCAGGTATACAATTTATAGGCACACAGCGTTCTGGGTCTAACCTATTGCGTGTTATGCTCGAACAGCACCCGGCAATCGCAGCGCCGCATCCGCCGCATCTTCTGCATATTTTTATGCCGTTATTGCCATTGTATAACCCGATGAATGAAAACAATTATAAATTTTTGCTGAGCGATATGGTGGACTATGTAAATGCCAACCCGGTGCCGTGGGAAGGTGTGCAGTTTGATAAAGATGCCATGCTTGCACAATCAACCCGGTATCATATTTTTGAAGCGTTCCGATTGATATATGAAGCTGTTGCCAAAAGCAAAAACGCGCAATACTGGTGTTGCAAAAGCATGCAGAATCTATACTATTCCCGGGAAATGGAGCAATACGGGCTGAACCTTAAATATATTTTTTTGTACAGGGATGGCAGGGACGTGGCGCTCTCTTTTAAGAAAGCCATAGTAGGCGATAAGCATGTATACCATCTTGCCAAACAATGGAAAGAAGAACAGGATATTTGCCTTGATTTGTATGGGCAATACGGCGATGAAAAAGTTTTCTTATTGAATTATGAAAAGCTGGTTGCCGAGCCTGAAAGCATGGTTCAATCGCTTTGCCATTTTTTGAATATTGACTATATGGCGGAAATGATGCAGTTTTATGAATCCGGTTCTTCAAAATCCGCTGCTGCTGCCGGCGATATGTGGAAGAATCTTGAAAAACCCGTAATGCAAAATAATACCAATAAATACCTGAAGGAACTAAGCGCGGAAGAAATTGAAATTTACGAGTTGGTTGCAGGTGATACCCTGCAGGCATTGGGATATCGTTTAAGCAGCAAACTTCAACACCCTGAATGGTTAAGCGATGATGCTATATTGCATTATGATGAAGAGAACAAAGAAAGAAAAAAACAGTTTATGGCAACAGCGCCAAAAAATGATATTGAGAAAAGGCAGCCGCAGCTGGATATGCTTCAACATATAAAGAAAAGAAAACCGCAATGATTATAGATGCTGAACTGATCAATACAATATTACCCGTTGCTGAAAAAGCCGGTAAAGCTATTCTTGATATTTATTATTCAGGAGAAGAAATTCATGTTTCGGTAAAAGCAGATCATACGCCGCTCACGATAGCTGATAAAGCATCAAACAATATTATTACAAAAGGATTGCCGGAATTATTTCCCGACATTCCCATACTTTCCGAAGAAGGCGCTGACATTCCTTATGAAACAAGAAAAGAATGGGACTATTACTGGTGTGTAGACCCGCTTGACGGAACCAAAGAATTTATTTACCGGAGAGATGACTTTACGGTAAACATTGCATTGATGCATAATAATCGTCCTGTGCTGGGCATTATTTATGCACCGGTTTACCATGCATTGTATTATGGATCAGGCGCAACAGGGAGCTGGTTGAAAAAAGATGATCTGCCGGCGGAACAATTGTTTGCCGATAAAGCGGCAAAAGAATGGACAGCCATCGGAAGCCGGTCGCATGCCAGTGAAGAAGAACAGGCGGTATTGGCAATGTATCCTGTAACAAAAACGGTTGCCGCAGGCAGTTCGCTCAAATTTTGCAGAATAGCTGAAGGCTCAGCACATATATATTACCGTTATGGCCCAACCATGGAGTGGGACACTGCCGCGGGCCAGGCAATAGCAGAAAGCAGCGGCGCTGTAATGACAGCGGCGGATGGTTCTCCATTCTTATACAATAAAGAATCGCTACTGAACGGATCTTTTATTTGCAAAGCAGGATAACCTGAGTTTTGGGTCATTTTGCCGCAATGAGAATAGTACTCACCGAAGGTAAATGTACGCGTACCGGTAAATGTCTTCTTTCGGATGCGTTTCTTCCAGGTGTGCCAATTGTATTTTGTCAAAAGGTATAGATATAGCTCACACATACACTTAAATCAGGCTCATTCCAACTCCCATTTGAGCTATATTTTATACTTTTATGAGCTATAAAATTTCTTTAGGTGTCAGTTACAAACGAAACAGCGATCATAGAACTGCTGAAAAAACAACGAGAATTATCCTCAAAAGAGATTCACGAAGGTATCGTCCCGGGTATTAGTTACGCCACCGTAAAACGGCTTTTAGCCAAACTCGTTGCTGAAAATCTGGTTACAACAAAGGGCAAAGGAAAGGGAACGAGATATATTGTTTCACCTGCTTATGAATTGCTTTCACCGGTTGACATAGAAGAATACTATGAAAAAGAAATTGATGACCGGGAAATAAAAAACAGTTTCAACCTGGAGTTGATTTCCGGTATCCTGCAAAGAATTGAGATTTTCACAACTTCGGAACAGGAAACGCTCCGGGCTTTGCAGACAAAGTATGAAAACAACATACGCCTACTTACCGAAACGGCATACAAAAAAGAACTGGAACGGCTGGCAATAGACCTGAGCTGGAAATCATCCCAGATAGAGGGGAATACCTATTCGCTCTTAGAAACGGAACGGCTGCTGAAAGAGAAAGAAACCGCATCAGGTAAAACCAAAGAAGAAGCGGTAATGCTGCTGAACCATAAAGATGCCATCGATTTTATTATAGCAAATCCCGATTATTTAAGCCCGCTTACAGTTCCTAAAATTGAGGACATTCATGGTATGCTGGTAAAAGAGCTGGCGGTGGATAAAAATCTGCGAACAAGACGTGTCGGTATTTCAGGCACCAACTATCGTCCGCTTGATAATGAGTTCCAGATCAAAGAAGCTATGCTTGATATGTGTACATTGATAAACGATAAGGGAAATGTGTTTGAAAAAGCGTTGCTGGCACTGGCGCTGATCTCGTATATACAACCGTTTATGGACGGCAACAAACGCACCGCAAGAATTGTAAGCAATGCTTTATTGATTCATTACCAGCACTGTCCCATTTCTTTCCGAACGGTGGATGCCGTTGCTTACAAAAAGGCGATGCTTTTATTCTACGAGCAAAACAATATTTCCGCGTTCAAAGAGATTTTTATCAGGCAGTTTGAATTCGCAGTGAACACCTATTTTTAAGTTCCCGATTCTGTCCGATGACTAAAGCCAGCGGATGATTTCTTTTTCCTATACTGATACTTATGGCAGTGCCCGGAACATCGTTCTTTGCATAAGATTGTGCGGGAGCCGCGGTTTTACAAACGCCCGCAGGCAACACAGGCTGAACGGATAAAACAAAAAATGCGAAGTCGCATTCAGGAAAAAGAGGCTGTATCAAAAGTACGATACAGCCTCTTTTTATTCGGGTACCTGATGGAGACAGGTAGTCGTTTAGACGATTCTCAGAGCCTTCGTTTATTTTTGATACATCCTCTTTACAGGAACGAGTTACTTACTCAAATGCATACTTCTCTCCTTATACAAAGTTCTGAAGTATGGATCGCGAAGATCTTTTATAAAGCGTATCGCTTCGCCGGTAGATTTCATTTCAGGTCCTAACTCTTTATTTACACCGGGGAATTTATCAAAACTGAAAACAGGTTCTTTAATAGCAAAGCCTTTCAGGCTTTTCTTAAAAGTCAGATCTTTCAGCTTTACTTCACCCAACATTACTTTAGTGGCAATATTAAGATAAGGTATCTGGTATGCTTTGGCGATGAACGGCGTTGTACGTGATGCACGCGGGTTTGCTTCAATTACGTATACCGTACCATCTTTTATGGCAAACTGTATATTGATCAGTCCGCGTATATCCAATGCTCTCGCAATTTTTTCAGAATAAAACTCCATGGTAGTTACTTCCATCGGGCTGAGGTTGAACGCAGGCAATACCGCATTACTATCACCGCTATGTATACCTGCAGGCTCAATATGCTCCATCACGCCCATTACGTGAAAGGTTTCTCCATCATATATCGCGTCAACTTCTGCTTCCTGACAACGATCGAGGAAATGATCTATCAAAATTTTATTGCCGGGAAGATGTTTTAACAAACTCAATACGCCTTTCTCGAGTTCTTCATCGTTCAATACAATCCGCATTCTTTGTCCGCCCAACACATAGCTGGGGCGAACCAGCACGGGATAGCCCACTTCTTTCGCTACTTCAATGGCATCATCCGTATTATATGCTGTGCCGTATTTAGGATACGGAATACCAAGATCTCTCAGCAGGTCGCTGAATCTTCCCCTGTCTTCAGCTATATCCATACTATCGAAGGAGGTTCCGATAATGCGAATGCCTTTTTCGTGGAGACGTTTTGCAAGTTTCAATGCTGTTTGTCCGCCGAGCTGAACAATTACGCCAACGGGTTTCTCATATGCTACGATTTCCCACAAATGCTCCCAGAACACCGGTTCAAAATACAGTTTATCAGCAATATCAAAATCTGTTGAAACCGTTTCCGGATTACAGTTTACCATTATGGCTTCATACCCTGCTTCTTTTATCGCCATCAAACCATGCACACAGCAGTAATCAAATTCAATACCCTGACCTATTCGGTTAGGACCGGAGCCCAGCACTATAACTGATCCTTTACTTTTTGCTTTCTTATTAACCTGGCTTTCGTTCTGCACTACGCCATTGCCTTTTGAAGCAACAGAAGGCGCTTCAAAGCTGGAATAGAAATAAGGTGTTTTCGCTTCAAACTCCGCTGCACAGGTATCCACCATTTTATATACGCGGGTTAACCCCAACTTTTTCCTGCGCTCATATATTTCTTCGTCTGTTGTACCATCTTTCATTATACGGCAGATCTGCTCATCGCTGAAGCCATTATTTTTTGCTTCAATCAGCAGCTCATCCGGCAAGGTATCCCCATTGTATTTGGCAATTTTGTTTTCAATATTTACAATCTCCTGTATCTGATAAATAAACCAGCGGTCAATGCGTGTTGCTTCGCAGATGGATTTCACACTCACACCCATCATCAAAGCATCTTTTATACGGAACAACCTGTCCCATTTCGGTGTTTTGAGATATTCTACAATTTCATCTGAATGCATCAGGCTCTTGCCATAATATCCCAGGCCTACTGCTTCATTTTCCAAACTCTGACAGGCTTTTTGTATAGCTTCAGTAAAGTTGCGGCCGATAGACATCACTTCACCTACAGATTTCATCTGCAATCCTAATGTATCATTTGCACCTTTGAACTTGTCAAAATTCCAGCGCGGAACTTTTACAATTACATAATCAAGCGTAGGTTCAAAATATGCGGATGTTGATTGGGTAATCTGGTTTTTTAACTCATCAAGATTATAACCAATGGCAAGCTTTGCGGCTATTTTAGCGATAGGATAACCCGTAGCTTTTGATGCTAATGCGGAAGAACGACTTACACGCGGGTTAATTTCAATGGCGATAATTTCTTCTGTTTGCGGATTAAGTGCAAACTGCACATTGCAGCCGCCGGCAAAATTGCCGAGATCACGCATCATGCGTATGGCAGTATTGCGCATCAATTGAAAAGCGGTATCGCTCAATGTCATTGCCGGTGCAACAGTGATGGAATCGCCTGTGTGCACACCCATCGGGTCAAAGTTCTCCACCGTACATATGATGGCTACATTATTAGCGCTGTCACGCAACAATTCCAGCTCAAACTCCTTCCAGCCCAATACTGCTTTTTCTACTAACACTTCGTGTATAGGCGAAGCAGATAAGCCGCGGTTCAATGCCTCATCCAAAAATTCTTTGCTGTGCACAAAACCGCCACCGGTTCCACCAAGTGTATACGACGGGCGAATGACCAGGGGAAAACCAATTTCCTGCGCAAATTCTTTTCCTTCTAAAAATGAGTTGGCTGTTTTTGCGGGAGCAACTGCTATACCAAGCTCAATCATCCACTGGCGGAATTTTTCCCTGTCTTCAGCTTTATCAATCGCCTTAATATCCACGCCTATCAATCGCACATTGTATTTTTCCCAAATGCCCAATTCCTGCGCTTCCTTGGCAAGATTCAGCGCGGTTTGTCCGCCCATAGTGGGCAGTACCGCATCTATCTGGTTTTCTTCTAATATCTGTTCAATACTTTCTACTGTTAATGGCAAAAGATATACGCGGTCTGCCATCATAGGGTCGGTCATAATGGTGGCAGGATTACTATTGATGAGGATCACTTTCACACCTTCCTCTCTCAGGCTTCGCGAAGCCTGGGTTCCTGAATAATCAAATTCACAAGCTTGTCCTATAACGATGGGGCCTGAACCAATGATCAGGACTGTTTTAATGGAATTGTCTTTAGGCATTTCTTAATAAAGATTTGAAAGAATGTCGGGCTATTTTCGTTGACTACTAATGTGTTAGCTTAAACCGGCACGAAAAAAACCGGGCAAAGGTAAGGTATGCAGGGATAAATATGAAAGGAAGGGGGTTAATTTTGAATATAAGCTGTCAGCTATCAGGTTTCAGGTTTTTGAATGCCGGCAGCGATCGTTTACGGCTGATAGCTAATAGCTGATGGCTGATAGCTGACAGCTTTGTTTACTCCGGTGCATTAAACCGAAATCCTACACCATGTATGGTTTCTATATTAACCTCGGGATCTGCTTTAAAATGTTTGCGGAGTTTTGTTATAAATACATCCATACTTCTGCCGAGAAAATAATCATCCTTACCCCATACATTTAATAACACTTCTTCACGCTTTAAAATATGATTACGGTGTTCGCAGAAAAACCTGAGCAGGTCGGCTTCTTTTTGTGTGAGGTTCGATTCTTCCGTTCCGTTTGAAATTTTCAGATCTGTATATAAAAACCGGAGTTTACCGAGCTTAAACTCCTTCACATTATCTGAGTATAACTTTTTTGTGCGCCTCAAAAAAACATCCATACGCATCAGCAATTCTTTCATACTGAATGGTTTGATTATATAATCATCTGCGCCGGTTGCAAATCCCTTAAGGCGATCTTCTTCCATTGACTTTGCCGTTAAAAACAAAATAGGAACAACATCACTTTTCTGTCTGATTTTTTTTGCAACGGAAAAACCATCCTTACTCGGCATCATAACATCCAGTAAACATATATCAAATTCTTCCTTCAGAAAAGATTGTAATGCATCTTCACCATCCGGGCACAATACTACCTGGTAACCCTCCTGCTCCAGGTTGTCTTTAATAACATATCCTAAGGAAAGATCATCTTCGGCAAGCAAAACTCTGGCTTTCGCTGGTTGCATGGTAAACAATTTTATGATGGAATGATTATCTTAAACTCAGTGCCTATACCGGGAATGCTGTTCACAACTATTCTTCCGTTATGGGCATCAACAATCTTCTTAACAAAATTAAGGCCTAATCCAAATCCTTTTACATTATGCACATCGCCGGTTGGTACACGATAAAATTTCTTGAAAATATTCCTGTAATATTTTTTATCAATACCAATACCATTATCCTTAACCGCTATAAAACTTTCCGCAGAATCTGTTTTGCCGGCTTCAATTACAATGGAAGGGCTTGTTGAGTACTTAATACCGTTTTCAATAAGATTTACTACCGCAAGCTCAAGGTGATTTTTATCTGCTTTCATCTCTACCTTTTCATCATTCATTTTCACATCTATTTTCGCGCCTCTTGTTTCCATAAGCGGCTGAAGTTTAGATACCGCCTGCTCAATCAGTTCTTTAATATTAAATGATTTTTTTTCTATTGGAAACTCCTGCTGCTCAGATACTGCCATTTTCAGCAGTCGTTCTACCTGGCTCTGCAGGTGTTCTGTTTCATGCTTGATAATGGAAGTATATTTCTCCATCCTTTCGGGCTGCTTTGTAATGCCGGGTTGTGATAAAACTTCTGAGGCAATCTTCATTACCGCCAGCGGCGTTTTAAATTCATGTGTAAAGTTATTGACGAAATCCTTTTGTATTTCAACAAGGAACTTTTGTTTATAGAAATAAAATAAACTTACGGCAAGTCCTGTCAGCACGAGTATTAAAATAATGCTTCCTATAATCCAGAAATTCATTTGAGAAAGCACATACTTGTTCCGCCCGGGGAAATGGAGCAAAATATAATCATAGTCTGCCGGGTAAACAGGTATACTATTAATATCAACCCTGCTTTGTAATGCCGGTGATGCTATTTGCTGACGGTAGATATACTCCTTTTTACTTTTATCATAGGCGGCAACAATACATTCCGTCATCACATCAAAATCCACAAGCTCATTGCTGATATAATAAATGAGTGTATCTTTTGAAGGAATAACATCTGTTTTAATAATAAATGTATTAGGGTCGGGCTGTGTGGCAATAAGCTGCTGCAGGTGGCCGTCAGGCCGATTTGATATATCAATATCTTCAAACAGCCCTCTTATACTTTTAATGACATTGGTACGAAATTGCTTTTGCTCTAATTTATAAACATGGTTAAGCCAGTATAATTGTATACCTACCATTATAGCAATCACAATACAGCCGGTCAGTACTATCCATTTTAATGTGGCAGAACGCATTCCAAATTCGTTGTACAATTTAAGGGACACAAAATTTGTTTTTTATTTTTTTAAAATGTACCTGCTGCGCTGTTTTATTGTTAACCCGCAGTTAACCTCTTTAGAAGTGATTTACAAACTATTAACATGAGTTAACGCCTTATAATAAACACTTTTCAAATATCGGCTATTTGAAATAATGTTTTATTCTGCCGAAAGTGTAATGATACCGCATAACATTAGTTTTTTCGTTAGGTTTGCTACCTCAATTTTTATTGCTTTGGCTATAGAATCACAAAGGAAGTCTTTTTTCAGGCGTATAAGAGGTCAGCAGGAAGCAGATGATGCGGAAATGAGTTTTGTGGATCATCTTGAGGCATTGCGCTGGCATATAGTACGTTCTGTATTTGCAATTTTAATATTTGCTGTAGCTATTTTCATTAATATTGATTGGATATATGATCATGTGATTATCGGGCCTACCCAGTCTGATTTCATTTCGTACCGCATGTTTTGCGCATTAAGTCACAAGTTGGGAATGGGCGATTCTTTATGTATGCCACCCATTAATATGAAGCTGCAGGTAACAGAAGTGAGCGGAACTTTTATGACGAGCATTTCCATTGCCGCGGTTGGCGGTATACTTGCCGCTTTTCCTTATCTGTGCTGGGAAATATGGCGTTTTGTTAAGCCGGCTTTGAAAGAAGAAGAATTAAAGCATACCACAGGTATTATTTTTTGGGTAACATTTTTCTTTTTCATCGGCGCGGCATTCGGATATTTTATGCTGGCGCCTTTCACTTTTAATTTTCTTTATAATTATACCTTAGGTACAAGGCAAATGCTGGAATATAAACCCATGCTTGGTGATTATATGGATTCACTTATTGATATTACGCTTGGATCGGGCATTGCTTTTGAATTACCCATGGCATCGTGGGTATTGGCAAGAATAGGGCTATTAACAGCAGGATTCTTAAGAACTTACAGGAAATATGCGTATATTGCCTTACTGGTAATTGCAGCGATTATTACGCCATCTCCAGACTGGGGAAGCCAGATGATAGTTTGCTTACCCCTTATATTGTTATACGAGATCAGTATTCTTATTGCAGCCCGGGTTAATAAAAATGCAGAAAAGAAATGGGAAGAGTGGAGCTGACAGGTTGATGTGAATTCCCTGACATTCTATTGATGCTATTTCCCGAATCGATTGTTCCCCTCAGAAATTATTCAGTGCATTGGCCATTACTATGGTTAAATGTGAAATCGTAATGTGAAATTTTCTTTTAAAAATTTACACATTACGCAAAGGTTTCATTAAAAAAAGTCAACAATATTTAAGAACTTTGAAAAAATTATTAAGAATATGTCATCCAAATTAAATTTAGACAAATTAGACCTTCAGATCATTTCTGCCATGATGGATGACGCAGGAATTTCCTATGCAGATTTGGGTAAAAACCTTTCTGTTTCCGGAGGCACAATACATGTGCGCATTAAAAAATTGCAGGAAAGCGGTATAGTAAAAGGTACCAGGCTGAATGTGGAGCTGAAAGAACTGGGTTATGACATTACGGCTTTTGTGGGTATATACCTTGAAAAAAGCTCACTATACGATACTGTTGCCAAAGATTTAAAAAAGATACCGGAAATAGTCCGGCTTAATTATACTACGGGCAACTACAGTATGTTTATTGAAATTATTTGCCGCGATATTGCGCAGCTCAGGCATGTGCTGCACGATGAACTGCAGAAAATAAAAGGGATAGAACGCACCGAAACCCTGATATCATTAGAAGAAAGTTTTAACAGGAATGTGCAGGTAGCACCTTTGTAAAGGTGAAGGGTATAAGGTGCAGAGCCTTACGCCTCATACCTTCTCTCTCACATCAAACGCATCGCGCAAACCATTACCCAATAAATTAAAGGCAAGCACCAGTATCATAATACATACACCCGGCGCTATGGCAAGTAACGGGTTGTGTGTGATGATGAAATTGTAGTTTTCTTTTATCATTAAACCCCAACTTGGTTGAGGCGGCTGAACGCCAACACCTAAAAAACTTAAGCCTGCTTCAATTACGATAGCGCTGGCAAAATTAGAAGCCGCAATAACCATTACCGGGCCCAATACATTGGGTAATATATGCCGGAAGATAATCCTGAAATCGGTAAAACCCAGGGCTTTTGCCGCTTCAACATATTGCAGTTCACGAATGCTCATAACCTGCGTGCGTATAATACGGGCTACATTTACCCAAAGCGTTAATCCAACAGCAATAAATACCTGCCAGAACCCTTTTCCCAAAACAATGGTAATAGCAAAAACCAATAATAAAGTAGGGATACTCCAGATAACATTAATAAACCACATAATAATATTGTCTGTTCTTCCCCTGAAATAACCTGCCATTAAACCAAGCAAAATGCCGATAGATAATGAAATGCTCACCGCAATTAAACCAACAGCCAGGCTTACACGCGTTCCAACAATAAGCCGGCTTAAAATATCACGACCAAACTTATCGGTGCCGCACCAAAAAGTTTTGGTAACCATATAATTTCCGGAAGCATTTTCGAGGCTGTTTATCTTATATGCCTGGCGTTCATGTATACCCTCATCAATATATTTCTGAACAATAATACTATCTCCCTTTTTTTGCCATGCGGTGATGGGAATATAGTTGTACGCATCTTCAGCTCCACTTATTAATCTGCGGAAGAAACCTGTTTGCTGTACGCTTTTTTCTTTAGGCAACAACAGGAAACTCATTTTGAACCCGGGTTTTTGCCCGCCGATCTCAAGTATCATCCTGTTGGCGTTGGGCGAGTGATCCGGGGCAATATAGTATGCAGCAATACAAACAACTATCGCAACAGCAATAGTAAACAATCCAAAAACAGCGCCCCTGTTTTTACGTAGTCTTTTCCATGCAGAAAACCAGAATGAAGATTGAGTGTGCACACGTGCAAAATACTGAATTAATATGCTTGTTTGCTATTCTTCCCAATTAACATGTACAGTGTTATTTACAGCAGGGGCTGCTCATACAATATTATCACCATCCGGCTGTTCCTTTTACAAACGGTAATAATACCTCAGCCATTTGCCCGTGCTCTTTTAAATTTGGATGCCAGTCGCTGCCGTTGCTGTCTATTACTCCAAAATAAAAATAATGTATTCGCCTGTCGCTGTTAATAAAATAGTCAGCTATTGCTTTTACATAAGATTGAAATTTTGAGCTACTGTCTCCCGGCAGATCAGGGCCCGCAGCGCAAATAATATGTGCCAGGGAATATTGATCTCTTATTTTTTTTACAAAGCTGATATATGCATTAGCAAAAGCAACACTGTCTAAAGCCCCGGCAAGATCGTTTGCGCCAAGCTCAATAACAACAATATCCGGCTGGTTATTTTTATAATCCCACACCGATTTACTTCCAACCGCAATCTCATCATACAATTTAGGTTGCACAAAATTAGTATCACCTCCATAGGATTGATACATGCCGATACCTGATCTGCATACACCGATATAATTAGCGTTTAATGCCCTTGCTACCAACGCCCCATACGTATAATAGTTATCTTCCGTTTCGTAAGTAAAATGCGCTTCCCTGCTTTTTCCCCTGTTGCCATAGCCACAGGTAACGGAGTTACCAATAAATTCAATTGCCCTTTTCAATGAAGGGAGTGCATATGCTCTTGCAGTACTGTCAAGCATGAAACCGCTGAATGTTGTATTCCCTCCATGCCATTCCGTACGCCTGCTAACCTCAACCGTATGTTGCGTGTTTTTCAGATTTTTTGCAAGCCGGTAAACACCATTTGCCTTATCTGCTTTAAAAGAAAAAAGACTGTCATCTATTTTTACAGTATACCAGTTTCTAAGGCTGTCATCAATTAATTGAATGGATATTGACGTTCCTGTAAAACCGGTTCTTATCATGCATCCCGAATACATGAATACAGGATGTAACGAATCGGTAAAATCAAACCGCCCTGTATATTCAATGGATGGATCATCTGCCGGAATAACTTTTTGCTGGCTGCACAGGCGTAGAGAATATAATGATAAGCCCAATAATAAAATTACGCTGCGTATCAAGCAGGTTTGGCTTTTTACAATAAATATTAAAATCATATATGCAAAGGTGATGCTTTTTACCTAAATTGCTTTTTGAGAAATGCTGTTTTGTATAGTGTAATGAAAGAAAACAAATCCCATATTAGCACATGGAATACGCTGCTGAAAGGCGATTTAACAGCTTTGGAGGACTTATATAATCAACATTATATCAGCCTGCTGAACTATGGCATGAAATTTACCGGCGAGCGTGAACTTACAAAAGACTGCATCTTTCAGCTTTTCTTAAAGCTATGGGATAGCAGGAAAAAACTGCCTGCCCTGGTAAATGTGCGTTCTTATTTAATTACCTGCGTGCATAATGAAATGCTGAAGCATATAAAAAAAACCAATGTGCCGGCAGGTAATGATATTTATGCAGGAAGCGAGTCGTCTTACGAGGATTATTTAATAGAAATTCAACATAACAACGAGTTAAAAATAAAGTTGAAGTCTGCTTTTCAGAAACTTTCTGAAAGAGAAAAAGAATTGCTGCACCTGAAATTTTTTGAAGACCTGGGATACGATGAAATTTCAACCAGGTGCTATATTACAAAAAGAACGGCATACAATATTATATATGGCGCTTTAAAAACGCTTAGACAATCGCTCGTTGAAGAGTTTAAGGTAGCTGTTAATCCTCATTTTATACTTACTGCTTTAAAAGCCATCATCTTTTAACCGGTGTCAGTAATCTGCATCCTCCGGTAATTTTTAAAAAAACTTTCTTTTTTGATAGTAAAACCGCCTCCCCTTTGAATCTATATCCAAACGGAGGTTATGGATTTTCATGTTTTAACAGCGGAAGAACTTGCAATGGACGATTCTTTTCGCAACTATTGCTTAAAAACCAACCATGCTGATATACGGTTTTGGGAACAGTGGCTTGAACAAAATCCCGGAAAGACCTCACTGGCAAATCAGGCCAAAGAAATGGTATTGCTGTTAAGCGGACACCATAACGAACAGCAGCTTCTGCAAGACAAGGAGCAGTTTCTTGCATTGATGTCAGCACACCTGCAAAAAGAGTCGGTACACGCTCAATATAAAGCCCCTGTAAAAAAGCTGAACAGCTTCATGTTCAGGGCAGCAGCGGCGGTAGTGTTCATTATAACAACAGCTTTAGCCGTAATGCTTTTCAATAAAAAAGAGATTAGTAATAATTACAGTTCATTTATAACCAGCAATATCGGAGAAAAGAAAACAACAACACTGCCCGATGGCACCAGGATTACGGTGAATGCAGGCAGCAAGGTGGATATAGCTGATGATTTTAATAAAGACAACAGAGAAGTTACTTTAAACGGCGAAGCTTTTTTTGAAGTAAAGCATGATAGTCTGCGCCCGTTTATAATTCATACCCGGCAGATGGATATAAAAGTATTAGGCACCATATTCAATGTGAAAGCTTACCCGGAAGACAAAGAAGCAGAAACTTCTTTATTGCAGGGCGCTGTTGAAGTGATAATGAAAAAAACCCAAAAGAGAATTATACTCAGACCTAACCAAAAAATAGTATTGTCCAAATTGGCAGACAAAAAAATTGATCAGGAATTTACCGTTACACATTTAACCTACGACAAAGTGGACAGCAGTTTTACCGAAGTGTCGTGGATAGATGACCGCCTGGCATTTAATGACCAGCGCTTTGATGAACTGGCTAAAATATTAAAGCGGTGGTATAATGTTGACTTTAGCTTTAAGGATGAGGAGGTAAGGGAATTCCGGTTTACAGCCACATTTGAAAATAAAACCATTAACCAGGTTTTAGAAGCCTTGCAATTATCAAGACGATTTAAATATACCATTAACCCAAAAGAAATAATAATAAGTAAATATTAAAATAATAAAGGAGAAATGTTGGAGCATTTCCCCTTTGGAAGTTCTTGAGGTAATACTTGCCTGGTAGGGGGTAGTACCTCATTGTAAACTTAAACGAGCATAAAAATATGAAAAAAAAGCTGCTAAAGCGGAGGCTATTATGTAATGCCCCGCTTGCCAAAATTGTTTTGCGTATGAAATTAACTGCAATTGTTTTATTAGTATCCTGTATGCAGATATATGCCACAGGATACTCGCAGGATGCAAAAGTGACACTACAACTGCATAACGCTTCGCTCACATCAGTATTAAAAGCCATTGAGCGTAAAACGGATTACAAATTTGTTTATTCCAGTAATCTTTTGCCTTCGGCGATTATCGTAAATGCAGATTTTAAAGAAACGCCTGTCAGCACTGTTTTAAACACCATTCTAAGCAATACAGGGTTCACCTTTAAAAAGATGGGTGATGACCTGATTATAATCGCCTCTGCGGATAATATTATGACGGAGGACATTGTAGTAAAAGGAACGGTGATGGATGCTGCCGGAACACCACTGGCTGGTATAACGGTCAGCGTTGAAAACAGCAATATGCAAACCGCTACAAACAATAGTGGCGGGTTTACCATTAATGCCCCGGAGAATGGTGTGCTTATTTTTACAGGTATCGGCTATAAAACAGAGCGGGTTGCCATTGAAAAAAAGAATGAAATAAATATAGTATTGCAAGCCAGTGCCAAAGGGCTTGATGAAGTGATTGTGATAGGCTATGGGGAACGCAAGAAAAAAGATGTAACAGGGGCTTTATCAACTGTTTCTTCAAAAGACATAGCAAAAAGTACCGCAATGACGCCGGAGCTTGCCTTACAGGGTAACATTCCCGGCGTATTTGTAGAGTCTGGCGGTGGTGAGCCGGGCGCCAGGCCTACCGTGAGGATCAGGGGCGTAAATACCTTCGGTTATGCCGAACCGTTATATGTTATTGATGGAGTACCTGTTTACGAAGGTGGCGCCGGTGTAAGCGATGGTTCCATCGGCGATATGCGGTCGCCCATTAATATTTTCTCCAAGTTCAACCCCTCCGACATTGAATCGATCACCGTATTAAAAGACGCTTCTGCAGCGGCTATTTATGGGGTTAGAGCTTCTAATGGTGTAATCCTCATTACAACCAAAAGAGGAAAAACCGGCAAGCCGCGTGTGGAGTTTTCCGGATCGTATGCCATGCAAAGCATTGCTAAAACCATTCCCCTGCTGAATACGCAACAATACATGGCCCTGGCAGAAGAGTTGTATACAAACCGCCCGGATGCCGGAGTAAGCTTTGCAGAAAAATTTGGGCCGCTGTACGATAAAACCAGTAGCCAGTATGTTGGTAATAATCCCACGTATGATTGGGTGGGCGAACTGAAAAACAAAAACGCTCCTATAAAAGATGCTACGATAAGGGCTTCGGGGGGTACCGAAAGTTTTAACTACTATTTTTCTGCTGGTTACCAAAAAACGGAAAGCCCTTTAAAAGGAAATAACCTTGAACGCTATTCCGTAGCAACAAATATTGAATCCAAAATTTCAAAATATATACAAACGGGCTTAACAGTAAGGCTGATTCAGCAGAAAGGATTGAATAATACCCAGGCTGATCTGGGCACGATGATGTCTACCATCCCCTTCCAACCGATATACAATGAAAACGGACCTTACGGATTTGAAAGAGTAACCAGTGGAAGTTTTGTGCCCAACCCCGACTACGATCCGTCATTGCTCAACCCCGGAGCGCCTTATAATTTCGCAGACGGCGATCCTGTTCTGTTATGGGGGCAGCAAACCAGGTATAATGTCTTTGCCTTTCAGCATCTCAATTCAAATAAGTATGACCTCTATGATATAATCGGTAATGCATTTGTGCAAATTGAACCCATTACAGGCTTTAAAATTAAAGGATCGATTGGGGGGGAATACTATACCAACCTGCGGAAAGAATGGGTAAGCAATGATATATGGATGTTTTCCCAAACACCGCAAAACCCCTATGCCAGCCAGGACGGACTTGCAAAAGGAAGTTATACAGAGCGGGAAGGAAGAACGACCAACCTGAATAAGGAGCTAACGGTAAACTTCAACCGCAATATTTTTAAAGATCATAATATTGATATCTTACTGGCAGCCCAGGAACAGGTAGGGCAATGGTATGTAAATCAATTGGGCGGAAATGTCAATTACAGTGATCCGCAGTTCTGGTCTATCTCCAATATACCACCATATACGCAGGGATTTGCAGGTATAATGCAGGAAGATGCGCTGATTGGTTACGTAGGACGTTTAAGTTATAAGTTCCGCGACAAATATTATGTGGATGGTACGTTCAGGCGCGATGGATCATCAAGACTTGCACCGGGCTACAAATGGGATAACTTTGCATCTTTCGCCGCTGCCTGGCGCATATCAGGAGAAGATTTTTTTCCAAGAAATTCATTTATTAACGACCTGAAAATAAGGGGCGGCTGGGGTAAATTAGGAAATTATCAATCAGCACGTTACTATGCTTATCTGTCTTCTGTATCACTAACACCCGATTATTCCTTCGGGTCCGGTAACGGCGATGGCTATGGCACGCAATTACAGGGTGCGGCCTTACCGAATTTTGCCAACAATACACTTAGCTGGGAAAAACTGCGTACTACCAGTGTTGGTATAGACGCAATCCTCTTTAATAACAAAGTCACCCTGACCGCAGAGTATTACAATAAAACCACTTTTGATATTATACAATCCGTTTCATTACCTCCCAATACAGGCATTGAAGTACCGGCAGATCTTAATATCGGACAGGTACGCAACACCGGTGTTGAAATACAAATCGGGTATAATACGCAGTTAGGGCCGGTAGCGTTTAATGCTTCTGCAAATGTAACCACGGTAAACAATAAGGTAATTAAATTATACGAAGGCTCTCCCCTGGGTGGAGAATCAGGACGGATAGAAGAAGGATACCCGATGTTCTATTTATGGGGATATAAAACAGGCGGTGTTTTTCAATCACAGGCTGAAATAGATGCATGGCGGGCAAAATATGCAGATGTTTCTATCGGGCAAAGTAAGGATAATCCCGGCGGTGGTTATGTATATGCACCCGGAGATATGTATTTCCGGGATGTATATGGAGACCCTAAAGACGCAACAGAGCGATATAGCCAAACGCCAGACAGCCTGGTAAACAGCAATGACAGAACTTATCTTGGCAAAACCATTCCGGGTTACTATTACGGGTTTAACATAGGCGCCAGTTACAAAGGTTTGGATCTGAGCGTTTTTATACAGGGCATTGGGGATGTTCAAAAATTTAATGGCGTACGTTCCGGATTAGAATCTATGAGCGGTATTCCCAATCAGTGGGCAACAACGATTAACCGTTGGACAACTCAAAATCCATCTGCAACTATGCCACGCGCTGTTTACAATGATCCGGCTTCTGCCACCAGGTTCTCAGACAGGTTTGTTGAAAATGCTTCTTACATGCGTGTAAAAAATATTCAACTCGGCTATTCACTACCTAAGCAATTACTTACAAAACTCCAGTTTGTTCAGAATTTCAGAATATATGTTGGCGCTGTAAACCTGCTTACCATAACAAAATACACGGGGCTTGATCCCGAAAACGATGTTATACCTCCCACCAGACAGGTGCAGTTTGGACTTACAGCAACATTTTAGAACAACCTTCCAAAACAGTAATAATTTATGAAATCTATTATCATATATATAGCGATGGCAACAGGGATTTTCCTGTTGCTGCCCGCATGCAATAAATCAAAGCTTGATCTTTTGCCCCATGGACCTACGGAATTATCATACTTTACAGAAGAGGCTGATTTTACCAAAGCCGTCATCGGCGTATATGCCAAAATGAATGACGCCTACTGGTTCAGGGGAAGCGGATGGAGCTGTACTGTTCCCATTTTTATATTGATGGGAGATGATATTACTACCACTGAAGATGAAGACTTTGAAACCTTTGGACGTATACAGCCCAGCAATAGCAGGCTGAGTGATTTTTACAAGGTATGGTATCAACTCATAGCCCGGGCAAATGTTGTGCTTGAAAAAATTGAGCAGGAGGATGGCATATATACCACGGCAGGGCTTAAAAATGCCCATAAAGGCGAAGCATTGTTTTTAAGAGCCTATTCCTTCTACATCCTCTGGAATTATTATGGAACTTCTCCGCTAAATACCACGCGCATCACTTCTTCCGACCAGTTTACGCCTCCCGGTACGAAAGGTACCGAGCTGCTGGACCAGGCAATACTTGATTTTGAAGAAGCGGCAACATTACTGCCGGATAGCTGGGATGAAACCAACCGCGGCAGGGTAACCAAAAACTCCGCGAGGGGTATGCTGGGAAAATCACTGGTGTTCAGGGCTTCCGTAAATAAAACGGCAGAAGATTATACCAGTGCCATAACCGCTTTCGATGCCATAAGCGGTATATCGCTTGTAGCCAACTTCGGAGATAATTTTGCCTACGACACAGAGAATAACAGTGAATCGCTTTTTGAATACCAGTCAACACAGGCATTTGCATTTAATAATGTTTGGCTGTCTAACGATTTTGACAATGCTATTGGCAACCTGGCGGTATTTTGGGGCTTTTACGATGGCAATTGGGGACTGTTTGGAAAGCAGCCGTTTTCGGCCACCGATAAGCTTGCAGCGGCATTTGAAGATGGAGATCCGAGAAAAGAGCTAACCCTGGATGGTACTAATAAGATGGTACGGAAATATGTGTTGCGCAACAAGCTTGACCAGGTAGGAGTAGGATCCATCAATAACCCCCGCTTGCTTCGCTATGCCGATGTGCTATTGCTGAAAGCGGAAGCCGTTTTACAATCCGGCGGTAACACTGCTACCGCCATCGGGCTTATTAACCAGGTGAGGACCAGGGCACGGAGCATGGGTGGCGGAGCCGTACCAGCCGACTATCCGGCAACAGAGGCAGACAAGACTGTGGTGATGAACTGGATCATGAATGAACGATTCCTGGAACTGAGCGCGGAGGGACAACGCTGGCTGGACCTGAGAAGATGGCACATGCAGGGGCTGATCACGCTGAATAACGCATTCTTCAGCTCCCGCTCAACTACCATGTCTTTTGAGGCGCCCAAACATCTTTTGTTACCCATCCCTAATATTGAAAGAGATGTAAATCCAAATGTTGAACAAAATACAGGTTATTGATCAACAGCTTCTCCGGTATAGTGTAACCCTTTTAAGTAAAATGTGTGAACGGCTGATAACACGGCGTTCACACATTTATCCTCTTTTATCATCACTTGTAAATAATAATGTATTCTATGAAATGTTCCATACTGCTACTGGTTGCCGTTTTTACTTTAACCGGCTACAATTGCACCAGGAAAGATGACGGCAAGGTAAATTTTCCTCCTGTGGCAACACTTGTAAGCAACCTGGTTGCCGCATCGCCCTTCACTTATGAATTTACGGTAACGGCGAGCGACCAGGAACTTGACCCGCTAACCTATACCTGGAATTTTGGTGAAGGAACTACCAGGAAAGGTAATGCCAAAGAAACCTTTTCCTATACTGCCGCAGGTACATACATGGTATCTGTTTCCGTTACAGACGGTAAGTCTGCCCCGGTAATACTAAAAGACACATTAACACACAAGGCATTTACCCTTACAGCAGACTATAGTAAAACCTTCCAGGTAATGGAAGGTTTCGGAGGCTTCGGTTCTCAAAGGGAAGCTTGGTCCGGCGGGCCGTTTACAAGCGATGGGTTTGTACAAACGATGATAGACGACCTGGGCATTTCGATACTCAGGATGCAAGTGCCTACAAACTTTGAGCAGGAGAATGATAATGATAATCCTTTTGTTACAGACCTTACCAAATTCAATATCAACAACAATACACCGGGGCATGATGACAAGCTGGCGGATCATATCCCATATCTTATCGCAATGAAAGAAAAAGGGCTGAAAACCCTGATCGCTTCAATATGGTCGCCCCCGGTATGGATGAAACACAACAACCGGGTGAACAATGTTAATGAAAAAAATGAAGTGCCTGAATACACCTATTCCCCGAACGCCAATACCAACCAGTTGCGTACCGATATGTATGATGAGTTCGCCGAATATTGTGTTGCCTATATAAAAACCATCAAACAAACAACGGGACTGGATGTGTATGCGCTGAGCATCCAGAATGAGCCCCGTTTTTCACAGTTCTATGCTTCCTGCGTGTACAATGGCGAAGCATTGCGTGACCTGCTCAAAGTAGTGGGCAAACGGTTTAAAGATGAAAATATAGCTACCAAACTGTTCCTGCCCGAGGACGTGGGGTGGTATGATGGTATAAAAAAACTGGTAGAGCCTGTGCTTGCAGACCCGCAGGCAAGGCAGTATGTGGGTACACTGGCAGTACACGGCTATGCCAACGATGGCGTACTGCCCGGTTCTGCAGATGCTGTCACATGGGAAAACATGTACAACTGGGGCGCTCCGTATAAAATACCTTTATGGATGACGGAGACCTCCGGCTACGATAACACATTGGACGGCGCTATTGCGCTAAGCAGGGCTATGTACATAGCCCTGAAATACGGTAACGTATCTGCATGGGTATTCTGGACGATAAGCACCACACAACTGGATGCGTACTCACTCATGAGCGCAGACGGAGTAAAAAGCAAGCGTTACTATGTTTCCAAAAACTTTTTCAGGTATATTCGCCCGGGCGCTCAACGGTTTCAGATAGAATCAGACAATGAATACTTATTACCGCTGGCATTCCATCATCAGGAGGACGGCTCTTCCACTATAGTGGTGATCAATACCGATAACAGCGGCAAGCCTTTTAAATTATCCGGTACCGGTTTAAAAAATAAGTATCACGCTTATATCACCAGTGAAACAAAAGATTGCGCAAGCATTGGGGAGATATCATCAGATGATGTTATGTTTATACCTGCAAGATCCGTGCTGACATTACAGTACACAAACTAAAAATATCTTCAACTTACGAATCCCTCCGGTCAAAAAAAATATTATGAAGCATAGCTCAATGATGTTCCAGCTCTTTTTATATACCAGCTTGTTTAGCTGTGCACAGCCTTCTCCGCAGCAAGAAGCCCGGGAGGAAAAAATAAAAGCTTTCTATATTGGTCATAGCCTGAGCGATGGTATTGCAGAAATGCTTTGGGGACTTACGCAAAAAGAAGAAAAAACGCATTTTGAATATGGTTATCAAAGAATCAACGGCACACCATTGAGAAATCAGTGGAACCAATTACTCAAAGATACTCATCCGGAATATCTTGACTATACCGACAGCTTTATGCTGAAAACTTTTGATTCAACGATTGTGGATGAAGCGGCTCATTTATACCGTTTTTTTAATAAAGAAAACGGGCTTGCCTCCGGGAAATATACGCACCTGGTTATGACGGAAAGTATACCCCGTTATTACGGTGAAGGCTGGGGCAATATTGAAGATACCTACAGGTATACAGACAGTTTTTATAATTACGCAAAAAAATTTAATCCCGATATTAAGCCCTATCTGTACGAAGTATGGCATTGCATTAACTCCGGCACTCCCCAGGGATGCGATCATGAAAAGAATAATCATCTCTTCCGGGAGAGGCTGGATGTGGATTTGCCAATGTGGGAATCGGTAGTAGATAAATTCAACAGTAAAAACCCGCGGCAGAAAATGAAACTGATTCCCGTTGGGCAGGCGCTGGCGCAATTATATGATGCTATTGAAAAAAAACAGGTTCCGGGAATACAGTCTATGAGAAATCTTTTTACAGATGCTATTCATGTTAATGATACCCTGCGGTATTTTAATGCCTGTGTGCATTATGCTGTTTTTTTTGAACGCAGCCCGGTGGGATTAACCAATGAATTATTTCACCTTAACGGAGATCCGTTTATCAGGTTAAACAAAGCAATGGCAGATAAGTTGCAGCGCATAGCCTGGCAGGCAGTAAAAAAATATCAATCCAAAAAAAATAGAATATCGTGAAAATAATATTACCGGCACTTTTAACTGCAGCATTGCTGATATCTGCCATATTTCCTGCAACAGGCCAGCAGTTACGAGGGCAAGAGCATTTAGCGCCGAAAACACGCGAAATTTTTGTGTCACCAAATGGTAAGGACAATAATCCCGGAACATTTAAAAAGCCGCTGCGCTCTATTCAAAAAGCGGTTAGCCGGATGCTACCCGGAACAACAGTTACACTGCTTGAAGGCACGTATAACCTCAACGCGCCTGTTACTATTGCACACAAAGGCACAGAAGCAAACCGGCTCACGCTGCGCGGAGCCAAAGGCGCTAAGGTAATTCTGGATGGGATTGACTTTAATATACCCGACTCGGGCACTTACCCACGCAACAATGGATTGGTACAGGTTCAAAATGCAGCATATATACGCATTCAGAACATCCATGTTCGCAACTCACACCGTTCCGGCATAAATATGCAGGAAAGCCATCATGTGGATATTATAAACTGTATTTCCGAAAACAGCCTTTCACCCGGTATTGCAGCCTGGCAGCACTGCTCATATATCCGCGTTTTAGGTAATACAGTAATTAATGCCAATAATATGGAGATGAGCTGGGAACCTTATAAAGGAAAAGAAGCGCCACATGAAGCGATAAGTATGGCCAGCCCAACATTTTGAAGTGGCATGGAATCATGTTTACAATAGCGATAAAGAAGGCATTGATGTAAAAGAAACTTCAACCTTTGGTATTGTTCACCATAATTATGTGCATAACCTCAAAAGGCAGGGTTTATATATAGATGGCTGGTTCGGGCAATTATCCGATATAGAGATGTATGATAATGTTGTGCACGATTGTGAAGTGGGCATTGCTGTTTCATCCGAGGAAGGGCCCAATACACAAAACCTGGAAATTCATCACAATCTTATTTACAATAACAGGGCTACCGGTCTTTTTTTC
Source organism: Agriterribacter sp. (assembly GCA_047601545.1). Classification (GTDB taxonomy): domain Bacteria; phylum Bacteroidota; class Bacteroidia; order Chitinophagales; family Chitinophagaceae; genus Agriterribacter. The sequence continues at coordinate 3,000,303 of JASGIZ010000002.1, read as the reverse complement.
TCCCGCTGGGGCGCCGATCGTCCGCGTGAAAATATTAATATCCATCACAACACTTTTTACAGGAATGGTTGGGGGCATAACTTTTCAGGTGATCCTCAATACTGGCTAAACGGAGGTTGTTATTTTTATTCAACCCATATTAAAAATGTAAGGATTCATAACAATATTTTTTCAAAGAATTTCCCTTTTGAAATAGGGCACACTGCTCAATTTGAAGATAACTGGATCGTTCAGAAAAACATTCATATCAATAACAATCTCATACAGGATATAAATACCGTTGATTATCCAATTTATCTCCATACCTGGCTTAAAGACAGTGTATATTCAATAACAGGTACACATACCGTAAAAGGTGATCCGTTATTTGTGGATGCAGAAAATGGAGATTTCAGGTTAAAGGAAAGTTCACCGGCAATACTTTTGGCTGACCCTGATAAAAAGCCTCATCAAAATTACATAGGTGTGTATCCGGCAGGTGCATTAAAAGAAAAATTTTGGTGGAAAGAAAACTTTCCGCCTCAAATTGATATTGACACTTATGGTAAAAAAGCTCAAAAAACAACGTGGACAGATCTGCTGAATTACAAAGATTTTTCCAATTGGTCATTGTTTGTTTTGAAGCCGGATAAAAGAGGGCTTACAGAAGACGAAATGCAGGATCCCCCTGCATGGTTGCTACCAAAAGTATATCTGTCAGAAAACCCCGATACAAGTGTATTCAGATACATTGAATATGAGGGGAAGCGGGTATTGCATATTTCAGGTGAACTACTTGGGTTTCTTACCTCAAAAGAGGTATATGAAAATTATCATTTAAAGTATAAGTTCAAATTTGGCAAAAAGTGGAAATGGTTGGGAGAACGTCCCAGCGATGGCGGTATTTTCTACCATGTACAAAATCCGTCATCCAACAACGAAATGTCTCCACATGAATTTAACATTCACGATGGTGATATTGGCAGCTATTGGAGCTTTGGCGGTTACGGAGATATTCCCAGCCGCGAATCATCAAACCTCCCGGTAAGTATCAAAACAATTGTGCCCATTATAAAACCGGTTATTCCAAGCCTGAGGGATACGATGTATATTTTCGATCCGAAATCCCCACGGCATACTTTTAGTTCTTTAATACCCGGGATGCAGGTATGTGTTGCCAATCCCGTAGCTGATAGCCCTCCGGGCGAATGGAACGAGCTGGACCTGATTTGCCTGGGAGATACCATCATTCATGCCGTTAACGGAAAAGTGGTATCTGTTCTTTTTAATTCACGCTATAAGGCTGACAATGGTATTATTTCGCCTTTAACCAAAGGAGCTGTAAAAATTCAGAGTGAGGGCGGGGAACAGTTTGTTGAATATATCAGGCTCAGGAAAATAAAAGAAATACCAGTTGAATACCGGTTTATTTTTAATTGAATAACAGCCGCTGTTTACTGTTATTTTTATTTCACTACCCTACCCTTCCACCTGTACTTTCCTATGCTTCCGAAAAAGCCGGAAACTACAATATAAATAATATGCAATGGCTGAAACAAAGGAAAAACAGCCATGAAAGCCTGCAGATCAAAATACCGGAGGATATCTTTTACAAATGCCCATTCTATAATGCATTTATAAAAAACAAAAGCCACGAAGCAGATAAACAATGCCGGCTTTATTATACTGCCGGCAAGCAACACAAACAAGCCCAGGTTGAGCAGGTATACCAACCCTAATGCTGCTATGATCCTTTTATCGCTATAATGCTTTGTTTTGCTTGCCCACCGTATGCGCTGATTAAAAAACTGTTTCCAGCTTTTTTCAGCAAATGTTTCAACAATAGCCGGTTTGCTTTTTATATACGCGATGCTTCCGGGAAATTTGTCAGCAATTTTTTCCATCAGCAGCATATCATCTCCGGAGGCGATGTGATCAATATTTTCAAAGCCGTTTACTGCATAAAACATTTTCTTTTCATAAGCAAGATTAGCGCCATTGCACATGCGGTGAAAATTTTTATATACTGATGCGCCGGTAATGCCCTGCATAATCGCGAAATCAATACTTTGAAAAATGGAAAGCATTGTGCCGCCCGGAATGATTTTTACCGGCGCAACAATAAAGCTTTTTTTATTGCTGATGTAAAAATTGACAATAGTATTTATCCAGTCTTTACCTGCCATACAATCTGCATCAGTAGTTATGATCAAATCGCCGGTGCATTCGGCAATACCAATTTCTATCGCCTTTTTTTTGTGGGCAATAATATTGCCTTTTTCCAAATAATTATTTAAAGAAATCAACTGTAATTTTCCTGAAACATATTTGCTTACAATCGCCGCGGTATCATCCTCTGAATGATCATCAACAATTATTATTTGCAGTAAATCGTCGGGATAATTTTGATACAGCAATGATTGCAGGCAATCTTCAATTACCAACGCTTCGTTTCGTGCAGGAACAATTACAGATACTTTTATTGAGGCTGGCGTATGCTGATCATTATCAAAAACAGTTATCCGCATCCATGCGGCATAATAGTAGCCAATTAAAAAATAATAAGCGATCAGTAAAATAGCAGGTATGATTATTATAATTACCAATAAGAAATTTTTCAGGTTATAATTTACAGGCTATCTCTTCAACATTTTTTTCATGCAATACCCTGTGGCCGCAATTCAATATATGCAAGGTGCACAAGGTTTCAATACCTGCTCTGAATTTTTCTCCCGTGGTATAGCGGATCACTTTATCATATCGTCCATATATCAATATTACCGGTGTATTGTAGCTGATAATAAGCTTTTTTATGGTTTGTATATCCGGCTTCATTTTGCGCATTGTTGTCCATATATTATATAACCGCTCTCTCATATCACTTGTTTTTAAGTGCTGGTGTACGTATTTATATACGCCTGTATTGATCAGTGAAAGTTTTTTGAGGGCAGTAGTTACCGCAAAAAAGCATCCGGGCTTCTTCATCACCCAGTAAAACAATGTATTGCCTGCCCTTGTTTGCGTTGCAAGCCGGTACCAGGGATTAATGATGATGCCATCTGGTGCAACCAGGATAAGTTTCTCGATCTTTTGGGGTATTGCCTGGTACAACTGCAATGCAAGCCGCCCGCCCATACTATATCCCAACACAGAAAAACTCCTGCCTTCAACTCCGGGAATTGTATTTATAATTTCTGCAAGTTCATCAACAGCGAATATCATGTTGTCTTTCCAAATTGTTTTTCCATGTAATGGCATATCAAGCATTACAATAGTATATTTATTTGTAAGATGTGCTGCAAGGGTAATAAAGCTTTCGGCGCTTTCAGCAAAGCCATGCAGGCATATTAAAACTTTTTCTCCTGTGCCTGTTGTGATATAGTGAATGTTTGAATTTCTGAAAGACACAAAAGATGATTGCATAGTATCAAATATAAATGAAAATTAAATTGTTTTTGCTCGCGGCGCTCACAACGGTGCAGCAACGCAGCGAATTTCATCTACCGTTGCGGCGCTGCCCCTCAGCGTTCGCTGCGTGAAACCACACAAGCCACAGTGCCTGCTCAGGCATACCTAATACGGAAAATGGAACACGGATAAAACGTTAATTTAAGTTAAAGCATGCTGTTAATTATTTTCAATGCCGGTATTGCATATTAACTTTGCACACCCTTGTAACTAATTTTCCGGCTGGTGCAGGCACGTTTTGCATTTTGCCGTGTTGTTTCAACCACAATTATCTTTTGATGAAGCATTCAACACTGATCCTTGTATTTATTATTTCTTTTTTTGCAGCTAATGCACAAAACCCTGAGCAGCAATTGCCGGAAGATCCCTCTATTCAATTTAAACAAAACCGGATTTTCGGAAAGCTGGTTGACCGGCAATCTGAAAAAGCTATTGAAGCTGCTTCCGTTCAATTATATAATGCTGCAACAGACAGCCTGGTTGATGGTATGTTAACTAAATCAAACGGCAACTTCAACTTTAATAATATTATCCCTTCTGTTACCTACAAAATAGTTATATCAGCACTTGGCTATGAAACTTTTGAACAATTGATTCCTGCCGCTGCGCCAGATAAAAGCAAAGCGCTTAATGAGAAATTTGAGAAAGATCTCGGCAATATAGCTATGATGCCTGCCATTAAGCAACTGGAAGGCATAACCATAACAGCAACAAAACCCGCATTGGAAATGGGTATTGACAGAAAGATATTTAACGTATCAAAAAGCCTTACTGCAACCGGTGGAACAGCCGTGGATATTATGAAAAATATTCCATCTGTGTCTGTTGATATTGATGGCAATATTGAATTAAGAAACAGCACGCCCCAGATTTTTGTAGACGGGCGCCCAACCATTCTCACACTCGACCAGATACCGGCAGATAATATTGAAAAGATAGAATTAATTACCAATCCTTCCGCAAAATTTGACGCGGCAACATCAGGAGGCATTATTAACGTGGTGCTGAAAAAAGATAAACGCTTTGGTTTGAATGGTATAGTATCAGGTTCTGTTGGCACGCCCGGTATTCTTAGTGGAAATCTGAATTTAAATTTAAGAGAGGGAAAACTGAACTTTTTTGCAAGCGGAGGCTTCAATCAATCGCGGGGTAAAGCAAAAGGTGAAACGGAACGTGAAAATAAACTGAATGGCATTACACAGGATTATTTTAACCAGCATAGTCTTAATCAAAGGCGCAGGCAATTCACTTTTTTAAATTTTGGGTTTGATTATTTTATAGATAACCGCAATACCATATCTGTTACACAAAGATTCGGCGGCGGCCGTTTCGGGAATAATGAAACACAGCAGCAGGAATACCTTGACAGTGACAAAACACCGGAGTATTACGGGTTTCGTTCATCTGTCGGCAATTCAAAATTTGACAGGAACAGTACGAGGGTAAATTATAAACATACTTTTCCAAAACAAGGGCAGGAGCTTACAGCAGATTTTAATTATGATTACGGACGCGGTTCATCCAACGCCGATATCATCAATACTTATACTTTTCCTGATGGCTCTGAATACAAACAACCATCTACCGTTCGCAACGAAGGGCAAAACAATAGTCATCAAATCACATTCCAGGCTGATTATTCAAATCCTGTCAGCGAGGGATCGAAATTTGAAGCAGGCATAAGAACCTACTATAATACTTTCAAAAGTTTTTACAATGCATTCAGCGTTGAAAATGGCGGAGAAACAAAACTGCCATTGAGCAATAATTATGAATATAATGAGATGGTTAATGCGGCTTATTTAACGTACTCACAAAAATACGGGAGCTTTTCATACCAGTTGGGTCTTCGCAGCGAGTATTCAAAGTTTAGCGGACTGATGGTTGACAGCGCTTTTAAATTCGGGTATGAATATCCTGCAAAATTGAAAAACATATGGAATGCATTTTTTCCAAGTTTATTCTTAACACGGCAGGTTAGTGAAAAAGACCAGCTACAGTTTAATTTTTCCCGTCGTATCAGCAGGCCCGATTTCTGGCAGCTAAATCCATTTATTGAAATTAATGACCCTGTTAACCTGCGCCAGGGTAACCCACAGTTACAACCGGAGTTTGTTAATTCATTTGAGATCAATTATAGTCATGATTACAAGGGTGGAAATTTTCTTGCTGTTTTGTATTGGAGAAATAACCCCAATGACATTACGCAATACAGTGATACCATCAGTGCAGCGCAATATGTTCAATTACAAAATGCAGGTGTTGATCCCAACGCTATCTTAAATACTTTTGTAAACGCCAATACTACCAACAGGTATGGCGCTGAATTTACTTTGCAGCAAAAATTTGGTAATAATTTCGATATAACACCCACATTTAACCTGCAATACAGAACCACAAATGCCGATATTGATAAAGTTAATCTAAGCAACAGCGGAGTTAACTGGCAGGGAAAATTGACCGTTAATTACAAGATCAAAACCGAAAGGAGCAAAGTGTTCAACAATCTCGGCTTTCAGTTAATTGGAGATTATGAATCGCCCCGTATAATACCACAGGGAAAAATGATGGCTGAATATGGTGTTGATATTGCAATCCGCAAAGAGTTCCTGAAAAACAACAGGGCTTCCGTAACATTTGCTGTAAACGATGTATTTAATACCAGGCGCTGGGGCACCATTTATGATACTGAAACTTTTTACCAGGAATCTTACCGGCGCTGGAATGTCAGAAATTTCAGGCTCAGCTTCAGTTACAAATTTGGTAAAGCAGATTTTTCATTATTGCACAGAAATAACAGGCGTGGAGATGATGAGTAAATGCCTATACCACCCTCTTCACAAACAATCTTCCCGAATTAATGGCAAGCACAACATCACTCAAGCCCATTACCAGTGCGCCAAACATGGGGCTGAGAAAACCAAATGCTGCCAGTGGAATAGCCACTATATTATAACAAAATGCCCAGAATAGATTTTGCTTTATAGTAAGAAAAGTATGTTTACCCAAACCTAATGACAGCGGAAGGTTTTTTAAACCCTGGTTCATCAATACCACATCGGCTGTTTGCACTGCAATATGCGAAGCATCGCTCAATGAAATACCAACGGTTGCTTTTGCAAGCGCCGGCGCATCATTTATCCCATCGCCTATCATAGCGGTAGGCGCCTGCTGTGTCAGGCGTTCTATATGTGTTAGCTTTTGTTCAGGGGTTTGTTCTGCTATCACTTCATCTATGCCTGATTCGCCTGCAATAATTTTGCATTTGGCTTCACTGTCTCCACTGAGTAAATATGTTTTTATGCCTTTGGCTTTTAAGTATTGTACCACTGTGGCTACTTCGGGCCTCATCTCATCTTTAATATCAATCCAGCCAAGCAGTTTCCTGTTTTTAAGGATATATACATTATGCGATTTGTCATCACTTATTCCCGCAACTGCTTTAAATGAGCCTGCTACGTACTCATCTCCTTCTTTATTTGAAGCTTTCATTCCCAGACCTTTTACTTCCTCTATTTTATTCCAGCGTATATCTCCTTTCACCTTCCAGGCGGCAGTTATGCTTTTGGCAATAGGATGATTGGAATATTTCTCCAGTGAAAAAACAATCCGCCTGAAATCTTCTTCCGGCAAACTTTTATCTTCTATATAAAATTTATCTACCGTTAGTTCCCCGGTTGTAAGTGTGCCTGTTTTATCAAACACAACCTGGCTGATATCTTTAAATAATTCAAGGCTTGTGGCATTGCGGAACAATACACCATTGCGGGCTGCACGTCCTAATCCCACAGCAACGGCGGCAGGGGTTGCCAATCCTAACGCACACGGACAAGCGATAACCAATACCGCAATACTGCGCATTAATGATGCGGTAAAATCATGCAAAACAAAATAGTTAATAATGAAAGTGACTACAGCTATTGCTATTACCGCCGGAACAAAAATGGCGCTCACTTTATCTGCCATCTGTTGCACCGGTGGCTTCTCACCCTGCGCCTGTTTTACAAGATTAACAATATTTGCCAATGCAGAATCAGAAGCGGCGGCTGTTACCTGCGCTTTCACTGTGCCATTCACAACAAGACTTCCACCTATTAATAAATCTTTCGCGTGTTTATCAACAGGCAGGCTTTCTCCTGTAATAATAGCTTCATTTATGCTGGCATCGCCCCATAAAATTTTACAATCGGCCGGTACCTGTTCTCCGTTTTTGATCAATATAAGATCACCTGAGCGCAGGTCGGCATTGTCAACCGGCATAATTACCTCCTGGTGGTTTTCGTCAAACGCAATCATATTGGCTACAACTTTTTGCGATTTAGCCAGCTTGTTTAATGCTTTTTGCGTGGATTGTATGGAAGCGCTTTCAAGATAATTACCGAAAAACACCAGCGTGATTATTGTAGCCGCCGTTTCATAAAAAATATAATCCTCCCCGAGATTTTGTAAAGTGCCGATCAGGCTATATACAAATGCCGCTGTTGCACCAACAGCTATCAATACATTCATATTCGGCATACCATTCCGCAAGCTCTTGATAGCGCTTTTGCCGAAATAGCTCATGCCAATAATATATACCGGTGCACATAGCGCCAGTTGTATCCAGGGATTCATCAGCCAATGCCAGCCGAGCATACCATGAAACATGTGCAGCATTAATACCACGGTAAATGGCAGGCATATCAGGGTATACCTTAAATGTATATTCATGGATGTTTTGGCCGGAACCGGCCCATTATTGCTTATGTTCCCGACTACCTTATACCCTAAACCTTCCACTCCCTTCTGTATTTGCTGCGGGGTGCTTTTTCCATTGGTTTGAAAAGCCACATCGCCATCAACAAAATTTACTTTTATGGCCGAAGCGCCTTCTTTCTCAAGATACCTGCGTACGGTTAATGCGCAATTGGTGCAATCCATTCCTTCAACTTTCCAATGTATATTTTCCATATTGCAAAATTAGTTTGAAGCTATATGGTGAACGAATTGTGGCTGGAATATCTTTGCAACACAGTAGCAGTAAAGGCTGAAAAAGCCAATTATCTTTGCAACCCTGTAACATTCATTTGTATATGCAGATTAAAACTACGCTTGATAAAATTGGAGAAGCAGCTAATATTTTCTGGCAAAATATTGAGGGTAAAGTATTTGCTTTTGAGGGTGATATGGGCGCCGGAAAAACTACTTTTATAACTGCGCTTTGTCATGCAAAAGGCGTAAAAAGCCCGGTAAGCAGCCCAACTTTTTCCTTAATCAATGAATACAGTTATATAGAAAATGGCATAAACCGCCCTGTTTATCACATTGATCTTTACCGGGTGAAAAATGAGCAGGAAGCTGTAAATGCCGGCATTGAAGATTGCCTGTATTCCGGCAATATATGTTTTGTTGAGTGGCCGCAAAAAGCACCCCATCTCCTGCCGGAAAATACGGTGCATATTTACATGGAAGTATCAGGTGAAAATACGCGGCTTTTGAAAATTGATTTTCACAGGTGATTTTTTTGTAAATTGTCCGCTCAAATCTATCTGGATTATGCCGGCAGAAAAGCCATTTGTGGGCGCTTCATTCAGCTACGAAACTTTGGAGGAGACCCTGGATATTAAACCGCGTGAAGCTCAATTACTGATCGGGCTTCCGAGGGAAAACACATTTAACGAAAACCGTATTTCCCTTACGCCCGATGCCATAAATGTATTGGTGAGTAATGGTCATAAAGTAGTGGTTGAGCACCGGGCGGGAGAGGGTGCGCATTTTTCTGAAAAAGATTATAGCGATGCCGGCGCTAAAATTGCCTACGATAAAAAAGAGGTTTTTCAGTGTGACCTTATTATGAAGTCTGCCCCGGTAAACGAGTGTGAGCTGGAATTGCTGAAGCCGGATCAAACCATTATTTCTCCTATTCATTTGCCTGTAATGAAAACATCCATCCTGCAATGCATGATGGAAAAAAGAGTTACAGCACTTTCTTTTGAAAACTTTAAAGACGATTCCGGGCATAACCCCATTGTAAGAAGTATGAGTGAAATTGCCGGAAGTGCTGTTATGCTGCTTGCCGGTAATTATTTAAGCAATGCCAATAATGGAAAGGGAATGTTGCTGGGTGGTATTTCCGGTATTCCGCCAACTAAAGTTGTGATTATTGGTGCGGGTATAGTGGGCGAATATGCAGCACGCACCGCGCTTGCTATGGGCAGCAGTGTAAAAGTTTTTGATAATAATATTTACAAGCTCAAACGTATGCAGGGCAATATCGGTGTTCGTATGTGGACATCCGTTATTGAACCTAAAATATTGGCGAAACAATTAAAAACCTGCGATGTAGCGGTAGGCGCTTTGTCTTCTTCCGGGGGAAGAACGCCGATTGTTGCTACAGAAGAAATGGTTTCTATTATGCGCCCGGGCAGTGTGATACTGGATGTTTGTATTGACCGTGGCGGCTGTTTTGAAACCTCCGAAATTACATCACATGAAAGTCCTGTATTTCTTAAACATGGCGTAATTCATTATTGCGTTCCGAATATTCCTTCAGGTTTTGCACGTACCGCTTCACAGGCTATCAGCAATGTATTAATGCCTTTATTGTTAGAAATAGGTGATGAAGGCGGCCTTGAAAAACTGGTATGGCATAAGTTTAATATCCGCAGCGGCATTTATCTTTTTAAAGGAGCGCTTACCAATGTATACCTGAGCCAGCGCTTTAATCTGAAATATACTGATTTGAATTTGCTGATTGCAAGCAGAAGGTAGACGATCCGCGGAACAAACTTTGGCGGCTTATTTAACCTGGGTTTTGATCGTAGAATGCTATTGCATTAGCCTGTGAACTTTAATTGGTCATAGGCTTCTCATTAAAAAAGCGATTGTACTATCTATACAACCGCTTTTCATTTTTAAGGTTACTAACTACTTACAGCGAATATCTGTTATCAGCAATCAGCTTATCTGCAATTCTTCTGCGTGCATCTTTAGTATTAAAAGGTTCTGCTTTTGTAAAACGTTTTATACCTAACAGCATCATTCTTTGTTCATCTCCTTCGGCAAATGCATTGATGGCATCACGCCCGCTTTTGTTTACACGATCAGCGGTATCGTATAAATATGTTTTGGCAATATCTGTTTGCAGCGCAGCAGCCTGTTCACCCTGTGCCTCAACCATTTTTGCGGCACGCAGTAATGCACTTTCTGCATGAAATACATTGATAGCCATATCTGCTATATTCATCAGAATTTCCTGCTCGTTTTCTATTTTCATCATCAGCTTTTGAACGGCAGCGCCGGCAACCATCAAAATAGCTTTCTTCATATTGGCAACCAGCTTAAACTCTTTTGCAAAAGTGCCTTCTTCTCCATTGCCAAAATCAGGAATGCTCATCAACTCTTTTTGAACAGCCATTGCCGGTCCCATCAAATCCAGCCTCCCTTTCATGGCGCGTTTCAACACCATATCTACCGTGAGTAAACGATTGATCTCATTGGTACCCTCAAATATCCTGTTGATACGACTATCCCTGTAAGCCCTTGAAATAATATACTCTGCGCTAAAGCCATTGCCACCGTGAATCTGCACGCCCTCATCCACTACAAAATCCAGCACCTCACTTCCAAACACTTTTAGCATGGCGCACTCAATAGCATATTCTTCGGCAGCGCCCAGCAACGCTTCATTAAAAGGCTTTCCATTGTTTAATAGTTCCTGTTCTTTTTCATCAATCCATTTGGCCGTTCTGTATAAAGCGCTTTCCGCAACCCACATGCGGATTGCCATTTCGGCAATCTTATGTTTTATGGCGCCGAAATTGGCAATAGGCTGTTTGAACTGCTCACGGGTATTCGCATATTCAATAGAAGTGGTAGCGGCAGATTTTGCTCCACCCAATGCAGCAGCACATAATTTTAAACGCCCAATATTGAGAATATTAAAAGCAATGATGTGACCTTTGCCAATTTCACCCAGCACGTTTTCTACAGGCACTTTTGCATCCTGAAAATACAACTGAACGGTAGACGAGCCCTTGATGCCCATCTTATGCTCTTCCTGCCCCTGTGTGAAACCTTCAATACCACGGTCAACTATAAACGCAGTAAACCCTGCCTTGCCGGCAGGCAGGTTATCACCATCCACTTTTGCAAACACAGTATATACATCCGCGAAACCGCCATTGGTTATCCAGCACTTTTGCCCGTTCAGCAAATAATATTTACCATCATCACTCAGCTTTGCCGTTGTTTTTGCACTCAATGCATCACTGCCGCTATTGGGCTCAGTTAATCCATAAGAACCTTTCCACTCGCCTGTAGCAAGCTTAGGAATATATTTTTGTTTTTGGGCTTCTGTTCCAAAATACAAAATGGGCAATGTACCAATACCCGTATGCGCAGCTATAGCAACAGAAAATGAAAATCCGCTGCCCAATCCTTCATTCACTAAGGTTGATGTAACAAAATCTTTTCCCAATCCGCCAAACTCTTCGGGAATAGATATTCCCAGCAGCCCCTGTTCGCCAGCCTTATCTAAAAGTGAAGGCATTAAGCCCGGTTCAAGATTATCAATACGCTCGATCAAAGGCAACACTTCCGTTTTTACAAAGCTGGTACACATATCCATAATCATTTTCTGTTCTTCATTAAACTCCTCCGGGGTGTATATATCAGCAGTATTACTTTCCTTAATAATCCATTCGCCTCCTTTAAGCGCTGCCTGTGTTGATACTGTGGTACTCATGGTTCAAAATTTTATGTTTGGCAATAGTTATTTCAGATTATCGTACACCCGCTGTAATACAGATTTACATATCTCAATTTCCTGTGGTGTTACTCCAACTATTGCTTCGTTCAATGTTTCATTTGCCATGCCCATTGTTTCGTCTCTGAGTTTTGTTGAAGTATCGGTTAACTGTATAAGATTGATACGCCTGTCTTCTTTGGAGGGTACTCTTTTAACCAAATGTAGTTTTTCAAGATTATCAACCAGTCTTGTAATGCTTGGTTTATCCCTGAAAGTGGCTGTGCATAATTCCTGTTGACTCAAACCATCCTGCTTCCATAAATGATATAGCACACTCCACTGTTCAATAGTAATATCAATGCCCTGTTGTTTGAATTTCTTCTGCAGCCTTCTTCCTATAGCGGTGGAAGCAACGCCTGTTATAAAGCTGTAAAGTTCTCCTCGTTTAAATTGGTTGTTTGTCATATAGTTAGTTAAACAACTATTTCAAAGCTATGGATAATTCTGCTTATTTAAAAGAATTGGGGAAATTTTAGACTTGTGATAATAACAGGAACTCGTCATATTATCCCGGTAACCGGCACAGTGCGAACAGAAAAGGGCGTTGGACTTTTCTCATTTATATTTTTCCGCCAGGTAATCATATTTGGAATCATCCGTATCATCTTTCTTTAAAAACCCCGCCCATTTATTCACGAAATCTGCTGCTTTGGTTTTTTTTCTGCCCGCCAGATTCCGGCACAATGCCTTCTTTTTGTTTTTCTGAAATAGAAAAGTCAAGATACCTGGCAAGATTTTTCAGTAATTCGAGTACCCGGGAATCCTTATATTTTATAATAACTTCTTTCATGGAATTTAAAGATAATAAAATTTCTTTTTGGTATGTATTTCACGCAGCGAACGCAAAGGCGCAGGGATCGCGAAAAAACAACAACAGGTATATCGCCGCGACGCTGCGAGATTTTTTGTTCGTGGTGTATACCGCTTTTGCACCCTGCATTGGCTGGTTACTCCGGGGATTGTTATTTTCCTATCTTTGAAAAAAGGGATATGCTTTTGTTACTTAACAACGCATAGCCTGAAATGCTTAACCGTTCAGCAAAAACATCTAACCATGAAATTTGACGACAGCCTTTGGAAAGCTATACTGGAAGATTTGTTTGCCGACTTCCTTCGTTTCTTTTTCAGCAATGCCGATGCGATCTTCGACATGAAAAAAGGTTTTGAATACCTTGATAAGGAAATGGCGCAGATCGCTGCTGACAGACCAGGCGTTGTTAGATTTGAAACTGGCGCTCGCACGAAACCTGCTGGAACGTAACTTTCCTAAATCTGCCATCAGGGGCATATTCTATTTTATCCGTTATTATGTCGCCTTTGCCAATCCGGAAAATGATAGTAAATTCGATAGTAAAATTGATTCCTTCACCCAAAAAAACAGGCATATGGGAATTGTAGAAATGATAAAAGAAAGGGAAACCCAAAAAATCCTGGAAAGGGGTATCGAAAAGGGCAAAGTCGAAGGCAGGATAGAAGGCAAAACCGCGGTAGTTCGTAACCTGATTACCAAACTTGGACTGCCCGATGCCCAGGCTGCCGAAGTAGCCGAAGTGCCTGTTGCTTTCGTAAAAAAAATACGCGCTTCACTGAAAAAGCAGCAATAAATTTTGCGCTGCTCTATCTGTATCTTTATTTTTTCTGGTGCGCGAAGATACACCAGTAGGAAAAGAGGCTGCCCGACAGTTCCACCCGCCACCTGCGCATTTTGGTATGTATTTCACGCAGCGAACGCAAAGGTGCAGGGATCGCGAAAAAACAACTACAGGTATATCGCCGCGACGCTGCGGGAATTATTTTTCATTGTCGCGATGCACAGCTTTCCGGTTGGATTTGTTTTATCATCAGTATGCCTTGGGCTCCATGCTGGTATGGCGCACCCTCAATATTCTTATTTCATCTTCCATTACACGATAAGCAACTCTATACCTGTATTTTTCAAACGCCCGATAGCTTCCATCATTTAGTAGCTTATATTTATCAGGATGGTATTTGTCGGGTTGTACAGCAAGTTCCTTAACAATGGCAGCTATACCAGTCCTTACTTTTTCAGCATTTTTAACAGAATCTTTCTTAATGAACGTATAGGCTTCTTTCAATTGTTTTCTCGCCTCACTACTCCATACAATGCTCCATTTCTTACTTACCATTGTCTCATTTCCTTTTCAAGATCTTCGTGTGTAATAAAACTTCCTGCTTCTATCTGCTTTTCTGCCTCTTCCAACTCCTTGTTATATTGCTCAATACTTATATTGGCATGGATTTTATCTTTCCCCTTTACAAATGTTTTGAGCATTTTTACTACCGATTTTTTTTCCGCTTCGTTTAATTGGGTAAAGTAATTGTACATTTCTTTTTCCAGTACACTTGCCATAGTATTCATATTTCTACAAATTTAGTTTTTATAAATCATAATTTAAAGCAGGTTTAAGCATACAAAAAATGCCCCCTGCAATTGCGCAGGGGGCATATACTGTTATTTAAACAAATAAACCTTAGAAGTTAGGGCCGCCGGTATCCCACCACAAACGGGTGTTAATTTCATCAGCACCACCTAATTTTGTTGTAGCGTCAGCAACAGCAGCGGCATTGCTGGTTCTTTCAGCATTAACAAAAGGCATTCTTTTAATCCATTCAGTTGCCGGAACAATTCCCCAATCCGCATTGCTGTCATTTTTAGCTACATGCGGTATTTTAGGATAACCTGTCCTCCTGAAATCTACCCAGGCTTCCAATGTATTAGTAAAAGTATTCAGGTATTTCTGCGTAATGATCTTTTCTAATTTCAACTCTTTATCATCAGCATCATTCCATGCAACGGTTACTGTAGAAGGCTGTGTGAAATTATTCCTGGCGTCTGCAGGATCAACATAGTTCAATGGTTTACCGGTGCTGTTTGCAAGATAAGCATCCACTCCGTCTGCACCCCAGTCTGCGAAAGAAAGCCTCACGCCATTTTCATAATTTTCTTTGGCATCGCCGGCTCCTGCCCAACCTCTGAGTGCTGCTTCTGCTTTAAGAAAAGCCACTTCAGAGGCGGTGAAAGCTCTCCGGCTCTGAACAGAATTAAAGTCATTGCTGACTTTCGAGTATTGAAGCATGAATGGTTTGGTTGTACCGCAATAAGCGCCATTGCGAATCCCCTTAAATGGAAAAGAAGGATGATCAGGGTCGGTAGGTAACGTATTAGGCGCTATGCTGGCTGCGGGCTCAAACATTTTAGCGGACCTTCCATCGTTGAAGCCTGCCATAAAAGATTCGATCACCCCGCCCATGCGGGTATCATCCCACGAGTAACAAATCTGTGCTACTGGCATTATATTGCCTAATAATGAAACCCAGAAATTATCAGCATTAGATGTGATTAACCCTGCCGAATCACTCAAGGCCTTTTCGCCCTGGGTTTTAGCAATGTCCGGGGCTACTTTTGATAAGCGCATAGCCAGCCTTAAACGAAGAGAATTTACTACTTTCATCCATTTGGAAAGATCGCCTGAATAGCTCAGGTCAAAGGCATAAAACTGTTTGTCCGTCTTATTTGCTGCAAAATTGGTTTGAATAGTATCTAACTGTGCAAAAAAAGTATTATACAGATCAGATTCTTTATCATAGAGAATAGAATTTGATGTTGACCCATAATTGGAGTAGATCACCGGGCCGTGAACAGCGGTAAGCTTTGACATACCAAGTACCTGCATTAATTTTGCCCAATCTGCAAATATTGGCTTATCATATAGTGCTGCATACCCAATCACTTTCCTTGACGGAACCATTACGTTATTATAGATACGCGACCAATAAGAGTTCCAACGAATATAGTAAGTAGTATTATTTACGTTACCTACGAAATCGGTTGGCGTATTCATATAGCCCATCCAGGAATCATAGCACAGATCTTCTTCAACCTGACCACCAAAGAGATTATACATTATGTTTTTGAACGGTGCTCCAAGCAGGTTATTATCCTGTAGCAGTTCATCGTTCGTAATTTGATTCGGATCCTTATTTATCTCTACGAAATCTTTGGTACAGGAAGCAAAAATGCTTAGCGTTAGTACCGCGATAATTATTTTTTTCATACCAATTATTTTAATATTATAAAGTAGCTTTTAAGGTTATGCCATACGACCTTGTTGCGGGGACATTAAACACATCATTTGACTGCATTGAATTGCTGGTACTCATTACCTGTTCCGGATCATAAGGGGCCTTTTTATAGAAGAAGAAAAGATTTCTTCCAATCAAAGAAAATGATAATCCCTTAACAAAGGAATTGGGACGTACTGGTATGTTGTAGCCCAATACAAGCTGCCCTAACCTTACATTTGTTCTGGAAACAACATATGGCTCCATGATCTTATTCCTGTCGCCAATAGCAGAATAATAAATCACCGGGTCAATGGATGTTACTTTAGTAGTTCCTTGTACAGCGTCGATAGGTATGGTGCCGGAAGCCCTGGCATCTGCGCTTCTCTGGCTTACACCATAGGAATCAAGAAACGCCTCTGTTTTTGAAAAAGCCACTCCCCCAAACTTGCCATTAACAAGCACGCTGAGAAAGAAGTTTTTATAATTAAGACTATTATTCCATCCTAAAAGGAAATCAGGATTCACATTGCCTACGAGCGTCCGGGTACCGGATTTCGTTGGCACTCCGTTATCACTGAGGATGATCTGCCCTGCATCGTTCCTGGCGAAT
The DNA here is from genome assembly GCA_047601545.1 of Agriterribacter sp. Classification (GTDB taxonomy): domain Bacteria; phylum Bacteroidota; class Bacteroidia; order Chitinophagales; family Chitinophagaceae; genus Agriterribacter. Next base: position 2,983,372 of record JASGIZ010000002.1, on the reverse strand, counting down.
CCATATATCCACACATCATTAAAAGACCCGCCAGCCCTGATAAGCGAAGTGAAACCCTCATCATCATTATTGTTGTAATAAACATAATCGGGGTCATCGGCAACAAGCTCTATGATCTTGTTCTTATTCTGCGACAAGTTAACGGAGGTATTCCATTGCAAATTGGCAGATTTCACCGGCTGGGCAGTTACTGTAAATTCAAAGCCTTTGTTGGTGATCTTTCCGGCATTAATATACCTGATTGAATACCCGGAGCCTGCAAGAGCAGGCACGGTAAGAAACTGGTTGGTACTAACATCACTGTAGTAAGTTAAATCTAATCCAAGCCTGTTCCTAAAGAACTTCATTTCTGCGCCAAATTCATTACTCCTGATCTTTTCGGGTTTTAAATCAAAAAATGGCGTTTGAGAGTTATAAGTAATACCACCAATTCCCTGGGGGAAAGGAGGCTGACCAGCGCCGCCAATGACATTTACGGGATTTATCACATTAAAAGGCACTTCATTGGCAGTTTGTGATAATGACGCCCTTAGCTTTAAGAAAGAAATAGCCTCAGGTAGTTTAACCATTTCGCTGATAATAGCGGTAAGCCCTGCCGAAGGATAAAAATAAGACTGGTTACCGGAAAGCGCCAGAGTTGAAGCCCAGTCATTACGCCCGGACAGGTCTAAAAAAAGCATTTCCTTGTATCCCAGTTGAATGCTGCCTAAAGCTCCCTGCTTCACAACTCTTCCTCCGTATGTCTGGGGTGTTACCAGATTATATGGCAGGTTGGCAAAAGTAAAAACGTTGGGATATTGCAAGGGCATGGTGCTACCATTATCGAATTTCATACCATCCTTAAATATAGTTTCCTGGTAAACAAGACCGGCAAATGCTGTAAGACTCAGGTCGCCAAAGGTGTTGGAGTAGGTGAGAATACCATCCGAATAAAGCGACTGATCAGTATATTTTTCATACTGCCATCTTCCTGTGGAGCTAACACTTACAGAGTTCCCTCCTGCAGCATACCGGTTATCAAATAATTTATTTGCATAATCAATATTTCCTGTTGCATCAAACTTAAGATGCGGTGCAATATTCCAGGTTGCTTTTGCGCTGGCTATTATACGATTTGTTTTAGCAAATTTGGGATCTTTATTGAGCTCCCAATAAGGATTGTTTTGCTTTTCTTCAGTAGAATACCAGTTCATTTTATACAAATTCCTGGAACTGTCATATACCTGGTAGTTGTTCTTATAATAATCAAAATCCAACTGACGGGAAAATAGATATAACCCTGTAAGCGGGTTGTTATAATATCCTGCACCGGGACGATTATGCGACACTTCACTTGAGAGCATCACATTCGAACTTACTGTTACCTTATCATTAAAAAGTTTAGTAGACTGATTAAAAGAGACATTATTTTTATTATAAGTATTCGTAGGCATTATCCCTTTAGCAGAAGTGTTGGAATAGGAAAAATAAGCCGTTGTTTTATCGTTACCTCCGGCTATTGAAACCGAATTGGTCGCGGTAAGACCAGTTTGAAAGAAATCCTTGATATATCCTTTCTGATAATTTCCCTTTGTAGTAGACCAGTTATACACAGAGCCGGTTTCAGCGCCATAGTCATATTGAAATTGAGGAAGATCGGCAACCTGATCAAAAACGGTGCTGGAAGTCAGGTTAACGGTTGTTTTACCAGCTTTACCTTTCCGGGTAGTAATCAAAATTACACCATTAGCGCCCAAACTTCCGTATAGTATAGAGGCATTAGCGCCCCTCAGGATGTTTACACTTTCAATATCGTCAGGATTTACTGCTGATAAGCCATCTCCATGATCTACGCCACCATAAGAGCCTGGCTGATCGCCTTTATTATTCACCATCGGGATACCATCAATAACATAAAGCGCCTCACTAAGTCCTGTAATAGATTTATTTCCTCTTAATACAGCCTTGGTAGAACCGCCTGCCCCGGAAGCACTTACCTTAATGTCTATACCTGCAGCTTTACCGCTCAGGGCATCCATAAAGTTGATGTTGGACGCTTTTCTTAATTCATCGCCGCCAACCGTTTGCGAAGCATAAGTCAGCGCTTTTTTCTCGCGCTTGATCCCAAGCGCCGTTACCACCACTTCGGTCATATCGGTAGCGCTGGTGCTTAATGTAACAGATACGCTATTATCGGTTGCAGCAACCGCTACTTCTTTTTTAGCGAAGCCAATAGAAGATATTTCCAGCACTACATTTCCGGAAGGAACAGAAAGGCTAAATTTTCCATCAGCATCAGTAAGCGTTTGGGCATTTTTACCCTTTACTTTTACAGTAGCACCGGGAACTCCATTGTTACTTGCATCAGTTACCACCCCGCTTAATTGCCTGGTTTGGGCTGACACTGCATTAGCTATCAGCATGAATAGCAACAGGAATTTAAATTTTGTCATAAGTGTCAATTTGGTTTTTTGTTTAAAAACTTAATTAAAAAATAATTACGCCGGAGTTATCCAACATAAACTTTTGCATCTCATATTAATATGGCAGCCTATAAACTTAATATACCAACAGATAAGGCAGGTTATTGGTATGGAGAAGCGTTGTAAGGTGGGGTTAGGTGAAAATAAAAGAGGATTCAACCTGTCATAAGCATTAGTTTTCTTGTTAAAATTGTTTTGGTAAAAGTGAAGTAAATTAAAACATTTTATAACAACTCTGGCAAGAATAAAAAAAATAATTATAACACAAACGTTTGCATTAAGTAAATTCAAAAAGCACATCGGCCATTTTATTTATCTGTAACTCCTGCCTGCCGGAAGTTACCCTGTACACACAAGTGTTAATACTTTTCACGCAACGGACGCAGCGGAGCGGCGTAGCAGTGTTTTTTCCATTGCGAACTTTGCTCCGCGGCGTCCGTTGCGTGAAATATACCTCTTACATCAGGGTAGCTGCCGGAAGGAACGCCGGATAGCAAACAAAAAGCCGGGAATATATTCGTTGCCCCCACCGTAAAGTCAAACGGAATGTTGGCTGTGGTACGGTAGGTGTATTTCAAAGTATTGAGTCCCGGTTAAGTTTTGCATGTCTATTTCAGTTTCTCATTCTCTTTATGCCTTCCCGCATCTCTTATACTCTTCTTTTCAAAATTTTTTTGAAGCGCTTCGGTAAGGTTTACGCCGGTTTGATTAGCGAGGCAAAGCAATACCCATAAAACATCAGCCATCTCATCCGCTATTTCTTTTCCTTTATCGCTTTCTTTAAAAGACTGCTCACCATACGTTCTTACCATCAGCCTGGATAGTTCCCCAACCTCTTCCATTAATATTCCAAGATTAGTAAGCTCACTGAAATATCTAACGCCCACGGTTTGTATCCATAAATCAACCTGTTGCTGGGCCTGTTGTATTGTTATGTCCATTGTTATTGGTTTATGTTTTAGCTATCAGGTATCAGCAGTCAGCCATCAGCTATGGGCTGTAAAAGTGCTGGCTATTTACAACAGCACAGGCGCAAACCTATAAGGTTTGCAGCGCTGCTATGCCGCCCGGCAAACCTTATAGGTTTCAACCTGATCAGCAAGCTGACTGCTGATAGCTGATTGCTGATAGCTGACCGCTGATACCTGATAGCTGACCGCTTATACCTGACTGCTCACAGCCCTAAAACACCACCCTGAAACTACCGAATATTCCAAAACGTTCAAATGTTTTCTCCGGCAATGGCCGTGGTAATACCTTCCAGATGAAATCGAGCCTGAAAATTTTGAAAATATTATCTACACCGGTTCCTATTTCCATATAAGGTTTACCATCAAGCGATTTAAATGTGTGCCCGTTATTATCTGTATTATAATCTTTATTAGCCTGGCTCAAACCACTCCACATAATTTTTGCTCCCCAAAACTGCCGGAATTTAAGCATTCTTGTAAGCGGTATAAACCTGAAAATACCATTGCCGATATTGTGCTCCACATTTATACCCGAATACCAGTCTGCCAGGTATTCATACCGCGTCATCATATTGAAAGCATATTTATTATAATACCAGATATTATTTCCAGGCGGAATTTCAAGCAGTGTATATGGCAGCGTGCCGTAAACTTTACCGGCATACAAATTATAATATATACTGCCAAAAGGCGAAAGTTTCTTATAGTCTGAAATGCTCCCGCCAACACGATGATAATTATAACTGCTGTTGAAAACCCCCGCAAAGCCTTTCATATAATGCGCTTCTATTATCGGCAAATCGCTGCCCAGGCTCATCCGGTAAAAATTTCCATCCAAAAATTTTTCGAGATATGCAAAGCGAACTTTTACACCTGTCTCGAAAGTATTTAATGGCTCACCGCCGGATTCAGAAGGATAATGATCTTTTAAAGGAAGATTGCTTAATGGTGTAAACCTTCTTCGCTGACCCGTAAGCGTTACTGACAGCCCGCTGCTCCATTCTTTAAAATATTCCAGCTTCATCTGCTCTATTTTCATATAGCGCAGCGGGACATTGGGCTTGCGCAGTGCTATGGCAAAAAGATTATCACTGCCTACTTCGTCGTAATATACCTGCCCGTTATCAATATCATTTAAATAAGAAGCAAACAATGTGGAGCGCGGAGATTTATTTAAAAGATATAATGTTTGAAACCTGCCTTTGAGTTTTTTATCGAGAAATCCATACGCTAAATATCCTGTAAGGTAAAGCTTACGGTGAAAGCCTGTATTGGTGCCCAGGTCAAACCTTACCCTTGCACCTTCATACGCATTTACGGTAAACCAGTTATACCAGGGACCAATTTCATAATTGCCTACATTTTTATACCCTGTTCCTAAAAAATAAACAAGATCGGTAAACCGCTGAAAGCTCGGCATTGCCATCAGCGTATCAATCATCTGGTAAATGCCTTTCTCTGTTTTCGATAATTCTTCATGACGCGCCTCCTGCCAAAACTCATCCGTTTTTGTATGTGCTGAATCCTGAACAATCACTTCTTCACGCAATTTATTTTTCGCCAGTTCATTATCAACAATAGTATCATTAATAGAAATATTGCGGTATGTACTCGTTTTTCTTCCTATAAAATTTAACCTGTTTTTATCCAGGAAAATAAAATCGGCAACAAATTTATCTTTAGAGAGAAACCAAACAGAATCATTTATCAGTTGATACTCCTGTATCAGGTCAAGCCTTTCTACAAAATTGAGATTAGCGGCTTCGGGCACACGAAGGTTCATTTTCATTACCGCAAAAGATGAATCCGCAATCCATGCATCACCATCAAAGGTATTTTCACCTTTATGTTTTGGTTCAAAAACAAAGTGCAGCACCCGTCTTCCGGCTACATACTGTGTATCGGGCAAGCGATAATTATAATATGCAGACCCATTATCGCTGATCGGGCTCACAAAATCTTTATCAAAAACCGGGATAAAGTTTTTGTATACATTTACATTCTGGTACATACCCCCAAGCATTTTGCTGATGCTCTGGTTATTAAAACCCATTGTTTTTACCGCTTTCATCACCTCGCGTGTTTTCCTGGGGCTCCGTTGATAGTAATAATCAGATAATGTTTCCGTAAGATATAGCGGCAATACCGGCTTTGCTTCCGTGGTACTATCTATATTCTGGTTAATTACTTTTTTAAATGGCTTTAAGATGGTAAGTTTTATCAGTTTGTTATTTGCAGGGTCATTAAGGTCAGCTTCAAGCTTATTATACAGTTCGTATGAATAGTTATCAAACCTGCTGCGATCGTTAACCGGTTTATTTTTTACAATTTTCCGCCACAAAATCATTCCTTTTCCAATCTTACTTTTTATAACTACCTCGGTATTTTTTTTACCCCGCTCAAGATTAATAACTACCTGCATTTCTTCGGCCGTTGTATCTATAGCAAGATAGAAGTTTTCATAGCCAACATAAGTAACCTCTATAGTGTCGGATGGCCATGCATCAAGTGTAAAAGAAAAGTTTCCTGCGGAGTCAGTTAACGTACCTTCTGCCGAACGTTTAAATTTTAATGACGCGAAAGGAATGCGTTCTTCACTATGAGAATCCTGCACATATCCATATATTTTTCTTTGTTGCGCAAAAACAGAGCCGGAGAACAAAATCAAACACAAACATGCCGCCACATAAAAACGCAGTGATTTCAAAGCCATATGCAAAAATAACATGCGGAGGATGATTAAGATCACATTAATGACTTAATTTATATAAGTATTAAGAAATGGGTTATGAGCAGTCAGCCATCAGCTATGAGTGTCAAAACTAAAAACCTGCTACTGAATTTGCAAGACCAGAAACCTGCAACCAGAAACCCACAACTCAAAACCCGAACAGCAACCCACGCCTACTCCCTTCTCCCACAGCGCTCCCGCCATTGTTCTTTAAATTTCGCTTTCTCTTCTTCACTCATATTCATCCATTTTTCCCGCCAGCCGCCTGCTCCGCCAAATGGTGAATTATTACGGGGCGGTCCAAATTTGAATCCCCCAAAAAGTATGCGGCATAATACCAGCAAACCCATCGCCTTCCAATACGTAATATTGTTTACATGTATAAGGTCAGGCAAAATGGCATTCCACAACCACATTACTACTCCTGACATTGCAAAAAGCCCGATTATCATAACAGGTAAAAAAGGTGGGCGCCTTCTCCCGAATGTTCTGTTAGTGCTGCTCATGTTACAACATATTTAATTCGTTATATAAATCAGCAAGCCGGCTGCGCAAATGTTTTACCGCATACCCCTTCCTGCTGATAATGGTTTTTAGCTTTTCACCGGTTTTATCGGCTATTTCCTGCAGGGTCATATCTTCCATCTCATTCCATATAAATACCTGCCGTTGGTTTTCAGGCAGCTCATCCAGCGCCGACATCAATTCTTCCCAAAAAAAAGATTTAAACTGTTTTAGCTCCGGGCTGTCATCTTCTGTTGCCAGTATATCTGTTATATGGAGGTCGTCCCCGCTATTACCGGGCAATGCATCTTCAAGTAAAAGGTCTTTCTTTTTCCTGTATTTGTCTGTAAGCCTGTTCCGGGCAACCCGGTATAACCAGCCGCTTATACTTTCCACCTCGTCAATATTCACCATATTGCTCACCTGGTACCAAACATCCTGCAGTATATCTTCGGCATCTTCATCCGTATTTACCCTGCCACGGATAAAATTAAACAGCCTTGCGCCGTAATCTTTTACTACCGATACTATGGTATGCTGCTTTGTATTGTTCATTACGTAAAAACCCGTATATATATGCAGGAAGACGGATGATAACACAAATTACTTTAAATGATCTATCTGTATATATCAAAGATAATTAGCTGTCTGTCTATACATTTGCATATCAAAGTTTTTATATGGCGCAAAAAAACCGGCTTAAAAGCCTGTTACAGTATTTTTTACAGGGATTGATCATTCTTGCCCCGATTGTTATAACAATATGGGCATTAACATCGTTATTTAATTTTGTTGACAGGATATTGCCTGATATAGTGGAGAAAATATTTCCCGAAACGTCGGCGTATTATCTGCGGGGAATGGGTTTTGTTGTGGCGATCCTTATTATTTTACTGGTTGGCTATTTGTCTTCATCATTCATAGTAGGCAAATTAGTAGAGTTGTTTGACAGTATTTTGCAAAAAACCCCGGGTATAAAAATAATTTATACTACTGTAAAAGATTTTTTTGAAGCCTTTGCGGGCAATAAAAGAAAGTTTGATAAGGCGGTGCTTGTTGCCATTGAATCAACTGACGTGTGGCGAATTGGTTTTGTAACCCAGGAAGAAGTAACGGAATTTGGATTGAATGAATACGTATCGGTATATGTACCGCAATCCTATGCTTTTGCCGGGCATTTGTATTTTGTAAAGAAGGATCGTGTGAGGTTGATCACAGACATAAGTTCAGGTGAAGCCATGAAGTTTGCTATATCAGGTGGAGTAACTAATTTGGAGGAAGATACACATATAAAAGGTGATTAAAACTATTTTACAATAAGCCCTTACCTCCTTGTTAACCAGGTGGTAACGAAGAAGGCATCCATTAAAAAAACTACCATTCCCTTAGAAGGTTATGCGGCAATGAAAGATTTCCTGAATAAAATTGTAAAAGCTGAGGCGAGGTATATAGCGTTTAAGAGTAAATAAACTGCCTAATTTTTATTTAGTTTATCAGTACACATCCTTAAGTTATTATTGTGTATGCAGGACGAAGGTAAAATAAATGGACTTATCATCGGGGTTATATTTACACTTATAAGCCTTATGTGTATTTGGACGTATATTATACCAATGATTTCAATTATACCAGGAATGTTTTTTGAATCTGTAGCTGAGTTTGTTCTATCAGATATACATTCCAAACAAACAGGCAAAGTAACAATACTGCTTTTAGCGGTTGCTTTAATTATAATAATAGTATTGTCTTTGCTATATATAAACATACGAATATCTAAATATCGTTCCATTACCTGGCGGAATATTATTGTAATAATGATGATTTGTTATTTTATTGTTCACCCATTAGGGTTTTATATTTACTGGGGAGTTAAGCTTAATTTTCGTGGAGATGGACAATTGATTTCTGCAGCAGTTGATAGCTTTCCCATAACAAGTTTCTCATTTATTATATTGATTGGTCTTATAATTGACGGGACAGCTAATATATTAAGGAAAAAAGCTTTGATCAAATACGGAACAAAATCTCAGCAATTATAAAAATGGTTCAAACACATTATTTAAAGTTCTTCTTGTATTTTAAAATTTAGCCTGCATAAAAGTTTTATGAATTCTTTCTCATCTTAAAATATCTTTAAAAGTAGCCTGCTTTACAACATGCCGCAATCTTTGTAGCATTCTGTTCGAAAAATATGTTGGGCAGGTATTCCCTTTTATTTCAAAAAGTTCCTACCTTAACCAAAAGCATAACCTATGCACCGCAGGCTTTCCCTTTTAATCGCGCTATCTTTTATACACCAGCAAATATTCTGCTGGGGATTTTACGCCCATAAAGTAATCAACCGCCAGGCAGTTTTTTTACTGCCGCCCTCAATGATGGTTTTCTACAAACCTAATATCGATTTTATTACAGAACATGCCGTTGATCCGGACAAACGGAGATATATTATAGCAGAAGAAGGCGCAAGGCATTTTATTGATCTTAATACTTATGGAGTTTATCCATTTACAGAAGTGCCAAGAAAATGGAATGAGGCAATAGAGAAATTCGGAACAGATTCATTATATAAACATGGCATTGTGCCGTGGTGGATAAATATTATGCAGCAAAGGCTTACCAATGCGTTCGTACAAAAAAATTATCCTGCCATATTAAAATTATCCGCGGAACTGGCGCATTATATTAGCGATGCACATGTGCCTCTGCATACAAACAATAATTATAATGGTCAGCTCACCGGGCAACAGGGTATTCACGGCTTTTGGGAAAGCCGCGTACCGGAATTGCTTGCAGAAAATAATTTTGATTATTTCATTGGTAAAACAACATATATTCAAGACCCTTTGCACTTTGCGTGGAATATCGTTTTACAAAGTGTCTCGGCTACAGATTCTGTTTTACTATTTGAAAAAAAACTGAGCAACCGGTTTCCGCCTGATCAGAAATATTCTTTTGAAGAAAGAAATGGCATGATAGTGAAGCAATATTCAACTGCTTTCACCATTGCCTACAATGATATGCTTAACGGTATGGTGCAACGCCGCATGCGGCAATCTATATTTGCCGTAGCATCTTTATGGTATACAGCCTGGGTAAATGCAGGGCAGCCTCAACTGGAAGCAAATGCCAATATTCAGTTTAACGCTTCTGATTCAACCGCATTTAAGCTTCTTGATGCCGGCTGGCAAAGCGGTAAATCAACCGGAAGAACTTGTGAAAATTAATGTATATTTGCCCCCCTCAACGATTTGACTGATCCGAATGAATTTGGATTGATCATTCTATTAATCATTAGCAATGACTCACAATTTTAATGCAGGTCCGAGCATTTTGCCTAAAGAAGTTTTTGAACAGGCGAGCCAGGCAATCTTAAATTTTAACAATACCGGGTTATCTATACTTGAAATAGGGCACCGGACTACGTTATTTCAGCCGGTGCTTGATGAAGCTATTTCGCTGGTAAAAGAATTAATGCAGTTGGATAGTGATCATGAAGTGTTGTTCTTGCATGGCGGCGCTACCACGCAATTTTTCCAGGTGCCAATGAATTTGCTTGATGATGGAGCCACCGCAGCTTATCTTGATTGTGGTGTGTGGGGCAGCAAACCGATTAAAGAAGCAAAACTTTTTGGTAACGTAAAAGTTGTGGCTTCATCAAAGGACAGAAATTATACTTATATACCTAAAGAATTTACTATTCCTTCAAACGCGTCATATTTTCATTACACTACCAATAATACTATAGAAGGCACACAAATGCATTTTGTGCCTGAAACAAATGTGCCGCTTGTGGCTGATATGAGCAGCGATATACTGAGTTGCGTAATGGATTTTAATCGCTTTGCGCTTATTTATGCCGGTGCTCAAAAAAACATTGGCGCCGCAGGCGTAAATATGGTTGTGGTAAATAAAAATATACTGGGCAAAGTAAAACGCTCCATACCATCTATGATGGATTACCGCAAGCATATTGAAAACGGCTCAATGTTAAATACACCGCCGGTATTTGCCATATATGTGTGCATGCTTACATTAAGATGGTTGAAAGAGCAGGGAGGCGTAGCTGCCATTGAAAAAATCAATGCTCAAAAAGCAGCGCTTCTATATAAAACCCTTGACAGCTTACCTGTGTTTAAACCTACGGTTAATAAAGAAGACCGTAGCAAAATGAATATTGTATTTGTGATGGATGATCCTGAACAGGAAAAAGCATTCCTTGAATTATGTAAGAAAGAAGGCATGGTTGGCGTGAAAGGGCATCGCAGTGTAGGAGGTTTCAGAGTGTCGTTGTATAACGCATTACCATTAAGCAGCGTTCAGGTACTTACAGAACTGATGAATCATTTTGCATTGAAGCATGCATAACAAACAATTATTAAAAATCTTATGGCTAATATAGCTCCTTTTACGGCACTTCGTCCGCAGGCTCAGTTTGCTAAACAGGTTGCATCACCACCGTATGATGTATTAAACAGTAAAGAAGCAAAGAGTGAAGCGAGGGGAAACCCATACTCTTTCCTGCATATTACCAAGTCGGAAATTGACTTACCCGAAGGGACAGATATACACACGAAAGAAGTGTATGAAAAAGCAAAAGATAATCTGCAGGCCTTTATTCAACGTGAAGTATTATTTACAGAGAATAAACCATGTTATTATATCTACCGTTTAACCATGAACGGAAAAAGCCAGACCGGTTTAGTGTGTGTTTCTTCTGTTGATGATTATGAAAACGGGATAATTAAAAAACACGAGTTTACGCGTCCTGAAAAAGAGCAGGATCGTATCAATCATATTACCACCACCGGCGCTCAAACGGGTAATGTTTTTCTTGCTTATAAAAATGTGGATGAGTTAGATGCCGTAATAGCTAAATGGCAAAAAGAAAAATCGCCGGTATATGATTTTGTGGCAGATGACAAAATCAGCCATACTATCTGGATTATTACCGATGATAAAGTAATTGAAAACATCACAGAAATCTTCAGCAACAAAGTTGAAGCAACGTATATAGCAGATGGGCATCACCGGGCTGCAAGTGCCGCTAAGGTAAGATTATCTGCTGCCGGCGATTCAGACGGCGCTTCCTGGTTTCTCACCACTCTATTTCCTGCTTCGCAATTGTACATAATGGATTACAATCGTGTGGTAAAGGATTTGAATGGTTTATCAACCAAAGATTTTATAGAGAAAATAAAAGAAAGTTTTGATGTAAAAGCCAACGGCACTGAAGCCGTTTCTCCAAAACAGTTACACGATTTTGGTATGTATATCGGAGGTGAATGGTATACACTTACCGCAAGACCGGACACTTATTCAAATGACCCGATAGGTGTGTTGGATGTAACTATTCTGCAAAATAATCTCCTTGATAAAATATTAGGCATTAAAGATCAGCGCACGGATAAACGCATTGATTTTGTTGGCGGCATCAGGGGTTTACAGGAACTTGAAAAAAGAGTGAACAGCGGAGAAATGAAAGTAGCGTTCAGTTTATACCCTGTAAGTATTCAGCAGTTATTTGATATTGCCGACAGCGGCAATGTAATGCCACCCAAAAGCACCTGGTTTGAACCAAAGCTGAGGGATGGATTGCTGACGCATTTGATCAGGTAGCAATTCGGAGGAACAACATTAAGTCGGGCAGTCCGGATTCCGGCGCAGCCCCTTTTTTATTCTCTGCTTCTTAATAAAGCGGGTTTGTACTTAGGCCCCTCCCTATTGCCGACAGCTACTCTGTATACACAAGCATATACTTTTAAGTACCACAGCGCAATACAGGTGCAGCGCACCGATAATACCTGCCCGTCTGGTTGCTACCCTGATGTAAGAGGTATATTTCACGCAACGGACGCCGCGGAGCAAAGTTCGCAATGGAAAAAACGCTGCTACGCCGCTCCGTTGTGCACTTTGCGTGAAATATATTAACACTTGTGTGTACAGGGTAGCTGCCGGCAGGCAAGTTTGTAGCATGGCAAAACAATTATAGCGTAAGCCGCAGAGCGGCGCCATATTAACCTGGTGCATGATGTTTTAATATTGCAGTGCGCTGCACCTGAAAATGCCACATCCACTACTGTGCTACAAATATTACCGCTGCGCTGCAGCTATTTAAACACCTGTTATTCAGTCCACCCTGAATAAATGAAGATATGTATACAGCGTTAACAACTCTAAACAGCTAATCATTCGTACTCAATAAAGTGTAGCCCGTAAACCAACCTTTCACAATTCATTTATCTTACACACCCTATCTTTATCCCCATGAAGCAGCTAAGCCTTTTATTATTACTTTCTATACTTACAATGATAGGTGTTGCACAACAAAATGCAGACACTTTGCAACAAACCGGGCGTAACTATATGCGCAAAGGAGACTGGGGAAATGCCATTATGGTATTTAACCGGGCTTTGCAACTAAAACCAGGAGATATAGATATCCTGAATGATATTGCCTACACCTATTTCTTACAAAGAGATTTTACCCGCTCTATTGAAACCATAAAGCCGATTCTTGACAAAGAAGAAGCGGATGTGCGCAGTTTTCAAATTGCGGGCACGGATTACCGTGCTATTGAAGAGTTGAAAGAGGGAACAAAAGTATATGAAAAAGGATTGAAGAAATTTCCTTACAGTGGTGTTTTATATAGTGAATATGGCGAATTGCTCTGGCAGAAAAAAGATTATAATGCAATAACACAATGGGAAACCGGTATAAAACTCGACCCGAACTATGCAGGCAATTATTATAATGCCGCCCGCTTTTACTACTTAACTACCGATAAAATATGGGGATTGCTTTACGGAGAAATTTTTGTGAATATGGAAAGCTATACCATTCGTACGGCAGAAATTAAAAGTCTTTTGTATGATGGCTATAAAAAATTATTTGCCGATGCTGACCTGCTCAAAAACTACAAGCCCAAAAGCAAAAACGATTTTGAAATGGCTTTTCTCACTTCCATGAATAGCCAATCGCCTGAAGCTGCAACAGGTATAAACCCTGAAAAATTGATAGAGATAAGAAAAGGATTTATACAGCATTGGGCTGAAACAAATGCAAAAAAATTTCCATTCCGCTTATTTGAATACCAGCAGCAACTTATTAAGCTGAATATGTTTGAGGCATATAATCAATGGATATTCGGCCCGGCAATCAGCGCTGATCAATATCAAAGCTGGATAAAAAATAATAAAGACGCTTACGAAGCCTTCAATAACTTTCAGCGCGGCAGAATATTTAAATTACCAAAAGACCAATATTATCAGCGTAAATAGGTTTTTCTTTCATAATTCATTATCTTGAAATTGGAAGAAAAACGATTATGCCATGACTCAACCCAAAAGATTATTTGATTGCCTGGATTACCAACTGGAAAAATTTCCCAAAGAAGATATGCTTGTGGCCAAAGAAAATGGCGGGTGGCGTAAATACAGTACACAGCAGGTAAAAAATACATCACTTCAATTAGCGGCCGGGCTCTCAACACTTGGCGTGTCTGGTAATGATATGACTACCGAAGGCAGAGATAAAATTGCCATTATTTCAAATAATCGCCCTGAATGGTTAATAACCGATTTGGCTGTGCAGCAGGCAGGCGCCATCCTGGTACCCATCTATCCAACAACCAACCCGCTCGAAATAGAATTTATTTTTAATGATGCTGCGGTAAAATATGTGTTTGTAAGCAATACAGAATTGTTGGAAAAAATTGTGAATATCCAGTCTAAAATACCAAGCCTTAAAGGCATTTATACTTTTAACGTGATTGATGGGGCGCATCATTGGAGTGAGCTGTTAAACCTTTCAACTGATGAAGCGCTGGCAAATATTGAAAGCACAAAAAATAAAATTGAAGCAAAAGACCTGGCGACAATCATCTATACTTCCGGCACTACCGGCACACCAAAAGGTGTAATGCTCAGTCATAATAATATCGTGCAGAATGCTTTTCTTTCTAAAGAAAGCTTTCCGTTTGATGATCAGCCAACGTATAAAGCGTTAAGCTTTTTACCGCTCAATCATATTTTCGAAAAAACAGTGAGTTATATTTACTTGTTCAGCGGCATAGGTATTTATTATGCAGAAAGCCTTGAAACGATTGGCGCCAACCTGCAGGAAGTAAAGCCGGATGTATTTACAACCGTGCCGCGCTTACTTGAAAAAGTGTATGAGCGCATTATGAGCAAGGGTGTTGAGTTAACCGGTATAAAGAAAAGCCTTTTCTTCTGGGCGGTTGAATTAGGAAAAAAATACGACAACCTTGTTGATGGCGGTTTTTTATATGATCTCAAATTATCTATCGCCAACAAACTTATATTCAGCAAATGGCGTGAAGCACTGGGTGGAAATATTAAATATATTATTACCGGCGGTGCTGCCTGCCAGGAAAGATTAATCCGCATTTTCAACGCGGCCAAAATCCCATTGTATGAAGGATACGGCCCCACAGAAAACTCACCGGTAATTTCAGTGAACAGCCGTGGCAAAGGCAGAACTAAATTCGGCACTGTTGGCCCACCAATAAAAGGCGTTGAAGTAAAATTGATGGAAGACGGAGAGATTTGTGTAAAAGGACCATCTGTGATGGTTGGTTATTACAAACGCCCTGATCTTACCGCCGAAGCTATTATTGACGGATGGTTGCATACAGGTGATATTGGTATTTTTGAAGACAATACTTTTTTACGTATCACCGACCGAAAAAAAGAATTATTTAAAACAAGCGGCGGCAAATACGTTGCCCCGTCTGCTATTGAAAATAAGTTGAAAGAATCACGATTTATTGAACAGGTGCTGGTAGTAGGTGCAGGCGAAAAATATGTAGGCGCGCTTATTGTTCCGTCGTTTGCCAATCTTAAAGACTGGTGCGTAAAAAACAATATTCCATACAGCTCCAATGAAAAAGCAGTAAAAGACCCCGGGGTATTGGCCCATTACAAAGAAATTGTAGAGGGTATGAACCAGCTCTTTAATCATGTGGAGCAGGTAAAACGCTTTGAATTGTTGCCACGCGAATGGACGATTGACTCAGGCGAAATAACACCCAAAATGAGTTTGAAGCGCAAAGTAATAATGGAGAAATATAAAGATGCTGTTGCCCGCATCTATTCATAGCATTAATATTATATACACCTTTATTTGAAATCGCAAAGTACGACAGGCGTTTGCCTGATCGAATTATCGCCTTTGCGCCTCCTTCGGTTTAGATTTTCTGCATCAATAGCCAGGTCGTCGCCCGCCTGAGAAAATTTGAAATGCATCCGTTCGGCATATTTTACATTCAGGGTTATATCTTTGCCCAAAGGGTACAATGGAAAAATCAAATTTTGTTGACCAGATAAGAATATTCTGCAGAAGTGGCCATGGCGGTGCAGGCAGCAGGCATTTTATGCGTACAAAATATAATGCAACTGCTGGTCCGGATGGTGGTGATGGTGGTCGTGGTGGCCATATTATTTTGAAGGGCAATAAAAATTTATGGACGCTGTTGCATCTCCGTTACTTTAAAAATGTATTGGCAGAAAATGGTGAAAGTGGCAGCGGAAATAACTGCACCGGAAGAAGCGGCAAAGATATCATTATTGATGTACCGCTCGGCACCATAGCTATGGATGAAGAAACCGGCAAACAGGAAGTAGAAATATTGGAAGACGGGCAGGAAGTAATTTGGATTAAAGGAGGAAGAGGTGGATTAGGCAATGCCAATTTCGCCACAGCTACCAACCAGGTTCCTGAATATGCGCAGCCGGGTGAGCCCGGAGAAGAAGCCTGGAAAGTGCTTGAATTAAAAGTGTTGGCAGATGTGGGTTTGGTTGGATTTCCCAATGCTGGTAAATCTACTTTACTATCTGTAATAACTGCAGCCAAACCTAAAATTGCAGATTATGCGTTCACTACTATTAATCCCAATCTCGGTATAGTTCCCTATCGCGATGGAAAAAGTTTTTGTATAGCAGATCTGCCGGGTATTATTGAAGGCGCCGCAGAAGGTAAAGGGCTCGGGCACCGTTTCTTAAGACATATAGAACGCAACCCTGTTTTGCTTTTTATGATCCCGGCAGACAGCCCCGATCACAGAAAAGAATTTGATGTGCTCGTGAATGAATTGGAACAGTATAATCCTGAACTATTGCATAAATCATTTGTAATTGCTATCAGTAAAAGTGATATGCTTGATGATGAACTGAAAGCTGCTATCTCAAAAGAATTACCTCCGGATATTCCTCATCTTTTTATTTCCTCGCTTACCCAAAAAGGTTTAACTGAATTAAAAGATAAATTGTGGGAAGCTCTAAATAAAAATGTTGATAATAAATAGCATTATTGTAATAAATGCTGTAATATTACTCCCGCAAATCAATAGAGTAATTTATTGATTGTATTAAGATCTCCGATTGCCTGTCATTTTTTTGGCGACAGAGGCTGTTTTAACTGGCAGCCTCTTTTTATTGCAGGATAATTAAGCATTAATTCAAAGCGCTTGTTTCTTTTACAATCTTTATTCCTTTTGTATGTTTTATAAACTCCCAGCCACCAAGTATATTGCGCAGGTTATCATAACCCTGTTGTTTTAATAAAGAAGCAGCTATAACGCTCCGGTATCCTCTGGCACAATGCACATATAAATTATCGCGCTCCTCAAGCTTAATAAGATTTGCAGGATCTGTAATATCTGAAAGTGGCAGGTTAAATGCATTTTCAATATGCCCGTCAGCAAATTCAACAGGCTTGCGCACATCTACAACCACAAGGTTTTCGTCAAAAGGAATATCCATCGCCATTTCAGCCGCATCAACATTAATGATCATATCAATTTTTTCACCGGCTTTTTTCCAGGCTTCAAACCCGCCTTCAAGGTATCCCCGGATGTTTGTAAATCCCGCACCGGTTAATTTATCTATACATTCTTTTTCATGTCCTTCGCTAATAACTAATATTATAGCAGTATTGGTAGAAAACAGGTTCAACATCCACTCTGTAAAATTTCCTTCCATACCTGCAAATACAGCGCCCGGTATAAAACCATCTGTAAATTCAGCCGCACTGCGGGTATCAATTACAGTAATATTTTCTTCGCTTATTTTCTGCTTTAATTGCGCTACAGTTATCGCTTGTATATTGCTCATATTGTTTGTTGGTTTAATACAAAAATAAAAGCGGTTGATATTTACCAACCGCTTTTATTAATAACGATTGTAATATCAACCTAAAAGTTGCTCCACAAAACTGTAAATCTCGGCAAGGCGTTTATGATTTACTGAATAATAAATAAATTTCCCTTCCCTCGTTGTAATCACCATTCCGGCTCTTCTTAAAATAGCAAGATGCTGAGATGCTACAGACTGTTCAAGTCTTAACTGCACATACAATTCTGTAACCGTCATCTTTTGCTTTTCATCCAGCAATTGAAGCATTTGCTGGCGTAATTTGTGGTTCAGCGCTCTTAAAATAAGCGCAGCTTTCTTTACGTTCAGGAAATCAATCTTTACTTCTGATCCATTTTCCTGTCCCGTACCTTTTAATACCATTGTGTAAGGACTTGCAAGGCCTGTCATAGGAATAATAACTTTAAAAATTTATTCATTAGATATCAATAGCAAAGATATGCATCAAAACACAAATAACCTTTGCATAAGTATGTTAATGAAGATTAAAATGTATAAATGGTTTGTTTTATTTATGGGGTTTTTCCTAAGTAAAACTCCTTTACATAGAAGGGTTCTGAATACGCCAAATGTTCAAAAGCATTGTGTTTAAAGCGATTAAACAAAGTTTCGGCAAGATAAACGCCTTCATATTCCACCAATTCGAAGCAGGCATTTATTTGCCCGTCAATTATATTTCTCCATTTAACTGAACCATCACCAAAAAAAAGAATTTTATCATTTGTTAATTCTTTTTCAAAAGAGTCATTTTTCAATATCAGTGGTTGAGCCGGCATAATAATATCGGCAATACTTGTATATAAAGCTGTATATACCTCATTTCTCCGTGCATCAATCATCGGGCAATATAAATTGTAACCGGGAAATTTTGCAATAGCCGCAACCGCCATAACTTCAAGCGTACCTACGGCAAGCAATGGTTTATTCAAAGCATAGCAAAGCCCCTTTGCACTTGCCATTGCAACACGCAGTCCTGTGTATGAACCGGGGCCAGCCGTTATACCAACTGCATCAATGCCGCCTATAGCTATATTTGATTGCTGTAATGCCTTTTGTATAGCGGGCTGAACAAAGGAAGCATGACTGTATTGGTCATTATTTTGGATATTCGCCAAAAGAATTCCATTGTCAGAAATGCCAACATTCGCTTGTTGCAATGCAGTATCTATATGCAGTATCAATGCCATTTATAATCTTATTCCGGTAAATTTTGCAAAAATAGGTTGGAAGACTGAGTAAGGAATAGCAATTTTGCTGCTTAATTATCCCGTATGAACAAAATCATCATTAATACCTCAAACGCGCCTGCCCCGATAGGGCCATACAGCCAGGCAATACAAATCGGAGATTTACTTTTTGTTTCTGGTCAAATAGCCATAAACCCGGCAACCGGCAATGTGGAAAACGCAAATATTACAGAAGAAACCGAACTGGTGATGAAGAATATAGGCGCGATACTAACGGCTGCGCAAATGGACTATCCTAACATTATTAAAACCACCATCTTCCTTAGCGACATGAGTTTGTTCAGTACGGTTAATGAAGTATATGGTAAATATTTTAAAAGCGCTTTCCCGGCACGTGAAACCGTTGCGGTAAAAACGCTGCCTAAAAACGTAAATGTAGAAATAAGCGTAACAGCCGCCATGTAAGGATTAGCTGCGTTTTTAAAATGACGTTTCTTTAATCAACAAAAGGAAATAAAAAAACTTAATCTCAATTATAAAGAGCATAAAATTCATTAACTTAACCTTTTTAAACTTTAAAAAGCTAATGCTATGATCAGATTACAGGTAATTGGCAATTTGGGAAAAGACTGTGTTACGAACACAGTTAACGGCAAAACTGTTATCAACTTCAGTGTTGCGCACACCGAGAAATTCCGCGATGCTTCAGGCCAGCAAAAAGACAAAACAACGTGGGTTGAATGTGCATACTGGACAGACAGAACAGGGATTACCCCCTATCTTAAAAAAGGTACACAGGTATATGCCGAGGGAACGCCTGAAGTAAGAACCTATACCAAAAATGATGGTACGGGCGGCGCATCTTTAACACTGCGTGTTTTTAGTGTGCAATTGTTAGGTGGTGGCAACAGGGGCGATGGTGGTGCTGTACAACCCGGTACCGAAGAT
Organism: Agriterribacter sp.; assembly: GCA_047601545.1. GTDB lineage: Bacteria > Bacteroidota > Bacteroidia > Chitinophagales > Chitinophagaceae > Agriterribacter. Next base: position 2,963,400 of record JASGIZ010000002.1, on the reverse strand, counting down.
ACTGCAATGCAGGTTCCTCCTGTAGAAACATCAACTATGGCAGACGATCTTCCTTTCTGACAAAAACCCGGATTATACGCTGGTGGCGTGAATATCTCATTGGTATTCACGCCTTTTTATTTGGTAAAAGCACTATCAAATTAGTTTTTACCATTGTTCTACTATTTCGCCATACCATTATCTTTGCACCGCAAAAAATAAAACAAGAGCCATCATGAAAATCATGAAGTTTGGAGGCACCTCTGTAGGTAAGCCGGAAAGAATGCAGCAGGTAGCTAAATTGATCACAAAAGACAAAGAGCCTAAGATAGTAGTATTGAGCGCTTTAAGCGGCACTACCAATTCACTGGTTGCCATAGGCGATGCTATGGCAAAAGGAGACAAAACCGAAGCAAAAAAAATCATTGATACACTTGAAGCGCATTATCACAGTTTTGTAAACGATCTTCTTAAAAAAGAAGCAACAAAAGCAAAAGGCGAAGCAGTGATTGCAGAACATTTCGATTTTCTGAATATCATTTTAAAGATATCTTTCAACGAGGCGCTTAATAAAGATATTCTGGCGCAGGGTGAATTAATGAGTACAAAACTATTCAGCGCATATCTTGAAGAAAACGGCATTGCGCATGTATTGCTTCCTGCACTTGATTTTATGCAGATTGACGCAAACGATGAACCTTACTTAGATGCAATACGCGTTAAGCTGAACCGGCTGCTTCAGCAACATAAGGATCAGAAGCTTTTTGTTACACAGGGTTATATATGCCGCAATGCAAGAGGCGAAGTAGATAACCTGAAACGTGGCGGCAGTGATTATACCGCTTCTTTAATAGCCGCCGCAGTTAATGCTTCTGTTTGTGAAATATGGACGGATATAGACGGCATGCATAATAATGATCCGCGTATTGTAAAGAAAACATTACCGGTTGAAAAGCTCAGCTTTGACGAGGCGGCAGAGCTTGCTTATTTTGGCGCCAAAATTTTACACCCTACCTGTATTTGGCCCGCACAACAGGAAAAAGTACCGGTAAAATTGCTGAATACCATGCAACCTGAAGCTGCAGGCACAACCATTATGCAGGATGCCGGATCAGTTGGCGTAAAAGCGGTTGCTGCAAAAGATGGCATCATCGCTATTAAAATCAAAAGCAGCCGCATGTTGCTGGCTTATGGTTTTTTAAGAAAAATATTTGAAGTGTTTGAAAAATACAAAACGCCTATTGATATGGTTACCACTTCAGAGGTGGCTGTATCTGTAACTATTGACAGTGATGCGCATTTAACCGCTATATTAAAAGAGCTCGACCCTTTCGGCACAGTTGAAGTGGATAAAGACCAGGCAATCGTTTCTATAGTAGGCAATGAAATTGCACAAACACCTGATGTGCTTAAAAAATTATTTGATTCTATTGCTGAAGTACCTGTGCGCATGGTTAGCTATGGAGGCAGCCGGCATAATATTTCTGTGCTGGTGCCCGCCGCAAATAAAACGCAAACTTTGCAACTATTAAACAAGGGTGTTTTTGGCCTGGAATAGCGGGACAGGTTTGCTTCACAAAGCGCCGGACACATTTCAAATTGTCGCGTGTTGGGCAATCATGTGCAACAGTAATCTGCATGCGAAAGTTGAAATACTCCCAACACAGAGCGCTTTATTATTCTTTGTGAAACTTTGTGTACACTTGGTGTGCCTCTGTGACAAAACCAGATTGTTATACTGAAATTACTTTTCCTTTAATATTTCAGCAATATGATACTCCTGTATCAAAGGAGAATGCTCAGGCGATAATGTAAAGCTTACTTTCATATTCATCTTCTCTCCCTCAATTATAAAACTTCCTCTCAATTCATTTTCAGGTATCATCTTACCTGTACTTATAATTTTTCCTGCCTTTGAAAATAAGCCGCGGGCTTCCTTTCTTAATGAATCAATAAAATAATCGGAGAAGAAATTTTCGGCAAATATGCCGCTGCTTTCTGCATTATTCCAGTCTGGTAACAGCTTTACCAACTCACCCTTCCTTTGTTCAAGTATTTCAGACGTCTTTACAGGATAGGGGTTGAGCCCGAGCATGGCGATGATAGTGTCAACAATATAATTGTTTAATTGCGATGGACCCGCATATGTAAGATTGCAAAAAGCAACAACGCCAACCCCATATTGCGGAAGAAAGTTCCAGTTAGAGCCAAACCCAGGTAAGCCTCCGCTATGCCCTATGATCTCACGGTTATTACAATCTTTTATATACCTTAGCCCATCATTATAAGATTGTACAGCAGGGCAAATATTTCCTCTCACATCTTTAGCCTGCATATTAATACTGGCTACCACGCCGGGAAGATGCATTTGCCGTAATGTACTTTTCCGTATAATACTGCTATCTTCTTTACCCGGGGGCCATGCAGCAATATGCAACGCCATATATTTAGCAAAATCTTCTATAGAGGTAAGCATTCCGCCCATTGCGCCGTATGCGCCGCTATGCAGCATTGGCTGCTTTACCCATTTACCATTTTCTACCCTGTAACCATACACCAATTGTTGAGCAGGCACATCAGCATATTCCCAATAGGTATCTTTCATATCCAGGGGTTTCCAGATATTATTCCTGATATACTTTTCATAATGTTTTCCAGTTACCCTCGATATAATTAAGCCCAGCATCGTAAAGCCAAGATTGCTGTATTCATAATGTAAACCCGGCACAGAAGATAGCGAAATACCCTGTTTTAAGAATGCTACAAACGCTTCATCTGTTCGTTCAAGCTGCCTGTCACCCCAGGGATTATCTTCAGGAAAACCGGCAGTATGCGTTAATAAGTTTCGTATGGTTACAGGAGGAGAATCTTCTGTGAGTTTTTTTGTGTTGGCTATTTCCGGTATATATTTTTCAACAGCATCATCCAGGCTTAGCTTTCCTGCATCTCTTAACTTCAGAATGGCCATGGCTATAAAACTTTTGGACATAGATGCTATCCTGTACACTGATTTTGTAGTGACGGATATTTTCTTTTCAGTATCGCCATATCCAAAAGCATTGGCATATACTAACTTCCCATCTATTACAATACCAAATGCAAGCCCCGGAACTTTTCTCTCTTCTGCAAACCGGCGATACATGCTTTCCACAACGGCAAATACACCGCTCATTTTTCCGGTTGTATCTGTTACCGATGATTGAGAAAATTTTTGTGCCTTTAACTCAAAAGGCAAATACAGCAGAACGCAAATCAAAGAAGACATAAAAAATTTATTCATAATTCCGATGGTTAAAATATTATCAGTGAAGGCAGGCATCACAAATGCAGGCGGTTAAGTTACATTAAAATCTGAAAAGAAAACATTCTCAAATCAGTTAGTCGTATTTCAAAATTAGCCCCACAGGCGTATCGGCAAAACACAGGATATACCTTTTTTTAGCCGCAGATGCGCAGATCAAATTCGTGCGTCTGCGGCAATTTATATATAGGGTATATATAATTTTGTTCGTTTAGGATTGTATGCAAAGTTGTTCTTTAATGTTTTTAAACATATAACCCCGCATTGTGCGGGGCTGTATGTTTAACTACTAATTAATGCCGGGGTAAATACCTGAAAAGGTTTTTCATTGGAAGTTATTTTTTTCAGAGCCTTAACCATTATGCTATTACAATAAGAAACAGATTTTTATTATTACGGTAAAACTACAGCAGATAAATGTAACCGTAACATTTACAGATGCAAAAATTATATTTTAAGTAGTAATGCTTATAAAAAACTACAGTGCAACACTTATCTATTGTTGTAAATTTTGAAACGCTACACGCCTTCATGATAGCCGGGAATATTTTCGCCAAAGTATATTCTCCTTTTTCATTAGTGCATAGCCAGCCACGTAAATATCCATGTCGCATCAGGTAAATAATCTACTGCTTTCAGTTTTTCAAAAGGCACAGAGCTTTCATAAATGACTTCACAGCCTTCGTAAGTGTTTCTATTGCTTCTTTAATCTTATGGTTTTCCAGATTTTTTTTAATTGGGATATATAATATCCGGGAAAGCTTTTTTTAATCGCATGAAAATAATCTATGTATTTATTTACAGCTATTTCAATATCCAGGTTCGCTTCGGCAAATCTTCTAAAATAATCGCCGTCAGCCGCATTGTATTTTTTCAGTTCCATTTCCAAATCTCCGGCTGAATAACTTTTATTGGAAAACCTGCCTGAACAATTATTGATTATGCTCTTGTTGAGCATATCTTTCACATAACCATCCCCGCAGGAAGGATAATATTGACGGTGATCAAAAATAATCACAGGCCTTCCACAAGCCATTGCTTCATACGCAGATCTGCCAACACCTACTACCAAATCAGTTTCATTAATCCGAAGCTCTACTTCCCAAACAGGATCATTATACTTATCCTGCACTAAAAGGGTTGCTCCAACTTTATTACATGCTTCTCTTAATATCACATTTGCTTCTTCAGAGTGGCAAAGACTTAATACGTGAAGCAATTTGTTTTTAACAGGCCTTATACTTTTAAATCTGTTTATGTTAATACCGTTTAATATTATCCTGCTGTTATAACCCAATTTATACAGGTGCCTGCTCACCTCTTCAGAAATGGCAACGTAAGCGTCTGCATTGGGAGAGGGCTGCTCAAGGTCAGGGAAAATACCATGACAGGTTTGTATTGTAAATCCCTTCTTAAATAAATAGTTTACACAGGTATTGTGGTTAGCCAGGATTAAATCATATTTTTTACCGCTCATGTACGGAACTGAAAGGTCTTTTTCTATCCTGTTTGAAAATTCGCCTTTATGAAAAGTGAAATATTCTACTTTATAGCCACGCCTTACAAGCTCTTCAATCATGGTATAAGTGTAGGTTTCGCTTCCTCCCGTATTAGCCAAATGATGATTGGCTACTAATATATTTTTAATGCGCATAAACAAAATTACTGCCGGCTAAACCAAATTTACATAAGGGCAAACCCAATTATAATTTTTTTTGAAATATTTATATTGCTTTATAAACTATTATTGTACCAATAACGCTTTGGTTTAAATTAGCATCGGCAAAAATATTTAATGACTAATCTTTATATGCTCAAAACTGAGTGATAATATTGAATGATGGTTAATGTTGTAATCCCTATATATAAATCGCATCTTTCAAAAAGTGAGCAAATATCCCTTGCGCAATGTTGTAAAATCCTGGGATCATATCCTCTTACGCTTATTAAGCCTTATTCTTTAGACCCTTCTCCTTATTTTACACATCCCGTTAAATTTAATATTGAGTCATTTGACGATGATTTTTTTAAAGACGTGCGCGGATATAACAGGTTAATGCTGTCTGAAGAATTTTACAAGCGCTTTTTACATAAAAAATATATGCTTATATATCAGTTAGACGCGTTTGTTTTTAGAGATGAATTAGCAAAATGGTGTAAAAAAGGATACGATTATATCGGAGCGCCGTGGTTGGATACAATGCCTGAAGGAAAAACATTTTGGGAAAAAATAAAATTTGCCAAAAGACGCCGCAAAGAATACAGGAATAATACAAAGCAACCGGATACCAATCTGCCTACTGAAATTCAATTTCATAACCAGGTTGGCAATGGCGGATTTTCATTAAGGCATGTGGAAAAATTTTATACTATTTGCAAAGAAAAAAAGCAGCAAATTGATTATTATAATCAAAACAGCGGATATTCTACATTTTATAATGAGGATGTGTTTTGGTCGTTAGAAGTGAACAGAAAGAAAAATATCCTGAAAATACCCGATTATAAAACCGCTTTACAATTTTCAATTGAAAACCGTCCGGAATTTGCTTTGACTATAACAAAGGGAAAATTACCATTTGGCTGCCATGCCTGGAATATGTTTCCTGATTTTTGGAACCCGGTAATCAGAAGCCTGGGATATGATATATGAATTAATCTCTTTGTGATGGATATAAATCCCGCAGCACTCTTTCGGAAATATCGCTAAAAAAATTTTTTTTCTTTCGAATAATAAGGCCAATAGATGTGGCAACAAATTCATTAATCTGAAGTTTTAAATGTGTTTTTTGAAGATGAGGTAATACATCAACATCAAAATCTTCTGGTAAGCCACCGATAGAATAATCAAGTTCTTCCACAAAGTGCCCTTTCTTGCGCAACCGGGCAACAATTTCTTCAATATCTCTATGCCGGAATATTACGGTGTCTCCTGAATCTAACGTCCTGTCATTAGCTGTCAAATTATATTCAGTAGTATGTACCGCCCAACCTCCAGGCTTTAAAGTTTTCAATTGAGTTTCTAAAAAATTTAACCCTTTATCTATAGACCCTAAATGCTCGAAAGAACAACTTGACCAATTAAAGTCAAATCCTTTCAAATCTGCCGGAATTGCATTCATATCAACAGGTCTATAGGTTACATGTTTTCTTAAAATTGCATCGTCAATTAAATTTCGGGTATTGAGGGATTCTAATCCAAAACATAATTGATTACCGGTTTCCCAACCTTTACTTTTCCCCTCTTCGGGAAATATATCCGTAGCAACAATATCGCATCCATATTTAGCAAAAATAGACGGCAACGGCTCCGTTCCTACTGCAAATACCAACCCCCGCTTTCCCTTTTCAATACACTTTCGCTCCCAAAGGGCCTGCATAACATAAATAAATTCCCATTGTTTTCTATGAAAACGAATAGGCTCTTTTAATTCTCCAGCCCATCTTTTAAACCAATCTGAATAAAAATCCTTTGCCTTACATAGTTCTGATTTTCTTTTAGGTCCATCATATATAAGTACATTATTCCAATTTCTCTCATTCATAAACAAACCGTTTTATTAATAATCAGAGTAGTGATTCATATACTTTCAAATACTGCGCCGCACTTTTTTCCCAATCAAAAAATTTACCGCGGTTAATTACTACGGACGACATATTCTCATTTTGAAAGCGCTGCATACCTTCTTTAAAAACATATTGCATATGCTCTCCATCAAAACTATCAAAATAAAATGCGGCATCTCCGCCAATTTCAGGCAAAGAGGTTAGGTTAGAAAGAAATAAAGGTTTCCCAAAAAGCATTGCTTCTGCAACCGGGGCGCCAAACCCTTCTGCAAGTGATGGATGCATAAACGCCATACAGTTGCTCAGGTACCATGCTTTATCATCTTCTGATACAGGCCCCGTAAGATGCAAACGCTCTGATACGCCCATTTCCGCAGCTGCTTTATATATTGCTTCAATATAATCCGGTTCATCTAACCTACCTGCTATAACCATTTCTAACTCCGGATTATGTTTTAGCAATGGTAATAATACGTGGTAGTTTTTCTTTGTATTTACATATCCCATTCCAAAAAGAAAGGGATGCTCAATTTTTCTTTCAGGCAATTTTGTTTGAGAAGGAATATTTACACGATGTATGCCATTGTGTATTACATATAATGGCTTATTGCCAGTATCACAATTTTTCAATACATCTGCTTTTGTAAACTCAGAAATACATACAATAGCATCACTCCTGTCAATCAGAGATTGTGTGTATGCTACACTTTTTCTTTGCTCTTCTAAGGGTTTACCCTCATGCAGCGGGTTAAGATCATGTATTGTAAGTAATACTTTAACGTTAGGATAACTTTTTTTATCCGGCACAATTCTCCCTGATTGAAAAGGTGCATGCCAAACCCTGCAACCTACCATAAATGGTTTAAAGAATTTATGCCATGGTTTTTCAACGATAGTATGAGAAGATTTAGCAAATGAAAATTTTTCTGTCTTCGGCACATACATTTTCACAGGCTCTTTACGTTCTCTTTCCAATTGCTGATTTACTGTTAATCCGATATTGAGGCAATAATGATATAAACCAGAGTTTGGATGTTTCATTAAATCACAATCTAAAATTATTGAAGCCATAGAGGTGTATTGCGACTGATTGAAGATTATGCGAAACTATAGATCGAATCCGGTAAAATAAAATATTCATTTTTAAATAACAATGCAACGATAATGCCATATACGATGTCACATAATCACCTAATAACATTAGGTACGAATTTTGTTTAATACAAATATTCTGCCTCCCGATCCCTCCTGCTAACAAACTGCCTGCCATCAGAGAAATATTAACAATTCCTTTATGAAACAAATCATATTTGATTGCGAGCGGATGAAGTATGTGAATACCGGATTGTATCACTATTGCATGAACCTCGGAAAAAGTATAGAAAAAAAATCCCGTGAGCACAATCATGAGGAAATAACTTTTTTCTCTCCTCCTGCCATACAACACTATTTAGGATTTCAGCATGCACATTTAAATCAGCATTCACTGCAAAAATTTATCATGCCCTCTTTAAAGGGATATGATATATGGCATGCAACCTACCAGGGTTCGCACTATTTGCCTGAGCGTAATAAGAAAATTAAAGTTGTATTAACAATACATGATCTTAATTTTTTACATGAAGAAAAAACTGAGGTCAAGCGAATCAAGCACCTGAGGCATTTGCAAAAAAACATTAATCGCAGTGATGCTATTGTTTGTATATCGGACTTTTGCAGAAAAGATGTATTAACGCATACAGATACCGGCAATAAACCCATACATGTAATATATAATGGCAGAAATCATTTGGCAGAACCGGCATTGTCTGATCAGTCATACAAACCTGCAGGTAAGTTTCTTTTTTCTCTTGGCGTAATATGCAGGAAAAAAAATTTTCATGTATTGCTGCCTTTACTAAGGCAGTATCGCGATATGGAGTTATTGATCGCAGGCAGGCATGATGATTCACACTATCTCCATTATTTAAGATCGCTTGCGCGAAAGTTAAAAGTTGATGAAAATTTACGTTTACTTGGAAATATCAATGAACAGGAAAAATCGTGGTATTACCGCAACTGTTTCGCATTTGCATTACCATCTATAGCAGAAGGATTTGGATTGCCTGTTGCAGAAGCAATGTCTGTTGGCAAACCCGTTTTTCTTTCAGATAAAACAGCCTTGCCGGAAATTGGCAGCAATCTTGCGTTCTACTTCCGAGATTTTTCAGCATCTCATATACAGCATGTTTTCAATAAAGGAATGCGTGAATATGAGGAAAACAAAATGCAGCAGGCTATCCTGCAGCATAGTGAAAATTTTTGCTGGGATAAAGCTGCATCGGAATACCTGAATGTATACCGTTCGTTTTATTAAATTTTAAAAAACAAATGAAGACTTACAGAAGACTTTTTGCATATGCACGGCCCCTGGGAAAATTTATAATACCCTTTTCTATCTTTACTCTTGGCGCTGCTTTTTTCAGCGTATTTCAATTTGCGCTGATCATCCCTTTGTTAAATTTTCTTTTTAATCCTGTAGATGTAGCTGATGCGGCAAAGTATGCCACCGCCCCGGATTTTGCGCTTTCCGCAGGGTTTTTCAAAGACTATTTCTACTATCTTATTTATGATTTTAAGCTGCATAACCCCGCACATGCGCTGTACTTTCTTGCAGCTACTATTGTGTTTTCTGTAGTGTTAACAAATGTATGCCGTTATATGGCGCAGCGATGCCTTATTAATACCCGTACATTATTGGTGAAAAGATTAAGAGAAGCGTTGTTTGAAAAAGTAAACCGGCTTCATTTAGGGTACTTTACCAAAGAACATAAGGGCGATTTGATCTCAAGGCTAAACACAGATGTATATGGTGTTGAAAGCGCCGCATCAAGTTCGCTTGAAGTATTGTTTAAAGAACCCTCATTGTTAATAGGATATTTTATAGGTTTGTTTGCCATATCTGCAAAGCTTACCATTTTCACTTTAATTATCATTCCAATCTCCGCGTTTGCCATTGCAGCCATTACAAAAAAATTAAAGAAAGAAGCGAAAGATGTACAGGCTTCTGCAGGCAGGCTACTTACCATGATTGACGAAACGCTGATGGGTATGCGTATCATCCGGTCATTTAATGCAACCAACTTTGTTATAAATCGTTTTGCCCGGGAAAATAATTTCTATCGCAAAGCAAGTCTTGCAAGCTTCAGGAAAAGAGAGCTTGCTCCGTCATTTTCGGAAGCGGCGGGAGTGATGGTGGTGGCCTGTATTCTGGTATATGGCGGCGGGCTGGTGCTTTCTGCCAACAGCGGCCTCCAGGCGAGTTCTTTCATAGCATTCATAGCTATTTTCTCTCAGGTTATTCGCCCGGCAAAAGCAATTGTGGTGGCATTGTCCAATATTCAGTTAGGGCAGGCATCAGGAGAACGCATTTTGGAAATTCTGGACAAGCCGGTTGAAATTGATGACAAACCTGACGCTGTAGCGTTAAAAAGATTTAAAGACAGCATCGTATTAAAAGATGTTTCTTTTGGCTATACAGAGAAGCAGGTATTAAAAAATATTGATCTTGTAATAGAGAAAGGCAAAACTGTTGCGCTTGTTGGTCCTTCGGGTGTTGGCAAGTCAACTATCGCTGATCTGATACCGAGATTTTATGATGTAACCGGTGGTGAAGTATTGGTTGACGGTATAAATGTGAAAGATTATAAAATGGAATCTTTGCGCAGCCACATGAGCTTTGTTACCCAGGAAATTATTTTATTTAACGATACCATATTTAACAATATAGCGCTGGGTATGCCTGGCGCAAGCATGGAAGATGTGACACATGCCGCAAAAGTGGCTAATGCACATGACTTTATTATGGAGACTGAAGACGGCTATAATACGACCATCGGCGACAGAGGTATCCGTTTATCAGGAGGGCAGCGGCAACGGTTAAGTATAGCAAGAGCAGTTTTCAAAAACCCGTCTATACTTATTCTTGATGAGGCTACATCGGCGTTAGATACAGAATCTGAAAGACTGGTACAGGACGCACTTAATAACCTGATGAAGGGCAGAACCACGCTTGTGATTGCGCACAGGTTAAGCACTATTATAGAAGCTGATGAAATTATTATTCTGCAGGACGGGCAAATAGTGGAAAGAGGAAACCACTATGATTTAATTGAAATTGAGGAAAGCGTGTATCGGAGATTAACGCAATTACAAAAGATAGCGTAAAGTTTTAGACGATACCCGCATCCGTGATATCGAGTTCCCAACCTGTGTCAGGTAAAATATAACGATGACATTAATGTGGCTCGCTGTAAAAAAAGCATTCTTAAAGTCTGTTTCATTTGGTTCAATCACCTGAAGGCTATTTTATTGTTATGCACAGGCAGCCCCTGACCGGGGCAAATAAAACCACTGGTATTTTACTACAAACGGGTAACCGCTACGCGGCAGGATGCAATGAGCTGTCAGCAATACACATTTCACTATTGCTTGTTCACTTTCCCGTTTCGTTACTTTGTTTTCTGTGCCATAGACACAATCTGTTTGTAAATAAACCTATTATGTATCTTGTAGCAAAAGTTTAATTGTTATGACAAGATATATTAACACAGTTTTAAATCTACTGTTTGTGCTGTTGTTTTTTGTGCAGAGCGCTCATGCGCAGCAAACGCTGGATTCGCTGATAGATCCAACTGCAGGTTTAATTAAAATTTCAGATCAGTTTTCTTTTACAGAAGGTCCCGCAGTTAATAAAGAGGGAGACATCTACTTTACCGATCAACCCAATGACAAAATATGGAAGTATGACATTAACGGCAACTTATCTTTGTTTATGGACAAAACCGGCAGATCAAACGGTTTATATTTCGACAAAAAAGGAAATATCATTTCCTGTGCTGATGAAAAAAAATGAATTATGGTCCATATCTCCCGACAAAAAAATAAAGGTATTGCTCAACAACTTTGAAGGCAAGAAGTTAAATGGCCCGAATGATTTATGGTTAGACAAGAAAGGTGGTATATATTTTACAGATCCATATTATCAGCGTGATTACTGGACAAGAAAGGCGCCGGAAATAGATGGTAAAAAATTATATTATTTACCTGCCGGAAAAAAAATTCCCGTCATTATCGATGATAAATTTGTTCAGCCCAATGGCATTGTAGGTACGCCAGATGGTAAGTATTTATACGTAGCGGATATCGGAGACAACAAAATTTATAAATACACCATCAACAAAAATGGCACACTTTCTGAGCGAAATATATTTGCACCTGAAGGTTCTGACGGAATGACGCTGGATGAAAGAGGAAATCTTTATATAACAGGCAAAGGGGTAACAGTTTACAATGCTTCCGGTTTAAGAATAGGAAATATTCCTGTTCCTTCTAATTGGGTTGGCAATATTTGTTTTGGTGGAAAAGATAGAAAGATATTATTTATTACCGCGTCTGAGTCAGTTTATACATTAAAAATGAAGGTGGCGGGTGTAGAATAATTTTAAAATTAAATTTTCTTTTAGTGATAAATAACTGTATTGCATAAACGTTTATGCAATTTCATTTAATTTAGCAGTATGAATAATATTAGTGTGCTTACAGATTTTGAAGCAGTCACCAATACCAGTAATTTCAGATCCATTGAATCGCCGGCGGGGCTTGAAGATTATAGCTTTTACATTGCAGGAAGTTTTATTTTTGTTTCAAACCAGCGAAATCGTACTATCAGGTTCAGCCTGGCAAACCTGGCAACAAAAGATATAACACCTGTTATAATAAACGAATGGATAGAACGCATTCAGAAATTATACCCAACTTTTTAGCTTTTCTTATCCTTTATTAGCTTATTTTTTTTCGGAAACCAATTTGCTTTTGCATTTTTTATTTCCGAAATTTCTTTGCCACAATTTTATAATAGCCTTACAAAATTGTATATTCCATATATGGATATGCCGGCTCATCACAACCCCCAAAAACTCAACGGTACCCAACTCGATGCATTTTTATCACAAGGCTGGTACCGGATGCATCAAACTGTTTTTACAACAAAATATATTATATTGGGTGATAATCTCTATAATGTTTTCTGGCTGAGATATAATCTTACCCGGTTCATATTCGGCAGCAAACTTCAAAAGCTAATAACTCACAACAGCCGGTTTAATATTTCAATAAAACCAATTATACTTACTTCTGAATTAGAAGCATTATACAAAGTTTACAGGTCGGGTATAAAGTTTGATCACTCAGCGTCTGTTAAGCATTGGCTATATGGAGATGAGCCTTGTAAAGTTGATGTATTCGAAACATATATTATTGAATTAAGAGACGGGGATAAACTGATTGCAGCAGGAATTTTTGACAATGGAGAAAATAGCATTGCAGGCATTATGAACTTTTATGATCCAGCATATAAAAAATACAGCCCGGGAAAATATCTCATTCTTTTAAAAATACAATACGCTATTCAAAAGGGTAAGCAATGGTATTATCCCGGCTATATCGTATATGGATATCCGTCATTTGATTATAAGCTTTTTGTAGGAGAAGAAAATACCGAGGTATTCATACCGGAAATAAATAACTGGTATAAATACAAACGTGAACTTGTTAGTAGTATTGAAAAGGAAAGAAAAGGCGAACACAAATAAAAAGGCTATCTTAAAAATAGGATAGCCTTGTATACATAACTTTTATTGTAGTTAACCTTTTGCAAATCTTTCTTCTACTTTTTTCCAATCAATTACATTCCAGATTGCAGCGAGATAATCAGGGCGTTTGTTTTGATATTTAAGGTAATAGGCATGTTCCCAAACATCCACACCTAAAAGCGGTGTACCTTTTACTTCGGCAACATCCATTAAAGGATTATCCTGGTTAGGGGTGCTTGTAATTTCTAATTTACCATCTTTTAAAATCAACCATGCCCAACCACTGCCAAAGCGTGTTGTGCCGGCAGCATTTAATTTTGTTTTGAATTCATCAAAACTGCCAAAAGCACTATTTATGGCTTCGGTTAATTTTCCTGAAGGGGCGCCGCCATTTTGAGAAAGGGTTTCCCAAAAGAAAGTATGATTCCAGTGGCCGCCGCCATTGTTACGAACTGCAGGGCTGATTGAACCAGCATTTTTTACTAATTCTTCAAGCGATTTATTTTCATTTGGTGTTCCTGCAATTGCTTTATTGAGATTATCAACATAAGCCTGGTGATGCTTATCGTGATGTATCTGCATTGTAAGCGTATCAATATAAGGCTCTAATGCATCATATGCATAAGGCAAAGCCGGTAAAGTAAAAGCCATGATCTATAGTTTTAATTGTGAAATAAAATATTATCGGGTAGCAAATGTACAGAGTAATATAATCTTTCTTTTATTTTAATATTTATGATTGCTCCCAAAGCAAATACAAATCATAAATAATGCCGTAATATTCTTTTTAAAAACAGCATGAAATTTCTTTGTCTTTTACAATCAAAATTCCCTATTTTTGCCGCCCTTATTCCTCCTTAGCTCAGTTGGTTAGAGCATCTGACTGTTAATCAGAGGGTCTCAGGTTCAAGTCCTGAAGGGGGAGCAGAAAGGTCGGCAACAGCCGGCCTTTTTTAATCTATGTATTACATCTACATCATCTATTCTCCTTCTGCGGATAAATACTATATCGGCTATACTACTGATATTAAAGCAAGGTTAGAAAAGCATAATCATCAGGAAAGTTTTAATACCTATACAAGAAAATACAGACCATGGGTGCTGAAGGGGCTATTCCTGGTTGGAGAAAATGAAAAGGAAGCCATCCGCATAGAGCGATTTATAAAAAAGCAAAAGAGCAGGGCGATGATTGAAAAGCTAATTGACCCATATTTTGTTCCCGATGCAACCTTAGCTCAGTTAGTTAGAGTCCCGCACATGCGGGATTAATCATCCTGAAATTTCGGGAAGGTTCAAGTCCTGAGGGTTTTCCTGAAAATGCGAGAGAGGCAGGTGTACGATATATTTCGTATGTTGAATACAGGTTGATTTCCCTCTTGTATTGAGAACAACAATCCATTTTCTATCAAATTGTTAGTGATTTTGAGTGTAGAGCGCATAGCTTTCCCATTGGCATACTGCTGAGTTGTTTTCATGGCTGTGAAGAGGATGATGGTTGTTATGCTGCTTTGGAAAGTGAAGTGCTTTTTGATCGTCGATTGGTAATTTTTATGGCATTGCTGGTTAACATACCAAAGAATATCCAGACTATTTCTGTCTGTTGGGTTCTTGCTTTTATCTTGTCAAGGAGATAATGTTGTTTTTCGTTACCAAAGCTGCCTTCCAGGTGTGTACTCCTGACCTTGCCCAGTATGCTGCGCATTTGAGATTTCTGTTCAGCCTGCTCCCCTTGTTTGCCTTTAGGTTTAAAGCAGGTCGCTATATGCTCAGCGGTACAATACTTCCTGTTTTCATTGGTGCCATAAATTGCATCAGCTCCCATCTGGCTGCACTTGCTAAAATAACGCCGTTGCATGTCAATAGTACTTTGCATGCGTATGCCTTCATTAAAGGCATCAAAGCTCAGATGCTCAATAAAACTGATGCCATCTACCTGCAGCTTATTTACTTTGGCACCAAATTCTGTTGGCTTGGTTTCTTTACCTCTTTTTATAGGGCGTATATAAGGTTTGTGCAGCGATACAATCCGGTTGGGAACTGTAGTTTGTTTTCCAAAATAGATGCTCCATTGCTGTTGTTTTATTTGCTCAATAGTGGGGAGCCGGTTAAGGTGTATTCTTTTCATTGGTTTTTGTAGCAGTTCATTAACCTGAAGGAGCAACCGGTCTAAATATTTCAACAGGCTGCGGCATAGTTTTTTTCTGCCACGGTTGGTCTTTTTTTTGGATTTGGCGTAACGCAGATAGTGTTTTTTATGTTTGTCATGATTAGCGCGACTGCGGCGCAGCTTAAGTTGTTTGCGAATACGGTTGATCAGTTCAAATACCTCATTGCAACATTTCCAGATCAATTTAGCATCCGCGGGATAAGTAACATAGCTTTCATAGCAGGTGGCGTCTGTAAAACCCATTTGTGTATTGCTCATATCTGCTTTCCATTCTGATACCAAATGTACCTGCCATTTATCAATATCAAGATACTGCCCTATATATTGTCTCCACCGACCCGGCAGATCGCTGTCTTTTATTTTTTCATATACTTTCAGGGATATACCGAAAAACAGTTGTAATGCCCAATCCGTATTAAGCCTCTCCACCAGCATAGCATCCCTTAATTGCAGGTAGTGTTTAGCTACCAGTAGTGCAATGCCGCCTTCTACTGTCAGCCAGCTTTTGCAGCCTTTTCCGCTCAACCTACCTGCAGGTTGAGGAATTAATAAAGCTAATTCTTTAAATGGAATGGATTGATGAAGTTTACCCAGGTCGGTTGCTAAAAATCCTTGCCTTTGCAACTCAGGGGTTAGTTCCAATAAAAGATTGCTGTACATTTGCTGTAAGTTTTTTTGTCTGCCTCACTTTGATCACTTTTTGTGCCATTGTGAGGCTTTTTTACAGCTTTCCACACGCTCAAACCCTTTGTGCATAACTATTTCGAATTTTCAGGGAAAACCTCCTGAAGGGGATCTGTTGCTGAATTTATACCCATATTTATATCCAAAAATACCCATCATTATCTGTAATATTCATAAATTACAACCTGGAGATACCGTTCTTAATTCCCTTTCAGTATATAAAGTATACGCTAATATTGTCTTTTTACCATGCAGGCTTGAACAAAGCGGCATCGGCAAGAACAAGTCCTTCTGCTTCATTATTATTGATGGATAAGACAGTGTGTTTCCCCCGTTGCAAAGCAAAACTGCCAACGTAAATCCATTCGCCGGATGTTTGCCCACGGGCTTGGTATTGAGTAAGCGCAATGGTTAATTCCTTCTTCCATTTTCCACCGCTAAGGGTAAGAGACAACCGGTTCTGCTGGTTCTTATACGCCGGCATACAATAAACATAGATGTCATATTTACCACTTACAGGTATCTGCGGCGTAAATAGCGCTTCACTTCCCTTTTTACTGCTAATCATAACAGAGTAACCATAGCCTGCTTTTTCTCTTCTTTCCCAATTTCCTGTAATAGCAAACCCGGTCTTATCGTCATTGTCAACCACTACTTCCGGAGTTTTTCCGGTTGACAAGGGATTGGCCCTAAGCATTTCCTGTAATTTTTTAACATCTACCTCCTGCACCGCTTTTCGGCCGTCAATTGCCAGTACAGCAGCTACTGCAGCAGTTTGCGCCAAACACATAAATACAGGCTCCATTCTAATAGAGCCGTAAGCAATATGACTTGCAGACAAGCAGACGGGCACAAAAAGGTTGATACAATCTTTTTTCCCTGGAATTAGCGACCGGTACGAAATAGGATAAGGATGAAAGCCGCCTATTTCCACATTTCCTTCATTTTTCACCATCCCGTTTATCACTACACGTTCACAGTTATGAGAATCCATGGTGTAAGCAGCCATGCCTATGCCATCGGTTACTATTTCTTTGCTTACACAATTGGCCTGCGTCATTACATAATCGCCAATCATCCGCCGGGCCTCACGTACATACATCTGCGGCGACCAGTGATGGTTCTCCACATACTCATCTTTTGGATATCCCCATTCCAGCATTTGAGTACGCAGGTGTTCGGGCATACGCAAATCGTGACCAATAAAGTATAAAAGCCCGATTATATATTCTTCGTGTGCACGTTGTATTTCTGCCCTTTGCGTATAATTTGCCTCCGGGTAATGGTAGTTCATACCAATCATATCAGTGGAAAAAGGCCCGTTGTTATTGATATCCGTTTTTCCATTGGGCATCAGGTCTATTTTCAGGAACTCGTTTATAGATTTGGCTGATATTTTTTCGATAAACCGAAGCAGCAATTCATAACGCTCCGGATCGTAATTTTCTGGCTTTGTAATGGGTAGCCTGTTTTCCGGCCGATTGGTTAAACAGATCCGAAAATTATACGCCTGTACTTTTTTATCACCGGTTCCACTGGCGGGTAGCTTTTCTGTGCTTACTCCCCATACCAGGCCGCTGGTACTATCTCCTTTGATCTTGTAAGGATCAATGCCATCTGGAAACTGATGCCCCCTCATTACCTGAACACCGTTGTAATCTTCGTGATATAAACTATTATCTTCCCGCCCTACTGTATAGGGAACACCTGCCGCCGCCATCAGGTCGCCTTCATAGCTGCAATCAATAAACACGGCAGCGGAAATCCTGGTAGTGTTTTGACTGTCGTTGCCAAACCGGGCGGCAGTAATTTGCCCACCCGATTTTTCAACAGATTGCAGAGGCATTGAAAAACTTACCGTCAACCCTGCTTCATCAAGATATTGTTGAAAAATTTGCTTTGCCACACCTGGCTCAAATATCCATTGTTCCAATTTTCCATAATGAAGGCCAAGACGCCGATAGAAGTCAAGGCCAAGCCTCTGAATGGCAAATTTGTTACCAATATCAGTATAGCCCAGCCCTCCCGAACTAAGACCGCCCAGGTGTGTGCCAGCTTCTACAAGCATGACTTTTTTGCCCATTTTGGCAGCAGTATAAGCAGCAATTACCCCGGCAGAAGTGGCGCCATATACGCATATATCGGTTTTTAATTCCTGTGCGTATATCCTGCCTGAAAATTGAGGCAGTAAAGCAATTGATATAAGAATGAGATAGATTTCTTTTTTCATCGTAGCAATTTTAGTAAGTAAACCCAGGCATCACAGCCTGAGATTCTGTTAGAACGGTACGTAACAGTCTCCTGTTATACCGCTCCGATTTTCCAACCGTTGGCTTCGAATTTAGTAGCTCCCAATGCGCAAACATCTTTGGACGGCGCATTGATATTTGATGAAGCCATCTCACTGTCTTCATCCCGCCTGTTCGAAGTCGTTTGTATTTGCGTCTTGCCCATGCTTCGAGCTTGACATTTAAAATGTGCATAACTCTTTCATTTTTGTTTTATAAAATGTACCATAGTAATTGATCCATCCTCTGATTATCGGATTGATCTCTTGGGCTATCTCCGTTAACGTGTTTGTGGTTTTCTTCAATGTATTCCACTTTCTCATCTTCTCATTCATCGTCTTCATTGCTTTTGTACTGACGGCGGGTAGAAAGTTCGTGAATGAGCCATCTTTTCTGCCGTTCTGTGCTTGTCTTGGCTTAAACGTGAATCCAAGTAAGTCGAACGAGATAATTGGATAGTCTTTGTAAAACTTTCTATTGCTGTCTTTGCAGAACACCAACTTTGTTTTTGATGCATGCATTTCAAGACCACAAGCTGTTAACCGCTTCCCCAACGTTTTCATTACTGTTTGTCCTTCATTCTGTGATCTGCAAAGAATGACTGCGTCATCGGCGTAGCGAACGATTGAACACTGGGGGAACTCAATGCTTATCCACTTATCTATTGCATAGTGCAGGTACAAGTTTGAAAGCAGAGGTCCTATAACGGATCACTGAGGAACCCCTTTGGTTCTTGCTATTATCGTTCCGTTTGCTAATTGCAACGGTGCTACCAACCATCTTTCAATGTATAATAGTATCCATTTGCAGTCGCAATGCCTTCTGACTGCTCTCATCTGCAGTTCATGTGGAATGTTGTCAAAGAACCCTTTGATATCCAGGTCTATCACCCACGACCGTTGCCAGCATAACTGCCTTACTCTTTCAACAGCTTGTTGGGCTGACTTTCCCGGTCGGTAACCATAAGAATCTTTAATAAACAGTGGTTCCAGCGTTGGCTCTAATAGCCCTCTTACTACAGATTGGGCAATCCGGTCTGCGATAGTGGGTATGCCCAGAGGTCTTAGCCCTCCTCCTTTCTTCGGTATCTCAATCAGTTTCACCGCTGGTGGCATGTAGCTGCCTGAACTCATCCGATTCCAGACTTTATACAGTTGTTCTCTGTAGTCCTTATCAAATTCATTCATGCTGACTTCGTCCACTCCTGCGCTACCTCTGTTTGATTTTACTTTCTGATAGGCTGCCATCACTAATCGCCTACTGATATTAAACGGTTTTGTTTTGCTCATCTTCGTACCTCCTGTCCGCTGCGGCGGACAGTTTTCGTTAATGATTAAAAACTGGAAAACAACTTCCCTTCGCTACTGCTACCTTTCGATAGCTATCATCACTACTACGGAAGATTCTGCCCCAGTGCTGCTCTTCGATACTTTCCTTCTTACAGTGTCTCTTGCTTGAAGTTTTCTCTTAACATTGCAACGACTGGTTCTCACTGCCTGTCCCGCTCTGCGGGATTCCATGTAAACGCCTGTGTTAAGCTCACGCTGCCTATACGCCGGATGCCGCAACATCAGTAAACAGGTAACCTTGCTGCTTATCCCAATGATGCTACTGAACATTCGTTTTGACATCTGCTAATCCTTTCGACGCCTCTGACGACAGTTCACATTGTGTTCGTCTTCTTTAACACGCACCTGACATCTTTCTCGATGCCTTTTCCTTTGTTGCTCACTACCGCAACTCTTAATTGCAGCAGCAAAAGGTGGTTTGATAACAACTCCTGTAAGCCGTTACCGATGGACCTACCATCATCATCTACATAGCATTAAATAACAAACTCAAAGAACTAATTCGAGATTGCTCTCTATTCGTGACACTCAGTAACCGGGATTCTGATCAGTTGCCGGATTCAAAGCGGTGTTATAGTTAAACTCATTAACAGGAATTGGCCAAGTAAGAATGTGCCCGGCACATCAATTCCTTTCATTTCTTTAATAGTTGATTGGGCCCATCCCATTCTTACCAGGTCGAGCCAGTGCTTTCCCTCCAAAATGTTTTCATAGCCCCGTTCTTTTACAACCGTTTTTAAAAAAGATTCCAGCGTGGGAAAATCACTGATTTCAAAATCAACTGTTGAGGACGGCACTGTGGCGTTCAGTCCGTATCCCCGACGATGTACCATGTTTAATTTCTCCAAAGCATCAGCTGTAACGCCATTGTTTACTCTTGCATCTGCTTCAGCATACATAAGCAACAAATCGGCATACCGGTACATGGGGTGATCGTTACCGGCGCCACTGGCTGTTTGTGCAGCCCGATCAATATATTTCTTACATAAAATAGTGGTGTTTCCTAAACCAAATGTACTGGAATACCAGTTCATTTTACGGCGCAGGTCGTTCTGCGGCCATTCGTAAACGAATTTATTGGTTATTGAATCGCTATATAAGGTGTAAAATCCTCCCGGCGGAAAATAGCCGGAATTTGGATAGTGAGCATAGGTAAGCAGGCCATTGCCCATGTTCGCTACCGTATTGGAAAACTTCAGGTAAAATATCTCTTCAGGGGTATTATTGGCAGTAGGCCCAAAAATCTTTTCGAAATCATCTACTGTAGCCACAGGCACCAGGCTGTATTTTGCGGAGGCGATTACTTCAGCAGCATAATTACGTGCCTCCTGGTATCTTCCCAACTGCAGCATTACATGCGTTAAGAGTGTTTTTGCCGCCCATTTGGAAGGAGCGCCCACCAGCCGGGGATTATCAGGCAGGTACTGGTTGGCATCGGCCAGGTCAGACAAAATCAGGTTATAGATATCCGTTGACGAACTTCTTTTCAGGTTAGTAGAATCTATATTAGCATCTGTGCGTAAAGGAACGCCGGCCCAATGCCGCACAAGATGGAAATACCACAAAGCACGCAGGAATTTGGCCTCACCCAGGTATTTGTTTTTATCTGCCTCAGTTACCTGGTCTGCAAAAGGTATTCTTTTAATTACAATATTGGCGTTTCTGACAGACTGGTAAAATGCAGCCCAAAAATCACTGGTGCGATTTATATTGG
Source organism: Agriterribacter sp. (assembly GCA_047601545.1). Classification (GTDB taxonomy): domain Bacteria; phylum Bacteroidota; class Bacteroidia; order Chitinophagales; family Chitinophagaceae; genus Agriterribacter. Next base: position 2,941,722 of record JASGIZ010000002.1, on the reverse strand, counting down.
TATTGTCGAGCACGTAAGTGTTTATGGGAGCATGGCTGCCCCGCCCATAAAAATATTCTGTGTAAATTTCCACCTGTACAGTGTAAAAAGCACCAAATCCGCCATACACGCTTCTTACAGGAACGTAAATAGCATTGAGGCCGGCTTCTATTTCTTTATTTGTTTTATAGAATGTTTCTGCAGCAATTGACTGAGGTAGTTCTTCTAATTGTTTGGAGCAACTGCCGGTGAAAAAAAGTATTAATAATAACCATGTTATATTTTTCATATAAATAAAGTTGATTTTGTTAAAAAACACAGCGAATACCAAATGTTACTGATTTACTGTTCGGGTATATGGCATAGTCAATACCCTGTGTGATAGATGTAGAAGAACCATACGCATTCACTTCGGGGTCAAACCAGGAGTATTTTGTAATAGTGATAAGATTTTGACCGCTTACGTATATCTGGGCAGATTTCAGCCATTTCCAGCTAAGTTTTTCTGCCGGCACAGCATAGGCGAGTTGTATATTTTTAAACCGTAAATACGACCCGTCTTCAATAAAGCGGTTAGACATGCTTCCATTCAGGCTCCTGGAAATCCGGGGATATTTGGGATTAACTTTTCCCGGCTCCCAATAGTTTCCCATGATATCCTGTGGCTGGTTTAAACCCATACCCAAATCAAGCGTTGAAGCCTTGTTCAGGTTAAAAATATCATTACCCTGCGAGCCTTGCAAAAACAGGGAAAATTCAAATTGCTTATAGGACAGAACCGAATTGAAACCATAAATGAACTTCGGATTGGGATCTCCTATGATCGTCTTGTCCGCAGCATTGATCAGGCTATCCTTGTTCCTGTCTAAGTAGGCAATATTTCCGGTTGCCGTATAGCCGGTTTCCAAATAACCGTAAAACATACCCATCGGCTGCCCTGGCCGCAAAATATTGACGTAATCGGTCAGTCCACCGGTATTGATAGATATGCCGGGAATATCCTGATCATTATATAGTTTTAATACTTTGTTTTTATTAAAAGAGATATTGGCGGATACTGTCCATTTCAGGTCTTTCTTTCTTACAACATCAGCATCTGCTGCAAACTCCCATCCTTTATTTTCAATTTCTCCTACATTTTGTACGGTGGTGGTATAGCCCGTTGAAGAAGGAAGTTGCACCTGGTTCAGCAGGTTACTCGTTTTTTTATGGTAATAATCTGCGGTAAAGCGAATCCTGCTCTCCAACACACCTAAGTCAAGCCCGACATCGAGTTGATTGGTCGTTTCCCATCGAAGGTTGCCGGGTAGTGTGCTGCTTGGCCCAAATCCAATTGCAAGTGCATCACCAAAAATTGTGTTGAATGTGGATAGGGTATTAAGGGTTTGATAGGGTGAAAGGGAATTGCTTCCTGTTTTCCCATAGCTGCCCCTTAGTTTCAGGTCGCTTATTTGTTTTACTCCCTCCATGAAAGGCTCTTTAGAGAGGCGCCAGGCCAGTGCGGCAGCAGGAAAGTTTTCCCATTTATTGCCGGCTGAATATCTGGAAGATCCGTCCCTGCGAAAACTTACGGTTAAAAGGTATTTGTCGTCATAAGCATAGTTGATACGGGAAATATAAGACGATAGTACATCTTTTGAATACGACGAAGTAGGAATACCAGGCGTTGAAGCGCCTTGCAGGTTACCGGTATTGGTAACATCGCTCAGAAAGCCATTTCCGGAAGCTGAAACGGTAGTAGTGGTAGCTGCCTGGTAAGCAAAGCCTGCCGTAATGCCAACGGTATGTTTTTCACCAAAAGATTTGTTGTAATTAGCAATGTTTTCGCTGATTAAATTGGTGTATTGACTGGTTGAAATGCCTGCAGTGCCCTGCGAACTGGTAGAGGGCTCAATCATGCGGTATAAATCGCTGCGGAGGTTGTCATTGTCAACGCCACCGGAAAATTTCACAGACAGCCCTTTGACGGGTTTAATGGTGAAAGCAAGATTAGCCAGCAAACGATCATCTTTACTCCTGTCATCATACCTGTTGATTAATACCAGGGGATTTGCCAGGGCGTTAGAAATAAAAGGGTAGGCTGTTGTCAGCAAACGATAGGAACCATCGGCATTATAGGGAGACAATGTCGGGGGCGCCATGAGCATGCCTGAAAAAACATCACTTCCCCGGTTACCCCTGTCAGAACTTTGCAAATGCCTGTCTGTACGGGTAAGTGTGGTGTTCATAGAAACGTTAAATATTTTGCTGATGTCATGGATGACGTTAGTCCTTAATGAATACCTGTTGTAATTCGTCCTCCTCACAATACCGTCCTGCAAAAAAGCACCGGCAGATAACGAAAACCTGGTTTTGTCTATAGCTCCGCTAACTGATAGGTTGTTGCTATACATAGGGGCTTTGTGCAATACCAGGTCCTGCCAATCGGTTTGCGGAAGACCAGCCAGTGAGTCAACCTGTGACGTTGTAAAATATGGCGTCAGCCCGTCGTTTGTCGCCTGCAGGTTGTATAATTCAGCATATTGGCGATTGTTGAGCAATTTCATTTTCTTTGATACCTGCTGCAGGCTGTAGCCTGATTCGAAACTTACACTGGAACGATCGCCTTTTTTTCCTGATTTGGTGGTAATAAGTACCACCCCGTTAGCGCCACGTGAACCATACATTGAAATTGAAGAAGCATCTTTTAAAATTTCTATAGATTCAATGTCTGCGCTTTGCAAGAGATTGGGACTGGTTCCGGGAAAGCCGTCTACTACGTAAAGCGGCTCGTTGCCACCGAGTATGGAATTAGCCCCACGGATACGTACGCTTATGGGAGAACCGGGACTGCCGTTGTTTTGGGTAACCCGAACACCGGTTGCCCTGCCGTTTAGTGACTGCAAAATATTGTTAGTGGGAAATGCATTGATTTCTTTTGATTTAACCTGGCTTATGGATCCGGTAAGGTCTTTTTTTCTTACTTCGCCATAGGCAATAACCACCACCTCATTGGTTCCCTCACTTTCCTGCTTTAAACTCACCACCAGATTGTTCATCAAAGCATTCGTTAATTTGATCTCACGCAATTGAAAACCAACATAGCTTATTACAAGCGTTTGACCTTTTTCTGCCTGCAATACAAAATTGCCGGCTGCATCGGTTTGCGTACCTGTTTTCGTTTCTTTAACAACGATGGAAGCTCCCTCTAATGGATTACCGTTTTCGTCCACGATTTTTCCTTTCACGGGGTCGGACTTAGGCGGTTGTTCGGAGAAAGTCGTTTCCTGCCGCCGCTTAATAACAATGTTTTTGCCTGCAATTTCATAAGTTACCGGCTGATCTGCAAAACAGGCGTTCAGCGCATCAGTAAGATCAATATTACGTAAGGTGATCGTTACCGGCCTGGTGTTTTTCAACAGCCCATGGTCGAAAAAGAAACCATAATCAGTTTGATTTTCGATGGCTTTAAAGATTTTAGTGAGCGGTGCATTTTGCACTGAAAAGGAGACTTTTTGTCCCAGGCTTTTTGCACTAACCTGCAGGGAACCGATTAGTAAAAGCACAGTTGTACATTTCATAACAAGCAGCGTTTTGGATGCATCATACCAACGGTTATACCGGGGTTTGCATTTTGAATTGAATGGCATACCTTTATTCGGGTTTAATTTAACAATATGGCTACGGTTATACCGGCCATTATTCTGACGTTAAGGAACTCTATGGCCGGAAGTGCTCGCAACACACCGGCCTTTCCTTTTATTAAAAAGATTTTAATTGGTTATCGTTATCTTCTTTCCTTCTACGCTAAATTTAACTTCGCTTATATCCAATACTTTCAGTACATCTTGTATGCTGCTGGTTCTTGATATGCGGCCGCCAAAAACACGATCGTTTGCTTTACCATTGTACGTGATCTCAACATCATACCAACGCTCAACCTGGCGTAGTATCTGTTGGATACCTGCCCGCTCGAACTGAAAAAAGCCGTTCTTCCAGGCCATTACCATATCAGTATTTATGTTTTGTATAAGAACAAGTGGTTTGTTTTCCTGTGCAACCACCTGCTGGCCGGGAGCCATTATTAATTGCCGCCCGTTTTGTTCTATGGTAACTCTTCCTTCAAGCAGGGTCGTTTTGATGGCATCTTCGTCCGGATACGCCATGGCATTAAAGTGCGTTCCCAAAACATTTATCCGAACGCCGTTCATTGTTACACAAAATGGTTTTTGTGCATCTTTTGCTACTTCGAAATAAGCTTCCCCTGTAAGCGCTACTTCACGTGATTTACCAGTAAAAAAAGAAGGGAAACGAAGGGAAGAAGCTGCATTCATCCATACCCTGGTGCCATCACTTAATACGAGTTGGTATTGACCGCCTTTCGGTGTTGTTAATGTTGTAAAAGATGGTTCTGTTTCTTTTTCAGAGGATGCTGAAAAAACAATTATACCTGTTTTGTTGTATGCAACCGGGCGGCCACCTACAACGATTTCTTTTGACGCCACACTATCAAGAGCAATCACCGTTCCATCATTTAACCGCAATCTCGCTTTATCAGTTCCCGGAGGAGGCAGGGTTTTTGCGGAAGACAAAATGCCTTTGTTATCCGGAAAAGCCTTCCCAGGGTTTTTTTGGTGCAGCCACAGCAAACCTATGGACAAAAGAACGACAGCCGCCGCTGAAGCAGTTAAAAGACGAACAATTACGTTTTTGCGTCCCGGAGTTTGTGAAATTTGGCTGTTAATGCGTTCGTACATGGAGGATGATACAGACTGATCGAAAACTGATTCATGTTGTAGCGCCTCTTCCCAAAGCGAAGAGATATATGAATCTGCAGAAGACCCATCGAGCATGCTTTCAAGCTCTGCGATCTCTGCATCAGATGCTTTGCGTTCAATATATTGTTGTAAGAGGTAATTAAACCTGGTGCTTGTATCCATGGCAAATGGTAATATCGTTACCTATATGACACCGCGGCTGCAAAAAAGGGGGGAATGATGCAAAAAAAATTGAATTATTGCCAAAATAGAAGAATACTGAACAAAAGATAGTGACTGCTCAAAAATTTGTGAATATTACTTCGGGCATGTTTCAAATATTCTTTTACCGTATCGTTGGAAATGTTCATTTTCTGCGCTATCTCCCTGTATTTAAGCCCCTGGAACCGGCCTAATAAAAAAACCTTTCGCTGCTGTGGCGGCAAATTAGCAAGCGCTTTTTCCATAAGATCATACTTGCTTTCAAGTTGTTCTGAGGTCATTTCCTCACCAACCTGCAAGCGCTGCCATTCCGCCAATCGTTTGTGCTCTCTGATCTGGTTGCGAATGAAATTAAAAGTATGGTTGCGAGTAATAGTGAGCAACCATGCATCAAAATTTTTTACTTCAGTTAATTCTTCCCTGCGATTCCAGATTATGATAAATATTTCCTGGGTGATTTCTTCTGCCTGTATAATAGAACCGGTGAGTTTCAGAACAAGTGCACCAACCTGATGATGGCGCAAATGAAACAGGCTTTCAAAAGAAGCCTTATCGCCTCGGCCGATTGCCTCCTGGAGAAGAGCAAAATCAATAGCAGCGGTTTTGTCTTGAATGGCCATTTTTGTTCAATCGTAGGTATAAAAATAGGAATAGTCTGGAATAAAACAAATCGAAACCTTGAAATAGCCTTCATTAGCACTTATTTCCGGGTTTTCATGCTCAATCGCTTTTTTAAAAGTATTGTAATTGGCGCCTGGTGTTTTATTCAGTTCATCAAAGCGTAAAGAGAGCCGGTCGCTTCTTGTCCACTTTTTTAAATTGACGACAGCCTGTTCACTATTCACAAGCGCTGCAGCCTGCAATGGTTAAGATAAGGCTATATTACAGGGAAGCTCTCAACGTAAGCTTGAACGGCACTTCAATGTGCTTCTTATCTCCTGTTAATACCAGTTGTGCAGCCTGTACGCCCATTTCATAAAAATCCGTTGAGATGGTTGTAATGCCGTTAAGAATAATTTTTTTCATAACGGTTTCGTTATATGAAATTACGCCTACATCTTTACCTATTTTTAATTTCATTGATATCAACCGCTCCACCAGCGCCACAAGATCAGCCTCCATTAAGTTAATGTATACTTCGCCATTATGAATTGGTTCTGTAGTTATATCATGCACAATTTTATGGGTAAAGGCATATTCATGACAAAACATGTTGAACCCTTTAACGATCTCTTGTGGAAAGTAGCTTTTTTCCGGGAAAATTATTTTGAGTGTATGATACTTGGCAAGTGGTTTTAATGCCTGCTCAAGCGCGTTGTAAATATCTTTTTCAAAATTTTCATAAGCACCGGCATATTCACCGTCAATGCCTGAAAGATTTTTATCAAGCAATACCAGTTTATGCTTTGGTATTGTGTTGATGATCTCATCGGCGTTTTCTCCGCCTTCAATAAAATGCGGTATAATTACATAGTGGGAATAATCTTCCTTTGCATTCGTAATAAGCTTCTTGAAAAGCGCATAATCATTGTTATAAATGTAGAAGTCGATGGCCACATTTTCTCCCAGCGTTTCTACAAAGGCATCGTATACTATTTTTTTGTGAGCGCTCAGCTTGTTGAAAAGCAGCATTACCCGCTGAGACTGCCTGATATTGTCATTCACTATATAATAGCCTTTGCCCGGCACAGAGCCCAGCACGCCCATTTTTTTGAGATGCTTGTATCCTTTTTCCGCGGTATCTCTCGATACTTCCAGCTCAAAGCTTAACTCGTTTATGGAAGGAACAATATCATCTTTTTTCAATTTCCCTGCTTCAATAGCATTCAGTATTGAATTGGTAAGCTGCAAATATTTTGGTGTAGATGAAAATTCATCTACATGCACATTTGAGAAAAAATTACTGAATTTCATACGGACTCAAAATGAACGGCAAATATAACTGTATATGGTGTTTACAGTAGTTAAAAAATCAGCGATTTTGCTTTTAGAAAAAACGTTCGCGGTTATGCGTCATCTCGAACGAGCAACACGGGAACTTTACTATCATCGTTTTGGCGCGAGTGAGAGATATGCCGGGCCTTGGTACTAATGCTCAATATTTGTACTACTGCTGATGAACGGATGATACTGATAAACACGGATACATTCCGTGAATATCCGCCATATCCGTGTTATCCGTGTTCCATTCTGCGTATTGGGTATGCCCGAAGTTATTTTTAAATAAACCTTGATATATTTCCTGCCACGAATTCCGGTGTTCGCATCGGCGAAACAGGATTTGCTACACAAAGAGCCCCAAAGCATGCACAAAGTTACACAGAGCGTTTTATTATTCTTTGCGGCTCTTTGTGTAGCCTTCGTGTACCTCTGTGAAATAACCAGTGAATAATGCAACCTGTGCTTAAAACGAAATAGCTTTCCTAAATGATATAGCTCTTAATAATGCTGTTTTTACAACAAGCCATTGTAATGTCATCTTTATATTTTTCCTGAATCAGGTTTGGTACTTGAAATAACGGGAGGCGTTTGCATTTTACTACCAGCCTAAGGCAAGGTGTATAATCATTCAACTTAAATGTGAGATCCCTGTTTAAAAAATATGGTTTTTATCCTCCTGATATATATCCTCCATCTTTTAAATCTTTTATTGATGTTATTGGATTTAATATGCCTTCTTTCATTAAAAAACGTTTGTTAGCTATCTCAAATACCTGTTTGTAATAATGATCTGTCAATATAAAACCTTTAACCGCCGACAGTTCAAGAATTTTATTCCTGATTATATCCTGGTATAACGGGTCTATCATTGCAAAGGGTTCATCAAGCAATATGAACTGCTGAGGCAAATGAACCGTAAGCAGAAATTGCAGGTATTTCTGCTCGCCGATTGATAAACGTCCAACCTTATACTTTTCTATTTTGTGTATCCCTTCAGAATAAAATATTCTATTCTGATCATCGCTCTCCGGAAAATATAATGGTATTATATTTCTTACGGTAAGCGAAGCGGGTAAAAAAACATTTTGAGTGCTGTAAGCTATATGCTTTCTTAATTCGACCGGAGCAATTTTGTGATTGTTAATATTGATTGTGCCGCCCTGGCGTCTTAATGTTCCAAACAGCAGATTAAGCAAGGTTGATTTCCCGCTACCATTGCTTCCAAATATTCCAATTATATCGCCAGAATGCATCTCAAAACTTACATTGTTCAAAACTAATTTAGTTTCAAACCTGTGTGTTATGCCGGAGATTGAAAGCATATCTGTCATGTGAAAAGAATATAAATAATAGCCGAAAATGCTATGTTTAAGATAATTGCCTGGAGTATTAACCTGGTTTTTGAATAGCCCGCATTTGCATAAAAATAGTACTCGATCTTGTGAAAATAATGCCAGGTGATATAGGAAATAAGAAATCCGAAGCCGGAAAAACTTAGCAAAAAGATAAGCGCGTTCCTAAAAAGCATGAATAAAGAAACAGATATTACAAAATTCACCTTGTTTACATCGTAGTAATATTTAAGGAATAAGAACAGCCTCATGCAGGAATAAAACTATGGAAAATACTTATACCCGGGCTGTTAAGAATGTATTCTACATTCACAAAGCTGCGTTGCAGCAGAACGCGGGAAATACTCAGCAACTTCCCAACTTTAATTTTTCATCCCGCATTATAACCTGTGCTATCAATCATTGCCGGATTTTTGGACAAGCATCTCTGAATTTTGGATAAAAACTAATCTATTGCATTTTGCAACTTTGCATTAACCTTTAAATGATACAAAGCAATGAAAAAGCTGTTTCTTTCGTGGATGTTGGTATTGGGCATAATACAAACCCACGCTCAATTTTTTAACGAGGAGGTTAAACAATTGTATAACAGGGCTGTTGAAAAAAACGATACGCTCCAATTGTACCATCTTCAAAAAGAACAAACGGGAGTAGATATACAGTCTGCCCGTTTTAATTATTTGCCTAAAGTGGCATTCACGGGAACATATACCCGCCTTAACGATGATATTGTGTTTCCGGAAAATCTTCAAACCCTTTTAATGGGTACCCAGGCTTTACTGATTAAAGAAAAAATTGGTTTGGATTTCAACAGCAGCCTGCCACCCGGTGTAGAGCTGCAACAGGTTGATCCTATTCAGCGGAAGAACATTTTAAAAGCCAATGTAAATGCGCAATGGTTGCTGTTCAGTGGTTTTAAGGTAAGCAATGCGGTTAAGGCTTACCAGCACCAGCAATCAGCATATGATCAGTTGTCTGCCAAACAGCAAACCAAATTATGGCTGGATATAGCAGCAGTATATGATAAAATGGCATTGATAAACAGATCAGATGCTATCATACATTCTTCCGAAAAAATGCTGCAGGAGCAAACAAGGTTTGTTATGGCTGCTATCCAAAATGGTTTGGCTACTCCGCTTGAAAGAAAACGTATTGAGCTGGCGCAGCAAAAATTAGATATGAAGAAGTTGGAAAACAAAACCAATATGCAGTTGCTCCGCTATAAAATGCACCAACTTACAGATATTGCTGAAGAAGAATTGCAGATACTTCACCCGGAATTAATACCCGCGGTTTATACCACAACAGATGTTGCTGACACCAGGCCTGAAATTAAAGCCCTGGATGAAGGTATTGCCGCAACCCGGTATATGCAAAAAGCTGCCCTGGCAGATTATGTGCCTAAGGTAGCCGCATTCGGACAATATGAACTAAGGGATAAAGATCTTTCATTACTCGACCCTGTTTGGTATGCCGGCGTCAGGCTGCAGTGGAATCTTTTTGATGGCTTTGCTGCAAGAAATAATGCCAGGAAAGCCCAGCTGCAAAGACAGCAACTGGAAGTACAGAAAAAAGCTGCCCGGGATATGATAACGCTGGGGCAGGATAAATTGAAAGAAGATTACCTGCTGGCAACCCAAAAGCTTACATTAAAGCAGGCAGAAATAAAGTTGACAGAAGACACGTATGATTTTGTAAATAAACAATATCAAAACGGGCTTTCTTCTTTAAACGACGTGCTGGATGCAATGAACGACATTGAAAAAGCAAAGTTCGATTATCAGCAGGCGCTGTACGAACAACGCCAGGCAGGTCTAAAAGCCGCAGATATAAATGGCACTCTATTGAATAACCTGTAGTACTCACTTTAAAAAAAATGGCAATGAAATATTCTTATATAAATATCATATCACTATCCATATTTGCATTGGTTGCCTGCAACCCAAAACAACAAACCCCTTCCACTCCTGAAGGAAAAGTAAAACTGGAAAGTATAAGTGTTACCTCTAAAATAGCGGGTCGTATAGCAAAGCTAACAGTGCAGGAAGGTCAGTTGGTACATAAAGGAGATACGCTGGCTGTTATTGATGTACCTGAGTTAGATGCTAAGCTTGAACAGGCAAATGGCGCCATTGTTAGCGCAGAAGGTCAGTTGGATATGGCACGGCGTGGAGCTACAGGCGATCAGTTGGCTCAGTTACAAAGCCAGTTAGACGCAGCACTGGCACAACTTGATTTTGCACAGCAGTCCTATACACGGATGGAGAACATGTTTAAGGATTCTTTGGTGCCTGCTCAAAAATTTGATGAGGTAAAATCAAAATACCTTGCCGCGCAGGCGCAGGTAGCTGCAATTAAAGCAAAGCAAAAAGAAGTAGCCAAAGCAAGACCTGAAGTGATCAACAGTGCTAAGGGACAGGTAGAAAGAGCTTTGGGCGCACGCAATGAAGTATTGCAGGCCGCTAAGGAAACAGTAATTACGGCACCGGCCGATATGCTGCTGGAAAGCGTTACGCTTAAAGAAGGGGAGCTTGCAACGCCGGGGTATACCCTGTTTACGGGATACAAACAAGGTGAAGCCTATTTCAGGTTTACCATAGGTGAAAAAGCAATCAACAATTATCCTGTTGGCAAAGAAGTAAAAGTTACAGTGCCCGGCGCCGGCAAAACCATTGCTGCAAAAATAGCTATGGTAAAACAATTGCCACGCTATGCAGATAATACCAGCACGGCGCCTAACCGTGAGATTGGCGAAGCGTTTTACGAATTGAAGATGAAACCGCTACAGCCTGATGAAGCCGCAGGATTATATAATAACTCAACCGTATTGCTGCAACAGTAGTCACCCAAATATTACTACAATGAAACAATTTATTCAATTATTAAATACAGAGTGGAAGCGCATATTTTCTAATAATGTGCTGGTGATGATATTTTTTGGCGCGCCGTTGCTGTACGGTATTATCACCATCAATATGTATAAAAAGGGCAAGGTAACCAAAATGGAAATTGTGGTGATTGATGAAGATAATACCGCTACCAGCGGAAAAATTATAGACGCCCTCAACGATAATGAAAGTATAGCCGTAGCCAAAGTTCAATTCAGCACCGGCAATATTGCAAAAGAAATACCTTCTAAAGAATATGTGGCAGTATTAAGCATTCCGGGAGGGTTTGAAGCAGATATTATGCAAAAGCGTTACCCGGAAATAATGGTAGACATTAATACCGCCAACCTGGTAACGGCCAATTTTGCAACCCGCGCCATACAAACTGTTTTAGGTACCATCAATGCAGGTATAGAAATTGAAGCTTTAAAAAAAGCAGGAACGCCGGCCTCGATAGCACCTCTGCGGTATGAACCTTTTAAGGTTAACTATAACCGGTTTTATAATCCTTCCGGTAATTATATGAACCTGATGATACCCGGCATATTGGGCACTGTTATGCAGCAGGTTATATTTCTGGCACTGGCATTGGTATTTGCCCGCGATTTTGAAGACGGTTATTTTAATGAACTGGTAAAAGCCAGCCGCTCTTCTTTGTATCATATTTCCCTTAAAATGCTGCCCTTTGTATTGCTTACCGCGTTTATGTGGTTGGTTACCGGTTTGTTTTATGTAATATATGATATTGATATCCCGGTTTTTACCCCGGAGGTAGCGTTGCTGGTTACGGTATTCAGCTTTGCCTGTATTTTTCTGGGTATGTTGTTTTCTGTAGCCATCCCCAGCCAGTTAAAGGCAACAGAACTGTTAATGGTTATTGCTACGCCATCGTTCCTGCTTAGCGGTTATACATGGCCGTTACAAAGCATGCCGTCCTGGATAAGGGCGATTGCTGAAAGCTTACCATTAACACATTTTCTGGCAGGGTTCAGAAAACTGTCGGTATATGGCGGTACACTGGCAGATATTTACCCTCAGCTTAAGGCGCTCGGCATTACGGCTATAATTTGTTTTGTGTTAATGGTTATTATCCTTCAGTGGAAAATAAGAAAGTCATCCGTGCAGGCACAGGCAGTAGTGAAAGCAACAGAATGATCATTTAGAGGTGAGTCCGGGATTTTCCCGGGATTTTTTATTGCCATGCAGTTAGTGTAAACCGGTTATTTTATTATTATGGATAGATTTGCTGCCAAATCAACAATAAACGATTTGGCGAACAATACAAAAAACATCAGCACAACGCTTCAACTGTTTGGATTGCAGGAGCAGGGGGCGTCTTATTTTATTTCTGAAGGAGCTGCAATTATGATGTACCCCGGAGAGGGTTTCAGGGCTGATTATTATATGTATGCCATTTGTCTTTCGGGCACTGCAGACATAGCATTAAATGGTGAAAGGATCAAACTTAAAAAGGATGATTTTTTTTCCGTTATTCCTTCTACCGCAATACAGGTTTTTGGACATAGCTCAGCATTTAAAATTAAAGTGCTTTTATTTGAGCGCGACTTTTTATTAAAAAATGTATCTGATACCAAACAGCTGGAGCAACTTGGCTTTTTTAATTATGATACCCTGGCGCATATTCATCTCATCAGGAACGAAGCTATGTTTTTGAAAGAAAAGCTTGATACATTGAGCGCTAAATCAAAAACCAGTGGCATATTTCACGATACCATAATGCAAAGCCTGATTATAAACCTGCTGTTTGAAACCGCCGAAATTTATTTTAAGTATACAGGGGCTACAAAAAAGAAAGCCCTGAATAATGAAGAGCTGTTGTTTATGAAATTCATGAAGCTCCTTCAATACAATTTTAAATCTGAAAAGCAACTTGATTTTTATACGCGAAAATTATTTATTACCGATAAATACCTGATAGATATCTGCAAGAAAGTGGCCGGAAAAACTCCAGGTACTTTAATAGCAGAAGCCGTATTGGCAGAAGCCAAATTATTACTTGCACTGCCGGAATATAATGTCAGTTTGGTTAGTGCTGAGCTGCAATATAGTTCCGTTGCCGCTTTCAGCAAGTTCTTCCGTAAGCATACCGGCATATCACCAATTGAGTATAAAAACAGATAGGTAAGAAATCCCGGAGCATGATTGTGCTGCCGGATACCAGTGTTTCCTCCAGCCGGTATTAACACCATTACTTCACCTTCTCATCCAATTCTTCAAGCGTCCACGGATCCCAGCGTCTGCCAACGATATCTCTTACGTTTTTAATATCATCTGTATGAACAGGAGCTCCGGTATTACTGAGATTAGTGCGTATATAACTCAATACTTCACAAAGCCATTGATCTTCACTATTCATCATAGGCGGCATAATGCTCGGGTATTCTTTACCATCTACAGGCCCTTTCAGCCCGCTCAATACAATGCGTATCAGTTTTCGCGGATCGCCGTTTACACGCGGAGAGCCTGATAGCGGCGGAGCGATCATTCCTGAACTGCCGAACTTCAGCCCCTTGCCATCTGAACCGTGGCAGGAAGAACAAATGGATTTAAAATTCTCCGCACCCTTTAGCACCAATGCTTTATCAGTTTCATTCAATCCGTCTGTTTTTACCAGTACAGGTTGCGATGTGGTAAGATGACCAATGGTGATCTGCGCAGCCTGGTATACCATACCTGTATGCAATGAATCTGTTTTTATCGCTGCTTCAAGCAGCGGTTTTGCAACTTCGCCTGTGCTGTACCGTAAGGACTGCACAAGCTGTGTTTTTACATCAGTATCCTTATCATTTGTCATTTTTCCTATCGCAGCCATAATATCAGCGTCGTTGATTTTTATCAGGGGTTCGCTAAGCCATATCGCCATTCTTCTTATCTCCGGCGCTTCATCTTTTAATGCAGATAGTAATAATGGTTTATCAATGGCGTGCAAACCTTCCAGTGTCCATAATGCATGTATCCTTCCCATAAGTGTCGTACCGGTTTTCCGGAACATGAGCTTCTCCATAAAACCACGCTCATTCAAAGCCATTTTTTTGAGCGCAGGTATTACGGATTGTTCATTTTTTACAATGAGTAATTTCTGTGCATTATCTCTCCACCAGCCATTGGGGTGATCAAGATATTTTACCAACGCTTCTGCTGATGCCTTCAGTAATTGTGGCTTATGCGTATCAGGCGGAACAGACTCGTGCACGATGCGGTAAATTCTTCCCCTGCCGGTATTTTTATCTAAACCAAAGCGCTGTATCTGCGGACGTATATACGAAGAAGGACCAGTCCAGTTTCCTTCCTGTATAATGCCTCTATACATATCCGTTATATACATGCAGCCATCAGGCCCTGTGGCAAGGTTCACCGGGCGGAAGTTCATATCTGTTGAAGCGATAAATTCCATTTTATCATAAGCGTTCTTTACTACACGAACGCCGTTTTTAGTAAGTACTTTCGCACGCCTGATCAACCTGCCCACCGGTTCGCAGATAAAGAGATCACCTTTCATGGTTTGCGGAAGCCTGTCGCCGCGGAAAATGGTTTGCCCGCATGTTGCCGTAAAGTGGTTGAGGGTACTGTCATCTTTCAATCTTTTTTTACCGCCCTCAATATCCGGCGTTGCAATAATTGGCCAGGGTGTATGAAAATCTCCTTCATACTGTGCTTCTTCAAAATCAAGCTCGCCATAGGCAGGCATCTGCTGAAAACCAAGCGCTGCCACTTCTCCACCCGCAGAAGAAAGAAACAACCTGCCATAATCATCATTACCCAAGCCCCATTGGCCACCGGGCACATCCACAAGACTATCTACTACCAGCTCCTTACCGGTCCATTTATAGCGTAATTGACGGCTGGTATATATCCAGTTGTCCAGGTTCCAAACCAGTCCGCTGCGCTGGTGTTCCAGGTTGCGGGTATCTGGTATATCGTTGTGGTATACCTGCACTTTCTCATCTGCAATGCCATCATTATCCGTATCCCTGTAAGTATATAAATTGCTTGAATAAGTTTCTGCAACTACCAGCCTGTCATCCAGTGCCAGTATCATGCGCGGCAGCACAAGGCTGTCAATAAAAACAGTGCGCTTATCCATTTTGCCATCGTTATCGGTATCTTCCAGCCGTACAATGCTGCTGATGGGCAGGTTTTCATCAGTAGCATTTATATCCTGCATATATGTTTTCATTTGTGCCACATACATTGCGCCGTTACCATCCCAGGCTATGGCAACCGGTTCCTGTATCATGGGTTCGCCGGCAACCAGCTCAAGCCTGTATCCTTCGGGCAAATGAATGGCTTTCATACTTTCTTCAGGCGACAAAGGTGTACCCGACGGATGAGGGTTAACAGCTAATTTAACCGGTAGCTTTTCCGGAACATCTGTAATATTTTTTTGAGTACAACTGTAGGTTGAGGACATGCATATGAGCAGCGAAAGTTGAAACAGCTTTTTCATTATAAAAAATTTACGACCTGTGGTGGCTCGGCATAGGTCGTAAAGAGAAGTCGATAATAACTATATACCCAATTTGTATTATGATTAACCTGCTTTATACCCTACACCTTCCACCTTCTGCCTTTCCTCAAACCAAACATTCTTCAATTCTTTTCAGCCCTGTTGCTACAGGCAGTTTTTCCCATAGTATTTCATATACTACTTTGGCAATGGGCATATCAGCCTGTATTTCTTTATTGATATTGTAGATGCTTTTGCTGGCATTATACCCTTCAGCCACCATATTCATTTCAAGCTGGGCAGATAGTACGGAATGTCCCTTGCCTATCATATTACCAAATGTTCTGTTGCGGCTAAAGAGTGAGTAGCAGGTTACCAGCAGGTCGCCGAGATATACAGATGCCGCGTAATTCGGTGATTTTTTGTGCTGTGTTTTATCAGCAGTATGTACACCTACATCAATATTGCGTATGCCTGCCTTTTTTAAAAATTCCGCCATTTCATCTGCGCAGTTGGCAATGAGCACGCTTAAAAAATTATCGCCATAGCCTTTGCCGTGCGCAATGCCTGAAGCCACAGCATATATATTTTTTAATATCGCGGCATATTGCACACCATATATGTCTGTGTTGATAATTGTATTGATATACGCTGTAGAAAAATAGCCGGCAATTTTTTCTGTCGCTTCCGCATTGGCGCCAGAAAATGTCAGGTATGACAGTCGTTCTGCCGCTACTTCTTCAGCATGGCAGGGTCCCATAATAGTGAAATAATGATCTATACTGAAATGATATTCCGATGCCAGGTAATCATTCAGCAATTGGTTATGCTGTGGAAGCATACCTTTAACAGCGGATATGATTTTTTTTTCGTTGAGGTCTTCCGCCTTAACTGTATTAAACTGCTGCGCTACAAAAGCCGAAGGCGTTACTATTATAATATGATCAGATTGCCGGATTGTATTTGCCGCATCGGTGGTTAATGATAAAAGATTTGTATCAAATGAAACAGAAGTAAGGTAATTGGGATTGTGATGTCTTTTTACTATATGCTGAAGGATTTCATTGCTTCTCACACACCAGTTAATATGCATTCCATTATCGGTAAGCATTTTTGCAAGGGCTGTACCCCAACTACCGCTGCCTATTATACCAAAGTGCATAAATGTTTATGGTTTATAGTTGAAATTGCATTTGCGGCTTATCCTATATTGGGTGTCTATAATTTTCGCGCTATGTAAACTTTCCGGTCGGCGAGACACCAATTATTAGTTAACACTTGCAAATTACAATTTACCTTTTCAAAAGTCTAATTGTAGAATAATAAATTCTTTGAAGTAGCCTTAGATTGTCGGTCTTTATATCTGCGTTCACAAGAAGCCCGGATCTAAAGACTAAAAATTGGTTATGCGTTGTTTTCAAACCATTTAAAAGTTTTATTTTGGTCAAATATCCGCTATCATTGGGTATTAAATTGATATAATCGATCCGGCCTTGTATAGACCCAAATTCTTCATAAGGGTATGCAAAAAATTTCAGTGATACATTTTGCCCCACTTTTATCTTACCAAAATTTTGCTGAGGAACATCTGCCTCAACATAATAATCACTGTTAGTTGGATTGATAAAGCAAATTTCTTGATTTACGGTCAGTTCTTGGTTCACTTGAATGAAATTCATAAATGAAACTTCCCCATCAATTGGAGACGTAAGTATATATTTTTTTTCCAATCGTATAAACTGCTTCTAAATGTATACAAGGCCTGCTGATAAATATATTGTTCTTGTTTTATCTGATTATCTAAATCCAGAACCTGCTTTTTAATATCACTTTGTTTTGCGTTATTATCCAACAATAATGATTTTATTTCTGGGACCGTTAGTTGCTTTTGTAGCATCTTACTTCGTTCATTTCTGATATCCAGAGGTGAAATCACCTTTTGGTCTGCCAATAGTTCTTGTGCATTTAAATTTTCTTTGTTTAATTGAATATCCTTTTCTAACAGAGCCTTCGTTTCTTCAAGAACAAACCTTGAAGCTATCATATTCTTTTCATCTTCAACCAACATTGCCCGCTTCTTACAAAAAAAACCACCTTTGTAAAAATCTATAAATCTTAAATTCGCCTGTACAAAATTCTGAAATGAAGGTTGAACTTCGCCGAGATTTTTAAATGAATTTAGCCACGTAGTTGAAAATGGCTTGAAATTTTCATCCTCGATGTTGTTTATCGTATCTATAAGTGATAAAATTTCGTAATGATTTCCAACGCTCTCCATCAATCCTAGTATGTCATCTGCCTTGACATGCATACCCTCAAAAGCTATTAGCTTAACAATTTTACCATTAATTTTGCATAATAACGGCTTAGGCTGATTAATAGACAGCAACTGTCCTTTTGCTGATATAATTTCAGGATATTTGATCATCCATGAAATTCCCAAAATTAACATACCGATAAATGCTAAAACTGGAGTGCCTATTCTTAATAGCTTATGTGGTTTTCCATCGACAAGCACAGTCAATATTGGATTATTTTCTATATTAGCATAATTCATCTCCGAAGAATTCTGATCATTAATTTGATACGATTGTTTCATGCTTAATGGATGGATTATACCCCTAATTCTAATTGATTTTTGACAAGTTCATAGTAATACCCTTTTTTTCACTTAAATCATGGTGAGATCCACTTTCGACAATTACTCCATTATTTAACACCACAATATTATCCGCATTCTTTACTGTACTTAGTCTGTGTGCAACTATAACAACTGTTTTTTCTTTAAAAAAGTCTTGTAAATTTTCAACGATTGCCTTTTCATTATTTGCATCAAGGGCATTGGTAGCTTCATCAAAAAAAATGAATTTAGGGTTTTTATAAACTGCTCTAGCGATTAGAATCCTTTGACGTTGCCCCTCGCTTATTCCATTACCGGCCCCTATCTTTGTGCCAAACCCTTGAGGCAAGCTTTCTATGAAAGTAAGAATGTTTGCTATTTTGGCGGCATATACTAGTCTTGCTATCTCCGGAGCATCAAACCCCACTGCTATGTTAGCGGCTATTGTATCACTAAAAATAAATCCGGATTGTAAAACACACCCGCAGGAATTTCGCCATGAATCAGGATCGAAATGTTTGAGTGATGTTGATCCAACTTGAATATCACCTGTATACTGATTATAAAACTTTAATAAAAGCTTTAATAATGTTGTTTTCCCGCTACCACTCATTCCTACAATTGCCGTAATTTGCCCTTCATAAATTGTCAAAGAAATGTCTCTTAAAATTTCAGGATTGCCAGCACCTGGATAAGTGAACGAAAGACATTTTAATTCAATATTCTTTTTACCAGTAATAGCGTCACTGCTTATATATTGAGTCTTTATATCCTTCTCATTTTTTAATCCATGTATTTCAACAAGTCTTTCTAAACTTAATTTAGCCTCTTGAGCTGTTTGCACAAACCCCACTAGTTGATCAATTGGTGAATTTAGTTGCCCCAAAATATATTGAATAGCCAACATGCCACCTAATGTCAGATATCCGTCTACTACAGCCTTTGCCACAAGGAAAGTAATAATGATGTTTTTACCTTCGTTAATAAAGATTGCCCCAGCTTGTTGATATTGATTGATAGAAAGATTTCTAAAATTCATTCGAAAAATTGAGGCTTGCAATTCTTCCCATTTCCATCGTTTAAGAAGTGAAGCATTATTCAATTTAATCTCTTGCATTCCATGGATAAATTGCAGCGCCAGATTGTTTTCTTGACTAGCCAACTCAAATCTTTTAATATCTAACTTGCGTTTGTATTTTAAAAAAGCACTTATCCAAATGAAATATATTATACTGCCGCCAGAAAAAATAAAGAAAACTACCTTGTCATATAGAACTAAAACAAAAGAAAATATTAATAAATTCATTATAGAGAATATAGAGGAAATAGACGAATTCGTAATAAAATTTTCTATCCTTTTTTGATCATTTAGACGTTGTAAAATATCTCCCGTCATCCTTGCGTCAAAATAGGAAACAGGCAGTCGCATAAGTTTTATCCAAAAATCAGAAATTAACGAAATGTTTATTCGCATGCTGATATGTAGCAAAATCCTACTTCTAATAAATTCTACTACTGAGCGTGCAAAAAAAAGCATTAATTGAGCAAGGAGTACAATGTAAATATATTGTATATTTTTTTGGTTAACACCATTGTCTACCAAACTTTGGGTAAGAAAAGGAAAAATAAGTTGGATAATGCTCCCTATAAATAGAGAAAGAGCAATATGTAATAGGCTGTTCTTATGTTTATATAAATAATTTGTGAGAAAGTTCCATCCGGATGGTTTATCTTTTTCATTCTCTAATTCCATAAATTTCCCGGTTGGCTCCAACATAAGAACGACACCCAGATTAGTGCAAGCTAAGTTACCCCTACCATACCAATGGTTAGTGAATTCTTTTCCTGAAAAGCTTCTAAAGCCGTTAGCTGGATCCGCAATCACAATCCTTTTTTTATTTGATTTTGGCGTAACAACCACAAAATGATTTTGATTCCAATGCACTATACAAGGAAGTGGAGCAACCTCTAGCAACTGCTTAAAATCAATCTTGGAACAAACAGTTTTAAATCCAATAGACTCAGCGGCTTCGCAAAGACCTAGTAAAGAAACGCCATCTTTATTGAGTTGACTTTTGTTTCTTAAGTTTTCGATACTAATTTTTTTGCCATAATAACTCGCAATCATCTTCAAACAAGTCGGCCCACAATCTTTCGAGTTTAATTGCCTGTATAAAGGAAATTGATTTAGGAATGTCAAGGCTTTAAGTTTTATTCTGATTTTTTTTCTTTGCGCCTAATATCCTTGTTCTCAAGAATATCCCCTGTTTCATTTTTAACTATAACAGTATAATCATTATCAGGTAGAAAAGCAATAAATTTTGTTTGCTTCTTATCGATAAGTCGTCTTACATATATAGGAATACAGTTGTCCTCTCGAGTGATTTCGGACGTATAAAAAATCATAACTACACAATTCCCTAATTCCCTTTCTATTTTTTCACTTGTTAAAGATATTTCAAACTGCCGATATCCTGAACTATATCGACTTTCGGGTTCATAAGGCTGTTCCTTTAAATTATTGATAATATAAAGATCGCATTGTTTGCTAAGTACATTATCAGCAATTTGGGAAGCATTTAGAGAATAGTATCCTGTTGATAATTTTTGTATCGTTGTGGGTTCTGTTAGCAAATCACAATACCGGGATTGATCAATACAAAAAGGATCAATACCACTCATTTGTTTAAAATACATTGCCATAGACGAGTCTCCTCTTAAGGTTAATTGAAATTTGTTAATATGTCCGTATCCTGCCAATACAAGCCACTTACCTTTAGGGTTTTTTCTAAACTGTTGGAATAAATTATGAGCCTGCATATATTCCCTCTTTTGCATTAGTGAAGTAAATTTCCCTTCGTATGTGGCTGTTGTATCTTCGTAAGACACTAAAGTAAATCCCATACGAAGCGCGTTTCGAATTAATTCTCCCATATAGGGCTCCTTAGTATAAAAACCTGTTTGTATAACAGGAAAACCTCGTAACCCCAAATTGGAATCATAGCCAAGTGCTTCCAAAGCAAGAAAACGGTATCCAAGTCTATAAAGACTATCCAAAAGTAATGTTGCAAAATAACGATGTCGCCAGTCATAATGCGATTCATTTATCATTAATACTTCTCTATTTTTAGCGATATCATAAATTTGCTTGAACGCATTTTTTACTGAAATGTTTAAATTGTTAAATGTTGAATCATTATTTTTTTTAGTGATGGTTCCAGAGCCTTTGATCTACGCTCACTTCGTATATAATCAATTTCATCGATAAAACTATAGGATGTAAGAAGGAGTTCCTTATAATAAGCCGAATCCTGACTCCTTTCAAAATTCGCTTCAAGGTTTTGAATTTTATTTACTGCGCTGAGGTATGCTTCTTTATTAAAAATTTGCATTATAGAGTCTATTCCTGCTGCTTTGCCTGTATATGGCATATATGCCTCTCCGGTTTTTAAAGTCATCATTTCGTGGAAGCTATTTTCTTTAAGGATGGTGGAATCTATCTCATTTTGTAATGAGGAAATGTGCTTCATTGTGACAAGAAAAAGATCGCCTTTACGCAAGGGGATTATATACGGCTTTATGTAGTAGTTTTTGAATCTAAAAATATTTCCTTCAAAAAAAATTGCATCACCTTCGGAAATATGCTTTAGATACAGTCCGACAACATTATTAAGTCTTTGGGAATCACATAAAAAACCAACATAATTGTAACCAAAGTAACGATTAGTTTGTTTGGACACAAGAACTATTTGCCCCTTAATATTCAACTTTCTTTTTATGTTTTTATACAACTTTTTAATAGAATCCGGGTAGCTCTTCATATGTTGCTTTAAAAACCCCAAAGAATGTCCGCCATAGAACTGAATATACAATTGCAAACTGTCATTATAAAAGTTGTAGTAATTGTTTACTTGTATTAAAGATTTACTTGAAGCCTCTGACCAACGTAAACTATTGCAAGAATAGAAGGCTATTGCAAAACAATACAATATTATTAATGGGTATTTATTCTTTACTGATGACATTAAAATATATTATAAGAAAACTTTTTCCGAATACTTTTTCATAGTTTCAAGGTAGAGTCTTTCCATTTATCCCATTTTCCTGTTTGAGAATTATAACTGCGTATTCCTAGTTTCGTATATACTATCCGGGAACACTATTGGTTCTTATCATTAAGAAAATTAAGTAAAAGCCTTAATGACCCTTAACTTCCTAATGGTTTTCAAAACACTTATATATACATTTCTGCTGCGCTCTCTGATGACCAGGCTATTGTGCCGCAAGTTCGTTTTATATGTACATCCTCCGCATTATCAATCACACAATATTCCCCTACAAAAACCAAACCTTATGACCTTAGTAACCAAACGTGAAACTTAGCTCAACCTTATTACATTATTACATCTTGTTTCAATAACTGTCAGATTTAACTTTAACCGGCCGCGGTTATAAGGTAATAAGGTTGTACAATATTATTAGCAATGTGTTACTAAGGTTTTAAGAAAACGCTATTGCAAGTTGTCCTCTCTGGTGCCTGGATATTTGGTTAGGTGCTTTGGTGTATATCCCTTGTTTTGCAGGCATGCCTGCCGGGCTAATGTGAAATACGCCCTTTGTAGTTGAAGGCAACCCAAAACCCAAAACCACAAACCTCCTTAATTCTTCACTTCAAACAACTGATCTTTCGGCACAACTTTTACCTTGGCGCCTGATTTGAGGGTTTTGCTAACAATGGTATAAGGCCCTGTAATCACTTCATCTCCTTCCTGCAAACCCTCGGTTATTTCAATATTATTGATGTCCTGTATACCGGTTTTAACCTGTTTTAATTTAACGGTATTATCTTTTTGCAGCACAAATACTATTTCAAGCAAATCATCATTAGTGCCTGCTGCGTTTGAAGATGATGCATCATTATCCGTATTGGTTGTTTCTTTTTTTACTGCAACGGTTTTTGTTTTGTTGGCAGCAGTATCATTTTTATCACGGGTAGTTACCGCGTTTATAGGAACTGAAAGAACATTATTATGCGTTTGGGTTTGTATGTCGGCACTGGCGCTCATACCCGGTCTGAAGGGGAATTTTTTTGGTTTGGAAGGATCAATAAGGTCCGCATAAGATTCACGCAAAATACGTATACGTACTTCATAATTCGTTACATCTGTGCTGCTGCTAAGCGAAGAAGATGTTTGAGTAGCCGCACCTTTCTGGCTGCTGGCTATTTGTGTAACCAGCCCTTTAAATTTCCTGCTATTATAAGCATCCACTTCTATAACGGAAGTATCACCAATATTTATTTTCTGCACATCATTTTCGCCAACCTCCACTCTTATTTCAAATATGCTGATATCTGCTACACGCATCATTTCCGTACCTGCCATCATGGAGTTACCTACAACTCTTTCTCCTTTCTTTACATTCAGCAGAGATACTACGCCAGTCATTGGAGATAACAATGCGGTTCTGCTTAAATCTTTGTTGGCTTTTGAAAGATTTGCGGTTGCGCTTTTTACCTGCGCCTGGTTACTGCGAATGCTTTGTAATGCCGCATTGTAGTTTGCCTGTGCGCTATTGAGTGTATTTTGCGCCTGCTCAAATTCTGATTTGGAAATTACTTTATCCTTCAATAATTTTTCCTGTCTTTCGTAAGTTGTTTTTGCAAGGTCAAGCGCTGATTTCAACGCTTCTAATTGTGCCTGTGAGTTTGCAACCATAGACTGTTGTCCTGCAACCTGTGCAGCAGCCTGATCGCGTTGTGTAGCGTATATATCGGCATATATCCTGGCAAGTATCTGGCCTTTTCTCACGCTGTCTCCTTCTTCAACATTCAATTCTGTAATCTCACCCGAAACGTCGGGGCTTATTTTTACTTCTATCTCAGGATATACTTTTCCACTCGCTGTTACTATTTCCGTGATATTACGACGCACTACTTTTTCAGCAGATACTTTAGTGCCTTCCTCTTTTCCAATTACACCTGCCTTTTTCAGAGCGATCAGTAACACTACTAAAGCAACCAGTATAATTACAACCCAAAGCAGTTTTTTGTTCATGAGATATTTTTATTAAATAAGTTGATGATTATAATTTAATTCCCTGTCCTTTGTAAAACTCCAGTACTTTCATCTTAAAAACATAGTCATATTGCGCTATTAAAGCGTTGATTTTAGCCTGGGCTAATGTGTTTTGATTATTTAACCATTGTATGGTTTGCAGTACGCCTATATCGTATCGCTTGGTAGCATAGTCAAATGCTTTTTGTGCAGACTCCACCGATTTTTTACTTGCATTATATTTCTCAAACGCTCCCAATGCCTGCTGATATGCATCAAAAATATCTCTCTTCATATTCAGCTTATCCTGGGTAAGGAGCAACTCCTGGTTTTGTATGTTCAGTTTTTGCCTTGAAACATTTGTTCTGGCAGCAAGACCATTGAAAACAGGAATGCTTATACCAATTCCAATATTCTGATTGAAGTTGTTGTTTACCTGTTTCCACGGTGAGATTTTCCTGTACTCGTCAAATATTCTTTGTTTGGCAATTGAATTAACAGTCTGCGCCCCGGGGGCTGTACCAACTGTTCCTATTACAGGATTTATGTCCACATAATTTCCATGCCCTTCCATAGCCTGGTCATTCAACAAGCTATTTACTGATCCATACAAAGAAATCGTTGGATATTGCATTCCCACAGCCGCCCTGTAATTTTTTTGGGCAGCCTGCAATCTTAAATCATTCACCCTGAACTGCGGTAATGATGTAATAGCCATATCATAAATGGCTGCAGGTGATACTTCAAGAATATTATCAACCGGAATGCTTTCAACCGGGGGAGTGTCAATAACAAAAGCCGTGTCTGCAGGAAGATTGAGTGCTGACTTGAGTTGCAGCAACGATAATTCAATTGTTGTTTTTGATTGTATCCAATTGGCGCTGTCAGTTCCCAGTTGCGCTTCCAGCTCAACCGCATTTAATTCGGGTAATAAGCCTGCATCTACCTGCTTACGGGTATTGTCGAACTGAGCCCTTGATTGCTCCATACGGGTTCTGTTAATATCCGCCTGTTGAATATTAAATAATACCTGGAGGTACAGATTGGCAACATTTAATGCAACATCATTCTTAATCTTATCTACCTGGAGTTCGTCTGCTTTTTCTGTTAACTTATCTGCTGCTGTAGTATTTTTTTTACTGAACCAGTTAAACAATGTTACATTACTGTTTAACCCTGCTGTGGTTTGAAAAAAGGCCTGGTTGGTGTACGTATAATTTACCTGGTCAACCGAACGTCCGAAATTCCAGCCTCCATTAATGCTTGAGTTTAATGAAGGATACTGTGAATATTTACTTTGGATATAAGTTAAATGAGAAAGTTGAAATTGAATCGCCTGCTGCCGCACCTGGATATTATTTTCCATAACATAGCTTATACATCTCCGCAAGTTCCAGTTGTTGCTATCCTGTGCTTTTAATGATAGGTTGGCAAATGCTATTACCGCAGCCAGTACAAGAAAGTATTTTCTCATGAATAAAATTTATATAGCGATAATATTTCATGAACT
Organism: Agriterribacter sp.; assembly: GCA_047601545.1. Classification (GTDB taxonomy): domain Bacteria; phylum Bacteroidota; class Bacteroidia; order Chitinophagales; family Chitinophagaceae; genus Agriterribacter. Next base: position 2,915,950 of record JASGIZ010000002.1, on the reverse strand, counting down.
TATCATGATAAATATTATTATTCTACAAATATTCAACTAAAAAAACATTTGACAAAACCTCTTATATAATATTTAACGCCTGCTGCAGGTCATTAATAATATATTCCGGCTCCTCTTGTCCTACATATAACCGTAACATGCGATGTGATTTTTTTGTAATATCATAATCCTTTTCTTTAACAGAGGCGCATCCGGGTATAATCAGAGATTCATATCCGCCCCAACTCACCGCCATGAGTATATGTTCCAGGGTTTCGCAGAACCTTACTATATCTTCTATCATTTTTACTTTCAGGTGAAAAGACATCAAGCCGCAAGCGCCGTCCATTTGTTTTTTTGCCAATTCATATTGAGGGAAACGCTTATCAAATGGGAAAATGATATCCTCAACTTTTGGGTGTTGCTTTAAAAACTCCAGCACTTTATTTGTGTTTTCCGTTATTTGACGGAGGCGTACAGGCAAGGTTCTGAGCCCGCGTATCAGCAGCCACGCATTAAAAGGCGATATTCCTGTGCCGGCAGTGCAAAACTCGGTTTCAAAAATTTTTTTCATCATGGCTGTTGTGCCGGTTAATACGCCTGCAACAACATCACTATGCCCTCCTATATATTTTGTGGCAGATTGCAGCGAAATATCTATACCCATTGCAATTGGCTTTTGATATAACGGGCTGCAATAACTATTATCGCAAATGGTTAGTATGCCCTTTGATTTTGCTATTGCTGCAATGGCGCGCAGATCCTGCAGGTCAAGATACCAGGAGTTTGGTGTTTCAAGATAGATGATGGTTGTGTTTGGCTGAATGGCTTTCTCAAAATTTTCAACAGCCGTTCCGTTTACATAGGTTGTGGTTACACCGAAATTGGGCAGTATATTATTAAATAATTTTTGCGCCCAGGTATAGGGCTTGTTTACCGAAACAATATGATCGCCTGATTTTACATTAGCCATAACAGAGGCATATATAGCAGAAGAGCCGCTATTGAAAACGAGACAGTCTTCCGCTTCATCCAGCGCGGCTAATTTTTTTCGTAAGATGTCAACGGTAGGGTTAAGCCCTCTTGTATAAATATAACCGGTGTATTCATCTTCAAAAAGACGGCGCATATCATCTACCTTATTAAAAACAAAATTGCTGGTTTGAATGATGGGCGGCGCTACCGCGTTAAAATACTTTTCGCGTTCTTCTCCAAGTTCATTTATGATGTAAGAGATATCCATAAGCTATACTTTCTTTCTGTAATAAAAAATAAAATACACAACGGTTAACAACAGCAAGAGTATCACACCGGTTAATGCGGCCAACGGTTTATCAATAATTACCGCTATCGCAACGCCAGCATACGACAATACAAATATTGCTGCCAGCAATGGTGTCCATTTTGTCCAGGCGCCGGAAACGGCTTCTTCATTTTTTTTTCTCTTACGCAGGATAAACAGCGTAGCGGCAGAAGTGCTCATACCGATACTGTCTAAAAAAATGCTGAACCCAAGAATATTATCAACCTCTTTTCCAAAAAAAGTAATGATGATGGTAATAATGGAAAATACGGTCAGCCCGCCGGTTAATGCCAGTGTTTTACTGTTGCGCCTAGAGAAAAATGCAGGTAATACCTTGTCCTGGCTCATGGCGTACATTACCCGTGGGTTGCTCATAAGGCTTACATTTACATAAGCCAGCACGGATAAAAACATCAACCCGTCAAATATTTTAGCGCCGGTTTTGCCAAACCATGCTTCGCAGAGTAACGCGCCAATGGCAGAAACATTCTTCATACGTTCGTAGCCTATCACCTGCGTATAGGCGAAGTTGATGCCCATATATAAAATAACGGAGATAAATATGCCTGATATGATCGCCCTGGGAAATATGCTGGTTTGCTGCACTTCACTGCCAAAGTTGATGGTTTGCTGGTAGCCGCCATAAGAAAAAAACACAGGCACAAGACTGATCATAAAAAGCTTTAACCAGCCGCTTTCGCCTAACTCATATACCCCGGCATTTTCATTATAGCCATGTGGTTCTACCATTACGCCTTTTAATACACTGGCAATAAGCAGGATCATCACCGCGGTTTTAACTACAGTAAGTATATTCTGCATACGGCTGCTGGTTTGCAACCCCATTAAATTAACGGTATAAAAAAGGCATACCGCTATTACGGAAACAGTTACTGTAAAGCCCTGCCCCGAAGGTTTGCCGAATAGAAGATCACTTACATAATCTGCGCCAATCAAAGCAACTACGCCGAGCGATGCTGCATTGCTTATTAATATCAATGCATTTACCGTGAACCCTACAGCGGGATGATAACACTCTGCAAAAATTTTGTAATAGCCTCCCATTACCGGAAGTCGTACGCCTATTTCAGCATAGGTTAAAGCGCCGCATAAAGCAACAAGCCCGCCCGTAAGCCATACTGAAAAAAATATGAGCGATGAACCCGAGGTTGCCGCTACTTTGGCCGGTGTACCAAAAATGCCCATCCCCACAACAAGGCTTACCACTATCATGGTAAGTGAAAAATAACCTAATGGTTTACCGGATGCCATGCTGATGCGTTATGTTTTTCTTCATATTATTCATTTATACTGATTTTCTGAACACTAACAGGCAACCATACCTGCATATCATTTGCGCCACGATTATTCCAGGTATAATATGGTATGGCTGTAATTTTTTGGGTTGATGTAGATACAGATAAGCTATCGCTGCCTATTGCTACAACCGGTGCATCAAAACGAATTACATTTACGCCGCCTAATAAAGCAGCATTATAAGTGGTTTCAAATATAGTGCTGCCTGGTAAAATAATATTGCCCGATTTCAATCCGTTTTTCTCTCCCTCTGTGCAATATAACATTGGCCCGTATTGCAGCGCAACCCTGTTGGAATTCTGTTTTACTTCAGCATTACTGGCTATCTTTTGCACTTTCATCGGCAACTCCATTGTTACAATGTCTCCTTTCTTCCAGTTGCGTTTTATTACGGCATATCCGTTATCAATAGTATACGCGGTTTTTTCTCCATTAACCATTATAACCGGCTGATCATTTTGCTGCCCAACATAATGATACAGGTTGCCCGGTGCAGGAGTTGTTAACCAACCGGGAACACGTACCCGAACTTCGAATACTGATTTTTTGGAAGGAGATATGGTAAGCTTTACATTGCCCTTCCAGGGATAACCGGTTTCCAGGGCAAGCGCTATTGTATTTTTTCCCTGTTGTATAACGGTATTGCTTCCTACAAATAAATTAACCCATATTGTATTACCGGAAGATCCGTAAATATAATTGCCAACGGAGCTTACCAAACGTGCAATGTTTGACGGGCAGCAGGCGGTTCCAAACCATTCGCTGCGGGCATAGCCTCCGCCGGAAGCAAGGGGATTACCATAGAAAAAACGGTCGCCTGTAAGTGATAAGCCATCCAATGCGCCATTATATAAACTTCTTTCCAGCACATCAATATATTTGGCATCGCCCGAAAGCATGTTCATGCGCTGATTCCAGAATACCATACCAACAGATGCACAGGTTTCGCAATAAGCGCTTTCATTTGGAAGATCATACGGACGTCCGAACCCTTCATTCTTTCCCTGCGCGCCAATGCCACCCGTTATATACATGTGGCGGAATACTACATCCCGCCATATAGAGTCCATTGCAGTAATATAACCCGCATCGCTGGTAACTGCCGCAACATCCGCGGCGCCGGTGTATAAATACATAGCCCTTACTGCATGCCCGGTAATTTTTCGTTGATCCTTTACCGGTAGTCCATCCTGGCAGTAATCAGGGTCTTTCCATTGATCCCATATTACGCCTTTACCATTTCCTTTTCCGCGTTGCGCAAGAAACCAATCAGACAACTCAAGGTATTTTTTATTTTTTGTGTGATGATATAATTTCATCAGCGCCAGTTCAATTTCCTGGTGACCGCTTACCCAGGGCCGGTTTTGCTGCCGGAATACGGAATCAATATGATTTGCAAAACGAATAGCTGTTTTCAATAACTTACCCTTACCTGTTGTATTGTAATAAGCAATACCGGCTTCAATCAAATGCCCGGCGCAGTAATCTTCATGCTTTTCCATATCCGTCCAGCGCTTATTGATATCCGTCAGTTCATAGTATGTGTTAAGATAACCGTCAGGCAATTGGGCAGCGGCAATTTTATCAATCCACTCATCCGTGTTTTTCTCTAATGTTGCATCCGGGTGATTCTTTAAAGAATAAGCGATGGCTTCTATTGCCTTATATACATCCGAATCATCGTAATAAATACCTTCATGTTTCCCGGAATGGTTAGCGGCCTTTTCAAAATTGCGGATTCGCCCGGTTTTATGTTGAGTATAGTTCACGCAGGCATCAATCGTAGCGGTTGCAACGGTTTCCATTTTCGGCTTCCAGAAAGGATCTGTGATGGTTACCTCCGAATAGTTAACCGGGTATATTTTTTGCAAAGAGTTTTGTGCATGAGCGGCAATTGTTACACTCAAAAGCATTAGTACTACGGCTACATTTTTTCTCATCAGGCTTTTTGATTTTATACAGATAAATGGTCAATTTACGACAGAATATTGTTTGAAAACCTGTTTAAAAATAACTTGATAAAACGGATATGACGGATATTCACGGAAAGTATCCGTGTTAATCAGTATCATCAGTATTTTCCGTGTGCTATTCTATAAAAGGAGATTGTTGTACAGCTTCGGGCTATGGCGTTGTGTGCTGGCTGACCTGCTGCCTAAGCATTACTTGTTTTGCTATAATAATAGCCATGCTGTTTATACAATGTCTGTTTAAGAAATTAAGATAAGTAAAAGCAAGGCAGCAGGTCTAGCCTGGCAAAGGCAATGCCACCAAACCTGCGCCAGCTCTGAGCTTTTCTTATTTAGTCAAAGGGACGTGTTATCTAACAAGTCCCTTTAGCTAAATAAGCATTATCAATCAAAATTTATTTTTGAATAACCAACTGTTGTTTTTCATTGCTTTGTCTGCTTGTAATTTCAATAAAATATAGGCCTGTTTGCAAATCAGAAACATTGATCTGGGCTTGTTTTGTACCAGCACCATATTTTGATTTCTTCCTCAAATTACCAAGATTGTCAAAAACTTTTATTTCTGTTATGTCAATATTTGAATTATCTTTTTGTGCTATTGTTACAATGCTTGTGGCTGGATTAGGAGCAATCATATAAGAAAATCCAGAACCAACTTGTATAGGTACTGGGTTACTCCAATTGCTCCATCCACATGCGTTTTGAATTTTAGCTTGCACATAAGCAGTCCCGGTAGTTTGAAAGAAAATGTTTTTACTTGTTCCGTTATCTGCAGCACATTCATAATCTCCCGAAGCGATATTTGCGCTTAGTGATGATTGCCAGAGGGTAGATTGTATTTGGCAACGATTCATAGTAGGATAGCCTGCAACGAAGCCTACAGGGCTCCCAATTGTAGTATTTGTTTTGGAACTCCAAATAGTAATATTGTTAGCCACAGGATTGCCTACGCCAACAGATTTGATAACAGTGGTAGCACAACCAGCAGTACCGGTTACATTTGCCTGAATGTTTACAAAACCATCGCCCGTCTTTGTTGCTAACCCACTAGTATTATTAATACTTGCGATATTAACGTTGTCGGTTGACCAAACAAGTGAAGTAATACCCGTTGGCTGATTTGTGAGGGAATATGTAGCAGTAGTGCAAAAAGAAGCCGCGCCAGAAACAGACAAAATGCTGCCTGAATAAGCCGCACCAACGCCAGCCGCATACCAAGCATTTGTAACTGCTACAACTTCAGGCGAATTAGCGCAATACAAATCCGTTGCAGCCTGAATACTTGCAGTTCTGGCTGCCGCATAATTTGCAGTAGGAGTCAGGTAGACAGATTCAGTTCTCCATGCAATTCTTTGCGCTTTATCAATACCGATAGCGGATATCGAATAAGTGTTGTTTTTATCATTTGTTCCACTACCACCTTGAGCAAGCAAATAAAACCAATGACTAAGAACGGTTGAATTATTGTGAGGTTCACCATTATTATCCCAATATGTACCTTGATATGTATCGGGATGCTTACCTTCCCATGCCGTTGTAGATTTTGGATTTTGTAAATTACGTATACAGTTGTGAGTTGTTACCCTAAAAATTTCCTCTCCAATAAGCCATGTTTGTTTTCCCGGCGCAGCCCAGCGTTCAATACATGCTGCCCATATATCACTGAACCCTTCATTTAATGCCCCCGATTCTTGGTTTCCTGCTGTAAGGTTTGCGGTAAACTCATTAATACCATGTCCCATTTCATGGGCACAAATATCCAAGGCAGTAAGTGGATTAAAAGTAGTCGCGTCTCCGTCTCCATATTGCATAAAACGGTTATTAACACCAGCTACCCATTGCGCATTGCTCCATGATGCCCCATTTGGCGAAAAATGCACATAGCCTAAAATTCTTATACCACCTCCGTCAAGACTGTTTCTATTAAATACAGTTCGCCAGAAATCCAAAACATTTTCTGCTCCCCAATGCGCATCTAAGGCTTGTTGATTATTTGCAAACCCAGCCCAATTCCCATTTGTAAAGTTTGCATTAGTATTTGCAAAATCTATTGCATTAGCATAGTTGTTTGTATTCTGCAAATTCATGGTTTGAATAGTAACACCATTTCTTGTTTCTTGTAATCTAAACCCTCCCGCAAATGTATCCCCTGTAATATTTAGTGTATTACTATACCTCGTTTGTGCTGTTAGCGGAGTATTTGTATCAAGCATCTGCGGTGTCGTATTAACTATTTCACCTGTATTAGCATCAATATAAACTAACTGAACATTATTAGGAACAGAAGAGAAAATTGAGAATTTCCACGACAATAACAAATTCTTACCACCTTTTAAGTAATCTCTTTCAATTACCAGTTCGCCTTTAGGATAATAAGTGGCTTTGGGATTATTATTTATTTGTTTTATAAAATTCTCGGATACGGAGTCCTGCCATTTATACTCTTTAGCATTTACATAGTTTAAGGCATCTGACAAAGCCTCCTGTTCAGATAAGGCTGGTATAACGGATGTTATATTTACAATTTGAAAGTCCCCATTCATTGTTTGAATACTTTCACCTCTGCCATGTATAACATATTCAGCATTCTCTACCTTAATACCTCTGTAATATTGCTGGTAACGCAGATGTAACATTTCCAACTCGTCCTTCACCTTTTTTACTAATGCAAAAGAATCATTACCTGTAGCATGTAATTCAGTTTTCAAAAAATTGATTCCATCGGATAGTTTGGCATTGGTTACTCGGGCAAAACTTATTGTTCCCATTTCATTTTTTTCAATACTTGCTGTATCAATATTTTGTGCATTGGAAATAAAAGTACATAACCAAAATAGGACTGCCCAAAGCAGTCTATAAATATTTTTCATATAGCAAAATTTAAATTAACTTACTAATTTGATTTGATTAAACGATAGAAATAAGCATCAACAGCATAGTCGTGCACTATCAATGTATCATTATAAATTTTATCAACAATATAATTATAAATATAACCTAACTTGTCGTTGAAATTCATAATATAAGTGGAGTCTCCATTTGTAAAAGTACCTAAATCATAATCCCAATGTATAACTGTATCCAAATATGCATTGTTGTGCTTTAAAATTCTAAGACTATCAGCATTAAATTCCCAAAAAGTTTCATCATAATATTGCGTAGTAGTAGCAATACCTCCTTTCCCATAGATTAACTGCCATTTTCCCTGTATATGCTGTCGTATCACGGAAAGAGGTTTGTCATATAATACAACATTTACCTGAGGCTTATAATTCTTTTTACAGTAGTTAAACCATGAGATAAGAATGAAAATAAAGCAAAACCTTACAATTATTACCAGTTTCATATAACTCAAATTCTTAGGAATGATACACTAGTCTTGCAACAGAGAAATGAATATATGCTATACCAGGCGGGCTATGTTCATGACGCATAAAAAATATTTTCATTAATTAGCATGCAATTATTTACCAAAGTTTATAAAACATTTCTTCAACTTCAAAATTTATTTATCGGAAATGGTGCAGCCGTAGAAAGCATTATCGCATATACAATAATGGTTATAATGATCTATACACCAATACCTGAGCATTATATGTATACATAATAAATCAACTTAAGCACACCCATTACAACAAATGGAACACGGATAAAACGGATATGACGGGTATTCACGGAAAGTATCTGTGTTAATCAGCATCATCCGTATATTCCGTGTGCTATTCTATAAAAAGTAGATTGTTCAGGGTTTCCAACCTTCTAAAGGTTGGAAACCCTTTAAAGCAGCCCCTTCACAACGGTAATTACATCCCTCAGTTTCGATACATCCTGGCCTCCCGCGGTAGCCAGCGTTTTTTGACCGCCACCGCCGCCTTTTATTAATGGCGCTACATGTTCTTTTATGATTTTGCCTGCGTCTAATTGTTTTGCCGCCGACACTACATCAGACATGCCGATGGCAACATAAGGCTTTCCGTCTATATTAGCGCAAAGCACAATTACATAATCACGCAACTGATTTTTTATATCAAAGCAAAGTTTTTTCAGCGCGTCAGCATGGCTCACTTCAATGATATCTCCAATAAAAGTGATGCCGTTTACTATTTCGTCTTTCTGCAGTATTTCATTTCTTACCTGCACCAATTGCCTTGCTTCAAGGCTGTCAATTCTTTTCTGCAATACCGCTTTTTCTTCCATCAGTTTTTCAATGGCTTTCAACGGGTCTTTCGCTTTCAGTAGCTCACCAATATTTTTAAACTGGTTGATCTTATCAAAAGTATATTGTATAGCGGCAGGCCCCGTAAGCGCTTCTATTCTTCTAACGCCGGCGGCCACTGCCTGTTCACCGGTAATAGTAAACAAACCAATCATGCCTGTGTGCCCCACATGCGTGCCGCCACATAATTCAATGGAATAAGCGGGATCAATGACTACTACACGAACAGTATCGCCGTATTTTTCACCAAATAATGCCATTGCGCCAAGCTTCAGCGCTTCTTCTTTTGGCATTTCATTTATTACTACAGGAATATTCCGCCTTATCTTATCGTTTACCAGCAACTCAATTTTTCTTAACTCTTCGTCGGTAACTTTTGCAAAATGAGAAAAGTCGAAACGCAATTCACCGGGCGATACCAGCGAACCTTTCTGAGCCACATGTTTACCCAATACCTGCCGCAATGCAGCATGTAATAAATGTGTGGCAGTATGGTTATACATGGTATTCAACCGCTGCTCAAAATCTACAGCCGCTGTTACAGGCGCTGTTATATCTGCAGGTAACCCTTCTGTGAAATGTATAATGAGGTCGTTCTCTTTTTTGGTGTTAACCACATTTATCTTTTCTTCACCAAATTGCAAAATTCCTGTATCGCCAACCTGCCCGCCGCTTTCTGCATAAAAAGGCGTTGTTTCAAGCACCACCTGGAATTGTTCTTTTCCTTTCGCTTTAGCCTTCCTGTATTTTACCACCTGCGTTTCTACCAGCAGATCATTGTAGCCAACAAAAGATGTTTTATCAGCTTTGTTTACTTCAATCCAGTCTTCCGTATCAATAGCAGTGGCAGCGCGGGAGCGGTCTTTCTGCGCTTTCATTTCCAGTTCAAATCCCGGTTCATCAACCGTTAGATTGTTCTCAGCCGCTATCAGCCTTGTAAGGTCTATCGGGAAACCGTAAGTATCATACAATTCAAATGCTTCTTTACCGGAAATAACCGTTTGTGCATTAACCGCAGAAGATTTTATAATGTCATCTATTCTTTTTAATCCTTTCTCTAATGTTCTCAAAAATCCTTCTTCTTCTTCTTTCACAACCTTGCTTACAAAATCCACCTGTTTTTCCAGTTCGGGAAAAACATCTTCAAACTGCTTTGCCAATAATGGCACGAGTTGAAACAATAAGGGTTGCTTATAATGCAGGTAAGAATAATAATATCTAACGGCTCTTCTCAATATTCTTCTTATCACATATCCTGCTCCTGTATTGGAAGGCAGTTGCCCATCGGCAATAGTAAAGCTTATAGCTCTTAAATGGTCAGCAATTACTCTGAAGGCAACAGCTTCTTTGCTATCGCTATAATCGTATTTTTTATGCGTGATATTTTCTGTAGCGGCAATCGTTCCTGTAAATACATCCGTATCATAATTGGATGTTTTTTGCTGAAGCACTCTTACCAGCCGTTCAAATCCCATCCCGGTATCTACATGCTTTGCGGGCAATGGCTCAAGACTTCCGTTTTTTGAACGGTTAAACTGGATGAATACATTATTCCATATTTCAATTACCTGCGGGTGATCATTATTCACCAGCATTTTGCCATCCTCTGTTTTGCGTTCTTCATCAGGCCTGCAGTCCACATGAATTTCGGTACTGGGCCCGCAGGGTCCTGTATCGCCCATCTCCCAGAAATTATCCTTCTTATTTCCCAATAATATCCTGTCTTCTGCTATGTGCTTTTTCCATTCGTCATAGGCTTCCTGGTCTTTGGGAATGCCTTCTTTTTCATCACCCTCAAAAACGGTAACGTATAAACGATCTTTATCAAGCTTATATACTTCTGTAAGCAATTCCCAGCTCCAGGCAATGGCTTCTGCCTTAAAATAATCGCCGAAGCTCCAGTTGCCCAGCATTTCAAACATGGTATGGTGGTAGGTGTCAACGCCCACTTCTTCCAGGTCATTATGCTTTCCGCTAACCCGCAAACACTTTTGGGTATCAGCCACACGTGGAAAGGGCGATTTTTTATTGCCCAGGAAATAATCTTTAAACTGGTTCATACCGGCATTGGTAAATAAAAGCGTAGGGTCGTTCTTGATAACTATAGGCGCTGATGGAACAATCTGGTGCCCTTTTGATTGAAAAAAATCCAGGAAAGCTTTTCTTATCTGAGATGAGGTCATCACTATACTTTTATAATTTTTATACCGTTTGAATGTTTAAATTTTATATTTGCCATCTTGCCCCGGGAGGTGTGCGAAGGTAGTTAATTTATGGTTGGATTTTTGCGCAGGGCAAAGCCAACCGGGGTTTCAGATATCCTGTAATGAAAAAAATAAAATACTATTATAATACTAATACACTCCGGTACGAAAAGCTGGTAGTTCCGCTCCGCGTGAAGCTGCTGCGCATACTGGGGTTTTTAGCTGCGGCTATAGTAACGGCTCTTATTATTGTTTTTTTAGGATGGCAATTGCTTGATTCGCCAAAAGAAGTGGTAATGCGCAGAGATAATGAACGCATTCGTGAAGATTATGTGCTCCTGAACAATAAAATAAAGTCAATGGAGTTGCAGATGGCTGAACTGGAAAAGCGGGATAACCACGTATACAGGGAAATTTTTGAAGCAAACCCTATACCTGATAGTGCCCGTGCCAAATCGATGGAAAAGCAGCAGGAAATCAAACTTACGGAAGGAATGGAGGATAATGAGCTGGCATACTCTATTGCAGCGGCGGTTGATAACCTGATAAATCGCATGAACTTTCAGAAAAAGTCTTACACCGATATTGAGGGAATGATAAAAAATAAAGAGAAATTACTTGCTGCAACGCCTGCTATTCAACCAGTAAGCAATAAAGATTTAAGCCGTATGGCATCGGGCTTTGGTTATCGCATTGACCCGGTATACAAAACAGTAAAAATGCATGCCGGGCTTGATTTTGCAGCGCCACAGGGCACGCCTATTTACGCCACTGCAGATGGTGCGGTAAAGCTTGCCGGCAATACCGGTAATGGATATGGTAATTATGTTATTCTTGACCATGGGTACGGTTACGAAACTTTATATGGCCATCAATACAAAATAAAAGTAAAGTCCGGGCAAAGGGTTAAGAGGGGAGAATTGATTGGCTGGGTGGGCAGCACCGGTAAATCTACGGGCCCGCATGTGCATTATGAAGTGCATAAAAACGGGCAGCATATTGATCCTATTTACTTCTTCTATAATGACCTTACACCTGAGCAGTTTGACCGTATACTTAAAATGGCTGCGGCAGGTAATCAAAGTTTTGACTAAATGTTAATAATTCACGGCATTATTTTTTCTGCATACCGTTAATTTAGCGGAATGTTTAAGCAGTTAGATTTATTCGCGGATATTCCTGATGAGCAACCGGAACGGGTTGAAACAAAAGGAAGCGTTATAGCTACTTCAGAAGCTGTGGAAGAGATAACTGCAGAACAGGATAGTATAGCTATAAAAGAAGCAGGAGAAAGTTTTGCTATAAAACCAACCGGGGAATCGTTTGAGAATAGTATAGTTGCGGAAGAAGAAGCGGATATATTTTTTGCGGAAGAAACACTTGTTGCTGAAATAGCAACAGAAGAAAAAAATATTCTTTTAAAAGAAGACAGGAAAGCAAAAACTGTTTCAGCAAAACCGGTAAAAGGAAAGCGTGGCAGAAAATCGCTTAAAGAAATGGAGGGCGAATCTGATTTCATCAGTATTCCCGAAGATGAAGTGTTGTTTAAAAAGCAATATTACAGCATAGGCGAAGTTTCTGTGATGTTTCAGCTTAACGCTTCATTACTCAGATATTGGGAAACGGAATTTGATATTCTGAAACCGAGAAAGAACAGGAAGGGCGATCGTCATTTCAGGCCGGAAGACATAAAGAATTTATACCTCATTCATCATTTGTTAAGACAAAGAAAATATACCATTGAAGGTGCAAAGGATTATTTAAAAAAGAATAAATCAAAGGCACAACAAAATTTTGAACTCATACAACGTCTCCAAAAATTGAAAGGATTTCTACTCGAATTAAAAGCAGGTTTATAAAGCATCTTTCAATAGAATGAATGCCATTGAATATCAACGTGAAAATATTGCGTTAAATATAAAATATTTAACACGCCGGTATTTTAATTTTAGCTGCTAACAAAAGTCAAAGAAAGTAGTAAGGGAAAATATTTAAAATCTCTACTCGTTTTTTATAACGCTAATTAAAGTCACTATGAGCTCTATCCGAATCCTTTTATCATCGCTCGCAATCTTTTCCTGTGTTTTTATACAGGGGTTTAAAGGTTCAGAATTTTCTACTATTAAAAATGTAAATGATGTTGCCGACACCTCACTTGGTGAAGCAAAACATGAAAACATTAAAGCGGCGCCGGGCTCATACAAAGTTGTTATTAAAAAGAGCGCTTACGAAATGACGATATATGATGAAGACGGATGGTACGGCACATATCCTGTAGTGTTTGGAAATAAAAGCCAGGAGGATAAAAAAATGGAAGGCGACAGGCTTACACCTGAAGGAAATTTTAAAATCATTGGTAAAAGAATTCATAAGCAGTGGGGCAAATTTCTTGCACTTGATTATCCTACAAAAGAAAGTTATGCAAGATTTAATTCAAGAAAGGCTGCCGGCACAATACCTAAAAAAGCAACCATTGGCGGTGGCGTAGGTATACATGGCACGCGCCCTAATGAAGAATGGGTCATTGATAAATATATTAACTGGACTGCAGGTTGTATTTCTGTTAGATACAGCGATATGGCAGAGTTATATGATATGCTTCCCGTAGGCACAGAAGTTATTATCGAAAAATAGTTACAGTTACATTAATGGTGTTTTGATTCAGCCCTGCCTCCTCCCAAAAAAGAGGAGGCAGTACTGCATATCAGCCTTACCTCCCTTCTTCCTCTCCGATAGAGAGGAGGCGGTACAACACACCCCCAATGAACAGTATATCTTCCAATTCAACAGTTGTATTTCTACTGCCCGATTGGCAAACGCTCCGCATATTTATCAGCATCGTTGAAAAGCGAGGACTGTGCGTTGGTCTCCTCTCTTTTGGAGAGGCTTCTCCTTCCCTTCGGGGAGTTACCCTATACATACAAACAGGTATTTTTATACGGATAATACCCGGAGCAACCCCGGAGCAGCGCACCGTGATAGGCAGGTATTACCGCTGCGCTGCAGCTATTTAAACACCTTGTATACAGCACAGCCTGGATAAATAAAGATATGTGTACAGGGTAGCTTTGGGGAGGCGGGAGGGCTGCTGCCTTCTTTTCCAACCTTCACTCATTATTGCACGTATATTAACAGAGCCGTTGCAACGATGAGATAAATAACGTACTCTATTATAAGATAGTTCCGCGCTTGTATAAGTTAGGATGCAGAAACCCCCGCATAGCCTGCCGTGGGGTTTTCTTTTTGCTATATCTTCACTGTATGAAGCATATACTCATCGTATTGTTAACATTTGCTTATCTGCAATCAATTGCACAGGATTCAACGCATAAATCATTAATGGTGCAAACCATTGGCAGGCTGCCTTACCTGGAATATGGACTGGGCGATGACAGGCTTGGCGGCGCTAAAATGACTTATCTCGACTCAGGTATTGTAATGCAGGTTATAGATTCTGCAGATGGAGATTACAGGGTTCGGCTTTCAAAAAATCATTCCGCTTATATCAGTAAGGAAAATGTAAAGATCCTGCCCGACAAAAGATCAAGGGCTTATTATCTTACATCAAATTGGCGCGTATATGGCAATGATACAACAGGCTTTGATTATGTAACCATCAATCTTGATGAAAAACTGCCATACAGGAGCGTTCAGCAAATTAACCCATCGCGTATAGCAATAGATATTTTCGGCGCTACTTCCAACAGCAACTGGATATCCCAGTTCAGCTCAGTGAAAGAAATTAAAAATACCTGGTATGAACAGACTGAAGATGATGTGATGCGGGTATTTATTGAATTAAAGCACAACCAGCATTGGGGTTATAATATTTCGTATGATAGTGTATTTACCAAACTCATTATTCGTGTGAAACGACAACCGCCTGTATTGGTTTTGACCAAGCTTAAAGTTGCCATTGATGCCGGTCATGGCGGAACAAACCTCGGCGCTTCTGGTGTAACAACGGGTATACTCGAAAAAGATTATACACTAAGAATAGCTACCGAATTAAATAAGCTATTGCGGAAGAATAAAGTAAACACTTTCATGACCCGAACTTCGGATACCACGCTGGATATGGTGGAAAGAGTTGAAATGCTGAAAGCCTGGAACCCGGATATACTCATCAGTATACACCTTAACTCCTCCGGCAATGCGCTGATAAAAGGTACGAGTACGTATTACCGTTATATCGGGTTCCGCAGTTTATCTCAATCGGTTTTAAAAAGAATGCTGGAACTTAAGCTGGTAGAAATAGGCAATATAGGTAGTTTTAATTTTGCGCTGAATGGTCCTACAGATTATCCTAACTGCCTTGCAGAGGTTGCGTTTTTAAGTAATGTTGATGATGAGAAAAAAATTCTTGACCCAAAATTCAGAACAGCAGTTGCCAAAAAAATATTTGATGGAATAAACGACTGGCTGAAGAAAATAAAATAAATTGTAAATACTCAGGCTATGATAGAAAAAGGTACATTCATTCATCATGTTTATTTCTGGTTAAACAACCCGGAAAGCAAAGAAGATTTTAATCAACTGGTAGCAGGACTAAAAAAATTGTCAGCAGTTAAAACCATTGCTTCATTTCATATTGGCAAACCTGCTGATACCAACCGCGATGTTATTGACCGTTCTTATTCCGTATCGTGGATGCTGCTGTTTAAAAGCAAAGCAGACCAGGACAGCTACCAGGTAGATCCTATACACCTGAAATTTGTGGAAGCGTGTAAGCATTTGTGGAAAAAGGTGGTAGTATATGATTCAGTAGATGTATAATTTTATTGGAAGGCATTTGGAATATCCCGGTTAGCAGGCCGGGATTTTTATTCGTAGATTGTTCTTATATAAAAAAAGAGGCTGCTTTAAATAAGCAGCCCCGGGCTTTCGTATCTGGGCGTATATTTATTTATTCATCCCACCAAACCTTCTCATTATAAGTATCATCTGACCATCCCTGTGCTGAAACTGCAGCAGTACGACCTGCAGGGTTGAGTGTTTGCTCACTACGGGGGTAGGCAAACCTTACGGGAATTTTGCCATTATTTACATTGTCTTTACCCGCTACTAATGCAGGTATATTTGTTCTTCTCCAGTCAAACCAGGCTTCTAATCCACCAAAAAATAATGCGATCCATTTCTGTGTACCAATAAGTGTAAGCGCATCTGTATTGTTAAATGCTACTCCTGTTTGTGTAAGATAATTAGCAGGCATTGTACTTTGGAAATAATTAAAAGAAGCTTTGATGCCTTCTTCATAATGCCACTGGGCAGTATTGCCGGTATTTACCATTCCCTTCTGAACTGCTTCAGCTAAAATAAACTGTAGCTCAGGGTAACCCATAATATATCCTCTTGCAACTTTTAAACCGGTTTCAGTAATAGCATCAAGAAAGAAATATGAACCAACCCTTGAAACATTATTAGGCCCGCCATTATATGCAAGCGCATCCACCTCGTTCAAACCATTTGGCACACCTGTATACATTCCGGTTGCATCAGCTTTTTGAGCGAATATCGCTATGCGTGTATCTCCTAATGCAGATAGCTTATCGCCAAGTGTTTTACTTAAACGAAACTCGTCAAAAGATCCGGAGCGGGTAGTATGCAGGGGAAACTGGTTGGGTGATACGGTTAAATATGTAAGGGCACCGTTATCATTATTACCCTCAAAAACCGGTGTATCAGCGCCATTAATAATCGTCTGCATATCTGTTGCAACGCTTTTCTTATTAGAAATACGCATGAGGTAACGGAGCTGAAGTGAGTTTGCCAGCTTTTTCCATTTGGTTAAATCTCCATTGTATAAAATATCACCAACCAAAGTGCCTGCACTACTGTTGAACGTTGTACTTGCCGTTTTAAGATCGTTTAAGATGCCATTGTATATTGATTCCTGTGAATCATATTTAGGCATTAAAATTCCTGCCACTCCTTTCATCGCTTCTGAATATGGAAGATCGCCATAAGCATCTGTCAAAAGGGAATACATCCAGGCCCTTAACACCAAACCCACAGCTTTATAGTTAGGTACATTTTTCGCATCACCTAAAGCAATAAGACGCTCTGCATCTCTCATATTACCATACATATTATTAAACAACCCGCTCCTGTCACCCCAGGTATAACGGTCTTCCGATACAAACTGGATTTTTGCGGTATGTTGTATAACGATGTTTCCTATACCCCATGATTGATTTACCATTTCATTACAGGCGCTACGGATAATGGTAGGCAGTAACAAATCGGGGGTTACATCATTAATAGCATTGGGGTTTGCATTTTTTTCCTGGTAATCTTTTGTGCAGGAAGTTCCCATTGTGCAGCCTATTATAACTGCGTATATATATGTTCTGAACTTTTTCATACTCTTAGTTTTAATAGGTTTAAAAAGTAAATCCAAGATTGATTCCAAGGCTGCGCGTTGTAGGCATACCCACCGACTCCACACCAGGTATAATAGTGCCGCCTGCTAAAGAACTTGTTTCCGGGTCAATATGGGGCACCTTACTCCATACAGCCAGGTTGCGCCCAACTACTGAAACATTCAATCCTTTAAACCTGATTTTTGAAAGCACTTTTGGATTAAAGGAGTATCCAAACCGAACTTCTCTCAGCTTAATATAGTCCGCATCAAAAACGCCTCCCTGCTCAATATCGCGGTTACCTGTTCGTGATTGATGGTATTCGCGTGCTGTTATTTTTTTTGTGTTCACACTGTAAGATCCATCAGCGTTTTCTACTACTCCTTTTCCAATCACGCCATTCCCTTCCTTGCTTAAATCATATCCGTCAGCCCTTCCTTCCAGGGTTTCTATCAACTGACCCGCTTCCAGTCCCACAACCCATGTTTCAGAAAAAAGCTGTCCGCCATACCGGGCATCCAGCAGGAAGCTCAGGTTGAAATTTTTGTATGTAAAAGTGTTCCTGATACCGGCTAACCATTTAGGATTATAGTTACCTACTTTCACAATATCATTTGTTCCTACAAACCGGCCTTCACTGTTAAATATCTGCTGACCATAATATGGACTTGACGGATCATCTACTTTTTTAAATCCTATAGCGTACATGTCTCCCATTTGCTGACCAACTGTAGCGTTGATATTAATGCCATGGCGACTGGCCATAGGGTAAGTAGTGATATCTCCATCAAATTCTATTACTTTACTGCGGTTGGCAGACCAGTTAATGGCAACATCCCACTTGAAGCTTTTACCATCTACCGGGCGACCGGTTAATTGCAGCTCGTAACCGTAGTTCCTGATCTTACCGGCATTAACTGACCGGCTGGTATAACCTGTTGTGGGGGTGATAGCTACACTTGGCAGGATCTGATTAAGGGTGTTGATATTATAATAAGAAAAATCAATGCCCAGCCTGTTATTGAAAAAACGCCAGTCTATACCAGCTTCCCATGAAGTACTGATCTCTGGTTTAAGATTATAATTCAGGAGATTACTTGGTGAATAATATGCAGGTAAGCCGCCCCAGGGCTCAGAAACACCGTAGCTGAAAGAGAATGCATAAGGATCGGTATCATTACCTACCTGTGCCAGGCTGGTTCTTACTTTTGCAAAGCTCACCCAGGAAGGTAACTGTACCATATCACTGATTACAGCGCTTAACGATGCTGAAGGATAGAAATAAGAATTTACTGTTTTACCTAAGGTATCGGCTGTTTTTGGAAGCGTAAGCGCACTTGACCAGTCGTTACGTGCAGTTATATCTAAAAACAAATAGTTGTTGTATGCCAGTTGTAATGCTCCATACAAGCTGTTGATCTGTTTGTTTCCGTCATAAACAGCACTTACCAATGCTACCTTATTGTTATACAAGCTGTAAATACCCGGTATCAGCAATTGTGGGGCGGTAACCTCGTAGCTGTTAAACCTGCTGATTTGCCTGTTACCCCCCGCATTAAGGCCAAAGCTGAGTTTATCAGAAATGTTTTTGTTAACAGATATGAGAAAGTCCATGTTGGTTTCACTGTTGCGTACTCTTTCCTCGCGATAGCTGCCAAACCTGAAACGCTGGGTGCTGAATGCACGCTGGCGTTTTCTTAATTCACTATTAAAATCTGTACCTCCGCGCAACTGAACATTCAGCCAGCTTGTTATATCATACTTTAAAGTAATATTCCCGAAAACCCGTCCTGCGTCCTGTCCGTTCGTGTTTTCATACAGGTTAAAATAAGGGTTATCGTGATAGTTATAATTAAAGTTAAATTGCTGGCGGTTTTCCATTCCCGGTATCCAGTAGCTTTTCAAACTATTCAAATCCACATGCTGCCCCATCCAGCAATGCAGCAGGTAAATAATACTTTCCGTT
The DNA here is from genome assembly GCA_047601545.1 of Agriterribacter sp. GTDB lineage: Bacteria > Bacteroidota > Bacteroidia > Chitinophagales > Chitinophagaceae > Agriterribacter. Next base: position 2,896,633 of record JASGIZ010000002.1, on the reverse strand, counting down.
CCGTATGTAAGACTGGGGCGGTTGTCACTATTCGTATTCACATAGTTGGCTGTAACTCTTGCCGACAACCTGGGTGTGAAATTATATCCCGCATTAAAAGCAAAAGTATTTCTTTTAATATCGGTGTTAGGGATAATTCCTTTTTGATCCAGCAATGTATATGACAAACGGAAATCGCCTTTATCATTAGCGCCGGTAAGAGATACGTTTGTATTATTGGTTACACCGGTTTCATAAAATTTTCTAAGGTCCATACCCGGCACAAACGGAGTTGGAGTAATTGTTCCTCTTGCTGCAAAATCTGCTGCTGAACCAAGCACACCATCATCTACAAGAGATATATCGCCACCACGGTAGCCATTAGAGGTGGGTGAGTTGTGCTGGGCAATTAAGCTGCCATCCATTTTAGGTCCCCAGCTTTCATCCACACCATCACTTGCGCCGCCGCCTTTACCGTCCTGGAAGCTGAACTGACCATTATTCCCCTGACCATATACTCTTTGGAATTTAGGCAATACCAGCGGACTTTCTAAAGTAACACCTGTATTTACAGTAACGCCAATGCCTTTACTATTCTTTCCGGATTTGGTAGTAATTACAATAACACCATTCGCAGCTCTTGAACCATATAATGCTGATGCGTTTGCACCTTTCAGCACCGTCATGGTTTCAATATCATCAGGGTTAACCATGGCTGCACCGTTACCATAGTCTATCTCCTGGTAACTACGGCCGCTCGAACCAGTCAGTTCATTTGTAATCGGCACACCATCTATTACGAATAAAGGCTGGTTTTTATTAATATTGAGGGATTTATCACCACGGATTGTTATACGGGCAGATCCACCAACACCACTGGGAGAGCTCATTACCTGAACACCGGCAACCTTACCGGCTAAACCACTTACAAAGTTGGTTTCCCTGGCCTTGTCCATGTCGGAGCCTTTTACTTCCTGCACGGCATATCCTAAACGCTTAGTTTCTCTTTTTACACCCAGCGCTGTTACAACAACTTCGCTCATGTCTTTACTGTTATCTTCTAACTGAACAGATAACATGGTATTGCCTTCTATTCTTATCTCCTGGCTTTTAAAGCCAACACCACTAAATACCAACACATCACCTTGTTTGGCATCAATAGAAAAATCACCATCCGCATTGGTTGAAGTTCCTTTAGTAGTTGATTTAACGGTAACTGAAATACCCGGAAGCGGGCTTTGATCTTTGGCTGATAAAACTTTACCGGAAATTTTCTGCTGGGCTAAAGCCAAAAATGGCATTGCGCAAAGCAGCATCACGGCAATAATCAGGCGCCTGGAACAGAACGTTGTTCTCATAAACAGAATTTTGATTGTTAAAAAAAGGCAGCACGTAGGTTATAATAATTTCGATAGGGCGGTTTAGATGTCGCAAAGGTTCAGTCCACGTTTAACCCAATTGTTAATCTAATGTTATCAGAGGATTAACTTGTGTATTAATACTAAATTAATAATTTTCATTAACAATTTGTTAATGGTCAAAATATTTTAATTTTTTTATTAATTATTGAAAATTTGTAAGCGCAGTCCGTATAAATAGTAAAGAGATACAGGAATGACAAGGTGTTAATACCTTTAATTTCAGTTTAATATTTATAAACAATAGAAATCCTGATCGTTTAAACCAATACAATAAAAAAGGCTGTTTCTTACGAAACAGCCTGGTCCGGGGGAATAGGAAATCTATTTTCGTGGTTTTATTTCAACAGCCACATTTCTCCATTAATATCATCATTGCCATTATACTGAGATTTTAATGCGGCCTGGTAATTGGTAGCATTAGCTGTTTTTTCTGAATTGAAATATTGAAAACGTAATGGAATACGACCGCTGTTTCCGGTGCCATCACCCGTGGTAAAAGCTGGTACCCCGGTTCTCCTGTAAGTGAAATAAGCCTCCAACCCTGAATGACGGAACATTGATAAATACTTTTGTTGCAGTATTTGCTTAAGCCCTGTTGCATTATTACCTGCATATTTTACTGAAGCCTGGGTATAATATGTATTCCAATCTGTCGGAATAGCATAACTATCATAAACAGCGTTGGTGCCTGGTCCGCCTGATTTTAAAAAGAAAGCGGTATACGATCCGGTTTCGGGTATGCTGTATGAAGCCCTGGAAGCTTTTATACCTGCTATGTAATAAGCTTCTGCATTACCTTGCACACCAGAAGAAATCCAGCCCCTGTTAATGCCTTCCGCAATAGTAAAGCAAAGTTCAGGATAACCTACCTGTACGCTTGGCTCCCCGGTATATGTTTCATAATACCTGCGGCGGTTAATAAATGAGTATTGACCCGTATTAGCTTTATTATACATTGCACCTAAATCTTCGCCCGGGTCAGCGCCAACAAAAGCATCAAAACTGGTTGGGCTTATCCCACCATTTACTTTTGCCCTTGCAGGTTCAGCAGTTGCAAATACTCGTGGATCTTTTAATTGAGTTAACAAGCCAACATAGGTTGCCGAAGTATTTTTTCTCGTGGCATCAAAACCAAAACTGCTGGGGTTAGTTGGGTAATCATTGGTGGGATGAATATAGGTATACTCAAGATTATCACTATTGCTTTCCATTACCGGGTATTTGGCGGGATTGCCCACGATGTCTGCAAACTGTTGTTTGATATTTAGGTCTGCATCACTTTCCTTTTTGCTTAACTGCATCAATAATCTCAGCCTGAAAGTATTTACAACTTTTTGCCATGCAGATAAATCATTACCTAAATAAATATCTCCTGCCAAAGTAGTGTTTACATTTGTAATAAGCGTTCCTAATTCATTATTGGCACTATCCAGCCACAAAAGAGATTTTTTAAAAACATCTTTTTGAGCATCATAAACCGGGGTAAGTTTATCTGCCCCCTGCAACGCTTCCTCCATAGGAATATCGCCCATTGCAAGGCTCATTTTTGAAAAAAAGTATGCCCTGAAAAATTTTCCCAATGCCGCATAAGGATTAAGAGCAGGATCAGCACCCGCTTTAACCGCTTCTTCTTCCATTTTTAAAACATTATTTAATGTGGAATAGTAATTAGTGCCTGCGCCAAAATCGTAGCGGTTATTTCCATAATAATCATAATTCTCGCAATAATACTGGCACCATTTTTCATTTGAGCCATTGGGTGCATCGTACAAACTATTCAAAATTCCATTGAACAAAAGTGATGGAGGAACATCGGTTGGTTTGTTCGGATTATTCCTAAGCTCATCAAACGATTTTTTACAACTACTGGCAAACATGGTTAAGCCCACCGAAACGATTGCCAGGTATAATAGTTTTTTCATGTTAAATAAGTTTATGCATTTAGAATACAATGTTCAGATTGAATCCATACCTGCGGTTGGTAGGCGATTGTAATGCGGTACCGGTTGTTTTATCATTATACTGGTCAAGATCTACATCCCTGAATCTTTTGTCTTTATAGAAATAGATGAGGTTGCGACCGACCAAAGAAACACTGGCTTTGGATATAAAGCTCTTTGCAAGCCATTTATCAGGAAACTGATAACTGATCGTTACTTCTCTGAGCTTTGCATATGTTTTGCTCATCAGGTTTGCTTCGCTTACATTATAAAAAGCACTAACCCATGGCTGCACCTGCAAAGGCGTGGTATTAGCAGCAAACTGAAGATCTTTATAATTCAGAATTGCTCCTGTTTCAGAATCAAAATTGATGGGTGTATTATTTGAAACAACAACACCATCGCCTACGTAAATACCCTCGTAATCATTTTCTCCGGCATGATCTGCATCATTCTTTCTTGCTTCTCCCAGTTTACCTTCAACAGTTTCCTGGTTTCTGCCGCCACGCATAGTTTTGTTATGCATATAATCTGTAGTAACACCTCCCACTCTTCCGTCAAATTGAAATCCGACTGATAAATTTTTCCAGCTTACCCTGTTATAAACGCTCCAGGAATAATCAGCATTCAGGTAGCCAAGAAATTGTGATACAGGGTTACTTAACGGATACCCGCTTTCATCATATACTACTTTCCCGTCTGTTGTTTTTACAAAAGCGCTGGTATAGAACTTATCAACGCGATCTCCTTTTTTAAAGAAAGTATTAAAGATGCTTTGACCAGGAGGTAATTCAAGATAACGGTCCTGGAATGTTGACCAGGTTAAAAGCACATCCCATGAAAATCTGTTCTTTGTTCTTATTGGTGAACCGGACAACGCAAATTCGTAACCTGTTTTTCTTGTCTTCAGTGCATTCAATACATAATAGTCATACCCTGTGGCTGATGAAATGGGGTTGGTTAAAATTTGCGGGCCATCTATATATTGAAAATATGTTGCGCCTAACCCTAACCTGTTATTCAAAAATTTGATGTCAAAACCGCCTTCATAGTTTACACGGTTAAAGGGTTTAAGATTGGGATCGAACACACTGCCTGATGTATACGCTGCCGTTTGATTATTATAAGGTTTGGAAGTAGAAAGCACAGACAGAAGACTGTAATTAGGTCCTCCATATGGCGAATAATAGTTTTGTCCATAACCCAGTGGATCAAAATCAGCTATACCTATATCAGCGCTTGTTGCGTCACCCCGCACCGCAGCATAAGAAGCCCTTAATTTCAGGAATGAAATTACACCGGGTAGCTTAACGTAATCAGAAATTACAGAAGCCATTGAAATACTTGGATAAAAATAACTTAATCCCCGTGGCGCAGCAGACGATTTATCTGTTCTTCCTGTTGTGGAAAGGGTCAGAAATTTCCCCAAAGAAACATCAACTGAGTAGTATGCGCTCAACACACGCATGTCAGAGTAAAAGCTGTTTGCCTGAATAGGATTGAGCGAATTGCTAAAGCTATATACAGCAGGAATACTCAAATAATCAGTTGTAGTAAAGCTTGAATTATATGTGAAATTTCTTGCGCTCGCGCCAACAAAACCGCTAATACCCAAAAAATCTTTTATGAGGTAGTTATAGTTTAATTGCACATCTGTATTATTTTCAAATAAGCTTCTCCTGTCTTCCCTGTAATCTCCTTTATTTTCTTCCCTGCCGTACGGATGCGCTGAATAAGGCATTTTTTCAGTGCGCAGAAGATCATAACCTGTAATTTGGGTACGGGCATTTAAATTCAGGTTCTTATTGAATTCATAGTTTCCGGATATATATCCATACAAATCAGTTTTGTAGTGACCGCGCAACCAGTAGTTCACTACCAGCCAGGGATTATGATACCGTTGATATTCCGCAAATAAAGATTGTACATTGGTTTTACCGGGCTGCCAAACTGCTTTTATAGCAGGATCATCTACATCCCAGTCAGCTCCTGTCCAGATAGCGATATTGTATATTAAACTATTGGGACCATAATCAACATCGGGAATATTAGGAGTATATTGCCTGTTGTAATTAAAATTGGCCTCAATTTTCAGCTTTTGGGTTGGTTTATATGAGCCATAAATATTGAAGTTGGTAATATTCAAACTCGTGTTGGGTATCATACCCTGCTGATAAGAATGTGATAGCGAAAAACGCATATTGTAATTTTCCCCGGATGCGCTTAACGCAATATTGTTGGTTGTTTGAAAGCCTGTTCTCAAAAATCGTTTAAGATTATTTTTGCCACGGGCAACATAGGGCGTCGGCTCAATATTTCCTGAATAAATGTAATCACCAAATTTGGTTTCATATGTTGTATTAGGGTCATACTTGCCATCGTACTGAGGAATTAACTGGCCCTCAAATTTAGGGCCCCATACATCATAGTCGCCATCATTAATACCACCGCCTTTACCATTGCCAAACGCATAAATACCATTTTCACCCGGGCCATATTGATCCTGTATTCTTGGAAAAGCAAGAAAGCCTTTATCTATAACATTACTTGAGTTGAATTCTACAGTAAAACCCCTTGCTTTTGCCTTGCTGCCTTTTTTGGTAGTAATAAGTATAGCCCCAAATTGCGCACGGCTTCCGTATAAAGCTGCAGCAGTTGGCCCCTTCAATATAGTATAAGATTCAATGTCATCAGGGCTTATATTCCATGTATCAGAGCTCACAGGAATACCATCTACCACATATAATGTAATTTCATTACCGCGAAGAAAAACAGTAGGTTTTCTAAGCATTTCTGCTGAGGGACCAACAGATAAACCGGCAACCTTACCCGTTAACCCGGTTATAGGATTCTGATCTCTCGCTTTAACTAAATCCTGGCCCTTCACCTCTTCAATTGAATAGCCAAGCTTTTTTATTTCTTTCTTAACACCAAGCGCCGTAACAACCACTTCACTAAGGCTTCTGTTGTCTTCGGCAAGTTCAACGGAAATTGCTGAGCCATCCACTCTTACCTGTTGCGCCGTGTACCCAACGCCGGTAATAACTAACACATCTCCATTTTTTGCCTCAATTGAAAACAGCCCATCAGCATCTGTTGTTGTTCCTTTTGATGTTGATTTAACTGTAACCGAAATGCCGGCCAAAGGAGATTGATCTTTTGCAGAAATAATTTTACCCGATACCTTTTGTTGCGCCAATGCATAAAAAGGAATTGAAAAAAGCAAAAACAGCGCTGGTAAAATGCGCCGCAGATAGCATTCTTGACACATAAGTGAAGTTTTAGCGGTTATTAATTATAGAAGGGAGCAAAGGTTAATGTGTTGTGTAAAGCAATGGTTAACCTAAAATGAACAAAAGGTTAAGTGTATATTAATACTAAATTGTTTGTCCTGAGTCATTTGCCACGGTTATAACGTTTTTAGATCTGCTTAACCCTCGTTATTGCTCAATATTATGGAGAATAGCGGCTTAAAACAATTAGGTTTTGTTAACCTGTGGTTAATGAAAAATGGTTTAATATTTATAAACTAACAGTACATTTTTTTCACTCCGCCTGCCTGTGTTTTCATAATTTCTTAATACCGGCTTAATGCTGTGGTAATATATCTTAAGGATATTTGATAAACAGTATCCATTATGGAAAAACGTCCTGTTGACGTAGTTGTAATTTCAGATGTGCATCTTGGTACTTATGGCTGCCAGGCAAAAAAATTAGCAGCCTATCTCAAAAGTATTACTCCCTCTATACTTATTCTTAATGGAGATATTTTTGATGCATGGCAATTCAGCAAAAGATATTTTCCCGCTTCCCACATGAATGTATTGAAGGAAATTATTAACCACATTTCTAACGGCATTCGGGTGTTTTACATAACCGGCAATCACGATGAAACATTACGCAGGTATTCTGCGCTTAATGCGGGCAACCTGGTATTAACAGATAAACTGGTGCTTGAAATTGATAACAAAATGACCTGGATTTTTCATGGTGACGTGTTTGATAACACTACAAAAGGCTGGGCAAAAACGTTAGCTAAACTTGGCAGTTCCGGGTACGGCGCTTTAATTCTTCTCAACAGGTTGATAAATGCTGTTTTAAAATTTTTTGGTAAAGAGCGGTTATCTCTTTCCCAAAAAATAATGGAAGGTGTAAACAAAGCAGTCACCAAAATCAATGATTTTGAAATGACTGCAGCAGAAATAGCCATCGAAAAAAAATATGATTACGTAATCTGCGGGCATATTCATAAACCGCAAAAAAGAATCATCAGCAACGAAAACGGTAGTGTTACTTATTTAAACAGCGGCGATTGGGTTGAGCATTGCACAGCTTTGGAATATCACAAAAAAGAATGGAAGCTATTTGAATTTGAAGAAAGTGCTTTTCCTGAATTAAAAGTGGAGAAAGAAAAGCCTGTACCGAATGTTATTACAGATGAAATCAGTTATCATATTAGTTCGCTGGCGGGGTAAAGCCCCACCTACCTCCCCAAAGAGGAGGAGAGCCAGGCACAAGGCCGGCTCTATGGAGATGCTGACAAATAATAAAGCTGTTGAATTTTGCAGAGTAATATTACAACAGTTGATGTGGAAGTTATATTGTTTATTAAAAATATACAGCACCGCTCTCTTTCCTTCGGAAAGAGAGAAGGAGAGATAGATTTTTTATTTATGAAAATATTTTACGCCATACAGGCAACAGGCAATGGGCATATCAGCAGGGCAATGGAGCTGTTACCACACCTGCAGCAACAAGGCCAGGTCGATTTGTTTTTAAGCGGCGCCAACAGCAGTCTTGAGCTGGATGCACCTATCAAATACCGCAGCAAAGGATTAAGCCTGTTTTATACCTGTAAAGGAGGCCTTGATTATTTTTCCATGTTCAAAAAAATATCTCCATTAAGACTAAGAAAGGAAGTAGCCGAATTGCCGGTTGAAAAATATGATCTTGTAATTAACGATTTTGAATGCATTACGTCCATTGCATGTAAGCAAAAGAAAGTACCTTCTGTCAACTTTGGTCACCAGGCAAGTTTTATGTCTGCCAATACTCCCAGGCCAACACAACCCAGTGCAGTGGGTGAATGGGTACTGAAGAACTATGCAAAAGCATCTTTGTACGTAGGCTTGCATTTTAAAGAATACGATGACTTTATTCTGCCTCCTGTAATCAAATCTGAAATTTGGAATGCAAAACCTTCTAACCAAAACTATGTTACGGTATACCTGCCATCTTATTGCGATTGTGAAATACGTAAATTCTTCAAACAGCTTACCGCGTATAAGTTCCAGGTTTTTTCAAAAGAAGTAAAACAGGTTACCAAAGAAGGACATCTCACTTTTATTCCCGTTGGTAAAAATACATTTAATGAAAGCATGATACATTGCGATGCTATTATTTGCGGTGCCGGATTTGAAACACCCGCTGAGGCACTTTACCTCAATAAAAAAATAATGGTGATGCCTATTAAAGGGCAATATGAACAAAAATGCAATGCGGCCGCACTGGATAAATTAGGTGTAAAAACATTAACCGAATTGCCTGAAAACTTTCATATTGTTTTTGAAGAATGGTATAATACAGCAAAGCCTGTTGATATAACATTTAAATATTCTTCTGCGGACATCATTGATATCATGATGAAAAAAGCCTTTGCTATGGCTGTTTAAATTTTAATGGCCGATATTTACCCGCCAAACAGCCAATATGTTCAAAAATATTAAGCCGGATAAATGGAGGCATTTTGAAGTGGGTATCCTGATGGGATTGGTATTACAGTTTATTTCATGGAAAATATTTACAGATAATTTCTGGCTATCGGTAGCAATATCCGCTTTTATAGTAATTGCTGTAAGCTATGGCTTTGAACTATTCTCTAAAATAACGGGAAAGGGGACCTATGATTTTATAGATGCGGTAGCGTCAGTTATCGGGGGGATTATAGGGATAGCGCTAACGCTGCCCTTTCAATTGTAAGACGCCGCGGCGGGACAGGGTTTGCTACACAGAAAGCTACGAAGGATACACAAAGATACACTGAGCGTTTTATTATTCTTTGTGCAGCTCAGGGATTTCGCTTTTAGAAAAAAAAGTTTGCGGACATCGTTCATTTCGATCCACCCCCAGAAAGGCAGAATAAAATGCACGTTGCGGCGGGATCGAAATGATGGGGGTGTTTGTATTAATACCAGCACTAAGGCAAAGTGTTAACTATTCAACTTAAAAACGAAATCCCTGTTGTACAGCTTTGCGACTTTTTGGTGTCCCGCTGTGAAATAACCAGGTTATCACACAGGAATTATTCGTAATAATTAGTGGACTTGTAGCTAAAATAAGTCAAACTGCGCGGGTATGCACTGAAAGCTTTTCCGATGATGCTCGCATAAGCCGTATTCAAGTATCGCTTTGCGGTGCGCCGCGGTTCCATATCCTTTATTATTGCCCCAGCCATAATATGGAAACTGCTCATGCAGCAGCGCCATATACTCATCGCGGTATGTTTTTGCCAGCACACTCGCCGCCGCAATTGAGGCATAAATACCATCGCCTTTTATTATACATTGATGCGGCATGGTATTGTACCTGTTAAACCTGTTACCGTCTATCAGCAATAATTCAGGAATAACAGATAATTGCGCTATGGCAAGATGCATCGCTTTGAAAGATGCATTTAATATATTGATGGCATCAATCTCTTCTACTTCCACTTTCGCTACGCTATATGTAATAGCTTCTTCTTCTATGCATTGCCGCATTTCATATCTTTGTTCCGCAGATAATTGCTTTGAATCATTCAGCACATCATTGCAAAAATTTCTTGGCAATATCACCGCCGCAGCAAATACAGGGCCGGCAAAACATCCACGCCCGGCTTCATCGCAACCTGCCTCTATCAATACATCCTGGTAAAAAGCTTTCAACATATATTGCTGCAATGTTAAGAATAAACTTTCTACAATACTTTTGCAGTTATGAACAATTCTCTTACACAAAAATCGGATAAGGCGGTTGGCATCTGGCTATTAACAGGCGTGGGCATGATTATGATACAGGTTTTGCTGGGTGGTATTACACGGCTCACGGAATCCGGACTTTCCATTACAGAATGGAAACCCATTACAGGTATGTTGCCTCCCATTGGCAATGCCGCCTGGCTGGCTGAATTTGAAAAATATAAACACACAGACCAGTTTAAATATATACATGCTGATTTTACGCTATCTGATTTTAAGTTCATTTTTTTCTGGGAGTGGTTTCATCGCTTTTGGGCAAGATTAATGGGTATTGTATTCGCGCTGGGTTTTATATATTTTATCTGGAAGAAAAAGTTCAGAAAAGAAATGATCATTCCTTTGGTAATTCTTTTCTTTCTTGGCGCAATACAGGGTGCTATCGGCTGGATAATGGTAAAAAGCGGACTGGTGCCCGAAATGTATTTTGTTGGTCATGTTGAACTAACTACGCATTTTGTAGCAGCGCTTGTATTGCTGGTATATACATTATGGTTTGCATTAGCATTATTGGTTCCTGCGCAATACATCAGCCGCAATATTACTTTAAAAAGAATGTTGACAGGTATTATCATCGTTTTATTTGTTCAATTGATATATGGTGGTTTTATGGCAGGACTGAAAGCTGCTACCGTTGCGCCAACCTGGCCAACCATAAACGGCGAGTGGCTTCCTGGTTCTTTACATATGATAAAAGGTAAAGCCAATTATTTCAATAATCCTTTTATGGTTCAGTTTATACATAGAGGTATCGCGTACCTGTTCACCATTTTGGTATTAATATGGTTCATATCTGCAAACCGCCACAGCATATCAGCCTGGTTTAACCACACAAAAATGTTACCGCTGATATTGGTTTTACTGCAGGTTTTACTTGGTATACTTACCGTTATATATTCACCCAATGCCACGGCTTTTGTATGGTTTGGGGTGCTGCACCAGTTTGTTGCAATGCTGTTGTTAATGTCGCTTGTGTGGGTGTTGTATCTGGTGAAGGGGTAAACTGAGGCTATGGGCTGTCAGTGGTCAGCCGTCAGCTATCAGGTGTTTTGGATGCCAGCAACAATCTTTTATAGCTGACACCCCCTGCTGATAGCTGATAGCTGATCGCTGACGGCTGATAGCTCCCCATACCATCTCCCCCCTCTTTTACGTTAGATATCAAAATCTTATATTGCAGGCAATGCCTTCTTCTAACGAAATAAAAGCTTTTTTTAAAGGATTTTACTATTCATTTCCTGTACAGCTATTTATTTTGCATCTCAGGCGTTACCAGGTATTTCTCATTTTCTGGTTTATTCTTTTCAGCACGGTCAACGGCGATTTCATGAGCACATTTGGCGCCGATGCGCTGTTTCTTTCCCCTGAATATTTGGGTGAAGTAAGTTGGTTCGGCATGGCTATAGTGGGTGCCGCTACAGGTATTTTTTGCATGAGCTGGAATATCACCACATTTATTCTGCACAGCAACCAGTTCAAATTCCTGGCCACTACATCAAAACCATTTTTAAAATATTGTATCAACAATGCTATTATCCCGCTAACATTTATCATTTTCTATATCGTTAAAAATATCCTGTTTGATATACATAGTGAATTACTATCGGCAGGCAGGATCATAATACTTATTTCAGGTTTTTTAACAGGTATAATCATAACCGTGATTATTGCATTCCTGTATTTTTTCCGTACGGAAAAATCAATGATGCGTACCATGGAGCCTGTGTTCAGAGACCCTGAAGCATTTGCCAAACAGTTCGGCATCGGCGGAAAACATTTTCACGAAAAAGGCATACTGCATGTGGATTGGTTTTTCGATACAGGGTTTAGATTAAAAATGCCGCGCAATGTTTCTCATTATTCACAGGAGTTTATTGATACGGTTTTTAAACGTCACCATTTTACCGCGGTAATATCCATCATATTTGCTTTTTTGTTTTTGGCATTGACAGGCATGCTGATGGATAAGCCACTCTTTATTATTCCTGCGGCGGCGGCCATTTTGCTTTTCTTTGCCATACTTATTGCAGCTTCAGGTGCATTGGCTTATTGGTTAAAAAGCTGGTGGTTCCCGGTGGTGGTGGTTATTATTTTAGTATTGAATATTTTGTTTGAAAAAGAAATTATTGACCCCCGTAATAAAGCATACGGCATAAACTATACCAATCGCAATGAACGCCCTGTGTATAACCGCGACAGCATTATGCAGCTTTGCAGCTTAGAAAAAATGGAAGCAGACAAGCAGCATATGATTGGTATACTGGAAAAATGGAAACAAAAGCAAACAGAAGAAAAACCCTTGCTGTATATTATTAATGTGAGTGGCGGTGGTACAAGGTCTGCAACATTTACATTGAATATTATGCAGCAGCTTGATGCCATGATGAAGGGTAACCTGATGAATAAAACATTTATCATCAATGGTGCTTCAGGCGGCATGCTGGGCGCTACTTATTACAGGGAGCTTTTTCGCTTAAAGCAACAGGGCAAATCTATTAACCTCCAGGATAAACAATACACTGATAATATTTCAAAAGATTTGCTGAATGCTTTGTTTTCATCCTTTGTAACCCGGGACCTTTTTGCGCCGGCACAGCAATTTGAAACAGAAAAATTTAAATACGCAAAAGACAGGGGCTATGCTTTTGAAGAACAGTTCAGTCGCAATACAGACAGAATGCTTGATTACCCCTTGAAAAATATTATCAGTGATGAAGCTGAAGCGAAAGTTCCTTTAATGTTTTTTAATTCTACCATTACACGTGATGGTAGAAAAATGATGGTGAGCACACAACCTATCAGTTTTATGATGCGTAATTGGCCGGACTCTGCCTCAGGCATCAGTACAGAAGCAGATGCCATTGATTTTGCAGCTATGTTCAGAAAGCAGGATCCGTATAATCTCCGTTTGCTTTCAATCCTTCGCATCAACGCTACATTTCCTTATGTGCTGCCTAATGTATGGTTGCCATCTAAGCCTATTATTGATGTGATGGATGCGGGCATGCGTGATAATTTCGGGCAGGAATCTTCACTGCGGTTATTAAATGTGCTTAAGGAATGGATTAAAAATAATACAGGCGGTGTTGTATTTATACAAATCCGCGACCGCAAAAGCGGCGAATGGGAAGATGGTTACGAAGATGCAAGCATAGGAGGTATGTTCACCAAACCGATCATGACACTTCAAAACAACTGGATGAAAATGCAGGATTATTACCAGGATGAAATGACGGAATACGGAAAAAACAGTTTTCCTTTTCCTTTCAACAAAGTAACCTTTGCATATACACCTCTTCCAAAACAAAAAGGTGCAGCATTAAATTTTCACTTAACGCAAACCGAAAAGCTGGATATCAGGCGCTCACTGCAATCTGCGGAAAATGCCGCTTCATTTAAAAGAATTACTTTGCTTGAGCAGCAGTTTTCGACGAAGGGCGTATCAGGCGAAATGCGTTAGGTATAATGCTGATATTAAATGAAGCCGCGGTATTTTTGGGATCTCCATCTACATGCAGGGGTGCGGCATCATGATTATCAATAACCAGCTTTGCCGTTTGATAGTATATTACTTTGTTCTTGGTATACAACCGTTCTTTCACTTTTCCATTGGTAATTTGATGAAGCACGGAAAACAACAACTGCAGTTTGCTCATTTTTTGAACAGCTACTATATCAAGTAATCCGTCAGTCAAACTTGCCTGCGGGGCAATCGTAAACTGGTTTCCGAATTGATTGCTGTTGGCAATGCTTATAAAAAATGCCTCAGTGTTTATTTTTTTACCATCAGCGTTAATCGTAAATGTGTAGGGCTGCGCTTTTAAAAAATTGCTATAGGTTTGCTTAACGTATGTAATAAGCCCACGCTTTTCCTGCCTGGCAAAATCGTGCGCTACCTGCGCATCAAAACCAAGCCCGCTGAGCATGCAGGAAAAATGCTGGTTGATGATAAACGCGTCAGTCAATACAGGTTCGCCTGAAAATATATTATCAAATGCTTTACCAGCTTTTTTTGAAATGCCCGCACTCAATGCAAGCCCGTTACCGGAACCGCAAGGAATCAATCCAAAATTTACATCGGTATCTCTCAGGTCATTTACCACACTGCTTATAGTACCATCGCCGCCTGCAACTATCACATCAGTAAATCCTTCATGCAAAATCTTTTCTCTTACCTCATCATATTTTCCTTCGGCATTGGTTGAAAGTAACAGAAATTCTGTTTGCATAGCAGGCATCCTTGCTTCTATAAGTCTTTTTATACCAGACCTGTTACCACTGCCCGCTATAGGATTTAAGAGAAATATTATCTTTCGTTTCATACCAGATTAATGCACTGCATTATAGCGTAAAATAGGAGATATGATTAGTGCGAAAAAATAAAGGTCACACAAACTGAATATTGTATGACCTCTATTATATAGAGTAAAATTTTTTATGCTCTTTGCGAAACCTTCTTCCGGCTTTTTAAAGCCTGTGTAATAGAAGCAGATAAATTTTGTAACGTTGGTTTTCCTTCAAAACGTTCGCCATTAATGAAAATGGCAGGACCCGTAACACCGGCATCGGCGCCTTCCATCTGGTCTTCTCTAACATACCAGCCGTATTTAGAGTTCATTAAATCTTCCAGAAAGTGTTTGCTGTTTACACCCGCGTCACGGGCATAACCTTTAAGACTAATCGTTCCCAAACTGCGCTGGTGCTGAAGCAACAATTCATGCATTTCCCAAAATTTACCTTCCTGGGCTGCCCCAATGGCAGCTTCTGCGGCTTTAAAAGAACGCTGGTGAATTTTGGTTAAAGGAAAATGGCGGAAATTATATTTTACTTTTCCCTTATATGTTTCAAGTATCTGCCTTACCACTTCATACGTTTTCGCGGTTTCAGAACTCTCATAATCACCATATTCCACAATCAAAACCTTTGCATCAGGATCGCCAACAATTACTTCTTTTGGAGCGATAATCCTTTCTTCAACTTTAAACTTCATGTCCTTTCATTTTATTGCTGTTCATAATGTCAAAACAAGTGCCATATACGTTATAATGTGTTTAATGCGCTACAAATAACCTGCTTTGAAGTTTACCGGCAAACATACGTTTGATTTCCAGTAGATTATTACAATATACAGCAAAATGACATATTGTCCTTATCCGGAAACAACGATTTAACAAAAAACAGGTAGGTTTGGGTATAAAAAGCGTAATAATACGATGTCTAAAGCCACTAAATCGGAAATAAAGTTCCTGGAAGGTCCACAGTCAAGATGGGAAGAATTTACGTTTACATTAAAAGTAGTGAGAGAATTCATTAAAGGATTCAGGGCATTGCATTTTGCCGGACCCTGCGTAACCATTTTTGGGTCGGCAAGGTTTAAAGAAGATCATCAATATTATAAACTCACGGAAAAATTAGCCGGTGAAGTTGCCAAATTAGGATTTACCATAATGACCGGTGGTGGACCCGGTATTATGGAAGCTGCAAACCGCGGGGCAAAAGAAGTAGGTGGCAAATCGGTGGGTTGCAACATTATTTTGCCTTTTGAACAAACGCCCAACCCCTATCTTGATAAATGGGTAGATATTAAATACTTCTTTGTGCGCAAAACCCTGCTGATGAAGTACTCCTACGCCTTTATAGTAATGCCTGGAGGATTTGGCACGATGGATGAATTTTTTGAAGCGCTTACGCTTGTTCAAACAAAAGTGGTTCAGTCATTTCCCATCATTGTTTTCTGCAGGGACTTCCATAAAAAACTGACGGAGTATATTGAACACCTGAAAATAGCGGGCACTATCTCGCCCGCAGATATCGACCTGATATTTTTAACCGATTCTATTGAAGATGCGATAGAATATCTTAAAATAAAAAGCATTGAGCAATTTGGATTGAAATACGCGCAACCCAAACCATTGGGCTGGCTATTTGAGCGGAAGTTTTTATAAGGAAATAACCGGTTTATTTCTGCAACTTTTTATGAAATGCGCAAGACATTCTAACCAGGTGTGCTTATCAGAAAAGCCATTTAAATATAGTAATAAACCCAACTACGATTGCTGCAAGTAAAATGATTATACCTATGATCCAGGCATACAATACCAACCTGTTTGAAACTGCAATTGCAGCTTTTTGTTGCGGTGCTGTAAATTGTTTGCCAGAAACGGGTTGCACATACTGGATAAATGTGGCGCTGTTTTCGTCTATCCAGTCTCCGTTATAATCAAAAGGTATTATATTGTTTTCATCGGGAGGAAGCACTTCTTCAACCTTTTTAGCTGACTTTAACAGTTCCGCCGCAAATAGCCTCAGCCCCTCTTTATTTGCTTTAATAAAGCTTTCACCTGAGCCTGCACCGTAATTAAAGATGCCGAAAACGGCTTCCTGTTTCAAACCATTCTCGTCGAGCTGGTCAATAATTTTTTGCAATTCTTCATTTGTCACTTTAGCAATCGTTTTAAAATGTCGTTATAATTTCAAATGTTGAACAGTTTGCATGAGGTCTATTGTATAAAGGCATTAACAGATGGTGACTTAAAATTAGTATCTATTATTGTTACTGATATGTCAATCATTAAAGTTAAACTTTAAAAATCACTAACAATGGCAAAAAAGTTCCTGGCAGTATAATAAGACTGCTGGTATCACTCAAAAATGCCTCAAATAAAAATCCGGATTATCAAGAAATGTTTTGGTAATCCGATAATGATCTGTGTCTTTATATGCTGTCTTTTGTAATCCTGTTTCAAGAATCTCGTAAATACATGCGCCGGGTATTCCCATTAATATTGGCGAGTGAGTGGCAATAATAAACTGGCTCTTATTTTCTTTAAGTACCTCAAGTATAAAAGCCATTAAAGATAATTGTTTCAGCGGCGAAAGTGCTGCTTCAGGCTCATCAAGCAGGTAAATGCCTTGGCCTGCTATTCTTGTTTGCAATATTTTCAGGTATGCCTCCCCGTGAGAAAACGCCTGCATATTTTCCCCATAGTCTTTTCGCATATGCCGTAAAGAATAATTAGCGCTATCGCTCATTTGCCGGATAATAGCATCATCAACAACACCCTGCAAATCCCTCAAATCGGCAGCTATTTTGTTTCTTTCGTTTTCAACCGAGTTTATAAAATCGCTAAAATCTTCTGCCCTGAAAAAGAAGCCTTTGTTGATTTGTCTGTTCCATTTTAGCTCAATATAGGGCTGCAATAACCCCGCTGCCTCAAACCCGTCATTGGGTTGTATGTAACCCCCTATTAAGGGAAGTTTTACAGACATAGCCAATGCCTCAAGCAATGTGGATTTACCGCAGCCGTTATCACCTGCAAAAATGGTAACGGCATTCCCAAGGTTCACATCTTTAGCAAACTGAACTGCGGGGATATTAAAAGGGAATGGCGCTTTTTTAGCAGCGTTTACAGAGAATGTTTGCAGGAACGACATAGGCTTGCTTTTATGGTATGCAATTTAATAAGCCCCGGCTGGTTAATGGCCTGTTTTTTTAAACAATAATTTATTTTCTACGGTGCTTGCCTGAGGCTAAAAAAACGCAAGCCTGGCATCCGCCAAACCTGCGCTTTGTACAAAAACTATTTTCCCTTACAATAAATGCTTCTCCATCAAATACTCTGCAATCTGCACTGCGTTGGTAGCAGCGCCTTTTCGTAGATTGTCGCTTACAATCCACATATTTAAAGTATTAGGCTGCGTTTCATCTCTTCTTAACCTTCCAACAAATACTTCATCTTTTTCATGTGCATCCTTAGGCATTGGGTATACTGCATTTGCAGGATCATCAGCCACTACTACTCCGGGCGCTTTTTCTAAAAGACTTTTTATATCAGCCAGCTCAAAATCTTTTTCAAACTCTACATTTACACTTTCGCTATGCCCACCCATTACAGGTATACGAACCGTAGTGGCGGTTACACGTATATTATCATCCCGCATTATTTTTTTGGTCTCATTCACCATCTTCATTTCTTCTTTGGTGTAACCGTTATCAACAAACACATCTATCTGCGGAATTACATTCAAATCTATCGGGTATTTATATGCCATCGGGTATTCGCCATTTTCTCCCTTTACAGATTTGTTTCTTTCACCATGCAATTGTTCAACCGCTTTTACGCCGGTACCGGTAACACTCTGGTAAGTGCTCACCACTATTCTTTTAATACCGTATTTTTTATGAAGGGGGTTTAAAGCCACCACCATTTGTATGGTTGAGCAATTGGGATTGGCAATTATTTTATCTTCTCTGGTTAAAGCATCGGCATTAATTTCAGGCACCACCAGTTTTTTGGTTGGGTCCATACGCCATGCAGAAGAATTGTCAATAACGGTTATACCCGCTGCGGCAAATTGCGGAGCAAGCGCAAGAGAAGTGCTTCCTCCTGCAGAAAATATAGCCACATCAGGCTTTGCTGCAATAGCATCAGCGGCACCCACTACCTTATACTTCTTACCCTTAAATTCCACTTCCTTTCCTATTGATTTTTCGGAGGCAACGGGAATCAATTCCGTAACCGGAAAATTTCTTTCTGCAAGAACCTGTAACATTTTGGAACCTACTAATCCGGTGGCTCCTACTACCGCAACTTTCATTTTGGTTTGTTTTTAGTTTTAAAGTAATGAAAAATAAAAAAGCCCTTCCGTTCAGGAAAGGCCTTGAATATATTTGTCATACAATACACTTCTTAACCTTTCCTCTGGAGGAACTGTTTCTTTGTGCGCTTTGTATGTTTCATATTTGTCATAAACGGGGGCAAAAGTAATCAGCCTTTATGATTCTTCCAAAAAATAAACTAATCAACCTGCAAATGCGTTTCATCAATAACAACTCATTGAATTTAGCCAGAGGTTTATTCAATATTTTTGTATTTGACCAAATAAGCAATTCTATGCGGAAGGGATTTGTTATCTCAGCGATAGTAGCGATAATGTTAACGGTTGTCTTGTCTTTCACCGCAAGCATGTGGTGGCTGGTGGCACTGGCATTTGTACTGTTTATAACCGGAATGGGCATTCATGATATGACCCAGAAAAAGCATGCCATCATGCGTACATACCCGGTGCTTGGGCGTATGCGCTACTGGATGGAAGAACTGAGACCCAAAATGTATCAATATTTTGTAGAATCAGATATTGATGGCCGTCCTATTAACCGCATTGACAGGTCAACCATATACCAGCGTGCAAAACAGCAAACAGACACCATGCCTTTTGGAACGCAGTTGAATGTATACGAAGAAGGGTATGAATGGATGAGTCACTCCATTGCACCTAAAGATTTTAAAACACTCGACCATAATCCACGGGTATTGATTGGAAACAAAGATTGCACGCAACCGTATTCAGCCAGCATTTTTAATGTGTCTGCCATGAGCTTTGGCTCATTAAGCTCAAATGCTATTGAAGCATTGAATGCAGGCGCTAAAATAGGTGGCTTTGCACATAATACCGGGGAAGGAGGTATTAGTCCTTACCATTTAAAACCAGGTGGTGATATTATATGGCAGATAGGCACAGGTTATTTTGGCTGCCGGGATGAACAGGGAAACTTTTCTCCTGAAGTATTTAAAATAACGGTTAACAAGCCACAGATAAAAATGATTGAGCTTAAATTATCGCAAGGCGCAAAACCCGGGCATGGCGGTATATTGCCAGCAAAGAAAAATACACCGGAGATTGCCGCTATCCGTCACGTAGTACCGTATACTACCATATTCTCTCCTCCTTATCATAGTGCATTTCATAATCCTAAGGGACTTATTCAATTTATTCAGGAAATGCGCACACTTTCCGGTGGCAAACCCACCGGCTTTAAATTATGTATTGGTAAAAAAAGTGAGTTTATAGGTATTTGCAAGGCGATGGTGGAGTTGGACATTTATCCCGATTTTATTACAGTTGATGGCGGTGAAGGAGGAACAGGCGCTGCTCCCCAGGAGTTTTCTAACTATGTGGGCGCACCTTTGCTGGATGGGCTGGCCTTTGTACAAAATATGCTGGTTGGGTTCGGCATCAGGCATCATATTACTGTTATTGCTTCGGGAAAAATTTTATCAGGTTTTCATTTGCTGAGAGCCATTGCGCTTGGCGCTGATACATGCAATAGTGCAAGAGCAATGATGATGGCGCTGGGATGTATTCAGGCATTGCAATGCAATACTAACAAGTGCCCTACCGGTGTGGCAACACAGGATCCGGAGCTTACAGTTGGACTGGTGGTTGAAGATAAAAAGCAACGCGTAGCCAATTACCACGAGGATACAGTAAAAACATTTCTTGAGTTAACAGCCGCTGCAGGATTGGACAATTATAAACAGCTCACCCGCTCACATATTTACAGGAGAGTATTTATGAATGAGATGAGAACATTTGAAGATATATACCCTTCTCTTAAACCGGGTTGTTTTGTAAATGGTGAAATTCCTGAAAAGTATAAGCAGGATATAGAAGCAGCGAGTGCGGATAGGTGGTGAAGGCGGTAGGCAGTCAGCTGTCAGCTTTCAGCAATCAGCCATTGTGCGCATTTTATATTCACATTTCACCTCTCACATTTTACGTCTCCTATTCACTATTGCCCTATTTCAGCCGCTTTACCTTCACCATTTCAATTCTTGTATCGCTCACGTTAATGATGTCAAATTCGTAGCTGTCAATTATTATCCGGTCTTTTATTTTGGGGATCATTTCATAATTGCTGATAATATAGCCGGATAGTGTTTCCGATTCTGTTTCTTCAAAATCGAAATGATATTTTTTATTGAGATAATCAAGCTCAAGCCTTCCGGAAAAAATGAATTCATTTTCAGAAATCTGCTTTTCTACAAACCTGTCGGTATCATATTCATCACGGATCTCTCCAAAAATTTCTTCCAGCAAATCCTCCATTGTTATAATACCTGCTGTACCACCAAACTCATCAACTACCCATGCAATAGTCTTGCGTTCTTTGGTGAATTTAGTAATGAGGTCTGATGCACTCATACTTTCCGGAACCGCGGGAATAGGCAATAAAATAGATTTGATATCAACAGGGTTTTTAAAAAGCTCAAGCTGGTGAATATAACCTGCGATATTGTCTATATTACCTTCATATATGATCAGCCTGCTTAACTTGGTTTCAATAAACTTTTTTTTAGCTTCATCAATTGGTGTTGTAATATCCAAAGCATCAATCTCTTTTCTCGGAATAAGACACTGCCTGATTTTAATAGATGGTAATTGAAGCGCGTTTTCAAAAAGCTGTGTATTCATATCCTGCGACCCATCGCTCTGGTCTTTATTCTGCTGAACAAATGTTTCAAGATCAACAGGGGTAATTGCAGGTTTTTGATCAGATATGCGGATGTTGAAAAGATATTTCAATATCCATTCTGAAGCGCTTACAAACAGGGATGCAATCGGTGAAAACAGTCCATGAAAAAAATCAAGAATGCCCATCTGGGCAAAAACAGATAAAACAGAATCATTCTTTGCCCTGAAAAAAGCCCTGAAAGAAAACTGAACAATTAAAATAATGATAGTTGAAATCAATGTTTCAAATATTAACCGCATGTATTTTATATATGCGGAAAAAGCGGAAGTAATATGCTGCTCTATCCAATCCCACAACGGCGATAAAAACTCACCTACCAGCAACCCGTATATAACTATGGTAAGTGTAAGCCCCAGTATAGTAGTGCCAATAAATTTCACAGGCTGATCAAGCAGTTGCGATAAAATTTTTCCGCTGCGTAATCCCTGCTTTCTTTTTAATTCAAAAGAAAATTTATTGGCAGATACAAATGCCACTTCTATCCCGGCAAAAAAACCAACCAGAAGCAAAGTGAAAACAATACCTACTATTTTTAATACATCTACATTATTCATCTATTCCAAAAATAACAAATTGGCAAAACAAATAGAAAACTATCTTCCCTAAAATATTGAAATTTATATTGTTTAGATATAGGAATAGTAACGGAGCGGGAATGATTATAGTATGAACCAAAGGATAAACTTAGCTATTGAGATAGTTCACAATAATACCTTCTGTTTCGGCGCAGGCTGTACTCAGATCTTTATTAATAATAACATGATGAAAATGATCTTTAAACGATAATTCATAAGAAGCTTTATTCACCCTTGCAGCCAGCGATTCTGTTGTTTCCGTTCCCCTGCTTTGCAGGCGTTTTTTCAATTCATCTACCGAAGGTGGTTGTATAAAAAGAGACAGCGAGCAACGGGGATACCGCTCCAAAATGCGTAATGCGCCTTTTACATCAATATCCAATACAGGTGTTTTACCCATGCTCCAGATGCGCTCTACTTCAGATTGTAGTGTGCCGTAGTACTTTCCTTCGTACACCATCTCCCATTCAACAAATTCGTTTTGATGGATCTTATTCTTAAATTCATCCTCACTCATAAAATAATAATCCCTGCCGCTTACTTCGTTCTCTCTTGGTTTACGTGTAGCCGCAGATACAGAAAAGGCAAGCTGACCAGGATATTTCTGAAGAAGGTAATGAACAATAGAGGTTTTACCTGCACCTGAGGGGGCTGTTATAATAATGATTTTATTATTTTTTGCGGCCATGCTTCCTGATTATATCCTTTTTATCTGTGCTCCAAGAGCAGTTAATCTTTTATCAATATATTGATAGCCCCTGTCAATTTGCTCAATATTCTGAATAATACTTTTGCCATCTGCACTCAGCGCCGCAATCAGCAAAGAAACGCCTGCACGTATATCAGGGCTGCTCATGCTAATGCCGCGAAGGTTTTGCGATCTTCCCAAACCAATTACAGCAGCACGATGCGGATCGCACAAAATAATTTGCGCGCCCATATCAATCAGCTTATCTACAAAAAACAAACGGCTCTCAAACATTTTTTGGTGAATGAGCACTGAACCCCGCGCCTGCGTTGCCACTACCAGCATTATACTGATGAGGTCAGGCGTAAAGCCCGGCCAGGGATGGTCGTAAATGGTCATCACAGAACCGTCGAGAAAAGTTTGAATTTCATACACCTCCTGCGCAGGTATATGTATATCATCTCCTTTAAACTCCAACTGAATGCCGAGCTGCCTGAATTTTTCCGGTATTTGCCCAAGGTGTTCAATGCCTGCATTTTTTATGATAATATCACTCTGCGTCATAGCAGCCAGTCCTATAAAAGAGCCAACTTCAATCATATCAGGCAACATGCTGTGCGTTGTTCCTCCAAGGCTGTCAACGCCTTCAATCGTCAACAGGTTAGAACCTATGCCATTGATTTTTGCACCCATGCGTACCAGCATTTTACATAACTGCTGCAGGTAAGGTTCACAGGCTGCATTATATATAGTGGTTGTGCCGCTTGCCAGCACGGCAGCCATTACGATATTGGCTGTGCCGGTTACAGAAGGCTCATCGAGCAACATATAGGTTCCTTTCAGCTTTTCAGCTTCAAGGTGAAAAAATCCATCTTCGGGATGATAGTTAAATGCTGCGCCTAATTTTTCAAATCCTATAATATGTGTATCAAGCCGGCGGCGACCTATTTTATCGCCCCCGGGTTTGGGAATAAATGCTTTTTTAAACCGCGCAAGCAGCGGACCAGCCAACATAACAGAGCCACGTAAACGACCGCTCTTTTTTTGATACGCTTCACTGCGTAAATAATCAATATTTACATCATCAGCCTGAAAAGAGCAGGCATGCTGGTTGATGCGGTCAACCTTAACATTCATATCCTTCAACAACTCAATCAATAAATTTACATCGAGTATATCAGGAATATTATTGATGGTTACTTTTTCCGCAGTAAGCAAAACAGCACTGATGATCTGGAGCGCTTCATTTTTTGCACCCTGGGGAGTTATTTCACCATTTAATCTTTTGCCTCCGGTAACTTCAAATGCATTCATATTAAACAAGAATGTTTGCAAATATAAAACCCCGGAAATTCCGGGGTTATTTTATTTTTTTGAGAAACCGCTTTATTTGAATCTTTTCTTAAAATGCTTACCGCTGTTATTCTTATTGTTCCTGTCGTTGCGACCGTTGCCATTATTTCTTTGCTGAAAATTATTTTTGCCTCCCCGCTGATAACGACCGCTATCCCTGGTATCTCTTTCGCGGAACGCTTTTACAAAAGGTGTGTTGGTAAATTCCAACTGGCCATCTGTAATAGCGTTTAATTCACTGCGTATGGCATCATCATGTACCAGTTCTTTATGCCAGGTATTATAGGCAAGTTTCATGTAGTACGCTATCGAATTTGCAAAGCCGGATTTCTTTTCAGGATTTTCCTCTTTCAGCGCTTTATTAATAATCAGCTCAAGATTTTTACCGAGATGCGAATACCTGGGATATTTTTTGGGATAAGTAAGCTTTTCAGGTTTTGCCTTTAATGTTTCACGGGTAGGTATAGGGTAAGGGCTTTCAACATCCAGCTTAAAATCAGATATCAAAAAAAGGTGATCCCATAATTTATGGCGAAAATCTTCCACGTTCTTCAGGTGAGGGTTCAGAAAACCCATCAATTCAATTAATCCCTGGGCGTTTTTTTGCCTTCTGTCTTTATCTTCTATTGATATTACGTAGTCAATCATTTTTTGAATATGCCTGCCATATTCCCGCATTATCAGGTGATTTCTTGTTGTATTATATTCCATGTAGCTTAAAATAAGAAAAACAAAAATACAAAAGAGTTGGCAACTTCAAGTACCAACTCTTTCTATAATTTAACGAAGATATGTTTACTTTATGATAAGCCTGCTTACCTGCTGATCTTTTGTTTTTTCGTCTGTTACTTTTAAGAAGTATACACCAGAGGCATATTTGCTGTTAAACTGCATCGTTCCCTGGCTGGTTCCGCTCAAATTAAGCCGGCTTGTTTGTACCACCTGCCCAATACTGTTTACAAGCTGAACCTGTATGGTATTTTGCTGAGCTGTTTTAAACTGAAGCGTTACCTCGTTGGTAGCAGGGTTAGGGTATAAAGAAAGATTTGTTTGTAATTCAGCCTTTGCATCAACCCATTTTATAGCCGTATACTTTATTGTTCCGGCGGCGTCTGTTTGCTTTATACGGAAATACAATTTACCTGTTACACCTGCAGGGCGCTCATAATCAAACAGGTATTTTACAACCGTTGCAGCATTTTCCGGTTTTTCGCTTTGCATGCTTCCTATTGTCGTAAAATCGATTCCGTTGGTGCTCATTTCCACTCCGTATAAAATATTGTTCTCTTCATTTTCTTTTGTCCAGCTTAAAGCAATATTGTTGCCTTCGGCTGCCCTGGCAAAAAACTCAAGCCTTCCTGTTGGCAATACAGAGTTAGTGCAATAAGTATAAGTAATACTCATGTTAAGGTTGGTTGCCATAGTTACATAGTTCAATGTGTAATGCGAACCAACGCCAAGCGCAAAGAATGAAGGGATGATTGAATAAGTTACGGTAACACTACCCGTACCCGTATAGGTAGCAAAAGCAGCTGAAGGTATGGCAGTGCTATAAGATTTACCATCAGGGGCTAAAGCATCACCCCACCATTCGTTAGACCCATCAGCATTAACGGTGTATGGCGGCAATGGTGTTGGATTATTGCTGGGCCCTAATGTGGTATCAGGATAAGAAACGGTGGTATCATTTACCACTACCGTTCCTACACCGGGCAGGGTAACTCTGTCTTTTCTTGAGAACTCCATCATGGTAAAACTATTGGCAAAACCATCACCATTAATTAACTGCAACATAGTAAAGCCGGAAGTGGTCAGACTATAATCAATACCAATCAATGTTCCAAGAGAAGAATTAAACTTTGGAAAATTATAGCTGGCAGACAAACTTACCGGGCTTCCGGTATTAGTATATGTAACTGTTTGCGGTGTGCCTGTAGCACACTGTCCGTATGCGCTTTTATTAAAGTTTAATAAAGCATAAACTATAATAATATAAAAGTGTAAAGATTTTAGCCTCATAGGAAGTCATTTAAGTTCACAATAGGTATGGATAATATTTTCTGATGTCTTTCATAATGCCTGAAATCAGACGGGTTAACTTTGTTGTTTTCTTACTGCAATCGCTGCAATTGAGATACATAAACAAACACAGACCTAATTACATTTATAAAAACATACTTTTATCCGAATAATTGTATTTGATGAACGTAATCATAAGTCAATACCGGCAATTTTTAACAAAAGGCAATACAGGCGCTGCTTTCGTGGAAAATATTACAGCACAGCTTTGTCATCAATATCCAAACAACAGCTTTTTTGTATTATCATATGATAAAAAAGAGCACATGCACAACCTGCCCCCCAATGCACAATCAATAAGTTTTTCTGTACCGCATATCATTCCGCCATTGGCATTATGGCAATACAGGTTAAAACTTAAAAAGCTGGCAAGGCAATTACAGGCCGATGCTATTGTGCATATTGACGACTATATTTCAATACCGGTTGTAAAAGAATGGCTATTGCTCAGAGCGCCCGGCAATAGCAGGCCTGATTTTTTACAATCGTTAAGTGGCATTATTACCCTATCCCTCGGTATAAAAAATATACTTGCAAAAAATGGCATTGATGCATCACGCATAAAAGTGATGCGCTGCTTTGCCGGAGCATTGTTTAAACCGGCAGACTGGGATACACGTGAGCAAAACAAACAGCATTTTGCAGAAGGCAAAGAATATTTTCTTTTTAATGCAGAAAATGCTGCACACACACATTTGCTTAATATGCTTAAAGGTTTTTCCATTTTAAAAAAATGGCTGAAGACGGGTATAAAGCTTATCATTATTAATGCAGCACTTAACAGTAAGCTTGATGCGCTGCTCAATACTTATAAGTATAAGGGTGATGTAAGTATTTTAGAAGATACAGGCAGCAAAGCATATACAGATCTGCTTGCATCAGCTTTCGCATTTATCTATATACCACAATCCTCTAAAAATGGATTGCCTTTGCTTGAGGCAATGCAATGTGCCGTACCTGTAATTACATGCAGCAATGATTTTTTTGTTGAATTGGGCAGCGATGCAGTTATGTATATTAATCCGGATAGTGAGCAGGATATAGGTGAAAAATTGATAAAAATATATAAAGATGAAAAAACAAGAACGCTGCTTGTACAAAAGTCAGAAGCCCAGCTGCAGCTACTGAAAGAAAACGCTGACAAAGCTGTATTAGGTAATGGATAAAGTGATACTACAGGATACATTCAATTGTAAATGACTCCTTACATTTGCAGCTTATTTACAACATAATGGAACAATCAACAATTACTATTGACGTAAAACTTGACCCTGATAAAATTCCTTTGCAGATATTATGGAATGCATCTGCCAGCAGTGCAGAAGATGCTCAATCTGCCAAAGCAATGATGCTTGCTTTTTGGGATGGTAAAGAAAAGTCTGCACTGCGGATTGATTTGTGGACAAAAGAAATGATGATGGATGAAATGGGAGATTTTTTCTATCAAACACTAATGACAATGGCAGATACCTATAACAGGGCCACTCATCAAAAAGAACTGGTTGATGATCTTAAAAAATTTGCAGCAGATTTTTATGCCAGGTCAAGAAAATTGATGGAGAAATAATAAACCTTAGCTTTATTTATAAACTTTCACTTTAAATTCCTACTGTATGTCACTGGAACAAACCGTAAACGATAAATTAAAAACTGCCATGCTGGCTAAAGATGAAAAAGGGCTACGTGGATTAAGAGCTATTAAGGCAGCCATTATAGTTGCTAAAACCGCTGAAGGTGCCGGCGGTAAAATTTCAGAAGCAGATGAAATTAAATTGCTTCAGAAGCTGGTAAAACAAAGAAAAGATTCGCTTGAAATTTTTCAACAACAAAACAGGCCTGAACTTGCCCAAAAAGAGCAGGAAGAGATTGAAGTGATTGAAGCTTTTCTTCCTAAACAACTTAGTGAAGATGAATTGAAAGAAATAGTAAAAAAAATAATTGCAGAGACCGGCGCTTCATCTCCCACAGATATGGGGAAAGTGATGGGTGTTGCTACAAAACAATTATCAGGTCAGGCAGATGGCAGGGCAATCAGTGCAATGGTTAAGTCATTATTGTCAAACTAATATATGTGGCTTGATATCGTTTTTGTAATTGTATTAATTACTGCTGTGATAAAAGGGCTAAGCCGTGGTGTTATTATGGCACTTTTCTCTTTTATAGGGTGGTTTATAGGGCTTGCGGCAGCGTTAAAGTTATCTGCAGCCTTTGCAGCTTATCTGCAGAATCATACTGCCATAAACAGCAAATGGTTACCCCTACTTTCTTTTATTATCATATTTGTTGTAGCTGTTTTACTTGTGCAGCTTGCAGGCAAGGCTGTTGAACAAATATTTACCCTTTCATTATTAGGTTGGGTAAATAAGTTAGGCGGGGCATTATTGTATGCCGTTATGTATACTTTAGCTTTTAGCGTGATACTTTTTTTTGCTGAAAAAATGCACCTGATAAACGAAGCTACCGGCTCTTCAAGCAGGATGTATGGCATGCTTAGCGCTATAGGGCCTTCTGTTATAGAAACGACAGGTACAATTATGCCTTTTATCAAAAACTCATTTCACGAACTGGAAAAATATTTTGAAAATATCGGGAAGAAAAGTGAGTTGATCTGAGCTTATTGTTCCGGCTTCTTTTCAACTTTTACGGAATCTGTTTTAGTATTACCGCTGCTATCCTGCGAAGCAGATGAGCTCGAAAATTCAGCATTTGAAACAACAAGTGTACCATCAATCGGTTCAAAAAGCTCTATTTTCTTAAAATCCTGGGAGGCTTTGAGCCCTTTGGTTGCGGGAATAATAGTGCCGTTCTTTTGTGTAATGGTAGCCGGCTTATCAGTATAAAAGAGTTGCTTATTCTGGTCCCACCAAAGTTCCCGGCATCTGACTGTATCCTGCTTTGTTAACTGAATAGCCACAACACTATCACGCAGGAAAGCTCTGTTTTGTCCTTCAATATATCTTCCATATTTAGCATCTACTATACTTTCTACCTGTAATGTTGAATCAAAAAAAACGATGTGGAGAGAATTGGGGAATTCAACCCGTGGCAATGTATCCTGGTAGCGAAGCATTACAGGAGCGGTAAGCTTTGAGCGAACTTTTCCGGATTGACTATAAAGCAATTCGATTTTTTTTGCTTCATCAACACCCATTTTTCTTTTAGCACGTTCCTGCAAAACTTTTTCATCATTCTCGCAAGCCGCTAAAAAAAAGCAGGATAAGCAAATAAACAAAGGAAGTAAAGAAATATAGTTGTTTCGGTTACGCATTATTGATAGGTGCGTTTTATAAACCAGATATCACTTAAAGAAAGCCCAACAGAAATCCGGTAAAAACTTTCCCGCAGAGAATTGCTCCTGTTACCCCTGGCACCAATCTCAAATGCTGTATTTATGCTGGTATATTGCCCAGTATAAAGGCTGTAACCATATTTACGCACGGGAAAAGAAGCCCCGAAGGTTACCGCATACGCAGGTAAATTTTTGTTAATGGTAACATAGTCCGGGCCTACATAAAAACCGGCACGGTATTGCACCTGACCCCAATAATTATTGCTTTTATAGTTAGGAATAAAGCTTGTTCCCAGCCGGAAAACCCATGTACTTTTTACCTCATCCTTTGTATCATAATACCTGTAATCTTCCCATTGGGCAACATTATATTCGGCACTTACCGACCACGCTAATTCTTTTTCAATGGCAACTGCTGCACCATACGAAGCAGGCATTACTATTTTACCTTTGTCGCCTGTTGAAAAATACACGCTGTCTTTCATTACTTCGCCATAAGTTGAATTAACAACATATGTCTCCCTCCTGATATTACGGGTAGCATTCAATGAGTTTTTTAACTGCGCAAATGCCCCGAATTTAAATAAAACACTTTTACTGATGTGCGTAGAATATTGGATACCCGCATGAAGAAATACTCCTCCAAAGTGTGTGCTATCAGACCATTTGCCTCTTTCATAAAACACCGTATCGTTTATAAGAGACCGCTGCGTTACATAATTTTTATTTCCGAATGCATATCCGAAATTAATACCTGCCGTAAAATGCTTACTGCCAAAGCCTGTACCCACATAAGTTTGATAAAGCCCCCCATCTCCTGAATAATTTGTTTGCACGCTATCTATACCAGGAAGGCGCTCATTTTGCTGAAGCTCATAACTAATACGGGTAACAGGGCGGATGCCAAGATTCATACCCCAGTTTTTCTTTTTTGCAAGTGGAAATCCTACCTGTATATATGAAGGAATAATATAGCCGGATCTCAACATTCTTGCCGGATTGGCAGCTTTAAGTGTTCTGCCGGTGTAGTCTATGCCAACATCAAACGTAGTATACTTTAAACGGGCATAGGAAGCAGGATTTGTAAAATTCACCGTTACAGGATCATAATAAGTAGCGGATACTCCACCCATTGCCCGGTTAGTAATATTCTGGCCCGGGAGAATATCTCCAAGACCAAAGCGGGAATACGGCGAGTTTTCCTGCGCCAAAACATTATTATGTATTGCTGATAGCACCAAACTGAAACAAAAGAATCTTCTGCAGTTAGTTATTATACTCACTGATTGCATACAAGCCTTTATAAATTAATTGAGGGTCTGCAAATATCTTATTTTTCATCAGTTGAGCAAAATAGGGTGAATCGCCCCCGGTTAAAAGCACGTTAAAGTTGCTATACCGCTCTGTATATGCGTCAACCATACCATCAATTTCTTTTGCCATCCCCAATATTACGCCACTGGTTATATTTGTTCTGGTATCATATCCAACTAATGGAAAATTCCAGTCTGCCTTTACAAGCGGCAGTTTCGCGGTATAGTCTCTTAATGATTTCAGCCGCATTTCCATACCCGGTGATATTCCTCCGCCAAGGAACTGCTTATACTTATCAATAAAGTTGTAAGTAATGCATGTGCCTAACCCAACTACAAGATTATGCTTACCCGGAAAAAACTCTACTGCTGCAGCGCAAAGCGCTAATCTATCGGCACCAATGGTTTCCGGCTTTGCAACAGGTGCAGTAAAAGGCAACCCTGTTGTATTAGAAAGCAAATGAAATTTTGAATGACCGGCTAATACTGCTTCAATTTCTTTATTATGATCTATTACAGAAGATAGAATTGTTTTGTCCGGAGATGTTTCCTTTATCAGGTTAGCTATAGTGGCGGGTTCAGCATCCGGCAACACTTTTTCATATTGCAATTCTCTGTAGTTGAATACTGCGTATTTAAGACGTGTGTTTCCAAAATCAAAACAAACGGTTACCATTTTTCTGTGCAGTTTGGTTTTGTAATAAATACATAAGGGCATCAAAAGTGAGATAAATAATTTAAAAATACTAATCCATGGGCTAAAGCTAAACTTGCGGCGCTTCAAACGGGTGCATTCCAACTCTTGTCATCCTCATTTATGTAATAAACATTAATTTTGCGCTGTCTTTTTAATTTGATTACCAGTTCCTTCAACAACTGTTTGCTAAATTTTTTAAAATCAGTAGCTGCATTTTACGCAAGCATAACTATACAAAACTTAGGGTAAATGCATCTTATTAAAACTATGACAGCAGAGCATCAACGACTTTCAGTAAACGCGGCAGGAAAAATACCACTGGAACAATGGGGACCCTATTTAAGCGAGAGGCAATGGGGTACAGTCAGGGAAGATTACAGCAGTAATAGTGATGCATGGAATTATCTTTCTTTTAAAGACGCTCACAGCAGGGCATATAAATGGGGAGAAGATGGATTAGCAGGCATCTGCGATTTTTTTGGTAATCTTTGTTTCGCCATTGCATTATGGAATGGCAGGGATAAAATATTAAAAGAGCGTTTATTTGGCTTAGGCAATAGCGAGGGAAATCATGGAGAAGATGTGAAAGAACTATACTATCAGCTCGATAATATTCCTACACATTATTATATGGAATACCTGTATAAATATCCGCAACAGGCATTTCCTTACGAAAAGCTGATACAGGAAAACCGCTTAAGATCCAAGCTTGAGCCGGAATACGAAATATTGGATACCGGTGTTTTTGATAAAGACGAATATTTTGATGTGCTGGTAACATATGCAAAGCAAAGTCCGCAGGATATTGTTATTAAAATTGATATACACAACCGCGGGCCAAAAGCAGCGCCTGTAACAGTATTGCCTACCCTATGGTTTTACAATCGCCGGGATTATGTTGGCACAGAAAAAAAACCCTGCATCAGCTATCTTGATAAAACATCTGTAAAAGCTACACATCACCGGCTGGGCACATATTATTTGTATTTTCAAAAACCAGATGATTGTTTTTTTACAGAAAATGAAACGAATACAGAAAAAATAACAGGTAAACCTAATGCCACACCGTTTGTTAAAGATGCCTTTCACGATGCAATTATCAATGGCAGGAATATTCAGGCTTTGAGAGATAAAAAGTCGGGCACAAAATTTTCGCCTGTGTATAATCTTAATATAGCGCCTGGTGCTACTAAAACCATTTATTGCAGGCTTAGCAATAAGCTGACTGAAAATCCATTTGCCGGTGGTTTTGAGAAAATATTTACAACACGAAAAGGAGAGGCAGATGATTTTTATGCAGCTATTTTGCCGGCAGGTATGGATGAAGATATGGCCATCATTCAGCGGCAGGCAATAGCCGGTTTATTGTGGAGCAAACAATATTATCATTATGATGTAGAAAGATGGTTGAATACAACCGATGGTATCAGTGCGGCAAGTGAAAGCAGGAAGCATGGGCGTAACAGCGACTGGAAGCATTTAAAGAACCAGGATGTTATTGCAATGCCTGACAAGTGGGAATATCCCTGGTATGCTGCATGGGACCTGGCATTTCATTGCATAGCAATGGCTATAGCTGATCCTTGTTTTGCAAAGCACCAGTTGCTGCTCATTATGCGGGAATGGTATATGAAGCCTGATGGACAATTGCCTGCATACGAATGGAATTTCAGCGATGTAAACCCCCCGGTGCAGGGTTGGGCGGCCTTACAGGTTTATTATATTGAAAAAAAGAGAGAAGGTAAAGGCGATATATTGTTTTTGAAAAAGGTATTTCAAAAACTGCTGATCAATTTTACCTGGTGGATGAACAGGAAAGATATTAAAGGGAACAACTTATTTGAAGGAGGGTTTTTAGGATTAGATAATATAGGGGTATTCAACCGCAGTTCTTCGCTTGGCAGTAATATGCATCTTGAACAGGCGGATGGTACAAGCTGGATGGCGATGTATGCGCTGAATATGATGGATATGGCGCTGGAGATAGCCATACACGACAAAGCTTTTGAAGATACTGCTACCAAATT
Organism: Agriterribacter sp.; assembly: GCA_047601545.1. Classification (GTDB taxonomy): domain Bacteria; phylum Bacteroidota; class Bacteroidia; order Chitinophagales; family Chitinophagaceae; genus Agriterribacter. Next base: position 2,862,942 of record JASGIZ010000002.1, on the reverse strand, counting down.
TTTTGAACAGTTTGTATTGATAGCGGAAGCATTGAATGAACAGGGCTTATGGAATGAAGAAGATAAATTTTTTTATGATACACTTTCCATTTCGGGTTCACAGCCATTGCAATTGCGTATTCAGTCAATAGTGGGATTAACTACATTGTTTGCTGTATCAAACATCCAGAAAAAATCATTGGATAAATTAGATGATTTTAAAAAGCGGATGACCTGGTTCGAAAATTATCGCAAACGCAATAATTTATTCTGGCCCAATGAAGACCGTAGCGATGGAGAGGCTGTGCTGTTGTCGTTGTTACCAAAAGAAAGACTTGTTTTTTTGCTGAAACGCTTATTAAATGAAAATGAATTTTTATCAGAAGGCGGCATACGTGCGCTCTCAAAATATCATAAAGACAATCCTTATTCTGTAACCATCAATGGTAATTCTTACACAGCTCAATATGACCCGGGTGATTCCACCTCTGATTTTTACGGCGGCAACTCCAACTGGCGTGGCCCGGTTTGGATGCCATTGAATTACCTGATTATACAATCCATCAGGAAATACGGAACTTTTTATGGTGAAAATTTAACGGTAGAATATCCAACAGGATCGGGCAGGCAGTTAACACTAAGCGAAGTTGCCGATGAACTTACAAAGCGGGTGATCAGTTTGTTTAAGAAAAACGAGAAAGGCGAACGAAAATTATATGATGAATACAATTGGTTTTATAAAAAACCGGGTAATGAACAGCTTGTATTGTTTTACGAATACTTTCACGGAGATTCAGGTAAAGGGCTTGGCGCCTGCCATCAAACCGGCTGGACTGCCCTTGTAGCTGAATTGATTAACGAGCTCCATCATAGTACCAATAAAACAGATCTCGCCTCTGAAGCCGCTGCGGCTGAAAGATTATCCCGGCTGATAAAAACAGTTGAGGAAGCTGACGAAATAGAATAAAGTTTGCTATTGTTATCAGGATGCGTTTCAAATTTTTTCACCAACGCTAAGCTTTGCAGGCTTGTTTGTAACCAGTACCTTTGCTCCACTTTTTTAAAAAGTGCATAATGAGTACACAACATTTATCTGAGCAGGAAATTATAAGAAGAGAGAAAAGAGTTGAGCTTGAAAAGCTGGGTATTAATCCATACCCGCCTGAAGCATTTCCTGTTACACATACTGCTGCCCGGATCAGAAATAATTTTTCGGAAGAAACAAAAGACCAGTTTGCCGATATAAGTTTTGCCGGCAGAATAATGAGCATCCGCGATATGGGCAAAGCCTCTTTCGCTGTATTGCAGGATAATACCGGGCGTATCCAGATTTATGTTAAGCGGGATGATATATGCCCCGGCGAGGACAAAACATTATACAATACCGTTTGGAAAAAATTACTTGATATAGGTGATATTATCGGCGTAAAAGGATACGGTTTTATTACAAAAACCGGGGAGATATCCATACATGTAAGCTCATTTACTGTTTTATCAAAATCGCTTAAGCCATTGCCGGTTGTTAAAGAAGCCGATGGGCAAAGTTTTGATGCGGTAACAGATCCTGAATTTAAATATCGTCAACGTTATGTTGACCTCATCATTAACCCGCAGGTAAAAGATACTTTTGTAAAACGCACAATAATGATCAACACTATCCGTGAATATCTTAACAGTCACGGTGCATTAGAAGTTGATACCCCTGTGTTGCAAAGCATTCCCGGTGGTGCGGCAGCTCGTCCTTTTATCACGCATCATAATGCACTGGATATTCCGTTGTACTTACGTATTGCAAACGAACTTTACCTGAAAAGGCTGATAGTAGGCGGCTTTGACTGGGTATATGAATTCAGCCGTAACTTCAGGAATGAAGGAATGGACCGCACACACAATCCGGAATTTACCATTCTGGAATTTTACGTGGCATACCAGGATTATTTCTGGATGATGAATACAACAGAAAACCTGCTGGAAAAAGTAACTGTTGCCATGCATAACACCACTGATGTGCAGGTAGGCGATAAAACCATCAGTTTTAAAACACCATTCAAACGTGTATCCATATACGATGCCATAAAAGAGCATACAGGCATTGATGTAAGCACAATGAATGAAGATGAGCTGAGAGAGGTATGCAGACAACTGCATGTAGAAAACAAACCTAATATGGGTAAAGGCAAACTGATTGATTCCATATTTGGAGAAAAATGCGAGCATCACTATATACAACCCACTTTTATTACAGACTACCCTGTTGAGATGAGCCCGCTTACAAAAAAGCACCGTGAAAAAGCGGGTTTGGTTGAACGCTTTGAGCTGATGATTAACGGGAAAGAAATCGCTAATGCGTATTCGGAACTTAACGATCCTGTTGATCAGCGTGAGCGTTTTGAAGAGCAACTCAGGCTGATGGAACGCGGGGATGATGAAGCAATGTTTATTGACCATGATTTTTTGCGTGCGCTTGAATATGGCATGCCGCCTACCGCAGGTATTGGTATTGGTATAGACAGGTTATGCATGTTGCTTACCAATCAGGCTTCCATCCAGGATGTATTATTTTTTCCGCAAATGCGACCGGAAAAAAGAGACGGAGAGGCGCAGCAGCTTAACCCGGAAGCGTAAATCTTATTCAGGCGGGTACGCACAGGTATAAGAAAAGCTGTAACTTTTTAGCGCTTTAGGCGATGAGATGCACAGCGCCATACGTCCTGTTGTTGATGCAGCAATACATTTAAAAGGGATGATCCGTGAGGAGGCGATAAAGTATATGATAGATAATAAAGCTCTAAGCGAAGACGGCGCTACTGCCGAAATTTCGCAGATTTTCTCGACGAAATTTTGAAAGATGGCGCTATGTCTTTAGGTGTGCTCAACAAAAAAATGCATGCACGGGTAAACACAGTTCATCAGTAATATTGTACTTTAACCAGGTTAGTAAAGCATAATGTTTTGAATAAACAACTTATTGGTAAAATAGTTTTTGTTCTTATTCTTTTGGTATATGCTGTTACAGAATTATCTTTCTTGTCAGGTAGTGATTTAACCTACGACGAAGGCTCCCACTTTGACTATGGCATAAGAATATTAAAAGGCAATGCATATAAACGGTCGTGCAGCTTTGATGACAGCAAGATGCCAGCATCTGCACTGAATGTTTTACCCCGTGCTGCTGAACAAATCCTGCATCCTGGTCTGCAAAAAAATGACAATGGAGCATCTGATATACGAATGGGCAGGTATATCACTTTTATATTTTCCCTATTAAGCCTTATCATCATATTCAAATGGTCTTCTGCATTATATGGAGAAAAGGCTGGCTTATTTTCAATGGGATTAATGGCTTTTTGCCCCGACTTTTTAGCGCATAGCGGGCTTGTAACAACGGATGCCTATAGTGTATTCATTATCCTGTTGGTATTATATTTCCTGTGGCTATTTCTAAATAAAGGCGGTGAAACAAACTTTATCATGTTTTGCGCATTTACGGGAATTGCTCAGCTCACCAAACAAACCTTTTTGCATTTATATATCTGTGTGCCTATTGTGCTTCTTGCATATTATCTCCTGAATAAAAAAACAACCCGCTATAAAACGCTTCTCAAAAGAACCCTCATTTTTATTGTTATAAATTTATTGATTATTAATGTGGGTTTTCTGTTTTATAAAACAGGGCAGCCGTTGAACGAATATGTATTTGTGAGCAGGATGTTTAATAATGTGCAGCACATGTTTTCTGCCATAGGAAATATTCCGCTGCCGCTCCCTGCGCCGTTTCTGTCAGGCATGGATACTGTAAAATATTTTGATGAGCTGGGCGGCGGTTTCCCTGAAAGCACTTTTGGGGTAGTATCAATAATCGGCTTTCATGAGCCCGGAAAATCGTATTGGTTTTATTATCTCGTATCCATGTTTTTTAAAACACCAATACCTACGCTTATTGTTTTCGTAATTACATTTTTCCTGATCGTCAAAAAACAGAATATTATTTTTTTGAAGAGGAACGAGTTGATATTGATTATACCTGTTCTGTACTTTTTGATAGTGATGAGTTTCACCAATAACATCCAGTCGGGCATCAGGCATATTTTATTTTTGTATCCGTTGTTATTTATTTTGTGTGGCAGAATCGTTCAACTGCTGCAAACCAGGTTATCGAAAATATTATTTGCCGCAGGATGTATTTGGCTGCTTTGCTCTGTATATAGTTATTCAAACAACTATATACCCTATACTAACGAATTTATTTTAGATAAAAAATTTGCGTATCAAAAAGTAGGACATGCTAATCTTGATTTTGGCCAGGGGTATACTGCAGCGCAGCAGTATATTAAAGAACACCCGGATGTGCAGTTTGCCGGCAGCGCTCCGGCAAAGGGCCGGTTTTTAATTGCGGCGGGAGATTATGAAGACAAATTCGGAGAGCACACATACACCTGGCTTCAGCATTACCCTCCATCTTTGCATGTAAAACATGTTTATTTTCTAATTGAAGTAAAATAAAATCAGCGCAACAATATTTCCATTTACAAAGAAGCCTTTATAAAACGAAAAGAGTCTATAGTAAAAAACTATAGACGCTTCTTATTTCAAAAATTGTATTACCCATTCACCACAAGGCGAAAGCCGTTGCCGTGTATATTCACGATCTCAATATTATCATCTTCTTTCAAATATTTTCTCAGCTTTGCAATATATACATCCATACTTCTTCCGTTAAAATAGGTGTCGCTGCCCCATATTCTTTTTAACGCAATTTCACGCGGCAGTAAATCATTTTTGTATTCTGCCAGCATACGGAGCAATTCATTTTCTTTAGGAGAAAGCGTTTGCGTTTTACCTTCTATGCTCAACTCCCTGAGCTTTGGATTAAAATGATATTTACCCAAATCAAATTCAATATTCGCAGTATCCTTGCTCAGGTCTTCATTGCGCTTGAGGATAGCTTTTATTTTCAGCAATAAAACTTCGCTGTCAAAAGGTTTTGTAATGTAATCATCGGCGCCAAGTTTATATCCCTGTATAATATCTTCTTTCATTGTTTTTGCAGAAAGAAAGAATAACGGAATATCCGGGTTAATGTCTCTTATTTCCTCAGCCAGTTTAAAACCATCCATATTAGGCATCATCACATCCAAAAGACAGAGCTCAAATTTTTCGCGCTGAAATGCAGCCAGTCCAAGCCGTCCATCTCTTTCGAGCGTTACATCATAATCATTTAATTCGAGATAGTTCTTCAAAACCAATCCAAGATTCTGATCATCTTCGCATAATAAAATTTTGTGCTTTTGCGCTTCCATATATCAAATATTTAATTCAAAATAAATATAATCATTTCCTGCTTATCTATTACAGCCAATAAAGTTTTGTTAAACCCTTGTTTAAGACCGTTTATGAAGCAGCATTTTTAAAAATGTGAATCTTTATTTTTGTAGCAAAAAAAATCATGAGGCTTACCCCGGAAAATAAATTCAAAAAATTAGTAGTAATCGGCGACAGGGTGTTGATTAAACCCCTACAGGGTAATGAGCGCACTGCCAGTGGTTTATATCTTCCTCCCGGTGTGCAGGAAAAAGAAAAAGTGCAACAAGGGTACGTAATAAAGCATGGTCCGGGTTATGCTATTCCCATGCCGGTAGAAACAGAAACATGGAAAGCGGAAGAAGAACAGGTAAAATATATTCCTCTCCAGGCAAAAGAAGGAGACCTTGCTATATTTCTTATCAGCGGAGCAACGGAAGTAATATATGAGAACGAGAAATATTTTATAGTGCCCCAAAGCGCCATCCTCATGCTTGAACGTGAAGAAGAACTTTAAGACATTTTTCCGGGAATTATTCTAATCATTTATCTTTCCTTAAAATTTCCGTTATGCCTGACAAAAACGCCTTTATTGATGCTATTAAAACAGGGTATAGTTTTAAAGGAGAAAATTTTCCGCTTGGTGTTGCCATGCTTGATGGTGAAGTATTGACCGGAACTATTGTACAATTGCCGTTGAAAACAATAAACCGCCATGGATTAATTGCGGGTGCAACGGGCACAGGAAAAACAAAAACGCTGCAGGTAATTGCCGAAGGCTTGAGCGATGCAAGCGTTCCTGTTTTGATGATGGACATCAAAGGCGACCTGAGTGGTATAGCCGAAGCCGGCACTGAAAACGATAAGATAAAGGAACGTTACAGCAAAATGGGGCTCACCTGGTCTCCCAAAGCTTACCCTGTTGAGCTAATGACCTTGAGTAATGAAAAGGGAGTTCGTTTAAGGGCCACCGTTACTGAGTTCGGCCCTATATTGATTTCAAAAATCCTTGGGTTAAATGATACACAGCAAGGGCTGGTAGCAATGATTTTTAAATACTGTGATGATAATAAGATTCCATTGCTCGATCTTAAAGACTTTACCAAAACACTTCAGTATGTAAGTGATGAAGGCAAAGCTGAAATAGAAAAAACCTATGGTAAAATTGCCACTACCAGCACCGGCACTATTCTGCGAAAAGTGATTGAGCTGCAGCAACAGGGTGCTGATGTTTTTTTTGGAGAACCTTCCTTTGAAGTAGATGATTTGATGCGCATAAGCAATGATGGCGGTGGTATGATAAATATATTGAGGGTAACGGATATGCAGAACCGCCCAAAACTATTTTCTACTTTTATGCTGCAATTGCTTGCGGAACTATATTCGGTTTTACCGGAAGCAGGCGACCTTGACAAACCTAAATTGGTATTGTTTATTGATGAAGCCCACCTCGTGTTCCAGGAAGCTACAGAAGCTTTGCTTCAACAAATAGAAACTGTTATAAAACTCATCCGCTCCAAAGGCGTAGGTATTTTCTTTTGTACACAAAACCCGCAGGATATACCGGCATCTGTGCTCAGCCAGTTAGGATTAAAAGTACAACATGCATTACGTGCCTTTACCGCCGCCGACCGTAAAACGATAAAACAGGCTGCGGATAATTACCCGGAAACAACCTATTATAAAGTTGATGACCTTATCACTCAAATGGGTATCGGTGAAGCTTTTGTTACACTTTTAAATGAAAAAGGCATTCCCACACCACTTGTTCATACTATGCTGGTTTCTCCACGTTCAAGAATGGATGTATTAACAGATGGAGAAATTGATGGCTTGGTAAAACAGTCAAAATTAGTACGAAAGTATGAACAAACCATTGATAGCAAAAGTGCTTACGAAATTTTAAATGACAAATTAGCAGAAGCGGAACAGAAATCAGCGGATGAAAAAAACACGTCAAAAAAGCAAAAAGAAGAACCTAATGTAATTGAAAAAGTATTGGATAATTCCGTTACCCGCCAGGTAGGGAGAACAGCGGCATCAATTATTACCCGCAGTTTATTAGGAGCATTAGGGCTTGGAGGGCGTAGTAGTACTAAAAAGAAAAGCAGTTGGTTTTAGTTGGTTTGCCATTTTGTCAAACCTATTCTACATCTTATTTTTTACAAGAAGATTAAAGTTTAAACAACATAAAAATTTAAGTAGATACCACGAAAAGGGTATTGCGGGTATGTATATCCTGTATATCTTTGACTCGGTTTTTCATAGGATATTGGATTTTAAAAACGGGCTGGATTTTTATCCTGGCCCATTTTTTTTATATAGAGTTTCCCCAAATTATCCTCTCCCATACTAATGATATTTTCCCCGACCAGATGGTCTATAACCTTCCACAATTTCTGTTCTTCGGTTATGTTTAATTGTTGAATGAGCTCATGTACTGTTGCCGGTGATTTTTGAAGCGACGCAATGATTTGCAATTCAAGTTGTGAAAATTCCTTTTTGGTAATGTTGTCCTTCCTTTTCTTCGAAAGACAATTATCGCATATACCACAATCTTTTGCAGTTATATCTCCAAAATAATTGGCAATGATTTTTGCACGGCAAACTGCTGTATCCTTCACATAGTTTATGATGGATGTAAGCTGCAATACCAACGCGTTTTTTCTTTCATTATAATACTGCAAATCGATGGTCAGGTTTTCTGCACCTGGCCGTTTATACAAAAATTGAATCTGCGGCTGATCTTTTTGCGGCTGATAATTGATAATATTCTTTTGTGCAAGTTTTAGCAATGCTTTTTTAAATTTTGAAACTTCCACTTTCAGCATTCTTGCCAGCTCTTTTTCATTAATAGATACCGGTGCATCAAAAATACCGCCGTAAGAGCGCAGCAATATTTTTATATATGGCTCTGCGGCAGGGTAGCTTTCTTCAAATTCCTGCAAGCTTGTTTTGCTGCAGGTAAACACTACGGCAGATGGAAGAAAAACCTGCTCATTATAAGTGAGCAAACCATCCTGCTCCAGCGCTTTTAGCGCATACATAGCAGTGAGCGGCGCAAGTTTAAATGCGGTAACAAACTCCTGCATGCTGAAATCAAAATACATATCCTCGCCAGAGCCGCTTGGCAACTGCAAATAATTTACAAGTGCCTGGTACACTTTTTTTATTTCGGCTAAAGGTGGAAATTTTATTTCCGGAAGCTTTTGCAGCTCTTTAATATCATTATCCTGATACAACAACACTGCATAAGAATTTTTACCATCACGCCCTGCGCGACCGGCTTCCTGGTAATAGCTCTCCAAACATTCGGGTATATCTATATGCACAACCAGTCTTACATCAGGTTTATCTATGCCCATGCCAAAGGCATTGGTGCATACCATTATTCTTGTTGTATTGTTGAGCCACTTATCCTGCTTTTCATTTCGTTGTTCGTGTGTAAGCCCTGCGTGATAATAATCCGCGCTTATACTATGCAATTGTAACAGTTCCGCCATTTCTTTGGTTCTTTTCCGGTTCCTGCAATATACAATACCACATCCGGCAACCTTCTGAACAATTTCCAGCAGCCTTTTGATTTTTACTTCAACATTCAATACGCTATAAGAAAGATTAGGGCGCTCATACGATAACTTAAAAACCTGCTGATGCTTAAATTCAAGTTTTTCGCAAATATCTTTCTGTACAATTTCTGTAGCCGACGCTGTTAACGCCAACACGGGAACACCTGGTTTTCCTTTTCGTATATCCGCGATAGCCAGATAAGCGGGGCGAAAATCATAACCCCATTGCGAAATACAGTGCGCTTCATCAACTGCAATAAGATTCAGCGGCAGCGCAGGAAGGTATTCTTTAAAAAAACTGGTTTGTAACCTTTCCGGAGATACGTACAGGAATTTATAATTACCATGCAGCGCATTTTCCAGTGTTTTTTTTACTTCGGGAAATGGCATGCCCGAATGAATTGCCAGCGCCGGTATTCTTTTCTCTTTCAGCTTTTGCACCTGGTCTTTCATGAGTGCAATAAGCGGCGTTATCACGAGGCATATTCCATCCTTTGCCAATGCCGGCACCTGGAAGCAAATGGATTTGCCGCCCCCTGTAGGCATAATAGCTAAAGTATCATTGCCATTCAATACCGATGTAATAATATCCTCCTGTAACGGGCGGAAAGAAGTATAGCCCCAGTTTGATTGTAGTATAGAATGAATAGCTGTCAAAGGAATAAAATAAGGGCAAATATCATGTAAACATTGCACACAATTTCACAGGTTATTAAATCTATATTATCATCCCTCCCTAAAATTTAAATTTCAAATTCCCTGTGCAGTAGCGAGATTATTCGGGAGTATTTAAAAATGTCACGCTGAATCCAGGGTTGCCAACCTTTGGATAGGTTGCTCAAGCTAAAGCAAATGTGCTGAAAGTTGGCAATCTTTGCGACAATTTTAAATGCACCCGATTATTTTTGTACATAAAGAAAAAATTGCTTTTCTTGTATTATAAAACAATATTCAACTAAAAACTTTATGAAAAAGATTACCAGTCTTATTTGTGCTTTGATTGCCTCTCTACTAGTTAATTCCCAGGTTCAGTATTCGGCAGGCCCCGAATTAGATAATGATCGGGACAATAAGCTTAACAGGATGATCGACGGAGACGACAAAAGCTTTTATGCTTATCGCATAAGAAGCAGGGGAAAGGGTACATCGTACTATGTGGAAAGATATGAAAAGACAAAACTTATGCCGTCGTGGTCAAAAGAAATTACTTTGGATAATGAAAATGGCCGAACCCGTGTTAATAATGTACTTTATGCCCAGGATAACATTTATGTGTTTAAAAGCCAGTACGATAAAGATGCTGATAAAATGACCCTGTTTTACCAGGACATTTCATCAAAGGGGCAGGTTGGTAAACCAACTCCTCTTGTATCTGTTCGTACCGATCACTATGAATTTGTAGACAACGATGTTTATCAGAATCCTTCACGCACACATTTCCTTATAAAATCTTCACACAAAGAAAATAAGGAGTCTGAGTTTATCACTGATTTTATTTTGGTTGATGCAACAGCAGGAATGAAAACCGTATGGACAAAAACAATTAAGCGAAGGCTGGTTGATATTGATTATTCATTGAGCGCTTTCATGGGCGGCTTTATGGGCAAATTTACTGCTTCGGCCAGAGAAGATATTGGTTTTATCGGGTTATACTTTGACGATAAAGACAATGTTTATTACTGTTATACCGATGACACAAAAAACTCAACCGAAAAAGAAAGGCGTTATCAATTATACTTAGGAATATTAAATGCAGGTGACAAAGAACCCAAACAGGTGGAAATAAAGTTTGATGATGATTATTGGGTAAGAGATATTGAATTTATGAAATCAAATGACAATGAAATTGTTTTAGCAGGGTATGTAAAAGACGTAATAGAACGTAAAGGAAGAGATTTAGTTAAAGTAGGTTTGTTTAGCTATAAGATTGATTTAACTTCAAATACAGTTTCGGCAAAAGCAATGAATTTTTTTGATGACAAAATGTTGCAGGCGCTGGAATCGAATAATAAAAGATCTAAACGTTTCAGGTATAAGTTAGATTATATCTTTCCTATTGGGGATGCCGTGTATTATGTTGGAGAGCAGTATAATGAAGCGCTGCAAACCAGAACATCAGGCACAGGTTTTGGGAGTCCCAGCTCATCCCGAAGCTATTTTGCATATGAATATATGGATGTAATAATAGCTAAATTAAACGCAAAGGGGCAATTTGAATGGATTAAAAATGTGCCGTTACGAAATGAAATGGAATTAAATTATGCGCACGTTTTCAAACAATATATCGCCATACCAACTGATAATAGTATTTACATATTATGCGATGATCACCCTAAGAACATGGAAAGATATGAGAAGAATAATTACGAGCCGTCCGATTTGAAATCAGTAAAAGGTATTCATGGTTCTAATTTTGTAAGTAACCAGGTAAGCCTTTCTGATGGCAGCATAAAGCGATCGGTGATTTTTGAAAATGAGGATTATTGTTTTGCCCCTATACAAGAAAGGGATCCCAATTTTATTCCTCCTTCTGAATGGGAAATATTTGTGATGGGCAAGAAAAATGAAATTTTTATATATACCGAAGACAAAGGTAGAGACAGATTTGGCAAGTTGCAATTCAAGTAGATAATTATATGCTTTAGCGCTTCGGTGCATTTAACAAAAGTTTGATGAAATATCTTTCATCAAACTTTTTCCTTTTATAAAGGTGAGTTAACAGTATTTCAATCTCTTTGCAGGTACTTATTAAAATCCTTATCTTAACTTTTTATTCTACAATTTTATTTCCTTCCATATGCAACAAAAAAAAATTACCCGCAGAGCATGGAGTAAACTGGCATTGACTGGCTTAAGCGGCGCTTTGCTTCCATCTGCACTTTTCGCAAATCATTTATCATTCAAATCGTCCTTTGTATTGGGCGTTCAAAGCTATAGCCTTCGCGATAAACCGAGGGAAGAAGCTATACAAATACTGAAAGAGCTCGGCATAAAGAGCTGCGAACTATGGCAGGGGCATATTGAGCCAAGAGAATTTCAATGGGCAAGAAATATTACAGCAGAGCAATTAAAAGAGCGCCAGGATGCACTTATTAAATGGAAGCAGCAGCTCAACATGAAGGAGATTGCGGCCATGTATAAACAATTTAAAGATGCAGGTATAAAAATACAGGCATATAGCGCCAACATGAATGATAGCACTTCCGACCATGATATGGAACTGAATTTTAAGATTGCAAAAGCGCTTGGTACAGATACGCTTACCACTTCTGCAACCATTACTTCTATGAGAAGGATTGATGGCTTTGCTCAAAAATATAAGGTTAAGGTTGGTATGCACAATCACTCCAACGTTGACAGGCCAAACGATTTTTCAACGCCGGAAAGTTTTCAAAAAGCGATGGAAGGATGCTCATCTTATACCCGCATAAACCTTGATATCGGTCATTTTGTTGCCACTAATTTAGACCCGGTTGATTTTATTAAAAACAACCACGATAAAATTGTTTGTCTGCACGTAAAAGACCGCAAGAAAAACCAGGGTGTGAATGTGCCTTTTGGTGAAGGAGACACGCCTATAAAACAGGTGCTTGAACTGGTACGTGATAACGGATGGCCGATTCCGGCTAATATAGAATATGAATATGGCGGCCCTGATACAAAAACGGAACTGGGCAAATGCATACAGTATTGCAGGGATATTATTGATAGAAAACAATAAATTGTTCTATTCCTATATTAATCGTGAAACGTCAGAAGTTAAACGTGAAAATCTCACGTCTCACTTATAGATGATGAACATGCCTGACACACCAAAATAAAAACCCGGCGTTACCCGGGATTTTTTATACATCTCAAAAACTGAAACTAAAACCAACTCTTTATCCATTTTCCATTTGCTGCCGTATCATTAGCTAATCTTCTCTTTCTTCTTGCCACATCAAGCCTGTGCCTGAACATAGTAACAAACACCAGCGGAAGGAAAATGAGTGTTAATGGCGGAATGCCCAGCATTGATATCCATTTACCACCATACATATTGCGCATCGGGCGTTTTAAACGCTCTCGGTCTGTAGCAATGGAATGTAGGATAGCCGGACCTGTTGCCTGGCGTTACTTGTTTTAATAAATGTGGTAATAAATTAAGCCAGGTGTAGTGCCGGGTTTTGTTATATCAAATGTTTTTAATGCTGGTGTGCAAGTTTTTACCAGAGCGGTTGCCGGCTGGTGTGGAAGAAACGGAGGATATGCACGGCGTGGTTAGGTTCATCAATGGTGAACATGATGAGGTAAGGGAAAGTGGCCATAGGTTTGCATCGGATATTACGGTACCTGACAGCCGAAGCGGTGGGCGTAAGGGCAATGCGGTTTAAATATGCTTCAACCAGGTCGGCAAAGCGGTATCCAAGGTCTTCGGCCTGGAGGTTATAGTATTCAACAGCGTCATCTAAATCGTTACTTGCAGTTGGGGTAATGTAAATAGTATAGTGGGGCATTATGGTTTTTTATACCGGTGTTTGATGTCATTCCACTTTAATAAATAGTCGGGATTGTTTTTAATAGCATCCAGTTCTTTATCCAGTGCATCTTTCTGAGCTGGCGTAAGTTCAATGGCGTATTCTTCCACTGATTCTACAGCATCCACTTTAATAAGATCTTCAATCAAAGCTGCGGCATATTGTTTTTTAATGCGCAGGTGTAATGTATCGGACATAAAATAAATTTTTAAGAGGCGAAGGCTTTTTTTGCTCAAATAATACAGTTAAATAATCAATACCACCAATTTATACAACATAGATATCTTAACAAAGATATTAAAGTTTTGGCATTCCCTTCTAACCAGTGATTCAGAACTAATAAGATAATTGAGCATTTTGTCTCACTTAAAATCTCTTTACCGCTACTACATATCCAAGTTATTATATTTGCTTGTCTATGTATAAAATACAATAATATGTTTCAACAAAAGTGGTGGAAAATCCTATGTGTTGTTTTACTTGCCATAACTTTTTCTGCCGGATTGTTAATGGAAGTACCGGATAAATTTATGTTAAGGGAAACCATTCGCAATTATTTCTTTCATCCTTCACTATGGGTGGTTATGACTGTGATGTTTACAATTGCTGTAGTAAATTCCGTAAAAGTACTTAGACAAGGAAAGCCAATAGACGATATAAGAGCAGAACAATATGCACGTACAGGGCTATTTTTTGGAATTTTGGGATTAGCAACGGGAATGATTTGGGCAAAATATACCTGGGGAGCATTTTGGAGTGGCGATCCTAAGCAAACGGGTACGCTAATTGGCTTGCTTATCTATTTTGCATATTTTATATTACGAAACGCTATTCACGAAGATCAACGCAGAGCGAAGGTTGCAGCAGTATATAATATTTTTGCTTATGCAATGCTGTTCCCAACCCTTTTTATTATTCCAAGAATGGTAGAAAGTCTTCATCCCGGATCCCAGGGAAATCCACTGATCAACCCATCTGATATAGAACATAATATGTTTTTGCTGCTCTGGTGTATTGCTTTACCGGGATATATTTTATTAGGGATATGGATTACAACTTTATCTATCAGGATAAAAAAGATTATTGAAAAGGATATTTTATGAGATACATTAAATACGTTCTTCCTACATTTCTTATCATAGTATTGAATGATGCTTATTCGCAAGAAGCTTCTTTTTCTAATAACGCTACAAAAAGCCTGAAATTAGCTCCACAAACTTTACATTATTTATTTACAGCTATCACGTTAGTGCTTCTTTTTTTTCTGACATGGTATTTATTTCGAATAGAAAAAAAGATAGCCGAAAAGGAAAAAAATCCTGACACACACAAATAAAAACCCCGGCATCAGCCGGGATTTTTTTGTACATCATCTCAAAAACTGAAACTAAAACCAACTCTTTATCCATTTTTCATTTGCTGCCGTATCATTAGCTAATCTTCTCTTTCTTCTTGCCACATCAAGCCTGTGCCTGAACATAGTAACAAATACCAGCGGAAGGAAAATGAGTGTTAATGGCGGAATGCCCAGCATTGATATCCATTTACCACCATACATATTGCGCATCGGGCGTTTTAACCGTTCTGCTATAAGATACATAGCCGGTACAATGATCAGCGTCATAAAGAATGCGAATATCAAACCGAATATGATTGTCCATGCCAATGGCTTCCAGAATTTAGCGCTGTCGCCGCCGAAAAATATATGCGGATCGAAGCTGGAGAACAAGCCCACAAAATCAATATTGAAGCCAACCGCCAGCGGTATCAACCCGAATATGGCGGCCAGCGCGGTAAGCAACACGGGTATGATACGTGTTTTACCTGCTTCAATTACGGCTTCTCTTGTTTTCATACCACGCCCTCTTAATTCATCTGCAAACTCAATCACCAATATACCATTCTTCACCACTATACCTGCCAAACCTACCACACCCAGGCCGGTAAACGCTACCGACACATCCATACCCGTTATACTGAAGCCAAGCAGCACTCCTATAATACTAAACACGATCTCCATTAAAATAATCACCGGTTTGCTTACGGAGTTAAATTGTAATACGAGGATAAACAGGATCAGCATTAATGCTATCATCATTGCTTTCATCAGGAATCTTCCTGTTTCTGCCTGTTGTTCTCCTTCACCGGTTTGCTTAATAGTAACGCCTTCTGCTATGCCTGTAAATGCATCAATATGATTTTTTATTTCCGCATTAACAGCCGTAGGTGTATATCCCTGCGATTCCAATACATTTGAACGCAGTGTGATGGTACGTTTCTGATCTTTTCTTTTTACACTTCCTAATGTAGTAGTGTAATCAACTTTAACCAACGAGCTGATCGGTACATTTTTGATTGCTCCGCCGCTCGCCATATCCCTGAATGTGATATTCATATTCAATAAGTCGGCAAGACTTTTACGCTGCAATTCATTATTGCGTAACTGAATCTTATATTCATCATCTCCGTCCTTTATTTTAGATACTTCGCGACCAAACAATGCTGTTCTTATTTCCATACCGATCTGCGCCGATGATACACCTTCTATCAATGCACGCTGCCTGTCTACCGTTAATGTTATTTCCGGGTTAGTAAGGTCAACATCCATCTTCAATTCTTCTACTCCGGGTACCTGTATTGAATCAAGATAATTTTTTAGCGCAACGCCGGTTTTAATCAGCTTATCAAAATCATCACTTGATATTTCAATGTTAATCGGAGGGTCAGTAGGAGGTCCGCTTGATTCCTGGTCAACAGAAATTTCCGCGCCGGGTATGCCTTTAATCGCATGACGAATGGAATCAAGCAATGCCGCTGTTGATGCGCCATGCCTTTTTTCAAATTCAACAAACGATACCTGCACCCTTCCCAATTCGGGTCTTGTACTCCTGTCGCCGCTGTTAGGATCGCTTGCACCAACCGCTACATTCGCGATCACACTTTCCACAATGGGGTTTTTCTTTCCATCTTCCATACCCAATGCTTTTATTACGCGCTGTTCAAGAGTACGGGTAATAGAATCAGTATATTGTACATTAGTACCAACCGGCAGTTTCAGGTATGCATAAATAAAGTTGGGATCGGATTTTGGGAAGAATACCACTTTAACACGCTGGCTGCTTACCGATGCGCCAAATATCATGAAGCTGAAGATCAGCAACAGGAACGTTGCTATCAAAAGATATACAGGTCTCCAGCCTTTCAGCGCCCATTTCAGTAATGATTCATAATGCCCCATAATCCATGGCAATGCCTTGTTCTGGAAACCGTGAATAATACCGTCTAATACATAGATATTCAATAACACCATCAGCACGAGAAATAATATAATGTTACCAAGGAAAGTGTAGCCCATCATATCAAACAAAACACCTACTGCAATAGCTATCCAGAAAAATGGTTTCCTGAAAATATCTGATTTTCTTTTCTTATGCTCACCTTCCGGGTGGTTCATGAAGTCTACGGCAAACACCGGGTTCATAATAAACGCCACAATCAGTGAAGCCGTAAGCGTGAATATGAGCATTACCGGCAGGTATATCATGAACTTACCTATAAGCCCCGGCCAAAACAGTAGTGGAAAGAATGGCGCTAACGTAGTAAGCGTTCCTGCAAGTACCGGTATAAACACCTCACCTGCCGCCATCATAGCACTTTTTTCAGAGCTGAGCTTTCCGTTTGCCTGCACGAAAATACGGTGTGTATTTTCTATCACTACAATAGCGTCGTCTACTATAATACCCAAACCAAACAATAAGGCAAATAATACCATGAAGTTGAGCGTAACATTTGCGCCTATGATAATATCTGCCAATGGTAAAAACTGGAAGGCAACGAACATACTTAAAGGAACAGACAATGCCACAAAGAATGCGTTGGTTACCCCCATAAAGAACATCAGGATGACCAATACAAGAATAAACCCGATAACGATAGAGTTAACCAGCTCATTAAAAGAATGCCTTGCATTTTTACTTTGGTCTCCGGTGATGGTTACATTCAGGTCTTTAGGCAATTCATTAGCCTGCATTTCTTCCATCACTTTCTTAACCTGGTCTGCTGTTTCAATCAGGTTTTCACCGGAGCGTTTTACGATATTTAAGGTAATTACATTTTTACCATTCAAACGGGCATAGCTTTCTCTTTCCTTAGTGGTGTCTTTAATCTGAGCTATATCTTTTAAATAAATAGCCCCGCCGGTTGGTCCACGCACAACAACTTTTTCAATGTCTGCAGCAGAGCGGAATTGCCCTTTCAACTGCATTGTTCTTTTGGTATTGCCTACTTCAAGTAAACCGCCGGTGATGTCCATATTCTCGCGGGAAACCGCGTTGGCAATATCATCAAACGTTACGTTGGCGCTGCGCATCCGGTAATTGTCCACATTAATCTGGAACTCACGCTCAGGCGCACCCACAATATCCACCCTGGTAATCTGCGGTAGCTCTTCCAGCTTGTCCTGTATGTCATCTGCCATTTTTTTCAGCCGCATATTATCATAATCGCCGCTGATGTTTACATACATGATAGGTATTTCCGATAAGGCTACTTCCATTACAGAAGGCTCTTCTGTAAGATCGGTAGGTAAATCCGTTTTGGCCTTATCAACCGCATCCTTCACTTTCTGTACAGCCACATCAATATTTTCATTCGCATCAAATTCTACCACAATGGCTGAATAATCCTGGATAGAGGTACTGGTTGTTTTTTGAATCTTAACCCCTGTTATCGCTTTTATCTGTTTTTCTATCGGCTGTGTAACAAGGTTTTCAATATCTTTTGGAGAATTACCTACGTATATTGTTTGTATGTATACAGTAGGTATCACCACATCAGGAAACTGCTCTTTGGGCAACGTAACAAATTGCGTTATACCAATAATGCTCACAATAAGCATCAGCAGGTAAATGGATGTCTTGTTTTTTATACTCCAGGTAGTAGGTTTAAATTCCTTAAACTTTCCTGTAAAATTTTCTAAAGCACTCATAGTATTGTTCTGTTGATCTCAACAAATAATTGTCATCTGGTATGTATGCAGCTTATTTAGCTGCGGTGGTAACAATAGGCTGACCGTCATATGCACCCTGGAATCCATCCGTAATAATCTGATCTCCTGCCTGTAGCCCTGATTTTATTTCAACTTTATCCTGATAAAGCTGACCGATTGTAACAGGTTTTTTACGCGCTACCCATTTGCCATTCTCCTGCACCGCTACCATCACAAATTTTCCTTTATCATCGTTTTGCAAAGTATTTACAGGTATGGTAATTACGTTGTTAGCAGTATAATCCCGGATTTTTATCAGCGCAATCTGGTTTGGTCTCAGCGATTTATCGTAAGGCATTTTTGCTTCTATATAAAAAGATCTGCTGTTGGGGTCGATAATTTTACCGGCAACAGAAACTTTGGTGTTGATGGTTTTATTTGCTTCAGGAAAATTTACCACGAGCTGGCTGCCTACTTTTACACTTTCCATATAATTTTCCGGCACCTGTGCTGCTACTTTCAGCACATCAGTATTAACAATGCGTATTTGCTGACCGCCCATAAACATTTCACCAACTTTTATATTCACTGTTTCCGCCACGCCATTCATCTCTGCATATACGTTGGAGAAAGAAGCCTGTTCTTTAACCGTAGCAATTTGTTTTTCAATATTCGCTACATTGTTTTTTGCATTCAGCAATTGTACTTCAGTACCAATTTTCTGATCCCACAAATTTTGCTGTCTTTGCAAAAGATCTTTTGCATAAGCAAGCTGGGTGTTCAACTGGTCTATTTGTTTTTCGAAAATAGCATCATCAAGTTTGAGTAATAATTGTCCTTTTCTAACAACATCACCCTGCTTAACATATACAGCTTCTACTAATCCGCCCTGGCCACGCGGAGCTACATACGCTATATTGGTAGCATCAATCCTTCCCTGTAAATCAATATAATGGGTAAAGTTTTCAGGCTCCAGCCTGGCAAGTGCAACAAGCTTTACGTTTTCTTTTTTCAGTGAAGGATCGAGTTGTATCAACTCTGTTTCCAACGCGGCTACTTTATCATTTAAAGTTTTTTGTTCTGCCTTTAATTTTTCAAGCTGCGCTTTCTTTTCTGCAACGCCTTTATTATCGCCCGGCTTTGTAGAAGCGCCACAGGCTGTCAGCATTGTTATTGCCGCGATTACAGAAGCTGTTTTTAATACGTTTTGCATATAATAGTTTTTGTAAGTCATTCAATTATTTAAAAATATTTATAGTTTTCCTGTTGCTTTCATATAGTCAACCCTGGCTATAATGGCGTTGTACATTGCATTGATGTAATTGGTTTGAGCAGCCTTCATATCCGTTTGCGCCTGGTTTATCTCAGTATTAGAACCGGTACCTATTTCAAATTTCTTTTTTGCCTGTCCGAAAACGGTTTCAGCTAATTGCATATTTTTCTTTTGATAATCAAGTGTTGCGATCGCTGTTGTAAAATTATTTTTTGCCGTTTCAATCTCGTTATCTATGTTGATCTTAAGCGCTTCACGCTGATTCCTGCTTTTTTGTAATGCCAGGTTTGCCTGGGCTATACGTGCATTAGCCGCAAAGCCTGTAAAAATCGGCACCTGTAATTGAACAGTAATTGCAGATATATTGAACCAGTTTCCTTTTCCCAAAAAATCAAATGAGTTTCGCTGCGCGTTTTTATTATAATACCCGTTAAGAGAAAGTGTTGGGAGCTTTGCCAGTTTATATCGTTTTACATCGTATTCCCCCAGGCTTACTCCAAGATCGGCATATTGAAAATCTCTGCGTTGCGTATAATCAAAATCATTAACTTCCAATAAGCCTTCTTTTATTTTATCATCAGCAATTTCATCTGTGAGCGTAAGAGAATCTTTTACCGGCATTCCCATTAACACTTTTAAGCCCAGCATCCCGTTTTTAATTTGATTAAGTGCTCCTAATTTTTCGGTTTGAAGATTTGCAATCTGAACGGTTAGCTTGTCAACATCCAATTGTTCGGCAAAGCCATTATCAAACATCACTTTGGTATCATGCTGCATTTTTTCAAGCAATGCTATATTGGCGTCAAGTAACCCAATTTGTGTTTTACCAACAACCAATTGATAATACAGCTTGGTTACATTTGCACGTATCATTTCTTCAGTAATTTCTGCCTGTTTTTCAGAAAATCTGATGAGTGTTTCTCTTGCCTGTAATCCAACAAATACCTGCCCGTCAAAAATGACCTGGTTAAGAGATACTCCGCCGCTCGCAGCCCATTTTGTTCCAAACTGGGCTGCTATAAATCCAAAATCGCCCGGCATTTGTATAGGATTGCCGCTACCATCTTTAACGCCCTCATTTACAAGCACCTGGTAGGTAGCGGGAGATATAAAGTTGGGGATAACCTGTGTTGCAACGGCAGGATTATAAGTAGTAGATACATTGCCATATATCTGCGGATACGCTCTACCCGTTACCTCACGGTTAACCTGTTGCTGAACCTGTATATCTACCAGTGCGTTTTTTACCTGAACGTTATTTTTACGGGCATAGTCAAGCGCCTGCTGAAGGGAGAACGCGTGCTCATGAGCAGTATCCTGCTGGGCATATAATACTGTGCTGCAAAACACCGTGCATACTACTATGCCCCATTTAGCCAATTTCCATTCTTTCAAATTCATATATGTTTGTTTTGTCGTTGTTGTTGATATTTCTGTATCAGCTTTACACCTTTAGGGGTGGCTAAACCATACAAAAAGTGAATACTTATTTCTTCCATAATCACATCAAGACGATGCTTTCCTAAAGGGAATAAATCAGGGGAGAACAACATAAACGTTGTGGCAAGCCTGTATCGCGAGATAATTTCAACATTAATATCGCTACGGTATAATTGCAGCGCTATTCCTTTCTCTACATTTTCTTTGATCTGTTTATATAAGAACTTGTTCTTATGGTCGCTGATCTTCTGAAATGCAGACGGATGGTATTTCTGCAAGTCGTACATAATGGTCGGATTCATTGTTCGCAACATTTCCTGCACCATATCTATTGCTACAAACACCTCATGGATCGGGTTGTCACTATCCTGCTGGCAGCAAGAGCATTCATCCTCATTCTCCCTGATCACTATGTCTATCACACTGTCTACCAGTGCGTCTTTATCTGTATAAAACTGGTAGATGGTTTTTTTGCTGATGCCAAGCTGGGCGGCAATTTCGTCCATACTTATACTGCGAATACCATACTGTAAAAAAAGATCATATGCCTTTTGGGCAATTCGTTCCTGTATCTCCATAACTTCAAATCAGGCACAAAACTATGGAAACTTTTTTTGTAACCAAAGTTTCCGTCAATTTTTTTTACCGCTTATCGCAAAACTTGCCATTTGGCAAGATGAGCATACGCTCAAAACTTATCTAGTGAATCAAAGAAGGAGTTTGGCCTGAAAATGGGGTGAATAAAAAAGGGATAGCTGCTGGTAGCAATATCCCCTATTATTATAACAACGAATCAGTGAAGTGCTATGGCAAAGGTTTCACCATAATATTTTTATAGAATATTGTGCTTTTAGGGTCATGCGCCTGCAAGGCAAATGTGCCACTGCCAATTCTGCGCAATGAGTTTTTTCTTTCTCCTTCCAAATTATCCGGCTCGGTATATTCTACCACTGTTTTACCATTTATTTTGATGGTTACCTTTTTGCCTTCCACCTTTATGTACTCGGTATACCACTCATTATCTTTTGCATACTTTTCTTTTACATCCTTAATGCCATACAGGCTTCCGGTTCTGCG
This sequence comes from Agriterribacter sp., assembly GCA_047601545.1. Classification (GTDB taxonomy): domain Bacteria; phylum Bacteroidota; class Bacteroidia; order Chitinophagales; family Chitinophagaceae; genus Agriterribacter. The sequence continues at coordinate 2,840,799 of JASGIZ010000002.1, read as the reverse complement.
CCAGTCTGTATGCGAATTATTTACCTGTACTTCATATCCTTTATCCGGCCAACCACCTTGCTGGTATGCGGTATGAAAATATATGCCGGAGTTGGAACCGGGCAAGGTCATCACATCTGCTTTAAATTCAAAATTTTTGAAATTATGTTGCTGCACATCGCCATCATAAAAAAGGTGCGCTGTTTCTCCATTTACTTTTATCGTGCCGTTTTCTATAGTAAAACTTGAAGCATTGTCTCCTACTTTCCAGTTGTTCAGCGTCTTTCCATCAAACAATGATATCCAGCCGTTTTTTGTATTGTTGAAAGATAACAGCAATAACCAAACGCCAATAGCAAGCAGTGCAAAAATCCTTTTCATAAAACATATTTGAATAATGAAGCTACAATATTTATGTTGAATAAGAGGCCCTCACCCCCAACCCCTCTCCGCACGGCGGAGAGGGGAGCTCAAATTCAAATCAGGTTGACGAATTGCGTGAGGGGGAGATTGAAAATTTAAAAGTGTGGCGAATATTTGAACACTTTGCATGGTTTTGTTTTGTAGCTGATGTGGTAGTTAATATAGTTTGGAATTATTTTATAGCACAGCCCCTCTCCCTGCCAGGCAGCTACCTTGTATACATATCTATATTGGGTATGTAAGCTTCCCCTGATGTAAAAAGCATATTTCACGCAACGGACGCAGCGGAGCAAAGTTCGCAATGGGAAAAGTGCTGCTACGCCGCTCCGCTGCGAACTTTGCGTGAAAAGGATTAACATGTGTATACAGGGTAGCTGCCGGTCAGGCAGGCTTTGAAAGCAGAGGGATAAGGGGCGAGGGCTTTAACACATCCAAACAAACAGTTCTCCATTCCCACACTTTCACATCCTCACATTCCCATATTAACCCATTCAATGGTTCAGAAGCATTTTCAGAAACTCCCCTTCACTGATCACTTTAATCGTAGCAATTTTTTTTGCCTTTTCCAGTTTAGATCCTGCGTCTTCACCTACTACGAGGTAATTCAATTTACTGCTCACACCGCTTACTATTTTACCTCCATTTTGTTCCACCATTTCTTCTGCTTCCGAGCGTTTGAGCTGGTGCAATGTACCCGTAAATAAAAATGTTTGTCCGCTGAGGTTTCCTGCCGTATGCAGTTGCTTCTTTTCATTCTTTAACTGCAAACCAATGGTTTCAAGCTGATGCAGCAATTGCATGTTCTGATCGTTGTGAAAAAACTGGTAAACGCTGCCGGCTACTTTTGGACCGATATCTTCCAGCTCCTGCAATTGTTCAGGCGTATAATCTTTAAAGTCATACAAATTGTTTACCGCGTTTGCCAATACCTTAGCCGTTGTTTCACCAATATACCTGATGCCGAGCGCGTAAATTAACCTGTGCAGCGGCTGCGTCTTGGATTTTTCAACAGCCGCCATTAAATTAGTAACGCTCTTTTCCCCAAACCCCTCCAACTGCCTTATTTTATCAAAAGGAAGCTGGTATATACCGGGAATATCTTTCAAAAAGTCCAGCGCATAAAATTTGCGGACAATCGCATCTCCAAAGCCACGGATATCCATCGCGTCTTTACTGTTAAAATGAATGATGCGTTCTATGATCTGCGCGGGGCAGCTATTACTGTTGTTACAACGCCATACCGCTTCATCAGCAGGCTTTTCCAACGGGTGCCCGCAAGCAGGGCAATGTGTAGGGAATACTATAGGCGTTTCATTACCGGTTCTCAATTCAGGAAAAGATTTTACGATCTGCGGTATCACATCTCCGGATCGTTCAATCAGTATAGTATCTCCTATCTGCAGATCTTTTTCCTTAATATACTCCTCGTTATGCACCGATATGCTTCCTACTGTTACGCCACCAACATTCACAGGCTCAATTTTAGCAACAGGCGTTATAGCGCCGGTTCTTCCTACCTGAAACTCAACACCACGTAATTTACTTGTTGCCTGCCTCGCCTTAAATTTATATGCAATCGCCCAGCGTGGGTGATGCGTTGTCATACCCATTGCTTCCTGCGCTTCCAGTTGATTGGCTTTAATTACCATGCCATCAATTTCATACGGCAGGTCATCGCGCTGCTTTTCAAATTCATTGCAATAAGCAACCACTGCATCTATGCCCGTCACAACTTTCTTTTCTCTTTCAGGGCTGCGGAAACCAAGATTCCACAGCATCTCCAGCGCGCCGCTATGTGTTTGTAAAATCCCGGGAGATGCTTTTCCGGGCAATAGCGTTACATCGCTTACATGGTATAAAAAGGCTTCCAGGTTTCTGCGGCTTACTTCTTTTGAATCTTTAATACGAAGCGAACCGGCAGCGGCATTCCTCGGGTTTGCTAATCTTGGCAGCCCTTCTTCTTCAAGCGCATCGTTGTATGCTTTAAAATGATTTTTATTCATCAGTACTTCACCCCTTATCTCTATCTGCTGTATGCCGTAATCAGAAAACCTTGCATATAGTGGCACAGATCTTATCTGCCGTATGTTGGTGGTAATATCATCTCCAACCACGCCATCCCCGCGTGTCGCGCCTCTCAATAAAACATCATTCTCATATATCAGTGAAATACTTGCACCATCAAACTTGGGCTCAACACAATATGCTATTTCTTTTAATCCGCTGAGCTCTCTTGCCCTGCGGTCAAAGTCAATAAGGTCTTCTGCATTATAGGAATTATCAAGTGACAGCATGGGAACAAGATGCGGCACTTTAGGAAAATCTTTGATCAACCCTTTAGCCACCCGTTGCGTAGGAGAATCAGGTGTTATAACAGAAGGATCGGCTGCTTCAGCATGTTCCAGCTTTTTGTATAGCTTATCATATTCCCCGTCAGAGAGTATAGGATCGTTCATCACATAATAGCGATATTCATGAAAGCGCAGCACATCACGTAATATGTCAATGTCTGTATTTGCCAATGGTTTGTCAATCTGCGATAGCAGGCGGGTGCTTTCTTCCTGTAAATGCTGTGTTTGTTCTCTATTATACATGCTGCAACTTTACGGTTGTAAATGTATAATATTGCATCATACTGTTTAATCATTTTTATGAGAAAAATTCAATGGCTGCTTTTTTTAGCCGCAATATATTCCTGCAAAAACAAAATCCACGCAGACCTGATTATTCATAACGCTAAAGTTTATACTGTTGATAGTTTGTTTACCATAACAGAAGCCATAGCCGTGAAGGATGGTAAAATAGCTGCGGTCGGAACCAGCAAGGATATGTTAGATGAATATTCAAGCGATAGTATTATTGATGTCAAACAGCAGCCTGTATATCCCGGCTTTATTGACGGACATGCGCATTTTTACGGTTACGCGTTATCGTTGCAGGAAGTTGATCTTGTAGGAACAAAAAACTGGAATGAATGTATTGAACGGATCAAAACTTTTGTTACAAAAAATAATATTCCGGCAGGTAAATGGATCTTTGGCAATGGCTGGGATCAGAATGACTGGGAAATAAAATCATTTCCTGATAAAACATTACTTGATAAAAACTTCCCCGGCAACCCGGTATTGTTATCCCGTATTGACGGTCATGCGGCGATTGCTAATCAACAGGCTTTAGACAAGGCAACAGTAAAAGCCGGAGAAATTATTGGAGGCGGTGTTATTGAAACAAAAGGAGAAGCGCTCACCGGTATTCTGATTGATAATGCCATAGCAAGGGTGAGCAATGTGGCGCCGCTGCCGGATAATGCTACACTCGAAAAAGTATTTCTTGCTGCCCAGAATAATTGCTTTGCGGCCGGGCTTACAGGTATTATAGATTGCGGGTTGATGAAACAACAGGTTGACCAGTTAGATAGTTTGCAAAAAGCGGGTAAATTAAAAATGAAGCTCACTGTTTTATTATCCGACGCTAAAGAAAATTATGAATACTACCTGAAGTCAGGCGTATATAAAACAAACCGCATGCATATTGCTGGATTTAAATTATATGCTGATGGCGCCCTTGGTTCCAGGGGAGCCTGTTTATTAAAGCCATATAGCGATAAGCCGGGATGGAATGGTTTTTTGCTGGACAGCATATCTCACTACGCACAGGTATTGCAGAAAATCATTCAATCGCCCTTTCAGGCATGCACACACGCTATTGGCGATTCCGGCAATAGGATGATACTTAATCAATATGCCGCTGTTTTGAAAGGTAAAAACGACAGGCGCTGGCGGATAGAACATGCGCAGGTGGTTGACACTGCTGATCTGCATTTCTTTAACCGGTATAATATTATTCCTTCAGTTCAGCCAACACATGCTACCTCTGATATGTATTGGGCGGAAGACAGGCTGGGTAAGGAAAGAATTACGACAGCCTATGCGTACAAAGATCTGCTGCAACAAAACGGCTGGTCGGTATTGGGCACAGATTTTCCTGTTGAAGATATCAGCCCGTTTAAAACTTTTTATGCAGCAGTAGTTAGAAAAGATGCAAGCGGGTATCCGCCAACTGGCTTTGAAATATCGAATGCGTTAACAAGGGAACAAACCCTGCGTGGCATGACTATCTGGGCCGCCAAAGGCAGCTTTGAAGAAAAAGAGAAAGGAAGTATTGAAAAAGGCAAGCAGGCTGATTTTATTATTACCGACACGGATATTATGCACTGTGAACCAGCTGCAATTTTAAAAACCAAAGTGGTGGGTACGTATGTAAATGGAGAGAAAGTGTATTAGCCGGTTTAATAAACCTATAAGGTTTGCAGTGCTGCATAGCCGGGCGGCAAACCTTATAGGTTTTATTATCCTTATACGCTTTCTATAACAATACGCGTATTCCCCAGGTAAGTAAACCGTACCTGTAAACAATCTCCTTCTTTGAGATCACTGACCTGCCCTTTTGTAAGCGGAAGTTTTGACGGTAAGCTGCCGCTATACATATCCACATATACAGCATAAGGAGATACTCTTGTTACCACTGCCTCAACCGGCGTATTATTTTTGAAAGCCTGTATTGCTTTTCTGAATGCAGGAATATAATCATGGGAAAACAGTTCCGCGCTGATGCGCCCGGGCTTGTCTGTATGCAGCAGCCGGAATTCTACAGCTTCGTTTAAATGTTCTTCGGATGGAAGGGTTTCCCATTTTGATAATTCAAGCGGGAAAAAAATATAGCTTCCTCTTTCTTTTATAAACCAGGCATCATCGGTCTTTTTCAGGTAGCCGGTAAAGCGATTGTCAACAGCAACTTTATTGAGCAGATTCTGCAGTTCATTATTGTACAGGAATTTAAGGTTATAGGCAATCATGCCGGCGCCCCGGTTAACGCCCTTCACCCGGAAGCTCACTTCATCGCCCACCCGGTATACATGCCTTATTTTTTCATGAGCATCACTGTCCGTTTCTTTCTCACTCATGCGGCAGGTAATGGTTTTCTTACGGCCGTTGTGTATATACGCTACCGATACGTAGTTTTTCTCGTGGTTGATGGAAGTTACTTTGCCTGTAAATATATCTTTACGCATGACTGAATTTCAGCGAAGGTGAAGAAAAAGTTGGAGAAAGTATGCAATGATAAAGTTATAGAGCAAATGATTTTAATTTGTAAAAAAGCGTTATCAGGATAATAATGAAATCAATTACAAAATTGAAACAATAAGTTCTGTTTTATCATCGCAATAGTGCAGGCGAAAAAGTAAGCCTGTCTATATTTGTGCTGTCGCCCAACGCACCAGCGTTGTTCATACCGGCACCCCATATAGAGCCGTCTGTTTTTATTATTAAACTAAAGCCATCGCCTCCGGCAATTGAATGCACATCTTCCATAACTTTTACAGGAGTGCTTGTAAAGTCCAGATACTCTGCTTTGGTTCCGTTACCAAATTGTCCAGAAGCATTCCAGCCAGACATCCACAAACTGTTGTCCAGCTTTAAGAACATACTGTGATACGGAGCAGAAACAATAGCTTTTACATTATCCATGATTTTTTCCGGTTCTTTTTTATTTACAAAACTGCCATCACCTAATTGTCCGGCCCAATTATCTCCCTTGCCCCATACGCTATTATCGTTTTTCAAAATTAATGTAGTTTCGTATCCTCCAGACACGCTTTTAACATCCTCCATTATCTTTACGAATATGCGCTGATCAATATTTGTTTCCCAAAGCGTATTGTCTGGTTTCAAAATCAGGCTATGATACCAGCCAGAGGCTATAGCGGTTACATTCTCTGCTACCTTCTTATAAAACAGGCTACCGCTGCTGCTGCCATCGCCAAATTCTCCATTGCTATTTAATCCGGCGGCCCAAACGGTATTATCATTCTTTAATATTAAACTAACAGCAGCACCAGAAGAAACCGCTTTTACATCATCCATTATCTTCACTGGCGCCAGCCGGTCTGTTGTAGTGCCATCGGCCAGGTTTCCATTCTCGTTGTATCCGCAAGCCCATAGCGTATTGTCCGTTTTCACTATAAAAGTACTCTGCCAGCCACTTGCCGCCGACTTCACGTTTTCCATTATTTTTACAAGAAAGTGCTTGTCATCTTCTGTACCATCTCCTAAGCTTCCATTATCATTTGAACCGGTTCCCCATAATGTATGATCCTGATCCAGCATCATCGTGTAATTGCTCCTGGCAATAATTTGTACTTTGTCTGCATCAGGCTGTGGGTTATTTATTTCACAAAGGTGGAATTTTTCACAAAGAACCTCCTTCCTGCAACCGGTTATAAGTAATATACCTGCAATAACAATACCTGGTAGTGCAATATTTTTTTTCATCTTAAATATTGTTTGCGTTAGTTAATAATAGTATCAATTACAAAGGGCGGAAATGAGTCCGGAAGCGTTATTATAACGGACGAAGGTTGTTCATGGAATAAACCGGTTGAATCCAAATATACAAATTGTTTTCAACATTTTCGCTTTTTCTAATTCAAGGCTAATTAATACTTTGAGGTGCTAGGAGTAACTTTGAGCAAAAAGAAGTTATGCCACATCCCCGCCAAAAGGACTTAGCCTACGAGTCATTTAAGATATTTATACCAGAGGAATACCTGGTTGATTTTGAAGTGAACCATATTGAGAACAAACCTCAGGAATGGGTAATTGAACTGGTTGAAAAAGAAGACCGGATACCCCAGGCTTTGTATGGTAAAGAAGTTGTAATGGACGGTTATAACAATGAGATAGACATTTTAACCCATGCGTTTTCGCTAAAGAAAATATACCTGCGTCTGATCCGGCGAAGATGGAAAGAAAAGGGAACTACCAAACATTACAGTAATGAATACAACCTTCACATACCCGGCATGAAAACCACAAAGGAGTTCAGGGATTTTTTAAAAGAAATTGGTGGATGAGAAGCCGGTTAATTTTACAACCATCGGAGGATTTCTTCAACTCAACCCCCAAACCGTTTATAGCTGGTACCGCAATTACCTGAGCGGCTACCCCGAAGCTGTTGAAAATAAGCAATGGGGTAAAGATAATTTTACCGGTACAGATAAGCGGGAAAAATCAGTACCCGTATTAAAGCCGGAAAATTTTGGTGAACAGATGAGTGTGGATGAGAAAATGATAGATGAAGAATTTTATACCGTGATGACCAACCGTGATACAGGTAAGATAGCCCTGCTTGCCGAAACCCTTACTGTAGCTGAATTAAACAAGCTGATAGAGAAAATACCGCAAGTAAAACAACAGGTAAAAACCATTACAGCAGACCTCAGTCCCACGTACGAAAAATTCTGTGAACAAAGTTTTCCCAATGCCGTCATTGTAGCCGACAAGTTCCACGTAGTAAAACATATTGTGGAAGCGGTACAGACGTTAAGGCTTCGTCTTAAACAGGAAGAAATCGCAAAACTGCCCACCACCAAAAAAGAACGAAGGGAATATGAAAAACAAACCAGACTCATCAATGGCGAATCCAAGATAGAACTGCTTACCAGGAGCAGGTACGTGCTTTTTAAAAGAGCGGAAAACTGGACTGTCTCACAACAAAAAAGAGCCACCCTGCTTTTTGAAACCTTCACTTCACTTAAAACAGCTTATGATTTAACCCTGCAAATCAGGCAATGGTTAGATAAAGAAAACGTAGGCAAATACGAATGGCAGATAGAAAAGCAACTCATTCACTGGTACGATTGTGCCGAACAGGCAAAGCTACCAGAAGTAGAAAACCTGATACGTATTATTGGCAGTAACGAAGAAAAAATCATGAACTATTTTAAAACAGGTAAAACCAATGCAAAAGCAGAAGCCACCAACAGCAAAATACAACGATTTATAACCGCTAATTACGGGGTAAGGGATAAGGATTTCTTCTTATATAGATTAGCTCATTACTACTCCTAGCACCTCAAAGTATTAATTAGCCTAATTCAACGGATTTATATCAAATTTCAAGGAGGGATTAATCTTATCGCACTGCTATACTGCTATGCTAAGCGTCTTCGCTTAGCATCATTGTCCTATCGCCTCCGGCGATGTTTTTTTAAATAGCATTACAAGTCTTTACTGAATATCAACAACTCCCTAGAGCTTTTATCCTTACTCATTCCATATTTCCAGCCAGGCGTAACTATTTTAAATTTGCCATACATTTTTCTTATTTCATCACAGTCGTTGTAAGATAAAATCCATTTATTTCTTTTACTTAGTATATCAACAAGTCCTTCATGGTCAAAACCTTTGTGCGCATCACCCTTCTTTCCATATAAAGCGCTTTTTATGAGATAAGGTGGGTCGAGGTAGGCAAACTCATCTGCGTGTTTTAAAAGCGATACTTTATAGTCAGCTTCTGCAATAATGATATCAGGATTATGGAAATTCCTTAATCGTTCAATAGCTGTTTTAGTAAATCGCGGGTGCCCCGGCGACATACCGCCTGATAAAGTAGCGCCTGAAAACGAGGAACGGTTCAGTACATAATAAGCTGCCGCCCGTTGCAACTTTGTTTCTAATGTGGTATGTGTTTGCTGTAGTTTGTAAAATTCATGTTTGGGTAAAGGAAAATACTTTTCTACTTCGTCAGCCAATACTCCCGGTTGTTCTAAAGCACATTGCCAAAATTCAACCAGCGGTGTAAATATATCATAACCATACACCTTAATTCCCTTTGCAGCCAATGCTAATTCAACTGATCCGCCACCAATAAAAGGTGAGACAAGCGCTTTCAAATCCTTTGGAAAAAAAGGTAAGAGAAAATCTATAGCTTTTGATTTGCCACCGGGGTAACGAAGTATTGATTTTCCGCTGTATATGGCATCAGTCATTGGTTACAGGTTTGAAGCTTTTTTAACAGGGTTTAATTTCAAAGGTGGATGTTACCACCCACCTTTTTATATCTTTTACCGGGGTGTCTTCACCCGGCAATAATAATATTGCTTTATGCAGCCGTACGCTCCAAACCATTTACCTGCTCACCAGGCTTCTGTCCCAGTTGCTTCATAAACTTAAAGTGAGAAACAATCGCACCCCTGAATGTAGGGAAATAATTATAATACAATCCAAACTCTTCGCATGTCTTTGCTACTATTTTACTGATTTCAGGATAGTGCACATGACTGATGCGCGGAAACAGGTGATGTTCAATCTGGAAGTTCAGTCCACCCACAAACCATGATAATACTTTATTCTTTGAAGCAAAGTCAGCGGTAGTTTTTACCTGGTGTATCGCCCATTCATTTTCTATTTTTTTAGGTTCAATTCCCGCAAAATCAAATTCAGCATGCTCAACTACATGTGCTAACTGAAATACAAGGGCTAAGGTTAATCCTAATACAAAGTGCATCACCAAAAAGCCCAGTAACCATGCCTGCCAGCCAACAACCGCTATAGGAATTACAACAGTAAAGGTAACATACAACGCTTTTGAAATCCAGAACGTAGCATGCTCTTTAAAATCCATCGGCTTAAGCGGCGTAGTGTATACTTTTTTGGTAACGTATTTTATATAATCTGTAATAAACAAAAGGAACAAAGAAGTAAATCCGTAAAGGAAAAACATATAATAATGCTGGTAACGGTGAGGCGGATACCATTTCTGAGTAGAGCACTCTCTCATAAACGGTTTGTTATTGATATCATCATCAATACCATCAATATTGGTATAAGTATGGTGAACGATATTGTGTTTCAGTTTCCAGAAAAAAGCGTTACCGCCAAGTGCATTCATGCTAAGCCCCATCACATCATTTATCCATCCTTTTTTAGAATAGCTGCCGTGGCAGGCATCGTGCATTATATTAAAACCAATACTGGCTAAGGTAAAACCAAACAAGCCACTCAATACCACGCCCCAGAAAATGTTTAACGGCAAAAACAACAATGCGCAATATATCAATACCGACGCGGGAATAAGCACAAACGTTTTCAGGTATAGTTTCCAGTTGCCGGTCTTTTCAATGTTGTTGTCAATAAAGTATTGGTCAACGTTTGCTTTAAGCGCATTGAAAAATACTTTGTTCTTGTTGTTGAAGGTTACTTTATACATCGCTTGCTGTTTACCATTGCTATAAAGTTCCTTATTATATGCAATGGCTATTTACTAATAACGGAAAATCTCCCGTTTACTGCGTATCACTGAAAAATATATTTCCGGAAAGAAAAATATCTGGTGGGTGCGACAAACGGGTGTGCAAAGGTAATCCTTAAAATCCGAAAAATTTGGTTAATTCATCTTAAAAGGCACTATCATGTCGAACATGGGTATTTTTACTTCAAACTGCTTTTTGGACGCTACATTTTCCATAGCATAAGTACCATACATTTTACCCATTTCTGTGCGGAGATTGCACCCGCTCACATATTGGTATTGCTCTCCGGGGTTAATTTGTGGCTGAACCCCTACAACACCTTCTCCTTCCACTTCGCGGTTTGTGCCGTTACTGTCAAATATATACCAATGCCGGCGCAGTAAGCGTACCGGAAAAGCATTATTATTCTGCAATGTGATGCGATAAGCAAACATAAATTCACCGCTCACAGGGTTACTGTAATCAGGCTGGTAGAAAGTTTCAACCGTTACAATTACCCCTTCCGTAACCTTTGATGCCATTGCTGCTATAAAGTTTGTGCTAAAAATAGCGAAAAACTACGATAGCCTAAGGTAAATATCCATAAAATTTTACGCTGGCGATATCAAAACACGGTTACCTTTGCCGGACTATCACAACATTTCTTGCCCGTTTTTGTTTAATTAACCAATTAAATTTTTTTACAAATGAAAATAGCTGTAGCCAAGGGCGATGGCATAGGCCCGGAAATAATGGACGCCGTTTTACGCATTTTTGAAGCTAACAAAGTTCCGCTGGAGTATGAATTTGTAGATATGGGCAAGTGGGTTTTTGATAAAGGTTTTTCCAATGGTATGACTCCTGAAGCACAAAAGGCTATTGAGTCTCTCGGTTTGTTATTTAAGGGCCCGATGGAAACACCTAAAGGCAAAGGTGTTAAAAGTATTAATGTAACGGCAAGAAAAACATGGAACACTTTTGCCAACAAGCGCGTGTTTCAATCTTTACATGGCGTTGATACTGTTTTTTCAAAAGCAGGTATACCAATTGATATTACCGTTGTGAGAGAGAATATTGAAGATACCTATGGCGGTATAGAGCATATGCTTACCCATGATGTGGCCTTAAGCCGCAGAATGATTACCAGGCCCGGAAGTTTACAGGTTATTCGCTATGCATTTGAAATGGCGAGGCAAAAAAAAACCAGGCGTATAACATGCGGTCACAAAGCAAACATCATGAAGATAACAGACGGTTTGTTTCTTGACTGCTTTTACGAGGTTGCAAAGGAATATCCCGGGTTAAAAGCCGATGATATTATTGTTGATGATTTATGTATGAAACTGGTTACAAAACCTGACAGCTTTGACGTGGTGGTTTTAACCAATCTGCAGGGAGATATTGTTTCGGATTTGTGTGCAGGATTAGTAGGAGGATTAGGTTTTGCGCCTTCGGCAAATATTGGGGATCATATTTCTATTTTTGAGGCAGTACATGGTACAGCTCCTGATATTGCGGGTAGAAACATCGCTAACCCAACAGCGTTGCTGCTTAGTGGCATATCTATGCTGATGCACGTAGGGCTTACAGAAAATGCCGGTATAATTGAGAACGCGTTGTTGTATACGCTGGAAAGCGGCGTGCACACCGGAGATTTTGGCGATAAATCAAAGCCTTCTGTAAATACAACTGAATTTGCGGATGCGATCATCAGCAATTTTGGAAAGCAGCCTGTTGTTAACCCAAAACAAATAATGCCTAATAAGCCTGGCACACCAACACCATTTAAGTTGCAGCAAAATGCAATGATGGAATCCAAGGAAGAAGGAAACGAAACTATTGTTGGTGTAGACTTTTTTATTGAAAGCAATGAACAACCGCAATCCATTGCGGTTAAGTGCGAACGGCATGGTGGTGTAAAATTCAAACTAATTAATATCAGCAACCGTGGCACGCAGGTTTGGCCAACCGGTTCAGTATATACCAACCTGGTAAATGTATACAATGTGCGTTTTGAAACATTGGATGGTGAACCATTAAATCAACAGGATATTTTGGGATTATATATTGGTTTAAGCGGAAACTTTAAAGTTTGCTCATCAGAACTATTGAATCAGTGGGGAGAGAAAAAGGGATATAGCCTGGCACAGGGGCAGTGAGGTATGAGCGGTCAGCTATCAGCCGTCAGCTATCACCGATCAGGAATGGGTGTCTTTATTGACCATAGAAAGCTGTTACCGCAGCAGCAGTCCACAAAGAACATTCAGTTGGTTTTTATAAAATAATCATGCTTTAACATCCGGGCAAAAGCTTCATGGCCTCATCGCCTGCGGCTCATAGCTGATAGCTGACGGCTGACAGCTCCCCCCACCCCTCGTTAATCAACGTTAAAACATTTTTGGGGCAATAAACTTTCTTTTCCTGTCCACGTCTATCAGCTATCGTTCATTAAAAAAACAACTCATGAAAAAAATAGCATTAGGAACATTGGCTTTGATAATTGGTATAGCAGGTTTGCAGGCGCAGGAAAAAGATGAAAAAGCTCCACCGCAACCTCCTGCAATGCATCAAAAACACCCCGGCAAACCAGGCATGCGCGGCAGACATGATGTGGATTTTAAAAAATTAAATCTTTCTGCTGAGCAGCAGGCACAAATGAAAAAAATACATGAAGATTTTAAGGGGAAGATGGACAACCTGGAAAAATCTGAAGCAACAATAACGCTGAAAGATTACAGGGAAAAGAAGAAAATGTTTGAAACACAACGCCATGAACAAATACAAAATGTATTTACAAAAGAACAAAAAGACCAGTTGGCAAAAATGCATAGTGAAAGAGGAAGAAAATTTGACGGCGGGCCTCGCAGGGGCTTTGACGGTGGCCGTGGCAGAGGAATGGATAGAATGAAAGCTGAGCTTGGATTATCAGATGAGCAATCTGCAAAAATGAAAGCACTGCAGGAAGATGCAAGAGCAAAAATGAAAAGCATTCGTGAGAATCAATCATTGAGTGAAGATGAAAAAAAGCAACAGGTAATGGCTGCATTTAAAAATCAGCGTGAGGGTATGAATAAAATTCTTACGCCTGAACAGCAAAAGAAAATGGAAAACATGAGACCTAAGCACATGAACCGCGAAGCAAAATAATTTTTTTGATGTGGACAGAGTGTTTAATGCGGGGCTGCCTGAAAGGGCAGCTTTTTTTAAAAGCCTCTCCGCCATGCCTCCTCTCCAAAGGAGGAATGCTGTGCTCCATATCTTTAATAAATTTTATATCTTCCACTTCATTTATTGCATGTCTACTGCTCAACAATCATTAATAGTGCTCTAAATTTATCAACCTCTTCGAAAAGTAGGGCTTTTTGCTTAAGCTCCTCTCCTTTGGAGAGGCCAGGAGAGGCTGCTTTTATTACCCCACCATCATCTTCTGCAATTTCTTTGTAAGTAGGAATAATACAACTGCAGCTATACCGGCCAGAAAAACAAAAAATATAAAAAAGTCGTAAAGATTATGCATTTCGTATCCAAGAAAGTTAGTTGTCTTTCCTCCATCCGGGTAAAAGGAGCTTAACACTCCCGCCAGTTTATTTCCAAAAGCATTGGCCGTGAACCATACCGCCATCAATAAAGAAGAAAATTTAAGCGGCGATAATTTATTTACGAGCGACATGCCGATTGGCGATAAACATAATTCACCGGCCGTATGCAGTGCATACATACCGGTAAGCCATATCATGCTTACTTTAATGCCCGGCGCAACATTACTCACGCCTTTGGCGATCCACAAATACCCGAGCGCTAATAAAAATAAGCCCATGGCCATTTTAGTGGGAGAAGAAGGCTCTCTCTTTCCAAGCTTCAGCCATAGCCAGGCAAAAAACGGCGCAAATAAAACTACAAATGCTGAGTTAAGCGATTGAAACCAGCTTGCGGGAACTTCTTTAATATTTACATCAATGCCTTTGGCGAAAAGATATACGTTGCCAATAACTATTGCTGCAAGAAACAACAATAGTAATCCATATACAGCAATGCGCAATTCCCTGTCAAAAGCAGATGCAAGATTCTTACCGGCTTTTTTATACAGTGTATAAATAAAATATACGCAGGCCACCGATACTGCTGCTATCAACCAACTGGGGATTCTCAAGCCAAGGCTCCTGTCTGTTTGTTCATCAGCAAATAATGTAAGTGATGCGCCGGCCTGCTCAAACGATGCCCAGAAAAAAATCACGAAAAAACACACCACAAAAATCACCAGCACTTTATTCTTCTCAACCTGGTTGAGTGTTTTATCCATAAAAATAATAGCGGGTATAATTACTATACACGCTACCAATAAATAAAACAGGTAATTGATTTTAGTATCAAGATATAATAAGCCGATGCACACTAACGCAAGCGCCGCCAAACCAAGCACAGTCAGCACAGGCGAAGTCATTGCGCCGGGACTGTTTGCAGGCACCAATCCCAGCACTTTATTATCAGGGTCAACAACATATTTATGCTGATATAATTTTTGTACTATAACACTGATCACCATACCTATTCCTGCAATTAAAAATGCCCACCTGAAATCAGACGGGTCGCCGGTATCTCCAAATATGCCGCAAATAAAAGGACCCAATGCACCACCGGTATTAATACCCATATAAAAAATGGTATAAGCAGCATCATTCCGGTGGTCGTTTTTGGGATATAATTGCCCTACCAGAGATGAAATATTGGGCTTGAAAAATCCATTGCCGGCAATCATCAATCCAAGCCCGGAGAAAAACAAAACGGTTGAAACATCCGGCGCTGTTTTATACAAAGTTCCGCAGGCAAATAAAACCAACTCACCAATTGCCATTACCATACCACCGGCAATAATAGCACGGCGGTTTCCCCAATACCTGTCTGCAATAAAACCACCAAGCAGGGGAGTAAGGTATATCAGGCTTAAATAGCTGCCATAAAGATTAGAGGCGAATGCTTTGTCAAACAAGAGCGCTTTGGTCATAAACAAAATCAGCATGGCCCGCATGCCGTAAAAATTAAATCGCTCCCACATTTCTGTTGCAAACAAAATGTAAAGTCCCTTTGGGTGTCCTTTGGCTGGGGTATTATTCATTAATAAATTGTTTATTAAGCTAAATACTTAGTTAAAAAGCCAATATAGCGCATATTTTACTACATATTACTCACTATAGCTGTCCGTCCATAAAATAATTTCATTTTTAAAACCGCTATATCTCTATTTTCGCACGCACAAATTATTATAGCTCATATCATGAATATTTTATTATTAGGTTCAGGTGGAAGAGAGCATGCGCTGGCGTGGAAAATGAGCCAGAGCAACCTTCTTACAAAATTATTTATAGCACCCGGCAATACAGGCACAGCGCTTTGTGGCACTAATGTAAATATTGCTGCTACTGATTTTGAATCCATTAAAAAATGCTGCATAGATAATGCTATAGAGATGGTTGTAGTTGGGCCGGAAGAACCGCTGGTAAAGGGTATCTATGATTTCTTTAAAGAAGATGCAGCGCTTAGCCATATTCCTGTAATCGGCCCTTCAAAAAAAGGTGCTTTGCTGGAAGGCAGCAAGGCGTTTGCCAAAGCATTCATGCAAAAGCATAATATTCCTTCAGCCGTATACAGAGAGTTTGATGAAAGCAATTATGAAGAAGGTGTAGCCTATCTGCAATCACATGCGTTGCCGATAGTATTAAAAGCAGATGGACTTGCGGCAGGTAAAGGCGTAATTATTTGCCAGAATTATATAGAAGCGGTAGCGGAATTTGAACTGATGATACAACAGTCAAAATTTGGTGAAGCAAGTAAAAAGGTGGTGGTAGAAAGTTTTCTTTCGGGGATTGAAATGAGCGTTTTTGTTTTAACAGATGGCGAATATTACGTAATACTTCCTGACGCTAAAGATTATAAACGGATAGGTGAGGGTGATAAAGGGCTCAATACCGGCGGGATGGGGGCTATCAGCCCGGTTCCCTTTGCCGATAAACCCTTTATGCAAAAAATTATTACCCAAATAATTGAGCCAACAATAAAAGGTATAAGGGAAGATAAGCTGGAATATGCCGGTTTTATCTTTATCGGCATTATAAAAGTAGGTGATGAACCGTTTGTTATTGAATACAATTGCCGTATGGGAGATCCTGAAACTGAGGTGGTTATGCCCAGGCTACAGAACGACCTGGTAGCTTTGTTTGAGGCAACCGCTCAACAAAAACTAAATGAAATAAAAATTGAAACCGATCCAAGAAGTGCAGCTACAGTAGTGGCAGTTAGCGGCGGTTACCCTGGTGAATACGAAAAGAGCATGCCTGTTGAAGGGCTCGATTTAATACAGGAAGAAGAAACGATTGTATTTCATGCCGGCACCAAACAAGAGGGCGATGCTATTGTAACAGCAGGTGGCAGGGTACTGGCGGTTACATCTTTTGGCAGCACCGTGCAAAAGGCAGTTGAGAAGTCGATGGCAATTCTTGAAATTATTGAATTTGATGGCATGCATTTCAGAAAAGATATAGGCTATGAGTTTTATTAGGTGCAGCAGTCAGGTTTCAGCTATCAGCTATCAGGTTTCGGTTTTTGGAGATACTGACAGCAATTGCAACGGCTGACACCTGATAGCTGACCGCTGATAGCCCCCATAATCATTAAAAAATATATTTCTCTCAAAGTCAATAAAAATCAAGGTTTTGCCGTTGTATTTCAAATTATTTACAACAACTTTGCAAACATTATTTACGAAATAACATTCTCCAATATCAATTATGGGTCTCTTCAATTGGTTTACACAGGAAATTGCTATAGATCTCGGAACAGCTAACACCCTCATTATTCACAATGAGGAGATCGTAGTTAACGAGCCTTCTATCATTGCCCTTGACAGGAACAACCCCAAGAACGTGCTTGCGGTGGGTAAGAAAGCTTTGATGATGCACGAAAAAACGCATGAGAGTATACGTACCATCCGTCCGTTAAAAGATGGTGTGATAGCCGATTTTAACGCTGCGGAATTAATGATACGGGAACTGATCAAAATGATCTATCCCAAAAAACCGCTTTTTCCTCCAAGCTGGCGTATGATGATCTGTATACCATCCAGCATTACGGAAGTTGAAAAACGTGCGGTTAGAGACAGCTCAGAGCAGGCCGGCGCTAAAGAAGTATACCTGCTTCATGAACCGATGGCTGCAGCGCTCGGTATAGGTATTGATGTGGAAGAGCCCGTTGGAAATATGATTGTAGATATTGGAGGCGGCACAACCGGTATTACGGTTATTGCTTTAGCCGGTATTGTGTGCGATCAATCCATCCGTATTGCAGGTGACGAATTTACCGCAGATATTATGGAGGCATTGCGCCGCTATCACAGCTTGTTGATTGGCGAAAGAACCGCTGAGCAAATAAAAATTCAGATTGGTGCGGCAATGAAAGACCTGGAAGTTCCGCCGGATGATTTACCTGTAAACGGTCGCGACCTGGTAACAGGCATTCCCAAACAAATTATGGTTAGCTACCAGGAAGTAGCGGAAGCGCTTGATAAAAGCATTTTCAAAATTGAAGAAGCTATTTTAAAGGCGCTGGAAACTACACCTCCTGAGCTTGCATCTGATATTTACCGCAGAGGTATATATATTACAGGAGGCGGAGCCTTACTGCGCGGATTAGATAAGCGTTTAAGCCAGAAAATAAAATTGCCTGTACATGTTGCAGACGATCCATTGAAGAGTGTGGTTAGAGGTACGGGTATTGCATTGAAAAATTATCAGCGCTATCCATTTGTAATGCGATAGTTGGTCCTGCGCATTTCAAAATATTTGCCCGACATTTATAAATTTTATTTGTGCATTCGTGGCATACCTTACAAATAGTGTGGAATAATTTTAGTAGTAGAATTTGTAAAAACACTTCATGTGCGTAATGTCTTTCTGTTCATCAGGCGATATTTTAATTTTTTGTTTTTCGTGATAATGCAGGTATTTGCATTGTACATGCTCTTTCACTATAATCGTTTTCACGAAGCGGTATTCATGAATGTTTCAGGCGAGGTAACAGGAAAAATAAGCAGGCAATACAATAATGTTGAGTATTATTTCAACCTCAAGAAAACCAATGAACAGTTGGTTACAGAAAACCAGCGGCTCAGAAATTTACTTAAACAGGATTTTCTGGTTAACGATACCTCCCGCACACTGGTAGTAGATTCAATTAAGGTAGATTCATTGGAACAGCACAGGAGGTATTTCTACTATCCCGCCAAAGTGATCAACAATTCTGTTACAGCTCAAAATAATTATATTACCATCAGCCGGGGCACTGCGCAGGGATTAAGTAAAGATATGGCAGTTGTTAGCCCTACCGGTATTGTTGGTACTATTGTGAATGTTAGTGCCAATATGGCTACTGTTATGAGCCTGCTTCACAGGAACAGCAGGATAAGCGCAAGCCTGCTGAAAACCGGTGAAACCGGAAGCATAGAGTGGGATGGGAAAAATGCACTGGAGCTAACGTTTAAAAACATTCCTAAAAGCGTGCAGATAAAAGTTGGTGATACTGTAGTAACAAGCCGGTATTCAACATTTCCTGCCGGAGAAATGGTGGGAGTAATTACACATGTAGGAGAACAGAAAGAATCAAATTTTTACTTATTAACAGTTAAGCCTTCAACCAATTTTTATAATGTGCAATTTGTGTATGCAGTAAAAAATTTGCAGAAGGAGGAACAGGACGCTATTGAAAAAGCCACCCAAAAGCAGGAATAAGAAATGAGTGAATTGCTCAAAAATATAATACGGTTTTTTATACTGATTTTTGTGCAGGTATTTATCCTGAATAAAATACCACCGTTACATCAGTTTGTAGTTCCGTATCTGTACTTTATTTACATTCTTTGGTTGCCATATAAAATTCCAAGACTTTCACTAACACTGCTTGGATTTATATACGGGCTTTGCCTCGACTTTTTTACAAAAACGCCGGGGCTTCATGCTTCAGCTTGTCTTACTATAGCATACCTCCGTCCCTTTCTTATTAATATACTCATTTCAAAAGACGATCCGGGCTTCAATTATACATCACCGGCTCCTTCAAGTATGGGATGGCCGCAGTACCTTGTTTATATATTGGTGCTTTCCTTAATTCACAATGGATGGGTAGTTTTTTTAGAGTGGTTAAGCTTCGGAAATATTTGGTACTTCTTAGGCAAGGTAATTGCCACTACAGGCGTTAGTTTCTTATTAATTTTAATAACAGAAGTTCTTTTTTACAGGAAACAGAAGTTCAGGACAAATAATTAGGGTATGCCTGTATTTAACCAGTCGCGTCAAAACGTTATTCGCCTCATTTTCGCCACCACATTTTTAATAATCGTGGTGCGCCTTGCTGTATTACAAGTTTTTTCAAACAAATACGAAGAGCAGGCATTTAGCAACGCTGTTTATAAAAAAACAATTTATCCGGGCAGGGGCATCATCTTCGATCGCAATAACAAAGCCATTCTTAATAATACTATTATTTATGACCTTACGGTAACACCTTATGAAATAAAACAGGTAGATACCAGCTATCTCTGTTCCCTGCTCAGTATTGATACAGCAGAGTTCAAGGCAAGAATTGTTACAGCTATTTTAAAAAACGGGCGTTACAGACCTTCTGTTTTTGAAGGATTACTATCCATCGATTTGCAGGCCAAGCTGGAGGAAAACATCTGGCGTTTCCCGGGTTTTACATTGGTTGAGCGCCCCATTCGTACTTATCCTTTTAAAGCGGGCGCACATTTATTGGGAGATATTGGTGAAGTTGATACCGCCATCATAAGGCGGAGTAATAATTTTTACCAGATGGGAGACTATGTGGGAAGATCTGGCCTGGAACAATTTTATGAAAGCGTACTGATGGGTCAGCGGGGTGTACAACACCGGATAAAGGATAACAAAAACAGAATACAGGG
This sequence comes from Agriterribacter sp., assembly GCA_047601545.1. Taxonomy (GTDB): domain Bacteria; phylum Bacteroidota; class Bacteroidia; order Chitinophagales; family Chitinophagaceae; genus Agriterribacter. The sequence goes on along the minus strand of JASGIZ010000002.1, from coordinate 2,820,361 downwards.
CGCATGGGAAGGAGGTAAATACGATACTTCTGCAAAAGCCGGCCGTAATCTTCGTACATATATTGATATAGAACTGCAGCAATTAGCTGAAAAATTAATGGCCAATAAAGTAGGAAGCATTGTAGCTATTGACCCTAAAACAGGAGGAATACTTACAATGGTTTCAGGACCAATTATTGACCCTAATGATCTTACCGGCAGCACCCGGCAAAAAAATTATGCAAGAATGGCGCTTGATGTTTCGGCGCCGTTAATGAACAGGGCAACGCGCGGTTTATATGAGCCGGGCTCTACGTTTAAACCTGTAGGCGGTTTGGTAGCGCTTGATTTAGGGGTGATTAATGCAAATTATGGAGTTAGTTGCGGTGGTGCATATTACGGTTGCGGAAAAGTGATTAAATGTGAACACCATAATCCGGGACATGCTGCTAACATGCGGCTTGCCTTGGCCAACTCCTGCAACTCTTATTTTTCACAGATATACAGGATGACAGTTGATAATCCTAAAGATCATAATACAAAAGCCGGGTATACAAGGTGGAAAGATTATATGAATGCTTTTGGATGGGGAGAAAAGTTGGGCGTTGATCTCCCCAATGAGTTGCCCGGCAGCATACCAGATACCACACTATACAATAAAATATATCGCAACCAGTGGAACTCATGCACTAACGTAACATTAGGTATTGGCCAGGACAAGATGCAGGTAACCCCTGTGCAGCTTGCAAATGCTATGTGTGTAATTGCTAATAAAGGGTATTATTACACACCGCATTTTGTGGAAAAAATTGATAATGAAACGCCGGCAGACAGTATTTTGAAACCTTTCAGAATAAAACATGAACCACTTACTCATATTCCCGATGAAGCATATGAAGCCATTCACGCCGGTATGCAGGATGTGGTTGAAAGCGGAACAGCCCGTGTTGCAAAAATTCCGGGTATAAATATTTGTGCAAAAACAGGAACTGCGGAAAAATATACGGTGCTTGACGGGCATAGAATAAAACTTCCCAACAATTCTATGTTTGTTTGCTTTGCGCCAAGAGAAGATCCTAAAATTGCTATAGCAGTAGCCGTAGAAAATGCCGGCTTCGGCGCCACCTGGGCAGCGCCTATCGCATCTTTCCTTATTGAAAAATACCTTACAGATTCGATCAGGCCGGAAAAAATAAAAGATGTGGAAAGGATTGCTGCTGCCAACCTTATGCCGACTTATCTTAAAAGAAAACAATTTATCGCTGATTCAACAAGAGCATATTATTATTTCAATTTAAGAAAAGACAGCAGCTATATTAAAAAGTATTTAAAACAGCGCAGCGTTAAAGTTGAAAACCCATCAAAACAGGATAATACTACAGTTAGCTCAAATAAAACGCCTGTTGTTGAAAAGAAACAACAGCAAACCCCAATAATTAAACAACAAATTGCTGCTCCCGTTTCATACAAAAAGTATGGCAATAGCCGCAGCAGGAGTATCTTATTTTATAAAGAGGCGTTTCTTTTTGTTGATGATAAACATTTTAAAAAGCAGAGATTGGTATGAGTTTGAATAAACCTGAAATATCAAGAGGTATAGACGGGCTGTTGCTGTGGTTGTATATATTATTATGCTGCATAGGCATAGTGAGTATTTTTGCCGCAACTTATAAGGAGGGAGATGATATTGTTCGTACTTTTCTTTCTTTCAAAACAGATTACAGCAAACAGGCTATCTTCTTTTTAATATCTGTTGTAGCCGGCATTGCAGTGCTTTTAACAGATAGTAAGTTTTTTACTGCAACAGCAAACCTTTGGTATGCCTTCGGGATTTTGTTGTTATTACTTGTATTTCCTTTTCACTCAAATGTGAAAGGAACAAAATCGATTATTAAGTTTGGTAACGCGCTTCAGTTGCAGCCCATACAGCTTTGTATTGTTTTTGCAAACCTTGCATTGGCTAAATATCTGTCCCGCATGGAGACGGATTTTACCAAAACAAAATCTCAACTTATAGCAGCGGCAATAGTAATTGCACCGGCAATACTGGCCATTGCACAAAGCGAAACAGGTTTAGCATTGGTGTATTTTTCATTCTTCCTGGTAATGTTCAGGGAAGGCCTGCCCGCAATTATTCTTGTTATAGGTTTTTCTTTTGCTATACTGGTTGTAGCCACTTTGCTCGTAGATCCTAATATATTGGCTCTGATACTTACCGGAATAGCAGGACTTGCTATATACCTGATGCGGAGACAGATCAAAAGATACAAATCTGTTTTATTCAGTATTCTTGGTATCTGGATTGTATGTGTAGGTATTCAGCGCTTTGCAGTGCCTTTTATTTTTGATCATGTGCTGGAGCCTTACCAGGTAAAACGTATTTACGATACGCTGGGTAAAGATTATATACCCAAAGATGCGGCAGCAGCGGCAGACATTGCTAAAAACACTGAAACGAAAAAAGATGATGGCGACTATAATGTAAAGCAGAGCAAGATAGCTATTGGTAGCGGTGGTTTAACGGGCAAAGGATTATTAAAGGGAACACAAACCCGTTATTCCTTTGTACCGGAACAAAGAACAGATTTTATTTTCTGTACGATTGGTGAAGGGTTTGGCTTTGTAGGCAGCATGATTTTTCTGTCTATTTATATTGCATTACTGTTTCGCATTGTTACAATAGCAGAACGGCAACGAAGTACTTTCAGCAGATGTTATGCCTACGGCGTTGCGTCTGTATTGTTTTTCCATATCGCTATTAATTTATGTATGACAATGGGGCTTGCACCGGTTATTGGTATTCCGCTGCCGTTTGTAAGTTATGGCGGGCTTTCCCTTGTAACATTCAGCATGATGATTTTTATATTGCTGCGTTTGGATAAAGACCGGCAGATGGTGTTGAGATAAGCTATCAGCAGTCAGCTTTCAGCTATGGTACTGTGTCAGCAATCGGCGATGAGCATGCGAAAACATCCATTAACTTTCTCCTTGCTTAAGAAACAGGATACTTTTGCTCTCAGGGCTGAAAGCTGATCACTCATCGTCATCTACAAAACAATATTCTGTACAATATCACTCTTCTGCAAATAATCCGTATTGTAATGCAATCCCCTGCTTTCATGCCTGAATGTTGCAGACTTCACAATCAGATATCCTGCAGTGATCATATTGCGCAACTGGCAAAGCTGGGGAGATACTTCCGTGGTTTTATATAATTCTTCTGTTTCTTCATGCAATAAGTCTAAACGGCGCATTGCTCTTTCCAAACGTACATTGGTTCTTACAATACCAACATAATCACTCATCAGCAATTGCAGTTCTTTAAGACTTTGCGTGATAAGGATCATTTCTTTGGGCGCTGTTGTACCTTCCGCTCTCCAGTCCGGGATATTGTTCCTGTCCCACATTCCCCATTCTTTGCCGGAGCTGTCTTTTATTTTCTTTACCGCGTCTGCATAAGCCCTGTGCGCAAATACCATTGCTTCAAGCAGTGAATTGCTGGCAAGGCGGTTGGCGCCGTGCAATCCTGTGGAAGCACATTCGCCCGCGGCGTATAAATGTTTGATAGATGTTCTTGCCCATTCATCTGTTTTAATACCGCCGCAGCTATAGTGTGCTGCAGGTGCAACAGGTATCATGTTTTTGGTGATGTCAATTCCCATCGACATGCATTTTTCATAAATATTCGGGAAGTGATGAATGAATTTTTCTTTATCCATATGCCGGCAATCGAGCCACACATGTTCAGTACCGTTTCGCTTCATTTCATTATCTATGGCTCTTGCCACAATATCACGTGGGGCAAGATCTTTACGTTCGTCGTATCTTTCCATAAAAGCTTCGCCATCTATATTGCGTAAAATGCCGCCGTCGCCCCAAACGGCTTCAGTTATTAAAAACGCCTGTCCTCTTAAACCGGCTTCATATAACGCGGTAGGGTGAAACTGCATAAATTCCATATTTTCTATTCGTCCTTTTGCACGGTATGCCATAGCAATACCATCTCCTGTAGCAATAGCGGGGTTAGTAGTGGTGCGGTATACCTGCCCGTTACCTCCGGTTGCCAGCAGGGTAATGGAGGCCAAAATTTTTTCTATTTTTTTTGTATGAAGATTTAAGGCGTATACCCCAAAACATTCAATATCAGGCGTGGCTTTGGTAACGAGGTAACCGAGATGATGCTGCGTAATAATATCAACCACAAAACAATGTGTAATCATTTCAATATTGGGCTGCCGCTTTATGGCTTCAAGCAGGGCTCTTTCCATTTCTCGGCCGGTTACGTCTTTGTGATGCAGTATACGGTATTCGCTGTGGCCGCCTTCCTTGCCTAAAGCATAATCGCCATCATCATCCTTATCAAAACTTGCTCCCCAGTCAATAATTTCCCTTATTCTGTCAACGCCTTCTTTCACCACTATTTCTACTACATGCTCATTGCATAATCCATCACCGGCTATCAGTGTATCTTCAATATGCTTGTCAAAACTGTCTTTTTCATTATCCCACACACCGGCAATGCCGCCTTGCGCATATTTGGTATTGGTTTCATCGGAAGTTGTTTTGGTGAAGATCAGCACCTTTTTATCAGGGCAGGTTTTAGCAACTTTTAAAGCGTAGGTAAGCCCGGCAATGCCAGAGCCAATGACAAGAAAATCCGTTTGCATAAGCATTAACTATGTTTAGTGCAAGATAAGATGATGTAGGGAAAATTGACGTGGTATACTGTATATCAGCAGAGATTTCGCTTTTGGTAATACGCTTTGATTTAATACTGATAGCAAAATACAAAGACTCTCGCGTCATTGCGAACCCGCCCGCATGAAGTTTGAATTAAACGTATGATGCGGCGGGTGAAGCAATCTTACGCAGCTTCCAGAATTTAGATTGCCTTAGTTTTTTCTAAAAGTGAAATTCCAGCGTATATCAGGTTTATCATTTAGGTTGGCCGCTGCTATGTTGTATTTGCTTTACCCACTTATCATACATCTCTTTTGGCATTTCCCGGTAATGCAGTTTGGCAAGGGTAATATAAGCTGCTTCCATATCATCATAAGCCTGCCTGGCTGTAGGAGCATTTTCATTTTTTTGTTTCAGGTAAACCTTCTTTAAGGTCTCAGCTTTCAATAACAAAGCCATTGGATTAGTAGCGTGATATTCCAGTACAAGATCACAGCACTTTAAAATAAAACCATCATAGTAATTCTTTGTTTCGTATTCATAGGCTTTTGCAAGATCAAGCACGCACAATCCGATAGATTGTTGGTTACTTAAAGTATCCATGTATATTTTGCTGCGTATGGCATCGGCAGATATATAGCCTGACGCCATTATCCATGCATCTGAGGGGAAACTTCTGCTTGTGAGTTCAGTATTGTACCAACCATATTGCTCACTGAAGTTCTTGATATAGATATGATTAGGAGCAAGTGCAAACCAGCATTTAGCGCCGATTTTATCGGCAATGATTTTGTAGAGATATGAAAGGCTATGGCAGTCTCCTTTGCCGGTTTCTAGTAAATCAACTACCAATGCATTTGCTTTGCCAATAGCATCGTCATTATAATATGAAAAAGATATCAGTTTAGTTTTACTCGAAGCATTGGAATTAACTAGTACAGAATCAAAAATCATCTTGAAAAGTGTCAAATTTTTTAGATAATTTATACTATCAGGTTGACGATATTTTTTTAAGCTATTGGTATTATACTGCTCAATAATAAAATCAGTTAAGCTATTAATCTTTCTCTCAAAATCATTTAACTCCATCTCTTGTTGACTTTGAAACTCTTCCACGATAAAAACGCCTTGTGCAAATTGTCCATCTATTTCCAAAAGATTTTCGAGTTTTGAGAGGTTTAGCAGGTAATCATTTAAACGTACCTCAAAAGAATCCACACGGTTGACTTGTGAATATAAAGAAGTGCAATGCCAGAACAAAATTGCTAATGATAAAGCAAAACTTTTTTTCAATACTTCTTATTTTAATAATATGATCTTGTGATCAATCTAAGAATCAAATCTTGCTGAAAGAAAAGTTTTAGAAAACAACTCATCCTCGTTACATTTAATTCTTCCGCTTTTAGGATGCCAAATATCAGCAAGCCCAAAAAATAGCTTTTTTAATACTTCAACGTTCATCAAATTTTTGTAGTTTTCATTCCCTCCAATATTCAGAGTTACGCTATTGGATACTTGCTTAAAATAACTGCCACAACTAATTGATAAAATATGAGCTTTGCTATAGTCTTTACAAGATTTTACATGCACTAAATAACCTAAATCTTCAAGTATCCCTCCTAAGTCATTGAGATTTTGCCCCTTTATTAGTAGTGATTTCAAAGATTGCAGATCAGAGGCTATCGGTCCTACAATTTGCCCTTTCCTTGGTTTGTTAGTCTTATACCATTCCTTAAAACTAACATCAAATTCTTTAAGAAAGTAAAAAGTATTATAAAGCTTAGTTGAACATACTTCTAAGTTTTCCTGTCTTACTCCCCAGTACATTCCTAAAAAGTAACTATCAATCATAAAATAATCATTACTACGGATTAGAAATAGAAGGGGTGTAATGTACATCAATCCCTTTAACTCCCTTTTCATTAAATAATCGTTTAACCATGTTAGCAGCTTCTTCTTCTGCAAAATGCCATTCAATCTTTGTGCCATTGGCTGCTTTTATTTGTCGCGCAGCTTGCTTTAACAACCCTTCCTGTGCCCACCCTTTTTCTAGCAAGAAAGCATATTTTCCTTTGGCATCTAATAATGTTCCATTAACAAGCCCATCAAATTTAGTTCCATTTAATAATAAGGCTTGTCCTTCTTGTCCAGCTATTTGTTTTTGATAGGCTTTTGAAAATGACGACCATCCAGAGGTACTTTCCCTTACCCACATGGCTTGCATTCCTTTTATCTGAAAAGGAGCACCCATTACAATTAATGCAGCATCAACACCACCTAAACTCTCCATTGTTGGATAATTATCAGGAGCTTTGGAATCTCTAAATGCAAGTTCAATGGCTGAAAAAAGACCTGGGCTACCTCCATCAAGATCCCTCAGCATATAACCATTATCTTCTTCTCCTTTTCGTGGAATTGAGGTTTGCGTGTAGTCATAATTTGCAGAAGGTTTAGGTTTAGAAGGACTAATTTCTTCCCTTAACGTCTGTCCTTGTATAAAATCTCCGTTTGGTAATGCATAATATAACTCCGTATGTGCATACTCCTTTCCTGTTGGTTTTCTTGACTGAGCTAAAATTTCTATGAATTTTACGTTTCTGTCTATATCAACTGCCGTTTTTATTACTTTAGGTTTTCCATCAGCATGAAAGCCTGACACCCAATGAACAACTACTTTTTTCTCTGCTCCATCTAAATCAATACTTCTAATTACATCATTTTCTGCATATGAGTATGGGCTAATCCATGGGAAGTTTCTGGCAATAGGATCAACACTTAAAAATCTTTTTCCAACTGTATTATCTAATCTTTTTTCAGCCTCATCTTCCGTCATCATTTTCACTACTTTCATGGTTCGGATATTCACCAAGACAGTGCCAATCTGCTGCACGTCTTCCTCGTCAAAAGCTTCATTGAACTGACCTTTGGTGAGCGTAAGAGTTTTGCCCTGCTTACCAATTTCTTTGTACGGATTTTGCGCATTCGTAACAACGATTACACAGAACAGTAGCAATGCTGTAAAGGATATTTTTGGTTGCATATAGTGTAGGTTAAGATGTAAATTTTATTTTTTAGGGGTATTCTTTAAAGTTGGTTTTACGTTTTTTAGCTTTTTCAATTCCTGTAACAGCTTATTGTATTCCTGCTCACTCTGTTGTTTTTGTGTTTCCTCTTCCATTGATCTCAACCAGCGTTGATATATTTCCGGCGGCATTTCCTGGAAACCTTTATCATCTATTCTTTTATAGGCAACCTGCCTTTTATAGTATGCCTGCTCAATACGGGAATATTGTTTTATTTGAGCGGGAGGAGGATAGCCTGATTCCCTAATTATATCATCAAGCTCGAATGTGGCAATATTTGCCTGTTCCATTAAAGCCACCATATTGCCGGGGTCAATATCCAGTATCCTCTGTGAGATAGCATTTGTTACAGCATCATACCCTAATTCCATCCTGTATTCTAAAAGCAGGTCGCTTAAAATATGAGCATATAATTGCCTGCCGGATAATGTATCGAGATAAGTTTTATTAGCCAGTGCAACCGTACTTACAAAAGAAGATTGCATCATCCAGCTTTCCGTTACATGGTTGCCATTGGTTGTTTCAAAATTGTATCTGCTGCCACCCGCATCAAAATGCTGGATAAAAGAATGATTGGGAGACAAGGAAAGATATGCTTTACCGCCTAATAACTCTACAATGCAGAGATATAGTAATGGCAAAGAATGGCATTGTCCTTTTTCCGTATTCAACAACTTGCTTACAAACATATTCCGGAAGTCTTTATCACCCATATAATCGTTAAAATCGTAACTAAGTTTTGAAAAGCGATAAGTTTTACCGGATTGCTTATCGTAATAAGTATTATCCTTTTTATATAGCTGCTGCACACCGTAATTTATGGCGGTGTTGTTCTTTGTATCTAATCCTTCCCGCAACAAAAGCTGTTTTACTGCTGTTGCATATTTCTTAATCTTGATTTGAAATTCTTCAAAAGAAGGTGGGTTGTCATACCACGCGCTTTCGGTAAGGTAAATGGCTTTAATTATGGAAAATTCATTCGGATTCATTTGCAGTAATAGTTCAAGATGCTCCTGATAAATGCCAGACCTTACTTTATAATAGTATTCCTGCTCTCTCCGTTCTTCTCCTGATAAGTAGTAGTTATTGGGTGAACGTTGCAATTGAGCAGGAGTTATTTGAGGTTGTTGCCTTATACGCTCATTTTGTTGCTCATAAGGGTCATTGGGCAATATTGATTTCAATCTTTGCGGCTGAAATAAAGGAGCGGATTGAAACTGCGGGCTTTTGCCCGGCTCTATTGGCTGAAATGGCTTAAACTGCGGTATTGGAATTTGAGAAAAGGAAACGAATACGCAACTCATAAGAAACGCTATAAATAGCAACCTGTATGCCCTTGCGGCACATTTTGTATTGTTGTTGGTTTGGGGATGGTATCCAAACATTTTCATTGGTTTAAGCTGTAGAAAAGATAAGCCTATATTTTGAAATCACAGAATGATTTTTTAAAATATATGGAAACACTTAGAAGCTGTTTAAGATTAGTTTTTAAAATAACCATTGATATATTTCCTGCCACAAATTCCGGTGTTCGCAGCGGCGGAACAGGATTTGCTACACAAAGCACTCAAAGTATATCGCAAAGCACGCTAAGCGTATTGCTGGTCAAATCATGGCTTTGTGCTTTCTTTGTGTAAAATCTTTGTGCATTTTGTGGTTAAAATGCGTACCTAAATGACGCTTCAGCAACGCTATAATTTCGTTATTTCCTGGTTTCAGCAGCATGTTCCTGTGGCTGAAACAGAATTAGTGTACGACAACCCTTACCAACTGCTGGTTGCCGTTATTCTTTCAGCACAGTGTACGGATAAGAGAGTGAATCTTACAACCCCGGTAATCTTTCAGCGTTATCCTGACCCGGAAGCACTTTCAAAAGCCGGCTTTGATGAGCTATTTCCATATATAAAGAGCATTTCTTACCCCAATAACAAAACAAAGCACCTGATAGGCATGGCCAATATGCTGGTGAATGATTTTAATGGAGAAGTGCCTTTAACAGTAGATGAGTTGGTTCGCCTGCCGGGAGTTGGCAGAAAAACAGCGAATGTAATTACCTCGGTAGTTGATAAACAACCCAATATGGCGGTTGATACCCATGTGTTCAGGGTTTCTGCAAGAATAGGGCTTACCAGGAACGCCAAAACCCCGCTGGCTACTGAAAAACAGTTGATTAAGCATATTCCTTCCGAGCTAATTTATAAAGCGCATCACTGGCTTATTCTGCACGGAAGGTATATTTGCATTGCCCGCAATCCAAAATGCGAAGTATGTGGTTTACAACCTGCCTGTAAGTATTTCCGGAAAAATAAGGCGTCTGTATAGAAAAAAGCACAGGTCTGATAATCATGCAAAATAGCTGCCTCATTCCTGCCTAATCTTTATATCTTTGCGCCGCAAGTCGGATGATGTCTGACTTTTTTAAATTGTACCGATGTCTTTGATGCATAATATTGACAAATCCCGGCTTCCGCAGCATATTGCCATTATTATGGATGGCAATGGAAGATGGGCGCAGGAAAAGGGAGAAGACCGCCTGTTTGGTCATTATCATGGAGTGGAAAGCGTGCGCAATATTGTTGAAGGATGTGCTGAATTGGGGGTTAAATATCTCACGTTATATGCTTTCAGCACTGAAAACTGGGACAGGCCTGAACCGGAAGTAAACGGATTAATGATTTTACTGGCAGATACTATTCGCCAGGAAGTGGGCACACTTAATAAAAATAATATAAGGCTTCAGTTAATCGGCAATATTAATATGCTGCCTGAATATGCCAGCAAAGAGTTGATTGAAGCCGTTGAGCTAACAGGAAAAAATAATGGACTTACACTGATTATTGCATTAAGCTACAGTTCAAGGTGGGAGTTGGTAAATGCGGTAAAGCTTATTGCCGCTGATGTGCAACAAGAAAAATTAACTCCTCAGCAAATTGGTGAAGACACTTTAAGGAATTATTTATCAACAAGCGCATATCCTGATCCCGAATTAATGATAAGAACAAGCGGTGAATTCAGGATAAGCAATTTTTTATTATACCAGCTTGCTTACGCTGAGTTGTATTTTACAGATACGCGTTGGCCTGATTTCCGCAAGGAACATTTATATGAAGCCATCATTAATTTTCAACAAAGACAAAGAAGATTTGGAAAAACGGGAGACCAGATTAAAGGCAATGCAGCTACAGATACACTTTGAAGCTATTGTAACTCTCATTGTTTTAACAAACCATTTTAATTAATCCCGTTAATTTGCCGGGCGAAACTTAAAAAACGGATGCAAAGATTCTGCACGATTTTGACTATTTTACTTGGATTAAGTTTTATTTCAACCAAAACTAACGCACAGGTAAATGATACGATACCAACTACTTCAGTAGACCCCGCATTGATGGGGATCTTCAATCAGGCTATTCCTAAAAAATATACTATTGCTGAAATAAAAGTAACAGGCACTCAGTATTTCGACCCCAATCTTGTTACTTCAATCTCCGGATTAAATGTGGGTGATGAGGTAAGAATACCCGGAGGCGATAATTTTTCGAAGGCTATTGAAAAACTTTGGGGGCAAAACCTGTTTGCAGACATTGAGGTATACATTACTAAAGTAGAAGGCGACAGGATATGGGTAGAAATAGCCGCAGTAGAGCGTCCCCGTTTATCAAAAGTAATTTTCAGAGGTGTAAAAAAAGCTGAAGCAACTGATTTAAAAGAGAAAATTGCTATTACTGCCAGCCAGGTAGTAACAGAAGCAAGAAAGCAAAATGCTATTGACGCGATCCAAAAATTTTACATAGAGAAAGGTTTCCAGGGCGCATCAGTTAATGTGATAGAAAGACCCGATACTGCATATACAAATGGTGTTGATTTGATTTTTGTTGTGGAGAAAGGAGTCAAAGTGAGGATTAACAATATTATCATTGCAGGCAATGAAAATATTAGTGATCTTAAATTAAAGAAACAATTAAAAGGTACAAAAGAAAAAACCAGGCTTTCACTGTATGAGGATACAACTAAAAGCCCCTATGGTAAAGAAGAACGTATCTCTTTCAAAGAATACTTAAAAAACTATGGCTTTTTATCGCCAACAAAAACACTGGATTATTTAGACCCGTATTTCAGATTTAAAGTTTTCAGCTCAGCCAAATACAACGAAAAAAAGTATAAAGAAGATAAAGAGAAATTGCTTGAGTATTATAATGCTCTTGGTTACCGCGATGCTGTTATAGAAAAAGATACATTATTCTATAGCAGGAAGGGAAATCTGAACGTAGCTATTAAAGTTAATGAGGGCAGCAAATATTATTTTGGAAATATTACCTGGAGGGGAAATACCAAATACTCCGATTCATTACTATCGGTAATTCTTGGTGTAAAAAAGGGTGATATATACAATATTGAAACGCTGAATAAACGTCTCGGCAAACAGATGTCTGCTGACGGCGGCGGCGATGTAAGCAGTCTTTATTCAGACAATGGATATTTGTTTTTCCGCGTGGACCCTGTTGAAACCTCTGTGTATAACGATACGATAGATCATGAAATACGTATTACCGAAGGACCGCAGGCAACTATTAAGAGAATTACAATTTCAGGCAACGATAAAACAAAGGAACATGTGGTAAGAAGGGAATTGAGAACATTGCCCGGCGATAAATTCAGCAGGGATATGTTGATCCGATCTCAAAGAGAAATTGCAAACCTCGGATATTTCAACCAGGAAAAAATTGGCATCAACCCGGTTCCTAATCCGGATGACGGAACGGTGGATATTGGCTATACCCTCGAAGAAAAATCTTCTGACCAGTTGGAGCTTAGCGCCGGCTGGGGTGGCGGTATTGGTTTAACAGGTACTGTGGGCGTTGTATTCAACAATTTCTCTATCCGCAATATCTTCAAAAAATCTTCGTGGAGTCCGCTGCCTTCAGGAGACGGGCAGAAGCTGAGCCTTCGTTTCCAGTCTAACGGCAGGTATTTCCGCTCCACCAACTTTTCATTTACAGAACCCTGGCTGGGTGGTAAAAAGAGAAATTCGTTTACCATAAGCCTGTATAGCTCCAAATACGCTAATGCATGGGATCCTTATACCTACAGGTATACCAACGAAAGAGCAGATTCGTCTTACCTTAAAGCTTTTGGCGCATCAATTTCATTAGGAAAGCAATTGAAATGGCCGGATGATTATTTTACATTGATATATGCGCTGAATTACACGCAGTATAAATTAAAGAACTACCCTGGTTTCTTTTCCGGCTTATCAAATGCCACATCCAATATTGTAAACCTCAAGCTTACATTATCACGTTCATCCATCAATCAGCCGATATTCCCAACCGGTGGATCCAGCTTTATGATCAGCGGTGCATTTACACCACCTTATTCTTTGTTCAGAAGCGAAGCAAGTCTTAAGAATACAGAAAATAAATACAAGCTGGTTGAGTACCATAAATGGCGCGTAAACGCAGAATGGTATGTGCCATTAGGCAGGCCGGCAGGCGAAGAAAAAAACAGGCAATTCGTGTTGAAGTTCGCTGCTAAATATGGCTTTATTGGCAGGTATAATAAAAACCTTGATATCTCTCCGTTTGAACGTTTCCAGGTGGGTGATGCCGGCTTAACCAACAACTTTGGTATTTTAGGATATGATATCATTGCACACAGAGGTTACCCGGTATACAATAATTCTGATCCTACTGTTAATCCCGATCAGCAATCTACCACAACCTTCTTCACTATATTTAATAAATATACCATGGAGTTAAGGTATCCCTTTGCCACTAACCCCAGCAGTACAATATACGGTTTGGCGTTTTTTGAAGCAGCCAATGGATGGTATGAGTTTAAAGACTGGAATCCTTTTCGCTTACGCCGTTCTGTGGGCCTGGGTGCAAGATTCTATCTGCCGATGTTTGGTTTGCTTGGGTTTGACTATGGGCTGGGGCTTGACCGCCTTGCAGTTCCGGGTGCAACCTTTAAAGATGCAACCAGGTTTACCTTTATGCTTGGCTTTGAACCGGAATAAATTAAAGGTTGCCAACCTTTAAACGGATACTTTTAATTTGATAACACTTATCTACAAGGTTGGCAACCTTAGGCAGAAACCTAAACTGAAATGCTGTATTTTACAGCGTATATTCAGCATAACTCTTAAAACAACAACACATGAAAAAGATATTTTTTATAGCCTGTATATGTTTTGCCGCTTTTACAGCAAATGCGCAACGCTATGCTGTTCTTGATACAAAATTTATCCTGGATAAGCTTCCTGAATATAAAGACGCGCAGAAACAGTTGGATGATTTCAGCAAAGTATGGCAAAAAGAATTAGACGGGCTGCAGAATAATCTTGATAAAATGTACCGTGATTTTGATGCCGAGCAGGTAATGCTGAGTGATGATTTAAAGAAGAAAAGGGAAGACGAATTATTTAATAAAGAAAAGGAACTGCGTGATCTGCAGCGTAAACGTTTTGGTTTTGAGGGAGATCTGTTTAAAAAGCGGCAGGAACTCATAAAACCCATACAGGATAAGGTTTATAATGCGGTGCAGAAACTGGCTGTGGAAAAAGGTTACGATTTTATTTTGGACAAAAGTGAAGGAATTACCGTTATCTTTGCCGACCCCAAATTAGACCGTAGTGAAGATATTTTGAAAATGCTTGGGACAACTAAATAAATGTTAAAGGCTTTTATCAACCAAACTAACTGAATCAATTTTTCATCTTTACATACAATTAAAAAGCACATTAAAATTAATATGAAAAAGGTTTTATCCCTGGTAGCGGTAAGTTTTGCACTGGTATTGATTGGAAACTATGCAAATGCCCAGAATAAATTCGGGCATGCCAGCCTTGAAGATGTAGTGTCTATTATGCCTGATATTAAAAAAGCAGATTCAATTTTGCAGAAATTCCGTAAAGACTCGCTTGAAAACGCTTTACCATTTTATTTGAATGAATACAAACGTAAAGATTCCATAGCCAAATCACCTGCTACCCCTGCGGCTATCAAACAAACTGTACAAAACGAAGCAGCGCAGTATGCGCAGATCCTGCAAAACTGGGATCAGTTTATGCAAAGTGAATTACAAAGAAAACAGGGTGAAGTATTGAATCCTTATTTTTCTAAAGCATTTGAGCTGATCAATACTGTAGCTAAAGAAAACGGGTATACCTGGGTATTTAAGCAGGATGCTTTACTGGTTGCACCACAAACAGATGACCTGTTACCTTTAATTGCAAAAAAATTAGGCGTTAAATTACCGGCAGGCGCTACTGGTGTTGATCAGCCTGCAACAAAAGAAGCCGCGAAACCAGCCGCAGGTGCAAAGAAACAATAAGAGATGTGAATGGGCAATGGCGAATAGAAGGACATCTTCACATTTTGCAATGTTCATCTGACAAAATAGATTTATATAAGTCGTTCCGGGAAGGGGCGGCTTTTTTTATTTAAGCTGAAATCTTTTCTTTGTTGTATGAATCAACAGCCAATTGGCGTATTCGACTCGGGATATGGCGGACTAACGGTTTTAAAAGAGATTATAAAAAAGCTGCCGCAGTACGATTATATTTACCTGGGCGATAATGCCCGTGCGCCTTATGGAACAAGGTCTTTTGAAAGCGTGTATCATTACGCGTTAGAGTGTGTGCAATGGCTTTTTGCAAAAGGATGCCCGCTGGTAATATTGGCCTGCAATACCGCTTCTGCAAAAGCATTGCGCACCATACAGCAAAATGATCTTCCCAAAATAGCTCCCGGCAATCGTGTATTGGGGGTAATACGCCCAACAACAGAAAAGATTGGCGATTATACCCAGACAAAACAAGTTGGTATACTGGCAACAGCAGGTACCGTTTTATCTGAATCTTATATTATTGAAACGAATAAATTTTATCCTGAAGTAAACGTGTTTCAGCAGGCATGCCCTATGTGGGTGCCTTTGGTTGAAAATAATGAATATAATAGCGCCGGCGCAGATTATTTTATTGAAAAAGAGCTAAAAAAATTATTGAATCAATCTGAAGATATAGATACTATACTGCTAGCCTGTACGCATTATCCTTTGTTAAAAAATAAAATACAGCAGTTTTTGCCTGATGGAATAAGCCTGTTATCACAGGGAGAAATTGTGGCGGATAGCCTTGCCCATTACCTGGTTCGTCACCCTGAAATGGAAGAAAGATGCAGTAAAAATGGTAACCTGGCTTTTTTTACCACCGATTCACCGGCAGATTTTGACGCGCACGCCGGTATATTTTTAGGCAGGCATACTAATGCAAAACATACCGATATGGATGAGGTAAAACTTACAGGAAAAAATGCCTGAAATATGATTGTGAACCCTTACCTTTGCCGTCCTTTCATCCAGCCTGGGCGGAAAGGGTGTGGTGACCCGTCTGCAAAAGGTAAATGGCTTTGAAAACTGTCCGCTTCTCCGGGCTATTATTCAAAAAGTGAAAAAAGTAAAATAAAATGAAACGTACATTTCAGCCGCATAAGCGCCGTCGCAAAACAGTACATGGTTTCCGTAAACGTATGCAAACTGCAAACGGCCGCAAAGTATTGGCAAGCCGTCGTAAAAAAGGCCGTAAAAAGCTTACTATTTCCGACGAGAAAGGAGCAAAATAATATACGCTTTTGATCTGCTACCGGCAGATCATTATAATAAAATCATTCATAGCCCTGTTTCAGGGCTATTTTTGTATACCATTGGCAAAGAAATTCACTTTAAAAAAAGCAGAACGGTTAAAAAGCCGCAAAAGCATTGATCGGTTGTTTAATGCCGGGGAAAGCTTTTTTATTTACCCGTTTAAAGTGCATTATTTAATATCAACAGGAGATGGTAATAATAAAGTACAATCACTACAGGCAGGCGTTACCGTTAGTACAAGAAATTTTAAAAAGGCGGTTGACCGTAACCGGATAAAAAGAATTACAAGAGAAGCATATCGTCTTCAAAAAGATCCCCTTCTGCAAAAGTTAGTTGATACAAAAAAAAACATAAATATATTTTTTGTGTACGTAAGTAAGGAAATATCTTCTTTCGAACAAATGCATGAAAAACTAAGGGTAATTTTGGAAAGACTTATTCAAAAAGCGGATGAAAAAAATACTGCAAATACTTAGCCTGCCTTTTATCTGGTTAATCAGGTTATACCAGGTTGTTATATCTCCCATATTTGGACCTAAGTGCAGGTTTACACCAACATGTTCGCAATATGGCATTGAGGCATTTAAAAAATATGGATTAATAAAAGGATTATGGCTTACTGTAAAACGTATCAGCCGCTGCCATCCCTGGGGCGGCCATGGGTATGACCCGGTGCCGTAGATGTAACAATTCGGATAATTGTTTTTCGTTTGATAAATCTTTTCAGTGCTACAGCGGTTGTTTCATTATCTCTGCAGCTGAACAAGGCGTTTAAAGTCTGTGGTCTGAAATTTGGAGGGTAGGTTAAACTAATCCTGCTCATTGTGCTGACGCAATCAAAGTTTGATATGGGTTGTATAGCCAACATAATATTTAGCAGTAATCGAATGAAGAATATAAATAAAATACATAAAAAAACCGCTCAGTTTTTAACCGAACGGCTTTGCTCCCCTTCAAGTTCTCTGGTAACAACCTTTGCCATTTCTTTTGAGCTGAAAGGATTTTGTCCCGTAATCAAATTGCCGTCTACCACCACGTTTGAAGTCATCGGTATAAAAGCTTTTTTCAAATCAGCTTCACGCGCCTTAATGGCAGCCTCCAGGTTGAAAGGCACTTCTCTTTTTCGTCTTGCTATCGTTTCTTCAAACCAGTCAAATCCGGTCATTGACTTTCCTTTCTTATCTCACTATTTACCAAAATCAACTTGGTGCTCAATTCTACTTCTTTTTTGAAAGGCAACTGCCAATTATGCAGTCGTATGTGCGGGTACATTTGTATCTGGATAATGATAAAACGGGAACGAAATGCGAAGGGCGCTCAACTTTCACCTTATTGTTACACTTATAATTATGTCTGTATTTAGAACGAAATGCGAAGGGCGCTCAACTTTCACCCGTCAGAGAAGGATAGGCTTAACAAAGAATTTTTTATTCACCTGGCAGATGAATATATGAACAAGGTTGGTTTTGGCGGTCAGCCATACCTGGTTTACCAGCATAAGGATGCCGGCCATCCACATGTACATGTGCTCTCCACTTTAATAAAGGGTGACGGCAAACGCATCTCTACCCATTTCATTGCCAAGAATATAATACCGGCTGGGCTGCGGATGCAGGTAAATGTGCAGGTGAATGGAATACATTTCTATAACATTTGCGGCATTACGCCAGTTGATGACGGGTGTTACGACCGGTATGTTCATACGTCTTCCCGATTAAAAATGTGCCGAAAAACCGTAAAAGAAACCGTAAAAGAATTGGTGGGAATTAGAGTGAATTAAAAACCTGAAGAAAATTTAAAACCCACGTCAAACTTTCGCCTGGCGTGGGTTTTACCCGTTTTAACGATTTTTGAGTCGTTTTAAAACTCCCGTTTTGCTCCCCCTTCAGGACTTGAACCTGAGACCCTCTGATTAACAGTTCCAAAATTCTCGAAAATTTTGTTTGCATATTGTTTATTTTTATTTCATAAAATACTGTTTATTAATCATTTGAATGATTTTTGATATGATATAGTGTCATTTTTTTCCTATTAATTTTGGCATTGAGGTCACATTTGAGGTCACATTTTTGGTGATTATTAGGAAGAGGAAAGGCTATTATTTACGTTCAAAAGTTGTGTTATGGAAAGTGGGAATGTCAGTGTTACATTTTTTATAGATGCGTCAAGGCCGAATTCGGACGGGAAATGTTTGGTGAAGCTTAATATCTATTGCCGCCCAGATAAGGAGCGTTACCCAACTATCTTTCATCTTACAAAAGAGGAATGGAAAAAAATAAATGGCCATAAATTAAAAGATGAGGAGCTGAAAAGTATTCGAAACAAACTCAATGCTTTAAAGAATAAGGTAGAGAACATCATCAAGGGTTTGTCTCCATTTTCTTTTGTGGCCTTTGAGGATGTCTATCTGAGAAACAGAACAAATATTGCTGGCACATCGATTAAAGTTTGGTTTGAAAGCTATATTGCCGGGTTGGAAACACAAGAAAGAATAGGTTCAGCAATGGCTTATACTACAGCAATGAACTCTTTGATTGGGTATAGGAAAAATCTTCACCTTCAGGATATAACGTCAACATTTCTGCTCGCTTATGAACGATACATGTTGGAAAGAAAAGCTTCTCTCAGTACCGTAGGGTCTTACCTTCGGCAATTACGTGCAATAATAAATCTTTCGATAAGGAAGAAAGCAATGTCAGCCGATAACTATCCATTTAAGGAATATCAAATTCCTTCGACACGGAATGTCAAGAAAGCACTTCCTAATAATGAATTGAAGAAGTTGTTGGATTATGTTCCAGAAGACGAAGATGAAAGTAAAGCGCTTGATTATTGGGTTTTAATGTATCTGTTAAGCGGAATTAATGTGGCCGATGTGATTCGATTAAAGCCTGCAAATATTGATAACCAATATTTGAATTTCTTTAGGTTTAAAACTATGTACACAAAGAAGAAAGATTTACGACCAATAAAAATAGGAATTCCAAAAAGAGCAATGGAAATAATTGAACGAAGAAAAAATGTGGACTCGGGCAATGAATATTTATTCCCGATTCTTCACCAGGATTTAAATGCAAGGCAAGCTAAGTTCAAAGGTCAGGATTTTGCAAAATGGATTAACGACAAAATGGAAATTATCAGAATTGATTTGAAGATCAATCAGAAAGTGCGAAATAATGAAGCTAGGCATGCTTATGCAACGGTGATGAAACGGAAGAACGTTGGGATTGTCTTTATTAAAGAAACACTAGGTCATAGCTCGCTGAATACAACAGAACTTTACTTGGATAGCTTTCCTGACGAAACAAAAGTTGAGTATGCGAACATTAAGATTTCAACAAAGCCAAACGGAAATAATTTCAATTCAATCACTGTACGATTAAGATTAGTAATGCCTGCAATTTGTATTCATCACCTACCGTTATTTCAATTCAATCACTGTACGATTAAGATTTCATTAACGCCTATACCATTTGCATCGAAATTCGATTTCAATTCAATCACTGTACGATTAAGATTAAGCCTGTCTTCCAGGTCGTCCATTGCTTCACCTAATTTCAATTCAATCACTGTACGATTAAGATTCAGCAGATTGAACATTTCTCATTTCCCTGGCGATATTTCAATTCAATCACTGTACGATTAAGATTGTTAACCTGGTATCGCAAGGATAAGGGCATAACCCAATTTCAATTCAATCACTGTACGATTAAGATAAGTGTATTTTCTTATCATCCACATTCATATTTGTATTTCAATTCAATCACTGTACGATTAAGATTACCAAACACACCACCGTTAATTGCCCTCCAACGATTTCAATTCAATCACTGTACGATTAAGATTAATTAATTTATGTAGAGATTTATTCTTTATTGACAATTTCAATTCAATCACTGTACGATTAAGATTTGCAGGTTCGAATCCTGCCCGCCTCGCCCGTTTTAATATTTCAATTCAATCACTGTACGATTAAGATCCGCATATTTGAAGGATTGAGCAATGAGGAAGCAAATTTCAATTCAATCACTGTACGATTAAGATGTTTGCTTACGTTTCTGATTCACTTAGAACCTACCAATATTTCAATTCAATCACTGTACGATTAAGATATGTTAAATCTGTAGAGGGGTTTTATCATTACGAATTTCAATTCAATCCGCATAGCGGGAATAATTGTCAGCAAAAGTCATTATGTTTTATCATTACGAATTTCAATTCAATCACTGTACGATTAAGATTAAAATCCGTTATCTCATACTCCCTGCGTTCCTTAATTTCAATTCAATCACTGTACGATTAAGATAAGGATACTCGTTGAAATACAGGATATATAATCTATTTCAATTCAATCACTGTACGATTAAGATTACCAAACACACCACCGTTAATTGCCCTCCAACGATTTCAATTCAATCACTGTACGATTAAGATAGTCTGACCCTCTCCGAAATCCAAACCGCATAAAAATTTCAATTCAATCACTGTACGATTAAGATTTATCAGGGATTGTGCAGAGCAGTAAGCTGAAGTTATTTCAACTCAATCACTGTACGATTAAGATTACCGATATTTCGCCAATACTTCCGCTATCTATTGAATTTCAATTCAATCACTGTACGATTAAGATTTGTATTGCCGGCTATCTATTAGCGTCATATTTAAATTTCAATTCAATCACTGTACGATTAAGATTTGTATTCCAATTATAAGGATATGAATTAGAACTAAATTTCAATTCAATCACTGTACGATTAAGATTGTAGAATCGGGCATTGCCGTTGCCAGTCTTCAAGAATTTCAATTCAATCACTGTACGATTAAGATTAAACCTAACGGAACAATCCTTACAACCAATACCGTAAATTTCAATTCAATCACTGTACGATTAAGATGTTATAGTTCAAGAAAAGCTCGATGGCTCTAATGATTTCAATTCAATCACTGTACGATTAAGATAGAGAAAAGGCTATTAAATATATCAAAGATTCTGATTTCAATTCAATCACTGTACGATTAAGATCGAAAGATACAGTACCTCCCATCCTGCTGGCTACATTTCAATTCAATCACTGTACGATTAAGATACTATGTAAGGATGATGACTGTTATGTTAAATCCGATTTCAATTCAATCACTGTACGATTAAGATTTTTATTTTAGCTTCAATTTCGATGCCCGTAAAATAATTTCAATTCAATCACTGTACGATTAAGATGCCTTCTTCCACTTTAAAAATTCATCTCGAATTGCATTTCAATTCAATCACTGTACAATTAAGATGAAACAATCCAAAAACAAGATTTTGTATCAATCTAATTTCAATTCAATCACTGTACGATTAAGATTCTTTCCTTCCGTAAACCATTTAGCCACTGTCTTGTATTTCAATTCAATCACTGTACGATTAAGATAAAGTCCTGCCAGCAAATATCATCACAATCAAAGCTCGATTTCAATTCAATCACTGTACGATTAAGATTAATGGGTAGCAGCTATGCAAACGTGAAGACACTATTTCAATTCAATCACTGTACGATTAAGATACAGCAATCCGGAGGAGACAGTATTGACGCTATTCAATTTCAATTCAATCACTGTACGATTAAGATCATGAATGATGATGTATTCATTTTGAAGCCTATGAATTTCAATTCAATCACTGTACGATTAAGATACATCATCTACCAAAAAAATATTTAAAATATTAAATTTCAATTCAATCACTGTACGATTAAGATATCAATCTTTTTAATGTATTCATCAATCTTTTTGTATTTCAATTCAATCACTGTACGATTAAGATCTCCATATGTCGTAAGGGGTAATAAGATTAGAACCATTTCAATTCAATCACTGTACGATTAAGATAACATAAGCTCAGGCATTGTCTTCCATTTACTTCCATTTCAATTCAATCACTGTACGATTAAGATTTTCTGCATCGTCTGTGTATACTGATTTTGATTTAATTTCAATTCAATCACTGTACGATTAAGATTTTGTTTATCACCATCGCCCTTCATTTTCTCTTTCAATTTCAATTCAATCACTGTACGATTAAGATGGGCAGGAGTCGAACCTGCAACGAACTGCGTAAGCTTATTTCAATTCAATCACTGTACGATTAAGATGTTGTATTAGCCTTTTGTATGCATTCCTCAACTGATTTCAATTCAATCACTGTACGATTAAGATCTGTGTTTCTTTGTAGTAACATTTCATACCCTAAATTTCAATTCAATCACTGTACGATTAAGATTATTTGAATTTTCTATTGCTATGCATTTGATATCTATTTCAATTCAATCACTGTACGATTAAGATTCAAATCCGGGCGGCAGTCATTTACCAAAGATCATAATTTCAATTCAATCACTGTACGATTAAGATACAAAGCCCGATATCGAATAATTTTCGATGTAAAAATTTCAATTCAATCACTGTACGATTAAGATACCAGTTCCTTGTACTAACGCAGAATCCGCAACGGTATTTCAATTCAATCACTGTACGATTAAGATCACCAAGCTGCTTTGCGATAACTTAAAGTTCATTGATTTCAATTCAATCACTGTACGATTAAGATATCATAATCACCTGTGCTATCGAATAGGTAAGGGTTATTTCAATTCAATCACTGTACGATTAAGATTCACATCGACAATGTCTTTTGTAACCTTTCTGGTATAATTTCAATTCAATCACTGTACGATTAAGATAGATACATAAATACGGACGCAAGCAATATAGTTATATTTCAATTCAATCACTGTACGATTAAGATTCAAGCTCCCCAATGTCATTAACAACGTGATGTTCAATTTCAATTCAATCACTGTACGATTAAGATTTCCATGACTTTATATTAAAGTAGCCACAGGGTAATTTCAATTCAATCACTGTACGATTAAGATTTATCAGCGGGAATCAGAATTATTCACTTGCTCAAATTTCAATTCAATCACTGTACGATTAAGATCTAATGTGAGGGTGGGAAAAGAATTAACCGTTTATGAATTTCAATTCAATCACTGTACGATTAAGATTAGGAGAAATTCAAACATATGATGCAATTGATAGTAATTTCAATTCAATCACTGTACGATTAAGATAGAGGAAACGATACTTGAGCAGGGAAAAGAAATTGAGTTTCAATTCAATCACTGTACGATTAAGATTCAAAAACCTTTTCGTGCCTGGCAAACTGTGAAACAGTTTCAATTCAATCACTGTACGATTAAGATTATAAGAATGTAATACAAAACAATGATTTAAAGTTGTTTCAATTCAATCACTGTACGATTAAGATGGCTTTTTTTATAATTCTTCAAGTTCTTCGTAAATGGTTTCAATTCAATCACTGTACGATTAAGATATCCACCAGGGAGCCGATACGGATATTATCAGTGAGTTTCAATTCAATCACTGTACGATTAAGATCAATAGTTTTATGCACATTAGCTGCCTGCACGTAGGTTTCAATTCAATCACTGTACGATTAAGATCGCAGGTCGGACAAGTTGTTGTCTTTTCTTTTCAGCGTTTCAATTCAATCACTGTACGATTAAGATCCGGATTGAAGTACATGCGTAAGCTATCAAAGATCAGTTTCAATTCAATCACTGTACGATTAAGATGGGCAACTTTTAAAACAAGTTCTTTTAAATATGCATGTTTCAATTCAATCACTGTACGATTAAGATTCTTTTTCATGTTTAGAAACTTTGCCGCTTGGTCAAGTTTCAATTCAATCACTGTACGATTAAGATCTGGGAATTGAGAAAAAACAAGCCCCGATTCTTCCAAGTTTCAATTCAATCACTGTACGATTAAGATTAATAAGCCATTTCTCTACCTTCTTCCAGTTAACATAGTTTCAATTCAATCACTGTACGATTAAGATAGGTGTCCGGCAATGCAAAGGTGTCCGGCAATGCAGTTTCAATTCAATCACTGTACGATTAAGATAAAGAACTTGTTTTAAAAGTTGCCCGGATAAGACTAACCGTTTCAATTCAATCACTGTACGATTAAGATCCGTTCAACGAAAAGCAACTGAGTTATATTCCTCATGTTTCAATTCAATCACTGTACGATTAAGATAAACGCACGGAGATTCGAAGTTCGCAAATGAGTACTGTTTCAATTCAATCACTGTACGATTAAGATTTGCCGGCGAAATTTCAATAGCCTTAATTGAAGAAGTTTCAATTCAATCACTGTACGATTAAGATCGGTAAATCAGCGATGACAAAAGCACGTTGTATTAAGTTTCAATTCAATCACTGTACGATTAAGATTCTATGAGCAACCGGGCTTTAATCTTGTTAGCCGGGTTTCAATTCAATCACTGTACGATTAAGATACGACAGCACAACGGGCGCGTTCACTTTCACATCAGTTTCAATTCAATCACTGTACGATTAAGATCAATTACCGCTAACAAAAAAACAAATACCCTCATGGTTTCAATTCAATCACTGTACGATTAAGATACCGCCCCCGGATTGATAGCGCGCACCTGGTACGTGTTTCAATTCAATCACTGTACGATTAAGATTGTTTTACAACCTGGTTAATTCAATAAAATGGAAAGTTTCAATTCAATCACTGTACGATTAAGATAATAACAACAACAGAAATAACAGCAGCAGCAGGATCGTTTCAATTCAATCACTGTACGATTAAGATCATTAAAGAAGATCTACCCGGCTACCTGGATATGAGTTTCAATTCAATCACTGTACGATTAAGATTGTGTCACTGCTTGCCAGCGGGTTCATTACTGAAAGGTTTCAATTCAATCACTGTACGATTAAGATCACTTATTGGCAAGCTCTTCCAGGCTGATGGTTTGTTTCAATTCAATCACTGTACGATTAAGATAATAAGTCTGCAAGGAAACTTTATTTGTATTTGGTTTGTTTCAATTCAATCACTGTACGATTAAGATAATATTGAAGATTGTGTGTTTGACACCGCACGGGGGTTTCAATTCAATCACTGTACGATTAAGATCTAATGAAAACGGAAATATTGAGGAGGCATTGAATGGTTTCAATTCAATCACTGTACGATTAAGATAAATTCCTGTAGCGCAAACATTTAATCGTTACAAGTTTCAATTCAATCACTGTACGATTAAGATTAAAAAAAATACCAGGAAACTACTATGCAGCAAGGTTTCAATTCAATCACTGTACGATTAAGATGTAATAAGGTTGTGGCTTCTAATACATCTAATTAG
Organism: Agriterribacter sp.; assembly: GCA_047601545.1. Taxonomy (GTDB): domain Bacteria; phylum Bacteroidota; class Bacteroidia; order Chitinophagales; family Chitinophagaceae; genus Agriterribacter. The sequence goes on along the minus strand of JASGIZ010000002.1, from coordinate 2,794,723 downwards.
TTTCAATTCAATCACTGTACGATTAAGATTGTTAGATCGAATACAGGTGCTGGGTTGTTTGAACTGTTTCAATTCAATCACTGTACGATTAAGATAGATTCGTTAAAAGCGCAGGTAAAGCCGTTTATCTGTTTCAATTCAATCACTGTACGATTAAGATAAGCCGTTTGCCCTGGCAATAGCCATTGCCATGCGTTTCAATTCAATCACTGTACGATTAAGATAGTTTTTGACCAACTGAAAATGCCCTGCCAATCTGTGTTTCAATTCAATCACTGTACGATTAAGATCCAACACCCTCCTGCCCCTGGCTTGTTGCAGCAGGTTTCAATTCAATCACTGTACGATTAAGATAAACTCCAACCACTTATTCTACGCTTACGACAATGGTTTCAATTCAATCACTGTACGATTAAGATTCCAAAATTTTGAAGCGTAACCTTCTATTTCTTCAGGTTTCAATTCAATCACTGTACGATTAAGATTATCGGGCCGCAGCATCGATACCTCATCAATAACTAGTTTCAATTCAATCACTGTACGATTAAGATGAAGAAATATACTTTGTAATAATAGACTTAATTCCTTGTTTCAATTCAATCACTGTACGATTAAGATTACTGCCTTCTTCTTCTATTGTCGGTAGGTCATTAGTTTCAATTCAATCACTGTACGATTAAGATAATCGACCACATATTAACCCCTGTAGAAGATGATGAGTTTCAATTCAATCACTGTACGATTAAGATGATGAACAGATAAATGAAATAATTGAATACCTTAAGTTTCAATTCAATCACTGTACGATTAAGATCGCCAAACCCTGTATGCACCCCTGAAGTTCCAGATTGGTTTCAATTCAATCACTGTACGATTAAGATAATGTCCTAACTTCTCCCATGTAGCCCCGGTAACGTTTCAATTCAATCACTGTACGATTAAGATAAAAAGCGTGGATGGCGATATACATAGGCTGCAGCAGTTTCAATTCAATCACTGTACGATTAAGATCCGTCTGATCGACGACTTAAAAAAGCCTGTTTATAAGACCTTTAACAAAACAAAAATATTAAAATTTACCAGAAAAAGTTGTCGATGAGTAGTAATATAATTTGCCTTGAACATCGACAACTTTAATAGGAGCTTGTGACACTTATGGTTAGCTATTTTTCCAATATGTCAAAGAGCCGGCAACAATATCTGTACGCCGCATTCGACGACTATAGAAAATTGTCGATCTCATTTTTTTCTTTGCCTATAATTTGTTTTTCCAGCCATTTCTCATTCCGGCTTTTAAATACAATGACACTGTCTTCTTCAGTATTCATGATGTTGTTTGCCAAAACTAATAACTCCCTGAGCTTTACATCTGTTATTTCCCCCTCGAACACTGAATTTTGAATCCAATTGAGGTATTGCCTGCATAGCTTCAGCATTTTCCCTACCCTTTTTTCTCCGATATCGTACACCAGGATCACATACATTTACCACCACGCTTTAAAAGGTTTATATGTTTCCATATTCAGGATATGTTTTGTCAGCTTATAGCACTCCAGCTTTACCAGATGCCTGTAACTTACATTCCGGTTTAATGATCTGTGTTTAATAGTCTCATTTAACCGCTCTTCAAATGCCCTGACAAATGTTTTTCTGCCTGCCTCTTTCAATATCACACTATTTACCTGGATGTCAAAATCTTTAGCCTGGATTTCTTTTTTATTAAGTACTTTAAAAATGGTTCTGTCTACCAGTATTGGCTTAAATATTTCCGCCAGGTCAAGCGCAAGCGAATATCTCCTGTAACCGGGTTCGTGCAAAAAGCTGATGGTTGGGTTGAGCTGGGTATGATATAGCTGCCCCAGGCATAACGTATAGCACATCATATTGCCAAACGATACTAAAGCATTCACTTCATTTTTCGGAGGTTGCCTGCTACGACCATTCATGGCAAAATCGTTAAGAATGATATCAAAGGCGTCATAATACACCTGACGGATATTCCCCTCAATTCCCATTAATATATCAATATCATTAGCTGAGGTAACGCTCTCAGCATATTTTTCAATTACTTCTATTAACGACAGCAGATCTTTCCCTCTCGATTGATAATAACGCAGGTTCTTCAGAATATTAAATGCCGCCCCTTCTACAAATTTTTGAGCAATGGACAAACGCCTGGATTTGTCGTTGTAATGTTTGGTTTGCGCTATCTGCATTTTGCCGGCGAGAAGATAATCTTTAGGCATGAAGCTGCCGGTATAGTGCTCATAATAATCGAAAAAATGAACGGCTATCTGCTCTTTACCCAGGAAATTATATAAAGCGCTGTTAGCATCCAGGGCTCCGAAACAAAACAGATCACTAACGCCTTCCACAGGAATGTATTTGGGAGATAACTCATTCCCATTCTCGTCTATAGGGGTAAACTTGAGCGTGTTGTCTTTACGGCTCATGCGGCCGGGGTTGAAGAGATAGTAGGTTTTTTTCATTTGTCGGAACCGGGATTTTTAAGATTCGTTGATGACTGGGATGAAATATATAACGGGTGCTTCTTATTGGTAAGACGCTTGTATTCCAAACTCTTTGCGCCGAAATTAAGCAGTAGTCCTATTTCCAAATTATACGCTTCGAGGTAATTTATAGCTTGAGCTAAATGAACATCCTCAAGTTTGATCAATGCTTTTAGTTCTACGCTTATAAGCCCGGCTACAAGAAAATCAACTCTTCTCGTACCAATATGAATGCCTTCATAGTAAATGGGCATTTCAAATTCTCTTGAAAACCTAAGGTTATTTTTACGCATTTCTATTTCCAATGCTCTTTGATAAATTACTTCCTGAAAACCGTTTCCCAGTGTGTTGTGCACTTTAAATGCAGCAGCAATGATTTTTTGTGTAAGGTCAGCATATTTTATGGTTGCATATCTTTAAATTGCTTGCGCCGGAATTAAAAGTCCACAGTTTTTTTTCTTCTATAGCATTAAATCAAACCGCTTCTTCTCGTTAAGGTAATACTTATATTCAATATATCCCGGCAATCAGATAATCCACCTGAATCCCGGTTCAGACTTCCTCCACATAGCACAGCTCATAATAACTGCAGGCTGCACAGATTTTTGAATTGATCACCGCAGGGCATTGTTCTGATTGCCTGAGCTGCACAATAGTTTCTATTACCGTTTGCAGGTGAACAATATCTTCTTCTGACAATTCAATATGATCCGTATGCCTTAATAACGGATATTCCAGGGTGGCGGTAGCTCCTTCAATACTATTCAGCTTTAATAACCACAAATAAAATTTCACCTGCCATTCGTGTGCTTTTTCAATTTTATTGCTGCGCTTGGTTTCGTGGATGATCTTTTGCCGGGCATCGTAAAAATCTATTTTGCCATACAGGGCAATATTATTGTATTTCGCTTCAATACTTAATTCCGAATGTTTCTCATTTCGTTGCGGGTAGCTGGTTTCATGCAGCATTTTGCCGTCATATACCGTATCGCTGGTATGCTCCATGTTGATGCCATTACAAAACAGCCACAGCTTGCGTTTGCAAACATAGCAGTAGTTGATATGGGTGGCAGTGAGTGTCATTGCAATTGGGACAAAACAGGTATCAGCATAAATTTACCGTACAAAACGAAAATAGAAAATACGATTTGTCTGGTAAATAATCAAATATCCCGTAAGCTTTTGGGGAAGTGGTCCAGGTATGCTGCGTTGGGTTTTTTTGAATGCCGTACAGGGGAATTCCGTGCTGTTGAAACCAGTTGACAGCATCGGTGAGATAATTTCCCCTAGCGTTTATTGTTCCGGGATTTTTGATATGGGCTTCATACATATCTGAACGCATGGTAAAAAGGATCAGGTTGTGCCCGTATTCCACCAATTCCTTTAGTACCGGCACAGCGCCTACATCTTCTCCTACCCGTGGAAAGTCATTGGTAACTACTGTGCCGTCAAAATCAAGAATGATATCCATAGTTCTCTTTTTATCTGTTGCATTGGAAGCAAAGCTATACTATAATACTGTCAACTTCTGTCGAAGAACAGTTGTATCATTAAAATTGTCTGTCAGGAAGTAATCCGTTCTTAATAAAATAACCCGGCAAAATAAGCCGTCCGTATATTTGCCTCATTAAAAATCAAAACCGGCAACAATCACTGCCATGAACTACCAGCATACCATGGAAATTTGCCTGCAAACAAACAGGCTATCAGGGACTGCTATAGACGACTTTCTCATTTATTATGCAGCCCGTCACGATAAAATAGACCAGGAAGCAGCAAAACAACTGGAGAAGTACCGGCATATTACCCGACAACAGGATCCCGCATGGGTAAATTATATGAAAACACAGTATATAGCGCACCGCATATTTAAAAAGAACGGGCTTATCAATAAGTATCTTCATCACAGCGTGCTGAAAGAGCTGGATGCCAGCGAAATAGACTACCTGCGGCAACAGGCTGCAAAGCCATGGCGTTTTTGTTTCAGCAAAATAACCGGCATCCCCGCGGAAGACTTTTATGAAATGGAAGACATCCTGAATGGCGAAGCTTTCCTGCTGTACTCTCCCGGCACAACGGATATACTTCGCCGGGGGAACAAAACTTTATGGTTTAACCTGATAGCTTTCAATGGCGTCTGCTGGCAAACTTTTGGCACAATCAATGGCTACAGCAGCTTTTATGCTGATGATATTTTCTTTTATGCTACCGAAATGGATCCGGCTTTGGAAAGTAAAGCCGACATCATAGCGCATATAGAAAGCAATCCTGTGCCTTATATGATGCTGCTTTCAGGCAGCGAGCTGCCGGTTATTGTTAACGGGAACGAGCAGATCATTTTTACCCAGGCTGAATATGATTTACAATTGCCTGCGGCGGAAAACCTCAAAAAAGATTTCAAAATTCAAACAGCAGGCAACGTTACCCAATATAGCCCTAAGCGATGGGATAGCTTTCCTCATTACGCACAATTTTATTATGATAGTCAAAAAAAATTGCTTCGGCTTAAAGCGATGACGAATAAGGGTTTTGCAAAGCTTACTGAAAAAATGAACGCCGCCGGCATACCTGTATCCCCGGAGCCGGACATGAGCGTGACGCCAACCATGCTGAATACAGCAGAAAAAATTTTAAAGAAAAAAATTATGCTGGATGAATATGTCTCCTTGTTTGAAGAAGAGGAAAATCCGACTGATAAAGAAGGAGTAGATAAGCTGAATGCACTGGTACAACTGATAGTTCCTTATTTAAATGCCGGTAAAGAACCGGATATTAGTATGCTGGCGAGGAAAACAGGCTATGATGCATTTACAATAAAAGACGTTATTGCCCAAATGCGGCAGACGATAGACCGGATGAAACGATGAGGGTATAGGTATTACAACACCGGGTTCATTTGCTTCCTTCTATAAGTGCTAACAGCTTTTGAGTATGCCCTGCCATAAACAACGGTATATTGAGTAAGCCGTCATCCAGCTTCAGGTTTTTTAAAGAATAGCGGATACGCAACGGGGGATTGTATTGTTGATGATATATGGTAAGACTGCGGCTCCGGATGTTTTCGTCTGATTTCACTTCAGCGGGTATTACTTCGTTGCCGGACTGGATGATAAAACCCACTTCGGCCTGTGTGCCTGATGCCCAGTAGCGCGGCGTTGGTTCAAACTGACTGACTAAGTGCTGCAGCACGAAATTTTCCGTAAGCGCTCCTTTAAATTCGCTGAACAGCCGGTTGCCTTCGCTTACAGCAGAGGGGTGCAATCCTGAAAGCCTTCTGAGCAGGCCGACATCCAACAGATACAGCTTGAACGCCGAAAGATCGTCATAGGCCGAAAGTGGCAGACCGGGTTTCCTGATGCGAAAAATACGATACACCAGGCCTGCATCTGCCAGCCACAGCAAAGCGTTTTCATAATCCCTTGCACGGGCGCCGGGCTGCGCTGCCTGGTAAAGGAATTTTTTATTTTCTCTTGCCAGTTGTGATGGTATCGAAGAGAAAATATGGTTTATCCTGGGTACTTCCCGCGTTTCGGCATGTTTTGAAAAATCGAGCGCGTAAGCGTTGAGTATGTTTTGCAGCACCTGCTGCGTCTTTTCAATATCTTTTTCTTCCAGCAGGCTTACTGCGGCTTCGGGCATGCCGCCGGAGATAAAATATTTTTTCAGCTTATCTGCCAGGGGGTTGAAAAATATATCCGGCAAAGGTTCCGGCTTATCTATATTTTCCAAATAAGAAAACAGTGCCGGGTCGTCTGCCGAAAGGAATTCCGGGAAACTGAGCGGCTGCACCTCCAAAAAATCCACTTTACCTACAGGGAAACTTTGTCCTTTGGACAGTGCCACTCCTAACAAAGAACCCGCGCAGGCAACGGTATATTCCGGCGCGTTTTCATTAAAATATTTCAGGCTGTTGAGGGCTTCGTTACATTCCTGTATCTCATCAAAAATGATAAGGGTTTTCTGAGGTTCAATGGGTTTACCGTGCACAAGGGTGAGGTTTTCCAGCAGGCGGGTTACATCTTTTGTTTGCTGGAAGAACTGCTTCAGCTCCGGCTGCTCTTCAAAGTTGAAATAGGCAATATTGGAAAAATGCGATTCTCCGAACCGCTTCAAGAGCCAGGTTTTGCCCACCTGCCTGGCGCCCCGCAGCACAAGGGGTTTCCTTTTTTTGGCTTTCTGCCAGGCGATCAGCTTCTCCTCTATTTGCCTCTTTATTTCCATTTTGGCAAAGATAAATCCAATAAATGTGATTTTTTACACATTTTTTGGACTTATTATGTGCAAATATGTATTTTTTTTAATTTGTTTAGCGGTGGACAGGGACCATTCCAATCTATTACCTGTTAATAAAGTATTCCGCAAATTCTTTCAGTGCTGCATCTTCAACCTCAAGATATTTATTAAAAATGGCGTCGCCTACTTTTTCCCTGATAGCGGAGATACCCACATCAATCAGCCCTAGTCCATTTTGGGTAAGCAAAATATTATCGAAGGGCAATCCTGCTATATCTGACGGCCGTTTTATATCGCGGTGCACAAACCCCCTGTTATGCAGTTGCGCTATTTCGTCCATGAAAACACTTAACCAAAGCGCTCTTTTTTCCACTTCGTAAGCGCGGAAATCAATGGGATAGATCCGCTCCATTACCAGCATTTCTGCCTGCAGCTCCTCATTAAATTCCAATCGTTTAAATTGTGCAACAAGCCCATTGATGCTATTGGCATACTGCATCTTCTCCGCTTCGGAGCCAATATCCGACCTGGTGTCGCCGGTAAACAATTTGCCCACTTCCGTTTCACTTAAAGCAATCACTTTATTATTGGCTCCGGACGATAGTAACCGGGGTATTTCATTTGTATCTAATTTATTGACCAAATATCGCTCATTATGCTGACCAGGGATCCGATTCCGGGCGGCAATTTTCCCGGCAGACTTATCCCGGCAATTATCTGTCTTTTTATTTTTTGAGGGGTTTGAAGTTTATAAAAGCCATTAAAACAACCCTTTAAAATCTTTAAAAAACGACTTTAATATAAAAACCCGAACAACCATAAAGGAATCTTATTTTGATTGCCGTACTTTAACTCATCGGCTGCGATATAAGAAAAGGGCACTCCGGAGATCTGTTTGGCAGTTTTTGTTGCTCCACCAATTTCGAAAGTATAGATTTGATCCGCCATAAAATCACCGAATTTGGAAGCGGTAACATCGTGTTTTACCTTCAGTTGATTGAAAAAGAAAGTTTCTCTCAGATTGCCTTTGTTGGGAGCCGCATCGTTAAATACATACAAAAGATTAGGATTTTCCATGTAAATCTTTTCCGGCTTCTGCAGATAACTTACACCTTTATTATCGCTCCTGAGCAAACTCAGTATATTGCTTTTGTCCATTAGATCCAATGCTTTAAGAACGGAATTCCGGGGGCTGCCTGTTTTATCCGCCAGAGTCTGAATATTGGGCGTATAAGGCACGATCTGGCTCAGTATAAAAAGCAGATTTTTCATCCCTTTTACCGTTGAAAAATTCAACGTTTCTACAGAGGGCAAATCAACATCCAGTGTGAGCTGTATGGTTTGCTGTAATTTTTGATGATAAGAATTCCGGTCCGATTTATAAAAAGGGTAATAGCCACACTTTAAATAATTTTCAAAATGATGTAAAGGATTGGTTGCATCATTTATCTGAACAGTATATCGCTCATGGTCATCTAACAAAGTCTTTAAAGGAATGGAGGGAAGATGTACGCCTGTTTCAAACCCGATATATTCCCTAAAAGACAAACCAAACAATTGATAGACTGTCATGCGCCGGGATAGATCCGCCATTCCTTTATCTATCTGCAAAGCGGAAGAACCGGTTGCGATGATTCTCAGGTCGGGGTAATTGTCGTGCAAGTTCTTCAAATCCTTTGACCAGTGCAGGTATTGATGCACTTCGTCCAGATAGAATGTTTTGTATCCATCTTCGTACAACGCTTCCGCCAAAAGCAACAACCGGTTGGTTTCAAAATAAAAATCGTCCAAACTCAGATAAACGGCATTTGCAGGATTATTTTTGAAATGCTGCAGCAGCAATGTGGTTTTGCCGGCACCCCTCGCCCCTTTTATGAGGATTAGGGGCTGCGTCCATTCAATATCCTGATACAAATAACGCACAAACCCGGTTTTTACCTGCGTTTTTCGTTTTTCTGATATTTTCAAAAGCCGGTCTTTCATCTATTTCCGTTCAACTCTAAAGTGCTTTTTTAAAAAGCAAAAATATATAATAGTTTTTATAAAAACTATTATTTTTAATTGTTCTTTTCAAAAAGCAAAATTACGAATCCATTGATCCCTCAATTTGGCAGAGATAAATTCAAATATGTATTTTTTTTAATAAGCAGAATCATCTTTACGGCTGTTAAAACGGTAGATCATCTTCACCATCAAAGGCATCACCATATCGAAATGCTTTTGATAAAAGTCAGTAAAAACGATTTTAATTCGTCTATTACCCTTTGACTATCTACCCACATTCCTCCTGGTAACTGACGTTTTAATCTGTGTTCCCAACTATTATTTGCCTGTATGAGGCGATCCTTCCGGAAGAAATCATCCGGTTCCTGAAACGTAACATTCTTGAAACTGCATTTTTCTAAAAAAGCTTGTATTGGCAGGCACTCCCGATTGTTCTGCAAACTGCTGTATTTCTTTTTGAAGTATTTCATCAATACAGATTATTAGCCATAGCCAGGATATTTTGTTCGCCGATATTCAGCCGGAGTTTCCACCTGCTTATATGTGTCCCGTAATTATTGCCCGTCCCCTCAAAAAGCGAATACCGTTCATTTACCTTTGTTAAAGCATAAGCAATAAAATGTTCAAAATTATCTTTTTTAAACAGTTCAGCTAAATAGCCCATTCTTTTTATTGCTGAAATATTGTTAATCGCTTCGCAATAAGCGATCATTTTTTCTGCATCTAATGCTGTACTTATAAAAGCCCTTATCAGTTCTTCCAGGCCGCCTGAGTATTCGGGCAAATCGAAACAGTCAACGATCGTTTTTTCTTTATCAGTGATGCGAAACCGGTTGTTACCATAGCCCTGCATTTCCACACCGGTCATTTTTTCTTTTTTCACTTTTACGAACTTATAGGAAACCCCGAAAACAGTTGTCTGTCTTTTTTGCATTGCGGTTTGCACAAAAATGGTATCAGGAAATTGTTCTGTAAGTCCGTGCAGGTTTAAAGCAGTCCAATAGGCAATTACACCGTCTTCGGCTAAAAAATTGCTGATGGCATATTCGTTCCTGAAGTTATGGCGGCAATATTTGCCTTTTTCAATAATATCAATCAACTCATTTTTGATAAGGGTACGAAGCTGGGGTATCCAGTCCGCCAAACGCAGTTGGGTTCTTTCTGAAAAAGACTGGTCAGTAAAAATATCCAGTTCATATTCATCAAGCAGTTTTAAAAGTGCTTCCGGGCTTTTCATTACATTTTGTAGTATTAAAATGAAAATTTAGGAAATAATAATACACCAAAATGTAACATTTAAAATGTCAAAAAGGTTTTGGAAAAATTAGTTGCCGGTGAAGGAATTTTCGCTCATTCATTTAGGGGTTAGCTGTTAGCAGGATCATTCCAAAACTCCAAACAAGGGCAATATTCTTTAAAAACGCAATCCGGTGCATACCCCGTGCAAAAATCGAAATGCACTTGCCCGCTGTTCACGATATTTGTTTTCCTGTTGAGTGAGTCCACTATCATTGTATAAGCGAATGCTGCGGGCAATTTTTCGGGCAGATATATTCCGTGATCCCAGGTGAACATCATTTTCTCAAATGCCTTGCGAACAAGGATCATATCTTCATCAGTAAACTGTTCTGCCGGTGGAAAATTTTCCGGATCCAATCCGCAATAGTATCCGAAACTATGCTCCGGTTCTTCTCCGCTTACCCATCTTTCTATTTCTTCAAAATGTTCTTCTAAGGTTTGAGGAAGAATTTCTTCGGGAGTTTCAGTACGGTGTGCGGCAGCGATGTCGGTGAGGAGGTAGGGGAGGTATCGGTGCATTAGGTTATTTTTGTTATGGCGGAATTATGATTTGAATATACAATAATAAAGATTGCATATTAGTTTTGTTTACTATTTTATATAAGGGGATTTGAATAGTTAAACTATCCCTTCATCTATATCTTTTTCAATCGAAAAGTATCCGATAGCCGGATCATACTTTAAATTAATAGCCACCAATGTATCACCATAAAGTTTCTGTTTTGAAAATTGAGGTTCATAGTTATAAACCTGTACCAAAAGTTGATTAGCCTCTAAGAACTTCCTTTCCTTAATTTTTTGCATATATTCTTCCTGAAGATTAAAGCATAGTACCTCAATCTTTTGGTTATTGCTTTCCAGGATATCTTCAACCCAATCTCTCCAATGCCCGGCTACCCAGTCTTCTTCAAATTGGTTAATAATTGAATTGTTTAAACCATTTTTAAAATCTTTCTCTTGTTCTTCATTATAACCATCATTATAAACATTATTGCAAACCTTGATTAAATCGTCCTCTCCTAATTCACAATTATTGAGTTTCGATAATTCTCTCCAGGTGTCTTCCAGAACTTTATTATCATAAAATGGAGTATTACCGATTGAATCTTCAAATACATAAACAGGAACAGTATCATTTTGCAGGTTTGATTCTCTGTCAATCGGAACTATTCTCTTCTTTCCGGTTCTGTTAATTCTTCCAAAACGTTGTATCAGGGCATCAATTGGCGCATTCTCAATAAAAGCAATATCATAGTCTATATCCAGACTGACTTCTACAGCTTGTGTAGCAATCAATAATTGAGGACGTAATGAAACATCTTTGCTGGTAATGGACTTTTCAATGATTGTCCTGTCTCTTTTATTAAATCCGCTGTGTAAAAGCTGTACAGAACCCTCAAACTTAATTTCTCTATACAACTGCTGCGCAGTTCTAACATTGTTCACAATGATTAAAACTGATCTTTCCTCCTCTAAATAACCCTTTACCAATTCAATTTCCTCTTTTATCGTAGCATTACCCACACAATACAATTGATGTCTTTTTCTGTCCAATACAATGCGATCTTGTTCCTTTGATCTATCGGGTCGAATTATTTTTGATTGGTCTCCTTCATAAATTTCATTAATAATCAGGCTTAGCATAAAATCAGGAATGGTGGCCGATAAAAAGAAAAACTTCGCATTGAATAATTTTCTATAAAGCTTTATTGAGGCTAATAGCATACCTGTTAACAAAGCATCGTAAGTATGAAATTCATCTATGATAAATAGAGCATTTTTGTAATCAAACAAAGCGAATTCCCAGCCTTTCCCTTTCAGGGAGGTTTTCAAAACTTGGTGTAGCGTAGCAACCTTTATCGGATAGAACAATTCTTTGGAAAGCGATTTTTTATTCTTTGCTTCTTGCTCTATCTTTTGATAATCTCTTTCATCATTACTATATTCTTCTGAAATCTGCTCATAGAAAAAATCAAGTGTTTTGGAATGTAAAGCAGTTACTACCTCATCATTGTAATGAATCTGCAAGCGGGCAACCATTGCATTGATGCTTGCAGTATATGGTAACAAATAAAATACTCTGGAATTTTCAGTTTGATTTGCAAACACCCAGTTCAAAGCAGCTTCGGTTTTCCCGGAACCAGTAGGGGCGTGCAGAATTACATCTGTCTTTATCTTTTGCAATTGTTCCTGAAAAGGTCGAAATGGAAAAGATACACCATCCTTATTTGGTTGAAAATCCTGTAATGATAGTTTTTTGTACCTAGGAATATCATTTTCTTTTCTTGCAGAACCTAAGTGGTCTGCCGCCATCAGCAAAGCTCTGCTTAGAGATAATTGTCTTCGGTGTTTGTATTCTGGTAATGCTTTTATTTGATACTTTGCATTTAATAGCATCTTCAGGCTTTTGGGCAACTCTTTTACCGAACTTTGTTCAGTGGTTTCAATATTTAGCTCAAAAACCGCTAACCAGACCTGCATATTCTCCCTTTGAAAAATTGAAATATCAGATTCGTACCATTTTTCAATATATGTGCTTATTTGATCTGGAAAGAAAGTTCCTTTTATATCTAAATGTGTAGAAACAATTCCTTTATGATGAGTAGCAATTGCAAAAAGCTCATCATTCTCCAACTGCAAATAATTAATACAGAATAAAAGTGACACTAACTCGTGCCGTATATTCCCTCGTTTATCTCCATTTAATCTTTTCACAAATTCCTTGTGTATCTTGCCCAAATCATGCAGAACAGCACACCTGATCAACTTTTCTTCCCAGTATGCTTTCTCCTCTTCATTCAAAGGAAGTGAATGTAACAGGGTCTTTCCTGCTGTCAAAACGTGCCGGGTATGCATTTCAAGTGTAGTAATACCATCACTCTTTGCAAAGAACTGGTCAAAATAGCTTTTATTCATTTATGAATTCGTGTAAGTAAAACGATACTGGTTTCGCAGTTTTTGTTTGATAAAGGTTATCAAATTTTACTTCAGTCTCGTTGTCGTGGGGTATTGAGATAAATATCTTAGAATCTTTCGGTACTCTGCCTGAACCCACTTCCTCATTTTCAATATAAGACTCGGCTAATTGCACCAACTGTCCTCCGGCTTGCAGCCCTGCAGAGAATGGTAATAAAGAACCACCCAAATTTCCCTTATCCGCTTTTTCAACTTCAACTATCGAAACTTTATCTATTTTTAAAATATCCTGCGAACGGCCTAATGATGGTGTTCCCACTGGACTTTCAAAGTACTCCTTCCAATCTAACCGGTCAATCCAAATGGTCAACCTTGGGGAGGTATGAAATTCTCTTGTATAGGCATCTGTACCTTTGCTATGCTCCTTTACTCTTCTGCCATCAAACTCTAAACGCTGTCTTGTTTCCATATCCAGAGCAACAGTATCATAAAAATACTTGAACCCGATTTTGACTTCATCAGACAAAACAATTCTACCCAAACAGCATCCAATAATTCCCAAGACCAAAGAATAGCTTGGCGTATGCATACAAACAGCATTACCGGAGAGTACAAAAGGAAGCCGGGGAGTAGCTGTCCATCCTGAGAATTGTATTTCCAGTAATCTATCCATTCGTTAAATAATTTTTAGTGAATTGATTTACGATTTCGATTGGAGAAGCAAGTATAAAGCCTTCTTTTAGCTTCTCATTTACTTCAATTTCATTTTGTAAATAACCTTTTCTGAAACCAACATAAATAGGGGTTGCTAATTTTCCTTTATAGTCATTTGATAGTTCAAGCAACAAATCAATGTTCAGGATTGGCTTTTCACCTGTACCAATAAACAAATTATTGAAAATGGGATTAGCTGATTCAAGCCCGGCGAGAATTAAAACTTTTGGAGACACATCAGCGCCAAATGCCGCTTGCTTAGCTCCTCCTCTTAAATAAGCTAAACCTTTCAATAATCCTGCGGCATTGTTATTTCTGTTTTCTCTTGCGTTTTTCAATTCATATCTTGCAAACTTTCCCCCTAAGTTAGATTTATTAAGTTTGTCTGCGTGTTTTTCCACCAACTCAGAAGATAGTTCTTGTTTACTCCCAAGATTGTCATACACTCCTAAACGATAATATTCCAAATTGAAAAAACCTTCCAGGTGCGTTGAGTAGAATTTTGTAGAATACGGCAAAGGCGTTCCCTCTTTCAAGTGAACAAACGCCTCATCTATATTTATTGTACGCATATTCTTTATCCCTTTCAAAATGGAAGATTTAAAAGGCGAAGTTCTCTGAACACTTTCTTCATTCCCCTTTCCAGCTTTCATATAACCAAATAAATCGTCTTCAGGGAATTCAATGGGGTTTAGCTCCGTAGAAATTTTATTAGTGCTTCCCTTTTCGGAGCCTTCCCCAATTGCCCGCAATTCGCTCGGATTCCAGTTGTTTTCCTCATTTGTTGTGTCTCTAAGCCACCTTCTCCAGGACTGTGCGGAAACATAAGGCACTTCTTCTGTTCTGTTATTCACCTTCTCTTTATAGGTTTTAGGAATCACACGATTTTTGTCTTCCTGCACCCCTAAACCGGCTCCATTAAGGAAGGTTGCTGTTGCGTCAATTAATAATGCTCCTGCAATGTTGTTTAAATTTGCCATAATAAATTGAATATTAATTATCGTTTAGTAAAGATTTTTCCTTTAAGGGTTTGACTACTGCTTGTCTCAATAAAAACTTAATTGTCAACACACAAATATTCCAGCTATTATTTCCCAGCGGGTCGGTCAGCAAATCTTCTATTGTCCATCTGTCGTCTTTGGTTTGTTCATTATCCTTTATGAATTGATTCGTGTTGTATATCATTTCGCTGAGTAAAGAATAAAAATCATCGTTCTCTTTTACAATACCATTAACAGTTTTAATAAACTTGTTATAAGGAGGGCTGTCGGAATTCGGATTTTTATATCTGGTATAATAATAAGTTTGATAATCGCTAATGAAAGACCGAATCCTGCTTATCCATTTTTGAATAACGTTATCACCTCTTAAATCTCTTTCTCTAAACAGATATTCAAACTTTTTCTGCTCCGGTTGGGAAAAGAATATTCTCAATAACTCATTTAATCCAAATTTTCTGAAATTGAAATCATCGTCATAGAATACCTCAATCACATTTTCAAGCTCAATTTCAAATTCGTCAAGTGCGTCAAAAATGACTCGGTTGAATCCTACTTTTGTATATTCATTCGGGTTCATCAGATTAGACTTTATTATGTTTGACTTTGAATCATTTTGAATTAAATTGATTACCCATTTACAAGTATCGTAGACCTTTGTATTCAACACCTCAATCTGGGATAGTTCATTTGTATAAGTTTTCTTTTGCGTGAAATAATGAACCAATTTATGTAATTGATAAAAATTGTTTTTGACAGGCAATTCGTCTTTACTATCTAAAATAGCAATCTGTTGCTCCAAGCTCCATTCATTGTTTTCTGCTGCCTTAACTAAAACTTTGAATAACTCAATCCTACATTCCGGGTCATTCCAGGCATCTGTTTTTGACAAGAACTTGTTAAATGCTTTTGACTTGTATTTTTCAATTAATCCTGCGATATATTTTGCTATAGGAATAAATTTATTTTTACCTATTCCGGTATAATACGCTTCTAAAAATTCCGGTGAAACACCGCCATATTCTACTTTCTTTTTTCCATTTCCAAACACATTCGGATACAATAAAAACCAATCTTCATTTCCTTCCAGGGATTTAATAAAACTAAATGCACTTTCGTTTCTCGCTAAAATACCTTTCAGCTCATTTCCAATTGTCACGTTTTTATAAAGCCGTTGTAATTTTCTAATTAACGAATTGGGTACTCTGTCAATTTCACAACTTGCTCCTGTACCTGAATTTGAAAAACTCCACATATTCAAATCGGAATACGACTCTTCCATATCTTCCTTTTCCGTAAGAATATTTAATACTTTAATCAGGTAATCTCCTTTAGCAAAGTCTCTTACATTTTCTATAGAATCCTTCACAGAAACAGCTTGTATTTTCTCTGCTAATGTTTTGGTGTTGTCAGCTACCATTCTTCGCGTCAATTCAAAATTGGAAGAATCAACTAATAAAATCCCTCCTTTATACAGTAAAGCTGATAACGGCAAGAATTGAAGAATAGGAATACAAATTGGATGTATCTGTACAGTAAATTTTGCCTGGGGTAATGCCTGTGCATCCGAACCCAAGCCACCAATCAAAGGAAACCATGAGCGATTCAAACTGGTGTCTGTATTTTCGATATTCTTAAGCTCCTTTTTGAGTTGTTTTTCATCTTTAGATTCCTTTACAAGTACAGCCTTTTGTCTTTCAACTTCTTCTTTATAGAAATCTTCAAATGTTTTGTTGAATCGTAACCCTGAAATTTCACAGACCCGCTCTCCTTCCGATTCAAAACCTTCTAGTATAGCATTTAATAAATGATGGTAGGTATTTTCTCCGGCATTATTGGCTTTCTTAGCTGGATTGACTAAAGGATTATTCAGACTAAACACCATTGTATAGCTTTTCAGACGTTTATTAATCTCCGTTAAACCAACCTGATTATATAATTCTTTTAATAACGAAGGGGTGATTTCTGAAACATTCTTCAGTTTGGCTAATGCCTCAATAGTCATCAATGCGTTATTGAGCATTGCGTTACCAGTATATGTTTTAAATATTGTCATTATCATTTATTTTTAAAAGACACCTAAATCCATTACAACTGTCACAACCATCGAGAGTATCTTCAATAGATTTCATGCATTGCTTACAAATCCAACAAGGCTTATTTATTAGTAAATCTTTCTTTGTCATAACCTAATATTTTGACAAAGGTATAAAATATGCCTATAATAATTATTTCAGAGAAAATATTACTATAATGAGCTTTTAGCTTAGTTTTGAATAAATAGCGCTCATTTTGCTTTTAGAAATCGCACCAAATGGAATTGAAATACAATTATTAAATGCAGATTGGGCGTTATTTTATTGTAAAATCATAGCAATAAAAATATTGAAAAATTCAATTATGTTTTAACAAACTTACACGCTACTATTAACTTCCGTCACCCATCCTTTTTTATATCCGCAGCGTATGCCAAACAAGCCAGGATATCCCCGCAGATAAGCTGCAGAGAATCAGCCAGTATATCTTCAATGGTCATCCCGGCAGCCAGATAGCTGAGTACCTCCAGAACAGTGATCCGGGTATTACGGATACAGGGTCTGCCACTTCTTTTGCCCGGCTCAGATACTATAATATCACTGTAGTCTTGCATATACTATTAAATGAATATAACCCTTTAGACCGGGATTGTTCATGATTTATTCACTCCTTTCCTTCCGCCCGTTTCCTCCACCGAAAACTTCCCATCCTCACACACCAAATATTCACCGGATGTACCGGGCGTATCTATTAATATCACTTCATTAGAAAGCATCAGGCGCCTTTGATGAGGAAGAAGCCAAAATTATTTCTGTTCACTGTCAATTTCTGTCATCTCTCATGACTTTTTATTTATTGGGAAGCTGGAGATAGTAAGACCGTAAGAGTGGAAGATGGTAAAATAATTTATTATATTTTATTTCCAAAATTCACTATTTTTACTGCAAAACAGAAACAAAAACATAAATTTCCTGGAATTTAAGGAAAAAATGTTCCCGTTGGCCTGCTTTACCATTCACCAGGTATATGCCTGGAAGCCGGGCTTTGACAGGAACAACCTCACCCGCTGGCTGAAGAAGGGCTACCTCCTCAGGCTGCGGCAGGGATATTTTGCGTTTCCGGAATACAAGGGAAAGCACGATTACACGCTTTATTTTGCCAACCGTATATACCGGCCTTCTTATATAAGCCTGCATACGGCACTGGCTTTTTATGGCATCATACCCGAGGCTGTGGTGCAGGTCACCAGCATAACATCACTCAAAACAGCTTCATTTATTAATGATTTCGGGGAATATTCCTACCTGAACGTAAAAGAGCGGCTGATGTTCGGTTACGAATTAAAGCCTGTGGCAGACCAACTCGCCATACAATATGCTACCGCGGAAAAAGCATTGCTTGACCTGTTGTACCTGTACCCGTTTTATAATACCGTGCGGGAAGTGGAAGCATTGCGATTGGATGAGGACTACCTGCACAATGAGCTGAAAAAGCGCTGCTGCTGGAATACGCAACTGCCTTTCAAAGCAAGGCGCTTGACCGCAGGCTAAAGCTGCTTTTAAAAACATACGGACTATGATAAGTATAGCGCAAATAAAGAATTATTTCCCGGCACAGATACGGGACAACGCCGTTTTTTACAAGTACATGCTCAAAGAGTATTTGCAGTTGCTGATACTGGATTACCTTTCATCCACCCGCTATGTGCAGAAAATCGTTTTTATCAGCGGCACCAACCTCCGCTTAGAGAAAGGAATTGATCGTTTTTCCGAAGACCTGGATTTTGACTGTAAGCATTTTTCTGAGCAGGAATTCAGGGAAATGACAGATAGCATTATCCTGTTCCTGGAACGTTCGGGCTGGCGGGTGGAAACAACGGACAAAGACAATCCGAAGCTCACTGTTTTCAGAAGAAGTATTTATTTTCCTGAATTGCTGTTTGATATGGGATTGAGTGGACATAAGGAAGAACGTTTCCTGGTAAAAGTGGAGGGCCAGGATCAGGGCATAACCTATGAGCCTGTTATGATAAATATAAGCGGCTGCGGCTTTTTTTTCCCGTTCCCGGTGCCCTCGGATGCTGTATTGTGCAGCATGAAGATAGCCGCCATGTTAGCCCGCTCCAAAGGACCCGATTTTTACGACCTGATGTTTTTGCTGGCACAGACACAACCGGATTATGATTTTTTGGCAAAACGCTGCGGTATCGGCAACCTGCAGCAGTTGAAGGAAGCTGTCAAAGAACGGCTTACCACCGTAGATCTCAAAGTAAAGCAAAGAGATTTTGAGCACCTGCTTTTTAACAAAGCGAACAGTGAGAGGGTGTTGCGTTTTGGCAGTTTTATGGAGATGTTGAGAGGGTAAAATGGTAAGACGCGTAAGCGGGAACCTCTTACCATCTTACTTTCTTACCATCTTACTTTCTTACTTTCTTACATGTCTTACCATCTTACATTTTCCACCTCCTTCTCTAAAAATCTTTTAAAAGCAACCGGGGCTATTACCTGCACATCACCCGGCAGTCCCAGCACAAAGCGTCCTACGCCATTGTAACCGGCTACCGGAATGTCAACCTTGTACTCATTGCCTGCCGGCTGCAGGTATTGCTTTGCCTGCGGATGTTCTTCCAGCAGCAGGTTGCAGGCTTTAAGGTTCAGTTGCAATTTTATTGTTACGGCAGGCGCTTCGGCGCTCATGCCAAAAGCATCGGTAAAAGGTATGCGGTGGTGTTGGGTATACTGCCAGCCGGTCTTCTGTATTACTACTTCTGTAATACGGCTGACCAGGAACTGCTTATTGCTTTTGTCCACAAGGTCGAAGCACCATACCCCCTGGTATTCGGGTAAAAAGTCAAACGCTTCTACGTGCCTGTCCTGTATGGTCTGACTGTTGGAAGAGCGGTAACCTTTCAACGTTACCTGCTTCTGATCCTGCATGGCCGTCTTCAGCGCATTTATATGCTCCAGCTCGGTTTTGCCGGCCAGGGAAGCCAGCGCTTTAAAATCGTAGAGGCTGTGCAGCTTGCGCACCAGCTTTTCTCTTACTGCATTGCCACCTTTTGCTCCAGCAAGCAACTGGTATAATATATACGCTTCTTCCTCCGAAAAATGAAAAAGCTTATTGATGGCTTTGGTATGCGGATTGCCGGCAGCAAGACGGTAACCATCCTGGCGTAACAGCACCAGCCCTGCGCTTTCAAGACTGTTTAAATAACGATAAATGCTGCGTTCTTCAATCTCCAGCCGTTCAGCAATTTCTTTCCGGCTGTAATTTTTGTTGCCTGACAGCAGGAGCAGCAAGCGAAGCAATCGTTGTATTTTGGGTTGATCTGACATGGCTGATCGTTATGTTTTCTTCTTTTCGGTAACTACCCCCAAACAGCCCATCCCCTGGCTGTTGTATATACCCGCTCCTGCATTCAACAACAGTTCTACAAACCTTTTTTCACCGGTCACTTTTATCATGAAATTTATCCATCCCCTGATCTTTGTTTCTTCGGCTGCGTTCGCTTTAATGGTAATCAACCGCGATTTGAACGGTAGTTTTACGGGAATAATTTCCATCATCAATATAGCTGATGAAGCAGTGCTCTCATCAAAACAGGCGGATATTTTACTGCGCCAGTTATACAGCAGGCTTTCCGTAAAGCGTATATCTTCCGGAGATAAAAAATCATAATTTCCTTTTTCATTAGGCAATCCTGCCACAACAGGCGACAATGGTTTAAGGGTGATGTTGACCAGTTCCTGCGGCTTGTACGACTGCAACGGGTCCGGCAGCGATTCAACAGACTGAATTTCAAACCGGGCTTTACTCTTTTTATCTGCAATATCCAGTTGCTGCTGCATGAATAATCCTTTAATAAAATTTTCGGCAGCCTGCGGCAGGTGAAAACAAACTTCCAGTTCCGCATGTTGAGTTGTTAATCGCAACCTGTCGCCGGTTATTTTAAAAGGCGTTCGTATATCTGAAAAAGTGAAAAGTTTAAAAGATTTCAGGCTTCCTGCCTGCCTGTAACCCTGTTCATGAAGAAAGGTAGCATAAGCACCATCCGCCCTGGCAATGATCTTATAGATAGCAGCGGATAGCGGATATTGATAATTTGCCGGAATTAGAGCTAAGTTTTGTTGTGTAACAAGGGTTAGTTTGAAACGCATTTTTCAATAACATTATCTGAAGAAGTTGGATCAGGATTGAATACTAAAGTAATATAAATGTACTGTTTTTTACGATTAACAAAAGTAAAGATCATTTTTATCAAACTCGAAAAATCTGACCTGGTTTTGTTCAGTATCATCTGCAAAGCAGTTGGAGTATCATTTCTTTTCCTTCTTCGTTCTTTTAAAAGGCACCGGGTCTTCAGCAGCCATGGTCAACTGCGTATTAAGAGTAAGATCACTGCAAATATATTCCAGCAGGTCGGCAGGCATTACGTCAATAGCAAGCGCAATAAGATATAATTCTTCCGCTCTTAAATGGCTGCGCATACTAAGCGTAAGCTCGTTTATCCGCGCCCTGGAAATGCCGGTTTTGCGGGCCACCTCAGATTTGTTCACTGACTTTTGAGCCAGATATATTCCCAGCCTTGTCATTGATTATTAGGATTTTCTATAATTATTAACGGAATGAAAGTAAAAAAATATATAAATACCTACACCAGGATTTGCTAAATTGTAGGAATGGTTATAATTTGTGTTGGATTTTCTATAATTTCTATTACTTTATCTTTCTCCGTTAATGGAACACCCCGACACTTCTTAATAATAGTATGATATAAATTCCAGGGCCGGGAAATATTCAATGCTATTTCATTACCGCTGCCTGAAATAGCGGATCGCGGATATGACCGTTTACCAACTGTACTTTACTGCTGGCAGGTATCTTTTTATTTTATTTTATTTTACTTTCCTCACCTCAAAAAAAATTGTACATGAAAAAGACCGACACCAACCGGGAAAACCCAAAACCCAGGTTCAAATGGCAAACCGGCGCATATGCCCGCCATACAACATACCGGCTTATCCTCCCCGATCAATTCCTGATGCTGTGCAGACTGACGGATACTCATCCCCGTGATATTATCATTGATTTTATGGATAACCTTGCCTGCGATAGCTGGAAAAGAAAAGCCAGGGACATGGCAAAAGAGCATCTGATCAATTACTTTATAGCCCACGGCTACGGGCAACAGCATTACACAGAACCTGAGCTTCGCACTATGTTTAAAGAAATGGATGCCATGGGCATGCTGTTTCCCCGTCATGGTAAAATGAAGATGATTGACCTCTATGCCAAATGGAGAAAAAAACAGCACCACTACTGGTTTAAAAAATGGTTCCGCAAACCCAAACCTAAACTACCTCATCAGGCAGAACCATGAGCACAACAACTTCATATAAACATTGCTATGCAGCATTCGCCGCATACCAGTTTGCAATTGCAGACCCGGAAGATTTCAGGGCTGGTTTAGACAAGTGGCAACGCCCGGCTTTGAAGAAGCGGCTGAGGAGAGCATAAATAAAGTGATTTGTTCAGTGTTCACAAATTCCTTTTGTTCATTATTCGTGAACACGTAATAATGATGAACAAATTCCAGGAAATATAAGCCCGTAAAAATCAAATGACAACCGGTTATTGTGGTAATAATCCTGTTTATGATACCGCTGGGGTTTTTAGCATTTTTAGAAACACAATACAGAGACTCTACCAAAATCTCCAATAAATATAGCACCACGCAAGTGCATATAACGCAAACCATAGCTTAATCTGTTTCCACCAGGGTCGTTGTGCAGATTTGTCGTCCATATTTTGAACCCACGACTCTTTCCATAAAAAACGGCCAATATTTGCTAATACCGGAGGCGTTGTGCGTAATGAAACGATTACAATCAATAACATCGTTAACACTTCTGCAACAGCTCCTGCATAGTTGGCTCTTTTCCAGAATATGCCCATCAGCAATACTGAAATAAATGGTGTAGCCATATAAGTAACACCGGTTTGAAAATATTTAAAAAGCCCTACGCTGCCTACAAGAGGAGCCATCAGGGAAGACACAACCAATGCGGCACCTCCGGATATTTGCCCTGCTACAATTAGCTTTTTATCCCCTGCATCCTTATTGATAAATTTTTTGTAAACATCCAGTGAAAAAATAGTGGCAATTGAATTTGACAAGGAGCTTACACTGGCCATTACCGCCGCGAAAAAGCCGGCTAAAATAATTCCTTTTAAACCGGAAGGAGCAAAAAGCTGGAGCGCCAGGGGAAATGCTTTATCCTGATTGTCGGGTAATAATGATGGACCTTTTTGCATTACATCTAACCAGTGATAAAGAATAAGCCCTACAAGACAGGTAACCAATGGACGAACAATGTTTATAAACCCTGAGAATATCAACCCCATTACCCCATCCCACCTGCTGCGCGCCGATAGTATACGCTGTATCATTACCTGATTAGAAGATTGATAAAATAAGAATACACCAAATGTAGCCAATATCAATCCGGCAAATGGCGCTTCAGGATCGGAAGGAGGTTTATATAAATGAAAACGTTCAGGTGCGGCCGCAGCCATTGCTCCCCAGCCCCCGGGAATATGGTGTAAAGCAACAAAGTAAAATATTACACCACCGCCAATCAGCATTATGCATTGAATCGCATCTGTCCACATCACAGAACTTAATCCTCCTGCAAGTGTGTAGCTGGCAGTAATAAGTATGATACCTGCCATTACATATCCCTGGTTCCACCCCGTCAGCTCACTTAATGTGAGGCTCCCGCCATATATAACCGGCGGAAGAAAAACAAATATGTACCCTGTTAAAATTACAAAACTGTAAATAGCGCCACATGCAGGCCCAAATCGTTTATTCAACAATTCAGGAACAGTCATTATTTTATTGCGCAGGTATAATTACCGGATGCAAGAAAATATTCAAAAAGCGAAGCATTAAGAAAAGCCAAAATTGATTTTTTAGAAAATAATGCCGGAGAATTATCCAACCCGTTTTATTGGGCAGGGTTGTGTATTATTGGTGATGATACTGTATTGTATGCAAGCAGAAGCTGGTGGTACTGGTTTTCGATTGGTATTACGAGCCTGGTAATTTTGTGGCATGTTATGAGAAAAAGGGGGATTCTTTAAATTTTCGTTCAATAACTAAAGTTATTCAACATCCAAACCTGGCTTTCCAGAATTACTATAAATCACTTTCCTTTTATATCTGATAAAGGAATTTCCTGGAAAACAATTCCTTCATAAGGATTTTTAATTCCACCTTCATAAAAGCAGGCGAGGTTACCATTGGGAAGTACTACCAGGTTGGAATATGCAGAAGGCCCTTTATGCAAGACCTTACGGTACTTCCATGTTTTGCCATTATCAAAACTTAATCTCACAGTCATGTTTATGCGCTGTTCTTTATTTGCAGGATTTGAAAAAGCCAATGCTTTCTTACCGGCTTGTTTATAGCTCAGCAGGCTTCCCTGGCAAACAGGCTCTATCAAAGCCGGATCACCTTTTAAAGCCGCCCATGAATGTCCTCCATCCTTACTAACAGAAACCTGTCTTACACGGGCATCATTATAGTTACGCATGTTCAGCATAAGTTTTCCATCAGATAATTCAGCAATCGTACATTCATTTACCTGGTCCTGCGGTGTACTATTTCCTAACTTCCAGTTATCACCGCCATCATCTGAATAAATAGCATGGGAATAATATTTTTTTGATGCTGCTTCTATATGATCACAGGGAATCACAAGGCGTCCCTTATACTTACCCTTTTGTACCTGGATGCCATTAACCGGTCCGGTAGCATACCATGTCCAGTTTTCTTTTTTTGTATCTTTTGTTATTTCCCTAGCAGGCAACCAGGTTTTGCCGTCATCAGTTGATTTCAGCATAAAAACTCTTCTTTTATCCTGGCTCTTTAGAGCAATAATATCTTTTTCATGATCAGTTCCCAGGTTCCAGGTTGATAGCAGAATGATATTGCCGTTTGTTTTGTCTACTACAGGCGCAGGATTTCCACAGGTATTCTCTCCATCGCTCCACACTACTTCGAGTGCGCTCCATGATTTTCCGCCATCCTCAGATCGCCTTAACACAAGGTCAATGTCTCCTGTATCGCTGCAACTGTTTTTTCTTGCTTCAGCAAAAGCCAATAAAGTTCCACTATTGGTTAATACTATTGCCGGTATCCTGAAACATTTATACCCGCTTTCATCCTGCTTAAACAGGTAATTCAATTCCTGAGATTGCAGGGTTTCCATACAGAAAAACAGGAACAGAATGCAGAAATTAAATTCCAGGTGCAGTGATTTAGCATTTTGCATAATAATATTTTTTAGCAGCTATAAACATTTTTAGCTACAGATGCTTTTAAAAAAAATTCATTTCATCAAAAGAAGCTCTGCACATTGGAACGCTTTAATTCCTTCAACAATAAGTAATTTTTATCTTTAAGGCTTTTCGATTGCAAATTTAGAAGAAACAATTATAAAACATTTTATATAGCCTGAACCAATACTCGTTAAAGAGCACTATTTCATTACCCTTTCTATGTCTTCCAGTGTCTTGCCTTTTGTTTCTTTTACCTTTTTCCCGGTAAAGAAAAACCCCATTATGCATATTACGGAATAGATATAAAATGATTTTTCCTGCAGTTGCTCAAATAAAACTGGAAAGGTAAGCACGAGGATAAAATAGGCTGCCCATAAGCTGATCACAGCAACTGTGGTAGCTTCGCTTCGTACGCTGTTGGGGAATATTTCTGAGATCAATACCCAGGTAACGGGGGCAAGCGTTAAGGCATAAATACCGATAGATGCTAATAAAAACCAGGATACATAGGTCAATTGATTTCCTAACAGGACGACGATAATTACATACATAACAGCAAGTCCCCCTGCGCCTATCAGCATTAAAGGTTTCCTGCCTAATTTATCAACCAGCAACATGGCAAGAATAGTAAATACCAGGTTTACACCTCCTATAAAAACGGTTTGCAATAATTGATCGTCCTGCGAAGCGCCGATACTATCAAATATTTTTGGCGCATAGTTAAATACGGTATTGATGCCGCACAATTGTTGAAATACTGCCAATCCTATCCCTGTCAATACAGCGGGTAATATGGCTTTTTTAAAAATATCGGCATACCGCGTTTTAACAATGCCTTTTAAAGATGTTGTAATACTGCTGACAGATTCATTTACATAATCTGCGTCTCCTATCTTTTCTAATATTCTTTTTGCCTGCGATTTTTTTCCGGTCTTCATCAGCCAACGCGGACTTTCGGGCAGCCACATCGCGCCAACAAAAAACAAGGCGGAGGGAACAAAACCTAATCCAAACATCCAGCGCCAGGCATCCTCACCGGAATTGCGCAATGCATAATTAATAAGATTGGTAAAAAGAATGCCCAACACAATTGTCAACTGGTTGATGGCTACCATACGGCCACGCATATGCGCAGGCGAAATTTCTGCAATGTACAAGGGAGATAACATAGAGGCCATCCCCACTCCTATGCCGGCGCAAAACCTGGCAGCAATAAAAGTATCTCTTGAAAATGCAAACGCCATCGCCAGCGAAGAGATAGCAAATATCGCCGCGGCAATTAACAACCCCGGCTTACGTCCATATTTGTCAGACACAGATCCGGCCACCATGCAGCCGATAATAGCGCCCAATGCCAGGCTTCCTGTTGCAAATCCTTCCCAATAAGCATCTAATGAAAAATGCTTTTGCAAAAAAGGTAAAGCTCCCGCAATTACCGCAAAATCGAACCCAAACAGATAACCTCCTAAAGCAGAAATAAAAGAAATGCCTAAAATATAACGGGTATTATAGGAGTATTTCTTATTAACCAGATAAGTATTTTCATTGATGGCCGTATGCATTCATTATATCTTTAAGAATGAGCTGTAGTATATTGTTTTATCTAATCATTTTACAATAGCATAAGAAGATACGCTTTACAAACGCCCCATTGCAAGAGAACCCCTGAATGCTCCTCATACCCAGTATAAAATTTATCTTATCAAAAACCGGTAAACCGTTGTTTGTTTATATTCTTCTCCGGGAAGTATTTCTATAGAGGGAAACTGGTAATGATTCGGCGCATCGGGAAAACCCTGTGCCTCCAATGCAAGTCCACTACTGCTAAAATATCGTTGTCCTCCTTTACCCACATCTGTTCCATCAAACAGCCATGCATTATAAAACTGTATACCCTGCTGATCGGTATACACTTCCATCATCCTTCCTGTTTCTTTTTCTTCCACTGTTGCTGCTAATTGCAAAGCACTATCGTAATTATTCAAAACATAAGATACTACATACCCTTTTCCCGGGAATAATTGCCCGGGAAACGATTCATCAATACGGGAACCGATAGTTAGCGGCCGGGTAAAATCAAGCGCGGTACCTTTTATAGAAATTATATTGCCGGTGGGAATTAATTCATCATCACATTCAACACTGTTTTCAGAACGAATACAAACAAAATGATCCAATACATTCTTATTCATATCACCATGCAGATTGAAATAAGCGTGATTGGTAAGATTAACGATGGTTGCTTTATCTGCATGCGCTGAATAATTTATTCTTATTGAATTATCATTGCCTAAGGTATACATCACCGTTACTGCAATATTTCCGGGATATCCTTCTTCTCCATCTTTTGAAAGATATTTAAATGCCACTACCTCCTCGCCACGATTATTTACTAATGTAGCGCCATCCCAAACCTGGAAACTGAATCCGTCAAAACCTCCATGCAAATGATTTTTTAACGGATTACCGAAAATATCATTCTTTGTCAGTTCATATTTCACTCCTTCCAGCTCAAAAGTTCCTTTATTAATTCGTCCGCATACGCGGCCAACAATAGCGCTGTAGTATTTTTCCTTGGCTTCCAGGTATCCATCCAGGCTTTCAAATCCGAGCACTACATCGGCCCACCGGTTATTTTTATCAGGCGTCCACATACTCAGCCAACGGGCTCCGTAATTGGTAAACTGTGCCACACAACCATGCTTATTTTGAAGCGTAAATAATTTTACCTCGCTGCCTTTTATAGAACGTCTGAAATTTTCTTCTTTTAATAGCTCCATTTATTATCGTTTACTGGCATATATAGCTCTGCCTGCATTCGTGTTCAGATCCGGTTCGTAAACCGGATAAACTTTCGATTTGGTTTAGGGATTTATTTATTTTGCGGCGTGATCCTTGCCAGCCAGCCACCACCAGCGGCAAGTGTAAGCTTTAATGTTTCGCCGGCATTGAGCTCACGCCGGGATAGTTTATAATCGGTTGCTGCAGTACCTGCATTTATTCCATCCTCAATAATCTCTACCTGGTATTTACCGGGTTTTAAAAAACCAGTGGATAGCTCCAGCGTTCGCCGGTCGTCATTGGTGATGGCCCCAATATGCCACTCATCACCTGACCGCCGGGCAAGTACAGTGTATTTACTGATCTTGCCCATCAAGAGTTTAGTCTCATCCCATTCAACAGGTATTTTCGCCAGGAAATCAGTACACTCCTTCTCCCGGTAGTAATCAGAAGGAGAACCGGGCAGCATCGTCATCGGGCTATTTAAAATTACGAACAAAGCCATCGCATGTGCTCTTGTGCCCCAACCCATCGGGTAGTCCCAGAAATGCCGGAAATTGTTTTTGTTTCCATTGCGCATGGTAGCAGGGATATAGTCCATGGCGCCGGTAAACATGCGGATATAAGGCAATAAATTATGGTGCTCAGGATTATCATTGTTAGATACGCCGCTTTGTTCAAACTCAATCAGCGCTTCTCTTGTTAATACATTCGGATATTTACGGCTTAAGCCACAAGGTTTGTAAGCGCCATGAAAATTAACGACCATCTTTTTTTTTGCTGCTTTAGTGGCAAGGGCTTCGTAAAACTCCACCATCAACTGATCATCCCGGTTCATGAAATCCGTTTTAATCCCTTTAATACCCCAACGTTCAAACTGGTCAAAAGCTTCCTGCCACTGGTCTCTTAATGTATTCCATATTACCCATACCATCACGTCTACCCCTTTGCTTTTTGCATAAGCGGTAACCTCCTCCATATTTAAACCCGCAACAGGGTGAAGCAGATCATCTTTGGGACTCCACCCATCGTCAAAGAGAAAATACCTGAATCCGTTTTCAGCACAAAAATCTATAAAGTATTTTGCTGTTGCTGTATTAACGCCTGCTTTAAAATTCACACCATAAATATTATTCTTACCCCACCAGTCAAACATAACCACACCCGGTTTGATCCATGAAACATCCTTCAACTCCGTAGGAGAAGCCAGTAGATATACCATGTTGTTATTAATCAATCCATCTTCCTGGTCTGCCACTGCAAAAATCCGCCAGGGATAGTTTCTTGTACCTGCTACTCTTGCAATATAATCGTAGGTTTCACCAACCTGCCCACTGGCATAACGATTTTTGGTAGTTATCAATGTTTTGGGATAACGGGGATTAGTAGCCGAAATTTGTGAAACTCCTGTGCCTTTTACCCACAAGCCCGGATAATTGTAAAGATCCGATTCGGTGATCATCACAAATTTGCCATTCTGCTTTTCTACAAGCAATGGCAGGTTGCAAAGCCTGTCAGGGTTAAGGTCGCCCAGCTTTTTGAACTCATAGGGTTGCTCGTATGCTGAGTTAAAAGATTTCTCTGACTGGAAGCGGATAGAATCACTTTCATGCAACTGTATATTCAGCGTTTCCCTCGTTATTGTCAAACTATCTTTGGCAGCCGTTGAAAAACGATACGCCATGCCTTCGTTAAAAAGCCTGAATGTTAGTGAAACATCTGATTTGAACGTCAGTATAAGCTCGTTGTATTCATTCCTGTAAGTCTTACTTTTTTCTCTTACAACAGGTGTTATGTCTTCGTTTACTGTATTTCTTTTTGTCTTTTTAACCTTCGGGGATTCTGCTTTTGTTTGACTGGTAATCATACCAAGGTCTGATAAGCTCAGCACCTGGTCAGTTCCTTTCGTCATCTTCAAACTTATTCCCTGCTGATTATTTTCAATTTCAACCACCAGTTTTTTATCAGGAGAGTTCAGCGTGTATTGCTGCGCATAAACTGCCACGCAAAAGAAAGGCAAAAGAAACAAGATCAAAAATCTTTTCATAATACAAATATTCATTAATTCAACCTATTAGCTCATTCGCATCATCATAATTTAAAATGCATAACACTGAATATTGCTGGCATCCAAATGTATACTAACCTTACCACCCCGGATTTTGTTTTAATGCAGGATTGATCATGATTTCTTTTGTAGGCAGCGGCATCAGGTAATGTTTTTCAGCATTAAAGCTTCTTCCTGAAGCGCTTTCAACAATAATAAACCCATTGGCATCTGTTCTGTTTTGCCAGCTTGCATCTGTATAAGGATTTCTATCCTGGCCTTCCACCACAATAGGGTTAGCCCAGGGAGTACCTACAATTTTAATTCCCTTTACATCTGTTGGTATTTCGTATTCTGCCGTTTTCCATCT
Organism: Agriterribacter sp.; assembly: GCA_047601545.1. Lineage (GTDB taxonomy): Bacteria > Bacteroidota > Bacteroidia > Chitinophagales > Chitinophagaceae > Agriterribacter. The sequence goes on along the minus strand of JASGIZ010000002.1, from coordinate 2,764,468 downwards.
CCGCAGGTCATCATACCTGAAACCTTCAAGCGCCAGTTCTATGGTTCTTTCACGCCTTATTTCCTCACGCATATCCAGTCCATTAGCGCTTACAAAACCATTTGTCAGTTCAATCATTCCAACGCGCTGACGGATTAAATTTATTGATTTATTCAGCTCTTCATCGCTTATAGCGCCATTCTTTTCAAATGAAGCTTCTGCATAGATAAGCAGTACTTCACCATATCTCAAAATATGACAATCATAACCATATCCAAGCGTAAATGGTGATGCGTTAGAGGCAGGATCTTCAGATAAAAATTTAAAAGTAGTATACCCTGTATTAGCATTTCGTTGTGGATAGAAAGGCCAGCTTGCCACCGGCTCCGGGTACCAAAGCTGCATAGCGCCTGTGCCGGGAACAACAAAAGTCATTGTCATCCTGGGATCGCGATCTATGAATTCTGAACCTGTTTGATTGTAACCCTGAAACAAAGGAGACTGGGTGACAGGCAATCCATCGGCACACAAATACATATCCGCCAGTTTTTTGGTAGGCAGCAAATGTCCTTCGCCAACCGTGCTTGGAAATGTTTGGCTGGAAATGGTTACCTGGTAACGGCGATCTAATATAGCTTCAGAAGCATCATCTCCTTCATCAATAAAGAAGTACCTGTAGCTCTGCGCACCCTTACCCGTATACAAGGAGTATTGCCCGCTATTCATAACCGTTGTTGCCGCATTAATGGCTATATCCAGGTAGCCATTGGCGTTAGCATCACCCCTTGATTTCCCCCAGGTACCTTCAAACAAAGCAACCCTCGCTCTTAACGTATTGGCAGCGCCTTTTGTAATCCGGCCAACATCACCACTGGCTAAAGTGCTTCTTTCGGGCAGGCTGGTTGCAGCTTCTTCTAAATCTTTTAAAATAAAATCAACTGTTTCTTTCCGTGTTGCTCTTGCGGAATACAATTCTTCATCGTCAATATCCAGTTCACTGGTAATAATGGGCACTTCGCCAAACAGTTTATACAGCATCCAGTAATTATATGCCCTGAAAAATTTTGCTTCACCAATAAACTGTGTTAATTCTGAAGCAGCAGACGATTCTTCTGTTTTTGCTATAATCTTATTACAACGCCTGATATAAATGTATGCATTGGTCCACCTGCTGTCGCTTTCAGTAGTCTGGTAAGTTCCGTTACTAACCGAATTGGGAACATCGTAAGCTAAGTCTGCATAGGTATCCCAGGTATTAAATCCTTCCAGTGAAAAATACAGGTTATTCGCCGCCAGTTTAAAGTCTGCCGTTGTTTTCCAGAAAGTGGCATCTGAAATAGCATCTTTAGGCACGAGGTCCAGCCCTTTATTACATCCTGTTAGTACCAGGAGTGAAAAAACAAATGCCTTAAAATATGTATGGTTCATGATACTTTAGTTAAAGGTTTAGAATTTGATATCCAGTCCAAAAGAAATTACACTGTTAAAAGGATAGGTTTGTTCATCATAACGCTCCCATGTCTCTTCAGGATTAAATGAATTGTTCCATGTATCCTTTGAAAAAGTAAGTAGGTCCTGGCCACTTACATATACACGCACATTTTGCATTTTAGCTTTATGAACCAGTGACTGTGGCAGATTGTATGCTAATGTTATCACTTTCAGCTTCAGGTAGGCCAGGTTATTCATGCGCATAGAAGAGTACCTCCAGTTCCAGTTCCGTATTCCGTCAAAGCCAACGGCGCCGGGTACAATGCGGGGGTATTTTGCATCAGGATTTTCAGGCGTCCAGTTCTTGCCATAAAAATATTCCAGGGGCTGCATCCATACTGACGTAAATGGATAGGCGAACTCTCCTGTTCTGATACCCTGTCTTTTTCCAATACCCTGTAAAAAGATGCTTAAATCAAATCCTTTATAGGATACGCTGATATTGGATGAATAGGTATACCTGGGGAGCAGGTTTCCAAGATATACCATATCTCCCGATGTGCCTTTTGAAGCATCTCCAAAAGCAGTAATTTGCCCATCGCCATCAACATCCCTGAACATTACATCGCCTACACCCAGGTTAGAAGGCACATTGCCTAATTGCTTGTAAGCAGTCAATTGTTCTTCATTTTGAATAATACCATCAAACTGGTAACCAAAATAAGAATTGAGTGAATATCCTTTACGGGCATAAATCAATCCTTCTCCGTAAGCATCATTGCCCTTCAACTCTACTAATTTATTTTTACTATCGCTAAGCATAGCTGAAATACTATATCCAACATTTCCTATTTTATCGTTCCATGCTAATGAAAGATCCCAACCTTTTGTTTCCAGCTTACCGATGTTTTGTGTGGGTGCAGATCCGCCCAGTGTTGCAGGCAGCTGATCATTCACCAGCATGTTCTTATTGCTTTTAATATAATAGTCAAAGCTTCCGGAAAGTCTTGAGTTCAGAACCGCAAAATCAACACCTATGTTTTTAGCTTCAATAGTTTCCCATGTGCGGCTTTGCGAAGCAATGCTGGACACAGCGCCAGGTATACCTACATTGGGTATGCCCATAGGATAAGTGCCGGAAATAGAGATGAGGGAGATATAGTCATAATTCCCAAAGCTCAGTTCCTGGTTGCCTGATTGCCCCCATGACAAGCGGGCTTTCAGGTTGTCAAAAACATTGAGTGAGCTGATAAAGTTTTCTTCCGATAAATTCCAGGCAACAGCTACAGAAGGGAACAAAGCGCTCCAGCGTTTGCTCTCTGAAAATTTTGAGCTTCCGTCCATTCTCGTTGTAAAGTCTACCAGGTATTTTTTGTCGAAGGAATAACTCAACCTGCCAAAATATGATTGCAGAGCCCAATCAGATGCACCACCGGAGAAATTCGCATATTGCGTTTTTGTTCTGTCTGCAAGGTTTAATGTAAATAGCTCATTGCTGGCAAAATTATACCCGGTAATGGATTGATTTTCGTAGGTCTTTCCTTCCCGTGAAGCACCTGCCATTACATTGATCTTGTGTTTACCTGCAAAAGTTTTATTATAATCAAGATAAGCCGTATAATTCTGATACAGGTTTCTGGCATTCGTAAACAAAGCGTTGTTGGGATTATTTACTACATCGAAATCACTGCCATCCCAATTGTGTTGTGTGAACGTAGGACGTGTTTCCTTCCTGTAAGTAAAATCTGCAATTATACCTGCCTGACCCACCAGCAATAAACCGTCGAGCAACTTAATATTTCCCTTTATATTGGTAGATAAACGATAGGCGTTATCCTTATTTATACCACCTTCCTGGAGATATTGAATGGGATTTCTGAAACCTCCCTGGTATTTATACAACTGCCCTAATGGGTTGTATATGGGAACGTAACTGCCCATCTGGTTTACAAAATACAATACATTACCAAGCGCAGTAGGCGTAACCGTAGGCTGGTTCTCAAAAGTGGTTCTTGTTTCTATATTTATTCTGTTGGAAATCTTAAAATCATAGTTCATGCGAAGGTTATAGCGGTCAGAGTGATTTTCTCCATACCTGAATACGCCTTCATTTCTTTGGTATCCCGCAGAAAAAAGATAGGAATTATTTTCTCCGCCGCCGGATATGCTGATATTGTGCATTTGCTGAGCGCCTGTGCCATATACATCATCTATCCAATCGTGCGACTGGTAAAACCCCGGAAAATTTTCCAGGTATTTCAGCCAACCTGTAGGATCAGGCTCCGCGTTGTTCCTGATTTTTTCAAACACTTCTTCAGAAACACCCGGCTGGTTTACGTTTCTCATACCTTCATCATACATCTCGGCAAGCTGCAAAGTGTTTGTTCTCTTCTTCAAAAACTGTGGTTTCTTTACTCCGTAATTACCGGAATATGAAACAGAGGGTGCTCCCTTCTTACCTTTTTTTGTGGTAACTATTATTACACCGTCAGCAGCGCGTGCTCCATAAATAGAAGCCGCAGCATCTTTGAGCACAGTGAGATCCGCAATATCATTTGGATTAATAAGACTGAGGTCACCGGGAATACCATCTATTAAAATCAGTACCCTGCTACCGCTCACAGAAGATGCGCCACGCACCTGCACATCATAGTTCTCAAAGCCGGGCCTGCCGCTTCCTCTCGTAACAGTTACACCCGGCAAAGCACCCTGCAGGGCATTCATAGTATTGGTAAGCGGTCTGGTTTCAAACGCCTTACTGTCTATCTTAGACACAGCGCCTGTTAATTCTCCTTTTAATTTTGTTCCGTAACCAATCACCACTACTTCGTTAAGTTTGGCATCTGATAAGTGTAACGTTACATCCAGGTTAGAGCTGCCACTCACCCTAACTTCTGCTTTTTGGTAACCTACAAATTCAACAATAAGTACATCATTTGCAGAAGCCCCAATCGAAAAATTTCCTTTGGCATCAGTAGTGGTGCCAATATTGGGATTACCCTTAACTGTTACCGAAACACTTTCCAGTGGATTGTTGTTTTCGTCTTTTACTTTTCCCGTAATAGTTTTTTGTTGGGCAAATAACGTACTGCTAAAGAGGGTAAAAAACAATAGCAGTAAAAAGTTCAGAGATAGAATCTGATTTTCTTTAACCAGGTTTTGATTGTTCATGACAGCAATGTTTTAGTCATCAATTGTAGAATTGAAAAGTCAAATTTATATTTATACCTATGTTCTATTGATGGATGATTCTTGGTGTTTAATGGATTATTTTACGATTGTGTAGCAATCCAGATATTCAACTAACAGTATTTATTTTATGAGTAAGCGCACCCTGGTGATTCTTATCCAGCAGCAATACCTGCTCAAAATATTTAGCTGCTTTCTCTTTGTAATTCTGCCCCAAGCCAAGATTACCGAGCGCCATTAAATAGTAACAATGTATTTTGTTCAGCAGGTTCAGGTCTGTATCAAACACTAATAAGCCGGGCAGTGAAACAGCAAAATAATCTATGCTGATATTATCGTTAATATGCTGTTCCCCGAAGGTTATAAGGCTTTTAAAGATTGCTGTGGCCTTTTCCGGATTGTTCAGCTTTATCCATGCCAATCCCTGGTAAAATATTTTATCGGGTTGGGGATCATTATAGAAAATAGCCTGTGCAGGCTCGCTGATCCCTTTTACCGCCATATTATAATATTGATTTGCTTTTTCTTTGTCCCCCAGTTGCTCATACACTATGCCTTTCCAATAGTGAATATCATTTTCCTGCGCTCCTGCCAGTTTGCCCTCGCCCAGGTTAGATGGATAATCCTCTGCCTGGTTCAATAACTCCAGCGCGCCTTCATATTTACCATCAGCAATGGATTGTTTGGCAAGCTCTATATTACAGATCAGGTATTGCTTGACCACCATGCCTTCCCCACCTTCCCATGGATGGAATTTACGTGCACTCAAAAGTGATTTCGCTTTAGTGAAGTTTCCCAACTGGTTGTATAATGTTATTATTTCAAGCCAGAGGTCATCTCTTTGCAGCACCAGCGGCAAATACCTGTTCAGAAAATCAAGCCTTTCAGTATGATCCCTGTTCAGTCTTTTATGCAGTTGATCTAATTCCATCAGCACACGGGCATCTGTTTCATCTAATGAAAAAGCCCTTTCCATAGATTGAAATGCCTTATCAGCATCGTTGCGCTTATTGTAATAGGCTAATGAAAGATTACGGTGTACCGTAGGAAAGCCATCATCAATCCTTACCGATTGCTCCCAGCATTCAATGGCTTCCTTATATTGTCTTTTATCAAACCAGAAATTGCCGAGATAATAAAATGCCTTAGCGTCATTAGGATTTAGTTCAACTGCCTTCTTAAATACAATAACATCTTCTATCTTATTGGGAAAAACAAAGTCAGGAGAAAGCGATGCTGCATATTGAAAATGTGCTCTTGCCTCTTGCTGGTTCCCCGCCTGATAATTCAACCAGCCCAGATAATATTCAACTAAGGTATTTTGATTATCATGCGCTTTGTATATCGAAAGCAGTTGAATGGCTTCCTCATAAAGTCCTGCATGGGCATAATCAAAAGCATACTCTATAAAATTATTGGCATTATGCCTGCTGATATTTTTTAAGTGATCCAATACATCAGATGCAGACTTACCCCTTTCATTTGCAAGCAAAATGTATTTTTCAAACAAGCAACCAAAGTTAAAAGGATCTAATTCCAACGATTCATCAATAAAAATTTGTGCCTTTTTATATTGATCAAGTTTCCGGAGAATAAAAACACGGGCATGCCTTGCCGTATGACTATGGTAATTCTTTACCAGGGATTTCTCAATAAATGCTAAAGCATCTTCATAGTTCTTTTTCAGTATTGCAATTCTTGCAAGGTTTAAATAGCCTGCATGTTGCCAGGCATCGTTCCAGGTACTTTTATAAAACGCGTCATACGCTTCTTCGTTTTTATTTTGTATTTTGAGCGACCAGCCCAGGTTATAGTAAGTCTCGCCATCATATGGATTGGGATTACGCTGGGTAATGGTTTCAATCGCTTTTTTGAAAAATGGTTCTGCCCTGGCGAATTGCCCCCGTCTCAAATACCACAGTCCCATTGCATTATTGTTGCGTGCGTCTTTAGTATCTCTCCTCAATGCCTCTTCATAATAATCGATCGGTTTATATGTAGCATGACGATATTGTTCCAGGTGCTGACCGGTTAAAAACAACTGCTCATTGCTTTCAACGTCAGCAGGTTTCTTTGCAGGTTGCGCCGGTGATGGAACAGGCTGTTCAGCATATTTCTCCTCCTGGTAGCTTACCAGTTCTTTTCCTGTAGCAAGGTTGGTGACCATCAATTTTATTTCCTCTGGCAGTATGCTATTAGCAAGTGTAACTTTTTTGTGATAAGGATTTTCCGGGGAAGAAGAAATGGTTTCGGTAAACAGGCATGTATCAGCCTTTAGCAGTTGCACATTTATTTTTTCATACACGGATGTAACATATAATATAAGCTCTGCTTCGTTACCATTTATTTCAAGATTGACTGCGGCTTCTTTAGTAGCATTTTTTACCATGCCTACTTCGCGGTAAGGCATAAAATATTGTTCAAAGATTTTTTCCTCATAAGGCTGTATCCACGAAAAATCAGGCTGGTTATCTGTATAAACACCGGTCATTAATTCTATGTATGGGCCATCTTCATCTGTAAGATTTTCATCCCATGTGCGGCCAAATTCACCATTGCCCCAGGTCCATTGTTTTTTACCGGGAGCGATATGATGATCTGCTACGTGCAACAAGCCGCCTTTGCTGTCGTGCTCGTAGCCGCCCATAAAATTATACTTTGAGCTTACCGCCATGTACGAAGTAGGCACAGGAATATTTTTATATCTTGAAATATCGGTACCGGGCGCATAATCCACTTTATAATAAACGCCTTTGGCCATAGGAAAAGAGGATACGTCTCTTTTGCCGTGATCAAAGACCGCGTGCACATCCGGTGGAAAAACAGATTGATAATGATCATTCACTTTAACAGCAGGGTTAGCCCACCATAAAAAAGTTTGCGGGAACGGAGTACGGTTATACAACTTTCCTTTTATCTCTATATATGCTTTACCAGGATATATGGTAAACCCGGCCATGCCTTTGGTTCTGAACATGCGCTCCACTTCATTTACCCATACGGTTTTGCTGCCATCTTCATTTGCAGTAATAGTATAATCAACCGGCTCAAATGTAGAAGGTCTGTGATGCTGTGGCCAGTTAAACTCTATGCCACCCGAAATCCAGGGACCGGTAAGTCCAACCAATGCAGGTTTAATTACCTGGTTGTAGTAAATAAAATGGCGCTGTTTCACTTTGTCATAAGCCATCTGTATCCTGCCTCCCAGTTCGGGCAGGATCATTATTTTCAAATAACGGTTTTCCATAAAAACCGCTTTGTAAATTTTATCAGTTTTTGTGTCCTCAATTTTTTCTATCACCGCATAAGGATACACAACACCGCTGCTACCCTGGTATACCCGTCTTTCCAGGAACATGGGATTTTTTTCAGGCAGACCTGTAGGATAAGTGGGAATACTGACATTTTCTATCCATGCTTTTACTTCTTCCAGGTTCATGGCAAACACATTTATTTATGCTCAAAATTATTTTCTTATTGCAGTTGGTTAAATGGAGTAACGTCCTGATTAGATGGATTTTTTTACTATTTTTAAACCTATTCTTCAAACATGGAACATACAATAAAAAAGAAGGAAGGCTTTCAGGGACAAAAGCTTATTGTAATTCCAAAGCAGGTACTTAACAGCAAATGTGTAAGAAATAAAATGATCAACACCCTGTATATTACAGATATAGGGTATTACCCCAGAGCCCGGTTTCATTATATGGAACGTCCTCATGGCGCAGAACAGCATATATTAATTTATTGCAACGATGGAAAGGGACGGGTTTTCATTCGCAATAAAGAATACAAAATGGAGGCTGATGATTTTATTATCATTCCGGATGGAATGCCTCATTCCTATACAGCTGATGAAGATGATCCCTGGAGTATTTACTGGATCCATTTTAAAGGAGCGGTTTCCGGAAAAATTACTACTGACATCGAAAAAAAGAATGGACTACACGGATTTATCAGATTTAAGGAAAGGAGTATTGAGTTATTTAATGAGATGTATACTCAACTGGAAAAAGGATATTCCAATGATAGCCTGATGTGCGTAAACATGTGCCTGTGGCATTTCTTTTCTACTTTTCTTTTTAATGATAAATACGATATTTCGGGTAAGCTAAGCAATAAGGATTCCATTGACCTTGCAATAGATTTTTTAAGTAAGCATACGCACAGGATATTATCCCTGGAAGAGATCGCTTGCGAGGTAAACTTATCCCCTTCACATTTTTCTTATTTATTTAAGAAAAAAACCGGCTTTTCTCCTATGGAATATTTTAACCACCTGAAAGTTCAAAAGGCTTGCCAGTACCTGCTTTTTACCAAACTAAGGATAAAGGAAATTTCGCAGGAGGTGGGCATAGAAGACCAATATTATTTTTCAAGGATGTTTACAAAAGTAATGGGACTATCTCCCAATGAATACAGGGAAAAGCGGATTAAATGAAGAAAGTTCCATTTGTTATTTGTTTGAGAAGGGATAATATTGTCCAATACTTTTCAGTATATACAAGCAATAGTAGGAAGATGCAAAATATAGAAAAAAGCTGCACCTCAGCCGAATAGGATTGCTGCAGTACAAGAGTGCGATGCCCATAGCTCACGGCTGACGACTGACTGCTGATCGCTGACAGCTTCTTCCCCTACCAGAACCGCCAATAAATATAACACCATGCCAGCGCATATAATGCCAGCCAGAATTTGATCTGCTTCCACCAGGGGCGTTGAGCAGATTTTTCGTCGAGGTTTTGGACCCATGACCATTTCCATAAGAACCGGTCTATTTGTGCTAATGCAGGAGGGGCAGTGCGTAAAGAAACAATGATGATGAGTAGCATGGTCAGCACTTCCGCAATAGCGCCGGCGTACAGCCAGTGAAGCTTTATGTCAGCCGCCAGTAAAAAGGCGCCCAATGCTATCTGGATAATAACACCGCCGATCAACCCGGCAACAGCGCCTGCATAGTTGGCACGTTTCCAGAATACGCCCATCAGCAACACGGAGATAAATGGAGTAGCCATATACGTTACTCCGGTCTGGAAATATTTGAATAATCCAACACTCCCTACTAAAGGTGCCATCAATGAGGAAATGATCAATGCTGCACCGCCGGACAACTGACCAGCTGCGATCAGTTTTTTGTCGCCTGCATTTTTATTGATAAACTTCTTATAAACATCTAATGAAAAAATGGTAGCAATAGAGTTGGATAAGGAACTGATACTCGCCATTACCGCTGCAAAAAAACCGGCAAGGATAACCCCTTTCAACCCTGATGGCGCAAACAGTTGAAGCGCTAACGGGAAGGCTTTATCCTGGTTGTCTGGCAATAAAGACGGCCCCTGGCGCATTACTTCCAGCCAGTGGTAAAGGATCAATCCCACGAGGCAGGTTACCAACGGGCGCACAAGGTTAATGAAGCCGGAGAATATCAGTCCCATTACGCCATCCCACCTGCTGCGGGCCGAGAGTATACGCTGTATCATTACCTGGTTGGATGACTGATAGAATAAAAACACGCCGAAAGTGGCTAATATCAACCCCGCAAAGGGAGCTTCGGGGTTATCTGCCGGCTGGTAAAGATGAAATCTTTCGGGCACTGCTTCCACCATGGTTCCCCATCCGCCCGGGATATGATCCAGCGCAACAAAATAAAATATCACACCACCACCGATCAGCATGATGCACTGAATAGCGTCCGTCCACATCACGGAACTTAAGCCGCCTGCCAGTGTATAGCTGGCGGTAATAACTATTATTCCCACCATTACATACCGCTGATCCCAGCCGGTCAGCTCGCTTAAAGTAATACTACCTCCATAGATGATGGGTGGTAAAAAAACAAAAATATAACCGAGTAATATCACGAAGCTGTAAATAGCGCCGCAGGCAGGACCGAAACGACGGTTCAACAATTCAGGAACTGTCATGATCTTATTACGGAGATATAATGGTATAAAGAATACCATCGTCAACAAATAAGTGGGTAACACCCACCACTCCCAGTTGGCTATACCCAGGCCTCCTTTATAAGAAGCGCCTACTGTTCCAACAATCTGTTCGCTGGAAATAGAGGTAGATACAAATGCGGCGCCGATCAGGTACCAGGGCATGTTGCCGGATGCAAGGAAATATCCTTCTGCCGTTCTTTTTACTTTTCTTGCCGCCAAAAAACCAATGATGACCACCAAAAGAATTTCAGCGACTATAATGAAGATATCGAGTGTTGAGAGATGAAAATTTTCCATAATGATACTACTGTGATTTAAACCATTAAGAAGTTAAGGTACATTAAGACTTTAATTTTACGGTCGGTGCGGACAGACCGTTAGCGGGCGCTATCACCACCAGCCTGCAAAACGTGGCTATATATAAGAATAAGAACTAATGATTTTTCCGGGTAATAAATTGCCAGTGCTGCCGGTGCACTACCGAGCTGTCCGGCGCTACGATGTATTTTCCGCTGAGCGTTTCCAACTCGGCCCAACCGGCGCAAACAAAAATTTCTACATTCGAGCCATTATCCACGCATAATTCCGGAACAGTTGTATCCGGGCTGGTAATAATGAGCTTTCCTTCGCGACTGGCTGCTGAAAGCTCAGGAGCTGTGCTATACCAACCGGCTTTCCCCCTGAAATCACCATCTTCAACTGTTAGCCGCCCATCAGACTGCTTCCATTTTGAAGCATCGGTGCCTGGCCAGAAAACAAACTCATTTGTTTTACATGCCCCCCTTAATAGTTGAGAACGGGGAACACAAGTAATTGCCCATAACGCTCCCTGCCAGTTGACTGATCCGTTATTAAAAAGCGTATGATCTATATAAAAGCCTCCCTTTGGCGATTCACTTATTGACAGGGAAAGCACCAAACCATTGGGCCGTTGTTTAGCAAATACGTGCAGGGCAGTATCTGCCAATTTAACTTCACACGGATAATTATCGGGAAAATAACTATCCTCATTTTCCGGCGCTATGGTGAATCTGTGTCCGCCATACATCTTCCATTCGCCCACGCTAAAATTTGTATTGTCTTCATACAAAATATTTTTGCCGGAATTATGAGTGAGTGAAAGAATTCTTGGCCCGGCAGAAATACCTATTATTAAATCATTTTGCTCAACAGAACATTTTGCAGCATCCCAATTTTTCCACTTTTCAAAGCTTACATTCATGGTAATATCCTGCTTGTAAGCCCGCGTTGAAAAGCATCGAGCCTGGTAAATGCTTCTGCATACCGGCAGCCGGCAGCCATTCCACGGAATTTTGCCTGCACCTCAATCATGTCAAACAAATTTGTGTCTGCCAAATCCTTCATCGCTTCAAACTGGCTTTTATGGTATGCAAGCATTTGCTTTTTTATATCGAATACTTCAGAAATGTTTACATACTCGGTTGGTGCAAACCCGATACCACCAAGATTATCCATGTAATAAACCTGGGCATGTCCAAACCGGCATGCCGGAGCCTGCTGGTCAGGTATATGCGGCAGCCCTTTTTGAAAATAAGCATCAAATACCAGTTGACTTACATATCTGTGATCCGGATGGTAGTCGTTAGGAGCGTGTGTTAAAATAATATCAGGATCAGTTTTTCTTAAGATGTCAATCATCTTTTTTCTTTGTGCCGCATCAGGAAAAACATGTTCATCCACAATATCTCCCCATATAAGATCAGCGCCGATGAATTTTGCCGCAGCATGCGCTTCTTTTTCACGTATGGCTTTTAATGCGCCAGGGGCTATAACTGCATCGCCCATACTCCCATCGGTAAATATGGCAATGGTAACATTATGTCCCGATCTTACATAACGGATAAGCGTACCTGCACAAAGTATTTCAGCATCATCCGGGTGAGCTGTTACACAAAGTATGTTCATAAAAAATAACTATTAAAGTACACCATAACGATCATATACAACGCGCAGAGAATCTCCATTTAAAAGATCTTTACGGGATTCATTTTCTTTAAACACTTTTTCATGCGCCAGCTCCAGTACTTTATCCTCTACATCGCGGGGAACCACAACAACGCCATCAAAATCTGAAAAAACCAATTCCCCCGGTTTTACTATAACATCCCCGCAGCGTACAGGCACATCATATGCCATAACACGTCCACGCCCCAGGCTATCAAGCGGGCGTATACCGCCACTAAAAACAGGAAACTTCATTTTCATGATCCTTTTACAATCTCTTATCATACTATCGCATATGCAGCCAGCTGCGCCATTTCTCTTCGCGATAGTGCTCATCAACTCACCCCACGGCGCATTGGTGCCGGCAAAGTCAGTAGAATGCACGATAACATCTCCTTTTTTCAGAGAATCGACTGCTTCAATTTCAAGACCATACGGGTCATCATATTCAATATAGTCTGTTTCCATCCAGCGATATGTTCTTGCCCTGCCTACAATGGTACAATTATCTGCGTCAAGTGGTCTTAGCCGTTGGTGCATGGCCTGGTTTCTGTATCCAAGTATATCCAATACATCGCAAACAATTGCTACGTACAGATTGTCTTTAATCCATCTGAATTTTTCTTCATCATTGGCAAGTTTAAATTCTTTTACCATAATTACAGATTTAGTTAGTTGCTTTAATTGGTGTTTTATTAAATTGATTTGTTCCTGGTAAGCTGTTATAAGTTCAGAGGTTTACACAAAATCGTTTCACTGCTTTCTCATCAATGTCAATTCCCAAACCGGCACCCTGCGGCACAGGAATATATCCATCTGCATCCAGTTGCACAGGATTGCGGATAACTTCACGCAACATAGGATTGTCGCTTACATTATATTCAAGAAACAGCGACCGCGGCAAAACAGCATTAAGATGAAGGCTTGCGGCCGTCAGCAAGTCCGTAAGCCATGCATGAGGGCAAACATCAATGCCGGCATATTCCGCCTCCCACATAATTTTTCTTGCCTGAGTAAATCCGCCACATCTCGAAAGATCAGGTTGCACTACATCCACACCTCCTTCAACGATCAATTGTCTGAATCCCCATGCTGTAGCTTCCTGCTCACCGGCGGCAATACGCGTTTTAACACCTGCCTCTTTCACCTTCCGGTATCCTTCATATGATTCGGGATGTAAAAAATCTTCCAGCCAGTAAATATTATAAGGCTCAAGCATGCGGCAAAGTTCAATGGCATCATATGCGCTACGATTAACCATCCATCCGGGATCAACCATTAAAGCGATATCAGGACCAAGCGTTTTTCTCGCTGTTTCTACCAGTTTAATATCAAGCTTGCTATCCTGGCCAAATACTCCCCATCCGAATTTTACTGCGGTAAAGCCCCGTTGCATATAAAACCCGCATGCATGTTTAATAGCATCCGTAGTTGGCCGAAAAAGCGTAGAAGCATAAGCTCTTACTTTCTCTCTTCGTCCTCCTCCTAAAATTTTATATATTGGCTTATTAATGGCCTTACCTATAATATCATGACAGGCAATATCAAAGCCGGACAGTACCTGCATGGCAGCACCTCTCCTTCCAAAATAAATGGTACCCCTGTATATCTTATCCCACAGGCGTTCTACATCAAAAGGATCCTCTCCTATTGCAAGTGCTCTCAGCCCTTCGAACATGCCCGCACCGCTTTCAGGCGCGTTTACAACAGCTTCACCTACATGCGGAGAAGTTTCCACGTCCGACCAGCCGGTAATACCTTCATCAGTGCTTACCTTTATCAGCAGGCAGTGTTTAACACCCCGCGCTTCCTCGCTTCCCGCCGGATTGGTTATTTCAAATGGCGACTGAAGGATGAATGCTTCTACGTTGGTTATCTTCATGCGTTTTGTTTTTTTCGCCTTCTTGCTGTGCTAAGTGTCTTCGCTTAGCACGTTTGTCTTATCGACTCCGGCGATTTTATCAACCTGGTTCCGTCATTGCGAGCCGCCGCATCAACTCGAAATATTATGAATGATATGCGGCGAAGCAATCTCTGCATCCTACTGCGGGGACTGCTTCTCCCGCCGCAACATTTCTTCAACTCAAATGCTCATGCGGGCGGGATCGCAGTGACGGTAAAAGTGTTTAGGTTTTACCGGCAGCACTTAAGCAAAGTATACTTTCACTCAAGCCCTCGCCTCCGCTGTGCTAAGTGTCTTTTGCTGTGCTAAGCGTCCTCGCTTAGCACCTCTGTCTTATCGCCTCCGGCGATGCCCTCACTCAAACACAAGCGCCACCTTTAACGCCCGGTCATGCCCGTTACGGGCAAGCTCAAACGCTTCTTTCCAGTTATCAAAAGGAATTTGGTGCGTTACTATATCTTCAAGCGCTAATGATCTATCGCCAAGACACGCCAATGCTTCTTCTATCTTATCTTCATCATTGCAGGCGCCGGCTATTTCCAGTTCCAGCACATGCACGCTGAACAGATCCACCAAAACAGGCTGATGCGCCGCGCTGAATACCACCATCCTGCCACGGGGACGTAACGCTTTGATACAACGCTCAGCTGCTTCCGTATTACCGACAGCCAGGATAGCTACATCAACCGATCTTTCCGGAACGGCATCAAGTATTTCCGCACCTGGTATCATCCCCAGCCGGAACGGTGTCCGTCCATATATCATCACACGACCGGCACCCTGTTTTTGAGCAAGCCGCGCAATCATATTTCCGAAAGGCCCATCGCCCACTACGAGTACACTCTTACCTTTAATATCACCGGAACGGTATACCGCTTCCAGGCAAACAGACACCGGTTCCAATAGCGCCCCGGTAGCAAAGGGAATATCAGCAGGGATTTTCCGTACCCGGTCTGCCCGCTGCAGAAAATATTCCGCAAAGCAGCCATCGCGGTCAATACCGGAATGCCCCATACGTGAACACAAATGACCGATGCCGCGCATACATTCTTCACAAACCCCACAGGGAACAACCGGATGCGATGCAACCCTGTCTCCTGGTTTTAAATCCTTAACATCAGCGCCACATTGTATGATTACCCCTGCGCCTTCATGCCCCATTATACGCGGGTATAATATTCCAAAAGGATTACTTTTAATATCATGCAGATCAGACGTACATATTGTGGCAGCTTTCGTTTGAATTAATACTTCATCGTCTGCCGGAACAGGAACGGGCACAGATATCTCCACCAGTTTGCCGATACCCTGCAATTGAAGCGCCTGCATATATGGTGGAATGGTGATCACTTTTGTAAAGGATTTGGCAGGTTAAGCAAGCTCAGCGCATCACGATGAATAATCTCTTCTATTATGTCAGCAGGCACTTCGGGCAAGCCGCTGGAACCTGTTACACTATTCAATGCACGTACATTTTTAATTGAATCACCTGTGGTTGTAAATGGAAAATCAGAACCAAACAATACCTTATGCTGTGCCTTATACTCTACCAGCAGCCGCATGGAATTATAAAATTGCCAGGGGCGATAATAAAGTGCAGAAATATCCGCATATACATTCGCATGTCTGCGGATCACTGAAATTGTTTCTCCCTCCCAGGGGTGCCCCAGGTGTGCAAGCACCATACGCAGCCCGGGAAAATCAACGGCTACAGCATCGAAGTGAACAGGACGTGAATACTCCAAAGGAGTACCACTCACAAATGAGGTGCCTGCATGAAAGAGTATAGGCAACTCATGCTGCTGGCAATAGCGGTATATATTATAATATCTTTTATCCTGCGGATGCGCATTTTGATATAGCGGGGCCAGTTTTACACCAACGGCGCCCAATTGACGATGGCATTTTTCCAGCTCTTCCATATATTCCTGCTGCAACGGATCAATAGCAGCGAAGAACAATAATCTTTCAGGCGCCTTTGTCACATGTGCCGCAACCACTTCATTGGGAATATTCCAGCCTGTAGCCGATGCCTGCAAACCAAACACTACCGCTACATCAGCAGCCTTCGTAGTTTCCAAATGCCTTTCTTCCACATTCCCCCATACAGCAGGATCAACACCGCACCGCACCAGGTCTGCATTGAGCTTCGGGCCAAAATGCTGCGCGGCATCAAAAACATGTGTATGTATGTCTATGATCATGGTTCTTGTTTTTTGCTATAAGCTATGGGCTTTGGGCAATCAGCTTTCAGCTATCAGGTGTCAGCTTTTAGCTTCATTATTCACCATTGCTCATTCACTATTCACTATTGCCCCTTTTTCGCCAATGTTGGTGTTTTCACCAACATCTTAAGAAAATTAATAAATAAATGTACATCCTATACCCTCCACCTTACACCCTTTACCTTACACCTTACACCTTTCACCTTATTCAAACGACCAGTAATGTACTGCCCAGGGCTCCAGCTTTACATTAACAACCTGTGTACCTTTTTTTATTTTAATAAATGGATCAGGGCGTAAGCGCTGATTCTCCTCCAATCCGGATCCCGTAGCATCCAGCACAATATGGCGTACCTGCATATCTTTTGGCAGATCAAGCAGATCAACCTTAACCGTTGCAGGCTTATCGGAAAAATTCCATAGTACCATGTTGTGCATCAGCATTTTTGTATCGTGCGCTGCAAAGCCATGCACTTTGTCGTTGTTGGAGGTAACAGCCAGCTTATTGCCCGCCAGTCGCGATAATAATTTAAAGGTATAGTATGCCGGGCGGATCTGGTTCTGATAATCTATCAGCCCGCTGAACTGTGCCTGTCGGTTCCACCACCTGGTCATAAACGCGGTGCCGTGAGGCGAAAAGAATCTTGAAAATGTCTCGAACGAAACATACCAGTCGCGAATATGGTAATAGCAGGACCAATCTAATCCCGCGTCTTTCATCTGCCAGATGGTTTCGGCAACATAGCAGGGCTGATAACGCGTATCAAGAATAGGATTGAACAGATCCACATTCCACTCGTTCATTATCGTTTCCGCTTTTATACCGGGATACTGCGCAACAAGATTTTTTACATATTCAATCTGCCCGCGGATAGCCGTGGGACTATTATTATAATTATGAAAAGAAACAAAATGCAAGGGTATTTTCTCTGCCGAGCAAACCTGTAACAATTCCGGTAAGATAGGCGATTTATAATACGCCAGCGCCGGGCCGCCTACTTTTGCATTGGGATCAGCCCGCAGGATGGCCGCTGCTGTATGTTTGTAATATCTCGCATAACTCTCCGGCTTAAAGCGGTAAGGCGTACCGCCGTCTTCACCGATATCCACTTCATTGCCCACTTCCCAGTAGGAAATGCCGGCGCCTTTATCTACATAATGTTTTACCACGTCGTATACGAATTGTTCCCAGCCTGCATAGTCGTTCGGCTCCACGATATCATGATCTACCACCGGGAAAAATAGTTTGGGCTTCAGGCAAAAACTCATAAAGGGTTTGGCGCCTGTTTGCAGTATGTTTGAAACCGTACTGTCCAGCGTTGCAAAATGATATTTGCCCGGCTCAGGAATAACATCGTAGTATTCACTTACAAAAAGCCGGATGATACCGGGGTGAAGCGCTCTTATTTCCGTTACACGGCTTGCCAGCATGGGCTCTTCGGAAAGCCCGCCCTGGCCTAATGCCATCTGCTCCATTTTCATGGGGCCAAGCTCTTTGCTGAAATCCACTTTTACATTGGCAACCTGCGCCTGTACACACAGCGCGGCAAAAAAGCAAAGGGATAAAAGAAATGATTTCGTTTTGAACATGGTATCCTGATTAAAGTAAAGATTGGGTTGTTAATACTTTGCAGAGATAATATATTTTCCTGATGGCGCAGGAATACCAATATACTCCTTTTTGACATCAAAATTTTTCCAGCGCTTTCCGTTTACTGTTACTGACCTGATCTGTTTACCGGAGGGATGGCGAAACCTTACCAGCAATTGCTTCGGGGCAGTACGATCCGGCACTTCAATTGTAGCTTTGATCTCATTGTTGCTATTCAATCCTTCTATCATAAAAGAGGTCTTCCCAAAATAAGTAGGCGCATCTTTCACCTCTATTTTCTTTCCTTCCTCCAGCCAGCTTTGCGGTATTGCCTGCCCGATCATCAATGTATCCTGTCCTATTTCGTTCACCAACATTTTACGGTAAATCTCAAACCAGGCGCCATCTGTGCTGGGCGGGCCATAATACTGTCCCCATGCCCAGCGATGCTCCAGGGAGGTGTACTGTTCGTGAGAAAATCCGCAGGCCATCAAACTGTAAAAAGCACGGATAACGGCTTTCGCATTATCTCTTAAAAAATAAGGAGCCACCTGCTGCACATATACCGGCTCATTGGCAGCGCCCTGGTTTTTGAAGAATAAATTGTCTTCATGATCATTCAGCATAGCGGTAGTGAGCCAACTGTTTGCTTCAAATACACCAAGCCGCGACAAATGTAAAGGGCCGCAATCCACATCCGTTGGATACCACTGCTCCATCATGCGGCGAGGAGTAAGCGCATCTGTAGGCACGTAATTTATCCATGTGCCATCTGCCAATTGAACTACCGGCGATTTAACGCTGGCGCGGGAAAACTCTTTTGTTATAGCGTTCTTCAGATCAACAGCTATTTTTGCCGTTTCCCCTGCACGCGGATGCCCGTATACCGATAACGCCCTGGCAAATAATTCCAGCCCGCCTGCATAATATGCCTGGGTAAAAGCCCATTCTCTTTCTGCATGAGTCAGGTCATTGAGCGGTGCTAAAATCAACCCGGTTTTACCGGTTCCTTCGCTTGCCTTAACGACCTGTGCAATGCACCAATCCAATGTTTTTAGTGTGTTGGGCAGTAACCGGTCAAATTGTTCTTTATTTCCTGACAATAAATAATTCTGTGCAATAGCGTATAACTGTCCCGGCGAGTATACCCCCCAGTTGGCAAATCCGCCTATCCTTCCATCAGGTTGCAGTTGGCTTTTAAACATAGCGGCATATTCATCAAACGCTGTTTGATCATACCCGCGCATACCATAGATCATATAATCCACATACACAGCCTGGTTGATGGGCCAGTCCGCATTTCTCTGTCCATACGCAGTATTGGCATAGGGCAGATCCATATGTTCTTTGCCATCAATATCAAGGGTATGCCGTGGTAAAACAAGCGCATGCCAGAGATTGGCGCGGTATAATTCGTTCACAGCCTGTTCCGGCACCCGGAATGATGCCCCTTGTGCCAGCCATCCTTCCCAATAATCCACTGTCTTTTTTCTTTCGGCAGCATATTGCAGGTTACCGAGCCTTATTAGTTCAGCAGGAACAATAGCGGGAGAAGGCAGCTTTACTACAAACTCCCGGCTTGCTCCTTCGGTAAGCACACCAGAAATGGTTAATGCAATTTGCTGTCCGTTTTTATCGGGTACCGGATCTGCGGGTTTAACAATAATATCTTTCCCGGCTTCAATTGTTAAAAAAATATTGCCGTTCTGCTTATCGGCAATGATCCATTTGTCCTGTTGCTGAATGGCTTCAAGCTCATGATCTTTTAATTCGTTGTGCAGCGTTATTCCAAAGTCAAAGTTCCCGGCTTTGCCGGATATATTTATCTTACTGAACATAACACTGGGTATATACCCGCGTATGGTTGTTGAGAGATCAACCAATGGAGAGGCAAATTGCTCTATAGTGGCAAGCTGCCCGTTCTTTTCAAGATTGGTAATGATAACAGGCAGCCCGTTGTCAATTTTCTGTCGTTTCCAGGCGCTCTCCGGCCATTCCAGGTTAAGCCTGAACTTGTGCGGGGATGCAAAATCAGGACGTACATTTCCCCGGCGATCCACCGCGAACTTATATACAGAACCATGCGCGGCAGCCGTTACCGTAAGATGCCCGGTGGTGCCCATCCAGCGGGTTTGCCAGGGCACATCCCATTCGTTGGGGTTCCCGATATCAGGCCATGCCTTGTGAAATGCTTCCAGTGATGCATCCGGCTGTTGTGCCACTTCATCCAGTACTCTTGTTCCACTCAAAGAGGCGAGATGCTGTTTGAAATCAGCAGGCTTATCCGCCAGTGTAATATATACATCCTGTTCCGGCAGCCACATAGCGCCGTGCTGCTGCAATTGTTCCAATGCAATGGTAAACCCATTCGTACCTTCTTCATTCAAACGAATAGTAAGCAAGGGCGCATCAGGCTTGTACCATGAATCGTCTTTCAACCGGGCAGATTGCCCGGGAGATCCGTTTTCCATCAGATAGCCCCACATGGCATCATCCTTCATGGTATAGGCATCTTTATGACCTGCCAGCATTCTCAGTGGGGCCGAAGGTTTTATATAGCTGATGCCTGCTACCAATTCATCAATATCGCCCGCACCACAGTTAAGCATAGACGAAGCAACGGTTATACGATCATTTTTTTCTATTTGCCTGCCTGATATATTCAATACCTCCACGCCGGAAGAACCACCCGCCAGTTGAACGAAACGGGCACTGCGCACCGGTGATTTATGCCCGAAAGAAATTTTTACCTGCAGGTTTTGAGTACTATTTGCCTGAGCCTGGGCCGCAGCAGGACGGGATAAAATTATCCCGCCTGCCATACCCAGTATAGTAATAGCCACCAATTGAAAATGTTGCATCCTGTTCATAATGTTCTGTTCCTTGTCACTGGTTGGTGGGGACACCAACCAGGGCGTTCGCATTTTCTACCAATCTATGCCTGTTCTTAGTGATAATTAATTGCCGTATCCAGGATTTTGTGAGAGATTTTTGTTAAGGTCTCTTTGCCCCTGGGGAATAGGCCAAAGGTAATTTTTCGCGGGGTCAAATACCCGATCCTCAATTTTAACATGCTCGGTAGAAGTATACGTTACGTTACCGTTGGCATCTATGGTGCTGATACGGGCTCCATAGATAGGGCCATTCATCACCTGCTCACCAATCTTCCAGCGTTGGATATCATACCAGCGCATGCCTTCCATAGCCAATTCTATTCTGCGCTCCCTGCGGATCAATGTTCTCAGTTGCTCCTGCGTAGCGTATTTAGCTTTGTCAACATCCGGCATTCCTGCACGTGAACGCACCTCGTCTATAGCATCATATACAGTATTGTCTATCTGGTTTGCCTCTATTTTTGCTTCCGCATAAGTCAGCAAAACTTCGGCATAACGTATAAGGGGTATATTTAACCCGGCCCTGTAGAGATCAGTATAATCAGATTTAAAATGTATATACTTCCTGCCGACGTAGCCGGTATAATTATACGTAGGCCAATAATCGAGTGAGTTAGGATCAAAAGGATTAAAGATAATGCCAGCATAGGAAGCTCCCGGCACTATCACGGTTTGCAATAACCGGGGATCGCGGTTTACAAAAGGCTTATCAATATTATAACCCGATGTGGGATCGTCAATTGTTTTACCATTGGCCATTTCATAAGCATCAACCAGCGACTGGGAGATATTTACAGAACTCCATCCCCCGCCAGGTGTGGATTCGGGAGCCAGCACCTGCAGCCCTACGGTAAGATCCGGGTTGGCTTCGGTATAAGCCCTGTCAAGAACGATTTCCGAATTGTATTCATTCTTCATACGGAAAAGCTCCTGGTAATCCGGGAACAATGAATACACGCCGAGATCCATCACTTTTTTAGCAGTTACAGCACTTTCGGCAAATTTATTATTAAAAAGCTCCACTCTTGCTTTCAGGGCCAGTGCAGCTCCTTTTGTAATACGGCCGAGATCGTCACCATCGTATGAATCCGGCAATACCTGGCTGGCTTCTTCTAATTCCTGCAATACAAAGTCCACTACCTGCGTTTTCGGTGTACGTTCTATGGTATTGGCTTCTTCCGGCGTCAGTAATTTTGTGATCAGCGGAAAATCACCGTACAACTGTGATCTTTCAAAAAACTGGTAAGCCCTGAGGAACCTTACCTCACCTTTCATTCTGTCAATCAGTTCCTGGGGCATAGGTGTTTTGTCAATGCTGGCTAAAAACCAGTTACAACGGGTAATACCGGTATAGTTATATATAAGTCCTGTATTATTAGGTGAAAGAAGCTGCAGGTTGCCATATTGCTGCCATCCCTCCCAGGGGTAAGGATTATGACCATTATCACTCGCATCATCCATATAAGTAACCCTTTGCCCATTTTCAAAGTTCGCATAGCAGGCAGTGGCCGCAGCAGTAGCATCATTCACCCCAGTCCATAATGTTGCCTCGCTATACTCGTTTAGCGGTTGCCGGTCTAAAAAATCTTTTTTACATGAACCGGCCAATACCGGCAGTAGAAAAACTATTATACTTATTTTATTTCTCATAACAATATTATTAGTAATGAACTAGTGTTAAGTCAATTAAATTTTGTGTTGTAACGGTGAATGGACAATAGTGAATTCCGATTCTCATTTCCCACTTCTATCTTTCAGGTTTCACGTTCCACACAGCATTAAAAAGTTAAATTGACCCCAACGGAATTTACTCTCACCATCGGGTAGCTAGAGCTGTTTCCACCAAGAGGTGATTCAGGATCTACCCATTTGTAAAATTTGGTGAATGTGAGCAGATCCTTGGCTGTCCAGAATACGCGCAACCCGATGCCTGCTCTGGATAAGATGTTTGATTTTACAGTATAACCAACCTGTACATTTTTAATTCTTATATAGCCGGCGCTACGCACCCAAAAAGAAGAAGGAGTTAAGGAGGGATCGTTTTGTGAGTTGGAATTCCATACCCGGGGAAAGCTTGCATCAGGATTACTGGTTGTCCAGCGGTCGAGCCAGATGCTTGAGGGGTCCCCATTTTTATCATATAACGAGCCTAATATACGACCGGAAACATACGACTTAACATCACCCGCACCCTGCAGAAACACTACAGCATCAAACCCTTTATATCTCGCAGAAAGGTTAAGCCCATAGGTCAGCTTCGGAAAGTAAGTGCCAAGCGGCTGCCTGTCATTGCCGTCTATAACGCTATTATTATCCAGGTCTTTATATTTGATATCGCCAGGCGCAACGGGTCCGCCCATACCACTCTGATCAGCATGTTTGTCTATATCATCCTGCGACTGGAAAAGTCCTTCAGATACCCAGCCATACAATGAATAGATCGGAAGGCCTACCCCCTGTATGGTAGAACCGCTGGGGAAAGGACCGGTACCGCGCAGATCTGTTACTTTATTCTTTATATAGGTGAAATTCGCATTGACATCAAAGGTAAAATCCCTTTTTCTCAAATGATATCCTACACTCAGCTCAACTCCTTTGTTTTGTACCTTGCCGGCATTGATCACCGGGGCACTCAGGCCAAAAGTGCTTGCTACAGGCAGATCCAGCAGGATATCAGAGGTATTGCGTACAAAGTAATCACCGGTAAAGGTTACCAGCCCATCCAGCAAAACGGCATCCAGCCCTATACCCGCGGTGGTGGTACTTTCCCATTTAATATTGGTATTCACACCTTTGCTTGGAGCAATGCCATCAGCAATCTGGCTTCCGAATATGTAATTATAGCCTGTGGCAATCGTAGCCTGGTAAGGATATGTGCCGATATTCTGGTTACCCAGCATACCCCATGATCCCCTGATCTTCAGATCTGAAACAATATGTTTGAGGGGCTCAAAAAATGATTCTTCAGAAATACGCCAGCCGGCAGATACAGAAGGGAATGTTGCCCAGCGGTTGCCGGGAGCAAAACGCGAAGAACCGTCATACCTGATATTTCCTTCAACCAAATACCTGTTCTTAAAAGAATAGTTGATCCTGCCAAACATGGATTCCAGTGCGTATTCTGACGCGTTACCCGAGTTTACCGCACCCGTCAATGGTCCTGCATCCAATTGATCCAGCGCGTTATTCAAATAATTACGCCTGCTGGCAAATAAATAATCGTAATGATTATACTCGCTTGAATATCCACCCAGTACCTTTAGCGAATGATCGCCAATATTTTTACTGTATTCTACCAACGTTTGCAGGGTCAGGTTGTCGGTGAACTGACTATTGGAAGCCACAATATTAGGGCCTTCCCAAACGGTGGGACTACCTGTATTAGGATCATAGTATTGCAGGTCATTGATCCTTGATTTTGCCCGTACAAAATTACCGGTATATCCAAGCATGGGCTTAACGTGCAAATCTTTTATGATCTCAATATCAGCCTGGAAGATCCCTGACAGGCGATGCAGTTTGTTAAGATTATTTGAGCCGCCTTTCAATACTGCAATAGGGTTGCCCTCATCGCTATAGCCGTAGTAGCCATTGATCATATATGGAACTACCCTGCCGGTTTGCAAAAGCGTTGCCATTAACTGGCCAAAATCCAGCCCGTGAATATTACTTACCGGCTCCCTGAATTCCTGCTGCGAGTAAGCAATATTGCCCATTAATTTAATCCGGGAGTTTATTTTGTATTCGGTATTAAAGCGTGTATTGTACCGCTTTAAATAAGAACCTTCCACAATACCATTCTGCGAAAAATATCCTACGGATAAATAGCTCTTCATTTTTTCGCCGCCGCCGCTTACATCCAATGAATGACTTTGCTGCAACCCGTTACCTCTCCAGAACAGATCATACCAGTCGGTATTGGGATAGCGCTCAGGATCAGAACCATCTTTGAATTTTTGAATCTCAGCATCGGTGTATTTGGGAGATT
Organism: Agriterribacter sp.; assembly: GCA_047601545.1. Classification (GTDB taxonomy): domain Bacteria; phylum Bacteroidota; class Bacteroidia; order Chitinophagales; family Chitinophagaceae; genus Agriterribacter. The sequence goes on along the minus strand of JASGIZ010000002.1, from coordinate 2,739,358 downwards.
TGCCTTCATTCACCAACGCCTCATTATAAAGTGTTGCCGCCTGCCATGAATCAATAAAATCCGGTTGCACGGTCATGGACTGTTTACCAATATCCGCATTGTAATGCGCAACGGTTCTTCCCACTTTCCCGCTTTTTGTAGCGATCAGTATTACCCCATTCGCAGCCCTCGATCCATAAATAGCAGCCGAGGCCGCATCTTTCAATACAGTAATAGACTCTACATCATTCGGGTTTATATCATTCATGCTCGATACTACCCCGTCTACCAGCACCATAGCATCGCTATTGCCCAGGGTGCCTATACCGCGAACGCGTATAGTTCCCTGGTCGTTTCCCGGCTGCCCGTTATCTACCGTAACTGTTACGCCAGGCATAGTACCCTGCAGGGCAGATGACAGATTGGTAATTGGCCTGCCTTTTAATTCCTTAGCTGAAACTGTGGCAACAGACCCTGTAAGATTAACTTTTTTTGTTGTGCCATACCCTACCACAACCACATCATCAAGCATATTGGCTTCGGTTTGGGTAAGGCTGAGTGTAATAGTCCGCTGGTTGCCTACTACTATTTCCTTCGTTTCATATCCTACATAAGTAAACACCAGTATCTGGCCTTTTACTACATTAATGCTGAAGGTTCCCTTATCATCAGTTTTTGTGCCTGAGCCGGTACCTTTAACCTGAACAGACACATTTGCTAAGGGATTTTCACCATCAGTGATTTTGCCGGAAAGTGTAAAATCTGTCTGGGCGTTAATATTTCCTGCAAAAAGCAGAAAAACAAACAGCGCCAGAAATGCTTTTGTTGAAATAAAGAATCGCGAAAGTTCTGATTTCATAGCAATTGTTTTGAGTATTTAACTATAATTTGAGTTCAGAAACGGGTTGATCAATCATATCCCGCTCATGCTATACAAAACTATTTTTCGAACCCGTCACTTTTTTACACAATCTTGCTTAATCAGTATCTTATCTTGCACACGAAATATTATTGATTATCCAATATTGTCATATCATTATCTTATTTTGCTATAGCAGATACAAAATCGGTATAGCCGTATCATTTTTTATATATTCAGGTTATGAAACCGCATTATAAGCCCATTCCGTCTGAATCGAAACTGTTTAAGGTTGAATTCCAGAAAACCAGTAAGGAGTTTTATTACCCCTGGCATTATCACGCCGAGCTTGAACTCACTTTTATATTAAGTGGCCAGGGAGTAAGATATGTAGGTAACTCTATTGAAAATTTTCATGAAGAAGAACTGGTACTGCTTGGCTCAAACCTGCCTCATGCATGGAATACTGCCATTGAACAGGATCAGCCGGTAACAGCCATTGTTGTTTACCTTAAAGAAGATTTTTTTGATAAGAACTGGATGCAGAGCATCGAATTTGAAGGTATCCGGAATCTATCTGTTTTAATGAATAAAGGAATAAAAGTTGATAAAGAAGTTGCATTGGCGCTTAAACCGAAATTCTTTGAGCTGCTGAATGCATCACCCTTCGAAAAGCTTATGATCCTGCTGCAGGTGCTTGAATACCTGTCGCATAACTACGAGTACAGGTTTTTATGCGAGCAGGAATTTACCTGTGATCTTGACGATACCGATAAAACAAGAATCAATAGTGTGTATGATTATATTCAGAAAAACTACCAACGCCAGATTTCTCTTGCAGATATTGCTGCAAGGTTAAATATGAGCGAAGAATATTTTTCAAGGTATTTCAGCAAAACCATGAAAAAGCCATTCTTTGAATTTTTAAATGAATATAAGATCAACAGGGCCTGCAAACTGCTTATTGAAACAGATAAACAGATAAGTGAAATATGCTATGCAGCAGGATTTGAAAGCATCCCGTTTTTTTACCGGCAGTTCAAAAAATTCAAAGATTGCCAGCCTAAAACTTACCGTATGAATTATCAGCGGATATCGCAGTACCAGTTGGTGTAACCCCTGTTGGATGCGCCGTAGAAATACTTTGATAAAGAAAAAGATAAAAAAAAGTATCAACTTTACGAATATCAAATTAACTTCATCAACGTGCCTGCCGACCCAACATATAACGAACTCCGCCTGCTGCAGCAACTCTCTGCCGGAAATGAGGAGGCCATGAAATACGTGTTCAACAGGTACTACGACCGGCTTTTGAAATATGTTGCTGCTTTCATTAAGTCTGACCAGGTAGCCGAAGAACTGGTAATGGATGTGTTCATGAAAATATGGCTTGGCCGGGATATTGTAATGAACATAGAGAACCTGGATGCTTTTTTGTTCAGGGTCGCAAAGAATAAAGCCATTGATTTTTTACGGTCCGCCGCCAGGGACTCGGGGCTAAGACAATTGCTGTACAGCAGGATAGACATCATAGCCAGTGAAAGCGCTGATACAGGGCTTTTGATGCAGGAATATGAAGCAAAAATAAGAGAGGCCATCAACCTGCTTTCACCGCAGCGCAGAAAAGTGTACCTGATCAGCAGGGAAGAAGATCTCACGCATGATGAAATAGCCGAACGTCTTGGAATATCGCGGAATACCGTAAATAATCATATTGTGATGGCACGGCAATTTATTCGCCACTATCTTATCAGGAATATGGATATAGCATCCCTCGCATTGCTGAGCGCAAATTATTTCTGATTTTTTTTATACCTCCGTAGTTGCCTCTCTTTTTTTTATCGTCTTTTCTATAATGCTTAAAATGTAAATCAGGCATTGACCCAAAAATGAGCAACGTAGAAAAGCAAGAATGGGAACACCTGCTCAAAAAGTATATATCTGGCTCAATCAATAAAAATGAGCTGGACAGGCTATTGCAGTTGACGGAAGAAAACGGTGACGAAGGTTTTAATGATATGATGCTTTCATTGTGGAATGAAGCCGGAAGCGCTGAAAATAACCAGGGAAGCGCTGCCATGAGAAAATTTGATTCCATGATGAAAGAGGCGGATATATACATTGGGAAAAAGAATGAACAGCAAAAAGGCAGATCACGGAGAACCTGGTATATAGCCGCCGCTATTTCAGGTATCATGCTTGCAGCCTCTTTATTTTTCTATTATACTACTAAAGAAAAAGCACCTCACAGTGATATCACAGCAAAAAATGAAGCGCCTTTAGATTTTTCCCCGGGCAGGTCCGGTGCCATATTAAAGTTAGCTGGCGGTGAAGAAATATTACTTGATAGTGCGGGAAATGGTTTATTGGCTGTGCAGGGTGAAACCAAAATAACAAATAGCAACGGACAGGTTCAATACAGATCAACAAACGCTAACGCCGAAACACTCTACAATACTATATCAACACCAAGAGGCAGGCAGTACAGGCTGGTACTTTCTGATGGCACGAAAGTGTGGCTCAATGCTGCATCTTCCATACAGTATCCTGCAGCGTTTTCGGGAGAAGAAAGGCGGGTAAGGATAACCGGTGAGGTATACTTTGAAGTAGCCGCTTCGCTTAACCCGCACAGCAATGAGAGGAAGCCTTTTATTGTTCAAATAGAATCTGCCTCCGGTAAAAAAGGAGAAGTAGAAGTGCTGGGCACGCACTTTAATATTAATGCATATGACGATGAGCCTGAAATAAATACTACTCTTATAGAGGGCTCCGTAAAATTATCTGACATAAGGCAACATTGGAAAAAACTGCAGCCCGGACAGCAGGCAAGACTAAGCAAATATGATGGCGATATACAGGTAGAAGATAATGTTGACACAGATGCGATACTTGCATGGAAAAACGGGTTCTTTTCTTTCAGTAATACCGATATGGCTACCCTTTTACGGCAAATTGAAAGATGGTATGATATAGATATAGAATATCCCGGTGTATTGCCTGACCGGAAATTTGGCGGGAAAATATCCCGGGAGAATAATGTTTCTGAGATATTAAAAATTATGGAAGAAAGCAATATGCGCTTTCACCTTGAAAATAAAAAAATAATCATATTACCTTAAACTGTTTAAAAAAGAAATAATTAAGAAGACTGGATAGGGGACAAATAATAAACCGCTCCGGGGTGAGAGCTGGAGCGGTTTCGCAAATATGCGGTTTTGAGCTTATCCATGATTGTTGGTACAAACCAGATTGTAAACTCAAAAACTGAACAAAGCTATGCAAAAAACGATTGGCAGGATCAGGAATTTTACCCCAAAAAACCTGCTCAAAACACTGCTTATTATGAAATTTCTTTCTGTTTTTTTATTGATTGCCGGTTTGCAGGTAAGCGGCCGCGGATTTTCCCAGAATGTAACGCTTGCTGAAAAGAACATCTCACTGGTCAGGCTGTTTCATGCTATCGAAAGGCAAACCGGCTATTCTTTTTTTTACGATGAATCCTGGTTGCAAAAATCTAATCCGGTGACTATATCCGTAAAAGATATACCACTGGAAAAAGCACTGGAAGCCTGCTTTGAGAACCAGCCGCTTACTTATTCGATCGTTGGTAAAACCGTAGTGATCAAATTAAAGGAAAAAACAGTTGATCAAATTGTACCGGAACAAACAACAACGCTTATTAAGGGAATAGTTACAAGTCAGGAAGGTCAGCCCCTGCCCGGTGTTTCGGTTGTAATAGAAGCCACGCAGAAAGGAACGACAACAGATGATTCCGGCAAATTTAGTATTAACGCTAACTCCGGAGATGTTCTGGTCTTCTCTATGATAGGGTATAAAACAAGCAGATATAAAGCAAGCGCTTCAACGACAATTAATATAAAGCTGGAACCTGAAACAACTGAAATGAACGATGTGGTGGTGATAGGTTATGGCACACAAAAGAAATCTGATGTAACAGGAGCTATTGTTTCTGTAAAGGGAGCCGACCTGGTCAAAAGCCCTTCTCCCAACCTGGCCAGTTCTCTAACAGGGCGGCTTCCGGGAGTAATTATCAATAACCGGAGCGGAGAGCCCGGCTACGATGACCCCACTATCTTTGTCAGGGGAAAGAGCACAACAGGCAATGCTGACCCGTTAGTCATCATTGACGGCGTAGAGCGTTCCGGGCTGAGCCGTCTGAACCCGAATGATATTGATAATATTACGGTACTGAAAGATGCTTCTGCAGCTATTTATGGCGCCCGCGCGGCCAATGGAGTGATCCTGGTGACCACAAAGCGGGGAAAGCCGGGAAAACCACAGTTTGAGGTCAGCTTCAACCAGGGATATACCCGTCCCACCAGAACATTGGAGATGACCGACTCCTATACTTTTGCAAACGTCACTAATGAGTACAGGGCTGCGCAGGGACTGCCTCCCTTATATACGGATGATGTGATACAGAAATACAAAGATGGCTCAGATCCTGAAAATTATCCTAATACAGACTGGCAGAAGCTGATGACAAAGGAACTGGCACCCGTTCAAAAAGCCAATATTGCCGTATCAGGAGGAAGTGAAAAATTTAAATATTTCGTCTCGCTTGGCGGACTCAACCAGGCAAGTCAATATAACTATGGCTCGGAAAAATATAAACAATACAACTTCAGATCGAATATTGATGTTAAAGTAAGCAACCATTTTCAATTTGGCTTCGATCTGTCAGGAAGATTGGAAAACAGGCACCGTCCTTATAATGATGCCGCTACCAATTCCTCTCACATAATGCTGGAATTACCTATGTGGACGCTCCGCTGGCCGGGAACGGATTACTTATACCCATTAAGAGGCAGTTGGAGCCTTGTAAATATGGTGAGCGATAACACCGGGTATGAAAACGTCAACTATAAAGGTATCACCAGTACACTTTCTTTTAAATTAGATATTCCCTGGGTTAAAGGCCTATGGGTAGATGGTACGGCAAATTATGATGCCGGCTTCGATTTCAGTAAGAAATTTTACATTCCTGCTTACGTATATCTTAAAGATGCTGCTACAGGAGAATATATAAACTCGCTGACTTCCGGGGCAAGCAACTCCTCCTTAACCGAATATTTCGATCAGAGTACGGGCATAACAGTTAATGCAAAAGTAAACTTCAAGCGCAACTTTGGTTGGCACAATATTGAAGCGATGGCCGGCTATGAGCAGCGGCAGACCGATTATGATTATTTAAATGCCTACCGGAATAATTTTATTTCTTCAGCATTACCTGAATTATTCGCAGGCAGCAGCGTTAAATCCGACCAGGGCAACGATGGCCGCGCCTCGGCAACAGCTCGTAAAAATTTCTTTGGTCGTGCATCCTACGATTATGCCGGCAAGTATATGGCACAGGCGATCTTCAGGTATGACGGGTCACAGAATTTTGCCAGAGGAAACAGGTATGGCTTTTTCCCGGGATTCTCGCTGGGATGGATGCTGTCCAACGAATCTTTTATGAAAGCAGCAACATTTATCAATAAGCTTAAGATCAGGGCATCGTATGGTGAAATGGGAAATGACCAGGTAAGCGCTTACCAGTATATGTCAAGTTACAGTTACAATGCCAGCTATGGCTATGTTATCGGCGGCAGCGACATTTCCGGGCTGACGCAGAGCAATGTACCCAACCCCGATATTACATGGGAGGTAGCTAAAACGAGCAATATCGGACTGGAATCCACACTCTGGAATGAATTGCTGGGAATTGAATTTGATGTTTTCAAAACAAGAAGATCCAATATTCTTACAACACGTAACGCCGTTGTTCCGGATTATACCGGGTTATCCCTTCCCAATGAAAATGTGGGGATTGTGGAAAACAAAGGATTCGAATTACAGCTTTCTCATACTAACAATAAACATGCGGTGAAATATTATGTAGCCGGAAACTTTTCATTCGCAAGGAACAAAGTTATTTTTTCCGATGAACAACCTGCGGCAAAACCTTATCAGTTAGCTACCGGCAGACCGATGGGAGCAGCTTTATATTATAAGGCGATCGGCATATATAAAGATCAGGTGCAGATTGACAAAATGCCGCATATGCCTGGTGCACAACCCGGAGACATCATATATAAAGATATTGATGGCAACGGTACAATTGATGGTCTGGACCAGATCAGGATCAATGAAACAAATGTTCCCGAAATAGTGTACGGACTCAATATGTCGGTGTCCTACAAAAACTTTGATCTCTCCGTATTATTTCAGGGACAGGCAAATGCCAACTATTACTCTGCCTGGCTTGCAAGGTTAAATTCCGATGTGGGGAATTTTTTCGCTGAGAGGGCAAAAGGCCGATGGACACCTGGCAGCACCGATGCGACTATGCCAAGAAATGAATTCGGCGGGAACAATAACCGGATCAATACCACCTTATGGTTGTATAGTGCAGGATTCCTGAGATTAAAAAATGTAGAACTGGGATATAACCTATCTCAAAAGGCAATAGACAGATTAAAGATACAGGGATTAAGGGTGTATCTGAGCGGGTTTAATTTGTTTTATGTGTTCGACCATCTGAAACCCTGGGGAATTGATCCCGAAGCAAATAATACTACCTGGTATTATTCGCAGCAACGTGTCTTTAATATGGGCTTCGCTTTAACATTTTAAAATTGACTCTTAGTTATGAAAAATATAATTGTCCTTTTTTATTGCATATTGATCATTACCTCCTGCAAAAAAGATATCCTGGATGTTGCACCAAAAGACAGGTTGGCTGAAGAAAGCGTCTGGAAGGATGCAAAACTGATTGAGTTATATGTAACAACCAATTATCATGCGGTAGAGCATGGCTTTTATCAGAATATTTTCGGTTGCGGGATCAGCGATGAAACCACACCCAATGGAAACCAGAACTACGTTCTGCAGGGTACTTTAAATTCAGATAATGTGACTCAGATCGATCCGGGTGACTCCTATAATAAGATAGGAAGCCCACAGGGGCTGAATTATTGGAAAACAGCTTACAGCTATATTCGGAATGTAAATATTTTTTTCAGCCATATTGATGCATCGCCGATAGATGATGCCCTGAAAAACCGGCTTAAAGGAGAAATGAAGTTTATCAGAGCCTGGATTTATAGCAATTTGATCTGGCGGTATGGCGGAGTTCCTGTAATTAAGGATGTATTTGAACTGAACAAAGATTTTACTGATATATCCAGATCTCCATATGATGAGTGTGTAGATTTTATCAGTGAAGATCTTGATGATGCCATAAGCTTACTGCCAGCCCGGGAAACCGGCGCCAACCTCGGACGCGCCTCAGGCGATGCGGCAAAAGCGCTTAAATCAAGGGTGTTGCTGTATGCTGCCAGCCCTTTAAACAATCCTTCCAATGACAAAGCCAAGTGGCAAAAGGCAGCAGACGCTGCAGAGGCATTATTAAATTCCGGCTATTCGCTTAACAGCAATTACCAAAACCTCTTTCTGGCAAAATACCTTTCATCAGACAACGAGATCATCTTTGCCAGGTATTTCACGCAGGCTAATTTTCACAGGCTGAATATCAATTGCGGCCGTAATGGCGATCATGGCTGGGGAGCCCAGAATTCTCCTACCCAGAACCTCGTGGATGATTATGAAATGACCAACGGAGAATTACCTTTTTTGACATCCGGAGAGGTTAACCCGGCATCGGGATACAACCCTCAGGATCCTTATGTGAACAGAGATCCCAGGTTTGAGGCCACTATTATACACGATGGCTCCATATGGATGGGAAGAGCAACAGAATCGTATTCAGGGGGATTGGATTCTCCCGAAGGATCCATCGAGGCATGGAATGCATCTACCACGTCCTATTATATTAAGAAGTTTGTAGATCCTGACCTTCCTCCTTCAGGTTCCAGCATAAATGCAACATCTTCCTATATATTTTTCAGATATGCTGAAATTTTATTAAACTATGCCGAAGCTAAGTTTGAGCTGGGAGATGAAACTAATGCAAGAAAATACCTTAATATGGTACGGGACCGCACCGGAGTTAATATGCCTGCTGTAACTACAGCGGGACAGGAATTAAGAGAAAAGATACATCATGAATACAGGATTGAGTTGGCCTTTGAAGGACGGCGTTATTTTGACGTCAGGAGATGGAAGATCGCACCGGAAACAGAGAGTAAAAGCGTTATGGGAATGAGGATCGACTATCAAGACAACGGATCAAAGGTATATACGCCATTTGTCATTATGGAACGCCATTTCTACGACCAACTTTATCTTGTGCCTATACCAAGAGCCGAAATTGATAAAAGCCTGGGGGCATTAACACAAAATCCGGGTTATTGAAAGAATTACCGGTTTTATCCACTGATACGGAAGTTTCTAAGCTGCCCGGCATAATTTAAAGCCGGGTAGCTTTAACTCCCGTAAAAACAGGTATATCATTTTATGAAATTCATACTTATACGTACTGCTGTCTTTTCTCTTTTATTTACCAACTGCTTTTTATTCGCCCTTGGGCAAAAAGCATTACCCACAAAGGCGCAGCAAAGATGGGCTGATGCGGAAATAGGTGCAATGTTTCACTTCGATCTGCAGGTTTTTGAGCCAACCTATAAATGGCGTGAAAATTTTGATTACCATCCGGATCTTTCAATCTTCAACCCTGAAGAACTGGATACAGACCAGTGGATCAGGGCTGCCAAAGCAGCAGGGGCTACTTATGCCGTACTGGTGGCTAAGCACTGCAGCGGGTTTAGCCTGTGGCCTACAAAAGCGCATCCTTATAGTGTAAAAAACACTCCGTGGAAAAACGGCAAGGGAGATATTGTGCGGGATTTCATCGCATCCTGCAAAAAGTATGGTATCAAACCGGGGATTTATGCAAGCGTATCAGCTAACGCCTATTTCAAGGTGGATAATCCCGGACTGGTGATTTCCCGCAACCCGGAAGAACAGGAAAAATACAAGCAGGTGGTACAAACGCAGCTTACAGAGCTGTGGTCCCAATACGGTAAGCTATTTGAAGTGTGGTTCGATGGCGGCGTATTGCCGCCGGAAAAAGGAGGTGTGGATATCCCGGCCTTATTTAAAAAATATCAACCTGAGGCAATAGCCTTCCAGGGACCATTCGGATACAGTAATAATATCAGGTGGGTAGGAAATGAAAGCGGGGTGGCCCCCTATCCCTGCTGGGCAACAGCAGATTCAACAACTTCTGCCACAGGAGATATTAAGATACAGGGATTGAACGGCAACCCCTCCGGAGAATTCTGGTGCCCGGGGGAAGCAGATTTTGCATTAAGGAAATGGACAAAGGAAAAGCCGGCGTTCCAGGGCGGATGGTTCTGGCATGAAGGAGAGGAGGACAGAATACGTACATTGGATGATATGATGAACCGTTATATTGAAACAGTAGGTAGAAATACCAATATGCTCATTGGTATCGTGGTGGATACAAGTGGGCTGGTGCCGGATGCAGACACGCGCAGCCTTGAAGCATTCGGTCAGGAAGTAAAAAAACGTTTTTCAGTACCATTAGGATCAGTTGCCGGTAAAGGAACGCTTTTCACGATCAATTTCAAATCACCACGCCAGGTCAATTACATTATTATAAAAGAAGATATTGCAAAAGGTGAACGCATACGCGAATACAACCTTTACGGGATGGAGAACGGAAAATGGAAATTCCTGAGTAAGGGGTCCTGTGTGGGGCATAAACGAATTGAAGTATTACATGGGAAAGTGTATTCTTCAGTAAAGTTTGAAATTACCCAATCGGAAGGGGAACCAGATATTCAGAGCGTAGTTTGTTTTTAATACCGGTTTTTAGCACTCCGGTAAACAATGAATTTTAAAACACATGAAAAAGAATCTTTCTGTCATAAAACTTATACTTTATACTTTAATATTCATCGCTTTTCATTCTCCGTGCCGGTCACAAAACCATACAACAAAGGTTTCTTTGCCGGGTAATGAAACTAAAGATCTCCGGGACAACAAGATGGCATGGTGGCATGAAGCCAAATTCGGGATGTTTATCCACTGGGGGCTCTATGCCGTTCCGGCTAATTCTAGCGAATGGCACATGCGGAACCTGAAAAAAACCATTGCAGAATATTCCCAATATGCTCAACAATTTAACCCCGTTCAATTCAATGCCGCTGAATGGGCGGGACTAGCAAGGGATGCAGGCATGAAGTATATGGTAATTACCACTAAGCACCACGATGGTTTCGCTCTGTTTAAATCTGAAGCAAGTGCGTATAATATGGTTGATGCTACTCCTTTTAAGCGTGATATTGTCCGGGAGCTTTCCGAAGCCTGTCCCCGGAACGGGATCCGGCTGGGACTTTATTACTCATTAATGGCCGACTGGGGACATCCCGGTGGAGGAATTGGGGGTACCGACCCATGGGATCCGGCACAAGTGGGGAGCGTTGAAACTTATTTTAATACGGTGGCTTATCCCCAGGTAAAAGAAATATTAAACAATTACGGGCCAGTGGCAGAACTCTGGTTTGACACAGATGGTTGGGAACGTCCCAATCCCGAACAGACTGAGAAGATTAGCAATCTGATCATGTCAACTCAATCTCAGGCGATTGTCAACAACCGGGTCATTCCCGGAGATTTTTCCAATGCCGAACGACATATTCCTGCGCAGCCAATATCCGGCAACTGGGAGGCTTGTGACCTAATAATAGATGGTTCCTGGGGATATAAAAAACATACTCCAAAAGACTTGCGCCCTTTATCTTCCCTTATCAGGCAACTGGTTGATGTGGTTAGTAAGGGCGGTAATATGTTGTTGAATGTAGGTCCCAAATCTGATGGAACGTTTCCGGATGATGCAGTTAACCGGTTAAAAGGAATTGGTGAATGGATGAAAGTTAACGGAAAGTCCATTTACGGAACAACAGCAAGCCCGTTTGATTACCTGCCCTGGGGTCGTTGCACCCGCAAAGGAGACAAGCTTTATCTTCACGTTTTCAATTGGCCGGCTGATGGAAAAATTAAAGTACCCATGACAACTAAAGTTGTATCGGCGTGGTTACTTAGCGACAAGTCCGAAAAATCATTGAAATATAAAACAGTAAGCGGCGGGCTTTCAGTTAATCTTCCGGGAACTGCGCCTGATTCCATAGCCAGCGTGGTTGTTTTACAAATTGAAGGTGAGCCTCAGCCGTTACATTCTCTTGCCCTAAACAAACCCACGCATGCTTCCGTGTCTGAGGAACAATGTCAATATGCTGTTGACAGTGAGCCGTCAACGAAATGGGAAATACCTGGGCCAGCGTGGCTTATCATTGACCTGCAAGCATCGAAAACATTCAATACGGTGCGGATTGGCCTTGGAAGTGGAAAGATTGCCAAATATTCGGTGGAGTGTTGGAAAGATGGCAAATGGTTGCCAATCTTCAATGAAGAAAATCTCCCCCGAGATGAATATGTTAAAACTTTTGCACCGGTTACAACCCGGAAGCTAAGATTCAATATACTGGAAGTTGGTTCACAACAAGCGATCAGGCTCAACAGCTTTGAAGTATTTGATGCACATTAACTTGATATAATAGAACAAGAAAAAATGGATAACCGTAGAGTTTTTTTAAGAAAAATGGGACTTGCCGGTGTTGCACTGACCGGTATGCCTTCGCTGATAGCCCCGTTCAAAAGTCAATGCGCCGACAAGGAGAAGGATACCGGGAATGGCGCGGTTTTTCTTTTCCAGGGAGATTCAATTACCGATGGCAACAGGGGAAGAAATCTTGACCCTAACCACATCATGGGACATGGATATGCCTTTAGCATTGCCAGCCGCCTGGGTGCGGACTTTCCCTCAAAAAAGTTTGTATTCTATAACCGGGGAATCAGCGGGAACAAGGTAACGGATCTGGCGGCCCGGTGGCAACATGATACCCTGGATCTGAAACCAAGTGTACTAAGCATCCTGATAGGCGTAAATGATGCAGGTGCAAGAATAAAAGACGGAACCCCAACTATTGTCGAATTTGATGAAACATATAACTTATTGCTTGATCAGACCAGAGCTCAGTTCCCCGATATAACGTTTGTTCTTTGTCAGCCTTTTCTATTGCCGGTTGGAAATGTAAAAAACAAGTGGGAATTGTTTTACCCCGAAATTCAAAAAGAGCAGGCCATTGTTGAAAGGCTGGCTAAAACCTACAATGCGGTATATGTCCAATTTCAGAAAGTTATGGATAACGCCTGCCGGAGCGCAGAGGCTGATTACTGGATGTGGGACGGTGTTCATCCCACAGTGGCGGGGCATGAATTGCTGGCGCGCGAATGGATTCGAACGGTCAGCAAACGACTCCCGTTCCTGGGTTGATTTATCCCAATAATAAAAAGGAGGAAATAAACGGTAAGAGCGACATTAAGAAAAAAAATTCAGCTCGGTTCGAATAAAAATTATTTAAAGTAGAAAAATGAAAGCACGAAATTATATTATACTGGTTGGCGTCTTATTGGCCACCGTCAATTGTTACTCCCAGAACAAAATTCGTATTGCCTGTATTGGCAACAGTATTACCTATAGGGCCGGGATCGCTGACCGTGAAACAAACAGCTATCCCGCACAGTTGGGAAACATGCTGGGAGAACCATATGAGGTACGCAATTTTGGCAAAAGCGGTGCGACCCTTTTACGAAAGGGAAACCTTCCTTATTGGGATGCCGAAGAGTACAGGCAGGCGCTGAACTTTCAGCCAAACTGGGTCTTTATCATGTTGGGTACCAATGACAGCAAGCCTGTAAACCGGGTTTTCCTGAAAGAATACATACAGGATTATAAAGAGCTGATTAAGTCCTTCCGGCAGTTACCTGCTGCTCCGCGGATTGTGTTGCTGCTCCCCGTCCCGGTTTTTTCAACCGACACTACAGGCATTACAGCCAGTATAGTAAGGGATAGTATTTTACCTATGGTGCGTCAGACAGCATATGAAACAGGCTGTGAAGTGATCAATCTTTACAATCTGCTGATCGACTCGCCTCAGTTATTTCCTGATAACGTGCATCCTTCAGCCGAAGGAGCCACCATTGTCGCAGGCAGAATCCGCGAGCTGGTCATAATGAGATCTGATCCACAGGCTGGCGGCTTAAAGCAACTACTACCGCCTGCCAACCTGTTCAACTTTTATGGGTTTGAGGGATATGATTTTACTTTCCACAGCCGAAATGCTAAAATCGTAATCCCAAAACAGGTCGCACCAGGGCAGCCCTGGGTATGGCGTGCCCGTTTCTGGGGACATGAACCTCAGACCGATATCGCCTTGCTGGAGAGAGGCTTTCACATAGCATATTGTGATGTGGGTGAATTGTTTGGGAATGATGAAGCGATATCAATATGGGATCATTTCTACCAGATGCTTACAGGGGCGGGACTGGCAAAGAAATCGGTGATGGAAGGAATGAGTCGTGGAGGTGTATATATTTATCGCTGGGCGGCAAAATACCCGGAGCGGGTGGCTGCAATATATGCGGATGCCCCTGTGCTCGACCTGAAAAGCTGGCCAGGCGGAAAAGGGGTAAGCCCCGGAAGTCAGCCAACATGGGAAATCTTTAAAAAGGATTTTGGCTATTCAAGCGAAAAGGAAGCGCTCGCCTTTAAAGGGAACCCGCTTGATCTCACCGAAGAGATCGCCAATGGAGGTTTTCCAATGCTGCATGTGGTAGGGGATGCAGATCATGTAGTCCCGGTTCAGGAAAACACAGCTCTGTTTGAACAGCAAATAAAAACGGCAGGAGGTTTTATTAAAGTGATACATAAACCAGGAGTGGATCATCATCCGCACAGTCTTCCTAACCCTCAGCCCATCGTTGATTTTATCCTGATGACTACCGATTACCGGGTTGCGCAAAATATGATCCCCTTACCTTCTAAACCCCAAAAAAGGTGGCAGCAATATGAGCGCCTGATGTTCGTTCATTTTGCCCCTAATACCTGGACAGGACTATCGCAGGATGATAACTCGTTACCATTAAACAGGATCAATCCCACCAGGCTCGATACTGATCAATGGTGCAGGGTGGCTAAGTCATGGGGAGCTAAAATGATCGTTTTTGTAGCCAAGCACTCGGGAGGTTTTTGCTGGTGGCAAACCAATACCACAGATTATGGTGTAAAGAACATTCCATGGAAAAAAGGGAAAGGGGATGTGCTGGCAGATCTCTCCGGATCATGTGATAAATATGGACTTGATTTGGGCGTTTATATCTATCCTGGTGATAAAAGCTGGGGTGCAGGACTGGGCAGTGGCGGACGTACCAAAGATCCATCCAAACAGGAAGCCTACAATAAGGTTTTCCGTCAACAACTTACCGAGGTTTTATCAAAATACAAGCCCATGAAGGAAGTCTGGTTCGATGGCAGTTGTATTATTGATATTTCAGACATATTACAAAAGCATGCCAGCGATGCAGTCATTTTTCAGGGACCGCAGGCCAATATACGATGGGTGGGCAACGAACGCGGCATTGCCCCATACCCTAATTGGTACACTACAAAAAAATCCGATCTTAAAACAGGCACCACAACTGCGCTGCACTCTGACCCGGATGGTGATACCTATGCCCCGGTAGAGATTGATGTTCCATTCCTAATGACACCAAAAACATACAAATGGTTCTGGGCACCTGATACCGATGATTTGATGTTGAGTGTGCCTGATTTAATGGGTATCTACAACAAATCAGTAGGGCGGGGAAGCGTATTGCTGCTGAATGCCACACCCGACACAAGTGGACTGATCCCTGAATCACACACAGCCCGCTATAAAGCATTTGGCAGGGAGATCAGGAGCAGGTTTAGCAAACCGGTTACGCCGGCGTCTGTGTCGGGGAAGAGCTACGTACTGGAAATAGACCTGAAGAAACCAACAACAGTCAATTGCATAGTAATACAGGAAGATATTGCGCAGGGACAACGGGTTCGTAAATTTGTATTTGAAGGCTTCTCTAATGGTCAATGGAGAACCATAAAAGAAGGCTCATCAATAGGTAGTAAACGGATTGAGTCTTTTTTGCCGGTCAGCATCATCCGGGCCAGGCTCCGGATAACTGAAGCCATTGCCACACCGGTTATAAGGGATTTTGCTTTGTTCAATATTAAACAATCGCAGCAGAGCGCTAATAACAATCCGAAGAGTATGGCAGTTACCTTAAGCGATTGGAATAATTACAGTTTCACGACCGACTGGCAGGATTTCACCCTCGACCTAACCCCGTTCATGATTGATAAAGTGGGGCAATTCGAGCTAAAATTCCAGACCATCACTCATGACCGGAATTTTGAGAAAGATAGTACCGGTGGCTATGGACTTGAGTTTAAAGACCCGAGAATAGAGTGGTATGGGGCTTCAAATCCGGATGCAATACAAATAAAAGGTAATGGGATATTTCTGATCAACAATTCGCAGCACATTTCCGCACAAACTACAGACAAGATTATCTTCGGCACACAAATACGTACCAGACCAGGCAGGTCGGTCGGGACCATTGAACTGAAAATGATTGAGTTTGAATAATCCATTGGCCTTCGCTCCCTTTCCCATTGCACGCCTTTATACCCTGTATTTATCCACTGCTTCCCGGTTGATCTCAATGCCCAGCCCCGGCTTTTGCGGAATGGTTACATAGCCATCCTTCATCTCAAAAGATGATGTGAGTATGCCTTTCCTTATGGGAGATGCAGTAACCGAAAATTCAAGCACAGGTGCATTGGGTATAGCGGCTATAAGATGCATGGGGCGGCTACAAGAATGCCTGTTTTAAATGCGTGCGGCACACACAGTATATTACTATCCATTGCAAGGGTTGCTATCTTCTTTGCTTCGGTCAATCCTCTGTTTTGCTGGATGACCTGTTTCGTCCTGCCTGGCGTTCGAAAATCGTAAAAAGTGTTTTTGAAGACAAGCATATGCTGATCAACAAAAAGACCGCTGAAAATATTAATCGCTCTGCTCCCGTGCAATAAAAAGCAGCTTTCATTTACCTGTTAACAACTGCTACACTGGGAGTAAGATTATTTCTTTGCCCTCAATATAGTAAACATCAGATTGGTGGAGTGTTACGATCATTCCTTTTTTTAACTCATTATCCGGGCACCTGAAATCATCTCGTTCAAAACCTGATAAATGAGGGTCTTCAAAATTCAAAAACAACGATCTTCCTGGAACAGCAGGTAGTAATTGCTGCAACAGCGTGCTTTTTCCACATCGCCTTATTCCTGCAATAATAGTTGCAAAACCGTCGTGCAATTTTATCTCTGTGAGTTTTTCACGTTTTACGCTGGTATCCTTTTTACGACAGGTTCGCTTCTCGCTTTGATAATAACAAACAAATTCGTTCGACAGCATCAAACAAAAATATACACTTCTTCCTTTCCGCTGCACGCCTCTATAACCTGTATTTTTCCAGCACTTCCCGGTTGATCTCAATGCCCAGTCCCGGCTTTTGCGGAATGGTTACATAGCCATCCTTCATTTCAAAAGATGATGTGAGTATGCCTTTCCTGATAGGAGATTCCGTAACAGAATATTCCAGTACAGGCGCATTGGGTATAGCGGCTATAAGATGCATGGAAGCGGCTACCAGAATGCCGGTTTTAAATGCATGCGGCACACACAGTATATTACTATCCATTGCAAGGGTTGCTATCTTCTTTGCTTCCGTTAATCCGCCGCAGCGCGACATATCGGGCTGTATGATATCTACATGTGTTTCATCAATCAAACGTTTAAAGGCCAGCCTGCCGCTTTCCTCTTCTCCTGTAGCCACGCGTAATGTGGTGGATTCGGTCAATCTTTTATATCCCGCGTAATCTTCTGCGGGTAGCGGTTCTTCAAACCAATATATGCCGAGTTGTTCCAACGCTTTTGCTACGTACATCGCTTCTTTCAGCCTGTATCTTTTCCCGATATCGATCATGATATCCATTTTGTCGCCGGCAGCTTTTCTTGCGGCTTTTACCAGCTCAATATCTAAGTGCGGATCATATCCCAACGGTCCCCAGCCCAGCTTAATAGCGGTATAACCCAGCTCCGCATGTTGGGTAACGATCTTTTTAACACCTTCTGTATCTTCCGGCATCAAAGCGCTTGCGTATGCTCTTACTTTATCACAATAACTTCCTCCCAGTAGTTTGTGAACAGGCTTACCTGTGGCTTTACCCATAATATCCCAAAGCGCCATATCTATGCCGCTCATTACATGCATTACAGGTCCGCTGCGCCCGTAGTAGTAGGTCTTAGCCCACATGTCATTCCATATCTGCTCATAATCAAAGGGATCTTTTCCTACTACCACTTCCTTCAATCCATAGCAGGTACCATGCGCCATATAGGCTTCAATAATGGCCTTACCTACCATTGTGGAAGTATCAGCTTCACCATAGCCTGTAATGCCTTCGTCTGTTTCTACAGTAATAACAAGATCGTCCTGCGTTCCGTCTGCAGCGGTTGAAATTTCAGGCAACCTGAGTATGGTTGCTGTTACGTTTGTGATCTTCATTTTTTTGAACTTTGATTATGAGTATGGTGAATGGTCAAAAGACAATGGACGATGGGCAATAGTGAATTTCATTATTCACTATTCACCCCCTGCTTTTTTGTAATCAATGCTATCAGTTTACCTTCATATACCGTAACCATTAATGTACTGATCAATATCAGCAATCCTCCTGCCAGCATCAATTTCGTTACTTTTTCATTAAGAAGTATCAAGCCGAGAATGGCAATAAAAAAAGGCAGCAGGTAATTGCCCAATATAGCCTGCGTTACATCCATTCTTTTTAAAACATAAAAAAACAACAGCATGGAAATGCCATACACAATAAGACTCAGCTCCAGTATACCCAGTTGCGGCACCGTGCCACTTTGCATGAATGTTTTTAAATGGAACGGCTCCGCCCATATCAGCAGGGGCAGGCTGGCAATGCTGCCAATTATTGAACTGTATACCAATATCTCCAGCTCGGTAAATTTTTTCTCCACCAGCACTTTGCAATAGGTATTATAATACCCGCAGCAACAACAGGCAAGAAAAAAGATCAGGTTGCCGGTGAAATAACGGCCTTGCCGGAAATCAGATTCTGAAAGATCGGGCAGGGATGTTATGATAACTCCCGCTATTGCAAGAAGAAAGCTGATGACACGCACAAAATTCAATTTCTCCTTTAATAACAAAGATGCTAATAGTGCTACAATAACAGGTATGGTCAGTGTGATGATCCCTGCATTGGCAGCCAGCGTCATCCGGGCACCAACGGTGTATCCGTATTGCATCAGGAATACACCGATCAGCCCCGGCAATATAAAATACCTGATATCTCTCCAGCGCCAGCGCATTTTTACGCCGCGTTTTTTATTTTCTCTCCACAAAAACGGTAAAAAAATAACAGTGCTTACAATAAGCGGGATAAATGCCACGGTAGCGGAACTGAGCCTGTCTCCTATTAAACGGATCACCGGCACCTGTGTAGCCCACATAAAATTTACGAGGAGTACCAGCGACCAGTCTACCGCCTTGGAAGATTTAATTACATTCATTCCTGTGTTATTAAATATATATACGATCATTGGGGAGGAAGCCCGGAACCGAATCCGCCATCTACCACAAGCGCCGCACCGGTAACAAACGAAGCATCATCGCTGGCAAGGAACACCGCTGCTCTGCCCACCTCACCGGGTTTGCCGATATGCCCCAACGCATGCAGCTTACCGGCATCTGCTCTGGCTTTGGCAGGATCGGCCTGGCTTTGAAAATAACCTTCCGCAAGCCCTGCATCTATATACCCGGGGCATATACAATTCACCCGTATACCATCACGCCCATGATCAATTGCCATTGCCTTGGTAAGCCCTATAATAGCAGCTTTGGTGGCGCAGTATCCTGCACAGGTGGGCTCTACAAAAAAGCCATTCACTGACGACATGTTCACGATATTGCCTTTTGTTTTGCGCAGGTGCGGCAAAAAATATTTAGAACATAAAAAAACACCTCCGAGATTTACAGACAATTGCCTGTTCCATTCTTCAAATGAAGTATCTTCTGCGGTTTTATTGATTTGTACTGCTGCATTATTGACGAGTATATGTATAAGAGGGTAAACATTCAGGGTTTGTTCAAGCAGGTTTTGAACAGATTCCGGCTTTGACACATCGGCCTGAACAGGTATTGCCGTTCCTCCGGCAGCTTTAATCATTTCTGCTGTTTCTGTTGCCGCATTTATATTGATATCCGCAATCACAACTGAAGCGCCTTCACCCGAAAATTCAAGCGCACAGGCCCTGCCGATACCTGCTCCCGCCCCCGTTATTACCACTACTTTTTTTTCGAGCTTCATTTGTCACAATTGTTTAAAGTGATTTATACTTATCATATACTTCCTGCAAAGTCCGTCCTTCAAGCAGTTCTTTACGGGAATGATTTTCCCGCAGCGCCTTGTCTTTAGCTCTTTCAAATACTTCATTTTCTATTCCCTGCGGAATTACAACAACACCATCAAAATCCGCATAAATCAAATCGCCGGGATTAACCAATACCGTACCACAATACACCGGCACATCATACGCTGCAACTATACCTCTTCCTTTAGAATCCAATGGTCTTATACCTGCGTAGTATACAGGAAAATTCATTTCAATAATGCGCACACAATCCCTGATCTGGCTGTCGCAAACACAGCCCGAAACGCCTCTTTTTTTTGCAATGGTTGACATCAATTCGCCCCAGGGTGCATTCGTACTGTTAATATCTGTTGAATGCACCACCACATCTCCGGCATCCAGCGAATCCATGGCTTCAATTTCAAGACCATAAGGATTTGCATCCTCTATTACATCGGTTTCCTTCCATTCAAGCGTTCTGGCCCTGCCTATAAAACCGCAATTTTTTATATCCGGTAAAAGAGGGCGTAGCCGTTGGTGCATGGCCTGGTTACGAAAGCCCATTTCATCTAAAATATCACATACTGCTGCTACGTATAAATGTTGCTTTATAAATGCTAAAAGCTCTGCATCGCCTGCAAATGATTTCATCGTGGCTTTTTTTGTTTTTCCGGTATGATACAAACAAATTTACAGGTGGATTGCACCGCTTATTTAGCCAATATTGTTATATAACTATCCGATTTTGTAAAAGGATGGAAGATGCATTTATTAAGTCATGCATTGCTGAAACAAAATAAGCTAATCATTTTGCTAAATCAGGTACAAAAAAAAACATGAATTGCAATATGTTTGATTTCTCATTCATTCAAAAAGCCTGCTAAGCTGTTAACATGAGTAAAACTATTCAACTTTTCGTTGCTTGTTTAATTGCAACCTCACTGTGTGCTCAGCAGCAGTCAAACCGTTATACAGACAAACCCGACTCCATCGCTACGCATAAAGTAGTATTAGATAGTCAGTCCAAACTTATTTCCTGGATACAACCACAATCCCGCGCCTATGATATTTTTTTAAGGCAACGATGGAATTTTATAAAAACATCCGTACCCTATAGCCCGGGACCTTTACCAGGATCAGGATATCCCCAGTATTATTTTTACTGTGCTTACCGGGTTGCTGATGGAAAAATCCTGCAAGAGCCTGACAGATGGATGAATGATGTTGGTGAAAAAATCCCTAACTGGCTCGAATCGGCACGCCTGTTTTACGCATACACCGGAGATACAACAGTTATGAATATTGTTGAAAAACTTGCAAATTATGCCATTGATCACGGCATAACACCGGCAACATTCAACTGGCCAAACTTTCCATATACCACCACCAATGCCGGGGATATGGAGTTCAGAGGATTTGATGCTGCCAAACGTTTTGCCTTACATGAAGTGCAGGTAGATCATGCAGGAGATATGGGGTTAGCTTTTTACCGGCTCTATTTGTATACCGGAAAGGAAAAATATAAAACAACAGCTATTGGTATTGCCAATACACTTGCTGCCAAAGCCAAAACGGGGAATGCAGAAAAATCAATATGGCCTTATCGTGTAATTATGAATACAGGTGAAGTAACCGCACCGTATGGCGCCAACTGGGCAGGTGCATATTCACTTTTAGAACAGTTGGTAAAGCACAATACAGGCGATGTTGATGCGTACAGGCATACTATGGATAAGGTAAAAGATTTTATGCTTCAGTTCCCCATGCAAACCGGTTATTGGGCCAACGGCCACACAGATACTGATGTAAAAAGCAATACCTATAAAAGTAATATGGGTAAAAGCAATGCAGCCTTGTATATACTGGATAATCCTTCATTCGATCCGGAATGGAAAGCGCATATACCTCAACTTATTCAATGGACGGAAACAAATTTTGTAACACGTTGCAACGAAGGCGAACCTGCTACGCAATGGGGTGCTAATCTTGTAGGTGAGCAGGATGATTTTTTGCCCAAGATGGATTATCAAACAGCCAGGTATGCCGCGGAATGCGCGAAATGGTTTGCTGTTTCAGGAGATAGCGCCTATAAAGAAAAATCTTATCGCGCTTTAAACTGGGTAACCTATTGCAATGATTCCATTGGGCTTGTATTTGAAAGCCCTGTAAGTAAAGGTGTTTCAAGCTGGTGGTCTGATTGCTATGGAGAGGGCCCGCGAATGGTTTATCATGCATTAGCAGCCATCCCTGAATGGGCACCGACGCATGAAAATCATATACTATACTCACAGGGTATATTAAAAAATGTATCATACGCATCTAAAAAGATTCAATACACTGCTACTGATGAAAATGGTACAGAATTTTTACGGGTGGCATTTAAGCCGGAAAAAATACTACTGAATGGAAAACGCATCGCATTACAAAATTCAAAGACAGGGTATTCAATACGATCGCTTGGAGGCGGGGACTATGCATTAACTATACAAAGAGAAAAAGGCGGGAAGGTGATTATAGAATAATGTGTACGGGGAGTTTTACGCAAAGGAGGAGGAGAACAAAGAGAAATCTTGTTGCGTTCGCTGCCCCGCTGTGATCGCCGCGGGAAATTGTTGGTTCATCATTGCCTCGCAATCAAAATTTACATTAACAATCGATTACAATCATGTTATCAAGAGTTGAAAAGCTTAATACTATAGCAGATCAAAAGAAAATAGATGCATTCCTGCTTACGGCTGCTCCATCTGTAAAATATTTCAGTGGTTATTTTTTTTATTTCGAGTATGGTGTTTCTCCTTTTCATTTTTTGCCGGCAGCTTTGTTTGTTAAGCCTTCTTATACTTCTACAATTATTTTAGCCGATAATGAGTTGCAGCAGGAACAGCATTTGCTGCCTGGCATTACAGTCAGTCCCTATTCAAGCTATGTTTATGAAACACCAACCCAACCCGCACAGCAGTTCCTGCAACAATTATTTGCGGTACTGGATAAGCACAATACAGCTAAAGCAAGAATAGGTATTGAGCCTGCCTTCTTTCCGGTACTGCTCGCCGATGCATTAGCGCACAGGTATGCCGGGATTGAGTTTGTAGATGTATCCGCAGAAATTCAACAACTTCGTGCTATTAAGGATAATGATGAGATTGAATGCATTAAGAAAGCCGCTCATCTTTGTGATATCGGGCAGGCAACGGTATTGAAAAACGCGGAGGCAGGCATTTCCGAACTTGAACTTTTTAATATCGTATGTACTGCTATAGAATCAAATGCAGGAGAAAGGGTTCCTTTAATGTGCGACCTGGGCTCAGGTGTACGTACAGCCGCAGGCGGTGGTATGCCCGGCAATAAAATTATTGAGAGCGGCGACCTTGTACTAAGCGATTTTACTGTTTGTTTAAATGGTTATTGGGGCGACTCCTGCAATACAATAGCAGTAGGCGAACCTACTGCAGAACAAAAGAAAATATTTGCACAGGTAAAAGAGACTTTGCAAATGGGTATTGACGCCATTTATCCTGGTGTAAAAGCACTTGAGATAGACAAACTGATGCGCAGTTACGCGGGAAATTTTCCGCACCACGGCGGCCATGGCGTAGGCATAGATTATCATGAAGAACCACGGATCGTTCCTTACAATGAAATGGTTTTATTACCCAATATGGTGATAGCGCTTGAGCCTGCTGTTTATAAAAATGATTTCGGCATACGGTTGGAGCATCTTGTGCAGGTAACGGAAAATGGTTGTGAAATAATTACTCGGTTTCAGCATCAGTTTTATTGAATAGCCTGCTACCGCAGGAAGTATTAATAAGAAAATATAATTATATACAGGTCATCATGCCAGACATACAAAACTCACATTAATAATATGTTCCAGGATAAAATATATTATGGCGGATGGCCTGATTGCGTTAAATTATACAATGCGGCCGTGGAAGTTATCATTACCACAAGCATCGGCCCACGCATTATTCATTTTGGATTTGCGGGGGAGCAAAACATATTATATACATCACCTGAAGACAGCGGCAAGACCGGCGGCAACGACTGGCGTATATATGGGGGGCATCGTTTATGGATTGCACCGGAAGCTATTCCTTTGAGTTATCATCCTGACAACAGTGCTGTTGAATGTACTTTCAGCAATGGAACGCTCACCCTAATAGCGCCCGGGGAAAGCACATCAGGCATCAGGAAAGAAATACAGATCACTTTATCGCCTGATAAAAATGAACTAACTGTTGTTCACCGCCTGAAAAATGAAAATCTTTCAGACATGCGATTATCTGTTTGGGCAATCTCCGCATTAGCGCCGGGAGGTTGCGCAATAATACCCCAGGAACCCTATGGTGAAGGGAATGATTTTTTATTGCCTGCACGTCCGTTGGCTTTGTGGCAGTATACTAAAATGAATGACCCGAGATGGATATGGGGTGAAAAATATATACTCGCAAAACAGGATACTACACTTGCAGGAGAACAAAAAATCGGCGTACTAAACAAGCAGGGATGGGTAGCTTATTATCTTGATAAAACACTGCTGATAAAAAAGTTTGAGTATACAGAAAATGCTGTCTATCCGGATTATGGATGTAATAATGAAGTATATATCAACGGGGCTTTCCTGGAAGTGGAAACACTGGGACCGCTGGTTACATTAGCTCCCGGCGAAACTGCTGCGCATATTGAACATTGGAGTTTGCATAAAATGGAAAGCTTACATACAGTATCAGAACAATCTGTAAGCAGTGCTATATCGCCGTTAATAAGTGCAGCAGGATTGCCGGACTAAAGCTTTAATTACCCAAGTTTACCCCTAAAAATATACACTACATAATTTTTTTGTTTTAAAGTAGTGATAATACTGACATTTTTTTGTTGGTATTATTTTTTGTTTATTTTTATAGTGTATAATATATACATTACAATGGCTTTTATCAGGAAAATCAAAAAAGGGGATGCCACCTATCTGGCTAAGGTAGAATCGTACAGGGAGGACGGAAAAGTAAAGCAGCGGGTGCTTGAATACATTGGCAAAGAAGAAAACGGTGTTGCTGTACAGAAGGTGGACATCAATAAACTGGAGCTCCACAATGTCAAACGTCACGCAGATGTAGCCGTTCTTTGCGGTATTGCCAAACAGCTCAACCTCAACTATCTTCTCGGCAAGCACCATAAACCCATCATCGCTTTGCTGATCGCACATTTGGTTTGTAAAGGCAGCATCAGCATGATTGGTGATTGGATAGAACATTCAACCATAAAAGATGTTCTGGGGCTGGAACAATTAGATACAAAGATGTTGTACAATGCATTGGATTTTCTGGAAGAATGTGATTTTGATGCTGTTGAAGAATCGCTTTTTGCCCTGTGGAAAAAACTGGCTCCCAAGGACAACGGTTCCTTTGTGTTAGACGTAACTGACACTTATTACAATGGCAAAAACGATGAGAGTAACCTGCGCAAGGGCAAAGACGGCAAAGTGTCCAAACTGGTGCAAATAGGTTTAGGTGTAAGTTTTGAAAATGGTTTTCCCATATTTCACAAGATGTACAATGGCAACATATCCAACATCAAAGTGCTGGAAGACCTAATGATTATAATGTCCCGGAGGGGCATTCCATCTATCATTATGGACAGAGGATTTTACAGCGAAGCCAATGTAACATCTTTACAAAAGTTGGGCATGCAGACGATAGTAGGCGTAAAACAATCGGCAGGCATTAAGACAAATATCCTTAGCACCATAAACCGGGATAGCATCTATACCAAAAAATGTCAGGTAGCGCTCAAAGACACTTTTGTGTATGTACAAGAAGTTGATTTTCTGTTCGGAAAACTGGTGATTATATATAATCCTAAATATGAAGCCCTCAAACGAGATAAAATGCTGGCTACAGGTTCAAGCGATGCAGAAGCTAAATATGTAGGCTTCTCCCTAATATTTCACAACACGGTGCTGAAGCCAGACATAGTCGTAAAAAAATATTTTGATAAAGACATTGTAGAAAGGAGTTTCAGAACAATGAAAGGTGATGTGCAATTGCATCCTATCCGCTTATGGATGCCGCAAAGAGTAAAGGCACACATCAAAATATGTTACCTGTCGCTCTGTATGCTGTCTTATCTGCAATACAGATGTAGAAAACTCCATCTCTCCGCATCAGCCATTCTTAAAGAACTGCAAACAGTTTACAAAGTGAAACTCAAACATAAAACCACAAAACAGGAATTTGAAAAGGTCGT
This sequence comes from Agriterribacter sp., assembly GCA_047601545.1. Lineage (GTDB taxonomy): Bacteria > Bacteroidota > Bacteroidia > Chitinophagales > Chitinophagaceae > Agriterribacter. Next base: position 2,712,895 of record JASGIZ010000002.1, on the reverse strand, counting down.
AACACTCTCCAATACTCAAAAGGATATTCTCAAACTCCTAAAGTGTAGTGTATAAAATAGAGGGTAAATTTGGGTAGTTAAGCACCCGGTATCCTTTGCTAACAGACAGTCTTTAAACGCTGCATTCACAAATAAACGGTAGGGTGCATGTTAAAGAGCTTTTCTATGATCGTTGTGACGATTTCATAACTTTATATTACCGGATGAAGCGGAAGCAGGCTCTGCTGAGGAGCAACCGGCCAGGAATAATCCGGTGGCTGACGAAGTAATTCGTTTATATAGTCCGGAGTAACGCTCCGGACTTTTTTTACAGCATTACTTCAGAAGCCTTACCTGCCTCAAAAAACCTATAAGTCAGCCTACTATGCCAGTTTGGTACGGTGTTTTGTTTTTAAGCACATAATTGATCCTTGCCAATAAATGTTTGGCAATACGAATAATGGCTTTGTTTCTATCCACCGTTGCAGGCTTAACCCACTGAAGCCTGCCTCATAGCAAGCTTTAAAAGTGGCTCCCGGATATCGCTGGATCAGGTGCTTGTACAATACCCCGGCATCCGGATCCTGGGAAAAATCTTCTAATTCAAATTCTGTGTCCTGGATATTTACCCGCCAGTTTTTCTTATGGACGTCTATACCACAAAAAATGGTTCTGCCATTAAAATCTAATTGTTTAACTTGTGCCATGGGTCTCTGTTTTTTAAAGTGATTGAAATTTTATTCAGCTTCAAGTTACACTTTTACAGGACCCTTTTTTAATTGTAAGCCCCGCTCATACATAAGACCTTTGTGGTTAATTAAAACAATTACCGCATTTATTATTGAGAAAAAAAAGATATCTGATATCGGGAAAAAACAAAAATCTATGTGTATTGCTTACATGAACCAACACACATAGATTTAACAGCAGAGTGCTGATAATTTGATTTTGAAAACTTAATGATGTTCTACTTCTTTACCTACACCCGCATAATTCAATAAAGATTGAATAACTGAAGGCCTTGGAGACTGAATGATGGAATTAAGCCCGTTTGCAGCTTTTTTAATAGCTTCAAACTTTTCGCGAAGTATCCAATTAGTATCCAAAGCATGCTTTATAGCTGCTGTTTCTTCTGCGGATGTTTCTTTGTATAAGTATCTTATCATGTTTTCAGGCGTATAAATATCCATAAGCAATCCATTTAGACTGTAATCAAATCAATTAAATAAAAACTCTACGGTTTAAGGAGGATATTTAGATTCTTGTACGGATTTAATGGCGTTTGTCCAAAAGGCGGGATTAGCTTATAGCATATAAAACGAGGTGCAGAAACTAATATTGTAAAAAAGCAAAAAAATTTAGTACGGCTACTTTTCTTCAATAATGAACAGGTCTTCATTATCTTTTTTCATCATATACCGCTCCCTTGCCGCTTTTTCCATAGATGCAGGGTCCCCTTTCAATTCAGAAAGCTCCTTTTTTAATGCATCTACCTGGTCAGAATAATAATTTTTCCCTTTTTCCAAATCTCTTAATTCACTTCTTCTTTCCATCTGCATAAAAATATCGTTGTGGTCAAAAAACAGCAGCCAGACCACAAAACCTGCTGCGGTAAGTATATACTTATTTTTTAACCAGCCTGGTATTTTTTTCAGCAGATCCATTTTATAATACTGTTTCAGGTTACACGTTGCAGGCAGACTTACTATTTCTAAACAGGTTTTTGATTTAAGTACCTGTAATCTGAAACTTGCAACCTGAAACCGGAAATCCTGTACGTTTTCACTTATTTCCCAAATATAGCTTTTCCATTGGGATAAATAGCATTTTCGCCCAACGCTTCTTCAATCCTGATCAACTGGTTGTATTTAGCCAAACGATCTGTTCTTGAAGCGCTGCCTGTTTTTATTTGTCCGCAATTCAATGCTACAGCCAGATCCGCGATAGTAGTATCTTCTGTTTCACCACTGCGGTGGCTCATAATAGTTGTATAGCCGCTTGATTGCGCGAGTTGAACGGCATTAATGGTTTCAGTAACTGTTCCTATCTGGTTTACTTTAATCAATATGCTGTTGGCAATACCTTTATCAATACCTTCCTGCAGGCGTTTTACATTCGTTACAAACAAATCATCACCCACCAGCTGGCATTTTGAACCGATAGCGTCAGTCAGTTTTTTCCAACCCGTCCAGTCATCTTCGGCCATACCATCTTCAATAGACACTATTGGGTATTTGTTTACCCACTCCGTCCAGTAAGCCACCATTTCATCGCTGCTGATGGTTTTACCACTGCTTTTGTAGAATTTGTAAGTATTGCTTGCTTCATCAAACATTTCTGTGCTGGCAGCATCCATCGCGATAGCGATTTGATCGCCTGCTTTATAACCGGCAGCATCTATAGCCTGCAATACGGTTTCAATAGCTTCTTCATTGCTCTGAATATCGGGAGCAAAACCACCTTCATCGCCTACATTGGTACTATAGCCTTTTTTCTTCAATACTGATTTCAGGTTGTGGAATACCTCCACTCCCCAACGCAAACCTTCGCTGAAGTTTGGCGCACCTACGGGAATGATCATGAATTCCTGGAAATCTATTTTGTTATCTGCATGCACACCACCATTCAGAATATTCATTAATGGCATTGGTAATACGGTAGCATTTACGCCGCCGAGATACCTGTAAAGCGGCAGATTACTTTCCTGCGCAGCGGCTTTGGCAACAGCCATTGATACAGCCAATGTTGCATTTGCACCTAACTTAGCTTTATTGGAAGTGCCGTCAATTTTAATAAGCAAATGGTCTATATATGCCTGTTTTGTTACATCAATACCTATCAACTGATCTGCAATTATATCATTTACATTGGCAACGGCTTTCAATACGCCTTTTCCCTGGTATACAGATTTATCACCGTCTCTTAACTCAACCGCTTCATGCTTACCGGTAGAAGCGCCGGAAGGAACAGCAGCTCTTCCCACCAAACCATTTTCGGTTATTACGTCAACTTCAACTGTTGGGTTACCGCGGCTGTCCAGAATTTGCCTTGCATGTATATCTGATATAAAGCTCATGTGTAGTTATTTTAATTATGTGCAAAGAAAAGGTTTTCAATTTTTGCAGCAAAAAAAAAGCCTATCTCTCCTTCTCCTTTTCAGCCTCACCTACCTTCCTCCTCTCCGAAAGAGAGGAAGCGGTACAGCATATCTTTAATGAATGATATAACTTCCAATTCAATAATTGTAATGCTACTGTGCAAAATTCAACAGCTTTATTATTTGCCAGCATGTCTGCGGAGCCGGCCTTTGTGCGGAAGGTCTCCTTCCCTTTGGGAAGGTTGGGATGGGCAGCGCTATTTTGTAAGCGCCTTAAAAATATTCTCCAAACTCCGGCTTTCGCTGCGTATGCCGGTAATATTGAGATTATGCTGCAAAGCTCTTTCAATAATCTGCCTGCGCAATTGTTCCGGGCTGCCGGTTGATAATTTATATTGATTTTTTTCCAGCTCCTGCAGTACGGAAATTTCAGCAATGCCTGCAAAAAAATCCTGTGGAACAGGCTCTGCAAATTCAATGATGATATGATGCTTTGCATCATTACCTGATTGCAGGCTCAGAAGTGTATCATCAGCAACCAATTCCCCTTTATTGATAATAACTACACGATTACAAACCGCTTCCACTTCCTGTAAAATATGAGAAGAAAAAAGCACGGTTTTATCCTCCCCCTGCCGGCGAATGACTTCGCGTATTTCTATGATTTGATTGGGATCAAGACCGGTTGTAGGCTCATCTAATATCAACACTTCAGGCTCGTAAATTAACGCTGCGCCTAAACCAACTCTTTGTTTATATCCTTTTGAAAGTTGCCCGATTTTTTTCGCCCTTTCCGGGCCTAACCCTACCAAATCAATTGTTCTGTTGATGGACTTGCTCTTATCAGCAACCTTATGCACATCTGCAATAAATCCTAAATATTCCTTTATATACATATCGGAGTATAAAGGGTTGGATTCAGGCAGATAGCCGATTTTTTTACGTGTTTCAAGCGGATGCTGCTTCACGCTCAATCCGCATACCAGGGCATCGCCGGATGTTTGCTGCAAATAACCGGTAAGTATTTTCATGGTGGTGGATTTTCCTGCGCCATTCGGACCAAGAAAACCTACAATCTCTCCTTTATTAACAGAGAAAGAAATATCGTTTACGGCTTTTTGTTCACCATAAACCTTGAGAAGATTTTTTACTTGAATAGACATCCGGCAAAAATAATAAGTCCGTTTTACATTTAATTTTTATACTCTTCCTTCCACGCATACCAGCCAAAAATCATCAGTCCAATTGCTATTGGAAAAAACACAACAATAAACACACCCCACTGAATTTTGGTATCAATAACGGGATGATGGGCTACTTGTTGCACAGCGGTTTTAACCAGGTAGTATAATGCCACCGGGCCAAGCAGCATCCATACTATTCCAAGCCATTTTTTTAAAAGATTCATTTTTTAGTTTTGAGCTTTCGGCGATAATCTGTCAGCTATCAGGTATCAGCCGTCAGCGGTTAAAAAAGTTTCGGGTTTCAGGTTACATTTCAGTACCCATCTATCGTTTCACATTTCACGTCTCACTAATTCGCTATTGCCTTGCAGCTGATAGCTGATAGCTGATACCTAATCACTCACATCCCTGTCTACCTTATTACTCACATACAGCGCTCCTATTACAAAACATATTGCCGATACAATAACCGGGTACATCAGTCCAACCAGTTTATCTCCTGTATTTATGGTGGTAAGCAATAATGCTATAAAGGGCGTTAACCCGCCAAATACACCATTGCCAATATGATAAGGCAGCGACATGGATGTATATCGTATTCTGGTAGGGAACAACTCAACAAGAAAAGCTGCTATCGGCCCATATACCATTGTTACAAAAATTACCTGCACAAATACCAGGAAAACAAACTTCCAGTAAATACCGGTGGGCACCTTTTTATCAATATACGTTACTGCCGCATGCGCCACAGGGTTTAACGCATTGGCAAAAACCGTATCTACATTTTTCTGCGTGTATGCATAACCGTCAGCAAATATTTTTTTTACGGATGTGGTGGTGGTGATATAATTAGCCGCTGTATCTCTTTTTATCTGCGGCTCTCCGGCAGATGCGGGTGTCATAGCCTGGTAAGCAGCCGTATCAGACAAAGAGAGGAATTGTTTGTAAATAGGTTTATAAAAAATTATAGCCAGCAGCATACCACCGAGCATTATCCATTTTCTTCCCACTTTATCGCTCCATGAACCAAACACTACAAAAAATGGTGTAGCAAAAAGTATTGCCCATATCAATATAGTGCGTGATTGCCCAAAATCTATTTTACAAACCGTTTCAATAAAATTCTGCGCATAAAACTGCCCGGTATACCATACTACGCCCTGTCCCATAGTAGCGCCGAATAATGCCAGCAATACCATTTTTAAATTGGCTTTGTGCACAAAGCTTTCCTTCAATGGATTTACAGATGTTTTTCCCTCAGCCTTAAGTTTGGCAAACAAAGGCGACTCGTTCATTTTTAACCTTATGTAGATGGATACTATTACAAGCAAAATAGAAACTAAAAAGGGAATACGCCAGCCCCAGTCGTTAAACTTTTTTATGGAAACAGCAGGATCGCTATCTAAACTTTGCCGCACCAATAATATTACACCCAGCGATACAAATAAACCAAGTGTTGCGGTGGTTTGTATCCACGAAGTATAATAACCTCTTTTGTTAGCAGGCGCATGTTCTGCCACATACGTTGCAGCGCCACCATATTCACCACCCAATGCAAGCCCCTGAAGCAACCGCAATATCAACACAATTATGGGCGCTGCAAAACCAATACTTTCATACGATGGTATTAATCCTATAGCAAAGGTTGAGCCGCCCATAATAATAAGCGTTAATAAGAACGTGTATTTACGGCCTACTATATCGCCCAGCCTTCCAAACACAAGTGCGCCAAACGGGCGCACAATAAAACCTGCGGCAAATGTAGCTAATGTAGAAAGCAATGCCGCTGTAGGATTATCTTTTGGGAAAAACTGGCTGGCAATAACCGTGGCAAGACTGCCGAAAATATAAAAGTCGTACCACTCTATTAAAGTTCCAACAGATGAAGCGCCAATAATTTTCCAGATACTTTTGCTTGACGTAGACATAGAATGCAATCGATTGAAGGGTTGAATATACTAAATATGTTTATCCGAAATTTCATTTTTCCTTATGAGCGAAAATAAGGACATTGCAAGTCGTTCGTAGCAATTGAATATTTTTAATCCTGAATAATTCAAAATTTTCTGAGCCATATGTCATACCCATACCAGATCAAATCTTACGAAGCATATAAAGAAGCCTACAAAAAAAGCGTTGAAGACCCCGAAGGCTTTTGGGGTGAAATTGCCGGTAACTTTCAGTGGAAAAAAAAGTGGGATAAGGTGTTAGACTGGAATTTTACAGAGCCTAAGGTTGAATGGTTTAAAGGAGCGAAGCTCAATATCACCGAAAATTGTATTGACAGGTATTTGCCTGAAATGGCTGACCAGCCTGCTATTATATGGGAGCCTAATAATCCTGAAGACAGAGTAAGGATTGTTACGTATGCACGCCTGCATAAAAGAGTTTGCCAGTTTGCACAGGTGCTGAAAAATCTTGGCGTAAAAAAAGGAGACAGGGTTTGTATTTATATGGGCATGGTGCCTGAACTGGCTTATGCCGTGCTTGGCTGCGCGAGAATAGGCGCAATACATAGTGTAATATTTGGAGGGTTCTCCGCACAGAGTATTGCAGACAGGCTTGAAGACGCGAAAGCCGAATACATTGTAACCTGCGATGGCGCTTACCGCGGCGCAAAAGACATTCCTTTGAAAAGTATTATTGATGACGCGTTGATAGGAAATAAAGTGGTGAAAAAAGTAATTGTATATACACGTACCAGAACACCGGTATCTATGCTAAAAGGCAGGGATGTCTGGTGGGAAGATGAAATGGAACACGCAGAAAGCCAGGTGGAAAAAAACGGAACGGTTTTTTTTCCTGCTGAAGAAATGGATGCGGAAGATCCCTTATTTATATTGTATACATCCGGCAGCACAGGCAAACCCAAGGGCGTTGTGCATACCTGCGGTGGCTACATGGTTTGGACCAACTACACTTTCGTAAATACATTTCAATACCAGCGGGGGCAAAAACATTTTTGTACCGCGGATATAGGATGGATTACCGGTCATAGCTATATTTTATATGGGCCATTAAGTGCAGGTGCAACATCAGTAATGTTTGAAGGTGTGCCCACATGGCCTGGTGCAGGCAGGTTTTGGGAGATTATTGATAAATACAAAATAGATATACTGTATACTGCGCCAACGGCTATACGCAGTTTGATGGGGTTTGGTCTTGAGCCGCTTAAAGGCAAAGACCTTTCATCGCTGAAGGTTTTGGGAACTGTAGGTGAACCCATTAATGAAGAAGCATGGCATTGGTATGATGAAAATATCGGCAGGAAAAAATGCCCCATAGTAGATACCTGGTGGCAAACAGAAACCGGTGGAATATTAATCACGAATCTTGCCGGTGTAACACCTGCACGACCATCATGGGCAACATTACCTATGCCGGGTGTGCAGCCGGTTTTAGTAGACGACAGAGGCGTAGAAATAACGGAGAAAAATGAAGAAGGGTTATATAAAGGAAATCTCTGTATAAAAGCACCCTGGCCGGGTATATTACGAACAACTTACGGCGATCATGAACGCTGCCGCACCAATTATTTTGCCACATACGAAAATTTATATTTCACTGGTGATGGAGCAATGAAAGATGATGAAGGATTTTACCGCATTACAGGCAGGGTGGATGATGTGTTAAATGTGAGCGGTCACCGCATTGGAACTGCGGAAGTAGAGAATGCTATTAATATGCATGCCAGCGTGGTGGAAAGCGCTGTGGTTGGTTTTCCGCATGAAATTAAAGGGCAGGGCATATATGCGTATGTAATTGTGAGCAGTTTTCACGGTAGTGAAGACGATACACATAAAGACATACTGCAAACAGTTTCCCGTATTATCGGGCCAATTGCAAAGCCAGACAGGATTCAGTTTGTAAACGGCTTACCTAAAACAAGAAGCGGTAAAATTATGCGCAGGATATTGCGCAAAATAGCCGAAGGTGAAATAGATAAACTGGGCGATACCTCTACATTGCTTGATCCGGGAGTGGTGGATGAGATAAAGAATGGGAAGGTGTAACTGCAAAACTGTTCAACTCTAATGCTATGCCTATTTGTTTCAACAGCGCCCCTCCGTCATTACAATCAGCCGAAAAAGAACGATTTAATTATAGATTTGGTATCAGCTCAGTGCCAATGACGTATTGTGTAAATAGTTAACTGTTAATGTTATCAGGAGACTGCTTCTGCCGCCGTAACATACATTCAATTCAGAGCTTTATACAGGCGGTATCGCAGTGACGACCAGGAGTATTTTGTTGTTATTATCAGCACTAAAACAAAGTATACATTTAAAAAGCTAAAATAAGGATGCTGTTGTTATCAATGCTGTGCGTGGCGTCTTCGCCACGCACCCTTTTCTTGTCGTCTCTGGCGACTACACCTGAAACCGCATGAACAAATTCCGAAGCTTGCATTTGCTATCGTCATCGCCGGCAGGCGACAAGAAAACCGTGCTAAGCGAGCCTGCCTGACTACCGTCAGGGACGCTTAGCACAGCGGATTGGTATGCAGAATACAGCATACCGGCAGCGCTATTCATCCTTCATATGTATCTCATTCAAAAAATCATTTAATGTTTGTTTGGCAGGTATCTGCAACTTTTTTCTTAAACGGTAACGGCTTATTTCAACTCCCCTTACGGAAATATTCATCAGTTGCGCAATTTCTTTTGAAGCAAGTTTTAATTGCAGGTAAGCGCATACTTTTAAATCAGTGCTGGTAAGCAGCGGGAACTGCTTCTTCAGCTTTTTTATAAAGTCATTGTTGATCTCGTCAAAATGTACGGCAAACTGCTCCCAGTTGGCATCGTTCTTTTCAATTTCATCTACCAGCTGAATTACCCGTTTCACATCAAGGCTTCCCCCTGTTTTCTTTTGCAATCTTTGTAATTCATCTTTTACTTTTACCAGTGCATCTGTTCTTTCTACAAGGTGAAGGCTTACATCTGCCAGCTCTTTGTTTTTATAAATCACTTCATTAACCAGCTTTTCGTTTTGCAGCTTTATAATTTCTTTTTCATTTTTTTCAACTTCAAGCTGGTGTATATACCGCAGTCTTTTTTGCTCTTCTTCAAATTTCTGCAGTTGCCGGTTGAGTTGCCGCTGTTGCCATTTATATCCCGCGTATCCCAATCCAACCAACAGTAATGTATATACGGTATAAGCCCAGGGAGTTTTATACCATGGGTGATTGATCACAAAACTATAACTCATCTCTGGCGACAGGTTACCAAAATTGTCAAGTGCCTTAACCTTAAAAGTATAACTGCCTTCCGGTAAGTTGGTATAATCTTTTTCTGTTTTCAAAGTTGGTGTTGACCATTGCTGATCATAACCCTTTAACTGGTAACTATATGATATATTATTTGACAGTCCGTAAGCCGGCGAGCTGAACTCAAAGTGAAATGAATTGTCCGCATCATTAAAATGCAGCAGCCTGTTTTCCTTATTTGTATTAGAAGAATCTGCCCGTCCATTTAAAAATCCGTCATAAATCACGCTGTCTTTTTTCCCGGTTAGTTTAATCTGTGTAATTAAAATATCAGGAACTACATTGCCAGCTATATATTTTTTATAATTAAGATGGATTATACCGGTATTGGAAGCAATAAATATATTCTCGCTGTTGTATGGATATATACTTTCAAAGCCCGAAAGTATTTTTCCTTCAAGCTCAGGAAAATAAACAAGTTGCGGGCGTTCGTTCTTATAGCTTACCACCCCCATTTTTTTCCCTGAGCAAAACCAGATATTCCCATCTTCATCTTCATTGAGGTATTGTATGGTGAGATCTCCAAAAAGGTTATACAGTAAATGAGATTTCACAAACCTGTTCTGTTGCTCATCAAACTCATAAATGCCTTTTTCGGTTGCAAACACAATATTGTTCTTCACCCTGAAAACATTATTCCTGAATGTAGATGGCAGATCCTCCTTTTCTGTATATAATGAGTAAGTGAATGATTTTTTATCGGGCGACAATATGATTTTGTATATACCACGATAGGGGTGCGATGCCCAGATCACATTGCTGTTATCTATAGCCAAAAACCTGAGTGACTCATACATCCCTTTTATTTCTCCTGCATTAACGAAATCATTATGCTTAAAATCCAGCATGGTTAACCCCGCATAGGTTCCAACCAATACGTTTTGCGAAGGATATATAGATGACAAAGGCATAAAAAGCCAGCATCCGCTTTCCCCTGTAATTTTCTGTGCTTTGTTTTTACTGATAAGGAAACTTCCGTTGTGATGTCCCATCAGTAATTGTCCGTTCACTTCATCAAAACGCCAAACCTGGCCATTACTGTTTTCAATCTTCTGAAAAATGCCTTTTGAAAAACTTAGATCCCTGGCTGTTACAGAAAGGGGTGCTACATAAGCACCATCTGATGTACCTATATACAATTGATCATTAAAGATCTTTATTGAATAACCCGATAACTCTTCCGGCGCCTGTGGTTTTATGTATTTAATGGGAGCGCTATAACCTATAAAACTGATCCCATTATCAAGACCGAGCCATAAATTTTGTTGCCTGTCGATAAAAGCACAAAGCACATTATTATTCTGGAGCCCTTCAGCCCTTGCAATTTTTTGTACTACAGTTCCTGCTGCGTTAAGTATAACACACCCTTGCGAAGTGGTGCCTGCTACAAATTCATTGTTATTTATCTGTTCAAAGCAATAAATATGGCTCTTGATAAAATTATCATCAAGTGAAGTTTTTTTTCGGGTAAGGCTGCCTTTATGATATGTATATAGTCCGTCTCCGAGAGTACTTAACAAAAGACTATCGTTCCCTAATAATGCTATCCCGGTAATTTCAAAAGCAGGGGCTTCAGCATCTTTAAGCAAAGGCTGCCATTTTCCACCGGTAAATTCAAATATGCCATTTTTCTTATCCTGCGCTATCAACCTGTCGCCTACTTTTTTTAGTATATGCCAGCCGCTAAGCGCGCTATGCCCGTAAACGGCATTGCCTTTATATTCAAAAATCCAGTTCCAGGTACGAAAAAAAACGGAGCCTTTAAAAATCTCAATTTCCCAAACATCGGTAAACTTTTCCTGTCCCTTTGGTAATAAGGGAATCAACGAAGTGTAGCGCAATACACCATGCTCATCCGGTGCAAAATATCCTATCTCATCCTGGCCGCCTGCATAAATTCTTTCACCATCCAGTGCAACTGATCGTAAAATAGTTTTATTAGGTTGTGCGTATGTTTTCCAATAACTGCCGTCATATATAAGCAAACCTTCATTGTTGGCAAAATACATCCTGCCGGATTTATCCTGCTTAATATCCCATGTTTGCGTACCGCCTTTATAAATGGTATTATTAAAATTTGCAACCAGTGGCAGCCCGATAGTGTTTTGGGCTGCAACATTAATGCTGAGCAACAGTATGGCGAGAGACAGAAGAAAAACTTTCACACTGTAAATCTAAAAATTTCGGGAGATGTAAGGATGATGTATTTTGTAAATATTGATAATCAATTAATTAATGTTTGATGATGTAGTTTTGATGTAGCATCTGCTGCTTTTTAGGAGCAAGATCTGTTTACATTTGCTTTGCACTAAAACTAAATACTTGCATATGAAAAGACTTCGAAAAGGGGTGCTGCTCCCTATGCTTGTTCTGATTTCCACCATCTCCTGGGCACAGAACAAAACTATTACAGGAAAAATCACTGATGAATTAAATGAACCCATTGCAGGAGCAACGGTAATTGTTAAGGGTTCAAAAACCGGAACCACAACCAACGAAACAGGAGCATTTACACTTTCTGTACCTGCTTCAGCCAAAATACTTGTTGTTAGTTCGGTAGGTTTTGGCTCCAAAGAAGTAACAATTACCGGCGATATTATAAATGTAACGCTTGAAAAGATGGCTAACGCCAATCTTGAGGAAGTGGTAGTAGTTGGATATGGTACACAAAAGAAAAAGGTAGTTACCGGCTCTATTTCAAGTGTCAGGGCAAAAGATCTCGAAAATGTTCCCAATGGAAGGATTGAACAATCCTTGCAGGGACGCGTTTCGGGGGTAACTATTTTGCAAAACTCAGGGCAGCCAGGTTCTAATTCTACTATCAGAGTGAGGGGTGTTACTACTTTTGGTGATGGCGGAAACGACCCGCTTTGGGTGATTGATGGAGTTGTGGTAGATGCTAGCGGCATAGGCTATCTTAATCAATCAGATATTGAATCCATAGAAGTATTAAAAGATGCTGCTTCTGCTGCCATATACGGAACCCGTGCCGCCACAGGCGTTATTCTTGTAACCACTAAAAAAGGTAAGGCAGGCAAGATGACGGTTTCTTATAACGGGTTTTACGGGCAATCCGCTCCGGCTAAGGTATTGAGCCTGTTGAATGCTACTCAATACGCAACGCTCCTAAATGAAAGATCTGTTGCCGGCGGCAGCAATATAATGTTTACGGATGTTGCATCTTTAGGCAAAGGAACCGACTGGCAGAAAGCGATATTTAACAATAAGGCGCCGCGTTCATCAAATGAAATCAGCCTTAGCGGCGGCAACGACAGGTCAACCTATTTTTTTTCAGCAGGCATTGTTAACCAGGATGGCATTGTGGCAACAGATATATCTAAATATTCAAGGAAGAATTTACGGTTGAACTCAACTCATAAAATTTCTTCCGTTTTCACATTTGGTCAAACATTAGGATATAGTCATCAAAAAGGCATGGGACTGGGAAATACAAATAGTGAATTTGGCGGGCCTCTAAGCTCTGCTATCAACCTTGACCCTATCACTCCTTTGGTTGTTACTGATCCGGCAGCAGCTAACGCTCCCCCATATAACTCAAACCCAGTTATACGTGATGCAAACGGCAACCCTTATGGCATATCGTCAATAGTGGGACAGGAAATGACCAATCCTCTTGCTTACATACAAACAAGACTGGGTAATTATAACTGGTCTGATGATATTGTTGGAAACGCTTACCTGGAAGCTGCTATTACTAAAGATCTGAAAGTACGATCAACCTTCGGCGCGAAACTGGCATACTGGGGAGGCGTTGCATTTACACCATTATTCTACCTGAGTGCAACCAACAGCACCAATCAAAACAGCTATGGCAAAAGTGAAGAAAAAATATTTAACTGGAATATAGAAAACACTATTACTTATACCAAAAAGCTGGAAGACCACAATTTAACCGTGCTGCTTGGCCAGGGTGCTTATGTGGCAGGCATAGGCGGAGGTTTAGGTTTAACTTTGTTCAATCTGCCGATCGAAAGTTATAAAGATGCTTCCTTTGGGTTTGATATACCGCAGGCAAACCGTACGTCAAGTTCTTATGACGCTATACAACATAAGTTAACTTCATTATTCGGACGTTTGAACTATAGTTATAAAGACAAATATCTCTTTACCGGTATATTAAGGCGTGATGGATCCTCCCGTTTTGGTGCGAATAATAAATTCGGGATATTTCCTTCATTCTCCGCAGGCTGGATACTTGACCGAGAAGAGTTCTGGCAGGCAAACGAAATCATCAGCTCACTGAAAATAAGAGGCGGCTATGGTGTTGTAGGTAACGACGCCATTGGAGATTTCGGATATCTCTCCACCGTTGTAGGCGGATATAATTATTCTGTAGGCAATACCGGTGCTATTACAACAGGCTATGCGCCAAAAACACTGGATAACCCGAATTTAAGATGGGAGCAAACTTCACAGGCTAATATCGGGTTTGATGCACAATTACTCAACACCCTATCACTTACTGTTGATGTATATAAAAAGAAAACCAGTGGAATTTTGCGCCCCATTACTATACCCGGCTATGTAGGCGTGTCTAATTTGCCAAGCGGAAATGTCGCAGATATGGAGAACAGCGGTGTAGAAGTTGAACTGGTTTACCGCAAAAAATTCGGGGATCTCAATTTTTCAGCCAATGGTAATGTGGCCTATTTGAAAAACAAAGTTACTTATGTAGCTGCAGATGCCGACTACATTTCCGGTGGCGCCGGTTTCCAGTCAATGGGCAATGTTACAAGAATACAGGTTGGACAACCATACAACGCGTTTTTTGGCTATAAAACAGCCGGTATTTTTCAAAATGAAGCGCAGATCAACGATTACAAAAATTCATCAGGTACTCCCATTCAACCAAATGCACGCCCCGGAGATTTCCGCTGGGTTGATGTAAATAACGATGGAGTAATTAATGGAGATGATATCACCCCCCTGGGATCAAGTATTCCAAAATATACTTTTGGGGCAACGGTAAATCTCGATTACAAAGGCTTCGATTTTATGGCTTTTGCACAAGGAGCTGCAGGAAATAAAATCTTCCAGGGTTTACGTCGTCTTGATATTGGGAATGCTAACTACCCTACCATTGCTATGAGCCGCTGGACAGGCGAGGGTACATCGAACAGTTATCCAAGACTGGTTAGCAACGATCCCAACGGAAACTTTGGCAATATGTCAGATTTCTATCTCGAAAAAGGAGATTACCTGAGGCTTAAAATTGTACAAATAGGATATGCTGTTCCCAATAATCCATTCTTTACAAGAATCGGGTTAAGCAGATTGAGAGTGTATGTAACCGCAGAAAACCTGTTTACATTCACTAACTACACTGGTTATGATCCTGAAGTTGGTGGTGGCGTATTTGGTATAGATAAGGGACAGTACCCACAGGCAAGATCATTTATTGGTGGTATACAGGTACAGTTTTAATCCTTAAAAAATATTAGTATGAAAAAGATTAAAATAAATTATTGGGTTCTTGCTTCAACTGCGTTGCTACTATTCGCATCCTGCGGTAAAAGTTTTATAACAGTTGAACCTAAAGGACAGTTTCTTACGGAAAATTATTATTCCAACAGCGACCAGGCTTACAGTGCTTTAATAAGTGTGTACGATGTGTTGCGTAAAAATTCCGGTGGTTTTGAAAACATGATCACTATGATGAACGCAGGATCAGATGATCAGTATGCCGGTGGTGGCGGTGAAACAGATGGAGCCGGTATCCAGGGCTTTTCAAAATATACACTAAACGCCAATATTATTCCGGGAAGTTTCTGGAATGATCATTATCAGGGGATTTTCAGAGCCAATATACTGCTCTCTAAACTTCCGGAAACCAATATGGACGCCGCTTTAAAAGCAAGATTTGAAGCGGAAACAAAAGCATTACGCGCTATATATTATTTTAACCTGGTAAGAATGTTTAAAAACATTCCCCTGCTATTGGAGTCATTGACTGCCACAAATATGTATGATGTGGAGCAGGCTGTACCCGCTGATGTGTATACGCAAATTGAGAAAGATTTATCTGAAGCCATAGGAGCGCTGCCTGCAACAATAACTTTAGCGAAAGAAGCCGGCAGATTAACCAAAGGTGCTGCGCAGGCAATGCTTGGAAAAGTATACCTGTATGATAATAAAAAAGCCGAAGCCGCAGCACAGTTCCAGGAAGTTAATGGAACACCGGGACAAACAAGCCAGTATGGGTATCGCTTGTTAGACAAGTTCAGCGATCTGTGGGTATTCACTAACAAATTCAATTCAGAATCGATCCTTGAATGTGTACATACTAACCAGTCAAACGCAGATTGGGGCTTTTGGGGAACTGGCGCTGATGAAGGCAACTCTGTTAATATAATGGTGGGACCAAGAAGTTATTCAAGACCGGCTGGCTCAACCGCCCCGGATATACCATCAGGCTGGAGCTTTAATGTGTTTACCGAAGATTTTTATGAAGTTATTAAAAATGATCCGAGACGTGATGCTACTGTTTTTAATTTGAATGCTTTAAAAACTGCGGGGCAGGCTGATTATATAGCAGGCTACCAGAATACAGGATATTTTCTTAAGAAATTTTTACCCGGCAGAGCAGATGTAAGAACAGGTGGCGGCGCCGTTGAATTAAACTATCAGCAGGATACTTATATTATCAGGCTTGCAGACACATACCTGATGGAAGCTGAAGCTTTGGGTGGCACCGGCACAAGAGCCCAGGCATTGCTTGATGCAGTACGCGCAAGAGTAGGGCTTGCATCTGTGCCTGTTTCACTGGATGCCATTAAAAAAGAACGCAGGTTAGAGTTGGCGGGAGAAGGGCACAGATTTTTTGACCTTGTACGCTGGGGAGACGCAGCAAGCGCATTAGGCAGCAGAGGTTTCCAGGCAGGAAGAAATGAAATATTTCCTATACCATTTATTGAACTGCAGGGCACCAAGCTTGTACAAAACCCCAACTATGAATAACCTTAAACTTTTAGCAATGAAAAAATTTCCAATCATATTCAGTATAACTACGCTTATGCTTGTTGGTGCGGGCTGCAGTAAAATTGAGGGGATTGATGATGACCTCTCTTTCCTTAATTCTTCAAAAACGGCCAATCCCAACAGTATATTCGACATCAGCAATGATAATTCAGGCAATGTAAAAATTACACCTACTGCTGAAGGCGCTTCTTCTTTTGTAGTGAATTTTGGAGAAGGTACAGGTGCAGGCGCATCAGCGGTAGTATCACCCGGCAATAGCGTTACGCATGCATATCCCGAAGGTTCATATACTGTTACTATTATAGCAAAAAGCCTTTCAGGAGAAGAAACTACGAATACCTATCCTTTGCAGGTTACATATCGTGCGCCTGAAAATATAGAGATCACAACATCTTCAACTGTGCATGTATTAAAAGTAAAAGCTGCTGCACTATATGCAAAATCTTATATGGTATACTTTGGTGATGCACCCAATGAAACAGGAACACCGCTTGCCGCCGGCGCTGAGGTATCACATGAATATGCAAATGCCGGAACGTATACCGTGAAAGTAGTTGCCTTAAGTGGTGGCGTGGCTACTGCCGAAAATACAACAGAGGTAACCATTTACGATGCCTTTGGCTTACCCATAACATTTGAATCATCAGCAATTAATTATTTCTTCGGCACATTTGGCGACGGACAACAGTTCCAGAAAGTAGCCAATCCCAATGCCGGCGGTTTAAACACATCTGCAATGGTTGGTAAGTTTACGCGTGGCAACCAGGGTTGGAGCGGAACATACAGCCCGCTTGATAACCCTATTGATATGTCGGCGGGAAAAAAAATAAAAGTGCTCGCATATAATCCAAGCCCTTCGCTGGTTGGTAAAAAATTAAATATTGAGTTGGAAAATGGCAGTAGTATAAACAACGGCATAGCTGTTCTTAAAACAGCCTTCACCACTTCAGGTGCATGGGAGGAATTAGTTTTTGATTTTGGTGCAATATCAGGCATACCTGCATCAGAAAAATTCGGGCAATTGGTATTGCGTTTCAATGATGCTGCTGATGGAGCCGGCGATGTTATATATGTTGACAATTTCAGATTAACCAATTAAACAATCAAAGTATGATACGCCATATAAAATATTATGCATGGGTAATGGCAACAATGCTGCTCATTGGCAGTTGCCAGAAAAAACAATATGACATGGGCGAACTAACTGCGCCGGCAGATGTAGTTATCAGTACCGCTATTCTTGGCCAGGATGCCAGTCACCCGGATGGTGATGGTTCAGGTGATGTAACGATTTCGCTTACCGGTAAAAATGTGCTGGCTTATAAAATTGATTATAATGCTGCAGACGGTATCAGTTTAACCAGCCTTCCAACCGGGAACATAACATATAAGTATACTTCTGTTGGTACCAATACTTATAGAATAACAGTAGTGGCTTATGGAGCAGGAGCAACGGCAACAACAGTTACCAAGGATATACAGGTAAGAAGTGATTTTACTCCCGATGAAACTATTGTAAACAACCTGGTTGGTACAGGCTCTAAAACCTGGAGAGTAGATAAAAGTATAGCAGGACATTTTGGTGTTGGCCCATGGAGTACTACTTCGGTTACGCCTGAGTGGTGGTCTGCTTCCGTAAATGAAAAAGTAGGGTGTTGCAATTGCTTTTACACTGCTTCATTTACTTTTACCAAAGTTGAGGCCAATGGCACTTTTACATTAACGGTAGCAAGCCCTGATGGTGCTTTTACAAAAACAGGTTCGCTTGCCGGAGGATTGCCTGGTATTCCTGCTTCGGGCGATGAAGGTTGCTATAATTATTCAGGAGGAACTTCTTCCTTTTCTTTTGTGCCTTCGGGTTCTGGTATAGATGCAGCAACGCCATCAACCAAAACAGCTATCGCATTAGGCGGCAATAATACTTATATAGGTTACGGTGCCTTATTAAAAGAATACGAAATACTTTCTATATCCGAAACTGCTATGTACCTGCGTGCCCAGGGTACTGAAACCGGAAACGCCTGGTATTTAAAATTAAAAGCTGATTAATATATTACTGGAAACCCTATTTAATTTATCATCTTCATAAACAATAAGCGCAGTACAAACACCCTGCGCTTACTGTTGCCCCAATTTTTTTATTTCTGTTATGCTGATGGTAGATAATAACAAATTTTGATAATTATATCCGCATGTTGAAAAAAGAATGCTTCAGCTTTTTGTTAATGATATTGTTTGCTATAAATATTTCGTGCAAAAAAGGGGGCAATGAACCACCTCCGGTAGTTCCTGTTATTAATGTTGAGGATGCTTTACAATTAAGAACCACTTCAGATGCTGTGCTCTATTTTGTTATCGGGCTTAATAAAACAACAACAGTTCCTGTATCTGTAGATTATACACTTGTTGATGGTTCTGCATCTGCTCCCGGAGACTATATAAAAAAATCGGGCACGATAACCATACCGGCTAATAATGCCCAGGTTCAATTGGATGTTACTATAAAAGGCGACCCAGAAGATAACAGGGAAAATAATCTTGAATTTACACTTCAATTAAGCAATCCTGAGAATTGTACACTTGGCGTCACGTCTGCCAAAGGGATCATTATCACTGAGAACGGGAAAAATCTTTCAACAGATAATGCAGGATATGCCACACCATCAACCTACCCAGGGTATACACTCGCCTGGAGCGATGAATTTTCGGGTGAAACACTCAATGCCGCAGAATGGAATTACGAGATTGGCAATGGTTCAGGTGGCTGGGGTAATAATGAACTGGAGTATTATACCAACAGCAACAAAAATGTTTTTCTTTCTAATGGCAATCTAATTATCGAAGCAAGGAAAGAAAGCGTCAGCGGTTTTAATTATACTTCTGCAAGAATTACCACGCAGAATAAAAAATCATTTACACACGGGAGGATAGACATAAGGGCCAAACTGCCTGTAGCTAAAGGCATATGGCCTGCTTTATGGATGCTGGGAGATAATATTTCCACCATTGGATGGCCGGCATGCGGTGAAATAGATATCATGGAACTGGTAGGGCAGAGTCCGTCAACCACATACGGAACAGCTCACTGGCGAAACGCTTCGAGCGCCCACGACTCTAAAAATGCCGGCTATAACCTAACCTCTGGAAATTTTTCACAACAGTTTCATGTTTTTTCTCTTGTATGGACGGAAAACAGTATGCAGTGGTATGTAGATGATAATCTGTTTTTAACCACAACAAAAGCAGAGGTTGGTGATGCCGTGTACCCGTTTAATAAACCACAATTTTTTATTTTCAATGTGGCTGTAGGCGGTGATTGGCCAGGTGCTCCTGATGGAACAACAGCATTTCCACAACGCATGTTTGTAGATTATGTCCGTGTGTTTCAATAGCGCTTCGGAATATTAATTATAACACTACAAAATAATTAAACTATTATGCATTCCATTTATATACTTTTCATCAGCATTTGCCTTGGACTGGTATCGCTCACGCAAAAACATACCGGGAAATCTAAATGGAAACTAGCATGGAGCGACGAATTTGATTATAATGGCTTGCCGGACAGCACCAAATGGGGCTATGATATCGGTGGAAATGGCTGGGGCAATAATGAGAAACAATACTATACGGAAAAAAGATTGCAGAATGCTTCTGTTAAGAATGGCATGTTAAACATTACAGCCATTAAAGAAAATTTTAAAGGAGCTTCTTATACCTCGGCAAGATTGGTGAGTAAAAATAAAGGCGACTGGAAATACGGCAGGTTTGAAGTAAGCGCTAAAATGCCTAAAGGAAAAGGGCTATGGCCTGCAATATGGATGCTGCCTACCGACTGGAAATACGGTGATTGGCCGGTTAGCGGTGAAATTGATATTATGGAGCATGTGGGCTATTTACCTGATTCTGTATTTGGCACGGTACATACTGGCGCTTTCAACCACACCATTGGCACCCAAAAAGGAAAAAATATTTTCCGCAATGACCTGTCGGATGCTTTTCATACTTATGTTTTAGAGTGGGATGAAACAAGCATTAGCATTTTTATAGATGATGAAAAATATTTTTATTATGAAAATCCGAACAAGAGCTTCCGGGAATGGCCTTTTGATCAACGATTTCATTTATTATTGAATATGGCCGTTGGAGGCAATTGGGGTGGTAAACTGGGCATTGACGATACTGTTTTTCCACAGGCAATGCAGGTAGATTATGTGCGTGTATATTCAAGTGAAAAATCTTAGTTTTTATTCAAATATATTATTATGACAAGCATCAAAAGCAATATTAAGCGATATGGTTTTTTACTGACAACAGCAATCGTAATAATATTGCTTAGCTGTAAACAAACCGAAAAGAAGGACACACCTCCTGTAGTAACTCCTCCCGCAGTTAACGAAGTTGATTTCTGGCTTACAAAATCAGATGAAACAGTTAAACTGCAGAAACAAACAGGTATTTTGGCTTTCGGTACCCCGGTAAACCAGTACCCGGTTATTGAAGTAAACGAAAATACCGCCTATCAAACTATCGACGGTTTTGGATATACACTCACCGGCGGAAGCACGGATGTAATCAATTCGTTAAGCGCAGCAAAAAAGCAGGAACTGCTGCAGGAATTATTTGGATCAGGAGAGAACGCCATTGCGGTAAGCTACTTACGGCTAAGTATAGGCGCGTCTGATTTAAATGCTGCCCCGTTTAGCTATAACGATTTAGCAGAAGGACAAACAGATATCAACCTTGAACATTTCAGTCTTGCAAAAGACACTGTTAATTTAGTGCCATTGCTTAAAGAAATACTGGCTATCAATCCTGCTATTAAAATTATTGCCACACCCTGGTCTTCACCGGTATGGATGAAAGACAAAAACAGTTTTGTCGGAGGAAGCCTTCAACCAAAATATTACACTGTATATGCACAATATTTTGTGAAGTATATACAATCCATGAAAGCTGCAGGCATTACTATTGATGCTATTACGCCGCAGAATGAACCATTGCACCCGGGCAATAATCCAAGCCTTTTAATGACAGCAGAACAGCAGGCAGATTTTATAAAAAATCATCTGGGCCCTGCTTTTCAAAAAGCCAATATAAATACAAAAATTGTTATTTACGATCATAACTGTGATAAGCCCGATTACCCGGTTTCAATTTTAAATGATGCCGCCGCAAAAGCATTCATCAATGGTTCCGCGTTTCATTTATATGCAGGTGATATTAGTGCTTTGTCTACCGTAAAAAATGCGCACCCTGATAAAGCGCTTTATTTTACAGAGCAATACACGCCTTCTAACGGAAATTTCGGAGGTGACCTGAACTGGCATCTGAAAAACGTAATTATTGGTTCAATGCGCAACTGGAGCCGTAATGCGCTTGAATGGAACCTTGCCAATGATGCCACATTCGGGCCGCACACAGATGGCGGCTGCACCACCTGTAAAGGTGCCATTACTATAGAAACGGGCAGCAGTTATACCAAAAATGTGGCGTTTTATATCATAGCGCATGCGTCAAAATTTGTTCCCGTTAATTCAACAAGAATAGAAAGCACTGTTGACAGCGGATTAAACAATGTAGCGTTTAAAACACCTGCAGGCAAAAAAGTATTGATCGTTCAAAATGATGGAGCGAATGCCCAGATATTTAATATTAAGTACAACGGAAAATGGGTGATTACTTCTTTGGATAAAGGTGCGGTTGGAACATTTGTGTGGTAATCCCGAAG
The DNA here is from genome assembly GCA_047601545.1 of Agriterribacter sp. Taxonomy (GTDB): domain Bacteria; phylum Bacteroidota; class Bacteroidia; order Chitinophagales; family Chitinophagaceae; genus Agriterribacter. The sequence continues at coordinate 2,690,639 of JASGIZ010000002.1, read as the reverse complement.
GTTTTCCGCAGTTTTTCACGCACCCAGCGCACGCAACAAAGAACCATCTTATATCCGCTGCCTCGCTGCTAACGCCACGAGAAAGTATCGGTGTCATATCAGGATATTGGGTACCACTTATCGGGTTATCATTTTGGGGCTTCTAAAATTCACCTTAATTAATCATCAATCGCTGTTTCTGCCATCACCCTGAATTTCCATGTTGTTTCATCTTTTACATCCCCCTGCGTTTGCTTCATAATAATGCCAATAAGCTTTTCTTTGGGATCAGCAAAGTATTGTGTATTAAAATAACCGCCCCAGTCAAAAGTGCCTGCACTACCCTGCCCGCCGGCATCCTGGCCTTTTTGATTAACAATCCCAAATGCCAGGCCATAAACCGACCCTCCTTTCCATATATCGCCTATCTGGTTAGCCATAATTACTTCAATTGTTTTACGGCTTAAAATGCGAACACCATTTAATTCGCCATTGTTGAGATACATCTGCAGGAAGGTCGCATAATCTTTAGCCGTGCCGGAAAGTCCGCCTCCGCCAGAGAAAAATGTCTTAGCGCCTTTTATGGGATAATCGGCATCATAAAAGCTTCCTGCATATTTTTTCCATTCACCATCTGTTTTTTCCTGTACACTCACCAGACGATTCTTTTTATTATCCGGAAGATAGAACCATGTATCGTTCATGCCAAGCGGGTCAAACAATCTTGTACGAAGAAATTTATCGAAAGGCATTCCCGATACCACTTCAATAAAATATCCAAGCACATCCAACCCCTCGCTGTATACCCAGTTTTCGCCAGGCTCATGATGCAAAGGAAGCCTGGCAAGCTTCTTAATATTATCGCTGATCTTTATCGGCTCTGTTGTAAACGCATCGGTAATACCCGCTTTCGTGAAAATTTTCCTGAACCGCTCATCTCCATCAATCACACCATAACCAATACCTGAAGTATGCGTTAATAAATGGCGGATAGTAACCTGGTTTTTTGCGGGCCTGGTTGTATAGCTTGAATCCTTTTCATTAAATGTATCCAGTATCTGCGCTTCGCCAAACTCAGGAATATATTTGGAAACAGGATCATCCAGCTTGAATTTTCCTTCTTCCCACAACATCATCACAGCAGTTGATGTAATGGCTTTGGTTTGTGAAGCAATCCTGAAAATATCATCTCTTTTCAATTCTTTTTTTGAAGCGTTATCCGCCATGCCATACGCTTTGTAAAAAACAATTTTCCCATTTCTTGCAATTAAGGCAACAATGCCGGGAAGATTTTTTTGATCAACCGCGTCTTTCAGCATCGCGTCAATCTTTGTTATCCGCTCTGCAGACATGCCCGCTGTTGCAGGAGCGGCTTCCACAAGCAATGGTGAAGATTTGATCGATTTTGTTTGAGATCGGGTCATGTCTGAAGCGAATGTGAAAAGAATAGCAAAAGCTATTGCTGGTATGTGGGTTGCACGGGGAATAGTCATAACAATGGTTTATTGTAAATATATTAAAATGCTGAAAGAAGTAAAGATTGATTATTGAGGAGACAAACTTTGCTTAATTTCTGGCATTGTATCCATGTTCTATTCCTTACTTATTCAAATAATCTTATCTTTCCAAATACCTTTATCTTCAATTGAAAGTATAGACCATGAAACAATCTATAGTCATTTTTTTATCTTTATTATTTGCAGGCGCACAAGCTCAGCAAAAGTCAATGGATTTTGAAAAGTACGAGCCGGCATCTACACTTGTGGTGCCTGAACATATAGTTACCAAAGCAAAATTTCCTTTTATTGACGTGCATAATCACCAGTGGAATTTATCAGAACAGGCAATACCCGGTTTACTTAAGGATATGGATAAAATGAATATGGCGGTGATGGTAAATTTAAGCGGAGGTAACGGCAATAAGCTACAAAGCATGACGCAAAGCATTAAGCATGTTGCAGCAAACAGGTTTATTGTTTTCGCTAATATTGATTTTGCCGGCGTAGGCGAAAAAGACTGGACATCAAACGCGGTTAAACAATTGCAGGAAGATGTGCAGCATGGCGCAAATGGTTTAAAGATTTTTAAGAATCTCGGTTTTTCTGTAAAAGATAAAGACGGCAAAAGAGTTGCCGTTGATGATGCCCGCCTGGATGCCATTTGGGATAAATGCGGCGAGCTTAAAATTCCGGTGCTTATTCATACGGCTGACCCCAAACCTTTTTGGGATGATATGGATGAGCATAATGAGCGCTGGCTCGAGTTAAAAACACATCCCGAAAGGAAAAGAGGCGTTAATAATCCTGAGCCCTGGGAGCAATTGATAGAGGAGCAACACCACATGTTTAAGAAACATCCAAAAACGACGTTTATAGCAGCGCATTTTGGCTGGTATCCAAACGATCTTCGCAAGCTCGGATCGCTTTTGGATGAAATGCCGAATGTAATGGTAGAATTTGGCGCGGTGATTGCAGAATTAGGCAGGCAACCCCGTGCTGCAAGGCAGTTTTTTGAAAAATACCAGGACAGGATAATGTTTGGCAAAGACAGCTGGGTGCCGGAAGAGTATAATACTTATTTCCGGGTGCTGGAAACCGCTGACGAATATTTTCCGTATCACAAAAAATATCACGCTTTCTGGCGCATGTATGGCATGGCGCTGCCAGACGATATTTTAAAGAAAGTATACTATAAAAATGCCTTACGTATTATCCCCAATATTGATAAAACACTTTTCCCCGACTAACTTATCCAATTTCCTATTATATTGCACCTCCTTAAAATGATTTGACCGATTATGGAATACAGTAAAATTATATCTGTTACAGGTTTACCGGGTTTGTATGAATTATTAAGCTCTAAAGGCGATGGCGCTATTGTTCGTTCGCTGGATGATAAAAGCAGCCGTTTCGTTTCATCGCGCAGTCACAATTTCTCTCACCTGGAGAGTATTGAAATATTTACTGTTCGTGATAATGTAAATCTCGCGGAGGTTTTTCTTGTAATGAAAGAAAACAATACTCCGTTACCGGATGCAAAAGACAATGCAGCAGTAAAAAAATATTTTGAAGCAGTATACCCCGATATGGACTTTGAGCGCGTATATACAAGCGATATGAAGAAGATTGTAAAATGGCTCGAAATGCTCACTTCAAATAATGTTGAAATAAAAGTGCCGGAAGTAGTAGAAGAGGAAGAAGAAGTTGTTGTAGAACCGGAAGTAAAAGAAGAAAAGAAAACGGCTAAAAAGAAAGAAGAAGCCGCTGAAGTAACTGAAGAAAAACCTAAAAAAGCAGCAAAGAAAAAAGAAGAAGCGCCTAAAAAGAAAGCAGCAGCCCCAAAAGAAGATAAAGCTGATGCTGAAGAGAAACCTAAGAAAAAGGCTGCTCCCAAAAAGAAATAATACAGCCAGTTTTTTGCTTACCTCTTTTTTCTAACTACAATTATGATTAAGGCAACCGCTGATATACAAAAAAAAGAAAGGCATTTCCTGCCCAAGGATTTTGAGATTACCACATGGGAAGCGCTGGAGCCTTATTTCAAAGCGTTGGTTGAGCGTGATATACATTCCAAAAAAGAGCTGGAGCAATGGCTTGCAGACGTAAGCGAGCTGGAAGCGGTAATAGCTGAAGATGCCTGCTGGCGACAGGTTCGCATGACCTGCGACACGGAAAATGCAACATTGAGGGACGCTTTCAATTTCTTTTATACTGATATTTCTCCCAATATTCAACCGTATAGCGATATTATCAATAAAAAGCTGGTCGGTAACCCATATACCGGGGCGCTCGACCAGGATAAGTATTTTACCTACCTCCGTTCTGTTAAAAAGAATATTGACCTTTTTCGAGAAGAAAATATTCAGTTATTATCTGAACTGAGCGTAGAACAGCAACAGTATGGTGCCGTTGTTGGAAAAATGACTGTTGAAGTGGAAGGAAAAGAATATACGTTGCAACAGGCTTCCAAATTTTTGGAAAGCCACGACAGACAGCTTCGTGAATCGGTTTATCGCAAAATCAATGAGCGCAGGCTACAGGATAAAGACACACTGAACGACCTTTTCACCACACTTATTCATAAACGCCACCAGGTAGCGCTGAATGCGGGCTTCAGTAATTACCGCGATTATATTTTTGTTGAAAAAGGCAGGTTTGATTATAGCAAACAAGACTGCTTTGATTTTCACGAAGGTGTGAAGCAGTATGTGATGCCGCTGGTAGATAAAATCAACCAAAAGAAAAAAGAAAAATTAGGGCTGGATACACTCCGCCCCTGGGATACTGAAGCAGAAGCTGAAGGCACCGAACCTCTGCACCCGTTTAAAGATGGTAAAGAATTATTGGAGAAATCCATTCAATGCTTCAACAGGTTGCGCCCGTTTTTTGCAGATTGTTTGCGAAAAATGGATGAATTAAAACACCTTGACCTTGACAGCAGGAAAGGTAAAGCGCCGGGCGGGTATAATATGCCGTTGGCAGAAAGCGGAGCGCCGTTTATTTTTATGAATGCTGCCGGGCAAATGCACGATGTAACTACAATGGTGCATGAGGGCGGTCACGCTATTCATTCTTTTTTATCGCACCCGCTGGAGTTAAGTGCATTTAAAGAATACCCGATTGAAATGGCTGAAGTAGCCAGCATGTCGATGGAATTATTTACAATGGATTACTGGGATAGCTTTTTCAACTCCGCTGATGACCTTACAAGAGCGAAAGAGCATCAATTGGAAAGAGTGATTACCGTAATGCCGTGGATAGCCACCATCGATAAATTTCAGCATTGGATTTATGAAAATCCTTTTCATTCATTAGAAGAAAGAAAGACAAAATGGATGGAAATTTTAAATGAATTTTCATCTAACCAAATAGATTTCACAGGTTTAGAAAGCTATCGTGAAAACGCGTGGCAGCGCCAGTTACACCTGTTTGAAGTTCCCTTTTATTATATTGAGTATGGTATAGCACAGCTTGGCTCTATTGGCATGTGGAAACAATTCAAAGAAAATAAAGAAAAAGCTTTGGATAATTATATGAATGCTTTAAGTTTGGGGGGAATGAAAACACTGCCGGATTTATACAAGACTGCAGGTTTACAGTTTAAATTTTCACCAGCATATATAAAAGAATTAATGGAATTTGTTGATACCGAAATGCCGGGCTAAACAAATTTTTAAAATAGCTACTAATCAGAGCCTTAACCAAAAGTCCCGATGTTTCTACATCGGGGCTTTTGAGTTTTATACCATGAGATTACATTTCTCACAAAAAAATAACCTGCTTTACTCAACAACCCGTAAATTGCCTGCCTGAGCAAAATCATATTTGTATGCTGCAGCAGTCTACCATTCAATTTTTAAAATCACTTGCAAAAAATAATAATAAGCCATGGCTTGATGCAAACCGTGCTAAATATGAAACAGCAAAAAAGGATTTTGAAAATTTTATTCAGGAGCTGATTGATGCGTATGGAAAAAAAGATGTGTCTATAGCATCGCTCACGGCAAAAGAATGCATGTTCCGTATCAATAGAGATATCCGCTTCAGTAAAGACAAAACACCGTATAAAAAGAATTTTGCAGCAAGTATAAACAGGGGCGGCAAAAAATCCATATTTGCCGGTTATTATTTTCACCTTGAACCCGGCAATAGTTTTATTGGCGGCGGTATATGGATGCCTATGCCCGCAGAAACACAAAAAATAAGACAGGAAATTGATTACTGTTTTGACGAGTTTAGAAAAATCATCACTGCAAAAAAATTTACAGCCGTATATAAAACACTCGACCAGGATGCAGAGCTCCGCTTAGCGAATGTACCTAAGGGATATACGAAAGATAATCCCGCGGCAGATTACCTGAAATACAAAAGCTGGATTGCAATGAAGGCATTTGCTGATATGGAGCTTACATCAAAAGATCTTGTAAAAAAAAGTGTTGAGGCGTTTGCCGCTTTACAACCGTTGATTGAATTTTTGAACAGGGCTATTGGGGATAAGGAGTAATAAATGCTAAAGCTAAAATTCCTGTTTCACGGATCAGAACAACAATTTCCGCAAAAAGAACCGCCATTAAATAATAGCGGCTTCCATATAACATTATATTGCTAAATTTTATTTTTCTTTTTTACCGAGGTACGTATTTTTTTTACGTGATCTACTGATATTCCGGATATATCTGAGATTTGGACATCTGTTAGCCCCAATTTGGCAATAAGCTTTTTTACTACTTCAATGCTTTTTTTCTTCGCAGTCTTAGCTTGCTCTTCCGCAGTCTTAGCTTGCTCTTCCGCAGTCTTCGCTTGTTCTTCCGCAGTCTTCGCTTGTTCTTCCGCAATCTTAGCTTTTTCTTCCGCAATCTTAGCACGTTCTTCCGCGACCCTGATTTTTTCTTTTGCAGTCGTTCTTACTGCATAGTCAGTCCATTTATCTAAAAGTGCTTTTTCGTACAACATGTACTCTTCTTTTTTTAAGTTGGCTACTTCAGCTATATGAAATAATTTTTGAAATATTCTTTTATGTAAAATTACAGGGATTTTTTCCATTTTCGCCATATTACACAGCACATACACCCAACGTTCGAGGTCTGTTTTTATTTCCTTTTCCTCCAGCTTAAAATTGGGCAGCTCCAAAAATATAAATCCCAGCTTATTATAAAAGGTTTCGCCAGTTTCTTCTTCTGCCAGCCTTACCCTATGCAGGTATTTTCCAGGCCGGGTCCTGTCGAAATTAAAATCCATGAGGGCTATAAAATATACCTCCTTCAGTTCAAAATTCCAATCTCTTTTGCCTTTCTGGCCCTGTTCGTACAATTTGCCTGAAGTATAAAAAATAGTCCTGTCAGTAAAAAACTTCTGATCAGCCCTTTGCATCTCGATAATAAAAATCTCTCCGTCTGCCCCGGTGCAAGTAAGGTCAAAAATGATTTTTCGGTAATGTTTTGCCGGTCCGTCATTTTCCTGTGGGTTATATACCAGCTCTTTTATTACTTTCCGTCCTTTAAATAATTCATTCAAAAAGGCTATCAACAAATCCTTGTTTGGTTCGGAGCCGAAAATTCTTTTAAAGCCAAAATCGGTGAGCGGGTCAATAAAGCGGCCAATAGGCAATGTAGTGCGTCTTTGGGTGTTCATCATAATTAAAGATAGGATAATAATGTTCAATTATTGCCTGTGCCAGGAGTTCCGGGCAGCTTATTACAGGAAGTTCGCAGAGGTTGCATTGCATAACAAACAAATGTGGAAACAATGCGTGTAAATACCCTTAAAAAAAGCCGTTAAAATCATCCCTGCCCGGCTTAATTTTTGTACTTTTGCAGGATATTTTTTTGACAAGAAAACAGTTGATTTTCAGAAGATTTATGAGTAACGAAACACAGGCTTTATACACTCTCCCGGTTGCTTCCGGTTATGGTGCAGACAGTATACAAGTTCTTGAAGGTTTAGAAGCGGTACGTAAGCGTCCGGCCATGTATATTGGTGATATCAGCGCGAAAGGGTTGCATCACCTGGTATACGAAGTGGTGGACAACTCCATTGACGAGGCGTTGGCCGGCTATTGTAAAAATATAACCGTAACCATTCATGAAGATAACTCCATAAGCGTTCAGGATGACGGTCGCGGTATTCCTACAGGAATAATGAGCAAAGAAAAACGCAGCGCGCTTGAAGTGGTAATGACGGTATTGCATGCCGGTGGTAAGTTTGATAAAAACACCTATAAGGTATCCGGTGGTTTGCATGGTGTGGGGGTGAGTTGCGTTAATGCATTAAGCACAGTATTGCATGTAACGGTACAGCGCGAAGGAAAGATTTTTGAACAGGAATATCATACCGGTATTCCGCAATATGCCGTTCGCGAAATTGGTGAAACGGATAAAACAGGCACACGAATTCATTTTTGGCCTGACGGTTCAATTTTTACGGTAACCGTTTACAATAAAGAAGTGTTGGAAGGCCGCCTGCGTGAGCTGGCTTATCTTAACAAAGGCATCAGTATAACCTTAAATGATCTCCGCGAAAAAGATGAAAACGGTAATACTTATGCTAAAGCATTTTACAGCGAAGGCGGTATTTCTGAATTTGTTGAAATGCTTGACCAGAATGGTAACCGCCAGCCCTTATTGCCGAAAGTAATTTATGGCGAAGCGCATGATCCGGCAACCAATGTAGCGGTTGAAGTGGCAATGCTGTACAATACCAGCTTCCAGGAGCATATTTTCAGCTATGTAAATAATATCAACACCATTGAAGGCGGTACGCATGTTGCCGGTTTCAGGCGTTCCGTTACCAGGGTTTTTAAAAACTATGGTGAAAAAGAGGGCATGTTTGAAAAAGCCAAAGTAGAAATTGAAGGTGATGACTTCCGGGAAGGATTGAGCGCAATTATTTCCGTAAAAGTTCCTGAGCCGCAATTTGAAGGACAAACAAAAACCAAGCTGGGCAATAATGAAGTGATTGGTGTGGTTGATGCTGCTTTAAGCAGGGTATTGCAGGATTATCTTGAAGAAAACCCAAAAGAAGCCAGGCAGATCATCAATAAAGTAATACTGGCTGCGCAGGCAAGAGCGGCTGCAAGAAAAGCAAGAGACCTTGTGCAACGTAAAAGTGTATTAACAGGAGGCGGGCTTCCGGGTAAGCTTGCTGACTGTTCAGACCGAAATCCTGACAGGTGTGAGCTGTTTCTTGTTGAGGGTGATTCAGCGGGCGGTACGGCAAAGCAGGGGCGTGACAGGAACTTCCAGGCAATATTACCATTGCGTGGTAAAATTCTGAACGTTGAAAAAGCAATGGAACATAAGATTTATGATAATGAGGAGATACGCAATATGTTCACAGCGCTTGGCGTAAAGCGGGGAACCATAGAAGATCCCAAAGCACTGGATCTTTCAAAGCTCCGCTACCACAAGCTTATTATTATGACCGATGCCGATGTGGATGGAAGCCATATCGCTACACTGATCCTTACTTTCATCTTCAGATATATGAAAGAACTGGTTGAGCAGGGATATGTTTACCTGGCACAACCACCGTTATACCTTGTCAAAAAAGGAAAAGAATCCGGGTACGCCTGGAGTGAAGAACAGCGTAAAGCACTGGTGGAAAAATTAGCCGGTGGTAAAGAAGACAGCGTATACGTTCAGCGATACAAAGGCTTGGGTGAAATGAACGCGGAGCAGCTTTGGCAAACTACCATGAATGCCGAAACAAGAACGTTAAAAAGAGTGACTATTGAAAGCGCTGCGGAAGCAGACCGCGTTTTCAGTATGTTGATGGGTGATGAAGTTGCACCTAGAAGAGAGTTCATTGAATCGCACGCTAAATACGCTAATCTTGACGTGTAAATAATTTTAGCATTTGCGGAAATGATATTTTATTATCTTCGAACCTGAACACATATTCGTAAAAGATTTAATAAAACTATTATTAACAATAAAAACCTCATTAAAATGTCAGACACAACATTAACAGCATACAACGTAAAGACAAAAGAAAAAAACGTTCCTATCCAGGATGCCGTAATTACCAAAACTGCTAAGGGTGCATATATGGCACAGGGTCATGATGGTAAAGGCAACAAATTAACTACTCTTTTGGGTGAAGCCAAAGCTTTAGCTGCTATACAGGCAGGTACTGCAAAACAAGGCTGGTAATTCACAACAGTTATAATATTATTGAGGCAGGGCATCGAAATTCGATTCCTTCCATAAAAAGAAAAGGGTGCGGAAAACTGCACCCTTTAAAAATTTATTATATGCCTGCTTTAATTTGCATCCCACCAAACTGCATCCTGGGTTGTTGCACTTTGCTGAGGCTGTGGATTGGTTAAAGTAGCTGTTGTTGAATATGGCCATCTTAACGGAATATAATTAACATAAGCATTTTGAGCCAACTCCAATTCAGGAAAACCTGTTCTTCTCCAATCGTTGTAAGTTTCCAAAGTCAAAAAGTCTGCAATAAATTTTTCTCCGATAATCTTTTTTAAAGCGCCGGCGCCAAGAGCCGGTTGAGCATTAATGTATGTATTTTTTGCAGCGGCAGAAACATGAAGCATATCCATGTGTGCAGCAATTGCTGATCTGTATATGGGATCGGCATCTGTTGCGCCACTCTTAATAAATGTTGCCTCCGCTTCTATAAACAACTGTTCGGTATATGTGCCAAGAAATAAAGGAGCAGCAGCGCCTGCGGTATTAGCTTCATCTAAAGGGAGGTACCCGCCATAGAAGGTGTTTAATGAAGAATACACGTTAGGATCGGGTACCGCATCAATACCTGCAGGTCGGCCGGCATAACCACCACCGTCTTTTTCCGTTGCAATTATTGGCAATCTTGGGTCATTAGTTGCAAGCAATGAGTTAATAAATGATTCGCCCATTACAACACCTCCTGCACCGGGTAACGTATTTGCATACCAGGGATTCTCTGCACCAGGAGTGCCGGGATAAGGAACGAATGCATTATCATCATTAGATTCGAATCCGTTTTGAAGTGCAGCCAATGCCAGGTCTGCCTGGGCTGCTGCTGTATACCCCGGTGCATTGGATAATCTTAAATAATAACGGGCTTTCAACATATACATAAACTTTCTCCACTTATCCATATCACCGTTGTATATATAATCATCAGTTCCAGGCGCCACAGCACTTGGTGTTTGATTGGAGTAGTATATAGCGCTATCAAGAATCTCCTGGATACTTTCATATATTTTCTCCTGGGAATCATAAATTGGCTTCAACGTAGTTTCTACCTGGAAGGCCTGACTATATGGAATATCGCCCCAAATATCTGTTGTAACAGCAAGTGTATACGCGGTTAAAGTTTTACCTATAGCTGCATACTGGTTGTGTCCTGATGCTTCTGCCTGGTTAATCAGATCACTAAGATTTTTGAGCATATTAGGATATATGTAGTAACTCCAGGTATTGTCTACATCTGATGGAAGTATCCTGTATGTTTCAGTATTAGGCGCCGGTTGATTTAGCGACATCTGCTGCATCCAGTAGGCTGTTGTTGTTCCATTAAAGCCACCAATGATATTTGTGGAAAGTGTTACCTCAGCAGGCGCTAAAATCAATCCTTCGGAAACCGATAAAGGGTTATTGGGATCCTCATTAATATCAAGGAATTTTTTGCAGCCAACCCCGGTAATACTTACCGCGGCCAACAAAAGGGTTATATATCTATAGCTTGTTTTCATTAATTCAATGTTTTATCAATTATTAAAATGTGGCTTTAAGACCAATAATAAAATTCTTACTTGTAGGCGTCATAAAATTTGCAAAGCCCTGACCATTACCGCTGCCATTAAGACTAACTTCCGGATCGGAACCAGGATAATTTTTATGAAGAATAAAATTAGTTCCGGTAAAGGTTACAGACAATGCTTTGAAAGTACTTGTTTTAGACAATGGTAAACGATAACCTAAGGTAACCTGTCTTAGTTTAAGGAAAGACGCATCATACAAAGAATTCTCATCAGCATTTGACCAAAGGTTTTGATAGAATGCCTGATCTGTTGCTACAGCTTTGGTATTCACTTCTCCTGTGCTTTCAATTATACCGGTAAACACTTTGGTTTCAGCCCTGTTTTCCGTAATTTTTGATGTGCCATAAAAATCAAGATAGTGCCCATCCAGGTTAAGTATGTTGCCGCCTTTTTTCATATCCAGCACAAAAGAGAAAAGGAAATTCTTATACTTTAATTCACTTGTTAAACCACCAAGCCAGTCAGGAGTTGCATTACCTATCGGAATCAGGTCTTCGGCAATCTGGGGATAACCATCATCGTCTAATAACAGTTGTCCGGCTTCTTTACCAGAAGTACCTCTTTTAAAGTGTGAGCCATAAATAACCCCATATGGAGAATTAGCAAAAGCAAAAATTCCGGGATTTGTAAACCCTGCAAATTGTAAGAATGTTACGCCTGGTGCAAGATTCAACACTTCATTTTTGATTTTAGTAAAGTTCACCGTAACATTCCAGGTTAAATCTTTGGTTTTAACCGGCGTTACTCCCAAAGTAATCTCAACACCTTTATTGCGCATGCTACCCGCATTTTCTGTGGCCTGATTGAAACCGGTAGCAGGATCAATTGGAACTCCTACAGTTAAAAGATCAATGCTCTTTTTATTAAAATAAGTTGCATCTAAAGAAACCCGGTTGTTAAACCATTTTGTTTCGAGGCCGAGCTCAAACTCCTTTACCGTTTCGTTTTTTAATGGATAACCATATGTAGTAGTTAACAAATAGCCGTTTTGCCCGTTAAAAGGAAAGCTAATGTTGCCAATAGCTGTTCCATTAGCATTAGACACCTGGTAATAGGGATTTGTTAAAGAGTATGGAGGCACAGCATCATTCCCAACTATGGAATATGCTGCTCTTATTTTACCAAAATTAAGAACGGGGTTAGCATTCATGCCCAGCGCTTCTGTAAAAATGAATCCCACGCTTGCTGATCCATAAGGGTAAAATTGTTTATCGGTAGATAAAACAGACGACCCATCCACCCTGCCTGTTAAACCAAGCGTAAGCATTTTTTTGTACTCAAAATTTGCCTGTCCATAAAAGCCTACCTTTCTGTTTTTATAATACCCATAAGCCGAGGTTACATTTGTAGCATTACCTATATTGTAAAAACCCGGGATACTCAAGCCAACACCCTGTACATATTTGTTATCGTTATAATTAACGAGTATGTTATTACCCAAAATCAATTCTGCAAACCAATTTCCAAAAGTTTTTCTTGCATTCACAATTAAATCATTATTCCATTGCTGGTAAGTGATTGTTCTGCTATAAACCCTCCCGGTGGGATAAGAACCCACCGTTCCAACATTTTCATGATACTCCAACGGGTTACTATACATATCTCCGCCAAGGCGCTCTGTTATAGATAGCCATGATAAGGGGTTATATGAAAGATTAAATACAGGGATAATGCGGTCAACCTTGTCTTTTAATCCTGTATTATCTAACAACCAGTAGGGATTATTACGTGCCAGCCGGTATAGTCTCTGTGTTCCATCAGGATTGGTAGTGGGGTGTGGATCCCATGAAATGGGTGAAGACAAAACCGTCCATAATGGTGATTCAAGACTGTTTCCATCAAGTGTGCGGTTATTGTCGGAGTGAATATAATTGAACTGCGTTGATAAAGTTATTTTATCAGACAGCTTTGTGGTGTATTTGGCAAAAAATGAATTACGTACATAATCTGTAGTGGGCACAATACCATTATTCTTTAAAAAAGAGTAAGAAACTATATAGTTTGAACGATCACCAGCCCCTGATACGCTTACGTTATTATCGGTAGTGTGTCCCGTTTTAAAAAACTCCTTAAGTGCGTCATGAAAAGGCACAGCCTCTCCATTAACTTTTAATGTATCTAACCTGGGTCCCCAGGAAGCACTTCCAAATTGTCCGTTATTGCCATCAACATAGCTTCCTCCCGAACCCTGCGCCCATGTTCTTTGTAATTCGGGATATAAAGGTTGAGCAAATGTATAGCTGCTGCTTACCGATACAGTGGGTTTAGTTGTTGCTCCGGCGCCCCTTCCGTTTTTTGTAGTAATTATAACGGCCCCTCTTGATGCGCTCGACCCATATATAGCCGTTGCCGCTGCGCCTTTTAATACAGTAATACTCTCAATAATATTGGGATCAAGATCAATACCCCTGTTTGAAGTGCCCCCGGCGCTTAACGGACCATCAGGATTACCCGCTTCGCTATTATCCATCGGCACACCATCAATTACAAATAAGGCTCCATTGTCGCCTTTTAGAGAGCTATTACCCCGGATAACAATCTGGGATGAACTACCGGGTTGCCCGCTGGAATTAGTTATCTGCACACCAGATACCTTACCCGCCATAGCATTAACCAGATTGTCCTGTTTAGCATCTATAAGGGCGCCGCCTGTTACTTCCTGCGTGGTATAAGTAAGCATTCTTTTTTCCCTTTTTATACCAAGGGCTGTTACTACTACCTCCTGAAGACTTGAAGACGGAGCTAAGGCTACAGTTATTGAAGTCTGGTCTCGTACCGCAACTTCCTGTACATTAAACCCCGCAGCACTAATTATTAAGGTTGCAGAAGAGCCTGCCTGGATGCTGAACCTGCCATTTTCATCGGCGGCAACTCCGGAAGTATTTCCTTTAAGCTTTACAGTAGCATAAGGAACCGGGGTTCCTTTTTCGTCTAAAACCTGTCCGGTTATCGTTTTTGTTTGAGCGATTGCCAGTACCGACCATTGTAGCAGTACTGCGAGTAGCATTAAAATTTTTCTCATATTTAAATAGGTTTTAATAAATGTGGCAAATACAGGATAGATCATAGACATCTACTAATTAAAAAGCGTAAATATCCTGATGCCAGAAAAAAGACAAAATAAGAAACGTTGGTGCTGCACGAATAATTGGATGAAACTGAACATTTTAATGAAAACTTATCATGAAGTGCTTATATATTGTGTAATAAACAAAAAAGGCTACACTTAAATAAGTGTAACCTCTTAACATTAAAAAAACCGAAAGTGGTAAAGACTGAGCCGAATTTTATTTTCTATCGCCAATATATTTCCATGTTTCATCAAAGCTCACTCTTATATACGGAGCTGTAGCAACAGCACTAGGCTGATGCATAAAGTATTTCACTTTAATTACTTTGGTCACCGGATCATAAGAATTTTCTCCCGTAGGATCCAACGTAGCATAACGCGTATTACCCGCAGGCTGACCATAATAATTGGTTACGTCAATGATCTCATTAGTTTCAGGATCAAATGTAAAGATTGGACTAAAAGAACCATAAGAGCTATATGTATCGGCAGAGGTGATGGGCTTATAATATCCACCATAGAAATAATTGTCGTACGAAGCGCAAACAGCAGTTCCTGTTGTTCTTAGCTCATATTGCATTGGTGCCTCAATACCAGTACTGTTATTTGACGAAGAAAGGAAGTCATTTATGTTTGTAAGTGCTGCATTAACAACATCTGTTTGTGTACCGGTAACTTCGTATACCCCATCCCATGTATTCTTAACAGATATTGCGGCTAAAGATTCTCCTTCATCAGAAGTAATTTCCTTACCTGAAGCATCTGTGATTTTAAAATACATGGCATAACTGTAAGAGGGATCCCATTTGCTTCCATTTACAGAAACAGATATTGGAATTGAAGTAACTCCGGGAGCAAATGTAACTTTGTACGTTGAAGTGCCGCTTTCTTCTACGCCTTTTCCTGTTACAAGTGTGTATATACTGTCGGGAAATGCTTCGTATGATGTTCCTTCTGCATCGTTATATGCTGTAATAGAGTCGGCAATATTGGCAACGGTTACCGTGTAAGTCTCCTGTACATCTGCCGATTTAACCTCGTCTCGGGTAACTGTAATTAAATCAATTACCTTGGTTTCCGAAAAAGGAGAAAAGTATTGAATATTAGTAGGCGTTGGTCTGAGTTTTACCCTCGCCGTACCTGTATCTCCCAGAGGTTCATATTTGTCCTTTATACAAGAATCAAACCCCAGTGCCAATAATGCTATCAGCAACAGGTAACTAAAGTATTTTAAATGCATTTTCATTATTAAAGTTTTTATTGTTCAGTGTCTGTTAAGATTATTTATCCCACCAAATACGTGAGTCCATTTTGTCGCCACCTGATAATAATGCAGAAGCAGCGTTAACGTTAGTTACGTTTGTCAGGTACTCAGATTGGCCATACGTAAATCTTCTTGGAATAGTATAGCCGGCTTCTGAATTAACCGCATCAGGAGCTGGAGTAAGAACAGGGTAACCTGTACGTCTCCAGATATTCCAGCCTTCCATGCCGTTTGGATAACCAGCAAGATATCTTTGTATAGCTATTTGCTTAATATTTGCACCAGTGCCGGTAACCGCAGTAAATGCAACACCTGATTGGTTTAAATATGTGGATGAAGGAGTTGTTTGCCCCCATTGTGAAAACGACTCGGCAATACCGCTTTGATATAATGTTAATGCATCTTCACTTGTCCAGCCGCGGTCTGCTGCCTCAGCTCTTGCCAAAAGAACAGTGGAAGCAGGAATTATTGTTACAGAACCTGTTTGCGTTCTTAAGCTTGCATCTAAAACATAAGCCCAATCAGGGTTAGCCTGTGTCCAGGGGTCAACTTTATCTCTTGTCCAACCGTAAGGAACGCCAACATTTGTAGGGTCGCCATTGGCATCTGAGGCAAAAGCGCTTTGACGCGCATCGCCAAACCCGCTTGTGAGTGCCGTCATTGTTGCGCTTTCGCCAACGTCTTTACGGCCGTTGTATAAGTTATACCAGGGACTTGAAATATTACCTCCGGGATATTCCAAAGTAAAGTTATCATCATTGGTTTCTATTATACCATTTGCATCAGCAAGGGCTGCCTTAAGTTCGGTAGCTGCCAAATCAGATGCCCCGGTATATACTTTAGACATTTGAAGAGCGATTAAAACCCTTAGGGAATTTGCTAACTTTTTCCACTGGTCTGCATCTCCGTTATAATTGCTCACATCGCCGGTAATTACAGAAGTGGCGTCAAAAGCGGCTACAGCCTCTTTTAGCTCGGTAAGTAAAGCCGGATATATATCAGATTGTTTATCATACACAGGTGTTACAGCCGCTGCACCCTGCAATGCCTGGCTATAAGGAACATCTCCCCACCTGTCTGTTAAAATCCAGTATATATAAACTTTTAAAATCCTGGCTACCTGGGTTAAATTGTTACTTGTGTTTTTAGTGATAATGATCTCCAGGTCATTCAGTATTCCGGAATAGCTTCCCACAAAATCAATTTGGGGAATGGAATAGAGTGATGCGCTGGAGTACTGGGTTTCAGAAAAATACTGCGAAAAATACCCAGGTTCCAATCTTTGAGTAGTAGCGTACGAACCAACAGTACCTTCAGCATTCGTTAAAAGCGCTGAAAGAACGGGTTCTGAAACACCTGACGGGTTTACGTTGGTATCGCCAAAATCACTGTATTTCACACAGGATTGCGATAGGATGACCGCCAATCCGAGCGTAATGAAATTTTTAATTCGACTTGTCATATTAATATTTTTAAATTTCTATTTTCTAATTAGAAATCGAGTTTTAAATTAACACCTAAGCTTCTTGTACCGGGAAACTGTCCGGTTTCACCTGTTGCGGCTGTAATTTCAGACGGATCAAAATCTTTGGTTTTGGCATAGATCAGGATCGGGTTTCTTGCCGAAACTGAAAATGTTGCACCATTTACCCAATTTCCAATTCCGTTAATCTTATTAACCGGAATTCTATAACCAACTGATAATTCGCGAAGTTTTACAAAAGTCAGGTCGTAAACAAACTCATCAAAAGTTTTATTGGAATACAAGCCATGGTAGTAATCCTGAACTTCCATATATACATCTTTAGCCTTACCGTCATTATCTACACCAAACACGTGAATACCTCCGCCATCGGCTACAGCATCGCGAACCGGATTTCCTTTATCATTAACCGTAGCTGTTCTGGCTGTTAACCCTGAATAGGAGCCCCACATATCAGACAGTGAAACGAATTTTCCACCCACCTGGAAATCGATATTAACATTTACAATAAAATTTTTAAAGATTTCAAATGAGTTTTGTAAACCACCGGTGTACTTAGGCAATACGCTACCAAAGAACACTGCAGGATCATTAACGTAAGAGCCATTATCGTTAATTACAGGCTGACCGTTAATACGCTTAATGCCATTACCATAAATCTGACCCCAGCGTTTGCCTTCTGCCATTATTAAATATGGCATAGTAGTACCCCATATTGTTTGAACATTGGATGTTTGGTGTATACTGTCTGTAATTTTTATTACATCATTCTTTATTAAATAAGACCATGTAGCATTAATATCCCATTTAAAATTGGGGTTTTTAAACGGAGATATATTTACTATAACGTCAATACCGTTCTTTTTTATTAACCCTGCATTGGTAAGCAACTGCGTGTAACCAGATGCGCCATTAATAGAAACAGCATAAGGAAAGTCTTTTGATGATGCATCCCAGTAGGTAAAACCAAAACCTACCCTGTTTCTGAGAAACTTCATATCAAGCCCTATTTCCTTAGTAGTTTTTACAGCACCGCGAATATTAGGGTCTACAAGCTGGTCAGGTGTGCTCATTAAAATATTGCCATTCCATTGGTCGCTGCCCACACCGTATAAAAGCCCCGGGTACCTGTAAGCACCAAAGGTTGTGGAAGATGTTCCAAGCGCCTGGGGAACTTCACCCCATGATGCTCTTAATTTACCAAATGATATAGCCGGTATTTTAAGCAGATCGCTAAAAACTAAAGAAGCTCCGAGAGACTTTGATAATACACTGTTATTATCGCTGGGTAAGGTAGAAAACCAGTCATTACGTAAAGTACCATCCACAAACAAAAAGTTCCTGAACCCCAGGCTCGCTACACCATATACTGCTTTATAAGCCTCTTTGATTCTGTTATTAAAATAAGTTGCAGGGTTCTTTGAGTTTGAAGCAGTAAATAAATTGGGTACTATTAAACCATTGTTGGTATAGCCACCATTATTTTTATATGTCCACTTAAAAAAGTCGGTGCCGGCATTGACATTAATATCAAAATCACCTACTTTTTTAGAGTACGACAAATGAAATTCCAGGTTTTCCCTGTTAGAGTAAGAGTTGCTGCTATAATAAAAGCCTAATGCTTCTGGCGTGTTGCCTGTTGTTTGCAAACCACTTTGTGCAAGCTCTGAATGATATTTTTGCTCACTCCAGTCGGTATTAAATTGCTTTCTGTATACACCCCTTATATTTAAGCCTGGAATAATTTCATAATTCAGGCTAATATCTCCAAACAGCCTTTCATACATGGTAGCCTGATCAACCAAATCAAACCATGTATAGAAATTATACCAATAATTGGCAGCATAAAAATTGTCAGGATGTTCCGGATCATACGTATTAGGATTAGCATGGTTCCAGCTTGCATATACTCCGCTGGACGTTCTTAAATTTTTCAGCTCACGCATAATGCCCATATCAATATCCCTGTGAAACCACTGGTTAAATGAACCGGTAGACTGGTTTGAATAGTTATCGTCGTCTACCTGCCCTTTAATAACGGATGATATGTAATTGAGATTGATACCTGCTTTTAACTTGGGGATGATTTTGTAGGTTGTTTTAATGTTAAAAATATTTTTGTTTAACGAAGAGGTTGGTATAATACCATTAACATAAACATTGCTGTAAGACATTCTGAGATCATAATTGTCTCCTGTTTTTGACAGGCTGACATTATTATTTACAGATAACCCTGTATTAAAAAAGTCTCTCGCGTTATTAGGCTGCGGGTTTAATGAAGCCGTTGTATACGAATATTTTGAACCGGCATACCATGAATACCAGGGAATATATTCCTGCCCAACCATTCTTGGGCCCCAGCTTGCATCATCACTATAATCGGGATAGTATTTACCATCTAACACTTTCCATTCTTCGGGGTCGCCATCTTTCCATGTGTATTTATACATGTCGCTTACGTTACCACCTGCATAAGCATTTTGATAATTAGGTAATATATATACTTTATCAAACTGTGCTCCTGAGTTTACGGTTACACCTATACCCCGGGTCTTTTTACCTTTTTTCAAACTGATCACTATAGCTCCATTGGCACCCTGGCTGCCAAATTGTGCAGCAGCAGCGGGGCCTTGCAATACTGTCACATCATCAATATCGTCTGTATTGATAGAAGTAATATTAGGCAATATAGTACCATCTACTACGTAAATAACACCCGAAGAGTTTAAATCAAAACCATCGGCGCCTCTTAATCTCACTTCAGACTGGCGGCCTAATGCAGCCATAGACTGGCTTCTTACCTGGATGCCCGCTACTTTACCAGCCAGGGCATTATTAATATCAGTTTGCCTGATGGTATTCAATTGGTCACCACCAACAATCTGGGCATTATAAGATACGCCACGGGCAACCCTTTTCATGTTATATGCTCCTGTAATAACCACTTCTTCAAGACTTGAAGAAGGTTTTAGACCAATAGCCAGCGCAGACTGGTCTCCAACAGAGACCTCCTGGGCTTCAAAGCCTGCAGCGCTTATTGTTAATGTTGTTTTGGAATTTACTTCGATGCTGAAGTTACCATTCTGATCGGCGGCAACCCCTGTGTTTGCGCCTTTAATTTTGATGGTTGCATAAGGTACCGGGTCTCCCTTTAGATCTGTAACCCGACCTGTAACGGTTTTGGTTTGCGAGTACGCCGATGCCACGCATAATAGCATCAGCACCGCAAACAGTGCTGCAAGTTTTCTCATGTTTGTTTTTTTAAAATGAAGTGCCAAATATAAAAAGATTTAACAAATCTGAACTTTTTGTTAAATTTTTCTTATTTGACTGTTAAAAGACAAAAGAAAATAAAGATTTGCTGCTTAAGAATACCATCTAAGCATAAAACAATGGCTATATTTAAAACATATAATATCAATATATGTGTTTAAATGTGAAAATCTTTAACTTACGTTAACGATTGTTAGTTTATGTTATGCATTATTTTTTTCCGGAAAAGTTATGTTTATGCAACACATTCAGTAAAACAGGCAACAGCACTAAATTGGTAACTGTAGCAAATAATAATGTTAAAGAAGTTAGCCATCCCAGTGCCTGGGTGCCCCCAAATCCACTGAAAATAAAAATGCTGAAGCCGGCGATCAGTACAAGCGAAGTATATATAATGCTGATGCCGGTATGATGAATGGTTTGCATTACAGTGGCTTTCACATTATTACCATTGGCAGGCAACTGCTGCCGGTAGGTTACCAGGAATCGTATGGTTACATCTATAGCTATGCCCAGTGCAATACCAAATATTAAAACGGTAGAAGGTTTTAGCGGCACTCCCGTCCAGCCCATAATACCCGCGGTAAGCATAAGCGGCACAATATTGGGCACAAGGGAGCAGATCAATATTCTAACCGATTTAAACAGGTACAGCATACATAAAGCAATCAGCAGAAACGCCCACATAATGCTTTCTTTCAGCCCGTTAATAATAAAACGGCTGCCTTCAAGAAAGGTAATGCTGGTGCCGGTAAATTCTACATTGTACCTGGTGGAATCAAAAAGCTGGTCAGCTCTTTTTTTGATGTCGGCTAATATCAAAGGCAATGCTTTGCTGCCCACATCAGCCATGTTCACACTTATTCTTGTTTTTTGCCTCGCTGTATCCATAAACGCATTCATCAATTGCTGAAATACATTGTTTGAGGCAGAGGAATGGCCTGTATCTTTTTTCACACGCAAATAATCTCCCACAAAAGCGCCATCAAACGTGTTGGGCATGGTATAGTTAGCGCTGTCACCATCATAAAAAGCCTGCTTCGCAAATTTTAATCCCTCGGCAAGAGACAGCGGCTTCGCCATTTCCTTTTTGGAAGAAATATATTGTGACAGTGAATCTATCCGCGAAAAAACATCCAGTGCCTTCATGCCGCTTAATCCATACTTCTTTTTTGTATCAACAATAATTTCCAGCGGCATAATACCCTTAAAATTGCGCTCAAAAAATTTCAGGTCAACATATATCTTATCTGTTTGTGGTATATCATCTACCATATGCCCTACTGATACCAACCGGAGAATACCGGCTACAGAAAACACCAGCGCTATAGCGGTGGTTACATAAATGGCTTTGGTATGATTGAATACCCATTTTTCAATTTTTTTCAGCAGGGCTTCGAGCCACCTGCTGTCAAGATATTTGGTATGCTTTTGTTTTGGCGGAGGCAGGTAACTCAATACAGGAGGTATAGCAGCCAGTGAAATAAAAAATATGGCTATAATGCTTATGCCGGCAACCACACCAAACTCTTTAAGTATGGCGCTTTTGGTTAGCGCGAATACAGCAAACCCAATGGCAGCGGAAATATTGCAGAACAGGGTAATAATTCCCATCCGGTTTACCATTTCAACCAGAGCTTCTTCTTTTTTACCGGTATCAAGCCATGCAGTATGGTATTTATTAAGAAAATAAATACAGTTGGGTATTCCTATTACCACCACCAGTGGGGGAATAAGCGCGGTGAGCAGGCTGATATAATACCCGCATAAATGCAGTATGCCCATGCTCCATATAACGCCGATAATAACCACGCCAAGCGATAATACCGTTGCGCTTACCGACCGGAAGAACAGCATCAGGATAATTGCGGAGATCAACACAGAGCCTATCAAAAACCATTGCATTTCTTTGGCCACCTTAATTGCCATATTGGTTCTTATTAATGGCAGCCCGCTGATGTGCATTTCCACATCAAGCTTTTCACCAAAGGCATAAGTATAGCGCTCTATTTCAGCAATAACTTTTTCCCTTGCTTTTGAAGCAAGCACATCTTTATTAATTCTTACGGCAATAAGATAAGCGTCGGTTTCGGGATTATATAATAACCCCTTATAGAAAGGCAGCGACTGAAATAGTTGCACAGCGCTGTCCATTTCCTGCTGGGATGCCAACGCCCCCCGGAAAACAGGCTTTACCTCCAGTTTTTGCGTGCTGTCATTTTTTTTAAGATTGATGGCATTGGCTACGCTCAGCACACTCTCCACCTTCTCCACTTTTTTCAGGTTATTGCATAAAGCAGTATAGTCATCAAAAATTGCTTTTTTGAAAAGATCATTTTTTGTAAACCCGATCACCAATGTGTTGCCGTCATCGCCAAATTGTTTTTTAAAAGCAAGGTATCGCTGGTAAAGTGGATTATCAACAGGTATGGTTCTTACAAATTCGTAACTGATGGTAACTTTTAATGCATGGTATAACATGAATGCTGTAGAAAGCAGCAATACAATCAAAAGCACAAGCCGGTTTCTTACAATAAACTTCCCGAGTTTTTTCCACATTTAATACAGGATTGCATTTTAGAAAGTGCAAAGAAACTTATTTTGACCCGGTTTGAGAAGTTTAAAGGATAATTACCGTGAGTTTAGACTTTAGCGAGATCAGAAAAGTATATTTCACGCAGCGTACGCAAAGGGGCGAAGTACGCAAAGAAGCATTCGTTTTTAACGCTGCTCCACTGCGAACGCCGCGGGAAAATTAATGTGAATTACAAAATTGCAGGCTCAATTAATGCCAAACCGATGAATGCAGTGTTTTTTGTTTCTTAATATATTGTTTTAACTCTTTTGGAGACAAGTCTTTTATATCTTTATTGATCTTGTCCCGTACCTGACGAAGTTGTTGTACTATCGTCAGATTCTTATTGTTTTTTGTTTCTTTAGTCTTCATATTCTAAAATTTCTCTTGGTGTTCTGATTTCTAAAATTTTGTACCCAAACTTATAATTTACTGCATTATAGCCACCAATTCCGGTGTTCGCATCGTTGGAACAGGGTTTTGCTACACAAAAGCCACAAAGCATACACAAAGTTACACAGAGCGTTTTATTATTCTTCGTGGCTCTTTGTGTATTCTTCGTGTACCTCTGTGTAGTAACCAGGTTGTTACACTGCAATTATTCGTGATAATTAGTGTGATTCGTGGTTAGAAGCGTACGCAATCATTATATCAAAAAAATCCCCGCAATCGTTTTTAAACAACTTCTCAGGCTATTTCAAATTTAAAGCTTGGGTTTTCCCCGCATTCTAAACCTGCTGTTTTTCAAAATCTATTAGGTATTAGCAACACTTTCTACTATTTTTTGTAATTTTTGCAAAATCCTTATTATGAATTTTATAATCAAACTATTAGTAACCGCGGCAGTCGCCTTAGGACTTTCACGTATACTCAGCGGTATTCATATTGATACGTACTGGACAGCGATTGTATTTGCCCTTGTACTGGCGCTGGTAAACGTATTTATCCGTCCGCTTTTGATTATTCTCACTATTCCGCTTACCATTATTACACTGGGACTGTTTTTATTTGTGATCAACGCGCTTATGGTTCTTTTGGCATCAAAGTTTATAAACGGGATACAAATTGATGGTTTTTGGTGGGCGCTGTTATTCGGACTGTTGCTTTCAGTAGCGTCTTCATTGCTTTTTAGTGGAAAAAATGAATAAAACATCCTAAAATATTGATTTTGATATACCAAAACAACCCTTCGCATACGTTTACAACAATAAACGTTAAGCCATCAAACAGCCCGGCAACCATTATATTCCTCCGTATTTCAAAAAACCAATAGGTTTGTGTATGCATTTTTCTCAAAAGCATTTCAGCAAGCAACAATTGGAGGATTTTTACAGGGCTATTCTTCTGCCAAGAATGACAGAAGAAAAAATGTTGTTGTTGCTACGGCAGGGACGTATAAGCAAATGGTTCAGCGGCATAGGGCAGGAGGCTATAGCTACCGGCGCAACACTGGCGCTGCAAAATGACGAATGGATAATGCCTTTGCACCGGAATCTTGGGGTATTTACCACAAGAGGTTTACCGCTGGATAAGCTCATCATGCAATGGCAGGGAGCTAAGCATGGCTACAGTAAAGGCAGGGAACGAAGTTTTCACTTCGGCACCCGCGAACACCATATATGCGGCATGATATCACATCTCGGTCCGCAAATGTCTGTTGCAGACGGGGTAGCTTTGGCATATCAACTCAAAAAAGAAAATAAAGCAGCCCTGGCATTTTGTGGAGAAGGCGGCACCAGCGAAGGTGATTTTCACGAAGCATTAAACGTTGCCGCTGTTTGGGATTTGCCCGTAATATTTGTTATTGAAAACAATGGCTATGGTTTAAGCACACCCACACAGGAACAGTATCGCTGCGAAAATCTTATTGACAGAGCCAAAGGATATGGTATGGAAGGCGTGCAGATAGATGGCAACAACATACTAACAGTATATGATACCATAAAAGGTATACGCGAATATTGTATAGAAAAACAAAAACCTTACCTCGTAGAATGTATGACTTTTCGCATGAGAGGTCATGAAGAAGCGAGCGGAACCAAATATGTTCCGGAAGAATTGTTTGAAACCTGGCAAAAGAAAGACCCGGTTAAAACATATGAAGAATGGCTGTTAAAAGAAAATATTTTAACTACAGCAGATGTTGAAAGCATAAAAACAGCATTCAAAAAATATATCAATACAGCAGTTGAAAAAGGGTTGACCACTGAAACAATTATTCCTTCCACGCAAGAAGAAATAGCAGACGTGTATGCCACATGTGGAACGGCAGATACAAAATCTACCGTATCTGTAATTACAGACGTTGATAATATTCAACATGCATCTTTTAATCTGCAGGAGAAAAGATTTGTCGACGCCATTTCCGAAGGATTATATCAAAGCATGCTTACACATGATAACCTTATTTTAATGGGGCAGGATATTGCGGAATATGGCGGCGCATTTAAAATAACAGAGGGACTGGTAAATAAATTCGGCAAGGAAAGAGTTCGTAATACACCTTTATGCGAAAGCGCCATCATTGGTACAGCGCTTGGGTTGAGTCTGGAAGGATATAAGAGTGTAGTAGAAATGCAATTCGCGGATTTTATTACGGCTGGTTTTAACCAGGTTGTAAATAATCTTGCTAAAATTCATTACCGCTGGGGGCAAAATGCAGATGTAGTAATCCGTATGCCGGCAGGCGGCGGCGTTGGCGCTGGTCCGTTTCATTCTCAAAGCAATGAAGCATGGTTTGTGCATACGCCGGGATTAAAAGTGGTATATCCTTCATCGCCTGTAGAAGCAAAAGGGTTGCTTGCAGCAGCCATTAACGACCCCAACCCTGTAATGTATTTTGAGCATAAGGCTTTATATCGCTCTGTAAGCGGATTGGTTCCTGAAGAATATTACGAGATACCAATAGGCAAAGCAAGGTTGATTGAAGAAGGAGAAGATATTTCTATTATAACTTATGGCTCCGGCGTTCACTGGGCTTTGGAATATGCCGGTAAGCATCCGGGTATTTCTTTTGACATACTTGACCTCCGCACACTTTTACCCCTGGATTATGATGCGATAAAAGCATCTGTTTACCGCACCGGCCGTATACTTGTTTTGCATGAAGACACATTAACCGGCGGTATCGGCGCTGAGATAGCAGCATGGATACAGGAGCATTGTTTCTCCATGCTTGATGCACCGGTAATGCGTTGCGCTTCGCTTGATACACCTGTGCCTTTTAATATTGAACTGGAGAAAAATTTTATGGCAAAGGCGAGATTGGATGAATGTGTGAAGAGGTTGATGGGATATTAGTGGTAAGTAGTAAGTGGTAAGATTCCAAATTCTGCCTACCCACTACTTACTTCTGCCTTTCTTACGCCTTACCACTTTTCACCTTCACCTTATACCCGTTACCTTCTCCTCCCTATCTTTGCCGCATGGGTCATAAAAAGCTAATACGGTTTGAAGCGATAAAATCATTTCCCAACGTGTTGCAGTATCCCGAAGGGATGAAAGGAAAATGGCATGCGTTTTTTGGAAATTCAAATTCCATTACACTTGAGCTGGCTTGCGGAAAAGGGGAATATACTGTTTCGCTTGCAAGGCAATACCCCGAAAGAAATTTTATTGGTGTTGACCTGAAAGGCAACCGTATATGGGCGGGCGCTAAAAAAGCTTTGGAAGAAGGCTTAAAAAACGCGGCATTTCTCCGCACACAAATTGAAAGAATAACCGATTATTTTGATAAGGATGAGGTGAGCGAGATATGGATCACTTTTCCAGATCCTCAGTTGCGGTTATCAAGAGCAAAGAAAAGACTGACCCACCCAAGATTTCTGCGTTTATACGAAAAGATACTTGGCAAAGATGGTGTGGTCCATTTGAAAACAGATTCTCCCGACTTACATAACTTTACGCTGCTGGTTACAGCATTATATAAACTTGAAGTAATTGAAACTTACAATGATGTATATGCACAGCCTGAGATACACCCTGATCTTAAAATCAAGACCTATTACGAAAGCCTGGATATAGCAGGCAGTAACAAAGTGCATTATATACAATTCAAAGTGCCTGAACATATCCCTGTAGAAAAAGATTACCAGCTAAAACAACTACTCGGTGAATCAGCCATTGAAGGAAGGTGAAGACTATTATTACAATGAAAAAGGATTGATGGTAATGACTACATCATATTTGCAAAAGCGGGGATATTGCTGCGGCAACGGATGCAGGCACTGTCCCTATGAATATATCAACGTTCCTGAACCTAAAAAAACGGTATTACTTACGGAGGGAAACATTTTCAATAATAATTTACCTGTATGAAAAAACTTAAAAAGAAAATGCCTGCTGCGAAAAAAACTTTAAAAGAAAAGCCGGACAGAAAAGATTCTTTTTTTGAAACGGTATATGATGTGGCAAGGCTTATTCCCAAAGGCCGCGCAACATCATATGGAGCTATTGCTGCATATATCGGCACAAAGCTTTCTGCAAGAATGGTAGGTTGGGCTATGAATGCCGCTGGTTCTGCACGCCCAAAAGTACCGGCGCACAGGGTAGTTAACCGCAACGGTATGCTCAGCGGCAAACATCATTTTGGAACACCTGATGCAATGGAAAAATTATTAAAGAAAGAAGGCATCAAAGTAAAGAATGACACGATAGTTGATTTTGATAAAATTTTCTGGGATCCGGCAGTGGAACTGGCACTATAACTCAATACTATGTTACGTGAGATGTGAAACGGCAGGCGATAAATATAAGAAATTGCCGGTTTGTCGTTTATCTTCTCACATCTCACCTTCACATTTGGCATAACAAAAAATTACCGTAGCTTACCATTCAAATTGCCATATATGCCTTTTAAAAATAAAACAGCTTTTATTACCGGAGCCAGCAGGGGTATAGGAAAAGCAATAGCACTACGCCTTGCGGCAGAGGGCGCACAGGTAGTAATAGCTGCAAAATCCGTGGAAGAAAATCCTAAACTGGGAGGAACTATTTATTCTGTTGCAAAAGAAATAGCAGATGCCGGCGGAGAAGCCTTACCCGTTCAATGCGATATACGATTTGAAGACCAGATAGAAAACGCTGTAGCAAAAACCATTGAAGTATTTGGCGGAATAGATATACTTATCAACAACGCTTCGGCCATTTCATTAACCACTGTAGAAAAAACCGAACCCAGGCGATTCAATTTAATGCATGATATAAATGTGAGAGGGACTTTTTTTGTAAGCAAAGCGTGCATTCCTTACCTGAGAAAAGGTTCAAATCCGCATATACTTAATCTTTCACCACCCGTTAATTTACAGCCGAAATGGTTTGGCGCTCATCTTGCCTATACCCTCAGCAAATACAATATGAGTATGATAGCCATAGGGCTTGCTGAAGAATTAAAAAAAGATAAGATTGCAGCAAATACACTTTGGCCAAAAACAACCATTGCAACGGCCGCGGTACAGAATTTATTAGGAGGAGATACGCTCATTCAAATGAGCCGTAAACCTGAAATAGTTGCTGATGCGGCTTATTATATTTTATCCCGCCCGTCTGAAACCTGCACCGGTAATTTTTTTATTGATGAAGCAGTATTGGCAGAAGAAGGAATAACCGATTTGAGCAAATACAGCGTGGTGCCGGGAGGAAAATTGTATACTGATTTGTTTTTGTGACAAGAAGGGATTCCCAGACATTCTACATCACGAAGCCCCTTTCATTCCACCCAATCCGCAACAAAAACATTAGTATCTCTTGTGCCGCCATTATTCCTGTTGCTGCAGAAAATTATTTTTTTGCCATCAGGAGAAAACATCGGGAACGCATCAAAGCCCTTATCACGGCTGATTTTTTGGAGGTTGCTGCCGTCTTCATTTATGATATACAGGTTAAAAGGAAATCCTCTTTTGTACTCGTGGTTTGACGCGAAAATAATTCTTTTGCTATCCGGTAAAAAAGCAGGCGCCCAATTGGCCTGTCCGTAATGTGTAACCTGGTGTGCATTGCTGCCATCAGCATTGGCCACCCAAACTTCCATTTGCGTGGGTGCAACAAGATTTTCTGCCAGCAAATTTTTATATTCTTTGATCTCCTCTGCTGTTTTTGGCCGCGATGCCCTCCAGATTATTTTTTTCCCATCAGGGCTAAACCACGCACCGCCATCATAACCGGGTGCGTTAGTCACTCGTTTTTCTTTACCGGTTTTCAGGTTCATGATGTACAAATCAATATCACCGTCTTTATCACTGGTATATATCATACTGTTGCCATCGGGAGATAATGTTGCTTCAGCATCATAACCTTTTGCATCGGTTAATTGCTTTACAACTTTTCCATTGAGGTCGGCCATAAAAATATCGTAGCTGTCATATAATGGCCAGATGTATTTATTACCGTATTTTTTTCTATCAGGAACAGGCGGGCAGCTATCTGCACTCAAATGCGTTGAAGCGTAAATAATATGCTTGCCGTCTTTGGTAAAAAAGGGGCAGGTTGTTCGTCCTTTACCTGTACTTATCAATCTATATTCAAATTGCTCATCAGCGCTTTGAGGCACTTTACCAATAAATATCTGGTCGCAGGGAAGCCCGTCTTTTGCATTTGTTCTCTGAAAAACAATATACTTCCCGTCGTAGCTCCAGTAAGCTTCTGCATTATCTCCACCAAAAGTGAGCTGCCGGATATTTTTGAAATGCACTTCATCCGGATAATGCAAAGTATCATTAACCTGTGATTGTGCTTTAAACGTGTACATTGAGAGCAAGGCTATCGCTGCAATATTTTTTATACCAATTTTCATGATCCATAATTATTGCTGCAATTTAAAATATAAAACAAAACCCCGCTGCATAGCGGGGCTTATAAGTGGAACAGGGATCAATAATTATTTTTGAATGATTACACGATGCGGAACAGGTCCTGCAATACCGTTTAAATCAAACGCAGTTTTAACAGCTTCCTGCACACCAAAAAATACCTCCCAGTAATCACCCTGTGTGGTGTAAGGACGAATAGCCAATGTTGTCATACCATCTCCTACTTTCATTACACTTACTTCAGGCGCGGGATCTTTTAATACTTTGGGGTGAGATAACATTGCCTGTACTGCTACTGCACGTGCTTTGTCGATAGATATTTCGGGCGCTATTGCCATGCTGATATCAACACGCAGATTACCATGTGTATTAAAATTGGTAATAACACCGGTTGAAAGCGGCCCGTTAGGTAAAATAACTGTTTTATTATCGGGTGTAAGCAAAGTTGTATTAAATACGCCCTGTTCTGTAACAGTGCCTGTCACGCCCTGTGCTTCAATAATATCGCCTATCTTAAATGGCTTGAAAATGAGCATCATAACACCGCCGGCAAAGTTGCCCAGCGTACCATTCAACGCAGAGCCGATTGCAACACCGGCACCAACAATAAGTGCTGCAAAAGAAGAAGTATCTACACCAAGAATACCAAAGATGGTGATGATCAATAAAACAAGGCAAACGATCTTAAAAAATGAAACAAGAAAGGTTTGTAAAGACGGATCGAATTTATGCAATGCTTTTTTAAATAAAAGACCCAGGCGGCCGATTATCCAGCTTCCTATAATGTAAAATACAATGGCGCCAATTACTTTGGGAGCATATGCAATAGCGGAATCAATAAATTTTGAAGCGACATGAGTTCCTTTATTTACCAACTCGTCTGCCTGCAGAAAATAAAATCTCATAAGTTTTTTTTTAAGTATTAATAAAAGTGCAGGGTTGCGGGTATAGCAGCAAGAGACGGGAATTTAAACCAGATAGTTGCATGGGGGAAGGGGGAAGGCATAAGGGGGAAGGTGGAAGTGGAAGGGCGAAAGGCCTTAGAAACTGTTTAAAATTAGTTTTTGAATAACCAACCTGGTTCATGCATCGCTTTGTTATTTATAAAATAGCACACGGAATACGCGGATGGTGCTGAATAACGCGGATACCTTCCGTGAATCTCCGTTACCTCCGTTTTATCCGTGTTCCATTTGTTGTATAATTGCTGTATACCGGAACAGAAAACAGCGCTGCGGCACTATATCTACATATTTAATCCTCCGCAAACACTTATGGTTTGCCCGGTAATATAATTGCTCCAGTCAGATGCCAGGAACAAAACCGTATCGGCAATATTCTCACCTGAGCCAAAACGACCCAGTGGAATATCAGCCTTGTATTTATCCGCAGCATCACCATCTTTAAGATAGCCGGTCATATCAGTTTCAATAAATCCCGGGGCGATAGCATTGCAGCGTATATTCCTGCTGCCTAATTCTTTAGCTATACTTTTTGTAAAGCCGATAATACCGGCTTTACTGGCCGCATAACTGCTTTGCCCTGCATTGCCTGATATACCAATAATGGAGCTCATATTGATAATGCTGCCGGACCTGGCTTTCATCATGGGGCGTATAACCTGTTTGGTCATGTTATACACACTTTTAAGATTGGTATTTATTACATCATCCCATTGCTCGCCTGAAAGGCGGAGCAACAAATTATCTTTGGAAATACCGGCATTATTTACACAAATATCTACCGTACCAAACTCCTTAACCACATCGTTCACCAATGCTTCGCATTGCGCAAAATCGCCGGCATTGCTTTGATAAGCCTTTGCTTTTACACCAAGCGCTTTTAATTTTTCTTCGAGCACCGCAGCTTTAGGCGCGCTGCTGTCGCTCACATAGGTAAAAGCTATGCCGGCGCCATGTTCCGCAAGTTTTAATGCAATGGCTTCACCTATTCCTCTTGAGGCGCCTGTTACTATGGCAACTTTATTATTCAGCAATTTCATGAATTATGTTCTGGTTTAAGTATGATATAGTTTGCAAGATAAATAAAGAACCCGATGAACGATCTTTTAAAGAAATAAGCACCTCGTTATTCATGTTTACCGGCATGAAAATAAAAGGGGTTATACAATGAGCATATAATCTTTATTCTTCAGGTTACTGACATATCATGGTTTAAATTGAAGCATTTCCTCAACTAAGTTACGTTCGTTACTTAACCTGGGAACCTTATGCTGCCCACCGAGCTTTCCCTTACTCTTCAGCCATTCATTAAAAAAGCCTTTATTCATCATATGAACTATGGGTTTCCGCAACGCAATATCCTTATAACGTTTGGCTTCGTAATCACTATTGGTAAATTGCAATGCCTTATCCAGTTCGTCCGTAAATACATTGATATCGGCAGGCTGCTTTTCAAATTCAATCAGCCATTCATGAGCGCCGTTTGATGCTTCTCCAAAATATACAGGAGCAGCGGTATAGTCATTCACAATTGCGCCTGTTGTTTTACAGGCTATTGAAACCGCTTTGTCGGTATTATCCACAATCACTTCTTCTCCAAACGCGTTAATAAAATGCTTTAACCTTCCGCTCACCTTTATACGAAACGGGCGCAGGCTGGTAAACTGTATGGTATCTCCAAGCAGGTAACGCCAAAGTCCGCCATTGGTACTTATTACCGGGGCGTAATTTTTCCCGATTTCTACATCTCTTAATCCAATAGTCTGGGGGTCTTTCCTGCCATATTCTTCAAAAGGCATAAATTCCATAAATATGCCGTGATCTACAAAGAGTAACATGCCATCCACACCGGGATTATCCTGAGCTGCAAAAAAACCTTCACTGGCATTGTAGGAATCAATATAATAAATGTCTTTACCAATTAACTTCCTGAACTGCTCACGGTATGGTGTAAACGAAACGCCGCCATGAATATATAATTCCAGCGACGGCCAAACCTCGGCCATAGTTTTTTTACCTGTTATTTCAAGAATTCTTTTAAATAACACGAGGGTCCAGGTAGGCACGCCTGATATGGAAGTTACATTTTCCCTGATGGTACTTTTTGCAAGCCTTTCAATCTTAGACTCCCACTCATCCATAAGCGCTATTGAAAGTTCCGGCGTTCTTATCCACTGCCCCCATACCGGGGAGTTTTGCAATAATACTGCGCTTAAATCTCCAAAGTGCACATCTTCATTAACCTGGTTAATGGTATGGCTCCCGCCTATTACAAGTCCTTTACCGGTGAGCAGTTCAGAGTCCGGGTTGAAATTGTAATACATAGTAAGCGTATCCTTGGCGCCTTTATAATGACAATCTTCAAGGCTTTCCTTGCTTACGGGTATAAACTTGCTTTTATCGCTGGTTGTACCGCTGCTTTTTGCATACCACTGAACAGGCGTATTCCATAAAATATTTTCTTCCCCATCCATCATGCGCTGTATATAAGGCCTCAGGTCGTCATATTCATGTATGGGAATTTCCTTTTTGAAATCGCGGGTTGAAAACAACGACGAGAAATTATATTTTCTTCCGAATTCCGTATACTGTGCGGAAGTAACCAGGTCCTGCAATACTTCTCTTTGCGAGGCTACCGGGTTTTCAATCCACGCTTCAATGCGCCACAGGCGCATACGTGCAAGTTGTGATATGGTTGAGCTTAATATTCCCATACTGGTTGCCGGCAAAATAAAGCATTTAAGCCAATAAACGGTGAATGGCGTGCGGGAGACAGGGATTTCGCCTGCACTATTTGTTGTCTATAGTACAATCAGTTTTTTCCCTTCCACCTTAATATTAATATGTCCGGAAGCCAGCAGCTTTACAATACCGGCAAGAGGAAGACTTCTTTCAATTTTACCGGAAAAAAGGTCGGCTGGCGCCTCGCCTCTGTATTCAATATCCAGGTCGTACCAGCGGCCTACCTGCCTTAGTATCGTTTTTACATCCGCTTTATCAAACTGGAAATATCCTTTTACCCAGGCCACAGCCAGTTCGGTATTGGCATCCACTACTTTCAGGCTACCGTCCGGGCTCCACCGGGCCTGTTTTCCGGGAGTAAGCAGTGCATGATCAAACCCGGCGCTAATCTTTACCGAGCCTTCCAGCAGTGTTGTCTGAACACTGCTTTCATCTTCATAGGTCATTACATTAAAATGTGTGCCCAATACTTCAACATTCAGGTTCTTATGGTTTACCCGAAATGGCATGTTCATATTCCCGGCTACTTCAAAATACCCTTCACCCGTTAATTCAACTGTGCGGCTGTTCCCTTCAAAAAAAGAAGGATATCGGAGGGTCGAGGATGCGTTGAGCCAGACCCTTGAGCCATCTGCCAGCAGTAGCTGGTAAGGCCGTCCACCACGCGGAACGGTGATGGTATGGTATTCAGGCGTCATCACCCCTGTTCCTGAATGGTATGCAATCTCACCATTGTGCTGCTTTAATATCTGTATGCTCCCATCAGACAACAGGCTGCCATTCGCAGCGCTGTCCAAAGAAATCTGCCTGCCGTTGGCTAAGGTAAGTACTGTTTGGTTCGTATTAGGCAACACGTCTTCCGGCTGTCGTAAAAGCTGTTGCCGTTCAGCTACAGCAGGAGACGGCTTTTTTCGGTTAAATAAGAAAAAAGCGCCGATGCATATAAAAAAGATAACAGATGCTGCCGCTATGCTGTACCAAAGTTTCACAACCGGCTTTTGTGCCAGAGCAGGAGAATCGGATTCCAGTATCTGCCTGAGCATTCCATTCCAGTCTATCGCTTGACCATTAGTGTTAAGCTGCCCGGCTTTCGCCTGTTCCCACAATTCTTTATGTGATTCAGTCAAACGCTCTGATTGTTCTTCATTAAGACTATCCATCAGTACCAGCAGTTCGTCAAATTCTGCCGGGCTGATTTTTTTCCCCCTATATTGGGCGAGTAATTGTAGAATCCGGCCAGTTATTTCATTTTCCATCAAGATTTTTTTAACCTGAGACAATGATATGCTAAAAAAAGACTATTAAGACTGCCTTTTTAGCTAATCCTGCTGTTTTTTTCTTTGATCTTGCAGGCTTTTTCGTAAAGAATCCGTTGAAGCGTTTTGCAGATGCCATAACATTTAAATAATAGGGACTATGATGGACTATCATTTGTTTTTTAATTATCTTGCCTACTCACTATAGCTGCGATGAGGCATATCTCTCAACAAGAATCGGAATTTGTCCGGCTGTTCGAAGCCTTTCGGTCGCCGGTATATGCTTTTATACAAACCATTACAAGAGATGAGTATGCAGCCGAAGAGTTGACCCAGACAATCTTTCTAAAATTATGGCAAAAAAAAGATAGCTGGAATAGTATTGATAATATGGATCACTACATCAGGCGGATGGCGCATAATGCCTGCAAAGACTGGTTCAAAAAGCTATCGCTTGATGCCCGCAGGGCGGGTGAAATTAAAAAAAGGCTGCAAACTGAGTATAATAATGTAGCGGATCATGCAGATTACCTTGAAACCAGGCAAATGCTTGAAGATGCGCTGGCTATGCTTTCCCCGCAAAGGCGCCGGGTATTTGAATTAAGTCGCAACGAAGGCCTGAAGCTTGAGGAGATTGCCGAAGTAATGCATATTTCCTATTCTACTGTTAATCATCATCTGCGGGCTGCTATCAGCCATGTACGGAGCTACCATGCGAAACATACAGCAATAATCATCCTGCTAATCATAATATTGAGGTGAAACAAAATTTTCTTCCAGAAAGGCTCACACATTTTTTTTGCCGGCACTTAGCTAAAAGTTCATGCGTAACCGTCTTTTATTGATTGCAGAGCGTTTTATCCTTTTTCATGGACAGATATAAAACCGCCACGACGGCTATCGTGGCGGGTCCCGCTGAAGCAGGTTTAAGGGCTTTGTTCAGATAAGCACAATGTTATTTTTAAAACCCTTTAAAATGCAAATTAAACATTTTAGCGTTACGTATTGCGCACGTTTATTCACAAAACAGTTTGCGCCAGCCAAAACACAAACCTGGTTAGCAATGAAAATGACGATTCTTCTTTTAATGGCAGGCTTCCTGCAGGTTTCCGCCAGGGGATACTCCCAGCAGATCACTTTTTCAGGAAAAAAAGTACCGCTCGAAAAAATCTTTTCGTTGATAGAAGAGCAAACCGATTATGTAGTATTTTATAACTACAGCGCTATCCGCGGTGCAAAATCAGTAACAGTAAAAGCAAATGCCCTCCCATTGGAGCAATTCTTACAGGAATGTTTTAAGGAGCAGCCCTTTAAATTCACAGTGGAAGGCAAAACGATTTTAATTGCAAGAAAAGATAGTGTGAACCACCCATCTCCGGATGCGCTTGAAAAAACGCTCGCCACAGAAGTGAATGGCCGGGTTTTGGATGAGGAAGGTAACCCGCTGGAAGGTGTTTCGGTAATAGCCAAACAGGGGAATACCGAAATAGCTTCAGGCATTACAAATAAGGAAGGCTCTTTTTCCTTAACCGGACTGAAAATGGGCGCTACCTATGATCTGCATTTCAGCTATGTAGGCTATGAAACTTATATAGAAAAGAATGTTGTTGTGCGGGAAGAAATAAGTGCATTGCCGATACAGTTAAAAAAAGCGGAAAACAACCTCAACCAGGTTGTGGTAGTTGGGTATGGAACGCAAAGGAAAGTAAACCTGACAGGAGCAGTTGCTTCCATTTCTTCCAAAGAGATTATGGAAGGAAATTTTACCAACACGGCAACATTATTACAGGGAAGGTTACCCGGGCTTCAAATTGTACAAAACTCCGGTGCCCCGGGTGGAGAAGGAACGAGCTTAAAAATCAGGGGGTACGGAACATTTAGCGGGGCAGGTGCCGATCCGTTAATTATTATTGATGGCGTGGCAGGAGGAGATATCAATACCCTGAGCCCGGAAAATATTGAAAGTATATCGGTTTTAAAAGACGCCGCATCAGCTGCTATATATGGCGCCAGGGCAGCGAACGGCGTAATCCTAATCCAGACAAAATCCGGTAAGCAGTCAGAAAAACTGGTACTGAATTATCATGGAAACGTTGGCATTTACAAGGCAACAAAGTTGCCCGATCTGATATGGAACTCCGTAGAATATATGGAGCTTTGGAATGAAGCGATTGCCAACTTTAACAGTGGAGGAACGCCATATACCGAAGCGCAGATCAACCTCTATAGAAACCCATCCGACCCTAAACAATACCCGAATGTTAACTGGCTTGACGAACTGATCAAACCAAGAATTGTGAGCAACCATTCCATAACAGCAAACGGGCGAAGCGGTACCACAAGCTATTATCTGTCGGCAGGATACATCAATCAGCCGGGAACGTTTAATGGCTATAAAATGAACAGGAGCAATTTTCAGGCTAATATGGATTCACGGTTAAGTAAATACGTTGAACTCGGCACTAAGATTGGCGTAATCGTGAAAAACCGGGATTATCCTGTCGGAGATGTCAGTGGCGATGGGGTTGATCCTTTGCTGTCT
The DNA here is from genome assembly GCA_047601545.1 of Agriterribacter sp. Lineage (GTDB taxonomy): Bacteria > Bacteroidota > Bacteroidia > Chitinophagales > Chitinophagaceae > Agriterribacter. The sequence goes on along the minus strand of JASGIZ010000002.1, from coordinate 2,653,422 downwards.
ACCATGGCTCAGCGGCCAACATACGCGCCTCAGCTACCGGACGGAAGCGGCAGATACACACTGAATGCATTTCCCAATGAAACAAACAATAAAAACACATTGCTGGTCTCAACGGAAAACCTGTATCACGCCTATAACAAATCTTATCAGTTACAGGGTTACCTGAAATTGAATTTCAACGCTCACCTGAATCTGTTGGGTACGGTTGCCTTCGCAGGTTCTTTTGATGAGTTGAAGGGAATGAATGATAAGAATCCGCTGTACAACTTTATAACAGGAGAGCTTTCGAGTTCATTTGGGACAAATAATTTGACCCATGAGAAATCAAATAACAATCTGACCACCGTCAATTCCTATCTAAATTACAACAGGGCATTTGGAGTGCATAAATTCAACCTGGTGGCCGGAAGCAGCCTGGAGACATATAAGTACAGCGTTTTAGGAGGTGCCCGGGTAAATTTTATTACCAATACGCTTGAAGAACTGGACGCGGGGCCTTTAGAAAATCAAACCAATTATGGCAATGCGCAGGAGTGGGCCCTTCTTTCTTATTTTGGCAGGCTGAACTATAACTATGATGAAAGATATTTGCTGGAAATAAATTCGAGGTACGACGGTTCGTCAAGATTCTCCAAAGAGAACAGATGGGGTTTCTTCCCTTCGGTCTCCGCAGGCTGGAAAATCAATAATGAAAAATTCTTTAAGGTAAATTGGGTAGACGAATTGAAGATCAGGGGATCGTGGGGAAAATTGGGCAACCAGCAGATCAGCAGTTATCCTTATCAGGCATTATTAACCATCGCCGGTAACTATCCTTTCGGCAATACGCTGTCTTCGGGCGTAAGACAAACCAGTCTGAACAACCGGAACATAACCTGGGAATCCACAACGATAACCGACATTGGATTAAACGCCACTTTATTCAGGGGTAAATTGACCTTTGTTTTTGACTACTTTAATAAAAGAACAACTGACATTCTCAGGAGTGCAGACGTTCCGTTGGAGATAGGGTTAAGCGCACCTTTGATCAATGACGGGATTGTTGAAAACAAAGGCTTTGAGCTTGGTATAAATACAAAAGGACGCCTTATAGGAAACTTCTCTTACGATATAGGAGGCTTTATCTCTGCCTATAAAAATAAGTTGATCAAATATGGCTCCACTTCTTACGGCGCTTCCTATATCAACCAGGAAGGACATCCCCTGGAGACTTATTACTTATGGGAAGTAGCGGGTATATTTCAATCGCAGGATGAGATCTCCCGTGCAGCTACGCAATCGAACAACCCCCAACCCGGAGACCTGAGGTACAAGGACCAGAATGGCGATAATATCATCAATTCTCAGGACAGGGTTTATATGAAGGGCAGACATCCGGATTTTGATTATTCGTTTAATATCGGGATCAACTATAAAAACTTTTCTCTCAACTCATTATTTTATGGCGTTGAAGGACGTAAGTTCTATACAGGACAATGGGGGTATGAACCTTTCCGCCAGGGATCTCCTCCTCCTGAAAAATGGAGAAACAGATGGACTCCCCAAAACCCCAGCACCACGATGCCCAGAATATATCCCGATGGAAACAAATCATTAACTGAACGTTCAGAATTCTTCCTTGAAGATGCATCCTATTTCAGATTGAGAAGCCTGGACCTGACTTATACTTTTCCTGCAGGCCTAACACGTAAAATTGGTAGCGAGTCTATTGTCATTTACCTGTCCGGCCAAAATCTTTTTACTCTCACCAGGTTTTCAGGATATGACCCCGAACGGGTAAACGATGGGGTAAGAGGCGGTGTTCGTTATCCGCAGAATAAAGTGTATGCTTTAGGAACAAAAATCCGGTTTTAACATAAGAACGAATTATTATGAATACTATCAATAAAAAGCAAAAGGGTTACTTTCACACCCTTCATTACCTGTTTGCATTCTTTGTATTATTTACAGGCTCCTGCAGTAAGTCTTTAGATAAAACTCCACTGACTGCATTGTCTTCTGAAACATTCTGGAAGAATAAAAGCGATGTAGAACTGGCGCTTTCATCTGTGTATGCACGGTTGCAGTATTCAGCACTTTCGTGGCAGTTTCCCAGTATTTCTGCTTATTCGGACGAAGCCGATCAGGGGCCATTTGCAACAATGGCGCAGGGAATTATTGAACCCAATAACACTACCATTCAGGGTATTTATACAGCACTGTATCAGGCAATAGGCAACTGCAATATCTTCCTGGCCAATATAGACAATGTATCAATTGAAGAAGCCGACAGGAACAGATACGTTGGGGAAGTAAAATTTATCCGGGCATTGAGCTATTTTCAATTATCGGAGTTTTTTGGGGGGGTAGTCATTACAGATGAGCCACTTACTATCGAAAACGGCAAGCTGCCGAGAAGCACAAAAGAACAGGTGGTAGAATTCATTATCAATGATCTTGATGAAGCGATACAATATTTGCCGGATATTCCGTATAATGGACACGTTGTAAAAGGTGCGGCTTATGCATTGAAAGGAAAAGTACTGTTGTACAATAAAGATTATACCGGGGCAGTAAGTGCATTTGAACAAGTGGTAGACAAACATTTTTCTTTAGATGAAGATCTTAAAAGCGTTTTTATTGACGGACAGCAGGAAGATTCCCCGGAAATATTGTTCTCGGTGAGATTTTTAGCGCCTAATAATATTCATGATAGCCGTACAGGCATTGATGTATATTATGGGAGCTGGTTTTCAGTTGTTCCGATCCAGTCTTTTGTGGACTCTTTTCCGTGTTCCGATGGGCTGAGCATTAAAACTTCTCCATTGTATAACCCGGCTAAGCCTTATGAGAACAGAGACCCCAGGTTAGACGTCAGTATCCTTTACCTCGGGAAGGAATGGCCGGATGAGCCTGATGGTTTTGACGGCTTCAGCTTTGGCACAAACTATACGCCCAGTGGGTTAGCCATAGAAAAATTCCTGAACAAGGCAAGATTTCCGACATCGGAGTATCCTGCAAATCCGAGTGCCCAGGATTGGGTGGTTATCAGATATGCAGATGTACTGCTGATGTATGCAGAAGCTTTAAATGAGCTGTCAGGGCCTTCTGCTAAAGTTTACAATGCTGTCAATGCTGTAAGATCAAGACCGAGCACTCATATGCCCGCTATAGAACAGGGGCTTACAAAAGAAACCCTCAGAGAAGTGATCAGGAACGAACGCAAGATTGAACTGGCTTTTGAAGGTTCCCGGTATTTTGATCTCAAGCGCTGGGACATCATAGCGCAGGTGCTGCCGACAGTACAGAATATACTTGGAGACTATAAGAAGTTCCTGCCACATCAATATCTGTGGCCCATACCTGAGGCTGCGTTAAACAACAATAATCTGTTAGAGCAAAACAAAGGGTATTAACTACTACCTGAAAAACAGGGGATGAATGTAGACCACGCTGGTTAGCATCAAAAATACCTGAGACTTATACCACTTTTAGAAATGGCGAAAAGAAAAGGAATTATCATAACGGCCATTTTCATACTGCTGTGCAGCCTGTATACTGCTTCGGCCCAGGTTATCAGAGAATTGAACTGGACATTTCCTTTAACGCGTACACACACCGGCATGCTTATCGGGAATGGAACCCAGGGGTTGATGATCTGGGGTAAGGATAATCAGTTGAACATCACTATTGGTCATCAGGGATTCTGGGATCACAGGTCAGGCAATGATATCCTGAGCCGGATTACATACCAGGAGCTTAAAACAATGTTATATAATAAGGATAACAGCGGGCTAAGAGAAGTTTTTGCCCCAATCAAAGGGGAAGCATCGCATGATTTTGGGCAACCCAGACATTTGGGGGGCGGGAGGCTGGAAATTTTGTTTCCGACAGGGTACCAGCTTGTGAAAGGTACGCTTAACTTAACCAAAAGCAGAGGCGACAGTGTGGATCAAAGATTCAAGGGGAAGAGAACACCGGATCGTTATCCGCCAGGCGGTTGATAAGTCCTTTGCCTGGGTAGAACTGCCTGCAAACATCCGGATTTCCCAAAGAGTCTTACCCGCGTGGAATATAATAAGTGAACAATTGCAGAAAGCAGGTATCACGGCGCCCGATACCTGGCACAGTGACCTTGAAGGAGGATTTGTTCAGCATCTCCCGGCAGATTTACCGTTGGGGGTTGGGTGGAAACGTGCCTTTAATAAAATTTATATAGCGAGTATAATTCACGAAGACCCTGAAGAAAAGATTACATCATTGTTTAGAACAGTTGATCTGAAAAAATATCAGGCTGATGCCATGCATTGGTGGGATGCGTATTGGTATTCTGTTCCCCGGATTACTATTCCTGACCCTATTCTTCAGGAAGTTACAGACTATGGACTATATAAACAGGCATGCACAACACCTCCCCATGCACAGCCGGCAGGATTACAAGGACCTTTTGTAGAAGAATACCAACTCATCCCCTGGGCTAACGATTATCACTTTAATATCAATGTTCAGATGATCTATACGCCGGCATTTGCATCTAATCGTACACAACACCTGGTTCCGTTATGGAATATGCTGAAAGACTGGATGCCCTGGCTTCAAGCATCCGGAAAACATTTTTTCGGAAACGACAAGGCGTTGACCATTCCTCACTCTGTTGACGACCGGGGACAGGTTATCGGTTCTTTTTGGACAGGCACTGTTGATCAAGGTTGTACAGCCTGGATGGCATACATGGCCTGGCAGCATTATCGGTATACCTTAGATACCTCTTTCCTGGAAACCATGGCCTGGCCGTTATTGAACGGTGCATTTGAAGGGTTCTGGTCTATGCTTGAGGAAGTTGAAGACAGCGCGGGGATAAAACGATTCAGTCTGCCTGTTTCGGTAAGTCCGGAATACGGAAGTTCACTTTCATATGCGTGGGGACGCGATGCATCCTTCCAACTGTCTGCATTGCATAAAGTAGCAGACCTTCTTTCGCTTGCCGCAGACATACTGTGGAAAAACAAGGATACCCGTTGGGCTGACGTACAAAAAAGACTTCCTCCATATACCCTGGTAAATGATGTTTGGTTACCTGAGTTTAACCGGAGTGGTATAAGGATAGGCCTGTGGGAGGGACAGGATTTGGCCGGCAGTCACCGCCATCATGCGCATCTGGCCGGTATTTTTCCTTTTTATACCATAGATGCTGCTGATGTAAAGATTAAAGCGATCATGAATAACACTATTGATAATTGGGTATTTAAGGGAAGTGGAAACTGGGCCGGATGGAGTTTCCCCTGGGCTTCAAGTATATGGAGCAGACTGGAAAATGCCGAAGCTGCTGTTCAGAATCTGCATTATTGGTACGAAAACTTTGTGAACGAAGGGAGGGGAACATTGGTATATGCCGGGTTTAAAGGAACAACGCTATATGCGCACCCCAACTGGAAAGATATAGAAAGGCATGGGGAAATTATGCAACTTGATGCTGGATTTGATGCACTGAATGCTGTTTTCGAAATGCTGGTACAAAACAGGAACGGTATTATCGCTGTTCTTCCGGCCATCCACCGGGATTGGAAAAATCTACGCTTTGAAAACGTATTATCAGAAAGGGCATTTCTTATTAGTGCAATAGTAGATAAAGGAAAGACAAAAGAGATTCGTATAAAAAGCCAGAAAGGAGGTTTGTTAAAACTGGATCACCGACTGGGCACATCTTATTTCGTTAATGGAAAATCCCACACCGGGAAGCTGTTTGAATACATGACGAGGCCGGGAGAAGTAGTGGTTCTTAGTGTTTCCGGGCATTGAAAAAAATAAAGAACCATTAAGGAATTAAGGAAATTAAGTAAACCGTCTTAATATACCTTAACTTCTTAATGGTTTTCAAAACAGATATTATTTTTTACGAACTAAATGTGGTTAATATAATATTGAAACAAGTAATGCTTAGGCAGCAGGGCAGCCACCACACAACGCCATCGCTTCACCTGCGCCAGGGATTTCGCTTTTAAAAAGATATTTTAATCTCAAAAGACAAATATTTAAATGTTAAGCAATCTCATGCAACTTCCAGAATTGAGATTGCCTTAGATTTTTTCTAAAAGCGAAATCCCTGCCTCCGGCGCAGCCGTTAACACCACAAACCGATTTTTTTTATATCTTAGCCTGTAATAGCGTATTTTATATAACCTGAGCCTGATCTATTTTGTCAGACTTACCGCTAGTCATTTTATGAGACCTGCAAACAGCGATGAACAACAGCTTGTGAGAGATATTGGAAATGCTGATGCTTCAGCGTTTGATGCATTATACTGGAAATATCACAAGTCTGTGTATGCAAATATTCTGAAACTCATCAAAGACCAAGAGGCTTCAAAAGACATCTTACAGGAAGTATTCATTACCCTATGGATTAAAAGAACTACGCTAAATCCTGACAAGAGTATTGCAGGATGGTTATTTACTACAGCACACCGCAAATGCATTGATTATTTACGGCTTATTACTACTAAACCTCTTTTGGCGGAAGAAATGATCATTGCAGAAGATTCAACAGGTTTCTCAAAAATGGAACAGGAAAAACAGTTGCAATTATTGCAACAGGCAATAAGTGATCTGTCGCCTCAAAAGAGAAAAGTTTTTGAATTATGCAAGCTTAACGGAAAGACTTATGAAGAAACAGCCAAAGAATTAAACATTTCAAAGCATACGGTTAAAGAATACCTCACAGCAGCAACTGTCCATATAAAAAATTATATCCATCATCAGCCGCAGTCGCTGATTTCAGTTTTTCTTATATTTTTTGCGTTTTCATCCCCCCGTTTTTAAATATCCCCGTATTACTTAGTGCAGTAGCTGAAACCAGAACAGTTACCCCTCAGCTCAAAAACTAATATTAATACAGTGGAAAAAAATAACGGCAGTGCCCCGGATAACAGGTTGACGCAATTGTTGGCTAAGCATATGCTGACGGAAGAAGAAAAGAAATGGCTTTTGGATTACCTTGAAAATACAGGAAGCGAAGAACTGCAGGCAATACTGCAGCAGCCTTTTGCGAAAGGTATGCAAAATGAAGAAAATGCAGCATTATATGATCCGGCCGAAATATTGCAACTGATCCATAAAAAAGCCGGTATTGCCTCACCAGGGAAAAAAGCTTTGATCATCCGATTCCGGAAGCATGGACTGGTAGCTGCTTCCGTTATATCATTTCTCCTACTCCTGGCATATTTTTTATCCCCCGGAGACCCTCAACAGCAAATCGCCAGGGTAAACAATACAGAAAACAGCAAAACACATCAGGACATGCCTCCCGGCGCCAGCAAGGCTACCCTGTTGTTAGATGATGGCTCAAATGTAGTGCTCGATGATGCTGAAAACGGCATACTTGCCCGGCAGGGAAATGTAAACATCTTAAAATCGGGCGAAAAGATCAACTACCTGTCTATAAATGCAAAAACCGGTAATACAGCATATAATACCATTAGTACGCCCCGTGGAGGACAATATGCTGTTGAATTATCAGACGGCACAAAAGTCTGGTTAAATGCTGCTTCATCTATACGCTTTCCCGCTTTTTTCGGAACGGGGGAAAGAGTGGTTGAAATTACGGGTGAAGTATATTTTGAAGTTGCATCACTGGTCAAAACAGGATCAAAGGATAAAATCCCGTTTATTGTAAAAATCAATCCGGCATCAGGCAATGGCGGCGAAGTAAATGTACTCGGAACGCACTTTAATATTATGGCTTATCCTGAGGAGCATGAGGTACAAACAACCTTGCTGGAAGGGTCTGTTATCTACAATAATAAGGGCAGCTCAAAAAAACTGGCGCCGGGTCAGCAGGCTGTATTTTCTTCACAGGAAGGAGTGAAAGTGCGGGATGATGTAAAGGTAAATGATGTAATAGCCTGGAAAAATGGCTTTTTTCACTTTGAAGGATGCGAGCTGGAGGTTTTACTAAGGCAATTGTGCAGATGGTATGATGCAGACGTGATTTTTAAAAGAAAGATAAATGACAGGTTTTATGCCGATATACCTATGAATACAATGTTGTCTGACGCATTGAAAGCGCTGGAGCTTACAGACGTTGTTCATTTTACCATAGAAAACGGAAAAATAATTGTGAACTAAAACTACGCTTTATGATAAATCCCAGTCCCACTTAAATCAGCGATACTGTACTAACTAAAAACCGGGAGTGCGCTAACACTACCGGCCAATATTTAGTTAATACAAATCAAACCTCGTAACAGCTTTTATTGTTTAACCAAACCATACAAATTTATGCAATTAATTGCTTGTCTCCAAGCGTGGAGATCAGACCAAACAGTTTTCTTAAGAAAGCTTCTGTTTATGAAATTCTTTATTTTTTTATTATGGAGTTTTTGCCTTAGCGCTCACGGCAACGGGTTCGCTCAACCGGTGAATCTGTCCCCAAAAAATGCAGGGTTAGAAAAAATATTTAAAGAGATAAAAAAGCAAACCGGCTACACTTTTATTTATACGGGCGCTTTACTTCAAAAATCAAAAAGGGTTACCATAACATTGAGCAATGCTCCACTCGAAGCAGCGCTTGAAGCATGTTTTCGCGATCAGCCGCTTACGTATACCATTCTTAATAAGATGGTGATCGTTAAGCAAAAAGACCGTATTTCACAACAAACAGAAACATTAGCTCCTGCTACCATTAATATAACAGGCCTGGTTACCGATAATGAAGGGAAACCATTGCAGGGAGCATCCATAAAATTAAAAGGAAGCAATACAGGCGCCACAACCGATGAGAACGGCAGGTTCAGTTTAAATATTCCGGGCAACTCGGGCACGCTTGTCATATCTTTTGTTGGATTTGTTACCCGGGAAATCAATACGGATGGCAGGCTGGATTTGAAAATAGCGCTGGCGCCTGATAATAAGCAGGCAGATGAAGTAGTTGTGATCGCATACGGATCTGTAAAAAAATCTGATCTTACAGGGGCCGTTTCTTCCGTTTCTGCCGACAAAATAATGGGCGTAAAAGGGGTATCCAACATTGCGGGCGCATTGCAGGGACGTGCGGCCGGCGTACAGGTCATTCAGCGCTCGGGCCAGCCGGGAGAAGGCGTTTCTATCAAAATACGGGGAACCAATTCCATACAAGCCGGCAATGATCCTTTATATGTAGTAGACGGGCTTCCGCTCGACGGGCTGACGGCTCAGCTTAACCCGGCTGACATTGAAACAATTGAAGTATTAAAAGACGCTTCATCAACCGCCATTTATGGCTCAAGGGGAGCCAATGGGGTTGTTATGATCACTACCAAAAAAGGAAAAGAAGGAAAAGCCCGGGTATCCTATAACGGTTATTACGGCGCACAATCGCTGCGAAAAAAAATGGATATCGTTAATGCGCAGGAGTTCGCTATGCTGCAAAACGAAGTAGCTGCTAACGATGGACAATCGCAGGTTTGGACACAAACGCAGATTGATTCACTGGCCGGCAAGGGAACAGACTGGCAGGACGTGGTATACAATACCGCACCCGTACACAATCATGACCTTTCTGTATCCGGCGGAAACGCGGGAACAAAATACTATACCTCCGTTGGTTATTTCGACCAGGACGGGATCATAGAAAACTCCAACTTTAAACGATTCTCATTCCGAACTAACCTGGATCAAAAGGTCAGCGAAAAGATCAGCGCGAATGTGAGCCTGTCTTTACAGCAATCCAACTATTTTCAAAATAACTACTTTAATGCCGATGGCAATGGCGGCGTGCCTTTTACTACCATGGTAATGCCTCCCACACAAGGCATATATGATGCAAACGGCAAGTATACTATTTTTACAGGTGGGCAAACCAACCCATATGGTATGGCGAAGGAAGAGTATCGTCCCAGCCAATCGCTCAGGATCATTGGCAATGTAGCGCTTTCTTACGCCATTACCAAAGACCTGAAGCTACGACTGAGCGCGGGTATTGATAACAACTGGTCCAAATTAGATTACTATGCGCCCAGCACACTTAGTTTATATGTAAACGGAGGCGCCTTCAAAAATTATGGAAACTCCAGTGCTTTTGTCAACGAAAACATCCTTACCTATACAAAGAAATTTGGGAAACACAACATAGATGCGCTGGGTGGAATTACATTCCAGGAAAACAAAACTGAAAATCTGAATAGTGGAACCTTCTCCGGTTTTCTCACCGACATCTACCTGAACAATAATTTAGCGGCTGCCAGCGTGCGCCCCACCAATACCAATTCAGGGCTAACAGATTCCAGGCTGTTGTCTTACCTGGGTCGCGTTAATTACGCTTATGATGGTAAATACTTTTTTACGGTAACCGGCAGATACGACGGATCTTCCAAATTCAGCGAAAACAGCAAGTACGCCTTCTTTCCATCGGGTGCGGTTGCGTGGAAAATTTCGGAAGAGTCTTTCATGAAAAGCCTGAGATATGTATCCAATCTTAAAGTCAGGGCAAGCTACGGCATGTCCGGTAACCAGGCAATCTCCCCTTACCAAACACTCGGCCAGCTATCTAATACCAATGTTACCATTAACAATACGGCTGTTACCACCTATTATTCAAGCCGGCTTGAAAACCGGTCGTTGAAATGGGAAACCACCAGCCAGTTTGATATTGGCCTGGACTTGGGTTTGTTTAGCGACAGGCTACAGATTACGGCAGACTATTACAGTAAAAAAACAACAGACCTCCTGCTGAACGTAACCCTGCCTCCCAACACAGGCTTTGGAAGTGTTTTACAAAACGCGGGAGCAACGGGGAACAAAGGTTTCGAATTCCAGGTAAGTACAACCATATTAAGAGGAGAAGGCGTAAACTGGACATCTACAGTTAACCTTACCAGCAACAAAACAAAATTAATAGACCTCGGAAAAGACGCGCTTGGCAATCCTATCACATACAAAGAGGTAGGTACCGGCGGTAACTGGTTTCCCATGATGATTGGCAACTCCATGCAGCAATTGTACGGATACAAGGTGCTGGGTGTATATCAAACCGATGAAGAAGCGGTTGCCAATGGCGAACCCACCAAAAAAGCCGGCAATTATAAATTCCAGGATACAGATGGCAACGGTGTTGTTGACGGCAACGACCGTATCATCCTTACCCACCTTGAGCCTAAGCTTACATTTGGCTTTGGTAACAACCTTTCATACAGGAACTTCAGCTTATCCTTCCTCTTTGTGGGATCTTACGGCAATGATATAGTCAATGAATTCAGGAAATACAATATAACGCTAAACGGAAAATGGGCGCCCAGCAGGGAAGCTTTTGAAAACCGCTGGCAGGCAGGTAAAGGAACCAACATGTTTGATAAGCCCAGCGCCAACAGCGGAAACGATATAAGGGATTATGCCAACAGCTTATGGGTAGAAGACGGATCGTATATACGTTTACGTGATATCACGCTTGCGTATGACTTTCCTGTAAATATCACGAACAGCCTAAAGATATCTTCCCTGCAATTATATATGAGCGCGCAGAACCTGCTGACGATCACAAAGTATTCAGGCTATGACCCTGAAACATCGTGGCAGTCGGCAACCATCAATGGATGGGACCGCGGCAACTATCCCGCAACCAAGGCCATCACCGGTGGAGTGAAAATTAATTTTTAATTGCTAAACGCATTGTCATGAAAGCTACTTTCAAAATCATTACTTATTTCCTGCTGGCAATATGGATATTGCCCGGCTGTAAAAAAATACTGGAAGAAAACCCCAAAACATTTGTAAGCCCTAACGCGTTTTATACAAGCCCGTCAAGCTACGAGCTCACGGTAATGGGTATTTACAGAACAATTCCTTCCACAATAGGCGGATACAACTGGATATCGAGGGAAAGTTTTAGTGATATTATTGGCACTGTGTCTGGCTCATTCGAGCAGGGGCTGCCTGTTTACCAGAATAATCACCAACCCTTCTTTTACTGTGTAAGAGCATTATGGGCCAATCATTATGCCATTGTTAAAGACGCTAATTTCATCCTGAAAAAAATAGGAGAATCCACTATTTTACCGGACGCTCAAAAAAGCTCCTTTTCAGCCGAAGCCCGCTTCCTGAGGGCGTATGCTTATTTTCAACTGGTTCAGTTATTTGGCGATGTGCCTTTACGGACAGAGCCATTGGAAGACCTGGCAAATGTTCAATTTGAAAGAAACCCGCAACAGGAGGTATATAACCTGGTTGTAGAAGACCTCACTTATGCAGAGCTTAACCTGCCGGATAATGCCACCACAGGAAGAGTATATAAGCTGGCAGCGACAGCCTTGCTGGCAAAAGTATACCTTACCATGGCAGGCAACCCGCTCAATCAAACCCAATATTACAGCAACGCCAGGGATAAGGCGCTTGCTGTTATTAATTCCGGAAAGTTTACACTCAACAACGATTACGCGGAAGCATTTCATAAAACAACCTATACTTCAGAAAGCATCTGGGAGCAAACCTATCAACCCGGCGTGGGTGGCAACCCGCTTATGCAAAACAGCGCCACAGCTCCCGGATATGGGTATATACTCACGCCTGCCACATGGTTTATCAACAGCTTTGCAGCCGGCGATCAAAGAAAAGCGTGGGGTATTAAAGAAAACTATGTGGCGCCCGGCGGAACACTCGCTCCCTTCTTTCAAAAATTTGTAAACCTCAACTGGATAGACGAAGGTGTAAATAACGCCAATGCCGGAACATTGGAATATACAGTGCCGTTATTAAGGCTGGCAGAAATGTATTTGATAGCGGCAGAAGCAGAAAATGAAATAAACGGGCCGGGGAATGCTTATCAATACATCAATAAAATAAGATGGAGAGCCCGTGTAAACAAATCGGACCCAACTCATGTACCCGACCTGGCAGGACTTACCAAAGACACTTTCAGAGAAGCGGTTTTGATGGAAAGAAAATGGGAACTGCATTTGGAAGGAAATAGCTGGTACGACCTTAAAAGAACCAATACCCTGAACCGGATACAAACAATAAGGGGCCCGGAACTGGTGCATCCTATAGGAACATACAATAACACATGGTATATCCCGGACAATGAGATCACCAACAACAATATCCTTCAAAACCCTACATATGAATAAGGGTTAATTATTTAATATAACCGGCCGCCGGTCTTATCATGAACGGGTGGCCGGTTATTGTTCATATTAATATTTTTCCGCCTTTCCGCCGTAGTTTTCTGCCGTGGTTCGTGTCTCACGAACCATTCCCGCGCCATTGGTTTTGTGGTTCGTGAGACACGAACCACGGCGGAAGCAGCGGTACGTTGTTCAGCATTGATACAAATGCCTGGCAATAGTAACATAGTTCAGCATTACACTGTAGCCTGTCACCCCGAAGTACGAGGGGTCTGTTGTAGCAGTAGTACCTATATGCGAAAATTTGGTTTGTCGCGAGACACGAACCACGGTGGAAAATAATTTAATTGGCTCCGGCTTTGTATTCTTTTAATTTCACCCACATTCAGCCATCTGTAACAAAACAGTATAATCACATGCCTGCATCAGTAAAAAAATACTTCCTCTTCGCTGCTTTAATAATCCTTTATTTAAACCTGGCTGCACAGGTAAGTTTTTTTGTATCTCCCAATGGCAGCGACAGGAACAGCGGTTCTGCCAGCAAGCCTTTTAAAACCCTGCACCACGCGCTGGAAGCAGCTTCTCAAATAAAGTCGAAAGCGGTAACCATCGCATTGCGGAAAGGTATTTACTATACCGGTGAAACTATCACTATCAATGCCACCCTGTTCCAACCCGCTGCTTTACAAATAACCGCTTACAACAACGAAGCGGTAACCATCAGTGCCGGCAAACGGCTGCAACTGCAGTGGAAGCCCTGGAAAAACGGGATATATATGTCAAATGTTCCTGCCGGCATTTCTTTTGAAAGAATGTATGTCAACAATATACTGCAACCGCTGGCACGGTATCCTAATTACGATACAGCAGCCAGGATATTTCATGGCACCGCCGCAAACGCTATTGCACCCAAAAGGGTAAAAAAATGGAAAAACCCGGCAGGAGGGTATGTTCACGCGCTGCACGCCTATGAGTGGGGCGGCTTCCATTATCGCATAACCGGCGCCGATAGTGAAGGCAACCTGCAAATGGAAGGTGGCTGGCAGAACAACCGTCCTAACAAAATGCATGACAAGTACCGTTTTGTTGAAAATATTTTTGAAGAACTGGACTCCCCGGGAGAATGGTGGCTGGACAAAAGCAAAAACATACTTTATTATTACCCCGCGCAGGGAATTGATATAACAAAAGCAACCATAGAAGTTGCTCAATTAAAAAATACCATTGAATTAAAGGGAACCGAAGCCTTTCCGCTCAAACATATACAGATCACAGGCATACGCTTTGCGCACAATGAAAGAAGCTTCATGGATACCAAAGAGCCGTTGCTGCGCAGCGACTGGACCATATACCGGGGCGGCACTATTTTACTGGACGGGACTGAAAGTTGTAAGATAGCCGATTGTGTATTTGAAGGCATTGGCGGAAACGCTGTTATGGTAAGCCACTATAATAAATACGATACCATTACCGGCTGCCATATTTATAATACAGGGGCGAATGCGGTTTGCTTTATCGGCGACACAAAGGCGGTACGCTCCCCATCCTTCGGCTACGAAAATTTTGTTCCTTACAACCAGTTGGATAAAACGCCGGGGCCGCTCACCCATAACTTCCCGCAAAACTGCATCGTATCCGATAATCTTTTGCACGATCTTGGCGATATTGAAAAACAAGCCACAGGTGTGCAGATACAGGTAGCATCTGAAATTACAGTTAGTCATAACAGCATTTATCAAACCTCCCGCGCAGGCATTAATATTGGCGATGGCGCTTTCGGAGGCCATATTATCGAGTTCAACGATGTTTTTAATACGGTAAGAGAAACAGGAGATCATGGTTCATTCAATTCCTGGGGACGTGACCGGTTTTGGGCGCCCGGCAGAAAATACATGGACAGTCTTGCGGCAGCACATCCTGAGCTGATCCTGCTGGACGCGCAAAAACAAACCATTATACGCAACAACCGTTTCCGTTGCGATCACGGCTGGGACATAGACCTTGATGACGGTTCCGGCAACTACCATATTTACAATAATTTGTGTCTTAACGGCGGGCTGAAATTACGGGAAGGATTTTACCGTATTGTTGAAAACAATATTATGATCAACAATTCTTTTCATCCGCATGTATGGTTCAACAACAGCGGCGATGTTTTTGAAAGAAATATCGTAATGAAAAAATACGCGCCGATACAGGTAAACGACTGGGGAAGCAGGATCAACCATAATTTATTTCCGGATACGGCTGCTTTGCACGATGCGCAATCAAGGGGTACCGATAAGAACAGCATCGCAGGCGACCCCCTGTTTGTAAACCCCGCGCATGGAGACTATACCGTAGCGCCCAACTCGCCAGCATTGGCATTGGGCTTTAAAAATTTTCCGATGAATGCGTTTGGGGTGCAGAAGCCTTCCCTCAAAAAAATCTCCCTGCAACCTCAGATACCCGTATTGATCACCGACGCGGGGCTGGCAGACAAATCAGTTGCAGTCAGCTTCTTAGGCGGAATGATAAAGTCAGTAGATGGGTTGGGCGATCGTTCGGCATACGGGCTGCCCGATGAAACAGGCGTCATCATATTATCTGTTGAAAACAACAGCCCGCTTGCTCAGTCGGGGCTGCAAAACAAAGATGTGATCCTTTCTGCCGGCGGAAAACCTGTAAAGGATGTAAACCAGCTAATGGATGCTTACCAGGCGCTGAACTGGACCAAACGCATCCCCCTTACCATTATCCGTAACCAGCAACTGTTGAATATTGAATTAGTTTTTTTCTAAGATGCTGTGGAAAGGGTTTCCAACCTTTTGAAAGTTGGAAACCCTGCGGCTAATAACCATTTAGAAGATTTTTCCCAGGATCCGGATGCCGGGGTATTGTACAAGCACCTGATCCAGCGATATCCGGGAGCCACTTTTAAAGCTTGCTATGAGGCAGGCTTCAGTGGGTTAAGCCTGCAACGGTGGTTACAGCAGCAGGGGATTGATTGTGTGGTGGTTAATGCAGCCGATGTGGTTACCACCAATAAAGAACGGCGTCAAAAAAGCGATAAAGTTGATGCCCGTAAATTGTGTGATCATTTGCAAAGCAGGAAAATGAAAGCTGTATACGTACCCGTACCGCTTTGGGAACATGGTCGCTCATTGGTGCGGGCACGGGAAAAGATAGTACGCAACCAAACCCGTTGCAAAAACAGGATATGGCAATTACTGTATTTTAGCGGTCTTCAGTTGCCTAAAGGCTACCAGACCCAACAGTATTGGAGCAAAGCCTTTGTGAAGGCGTTACAATCAATAGATTGTGGTAGTGATCCGCTGCAAACTACATTGGCATTGTACATCAAAGATTATGAGCAAACACGGGGATTATTGCTGCAAGCAACCCGGATGGTGCGTAAGCTATGTACCCAATCCGAATATCAATACCTCATAGCATTGCTCAGGAGTATTCCCGGTATTGGTCTTATTAATGCAGCAGTGATCTTGTTTGAGTTACAGGACATAAGCAGGTTCAAATATTTTGACCATCTGTGCAGTTATGCAGGGCTGGTGCCGGATACTAAGGATAGTGGAGAAACGAAGTATTCAAGGGGGATCACCACCCGCACCAATCAATATTTGCGGGCAGCCCTGGTAGAAAGCAGTTGGTCTGTGATTAGAAAAGATCCGGCGCTGCTGTTAAAATACAAACATTATTGCAGCAGGATGGATAGAAACAAAGCCATTATTCGTATTGCCAAACATTTATTGGCAAGGATCAATTATGTGCTTAAAAACAAAACACCGTACCAAACTGGCATAGTAGGCTGACTTATAGGTTTTTTGAGGGTAATATAAAGTTATGAAATCGTCACAACGATCATAGAAAAGCTCTTTAACATGCACCCTACCGTTTATTTGTGAATGCAGCGTTTAAAGACTGTCTGTTAGCAAAGGATACCGGGTGCTTAATTAAAAACTAAAACAAGACAATACAGCCTGCCTGACCGGTAGTTCTGTTGATTGAAGTGTGCTTTTTATATTGATCGTCTGGCATTTAAATCAACATTTATGTATTTAAGAGAAAAATTATCGAAACTTTGTTCAACTGATGCAACGAAAGCTCATCATTGAAGGCACAAAGCATACACAAAGTTACACGGATCGTTTTATTATTCCTTGTGGCTCTTTGTGTATCCTTTGTGTACCTCTGTGAAATAACCAGGTTGTTACACCGGAATTATTCGTGATAATGAGTGTGATTCGTGGCTAAAAGTGTAGGCAATCATTATATCAAAAAATCCCTGTAATCGTTTTTAAACAGCTTCTTACAATATGCGGCGTTCTGCATTTATTTAAACCCCGCTCTCTTTTTTAAACTGTTCCATACCGGTTTCACATCAGGCGAGAGATTGAAAGCTATTACACAGCCACCGTATAACAATACAAAAGCCAGGCTGCGTAGTATAAGCCCGGCAAAACCATGCATATTCCTGAATGTGAAATAACAGATCGCATAGCATATAAGCGCGATAAACAAAGCATAAATGGTTTCTTTGGTAAACGGTTGAAGCTTAAATTTTTTCCAGAGAAAAATGATCCGGATAGCATTATAAATAATCGTTGATAGTAAAGTAGCCACCGGCGGGCCAAGTATATCAAACTTCTTTACAAAAATATACGTAAGCGGCAGCGTAAACGCCAGGAGTATAATACCGCAAAATAATTCGAACCTCCAGTAATTTGATGTGCCGATGATCTGTGCATTCAAACCTGTGCCAAGGTCAACAACTTTAGTAAGTCCCAATACAACAAAGGCTGTAAAGCCCAGCAGGTATGCCGGTTTCAGGTTCAATGTAACAATTGCTTCAGTATAATTTAATGCAATAAGCAAATAAATGCCGGCTGCAAAAAGCAGAAGGTTTAAGGAAGAACGCTGGTATATCTTCTGCAGCATTGGAATGTTTTTATCTTTCCATGCCTGCGACAAATGTGCGATAGATGCTGCCACAATTCCGCGCTGCGGAGCCTGTATAATACTTGTCATGGTTTGCGCAAGTGTAAATATCGCCGCTTTTTCAAGCCCTCCATCCAATACAGAGGCTATAACTATAGTATCAAAAACCTGTGATAAAGTAAAAACCAGCGTACCGGAATATACAAATACACAAAACGAAATGATCTTTTTAAGATAGCGTCTTGTTACTTTACTCGGGGAAAAATTAATGTGGAAATTTTTTGAATAGATAAGATAAATAAGTAAGGTTAGTGCAATGGCCGGGTATCCTAAAGCATATAGCTTAATGAACCGGGAAAAATCTTTTATGACATGAAAAATAAATAGTACGATCAGTACTGTTGTAAACAGCCGCCATTCAACCTCACGCAGAAAATTGGTTAATACAGGTTTTTTTATGATCTGCGTATATGCTTCAAGTATGGTATAAATAGTAAGACCGAATGCCATGGGAAAAATCCAGTAGTAATAATTCACCAGTTCCGGCGCATTGGTATTGTATTTTTTTACTACAACATCTTTCAGCAGCCAGCCACCAATCATCACTATTATAAAACCTGTAATGCTTACCAGTAAAGCCCAGGTGAGCATATCATTTTTTTTGCCGGCTAAATGATAATTGTAGTAAGGATAGAATTTATAAACAAAAGAAGGCATGCCAAAAGCCGCAAAAGCCTGCATAGCCAGTGAGATAGCGATAAAAACGCCGGTTAATCCATACTGATCTTCTGCAAATAATCCCTCTTTGGTAAAAAAATACACATTGAGCATACCTATAGCAAAGCCAACATATATAACTATTGATGAGATAATGCTTTGCCTCCTGATAGTACCCATGTGGTAAAGATAAAGGCTAAAGAAAAACAATTGTGCGGGTTTAAAAAAATGTATTCGTTAAAGGTA
Source organism: Agriterribacter sp. (assembly GCA_047601545.1). Taxonomy (GTDB): domain Bacteria; phylum Bacteroidota; class Bacteroidia; order Chitinophagales; family Chitinophagaceae; genus Agriterribacter. The sequence continues at coordinate 2,634,454 of JASGIZ010000002.1, read as the reverse complement.
AAAGCTAAGAGGTAACAATATGCCGGGCATATGGTTTCGCAATAAGGCGCCGCTCAATAATATCTTTCAGAAACCTCCATACAAGGTGAAAGGCGTGAGGTGTAGGGTGTAAGACCTTACGCTTCCTCCATGTGCCCTACACCTTCAACCATCCACCCTATACCCTCTATTACAAACAAATAAAACTTTTATTATGAAGAAGAATGAAAAAGGGCAGCAGGATGCTGCGAAGCTTGTTGAATTCCGGAACAACAGTAAATTATTGCTCCTTGAAAACCCGAATTACTTTGGAGTGCAGGATAAAGAGAATAAGGAAATTCTTGAGTTTAAGCCTGTAGTTGAGCTTTTGTTCAACACCACATTTGAAGAGCTGACTTGTGTGAGTTATAACCCGGCCAAAGAGTGGTTAAGCGCCAATATAAAAATAAAGCAAAGCTTTGGCTATGCAGGTGGCGCATGCACCGCGGGCAGCAAAGAATTCGTACGATTTTTTGTAAGCTATGATAACGGCGCTACATGGGATGATGAAGGCGTGGTTGATTTTGATGCACACGACCTGAACTTTGACAGTGATATATGCTATGAGGTTGGTAAAACATTTAAGCCGAAAAGAAAAAGCTGCTGCGATAAAAAAGCAGTATTGCCTCTTGTAAGAGCCATCCTTTCATGGAATACCGTTCCGCCTCCGGGTAACTGGTGGTGGATACCCATTTGGGGCAACAGGCTTGAAGCGTATATACAGGCGGCGCCGTCAAAAAGTATCATCTGCTATTTTGATGAGCTGTTCACACAGGTGGATATTAAACTCAATGAGCAACAATTTGCAATGCTCGACGAAGCAACAGCAGACTTCGATTGTGCGCCACCTGTTAAGGAAGAAAATATTTCATTACAGGAGCTTAAAAAATATTACGCCGGTCAGGTGGAAGATGCCAGGATAGGTCATCAGCTTGCATATGCTTTGTTCAATAACAATTCAGCAATAACCGGCAACAAGTTTGAGCTCTTTAAAAAATATGACCTTAACCTGGGCAGCATGCTTGATTTTTTAAAGCAAAATGAATTTAATACAGGCTATGAAGAAGTAAAATGTATAGGGCTGAACAGGAATTATAATTTGCTCAACGCGGCTGTTCAGATAAAAAAACCAACTGGTTATTCCGGCGGTTTGTGCACAAAAGGCAGTATGGAATACCTGGCTTATTATATGGATTTTGGAGGAGGCTGGGTATATATGGGCACCAGCGCTGTAAATGTGCATGATATTCCCACCATACCACAGGAAGGATTGTGGTACAACGCGCCTTTGCATGTTTATCTTACGGCATATCAGAAAAAGTGGTGCGAAACAGGCAAAGCAAAAATAAGGGTGATACTTTCCTGGAGTGTAATGCCGCCGGTTAACCCGGATTGGATTGCGCCCTGGGGAGACCGGGAAGAATGCAATGTTGAAATAAAGCCATTGCCTAAAGATGTGCCTCCTGGCGAAATTTATCCATTTATTGAATTGCTGGGCGGAATGCCGGTAGATTTGATAAGCGCAATAACAGGTAATGCTACCGGTGTGCATACATTAGGATTTACAGCCAATGACAGTCCGTTTGATGGAAATATCACGATACGGGGAAGATTGTTCAACCAGAATAATCATATTTTCAAATACAGGCTGCTCATTACAGAGCCTGCAACGGCAGAACATCCGGTAATGGATGCAGTGAGTATAAAAACAGATACGCTTGGCGTAATATCTCCATTCATTACGCTTACGCCTGTTGCGCCTGAGGGCTGGATGGATTACCTGGCTAATCCATTTACAAATACAGTAATCGTAGATGATCTTTTTGGAAAATTTGTGCCGACAAAAGAAGGTAAACATTTTATAAGGATGGAGTTTTTTGATGTTACGGACAACATTATATACAGCAGTAATACCGTAATATTTAATGTAGATAAAACATATCCTGCTGTAGATATTAATATCACAAACGGAACCGGTAATTGCGGCGACTTCATTCCGGGCGATACTATTGCAGGCACTTATTCAATTGCAGATGATCATTGTCATTCCATGTCAATAAGCATAACGCCCGCAGCCGAAGCGGCAGGATCAGTGATATTTATTGACGGAGTAATTACCTCATCATTATCATTTGCCGGCGGCACGCTTGCCAATACAGGGCAAACAGGCACATGGCAGATACAAACGCCGGCAACCATACCGCCCTGCGGATATAATGTATGGATTGGAGGTACAGACAGAACGATTGTACACAGCAGCGGGTTCTATCATTATTCATCACTGGCAAGAGGGTTCTGCATTCGCAAACCATAATTAGTGTAAAAGTTAACATATGTATTGGTATATGTTGATAAGCGTGCTTGCTGCCTGGCGGCTTACACACCTGCTGCAGGCGGAAGACGGGCCTTTTGACATTATCTATCATATAAGAAAAAGAGCAGGAACAGGCTTTTTCGGAAGCCTGCTCGACTGCTTTTATTGCGTAAGCATCTGGGGTGCGGTTCCATTTGCAATATGGCTTGGAAATGTGTGGTGGGAAATATTGCTTTACTGGCTGGCAATATCAGGAGCTGTTTGCCTGCTTGAACAATTTACCGGCAACAGAAAAAGCAACACGCCGGATTATAAAGAAGACTAAAATGTAAAACTATGTGCAACTGCGGAAGTAAACGGGAACATCTTACTCAGCAACATACAACTACTACAGGTATTATTTCACCTGGGGGAGAACATGCTAAAAATAATAAAAGTGCAAATGCCCGGTTTGAGTATATCGGCAATACAGCCTTAACGGTAACAGGAAGTATAACCGGCCGGCGATATCGCTTTAATCGTCCCGGTGAAGTTTTACAGGTAGATAGCAGGGATGCTTCCGGGCTGATGTTAGTGCCGGTATTAAGAAAAGCGCTGGATGTTTAATGATAAGGGTAATTAGCGTAAAATAACTGGTCCGTTTGATCGCGTATTCAGTTTCAGAAAACTATTCGGGCCGGCATCTTTAAAAGCCGGCCCGATTATTTTATAGCATGGATATATTGCTGTTAACGGATTATGATATTGTAAGAGGCAGATGTGCTTTTATCTGCATCATCTTTTCCACACCTTATAAAAGAAATAAATAAGGCCAATAAAACTCACCGCAAACCAAACATAAAATATGGCATTAAGTATATTAAAGTGATGATGGATATGCGCCCACTCAAGATACAAGCCAAAAAACATGGTGATAATAGCCCAAACCACCAGCGCGGTAACAGCCTGTAAAATCTTTATCAAAAATTCTTTTATATCTGGTTCTGTTTTGCCTGCCATAATAATTTTTTATTGCAGCAATAATTGTTGAAATGCTAATGAATCACCATTAAAAACATTGAAATCAACCTTATTAATTATTCCGTTTACCCTGCCTGTTTCACTATGTTGCCAGAAGGTCCATATACGTTTGATCCGTGGTTTTTGCGGTTGCAGATAATGCGCCACCCATAAAGGATATTCATCAAATTCCTCACCAAGGTAATGATCATAAAAATCAACATTGGTATAAATAATGGGTTTCACTTTATAGTATGTTTCAATGGTAGTCAGCCATTCTTTTACCCGAATGCGCAGGTCTTTCGGTTTCACGCCGTATAATTGCTCAACATCCAGCACCGGGGGCAGATCGCCGGGTTCTAAATTCACCTGTGCTATAAAATTATCCGCCTGCTTTTTGCCGCTTTTTGTTGCCAGAAAAAAATGATACGCACCCCTTGTTACCCCTTCTTCACGTGCTTTAAACCAGTTGCGCTTAAACATGCGATCAACATTTATCAATCCTTCTGTGGCTTTAATAAAGGCAAAGCCCAGGCGCATCTCTTCTATATTCATGCTCTTTACTTCGCCCCAGTCAATTACATCCTGGTGATGAGATACATCAATGCCATGAATATTATAATTAACAGGAATATCAATACCGAAAGCGGAATATCTCACAAAATGAACATGATATTCCTTATATTTTATATAGCCATAAATTACTGCAGCTATCAGCAACATAGCTCCTGTCATGTACAGAAAAGCCTTCCATCCGCTGATTTTGTTTTTCTTTCGGGCCATGTGTTGTTAAATAAAAAAACCATCCAACCAGCCATGTCACACAGCCTATCCCTCCTTCTCCCTTTCCTTGGGAAAGGGAGCGGTGCTGCATCTCTTTTATGAACTATATCGCTTCCACTTTTGCTACATTAATTCTACTGTTCAACACTCAACAGTGTTTTTATTTTTCAAACTCTCCGAAAAGCTGGCCACTGTGTTTAGGTCTCCTCTCCCTGTCTGCCGGACAGGCAGGCTTTGGAGAGGCCGGGAGAGGCTCTCTCTCCTCCCCTTAGGGGAGGCTGGGAGGGGCTGCTACCCCCTTTCCTTCATACATCGTTTCTCTCAACATCTTCACCCTTTCGTCTGCAAGGTATCCGTCAAAGGTTGTAAGGCGGTCAATGATGCCTTTGGGCGTTAGTTCAATTACACGGTTTGAAACAGTTTCCATAAAAGTATGGTCGTGTGAGGTGAGTAATACAACACCTTTAAAGTTTACCATGCTTTCGTTGAATGACTGTATGCTCTCCAGGTCAAGGTGATTGGTTGGCTCATCAAGAATCACAAGGTTAGGATTTTGAATCATCATCCGGCTGAGCATGCATCGCACCTTTTCCCCACCACTCAATACGCTTGTTTTTTTCATGATCTCATCACCGCTGAAAAGCATTTTGCCGAGGAAGCCGCGGAGAAAAGGTTCATCTGCATCAGTAACGGCCGGAGGCACATATTGCCTTAACCAATCCATCAGATTCAAACTTCCATCTTTAAAGTACTGCGCGTTATCATTTGGCAGGTATGCTTTGGTGATGGTTGTTCCCCACTCAAATTTTCCACCGTCCGCTTTTTCTTCTCCGTTAATTATCTGAAAGAAAGAAGTAAGTGCTAAATGATCTTTTGAAAAGAACGCAATCTTATCTCCTTTATTCACTGAAAAACTAACATCGCTGAAAAGCACTCTTCCACCTTCTGCTTTCTTCGACAATTTTTCTACATTCAATACCTGGTTACCCACTTCTCTGTCCTGTTTAAAAATAATACCGGGATAACGGCGGTTTGAAGGTTCAATATCTTCAATCACCAGTTTTTCCAAAGCTTTTTTACGGGATGTAGCCTGCTTGCTTTTAGAAGCGTTGGCGCTAAAGCGGGCGATGAAGTCAAGCAGATCCTTACGCTTTTCTTCCATCTTCTTATTCTTATCGCTCAACTGCCTTGCCGCCAACTGGCTGCTCTCATACCAGAACGTATAGTTACCCGTATATATTTTAATTTTCTGCCTGTCAACATCCGCCACATGCGTACAAACTGCATCGAGGAAGTGCCTGTCGTGGCTCACTACGATCACTATATTTTCATAATCCGCCAAAAAATTTTCCAGCCAACTGATGGTTTCTACATCAAGGTCGTTGGTAGGCTCATCAAGTATCAGTATATCCGGATTGCCGAATAAAGCCTGCGCCAGCAATATCCTCACTTTCATGCTGCCCGGCAGGTCTTTCATCAATGTCTGGTGATGTTCTTCGGTAACTCCCAACTCTCCCAGCAAGGTAGCCGCATCGCTTTCCGCGGTATAGCCGCCCATTTCCCCGAATTCACCTTCAAGCTCCCCGGCACGCAGCCCGTCTTCTTCGCTGAAATCTTCTTTGGCGTAAATCGCATCTCTTTCATGCATTATTTCCCAAAGCTTTTTGTGCCCCATCATTACCGTATGTAAAGCGGATTGATTGTCAAATGCAAAGTGGTTCTGCTGCAATACCGCCATACGCTCGCCGGGCGTAATATCTATAGTACCTTTTGTTGGGTCAATTTCACCGGATAATATTTTTAAAAAAGTAGATTTACCGGCGCCATTGGCGCCAATAACACCATAACAATTCCCCTTGTTAAAATTCAGGTTTACTTCATCAAATAATACCCTTTTACCAAAGGATAACGAAACATTGTTCACTGAGATCATAACGGCTGATAATTTTAAAGTCCCGCACACCGGCGAAACGAGGCGCAAAGGTACAGTATAATGCGCTAAGGAGGTGAATACGATCAAAGAAAATCAGGATGAAACACAGTACCGTATTAGGTAAATTTTCTTAAAGGCAATAGCTTTATCACCAAATAAAATCAGGTTCATGAATTTCAGAAAAACCATAGAAGACTATCCCTATCTGCATAAAGAAATGAATGACCTTGACGGGGAGGAATGGAAAGACCTGCCTTTTCTGGATGGCATGTACCGGATATCCAACCTGGGAAGGGTGAAGCGATTAGACTTTGAAATAATGTGTAAGGACGGAAAACAGCGCCACATGAAAGCAAAAATGATGTATGTGGATATAGCCTTTCAAAAAAATATATCCGTTGGAGATTATGTTTTCTTCCTAATGTGTTCCATTGTCAGTAATGGGCTAAAATATAAATTCAGTATTCCCCGGCTGGTATATTATTGTTTTAAAAAGAAGTTCGATCTTGACAACTATCACATGGTGGTGCTGACCAAAGATGGCAATGGAAAAAATATTCACCCCGATAATTTAATACTGGTGGATTTAAAGAGGAAACAACAGCGCGTTTTAGAACGAAACCGGTTAAAGCGGGAGTTCATAACGGCATTGGATGTTTATAAAGCTACAGGAAAAATAAAGTCAGACAATATTGCCTGCCGGCAGGTTTCGCAATATGACCTTAACGGAAAAAAGCTAAAAACATATCCCAGCATCAATGTAGCCAGCAAGATTACCGGCACACCTGAAGCCGGCATTGTGAGCGTGCTGAAAGGGCGGCAGGTCTGTGCGCATAACTTTGTATGGGCTTATGGTACTTTGCGGAAGATTGATGTCGCCGCCATCCGGGCAGCTAATTTGGAAAGACGTAACAAGCTGGTGGGGCAGCCCGTGTCACAATATGATCTGAACGGTTATCGCCTGGCCGTTTTTGATACCATTGCAGGCGCAGCTCGTGAAGCTGGAGCAAATACATCCGATATACAAAGTGTTTTGTCTGGCAGACAAAGAAGCGCTGGTGGATATCTTTGGCGAAAAGGATATGGAAAAAAGAAAATTAATGTTGCCGGGTTCCTGACAGGCGAAGCCTGGCGGGCGCAACGCCGATGTAAAAAAGTGAAGCAAACAGATGCCAGAGGAAAGGTTATAAAAATATTCGAAAGTGTGAAAGCCGCATCTGAACAAGTTGGAATATCAGCTTCTTATATGTCAACGGTCATTGCGAAGAAAACGATGATACAAAACTACTATTTTAAGTTTTAAAGTACCGGGGCTGCCTGGTCAATATGCCGCTGCCCTGCCGCTCCCTAAAAATAAGGCGCCGCTTCCTCATTGCCTTTTTTGCTCCCCAAAGGGTTGTATTAGATTTATTGTATAGCAAATGTGCTATGAATACTCATGAAAAATAAACTTATTTTCTGTTGCCTGGCTTTTATACTGGCGGCCTGCTCCAAGAATAAGAACTTAACGGATGATCAAAATGATTTGCCGCTTGTTATTACTGAAATATCTCCCGATGCCGCTTTTGAGGGAGATGAAATAACGATTAAAGGAAAAGGCTTTGGCACGGACCCTTCAAAAATAAAGGTGTATTTCTATGGAGAGAACGAGTGCCCGATCGTATCGCTTAAAGATACGGTTGTAGTGGTTACGCTGCCTGTTGGCATCTGGTACGGATTGAATAACTACGGGCATTTTAAAATAGTACGGGGAATTAAGGATTTTACTTTCGACCAGGTGCTTACCGTTAAAAAAGAGCTCCAGTTGGTGAATGTGAATAATCGCAGCGATAACACAAGCCGTATACGGCCTGATAATGTAATGGAATTTGAGACCATAGAAGCAGATAAAATTTTTATTGCTTTTGAGGGCAATGATATAGAAGTAACAGGAGCTACAATTACTGAGAATCATTATAAAACATTTACGGTCAATCTTCCGCCGGATTTTTATGGTACAGACAGGTTTGAAGATACTGCTACCGCATGGGTAAAGGTGATTGCGGCTGCGGGGAGCAGGCGTGTATCTAAAGATTACAAAACACGGCTTATGCCCGAAACCTTTATCAACAGGATTGCGGTTACCTCGGATACATGGAGCCTTAAGCAATTATTAGCAGGCGGAAAAGTGCTTGGGCTTAGGGTTGAAGGGCGCAATTTATTTTCAAGATGCTATTTCAAAATCATGAATACCACATCAAATACATTAATATTCAGTGATGTGCTGGGCGCTTCCGACTCAGGTATCTTTTACAGCGAGCTTGAAAAAGGTATTCCCGTGACCAGCTTTACCCAGGGTAGTTACCGGCTGTCGTTGTATACACCGGAAGGAAAGTGGATGGGTGATGCTAATTCTTTTACACTTGTAAAATAGGTTATGTTATGGTAAGACTATTATGTGGCAGATGTTCGTGAGAAGTGAAACGTAAGACTTGCCTACCGGCAGGCAGGCGTGAGATTCTCGCCTTTATCCTTTGGCCTTTCACAATTAACTTAACAGTAGTAACACCTGGCAGGTTAAAAAGGTCGTATCAGAATCTTATCACAAATTCCGTAATACCCGGCTCAATAGTCTTCAGCGAAAATGCAAAGCCATGATTCGTTAATATTTCTTTTATCAGCATAAGACCGATACCCTGCCCGTCTTTTTTTGTGCTGAAAAAGGGGCTGAACAATTGTGCTGATTCCTCTCCGGTTATTTCCTTTCCGTTATTTGCAATAGTAAGTTCCCTTTTGTACCGGTTGATATTAAAAGATATATATCCTTCAGTTGCTATTGCTTCTACCGCATTCTTTACGATATTGATCAATACCTGCTCCATCTGCTGGGGATCTGCTGTTATATAAAATGTGTCCCCAGGCATATCATATATGAACTGGATATTTTTTCCCCCGGCCTTCATCTCCATCAATTTTATGATGGATCGTATCATCTCCGGCAGGTTGATATTTTTCTTCTGGGGATCAGGAAGCCGCACCAGGTCGGCAAAATTGCGCATAAATACATTGAGATTGTAATTGCGTTCTATAGCAACCTGCAATGCATCTTTCAAATAAACATGCTCCCCGTTCTTCCACAAGGTATCTGATATAACCGTTGATTGAATAATGGAATTTACCGAGCCGATACTATTATTCACCTCATGCGCCATCATACGGATCACTTTTCCGTATGCTTTTTTCTCGGCAGCTAATATTTCGGCTGTTAACTCCTCTATCATAATAAATTGACGCGGAAAGCCCCTGTCGACAAAAGATGACTTTTGAATTTTATAAGTGGCTACATTATTAAATGTAAAAGTTTTGGAGCCACCTACCTGCAGGTCGCGCAATTGCACAATAACAGGATGTGATATCTCATAAACAGATTTCGACAAAAGCCGCGCTCTTTCTGTCTGCAGCAGTTGTAAGGCCCGCGGGTTAATATCGTGGATCCGCTGATCAAAGTCTAAAATGATAATCCCGGTAGGTGAAGTATGAATAAGCTTTTCAAGAAAGAAATGCTGCTGCTCCTGCCTGGTGCGTTCCCTGCGCAGCTCATCCATCATCTGGTTATATACCGCGATCAGTTCGTCTATCTCATGCTTGCCGGTGGGTAAAAATTTAACGTTAAAGTCCCTGTCTTTTATTGCCTGTGTGCCTTCCATCAGCAGCCTCAGCGGTTGAATAAGCTGCCGGTACAACTGCCAGGAAAGGATGATGGAAATGATGATAAAAACCTCGGCAACAATAAAGAATACCTTATTCTCAAAAATAAACCAGGTGAGCGTTACCGCGATGAGATGCAGTATAACTACAAACAGGATGTATTTAGTCCTGGCTTTCATCGTAGGGAATATTGTGCTTATCAAGCCGCCGGTACAGGGAGCTGCGGGTAAGCCCCAGCGAAGCTGCGGCCTTTGCTATTTTATTATTATGAAAGCTAAGGGCTTTCCGGATCATCAGCACTTCAATTTCATCCAGCGTTAAAGTCCCTACTTCGGGTAATTGTATACTGCCTTTTTTTACGGACGATAAAGCAAGCTGCGAACGGAAATCTTCTATATCTAATTTTTCTTTTGCGCTGATCAATACGGAACGTTCGATCAGGTTCTTTAGCTGGCGGATATTGCCCGGCAGCGGTAATTGCTCCAGCCATTTCATGGCAGCGGGAGTAACCGAAAGCCCGGGGCGATTGTAAATTTCCTTCATGTTATGGAGAAAAAAATTTACCAGCAACGGGATATCCCCTTTTCTTTCCCTTAAAGACGGGAGGTGTATACTGATGAGATTGATCCTGTAAAAAAGATCTTCCCTGAAAGCCCCTCTGGGCACCATTTCATCCAGGTTCTTGTTGGTAGCGCATACCACTCTTATGTCAACGGTTTTGGTGCGGCTGCTGCCCAGCACTTCGTAAGTCCTGTCCTGCAATACCCGCAGCAATTTTACCTGGCTGCTCAGGTCAAGCTCCCCTATTTCATCCAGGAAAATAGTTCCCTTATTGGCCATTTCAAAGCGGCCGATCCTGTCGGCTCTTGCATCGGTAAAGGCGCCGCGCACATGGCCAAACATTTCGCTTTCAAACAAAGAAGTGGATATACCACCCAGGTTTACTTTTACAAACGGCTTATTAGCCCGCAAGCTGTTTTGATGGATGGCTTCGGCGATCAGCTCTTTCCCGGTTCCGCTTTCACCGGTTATCAGCACCGATGCGTCTGTTGCAGCAACCCTGCCTGCCGTTTCAAGCAGCTCCAGCATGCGCGGGTCTTCCCCGATAATATATTTGAGATGATATTGCTCGTCTAACTGCTTCCTTGTTTTATGGGTTGATCTTGTTTCCTTCAGTTGCAATACTGTTTTCACAGATTGCAGCAGGTATTCATTGATCCAGGGCTTATTGATAAAATCAACGGCGCCCAGCTTCATCCCTTTCACGGCAAGCTCTATCGTGCCCCAGCCGGTTATCAGTATGACGGGTATGGCGGCGTTACGCTTTTTTATTTCTTCCAGCAATTGCATGCCTTCTGTGCCGGAAGTTTCAATGGAGAAATTAAGATCAAGGATAATTAAGCGGACGGCTTCCTGCGAAAGAACAGTTAATGCTTCCTCCTTTGAAGCAGCAGTTGCTATTGCATACCCTTCGCTTTGCAACAGCAATGTAAGCGAAGCTCTTACGGCGATATCATCATCAATAATTAAGATCATGGTAGTGGGGCAATTTAGGAATTTTCCGGTATAGGTGAGGGTGAACGGGATAGGGTGAAAGCTGCCAATCGTCCTTCAAAACCTGCATGAAAAATTTATTGTTCGTTATCTAATAACTTATTCAGTTCGTTTTCAAGTTGTTTTTTGTCAGGCAGGTAAAGCTGATATTTGCTTATGAACAATTGATTGCTGATGCTTTCGGTAGCATATTCCACTAAAACATGATCTTTATCAGCACCTAAAACTATCCCGATTGGTGGATTGTCGCCTTCTGTGTTTACTTCTTTCTTGAAATAATTCAGATACAAATTCATTTGACCAACGTCCTGATGTGTTACTTCTCCGCGTTTTAAATCAATCAAAACAAAGCATTTCAAAATTCGGTGATAGAAAACCAAATCGACATAAAAATGCTTTCCGCTTATTGAAATTCTGTATTGTCTTTTCTCAAACGTAAAGCCTTTTCCCAACTCCAAAAGAAAGTTTTGTAAGTTGGAAATCAATCTTTTTTCCAATTCACTTTCAAAGTATTGATGAGTTTGAGGAATGTTCAAAAACTCCAAAACATATGGATCCTTTAAAATATCTTCCGCTTTTTGAATTTCCTGACCTTGTTTAGAAAGCTCCAACACTCCTTTTTTATCTTTACTTAAAGCCAAACGGTGAAACAGCATACTTTTCATTTGGCGTTTCAATTCCCGAACGCTCCAATATTCCTTTTCACATTGTTTTAGGTAAAACCTGATTTCAAGTTCGTTGTCAGAGCGCAAAATTTCAAAATAATGACTCCAACTTAAAACGTTAGACAGTGTCTCACTTTTTGGAAATGTCAGGTAAAGTTTTCTCATATACAACAAGTTAGCTCTGCTAAAACCCTTTCCATAAAGTGTTGTCAGGTCTTTGGAAAGTTTCTCAAAAAGGAAACTTCCGTATTCCGCTTTTTCTTTGCCACCCTGCTCAAATTCTACGATGTGCTGACCAATCAGCCAATAAGTTTGCACCAAAATAGTATTTACGGATTGGGCAACTTGTTCTTTGCCTTTTTGCAGTAAACTGCCTATTTCATTAATTAATTGAGTGTATTTTGATTGTTCTATATCCATTTACTTTTAAGTGGTTCGGTTGCAAAGGTAGTAAAATGGGTTAGGGGAGGCAATGTTGTCTGCATTTCATCTGAAACCTGAACCTGTGACTTTTCCCCTACTCCTCATGCAACGCCACCGCCGGGTATATACCTGCCGCCTGCCGCCCGGGATAGAGCGAACAGATCAATACCAGCACATATATAAAGACTATTGCCATCAGCAGGGCTGTTACATAAACCCCGGCAGGCAGGTCAAACACGTTCAACAATGGAAACTGAACAGCGAAAAAAGAACCTGTTATTAAGGAAAACGTCGCCAGGATCAGCGCTTCGGCTACCAACTGCGATGATACCGACATGGCTGTAGCGCCTACTGCCCTGCGTAAACCTATTTCTCCCCTTCGCTTATTAATATTATACCACAGCACGCCAAATAAACCCAGCGCTACATTAATGATAAGAAAGCAGGCTATTATGGAGAGGGTGATCATGGGCACCAGCGCCCAGTAGTTTATATCCTTTAGTTTATTGGTAAGATGCTCTATTTCGATATTGGAATCCTTCATCATGTCGGCAACAGTTTTATATAACTGCCCCTCAAAAGCCGCATCCGCATTGGGCGCAACATTAACCAGTATCCTGTTTGTCCAGGGCATGGAAGCGGTATCTATTTTATCGTATAACCAATAGCCTACGTCGGTATAATCTCCTTTCATCTTGGTATCGTTTACCACGCCAATGATCTTTAGCTTATTGTCTTCCCCTAAAAATTTCCCGACAGCATTTTCATTTCCGAAAAAGGCCTGCTTCAATTTATCATTGATCACTATCGGCCGCGCCCTCGCATTAATATCATTTTTGCCAAACCATTCTCCTTCCGTCATTTGTATTTGAAGCACACCAATATAATCTTTATCTGCCTGGCAGAAATTGGGATTGATATGTTTACCATTGTAGTCATAGCCGTTCATCATGGTATTTTGCGAAAAAGGAACATTCCCGCTGGAATAGCTTACTCCTTTTACCTGTGGCATGGAGCGAATGGTTTGTTTCAATCCCTCATAAAAAAGCATGATGGAATCTTTGTTCTGCGTTTTTAAGGTGTTGTTGTAATTGATCACCCACACATTCTCGTATTGCATTCCCATGGGCGTTTTGTAATTGCGGTAAAAATGTACCAGCATCGTAAATACGGCAAACATTACCAGGAAGGAGATCAGCATTTCCGTGATCAGCAAAAAGTTTTGCTTCTTTTTGTTCCAGATGATTTTAAATAAATGCCTGAACATATAGTGTTGTATTAAAAATAAAGAAGAATGGTTATTGCGCTTTTAATGCGTTTACTACATTGAGCCTCGACATACGCCATGCCGGGTATACGCCCGACAGCAGACCGAAAATGAAACAGGCCAATAAGCCGACGAACAACACGGTAAAATTCAACCGCAGCTCAAGGTTCGCGATCAGGCTGGCGCTGTTGATCATTTGTAAAACAATAAAAGAAAGTATAAAGCCGATGACCCCGCCGATCAATGTGAGGATAATATTTTCTACAATGAACTGGTAAACCAGGGTGCGCGATGATGCGCCAAATGCTTTTCTTACACCGATTTCAGACGACCGCTCCATAATGCGGGTAACATTGATGTTGATGAGATTGAGCGTTGGCAACAGCATCACCAACAAAATGAAAATGCCTATGGCTGTAACCGCGTATGCCATTCCAGACTTTCGATCATCACCCGTATTTACATACGCGGGAATAAAAGTTTCTGCAGTGCAGTAAATTTTATTGAACTCTTTACTGCTCATGGGCAGCTTGCTCACCATCTGGTCAAACTCTTCTTTCATTTTCGGCACATCGGCACGGGTAGGAGCAAGCAATATACCATAGTAATCACCACGATACCCTGTATTGCTTTTATAATCAATTTTTGAAACAGTATAGGGAAGATAAATATCACTGTACATCATATACAAAGTGATAGGAACATTTTTTACAACGCCGCACACCCGGTATTGCACATTATCTGCTTCTATATACTTGCCCATCACAGAAGGCACATTTCCGAAAAAAGCTTTTTTCGCATCTTCAGATATTACGGCTACGCGCTCGCTGTTGTCTATCTGCTGCTTTGTGAAAGGCTTGCCTTCTAAAAAGGCGTACTCTGTTATATCCCAGTATTCAGCATTGGTGTATTTGTAGTTGATGGCAATTTTTTTGTTGTTGACATAGGTATTGGTGCCTTTAAACCCGGAAGATATGCCAAGCGCCACAGGTGTTTTCAGGCTTTTTACATAATGATCGAGGAAATAAAAAGAAGGCGCACTACCATTAAAAGAGTGCTCTCCTTTTTCCGTCATTCTATTGGTATATAAAGACCTGTCTCTTTTTTTATCCGGGTAACGATCATTCACCACCTTATCAATAAACGCGGCAAGCACCACCAGTATGGTGAGCGTAAAGCTGATGCCAAACAGGCTGATGAAAGTGAAAAACTTCCTGCGCTTTAAAACCGCAATGGCTATTTTGAAATAATTTTTTAGCATAAAAAAGTTTGAGGTTTAGTTTTTTTGTTACAGGTTACAAGTTTCAGGCTCGCGCCACTCACGTCTATCTTTTCACGTCTCACGTTTAACCATTGCCCACTGCTGACGGCTGAAAGCTGATTAAGGACTAAACCTATAAGGTTTGCAGCGCTGCAATGCTGCCCGGCAAACCTTATAGGTTTCACGGCCACTGCTGACAGCCCATTGCCCATCGCTGATAGCCCACAGCCCACTGCTATCAGCTAACCTGGCTTCCATCAAACAACCTTATCAGCCGGTGTGTTTTCCCGGCCATATTTTCATCGTGGGTTACCATCACTATGGTAGTGCCTTCTGTCTTATTCAGGTGAAGCAGTATCTCCATGATCTCGTTGCCCATAGCACTGTCAAGGTTACCCGTTGGCTCATCAGCCAAAATAATTTCCGGTTGACCGACAATAGCCCTTGCAATAGCCACCCGCTGCTTTTGTCCGCCGGAAAGCTGCGTGGGAAAATGTCTTACCCGGTTGCTTAATCCCACTTTTTCCAGTGCTTCTTTGGCAAGACCTGTTCTTTCTTTTGAAGTACTGCTCCTGTAAAGCATCGGCAGCTCCACATTGTCAAGCACCTTTAGATCGTTGATCAGGTGATAGCTCTGGAAAATAAAGCCAAGCTTTTTGTTCCTGAACTGCGCCAGCTCTTTGTCTGAAAAGCGATCTGTTTTCTGGTCATCAATCTTAACATCACCTTTGGTAGGAGTATCAAGCAGCCCCATAATATTCAACAGGGTGCTTTTGCCACAACCCGACGGCCCCATGATGGAAAGGAACTCTCCCTTTTCTACATTAAGACTGATACTGCTCAATGCCAGCGTTTCTACCGTATCCGTGCGGTATACTTTTTCTATATTCTGTAAATGGATCATATATTTGTAGTTTATTGTTTCGGGTTACAAGTTTCAGGTTACACCCTCACCTCTCACGTTTCACTTCTCACATTGTCAATTCACTATTGCCTATTCACTATTGCCCATTCACCTTCCGTATTCTATCTTCTCCTTCCTCTCAAAATCATACAGCGATAAATATCGCAACTGGAAATAGGCTCCCCAGAAATCACGCAGCGCGGCGATATAATCCCGCTTAGCCTGGTCTTTTTCCTGGAAGGCTATACTGAGATCGGTGATGCTGAGATTACCCAGCACATACCTGTCCTTCGCTATCTGGTATTTTTCACTTGCAATGCTGTCAGCGTTGGCAGTCAGTTGCAACTGCTCCTTCATCATATCGAAAAGAGTTACCTGCGTAACGATCTCCTGTGTAAATATCTGCTTATCCTGCTCCACCGCATATTCCGTGAACTGCATATTAGCCTGTGCCGTTTTTGTTCTTGATCTTGATCTTCCCCAGTCCAGTATTGGTATCGTGAAGATCAGTTGCACTTCCTGCTGGTTTTGCGGCGACCGGTAAACGCCGGGCACTGTTGCCGCGCTTTTTGAAAAGCCCAATTGCGCTGTCAGTGCCGCATTCAATCCATTATCGCCCCTTGCTTTTGCCACATCACGATTAGCTTCTGCTATTCTGCGCACGAACGCGATAGCATCGCTCCTGTTGGCGTAGGCTTCTTCCAGTACCTTATCAGTTGACACCTGCATATCAATAGCAGATTGCGGGATCATCAATGCAATATGCTCTGTATTGTTCAGCCCGGTATAGGCGCGCAGGTTCAATGTAGCGATTTCTTTATCCCGTTTGGCAATGCCCGTAGCTTTTTGCGCTTTGAGCTGCTCCAGTTGCAATTGCAATATCTCGTTCTTTGATATTTTTCCCAGATCGTATTTCTCTTTGGCGATCTGTTGTATCTTTTCCGTATTCGTTAAATTGGTTTGTGCGATCTGCAGGTTCACCTGCGCCAGCAGCAGGTCAAAAAAATAGCCGTTCGCTTTTATGGCGATCTGCTCCATGGATTCTATGAAGGCCTGCCTGCTTTCATTAAATTTCAGCGGCTCTATTTTCTTATCCCAGAACAGGCTGTTAAACTGGAACAAAGGCTGCATATAGCCTATGCCAAAAGGTACGCCGTTGTATAATGTATTTTTCCGGTCAAAATCATCAAACCGTTGCAGTTGCGTAGTGCCGTATACCGTGCCGCCGGTGGCAGAGATGCTCTGGCTGAAAGACAGGTTGAGCGAAGAATTATTATTGTGCACAGACTGAAACAATATAGTACCGTCCGGCTGCTGCACCTCGGTGAATGTTTTGTTGAAACCGGGCAATGTACCGTTCAGCGATAACTGCGGCTGGTAATTGGAACGATAGGTACGGTATTGCCAGTATTTTGTTTCCCGCGTGGTAATGGCCTGTTTCGATTCAATAGATCTTAATTTAGACATATCAACCACCTGCTGCAGCGTGAGCAGGATGGTATCATCTTTCAATTGTGCATTTACGCCGTTACAGCACATAACCATCATTATATAACATATTACCCCTTTCATTATATTCAATTATCAATGGTTATTTCTTTTGCATTCTTAAAGCTGCTCATGTCTGAAATAATGATCACTTCTCCGGCTTTTACATTGTTCTTCAATTCCACGTAATCAAAATTGCTCATACCTGTCTGCACTGTTCTGCGTTCCGCTTTATTGTTGTTCACTACAAAAATATCCTGGGTGCTGGCGCCTTTAAATGCAGGGCCGTTAGCAATGCGCAGTATATTATGCTGCGATGCGGTTACCAGGTATACGTCAACCTTCATGTTCGGACGGAGCAGCTTATTGTTCCTGTCGTCCAGTTGTATATCGAATGATACCAGGTTATTCTGCACAGAGGGCTGAATATTTACTACGGTTCCTCTGAATGCCGTATCAATGGTGCGCACAATGGCGGTTATGCCCCTGCGCAATTCATTCAGGTAATTGTCAGAAACACTTCCCTGCACCTTAAAGCTGCTGAGGTCCGCTATACGGGCAAGCGCTTCTCCCTCATGCACATTTGTGCCGATGTTTTTGTTTATCCAGGTTACTACCCCATCACGACTGGCAACTATATTGGCCAGCTTCAGCTTGCGTTCCAGCGCACGCAGGTCGCTTTCCTGTATGGCTGCGGCTATCTCCGCTTCCTTCATTTCCACCTGCATGGTTTGCTGCCTGGTCTTTATTTCATTTTCCAGTTGCTGCTTTTCCAGCTTCGCTACCTTTAGATCCAGCTCCGCTTTTTCAATATCTTCTCTTGTACCACCACCGGCTTTGAACAATCGTTTGGCATTCTCCACATCTGCTTCGAGGCTGTTGATGCGGAGCTGCTTCACATCGTTGTTTGATTGAATATCGTAAAAGCTCTTGTCCAGCTCAAGCTTCAGCTTCCGGATATCGTTGCGTTTTGATTCGAGCTGGAATTTTAATTTCTCATATTCCGTTTGAGCGGCAGATTTATCAAGGGTAAGCACCGATTGCCCCGCCTTTACCTGGCTGCCGGCATTCAGCTCCACCTGTTGAACCGATGCGTTTATCGGGCTTGATATAGTTTCTTCAAATTCAGGTAATACTTCACCCGATGCGGTAATGGTGTTTTCAATATCGCCTGTTTCCACTACGGCTGTAATAATAGAAGACCTTTTTACAGAAGAAGAAAGAGAAGCGCGGAGCAGCCATACCAACAGGACTATGACAACTGCTGCTATGATCAAAGCAACTACCGTTTTCTTTTTTCTTTTCAACCTTACTTCTTCTTCGATCGGCGTATCCATACA
Organism: Agriterribacter sp.; assembly: GCA_047601545.1. Classification (GTDB taxonomy): domain Bacteria; phylum Bacteroidota; class Bacteroidia; order Chitinophagales; family Chitinophagaceae; genus Agriterribacter. Next base: position 2,615,818 of record JASGIZ010000002.1, on the reverse strand, counting down.
AAATTTTAGAACAATTTTGTTCCAAGAGGAGTGCCAAAAAGAAATGAGTAAAAATGAATTAGTTATGAAAACCTGTTTCTGAAAAAGTGTCCGGTACCGGACAAAATGTTTGATATTGAACGGAGCAGGTTGCAATAAATCCCTGCCTCAGTTTAAGTTAACATCATAATTTTTTTTACATTTAACCTTTCCTAAAATAATATTTTTCAAACCCACACATCTTGTCATGCAATTTTTTTTAGCGTCGTTCCTTAAGCTTTCTAAACGAAACGCACTGTTAATTTTTACTACGCTTAGCTTATATTATAGCTGCGACCAGCCTGGTAAAAAGCCTGCTGAAGCAAAACAGCTTTCAGAAGAAGAAAAGCACCTGTCGGAAAATGCTTTAGCAGGCATAAAATGGCCTGATGATCTAGATATAACGCTCTTTGCCAGTGAACCTATGCTGGTTAATCCTACCAATATGGATATTGACGAAAAAGGAAGAGTATGGGTTTGTGAAGGCTACAATTACAGGCATACGCTGCATCCTGACAACCCGTACAACCCGCAAGGAGACAGGATTGTAATTATGGAAGATACAGACGAAGATGGCAAGGCCGATAAGCAAACCGTTTTTTACCAGGGAGCGGATATTAACTCCGCACTTGGAATAGCGGTATTGGGCAATAAGGTGATTGTATCGCGCAGCCCTGATGTATTTGTATTTACTGACGAGAACGGTGATGGCGTTGCAGATAAAAAAGATACGCTCTTTAGCGGCATTAGCGGCGTTGAGCACGATCATGCTATACATGCTTTCAGTTTTGGGCCGGATGGTAAGCTGTATTTTAATTTTGGCAACGAAGGAGATAGCCTGAGAAATAAGCACGGTAAGCTTTTAAAAGATATATACGGAAATGATATTACGCATAGCGGCAACCCATGGAGGGAAGGCATGGCTTTTCGCTGTGATATTGATGGAAAAAATATTGAAGTGCTGGGCAGCAACTTCCGCAATCCTTTCGAAATATCAGAAGATTCTTATGGAACGCTCTGGCAGTCTGACAATGATGATGATGGCAATAAAGGTGTTCGTATTAATTATGTAATGCAGTATGGAAAATTTGGGTACAAAGACGAAGTGACCGGTGCATACTGGGCGGAAAGAAGGGTAAATATTGAAGACTCCATTCCACTGCGCCACTGGCATTTGAATGATCCGGGTGTGGTGCCCAATATGCTGCAAACCGGCGGCGGTTCGCCAACAGGTATACTGGTATATGAAGGCGATCTGTTACCGGAGCGGTTCCGTAACCAGCTTATACATAGTGATGCCGGCCCGAATGTAGTTCGCTCTTACGCAGTATCAAATGATGGTGCGGGGTATAAAGCCACCATTAATAATATAGCAGAAGGCACAGGCGATAACTGGTTCCGCCCTTCAGATGTTTGCGTTGCGCCAGATGGTTCGGTATTTATTGCAGACTGGTATGACCCCGGTGTTGGCGGGCACAATATCGGCGATTTTAAAAAGGGAAGAGTTTTCCGTGTTACACCGAAAGGCAATACAAAATATACGGTACCCCAAATTGATGTAACAACCATTGATGGTGCGATAAAAGCTTTGCAGAGTCCTAATCTTTCCACAAGATATCTTGCCTGGCAAAAATTAAACAGCGAAGGAGAAAAAGCTGCCCCTGCTTTGGAAAAATTATTTCAATCCAATAATTCGCGCATGCGCGCCAGGGCGCTTTGGCTGCTGAGTAAAATACCGGGCAACGGTAATGGGTATGTACAGCAGGCTTTGAAAGATAAGGATGCTGATATAAGGATCACGGCCCTGAGTGCAGGACTGCAAATAAAAGCAGATACCCTGCAAATGGTACAAACGCTGCTGAATGATGATAATATACAGGTAAGAAGAGAAGCTTCGCTTGCGCTTCATCATAATAAATCTGCAGGCGCTCCGGCTTTATGGGCGCAGTTGGCCAATCAATATGATGGTAAAGACAGGTGGTATCTCGAAGCATTGGGCATTGGTGCAGCACAACGCTGGGATAGCTTTTTCGCTGCATGGCTGCAACTTGTAAACAATAACTGGAATACGGCAGCAGGAAAAGATATTGTGTGGCGTGCCAGAACGGAGGTAACACTGCCGATGTTGGTAACTATTATTACCGATCATAACGTTGATCCGCATACGCAGTTAAAATATTTCAGGGCTTTCGACTTTTATAAAGGCCCCGCAAAAACAAAAGCATTATTGTCGTTGCTGGATGCTAATCATCCGCAGCAGGATTATATAAACGCGATAACATTATTGCAGCTTGATCCTAAAACACCACAAACCCCTCAACTGAAAAAAGCATTTGAAAGCGGATTGAGCAATGTAGCAGGCACACAGACTTATATTGATTTAATTAGAAAATATAATATAAAAGGTAAGAATGCAGAGCTGATGGACATCTTCAATAATAACAAAAATGAGCTAACCCAGGTAGATGTGCTGAAATATATTCTTCAAACAGGAGGCGCCGCCTATCTTAAAAATATTATCGCTGCGGGTAATGATGAATCTAAAAAGGTGGTAAGCCAGATAGGAAAAACGGCTGATAAAAATGCGGAAGATATTCTTTCACAATTAATACAGGATTCTACAAAGCATATTGATTTGCGAAAAGAAGCCATGGTATCCCTTTCTACACGCTGGAACGGACAAACCATATTGATGAAGATGGCAAAAGAAAACCAACTCTCAGCCGATATAAAACCAACCGCCCTGGATATTTTCTCTACATCGTTTCGCCAGGATATAAAAGAAGCGGCAAAGCAGCTTGACGGCGCAACAGCAGCTAAATCTACATTGCCCGATATTGCAACTATGGTTGCCATGAAGGGTAATATTGATTCGGGCGCTATAGCGTATACTACATATTGCGGCGTCTGTCACCAGGTTGGAGGTAAAGGCATCGCATTTGGTCCTGATCTTTCAGAAATTGGTACAAAGCTTCCGAAAGAGGCATTATATACTGCTATACTAAAACCCGGCGAAGGAATAAGTTTCGGATTTGAAGGATATACCTTTAAGCTAAAAGACGGAACCCAGGTAACCGGTTATATAGCGAGCCAGACCGAAGATGAAATCAGCATCAAAACCATTGGCGGCGGCGTGGAAAAACACAAGAAGAATGAAATAGCGGCAAAAACCGAGCTTAAGCAGTCTTTGATGCCTGAAGGCCTGGGAGAAGGAATAGGCGTAAATCAACTCGTGAATTTGGTGGAGTATTTGAGCGGGTTAAAGAAGAAGTGAGATGAATTTCACGCGGCGAACACAGCGGTGCTGCGCTTTCAATAAACGTTGTCTTTGCGACGCTGCTCCTTTGCGACGCTGCGTGAAATTGTTTTATTCAACAATATGTTTGTTTAAATGAAATGTTTTTCCCTCATAATAATAGCTTCCTGCATTTTTATTAATTGCAATACAGCGCAAAATAAACCTGCAAATCTCCCACAGGAAAAACACTACACTTACAGAACTAAAACGCCCGATGGCATCGGCAAATATTACCAGGGCAGGGAGATAGCGCACATGATGGAACCCGTTGGAATAGACTGGTTAAACAGAACTGAAAGAGATGCAGAAGAAAATGTGACAATGGCTATTGACAGCATGAAACTACAACCGGGAATGGTAATTGCCGATATTGGCGCAGGTTCCGGTTACTATAGTTTCAGGATGGCCAAAAAAATCGGCAGGGGAAAAGTATACGCCGTAGAAGTGCAGGATGAAATGATTGATGCATTGAAAAATGAAAAGCAAAAATTACAGGATAGTATTGTTGAGGTAGTAAAAGGTGATTCTATAAAAGTGAATTTACCAGGCAGCTCCGTTGATCTTGCCATAATGGTAGATGTATATCATGAACTGGAATATCCACATGAAATATTGCAATCCATCAAAAAAGCATTAAAACCAGGCGGTAAAATTTTACTGGTTGAATACAGGGGAGAGGACCCTTCTATACCCATAAAACCATTGCATAAAATGACGGTAACACAGGCAAATAAGGAAATGTCGGCCAACGGTTTTACACTTCATCATAAAGGAGATTTTCTTCCGGTACAGCATTTTTTAATGTATGAAATAGCAAAGTGATGCATTAATAACGAGAGATACTATATAATCTCTTATCGTTATTTCGAGTACTCAACCTGTTGCCAGGAAAAATATAAAGATGATATTTAAGCGGCTCGCTGTAGAAAAATCATCATTAAAGGGAGAAAGAAACAATTTCAAAGGAGGAGATTGCTTCTCCCGCCGTAACAAACATCTAACTAAATACAACCTGCTGGCGGGATCGCAAAGACGTGTCATAGTGATTCTTTATTACTACCAGCACTAACACAAAGCATATATTTCATTACGCTCTCGCCCGTCTTTGCGAGCCGCCAACACGAAAACTGAAGTATTATACTGCTTTGCGGCGAAGCAATCTTTGTCTTAAATCCTATATGGAAAAAAATAAATACCTGACTTTCGAACAATCCGTAATGATGTCATTATAATACCACTCTCAGGTTGTAATGAATTAAAGGCATATTTCGGCGGACGAGCAATCTCCTGATTGCAGCAGAGATGGCTTCGGCACGCTACAACATGATAATAAAATTTTCAGGCGGTGCCTCGCCATGACGTGCGAGAGGTTGAGTAAATGTTGACTTGATGTAATTACTTTTCAATCAGCTTTTGTTCCGGGCTTGACATTCTATGAATGCCACACCTGCACAAAGCCCTGTTCGTTAAACCATCTGCCAACTTCAACTACTATCTCTTAATCAATCTAAAAAATTCCTCAAGCGTTAAGTCCCTTGCCGTGCACATTTTGTACAGGCTATAAAGGCTGATTTTATATGACGTTTTTTTAAAGTCAATTATTTGCCGTATTGTTTTTTCATCTACGTCATGTTCATCAGCAAAAGAACGCATAGAGCCTTCCCAACGGGCTATCCATTCTTTATTGATGTAGTTGCATATATCAACGTTAAGATCATGCATTAGACAAATAAAAATCTTATGAAAAAATATATTGCGGATTTTACCCCGCATTTGAACAAAACAACGTATATTTGTTCCGAATAAAATATTTTCGCGATTACTTCATAAAATCATTTGAAGCATTCGCTTTGAATCTCGCATTTTGGAAACTGGTAATTTTTAATTGCAACGAGATGATAAGCAGAATAGCTCACGACCTAGGCGTGAGCTCTCTTATCTGTTGCAAGGGTATACCAGTACCTCAAAAGCGGTAAGTTGAGCGCCACGCCTTTTTTGTACTGGTGCCAGCCTAAAACTTTTGTTATGAACAACGCCGTTGCCACACCTGCACAAAACAACAATTATGTCAAACACCCGCAAACACTGCAAAGACCCGTTTAGCACCCAATGCTGGCTGTATGAATGCGTTGCAGACCCTTACCAGGTTATAGCCGGTTTTTTTGCCGAAGCACACGTGCACCACTTTCGCACTTTCATCAAAAAGCTTATTTGCCATGCCAGCAGGGCAGATGTGTACAAAGGAGATTCGCCCGACGATATATTTTTGTACAGCAAGCTCATGCGCTCGCTTATAAAAACCGCCCATGCTTTGCGGCATAAAAAGCACAGCGCGGTTGCTATTAAAAAAGATGATCTCTTTAATAAAAAATACTATCGCAGCCATTATGTTAGCGCTGATGCGTGGCAGGAGTTTCCGCGCTACCTGTCTGAAAAAGAATATAGTGATCCTTACCTGGTATTTCAACAGTTTTTCAGTTACCAGTCGCTCAGCAGTTGGCTGCAATGCTGGGAGCAGGTAGTGGAGAATGCTTTTTGCAGTGACAGCACTTCGATAACAGACCCGCTAACAGTATGCAGCCATTTGATAAAGCTGGTAGAAGCCGCGCATCTAATTGATGTAAGGGAGGTAATGCATGTGGGTGAATATGTAAAGAATGGAAGATCGTTATTATAATGGCATTTGCTGAAAGCGGAATGTCTTTACTCTCCCGGTAATATTGTGCATACTATGTGTAACCGGTAATGCAAATGATATGATATGTTCCGGGAGGCACGCTTTTGGAAACTCGTGAGACACGAGTCTGGGCGGTAAAAATTGCATTCTTATTTTAGCTTTCTAACCGGATGCCTTGCTTTTAGTGCTGATAATAGCAACAAAACACGCTTGCCTGTCCTTCCGATTCCCGCCCGAATGTGTGTTGAACTAAAAGTATATTGCGGAGGGAGAGGAATCTGTTTACAGTAGTGCAAAAAATGTACATTCGTACCACTACCGGGCAGGTTTACCTTCGGTGAGAAAAGTTCTCCCTCGCATAAGAGTGATCTAACCACAGTGTTCGTGTTGGCTCGGTCGAAAGGACGGCACACACATCGTCATTTCGATACCGCCCTAAAGTTGTAATGAATTAAAGGCATATCGCGGCGGTGAGAAATCTGTTGGGCAGTAGCGCAAAAGATGAACATTAGCACCAATGCGCGGTAGATTTCTCCCTCACAAAAGAGTTATTTAACTATAGTGTTCGTGTTGGCTCGATCGAGAATACGGGCGAGGGCGTGATGAAATATATGCTTATGTTAGTACTGGTAGTAATAAATAGTCGCTATGGTACGTCCACGGCGGAGAAACTGTAAGATTGTTTAGTAAAAAGCCCATTAAAACTTTAATTATATTTGAAGTATGAATGAATTAGCAAAAATAAAATCTTTGCTTACGCAACTCAAGCCTGAATTGACAAATAAATTTTTTGTTAACTCAATAGGTTTATTCGGCTCTGTTGTGAGAGATGACTTCTCTGAAAATAGTGATATAGATATTATTGTTGACTTCAGTAAGCCAATCGGAATTGAATTCGTTGACCTTGCAGATTTCATTGAGCGTAAACTCAACAAGAAAGTTGACCTGGTTTCAAAAAATGGAATTAAGGAAAAATATTTTCATCAAATAGAAGCTGAAATTGTTTATGTCTAAGAGGGATCCAAACTTACTTATTGAAGATATCTTAGACAGCGCAGAAAAAATTCTTGAATATACCGGTAATCTTACATTTGATGAATTTACAAATGACAGTAAGACAATTGACGCTGTTATAAGAAATTTTGAAATTATAGGCGAAGCTGCTAATCGGTTACCCGAGAATTTTAAAAACAATCATTCTTCGATTGATTGGCAGCGCATAAGAGGTTTTAGAAACAGGCTTGTTCATGATTACTTCGGTATAGACTATTCTATAGTTTGGGAAATAAAAGAATCATTTCTCCCGATTCTGATAACATCATTAAAAATGATATAAGCTAAGACTGGAGACAACATACCTTTACACCCTAATCTGTAGTCTGGCAGCGAAAGGTTTTCATCTCCTGACTTGTCCCCTTCAAATTTAGTTCGGTTGTAAGTTGTTGTTTATCAGTTATTTAATATTTTATTTTGTTATTTTTACCGCACTAAGGGGTGTTTTTTATGAAAATCAGGGTGGTAAAAACGGCATCCCAAGCCAGTGCGGTTCAAGTGGTGCGGTATCGAAAGGGCAAGCGGATTATTCTACAACATATCGGCTCTGCACACAATGGTGCGGAACTGGAGGAGCTGATGGTTGTAGCACAAGAATGGATAAAAGACTATTCTAAACAGCTCTCTGTTTTTCCTGATGAAAGCCCTAATAAACTCCTCCTCCTCAATCACTGTACTTTCATTGGTGTTCTACACAGTTATTTCTATGAGCAGATAAATTTGATTCAAGACAGATTGGGCTTTGATAAACTGCCGCCATTATTGAACGACCTGGTTTGTATGAGAATATTCGAACCCGCTTCCAAACTTCGTTCGTTAGAATTATTAGAGCAGTATTTCGGTATCAGCCACAGTCGGAAGAGTTATTATAAGATAGCCCCTGGGTGTATTGAACTGAAAGAAACAGTAGAAGGCAAAGTGGTTGCATTTGCCAAAGAGTATTATTCGTTCAATTTTGATATTGTGTTCTATGATGTTACCACGCTTTACTTTGAGGCATTTGAAGAAGATGATTTGCGAAAGAATGGTTTTTCAAAAGACAATAAATCCCGGCAACCACAGATATTAGTAGCCTTACTGGTTAGCAAAGAGGGCTTTCCGGTAGCCTATGAAATATTTAGTGGTAGTACATTTGAAGGGCATACCATTATTCCTGTTATCAAAGCATTTATTGAAAGAAATAAAGTAAAAGAATTTACAGTTGTTGCAGATGCGGCTATGATCAGTTCAGAAAATATCGCCCAATTAACCCAAAACAATATCAATTATATTGTGGGAGCAAGAATGGGCAATATCCCGGCAGATTTGCTTGAAATCGTAGATAAACAGATTAACAGGCAAGACGGCAAAAGCATCAGGATAAAAACGGAATTGGGTTATCTGATCTGTAGTTATTCTTCTGTGCGGTATCGCAAAGATTTGTATGAGATGAACAAGCAAATCGAAAAAGCAAAACAAGTGATAGCCACGCCTTCCAAAGCAAAGAAAACGAAGTTTACCAAAAACAATAAACAACAGATAGAACTCAATGAAGACCTTATCGAAAAAACAAAAAAGTTACTTGGTGTTAAAGGTTATTACACCAATTTGGAAGAAAAGACAGTAGATAATAAAACAATCATAGAGCGTTATCACGAGCTTTATAGAATAGAGCAGTGTTTTAGGGTGTCGAAAAGCGATTTGCAGACAAGACCCATATTCCATTTCAAGGAACAGCCCATCAAACTGCACATATTGATTTGTTTTATGGCATTGGTCATCTCTAAGCACATCGAAATAAAAACAGGGGTATCAATACGAAGGTTCCTGGACGAAGCAAAAAGAATAGCGGACGGGCAAATCCTAAACCATGTGACGGGCAAAACGGTATCTATCAAAGCTCAACCAACTGAAAAAATGAGGGGGCTGGTCGGCAAATTATTCCCACCGCACTAAAAGGGACAAGTCAGGTGTTCGTGTTGGCTCGATCGAGAATACGGGCGAGGGCGTGATGAAATATATGCTTATGTTAGTACTGGTAGTAATAAATAGTCGCTATGGTACGTCCACGGCGGAGAAACTGTAAGATTGTTTAGTAAAAAGCCCATTAAAACTTTAATTATATTTGAAGTATGAATGAATTAGCAAAAATAAAATCTTTGCTTACGCAACTCAAGCCTGAATTGACAAATAAATTTTTTGTTAACTCAATAGGTTTATTCGGCTCTGTTGTGAGAGATGACTTCTCTGAAAATAGTGATATAGATATTATTGTTGACTTCAGTAAGCCAATCGGAATTGAATTCGTTGACCTTGCAGATTTCATTGAGCGTAAACTCAACAAGAAAGTTGACCTGGTTTCAAAAAATGGAATTAAGGAAAAATATTTTCATCAAATAGAAGCTGAAATTGTTTATGTCTAAGAGGGATCCAAACTTACTTATTGAAGATATCTTAGACAGCGCAGAAAAAATTCTTGAATATACCGGTAATCTTACATTTGATGAATTTACAAATGACAGTAAGACAATTGACGCTGTTATAAGAAATTTTGAAATTATAGGCGAAGCTGCTAATCGGTTACCCGAGAATTTTAAAAACAATCATTCTTCGATTGATTGGCAGCGCATAAGAGGTTTTAGAAACAGGCTTGTTCATGATTACTTCGGTATAGACTATTCTATAGTTTGGGAAATAAAAGAATCATTTCTCCCGATTCTGATAACATCATTAAAAATGATATAAGCTAAGACTGGAGACAACATACCTTTACACCCTAATCTGTAGTCTGGCAGCGAAAGGTTTTCATCTCTTGTAAAGCTGTATCACGGCAACTTCGCCACCAACCGCTCCGGCATCAGCCGCAGTATATGATATATCATTTTCCATTTAAACCCGGGAACAATAACGAAACTTCGCCCGGCATTGATAACCGCTTTTGCTATAAATGAAGGTTCAAGCATGAGTGATTCGGGAAGATCAAGCCCGGCAGTCATTTTGCTTCGTATATAACCGGCAACAATTACGTTTACCTGTATATTCCTGCTGAACAAATATTGCCTTAAACCCGCAAGGTATTGCGTGAACGCCGACTTGGTACTGCCATAAATAAAATTACTCTTACGTCCACGCACACCCGAAAGAGAAGATAGTCCGATAATCCTTTTCAAATGCTGATTGGCATCATCCATCGCGATAATATTAAGAATGGATACCGCACCACAGTAATGCACTTTCATCATATTAAAGCTTCCTTCCCAATTACGCAACGCTTCTTCATTATGCTTTAAAAAACCTGCTGCATATACCACTGTATGTGGTTTTGCGGGAAGATTATCATAAAAAGCCTGATGTGAATTAAAATCTGCCGCATCAAAGTAAAGCACGATTATTTGCTGTTCCGTAAACTGCTGATCTTTTGCAAAAGCCTTTAATGCATCTATGCTCCTGGAAGCAGCAATTACACTATATCCTTTCCGGATATATAAAGGGATAGCTGCTTTTGCCACATCAGCATTAGCGCCAAGGATCAACACTACGGGAGAAATGGCATTCATAAATAACTGTATTATTTATTGGTTGTGTTTTACTCGTGAGAGGTGAGATGATAAATGTGAGGTCGTGACGTCTATCATCTCACATTTATCGTTTCACTTTTCACGTTTATTATCTCTCACGCTCACTTCAATTTACGCTTCCGGCGAAGTTAGCTCACTGATATCAAACTGCATTTCATTCAGCTTCCTGTATAAACCGTTTGTATTCATCAGCTCATTATGTGTGCCATGTTCCGCAATAATGCCTTTATCAATCACCATAATTTTATCAGCATTACGTATGGTAGAAAGCCTGTGCGCTATTACAAAAGAGGTTCTTCCCTTCATCAGGTTTTCCAGGGCTTCCTGCACCAGTTGTTCGCTCCCGCTATCTAACGATGAAGTAGCTTCATCCAAAATAAGTATAGCCGGATCTTTTAATATTGCTCTTGCAATAGCTATACGTTGGCGCTGCCCACCGCTCAGCTTCATGCCATGCTCTCCAACAATAGTATCATATTTTTCAGGAAAGGAAGAAATAAATAAATGCGCATTTGCTTTTTCCGCAGCAGCAATAATTTCTGCATCTGCGGCACCGGGTTTTCCGTAAGCAATATTTTCTTTAATAGTTCCTCCAAACAAAATAATATCCTGTGGCACCAACGCCATTTGTTTACGCAGTTGTGACAGCGGAAAATCTTTCGCCGGTTTTTCATCAAAAAATATGACGCCGCTATCCGGCTCATAAAAGCGGAGCAGTAATGAAGTGATGGTACTCTTACCTGCACCACTCGGGCCAACAAGTGCAATCTGCTCCCCGTTACCGGCAGTTAATGAAATATCTTTTAATACCTGCACATCTTTTCTTGAAGGATAACTGAAAGCGATATGATCAAACCTTACATTCCCATGCAATACAAAAACGGGTTCAACTATTGTGTTATTTAATTCAACGGGTTCTCCATCATTCCGCAATATTTCACGGATGCTTTGCGTGGCGCCCAGTGTTTTCTGCAACTGGCTGAACATATCTGCAAACCCGGCAAATGTTGTTCCCACTAAAACAGAAAAAATTACAAACATTACAAGCAGCCCGATATTAAGCTCACCGGATTGCACCATATTGATGCCATACCACATCACAAACGCGATACCGCCAAATACGCTGAATATCATAAACGCAATAAAAGCACCACGGTAGCGGGCATTGGTGATAGCAGTTTGCACAACAGCGTAAATGCTCTTTGCGTAACGGGCAATTTCATAATATTCGTTGGTAAATGCTTTTACTATAGCTATGCCCTGGAATGTTTCCTGTACTATGGTACCGCTTTCTGCTAACTGATCCTGGGCTTTTCCTGCCATTTTCCTGATGCGTGAACCAAATACCACGGCGAGTATTGCCACTACCGGCACTACTGCCAGCATGATCAGTGCAAGTTTTGTACTCACCCAGAAAATAAAAAACAACCCGATGATCAAAGTAAATACCGCACGTAAAAATTCAGCAAATGTAAAAGAGACAGCATCCTGTATCTGCGAGAGATCAGAAGATATCCTGTTGCTCAGCTCCCCAACTCTTTTCTCCGCGTAAAATGACATGGGCATGCTCAGCAATTTACTGTATACATCCTGCCGCATTCTTGCCAATCCCTTTTCACCAATTTCAGTCAGCAGGTATACCCGCATAAAAGAAAAAATGGTTTGTGCGCCTAACTGCAGGAATATAAACAACAGGGTAGTATTCACGCTCCAGTGAATATTTTTTAAATCTAATCCGAAGCCACCGGTATTACCGGCAACAGGAATGGTTGTTCCCGGCACCGCAGCATCAATCATCTTACCCAAAAACAATGGGAACAGGCTTGTTGTAAAAGCTGATAAGGCTATGAACAGCAATGCCAGAACAAATTTTGTGCGGTAAGGTTTGAGGTATTTAAAAAGACTCAGCGCCTGTGAAATATTTTCCCGGGAGATCTTAGCCTTAGGCGATGCATCGTTATCATTGTTATCCCTTCTTGATTTTGCCATGTAAGAATATATGTAAGCTGAGTGAATGAGTTTACTGACGCCGGCAAAATTATCATTTCTTAAAAAGCATAAATGCTTTTTTTATTCGTTTCTTTTTTTATAAGTTGTGTTACCTAAACCCTTATAATATGAACACGTTGTCATATTCCGCTAACCAGCCTGTTACCAGTCAGCAAACCATTGAAGTTTCTGAGTCATTTAAAAAACAGGGTGGTAAAGTTGTATCCTCCATCATTTTATTTTTTATAGTTTACCTGCTGTTGGTAGCCGCTTCGGTAGCGCTTGCCATCGCATGTTTTTATCTGGGTATAGCCATCATAGTTGCTTTACCACGACTGATCACCATTATTCTTGGGCTTGGACTGATTGCTGTGGGAGGGTCAGTAATATTCTTCCTGGTCAAATTCATTTTTGCTGTTTCGAAAAATGAAAACCCCGGCAGGGTAGAAATTAAAGAAGCCGACCAGCCTTGTTTATTTGCACTGATACGTGAATTAACACAACAAACCAACACACAGTTCCCTAAAAAGATATTTCTTTCACCAGAGGTAAATGCATGTGTATTTTACAATTCCAGTTTCTGGAGCATGTTTTTGCCGGTGCGTAAAAATCTTGAAATAGGATTAGGGCTGGTTAACTCTGTAAACGTAAGTGAATTTAAGGCTGTGATGGCGCATGAATTCGGGCATTTTAGTCAGCGCAGCATGAAGCTGGGAAGTTTTACCTATAATGTAAACCGGGTGATTTACAATATGCTCTATGAAAACAACAGCTATACCAGCTTTTTAAGCTCATGGGGAAATATACATGGTTTGCTTGCCATACTTGCTATTGTTACCAGCAAAATAGCACAGGGCATACAATGGATACTGCGAAAAATGTATGCGGTCATCAATAAAAATTATATGGGATTGAGCAGGGAAATGGAATTTCATGCAGACGCTATTGCAGCAAGTGTTGCAGGCGGCAATAATATTATTTCGGGACTAAGCAGGATAGAAGTTGCCCAGCATTGTTATGATTCGGCTTTAAACAAAGCAGGCGAAATGCTGAAGCAGCATAAAAAGTCGAAGAATATTTTCAACAACCAGCTAACCATTTTTCAAACGCTTGCCAAAGAACATAAGCTGGATATTACAAAGGAGTTGCCTGATATTTCTTACCAGTTCATTCAATCCTTTTCTTCATCGCGGGTAAACTTTAAAAATCAATGGGCAAGCCATCCCACGCTGGAAGAAAGAAAAGCCAGTGTAGATAAACTGGGCATGAACAAGGCACCTGATACTACCAGGGCATGGAGCATTTTTGATAACGCTGAGCAATGGCAGGAAATGCTGACAGATAAAATTTATGCAAATGTAACGTTGGAGAAAGCTCCCGTATTGTATGATCATAATGAGTTTGAAGAATTGTATAATAAAGATCGTGATCAGTATATTTTACCGGAAGCGTATAAAGGTTTTTATGATGGCAGGTATATTGACGTGAAAGAATGGAACCTGAATGAGATAACAGCAACTACTCCTGTTAAAACGTTCGGTGAAATATTTACAGATGAAAATAGCGGTTTGTTTAAATCTATAAAACAGAATGAAAGCGATATTGATATTGTAAAGGCAATAGCCAACAAGCAGATTGATACGGAGACGTTTGATTTTGATGGTGAAAAATATAATGCTTCTGATGCGGAAACGGTAATTAAAAAACTGGAAGATGATATTGCAAATCAGAAAAAAATATTGAGTGATCTGGATAAAGAAGCGTTTCGCCTGTTTTGCCATAAAGCAGGGACACAGGGACAACAGCTAAAACAGGTGTATGAACAATTTCTGCTTTTAACAGAGCATCAAACAGCATATCTTGACATTGCCAACAAAGCTTTTGAAACCGTTAACCCGTTATACCAGGACGGTAATTCAATAGATTTTGTGAACACTGTTATTAACGGACTTAAGCATAATACAGAACCAAAATTAAAAAGCGTATTCCGCGAAGCAATAGAAAGCAATATTGTAACTGCTGAAAAGAATCATGAATTGCTTGAAAAGCTAAATAGCTTTCTTAATAAAAACTACGCGTACTTTATAAACGGAGAATTTCTCAATAATGAACTATCGGAGTTAACAGAGCTTATTCAATCTGTTGCCGGGGAATGGGATGATTATAAGCTTAAGGCATTTAAGAAAATACTCGAAGAGCAGTTAAAGTATAAAAACCTATAAGATTTGCCGCCTGGTTGTTAAGCTTTGCAATTCTTATAGGCCTGCTTATCTGAATTTTAATATTACTTATTGCATCAAACGATACAGCTCATCCAGATTTGGTGAAAGTATTATTTCTGTACGACGATTGAGCGACCTGCCTTCAGGAGTCGCGTTGGTATCACGCGGGTCAAAGTAACTGTGGCCGGAAGCTATAACCCTTGCAGGGTCTACCTGGTAGTTGGTCGTAAGTATTCTAACTATAGACACCGCCCTTGCAGTGCTCAATGCCCAGTTGTCTTCAAATGTTCTTCTTATGGGAATACTATCCGTATGTCCTTCTACCAGTATCTGAATTTTGGGGTCTGTATTCAACACCTGGGCAATTTTTCCCAGTGCTTCTATACCTTCTTTTCCAACTACAGCACTGCCCGATTTGAATAATAGTTTCTCCTGGAGAGAAACATATACTTTTCCATTCTTAACGTATACGCCTAAATCTTCGGCTTTATACTGCCCAAGCGCATTATCAATTGTTTTATGCAGATTTTCAACAACACTGCGTTGCTGATCTATTAGTTTTTGCAGGTCCTGCAATCTCTTTTGTTGTTCTTCGATAGTAAGAGAACTGCTGCTTAATTTTTCTTTAGTCGTATTAAGCTGGGTAGTAGTGTTTTCAAGCAATTTCTGCGTAGAGTTCAATGCTTCTTCTTTTAAATTGCTGGCGGTAATAAGGTCATTATACTTTTTTTGGAGGTCGTCGTTTTTTTGCCTGCTGTCTCTTAAATTGTCGCGGGTTGTTGCCAGGCTCGATTCAAGTTGAAGACTGTCTTCCTGCAATGCTTTTATAGCATTTGTAGCTTCAAGAAATTTTTTCTTTGATACACAGGAGAATAATACAATAGATGCAATAGCCAAAATAAAAGGGAGCCGAATGAATTTCATTGTTCAAAAAGTTTTAATCTATAAGATATTTGCAGAATTGGTGCCAAAAGTAAAATAAATTTTTGCTAATGGTTAAATGAGATGCATTCCAAATTTTCGTACCATATTAATCTCACAACAGATGAAACCCTGTCAGGCATCTGTATTTCTTCCGCGGAAAGGGGCATGGTGCGAAAACCCGGAATGTACCTGTTGAATGAACTATATGCATAAAAAAACCTCCTTTCGGAGGCTTTTTATAGAAATTATATTTTTAATGCTACCAACTGCTTAGCCGTACACCAACTGTATAAGGATGTTGATTTACGCCATATTGATGTAGCGGAGTAATAGCATAAGAGCCATATAGTTTTACGGGCCCCAGTCAACTTCACCTACATAAGCGAGCTTCCATCTTTCAAGATTAAAATCACCTGCAAATTTTTGCCTGCCAAAATCATCGCTGCGTTGCTTGTTTCTTGCGCCATATAAATAGCTGGCACTTGCACCAAAGCTGAGACTTAGTCCTTCTTTTCCCCGTTTTCCATTAGGGTTAATATTCAGCATCAGCGGTACAGTAACATAATCTACCGCAAGTTTGTTACAGGTAAAATCTACAGGCTGTCTTTCCACATAAGGATCCGCTCCTTCTATATATCTTATATCTGATTTATAATAAAACTTATACAGCTCAATACCAATACCGTATTTTAAATTCACTACACGGTCAACCAAACTCATCCGCTGCATAAAAAGCCATAAGTTAAAATTGAAAGAGCCTGCTTTAACGGCAAAATCACTTTTTGCTGCAGGATGACCAGTTGTTTGCCCATGCACAAAATCCTGGGCTTCAGCAGAAGCGTAGTTTGTTTTATCATCGTGATTTACAAATCCCAGGTCAACAATTAACCAGTTGGTGGAAATATTGTTTCTCCAGCGGGATGGCTTATGGTGAACATAACTACGGTGCTTTTCACCTGATAGTGATGCGGAAGTTTCTTCCTTTCCGTTCTTTACAATAATGATGCTTCCTACCCTGATGGTATCTGGTGAAGCCGGTTGTACGATTGTGGTATCCGTTTGTGCGCCTGCGCCAAGGCAAAGCAATAATCCTCCCATCATCATTAGATGTGCTTTCTTCATAATTCCTGATTTAATAATGTGAACTTATTTTTTTGCAATTTCAAAACTGGCAACCCTTACTACTGATTGATCATCTCCATCACCGGTATTGGTTACATGATCAACAAAGCGGGACGCTTTTCTTAATAAGCCCCTCAGTTTTCCTTTGGGCTTTTTTTCGCTATTATCGGTATTGAGAAAAACAATATTTTCATTGTTCTTCACTTCATTTTGCGGATTACTTTTGTCTTCTCCGGTAAATGCCTGCTGGTCCAGTATCAACGGCTTCACATTGCGGGCCGGTTTTGCAATATCATTTAAAACGATTTCCTTATCAGCAGTAACAGTACTATTGAATATCGCTTCTGCTTTATGTTCATCAGCAGGTATAGCTGCGATGTTGGTCCTGTTGTTTTCTTCATCACCGTTTTTCTCCTGTATATTATTAACTACAGGTTCAACAGCTTTTGCTCCCCTGCCAGCAACGGAGCTGTTAACAGCATTTCGGGACTCCTCAATTTTATCAGCTTTAGCCGGTTCATTTTTTTCTTCAGTAACCGTATTGTTTAAGAATTCAGCAGTATGCTGTTGTTTGATTTGTTCCTGTTCTTTCTCAACATCTTTTGTTCCTGTTTTACCTGCAAGTATAGAGGGTTGAGATGTTTCAGGCGTTTCATTATCATTAATATTTGTCCAAACAGCTATACCTGTTAACAATACAGCAGCGGCGGCAGCTATACTTATCCACCGCATTGGTATCATGCGGGCCGGTTGCTTTTCTGTGCGATATAAAACAGCTTTATTGATGAACACTATATTTTCTTCCGGTGCAATTTTTACGCGCTGCAATAAAGTAAGCTCAGCCTGTTTGTCTTTATGTAATGCTGCAAATGCTTCAACAGATTCGCGCTCGCCAGCATTCAGCTCATCATCTATGAATAATAAAAAATATTCCTTGTAATTGCTTTCATTAACCGGCATTGCCTCTGTATGCTTAAACAAACCTGCTTTGTATGGATATAGTAAAGTATCTTCTTCCGGTAATTTTGTTTGATTAAGTATATGCAGCTCTTCACGAAGGTCAGGGTGTTCTTCAACAAATTTCTCTACCATTGCACACTCATCAGCATTCAGCTCATTATCTGCGTACAGTAAAAAAAACGCTTCGTAATTATTTTTGTTGATTTTCATTTGTTTCAGGTTTTGATGCACTACACCAGGTTTTCCATTTTAACCAGGTATTCTTTCAACTGAAGTCTTGCCCGGTGCAGGTATACTTTTACCTGGCTCTCACTTAATCCTGTAATTTTTCCTATTTCCTCGTAAGAATATCCTTCATAATCTTTAAGCATCACCAATGAACGCTGCGTTTCATTTAAACGGGACAAAGCGTGCTCCAAAATTTTTTTCAGGTTTTGCTTTGGCTGCTGAATGCTTACATCATCTTTAAAATCTTCCTTCAAACTAATCCTGCTTTCTTTTCTTATATGATCAATCATCTGATTATATGCAACCGTAAAAAGATAAGCTTTGCTTTTTTCATACACCACTTCTTCCCTGTTACGCCATAATTTTTCAAAAGCAGTTTGCACTACATCTCTCGCATCTTCTTCGTGCCTTAAATTTTTAATGATAAATCTGAACACATTATCTGCATACAGGTTTACACATTCATTATATTCTTTTTCCGTCATACAGTCAGTTATGCCCGATAAAATTACTTCCTAATCTATGTTATATATGTAATTATACGGATGAATGGCTTTAAGGTTACATAAACTCAAAAAAAATCATTAGATGATAAAAAGCGGAAATGCATAGGTTTGCAACAGAGAATGATATTGATATGGCATTTAATAACGCTGCTCATGAAATTATTTTAGTGAACGAGCTTGATGAACAGATAGGCACGGCGGAAAAGATGGAAGCCCATTATAAAGCGCTATTGCACAGGGCCTTCAGCGTATTTATTTTTAATACCAGGGGAAAAATGTTGTTGCAGCAACGGGCTTTAACCAAGTATCATAGCGGGGGTTTATGGACAAATGCCTGCTGCAGCCATCCTAAGCCCGGCGAGGAAACTATTAATGGAGCAAAAAGAAGATTGAAGGAAGAATTAGGATTTACTGCTGATATTAAAAAAGCTTTTGATTTTACATACAGCGCCAGTTTTGATAATGGCCTTACAGAAAACGAATTTGACCATGTGTTTACCGGTGTTTACGAAGGAGTGATTGAGCCAAACCCGGATGAAGTAATGGACTACTGCTATAAGCCCATGGAAAAAATTAAAGAAGAGTTGCTGACTAACCCGCAATTATATACTGCATGGTTTATTATTGCTTTTCCAAGATTGGAAGCGTATTACTGCAAATGATTTTCGAGCACCTTTGCCAATTGTTTTACGGCTTCGTTATCCTCAGCCACCGCGCCTTTTGAGCGAACGGGCAAAATAGATACCCCATTGTAAATATTATAATGCAGGGTAAGTTTTTTGCCATTAAACATAAAGTCCCAGTAAGATGTGTTGGAGTCATCTATTTTGTTAGTGAAATTAACATTCAGCTTATCCGATAATAATCCGGCAACACCGTAAAATTTATCAAAGCCGCAGTTTTCATCGATTATAGCTTCTATACAACCATAATCATTGCGCAGGGTCAGGTTCATGGTTTATATTTTAAAGATGAATTAATTCTTAAACGACTTAGCCTTGGGTACTTTTTCGCCGCTCAGTATTCTCTCTGCCCCTACACTTTTTCCATTTGCAGGGCAACCATATTTGGCTGAGCACCCGCATGTATACGACAGTATTAAGAGACTACATGCTGCATACAAGAGTATTTTTTTCATAGCATATACTGTTATAATATTTTGATTTACCGGTAAATCTAATTATCAAACGATTAATGTAAGATTTTGGTATACATTATATCGAAAAGCAGAAGCTGCCGGTTTGGTGCAAAATACTACACATATATACAATTCAAAAGAATACTATCAATACCGGTTTTAATTTCATGTCCGATATTTGTTAACTGTTGATAATATAACCGATAAACAGATACTATGTTACTGGCAACAGACCTGGATGGAACTTTTTTGGGAGGAAATGAAGAAGAGCGGAAAAAGCTGTATCATCTTATTAATAAACACACAGATATAACACTGGTATTTGTTACCGGCAGGGGGCTGCACAGTGTATTATCTTTATTTACGGGTGAGTTTATGATTCCTGTACCCGGATGCTTTATTTGCGATGTAGGCGCCACCATTTTGAATGGTGATACACATGAGCCTGTTGAACCTATTCAAAGCAATATTGAAAAGAAATGGCCAGGCAGGCAAAACGTATTACACGTTTTGAAAGATGTGCCGGGGTTAATTCTGCAGGATGTGCCGCAGGAAAGAAGATGTTCCTTCTTTTTTGATAAAAATATTGACCGGGAAAAACTTGAGCAAAGCGTGCAATTATTGAATTGTGATCTTATTATGTCGGCCGATAAATTTGCCGATGTAATGCCCGGGGGCGTTAACAAAGGAAATACCTTAAAACAATATATTGAGCTGCTTAATTATCCTGCCGGTGAGGTATTGGTTGCAGGAGATACGTTTAATGACCTGTCTTTATTTGAAACAGGATACAAAGCCATAGCCGTTGGAAATTCAGAACCGGGTCTTATCAGCGCTACAAAAGATAAACCCAACGTTTATCATGCAAAAAATGAAGGTGCAGGCGGAATACTGGAGGCGATGAAGCATTTCGGGTTTATTAGCTGAGATATCTTCCTGTTCAATACTTTGTTTAATTTTAGTTCAAATACTTTTATGAAACACGCTAAACCTTATGCCCCGGGCAAATTATGGTTACCATTATTGGGTATAATATTCCTGTTTTCTTCCTGCGCCCATATAAATTCGTCACATCATTTTGCTTATGCGCCCTCCGCGATCGATGCTCCTTTTTTTAAAGAGAAAAATCAGCTAAGGTTATCCGGTAATATTACATTAGGCGAAGGTGATAAGGACAACAGCAACAGTTTTTCAAATTATGGCAAGCACCTGAGAGCGGCTTATGCCATCACAGATCATTTCGGTATTACGGCAGCATATGCTACCTCAAAAGAAAAAGATACATATAATCCTGATTATCCGGAGTTATCTAAAACAATAGCTTACCGGCGTAGTTTAGGCGAGATAAGTGCCGGCTATTTTGCGGCGGTAAATAAAAAAAAGAATCTTTACGTGGAGTGTTACGGAGGATATGGACCGGGAAGAAACAGGATAACGGAAAGCTACGAATACCCCGATACCGCTGGTTATGCCGGAGGTTTTTTTAATAACAATTATCACCTGTTGTATATACAGCCTGCAATAGTGCTTCATCATGAAAATATCCTGCAGATGGGGATTTCGCTTCGTACAACTATGATAAAGTTTGGAACAGCTTCAACCAATTATCGTGAAGCTGTGTTGAGAGATAGCGATGTAAGACTATACGGGCTCAATAAAGAACCTTATATTTTTTTTCAACCGACTTTGAGCTTTAGAATACCATTATCAAAAAGAGGAAAGTTGAATTTAAATCTGGAAGCAACCAGGTCATTCCCGTTATCAGGAAAAAATATATATACCCGGGAAAATATTTTATTGTTGGGACTTACCTATTCTCCTCTTTCCGGAAAATAAATGCCCCGCAAATTTTATTCAGGTATTTTTTGGCTGATCTTATATTTTTAGCCTATATTTCTTTATAAATTCAATTCAATGTCTGAAAAAAGATTTCAACCTTTTGTTGCGCCTGAAACCAAAATGGCTGAATTCACCATTAAAGCCATTATTACCGGTTCTGTTTTCGGAATTATCTTCGGTGCTGCAACGGTATACCTTGCATTGAAAGCCGGTCTCACCGTTTCTGCATCAATACCCATAGCAGTAATGGCAATAACATTGAGCCGGTTGTTTTTAAAAACCACGATTCTCGAAAATAATATTATTCAGACAACAGGCTCTGCAGGTGAAAGCATTGCAGCCGGCGTGGTGTTTACACTGCCTGGTTTTTTATTTTTAAGTGATAAATCTAATGAGAGTTACTTCAACTATATTACTATACTTGCGCTTGCCATGCTGGGTGGTGTGCTTGGCACGCTGATGATGATTCCTTTGCGAAAACCTTTGATCGTAAAAGAGCATGATACACTTCCCTATCCTGAAGGAACTGCCTGCGCATCTGTTTTAAAAGCCGGTGAAAAAGGCGGGCATTTTGCTAAAACAGCTTTCACCGGTTTGGGTGTAGCATTGGTATATGCATTCCTGCAAAAAGTTTTTCATGTAATTGCCGAAACGCCTGCATTCATGACCAAGCAGGTAAATAAATTTTTACCATCTGCTAAAGTGAGCGGTGAAATTACGCCGGAATACCTCGGCGTTGGATATATCATCGGCCCAAAGATCAGCGGCGTATTGGTAGCCGGCAGTGTACTGGCTTCATTTGCGCTTATACCCTTGCTGGCAACACTTGTACCACCGGAAACTATAGCCGGGCAACTGGTAAAGCTTGGCGTGCTGGCTGATATTACAAAGCCCGGTGGTAAAGGTGGTTGGAATCCTGATACAAGGAGTTTCTCGGATTTTTCTGTTGCTATTTATTGGGCATATATACGCCTGATAGGTGCTGGTGCTGTTGCTGCCGGTGGATTCATTACACTTATTAAAACAATCCCCACCATTGTCGCCTCTTTTAAAGGGAGTGTTGCTTCTTTAAATAAAAGCGGCGCAATATCATCTAAAAGTGAATTAAGAACAGAACAAGACCTTAGTTTAAAGATTGTTGGCATTGGAAGCATTGGGCTGATCCTGATTGTATCCGTGTTGCCATTCATTCCCGGCAATAATTTTTTCAGCAGAATGTTAGTAGGCGTTCTTATTGTTTTATTTGGAGCGTTGTTTGTTACTGTTTCGTCACGCATAGTTGGTTTGATCGGCTCATCCAACAATCCTATTTCAGGGATGACAATAGCCACCATACTTGGCACCTGCCTGATATTTATTGCAGTGGGATGGACGGGAAAAATGTACGAACCGATGGTATTGGTAGTAGGAGGAATGATTTGTATTGCCGCCGCAAATGCAGGCACAACATCGCAGGATCTGAAAACAGGATATTTGGTGGGCGCCACACCAAAGTATCAGCAAATAGCATTATTCATTGGCGCCATTGTTTCTTCGCTTGCCGTTGGTATAACCATAAAAGTGTTGGATACGCCAACGCCTGAGATGATAAGCCAGGGTATTCATCACGCTATCGGGCAAACAAAGTATGCAGCTCCCCAAGCCACATTAATGGCTACTTTAATTAAAGGCGTTCAGTCTTCAAACCTCGATTGGCAATATATTTTAGTAGGTGTTTTTATTGCCATTGTTGTGGAATTATGCGGCATAAAGGCATTATCATTCGCAATCGGCTTATACCTTCCGCTGGCAACTACATTGCCTATTTTTATCGGAGGCGTTATACGCGGTATTGTTGACCATAAGCAAAAGAAAAAAGGTGAGCAGCTTTCACCTGAAGAAGAAGATTTGGGCAAAGGGAATTTGTTTGCTACAGGATTGGTTGCAGGTGGCGCTATTGCAGGTGTGATAGTTGCTTTTCTTTCCGTAAACGGTACTATTGCAACCTGGCTTTCTAAAATTAATCTTGAACATGATCTTTCCGGCTTGCTTGGCGGCGATTTGGGCTATGAAATATTGGGTGTGATATTTTTTGCGATACTCGGTGCAATACTATACAAAGTAGCAACCGGTAAAAAGACAGAACCCTGATTTTTATTAGTCTATCCTGTCTGAGCCAAAATAACCATGTAAAATTTCGGGTAGCGCTATATAGTTTTCCTGCTGGTTGTTTTCAAGCAGGCATGCAACTATGCGGGGCAATGCTAATGAGCTCCCGTTAAGTGTATGCGCCAGTTGATTTTTACCGTTCTGATCTTTAAAACGGATTTTTGCCCTGTTTGCCTGGTAAGCTTCAAAATTACTTACCGAGCTAACTTCAAGCCATCTTTCCTGTGCAGCGCTGTATACTTCAAAATCATAGGTAAGTGCAGAAGTAAAACTCATATCGCCTCCGCATAAAGCAAGAACACGGTAAGGCAGCTCAAGTGTATTCAGCAATCCTTCAACATGGGCCACCATTTCATCTAAGGCATCATAGCTTTTATCAGGATGTACAATCTGCACAATTTCTACTTTTTCAAATTGATGTACGCGGTTTAGCCCGCGTACATCTTTACCAAAACTGCCGGCTTCCCTTCTGAAACAGGGAGAATATGCCGTCATCTTTACCGGCAACAATGCTTCTTTAATAATTTCATCGCGGTAAATATTGGTTACAGGCACTTCTGATGTAGGAATCATATAAAAATTATCTTCCTGCATATAGTACATCTGTCCTTCCTTATCAGGAAGTTGTCCTGTACCATAAGCAGAAGCCTCATTTACCATAAATGGCGGAAGATATTCCGTATAGCCCGCTTTTGTATTGTAATCAAGAAAATATTGAACAAGTGCTCGCTGAAGTTTAGCGCCTTTTCCTTTGTATAACGGGAACCCGCTACCTGTAATTTTAGCGCCTGTTTCAAAATCAATGATGTTGTATTTTTTTATCAAATCCCAATGTGGAACTGCATTTTGCGGCAAAGCGGGTTTGTTTCCGCCTTCTTTCACCACAACATTATCTTCCGGTGTTTTGCCTACCGGCACTTTTTCTGAAGGAAGATTAGGCAACTTAATCAGCTCTGCCTGTAACTGCTTTTCTGTTTCAGACAATTGCCCGCTGATTGTCGCTATCTGCTGTTTATTGGCAGCAACTTCCTGTTTTGCTTTTTCAGCTTCTTCTTTCTGTCCTTTTGCAATCAGTTGCCCAATAGATTTTGAACCGCTGTTTACAGCAGCCTGTGCGGTATCAAAAGCTAATTGCAGTTTTTTCCTGGTATCATCCAGTTCTATTATTTTATCTACCAGGCTTATATCGGCAAAATGCTTTACTGCCAGTCTTTCTTTAACCCATGCTGTGTTCTGCCTGATCGTATTAACCTGTAACATGCCGAAAATTTTTTGCAAATGTAACAGTAAAGCTGATATTAGCCGTCAGCTATCAGCCGTCAGCTATCAGCTATCAGCCATCAGTACATAGCTATTAATGTCAGAAGCTGATAGCTGACGGCTGATAGCAATAGCCAGTTACCGTATTTTTGCAAAATGAATAATATAGATAGCGATCTGCAAACCCGGTGGTGGAACCTGGAGGCAAAACTGGTTGAGCGCTTTGGTAAAAAGCCCGATATGGAAACAATTTTGTTCCTGATAGGGATCCAGGAATTTGGAGATATCCGCTCAAAATTCACCAAAGAACAGAAGCAGGATTTGATGCATGTGGCTGTTTGCAGTTTATTTGCACAAAGCGGATATTATGAGTTGGAAAAAGTGGATGAAGATGGCTGGCCTCATTTTAAGCAACTAAAGCCATTACCCGTAATGAATTTGATTGAACAGGAAAATTTCATGAAGGATCATGTACTGCTTTATTTTAAGAATAATGATTTTCTTGATTAAACAATACTACATGCCGCTCCTGAAAAAGCCCGGGTATATACAATGGCTTTATTTGGTTACAGTCATTTTATTTATTGGTTGTAACCCCAAAATTGCTGATGGCGTAAGGAAAAAAGATATTATCAAAGATGTTGAGATGATTACTGACAAAGGCAATATTTATATACGCTTATCTGATAGCACAGCTTTACATCGCAATAACTTTTTAAAGCTGGCAAAGCAGCATTATTATGACGGCATTTTGTTTCACAGGGTAATTCAGCATTTTATGATACAGGCGGGTGATCCTCAAAGCAAAAATGCTGCTGCAGGCATTAAGCTTGGTGAAGGTGATTTGGGATATACCATACCGGCAGAATTTAATCCCTCTTTATTTCATAAAAAAGGAGTAATTGCAGCGGCAAGGGAGGGAGATGACATAAATCCGCAAAAAGCAAGCAGCGCTGCCCAGTTCTATATTGTTCAGGGAATGATTTTTAGTGAGGAAGGATTGGATTCCCTGGAGAAAACCCGTTTAAACGGCAAAATAATACCCCGGGTAAGAAGAGCTGTTTACACTACCATTGGCGGCACGCCGCACCTGGATGGCAACTATACTGTTTTTGGGGAGGTTATAAAGGGCCTGGAAACAGTAGATAGTATAGCAGCTACACCAGTTAACAGGAAACTTGGGAACCGCCCTTTACAGGATATACATATTAAAAAAGTAAGGCTTATAAAAAGATCGTGAGTACAATTGTATTTTTTTGATAGTTGTATCAGTCTTTTTATAATCTTTGCAGCCTAAAATCTGCATCATGGATTTCCCCAAAGCATTACGTTATACCAAAGATCACGAATGGGTACGCCTGGAAGGTGATATCGCTACAATCGGCATTACTGAATTTGCTCAAAGCGAACTGGGCGATATTGTATATGTAGAAATTGAAACTGTAGGACAACAGCTTGGTGCCGAAGCCGTATTTGGAACAGTGGAAGCTGTTAAAACGGTTAGCGACCTGTTCTTACCTGTTACCGGTACTATTACTGAAGTAAACCCTGAGCTGAATAATAACCCTGAACTGGTAAACAGCGATCCTTACGGGGAGGGCTGGATGATTAAAGTAAAAGTGGATAACCCGGCTGATATAGACAATCTTTTAACCTCAGAAGCATATGCTGCACAGGTAGGAAGCTAATTATACTGCCTAGAAATAGTAATGAAAGCAAAGTGGTTTAGCACAATTTGGCCGGCATTGTTATGGTCAATGGCTATTTTTATATTACTGGTTATTCCCGGAAGGGAGTTACCACAAGGACCGGAAGTTCCATCACTGGATAAAATTATTCATGCTTTTTTGTTCGGAATGCAGGTATGGTTATGGTGCACATATTTCAAAAGAGCGGAAAAATTCCCCAGGTTGTCGGGGGTTTTTTTGCTCATATTAATTCTCTCCTCTTTATACGGGATAGGTATGGAGTATGTTCAGAAATACTTTGTGACTAACCGTGCTTTTGAACTGGGTGATATTATTGCCGATATTGCGGGTTCTGCTATAGGCTGGCTGATAGCATTTAAATATAAACAGTAAGGTATATACAAAAAAATTGGCCTCTATAGAAATAGAGGCCGCAACCAAAACTAACTGCTTATGAGAAAATTGACTGTTTTAAATCTCTTTATATTAAGACGCAAAACGAAGTAAAAAGTTTAGCGCCGCTTTGTTAATATTTTCTAAAGAACTTGTTGGATTATTAACGTAATATACAAAATTTAATTGTAATTACTATACCAACTTTGTTTTACAAATTTCAGACAAAAAATCCAAATACATTCTTAATGATTTGTAAAAAAATCATCAAATTTTCAATCAATTCCTTATCCTTCACTAATAATCTTTAAAATACCGATTTTGTTACCGGTAAAATCCCTGTTTTTTAAAGGCGCATTGCAGATTAGCCCGGCAGGTTATAAGGCTTGATTTTTGTAAAGGGATATTGTGTGATTTGAAATATGCGGAGGAGTGTAAATGCAAAACGAAGTTGCTATACAATGACCTGGTAACCAAGGGGTACAACAGGAGGTATATATAATATCAGGTGTACACCCCACCTTACTGAATTTTGCTTAAACAATAGGAGGTAACAAAGCCGGCGCATGCGCCCGGGCTTAGTGTTATTAATCCCATGGTATTATTAAATGAATCGGGCGGCGCACTCAGGTTTTCAATAGCTATACTATTTCTATGTGGTGGTATATAAATCTGCAGATAAGGATAAGATTTACCCGGAGATATTTCTAACTGCCAGCCTGATGCAGCATCCCGTAAAATACACATAGGCTGAGGTGCAGAAAAATCAAGTACAAAAGAGTTGTCAATTTCTTTATCGCCAATAGCGGCTGACTTCAAAAAATCTTTATTCTCAATAAATTTTCCTGTAGGAATAAGGTTAACAAACTCCAGCATACTTGTTGAGTTAAACTGTAATTCAAGCACATCAACTTTTTTATGGAAGGTAAAATAAGGATGCCAGCCATCAGCAATAGGTAAAGATGTGTTGCCTGTATTTGTAATATTTGTTGTTACAGTAAGACACCTGTTTTTTTTCAGGCTGTATATTACTTCACAGTTGTATGCAAATGGGTAGCCGGCATCGTCGGCAGGGTATTGATGTAATAACGTAATACCGGCTTCATGTTCATCTGCATATTTTGCAGAAGCTGCAAACTGTTTATTATATAGTAAACCATGTATGGCAGATCCGTTTGTGAGATTTTTGCTGAAACTGTATTTCTTATTGTTAAATGAGTAAGACGCGTTTTGAATTCTGCAAGGAAACGGCGAAAGCTTTAATCCTTTATAGCCTCTTGATG
The DNA here is from genome assembly GCA_047601545.1 of Agriterribacter sp. Lineage (GTDB taxonomy): Bacteria > Bacteroidota > Bacteroidia > Chitinophagales > Chitinophagaceae > Agriterribacter. Next base: position 2,587,515 of record JASGIZ010000002.1, on the reverse strand, counting down.
CTGCCCCGGCATCATATTCCGCTTTGTTGGTGTAACTGTCTATAATATTTAAAACAGCATTGCCGTCTTTAACAGTAAATGCATGTAACATAGCGCCACAGGCAGGTATTATTTCAACGGTTGTATCAGTTTTATTATCAGTTAAAACAATTGTATCAAATCCGTTTTTGTATTCTTCTGTCAGGCAAAACATATCGGTTATTTATACAGCAAATTATGATATGCAGGTTGTAAAATTTAAATATCAGTTCAGGTATTTTGTTATTTCCTCGCTCATTGGATTCACCTTGCTTGGAAAAACAGCAATTAACTTTCCGTTCTCATCCACCAGGAATTTTGTAAAATTCCATTTGATAGGATCTTTTACGCCCATAGCTTCTGCCTCATCACTCAGGTATTTAAATAACGGATCTATGTTTTCGCCCTTCACTGAAACCTTAGCCGACATCGGGAATGAAACACCATAATTTTTCTGACAGAATTCTTTAATTTCTGTATTGGTTCCGGGCTCCTGTTCTTTAAAATTATTTGCAGGAAAACCGATAACAACCAATTTGTCTTTGTAGGTTTTATACAGCATTTCCAGGTCTTTATACTGGGGCGTAAACCCGCATTTTGATGCAGTATTTACAATAAGCATTTTCTTTCCCTTGTAATTTGCCAGGTCAATTTTATTCCCTTCCAGACCCTCAACTTTAAAATCATATATGGAAGTGATGAAAGATAGAGAAATAGCCACTAATAATAAACGTACCATAATTGTTGTTTTTTATATGTAATACAAATTTGATGCAAATTCAGAACAAATCCTATTGTTTCTCATAACAACCTATATCCGGCGTTGATGAGCGGGTGTTACCGTCAAGATCTGTGTTTTCTGATACCGCGGTAGCAGCATTAATAGCCGGCGATGGCTTTTTGCCAATACGAAAATCGAAGTAACGGCGGCTTGTGTTTATACTGTCAAAAAGCGGGTCCTGGTTTGCAATACTATTTACCACTTCTATAAATGAAGCCAGTTCCTTTGATTTGTATAAAACGTTTTCGAGTTTCAGGCTAAAATCTGAAGCACCTTTTTTTTCACTCAACATCTCATTTTCAACACTGCCTCCATCACCCCATACTATACAATTACGAAAAACGGCGTTTAACGGATAGGTATTCTCACTCCCGTCAAAATTGTTGATATATGTTACCGGCATTTTATGCTCAATATAATTATTGCCATAGCTGGCAATGGTGCAGTACGTAAAATCATATGTGCCCCCGCCTGTTAATGAAACATTCAATCCGCAATTGCTTATCAGGCAATTTATTGCTTTAATGTTTGAAGAAACGGCTGTTATACCTGCATCATAAATATTATCAATAATGCACTTCTCTAATGTAAGCTTTGGCGATGCGTTTACAGAAGGCCCGTCAACAATAATGCCCTGGTAGGCATTTTTAATAATACCATAGGTAATATTATTATTCCTGCTGGTTTCTCTAAAATATATCCCGGGCCACGATGCCGGAAGATCACGATAGCCTTCGTCAAGCCTGTCGCCCTGGAAAGTTACGCTGTCAGTTTTGGTTCCATTTACAACCAGCGTGCCGTCCACAATAAATGGTGCACTGGCATGCATATATATGCGGCAACCTTTTTCAATAAAAAGTGTTTTACCCTCTTCAACCAAAACACCGCCTGATATTACATAGGGCAAATCATTCTTCCATATGGTAGTTGTTCCAATGGTCTTGCTTCGTAAGAAGTGTGCATTTTGCCCATAAGCCTGCAACTGTACATACTTTTCATTCCCATTATAACTTACCATTATGCTATCCTGTACGATAAAAGGTAAATTTTTTGTTGAAGGATCAATGGTAACCGCTACAAAAACATATATGCTATCGCCGGCATCAATTTCAATATTGTTTGATTGGGTTGTTGCAATACCATCAACATTCATTTTAAAGGCAGAGTTAGCTCCTCCCATTAACTTCACTGCGTCTAACTTTAGTTTTTGGTCATTGGGATTAGCTATGGTAAAATACTGTGTAATTGAGCCTACAGAAGTGAATACGGTATCAAAAGACAAAGTATCTGCACCCAGCGTAATGGAAGCAGCCTTATCTGTGATAAAAGCATTTTTTTTGCATGCAAACAGTATACAAACCATGCTTGCCGTAAATATATATCTGGTAAAAAATCTCATTGTTTACTATTATAAGGTGTTTGCGTAGGCAAGTGTTGCAATATTCAGTTTCACTCCTGGTATATCTTCCATTATAGCATTACCACAGGCTTCTATGGTAGCACCGGTAGTAATTACATCGTCAACCAGTAAAAGATTTTTGTTTTGCACGGAGCTTTGCTCTTTTGTAATAAATACGCCTTCCACATTTTGCCATCTTTCCATGCGCGTTTTATGCGTTTGCGTTTCTGTATAACGTATACGATGAACTACATTGTATATTACAGGTATTTGCGTAACCGAGGCAATTCCCTCGCATAATAAAGCAGCCTGGTTATATCCTCTTTTGCTTTGTTTATCCGGAAAAAGAGGTAATGGTATTATGGCATCAATTGTATTAAAACGATTTGCCTCCCTCAGCGTTTCACCCATGCATTTACCAAGATATACGGCAATATCTTTATTTGATTTGTATTTAAACTGGTGAATAAGGTGCTGCAATACCGAACCTTTTGAAAAATAATATTGACTGGTTGCGGCTGAACAGGCTAATCTGCCCCAAAGTATTTTTTCAACTGTGTTATCGGGCAGTAATTCAAAATTGGTTTTATAAAGATGGTTATGGCATTTAAGACAAAGTAAATGCCCATTGCTTATGAGATCAGTGCCGCAGCCATTGCACAGATGCGGAAATAAAATATGATTTACGCTATTTACTATTGTTTTAAGCAAGGCTAATTAAAATAGGTATTTATATAAATCTTCAACTTTACTCATAGTAACCAACTCAATATTGAAATGCTGCTTTCCCAAACCTTTTTGATTGTATTTACTGATGATGATTTTTTCAAAACCAAGTTTCTCTGCTTCTGCAATGCGTTGTTCTATTCGGTTAACGGCCCTTATTTCTCCACTCAAACCAACTTCGCCGGCAAAAGCAATATGCTGCGAAACCGGCACATCTTCATATGAACTTAACAACGCGCTTACCATTGCAAGATCAATAGAAGGATCTTCAACCTTTAATCCGCCTGCTATATTTACGAACACATCTTTCATTCCAAAATGGAAGCCGCCTCTTTTTTCAAGCACCGCCAATAATAACTGTAGCCTTCTTAAATCAAAACCGCTGCTTGTACGCTGCGGTGTACCATATACTGATTGTGTAACCAGGGCCTGTACTTCTACCAACAAAGGCCGCAACCCTTCAAGCGTAGCTGCTATACTTATACCGCTAAGTTGTTCTTCTTTTTGGGTGATGAGTATTTCAGAAGGATTTGAAACCGGGCGCATGCCTGAGCCTGTCATTTCATATATTCCTAACTCAGACGTGGAGCCAAACCTGTTTTTAATTGTTCTCAATATTCTGTAGGCATAATGTTGGTCGCCTTCAAACTGAAGAACAGTATCAACCATATGTTCCAGAATTTTTGGACCGGCAATGTTTCCTTCTTTTGTAATGTGCCCGATTAAAAACACGGGTGTATTTGTTTCTTTGGAGAAGCGTTGAAACTCCGCCGCGCTCTCTCTTATTTGTGAAACACTGCCTGCAGAAGATTCAATATAAGGCGAATGCAGGGTTTGAACGGAGTCAACGATTACCAATTGTGGTTTTAGCTTTTTTATCTCCTGGAAAATAACCTGTGTAGATGTTTCAGTAAGCAAATAAAAATTTTCGTTTTGTATGTTAAGCCTGTCGGCGCGCATTTTTATTTGCTGCTCGCTTTCTTCACCGCTTATATATAATATAGTGATATCTTTCAGCAATAAACCATTTTGTAAAAACAATGTAGATTTACCAATGCCAGGTTCTCCTGCAATAAGTGTAATACTGCCTGCTACAATTCCATTACCTAATACTCTGTTTAATTCTGCATCGGGTGTAATAATTCTTTTTTCTTCTCCTGCTGATACCTCGCGCAATGCAATTGTTTTACCATTAAAATCATTGTTGTTATATGCTGCCCAATCACGCTTGTTATTTTTAGATGGCTTTTCAATTAACTCTTCAACAAAAGTATTCCACTCATTGCATGATGGACATTTGCCTGTCCACTTTGTGGATTCATAACCACAGTTACTACAAAAGAAAGCAGTTTTAATTTTGCTCATAAGTTAAAGGTAAGGGAGTAATTGAAATGTGAGAGGTAATGATAAACAGTTTGGATTGTTAACAGCCCGATATATTTTTTTGGAATGATTAATGCATCAGCTAAAAAATAAAATAACGCTGCACAAAAAATTGAATAAACATTGATTGCTTCAATCACATGTTATCAACAAAAAAATTGCTTGAAGTAATAAACTGAAATCTAAAAATTGGTTTGCAAAAAATTATTGAAGATGATTTAAAACTTCAGTCTTTAAAAAGTTAAAGGGTCAACTTTCGCTGACCCTTTAGTACTTACTAACCCATTAAATTCTTGCACTAAATTACAAATTGCTCAAACATAACAAAATTAATTTTGCCCCCTGTGAATAACTTTTATACTTACCCCTTTAACGTAAATGGCATTATAATTAGTTAAAAATCAATTATTTGCGACTTTAAAAATTTAAAGAACTTTCTTTAAAAAAAGTCATTTTGGCAGCGATTTTTTTAAAAAAAATCACTTTATGACAAAACGGCTTTTCGTTCCATGTTTTATAAAACTGGTAGCAGCTTTGATGTATACATACACGAAAAAATAATTTAATATGGGATCAATCTGGTTGGTTTCTTTAATTTTTGTAGGCATAAGCATGCTGGTAAGTATGCAACTGAGAGGCAAGTTTGCCGGGTATAGCAAAGTGGGTTTAATAAGCGGTTTAACCGGAAAACAGGTGGCTGAGCGTATGCTAAGGGAAAATGGTATATATGACGTAACAGTTAATGTTTCTGATGGATTTTTAACAGACCACTATAATCCTTTAAACAAGACTGTAAATCTCAGCTCTGATGTATATAATGGCACTTCTGTAGCAGCCGCTGCCGTGGCTGCCCACGAATGTGGGCATGCCGTTCAGCATGCAACATCTTATAAGTGGTTGATGCTCAGGAGCAGACTGGTGCCATTTGTACAATACAGCTCCATGCTGGTACAGTGGGTGCTGATAGGCGGTATAATACTGATAAAAGTATTTCCAACCCTTTTATTGGTGGGTATCATTCTTTTTGCTTTAACCACTGTATTTTCGGTTATAACACTCCCCGTAGAATTTGATGCAAGTAACAGGGCTTTAGCCTGGCTTCAACATACGAATGTTACCAATGCCCGGGAATATCCAATGGCTAAAGACGCGCTTAAATGGGCTGCGCTTACTTATGTAGTGGCTGCTGCCGCATCGATAGTAACACTTGCCCAGTATGTTTTAATTTATATGGGAAACAGGAGAAATTAAGCATGTAAAGATTTTTTTATTATCAAAGCCGCGTCAGCGGCTTTTTTTGTGTCTGATACTTAACGATCTTTTAACTTATCTTTGATAATCAATTTTATAACTAAACCGAACGACATGCGAAAATGGACTAAGCTTGCCATGCTTATCAGCATGGCTTTTTGTATTCTGCTACAGGTTTGCATTGCCCAAACAAAATCAGTAAGGGGAAAAGTAACCGACGCAAAAGATGGAACTGCAATTGCCGGCGCAACAGTAAAGGCAGATAAATCAACCAGTTCTGTGGTAACAGACGTTGATGGCAGTTTTGAGATAAATGTTTCAGGAAATACTACAAAGCTGATCATCAGTTTTGTAGGTTTTAAAACCCTGGAAATTCCTGTTACTGCCGATCTAGCTAATATCAAACTTGAAGAAGGCGGATCGCAATCATTGAGCGAAGTAGTGGTGGTGGGTTATGGAACAAAAATAAAGAAAGACCTTACCTCTTCAATTTCCAAAGTAACTGCAAAAGAATTTGAAAACCTCCCCCTTCCAAGTTTTGAGCAGGCTTTACAAGGCCGCGCTTCAGGTGTGTTTATTAACTCAGGCAGTGGTAAGCTCGGCCAGGGGCTAAATATCAGAATCAGAGGTATCTCTTCTATTTCAGCTAATCAACAGCCGTTTGTTGTAATAGATGGAGTTCCTGTGTTAAGTCAGCCAATAGGTAGCTATGATGAACCAGATAATCCTTTAGCAAGTATTAATCCGGATGATATTGAATCTATTGAAGTGTTGAAAGACGCAGCATCTTCTGCTATCTATGGAGCAAGAGCATCAAACGGGGTTATATTAGTTACAACAAAATCTGGTAAAGCTGGTAAAACTAAAATTAATGCAGGTGTGTATAGTGGTTGGAGCAAGCCAACCCGCAAAGGTGAGTTTTTGAATGCAGCACAATACAGAGAATTGTTTACTGCTGCCGCAGAAAATGTAGGTTACGATGCAGCCGAAGAGTTTGAAGCAGAAACTGGTACGGATGACTGGAATAGTAATAACGATACCAAATGGACTGATCTTTCTTTTCAGAATGGCCGTATACAGCAATACAATATTTCTCTAAATGGTGGCGATGCCCGCACTAAATTTTTAATCAGTGGATCATGGAATGATCAAAAGGGCATTTTGATTACTAACAGGTTGAGGCGTGGAAACGGTAGGATTAATCTTGAGCATGCGTTAAACAAAAACTTTAAAGTTGGTGTTAACATTTCTCTTGCAAAGACTTTAAATAACAGGTTATACAGCGATAACTCCTTTACAAATCCATTGCAATTGAATGCGCTTTCGCCGCTTCAGGCAGCTTATCTTGAAGATGGCAAACCTAACCCTAACACGATTTATTATAATAACCTGATTGAGATTGCAAATTCTAAGAAATTGGTTACAAACTACCAGTCTATCAGTAATGCTTTTGCTGAATGGCAAATTATTCCTTCTTTAACCTTTAGAAGCCAGGTTGGCTTAAACTGGAACAATATGCAGGAAGAAGAGTTTCTGGGTCGCGAAACTCTGGATGGCGCTCCCGGTGGGTACTCTTTCAGCAACCAGGTTACATCTACCATAGTAACATATACTAATACCTTAAACTTTAATAGAGAGCTTACTGAAAACCAGCATTTCGATGCACTGGCAGGTATAGAGTACCAGGATGGTACTATTGGCGGAAGTTCGGTTACAGGACGTGCTTTTCCGGATGACAGGTTTACAAAAATAGCGAGTGCTGCTATCATCTCTGCTGGTTCTTCTAATGCCACCAGGTATACATTCGCTTCGTATTTCGCAAAAGCCAACTATAAATTCAACAACCGCTATTTGCTCGGCGCCAGTTACCGCATAGATGGTTCTTCAAGATTTGGTAAGGATAACCGGTATGGAGCTTTCCCTGCGGCATCTGTAGGCTGGATAATAAGTGAAGAAAACTTTTTGAAAAACTCTTCTACATTGAGCTTTTTGAAATTAAGAGCCAGTTATGGTAAAACAGGTAATGCCGAAATAGGAAACTTCAGCTCACGCTCTTTATTTGAAGCAGCAGCATATGCCGGTATTTCTGGTTTAATTACCTCGCAGTTGGGCGTTCCAACACTTAGCTGGGAAAAAACAAATCAATTTGATATTGGTCTTGATTTTGGTTTTGCTAATAATCGCATTAGCGGTGAAATAGATTATTTTGATAAAGACACCAGGGATTTGTTGTTTAATGTTCCTACACCTGCGGTAAATGGTTTTTCAACCATAACCAAAAATATAGGCGCTATGCGCAACCGTGGCTGGGAGTTTGTTTTGAATGCAACGATTCTCAACGGACCCATTCGTTGGACCGCTTCAGCAAACATCTCAACTTATGTAAATAAAGTAACCAAACTTGTAGTGCCGGTTCCTCCTCAATCCCGTACGTTGGGAAGACTGGCAGAGGGTCAACCTTTTGGTCAGTTCTATGGTTTGAAATATGCCGGGGTTGATCCTGATAACGGTGATGCATTATATTATAAAAATGATGGTTCAAAAACCAATGATCCGAGTGAAGCAGATGATATGATTATTGGTAATCCTAACCCGGATTACTATGGAGGTATTAGTACAAAGGTCTCATACAGCGGCTTCGATTTAGATATTCAATGCCAGTTTGTAAAGGGCGGAGATATCTATAATATGGCTGGTATATTCCAATCTGTAAACGGAGATTATTTTGACAACCAGACTGCTGATCAGATGAATTACTGGAAAAAAGCGGGCGATATCACCAATATTCCACAGCCGCGTTTATACGATGGCAATGGTACTGATAAGTCTTCAAGATGGGTGCAGGATGGCTCTTACTTCAGGGTTAAAAGTGTAAACCTTGGTTATAATATTCCAAGAAAGGTGCTGAGCAGATTTAAGATGGATAATGCAAGAATTTATGTAGCCGCACTCAACCTCTTTACATTCACTAAATATACCGGTTACGATCCCGAGGTTAATGCAACATATGTAAACTCAGTTACGCTTGGCCACGATTTTTATACCCCGCCCCAGGCAAAAACAATCAGCATAGGTCTTAACATCGGACTTTAACTATAAAAAAACAAGAACCATGAAACTTAGAAATATATTATTCCTTATTTCTTCAACAGCCATTTTACAAACGGCCTGTAATAAGCAGCTTGATATACAACCCAAACAGGATGTAGATGCAGCTACAGCTATAACCACGCCTGAAAATGTAGATGCAGCAGTTATCGGTATGTATTCTTTATTAGGTAATGGTGCATTATACGGAACTAATTTATTATTACTTCCCGATCTGCAGGCTTCAGACGGTTATGTTTCCTGGAGGGGTACTTTTCAAAGCTACCGGCAGGTTTCTAATAAAAATATGGCAAGAGATAATGCCGAAGCGTTGCGTACCTGGCAATATGGTTATGCGGCAATTAATATGGCAAATATAGTTTTAGAGGCGCTTAATCTTGTTACAGACCAGGATCAAAAAAATCAGTTAGAAGGTGAAGCACTTTTTGTAAGGGGTGTTATGCATTTTGAATTGGTTAGACTGTATGGATTACCCTGGGGCGCAGCAGCAAATAATACACAGCCGGGTATTGTAATTAAAACTAAAGCAACCAAAGATGAAACCGCTGCTTTTGAACAAAAGGCACGCAATACTGTAGCCGAAGTATATGCCCAGGTAATAAGTGATTTAACCGGCGCTGTTCAAAAACTTCCTGAAGAGAATGGCACTCGTGTTAATAAATATACGGCATATGCATTTCTCTCAAGGGTGTATTTACAAATGCATGAATATTCAAATGCACTTGCCGCAGCTGATGAGGTTATAGAAAGCAGTGCTTTTGAATTAAATGCATCTATTTCTGCAGTGTTTGATAATAAGAATACCAAAGAATCGATTTTCGAAATTCAACAAAACGATCAGAATAATGCCGGAACAGCAAACGATGGTATGGCTACATTTTATGCAAGCCTTGTTGGTATAGGCAGAGCAGATGTTAGAATGGTGAGTGCTTTTCTTGATACTTATGATGAAAATGACCTGCGTTTATCTCAATGGTATTATGAGGGAGTGGGCGCCAGACCCGGAAACATGTATTGCTCTAAATGGAAGTCTTTTAGTCAAAACCTCCCAATTGTGCGCCTTGCAGAAATGTATTTAACAAGGGCAGAATGCAATGTGCGCTTAGGCTCTGCTGTAGGGGATACTCCTGAAAATGATGTTGCAAAAGTCATTAATCCACTTAGAGTAACATTACCGGAAATTGCTGACCCAACTTTGGATGAAATCCTGGATGTAAGATATCATGAATTGGCTTTTGAAGGTGTTAGGATTCATGATGTAAAAAGGCTGCAGATTGCAACCGGTGATTATGACTGGGATTCAGATGAGCTGGTTTTTCCTATACCACAAAGAGAAGTGGATGCTACCAATGGAATAATTACGCAAAATCCGGGGTATTAATAGTACCAGACGTAGACATAAACTTTTTTACCAGACTAAATAAAACACTCTTAATTATATTGTTAAGAGTGTTTTGCTTTCTACCCCTTCCATACCGGGTTCTTCACATCATGATAAAATAAAAAGGTCCATTTTCCGGTTTTGTGCGGGTGCTTTGGGTTGAGCTCTGGAACCCGCGTCAGCATTGAGTTATGGGTGTGAATTTGGGTGTCCCGGGGTGTTTTTATAGCTTTAAGCGGTCATGTTTGTGCGCAAAAAGCGAAATAAAAGTGGTACAGTCAGTGTCCAGATCATAGATAAGTCATCAGGGCGGTATGTATTGCATAAAACAGTAGGCAGCTCAGCGGATGCTTTGGAAATTGATTTTCTTGTAAAAAAGGCTAAACGCATAATACTTGCCCGGGGCGGTCAGCATGTACTTGATTTTGACAGGGAAGCAGAGCTACAATATGTAGATACTTTTATAAATGGGCTGGCTGATTTTTCCCTAATAGGACCGGAGCTTTTATTGGGTCGGATATTTGATGAAATTGGCTTTGGTACCATTCAGGATAGCTGGCTTCGGCATCTTGTTATCACCCGCCTGGTTTACCCCGTAAGCAAATTAAAAACAGCAGACTATCTGTTCAAATACAAGGGTATAGAAACCAGCGTATACAGCATCTACCGGTATTTAGACAAGCTGCATGCCCGGCAAATGGAACAGATAAAGCAAATCAGCCTTCAACATACATTAATGGTATTGGGCGGCAGGCTTTCGGTAGTATTCTACGATGTAACCACTCTTTATTTTGAAGCTGCTGATGAAGACGATCTAAGGAAAACAGGATTTAGTAAAGATGGCAAAAACCAAAACCCTCAAATTGTACTTGGGTTACTGGTGAGCAGAGACGGCTATCCATTAGATTACTCCATTTTTGAAGGGAACAAATATGAAGGAGACACTTTACTACCCGTCATTGAGCATTTTGAGCAAAAATATCAACCCGAAGCCCTTATTGTAATCACCGATTCAGGTCTGTTATCGCAAAAAAACGTTGATTTGCTTAAAGCCAGGCAGTATCAATACATTTTAGGAGCCAGAATAAAAAACAGGGATAAGGCAATTACAGAAAAGATATTGCGATTGGATTTAGCGGATGAACAAAGCGCCATCATCCCCCTGGATAATGAAGAGCGGCTTATCGTAGGCTTTCGAAAAAGCAGGGCAGTAAGAGATGCCAAAAACCGTAAGCGTGGGCTCGAAAAGCTGGAAAAGAAGATCAAATCCGGTAAACTTACCAAATCCAGCATCAACAACAAGGGCTATAATAAATACCTGAAGCTGGAAGGCGAAATAAAGGTATCTATAGACAGGGAAAAATTTGAACAGGACGCGTGCTGGGACGGGCTGAAGGGCTATATCACCAACACCCTGCTCAGTAAAGAGGAGGTTATTGAACAGTATGCCCAACTATGGAATGTGGAAAGAACTTTTAGGATATCGAAATCAGATTTACAGGTACGTCCGATCTATCACCGGCTAAGGAAAAGGATCGAAGCTCATATTTGTATATCCTTCGTTGCCTGTAAAATTTACAAGGAGTTAGAGCGACAGTTAAAACAGAAGGGATCGTTGCTTAGTGCGGAAAAGGTCATTGACATCCTGAAAACAATTTATAAGGTGACCATTCAAACACCTTTTTCCAATAATTTATACCAACGCCTGCTTATCAAAACCAACCAACAGCAGCAGGTGGTTGACCTGTTTGACCTCAAAATTTAGCCCCCCCTTGTTTTTGGGTGTCCCATCGCACAAAACCGGTGAAGGTGTTAGGATTCATGATGTAAAAAGGCTGCAGATTGCAACCGGTGATTATGACTGGGATTCAGATGAGCTGGTTTTTCCTATACCACAAAGAGAAGTGGATGCTACCAATGGAATAATTACGCAAAATCCGGGGTATTAATAGTACCAGACGTAGACATAAACTTTTTTACCAGACTAAATAAAACACTCTTAATTATATTGTTAAGAGTGTTTTGCTTTCTACCCCTTCCATACCGGGTTCTTCACATCATGATAAAATAAAAAGGTCCATTTTTCTTTTTGCCCCTTGTCCCACCACTGTTGCCTTAGTTCCATACATTTCTTCCCATCATAATCATACTTGGCAATAAACTTACTTTTCATTTGCCCTAACTGCGGTGCATCATCCGCACCAAAAAATATAATCTCATTATTTTCTTTAATAGTATATACCTGGTGAAAAGGAGAGTGGGCGCCCGTTAATTCATAATGGATATAGCCATCAATGGTGCCGTTGCCATCTAAAAAAACAACATTGTCTGATTCTTCCAATATCTCAAATTCTTCAGGTACATAAGAGGGCAGACCTTTTTTAAGCGCAAATTCAAGTTCCTTCTTTTGTACATAATAGGTTGCTGAAGGAAAGCTGAGAAAATACCTGCCCAGGATTTCATCTTTCATACTCATACCTCCTGCATGGTCTTTATGCAAATGACTCATCAAAACTTTGGTAATGTCAGAAGGATTAATACCCTTGTCAATCATATTCTGGTGTAGTTGTAATGTGCCATCAGGGTTAGTGAAACCCAATCCCGTATCAAGCAATAAAATATCTTTAGCGGTGATAACAACAAAAGGCTGAATTTCTACCAGCAGGCTTCCCCTGCTTCTTTCCTGCAAATTATCATCTTTAAGATTGAACGGTATAAATTGTTTGGAATGATCTATTGTGAATGAACCCTCGCTTAATGGAATAATTTTCATGAATGCAAAGGTAATGAGCAGGAAGCTGTCAGCCATCAGGTCATAGCTATCAGGTATTAGCAGTCAGGGGGCAGTATCATAGCTGAAAGCTGACTGCTGATAGCTGATAGCTGATAGCTAATAGCAAATATCAAATTATCTTTGCCTGATGTATTATATAGTTTTAGCACTGCTGTATTTATTTTCATTCCTTCCCCTCTGGATCATCTACCGGATTTCTGATTGCTTCAGTTTTATACTGCATTATATTATAGGCTACAGGAAAGAGCTATTGATGAAAAACCTCACTATTGCCTTTCCTGAAAAAACAGAAAGGGAAAAAAAGCAGATCATTAAAAAGTTTTACAGGAATTTTACCGATACTTTTCTTGAGGCGATCAAACTACTCTCAATGTCGCAAAAAAGCCTTGAGAAGAGAATACAGTTTGATCATTCCATTTTTGATGAATTATATGCTTCAGGAAAAAGCTGCCAGGTGCACCTGGGTCATAATTTTAACTGGGAATGGGTAAATGTAAGGGTAACCCGGCAGCTTGCCTACGAATTCCTGGTAGTATATATGCCTATAGGCAATAAAGTAATTGACCGGCTGTTTAAGCATTTCAGGGAGAAGATGGGATCAAAAATGCTGGCGGCTACCGACATGAAAAATGCGATGATCCCATATAGAAATACCCAATATTTATTAGCCCTTGTTGCAGATCAAAACCCCGGCATGCCACAGAAAGCGTATTGGGTGAATTTTTTTGGGCGGTTGACCCCTTTTGTAAAGGGCCCTGAAAAGAATGCACGATTCAATAATATACCCGTAGTATTTGCCCGATTTTATAAACCCAAACGCGGGTATTATATTATTGAAACCAAGCTGGCGGCGCTTAAACCGGCGGAAATGAATGAAGGCCAATTGACCTTGGAATATGTTCGCTACCTGGAAGAAGTGATCCGAAAACAACCCGAAGTTTACCTTTGGAGCCACAATCGCTGGAAATTTGATTATAAAGAAGAATATGCCAATTTGAAAGTGGAAGATAAAACAGGCACAACCATTAACGCTTAGCATTGCCCGGCAGTGCATGGTTTTTACAGAGCGCCTTCATATACATCCTGCAGTATACCGGTAAAATTATATATGCTCATTCACCACTTAACCACAAGGCCCTCGAAGTATATCGCAAAGCCCCTAAGCGTTTACCTGATTAAACCGGTTCTTTGTGCTTTTTTGCGTAAATCTTTGTGCTGTAGTTCCTGCATTTTCAAATTCATTTTCGCACTTCCACATTAAACTACTTACTCAATATTTTTATCTCAACCCTCCTGTTTGCCAATTGCTGCGCTTCGTTTATCTCCTCCACAAATAATTTTCTGCCTGAACCAAAACCGGTATAGTGCATTCTTTCTGCACCTATGCCATTACCCTTTAAATATTCATATACAAATTTTGCTCTTTGCACAGAAAGATCGCGGGTGCCGGTATCTGTATCTACCGCATCGCCACCATTTTTTTCACAACAAATATGCCCTTGTATTTCTATGTGTAAGGTTGGAATATCACGCATTACCTGCAACAATTCTTCCAGGGCTTTAAAAGAAGTGTTGATGGGATAATGCCGTCCGCCGATAAAGTTGAGGTTTTTAATTATAATACTATCACCGGTTTTGGTGTCAGCATCTTTTACGAAATCGTATATGGTTGCAAATTCCTTTGGTTTGGGCGGAGGTTTTTGTTCGGCAGTTTTTGGTGTTTTTGTTTCAGCTTTTTTAACCGGTGGGGCAGTAGATACTGTAGGCGTTGGCCTTACTTTTGGAATACTGGTTATCACAATTTCAACACGGCGGTTTAACCAACGGTTTTCCTCGGTAGTATTATCAAACAATGGTTTTCGTTTTCCCCAGCCTATTTGTTGTGTTATCAATTTATCGGTAGCACCTTTCAGGTATAAATAATCTTTTATAGCAAACACCCGCATTACAGAAAGCGTGTCGTTATAACCTAAATTACCTACACTATCAGTATGCCCCGTAAGGTGAATATTCTTCACAAAGCCAGACTGCATTATCCTGGAAAAAAAACTATCAATAGATTGTTTTCCCCTTTCGGTTAAGATGGATTTATCAAAATCAAACTGCACATAGAGGGTGTCAAGATTTTGAGCGCCTGCACCAGCGCTAAAGAAAAGAAACAGGATCAGAATGAACCCGGGTTTGGGGTAAAACTTTCTTTGCAAAGTTGTAATCATATCCGGGATAAATATTAATTACGAACTACTTTATTTTTTTCTATTTGGCTGGCGATAAAGTTAAAAATTGTTCAATATTTAATGGCTAAAAGTATTTGTTAGTGTTTCTATAAAAACGCAAATGCCCCGGTTAGCATATAATCCTTCCCGCAAACCATTTTGTTATTTGAATCAAAATGCTCCAATCTTATGACCTTAGTAATAAAAGCCGGTTATTTTATTTCAACCTTATTACATTATTTTTTTAAAACAGAAAGGTAATGAGGTTGCTTTTCCTGCTTAAATGCGTGTTACTAAGACCATAAGGTTATACCTCTTGTGATGAATGTGAGGCAAATTGATGCTCAATGTTGAAAATATCATTTTCATATTAAGGCATCCCGTTCATACATTCAAAACATTCCCTACTTATTCGTCATTCTCACCACCGGCACAATCATCTCTTCTATACTAACGCCGCCATGCTGAAAAGTATTTTTATAATAGTTAGCATAATAGCTGTAATTATTGGGATAGCAGAGATACCCGTCTTCTTTAGCAAATATGAAAGACGAGTTTACATTGGGCACGGGCAAGCCCGCTTCCTTAGGATCACGGAAGGCCAACACATCCTTTGGCTCATAATTCAGGTTTCTGCCATGCTTATATCTCAGGTTGGCAGTGGTTTGTTTATCACCAATTACCTTATACGGCGTTTTTACCCTCACGCTTCCGTGGTCGGTAGCTAAAATTAATGTCAGGTTTTTTTCTGCAATCTTTTTCAGCGCCTGGTGTAACGGTGAGTGTTCAAACCAACTGGCTGTAATACTTCTATAACTTGATTCATCACTTGCCAGTTCCTTCAATACTTCCATTTCAGTACGGGCATGACTCAGCATATCAACAAAATTATACACGATAATATTGATATCGTTCTGCAACAGGTTATGGATATTATCTACCAGCTTTTGCCCGTCGTGGTGGTTCACCACTTTGGTATAGGAATATTTTATATCTCCTTTGCATAATCTTTTCAACTGCGCTTTCAAAAATTCTTCTTCATGCAAATTTTTTCCACCTTCTTCATCATCGTTCTTCCATTGCGATGGAAAATGTTTTTCAATATCCGCCGGCATCATACCGGCAAAAAGCGCATTACGGCAATACTGCGTTGCTGTAGGTAAAATAGAGTAAAAGGTTTCTTCTTCATGAATGCGGAAGCTCTCTGCAAAAATGGGTTGTATACTTTTCCATTGATCAAAGCGCAGGTTATCAATCAGTGCAACAAAAAGAGGCTTGCCTTTTTCTATATGTGGCAAAATCTTATACCTAAACAATGTATGACTCATAATAGGCGCATCCGTACTTTTAGGATTAACCCATGAGGCATAATTCCTGCTGATGAATTTGAAAAACTCTGTATTGGCTTCATTTTTCTGCGTTTGAAAAACCTCCCGCATTTCAGGACTGTCACTTTTCTCCATTTCCAGCTCCCAATACACCAGTTTTTTATACAAGTCCATCCATTCATTATAATTGGGATTGCTGTTCAGCGCCATAAAAAGATTGCGGAACTCCTGCTGGTAGGCGCTGGTAGTTTTTTCAGCTACCAGCCTGCGGTTATCAATAATCTTTTTAAGACTCAGCAATACCTGGTTGGGGTTTACCGGTTTAATAAGGTAATCGCTTATTTGTGAGCCGATGGCATCATCCATCAGGTTTTCGGTTTCATTTTTAGTAATAAGCACTACCGGCAACTGCTGGTTTATCTCTTTTATTTTTGATAATGTTTCCAACCCGGTTATGCCCGGCATGGTTTCATCAAGCAGCACTACGTCTACAATATTATCTTTCACATAATCCAGCGCATCAAACCCATTGGTAAGTGTTTTTACCTCATATCCTTTATTTTCAAGAAAAAGCTTCTGCGATTGCAGGCTTTCCATTTCATCATCTACCCATAGTATTTTAGCCAGCGCCATGAATTTTATTTTTTGTTTATCAGTTCAAATGTACTTATTCATTCATGGCTTTTTACCTTTGCTACTGATCCTTTATTTATTTAACATTTTAGTGCATGCGGTTCAGAAAGATCATCAACGATCCTGTATACGGTTTTATCACTATAGACAGTCCCCTTATATTTGAAATTATTTCGCATCCCTGGTATCAGCGTTTACGCCGGATAAAGCAAATGGCACTGGCGCATCTGGTATATCCCGGCGCTGTGCATACAAGGCTGCATCATTCATTAGGTGCTTATCACCTGATGTGCAATGCGCTGTCTGAATTAAAAAGCAAGGGTGTTGAAATAACTGAAGAAGAAGAAACAGGAGCCAAAATAGCTATACTGCTGCATGATATAGGGCATGGACCTTTTTCACACGCGCTTGAAAGTGTGATTATGAAAGATATTCATCATGAAGAGCTATCGCTTTTATTAATGAAGCAACTAAATGAGCAGTTCCGCGGTCAATTGGAAACAGCGATTGATATTTTCACCAATGCTTATCCTAAAAAATTTTTGCATCAGTTGGTTAGCGGTCAATTGGATGTGGACAGGATGGACTACCTGACCCGTGACAGTTTTTTTACCGGGGTTAACGAAGGCGTGATAGGGTATGACCGCATTATAAAAATGCTGACGGTGTATAATGGTGAGTTAATGGTAGAGGAAAAAGCGGTTTATTCCATAGAAAAATTTTTAGTGGCGCGCAGGTTAATGTACTGGCAGGTTTACCTGCACAAAACTGTGCTTGGCGCTGAAATGATACTGGTAAAAATATTGGAAAGGGCAAGAGAACTTGGTTTGCAGGATGAAAAAAATATAAATGGCAGCGTGTTGAAAAAATTCCTGCTAAATCAATATACCAATAATATCGCTGCTAATCTTGACGCCTTTTGCAGTCTGGATGATACGGATGTAAGCTATGCCATAAAGCAATGGAGCACTCATGAGGATAAGGTTTTATCAACATTATGCAGAGGGGTGATGGACCGCAGGCTGTTTAAAGTAAAAATTCAGAACGAGCCGATAGCATCGGCAAACCTGCAGGCTGCCCGTAAAAACGCGATGGAAAGGCTTGGCATCAGTGAAGCAGATGCTGCCTATTTTGGGTTTACCGGTGAGGCTGAAAATCGTACTTATAATCCGTATAATGAAAAAATCAATATCCTGTTTAAAGACGGAACGGTGCGGAATATATCAGAAGTGGATAATGCTTTGATACAAACCAACCTTTCTACGCCTGTTAAAAAATTCTACATTTGTTATCTTAAATAGAAATATCGTATGATGTTCACAGCCGCCCAGATTGCCATGCTTATCAATGCAAAAGTTGAAGGCGATGCGGAAGCCAAAGTAGGTTCCTTCAGTAAAATTGAAGAAGCTAAAGAAGGGCAACTCGCTTTTTTAGCCAATCCCAAATACGAAGAATACCTGTACACCACCGGCGCTTCCATCATAATAGTAAATGAGTCGCTTGAACTGAAAGAAAAAGTAAAAGGCACCTTATTGCGTGTGCCTGATGCATATACGGCTTTTGCATCATTACTGGCAAAATACCAGGAAATGGTGGCGCAGCAATTAACGGGCATTCAGCAGCCATCCTATATTGCGCCTACGGCAAAAATCGGGGAGCATGTTTTTATTGGCGCTTTTGCGTATATAGGTGAAAACGCGGTTATAGGTAATGGCGCTAAAATTTATCCCAATGCCTATATCGGTAATAATGTGAGTATAGGCGATAATACGGTTATTCATCCCTCGGTTACCATATACCACCAATGCAGGGTTGGTAAAAAAGTTACTATACACGCGGGTAGCGTTATTGGTGGAGATGGTTTTGGGTTTGCCCCGCAGCCGGATGGCAGTTTTGCAAAAGTGCCGCAGATAGGAAATGTAGAAATTGAAGATAATGTGGAGATAGGAGCAAACGCTACTATCGACCGCGCTACTATTGGTTCAACCATTGTACGATCAGGCGCCAAATTAGACAACCTGATACAGGTGGCACATAATGTTGAGGTAGGAAATAATACAGTGATCGCGGCACAGGCTGGCGTAAGCGGCAGTACAAAAATCGGCAGTAATGTAATGATAGGCGGCCAGGCAGGCATAGTTGGACATATTACCATTGCTGATGGTGCAAAAATTAATGCGCAGAGTGGCGTAAGCAAGTCCATCAAACAACCCAACGCTGCGGTAACCGGCTCGCCGGCGCATGATTATACCAGCACTTTACGCAGCCAGGCTATTACCCGTAAATTACCTGAACTGGAAAAAAGGATTAAGGAACTGGAAGCAATGATTAAGCAATTGATGGAGGAGAAAGTTTAGTATCGCGGTCAACCAAATCATTGTTGTATGTGAGAAGTGAGACGTGAGATTTTGCTAACCGCCAACGGCTGATAGCTGATAGCCCATAGCTCACTGCTATCTCTTATTCCTTATCTTTGCGCCTCATCAAAAAAGGGATATGGACGCTAATTTTAACCCGGACAAACAGCATACGCTCAAATCGGCTGTTGCAATTTCCGGCACAGGCCTGCACACCGGTATTAAAGTAGATATGGAACTGAAGCCCGCCAACGCCGGATTTGGCATTCAGTTCCAGAGAATCGACCTTCCCGGGCAACCCATCATTAAAGCAGATTGCGACCTGGTAACCGATACTTCAAGAGGTACAACACTTGAAGACAATGGCGCCAGGGTGAGCACAGTTGAACATATTCTTGCAGCATTGGTAGGCATGGGCGTTGATAACTGCCTGGTTGAGATCAATGGTCCTGAAATTCCCATTATTGACGGAAGCTCTGCTCCTTTTGTAGAGATAATTGAAGAAGCCGGTGTGCTGGAGCAGGAAGCAGCAAAACTCTGGTATACGCTTGATACCAATATTTCTTTTTACGACGAAGAGAAAAGAGTAGACATGGTGGCCATGCCCGCCATTGAATATAAAATAACAACGCTCATTGATTTTAACAGCCCGGTGCTGGGCACACAGCATGCCGGATTAAAGCATATGAGCGAGTTTAAGACTGAAATAGCTCCCTGCCGCACATTCTGTTTCCTGCATGAGCTGGAAATGCTGCTTGATCATAATCTTATTAAGGGTGGCGATATCAATAACGCCATTGTAGTGGTTGATAAACCGGTAACAGAAGCTGAAATGGAACGTATTGCAAAAGCTTTTGGAAGAAACAAAATTGAAGTAAAGAGCGGTGGCTATCTCAATAATCTTGAACTGCGTTTCCCTAATGAACCTGCACGGCACAAATTGCTTGATATTGTTGGTGACCTTGCGCTTATCGGCACTCCGGTTAAAGCACATATCATCGCTAACCGCCCGGGGCATGCTTCAAACGTAAACTTTGCCAGGAAGCTGAAGCAACATATCAGGAAAAACAAACAAATGCTTAATGTGCCGGTATACGACCCCAACCAGGCGCCGGTATACACCACTCAGCAAATTGAAAAAACGCTGCCGCACCGCTATCCTTTTTTGCTGATAGATAAAATTATTGAACTTTCAGACAAACATATTATTGGTATAAAGAATGTAACTTTTAATGAACCCTTTTTTGTGGGGCATTTTCCCGGCAATCCTATTATGCCCGGGGTTTTACAGATGGAAGCGCTGGCGCAAACAGGCGGCATTTTAGCCATTAACTCCCTGCCTCCCGGCGACTATGATACCTATTTTGTAAAGATGGATGACGCAAGATTCCGCCAGAAGGTAGTGCCCGGCGATACTATGATACTTAAAATGGAATTACAGGCGCCTATACGGAGGGGTATGTGTGAAATGAGAGGAACCATATATGTAGGCAATAAAATAGTTACAGAAGCAACGCTGATGGCGCAGTTGGTAAAGAGATGATAGTGGTTAGCTATCAGCCATCAGCAATTCGGCTAAGTGGATCATTTTAATCCCAGCTTTTCCATTACTTTTTCTTTTTTTGATTTGGAGATGCTTAGCCTGGCATTGTTACTCATAATAATATACCCTCCATCGGTTCTTAAAAAATGAGTAATGTGCATAGTATTAACAAGTGTGGAATGATGAATACGAAGAAAAGGCTGCGGAGGCAGCATTTCTTCTATATCGCTTAAGGTTCTTGATATGAGCAGTTTCCGGTTGTCTTTTAAAAGAACACAGGTATATGCACCTTCAGCCTGGGCGTATATGATATTGCTTACTTCAATAAATTCATAGCCGTCCCGACCGGGAAATGCTACACGCTGCGTTGATTCTGCGTGCCTGATATTGTGCAGCAGGTTATCAATATGATCAGACCCTGTTTTAAGTTGTATTTTTTCTTCGGCTTTCTTAACTGCTTCTTTAAGATCTGTTACGCCTACAGGCTTTAATAAATAGTCTATAGCGCTCAAACGAAAGGCCTTTGCGGCAAACTGATCAAAAGCTGTTGTAAATATAATGGCAAAGTCTATCACGCCAAGCACTTCCAGCATTTCAAAGCCACTCATCCACGGCATTTGTACATCTAAAAAAACAAGATCGGGCTTTAGCTGCTTTATAGCAATTAACCCCTCTTTTGCTGAGGCACAACGAGCCAGGAGCTGTACCTCAGGGCAATACTTACCCAGATCGAAGGATAAGGCATCTATACAATTTTGTTCATCGTCAATAATAATGGCATTGATCATATCAGATTTTCTTTAAAGCTGAGTGTAACGATTGTTCCGCTTTTCCCGTCTCTATCGGTAATAACAATTGCTTCTTCCCGGTTATTGAGCAACCTGTCAAGTTCCAGCCTTTTGCAGTGGTGGCAATATCGTATGTTTCTTCATTACCGGTATTGAGCCATGCAAGCAATGGAGAAATTTCCCGGGCGTACTTAAATTTTTTTCCGCCCGGTTCAAGAATATAAGTTTCCAGCCCGCATGTCCATAAACGACCGCTGCCATCCATCGTTATATATTCATTAGAAGTTTCACGGTAGGTATAGCTATTGGTATACAATGGCACTGGAATAATTTTTTTGACCCTGAAATTTTTATCCAGCACATGAACTCCGCTTGAAAAAGCTACGGCTGCATAATAAAGAGAGTCATTAGCATTATAATAAATACCACCCAACTAGTTGGGGAGATAGTCTTTGGTTATCTGCTGTTCAATGTTCGTACGCTGCAAAATATATTGGTCGGGAATGGAAGCGTACAGTTCCCTGTTGTTTAATAACCACACATTCCCGTTACGATCGTTGGTAGCAAACTGAACATCATCAGGCGCCCCCGGAATACTGGTTACACTAAAAAGTTTTACCGTGCCGGTACGGGTGTTAAACACGCCCGGGTGCGGGGCTGTAATGCCAAGTATAAAACTTTGGTGTTTCCAGCGTGCAAACCTGTTGAGGGTATATGCTTTCCATAATTCAGGCGTTTTAAGCCTAGCATCGTGCAAAAACAATTGCACATTGCCCGTAGGAATATCATACCTGCCCATTCCAAAAAATTAGTGCTGAACCAAATGGTACTATCATCAGTAACTTCCATATTTCTTATGTCGTACAACGTAGTGTATTTATAATACTTATTCACGGCCGGGTTTAAAACATTAAACCGCCTGTTTAATTTTTTAGTAACGGTATTGTAGCTGAAAATGCCGTTGTACGTACCCACCCAAACCGAATTAGGATCGTTTTGGTTTTTCGCAAAGCTCAGCACGCTGTTAATAATAGCTTTGCCGCTACAGTTGCAGTCTTCAGCTATAAATGCTGTAAAATCTACCTGTTCAAATGTGCCGGAATGCATATTATATTTCAGCATTCCTTTATGGTTCAGCCCAATGTATAATGTTGTTGCGTTGTATTTATAAAAACTGTTTACCTGCAGGTTGGCCAGTTTCTGACCGTCGGAAAAAACACAGGTCAGCGATTTAAAGTCCTGCCTTGCGCGGTTAAATACGATTACCCCGTTAGCTGTTCCTATATAAAGGTTGCCGGAATCATCGTCCAGCATAGCGGATATCTTGTTAAGTCCCAGCTTGTACGCCTGCTCGTTATCCGAATAATATACCACGTCGCTGCCATCAAAGGAGGTTAATCCTCTTGCAGTAGAAAACCACATCAGCCCCTCATTACTGAAATAAAAATATTCAGATGTAATAGTGGGCATGAACGGATGGCTGATCTCTTTGAAAACGGGCATAGCATCATCGGCAGGCACATTAAGCTGTCCGTAGCCCTTGTAGCAGCATAGTACGATAATAAGAAGATAAATGCTTAGCAATAATATCCGTTTGCGCATACCCTGATTTAAATTTTTTAACGTGGATAAAAAACAGCGTTTGATTATTTAACCGTCTTATTTAGCAATTGCCTGCATTCCCTCTGTAACTGATGCCGGGTTATTAACTGCAAAATACCGGGCTTTTCCCTTGGGGCAGGTGATGGCCAAACCAGACGGTATATTCATCAAATGCAGCAATGAGATGTGAGTGGACAGATATAATTTAGAGGCAGATAAAACAATCAATAACAGAACCTTTGTTTTACATTTTTCGTGTTGCAACTTAAACCGGCAAACCCAATATCTGCACCTGTTAGCCCTTTCCGGCTTTTAATCCTTTATCACATCAATGTTTTTTAATCCCTTAGGGTGTTGTCCGTACTTTATGGTAAGTGTATGTAGTTATTTATCATTTAAAAAATAAAACAATGAAAACGAGAAGTATTCTTTTTGGTATTACGATGTTATTACTATCTGCATCTATATATGCACAGAAAATGAGGGTTGGGATTTCTGCCGGCCCCGTACTGTCTAATATGTTCTCAAAGGTGAATGGCGAAAAGGAAACGGTTGATATGAAAGCAGGTTTTGTGGCAGGGCTGGCAGTAAATGCTGCTATTACCGGGAATATTGACATCCAATCCGGCTTAAATTTTATTCAAAAAGGCGGAAAGGAAAAAGACGAAGAGTACAAGTTAACATTGTCTCTAAACTATGTTGAGCTTCCGGTAAATGTTGTTTATCACTTTGGAGAAAAACAAAATTCCTTTTTTGTTGGGTTAGGCCCAACGCTTGCGATGGGCATTTCAGGTAAAGTAACGACTAAAGTAGAAGGCCTCGGTTCTGAATCTGGAAAAGTAAAATTTGGAAACGATCCGGATCAGCATGATTTTAAGAGAATGGATATTGGAGCAAATATACTGGCAGGATATCATGTTTCACCCAATTTCTTCATTGCTGCACAATACAATCACGGCTTCAGTAACCTTTTTATTGATGACAGTGATGACGCCAAACTCAATAACAGGTATTGGGCGCTTAAAGTGGGCTGGCTGTTTGGCAACTGATACGAAAATGCTGAAGATGGAAAATGCATCAGCCTTATCAGGATTTGGCATACAAAATTGCAGCTATCCATCGCTGGGTTTGAATATCCATTTTTAACCATGTGTTACTAAGGTTTTAAGGGGCAACCCTGCTACAAACCTCTTGTCTCTACAGGGCAGGCATACTACATCTTTCAGTTATAGCAGGTATTGGGTAACCCGTGTTTTTTGCGGCTATGCCCCCCGTTCGCAGCGTGATTGTTTTTCCCCGCAGCGCTTACAGCGGTGCAGCAGCGTAGCGAATTTTATCTCCCGTTGCGGCGTTGCTCCTTAGCGTTCGCGGCGTGAAACCACATAAGCCGTAGTGCGGCGTAATATTATAGTATGCTTTGAACTAAAAAGCTTAAGTGTTTATCCTCATTTTGCAGGTACACCTGCTGTGGAAATTTGAAACACAACCGTCATTGGTGAATAGCTGAGATACCCACCCGCACTAAACAATACAGCAAACGATAGCATTGTATATTATCTTTTCCTTACTTTTGCGTTCGTCAGGAGAAAATGCCTGACGTTTTTGTATAAAACAATACGTCGTCCGGCATTTAAAACACAGACAAGTAACACCTCAATGATTCATCCTCATACTTACATTCATCCAAATGCCAAACTGGCCACCAATGTAAAAGTTGATCCGTTTACGGTTATTCACCATAATGTAGAGATTGGAGACGGCACCTGGATAGGCAGTAATGTAACCATTATGGAGGGTGCACGCATCGGCCGCAACTGCCGTATTTTTCCCGGCGCTGTTATTTCCGCTATTCCGCAGGATCTGAAGTTTGAAGGAGAAGAATCTCTTGTAGAAATAGGTGATAATACAACTATCCGCGAATTTGTAACCGTTAACCGCGGCACACATGAGCGCGGCAAAACCACGGTAGGTAAAAACTGTTTACTCCAGGCTTACAGTCATATAGCGCATGATTGCAGTATAGGCGATAATTGTATCATCACCAATAATACTCAAATGGCGGGACATGTAATTATGGGCGATTGGGCAATCCTTGGCGGTATGTGTGCCGTGCACCAGTTTGTAAAAATAGGTGCTCATGCCTATATCGGCGGCGGCTCGCTGGTAGGCAAAGATGTTCCTCCATATATAAAAGCGGCACGCCAACCCTTAAGTTATGCAGGGGTAAATTCTATCGGGCTTAAAAGAAGAGGCTTCACTGTTGACAAGATCAATCATATACTCGACATTTACAGAACCATCTATAATAAGGGGCTCAATACATCTCAGGCGGTTGAAATACTCGAAGAAGAGTTTCCTGCAACTGATGAAAGAGATGAAATCGTAACATTTATTCGTGAAAGCGGAAGAGGTATCATTAAACGCTACACCAAAAATAGTGTGGATGAAGATATCGCTGACTAATACCGGGAAACGTTTCAACAGGGATTGGATATTCCGCCATATTAATTACCAGTTTATATCGGGCACGTACTACGCCATTACCGGATCTAACGGCTCTGGTAAATCTACTTTGCTTCAGGTTATCAGCGGCGCTATTGCTGCCAGCGAAGGAGCGGTGAGCTATCAGCTATCGGCTATCAGCGGTCAGCGGTCAGCTACCGGCAATATCGGGGATGAGATTTACCGGTATATAAGTATCGCGGCTCCGTATCTTGAACTGGTGGAGGAAATGACACTTAAAGAATTTTTACAGTTTCACAGTCGCTTCAAACCATTACTGCTTTCAGTAACTATTGATAATATAATACAAATACTTACACTTCAAGCGGCAACAAATAAGCAGATCAGGTACTTCAGCAGCGGCATGAAGCAAAGAGTTAAGCTGGCACAGGCTTTTTTTTCAGACACCCCCGTTTTATTGCTTGATGAGCCCTGCACCAATTTAGATGCAGATGGCATTGCTTTATATCACCAACTTGTTAACGATTATTGCAAAGACAGGCTGATTATAGTAAGCAGCAATGACGAAGTTGAATACTCTTTTTGCAAAGAAATAATACGGATCGGAGACTTTAAAAAATAGAAAAAGTAAGATAGTATATCCTTGACCTTTTACTATTTTTCACTATCAGCAGTGGGTTGTTCCTCCGTGTCCGGGTAATAATCATACGGCAGAAAATCAGCCATTTTTTCCCAGGCCCAATAGCCCAGCGTTAACACGTCTTTCTGGTCGTAATAAAACCCATTTTCTTCTATAATTATTCCGTCATCAATATCTAAAATAGATATCTGCAAAGGAGTAGAAGCAGGTAGTTTATTAGCGGAGAGATAAGCAGGATCAGGTTTTTCGTTTGCATAAACTACCCGGAGTTTTCCCGGAAAAAACAATTCAACTTTGTTATAATCAACAATATTGTAATACGCCGTATCGTAAGGATCAAACACAGGTGAAGCTTTACCTGTTTTATCATTAATAATTTCAATTTTATACCCCTGCCCGTTTAATGTACTGTCGCGGTATGCACGCATAAACTGCAATACTGATCCTTCGTAAGCTTTTATCCTGTTTGTTTTCCACGCTGCTACCTCTTCATCTGTTCCCCGCATTTGTTCATACAACGGATAACCAACATACAAAGTCTTACTGCCGTTATACTCATGAATAAAGGAATCTAATTGATATTTTATATTATACCCTAATGCTTTGTTATGAATGATCAAAACAGAATCAGTAATTACTTTCAACCTGTTTTTCTTTTTACTATAGAAAAAGCGCAAAACTTCCGGATTTTCTATAGTGCATTGAGCAGCATTTCCTGTTTTGCCAATAAAGTTGTCCGACAAAAATTGCCCATACTTTTCCCAGCCGTTTTTTACTTCGGTTGTGGCAACAATGGCTACCTCTTCAAGATTTTTTTCTTTTTGTTTTAATTCAATAACAAGGTTTGTAATACCAGGCATTGTATTACTTATACGCACAGATTGTGTTTCCAATCCCATAAAAGAAACAGCAAGATCATAACCACCATTGCTTAAATTAAGGCTGAACTCACCTTCCGCATTACTCACTGTGCCAATAGTAGTATTCTGGCAAAACACCGATGCACCCTGCAAAGGTTGTTTGGTGGTTGCGTCTAATATTTTCCCGGATACACGAAAACTGCCTTGCGCAAATACAATAACCGGTAAGAAAAACAGGAGTAATAATTTTAATGCTTTCTGCATGAAATATTGTTTTATTACAAAGGGTAAATATGAAAATTATTTTTTGAAATGGCTGGTAATTTCTGTTTGATGGCATTAGCAAATGTCAAAACGCCTGCCATTTTAACTTTTTGATGGGATTATACAAAACATTAACGCGGGTTTAGCGCTGCAAATGCATATACGCTTCGCTATATTCTTTAATGGTTTGTTGCACAGGCTTATATTGAAACAGGGGTAAAAATCTGAGCAGCTTGCTGTTGTCGTAATATGTTTTTCGTTGAGCGCTGCCTGCAGTTTCTTTTGTAATCAACGGATCTTTGGAGGTAAAGAAACTTTTCAATTTTTCCAGTCGCCACAATAGCTTTATCATAAAAGACGGTGCCTTTTTACCGGGAGGTTTTTTACCAAAAGCATTGGCTATTTCAGTAAACACATTTTTAAAAGGAAGACACGCTGCATTTACGATAAACCGTTCACCGGAAATATCACTTTCCATTAATTGTATCATGGCACTGGCAACATCGGCAACATCCACAAATCCTCCCACACCATCCGTATACCAGGGAAATTCTTCGTACGCTTTTTTAAAAATAGCGGCGGATCCGTCTTTTTCCCATTTACCCACACCGAGTATCGTAGA
This sequence comes from Agriterribacter sp., assembly GCA_047601545.1. Lineage (GTDB taxonomy): Bacteria > Bacteroidota > Bacteroidia > Chitinophagales > Chitinophagaceae > Agriterribacter. Next base: position 2,559,358 of record JASGIZ010000002.1, on the reverse strand, counting down.
CGGATTTACAATTACAGCGTTCAATCCTTCACTTACACCGCGCCAAACTTCAAGCTCAGCAAAATATTTGCTTTTGCCGTAAGCAGATTTATTTTTTTCTTCATCCCATTTATCATCTTCACTTATCGGCGCTCCCGTTGTGTTTCTGCCAAGTGCCGATACAGAGCTTACATGCATCAACTTCTGTACGCCACCAGCAAGCGCGGCATTCACCACATTTGCCGTGCCTTCTGCATTTATTTTCAGCATCTCGTATTTTTTTGCGGGGTTGAATGATACAATAGCTGCGCAGTGATATACCTGCTTTGCTTTTTGCATAATCTCTTCCAGCAAAACAACGTCAAGAATATCACCCTGTATCCAGTGTACAGATTTTGCGTATGGTTCATCGGGAATGTTGGTGCGGTACAATGCGCTTACTTCCTGTCCACGGGCTACAAGATCACGTAGAAGATAACTGCCTAATAAACCTGTGCCGCCCGTTACGAATATCATAATAAAGATTGCGATTAAAAGAAGCCTCATCCTCTTATCTTTCTCCGCCCGGAGAAGGACGTTGCTACAGAATAGTCCCAAACTTATGTTCTACCAAATCATCTATAAAATATATCCCAACAAGCGTCTCCACATTTTTCACCTTTTTATATTTTATCAGTTCCCCACACATTGGTACCCCTCTACAAATTTTATCAACACTCTTTGAACTTAGGCACCCCTCTCCACCGCGGTGGAGAGGGGCAGGGGGTGAGGGGCATTCTCCTCCCCTTTGGGGAGGCGGGAGGGGCTTTTTTATACCACCCCCCTGAACTGCTTCAAAAACCTCACATCATTTTCACTGAACAGGCGGATATCATTAATACCATATTTCAGCAATGCCGGGCGCTCAACACCCATACCAAACGCAAAGCCGGTATACACTTCGGGATCAATATTACAAGCCTGCAATACTTTAGGATGCACCATGCCACAGCCCAGTATTTCGAGCCAGCCGGTATATTTACATATGTTACAACCTGCGCCTTTACAAAGCTGGCAGCTTATATCCATTTCAGCGCTTGGCTCGGTAAACGGAAAATAGCTCGGGCGAAAACGTACTTTCACATCATCGCCATACATTTCCTGTACAAAAAAGTATAAGGTTTGTTTGAGGTCTGCGAAAGACACATTCTTGTCAATGTACAACCCTTCTACCTGGTGAAAAAAGCAATGGCTTCTTGCGCTGATAGTCTCGTTTCTATACACCCTGCCCGGGCAAATAATACGCAAAGGCAATTTTCCTTTTTCCATTTCCCTTATCTGGATATTGCTGGTATGTGTGCGCAACAACCAGGCAGGATCGGTGGAAATATAAAAAGTATCCTGCATATCTCTTGCCGGGTGATGCTCAGGTAGATTCAATGCGGTAAAGTTGTGCCAGTCATCTTCTATTTCTGGTCCTTCGGCTACAGAAAAGCCTAAACGCTGAAAGATTGAAACGATGCGGCTCCGCATCATGCTGATAGGATGGCGGCTTCCGGTCGGAAGATCATCTGCCGGTAAAGTAAGATCAATATCTAAAGTAGCTGAAGTTTCGGCGCCGGCGGCTGATTCCTTCAGGCTGTCATATTTTGCTTCAGTAAACTGCTTGAAATCATTCAGTATTTGTCCGAATTCCTTTTTGCGGTCGGCAGGGATATTCTTCATTTCACCCATTAGGTTTTTTACCAAACCCTTTGTACCTAAATAAGTTATACGAAATTGCTCAGCGCCATCCGCGCCGGGAGTATTATACGCTTCTATTTCTTTGCGGTATGCTTCAAGCTGTTGTAACAATTGATCCATGCCGCGAAGATATGAAAGGAAAAACTGTTAATACAGATCATCCAGCTTCATCTTAAGGTATTTGGTTACACTGCGGTGTGTGCTGATGAAGGTGATAACAATACCGGTGATGATTATTGCTGCAAACAACAAACCCAGCAACATATAGTCGCGTAGCGCTTTTATTTCAGGCAACCATTTTTCTACCCCTATAATAAAAACAACCAAAACCGCTATAGCGATTACAGCGCTGATGAGCCCGTTGATCACAGCTTTTACATCAAAAGGTTTCGATATAAACCAGCGGGTAGCACCCACCATCTGCATGGTTTTGATCAGAAAGCGATTGCTGAACATAGCGAGTTTAATGGTGTTATCTATCAAAATCAATACAATTATACCGAGAATGGCTGCAGCCACCAGCAATACCAACCCGACCTTGCGAACAACAGTATTCAGGTTTCCTACCACAGCATCAGGGTATTTTACCTCGCTCACTATTATATTTTGGGTGAGATCAGCTACTATATTGGTAAGCGTATCCCTGTTTACATAATCCGGCTTAAGATTGAAATCAATACTTGCGGGAAGCGGGTTATAATTCAAAACCTTATCCCAGTCTTCATTGCCATCTTTCAGAAACCGCTGCTTTGCCATTTCTTTGGTAATATGCTGCGCTGAATCAGCATAAGGCTTTGCCTGTATATAACTCATCAAAGAATCAATATCCTTTTGAGGAGCATTTTCGCGGAGGTATACCTGCACCTGCACGCTGCCGCGGAAATATTTTTCCAGTTTGCTGCCGTTTATTACAAACCAACCCAATATGCCAACCAATATTAATAAGGAAGCCACTCCAAGTATGCTGAAAAAATAAGAAGGCTTGCTTCTCCTCATGGAACCTTTGCTGATCTCAACCATTGAACCAAAATTTACTTTCTGAAAGCGGGTAAAAAATACCGCTGTTAATTAACAATAATTAGTCGCATTAATTGTGAAAAGATAGAAGAGCGGTGAGCGTCTCACTTTTTTCGTCTGCCGTTTCACGATTCTTTACAGTGCCTGTGCTTTCATTTCAGCTAACAATAATGCTTTCGGTACGGACGGTAGGTGGCAAAAATAACGGTTTTATAAGTGCTTTCCGTAATTTTGCTGCCCTCTTAACGGTAGTTTCGGTTTGAATATTTTTCGTTGAGATATTTTCTTCAGACTATAAGATGAATTTAACAATATGGAATACAATTTCAGGGAGATAGAAAAGCATTGGCAAAAAGAATGGAAAGATACGGAAGCGTATAAGATTGAAAACAATTCTCCCAGGCCCAAATATTATGTGCTGGATATGTTTCCTTATCCAAGTGGGGCAGGCCTGCATGTGGGGCATCCTTTGGGTTATATAGCCAGCGATATTTTTGCGCGCTATAAAAGACTGAAAGGTTTTAATGTATTACACCCGATGGGTTATGACGCTTTTGGTTTACCCGCTGAACAATATGCCATTGATCATGGTATTCATCCTGCCGTATCAACGGAAAAAAATATCAATACCTTCAGAAAGCAGTTGGATAATATTGGTTTTTGCTACGACTGGAACCGTGAGATACGCACCAGCGACGCTTCATATTACAAATGGACACAATGGATATTCCTGCAACTATTTAAAAGCTGGTATAACCGCAAAACAAATCAGGCTGAAAGCATTGATAAGCTGATTGAGATATTTGAAACGGAAGGAAACCTCAATCACCCTGTTCCGGATTCAAAGTTCCGGATATCCGGACTCAACACCCAAACATTCACCGCTGCCGAATGGGTTTCTTTTGGTGAGTTTACGCAACAATCTATTGTAATGGAATACCGCCTGGCATATTGTGGCTATGGCGAAGTAAACTGGTGCGAAGCCCTGGGAACGGTACTGGCAAATGATGAAGTGATAAACGGCGTTAGCGAACGCGGTGGTCATCCTGTTGTAAAAAAGAAATTGCGCCAGTGGTACCTGCGCATTACAGCATATGCTGATCGCCTTCAGGGCGATCTTGACCGCCTTGAATGGAGCGATGCCATGAAGGAAATGCAGACCAACTGGATTGGAAAGAGTAGTGGGGCTGAAGTCAAATTTCCCCTCTCTATCTCTCCCCTGCGGGGAGAGGAAAATACTTTAGCCTCACCCCCAACCCCTCTCCCAGGGGAGAGGGGCGCAACAGCCTTCCAGAATTCAGAAAAGTTTTATAAAACAGCAGATAGCAATTGGCATACGCTGAAAGAATATGGCAGAACTAACAGGAAGAATCCTACACCCGCAGAAAACCTGTTATGGCAAAATATACGCAACAACAAACTTGGTATTAAAGTAAGAAGGCAGCATTCGGTTAAAGGATATATAGTTGATTTTGCTTTGCTGGAGGCTCGTTTGATTATTGAATTGGATGGCGAATATCATAACGAAGAACAACAAAAAATATATGACGAAGCCAGAACAAAATTTTTAAATGAATTTGATTTAAAGCTTATAAGATTTACTAATGAAGAAGTGCTGAATGATGTTAGCGCGGTTATTGAAAAAATAAAAGCCGCAATTGAGGAACAAAAGCAAAATTACAGTTCAAACGCTGGCGTTCCCCTTCTCCGCGAGGAGAAGGGGTTAGGGGATGAGGCGACTCCGGGGGTGAGGGTTTATACAACAAGACCCGACACCATCTTCGGCGTTGACTTTATGGTGCTTGCCCCCGAGCATGAACTGGTTGAGCAAATTACCACAGCGGAACAGAAAGCTGCGGTTGATGAATATGTAACCTATGTGAAAAGCCGCAGCGAACGGGAACGTATGGCCGAAAAGAAAATATCAGGTTGCTTTACTGGCGCTTATGCCATTAATCCTTTAAGCGGGCAAGAAGTGCCCATCTGGATAAGCGAATATGTGCTGGCAGGTTATGGAACCGGCGCTATTATGGCGGTTCCGGCAGGAGATGAGAGAGACCATAAATTCGCCCAATATTTTAATATACCCATCACCAATATATTCGGCGACCTGTATACCGGTGAAGAAGCAATTGCCGACAAAAATGTTACGCTGTATAACAGCGATTTTATAACCGGCTTAAAAGTTAAGGAAGCCACTGAAAAAGTAATTGACTGGCTGGAAGATAATGGCGATGGAGAACGCAAGGTAAATTATAAAATGCGCGATGCTGCGTTTAGCCGTCAGCGTTATTGGGGTGAACCGTTTCCGATAATATGGAAAGATGGTATTGCTTACCCGCTTAAAGAAAGCGAATTGCCATTGGAGCTGCCGCATGTAGATTCTTATAAACCGGGACCGGAAGGTGAGGGACCGTTAGCGAATATACCGGAGTGGACCCTCATCCCCGACCCTTCTCCATCCCGCCCTGCGGGAGAGAAGGGAGCCGTTGATGCAGCCAACGTTCCGAAATACAAAGTATATACGCCTGTTCAGTATGAATTAGCAAAATCAAGGCGCAAGGATCATACTGAAGCAGAAGGTAAATTATGGAAGTTACTCAGAGGTAGCAAAACCGGCGCAAAATTCAGGAGGCAACACCCCATTGAATCTTATATCGTTGACTTTGTGTCACTACAGGATAAGCTAATCGTAGAAGTAGATGGCGGTTATCATGAAACCAAAGAGCAAAAGAAATATGATGAGGAAAGAACCAAAGTATTAACCGGAATTGGTTTTAAAGTAATACGCTACACCAATCAGGAGGTATTGGAAAACGTTTTCCAGGTAAGAGATAAAATAAAGCTTGAATTGGAAGCGCTCACCCCCTCTCCACTCGTGGAGAGGGGGCAGGGGGTGAGGGAAACCAACACCATGCCTGGTTATGCCGGCAGCAGTTGGTATTTTCTCCGTTATATGGATCCGCATAACGACAAAGCCTTCTGCGATAGAAAAGTTTCTGACTACTGGAACCAGGTAGATCTATATATCGGCGGAACCGAACATGCGGTAGGACATTTATTGTACAGCCGCATGTGGACAAAAGTACTATACGACTTAGGCTATATTGGATTCAATGAACCATTTAAAAGATTAGTAAACCAGGGGATGATACAGGGAAGCAGCAGGTTTGTGTATAGGGTGAGAGGAACAAATACGTTTGTTTCTTTTGGATTGAAAGGTCAGTACGAGGTTGATGAAATTCATGTTGATGTTAATATAGTTGACGGATTGGAATTAGACGTTGATGCATTTAGGAAATGGCGGCCAGAATTTGAAACAGCAGAATTTATTTTAGAAGATGGCAGGTATATCTGTGGAACTTTAACGGAAAAAATGAGCAAGCGGTTGTTCAACACCGTTAACCCGGACGATCTCGTAAACAAATACGGCGCCGACACCTTCCGTATGTATGAAATGTTCCTTGGCCCTGTCGAGCAAAGCAAACCCTGGGATACAAAAGGTATTGAAGGTGTTCACCGTTTCCTGAAAAAATTATGGCGTTTGTTTTATGATGAACAAAAAGGCCAGGTATGGACAAACGAAGAGCCCACTGCAGAAGAACTGAAAGTATTACACCGCACCATTAAAAAAATTGAAGAAGACACAGAACGCTTTTCTTTTAATACAGCGGTGAGTGCATTTATGATCGCGGTGAATGAGCTGACTGATTTGAAGAGCAGCAAAAAAGCCATTCTTGAAAAAATACTGGTATTGCTTACACCTTATGCACCACATATAGCAGAAGAATTATGGAATAAGCTTGGCAACAGCGGCAGCGTATTAGATGCAGCATACCCTGTGTTTGAAGAAAAATATGTGACGGAATCTTCCAAATCCTACCCGGTAGCCATTAATGGCAAAACCCGCACAGAGATCAATATTAATCTTGAGGCTACCCAACAGCAGGTAGAAGAAATTGTAATGGCAAATGATATTGTTCAGAAATGGCTGGAAGGCAATCCGCCTAAAAAAATCATCTATGTAAAAAACAGGATGATTAATGTGGTGATGTAAGGAGCTGGGCAGGGCATTTTCTTAGCGAACTTTGCTTCATTACGCCCTTTGTGCGAAACAATTTTGTAGCCTCGACAGGAATCGAACCTGTATCTGGAGCTTCGGAAACTCTTATACTATCCATTGTACTACGAGGCCGGGAAATTGCTCAATTTTTAAATTAACCCGGGTGCATTGCTGGCAAAAATCTTTACCGCAATGGCGAGCAATATTACGCCAAAAAATTTACGTACGGCAAGCAAGCCTGCATTACCTAATAATCTTGCTATAAATCCCAGCGATTTTAACACGATAAATATGATAATAAGGTTAATAAGTATGGCAGCCAGTAAAGTTGTTTGTCCATAGTTGGCTTTCAGCGAAATAATGGTAGTTAATGTTCCGGAACCTGCTATCAGCGGAAAAGCAACCGGAACGAGTGTGGCGGCCTTTACATCTTTTTCGCTCTTGAAAAATTCCATCCCCAGCACCATTTCCAAACCAAGTATAAAAATCACAATGGAACCGGCAACGGCAAATGAACGCACATCAAGCCCCAGAATATGCAGGAAAGGCTCGCCTGCGTATAAAAAAACAATCATTAATGCACCCGAAATGATCGTTGCCCTTGCTTCATTTATCGGCCCCGATTTTTCACGGATGGAAATGAGAATCGGCACAGAGCCCACAATATCTATTACTGCAAAAAGTGTAAACACTACCGTAAGCAATTCATTAAAATCAATGGGCATACATAACGATTTGCGCAAAGGTATATAAAGGGAAGATGAGAAGCTGTTTTGACATTGCGCCAAATACAGGACAGAAATCATATAATATTTACATATGATTTCGCTTCTGCGCAGGCATAAACTATTCCCGATGCCCATTTTATAATGGGTATATTACGTTCAGCAGTTCAGGAATTTTTACACATACATCATCATGTCAATTCGTACAGGCGTTGATTCTTTGCATTGCTGGCAATAAACAATGCAAAGCCTGCTATGGCAAGGTCTTTCAGAATGTTTACCAAAGCACCTTGCCGCAAAGCAGGGTCACCTGAATCCCGCCAGTTAGGCAGATGTATCAGTAAAACAAACAATAGCAGCAACACAGCAAGAATAAATCCGGCTACTGCAACATAACGGTTTAGGATAAAAGCAAGCCCGACGAGGATAAAAGCTACACCAACTACGTACACCCAAATTATTCCTCCCGGAACATAAAGCGGAACATAAACGAGCATTGAATCGGGGTTTTTGAAGTGCAGAACCCCAAATACAATCATTACAATCGCTAAAAGCCAAACGGCTATTCGTGAGAGCATATGGCGTGTCATAAAAAAAGAGCTTTAGTTGCTATCAAGTTAGTTCATTTATTTAATAACACCTATTATTCTTTATAGAAAATATTATGCACAGCATATATCCCCGTTGCTCATTTTTGCGATGCCCGCATTATGGCATTTTCCAGGAGCCGGTAAAGTTTTTATTGAGAAATAATTGCGGTAATCCTTTCATTACCGGGTGAGATGCGGCTTCAGTACGTACCGTTGCTGTTACAAAATCCGGTATATAATTTTTAAACTGTATACCGCCCATAATACCATGGCCACACCGGATGAGCAGAGTGGTGTGCCGGAATTTCCGACTAACCGCTCCACACGGTGCTATAGCTAATAAAACCCGGTAAAAAGATGTAAAGCATTACAACCTCGATGTCATTATCTCTGCTGGCTACCATGTAAAATCAGTCAGGGGTACGCAGTTCCGCATATGGGCAACACAGCGCCTGAAAGAATATATTATAAAAGGTTTTATCCTGACGATGAACGATTTAAAAAAACAGCTTCATAAATTATTTCACGGAACTGCAGTAACGCATTCGCTAAATCCGTTTAAGTGAACGTTTTTTTAATCAACCGATATACGCTTTCATCCTATCAATCAATAATTACTAACATCAGATAATAATTTTTATTTTGCTAAATCTTCTTGTTTAAAAAAACATTAAGATTGTATATTTATCTATACGGTTGCGCCCATATGCTTTGTTAAACAACAAACAGCTATGGATTTGAATGAACAGGAGCGGCTGGAACGCTCACAAAAAAACCACAACTGGAAAAAATGGGGACCGTATATATCTGAGCGCCAGTGGGCAACGGTAAGAGAAGATTATAGTCCCGAAGGAAATACATGGGGTTTCGTAAATCACGACCTTGCGCGCAGCTATGCCTACCGCTGGGGCGAAGATGCTATAGCCGGATTTTGTGACAGCGACCAGGTATTGTGCATTGCTCCCGTTTTCTGGAATGGCAAAGACCCTATTCTTAAAGAACGGCTTTTCGGGCTTACCAATAATGAAGGAAATCACGGCGAAGATGTAAAGGAGCTATATTTTCATCTTGATTCATCTCCTACACATTCTTATTGCAGGTTTTTATACAAATATCCCCAGCATGCATTTCCCTACATGCAAATTATACAGCAAAATCAGCGGAACAGGTTATCTGCAGAATTTGAATTATTGGATTCCGGGGTGTTTACTAATAACCGTTATTTTGATTGCTATATTGAATATGCCAAAGCCGGGGTGAGTGATATATTGATGAAGATAACCGTATTTAACCGTGGTCCTGAAAAAGCAGCCATTCACGTGTTGCCTCATGTTTGGTTCCGCAACTTCTGGAAACACAATTCGCGTTTCAGCAAACCGTCTATAGTATCGGTTACAAACAAAAGCTTAAAAGCAACTTCAAGCCGCAATGGTAATTTTTATTTTTATCATGAAGGAGGTGAACAGTTGTTCTGTGACAATGAAACGAATAATGAGCGTATGTATCACAGGCCAAATGATGTTGCCTATGTAAAAGATGGCATCAACGACCATGTGGTTAATAATCATCCAACCATAAATCCTGATAAGGAAGGAACCAAAGCGGCAATATGGCTTAAAGCAGAAATTGCTCCGGGAAAATCAAGAACATTCAGGGTAAGATTGAGTGCTGCCGTTCAGCAAAATCCATGGAATGATTTTGAAGAGATCATGGCAAAGCGCATTAAGGATAACAATGAGTATTATGATGCATTAGCTGCTTCCAGAAAGTTGACGAAAAGCCAGCATAAATTGCTGCGCAGCGCTATGAGCGGTTTGTTATGGACAAAACAATTTTATTACCTCGACGTATATAAATGGGTTTTCGGAGAGCCCAATGAAACACCGCCGCCGCGTCATTATAAAAGAAATTACGACTGGCAGCATCTTACCTGTCGCAATATTATTTCCATGCCCGACAAATGGGAATATCCCTGGTTCGCAGCATGGGACCTGGCTTTTCACGCGGCAAGCTTTATACATATAGACCCCGCCTTTGCCAAGCAGCAATTATTGCTGGTACTACGGGAGTACTACATGCACCCAAACGGCCAGATACCTGCTTACGAGTGGAATTTCAGCGATGTGAACCCACCCGTGCATGCATGGAGTGTGTGGTATGTATACGAGGCAGATAAAAAGAAAACCGGTGTGCCTGACTGGGATTTTTTAGAAAGATCATTTCAGAAATTATTAATGAATTTTACCTGGTGGGTAAACCAGAAAGATGCGAATGGTATAGATATTTTTGAGGGAGGTTTTCTGGGATTGGACAATATAGGTGTATTCGACAGAAACCATATGCCGCCCGGTATTAAAAAACTACAACAGGCAGACGCCACCAGCTGGATGGCGATGTATGCTATTAATATGCTGCGCATCTCTCTTGAGTTAGCGCAACACAATAAGGCATACGAAGAATCTGCCGCAAAATTCTTCAGGCATTTCTTGAATATCGGCTGGGCAATGCATCATATAGGCAAAAAAGATATATCGCTGTGGGATGAGCAGGATGCATTTTATTATGATGCCATACAATTTGAGAACGGCGCCAGCCAACGAATGAAAGTGCGTTCGCTGGTTGGCATTATTCCGCTGCTTGCTGTTGAAATTATGCACAGCAGCATGTTTGATCAGTTGAGAGAATTTAATACAAGGCTACAGGTAATTAAACTAACCCGTCCTGATCTTACCCGTGTTATTTCCGATATTGAAGCAAAAAATAAAGACAGCAAATATCTTTTCGCCATAATGATCGGCGACAGGCTTGAAAGTTTATTGAAAAGATTATTGGATGAAGATGAGTTTTTGTCTGATTATGGTATAAGGTCACTCTCAAAATATTACCAGGCAAACCCTTTTGTTTTCGGTTACCAGGGGCACGATTACCGCATTCAGTATGAGCCGGGTGAAAGTTCCAGCTCAATGTTTGGCGGTAATTCCAACTGGCGCGGGCCTATATGGTTTCCGTTGAATTATCTCATCATTAATGCGCTGCGAAAATATTATGCATATTACGGAGATTCATATACCTACGAATTTCCGGCCCGATCCGGCAACAAACTAACGCTTAAACAAATTGCCAATGAACTCACTAAAAGATTACTTAAGATCTTTGAAGTGAATGAAAACGGGCAATACCAGTATCACGCCGGTTATCAACCGGAGTGGCAGGAAAAACATTTTAAAGAGCATCACCTGTTTTACGAATTTTTTAATGGTGATACCGGGCAGGGCTTAGGTGCATCACACCAAACAGGGTGGACGGCCCTGATTGGAAATTTGTTACTGGAGATGGACGAGTAGCTGGTTGAAGTAAACCCTTTTATCGAGGAGAATAATAGCTATATTCATGTTATGAAGCCAATTGTAAAAGTTCTTATTACAGTATGTGTTGTCATAACTACTATATGGATTGTTGCAAGAGCTACTAATGCCCTCCAATTCTATAGAATTCCAACAACCTCTAATGAGCCTGCTATTAAAGCAGGAAGTTATATTTTGGCAAGTAATCTCGTAAACCCTGAGCGGTTTAAGTTTGTATGCTATAAAAGAGAAGATGCACATTATGGAAAACAAACATTCGTCCACCGGATATGTGGCATAGAAGGCGATACGATCCAGATTAAAAAAGGAATATTACTCGTAAATGGGCGAGACGTTGACAAAAACCGTGTACTTAGTTTTCAGTATAAAATAAGCACAGAGGAGTTTAATCTGTTAAATAAAAAACATCCTCTTTCTGAAGATGCATATTTTCCAGATCATAACGGAGATTCTGTTTTTGTAAATACCAATATAAAAGACTTGCAATCAACAGGTATTAACGCCGTAAGATATATTGACTATAATAACTTTAACCAGGAAATAAAAAATACATATACCCGGGATTGGTCGCCTAATAGCTTTGGCCCTGTTGTTGTACCGAAAGGAAAATATTTTGTATTGGGCGATAATCGTGATAACGCGTTGGATTCGCGATTTATAGGCTTTATTGATAAAACAGATTGCGTAGGAACAGTGCTGGAGAAAAAGTAAATTACTTTTTAAGATTTTTTTTGATTAGGCTATCCATTTTCCCTATCTATTTTTCATCTGGCTCACTTATCTTTAGCACTATAATTTTCCTTTCTAATTCTTCGGCATATGATAAAGATATTGTATACAACGATTTGCCTCAGCGCTATTATTTTTTTATTCAGCTTTTCTGGCAATCAACCAAAAGCGGATACTCCCCGCAACTCCATTTTTGCGCAAAGAGATTTGGTTATGCCTGTTAAAGGAGAGAACGATAAATACCGGGTAGTATATAAAGGAACGTCGGGCGTAGGGCTGGGAAAAAATATTGTGTTCATCGCCAGTGATCATGAATATCGTTCGGAGGAATCGCTTCCGGCACTGGCAAGAATTCTTGCTAAACGTTATGGATTTACCTGCACTGTATTATGGGCGTTGGATGATAAAGGAGATATATTACCCGGAAGCTCCAACATGCACGGGCTGGATGTATTGGATAAAGCCGACCTCATGGTAATTTTTACACGCTTTTCCAATTTTACAGATGAAGAAATGCAGCATATTGATAGTTACCTGAAGCGTGGCGGACCGGTGGTAGGATTCAGAACGGCTACACATGCCTTTAATATTAAAGATCAACCTAATTGGGCGCACTACGATTTTCGTTACGATGGACCAATGAAAGAATGGAACCAGGGCTTTGGAAAAATTGTATTGGGTGAAACCTGGGTAAACCATTACGGAACCAATCACAAGCAGGCTACCAAATTAATAATTGATGATGCTCAGAAAGAACATCCTATAATGCGTGGTGTAAAAAATCCATGGGCGCAGAGTGGCGCTTATGAAGTTTACCCTGAAGAAATGAATGCAACGGTACTTGCCCGTTGCGAAGTGCTGAATGGTATGACACCAGGCTCACCTGCTGATACCAGTAAAAAGCCATTAGCAGCCGCATGGGTTCGCACCTATCAATTGCCTTCCGGAAAAAGCGGTCGCGCATTTGCTACTACACATGGCGCATCGCAGGATTTGCTGAGTAAAGATTTTCGCCGCATGGCAATCAACGCTATTTTCTGGGCGGCAGGAATGGAAGACAAAATAAAAGCGGACAGTAATATTGATTTTGTTGGTCCATATAAACCAACCACTTTTAATTTTGACGGCTACAAAGCAAACGTAAAACCTTCAGACCTTGCCGGATGGAATTCGCTGATAATGCCGGGTGAAGTAGTAAAGGTGAAAAAAGAAAAATAGAGAGGAGAAATGCGGGAGGCATTCATACAAAATTGCATTCATGTCTTTATTTCAATCTATACATCATATTGCTATTATATGTTCAGATTACGAACGCTCTAAAAAATTTTATACTGAAATACTTGAGCTGAATATTATAAGAGAAATATACCGCGAAGCAAGAAATTCTTATAAGCTTGACCTGGCATTGAATGATCAATATATTATTGAACTCTTTTCTTTTCCCGATCCGCCGCCACGACCATCACGACCGGAAAGCTGCGGGTTAAGACACCTTGCTTTTGAGGTAGCGAATGTGGAGGAAACAAAAAAGAAATTAGAGATGAAGGGCATAACGGTTGAGGCTATACGAACAGATGAATATACCGGCAGGAAATTTACTTTCTTCGCAGACCCCGATGGCTTGCCTTTGGAAATATATGAGCAGGGTGAAAAGTATAAGGAATGAAGCCTGAAACCACCTTCATCTTACCCTATTCATTTTCTTAATCAACCTTAATGTAAATGGATAACGATACAATTTGCCATCACTTGCTTTTATTGTAGCAATAATTACTAATACCAGTGCAATTATACCTGGAAGCCACAGAAAAAACCATCCAATAACAGAAATCAATAAGACAATTACAACCAGAACCAGGGTTATTTGAAAATTCAAAGATTCTTTAGCATGTGCTGCAACAAAAGCAGATTCATCTTTCTTAATAAGATATATGATTAATGGTGCTAAGGATAGGAGCAACAAATGTAAGCACGTGCGAAAGTATTGCCAGCGTTTTCTCGTCGCTGTTAGGTGGTATTACGGGTTGTTCCTCGGTACTGAGGAGCTCGCTTTGCTGATCCATAATTTAGTTGGTTTTAATACTGAAATATAAACCAAATAATACAGATTTTATAATTGGAGCATACTTCAAATTAAATGAGCAGTGGCTGCTGCAAAAGAAGGGATATACACCGAAGCACCTAACCAATATATACTCATTTGCTTAAATAATCCCGATTGGAAAGCTTTAACGCTTCTCGGATCCACAGTCGAAGAAGCATTAAGGGGTGGTGAAAAGGCTTCCATATAAAAGAATTGTAGATATCTTTTACTATTCCCGCCTATTGCATCAACGGCGTTTTTCTTATTTTTAAGGTTCTGATATTTTGAAATCTGATCCCACATATTATCACGAGCCTGAACTGATCCGGCATTTTTCGGCGGGAGCGCCTGCCGCATTTCGCACCGTATACAAGCAGCTTTATCTCCCTGTTTTCCGGTTTGTGCAACAATGGGTGGACAATACAGAAGATGCTGAGGAATTGACTGCCGACATGTTTGTAAAGTTGTGGAACAGCCGCGACCGGTTTGAAACCATAGATCATATCCGGGCCTTTTTGCATGTTACGGCCCGGAATGCCTGTATTAATTTTCTGAAACAGTTACGAGTAAAAACTGTCCGGCAGGCAGAAATGCAAAAGCAACTGGTCATTGATTCAACACCTGATTTTACGCTCCGGGAAATCCGTCAGGAATTAATGAAACTGATCTATGCGGAAGTGGAGCATATGCCTAAAAAGATGAAGGAAATCTTTCTACTCTCCTATGCAGAGGGGCTGAAGTCATCTGAAATTGCGCTGAGGCTGAACCTGAGTGTGCAGACTGTTCAGAATCAAAAAGCCAATGCCATCCGGCTTTTAAAAATAGCGCTCGCTGATAAGTCTCTCCTCTTAGCGCTTTTGATTTGGCTGTAATCAGGGCATAGTGGCGTTGCCTGATGAACGATATTAACTTCATTGTAATTTTCTAAATTTTTTTAGTTGGATTAGCTTCTTCTGCTGTAGTAATATATTGCACGACGGGTTTTAGCCTGCAATTTTAGCTTGCTTAACAATTTTACCATGACAGAACAGCAACAAATAGCCCTGCTTTTGCATAAGTATCTACAGGGATCGCTCACTGAAACAGAAACCCTGCTTCTGGAAAGCTGGAAAGCGCAGTCGGAGGCAAACCAGCGCTTCTTTGATGCATTGCAAAACGAGGAGCAGCTTAGCCGGTGGATTGCCGAAGATCATCCTGACCGGTTGAAGGAGACAGAAGAAAGTATTTATGCCAAAGTATTACACCAAATTCCGGCGTTAAGGATTGTACCGTTATACCGGCGTTCATGGTTTCGCCTGGCTGCAGCGGCTGTTGTTATTTTTATGATCGGGCTGACCTGGTGGCTGGGCTTCTTTACCAAACAACCGGGTGGGGTTCCTGGTGAGATTGTAACTGTACAAAAGGTAAATGATGTTGAAGCGCCGAAATTCACAAGAGCAACGATTACATTAGCCGATGGAAGCACTGTTGCTGTGGATAGTCTCACTGCTCTTACGCAAAACAATGTACAGCTTTCAAAAAATGGTGACGGCAGGATTGTTTATTCCGGCAATACAGATAAAGCAGTGTACAATACACTTACCAACCCCAGGGGCAGCCAGGTAATAGATATGACACTGAGCGATGGCAGCCATGTGTGGCTGAATGCCGGTTCATCTGTAACCTATCCCGTTGCATTTACGGGTAATGAAAGAAAAGTGATCATCACCGGGGAAGCGTACTTTGAAGTAGCGCACAATGCTGCAATGCCGTTTAGCGTAAGCAAAGGTGAAATAAGAATCACTGTTTTAGGTACTCATTTTAATGTAAATGCTTATGATGATGAAACTGACATCAAAATAACGTTGCTGGAAGGTTCTGTAAAAGTAAACAATAGCCATAGCGAAGGGCTATTGAAACCAGGGCAACAGGCGCAGGTGTCGTCTGCCATAAAAGTGATTGACGATGCAGATATAGAACAGGCGACAGCATGGAAGGATGGAAGATTTTATTTTAATAATACCGACATTAAGACCATTATGCGACAGGTATCGCGTTGGTATAACGTTGCAGTTGTATACGAAGGGGAGCCGGTAGAAACGCTCCTGGGAGGGATCATTTCGAGAAAAGAAAATATTTCCCAACTGCTGAAGCTGCTGGAAGCGACCGGGAAAGTGCATTTTTCTATTGAAGGAGAAAAAATTATTATAACCCGGTAGCCATAAAATACCGGAAGTGTTTGGACCACTTCCGGCAAATTTTGGTTGCCGTTCATGTATATATCAGAGACACATATTCGATCACCAAAACAATGTAAAAGTATGAAATTTTACTTAGGCAGCATCTTCCGGAAAAGCCGGAAGCTTCGCTGTGCAAAACATCTGGCTGTTATGAACCTACTAACTATCTGCTTACTGGGCACTTGCATGCAGGTATTTGCTTTGGGAGGGCGTGCACAAGTAGTTACGCTTTCCAGAAAAAATGTGCCGCTCCAGCAGGTGTTCCGGGAGATAAACCGGCAAACGGGTCTTGATTTCATTTATGAAATGAAAATGATGAAAGCCGCACGCCCGGTAAATATTCACGTAAAGAATGAGAGCGTGGATAAGGTACTGGATATTTGTTTTGACCAGCAGCCATTTTACTACACACGTGTAGGCAACTCTATTATCCTGAAGGAAATTACCGTTCCAAAGGAGGCGGCATATACCGATCCGCCCACATCCATCCCTGTCACCGGAAAAGTAACCGACAATAAGGGGCAGCCACTTGAAGGAGCTACTATTTCAGTGAAAGGAACCAGTCAGGCCGTGAAGTCTGATGCTAATGGTGATTTCTCCATAATGACAGATCTTAATTCAATTTTACTTATTTCATTTGTGGGGTTTGAGGCTATTGAAGTCCGTGTGGGCAGCCAGACAAATATTGCAGTTCAATTAAAGCTTTCCGCTTCCGGATTGAGTGATGTGGTGGTGGTAGGATATGGAACTCAAAATAAGCGAAACCTGACATCTGCCATAAGCTCAATTTCTGCAAGAGATATACAAAGCCAGCCTATACAACAGGCAGGACAGGCCTTACAGGGGAAAGTGGCAGGTGTGCAGATCATACAAAATTCCGGGTCTCCGGGCTCATCTATGATGATTAGGATCCGGGGTGTGGGAACGGTTAATAATAGTGAGCCGCTGTATGTGATTGACGGTAATTTAGGAGCTTCCCCCAATAATCTGGACCCTAACCAGATTGAGTCAATTGATGTATTAAAGAGCGCTTCTGCCGCAGCTATATATGGTGCACAAGGCGCGAATGGAGTGATCATTATAACCACTAAAAAAGGTGTTGCCGGTCACTCTGTTATGAACTTCAGCATGTACACTGGAGCACAACAGATACACAGAAAATTCCCTCTTACAAATGCCAGGGAATATGCAACCATATATAACCAGGCATTGATCAATGGAGGAAGCCAGCCTTTATTCGATAATGTTGAAACAATGGGAGAAGGCACTGACTGGCAGGATGCGATTTTCAGAACAGGACCTATAACGAATTTTGAATTATCGGCCAGCGGAGGAACTGAAAAGGGAACTTATTATATAGGAGGTGGATATTTTAAACAAACGGGAACGATCATCAATACCGACTATAGCAGGGTCAATCTCAGAGTAAATTCAGAGTATAAGGTTACACCGGGTATTACCATCGGAGAGAATATAGGTTTAAGTTATGTGGTAAATAATACTATTCCGGCCGAATTTGGCAGCAGGAGCCCTATTGCGAATGCCTGGCATATGGATCCTTCCGTTCCTGTTAAGAACGCTGATGGCAGTTGGGGATATCCTAAGTTTTCCGACACAAAGAATCCTGTAGCGGAAGCCACTCTTATTAAGAACTATAGCAAGGATCCCGTTTTTAACGGAAATGCTTTTGTTGCGCTTGATTTAATGAAGGGCCTGGTATTCAGAAGTCAGATCAATATGAATATGGGCTTTAATAATGCCTATTATTTCATGCCTACATTTGATATTTTTCCTCTTCAAAGGAACCTGGTTGCCAGTATGACAAGGAATATCACCCAGTCTACCAACTGGGACTGGCAAAATACTTTGACGCTTAAAAAGAAACTGGGGCTGCACGGCTTTGAAATACTGGGAGGTGTAACTGCATTTACAAGCCGTGTGGAAAATGTTTCTGCCAGCGGACAGGATCTTCCGGCAAATGCCAATACTGATCCTGATCTACGTTATTTAGACCTTACTACAACGGGCCAGGTAGCTGGAGGCGCAGGCGAATATGGGATGCTGTCTTTTTTAGGCAGGGTAAATTATGCGTATAACAATACTTATCTTTTCACCGGAAACTTTCGGGTGGATGGCTCTTCAAAGTTCGGGAATGAACACCGGTTTGGATACTTCCCCTCTTTTTCTGTAGGCTGGAGAATTTCAAACGAAGCTTTTATGAAGGATATTGACTTTATAAATGATCTGAAAATAAGAGGAGGATATGGGGAATTAGGTAATCAAAACTCTCTCTCTAATTACGCTTTTGCAAATTCCATTACGCGCAATCTTAATTATGTATTCGGAGACAATGTTAACCAGGGGCAGGCTGCTACCAGCATGGGCAATCCCAAGTTAAAATGGGAATCAACAAAAGAGATAGAAGTTGGATTTGATTTTACAGGATTTGGTGATAAGCTATCGGTATCTTTTGATTACTATAACAGAAACACGACAAACATGTTATTACAGGTTCCGATTGCTACGTATACCGGAATTCAAACCGCTCCGTTTGTAAATGGTGGCAGTGTAAATAATCATGGCTTTGAAGCTTTATTATCGTATCAGATAAAAAAAACAGAGAAGTTGTCTTATAATGTTTCCGTTAATTTCTCCCGGAATATCAATAAGGTTACGGAACTCAGTAATACCCAAGCTGCTATTTTTGCAGGCAATTTTTCGAGAACGACCGTGGGCGAGCCTATAGGAGCCTTTTATGGATACGTGATGGAAGGGATATTCCAAACACAGGAAGAGGTAAATAAACATGCATTTCAAACTACGGGAACTGCGCCCGGCGACATAAAGTTTAAGGATTTAGACGGGAATAATGTTATTAATCAAAATGACCGCCAAACGATCGGTAGCCCCTGGCCAAAACTCACTTATGGGGTATCTTCAGGGGTGCGCTGGAACCATTTTGATCTGTATGTCGCCTTGTTTGGTGTATATGGAAATAGTATTGCTTCGGAGTGGAAGTACTTTACAGAGGGTAGCAATTTTTACAATTTTGATACTTACATGTTAAAAGCATGGAATGGTGAAGGCTCGAGCAATACCATACCTCGGTTAAATGTTAATGATCCCAATAATAACTCCCGCTATTCGTCTTTTTACATTGATGACGGGTCTTATTTACGTCTCAAGAATGTACAAATAGGGTATACGTTCCCTTACCGTTTTTTTAACAGGATACAGAATATGCGCCTATATCTTTCCGGGCAAAACTTATTAACGCTAACAACATACCGGGGATATGATCCGGAGATCGGTAGTTCAGGATCTCCATTAATTGTAGGAGATGACTGGGGGTTTTATCCACAAGCCCGGGTAATAACAGCGGGATTAAGCTTGAACTTTTAAATAATCCCATTTTTTGTACTAAAATCAACATACAATGAAAAAGCTTTCATTATTAATATACATGGTGATAACGCTGCTATCTTTGGGATGCAGCAAATTATTGAATAAGGAGCCTTTAGGAACGCTGTCTGAAAGTTCTGCTTATGTTACAGCAGATGATGCCATGGCCGCGCTTGTTGCTGCATATAACCCTTTATTAAATTATTCCGGATATGATGGTTATAATATTTATGATATTGCATCTGACGATGCTTTAAAAGGTGGCGAAGGGCCTAGTGACGGATCTTACTTTAATGAGATTGCATACTTTACAATTCCCACATCAAATACCGTTGCTTCGCAGGTATGGAAGAACAGTTTTCTCGGAGTTCACAGGGCTAATCTTGTTTTGGCGCATGTGCCTGCAATAGAGATGGACCAAAATACAAAAGAACGGATTCTTGGTGAGGCAAAGTTTTTAAGAGCGTATTATTATTTTATTCTTGTCACACTTTTTGGTGACGTGCCCTTAATAACAACGCCGGATGTTGAAAGTGCCGGGGTGGAGCGTTCACCGAAGGACAATATATATAAATTGATCAGGGAAGATTTGCTGGCGGCAATTGATGTGTTGCCTGCTAAAAGTAAAATTTTGTCAGATGAAAAAGGTCGGGTAACAAAGGGCGCCGCCCAGGCTTATTTAGGGAAAGTTTTTCTTTATGAGAAGAACTTTGAGGAAGCGGCAATCTGGTTTAAGAAAGTGATTGACTCTAACGAATATTCGCTTGACCCTGATTACTATCATGTTTTTAGTATAGACGGTGAGTTTGGGAAGGAACCCATTTTTGAGATTAACTATAAATATGACGCTAAATTTTCTGCCCGAAACTTGTCTACTATCAGAATGGGAAGTGCCGGAATGTACGGCTATGGATTTTGCTGCCCTTCGCAGGATTTTGTAGATGCCTTTGAGCCGGGCGACCCCCGTTTATGGCAGAGTGTGTATAAAAATGGAGATATTATGCCCGATGGCAGAATAGCAGATATTGGGAACAGCGAGACTCCTTATATGGGCAAAAAAGCATACCTTTTATTGAGTGAATATCCTCCTACAGGAGATCCTATAAACTCAGAAAAAAATGATATTAAGCTCAGATATGGAATGCTGCTGCTGTGGTATGCCGAATCCGCTAATGAAAACGGAAATATTGAGGAGGCATTGAATGCTTTAAACCAGGTAAGGCAACGCGCAAGACAGGGCGATCCCGATGTTCTGCCTGATGTGTCCGTCACCGATAAAGAAACTTTACGAGCTAAAATCTGGCAGGAGGAACGTGTTGAGTATGGATTAGAAAACCATCGTTTTTTTGACCTGGTCAGGCAGGGACGTGCAGGAACAGTTTTAAGAGCATATGCAGCTAAATATAATTCTGAAAAAGGGAAGAATTTTAAAGACGGCATTAATGAAGTTTTGCCAATACCTCAAACTGAAATTGATTTAAGCCAGGGCAAACTGAAGCAGAACCTGGGATATCAGTAATTGTTGTGTGTGAAACGTGAGATGTGAAAGCCTCTCACGTTTGGCTTTAAATTATTTTTGATAGACGATCCCCCCGGATCAGCATAAGCTGGGTGGCTATGAAACATGGCTTAGCACCAACAGGGTGGAGGTTGATGCATCTGAAAAGATCGTGAAAGAATTAATGTCGCTACTTTCAACATTAAAATAATCTATTAAAATAGTCTTCACAAGTATTAAAAAATTACATGAATATTTACCAGTATGAAATTTAATCCAGTAAATGCATTATCGCTATTGCTGACAGGCGCTATTTTAGTCACGACACCCGCCTGTGACCAAAAGTCATCTCAGCAACAACCGCCTTATTCGCCCCAGGATGCACTGTCAACCTTCCGGCTGCCGGAAGGATACAGTATTGAGCTGGCAGCTTCGGAACCGTTGGTAACCGACCCGGTAGAAGTTGCTTTTGATGAAGATGGTAAGATGTATGTGGTGCAGATGGATGACTATCCATCCGAAAAGATGGATGATTATGGTGAAGGCAAAGAACCAAAGAGTAAAATAATGTTGCTTGAAGATAAGGATGGCGATGGTTTCTATGAAACAGGGACTGTATTTGCCGATGGGTTGCAATATGCCAATGGCGTCATGCCTTGGAAAGGCGGCGTTTTAGTTACGTCAGCGCCGGATATATTATTCTTAAAGGATACGGACGGTGACGGGAAGGCTGATGTAAAAAATGTGTTGCTCACAGGCTTTGCATTTACCAATCCCCAATTGAGAATGGGCAGCCTCCGGTATGGACTGGACAACTGGATCTATGGCGCGTACTCACGTGCAGGCGGCGGAAAATGGCGTAAAGAATTTGAGGGCAAGGGAAACCCGCTGCAATTTCCCGAAAAACCCGGGCTGGAATTAGCCAAGATATTCCCGGGAACTAATTTCCGGGTTATGCCTGATCAGTTTAAAGTAGAGCTGTCGGGCGGCATGTCGCAGTTTGGCCTGTCTTTCGATGCTTCGAACAATCAATTTACCGATTGGAATAATGTTCATATCAGGCATGTGGTAATTAATGAAAAATATTTATCCAACAATCCCTTTTTAAGCATAGGTGCTACTATGTCCGACATATCCGATCACGGCAATGCAGCCCCGGTATATTCCATTACAATAGATATGCTGAATCTCCATGAATCTGAAATGGGACACTTTACTTCCGCCTGCGGCATTTGCGAATACACTGGTGATCTTTTTAAGGGGAAATATGCCCGTGCATCTTTTGTCTGCGAACCGGTCTCCAATTTAGTGCATGCAGATATTTTAAGCCCTGACGGCCCGACTTTCAAAGCGGAAAGAGCAGAAAAGGAAAAAGAATTCCTGGCGTCTACAGATAGTTGGTTCCGTCCTGTAAATTTAACGATAGGCCCAGATGGGGCTTTGTATGTGGTAGATTTTTACAGAAAATTGGTAGAACATCCTGATTGGCTGGCGATGGCCGATTCCAGCGGATTTTATACCCATGCCGGTAAAATAAAAGAATCCGACTTCCTGGAAGGTAATGACCGCGGCAGGATCTACAGGATTGTTCCCAAAGATTTTAAAGCTGATAAAAAAGAAGTGCCGGCCTTGAGCAAGGCAGGTGTAAAAGAGCTGGTGGCTTACCTGAACCATCCTAATAAATGGTGGAGAATAAATGCACAGCGGTTGCTGGTTGATCGTAACGATCAGAATGCTGTGCCGCTGATCAAAAATTTACTGTCAACTGATATAAGTTCTGAAGGGAAGATCCATTCCCTCTCGACCCTTGAAGGATTAAATGCCTTATCAGATACCTTGTTGGAAAAATCTTTGCAGGATGCCGATCCGGTAGTAAAAAAACAGGCGGTATTGCTTGCGGAAAAGAGACTGGATAAAAAGAATATGCTTGAAGGTGTGATCAATGCTGCTTCAGACCCTGATGCAGGCGTGCAATTCCAGGCAGCCCTCACTTTAAGTAATGTTGCCAATGGAAATGCTTCCGTTTTCCAGGCTTTAAACAAAGTTATTTCAGCTCATATTAATAATAAATGGTTCCAGGATGCAGTGCTGCTGAGTGCATCCGGCAATGCAGTACAGTGGTATGGAGCTTTTAAAGATTTTGGAGCGGCCAATGATTCAGGAAATGTCGGGAAAAAAGATTTTCTGAGAAAGATCACTTCCATCGTTGGGGCTAAGTATAAGGAAAATGAGCTGTCTTCGCTTATAAAAATGATATCAGGGGTAAAAGATACCGGCGTGATAGTATCGAGCTTACAGGGAGTGGTTACCGGGATGAAAAGGAATAATGATAAGATCAGGTTGAGCGCTGAAGGACAAAGAGGACTGATCGGATTGATCTCAGATCAGCCCAATAATGTCAGTACCGCTGCCATAGAAATGGCTTCACGGGTACAACTGGCTCGTTCAAATGACCTGGCAAATATTATCGGCAGTTCCAAAACAATTGTTGCGGAAGAAAGCCAGCCGGCTGAGAGCCGTATACTTGCCATAAAAGTGCTGGGGTTAGATCCGGCAGGAATTCCTTTTCCTTTATTGGAATGGCTGCTCCAGTCCGACCAGCCTTCCGATATTCAGCTTGCAGTGGTGAATGTGCTTTTAAGAAACCAGCAGAATGCATCTACCAATATATTACTGAACAAATGGAATACATTTAATCCTAAAGTTCATGAGGTGGTAGAAACAGGATTTTTAGCACGTACAGACAGGGTACAATCCCTGGTTAAGGCTATTGAAAGCGATAAGATCAAACCGGCATGGATCAGCAGGAACACACAAAACAGGTTATTGAAATATTCAGATACAACGATCCGGGAGATCGCAAAAAAGATATTTAAAGATACAGGTGAAGGAAACAGGGAACAGGTGATCCTGGATTATAATGTCTCTACTACCAGGAATGGCGATCCCGCCAAAGGTAAAATCGTATTTAAAACGGTTTGCAGTGTTTGTCATTCACTGGAAGGAGTAGGCGTCAATTTTGGGCCGGACCTGCATAGTATAAGCCATCAGACAAAGATCAATCTTTTGACAATGATCCTGAATCCTAATCATGATATAGCCGCCGGCTACGAGGGCTATACCGTTGAGACCACAGATGGAAGGGCTTTCGCCGGGATCATAGAGAACGAAAGCGATAATAATATCATTCTTAAAAGCCCCGGCGGTGTTGTGCAAACTATTTTAAAAAGCGATATAAAATCAATGGCGCCCATGCCGGTTTCATTAATGCCCGAAGGATTGGAAACATCCATTAATAAAGAAGACATGACCGACCTGCTGGAATATATTAAGACATTGAGATGAGCGATGGGCAATGAGCTATGAGCAGTGAGCCCATAGCCCACAGCTAAACAAAAAAACCAACAAAAAATGAAAAAAAACATTCTGCTTCTTATTACAGGCGTAATGCTCCTCGCGGGAAAAGCGGAGCGTGCTTTTGCCCAGTCAGCGCCGGGACAACAGCCGTCGGTTCGTCTTTTTAACGGGAAAAACCTTGACGGCTGGTATACATTTATCAAAGACCGTGGTCGCGATAATGATCCCAAAAAAGTGTTTATGGTAGAGAATGGGTTGATCCATATTTCCGGGGAGGAATGGGGGTGCATCACCACCAATAAGGAGTATAAAAACTACAAGCTGGTGCTGGAATATAAGTGGGGTGAAAAGACACACGGCTCCCGCTTGAATAATGCCCGCGACAATGGGGTGCTTTTTCATTCAAAGGGAGAAGACGGAGCCTATTCTGGGATATGGATGCATTCGATAGAATGTAATGTGATAGAAGGAGGTACAGGCGATTTTATTGTTGTGGGTGATAAGAGCAATGATTTTTTGCTGACCAGCCCTGTGGCTCCGGAAAAGCAGAACGGCTCCTATATCTACCAGGTGGACGGCGATCCTGTGACAGTTAACAGCGGTCGTATCAACTGGTGCGGTCGCGACCCTGAATGGAAGGATGAAAAAGGCTACCGGGGAAAAAATGATATGGAAAACCCAGTAGGAGAATGGAACAGGCTGGAATGCATAGCGAGGGGAAAGGAGATTTTCATTTATCTAAACGGAACGCTGGTGAATTATGCGATGCATTCCAAGCCGGATGAAGGTCGTATACAAATTCAGTCTGAAGGCGCGGAGATCTTTTACCGGAGAGTGGATTTAACGCCGCTGCCGCCAACACCTTCTTATGTGCCGGAAGGTTACAGCAGCATTTTTAACGGTAAGGATATCTCGGGATGGAAGACCCACGGCACGGAAACGTGGTATGTTGATAACGGGGAACTGGTATGTGAAAGCGGCCCCGATAAAAAATACGGCTATCTCTCCACTGCCAAAGCGTATAAGAATTTTATACTCGATCTTAATTTTAAGCAGGAGGCCAACGGCAATAGTGGCGTATTCGTGCGTTCCAATATTAAGGGAACAGATATTACAGGCTGGCAGGTGGAGGTTGCTCCTTCGGGTATGCATACCGGTGGAGTGTATGAATCAGCAGGCAGGGGATGGCTGATACAACCCGCTGCCGAAAATGAAAAGGTGCTGAGGCAGGGCGACTGGAACCATATGCGCATAAAAGTGGCAGGAGATGAAATCACCTCCTGGCTCAACGGTGTGGAAATGGTTCATCTTAAAGATGCCAGGTTCGGAGCAGGTAAAGGTTTTATCGCGCTTCAGATCCACAGCGGGGGAGGCATTAAGGTACGGTGGAAAGACATCCATATAAAAGAATTATAAATATTCATCAGCCCAATCATTTACTTATGCAAACGCAACTTAAAATCAAGCTTGGATTTTTTATGTTCCTCCAGTATTTTGTCTGGGGTACCTGGTATGTAAGCATGGCAACCTATCTCAGCAGGACACTTCATTTTGGAGGTGAGCAGATCGGGCTTGCCTATGGTGCATTTGCCATCGGGGCAATGATCTCTCCTTTTTTTATAGGGCTGATCGCCGACCGTTATTTTCCCTCCGAAAAGATACTGGCATTCCTTGCTTTTGCGGGCGGGATATTACTTTTTGTACTTTCAAAGCTGACTACCTTCAGCTCATTTTATCCTGTACTCATTATTTATTGCACTACCTATGTTCCTACACTCGCCTTGGGTACATCCCTCTCTCTTCATCATCTCCGCGATCCCAAGCGGGATCTTCCCCCGGTCAAAGCGCTTACGGCAGTAGGATGGATGGCCAGCGCGGTGACGGTGAGCATTATTTTTGAGGCCGAGCAGTCGGCCACCCAGTTTCAGATAGCTGCGGTGATGTCTGTATTTCTGGGGCTATTTTCGCTGACTTTGCCCCACACTCCTCCCAGGAAAACGGGAAAGGATGTACGTATTGCGGAGATCCTGGGGCTTGATGCACTGGCGCTTTTGAAAAAGCCTTCGTTTGCCGTTTTCATTGTGTGCATGTTCCTCATTTGTATCCCGCTCTATTTCTATTTTGTTAATATGAATTTGTATGTTACCGAATTAGGCTGGAAATATTCGGTAGCAAAGATGTCGCTGGCCCAGGTGTCTGATGTTGTTTTCCTGATCCTGTTGCCGGTAATGCTCCGGTATATGGGCTATAAGAAAACCATTTTTATTGGTATCCTTGCCTGGGTGGTTCGCTACTTTTTGCTGGCGGGAAGTGTGGATTTGATCGCCATGCAATCTCTCTTTGTATATACCGCTATTCTGCTGCACGGCGTATGTTATGATTTTCTCTTTATTACAGGGCAGCTTTATGTGGATGAGCAGGCCAATGAGCGGATACGTGGTGCAGCACAGGGATTTATCGCTTTTATCCTATGGGGGGTGGGCGCTTTTGTAGGCACCCAGCTCGCCGGTATTTCCCTGGCATCGCATACCTTCGACACACCTGTTGGCAGCTTTGCACATAACTGGAAGGAAATATGGAGCTATCCGGCATGGCGCGCGCTGGTGGTGCTTATTGTTTTCCTGGTTTTCTTTCGTAATAAGCAAAACGGTACCTCTGTTTCTGAAAAAAAGGCTAAAGAAAATCTTTAGGAGCATCTTCATTCATTACATTCACAGGGTTTAAAAAAATACATATGTCAGAAAGAACAAACAAACTACGTGTGCTGGTGACAGGCTGTGGCAACATGGGAGCGTCACACACAACGGCTTACCATATTCTCGACGGTTTTGAGATCTGTGGACTGGTTTCAAGAGGCACCAGCAAAGATGCATTGAATAAGAAGCTTGGTGGAAACTATGCGCTGTTTGATGATTATGAGAAAGCGTTGGAAACTACAAAGCCTGATGCTGTTTGCATTTCCACTTACCCCAACACGCATGAACATTATGCCATCAGGGCATTTGAAAAAGGCTGTCATGTATTTGTCGAAAAACCTGTTGCAGATTCTGTAAAAGGCGCAGAGCGGGTAAGAGATGCAGCGGTAAAGCATGGAAAGAAACTGGTGGTGGGCTATATCCTCCGTCATCATCCTTCCTGGGAGCGTTTTATAGCGCTCAGCCGTGATCTTGGGAAACCTTTAGTAATGCGGATGAATCTCAACCAGCAAAGCGATGGAGCTATGTGGACGCTGCACAGGAATTTAATGAAAAGCCTGAGCCCTATTGTAGACTGCGGGGTGCATTATATTGATGTAATGTGCCAGATGGCGCGTTCAAAACCTGTACAGGTATATGCTATCGGAGCCCGCCTGACGGAGGATATCCCTGCCGGCAATTATAACTACGGACAGTTGCAGATCCGTTTTGAAGACGGCTCTGTGGGATGGTATGAAGCAGGATGGGGACCTATGATGAGCGAAACAGCTTTTTTTGTGAAAGACGTGGTAGGGCCTAAAGGATCGGTATCCATCGTAGCCAAAAATGCGGGAGGGGAAGGTAAATCAGGTTCAATAGAAGCACATACCAAAACGGAATCGCTGAGGTTCCATCACGCAGACCTTGACAAAAATGAAAAGTTCCTCAAAGAAGATGACTGGATAAACCTGGAAGATGAACCAGATCACCAGGAGCTTTGTAACCGCGAACAACGCTTCTTCCTTGATGCCATTGCCTCCGATGCCGATCTCACCGATCACATGGAAGACGCGGTGAACAGCTTACGGATTGCCTTTGCCTGCGATGAATCTGTACGGACAGGACAGGTAGTGCGGCTGTGAGGGGTAGAGAATGGTGAATGGAACGATAAACGTGAGACGTAAAAGGTGAATAAAGTGGTAAGTCGTAAGTGATAAGTGATAAGTGGTATGGGTGCTGCAGGTGGTGAGCTAACCTGCAACCTGTAACTTGTAACCTGCATAGCTAATAGCTGACTGCTGATACCTTACAATTCAAACATTTAAAAAAATTAAAATGGAAAAGAAAGAAATTAAACATCCTGATAAAGCCAATCAGAGTTTTTCTACGGGAGCGTATTCTGCAGCCGTGGAAGTGGACGGCTGGTTGTATATAAGCGGCCAGGGGCCGATTGATTTTACAACCAGTAAATTCGTATTGGGCACTATTGAAGAGGAAACCCATCTTACCCTGCATAATATCAAACGTATTTGTGAGGCGGCAGGCTGCTCCATGGATGACATTGTGAAATGCACGGTTCACCTGACCGATATTAAGGATTTTGACCGGTACAATGCGGTGTATACAGGCTATTTTACGAATATAAAACCTGCCCGTACCACAATGCAATCCGGATTGGGGAATGGCATTAAGGTAGAAATCGATGCCATTGCAAGGATCCCGGGAAAAAAATAAAATTTTAATTCTCAAACTATTATCTCTATAATGAATCAGTCAAATTTAAATCCCCGGGAATTGACTGCCGCTGTAGTAGGCTTAGGGCTCATGGGATGCAGCATCACCGCATGCTTACTAATGGCGGGACATAAAGTTGTGGCGGTGGCGCCGATCCCTGGAGATATGATAACTGCCGAGCCGCGTATCAGCGAACATCTTAAAAGATCATTTAAAGAAGGAATAACCTCAAATCAGCCTGAGGATATGCTGTCTAACCTTACCATTACTGAAGATTATACATCACTGCGCCAATGTAACCTGGTGATAGAATGTACGCTGGAAGACCTGGAGATCAAAAAGAATATTTACGCTAAAATTGAAGCATTCGTTCCTGGCGATGCGCTTATTACGAGCAATACCTCTGCTATCCCCATCAGTATTTTGCAGCAGCATACCCGCGTGCCTTCCCGTTTTTTTGGATTGCATTGGGCGGAACCTTCACACACTACCCGTTTCCTGGAGATCATCTGCGGGGATAAGAGTGATGTGAAGCTCGCTGAATGGCTCTATGAGCTTTCGCATACATGGGGAAAAGAGCCCACGCTTGTACGGAAAGACATCCGCGGGTTCATCACCAACAGGCTCATGTATGCCATGTACAGGGAAGCGTTCAGCCTGGTAGAGAACGGCTATGCCACTGTTGAGGATGTAGATCGTGCCTGTCGTAATAATGCGGGCTACTGGATGACCTTGGTGGGCGTCTTCCGCTGGATGGACCTTACGGGAGTGCCGGCATATCATAATGTAATGAAGGACCTGTTCCCTACCCTCGCCAATACAACAGAAGTGCCTAAGCTGATTGACGATGTAGTGAAAGCAGGAGGAAAAGGAGTGGCAAATGCGCACGGCTTACACGAATATACACCCGAGGAAGCCAGGCTATGGAAGGAAACTTTTGAAGAGTTCAGCTATGAGATTCGCCGGCTGGCACTGAAGTATCCCGCCGATGTGGTGAAGAAGAAATTAGCTGCAAAAAAGAAGGATTAAAAGATTCTATTATGCATGACCCTGCAGATTTTATTATTGATGCGCATTTAGACCTGGCGATGAATGCGATAGAGTGGAACCGCGACCTTAAAAAACCGGTGTATGCCATTCGTGAACAGGAAGCCGGGATGACGGATAAGCTTGACCGTGCCAAGGGAACGGTAGCGTTACCCGAGCTGAGGAAAGGAAAGATCGGGCTGGTGGTGGCTACCCAGATAGCCCGTTTTGTAAAACCAGGGAGCAGCCTGCCCGGCTGGAATTCGCCTGAAATTGCCTGGAGCATCACACAGGCTCAACTGGCATGGTATCGTGCTATGGAAGACCAGGGAGAGATGGTGCAAATCGTCAACTCACAGCAGTTGGAACAACATCTCATACGCTGGTTTGATACAATCATTCCCGATAAAAATAAGCCCATAGGCTATATACTGAGCCTCGAAGGAGCAGATTCCCTGGTCAATATATCTTACCTGGAAAAGGCTTATGCATATGGATTGCGGGCATGCGGGCCGGCGCATTACGGTCCGGGCAGATATGCACCAGGTACAGGTATGTCGGGTGGCCTTACCCGTGAGGGCAGAGAACTGGTTGCGGAAATGGACAGGCTGAAAATGATACTGGATGTTACCCATTTAACGGATGAAGGGTTTACAGAGGCGACAGATCTTTTTAAGGGTCCTGTATGGGCAAGTCATCACAACTGCCGGGCATTGGTAAATCATCAACGGCAACTGACAGATCAGCAAATAAAAATACTGCTGGAAAGAGATGCTGTGATCGGCGGTGTATTCGACACCTGGATGCTTACCGACAATTGGGTGCGGGGTAAAGATGATCCGCGGGAAAGAGGTATTGATCTTGAAAAGGTAGTTGATCATTACGATCATATATGCCAGATGGCAGGGAATAGTTTGCATATCGCCATTGGCAGCGACCTCGACGGCGCCTATGGCAAAGAGCAGTCTCCTTACGACCTGGAAGATATTTCAGATTTACAGCGTTTAAAAAACATACTGGCGGCCAGGGGATATTCTTCAGAAGATATAGAAAACATTTTTCATAAAAACTGGCTGCGTTTTCTGAGGAAAGCGTGGGGCTGATCTTATGAAGGGATCTGCCTGCCCTGTATACACAAGTGTTATACTTTTCACGCAAAGTTCGCAGCGTAGCGGCGTAGCAATGTTTTCCCCGTGGCGAACTTTGCTCCGTTGCGTCGTTGCGTGAAATATATTGTTTACATCAGGGGTAGCTTACATACCCAATTATAGATATGTGTACAGCGTAGCTGCCGGGCAGTCAGGGTTAGATAGCTTTCTTACCGGAGTAAATATCCTTCTATACAACAGTCACCGCTTCCCTTATGTATTTGTGCATTTTAAACAGGAAATTATACAAATGCTCCATGCGCTCTACATCCTCATGAATCAGCAAAAAGTTCCTGCCGGTTTGCTTGAGCCTTGCCTTGTTGGTTTGCGTTTGCACGAACTGAAGCATTTTATTAAATGTGTCAGATTCAAAATACGGGGAGTCGGGGTTGTTGACGAAATAGCAACGAAGGGTGTTTTCCTTCAGCACCATTTTTTCAAAGCCCATTTCTACCGCCATTTTACGAATACGCACAGTGGTAAATAAATCTTCTACCTGCGGTGGCATTGGGCCAAAGCGGTCAATCATCTCTGTATGAAATTGCTGCAACTCTTCCTCATCTTCCGAATTATCAAGTCGGGTATATAGTGATAGCCTTTCGTTTATGCTTTCCACATAACCATCCGGTATCAGTATTTCCAGGTCTGTGTCAATAGTACAATCCTGAACATAATCTTCCTGCTGCTGAATTTCTTCTTTAAATACTTCGCGGAAGGAGGTTCGCTTCAGTTCACGTATAGCCTCATCCAGAATTTTCTGATACATCTCAAAACCTATCTCCGCCATAAAGCCGCTTTGCTCGCCACCCAATAAATTTCCGGCGCCGCGTATATCAAGGTCACGCATCGCAATCTGGAAACCACTGCCCAATTCACTATGCTGCTCCAGGGTTTGCAGGCGTTTGCGGGAATCTGCCGGCAGCGTGCTCATCGGCGGAGCAAGCAGGTAACAAAATGCTTTCTTATTACTTCTTCCCACTCTTCCACGCAACTGGTGCAAATCGCTCAATCCAAACTGGTGTGCATTATTTACTATGATGGTATTTACATTCGGAATATCAACACCACTTTCAACAATATTGGTACAGATCAATACATCATACTTGCGGTCAATAAAATCAAGTATACGTTCCTCAAGTATATGCCCTTCTAACTGACCATGCGCAATGCCGATACTTAAATCAGGGCAAAGCCCCTGTATATGCACCGCCATTTCATTTAAACCCACCACACGGTTGTGTATAAAAAAAACCTGCCCGCCACGCTCTGTTTCATAATAAATAGCATCGCGTATAAAGTCTTCATTAAACACCTGCACTTCCGTTTGTATCGGCTGGCGGTTAGGTGGCGGCGTATTCATAATACTCAAATCTCTTGCACCCATTAAGCTGAACTGTAATGTTCTTGGGATAGGCGTTGCCGTTAGTGTTAAGCAATCAACATTTGTTTTAAGTGTCTTAATCTTTTCTTTATGCCCTACGCCAAACTTTTGTTCTTCATCAACAATCAGCAACCCCAGGTCTTTAAACTTTACTTCTTTCCCAACCAGGGCATGTGTGCCAACAATAATATCAATTTTCCCTTCCTGTAATCGCTGTAGTGTTTCTTTTTTTTCTTTGGATGATTTAAAACGGTTGATATAATCCACCGTTACCGGAAAATCTTTCAGCCTTTCTTTAAACGTTTTATAATGCTGAAATGCAAGAATCGTTGTTGGCACAAGTATAGCAGCCTGTTTATTATCGCAGCAGGCTTTAAATGCAGCACGTACCGCAATTTCTGTTTTGCCAAAACCCACATCTCCGCATACCAGCCTGTCCATCGGGCTCGGCGTTTGCATATCCTTCTTCACATCTGCAGAAGCCCTGCTCTGATCAGGAGTATCTTCATAAATAAAAGATGCTTCCAGTTCTGTTTGCATATAATTATCCGGGCTGAAAGAAAACCCTTCCTGCGCTTTTCGCTGCGCATATAATTTTATAAGATCGAAAGCAATTTCTTTAACCTTCGCTTTTGTTTTCTCCTTCAGCTTTTGCCAAACATCACTGCCCAGCTTATTTACTTTAGGCGTTGTTCCCTCTTTGCCTGTATACTTCGCAATTTTGTGAAGCGAATTAATATTTACATAGAGTATATCCGTATCCTTATAAATAATGCGAACCGCTTCCTGCAGCTTACCATTCACTTCAATTTTTTGCAGGCCGCTGTATATACCAACACCATGATCAATATGTGTAACATAATCTCCGGGCTGCAATTCACGCAGCGCTCTTAATGTAAGCGCCTTGTTTTTATTATATGCCTGCTTTACTTTGTATTTATGATAACGCTGAAAAATCTGGTGATCAGTGTAACAAACAATTTTCAGATCATTATCAATAAAGCCTGCATTAACAGAAACCGGAACAGGCGTAAAAGGTATCTCCGCTTTCAGGTCGGTAAATATGCTGTGCAAACGCTCAAGCTGGCGTGGGTTATCAGCAAAAAGGTATATGCTGTATTTCTTCAGCTCCCAGCTCCGCAAATCCTTTATCAGCATATCAAACTGCCGGTTAAAAGAAGGTTGCTCTTTTGTGTCAAACCCAATTGCTGTTCCACCAAAATGCGGCGCGTGCCCAAACTCTACAATATGCCTGCTACGCAGTTGCGCTTCAATAGTAGCTGCATGCACAAAATCATCAGCGCTTACATCTTTCTTTTCAAGGCTGTCTTCTCGTTCATCGCCGGGTGAAAGTCTGGGCTTACTCGTTTCCTGTACGCGGAAAAATATTTCCAGGTCTTCTTCCTGCACATGCAGTTTTTCTTTTACTACATCCCAATCCTGTATCCACACCGCGGTGTTTTCAGGCAGAAACTCAGGCAATGAAACTTTTTCGCCGGTTTCAAACTGTGTTTCAACATTGGGAATAATCGTTACCTGTAATAATTTTCTTTCACTCAATTGTGTTTCCGGATCAAATATGCGGATGGAATCCACATCATTACCAAACAACTCTATACGATAAGGCTTTTCATTGCCGAAAGAATAAATATC
Source organism: Agriterribacter sp. (assembly GCA_047601545.1). Classification (GTDB taxonomy): domain Bacteria; phylum Bacteroidota; class Bacteroidia; order Chitinophagales; family Chitinophagaceae; genus Agriterribacter. The sequence goes on along the minus strand of JASGIZ010000002.1, from coordinate 2,524,992 downwards.
AAGTATGCCTCCCCGTAAGGCAAACTGGCCAGGCTCATATACAAAATCTGTTCTTTCAAACCCATAATCCACAAACTGCGAAAGCAATTCAGTAACGTTAATAGCGTCACCCGCTTTAATGCGGATGATATTGCCTGATAATGTTTTAGGCAATACTACTTTTTCAAACAATGCTTCGGGATAAGTAACAATGGCGCCTACCCTGTTACCGGTTGCGGTAGAAAAGCGTGTAAGCATTTCCGTACGCAGCATTACATGCGAAGCATTGAGCTGGCGGTAATTTTTACGATTTTTAAAAGAAGCAGGAAAATAAAAAACATTCAGCGCGCTGGTAAGGTTTTCCAGCGAATTGTGAAAATACGCGGCTTCTTCCGCATCATTCAATATAATCAAATGATTGATCTGTGAAGCAAGATCAAGCCTGAATACGCCGGCAAAAACAAATTGAGAAGCGCTGCCGTGCAGATTTTTTAAATAAAGCTGTTGAGGTTTAGACAATACGAGCCTGTCCGCAATCTGAAAAATGCGGGTATCTTTCAAATACTCGTTCAGCAGCACATTCAAATTCATCGTGTATTATAATGCTGCCTGTTCTATACAACAGGCTCGGGTAAAGCGTTGCAAAGATAAGGCGTAAACTTAAGTTGGCGTGCGGTTAATTTTTCTTCGAGTAGGTTACCGCAATTACATGCGCCATGGTTTCCCCACGCATAATGAGCCCCTTTACGTAAACGCTGAGCAGTATTGCGCAACGCTTCAATAAGTTTTGTATTTGGATACGCCATAACCTGTAATTTATGGTAACAGAATAGTTGTATAAAGTTAAATTTTTCAAGAATACATTTTTAAACTTTTCAGCAGCAGGCTATGCATAAGGCCCGATACATAATGTTGTTTCTTCCGGATCTGTACTACCGGTTAACCGGTAGAAAAATATACTGTCAACGTGCGATTGTCTGCCCTTTGCTGTAGCAATAATTTTACAGCGTCATTAAATACTACCCGGCACAATAGATATAATCTGAAAGCGCAGAAAAATATACGTAATGAAATCTATAGCAATGTTTGTTTTAGCAACACTGATGAATGGCGCAGGCTGTGTGAGTTCTGCTCTCGTTCATTCTAAAACCATTAGTGCAGACGAAGTGATCCGCAACATTCAAAATAATAAAGCCGTTGCCTATACCTTTTGTACTATTGAAGGAAACCTTGACTTTACTAAAATTCAAGGCTTTCCTTCAAGCGGCACTACTGATATAAGCAGTATTGACATTCCTTTATATTTTGAAAGCTGCACTTTTACCGGTAAGGTTTCAGCTTTTAAAAATGATAATAAGCGCATCAATACCTGCAGGTTTAACAACAGTATTAGTTTTAATAATTGTTATTTTAAAGATGAAGCTGATTTCAATGGTGCTGATTTCAGCCAGGTTTTATTGCTCACCAAAAGCATTTTCGATAAACCAGCAAGCTTCCAGGCATGCCTGTTTGAAAACGATGTAAGGATTGATGAAACATTTTTCAGCAATAACCTGTTGATGCAGGAATCCGTAATACGCGGAAATTTTTGGGCAAAACAGGCAACCATTTACGGGCAGCTTTCATTACAGCAGTCCGACTTCTGGCAAAACGCTTCGCTTGCCGCTATATCAGTGCACAAATATGCGGACCTGGGCCTGGCTAATTTCAGGCGTGCCGCTTTTTTTGAATATGGAGAATATTTCAATAAAGTAAATTTTAACGGAGCTGTATTCTCCGGCCGCGCCGAATGGAATAAAACAAAATTTCACCAGTCGGTTGATTTTAGTAATGCTACTTTTTTGTCAAAACCGGTTTTCAGCAATATAGAATTAAGCGGAGAACTCATACGGGATAATATCAAATACATTAATGGGAGCGCCGACAGCAATCAATTAAAAAAATTGATGCCGGCTTATATACAAGATAAACCTGTACCATAATATTTACCAACTATAAAACAGCTTAATATGATTACCAGGCAATGTAGTTTTAAATCACTGCTGCTTCTTTCACCACTTGTAATAGTAATGAGTTGCCAGAAAGAGCAAAACGGAGGTCCTGATCCGGAGCCCGGCAGTAATACTTTATATGCAATGGGCTGGAATGGAAAGGATAATCCTGATGAAATTCCCTCAAACATTTTTCTCGGACTGGGCAATACCACTTTGCCTTCAAGCTATTCTATCAAAACAAAACTTCCACCTATTGGCGACCAGGGGCAATATGGAACCTGTGTTACCTGGGCAGTAGGCTATAATATGAAAACAACACTCAATGCCATTGATAAAAACTGGAGCGCCTCTATACTGGCAGACACAAGAAATCAAACCAGCCCTAAGGATTTATTTTTAGCAATTCCTTCTGCAGATAAAGGAAGTGATTGCAATGGTACAAGCTTTGAACCTGCATTTACACAGCTTGTTAAACGTGGGGTTGCTTCGTTAAGCAGCGCGCCTTATACAAATATGGGCGATTGCTCTCAATCTCCTGACGCGGGCGTAGCTACAGAAGCGGGCAATAATAAACTGAGCAATTTTAGAAAAATTTCGATGGACGTAACAGAGATCAAAACCTATATTTCTCAAAACCGCCCGGTGGTATTTGGTGCAAAGCTCAGCGATAATTTTATGACATGGCGGGGCGACCAGGTATTATCAAGCCATTCCACTTATACAAACGTGGGCGAGCATGCGCGCCACGCTATGATGATCATTGGCTATGATGATAACAAAGGAGGCAATGGTGCATTCCAGGTAGTTAATTCATGGGGTGATATTTGGGGTGATAATGGTTTTATATGGGTTGATTACAATTTTATGGTAGATGCCTCATTCGGTATGATGGCTTTTGTGGCAACCAATGGCGTTTCTGATGATTATGATCCTGTTGATCCTCCGGATGATAATGTTACAGGTAACTATGATCTCGTGCCGTGGAACGTTGAAGATGTTGAAGCCGGCACCGGTGCAAAAAAGAGGAAAATGTATTATAATGTATATAACACCGGCACGCAATCTATACTCGCAGGCAACAGGTGGAATATTATATACCTGTATTATAATGCTTTTGATGCAAACGATTTTGGAATATTACTTTATGATGAATATACAGATCAGTATGGATCATTAGGTGATAATGGAAGTTTGGAAAACGGTATAGGACAGGCAGGCAATTGGTGGAATAATATTAACCTGCCCGGCGGAACCGGCATAGCCGAAGTATTATATGATGATAACAGAATAAAATGGACATATACCATGCCAAACATCAATGGGTATTATTACCTCGTATGTCTTGCAGATGCATTTGATGTGATACAGGAAAACGATGAAGCCAACAATTATTATTTTGTTACAGATTCAGATGGTTGGCCATTGAAAATACAAAATGGTGTTATCAGCAGCAGAATAGCAAACAGGTTGCAGGACGGACCAGCGCCGGTTTCCGGCAGGAAAATCCAGGCAATTACACCAAAAGACTTAACAGGCAATAAAAACATGTATTCTCCCAAAGAAATTGGTGGCATGATTAAAGCGCTTAAACAAAACGGGAAATTAAAAACAGCTATCCGGCAGTTTCAATCAGAAAGAGGAAAAGCCGGATAATATTATTGGGGTGGAAATCAAAAGCAACCGGTCATTTTATATGATACCGGTTGCTTTTTTATTAGGGAAATGTTTAAGTTATAATCAAGTAAGGAGTTCTACAACAGTTTCTGATCAATCGCCATTTTAATCAGTGCAGGCGCGTTATTAACGCCAAACTTCTGCATTAAATTTCTGCGATGCGTTTCAACGGTCAGCGGGCTGAGATACAGCTTATCTGCTATCTGCTGCGTGGTTTCACCAGAGGCTATCAGGCTTAATATTTCTTTTTCCCTGCGGGTAAGATGGGGAATATTTTTTAAAGAAGACTCAGCAAGTATGCTCTGCACCTCATTGCTGAAATACGTTTTTCCCTCATATACATTTTCAATAGCGGTATACAATTCATCGGCAGAGGCATTTTTAATCAGGTAACCTTTGGCGCCTTTATGTACCATCTGCCTTATAATGGAGGCGTCGTTATGGGTGCTCATGCCCAATATTTTCAATTTTGTATTAACGGTACTTACTTTATCACAAAGTTCTATACCACTTATATCAGGCAGGTTAATATCCATTAAAACCACATCACAGTTGTTTCCCGAAAGATATTCATACGCTTCTCTGCCTTTTGTGAAGGTATGCGTAACCGATAGTATATCGTAATTTGATAATAAGGATTTCAAACCCTCAATTACCATCGGGTGATCATCAACTATAATAACTTCAATTTTATTGTTCATCTTTAATATCAAATTCAACATTAATCGTAGTACCTATTTCTTTTTCCGAATGAATATCCAGTTTTCCATCCAGAAACTTCACCCTGCTTTTGAGCGTTGTCAATCCTATTCCTTCAAAATCATTTGTCATTTCAAACCCCTTTCCATCATCTTCTACCGTTATTGAAAAAGTTTTTCCCTGCTGAAGACATTGTGACAGTATATGTTTGGCTTTGGCATGTTTAACCGCATTGGTAATTAATTCCTGCAGTATACGAAAAATCATGATTTGTGTTGATTGCGCAAGGTTTTCAGCAACATCGTACGATTGAAAAGTGATCTCCGCATTTCCTGATTCCATACTTCTGCAAAAATCTTTTATTGCTGATGTTAACCCGTATTTCAGCAACGATTCAGGCATCATATTTCTCGCAATATGCCGGAGGTCATTGATGGATCTGTCCAGCTCACCGGCAATATGTTTTAATGAACCGTTCTTATGCTGAGTAGTAAATTGCAGCTCATCATCCTGTATAATTTTAGATAGCTTTAGCCTTATGCCGGATAGCGAACCGCCTAACCCGTCATGCAAATCAATAGCAAGGCGTTTGCGTTCCAGCTCCTGTCCTTCCAGCACCGCAGCAAAATGACTGATATGTTGCTCCTGCTTCATTTTTTCAATGCGCTGCTGTAAAAGTTCTGCTTCCTGCATGGCAATTTTGTTGCTGTTGCGGGCAATAATTTGCCGCGCAATAAAAAAACCTGTCAACAATAATATTGCCGACCCCAAAAGATACATCCATTGCCTGTTTTTCTGAATCTGTAATTGCTGCTCCTGTGCTACCTGGTTTAGTTTTATAATTTGTGTTTCCTTCTCTTTTGCTTCATATTTCTTTTCAAGATCCTGCACTTTTACTGATACATTATTTGCCTGTATACTGTCATTAAGTTGAATATATTGTTTGTGTAAATCAAGCGCCACGTTTATATTACCCAGCTTCTCCTCCATAGTCATCATATGTTTTAGTTGCAGCAGCTTATCATTGGGCGTAAGAAAATCATTATACTCAAAATAAATTTTCTTTGTTATCGCAAGCGCTTCTTTATAATTGCCCTGTAATTCTTTTATATAATACCGCCTCAATAGCAATGCTGTTTTAAACGTAGGTACATTATTTTGCTCCGCCATTTCAAAGGCTTTTGCATAATACTCGTCTGCTTCATTTAAATTGCTGTCAAAATATTCTATCGTCATTCCCTTTACCTGCAAATACATTATTTCAGAAATAACGTCAGGATATTTTTTTATCAGCTCCTCGGGTTTCTTCAGCAAAAAAAATGCAGAGTCTTTCATCTTTTCATCAACATTCATAAACAACATAGACTCAACAATTTTTACATAATCATCTTTCAGCTCAGGCACCCATGCCGCATTTTTTAGTATATCAGCAGATTTTTTAAAATATTCTATCGCTTTATTATACGCTCTTATATTCTGAAGTATGATGCCGATATTATAATAGTTTATACCAAGCCTGGCAGAGTCTTTCAACCGCTCATTAATCGGAATGGTTTTCTCGATCAGGAAGCGCAGGTATGTATCACCATCTCCTTTACGTTGATATAGTAACCCGTGATTAGACCATGTTCTTGCCAGTATTTCCCGGGCTAAGCGGCTCGTATCTTTTTCCAGTATCTCTTCTGCCTTTATATAACTCTTCTCCGATTTTTCCAGGTCTCTCGCTTCAAGATAAACTCCGCCCAGGCGATAGTATGCAATCCCAACTCCGCGTTCATCACTTTCTTCTTCTGCCAGCTTCTTTATCTGCAAAGCATAATCTATCGCTTTGGCCGAGTCATTATAAGAATATTCATCAGAAAGTTTTCCGAGCAGTTCTATTTTATCATTGTATACACTGGTAATATTCAGTCGTTTCAAAAGACTATCCGCCTGCCCGGCAGTTGTTTGTGCACAGGCCAGTGTTGCGCTCAAAAAAATATATACCAGCAAGTATAGTCTCTGCATCATCAAAACTAAAAATCAAACATCAAACAAAGAATGAACCCTATAAATATACCGGTAAACCGGTAGATTTTTATGAAGCCGGTGGCATATCCCTGGTTTGAACAACACCGGCGAAGCCCCACTGCCGGCAGCAGGCGTTCACCCGCATATCAGTATTGAACTTTTCTTAACAGTTTTCCCTCTGTAAAACCAAGATTTCGTTAAAACATTCTCTTATACTTAAAGTGGCAAAATAATAGCGGATATTGGGCGTTACAAAGCAAATTTCACACATTGAAGAAATCCCTTTATTCAGCATCTATAGCCGTTGCTTTTATATTTTTTGTAGCCGCAGATACTAACGCACAAATGATAACAGGCGTGTGGCATGGAAAAATCAATAAGCAAAAAGTTGAAATAAAAATTGTTCAGAAAGGCGATAGCCTTATGGGCACGTCTTATTATTACCAATCACCCGGTAATTACAGGCGCTACAGTATTAAAGGATACTTTGACGGAATAAATAATGAAGCCGTTTGGTGGGATGACCAGTTGCTGGAAGAAAAAACAGGCAGGGTAAGTATAGCTTCGCCCGGAAAAGATGAGCTTTTGAGCAGGGCCGATTTTAATTGTCCGGGGGTCGGTATTATGAAATTAGATGGCAATACGGCATTAAAAGAAAATGAAGACAAGCCAAAAGGTGAAGTACACCTGGATAAAACCAATAATACTGCTTTCAATGATGAATGGGATTTTGTAATTGAAAATTATACCGCAGGCGCAAACGACCCTTTTGTTATTGATAGTGTAAACATGATTGCGCAGCAGCCTGTGCCTGTGCAGCCGCAACCGGGTAGAACAATTATCCCGGTTAGAGAAGAACCGGCGCCTAAACCGGTAGCGGTAACAGAAGGTAAGAAACCGATTACACCATTGAAACCTTTAACCATTGAAGAGAAGTTTATACAACGTCAGAAAGTTCCGATGATGGAAATTCCTGTATCAGGAGATTCTATCGAACTGAATTTTTATGATAACGCGGAAATAGACGGGGATTCTATAACGCTGTTTTTAAATGAGAAGCTTATCTTTCAGCATATTTATCTTACGGATAAAGCATTTACTGTAAAAATTCCGGTGAGCGATTTGCAACAAACTAATGAGCTTGTAATGGTTGCTGAAAACCTTGGCTCAATTCCACCTAACACTTCTTTTATGGTTGCCAATGTAGGAGGTAAACGTTATGAGGCAAGATTAATAAGTACTGAAGGCAGCAGTGCAATGATACGATTTGTGAAAAGCGCGCAGCCATTAGCAGCGCAGGCTAAAGAATGATTAACAAATATTATCTTACCTTACCTAAGCTGTCGCCCTAATATCAGCCCGACTTTAAACTGTATTGTAAAATATGCATCATTTTTTCTGTCTCTTCCCCTGATAGCGCCTGGTGCTGTAATATGTGAAGGGTCAAGTTCTCCCTGCCTGTCGTGCAGCTGTATGGCAAGGCTTGCGTTTTCAGGCGAGAGGTATTTTTGAAATAAAGCCGGGTCAATATATCGCTTACTTACATCATCGAGATAGTCCGTTGTTGTTATGCGATGAAGTATTTCAATCCGCAGGTTACATAAAGATGAAACTTCATATTTAATACCGGCGCCTACCGGAAAATTTACTGCGGTTAATTTATATGGATAACGATCAGGATATTCGGAGAATCCCTGACCTTCTGTATGCAATGGTTGCAGATCTACACTTATGCCATTTAAATTAGTTTGTGGATTAAAGTGAAACACGCCTATGCCCCCGGTTAAATAAGGAGATAACCGTGAAGGTTTTTCTCCCGTAACGCCCAATATTGTTAACGGGTATAATTCAGCAAGCAATAAAAGCTCATAGATATTGCTGCGGAAATGCAGGTTTCTTTTATAACGGCTTTTACCTCCTGTTGATCCATCGTTTTGTAATATATAATCGGCGGCTGTTACAGTGCCTGCATTAAACTCCAGCCTTGCACCCAGCGCATACCTGTATACCAGCCCGGCGCTTATTCCACCGCTTAATTTTGTATAAGGTACATTCAGGTCTTTTATAAAACCTTTCCCTGCTCCTGGCCTTCCGCCAAGGTCAGTAAGGCAGTTCATTGCGCCGGTAGAAGCACATACTTCAAACAGGAAATCCTGGTCGTAATAGCGGTTGTTGTAAAAATAATCCTGGGAAGCAGCGTGTGTGCAGAAAGCGCAATACATAAGAAGTATCGCCATAGATTTGGTGGTCATGGTTAACAAACTTTAGCATTAATGTAGGTATATAGCAACAATTCTAAGTTAAGGAATATTTTATTAAGATTTTGTATTTACTAAAAATAAATAATGGATTGATGTACGCGATCAATGATTGTTGTGCCGGTTACAATACGTACTTTTTTCCAGGGTTTAAAGAATGTAACCTGTAACAGACAAAAGGAAAGTGCACTATGGGACAATTTGAAAAGAACACTTAAAAAAAGCCCGCCCGAATATGGCTCTACCCTGTATTAAAAAGATTCCATTTGTGTATACAGGGTAGAGCCATATTCGGATAGGCTTTCCGCAATATATTTAATCATAAACCAGTTAAGATTTTTCTTTTTGTTTATCCTTCATCTTTCCTTTCATTTCCTCCTTCAGCGATTCGTACTTTGTAAATTGTTCAGGTGTTAATACGCCTTTTAATGCCGCTGTTCTTTCATCTTCCAATGGTTTCACTTTTTCTATCCAGGCACTTTTATCAGCACCATCTTTTTTAATGTCTTTTGTTTTTGTGGCAAAGTCAAGATTAATTGCCTGAACCTTCTGGTATTGTTCATCTGTAAGCGTTAACTCGGTTTTCATTTTATCGCTCATCATTTTTGCTTTTTCCTCGGGGGTTTTGTGTTGCATTTTTTCCTGCGCAAATGATGATACGCTTATCAGCATGGCAACAGCCATAAATCCCATAGTTACCACTGATTTTACATTAATGCATTTCATAACAAATTAATTTAAATAAAAGAATAAAATTCACAGTATATAATACATCCAAAATGTTACCAGCATTTGCGGTATGCCGTTAAATTAATGTTATAGCGGCTATTTTCCCTACATTTCAATATTTATGGTAAAACACTATTTTTGCCGCTTACAAAATCAAAATCATGGGTAAAGGTCCGGTTTCTCAATTCATACAACATCATTACCGCCATTTTAACGCGGCAGCACTTATGGATGCTGCTAAAGGCTATGAAACACATTTGCTGGAGGATGGTAAGATGATGGTAACGCTTGCAGGTGCTATGAGCACCGCAGAGCTGGGTTTATCTTTTGCAGAAATGATCCGCCAGGATAAAGTGCATATTATAAGCTGCACAGGTGCTAATCTTGAAGAAGATATTATGAACCTTGTGGCGAACACACATTATAAGAGAGTGCCTAATTACAGGGATTTGAGCCCGAAGGATGAATGGGATTTATTGGAGAACCATTACAATCGCGTTACGGATACCTGTATTCCTGAAGAAGAAGCTTTCAGGAGGATTCAGCAGCATATTGTTAAAATATGGAAAGATGCTGATGCGAAGAATGAGCGTTATTTTCCGCATGAGTTTATGTATAAGCTTTTGCTTAGCGGAGTATTGGAGCAATACTATGAAATTGATCCGAAGAATAGCTGGATGCTGGCTGCGGCGCAAAAAAATATTCCGATTGTTGTGCCTGGTTGGGAAGACAGTACCATGGGCAATATTTTTGCTTCTTACATAATTAAGAATGAAATAAAAGCCTCTGCCATGAAAAGTGGCATTGAGTATATGGTGTGGCTTTCTGACTGGTACAGGAACAACAGCAGCGGTAAAGGGGTAGGATTTTTCCAGATTGGAGGCGGCATTGCGGGTGATTTCCCAATTTGCGTAGTGCCGATGATGTACCAGGACCTGGAATGGCATGACGTTCCTTTCTGGAGCTATTTTTGCCAGATAAGTGATTCAACCACCTCTTATGGTTCATATTCGGGCGCAGTACCAAATGAAAAAATAACCTGGGGCAAACTTGATATCAATACCCCCAAATTTATTGTAGAGAGTGATGCAACGATAGTGGCGCCATTGATTTTTGCGTGGCTACTCGGTTGGTAAAAAGCAGGAGTGTTAAGCTTAATCGTAAAAAGCCAGGAGTAACCGTAAAAACCTCAAGTTTACGGTTTCGCGTCACACCATGAATGCGCAATAAAAAGAAACCACGGTACGCAAATTATACCGTGTTTTCTTTTTTTAATGCCTGGCTTAGCTCTCTTGCTCCGGGAATAGATCTTACCAGGTATATTAATATAAAAATCTTTACTATTATACTTCCGCCAAGATATGTAGGCTTTAATGCTGCAGAAAGAATAGACAAGGTTATAAGAACAACTAATGCCGATAATATTGCTGAATAAGGGGCTCTTTTTGCTATTATTACCAAAATTGCAAAAATCACAACAGCAATACCTGTTACAATAGTAACCTCCCACGAAAATTTGCTACTTGCAAGTACCGATATAATTTCTGCAATTATAATAAGGCACATCGCGTTTAATAACACATTTCTTATTTTATTTGTGTTAATCATCTATACAAAGGTTTAGGTATTCCTGTTTCAGAAAAGTGTATGTCAGTTAACTTTCCCATCTTTTTTGACTCTAAAAATACCGATAAAACCTACATTTTCAAAGTATTAAGCCTTTGATTTAGATGAGCTGCACGAATTATTCGCTAATTCAACGGGATATCCCGTTTAACCATAGCGTTTCTGTTAGCCATTTCCCATGCAGTATAAAATATGAGCCGGGCTCTTTTCCGCATCAAATCATAATTAATTTTATCAGGAGTGTCGGTTGGTTTATGATAGTCCGGGTGAAGACCGCTAAAATAAAAGATGATAGGTACACCACGTTTTGCAAAATTATAATGGTCGCTTCTGTAGTAAATCCTTTGCGGATCTTTAGGGTCGTTATACTTGTAATCCAACTCAAGTTTTGTATTCTTTTTATTAATGAATTCACTGATTGGCTTCAGGTCTGAACTGAGTTTATCATCACCAATTACATAAATATAATTTGTAGAATCTCCATTTTTGCGGTCGGGGTCAATTCTTCCAATCATATCTACATTAAGATTTACGCTGGTTTTTTCCAAAGGATAAACAGGATGGGCACCATAATAGTCAGAGCCCCATAAACCTTTTTCTTCGCCGCTTACTGTCATAAACAAAATGCTCCTTCTCGGGCCTTTGCCATCAGCTTTTGCTTTTGCAAAAGCTTTTGCTATCTGTAGTATACTCACCGTTCCTGAGCCATCATCATCTGCACCATACCATATAACACCATTTCTTATACCCAAATGATCGTAGTGTGCAGATATTACCACAAACTCATCTTTAAGATCTGTTCCTTCTAAAAAACCAAGTACATTACTGCTTTCCAGCGTTATGCTCTCTTTTTGTATTTCAACAGATACATTAGCATTGAAAGATTTTGAGGCAGTGTTATTACTTAACGTAGCAGCTTTTGCAGTGCTGTAATCCTCCTCTTTCATAATAGCAGCGGCAATTTTTTCCGAAACAAAAAAGGTATTGATGCGCACTGCTTTCTGGTATACATTCACATACATATTGCCTTTATCTTCCATTGGGTTAATTTTATTGTCAATAACAAACAATACAGCTGCGCCGTTTTTCATTGCAGCTTCCTGCTGTGTAAAAAAGTTAAACCTTCTGCGATTTTGCGGAGAAAGCTCGCCAGCCATATTCGGCGACAATACCATTACCAGCCTGCCCCTTGCATCAATATCTTTATAGTCGTTGCGGGTTGAATCGCTTATGCCAAAGCCGGCAAAAACAACTTCAGAGAAATTATACGCAGCGGAATGATTTGCCGCTATCATAAATGAATAATCCTCATTGCGGGAAAAAACCTGGTCATTTATAGTAATGTTTGATTTTACCAGCGAATCAACATACACCGGAAACGGCATTTGATAATTGCCATTATTACCTGGAGCCAGCCCGATTGATTTGAAATAATTTTCAATAAAAGCCGCTGCTTTTCTCTGCCCTTCTGTAGCAGTTTCCCTGCCCTGCATTTCATCTCCGGCCACTATATACAGGTTCTTTTTTAAATCTTCGGCAGTAATAATATTTGCATACGGTTTAGGATTGGCTGTTTTTTGAGCAAAGGCCCCAAAGGATGCCATTACCAGGATGGCGATACATGTAACTCTCATGATTGATGTAATTAAATATCATCAAACATAAAGAAAACTATGATATGCATAGCATAGTTTTGATAAATGGTTTAACCGGTATTAAGCGAGTTATGACAAATGAATATTACATGCAGCAGGCACTGAAAGAAGCAAGGCGTGCCTTTGATGAAGGAGAAATTCCTATTGGCGCTGTTATTGTTCAGGGCACAGCTATTATTGCGAGAGGATATAACCAGGTAGAAAAGCTGAATGACTCCACGGCACATGCGGAAATTATTGCGCTTACCTCCGCCTTTAATTATCTTGGCAGCAAATATTTACCTGAAGCAACATTGTATGTAACCATTGAGCCATGCATTATGTGTGCAGGCGCATTATACTGGAGTAAAATTGGTAAAATAGTTTTTGGCGCCGGCGACGAAAAAAATGGCAGCATCAGCAAGCCGCCTTATATAACACTGGGCGCATCTCCCTTTCATCCTAAAACAATTATTGAAAGAGGTGTATTAAAAGAAGAATGCGCCCAGTTGATGAAAAGTTTTTTTCAGCAAAAAAGGTAGTGAGAAAAGTTTAAGACAACCTGCAACCCCTACACCTTAACCATTTATGTTTCTCTTTTCACAGCTCATGTTTTACAATTAAGCTGTTGTTGCAGGAGCCGGCGTAAGCCCTAATACTTCTGCTGTTCTTTGTTTGGTTTCCCTGTAAAGCTCAACATTATCAACCAAAGATTTTTTATAAGAAGGAATCATCTGCTCCAATTTTGTTTGCCACTCAGTTGTTTTCATTTGTTCAGGAAAACAACGCTGCAATAAATCAAGCATAATTGAAACAGCAGTTGATGCACCGGGAGAAGCTCCCAGCAATGCTGCAATGCTGCCATCAGCAGCGCTTACTACTTCGGTACCAAATTCCAGCACACCACCTTCTTCTTCATCTTTTTTAATAACCTGCACCCGCTGCCCTGCAACTTCAAGATCCCAGTCTTCCGTAACGGCATTCGGGAAGTATGCTCTCAACGCTTCTATTCTGTCTTCGGAAGATTGGGTAACCTGCTCAATAAGGTATTTAGTAAGCGGAATATTTTTCACTCCCGCCATTACCATTGGCTTTATATTGCTGAATTTTATTGAGCCCGGCAGGTCCCACAAAGAACCATTTTTTAAAAACCTGGTTGAAAAACCTGCATATGGTCCAAACAATAATGATTTTTTTCCATCAATAACGCGAGTATCCAAATGCGGCACACTCATGGGCGGGGAGCCTACTGCTGCTTTGCCGTATACTTTAGCATTATGTCTTTCAATAACTGCAGGGTTATTGCAAATTAACCATTGACCGCTAACCGGAAAACCGCCATAACCCTTGCTTTCAGGTATATTAGATTTTTCAAGCAACGGCAATGAACCTCCGCCTGCTCCTATAAAAATGAATTTGGTTTCAATAACTTTCTTCTCATCGGTAGTAAGGTTTTTCATTTTTATGGTCCAAATGCCATCATTAGTTTTTTCCAGGTCCTGCACCTCATGTGCAAGAAAAAGTTTTACGTCAGGCTTATCAAACAAATAGCGGAAAAGTTTACGGGTAAGCGCACCAAAATTAACGTCAGTTCCGGCATCCATTTTAGTGGCGGCAACCTGCTCCGATGGGTCACGCCCTTCCATTACAAGCGGCATCCAACCCTCAATCTCTTTTGCATTATCACTGTATTGCATGCCTTCAAATAGAAGATACTTTACCAACGCCTCATACCTCTTTTTCAGGTAATCTATATTTTCTTCACCACGTACAAAACTCATGTGTGGCACAAGCCGTATAAAATCCCGGGGATTGCGGATATAACCCTGTTCTACGAGATATGCCCAGAACTCTTTGCTTTGTAAAAACTGTGCAGCTATCCTGATTGCTTTTGAAGCATCAATTGTTCCATCTTCCCGCTCAGGCGTATAATTCAATTCGCAAAACGCGGAGTGCCCGGTGCCGGCATTATTCCATGCATCAGAGCTTTCAGCGGCTACTGTATGTAACCGCTCTACTACATAAATACTTAAACCGGGTTGCAGTTCTTTCAGCATCATACCGAGCGTAGCGCTCATAATACCGGCGCCAATCAATACTACATCAGGATTATCTTTTTTTAATGATGTACTCATTTTACTTAAACAGGTTTTAAGGCAGGAGCTATCGTATACTAAAAAGAAGCAAGTTTTTTGAAGAGAATGCAAATTTACATTACGTGCATCAGAGCATGAATTTTCGGGGCTATTATTTAGATTGAATTATTGAAAATTTACGATGAAATGACAAGACAAGCAATACCCATGCAGCATTATACTTATTTATATGCTACTTAAATAAAGTTTTGTATACATTAATTTAAGTCGCTTAAGCTTTTTTTAACACCCAGTTTGGCATGGTATGGCATGTTTATTGAAAACTATAGGTTGTAGAACGGATACTTGAAATGAATGATTGGTATCTGAAAATTTGTAAACTAAAATTGTAAGTTATGAGATTAACAACTGAAAATTTTGAAATTGTATCTGGTGGAAATATTTATACTGTCAGAGCTACTGAATATATTAATGGCAGTGAAGAACTGAGATACAGGGTAAGCTTTAATGATAATCCAATTTGTGTATTTGGATGGAATAATGAGCTTAACCGCTTTGCAGCAATGCACGATAAACGCAATCCAAATATGCAGAACGATATTGAGCTTGCAATAGGTAAAAGACTGGAAAAAATCCGGGAAATGAAAGAAGCTGCCTGATTATAATACATCAATAATAAAATAACTGATTGATTCTACTTCGTCAGTTGTTTATCAAAAAGTGCGTTTCAAAAATGTAGCGCACTTTTTATTTTCAGCAACAGATTTTAATAATACACCCAGTATATGGTGGTTTACTATAAAAGGGCTATTTTCGTAATTATTCATTTATGAAACAGTCTTTTACCATATCATTTCCGGTTATAAACAAAATTTATAGCAAGCGATTGTTTCTTATTACGCTTAATAACAGAGCCTTCATTCATTAAGCCCTCCGTTTGTTTTCCTGGTTATATTTTGTGAAACGGAGGGATACATACTCCGTAAAATTTTATTATTAATCATACAGGTAATGATGCAGCATTTACTACCTGTAACTTAAATTTTATTAAAATGAAACCCGTAATAAGTAATACTGATTACACTACTTTAAAGTCGCTGATTGTAAACTGCCCGCAACATCTTAAAACAAAAGAGATAGGCCGGTTGATGGATGAATTAAACAAAGCCGAAGTGGTAACGGATAAGAAATTAGGGAATGATGTAATTAAAATCAATTCTCTTTTTGAAGCTGAGGATATCTCTACAAAAAAGAAATGGAAACTGATGCTGACATTACCTGCCGAAGCAAATTTGAAAGAACAAAAAATTTCCGTATTCTCACCATTGGGGGTAGCGCTAATTGGTTTTAAAAAAGGAATGACAATACAATGGGCTTTGCCTGGAGGAATGAAAAAAATAAGGATCGTAGATGTGGTGAATGAGCAGGCATGAACTGCATTGTTCTGCATTACATAATAACAGAACAGCACACGGAATACACGGATGAAGCTGATGAACACAAATACCTTTCGTGAATATCTGTTACATCCGTTTTATCCGTGTTTCGTAGTTCGCACAGGAATGACAGGGCCCGGAACAGAAACTATTTAAATTCTATTGGTCATTAAGCATAGCTGCCGCTGCCTCATCTGTAAACCAATGCAACTCACCGGCTACCGGTTGTATTATTTGTGAAGGGTATACATCAGGATTATATTTTCCTTCGAGCACTTCTTTCAACGCATGCGCTTTACCGCTGCCGAAAGTTAAGAAAGCAATTTTAACAGCATGGTTTACAATAGATGCGGTAAGTGTTATTCTAAACATTTGCTGAGGAGCAAGATAAAATGCTTTGACCCATAACTTCTTTTCATGAATTACTGCCGTGCCCGGAAAAAGAGATAGTGTATGCCCATCGTCTCCCATGCCGGCTAAAACGATATCAAAACTTTTACCTGTTTCTTCAAAGTAGCCATGCAATATTTTTTCATATCCAATGGCAGATTGCTCTGGTTCAATATCAGTACGCATAATATGCACATGCTCCCTCAATACCGGCACTTTGCTGAGCAAATGCTCATACGTCATTTTAGCATTGTTGCGGTCATCCGTAAAAGGAACAGCGCGTTCATCACCCCAAAAAATATGCACCCTGCGCCAGTCAATGCGTTCTTTATATGGACTGGTTGCTAATAATTCATATAACCGTTTGGGAGAATTTCCCCCGGTTAATACGAATGTGCATTTATCCTGTTTTTGTAAAACAGCTTCAATAGAAGCTGTTATCCATTCAGCCAGTTCAAGGCTTACCGCTTCGGGATTTTGTTGTATATGAAGGTGCATAGTGTAAAATTAAAAAGGGCAGCCTATCTCTCTTTTCAGCCTCTCCTCCCTTCCTCCTCTCCAATAGAGAGGAGGCGGTGCTGCATCGCTTTAATGAACGATATGTCTTCCATTTTTGCTATATTAATGCTACTGTTCAACAATCAACAACTCCATAAATTTATCATCATCTCCGAAAAGCTGGCTCTGTGCTTTGATCTCCTTCCCCTTGGGAAGGCCGGGATGGGCTGCCTGCTTCGTTGCCCAGCGTAGCCCAATTAAACCCATCTCTTGCAATCAAAGCTTCGGCATCTTCTGGTCCCCAGGAACCAGGCGGGTAGTTGGGGAAATCGACAGGTTCTCTTGTTTCCCAGGTTTCCAGTATCGGCATAATAATTTTCCATGCAGCTTCTACCTGGTCTGCACGCATAAACAAAGTGGCATTTCCTTCCATCACATCCAGCAGCAGGGTTTCATATGCTTCCGGTTCATGTTCATCGTACGAGTCATAATTAAAGGTCATGTCAACCGGGCTAAGCACCAGGTTTTGCCCGGGGCGTTTTGCCTGGAAACGAAGCCGTATATCCATTTCCGGCTGAATGCCTATCGTAAGGCGGTTAGGCCTCCAGCTGTTAGCTGCTTCCGGGGGAAATGCATAGTTGGGGGCCGGACGGAACTGTATGGTGATGAATGTGCTTTTGCTGTGCATGCGCTTACCCGTGCGCACATAAAAAGGTACATCCTGCCAACGCCAGTTATCAATATAAAATTTCAGCGCTGCAAAGGTTTCAACATTTGAGTGGGGGTCAACATTTTTTTCGCTCCTGTATCCTGCCACTTGTTCACCCTGCATCCATCCTTCGCTATATTGGCCGCGAACGGCATAATCCTGCACTTCGTTATGATTAATCTTGCGGATGGCATTCAACACATCTACTTTTTTATTGCGTATTTCATTCGCGTCAAAAGAAACCGGGGCTTCCATACCAATCATACACATCAACTGCAGAATATGATTTTGCACCATATCACGCAATGCGCCGGACTTTTCATAATAAGCGCCACGGCTCTCCGCACCTACGGTTTCTGAAGCCGTGATCTGAACATTGGCTATATAATTCCGGTTCCAGATAGGCTCAAACAAAGCATTGGCAAAACGCAACGCCAGTATATTCTGCACTGTTTCTTTACCGAGGTAATGATCTATACGGAATATCTGGTTTTCATCAAACATAGTGCTGAGCAGATGATTAATTTCCTGCGCACTTTTAAGATCATGACCAAAGGGCTTTTCAACAACAATGCGGGTGCATTTCGTATCTGCACAAATATTGAGCGGGCCAAGTTTGCTTGCAATATCAGGAACCAATTGAGGCGCCACGGCAAGGTAGAAAATCACATTGGGATGCTCGCCATACTCCTGCTCTTTAACTTTTACAAAGTCGCTGATTTTGGGATAAGAAGCATCATTCTCCGCATCCATCTGCAAATAGCTTACATGTTGTGCAAAATCATTCCACTTGCTATCTACTTCATCCTTGCGGCGGGAAAATTTTTTAATTCCTTCCAATAAATGTCCCCTGTATGTTTCATCAGAATAATCAGATCTTCCTATACCTATTATACCAAACTTTTCCGGCATCCATTCGTCAAGAAACAAATTATATAATGCCGGAGTTAGTTTACGAAGATTAAGATCTCCACTTCCCCCAAAAATAAAAATCAGCGAGGCAGGTGGTCGTTTATGGTTTTGCATTTTTTAAGAATTCAAAACTTATTGTATTTATATGCCACGAAGCACGAATGATAACAGATTTTATTCGTGCATTCGTAGCATTATTAATTTTATTGCCAGTTGGTGTGGAATATTCCAGGTTCGTCAATACGCTGGTAGGTATGCGCTCCAAAAAAGTCGCGCTGCGCCTGTATCAGGTTTGTTGGCATGGTTTCACTTCTGTAAGCATCAAAATATCCCAACGAAACACTTAACGCGGCAACTGGAATGCCGGACTGAACCGCGGTAGCAATGAATTTCCTGGTATTTGCTTCTCTCGACTTGATTAATGCTGCTATATTGGCGTCGAGTAAAATATTTGATAAAGAAGGATTGCCTGTATAGGCTTTATAATAAATCTCCAGCAAAGTTGAACGGATAATACATCCCCCCCTCCATATTTTTACAACTTCAGGTAAAGGAATTTCCATATTATATTCTTTCGACGCAACAAATAATAACGCCAGCCCCTGTGCATAGCTGATGAGCGTACCAAAGAACAATGCTTCCCTGGCCTGCTGGATAATCTCTTCTTTGGAAACGCCTGTTATTTTAACATTGGATGGATAAATTTTGGAAGCAGCAACTCTTTCATCTTTTAAGGCAGAAAGATTACGCATACTCACTGCTATATCAATAGTGGGTATGGCTATGCCCAAATCCATCGCATCCTGCGAAGTCCATTTTCCTGTACCCTTTGAACCGGCTTTATCCAATATAAGGTCTACCAGTCTCTTCCCGGTTTTATCATCAACTTTAGGGAAGATATCGCGGGTAATTTCAACAAGGAAAGATTGCAGTTCACCTTCATTCCAATCTGTAAACACCTGGTGCAATTCATCGTTGGTAAGCCCGTAGCCGCGATGCAGCACATCATACACCTCACTGATGAGTTGCATAATACCATATTCTATACCATTATGCACCATTTTTACATAATGGCCTGCAGCGCCATTACCAAGGTATGCCACGCAAGGCTCACCATTTACTTTTGCAGAAACAGCTTCGAGCATGGGTTTTACATGAGGATATGCTTCTTTGTCACCGCCGGGCATAATGCTCGGTCCTCTTCTTGCTCCTTCTTCTCCGCCGGAAACACCCACTCCCATAAAGTGAAAACCTTTTTCCTGCATATACTGCACCCTGCGCAAAGTATCGGTATAATGAGAGTTTCCACCATCAATTACAATATCACCTTTATCAAGCAATGGAATAAGTTCAGCCAGAACATCATCTACCGGTTTGCCGGCCTGCACCAGCATCATAATGCTGCGGGGCGTTTTCAGCGCCTTAACCATTTCGCTAAGGTCTGATGTGCCTTTTACTGTTGTGCCGGGAACAATTTCCGATTCAAGCTCGGTTACTTTTTGCGGACTTCTGTTATATCCTATCACTGCAAAACCATGATCTGCCATATTGAGTAAGAGGTTGCGGCCCATTACGCCCAAACCTATTAATCCGAAATCGAATGATTGATTTGCCATAATTATTGAAGATGTGATGAAAAAGGATGGCAAATGTAGTTTATTTCACTTCTTCAAAGTCAATATATTCTCCAACAGGAGGGTTCTCGGGAGACTTTTCTGCCTGTTGGGGATTGCCTGCTGTGGCCTGTTGCTGTTTCATTTGTTCCTCCATGCGTTGCTGCATATCGTTGAACTGCCTTTTAATTTGTTTGCCTGTTCTGAAAACAGGTATTAAAAAGCCGGTTATGAACCTGAATAGCAGGTAACCCAGAAAAAAATATAGTATAAACTTCCACATAAACGGATTGCGAATATAGTGAATTTGGTAGGCGGGAGTATGATAAAAGATGTTAAAGGTTTTAATATATATTTGTGCGCGAAATCCGCAAACATTGCGTTATTAATTACTTGTGGCTTAATATTTAAGCGCGCTCCGGTTATCTTAATAAGTTTATGGACTACTTTGCCCACCCCACCGCAGTTATCGACGAGAACTGTGCAATAGGAAAAGGAACTAAAATCTGGCATTTCTCCCATATTATGCCTCATTGTACTATTGGTGAAAATTGTAATATCGGGCAAAATGTAGTGGTATCGCCCGGGGTTGTTTTAGGTAATAATATTAAGGTGCAAAACAATGTTTCTGTTTATACAGGTGTTATATGCGAGGATGATGTATTCCTGGGCCCATCTATGGTGTTTACCAATGTATTTAACCCGAGGAGCGCGGTTTCCCGTAAGGATGAATACCGGAAAACGATAGTACGCAAAGGCGCTAGTATCGGGGCGAATGCCACTGTGGTTTGCGGGTACGAGATTGGAGAATATGCATTTATCGGAGCCGGAGCGGTTATAACCAAACCTGTGCCTGCTTATGCATTGATGGTAGGAAACCCGGCAAGGCAAATCGGCTGGATGAGTAAAAACGGGCATAAGCTGACTTTTAATGCCGAAGGCATTGCCTTTTGCCCGGAAACAAACGAAAGATATATTTTAAAAGATAAAACGGTAAGGGCAGCTTTATGAAAGACGGAAGTAAAATAAAATTTGCAGTAGCAGGACTGGGGCATATTGGAAAACGTCATGGAGCAATGATCAGCCAGAATGCCGAATGTGAATGGGTTGCAGGATGCGATGTTTTGCCGGAAGCAGATGTTAAATTTTCAACACATAAGCCGGCACATTACTTTAATTCCCTGGAAGATCTTTTGAAAAGCAACACGGAGTTCGATGTTTTAAGCATCGCTACCCCCAATGGCTTTCATGAAGAGCATGCGCTGCTAGGGCTAAAAGCCGGTAAACATGTGGTTATTGAAAAGCCAATGGCATTGACCAAGGCCGGTTGTGAAAAAATCATTTATGAAGCGCTTCACCAGCATAAGCAGGTGTTTTGTGTAATGCAAAACAGGTATTCACCTACATCCGTTTGGTTAAAAGATATTTTACGGCAGGGTATTTTGGGTAAAATATTTTTGGTACAGGTTAACTGTTACTGGAACAGGGATGAGCGCTATTATACCAAAGGCAACTGGCACGGCACGGCAAAATTAGACGGAGGAACGCTTTATACCCAGTTTTCTCATTTTGTAGATATTGTGTTCTGGTTGTTTGGAGACATCAGCAATATAAGCGGACGTTTTGCCAACTTTAATCATAGTGGTTTAACCGAG
The DNA here is from genome assembly GCA_047601545.1 of Agriterribacter sp. GTDB lineage: Bacteria > Bacteroidota > Bacteroidia > Chitinophagales > Chitinophagaceae > Agriterribacter. The sequence goes on along the minus strand of JASGIZ010000002.1, from coordinate 2,503,080 downwards.
TTTGAAGATTCCGGCTTTGTGCAGTTTGATTTTGTAAATGGCGGTATGGGTAATTTCAGTTATTCAACATCCTGCTGGAACAAAAACCTGGAAAGCAGCGTAACTGTAATAGCTGAAAACGGTATGGTAAAAGTGGGAGGCCAGTATATGAACGAGGTGGAATTTTGCCATATAAAAGATTATGTTATGCCTGAGCTGCCGCCGGCTAACCCGCCAAACGACTATGGCCCGTACAAAGGTTCCGCAGCAAACCATCATTATATTTTTGAAAATGTTGTTGATGTGCTGAAAGGACGTTCACCCATTACAACCAATGCCCTTGAGGGGTTGAAGGTGGTAGAAATAATTGAAAGAATATATAATTTGAAGAAATAAGATGTGTATTTGAGGGGGCAAGTGCACTAAATTCTGATCGCTATTAAAAAGAAAGAGTTGTAAACCTTATGTAAACCCAGTCCCGATCTTACCTGATTTTCGGAAGGGCTGAACTCAAAAATTACTGGAATCTTTTTTACATCTATATTTGCGTACGAAAATACAAGGTGGTTTCGTTCATATAACCGCCTGACTTTGTTTGAGTTCTTGTAATTGTGGTGATGATAATATAATGCCGGGGGTATCTGCGGATGAGCATAAGGATATCATCAGGCAATGTTTTTATAAAAGCCGGATATGTCAGCATACAGTAATACAAGTTTAAACAAGGTTACCTAAGCAGTTGCAAAAAGCATCATGTGACTGAGAGGGCGAAGCCATGCTGTAAATCAACGGTTTACTTTTCACTTATTGTTACAATATATGAGCAGTACGCAAAGGTGGCATGCAGTATATACCAAACCCAGGTGGGAAAAAAAGGTATTTGCTTTGTTGGCGGAAAAAGGAGTAACCGCTTACTGCCCTTTAAATAAAGTGCGGAGAAGATGGAGTGACAGGCATAAGATCATTAACGAGCCGTTGTTTAAGTCATATGTTTTTGTGTATATAAACGATGAGGAAATGAAAAAGGTGAGGATGATACCCGGCATTGTTAATTTCATTTATTGGAATGGTAAACCGGCAGTTATAAGGGAAAAAGAGATCAACACTATCAAAAAATTCCTGAACGAATATGAGTTCGTTTCAGCAGAGCCAATCAGGCTGCTGCCAAACCAACGGGTTAAAATAATGAACGGTATATTAATGAATAAAGAAGCGATAGTGATACGTTCAGAAAAAAATAAAGTGCAGGTGGTGCTGGAAAGCCTCGGTTTTAAATTAACCGCGGGGCTGGGAGAGAATGAAATACAGGTAATTTGACGATATTATATCATAATTATACACTATAGCCTTCATATGAACCAAACCAACAACAAGCATGAAAAACCGAATCAACCCCGCCTTTATACGTAGTCGGCTACTTTATATAATTCCCCTAATTCTTCTTTTCTTTACCTCTTGCCGTACGCAAAAACAGTTGCAGTACCTGCAGGGACCTATTGATACTGCGGCATTAAGCCAGATAAATATTCCTAAACCTGTTATACAAAAGGGAGACATCATTGGTATAACCATATTTAGTGATAATCCTGAAGCTTCGGCTACATTTAATCAGCAAATAACAGTGGCTTCAGGCAATGATGGAAACTTGTTGTCTGGCGGCATTTCCGGTAACAGCATTGGCAGCGTTTCCGGGCAAAATATGCCAGGATACATGGTAGATGCACAGGGCAATATCCGTTTTCAAACAATTGGAATAATAAAAGCTGAGGGTCTGACTAAAGCGGAGCTTGCACTTACAATCCAGGAAAAACTAACGCCGTATTTAAAAAACCCGTACTGTAATATCAGGTTTTTAAACTATAAGTTTACCATTTTAGGAGAGGTCACCAGACAGGGAGCATATGGCATTCCCGGAGAGAAAATCAGCATACTGGAGGCACTAGGAATGGCAGGCGATATGACCATTTACGGAATGAAAGACAGTGTCATTGTTATGCGGGAGGAAAACGGTAAAAGAAGTTTTGGATATTTAAATGTTGCAAACCCTGAAGTATTATTATCTCCGTATTACTATATTCATCAAAATGATGTGGTGCTGGTTAAAGCCAATCCTAAAAAGCCCGGAGTTTCAGAACAAACAACAGCCCGCAATCTTGCAATGATTGCCACATTTGCCACAATTGTAACGTCTATTACCGTTTTATTAAATATATTATTAAGATAATATAATGCACCCTAACAAAGTATTTGCCGAAGAATTTTCAAATATGCCTGTAAATGAGTTCAACCTCAAAGAATTCATTTACAAATACCTGCGTTATATTCCTTTTATTATAGCCTGCGTATTCATTGCATTAATTATCGCATTTATCAAAATAAGATATTCCACGCCTATTTACAGTGTAAAAGGTTCTGTATTTATCAATAAAGATTCCCGGTCGGGGTCAGGAGGCTCCCAGAGCCTGGAAGACATGTTTTTATTTTCCAACAATGTGAATCTAAAAAATGAGCTGGAAATACTTCACTCCCGCCCGTTGGTAAAAAGGGTGGTTCAAAATCTCGGGCTGAGTACTACTTACTATAATAAAGGAAATATCAGGTCTTCCAATATTTATGGGGCGAATCCATTTGAACTAAAGATTGTTAAACTCAGGGACTCAACCCAACCATTTTCTTTTACAATAGAAGCCGATAAAAATGGATTTAAAACAGGAAATAACAACTCTTCGCTATTGTATAATAATGTTTTTGAGAACTCCAACGGGGTATTCATCTTACAAAAAACAAATGCTCCATTCAGATATTTTGAAAGCAAAATATATATAATATCATATACGCCCGCAGATATTTATACCATTTCTCTTGCAGGAGCGCTGAAAATTGTGCAAACCAATGACCAGGCTACGATTCTTGATATCTCTATAGAGACAGATAACACAGAATTTGGAAAAGATGTAATCAATAACCTGATCAGCGAATACGCCAAAATGAATGTTGAAGACAAGCGCGAGATATCCAGGGTTACCATGCAATTCATTGATGAAAGATTGGATACTATAAAAGACGAGTTGGGATCAGTAGAAACAGGGTTAATGCAATTCAGGCAAAAAAATAATATTATAGATCTCCAGGAACAATCTAAAATATTTTATAATAATTACGGAGAAACAAGCAAACAACTTATTGAGCAGGAGGTACAGATGGGCATTGTGGACTACTTATTTAAATACCTTGAGTCTCCAGTTAACCGGTTTAAAATTGTACCAACCGACCTGGGAATTCAGGAGCCCGTATTGTTGCCTCTTTTAAACCAGTACAATACTCTGCAATTACAACGGAACAGCCTGCAGCAAACAACAGGACCCTCTAACCAAACATTAGTTAATATTGAATCAGGATTAGAAAAATTAAGAGAGCAAATCCTTGAAGCTTTACGAAATGTAAAGCAGGCATACCGGATTTCTATTAATCGTATACAGGATCAGTTAAATCAATCGCAATCAAATATTAAGAGTGTTCCGGGCAAGGCAAAAGATTTGCTTGATATCGAACGGCAGCAGAAGATCAAACAGGAACTTTACCTGTTTCTTTTACAAAAAAGAGAAGAAGCAGCGATATCGGCAGCGGCAACTGTTGCAAGTTCCCGTATGTTGGAAGATGCATTGGCAAATGCAATCCCGGTTAAGCCAAACAGGATTGTAATCTATCTTACTGCTTTAATTATTGGATTGCTCATACCCATTCTTATTATCGCGATAAGAGAGCTTTTGAATGACAAAATAACACAGCGTGAAGACCTAACTAAGGAAACAAGTACTCCGATTGTTGGAGAAGTAGGACATGCGGATGATGAAACTTTGGTAGTAAAATCCAATAGCAGAGCAGTTATTTCGGAACAATTCCGCATACTACGTACAAACCTGCAGTATCTTATCAATAAATTAGAAAAGCCGGTTATCCTAGTTACCTCATCTGTAAGTGGCGAGGGAAAATCATTTATTGCTACCAATTATGGGGCCGTAATGGCGCTTACCGGCAAGCGTACGGTTATTTTAGAATTTGATATCCGCAGGCCACGGTTATTAAAAGGGTTGTCTATGCAATCCAGCAAAGGATTAAGCAATTATATATTGGGAGAAGCTGCGATTGATGAAATTGTTCAAGTTGTGCCAGATGTTCAAAATTTATTTGTGATAGGCTGCGGCCCTATTCCTCCCAACCCATCAGAACTTTTACTGGATAATCATGTTAACAGCTTATTTATAGAATTAAAAGAAAGGTTTGACGTAATTGTAATAGATACTGCCCCGGTCGGGTTGGTTAGTGATGCTTTTACACTTAGCAGTTATGCCGACGCCAGTCTGTATATTGTACGGCAAGGCTATACATTAAAGAAGCAGGTGAATATGATAAATGATCTTTACTATAAAAAACGGCTACCTAATATGGGCTTGTTGGTAAATGATATTAAACTGAGCGGGAGATATAAGGGATATTATGGTTATGGAGGGGGCTCTTATTATGGCTACGGATACGGGTATGCGTATGGCGGTGAATATTTTTCGGAAGGAAAGAAGAATAAAAAAAAATGGGTTTTTTTAGCTTAAATTGAGGATTAATTGAACTTTTTCGTAAAAAGAACTTATAGCAAAATTCAAACGTCATATTCAAAGCTAAGGCATTCTGCGTTTATGAAGCATATCTTGGTTTTGACATCGGGGACTGCCATTGCTCAGTTAATTTCTGTTTTTTCTTCTTTGATAACTTATCGTATTTATCAGCCAGATGATTATGGTGTATTAGGGCTCTTTATTACAGCAACAACTATCATAAGTGTTTTTTCCACACTTCAATATCACAACGCAATAATTGTTGCGGAAAAAGATGAGGACGCGCTGGCAATAGTTTCTTTATCTATTTATATTGCATTTAGTATAATTGCTGTTTTATCGATACTTTTATTTTTCTACATTTATTTTGATATAGCTCGTTTCTTTTCATTAAGTTCTATAGGAAAATGGATTTTTTTTCTTCCTCTATCTGTGCTTTTTACGGCATTAAATTACATTTTTTCTGCACAGGCTGTTAGAGAGAAAAAATTTAAACTATTATCAGGTAATCGAATAATAGCAGCTTTAATTGTTCCTGTTTTTTCAATAACATTGGGTTTAATTATAGAGGGTCCTTTTGGTCTTTTTTTTGGTCTTTTGGTTAGCCAGGTATTGCCCACAATATTGCTATATATCCGATTGTCCAAACATAGCCATTTCAATCATACAAAGCGCCAGTTATTAGCAGTAGCGAAAAAGTATAGAAATTTTCCGGTTTTTAGCCTGCCAGCCGATGGCTTGAATAATTTTGCAAATCAACTACCTGTATTATTACTTAATGCTGCAGGAGGGGTGAGAACTGTAGGTTTTTTTAACTTGAGCAATAGGATTCTCGGTATGCCATCTCAACTAATTTCTTCTGCGGTTGGGGAGGTTTTTAGACAAAAGGCAACTCGTGATTACTTCGAAACAGGCTCATGCAGAAAAATTTTCTTCCAGGTATTATGGCTTTTAATTTTATTAGGATTATCTCCTTTTTTAATTATTGCCGTATGGGGTCCGGATATTTTTTCATTTTTTTTTGGAGAAAAATGGGAAGAAGCGGGTGTCTTTTCTCAAATCTTTTCTGTTCTGTTTTTTTTTAAATTTGTTGTAAGTCCACTAACCTATGTTACGTTTATTTCAAATAAGCAGTGGATTTCTTTGTTTATAGACATCCTTTTGCTTTCCATGATTTTGTTAATCTTTTTTCTTACAAAATTTTATCATTTTGATTACAAGACTACTTTAATAATATACTCTTTAACTTATTCTATTTTATATTTTCTTTCGTTATGGGTATCATTTAAAATAACTATTAATAATAATTATGTTCCAAAAAATCACAAAGTTATTTCGCAAAACTAAGTTTAATTCTAAAGACTATTGGGAGTCAAGATACAAGCAGGGCGGAAATTCAGGTTGTGGTTCATATGGACGATTGGCTGAATTTAAAGCTCAGGTTTTAAACGAATTTGTTGCAGAGAATAATCTAAGTTCTGTTATAGAGTTTGGTTGTGGGGATGGAAACCAACTCGCCCTTGCCAACTATCCAAAGTATATAGGACTTGATGTTTCCGCTACAATTATTAGGAAGAATATTGAGAAGTTTGCCAATGATAACACCAAAAGCTTTTTTTTATATGATCAAAATTGTTTTAAGGATAATGGTGATGTTTTCCTGAGTGACGTTGCTCTTTCTTTGGATGTTCTATATCATCTTATTGAAGAAAATGTTTACCAAAACTATATTATACATCTTTTTGCATGTGCCAAAAGATTTGTAATAATATATGGAACAGATAATGATATAGAAAGAACTTCAATGCATTCTCATGAGTTTTATAGAAAATTTACAAGAGATATTAATATGCTTGCTCCTCAATGGGAATTGTTCCATTCAATAGAAAATAAATTTAAGCCGGAAGGTTTTCCATCCGAAGAATATACCAGCACAGCAGGGTTCTATTTTTATCGCCGAAAATCACATTAGTAAGTTTGAAAAAAATTCTCGTAATTTTTGGGACTAGGCCAGAAGCAATTAAGCTTGCGCCAATAATAATTGCATTAAAAAAAGCGAAAAGGTTTGATGTAATAACATGTATTACTGCTCAGCATCGGGAAATGCTGGATCAGATTTTATATGTTTTTTCTATTAAGCCGGACATTGATCTAAATTTAATGCAGTATAATCAAGGCTTGAATCAACTTATGGGTTCAGCGTTGATTTCTTTAGACGCTGTTTTAAAAGAAATAAAGCCTGATTTAGTATTAATTCAAGGAGATACTACAACTGTATTAGCTACAGCATTAGCATGTTATCATAATAAAGTTAAGGTGGCACATGTTGAAGCTGGATTAAGAACGTTCGACAAGTTTTCTCCATTTCCCGAAGAAATAAACAGGAGCTTGACTGGGCGAATAGCTGATTGGCACTTTGCTCCTACAACCACCGCCGCAAACAACCTGCTTCAGGAGGGAGTTAACAAAAATGACGTGTTTATTACTGGAAATTCTGTAATAGATGCACTTATGATCGCAAGGACAAATGTTAAGCAGGCTGATGTTTTTAAAACAATTGATCTTGAAGTGCAAACTTTAATAAATTCAACCACAAGAAAAGTATTAGTTACCAGCCATAGACGGGAAAACTTTGGTGATGGTATTAAATCAATTTGCGAAGCAATTCTGAAACTGGCAATAAATTTTCCAGACGTAAGTTTTGTTTACCCGGTTCATTTAAATCCTAATATTAAGCAAATAGTTTTTCAGCTCCTTAACAATACTCCAAATATTAAACTCCTTAAACCATTAGACTATCTATCATTTGTTGCATTGATGGATAATGCTTATTTAATTCTAACGGATTCTGGTGGTGTTCAGGAAGAGGCACCGACTTTAGGAAAACCGGTTCTTGTATTAAGAAATACCACAGAACGGCCAGAGGCGCTTGAAGTGGGTGCATCCAAACTTATAGGAACAGAAGCTTCAGCTATCTACAAAAACGTCTCAGAGCTTTTATGTGACGAGTCAAAGTATAACAATATGTGTAATAGAGGAAATCCTTATGGAGATGGTCTAACTTCTGAACGCATATGTAATTTTATTCAAGAGAGACTATGAAAAATATAATGATTTTAGACAATGACTATCCATCTCCGGAGAATTTATATGGGAACGTATTTGTTCATACTAGGGTCAAGGAATATATAAAATATGCCAATGTACAGGTAATATTATTTAATAAAAAGGGAGAAGATTATATATACGAAAACATTCCGGTAAGGTATGCTTTTTCAGAAGAAGAGATAAAAAAAGAGTATGATTTAATTAGGCCGGATGCAATTTTTATACATTTTTACAATAAATGTTTGTTTAGCTTTTTATCTTCTATAAAAAGTCGCATATATATATGGGTACATGGTTATGAAGCTCTGGGGTGGTATAGGCGCTTATTTAATTACAGTTTTTATTATTTTTTAAGAAATGCGCATAGGCTTATTTATGACAACGTTGTTCAGATGATTGGGTTTAGGAAAATTATACGCACATCAAATAATGGTAATAATATAAATTTTGTTTTTGTGTCGAATTGGATGAAAAGAATGACGGAGTTTGATTCTTTCTTTTCCAAAATAAAAAACTATACTGTAATTCCTAATCCTATAAACAGCCGCTTATTTTCTTATAATAAAAAGGAACCAGACTTACGCAAGCAGGTATTAATGATTAGATCATTTGGTTCAAATAAATATGCTAATGATATAGCTATAAAAGCTATTCTGCATCTTAGTACAAAACCTTTTTTTAACGATCTTGAGTTTAGCATTTATGGTAGGGGCGGGCTTTTCAAAAAACTTACCGCTCCACTTAAACAATTCCAAAACGTTCATTTATATGAGCGCTTTTTAGAGAATGTAGAAATACCAAACATTCATAAAAAATTTGGGCTTTTTTTATGTCCCACCCGACAGGATGCTCAAGGTGTTTCAATGTGTGAGGCAATGTCAAGCGGACTGGTTCCGCTAACTTCGTGCTCAACAGCTATTCCTGAATTTGTTGAACATGGATTTTCCGGCTTATTAAGTAATAATGACCTTCAACTTGCTCAGAATATAGAGAAGCTTTATTATAAGCCGGAGTTATTTTTAGAAATTTCTGCAAATGCTGCAAAAAGCATTCGTGAAAAGTGCGATATTGATTTAATTATTAAGAGAGAGTTAACCTTAGCTGGTATATTATAGTATGATAGCGGTTGTAAATTATCATACAGGCAATCCTAATTCTGTAATCAATATGTTAAAGCATTTGGGATTAAATGCTTTAATAACAAATGATATTACGATATTAGAGTGTGCAACAAAACTGATATTGCCAGGTGTCGGGCATTTTGATTACGGAATGCAACAACTGCATACACTGGGCCTGGTAAATGTTTTGCAGGAAAGAGTGTTACAAAAAAAGGTGCCGATATTGGGGATTTGCTTAGGGATGCAACTGTTCACTTCAGCTAGCCAGGAAGGGAAAAAACCGGGATTGAATTGGATAAACGGGGAAACTATAAACTTTGATAGAAAAAAGCTTGAGTCGGGAGAAAAAATTCCTCATATGGGTTGGACTGATGTAAATGTTACGAAGGGTTCAAAACTTTTTGAAGGCATGTACGAGAATCCCCGGTTTTACTTTGTGCATTCTTATCACTTACATCTTCAAAATATTTCTGATACTCTTGTAACAGCTACACATGGGTATGAATTTGCGGCTGGTGTAGAGCATGAAAATATTATTGGCGTACAATTCCACCCTGAAAAGAGTCATAAATATGGAATGAAGATTCTTGAAAACTTTATAAAAAATTATTGATTTGAGGAGAATAAGAGTAATACCTGCTTTATTATTGTATAAGAATGGGTTAATAAAATCAAGAAAGTTTGATAAGTATACTTACGTAGGAGACCCAATCAATGCGGTAAAAATATTTAATGAAAAAGAAGTTGACGAGTTGGCTTTGATTGACATTGGTGCATCAAAAGAGAATCGTTCGCCAGATATACAAAGAATTGAAGAAATTGCAAGCGAGGCTTTTATGCCGATGTCATACGGTGGTGGTATTAAAACAATAGACCAGATTAAACAGATTTTATACTGTGGGGTTGAAAAGGTAATCATTAATAAAGCAGCCGTAGAATCTCTGGATTTATTAACACAGGCAGCTAATTTATTTGGCAGTCAAAGTGTTGTAGCATCAATAGATGTAAAAAAGACTTTTTTGAATAAAGTCCGCGTTTATACAGATAACGGTAAAACCAATATAGGGCTTTACCCGGCAGAATATGCCAAAAGAATGGAGAATGCCGGTGCCGGGGAAATATTATTAAATAGTATTGACAGGGATGGTACATATAGCGGATTCGACCTTGAGTTAATAAAAACGGTTTCCCAAAGTGTTAATATCCCAGTTGTGGCGATAGGGGGTGCGTCATCAATAGAGGATTTTTATAAAGCAATTCAACACGGTGCTTCTGCAGTTGCGGCAGGCAGCATGTTTGTATTTCAGCATCCACACAATGCTGTTTTGATCAGTTACCCTTCCCAAAAGGACTTAAATGAACAACTCTATTCATTACTGTAAAATTTTATTACTGAATTAGTCATTAGCAGGCCATTAACAAAACAGCTTCAAAACCAGATTTGAAAGTAACATTTTTTGCTTTACCTTGATGAAGGATATAAAAGTCGGGGTTAAATAGGGAATTCAAAAGTTGTAAAATATTTTATTATACTGCAACGTTTAACCTGTGATAGAAATCAAATCGCCCGAAACAATAGTATTTAATTCTATACAGTTAAGTCTAAGTACTAATACAAAATGATTTTATGAACACCATCCCTACAACATCTACGATACCCAATAGGCCTTACCAACAATGTGCAATAACCGTAATGGATACCATTGCAGATCCAAATATAACCTTTGACGAGAACGGGATAAGTAATTATTATTATGAATATCTGGAACTGGCACATAAAAATGTTTTTGCAGGCAAAAAAGGAAAAGAAAGGATTGATAATATTGTACAGGAAATAAAAAATAATGGGCAAGGGAAAAAATATAATTGTATAACAGGTGTTAGCGGAGGTGTGGACAGCACTTATCTTGTATTACAAGCAAAAAAATTGGGACTAAATCCGCTAGTGGTGCATTTTGACAATGGGTGGAATTCAGAAACGGCTGTAAAAAATATTCATAATATAATATCCCGGTTAGGATTTGACCTGTATACTCTTGTTGTAAACTGGGAGGAGTTTAAGGATTTACAACTATCCTATTTTAAAGCCGGGGTTGTTGATATTGAAGCACTAACAGATCATGCAATAATTGCTACCTTACATAAGTTAGCTCGTAAATATGATATAAAATACATTCTAAGCGGAAACAATGTTGTTACGGAAGGAATTCTTCCCCACTATTGGATATTTAATAAGCCAGATAGCATTAATATAAAGGCTATTCACAAAGTTTATGGTAAGGTAAAACTTAAAACATACCCCTTTTATTCAACTTATGCCAAGTATTTCTTTTCAAAATTAAGAGGTGTTGAAACTATCTGTCTTCTGGACTATATGGATTATAACAAAAAAGAAGTGAAAAGAACAATAGCTGAAGAATTAGATTGGAAAGACTATGGGGGGAAACATTTTGAATCTGTATTTACACGCTTTTATCAAGGGTATATCCTTCCGGAAAAATTTAAGATTGATAAACGTAAAGCACATTTATCTACTCTTATTTGTTCAAATCAAGTTTCTAAGGAGGAAGCATTGATAGAGTTACAAACCCCAATTTATGCAACTGACCTTTTAAATAGTGATAAGAAATTTGTGTTGAAAAAATTGGGACTTACTGAAGAAGAATTTGAGATATACATGTGTTCACCTCGTAGAGAACACATAGAGTTTCAGCATTCTGAAGGGGTTTGGAAAGACGTACCGATGATGCAACTTTTAAAACCTATGTGGAAGTTATATAAAAATGCTAATGAATATAAGCGTCAGGTAAAGAGGTTATTAAATCTTTATTTGCATAAATTTGGAAAACGTCCGGCAGTTAACGTGTAGGGATAGAAGAAAGGGTATATATATAATTGCAGAGACAGGGTGTCTGCAACCAGGAAGTGGTGCAAATATTCACATTGAAGTAGGCATTAAAGAGCTAGAAAAAAACTTTGAAATTTCGCGCTTTCATTTTTGTGATCCATATAAAGAAATTCTAGTTCAGAATACACATCAGGTAAAGTCTATCAATCCATTTTTGAAATCTTTAAGGCAAAGTCTAAAATGGACATATGTTCTACTTAAAAATCATTTGAGGTTTTTTGAGTATTTAAGGGAAATTAAAAAAGAATCGCCCGTATTTATTTATGAACGCGCCGCTTATCTCAATTATAACGGCATCCTTATAGCCAAACTTTTAAAGATTCCGCATTTTTACGAAGTTAATGGTATTCTGGCGTTTGATGCAAAACCATTTTATCCGTGGATTTTTAATAAAATTTCCTTCTTTTTAGAGAGAACGGCATATTTAAATACTAAACTGGGTTTTTTTGTAGGAGGTATTAATGAGTATTTCAAAATACCTTCTCATAAGTTTGTAATCATACAAAATGGGATTCATGAAAATTTTACATCCAGATTTGAGGGGAGGAAAAATGAGGATTCAGGAAAGATTAATATAGTGTTCATCGGTCATGTAATGCCTCACCATCGATTAGATGTTTTGTATGAAGGAATGAAGTTGGTTAAATTTCCTCACAGGTTTTGTGTGCATCTCATCGGCTCCAATTTAGAAACCATTCAAGACAAATTTCCTGCAGATATTCAAACTATTTCTTACGGGGTAATGTCTCACGAGCAGATTGAGGAAAAAATTTCAGACTTTAATGTCGGCATAATAACCTTTGCATTGCCATATTACAGCAATGTTAAAGCCTTTATGTATGGAGCAGCTAAGCTAGCTGTTGTATTACCAGGCTCTAAAAATTTTGAAAATATTTTTGATTCCTCAGAAGTTATGTTTTTTAAAAATGCTGACCCTTCTGATTTGGCTGATAAATTAAACTATATAGAAAACAACTCGTCAATATTGCCCAAGTACGGAGAAAATATTTATAAAAAGATCAAATCAGAATTTACCTGGGAGCAAATTTTTAATAAAATAACATCGGAAATAAAAAGGGGGTTGCCTCCAGATACTACAACATGAATGTTCTGCATCTTCATGAAAAAACCGCTATACATGGCGGTGCTGAGGTTTATATAAATCAGTTGCAGGAACTTTTGCCTAATTACAATTGTGAAACGCATTGGATAGGAATAAATGAATCAACTGGGGAATATTGGGTTACAGCGTATGAGAGCTCAGCGATTATCAAATTAAAGGGATTGAAAGAGGTATTTAAGTATTTACAGGATTATATAGAGGAAAAAAGAATTGATATTATTAATATACACAATATTTTTAATCCAGCAATTGTTAGCTTTTGCTTAAAAGCCTCTCCTGTGGTCAAATCTGTGCATAGCCCGGTTATGGTGTGTCCGGGAAAGGATAAATTCTGGAGATATTCGGAAGAGCCTTGCACCATACGCTATGGATTGCATTGTTTTAAGCATATATATACAGAGGGTTGTGCAAACCGCCATCCTAAAAGAGTATTGAAAGCCTGGAATTATGTAAATTTTGAGCTGCATAAAGCAGTAAAAAAATATAAGCAGATTATTGTAATGTCTGACTTTATGCGGAAAGGGTTATTAGAGTGTGGCATAGAAGATTCAAAAATAATCTGTAACCCTTATTTCACCAATGAAATTGATCATACAGAAAACCCAGTCCAGTCAAATCCGACTGTAAAAGAAATTCTTTTCATTGGCAGACTGGTTACTTCAAAAGGGCCACACATTATGTTGGCTGCGCTTGCCCCGTTATTGCAGGAGCGCAATGATGTGCGGATTAGGGTAATTGGTGATGGGATTATGAAAGAAGAGCTGCTTAAGATGGCAATCCAATTAAAAATAGAAGGAAAGGTTTTGCTTTCAGGTTGGTTATCAAAAAATGAAATTGATAAAGCCATTGGAAAATGTTATATAGTTGTATTTCCGTCTATTTATCCGGAAGCATTTGGGATTGTAGGCATTGAAGCTATGATGCAGGGAAAACCTGTTATAGGATTTGATGTGGGTGGGGTATCTACCTGGTTGAAGAACAATGAAACAGGATTTCTGATAGAAAACAAGAATCTCGCATTATTGTACGAAAAAACACTGGAGCTGATTACACAAACTGACCTATACAAAAAGATGAGCCGGAAGGCCCGGCAGCACGCATTGAAGCGTTATATACCCAGCGTGCATATTAATAACCTGCTTACTATATATTCAACAGCTATTAACAATTAATGAAAGCGTGTTTTAATCACTAATAACTTATGCCCTTCGGCAAATATTTTAGCCGGGATGTTTGATGCAATGAGAATAGCAATTGTTACAGATGGAATCTGGCCGTTTGTTGTAGGTGGAATGCAGAAGCATTCCTATAATTTATGTAAATACCTATGCGCATCGGGAGTGAAAGTCTCGCTTTTTCATCCTATGTTGGATGCAGAGGATAAGAAAAAGATTAAAGACTTGTTTTCAGATGGAGAGCTGGAAAACCTTGAATGGGTTGATGTTCCTGACGTAAAAAAATATTCATTTTTTGGACACTACCTGTATGAGTCTTACCAATATTCGAAACACTGCTATGCCCTGCTAAAAGAACGGAATGATATTGATTTTATTTATGCAAAGGGATTAACCTCCTGGTATGTTTTAACGCAAAAGAAAACCTTTAAGTGTGCTGTTGGAATAAAGATACATGGCTATGAATTTTTACAGATTAAACCCAACAGAAGAGAAAAGATTTCTGCAATAATGCTTTATCTGCCATTTAAATATATTCATAAACGGGCTGATTACGTATTTTCTTACGGCCCAAGTATTACCGAATACATTCAGAGGCTTGGTGTGCCAGAGAACAAAATTGTAGAAATTCCGGGGGCCGTTGATGCAGAATGGCTAATACAAACCAGGGCACACAGATCCTACGGAACCTTGAAAAAATTTGTATTTATTGGTCGTAATGAAAGACGCAAAGGAATTGAGGAAATTAATGAAGTTCTTACTAAAGAAGGATTACCGGAAAATACAGAATTTCATTTTATCGGGCCCATTCCTGAGGAAAAAAAAGTAAATATTCCCGAGGTATTTTATCACGGGGCAATTACAGACAAGGCTAAAATTATAGATATTCTGGATAGATCTGATATCCTCGTTTGTCCCAGTTATAGTGAAGGAATGCCAAATGTAATTATGGAGGCTATGGCAAGGGGGTGTGCAATAATCGCAACGAATGTGGGAGCTGTTCCTGTTCTTGTTGACAAAACAAATGGCTGGCTGATTCAACCTGCTTCAGTTTATCAGTTAAGAGATGCAATTTATGTAGCTGCCATGATGGACTACAAGCAGCTTGAACTTATGGGGCAAATCTCACTTGATCGCATAAGTAACCATTATACCTGGCCTATTATAATTGATTTATTCAAAAACTTGCTTTCAACGAAAAGAAAACCGGATGAGTAAAAAGCAGATTTTTTTCCCGGGACTTAACGGACTTCGATTTTTTGCTGCATTGTTTGTACTGGTTACCCACCTGGAGCTATTTAAGCATTTAAATGGTTATCCGAATAATTGGAGCAGTCCTGTTATACTTTCATTAGGTTCTATCGGAGTTGATTTATTTTTTGTTTTAAGTGGCTTTTTAATTACATACTTATTGCTTATCGAAAAAGACAGCACAGCGAAAATTTTATTGAAGCAATTTTACATAAGGCGTATTTTGCGTATCTGGCCTTTATATTTCTTTATCGTTTTTCTAACTTTTTTAATAATCCCCCTGTTCCCTGTTTTCCCCTTCAGCCAGGGAGTTAGGGCTAATTATTTTGAAAAGTTAATATTATATATTTTAATGTTACCCAATGTAGCGCTTGCTCTTTTTCCAGGAATAAGCTATGCTACTATGGCCTGGTCGGTGGGTGTCGAAGAGCAATTTTATTTGTTTTGGCCCTTGTTGATAAAAAAAACAAAAAGATTAATGTTCGTTATATTAAGCGTAGTGATCTTTTTCTCTGTTTTAAAATTTATAATGTTTTTTTTGATTCACTGGCACGCGACTAAAGACTTTACTAAATGGAAAGATTTAATCGTAATGACGAGAATAGAATGTATGACATTGGGAGGGTTAGGCGCATATATGCTTTTTTATAAAAAGTGTACCTGGTTAAATGTTATTTATTCTCCCTTATATCAGTGGGTATGCTTTCTTGGATTTATACCGGCTACATATATATTAATATGGCTTAATCTGGATGATATTAAACACTGGGTATATTCATTGCTTTTTCTTGGAATAATTCTTAATGTTGCCTCTAATCCAAAGGTTGTAATAAATCTTGAAACACCAGTACTTAATAAGTTAGGAAAAATCTCTTATGGCATATATATGTATCAGTACTTTGCTATTGTTATCTCATTATCAATCATAAAACAGTTTATATCTGTAAGCAACATCTTTTTATTTAACATTATTTACTATGGAATGTCTTTTGTTATTACAATCTTAATTTCACAATTATCCTATACTTTTCTTGAATTAAGGTTTATCAAAATGAAACCTAAATTCTCCTCGGTTGTAAGTGGAGACCTTGCTAAGATAACCGCTGTAAATGTGTAAAAAAATACAAATATTTTTTTTCTTAGTTAGCTGCCTTAGTTCTTTTGGTCAAAAGGATAATCCATTTTATTATTTCTCTTTTGAGAAGAATGCAGAGCAGCAAATAGATACAAATACTTACCGATGTTCTTATAATATAATAAGTCGTGGGACACAAAAGGCGATTGATATGAAAAATGCTGATTGTCTTTTATTAACTAATGCTCTAAATAAAAATATATCTGACGAATTTTCAATAGAGTTTTTGTTCAATGGTTCATCCTTCTTTTTTTTAACATTCAGTGAGCAGATGATGGTAATGAGATGTGGGTATAGCCTAATGCATTTTAAAACTACAACGCTTCAAAAAGATGGTGGGAAACAAACCAATGAACTGAATATACAATTAGATGGTTCTGGAAGAAAATCATATAATTATTATGCTGATGACCTGTGGCATCATTTTGTTTTTACCGCAAGCCTGAAAACAAATAAGATGGAGGTATGGATAGACGGAGAATGTCCTGAAGGATTTTCTGCCAAAATTTCTCCGGGAGAAAAATTTGGCTTTGGTTCTAATGATGGATTCAGGAATACTGATAAGATTGATGAACTGGCATTCTATAAAAATGCTTTGTCTTCTTCATTTATCAGGAGTCGTTATCAGGAATTATTAAATACCGGGAATGCAAATGCAAGCAGCAGGGTTAGTTCAGAAAGAGCTACAGGTAATACAATTACTGCGGCTGGTACTGCTGAAGTTGATCCGAAAGAATTTGCACCCGGATACCCAGATTATACCATCCAGGCTATCGATCAACTCAGATCTTTTCCTTTACCCCGGTATAATAATGCGGTAAAAATCAAAAGAAATATGTCCTGGATGGATATTTCTTATCTGCACCGGCAGCTACCGTCAGCAGGAGGGAAAGGCTTTGGCAAAGTGGATGCCGGCAACGCAGTAGCCATATCTGAGGAAATGGCAAAACACTGGAATTATTACATTGATATACCTGTGTTAAGGGTAGCTGAAGATATTGCAGCTAAAGTATATGCAGATACGAATACACTACAGGGTGCCTTAATTAATTATGCCAATAAAAATCCTCAATACCCGGTATCCACTATAATGATACAAGCACAGGTTAAGCCGGTAAATGCAGGGTTTGATTCCCAGGTTCCATACGTTAGCTCTCAAAATTTGCCTGATCATTATTATTTTAGAGATGCCGGCGATAGCCCTATTGTATACAACAGGAGAAAAAACTTATCACCGCTAATGCCCCTGGATATAATTGAAAAAGATGGTAAAACCAGCCGCTTTTATCTCGATCAGTTATTAAAATATTTACATTGGCCTCCTGCATTGATTAATGAGAATGGAGAGGTGTTTGGACATATTCTTCCGGAAACTTTGCTTAAGTCTGATCCAAGAGTCTGGGCTGATTATTATAAATCCGGGTTAACACTTTCTCAATATAGCGGACGTTTCCAGTTCCGCATGGATTCTGTTTACAGGAATGCTATAATAACCGGGCTTGATAAAAACGTTCATTTTTCTTTTTACAATCTTTCTGCATTCAACTCAGGTTTTTGGCCGGATTATAGTATACGCCGTACGCTTAACCGGTGGGACGAGGATATTATTTTACCTACTCCTGATTTCTATCCGCGATGGCCTTATAACTGGCAAAATGCGAGAGGGGCGTTTAATGGTTATGGAACTGTATCAAAAGGACGTGTAACTGAAATTGCACAGGGTGACCGATTGTTCTCTCCTTTTGTTTCTGCCGGTTGGGATGACGAAGAATCAAATATTCGCCCAGCTCAATGGTTGGCTCTATTAAAAGCAATGGTAATGCTTGGTGCAGACTTTTTTTACACGGGATATTTTAACGTTACCTCCGGAGGTAAATGGCCAAACGGAGTTGGACCCAACGATCCCAGGGGATATACCTATCAGATAGCAATACCTTCTTATGCACAGGCCATAAAAACATGGGTACCCGATTTTTTTGAGAATGGAGTGCTCCTTAATCCTGCTGGTGCTGCTGACCTGACACACCAGTACAGGTTCAAAACAAAAAATGAAAATGAATTGGTGATCGTAAGAAAACTGGGTAAAAAGTTTCTGATATATGGCAGTTTACAGCCTAATAATAATGTAAAAGGCAACATACCTTATTCCAAAAAAACTACCATCATCCTTGAAGGAAAGCCTGTAAGTTTTGAAATAAGGCGACAGGGCAGTATTTATATTTTAGATAACACGAACACTACCCCTTTTTTTTATCAATTAGATAAATGGCACCAATATGAACATCCTTCTTATTGGTCGAAACAGTATGTTATAGAACCGGAATTATTAATTCCGCTCAATAAAGCAAATATAGTTGCAGCTAATGATAACGCTGACCCGGCAATAGCATTTATAACATTGAAACAGGGTCAATCTTTTCAGATACCACTTCAGTTAAGAAGTGATGGAAGGTATAACGTAAAAATATGCCTGAAGATAGATAGCAATGCTGAACTGAGATTAAAAAGAGGAAACACTCAAAAAAGTATTAAGTTAAAAAAAGCTGGATGGACAAAGGTTGATTTTAAGGAAATGGAATTTAATGATTTGCCTGGTGAGCATATTATACTGGCAGTTATTAAAGGGAGTATCCAGGTTGATACTATTGAATTGATTCGCTTAGAAAAATAGTTCAAATTGAGAATTCTTTTTTTATATACTGAACTGGCTGATTATACTATTTCGTGTTTAAAACAGCTCAAAATAGATAATCCGGAAGTTGAAATAGCTGTTATTCATTATCCGGTTAACCCCGAAGCTCCTTTTCTGTTTGATTTTAAAGAGATAGGAAATTTCAGAGATATCAATGATTTCAAATCTTTTGCAGAAATTAAAAGATTTGCAGAAAATTTTCACCCCTCAAAAATAGTTGTAAGTGGCTGGTCGAATAAATGGTACTTCAGGTTATGTTTATTTGGGCGCAGACAATCAACATGCATACTTACAATGGATAATCATTGGACTGCGAGCTTAAGGCAAAAAGTTCTTTTGTTATTTTCCCGCTTTATTTTCCCTGCAATTTTTAAAAAAATATGGATACCTGGAAAACCACAGGTTCAGTATGCCCTTAATCTGGGATTTAAAAAAGAGCAGATCATTGAAGGATTTTATTCCTGCGATACAGGCTTTTATATTAAACTTGGAGCAGAAGCTAATGAAATTAAATCACAGCATTTTCCTAAAAGGCTGATTTGCGTAGCAAGATACATACCCGCAAAGAATTATAATTTGCTCTGGAAAGCGTTTATTGAATGGAAAGAACATACAAATAATGAATGGGAATTATGGTGCGCGGGCACGGGAGCTGATTTTGAAGACCGGGTAAAACATCCTTCTATACAGCACCTGGGCTTCATCCAGAAAAATGAATGGAAAGAGATTATTCAACAAACCGGTGTGTTTGTTTTACCTAGTTTATCAGAACCCTGGGGTGTTGTAGTACATGAATTTGCTGCTTCAGGATATCCTTTGATACTGAGCAATAAGATTGGTGCGGCATCTTCGTTTTTGACAGATAAAAACGGTTGGCTGTTTGATCCTGGCAGTAAAAATGAACTGATAGAAGCATTTACCAAGCTGGATAAAGCAAGTGCTGCAGCATTGCTGGAAATGGGGAGAAAAAGTAGTGAGGCTGCAAAGAAAATTACACCTGCGCTGTGGAGTGCTTCACTCGTGGAGATTTAATATTACCCTTTTGTATATTATACCAGCTAACATAGTATAAAAAAAAGAAAAAGAAAAAGCCCACATTTATATAATTCCCGTTCCTGATAAGGCAAAGAACTATATATACAAAAATGGCGTAATTGATTGCTCCAAGATTTTTTAATTCCTCTGATACCATTTTGCGCTTAGATGCAAAAAAGCGGATAAAAGCGATAAAGAAAAGGATCAGTCCAACCAGGCCGGTTTCCGACATAAGTCTCAGGAATTTTGAATTTGCATCCTGCTGATTTTGATTGCCATACATTGTTAGATACCTTGGAGGAAAATATTTGAGAAAAGTTGTTTCATAAATAATCGGGTGAGATCCAAGTCCGGACCCTAACAAGGGGCTTTCCAAAAAAGAATCTCTCGCTATAGCATAGTTTGTATATAATGCGAATGTGCTGGCATTGGATTTTCCTGCTTCATCAGCTTTAATCTGGCTTGACAAGAAAAGTGATGTTGTGTCGTAAAATCTGGCATTGATAAGACCTATATTATTTACCAAATAACTGGTTAAAAGGATTACAGGCGTAATTAATAAAGGAGCCAATATAATCTTACCTCTTTGTGCACTAAAATAATTATTAATATATAAAGACATAAATATCCCCAAAACGAACCCCGTTACAGCAATAGAAGAATATGTTAATAAATAACATCCTGAGGTAACAAGAAATACTAATTTTTTACTTTTCCAGGTAAGCTTAAAGTAACACAGGTAATACACTATTGCAGGCGTTAATGCGAGGGCAAGGTAAAAAGGCTCACCCATTATTCCATATTCCCGGTATAGACCTGGTCCAGCGAGGTTTACCTTTGTAAGATGAATGCCAACATAATGCAGTATATTATCAATAACACCATGAAGCGCAACCCAAAAGGCAAAAACAAGGTAGTAATTAAAAATCCTTTTAACATCAAATTTTAAAACAAAGAGTACGTTGTAGTAAACCAAGGAGGTAAAAACCAAGCCAAATACCTGTTTCAGAAGTTCAAAACCAAGAATGTTTTTAAACCATGTAATAAAAACACTTCCGGCAAAAATAACTCCCAGCCCTATCATAAACCATGAGGGTAGGATTGCGATCTTGCCTGTTTGTAATAATTGCGTTATTAAAAATAATATGAAAACCGGGTAGTAATAATATAAATCAAAAGGCAGTACTCCCCTTAAAGCCTGATCAAGAAAGATGGAAAATATCGAAATAATAGCGAGATATTCTGTAAAAGTTTTTCTTTTGTTCATTAGTTCGCATTCCGATGCAAAGTAATGGTATTTACTTTTTAATTTGCTTTTCTTTTAAATGAACGTATGTGTGGCATAGCCGGAATTTTATATTTTAATCAGAAGATAGAAGCCAATGAGCAATTAGTTGCCCGTATGACAACCTGTATGGCTCATCGGGGCCCTGATGCGGCAGGCGTTTTTACAGAGGGAGCACTTGGCCTGGGACACCGGCGTTTATCAATTATTGATCTTTCTTCAGGGGCAAACCAGCCATTAAAGGATGATACAGGCAGATATGTTTTGGTATTTAACGGAGAATTGTATAATTATAATGAAGTTAAATCCAAACTGGCCACTTATAATTTTGTAACCACCAGCGATACAGAAGTATTAATTGCAGCATACGCTCAATGGGGCATAGATTGCTTACAGTATTTTAAAGGAATGTTTGCTTTTGCGATTTGGGACAGGTGGAAAAAAGAGCTTTGCCTGGTTCGTGACCGTATGGGTGTAAAGCCTTTGTATTATTATTTAGATGGAGAGAAGCTTATTTTCGCATCTGAAATCCGGGCTATTTTAGCCACAGAACTTGTTGCCCGAAAGATCAATAAAAATGCAATCCACGAATATCTGTCTTATCAGTCTGTAAGCTCTCCACTCACAATGATTGAAGGTATCCGGCAACTTGAAGCCGGTTCGTGGATGAGGATTAAAAATGGCATTACCGAAATAAAAAAATATTGGAACCTTTGGGATAATTGTAACAACGATTACCCGGATCTTTCATCAATAAAAAAGAAGACTTTTGATTTGCTTGGCCACGCTGTGCAGAAAAGACTGGTAAGCGATGTGCCTGTAGGAGCATTCCTTTCTGGTGGTATTGATTCAAGTACCGTAGTTGGATTAATGTCGGAGGTTTGTGGAATTAGGCCTACAACCTTTAATATATCTTTTGCGGAAAAAGAATTTGATGAATCCCTATACGCGGAAATGGTTGCGGAAAAATTCAATGCACATCATACACGTATACAATTGTCTCCCGAAGTTATGCTTGATGAATTGGAAAATGCGCTTGGGGCGATGGATACACCTTCGGGTGACGGAATTAATACATATGTGGTTTCGAAAGCTATTAAAAACGCGGGTATCACCGTAGCACTTTCAGGTGTAGGTGGCGATGAGCTTTTTGCAGGATATCCCATATTTGAACAATTCAAGAAAATAAATGACCAAAGGAAATGGTGGAATAATTCGGGTATTCTCCGAAAAATGACTATCGGACTTATTTCTGATAAACTATCTAACAAGCGATCAAGGACCCGCCAGCTTTTGAGAACACCAACCGCTGATATTGAACATGTGTATCCATTACTCAGGCAGCTTATTACACCCGAACAGATAAGTACATATACTACATTGGATTATAAAAGAGAAACGGAGATATCTAATAAACTTCTGGAAAGCAGAGGTGTTTTACACAAACTACCGATATTAAGCCAGCTATCTGTAGCTGAGTATCTGGGCTATACACAACAAACCTTATTAAAGGATACCGATCAAATGAGCATGGCGGTTGCGCTTGAAGTAAGAGAGCCATATTTTGATACTGATCTTGTTGAATATGTTTTAGGCATCCCTGATCAATACAAACAACCGGTATATCCTAAAAGTTTGTTAGTGGAATCTGTAAAACCCTTACTTCCAGACGAAATTGTATTCAGAAAAAAACAGGGTTTTGTATTTCCCTGGAAACAATGGCTGCGAAATGAATTACGGGAATTTTGTTCAAGGTACCTGGAAAACCTTAGCAAAAGAGAATTTATTAAAGGCCAGGCATTGACAAATCATTGGACCCGGTTTTTAGATAATGACCCATCTGTACGTTGGATGGATATCTGGATATTTGTTGTGTTGGAATATTGGCTGGAAAAAAATGAAATCGAATAAACAAAATAAGAAGATCCTCATCTTTGCAGATTGGTATGAACCTGGTTATAAAGCCGGCGGCCCCATCAGATCCTGTGTAAATTTCGCTTATTATATGCAGGATGAGTTTGATATATATGTATATACGAGAGATCGGGATCTTGGAGATCTGCACAACTATATTAATATAGAGACAAATAAATGGCTGCTTATAAATAATAAACATATATTTTATGCATCACCGGAGTATTTAAACTGGAAACAAATACTTTCGATTATTAAAGATGTGGAGCCTGATTATTTATACTTAAATAATATGTTCTCTCGCTATTTTACTATATATCCCCTCATGATGAAGAGGCGGAGGCTTATAAATAGTAAACTAATATTAGCACCTCGGGGAATGCTCAAAAAGTCAGCGCTTCAATTTAAATCCTCCAAAAAGAATATTTATCTAAGATTGTTTAAAGCGTTTCATCTGAATAAACTTATCAGGTTTCACGCCACTGACAATAAAGAGCAAGATGACATAATACACATTTTTGGCAAAGAAACAGATTGCATTAAACTTCAAAACTTCCCCACGCCGCAAGATGAATTTTATTCGATTGACAAACAACCGGGAAGTATAAGAATTATTTTTATTGGCAGAATACATCCGATCAAAAATTTGCATTTCTTATTAGAATGCCTGTATAATAAACGTGCTAAAATCTTATTAACAGTTGTCGGATCAATTGAAGATAAGCTATATTGGCAAAGATGTGAAAGTTTAATAACATCTATTTCTGAAAATGTGAAAGTAGATTTTAAAAAAGATATACAACATAGCCAGATAGGATCTCTTATCCAATCTCATCACCTTTTTGTTTTACCAACAGAGGGAGAAAATTTTGGACATGCGATATTTGAATCTTTTTCTTATGGAAGGCCTGTTTTAATCAGCGATCAGACGCCTTGGAAAAATCTTTCAAAATATAAAGCCGGATGGGATCTACCTCTAAGGGGCAAGTTGCCTTTTGAAAGCGTTCTGGAAAAAGTAATTGAAATGGATAATGATGAATATCAACTATGGAGTAAAGGTGCTTGGAACTATTCAAAGAATTATCAAGATACCAGTCTTTTAAAATCAAAATACATTGACCTATTTTCATAGTATAATATGACGAAAGTAGATTTAAGCCAATACGATAATAGCTGGTATAAACCCACAATTAAAGCGGGGATATTGAAGAGGAGTATTTGGTATATATTCAACGTATTGTTTTTCGTCAATCCCCTCAATTCATTTTCAGGGTTTAAATGCTGGCTATTACAACTTTTCGGGGCAAAAATCGGTGGTCACGTTGTTGTTAAGCCCGGTGTAAACATTAAATATCCGTGGAAGCTGAAGATAGGTGATCATGTATGGATTGGCGAGAAAGTATGGATAGACAATTTAACTGAAATAGTTATTGGTAATAATGTGTGTATATCACAGGGCGCGATGTTACTTACCGGTAATCATAATTACAAAAAGAAAACATTTGATCTGATGGTTGCAGGTATTACTTTGGAAGATGGCGTTTGGATTGGTGCACAATCAATTGTTTGCCCGGGTATTACAGCATTTAGTCATAGTGTGCTTTCTGTCGGTTCCGTAGCTACAAAAAATATGGAGGCATTTACTGTCTATTCCGGTAACCCCGCTTTACCAGCGAAGCAACGTACAATTGAATAGTCATCATGAAACTCTCCATCATCACTGCCACCTACAATAGCGCCGCTACTTTAGCAGACACACTGGAATGTATCCAAAACCAGGATCACCCGGATATAGAACATATTATTATTGATGGAGGATCGAGTGATGATACCATAAACATCATAAAAAGATATAGTCATATCAGCAGGTTCATTTCTGAAAAAGATAAGGGTATCTACGATGCCATGAACAAAGGCATTGCTATGGCAGGCGGCAATATAATCGGTATACTCAATTCCGATGATGTATATGCATCACCAGATATACTTTCCATTGTTGCACAAACTTTTGAAGAGAATCCGGAAGCAATGGCTTTGTATGCAGATTTACAATTTGTGCAGCGTGACGATATGTCTAAAGTAGTGCGCTCCTGGAAAGCAGGCACATATAAAAAAAGCAGTTTCTATTATGGCTGGATGCCGCCGCATCCTACATTTTTTGTGAGGAAAGAGGTATATGATAAAGTGGGAGCATTTAATATTAGTTTAGGTTCGGCAGCCGATTACGAACTGATGCTGCGTATTTTATTGAAACATAATATAAAAGCCACTTATCTCAACAAAGTAATCATAAAAATGCGGATGGGAGGTGTTAGCACCGGTTCATTAAAAAACAGGATTAAAGCCAACCAGCAAGATAGAATGGCGTGGAAAATCAATAATCTTAAACCTTTTCCGTTTACTTTGTACCTGAAACCAATACGTAAACTTGGCCAGTTTTTTATAAAATAGTGTGACGTTTAAATTATAAGTATTCATGTTTTCCTTCTTTAAAAAAAAGCAGCCTGTGTTTTCCGGAGATCTCAGCATCATCCATACCGATATGCATTCACATTTGCTTCCGGGTATTGATGATGGTTCTCCCGATATAGATACTTCTATACAATTGATTGAAGGGCTGATGGAGCTGGGATATAAAAAGTTTATTACTACTCCGCATTTAATGATTGACCTTTATCCCAACAACAGGCAAACCATAACCGGCGCATATAATAAACTAACCGCTGAGCTGCAAAAGCGTAAAATAGATGTTGATATAAAAGCCGCGGCTGAATATTTTCTTGATGATCATTTTGACAGCCTGCTCGAAAAAAAAGAGCCGCTGCTCACCATTAAAGATAACATGGTGCTGGTTGAATTTTCGTTTGCAAGCCCACCGCTCGACTACAAACAAAAGATATTTGAAATACAAATGAAAGGGTATAAACCAATTTTAGCACACCCGGAGCGATATGGCTATTTTCATAATAAGCCTGAAATATATGACGAGCTTCGCCATGTAGGTTGCTTTTTCCAGGTAAACCTTCTTTCGCTTGTCGGGTATTATGGAAGAGGTGTGCAGCAGGCTGCAGAACGTCTTTTTAAGAAAAAGCAAATTGAATTGCTCGGTACCGATCTTCACCACGAAAGGCATCTTAATAACCTGCAAAGGCCGGAACTGCTTCAGAAAGCCAATGAAATTGCAAATGCAATTCCCTTGCTGAATAGTCAGTTGTAGCATTGCTATTTACTGTAACTCCAGTTCAAAATATTTTGGCCACATTTTGCCGGTAATCAATAATTTTTTTGTTGCGCTGTCATAAGCAATCCCATTCATGTGCAATGCTTTCGGGTATTCGTCTCTCGCCATTTTATCAATATTCCATAAGTCTAACTTTCCAGCAATTTCACCGGTAGTAGCATTTATTTTCACTATAGTGTTTGTGGTATACACATTGGCGAATATATAACCGCCTATATACTCCAGCTCGTTCAGGTTATTAACAGCATTCCCATTTTCTGAAACCTGTACCGATTTTACAGCTTTGAAAGTATGTGGGTCAATCCAGGTAATCACATCGGTTCCATCACTCATAATAAGATGTTTACCATCTGTTGTTAACCCCCAGCCTTCTTCATTATTATAATTAAACTCTCCTGTTTTTTGTAGTGTATTTGCATTATATAAAAATCCTTTCCTGTTTTTATAGGTAAGTTGAAATACGGTGTCGTTAATAATTGTAATACCTTCTCCAAAAAATATTTTCCTGTCAAGCTCAATTTTGTTTTTTACCATACCGTCTTTTACATCCACAACGCCAAAATAACTTTTGGTGTGAGGCATATTATCAGGCGAGCCTGTGCTTTCGTATAACTTTCCTTTATACCAACCCAGGCCTTCAGTAAATGCGGAAGTATCGTGCGGGTAAGTATTAACGAGTTTATACGAAAGTTGAGGAATAGTATTTAAAGAAGGTATATCATTTTGCTTATCGTTGCTTACGCAGGAATGAAGAAGAATCAATAAACAAAAAAGAAATGGCGAAACTTTGCTGACATTATGCATATGCAATCTGAAGATAATAAAATTTTTCTTTGAACCACAAAGACACGAAGACACAAAGTTTCACAAAAGGAATTTAATGTAGAAGTGCCAAGCCCGGTTATATTCATTAGCTGATGTGGTAGATGTATAGTCTGGCTTTATTCTACAGCACCGTCCTTCTCCATGCGGAGAAGGATGAGAGGATGAGGCTTGCTGATGTGGAAGTTATATAATTTCCTTAGTAGGAAAGGGAGATGGATGGATAGGCTCAATAATTACGCTCATTAACAGACTCAAGTATTGTACAATAGCTCACGTACCTGTCTATATTGATCTTCTCTTCTTCAACCGCGGCTTTAACGGCACAACCGGGCTCGTTCATGTGCAGGCAATTATTAAACTGGCAATCGTTGATCAATCCCCGCATCTCGGGAAAATAATGAGAGAGTTCCTGCTTTGATATATCAACTATGCCAAACTCACGAATGCCGGGCGTATCAATAATTCTTCCCCCGCCAGGTATATCATACATTTCAGCAAAAGTGGTTGTATGCAGGCCTTTGCCGCTCCATCCGCTTACTTCCTGTGTTTTAAGTGAAAATGAGGGAATAAGAAAATTTATAAAGGAAGATTTGCCTACGCCTGAATGTCCGCTGATCAATGTTGTTTTGTCTCTAATGATATTCTGTATCGCTTCCAGTCCTTCTTTTTTTTCAATACTCACTAACAGCACTTTGTACCCGATACTTTCATACATATTTTTCCACTCTGCAAATTTTTCCAGCTCCTTCTTTTTATAGATATCAGACTTGTTGAATAAAAGTATAGCCGGAATATGATACGCTTCGGCAGCAACCAGAAACCGGTCTATAAATCCCTGGGAAGTTCTGGGCTCTTTTAATGTACAGATAAGCAGTGCCTGGTCTACATTGGCAGCTATAATATGATGCTGGTATTTATTAGCAGGAGATTGCCTGTTGATATAATTCTTACGGTTGCATATATCCGTGATAATCGCAGTTCCCTCGGCGCCTTCCTCTATCTCCATTTCAATTTCATCGCCAACGGTTACAGGATTGGTTGATGTGATATCACTATCTATTTTAAACTTCCCTTTTACTCTTGCATTATACAGCCTGCCGCTTTCGTCTTTTACAACGTACCAGCTACCTGTTGATTTGTATACCAATCCTTTCATCAAATAAAATTCGGGAAAATATGCTTTAGACAATTGTTTTTGGATAGATTTCAAATTTTAACATGAGCAGCACTTTTGGCATGGAAAAGTGAACAGGCAATAGTGAATGTTGCAACAACCAGTAACCTGAAACTATTTATCTTACTGTTTCTTACAGTATCATGCGTTTGCTGCCGGCTGCATATTCGTTCAGCCACGTGCTGATCGTTTTCGTCCATAACGGTGATGTATTCATGCAGGGAATAAAAGTATAGGATTCTCCACCGGCTTCCATAAAAGTTTCTTTTCCGCGCATCGCTATTTCTTCCAGCGTTTCTAAACAATCACTTACAAAAGCGGGACATAGTATAAGTATTTTCTTAATCCCCTCTTTGGGCATTTCCTCCAGGCGAATATCTGTAAAGGGTTCAAGCCATCCTTTGCCAAGCCTTGATTGAAATGAGATGCTATACTTATCTTTTGCCAAGCCAAGTTTTTCCGTAATGAGCCTTGTGGTTTCAAAGCTTTGATACCGGTAACAGAACTCCCGTGCCGGCGAGGGCGTTTTGCAGCATTCGTCTGTGGTATTCAGCGTATGGCTTCCTGTAGGATCTGATTTTATAAGATGCCTTGCAGGTATACCATGATAACTGAATAATATGTGATCAAAGTCTCCGGACAGATACGGCTTCATACTTTCAGCCATCGCATCTATATAACCCGGCTCATTGTAAAAGGGTTTAATAAAATCAAGTTTGAAAGGATATTTTTTCTTCCGGTGAATAGTTTTTGCATATTCAACCGCCGTTTCATAAGACGACATGGCATAATGCGGGTACAACGGAACCGCAATTACTTCTTCAAGTCCTTTTACCTTTTCCATTAACCGATCAAATGCATATTCAACTGTAGGGTTGCCATAACGCATGGCTATTTCCACCGGCTCACTCACCTGTTTCTGTACTTCCTGCTGCAATTGTTTGGTCAATACAATTAATGGAGAACCTTCTTTAGTCCATATTTCTTTATAGGCTTCCGCAGATTTAGGCGCACGAAAAGGAACAATAATTCCACCAACCAGCGGAAGACGGAGCAAATAGGGTTTATCAATTACTCTTCCATCCATTAAAAATTGCATCAGGTACCTGCGTACATCTTTAACTTCTGTAGAGTCGGGCGAGCCCAAATTCATTAAAACTATTCCTCTTTTCTTTTCTGTATTCATTATTGCAAAGTTCTGCAAGATTTCTTAAAATAATAAAGGTCACTTCGTGTGACCTTTACTGATATGATGGATCAAAAACGGGACGCAGCCTGTAGGGTACGGTCCAGGTCTTGATAAGAAATGGCATTACTGATAAACCATGTCTCAAACGCTGACGGGGGCAAATATACGCCTGAATTCAACATGTGGTGGAAGAATTTGCTGAAAGCCGTAATATCCGCTTGTGCCGCGCTGTTAAAATCCTTAACAGCATGATTACTGAAATGTATGCTGATCATGCTTCCCAGCCTGTTAATAGTATATGCAATTCCCTTATTATTAAATACTTCTCTTAATCCTTCTTCCAAATATTTTCCTTTGGCTTCCAGTTCATCATATATTGCGGGATTATTTTTCAGGATGTTTAACAAAGTATATCCTGCAATCATCGCTAACGGATTTCCACTTAGCGTGCCCGCCTGGTATACATTTCCCAAAGGTGCAATATGCTGCATGATTTCTTTTTTGCCCGCGAATGCGCCTACCGGCATACCGGCTCCGATTATTTTTCCATAGGTAACCAGGTCTGCGTCTATTTTCAAACGCTGCTGTGCGCCGCCTGCTGCAAGCCGGAAGCCTGTCATCACCTCATCAAAAATCAAAACAATATTTTCTTTAGTGCAAATGCTGCGTAATGCTTCAAGAAAACCGGGCACCGGTAATATGCAGCCCATATTGCCTGCAACCGGTTCAATAATAATTGCAGCAATTTCATTGCTGTGATCAGATACCAGCTTTTCAACGGCAGCAATATCGTTATATGCGCAGGTTAATGTATCATTGGCTACGCCTGATGTAACTCCGGGAACTGTTTGGATATTAAAGGTAGCAACACCGCTGCCCGCCTTCACTAAAAAGCAATCCGCATGCCCATGATAGCAGCCTTCAAACTTTATAATTTTATTCCTGCCGGTATATCCTCTTGCCAGTCTTACAGCGCTCATGCAGGCTTCTGTTCCGCTGTTTACCATACGGATCATATCTACATTGGGCGCCATTGTTTTTATGAGTTCGGCTATTTCAATTTCCAGTTCAGTTGGCGCACCAAATGAAGTGGAAAGCATAGCTTTTTCCTGAATGGCTTTTACTACTTCATCATGTGCATGACCAAGTATCATGGGGCCCCAAGAGTTGATAAAGTCTATATACGCATTCCCATCGGCATCATACATATATGCGCCTTTGGCTTTAGTGATAAACAGCGGAGTACCTCCTACACTTTTAAAAGCCCTTACCGGGGAATTAACCCCGCCGGGGATAGATTGTTGTGCGCGGGAGAAGAGAGATTGGCTTTTTGTTATGTTCATGTGAATGGGCAATGGGTAATAGGCAATGGTGAATACGCAATAGGCAATGGTGAATGAATCATGAAGTTCTATTTTAGAATACAAGGTTTATTATTCACCATTGCCTATTCAGCATTCACATTATTTCTGTTTTCCTATCATCCCGGTTAATAATTTAAATGTTGCAATTATGGTTTCTCCTAAGATTGTTACATCTATATTTTTCAAATAATCCAAGTCTGACGCTCCATCAAGCGCCGCATCAATTTCTACAACCGAACCTCTTGCTATTTCATAATACCTCTTTCTCTCTGCTTCTGACCTTCGGGATGCCCCCTCTGATATATTTAAATGTACAGATAATGCCGCTCTCCGTATTTGTGAAATCATTCCATATTTTTCCTCAACAGGGAATGCTTATGTAAGTTTATAATTGCAGGTAATAATTTTAAATTTGCATACACAACAGCCATTGCCTATTCACTATTGCCCATTCACCAATGTCACCGCCTCCTTCGCAAAATACGTAGCAATCAAATCCGCTCCTGCTCTTTTAATGGATGTCAGGCTTTCAATGATCGCTTTGTTTTCATCGAGCCAGCCCATTTTAGCGGCGGCTTTTATCATAGCGTATTCCCCGCTTACATGGTAGGCACTAACAGGAACAGTTACACTATTTTTTACTTCGCGGATGATATCAAGATAAGCCATCGCAGGTTTTACCATCACAATATCAGCTCCCTGTTCAATATCCTGCAATACCTCATTAATGGCTTCATGGCGGTTGGCATAATTCATCTGGTAGGTTTTTTTATCACCAAAACCAGGGGCACTATCCAATGCATCCCTGAATGGCCCATAAAAGCATGAAGCATATTTAGCACTATATGCCATTATACCCACTTTGGTAAAATGCGTTTCTTCAAGCGCTTTGCGAATAGCGCCGATGCGGCCATCCATCATATCACTTGGGGCAACAAAATCAGCGCCTGCTTCGGCATGACTTAAACTCATTTTCACCAATGCTTCAACAGTTTCATCATTCACAATTTCTCCATCTTTTACAATACCATCATGTCCGTAAACAGAATATGGATCAAGCGCTACATCCGTCATCACCAGCATTTCCGGTACCGCATTTTTTATCGCTTTAATGCTGCGCTGCATTAAACCATCAGGATTCCAGGCTTCCTTGCCGGTATTATCTTTCACTTCATCTTTTGCCTTTACAAAGATCAATACGCTTTTTATACCCATCGCCCATACTTCCTTCACTTCTTTTACAAGCAAATCAAGTGAGTAGCGGTAATAACCAGGCATGGAAGGAATTTCATGTTTTACATTTTCACCCTCGTCAACAAAAAGGGGTAATATAAAATCATTTGGAGTTAAAACGGTTTCGGCAACCAGGCTGCGAACAGACGAGCCGGCGCGGAGTATGCGGTTACGCTTTTGCAGATACATAACTGAAGTGGTAATTGAGCCGCAAAATTAACCTATCCTGCGCTTATTTGGGAGATGGTTTATCATGTTATCGTCATTTT
The DNA here is from genome assembly GCA_047601545.1 of Agriterribacter sp. GTDB lineage: Bacteria > Bacteroidota > Bacteroidia > Chitinophagales > Chitinophagaceae > Agriterribacter. The sequence continues at coordinate 2,470,449 of JASGIZ010000002.1, read as the reverse complement.
CGGGAAGATTTTTATTATTGTCATGGTAGCCGCTAATGCTCAAATATTTTTTAAAATTTGGAGAATTTATTCGTGCATTGGTAGCATTACACCCACTCCTTCGGGTGCTGGCAGGCATCCAGCAACCTGGCTTCTTCGCTGCCGGGTTTGGGCTGATAGTTATAATCAAACCGGACAGTTGGAGGTAAACTCATGAGTATACTCTCGGTTCTTCCATTTGTTTTTAATCCGAATATGGTACCGCGGTCGTGAATAAGATTGAATTCCACATATCGGCCACGGCGTATTTCCTGCCAGTATTTATGTCCGTTTGACCATGGCGCGTTTTTCCGTTTTTCTACAATAGGAATGTATGCTTCAACAAAACAGTTTCCATTAGCCTGTTGAAAAGAGAAAAGTCTTTCTGCATCTGCTTCATCTGCAGGGCGCAGATAGTCGTAGAAAACGCCGCCAATGCCACGCATTTCGTTGCCGCGATGCTTATTTGCAAAATATACATCGCAATGCTTTTTATACTGCGTATATAAATCAGCGCCAAACGGAGTAATAGCATTATATAATGTTTGATGAAAATGTTTCGCATCTTCATTAAACAAATAATATGGCGTAAGATCAGCGCCACCGCCGAACCATCTGTCTATCACATTTTTGTTAGCATCGTATAATTCAAAATACCGCCAGTTGGCATGTGTGGTTGGTACAAAAGGGTTGAGCGGATGAATCACCAAACTTAGTCCGCAGGCAAACCAGCTATCGCCATCAATTTTAAGCTGCGAACGCATGGCGTCGCTCACCTTTCCAAAAACAACAGAAGTATTTACGCCACCTTTCTCAAATACATTTCCATTAGCTATCACCCTGGTTCTTCCGCCGCCGCCGCCTTCACGTTCCCAGTTGTCTTCTGTAAATGTTGCTTTACCATCTGATTGCTCAAGGGCAGAGCAGATGGTATCCTGGAGGGTATGTATATATTGTATCCAGATGTTGGTTGTAAAATGATTCATTTTTATAAATGTCTTTGAAAGCTGATTGCTGACGGCTGATAGCCCGCTGCCCTTCTTATTTATTTTGCAATCGCTATCTCCCACTCCTTCACCATATCTACAAATGCCTTTGCATGATCTACCGGTACATTAGGCAATATGCCATGACCAAGATTAGCAATATACCTGCCATTGCCAAAAGCATTCAGCATTTTGCTTACTTCTTTTTTCAATACAGGAATGGGTAATAATAATTTTGCGGGATCAAAGTTTCCCTGCAAGCTGATATTATTACCAGCCATTTTCCTGGCTAATTCCGGTTTAATGCACCAGTCGATGCCTAAGCCATGCGCTCCGGTTGCAGCCATATCTTCTAATGCATACCAGGCTCCTTTTGCAAAAATAATTACCGGCACTTCGTCTTTAAGCGCGGCAACAATCTGTTTTATATATGGTAAAGAAATCTGGTTAAAATCTTCAGGACTCAGCAACCCGGCCCAACTATCAAACACCTGGATGGTATCTGCACCGGCTTTAACCTGTGCCTTTAAATAAGCAATAGTGGTGTCGGTTATCATCTGCAAAAGCTCATGTGCCAGCTCAGGCTGCGTATAACAAAATGCCTTTGCTCCGTCAAATGTTTTAGAGCCTTTGCCCTGTACCATATAGCAAAGCAGCGTCCACGGCGCGCCGGCAAAACCTATTAATGGAACCCTGCCGTTCAATTCTTTTTTTATCAGTTGAATGGCATCAAACACATACTGTAAAGTTTCGTGTACATCAGGCACGCGTACACGCTGTAAGTCGGCGCGTGTTTTTATTGGGTCAGGCAATACCGGGCCTTTGCTTTCAATCAACTGCACTTCTAATCCCATTGCCTGTGGCACCACCAATATATCTGAAAAAAGTATAGCGGCATCTACACCAATAATATCAACAGGCTGTAAAGTAATTTCACAAGCAAGCTCAGGTGTCTGGCATCTTTCAAAAAAACCATATTTCTCTCTTAAAACCATATACTCCGGCAAATAGCGGCCTGCCTGCCGCATCATCCATACGGGGGGGCGGCGGGTAGCTTCACCTCTTAATGTTCTTAATAATAAATCATTCATATAGTATACTTCACCAATTATTCGTCAGTACCACGCACCGGTTTGTTTTTTGTATTTCCAAAATATTCAATGGCTAACTCAATAAGGTTTGCTTCGCCCGGCCACTGGCTGGTTATTACTTTATTACTGCAATATGACTCAATCGTTGCAGTGGTTGTTTTGCCTATGGAGAACAATACCACAAAAACAGAAATAGTATTGGTTGAAAAAAAACTATGTACACCACTCGGGCTAAAAAATAATATGCCCTGGTAATGTTTGTTAATAGTAACCGGGGTGCCCACCGTTTGGTAAACAATAATTTCAGTAACCTTTATACCATTACTCTGCAATGTTTCAGGAAGGTCGTTAAGCCGCTGCTTGCCACAGAAAAAAACAATATGCTTTATATGCTCCTGCTGCAAAATTTTTTCTGCCAGTCCGCTCGCGTTTTTAGCAGTGCCGGCAATAGCAGCCTCATCAAAGATTTCGAGCAATGCTTCTTTTGTTGCGCCGCCGGTGCAAAAAATTTCCCAGGTTGGCGGTATATCAGGCAGTTCACTTTTTACAACTTCAACCGCATGTATACTGGTAAACACAGCAACTATTTTTTGCGCGGCAAGCAGTTTTATTTCATTGGCTATCCCGGTAGATACATCAGGAATGTTTTGAATAAAAGAAACCGATTCAATTTTAATGTTCTGAATACCGGCCTTCTCAACCAGCTCATGGTTTAAATTTCGGGTTGATAATATTTCAATACTATTTGCTGCCATTCCGTATTGATTGAATTATTGTGTGACCACCTTTTTCCAATATTTCATTGGCCGCAATCTTACCTGTATTTTCTGCATCTTTAACAGATACAGCTTTTCCGGTTTCAATTTTATTTTTACCATCAATAGAAATTACATTTCCCCTAAAAAGCAGCTTGTCATTTTTAATTTCCGCAAGCGCACTTATTGGTGTTGAGCAACCACCCATTAACGTTCTTAAAAAATCACGCTCAATCCCTGTGCATAATGCAGTGTTTACATCATTAAAAGCAGCACAAATTTTTTTAAGTCCCGCATCTTCATCCCTGCACATTGCAACAACTGTTCCCTGTGCTGGCGCGGGTAACATCCAGGTAAGATCAATACTATTTTCAGGACGGATATTAATACGCTCCAATCCTGCAGCAGCAAAGATAGCGCCATCCCAATTGCTTTCTTCCAGCTTTTTAAGCCTGGTATTTACATTACCTCTTAAATTATCTATCGCATGATACGGAAAACGATTCAGCCATTGCGCACGGCGGCGCACACTGCTTGTAGCAATAGTAAGCGCCGCACCGGCAAAATTTTCGCCCGGCGTTTGCCATTTACCATCATGCATATTAAGGTTGTAAAACAGCTGTTCTTTATCGCCTTTAAATACCAGGATATCCCTGTAAGCATCTCTTTTTAATACCGCGGCGGTAGCAAGTCCTTTTGCCAATTGCGTAGGCACATCTTTATAAGAATGTACAGCAAGATCAATTTGTTTTTTCAGCAAAGCAATATCAAGCGCTTTTGTAAAAATACCCTGTACTCCTATTTCATATAAAGGTGTGGTAAGATCAATATCGCCTTCGCTTTTTATGGGAACTAATTCGGCTTTGATATGCTGCTCTTCCAGCAGCGTCTGCACTTTTTTTGCCTGCCACAGGGCCAAAGCGCTCTCACGGGTTCCGATTTTAACTACCTGCATCATAGCGTGAATGTACTAAGGAAACTTATAAAGAAATTAAATCAAACAAAAAATATAATGAATAAATAAAGCAAGGAAAGATCAGTTAAGAATGACTGATTTTTAAATACTCGTGCATGGTATTGATATACTGGCAACCTCTTGCAGTTTGATTTTGAGAACGCAGGTCAACCGCAAGTGTTTTAACCGCTTTTTGTATAAGGGAGTCTTTACCATCTTTAGGAAATGCCAGGCAGGAATCAGCCTCACTTAATTCATACAATTTTGATTTTACCTGGCCCAAAAAATGCCGGTGAACAAAAACTTTATGCCATTCAACAAATTCGCCAAGCGTTCCTTCTATAATAGCAATAGCCTGCGGAATTTCTGCTTTTCTTTTTGCGAAGGTATCGTTGAGGATGGCGGATATTTCATCCACATCCATTGAAGTAATATTGTTTTTATCTTTTACTGCAGGGTGAATGCTTTTAGGAACAGAGAGATCCAGCAACAATCTTTGTTTTTCTGTTGTAAAAAATCCGGGTAGTATAGTAAAATTTTCAGCGGTTGTGCTTACAATCAGGATATCGCTTTCATTACATTGCTGCGCCAGTGTTTCGTAAGGAACAGGAAGCATATCATGCTCCTGTGCAAAATCTTCCGCTTTGCTGAACGTTCTGTTGGTAATGCGTACTTTTGCGCCGGGAAAATATTCGCTGATATTTCTTGCAACATTGCGACCGAATTTTCCTGCGCCAACAAGTAATATATTTTTATTGGCGATATCAGTAACCTTGTCGCGGATCACTTCAATAGCCGCATAAGCAACAGATACTGTGCCGGTGCTGAGTTTGGTTTCAGACTTTATTCTTTTTGATGCCTGCAATGCAAAATTTACCAGCCTGTCGCTTAATGAACCAAGCAGCTCATTGTCTTTTGCATATCTGGCAGCCTTTTTCAATTGCATCAAAATTTCATAATCGCCGATGATCTGCGAATTCAACCCTGAAGCAACTTTAAAAAGATGTTTAACCGCATCCATTCCGGTATAAATATAACCATGCTGATGAAACAGGTTGGTTGAATTTCCTGTGGCCTCACATAAAATCTCTATCAATAATTCTGTACTGGCTAAGCCATATATTTCTGTGCGGTTACAGGTTGAAAGCACAATAATATCTTTCAGTTTTTTTTCTTTTGCAAAGAAGGTGATTCTTTCCTGTGTAAAATTGCAAACAGCAAAACTGCTCCTTGTAGCAATATCTGCATTTTGATAATTAATGCCGATAATTCCAAAATTTTCTAGACCGCTGCAAATATCGTATGTGGAAGAATAATCCATGAGTGAGGGCAAAAGTAATAGACAAAACTCATCTTCACGAGAATGAATTGTCATAATATAGTCATCTCTCAATAACCTGATTTAGATCATAATACGCGCTGACGAACATCATCGCAGAAGTAATTCACAAGGCTTTAAACCGGTGTGTTTTTTGAATGCAGTAGAAAAATGTGATATAGATGAATAGCCAAGCATCAGTGAAACATCCGTAACGCTTAACCCTTTTTCATACAAAAGATATTTTGCATGTTCCATACGCTGGCTCTGGTAAAAATCGAAGATGGTTGTACCGAAGATCTCTTTAAATCCCTTTTTAAGATAGCATTCATTAATAGCTACCCTGCGGCTGAGATTTTTTATAGTGATGGGATCACCAATATTCTGCAACAGGAGATCTCTTGCCTTCAAAATCTTATCCCTGTCAACATCGTTCGTAAGGAACTTGCAGGCAAAAACCTCTTCTTCTTTATCGCCCAGCATACATTCAAGACTGTACAATAACAGCATCTGCGTTTGGGCATTAACGTAAATATTTTCCAGGCTTTCGGTGTATGTATTATTCAATAAACTTTCAAGCGAAATTCTTGTGCGGCTGCACAGGGGCAGCATTTTTGAAAAAGATGAACTGTGCTTAAACGATAAAACACGGTTGGTAAAACTGGCAGAGCGGGTACTTTTTACAAACTGCTGCAAATGTTCGGTAAAAAAAGTGAAATGCAATACATCAACCGTTTCTTCCTTTGCCACGCAGTTTTTTGACATTCCGGCCCTGCACTCCCCACATTCATAGCTCTTACCATTGCAATACATATTGCCGGTTATGCAAAATTTTAGCTCCAGGCTGTTTTCGGCGGGTTCGTTCTTTTTATAATTATATGCAAGCATACCAACATCCTCAGTATCCCATTGAGATAATTTACGATATCTCTTTATGCTATAACGTACAGAACCAGGTGTTAAACGCTCTCTTTCCTGCAGCAAAGAAAGATCTTCAACCATAATCGGGCGTTTCTGTGCTACATCCAGTATGTCTAAAGTCTGCTGCATGAGGCTGCAAATATACAATGTTTGTATAGTAAAAACACGCGCTGCGAATGAATGACTTGTTTATGACAAATGAACACCGCTACCCATAAAATAGCACACAGAAGAGCGGATGAAAATGATCATAGCGGAGACTTTCGGTGAATATCCGTCACATCTGCGTATTTCGTGTTCCATTATTCGCTTTAAGTATACCGGGTTGCGTTAATTGCCGCGAATACACGAATAGAGGGGAACTTAACTATTATTTTAACCCACATTCGTGCATTCGTGGCTAAAAACGCATATGTCAGAAAAGCTTTGCCATTACAGCAGGCTTGCTTCCAGGGATATTTCTGTATTCAGTAATTTGCTGATAGGGCAGTTTGCCTTTGCATCGGCTGCAGCTTCATCAAATTTTGCTTTATCAATACCGGGAATTTTTGCTTTTAATACAAGATGAGAGGATGTAATTACACCATTTTCAAAAGTAATGGTACAATCTGTATGAATTTCATCAGCGGTAAAGCCTGCAGCATTTAATACAAAACTCAGCTTCATGCTGAAACAGCCTGCATGAGCAGCAGCGATCAATTCTTCAGGATTTGTGCCCACGCCATTTTCAAAACGGGAGTTGAAAGAGTACTGCGTATTGCTTAATACCGTACTTTGTGTGCTTAATACGCCTTTACCGTCTTTACCTGAACCATTCCAAATGGCAGTTGCCGATCTTTTCATATACTTGTTTTTTTAATTGTTATAAGTAGTATTTTAAAAAGGGATTACTAAGTTCTGAAATCTTTTTAAACCTAACTACTTAACAGATAATTTTATGCCATTAAAAGTAATATAATGCCGGCTTCTATTATATCTAAACTTCCGGATGTAGGTACAACCATTTTTACAGTGATGAGCTCCCTCGCGGCGGAACATAATGCCATAAACCTGGGGCAGGGTTTCCCCGATTTTAATATGAATGATGAACTGATAGCAGACGTAAACGAAGCAATGCTGAAAGGATTTAACCAATACGTGCACATGAATGGCTATATGCCTTTGCGTGAAGTGCTGGCTGAGAAAATATTTGATTTATATAATGCTGCAGTAAATCCTGACACTGATATTACCATTACTCCCGGTGGAACCTATGCGATATATACTGCTTTAACTACAGTGCTTCGCCCGGGCGACGAAGTAATTGTATTTCAGCCGGGATATGATAGTTATATTCCGAATATCGAGATCAACGGAGCTACAGCGGTAATCATTCCGTTGGAATATCCTGATTATGGCATTAACTGGGAAACAGTGCAGAAAGCCATTACGCCCCGTACCCGCATGATCATGCTCAACTCGCCCAATAATCCTACCGGCGCTATACTTAATGAGAATGATATTAACGCACTGCAACGTATAGTTGGCGGCACTGATATATTTATATTAAGTGATGAAGTGTATGAACATGTAATTTTTGATGAAAAGCCGCACCTGAGCATGCTGCGTTATCCTGACCTTGCGGCAAGAAGCTTTGTATGTTTTTCATTTGGCAAAACTTACCATTGTACGGGTTGGAAAATTGGCTATTGCGTGGCGCCGGCCGCGTTTATGAAAGAGTTCAGAAAGGTACACCAGTTCAATGTGTTTTCTGTTGATAGCCCCAAGCAGGTGGCGCTGGCTAAATTCCTGCAGCAAAAAGAGCAATATTTATCATTAGGAAATTTTGTACAGCAGAAACGGGATTATTTTCTTTCGATGATGGCAGATACAAAATTTAAAATGCATACCAGTCGCGGCAGTTATTTTATATTAGCAAGCTATGGTCATTTCAGCGATGAAGCTGAAATAGATTTTACAATGAGGCTTACAAAAAATTTTGGTGTAGCGGCTATACCTGTTTCCGCATTTTACAAAAACGCGGTTGATAATAAAGTGATACGGTTTTGCTTTTGCAAGAAGGAAGAAACACTGGAGAAAGCGGCGGATAGATTGAGGAAAGTGAATGGGCAATAGTGAATACTCAACTTAAAAAAGGCTGATATGCATAAACGGCATTTATACTTTTGGCTGAGGAAAATCCATAAAGATGAGCGACAGTATATACTTCAACTAAACAACTCAAGGATTGACAAATCCTTACTGATTCAGCACTTCATATATCTGACAGACATAGATTTGGACATCTTACCATACTTCCTCAATAAACCTTAAATTTGACACAAACCTCAATGGCAGAACTAAATGAGTAAAAGAAAATTATACCGAATTACAGAAGTAAAGGAAGCAAAGGACGTTTCGAGAGATTATCTACACTCACTTGACCTTGACAAGGCAATTGATTTTGGACTCCCGGAAATTGACGACAGGTATCACATTTGGCGAGTACCGCTACTTTCAAAACAAAAGGAAAATATTGGTGAGATTGTAATAGATGCTGTAACAACTCTCATTAATGAAAAGAAGACCACAAATAAAGAGGTGCTTGAATCCAGACTTTTAGGGAGAAAAAATCTTAACGGACATGGAAACAGTAAAGTAAATGGACATAGCAAAAACAGCAGTGATGTTCCCCAAATCTCAAATCTTAGAAATACTGTAGGGTTTGGCGACAGTGAACAACTTCTCAATGATACACCAAATGAATCTGTTGATTTGGTTTTTACATCTCCCCCATACTACAATGCAAGGCCTGAGTATGCAGAGTACCTGACTTACGAAGAGTACTTGCTGAAAATGCGAAAAATAATTCATGAATGCCATAGGGTTTTAAATGAAGGAAGATTTTTTGTAATTAATATTTCACCTGTTTTAATAAGACGGTCAAGCCGTAGTGAGGCATCAAAACGGATAGCTGTTCCATTTGACTTCCATAGAATTTTCATTGAGGAAGGCTTTGAATTCATTGATGATATTCATTGGGTAAAACCAGAAGGTGCTGGTTGGGCAACAGGACGAGGAAGAAGATTTGCGGCGGACAGAAACCCGTTGCAGTATAAGCCGGTGCCGGTTACTGAATATATTTTAGTTTATCGAAAAAAAACTGACAAATTAATTGACTGGCATATTCGAAAACATCCCGACCAAAAATTGGTTGACGAATCAAAAATTGATGATGGATATGAGACCACAAATATTTGGAAAATTCATCCATCTTATCACCAAAAACACCCGGCAGTTTTTCCTGTTGAACTGGCCGAAAAAGTTATCAGGTATTATTCTTTCAAGAAAGACGTTATACTCGACCCTTTTGCTGGTTCGGGAACCGTTGGGAGAGCAGCAGTAAAACTTAACAGACGTTTTGTTCTTTTTGAACAAGACCCTGAATACATGAAAATTATCCACGAAGAAATTCATACATGGCTTCACAATAAGGTAAAGGAGGTTAACTGGATAAACACAGCGCCAATTGAAACGCCCACCCTTTACCTAAATTTATAAGATGAGTAAAAAGCAAAACGAATCAGTTTCAAAGTATATTCCGGAATTAGGTTTAAGCTTAGCAAAATATAGCGGAGAACAGCTTATTGAGAGAGTAGGCCAAGACATAATTAAAAATGTTGTTGCTTCTATTCTATGTGGAGGAAATGTTCGGTCTTTAACAGAAGGACTAACGCAAAGGCGTATTTCCTTATCAAATGCCGCAATGCTGATAGCATATTTAAATGCCTCAAAGAACATTAAAGATTTTCAACACCGACTTCCAGAATTAGTAAGTAATGAATTGAAGGTTGCTAAATTAAATCAAGAGCAAAAAGTGTTCTTGCAATGGCTTGTAGGATTAACTGGAAAAAGCATTCAAAACGTTTTGCGAAGCGACCATGACCAGCTTGAAGCATACCTGAAAGAATTAGAAAGTTCTTTGAAGAACTCAATAAAACAATCTAAAAAAGAGTTTGGTGACCTGACAGGCTCAATAACTATTGACAAAGAAAATTATCTTGTAAATTGGCCAACGATATTGCAGCTTTTTACCGCAATAGGTGCACAGACCCTTGCAATAAGGGGTTCAGAAAAATCAATGTACGGAAAGTTGTTTGAGAAATTAATATTAGGATCTCTTCTAACCATCTTAGGATTTGAGCTCATTGACCCAAAAGAAACAACCAAATCAACAAATGTATTTTGGCTTACACAAAGAGAAAGTAAACGAGAAAGCGATGCAACACTTTTATCAAAGCCAGGCACAGGAGTTCGGTTTGACATTGGATTTATTGGTCCTGGAAATACAGAAATATCATTAGACAAGGTGTCCCGTTTTGAAAGAGAGTGGGAATTTGGCAGAAAACTCCATTACATGACAACGATTATTATTGTTGACAGAATTGGCGAAGGAAGCAGAATAAAACAACTTGCGAAAAGGATTGAGGGCAACATTATTCAAATGAGCATGACTTATTGGGTAAAAGAAGTTTGTAAAATACTCAAGGATACTATCGGATTTGAACATACGCTTTTAAAAATGTCAAATGAAGATAGTTTGGAGTTTATCAATTCTTCCATGAAAAAAATTAACCTCAATGATTTTGTATAAATAAAAAATCACCCTGCCTGCAATAGGTTCCGGGCAACAGAGACTAAGGCAGAACGTACAACAGGAGGTTTGCTACTATGCTCTATAAAAAAGAAATGGTTATAATACTAATCCGTCATTCACTATTGCCTTCCCTCTCATCTCCGCTCTGCCTGCCTTGCCTCCACCTCATACTTGTTATTATAGTACCCTTTGCGCAGTGTTTCAATAAAATATTTAAAAACAAAAGGCAGGAAACCATGCCTGCGGAATTGTTCTACATGCTCCAGCTCATGCTTTACCCATTTTTCATCGCGCAGAAACTCAAGCTTTGAAGCATTGTGGAGATAAATGGTTTTGCCGAGCGTAAAAGCAACATTATCCACACCAAGCACCCAGGCGGCAATGCGGGCCTTCAGCGATTTCTCTTTTATGCGGATATCTTTTACGTCCATCAGCTATTTCAGTTCATTCCATGCTTTAATGATCTCTTCAGCATGTTGCTTATTTTTAGGGCGGAGAAAAATTTTACGGATCACGCCTTTTTCGTCAATTACAAACGTAGTTCTGTGCAGTCCCATATATTTTCTGCCATATAATTGTTTTTCGCCCCATACGCCGTATTTGTCAATTATCTTATGCAAAGGGTCTGCTATAAGTGTAAACGGCAGGCTATACTTTGCTTCAAATTTTTTGTGCTTCGCAACCTCATCAGGACTTACCCCCAATACCGTAAAGCCATTCTGTTTAAGCAAAGCATAATTATCACGCAGGTTACAGGCCTGGGTAGTACAAGCCGGCGTGTCATCCGCAGGGTAAAAATATAATACGATTTTCTGCCCCTTATACTCTGCCAGCGAAACTTTCTGATCATCCTGGTCTTTACCGGAAAATGCCGGCGCCTTATCTCCTTCCTTTAATGTTATCATAATTTATCTCGTAAAATTAAATATCCTTGTGGTTATATTGCCGGCCTCGTCAGATACGCTGAGTTTTAACGTATGTGCGCCGGGTAAGCAATATTCATCAAACATATATACAAAATTGCGGCCTTTATCATTGGTAAAACGCAGCCATTTTCCATCCAGCTCAGCCCTGAAATTTTTAAACTCATCAAAATTGTCTTTAACCGTAAAAACCATTTTGGTGGCTTTGCTCAAATCAGCGCTGTCTTTAAACCCGACAGGTATAATTTCCGGCGGTTCATTATCAGCCACCAACTGAAAACTACCAAAGTCCCGGAATTTTGCCATTGCCCAGTCGCCCTGCCACTCTACTTTAGCTACGCCTTTTTTGGCGCCTGCAAAACGTTGCATTATTATCCTGTTCTTTTGCCCGGGTGTAAGCACAGTAGTTGGCTTTATGCGCACCACCAGCGCTTCCTGCAAGGGTATATAGGTAGCGCCTATTGTATGAATAGCTGAAACAACAACCGGGTTTGTGGCCGAAGTTCGCTTGTATGCAATGCGCACCGAATCATACAATCCTTTTTCACCGATATAAAAATCTCCGTCCTCACTTCCTTCGCCAACATTCAGCATTAAAGGATAAAACATTTTGCCGCTTATGGCTGTTGCTGTGGTTTTTACAGGAGTGTACTTCACTGCAAAACTTACCGAGGTGCTGTTACCATTCGCGTCTTTGGTAACTATACGTATGTTATGCTGTTGCCCGTCTGAAAGGTTTATAATTCCGTTGCCTTTACCATGTGTATAAATGCTGTTGGCATAGCCCATCAATTCAGATAAGTGTTGCAGGTAAGGACCACCGTTAGCCCTGGTTTTATAATCAATATGCGCATTCATATAGCGGGTGTCATCATAACTGATATTATTCATGGTGAACCGTATGCTTTCCACCTCATTATCGTATAGTATTCCCTCATATGTACCATTCAAATTTGTTGACCCCGAATGTGTATCATAACTGGTTACTGCAAAACTGATCTTATCTGATTTTACAGGAATAACAGCCGGCGTAGTGATATAGCCTTTTGCCGATCCTTTAACCGGAATAAGAACAGGGCTCTGTTCATAAGTGCTTTTATTGCGGTCGTATATGGCGATGCGCTGTATAGTAGGCGGAACATTATCCGGAATATTTAACCCGAAAAGCATTGGGTTAAGATTAGTGCCCGATAGCGTATTGCGTATTTCAAAATGAAGATGCGGCCCCATTGAGCCTCCGGCATTTCCGCTGTTTGCAATAAACTGTCCCTTTTTTACAGGAAACAAGCCAATAGGAATATCCAGGAACACCTGCCATGATTCAAGCTTATATTGCTGCTCTTTAATATATTTTTCCAATTCAGGATAAAAATCATTGAGGTGAGCATATAGTGTAGTGTAGCCGTTAATGTGATTGATATAAATAGCACGCCCATATCCAAAGGGTTCAATCTTCACTTTTGCCACATAGCCATCCGCTGCGGCATATACGGGAATATTTTCCACACGATTGGTTTTATAATCCAAACCCATGTGGTAATGATTAGGCCGGAGCTCACCAAAATTGCCTGCAAGGCTTACCGGAATTTTTAACGGGTTCTGAAAATATGTTTTTGGATATACAGAAGATATTTGTGCCGATACATTAAAAGCCGGTAATAATAATAACGGAAAAAATAATTTCATCTATTAAAGGGTTCGTATGGTTATCAGGGTAACAAAACTACCTATGATTGGTTTAAGAATGAAATGTTTTTGGATAAGCTGTCTGCTATCAGCCTTCAGGTATCAGCAATCTGCAGCGAAAGATTTAAGCCGTAGATAAATATTAAGTTTGCTGTTAATGCCAAAGACTCAAAGCTGATTGCTGATACCTGATTGCTGACTGCTCCTTATTATTTCATTAAAAATTGACAAATAAAACCTCGTTCACAAAGTCTGGCACTTTGTTTGAGAAAACAGGAAGTATCTATCAGGAGTTTCTCACGGTTTACTTGTCCGCTGAACATTACTTGATTTTTGTTTCGATTACCAATCCGGTTTTTTCCGATAATCATTGAGAAGCCAAAGTATCAAGGCCTACCCGGTAAGTGGTATCATTTTCAGGGTGTCGGGTTAACGTTTGATAATAATCTTTGAAAGACAATAAAAAGCGGCTAAAAGCTCACAATTTTTTAAACTATTGTACAGCGTTTTTCGTCTATATATTGTCTACTTATATATATTGTTGAATCCTCTAAATTGAAAGTTTATGAAAGGAATGAAAAGAAAAATTGCATTGGCTGCAACGATCATGGCAGGTACATTTATTGGCGCATTTCGTGGTGAAATAGCAAAACAGAGGTATATGGCGAAAGTAAAGAGTCGCTATGAAGATCATAAGCAGGTTCAACAACAGGAGGAGATATTGCTTGACGAGTTTGAACTGTCTGCTTTCCACAGCAGTTAGATAAGTAGCATAATGATATGATTAAGGCCATCATAATGATGGCCTTTTTTATTTTAGTCACTATTGTTTCATGCAAAGCAGAGCATAAGGAGTGTGAATTAGCAAAGAAAACGCGCTGCCCTGCTGTGAGCGTTGCGGAAAACTATATTGCTACAGAGATCCCATTCTTCCAAACCATTCTTCGCAATCATAAATGCATGCGCCTGACAAATGGAGCATAAGTCCCCTGTCTTCCAGGTAATACTTTGCTATAATGGAATCGCCACCAGGCTTGTAAAAATGAATTATTGAGTCGCCCAGTATTTTGTACCGGTTGTACTGCACACTCAGCACAGTATCAGCCCTTCTTTTACCAATGCTTCCGTCTTCATTTAAGTATAAATATAAACCACTCTCTCCTTGTAAACCCCAATTACCAACGGCAGTCAAAACATATTCATCCTGTCTTTTCTCTTCTTTTTTGCAGGAAAGAAAGAGCATAATAAAAAAAGCCGGCAAAAGAAGGTTTTTCACCATACAGCAGTTTCAATGAATGACAGCAGACTAAAATAATACGTTGCACGTGTACGCTGTGTGGCGTCTGTATGCTGTGCGTGGCGTCTTCGCCACGCACGGCCCTCTTATCGCCTCCGGCGATGTTTTTACCCGCACGTTGGGCAGCAAACAAACGGCACTTCCGTAAGCGGAGATGTGCGTAAGATCCTGTAATTACCCAACTCCTCGTTCAATGCCTGGCGGTTCTTTCTTCTTCTTTCCAGTAATGTTGATGCAATCAGTTGGGTATTATCGCTGCCCTGTAACGCGGTCAATTGCTCATCGGTTAAAGAAAAGAAATGGTCAAAGAAGCTGGTAATATTGCCGAATACCTCTACCACCAATACACTCAGCGCTGCATCTTCAGGCAACCCCAATTGTTTAAGCAGCACCGCGATTTCTTTATTGTCCCAAATGGCAGTGGCGGTTTTGGGCAGGTCTTTATAAATCGCTTTTATTTCTCCTGCCGCAAGCGTAGCATCAGTAAATTTTGCTGCGGCTACCGGCGGCGCAGCTTCTTTCAGCTTCAGTTCATCAAAGGCCTGCAATATCGTTGCAGCCATGCCTTTATCTATTTTTACTACCTTCCCTTTTTTATAGTCTGTTATAGCCCTTGTGATCTTTTTCTCATATTCACCGCTTACATTCAGCCGCGATACTTCATTCATTAAGGTAAGATTGCTCAGCACTACATTGGCTCTTGCTATATCATCCACTTCTCCCAGGGTCCATACTGATGATATATTTGTTATGGATGACACAACCGTATTGGTGAAAGTACCGGGATTAAATGTGCCGACAGTTCCCCGGGACGGTGGCTTTACAAGCGTCATCAGTTTTTCATCAAGCAATATATTCCTGTATTCAAGCCGGTCTGCCTGCTGCACCTGCGCATACAACACGCAATGCAGTTGTGTGCGGGGTGGGTCGCTGGTAACATTCTTTCCTTTATATACTGCTCTCGCGTATGGCGCGGTTACATATACTTTATCTTTATCCCTGTTTACATTGCAAAGCAATGTGGGTACGGGATGTTGCATGCCTGCCACCTCAAGCGGCCTTCCAAAACGCCCCTGTGCTGTGCTCCATAAATTTTCTTTCCCTTCCTGCCCGTCACTCCAATGTCCGTGTCCAATACGGAATTCATAGTTAAAGAACCCGAATAATTCAGGGCTTTCAGCATACAGGCCCGGCGGCAGGGGTAGCAGGTAATGAATATCATCATCGCTTGCTTTTTCCATCGGCTGCATAGCGCTCAGTCCGGCCATATCATCGGTTTGCCCGGGTGTGACCATCCGGATATATTCCGGTTCAATGGGCAATGGCGGGTTTTCTTCCGTTTCGCGCAACAGCTCAGCAAGCTGCTTGTTATTGCCTATGAGCTGGTCCGGCGCATAATGCAGCACCCTGCAAAACAATGTATCGGCAGGATTTTCAACAGGTTCTTCCAGCTCTACCCATAAATATCTTTGTCTTGCTTCGGTAGACTGATATTTTTCAGCCCTGATATATGGAGAAAATGCCAGACCCACACTCGCAATTTTCGGCACCTGGGATGGAATAACCGTTGAGGGCAATACAAGCAATTCCGGCTGTATGGTGGTTGGCTGCCCATGCCCCGGTTTAAAATTTGGTGTGATGGTATACTGCACTTCTATCGTATCCGGAAACCGCAGTCGCCCGCCAGGTGTAAGTAAAGAAGACTTTGGTTCAATAGCGTCAATAAAGATAAGCGTAGTACTGCTCCTGTTTACATTACCAAAAGCATCTGCCTGCAAAGATTCAAACGAAGCCGAATGTTTCAGTTCTATATCGCCGATATTGGCCAGTATCTCTGCTTCATCCGGAGCGTCTTTGCTGAACTTTTTATTCCGGGAGATAGTAAAGGCTACATCTTCCAGCGCGTCCCAGCTCCAGTCGCGGTTAATGTGGTATGTTATACAACCCAGCCAGTGATTACACAGGTCTCCTTTTGAGGAGAAAGTAATACTGCTGCCATCGGGCGCAAGGCTGTGACGGATCTTATTATTGCAACCAAACACAACCCTTTCACCCTTTTCTGATACCAGCGTTAAGCCATTAGCTTTTACATCCAACTGCTGGGCAAGCCGTTGCATTATATCGGGCTGTACACTTGTTTCGATACTGAAAAAGAAAAACTGTCCCACAATTCCCTTGCGCACATATTCAGGATCTGGCTGCAGGTACAGCCCCTGCAATTGCGGCACATTCGCTTTAGGTAGCAGAAGGTTGCTTTCATCAGCAGACTCTTTATAAAACCAGAACTGCGTTGTTTTACCATAACGACTGTCAAGATCATGATTGCCTTCATTAATAAACCCGTAATACGAGCTATTATCTCCATTACACACAGCTCTTATGCTCATTCTTATTTTTCTTGCGGTAGGCAGCGGTATGTCCTGCATGGCGTCAATCGCAGCTTTGTTCAATGCAGGATCATTGAACGGATCATCAAGGCTGCCGAGGTTAAGCGTTGGTATATCATGAAATACTACATTCAGGGAAAGTGTATTTTCGAAATCAGCGGCATTAGCTACCGCCGGAAAATCTCTTGTGGTTTTGTATAGTGTAATATAATTTTCCTTACCGCTATCGCTGGCCAGGTTATCAAGCCTCAGCGTTTCAACTTCCACCTTAAATTCCACTTTGTTTACATCAGGATCGGCAATGGCAGGTTGAACAACTTTGGGCTCATCAGTTGTTCCTCCCTGCTTTTGATCCTGCGCGGTTTGTATTAATAGTTGTACAGGATCACTTCCCAGCGCCTGGTATTTATCAGTAAATACAACAGCCGGGTAATTCAGCAAAGGCCGCTGAATATTAATTACAGGATTTGCATCAAATGTTGAAGGTTCCCCCTCGGTGATGATTTCATTATAAAAATCAGCCTTAACCAATCTGATATTCAATGGCTTTTCTATACGGCATAAAGCCGGTGCAACATATCGTTTAAAGCTCCATTCAGATGTAGGAGCAGGCGCATTGTTATATACATCTTCGGTTATACCGGGTCCGCCACCACTTATATCCATCATACGCACCCTGAACTGGTAACGCCGGCCATAACGGAGCAGCGTAGCCGCAGGCACTTCATCAAACATATTATTGGCATCAACGGCTTTGGTTGGAGTGGGGTCATCTTTATCTATTCTTGCTTCATCATTCTGGTGAATAGCAATCGCATCGGTATCTTTTAATATCATGCTCTTTCCTATCCAGCTTGTAAAATACATAGGCAGCCAGAAGGGCGCTGTGGTATCATTATCCAACTGCGTTGGGAAGACCTGGAACGGCAATTCCAGTTGCTGGTTGACTTCATTACCTACCGGTACGCCGCCAAAACTATATGCCTGCCTGCAGCTTACAAGATTAAGACTACTCCAATCAGCGTTCACAGCATCCTCCTTCACATCAATCTTATAACCGAATACACCGAGTGGCGCATCTATACGGGTGCCGGGCTCCTGCGGGTTTGCTTCCAGTTGGCGCATATACCATATCAGTATTTGTTCATCATCCCATGCAAGCCGTATGCCTTCATCCTTTACAGGTGGAGCGCCGTCCTGTTTTTCTGCCAGCCATATACGGCTTACCGGCTGCGCGGCATGTACAATTTTAGAGAAGCCATCATTATATTCATTCAGTTCGGCAAATATTTTATCCCAGGGTGCTTTGGGTGGTTCCGGATCTACAAGCTCACCGGCTTTTACAAATAATACCGGAAATAAAATGGGTGCAAATACAGGGCGCTTGTTTTCATCTCCAAATTTTAGCTTGGGTAGTCTTGCGGCATACGGCTTAATAAACGGCCCATCTGCAGTAACTATCAATTGATCCTGTATATTTTTATACTCCGGTGTAGCGATATCAGCATATATATAACAACCCTTCTCAAACAAATCTTTATTGTTATCGTCTATGGTTAATTGTGTTTCGTAAACCATGCCGCATGCTTTTGCAAGCAATGGCTGGCGGAGTATATAGGCAAATACTTTTCCCCAGCTCAGGTCATCATCATTTTTCCAGCCATCTTTTTTCTTAGTATCTTTTTTTATGGCACACTGATAGCTGTCATCCGTTTTTGCATTAGGCACACGAGGTCCGGTAAAGTTGAATGAATCGCGATAGGTTTCCGGCAGGTATTTATTCACCGTATAAAACTCGTTGGGTGTTTTATCCGTATCTGTAATATTGATCTTAGCGCCAAAATCTGTTCTGATTGCCTCAAGCAACGCTTTTTTATTTGCCACCGCATTCACATTAATACCTATGCTAACCGGGGTTCTGCCAACAGCCAATGCATTACCAATAGGCCATTCACTCAACCCTTTAACAACCTTCAATTCAAACTCCGGGTTAATATCTGCAAAAGCTGTTGCGGTATCAAATGGCGCCGCCAGTCCTGTTGCATTGTTAAAAGGATCACGATTACGCGGGATAAGCACGATGTTCAGCTTTAATACTGTTCCATCAAACCCCTGGGGGAAAACCATCGTAGTATATCTTCTGTTCGCTTCCATAATATAAGAGGTCTGTTTATTTGTTTAGGCGTCAGGTATCAGCTATCAGGTGTCAGCGAACTGATAGCTGATGCCTGACTGCTGACTGCTTTAAGCTATCTGCCTGTCTTCTCCCCATGTTTTGGAGAAGCTGATATCAATAATCAAAAAGATGCTGATATCTATAGCAAATGTTACCTGGGCGCTGCAGTCGGTTTTATCGCTGCCCAGCTCACGTACCACAATTCCTTTGGCTTCTATTGTAATGGCAACACATACCAAACCACCAAGCAGGTTTGCCTGACCTTTAAATACCATTAATGCTGCCAGCACCACTTTATCTTTATCTGCATACATTTCAACACCTACCATAAAGCTTACGCTGGCATTGCCAACTACAGGCAGACTAACGACTATGGATACCCCAAAACCAAATTTCAGTTGCAGGCTCGGGCCAACTTTAGTATCTGCGGCAATTTTTACATCTACTGCTCCAATAGCGTATATTGATCCGACACCAACGGAGTAACACATGATCTGCAAACCGCCGTGGAACTGGAGAAATGCACCAGCGGTTGGTAATAATTGCGAAGGATCTGTGGTTACCTTCAGCGCAGCATTAAAGTATACGCCTGCGCTTAATGATGCTTCAAGCTTGAGCGGTGTCTGGGCGCTGTTGTATAGTTCATCTGTAGGCGGGAACCGGATGGTGGCGATCTCTTTGCTGGCTTCAAATTTATATTGCCATATTTCGCCACTATTGCTCATGGCAAGTTTCAATCCTTTTTTCAGCACTTCTTTATAATCATTGGTGCTTAACGATGCCAGCATCTGCAATATGTCAATTACCGGTTGTAATGCATCGCTGAATTCTATTTCCGGCATCGGCAGCCCGTCGCTGCTGTTATCAGGACCACCTTCATAATTGCTTTCCTTCCCTTTTTTCGCGTCAAAATTTCCTTTGATGATCATCAGGCGTTTCATATCCCCCAAATCAACCACCATTGCCAGGTTATTCAGGCGGCTCTTCCATTGGTCGGCCATATCTCCTGCAAAAGAGTCCACATCAAAATTCAGTTTGCTGTCTATATATTCAGACTTTGGCGCTTTTTTCTTTCCGGTGGCATATTCAATATAAATCCTTAAAGCATCTGTCTCTACCAACGGCACTTCAAAAGAAGGCACATCAAACCTCAATGCTTTATCCAGAAGTCCGTTGGCGCCCTGTTTCAGCATATTCATGCCCTGATTGATAACAGCTTCGCCTGCCTTTTCCGCTTCAACCTGCATTAATTCCCAAACCTTTGTTCCTCCATCTTCCAACGCGCTTTGCGCAAAAGCCTGGAAGGTATTGCCATTACCATCTTTACTGTTAAGCAAAGGCATCGCCTTACCAAAATTGTCAATAGCGTTGCCGATATTGGGAAAGATACTTTCTCCGCTCATCAGGCGATAGGCGTCCGCAAAAACAGGTGGTGTTTTGCTGAGCAGTTTAGCATTGTTCAATTCGTAAGCCGGGGTAAGGAACAATGCTTTTTGTGTGGCTGTTGACTGCAGGTAACCAAAGTTCAGTGTGTCAGCAGTCGGGTCGCGCAATATTTCCATAGGATGCGCTACGCGAACCAGGCTTTTCTCCAAGGTGTTATTATCAACCACATTTCCTTTTTTCCATGCACCCGTACGAATAAGCGGAATCATTGTGTCTGTTGGCAACGGCGTAACTTCTCCTGTGCCTACATTATGTTGTACCAAAGCCCAGCTACCATCTTTGGGAAGAAATACCAACCCCCTTGCCGCCACTACAAATACCGGGCTGTTACCTGCCTTATTAACAGAAGGCGCTACATCAAAACGTGCCGCACGTATTTGCTGGTTGCTATTATTAATATTAAGCACACAATCTATATCTCCACCGATGCTTCCGTTTTGCAGATCCAGCAGTTCTTTTAACTGTTGGGCAGTTAACGGCTTCCCTGCCGGCGCTACCTGCACATAACCAAGTATACGCTTAGATACTACTCTTTTATTTACATGACCCTGCACTACATTTTCTATTTCCACATCTGCATCAAAATATACACCCCCGCATTTTACAGGCTCATGTAAATCCGTACCGCTGGTATTGGTATATATTTGTCCTTTTACACCATTTATATAATCATTATTTGGAGGTACTCCGGGAATAATATTTTCTGATGTGTATTCTGTAACAGAAGGCGCATCTTTAATATTTCTTACATTAAATAGCCCCCTGATAATACCCGTGTGAAACTCATATTGCGGAGGTATTCCATTCACCTCGTCGGGTATATGCATAAAATCATTAGTGGTAAGATTGTCGAAAGGATCTTTTCCTTTTTTTAAATAGCTGAAAGAAAAATCAAACAACCCATCGCTTTCCGCTTTCCAGCCGCTATCGGTTCTGAACACATAACCTGAACCTGTGCGGAAAACCGTAATAGTGCGCACTACCCGTATACCCCAGGGATACAGGATGCTTTTCACCTGTATCACTTCATGCCCGGTGCGACCCAGCATCACATCAAATCTTGCTTTACTGGTTTGCGCCAGTGCCGCACCGGGGCTTACCCAATTGCTGAAAATACTGGCGCCATATCCTGTAACATCCATACGGGAAACAGGCACACCACGTGAATCTTTCAATAGAGAGGAAAGGCTTAATGGTCCGAATAAAAATTCATTATTAAAAATTTCTGTCACCCTATGCCCGAGGTTGCTTGCATAAGAAGCAATACCATACCAGTTCAGCAGGTTATTTGCCTGAACGGTATAGCCGGGAAACATATCACTATCATACTCCGTTGGATTGGCAGGGTTGGGTTTACCGAATCTTCCTGCCTGCAGGCTTACCTGTATACCACCTTCCAGCTTATAGGTGTTGTCTTCTTCATTCTTCCTGAACTTTGGTCGGATATTTTCAATAGCCGGTTTTTGCGGCTCAACAAAATGTTTTGAAATATAGCTGATAGCTTTCAACCCGAATGGCAATGTGAAGGTTGCCAGGGTATAATTATCCGGCTGCGATTTAAAGTCTTCAATCAAACCATTGGTAACAGGTATGGGCGCCAGCGGAACAGGGGCAGCATTGTTGTTCCATATACGTGCAGGGCCGCCATCGTCAGCATAATATAAAAAGCCTGCATCGGGATCCATTAATAATTTTGCAGGAGGATTATCACTATCCGGCGGAGTGAGATTTATCTCCGGCTCCCAGGCCATTAACGGCAATGTGAAGGCGCGGACACGGTGCGATGGCAGTTTAACCTGCATGCCTTCAACCAAAAACGGGAATGCGGTATTGTATGCTGCGGCATTATAATCTATATTATGCACCTCCCCATCTCTGCCACGCACACTGCCTGTTTTTATGATCTGCCAGTTGGTACCAAAGCTTACGCCTAACTGGTTGGCATTACTGCTTACATCTAACAAAGAAAAAAATTCATGCTGCACACCTATACTGTTATCCCATACATTTTCTATATCTCTCTTCATTTTGGCAAGCGCATCGGCATCATATATTTTGCCATTGCCATCTTTAAACCCGGAGAGCAGGTCAACATTCAGTTGAGGTTCCTGCTTTATGATTTCGCCGGTTAGTATATCATCTATTGTCTCCGGTAAAAACTGGTTGCTTGTTAATTTTGTTGTTGTGCGCAAATTGCCGAACAGCGATCTTGCGGCGGTTGCTGTTTGCCGCAATGGCTTCTTTAAAGCGGTAATAGTAGTTCTTGCTTTTGCCGCAGATGTTTTAAGCGCTTTTTTAGCGGGTGCTTGCTGTGGAAGATCCATAACATTGGGTAACTCAACGCCGCCAAAGTAGAAGTTGACTTTTACATTATCCGTTTCTTCATCGGCCCCGACAAAAGTGATAAAACAAACCAGCAGGCTGCTAAAGCCTGCCGCTCCCGCAAGACGGTTATACCTGTCATTGCCGGCGCCCCTTCTCCATAATCCCAGGTTCGCTACGTAAGGATCGGGCAGTGTTGGCAAATAGCTGTATAGTGTAAATACAACAATAAAATTTCCGCGTTTTACATCCGTCATGCTATCATCGCATTCGCCAAAAAGAATAAATGTTTTTACAGGAGAAACCGTGAATAAAGCATTTTCGAGTGCTATTGAAAACAACCGCACCGGCTGTGCTACGACTGCTATATTTGCATTAATTGCCTGGTCAGCCTGCACATCATCTTCTATCAGCATTATCCTTCTTCCGTTTTTTCCACCGCTGAGCATTAATGAGCAGGATAAAGATGCTACCGGAAATGGCTCCCCGTTCACTTTCACCGGCCGGTCTGCCTGTATATCTGCCGCGCAGAAAGTACTGATCACTTCAACCGCAGCTTTGCTGTTGCTGATAAAAATAAGCGGCGCTTTTTCCAGCAATAAAAGATCAGCGGTTGTGCCATGCGGGTTTTCGTTATCCTGCCATAATTGTAAATGATGTGATGCGCCGAGCCCGTTCGATTCAAGATCAATTATAGCAATATCGCCGGGCTTGCCTAATATTGTTGGTGCAACAAGCCGTATATCTTCATCCTGCAACCCTGTCCAGCTAATGCGCAGTCCTTCTGCACATTGCAGCATTACCAACCCATTGCCCGAAGCGGCTACAGGTGTGGCTATATTGATTGCGCTGGTTGGCAAAGCCCAATATGATTTTTGCAGTGGCGCGGTTTGCTCAGGCAAAATCCACGGGCTTTGGTTTTTTAAAACGCTGATATCATTTACGCTTGCATTCCAGGGAACAAGCAGCATATCATTTATATATTTGAAGGCGGTGTTTGCTGCAGGCGTAAAGCTAAAAGCAATGTCCTGCCCATATATATTACAGGAAGAAGCCGCTACTTCAGTAACATTTGCTTTGTTGTTTTGCCATGTAAATGCCCATGTTGCCGGAAGCGCGTATGTGGCGTCACGCGCATCTTTACCATAAGGAGAAGTTTCCGTTGCGCCTTCATCTTCATCCTGCACCAGCTCCAGCGACATTTCTATTGCAGTAGCAGGATTAATTGTTATCTGGTTGTTTTGTAATGTTGGCGCAGCGCTTAATTTCAGGCTTCCCTTCTTTACCTGCACGCCAACAAACCTGTCTGCCGGCGCGGAAGCGTACAAAAATTTTGCATTGATCCAAACACTGCCGGCAACAATATTATAAGCGGCAGAGAGTTGATTGGCAGGCAGGAATATGCCGCCGCGGAACGAAGCTTTAAATAAAAGAATGGGTTGGTTACCGAGATACAGCGTGATCAGCTTTTCTACACGATAAATATCTATCCATATTTCACGCCCTTCATTATTCAAAAACGGGCCAAAGCTTTCAGCCGGGGAAACGCCAGCGGCCCAGTCGGGTTTGCTGCCTGCAATAGCTGCATTTAATACCGGCGTGCTCCGTACAAAAATATTTTCGGTTGGCTCCGCTCCGGCATTGCCAATTAACTGATGAGCAAGATTGTCTATACTTTGCAGTGTATCACTTTTAATATTCTCCCTGCTATATAGATTGGCTTTATAAAAAAGCTGCTCGCTGCCCGTATTTTCTATTGGCTGACTAAGCAGGGAAGATGCGACTTTTATTCGTGCCTGCTGAAGTTGCTCTTCCTGTGCGCCGCTTTTGGCGGTAAGGTGACCGGTAATGCTTTCGAGCATGGCAGACAATTGCGCCTGTGTCATCAGATACAGTTTAATGAATGAACAAATGGGCAGGTTTCACACAAAACTCAGGATGGTGATTTGCAGGGGCGATAAGCTATTGGCTGATAGTTTTCGGGAAAACGGATAGTAGTGTAATAAACGGGAAGCAAAAAATCAGGGTACTTACTCAGGGAAGGAGAGTAATATTAAAAAATAGAAATGATTAATCAAAGCATTGCGGTTGATTTTTAGTAAACGGTACGAATTAGGGAGTTTACGGTAAATTTTCAATTATGTTTTATCGTTGAAGAACAAACATGGTTAGCAATCTTCCTCATGTTTTTTATATTGTGGGCTCAATGTATAGATTCATATACAACAACCTATGCTGAAAAAAGATAAGATGAGTGAAATTGTTATACATCAATCTTCGGACGATCAAACGCAAATAGAAGTAAAGTTTGAAGGAGATACCGTGTGGCTTATGCAAAAGCATATGTCCGGACTTTTTCAAACAACGCCACAAAATATCACCCTCCACCTCAAAAAAATTTATGCGGAAGATGAAATTGAAGAAAAGCCAACTTGTAAGGAATACTTACAAGTTCAAAAGGAAGGGAAAAGGCAGGTCAAACGCAAACAACTAGTTTATAATTCGGATGCAATATTGTCAGTTGGCTATCGTATCAACACCAAGCGAGGTACACAATTCCGCCAGTGGGGGAACAGGAATTAAAATCAACCCAAAAATAATTTCACTGAGATTTTTATCCTGCTTTATAATGGCAGCAGCCCATCATAAAATTCCTTATCTTTCCCAATAAAATTTCATCATTCCATCAAAACTTTCTTTCATGAATAATTCAAGAAGAGACTTTTTGAAAAAGAGCTCAATGGCATTGGCCGGCGCTACCTTGTTTTCTGCTGATTTGTTTGCAGGTATAAATACTCCTGAACTGCTGGGTGTGCAATTATACAGCATTAGAGATGATATGAAAAAAGATCCATTGGGCAGCTTAAAAAAAGTGGCGGAAATAGGATATAAAAACGTAGAGCACGCTAACTATGTTGATAGAAAATTTTATGGTTACAGCGCTAAAGAGTTTAGAAAGATATTAGATGATCTCGGTTTAAAAATGCCGAGCGGGCACACCGTTATGCGCAAAGACCACTGGGATGAAACTAAAAATGATTTTGCCGATACCTGGAAATGGACAGTGGAAGATGCAGCCGTACTTGGCCAGCAGATTGTAATAAGCCCATGGTTAGATGAAAGCCTGCGTAAAAATTATGATGATATGAAGCGGTATATGGAAGTGTTTAATAAGAGTGGCGAATTATGTAAAAAGGCGGGTATGCGTTTTGGTTACCATAATCATGCATTTGAATTTAGTGAAGAGCTGAATGGAATGAAGATATTTGATATCATTCTGCAAAATACCGATCCTAAACTGGTGGTGCAGCAATTAGATATTGGTAATATGTACAATGCCGGTGCCAAAGCGCTTGATGTAATGAAGAAATATCCTAAAAGGTTTGAATCAATGCATGTTAAAGATGAGATAAAGGCTGGTGAAGGTCATGAACCTTATGAGAGCACTATTTTGGGAGCAGGTGTAATTCCTGTAAAAGAAATTATTGACCTTGGAAGAAAATCCGGCACCAAACATTTTATTGTTGAACAGGAATCGTACCAGGGTAAAACGCCGATGGAAAGCATTGACCAGGATTTAAAGATTATGAAAAAATGGGGATATTAGACACTAAACAATAGTGAAACAATGTCGTTTCCTTAGCTACCATTGAGGCAAGGCAATCTAATGGACAGTATCTGACATCTCGTAGGTTTTTTACTGAGGAAACTACATTGAATAGTGAGACCTGAAACTGGTAACCAGCAACCTGTAACCTGACGGCTGACACCTGACCGCTTATACCTGATAGCTTATATCAGCTTTTATGATTTTTCCACCAGCGGTAAACGATAAAACCAACCACCGCAAAAGGAGTAAGCATCAGGTAAACAATGCCCATATTCAGCGCCTTTGCAGGGCCTTCACCCATTTGTTGTGCTGTTTTGGTACAGATAGAACATTGCGCCGAAGTTTCAGCACCGGAAAGCAGTAAAAAAAGGAAAATAACTGCAAAAAAAATTATGGGTTTTATCCTTATCATTTCGCGGCAAAGGTACAACAGAACTTCGGCAGAAAACAACTTAATAAAATCTAATATTTGCTGCCATTATAAAGCGGGTTAATTTTGTATGATAAAATGGAGCAGGTAAATAAATGCTCCTTTCAGGGAACTCCTTATTTAAGCAGAAGAGTTCGCGGAGTTCCATCCGTACAAATTATAAAACAAAAGATAAACGGATGAAAATAGCACTGGCGCAGCAAAACTATCATATCGGCAATTTTGAAAGTAATATCAAAAAGATAATCGCGGGTATTGAGGATGCCAAAAACCAGGGAGCGGAACTGGTTGTTTTTTCCGAATTATGTGTTTGCGGCTATCCTCCAAGAGATTTCCTGGAGTTTGAAGATTTCATCAATAAATGTTACGAGGCGGTTGAAGCAATAAAGCAACATACTGCCGGTATTGGTGTAATCATTGGCTCACCGGAACGAAATAAAGATAAACGCGGTAAGGACCTTTTTAACGCTGCCTGGTTTTTATACAATAAAGAAATAATCAGTGTAGTACAAAAAACATTGTTGCCTACTTATGATGTGTTTGATGAATACCGCTATTTTGAGCCTGCTTTTGAATGGCATGTTGTTCCCTTTAAAAACCGCCGCATCGCGCTTACTATTTGTGAAGATGCCTGGAACCTGGGAGACAACCCGCTGTACCGCGAATGCCCGATGGATAAACTTATGCTGCAACAGCCGGATATTATGATCAATATTTCCGCTTCCCCTTTTGATTATGATCATGATGAAGACAGGAAAGAAATTGTAAAAGCAAATGTGCTGAAATACAGCCTGCCGATGTTGTATTGCAACGCCGTTGGTTCACAAACAGAAATTGTATTTGATGGCGGAAGTTTAGTGTATGACGCGAAAGGCAATCTTATAAAAGAGTTGAAATATTTTGAGGAAGACCTTGTGGTAGTTGATATACCGGATGCTGTTACAGAACCATCCAACAAAAATATAGCGCAGCCTGCTATTGTTTCCGGCAGAACAGATGTTGAAATGCGGGTTTCCAAAGTGAGCAATCCTGATAAAATCATTGACTTTCTTACTGCGCCCAATAATATCCGCCAGATTCATGACGCGCTGATTCTGGGTATAAGAGATTATTTCAGCAAGATGAACTTCACCAAAGCAATATTGGGCAGTAGCGGTGGTATTGACAGTGCTGTAACGCTTGCGCTAGCCTGCGAAGCGCTGGGTGCTGAAAATGTAAGCGCCATATTGATGCCTTCTCCGTATTCATCAGATCATTCCGTAAAAGACGCGGTGCAGTTGAGCAAAAACCTGGGCAATCCTTATAATATTATTCCCATCAAAAATATTTACGAATCGTTTCTTGATACACTCAAACCAATATTCGGCACCCTGCCATTTAGTTTGGCGGAAGAAAATATTCAAAGCCGCACAAGAGGAAATTTGCTGATGGCTATATCAAATAAATTCGGATATATATTGCTGAACACCTCTAACAAAAGTGAATTGGCCACAGGCTATGGTACATTGTACGGAGATATGGCCGGCGGACTAAGCGTATTGGGTGATGTATATAAAATGCAGGTATATGCTTTGGCAAAATATATCAACAGGGAAAAAGAAATCATTCCTGAAAATATTATTACCAAAGCGCCTTCGGCAGAGTTGCGACCTAATCAAAAAGACAGCGACAGTTTGCCGGAGTATGATATTCTTGATAAATTACTATACCAGTATATTGAGAGAAGGCAGGGACCCAAAGAAATTATTGCAATGGGTATTGACCCTGCGCTGGTAACAAGAGTATTAAGAATGGTAAATATCAATGAATATAAAAGAAACCAGTTTTGCCCTATAATACGGGTAAGCGCAAAAGCTTTTGGTGTAGGAAGAAGAGTGCCGATTGTAGGGAAGTATTTAAGTTAATATGCTATGTTTTATCAAAAGGAGATATATTTCAGCCACGAATGCAATAATAGTTATTTGTCCATTCGTGGTTATTGTTTTGATAACTTACAATTAGTCTAACATTATTTCTATGTGCGGTATCGCCGGTATAGTATCTCATAATCCATCAAATATTCATGTGCCTGCCCTAAAGAAAATGGCGGATACCATTGCGTATCGTGGGCCGGATGGTGAAGGTTTTTGGATTAATGGTGAACACACGGTGGGCTTTGCCCATCGCCGGCTTTCTATTATTGATTTGAGCGCAGAAGCATCTCAGCCAATGCATTTTTCTCCACCGGGCCAACCGCAGCGCTATACAATTATTTATAATGGAGAGATATACAATTATCTTGAAATAAGAGAAGAGCTTTTTTCAAGAGGATATCAATTCAGGAACCGTTGCGATACGGAAGTTATACTCGCCGCCTATGATTGCTATAAAGAGGACTGTTTGCAATACCTGGATGGTATGTTTGCTTTTGCCATATGGGATGAAAAAGAGCAAACGCTTTTTATGGCACGTGATAGGTTTGGCGAAAAGCCTTTTTTTTACTGGTATGATGTGCAACAAGGATTTTACTTTGCCAGCGAAATGAAAGCTTTGTGGGCTGCAGGAATAGAAAAGCAAATTGATGAACAGGCTTTGCTTTATTACCTCGCATTAGGATTTACTCAATTTCCCCATGAGAAGGAAAGAACTTTTTACAGCAATATCAAAACCATTCCTCCCGCACATTATATACAATGGAATACCAGGCATTCCACATTCAGGGCGGTTAAGTATTGGGATATTGATAAACGGGTTCAAAAAGATTTGGGTGAAGCAGAAACACTCGAAAAATTCCGCTCACTGTTTTTTACTTCTGTTAAGCGAAGATTAAGAAGTGATGTATTGATTGGCACAAGTCTGAGTGGAGGATTGGATAGTTCTTCCATCGTTTCCGTAATAAACAATATCATTACAACGGCAGATTACAAAAGCTTCTCCGCTGTTTTTCCCGGGTATGAAAAAGATGAGTCTGCATATATAGATGAAGTAGCTACAGCCTTTGGTTTGGATGATTACCGGGTTGCACCAACAGCGGAAGATTTCATGAATGATTTTGATACGCTTTGCTATCACCATGAACAACCATTTGGCTCAGCAAGCGTATATACCCAGTATGCAGTGTGTAAGCTGGCGAAAAAACACGATACCAAAGTATTGCTTGACGGACAGGGTGCTGATGAAATACTGGCCGGATATTCCAAATACCTGCACTGGTTTTTACAGGAGTTAATTTCTTCAGGAAAATTTACGGCATTCTCAAAAGAGAAAACGGCATTACAGGGAAATAGCCAGCAGCTTAACTGGAACTATAAAAACTATGTATCAGCTTATACTCCCGCGCTCACTGCTTCATTGTTAGAAAAAAGAGCATATAAAAATCTTAAAAACAATACTGAATTAAACGCCGATTTTATACAGGCTAATAATGGCATTAATAAAGTATACAAGCCGGAAGTTCATCAGCTTAACGATATACTATATTTTGATACAATGGTTATGGGGCTTGAAGAGTTATTACGTAATGCAGATCGCAATGCAATGGCTCATGGTATTGAGTTGCGGCTTCCTTTTTTAAGTCACGAGCTGGTAGCGTTTGTTTTTTCTTTACCGGCAAAATATAAAATTCAGCAGGGCTACACCAAATGGATCTTAAGAGAAAGCGTGAAGTATATTATTCCTGCCGCTATAGTGTGGAGAAAGGATAAGGTTGGTTTTGAACCTCCTCAAAAAATGTGGATGGATCAACCTGCGCTTGCAGGTAGAATACATGAAGCAAAACAGCGCTTATCCGTTGCCGGTATATTAAAAAAAGAAATAGCAGATACCGGAACCAGGTCTACAGACGCCTACGACCGGAAAAATTCAGACTGGCGATACCTGGTGGCGGCAAACTTGCTAAGTAAGGTGTAAGGCATAGGGCATATATGCCTTACACCTTATACCATCTTACTATTGCTGTTTTTTCAATTTTTCATATCGTGATCCTTCTGCAGATGCATTAAACTTAATCGTATAATAATACCTTGCGTCTTTCATTCTTACAAAATAAGCCACATCTTCACCGGCAGTTATTTCCGTAACTCCAAAAGCGGTTTTATCATTATAACGCTGACTGATTGCCTTTAAAATATTCATAGGAAGTTTAGCCGGTTCATAAAAACGCATTGAGCTCAGCATTTCACCGCTTTTATCATAATACACGATATAACGTATATCATCCTGCACAAATCTTACGGAATAATTATCATCAGCCTCATTCCATTTAACTTGTTCAGCAGAAGTAAAAGTTTCTTTAAATGCTTTTAAAACTTTTTCATTTACAGCCGAAGGGCTGTTTGCAAATACACCTGCAGAAAGCAGGGTAAACATCGACAAGACAAATATCCTTTTCATAACAGAAATTTTTTACGAGCGTTTAATTTGATTAACGAATCAAAAATATTATCGGACTTTATAGTATGCAATACAAACTACGCAGGTGGCGAGATCACGATAACAACAGGAGGTTTACTTTGTTACCTGGTGAGGAGAATAAAAAACTATTTATTCCGAAATGCTTTACCATACTGCGTTTCAGGCTATAAAACCGTTTGTTACTTTGCGGCGGTTAAGTTTCTGTTAAACTGGAATTGCGGAAAAAAACATGATAACTTTAAACTCATTTCAATTATGCATCTTTGCAGTTCATTTAATTATACTGATGAAAGCAGCAACAAAATTTATTCATGCCGGCGTACATCCCGATCCTTCTACCGGTGCAATAATGACGCCCATTTATCAAACATCAACCTATGTGCAGGATGGCCCGGGCAAACACAAGGGCTATGAGTATGCAAGAACACAAAACCCTACAAGAACGCAGTTACAGAACGCACTTGCGGCAGCGGAAAATGGAAAGTATGGCATCAGTTTTGGCAGCGGACTTGCATCAACAGATACTTTATTGAAGCTGTTTAAACCCGGCGATGAAATCATCAGTACGAATGATTTATACGGTGGCACTTACCGGTTAATGAAACGCATTTGGGAAGGCTATGGGCTGAAGTTTACATTTATTGATATGAGCAATGCGGAAAATATTACAGCTCACATTACTCCAGCTACAAAAATGATTTGGGTTGAAACACCCACCAATCCGTTAATAAGAATTATAGATATAAAAGCCTGCGCCGCTATAGCAAAAAAAGCCAGGGCATTGCTGGTGGTTGATAATACGTTTGCATCGCCGTATTTACAAAATCCCCTTGATCTTGGCGCTGACATTGTTATGCATTCCGCCACCAAATACATCGGCGGACATAGTGATGTAGTGCACGGATGTCTTATCACTAACAATAAAGAAATTGCCGATCAGTTATATTTTTTACAAAACGCCTGTGGTGCGGTTCCCGGTCCACAGGATTGCTTTTTATTACTGCGTGGACTGAAAACCTTACATGTACGCATGCAAAGGCATTGTGAAAACGGAGAAAAGATCGCGGATTTTTTAAGGCAGCACCCAAAAGTTGCTAAAGTACATTGGTGTGGTTTTCCTGATCATCCTAATCATAACATTGCCAAACAACAAATGCGTGGCTTTGGTGGCATGATCAGTTTTGAATTAAAAGATAATACTGTTACCGCGGCAGAAAGAGTGTTGTCTTCTACAAAAATTTTCGCCTGTGCAGAATCGTTAGGCGGTGTGGAATCACTTATCGGGCATCCCGCAAGTATGACCCATGCTTCTATACCGAGAGAAGAAAGAATCGCTAACGGACTGGTTGATTCTTTGATCAGGCTAAGTGTTGGTATTGAAGATGCGGATGATTTGATAGGAGACCTTAACCAGGCTATTGGTTAGTATAATATGAAGATGACCGATGAGTTAAAGGCATTTCTCGACCGTAAAGCGGAAGAATATAATAAGCCTTCATTCATAAAGGATGATCCGGTAAGTATACCGCACCGGTTTACAAAGAAACAGGATATAGAAATAGCCGCATTCTTTGCCGCTATACTTGCCTGGGGAAATCGTACCATCATTATCAATAAAAGCAGTGAGTTGATGCGGTTGATGGGCAATCAGCCCCATGAGTTCTGCCTGAATTATTCGGATAATGATTTAAAACGACTGCTTGGTTTTAAGCATCGCACATTTAATGCAACAGATATTTTATATTTTGTTGAATTCTTACATCATCATTATATACAATCCGGCTCACTGGAAACAGCATTTACTCAAAAGCTCAAAGGGAAAGATGTTACAGTAGAAAATGCTTTGCGGCAATTCTATACTTATTTTTTTTCGCTGGAAGATGCTCCGCAGAGAACGAAAAAACACATAGCTACGCCAGACAGAAAATCAACCTGCAAACGCCTGAACATGTTTTTGAGATGGATGGTGCGTAATGATACGGCTGGTGTGGACTTTGGTTTATGGAAACAAATAACACCGGCTCAGTTGATTTGTCCTATTGATGTACATGTTGCCCGTGTAGCAAAAAGGCTGAACCTGGTAACCCGTACGCAAACAGACTGGCTTACGGCACTCGAACTTACAGAACATTTGAAATTGTTGCAGCCGGACGACCCGGTTAAATATGATTTCGCTTTATTTGGCTTGGGGGCAGTGGAAAAATTCTGATCAGTATGGAGAGGGAAATAATACAATCGTTACAGGAGACTTTATCATTACAGGTTAATAATAGCCTGGATGAAAAAGAATTAAGGTATATGATTACCGAAAGAATAAATGAATTAATTCAACACGATTTTGCTCAACTCATCCAACTATTATATCAGGTAGATATTAATGAAGCCTACCTGAAAAAATTATTGAACGAAGCCGGGGAAAAAGATGCTGCTGAAATAATTGCAGAACTGATTATTGAAAGACAGGTGCAGAAACTGGAGAGCAGGAAGCGATTTAAGATAAATGATGATGAAATAAATGAGGAGGAGAAGTGGTAGGATCCGGGATGACTTTTTTGATATAATCATATCCCTGCTGCAATGGTCTTTGTGAGCCCGCCGGCATGAAGATTTGAATTGAAGGAATTCTGCGACGGGTGAATCAATCTCTTGGAGCTTCTGAAATTGAGATTGCTTTGCCGCGCAACAGGTTGATATTTCAAGGTTGATCATGCGGCGCGCAATGACGACCGGGAGGTTGATAAATTATACACTTTGATTCAGTGCTGGTTGTAAAAGTGGCAAATTCTTGAACATATTGCGAAATGCCATGAAAGCTTTTAGCTTTCCCTGAATTTCTAAAGAAGAATCCTAATCTACCTTTAATTTTTCTAAAAGTGAAATTCCTACAACAACTCCCCGATATTATTCTTAATCGTTACCCAGCTCATCCACGTCATAACCGCGACAATCAGCCAGCCAATAACCTGCAACCATAACGGGTGTTTGTAACCATTCAGCAAACCGGGTCTTGCGGCAACGATCAGTATAACCGCTAAAGCAAGTGGTAATATTATTCCATTAAAGGCGCCGGCAAGTATCAGCAGCGTTACCGGATTGGAAGATATCATAAAGATCAATGTAGCGCCGATGATAAACAGGCTGATGATGATCTTTTCATTTTTCGCTACTGCAGGATGCAATGTTTTCCAAAAAGAAACAGAAGTATATGAAGCACCAATAACAGAAGTAATGGCAGCGCACCATAATACAATGCCAAAGAACAGATATCCAGCCTTCCCTGCTGCTGACCTGAATACTTCACCTGCGGGATTTTGATTGCCCGGTTTTACACCATGCCATACCACACCCAGCGCAGCAAGAAATAATATAAACCGCATTAATGATGTAATAAGTATTCCGCTCACGGCACTTTTGGTAACATCTTTTATAGCCTCCTTTCCGCTTATACCGGCATCAAGCAAACGATGGGCGCCTGCAAATGAAATATAACCGCCAACCGTTCCGCCAACCAGCGTTACAATTTTCATTACATCAATCTTGTCAGGCACAAATGTTTTGTGTATGGCCTCTGCAAGCGGTGGTTCGGAAACAAAAGCGATGTATACCGTAAGCACTATCATCAAAAGCCCGAGCAGCCTGGCAATGAGATCAACCATATTGCCAGCGTCTTTATACCAAAAAATTGCCAGCGCAAATACACAGCTTATAACAGCGCCGGTTTGTGTGCTCATCCCTGTTAAAACTTCTAACCCCAAACCGCAACCTGCTATATTGCCCACATTAAATACTATACCGCCCAACGCTATTAATGAAGCAAGAAAATAACCAAGCCCCGGTAATAAATTATTGGCAAGATCCTGTGCACGTTGCCGGCTGACGGTAATAATGCGCCAGATATTTAATTGTGCACCAATATCAAGCAAAACAGAAATGAGGATAATAAAACCAAAGCTTGCAACCAGTTCTTCAGTGAACTTCGCCGTTTGTGTAAGAAACCCCGGGCCAATGGCAGAAGTTGCCATCAGGAATGCGGCGCCCATTAATGCGCCGCCCAATCCGGAAGATTTAGATGGTTTCAATGTGGATATGTTGTTGTTGCAGCGCTTCAAAAATAATTTTGGCAAATATATCGGCATGTTCACCATCACCATGCAGGCATATGGTACCTGCTTTTACAAAAACTGTTTTATTATTAACTGAAGTGACCTTGTTTTCTGTAACCAGTTGCAATGCCTGCTTAACAACCAATGTCGTATCTGTAATCAAAGCATTGCTTTGACTTCTTGGTGTAAGCGTTCCGTCATCCTGGTAAGTTCTGTCGGCAAAAACTTCGCTTGCAGTTTTAATATGTAATGCTGCGGCTGCTTCAATCATATACGAATTACTCAATCCGTAAAAAATGAGACCTGCATCAACATCTTTAGTAGCTTTTGCAATGGTTTTGGCATATACATTATCCGTAGCTGCCATGTTATACAATGCACCGTGCGGTTTTACATGATGCACTGTAGCGCCCATTTCCGCTGCCGCTTTTTGAATGATAAATAGTTGCGCCGTAAATAAATCATACAGCTCTTTTTCGTTGAGCTTTACAGTGATTCTTCCAAAATTATTTTTATCTGCAAACCCCGGGTGAGCGCCAATGGCAACTGAATGTTTAAGGCAAAGTGCTATCGTTCGTTTAATGGTATCTTCATCGCCGGCATGATAGCCGCAGGCAATATTAGCAGAGCTGATATAAGGTATGATGGCCGCATCCGTGCTCATACCTTCACCCATATCGCAGTTCAAATCAATCTTCAGCATATGATTTGTTGAGAACCTTTTCGCATAAAAATTTGCAGCCTGTTCATTTGTCATGCAGGAAATTATTGTTTTAAATAATCAGCCCACATCATTGTACATCCGTTTCTGAGTATAGTAAGATGATGTTCCTGTTTTAAAAGTAACCGTTCAGCAGTTGGTACATCTGTTAATCTAAACCGCAAAGGTTTATCTTCTTTTAATTGGGCAATTTTTGTGCGATGCGCTTTAATAACATGAGCAATTCTTGGATAACCGCCTGTTGTCTGGTGACCGGCCATCAAAACAATCATTTGCCCGCCGGGCAATAATTGGATAGTGCCGAAATCAACTACCGACGAAATAAGCTCGCACCGCATGTTAGTGGATATAGCCGGACCATCCAGTGTATATCCCATCCTGTCTGAAGTGCGGCTTACTGAAAACAATGCTTCCTGGAAAATTCGTTTACCCTCATCCGTTATATAGTCCCATTCATTGCCGGGCAGAACAAAAATTTCATCACCTGCTGCATCATCATAAAAAGGAACGGCTTTCCATTTTAATACTTCGTATTGTTTTTCTTCTACATTTTGTACAGGAGCAAGATTGGTAAATGGAATGACATCCCCCTTCTTCAATATCCTGCCATGCCAGCCACCGGCATTTATCTTTGTATGCGTAGAATAACTGCCTAACCATTTTTCTGCACCCATTGTACCATTCACTGCAAGATAACACCAGCGGCCTTCCTTCCATTGCTCAAACTTCAACGTAGCGTTAGCACCAATTTTAACAGGATGAAATAAAGGCATTGGCTTTCCATTAAGCGTGGCGGAAAAATCAGCGCCGCCTATTGCTATTATTGCCGGCGCATCAAACGAAACAGACGCTGCGGGAAAACTCATTTCAATTACCGGTGCATATTCTGAATTGCCTGCAAGCAGGTTAACGGTGCGCATGGAAAACATATCAATCGCACCGCCGGGGTTAATGCCCATATACTGAAAGCCGTGCCTGCCGCAATCCTGTATGCTATCGCAAATACCTGCTTTAATAATTTTCAAATTCATCTCTGCTGATTGAATAAAATTGTACGATATCGCCCGGTTGAAAAAGAGTATTGAAACTGTCGGCATCTTTCTTCTCGTATAACCTGATTGGCGTTCTGCCGATAATTTGCCAGCCGCCGGGAGAATGAATGGGATATACACCGGTTTGATTACCTGCTATTCCTACACTACCTGCATGCACTTTTTGCGGCGAAGCTTTTCTCGGCATTCTTATCTTTTCATCAATTTCACCCATATAGGCAAAACCGGGCAAAAAGCCGAGCATATACACCCTGTATTCAGCCGCACTATGTATACTTATCAATTCCTGTTTAGAGATTTTCTTTTCTCGTAATACCAATTTTGTGTCGGGAGCAAATACTTCATCATAACATACCGGCACTTTTACTGTACGCGGCTTTTCGGGAGAGAAAATATTTTTCATTTCAAGCACCTCTTCAAGTTTCTCTCTTGCGATATCGCTTATGGTTTCGTTATTCCTGATTTCATTTTTTAATTTAACGGGGTTATAAAATATAGTAAGAGAACTATATGCAGGCACACATTCAATAAACCCATTAACAGGGTGTGATTGAATATAGGTAAAGATGCTCATTACATGTGCGCTGAGGTCCTGGTCTATACTA
The DNA here is from genome assembly GCA_047601545.1 of Agriterribacter sp. Classification (GTDB taxonomy): domain Bacteria; phylum Bacteroidota; class Bacteroidia; order Chitinophagales; family Chitinophagaceae; genus Agriterribacter. The sequence goes on along the minus strand of JASGIZ010000002.1, from coordinate 2,432,619 downwards.
TTACCAAAATCTACGGTAAGTGCTGAATCGCCAAGAGGAAATATGGTGTAAGGAAAATAAGTGCGCATAACTGGATTAAAATTGAAAGATACGGTTTATAGAGAATTGCTCATAGATTTTCGCAGATTGACGGGTTAAAGTTTCGGATTTCAAGTTACAGATTGCAGGCTCAATTCACTATTGCCCCTCACCCACCCGCAGGAAAATTTTCTAATTATAATAAATACTTTTGCGAAAAATTTTTATGATTTTATACGGCATACCCAATTGTGATGCTACAAAAAAAGCAATGGACTGGTTGAAGAAAAACAACATCAACTTTGAGTTTCATAATTATAAAGAGCAGGGTATATCAGCAAAAAAATTAAACGGGTGGTGCGATAAAGAAGGCTGGGAAAAAATACTGAATAAGCGCAGCACTACCTGGCGTGAATTATCTCTTGCACAACAACAGGACGTTACCGGCCAGGAGCATGCCATAACGGTTATGACCGGGAATAACAGCATCATAAAAAGGCCCATCGTTGAATATAAAGGACAGTTGCTGGTAGGGTTTGATGAAAAAAAGTATACCACAATATTAAAGAAATAAAAGCCACATTTTCTTTACATTAAAATATTGACAAACATACGCTTACGGTATAACAGCGCATATTAATCGCTATGCCTGCTGATTGCCGATAACAACCCGTTAACCAGTTTTTTTAATTAAACGTTTGTTTAAATTAAACAATTGTTTAGTTTTGCGTCGCAATTACAGTAATGATGACAGACAAACATGTACATATTCTCCAGGTGGCGGAAGAGCTGTTCGCAGATAAAGGGTTTGATGGTACTTCCGTGCGGGATATTGCAGCGCATGCTGGCGTGAACCTGGCGATGATATCTTATTATTTCGGGTCGAAGGAAAAGCTGATGGCTGCGCTGGTAGATTACAGATCTAACTACACAAGAGGTTTGCTGGAAGAATTGAATAAGGACGAATCATTAACGCCCTGGGATAAGATTGACAGGCTGATTGATATGTATGTGGATAAGATACTTATTAATTATAAGTTCCACTGTATCATGACGACTCACCTGCCTACCATTCAATCCGGTGAAATTAAGGATATGATAACCGACATTAAGGAGAAGAATTACGAGGAGGTAAAAAAGATTATACAGGAAGGGCAAAAGAAAAAGATGTTCAGAAAGGTAGACCTTGAGCTAACGATAGGAAGTGTAATGGGAACGATAACGCATACTACGCTTTCAAAAAATTTGTATTGCCGGGTATTGAATATTGATAAAAACGACGACGAGGCATATAGAAAAAAGATGATTCCTAAAATAAAGGCTCATCTTAAACAATTGCTTAGAGCCCATCTGGATATAAAAAATCAGGAATAACATTTAATAAAATATGCAAAGCATGAAAAAATTTGCAGCCTCCGTAATGATTTTTCTTACGGGATCACTTGCAACGTATGCACAAACCAAAACGCTCAGCCTTGAAGAGGCTGTGGCGCTCGGGTTACAGAACAGTAAACAATTAGCGCTGGCAAAGCATGAGGTTGATAAAGCAGCTTCGGAGCTGGCACAGGCAAAAGACGCATCATTACCAGCAGCTAAAGTAAGCGCGGGGTACAGCCACGCATTAATGCTGGCAAGAACATTTTATATCCCTTCCTCCAGCGGTAATGAACCTCAAAAACTCACCCTGCCTTTTGATAACAGCGTAACTATGGCAACGCTTACCATAAGTCAGCCGATTTTTGCAGGCAATCAATTTCGTTATGCCAGGAAATCTGCCGAGCTGATGATAGAAGTAAGCAGGCTGAATGGCGAAACAGATAAAGATGAAATTGCTTATAATATCATCAACGCGTATATCAATTATTACAAGTTGAAACAAAACCAGAAAATACTGGTGCAAAATCTTTCAGATATTGAAAATAAACTGGAAGAAATTAAAAAGTTTGAAAGCCAGGGATTAGCTACAAAGAACGATGTATTACGGTTTGAGCTGGAAAAATCGAATATGAAATTATCAGCAATAGAACTGGAAAATAACCGCAAGGTTGTGAATTACAATCTTAATATTTTGCTTGGTTTGCCTGACAGCACTGTTATTGACGGGCAGGATGTAAGTTATAAACTGGAGATGAATGATAGTTTTGAAGATTATGCTGCACAGGCATTGAAAGACAGGAAAGAATTAGCAGGCTTAAAGTACCAGGATCAGTTATCCGATATAAACATCAATAAAGTAAAGGATGAAAAATTACCCACAGTAGGTGTTGCCGGTAATTTATATTATATCAATCCTTCAAAAGATTTTATTCCAAAGAATGGGGCATTCCTTGCTCCGTTTATGATTGGCGTAAATATAGGCTGGGATATATCAACCCTGTATAAAAATAAAAACAAGCTTAATGAAGCTAAAATTCAGAAACAGGAAATTGCCGCCAGGAATGAAATAGTGAAAGACCAGGTAAAAACAGAGGTATATAAAAACTATATACAATACAAACAGGCTTTAGAAAAAATTGTGGTATTGCAGGACGCTATAACACAGGCTACAGAAAACGAAAGAATAACAGAATCTAAATTCCGGAATAATCTTGCAACCACTACTGATAGAATTGATGCCCAGACATTATTATATCAGGCACGTACAAACCTTGAACTTGCAAAATCTGATGCAACTGCCGCATATTATGCATTGCTGAAATCAACAGGACACATTCAACCATAACAAATTTTAAAAGCTTAAAGTATAAAAAAACTTGTATGAGTAATACTAATAAACCAAAAGGCAAAAAAATAATTTTCCCTGTTCTGCTGGGATTGGTACTGGTAGTAGCGTTAATTATTACGCTTAAAGAATATTTTTATTCACAAAGCCATGAAGAAACAGATAATGCCCAGGTGGATGCTGATATAAGCCCGGTTATAAGCCGGGTGCAGGGTTATGTAAAGGAAATCCGCTTTAAGGATAATCAGGTGGTTAAGGCCGGGGATACACTGGTGATATTAGACAACCGGGACTTTCTGATAAAACTCAGCCAGGCTGAAGCGGCACTGGCATCAGTTAAGCAATCAGTGAATGTGGCACGCTCTGCAATAGCCGAAACAAAATCCAATATTGCAACCGCTCAGGCAAATGTGCAGGCTGCTAAAGTAAAAGTATGGAAGGCAACGGAAGATTATAACCGTTATAAAAACCTGTTTGATGATCACGCCATTACAAAAGCGCAGTTTGATGCAATGAAGGCGGAAAAAGAATCAGCAGAAGCTGCTTTACTGGCTGCACAAACACAGGTACCTGTAATTAATACAAGAGTAAGTACCAATAAGCAACAGGTTGACGCTACAGAAACCAATATTGCTCCGCGCCAGTCTGATGTTGAATTTGCAAAACTCCAGTTATCCTATACTGTTATTACAGCTCCGGCAGATGGTATTGCTTCAAAAAGAAATATACAGATAGGGCAGTTGGTACAGGCAGGGCAGTCACTGCTTTCTGTTGTAAATGATAATGGCTTATATATAACTGCCAACTTTAAAGAAACACAAATGGAGCATTTAAAAATTGGTGAAAAAGTAGATATAAAGGTAGATGCCTATAAACATACCCCGGTGCAAGGAACTGTGGAATCATTTGCAGGAGCAACAGGCGCTAAATTTTCACTGCTCCCTCCGGATAATGCCACAGGAAATTTTGTGAAAGTGGTACAGCGTGTTCCTGTAAGAATAAAACTTGATGCTGCCCCGGATTTTATTGCACAACTTCGACCTGGTATGAGTGTTAAAGTGGTGGTGCATACAAAGTAAAGTGGTGAGTGGTAAGTGGTAAGTTGGTGGTATTACAGGTTACGGGTTTCAGGTTACAGGTATTTAAACCGGCAACCTGTTACATATTACAAACGAACCTCAAACCCGTAACCTGAAACTCAAATTCATTTAGTTAATTTATTATAACAATGGCAGAGCATGGTTTAAGAAAGTGGATCATCACAATAACAGTGATCATGGCATCGCTGCTGGAATTGATTGATACTACAATTGTGAATGTGGCGCTGCCTGATATTATGGGTAACCTCGGCGCAACATTAGAAGATGCAGGATGGCTGGTTACCGGTTATGCCGTGGCAAACGTAATTGTATTACCCATGTCGGGGTGGCTGGGAGACAGGTTTGGAAGAAAAAATTATTTCTTAACCTCCATCGTAGTATTTACGCTCGCCTCTATACTTTGCGGAAACTCAACAAGTCTTGAGGAATTAATTACATTCAGAATATTACAGGGATTGGCCGGCGGTGGTTTACTTTCAACTGCACAGGCTATTTTGCTGGAAACATGGCCACGCGAAGAAGTAGGAATGGCAACAGCCCTGTTTGGATTGGGCGCTGTATTTGGACCAACTGTTGGCCCAACCATTGGCGGTTTTATTGTTGATAATAAAAGTTGGCCTTATATATTTTATGTAAATATCCCTGTTGGAGCATTGGCCGCGTTTTTGGTAACAACTTTTGTAAAAGAATCTCCCAAATATGGCAAGGGGCAGCCGGTAGACTGGTGGGGCATATTGTTGTTGGCTATTGGCGTTGGCAGTTTACAGGTGGTATTAGAAAAAGGGGAGAGCGAAGACTGGTTTGCCACACCATATATTGCTGTGCTTACTGTTGCTACTATACTGGCTGCCATTGCTTTTATATGGAGGGAGCTTAGCACAGACCACCCGGTTGTAAACTTTCGCATTCTCAAATACCGAAGTTTTACCATAGGTATATTCACCTCGTTTGCATTGGGGTTTGCGCTGTATGGTTCCATGTTTACGTTCCCGGTTTTTTGCCAAACCCTTTTAGGGTTTACCGCGCAACAAACCGGTGAGCTTATGTTTCCCGGCGGATTGGCTACCATATGCATGATGCCTTTTGTGGGCATGATGCTGAAAAAAGGAGTGCCTGCACAAATTCTTGCAACGGGAGGGTTTATACTGTTTTTTGTTTTTAGCTGGATGCTATCTTCCTCTACTTTGGAATCGGGCACCAATGACTTCTTTTGGCCTTTAATAATCCGGGGGCTGGGAATGAGTATACTGTTTGTACCGCTTACTACTTTGGGTATACAGGATTTGCATGGAAAAGACATAGGACAGGGAGCAGGGTTGAATAATATGATGCGCCAGTTAGGCGGTTCTTTTGGTGTAGCCATCCTTACAACGCTGATACATATTAATGGCAGCAAAAACAGGAATATATTGCTGGAAAATATTAATGCCTACAACACAGCTTTTCTTGAAAGAAAGCAGGCCTATTTACAAGGATTTATAAGCAAAGGCTTTAGTGCATTTGATGCCGAACAAATGGCAAATAGGGCTATGGAAGGCGCAATTGCCAGGCAAACAATGCTGGTAACTTACGATAACATATACCTGCTTGTTGGTGTGTTTGTATTGTGCTGTATTCCGCTGGTATACCTGCAGAAATTTAAAAAGAATGTGGCAATGCCGGTTGATGCGCATTAATTCAGCAAAATATTATCTTTATAAAAACATTTTGCTATGTCATTACTCAATCAACAGCATAATAAAGGCAAAAAGAAAGGAAATAAAAAAGGAAATCTTCCTCAGAACCAGGGTTCAAAATTCATACAAAAAGCGCAACCCAAAGGCGGCTTTGTAAGCAAGCAGGCAAATACGGGCTCTCAGCGGGGAAGTTAATTTCGCAGTTGGTTTATCATTTGCTTAATAGCCACCGGCAGAAAAATTTTTGAAGGCATAGCATTGAGTATTTTTATTTCCTCGCTCAATGTTGTTTCATTATCAAGGAATTTAAAAATTATACATGCCGGCAGGCGATGAAATAATCGTTTAAAAATTTCGCTGCCCGGCATAATATCATCGTGCAGTATTTTCAGCAGGATACTATCATATAACAGAAACCGGGCTTTGTTTGTATTGCATTTTCTCAAAGATGGCACACAGGTGCTGAGTTGCCGTGCAATGCATTCCGATTGTTTCTGGATAAAGCTAAAGGTATACCCGCTGGAAGGTTTTGTTTGTCCCCCCGCCGAGCCGATATAATACATCCCGTTTTTATAAAAGGGAAAACGCTGGTTTGTCATTGGTATTATTCCAAACTCTGTGTGTTCAAGAGTATATGTTTTTATACCGAGTGTATTTTCGATATAGCCTTTCAATGCATTGTCATATTTTTCTCCCGGCAATACTGTTGAAGAAAATACGGTATACTCAATCAATACACTGGTTTCATCAACCGGCAAAGTATATACAAAAGCTATTCCCGGCGATTGATCAATCCTGAAATCCATCAGGCAGGGTTTTATATTATTGCTGTTTCCCTCTGTACGGATAATCCATCCTTTAAAATGTTGCAAAAGCGCAATTGCCCTGATATCTGGTGTTGCTTTTCCGGGAATGCTGTTGAATACAAATTCTGCTTCTGCTTCAATAGTATCACTGCCCGCTTTTATGCGGCAACGATTACCTGTCACCTCTGCAGATTGTATATCTGTTATTTGAAATTCTACTCCCGGCGATTGTTGTATCCTGTTGAAACAATACGAATAAAAATCAATTCCGCGGATCATTTTATAACTATACTCTTCCATCGCTAAATGCTTGTAGCCACTCTCATCACAAAAGCTAAGATCATTCCATTTGCGGTAAACAATATCATCAAAATAGCCTGCTTTTTTCTCCCAGAAGCACCAGGTACGATCATTGGTATTTTTCCCGGTTTTGTCTAACAATAAAACTTTCGCATCAGCATTATTATCAAGCATGCGCATTAATAAACTTAATCCTGCACAACCGGCTCCTATAATAATATAGTTGTATTGTTTTATCATAAGAGAAATGTGCGCAGTACCAGGAAAAACATAAATTGAATCATCAGCAGGTAAACAGCAAATGTATTTTTTTTATGAAAAGAAAGCATGCTGAATAGTGATAGTAACAACATACTTATAACAAACCAGCTAATATAGTTAAGCATAGGTATTGAACCATCGCCATCCCAGGTCCAGAAACCAAGGTGTATGGCAACAGGCTCCATCACCCAATCAAAAAAAACGGCAAGCAATGCTCCATCAATAATAACAGATGCGATGCTCCATTTTTTATATGCAGGTATTTGTTCGGGTTGCAAACGCTTTTCAACAAATGAAGTAACAGCTTGTATTGCTGTGCCGCAACAGTAAATAATAATAAACCAGTTTACGCCAATAATCAGCGGAATATCTTTGAATGGCATACCCAATACATTTCCGTAGGTATACACTCCGAATAAAGCGCCTGTATGCACACCAATATATTCTGTCGAATATCCAACAAAAAAGCAGGCTATTACAAATAACAAAAAATGTTTACCGGGTTTTTGCCGTGTCCATATCAACAGTAAAAACATAATCAGCAAATTCACCGGCGTATACGCAGCAAAAAAATGCTCATAACCCAAAAGCATACCCGCTAACCCGCAAATATGAATGACAAGAGAGATGATAAGGGCTATGTTATATTTTTTTTGAATGGATAAATAATTTTTATCAAATGAAAGTACAATATTCCATTCAAAGTATTTTTTGAGTGAAGCGCCTTTTATCCGAAATTCATAACTATTTATAAAGAGATATCTTTAAAATAAATAACTATAATGAAAACTTTTTTGCCAGGATTAATTCTTTTTCTTGGGTTCCATTTTCAACTTCGTGCATCCGTAACCGATACTGTTGAAACCCGCAGCAATACCATGAATAAAAATATTAAGGCGGTTGTGATAAAGCCTGATAATTATGCAACAGCTAAAGCGCTGCCCGTTGTGTATTTACTGCACGGCTATAGCGGCAACTATGCAGACTGGGTTAAAAAAGCGCCCGGAGTTGAAAAGCTTGCTGATATATATAATATCATTATCGTTTGCCCTGATGGAAATTTTGGCAGTTGGTATTGGGACAGCCCTGTTGACTCTTCTTTTCGTTATGAAACCTATGTGGCAACGGAATTGGTTAACTGGATTGACTCAAAATACAAAACCATTAAAGGCAGAAAAGGCAGGGCCGTCACCGGTTTGAGTATGGGAGGGCACGGCGCGCTATACCTGGCTTTTAAACACCAGGATGTTTTTGGTGCTGCCGGCAGTATGAGCGGAGGTGTTGATATACGTCCCTTTCCCAATAATTGGGATATGGCAAACCGGCTTGGCGCTTATGCGCAATACCCCGATCATTGGGAAAAGAACACCGTAATCAACATGCTGCACTTACTCACGCCCAACTCTCTTGCTATTATTATTGATTGCGGCAGCGATGATTTTTTTTACGAAGTGAATGAAAATCTTCATAAACAACTTTTATACCGCAACATACCGCACGATTATATTGTACGCCCGGGCTCGCATAACTGGGACTACTGGACAAATGCTATTCAATACCAGATGCTATTCATGCATAATTACTTTATCAGCAAATAGTCCGTATATGATCAATCATGATTTCTTCTCTTCCTTATACTTCTTCTCCGCTTCTGAAGCTTTTTCAAAATCAAGGATAACACCGTTTATACAATAACGCAAACCTGTAGGCGGTGGGCCATCTTCAAAAACATGACCCAGGTGAGCTTTACAGCGACCACATTCTACCTCTGTTCTGTCCATTCCGTGTGAATGATCAGGAAGATATATGATGCTGCTTTTACTGATGGACTCATAAAAGCTTGGCCAACCACAGCCGCTTTCAAACTTGGTATCGCTTCTAAATAAAGGATTACCGCAGGCAGCACAATAGTAAGTACCCACTTCATTAAATTTTTCAAACTTGCTTGTCCAGGGTCTTTCGGTTCCTTTCATTCTTGCTATATAGTAAACATCCTGCGGAAGTCGTTTTTTCCATTCCTCGTCTGTCAGGTTAACCTTTGAAGTATCTGTGCGGGAGTATACTTTGCTTTTATCATTCATATTATTATCCATAACAACTGTTGTATTTTTTTTTGATGATTGTGAAAAGCTGCATTGATGCATGATTAATGGCAGCATAAGAATAAAAACCGTGAGTAAGCGCATATACACTGTTTTTAGAGATACAAAATTACAAAAGCTTGCAATGCATTTTTACATCGACCTCTGTGACATAACGTTAAAAATAGCCACAGCAAAATTTGTTAATGGTTTATTAATACGTTCCTTTATATTTGCCACTCACCTAAGGTTAGTAAGTACATGTTTAATTTAATTTTGTTTGGCCCTCCGGGTAGCGGCAAGGGTACGCAATCTGAAAAGCTCATTGCCAAATATGGTTTAAAACATCTTTCTACAGGCGATTTGCTGCGCAGCGAAATAGCGGCAAAAACCCCATTAGGCATTGAAGCTAAGAACTTTATGGATAAGGGTCAGCTTGTGCCGGATGAAGTGGTTATCGGAATGATCAGCTCTGCTTTAGATGGTAACCCCGATGCAAAAGGCTTTCTGTTTGATGGTTTTCCCCGCACGGAAGCACAGGCGGAAGCGCTTGACAAGCTCCTGAAACTTAAAAAAACAGCTATTCACTTAATGCTGGCAATGGACGTATCTGAAGCCGAACTTATAAAACGGTTGCTCGGCCGTGGCAAAACTTCCGGCAGAAGCGATGATACTAATGAAGAAGTAATAAAAGCCCGTATAGCGGAGTATCACAAAAAAACTACCGCCGTTGCAGACTATTATATGAAGTTTGATAAAGTGAAACACATTAAAGGAGAAGGCACTGTTGATGAAATATTTGCAGCCATTAGTAAAGAGATAGACGGAAAAATATAATTGCTTTTAAATATTTTAATGAAGGAATTACGGCTTAACCTCCGTAATTTTTTTTGCCGATTCTATACTGTTGTTGATGCGCGCATTTACGGTATCTATTTTTTCTTTTTCCTTTTTAAAAAAATTAAGCCTTTCTTCTTCTGAATTACCTGCATTATCAGGATTAAAATCTACCATCCATTTATGCATTAATTCGTCAGCATAAACAAGATTATTAAATAACGTATCAAGTATTGCTATGTTTTGTTGGTCTCCTGTTTTCATTTTTACAAGCGAATCCTTTCTTTGTGTGATTTCTTTTTTCAACCGAATAATCTCTCCCGTTTTTGCCATGCCGGCATCATGTCCTTCCATTACGGATTTGTAAACACTGTCTGATGCCGTTTTAGGTATTGATGCATTATGCTCATCAGCCGGCTGGTTATTGTTTGCATTACTACAGGCACAGGCTATCATCAAAAGAAAAAAGGCAATATAATTTTTCATGAACGCGCTTTGCTTTATTTTATTTGTCGCAAAGATACCGGTAAACGTTTCGTATCTTTTAATTTTATATTTAAATTGTGTTGAAGACATTCCACAATAGCAGGATAAATTTTCAATCTTGCTTCCGGAATTTGCAATAATAATCGCAAAAAATCGACGGACTGATATTTGGTTAGTTAAAAAGTGATTATTTGGTTAACGCCGGATGAATATTTTCTTCTTCAACAAAGATTTTTTTACTTAAAATAATAATTAAATATTTATAGTATGATACACCAGATTAAGGATGGACAAGTTAAAGTTGAACCAAAGCATGGAATTACAACAATAGAATTTTATCATCCCCAGGGCAATGCATTACCGGCTGCAATACTTGCCGACCTGGCCCAGGAAATACATAGCGCCGGTTTGGATACGGAAACAAAAGTGATTGTGTTACGTTCCGGGGGCGATGGCGCATTTTGTGCCGGAGCTTCTTTTAATGAAATAAAAGCAATAACCACTCCTGAAGAAGGGCGGATATTTTTTAGTGGCTTTGCCAATGTAATTAATGCTATGCGTAAATGCCCCAAGCTGATTATAGCCAGGATACATGGCAAATGTGTGGGCGGCGGTGTAGGGCTTGCTGCCGCTGCCGATTATGCGATAGCATTGGAAGGGGCTGATGTAAAACTCAGCGAATTATCTATTGGCTTCGGACCCTTTGTGGTTGGCCCTGCTATTGAAAAGAGAATCGGTTTAGCGGCATTCAGCCAGTTGGCTATTGATGCGGCTATGTGGCGCCCTGCAGAATGGGCGAGAAGAAAAGGACTATATGCTGAACTGCATTCCAATCTTGAAAATATGGATGAGTCTATTCAACGGCTTGCCAACGAATTAATGCACGCTAATCCTGAAGCAATGGCTGAACTAAAGAAGACTTTGTGGAAGGATACGGACAATTGGGATACACTCCTGCCTGAACGTGCTGCCATCAGCGGAAAACTGGTAGTAAGCAAATATGCTAAAGAGGCGCTGGAGAAAATAAAGAGTAAGTTGTAAGAGGCAAGCATATATTCTGCTTCCGATTAGCCGGTTTCATCTATGCTGTATAACAGTTTTATTACGGTATATGATTTATTTGTGCTGTGTTTGTAATAATATTTCCTCCTGCGAAAGTATTTGTTGTGATTTGCCTATTTGCCAAGGGAGTAAGTGGATATCAATTTGGTACCCCTGAGAAGCATGAACGGCGCAAAGATGTACATTACAGTTCCTACAGATATCCGTCTTCCATTTCTTCTGTCAGTTGGTTTACGAAGTCTAAAACCTAAATAATAAGGAGCTGGATTGTTCCATACCGGTTTTCTGTATGGTAAAATAAAATGCTATTTTTTTGGAGGTATTGTTGCTGAATTAAATCGTACCAGCTTGTCCCAATCTATTGAACCATTATCCTTGCAAAAAGTGCCTGCAAACTCCTTTGTGAATTTGTTTATCATTTGGGAATATGATTGAATAAAGTCGTCGTTTCTTTCTTTTGCCTGATGTCCTAATGGTACAATGATTTTAGTATATAGATCTGCGTCTCCTGATACAAATTCCCAAAACCTTTGGCCACAATATTTAAAATAATCCCCTTTGTCTGACTTGTTATCCCTGCCATAACAGCAACCATTTACAGCGGTAATATTGAGTTGTGAATTACTCGTACGAAGCGTTTTTTGCGCTGTCAATTCACTGAATATGTACAACAACGCTACATTTATTCAGAATTATACCACGGTGTTGGATTGGGCTTACTTACACAATCACACTCAACAACATCACCCCAGCAAGCCCTACTATCGCCACAATAGTTTCCATTAACGACCAGGAACGCAGCGTATCTTTTACGCTCAGGTTAAAATATTCCTTAAACAACCAGAAGCCTCCGTCATTTACATGAGAGAACATGAGGCTTCCGGCGCCAATAGACAATACCATCAGGTTGGGATCAACGCCGCCCTGCGCAACCATTGGCGCAACAATACCCGCAGTAGTTAAACCTGCAACCGTTGCAGAGCCGATACACACTCTAATTACACAGGCAATAAGCCAGGCTAACAATAGAGGATGCAGCGGCCAAGACTCCAGCGCTTTTGCAATTTCGTTGCTTACACCGCTAACCGTTAGCACTTCTTTAAAAGCACCGGCTCCGGCAATAATCAATAATATCATCGCCACATCTTTTACCGCGCTTTCATATACCTGCATAATTCTCTTCATACTCATACCGGTTGACCTGCCGAGTGTGAAAGTGGCTGTAATTACAGCAATCAGCATTACAATCATGGAGTTACCAATAAATCCTGATGCCTCCTTTATCACTGCAGATTGTGGCATCATTAAAGGCAGCACCGTTGTTACTATTAACAATACCACCGGCAGCAGAGAAGAGAAAAGACTATTGCCAAGTCCGGGCAATTTTTCTTCCGGTATTATTTCCTGCTGAAAAGTTTGCAAGGGTTTGGCAACAATATTTTTTAATGTTTTGGCAAAGATGGGTCCCGCAACAATGATAGCCGGAGTGGCAACCGCCAATCCGTACATAAGCGTTAAACCCATATTAGCATTAAACTGTTTAACCAATGCTGCAGGAGCCGGATGCGGCGGCAGGTACCCATGCGTAACCGAAAGCGAAGCAAGCATAGGTAACCCGATATATACCGCTGGCAATTTATATTGATATGCTACGGAAAAAATAAGCGGCACCATCAATACAAAACCTACATTATAAAACAGCGGAATACCAATTACAAAGCCGGTTATCATCAACGCCCATTGAATATATTTTACGCCAAATATCTTCATCAGTGATGATGCTATCTGTTGGGCTGCACCACTTTCCGCTACCAGCTTACCCAGCATAGCGCCCATCATAATTACAGCAGTGAGTGCGCCGAGGGTATCGCCCATGCCTTTTTCAACAGCGCCGGCAAGTTTGGTTACGGGTATGCCCAGCATCCAGCCTGCGAGCAACGACACGATAAGAAAAGCAAGAAAGGCGTTTGTTTTGCCCCATGTTATTAGTAATACAAGCAATACAATGCAGAATGCGATAATGAGCAATGTCATGAATGGAAGATGAAGTGAATGAAAATACCTGCCGGCACAGAAGCAAACACAACAATCGTTAAGCAGTTATACTATAAATGAAGATAGGTATTCCCCGTTAAACGGGTGAATGAAAGTTGAAGCCGTGGTTTCCTGCAGATTAACGCTGATTGCTTTCGCTGGATAGTGCAGGTTTTACCAGTTATTCATTTGCTCCGGCACAACGCGTTCAACGCTTTCAGAAGAAATGGGTTTGTTCTTCCAGTCCGGTTCATATTTTACAAACCAGGAAAGCCATAAGCTTCTGGAAAGTCGCATAAATAGCGGTTGAAGCAAAATCAGCAAAACGCCATTAATAATTCCCCAATATAATAACCTGTAATCGCCATCCTGTACAGAAAATCCAATCAATACCCACCAGGCCACAAACGTAGTTACACAAAAGGCAACCGTTAATGCATAGCTTACATAGGCTGTACCATAATAAAATCCCACTTCAATTTCTGTTGGCTGCCCGCAAACAGGGCATTCCTTATTCATTTTTACAATAGACCCAAGCTTGTAAGGATTATTGTTTGCAAAAAGTTTTCCGGTACGACAGCGCGGACACCTGTTGTCTAATACCGAAAACAAATAGCTGGGCTTTTTTTCTTCACTCATTGCCTCTGGGATTTTTGCAAATTTCCTTATTTAAACTGAATTAGCGGAGGATTATTTTAGTAACGTGTATATCACTAATACTATATCCGTCAAATCCTGTCAGTATATCATCAAGAGATATGAAAAGTGAAACGAGTTTTCACGGTTATCTTTTCATATAAAATTATTATGTATTGCCGCAGGTTAATGCATTATAATACTTCCAGTATCGTTTCCATTTTTGTGCTTCTTGAACCTTTTACCAGCAGGGAACTATTTTCCGGCTTATGCTGTTTTATCCACCCTGCCGCTTCAGCAGCATTTTTAAAATACATAAATGGTTCTGTGATGCCTTCAAAATCACCGCCAACTAAAATCACATTACTCCAATTGTACTTTTTTATGAGTGAAACAATATCCTGATGTTCCTTTTTGCTTTCAGGACCAAGCTCCATCATAGCGCCTAATACCAGCACTTTATCATCTGCCTGTATTTTTGAAAAGTTTTCAATTGCCAGTTTCATACTACTGGGGTTAGCATTATATGCGTCCAGTATAATTTTATTGCTTCCTTTTCCTATTAATTGTGAGCGACTGTTTGATGGCGCATATTGCTGAATGGAAGCAATGATTTTTTCATCAGGAACTTTAAAATATTTTCCCACGGCAACAGCCGCCAGCACATTCGGCAGATTATAGTCGCCCACCAATTGTGTTTGAACAGGCATGATATTGCCGGCTTTTGTCCAGCCGATTTCAAGAAAGGGCTCACTCTTAATAGTATTACCGGTTATATTTGCGGCGTCCGTTCCATACGTATATATTACAGGAATACCCCTGCTCATCTCCCGCAGATAATCATAATCCCACATTACGAAAGCCGTGCCATTGTTCAGGCGCAGGTAATCATACAATTCTCCCTTGCCTTTTCTCACGCCCTCTATGCCGCCAAAACCTTCCAGGTGAGCCTTACCGCAATTAGTGATTAAACCGTGAGTAGGCGCAGTATATACGCAATAGCTTTCTATTTCTTTTAAGTGATTGGCGCCCATTTCCACCACGGCTATTTCCGCGTCTTTCTGAATAGAAAGCAATGTAAGTGGTATACCTATGTGATTATTCAAATTACCCCTGGTAGTATAGGTTCTGTATACAGAAGAAAGTACCGAATGAACTAACTCTTTCGTGGTTGTTTTTCCATTGCTGCCGGTAATAGCAACAACAGGAATATTGAACTGCCGCCTGTGATAGCCCGCAAGATTTTGGAGCGTAGTCAACGCATTAGCTGTACGGATAATCCTGTTATCAGAAAAGCCCGGGTCTTCATCTACCACTACAAAAGCAGCGCCAGCGTCAAGCGCCTGTTTGGCAAAAAGATTGCCGTTAAAACTTGGGCCCTTCAATGCGAAAAAAATATCATTGAACTTAAGCTTCCTGGTATCTGTTTCTACAGAAGGAAATTGCAGGAAGTGGTCATACAGTTGTTCAATACGCATAGATGCAAAAATAGGTAACATTGAGCAGTCAGCGGTCAGCCTTCGGCAGTCAGCAACCGCTCACAGCCCATAGCTGATAGCTGACCGCTAATCCCCTAACTTTGCATAACAAAGCATTTTCCATGAAATACCACACATCTGGAAAGTCAACCTTATCTGTAAGTGAAGTGGTGTTTGGCTGCATGCCTCTGGGAACAGATGACACGGCTAATGCTGCTTTAATTCACGAAGCAATTGATGCTGGCATCAACTGCTTTGATACAGCCAATATTTACCAGGACGGCTTTAATGAGCAAACCCTCGGCAAGGCACTTAAGGAAAAAAGAAACAAAGTAATTGTTGCTACCAAAGTAGGTAACCAGCGCCGCGCAGATGGCAAAGGACTTGACTGGAACCCGCGCAAAGAACATATTCTTTCTGAAGCGGAAGAAAGCCTCAGAAGGTTGCAAACAGATTATATAGATCTTTACCAGTTACATGGCGGCACAATTGATGACCCGATAAATGAAACCATTGAAGCTTTTGAAATACTGAAGCAACAAGGTAAGATCAGGTTTTATGGTATCTCCTCTATCAGGCCGAATGTAATACGTGAATATGTGCAGCGCTCTGATATAGTGAGCGTAATGATGCAATATAGCTTGCTTGACAGGCGACCGGAAGAATCCTGTTTTTCTTTACTGGAAGAAAACAAAATCGGTATTTTGGCAAGAGGAAGTTTAGCAGGAGGATTGCTGGCTGGCAAACACGCTAATCCTTATCTTAATTATAATGAAGACCAGGTATACAAAATGGCTTCTGCCGTACAGGCTATTTCGGGTTTACAGAGAACTGCATCGCAAACAGCTTTGCAATTTGTATTGATGCGGCAGGAAATAACGGCTGCGGTGGTGGGCATTCGTACGCCTGAGCAACTCCGCGATATTATTGCGGCTACACTTGCACCGCCACTTTCGGAAAATGAAATTGCATATTTACGTTCTCAGCTCCCGGTTAATTATTATGAATTGCACAGGTAAATAAACATAAGCACTAATGGATTTTTTAAAAGTATCGGCAATATACAGGAAAGATGAACTGGGTTTTGAAATAAAGAACATCAATTTTACTATTGAACAATTCAGCAAAACGGCTATTGCCGGCGCAACAGGCTCCGGCAAAAGCACGCTGCTAAAAATCATTGGCGGGCTTGCGCATGCAGACGCCGGCGTGGTTTTATTCAGGGGAGAAAAAGTAGCAAACCCGCTTGACACGCTTATTCCCGGGCATAAAGGCATTGCATACCTGTCGCAGCATTTTGAATTAAGAAATAATTATCGTGTTGAGGAGATACTATCTTACGGCAACACCCTTGATGAAGACGAGGCGCAAAACATTTATAAAATCTGCCGCATTAATCATTTGCTGAAGCGCCGGACAAATCAAATTTCCGGCGGAGAAAGACAACGCATTGCGCTTACCCGATTATTAGTTACTTCTCCCAAACTATTATTACTTGATGAACCTTTTTCCAATCTTGATTTTACACACAAAACAATTTTAAAATCAGTTATAGAAGACATTAGTGAAACGCTGCAGCTCACCTGTATACTTGTATCGCACGACCCGCAGGATGTATTATCGTGGGCGGAGAATATTTTAATTATACAAAACGGAGCAGTTATTCAGCAGGGCTCCCCTAAAGAGATTTATAAAAAACCGGTTAATGAATATGCCGCCGGGCTTTTTGGAAAATATATTTTACTGCCGGGCAGTGTTATAAATTATATTGTACCGGGTGGAAAAAATTTGTTTGTCCGCTCTTCACAATGCACGGTGAACGGAACGCAAAAACCGGTGCTGAAAGGAGTAGTAAAGAAAATATCATTTGCCGGAGATTATTATGAAGTTGATATCGTCATCAATCAACATTTTATTACTATCAAAACCGCGACAGATAATTTAAAAGTTGACCAGCCGGTAACAGTATCTATACAAATTCCGGAAGAGCCGTGGTTTATATAACTGCAGCACACCGTGGTAGTAAAACACCAATGAGGCAGATTAATATTGCGCCGCGCTGTGGCTTGCCCCACGCAATTTTGCAATACTACAAACCGGCCCGCAGCAGGCGGATATTGAGGTGCGCTGCACCCATATTGCACAATAATATTATCGATATTAAAAGTATATATCCGTGTATACACGGTAGCTGCAGACAGGCTGTCAGCAATACCATCGGGCTCATAAATTGCATACCTATCCCGCTGTATGCTTTGCACCCACAACTTCTATACCCAGGTTTTCCATCAGTTGTATAATGGCGAGGTTTACTTCCTGCTTTACCTGGTTAAATTCTTCCGCAGGAATGGGAGCTGTATAATATTCTATATGCACAAGATAACCACCCTGCTGCACAATGTCTCCCAAAAACAAAACGCGGTTTTCAATTTTTGGATGTTGCAATATTTTTTTAATACCATCCAACAGCGCCTGTAAACTTTGCGCATTAGTAGTAGATTTTAATTCAAGTTTTAAATCAGCCCGGCGTTGGGTGCGCAAGCTCAGGTTATCTACTATACTATCCACCATTTGTTTGTTGGGCACACTTACATAAGTTTTTTCGCTTGTGCGTATACGTGTGCTGCGCAAGCCAATTTTTTCAACCGTACCGGTAATGTTCTGCACTTTAAGCGTATCGCCAACCGCAAAGGGTTTATCAAAAAATATAATGAAAGATGCAATCAGGTTTTCCAGGCTTTCTCTTGCAGAAAGCGCTAATGCAGCACCAACTATTCCCAATCCTGTAAGCAATTCCGATATCTGGTAGCGGAATGCAAATTTGATAACAGTAAAAAGCCCTGCTATAAATACGATTGCTTTTAAAAAATCTTTAAAAAAAATTACCAGCTGGTTTTCTTCCTGTCCTGATTCTTCACCGGCTTTCTTGCTGATAACATACGCCAGGTAATCTATCATCCTTATCAGTAACCTGAAAAAATATATAATCACCAGGCTTAATCCAATTCTTTCAAGAATAATTTGGGTATTGGTTCTGTAAAAACTAAAAATAAATACCCGTGGAAATTTTAAGGAAATCAATGCAATGAAAGAGGTAAAAACAATCAGGAACTGTTCGAGTGGTTTAAGAATAAGGTCGTTAAATGCTTTTTTATCTATTTGCCTGCCCGCTAATTTTAAAAAAAATATGATGGCGGCAACAAGCGGTTTGCTGAAAAACTTTTTCAATATATATATGCCCAAAATCACGAGGCCTACCACCAGGTAATCCTGTATGCTGTTATCTAAAAATATGCTATCTAAAAAATTATTCATTACACGCGCTTTTTAGCGGTATTTAAACAACGCTATGCCCTGGTTGTTTCTTATATATATACCAGGTTGCATAATACGAATGTCTTCTGCCTGCCTGATTATTCCGGGAAGTTCCACTTCCCGCATATCAAATGTGCCTAAGGTATATCTTATAAACTTATTTTCTTTTCTTCCCAATATCGTTCTGTTGATTACCTGCAAATCAGTAAGCCCTGTAATAGCAAGTTCGTTTTTTAACGCGCCGTAATAATCAAAAATATAAAGTCCTTTGTCTTTATCATACAGGTACACAAGCCCATCCCTGTCAATAATCTTATCAGGAGAAGGAACGGCATTCAACACCTGCCGCAAATCAACAGTTTCACTCAGCAGCGTGCCGTCATCTGCCGTTTTTTTAAGCTTAGCGGATTGCTCATCAAAAACCCAGATATTATTATCATAAGAAAGTGCTATCGCTTTTGCCTGGAAAATACCAGATTTGCGAAGGTCAACAATATTAATCCTGTTTAAAAACCTGTCAAGCATTACCACCGTAGAAAAATCGCGGTAATATAATAACACTTTCAAGGGATTCGTAACATCTATTGCATATACTGAACCATAGCGCCTCACGTCATTAAATACATTCAGCGAATCTCCCCTGTTATTATATTTCTTAAGCAAGCCTTTAGAAGTTAAAATATACAGGTTACCAAGATTGTCAACCGTAAATGCCGCTGCATCCGGAGCAAACACGCTTAGCGCCTCGGTGTCAGCTATGCCTGAAGGGTTTTCTACACCGGCATTTTCCTGCGCTATCGCGGTTGATGCCAAACAAACTAATATGGTAAAAAGCAATATTCTCAAGCTGTGTAATATTTCAGGTAAACATCCTGCCCGTCAAATTCCGCATAACTGTAATAACGTATCCAATCACCCAGATTAATATACCGGCTGTTATTTTTTAGTTGAAAATCTATTGGTAAATGCCGGTGTCCGAAAATAAAATAATCGAAATGCTCTTTCTGCAATACTTCTTTGCAGTAAGTAATCAGCCATTCATTTTCTTCTCCTAAAAATGTTGCATCACTATCGCCTGTAGCGGCGCGACTACTTTTGCTGGAACGATGCGCGATACCCATTCCGATATATGGCGGCAGGATGCCAAACAATGCCTGGCAGAATTTATTGCGGAAAATTTTCTTCATAAACTTATAGCCGTGGTCGCCCGGACCTAAGCCATCGCCATGACCAACCAAAAACTTCTTCCCGTTAAATTCAAAAGCCTTCGGTTCATGATATACCGGAATGTTCAGTTCTTTTTCAAAATAGCCGCTCATCCACATATCATGATTGCCTACAAAAAAATGCATTGGTATACCGCTGTCTGTTATTTCCGCCATTTTGCCCAGTATTCTCACAAATCCTTTCGGCACTACTTTTTTATACTCATACCAAAAATCAAACAGGTCGCCCACAATAAAAATCACTGCGGCATCAGCCTTCGCTTCATCCAGAAATTGAACAATCCGCTTTTCCCTTTGCAGGCTCGATGCATGGTCGGGAACACCCAAATGAAAATCAGAAAGAAAGTATATTTTTTTTCCTGCGGAAATTTGCATTGTCGGCTGAATAAATAATGCGTAAAGGTAACGGAAACTATGATTTTTATGTACTTAGCTGCATTGCTGCTATCATTGTTCCCTGCCACGCTTCGCTTGTACTGCAGAAATACTATTCAGCAAGGAGATATCACCTTGCTTTAAGCCTATACGGTTTATAAAAAGCATTAACATAATTATAAGCCGCCCACATTATTATAATCCTCCGGCGCTGATTATCTTGGTACAAATACCCTTTATGCAACGCTTCTCCCTTTTACTACTGTTAATATTGTTGAACGCTTGTAAGAATAATCAAAAAGACAAAGGATTTTATTATTCAATGTTAAACGAGTCTCTCGAAACCTCTACACTTTTTATTGAAAAACAAAGCCAGGAAAAACTTCTAATATTAACTCAACAAATGCAAGATTTTCGAAAGAGAGAAAAAACAGAATATTGGGCGCCGTGCGCAGAAAAAATTATGCACTTTTCTGAAAGCATTGCCACATATATTCAATCAATAAAACAAAATGCTATTGTCTCAACCTATTTGCATTCTTTATATGATAGTCTCGTCAACTATTTAAATAATGACCTGGGAATTGCAGTATTCAGCTTAACAGCAGAGAAATCAAAGGGAAAATATAATGTGCCGGTTACAATTGAGTTTATTGACGAAATGACTGGTCTGCCCAAATTTATGTCCAAAACCATCCCCTATACTGTTCGCTAAAATCATCGGGGCATTCCAAATTAGCCCAGCAAGGCGCCTGCAAAACGTAGGATATACCCTTAAGCGTCTTAGTTCAAAGCATTGTGTTGGTCAAAGCATACTATAATATCTCGCCGCGCTGCGGCTTGTTCCATTGTAGCCCGGAATGCTACAAATATTACGGTGCGCTGCACCGGTACGAGCTATGTTTTAAGCTGCAGCGCAGCGATAATATTTGTAGTAAGTACAGTAAATATGTAAGCTAAAGGTGCAGCGCACCGCGATAACAAAAACGCGTGTGGAGAAATGATATAAAAAAATGTAACAGCATATTTCATAGATAAAATCAAATCGACTCCGGAGGTATATATATAATTAGCCCAGCGGGGCGCGCCCGCAAAACATGGGATATACCCAAAGCGTCCTCAATTCAAATCATCCTGCCCAAACGCATAGCTTTGTTTTTTTAATTTAAACAGCCGCCATCCCAACCGATGACAAATTGATGTGATAGAACTCGCATATAATTATGGTGGGGGAGCCTCAGTGTGCAACCATTGGCGTGCACATAAGAAAAACATAATGGTGAACAGACAGTTAAGCGCTGTGCTGTATCCCGCATATAATAGTTTTCATTTCTAAAGGCAACCTGTTGGCGGCTGTTTATAAAAAACAAGAAATATGAGTAAAGTTAACAACGAAGCTTCACAAAAAGCCACAATGGAAATGGAAATTATCCATCCGCATGCAGCCGGTATAGATGTAGGCAGCCGCAGTCATTATGTTGCTATTGGTCAGGGCAAAGACGATGTAAAGAAATTTGGTGTTTACACCGATGACCTGCACCGGTTATGTGAGTATTTACAAGCGCAAGGCATTACCACCATAGCCCTTGAAAGCACGGGCAGCTACTGGCAGCCATTATTTGTGCTGTTGCAGCAATATGAGCTCAACCCGCTGCTGGTCAATGGCAAGTACACCAAAAATGTATCAGGTCGCAAAACGGATGTACAGGATTGTCAGCACATTCAAAAAATGCACAGCCTGGGTATGCCGGAAGGCAGTTTTATTCCGGATCTGTTTACAACAACTCTCCGGCAATATTACCGCCACCGCCAGACATTGGTAGAAAGCGCTGCGCGCTATATCAATAAAATGCAAAAAGCGCTACGCATGACCAACATCCGGCTGGACGCGGTGCTGCGCGATATAATGGGGCGTTCGGGTAAAGATATAGTAGAAGCTATATTAGCAGGACAGCGCAATCCCCGGGCACTTGCCTTGTTGGTACAACCATCTGTAAAAGCCAGCACAAAAGAAATAGAGAAAGCCTTAAGTGGGGACTGGCGACAGGAGTATCTTTTTGAGCTACAACATTGCTATGAACTCTACAAATTTTATCATCAGAAAATAGATGAATGTGATAAGGCAATAGAAACAGCACTGAACCGGCAAATCCAACAGCAACAGCCCGGTCACATAGCCGCTGCTAAGGTGAAGATCAAAAAGAAAAAAGCACGTAAAAATGAAGCCGGTATTAATTTACAGAAAAAGGCTTTTGAGCTGAGCGGAGGTGTTGACCTGACTGCAATAGATGGGATTGGGTTAGGCTTTTTATTATGCCTGGTAGCAGAAACGGGACTGGATTTAAAAAGCTTTCCTACCGGCAAGCAATTCAGCAGTTGGCTGCGGGTAGCCCCTAATGTAAAGAAGACAGGCGATAAAGTTAAAAGCTCCGGAACACCCAAGGGTAAAAACAGGCTTACTCATGCCTTTATGCATGCGGCAAACAGTATTGGCAATAAAAAAAATGGAGATTACTTAACCCATTTCTTTAAACGCATCTGTTATAAAAAAGGCAGACCTGCCGCTATAGTTGCCACTGCCAGAAAACTGGCAGTGATTGTCTGGAATATGTTAGTTAAAAAACAACCTTACCTGCCACAATCAACAACACAGTATTTAGAACATATGAGAAAAAAGCAAATCAAAAATATAAAATCAAAAATCAGGCAACATGCTATTACCCAGGACGAACTTGTTGCATAATATCCTCACAACCATAGAGTGAAACAGCGGGTATATATAATTTTCGCACCATTACTTCCCTCGCCACTCTGTGAAGAGGGGATAAAGGGGTGAGGGCAAAACTAATATGCAGCGAAAATTTAGAATACACCCAAAATCATCATTAAAGCAATAATTTACTCCACTTTGTACAAAAAGCAATGTCCTTATCCGTCAGTATTTTAGAAAAGCATTATGTAAACCGGAGCGGCTGGTTGCGTGCAGCAGTATTAGGATCTAACGATGGCATTCTTTCTACTACAAGTATTATTATTGGTGTGGCCGCTGCAAGCGCCAATCGTAATGCTATTATACTTGCAGGGCTTGCGGGTTTGGTGGCCGGCGCTATGTCGATGGCAGCCGGTGAATATGTATCAGTAAGTTCACAATCAGATACTGAGAATGCAGACATTGAAAGAGAAAGAAAAGAACTGGAAGAAATGCCTGAAGTTGAATTGGAAGAGCTGGCAAAAATATATGAAGCAAGAGGATTGGATAAACCGCTTGCCATGCAGGTGGCAACAGTATTAACCAATAAAAATGCGTTGGAAGCACATGCCAAAGACGAACTTGGCATCAATGAATTTACACAACCAAAACCGCTGCAGGCAGCTTTTGCATCTGCGGCATCTTTTATAACCGGCGCTATCCTTCCTTTATCAGTTGCTGTTTTTGCTCCGCTGCAACAAATGATTTATTATCAATATGGCTTTGCCATTTTGTTTCTTGCCTTCTCTGGTGTACTTGCAGCAAAAGCAGGTGGTTCACCAATTTTAAAATCCGCATTGCGTATCTGCATTTGGGGAACCGCTTCAATGGCCGCTTCCGCTTTTACAGGATATTTATTCGGCGTGCAAACATCCTGATCAAACCTATATTTCAGGCAATCGTTTGCAACTGAATTTTTACTGTATTTCCAATACATTTGAATACATTTCTTCTAATATTCAAAATGAGCTGCTCATGCGCCGGTTTCTTTTTTTCATTCTTATCATTATTGCTTTTTCTGCTTCTGCTCAGTCAAATGCTACTGTAAGCGAATACAAAAAAGTGTTTACTACTTATCCGTTTTCTGATCCCAGCCCTATTGCCTTAACCAGCAATGTATACCCTTATTTCAGGTTTGATGGGTTTACGGATAAGCCGGTAAACAAAGAATGGAAAGTAGTGGAGCTGCAGAATGACTATATTTCCTTAATAATATTACCGGAAGTTGGCGGCAAAATATGGGCCGCTACCGTTAAAAAAACCGGCAAGCCATTTATTTATTATAATCACGTTGTAAAGTTTAGAGATATTGGTATGCGTGGTCCCTGGACAAGCGGCGGGCTTGAAGCAAACTATGGCATTATTGGTCACACGCCCAATTGCTCTACACCGGTTGATTATATTACCCGCCAAAACGAAGACGGGAGTGTAAGCTGCATTATTGGCGTACTTGACTTGCTTACCCGCAGCAACTGGCGCATTGAAATAAATCTTCCAAAAGATAAAGCATATTTCAGCACACAATCCTTTTGGTATAATAACAGTTCTTTTACTCAACCCTATTATCACTGGATGAATCTGGGAATGCCTGCAAAAGGCAATCTTGAATTTGTTTTTCCGGGCACATATTATATTGGTCATGGCGGAGAATACAACGATTGGCCGGTAAACAAAAGCAATGGAAAGAAAATCAATTTTTATGAAGAGAATGATTTCGGCGGACCAAAATCTTATCACGTTACCGGAAAGCTTACCAATTTTTTTGGTGCATATTATCACCAAACGGAAGATGGTATAGTTCGCTATGGGAGCTATGATGATAAAGCCGGTAAAAAAATCTGGATATGGGGTTTATCGCGACAGGGAATGATTTGGGAAAAAATGTTGACTGATACAGATGGTCAGTATGTTGAAATACAATCGGGACGTTTGTTTAATCAAAATGCGCCTCAAAGTTCATTCACGCCTTTTAAGCATATAGGCTTTGAGCCCTATGCTTCTGATAACTGGAAGGAATACTGGTATCCTATACAAAACACAAAGGGCATTGCTGAAGCTAACCACTATGGCGCATTGAATATGCAATATGAAAACGGCTGGATCAAATTATATTTCTCTGCCGTGCAAACTATTGATGACAGCCTGGTGGTTAACCATAATGGAACAAATGTTTACAGCAGGAAAATACGCTTGTCTCCTTTACAAACATTTTCAGATTCTGTTAAAGCCGATGTAAATGCGGAAGCGCTGATAGCAACACTCGGAAAAAATAAACTTATATATAACAGCAACCCACAGCATAATGTAATCAGTCGCCCATTGGCGTCAAATGATGCGTTTGACTGGAATACTGCATACGGTTTATATGTACAAGGCAAAGAATTGTTTGATCAGAAATTATATCCCGAAGCGGAAATAAAATTAAAAGCAAGTCTTAAAAAAGACGCTTTGTTCATTCCTGCATTGTTGCAAATGGCTGTTCTGCAATACAGGAACATGCAATATGAACCGGCATTGCAAGCCATTAAACAATGTTTACAGTTTGATACGCATGATGGAGAAACCAATTATTATTACGGATTGATCAACCTTGCGCTGGGTAATGAAACAGACGCTATTGAAGGATTGAGCATCGCAACTTTATCACCCTCTTTTAAAAGCCCTGCCTTTACGGAGTTAGCCAGGCTGCATTGCAAAAAAGAAATGTATAAAGATGCCATAGCTTATGCTGATAAAGCTGTGCTTCAGAATGCGACTAACGTTAACGCATACCTTGTTAAGGCTGTTGCAAACAGAGAATCCGGGAATGTGACAGGTGCGGAACATGTTCTTCAAACCATCCTGCAAATTGATCCCATCAATCATTTTGCACGCTATGAGCAATATCTTTTACACCCGGATAGCAGCACCAGCAAAAACTTCTATTCATTAATAAGAAATGAGCTGCCGGGAGAAACCTATACAGAAATGGCGATCTGGTATTATACAACAGGGTGTATAGAAGAAGCAAAAGATCTTTTTAAAAGAATGGAAGCCAATCCGGAGTCAACCAGTTGGTTGGCATTTTTAAATAATGAGACTGCTGATTTTACCAATGTTTCTGCTGCACTTGCATTTCCTTTTCGCGCAGAAACTGCAATGGTTTTTGAACACCTTTTACAAAAACAGCCAGACTGGATGCTGAAATATCAACTGGCGCTTATTTACCGCGACCGTAACAGAATAGCAGAGAGCAAGGATTTATTATTGTCATGTAAAGATGAACCGGCATTTGCCCCTTTTTATGTGGTGAGGTCGCAGGTAATGAATACCGATACGACACAGACGCTGGCAGATTTAAAAAGAGCAGCCCAACTGGATGCCACGGGATGGCGTTATCAAAAATTATTGGCTGAATATTATATGGGGCATAATCAACCAGAAAAAGCATTGGCTATTGCAACAGCTTTTCATAAAGAGCATCCTGATAATCTTATTATGGGAATGCTGTATGCCAGAATGCTTTTGCTGAATAAGAAATATGCCGAAACCGATAGGTTACTAACCGGCTTACAAATTATTCCTTTTGAAGGTGCAACAGAGGGTAGGCTATTGTATCGTGAAGCAAAATTGATGCAGGCGGTAGCCGCATTGCAACAAAAGAAATATTCTGTTGCTAAAAAATTTATAGCGCAGGGAAAGTTATGGCCGGAAAACCTGGGTGTTGGCAAACCCTATGAAGATAATATAGATACCAGGCTGGAAGACTGGATGCTGTATCTTACCGGGCAGAAAAAAGATGGTCCGGCAGCAAAAGCGCTGCTCAATAAAATAATCAGCTTTAAACCCGCCACAGAAAATACCATCAGTAATTTTCTTCCTTCCAATGCATTAATAACTGCACTGGCAATATCAAAAGCTAACGGTAAAGATCAGGCGAAGGAATGGCTGGAACAGCAGGCAGCTAAATTTCCGGAACATAAAAAGGTTTTTAATTGGAGTGAGGGTGTATTAAAAGGCGAATCGTTGGAAAATACTCCTGAAGGAGCAGAGGATAGAAATTTTAATATATTGATGGCTTTGAAGGAGGGCGGTTTTTTGCAATAAGAGCAGTCAATTGGCGGGTACAAGGGGGGCTCCAGCGCTAAACTATCTGTCATGATTGCTTTGCAGTTTCAATGAATCAATGTACGGAATTTTTCTTGCCGCATCTGCATCCCTCATAACTAAGGTAATATCTTTTGCATGAGGGTGCGGCATTGTTCAACTAAAAAGCACTGATTTCTCAGTGCTTTTTAGTTGAACCTGATATATAATTGCAACCCTATGGGGTTGGTATTATTTCCGTTGGCGGAACACCTGCGCTTATTCCCCCTTCTTCATGGTGTGTTCCTTCCTGACCGTTATTATGTACAAGATCCGCGGGTTTCTTTTCTTCAAAAGGTCTTTTACCAATCAAATACTCAAGATCGCTCTGGAATAAAACTTCTTTCTTCAACAACTCTTTCGCCAGTATTTCAACCTGCTGTTTTTTCTCGGTTAACAGGTTTTTCGTTCTCACATATGCCTCATCAATAAGTTTTCTAACTTCTTCATCAATCAGCTTTCCGGTTTCTTCACTATATGGCTTGGTAAAGTAATTATCCTGCTGCGGGTCATAATAACTGATATTACCGATCTTATCATTCATACCATACACCGTTATCATGGAGTACGCAATCTTGGTGATCTGCTGCAGGTCATTGCTTGCACCTGTTGAAATCTTTCCGAAGAAAATTTCTTCACTCGCCCTTCCGCCAAGCGTCATACATATCTGATCTTTTAACTGATCGGTATTGTATAAGTATTGCTCTTTCGGCGTATACTGTGCATATCCCAATGCTGCTGTACCGCGAGGAACGATTGTTACTTTTAATAAAGGATATGCATGTTCCAAAAACCATCCGCATATTGCATGGCCGGCTTCGTGGTAGGCAATGATCTCCTTTTCATCCGGTGAAATGATTTTGTTCTTCTTTTCCAAACCACCAATCACACGATCAATCGCATCCTGGAAATCATCCATTTCTACTTCTGTTTTGCCTTTACGGGCTGCTATCAACGCGGCTTCGTTACAAACATTCGCTATATCTGCTCCTGCAAATCCGGGTGTTTGTTCTGCGAGCTTATGAACGTCCAGTTTGGCTGAAGTTTTGATAGGCTTAAGATGCACATTGAAGATTTCTTCTCTTCCTTTTACATCCGGTTTGTCAATGGTGATCTGGCGATCAAAACGACCGGGGCGCAAAAGTGCGCTATCCAGTACATCCGGGCGGTTGGTTGCAGCAAGAATAATAATACCGCTGTCTGTTCCAAATCCATCCATTTCTACCAGCAATTGGTTCAGCGTATTCTCTCTTTCATCATTGCTCATCATCACATTTTTACCTCTTGCCCTGCCTATCGCGTCAATCTCATCTATAAATATAATACATGGCGCTTTTTCTCTTGCCTGTTTAAACAGGTCTCTTACACGGCTGGCGCCCACACCCACAAATAATTCAACAAAGTCAGAACCACTCATACTGAAGAAAGGAACCTGTGCTTCGCCAGCCATAGCTTTTGCAAGCAGGGTTTTACCTGTGCCGGGTGAGCCTACCAGTAATGCGCCTTTAGGTATTTTACCGCCCAATGCTGTGTATTTTTTGGGGTTCTTTAAAAAGTCAACAATTTCCATCACCTCCTGCTTTGCTTCTTCCAATCCGGCAACGTCGGCAAACGTGATAGTAACTTTTGTGCCTTTTTCAAACAAGGTAGCTTTTGATTTTCCGATACTGAAAATTCCGCCGGGTCCGCCACCGCCGCCGGGTCCACCAACTTTGCGTATCATTAATACAAACAACAGCGCAAACATTAATAAAGGAAATATATAGTTCAGCAGAGAGCCAAACCATTCCGGGTCACTCACAATATTTACAGGAACTTCTTTTACATTAGGATGTTCTTTATAAAATTCCGCAAGGGTTGTACCCTGGTAGGTTTTTGCATCCGGCACTTCAAACTGAAAATGGGGGCCATCGGTTTTTGATACAATCGCCCACCTGTCGCCAAGCGCTTCCTGGTAAATTTTTTTATTTAAGCTGTCCTTATTTACAAAAACCCTCACAACATCTTTATTACGTACCAGCTCCAGTTTTTGAATGTCATTGCTTGCAAGCATTTCATTCCTGAACTTTAAATCGGTAATTACTGTTGCTGTTGGAGAAACACCTTTGTATAACTGAACTATTACCAATGTAAGCGCAACTATTCCATATACCCAGTATATGCTGAAGCGGGGGCCTTTTTTCTGCGACTTATCATCACTCCCTTCGCCTCTTTTATTGAATCCGGGTATTTTATTCTGATTATTGTCTTGTGCCATAAAACATCTACGCGTATTAAAAATTAGTAGTTAAAACAGTTTCTTATAATTATTATTTTATACTGCCTGTAAAAAAGAAATTTATGGTTCATGTTCCACCTGCTCGCCATCATTCCACATTTCTTCCAGTTTGTAAAACTTGCGGGTCTCCGGTTGAAAAATATGAACAACAATATTTACATAATCAATCAACACCCATTGCAATGCCTGGTAGCCTTCGTGGCGGTATGGGCTTTCGCCGCATTTTTCTTTCACTTCTTCCTGTATAGCATCCGCTATCGCTTTTATCTGCACGTTGCTTGATGCTTCGCAAACAATAAAAAAATCCGCAACAGCTTCACCCACCTTACGGAGATCAAGTGAAATAATATTTTCACCTTTCTTATTACGTATTGCGTTTATGATCGTTTTAAAAAGCTTGCTGTTCCTCGTTAATCTTGCTGAACGTTTGGGGCGTTCACTTAACACTTGTAATGATGTCAATAGAAAGAATTTTTAAATTTACCCTGCTTTTACGGGGTTGATTTTTTGTTTTGTTTAATTGCATCTTCCAGGATGCATATTTGTTTGCTTATTATCTAACTTGCTCAAAAATAGTAATTAATTCCGGTAATTCCCCATGCATTCATTTGGACGGTTTTTAAGCATTTTAGACAGTGTGGATAGCACCAACAACTATGCCATGCAAAAAGTACATGCCCGTTTGGCAAAACACGGAGATGCATGGCTTGCGTTGCAACAAACGCAGGGAAAAGGGCAGCGCAGTAAACATTGGATAACAGAACCCGGGCAAAACATCACCATGAGCTTTGTTATTGAGCCGGGTTTTTTGCGCCCCGATAATTCTTTTCACCTTGTTGCTGCTGTAGCATTAGGAATTTATGATTTTTTTAAGCATTACGCCGGTGAAGAAACAAGGATAAAATGGCCTAATGATATTTATTGGCGTGACAGAAAGACAGTTGGTATATTGATTGAAAATGTAATAAGAGATAAAAAATGGTTATATGCGGTGATTGGTGTTGGAATAAACATTAATCAAACAGATTTTGGCGCATTTAAAGCAACTTCTCTTTCCTGTATTACCGGAAAAAAATATGATGTTTCCCTGCTTGCAAAAGAGCTTTGCGGTTTTTTGGATAAAAGATACGAAGTGCTGGAATCTTCTGCAGAAGCTATTTTGCTTGATTATCAAAAGGCTTTATATAAGCTCAATGAAAAAGTAATTTTTAAAAAAGAAAATATAACATTTGAAGCCGAAGTGCTCGGCATTACAAATGACGGATCATTAATTGTGAATGCAGGAAAGAAAAAGGTTTTAACCTGGGGTTCTGTGGAATGGGTGAAGGGAGCGTGAGAAGTGGTGGGGGTGGTAAGTAATGCCGGAAAATATTTAAACGTTTTAGTGATGACGAATTTTATTCCTGTTTTTCCTTTGGCTATTGTTGTTTTTCCCGGAGAAGATTTAAACCTGCATATTTTTGAGCCGAGGTATAAGCAGTTGATAACAGAATGTTTTAAGGATGGAAAACCTTTTGGCATTCCGGCAGTGATCAATAATAAAGTGAGCGAATGGGGAACTTCGGTAAAAATAGAAGAGATCGTCAAAAGCTACGATAATGGTGAAATGGATATCCGCACTAAAGGCATTGAGGTTTTTCGTATACTCGAAATCATTAAAACAATCCCTGATAAACTATATAGTGGTGCTATAGTAAATTACCCGCCCAACAGCTTTACAGGCAGTAAAGACCTGATGAAAAAAGTGCTGACCGGAATGAAGGAGATGCACAGGATTTTAAATATCTCCAAAACATATAAAAAGCCTGAAGAAGAATTATCGGCTTATGATATTGCCCATCATTGCGGGCTTTCTGTTGAGGAAGAATATGAAATGCTTACCCTGATGCTTGAATTGCAACGACAGGAATACCTGAAGCGGCATTTTGCCAAAGTATTGCCGGTATTAAACGAAACAGAGGCGTTGAAGGATCGTATAAAATTAAATGGGCACTTTAAAAACCTGAGTTCTTTTGATATTGATTGATTACAAATATGGATTAAAGTCTGCAATTGGTCTGGGAAGAAAATAACCTTTTATTAAATCCCTGTTGATTACACAAATTTCAATATGTAACCGTTTTGTAAAATTTGAGGTTTCATATACAGGCAGGCCTTCCTGAAAAGGGCATCGTATTGTGTCATATGGCTGTTGGTTTGTTTCCCTTCGCGTTTCATGCACATACTTTATTACAGCGCAATCAAGCTTCCGATTAGCTCCTTTATTTATTGGAAGTTTTTCTCCTGAATTTTTATACACCTCTTTTAAAGCATTATGAGCTGATTCTATAATTCCTAATGACATTGGTTCCATTAGGTTTAAACAATTGCCCAGTTCTATAATAGCACCAAGAACAAAGGGTGTTTTGACAGGGATTTTATTTTTCTGAGCTCCTGATCTACATTCTTCAGCATATTCAAGTGCTCTCATTGGATTTTGTTCCCAAAAATAAACACCTCCTCCTAACCAGTCCCAGTCATTATTACTATGGTTCAACTCCTTTTTACCGTTCAAAACAGCCAATCCAATCTCCCTATCACAGCTATGGAAGCCTGTTATTTGAAAAGGTTGATGATAGGCCAACAGTTATTATTTTTTTGTACCCTTAGCAGGTCGTCCGGTGTCTTTTTTTTCTTTTATAATTCCGGCATCTATAAGAATCTTCCTGGATGCCTCTTTTGATTTAAGAGCCTTTTCCGTAACGACCCTGATGGCTTCGAGCTGTTTTTGAATAGCAATTTGTGTCATAGTAAGGGACTTTTGGTGTTAAATACAAGGTAAAAAGATGAGGGTATTTTCAAATGTAATATTTATTTCCCTATTATTTCTATCAGGCACATTTCAATTTTTCGCCGCATGTGTAACATTCCTGTCGGAGAGAGGAAAAACGAGAAAAGTGAGATATGAAAACCCGTTTCACATCTCACTTTTCACTATTATACTTTCGCTCTTACGATTCTAACTATTCATACTTGCCAAAAACTCCTGGTTATCTTTTGTGCCACGCATACGTTTCAGCAATTCATTCATTGCTTCTTCAGCATTCATATCTGCAAGATAATTACGGAGCAAATGCATTCTCTTCAATACATCCCTGTCTAACAATAAATCTTCGCGGCGGGTAGATGAAGCGACAAGGTCGATAGCAGGGAAGATACGCCTGTTGGCTAATCTTCTGTCTAACTGCAATTCCATGTTACCGGTTCCTTTAAATTCTTCAAAAATCACTTCATCCATTTTTGAACCGGTATCAATTAATGCTGTTGCTAATATGGTGAGAGAACCTCCGTTTTCAATTTTTCTCGCAGCGCCAAAAAACTGTTTTGGCTTTTGCATCGCATTCGCCTCCACACCACCGGATAATACTTTACCAGATGCAGGTGCAACGGTGTTATGCGCTCTTGCCAAACGGGTGATGGAATCCAGCAAAATCACCACATCATGCCCGCACTCTACCAGGCGTTTTGCTTTTTGCAATGCTATGGTAGAAACTTTTACATGCTTTTCTGCCGGTTCATCAAATGTAGAAGCAATTACTTCTGCCTTCACGCTTCTTTCCATATCGGTTACCTCTTCCGGTCTTTCATCTACAAGCACAATCATCAGGTAACATTCAGGATGATTTTCCGCAATAGCGTTCGCTATCTCTTTTAATAAAACGGTTTTACCCGTTTTTGGCTGCGCCACGATCAAACCACGCTGGCCTTTACCTATCGGCGTAAACAGGTCAATCATGCGGGTGCTGTATGCAGATGGCTGCGTAAACAGGTTTAATTTTTCGAACGGAAAAAGTGGTGTAAGATAATCGAATGGCACACGGTCTCTTACTTCTTCAGGCGACTTACCATTGATCGCTTCCACTTTTAAAAGGGCGAAATATTTTTCGCCTTCTTTTGGCGGGCGAACAGACCCGGAAACTGTATCCCCGGTTTTTAAGCCAAATAATTTTATCTGTGATGGAGATACATAAATATCGTCAGGAGAAGAAAGATAGTTATAGTCGCTGCTTCTTAAAAAGCCATACCCATCAGGCATCATTTCCAGCACGCCTTCACTCATTACTACACCATCAAATTCAATATTGAAATTTTGCTCGCGGCGTTGAGGATAGCTCCTTCTTTCGGCCTGGGGTTCTTCTACTACCGGAAGGTCAACCGGCAACGAAACTTCATTAACCTCTGCCTCCGGGGCAGCATCTTCTTCTGCAATAGCATCAATATTTAAAGGAATTTCCGGTTCATCCGCAGTTTCATCTTCCGGTTCGGCTAACCTGGATTTCTTTATAATTTTTTTCTCCGGTTTTTTTTCAGGCTCTCCGGCAGATTTTTTTCTTTTTGGAGCCGGTGCAGCAGGAGCTTTCTCGCTCTCAGACTCAACGATAGCCTCCTCGGTGCTGTTAGCGGTTGTGGTTTTTACAAGTCTTTTGCGCTTACCTTTTTCTTCGGTTTTTGCAGCGCCGGCGCTGTTTACAATCGCCTGCTTGTCTAAAATTTTATAAATAAGTTCCTGCTTGTCTAATTTTTTTGCATTGGGAATGCTAAGTTGCTCAGCAACATCAAGCAGTTCAGGAACGAGCATATCGTTCAATTGCAAGATATCATACATAAATAATACACTATAGGTTTAACATCTTATCATCAAACACCATTACTACTTTGAAATTTGAAAGAGAAAATGTTGAAATGAATTTTTGGTTGAATGAAAAGGCGCGGAATGATTAAACTGAAAAAATCCTGGAGCAAGGTTAGAACTGTTCAGCCTGATTCCGCAGCAATGTTACATTAAATTTCTGGAAAGTAAAAAAATTTTTCCCTCTTATCTTTGCCCTCATTTATTTTTCAACTATTATAACGCCATTAAAACAGGGTTTCTTATCTAAAACAATAATATGTTCAATAACCGCGTAAAAATAAAGCAATTGCTCGCTCAAGAGCCTAAAGAACAGGAAGTTACCGTAATGGGATGGATTAAGAGCTTCAGAAATAACCAGTTTATAGCGCTTAACGATGGCTCAACCAATGCAAATCTGCAGGTTGTTGCGGAATTAGGCAAATTTGACGAATCGCTTTTAAAGCGTTTTACTATATCGGCGGCATTAAAGGTTAAAGGTATTGTTGTTCCCTCCCAGGGAAAAGGACAAAAGCTGGAGCTCAAGGCAACCGAAATTGAAGTTTTGGGTGATAGCGACGCTGAAAAATATCCTTTGCAGCCTAAAAAACACAGCCTGGAGTTTTTGAGAGAAATTGCTCACCTGCGGTTCAGAACAAACACATTTGGCGCTATCTTCCGTATTCGCCATAGCCTTGCTTTTGCCGTGCACAAATTTTTTAATGAAAAGGGTTTTGTATACCTGCACACGCCTATTATTACGGCCAGTGATGCAGAAGGCGCAGGGGAAATGTTCAGGGTAACTACTTTACCCTTCAACAACCCGCCTCGCAACGATAACGGAGAAATTGATTTTAAGGAAGATTTCTTTGGCAAATCAACCAACCTTACCGTAAGCGGGCAGTTGGAGGGAGAGCTGGGCGCAACAGCACTTGGTGATATTTATACTTTCGGACCCACCTTCAGGGCAGAAAACTCCAACACCCCACGTCATCTTGCCGAGTTCTGGATGATAGAACCCGAGATGGCTTTTTACGATCTTGAAGATAATATGAACCTTGCTGAAGAATTTATCAAGTACCTTATTAAGTATGTGTTTGAGCATAACAGGGAAGACCTCGACTTTTTAGCGCAGCGCCTCGCCGAAGAAGAAAAACAACTGCCGCAGGATAAACGCAGTGAAATGGGGCTGACAGAAAAATTAGACTTTGTGTTGAATAACAGCTTTGAAAGGATCACTTATACCGAAGCTATAGACATTCTGCTGCAATCTCCACCTTACAAGAAAAAGAAATTTCAGTACGAGGTAAAGTGGGGTATAGATATGCAAAGTGAGCATGAGCGCTATCTCGTAGAAAAACACTTTAAAAAACCCGTTATCGTTACAAATTATCCTGCCGCTATAAAAGCTTTTTATATGCGCCAGAATGATGATGGCAAAACCGTAGCCGCAATGGATATACTTGCGCCGGGCATTGGCGAAATAGTCGGCGGCTCACAGCGTGAAGAAAGATTAGACAGGCTTGAATCACGCATGAAAGAAATGCATGTTCCCGCGGAAGAACTATACTGGTATCTTGATACCCGCAGGTACGGCACTGTTCCGCACGCCGGCTTTGGGCTTGGGTTTGAAAGAATGGTGCAGTTTGTTACCGGCATGAGCAATATAAGAGATGTTATTCCTTTTCCACGCACACCAAAAAATGCTGAATTCTAATCTTCCTTTTCGTGAATGGAAAGGATTGGAATATGCGAATGAAATACCAGTTCTGATGCATGACTTTTTTGAAATAATCTTTCAAAAAGGTTATGCTTTCTTGGCACTACAATCAGCAGGTCAAGATTATTATTCTCTGCAAACTCGTTAATCCCGGTTTCCACATCTTCATTATTAATAAAGAAAAAACCGGTTTTTACACCTTCGCCTAATAACGATTGAAGCAATGCTGTTTTCGATTTTATTTCTTCACTGAAACTATCTTTATTATAATCAACATTCAGCACGCCGAGCTCTGCGTCAAAAGCCTTTGCCCATTCTTTAAGATATGCTACCGGAGTGGTTTCTTTTATCTTCTTAAGGTCGCAGGCAAATCCTATTTTTCTTATGCCACTGAATGTTGCTCCGGAAGGAACAACAATAATCGGCCATTTCAAATTTTTTATTGCAGATAATGTGGAACTTCCCACCAACAATCTTTCAACTGCGCCGCCACCTTTGTTTCCCATTACAATAGCAAAAGGTTTTACGGTTTCACTTAATTCTTCCAGTTCCTCGGTTAGCATTCCCATTCTTACATCCGTATCAATTTTTATTTTGCCGGAAGTAATATGTTCTAATTGCTCTTTAAGTGTTTGAATTTTCTCTTTATTAATTTCCTCCATCTGGTTAATATCAATTATCGGCAGAGGAACATCCATATTGTTATTATAGGAAACAGGCACCTGGTAAACATGCAGCAGTAAAACAGCAGCATTCAGCGCAAGCGCCATATCAACGGCATAATTGGTTGCATTTAGTGCGGTAGGCGAAAAATCCGTTGGTATTATGATTGTTTTCATCTGCATGTTTTTTTAGAACTTTGATGCTAATTTCATACAAAATTCCTTTTCATCAATTTTTAAGAAGATATAAATTCTTTCGTTATGAATATTCCTTCCGTTGACCTCTCACAATTTACACAGGGAACAGCAAAAAGTAAAAAAGCTTTTGTACAGCAGTTAGGCAAAGCATATGAAGATGTTGGGTTTGTAGCTGTAAAAAATCATGGCATTTCCGATGACCTGATTAAATCGCTCTATCAAAATGTGCAACAGTTTTTTTCGCTTCCGCTTCAAAAAAAACTTGCTTATGAAATACCTGGGCTTGCTGGGCAAAGAGGATATACTTCTTTTGGGAGAGAACACGCAAAAGGAAGTGAAGCGCCTGACCTGAAAGAATTTTTTCAATACGGGCAAACGGTAGAAGACGGGGATGTGATAAAAGAAGAATACCCTGATAATGTAGTGGTAGATGAAATACCTGCGTTCAATCCTGTTTTCCTTGATGCATACAGAGCGTTCGAAAAATCAGGCAAAGCATTATTGCAGGCCATTGCTTTATATCTCAGTCTTGATGAACATTTTTTTGATGATAAGATTCATAATGGCAACTCTATCCTCAGGGCCATTCATTATCCGCCTATATTAAAAGAGCCGGCATCTGCAATTCGTGCCGAACAACATGAAGATATAAACCTGATTACTTTATTGGTTGGCGCAAGCGCTGATGGGCTACAGATTCTTACCAAACAAAACCAATGGGTACCTGTTACTTCTTTGCCTGAGCAAATTGTAGTAAATGTTGGCGATATGCTTCAGCGGCTTACAAACAATAAATTAAGAAGCACAACACATCGGGTTGTAAATCCTGCAAGAGAATTATGGCATACTTCGCGTTTCTCTATTCCTTTTTTCCTGCATCCAAAAGGAGACATGTCTCTTGCCTGCCTTCAGAGCTGCATAGACAGCACACATCCTAAAGCTTATCCTGATGCAACGGCCGGAGAATATTTGGATGAGCGGTTGAGGGAAATAGGTTTAAAAAAGTAGCTTTCATTTGTGTCCATAAGAAAATTACTGATGCCTTGAAAATGATTCGTCATATTCCTTTTTTAAAAGCTGTTTTCCTGTATAGTATCACAGCCTTTGGCGGTGCACAGGGGCATCTCGGGATGATGATGAAAACCTTTGTGGCAAAACGGAAAGACATTACAGAACAGGAGTTGCTTGAATATAATGCGTTTTGTCAATTGCTGCCAGGGGCATCATCTACCCAAATAATTACACTTATCGGGTATAAAAGGGGTGGGCTACCGCTCGCTATTCTCACATTGATATTATGGATTTTACCGGCTTGTATGCTGATGAGCGGTTTTTCTTTCTTACTAAGCTATATAGATAACACAGCGCTGCAGAATGATTTTTTCAAATTCATAAAACCGATGGCTGTTGGTTTTTTAGCTTTTGCAGCTTTCAGGGCTTTTTTGCTGGTATCCGCCAACAAGGTAGCAAGGTTAATAATGGTATTGGCGATGATTGTTACCTATTTTCTTTTTAAAACACCCTGGGTTTTTCCCGGGGTTATTTTATTGGGGGGTATTATTACCAATTTTACGGAAAAGCGAACCCAACGCATCGCGATTGAACCAAGACCAATCAAATGGGGAAATATTGTAATATTTTTTGCTTTGTTTATCACTGCTGGTACGCTTAGTGAGCTGGCCAGGAGGCATAGCTGGAAAGAAAGAAAAGCGTTAAACCTTTTTGAGAATACTTATCGTTTTGGCAGCCTTGTATTTGGAGGTGGCGATGTATTGATGCCCATGATGTATGAACAGTATGTTGTTCGCCCAAATACGGAGCGGATTTTATTGAATAACAAAGATGTGCTCAGAATTGACAAGAATGAATTTTTAAGCGGCGCAGGTATTGTAAGAACTATCCCAGGACCAACATTTTCTTTTTCTGCCTTTGTGGGAGGGGAGGCTTTAAAATCAGAAGGCACAAGAATGCAGCTTATTGGTTGTATTATTGGTTCTTTTGGTATTTTTTTGCCCAGCGCTTTGCTGGTGCTTTTCTTTTTCCCTGTTTGGCATAATCTTAAAAAATACAGTGGCATTTACCGTGCCTTAAAAGGTATTAACGCCGCCGTGGTAGGTATAATGGCAGCAGCTACTTTGTTCCTGATGAAAGACATTTCTTTTTTTGACGCACATGAATCTTACACCATTAGCTTTTTGAATATTGGTGTTATTGCCGGCACTTTTTTATTGCTGCTTTTCACCAGGCTGCCCGCGCCGGTTATTGCATTAGTGTGTTTAGCCCTCGGTTGGATTTTTTAGTGTAATGCTCCAAGTTGATAAACTAAGCTCCTGATAGTTCATTAATATTTTTCACGCAAAGTACGCGGCGGGGCGGCGTAGCAACGCTTTTCCCGTGGCGGACTTTGCCTCGCTGCGTCCGTCGCGTGAAACATGCTAATTCCTGTAATAATTATTCCTTTCAATTTCTTCCTTCACACTATCCGGCACCAGGTAACGGATGGATTTACCATTTTTAATTGTCTGTCTTAGTTGCGTTGCTGAGATTTGCAGGAGGGGAGCATCCAAAACAATGATATTTTCTTTTTCCTGCTTCACTTCAAAACCGGGCCTGTTGTATACGAGTATTGGATAGCGCTGCATAATAACTTCAGCGTTTTTCCATTTGGGCAGATTTTGATAACTATCGCTTCCCATAATGATAGAGAACTGGTGTTTGGGATATTTCTCTTCGAGATAGGCAAGCGTATCAATAGTGTAAGATGGTTTGGGCAGGTAAAATTCTATATCTGAAGCTTTAAGTTTATCTTCTCCCTCTATAGCCAGTCGAACAAGGTGTAAACGCTGGTATTCGTTCAATAATGTACCGGAAACTTTAAAAGGATTTTGAGGAGATACTACAAACCAAACCTGTTCAAGATCGGTATTGTTGGCTATAAAACTGGCAATGATTAAATGTCCGTGGTGAACAGGATTGAAGGAACCAAAGTAAAGGCCAATTTTCATTCGGAAGATGGTTGCAGTATTATAAATCTTCTACCAACACATTATCTGCTTCATTCAACCGCAAACTTAGATTATATCCGGCAACTATTACTGATATAGGGTCACCCAATGGAGCTACCTGTAAAATTTTTACAGTTTCCCCGGGTATAAAACCCATTTCCATCAGTTTGAGATAAAAATCATTATCCTCAATTTGTTTAATGACTACAGTTACGCCGGGATTTATTTCTGAAAGCCTTTTCATTATAGCGCAAATCTATTGGTAGTTTTACAAACTGA
Source organism: Agriterribacter sp. (assembly GCA_047601545.1). Lineage (GTDB taxonomy): Bacteria > Bacteroidota > Bacteroidia > Chitinophagales > Chitinophagaceae > Agriterribacter. Next base: position 2,392,542 of record JASGIZ010000002.1, on the reverse strand, counting down.
ATTACGATTTTTGGAAAACCGATTTATATAATGACTGATATACAATTCTTTTTTCCTTATAAAAAAAACATTCTTACCAATAGAAATAAGCTTAAGCTGTTTATTCAACAGCTATTTAAAAAGGAAAAAATCTCGCTTGGTTCACTTCAATACATATTTTGTTCTGATGATTTTCTCCTTGATATCAATAAGCAATATTTAAAACACAACTACTATACTGATATCATTACTTTTAATTTAGGAGAGAAGGTGGTTGATGGAGAAATATACGTCAGCATAGACAGGGTAAAAGACAATGCAGAAACCTATAAAACCAGTTTTAAAAGAGAATTGCACCGGGTAATATTTCATGGGGCATTGCATTTATGCGGCTATAAGGATAAGTTAAATGAAGAAATAGAAGTAATGAGAGCCAAAGAAGAGCGTTACTTGCAGGAATATTTTAAATGAAGTTCCACGTGAAACGTATATTTTCTGTTTTTATTGTTTTGTGTTTTATCGGTTCTGCTCATTCCCAGGGTAGTATTGTATTGAGAGATGCTCCATTTATAATTGAAATAGAAAAAGACGCCGTACTGCAACAATGGTTAGATTCCAATGAGGTTTATAACAAACTTTCAATCGACCAGCAGGAATCCATTTACTGGCTTAATTACGTAAGAAAGTATCCAAAAATCTTTCATGACAAAATACTGATCCCTTTCCTTAAACAGTTTCCCGAAGTTAAAAGTGCTTATTCAAAGTCTTTATCAGCAACCCTTCTTTCAATGACACCTGTTGGATTATTAATTCCCGATGAAAAGCTTACAAAAGTTGCTATTGAACATGCTGCTGATCTGGGTAAACATGGTGCAGGTATAAGCCATAGTTCAACCTCAGGTAGCAGCTTCCAGGAAAGGATGAACAGAGCAGGTTACTTCAGCAATGTTGCCGAAAACATTTATGAAGGAAAAAGAGGTCCCCTTGAGGCATTGATTTTTCTCCTTATTGATACGGGTGTAAGAAATGTTGGCCACCGGAAAAACATTCTCTCAAATGAAATGAAAAGGGTAGGCGTAAGTTTTTATCCAATCAAAAACAAACCGGATATGTTCTTCCTTGTCCAGGATTTTTCGGGTGAGTAGGTGGTTGTTTCACGTGAAACGTTGATTTATGATAAGAGATAGTCAGAAAATTTTATTTTTCAAAAGCTCATAGCTGATTGCTGATTGCTGATATGCTTAATTTTGCCGAATGTTTCAGGAATATGATGTAATAGTTGTTGGCGCCGGTCATTCCGGTTGTGAAGCAGCAGCTGCTGCTGCCAACATGGGCAGCAAAACTTTGCTCGTTACCATGAATATGCAAACCATCGCCCAGATGAGTTGTAACCCTGCTATGGGTGGTATAGCCAAAGGACAAATTGTTAGGGAAATAGATGCGCTTGGTGGTTACTCCGGAATAGTAACGGATGAAAGCATGATCCAATTCAAAATGCTGAATAAATCAAAAGGACCTGCGATGTGGAGCCCGAGAGCGCAAAGTGACAGGATGTTGTTTGCATTGAAATGGAGAAAAAAACTGGAACAAACGTCTAACCTGGATTTTTACCAGGATATGGTAAAAGGTTTACTGGTAAAAGATAACAGGTGCGTTGGCGTTATTACAGGTTTGGGGCATCATATCATTTCAAAGGCAGTAGTGCTTACCAATGGTACTTTTTTAAATGGTATTATTCATATTGGCGAAAAACAATTTGGTGGTGGAAGAGTAGCGGAAAAAGCAGCCTCGGGTATAACTGAACAATTGGTTGAACTGGGTTTTGAAAGTGACCGTTTAAAAACAGGCACACCTCCGAGAGTTGATGGAAGAAGTTTGGACTATACAAAAATGGATGAACAAAAAGGAGATGATAAAATTATAGGTTTTAGTTTTACGGATACAAAGAAGATAAAGCCTGAACAGCAAAAGAGCTGCTGGATTACTTATACCAATCAAAAAGTACATGATACTTTAAAAACCGGGTTTGACAGGAGCCCGATGTATGCCGGCAGAATTGACGGCGTTGGCCCAAGATATTGCCCCAGCATAGAAGACAAAATCAATCGCTTTGCGGAAAGAGACAGGCACCAGCTTTTTGTAGAACCGGAAGGATGGAATACGGTAGAAATTTATGTAAATGGTTTTTCTACTTCATTACCTGAAGAAGTACAATACGAAGCTTTACGCATTGTTCCGGGTTTTGAAAACGTTTGCTTTTTCAGACCGGGTTATGCTATAGAATACGATTATTTTCCACCAACGCAATTACAGTATACTTTAGAAACCAAACTCATTCAAAACCTTTTTTTTGCCGGACAAATTAATGGAACCACCGGTTATGAAGAAGCAGCATGCCAGGGCCTTATGGCAGGTATAAACGCCCACCTCAAAACAAAAGAAAAAGAACCTTTGATATTAGGCAGGAGCGAAGCATATATTGGTGTGTTGATTGATGACCTCATCAGTAAAGGAACAGAAGAACCTTACAGGATGTTTACCAGTCGTGCGGAGTTCAGAACATTATTACGGCAGGATAATGCTGATTTGCGGTTAACAAAAAAAAGCTTTGATTTGGGTCTTGCTGCAAGGGAAAGAATGGATGCTGTATCAGCTAAAGAAGCAGCAGTAAAAACTATATTAAACGAATTAAATAATTTTAATATATTTCCGGAAGAGGTTAATCCTTACCTCCAACAAATTCAATCTGCTTCCTTAATCCAAAAACAAAAAGTATCTCAATTAATACTGAGGCCTGACATCAATCTTACAGAGCTTCTGGAAAATGTGCCACGCCTGAAATTAAATCTTTCCAACAATACAAAAGAAGGAATTGAACAGGCTGAAATACAAATAAAATATAATATATATATAGAAAAAGAAAAAGAGCTTGTCGCAAAAATGAGCAATCTCGAAAATTTGAGTATTCCTCAAAATTTCAATTATGCCAATATTCCCGCACTATCTGCTGAAGCCAGGCAAAAGTTTATTAAGATACAGCCAAGAACTTTAGGACAGGCATCCAGAATTTCAGGGGTTAACCCAAGCGACGTTCAGATATTAATGGTCTATATGGGCAGATAAAGCCGTTTATAAGCCGAGTTGAGCACTTATCTCCAACATTCTCTTAATGGGCTTTAAAGCCGCCTTTCTGAGCTCCTCATCCATATTCAGTTCTGGTGCCTCATACTCCATGCACAAATACAATTTTTCAAGTGTATTTAATTTCATGTGCGGGCAATCATTGCATGCGCAACTATTATCCGGCGGGGCGGGAATAAATATTTTATCCGGGGAGTTTTTCTGCATCTGGTGAAGAATACCTGTTTCGGTAGCCACAATATATTCTTCTGAATTATCTGTATCCGTATACTTAAGTAGTTGAGTAGTTGAACCAATATAATCCGCCAACTGTAATACCACATCTTCACACTCAGGATGCGCTATTACTTTAGCTTCCGGATACCTTACTTTAAGTTTAGTTATTTTTTCCCTGCTGAAAATTTCATGTACCATACAGGCGCCATCCCACAACACCATATTTCTTCCTGTTTTTTTATTGATGTAAGCACCCAAGTTCTTATCAGGAGCAAAAATTATTTTCTGGTCCTTTGGTAAGCTTTCCACTATTTGCTTTGCGTTAGATGATGTGCAGATAATATCGCTCAATGCTTTAATACCTGCAGAGCAGTTAATATAGGAAATAACAAGATGATCAGGATATTGCTCTTTAAATCTTTTAAACAGCGGCGGCGGCGCAGAATCAGATAAAGAGCAGCCCGCTTTTAAATCAGGCAACAAAACCTTTTTATCAGGATTCAAGATTTTAGCTGTTTCTGCCATAAAGTGAACACCGGCAAATACGATAATATCTGCAGTTGTTTTTTCTGCCTGCTGTGCCAGCCCAAGACTATCGCCAATATAATCAGCAATATCCTGTATATCCGGCTCCTGGTAATAGTGTGCAAGAATAACAGCGTTCTTTTCTTTTTTAATTCTTTCAATCTCTTTAAAAAGATCGAGACGGGAATCAATATCAACATCCAGGAATCCGACTTGCTCAACATTTCTTTTTGCCTCTTCAATGTTAATTACTCCCATAGTATTTAATATTATTTATTATTTATTTAAAAGCCCTACTACTATTACGGCTGTGAATTTGGGGAAACAATCCAGTTTAAAATGCTTTGCAAAGTTAAAACTATTCATTTATACACGGTTATCAACATGTATTTGCACAACAGTTAATCAATACTGTATTGCATCTTAAACTGTTATTAACAATGTTGATTAAAAAAGCGTGCGGAAAAAAAGGAAAAGAAAAATAAAAAATATTGTGTTGAAAACAAGAGGTTAAAAATATTTTTATGAGGAAATATGGAGACATGGGTAAAGGATAATGAAAAACAAATGAAAAATTAAGCAATATTCCCACCATAAATTTTTATAAAAAAGAACTATATCAACATAAAAATGCCTGTTTCAACAAAGCTATGTGGATTAATAAAAACGAAAAAAGAGGGAGAATTATTGTTTGATGCAAAATGAAAGATATACACTGTAAAAATCCAATGGTAATGCATATTTGAGGCTGTTTTCCACAATTTGTTGATAAACTTTTATTCCCCTATTTTTGCCGTCCTAAAAAATACATACCATAATAATATGTCTATCATTCAGACAATCAGAGACAGAGCAGCGATTTTGGTTTTTGGAATTATTGCCATAAGTCTTATAGGTTTTTTAATACAGGATGCTTTTGTTGGAAGGGGAAGAGGAAGTTTTCAATCGGCTTCTAAAACAATCGGAGATGTAAATGGAACGGAGATAAGCCGCCAGGAATATGATACCCGTGTGAAGATGATGGAATCGCAGTATCAATCGCAGGGATACAGACTGGAAGAAGGCATGCGCCAGGAAATCCAGAATCAAATTTGGAATGGATTAATTACTAAAGAGCTCATTTTGTCTGAAACAAATAAGTTAGGAATTCAATTTACTTCAAAAGAATTTTCTGAATTATTATTTAGTGATAACGCTCCCCAGGAATTTAAACAGCAGTTTACCGATCCTAAAACCGGTGTATATAATATAGAAGCAGCAAGAACGGCATTTAATAATCTTAAGAAATCAAAAGATGCTAACCAGTTAAAACAGGTAAATGAACAATTGGTTGATCCTATTGTATTAGGGCAATTACAGCAAAAATTCATGACCATTTTTACGAATGGCATATATATACCAAAATGGCTGATAGAAAAACAAAATGCCGTTAACGGACAGGTTTCTGATATTTCTTATACAGGCCTGGCTTATTCAACTGTTGCAGATTCTGCGGTTACTGTTTCTGATGCTGATATAAATGATTATGTGCAAAAACATAAAGATCAGTTCAAACAGGAAAGATCAAGAAGTATAGCCTTTGTAACATTTAATGCAGGAGCAAATAAAGAAGACAGCACTAACCTTTGGAACAAAATGGAAGGAATGAAAAAGGCACTTGCGGAAGCGCCTGATGCGGGAGTATTTGTTACAAGAAACGGAACAAAATCTGCTTTTTTTGATGGATATATTAATAAGAGCAGAATTCAGGTACCTTCAAAAGATTCTCTTTTTGCCTTACAACCCGGACAGGTGTATGGACCATATTTTGATGCCAACACAATTGTAATAGCAAGAATGATCGGATCAAAAATTTTGCCTGATTCTGTAAAAGCACGTCATATATTAATTGGAACAATTGACCCGCAAACGCAACAGGCATCAAGAACAGATTCTGCAGCAAAAGCATTGGCAGATAGTATTAAAAATGCTATTGCCGGAGGCGCTTCTTTTGCTGAGTTGGCCGCAAAATATTCTGATGATCCCGGATCAAAAGATAAAGGGGGAGAATACAACTTTTTTCCTAATGGACAAATGGTTAAAGAATTCAATGATTTTTGTTTTGAAGGAAAAACCGGAGACAAAGGAGTTGTAAAAACGCAGTTTGGATATCATGTAATAGAAATCCAAGATCAGAAAAATTTTGAAACCGCATATAAAATAGCATACCTCGCAAAAGCAATAGAGCCCAGTAAAGAAACAGATGATGCGGCTTCTGCCGCTGCAACAAAATTTGCTTCTGAAAGTCGCACAGAAAAAGCTTTTGATGATGCTGTGGCAAAAAATAAATTCAACAAGAGGATTGCGGATAATGTTAAAGAAATGGATTACCAGGTTGCAGGATTACCGGCATCAAGGTCTTTTGTAAAATGGATATATGAAAGCAAACCCGGAACGGTTTCTGATCCGATATCTGTAGGCGATCAATATGTAGTTGCAGTTATAACCGGCGAAAAACAGGCAGGGGTTCAATCTGCAGCAACAGCAAAACTTGCGGTAGAGCCCATTTTACGCAACAGGAAAAAAGCGGAAATACTTCGCCAGAAATTCGGTAAGTATACTGCAATTGATGATGCCGCAAAAAATGCAGGTCAGCAGGTACAGGTTACAGACAGTATTCGTTTTTCCGATAATTTTAAACCCGGATTTGGCAATGAGTTGATAGTTATAGGAGCAGCGTTTAATAAAGGATATGAAGCAAACCCATCTCAGCCATTAACCGGAACAACAGGTGTATATGTTGTTAAAGTAAGAAACATTGGCGCATTACCCAATGATGCGGCAAATGTAGAAGAGCAAAGAAAAGCGGCGTTGATGCAGATGAAGCAAACAATGGGTTACGGATTAATGGAAGCGCTTAAAGAAGCGGCGAAAATTGAAGATACCAGGCTGAAAGCCGGATTTTAAACAAAAAAAGAAAAAATGTTGCAGGCTGCTGTTTAAAAACGGCAGCCTGTTTTATTTTGGTAATTTTGCAATATGGAAGAAACTATAATTAACAAGGTTGCCGAAAGCGGCATTATTACTATAAATCTGGAAGACTTTTTTCCAAAGAGTGATATTGTGGTTTTTGATGTAAAGCCCTGGTTATTCCGGGAATTGATTCTTAAAGAAAAAGATTTTCGCGAAGCTTTAAAAAATGCAGATTGGGCATGGTATAAAGATAAAACAGTAGGTATAACCAATACCGCAGATGCTATTATTCCAATGTGGGCGTATATGCTGGTTGCCAGTTATCTTAACCCTTTTGCAAAAGATATTTTCTTTGGTGATAAAAAATGTGTGACTCAATTGCTGATGCTTAAAAATATAGAGCAGATAAACGCTGAGGATTATATTGATAAACGTATTGTTATAAAAGGATGCGGCGATATTGTTTTGCCCGAAGCGGCATATGTCTCCATTACCAATAAACTGAGGCCGGTTGTAAAAAGCCTGATGTATGGCGAGCCTTGCAGCACTGTGCCTGTATATAAAAAGGCAATGGAAAGAAAATAGGAAAGAATATTTTTAAAAAGGAACAGGAATTTCTTTAAAAGAAGAAACGATTTCTTCCGGAGCGAAGCCATCAAGATTTTGAGTGTGAATGTTATGACCATCATCTTTCAAACAAAATATTTTCCAGCCCAATTGTTTCGGAGCAATAAAATCTTTTCGGGTATTGTCTGCTATATAACAAAACTGATGGGTAGGGTACTTTTTTTCGAAATACAAAAAATTGGCAGGACTTGGTTTTTCTGACCCAAACTCTTCTGAAATAATAGTATCCTTAAAAAAATTTTCTATTCCTAATGCTTTTAATTTATTACGTTGTGTAATACTTCTGCCATCTGTAATTAAACCTGCAGGAATATTTTTTTGCTGAATTTCCTCAAGCAATGCTGCGGCGTCTGGTCTTAAAAAAATTTTTGGATGATGTTCCCTGTATTTTTTTAAGAAATCTTCTTTTGTAGCAGTAATTTTTTTTTCAGCAAACAGGTGTAATAACCAATCAAACACATTTTCTTTCCGGTAATATTTATTCATCATTTCCTCTAATAAAAGGGGTCTTTTACTTTCATCGGGAAAACTTTTAAGGATGTGTTTATACCCGGATTTTAAAAAATCAATTTCCCGGAACAAAGTATCGTCAAGATCAAAAACGAAAAAGCTGTTTTTCTCAATCATTGTAATTGCGGACTAAAACTTCATCATCATAGCGTAGCATTAATAAATCTTCTTCCCAGTTTTCGGTGTAAGCTATTTTTTCCTCTAATAAATATTCCTTAATTAAGTATAAAGGGAAATTAGCGCCAGCCTGGTAACTTAGCGGATATCCTCCACCAAATCTTGGATTTATTTCTATACCTTTTATTTTCTCCTGGTTTTGATGTAAAAACAACTGCAAAGTCAGGCAACCCACGGCGCCTTCAATTTTATTGAGCCGCTCTTTAAGAAACGGAACTACGATATTTTTTTTTGTAACGCCTTTATTTATTTCTCCGGCTCTTATAAGAATTCTTTTCCTTGGAACGATACTCTTCACAAGGTTGTCTTTTCCGTAGTACATATCTACAGTAAACTCATCGTACTCATTCTTATCAATATATTCCATGAACATAAATTTTTCATTGGAAAAATGATATTCAGTTAACTCCTCCTGTTTGTTTATCAAAAAGGTATCAACGCTTAGGCTGCCATCATAAGGTTTAATAAAAAGAGGGAATTGAAAATTGTCTTTTTTGTATTGTTGTGGGATCTCTATATGGTGGTTAAAAAAAAACCGGTTGATTTCTCTTTTATCCCTGCATTTTTTAATGAATGCCTGCCCGGAAATAATTACATGAATATCCTGCGCTTCAAAAAAAGATTTATTCTCTGCCAGCACCAGCAGCTCCGTGTCAATGGTAGGCACAATCATTTTAATGGAATGCTTTTTACACAAAGCAATCAAATCTTCAATATAATCTTCGTGGGTAACAGGTTTTACTTTGAAAAAACCATCAGATACGTTGCAGGCGGCGCTGAGGTCCGGATACATATCTGTGGTAAAAACTTTGGCCGCATTAAAAATACCCTTTAGTTCTTTTTTGAATGCGCGAACTAAAGATACTCTTTGGCCAGCCGAAGTAATTAAAATATTCATAAGATATTTTTTTCTTCAATTTTGATTTCCGGAAAGCATTAAAAGTAATCCGTAACCATTATTTAAAGAAGTCTTTTATAATTATAGCTACATTTTTTGTTTTAATAATTTGATGTGGGTATATAAATATTTCGCTGACTACATTTTGTCGGAACAACACATTTAAAACCTCATTCTGACAGGGTATTATAACGGTAAAACAAGAAGTATAGTCAAAATTCGTGCTACATTATTTTCCTTTTCAGAAACAACATCAATATAATTAAAGAAAAATCAACATCAACAAATTAATGACCGGTTTGTAACAGATTAACAAAATCCGGACAAAAACAGGTCTTAAAATTCAAAAATACCAATTTAACTAAAAATCCTGAAATCTTTGGCAGAGTACTTTCTTCTTTATAACAAGCTTAAAACAAGCTGATTCAGCAGGTTAGAGTACACAGATAGATTAGTGTATGAAAATATTAAGAAAAGACAGGCTTTATTCATAAATATACAAAAGAATGGATTGTCTCGATGCCCCGCTGAGATGCGGTGTAAAAAAAACTCCATAGCCAAAAACAGGGAAAACTGTTAAAGAAAGGACAATTGATTTATACCAGCATTTTCTTCATTACTTCGGTGAGCTCACTTTTTGTAATTGGGACGCCCATTATTTTATTATATCCTTTTGCATCAACAAGGTACTTATCCCTGATGATTTTTATAAGCTGGCCATTATTGATTTCCGGAATCAAAACCTGGTCGAAGTTTTTTATCATCTCTCCCAGATTTTTAGGGAAAGGCCTGATATAACGTAAATGCGCATGTGAAACTTCATGCCCCTGTGCCTGTAATTCCGCAACAGTACTTTTAATAACACCGTAAGTAGAACCCCAGCCTATCACGAGGATTTTTCCTTTTTCGGGGCCACTGTCTAAATGTTGTTCAGGAATATATTCTGCGATTTTCTCTACTTTTTCTTCCCTTATCTTTACCATTAACTGGTGGTTTTCCGGGTCATAGCTAACATTACCGGTTATATTCTGTTTTTCAATACCACCAATTCTGTGCTCCAGCCCGGGTGTGCCGGGCACGGCCCAGGGACGAACCAGTTTTTCATCTCTTAAATATGGTTGAAATTTTTCTTCCCCGTGGCCTAAGTCTGTTTTAAAAGCCACTTTCACCGCCGGCAGATCTTCGCTTTTGGGAAAGCGCCAGGGCTCAGCGCCATTGGCTATATAACCATCACTTAAGAAAATTACAGGAGTCATATGTTCAACAGAAATGCGGCAGGCTTCATATATACCATCAAAACAGTCGCTTGGTGTTGAAGCGGCAATAACCGGCATGGGGCATTCCCCGTTTCTGCCATAGTATGCCTGCAGCAAATCGCTTTGTTCTGTTTTGGTAGGCAGCCCGGTTGATGGGCCGCCTCTCTGCACATCTACAATAACCAAAGGAATTTCGAGCATAACAGCCAATCCCATTGCTTCTCCTTTCAAAGCCATACCCGGGCCGGAAGTGGTAGTAATGCCAAGACTGCCGCCATATGAAGCACCAATAGCAGAAGTAATGCCTGCAATTTCATCTTCTGCCTGAAAAGTACGGATGCCAAAAGATTTATACCTGCTCAACTCGTGTAAAATATCTGAAGCCGGGGTAATAGGATATGTTCCAAGGAACAAAGGCAGCTCACTCTTTTGTGAAAAGGCAATCAGGCCATAAGCCAATGCCTGGTTGCCCATAATGGAACGATAAGTTCCGGGCTGCATTCTTGCTTTGGCAACAGTATATGTTGTTCCGGTTATTTCGGTGGTATCTCCATAATTATAACCGGCCTGCAATGCCCGTATATTGCTCTCGTATATCTCTGGTTTTTTTCCAAATTTTTCTTTGATGAACTCTTTGGAGCTGTCCATATTGCGATTATACATCCAGTATAAAAAGCCCAGCACAAACATGTTTTTTGCGCGGTCTTTTTCTTTGGTGCCCATCGTAATGTCTTTCAGCGCTTCTCTCGTCATTTTCGTTACATCAATCTTTATCAAATGATAATTAGAGAGGCTGTTATCTTCCAGCGGGTTTACGCCTTCGGGATAATTGGCAAGACGAAGATTTTTTGCATCAAACCCATCCGTATTTGCAATGATTCTTCCACCCTTTTTCAGCGTTTTGAGGTTTACTTTTAAAGCGGCGGCATTCATGGCAACCAGCACATCACATTCATCTCCCGGTGTATACACCATATCGCTTGAAAAACGCAACTGGAAACCACTCACCCCGGGAAGGGTTCCCTGCGGGGCCCTTATCTCTGCGGGAAAGTCGGGGAATGTAGCTAAGTCGTTACCCAGCAAGGCCGTATTATTAGTAAACTGGCTACCGGTAAGTTGCATACCATCTCCACTGTCGCCGGCAAATTTTATCACTACTTCCTGTAAAACCTCTGTTGTTGCAGCCATCTTAAAAATGTTTTAAAAAGCGCAGCAAAGTTAGGCTAACAAAGGCTTTAGTTGGTTAAAAATCTGTCACGCTTTTGTCTTAATATTAAACAGGTTAAATTAATAGTACAGGAGCGAAAATTAACCTTGTTATGAAAAATAAAGGCGGGCAAAAAGAGTTATCTTTACAACATTAAACTAAAAACATCATTATGGAATTATTTAAATCCGGCAATCCGACACTTACTGAGAAAATGTTTCAATCGTCACTAACCGGCGAAAGACAGGATGTAATGACCGTTAAGGGAACACTCAACAAGTTTGGGTTTATGTTTTTAATGGTAATGGCTTCCGCTTTTTTCTCCTGGTATAGTTTTGGAAAAGGAGTGGATGTAACGCCATATATGTGGACCGGCGCCATCGGCGGTTTGATCGTTGCTCTTGTAATAGTATTTAAGAAAACCTGGGCTCCATACCTTGCTCCCGCATATGCTTTGCTTGAAGGATTATTTGTAGGAGCAATTTCTGCCTATTACAATTTTGCTTTTGCAGAAAAAGCGCCATTCATTATCATACAGGCAGTGGGCTTAACGTTTGGCGTTGCTTTGGCAATGTTCATTCTTTATAATATGCGCATCATCCGCGCAACAGAAACGTTTAAATCAGTAATCATTACTGCAACAGCGGGAATAGCTATATTTTACCTGATCACCATTGTGCTTCGCTTTTTTAGTATTGATATACCATTCATTCACCAGGGATCAACTTTTGGAATTATATTTTCCCTGATCGTTGTTGGCATAGCAGCATTGAATCTTATTCTTGATTTTGATATGATTGAAAAAGGTTCTGATGCCGGCGCGCCAAAGTACATGGAATGGTATGGGGCATTTGGTTTGCTGGTAACAATTGTATGGTTATATCTTGAAATATTAAGATTACTTGCAAAGCTGAACAGCAGGAAATAAGATTAACTACTAAAAGCTTAAATATGAACGCGGCATTAAGCCGCGTTTTTTTGTGCCTTTTTGTAAGCCCCATAAATTTTTTGTAAGAAGAGTAGGCTTTTTGGCCAATGGCGCCCCAGGCTTTTATAAGTAAATTTTTCATGATCAATGCCCAGCATTACTTTAAAAAATTAATTGTTAGCAATCAGCTTTCAGAAATGCATGTATCACGTTTTACACTCCGCACTTCTCATATCATTTCCGTCACTCATTTTTTCCAATGTGCAGCTTTCTTTGCTGTGCCATAAGCACAACTTGTTTATAGACAAATCAGTTAATGTTGCAATTATGCGCCGTAGGCGCTACCCTTACTTTACGAAAAAAGGATGGTATATATTAAAAATGCGTATGATAATATTTTTTACGGAAGTGGTTTAATTATCTTAACCATCCTACAACATCTCATCATGCTGCGAAACATCTAACCCCAACTCCTCCTCTTCATCACTTACCCGCATTGGATGTATAAGATTGGTTATTTTAAACACTACAAAGCTCATTGATAGAGAAAACACAACTACTATTAAACAACCCAGGCATTGCACCAGAAAGAAATGTGTGCCGCCATAAAATAATCCATCAGCACCGGCAGGGTTAATGTCTTTGCTTGCAAAAATACCGGTGCATATCATACCCACAATACCGCCTACACCATGACAGGGAAATACATCCAGCGTATCATCAATACTTGTTTTGCTTTTCCAATGCACAGCAAGGTTTGAAATGATGGAAGAGATAAACCCGATAAAGCAACTTTGCGGCAGTCCTACAAAACCTGCGGCAGGTGTAATAGCTACAAGCCCGACAACAGCGCCTATACAAAACCCAAGCGCAGATGGTTTTCTGCCACGTTTGGCATCAAAAAATATCCACGATAAGCCGGCAGCAGCAGAAGCAACATTGGTATTGGCAAACGCATCAACAGCCAGGCTGCTTGCACTCAGCGCAGAGCCTCCGTTAAAACCAAACCAGCCGAACCAAAGCAAACCGGTTCGCAATAATACATAGGTTATTCTTGCGGGTTTTACTTCCTGCTTACTTACATGCACCTTTCTTCTTTTTAATACAATAGCGCCAACCAATGCTGCGCAACCTGCTGATATATGTACAACCGTTCCGCCTGCAAAGTCGAGCACGCCCATCTTTAATAACAGGCCTTCGGGATGCCATGTCCAGTGTGCTATAGGCGCGTAAATCAATATGCTGAACAATATCATAAACAGTACATAAGAAGTAAATTTTATACGCTCTGCAGTTGCGCCAACAACCAGCGCCGGTGCAATAATGGCAAACTTTAACTGGAATAATGCGAACAATAACAGCGGAATAGTTGGTGCAAGCGGCCAGGGCGCATGACCATTTATACCACGCATAAATAAGAAAGATGTTGGGTTGCCGATAAAACCGTTAAACGAATCGCCGAACGCAAGCCCAAAACCAAATACCAGCCAGAGCACACTTATTAAGCCTGTGGCAATAAAACTTTGCAACATGGTAGAGATAACATTTTTTTTACTCACCATACCACCATAAAAAAATGCAAGCCCCGGGGTCATCAAAAGTACAAGCGCCGATGATATCAGTACCCACGACATATCTGCCTGGTTGTATACAGCAGCACCGTCAAAATCTCCAATCAGTGGAATAAAAAGACCCCCAAGAGAAACCAAACCCAATAAGTAGAAAGGAGCCGAGCTACTGAACTTATTCATAGCAGTATAAGCGTTTTTAAGTGCGGGAAGATAAAGGGTTTCTGCTTTTCTTCCCGAAAAAACCGCATCAATTTAAATAAAGTTGAAATGAAGACAGGTTTAATTAACGTGGTATAAATAAAGCAAAATTGATAAATACTTTTTTAAAAAGAATGATGCCTATTGATTCATTATCGCCCTCAACGGTTTCTTCTGTCTTGAAGTAGTTAAGGTAAAGATTCATTTGCCATGTATCGTCGTGAGCAACGTTCCTGATTTTTTGTTCAAGGTCTTTCTCCGTCATCCGGCGGCGTGCAAAGCTTTTTGCGGCTGCATTTATAGTCAAGGTCAACCGTTAAATAACTGTTTGGAAACTTTTAATAAGGCAGAAGATATTCGTAAATTCAATGTGAGGCAGCTGCAGAAGGATTTTATGTAACGCTCAAACAGAAAGCTTCGTACCATTTTAAACGTAAAACATTCTATTATGACAACAGTGCTTCCCTTTATTCGTATGCCTGATGTTAATTTTGCAAAATTATGGTATGAGGGTATTGGATTTAAATGCATCGGCACTCATGAAGAACCTGGTTGTGGTTTAGACTGGGCAATGATGTGCCGGGATGACGCTATGTTTACGTTATACCCGCATTTGGAGAATACTATTACCAATGCGAACAACTGCGGCCTTTATTTTAAAATGGATGCCATAGACGGGTTTACAGAAAAATTTAAAAGGCAAAGTCAGCATAATTGAAATTGTTGCCAAAACAGAACACGGAAGAAAAGGGATTACATTTTATGACTGTTATGGTTTCCAGATAACATTTTCCAGCGAACCGGATCGGTGATCGGACAATTACTTAGCTCATACGAGCAACGCTATGCTACTTATTTACAAGACCAATGCCGACAATGAAAAGCAGTAGTGAAAAATTTCTTAAACCTCATAACTATAATTTTACATGAATGAAATTCGGCAAACCTTTCTGAGAGGAAATCAAATAAAAATGCTTGTTTTTCTACTCATAGCATTTCTTTGGTCATGGATATTCTGGCTAATTGGGCTGCATCACCTGTCGGCTGGTATTACTGATGAAACAATGGACCGCTTTGCCCGCTATTTTTACATCGGTGTTTACGGACCTTCAATAAGTGCCATTATTACAACTTATTATTTTGACGGTTTTCGTGGTGTAATTGCTCTTTTAAAAAAACTGTTGCTGTGGAAAACATCTTTAGTGATCTATCTCGTTATCTTCTTCCTGCCATTGCTGCTGATAGCTGCAGGCATTGGAATACATGCATTGTTTATTGACAACGTTGGGCATTTTGATAGATCAGCAATTACTGCTGCTCCGCTCGTTCTTTGGGCAGCACTGTTTGCGGGGCCATTGGGAGAAGAACTTGGGTGGAGAGGTTTTTTATTACCTGCATTTCAAAATAGTTATTCCCCCGTCAAGAGCAGCCTTATCATAGGCGTTATCTGGTACTGCTGGCACATTCCATTGTTTTTTGCACCTTTCGGAACTCTGGTAAGTGGTGCAACACTTACAATACTTCCATTAATAACTTATCTGGCAATGATTGTTTGCCTCTCTTGCCTTTGCACATGGGCCGTAAACCGTTCCAAAGGCAGTGTGCTCATTGCTATCCTGACACACCTGTTTGCAAATGCAGGACTGGGTTTACTGTTTTTTCCTCAAATGAGGGATAGCTATAAATTGATTTATTTATTATCAACACCTGCCATTATTATTTTTACCTTATTTATAGCAATAAGAACAAGGCTTAGATAATGTTTGGAGCAATGCGGCAATGAACAACTTTTTGTTTTTTTATCGAATACTTATTATGATGAACAGGCAATTTTAATAACATTAAATGCATAAAATATGGAACCGAAAATTATTGGCAACAGGTATGTTTTAGCGGTGAACGAATTAGCTAAATCTGCTGACTTTTATAAGACCAGGTTGGGGTTTCAGACTTTATGGGAAGGTGGCGGCTGGCATTTTCTAATTCGGGACAATATTAAAATAATGATTGGAGAATGCCCGGACGACAAACCCGCTTTTGAGATTAACTGTCATTCCTATTTTGCTTATTTAGAAGTAGAAAATATTGACGAGTTGTATAAAGAATATCAATTGAAGAAGGTGGAAATTTTAAGTGATATAGCGAACAAGCCCTGGGGGCAAAGAGAGTTTTCAATATGCACCATTGATGGACACCGGATAACTTTCGGAGAGGAGGTTTCACCGAAATTATTTGAAAAATTTATGGAAGTGTAAACGCAATCAAAAAAAGTTAATCATGAAAATAGTTCCCCTGCTTCGCTGCAACAATTTAAAGAAATCAATCATTTTTTATACAAATGTTCTTGATTTTACTTTAAAATATCCCAATGAAGCGGAAGATGAATGGGTTGTAACAATAATTAATAATGATGCTGAAATACTTCTTTCAGGTATTGATGGTACACCCCGGGTTCCCATTTTAGTATTGGTTGATGACGTTGATGCGATATTTGAAAAGTATATCAGCCGGGGGCTGGTTGTGCCAAACAATCCTGATTCTCCGGTTCATAATAGTCCGCTTGACCAAACATGGGGACTAAGAGAATTTTATGTAAACGACCCCGATGGAAATACTTTAAGGTTTGCCACACCCATTGGCTGATTTTTTTTCAAATGAATCTATTACAAAAATGAACAATGACAAACCTCACTTACATATCGCCTTCTTTTATCGTTGCCAGTTTAAAGGATTCGGTTTCATTTTATGTTGATAAGCTTGGGTTTGAAATCCGGTTCATTGGCCCTGACGACAATCCTTTTTGGGCTATCGTCGGCCGTGACCAAATTTCAATTTTTCTTAAAGAAATTGCGCCCGGTATAAATGCTATTCCAAATCATATCCGCCATGAATGGGCACGATGGGATGCATATATTTCTGCGGCAGATCCGGACGCATTGCTTGATGAATACAGTTTGCGCAACGTGGCGTTTCATCAACCCCTTATGAATGATGACGATGGTTTACGGGGATTTGAAGTTGAAGATGCCGACGGATATATTTTATTTTTTGGACGGCCTAACATATAATTTAAACGATCAAAAACCTGGATATCTGAACGATTTTGAATTGGCTTTCCGTGAAATTGATCATAGTTTCCCAATGGTATACGTGCAAGGCACAGGGTCGTGTAAAAAAACCACCAGGCACCTCATGCGCAACGGGTGATATCAATATTAATTCCGGTTTTTTCGCCGGGAAAAACAATATGTGAATCCTGCGCCAGGTTTAATGGCTTAACCTGCATTGTTTTTGTGGGCAGAAGAATAAGAGAAAACAGAAAGACCGGGTTAATTTTTTCGAAATTTCACGCGGCTGGTGCGGCGGAGCTGCAATTGCAGGGAGAGAGCATTCGGTGCGAATATTTTTTGAACAACGGAACTGCAAAGGCGCGAAGCACACGGATATGCACAAGGTATTCGTTTCGGTGTTTGCGGGTAACAATATAATTCAGGAG
This sequence comes from Agriterribacter sp., assembly GCA_047601545.1. GTDB lineage: Bacteria > Bacteroidota > Bacteroidia > Chitinophagales > Chitinophagaceae > Agriterribacter. Next base: position 2,374,861 of record JASGIZ010000002.1, on the reverse strand, counting down.
CTCCCGGCGCTATGGTGTTCTCTTTACCAACACTTTTATCTTCTCGTCAATTTCCCTTGCTTTCGCCTTCGCTTCTTCAAGCGGAAATCCCACTTTCATTTCCGGTCTGGTGTGTTTTATTGCAGTGAGCCATGCGTCTTTCATTATACTTTGCTTTTCGGCAATCAGTTGCAGAATTTTCTCTCCGTTGGGATGTGTTGATATGATATCATTGAAGCTTGCAACATCCGCAACTTTATCTTCATTAAGATATAGCAAAACCTGCTTTGCCATCAGCCAATGCCCTTCCTCTCCGGGATGAACGCCGTCTTTGGCTAAAGCAAAAGAAGTGTCTTTCGCTCTGTGATCCAGCAAATATTTTTTCATCGGGAAATGAATATCTGCTACTTCCCATTTTTTTGTGTAGCGCTGGCCGATGAGCCATTCACTATACTTGTCAAGCACTTCGGCATAGCCCGTATGCCCGCCGTTTTTTTCGTCGAATATTGGGGGTGTGAGATGAACAATTTTTGCACCGGATTTAATTACCGTATCATGCAGCCAGATTATTCCGTCTTTAAATTTTTGAAACCGGCGTTCGTCGAATGGCAGGTATATACCATCATTCATACCATAGCTTGCAAACACAAGGTCGGGCTTGGTGGCGGCAAGTACCCGCGCTAACCTTTCATGCAAATCTGGTCGTGGAAATCTTCCATTGGCATGTCCGTCTTCTGAAAGCCCGGAAACAGTTTCACTTGGCAATCCAACATTAATAAACTCGTATTGCTTGCCGGGATAATGAATAGTAAACCATGTTTCAATAGCTGTAACATATTGCCCGGCATATGTAATACTGTTGCCGATAAATAAAATGCGCTTTAATTTTTTGGGGACAGGCGTGGCATTACTATACAAAGCAATAATAGCGCTGAACAAAGCAAGACAAATAATACTATAATATTTTTTCATGACTGATTATGAAAATCAATGCTCAATAATTATATCTTTTGATACGGACTGAAAGTTTTTAATACCATCTTCGGTAACTTTTGTTTGCCAGAGATTGATTTTTTTAAGTGCTTTTATTTCCTTTAAGATAGAAAAAACTTTATCAGTTATCTCATTCTCCCCGATATTTAAAACACTAAGCTGCTGAAGTTTTGATAAAGGCTGTATTATTTCATCTGTAAGTTTTGTTTGCTGCATATCAAGCTTATTCAGCATGGTGAAATTGCTGATTAAGGCTAAGGCTTCTTTTGACAATGCACAATGTTTTATATCAAGCTGGTATAACTGACCCTTAACCAAAGAGAGCGTTTCAACCAGTTTTGTTATCTCTGCTTCGGTTGATTGCTGCAGCATAACAAAAGAAGCTTGTAATAAATTGCTTGTTGAAGCTATCGAACGGATGATAATATTCGCGTCTTTTAGCTGGTTTAAGGCATTGGAATACGCCGCCGCCGCTTCAGGAAGAATGATTTCTTTTTCATTTGCCGCGTCAATGCCAAGGTATGCAGCTATGAGATATTTGCTTTTATCGTCAGCATTTTGCTTCGCTACATTTTTTTCATAATCAGCGCCTGCATTGATCCACCATTTTATAAGTGATATTTCAACAGGCGTTAATGCCGGCTGATTATCCGCAGGCATAAATTTAGAACTGCTAACAGACAGGGTTACCCGATGAAAGAGCTCACTCTTTTCCAAATCTGCCGCAACAATAGCAGCGCCGCTCTTACCGCCTTTAGTAAGGCCCTCTTTGCTGCTGAGGTCAAGCTCGCCTTTTTGTTTATTCAGGTTATGGCAACTTATACATTTTTTATTAAGTATCGGCTGAATAATATCTGCATATACCATTACAGAATCTACTGATGCAAATGTTTTTTTAGGAACAACTTTGGGCGCTGCGCCAAAAATTTTTTGCAGGGAAACCGGGAGGTTTTTTGTCAGATATCCTTCACCGTGAGTCATGTTGCCGCCCAGATGCCCGCCAATGGCAATCAATACGGTACAGGAAATGAGCAATGCGTTGCTGATTTTTTTTCCTGACTCCGGCTTTCTCCTGGTAAACCAACTGGCAAAACAAATAATGGCTGCTATAATACCAATCCATTTATGCCAGGAAAGCGTATCTGCATCATAGCCGCCGTTACCGGATAATAAAAGCCCTGTTATAATTGCAAATACAGCGCTGATACAACCCGCAAGCAATGCTATGTTGATTGCCTTATCAAGCAATATACTTTTTCGGTATGCAGATACAACAACCAGCAACAAAGCAAATACAATAATGCCTATTGGGAGATGAACAACAAGGGGATGAAACCTGCCGAAAAATTGCGACCAGTCTGTTTGCATGGATATTTTTTAAACTCTCTCCAGTTTTACAGGATATGTTTTCTCCGCATTCCACTGGCACACATATACATTCTTCTCATCATCCACGCATACATCATGCCCGTGATAAAAAATTGCGCCATCCATGAACATGGGCTGTAATACGCCATTTTTGTACACTGGCTTTGTGCCGCCTGGGTTTGAAACAACTTTATTGTTCTTGTCAAGTATAGTTACAAACCCTGATTTGCCGCCGTTCATTTTACCACTATCGCGAAAGTTTGACCAGCACACGCCTGCATAAATATTTTCTCCGTTAATAACAGGGCGGCATACATAAGCTCCCGGAAGCTTTACTGTTTCTATATATTTACCATCAAGCGTAAAAAATTTAAAAGCGTTTTCATTGCGCGAAGTACAAATTAATTTGGGTGATGATGGATTGCGTGTATCAACAGCTATACCATGCGCCTGGCTCAGGTTATGCTCGGGATTGGCATTATTGTGCCCGCCAAAGTGCCTGATGTACTCACCCTTATGATTGTATTGAATGATATAATCAGAGCCGTAACCATCAGCTACATAAAAATCACCGTTAGGTGCAACGGCGGTTTCGGTTGGCTGAAACTTTTCGTCATCTTTATATACACCTATAGTTGCGGGATGACCCAACGCAAATACGAGATCTCCGTTAATGGTTGTTTTATAAACAGAGCCTGATTGTCTTCCGCCTTTGCCGTTTCTGCCGAGATAATAACCACTGTCGGCGATAAACAAAAAGTCTTCGCCGCCTTCATTGGTCAGGGTTAACCCATGTCCGCCTGAATATTTTGTGCCCCATGAATCCAGCAGTTTGCCTGATTTATCATATACAAGAATATTATTCCTTATTTCGTCTCCAAGCATTACAAGCCTGCCTTTGGAATCCTGTATCATTTCATGGCAGTTGAGCACAGGTGTTTTTGAAGGGTCAAGATCGCCCCAGGTTTTATTTACCTTATACCTGAATTCACCGTGACCGATGATGCCATCGTCATTAGGATTTGCTTTGCCAATAATATTGAATCCTGCTACTGTTCCGGTTGTAAGCATAATTGTTTTTTTGAGAAATGATCTTCTGTGATTTTTGTTATTCATAATGCAAGAAATATATATAACAGGTTCAATTTACAATGTTTTGGTGAATATCGGTTACAAGGGAAAGGGTTATTGTAGGAACTCCAAGAGCTCATTAAGGTAATGGGATAGCCTGGGGTATCCTAAATACCGTATTACAATTCCCGCCTCATAGGATTTTATATACCTTGCCGAAACCAATTCTTTTAATTGGTCTTCAGTAAGACTGTCAAATATTTTCAATGTTTCAATTTGATCATCAGGTTCTTTATCCCATGAAACATTTGATAAAAGGTTGTCAAGCGTTTGCATCTGTTCTTAAGGTTGTATGCTTATAGGGTTCCGAACCTTTAGAAGGTTCGGAACCCTCATGTTTACACGCAGTATCCCCCTTATCTTTTCTCAACACTCTCCTAAGCTCCATCCCATCTTCGCCTGTGGAGATGGGACGGAGCTTAGGGTTTACTCCGTTCTCAGGCTCTTCACCGGGTTCGCAATCGCCGCTTTAATCGCCTGGAAGCTCACGGTAAGTATTGCAATAAGCATGGATAAAATACCGGTGGCGGCAAATACCCACCATTTAATTTCTATCCGGTATTCATAGTTTTTAAGCCATCGATCCATGACATACCATGCTATCGGAGCTGCTATGACAAATGAAACGGCCACCAGCTTAAGGAAACTTTTGGTAAGCAGTAAAGAAATGCCCGAAACGCTTGCTCCCAAAACTTTACGTACGCCGATCTCTTTAGTACGATTAGCCGCTGTGTACGCCGATAACCCGAACAGTCCGAGGCAGGAAATAAACACAGCCAAAATACCGAACAGCAGCGCCAGCTTGCCAATGAACCGGGTGCTTTTGAACATGGCATCGTACTGTTCATTTAAAAAGTTGTATTCAAACGGGAAGCTGTTGTCTACCTTTTTAACGGCACGCTCCAGTTCTTTGATCTTTTCACTGATATTGCCACCGGAAGACAGCTTCAGGAAAATTTTTCCACCCCAGCCTGCCGCCTGTTCGGGCGACATTGGAAAGAAAAGAACCGGCTGATCTGAGCCGTACAGGTCGTTGAACAAAAAGGGTTTGGTGACGCCTACTATATCAGAGCCTTTCTCATCTCCGCGATACAGCTTGCCTCCGGCCTTACCCGCCTTATCCATGAGTTTGGCAAAGGCATCATTAATGATCACATTATTTGATTCGGTGGATATGTCGTTGTAAAAATTCCTGCCTTCCGCTATCTTCACATTGAACAGCGGCAGAAAACCAGGGTCAATCCCCACAAAACTGATCAGGGGATCCTGCGAATCATCTTTACCGGGCAACTGAAGCCCCCTCCATTGGAATATATACCTAATAAGCTGGATGTAGCTACCGCTACATTGCTGACGGTACCATTGTTCAACAGGTCCTGCTTCAGCACATCAATTTTGTTTACCAGATTCTCGGAAAGATTTATCGAAACCACATTGCCCAGGTCGTAGCCCAGGTCTCTTTTACGGGCATGATTGATTTGGGCATAAATAACGAAAATGGCAATAATCAGCACGATGGCCGCAGAAAACTGAACGATCACCAATCCTCTCCTTACCAGTGCGGCGCCATCCGCTCTGCCACTTACAAACCTTTTCTTTATAGCGTTCATAGGATTGAAGGAGGAAAGGTACAGGCTGGGGTAAGAGCCCGCCAGTATACCGCAAAACAGCCCTATGGCCAGTAGTCCGAAAATATTGACAGGTTTCAGCAGGCTGAAAGAAAGCGGCATGTCCAGCATTTGTCCGAAAGCCGGCGCGATCAGAGACAAACCAATGGCTGCAATGAGCATGGCTATCATAGCCGTGATTATACTTTCAAGCATGAACTGCCCGATGATCTGCCCTCTCGACGCCCCTGCCACTTTTTTCAGACCGATCTCTTTTGCTCTTTTCTCACTCCGGGCGGTAGACAAATTCATAAAATTGATGCAGGCTATTACCAGGATAATAATGGCTATCATTCCAAATATCCGGATGTATTTGATCGTACCTTCGCCGGGTTGCTCCACACCATTTTTGAAACTGTTATATACAGGCACTCTCAGCAGAGGGTAAAGAAAAACTTCATGGTTAACCGTTTGTCCGGATTTCCCCTTTACAAGAGGCTTAAGCAGGCTGTTGATTTTACTTAATGAAACGTTATCATTAAGCGTAGCATAAGTGCGTATCCCGCATTGCCCCCAATAGCTCCATAATCGGGCAAAAGTAGTATCCCGAAAGCCCTTGTTCAGGGATATGACAAAACCGGGTTTAAGGGTTATATTCTCATCCGGGAAGTCGTACACTTTTTTTACCGTGAACAGATCTTTTTTATTATAGCTCAGTGTACGCCCTATCGGGTTGGCATTGCCGAAAAATGCCTTTGCCATCTCAGCGGATATGGCGATCTGTGTTGGATCAGCAAGGGAATAATCGGGCGCCTGACTGATTACCGGGTAGGAAAAGATATCGAAAAAGCTGCTGTCGGCATACAGCCCTCCCCGGGAAAAAAATTTATCCTCCGCCCCGAATATGCCGCTCTGATCCAGGGTACGGGCTACTTTCTTAAACCCGGGTATTTCTTTATACATGGCAGATGCCAGCGGGCCTGAAGTAGCGCTGAATGTAATGACATCATTCCCGTACCCCTGGTTGTTCTTTACAATATAAATATTACCGGCATCGGCAAAAAGCCTGTTGGTCTGCAGGTTATACTCTATCCACAAAAAAATAAGCGCGGCGCATATAATGCCCACCGCTAACCCGGCAATATTCAGAAAAGAAAATCCTTTTTCGCGAACCAGATTCCGCCATGCGATCTTGAAATAGTTTTTAAACATAAGATTATATTTCTGATTTCAGGATTTTGAGATTTGAGCAAATTTCAAAATCAGCAATTATTTCTTTTCATAGAACGTTGGCGACACGTGCGCACGACGCCTTCTTCGTTCCCCGCAGTATCCCCTCCTTACCTTTTCTTACCAATGCTATGCCAGCAGTGTAACCTACTGTTAATGAGAATATTATAGAAGATATTAAAATTGCAGTGTACGAAAACGGACAATTTTTGTGCGGAGGCGAACAGTTACAGTGTCTGCAAATTGCAAATAGGGTTCCGAACCCGGTGTGGTCTATAAAAATTTGGAGCGACATCGAAGTGTGCCATCCGTCACTTACGAAAGCTAACGGGAATCCAATCATCATTGTGTCGGGAGCATTAACAGGCAAAACATACCACCATTTCGTAATTGTTCCAAACAAAACAATTGTAAAAGGGAAAATCACCGGTTAAAATATCTGTGTCAAATACAAACGGATTATAGGATATGATTTTGCCGCTACTGCCAACGTAGGGTACCCGTAGTCTTCAGGATTTAAGCGCTGTCCATGTATAACAGACGCAAAAAATAATAGTTTAATCTCTCGAAGGCACAAACGTAAAACGTTTCTTCAATCGTAAAAATGGTTTTTCAAAATAATTGTACGACAAGAAAGCGATGCTTACTGTTATAAGAAATGCAATAAACTGCCCTATTTCATTTTTCCATTCATGCAAACCAACCTTATCACTAAAGACTGATAATTCATCTTTAAAATATTATACACAATCCAATAGATAGTTATATGAACGACATACATGCCATAAGATATGCGGCCAAGATACGCTAATGCAGCAGGTATATGTTTTGCAGCCGACCCAAAGAATGAAAAAAAGAAACACATTACGCCGATAAGTATCAAAAACCAACCGCTTGTAGATTGTGCAATGGTGGCAAGATGAGGCGGGTCTGCATTTACTTCGCAAACCATGGAAGCGGTTAACCAACAACCATAACCTGTAATGAACAATACAATTCTTGTTGCAAAATTCCAACGCGGCTGCCTTCCTTTTAAAAAAACAGAAGTCAAAATTCCTGCTGCAAAAAACTGAAACTGCACAAAGCTGTTTGTCCATTGTAAATGCCAACTGTGCTTTTGGCGGTATGTTGCCGCCAAAAATATGCGTTGTCGAAGTCAATAAAACAATGATAAAAAAGAACGTAAGATACAGCGGCCAGATGCGTAAGATTCTTCTAATATAAAAAGATTTAACGCTGATTTTCCAAACCTTTCCTGCTCTCTTGTGAGTAATTCTGTAATTAAAAAAGCGCTCAAAAAGTAGAACAATGGCACGCCATAATTGCCCACCAAACTTATATGATAGCCCCAAAAATATTTTTCAGCATCCACAGGCGCCAAGTCCATGCGATGTACAAAAAATACAAACAGAAAGGCGCATAGCCGAAGCACATCCAACTCGGGTTTGTAATACTTCTGAACTGCCAGGTTTGTCAAATTGATATTTTTTTGTCTTGTGGATATTTTAGTATAAAGCTAAATTGGAAATTTTTAAAACAAATAGTGCGGTTGCCTAATCAAATGAAAATGTCAATGGTAAGCGGTCTGCCTTGCTTGCCTACAACGCCCAAACTCACGAAATAATCCCCTTCACCACCTTCCCTGCCACATCCGTAAGCCTGAACTTTCTACCCTCAGCATCGTAGGTAAGTTTTTCATGGTCTATGCCCAGCATATATAACAGGGTTGCCTGGAAATCGTGAACATGCATAGGGTTCTTTACAATATTGTAACCAAACTCATCAGTTTCTCCATAGGTTATTCCCGGCTGCACACCGCCACCCGCCATCCACATGGTAAAACAGCGTGGGTGATGATCTCTGCCATAATCATCTTTGGTAAGTTTTCCCTGAGAGTAATTGGTTCTTCCAAATTCTCCGCCCCATATCACTAATGTGTCGTCAAGTAATCCACGTTGCTTTAAATCTTTTACCAATGCTGCTGACGCCTGGTCTGTGGCCTTGCATTGATTAACCAGCGCTTTAGGTAAATTGCCATGCTGATCCCAACCCTGGTGATACAACTGTACAAATTTCACATCTCGTTCAAGTAACCGCCGTGCCAGTAAGCAATTGGCGGCATAGGTGCCTGGTGTTCTTGAATCCGGTCCATACATATCAAAAACCCAATCCGGCTCATCAGACATATCTGTTATTTCAGGAACAGAAGCCTGCATTCTGAAAGCCATTTCATATTGCGCCACGCGATTGGCAATATCAGGATCGCCAAATGTTTCCATCTGCGCATGGTTCAATGCTTTTAATGCATCAAGCATTTCTCTTCGGTCAACAGCTTTGTAACCTTCCGGATCGGAGAGATATAATACAGGGTCTGCGCCTGAACGGAACTGAACGCCCTGGTATTTGGAAGGCAGGAAACCATTGCCCCAAAGCCTGGCATACAAAGGCTGATCTTTGGGCGCATTGTTGGAAACAAGCACAATAAACGACGGAAGATTTTCATTGTCAGATCCTAATCCATAACTCACCCATGCGCCCATGCTTGGGCGACCGGCTATCTGGTTACCCGTTTGCATAAACGTAAGCGCAGGGTCATGATTGATCTGGTCCGTGTGCATTGATTTTATAAAACAAATATCGTCTGCTATGGTGCCGGTATAGGGCATAAGTTCGCTTACCCACGCTCCGCTCTTGCCACTTTGCTGAAATTTGAATGAAGAGCCCACCAACGGCAAAGCAGACTGCTGCGCACTCATGCCGGTTAGTCTTTGCCCTTTTCTTACCGAATCCGGTAGATCCTGCCCATGCATTTTTTCAAGCATAGGCTTATAATCAAAAGTTTCAAACTGTGAAGGCCCGCCGCTTTGAAAAAGATATACGACTCTTTTTGCACGAGCGGGAATATCAGGTGCGCCCATAACACCGCTTCCAGCTATAATCGGACTTCCTTTTTTTGCAGGGCTGCCTGTTTGTCCCGAAATCAGCGAGCCCAACGCAACCGCGCCTAAACTTAGCGATGCTTTCTGCAGGAAAGACCGCCTGTTCAGGTTACTTGCAATGAGTTGTTCGAGTTGTTTGTCCATGATTAAAGGTTGAAGGTAAAGGGCTTAGGGTGTAAGGTTTTGTGCCTTTCTGCCTTAAACGCCTCCCTTATGTATTTTAGGTGGAGGGCTTTAACCTTCCACCTGTTTTTATGCGAAAAACTTTCAGCATCCGAACTCGCAACACAGATAAATTACTTCAAACCACACGTTGTCAGGCGAGGGCTGTGTGCTGATTTCCTTCCCTTTGGGAAGGTCAGGATGGGCTCTTTTCCTACCTCTTCGTTACAAAAGCATCCGAGTTCATAATCGTACTTACAACTACTGCTGTTGCTGCGAGCTCCTGTGGCTTTATGGTTTTACTGATTTTATATTCACCTGCAGCAAGCCAGCCCTTCATTTTCACGGGTTCTTTTGTAAATTTTTCTAACTGCGTATTATATAGATTTTGTAAAATTTCTTTTTCCTTTTGTGTTGGTTGAATACCCGTTAAAGAACGGTAGGCATATACTATCCGCTCCGGCACGGTATTGAATTTTTGTATAGAATGTTCCGCCAGCACTTTTGCTGCTTCTGTAAACTGTGGATCATTCAACAAAACCAAAGCCTGCAAAGGCGTACTTGTTTTTTGCCGTTGAACAATGCAACTGCTTCGCAGCGGCGCATCAAATGTGCCTAATGATGGTGCAAGATTGGTCCGCCGCCAGAAAGTGTATAAACTTCTCCGATATAAATCAGCGCCACTATCCTGCTTATATACTTCACTGTTTACCGACCATATACCTTCAGGTTGATATGGTTTTACGCTTGGCCCGCCGATACTGTCATTCAATAGCCCGCTTGCCTTTAGCGCCACATCACGAATCATTTCTGCAGGTTGCCTGAAAGCAGGGCCGCGGGCCAGTAAAATATTCTCAGGATCTTTCGCCAGCAGTGCAGCATCTGTGTGTGAGGATTGCCGGTAGGTTGCAGACATTACAATCAGCTTTTGCATGGCTTTTATATCCCAACCAGATTCTCTGAAGGTAACTGCGAGCCAGTCCAGCAATGCAGGATTAGAAGGCACGCCGCCCTGGTTGCCGAAATTATCTGCGCTTTTTTGTATGCCGGTACCAAAATAAGTTTGCCAGTAACGGTTAACAATCACTCTTGCAGTTAAAGGATTTTTTGCATCAAACAACCATTGCGCAAGCCCTAACCGGTCTTTCCGCAAATTTTTAGGATAAGGAAGAATAGCATCCGGTACATCGGGAAATACTTCTTCGCCCAAAGCGTCATATGCGCCGCGGAGCAATACATGCGCAGGCCTCCGCTGTTTCATTTCTTCCATTACCATTATCTCCGGAATGTCTTCCGCTTCATTATTCCTTTCCTGTCTTATGTCCTGTAACTCTTTCTGCTTTTGCTGCCAGGCTTTTGATACACTCGAAAAATAATATTGTTCAAGGTCGCGGTCAGGTATAGGCGAACTGAAATCAGTTTGCCTATAATTTGCCTGGAGCAGGCCCATCACTTCCGACGCATTCAGCGCACGATCATACACAACCAGTTCATCAACCAACCCGTTTTTAAAACCGGTGCCACGCCAGTCGGCGCCTACCTGCAAACCAATCTGGTCGTTGCGGTGGTATACAATATCTTTATACAGGTTATCCTTTTCCGTTACCATCGGCGCTTCCTTTCCATCTACATACAACTTTATGCCCCCGGCTTTACCTGAGCCACTATAGGTTAACGTGAGTTGTATCCATTTTTCTTTGGGCAAAGTGTCTTTCGTTGTTTTTAATATATTATTATATGGCCAGGAATGAGCCATTAAAAATTCGGCTTTGCCGTTTTTTATATTCAAATAATACCCATGAAAGGCATAAGTAATATCACCATTTCCTTTATGAACAATGATTGCTTTGTTTACATCTTTAGGAATATTGATCCATACACCGATTGAAAATGGCTGAAAACGATCGTATATGCCAACCTTGCCAAGCTTGAGTATATCATCACCGTTTGACTGGAACGCATTGCCAAACTTACCCGGAACAATTACCGCATCTGCAACCGTGCCACCGCCTTTGGGATCTTTTTCGTTTACAAAATTTTTGTTGACGAGTTTATCAAACGTAAAATGCGCCTGCAGCCCTTTGCTCAAATCAAATGGCGCTTTATTGTTGAGCGCTTGTTTCCATTGCTCAAAGGCTGGTTTTTCCTGTTGGGTGATGGAATCAAGCTGTTGTAGTTTTTCTTTTTCTTTATTGACGAGATATGCCAAAACCGAATCCTGCTTATTATCCGTTAATAACATGGAAGGTCCGGGTGTTGCCTGGTCAAAAGATATTTGCCCCGGCTCATCTATATTATTAAAGAAACTATACAGGCTGTAAAAATCTTTTATAGAAACAGGATCAAACTTATGATCATGACATCTTGCACAGCCAATGGTTAAACCAAGAAAAGCAGTGCCTAATGTGCTTGTACGGTCAACCACATATTCACTTCTGAATTCTTCATTAATAATACCACCCTCCGCGTTTTGTGCATGATTTCGGTTGAAGGTAGTTGCCAGCTTTTGTTCGCGGGTAGCGTTGGGCAGCATATCGCCGGCGAGCTGCCAGGTAGCAAACTGGTCGAAATGCATATTCTGATTAAAGGCCTTTATCACCCAATCTCTCCAGGGCCATGTGGCGCGGTATCGATCAACAGTATACCCATACGTATCTGCATAGCGGGAAACATCCAGCCAGTCAACCGCCATCTTTTCGCCGTAGTGTGGTGATTGTAATAATTTATCAACTACTTTTTCGTAAGCATTTATAGCATTATCCGCAACAAATGCGTCTATCTCTTCAATGGTTGGAGATAACCCTGTAATATCGAGCGTTACACGCCTCAACAAAGTTTCTTTATCTGCTTCAGCAGAAGGCTTCAGGTTGTTTTCTTCCAGTTTTTGTAATACGAAATAATCAATAGGATTTTTCGTCCATGATTTTTCTTTTACTTCCGGCAATGCTGGTTTTACAGGAGCAGTAAAAGCCCAATGCGGTTTGTATACTGCGCCCTGCTCAAGCCACTTTATCAATATTGCTCTTTCATAATCTGTTAATGAGCGGTTGGATGCAATAGTCGGCATCGTTAAATCAGGATCTGTTGTAACAATGCGGTGATAGAATTCACTCTTGTTAAGATTGCCCGGCACAATGGCACGCTTACCATCTTTCAATAAAGCAGCAGCGCCTTCCGGCGTTGATAAATCAAGTCCTGCTTTTTGCCCGTTGCCTTTATCTGGTCCGTGGCATAAAAAGCATTTGTCAGAAAGAATGGGCTTTACATGTTGATTGTAATCTATTACAGCAGGAAGACTGTTTTCAAGTTTTGCAATGGCTTCAGGTTTTTTTACCCGGCCAGCCTGTACGAATATAAAAACGCATATTGCTAAAACTGCAACAACTAATATAATCTTTGTGGAAGTCTTACCCGGCATCTACAATCGGCAAATGGTTAAAAGGGATTTAGCCTTTTAAAGTTACGCATAAATATCCGGCGAAATTACAGGCAGAAACTATAATTGCGAGAACGTTTGCACCGAAAACGAAGATCCCAACATGACTTAAGCACCTGCATTATTATTTTTTTACATCTTCAACACAAAAATCAAATAAAGCGGCTACATCCTCTTTGTTAGAATTCACTACTGCTGACCATGTTTCAAAATGATTAAGCCATACTGAAAATCAGCATGGCTTTTTTGTTATAGCAAGTCTTTAGCTTCGGTGCTTAACCCTATCTCTTATACCCTGGCGCTATCTCTTCTCATACGCCGGCACTTTAGGCGGCGTATACCCTTTTGTTTTCAGCAGGCTTTTTATTTCAGTGATTGCACGTTCCAGTTGCGGGTCTGTGCCCTTAGCCATCGCCGTCAGGTCTTCCGGCACTTCAATATCCGGGTCAACACCATGTCCTTCTTTAAACCATGTGCCATCCACATTATACATACGAAAAGTAGGAACGGTTATTCCGCCGCCATCTATCAGATCGGGACAACCACTAATACCAATCAGGCCTCCCCATGTTCTTGTGCCTATTAATGGCCCCAACCCTTTCTTCCTGAAAAAGTCAGGAAATGCATCGCCACCAGATCCGCTCCAGCCATTCATCAGCATTACTTTAGGACCAAAGTTTGATTGCGGCGGCCATGGCCAATCTTTTCCATCGCGTATTGCCCAGTATGCCAGCGGCGGCCGGTCTAACATTTCAATAAACCTGTCAGGAATTTGCCCGCCATCATTAAAGCGCTCATCAATGATCAATGCTTTTTTATCTGATTGCGCATTTAACTGACGCAGTAACTCTGTTTGACCGTCAATACCTGTGCTCGGCACATAAATATAACCAACATCTCCATTGGTAGCTTCTTCCACACGTTTGCGCATACCCTCAATCCATGCAAGATTGCGCAGGCGGTATTCATCATCCATTGTTTTTACTACTGCTGTTTTTGCGCCGGTAAAAGTTGCGGTACTGTTATAGGTAAGCTCTACCGTTTTATTAGCGAGCCCGAAAAATGCGGCATATGGTTCCTGTGCAGTAGTAAGCGGAATGCCGTTAACCGCGAGTATATAATCGCCTTCTTTTACTTTTATTCCTGTCTCAGCTAAAGAAGAATGCTCTTCTGCGTCCCAGGGGGCCGGTTGCAGTATTTTTTTTATTCTATAATATTTTCCATCTGCCTGCCAGTCAACACCAAGATAACCGCATGATTCTCTTTTTTCATTTTCACCATCACCGCCACCATGGTAGGTATGCGAAGCATTTAATTCACCAATCATTTCACCGAGTATAAAATCAACTTCCTCCCTTGTTATTGCCATATCCAGCATTTTCATGTAGCGCTGTTTAACAAGGTTCCAGTCAACACCATGCATATTAGGGTCGTAGAAATAATCTCTCTGCAATCGCCATGCATCTGTAAAAATTTGTTTCCACTCTTCCATCGGGTCCACAGTCATTGTCATTTCTTCTATACGTACAGGTTTGTCAAATTTTTGTCCTTCCTCCGGCTTAATTACGGCAAACGCACCTCCCTTTGATACCAGCATTTTTTCTTTGTTTGAAGAAAGCCAGTAGCTATTGCAACCATCAAGTAATGTTTTTTCTTCACGCTTATCAATATCATAAAACCTGATGGAACCCTGAGCCTCAGGTGCACCGGTATTGGGGTAGCGTATATAAATTACTTTTCCTTTTGTTGCGTTTAAATTACCAATATTGCCTGAAGATGGCGGAAGCAAAACCATTCTTTGTTCAAAGCCATCAAAATCTATATCAACCGGCTTTACTTTTTCTTTGTCATCTGTCGGGGTTTTGCTGCTGTCTTTTCCTTTTTTCTTTTCCTCTTTTGCAGGTGCTTTTTCCTCTTTTGCAGTATCTGGCTTAAGCGAGACGGTATCATTCTTTGCAGTAAGCAATGAAGGAGTATCGCTTTTTAAAGCAATTACAGCAAGTTGGGTAGCATTTGCATAAATAAAGGAGTTATCAAAATCCCCGTAATAAGGCAAAAACTTTTGTGCTGTTAAAAGAAACAGGTATTTGCCTTCTGTATCAAAAACGGGCTTTGTGCAATTATAATATCCACTGGTTACCTGCTGTTTTACTTTATGCTTTGTATCATAAATAAAGATGGCATTGTGCCAGTTTTCTATATCCCTGTTATATGCCAGCCATCTGCTATCCGGCGACCAGCTGCATGAAAAATTTTCCTGTTCCCCGTAAGAATATCTTAACGCCTGGTCAACATCATAGGTTTGGTTTGCCGTAATATCATATACTTTTACTTTATTCGCCTGGTCAAGGTATGCAAGCTTTTTACTATCCGGGCTCCAGAATAAATGATACCGGAAACCGGCGTCGTAACCGGTTAATTTTTTTGCACTGCTTTCTTTGCCGGCTTCCATCAGCCATAATTCATATTCTCCGCTTTGATCGCTCCAATAGGCAATGCTTTTACCGTCAGGGCTCCATGAAGGATAGCGTTCAGCTACCCCGGAGCTCATAGTGAGATTTTTTACATAGCCATCCTGTGCAGGCAATGAAAAAATTTCACCTCTTGCCTCAACCAATACCCTGTTGCCATCGGGGCTGATATTTACATGCTGAATATATTTATCTGCTTTTTCCAACCTGGGTTTTAAGGCCATCCTGTCGGTTACTACATTCACTTTTATTTCTTTGTATTGAAGTGTATTCAAAGAAAACAGGTATAGCTTGCCACCCTGTTCAAAAACGATATCATCGGGGCCCATTGATGGATAATGTGCATCGTAATCTGTGAACTTCGTTAACTGCTCAAAAGATTTTTTGCTGATATCATACCTCCATAAATTCATGCGCTGTTCCGGCCCGCGGTCGGTAAGAAAGTAAATGAAGTTACCGTGCCACATAGGAAATTCATCTGCGCCATCGCTTGATGCAGAAATATTTTCATCTGCGAGGGTTTCAAAATTGAAAATATGTATATCGGCATTCCAGCCACCGCGGTATCGTTTCCAGTTACGGCCAACCTGTGTGCGAAAGTTAAGTGCCATCTGCTTTCCATCAGGAGAGTAAGAACCAAACTCCGCGTAGGCGAGTGGTAATTTTGATGCCGGCCCACCATTGGCAGGCACTGTATAAAATTGATTGAAGCGGTATTTGCCGCTTTCTCTTATAGAAGCGAACAATACGCTTTTCCCGTCATTTGTCCAGTCTACCAGCCTGTCGCCATTACTGTGTTGGGTTAAGCGAACCGGCACGCCGCCGGAAACAGGTATCGTATATACATCCCTGTTACCATCATAATTCCCGGTGAAAGCTATAGACGATCCATCCGGCGAAAATTTAGGATAGATCTCTACTCCCGATGGCGAGCTCAATCTTACGGCGTTACCGCCATCCTTCGGCGCAACCCATAAATCATTGGCATAGGTAAAAACGATCTGTGTTTTGGAAACATCGGGATAACGGAACAATCCCGCATTTGTTTGCGCATACAAATTACTGACACTAACCGCTGCTATAAGCAGGCAAAAGCAAAGCTTTTTCATGTGTTTATTTTTATAAAATAATAAGGCAAGATAATCGTGTAAAATATTGGATAGGTATAATTATACAGGAAGGTAAAGCAAAAGAGGATGAATGGATAACTACAGGGTTGTTACGCTATATTACATTAATACCAACCTCTTTTTCTAAAGATATACAGCATTATTAAAGGTATGAATAACATACCCGCCACAGAAATATAAAAGCCCCATTTGTTGTGCAATAAAGGAATAGCTTCGAAATTCATTCCGAAAATGCCACCGATCACCGTAGCCGGCGCCATTAAACAGGTTACGATTGCCATCACCTTCATCACTTCATTCATGCGCAGGTTTACATTGTTGATGTAAATGTCCTGCATGCTCATCATCATATCGCGATAATTCTCGGTAAAATCGTACGCCTGTACAATATGATCGTATACGTCTTTAAAATATTTTGTGGTTCTGTCTTCGAGCAAATCGCTTTCGCTGCGGATAAAACCATTTACCAGCTCGCGAACCGGGGCAATATTTCTTTTGAGAACGATTAGCTCTTTACGCAATTGATTAATCCTTGCCAGAGATCGGGTATTGCTGCGGCGGATTACTTCTTCTTCCAGTAATTCAATCTCTTCTCCCAGTTTTTCCATCACAACAAAATAATTGTCTACAATCATATCAAGCATGGAATAGCAGAGATAATCCGCTCCCCGCTGCCGTATTTTACCGGCAGCCATTTTAAGCTTTGAACGCAACGGATCAAATACATCCCTTGAGCTGTCTTCCTGGAAGGAGATTACAAAATCCTGGCCAAGCGCAATACTGATTTGCTCCGTTTCAACTGTTTTTGTTGAATCGTTGAAGTAAAGCATATTCAGCAGGCAGAAAAGAACGCCTTCCACATCATCCATTTTGGGGCGCTGCCCGATACTCAGAATATCTTCAATAAGCAATTGGTGAATGCCAAACTGGGTACATACATTTTCAACGTCTGATTTACGCAAACCATCAATATTGATCCACGTAATATGCCCGTTATTTTTAAAGCCGGAGCAGTCATTGATATGCTCCAGCTTTATTTCATTTACAACATTCGCGTCGTAATCAAAAACATAAATCTTTACATCCTTGGCTTCTTCTCTTTGCGGAAGAATGGTAGGATTTACTTTGAATAATTCCCTCGTACGCTGCGTACCAAACAAAGCGGCCAAAGGCTGTGCCAGCGGGATATAACGCAGGTATTTATTTTTTATCATCTCGGGGGAATTAATTACGGCGTTTAATCATTATTTGCCTTTGCCTGCGCTTACCGCGGCCTCAAGCGTAAGTATATCCCTGTCGAACAAATAAAATCCTCCTTTATCATCGCCAATCAGTTTCAATTTGTCGATCACTCTTCTTGCCAAAGCTTCTTCCTCAATCTGCTCGCTCACATACCACTGTAAAAAGTTATGTGTTGTATAGTCTTTTTCTTTCAGGCAAATGTCTACCAGCTTATTGATTTCTTCACTTACATGAATTTCATGATTTAATACCTGCTCAAACAAAGGTTTTACACCTTTATATTTCATAGAAGGTTGCTCCAGTTTTGGAATTACACCATGGCCGCCGCGCTCATTAATAAACTTTACGAGCTTCAGCATGTGTATACGTTCTTCATCAGAGTGCTTATATAAAAAGTCAGAAACTCCGTTATATCCCTCCACCTCAGCCCAACTTGCCATTGCAAGATAAATTTGTGATGATTCTGCTTCTAATTGTACCTGCTGATTAAGTGCCTTTTCAATTTTTGGAGATATCATATTTGTGAGATTTATTGTGAACAATAATAATATACAGAAAGATAAAAATTATTTCCGGAAACCCGAAAGTACATAATCAGGATTTGTTTACCTAATCTCCTGCTTTGCAGCCTATTGTTTATGACAGAACATATTTACATACGAAAAATTGAAATGTACTCTAAACCCCAAACCGTAAACTGAATTATTGTTTATCTTTGTATACCTAAAATTCAGTAGTGTATGATAAGGACAGGTAACCCGGTAATAAGTATATATACCGAAATGACTCCCAACCCGGAGACAATGAAGTTTGTGGCTAATAAATTATTATATCCGGGTAAGAGTATTGATTTCCCGGATATAGATTCAGCAAAACCATCACCGCTGGCGCAGGAACTTTTCGGGTTTCCTTTTATTAAAGCGGTTTTTATAGCCAGTAATTTTGTAACACTTACCAAAACCGGCGAAACCGATTGGCAGGATGTGATTCCCAATATCAGGCAGTTTTTAAAAGAATATCTTGAAGAAGGGAAAACAGTCATTAATGAAGATGAAGTTGTTGTACTGAAATCAGAACCTTCTAACGCTATCAGCGCCGACGATGATGATGTGGTAAAACGCATTAAGGAAATACTGGATAATTATGTGAAACCGGCTGTTGAAATGGACGGCGGCGCTATACAGTTCAGGAGTTATAACGAAGGCGTGGTAAACCTGATGCTCCAGGGCTCATGCTCCGGTTGCCCATCCTCTATGATTACGTTGAAAAGCGGTATTGAAGGAATGATGAAGAGAATGATACCTGAAGTAAGAGAAGTAGTGGCGGAAGCGGAGTAATTTGCGAACTGTTTAAAAAAATTAATTAAAGGTGCTTATTAATGAGCGCCTTTTCTTTTTTATCTATATTCACAATTCAGTATTTACCGTTGGCAATGTTTCATTCACCCATAAAAAAGGTCGTCATTATCGGGCCGGAATCTACCGGGAAAAGCGTTCTCTGTGATAAGCTTGCTGAATACTATGATACTATATGGTGCAGGGAATATGCAAGAGAATATTTGCTGGAATATGGAACTGATTACAGCTATGATGATTTGCTCACCATTGCAAAAGGGCAGCTACGGTTAGAGGACATCGCCACAGGGAATGTTAGCAGGATGAAAGAAGAGGATAGCAACGCATCTTCTTTATTGTTTATTGATACTAATATGTATGTGATGAAAGTGTGGTGTGAATTTGTTTTTAATAATTGCCATGAATGGATCATTGAACAGATCATAAACCGTAAATACGATTTATACCTGCTTTGCAATACTGACCTGCCCTGGGTAAAAGATGAGTTGCGCGAATATCCTGATCTTGAAACAAGAGAACGGTTATATAATATTTATAAAGACATTATGATAAACCAGGATGTGCCGTGGGTAGATATTAGCGGTGATTATAATGAGCGGTTTGAGAAAGCAAAAGAAGCGGTGAATAAAATAACGGGCGATTAGTAATATTTGTAAACGTATCCTGCACGAGAGGGAAATAACAGCTAATTAATTATTCAACCTGCTATGCTGTTGTACATTCATCGGTTGGGCAGGAAATACAGAAAAACCGCCCCTTTGTACACTTATACTGCCGGAAATAGAAAATGTTTTCTCATCATTCATATACATCAGCCCTAACTCAGCCCTGGGATAAATGCCGAAACTATTTGGGGCATATATACTGTTGCCGTAAAGCGTTTTATTAGTTGCGGAAAGTGGTATGGGCTGATTGAAGTTAATATAAGTGGGATTAACTGATACACCTGCAAAAGCATATAAATTGTTATTCAACCTCCTGTTAAGCTGCAAACCAACAGGAGCAGATATATAACTAAAGCTGCCACCTTTAAAGAAACTATAGCCTGCTGATACCATACTATACCTGTTTACAAACCATTTTTTAGCAGGATTGATATCAGCATTAAGTAAATTGTTCGAAACAGCATATGGGCTACGGTATCCCATAAAGCTGGCAGGCAAAGTTGTTTGCGCTCTGAGATAAGCGGCTGAAAATAGTATTAATAAAAATATAATGAAGCGTTTCATACCCGGTATAATGCTCTAAAATTAAGTATTGTTTAGACAGGGGTGATAAAAATAACAAGATATTTAATATTGCATGTATGGGCCTGGTTTTGGATTCCCGTTTCAACAAATAATTAAGTTTTTCAAACTATTCCCCGGCTGGCATATTTATATTACCTTTGCACGCTTAAAATTGGGCTTAGGCCTGTTTTCAACCACAGCATTGCTGCCGCCACTAAAATTGAAGTTAAAGAAATAACAATGCAGATTAGAAACATCGCGATTATCGCACACGTTGACCACGGTAAAACCACATTGGTTGACAAGATTTTACATCAAACCAATGTATTCCGCGCCAACCAGGAAAGCGGTGAATTGATCATGGATAGTAACGACCTTGAAAGAGAGAGAGGTATTACTATTTTCAGTAAAAATGCATCTGTTGTATATAAAGATGTAAAGATTAATGTAATAGATACTCCGGGCCACGCCGACTTTGGCGGTGAAGTGGAAAGGGTGTTGAAAATGGCTGATGGTGTATTGCTGTTGGTGGATGCCTTTGAAGGACCGATGCCGCAAACCCGTTTTGTGTTGCAGAAAGCTTTGCAACTGAACCTGAAACCTATAGTAATTATTAATAAGGTAGACAAACCCAACTGTCGCCCCGACGAAGTGCATGATGCGGTGTTTGAGCTTTTCTTCAATCTTGATGCTACTGAAGAGCAATTAGATTTCCCGACTTTTTATGGCTCCGGTAAAAACGGTTGGTTTAACGATTCTCTTACACAGAGTGAAGATATCACTCCATTACTTGACGGTATTATTAAATATGTACCTGAGCCAAAAGTAAATGAAGGACCGCTGCAAATGCAGATCACATCATTGGATTACTCTTCTTTTCTTGGACGCATAGCAGTAGGAAAAGTAACCCGCGGCAGCATCAAAGAAAATCAGCCGATTGCGTTGGTTCAGGCAGAAGGCTCTGTTAAAAAATCAAGAGTAAAAGAATTATACATTTTTGAAGCATTAGGCAAGAAGAAGGTTACTGAAGTAGTAGCCGGCGATATTTGTGCGGTGGTAGGGCTGGAAGATTTCAATATAGGCGATACTATTACCGATGCGGAAGTTCCTGAAGCACTACCCGTAATTAGTGTAGATGAGCCAACCATGAACATGTTGTTCAGCATTAACAACTCGCCATTTTATGGTAAAGACGGCAAGTTTGTAACCAGCCGTCACCTGCGTGACAGGCTGATGAAGGAAACAGAAAAGAACCTTGCGCTGCGTGTATTTGATACAGATAACGGTGATAGTTTTATGGTATATGGTCGTGGTATTTTACACCTCGGTATTTTAATTGAAACTATGCGCCGTGAAGGATATGAGTTAACCGTAGGTCAGCCGCAGGTAATTGTAAAAACCATTGATGGTAAAAAATGTGAACCTTACGAAACACTGGTTGTTGATGTGCCTGAAGAATTTGCCAGCAAGGTAATTGATCTTGTATCGCGCCGTAAAGGTGAAATGCTGGTAATGGAAACCAAAGGCAACATGCAGCATCTTGAATTTGAAATTCCTTCACGCGGGTTAATCGGTTTGCGTACACAAATGCTTACTGCAACAACCGGCGAAGCTGTAATGGCTCACCGCTTTAATGAATACAAACCATGGAAAGGCCCTATTCCCGGAAGAAATAACGGAGTACTGCTTTCAAAGAACCAGGAAAAAACAACCGGCTATTCAATAGATAAATTGCAGGATCGCGGAACATTTTTTGTTGACCCGGGTGAGGATGTATATGCAGGACAAATTATTGCCGAGCATATTAAACCGGGCGACCTCGTAGTAAATGCTACGGAAGGTAAAAAGCTGACAAACCACCGCGCCAGTGGTAGTGATGATGCAACCCGCATTGCTCCCAAAACATTGATGACGCTGGAAGAGTGCATGGAATATATTCAGCATGATGAGTGTATTGAAGTAACTCCGAACTTTATTCGTATGCGCAAATTGATACTGAATGAGGAAGATCGTAAGAGGCAGTCTAAACAAATGAGTGCGCAGGAAGCATAATAACAATTGTTATATAATTTACTTAAAAGCTGGTTCGAAAGGATCAGCTTTTTTCATATCTTAAAAATCCTTAAGAATCACTTTTAAAACAGTTTGCAGACGCTTTCCGCCTGTGTTCTGGTAAAATAATTTTCAGCAGCTATGTATGCAATATGTAACCACGCCCCATACTGCAAAATCAGCGCCTGATATATCAACATCAATCGGTGAAAGGTTTTTGCACTCTGGTATCAGCCTTGTTTTGTTAAATGTTTTTTCAAGTCTGCGTATCAGCATTTCACCATTTAATACCGCTATTACAATTTTGCCGTTGGCGGCTTTTACAGAGCGGTCAACAATTATAATATCTCCATTGCTGATGCCGGCATCAATCATGGCATCGCTACCTACCCGCATAATAAATGTAGCGGGCTTATTACGGATGAGCTGTTCGTTCAAATCAATGCTTCGTTCCATATAATCATCGGCGGCGGCTCCAAATCCTGTAGCATCGGAATGCTCCACATCCCACTGGTTGAAATTTTTTGTTCCGTTGTAACGGGGGGTATAAAAAACTTTCTCTTCCATATATTTAAAAACTTGTTTTACTAAATAGTTTAGTAAATTTATGCTAAATAATTAATCATTCAAAAATTGTTGTTATGCAAAAAATAATTCAGGCATTACACGGGTATAACGTTAATGAATACCTGCTGGTGCTCAGTCCGCCGGAAGAGTTATGGCACAAAATCATGAGGGTAAAAGAAGCCTTTGCCGACACTTACAAAACCGATACCGCCAGATGGGGGAAGCCCCATATTTCCCTGGTAAATTTTGTGCAGTATGAAATGATGGAATCAAGAATTACCCACCGGTTAAAAACGGTAGCAATGGGTTCGCCTGCATTTAAGCTGGAATTAAAAGATTATGGCAGTTTTCCATCGCATACTATTTATATTAATGTTCTTTCAAAAATACCGGTGCAAAACCTGGTGAAGGAAATCCGCACAGAAACGCAGCGGCTGATGAAGCTGGATGATGATCATAAACCCCATTTTATGATGGAACCGCACCTCACTATTGCCCGCAAACTGGCGCCCTGGCAATATGAAAAGGGATGGTTGGAATATAGTAACCGGAATTTTACCGGGCGCTTTATTGCAGATAGTATGCTGCTGCTGAAAAGACGTGTTGGTGAAAAAGCCTACCAGATAGCGGAACGGTTTGCATTTCAGCATTTACCGGTGATGACGAGGCAGGGGGAGCTGTTTTAATTGCATGAACCACGGAGGCAGGGAGGACACAGAGATTCACAGAGATTTTAATTATTGGGAACTATGGAGCATAATATAATACAACAGTATAAACCGCTTTCTGAAAGAGAAAGACAGTTAGCGTCTCAAATTATAAATATAGCCATTACTATACACAAAACTCTTGGGCCGGGTTTATTAGAAAGCGTATACGAAAAATGCTTTTGCTATGAGTTGAGTAAACGAAATATTCCATATACCAAACAGCAATATGTAGATATATTTTATGATGAATTGATTATTGGTGATGGATTACGCATTGACATTATGATAGACAATCTTGTGATTGTTGAATTAAAGGCCCAGGAAAACGATCATCCAATATGGGAAGCGCAATTGCTAAGCTATTTAAAACTTACCGGAAAACGATTAGGCTATGTTCTAAACTTTCATGTGCCACTTATGAAAGATGGAATTAAAAGAATGATTTTATAATATATCACGCAGGTATGATGAGGCTATGTTAATTTCGGCTCAGCTTTCTGGCCAAGCCTGCCTGATTTAAAGAATACTATAACAAAAACACGATGCATAAGAAACAAGAGAACTCCGTGAATCTCTGTGTCCTCCCTGCCTCCGTGGTTCAAAAAAATACTATATGCCCAACAAACTACAACAAGATCACTATAAAGTATCTGCAAGAGATAAAGAAGAGTCTGAGCAATACCTGCATGGGCGTGGTGCGCAGTTCAATACCAAAAACAAATTTTTAAAAGATGAAATCACCCGCGAACATATTGAAGGCATTGATGACTGGACTGATCCAAATGTGCCTACACAATATATAGAGCAGCAAAGCAAAACTATTGTAAATAAAGTAGACAGTCCTGATGTGGGTATGGCTTACAGTATGAATGCTTATGCGGGTTGCGAGCACGGCTGCATATACTGCTATGCCCGTAACGTGCATGAATACTGGGGCTACAGTGCAGGATTGGATTTTGAAAGAAAGATTATTGTAAAAATAAATGCACCGCAATTGCTGCGCAAACAACTCATGCATCCCAAATGGGAAGTTATGCCGATAATGGTTAGCGGTAATACCGATTGCTACCAACCGGCAGAACAAAAGTATCGCTTAACGCGGGGGCTGTTACAGGTATGCAATGAATTCAACCACCCTGTAGGCATACTCACCAAAAACGCCTGGATTATAAAAGACAAAGATGTGCTGCAGGAACTTGCACAAAAAAGATTAGTAACGGCAATGGTATCCATTACTTCTTTTAATGAAGAATTGCGCCGCGTAATGGAGCCGCGAACAGCTACTGCCACACAACGGTTACGCGTAATTGAAGAATTGAGCAATGCTGGTATTAAAATGGGTATTATGATGGGCCCGATGATACCCGGGCTTAATGATCATGAAATGCAGCGCATTATGAAATCTGCCGCCGATGCCGGTGCAACGTTTACCGCCTATACATTTATTCGCCTGAATGGCGCTATTAAATTTTTGTTTCACGACTGGCTGTATAAAAATTTTCCTGATCGTGCAGATAAGGTTTGGCACATGATAGAACAAAGCCATGATGGTAAAGTAAACGATTCCCGCTGGGGTTTGCGCATGCGTGGTGAAGGTGCAATTGCTCAGATCATCGCACAGCAATATAAAAAATACGGTAAACTTTATCATATGAATGAAGGAAGACAGGGACTGGATACTACTATTTTCAGAAGGCCTGGTGAACAGGGAAGGTTGTTCTGATCAAAGATGCTTAGCGCAACTAATAATACCGGTAACAAAAAAGCTCCGCAATTTGCGAAGCTTTTTTGTACTGGTAAAGATCTTACATATTATTGGTATCCTTCATTTTGCCAGCCGTTCTTATCTGTTATATTTTGTATTTCTGTTTGAGGAACAGGATATACTTTTCTGTACCCGTCAACCAAAGGATAGATCACCGGCATCTGCCCTGTTCTAACTATATCAAACCAACGATCCAGCTCCAGGGCGAGCTCTAACCGGCGTTGTTTATATACCTCTGCTCTGAATGCCTGCTGTGAATCAAGCGTTGTAAAGTCTAATGCAGGTATAGCTGCATTTTCTCTCACCGCGTTTAATGCGTCAAGCGCTTCATTGCTTGGGTATACACCTGCTGTTTCGTTTAATGCTTCTGCATATAACAACATTACTTCAGCACAGCGAAGTATTGGCATGTCCATACTGGTTTCTTCGTTTACTGCAGGGCCATCAAACTTTCCGGGCCTTTGCCCGTTGCCGGTAGGGGCTACCAGCGCTTTCCTGTTATCACTGGTTTCAAACAAAGCTTGTGGTAAAGTAATGGCATTATTATCGCCCGAATTGCGGTAACGGTTATTTTGTAAAACAGACTCACCTACACCGCCGGATAAAAACTGTGCAGAAAAAAGAATATCCTTGCTTGTTTTTAATCCATTGGGAAATGTTTGCGGCTGAGGAACCAACGCTGCAACAGACCCGGCTTTTATTTTTTGAACCAATGGTGCCAGCAGCGCGGCTGCGTCAGCATACTTTTTTTGATATACATATACTTTTGCCAGTAAAGCCTGTGCCGCTAAGGTTGTTGCGCTCCCCTTTTTATTAGCAGGCCATGTTTCCGGCAGGTCGGTAACAGCCGCTTTTAAATCTTCAATAATCTGGGCATATATAGCGGCGGTATCTGCGCGTGCATTTAACCTCGCTTCTTCTGTTGTTTGCGGCGTAGTGATCAATGGAAGCTTACCCCATAACCTTGTTGCATTAAAATAATTTAATGCTCTTAAAAACCGCGCTTGTGCAACGATCTGGCTTTTCTTTGTTGCATCCATTTGTATGCCTTCTGCTTTGCTAATGATAATATTGCTCCTGAAAATTGCCCTGAAGCAACCCAGCCAAGAGTCTGTAACAATCGTATTGTCGGGCCGCTCTGCAAATGACTCAATCTGGTATCTCACACCGCCGCTGGCGCCCTGGTCGTTATCCATAACATTATCGCTCCTCACTTCCATAAGACCAATAAAATTTTGCCCGTACATAGCGGTGCTTTGCAGCGCATCATAGGCGCTTACCAATCCGCCCTGTAATCCTTTTTCATCTACGTAAAAAGTCGCTTCCGTTGGAGAATCAATGGGCTTTAAATTGAGAAACTTTTTACAGGAGCTGGTACTTATAGCCACAGCCCCGGAAGCTAATAATATAATTGAATGTGTCTTTTTCATGTCAATAATTTTAGAATGTTACATTAATACCTACAGAAACCGTTTTAGCGGTAGGATAAACACCATAATCTTCCCCATTGGTAGTACTTACTGTTCTGTTAGATACCTCCGGGTTATATCCTTCATATTTTGTGAAGGTGAGCATATTCTGAAGGCTTATATATAAACGTGCTTTTGTAACACCCCATTTATCAATAACAGCAGGCGACAATGAATAACCCAAAGTAATATTGCGCACCCTCAGGTAACTGCCGTCCTCAACATGCCAGGAAGATGTGATACCATTCTGACCTTTACCTACACGGTTGGCGCGAACGTTTTTACCACTACCCGGGTCTGATTCAGATTTCCACCTGTTCACAGCACCTGCATAGTTGTTCATATTACCCTCGTGGTTATAAAAATAGCGACGACCAAGGTTTAGGATTTTATTGCCGCTTACGCCCTGCATAGAAACAGAAAAATCAAAGCCTCTCCATTGCAGATCTGTGGCAAACCCAAAGGTGTATTTAGGCTGATAGCTTCCTAATATTACACGGTCGCTGGTAAGGTTAATTTTTCCGTCCTTATCCGCATCCTCAAATTTAAAGTCGCCGGGTTTTGTTGTTGCCAGCCCAAAATTACTTGCTGCATCTTCAAAATGCGGGTAAGCATCTACTTCGGCCTGCGTTGCGAATACCCCCAAAACATTAGGTAAAAAATAGGAACCGATAGGATGCCCTACACGTGTAATAAAATATGCGTTTGCCACAGAGCCGGTGCTGATAATATCGGCATTACCCGGACCAAGCTCTATAACTTTATTTTTGTTGGTAGAAAAATTAACCGAAGCATTCCATACCAGGTTGCCGAACCTGTTGCTGGTTCCAACATTCACCTCAAATCCTTTATTATTCACTTTGCCTATATTGATCAGCTCTGTGCTAAAGCCGGTAGAAAGTGGTACCGGTACATCCAGCAGGAGGTCCTTGGTATTACTGTTATAATAGTCCAGTGATAAGCTTACCCTGTTTTTGAAAAATGCCGCATCCAAACCAAAGTTGGTCTGTGCGGTTTTTTCCCAGCTCAGGTTAGGATTGGGTCTACTGGTTGGGGCGGCGCCGTTTACAACAGTAGTACCATATACATAAGCAAAATAGCTCATGGCGCCCAGCGATCCATAGTTTGGAATTTTAAAGTTACCGGTTAAACCATAACTCGCTCTAAGCTTAAGGTCAGATATAAAGGATACATTCTCCATAAACTTTTCATCAGACAAACGCCAGCCCACAGAAGCAGAAGGGAAGCTACCCCACCTGTTATTAGCGCCAAATTTAGAAGAACCGTCAGCACGGATAGAAGCGGTCAATAAATACTTCCCTAAATAATTATATTGAATTCTTGCAATACCGGAGGCAAGCGACCATTGTGATTGCTCGGATTTTCCATCGGTAACGCGACCGGCGCTCAACGTGGTGATCTGGTTGCTGATAAAGCCGCTGGCATAAGCATAGTTACCTCTCAGGTCATCTTTTTGCTCCGACCAACCTAAAAGCACATTTAACGAATGATCACCAAATTTTTTACTGTAATTCAATGTTTGTTCAAGCATCCAGTTAAAGTTGGCTGTTGTTTGAGAGGTTGCAGTGGCGTCTGTTTCAGGATTACCTGCAGTGTTTGAAGCCGGAAATGTAGAGGGCCTGAATTTATCCTGGCGTGAGCTGAACAGGTCGTAAGCAAATAATGCTTTATACTTTAAGTTACGGATGATCTCTGCTTCAACAAATGCATTGCCAAGCAGCCGTGTAGATACCACATCATTTTTTTGCAGCATGGCAAGCGCTACAGGGTTCCATGCCTGCGTTTGCGCGTTACCGGTAACGGTTGAGCCGCCTGGCATCAGTGTTTTTGTATCGCTGCTCCACGAGTTCTCGGAAAAATTGTAAGTGCCATCGGGGTTAAATACCGGCCAAATTGGCGCATAGTGCAATGCAGACGAAACCACGCCGCCGCCATCAGCAGCATAAGTACCATCACTGTTTACACGCTTTTCCTGTATAACAGAAGGGTTAATGTCAATGCCAAACCTGAAGATGCCCCTGTTGGCTTCAAGGTTTACCCGCGCACCATATCTTTTGAAATTACTGTTGATGATAATACCATCCTGGTTCAAATAATCAAGCGATGTATAATATCTGAAGCTTTCCGAGCCGCCGGAAGCCGAAATGGTATGATTCTGGATCAGGGCATTTCTGAAAACCTCATCCTGCCAGTCGGTATTGGTCAGCCCTGTTTTACCTTCAAGATATGGGACTACTTCAACCGGGATAATTGTATTTTGGTTGTTCCCGGTGTTCAGCAACCTTGTAGCATTATCGTCATTAAGGCTATAGGCAACAGGATCAAGCCCCTGCGACGCTCTTTTTAAATTATTAGATATCATCTGGTCGCTATAGCTGTTGTTACGCGCATCTTTTACAATATCCGCGTATTGATAGGCATCCAGCATTTTTATTTTATGCGCTACCTGCTGCTGGCCAATATAGCTGTTTACATTGATCTGCATTTTACCACGGCGGCCCTGCTTGGTAGTAATCAACACCACACCGTTTGAGCCTCTTGATCCGTAAATAGCAGCAGAAGAAGCATCTTTTAATACCTCTATTGATTCAATATCATACGTGTTGAGCGTATTGAGGTTATTGCTCGTTAACGGAAAACCATCTACCACGTATAATGGCTCTGTGCCTGCGGTAATCGTACCCACGCCTCTCACTTTTATGGAGAGCGGAGCGCCGGGCTGCCCCGTACCCTGTGCTACCTGTACGCCTGTCATTTTACCAACCATTGCTTCTGCCACATTGTTCACCGGCTGGTTTTCCATGTCCTTCGCTTTAATGCCAACAACGGCAGTTGTTACATCGCGTTTACGCTGGCTGCCATACCCGACAATAGTAATCTGCTCAAGCGATTGATCTGAACCGGTTAAGGTAACCGCAAGCGTATTGGGCTCTTCTGCTTTGACAATATAGTTGCTGATGGTTTGCGATTTATAACCAACAAAGCTGAAAGAGAAATTATACCTGCCGGCAGAAAGAGAAATGCTGAATGCGCCGTTTGCATCTGTTTGGGTGGCTGAAGAAGCATTTGTTGCATTGTTCAGCGCAATAACGGTTACGCCTGCAAGTGCAGCACCTTTTTCATCGGTAACAGTACCTTTTACTGTGGCGGTATTACCCTGCGCGCGGATGAATAAAGAAAATAATAACAGGGGTACAATGATGTACCATGCATACCTGGTATGCGTTGTAAGCAGTTGTCTTTTCATTGTAGAAATTTTGGTTTCGCGATAAAAGTTTTGTATTAACAATTATAAACAAGCGTAAATCCTGAATGGCGTATTACTCTGCCCGTTAAAGGAGATTGGATGTTTTGTTTATACGAGGGGTAACGGAAGATTAAAAATTACTGCGAAGGTATGTATTTAAAGGTTGTGCTATTAAATTTTTGATATACTTCTATATACTTAATCCTTTTGACGGCTAAGCTATACTCTCAACGCCGGTTAACTCACTCATGTCATTACTTTAACGCCGGGCTTTGAACAGCAATTAATTGCTTACTTCTGAATCGCTGTATTAAAAACCCCAATCCGGCATAGTCATTAATTTTCCATAATTTCAAACCTCAAAAACGGTTCATTACCCCAATGCTTGTAAACAAAGAACAGGAATTACTGCTGGAGATCGCATCAGGAAGCGAACCTGCATTCAGGGAATTGTTCCAGGCGTATCGCAGAAAGCTGTTCAGTTATATTTTTAAAATAACAGCATCAGGGGAAATAGCTGAAGATGCCATACAGGAGATTTTTCTGAAGTTGTGGTCTGTCCGCGAAACCCTGCCTGCTATCGGTAATATAAATGCCTACCTGCACCGGATGGCGCATAATTACGCTTACCAGGGCTTCCGGCGGCTGGCAAAAGAAACATTACTACTGGATCATCTGAGGAAGCGGGAAGAAGACAATATGCGCAGCCCGATACAGGAACTGCTATCAAAGGAAGCAGCAGCTTATATTCAACGCCTGGTTGACCGCCTCACCCTCCAGCAACGCAAAGTTTTCCTGCTGAGCCGGGAAGAAGGGTTAAAACAGGAAGAAATTGCCAGCCGGCTCAATATTTCTGTCTCCACCGTTAAAAAACACATGGTTGATGCCCTGGCTTTTCTCCGGGAAGAGATCCGGCAGAACTACAGCCTGTATGCAACTGCCCTGTTGGTTATTCATCAGCTTTATTTGTGATGAGGTTTCGGGTATCAGGTTTCAGCTATGATGGCTGATAGCTGATACCTGATAGCCCATAGCTCAAAAAAAATTGATTTCATCTTCTCCTATCTCTTCTTTTTTTACTCTTACTGTTCGTTAACTCCCGCTTTATGCCGAACAGATTAAAAGAATTATTCAAGCGCTTCCTTGACAGTAATATTTCACCTGAAGAAAAAAAGGAGCTGATGGGAATGGCCCTGGAGACCGGCTTACAGGATGATCTGAAGCAGGTTATTAAAGATGCTTGGGAGCATACGGGGGAGGATGAGGATATTACAGATGCCGGTGCCGGAGAGCTGATGCAAAAGATCTTTTCGGAAAACCTGGATAGTAATAATAAGCTGGTATCTATCGGCAAAAGAACCGAGTGGCGAAGCATTGCAGCGGCGGCGGCAATGGTGATTGCAATAGGAGCAGCGGTATATTATGCTGTTATGCATAAGCGCGGCAAACCTGCCGAAATAGTAAAAGTTGCAGAACTGCCTGCAGATATAAAAGCGCCCCAAACCAACCGGGCAACCATTACAATGGCTGGTGGCAAAACCGTGTATTTAGACAGCGCCTTCAATGGAACACTGGCGGTGCAGGGCAGCATACAGGTCGTCAGGCTGGATGATGGCCAGATAGCCTACCGTGGTTCGGCTGAAGCATTGATCTATAACACGCTTACTAACCCGAGGGGCAGTAAAGTCATTAACATGATTTTGTCTGATGGCAGCCAGGTCTGGCTGAATGCCGGCTCATCCGTTACCTACCCGGTTGCCTTTATCGGCAATGAAAGAAAAGTATCCATTACCGGTGAAGCCTATTTTGAAGTGGCGCATAATATTGCAAAACCATTCATTGTAAGCAAAGGAGACCTGCAGGTGCAGGTATTGGGCACCCGGTTTAATATAAATGTGTATGATGATGAGAGCGATGCCAGGATAACGCTGCTGCAGGGCTCCGTAAAAGTAAAGAATGGTAAAAAAGAAAACATGCTGCAACCGGGCCAGCAGGCACAGATCGCATCAGGGATAAAAATCATCAGCAATGCAGATATAGAACAGGTAATGGCATGGAAGAACGGCTTGTTTGTATTTAACAGGGCACGCATTCAGGATGTGATGCGGCAACTGGCGCGCTGGTACGACCTGGACGTGCATTACACAGGCGAAGTTCCGGAAGGGAAATTTAAGGGAGAAATTTCAAGAGACCTGAGTTTATCGCAGGTATTGAACGGACTGACGGCAACGAGAATTCATTTTACAATGGAAAGCGGCAACAGGATTACCATTTTGCCGGAATGATCTAATGCTATCTCAAACGTGAAGCGGCAGACGAGAGATATGAGCATCTCACATTTATCGTCTCACCTCTCACGAAGAAATACAACAAATTATTGTTAACACAACACTAAATAAAAGAATTGGCTGAAAATAAAAACCGGGAGAAGATTGGACCCTTACCCGGCTTTATTCAGGCTAATGATTAACGGGCATAACTGCTTATTATTTAACCTAAACAATGTAAAAGTATGCAAATTAAATCTCTTTACAGGCCCTCCGTTTGTTTCGGAAAGGGTGCAGCAGAGATCTTGACCAAAACCTGTCCTGCAGGGTTACGCAGGATACTGTTAGTTATGAAGCTAACGACTGTTTTACTGCTCGCTGCCATGTTACAGGCGGCAGCGAAATCCGATGCGCAGACAGTTACTTATGCTGCAGAATCTGTCAGCCTGGAAAAAGTTTTTGTTATTATCAAGCAACAAACGGGGTATGTATTCTTCTACCGTGAGGAAGATATTACGGGTTTGCCCACTGTTTCCGTTGCTTTTAAGAATACACCTCTTGCAACAGCCCTGCAGGAAACATTAAAGGGGCAGCCGTTGCAATACAATATACAGGGTAAAACCATTTTTATTACTTCGGCAGGCGCCTACAGAAAGAAAAATACAACACAGGAAGAAACGATTTCAGAAGCGCTCTCAAGAGAAATAACGGGTGTAGTGAGAGATAAAAAGGGAGCGCCGCTGGAAGGCGTGAGCGTAACGGTGAAAGGTACTCAAATGGGTACTACTACCAATGCTGAGGGGCGGTTTCAGTTGTCTGTGCCTTCGGCCAATAATGTGGAACTGCTGTTTTCTTTTGTAGGATATGCAACACAAACGGTAAAAGCGGGCAGCCGGACTATGTTTGATATAGTATTGGAGGAAGCGGTTGCTGATTTGAGTGATGTGGTGGTGGTGGGATATGGAACGCAGAAAAAAGCCAATTTAACCGGGGCTGTCAGTTCAGTAAAGGGAGATGAAATTAACAGAGCTGGCGCAGCCAATATTTCTGAAACGATGGCAGGAAAAATTTCCGGGATCAGTATAGAACCTGTTAGCGGAGAACCCGGGGTTAATCCAACAATTCATATCAGGGGAATCGGTACAACAGGGTCTTCAGCTCCACTGGTTGTTATTGATGGCATTATCAGAGATAATCTTTCAGACATTGACCCTGCGGTGATAGAATCGGTATCTGTACTTAAAGATGCAGCGGCAGTGGCGCCATATGGACTTGGGGGAGCTAATGGTGTTTTGCTGATAACCACTAAAAGTGGAAGGGTTGATAAATTCGTTTTATCTCTTGATGCATATAAAGGTAATCAGAAGCCTGCCTGGTTACCCAATCCCTTAAATGTGATTGATTATATGAAGTTGCAAAACGAAGCTGCAACCAATATAAACGGTACGGCACCATACGCAACAGATTTTATTGATAATTACACTGCAAATCACAACGCTGATCCCGATAAATACCCGGATGCCAAATCCCGCGACCTGTTGAATAAGTTGGTGCCTGTTCAAAACTATAATATAAAAGCCAGTGGTGGATCGGGAAATACAAATTATTTTTTAGGGGGCGGATATTTTGGACAAGATGGCTTGTTCGACCAGATCAATTATCATCGTTATAATTTCAATGCAAACCTGAATTCAAAGGTTACAAAAACCACCAGGATAACCGTTAACATCATTAATTCATATGACCAAAAAAATGAGCTTTCTCCAACATATACCAGCTCATCCATGCTGAGGTGGTTATATTTTATTAAACCTACCGATGCAATGATTTTCTCCAATGGCAAATGGGGAACATCTAATAATATTTCATTAATCGGCGGTCTTAAAAGTGGTAGTTACAACCGGGCAGACAAAAAGAGTCTTATGAATACATTTACGATAGACCAGCAACTTCCTTTTGTTAAAGGACTTAGTGTTAAAGGAGCATTTAGTTATGACTTAACCAACAACTTCATCAAAGGATTTTCAAAACCGGCCTATTATTGGAACCAGGATTTAACTACTACTCCCTACACCTACACTCAACAGGTCTCTAATATGGAGCAGACATCGTCTCCCAACCCTGCCTTGTACGAAACGTATTCTGAAAAACAAGCCTTTACATACCAGGGATACCTGAATTACCACAACGTAATAAAAGATCATGATATCACTTTTCTCGGAGTTGCTGAGCTTCGAAAAAGTAATTACAAGATATTGAATACATCAATGAAAAACTTTCCCCTGGCAATAGATGAATTTGATCTGGGGAGCTCTAATACGAGTGACTATTCCATAAGTGGAAGCTCAAGTGAATCAATCCAGGTTGGTTATGTTTATAAGGCAGGCTATGTTTATAAAAGTAAATATATGGTGGAAGCAGCAGGACGATATGACGGGCATTATTATTTTGCTCCTGGTAAAAGATTTGCATTTTTCCCATCATTTTCATTGGGATGGAGGCTGTCTGAAGAGGCGTTCATGAAATCTTTCACTTTTGTAGATAATCTCAAAATAAGAGGCTCATGGGGCAAATCCGGAAACCTGGCGGGGAGCGCATACCAATATTTAACAGGATACAATTTCTATGCTAATCAATACGCATTTGGAGGAAATGTGGTTTCGGGTGCTTATCCAAGTAATGAACCAAACCCAAATATAACCTGGGAAATTTCAAATAAGTCTGATGTGGGTATTGAAGCCAGTTTATGGAAAAATTTACTCAGCCTTGAGGTGGATTATTTTTTTGAAAGAAGAACCGGAATGTTGTTGCCACCCGCCACCACTGTTCCATTTGAATATGGCATCAATCTCTCTGATGAAAATGCAGGGATCATGAATAATCATGGAGTTGAACTGGCTATTGGTAGTAAATATCAATTTAAAAACTTATTAAGACTTGGATTAAATGGAAATTTCAGTTATGCTAAAAACAAAATGATCAAAGTATTTGAAACGGCTGCAACTTATGATAATCCAAACAGGAGGCGAACAAACAGGCCTGTTAACACTCCATTCGGATATCATTCGTTAGGCTTGTTCTCCGCTGATGACGATAAGAATGGGGATGGTATAATTAACGCGTTAGACGGCTATAGTATAACACAATTCAGTGAGCTGCATCCTGGTGATGTTAAGTATGAAGATGTTAATAAAGATGGGAAAATAGATGCCAATGATCAAATGGTTATCGGTTATTCTACCTATCCTCAAATCACTTATGGATTTACTCCTTCAATAGAGTGGAAAGGATTTGATTTAGCACTTTTCTTCCAGGGTGTTGTCAGGAATTCAATGAATATTAATAACAGGTTTCAAACAGTTTCCCTGCTCAATACACAAAGCAATACTGATTATGAATACGTCAACAATCATTGGACGCCTGATCACCAGGATGCAAGATATCCGAGGGCATATATAGGTCCCAATCCTAATAACAATTCGCCCGAATCAGATTTCTGGTATAAGAGAGGAGATTATTTCAGGTTAAAAAACGCTGTCATTGGCTATACAGTTCCCGGGAAAAACCTTAAGCCATTAAATATTTCCAGTCTTAGATTGTATTTCTCAGGTACAAACATCTTTACGATCACCAAAGTAAACTTTTTCGATCCGGAGGCTATTTACGGAGGGTCCGGCGCGGGAACCTACCCTTCTATGAAACAATTTGTTTTTGGAGTAAGCGTAATCTTCTAAAATTTTCTTTACAAAAGATTTTAAATACAATGACACACAAATATAAAATTGCAGGCATAATATTTCTATGTGCTATGGTTGTATGCACCATTTCCTGTAAAAGAGACAGGTTTCTTGATACTGTTAATAAAGTTAATCTTGATGACGAAACAATGTGGAGCAGCGAACAAAACGCTGACATATTTTTAAATGGATGTTATGCAAAGCTTTATCCTGCCGGCTCAGGCTGGCCTGACACACAAATGGACAATTTTTCTGATGACGCTCATGCAAGAGTGTATTTTGGTTCATATGCCTGGAAAGAGGGTAATGTTGATATCTCTATTACGCCAGGTGGTGGTTTTAGCGGAGCCACAGGACCATCAAACGGGAATAATAGTTGGCAGGCAACTTATGTAAATGTGAGAAACATTAATCTTTTTATTCAAAAAATCACAGAGAACTCAGCTAATTTTTCCACGGCTTATATTGGAAAACGTATTGACGAAGCCCGTTTCTTAAGAGCCTATTTTTACAGTGAATTATTCATGCGGGTTGGAGGTTTTGTGATTGACACTGTTGTACAGAGCAGGGCAGCATCAACGTTGGAAGAATTGCAGAATCCCAGAAATACCTATGAAGAAAGTTTCAATTTTATTATTCAGGAATTAGACGAAATACTGAATAATAAAAATCTGGAAATAAAATATTCATTATCTGATGCAGACGCCGGCAGGGCAACATTAGGAGCCGCAATGGCATTAAAGGGGTGGCTTCAGTTATTTGCTGCCAGCCCTGCATACAACGCTTCATCGCCCGCAGTAGCGGATCCGGGTAATTTGCAGCACTTTGAATCTTACAGCGCGGAAAGATGGGCCGTGGCAGCAGAAACAAATAAAAAATTTATTGAAACATGGGGGCATAAAGGCTCAGATACTTATTATTTATTCAATGATATGGTAAACTTCTGGAGGGAGGAAAATGAATATAATTCTGAGGTAGTATGGGACAGACAATTTGTAGCGGCCACGATGCCAAATTATTATGGTGCATATGGAGGTCCCTGCAATTTAGACGGTATTATTGATGTAGACTGGGGTGAGTATCAACCAACACAAAGCATTATTGACGATTTTCAAATGGATAATGGTAAGGATATTACTGATCCAACTTCGGGCTATAATGATCAGGATCCTTACGCAGGACGCGAAAAAAGATTTTATGATTTTATTTGTTATGATGGGTCGCCTTACTATAGAGAATGGATGAGTAAGGCTGATACCGTTTGGATGCGGATTGATAAAGTAAGTCCACGAAATAATGAAATTGATTTAACCGGCGCAAATGATGCAACACAAACAGGGTATTGGTTTACAAAACAATTGTCAAAGTATGATCCGCGAAATTTGACCGATTGCGGACAGAATTATGTTTTTTACCGCTATGCCGAAGTACTTTTAAATTATGCCGAAGCACAGAATGAAGCGGTTGGCCCGGATGCTTCTGTTTATGAAGCTATTGATGCTATCAGAACAAGGCCTGGTACCGATCTGCCTGCATTGGCAGCAGGATTATCAAAAGATGAAATGAGAAAAGCGATTCACCGTGAGCGTAGAATAGAACTGGCTTATGAACAAAAGAGACTTTGGGATATATGGAGATGGAAAGAAGCGGATGAAAGATTAAATCAACCAACGATGGGTACAAAGGTGTACAACTCAAAACCCAATGATAATAGTGGAGAATGGATATATGAAAAGTTTGAGTTAGCTATGGGGCATGTTTTTACAAATAAAATGTATTTCTGTCCTATTCCGCAGGAAGTAATTGATCGTAACCCCAAAATTGTACAAAACCTGGGATATTGATAAAAGCGGTGTCATCTGCATATTGATAAAAAAGACGGGAGCGCTTTAAGGGTAACAGGGATATTGCTATATGCCTGACAGGGGAACAGCGGCTGTAGAGAAGTATCGTTGTGATACGCTGCTCCGTTGCGCCCGCCGCGAGAAAAACTTCCCGGTAGAAAACTTTGAGATTAAAAAAAGAAGAAAATTTTCAGTATTTATATGAAACTTCATTTATACAAACCATACATATATTATTTTATCGTTGCGCTGTTGCTGACAATCTTTGGTTGTAATCAAAAAAAATCATCACCCGGTTTATTCGGCGGTGGTATAGCGGCTAAAGATGCATTGGTAACCTTACAGGTGGCAAGCGGATTTAAAATAGAAATGATCGCTTCGGAGCCGCTGATCACTTCTCCCGTAGATATGGAGATAGATGAATACGGCCGCATGTATGTAGTGGAGATGCACGGCTACCCGCTGGATAAGAGCGGCAGCGGTAATATCGTGATGCTGAGCGATACCAACGGTGATGGCATTATGGATAAGCGGACTGTATTTAAAGAAGGGCTTATACTGCCCACAGGAATACTCCGGTGGAAGAAAGGGCTGCTGGTAACAGACGCTCCCAATATTTATTACCTGGAAGATGCAGATGGCGATGGCAAAGCAGATATCATGGACACTGTATTAACGGGCTTTGCACTAACCAATCCCCAGCATAACCTGAACAACCCGGTATATGGATTGGATAACTGGATATATGCGGCGCATGAAGGCGTGGTGAAATCAAGAGACTATGTGAAGGAGTTTGGCGATGAAGGAACAGAAATTTATTATCCTTCAAAGCCGGATGCGGTGCACCTGCCACAAAATGCGGGCGGTAAATCGGTTCGCTTCCGCCCTGATCAGTTTCATCTGGAAGAGATGGCCAACCGCTGCCAGTTTGGCCACACTTTTGATAAATGGGGGCATTGGTTTGGCTGCAACAATTCCAACCAGGGCTACCAGGAGATCATTGCGGATCGTTACCTTAAGCGTAATCCGCAGCTTCCGCCCACAGATCCCGTACAATCCATGTCTGATCATTTGAATGCCCCGGAAGTTTTTCCCACTACCATCAACCCCGACAGGCAGATATTTACAGATGTGGGTACGATGACCTCAGGGAGCGGGCTTACTGCGTATCCTGCCGATGATTTTCCTGCTCCTTACAGTAATGCCACCTTCATTGCCGAACCGGTAAGCAACCTGGTGCATGTGGATGTGCTCAGAGACAGTGGCGTGAGTTATGCTGCCGGCCGTGTATTTCCCAATAAAGAATTTTTTAGTTCCACCGATGCCTGGTCGCGCCCGGTAAATATGTATGTGGGACCCGATGGCGCTTTGTACATCCTGGATTATTACCGCAGGGTAATTGAATCCCCGGAATGGATGTCGGAAGAAGCCATTAAAGCAGGTAATTTATATGATGGCATTGATAAGGGGCGCATCTATCGCATTACACCTGTTGACGGTAAAAAAGCTGACTGGATGAAAGGGCTGAAATTGGGTAGTGCATCCGGTAATGACCTGGTAGCCGAATTATCCAACCCGAACGGCTGGTGGCGCACCAATGCCCAGAGATTACTGGTGGACAGGGCAGATAAAAATGCAGTGCCGGCATTGGAAGACATGGCTTCCGGCTGCAATGTTATGGGCAGGCTGCATGCTTTGTGGACGCTGGAGGGTATGAATGCGCTTCAACCCCCGCTTATCAAAAAGGCATTGAAAGACAGCGTTGCAGGGATAAGAGAGAATGCCGTTAAGCTGGCTGAGCTGCATTTAAAAGACGATCCTTCATTGGACGCCGCTCTTACGGCTTTGCAAAATGATAAAGATATAAAAGTGCGTTTTCAACTGCTGCTTACATTGGGATCCGTAAACTCAGCACAGGCATCTGAGGTGCGCAATCGTCTGCTCTTTGGCAACATGGAAAACAAGTGGTTCCAGGTGGCCACGCTTTCAGCTTCCTCTCTGGATGCTAATGTGTTGCTTAACCTTATGCTTGCAAAATACAAAGCCGGTGCGCCGGCGTACAATTCAATGGTGGAACGGCTTGCAGGAATGATATCGGCAACCTCAGATGAGCTCGTTGTTCACCAGCGTATTCAAAACGCCATTGTGCCGCGGTCGGCGGGCGAAAGGCAATCACAAACGGCAATACTTAAAGGACTGGCGCAGGGGCTGCGCAACCGTAAAAATAAGTTATCCATCAGCGAAGCCGATCAACAGTTGTTGCTTAAAGTTTTTTTTGGCAGCCCTTCAGACGGATTACGAAAATCGGTGTTACAGTTTTTGCAGTCCGCAAAAATTACGGATGATGCATTACGCTCAACGGCCGCTGCAAGAGCTGCATCTATTGTGCAGGACACCACGCTCCCGGATTCGAAAAGAGCTGATGCCATTGACTTCCTTGCATTTGGTAACCCTTCCGAATACCAATCCATGCTCCAGGGATTACTCACGCCACAGGAACAGCCGGTTGTAAAATTAGCGGCACTGCGGGTGCTGAACCAGGTACTCTCCACCGCGGTAAGCGAATACCTGGTAGAACAATGGCCCGGGTTTACCAAAGAAATAAGAGATGCAGCCATTCGCGTATTTATGAACGATACTGCCAGGATGAGGGTATTGATCACCGCAATGGAGCAGAACAAGATTGCTCCCAACAATGTGAGTTTCTGGACAGGCATAGCCCTGATGCAGGTGGCTGATGATAAGCTCCGCGAACGTGCCCGGGCTGTATTCTCCAAAAATGTGGAAGAAGCTAAGAAAATAAGTAAAGCATACCAGTCTGCCCTGGAGGCAAAGGGAGATATTGAAAAAGGTAAAACAATATATATGCAAAACTGCGCCGTTTGTCACCAGGTTAAAGGGCAGTATGGCGTGGCGTTTGGCCCCGACCTGGGTACCATTCATAACTGGAAAAAGGAGGATATCCTGGCCAATATCCTTGACCCTAATTTATCTATTATGGCAGGCTATGATCTTTGGGAGATCATATTAAACAGCGGAGAATCGCTTCAGGGGATCATTGCCACAGAAAGCGCCTCGGCGATCACCATCAAAAACATGGGCAACTTTGAAAAAACGATCAGCCGGCAGGACATTAAATCGTTGAAGTCACTTAGCACCTCCGCCATGCCGGTAGGGTTAGAAAAAAATATCAGCAGGGAGCAAATGACGGATCTGGTCGCTTTTTTGCGGCAGCATTAGGGAGGGGAATGGTACATTGCAATCAGTATTTCTGGCTAAATGTATAAGGCATTTTAATTTACCGGCAGGACTATGAGGCATTTAAGAATATTTCAGCAGGTAACTGAAAGTAATCTTTTAACCGTCTTGCCATTTTCAGCGTGATCTCCCTGCGCCCTGAAAGGATAGAAGATACATAACTTTTACTACCAATAACAGGTTCAAGATCTTTGTTTTTTAAACCCCGTTCCTGCATTTTTTCCCTGATGATTTCCAGCACGTCTACATCCGGCATTTTTATGGTCCTGTCCTCATAATCTTTTATCAAAAGCAGTAATATGCCCAGTTCATCGTCTTCGGGTGTACCAGGAGTGGCATGAAAAATCTCCATTGCCCGTTTTACGGCCCTTTTATGCTCCTTTTCAGTTGTTATTACTTTCCAGTTCATAATAATTGTTATTTTTTATAAATTGAGTGTATACTTTATTGTAGATACATTTATTTTATCGTATTCTTTATGAGTTCCGAACCAAATCGTATAACAAGCTTTACGTCTGAAGTTGATTGATACCACAAGTCTGTACTCATTGCCTTTAATATTAAATACTACTCTTTGATCATTTACTATACTGGCGTTTCCATAAACCGCTTTCAGGTCGTTGAAATGGTGAAATTGCTGTTTCAATATTTCATTATACCATGCAAGCAACTGGTTTTTTGCCGCCGGGTATTTTTTTCCATAATAAACAACCGTTTTCCGGTTTATGATATTCATATTGTAAAGATATAAAAGTTTACAAAATGTAAACCACTTTCCCTCCTTTCCCCGTAACAATCTTCATTA
The DNA here is from genome assembly GCA_047601545.1 of Agriterribacter sp. Lineage (GTDB taxonomy): Bacteria > Bacteroidota > Bacteroidia > Chitinophagales > Chitinophagaceae > Agriterribacter. The sequence goes on along the minus strand of JASGIZ010000002.1, from coordinate 2,332,847 downwards.
TAAATTTGCATCTTAGTCACTTTTTGATAATTTCACTGCTACTTAACGATTGATTGTTTTGGAACAGACTTCACTGCATAATGAAAAAATCCTCCTGCTCAGGGTGGTTGAAGGCGATGAAACCGCTTTCAGGGTGATTTGAACCGGGGTTCCGAACCTTTCAAAGGTTCGGAACCCTTTTTGATAGCTGTAAGAGAATAGACGAGAGAAGCCGGAAGTGATGGTGAAAAGATAAATAATAAATATTCAGAAGAAATTTATGAAAAGCTGGCTGTAATAAGTTTCTTTATTTCGTTCCAGCTTTTGGTGAAGGGTGGGTAGCCTTCAATGTCAGGATCATTCTCTGCGTCCTCAAAATATAAAATGCTACGCCATAAAAAAAACAGTTGGTCATCATCATATTTTTGGGAGAACCATTCAATTAATGTTTCCCGGCTGTATAGGTCAGGAGTGCATAGATATCAAAAAAGTCTTTCTTTTTACCTCTGCCGCAAATGGTATGTAATTTCATGGCAGCAATATCTTTCACGCTGAAATAGTTTATTCCATCTGCCACAATAAATGGTTCTAAAAGTTTGGCCGGTTCATGTATAAAATCGCATTTTACATGGTTGATATGTCCAAAAAGCATCCGGCTATTGTTGCCGGAATATTTAAAGGAAAAATTGGTACATGTTGTCAAAATAATTTCCAACTCTTTCACATCAAATGGTTGTGTGCTAAAAATATCCAGGTCAATGGATTTCCTATGCCCTATTTGCAATGCGAGTGAGGTACCCCCGGCTAACGCGAAATTATTTTTTATTATTTCGGTTATAAAAATTTCCTTCAACAGCAACCATGTAGCTGTATCAATTGTAGAAAGATGAAGCATGTAGTTCATTTAAAGGTATTGCAAAGAAATGGCTACAAAAATTTATAGTTTTTTTATCCAATACCCTGCTGTTTTTTACTGCGGTAATTATATCTTCAGTGTCATAAAGTTGCAATAAATAATAAAAATCCTTTAATACCCCGCGGCTCAAAACCCTTTCTATAATGTAATTTTTATGTTTTATAATATCTATTCTTTCAATGGGAGTATCCCAAAATAAATATTGGGAAAAAGGAAATTCACCATCCTCAATTTTCTTTGCCAGTACACTTTCAGGAAGATATTTGAAATAGAATGTCATTCTTGGTTTAATGATAAAAGCAATGCTTCTTTATGCCAGCAGGCAAATGTTAAATGAGGTTTGATCATTGTGCTGCCTGTCACGCTCCAAAGGTATGCGCTATTTCAATCTTATTTCGGCAAATCAAAATAGTTTCTGATGTTTTTTTGATAATTTCACTGCTACTTAACGATTGATTGTTTTGGAACAGACTTCATTGCATAATGAGAAAGACCTCCTGCTCAGGGTGGCTGAAGGCGATGAAACCGCTTTCAGGGTGATTTATGATCATTACCGCAAAAAGATATATGCGCTGGGTTTGTTACTCACTAAATCTGAAGGACAGGCGCAGGAGCTGGTGCAGGATGTATTCCTGAAAATATGGGAGAAGCGGGAGCAACTGAGGGAGATTGATTATTTTAATTCGTGGCTGCGTACTATAGCCCGCAATACTGCTGTTAATTATCTTCGTGCCAGGGCAATGGAAAAACTCGGACTTGCCCGCCTGCCGGTGCATGAAAGCGGCAGTTGCTTTACCGAAAATGATGTTGCCGACAGGGAGTATGCCCTGTTACTACAGGCTGCGGTCAGGCAGCTTCCGTTACAGCAGCAAAAAGTATATATTCTTCACCGGCAGCAGGGGCTGCGCCATGAAGACATTGCCGAACAATTGGGTATATCGGTACTGACTTCCAGAAAATATATGAAGCTGGCGCTTCGCTCTATCAAAATCTTCCTCGAGCACAGGATGGACGCCGCTGTACTGCTCGCTCTTGTTATTTGCTTTAACTGAATTTATTTTTTCCCGGATGGCCCCCCGTCTTCTTCCTGTTTGTCTACAGTATAAGGGCAGGTAAAGGCCTGAGCCTGATTTATGCTGAAATTTAAATTTATTCATGAAAGAGCAACGCCTCGAAGAATTATTCCGGCAATACCTGCAAAAAAGCCTAACTGATGCTGAAGAAACGGAGCTGTTTCAGCTTTGGCTTGACCCCTTGCTGGAAAACAGGAGATCGCAGATCCTTAATGATTTTTACGATCAGTTGCCTGAAAATATAGACATGCCGGATGAAAAAGCCGATCTTATTTTTGATCAGGTAGTGAAAAAACAGGCGCCGGTGTACCATCTGCCGCCGGGAGCAAGGCCAACTATCCGGCGTCGTGTGGCGGTTGCCGCTGCTGTGCTGCTGATCGGATTAAGCAGCTATTTTCTTTTTTTCAATAAAAGACAACAGCAACCGCAGGAAATGGTGCAGGTTGCATTGCCCGTTGATATAAAAGCACCGGAAGCGAATCGTGCCATGATCACGCTTGCCAACGGACAGAAAATATACCTCGATAGTGTTGCCAGCGGATCGCTGACAATGCAGGGCTCGGTAAAAGTTGTGAAGCTGGCAGATGGAAAGATCGCTTATGAAGCAACCGGTGCTTCACCGGGGCAACTGAGCTATAATATCCTTTCAAATCCCCGTGGCAGTAAAATAATTGATATCACACTGGCTGATGGCAGCCGTGTATGGCTGAATGCCGGGTCTTCCGTTACCTATCCAGTGGCTTTTACGGGCAGTGAAAGACGCGTTTCCATAGAAGGTGAAGCGTATTTTGAAGTAGCGCATGATGCGCTGAAACCTTTTATAGTGAGTAAGGAAAAAACCGCTGTAAAAGTATTGGGCACACGCTTTAATGTAAATGCTTATGATGATGAGGCGGATATCAGGATCACGCTTTTGCAGGGCGCTGTCGAGGTAAGCAATAATCAGCAGGTTGCGGCAGTAAAACCCGGTGAACAGGCAATTGTTAACACGGGTAAGATAACGATGGCAGATGCTGTTAACCTGGAACAGGTAATGTCGTGGAAAGAAGGATATTTCCGGATGAAGGGCACAGACCTGGCATCGTTGATGCGCCAGGTAGCGAGGTGGTATGATGTGGAGGTGGCATATAAAAATGAAGTGCCGCAAGCCAGGTTTGGAGGGTTGATTAACCGTGACGTCAATTTATCGGATGTGCTGAAAGCGCTGGAGCAGTATGGAATATATTCCAGGTTCGAGAATGGTAAAATCATTGTTTTGTAAATAACAGGGTAATCTGAATAAAAAGCCAGAAGTGTCACTACCACCTCTGGCCGGAGTTTAGATTAATTCAATTATACCAATCGTGTACGATCGCTTATTCATTAACCAAACCAAACAAAGTTATGCATTTCAGAGCTCTTTGTAATGCCGGGCGCTTGCCCGTCCGGATCCCAAAACAAACGCTGTTGTCAATGAAATTAACAGTATTATTGATCATTGCCGGCTTCTGTGCCAATGCAGAAGGCCTTGCTCAAAAAGTAACACTTTCTCTTAACAATGCTTCATTAGAGCAGGTGTTCAGCCAGGTGAAATTGCAAACCGGTTTTTCATTTATATGGGATGAAGCCACGTTGAAAGGAAGTCACCCGGTTAATATCAATGTAAAGAATGCTCCCGTATCCGAAGTAATGGACCGTTGTTTGAAAGATCAGTCCCTTGTTTACCAGATTGTTGGGAAAATAATTGTAATAAGGCAGGAAGCAGAAATTGTGCCGTCAGTAGAAAATATTTTGAAAGCTATACCGCCGCCTGTTGATATCAGCGGCCGGGTTACCAATTCCAGGAAGGAGCCGCTCGAAGGCGTAAGTGTAACCGTTAAAGGTACGCAGACAGGTACTACCTCCAATGCCGACGGACGATTCCGGCTGTCTGTGCCTTCTGCTAACGTGGAACTGGTTTTTCTTTTGTGGGATATACAACACAAACGGTAAAAGCAGGAAGCCGGACTGTGTTTGACATTGTATTGCAGGAAATGGTTTCTGATCTGAGCGATGTGGTGGTGGTGGGGTATGGTACGCAGAAAAAAAGCGATCTCACAGGATCTATATCATCTATTAAAGGAGCAGAATTAAAATCAAGTTCTGCCGCGTCATTTGATGCAGCGCTCACCGGCAAAGCAGCCGGCGTACAGGTTACAACCACTTCCGGCGAGCCTGGCGCAGGGGTTAGTATCAATATAAGAGGAAAAGGCACTGTGATGGGCAGCAATGAGCCGCTATATGTAATTGACGGGTTCCCTATTTATACCAATGAAAATGTAGCCAGCCCGGGTACGGCAGGTGAATTCAGGGGATACTTTACCAACCCTCTTTCAACGATTAACCCCGGAGATATTGAATCTATTGAAATATTAAAAGATGCTTCTGCCACCTCTATCTACGGCTCACGGGGCGCCAACGGCGTGGTTTTGATAACAACCAAAAAGGGAAAAAAGGTGGCACGAAAGTGAACTTTGAAACCTATGGTGGAATTCAGAAGGTGACCCGCACCATCCCTATGATGAACGGGAGGGAGTTTGCCAGCTATATGAATGCCTACCTGGCATCGGAACGCCCTAATCAACCTGCGCCTTTTAATCTCGACACCATTGGGGTAGGAACAGACTGGCAGAAAGAGATCATGCGAGCCGGCATGTTGCAAAACTACCAGCTTAATATTTCCGGGGGTAATGATGTGGTGACTTATTCGGTGATCGGAGGTTATTACAAAAATAATGGCATCATCATCAATTCGGATTTCTGGCGGGGAAACCTCAGGTCTAATTTAAATTTCAACATATCGCCCAAATTAAATGCCGGCGTAAATCTTGCTCTTGGCAGAAACTCCTCAAACCGGCCAATCAGCGGATACGACAGCCCCCTGGAGCTTGCCCTTCAGTACAGCCCGATCGGAAAGCCTTATAATGCTGATGGATCTTATGGAACCGCTGCTATTGTACCCGGGCAAAATTTTGCCCGACTTGGCAACCCGCTTGCCAATGTAAAAGAAGTAACTGATCGTACAACAGCGCAAACCCAGTTTGCCGATGCCTATGTAAGCTATGCAATAATCCCGCATCTTACATTAAAAGTAAGTGGTGGCGTTTATCTTGAACAAAGCAACCGGGAGCGGTATTTTCCAAAATTCATTAATCTTGCCAACGGAGATGCATTGATAGCATCCGGTTCGTCAGACAGTTGGGTCAATGAAAATATCCTCGAGTACAAAAATATCTTCAAAAAGCACTACCTAAATGTAGTGGCAGGATTCACACAACAGGCCGGCACCTGGAAATATTTAAACAGCGAGACCACCAATTTTAGTTCCGATTACTTTGGTGTAAACAATCTTGGAGCAGGGTCAGTAGTGGTGCCGCCGGTAAATGATAAACAATCCTGGGCGCTGCTTTCCTACCTGGCCCGCATCAATTATACGTTTGATGGAAAGGTGCTGCTAACACTTACCAACAGATATGACGGGTCATCCAAATTCGGCAGCAATAAAAAATGGGGCAACTTCCCTTCCATTGCCATGGGGTACAGGTTAGGCGAGGAAAGTTTTATTAAAAACCTCCATTTGTTTGATGAATTGAAAATACGGGTGAGCTATGGATTTACCGGCAATTCGGAAATCGGGAGCTATGGTTCGCTCACAAGGATAGTAAGCGCCAACCCCATCTTCAGCGGGCAGATAGTTACCGGGCTTGCACCCAGCAATATAAGAAATGACAACCTGAAATGGGAAAGCACAAGACAGGCAGACATCGGGCTTGATGTAAACCTGGTTAAAAACAGGATATCCTTTACTGCTGATTACTATTACAAAAGAACAAAAGATTTATTGCTCAATCTCAGGATACCATCCCAATCAGGATATGTTTCAGGATTTGTAAATTCCGGAGAACTGGAGAATAAAGGATTAGAATTTTCACTTAATACAAAAATCATCAACAAAAAGAACCTGTCCTGGAATGTAGGCGGTAATATCAGCTTTAACCGTACAAAAGTACTGGGGCTTGGCGGTCAAAATCAATTCAGAACAATAAACGGCCCCTTATATGGCGAATGGCAAATGCAATCCGGCATGGTAAAAGTTGGTGAACCGCTTGGTATTTTTTGGGGATATATAGCTGACGGGATCTTTGCGGACCAGGCAGCAATACAGGCTTATACAACCAAAGTGAACGGAACTGATGTAATGATACAGCCTAATGCAACTCCGGGTGATGTGCGATATGTGGATGTGAATGGAGACGGTAAAATATCTGCGGATGATCAAACCAAAATAGGCAACCCTGCCCCGAAATTTATCTGGGGAACAAATACTTACCTGGTTTTCAAAAAATTTGACCTCGCCATGCAATGGGCCGGTGTGTATGGCAACCAGATCGCCAATGTGATTTCAATTGAAAAGCTTGGAATGAAAATTCAGTCCAACTTATATCAAAGAGCGAATAACTATTGGACGCCAATCAATACAAATACGGATATACCGAGGGTAAACAGCACCAACGCTCTTCACGGATGGTTTTCTACCCGGCATGTGGAAAACGGAAGTTTTGCCCGCCTGCAAAATTTTTCCATCGGCTATAACGTTGGCCAGGTTAAATGGGGCGGCGTACAATTGAATAATGCAAGGGTGTATGTGGCCGGTCAGAATCTTATTACCATTACTCACTATTCTGGATATGATCCTGAGGTAAGCGCCCTGGGTCAAAGTCCTTTAAACAGCGGGTATGACCTGGCTGCTTATCCCCGTGCGAGAATTTTTTTAATCGGATTTCAACTTGGTTTTTAATGTAGCTCAATTAAATCATTGTATTATGAAAAAGAACATTTCAATTGCCACCATATATTTGTTTCTGTTTCTTTCAATTTGCTCCTGTGCCAAATTGAAAGAAACGCCTTATTCATTCATCCCTGCAGATCAATTTTATAAAACTTCAGATCATGCTGTAGCTGCTATCAATGGTTGTTATAAAGCTTTTATCGAAATGGGCGAACATGGATATGCTATGGACTTGCTTTATATGATAGAGGTTCCTACGGAAGTTGTTACCAACAGTCGCTGGGATGGAGACGGCGGCGACTGGGACTATGCCAGGTGGACCAATTCCAAGGCAGAGCTTGTGTGGGTATGGCGTATGTTTTATACAGCCATCAACAGGTGTAATGCCGTTCTCGACAAAGTTCCTGGTATAGCTATGGACAGCCGTTTGAAAAACCGCATATTGGGTGAGGCGCGTTTTTTGAGGGCACACAGTTATTTTAATATTGTACGCCTGTGGGGAGATGCCCCGCTGTATGTTCATGAAGTAACAGGTATTGAGCAAAGCAGGGAAAAGCGATCACCCGCACAAGACATCTACCAGCTCATTATTGAAGACCTGCAATTTGCTGCAGCCAATTGTTATAAGAAGGCAGCGTATACTGCCCCGTCAGATATTATGAGAGTATCATCTGGTGCGGCAAAAGCTATGCTGGGCAAGGTTTATCTTACTATGTCCGGGCACCCTCTGCAGGATCAGTCAAAACTTGCCTTGGCCAAACAAGTGCTTAAAGAAGTTATAGATGAAGCTGAATATTCCCTATGCGCGAATTATGCTGATATTTTTGATGTAAAAAAGAAAAATGGGCCTGAACACATCTATAGTATTACGTTTGGTAACAGTCTTGGCATGGGATATGGAAATACACTGGGTCATTTCTTTGCGCCATATGCATACAGCAATCTTACACCGGTAGGCGCCAGTTGGGGAGAGATTACCATGGAACCCGAGTTTCTTAATGCGTTTGACCTGGCAAACGATAAAAGAGTAGCGCAGGCAATACTGCTTGAATATAATGATGTATGGGGAGGCGTTAACAAATACCAGGAACAGTATTGGATGCCCTATATCAGGAAATATATTGATGATGCTTCTGTAACGCAGGGATGGGCCGGGTATCAATTCGATATTCCTGTGCTTCGTTATGCAGACGTGCTGCTAATGTATGCCGAAGTGATTAATGAAATGGGCAGCCCCGATGCTGAAGCATATGCCGCATTTAATAAAGTACGGCAAAGGGCCGGCATAGCCGATCTGGATGAAGGGTTGTCCCAACAGGCTTTCAGAGACAGCATGATTCTTGAAAGAAAGCGGGAGTTTTTCGCTGAATTCCACGGATGGTTTGATTATGTACGAAAAGGCATTCTCGTTTCACAAATGACTGAAGTAAAAAACGACTGGGGCGTTTATCCATCTTATTACAAAATGGAAGAATTCAGAACTCTGATGCCAATACCCGCAGAAGAAAAAATGGCCAATCCGAACCTGGAACAGAACGCCGGCTATTGATGCAGCATCAAAAAATGTAAACAGGCTTCCGGAAAATAACAAATGATGTTTCTATATGAAGTATTTAATCATCTCAGCATTGCTTACAATGCAGGTTCATGCAGACTTTGCACAAAACAGGCCCGCCGTTTAACAACAACAGCCCCTATAATACGCCGATTGCACCCGGCCACCCTGTTGATCCGAATATCTCCATGACCACTATGATCAATAATGCCGGCGAGCCAAAAGCTCACCTGTATTATTTCCCCACCCGGATATATTATGTAAATGGAAATACCGAACGCCGCATCCCGGTGAATTGCACCGAGCCCTGGGGCACCTGTGAATTGGAAAACGAGCCCGGAGGTGTGCCGATTCCGGTTGGCGCAAAGGGAGCGCCGGAAGACGATGGGCACATGATAGTATGGGACACCGTTAATAATATCTCTTATGAGTTCTGGCGCTATCGTTATCCTAACAACACTGCACCTGAAGGCCAAACAAGCTGGGGCGGCCTGGTATCTGCTGCCGGAAACGGCGTTGATAATCCCGGCGGCCGTTTGGGTGCCGGAGGAGCCACAGGCTCTGATATATCCAGGCTGGCAGGCATAATCAGGAAAGAAGAAGTAGCCGCCGGTGTTATTAATCATGCTTTAATAGGGCCCACCAACAATTCATGTGGCACATACCGCTGGCCTGCATTGAAATCAGACGGACCTTCCACCCGGCCGGATTGCATACCCGAAGGCGCCCGTTTACAATTAGATCCGTCTATTGATCTGAATACCGTTACAGGAATGCGTCCCATTGACAGGATGATCGCGAAAGCATTGCAAACATACGGCTGGTATAATGTTGACCGGGGCGGAACGCCTTCTACAGGTTCTTCAACAGAATGGTATATCCAGTTTGAAATTGATCCCAATGCCACAGGGCCCGATTGCCCACAGGTTGGGTCTGTGTATTGCAATGCAGGGCTGAGCTATGATTATGAAATGCTGCAGGGCACATTGCCGGATGGATCAAAACTTTTTCAGCACATGCGTGTATTGGCGGATGGACCTTTTGAACCGCCGGCAACGAACGTCAGTCCGGATCAAACATCCGCTCCTCCTGACACAACAAATCTGAATGCTGGTAAGATTTATCCATATCCGGTTCCTTTTGCTTCTTCAATTACGGCAAAGGTTCCGGGAAATAACAATGCTGCTGCTGTTATTAAGTTCAAATTAATGCATATCGCCCAACAATAGATAAAAACAGTTATTAGTCGCTTGAAAACACCAGTTAGTGTTTCCGGCTCCGATTTTTCCATCTCCCAATGTATACAATAGTGCTTCTTGGTTTTGCAGCGCTTCTTTTTTTAGTATAAGGTTTCCAACCTTTCAAAGGTTGGAAACCTTATTGTATGGACTGCCATCCCTTGTCATCCTGTTTAAACGTCCGCTATTCAAATTTCAAATTCAGGTATTTAATTGATTCCGCTATAGGTATAGCAAAGCCTAAACCTTCTACCCCTTTCGCTTTGATTTTAGCGGCTACAATTCCTATCACCTCACCGGTAGACGTATTAATAAGCGGGCCTCCGCTATTACCTGAATTAATAGCAACATCAGTTTGCAGATAAATCTTTTCGTCAATTTCACGTTTACCACTGATGATTCCTTTCGTAACTGTTTGTCCAAGCTTAATGTTTTCCGGTGTTCCTATTGCAATTACTTCAGTACCTGTACTGTTAAGTCCATCTGAAGTATTTAACAATAATGGTTTAAAGCCACTACCGCTGATTTTAATAAGTGCCACATCTTTATCTTCATTGCTGCGAATGATTTTTGCTTCAAAACTAAATCCATTTTCAAAAACCACTTCTACCTTTTCGGCACTGTTAATTACATGGTGATTGGTAATAACATAGCCATTATCACTTATAATAAAGCCGCTGCCAATACCAAAATTTGTTTTAATGGTTACAACCGACCCTATCGACTCCTTAACAACGGCACTATAACTTTCAAACTTCTTAAGTGTTGGTTTGTTAATGGAAATTGCATCTTGAGCGCTGGTTGAAACGGTTTCGGATTTTTTACCTACTATCTCCTGAAATTTAGGATCGTACACAAGCCCGTTTACCGCGTCTGCAATAGCGAGCTTAAGCTCTTCACTAATAGCAGATTTCTGTCTTGAATCTGAAAACCCGCCTGTTGTTATTTCATAAACTATATTTTCTTTAGCTACGCTGAATACTGACCAATGAATTAATACAGAAACCTGGAAGCCGCGACCTGCAGTTCCACTGTTAACCCATGTCATTTCACCTCCAACAGCAAAGTCGGCAATATCAGATTTCCCGCTAAATATTTTATTGCTTCCAACCATAGTGTATCCTGCTGCAGCAATGGTATTACTTATAAACGTATTTATCTCTGTATTAGCGTCACCTCCGCTTGGGCTTGTTAGCTTTGCAAATTCAATTTTTTTAGAAGCAAACCCTTTGGGCGGTTTGGAATATTTGTTTAATTTGATAGTATAATCTGAAACACCTTTGGTTTTTAGTTCTGATGCCATAATACCCTGGGTTGCATACCCGGATAAAACACCTAAAACTGCAGTTCTGGAATCTTTAGCATTTATTTTTACAGCACGGGAATTTCTGTTGCTGTTCTCAATAATTTCAGCTCCTGCAGGCAGGGCGTCTACTTTAATGGTTTGAGCAATACTATTAAAGGAGCTTAAGGTCAGGATAAAGAGTATAAGTCTGTTTAAAATTTTCATACACAAGTTGGAGTTTTTAATATGCTATTTTTTTTGGTTATTTAAATGTCAAGGGTCTAAATTACCTGATATTCATACTGCACCCGCGATTCAGTAAACTACTGCCTCCTTTCTCACACAAAACTGAAAATTGCTATTTGCCTGTTTATATAGCATTTGAGTACCTGATTAGAACGAAAGTTCTGATAATTTCGTATAACACAATGAGCTAATAATGATTAACGCAAATTGTTTAGTGTATTTTTTGAGGTAGCCTAAGTGTATCCCTAAGGGGGCGATGGAATTACAGCGTTCAGGAAGAACAACAAACAGGGTGGTCTAAAAAATTTTAAGGAACAATAGGTTAAATCCGGCTGAGTTTTAGCGCTACAGGCATAATTACAAGATTTACAACAGGGTTATTATTGATATAACAGCAGAACTAAAATAAGTTAACTTAGTATTAAAGGAATTGTATGACAAGGAAATTGGTTCTCCCCTTTTATTTAAAGTTACTGAGTGTATTGCTTATTCTTATTTGCCTGGGGTATATTGCTGTTATAGGGCAAACTGTATTAGAGCCATTATTGTTTGCGCTGCTTGTTTCAACTATTTTATTACCACTGTCAAAATTTTTTGAAAACAGGCTGAATTTTCCGCGTTCTTTAGCGTGTATAGTTTCAATTCTTTTGTTCTTACTTTCTTTTGCGCTCCTGTTTACTATACTCGGTTCCCAGTTGTCAAAACTGAGTGAAGATTGGCGGCCTTCCGGCAACAATTACAGGACTCCATACACGATTTACAAAAATGGATATCTGCCAATTATGGTATTAAATATAAACAGCAGGTAAACTATATAAACAAAGCAATGTCGGATTCTCTCGGTGCGGGAACAAGCGTGCTAGGGCAAACCATTTTATCTATCTCATCTACGTTGCTATTATTTGTATTCACTTTATTGTATACTTTTTTTCTGCTCTATTACAGAACACATATTTCTGTTTTCTTTGTTCGGCTTTTTCACGAAAACTACAAGCCTGTAGTGCTGGAAGTATTCGGGCAGATACAGTTTATCGTGAAAAAATACATGCTCGGCTTGTTTATACAAATTGCATTGGTATCATGCATGGCATTTGCCGCATATAGTTTAATCGGGATAAAATATGCTATAATGCTTGCGCTCATCACGGGCATTTTTAATATCATTCCCTACATCGGTATTGCTTCATCGGCTGTGCTTACCTGTCTTATTACATTTGCCACAGCTTCAGGGTCGCATGTATTGTTTGTTATAATGGCTATTGTGATCATACATCTTATAGACAGCAATTTTATAATGCCTAAAGTTGTGGGTTCAAAGGTGCAGATCAATTCATTAATAGCATTATTGGGTTTGGTAATTGGTGAATTGCTTTGGGGCATCTCCGGTATGTTTTTATCTATACCTGTTATTGCCATTATTAAAATTGTATTTGACAGGGTACAGGAACTAAATGTTTGGGGTTATTTATTAGGAGAAGAAGAAGGGGCAACCAAGCCAAAGAAGCTTAAAATAAGGCTCGCTAATGCAAAAAAGAGCGCGCCGTTGCAGGATGATAAAAATATCACAGTAAAATAAAGCGGATGGTAATCACTCATCCGCTTAAAAATAAAACTTTTATAATCCCTGTTTCCCCAACGCTTTCCTCACAATTGGCGCAACCTTGGTTCCGAACAATTCAACAGACTTCATCATCTGTTCATGCGTAGGAGCGCCAACATCCATATGCGCAATAAAGCGGGTAATGCCAAACAACTCATGCATGTATAATATTTTATCAGCTACTTCATTAGGATCTCCTATAAACAAGGCTCCTTCTTTTAATCTGCCGCCATTGTATTGTTCTTTTGAATATGGACCCCAGCCTCTTTCCTTTCCAATGCGATTCATCTGCGCAGCATAGTTAAAATAATAGCCATCCGCAACAGCGGCATCATCACTTACAAAAGTATGCGAGTGTATACCCAATTGCAATTGTTTAGGGTCATGTCCATAACGCACCCACTCCTGTTTGTAATAATCCATCAACTGTTGAAACTGGATTGGCATCCCCCCGATAATTGCCACCATCAGCGGCAATCCTGATTTTGCTGCTCTCGCTACAGATTGCAGCGTTCCGCCAACTGCAATCCATATGGGCAATTTGCCATTATTGTTTGCCCGCGGGTAAACCGTTTGATTGGTGACGGGCGCTCTTAATGTGCCTTTCCAGTTTACTACTTCATTGTTATTGATATTGAGCAACAGATCTAATTTTTCTTCAAAGAGTTTATCATAATCTTTAAGATCATAACCAAACAAGGGAAATGACTCTATAAAGCTTCCACGCCCAACGCCTATTTCAGTGCGGCCGTTCGAAATTAAATCTATGGTAGAAAAATCCTGGTATACTTTTACCGGCTCTGCAGAACTTAATACAGTAACCGTGCTCGTTAGTTTTATGTTTTTTGTGATGCTTGCAGCAGCAGCCAAAACAATTTCGGGGCTGGAAATAGCATAATCAGGACGATGATGCTCACCCAGTCCAAATACATCCAAACCAACTTCATCAGCCAGCTTTATTTCTTCCAGTATCTCCTGTAATTTTTTACCTGCGTTTTCCGGCTTGCGTGTTTGCGGATCAAAAGCCAGGTCGCCAAACATACCTATACCTAATTCCATACTATAATGTTTTAATGCTGCAAATTTACTGTAGTAACTATGTATGGGCACTTAATCCAGGATAAGAAATGCGGAGACAAAGTTTCCGAAGACCATAGTGTGTGCGAAGTTAGCAACTTCGCATAGCGATGATAGCTGAAATATGTAGTTTTAACCTGTTCTTCAACATAACAAGAGCTTTCAATAATGACATATATAGATGTGCATACCCATTTTTATAAACCTGGGTCAGGTGTTATAAGTATTGCAAACATCTGTGATCATTTCAAAGATGTTCCGACAGATCATCCTGTAAGCATAGGATTACATCCCTGGTATTTAGATAATGCAGACAATGAAATCACTCAATTGATCGCTTTAGCCCAACAACCCAATGTAATGGCAATAGGAGAATGTGGGTTGGATAAGCTGGTAAAAACGGAATGGAATATGCAGGTAAAATTTTTTGAGCAGCAATTAGCGCTTGCAACTCATCTTAATAAACCTGTTATCATACATTGTGTAAAAGCTTTTTCAGAAATACTTTTCATATTAAAAGGAATTACAGTGCCGGTGATTTTTCATGGTATCAGCAATAAGCTTTCTATTGTGCAGCCGGCAATAGAGCAGGGCTGTTATCTCTCTTTCGGAAAATCTTTATTACATCCCGGGGCATCAATTATGCAAACCCTTAATGCGGTTCCGGCAAATCAATTGTTTTTGGAAACAGATGATACCGGCATTTCCATAAAAGAAATATATAAATCTGCCGCCGAAATCAGGAATATTACGGAAAATGAAATTGCTTTGCAGCTTCAAAAAAACTACGATTCCGTTTTTAATTATGCAGGATATTAGCTGGTTGTCACGCACAACTTTATTGATTGGAGAAGAGAATGTGCTCAGGCTTACCCAAGCCCATATATTGATTATCGGTTTAGGTGGTGTTGGTTCTTTTGCCGCGGAGTTTATTTGCAGGAGCGGCGTTGGTGCCATGACGATTGTGGATGGTGATGTGGTTGACCCCAGCAACCGAAACCGTCAGTTGCCAGCACTTGCCACCAATCATGGAGAAAACAAGGCAGATATTATGGCGGAGCGATTAAAGGCGATTAACCCTGAGCTTACATTGCAGGTAATCAAAACCTTTATTCATCCCGAAGCGGTTGAAGCCATATTAGATGCTGCTATATACGATTATATTATTGATGCTATTGACAGTGTTACACCTAAGGTTACTTTTTTAACAGGTGCGCACAAACGAAGTATGCCTGTTGTAAGCTCAATGGGTGCAGGAGGAAAACTCGACCCCACTTTGCTTAAGGTAGCAGATATTTCCAAAACCATAATTTGCCCTTTTGCACAACAGGTGCGCAAGAACCTGAAGAAAGTGGGTATATATAAAGGCATTAAAGCTGTTTACTCTCCTGAAGCTCCCGATAAAGATTCTTTAATGTATACCGATGGCAGCAATTATAAGAAATCTGCTTATGGTACTATTTCTTACCTGCCCGCAACCTTTGGGGCTGTTTGCGCTTCGGTGGTAATAAGAGATTTGATAAAGGGATAATATTCCTGCCTTACCAATTCAGTTTTTTTAAATAATTTTTTACTGTGCAAAAAGAATGCACAGTAATGGTTGAGGTTTGTATTGTTGAAAGTAACAGATCTTAACTATATTTTCCAAAAGGAATAAACGACTTGCTTAACAGCAAGAGGGAGATCATCATGTTAACAGCAAACCGGATGTGTGTTTTACAAACACCATAGTGCAGCGGTAGTAATTGGCTGTATGCTGTTGCATTAATATGAGGTTTCCCCATAACCTGTGGGTCAGAGGTTCGATTCCTCTTCCTGCCAACGGCGGGATAGCTCAATGGTCAGAGCAACAGGAAAGTGCGGGTTCGACTCCCGCTCACGCTGAAAAGCGTGATGGCGAAATTGGTAGACGCTCAGGACTGAGGATCCTGCTTTATGCAAAGAAGTAAGCCGCTTCTTTAAAAATGGCAATCATAATAAAAGGCTTCCGGTTTGCCTGTGGGTTATAAGTGGTACGCTTATGAATACACAGCCGGAGTATCACCAGTATCTAATGTATTTGAGATGAGGTAACAATGCACTTTTTTGAATGGCTGTATAATAATTGTGTTATGCAAAAATTTACAAAACTGCATTGCTGAAACAAATCAACCATTGCATCCGTGGTACCTGGTGGCAACCGGAAGGATTTTATAGCAAAAAATGTGAAAATTAAAATGATAGTTTATGAAAAATGTAAAAGTAAATGCTTACCAGCGTGGATTGGTTTTTAAAGATGATGCATACCAGCGCATGTTAACTGAAGGTAGCTATTGGTTTTGGGGTAATGAAATAGTAAAGTTATATGATATTACCCAGGCGTTTAATGCTCCGGTAGAATTGACTATACTTTTACAGGATCCTGTACTGGCAGAAGATTTGATTGTGCTGGAAGTAAAGGATAATGAAATAGCATTGCAATATAAAAACGGTTTGCTTGAAGCCGTGTTTGCCGCCGGCCGTTATGCATTCTGGAAGGGAGTCGTACATTATGAATTTATAAAAGCAAACATCGGAAAGCTTGAAATTACTGAACCGATTGAACGGAATGTGTTATTGCATCGTTTGGTAGCTCCGTTTGTACGTAGTGCAAGTGTAGAAAGCTTTGAAAAAGCAGTGCTTTTTATTGACGGAAAATTTGTGCAGGTATTACAGCCGGGTGTATATTACTGGTGGAAGAATGCTATTGCCGTGCATGTTGGTAAAGTTGATACCCGTCAGCAGCAGCTGGAAATAAACGGACAGGAGATTTTAACACGCGACAAAGCAGCATTACGTATTAATGCCTGGGCACAGTATAAAGTAGTGGACATTGAAAAAGCTTTGTTGCAAAACAAAGAATACGAGAAACAATTGTACGTAGCTTTTCAATTGGTATTGCGTGAATATATTGCAGGTTTTGGTTTTGACGAATTGCTGGAAAAGAAAGAAGCATTGGCTCCTTTTGTATTGCAGCAGGTAAAAGAAAAAGCTGAAGTGCTGGGCGTGGAAGTGACAGGTTTTGGTATCCGCGATATCATTTTGCCGGGAGATGTGAAAGAGATCATGAACCAGGTGTTGGTAGCGGAGAAGAAAGCCCAGGCAAATACCATCATGCGTCGTGAAGAAACCGCGAGTACCCGAAGCTTGCTGAATACTGCAAAACTGATGGATGAAAACGCGATGTTGTGGAAATTGAAGGAAATGGAATATGTAGAGAAGATCGCGGATAAAATCAGTAATATCAGTGTAAGTGGTAACGGAGTATTGATTGAGCAGTTGAAGGAGATATTTGTGCCGAAGAAGTAGGCAATTATGGTTTCCAGCCTTCCAAAAGCTGGAAGCCATTTCAATAAAATTATTATGAGTTATACAGTTGTAGATGTAGAATCAGATAACCCTATTCCGCATAAATGCCAGGGAAACGGATACAGGATTAAACAATGAATCGAAGAAACTGTTTCGAAAAACATCACATGATACTGAAGCTTTGCCTGCAATGAAAGCAATGGGATTGAAAATGCCATCTGCTTAGCAGGCAATAATAAATCTCCAATAGTTAATCAATGCCGTT
The DNA here is from genome assembly GCA_047601545.1 of Agriterribacter sp. GTDB lineage: Bacteria > Bacteroidota > Bacteroidia > Chitinophagales > Chitinophagaceae > Agriterribacter. The sequence continues at coordinate 2,315,479 of JASGIZ010000002.1, read as the reverse complement.
TCCTTAAGATGTTGGTGATAACACCAACATCGGCGGTCGCCGTTGCGGGTGTTGTCACCCTCAACTACACAAGCGTTAAGGAAACGACATTGAATAATTAATACCCCTTTGTCTCCTCTATCAAAGCCAGCCTGTTCAATATTTCCAGCATACCGGCCTGGTTTACAAGATTTACTGTTTTGCCATTTTTCTCAAACAACCCATCTTTTCTTTGCCTTTGCGAAATTTCATTACGAATGCAATTGGCGAAAGTTTTCAGGTAAACAAAATTATTATCATGCTTCAACAGGTGTTGATATGCCCTTAGCAAAACAGCGTTAAACCAATAATCATCTTTTAAAAGGGGTTTCGCATAAAAAAAATTGAGTGCTGCTTTAGCAGACTCCCGTGCCTGCGTCAAATACTTTTTATCCCGGGTTATTTCATATAAGTACAGGGCAGATTGCAACATGGTACCTGTATTATAGGAGTAACGCGCGCTGTCAACTTTCATAGAAGGAATCTTTACATTGTCCCAATACAATCCTTCAGGTGAGCGTAAGTGTTGGTTCGTCCAGTTATATAATAGTAGCGCGGTATCTAAAAAAGATTTTTCATTTGTTGCTTTGTATAATTGAAGGGCAAGTATAATACCCGGCCCATTAGAGCAGGTATTCTTGGTGGGCTTGCCTTCTTCCCAATATAAACCGCCTCCTCCGGCGGTATCATAGCCTGTCATCATAAAATGATAGATATCTTTTGCTATAGCTATATATGCCGGCTTCCTGTTGTTTTGCCAGGCATCCATTACTGCAATACCAATCCATTGATTATCGTCAAAAAAACGATCGCCGCCACCAAGTGCCGGCGGGTAAGAAGCATATCCTCCATGCGGTGGTTTGGCATCATAGTATTTTTTTATAATGCTGAGTGTTTTATCCGGCAAATCGTTTTTCTTTAATAAAACTTCTTCTTCGTGATCTGCCTGTATTAATGCACAAAGCGGCCATAAATAAGAGGCCGGCTTTTCATTTCGCGAAGCTTCCGCAAACTCCATGTAATAGCCGGTTTGTTTATTGTAAAATTGTTGCTGAATAGCAGTGCGCAGTTGCCGGGCTGCAGTTTTAAAAGGAGCGCTTGTATCAGCTGTATTTTTAAACGAACAGATATTACATGCGCCGGCAATACAATCATTGAGCTGTAATATTATACAAAATAGTAATCCCGCCCTGAACAAATGCATATTATATCAATTTTATATTAAACGTTCGTGTTTCCCTGCAACAAACAAATTTCTGAAAATAATGTTACCTTCTTATAGGGCATGCACTGGTGCTGTTTATTCTAGGTTTACATGGATCATCAGCGTTTACATTGTACGACCGGTAATCCCAAACTACTGCGGCTTCTGTACTTCCACCGGTATAGGAATAGCCGTTTCCATTTCCCGGCACGGCGTCGTGCGCAATACCGGCTTTAATTTTACTACGATCACTGCTGCGCCCGAAAATAGTAAGCGCAACGGATATGCCTATGGTTTGCATATCTTTAAAACTTCCGCTGGTTCTGTACCAGGTACCAAGACTCATATTATATTCGTTTTGAGTAACTTCTACGCCTACCTGGTAATTTTTATGTTGATTTTGTTTGTAACCAATAGCAGATATAGAGTAAGACCATGTACGTTCCGGATTGGTATAGGTGTACATGAGGTTGCCCGTCCAGCGGATAGGCAACTGGCTGCGGATGGTATCGCCGGTAGATAAAAGAGATTCATCCGGCCTGTTTAAATGATGGGCGCTGAAGCCGGCGAGGATGCGGCTGTTTTCTGTAAGCGCATAATGAAAATAAGTGCCTGCGGATATATCTATAATATATTTACCGCTACACATTGCCATGTCTGCTTCAGATACCATGCCGGGTATAACGCCGTTAATATTCAGCTCATCTGCAAAAACCAATTTACTGTAATCAATTTTTCGTTGCAGCATACCAAACTGCATGCCTGAAGTCCAAAACCATTTTGGATCGCCGCCATTTGCTGCTACACTTTCTGTACCCGCACAAACGGAATATGCATAGGATGCATAAAAACCATTGGATCTTAAATAGCCTTCATTTGAATTAATACCCATCAAACCAAAACCACTGCTTATAGATGATACAAATTTATCAACAGAAACAGCGGAGTAATTAAATTGTGAGGGAATGCTCATCCAATGCCGTCTGTGAATAGCGCTCACTCTGAAGTCATATTCACCAGATCCTGTTGCGGCAGGGTTCATATATATGGGAGAAAGATAGGCCTGGCTGAAAAAAGGATCCTGTGCATTTACTGTATAATGCTTCATCAGCAAGATCATCATCACAATATACTTTATTACTCTTTTCATTTTTGTGCAGTGTTTATTTTATAACTGTAATAAAGCCTGATTTAACGGGATACGACACCCCTGGGTATAACATTCCTTTCCATTCAGTGCCATTCTTAAACCTGGCCTCTATCTGCCACATGTAACTATCCTGCTGCAGCGGTTTGCCATTAAATGTTCCATCCCAGGCAACGTTGGGTGTGCCATTGGCGTCAAGGCTGCGGGTTTCAAACATCACCTGCCCGTAAGCGTTGTAAATTCTTAACCTGTATTCACTCAATCCATTTCCCATTGGTAAAAAGCGACGCAGCGCATTGTTGCTGCAACCCATACACATTGCGTTGGGCACCTGCAGGTACCCTGGCACATATAACACCGTTACATTCACTGAATCGCGGGCTGTGCACCCGGTAAGATAATTAACCACCAACAATTTTACCTGGTAGGTTCCTGTATCGCCATACTGGTATTGTATCTGCTGCCCGTTAAATTCCTGTAACGTTTTGTCCCCCATTTGCCAGGTATGTATTTCGTTGGGATCAGCGGGGGCGCGGTCGGTAAATGTAAACGTATAATCAGGCTGCTGTAATACTGCTGAAGGATTTACTTCAATAGAAGGAACCGGATAGGGGTAGATCGTAACATTTGCAGGTTGGGATGTATCACCACAACCATGACTGTTTTGCGCCAAAGATTTTATCACAAAACCGGTAGCATTTTCTGCATCGTATGGTGCGGTAAAATGATATTGCAGAGAAGACGTTGCGCCTGCAGTCACGCCATTTACAAACCAGGTATAATTAAGCGGGTCATTATCAACATAAGTAATGGATGATGTAAAGGATATCGTTGTATCGTGATTACATGTTGCAATACTAAGCGGGTTTAAACTGATAGACGGCGTATTATACAGCACCAGGTTTTGAGTAACACTATCACTGCAGGACGGAGCTGTTTGTACAACCAGCTTAATGCTGTATGTTCCATCTTCAGTAAAAGTATAGCCGGTACCGCTGCCTGTTGATAATACGCTTTGCATGGTAGACTGATTGGTAATAGTCCATTGCACAGACATTGCGTTTTGCGCATTAGCTGCCGTGGCATTAAAATTCAGTGGCACACAATTCTTAAAAGGACTGGTTGATATTTCCGCAGGTATTTTATCTCTTACCGTAACAATTTTGCTGATGCTGTCTCTGCATGCAAAATTTCCGTTGCTTACCTGCGCTGCAACCAGTGTAACCGTATACTCACCTGCCAACTGATATGGATGACTGCCATCGGCAGAACCTCCACTCCCTGTATTATCTCCCCATATCCATTCATATGCATTTGCCTGCGTTGAAAGATTGGTGAACACAGCATTTGTTCCGGGGCAAACAACCGGTGTGTTTACCGTAAAGTTTGCTTTAGGTTTATCATACACCCGTATTGTTCTGTAAATAGTTGTATCAGAACAGTTATTCGCTAATCTTACCTTAACCTGGTAAGTACCACTTGCAACAAACTGGTGAGCTATAGTAGTTTGATCGTTGGCAGTTGTAAATTCCGTAGTTCCATCGCCAAAGCTCCAGGTTAATGTAGCGGCGCCCACACTGCTGTTGTTGAATGTAACCATATGCGGTGCGCAGCCGGATGTTTCATTACCATTAGCTTCCACCAAAGCCTTTATGAGATTGGGAGAAACCAGCAGGTTTACAGTTTGTGTATTTTTTTCGCAACGGTTTTCACTCGTTAATGATACGATGTAGGTGGTGATGCTACCGGTATTGTATAAGTGCTGCAGGTTGCCTGTGCTGTAGGTGGTATCTTTTTGTCCATCACCAAAATCCCAATAATATGCGCTATTATTACCGCGGGATGTATTTACAAACTGCGCGTTAAATGGAGAGCAGCCTTCCGGCGGGCTGGCAATAAATCTTGCCTGCGAATTGGCAAATACCTTAATGCTGTCTCTCACCGAAACATCACCACAGCCATTATTGGCAGAAAGGGTTATATAATACACTGTATCTACATATTCTGTACTGGATAAATATTCAATTAACCCCGGCTGATCCTGCATGCTGGTTTGCCCGTTGCCAAAGTTCCAGTTATATTTTGTGCCGGCATATGGCAAAGTGGTGTTTTGGAAATTTACCTGTAGCGGTCCGCATGCGCTGTCTTTATCTTTAGTAAATGCAGGTTGAACGGCAGGCCTTGTAATGAGTTGCAGTTGCATACTATCGTTGTTGCATCCTGCCGCGCTGATAGCAACTAATTTTACCTGTAGTGTATCTGATGGAGCTGATGCCGTATACACAGGAAATGTGCCTGTATTGTTATTTCCAATCAACGCATCATTAATATACCAAAAGTATGAGCTGTTTTCGGGAAATGTTGCTGCATTGATGATACTATCTAACCTTGTTGGCGCACATAACACTATTTCGGCTGCGGCAAATGAAGCCTTTGCATGATCGTTTACTGTAATTGTTACTCCGGCGCTCTGTGAGCAGCCGTTCGCAAGGCTTCCTGTTACGGTATAAGTAGTGGTAGTTTGCGGTGTTGCCATCACCACGTTACTATTGCTGTTATCAAGCCCTTGTGATGGTTGCCAGCTGTAGGTCTCCGCACCATAGGCCGCTATCTCAATTGTATTTCCTTTACAGATAACATGACCTGCAGACAATACACTCACCACCGGTGATCTTCTTACCGTAATTACAGTTGAATCTGTGCTGCTGCAATAGCTGCCTAAAGATGCGGTGAGATAATAAGTATAGCTGGTATCTGTACCAGTTCCGGAATAAACAGGCGCAGCAGCAGGATTTGAAATACCGGGGTTTACAATACCTGTTGCCGGCAACCATGTATATTGAATACCTTCCCGGGCGGGCATGCCCAGGTGTACCGTATCGCCGCTGCAAATATTAGCAGGCTCCCCGGCTTCTGCCACTGGGGTAGTCCTAACCGTTACCTCAACGCTTTTACTGGCAAAACAACCGGAACTATTGGTGCCTTTAACGGTGTAATTTGTAGTAGTATTGGGAAAAGCCAGTACCGTATCCCCGGTGTTGGTATTTAAGCTTGCGGCCGGCAACCAGGTAAACTGTTCTGCACCGGCTGCGGTAAGCTGTATCGTATCGCCGGAGCATATACTAACGGAAGCGGATACTGTTATTTCCGGATTTTTCCTGACTGTTATCTCTATTGAATCTACGGAACTACAGTCTGCGCCCTGCCCCGCCGTAACAAAAAATTTATAGGTTGTGTCATTTGCAGTGCCATTATATTGTAATGTAACGGTTGGGTTGGCTATTGCAGGATCACTGATGCCTGAAACAGGTTGCCATTGATAGGTAACGCCTGAAACAGGCGCAGCGCCAATAGATTTTGTTTCGCCGCCGCACATGGAAAAATTAATACCCGCTTCTGCCGTTGGTTTTGAAATTACGGAAACCGACACTTCCTGCGCCGTGGTTAAATTACAGCCCTCATCTTTTGCGGTAAGCTTTATGGCATGTGAGCCCAGCACATTAAAAGTTATTGCACCGGGATTTAATGTTGTTGCGGAAGCGGGTGTGCCATCCGGGATACTCCAGGTATAACTGATTGGACCGGCAGCATAACAGCTTTTAACTGTAGCAACAGGGGTAATGCTGTTGCCAATGCATATACTACCGGGATTAGATATGGCAACAGACGGTGGCGCCACTACATATACTGTATCATATGCATATGCCTGCTGACAATAATTGGCAGCATTAGTGGCAATAGTGGTAAGTTTAATAATGTAGCGACCGGAGCGGGTAAAGCTTATTGAAGGAGATGTGGAAGCGGAATTGGTTCCATTAGCAAAGCTGTAACCGGTACCGGAGCCTTTATCACAGTTATCGGGGTCAGCATAAGATATATCCCAATCATAAGTATCTCCCATACATCCTCCTGCCGGGGAAGTATTGGTAAATTGTACAGCGGCAGGTCCGCAAATTCTTTTCTGGCTTGTTGTAAAAGATGCCTGTGGCGGATTGCGGACACACAATGTTGTGGTGGTTGAAACCATTCCGCAGCGATCATTATAAACTGAAAGTTTAATAGTATATGTGCCGGCAGCTGTAAAATTTACATTAAGGTAAGAAGCCCCACTGGTCCACAATACACCATTTGAAGGACTATTGTTGAAAGAGCCGAGGTTGCTGTTGGTTGTATATGTAGAGGGGCTTATTTCCCAAACCAGCTTACCGTTATTGCTGCAATCTGAAGTAAATGTTCCTGTTTGGGTAATAGTGTTTCCGAAAACGGATGTGCTTACAATTGGCACAACAGTGTTTGCGCAAACAGAAGGAGCAGGTATAGAGATGCTTGCACGAGGCTTGCTGGAAACATAAATGGGCACAATTGAGGAAGAAGTTGAACCACAGGGATTGGTAATAATGAGCTGAGCCAGATAAGAATTATTATAACTGCCGCTGGTTACACCACAAGAACCCTGCGCGAAAAAATGTGTTACCGGCGTTGGTGGTGAATGTTGAAAAACCTGATCTGCTGAACCATCATTTACACCGAAAATATATTGCGTGCCGGGTGGGTTGTTTTGATAATTCGCGATGCCAAACATCAAAGGCTCGGAAGAACAGATATCTGTATTGCCGGGACTGGTTAAGCCACCCGAAGGATTAGTACCTAAAAAAACATTGTAGGTTTTAATACCAATACAGCCCGTGCTGCCGGTAACTTTTATCGTCATGGTGCTGTTACCCCTGGGAAAAGTATGTTTGATAACTGTATTTGTTGCCCAGGTAGTAAACGTAGAATCCGGGGAGCCATCACCCCATTCAATAGTGTAGGAATTATTGATGGCAGTAGTGGTAGAAGTATTGGTAAACTGAAAAGTATAGCTTAATGCATTTTCGCATCGTTTAAAAGTTGGTATGCCATTAAACTGTCCAAAAGTTACGTCGGGCGAAACAGCGTTACCTATTGCAGCGTCAGGGATTTTTTTAATCGTAACTGTTTTAGTAACTGAATCCTTACAGCCCAATTGATTTGCAGCCACAAGTTTAACCTGGAAAGCCTGGGTGCCGGAAGTTCCAACGGCAGAAAGAAATTGGTGGGATGGGTGTTCATCTGTTGTTGAACTGTTATCATCAAAACTCCATTGATACGTAAGCGCCGTTGTTCCCTGCGATGTATTGGTAAACTGTATGGGAATATTTCCGCAAACATTATCTGGAGTGAAGTTAAATGAAGCAGCGGGCGCTACATCCGAAACACGCACAATTATAAAAGTGGAATCTACAAAGCCATTACCACCATCTACTTTTTGAGCAGTGGTATCAAAACCAACATTATCATAACGTACTGTATATGCGCTTATGCCTGAGCCGCTACCCGGTAATCCTCCTTTAAACGACCAGGTAATGTTGTACGATCCGGAAGTTGCGCTCTCATACAATAACGTATTACCCTTACACACATTAACGGTATCACCCTTATATACCAGCTTGCCATTTACCTTTATACCTGCGGTTACCTGTGCCTGTAATGATGCAAAACAGCACAGCAAGCACATGAAAATTGTAAAAGCTATATGTTTAAACCAGTTAGATTGGAGCGTCATTGGTTATTGTAAAGGTTTATGGGCAGGGTTTTAAAATTAATAAAAGTAAATCCGCTTTCCAAAGAGAAACAATAACTTATTATTATTTTTTTTTAGAATACTGTTCAACAACTTTGATTTATGAAAAAATTCCTGCTTAACTGCTATTGTGCAAAAAGATTGCACAGGCAATGTATAGGTTTGTATAATTAAAGAAAGAATAATGAGTAAACTAAAATTAACGGGTAAGGAATTAAGGGCGATAGGTTACCCTGAAGGGGCTGTAATAAGCATTGCAATGAATGTGATGCAGAAACATTATAAACATGAATCGAAGCAGGATGTGATGGAATTATTAAAGAAAATTTTAGCTGCGCCGGTAGAATATGACAATGACGCAGTACTTGGATTGATTGTTGAGAAACTAATTCCAAAAGCTTCTCCTTTGGAGGGGTTGGGAGAGACTGTTTCTTTGAACCAGTCTGGTATACAGTTTAATGTATTTGGACAGGAGCATATTGAAGAAGGCGCCATGCACCAAATGTACCAGGCGGCAAGATTACCGGTATCTGTTGCTGGAGCTTTAATGCCCGATGCCCATAGCGGTTATGGATTACCGATAGGCGGAGTACTGGCTACGGATAATGCTGTAATACCTTATGGCGTTGGTGTGGATATAGGATGCCGTATGTGTTTGAGTGTGTTTGATATCAACCCTAAAGACTTAGCAGGTAGGGAAGCTTTTTTTGCAAGAGAATTGGGAGAAGCTACTTTATTTGGAAGCGGCGCACAGTTTGATCGTACCGCAGATCATGAAGTGATGGATAATGAATTATTTTACCGGTTGCCATTGCTGAAAAATCTGCATGGGCGTGCGTGGAAACAATTGGGTTCTTCAGGTTCAGGTAATCATTTTGCAGAATTTGGTGTAATTGAAATAACAGAGAAGGATGTAGTATTAGGAATTGATGCGGGCTCCTATGTTGGCTTCTTAACGCATTCCGGTTCAAGAGCATTGGGTGCGAATATTGCCAACCACTATACTAAGCTCGCCATTAGTAAAAGACGTTTACCACAGGATGCAAAAAATCTTGCCTGGTTATCGCTTGATGAAGAAGAAGGGATAGAATACTGGAACGCGATGAATCTTGCCGGTGATTATGCTTCTGCATGCCATCATGTGATACATGCAAAAATTGCAAAGCAGTTAGCACGTAAACCCATGAAGATGGTGGAGAACCACCACAACTTTGCATGGAAAGAACAATGGGAAGGTAAAGAAGTGATTGTTCACCGGAAGGGCGCAACACCGGCAGGTAAAGATGTGCTGGGTATTATTCCCGGATCAATGACGGCCGATGGATTTATTGTGAAAGGCAGAGGTGAATCTGCTGCAGTTAATTCCGCATCGCATGGGGCAGGTAGAAAAATGAGCCGTACAAGGGCAATTGCTTCTGTTACTGATGAGCAGTTTAAAGATGAATTGAAAAAGTTTGGCGTTAAATTGCTGGGTGGCGGATTAGATGAATCTCCATTTGCATACAAAGACATTAATGTAGTAATGCAATCACAAAAATCGCTGGTGGATGTGGTTGGAAAGTTTACGCCAAAAATTGTGAAAATGGACGGCGCTAAACATAAGATTTGGGGAAAGAAAGGAAGAGGAGAAGTGGTGGGAGAATAGTGCCCTCTCATATTATATTGCAGAGACAGCTTTAAAAACACGATTTGGTATTAGCACATAACCGCATCAATATAAACATAGTAGTGGAAATAGCCGGAGCCTTAAAGCATCTTAAAAAAGAAGTGGTTTTTGTAGATGACGCTGTTATAAGCATGTATGCAGACGACCCTGCTACAGATTAAATATGCCCGCTACGGATGCAGATATTGCCCTCAACATTGCCAGCCTGAAAGACTGGACGCCGCTACAGGAGGAATGGACCGGAATTGTTCTCCTGTATCATGAGGCAAACAATTGCTCGCGAAAAACATCAGGAGAATGAAAACATTGATTCAAAGAAAGGCTTTTTTATTAAAATAGATTTCGCCGGGAATCATTGCCACTCCGATTCCGGGTATATTGCAATTCTATGCGTTCTCAATTTATATGGAATACTTTTATTTTCGGTGCTGTTATTAAAGTCAAGGCTTCTGGATGCTGTCAACGGCATATGACAGGTGATGCAATTTTTCTTTTGCTGTATCATTTGTGTACTATGCACAGAACTGTTGTGACATGAAATGCAACTTGCTGTTATGGTTTCCTGTGTTTTGCTTTCTGCCTCATGCGGATTATGGCAGGTCAGGCAGGTAAGTGTGCTTTGTTTATAGCAGGCGCTTTGTTGCAGCAACTGCAGCTGCATACCATGTACATCAGGATTTATAAACGACCCGGGATAATACATGTAATAATTTTTCAGCGAATCGCCCGGCATAAATGCAAAAACAGATTTAAAGGCAACAGGATTCCCGGAATGGCATGAACCGCAGAGGTCAGCCTGTTGCGTGCGGTTAAGTGATTGTATCGAAACAATATATTTTGGGTTTTTCTCTCCGGGGTTCTCTTTATGAAAATCAACATGCTTCTTTGCCGGGCCGTGGCATCGTTCGCAATCGATACCAAATACTATTGTGTTGGTTTTAAACTTCTCGGTTATCTCAAGCGGCCTGGTATTTTCATTATAGTGATATATATAAGAAGCATGACATTCAAAGCAGCGGCTGATGATGGGTCGCGTATAATAAGGATGATCTATAGGGAAACCGGGGCTATTGGTCCACAAATGCATGTTGGTTAAATAGGTGAGCGGTAATTGAAAAAGCTGATCATCTTTCCAATAGCCGAAAGTGAGGGCTTTTTCGCCGGAGCCAAAAACCATTTCCATTTTTTCAGAAAGAATTTTATTGCCTCCCTCAAATTGCGACTGCCATATATTGCTTCTTTCTTCTTCTAACTTAACCATATGTCCGTTAGGATAATTAACCGTTGTTTTTGTATTGAGCAACGTGTTTTTAATACTATCAAAAAGAACCGGGGCGGATGTTTTATTATGGCTGGTATGTATATAGCTCTCCGCTATATTTTTATGACATTGCAGGCAGGCATCAGCACCTGCATATAATGGGCCACGGGGATCGCTACCCGAAGATTGCTGAATGCATTTTACAAAGCAAATTGTAATAACAATCAGCAGAAAAAAGATGACAATAATTTTTCGCTGAGGCATTATAGAAGTGAATTTCTTCCGGTATGAAGATAGGATTTTGTATAAATTACATGAAGCTAAAGTTTAAGCGTAACGCATTAACCGGTATATATGCTACTGATTTAACCAGGGTTTTATAATGCAGAAAAATAAAGGGAAATTGTAATGATGAATAATCTCTCTTCTTTACAATATTTGCCTCCAACTACTCTTTGTGCGATGTTCTTTTGAGCTACACTACCCTGCCCATATATGGATCGGTAATGCTTTCTTTACCGGTTTCAACATGTCCCGCAAATCTCTTTTCAAAATTTTCAGCGCCGGATACTTTTACCGTAAAATCATACCAACCACTGCTTTTACCGAGATTAAGCACAACGTTTTCTGTTGCGGATTTTGCTATGGTTCGCTTTACGGTTTTGTTTTTATATGCATTATCAATAACCTCAACATGTAAAGGCTGGTGATCATTTTTATTGGTAAGCTTTAATTCAATATTGCCGGATAAGTTTTTTGCCGCAAATTCATATTTACAACTAATGCCAATTGCCGGATCATTTTTATCACCTTTAAACTCCCTGTAAAACCCATTAGGGCCGTAAACAGCTAAATGATATTTACCCCCTTCAAATGCATCAACCGGCCATTGATAGCTTAAACTATCGCCTGCTATAACTGCAAACGCCCAGTTTTTTCCATTGTCTTTTTTGCCTTTTGCATCTGCAAACGCCCCCGGCGCATATATGCTGAAAGGCGAGCCGCAGGATTGCCTTCCAAAAACGGTATTGCCTGCTGTCATTCTTATCGCTATATTTTTTCCATCATCGCTTAGCCGGCCATCTGCATATAATTCATAGGATAAAGGTGTAGCTATTCTTACTCCTTTTTCCTGCGACGACATCAATCCGGATAAATCAGCCTTTTTTACCGACTCCTCAATTTCCCGGTCAGTTATCTTTTTATACCCTGTTGGCGCTTCTTTAAACCTGGCGTTATAAATATCTTCTACAAATTCATTTCTCTGCAAAAAAGGAATTTTTTGTACAGGACTACCATCAAAGGGGCTGAATGCGGAAGTAAGATCTCCGCATATAGTACGCCTCCATTTACTGATATTATCTAAATGAATATTTTTATTGAATTTTTTGTTGAAAAAAGTTTCAAGAAACTGTAAGGTTGAAGTATGGTCGAACAATTCCGAACAAACTTTACCACCCCTGCTCCATGGCGATGCAATAATCATAGGAACCCTGAAGCCTAGCCCAACCGGGGCTTCTCTTGCCTGCTTTTCAGGAATACCATGCTTAAGTTCGTGTTCAAGTCTTACATGTTCTATTTCTGTATCAATACCTGCCGAGCATTTACCTGTTTCCGGTTTATTATTATCCGGAATAGAGAATGGAGGTATATGATCATAATAACCGTCGTTCTCATCATATGTTACAATCAAAATTGTTTTCTTCCACACTTCAGGATTTTTTGTAAGTATATCCAGCACTTCAGAAACATACCATGCGCCATACCACGGCGCACTGGGGTGGTCAGAAAAATTTTGTGGGCCGGCAAACCATGATACTGCCGGAAGCTTTCCTTCATTCACATCTTTCCTGAACTGATGCAGGATGTCACCTGAAGGCACGGTTACGGTTCTTTCCTCATTACCATCTTTATATTTTAATTGTGTAATGCTGCGGTAATCCGGATCGTTTTTGTTCACCACAAAGGCATTGCGGTATAGATTCTTCTCTTTTTCAGACAGCTTTTCAAATGTTTCTTTATTCCATTGCTTTAACTCTTCCAAAGCATTGCTCAGCACTTCCTGTTTTTTTGCAACCTCTGTTTGTATTTTCCTGGCAGTATCCTCACCTGAAGGACTTTCTTCCTGCAACTTTGTTATTTGCCCGGGCAATTCATCAGCAAGCTTTTGCAGGTTTTGAATATAGCGCGGAGAAAATTTTACATTATACGCTGCGAAAAATTCAAGCAAATTACAACCAAAGTTTGCCAGCCATGCACGCTCCTCACCCTGAAAACCGCCACCACAGCTTATTTCATTTTGATAAAATTTCCACGGTATATTATTTTCTTCCAATAGTTCAGGAAATGTTTGCCATTGCATTTTTCCATAGCTGTAATTATCGTTACGAATATTTGCTTTAGGAATACCATTTTCCACATTGGTTATTTTACCCGTCCAGAAAAAAGAGCGGTTGGGCGTTGTGCTCGTCATTGCTGAGCAAAAGTTCTGATCGCAAACAGTAAACGCATCAGCCATACCAAAATTAAATGGCAGATCAGCCCTGGTATAATGTCCCAGGGTTAAAGGCATATCTGAATAGTTTTTATTGCCGGATCTTTTTGCCTGTAACCACTTGTCATATTTACCTTCATTGTATGCATCCACCTGGCTTGGCCGGGAATGTGGTAAATCCCCCATCCAGGTTACTTTAGTATCTTTTATATCAAGCCGGAATGGCGCATAGGTTTCTCCTTTATCATTGGTTTGAAACCATACCGGCTTTTTATCAGGTAACAAAACGGCTCTTGGATCATTAAATCCTCTGACGCCCTGCAAAGTGCCGAAGCAATGATCAAAAGAACGATTCTCCTGCATCATTATAACAATATGCTCTGCATCCATAAATGTGCTGCCCGGGGCGGGATCAATAGCGAACGCTTTTTGAACAGATTCCGGAACAAAAGAGGAAAGCCCGGCTGCGCCGGAAAGCAACATCGACTTGCGAAGGAATTCTCTTCGGGTATCCATAACAGCTATATTGAATTGATGAGTAATGGCAATCCTTTCAAATATCGGAAATTATACCTGACAGCCATTATTATTTTATAGTTTTCTCTTATAGTTTTTAATGAAAGTTGTTATAATGGTTATACTGTAAAATGATACGCTTACATCAGCGCTTCCTGTTTTGGGCGCGCCTGCACTGCGCCAATCGGTGAAACGAAACGGGTAGCGCGTTGGATTTCAGGGCTGCAAATCTGACCATAAATAAGAGCGAATCAACTACGGGAAGATGGAATATCAATATCAGACCTAACAGCATCCCATACAGGTTTACGTAAAAAGCAGGTTGATACCTATTTCTTACTGACCTTATACAAACTTCCGTTATCAGTTACGGCAAACAGCATTCCATTGCTATATGCTATATCGCGGAAACGTTCTTTCTTGTCAGACAATAACCACTCTTCACCAACTACTTTATTATCTTTAATAACAAGGCGGGTAATATGCATACTGCTCAATCCGCCAATAAACAGGTTGTTCTCCCATTCAGGAATGGTATTACCTTTATAAAAGCTCATACCGCTTGGCGACATTACAGGATCGAAATAATAAACAGGTTGTTCCATTCCATCTTTTTGCTGAATAGAGTCGCCGATTTTTTGACCATTATATTCTATACCATAGGTAATAACAGGCCAGCCATAATTTTTACCGGGTTTAATAAGGTTTACCTCATCACCACCGCGTGGTCCAAATTCAGCCTCCCACAAATCGCCGGTAACAGGATTAATATCCAGGCTCTGTGGGTTGCGATGACCGTAGCTGTATATTTCAGGCATCACATCTTTTTGCCCGATGAACGGATTGCCGGGGGCGGGTTTACCATCTTTTGTAATTTTAAAAACTTTACCTAAACCGGCATTCAATAATTGCGCTTGTGCCCTGCCGTTAAGAACAGAACGTTCGCCTGCGCTTACAAAAAGATTTCCGTCTTTATCAAAAATTAATCTTGAGCCATAATGCAATTTGCTATTATCTAATTCAGGAGTGGCGCGGAAAATTACTGTTGGGTTTTCAACCTTTCCCGCGGCCTCATTTAACTTACCCTTTCCAACCGCTGTAAGATTTCCTTTTTTATACGGCTCAGAAAAAGACCAGTAAATGATATTATTGTTCGTAAAATCAGGATCAAGCGCCACATCAAGCAAACCGCCCTGCCCATCACTGTCTACTTTAGGAAGTCCTTCAATTTTTTTTGCGAGGCTGCCGTCTGTATTGCGAACCTGCATGAAGCCGGTTTTTTCAGTAATTAAAAACCTGTTATCCGGCAGAAGAATTACAGCCCATGGTTTGCCGAGGTCTTTAGCCAGTTGATCAACCTGGTAAGGCGTGGTGGTTTTCACAGCACCGATTCTTGTTTGTCCGGCAAATGCAGGTTTATAATCTGAATTGGGAGGATTTGTTTCCAACGGAGGCAGGCTGGTTGTATCTGTTGCAGCGGCGGGGTTTTCTGCAGCGCCAACCCCCGAAGCATTATTATTACATCCAATGCTGAATACTGTTAAAGCAACAGCAGACAGGTAAAAGAATTTTTTCATGTGCTTGTGAATTTTTGAGGGGTAAATGTAGGGAAAAATGGGGAGAGGGATTAAACACGATAGCTGTAAAATGAAAGAAAACAAAATCAGCGCTTTATTTTGATTACTTTTCAGTATCTGTTTATCGTAAATAAATTACCAATGAAAGAGAATAAAATAGTAAGAGAACAAATATTGCAGGTAGTAGAGAACCAGTTAAGAGATAATAAACCTCCCGAAACAAAAGAGGCCTATAACAGGTTGCTGCAAATGGGTATAAGTGAAGCGGATGCTAAGCTTTATATAGCCCAGTGCGTGGCTGTTGAAATTTTTGATGTGATGAAATACCAACGGCCGTTCAATGAAAAAAGATTTATTAAGAATTTGAAGAAGCTGCCGGAGGAACCGGTTGAATGAACGGTTTTGCAGGAATGATATACAAATTGTCATTATAATGGCAAGGGTTAAGATAATTATAAAAAATCAATAGTCCGGCAGTTATGCTCTTTCATTCCGTTAACGGGTAGTTTCCCCCCGGCTCTTTTAACAGTTTGTATAAACCGGTCGCATTCAGGTATATCAAAAACGCCCCGTCGTAATGCCTCACACAAAAAATCCATAGTGGTCAGGTAATCTATTTTATGTGTCAGGCAATAGCTTTTTATGTCTTTCAGGTTGCTGCTGGCTAATATATTTTTAGTATAACGCACTACAGCAAGACAGGCGCTTTCTCCATCTCCTTTAAAGAGCATAGATTTTATCCACGCATGTTCTTTTACAATAGCTTCGTTGTCATCCTGGAAATTCATAAGCCAGATAATTTTTTTGCTGAGCATAACGGCTACTTCCGTGCGCAATACATCAGAAGGCCAGCGTTGCAGTTCAGCGTGAACTTTATAAGACATAAAATGGGTTACCGGGAAATATTCTATTGAATGACAACGCCTCCCCGGCTATAACAAAATGAGAAACAACATCTGCATCAATAAGGATTGACCTTTCAGCGTTTACTGCCCAATAACGCTACATATTCTTCAGAAGCATGGTAATTAGATGCTGTTATACTATTCGTAAGCTAGCTGCCTTACTCATTCCGCCTGAAATTTCTTTCAGGCTATCTTCCCGTAGCGGCGTTAAGGCGGGGAACTCCGATAAAACAAAATCAATACCCAAATCATAATCATCCAAAGCAACCAGCTCATTAAATTCTATGTTTTCTTCTCGTGGAGCACCTTTTTGCTAGTGCAGCTCAAAAAGTGCAGAAAACAGATTAGTGTGAAAATTGTTCTTGACGTCGTTCACTCCATATAAGTCTTCTTAAATTAATACTTTTAAGGTATTATTTTTCGAAAATGCTTGCGTTAAATGTAACTCCTATATTGGAGTTAAACCCTTTCAATTCTCTCAATGGAACAGTTTTATCATTACCCAAAACATGACGCATATCAGCAAAAATTTGAAAATTATTGTATTGAAAAGCAATCTTTACGCCAACAGATTTTATTGATGAT
The DNA here is from genome assembly GCA_047601545.1 of Agriterribacter sp. Classification (GTDB taxonomy): domain Bacteria; phylum Bacteroidota; class Bacteroidia; order Chitinophagales; family Chitinophagaceae; genus Agriterribacter. Next base: position 2,298,504 of record JASGIZ010000002.1, on the reverse strand, counting down.
GATAATGTTGAATAAATATCTTTAGAGAATAAGTATCTGTAATCCTCATTATCTTCGTCAGGAACATTAATAATTGAATAGAAAGGAGCAATAGAAAAAGATACCTTTTCGTCATCATTAAGAAATAGAAATTGATATCGGCACCCAAATGTATAGCTTAATGTAGAAAAATATCTCGTTGAATCTTCTATTCTTCCTTTCACTGATTTATTTGCAAACTCAAAAAAAGGGCATATAAAATGTAGTTCTTTTCCGGTTGATTTGAATTTGTAATTAAAGTCAACGGATGAATAAAAAGAATTTGTTCCCACATCTGGAAAGAGAAATGTGCCAGCCAATAAACTGTCGTTGTTTGTAGCGTTTACATTAAAAGAAAAATTAACATTCAAATAATAATTTCTTTTTTTTATTGGCCTGATATAGCCAGAAAGTTTTCCGGATGAATTAATCTCCTTGAAGGCTTCCGTATTTACATTTCCAATTCCAATAATTCCATAAGTTGGAAGTTTTAATATAAAACTGTCGAGAATGTTGTTGAGTTGTGTAATGCCTTGTTGTTGCAAGAGGCTTTTTCCAGAAATAAGGCTTTGTGAGCTTTGAGAATAAACACCTGAATAAATAATTGGGATCAATATTATAATGATACATATTCTTTTCATAAAACTTATCTTTTATATTGTTATGAATACATTTAGCATGATAAACACCGCTATTGAACTATCTTATGCTGTAGCTCCTTCTTTAAGGGGCGCAAAATGCTGCGCTTCCTTTATTTGACAGCTAAAAATTATTAAAAGTGGAAGGTCCATATATTTGTTTTGCCCCTACTGAGTCATTATAAGATATCCTGAGCTCTTTATTGCCTACATCGCCACAGAAATAGTGCATAACAGATTGCGGGTCATATAAGGTTAGAGGAACTGTACCTGTAATCACTTCATCTGGACAAGCCGCAGGAGCTTCGGGAGCTATATGCTCATGCCGGAAGCCTAAAACATGACCCAGTTCATGCCTTAATACACCAATTTTGTCAAATGAAGAATTATAATAACTTGCATCTAACATAATATTCCTTTCTTGAGGAATATCTTTAGGGAAAAAAACTTTAGCAATAAACAATCCCCCGGCGTCAAATTCTAACAAAACAAAATCAACCATCTTGTTGCCATACAAAAAATTTTGGCTATCATATTGGGGTTTATATTCGAACTGAACATTGCATGTTTTCATCCAATCTTCTGTTGCTGTTTTGATATTTTGTCTGGCAATTTCATATTCGTTTTCCGTTGAAAATGTTTTTTTCATGGTTGATATTTTATTGCTTAGAAAAATTAATCTTTACCTGAATGCCTGATTGCTTGTTTGGTAATACAACTTCGGTTATTCGGAAATTTGTATTTATATATGGGATAGACGCGACAAACTTAGATACATCATATACCTCGAATGACCGATTTTTCATATACTTGTTTGCAATGCCGGCAAGATTTATGTCTCGTAATATTGGAACATTTAAATAGAGCCGATCAAATTGCCCTTTGGCAGAGATTTTTAAATTTTCAATATTAAACCCGACAGTTATATCGCTTCCAATAACAGGTGAAACGGTTATGCTGGCCAATTTTGTCCATTTCCAGCCATCAAAACAAACCCAAACACAAATGCCCAATACTTTTTTGCAACACCTGAACTGAGGCAGTTTTGCCCAAAGTTCACCCCGGGCAGTTAACTGTACATTTATATCTTTTATGCTAAAGGATGGGCTGTTAATTAAAAGAGTAGGCCTATCCGTTAATTGCACCTTGGCATATGATAAATGGGCTTTTGCAAAGGATAAACTGCTTGTTCCAAATCCTGACAGGTCATTAAATATTTGTGAAACAGACTTGCCATCCCATTTTTCCAATTGCGGCAATGATATTCCGCCTCCGGCAAAATCTTCCGGAGCAGGTCCGGTATAGCCGACAACAGTTTTATTTTTAACTGCTTTTTCGTAATTAGCTTTAACACTTAAAACCTCATCAATTGAAGCTAACCAGGCCTGATTCACCTGCTCTTTTACCTCATCGTTCAAAGATGTTGAGAAAGAATTTTTTTGTCCATTAACCGACCATTCAATTAAGGAAGCCAAAGATTTATAATCATATACTTTTTCATTCTGCTTATTTTCAGGTGAAAACTCTGCATACACTTCGGATAATTGAGACTGAAACGGGTCATTGTGTTCAAATAAGGTCAGCGGAAACTCGGCCGATTGTATAATCTTGTCAAAGGCTGTCTGATTAATTTCCGTGCTGAGATCGAACGATTTTTCTTGATCATTTGATTTTAGTCCCTGTTTGCTTTGACTGAATGATGAAACTGTAATAAACATCAGCAGTGTTGCCAATACATTTTTCATATTGTTTGTTTTTTGCCTACTCTAAATCCCTTTTCGGCTTCCGGTATTGTTACAGTAGGAAATAGATTAAATTAGAATGGGCAGAACCCTTCTGTAGAGTAAAATTGATTTTGTTTACAAAGTTTTTTAAAAGACTGGCGCATTAGCAATGGGAGAAAGAAGGATATTGAGACAGGGTTTTTCCTGTATTTTAAATAGAAAATGATGATTTTAGTTTGATAAGGATAAATTTTAAAAAACAGATAATAAATTAGAGAAATTATTTAACAACTCAAAAAAGTATTCATGAAAAAGTTAACTTATCAATCAATCCTATATTTAGGAATATTTGTGATGCTGTCTTGTAATCAAGAAAGTTCAACAGACGTAGAGACTCAAAGTGAAATAAAAAAATCAGAAATTAATTTTCCAAAGGTGAATGAATCAAAAGCGGGTATGCCTATTCCAATCGCAACAGCCCAGAGAATGATTGGCAAATACTTGCTTTCCAAAAGATATATTCGTCATCGGAGGCGTAGCTCTGAAGACTGGAGAGATGATACGAGATGTGTATGGTATGATAGTTTATTTGTTGAAAATTTTTATGCTGCGTTCAAAGCAGAAAAGGCTGACGGAGTCAGAGTCTATTTTGGGGTCTACGATAATGAATTTCCAGATAAAGAGCTTTATAAAACAGTAATATTCTCAACAACTCAAAAGAAAACTGATGCAATCGGTGATTACCATGAAGATATCTTGACGAACGAAAAAGGAGGAAAAGAAAAACTTAACTTCTGGGATTATCAAATTAAAGGAGTATATGATAATGGAGGTTTATGTCCACCGCCTACACCTTGTCGTGATAGAGGAGCATTGCTTTTACCTACCAATCAGTAGTTATGTTAATATTCCCAATATTTTTTTGGTTTGAATGTCTAGCCTTATTGATCAGCGTTTTTGCAATTAGTAAGGTTAGGCATACTTATTTTGTAAATTTTTCTTGGTATTTGTTAATCGTTGTGTCTATTGAATTAACTGGGTTATATATAAAACAAGTTAACGGCGAAGAAAACGGGTACGTTTATAACTGGTTTTTGATTATACAATTCCCTTTTTTCTTCTATTTTTTCAGATATTACATATATTCTCCATTCCTTAAAAAACTTATTGAAGTATTCACGTATTTATATCTATTTTTTTGGGGGGTTAATATTTTAGCAATTCAAGGGTATAAAGATTTCAATAACTATACATTTATTTTGGGAGCGTTCGGTAATATTTTGTTTTCTTGTTTTTATTTCTGGGAGAGCCTTCAGAATGCTTCTGAAAAGAACATTTTAAATGTTTCTTCTTTTTGGATATCATGCGGCTGTTTATTTTATTATTCTGGAAGTTTTATATATTTTGCTCTTTATAGTTTTAAGGGAGACGAGTTTGTTTCAATGCACAATGTTTTGTTCCAAAAAATAAATCTTAATCTTATTGTCTTCTTTTATACACTTATGTCAGTGGGCATATTATTAGAAAAAAAGAATGGGAAATGAAAATTGCTATATACGCTACAGTGATAGTTTTTCTATTGATATCTTCATTTATTGTTTTTTTTGTAATTGCATATAAACGAAAGCAGCAACAAAATCTTTCAGAAAAACAACAGCTCCAATCCCATTTCTCCCAAACCCTTCTCCAAACCCAGCTCGAAATCCAGGACCAAACCCTTCAACACATCAGCAGGGAGCTTCATGATAACCTCGGCCAAATAGCCAGCCTCATCAAAATAAACCTTAATACTATTCAATTAGAAAACACAGCAAAGGCAGCGCAGAAAATTGAAGATACCAGGGAGCTGACGCGCCAGCTTATTACTGACTTAAAGGGGCTGTCAGTACGATTAAACAGCGACCGTATTACCCAATACGGACTGATAAAAACTTTACAGGCAGAAACGGAAAGAATAAACAGGACAGACGCCTTTTCTGCCAGCTTTGATGCAACGGGTACAGATCCTACACTCACACCCGAAAAATCCATCATCCTCTACCGCATGATCCAGGAAATTATTAACAATATTATAAAGCACAGTGAGGCAAAACATATAGATATTAAATTGAATGCTACAGAAAATTTATTTATTTTAGTGTTCAGAGATGATGGGATTGGCTTTAATGTAGCAGAAAAGCTGAACAACAGTGGAGCAGGATTGCTTAACCTGCAAAACCGCGCAAAGCTCATTAACGCTCAACTCACCATACAAAGTACTCCTGGAAACGGCACTGTATTTACTATTCAAATGCCCCTATAACTAAACTTTGTATGGCTGCTAAACTGCTTCCTTCCCTTGCACTGGTAGATGATCATAAGCTTTTCAGAAAAGGGCTGGTTAGCCTTATTGAAATGGTAAACGCTAACTATACCATATTGTTTGAAGCGGACAACGGAATGGATATGCAGAAAAAAATTGATCCTTCCAATCAACCCGACATCATTCTCCTTGATATTAATATGCCCGGTATTGATGGCTTTGCATGTGTGCAATGGCTGAAAGATAATTTTCCATTGATCAATGTACTGGTTGTAAGCATGATTGAAAAAGAAGATACTATTGTGCGGATGCTTAAGCTTGGCGTAAAAGGATATCTCTGTAAAGATGTGGAGCCTAAAGAGCTGGGGGATGCATTATCTTCTATTGCCAACAAAGGTTTTTATTACACGGATTTTATTACAGGAAAATTAGTGCACTCATTACAAAACGGGCAATCTGCAAATGGTGAAACAAACGCCATCAGCCTGCTGAATGACAGGGAAAGAACTTTTTTACAACTGGCATGCAGCGAGTATACCTATAATGAAATTGCTTCGCAAATGTACCTCAGCCCTAAAACTATTGATGGCTACCGGAATACCCTGTTTGAAAAATTGCAGGTGAAAAGCCGTGTTGGACTTGCATTGTATGCTGTTAAGCACGGATTGGTTCAACTATAATTTTTTTATCTCCACATTTTTTTCTTGTCGTAATTCATCTGTAATAACGACTTTCGTGCTACATGTCTTTCAAACAAAAAGTATATTCCCATTGCACCGAACTGTTGAACGAAAAAGTCAACACTTTGCAACTCGCACTATATGAGCTTACACAAAGTGCCGCAAATGAAACAAAAAGCACAGCGGGCGATAAGCATGAAACGGCATTGGCAATGCTGCAACTGGAGCAGGAGAATATCAGCCGGCAACTAAAAGCTGTGCTTGACCAAAAAGCAATACTGGAAGGTATTGACCCTTCTATTAAAAGTCTGCGCATCGGCAATGGCAGCCTGGTTAAAACGGACAATGGCTTTTTGTTTTTAAGTGTAGCCCTGGGTAAAATAATCGTGGAAGATATACAGGTAATCGCGCTTTCTTCTCAGTCTCCTCTTGGTAAAAAACTGATGGGTTTAAAAAGAAACGACTATACTGATATTAAAGGAAGAGTGTACGCTGTTGAAACCATTGAATAATATCTATTGCAAACAACTTGCCTCAGCTAAGATTTACCGGACAACAGCTTGTTCATTGCAGTAAAGTTCGCTTTTACATTAAGGAACCCGAAAACATTGCCGGTTCCCGGCTCATACCTGAATTGAAGCGGTATCCATATATCGTCAAATACCCTTATGCGCAATCCCCCATTCAGGGTGAATAACTGCCTTTTTTCGTCGGCATATAATCCATTAAAAATATAGCCATAAGAAGCGCTCATTTTAAATTCGAAAAAAGAAAGATCTGTTTTCTTTGATCTCCAGACATAGTTTAATCCACCCTCCACATTCAATAAACTTCTTTTCAAATCATTGCCTGCTCTTAAACTATCATCTAAAAAGTTCACTGTCCCTTTCAGGTCTAATTCTACTCCGTGGTTATTAGCCGGATTGGAAATTCCCTTTAAAAACTGTGTAACAATTGCAAGATTCGAGAACAATAACTGATCCTGGTAAGCAGTATCACTTATGGCTACTGTCCATAATGGCCTGTTACGAAATGATTGCCTTACATTTTCATATCCCTTTGTTATGGCATCATGAATGTTTACATTACCATCTTCAGAAATTAATTTTTGAAGTCCGGTGAGTTTTTTATCTGCGATTATATCTTCAATAATCTTTTTTACATCCGGGTCAAGCATGCTGAAATTAAAAGCGCCATCTTCATATAAACTATGAAACTGTTTGTTGAGCCTCGATTTTAGTGTGGCATCAGTGGTTGACATACTTAATACCCCGGCAATTTCTTCATTCAGGATTTCGTAATCTTTATTTTTTGCCATTACCAGGTATAAAAATTCACGGCAGATGGTTTCATCACGCTTATTAATTATGGCATAATTGATGCCGGCAGAAAAGCCGTTAAACTTATAACTCTCATTTAATTTAGCGCCAAAGCTGAAATTCAGGTTTCGCAGCGTCCGGTATTTCATATAGCTTGTGTCTACTGCTAAATCAGGATCAGCCCGCATCATAATAGCGTATGGATTGGAAGAAAACTTAAGTTCTTTGTCCGGCCCGGTAAACCTGTCAAACGCCAATTGAAAAAAGCTGGTAAGTACGTCTTTATAGTTTCCTGTTGCAAGGGAGTCGGCAGTAAGAATGGGTACTTCTTTATCCTGCCCTAAGCAAATAATAAAGTAAAAGGACAGGTATATTGAGAAAAATAACTTCTTCATAAATTTTAATTTATTGTTCTACCACCAGGTTGTCGAAAATGCTGCCGGCTGTATATGATCTGGGCTGGCTGCTGTCTGATACAGGAGCCGTCTGGCGGTTTGTAACGAGTGTGCACGAACCTGAACACGCACCATTAATGGAAATGGCATCGTTTACCTGCACATTATTGAAATGCACCTGCCCGCTTTGGGTGATCTTCTTCCTGTCTATTTTATTCCCCTCACGAAAATGCGTAGCTGTAATTTCTCCTAACCCAAGTTTAAATGTGATATCCAAATCCATTCCGGCAACAGTTGTGTCGAAACCCCGCATACCTCTGCTGGTTTTAACGATATTTGTTTTTTGGGTACTCGGAGGTTTAACAGTACCCGCCTTTTTTGCGGCAGGCTTAGCCCCGGCTGACTTTTCTATTTTAAGAACGTCTTTTACAGAAGGTTTTTTAGCGGCAGCTTTTTTTGCTGATTTTTTCGCAGATGCTTTTTTGATTTTTTTTGCAACTTTCTTTTTTGGCGTTGGCATATATGCAATTTTAGCCTACTCTTGATTCCCTTTTCGGCTTCCGGGCAATAATTTCCAGTAAGGGCAGGTATTGTATTCAGGTTGGTTAACGGGATTTATAAAGTGCGGATAATTGCAGCGCATTAGTAATGCAGGTAATACAAAACTAAAATTATGCATTTTGTTACCTGTCTTTTATCTTTTGTATAATTTCTTTTACCCAATCGTATTCATAGCCCTTTTGCAACAAATAGTCCTGCAGTTTGCGCATTTTTATAAAAATATTACGCTCTTCTCGCAGCTCTTCCCATTTGCGACTTGCCAGTTTTTCAAGTGTATCTTCATAATCAGCAATGCTTATCTGCGCCAGGGCTTTTTTAATACAATAACTGCTAACCTGCTTTTCTTTCAAACCCTGTTCAATTTTCTTTTTACCCCATTGTTTCATCCTGAATTTGCCTCCTGCAAACTGAATGGCAAAACGTTCTTCGTTCAGGTAGCCTTCTTCTATAAGTCGGGAAAGTAACAGCTCTACCTGCTCTTTGCGAATGCCGAAGCTGTACAGCTTTTCTTTGGTTTCCCTGTGACTGCGCTCCTGGTAAGCACAGTAATATTTGGCTTTTTCATAAGCCTGCTCCGGCGAGAGTTGTTTGCGTTGCATCATAGAAACCGGTAATATATGACGACTTTACCTATGGTTAAAGCCGTTGATACAATAGCAAGGTAGTGGATTAGTAGTTGATATTCTTTCAAAAATTCAGGTTACATTTACCCCCTTAATTCTATATTTGCCTAATTCAAATACTAATTGAAATTATGAAGTTTATTGTTTCTTCGTCGGCCTTACTAAAGCAACTGAATCATATTAATAATGTTATCAGCTCAAACACTGTTTTGCCAATACTGGAAGATTTTTTATTTGAGATTGACAAAGGTAATCTTACAGTAACCGCTACTGACCTGGAAACGGTAATGAAAATTCATATTGATATTGAAGCCCGCGACAGCGGTAAAATATGTATTCCGGCAAAAATATTGATGGACACATTAAAAAACCTGCCTGATCAGCCGCTTACTTTTACTATAGATAAAAACTTTGCTGTAGAAATTACGAGCGATAATGGTAAGTATAAAGTGATGGGTGAAAACCCTGATAATTTCCCTAAGGAACCTGCTGCCAAGGATACCACTTCATTTACCATGACATCATCCGCGCTGGTTACGGCTATAAATAAAACCCTTTTCGCGGTTAGCAATGATGATCTGCGCCCTGCCATGACAGGCGTGTTTTTTGAGCTGGATAAAAAATCAATCACGTTTGTTGCTACAGATGCGCATCGCCTTGTCCGCTATCGCAAAACAGATGTAAGCTGTCCGCAGAAAGATTCATTTATCGTTCCTAAAAAGCCATTAAATCTTTTAAAATCAGCTTTGCCTGATAATGAAGATGAGCTTAAAATATCTTACAACAACAATCATCTTTTTGTTGATCATGGAACCACGGAACTGGTCTGTAGGCTGATTGATGCCCGTTTCCCTGACTATAAAGTGGTTATCCCGGCGGAAAACCCTTACAGAATGACCGTAAGCCGCAGTGAATTTCAGAATGCGTTAAGAAGGGTAAGCGTATTCAGTAATAAAAGCACCAACCAGGTAGCGCTTACCATAAGCGGGGCTGAGTTGCAGCTTGCAGCACAGGATGTTGACTTCAGCTTTGAAGGAAACGAACGCATGAGCTGCCGTTATGAAGGAGAAGATATCCAGATTGCATTTAATGCTAAATTCCTCATAGAATTATTGAATGCCACAGGCAGCACCGAAGTGGTGATGGAGCTTTCCACGCCAACAAAGGCCGGCATTCTTCTGCCGGTTGATAAAGATGAAAACGAAGATCAACTGATGCTGGCAATGCCGCTGATGCTGAACCAATAGTTTCGTTATGGATCTTGTTACTATACAAAGCTTCGACAGCTATATAGATGCCAATATTATGCTTGGCAAACTGGAGGCTGAAGGTATAGTATGCTTTCTGCGGGATGAATATACTGTTACAGTTGATCCTATTCTGAGCAATGCTATTGGCGGCATAAAACTAACCGTGCCAGAAAACCAGGCAGCCCGTGCTAAAGAATTGCTGGCAACGTTTGATGCAGAAAAGCGGGCAATACTTAAATGCCCGAAATGTGGTTCAGGCAATGTGGAGTACATATCCAACCCTGCAAAATCCGGTAACTGGTTAAGCGCTATTGTTTCTTTTCTTTTCGGCAGTTATGCAGTAAGCATAAAAAAGAACTATCACTGTTTTGATTGCGGGTATGAGTTTGATGATCTGCCGGAAACGCCTGCAAGTGATAATTGAAAAAGAATAAACCAACTTATTTTTTGAGTAAATAAGGCCGCTGGCGTCTTGCTACAAACGGACAGCCGCTACACAGAAATATGCAGGGGTTCTGAGAATGCCACATCCACTACTGTGCTACACACTTGTCTACCGGCAGCTATCCTATACACACAAGTGTTAATACTTTTCACGCAAAGTGCGCGGCGTAGCGGCGTAGCTGCGTTTTTTCCATTGCGAACTTTGCCCCGCGGCGTCCGTTGCGTGAAATATACCTCTTACATCAGGGTAGCTGTCTCACGGGGGCTGAAAAAATCGTAAATTAAGTATTCAACCAATTTAATAGGATGCGTTTGCTGCAGGCATTCCGCCTCATTAAATTCTTCGTATCTTTTCAAACGATTGCTATGGAAACATTTCTTCAATACTGGGAACATATACCAAGTTCACATCGTGTGCTTATATTAATGGCCGGCATGATATTCTTCTGGCTGATAGAAGGATATTACCCGTTATTTAAGTTCTCTTTTAAGCGATATAAACATGCAGGCGTAAACCTTGTTTTTCTTGCATGCACACTTGTGCTTAATATCATTTTCGGGTTTACCACCATTAAAATATGTGCCTGGACGGAGCAGCACCAGTTCGGGTTATTATACCTGTTCAGCATGCCTGTATGGGTTAAAGTGATCGTATCGCTTTTCCTGCTGGATTTTTTTGCGCAGTATGCCCCGCATTACCTGATGCACAGGATAAAATGGATGTGGAAATTCCACATGATCCATCACAGCGATACAAAAGTGGATGTAACCACAGGTACAAGGCATCATCCCGGCGAATGGCTTATCCGTGAATCATCAACCATTGTTGGTATACTTGTTTTGGGAATACCCATCGGGTATTATTTTTTGTATAGAAGCGTTGCCGGATTTTTTACGCATTTTAATCATGCTAATATCCGTGTGCCGATCTGGTTGGATAAACCGATAAGCTGGATTTTTGTATCACCTAATATGCATAAGGTGCATCATCATTTTGAGCGCCCGTATACCGATACCAATTTTTCCAATATTTTTTCGCTTTGGGACAGAATATTCGGCACTTTTGCATACGATGATCCGAGGAATTTAAAATATGGATTGGATGTACTGGAAGGAAAAGACGATGAAGATGTGGCTTATCAGTTTAAAATACCTTTTGATAAAACAATAAAAACGGATTATTAATCCATAACTATCTTTGAAAAAAACAATAATGAAAACCGTTGCGATGATACCGGCACGATATGCCGCTTCGAGGTTTCCCGGCAAACTGATGAAAATGCTGGGTGATAAAACCGTGATCCGGCATACGCATGACAATACGTTTGCTACAGGCCTCTTTGACGAAGTATATGTTGTAACAGATAGCGATGTGATATTTGAAGAAATAACATCAAACGGCGGACAGGCGTTAATGAGTAAAAATGAACACGAATCCGGCAGCGACCGGATTGCCGAAGCTGTTGCTGACATGGATGTTGATATTGTAGTAAATGTGCAGGGAGATACGCCTTTTGTAAAAAAAGAACCACTCCGCGAACTGGTTGAGCTTTTCAAAGATGAATCAGTGAAAGTGGCATCCCTGGTTCAGCTTATTACCAGCAGGGAAATGATTGAAAACCCAAACATTGTTAAGGTTGCGCTTGATAATAAAATGAATTCATTATTCTTCAGCAGAAGTGTGATACCTTATCCCCGAAACGAAAAAATAAAGATTGATTACTACGAGCATATAGGCGTATACGCGTTTAAGAAAGATATGCTCATTCAATTTACCAAATGGCCGATAACCCCGCTTGAAGACGCGGAAAAAATAGAATGCCTGCGTTTTCTGGAACACGGCATTCCTCTGCGCATGGCGCTTGTAGATTATATTGGAGTGGGCATCGATACCCCGGAAGATCTTGTAAGAGCAAAAGAACTTTTGTAGCGTTAGAAATATTTATGGAAAAGAGATCGTTTACCTAAGCTTTGTACGCCTGCTAAATTTTTTGTAGCAGGCTTTTTTGCGATGTTACAGCTTCTGTAAGTTGCCGGATGTTGTTTTTATAATTACTTAAGCTACCAGTAAAACAACTGAAATCAAAAGGGAATTGCTGCGCCTGCGCTATATCTTGTTGCAGCACAAACGCATCTTCGGTTACGGTATAAAATATTTTTTTATGAAAGAGATAAGTGGCAAGATATTCCTGCTCCGGCTGTCCTGGTGTTGGCACAAGAATAGCTTTGTGCTGAAGCTTCACCAGGTCCATTATGGAAGTATAGCCGCTGCGGCAAATAACCCATTCAGACTGCGCTATGGCAAAATTTAACTCCCGTGCAGAAAGATGATTGAAGACCTCCACATTTTCCATGTTCACCGGCTGGCCATTATTCCCTGGCAAACCGCGCACCAAACAAGCGTTTCCTTTAAACAACTGCAGATCTTTCAACAGCTTTTCCTCCCATTTTGTTCTTCCTGGTTCGGGTCCGGACAGTACTACCAGCACATCATATTTTTTTGCTGCATTCATTTTCTCAAACCTTGAAATGGCGCCAATATATTGCAGGTTGCCCGGCAGCGGATCTCCGTGCGACAACTCACCAGAAAGATTTTCTTTGCCTGAATAATCAGGTACCCAGCACTCGTTAAACCTGTTGATATACCTGTAATTTATCTTTTGCACAATACTATCCATCCATTTACCCATGCCCGATTTTACATGCAACTGGTGACTGATGAAAACAGTATACACTCCGCTGTTATACAAGCCAAACCTGTTATCGCTGATCACGGCATGGAACCGGTGTTCTTTCAAAATATTCTTTAACCAGCGGTTCTCAGCTTTTATGCTACCTAAAATTTTAGGTAACTGCTTGATTATTTTCCGGGAGAATCCTTTTTTTGAGGGATGGTAAATCACGTTGTATCCCTCCAGATAAACGGTAGAAAGTTGGGGGAATTCTTTGCGCATTACGGCCAGCCCTCTTTCGTTACCCGCCAGCCAAACCTCCCAGCCTTGTATAATCAATTCATTTACAATGGGTATACATCGGGTTAGGTGCCCTAAACCCCAATCAAGCGGAGCCACTAATATTTTGGGGCGCTTTTCCACCTTAAAAAACCGGCTTTAGTAGTGGTGTTAATGTATTCAAAAACATATTTTGTACTACAATAATTAGACGGTAAATTAGTTTAAATTTACACTAACCCACTATTTAGAGACATGATAAAAAGAAGTTTTAAAGTTATTGTAGCAGTTTTTTTATTGGTGACGTTAGCCACAGGTTGCGGAATATTTAAAGGAGGTCAGAAAGGATGTGGCTGCCCCAGTAAAAAAGGAATGGTAGGTTACTAAATAACGATTAGTTATTACTATATAGAAAGAAAGTTCAAATCCTATACTAAAATGAAAGCATCCAATCGCGATTTACTTGTCTTGTTGAAAGACGAATCCATGAGCAACCAGGCCATTGAGCAAGAAGTTGAACAGTTAAATGATATGCTGTTTCATACTGAGTCTGCTGAAATTTTTTGCGCCGTGAATGAAGTGGTAGATATGAACCGCTACAGAGTTCACCAGGATCAGAAAACCCTTGTGCAGTTAATGTTCCAGCCCGAGCTTAAACCGTTTATTTTTATCAACAACAAGAACTAAGAGGCTACAGAAGCTGGTTAAACTCCTGTCTTTCTCCATCAGGACCGAGAATGTAAAAGTATTTGCATCCTTTTTCCCAAAAATGGAGAAAAACGGGATTGTTTTCCGGTATATCAAAACCTGCGTTTTTCAGGGTAGTAAATGCTTGTGCTATATCGGGCACATCAAAAGCTATATGATCAATATGGCCATTCTTCCTGTTTACTATTTCCGCTAAATCTTTTTCCGGCAATTGGTATAACTCAATAATTACATCTTCCCTTTTCATCATAATGCATACTCCTTCTTCTCCTTTGCTGCCAAACGGAGATTGCATAACATTCTTAAATCCTAATCTTTTATAAAAAGCTTCGGAACGCTTTATATCTGTAACGGGAATACCTATATGCTGCAGAGCGCGAATATTTATATCAACTACTTCGTCTTTCATATATTTTTTTATTGTGCCTGGAAATATTGGGGTATAAAAGCTACAAAACGCCTGTTTTGGCGGGCTGCGTAAATTTAAATTAAAACAGGAATGTTTGCGGCATATTATTTTCTAATTTGAGGATATGCAATTGATTGAGTTTACAGAAAGCGGCTTGTATTGCAGGCAGGGTAATTTTTATATTGACCCCTGGCAACCTGTAGACAGGGCTATTATTACTCACGCGCACAGCGACCACGCAAAGTTTGGCAACAGGCATTACCTGTGTCATCATTTTACAGCGCCATTGCTAAAGCTGAGATTGGGAGATGTAAGCATTCAATCATTGGAATGGAATGAGGAGATCACGATCAATAATGTAAAAATATCACTGCACCCGGCAGGTCATATTATCGGGTCTTCCCAAATACGGGTTTCATTTAACGATGATATTTGGGTGGTAAGCGGCGATTATAAAGTTGAAGATGATGGCATAAGCGGAGCGTTCGAACCAGTACGTTGTAATACTTTTATTTCGGAATCAACATTTGGGTTGCCTATCTATAAATGGAAAAAGCAGGAAGTGGTTTATGAAAACATGCGGCAATGGATAACCGAAAGCCATCAATCAGGCAAAACACCTGTTATTATAGCATACAGCCTTGGTAAAGCCCAGCGGGTATTGCAATGCATTTCAACCATTACAGATAACATATTTGCGCACGGCGCTATCTGGAATACGCAACAGGCATTACTTACAGCAGGCTGGGATCTTCCTGCCATAAAAAGAGTAATGCCTGAAACGCCGCAGGAAGCATTTAAGAACTCCGTGATTATAGCACCACCAAGTGCTGACGGAACACCGTGGATGAAAAAATTCAGTCCTTACAGTGTTGGCGTATGCAGCGGCTGGATGCAGGTACGCGGCAATATTAGAAGAAGAAATGCTGATGCCGGTTTTGCTTTAAGCGACCATGCTGACTGGGACGGATTACTATGTGCCGTAAAAGCTACCGGCGCGGAGAAGGTTTTTGTAACGCATGGGTTTCAATCCGCCTTTAGCAGGTACCTGAATGAAAACGACGTTTTATCAGCCGAAGTAAAAACAGCATATGGCGGCGAGGAAGAAGAGCAGGAGAAACCATCAACAACAACGGAGCAGGAAAACGAAATAAATACTGCCGGAGAATAAATGGAATGAAAGCATTTTCTGAATTAATAGTAAAGCTCGGTTCCAGCACAAAAACAAATGAAAAGCTGGAAGCTTTATCGCATTATTTTGCCACAGCAGATGATGCAGATAAGGTTTGGATTATTGCATTATTCAGTGGCAGAAGGCCAAAGCGGATCATCAGTTCTTCATTTCTGCAGTTATGGTGTCTTGAAATAACCGGGTTGCCTGCATGGTTGTTTGAAGAATGTTACCATACCGTAGGCGATCTTGCAGAAACAATTGCATTGCTATTGCCGGAACGAACGAAGGTTTTGGATAACGCGGGACTGGCATTTATAATTGCTCAACTAACAGCGCTTGAAAAGCAGGATGAAAATAAAAAGAAAGATTTTATCGTGAGTACCTGGTTGCAAATGGATAAAAATGAACGCTTTGTTTTCAATAAACTGCTGACCGGAAATTTCAGAATTGGTGTTTCGCAAAAAATGATTGTAAATGCGCTGGCAAAAACCGTTAACCTCGAACCCAATATTATTGCACACCGCATCAGCGGGAACTGGGATCCTTTTACAATTTCTTTTAATGAGTTATTGAGCGACCACCTGTCAGCTATTGATTATTCAAAACCATATCCGTTTTACCTGGCGTATGCGTTAGATACAGAAGTAAATGACCTGGGTAAAGAAGAAGAATGGCAGGCGGAATGGAAATGGGATGGCATACGCGGACAATTAATAAAGCGAAACAATGAAATATTTGTATGGAGCAGGGGAGAAGAATTGATGACAGAAAAGTTCCCCGAATATGATGCCATACGGTCATTGCTACCTGAAGGATTGGTATTGGATGGAGAAATTATACCAAGCATTGATGAAAAGCCTTTGCCATTTGCATTGCTTCAAACACGCATAGGTAGAAAAAATGTTACAAAGAAAAATTTACAGGAAGCGCCTATCGCTTTTTTTGCATACGACGTATTGGAATATAATGGTATTGATTACCGGAATAAACCACTTGACCAAAGAAGAATTATATTAGAAGAGATAGTAGCTGCAATTAATCACCCTGTATTATTAACTTCTCCTGTTATTCATTTTTCTACCTGGCAGCAACTGGCACATATACGAAACAGCTCGAGAGATATGGGCGCAGAAGGTGTTATGTTGAAAAGAAAGTCTTCAACCTACCAGGTAGGCAGAAAAGCAGGCGACTGGTGGAAATGGAAAATTGACCCCCTGGTAATTGACGCGGTAATGGTATATGCGCAAAAGGGCCATGGCAGAAGAAGCAATCTTTACACGGACTATACTTTTGCGGTAAAAGATGGTGATAGGCTGGTGACATTTGCCAAAGCTTATTCCGGATTGACCGATAAAGAATTTGCGCAGGTAGACGCTTTTGTAAAAAGAAATTCACTGGAGAAATTCGGGCCTGTACGTACTGTGAAACCGGAACTGGTTTTTGAAATTGCATTTGAAGGCATTGGCGCGAGCAGCAGGCATAAATCCGGCGTGGCATTACGCTTTCCCAGGATAAACCGCTGGCGGCAGGATAAAAAACCTGATGAAATAAATACACTTGATGATCTTAAAAAAATGCTGGATACCTACGGAAAAACATGATACTTTCATATTATGTTCAAAACATGCATCACCGGTTTTCTGTTATTCATTTTTCAATGTTGCTTTGCACAACAACGGGTATCTTCAAAAGAAGCAAAAGGTTTTCGTGCGTTAGTGTTATTCGAAAATAAAGGACATTATGTACAATTTACAGATACTGCCCGTGTATGGCTGAACAATTTTGCAAGAAACAAAAACATAACACTTGATTATATTACCGCCACAGATTTACCAAATAACTGTGCCACTTGCTCCTGTGTACGCCAACCGGTTTCTTCTTCCGGCGGACATCTATGGCAATATTGCCCTCACTATTTTGATATATTAATATCGTGCTTTCCATTGACTTAACCTTTGTGAAATATCTGATTTTTTACAACTGTTCAAATTCCCTGCCACCAAAGTGTATAAATAGACTGGCATAACCCTGGCTCCCTCGCAAAATTTATTCTTTCTGCCAAACCCTCACCCAATCTACTTCCATTCTCCGTGGAAAATTGGTATGTGAAGGATCGCCTCCATTTAACCCGCCTATGGCAAGGTCGAGTAACATATAATGTGGTTGTTTGAAAGGATTAAAACCACTGCCATCTTTATTTACTAATTTATCAACCGCAACTTTATTGAGCAGTGAATCATCAACATAAAGTGCCACATATTCCGCTGTCCAGTCCATACGCCAGACATGAAATTTTGCTGCCCAGGATTTACCTCCTAATTGCTGCACGCCGGTTTTGGTGGTATACCACTCATTGCTATTGTTTACACCACGGCAAAGTATATTTGCTAAAAGCGTATCGCGGTAAAATTCCATGATGTCAATTTCACCGTTTGCAGGCCAATCTTTATCAACGCCCAGCGTCCACCAGGCGCCAAACACCGGGGTCAATATCAATACGGGCACGCAGCTCAAATTTGCCATACTGCCATTGATGTTTTCCTTCGGTTATCATGCAGGCTGAAGTGTATTCAATATTTTTTCTGTTGGTACGCCAATGATTGCTGTTGGGCGTATATAATGGATTAGGCCTTTGCTCCTTTCTCGCTTCTATAATTAATAACCCGTTTTTGCAAAACGCGTTTTCCGGCTGGTACCATTGAAACTCTTCATTGCGAACAAATCCTTTTTCGTACTTCCATTTGCCGGAATCGGGCTCACCATCTTTGTTGAATTCATCACTCCAAACAAGCTTGTATTTATCCTGGGCAGAAAGGATAGTATTGCATATAAGAAAACAGGTTACTGTAATTATTTTTTTGAAAGAGAACATAGCAAAACATTTGTGATTATTTTTCAAAATACAGCATTTGTTCTTAAAATTTGTGTGAAGTTATTCCGGTAAATAAAGCTTTGTCTGCAAAAGTGGTATGAGCTTTAAAAAGAAAACACATTTGATCAGCATTTATTAATATAGCTATTCGATAGCAATAGTAAATGAAAGCATAATTAAATAGTTTATATGAAAAAAATATTTATCGTATTGGGCTTTGTGCTAACAATAGTATTTTCTGAAGCACAAATTGCTCCCAAACTAATAGTGAGGGCAGATGATATGGGTTTTGCACATAGCGGTAATCTTGCATTGATCAAAACATGGAAAGACGGCATTGCCACTTCTGTTGAAGTAATTGTGCCCTCGCCCTGGTTTCCGGAAGCAGTGAAGCTGCTGGCAGAAAACCCTGCTATAGATGTTGGTATTCATCTTGCCATAACAAGCGAATGGGATAACGTAAAATGGAGACCCGTTTCTGACTGTCCTTCTTTAAAAGATGAAGACGGATATTTTTACCCCATGGTATGGCCGAATAAAAATTATCCTAACCGTGCCATACTGGATCATTCCTTTGCATTAGAGGATATTGAAAAGGAATTCAGGGCACAGATAGCATTGGCATTGAAAAAAATTCCCCGTATCAGCCATATCTCCGGGCATATGGGCTGTACGAATATAAACCCTGAAGTAAAGCAATTGGTTGAAAAGCTTTCCAGAGAATATAAGATACATATTGATCTTGCGGAGCAAAAAGTAAAAAGCATTGGATTTGCCGGCCCCCATAAAACCTTTGCTGAAAAGAAAAAGAGCTTTCTTGCAATGCTGAACTCCTTACAGCCCGGCAATACCTATTTGTTTGTTGAGCATCCCGCGTTTGATGATGCAGAGATGCGCGCCATACATCATATAGGTTATGAAAATGTGGCAGAAGACAGGCAGGGCATAACCGTTTTATTTACGGATGAGGAAGTGAAGACCTTTATTAAAAAGAAGCATATTCAGCTTATCAGTTATAAAGATTTGTTGAAGCAATAGCATTTTTTAAATTCCCGTTAAAATCATTAAAAAAATATAGGTTAATAAAACATAGCATGCTAATAGCAAAGTAAGAGAGGAATAATAAACAAAAAGGCGATCTTTCTTTAGGCTGGATAAAAATTCCTTCCCGTTAGGAAATAAGTTAATCACCCAGCGTGTAAATAAGAAAAAATGACGGCAGGTAATAAAAATAAGGCTATAATAAGTGCTATAGCGCCCTCATTCTACTCTTTTAGTATAATCATATAATATCGGTTATAAAACCTTTATAATTCTTTTATCCACTGCAGGAAACATTTTAAACATTGCGTCGTCATGCCCGGGCAAAATATATTGAGGCTTTGAAGCCTGCGTTTTCATCCGTTGCATATTCTTTACATAACCTGTAGCACTCATTGTTCCATAAGATGGCGGCGGCAGCATTTTATTGAGGTTGTAATATATCCAGATATTATCTGATGCGATTACTACTTTATGCCGGCCGGACTGCACTACTACATATTGTGAATTATAGGTGTGCCGGGAACCAGTAAACACGGTAATACCTTTAATGATTTCTTTATTATCACCATCAATCAATTTTAATTTGCCTGCCATATTTAATTGCAGCAGGAACTCCACGTTTCTCGGAGCTATACCGCCTGGTTTAGCAGGCTTCTGCCATGCTTCACCCGTATAGTAGGTATAATCCTCTTTTTGCATCCACACTGTCGCACCGGGAAACAGCGGTAATCCGTC
Source organism: Agriterribacter sp. (assembly GCA_047601545.1). Lineage (GTDB taxonomy): Bacteria > Bacteroidota > Bacteroidia > Chitinophagales > Chitinophagaceae > Agriterribacter. The sequence goes on along the minus strand of JASGIZ010000002.1, from coordinate 2,278,657 downwards.
TATATGGTCCCAGTGCGGATGTGAAATGATGATATCCGAAACAGCATCTGCAGGTATGCCTAACCTTAATAAAACGGAATCAGGGCGCTCATAATCTGTAAGCCCGAAATCGATGGCATTGGATAAATCCATTCTGCAGCCTGCATCTACCAATATATTTTTTCCTTCGGGAGATTTGATCAGCCAGAAATGAAAGCTGATGGGCACACTATCTTTTTCCGGGCCGTTATTCACCCAGTTTGATATAGGAGTAGGATTTTGAAGAACAGCATATTTTAATGCATATATTTCGTAGTTGTTCTGAGCATTAAGCGATGCTGAAAATAATATGCCGATAAATAAAAATAAGTATTTCATTGTTGCTTTAATTTATGAGGAATACATTAAAGATAGCTTATTGTATTATTCTCCTTGAACTGCTTCAATAATAGGGAATAAATTAAATGTGCTTTTTTATTGGTAGTCTTTTTGCATAAGAGAATTGACGCCATAACCATTCCGGCGGCCCGTAATTAAAATACCCCATCCGGTAATGACTATATATAACCTGTACAAAAAAAATCAATATTGCCACCGGCATGAAAAATACCGGACCTTTATTTTCTCCAAGTCCGAAGCCTATACTATAATACAGTATAATACCAAACACGGTTTGAGCAATATAGTTGGTGAGCGCCATCCTTCCTACGGGCTGTAGCCAACTAAATTTTGCAGTATGGCGGTGGTAACAAGGAGTGTATTTCAAATTTTCGCTTCATACGCGGCATTCCGGTCGGTGAGACAACGGCCGGTAGCGGGTTGTGTCACCACCCGCCTGCGAAATAACCCACATTAGCAATGCAAATTCCAAACAAAGCAAATCCTCTCAAAACATGTAATACGCCGGAACGGGCATTATCGGCTACAGGTAAATATTTGGGTTGAAGCATTGCAGAAAAATCAAAAAATGAAATGGCAGAATCCAACAAACAAATTCATCTTTCTTTACGGTTCTACCCACGCATCATTTTCTTTCAGCAAATTGATGAGTTCTTCAACAGCTATATCACTGTTCACTGCCCGCTTCACTACTTCCTTGCCTTTGTACAAAGTAATTTTTCCCGGGCCGCTGCCTACATAACCAAAGTCGGCATCAGCCATTTCGCCGGGACCGTTTACTATACAGCCCATAATCGCGATTTTTACACCTTTAAGATGGTTGGTCACCGCACGGATTTTCGCTGTGGTTTCCTGCAGGTCAAACAATGTTCTTCCGCAGGAAGGACAGGAGATATATTCTGTTTTGGAAATGCGTGTACGTGTTGCCTGCAAAATGGAGAAGGCTGTATTATTGATAAACTGCTCTGCACTTTTATTGTTGATGTAATTTCTTCCGCTGGCATTAAGCCGGGCATAATTGTTAGATAGCAGATCATAACCCGCCTGTTTCAGGCCGAGGCAAATACCATCTCCAAATCCATCTAAAAACAAAGCGCCTGTTTCCGTGGCAAAATGTATAAGATGTTCATCAGGTGTTTGCCAGCCACTATCTGTTATAAGTATAGCCGGGTTATCAATATGTTTTTCTACAAGTAAAGTAAACATGCTGCGAACGGCTTGCATCGCGTTTTTGTTGGTGCTGCTCAAACATAATACAGCCGTGTGATCGTTCTTTAACGTATTCAAAACAGCATCATCTATATTGTTATCGTTATTGCAGTCCAGCATTACAAAATTTATTGTCTTGCCTTTTGCATCTGCAGAAGCCGCGATAAAATCTTTCAAAGAAAATACAGGATAATATTTATCCTTATCGCTGCAGGATGTCCATTGTGATGCAGGCACAATCACTTTCAGCGTGCCGGGTAAAGCAAAAGGCAGCTCACCTTTTTCAGTGTAAACATAATCGGCGGCCATATCACCGATATTCCATTTATCCAGATCCTCATCATAAGTATAACCCACGCGCTGAAGAGCGGGAGGCGTTATTTCACCGGCTTTGCTCATATCAGCAACCACCACCGGCACATGATGGCCGCCTATGTTGTCAACAACAAAGGTGTCGCGGCGTTTGTATTCGAAAGGCCAATGGGCAATGGGCAATGGGCAATGGGCAACAGGCTGTGAACTATCGGCTGACGGCTGACGGCTGATAGCTGACAGCTCATACCTCTTCACTATATCCTTACAAACCGGTATCTCAAACTCCGGATCTTCGGTTAGGGATACCCGTATGGTATCGCCGATGCCGTCTTCAAGCAAGGTGCCAATACCAATAGCGGATTTTATTCTGCCGTCTTCACCATCACCTGCTTCGGTTACGCCGAGATGCAGTGGGTAGTTCTCCCGGAATTCATCCGTCATCTGCCTGACCAGCAAGCGGTACGCCTGTACCATGACTTGCGGATTGCTCGATTTCATGCTGAGAATAATATTATGATAGTTCTCATCCCTGGCAATACGCAAAAATTCCATAGCGCTTTCCACCATACCCATTGGCGTATCACCATAGCGGCTCATGATCCTGTCGCTCAGCGAACCATGATTGGTGCCGATGCGCATAGCGGTGCCATGCTCTTTACAAATTTTAACAAGCGGGGTAAAGCGTTCGCGGATGCGGTCTATTTCAGCATTATATTCCGCATCGGTATATTCAATAAATTCAAACTTCTTTTTATCAATATAGTTGCCGGGATTAACGCGCACTTTCTCTATAATTCTTGCGGCAATCTCCGCAGCATTAGGTGTAAAATGAATATCAGCGATCAGTGGCGTTTTGTAACCTCTTTTGTGCAATTCATTTTTTATGTTCAGCAGGTTTTCCGCTTCTTTTTTGCTGGGGGCTGTTATACGAACCAGTTCTGCACCGGCTTCAATACAGCGGATGCTTTGCTCCACCGTGGCGATGGTATCCATCGTATCGGTGGTTGTCATGGTTTGCACTCGTATGGGGTTAAAATTGCCGATAAGCAAATCTCCCACTTTTACTTCCCTGGTTTTTAGCCTTTTATATTCCGTTAATGATTCACAATACCATTGCATATAATAAGCGTATCAAAATTGAGCAGCAAAGGTAAACAAACTAATGTGGGTGCATAGTTCAAATTTGCTACCATTTTTTATGCAGTAAAGTATGGAACACAGGTAAAACGGGCCGGACGGATATTACGGAATGTGTCTGTGATAATCAGTATCATCTGCGTATGCCATGTGCTATTGTATCGCCGTGATTTGTGGCTTACGAATTTTTTCAGGGAAATAACTTAATACTCAATATTATATTCTGCCGCTTCGGGCCTGTTCAGTATATCCGTAAGCGTAGTTATGAAAGTGAGCGTTTTCTTATCGGCAGAAGCCTTCACTTCATTACCGTTGTATTTTTTAGCAGGCTTTGGCAGCACAATCACTGTTTTGTAATTCATATCGCCCATCATCATCGTCATTTGCTGCATCATCTGCATAGAAGAATCATTTGCCAGTTTCTCTGTAATGAGCGTTTTGTTTATTAATGAGTTTGTAATTTTTCCCGGGGCGGCGCTAAAACTGTATGCTTCCTGTGTTGGGTTTAGTGCATCTTTGTTTTTTGATAATTCCTGCTCAACCGGGTCTGTTTCAGGATTGTCTTTGTTTTTCATTTTATCAGAGATATTCAATTTATCCAATGCCTTCATATAATTTGCCTTCAGTTCCGGAAGAACAGATACATGCTTAAATGGAAAGTGAATAACAACAGACATTTCATTTGCCGCTTCATCTACTTTAATACGCATGCTGCCATCACGAAACAATTCTTTTTCTTTCGCTGTTAATGCGGTTGAGGTATCTATATAAGGCTTAAAATATACGGTTGAATCACTTTTCTCTTTTTGTTTTGTATCATCCTGGTTAGCGCCGCCCATTTGGGCAGCTAACTTCAGCATTTTGCCCATGTCAATGGTTACGGTATAGTCACCGCTGTTGTTGCTGTTGATTACAATTTTTTCTTCAGTATCAAGACAGGAACTAAGCAATATAGTAAAGCCAATAATAGCTGTAAAACAGAATTTTTTAAACATAGTGATGTTGTTAATTGAAATGCAAGTTGTGATTTTTATATGGAAAATAATTACGGATTAAAATATTATAGTTATTTGTGCTTTGCAAAACTTTACTTTTTAACATGAAGCAATGCATTATTTTTTTCTCGCCAATATGCTCCAGTGCTCCCCTTCATCTTCCTGAACAATAGTATTTTGTAAAATACCCAATCCATCCACTTCAAGTTCCACCACATCCCCGGGCTGCAGCCATTGTTCGGCATAGAAAGGATCATTGCGTTTACCGGTACTATTTAATTCTAAAAAACAACCTGTGCCTACTGTTCCGCTGCCAATTATATCTCCGGGAAAAAGATCTGTGCCGTAAGAAGCGCGTTCAATAATTTCAGCGAAAGTCCATTGCATATCACTGAGATTTCCGGTACTGACTTCTATATTATTCACGCGGCATTTCATAGTAAGGTTCCATTGCCGGCCGGTATGATTTTCTTTAGCAGGAACTTCAAACCGTTCCAGTTCGTCAGGTGTTACGAGCACCGGCCCCAGGGCTGTAGCAAAATCTTTGCCTTTAGCGGGGCCGAGATGTAATTTCATTTCTTCCAGCTGAAGTTTGCGGGCGCTGAAATCATTCATGATCATTAAGCCGGCTATATATTCATCTGCCTCCTCTGCTTTTATATTTCTGCCATGTTTATTAATAACGACAGCTACTTCCAGCTCAAAATCCAGTTGCTGCAAATGATCGGGCATACAGCGCACATCGCCTGCGCCCTGCACACTGTGGTGATTGGAAAAATAGAAAACAGGAAATTGATCAAATTCCGGTATCATTGAGGCTCCGCGGTTTCTTACTGCCATTTCAATATGTTGGCGAAACGCATAAGCATCTCTCAGTGATGTAGGAAATGCAACCGGCGAAAGCAGTTGCGCTTTTTCATACGGAAACCCTTTATGCTGCAGAAATCTTCTTGCTTTAATGGCTTCGGCAGCATTCTGCACCAGTGGCAGGGCATCTTCCCAATAATTCAAAAACATGCCCATGCTGCCGGGTAAGTTGGGATGAACCTCATCCATATTATACAAGAAACCATCTACGAGTAATGCGAGTTGATCCTGCCCGTCGCGGAGATAAGATACTAATTTCATTAATTGGAAATTTGGGCTGCAAGATAGCTGAATGAATAAATACGCCAATACCCTTTCGCTTAAAAGTAAAAGAAGCGATCGCTGCTTTAGGCAATGCCCTTCTTTCAACTTCCTTTTCTGCATATAAAATGCTTTCGTATCTTTTCACCATGACCAGAAATATATTAATAATAACGTTTCTATTATATTCTACCATAATGAATGCTCAAACTAAAAATGATGCCTGGCTGGAGAAACTACTTTACGACAAAGCATCTCCGCATCTTATAAACATTTTAAATAACCCGGATACATTTCACTACCAGCTTATATACACACAAATAAACAGGAACAAAAACAATAGGCCTTCTTTTAAGCATTATTACCTGCATGTTGACAGGAATCAATATTTCAATCCCGCATCAACAGTAAAAATGCCCGTAGCTTTTCTTGCGCTGGAAAAGCTTAATAAAATAAATAAGCCTGGTGTAAATAAATTTACCACAATGCTTACAGACAGCGCTTATACCGGGCAGACAACCGTAACCGCAGACAGCAGCGCCGAAAATGGTATGCCATCTGTTGCACAGTATATCCGCAAAATATTTTTGGTGAGTGATAATGATGCGTATAACAGGCTGTATGAATTTGCAGGACAACAAGCCATTAATGAACGCCTCTGGCAAATGGGGTATAAAGATTTTAGATTAACCCGCCGTTTTGTAAAAGCTACGCCGGAAGAAAACAGGCATACCAATCCTGTAAGATTTTTGGATGATAGAGGCAATTTATTATACCGCCAACCGGAAGCATACAGTGATGTGAATTTCAATTTCAGCAAAAAAATACTGGTTGGCAATGCGCATTACGACCGCGACGAAAACTTTATTAAAGAACCAATGGACTTTACCACGCACAATAATGCGCCACTGGAAGATTTGCAGCAGATTATGCAATCCGTTTTATTTCATCAATATACTCCTGCCAAACAACGGTTTGGGCTAACCGGAGATGATTACGCTTTCTTATTTCAGTATATGTCGGAGTTACCTTTTGAAAGCGCCTATCCAAAATATGATACTACAGTATTTTTTGACAGCTATACCAAGTTCTTTTTATTTAAAGCAGGCAAACAAAAAATTCCGGATTATATACGGGTGTTTAATAAAACAGGCTGGAGCTATGGTTTTTTAACAGATATAGCATATATCGTAGATTTTAAAAACAATATAGAATTCATGCTCACCGGAAACATTTATGTAAACAGCGATGGCATATTAAATGATGATAAATATGAGTATGAAGAAACAGGGTATCCCTTTTTTAAAGAGGTTGGGAATATTATATATGATTATGAATTGAAGCGAGAGAGAAAGTATAAAGCCGATTTGAGTGAATTTAAGATGAAATATAAATAATTTTTTGAAAATGCTCTTTGTGAAACTCTGAGCTTTCGTGTCTTCATGGTTTTTTGAACCCGGCTTACCGGAGCTGATTAATTACCTGAAAAGAAAACAATATAGTTTTGTAACCATTGAAGCGCTATTGAAATACATGCCACTCAACTTTTAAGACGAATAAAAGAAGCCATGCTTACCGGCATGGCTTAATTATTTTGAAATCGTTTCAGAGGTATTATTGTCTACGGTTTTTTAAGGAACTCACGATTTCCGGTTCTTAGGTTAGTGGTTATAAGTTTGAGGTTGTGCTTTTCCCAGGTATTGGTTTGGATTTTCAAGGTTATTGTTTGGTTCTTTTCAGTATTGGATTATCATTTGGTAATCTACAGGACTTCTGGATATTGCTTTTTCTTTTGAATATGGACTTTCATGGTCTTTCTAAGGAGTGAAGGATTTTTCAGCAGATATGGATTTCTTCGGTGTTTGCCTCAGGCTTTTGCTTTTCAATGGATTTGGATATCGTTATCGTTGTTGACAATACAAAGATGCTACGCAAACAGCGGCTTTAAAACTTAATTCGATGAAGAAGGAAAAGGCTTCGATTTTCGGGATAATAGTATCGATAAACAATATGGTAACAGGTATGATTTTTATGCCTCATAATCCGCATAAAATAATTTCTTGTGATTTTGTTTTAGCTTCTTTTTTGCATGGCACACTCCACGGATGATTATGCTGTAATAGATATGGAAGCGTATTCGCTGGCATATATTGCTATGAAAAAAAATATTCCCTTCTTATTTCTCAAATATATTTCTGATGGCGCCGATGGCATGGCTGCCGATGACTGGACCATACAGGTGCATAATGCTGCTGCTGCGTTTAAAAAAATATTGGCCGCCATCAAATAATATCTTCAGCCATTCTCATTTCTTCTTTTAATTGACTAATATCAACTTAGCCGGGAAGTTGTAATAGAATTCCTGTTTAATTGTAGGTGTTTATACTAACCTTCTGCAAAATTTCGTTTATCTTCCCGTAAGAGTATACACCTATCATTTTGCTACTTACTATCATGCGCCAGACCTGGCTGCGGCCAGGTCTGTTTTTAAAACCCTTATACCCTTTTTATGCGTGTCTCTTTTCATGGTGTATCTGACTGGTTCTTGACCATCGTTTTCTGCCTGGTTTCTTCAGCAGGCTGGTCTCAAACTATTGGTAACTGGAACTTTAATAATGTACTTAGCGGTACAGCAGCAGCAAATACTACGGTTAGTGCAGCATCTTTAAGTTCATCTATACCTTCCGGTACTTATAACGGCGGTACAGTATATTATGGAGAAGGAGGTTGGCCAACCGGCGCTATTAATACAAATATGTATTTGCAGTTTACCATTACTCCCAATGCAGGATACACTTTAAACCTCACTTCTGTTGAAATGAATATCCGCAGGAGCACAACCGGAACTCCATCAGGCGCAGGCCCCCGCCAATGGTCATTGCGTTCAAGCGTGGATGGATATGCAGCAGACCTGGGAACAGGAGCTATAGCGCTTAATACTACACCAACTATAACAGTAAGTTTGGATATAGCATTTCAAAACCTTATGACCGGAGTTACTTTCCGCCTGTATGGATATGATGTGTACAATAACACTGACGGGCTGAACCGTTTTGTATTTGATAATATAGCTATTAAGGGATTGATGTTGCTCCCTGTACATTTTACTGCACTAACAGGAAAATCAAATGCAGAAAATAATACTTCATTATACTGGTCGGTTGATCAGTACAGCACAATAAATTATTTTGAGGTTGAACGTTCTGATAATGGAACAAACTTTTTTACATTAGATAAGCTTTACAGGCAGGAAACTACTGATTATACATTTACTGATTCAAAAACCATAACAGGGTCTTTTGTATGGTATCGTATAAAATCTACAGAATTGAATGGCACAATCACTTATTCTGATATACTTCAATTACAGGTACAGCATAATGGCGGGTTCGCCATAAATACAATAACAAATACAGGCGGGCTGATCATTGCCTATGTAAACACAACTTCTGGCGGAGCTGCAAAAATTATGTTGATTACTATGGATGGTAAAATTATTGCTCAGCAAAACAGCAATTTCACCAAAGGAACACAAACCGTACAGATAAACCGCAACAGCACACCTGGCATACAAATTTTAACCATTGTGCAAAATGGTCAACTGATCAGCCGCAAATTTGTAAATTAAGCCGGAGCCGGATAAGAAGCTGATTAAAGGAACTTGTCTCCCCTGCTTCTTTTTATTTCGGCAACATATTCCTTTATCTCCTGTTCTTTTTCCCGGCTGCAAATCATTAATACATCACCGGTATCAATAATAATATGATTATCTATTCCCTGCAATACAATCAATTTATCCTGATCAACATGAATCATATTGTTTGAAGAATCTATAAGCATGGTGTTTTTGCCCGAAATAGCGTTGCCTGTTCTATCCTTATCTATATTTTCATAAGCGGAGTTCCATGTTCCCAGGTCGCTCCATCCAAAGCTTGAAGGAATGATATAAACATTATCCGCCTTTTCCATAATGCCATAGTCAATGGAAATGCTGGTGCAAAGCGGATAAATCTTCTCTATAGCCTGCTTTTCTTTTGCTGTGTTCAGCCTGCTTTCTTCAGCAATAAAAAGCTCATTCATTTCAGGAAGATATTTTTCAAATGCCTGTACAATATTTTTCACTTTCCAAACAAATATGCCTGCATTCCATAAAAAATCCCCGCTTGCTAAAAATGTTTTAGCTATTTCAAGATTGGGCTTTTCAGTAAAAGTTTTAACCTGGTATACATTATCGCTTACCTCATATTGCTCATGCTGTATATAACCATAGCCTGTATTAGGATGTGTTGGTTTAATACCAAGCGTAACCAGCGCATTATTTTCACGAACAAAATTCAATGCTTCAATACATACTTTTTTAAAAGCTATTTGCTCGAGTACCAGGTGGTCGGCAGGCGCACATATTAAACAACCTTCAGGGTTTATTTTATTAAGCTTATGCGCAATATAAGCAATGCAGGGCGCAGTGTTTTTGCGCGAAGGCTCTCCAATAATATTTTCTTCCGGTATTTCAGGTAACTGTTCCTTTACTATCGGAATATATTCTTCTGAGGTAACTATATATATATTCTCTTTGGGAATAAAATCCGCAAAGCGATCAAAAGTTTGTTGTATAAGCGTTCTGCCCGTTCCCAGTATATCAAGAAATTGTTTTGGATAAGACGTTCTGCTCATCGGCCAAAACCTGCTTCCAATTCCTCCGGCCATAATTGCCACGTAATGATTCTTATTCATATCTGCTAAACGATAATTTCTGATTTATATGATGCCTTCTCTTACAAGATCATGCAAATGTAAGACACCAATGTATACTTTATTGCGTGTAACCAATAACTGGCTAACATCATTTTTCCGCATCAAATCCAGTGCTGATACTGCCAGCTGCTCTTCCTCAATACATTTAGGGGTTTTGCTCATAATATCTCCCGCTTTTACGTTAGCCAGGTTTTCTCCTTTTTGAAGCATGCGGCGTAAATCTCCATCTGTAATTATACCGCATATAGCTGCATCTTTTATTACAGCGGTAGCGCCCATTCTAAATTTTGTGATGGTTATAATGATATCTTTCAGATCTGCATCTAATGTTACCTGTGGCGTTACATTCTGTGCAAGTAAATCGCTTACCTTTAAATATAATCTTTTACCCAGCGTGCCGCCGGGATGAAACTTCGCGAAGTCTTCACTGGTAAAACCATTATTCTCAATCAAACAAACAGCCAATGCATCGCCCATTGCCAACTGTGCTGTTGTGCTGGTGGTAGGGGCAAGATTATTAGGACAAGCCTCCTGCTCCACACTGGTATTCAATATATAATCTGAATGAGTAGCAAGAAAAGATTGCAGGTTGCCCGTCATGGCTATAATAGTATTGCCAAAATTACGGATCAGCGGCAGCAACAATTTTATTTCCGGGCTTTCACCGCTTTTGCTGATCATTAATACAATATCATTTGGCTGAACAAGCCCGAGGTCGCCATGTATCGCTTCTGCTGCATGTAAAAAAGCAGCAGGAGTGCCGGTAGAGTTCAGCGTAGCCACAATTTTCTGTGCTATCAAAGCACTTTTTCCAATACCGCTTATCACTACTTTGCCTTTTGATGAGGCAATGAGTTTAACTACCTGCTCAAACTGTTCATCAATATATTGCGTGAGATGCTCAACAGACTGAGCCTCAAGTAAGATCGTACGCTTTGCTATTGTTTGAATATCAATTGAACTCATGTAAAAAAAGTCCCGCAAACCTACTTGAAAAATAATGGTTGGCAAAACATAGCAGATTATAAGTGCATCAATATTGTTTATTGAATGACGGTTTTTTCATATCTTAATAGGTTGGGCTGCATATATAATTAACAGTTAATGTATTGTAATAAAGCCTTCGTATCCTTCGGAAAAAGCATATATTATAGTAACTTCGCCTACTTTTTAAAAATGCATGGAAGTCATGCATAGTGCGGAAAACAGAACGACATGTCAACAGGAACAAAAAAAACAACTACAAAAGTAAAAGCACCTGCCAAAACAAGCGGAACCCTCAAAGCTGCTTCTCCTAAAAAAAGTAAATTCGACCTGGAAGCTGGTTTGCAGGAATATTTTGGTTTCAAAGCTTTTAAAGGCAATCAAAAAGCTGTAATTGAAAGCCTGCTTGCGGGCAATGATACTTTCGTTATTAAACCAACCGGTGGTGGAAAAAGCTTATGTTATCAGTTGCCGGCATTATTAAGCCCTGGTTGTGCTATTATTGTTTCCCCGCTTATTGCATTGATGAAGAACCAGGTTGACCTGGTGCGTGGTTACAGCAGCAATGATGATGTGGCGCATTTTTTAAATTCTACTTTGAATAAGAAAGAAATAAAAGAAGTTCAGGATGATTTGCTGAGTGGTAAAACCAAACTCCTGTACGTTGCTCCTGAAACGTTGACCAAACAGGAAAACCTTGATTTTTTCCGTGATCTTAATATTTCATTTTTCGCTGTTGACGAAGCACACTGTATTTCAGAATGGGGACACGATTTTCGCCCTGAATATCGCCGCCTGCGTGAAATGATGACGGAAATAAATCCTGATTTACCTGTAATTGCACTTACGGCAACAGCTACCCCAAAAGTGCAAAGCGATATTATTAAAAATCTTGACCTCCGTAATCCAAAAGTTTTTATCTCCTCATTTAACCGCAGCAATCTTTATTACGAAATACAACCCAAGATCAAAAAAGAACAAACCATAAAAAGTATTGTAAAGTTTATTGTGGGCATGAAGGGGAAAAGCGGAATTATCTACACCCTTAATCGCAAAACAACGGAAGAGCTGGCTGATATCCTGGTGGCTAATGGTATTAAAGCAGTGCCTTATCATGCAGGATTTGATGGTAAGCTGAGAGCAGAGCGCCAGGATCTGTTTTTGAACGAAGATGTGCAGGTAATTGTAGCGACAATAGCATTTGGAATGGGTATTGATAAACCGGACATCCGTTTTGTAATACACTTTAATATTCCCAAGTCTATCGAAAATTATTACCAGGAAACCGGTCGCGCAGGCCGGGATGGGCTGGAAGGAAAATGTATTCTTTACTATTCACATAAAGATGTTGCCAAGCTGGAACACTTAATGCGCGACAAGCCTTTAAGCGAAAGGGAAGTTGGCGCACAATTGATCAGTGAAACGGTAGCGTTTGCTGAAGCGGGTGTTTGTCGCAGAAAAATATTGATGAATTATTTCGGGGAAGAATATACTGAAGAAAATTGCGGGCAATGCGATAACTGCCTTCACCCTAAAGAAAAAGTAGAGGCAAAAGATGATGTGGTGAAGGCGATGAAAGTGGTGAAGAAACTGGATGAACGCTTTGCCACAGATTATGTGGTGAATGTTATTACAGGAAGATTGACGCCGCAGATTAATATGTATCGTCATGGTGGTTTGGCAGAATTTGCTATTGGCAATGACCAGCCTGACCATTACTGGAATTCGCTGATACGCCAGATGCTGCTTGAAGGATTATTGGAAAAAGATATAGAAGAATATGGCGTACTGAAAATGAGCGCCAAAGGAGAGAAGTTCTTTAAGAAACCAGCTTCCTTTAAAATAGTATTAAACAACCGGTTTGAAGATGCGAATGAAGATGATGAGGAAAGCGCTGCTGAAGCAAATGCCGGGGGTGGAACGGATGATAAGTTGTTTGAAATGCTGAAAGAGCTTCGCCAGAAAGAAGCTAAGAAAAAGGGCTTACCACCGTTTGTAATTTTCCTCGAAACTTCTCTGCAGGATATGGCTACCTTGTATCCCACTACAATAACCGAGCTGGAAAAATGCCAGGGCATTAGTAAGGGTAAAGCGTTGCGCTACGGTAAACCATTTGTTGAGCTGATAGCTAATTATGTTGAAGAAAATAATATTGAGCGCCCTGATGATTTTGTGATGAAGAGTGTGGTAAATAAGAGCGGATTAAAAGTGTATATCATTCAGCAGACAGATAAAAAAATTCCGCTGGAATCCATTGCTAAAAATAAAGACCTCCGCCTTGATGCATTGCTGGAAGAAATGGAAACCATTGCTGCAAGCGGCACTAAACTCAATCTTGATTATGCTATTGATGAAATGGTAGATGAATACGACCAGGATGATATTCTTGACTATTTCAAGAGTTGCGAGACATCTTCATTGCAGGTAGCGCAACAGGAGCTAAGCGATGGCAATTATACCTGGGAGCAATTAAAAATTATGCGCATCAAGTTTTTAAATGAGTACGGGATGTAATCTGTACCTTGTACAGGTAATTGTACTTTCTAACCATTTAAATTTAATAACGATGGCAAAAAGCAAGACGTACCACACACCGCAGCACTGCAGGCAAGAAATTGTATGCGGTAAGAGATGCGAGTGGCAAATTCAAAGACATCCAGACTTTTGAAAGAGCTCACCGTGCTGATTTAAAGAAAAAAAGCGGCGCCAAAAAAGAAGAAATAGTTTATCCAAAACTTTCTGAATAAGGTTAAAACCCCTATTTTTGCTGCCCGTCTGAAAAAGCGGGCAGGATGGTGCGGTAGCTCAGTCGGTAGAGCAAAGGACTGAAAATCCTTGTGTCGGCGGTTCGATCCCGCCCCACACCACAAGAAGCTGAAACTCAATAGCAATATAGGGTTCAGCTTTTTTATTTGTCAGCACTCATAGCAATTATTCATAAAAGTTAACAGTCTCGTTAGTACTAATGTTAACAATCCAACTTTTTGTTTTTTAGCCCCGACGGAGAACTTTTAGATAGGAAGTCCGGTAGTCGTGATGCAAAAGGGTTTATTACTATTGGAACGAATGCTTTTTAAATAAATGCGCCTGGTTAATATTTGCTAATTGCAATGATAAAAAAATGCAACAGCAGATTTTACAGATAAAAGCAAATGGACTCCGGAGGTGTATATATAACTCAATACTGACAATACTTTCAAAGAACTAAATGTGATCTGAACGTAACGCTAATGCAAAGTCCTCACTTATAACAGAAACTAAAAGTATATGCCTGGATAGGTAATATATCCTTTTGGTATTCTCGCTTTCCCCCACCATCTTTGCAAAATATTTGGTTGGCGCCGCAGGCGCCATTAAAAGGGAAGACCGGTGTACTTGCCTGCCGAAGGCATGGAGTCCGGCGCTATCCCCGTAGCTGTAAGGTTGGTGAATAGGGAATGGGCAATAGTGAATTTTATACACGTTGAACTTTCATTATTCATTTGCTGACGCTTCTGCCACTGTGCCGCTGAAAGCGGTATGGGAAGGCACCGGCACAAAACCAAGCCAGAAGACCTGCCAGGTATAATGCTTTATAATCAAATGGCTTTCGGGTGAAAGGCCGGAGATGAATGCGACATATGCACACCCACCCGTATGCGCATAATTTCCACTGCACCTGTTTGCCGCATTAAATTAATTTAACCAAAATGAACAGCAAACATTTTCTACTGGCAGCTTTGTTATTTTCGTCGGTTTCAGTTACAGCGCAGGAAGACAGCACTAAAGGGACTTCATTAAACGAGGTAGTGATAACTGCCACAAGATTCCCTAAAAAAGTAAGTGAAACAGGTAAGGTAATTTCCGTCATCACCAAAGAAGATATAGAAAGAAGCAATGGTAAAGATCTTTCGCAGCTACTGAATGATGAAGCCGGGTTGATCATCAATGGTGCATACAGCAATCCCGGTAAAGACAAAAGCGTTTACCTGCGTGGCGCTAAAACAGATTATACGGTTATCCTGATCAATGGCATCCCGGTAAGCGACCCTTCAGGCACAGGTGGCGCATTTGATGTAAGAACGTTTACGCTTGAACAAATTGAGCGCATAGAAATTTTAAAAGGCGCACAGTCAACTTTATATGGCTCAGATGCAATAGCAGGTGTAATTAATATCATTACAAAGAAAGGAGCCGATAAGCCGGCACAGGGCTATGCAGGTTTTTCAGCCGGTTCATATAACACCATTAAGGCTAATGCAGGCATCAGCGGCTCTGCCGAAGGCTCCTCTTATAATATCGGTTTTACACATTATCAGACAAAAGGAATTTCCGAAGCAGAAGATACTACCGCGGCAAAAAGTTTTGACAAAGATGGTTTTAGTCAAAATGCGTTTAATGCTGACTTTAATGCGAAGCTTGCCAAAGGCTTGCATTTAAAACCATATTTCCGCTATTCGTATTTTAGTGGCGGTTATGATGGCGGGTCTTTTACAGATGCCGATGCAACCTATAAAGCGCAAATGTTTACCACAGGCGCACAGGCTGAATATAGTTTTGCCAAAGGCGCGCTTACTGCATTCTATGATTATGATGAAGTAAGCCGCACATTTAGTGATTCATGGGGAACCTATCCTTATGCCGGTAATAAGAAAACACTTGAATTTTTTGGTAACTATTCTTTTAACCAACATATACAATTGCTGGCAGGTATTCATTACAACAAACAAAAGTTGAATGACGAGACTGCTACTCCTAAAAATCCTACAGCAGAGCTGACAAGCCCCTATCTTTCTTTTTTCTTAAAAGATATGGGAGGTTTCAATCTTGAGCTTGGGGGGCGATATAATAAACATTCGAAATACGGCGACAACTTTACTTACAGCATTAATCCTTCATTTACGCTTAATAGTAAAGTGAAAATATTTGCCAACTACGCTACCGCATTTAAAGCGCCATCACTCTCTATGTTATATGGCCCATATAGCGCAAACCCTGATCTTGAGCCTGAAACATCATCTACCATTGAGGGTGGTGTGCAGGCAAATTTACTATCAGAAGTACTGGATATAAGAGCAGTATATTTCAAGCGTAAGATTGAGCACATCATTATATACGGACCTTCATTCCAGCTTATCAATCTCGATAAACAAAATGATAATGGATTTGAAATAGAACCTGTTTTATACATTGGCAAAAGCCTGCGCGTAAAAATGTTTTATGCTTATATTGATGGTGAAGTAACTACAAAATCAAATGGTAAAGATTCTGCTTATTCCAATCTTATCCGCAGACCCAGGCATAGCTTTGGTGCGAATATCGGCTACCAGCTTACGCCGCAATTTTTCATCAGCACACAAATTAACAGCTATGGTAAAAGAAGCGATTTATATTATGACATGAGCACGTATTCGCAAAAGGCGGTTACATTATCAGGCTATATATTGTGGAATGCATATACAGAATACGCTGTTGCAAAAAGCAGGGTAAAATTTTTTGCAGATGTAAAAAATATAACAAATGCAAAATATACGGAAGTATATGGCTATAGCACACCCGGCTTTAATTTCACCGGCGGTATAAGGGTGAAGATATAATCACAAAAAATAAATAATAAAAATAAATGATATGCGGACTCAGGCAGTACCGCATATTTTTTATGCCGGATTGTAATAATATGATAGTGCTTTTTAAGATCTTTTCTGCAGATTTTTTTTCACTTTCAATTATTGATTTATATTGAAGTTGAATTTTCAACATGCAGCCGCTTCTTGTAAAAGTTAACGTTCCGCAGAAATCTTCGTTTAGCATAAACCGCTATTCGTATGCCGATCAGTTCCCGGGATTGTGGCATTTTCATGATGAATATGAGCTGACCCTGATTGTGAAAAGCAATGGCAGCAGGCTGGTTGGCGATCATATTGAAAGATTTAAAGCAGGCGACCTGGTTTTTATTGGCAAAAATCTTCCACACACATGGCGCAATGATATACAGGAGTCAACAGGCGTTTCAGAAGCGCTGGTAATTCATTTTTTAGAAGATTTTTTAGGCGAACATTTCTTAACGCTTCCTGAAATGTATAAAATAAAAAGCCTGATGGAGCGCTCTAAACGCGGGTTCAAAATAAAGGAACATGTTGCAAAAAAGATCGTTCCTTTAATGAAAAACATTGAGACTTCACAGGGAGCCGAAAAGGTAATTTTATTGCTTAATATTTTGCACATATTATCTGAGTCAGAAGAACACCTCGAAGATTTATGCTCCGAAGGATTTACTAATTCGATCAACTATACTGATTCCGATCGCCTGAAAAGAGTATATCAATATATAATGAATAATTTCCAGGAAGATGTATCGCTTTCCAAAGCCGCTTCCACTGCTAACATGAGCCTTACGGCATTCAGCAGGTATTTTAAAGTAAGAACGCGCAAATCATACACCCAGTTTGTAATTGAATTGAAAATAGGCTATGCATGCAAACTCCTGATTAATGAAAAAATGTCTGTAGCCGAAGTCTGTTATAAAAGCGGTTTTCAGAACTTATCGAACTTCAATCAACAGTTTAAAGCCATCACTAATCTCACTCCCAAAAAGTACCAGGCTTTGCATGCTGCTAAGTAGAATAGCGTGAGTTTCGGGAATTGTTTCATGCAAAGTGCAGAAAGAAAAACGCGGTTTTAACCGCCTTGTTATAAAAGCATATTTTTTTGATATGTAACAGTATGTTTAAATAAAATGTATCTTCTAATTTCATTATGGGAACAGGTTTAAGATTTATTGTAGTTGCAGGAGCATGTTGTTTGCCCGGAAATAAAATTATATAAATTGTGTATCCTGATTTGATTGCTTAACTATGCCATAATGAAATTGACTGCAAAATTATTATTCTTTGGATTTTTATGGATGGCGTGCCTGTGTATAATGTCATTCGGAAAACCGGTACCTGATCCCTCTTTTCAAATCACTAATCTTCGCTGTGAGTATCTTACAAACCCGCTTGGACTCGATGCATTACATCCCCGTTTCAGTTGGGAAATGACTTCAAATGAAAGAGGTAAAAATCAGAAAGCGTATCAAATCATTGTGGCAGATAGTGAAGAGGCTATTGGCAGAAATGAGGGCAATGTCTGGAATTCGGGTAAAGTTTCATCAATAGAAAGCTTTCATATCAGTTTTAATGGAAAGCCACTCTTATCCGGCAAAGATTATTTCTGGAAATTAAAAGTATGGGACGAAGAAAGTAATCCATCGGAATGGAGCGAAATGCAGCGCTTCTCTATGGGGTTGCTGAATAAAAACGACTGGAGGGCAAAATGGATCGGCGCTCCATCTGTTCAACCTGTAACGGCACAGGATGAAAATATTATTCCTCCTTCCCCATTGCTCCGAAAAGAATTCAGTACAAAAAAACAGATTAAAAAGGCAAGAGTATATGCAACGGCATTAGGTGTTTACGAAATGTACCTGAATGGTAAAAATATAGGTAACAGGGCGCTTGCGCCTGAGTGGACAGATTATTTTACAAGGGTGCAGTATCAAACATATGATGTTACCAATATGCTCGTTACAGGTGATAATGTAATCGGCGCAATGCTGGCTGATGGCTGGTATGCAGGTGTTTTGTTTACACATGGCAAGCCACAAAGAGGTAATTATGGATTTGACAGGAGATTGCTCGCACAACTCGAAATTGAATTTACAGATGGATCAACAGATATAATTGCTACAGATGAAAGCTGGAAGATTTTGCCGGATGGTCCAATGAAGGAAGCTTCTATTTTTGATGGCGAAGTATTTGACGCAAGATACATACCCGCCAACTGGCTGAAACCCGGGTTTGACACAGGAAGATGGGATAATGTTACGGTTGACAATGCAGTAACGTTAACACTTAATGCGCAGGTTAACGAGCCAATCAGCATTGTAAAAGAGATCAAACCTGTTAACGTTTTCCGGGCGCCCAATGGCAATTATATTTTTGACATGGGGCAGAACATGGCAGGCTGGGTGCATATTAAATTGCCATACAACCCGGGCAAAAAAATTATTATACGGCATGCGGAAATACTGATGGAAGACAGCACGCTGTATACCCAAAACCTTCGCACGGCAAAGCAAACGGATACTTATATTCCGGCTCGTGAAGCAACTATTGATTATCAACCCCGCTTTACTTATCATGGCTTCAGGTTTGTGGAAGTGTCCGGGTTAACACAACCGCCCACGCCTGACAACGTAACGGGTATGGTTGTTGCATCTTCTGCTTCGCTGGTATCTGATTTCAGCTCTTCGCATAAAGAGATAAACCAGCTATGGAAAAATATTTTGTGGACGCAGATCAGTAATATTCACGGCATCCCTGAAGATTGCCCGCAGCGTGATGAGCGTTGTGGCTGGATGGGTGACGCACAGATTTTTTGCCAGACCGCCATCTATAATATGGATCTCGCAGCTTTTTATACAAAATGGTTTGCCGATATCCGTGATCGACAAACTCCCGAAGGGCGATACCCCAATTATGCGCCACAGGTTGGAATGGTATTTTATGATGCGCCCGGCTGGACGGATGCCGGTATTATTATTCCCTGGAAAACGTATCTGAATTATGGCGACAAAAGAATACTGGAGCAACACTATGAATCAATGAAAAAATTTATTGATTATGTGTATAAGGAAAATCCCGGTTTGATAAGAGTGAAAGCTGTAGGGCAGGATTATGGTGATTGGGTAAATGGCAATACCATTAAAGCAGAAGGGTATCCTACTGACAAAGGCAGTGTTCCAAAGGATTTATTTTCCACAGCTTTCTTTGCATATTCAACCCGGATACTTGCAGATGCCTCAAAAGTTTTGGGTAAAAAGAAAGAATATGCCTTCTATAATAATCTTGCTAAAAATATTAAAGCAGTTTTTGTTAAAGCATTTATTGATAAAGACGGGCAGATAAAAGGAGGTACGCAGGCCGGCTATGCATTGGCGTTAGAATTTGATCTTGTTCCGCAAAATCTCCGTGCCAGGGCAGCCAGATTAATGATAGATGCCATTGCTGAATATGATTACCGGGTATCAACGGGCATTCAAACCATTACCCGTATGATGAACCAGTTGAGCAGGAATAATTATACGGATATAGCATATCGTTTATTGGAGAGCCGCAGATTTCCTTCATGGCTTTATTCTATTGACCAGGGCGCAACCACTATATGGGAGCGTTGGGATGGTTATGTAAAGGGAAGAGGGTTTCAGCGCTGGCAAATGAATTCTTTTAATCAATATGCTATCGGTTCAGTTGGCGAGTGGATGCATAATACCATAATCGGTATTAATTATGATGAAACACAACCGGGGTATCGTCATTTTATTTTAACACCAACGCCCGGTGGTTCGCTTACCTGGGCAAAAGGAAGCTATAAGGCCATTACCGGCAATATATCCGTATCATGGAAAAAAGATGCAGGTGTATTAACTGTTGAGGTTGATATACCGGCCAATACAACAGCTACTTTAGTATTGCCGTCAGATAAAGACATCAGGGAAGGTAATCAACCAATAGAGGGTAACAGGTATATTAAACAGGAAAATAAGAAAGAAGGAAAAACATCTTTAAAGCTGGCATCAGGCAGGTATATTTTTACGATGCCGGGTTAATCAATATTTATTCTATGAGAGGGCTACGAGGTAAAATAACATTGATAACAGGAGGGCTGGGCGACCTGGGCTATGCCACTGCGCAGCGCCTTATGGAAGAAGGCTGCAAAGTTATTTTGGCAGATGTGCAACCGGATAGTGAAGGAAAAGCAGGTTTGATTAACGCATATTTTATACAGGTAGACATCAGCAGCGAGGCCGAAGTAAAGAAGGCCTGTGATGATGTAGCTGAAAAGATTGGTGATGTGCATATCCTCGTAAACACTGCCGCATATTTTGTGTTTAGAGGGGTGGATGCCACACAGGAAGATTGGGCTAAAATAAACGCTGTAAATATTGGCGGCACTTCACTGATGGCAAAATATATTGTACCGCATATGCGCAGGAATGGCGGAGGCAGTATTATTAATTTTTCTTCAGTAAGTGGTTTTGTTGGGCAGGCAAATTTTGCAACATACAATGCTACCAAGTTTGCTATAAGAGGATTGACCAAATGCTGGGCGCAGGACCTGGCGGCAGATAAAATAAGGGTAAATACATTGTGCCCCGGGTATATTTACACAAAAGCGTTTATCCATTCATGTGAGAAGCTCGGGCTTGATATTGAAGAAGAAAATAAACGTGCTTCCGCAATGCATTTGCTTAACAGGCAGGGAACTGTTGAGGAGGTGGCGGCAGCAGCGGCTTTTCTTGCAAGCGATGATGCTTCTTTTATTACCGGCAGCGATTTACTGGTAGACGGGGGTTACCTCGCAAAATAACTATATATGCAACTCATAGATTTATCACATCCGCTTGAGCACGGACAACAAACTTTTCCCAGCGATCCCAAGTTGAGTATTATACCTCATGGTAATACCAAAACGCTGAGGTATAATATAACTCAAATCTCTATTGGGTCTCACCAGGGCACGCATCTCGATGCTATGTATCATTTTTTAGATGATGGAAAAACATTAGACCAGATGCCCCTGGACTGGTTTTATGGCAAGGCGCATTTATTACGCATACCTAAAAAACCAAATGAAGAAATTATAGTTGAAGATTTTCTTCCGTATGAAAAACTATTGCAGCCCGGGGCTAAAATTATTTTTGAAACAGGCTGGCATAAGCATTTTGGTAAAGACTATTTCTTTGCTGACTTCCCTTCGTTAACGCAGGATGCAGCAAGATACCTCGCTGAAAAAAGGATACGGCTGTTGGGAATGGATATGCCAACACCTGGAAAAGACTGGTATGAGTTACATCATATTTTATTGCCTGCTGAAATTGTAGTAGTAGAAAGTCTTGCCAATTTAAGTAGTGTGCCCGATGAATTTACGTTCATGGGATTCCCTTTAAATTTCAAAGGCAGGGACGGTTCTCCTATCCGTGCCGTTGCGTTAGTTGAATAATAATTGATTGTAATAGCTGCATATGCCACGGCTGGTAAATATGATTTGTTGAGGCATTGCGCTGTATGTTTTGAATTCATTTTTTGTTGTCAGCGATATTGCTACCCAGCCTGTTGGCGGGCTGGTATATAGCTTTTGTTGCGCCGCCCCGACGACTCTGAATGTTTTGGAGGGAGCCCGGGATCAGGCTCTCATGCTGCAACAATGCTATTCAACAATATCGGCAACAAACATGATATAATACAATGAAAGCGCTATACTATCCTGCTTATAGTGAACTGGTACTAACGGATCTTCCTGTACCTGCCTGCCGGCCAAACGAAGTGCTTGTGCAGGTAAAAGCCTGTGGTATATGCGGCAGTGAGATAGAGACCTTCAAAAGCAAAAGCATGAGAAGAGTACCACCATTGATTATGGGGCATGAATTCTGCGGAATTATAGATAGTATTGGGCCTGATGTCAATGGATTTACAAAGGGAGATGCAGTAGTAAGCAACGCTATAGTATCATGCGGTACCTGTAATAGCTGCAGGGAAGGGAAAACCAATTTATGCAACCAACGCCAGGTATTTGGCATGCATCGTAACGGAGCTTTCGGTGCTTACATAAATGTGCCGGTAACATCTTTAATAAATATACCTGATGGAGTAGATCCCAGGCTCGCCTGCATAACAGAACCGCTTGCAAATGGTGTTCATCTTGTAAAGCTTACACAACATATTGCCATTGAGAATGTGTTGGTGATAGGTGCGGGGCCTATTGGACTGATGGCGCAGCAGGCCTTCAGCGCTTTACGCAATGTAAATACAATTGTAGCAGATATAAGAGAAGAAAGAATTAAAACAGCAAAATCAATAGGGGCTACCGGGGTGATCAATCCCTTAAAAGAAAATGTGGCTGATGCAGTAAAGGTAATTACAAATGGAACTGCACTGGATTTAGTAATTGATGCTGTTGGCTCTCCGGAAACCAATAAGCTTGCGCTGGAGATGGTGAAACCGGGAGGAACAATTTTGATTATTGGCTTATACAATAACAGCAGATCTTTATTAAGTTATGATATAGTGCTTTCAGAAAAAACAGTAATGGGCAGCTATGCTGCTACACAAAAGGATATGAAGGAAGCCCTTTCATTAATAGTTGCAGGAAAAGTAGATATAAGCTCATGGGTGCACTATTACACAATCGAAAATAGCAGGCAGGCATTTTTTGATATGATGGAAGCAAAAGGCGATCATATAAAATCAGTTATAGTATTCGATTAAA
Source organism: Agriterribacter sp. (assembly GCA_047601545.1). GTDB lineage: Bacteria > Bacteroidota > Bacteroidia > Chitinophagales > Chitinophagaceae > Agriterribacter. The sequence goes on along the minus strand of JASGIZ010000002.1, from coordinate 2,255,468 downwards.
TTTTACCTGATGCAAAAAGTATTGATAACAGATTATGGATTTAAAGATGTTGAACAGGAAGAAAGGCTGATAGCTGAGGCAGGATTTAAATTGCAAACTGCGCAGTGTAAAATGCCTGAAGATGTGTTGGCTCACGGAAAAGATGCGGTAGCATTGCTGGTACAATGGGCGGAGGTAACAGCAGCAGTTATTGAAGGATTAACGAATTGCCGTTTGATAGTACGGTATGGCATCGGCGTAGACAATATTGATCTGCCGGCAGCCCGTAAAAAAGGCATTGTAGTTTGCAATGTTCCGGATTACTGTATAGCCGAAGTAGCAGATCATACTATTGCATTGGCGCTGGCTTTGGCAAGACAGCTTACGGCTACACACAACCGAACGATCTCCGGTGAGTGGAAAATTATTCCACCGCAACCGGCATTGCCCTTTTATGAAATGAATCTTGCTACCATCGGCTTTGGCAGAATAGCCCGCGAGGTTTTAAAAAGAGCTGCGCCTTTTGGTTTCAGGAGAATGGCATATGACCCTTTTATTACACCAGAGGTAATGGAAGCTGAGGATGTGCAACCACTGAGCTTTGATGCCATTATCAGTAATGCGGATATTATCTCTCTTCATTTGCCGCTTACGGAACAAACACAGCATGTAATAAGCGCGGAAGTATTGAACAAAATGAAGAAGGGTGCAATACTGGTCAATACTTCCCGTGGCGGATTGATAGACACTGCGGCACTGGCTGTAAAATTGAATGAAGGGAAAATATATGCAGGGTTAGATGTATTTGAAAAGGAACCCCTGCCGCATGACCATCCGCTTATGAAATGTAATAACGTTATTCTTACTTCACATACGGCCTGGTACAGTGAAAAAAGCGTTCCCAGGCTACAGTATATGGCTGCAGAAGCCTTGGTAAAAGGCCTTACAGAAGGTAGTTTTAAAAACAGAATAGTATAATTTGTATTTCACATGCACTAAAAAAAGGGAAAGCATACATCATGCTTTCCCTTTTTTAATAAAATCAATATCCGCTTATTTTACAGCCAAAGCTTTATCTATTAAGAAATTCAGGTTTGTACGATGCGCCCTTGTTTGCTCGTTGGTTGATACGGCTGTTGCCAGTAAAGCTTTTATCTTTTTCAAAGATGATAATGCCGCTGACTTAGATGCATTGTCATAAGCAGAAGGTAAAGTACCTGTAGCTATAGCTGATAATGCTTTTACATATTCTGTTTGCAGATTAAGGCGATATAAGTTCACGTTTGTTTTTAAATCTTCCGCGAATATATATTTGGTAAGATCAGCCATCACATCTGCAGTTGAATAGGTATTACCGTATAAACCACTGTTGTTTATACGCTGCAATGTTACCGGGTGCAATAACTGTACAAGCAGTGATAACTGAATAGTTTGTGCAATAGATTGCGGCTTGTAATCTTCAGTAGAACCAAAGAAGTTAAAACCGCGACGCTGCATCTGCAGATAAGGAAACAATGTTGCATCTGTAGTAAATGTTGCCGGAGAGAAAATATATTTATTCAGCAAAGCCAAAGCTTTCTTTTGAACATCTGCAGGCACCGGTGTAAAAGGTTTAGCAGTGGTTTGCTGACCCGCAAAACTTCTGTCTACATAAACGCCCCCGATATAACGGCTAACTGCATTTGCCATCTGTAAGCGTTGCGATTGCAGCATAAGATAACGCTGGCGTAATAATTGATAACTCTGCCCTGGCTGGCTGTAACGATCTTTCAGCTTAGGCAGCATAGTATTGATGAGCTTCAACCTGTCTTCGGCATATGTAACCATATCGTTACTCATATCATTTACCATTACACGCGGATCAATACCACCGCCGGGAGCACGCATATCATCTGCATCATTTCCGAAAGTAAGCTGCGGATCGGTGCTGCGACTGAGAATTTTATCAAGCCCTGTTTTCTCTTCAGCAGGAGAAAAAGGAGTATAGCCATATTCAATCGCCCACAGGTCATAAGGTCCTGCTTTTACAGTATAGTAATTGCCTTGTTTGCTGCGGTCAAGACTTACGTTGATAGCAGGATAATCCATCACAGAGCCAATCATCCCTGTCTTTTCTGTAATTGATTTATCATTTACCTGTGCCGGACTCAACATCTGGCTGGCTTTCATATTATGGTTCAGTCCAAGCGTGTGTCCCATTTCATGCATGATAAGATAGATGAGAAACTCTTTATGCATTTGCTTTACTTCTTCGGGTTTGTTATCAAGTGTTTCAAGCATGGTTAATCCTGCGGTATATTGCGCCTGCAGCTCCTGTGCAATATTGCAGTATGCGAGATGAGATTTACCAAAGCTTAAGTGAGGCGCTTTAATATCGCCAGTTGCATTGGCTTCCCAGGGCAACGCTACATTTCCAAAACCTGTTGCACCTGTATTGCCGTTAAACAGATCGTCAAATGCAGGAGTACCTGCACCGCTTCTCCATTCAACAGTAATATCAGCACCTAATATTTGTCCTGTTCTTGGATTGAAGAAACTGGGGCCTATAGCTCCGTAGCCTGGATAAGGACTGCTCACCCAGCGAATTACATTGTAACGGATATCTGCCGGATCCCATGTAGCGGTATCAGGCATAATTTTCATTACGATCGCGTTTTTAAACCCGGCTTTCTCAAAAGCTTCATTCCATTTCTCACCGGCTTCTTTTATTATCTGGCGGTATTCAACCGGTGTGGTATTTTCTATCCAGTATACCACGGGTTCAACAGGCTCACTCACGGCGGCGGCAGGATTTTTTTTTACAAGGTTCCACCTGCTGATGAAATCTTTATATGGTGTAGCAGAAATAGAAGTAAGATCATTAACTTCTGCACCAAAATATCCAACACGCGGATCATCTCTGCGTGGTTTGAAATCATTTTGAGGAACTTCAAGGAAAGAGTGCTGCATGCGGATACGATTGTAGCGTGCATCTGTAATATCAGCATCGCCTCCGTTAAGCGGCATTGGATTATCGTAAGTGAGATCAACAATAATATCGGTATTATCAGGATATGACCTGATGCCTGAATATTTTGATTTTGCAGGATTGAGCATACCAAGGTTAAATACCATGGTTGGCGGAATACCGGGTGGTATGACAGGCCGGATGGGATCAAGCTTCTCACTCAAAAACAACCCATCTGCCGCAATAAGATAGCCTGTTGAATCTTCCGCTATAATTTTTTCTGTGAAGAAATTTGCCGGAGCCGCGTCAACATTAGCGGCTTTACTTACCGCATTGGAAGGATCATAATAAAAGTTTGTATTCTGTTGTGCAAACTCCAGCTTATCATAACTTTTATTAATGCTGAAAATAAAAGTCTGGCGGATCATGTTCTGGTTAAGAAATAACCGGGTTGGTCCGCCCATTGAAAAACTCTGGTAAATATATTCTTTACCAAGTTGTGGTTTTTTGATATACAACTGCACACTTCCTGTTGCCGTATCCTGGTAAACAACAAAAAGCCCCTCTGTTTTTTTGCTGGATTTTACTTTGTCAGCAATTGAAGGTGTTGGAGGTGTTGGAAGTGCCTTTTTGGTGGTATCAGCCGGTGGCGCAGCACTCTTTTTTTGCGCCACGGCTGCAACAGTAAGCATTCCACATGCTACCGCCATTAAAAAAATCTTTGCATACATAAGCGATGATATTTATATGGCAAGATAAAAAGATTGTGGTTGAACATCACAGGATTTGTTTGAGAGGTGTATTGACGGGTTAACACAATTAAAAAAATTACGAGAGGCAAATAAGCTTTGTTTAAACTTTCGTGTCTTCGTGCTTCAAAAAGCCAGCTATCCACAACTGTGGAAAAAAGATAAAATGTTTAGCACCAGTTATCCAGTAATTTTACAACTGAATTATTTTCAATGAAATTTACTCAGCCTGTATTAAATAAAATTGAAGCGATACTTGAAGAAGCCGGGTACGTAGTTCGTTATGAGCGCGGAACTTTTCAAAGTGGCTATTGTATTCTGCAGCAAAAGAAGGTTGTAGTATTGAATAAATTCTTAAACCTTGAAGGCCGTATCAATACCCTGGCAGACCTGATGCCACAGTTGGAGATTTCGTTTGACGCGCTCACGCATGAGTCGCAAAAATTATATGAAGAGATCATGTCGAAACCTGCACATGAATAATATTTGCAATCCGTACGTTATATTTTAAAGCTTTCTATTTTACGATTGCTTGTTTTATATTTTCTTTTAGCTTTGGGCGCGTGAGTTATCCTGATATAAACATTACTTTTCTCGGCACGGGAACCAGCAGCGGCGTTCCGATGATTGGGTGCGACTGTGCTGTTTGCACTTCTCCTGACAAAAAAGATAAACGGCTTCGTTCAAGCATACTTGTTCAATCAGCCACTACCACTATTGCAGTAGATGCAGGCCCTGACTTCAGGTACCAGATGCTGCGTACAAATACAAAAAAACTGGATGGCATTGTATTCACCCATCCGCATAAAGATCATGTGGCAGGGCTTGATGATGTGCGGGGCTTTAATTACTTCATGCAAAAGCCTATGCAGATATACGCCAACGACATGACGCTTGAAGTAATTATACGTGAGTTTCCCTATGCTTTTACTGAAAAAAAATATCCGGGAGCTCCCGATATCAATATCAATACCATCGGTAATGAACCTTTTCAAATAGGTGATATACCAGTAATACCTGTTCCTGTATGGCATATGCATATGCCGGTACTGGGTTTTCGTTTTGGGAAATTTACCTATATAACAGATGCGAACCGGATAGATGAAGAAAGCCGGAAATTAATCCGGGGAAGCGACATTCTCGTATTAAACGCGCTTCGGAAGGAAAAGCATATCTCGCATTTCAGCCTTGGCGAAGCTGTCAGTACAGTGCAGGAAATGGATATTCCGCAGGCATATCTTACACACCTCAGCCACCAGATGGGAAAGCATGGGGAAGTAAGCCAAATACTGCCAGAAGGTATTGCACTGGCATACGATAACCTTGTACTTGAAATAAAGGATTAGCCTTTTTTGCAGATATTCCCTGTTATAATTAACTTTCATACTTCATTATTGCATTATGAAAGCTAACCAATGGAAGCAGTATTTTATCTTCACCAAAAAGGAACGGATTGGTATTATTACCATGCTGATTATTTTAATTGGTATATGGCTTTTGCCGGCAGCATTCTCTCCCAACGATCAAACCGATAATCAAAAATTAGCAGTATTTAAAGCGCAGATAGCAGCTTTAAAAATAAAAGACACAGCTGCAATATCGAACAACACCGGTACGTATGTTGAAAACGGTAACACTCCTGTAGTATCCTTGTTTTATTTTGATCCTAATACACTATCCGTTTCCGGATGGAAAAAACTTGGACTGCCTGATAAAACGATCGCTACAATCATAAACTATGTAAATAAAGGCGGTAAATTCCGTAAGCCGGAGGATCTTGCTAAAATATATGGATTAAGAAAAACAGATTATGAAAGACTGGCGCCTTATGTGAAGATTGAAAGCCGGTATGATAAAGAAGAAAAATTACCGTTAGCTGAACGCACATCGCAGCATGAGCAGAAAAGTATTAAAGCAATTGATATTAACAGTGCTGATACAACAATGTTTATTGCATTACCGGGTATTGGCAGTAAACTTGCTAATCGTATAATAAACTTCAGGCAAAAGTTGGGAGGTTTTTATGCGGTTGACCAGGTGGCAGAAGTATATGGCTTACCGGATGCTACTTTTCAGAAAATCCGGCCTAAACTGTTGTGCAATGCAAAAGATATACATAAGATAAATATCAATACCGCTACACTGGATGACTTGAAAGCACATCCCTATATAAAATATCAGGTAGCCAACGCCGTTATTCAGTATAGAAATCAGCATGGAGACTATGCATCAGTTGAAGCTATAAAGCAGGTGCAGGCAGTAACAGATGATATATTTAAAAAGATAGCACCTTATATTACAGTATACTAGCGTTGTTAGTATGATAAAATCAGGTTACATTACAATACCTTTTAAACAAGATTATGGATTTTGAAATAGATGAAATCACCAGGCAGACAGGAGAAACAACCCGCGATTTTGCATTACAGCACATTAAGCCTTATGTGATGCAATGGGATGAAACACAGCAGTTCCCCGTAGAAGTTTTTAAGAAGATGGGTGAACTGGGTTTAATGGGTGTATTGGTTCCTGAAAAATATGGAGGCGCAGGACTGGGCTATCACGAATACTCAACGATTATACAGGAGGTGGCAAAGGTTTGCGGTTCGGTGGGATTGAGCCTTGCGGCGCATAACTCATTATGCACCGGCCATATACTGGCATTCGGTAATGAGGAACAGAAACAAAAATATCTTCCTAAGCTTACTTCTGCGGAATATATCGGCGCCTGGGGGTTAACAGAACCCGGCACCGGTAGCGATGCCGGCAATATGAAAACAACCGCGGTAAAGGATGGAGATGATTGGATATTGAATGGGACGAAATGCTGGATTACGCATGGTATATCCGGCAATGTAGCAGTAGTGATAGCGAGAACCGGTGAATCAGGAGCAAAAAATAATGCTACAGCGTTTATTGTAGAAAGAGGAATGCCGGGATTCAGCGGCGGAAAAAAAGAAAACAAGCTCGGTATGCGTGCCAGCGAAACGGCTGAAATGATATTTGATAACTGCCGGATTCCGGATGCAAACAGGATGGGCAATGTAGGTGAAGGGTTTAAGCAATCGCTGAAAGTATTGGATGGAGGAAGAATATCCATTGCAGCGCTTGCATTGGGCATAGCAAAAGGCGCGTATGAGGCAGCACTGAAATATTCAAAAGAAAGAGAACAGTTTGGTCAGCCTATTTCCAATTTCCAGGGCATATCATTTAAGTTAGCAGATATGGCAACAGAAATTATGGCCGCAGAGTTATTGATTTCGCAGGCGGCAGACAGAAAGAATAAAGGGTTGCCGGTAACCAAAGAATCTGCAATGGCTAAATATTATGCCAGTGAAGTGGCAGTTAAAGTTTCTAATGACGCCGTACAGATTTTTGGTGGTTACGGATACACAAAAGATTTTCCGGTAGAAAAGTTTTACAGGGATAGTAAGCTATGTACCATCGGCGAGGGTACGAGTGAAATACAAAAAATTGTTATAGCAAGAGAAGTGCTGAATGCATAAAAATATTGTTTGCGAAACATGAGAGAATAAGAAAGGCAGTCTGTAAAGGCTGCCTTTAATTTACATTCATTACTTAAAAGTCAGGCAAGAAAATCTTCATCATCTCTTTTATAAGAATACTTGGTAAATACTTTTTCGATAGCGCCGGAGAGCAATGGAAATTTTTCTTTTGCAAAGTCTTTCATCATTGTTACCGCTTGTATAGCTTGCTCTTCTGTAAGCCCAACTTCAGAAGTTAAACGATCAATCAATTCTTTCATGCTGAGAGGTTATTTGAAAATTGAAGGTATAGTAAAATTGCTATGCAGGCGTGCCAATTTTATGCCATTGTTTTTGCCGGATGGAAATGACTATATTTATTATTAATTGTAAAAATTAAAGACCCCTCTTTGTAAACATGAAAAAGCGAAACCTTCTGCTTGCTTTGGTTTTATCATTTTCCCTGACTCAAAGCTCAGCTCAAAAAATTACCGGTTGCGGATTTAAAGTACCTCCCCGTTCTTTGATCACTACCAAATTTCAATCAGTATATGAAGCAAAGGATATTTTAAAAAATATGCTTGATACCATACAATGGAAAGAGAATTTTAATATCCGCGAACAGAATGATATACGCAATGCTTATGCTACCATCATTAATAATGCACGCTGGATTGTATACGACAATGATTTTCTTGAAGACCTTGACGCATATACTTCTACCAAATGGGCTTCTGTAAGTGTACTGGCGCATGAAATGGGGCATCACTATTACAATCATGTTGTAAGCAGCAGCGGGAGTACGCCTCCTAAAGAAATTGAAGCGGATGCATTTTCCGGTTATATTATGGCTAAGCTTGGCGCAACACTTGAGCAGTCTATTGCCGCCATGAAAGCCATTGCAACAGACCAGGGCAGCTCTTCTCACCCGGGCAAAGCAGACAGGGTGAATGCTATAACAAAAGGATGGAATACTGCTAAAGCAACTGTTGCTAACCCCCCGGATAAATTTCCGGGAAATACAAACCCATCTCCTGCACCTGCGCCAACGCCACAACCTAATTATCCAACGCCTGTGCCGCCTACAAATTCAGGCAATACAAGTACTCCTCAAAACGACCCGGACTGGATTGCGCTTACTATTCAAAGTAATAAAGCAGAAACAGTATTACTGAGCGATGATGGCAGAAATTTTCAACAGGTACAAATACCCGCCGGACAGGCATTCGTATTCAAATTTGATATATACAACTACGGCTGGCTACGGCTTAAATACTTTAACGGGTACAGAACATTTAAACTCAAACACGGAAAAGATTATGCTGTTTTGTGGAACAGGAGAGGTAATAACTGGACAGTGGTGGAAGTGCCGGAATAAACCCTGTTATAAACCTGCCGTATGCACATTAAAACATTTTGCTACATACTCATTTTTGCATTTTCTGCTGCATGCAGTAACGGAGCAGTAAGCAGTATTCATCAAAACGACAACGGCTTTGTAAAAGTTGACAAAGACAGCGTGGAGACAGATACTGTGAGCACTAACGAAAATGATTTTCCGGCCAATGATTTTTTGAGAGATACATTAGAGTCCATCAGAGCAAATTTTAAACGCATAAGTTCCATTACAAACTGGAATACTATTGATACAAAAGATATGGATGCAGGCGAAGGCGGTGAGGCAAAATTTTATTATAAAGACGGGAGGATGGAAAAAATTGTTGTACGCCAATTAGGCGAAACCTTTCAGCAGTTAACGGAATACTATCTTCTGGATAATAAACTATCCTTTGTATTTGAAAAAACATACCGGTATAACAGGCCAATATATTACGACTCAACTGCTATGAAGGAAAATAATGATACGGAGGCATTTGATTTTAAAAAGTCAACTATAACAGAAGACAGGAGTTACTTTATTAATAATAAGCTCATCCACCAGATAAACAATGAAGATTGCGGAGCTCCTTTTACCGGGGATTACCTGCGGGAAGAACAAGAGCGGATTGAAACTGAATTTGAGAAGCTTACCGGGCTGTTAAAGGAAAAATAGATATACACAGGAGTTTCGCTTTTAGCAAAAAAGCCTGACAAGTGACAGTATCGTCTTTCAGGGATATAAGGAAAGTTTAATTTTTTATACTCTCTTGCCGTCATGGCGACCCCGCCTCAACCGTTTTTACATATCAGGTTGATATGGGGAGAAGCAATCTCACTTCCTTCATAGACCTTCTTTTATTGCTTAACATATAAATATTTGTCTTTTGAGATTAGAATATCTTCTTAAAAGCGCAATCCCCGATCAATCATGCCTGTTTGCAATAAATTTTGTTTCCCTATCTTTATTCTTTAGCAACTATGCATTTCTGTTATGCAAAACTTCTTTTTTTGCCGCCACAAATTTTAAATGTTATATAGCTCAATTCATAATATCCACAAAAATGAAAAAGTATATTGTTTGTCTTGCAGTATTATTTTCCTGTGCCCGTTTGTATGCCCAGCAGCATGACCTTAAAGAACAGCCTGAATCCCAAACCAGGGGCAAGGTTGACCGTGAATATGTGTTTGAAGCAAAAATGACAGGTTTTTTGTCTAACGACGGTACGCGCAATCCTGTAGTGAGGGCTAAGAAGGGAGAACGGGTTCGTATTACTATTGTAAATGGTGAGTTAATGACCCATGATATTGCCATTGAGAAATTAAATATCAAAACCAAAACTATTATAGAAAAAGGAGCGAAAACAGCTATTGTTTTTACAGCAACGCAAAACGATACCTACTTCTGCTCTATTCCGGGACACAGGGTAGCCGGTATGGTTGGCAAAATTGTGGTAACCAATAATATTACCGCGGCAGCGGCAACACCCAAAGGCAAGCTTCCTGTAAAAGATGGTAAACCGCTTAACCTGAATTTTGAGATAGGAACATTGCAGGATTGGACAGCAGAAGGAGATGCATTTACAAATGGCATTATTGCCGTAGACTCTTCGCAAATCCAGGCTAAATACCTGCCTATAAATAAAGAAGGAAAGTATTTTGTAAGCAGTGGCGGTATGACGGGACATGCCAAAACCGGCACATTAACTTCTGTAGCTTTTAAAGTAACGCAACCTTACGCGGCATTTAAAGTTTCAGGCGGTGCATTGCAGGATACGAGAGTAGAGCTGGTACGAAAAGCTGATGATAGTGTTTTCTTCCAGATACCAGGTACCGGAAGGGCAACCCTTCGCCCGGTTGTGGTTGATCTGCGCAACCTGTTGAACAAAGAAATATATATACGGCTTGTTGATAATGAAACCGGCATTTCTCCCATACCTTATATTGAAAAAGATATATGGTCGCATATCAACTTTGATGATTTTGAATTTTATGCAACAAGACCAAAATTTGATAATGAACTCAAGCCAAGCGATATCGTTGTACTTCCCCCGCTTGACCCAATCAAATATTCCGGATTGTCAGGCGAAAAAGCCGCAGAGGCAATAGAACTTCCTGAAGGATTTTCTGTAACGCTCGCCGCATCGGAACCGCAGGTAATAAAGCCCATTGCTTTTACCATTGACTGGAAGGGGCGTTTATGGGTGGTGGAATCACGCACTTATCCGGTTCGTGCCCCGCAGGGACAGGGAAAAGATATTATTTCGATTTTTGAAGACACCGATGGTGACGGTAAGCTGGACAGCAAGAAGATATTTTTAGATACCATGAACTTAGTGAGCGGTATAGAAGTTGGCATGGGCGGCGTGTGGGTTGGCGCCGCGCCGAATTTATTATTTATTCCATTTGATATTAATACTGATAAGCCAACCGGCCCTGCAGAAATTGTGCTTGATGGCTGGGGATACGAAGACACCCATGAAACACTCAATAGTTTGCAATGGGGCCCTGATGGCTGGTTGTACGGAACGCATGGTGTGTTTACACATTCCAACGTAGGCAAGCCCGGCACACCTGCAAACGAACGCGTAAAAGTTGATGCCTGTGTGTGGCGTTTACATCCCATCACCAAAAAATTTGAAGTATTTGCCGAAGGCACCAGCAACCCCTGGGGCGTTGACTTTAATGATTATGGCCACGCATTTATTACAGCCTGCGTGGTGCCGCATTTATACCACATGATACAGGGTGGAAGATATATACGCCAGGGTGGAAAACACCCTGAATATACGTATGGTGATCTGCAAAATACTGCCGATCACGTGCATTGGGTTGGCGACAGGGGGCCACATGCCGGCAATGGCAGATCTGCGAGCAAAGGCGGCGGGCACGCGCATGCCGGTGCTATGTTTTATTTGGGTGGAGATAATTGGCCGGCACAATACCGCAATGATATTTTCATGAACAGTATACACGGCAGCAGGGTAGATGTTGATGAGATCGTAAGAAAAGGTTCAGGATATGTAGGACATCACGGCAAAGATTTTTTGCTGACAAATGATGCCTGGTCGCAATGGTTGAATTTCAGGTACGATGCATCAGGCTCAATATACGCCATTGACTGGTACAATAAAAATCAATGCCACAGCCCAAATCCTGATGTGCATGATAAAAGCCTGGGACGTATTTTTAAAGTGAGTAATGTAAAAGACAAATTCATAAAAGTTGATTTATCAAAAGCAACCGATTTGGAGCTGGTAGAAAACCAACTCAACAGGAATGATTGGTATGTGCGTCAGTCGAGAATACTGTTGGAGCAGCGCGGACCAAGCGAACAAGTGCATATTGCATTGAAAAAAATACTGAGTGAGCATCCTGATGTAACCAGGAAGTTAAGGGCTTTGTGGGCATTGCATGTAACCAAAGGTTTGAAAGAAGAAGATTTACTACAACTGCTCAACAATGAAAGCGAATACCTGAGAAGCTGGGCAATACAGTTACTGGTTGAAGACAGTAACCCTTCAGATGCTGCTTTGGCAAGATTTGCAACGATGGCTAAATTTGATACCTCAGCAATGGTAAGGTTATACCTTGCTTCTGCCATGCAACGTACGCCGCCTGAAAAACGCTGGCCTGTACTGGAATCTTTATATCAGCATGAAGAAGATAAAAACGACAGCAATCTGCCGTTGATGATATGGTATGCATTTGAACCGCTTGTTCCGGCAAATACTGCCAGGGCCCTGGAAATTGCCAAGCAAACAGCGTTGCCAAATACGCTTAAGTTTACAGCTATGAGAATTAAAGCAATGAATACTACCGAATCAAAAGCCATTATACAGCAACTCATTACTGAACTCAGCAAAGGAAAAGGCAAAGAAACCAATCACGATATTTTAATGGTATTGAGTGATACACCGATGAAGCATTAAGAAAGTGTTTCTTCAATGGAGTAGAAAGGCATTTTGGATGTAAAGTTAACTGAAGCAATGGGGTGTATTTCAAATTTTCGTTCCTATGCGGCATTCCGGTCGGTGAGACACCGACCGGTAGCGGGGTCTACAGGTGGATGTCGCCACCATAGCCGTCAACTTAGGGAACCTGAGCGTCCGAATACCCCGAAAGGGGTTTAATTTGAATAGCCATCGGTGTAACCGGTGGATAAATTGGATCGTTTTAACATTGAACCCCGTAGGGGTTCAACAAAAACTTCGACATTTTACCCCCCAACTTTGTTGGGGGCTACTCAAATTCAAGCCCTCCGGGCTTAAGTTGACGGCTATGGTGTCGCCACCCACCTGCGAAAATTTGAAATACACCCGAAGCAATGCTAAATACAGGAGCTTGTTCAGGGAATAGCTATCTTTACAATATGTCCCGGTTTAATTATAATGACAGCCTGAATTTATTGTCCAAGTTTACTATGCGCCGTGCGTGGAACGCGGCGAAAGTTTTTGGCAGCTATCATATCAGCCGTTGGCGAAATAAACCTGTGCAATGGGGTTATCCCGTTTCCATTTCATTTGAGCCTACTACATCGTGTAATCTTCGCTGCCCTGAATGCCCGAGCGGATTGAGAAGTTTTTCCCGGCCGACAGGCATGCTTAAAAAAGATTTTTTCCGGCAAACTATTGATGATATACATAAAGAGCTTTTGTACCTCATTTTCTATTTCCAGGGAGAGCCATATTTGAATCCTGATTTTTTAGATATGGTACGTTATGCCGCGGATAAAAAAATTTATACCGCAACCTCAACCAATGCACATTATCTTAATGATGCAAATGCGAAAAAAACAATTGAGAGTGGGCTTGACAGGCTGATTATTTCTATTGACGGCACAACGCAGGAAGTATACCAGCAATACAGGAGAGGCGGCAAGCTGGATAAAGTGCTGGAGGGCGCAACTAAAATTGTAAAATGGAAGAACGCACTTAGAAGTAAAACGCCGTTTATCATATTCCAGTTTCTTGTGGTAAAACCAAACGAACATCAGGTGGAAGATGTAAAACAACTGGCAAAAGAAATAGGTGTGGATGATGTATGGTTTAAAACCGCGCAGGTATATGATTATGAAAACGACCCGAATAATCTTATTCCCACCATTGATAAATACAGTCGCTACAGGAAAAACAGTGCAGGAACATTTGCAGTAAAGAATAAATTAAATAACCATTGCTGGAAACTTTGGCATGCAAATGTTATTACGTGGGATGGCATGGTTGTACCCTGTTGTTTTGATAAAGATGCCATGCACAGGCTTGGCAACCTGCAAATGCAGTCTTTTAAAGAAATATGGCATAATGATAATTATAAACAATTCCGCCGTGAGTTAATGGAAAGCAGAAAAAATATTGATATCTGCGCCAATTGCAGTGAAGGCACAAAGGTTTGGAATGATTAACGGAGTATGCTGTGTGGAAAATAAACTGCACTAACGACCATTGCCTATTCACTCATTCACAAAAACAATGCATGCTTTTACATATACACCCAGTTGATCCGCAACCCCGGCAAATAAAAACCGTTGTTGAATGTTTGCAATCCGGCGGAATTATCATCTACCCTACCGACACCATCTATGGTTTAGGTTGTGATATTTTTCAGCATAAAGCTATTGAACGTATTGCGAGAATAAAAAACATCAACCCGGGTAAAGCCAATTTCTCTTTTGTATGCCACGATCTCAGTGACTTGAGCACCTACACAAAAAGTATATCAACCTCCTTATATCGTTTATTAAAAAATCATTTGCCAGGTCCTTATACTTTTATCCTGCCTTCCAGTAAAGAAGTGCCCAGAATTTTAAAAAGTAAAAAGAATACAGTAGGTATAAGAGTACCTGAGAATATTATTGCAAGAACAATTGTAAAAGAATTGGGTCATCCAATACTAAGTACAACCTTGCCAGGCGAAATGGTTGAAGAATATACCGACCCTGAATTGATGGAAGCGAATTTTAATAAGCTGGTAGATATTGTTATTGATGGCGGTATAGGAGGTATGATCCCCTCAACCATAATTGATTGTACAGGCGATGAACCGGTAATGACAAGAAAAGGGCTGGGAGAATGGGATGAAGAAGAAAGCGGTAAGTGATAAGTACGGCTGAAAGCTATCAGCTAATCACTGTTTGCCTTAAACACACGAATAAAATTTCCTCCCATAATTTTATTAACGTCTTCAACAGAATAACCTTTAGCAAGCAGTGCTTTTGTAATTTTCGGAAAATCCTGTATGCCATTTATTCCCTGCGGTAAAGATTCAACACCATCCATATCTGCACCAATGCCCACATAATCTACACCAACAAGTTTTACTATATAATCTATATGATCAATAATGGAAGAAAAAGGTGGACGAATTTTCTCCATATCTTTTCTATACCTCTGCGCAAGCCAGTCACCTATTTCATACTCGCCTTTGTTCAGCTTTTTTAAAGAATCCATTTCTGCCTGGTGATTTGCAAAAAGCGTTTTTCTCCTGGTAAGATAATTGCTGTCTAAAAATCCTGAATAAAAATTAACCTGTATTACACCGCCATTTTTGGCCACTGCTTTTATTTGTTCATCAGTTACATTCCTGGGTACAGGGCATAATTTGTACACGCTGCTGTGAGAAAGAATAACCGGCTTTGTGGTAGTTTGTATAGCATCCCAAAATGTTTGAACGCCAACATGCGAAAGGTCTGTCATCATCCCCATATCATTCATTCTTTTCACAACGGTTTTACCAAAATCATTTAGTCCTGCATGTGATAAGGGCCTGCCTTCTTTCTGTGCGGCGCTTTCATCTTTTGCTGAGGTAGCCCATTCTGTTGAGTTATTCCAGGTAAGTGTAAGATATCTTGCTCCTCTTTTAAACAAGCTGTCAAGATAGTCCAGCCGGTCTTCTATCATATGCCCGCCTTCTACGCCAATCATACAGGCTAATTTATTTTGTTCAATGGCTTGTTCTAATTCCGCAGGAGTACAAACGATCATCATTCTGCCGGGGTTTCTTGCAACAACAGTATATAATGAATCAATTTCCCGGTTAGCAAACTTAAAAGCTGTTCCCCTGCCAAAAGTTTCATCACAAAAAATAGAAAACACCTGAACATCAATACCTCCCTTTTTAAATCGTGCAACATCAGAATGTGTTTTTCCAATAAGATTTTCATCAATCTTCAGTTTTTTTTCTATTGCGGTAGAAAGGATATCATTATGCGTATCCACAACCACTGCCTGCTCATGCACAGTTTTATAATTTTGTGCATTTGCATAAAGTGTAACAAAACAAACAGCCAAACAGAACGACAGTTTCATAATTACAGCGTTATTTTAATCAATAGGACTTACGTGAAATGTGAGAGGACAGACGTGAAATGTGAAAGCTCATTTCACCTTTCTCGTTTTACCTCTCACGACTATATTATTAATCTTCTTTCCCTCCTTTCTCCCCAATAAACCATTGCTCCTTATTTTTAAACAATACATTAAATGTAGTAAGTGAACCGTATATCTTTGTAATATACTGCTGCAGGCTCACTTTATCTTCATCCGTCAATTTTTTGTGTGCATTAATTTGTTGCTCAAGCACCCTTATCCTGTCGCGCAGCATTACTATTTTATGAAAGAATACATCAATAGGAACTTCTTTTGGCTTTAACGAAGGATCAGAAGGTTGCAATACCATGGTACCGCCGATCCACCTGTCGCCCAAAGGAACATTTTCTGTAATGCCTCCCCATAGCCGTAAAATTTTCAGCAGCGATTTTTCCGTATCCGAAACCGTTTCTACCTCAGCGGTTACATTCTCGGCAATTATTTCATCAAGATGTTGATCTGTTTTATCAATCTCTTTTATACCGTGATGTATAAACGAAATAATATAAGTGGCATATTTAACGCCCACTATTACGCCGGGGCCAAATTGTGTGTGTTGCAGTCTTGTTCCGATACCCAATACAGTTTGTTCCATAATAATCATTTTCAATGAAGAGATCAAGATAGAAATTTTTTTTGATACCGATAGTAAAGCTCATGGCATCGCTTCTTGTTTACCCTGATGTATATCGCGGGACGTCGCACATTTCATCCGTATATCAATGCGGAACTTACAGGCAGGCGGATAGCCCGAATAAATCAGCATTAATTGGAGAATACATTATTTAGGAATATTATTGCAGCCGCATAAAAATATATTATGAAAAGAGTAGCTATTACAGGACTTGGCGTTATAAGCCCACTGGGTAATTCAGTAAATACTTTTTGGCAAAATATAATTTCGGGAAAAAGCGGCGCAGGGCCCATTACAAAATTCGACGCGTCAAAATTTAAAACACGCTTTGCCTGTGAAGTAAAAGATTTTAATGCAGAAGCATATATTGATAAAAAAGAACTTAAAAAATACGACCTGTTTACGCAATACGCAATTGCGGCGAGCGACCAGGCAATAAAAGATTCAGGATTGGATTTTGCAAATATGCCTCAGCAGGAACGGTATGAAGTTGGGGTAATATGGGCCTCCGGAAATGGGGGTATGGCTACCTTTGAAGAGCAGGTAAAAGAATATTATTTGGGCGATGGCACACCGAGATTCAACCCATTCTTTATTCCAAAAATGATTGTTGATATAGCAGCAGGCGTTATCTCTATCCGTCATAAGCTGCATGGTCCAAACTATTGTACCGTTTCTGCCTGCGCATCTTCCAATACCGGCATTATCAGCGCCTTTGATACTATACGTTTAGGTAAAGCAACTATTATGGTGGCAGGCGGCTCAGAAGCTGGTATTACACCTGCTTCTGTAGGTGGCTTTGGAGCAGCACAGGCATTATCAAAAAATAATGAGCATTATCTTACGGCTTCACGCCCTTTTGATAAAACCCGTGATGGTTTTGTTATTGGCGAAGGCGGCGGCGCGCTTATACTTGAAGAATGGGAACACGCCGTAAAAAGAAGCGCTAATATTTATGCTGAATTAATTGGCGGCGGCATGGCTGCTGATGCTTATCACTTAACCGGAACGCCTCCGGATGGATTAGGCGCAACACTGGGAATAAGTAAGGCCCTCGCAGATGCAAAAATTTCTCCTGATAAAATTGATTACGTTAATGCACATGCTACATCAACAGGTTTGGGAGATATTGGTGAATTGCAGGGAATAAAAAAAGTTTTTGGACAATTACCTGTAGCTATCAGCGCTACCAAATCAATGACAGGGCATTTGCTGGGTGGCGCCGGCGCTATTGAAAGTATCATCAGCGTATTATCTGTTAAAAATGATATTATCCCTGCAACAATCAATACAACAGAGCTGGACGAAAAAATACCTGTAGGGATGAATATTATTATCGGGCAATCAGTACAAAAGCCGGTGAACTATGTTGTAAACAATACCTTCGGGTTTGGCGGACATACGGCGACCTCTGTATTTAAAAAAGCTTGATGAAGGGTGCAGGGCGAAAGGTGCAGGATACAAGGTATAAGAGATTTTCACATGCCTTTTAAAAATCGATCTACCTCAGCAGTGTTACGGTTCCTTTTCTTTTTATAAGTTTTCCTGAATAATCCTTTCCTTCAATCATCCATACATAAGTATCAGTTGATTGAGGCCTGCCATTCACTGTTCCATCCCAACCCTGGTTAGGATTTTTTGAGGAATATACCATTTGCCCATAGCGGTTAAAGATGCTGAAATAGTGTATCTCCGGTATTCCAACTGCTGTAAAATGGAAAATGTCATTCTTTCCGTCGCCATTAGGTGTAAATGCATTCGGCAGGTAAAACTCCGGGCCTTTGAAAGCCTTTATTGTTATATCATCTGTTGTGGCACAACCAGCGTCGGAGGATACAGTTACTGTATAAGTAATATCGTCAGTAATTGCTGCAATTGGATCAGCTATCTCAGCATCATTCAGATTAAAAGAAGGCGACCAGCTAAAATATTTACCTCCAAAAGCCTGGAGCTGCAACGATTGCCCAATGGCAACTACTGTATCGTTTCCTGCATATGCATAAGTGCCGTAAATAGTAATGTTTTGAGAAAGCGTATCCGAGGAACATCCGTTATCCGCAATGGCGTATCCCGATACAGTATATGTGCCTGTATCAGCATAACTGTGAAAAGCGGTAGAGGAGCTGCCTGTTTGATCATCTCCAAAAACCCAGTTAAACGACTGGATGGACAGCGTAGGGGTTTCATTGGTAGCTATAAAACGAACTTCTTCTTCTTTGCATGCATATGTTCGCCCACCTATAATTATTTCGGGATGCAGTCCTACCGTTATTGTTTTACTTACAGTCTCTGACACACATCCTTCTTTTGTACTGACCTGTAATGAAATATTGTTTATACCGGCAGGTAATTGTTTATAGTATCCGCCATCATTTGTAATAATGCTGTTACCATTCTCTGTCCATTTCCAGGAATCAATTGTTCCATAAGTAACCTCTGACAGATCATTGAACGGGATCATTTTATTATCGCAATAGGGAGGTGATTTAAAATCGAAATTTGCCACAGGCTTTGAACCTGCTATTACCTGCTGTTCAAAAGTGTCAGACAAACATCCGTTATTGCCAAGTATATTCAGTTTAACGGCATAGTTACCCGGTTTGGGATATACATGTAATGGAGGATGTGCTGTGGTGTCTGTTGTGCCATCCCCAAAATCCCAAAACCATTTCACTATATTTCCAAATGAAGTTGAGCTGTCAACAAATTGTATAGGTGTTGGATAACAGGTTATTTGATTGGGAGGCAGAGAAAATTCAGCATTAAGTGAAGTACAAAATCTCTGTTGGTTGGTTGCGCCCCCGGTTGCAGCCGTAAATCCCCAGAACACCATGGGATCACCCGAAAAAACAGTTTGTACAAGATCTGTGCCGGCAGTTAACCTTTGATTGCCATCCATATAAACATTGATCACCTTATTTACAGCATCCCATGATATTCTGAATACATGCCATTGGCAATCTTCAATATTATCACTGCCGGCTAAAGCCTGCACGGGCCCGGCAATATTATTGGCTGTGCCGTGAGTGAGGTCGCCATTTAAATGAATATCGATGTGATCGTATGCCGGATCATTTTTATTGGTATTTTGATAAGTATCAATCGAAACAATCACAGATGGCGATACGCCTTCTACGCCCAATCCCTCGCCGGAACTGCCTATGCTTGTGCTTATAGGTTGCAGCACAAAAGCAATTCCGTCTGCGCCTTCTGTATCATTGCATCCCAAATAAACATTAAAGTGATAATCGAATGATTGGTTAAGATTGATTTTATTGATATTCCATACCGAGCCGGATGCAAAAGCCTGGTTAGGCGTGAGGGTATAACAATTGCAGTTTTCCTGCGACGCATTGCCATTTATATGATAAGGATTGTCTGACTGTGCTGAAGCTGTATGAATATGCGCAACAAAAAATAAGGCCAGCGTATTTAATACTACAATCCTCTTGGCACATATAGTTCTTTGGGTACTCAATGGCAAAAATTATAAGCTTTCGCTATGGATAGTTGCAAAATATTTAGTGCTGTAATTTACACTATAAGCAGATAGCTTGGCAATTGTTTTCCAAAGCAGGGAGGTAAGGGGATAATATTAATCTAAGTCAAAAAAATGTGAGCCCTTTACATTGCTCTTCTTACGAAAAGCGGTCTTATTTAAATTCCTTGTCTAAAAAATCCTTTATTCGTGTGTACAGGCTAATGCGCAATATATTTGGTGTGCCGTCACTAAGATTATGTGTTTTATCTGCATAAAAATGCTGATCAAAATTTGTTTTCCTGCTGTTGGTTAATTGCTTGCTCAGCTCAAGACTGTTCTGCAAATGCACATTATCATCAGCAGTTCCATGCACCAAAAACAAACCGCCTTTATAATTATCGGTAAATGTAACAGGTGAAGCCTGTTTATATATTTCCGCGTTTTCGCTGGGCAAACCAAGCAGGCGTTCCGCATAAATATTTTCATAAAACCGCCAGTTGGTTACCGGTGCAATAGCTATGGCAGCACTAAATTGCCCCGCATACTTGGTTTGTGCCAAAGCAGCCAGGTAACCGCCATAACTCCAACCCATAACCGCAGTTCGCGCAGTATCAATGCGATAATTTCTAAAAAGAAAATTTTTCACTTTCAGTATATCTTCTATTTCAATATCGCCGGAAGATTTATAATTACTTTTTCTGAAAGCTTCACCCTTGCCGGGAGTTCCTCTTGGATCTATACATGCTACCATATAGCCCTGGTTGGCCAGCCAGCGCATAGTGAGTGTAAATTTATCATTCCATTTATCAAGCGATTCCTGCTTTGTAGCGCCGCCATATACATATAATATTAATGGCAGTTTAGATTTGGAGGTTTGGTAAGGGCGGATAAGCCAGCCATTCATAACCATGCTGTCGTTAGCTTTAACGGTAAAGAAATCGGCATCCGGGATACCGAAATCTTTCATGCGATCTTTCAGATCTTTATTCTCAATTAACTTTTTAGGATCCTTTCCATTGATAGAAACAGCCTGGTATACCGATGGTGTATTTATAGCAGAAAACTCATCAAAGAAAAATCTTTTATCATTACTGATGATTACTTCATGATAGCCCGCCGCAGATGTAATACGCGCTTTATTTTTGCCATCATAACCTATTTTATACAATTGTTTTTGCCTTGAGCTTATTTCGTTAGAGGTAAAAAATATCTCTTTCTTAATATCATCTGTTGCTTCTACGGATAATACCTCCCATTTACCGGAAGTAAGCGGCTGCATACCTGCAGAATCAAGACTGATATTATAAATGTGGCGGTATCCGTCTTTTTCACTTAGCCATAAAAAGGATTTCCCCTCATTAATAAACCAACCATTGTCTGTATTAACAGCAACATAATTATCCAGGCGATCTTCTGCAAAAAGAACATTGCTTTTACCTGTAAGTGCGTCTGCTTTTAACACTTCCAGCCTCCTTTGATCCCGGGTGAGTTTTTGTACCAACAGCGTTTTATTATCAGGCACCCATTTAATGCCGGTAATATATTGATCCGGGTTTACGCCAACATCAATTGAAATAAAAAGCTTATTGGCAATATCATAAACAAAAACTTTTACATCCGGTACCATTTCACCGGCAAGCGGGTAACGTTGCCTGCGCACTTCGGCATAAGGCCGCTCATAAGTGGTAACGGGGTATTGCTTTACCGTATTTTCATTAAAACGCAGCATGGCTATATATTTACCATCGGTGCTCCATTCGTATGCCTTTGTCATGCCAAAGCCATTTTCGTACAGCGCATCAGCCATTCCGTATATAAACTCGCCAGGCGCCCCGTCTACTGTAACCGGTATTGTTTCGTTTTTATCAATATCCAGTAAATACAGGTTGCCATCCAAAACATAAGAAAGATATTTACTATCAGGCGAAAATACAGGGCACAACTGCTTGCCGTTTGCGGATACAACGTTCAGGTTTTTTTTATCGGTATCCCAAACATAATTAAATGATTTCTGCGAGATATTGTTGTAAGGTTCAATCTGTGTTTGAATAAGTATTTTACTATCGTTTGGCGAAAAAAGAAAATCCTGGAAATAAGTAAAAGTAGTGGCGAGAGAGTCTGTATCTCTTTTTACCTGGTTTGAAAATAAAGTATCTACAATACGGGCGGTATTAAAATCCAGCGCCAGTATTACCTGTGGAGCGCTAACCCCGGTGTCTGATTGTATCCAGGCAAATCTTGAAGATTGATTCATTAAATGCACCACATATTTCCGCTCATCAAAATAGCCACTCCATATTTTATCAAGATCAAAATTCATTTTAGCTCTTTGCTGGCCTTGTGCGGTGAATGCAGCATAAATAATCAGAATAGAAATAGTAAGTTTCTTCATTATACACAATGTTTCAAAACATTAATTCAGGGAAGATTATCAGGGCCTAAGATATTGGGATCGGACTTGTAAAGGTGTGTAAAAGTAAAGGTATTCATTTAAATTGCATGCATATTATTCGTATAAGATGAAAGATTATTTAATTAAAAATATAAATGTAGTTAATGAGCGCAGTATTGCCGTAATGGATGTTTTAATAAAGAACGGGCATATAGAAAAGATGGCAAAAGCGATTACATTGACTAACAACGTACAAGAGATTGACGGAGAGGAGAAATATCTTTTACCCGGCGTTATAGACGACCAGGTGCATTTTAGGGAGCCGGGATTAACACATAAAGCCAGTATATATTCAGAATCTAAAGCTGCGGTAGCCGGTGGCGTTACTTCCTTTATGGAAATGCCTAATACTGTACCAAACGCGTTAACCATAGCGTTGCTTGAGGATAAGTATACTATTGCCTTGCAAACCTCGTTGGCAAATTATTCTTTTTTTATGGGCACGGCTAACGACAATGCGGAAGAAGTGCTGAAAGTGAATGCCTTTAAAAAAGATATTTGCGGGGTAAAGATTTTTATGGGGTCAAGCACCGGTAATATGCTGGTAGACAATTACCTTACACTCGATAGAATTTTCAGGGAAAGTGAAGTGCTGATAGCCACACATTGCGAAGATGAAAAAATAATTAAAGCCAACTATGAAAAGCTAAAGCAATCAAAGCCGGTATTAGCGGCATCTGACCATCCCGTAATCCGCGACGAAGAAGCCTGCTTTGAATCTTCATTCACAGCTATACAGTTCGCCAAAAAACACAACAGCCGCCTGCATATACTGCATATATCCACAGAAAAAGAATTACAGCTATTTACCAACCTTATACCGTTAAAAGATAAACGTATTACCTGTGAAGTATGTGTTCATCATCTTCATTTTGACAGCAGCGATTATGAGCAGTTGGGTTATCTTATAAAATGCAACCCGGCTATTAAGGCAAAGCATAATAAAGAAGGATTGTGGAAAGCCCTGCTCGACGACAGGCTTGATGTTATTGCAACAGACCATGCACCTCACACATTGCAGGAAAAAGGGTATTACAGGAATGAACAAACGGCATTGGTCAAAAAGAATGATATTACTTACGAGCATGCGCATGCGGGATTGCCCCTGGTGCAACATCCATTATTGCTTATGCTGCATTATTACCAACAGGGTAAAATAAGCCTGGAGAAAATTGTGGAGAAAATGAGCCATGCCGTGGCAGATTGTTTTAATATTAAAGACAGGGGATATATACGCGAAGGATATTGGGGAGACCTGGTAATAGTAGATATTAACAAGCCATCAAAGGCTGAACCTGGTAGTATATTATACAAATGCGGATGGAGCCCTTTGGAAGGGTTTACATTCCCTGCTACCATCACCCATACCTTTGTGAATGGAAATTTAGTATATGAAAATTATGGAAATGCTAAGTGGGATGAATCTAATAAGGGAATGAGGTTAAGCTTTAACAGGTAAGTACAGATTTTTCAGTTGGGATGTATAATAATGCAGATAGATAAAACAACATACAATGATCTCGCTCTTTTCAGCCATGAAGAGGAGTTTTCCGTATTTCATAAAATTAACTTTACCCGTACCAACGGAGGTAAGGAGTGGCTGCGCTGGATGATGAATGATCCGACCGGCGATCTCACAAAAATTCTTGATACACAAAAAATAATCAGGCTTATATTGTCTTGTATTGATCATTGGCCGGCTTCCATTACCAACGGAACCATGATGATGATTGATAAATTTTATGACACACAGCTTGATCCTGTTCCGAGGTCAAATGATGTATTCAGTATACAGGCTTATAAAACATTTCATAGTGTTGATTATGGATTGATCCGTTATTCGGTTACACATTTCCGTGATTTTATTGTGGGATTACAACAAATATCCTTGCTGATAGAAACCCCGGAAGCATCACCGCGCTTACAACTATTTGCTTCCCGTATACGCAGCTTATTACTGCACCAGCCTTTGCAGGAACTTGCAAACAAAAAAGCCGGCGAAAAATTTTCATCCAAAGAAATTTTATATTTCGGGCATTTTTTTAAGCAAAGCTTTAAATCCCGGTACGAAGAGCTTGCTGAAATTTATTACCAGTTAGATGCCTGGTATTCCATGGCAAAAGCCGTTCAGCAATACCAGCTTACATTTCCATGCTTTGTAATTACTGATGAGCCGTATATAAAGGCGGAAAAGATTTATCATATCCTATTGCCTAAGCCCGTTTCATACGATATACAGCTATCACCCAGCAGCAATTTTCTTTTTCTTACGGGCGCTAATATGGCTGGTAAAAGCACTTTTATAAAATCGTTGGGGGTAGCGGTATTTCTTGCCCACCTTGGCATGGGAGTGCCTGCTAAAAATCTTGAACTTTCTTTGTTTGACGGCGTGCTGAGTAATATTAATGTAGAAGACAATATTATGAAAGGAGAAAGCTATTTCTTTAACGAGGTGCAGCGTATAAAGAAAACCATTCTCACCATAAACAACGGCAAAAAGTGGCTTGTATTAATTGATGAATTGTTTAAAGGAACCAATGTCCAGGATGCCATGCGTTGTTCTTTGGCTGTTATAAACGGGCTGATTAAAATTAAAAGCTCATTATTTGTTTTATCAACCCACCTGTATGAAATTGGCGATGAAATCAAGGACCATCCCAATATATCTTTCAAATATTTTGAAACTAATATCAGCAACGATAAGCTGGAATTCAGTTACCAGTTAAAAGACGGTATCAGTAACGATCGGCTTGGTTATTTCATTCTTAAAAATGAGAAGGTGGTAGAATTGCTGGAGAGCTTGTGAATTATTATGGATAGAGAAAGAGGAAATATTAATTTAAATATTTCTTGCTTTTTTAAAACTTCGGGCAACTCAATTTCCTCCTGTTCGGGTCGCCTGCTTTTCTTACATAAATAAGTGAAATTTCATTACCCCCCCTGCTGTTGGAGGCTGTATTAAGCGAAGAGTTATTTACATCGTAACTATATCCAATTCTTAGCCCTGCAAATTCAATTCCCACATACGGAATAAATGCATCTTTAAAGCGATACCATAACCCCGTGTAAAGTGCAGTCTCCGTATCTTCGTCATCATTCAGCTTAAATGAAAGCGCTGCACCCGCAACAGTTTCTGAAGCTCCTGCCTGGCGCTGGTGTATAAAACTTGCATGTAATGTAGTAATCCTGCCTACAGGCACATACCCGCCGCCATGTACGGTTAATCGTGGATTGAGAATATAATTACCGCCTGTAAATGATTCCTTAGGGCGATTAATGTGATATGTAGAAACGCCGAGGTAAAAGTTATTATATCCATCTGTACTTCCTGAGTATAACAACCCTGCATTTACATCAAAATAGTTAAGATTAATATTGCTGGTATTACTTGCAAAATCTTCCTGGGTAGTGCCTGTAAAACCGTCTGCCCGCAGCATGTCTTCAAAAGTTGCTTTAGAAACGTCTAATCTTTTGTTGGCATAGGTTCCCTGGAACCCAACGGTAAGGGTGTGGTACCCGTTTTCATCCAGGGCTTTATGGTAAGCTGTAGAAAGAGAGATAAAATTATTATTCAGTATCTTATTTCCGCTTTGATCGTTCAGGCCCATAATACCTACACCCCAGGTATCAAACTCGGGTAATCGCTTTTGTATAATGCCAAAATCAACTGAAGCAGTTGCGGTAGTAAATGCATTATTAATGGTAGGCCATTGGTTGCGGTAATTACCGGCTACACGAAAAGTGCCATCGAATTTCCCGGTATAGGCAGGGTTTAATGTTAAAGGTGATGCAAAGAATTGAGAAAAATGCGGATCCTGCGCAAATCCCTGCACATAAGCAATCAGTACTACAATCAGGGTGGTAAGCTTTTTCATCCGGGTTTAATTGTTTGTCAAGTTACAAATTCTTTTTATTAAGACTGAACTTTTGAGCCAAATGCAAGATCACCTGCATCTCCCAAACCTGGCACTATATAACCTTTGGCAGTAAGTTCATCATCTATTGCCCCACACCATACATTCACCCCCGGTTCTTCTCTTTTTACCAGTTCAATACCTATAGTGCATGCAATAGCTGATACTATATGTATTTCCTTCGGCTTTCCTTCAGCTTTTAAAAACTGTATGGTTTTTACAAGAGAAGCGCCTGTTGCCAGCATCGGATCCGAAATAATTATTACCCTGTTGTTAATATCCGGGCAGGAAACATATTCAATATTTATTTCAAAAGACCCATCTCTGTGGTGCTTGCGATATGCCGAAATAAAGGCATTATCTGCCTTATCAAAATAATTTAACAAGCCCTGGTGCAATGGTATTCCGGCCCTCAGTATGGTTGCTAATACCGGTTGATATTTCAGCATTTTGCATACGGAAACACCCAACGGTGTTGGTACTTCTTTTTCTTCCCATTCCAGTTTCTGGCTGATTTCATACGCTATTACCTCACCTATCCTTTCCAGGTTACGCCTGAAGCGCATCCTGTCTGTCTGAATTTCAGTATGCCTTAGTTCGGCAACCCAGTTACTCATTAATGAATGCTCTGCACTAAGATTGATGACCATGAAACAGTGGTTTTGGTTTCCAATAGTTCGATGTAAATCAATAGTTTTACCCAACAAATCTAAACGCTGTAATCTATAATCTAAAATTTCTTTAATGATTTACAGAGCTATTGGCCTTATGAGTGGCAGTTCATTAGACGGACTGGATATTGCGTTCGTCCATTTGCATGAAAACGCAGGAAAATGGAGCTTTGATATAATACATGCCGATTGTTATGTATACAGTACCGCGTGGAAAAACAAATTGCAATCTTCAACAACACTTAATGCATTGAATTACCTGTTGTTAGATACGGAATATGGACATTATACCGGTTCTTTGGTAAATGAATTTATTAACAAATATCAATTGGAATATAAGGTGCAGTTGATAGCATCGCATGGTCATACAACCTTTCATGTACCGTATAAAAAAATGACGGCACAATTGGGAGATGGCGCTGCAATAGCTGCCGAAACAGGCATTCCTGTTGTTAGCAGTTTAAGAGCGCTGGATGTAGCCCTGGGTGGGGAAGGCGCTCCTATAGTGCCAATAGGAGATAAATTGCTTTTTAGTGATTATCCGTATTGCCTGAATATTGGGGGCATCGCTAATATATCATCTGTACAGCATGGAGAATATTTATCATTTGATATATGTGCCGCTAACAGGGTACTGAATATGCTCTCAGAAAAGCTTGGGAAAGATTATGATAATGAAGGTAGTATAGCCCGTACCGGCTCGGTAAACGAAACCTTACTGCAACGGTTAAACGAACTTGACTATTATGGTAAAGCATACCCCAAATCATTAGCCAACAGTTTTGGTATTGATATTGTATTTCCGATGCTGGAAAATTCAGGCTGCTCAACAGAAGACTTATTAGCAACCTATGCTGAGCATATTGCCGTCCAGGTAAAAAACGCTATTGAAAAAATAAGCGGATACCAGACGGCAGAGGCAAAGCTTTTGGCAACAGGCGGAGGAGCATTGAATAATTTTTTAATGGAAAGAATACAACATCATCTTTCTTCATTAAATATAATAGTAGTAGTGCCCGCGCAAAATGTGGTGCTTTACAAAGAAGCGCTCGTTATGGCATTGATAGGCGTGCTGAGATGGCGGGAAGAAAATAATGTAATGGCAACTGTTACCGGCGCCTCCCGCAATAGCATTAATGGTGCAATCTGGATGGGTGCAGAAGCCTGATAATGAAGTATTGAAATTTGAAATGCCTGGCCTTTATTTGCAAACTTGTGTTAACTTACCAATGAATCATAAAAACTATTTTATCAACTTATATTAATTAAATGGCTGGTAAAAGTTTATCCTACAAGAAAAAAATTATAAGACAGCTTTATTTTGCTAACCTGCTATCCTGCGCTGAGTTAAGTTCAAAAATTGAAAAGAGTTTATCGCTTACCACCAAAATGCTGAATGAACTTATTGCAGAAGGTACAGTGGCTGAAACAGGGTATGCGCCCTCCAGTGGCGGCAGGCGCCCGCTGATGTATTCGCTTAAAGACGACATATTTTATACTGTAGCCGTAGCAATGGACCAATTTTTTACCCGTATAGCTATTATGGATATGCGGAATAATTATGTGCTGCCTGTAGAAAAATTTGAATTGCGCCTTGCAGATAACCCTGATGCATTATACGTTCTGGTAAAACGTATTGAAGAAGTGATTGCGCAGCCCGGCATCAGCAAAAATAAAATTGCAGGTATTGGTATTGGCATGCCGGGATTTGTAAATGCAAATGAAGGAGCAAACTATACATTTCTAAAAACAAATGGTGAATGCCTTACAGAATATATTTCAAAGAAAACAGGTATACCGGCATTTATAGAAAACGACTCCAGTATAGTAGCATTGGCAGAGTTGCGTTTTGGTGCTGCGCGCAACCGCAAAAACGCAATGGTTATTAATATTGGGTGGGGTGTAGGTTTGGGTATGGTAATGGGCGGAGAATTGTTTAGGGGAGAGAATGGTTTTGCCGGCGAGTTCAGCCATATACCCTTATTCAACAACGGCAAGCTGTGCAGTTGTGGTAAAAGCGGTTGTCTTGAAACGGAGACTTCTCTTTTTGTTATAGTTGAAAAAGCAAAAAACGGTATACAGGCAGGAAGGGTTACCGCTTTGAAGCAATTGATTTCCGGCAGGGAAGAAAATCTTGAAAAAGATGCGGAAACCATCATCAATTCTGCAGGCAAGGGCGACAGGTTTGCTATTGAGTTATTATCAGAAGCAGGATATAATATAGGACGGGGTATTGCGATACTCATACATTTACTCAATCCGGGTATTGTAGTATTAAGTGGAAGAGGCGCTTCTGCAGGTAAAATATGGCAGGCACCTATTCAGCAGGCATTGAATGAACATTGTATTCCCCGTTTGTCTGCCAATACCGAAATAGCATTATCTCAATTAGGCTACGAAGCTGAACTTATTGGCAGCGCCGCACTTGTAATGGAAAAATATGGAGAGGCTGTGAAGAAATCGGCCAAAAAAGATAAGGATAGCGCTGCAAAATTTCGCTCTGTTAAGTATAAAGGCATTTCCTGAGGGTGCATTTCACAGGATTGATTTACTTTAGCGCTTCATGTTGTTTAAAGATGTTATAGCGCAGAACGAGGTGAAGGATCACCTTATTCAAATGGTTAACCAAAACCGGTTAAGCCATGCATTATTATTGTTGGGAAAAGAAGGTTCAGGTGCGCTTCCGCTTGCCATTGCTTTTGCCAATTATGTGAGTTTATTTTCTACAGGTAATGATGCAGCGGAATCTGCTCCATCACTATTCGGGGATGAGTCGCCTGCTTCAGAAAAAGCAGCACATACTACCTGGACTGAAGCCGATGCGTGGATACAAAAACAAGCTACATATTCCAAAGTTGCAGGAATGGTGCATCCTGACATTCATTATTCATATCCTGTTATTCCCAGGAAAGCGGGTGACAAACCTGTAAGTACGGATTATATAACGGAATGGAGGGAGTTTGTGCAGCAATATCCTTATGGCAATGCATATGATTGGCTACAATTTATTGGTGCAGAAAACAAGCAGGGTAATATTACTGCATACGAATGTGCAGACATAATCAGGAAACTTAATTTGAAAAGCTTTGAAAGTAATTTTAAGATATTGCTGATGTGGCTGCCTGAGTATTTAGGTAATGAGGGCAATAAACTGCTTAAGCTGATTGAGGAGCCGCCACCCAATACTTTGTTTTTATTGGTTGCAGAAAACGAAAGCCTGATTTTACCTACTATTTTATCACGGACACAACTGGTTAAAATACCCGCATTACAGGCGTCAGAAATCCAGGCCGCATTGCAGCAAAGAGCTTCTGTTTCTCCCGACCAGGCAAGGCAAATATCATTAGTGAGTGAAGGTAACTATCGCGAAGCTCTGCAGTTGCTGCAACACACCGGCGAAGACTGGCAGAGTATGTTACGGGAATGGCTAAACGCAATTGTAAGAACGGGCCCGGTTGCCCAGGTAAAATGGGTAGAAGAAATAAGCAGGCAGGGGCGCGAAAAACAAAAACAATTCTTAAGATATTTTAATCACCTGCTGGAACAAAGTATCCGTTTGCAAATTATGCCGGAGCTTGGTAATCAATTGCCTGATGCGGAAAAAGATTTTGCGGAAAGACTGAATAAAATCGCCGCTCTGTCTCAACACCAGTTAATTATTGAAGAGCTTGATAAGGCAGTGTATTATATAGAAAGAAACGCTAACGCGAAAATGCTCTTTCATGCGCTTACCATAAAATTGTATCATATTATCAGTTTAAAGGAAGCGGTGGAGGTAAGATGATTTTAATTGATGTAACCATCTTATTTTGGATAGAACATGGAAGACACAGATAAAACGGAGTGTCACGGATGGTTTCCATCAGTGTTTCATACTTTGCAATATCTCTCAGCCAGATTTTACATTATTATATCACAGCATTTTTGCTTAAGCTGAAACCAATCATCGTTCTGTTCTCCCAACTTTTTTCATTTTCCTTTTCTGCAGAAAGATTTTCCATTGCTGCAAAAATTTGGGTAAGCTGTTCGTTATGCAGGCAGACCAGTGTTTTTAAATCCTTTACTTCTGCACTTAATCCTGAATAATCCATTACTAATTTCCTTGCTTCTACAAATGCTCTCATAATAGCAATGTTCATATGAATAGCTTTATCTGTATGCAGCACACTGCTGAGCATGGCAACTCCCTGCTCTGTAAAAGCAAATGGCAGGTACCGGTTACCTCCGCGCTGGTTTGAGGTGCTTAATCTGCACCTCAAATGCTCAAACTCATCTTTGGTAAGCTCGAACATAAAGTCAGCAGGAAACCTTTTAGCATTCTGCCGAACAGCGCGTTTCAGGTATTTGGTTTCAATTTCATATAACATGGACAGGTCAAGATCCAACATTGCCTTTTGCCCCCGGATATCATATATCCTGCTGTGAATAATTTGTAGTTGCATAACTCACCTTTTTTCCGGCTTATCCAAAGCCATCCACTAAAGTACAATTTTTTCAAAGCAATTTGCTAAATTATTTAGTTTTTGTTTAAACCAATACCCCTATTAGTATAAGCACTTAGGGTTATTCCGCGGCAGGTATACAAACTGTTTTCTATAATTTTTTCGGGGTAGATTTTACGTGTTGAAAATGAGCGACCTTTTAAAACAAATATTTTGTTCTTTATACATTCTCTTAAACCGCGTTGCTCAATGAAACCATAACTTTCAAGCAACTGTATCAATGCACTTTTATCATATAGCACATCAACAAACAGATTGACCTGCAGGTTTTTCAAGCGGTTTGTTTATTAATGCAGCGGCTTTGTTAGTTGTGCCGGCATGAAATAAAACGCAACATCATTTTTCTTCCTCATTGTAATTCATTTCTTTTTTAAACGTTTCTTCCAGGAAGAATAGCGCTATAAATGCTAAAAGATATGCAAGCAATCCTGTAATCAATGCACTGTAAATAATTCCTGAATTGGGTTTTAGCAAAGAGAAAAGCGCGGTAAGCGGAATAACTGTTGCACGTACAAAATTAGGAATGGTAGTTGCCACCGTAGCCCTGAGATTAGAGCCAAAAAGCTCTGCTGCAACAGTAATAAAAAGAGTCCAATAACCGCTGGAAAACCCAAGACAGGCACACACTACGTACAACATAGTAGCAGAATCAATTGGCGCCAATAAATAAACAAGTACCATCGAAACGGATAGCATAATAAATACCAGGATGGCTTTTTTTCTGCTTTGTAAATACTGGCTTAAAAAGCCACTTGCAAGGTTGCCTGCAACCTGCCCGGAAAATGCGAGCATTACTGCTTTACCTGCGTTAATAGGTTTGTCCAGCCCTAATGCAGTACTAAATTCAGGAGAAAAAGTAATTAATATACCCACCACAAACCATATAGGCATTCCTATAATTATTCCATTCAGGTATTTAAAAAACCGTTTCCGGCTATTGAACAGCATCTTTATGTTTCCACGTTTTACTTTTTGTTCTTTAAGCTGTACAAAAATGCCTGATTCAAAAACACGAAAGCGAAGTATAAGCAACAACAAACCTAATCCGCCACCTATAAAATAAGACATGCGCCAATCGAAAAAGTAAGAAACAAGATAAGCCAGCAATGCGCCTAATACGCCCATCGTTGCTACTAATGTTGCCCCGTACCCTCTTTTTTGAGCTGGTAAAATTTCTGATACCAATGTAATACCCGCTCCTAATTCACCTGCCAGTCCAAAACCTGCAATAAAACGCAATACTGCATATACACCTACGGAATGAACCAATCCATTTCCGATATTAGCCAAAGAATAAATTAAAATAGATCCGAACAATACAGATAACCTTCCCCGCTTATCTCCCATAATTCCCCAAAAAATACCGCCAATCAGCATACCTGCCATTTGCAGGTTCAGCAACATAAGCCCGTCCTGCATAATTCGTTCCTGCGAAAGTCCTAAGGAAGCAAGGCTTGGCACCCGGACAATGCTGAACAGGAAAAGGTCGTACATATCAACCATATAACCGAGTGCTGCTACTAAAACCGGCAATCGCATAAGCTGGCTTATTGTTGATGGAGATGTGGGTGTTTGCATGTACAGTATTGTATGATTTTTAGTAAATGTTGTGTATGTATTATTGTTAGTAATGTATCTCTTCTTTTCCTACCAACCATCCTTCCGAAAAATGTTTATCTTTTAATTTAACTTCCAAAGCTCCATCCTAAACCTTTCTCCTTCTCAAAGTCTCGGTATCGTCATCCCCCCATCTACCATTATTACCTGCCCTGTCGAATATAAAAAATCACCTTTTGCAAGCGCGGCAACAACCTTACCCACATCTTCCGGCTCACCCCAGCGTTGCTGTACACATAATCCTTCAGCTATCAGTTTATCATATTTTTCTTTTACACCAGCCGTCATATCGGTGCGTATAACGCCCGGGCGCACTTCATACACCGGTATATTAAATTCACCCAGCCTCACCGCGAATAGCTGCGTTGCCATGCTCAGCCCGGCTTTTGATAAACAATATTCTCCCCGGTTTACCGAAGCCACTGTTGCGGATATTGAACTCACATTAATAATGCCGCCGCTAAAGCCCGTGTCTTTTTGCTTTTGTTCAATCATCCAGTTGGCAGCCAGTTGCGTAAGAAAATAACAACCTTTCAGGTTTGTCGTCATCACTTCATCATAGCTTTCTTCGGTGGCTTCAAGAATATCCTTACGTTCACGCGGGGCAATACCTGCATTGTTTACCAGTATATGCAAAGCGCCGTAATGCTCCCTGATGCTGCTGATCATATGCTTCCTGTCGGCTGAGGACGCAATGCTGCCCCTGCAGTATATTACCTCCGCGCCCAATGCTTTCAGTTCCTCAACCGCGGATTGTACCGCTTCCTCCGGCCGCGTTCCATTTACGGCAAGATTAAAGCCTTCTTTTGCCAATTGCGTGGCAATGCCAAAGCCTATACCCCTTGTTCCACCGGTGATCAATGCTACTCTTTTCATTTCTGCTTATTGTTTTTATTTCGTAAAAAGTAGAATGTAAAAAACTCAAACGATGATCATATACATTCACGTTCTACCCTCCATCTTTCACCTTCCGCCCTTCACCCTCTACCTTCCTCCTTCAAATCTACCCAGCAACGTTTTTCCCAGCTCTCCAGTCCCTTTTCCGCCAGTTGCACACCTTTTACGCCTTCATACAAATCCCAGGGAAACGGATCGCCTTTTACAACATGTTTTAAAAACAGTTCCCATTGCACTTTAAAAGCATTGTCATATTGTTCCTGCTCAGGTACTTTGCTCCAGCCTTCAAAAAAATTAATGGGTTGGGTTATATCAGGATTCCAGACCGGCTTGGGCGTATTGCCGTAATGCTGTATATAACATTCACGCAAACCCGCAACAGCAGAGCCTTTGGTGCCATCAACCTGCAATGTCAGCAGGTCGTCTCTTCTTACCCTCACCGTCCACGAAGAATTGAAATGAGCGATAACGCCATTCTCCAGCTCGAAGGTAGCATAGGCAGCATCATCGGCCGTGCAATTGTATGGCTTGCCCTGCTCATCTATTCTTTCAGGTATATGCGTGGCGCCAAGACAGGATACTGCCTTTACTTTTCCAAAAACATTATCGAGCACATAGCGCCAGTGGCAGAGCATGTCAATGATTATTCCTCCGCCATCTTCTTTGCGGTAGTTCCACGAAGGTCGTTGGGCAGGAATAGAGTCTCCCTCAAAAACCCAATAGCCAAATTCACCGCGCACAGATAATATCTTGCCAAAAAAGCCCTGCTGTATCAGGCGTTTTAATTTAAGGATGCCCGGCAGCCAGAGCTTATCCTGCACCACCCCGTTTTTAACGCCGGCGTCTTTACAAAATTTGTAAAGCTCCATCGCTTCTCTGGTATCTATAGCAATAGGCTTTTCGCAATAGATATGTTTGCCTGCCGCTACTGCCTTGCGTATAGCATCAGCGCGCCTTGTAGTGGTTTGTGCATCAAAATAGATGGTATAATAAGGGTCAGCCATTACTTCATCGAGCTTAGTGGTCATTTTGCTTACACCAGACAATGCACACAGCTTTTGCAGCTTGTTTTCATCGCGGCCAACCAATACCGGATCGGGCATGATCGTTTCGCCCGGGCCGATCTTTACGCCGCCCTGCTTAATGATCTCTGCAATAGAGCGCAGCAGGTGCTGGTTAGTGCCCATACGACCTGTAACCCCATTCATAATGATACCTATTTTGTGTTCCTGCATCTATATTATTTTATGTGTGATTGTTATTATGCACTAACAGCCATGCACGTACGCCGTACTATACATGCTCCTTGTATGCCTTAATTATTTTTTCTAAAAATACCTGCTGATCTTCTTTCCAGTATTGCGTTGAAAATATTTCCACTTCATTAAAGCCATTAAACCCCGTGGCTTCCACCCACGAGCGGATATTACGGACAGGGATACATCCTTCACCCATCAATCCCCTGTCGAGCAACATATCTGTGGTGGGCGATTTCCAGTCGCAGACATGAAACGCAAACAGGTGATCATTTTCTCCGCAGCGTTTGATCTCCTGTTCCAATGCAGGATCCCACCAGAGATGATATACATCTACGGCTACTCCTGCCCAGGGAGAGCTTATGGCTTCTGCCATATCATTTGCCTGTGCTAAAGTATTGATGGCAGAGCGTGTATCTGCATACATTGGATGCAAAGGTTCTATAGCAAGCTTTACGCCTGCAGCCACTGCTTCAGGCAGTACGGTTTCAATTCCTTCCTGTATCTGCTTTCTGGAATCTTCCAGGCTTTGCGCCGGGTCGGCGCCGCAAACCAGCACGATCAATGATGTTCCCAATGCAGCGGCTTCTTCTATGGCTTTCCTGTTGTCATCAATAGCAAGCTGCCTTTTGTTTTTGTCTGCGTTTGGAAAGAACCCGCCCCTGCAAAGTGATACTACACTTAGCCCTTCATCTCTCAGCATATTGCCGGTTTGCCATATATCACGACCCTCCAAAGCATCACGCCAGACAGTAATACCTTTTACACCGGCAGCCGCATACCTGCGGGCAGCCGTTTCAATATCCCAGGGTTTGGTGGTAATGGTGTGTATGCATAACCGGGAGAGGTCTGTATATGGAGCGATGCTCATTGTTGTTGCTTTTATTATTCTGTAGAAACCTTGCAGCTATTGAATATTGAAGAAAGTATAATAGGTGTCGTGATTAATAATACGCTGCAGGTATAATGCTGCTTCTCTTGCATGATAATCGCCCCACATACTCGATTCCCCGTTGGGTATTTTACTGCCTTCCGGCGTGTAATCCCAACCGTTAGGGCGATGATAGATAGAATGCAAAATCAGTCCCTGGTGATTTTCTTTTGTGCTCAGGTATGGCTCATCAAAGAGGGTATCCAGCACTGTTAGCCCGGCCTGCCAGTACCTGGCGTCGTTTTCTTTATCTCCTTTTTGCTGTAAAAATTTTCCCAACCGCAGGAGTCCCTGTGCTGCTATTGCAGCCGCAGAACTATCAACAGGTTCAAAATCATTATAGGGATCAGCAGGTTTATTTAAATAGTCCCCGAGCCGGTGCAGTTGCGGCGCACCTGTATCCCAGTAAGGGATTCCGTCGGCAGGCGTATTGTCAATATAGAAGTCGCAGGTGGCTTTTGCCGCTTTCAGCATCATATCCATTACAGCCTTTTTTCCTCCGGGAATGGCAGCATCATCCGGCAATTGATCAAACCATTCCAGTTGCTCGGCAAATCCGCATATCGCCCAGGCCAATCCTCTTGTCCAGGTGCTGAAACCGGTATAGCCCTGCTGCGAGTTGGGGCAGCGGAAATTGCCGTCTTTCACATTAAAGACAGCCTCGTGAGCAGTGCGACCCCATGCATCATATATATCGCGGCCCTCATTATAAAAAACGGAATACTTTGCAGTGGCTGCAAGGTGTTGTACCGCCCGTTCCAGCAGGTTGATCTTTACATCGCCTTCCGCCTGCAAAAAATGACCGAGGCTATGCGAAACAATAAGCGCACGAACGGAACGGATCGTATCTACAAAAAGCGAATGCGGGCCATTGAAAGAATGAATAAAGCCGCCATCTTTGATAACCGTCCAGCGGCTGGCTTGTACGGCTCCCGTAATTTTTAATGCCAGTACGTAAAACTGCTTTTCCCATTCGTTATAAGGTATCTTTCCTTCGTGCATCAGGCGCATCAGGTTTCCGTAGGTGCTCACATTATTAAACCCATGATCATGCACACCTATATGACTGATATGCGGCGCCATTACATCAACGGTGTTCTTTC
This sequence comes from Agriterribacter sp., assembly GCA_047601545.1. Lineage (GTDB taxonomy): Bacteria > Bacteroidota > Bacteroidia > Chitinophagales > Chitinophagaceae > Agriterribacter. The sequence continues at coordinate 2,218,106 of JASGIZ010000002.1, read as the reverse complement.
GCCCCGTTTCAAGCGAGGCTTTATCGCCGGTTGCATCGTATTGCAAAATAGCAGCGCCGTATTCAAAGCCCTGTGTCCATTCCGTCCAGCCTCTTGTTGTATATTTTCCTGCTGCTGTAAATACGGGGGAGCCTTTGGTATGATCGTAGTTTTTTTCAATAAGAATTATTTTTTTTGCAGAGAGATCCCAGAACCTTTTCAGTTTGGCAGTTAAGTCAGATGCCTGTAAGTCCGGTTTAATTTTTATCATTGCTTTAATACAATTTTAAGCCTTCATTATTTTAATGAGGGCTAAAATAATGCTTTTAAGATAAATGTTTTTTAAATAGAAATGACTTTTGAAGATAGGAATATATCTAAAACTGCAATTGATGTAATGCCAGTTCAGCAGAAAGTCAGGTAAGACGTACCATCAGCTTTTACCTGCTTCCATTTCAGTAAGCACCTGTATAATGGCAATGTTTACCTTAACTACCTGTATATTGTGAAATAGCCCATTAAGTATAGCAACCCCCTGTGCTGTAAAAGCATAAGGATATGCGTTAGCCTTATCGATTGGTAGTGAATTGTTTTTTAAGGGCTCAATATTTATACTGATATTTTTCCAGTCATTTTTAGTAAGGCTAATTAATACTTTGAGGTGCTAGGAGTAACTTTGAGCAAAAAGAAGTTATGCCACATCCCCGCCAAAAGGACTTAGCCTACGAGTCATTTAAGATATTTATACCAGAGGAATACCTGGTTGATTTTGAAGTGAACCATATTGAGAACAAACCTCAGGAATGGGTAATTGAACTGGTTGAAAAAGAAGACCGGATACCCCAGGCTTTGTATGGTAAAGAAGTTGTAATGGACGGTTATAACAATGAGATAGACATTTTAACCCATGCGTTTTCGCTAAAGAAAATATACCTGCGTCTGATCCGGCGAAGATGGAAAGAAAAGGGAACTACCAAACATTACAGTAATGAATACAACCTTCACATACCCGGCATGAAAACCACAAAGGAGTTCAGGGATTTTTTAAAAGAAATTGGTGGATGAGAAGCCGGTTAATTTTACAACCATCGGAGGATTTCTTCAACTCAACCCCCAAACCGTTTATAGCTGGTACCGCAATTACCTGAGCGGCTACCCCGAAGCTGTTGAAAATAAGCAATGGGGTAAAGATAATTTTACCGGTACAGATAAGCGGGAAAAATCAGTACCCGTATTAAAGCCGGAAAATTTTGGTGAACAGATGAGTGTGGATGAGAAAATGATAGATGAAGAATTTTATACCGTGATGACCAACCGTGATACAGGTAAGATAGCCCTGCTTGCCGAAACCCTTACTGTAGCTGAATTAAACAAGCTGATAGAGAAAATACCGCAAGTAAAACAACAGGTAAAAACCATTACAGCAGACCTCAGTCCCACGTACGAAAAATTCTGTGAACAAAGTTTTCCCAATGCCGTCATTGTAGCCGACAAGTTCCACGTAGTAAAACATATTGTGGAAGCGGTACAGACGTTAAGGCTTCGTCTTAAACAGGAAGAAATCGCAAAACTGCCCACCACCAAAAAAGAACGAAGGGAATATGAAAAACAAACCAGACTCATCAATGGCGAATCCAAGATAGAACTGCTTACCAGGAGCAGGTACGTGCTTTTTAAAAGAGCGGAAAACTGGACTGTCTCACAACAAAAAAGAGCCACCCTGCTTTTTGAAACCTTCACTTCACTTAAAACAGCTTATGATTTAACCCTGCAAATCAGGCAATGGTTAGATAAAGAAAACGTAGGCAAATACGAATGGCAGATAGAAAAGCAACTCATTCACTGGTACGATTGTGCCGAACAGGCAAAGCTACCAGAAGTAGAAAACCTGATACGTATTATTGGCAGTAACGAAGAAAAAATCATGAACTATTTTAAAACAGGTAAAACCAATGCAAAAGCAGAAGCCACCAACAGCAAAATACAACGATTTATAACCGCTAATTACGGGGTAAGGGATAAGGATTTCTTCTTATATAGATTAGCTCATTACTACTCCTAGCACCTCAAAGTATTAATTAGCCTTTAGTAAGCTGTAGCATACCGTTTTTAGGAAACCGGCGTACATTTGCTTTTATAGCTTGCCTAAATACCTCTGTTTCAATATTATAAAGCAACGCTATATCCCTGTCGAGTATTACGTGATTTCTTTTTATTTTAAATATTCTACTTTTAATAAACTGGGTGATTTTCATATGGTATTTTAACGATTAAAATAAATAATTATGCGAAAAGGAAAGAATATTTTCTTGTGCAGATACTGATAAAAGAATCGTCAAAACAAATATTTTCTCCTTCTTATCTTCGCCACCCAATATAATTATGTATGACAGGTATAGACACTGTGCAATTAAATGAAGTGATTGTTCATAAGGTAGGCAATCCTACCCGCGGAGAAGATTTTAAACGCTCGGAAAAACTATTGCATTTGTCCGGGGATATAGTATCTAAATTACTTACGCAGTATTTTCTTACCCCGTTTGATACAAACAAGCTGTATCACTTTACACATCTCAGCGACCTGAATTTGAATGAGCTGTATCATTATACTACCCGGCTATTTGAAGAACCGAAGCGATTCATTGAAATTTCGGGTCAGATAGCTGCTTTTTTGTACAGCAAAAGCACACATATAAAAGTGAAGGAAGGAGAGTTATATGTGGCTATGTTTGAAGCTGTTCCTTTTGAAAATGATTTTACTTCTGCCATCGGTATTTTTAAATCAGAAACGAAAGAAACTTTTCTTAAATTATCTCATCAGCAGGATGATTGGGAACTGAAAGATGAAGAAGGCATCAGCATAAATAAACTGGATAAAGGCTGTCTTATTTTTAATACCGATGCTGCCGAAGGATTTAAAATATGTGTGGCAGATAATACGAATAAACAGGATGCTCAATACTGGATGAATGATTTTTTACAGGTACAACCCTTAGCGGATAGTTATAACCACACCGACCAATACCTGAGCCTTTGCAAAAATTTTGTAACCAATGAATATGCAGAGAAGTTTGATGTATCAAAAAGCGACCAGATAGAACTGCTGAACCGCTCAATGGATTATTTTAAAACGAAAGAGCAATTTAGTATGAAGGAATTTTCTGAAGAAGTCATTCATCATCCTGAAGTGGTGGAAACTTTTATGGATTACAAGAAGAATTTTGAAGCTTCGAGGAATTATGAAATTGAAGATGAGTTTGACATTAACCTGGCTGCGGTAAAGAAACAACAACGGGTGTTTAAAAGTGTGCTGAAGCTGGATAAAAACTTTCACATTTATATTCATGGGCGCCGCGACTTAATTGAAAAAGGAATTGATGAAGAAACCGGGAGAAAGTATTATAAAATCTATTTTGACGAGGAGCGTTAGTTGTCGTTGAATTATTTTTTAAATCCGACCCTTTCCCTCTCGCCCCATTTGCGTTGAGCGGCTTTTTCGTCCGGCAGGTTTTCAATGCTGTCATAAATCTGGCTGAGTTGTACATCGTATTCAGTGATTTTTGCTGTACCAGCCTGAGCTGTTCTTTAACATACATTTGCTGCAATAATATCCTTCTTGCTTTCACAAAAGCGCCCATAACAGCGATATTCATTTTAATAGCGCTATGCTGTTGAGTATGCTACTCAGCATGGCAACGCCTTGTTCAGTGAAGGCATAGGGTAAGGCAGTTTGTAACCGGATGCTTGCAATGTCTTGTATTTCAATGGCCTGCGGCGTTGTCATGATTTTGAGGCTTTTCCAGATTGAAACCTCAAATCTCCTATGGTTTTTCTTTATAAGCCAAAACATAGCATCTTTGGGAAACTATGCCTTTATACCGCAGAACTATATTCGTTAACTCCCATAGCCGGCTTCTTTCCAAAGCATATTATCAACATTCTTAAAACTTGTTCAAACATGGGCGGGGGATAGTTTAACACGCAATGTAAAAAATATGAAGATTGCCAGCCTGTTTTGCATATCTGGTTGTACATATGATATCTGCATACCCGGGAAATTATTTTAATCCATTCTACTCTCCCTTTTCCACAAACTGTATACGCGTATAACACTCCGGTACATGAGAATCCCAAACGCCGTGTGAGCTCCACGCCCATCCTCCTGAATCGCTTTCGCTATATTTCTTTTGATTAAACCGGGAGAAATCCATGCGCCATTCATCGTTGTTTTTTGGAGGAAGCGCACGGCCGTCTGCATCTGCAAGTATTTTAAGCGAAGACCAGGGAATGGCTATCTCCACTGTCCAACCTTTGTCTTTATCCTTATCGTTATTAATGGTGCCGTCAATATGTACGGCAGATTTTAAGCCGGGCATATCCCATTTCCAGAAACCGATTCTGCTGCCCCGCGGGTGCCGGTAACCAACACCATTAAAAATTTTTGCGCCAGGGCCATCTCTTTTAAATTCCGGCTTAGCGGAGTAGCCCTTTTTATCATACACATCCGACCAAAAAAATAATACCTCGTAAATAGTGCCAAATGAGTTTATTTCAAATTCATAGTAACCATCCGGACCGGCAATAAAAAATTCCACATCATTGTCCTGGTATATTGGTGCATCTCTTTCAGTGAGTTTTGCCGTTATATTCGGCTCTTCTATCCAGAAGCCTACATAGAGGTATTGATCATCCCATAGTACCGCGGCGCGGGTATCAAGCGCTGTTTGTGCGCCTGAAATCAGGTCAACAAATTTGTTAGATGCAGAAGCTGTTGCCCAAACCTTTTCATCGAGTCTGCCATCAATAGTTGGCGCTGATGCAATTTTATACGATGTATATTTTGAAATATCTTCTTCTTTACAGCGATGCTGGCTTTTGGAGCCAGGTTGACTGTATAAAAAATTAAACGCAAAAAAAAGTGTACATAAAAAGTAAAGTTGTTTTCTCATTACCGGCTCAGGTTTTGGCTTTTTTCAAATATAGCTTGCAAAGCGGTATTTCGAGTCATTAGCTATACAGTTTTTAAAAAGTACATAATTGACACTATTATTATTTCATCTTTGCGGTATGCTTCCGCTCCATCTTCAAACATTTTCCATTGCCGGCACTTCAATAAAAATATATATTCCCGATGCAGAAACGGTACACCGGCTATACGCTAATAATAAAGCTGCTGCATACTGGGCACAGGTTTGGCCGGCATCTATCGGGTTGTGCAAATTTTTGTATAAATACCCGCATTATATTGAAGGGAAAAATATTATGGAATTGGCTGCAGGCTTAGGTTTACCGGGCTTGTATGCGGCTGCTATCGCGAAGCAGGTAATCATTACCGATAAAGAGGAACAGGCTGTTGGATGTATACAACAATCCATTGCACATTTGCCATTGAAGAATGCTTATGCTATGGCAATGGATTGGAAAGATGCAGCGCATGCCCCTTTACCTGATGCTTTATTATTGAGTGATGTAAATTATGAGCCGGATACATTTAATGAACTGCTGTATATTATTGACAATTTTCTGCGAAAAAGCATTCCGGTTATTATCAGCACGCCGCAAAGGCTGGTAGCAAAAGAGTTTATTAATATGCTGTTACTACATTGCACACAACAATGGAACTGCGAGGTTGCAATGAATGGAAAAGAAACCGGCGTGAGTGTGTTTGTGCTGGGGAAATAATTACTGCTATACAGTATTAATGGAGTAAATTTCAATCTTTCACTTTTTGGCTTAGATAGGAAGAGGCATATTTATTCAGATAATGATCCTCCTGTAAGAACAACAAGTCTGTAGAAAAAATAAGGTTTTTTTATCATCACATAGGGTGATTGGTGTAAAGGCAAGGGCAGGAACGCTTCATTTAAACCGTAAAGCCGGGGCAAATCAGAATACTATTATTCTATTATCCGTGCCCGTTAAATTTGTATGCCGTACAGAACCGCCGCCCTTAAACCTGTATTGTACTCCCACAATTTCTGACGGCGGATTCTTAATATCAGCGGAGTATACTTTTTTATCGTTAATAAAAAATATGATGTGCCTGTTCCTGCATTCAATTTTTACACTTGTCCATTCCCCCGGCTTACAGCCAAAACCGCTCAGGTCATCTTTTCCGCTATCAGTATAAAAGCCATATGCTGTAAGATGCATATCTCCCACACATGCAGGATTTGATAAAGGAAGAATTAAAATATCTCTTTTCGCCTGCAGTAGTATTTCTGTTTGCTGGCAAGTATTAGCTCCTCCTGAAAAATTCATTTTTACTTCTGTGTTGAATGTAAAATTATCTGTATTGATGTTCTCAATATCTTTTTGGTTAAAAAGCCTTACAGGAGGAGGTTGTGGTATAGGGTTTATATTGTATTTTTTTAACAGTGTATCATCAACAACGATCTCATCATTTTTCTCAAGTTCCTGTTTAGTAAAATAAAGGGGTTCTTTTCCCCAATCTGCTTCAATCAGTCCCAGCCACCCAGCTGTTTTGATCTGAATATCGTGTTCCTGGATTATTTTATCACCGATCATTAGCTTGGCTCTAAAATAACCGGGATAATAATATATAGCGGAGTGATGTGTGTTATTTTTATTAACAAGTACTTTTCTGCGGACATCCCAGCTTTGTGCAATAAATACAGCGTCTTTATCATTGGCCTTTGAAGCATCATAATCAAAGACCACGGAATTAGGCAGCCCTTCCGTTAAAATGGTTTTTGAACTGAACCTGAAATCAGATGGATTGTACTTCTGCTTTGAATTATAACGATTGCCTACGATCAGCCCAAGTAGAACAATGGCTGCCACAGGCAATACTAATTTTAAAGCTATGCGGTTTTTCTTTTTTACAGGTTCAACCGGTTGATCTGATTCCGGATCAATGCTAATTGCTTCAGGTTCAGGTCCCGGCGGTTTGTTTATTTGGAAATTAAGGAAACCCCGCCAATCTTCATAACCGGCAAACTGTGAAAGTGTGTTGAGCGTAGTAAGTGAAGGAACGCTGTTGTAATTTACCCGTCCAAAAATTCTTTTAAGCGTAGAAACACTGAGCGTTACACCAGTAGCTTCCATTATCATATCTGCAAGTTTCGCAAAATCATAATTGCTCCATTGATCGCTTTTACTCCACTGAACTTTTTCTTCAATGTATCTTTTCAGCAACTCAACTGCCTGTATTTGTATAGGATCCGTCATAATATACTTTAAAAAACGGTTTTATACCCGTGAACCTATCTTGAACCAACTTGAAACGAGTTTGATTATGATTCTGCCTTTTATGAATACAAATTTGCGAAAAACCCACATTCAGTCATGAAAAAAATAATCTTCCCCGGTATTCTTATGTGCTTGTTTGCTGTTCAGTGTTTCCCGCAAAAAAAGCAAACAAAGGTTGTCGCCAGTACTATAATTCCGTTAGTTCCGGAAAAATGGAGCTTTAAGGAGGGCAAGGTTGAGTTTACTGAATACAAAGGTCGTCGCGTAATGAAACTGGCTCAACAATCCGGGCAGGTAGTTTTAAGGGATTTAATTTTTAAAGATGGGACCATTGAATATGATATAGAGCCCATATTGCCCGAATTTGCTGAGTCAGTATATTTTCATAGGAAAGATGAAAAAGAACAGGAGATCGTTTATTTGAGGGCTGCCAAAATGGAAAATCCTTTTTCTAATGATGGTATACAGTATGCCCCATATTTTGCGGGGGTGAATATGTGGGATATGTATCCGCAATACCAGGCGCCGGCAAATGCAAAGTCTGGTGAATGGAATCATATAAAGCTGGTGATTGCCGGAAAGCAACTGCGCACCATTGTTAATGGAAAAGAAGTACTGGCTGTTCCAAAACTGGAAGGCAACGAACCGGAAGGTAGCATTGCATTTGAAGGTTCCGCTTATATATCAAATATTGATATTAAGCCAGGAGCAACAGAAAATTTATGCCCGGCCGAAGGCGTTGATCTTACTAAACATGAAGCAAATTATATCAGGAAGTGGAGCGTTACGCAGCCTGTATTATTGCCCACCGGTGCAGAACCTGTATCGCTATTGTATTTTCCAAAGAACGAATCTTTTACTGAAAAGGTTGATGCAGAAACAGCAGGACTGATAAACCTTACGCGCAGGTTTGGTGGCAATGAAAAGCGTAAAGTTGTTTGGTTGAAAGCGATCATTACTGCCAGAGACGCCATAAAAACAAATTTGCAATTAGGGTTTAGCGACGAAATATGGGTTTACCTGAATAATCAGATCACCTATGTTGACAAAAATATATTTGCAGAGAACATGAAAAAATACCCGGATGGCAGAATATCTGTTCAAAACGGTAGCGTAACATTAAATCTCAAACAGGGGAAAAATGAATTACTGATTGCTGTTGCCAATAATTTTTACGGGTGGGGGTTAATAGCAAGGCTGGGAAGTACTGAAGGGATATCGAACATGGAAAGCTATACTCCGCCGGCTACAACAGCGATCGGGAATATATCTCAATATATCGGAACATATACTTCTAAAAATGGAAATATGAAACTGGTCGTTTCTCAAATGAACGATGACCTGGTTGCACAGATAGGTCCGCTGGAACCTGTACGCCTGACATATACCGGCAATAATATATTTAAGGTTGAGAGATTTAGTTTTGATTTTGAGCTGGCATTTAAGCCTGCAGAAAAAAAATTACTGCTGAAGAATGGTGGTTCAGAAAGTGAATTTTTCAGGGAATAAATATTTGTGGTAAAAGACCGGATCCAACATAAAAGCCATAATAAGCAAATCGCTTTTCAGAAGCTGCGTATTTGCTATTCCATCAAAATCTTTAAAAGATTGGTAGATGCAATGCTTAATAAGCTTATTTTTGCATCCCTCAAATGGAGACGTGTCCGAGTGGTTGAAGGAGCACGCCTGGAAAGTGTGTATACGGGAAACCGTATCGCGAGTTCGAATCTCGCCGTCTCCGCAGGTCCCTGCTATTTTTCTGTCAACTCTCCTTTTAAAGAAATTTCCAGCAATCTTTTTACTTCCGCCACAGGCAATTCCCAGCCGAGCAGCCACATGAGTTTGGTAATGGTAGCTTCAAATGTCATATCGCTGCCGCTGGTTACGCCGATCTCTTTTAAATAAGCGCTGGTTTCGTACCTGCCGAGTTCTACTGAGCCGCCATCGCATTGGGTTCGGTCAACAATGATGATACCTTCTTTGATTTTCTTTTCCAGCAATTGAATAAACCAGGGCGCTGTAATAGTATTTCCATTGCCAAAGGTTTCCATAATTACCGCTTTTAAACCCGGCGTATTCAATATTGACTCCACCGCATATTGCGTTATACCGGGAAACATTTTAAGCACAGCGATATTGGTATCTAATTTTGTATTAGTGTAAAATGGTTGCTGCGGATGATCGGTTATATAAATTTCTTTATACAGTATATCTATCCCCGCTTCTGCCAGCGAAGGATAATTAGGCGAATGAAATGCTTCGAATTTTTCCGTATTGTATTTTTTACTGCGGTTACCCCTGAAAAGAAAATAATCAAAATAAATACATACTTCAGGCACTATTGATTTGCCATTTTCTCTCGCGCCGGCAATTTCCATGGTGGTAATGATATTTTCTTTGGCATCTGTCCGAATTTCGCCTATGGGTAACTGTGAGCCGGTAAGTATTACGGGTTTATCAAGATTCTGCAGCATAAAGCTCAGCGCCGATGCGGTGAATGCCATCGTATCTGAACCATGAAGAATGACAAACCCATTGTAATTGTTGTAGTTGCTTTCAATAATGCCAGCCAGCTTTATCCATATTTCCGGCGACATATTGGATGAATCAATTGGTGGGGTGAAAGCATACATATCAAACTCATACCCCAGCTTTGCTATTTCAGGTATATGGTATTTGATTTCATGGAAACCCATTGGCACCAGCGAGCCACTGTTGTCGAAAGCCATACCAATAGTACCACCGGTATATATAATTAAAAGCTTTGCCGGAGAAACATTATGCGACATGCTGCTTTTTTTGAAATACTAAATTAGCGTTTGCTGTTGTTACAGCCGCAACTTCTTCAATTGTCATGTTTTTCACTGCCGCCAGGGCTTCAACCACATATTCCAAATACGCGCTTTCGTTTCTTTTTCCACGAAAAGGAACAGGAGTGAGATATGGGGAGTCTGTTTCCAATACCAAATGTTCAACGCCTATTTCTTTCAGCGTTTCTTTTAACCCGGCTTTTTTATAGGTGAGCACACCGCCGATGCCGAGATAAAATCCAAGATCAATAATTTGTTTTGCTTCATCAATTGATCCGCCAAAGCAATGAAAAATGCCTTTCAGCTTTTCACCCTTATGTTGTTTTACCACATCAATGCATTGCTGCATTGCTTCGCGGGTATGAATAACTACAGGGAGATTATATTGTTTTGCCCATTCAATTTGTTGATGAAGAGCTTCGTATTGCTGATCAGCAAAAGTTTTGTCCCAGTAAAAATCCAAACCAATTTCTCCCACCGCAGCAAACGATCTTTTCTGTAACCAGCTTTCTACAATGGCTAACTCTTTTTTGTAATCTTCTTTTACTGAGCAGGGATGCAGCCCCATCATAGGAATACAAATGCCGGGAAAATCAGTTTCCAGTTTCAGCATTCTGTCAACCGACTCACTATCTATATTCGGTAAATAAAATTGTTTTACCCCAACGTCCTGCGCACGGCGTATCACTGTTGCTATATCAGCATCAAAATCTTCTGTGTATAAATGACAGTGAGTATCTATTATGGTTAATGGCATATGTGAATGGGCAATGGTGAATGGGCAATGGTGAATGGACAATAGGCAATAGCGAATGGGCAATAGTGAATGCTTTATTCCCTTAAGATGTTGGTGATAACACCAACATCGTCTGTCGCCGTTGCGGGTGTTGTCACCCGCAACTACACAAATGTGTATCTATAATTGTTGCAGACATAACGTTTGGCAATGAGCCGTGGGCAATGGGTAATTCACTATTACCTATTCACCATTCACTTCTTGCATCCGTTTTTGCAAAAATTTTCATACAGGTTTTCGTAAAGCTTTTCATATTGGGGAACTACTCTTGTTATGTCAAACTTTTCAGCCTGTTTTTTTGCGTTCTCTTTAAACCGCTGAAAGGTGCTTTCATCTTTTAAAATATCAATTGCGTAGTTTGCCATCTGGTCTATATCGCCGACATTACCCATATACCCATTTACACCGGGAATTATTATTTCAGGCAATCCTCCCACATTGGTGGCAACTACCGGGGAACCGGCAGCCATGGCTTCAAGTGCAGATAGCCCAAAGCTTTCATATTCTGATGGTAATAAAAACAAATCGGCTATGGCGAAGATTTCTTCCATATCCTGTTGCTTACCCACAAACCTCACTTCTTCAAATAAGTTAAGCTGTCTTGCTAAATCCTCTATTATTGGTCTTTCCGGTCCATCGCCCACCAGCAAAAGTTTTGAAGGAACAACCTCATTCAGTTTTTTGAAAATTTTTACTACATCTTCTATGCGCTTTATCTTCCTGAAATTTGAAGCGTGTAATATTATTCTTTCATTATTAGGCGCAATAACTTTTCGGAAAGCATCAATGGGCTTGCGGGCAAAACGGCGAACATCCACAAAGTTGTGAATCACTTCAATATCTTTCTCTATATTAAACGTTTTGTATGTTTCCTGCTTAAGATTTTCCGATACTGCTGTTATTGCATCGCTTTGATTGATGGAAAATGCTACAACAGGCGCGTAGGTTTTATCTCTGCCTACCAGTGTAATATCTGTTCCATGCAATGTTGTTATGGTAGGAACATATTTATTTTCCTTTTCCAGGATTTTCTTTGCCATATATGCGGAAGACGCATGTGGAATAGCATAATGCACATGCAGCAAATCAATATTATTATTCTTTACCACATCAACCATAGTGCTCGACAATGCAGATTCATATGGCGGGTAATCAAATAACGGGTATGTTGGTACCCTTACCTCATGATAAAGAATATTGGCGCGAAACCCGGTTAGCCGAACGGGTTGCTGGTATGTAATAAAATGAACAGTGTGCTCTTTATCCGCCAAAGCTTTTCCCAGCTCCGTTGCCAACACACCACTTCCCCCAAAAGTGGGGTAACAGACAATGCCTATATTCATACAATGTTTTATTTAAAGATGGGCAAAGATAAATATTAATACCCTGGTGCAACCAGTATACTGTATTAACCTTCTACTAATAGTTTTTAGCTGATTGCGCAACATTCATTAACTTGAATCCTCAAATAGAACTTATGAGAAAATTCTTCCGGATATTTTTAGTAGTGCTTATTCTTTTCCTGGCAGGGTTTGTTTACCTCCGCTATTATTTCCCCCTGGGCTATGGCGTTAAATCCGGCGAGTTGAATTACTGTGTAAAAAAAGGATATATATTCAAAACATATGAGGGTAAATTAATCCAATCTGGTATAAGGTCCCTGGCGCCCAATACTATTCAATCTTACGACTTTGAGTTTTCTGTATCAAATGAAAAAGTGGCAGAAACCCTGATGTCTAATTCGGGAAAAATATTTGATCTGCACTACACAGAATATAATGGCGCACTGCCCTGGCGTGGATTCAGCAAGTATGTGGTAGATAGCATTGTGGCAATGAAAGATCCCGGGAACGGGAATATTGTGAGATAGGGTGGTAGAATGTCCGAAACCTGAACCAACATCCCTGTTTATTCTCCCGCACTTAACAAAAAAATTGCCGGCTTTTTATTGATTTCAATTTTCTCTTTTTCCCATTCAGCTACCGTTAATGTTTTAATGAATTCTGAAGGAGCTGTAATTGATGCGGCTATACATAACCGTGTGGCGGCATTACAGTTTTTTAATAGCGCTTCCAGCAACTGGTTATTACGATAAGGCGTTTCTATAAATATTTGCGTGCAGCCGGTTTTCTGCGATTCTGCTTCAAGTGTTTTAATTGCTTTTATTCTTTTCAAATTATCTATAGGAAGATATCCACTGAACCGGAAATGCTGGCCATTCATACCACTTGCCATTAAAGCGAGCAAAATAGAACTTGGGCCAACCAATGGTTTAATAGTGACATTATTTTTATGCGCTTCATCAACCAGCAACTGCCCGGGGTCTGCAATACAGGGGCAACCTGCTTCGCTGAGGATGCCAATGTTTTTTCCGGATTTTAATGCGGCAATAAAAATCGTTTTTACATCATCTTCCGCTTTATGTATGGTATGCCATTCATAATCATCAATTACCATTTCTTTCCATATACTTTTTAAAAAGCGCCTCGCGGTTCTCTCATTTTCTACAAAAAAAAACTGGCAATCTTTTACAGCGTTAATAATATATGCGGGAATAGTACCGGGCGCCTGCTCTTCTATTACCGATGGTATAAGATATACAACTCCTTTTTTCTCCATATTATTTGTCTTTCTGGTCGTACAAACTAAGTGTTGCCGCTATTACCGCATAAGCCGGCGCCAGCACCCAGCCTATAATTACAACAGTATGCATCAGGTAAAAAACCAGTCCGTTGCCTATAGCCAACCCTTTGCGCTTGCCTATAAACTCAATGCTTTGCGAGGGAGAAAGTTTTTGCCGCTCACAGCTATAATCGAGCATGGAAAACCCGTAGTAATAACATTCAACAAATAAAGAAACCATTGGTGTTACCCAGCCTACAACGGGTATAAGCGAAAGAAGCAAAATGGAAATGGTATATACTGTTTGCCATAATGCATTGCGCAATGCAAGTTTAACACCCCGTGCAATATCTTTCATTAATTGTATAAAACTGAAAGGATATTCTTTGCCTTCAATAATGGATTCTGTTTTTTCGCTGAGATAACCGAATACCGGTGAACCTACTATCAACCATATGTATTTAAACCAGGAGAAATACATCATCATTAAAATAATCCACAGTATAACACCACTTACCGCAAACAGGAACCTTACAAAACTGCTGTTCATGCCATCAACCCAGGCTTTCAGGCCTAACTTCAAATTTACTACAGCAATAAGGTAATTGGCACTTTTGCCAAAGAAATACATGCTCACAAAAAAAAGTATCGCATATATCAATCCCGGAATGATGATCCATTTCCATAATTTATGCCTGCGGATAAACCGGTGGGCTTTAATATACGACTGAATAGCTATGATGATTTCTTTAAGCAACCGGAAATATTTAAAACGGTTTAATTAACTTGTTAAGGTATACGGACCGGCCGTTATTCAAACATAACAAAAATTTTATACTGAACAGGCTATGGCTTTAAAGAAACTGGATTACGAGTTTTACAACCGGGCAAATGTAGTACAGATTGCAAAATCTCTTATTAGTAAAGTTCTTGTAACAAAATTTGATGGCGTTGAAACTTCGGGCAGAATAGTAGAAACAGAAGCATATAATGGCGCTGTAGACAGAGCATCGCATGCATGGAATAGCAGGCGCACGGCAAGAACAGAAATTATGTTTGGCGATGCAGGCATGGCATACGTATACTTATGTTATGGCATTCACCATTTATTTAATATTGTTACCAATGCAAAAGATACACCGCATGCGGTTTTGATAAGAGCTCTTGAGCCTATCAACGGAATAGATACAATGCTGAAACGTACCGGCAAAAAGAACCTGGACAAAACCCTGACTTCGGGCCCGGGTAATGTTTCAAAAGCTTTGGGCATCTTTACAAAACATACCGGCGCCAACCTGCTTGATGATATGATTTTTGTGGCGGATGATGGTTTTAAAGTAAATAATAACAATATTGTGGCTACGCCGAGAATTGGTGTTGATTATGCCGGGGAGGATGCATTGCTGCCTTACCGGTTTGTGTTGAAGGGGAATATATATGTGAGTGGCAGAAACACAAACCTTACAGGTTTCAAAAACCTGTGAGGTTGCTACGCCATTTATAACAACATTCTAACCTCCTGATATACATTATTGTTTACTTTTGCCGCCAATGGCAACATTTAATCATGATAAGGTTGTGCCTTACCGGGAATCCGGGCTGACCAAAAAGCAGCAGGTGGCAGAAATGTTTAACCGCATTGCTTTCCGGTACGATTTTATGAACAGGTTTTTGTCGGCAGGCATTGATAAAGGCTGGAGAAGAAAGGCATTGAAAATGCTGGATAGAGAAAAACCTAAAATTATGCTGGATGTAGCTACCGGAACAGGTGATGTGGCTATCATGGCATATGAATTGCTCAAACCGGAGAAAATTACCGGCATAGATATTTCAGAAAAGATGCTGGAGATTGGCAGGGAGAAAGTGTTAAAGTTGAGTTTAGAAGGGCAAATTGAGTTACAAAGTGGTGATAGTGAGGCAATAAATTTTTCCGACGATACGTTTGATGCCGTAACCGTTGCCTTTGGCGTTCGTAATTTTGAGCATTTGGAGCAGGGCTTAAAAGAAATAAACAGGGTATTAAAACCTGACGGTAAATTAGTAGTACTTGAATTTTCAAAACCTAAAATAGCAGGCATAGCAGAATTTTACAATTTGTACATGGGACTTGTTGCGCCGGAGGTAGCCAAAATGGTATCGAAAGATAAAGAGGCATATAAATACCTTAATAGATCGATGCAAAAGTTTCCTGAAGGGAAAGATTTCGTGAGTATTTTAAACAATGTTGGATTCCGAAACACATCATGCAAAAAATTAAGCCTGGGTATTTGCAGTATATATTGCGGTATAAAATAGTGCTGCCGGTTATTGTATTGTCTTGCTTTGTAAATATTGTAAACGCTCAATTACGCAACACATATAATCTTGCCGACCACGACGACAAGAGATATTACTTTGGCATAGTGCTGGGGTATAATACTTCACATTATAATATCTCCCACTCCAATTATTTTTTAAACCAGGATAGTATTCAGGCTGTAAACGGGCTAAACAGCGGGCGCATACACCTCGGCATCATGGCTAATCTTCAATTATCCAAAAGATGGGATTTGAGGTTTTATCCGCTGAACCTGATATTCAGCGAAAAGAAATTTCAGTACGACCTGAAATATGCTGATATGGGCGATAACAACCTTGTACGTACGCAAAAAGTAGAATCAATTGTAATGAGTTGGCCACTGCAGGTTAGATTGAAAAGCGATAGGATCGGAAATTTCAGGGTATATACCCTGGCAGGCGTAAAATTCGACTATGATCTTGCTTCTAATTCGGGCACTACCAACTCCGACAATTTAGTAAAGGTGAATAAAACCGATTTTGGTGTAGAGGCTGGTATTGGTTTCCAGTTTTTCAATAAGTATGTAATTGTATCGCCGGAAATTAAGATAAGCCGCGGCTTACGGAATGTGCATGTGGCTGATCCTACATTCAAATACTCAAACGTTATTGATAAATTAAATTCAAGTATGATTCTTTTCTCGCTCCACTTTGAAGGTGGCGGAAACTGATCATAATTTGCCTGTATCCATATTGCAGCAACACAACATTTTTGAGATAAGTTTCACCGCTATGCGAAAAACCATTATACCCTTTTTAGCAGTATTTCTTTTTTTTGTTTCGTGTAAAGATGGCAAGCAGACACCTGATGTATCAGGCATAAAAGTAAACCTGCAGGTACAACGGTTTGAGAAGGATTTCTTTGCTATCGACACCAATAATATTCCCGCATCATTTCCAGTATTACAACAAAAATATCCTGTATTCTTTGCCGATTTTATTCAGAATATTTTAGGCGTATCCATAGAAGAGGGTGGCAGCAAAGCAGATTCAGCCATTAAATTATTTTTGCGTGATTACCGTGTTGTAAAGGATACTTCTGATAAGGTTTTTGCAGATTTCAGTACAATTGAAAATGACGTAAAACAAGGCATTCGTTTTGCAAGGCATTATTTTCCTGAATATAAAGCACCGGAAAAACTAATTACGTTTATTGGCCCGCTTGATGCCATATTTCAAACACCAACCGGCAAAACAGGCGATGTAATTACACAGGATGCATTGGCGGTTGGGTTGCAACTTCACCTTGGCAGCGAAGCCTCATTATATCAAAGTCAGTCTGCACAATCATTATTCCCCAAATATGTTTCTGCAAGATTTTCTCCGCAAAACATTCCTGTAAATTGTATGAAGAATATTGTGGATGATATTTATCCGCCAAACCCCGGCGATAAAACCTTACTCGATTTTTGTATCGATAAAGGCAAAAGGCTTTACCTGCTGGATAAATTTCTTCCCGGCACTCCCGATACTTTAAAAACCGGTTATACTGCAAGCCAGCTAAGCGGCTGTTATAAAAATGAAGGGTTGATCTGGAGCTTCCTCATACAGAATAATTTATTATACAGCACTGATATACTGCGCATACAGTCATATATAGACGAAGGTCCGCAAACACAGGAATTAGGAGAAGGCTCTCCCGGCCAGATTTCATTATTTGTTGGATGGCAGATTGTAAAAAAGTATATGGAGAAACATCCTGACACCTCCCCGGATGCATTACTTAAACTTGATGCAAAACAGGTACTCGCTGAATCCAGATATAAACCGAAGTAAAGATTTTTGCTGTTGCTGATTTATATGTTACATTTCAGGTGTAGAAAAAGAAGCATATGAAGAAAGTTTTTCTGTCGGCATACACAACCATCTTTTTAATACTTTTTGCATCTGCACAAAACGCTGATGAAAAAGCCATTCTTAAAGTGCTTGATGAACAGGTATATTACTGGAACAAAGGAGACCTCAACAATTTTGTAAAAGGCTATTGGGATAATGATTCCGTAATGTTCATCGGCAGCAAGGGAATTGTATACGGGTACCAGAATACGCTCGATCGCTATAAGCAAAGCTATAGTGATACTGTAAAAATGGGTAAGCTCAGGTTTGAAATTCTTCATGTAAACAAACTCTCTCCTGATATATATTTTGTAGTAGGTAAATTCTTCTTAAAAAGAACAGTGGGCGATGCTGAAGGACATTATACGTTAGTGTTCAGAAGAATTAATGGGGAGTGGAAGATAATTTCTGATCACAGCAGTTAGGAGAATACTATGGTATAATTGCATAGGGCTTCCTGTAAAAATTTCTTTTTTTGTTTGACCGGCCTGCAATTCATCTTCAAAGCAATATTTCCATCTCTTTTTGTTAAAAGAATGTTAGTCACTGCACTTCAGTTGTTAAAGCCTGTTAAAGCGTTTACTTGTTTGTCGCAGAAATTTCAAGGTTAATCGCAATTAATTTTTCCGTATAATATTTTTTGCAATTTTTGCTTTTCTAAAAGCGGATCACTTTAAAGATTATACCACTCATTTAATCTATCAGATATGCGATCAAATAACAAACAATTATCCGGAATATTTCTGACCTGTATTATTGCCGGTTTAATGATAACAGGTTTATATAGTTGCTCAAAAAATGACGTAACAGGCGATGATGATACAGGTGGTGGCTCCGCCACCGTTGCCATTGATGAAACGGCCTATACTTCCGGCACGGCAGAAGGCTCAACAGAAACCGGTGCAGATGAAGATGACCTGGTTGAGAACAGTACATTTACCAGCACAGTATCTATTGATTTTGGAACTACGGTAACTATCACCAATCCACTCTCCGCCTCAGGCGTTACTATTGCACAAACAGGATCTGACGTAGTGATCACTTCTACCGCTAAAGAAGTGGAATATGTATTGAGCGGCACTACAACCGATGGTTCAGTAAAAATTTACAGCGACAATAAATTCAAGCTCACATTGAACGGTGTTTCAATCACAAACGCAGATGGCCCTGCGATAAACATACAATCGTCAAAAAGAGCTTTTATAGTATTGGCTGATAATACAACCAGCTCGCTTACAGATGGTACAACGTATGCCGCAGCTACCAGCGATGAAGATATGAAAGGAACATTTTTCAGTGAAGGACAACTCATATTCAGCGGAGCGGGAAACCTTACTGTAAAAGGCAACTACAAGCATGCCATATGCAGCGATGATTATGTGCGTGTACGTTCAGGCAATATTACCATCAGCGGCGCTGCAACAGACGGTATACATACCAATGATGCCTTTATTGCAGATGGCGGAACGTTATCTATTAAAGCTTCAAGCGATGGCATAGAAGCAGAAGAAGGATTTATTATTATAAACGATGGCACATTTACACTGGATGTTGCTGATGATGGTATTGCTGCTTCTTATGAAGAAGGCGATGCATCCATAACTCCTTATGTAACGATAAATGGCGGCACTATTACGGTTACAACTACCGAAGGAGAAGGCATTGAAAGTAAAAGCGTATTGACCATAAATGATGGCAATATAGCTGTGAAAACGGTAGATGATGGTTTAAATGCAGGCGATGCTATTTATATTAACGGAGGCACCGTATATGCTTATAGTACGGGCAATGATGCCATGGACTCCAACGGCACATTTACAGTAACAGGAGGTAAGGTAATAGCTATCGGCGCAGGAGCTCCTGAGGCTGGTATTGATTGTGATGCAAGAACCGTTAAAATAACAGGAGGATTGGTAATTGGTACAGGCGGCGCTACAAGTGCGCCAAGCGCAACAGCCTCAACAACCTATTCTGTAATAATGGGCGGAGGCACTGCTAACCAGATTATACATATTGAAGATGCTTCAGGCAAAGAAGTGCTGACATTTTTAAGCCCCACTACATATACTACGATATTATTCGCAAGCACAAAATTAAGTGCAGGCACTACTTATAATGTATATACAGGCGGAAGCGTGTCATCGGGCACAGAAACACATGGCGTATATACCAGCGGAACATATACAAAAGGTACATCTTCCGCAAGTTTTACTACAAATAGTGTTGTTACCCAAATCGGAGGTACTATAAGCAAAGGATAGCGCTGATGATTTATATATAAGGAAGTATTTGTTGGTTGTGGATGTGCAGTCTTTATGGCTGCACATATTTTTTATATCATTATTGCAGTATCATTTTCTACAGGTATACCGGTTGATAGCTGTTGTATATTTTGTAGCGTTTTAATCGCAATCTGGCTCAATGCTTCCTCTGTAAAAAATGCCTGGTGGGCGGTAACCAGCACATTGGGAAAACTCATCAACCGCTGTATAACATCATCTTCAATAATGCTTGCGCTCAGGTCTTTAAAAAATAACTTTTCTTCCTGCTCATATACATCAATGCCGAGATAACCGATATGTCTTGATTTAAGTGCCTCTATCGCATCTTCCGTATTGATCAATTTACCACGACTTGTGTTAATAATCATAACACCTTTTTTCATAGTACCGATGGAAGAAGCATTGATAAGATGTTTTGTTTTATCATTAAGCGGGCAGTGTAATGATATAATATCAGATTGTGTAAGCACTTCTTCCAGTGATGTGTATTTTATGCCTGTTTTTATCAACTCCTGGTCCTGAACAATATCAAAAGCGGATACTTTGCAACTCATTCCCAGCATAATATTGCAAAACGCTTTGCCGATATTGCCTGTACCAACAACGCCAACTGTTTTTCCGTGGAGGTTAAAACCCAATAATCCATTCAGCGAAAAATTCTGTTCTCTTACGCGGTTATATGCTTTGTGTGTTTTCCTGTTCAGTGTAAGGATCATGGCAAGCGCATGTTCGGCTACAGCTTCGGGTGAGTATGCAGGAACGCGGCAAACCCTCAGTCCATATTGTTTTGCAGCTTCCAGGTCAACATTATTAAAGCCGGCACAGCGTAAAGCAATGATCTTAACTCCCTTCTCGGCTAATACCTTTATCACTTCAGAAATTACCCTGTCGTTTACAAAAACGCATACAGCATCTGCTTTATCAATAGCATTTACAATATGCGGGCCGAGATGCGTTTCAAAAAACTCCAGCTCAAAGCCATAATCAGCATTATACTTATTGAAAAAGATTTTATCGTATGGTTGGGTGGAAAAGAATGTTACTTTCATAAAACAAAAATAGGGAAGAAAAAATGATGAGGCGAAGCAACATTCCTGTAATTTCTTGTGTCAGCGCCGTAATATATCAACTATAGTTTCGCTCTTGTATATGAAATGCACATCCCTGTTCCTTTTCTTTTTCATTATTTCCTGCTTGGTTAAAGCGCAGGTTACGACTGATGAAAAGCCCCTGATCCTGAAGCTGGATATGCTTACCCTGGTCAATGATCTTACATTTCCTCTCGCCCAGCTTTCATTAGAAAAAAGATTATCAAAGCATTTTTCCATCTCTCCCGAAGCAGGCATTCAGCCTTATGCGCCAAGGCTGTCAAAGCTGGACACAAGTATGGTAAAATGGAATGGCTTCCGTGTTGGTATTGAGGGGAGATATTACGGACTGTTCAGGAATTACAGGGATTACAATAAGCCGAACCGGGCATGGGCAGAAAAATATCTTTCATTGAATATTTTTTACAGGCAAAACAGGTATAATTCTTCGGCTCAGTATTATAAGCCCAACGATGCTGTTTTATATAATGATTCTTTTGCAGCATACAAAAAAGCCTGGGGCATTAATGCCATTTTTGGTATCCAGGTAACAAAGAAAAGGTTTGTAGCTAACTTTTATGGCGGCATCGGGCTTTTAAGCAGAACAATTAAAAACAGATTCCGGGAATATGATTATATCACAGATGAGTTAGAACAGCCTTCAGATGTTACAATAAGCGGTTTTAAACAAGGTTCATCGTTCCAGGAAAATAGCGGCACAATTGGCAATATAGTTTTAGGCATCAGGCTTGGATTAAGATTGTAGTTGACGAGTTATACAATCTTAAGTATTTTTATATCATGCATAAAAAAAGGATTAAAAGCAACAGGTCGCAAATATTTAATGTCATCTGTCTGAATCGTAGAACTATAAATCAATTCTATTGAAACGTATTTTCTTATCGCTTTTGTTCGTATTTATTCTTACAAGAGGAATTGCCCAGCCTACACAGAGAAGAAACCTGATGTTAAAGCTGGATCCGCTCGCACTAATAAATCCTATTACTTTTCCGACTGTCCAATTCTCTTTGGAAAAAGAATTTGCTCATCGCTTTTCTATTGCACCTGAAATTGGTGTACAAATGTATAGGGTAAAATCATTTGTTCAAGATACAAGCCTTATAAAGCCTACTGGCTTCAAAATAGGACTTGAAGGAAGATATTATGGACTTTTTAAGGAATCAATTAAATATAAACACCATAAGGCTATGCCTACTGTGGAAAAATATATTTCGCTGCATGTATTTTACAGAGAGAATAAGTACAATACGCAATTGAATTATGTTAAACTTGATGATGCTACCTACCATACTGATTGTTTTGTTACAAATAAAAAAGCCTTCGGTGCCAATTTAATATTTGGCATTCAATTAAGGTCTAAGGGAAGAATATTATTTGAGTTTTACGGAGGTGTGGGAATGTTGAACAGGCGAACAAAAAATCATTCCCGGGAATATAATAGCCAAAAAGATGAATTGGATACTAAATCCTACGTAATAAATTTCTTAGATATTGGAGTTAATTCATCCCTCCAAGAAAATAACGGAACTTTCGGAAATGTTATTCTGGGTATAAGAGTTGGGGTTAAGCTATAAACAGCAACGCTCAAAATAATTTTTACACTTCCACATTATTTCTCTCATTCCCGCCCGCTTCCTCATTTTCAAGGTAAATAGCTGCAGCGCAGCGATAATATTTGTAGCACTATACCAGGTGTGGCATTTTCAGGTGCAGCGCACCGGAATATCAAAACATCAATGCTCCGGATTAATATTACGCCGCTCTGCGGCTTACTCTATATTGCTTTGCCATACTACAAAGATTAAGGTGCGCTGCACCTGAATTGCACTCGTAGCATTATCAATATTAAGAAGTAGCTATTTGTATGCAAGTAGCTAAGTAGCATGCCTGGATGTCTCTTGTAAAGAAGAATAACTGCGCTGTAGAATAACACTAAACTATATTAATTACCACACCGGCTTTAAATAAAACCAGACTCACATTCCCACACTTCCACATTATTTTTCCCATTTTCAAATTTTCAAATTCCCTCCTTTTCAAATTCCCTCCCCATATACTTCAGTAATGTCTTCCTTGCATTATTCTGCACAGCTCTTTTCATAAAGCCTGTCCAGCCGAATAATATTCCTTTCCAGCCCAGCGCCTGCCCTATCCATGTGCTTAAACGGAACGCATCGCTGTGCTCAATAATTTTACCATCTTTCAGCTTCATATATGCTTTAACGTTATTAACCACTTTTTTTCCGGTTTTAGAAAAAGTATAGATTGCCTGCCATTTGCAGGTAGCATATTCTTCGTCCAATAATTCTATATCTGAAAAAGTTAAAGAAAAATCCTTCGCGTTTTTACAAAGCATCTCCCACATGCATTTTACCTGGTCGCCTTTTAATAACATAAATACAGGATCGCTGAATACAATATCATCACTATAGCAGGCATTCATGCCGGAGGCATCTTTTTGTTGAAATGCTGTATAAAACCGTTCAATGATTAGTTTGTTATCCTGCATAAAAAAGAAAAATTATAAAAACAAAAGGGGTGATATTTGTCTACAAATCTACACATTACATGAGAAGTATTGTTGTTTACCTGCTTGTTTTGTTTGTGCCTGCTTACCTCTTTGGTCAGGTAGATGCGGATTCTGCATGGATAAGAGAAAATTATGTGAAGACCGAGCATTATATAACGATGCGTGATGGTATAAGGCTGTATACTGCAGTGTATACGCCAACAGATACCACACAAACCTACCCGGTGCTTATGCAGCGCACGCCATACTCCTGCCGCCCCTATGGTAAAGACAATTACAGGAGAAGGCTTGGTCCCAATGTTTATCTCATGAAAGAAAAATACATTTTTATATACCAGGATGCCAGGGGTAGGTATAAGAGCGAAGGAAACTTCAGGGAGATGACGCCGTATATTGAAAACAAGCAATCGAACAAAGATGTAGATGAATCCAGCGATACCTATGATACAATAGAATGGTTGTTGAAGCATACCGGTAATAACGGGCGTGTTGGTATATATGGCATTTCATTTCCGGGATTTTATTCTTCCGCCGCGTTGCCGGCCGCGCATCCTGCATTAAAAGCGGTATCGCCGCAGGCGCCTATGTCTGATGAATTTATTGGTGATGACTGTAACCACAACGGCGCATTTTTTTTACTGGATAATTTTGGGTTTTACTCCCGCTTTGATGGCCCCCGGATCAATAACGGAGAAAGTTATAAGCCATTCTTTGAAACAGATTATAAAGATGCTTATAAATTTTTTCTTGAGCTTGGCCCGTTAAAGAATGCCAATACTTCAAAATATTTTTATGACAGCAACAGCACATGGAGACAAACAGTGAAGCATGACACTTATGACGAGTACTGGCAATCGAGAAATATACGCAGGCACCTGAAAAATATCAAGCCTGCCGTATTGGTAGTGGGCGGTTGGTTTGATGCGGAAGATTTATTTGGTGCATTAAAAACGTATGCTGCAATTGAAAAACAATCTCCGGGAAACGATGCAAGATTGGTAATGGGCCCGTGGACGCACGGTGGTTGGGCTGCGCCTTCGTGGAGATCTTTTGCCGATTATCATTTCGGTTCAGACCTGAACGCGTTTTACCAACAGCAGGTAGAAACGCCATTCTTCAATTATTATTTAAAAGATAAAGGCAACTTTCAACAGCCGGAAATAATGGTTTTTGAAACAGGTGCTAATGAATGGAAAACTTATAATACCTGGCCGCCTAAACAAAGCGACCCTGTTGTATATTATTTCAATAGTAACAAACAAATTACAACTGATAAACCTGTAAATGCAAAAGATGCAACATCATATATAAGTGATCCCAATAATCCTGTGCCATATACTGATGGTATTAGGGAAGACAGGAATAATAAATATATGGCGGAAGATCAACGCTTTGCTGCCAGGCGTGCTGATGTAATTTATTTTGAAACAGCAGCCTTGCAGGATGATATAACATTAACCGGTGAAATTGGCGTTAACCTGTTTGTATCAACTACCGGAAGCGATGCGGATTTTATTGTAAAACTTATTGATGTATGGCCGGATGGATCGTATTTGTCAAAACCTGATTCTGCAACAAACCCTGTATCCATGAGCGGATACCAGCAAATGGTAAGGGCTGATGTATTCAGGGGCAAATTCCGGGAAAGCTTTGAAAAGCCTGTTCCTTTTGTAAAAGGTAAAGTGGAAAAAGTAGCTTTCAACTTAAATGAAGTAGTACATACTTTTAAAAAAGGGCATCGCATAATGGTGCAGGTGCAGAGCAGTTGGTTTCCGCTGGTTGACAGAAACCCGCAAACTTTTGGCTATATACCCGGCATGGATAAAAAGGATTTTAAAAAGGCAACCATCAGTATCTATCACAATGCGGAATACAGCAGTAATGTTGTTTTACCGGTGATGAAGAAGTAAACCCTATCATTAGGTTTTAATTTATCTTAATTTTCCGCAGCGGGTGCAGGGTTGCGGCGTACGCAAGCATCGCTCTTCCTTTGCGATCCTTGCTCCTTTGCGCACGCTGCGTGAAATTTTTTCAAATTGCTTCAATGGAAGATATAATGATCGCACAGGCTTTCCTGATCTCCTCATCACTGATATTCAACGGCGGCGCTATCCGCAAACAATGGGCAGCAAATAAAAACCAGTCTGTAAGTGCGCCATTGGCAATGCAATAATCAATAACCTTTTTATTGGTTTCGTAACTGTCAAACTCAATAGCAATTAATAAACCGGCAGATCGTATTGATTTTATGTTGGGATGTTTTAAAAGAGAATGGAATAATTGCTCTTTTTCTTTTACATAAGGAATAATATTTTCTTCCGTCAATACCTTCATCGCTGCCAATCCTGCTGCGCAGCAAACCGGGTGACCGCCGAAGGTAGTGATATGACCAAGCACAGGGTTATTGGTTAAACTCCACATGATATTTTTATCAGCAATGAAAGCGCCGAGCGGCATGCCACCTCCTAAGGCTTTTCCAAATAATACGATATCAGGAATAATATCAAATTGTTCAAACCCCCATAGTAATCCTGTTCTGCCAAAGCCTGTTTGTATTTCATCAAGTACCAGCAGCGTGCCTGTTTCGGTACATTTTTTCCGCAATGCCTGCATCCATTTTTTACCAGGCGTTATTACAGCTGCTTCTGCCTGCACGGTTTCTGCAATTACGCATGCGGTATTTTCGGTGATGAATGCGAGATCATCTAAAGCATTATAATCAAGATGAAGCACATCCGGCAGCAACGGACGATACGCATTGCGCCAGTATTCATCACCCACAATGCTTAGCGCGCCTTGTGTGGAGCCGTGATAGGAGTTTTTAAAGGCGATGATCTGTGTGCGGCTGGTATAACGTTTGGCTAACTTCATTGCGCCTTCAACGGCTTCAGCTCCTGAATTGGTAAAGTATACTGAATTAAGCGATACGGGAAGGTGCTGTGTAAGATAATGTGCATATTGCACCTGGGGTGTTTCAATCAATTCTCCATATACCAATAGATGCAGGTATTGATCCGCCTGTTGTTTGATGGCTTCAACCACTTTCGGGTGGCGGTGACCGATATTGCACACGCTGATGCCTGCAATGAGGTCAATGAGTTGTTTTCCTTCGGCATCCCACAACAGGCTGCCTTCCGCTTTCACTATTTCAAGCGCTAATGGTGCGGGAGATGTTTGTGCTACATGCTGAAGAAAAAGTTGACGTGGATGCATAGCAGATTAGTGTAATGACTTTGTTTCCAGGAGAGCAAATGTAGTTCATAAATTTTAGCCGCAGATTCGCAGATGATTTTATCTTCCCTGAATTAAATCTGCGAGTCTGCGGCGATCTTCTTAATTAGAATCTCCTCGCCAATGTAACCGCCTGCTTAAATTTTTTCGTCTTCCCTTCTGTATTAAACACTTCAATCAATACTATATAAATTCCCATTGGTAACTTTTGATTTTTTTCATCCAGCCCATCCCATTTAAAAAAGCCGCTTGTACCACAAAGCCCGTTGCGTACTATATACTTAACCGCCCGGCCTGCGCCGTCAAACGCGGTAATATTACATACATAGCCCGGCAAAGGAAATGAATAATTGATCACCAGGAAATCATTATACCCATCACCGTCAGGTGAGAAAACAGGAGGCTCAACATTGATTGTTCCTTTTACGGTTTCAGCAGCCATCAACTGTGAGTTTTGATAACCCGGCGTGCCATAACCGGCACTTGCAGCGGCAGAATGCCAGTTGTTTTTATCCTGCGTTGGCGCTTTATCATTTATTCTTTCTAATGCCACACCACTGTAATTGCTGATGAGCGGGAAATGCCAGGCTTCAGTATACTCTAATTCATCAATAATATCACCCTGCACATTTAATACAACAATATCACCGCCGCTGTTAGCTAATGCAGGCATGGAAGTAACCTGCAATAAAGCATTTTCATCTTTTATTATATACTTTTTCTTTACAGCTTCAATACCTTCACTCAACACTTTGTATTCTCCCGGAAAGAATACCATATCCTCTTCGCTTAGCCTTTTCAGTGCGTTAAGGTTGCCTGCACTTTTTCTTGTAGTTATAAATAATTCCTTCAAATTGATTGCATTAAGACTATGGTTATACAGCTCAACATATTCTGACCCGTCATCCGGCGCATTAAACAATACTTCATTTATTACAATATTATTTGCATTGGCAATAGTAGTTAAAGCGAGTTTTGCATTATCAGATGCTGTAAGATTCCCTTTACAATCAGTAATATTTTTTACGGTTACACTGTATATTTTTTGTGGAGATAGTTTGTTGGATAACGTGAGTAATACAATATTAAACAGCGGAGCCTGCGGTTCAGCTTTAACTATAGTATTACCATTTAACTGGTAGTTATTGATATTGGATGAAATTATACTATCAACCGGTTCAGAAAAACGCACCAAAACATGCAGACTATCGGCAGCGAATACACGAAGTATAGCAGGGCTGGCTGTATCGGGATTGTTACCCGCAATCGAGTTTCGTAGCCCCGGCGTTCCGCCTTTACTGTCGACACACACCTTCCAGTTGCTTTTTCCACTACATGGGTTTTTTGCATCAATCATTTCAAGCGACCATCCTTTGTCAGCTTTAACTTCATTACCATACCAGCTTTTGTCGTATTGTACCGCGTGTATTAATATACCCTCATCAGAGCGCAAAACAATCATATCGCCATTTACACGAAGCGTTGGAAAATTGGTGACGCTGATCACATTGGTAATGAATGAGAGCATGGTTTTGCCGGATGATGAACTTATCACGATAAAACTATCCGGCTGTAATACAAAATCCGTATTGATCTTTGCTGTGCTGCTATTGTCGCTGATCGTCCAGTTACGGAGATTTAGCGCAGTGGTTGAAGCATTATATAGTTCGATATATTTCGCTTCGGGTAGGCCTGGTGCGTCACCGGGGTTAGCCATTATTTCATTTATAATAACATCGTATCGTTGTTGTGCAAACGTTTGTATTGTGCAAATCATGCACATCAATAGTACAGTGGTGTTTTTCATAGTATTGAAGATAATAAAATTGCTCTTAATTAGGTATCTTCAAAGTTTAACTGTGTTTAATGGCGTCAACAGAACCAAAAACTAACGCACACTTATCCAGAACCCTTGGCCCGCTTATGTTATGGGGGCTTGGTGTCGGGTACGTAATATCCGGCATGTACTTCGGCTGGAATCTCGGGCTGGCAGAAGGCGGTACTTACGGACTGGGATTAGCTACCATTTTCATTATTATTCTGTACATAACATTTACATTCTCCTATACTGAGCTGGCATGCGCCATTCCAAAAGCAGGTGGCGTGTTTGATTATGCAACAAGAGCATTAGGAAAAGATGCCGGCTTTATCGCAGGTATGGCACAGATCATTGAATTTGTTTTTGCCCCGCCTGCCATTGCTGCAGCTATCGGCGCTTATTTTCATATTTTCTTTCCGCAGATACCGGTTACCGTTATCGCGGTAGTGGCATATATTATTTTTACCAGCTTAAATATATATGGCGTAAAAGCCGCTGCTACATTCGAATTGGTCATTACCATTCTTGCTGTTGTTGAGCTGCTTATTTTTGCGGGCGCTACACTGCCGCATTTTGAGTGGAAGAATGTAACGGAAAATGCATTTCCCAATGGCATTAAAGGCGCATGGGCTGCCATACCATTTGCTATCTGGTTTTTTCTTGCTATTGAAGGAGTAGCTAATGTGGCGGAAGAAGCGGTGAATCCGCAAAGAAATATCCTCATCGGTTTTGGCTCAGCGCTGCTAACACTCATCATCCTGTGTATATTAACCTTTTTATCTTCAGTTGGAGTAGCGGGCTGGGAGGCCATCGTGTATCCTTCACCGGGAGCTGAACCATCAGACTCACCTTTGCCGCTGGCTTTAGCAAAAATTACCGGTAACAGCGGCTGGCTGTACCATCTGTTAATTACAATTGGATTAATGGGATTGGTCGCTTCCTTTCACGGCATTATACTTGCTGCAGGCAGGGCTACATTTGAATTTGGAAGAGTTGGGTATATTCCTGTGGCTATTGGCAAAGTGCACAGCAA
The DNA here is from genome assembly GCA_047601545.1 of Agriterribacter sp. Taxonomy (GTDB): domain Bacteria; phylum Bacteroidota; class Bacteroidia; order Chitinophagales; family Chitinophagaceae; genus Agriterribacter. The sequence goes on along the minus strand of JASGIZ010000002.1, from coordinate 2,188,510 downwards.
ATTCAAAACGCCGGCTAATGCACTTTTAATAAATATGGTTGTTGGTATTATTGCTTTGCTTACAGGTAAAACATCAGAGATCATTACCATCGCCTGCTTCGGCGCGCTTACGCTGTATATTTTTTCCATGGTCACCGTGCTGGTATTGCGTAAAAAAGAGCCGGATATCGAACGTCCTTTTAAAGTTCCTTTTTTTCCTTACTTCCCTTACATTGCTTTGATAATTGCTATAATTTCGCTGATTGCAATGACCACCTTAAACCTTACCGTTGCAATGATCTATTTTGGTATCCTGCTTGCCGGTTATCTATGGTTTCATTTTTTTGTAAAAAAATAAAATATGCCTTCGGTTACATCAACTTCAGCTTTGCTAAAACAACTTGCCGATAAAAAAACGCAGAAAGTAAAATTAGCGGTAACGGATATTGACGGAGTGTTGCGCGGTAAAGTCATCAGCTTTGAAAAATTTAAATCTATTGCGGAAAGCGGTTTTGGTTTTTGTGATGTGGTATTTGGCTGGGATGCCGGTGATGTGGCATACGATAATGCTGCTATTACCGGCTGGCATACGGGCTACCCGGATGCTACTGCAGTGGTGGATGTAAAAACATACCGGCATGTTCCCTGGGATAATGATATCGCTTTTTTCCTCGCTGATTTTGATACTGAAGGAGCAGCTTCTGAAATATGCCCCAGGAATTTACTGAAGAAAATAAATGCACAGGTGGAGAAAGCAGGTTATCACGCATATTGCTCACAAGAGTTTGAATGGTTTAACCTGGTTGATAATTCGGATGAATTATATGCAGGAAAATTCCGTGACATGAAACCGATGACCAATGGCATGTTTGGTTATTCTGTATTGAGAGCATCCCAGCACAATGCATTTTTTAATGACCTGTTTGACCTGCTTAAAAAATTTGAAGTACCGCTGGAAGGCATTCATACAGAAACCGGTCCGGGTGTATACGAAGCTGCTATTACGTATTCAGATTCGCTGGAAGCTGCTGACAGGGCTGTATTGTTTAAAAGCAGTGTAAAGGAAATTGGTTACCGTCATGGTGTGCTGCCAACGTTCATGGCAAAGTTTAATGAGAACCTGCCGGGTTGCAGTGGGCATGTGCACCAGAGTTTATGGTCAGCCGATATAAAGCAAAACCTGTTTTACGATAAAAAGAAAAAGTACAACATCAGCGCGTTAATGGAAAGCTATATAGCCGGTCAGTTATATTGCCTGCCCTATATTTTACCCATGTTTGCGCCTACGGTTAATAGTTATAAAAGACTGGTAGAAGGTGCATGGGCGCCCACAACACTTACCTGGGCGGTAGATAACCGCACAACAGCTTTGCGTGCATTGCCTGGTGGCGAAAAGTCTGCAAGACTCGAAACGCGTGTAGTTGGCTCAGATTCTAACCCATACCTGGCGATTGCTGCCTGCCTTGCCTCTGGTTTGTATGGGGTGCGAAAGAAATTAAAGCTAAGTGTTCCTGATACTATCGGTAACGGATACGCGAATAAATCTAACGGCATTTTGCCTTCAAACTTATGGCAGGCAACACAGGCGATGAAAAACTCCGATCTTGCCAAAGAGCTCTTTGGTGAAACTTTTGTAGCTCATTTTGCGACGACAAGAGAATGGGAATGGCGGCAGTTCAGTAAAGTGGTGACCGATTGGGAGCTGAAGCGGTACCTGGAGATTATTTAAGGTGATGGCTTTCGGCTATCAGCCGTCAGCTATCAGGTGAAAAGTTTATAATTTATCGTTTCAGGCTGATAGCTGGTACCTGATTGCCGACAGATTATTTCAAATTTCAAATAACTATATGTCTTTCGAAAAAATTTATCAGTTTAATTTTCCTACTACTATACGTTTTGGTGCTAATGTGGTAAAGGAATTACCGGCGTACTTAAAAGCAAATAACTTAAAAGCACCGTTGATCGTTACTGACCCTAATGTAGCACAATTGCCTTTTTTTAAAGAGATCATCACTGATCTGCAGAAAAATAATATCAGTGTAGAAGTATTTTCAGATATTCATAAAAATCCAGTGAAGTCTGATGTATATAAAGGCGTAGACCTGTGGGATGCAACAAACCGCGACAGCTTAATAGGTATTGGTGGTGGCGCCGGACTTGATGTTGCCCGCGCAATATTACTGCGCATCAATCACCGCGAAGATTTATTTAAGTATGACGATTTAATTGGCGGCGATATATATGTAACCAATGATGTGCCGCATTTCATCACCATACCCACTACATCCGGCACAGGTAGTGAGGTAGGCCGCAGCGCTATTATTGCAGATGATGAAACACATCAGAAAAAAATATTGTTCTCACCAAAACTATTGGCAAAAATTGTATTTGCAGATCCTGTGCTTACTATGAATATTCCTGCGCCGATAACTGCGGCCACAGGTATGGATGCGCTCACACACAATATGGAAGCATATCTTGCAAAAAATTATCATCCTATATGTGATGGCATTGCTTTGCAGGGCATAAAACTCATACATGAATCGCTTGAAACGGCAACCAACAAACCAAACCTTGAATCAAGAAGTAAAATGCTCTTAGGCTCAATGATGGGAGCAATAGCATTTCAGAAAGGATTAGGTATTGTACATTCTCTCGCACACCCGCTTTCATCATTGCTCGATACACATCACGGCCTGGCAAACGCGGTTAATATTCCTTACGGCATGGAGTTTAATATTGCGGGTTTTGAAGATAAATTCAAAACAATTGCCAGAACATTGGAACTGGAAAAAGAAGACGGCGAAGCAGTAGTGACATATTTGTTTGACCTTAATACCAGAATAAATATACCTCATCATTTGCGTGATATCGGCGTAAAGATGGAACATATTGAAACACTTGCCGACCTGGCATTCGCGGATTTTGCACATCCCAATAATCCCAAGCCGGTTTTAAGGGAAGACTTTAAACAACTTTATTTAAAAGCTTTGTAATGCAGCAAAAAATTGTAATTGGCGTTACCGACTGCAGCAAATATTTAAAATACAGCAACTGGATACTGGGATATAGTGAGGCGGTTGAAGTGATACAGTTGAGTCATTGGGCAAAAAATTTTGAAGAAATAAAAAAGTGCCAGGGGATTGTACTTACAGGCGGTGAAGATGTGCATCCACGATTTTATAAAAAACCCGAACTATACAAATACTGCTACGAGACTGACGTAAGTGAAGCGCGGGATGAGTTTGAACTGGAGATATTAAAATATACGGAAGCAAACAAAATACCGGTGCTGGGCATTTGCCGCGGACTGCAAATAGCGAATGTCTTTTTCGGGGGCACACTCATCCCGGATATACCGGTCTGGGGAAAATTCAACCATTCAAAACTGCCTGATGATTCAGATCGCTATCATAAGACAATGGTTGATCCTTCTTCCTGGTTGTATACTATTATTCACAGGCAGGAAGGAACAGTAAACAGTAATCATCACCAGAGTGCGGATATTATCGGGGAAGATTTGATCGTATCGGCGCTTTCACCAGACGGCGTAGTTGAAGCGCTTGAAAGAAAAGATCCATTGGATAAATCTTTTTTATGCCTTGTACAATGGCATCCTGAGCGAATGAACGATCCGGAAAGTAACTTTGTAAAAAATATTCGGACGGCTTTTGTAGAGGCAGCAGCAGGATAGTTACAAGTTGCTGATTACAGGTTTCAGGTACTTGAATTAAAAGCCTGTTGCAAATTTTCAACCGGTAACCAACAACCTGAAACCTATAGCCTGTAATCACCCTACACCTTTCACCTTAAAACATTTCATATGCAAATCATAAATCCCGCAACAGAAGAAGTAATACAGGAAGTAGCTGAAGATACACCTGAAACCATACAGGAGAAATACCAGTTGTTAAAAGAGGGTCAGAAGCAGTGGCCGGCGGTGCCGCTGGCTCAGCGGCTCAGCGCGATAGAAAAATTTTATTCGCTGCTTGATGAACGCAAAGATGAGCTGGCTGAAACCCTGACCAAAGAGGTTGGTAAACCCATTCAGCAATCATATAATGAAATAAACGGTGCAAGAAAACGCATTGAATATTTCATAAAAAATTCTGCCAAATGGCTGGCAGAAGAATGGATAACCGAAGAGGATGCTACGAGAGAAAAAATAGTATATGAGCCGCTCGGCATCATCGCCAATATTTCCGCATGGAACTATCCATATCTTGTTGGTGTAAATGTATTTATTCCTGCGTTGATCGGCGGCAACGGTGTATTATATAAACCTTCCGAATATTCCACATTAACAGGTTTGCATATACAGCGTTTGTTATACCTGTCAGGCATACCCGAAAATGTGTTCAGCATTGTTATTGGCAAAGGAGCGGCGGGTCAGGCTTTGCTCGATTTACCACTCGATGGCTATTTCTTTACCGGCAGCTACCACACGGGTAAATATATAGCAGAACAAACCGCTGGTAAACTCGTGCCTGTTCAGTTAGAGTTGGGTGGCAAAGACCCATTATATGTGATGGATGATGTAGATGATGTGAATGCAGTTGCCGAAGCCGCGCTTGAAGGCGCTGTATATAATGCCGGACAAAGTTGCTGTGCAGTTGAAAGAATATATGTGCAGGAAAATATCTATGATAAATTTGTGGGCGCATTTGTGGCGCAGGCAAAAAAACTGGTAACCGGCAACCCGATGGATAAGAAAACAGATATCGGTCCGGTAAGCAGAAAAGAGCAATTGGAGTTTTTATTAGCGCAGGTAGAAGATGCTAAACAAAAGGGTGGTAATATAATGTCGGGAGGTATTAAGTCAAATGGTGGTGGCTATTTCTTTGAGCCAACCGTTGTTACTAACGCTAATCACCAGATGAAGTTAATGACGGATGAATCTTTCGGCCCGGTAATAGGGATACAAAAAGTGAAAGGCGATAGTGAAGCTGTACAATTAATGAAGGATACACCTTATGGACTAACTGCTGCAGTATACTCTAAGAGTTTTGACCGTGCTGAAAAAGTTATGAAACAGATGGATACCGGTACAGTATACTGGAACTGCTGCGATAGGGTGAGTGCGGCACTACCCTGGTCTGGACGGAAAAATTCCGGGCTTGGAGCAACATTATCTTATCATGGTATAAGAGCGTTTGTACAGCCAAAGGCGTATCATTTGAGGGGATAACAGGGCATTTCCAGAGGCGGCAAGAAGGAGGCTCGCGGCGCAGACGGCGAGAGCAGCAGTAACCTATTTTTTAAAACCTATTCTTTCCCGTTCATCCCATTTGCGTTGGGCGGCTTTTTCATCCAGCAGGTTTTCTATGCTGTCGTAAATCTGGCTGAGCTGTACATTGTGCTCGGTCATGCGTTCCTGTATTAAGCGCAATTACTCCTTTATATCAGTTTGCTGTAACAATACACGTCGCACTTCTACAAAAGCCCTCATTATAGCAATGTTCATATTTATGGCACGATCGCTATTCAGTATGCCGCTTAACATTGCAACTCCCTGCTCTGTAAAGGCATACGGTAAGGCCTTTCTTGCGCGATGCTTTTGCAAACCGGTCACAATTTGTGACCGGTTGTTTGTAACAAATTGTATTTCAGTTTCTTGAGAGTTTGTTAATGTCTTCAGTTCATTCCATTCTGCCCGGGAAAGCTGAAACATAAAGTCTTTTGGGAAACGTTTTATATTGCGCTTTACAGCCTGGTTAAAAATCTTTGTTTCTACTTCATATAATCCGGCAAGGTCATAGTCGAGCATTACACGCTCGCCTCTTATTTCGTAAATCCTGTTCTGGATGGACTGGATGATTTGCATGTGGTGTTTTTAGGTTTGTGTAGCTAATATACCTAAAAGAAGAGTTTTTGCAGTGTTTCCTTACATCATGTAGCTCCTGAATTAATTTCCCACCCTCCTTTTCTCTTCCTGCCCGCCTATATCAATATTTTTTGACTGTATCTTTTTCCCTGAGCTGAACTGGTAGGTAAAAGAAAACCTCAGGGTTTTGGTAGGACGTTTGCGATAAAATGCAATACTATAGTCCTTTTCTTCTGTCCATTCTTTCTCTCGGGAAGTATTGAATATATCAGTAAAGCCTAACCGAAGTTTTCCTTTTGCTTTGAGGATTTTTTTGGTAAAACCTATATCCATATTGAAGTTGCCATAGGTGTATAGATTGGTGTATATATAGGGCGACCGGTAGTCTGCCATAAGATCAACATCTACAATTTTAGCAAACGTGAGTGTATGTAAGGAGCTGGCGTAAAAAGAAGTTTGGCGGTAAGGCTTTTGATTAAAAAGGTATGCTGAACGGTAAGCGGATAAGTTGGTATTGATTGTCCAGGTTTTAACAGGCGAAATAGTGCTGCTGTAGTCGATACCGTATTCCCTTGTAGTTCCGGTATTCTCGGTGTAGTAATCAATAGAATTGTTAGCGCCGGGATTGGCAGACAACGCAATAAAGTTATTGCTGTGCACAAAATATACTTCCAGCGAATGATTTTTGATGAACTGGTATGCAAGAGAGAAATGGTTACTGTACTGTGGTAATAAATTGGGGTTTCCTGTTACGGAAGTATAGCTGCCAGATTCTATACGGGCTGGGTTTAATTCGTTTAAAGCCGGTCTTGTAAGCCGGCGGGCATACGATGCCATAATCGTTGTTCCTTTTTCCACATTTAATGATTGCATTATAAATACCGACGGAAACAAACCAAAATATTTTCGTGAAAATGTAATGGATGAGCTTAATTCATTTCCCTTGCTTAAAGTTTGCTCGGCTCTTAAACCTGCCTTAATAGTGGTGTGTTTCAATGTGTGCTCTGCAGAGGTATAGAGCATCAGAATATTTTCGGTATACAGAAAATGATTGTTTTGTCCCGGGGTTAATGTCCATAAGGCATTTTCAAAATCTTCTGTCGCCATTTTGTTATCCCTTGATATGGATGCATACTTTATTCCTGATGTTAAATGTGTTTTTGGAGAAAACACTTTAGCATAGTCAGATTGAATACTGAATATTTTAGTGTTTACTGGTATGTGTGTTCGCCATAGTCGCTGCTTATCAGGGTCTTCATTGATTTTGTTATACTCACTATTGTCGTTCCTGGCATTGTTCGAAAAGTCTGCAATTACTTTTAATATGCTGCCTAATGTATCGGGTCTGTATGAATAATTCAAAGTAACACTCGTAAAATTTACGAGGCGTTGTCTTATAGCTGTAGCTTTTCCATACGTCAATTGATCATCTTTATATATTTCATCGCCTTTAAATTGCTGCCTCCAATCAATTTTTGAAAATGAAGATTGCAAGCTTATTGCCTGCGATTTGCTGATATCATATACGGAAGCAAAACGATATTGCTGCCTTTGTATATTTTCACTACGATGAGTGAAATTATTGAAAGAGGATAGATCAGCGTAATTGATGGTTGTTCTTTCAGTAATGCTACGCAGGTCTTTTACATAGCTAACACTACCTGAGAGATAGAGTTTATTGAGTTGATGATTGAGGGTTACACCAGTGGTGTAATAAGGCTTGTTTGCCTGTTGCCAGTATTCTGTATTCAGCGATCCTGTCCGACCTTTCTTTTTTCTTTTTTTTAGGATGATGTGAATAATACCGCCGGAACCACCCGCTTCAAATTCCGATGGTGGATTGGGTATGATCTCAATCCGGCTGATATCATCAGATTTAAGTGAGCGAAGATAATCAGCAAGCTCCTCAGGGTCTATACGCTGCACCACATCATTTACCATAACAGTAACAGGCTGATTCCCTTTCAAACGTATATTACCCATGTTATCAACCCATACTCCTGGCGAGCGTTGTAATACTTCAGCAGCCGAAAAACCATTAGCAAGCGCACTGTTTTCTATATTGATAATGTTACGGTCGCTTTTGCGAATAAGTAAGGGAAGTTTGCCTGTAAGAGTCACTTCCTTCAGTGTTTGTTTATCTTCTTCGAGCACTAACCGTTGAAGCGGGATTGTATCAGGATATACAAAGGGTATTTTTTTTGATTGATACCCGATCAGTGACAGTCGCAGCATATATGTTTGTCCGCTGCTGAGAGGAGTATTAAAACGAAAGAACCCTTGCCGGTTGGTAGTGCATGCGGCAAGTATGCTGTCCTGTTTTTGTAATACTACTGTTACGGATGCAAGCGGTTCCTGATTCGCTGATAAAACAAGTCCATTAATATTCTGCGCATGTGTAATGTTGATTGTTAAAAAAAGTGCGATGCAAACGCTTAAAATTCTCATCCGGCAAATATAACTAAATAAATAGTTTTAAAACTAATAGTTTAGTTTAATTGTTTTAAAAGTAGCTGCCGTGGTTTTTCTTTTGGCAGATTATAAGTATTTTTATAATATGGACATGGAAGTAAACGAACCCGCAGTTGCCTACGGCAATCAAAAATTTACCATCGAAGAATACCTGGCGATGGAAGAAGCTGCTGTGGAAAAGCATGAGTATTACCGGGGAGAGATATTTGCCATGTCAGGCTCTAAAGTACTGCATAATGAAATCGCAGGGAATGTATATGCTACTTTACATACAAAGCTGAAAGGAAAAAAATGCAGGCCCTATAATAGTGACCAGCGCATACATATTGAATCAAACACTTTATTTACTTACCCGGATATATCTGTGGTTTGCGGTGAAGTGATTACCCTGAATAATGATAACTGGAATATTCTAAATCCTATTGTAATCATTGAAGTGCTTTCTCCCTCAACCAAAAATTACGACCGTGGGGAAAAATTCATGCTATACCGCGATATACCCACGCTGAAAGAATATATATTGGTGGATTCTGAACACGTACATATTGAAGCGTTCCGCCTGAATGCCGCTCACCGCTGGGAGCTGGAAGAATATAATTCATTAGAAGACCAGCTTCATATAAAAGCAGTTAATGAAGTAATACCTGTTACAGAAATATATGATGGGAACGCAACCTGAATCAGCTATAAAATTTAATACTGAGGTATTACCTCACGGAAATCTATGGAAGTTGTTTAAGTAATTCCTTTAATTCATTATCCGAAATATCACTTTGCTCCGACTTGTCATATATAGTAAGAAGGTAGATTATTTCTTCTATTATTGCAATGTTAGTTATTACTCTTGCCCCTCCGGATTTACCTTTCCCCTTAGATGCTATTGACAACCTTATCTTGTAACAATTATTTCCTAATGAAATTCACTGTTCCGGGGGTTTTTTCAAGGCTTTCCAGAAGTTCGGCAAACGCTTTTTTTAATGAATGAAATTTTTTTGAAAGCCGTTTGATTTCCCGTCTAAAAGTTGGAGTAGCAATTATGGTATAACTCATGATTATAACTCCTTGAGCAGGGACTTAGCAGAAATGCCTGTTTTCTTTCCTGATTTTATAAGTTTCGCCTCATCAATTGAACGTTGTAAATCAGTCAGCACCTTTTTTTTAGCAGGACTAACCGGCTTTACATCCTTTACGAAAGGCAATGTTTTTACCAGCTTCATAAAGAAACGGTAATCTTTATCCTGAATTTGCAATGTCACTTCTTTCATGTTTCAAATGTAGGATGTTTCGAATAAATGATATATCCCGAACAAAAGAATAGTTGTATTTATCGTTTTGCCGGATGATGTTTTTTTAAATGCTGACTATAATTTTAAAGTAGTTTTTTCGCAGCAAAAAATCTCATCTTTTCGCTAAATTGCGCAGTTTGAAGGCTGACTGCTGATAGCTGACCGCTGATACCTCACAGCCCACCGCTAAAATTATTTACATGAATAACAACGATTACACTGCCGTATGTTTCGGAGAAGTTTTATGGGATTTTTTGCCTGATGGCACCAAACAACCCGGCGGTGCGCCCATGAATGTGGCGTATCATCTTAATCAATTGGGTGTGCCTGCGGCGATGATCAGCAGGATTGGTAATGATGCGCTGGGAAAAGAATTGTTTGATTACTTCACCTCCAAAAAAGTTTCAGGAGATTATATACAAAAAGATAACGAACATGATACAAGCCGTGTGCTGGCTAAGGTAGATGGCAATCATGTTACCTATGATATTATAAAACCTGTTGCCTGGGATTTTATTGAATACAATATGGTGCTGGAAAAGCTGGTATCGGGAGCAAGGTATTTCATATTCGGCAGTCTCGGCGCCAGGGAGGAAACCTCAAGACGAACCCTGTTTGAATTACTGGAAATTGCTCCTTGTAAAATACTGGATATTAACCTGCGGGCCCCGCATTATGAAAAGCAAACCCTCGATTACCTGCTTCAGCATGCTGATATATTGAAGCTAAACGCCGATGAACTGGATTTGCTGGCCGGCTGGTATGGCATTGAGCGAGATGAAAAAGATAAGATTGCTGCCCTGCAGGATAAGTTTCATCTCAATACCATACTTACCACAAGAGGCGATAAGGGCGCCATTATTTTAGAAAACGGTGAATTTTATGAGCATCCTGGTTTTGTGGTTAAGGTGGCTGATACAATAGGCAGTGGCGATTCTTTCCTGGCGGCATTCCTTTCCAAATATATACAGGGCACCCCACCAGGCGAAGCGGTAAGTTTTGCCTCGGGAATGGGAGCATTTATTGCTACCCAGAAGGGCGCCTGCCCACCCTATACTGTTTCCCGGGTTTTAGATGCGATCAAGGGCTTCGTGACGAATGGATAAAAAAGTTATCAACATTTTTTTAATATAGTGTTATTGAATAAAAAAACTTGTTAGAAACGCTATATTCTTTACCTTTGCACTCCTTAAATTGGGCCTGATACAATTTGACTTTTCAATTGAATTTATAAATGACTGATTTGCAATGTGTTTTGTTTTTTGTAAAGCAAAGCATGTTGGTGTTTTGTCATTAAACAATAAAAGCGCTTTTAAACTATGTCTTCAACAAAGGTTGCTACAAACAGCAGGATCGACTTCGGAAAGATCAAACATTTGGCTGAGACTCCGGATTTATTGGAAATCCAGATCCAGTCTTTCAAGGAATTTTTCCAGCTTGAAACAACTCCTGACAAAAGAAATATTGAAGGTCTCTTTAAAGTGTTTAAAGAGAATTTCCCTATCACAGATACCCGCAACATATTCGTTCTTGAGTTTTTGGATTACTTTATTGATCCGCCCCGCTACAGCATTGAAGAATGTATGGAGCGCGGATTAACATACGCTGTTCCGTTAAAAGCCAAGCTTCGTTTAAGCTGTAATGATGAAGAACATGTTGACTTCCAGACCATTGTTCAGGATGTGTTTTTGGGTAATATCCCTTACATGACGCCCCGCGGTACTTTCGTTATCAATGGTGCGGAACGTGTAGTGGTATCCCAGTTGCACCGTTCACCTGGTGTATTCTTCGGTCAGTCGCTTCACCCTAATGGAACTAAAATATACTCTGCAAGGGTTATTCCTTTCAAAGGTGCATGGATGGAGTTTGCGACAGACATCAATAATGTGATGTATGCTTACATCGACCGTAAGAAAAAATTCCCTGTAACTACCCTGTTGCGCTCTATCGGTTACGAAACTGATAAAGACATCCTGGAATTATTCGGAATGGCTGATGAGGTGAAAACCGACAAGAAAACGCTTGAAAAATATATTGGTAAGCGATTAGCGGCCCGTGTATTAAGAACATGGGTAGAAGATTTTGTGGATGAAGATACCGGTGAAGTAGTTTCTATTGAAAGAAACGAAGTGGTATTAGAGCGCGATACCGTACTTGACCAGGAAGCAGTTGACCTGATTGCTGACATGGATGTAAAGGGCGTATTTATTCAGAAAGAGGAAGTGAGCGGTGATTACGCCATTATATATAATACGCTTAATAAGGATAGCGCTAACTCAGAGCTGGAAGCGGTTCAGCATATCTACCGCCAGTTGCGCGGTGCTGATGCTCCTGATAATGAAACAGCACGTGGTATTATTGATAAATTGTTCTTCTCTGATAAGCGTTATGATTTGGGTGAAGTTGGTCGTTATAAAATTAACCGCAAACTTAATCTGAACCAGCCGCTCGATCAGAAAACATTAACCAAGCAGGATATTATCGAGATCATTAAATACCTTGTTCGCTTAACAAATGCGAAAGCGGAAATTGATGATATTGATCACCTGAGCAATCGTCGTGTACGTACAGTGGGCGAGCAGCTGTTTGCCCAGTTTGGCGTTGGTTTGGCGCGTATGGCGCGTACCATTCGCGAAAGAATGAACGTGCGTGATAATGAGGTATTCACCCCGGTTGACCTGATCAATGCAAGAACACTGTCTTCTGTGATCAACTCCTTCTTCGGAACATCACAGTTGTCGCAGTTCCTTGACCAGACAAACCCGTTGAGTGAGATCACACACAAGCGTCGTATCTCCGCGCTCGGGCCTGGTGGTTTAAGCCGTGAGCGTGCGGGCTTCGAGGTTCGCGACGTACACTATTCTCACTATGGTCGTTTGTGCACTATTGAAACACCTGAAGGTCCAAACATCGGTTTGATCTCTACATTATGCGTTCACGCCAAGATCAACGAAATGGGCTTTATTGAAACGCCTTACAGGAAAGTGGATGAAGGAAAGGTGGATATGAAAAAATTGTCTTACCTGAGTGCTGAAGAAGAAGATGAAGCGAAAATTGCACAGGCAAATGCACCGCTTGATGAAAAAGGCGCATTTGTGGAAGAGCAGGTAAGATCACGTCAAACAGGCGATTTCCCTATTTTGGAAAGAACTGAAGTAGAATATATGGACGTTGCGCCAAACCAGATTGTTGGTTTGAGCGCTTCTTTGATCCCATTCCTTGAGCATGATGATGCTAACCGTGCGTTGATGGGATCAAACATGCAACGCCAGGCAGTGCCTTTGATCGTTCCGCAGGCTCCGTTTGTGGGCACCGGTCTGGAAGGTAAAGCGGCACGTGATGCAAGAATCCAGATTCATGCTGATGGAAATGGCGTAATTGAATTTGTGGATGCAAACGAAATACACGTTCGTTACGAAAGAGACGAAGCGCAGAAACTGGTAAGCTTTGAAGATGACCTGAAAATATACAGGCTCACCAAGTTCATGAAAACGAACCAGGAAACCTGTATCAATCTCCGTCCTGCTGTTAAAAAAGGTCAGCGCGTTAAAAACGGCGATTTCTTAACAGAAGGATATGCTACCAAAGATGGTGAACTGGCATTGGGTCGTAACCTTAAAGTGGCCTTCATGCCATGGAAAGGATACAACTTTGAGGATGCTATCGTGATCAGCGAAAAAGTAGCACGCGAAGATTTGTTTACTTCTATTCATATTTCAGAATATGAACTGGAGGTAAGAGATACTAAGTTGGGTGAAGAAGAATTAACACCGGATATCCCTAACGTATCTGAAGACGCTACGAAAGATCTTGATCAGAACGGTATTATCCGTATAGGCGCACAGGTAAAAGAAGGTGATATCATTATTGGTAAGATCACTCCAAAAGGAGAAAGTGATCCTACCCCTGAAGAAAAATTATTACGCGCTATCTTTGGTGATAAAGCAGGCGATGCAAAAGATGCTTCTTTGAAAGCGCCAAGTGGTACTGAAGGCGTTGTAATTGATAAAAAACTTTTCCAGCGTGCTAAAAAAGATAAGAATGCGAAAGTTCGTGAAAAAGCTGCGATAGATAAACTGGAAAAAGTACATGAGCAAAATGAAAAAGATCTGCTGGATGTATTGATCAGCAAACTACAGGTATTATTGAAAGATAAATCATCTGCAGGTGTAACCAACAACTTTGGTGAAATGCAGATTGGTAAGAGTGCAAAATTCAATGCAAAGAATCTTGCTACTTTAGATTATCAAAACATCAATCCTCTGGGTTGGACAGGCGATGAGCACATTGATAACCAGATCAACATCCTGTTGCACAACTATAATATCAAGTTCAACGAAGAACTGGGAAGGTATAAGAGAGAGAAATTCAACATTTCTATTGGTGATGAATTACCAGCAGGTGTATTGAAGCTCGCTAAAGTTTACCTCGCCGTAAAACGTAAGTTGAAAGTGGGCGATAAAATGGCGGGTCGTCACGGAAACAAAGGTATTGTGGCAAGAATTGTACGTGCAGAAGATATGCCTTTCCTTGAAGATGGAACGCCTGTTGATATTGTGCTGAACCCGCTTGGTGTACCAAGCCGTATGAACCTGGGGCAGATTTACGAAACGGTATTAGGCTGGGCTGCAGAAAAGCTGGGTGTTAAGTTCGCCACGCCGATCTTCGATGGCGCCTCTACTGAAGAAATTGCTGATTATATCACTAAAGCGGGATTGCCTTCATTCGGGCACACTTACCTGCACGATGGCGAAACCGGTGAGCGTTTTGACCAGAAAGCAACAGTGGGTATCATTTATATGATCAAGCTGCACCACATGGTTGATGACAAGATGCACGCACGTTCTATCGGGCCGTACAGCTTAATTACACAACAGCCGTTGGGTGGTAAAGCACAGTTTGGTGGTCAGCGTTTTGGTGAAATGGAAGTGTGGGCGCTTGAAGCTTATGGCGCTTCAAATATTCTGCAGGAGTTGTTAACGCTTAAATCAGATGATATTATTGGTCGCGCCAAGACTTATGAATCAATTGTAAAAGGTGATAATATCCCGAGAGCCGGGTTACCTGAATCATTCAATGTTTTGGTTCATGAGTTAAGAGGTTTGGGATTAGAGTTGAAGTTTGAATAAAGCCTCCCCAACCCCTCCAAAGGAGGGGCTTTGGTAACTCTTTTATTATTGAAAACGTTGCTGAATAGAGAACGGAAAGCACAAGAGTGCGACGCAACGAAAGATGAAAAGAGATATAAAGTTGGTAACAAAAAATCCTGATAAGTTCTAAAGCGTTTGAACGAATCAGCATTTCAAATGTCAAATTAAAAATCTTAAATAAGATTATGGCTATCAAAAAAGACAATCGTCCAAGGTCAAATTTTTCTAAGATCACTATCAGCCTGGCTTCTCCGGATGCTATTCTTGAAAGATCTTATGGTGAAGTTTTGAAGCCTGAAACCATCAACTATCGTACTTACAAACCTGAAAGAGACGGTTTGTTTTGCGAGAGGATTTTTGGCCCGGTAAAAGATTATGAATGTGCCTGCGGTAAGTATAAGCGTATCCGTTATAAGGGTATTGTGTGCGACCGTTGCGGTGTGGAAGTAACAGAAAAGAAAGTGCGTCGTGAGCGCATGGGGCATATTAAATTAGTTGTACCGGTTGTACATATCTGGTATTTCAAAAGCCTTCCTAATAAAATTGGTTACCTGCTTGGTATAAGCTCCAAAAAAATGGAGACTATTGTTTACTACGAAAGATACGTGGTAATACAGGCAGGTGTGCGTGAAGACCGCAACCTGAAAATGGGTGACCTGCTTACAGAAGAGGAATATCTTGAAATACTGGAGAACCTTCCGAAAGATAACCAGTACCTGCCTGATGATGATCCGCAAAAGTTCATCGCCAAGATGGGTGCTGAAGCCATCCAGGGAATGCTGGCAAGAATTGATCTTGATCAGTTAAGCTATGATTTAAGAAATGCAGCAGCAACTGAAACATCACAGCAACGTAAAGCAGACGCTTTGAAACGTTTGAGTGTGGTTGAATCTTTCCGCGATGCAAATAACAGGATTGAAAACCGTCCTGAATGGATGGTAATGCAATATATACCTGTAATTCCACCAGAATTACGTCCGTTGGTTCCACTGGATGGTGGTCGTTTCGCGTCTTCCGACCTGAACGATTTATACCGTCGCGTGATCATCCGTAACAACCGTTTAAAACGTTTGTTGGAGATCAAAGCACCTGAGGTGATCTTACGTAACGAAAAACGTATGCTTCAGGAAGCGATTGACTCTCTCTTTGATAACTCACGTAAATCAAATGCGGTTAAAGCAGAAGGTGGACGTGCATTGAAATCACTGAGCGATGTACTGAAGGGTAAACAGGGACGTTTCCGTCAGAACTTATTAGGTAAACGTGTTGATTATTCTGGTCGTTCGGTAATTGTGGTAGGTCCTGAATTGAAATTGCATGAGTGCGGATTACCAAAAGATATGGCTGCGGAATTGTTCAAACCGTTTATCATCCGCAAGCTTATTGAAAGAGGTATAGTGAAAACAGTGAAGAGTGCAAGGAAACTGGTTGATCGTAAAGAAGCTATTGTTTGGGATATCCTGGAAAATATTTTGAAAGGACATCCTGTAATGTTAAACCGTGCCCCAACGCTGCACCGTTTGTCAATCCAGGCTTTTCAGCCAAGATTGGTAGAAGGCAAAGCGATTCAGTTGCACCCGCTTGTATGTTCTGCGTTCAACGCCGACTTTGATGGTGACCAGATGGCGGTTCACGTACCATTGAGCAGCGCTGCTATTCTTGAAGCGCAGTTGCTCATGCTTTCTTCTCACAACATTCTTAACCCGCAGAATGGTACGCCAATTACCCTTCCTTCGCAGGACATGGTATTGGGCTTGTACTATATTTCTAAAGGAAAGAAAACAACTGAAACCGAGAAGATAAAAGGCGAAGGCAAAGCTTTCTATAATGCTGAAGAAGTGATCATTGCTTACAATGAGGGCAAGGTTGATTTACATGCGCATATAAAAGTTAAAGCCAATGTTCGTAAGGACAATGGTGAGTTGGTGAATAAATTAATTGAAACAACTGTAGGTCGTGTAATATTTAACCAGTTTGTTCCTTACGAAGTAGGTTTTGTAAATGCATTGCTTACAAAAAAATCGTTGAGAGAAATTATTGGTGATATTATTAAGATTACCAACGTTCCAAAAACCGCTAAGTTTTTGGATGATATTAAACAGTTAGGTTTCCGTACTGCATTCAGGGGAGGTCTTTCATTTAATATCAATGACCTGGTTATTCCTCAAATGAAACAGGAACTGGTTGAATCAGCTTCTGAAGAGGTTAAGGAAGTGTGGGAAAACTATAACATGGGTTTGATCACCAATAACGAGCGTTACAACCAGATCATTGATATATGGTCTCGCGTTGACACCCGTGTAACAGAAACGCTGATCCGCGAAATGGCAACAGATAAACAAGGGTTTAATTCTGTTTATATGATGCTTGATTCCGGAGCCCGTGGTAGTAAACAACAGGTAAAACAGTTGGCCGGTATCAGGGGATTGATGGCCAAGCCTCGTAAAAGCGGTTCTACCGGGTCAGAAATTATTGAGAACCCGATCCTGTCTAACTTTAAAGATGGATTGAACGTATTAGAGTACTTCATTTCTACGCACGGTGCCCGTAAAGGTCTTGCGGATACAGCGTTGAAAACAGCGGATGCGGGTTACTTAACCCGTCGTTTGGTTGACGTGGCACAGGATGTGGTAATTAATGATGAGGATTGCGGTACGCTGCGCGGTATTGCTATCAGCGCTTTAAAAGATAATGAAGATATTGTTGAGCCATTATACGATCGTATACTCGGACGTACATCTGTACATGATGTATACCATCCGCAAACGGATAAACTGATCGTCGCTGCCGGCGAACTGATCACAGAAGACGTTGCTAAAGAAATAGAAGACAGCGGTATTGAAACCGTAGAAATACGTTCAGTATTGACCTGCGAAAGCAAGCGTGGTGTTTGCGTAAAATGTTACGGTCTTAACCTTGCAACCGGTTATATAGCGCAGAAAGGTGATGCCGTAGGTATTATCGCTGCACAGTCAATTGGTGAGCCGGGTACACAGTTAACGTTGCGTACATTCCACGTGGGTGGTGTTGCGGGTTCTGCAACTGTTGACTCACAGTTAACTGCTAAGTTTGATGGCACTATCCAGTTTGACGGTTTACGTTCGGTAACGGCCGAAAATAACCAGGGAGAAAAAACACAGATTGTAATTGGTCGCACAGGTGAGGTAAGAATTATAGATGTGAAGAATGATCGCCTGCTGATTACCAACAATATACCTTACGGTGCAACATTGCTTGTAAAAGACGGGCAAACAATTAACAAAGGCGATGTGATCTGTACATGGGATCCGTTCAACAATGTAATTGTTTCCGAACAGGCTGGTAGTATTAAGTTTGAAAGTGTGATTGAAGGGTTTACTTACCGTGAAGAAGCGGATGAGCAAACTGGTCACCGTGAAAAAGTGGTTATCGAAACAAAAGATAAGACCAAGATACCAATGCTGTTGGTAGAAGGAAAAGAAATTAAAACATACAACTTACCTGTAGGCTCTCACATTGTGGTTGATGAGGCTGAAGAAGTACGCGCAGGACAGGTGTTGGTGAAAATTCCCCGTGTGTTGGGTAAATTAAGAGATATTACGGGTGGTCTTCCACGTGTTACTGAATTGTTTGAAGCACGTAACCCGGGTAATCCTGCCGTTGTTTCTGAAATTGATGGTGTGGTAACCTTTGGTGCTGTAAAACGCGGTAACCGTGAGATCATTATTGAAGCAAAAGATGGTGTGGTTAAAAAGTACCTCGTTCCGTTGACAAGACAAATTCTTGTGCAGGATGGTGACTTTGTAAGAGCTGGCACATCATTGTCTGACGGGCAAACTGCTCCTGCTGATATCCTTAATATTAAAGGGCCTTATGCGGTACAGGAATATGTGGTGAATGAGATCCAGGAAGTTTACCGTTTACAAGGTGTGCGTATCAATGATAAGCACATTGAAGTAATTGTAAGGCAGATGATGAAGAAGGTTGAAATTGTTGAGCCGGGCGATACCAAATTCCTCGAAGAAGACCTGGAAGACAGGTTTGAGTTTATTGAAGAGAATGACTGGATCTTTGATAAGAAAGTAGTAACTGACCCTGGTGAATCTGCAAAACTTCGTGCAGGCCAGATCGTTAGCCTGCGTGAATTGCGTGAAGAAAATTCTATTCTGCGCCGCGCTGATAAAAAGCTGGCTGAATACCGTGATGCAAATCCTGCTACATCTAAACCGGTGTTGCTGGGTATCACAAAAGCATCATTGGGTACACATAGCTGGATATCTGCTGCATCATTCCAGGAAACTACCAAGGTGTTGAGCTCTGCTGCTATACAAGGTAAAACAGATGACATGCTCGGCTTGAAAGAGAATGTTATCACCGGTCACCCGATACCTGCAGGTACTGGTTTGCGAGAGTTTGAAAATATTGTGGTGGGTAGTAAAGAAGAATACGAATTGCTTCAAACAACACGTGAAGCAATGAGTTTTGATGATGAAGAATAGTTTGATTATATAAGTTTGAAGGAGTAGGAGTTTTACATTCCTGCTCCTTTTTTTTAAAGACACATTCATGAAATATCTTTCTGTTATCCTTAGCGCAGCGGCATTAATTCTTTCAGGCGTTGCATTGTATAAAATAAGCTCCGGGAATACCGGTTCTAAATCCTTGCCTGTAACAACATCTTCCGGTAAAGATTCTTTACAATCAACAAACCTGAAAGTAGGCTATGTGGACCTTGACTCTATAGATGCCAAATTTGATTTTTACAGAGTGAAGATGGAGGCTTTTGAGAAGAAAAAAGAAGGACTGGACAGGCAATTGAACGGAGCCTATCAGCAACTGGATAATAAGAGAATTGAATTTCTGAAAAAGGGTAATGCCATTACAGCGGCGGAAGCAGATGCTTTTAAAAAAGAGTATGACCAGCAGTTGCAGTTCCTGGAAAACCAGCGCAGAAAAACAGAACAGGAAGTGCAGCAGGAAGCCATGATCATGCGGGATGATATATTCAAAAAGATTAACGACTATCTGACAGGATTCAGCAAAGAGCGTGGCTATAATTATATATTTTCTTACTCCCGCAACGCTAATATTTTTTTATACCAGGACGCAGCTTTTGATGTAACCAATGAGGTAATTATCGGGTTAAATGCGGCTTATCCCAAAACCGAAACAAAGAAATAAGTTCCAAAATATTTGCTGTAAAGTTTTTCAATCAAAAAATTCCTTCTTTACATCTTTAATCGACAGGCATGAAGGATATAAAAGCGTTATTTGAATCATTTAGCAATATCAAAGCAGGTATTGTTGGAGATGTGATGCTGGATTCTTACATGTGGGGAAAGGTAGACAGGATATCGCCTGAGGCCCCTGTTCCTGTTGTTGCCATCAACAAAAAAGAATTACGGATAGGAGGCGCCGGAAATGTTGCGCTGAACGTTTGTGCGCTTGGCGCCAAAGCATCTATCATTTCTGTTGCCGGTAATGACGATGATGGTATGGCATTGAAAAAAATGTTTGATGAAAATACCATTGATACCTCTTTTCTCTTACAAAGTGCAAAACGCATCACTACAAATAAAATACGTATTATAGCCCGTAACCAGCAGATGATGCGGCTTGATAATGAACTTACCGCAGACCTGGGGTATGAAGATGAGAACAGGCTGATATTAGCTGTTCAGCACTATATAGCGCAGGAAAAGCCACAGGTTATAATACTGGAAGATTATAATAAAGGCATACTGACAGAACTGGTAATTCAAAAAGTAATTGATCTTTGCCGACATAATAATATTATTGTAGCGGTTGATCCTAAACGAAAGAACTTTTTTAGCTATAAGCATGTAGATATTTTCAAACCAAATTTTAAAGAAGCTATAGAAGGTTTGAGTCTTATGCCCGCTGAAATAAATGATGACTTACTGCGGGAAATACATAAGCAGCTTCACGAAAAACTGCAACATCATATCTCTTTCATTACACTTTCCGAGAAAGGGGTATTCTATCAACAGGATACTGCGGCAGCTATTATTCCTTCGCACATACGCAATATTGCTGATGTAAGCGGCGCGGGAGATACAGTAATAGCTGTAGCATCTCTTGTATATACCGCCACAAAAGATGTAAGATTAATGGCTGAAATCGCCAACATTGCCGGAGGGCTTGTTTGTGAAGAAGTGGGAACGGCAGCTATAGATAAAGAAAAGTTATTGAAGGAATGTAGTGAGCTTCTTATATCATAATTTACAAAATAGTTTCAATCAGCATATCAAAATACAGCAGCTTTTCTGCAGGGCCTTTTTAATTTTTTTATATCGCTAAAATATTTGTAGGGGAAAAAATAATGTTGATATAGAAAGATAAATGGGTAAGCCATAATAACAATATCCTAACAGCTCTACTATATATTATTGCTTCGTAAAATTAAAATAGTATGAAGCAGGCGCTAAAATTTACTGTAATTATTGCATTGGTGTTTTTTTCTTCTAAAATCCTTCATGCACAAAACTGGCAATTTGGAGTAAATGTTGATCTTAATTATGCTACAGCGCAAGGTAATGGCTTAAAAAATAAATTGAATATGGGATACGGCGGAGGAGTTTGGCCAATTATGTTATTACGAAAAGATTCAAATTTCAGCCAGAATTATCATTGGCGCAATACAATTATACAAAGAGTGATGATTTTGATAAGTATTATAAAAATGATGTAGGAAGAGTTGGCGCTAATGAAAAAATAAGACTGGCAAACCTGAATATGCCGCTTTTGCTGCGTTATGATATTATTCCCTGGGTTAGTGTATTGGCAGGCCCACAAATAGGCGTTGCAGTTTTTAAAGATGAGAATTTAAGGAAAGATGGAGTGAGCGGTTTTAAAAACCCAGATATAGGAATTGTGGGCGGACTGCAGGCGAATCTTGGAAGCGTAGGAATATTCGGCAGATTTACGCAGGGACTTTCAGATATCAACAATGTAAGCACGAAATATAAATGGAACTCGCAACGGGTTGAATTTGGGTTGTCTTTAAGAGTTAAATAGAGATTGTTTTTATTTCTTCCACTTTCTCAATTGTTGCAACAAGGCCCGCATATCTTTTGGTAGAGACGCTTCAAGTGTATATTCGTTATGCTGTTCATCTTTAAACTCCAGCTTCTCGGCATGTAATGCCAGGCGGTTAAAAAGCGGTTTTTCTTCCTCTTCATATTTAGAAAGATTGAATTTCTTTTTGATGGAAGAAAGCAGCACAGGCTCTGCGGTTCCGTAAATTGCATCGCACACAATCGGGTGGCCAATATGCTTCATGTGTACCCGTATCTGGTGTGTTCTGCCGGTATGTATGCGAAATTGCATTAAGGAAAAGTTTCCAAAGGTTTCAAGAACTTCATAATCTGTAAGCGCGGGTTTACCCTTTTTATTGATAACCATTACACCCTTTTTGCCCGGATGCTCCATTATGCCCGCGTCTATTGATCCTGTATTATTTGCCGGTACACCATGAACCAGCCCTATATAAAATTTCTTTGTTTCGCGGTTTTCAAAAAGCCCGGAGAGACGCTTATGCGTTCGCTCATCTTTTGCAAACACTATAATGCCACTGGTATCTTTGTCAAGGCGGTGCACGGTGAAAATATCTCCATATTTTTCTTTTAAAATATTTTTTAAAGAAATTTCCTTTCCTTCCCTGTCAGGTATAGATAATAGCCCGGAAAGTTTATTGACGGCGACAAAATGATCATTCTCAAAAATTACTTCGGGCTTTATTTTATTTACTATCACAGGGTCCGGGATTTCTTGTTGGAAAATGAAGTGTTCAGATGTTTGAGCAACCTGATTTCTTTTTCAGTAAGAAAGCGCCATTTGCCGCGGGCTACATTTTTTTTAGTAAAGATGCCATACATAACGCGGTCAAGATTTTTTACATCAAAGCCAAGATGCTCAAAAATGCGCCTCACGATCCTGTTTTTACCGCTATGTATTTCAATGCCGATAACGCTTTTATCCCTTGCATCAGCGTAAGCAACACTGTCAGGTTGAATAAATCCATCTTCCAGCGTTATGCCGCCGGCGATAGTATCTAATTGCTGTTTGGTAACAGGCTTGTCTAACCGAACTTCATAAATCTTTTTCACTTCATATTTGGGGTGGGTTAAACGTTGGGCCACTTCTCCATCATTTGTTAAGAGTAATACACCTGTAGTATTTCTGTCTAAGCGGCCAACAGGAAAGACCCTTTCTGTTGTAGCGCCTTTCACCAGGTCCATTACTGTTTTTCTTCCCTCAGGATCATCTGTTGTAGTGAGATAGTCTTTAGGTTTATTCAACAGTATATATACCAGGTTCTTTTGCAATGAAATTTTTTTGCCATTTACTTTGATGGTATCTGCCTGGCTAACCCTGAACGGAGGTTCAGTAACCAATTTCCCATTCACTATTACTTTTCCTGCCTTCACTAAATCCGCTGCTTCCCTTCTTGCGCAAACCCCGCTCCACGCAATGAATTTATTGAGTGGCATTTCTTCATTTGAAATTTGAGATTTCTGACCTTGCCTGCCTGCCGGCAGGTTTGAGATTTGAGATTTTGGGACTGCCTCAGTTGTTGCCCTTTGATTTTTATTTTTTATCGCCGGCTGACTACTGATAACCGAACGCTGACCGCTGACTGCTGACTGCTGACTGCTGACTGCTGACTGCTGCTTCCTCCGCTCTCTTGCTAATCTTTTCTGCTCCTCAAAATAGGCGTTCTTCTCAGCCCTTACCTGTTTTTTTTCCTGGCGGATGCGTTCTTTTTTCTTAGCGCCGCTTTCAGCTTTATTAATGAATTTATCAAATGCTTTTTTGCTCATAAATAAAGAATAATTACCAAATGATGTTCGATGTATATTGCTCAAAAGCGCCATCTCTTGTTACAACTATAAAATCCTGACTTATAGCCTGCGCTATTATAAGTCTGTCAAAAGGATCGCGATGATATAAAGGCAAGATCAACAACTGTTGTAAATGCTTAAAAAGCATCTGTTGTCGATATTTTCTATTTCATTTTTGGCAAGTTCGCTAAGTTCAGGGGCATTTTCAGCAAACCACAAAAAGGAATGCGTGTCTAAAAGAAGATTCATTATTGATAATCTTTAAAATCTTCAATCGGATCATCAAAACCTTCTTTAATAGCAAACATACCTTTTGCAAAGCCTGCCTTGCGTGGTTTATTCAATGTGTTTTCTTCATGCCTTTTACTTTTCAAAAAGTCAACAAAATCTTCTACTTCTTTCTGTAACGCCTCGGGAAGTGATTCAATCTTCCTGATCAGATCATTTTCCATACCTGCTCTTTTAAATAAATATAATTAAATTATTACAATGCTTCCTTATTCGCCAACTGTCCGCAGGCTGCATCAATGTCTTTACCCCTGCTTCTCCTTAACCTTGCATTCACCTTATTTTTCTCCAAATACTGCATGAAGTTTTCCGTGACGGCTTCATCAGGTTTTGAAAATGCCGCAAGATCTATCGGGTTATACTCAATAATATTTACAAGGTCAGCCGGCACCTGCCTGTAAATTTTTACCAACTCATCAGCATCCTGCAAAGAATCATTAAAATCCTTAAAGAGAATATATTCGAAGGTTATTTCGTTGCCGGTTTGCTTATAAAAATAATTAAGTGCTTCTATCAGCGATTTAATATTATTGGTATCATTAATAGGCATGATCTCATGGCGTTTTTTATCGTTGGCGGCGTGCAACGACAGCGCCAGTTTGAACTTCACCTGGTCATCTCCCAGTTGCCTGATCATTTTTGCCACACCTGCAGTGGATACGGTTATTCTTCTCGGGCTCATCCCTAATCCGTCAGGAGATGATATACGCTCTATTGCTTTCAGTACATTTTTATAATTAAGCAATGGCTCACCCATACCCATAAAAACAATATTGCTCAATTTCTTCTGGTATATGTTTTCTGCCTGCTGATTAATGAACACCACTTCATCGTATATCTCATCGTAATTGAGATTGCGTTTTCTGTCCATATAACCGGTAGCGCAAAACTTGCAACTCAGGCTGCAACCAATTTGTGAAGAAACACAGGCTGTTTGACGGGATTCTGTCGGTATCAATACACCTTCTACCAAATGTCCGTCTATTGTTCTGAAGCGGCTTTTAACTGTGCCATCTGCCGAATATTGTGAAGCATCAAGAGATAGTGCAGGCAGGTCAAAATTTTCGGAGAGTTTATGCCGGAGTTCTTTGCTCAGGTTGGTCATAGCATCAAGGCTATGTGCATGTTTTTGCCAGATCCATTCGTACACTTGTTTGGCTCTGAACCTTTTATCTCCATTTTTTTCAAAATATTCCTGCAGTTCCTCCAAACTCAAATGGCGAATATTTTGCTTTTTTACCGCTTGCATACCTGCAAAGATAGGCAAAGGCTTTCCTGCTAAGAAATCTGAAATGTTGCCGGAAGCGACAGGGTAATTGTACATAGCGTCTTTGCCACGTACAGCGGAATATTCTCATATAACCAGCTGCATTGCTACTATCAGCACCTGTTGTGTCACACTCTTGTGCTGCACCAATACTATTGGGCAAAAAATAACGCCCTGTAAATGTAATAATGAATGAAACTCAGTTTGGGTATTTTTAAAGTCGCCGGAGGCGACAGGAGAACTGTGCGTGGCGTCTTCGCCACGCACAGCCTCAAACAGCATTAGGTGCTAACCCCTATAGTCATATCTTCCTTTTTATGCTTTACCACAAACCACGCTGTAACAATAGCCGACACAATAAAATAAACAATTAAGACTACGGTAATATTCTGGAAAAACTTACCTGCCCCAAACCAATCCTGCTGTTTGTAAATAATGCAGATGGCATATATGTCTTTTATAAGCTCCCAAACAATTGCAGAAGCATTTCTGTCTGCCAGGTCGTGTAATGCCATATACCGGCGGAATATCTTTTCGTTCTTCCTGGGAGGTACCAAACCATTTATCCCACCAGATGAAAATCTGGCTATAATTTTTATCAAGATATTCTTTATTGATGGCGTGATGTACCCGGTGATGTGATGGTGTAACAATTATTCTTTCAAGCAAGCCCATTTTGTTGATATGCTGCGTATGATACCAGAATTGCGCAAACAAATGCAAAGGTGCAACTATGGCAATTATCTTTTCGGGTACTCCGAACATGGCTGCAGGCAATAAAAAAAACAACGAATAATTTTACAAAACCTGCTATGCTTTGTCTTAAAGCACAGGCAAGATTAAACTCTTCACTGCTATGGTGAATGATATGATTGTTCCAAAAGAAGTTGTATTCATGCTGTATGCGGTGTATCCAATAGCCGGAAAAATCAAGTGCGAGGAAAGCGATCACATAAGTAAGCCATATATTGTTAACCTGTATAATGGCCACATGTTTTACCAGCCAGCCATAAGAGATAATAGCAAGGCTCAATCCCAATACATCTTTTGTAACGTTGGTAACACCGCTGCTCAGGCTGCTGATCATATCCATATTACGGACTATATCTTCCCCTTTTTTCCAGCCCCACCATTTTTCAAACAATACCAGCGCAAAAAAAACGGGCATGGCAACCAATAGTATTTTACCGTATGTTTCCATATTGAGGGTTGTTACATATTTTTTCTATTCAAAAGCATCAGAAGCATACTTGTCCTGCAATGTTTTCCATTCTTCCAGTAATTGAAGAACGTCAGGGTGCAGCTTCTGCTGAAGTGCTTCATATGTATGCTGTAAAACGTGCGTGCTCACTTATACATAATTTATTGTTTGATTCGCTTATTTAATACCTTTTTTACCTCGTCTTTTAATTGTTTTGCTGTTGGTAATTTTTCTTTTAATAAAGCCGGCAACGATTTTATGTATTGATATTCGCTTACACCTATAGGGTGATTGATGTTCTGCAAGGCATAGTCAACATCTACATTGTCTTTTGCACTGCAAAGAATAATACCAATGGTTGGATTATCTGCAGATTGCCTGAATTTTTTATTGATTACGTTCAGGTAGCCATTCATTTGGCCGGTATCTTCCCATTCAAACTCATCCATTTTTAAATTAATTATAATAAAACTGCGAAGCAGAAGATGATAAAACAGTAAATCAATCTTCCTGTTTTTTCGTCCAACTCTAAGTGAAACCTGTCTTCCTACAAAAGCAAAGCCTGCGCCTAATTCTATAAGAAATTCTTCTATATGGCGGATAATTTGTTGCTCAAGTTCAAATTCAGTAATATCTTCTCCCAATTGTAAGAAGCCAAATTTGTATGGATCTTTTAATATCTGGTTGGCTAAATCACTCTGTGCTTTTGGTAGCGTAAGATGAAAGTTTGTTGTTTTTTTTGCTTTCACCTGCCGTTGGTATAAATCAGTATCAACCTGGTATCGTAATACCGCCCTGCTCCAATTGTTTTCAATAGTTTTATGTATATACCAACTGCGTTCGATTGCATCTGTAATTTTATCAATAAGATATATATGATGCCCCCACGGAATTCTAGCCAGTTGCGGATTTGAGAAGAACCATTGCATGTTATTAAATTGCGCAGCAGCTTGCTGCGTAATTAGAAATTCAGGATAAGTCTCAGCAAATTGTTTCATATATAACAGGTTTCTCACAGAGAAGCCTTGTAAATCGGGAAACTCTTTTTGTAAGTCAAGTGATAATTGTGTAATTGGTGTGTTTTTCATTTTTCAGGTGTTTTATTGAGTATATCTATGCTCCCGTTTAATTGATATAGTTGAGTTGCAATAGCACTTTGCTCGTTCACCCAACTATTATAATTACGGATGGTTTCGCTAATTTCACTTAAATACCGGATTCTTTTATCAGGAATGATACTACTTTTTTTAAAAGCCTTTTTATTGCTTGCCTCCCTAATATTTGGTAACCATTCAATTTGTAACTTCTCTTTTATTTTTTCTGCCAGTAAATTAAATAAGCGGTTAATACCACCATCATTAAACCTGCTGGCGCATACACCTAATACCGGCAGATCTTCATCTTTTGCAGCAAACAGTTGATGATTTCTCTTGTATTGTTTTCTTACAGCAATCAGCGCGTCTTCAGCGCCCGGTTTATCAAACTTATTTATAACAATGATATCAGCATAATCCAGCATATTTATTTTTTCCGGTTGAGACGCCGCGCCGTATTCAGGCGTCATCACATATATACTGATGTCGCAATGGTCAACAATACTTACATCACTTTGCCCAACGCCTGCGCTTTCAAGAATAATACAATCATAACCTTCATTTTTACAAAGCGCAATAGCTTGTTTTGCCACACTGCTTAAAGCGGCATTGTCTTCACGGGTTGCCAGTGAGCGCATATAAGCCCGTGGATGCGAAATAGCATTCATCCGTATCCTGTCACCCAGCAAAGCGCCTCCTGTTTTCCTTTTACTTGGATCAACCGAAATAACCGCGATGGTTTTATCTGAAAGTGCAGTAAGATAACGGCGTACAATTTCATCTGTAACAGATGATTTGCCAGCACTTCCTGTCCCCGTTATTCCTATAATAGCAGATTTATTACCGGTAATATTTGATGAAAAATTATCCGGAATGTTTGATTTTTCCTCTGCTGATGTAATAGCCCTTGCTAAATGTTTTATATCGTGGGTTTCACCAAGTGGATATTTTCCATTTCCGTTTTCCTGAATTTTTCTGTTGTGTGTGTCCATCGTTGCAAAGCATTATCACATCCTCAATCATTCCTTCAAGCCCCATTTTTCTGCCATCATTCGGACTGTATATTCTTGTAATGCCATATTGATGCAATTCCTCAATTTCCTTCGGTAGTATAGTACCTCCACCACCACCAAAAATTTTGATATGGCCGGCGTCATGCCCATCAAACAAACTGGTGGCCGTAACTATGCGGATCTTTTGCAGCATGCAATCAATTGTATAAGCAGAATAAAGTTAATATAAAAAAACTAATAGATATTAGTTGCCCTCCCGGCAAACCTTTATCATATGGTTAATGTTAGTGCAAACGTATTCGTAAATTAGGTTTGGCCTGCACCAAAAATGGAAGTAGTTTAGTCCACTCAAAAAAGAAAATCAACATGAAACTGATTCGATTCGGAAAAGCAGGCAAAGAAAAACCCGGCATTCAATTGGAGAATGGACAGCGTATTGATATATCTTCATTTGGTGAAGATTATACTGAAGATTTTTTTGCTACAGATGGCATAAACAGGCTTGCGGCATGGTTAAAAAATAATCAGCAATCAGCGCCTGTGGTTGATGGTGCAGAAAGATTGGGTGCTCCGATCGTTCGCCCGTCGAAGCTTATTTGCATAGGCCTCAACTATTCCGATCATGCCGCTGAAAGTAATATGCAGCTTCCGGTTGAGCCGATCATATTTTTTAAATCTACCACTGCCATTACCGGCCCTAATGATGATATCATCATACCTAAAAACAGTGCGAAAACAGACTGGGAAGTGGAGTTGGCCGTGGTTATAGGTAAAAAAGCATCGTATATTGAAGAAAAAGACGCGAACAATTACATTGCCGGTTATATGCTGCATAATGATTACAGCGAAAGGGCTTTTCAACTGGAAAGAAGTGGTCAGTGGGTAAAGGGCAAAAGCTGTGATACATTCGCGCCGATCGGCCCATGGCTGGCAACGACTGATGAAATTAAAGATGTAAATAACCTTCGGTTATGGCTTACCGTTAATGGCAAAACTTACCAGGATGGCAACAGCAGGAACCTTATTTTCAAAATACCTTTTATTATTGCTTACCTCAGCCAGTTTATGACATTGCTGCCGGGAGATATAATCACCACCGGCACGCCTGCAGGCGTGGGCTTAGGTCAAAAGCCATCCCCAATATATTTAAAAGCCGGCGATGTGGTTGAGCTTGGTATTGACGGGTTAGGTGAAGCGAAACAAAAACTGGTGAATTGGCCTGGTAATTAATCACACTGATAATTAAATTACATGAAACGATTTTGCCTTGCCTGCGATCTTAAAGATGACCCGGATCTTATTGCCGAGTATAAAAAAATACATGCCAATATTTGGCCGGAGATAGCGCAGCGGATCAAAGATGACGGCATTTCTGTGATGGATATCTACCTTACAGGAAACCGCATGTTTATGATTATGGAAACAGGTGACGATTTCTCTTTTGACGCGAAGGGAGATTCGGATACCAATGATGCCCGCGTGCAGGAATGGGAAAATTTTATGTGGAAATTTCAGCAGGCGTTACCCTGGGCTAAACGGGGTGAAAAGTGGGTAATGATGGAAAAGATTTTTGAATTGAAATAATATTTGTACAACCATTAAGAAATTAAGGATACCGGAAAATTGTTCTTACTCATAAAATAATAATTATGAAACAGGTATTGATATTCTGTTCAGTAATAATAATCTTAACGCTGTTGTGTGCATTTTCTTTCCAGCAAAAAAAGAAAGTGATTTTTTTTGGTGATTCAATTACACAGGCTGGCGTTGGACCAACAGGTTATATCACTGTATTACAGCAATTGCTTGCCGCTAATGGAAGAGATAAAAATTTTGAATTGACTGGCGCCGGCATCGGCGGCAATAAAGTATATGATCTTTACCTGCGCCTGGAAGATGATGTACTGTCAAAAAAACCCGACCTGGTATTTATTTATGTAGGTATAAATGATGTATGGCATAAAAGATCGTATGGTACCGGCACTGATGCTGATAAGTTTGAAAAGTTTTACAATAAACTCATTGATAAAATTCAGGCGGCAGGAGCAAAAGTTGTGATCTGCACACCAACCATTATTGGTGAAAAAAAAGATTATGTAAATGAGTTAGACGGAGATTTGAATAAGTACGCTGAAATAATAAGAGGTA
This sequence comes from Agriterribacter sp., assembly GCA_047601545.1. Taxonomy (GTDB): domain Bacteria; phylum Bacteroidota; class Bacteroidia; order Chitinophagales; family Chitinophagaceae; genus Agriterribacter. The sequence goes on along the minus strand of JASGIZ010000002.1, from coordinate 2,157,945 downwards.
TTGCAAAAAATAAAAATGTTGAATTGATAGATTTGCGAAAGGCAACGGTAGCATATATCTATACTCATAATCCTGAAGATAAAGCAAAAGATATTTTAACCTCTGACGGCGTGCATATGAATGAAACAGGGAACAGGTTTTTGGCGGATCAGTTTCTGTCGTATATAAAGTGAAAGATTAAACGCTTAAATCACTTACTACTTATGACTACTATAGACACTCATGTTCATTTCTGGAAATACGACCGTAAGCGTGACGGCTGGATGGATGATATGAAGGTATTGCAGCAGGATTACCTGCCCGGAGCCATCGCTTCAACGCTGAAAAGAAATGGTGTAGACGGATGTGTAGCAGTGCAGGCTGATCCATCTGAAGTGGAAACAAGGTTTTTGGCTGAGCTTGCAAAAACGCATGATATCATTAAAGGAGTAGTTGGCTGGGTAGATTTACAGGCGGATGATGTGGCGGAAAGGTTGCAGCATTTTGCCGCAAATCCTGTCATTAAAGGCTACAGGCATATAGTGCAGGCGGAGCCTGCTGATTTTTTACTCGGCAAAAAATTTCAACAGGGCGTTGCCGAACTCAGTGGCTTCGGATATACGTATGATGTGTTGATATACCATCATCAATTAAAACCCGCTGTTGAGTTTGTATCAAAATTTCCCGGTCAAAAGCTGGTAATAGATCACTGTGCCAAGCCGGGTATACGCGATAAGGAAATAACAGAATGGAGTAAGTATATTAAAGAAATCGCTGCATATCCCAATGTGTTTTGCAAGCTAAGCGGCTTGTTTACTGAAGCTGCGTGGAAGGAATGGAGCGCCGCAGATTTTTATCCTTACCTGGATGTAGTGTTTGAAGCATTTGGTGTAGACCGGTTAATGTTTGGCAGCGATTGGCCGGTAATACTGGTTTCCGGCATGTATGTGCAATGGAAAAGCCTGCTGGAAAAGTATATGGAAAATTACAGCGAAGAAGATCGTGAAAAAGTATTTGGCGCTAACGCCATGCAATTTTATAATCTGTAAAAATTGATTTCAATATTTTATAAATAAAGCATATGGATTTGAACCTTGCGAATAAAGTATATATAGTTACAGGCGGAGCAAAAGGCATAGGAGCCGCTATTAGTAAAGGCATTGCCGTAGAAGGCGGTATAGTTGTGGTAGCAGGCCGTGGAAAAGAAGATAATATTAAAATAGTAGATGAAATTGTGAAAGCAAAAGGTAAGGCGAGTTATGTAACCGCCGAATTGTCGCAGGCACAGGCTTGCAAGGAGATAATAGATTTTACTGTAGAAAAATATGGAAGAATAGATGGCTTAATCAACAATGCTGGTATTAACGACGGTGTTGGTTTGGAAAAAGGATCGCCCGAAAAATTCTTTGAATCGCTGCACAAAAATTTAAGCCACTATTATAACCTTGCACATTATGCTTTGCCTTATTTAAAAAAGAGCAAAGGGAATATTGTGAACATCGGCTCTAAAGTGGCAGCAACCGGGCAGGGAAATACTTCCGGTTATGCTGCCTCCAAAGGAGCAATAAACGCGTTGACGAGAGAGTGGGCTGTGGAGCTATTGCCATATTCTATTCGTGTAAATACTGTATTGCCTGCTGAAGTATGGACGCCATTGTATGAAAACTGGATCAATAGTTTACCCAATCCAAAAGAAAAATTAGAACAGATTGTTTCTAAAATTCCTTTTGAAAAACGAATGACAACCGCTGAAGAAATTGCCGATATGGCGATATTTTTATTGAGTAGTAAATCAAGCCATACAACCGGGCAGATTATATATGTTGACGGCGGTTATACACATTTAGACAGATCTTTATAATAAACTACTTTATTCATTTTAATAACGATCGCATGGCCTTACAATCTACCCAAACCAAAATAGCTACTGCATATAATGGAGAATCTCCCAACTATACCTTTCCCTTAATACTGGTAACCAGTTTGTTTTTACTGTGGGGATTGGCGTATGGATTATTGGATGTACTTAATAAACATTTCCAGGATGCTTTAGGCATTACTAAAAGGAGATCAACCTTATTGCAGTTTGCGTATTTCGGCGCTTATTTTTTAATAGCATTGCCGGCAGGTTTGTTCATGAATAAGTTTGGCTATAAAAAAGGAATTATACTGGGGCTGTTGCTGTATGCATTTGGTGCATTCCTGTTTTATCCTTCAGCACAAATGTCCAGTTTTAATTTCTTTTTAATTGCGCTTTTTGTACTTGCTTCGGGCCTCACCTGTTTGGAAACCGCAGCAAACCCATATGTAACTGTTTTGGGTAAGCCGGAAACATCTGAGTTCAGGCTTAATCTATCACAATGCTTTAATGGCGTAGGGTCGTTCATTGGACCGATAATAGCGGCACACGTTTTTTTTGATGATTCATCTAACAGTGATCCCACCAACCTCGATTCGGTAAAGATGGTATATATTATTATTGCCATCGTAGTTTTATTTGTGGCATTTTTATTCTGGAGAACATATTTACCAGAAATAAGTGAAGAGAAAGCGGAAGATGAATTATTAAAAGCACTGCCTGGCGGAGAAGATAAACTACATGCTCTGCCTGCTGCCGTAGAAAAGAAACCTCTTTTTCAGCACAGTCATTTTGTATATGGTGTGATAGCGCAGTTTTTTTATGTGGCTGCGCAGGTTGGTGTGGCTGCGCTTTTCATTAATTACTGTACCGAAGCAAAAAAAGAAATTGATAATGCTAAAGCGGCATACCTGCTTTCAATAAGTCTTGCGTTGTTTACGGCAGGTCGTTTTGTAGGTACCGCGTTAATGAGGAAGATAGCTCCCAATACATTGTTAACCATTTTTGCTTTGGTGAATATTATACTTTGTGCTGTTGTTGTATGGGGCAGTGACTGGCTTTCTGTATATTCCCTTATGGCTGTTTTCTTTTTTGAATCAATTATGTTCCCTACCATTTTTGCGCTGGGTGTTAAAGACCTGGGTCATCATACAAAACGTGCGTCATCGTTCCAGATTATGTCAATTGTTGGTGGCGCAGTAATGCCTTTTGTAATGGGAACGTTAGCTCAGAATGGTACAGCACATTCTTATATTGTTCCGCTGCTTTGTTTTGTGGTGGTAGCGTGGTATGGTTGGAGAGGGTACAGAATAAAGGGGTAAAAGCAAGCACGTTTATGATTTATAACATAGCGCATAAACGAAGTTTCGTTTAATGATAATATTAACAGATTGTCTACGTCTAAAATAGATTAAGATATAAAGCATTCTATGAAATAGGGGTAACATATTCCCTGAATATCTGCTGATCTTATGTCATTGGTTCCACTAAAGGTTATTATTTATTAATAGAATATTCCTGATGCAGTATATGGTATATTCGCCATGCACAGCATCAGGTTACGTGACTGGCGGGTGCATAAAACCTGAAACATTGCAATGTGCCACATAATAACGGTTATTCGTCTGGAGCAAAATGCACCCGGCAACCCTGAGAAATAATCATATTTTCATTGTATGGAAGTAAGAGAGCCTGCCATTGCTTACGGCAAACAAAAATTTACCATTGAAGAATATCCTGCAATAGAAGAAGCGGCTACTGAAAAGCATGAATACTACAAAGGGGAGATTTTTACTATATCTGGCCCCAAAGTACCGCGCAATAAGTCAGCAGAAGAAATACGTTACATAAAAACCATTGACGAAAAAATTGCTTTAGCGGATATTTACAATGGTGTTCAGTTGAGTAAGGAGTGGTTAATTAATGCCGGCAGTAAACCTCTTTCCTTTCCTTACTTTTGCCCTAATGAACATCAATAATACTTCTTTAGAAAAAATATTAGCACGGCTGAAAATTAAGGCGCTGAATGATATGCAGGTTGCTGCTTTTGAAGCTATCACCGGTAATGATAATACAATACTGCTCTCACCAACCGGCTCGGGAAAAACACTGGCATTTTTGCTACCGTTGCTCCACTCTTTTAACCCCGTCATAAAAAAAACACAGGCGCTTATTGTAACGCCTTCCCGGGAGCTGGCACAACAGATTGAACTGGTGTTTAAAAAGATGACAGCTGATTTTAAAGTTACCTGTTGCTATGGCGGTCATAAAAGAGAAACGGAAGAAAATAATTTGATTGAGCCGCCTGCATTATTGATTGGCACCCCGGGCAGGCTGGGCGACCATATACGCCGCGGCAACATAATGGTAGATACTATTGAAACCATTGTGCTGGATGAATTTGATAAATCACTTGAACTTGGTTTCCAGGAAGAGATGGAATTTATTATTCAGTCGCTGCCCAATATAAAAAAGCGCATACTTACTTCAGCTACTGATCTTGAAGATATTCCGGAATTCATCGGGTTATTACAACCGGCTAAACTTAATTTCCTGACGGACGATGCTCCGCCTGCTGAAAAGCTTGCTTTTAAAAAAGTATTGAGCCCGGTTAATGATAAAGCGGATACACTATTTAAACTGATTTGCTTTTTAGGTGACCGCTCAACAATCGTATTCTGCAATCACCGGGATGCAGTAGAGCGTACCAGTAATCTTTTAAAAGAAAAAGGTATTGTCAATGTTTTTTATCATGGCGCTATGGAGCAAAAAGAAAGAGATGCTGCGCTCAGCAAATTCCGCAATGGCAGCGTGAATGTACTTGTTACAACAGACCTTGCAGCCAGAGGATTGGATATTCCGAATATCAGGTATATCATTCATTATCATATTCCGCATACGGAAGATAGCTTTATTCACCGCAATGGCAGAACGGCTCGTATGGATGCAAGTGGTACCGCTATTATTATTTTAGCGCCTGATGAAAAAATGCCTGCATATATCTCAACCGAACCGGAAGAAATAATATTACCGGAGAAAGATATTTTACCGGAAAAACCCAAATGGACAACACTTTTTATCGGTGCAGGCAAAAAAGATAAGGTGAATAAAATTGATATTGTTGGATTTTTAAGCAAGAAAGGAGAACTGAAGAAAGAAGACATCGGGCTGATTGATGTGAAAGATTTTTTTTCATTTGTAGCTGTTCGTAAAACAAAAGCCAGTCACGCTCTTCATTTAATAAAAGATGAAAAGATAAAGAATAAGAAAGTGAAGATTGATGTGGCGAAGTGAAGGCGTAGGGTGAAAAGGTGTATGGTATAGGACAGAAGGCCTTCTACCTTCCTCCTGTTATATGTTTCTTAAAACAGGGAAGACTGCATTTTTTTACCGGTTAATTGAGGAACTTACTGCTAGTTTTCTTTCTGCATTTAATCACTCACTCCTTAACTGTGCTTATGATAAAAAATTACCTGAAAATTGCATGGCGAAACTTACTAAAACATAAAACCTTTTCCGGCATTAATATACTTGGCTTATCTATTGGTATTGCAGCCTGCATCATCATATTTATTTATGTGCACTTTGAGCTTACATACGACCGGCATAACCGGAATGCAGACAGGATTGCCCGCATAACTTCAACCATTAAAGCGCCGGAATCTGATTTTATGCTCGCTACCGGTCCGAATGCATTGGCCGATGCATTGAAGCATGATTTCCCGGAAGTGGCATCAGCGGTACGTTTAGATCATGTTGATCAAGCCGTAAAATTCAATAACGAGGTTTTTAAGGAAGAAGACTTTTACAGAACAGATGCTGATATATTTTCTGTTTTCAGCTTCGATTTTATTGAGGGCAACAGTGCTGCCGCTTTGCAAAAGCCTCAATCTATTGTATTGACCCAATCCGTTGCCAAAAAATATTTTGGCAATACATCTCCTTTAGGAAAAACCCTGGTATGTAATGGAGCGCCGTTATTGGTGACCGGCGTTGTCAAAGACCGCCCGTCCAACACCGATATTCATATTGATGCTTTGTTATCTGCCGATTTTTCGGCAACAGCCACATGGGATGATTTTGACTTGTACACTTATGTGTTGTTCAGGCAAAATGCGGACATCAAAAATTTTGAAAAAAAGCTTACGACGCTGGCTAAGAAAAATATTGATCCTTTGCTAAATACGGATGGGTCCACAGGTTACAGCGCCAGGATGGAAATAGAGCCTTTATCTGATGTTCATTTCAGCCAGGGTAAATTAATGGATACGCCAAAAGGCAATAAGCAATCGAATTACATATTTGCGTTGCTTGCCGTTTTTATATTAATGATCGCTGTACTTAATTATATCAACCTTAGTACGGCGCGGTCATTTGAAAGAGCAAAGGAAGTAGGGATACGTAAAGTAAGCGGCGCCGGTAAATTTCAATTGGTGCGGCAGTTTTTGTTTGAATCTTTTTTGCTGGTTACCGGAGCCTTATTATTATCGGTAGTGCTGGTGCAGGTGAGCCTGCCTTTTTTAAATATGCTTTTGCAAACCAGGCTCTCTGTTGATCCGATGGCGGCAACTATCCTGATCGCGATCATTTTTGTTACCACGCTTCTACTCGCAGGTTTATATCCTGCTTTTGTATTGTCGGAATTTAACCCGGTGAGCGTGTTAAAAGGAAGCTGGCGGTTCAGCATTAAAGGTGTCTGGCTGCGTAAAGCTATAACCGTTGCACAGTTTACCATCGCGGCTGTTTTAATAGTGGGCACTATTGTTATTCATCAGCAAATGAAATTTATCAGGGAAAAAGACCTTGGCTTTTCAAAAGATCAGTTGCTTAATGTATTTCTCCCACGCGATTCTGTTTACCAGAACGCTGTTAAAGCGTTTCAGCATGATCTTCGTCAGCAGAGTGCTATTAAAGGTGTTACTGTTGGTTATGGCATGGCGGATGCTACTTTAGCAAGCACCTACACTTCGTTTGAAGGAAAGAAAAGAGAAATACTTTGCACCTACTATGTTATTGACGACCGGTTTTTGCCTGTTTTTCAAATGCATTTGCTGGAAGGAAGAAACATGTCTGATAGTATTGTAACGGATAAAAACGAAGCGTTTCTGGTGAATGAAACTTTTTTAAGAACAATGGGCTGGCAGTCGGGTGTGGGAAAAGATATAGAAGGTTTTGGCCACAAAGGCAAAATTGTAGGCGTGGTAAAGGATTTTTATTTCAAATCTTTGCATAATAGTGTTGAGCCGTTAGTAATGGTATGGAATACCTTCCCGGCTAATACAACTACAGTAAAAATAAGCCCGGCAAACCTCAGCATAGTAGAAAATATATTCAAAAAGCATTTTCCAGCCACAGTATTCGATTACGCTTTTGTAGATGATACGGTAAACAAACAGTATGCTCAGGATAATATTACCATGCGGTTGTTTAACTGGTTTACCATACTCGCCATTTTCATTTCCTGTCTTGGTATTTACGGATTAGCCAGCCTGATTATTGCACAACGCACCAAGGAAGTGTCTGTACGTAAAGTATTAGGCGCTACCATGAGCCAGTTGCTTACGTTACTTACAAAAGATTATATAAAGCTTCTTGCCTGGTCAATGCTTATTGCGCTACCGTTGGCAGGTTACCTCATGCATCATTGGCTTTTATCGTATGCATACCGCATTCAGCTAAGCTGGTGGATGTTTGTTGTGCCAATCGTATCCCTTTTGATAATTACTCTTGTGATTATTGGCAGGGAAGTTATAAAAGCGGCATTGGTAAACCCGGTAAAAGGGCTGCGGGCAGAATAAGCTGCAAATACAATAAAAAGGGATGAGTGTATCCACTCACCCCCAACTGTTTATTTCTCTTTAAATTTTCTGCGAATAATGAGCTGTAATTTCTGTGCTGTTAGATGACTGCTTTGTTTCTTCGTTTTTACCGGCCTTACTGTCTCTTGTGTTTTTTTGCACAGCAATAGCTGCAAAAAGACTAAGCACAAATGACATAGCGTAGAATCCTTTTTCACTTCTTGTGAAATCAGCATTCCACAGCCCAACGGTGAGTAATATAATACTGAGGATGGTGGTGAACCAGGCTATGCCATAATATAGATTGGTAACAGGTATGCCTTCCATTTGGTCGCGAACAGCTTTTTGAACGGATATGGCAGAGAATAAGCCGAACATCAGTACTGTGAAATAATATCCTTTTTCATTGAGCTGCATGTCAGCATTCCAGAGACCGATATTGTATGCAGTTATGCCGGTTAAAAGGGCGAACCATGACGCGCCGATAAACGCGGCCGATGGTTGAAGGGATGACTTTTGTTCCATATAAAATATTTATGGAAACAAATCTATTTTTCGGTTGGCATATTGCTTTTGACAATAGTCAAATTGCCAGACACGATTTGTTAAAGCCTGCTTCTTATACGGCTTAAAGTTTCCTGGCTTATACCGAGATAAGAAGATATATAACCTAATGGAACACGTTCAATAATATGCGGCATATTGGTAAGCAATGCTTCATATCGTTCTGCGGCAGTTTTAAACTGCGCGTTTACATAACGTTCTTCTAAGCGGATATAATATTTTTCATACACTATTCTTACCAACCGCTCTATTTCATGATACTGATTGTACAAGCCCGTAAGCTTTTCTTTAGAAATGCCATATAAAATACTGCCTTCTAATAGTTGCAGGTTTTCTACTGACGGCTCACCTGTTATAAAGCTGTGAAAGGAAGTAACAAAATCATTTTCAAAACCAAACCAATGGGTTATTTCTTTTCCTTCAAGAGTATAAAATCCGCGCAACGCTCCTTTCTGTAAAAAATACAAATGCCTGCAAACGTTGCCTTCCCTCACAAGGAAACTGCCTTTGGATAATGTCACTTCCTCAAAACAACTTTCCAGCGCCTGCTGCGCTTCTTCACGTAATTTATAAAACCCATGTAAATGGGTAAGCAACTGTTGCATATTGCAAAATAATACTTAATTGTACCAAAAACCTATAAGGTTTGCCGGGCAGCATTGCAGCACTGCAAATCTTATAGGTTTTACGATCAAAATCACTAAGGCTCGTGTCTCACGAGACTTGAAAACGAGGGTGTGAAGAAGTGTTTCGTGAGACACGAACCACGGCGGGAATACATCTAAAAAAATGATTAATCAATCCTAAATGAAATCTTACAGATACATCCGTAAGAAATAACCTTGTCATCTTTTACATGCGCTTTAATATCTTTTACATATACGGAATCTATATTCCTTATTGTTTTAGCAGCTTCCGAAACGGCTTGTTGTATAGCATCATCAATTCCTTTCTCTGAAGATGCAATTACTTCAATAACTTTTACAATAGGCATAACAATACTTTTTTGGTTAACAGATAAATTGTACAGTGAAAGGTAAATTTTTTTTAAGACTTTACCTATTGGTTGTATATGCCGGATTTATCATTCACCAGTGCTTATAAGGCAGCACAGCCAGGTTAGCATTATAATATTTTGGATCGTGGGTAACTTCTTCTGTTATCCAATCCGGTATATCGAATGGCTCGTCTTCTGATTGTAGTTCAATCTCTGCAACAATTAATCCTTCATTCTCTCCATGAAAAACGTCTACTTCCCAAAGCTTGTCTTTGTAAGAGATATTATACCTGGTTTTTGAAATTTCATTATTGGAAAAATTATCCAGCAACTGCTTCGCATCAGTTAAAGGAATATTGTATTCAAATTCACTGCGTGTGGCACCGGTGGTTTTTCCTTTAATTGTTATAAAAGCGGTTTTATTACTCAGTCTTATACGAATGGTTTTATGAATATCATTTAAAAGATAGCCCTGCCGGTAAAGTTTGCCCTGCGGTTTGGGAAGAGCATTCCACTTATCATGGTTTATTAAAAATTTGCGTTCTATTTCGATTGGCATAAATATCAGCTTTTGTGCATTGAAATTATGCCATCACATCTGTAAACAAAATATAAAATTCTTTTTGTAAAGAGCGTAAATTTATTCCTCTATAACTTTCCTAAAACTCCAGTTGATATCCTATTACCGGAACCAGCCCGGCTAATTTTTTATATACCCATTGATTGGTGGTTGGGTCATACCTGTAGCTCAACCCATCCGTATTTTTTATACCAAGAACATTTTGAACATCAAGCGTAATCATCCATGCGGTTTTTGTTCTGTTTTTGCGTAGCGCAAATCTTACATCTGTTCTGAAATATGCAGGAATTCTTTTTGAGAACGGAGCAGATTCATTCAATACAGGCTTTCTTGAATCAGTGGTATTGTTTATTGCTAAAGGAGTTATAGGCATGCCTCCATTATATAACATTTTTCCTCCTGCAGTAAAAGTTTGCTCTTTCCGCCATTTCCATTCCCTGCCTGCTGTAAAATGTCCCGCGGTACGGTTGTTATATTGCGTATTATAACTCCTGCCGTTTAAAGGTTGAAACGTGGAATTGAATACAGAAAAGCCACCGAGTAAGAAAAAGCCTTTTGAAAAAAATCTTTCAACAGTTATATCTACACCAATATTTTTGCCATTGCCCTTACTTACCAACGCTTCGTTCGCATAACCTTCTATCATATTCAATAGCCAGAATGTACGGTTAACATCATTCACTACCGGCACCCTTGATAATTGCTGCAGGTATGCTTCTATATGAAACCGCCAGTTCCTTTTAAGTAATGCATCATAGGCTACTATAAAATGTGTTGAGCGTATAATATCAAGATCCAGGTTTGGAAAATTATTTGCAGCACTTTTATAAAAATATGAGCCCAGTGGCAATGTTTTTCCATACAGCCCTGTTGCAAAACTTATACTGTGACTGGCATTGAGCTTATACTGTATGCTCATGCGTGGTTCAACAGAATTTGTTTTGTTAAGCGAAAGATACAAATAATGAATGCCTGCATTGACAGTAAGCTTGCTGAGCGGCTTCCAGCTTAATTGTGTATATGGTTGCCATTGCCAGGTATTACCTTCTCCATCAATAATATTTTTGCGATAAACAGCATCAGCAAAATCATATACACCCTGGGTAAATCCATAGCCTATCCTGCTTACGAATGCTCCGGTTTTCCAGGTAAGCCGGCTGCCGAGTTTTGTGTTATAATAAATGGCAAATGAAAACCGGTTGTTATTATACAATTCATTATTTATAGTATAAGGTTGCTTTGATGTATTCAGCGTATCATCCCTGTACATTATTTTTTGTGCCATTATAGCAACAGAAGTTTTCAGCAGCCCGTTTTTTCCTACCTGTAAAATATGCCCTATCCCTGCCGCTCCCATATTGGTTTTAAAATCATACACTGCATAATCATCATATTCATTCCAGTCTGATTGAGGCTCTACAGCCGAATAATCTTCTTTACTTAACCCTTCTATACCCCAGATATTAAATACAGAACGATTATTTTTTGAGGGAAAATTCAGGTTGAAAGAAAGATCCTGGAAAGTGTTGCGCTCCCGTTTGTCTGTAAGATGAAACCCAAGTGAACTTAAAATACCCAGTGTTGAATAACGGTAATTAACAAGAAAAGAGCTCCTGTTTTTTTCTACCGGCCCTTCTGCTGAAAAGTCGAGCCCGATAAGACTGGCCTTAAAAGTATATTTATTGCTCCCTGCATTGCCTTTTCTGAAACGCATGTCAAACACACCGGATAATGCATCGCCGTATTCTGCCGGAAAACCACCTGTGGAAAAATCAGAATTATCAAGCATACTGCTGCTGAATATAGTTATGCCCCCGCCTGTGGAACCCTTTCGTGCAAAATGATTGGGATTGGGTATGTCAACACCTTCAAGCCTCCAAAGCATGGTTGCCGGAGAATTTCCCCTGATCACAATATCATTCCTTGCATCACGCATGGGCTGCACACCCGGAAAGCTCATCGCCATTCTTCCGGGATCGTTTACGCTGGCAGCATAGCGCTGCGTTTCTTCCGGAGTAAACGATCTTGTGCTGACAACTGATAATTTATTAACAGGTTGCTTGGGGTTTTTGAGCGTTTGTATAATAATTTCTTTTTGCTGGGTGAACTGCTGTTCAAGTTCAAGCACAAGTTCGGCTTCCCTGGCGCTGCTTACAATAAAATTGTCTGTAGCAAAATCAGCATACCCGCTATGGGTGCATTGCACAATTCTTCGTCCTACAGGTATTTTCGTCAAAATAAAAATACCTGCTTCGTTGGTAACTGTACTCCGGTGCAAACTATCTTCTGAAATAAAAACAGTGGCGCCCGCGATCGCACGACGGGAATCTTTATCAATAACGGTTCCTTTTATGGTTTGCGTGATGGATTGGGAAAACGAAGTGAAATAACTGATGCTGACAACGCAAAATAAACATAGTTTTTTACGCATAAGCCAGGGTTTTCATTAAAATACAAATAAATATTTTCCTTTAAAGACATTATTTGTAATTAACAGTTTTGGATTAGCAGTCTGCCGGAAAATGAATGCGGATATAACTTAAACTTTTAAGCCGGCCGCCAATGTGCTGAACGGAGCGATACAGCTGAACGGAGCGTCGCCACTATCCCTCAATCAGGGATATGCGGCCGGCATCATTAAATCTTTTATCTCCGTACTGCGCTTAACCCGATCCGGTAGTTTTTATTTACGCATTAAAAAATACTAAGTACATTTATTATGCAATTATCACAAACCTTTGTATTATGAAATCTTTCCTATTCATAGTGTTTGGCCTGCTTTTATTGCAACTTTCTTTTTTGCCGGGCAATGCGCAGGATGCATGGCCAAAAGAGATCACGTCTTCTGACGGTACAGTGATCTCCATATTTGAGCCTCAGCCGGAAAAATATGCCGGTAATGATGTTACGACCAGAGCGGCAGTATCTATCAGGAAGACAGCAGACACCGATCCTGTGTTTGGCGTAATGTGGTTTAACGCTACTTTAGCTCCAGGAGGTAATAATACCGCCACTGTAAAAACCATCACGGTTACAAAATCAAAATTTTCTAGACGGTGATGAAGCCAGTAAAGCAACCTTAAAAAAAGTAGTGGAGAGTGGTGTGCCGCTAATGAATATAAACATTGACCTGAAGCGGCTGAATGATATGCTGCAACAGGAAAAAGCCGATACAGAATCCGGCATAAAAACTGATCCTCCGGTTGTGTATTACAGGAACAAGCCTACAACGTTGATAGTACTTGACGGAGAACCCGTGGAACAGCAGGAGGATGACCTTAAAATGGTAAGGGTTGTTAATTCGCCTTACCTTCCTTATACTTTCTCTCTAAAACAATTTCAATCCTGTATTCATCAGCAATAAATAAGCAATAGTAAATACGAGCAAAAGGGAACTAAATGACATACTCTATATCTTAACCTCCACACCTTAAAAAATCTACCTGGCATCCGGCTTGCTAAATTGCATTTCGTAAAGTTTTGCATAAAAGCCGGCTTTATCAAGAAGCTCGTTGTGTGTGCCCATTTCTTTTATCTCGCCCTTATCGAGCACCAGTATTTTATCCGCTTTGCGGATGGTTGACAATCGGTGAGCTATAATGATGGCGGTTCTTCCTTCAATCAATGTGTCAATTGCATGCTGAATGAGTTGTTCGCTTTCTGTATCAACAGAAGATGTGGCTTCATCGAGAATAAGTATGGAAGGATTATACAACAGGGCGCGTATAAACGAAAGTAATTGTCTTTGCCCGAGCGATAGGGTGCTGCCTCTTTCCATTACATTGTAATCATAGTTGCCGGGAAGTTGCATAATAAAGTCGTGCATGCCGATCAGTTTGGCAGCATGTATTACCTGTTCCCGTGTTATGGCTTCATTTCTCAGTGTTACATTTTCATAAATAGAACCCGAGAAAAGAAATACATCCTGCAAAACAATACCGATTTTACTTCTGAGTATATTCAGTTTGTATTCCTCAATATTCACATCATCAATTTCAATGGCGCCTTTCTGAATATGGTATAAACGATTTATTAAACTTATGATAGATGTTTTACCGCTGCCGGTATGCCCGACAAGCGCCATTGTTTCTCCCGGCATAATAGTGAATGATATATTTTTCAGCACATAGTTATCATCTTTATAAGCAAACCACACATGTTTAAATACTACTTTACCGTGCATGTTTGCAGGAGCGTAATTACCTTCATTCTCTATAAAATCAGGATTATCCAAAACTTTAAAAATACGTTCGCTGGCTATCATACCCATTTGCAGCACGTTAAATTTATCTGCAATTACCCGCAGCGGGCGAAACAATAAATTCAGGTAAAGCATAAAAGCGATCATCACACCAAGTGTGGCTTCACCTTCTATTGCGCCTTTAGCGCTCCACCATATCATTAATCCCATTGCAACTGCAAGTATTATTTCAACAAACGGAAAAAAAACGGAGTATGCAAAAATGGCCTTGATGTTGGCATTGCGGTGCTCGCGGTTGATCTTTTTAAACTTTGTAAACTCCCTGTCTTCGGCCGCAAATGCCTGCACAATGCTCATGCCTGTTATATGTTCCTGCACAAAAGCATTGAGCTGCGCCACCGCGTTTCTTACCCGCTGAAAAGAAGCGTTTACACTTTCTTTAAACCACCAGGTTACAATCAGCAACACAGGCAATATCGCCATGCAGATCAGGGTAAGTTTCCAGTCGGTAAAAAACATTACGCCAAGAATCGCGAAAATGGAAAGCAGGTCTGCGATGATGGGAATTAATCCTTCTGAAAAAATATCGTTGATAGATTCGATATCATTAATAGTTCGGGTGGTAAGTGTACCTATGGGTGTTTTATCAAATTGCCCGAGATTGAGGTGCACGATTTTTTTGTATACGGCAGTGCGCATGTCTTTAACCACAGTTTGCCCGAGCCATGCAGTTAAAAATGAAAAATAAAACCGCATAGCGGTTTCGAGCAATAGCAAACCGATTTGTATAATGGTGATAATAATAACCCAGTTGATTAATCCGCCTTTTATATATTTATCTACCGTTAACTGTATAAGCCAAGGGCGAACCGGTGAAATAGCAGCCAGCGCTATTGCCAGGAAAATGGAAATATAGAATTCCTTTTTATATGGAGAAGCATAGCTGAAAACCCTGCGGAGTAAACTGAAATCAAACAATTTTTTTACGGGTTTTGTTTCTGACATAGCGGAGCGGCAAAGTTAGGGAATTCGGAAGGAAAGATTTTTTGGTTGATGATTTCAAATTTTTGTACGTAGGTACTACTGCTATAGCATTTTTTTATATCATTTCTCCACATGCGTTTTTGTTATCGCGGTGCGCTGCACCTTTAGCTCTGTATATTTACTGTACTACAAATATTATCGCTGCGCAGCAGCTTAAAACATGGCTCGTACCACCGGTACAGCGCACTATAATATTTGTAGCATTCCAGGCTAAAATGGAACAAGCCGCAACGCGGCGTAACAGGTAAAATAGTATTGAAAAATTTCCAGGTGCCGGTAGGGAGAATCTATAAGGAAGCGCTGGAAAATTTTATGAAAAAGAACAACTAAGGAAATTGCCTGAATACCGTAAGCCGCAACAGTATTTCTGTAAAAAGAAAACCGATCGCGATTAATACCAGCGGATGAAACCGCTCTGTATATTTTCTGTTGGTAGTGATATTAAGCTTTGTTTTTTCGAGCTGATCTATCTCACTGTAAATATCTGATAAGCTTTGGTCGCCTTTTGCGCGGAAATATTTGCCACCTGTTTCAGCAGCAATCTGCTTCAACAGGTTCTCGTCGATATTTACTTTTTCCTGCTGCATTGTTACTCTTCCGTCGGGCCCGGGAACCGGCGTTGTAGCATATCCATCAGAGCCAATGCCGATGGTATATACTTTAATTCCCAATGATTTTGCAATTTCCTTTGCCGTAACCGGGTCTATCAATCCGCCATTATTTTCCCCATCCGTAAGCAGTATAATTACTTTGCTTTTTGATTCGCTGTTCTTCAGCCTGTCTGCACTTGTTGCAAGCCCTGATCCTATTGCCGTTCCATCAACCAAAAAACTTCCGTCTATCTGCATAATCTGTTGCTCCAGCACAGCATGATCGCTGGTAACAGGGCATTGCGTAAAACTTTCACCGGCAAAAATTACCAGCCCTATACGATCTGTTGGGCGTTGCTGAACAAATTCGCCAGCTACACGCTTAGCTGCTTCAAGCCTGTTGGGATGAAAATCCTGCGCCAGCATACTGCCGCTTACATCAATACACAATACAATATCAATACCTTCTCCTTCAACATTCTTTTCATCATTATGTGTTTGTGGGCGGGCAAGCGCGGTTATTATTGCGGCAAGCGCCAGCATCCTTAACGCAAAAGGAATATGCCGCAATTTGCTTTTAAATGAATTGGTATTACGGAAGCTCCTGAGCGATGATACCTTCATGGCACCGCGTGATTTACCGGAGTAGCTGATATACCAGCCTGCCAGTATAGGTATAAGCAGCAGCAGGTATAGCACCCGCGGATAAGCAAACTCAATATGGTCTAAATATTCCTTCAGCAAAACAAACTTTTAAATAATAAAACAACTTGTTCCGTGAGCGGAGAAAAGTGAGATGCTTACTTTTCTCCGCTACTTTCCGGCGCGTGAGACACGCGCCGGGGCGATCGCCCTGGTACGTGTCTCACGTACCAGTAGTCTCACGTATCTCATTTCATATCTGTTTCACACTACTTCACACGATCTAATTTTTTCACATTCTTCTCTATAATATCAATATCAGTGGTTGACCTTGTTATATCAGGCTGATACTTTGCAAATTTCACAGCATCTGCAATCCTCAGCGTTTCCGCAAGTTCACTCAACAAATCTTTTGACAGCCGTTGATTAACCGTCATTAATAATTCATCCGTTGTTCTTTGTAAACTGCCGTCATGAAACTTTCCTTCATTATATGTTTTAAAAATGTCTGTCAGTTCCGTATAATATTTTTTCCATTCTGCTTTTGCAGGAAGATTCTGCGCTTTTAATTTACTTAAGCGCTGCAAAGTTTCTTCCAGTAATGGCAGTGAAGGTTTATTAACAATAGCAACAGCAGGTTTTTGCTTTCTTTGCTTCCACCACAGCCACGCAAGTATTCCGGGCAGAATAACGGCTAATATAACCAATGCCCAATACCACCAGGGTGTTTTTTCCTGGGGCACTTCAATAATATCCCGTATATCATGATAGGTGCTGTCGCTGAGCGTAGCCGCAATAATCGTTAACTCCAATGGTGCAGAACTTGACCGTACATTTCCTGCATGAATAACCAGCGGCGGTATTACCCATACCCCTGAATCAAAACCTGTAACGGTAAATGACTGGTTATATATTTTGGTATTTCCTTCTAAGGATGAATCAACAGGCGAACGGCTGACTATCTCTATATGATTGAAAGTATCGGGTAAATTAAACCATTGTGTGATGGGCTTATCTACGGTTGTTTTGATTTGAACAACCAACTGCGTTTGATCGCCCATCAATAATTGCGGTTGTTTTAGTGTGGCGTTGATAACAGCGCCAGATTGCGCAAATAAACATGTTGCGCAAAAGCTGTATACCAGTGTTACAATTATCCTCTTTATGTTTTCTCCTTTCTTCATATTTATCTCACCAACAGTATATCATTTTACAGGTTTCATGCGGCTTAGGAAAAACTTCTGCAGCACTTTTACATAATCTTCATCTGTTCTTAAATACAAAAGATCCGCGCCTGATTTGCGAAATGAAATTTTACAGGCTTCTTCATTCATAACAAACTGCTGGTGATAATTATACTGAACCATTTTATCATTGGTATCTATCCATTGTCTTTCGCCGGTTTCAAGGTCTTCAATCTGCATCAATCCTACTTCCGGCAGGTCCATATCCATCTTATCATATACTTTAATGCCTATTACATCATGGCGGCTACCTGCAACACGCAAGGGATCATCATATTGTTCCACCATAAAATCACTTAATATAAACGCAATGCTTTTCTGTTTTACCGCATTATTAAAAAAACGCACGGCTTCATTTAGATTAGTCCCTTTGCCTTTTGGTTTAACCGTAAGCAATTCGCGAACAATATACAATACATGCTCTCTTCCTTTTTTCGGCGGAATGTAGAACTCAATTTTATCGCTGAAAAATATCACGCCGACTTTATCATTATTATTCACGGCAGAAAAAGCAAGCACGGCGCAAACTTCGGTTATCAAATCTTTTTTGCGCTGATGAATGGTACCGAATAAAGAGCTTGCGCTGATATCAACCAGCAGCATCATCGTCAGTTCTCTTTCTTCTTCAAACATTTTGCTGAAAGGCTGATTCATCCTCGCAGAAACATTCCAGTCAATAAAGCGTACATCATCGCCTGCACTATATTCCCTCACTTCTTTAAACGACATGCCTTTTCCCTTAAATGCAGTGTGATATTCACCGGTAAAAAGATTAGCTGTAAGCTTTTTGCTTTTTATTTCCAGCTCTTTTACCTTTTTTAATATCTCTGCTACACTTAAAGTGTCCTCGTCCTTGCTTTTAGTATGTGCTCTTTTTTTCAAATCGTTAAATTAAGGTGCAGGGTGTAATGTTTAAGGTGTAAGGCCTCAAACCCTACACCTTTTTTACGGTACATTCACTGCTCTCAACACGTCATCCACCACATTTTCGGCATTAATATTTTCTGCTTCAGCTTCATATGTTAAGCCTATACGATGGCGCATTACATCTTTAGCAATACTTCTTACATCTTCCGGAATAACATACCCGCGTTTATTGATAAATGCATGCGCTTTTGAAGCCAGTGCAAGATTTATAGATGCCCTGGGAGAGCCGCCATAAGCAATCAAAGGCTTTAATTTTTCAAGTCTGTATTGCTCCGGCTGCCTCGTTGCGAAAACGATATCAAGGATATAATTTTCAATTTTTTCATCCATATAAATCTGGCGAACCAAATTACGCGCCTGCAAAATTTCTATACTGCTTACCACTGGTTTTACTTCAGGGAGTTTTACGCCAGATAAATTTTGCCGCACTATAAGCTGCTCCTCCTGCCTGCTAGGGTAATTGATCAACACTTTCAGCATAAACCTGTCAACCTGTGCTTCCGGTAAAGGATATGTTCCTTCCTGGTCAATGGGATTTTGTGTAGCCAGCACAAGAAAAGGCTCATCTAATTTGTATGTACTCTCGCCAATGGTTACCTGCCGTTCCTGCATGGCTTCCAATAAGGCGCTTTGCACTTTTGCAGGTGCGCGGTTAATTTCATCAGCCAAAATAAAATTGGCGAAGATGGGTCCTTTACGAACCACGAATTCATGTTTCTGCTGGTTGTATATCATGGTGCCAACCACATCAGCCGGCAAAAGATCCGGGGTAAACTGTATCCGGCTGAACTTTGCATTAATAGCCTGCGATAATGATTTTATAGACAGTGTTTTTGCAAGACCCGGCACTCCTTCCAGCAGCACATGTCCATTGCTCAATAACCCGATGAGCAGCCGGCTCACCATATAGTGCTGGCCAACAATCACTTTTGCTATTTCACTTTCAAGCCTGTCAACAAATGATGCTGCTGCCTGTATTCTTTCGTTCAGCGCTTTTATATCTTCTGCCGTTTGTAACATGTTATATAATGATTGTTTATAAAGCTAAATTATACGATTGATTCTTCTGTTTTGCAAAGCCTTTGCCAAAATTCCGATATATCACGCTTTATTTTTTGTATCAAGGATGATGGTTACCGGGCCGTCATTCAAAAGCGACACTTTCATATCTGCTCCAAAAATGCCGGTTTGTATTTTCTTGCCAAGATCATTTTCCAGTTGCGCTATCGTTTTTTCATATAAAGGAATGGCAAAATCCGGTTTGCTTGCCCGTATATATGAGGGACGGTTACCCTTTTTTGTAGATGCATGTAAGGTGAACTGGCTTATCAATAATATATCTCCCCCCATATCTTTTACCGATACATTCATTACGCCATTCTCATCATTAAAAATGCGCATATTCACGATTTTGCTGCTCAGCCATTCGATATCTTCCGTGGTATCCGTATCTTCAATACCAACTAATACCAGTAACCCATTTTGTATGGCGCCGGTAGCATTCCCGTCCACCACTACTGATGCATGTGAAACGCGTTGTAAAACTGCTCTCATAAGTTCAACATAATATTTAGTCAACTATACTTTATAAAAGAGACAGCCACAAATGCGCGAATATAGATTTGTGCATTCGTGGCTATATCATTTACTTCTCTTTCTTAAACAATTTTCCTTCATCTGCCCACCACCAATACCATTTGCCTCCATTTGCTTTATGCGTATCAAAATCTGCTATAGAAAAGCTTCCGTTTCCTGTAGCGGTTCCCTGTATTTCATATACCTGCAAAGCCTTTTCTTTTCTTTTCCATTGTAGCGGTTTTCCGGGCTCGCATATTTCAGGTATTTTTGATTTATCCGTTATAATAAAATATGCTTTGCCTTCACCAATAACTGTAGCTATGCCATTTTCGTCTATACAAACCGCAGTGCGCTCATCCGGCGCAATGCCTTTGGCATACAGGCTGAAATCTTTAATAATCCGTGCAAGAAAACTAACATGCCTGCCTTCCCGCCTGCGGGCAAGATAATGCTGGTCGCTGATTACCTGCTGCAAAAAAGGCGCTTGCAAAAAATCATTATTATATAGCGTAATCCTATTGTTATACGGATTGAGCATTGAAGAATCCGAAACAGCACTCCCATTTTCGCCACTATAATATAACCCGGTGAGTATGGCACAACCGGCACTGGTGCCGCCAACCGGAACTTTTTTCTCATTCATCAAATAATTAATCGCTGCATTCAATTTTGTACCGCGCCAGTTATTCATATACCACGACTGATCGCCACCTGCAATAAAAAGCATTTCGGCATTCCTGACAGTTATGGCTACTGTATCATTATCTGCCAGCTCTCTTGAAGTTATATTAAGCGTTTCAACAGAATTTACAGCGCCAGGCACATAAATATCCCTGTTATAACTATCATTACCTGAGGCGGTTAATACCACCACATCACCTCTGCCGCTTTTGGCTATCATCCATTTAAAAGCGCCAGGCACATTGCCCCCGCCTCCAATTAATGCAGTGCCTGCGGTAGTTGTGGTTATTATATCAGCATTATTGCCCACCCGCCCCATTGAACCGGGTTTAACCTGGGCAATGGAAAAGCTGAAAAACAGGCTGCTGCAGATTAAAAGACTTATTCGTCTACAATGTTTCACAATTTTGATATTAATATGCAAATGATATCATTGAAAAAAGGTAAATTTCCTGTGCAATATACTTCTGATACACACAGCATTATTAATGATTCGTAGTTTTGCAGAAAATAGTTTTGTACCAGGGCATAGTGCAACCGTCAAAAGGAAATAGTCGTAGTATGAGCAAGACAGATATACAGAAGGAAATTGTTTTTAAAACAGCAAGAAGCGGCGGTAAGGGAGGGCAGCATGTAAACAAGGTGGAAACAATGGTGGAAGGATATTTTCATGTTGCTGATTCTAAAGTATTAAGCGAAGAGCATAAAGAAATACTTCTTCAAAAATTAAGCAACAGGATAACAGCAGAAGGATATTTATTAGTGAAATCGCAGGCGGAACGTACACAACTGGGCAACAAACAGCTTGTAATAAAAAAGATAAATGAACTGGTTACTCAATCCTTAATAAAGCCATGCAAACGTATAGCAAGCACACCCTCTAAAGCATCTAAGGAAAAAAGAATAGGACAGAAAAAATTAAAGGCGCAGGTTAAAGAAGGGAGGAAAAAAGTAAATATCAGTAACGACTAAAACAGCCTGCGCGAAATGCGATTATTATGAAGAAGGTTTCTTTATACGGCATGATTTTTTGTGTATTGATTTTTTCTGCCTGCCAGAAAGAGCTTACCGGCGATGTGAATACAACACGGCAATATACTGTAAGAATCACTTTTCAGCCTGCGGTAAACAACCAGGCTTTGACTATTGGCGAAACCTGTCAAAATGATTTTAGAGAAGATTATACAGTAACCGCTTTCCGGTTTTATACAGCATATCCATCTTTAAAAAATAATAATGCTACTTTAAATATAACCAACGAAAAAAAATACAGGCTTGTTGATGCAGGCATAAGCAGCAGCCTGTCGTTTACGATTACTACGACTGATAGCGTATTTAACACATTATCCTTCCAGGTTGGTGTTGATAGTATTGACAATGTGAGTGGCGCTCAATCAGGAGATATTGATCCCGGTAAAGGAATGTTCTGGACATGGAATAGCGGTTATGTGATGGCAAAACTGGAAGGCACGTCCTCTTTTTCAGGCATGCCGGCAAATGAATTTACGTATCATGTCGGCGGGTTTTCAGGTGAGAATAACAGCATCAGGACTATCGCGCTTTCAGCGCAACAGGTAAAATTAAATGCCAGCCATGCAACAGATATAATTGTATATGCTGACATCAACAAATGGTTTAACGGCGCGCATGCCTTAAAAATCAGTGATAATGCTTTTGTGCATAGCCCCGGCGCGCTTGCAAAACAATATGCGGATAACTATGCAACGATGTTCAGTATTGCGGAAATAGTGAGTGAATAATGAAAAGATCAGTTTTATATATTTTTAGTTTGTTGCTTGCCGGCCTGCTTGCAGTTGAAGGTTGCAAAAAGCAGAATGAGGGGGCAGGTGCACCTACCCCGCTTACTTTTACTGTGCCGGATGGGTTTCCCGTTCCTGTATATACATTTGAAAACAATACGCCGACAGAACAGGGTTTTCAATTAGGTAAAAAATTATTTTATGATGGAAGGCTTTCTAAGGACGGAAATTTTCCGTGCGCATCCTGTCATCAGCAGTTTGCCGCTTTTGCTACTATAGATCATGCATTAAGTCATGGCTTTGATAACCAGTTTACTACCCGAAACGCACCCGGCTTATTTAATATAGCGTGGATGAAAACACTTCACTGGGATGGAGGAATCAATCACATAGAAGTGCAGCCGCTTGCACCTATAGAAGCAACCAATGAAATGGCTGAAACCATGGATAATATAATTGTCAAACTAAATGCAGATGCTACTTACCGGCAAATGTTTAAAGCCGCATTTGGAGAAGGGGAAATTGACTCGCAACGCATGCTGAAAGCGCTGGCGCAATTTGTTGCGATGATCGTTTCAGACGATTCCAAATACGACCGTGTAAAGGAGGGGCGGGCAGCATTTACAATTGCGGAAGAAAGTGGCTATAAAATTTTCCAGGCAAAATGTGCTTCATGCCATACAGAACCGTTGTTTACGGATGATTCTTTCCGCAATACCGGTCTTCCGGTAGATGATGTTTTAAAGGATTATGGCAGAATGCGCATTACCGGCGACCCTGCAGATTCTTTAAAATTTAAAGTGCCAAGCTTAAGAAATGTATTTGCTACTTTCCCCTATGGCCACGATGGAAGATTTTATTCTGTTGGTGCGGTTATAGATCATTACCGCAACGGCGTTGTGAACAGTACAACTACAGATCCACTGGTTAAAAATAAAATTCCCATAACTGATTACGAAAAATTAGACCTGCTGTCTTTTCTTGCAACACTTACCGACTCTACATTAATCAATGATCCCCGTTTTGCAGCGGGTGAGTAAAGTATAAAAATGATAATGCTCCTGCAAGTACAGGAGCACTATATTATGGCTGGTTAATCGGTTGCGACTATATCTTTACGTGAGCCCAGTTTTCCTTGGTTTTTATGCGATGTATCTGCATGTCAGACACATTAAACTTCTTGGCAATTGCTTTAAGTGTTTTCTTTTCTTTCAGCATTTGCTTAATCACTTTTACTTTCTTTATATCCAGTTTTGCACCCTTAACCGTTGGGTTATCTTTCCTGTATTTTATAGCGGCTTTTACACGGGGATTTTTCCTGTTATGTGCGGATACGTCATCTTGTGTAGCCCACTTTAAATTGGTGTATTTGTTGTTTTCATAGTTATGATCGAGGTGTATAATAAAAAGCTGTTTAGCTTTGGGCTTTGGTAAAAAATGCTTGGCTACAAGGCGATGCACCAATGCGGTAAAGTACTTTCCGTCAAGTTTTTTCCTCCAGATGGGATAATTTGCCTGGCGACTTAACCTAAGAATAAAGCCATCTGACAAGCGTTTGTTGTATTTAATTATTCTGCCATGATTTGATATGGCATACTTATACCATACAGCGCCTTTGGTTTCATGTTCGGGCAAGTCTTTCCAGATTTCGTTTGGGAGCATTTTTACAGATTCCCTGATAGCCATGGTTTTTATTTTTTTGGATTACAAAGGGGGTTAAACAATAAAATTACGGTTTAGAATAGGACGCAATGTTTTTCAAGATCTGCCGAAGGAGAATTTCATCTACTTCATATTCTTGCAACACGGCAAAATTGGTGAATTTTATATAAACAGCAATTATCCGAAGTTACAACAACATCTGATATAAAGAAATAAATTATTTAAATTTTTAGCCCGTCAACCAAAATGACAACCATATTATCCTCTAATTGTTCTGCAGAAATTTTTTCCATTGAACGATGCCATGATTCTATACCACTTACAGCATGCAGCATTATAAGCACCGCGGTAGGTGGGTCAATAGGTTTTATTTGTTTTTTCTGAATACCGTCAATAATGATATTGGCCATCCGTTGACGGTAAGCCCTGCGTTGTGCTTTAAAATTAGAAAGGTAGGGTTCTGTCAGATGCCGCCATTCTCTATCAGCCACCTGTGCTTCCTCGTAATTGCTTATCATTTGCTGAATATGGAAACGAAGAATTTCTTTTATTTTATCAATAGCTGTTACCTGGCTTTCCTCAATGTTTTCTATATTTTGGGTAAGAAGATTTGCGGTGCGAAAGCAAATATCCTGTAAAATTTCCGCTTTTGATTGTATATGATTATACAGGCTGGCAGCTTCTACACCCACATCTTCGGCAATATCCCTCATGGAAGTAGCGGCAAACCCTTTTTCTCTGAACAGTTTGGCGGCCTTGCCGATTACAAACTGCCTTTTAGAGCTGTTACGCTGTGCTTTAATAACAGGCATTGATGAAATATGGTTTGTTTAATTATAGAAATTGCCTAAAATCTTCTTAATATCAGAGGCAAAGATTGATGAATTAATACTCAATTGTCAATTAACCGTCCAGCTTACACTGCCGTTTTTTTCATCTTTTAAAATAATACCTTGTTGCTGTAAATCATTTCTTATTTTGTCAGAGGTTGCAAAGTCTTTCTTTGCCCTCGCTTCCTTTCGTATTTGAATGAGTAATTGTAATACTCCGTCCAGCAAAGCGCTATCGTTTTCCTTTTCATTTTTTAAGCCGAAAATATCGAAAATATATGCGTGAAATTTGTTTTGAAGCAACTCGATCGTTTGCCTGCTGACGCTGGACAAAGCCATTTGCCCATGCTTTAAAGAGTTGATTATGGGTACCAGCTCAAACATGTTTGCCAATACTTTAGCAGTATTGAAATCGTCGTTCATTGATTCATCAAAACCATTCACCAGCTCAACACAACGCTTCTCCAGCTCATCATCCGGTTGAGCATTATCAGTATCCCGGTAAACTAAAGTGCTGAGATTCTCATATGCTTCCCACAATCTTTTCAAGCCTTTTTCCGCAGCCTGTAATGCTTCATTGCTAAAGTCGAGCGTACTGCGATAGTGCGTTTGCAGCATAAAAAACCTCACCGTCATAGGCGCATAAGCTTTTTCCAGCAATGGGTGGTCGCCGGTAAATAACTGGTGGGGCAAAAACCCGTTACCTGCCGTTTTACTCATTCTTGCTCCATTAACCGTAAGCATATTGGTATGCAACCAATAATTTACCGGGCTAATGTGGTAACATGCCTGCGACTGTGCAATTTCGTTGGTATGATGCGTTGCGGCAAGGTCCATACCTCCGCCGTGTATATCAAACTGCTTTCCCAGGTATTTTTCGCTCATGGCAGAGCATTCTATATGCCAGCCCGGAAAACCCATTCCCCAGGGCGAAGGCCATTGCATTAAATGTTCGGGCTTTGCCTTTATCCATAGCGCAAAATCAAGGCGCCCTTTTTTCTCATCCTGACCACCTAACACTCTTGTGCCTTCAAGTAAATCTTCCAGCTTTCTGTTGGTAAGAATGCCGTAAGGTTTTTCCTGGTTGTATTTCTCTACGTCAAAGTATACCGTTCCATCAACCACGTAAGCATACCCATTGGCAATGATTTGTTTTACCATTTCTATCTGCTCAGATATATGCCCGGTAGCAGTGGGCTCTATTGTGGGTGGAAGATTGTTGAAAAGATCCATCACTTTATGAAAGCCGAGCGTATACTTCTGCACTATTTCCATGGGCTCTAATTGCTCAAGCCTTGCTTTCTTCGAAAATTTATCATCACCTTCATCCCTGTCTCCTTCAAGGTGCCCCGCATCAGTAATGTTTCTTACATAGCGCACTTTGTATCCCAGGTATTTAAGATACCGGTATATTATATCAAAGGAAATAAAAGTGCGGCAATTGCCAAGATGCACATCGCTGTATACTGTTGGCCCGCAAACGTACATACCAACATAACCTGCGGTAATAGGCGTAAATATTTCTTTTGTTCGTGTAAGAGAGTTATAAACCTTAAGCTCAGACATAATTCTATTAAGACGTTATATATGCGTTTGTGCAAATATAAAAGGAAATAAATTGGGGAAAGAAAACTTAGCTGTGGGCTATCAGCCGTCAGCTATCAGCAACTAACTCATAAGCTGAAACCCTAAACAACCAGTTTTTGTTTATGATTAGGTTCTA
Source organism: Agriterribacter sp. (assembly GCA_047601545.1). Lineage (GTDB taxonomy): Bacteria > Bacteroidota > Bacteroidia > Chitinophagales > Chitinophagaceae > Agriterribacter. Next base: position 2,131,287 of record JASGIZ010000002.1, on the reverse strand, counting down.
AAGCCCAAACGCCGCTGACGGTTGATAGCTGACTGCGCCTACCGCTTCAGGATTACATCAGCAATAACAGGAAAATGATCTGAAAACACCTTTGGTATACGGTCACATTGCAATATATTAAATCTCCGGTCGGCAAAAATGTAATCAATGCGCAGGGTTGGTAACTCCCGCATAAAACCTGAGGAGAAACTGTAGTATGTTTGTCCAAAGCCAAAATTACTTGCAACAAAAGCATCCCGCTTGTCTTCCCGTACCGTAAAATAAGTGTATGAATTGGGCACATCATTCAAATCACCGCAAAAAATTTCAGGGTAGGGGCTTGAATCGAGTTTGCTATGGATAAAATCCGCCTGTTCTCCTCTTCGCTCAAATGCATATCTCATTTTTCTGAAAATATTTTTTGAAGCATCCACACGCTCAGCCGGGTCATTTTTTATTTTAGATATGTCATCATACTCTCTCTGTCTAAAACCAAATGATTGCAAATGCCCTGTATATACCCTGATAGTATCTTCCCCAACAATAATATCTGTTGAAATAAGGCTTTCGGTAACATCATCCTTTGCAAGCGATAAAGAAAATTTCGCGGTATCAATAATTGGGTATTTTGAAAAGATAACTGTTCCTGAATAATGGTGCCGATACCTGTTCTTATCTTTTGAAAAGTAGTAATAAGGATATCCTATTGTTTTCGTAAAATACCAGATGCTGTTAAAGTATTTACCGGAATCAACGGTATAGAACTCCTGCATAGCTATCACATCAGGGTCATAATCTTTAATTAAATCAAACATTTTCATTTGATGCGTTGTCAGTCCCGGTTTCCTGTATATTTCTTCCGGCTTAGTAAAGCTTCTCACATTCCAGGTCATTACACGGAGCGCATTATTTTCCTTTTTATCTTTCTCAAAGCTCCTTCCGGGGTGGAAGGCAAATACAGCAAGTATACTTTTCCAGCCAATAATAAAACATGCTACTGCCAGAAGGCTCCACTTAGGTTTTGCAAAGAGCCAGAAAACGAAAAACACAGCAAGTACAATAAGTGTATATGGAAATAGTAAGCTGATAAATCCAAAAACCCACCACCGCAATGGATTAAAAAAAGGAGATAAACAACCAATAAGAAAAGCAAACGCAACACAAATATAGATGAAGATAAGTAAGCGTCTGGCAAATTTTCGAATCATTTATTACAATTATAAATCCTCTTCTGAAGCCCGGCGAAGCAGATCTTTTTCTTCGGCAGTAAGGTTATTATAACCTTTTTGATTGATTTTATCCAGTATTTCGTCAATTCGTTCCTGGTTTAAATTAGGCCGCCTGTTAAAAGGTTCACGCCCCTGGGTATTATAAAACACTTTTGATTTTTCTATATAATGAGCTGGTTGCTTATCAGGGTTAAATAAGTCAAATACCCAATTATACAACCTGCTCATCCAGGCTCCCGTATCGTACCCTTTGTTTAGAAGTTGTATAAACAAAAAACCTGTTGCCGCTGCCGCCAGTTGAGCGCCATATGCGGCAGGATTACTGAAAGACGTACCGGCAAAATTAATAACAGCGTAAATAACCGTTAACAACCATAAAGGAATGCCACCATTCAGCAGTGGAAAAATGCGATAATCAGGCGCGGTAAATGTTGCCGCTGTTGCAATTGCCATAACAGAGCAGTTGGCGCCGGCCAATATCATATGAGGTGCGTTTGCCGCAAAAGCTGGTATTAAGTTACTTCCTGATAAATATACCAGCGCGCCCATAATGCCACCGTAAATATATATGGGAACTAATTTCTTTCCGCCCAATAAAGATTCTATAATAAAACCAAAAGCCCAAAGCCAGAGCATATTGGCAACGAGGCTCCAGATGTCTATATGTGAAAACATGAAACTAAATAAAGTCCATGGACGAGATGCGAATTTAGCCGCACCTGCAGGTAAAACAACCCAATCTGTTATTTGTGTTTTAAAAAGCGATTCCTCAACGCCCGTAATCTGGTATACAGAGCGAATAAAGAAAAGTACGGTTGTTATAAGTACATTAATGATAATAACCTTTACCAACGCATCATTATCTGCCCCGAAAAAAACCCTGCGCGTCTTTGTTTGTTGAAGCACTCCCATTCCTTACATTTTACAGCCTATAATAACATAAATTTACTAATAAAATTTTCTGCGGTTGGTTTTATTCCAATATAATACCAGTAAAAAACCTATTAACGCTCCGCCTAAGTGAGCCCAGTGTGCCACATTGTCGCCCGCAGAGTTTTGAATACCAAGTATCAATTCCATCGCTCCATACATAAGTACAAACCATTTGGCTTTTATGGGGATGAAAAAGTATAAATAAATAAGGCTGTTAGGGAATAAGTAGCCAAATGCTGCCAAACAACCAAATACTGAGCCTGAAGCCCCAAGTGTGGAGGTATTGATTTGTATGTACATTTGCTTCAGAGCCTCAAGCTGAGCCCCCTCACTCATGGAAGCTATTTTTTGATATGTGTCCCGTATCAACATTTCGTTTTCATAGTATAATACTCCAAGATGTAGCGCGCCGGCGCCCATGCCACAAAGCAGATAGAAGATTAAAAATTTTTTAGGACCCCAATAGTTCTCAAGTGTACTTCCAAACATCCACAAAGCGAACATATTAAACAGAATATGTTCGAAACTTCCATGTAAAAACATATACGAAATCAACTGGTGCGGTTTAAAGTACACTGAATGAATATCATGCAATGCAAAATATTTTTCAATGGAAAATCCTGTTGATCCCTCAAATGCTTTTTGAGCTAAAAAAACCAGCGCATTTATTATCAGTAAATTTTTTACTATCAATGGCAATACCTGGAAACCTCTCGGACGAAATTCTGTCATAATCTTTCCAAAATTAGATGCGAATTTAAAGGATGCCTGACAATAAACCAGTTACAGGTTTCAAGTTTCAGGTTGTTGCAACCTGTAACCGATAACCTGAAACACGTAACCCGAACCTGGCACTTACCTCTTATCACTTACCACTTTTCCTCTCACCCTGAGCTGCACTACATTTTCAATATGGTGGGTATGGGGAAACATGTCAACCGGCTGCACCCGCGTAACTTCATAATAATCATTCAATAACTGCAAATCCCTGGCTTGTGTGGCGGTATTGCAACTTACATATACAATACGCGGGGCTTTTATTTCAATAAGCTTTTGCACCAGTTTTTCATGCATACCTGCACGGGGTGGATCTGTAATCACCACATCGGGTTTGCCATGCACTGCAAAAAAGGCATTATCACAAATATCAATAACATCGCCGGCAAAAAAAGCCGCATGATACACATTGTTTAAGCGGGCGTTTTCTTTCGCGTCTTCAATGGCTTCAGCTATAACCTCTACTCCAATAATTTTTTTTGCCTGTGCGCTAACAAATATACCGATACTCCCGGTGCCGCAATACAGGTCGTAAACCACTTCATTGCCTGTTAATTCAGCAAAATCTCTTGTAACCTTATATAGCCTTTCACCCTGCCTGCTGTTGGTCTGAAAAAATGATTTCGGGCCTATTTTGAAAATGTAGTTCTCCAATTGCTCACTTATAAATCCTTTTCCATAATATACAACAGGCTCAAGGTCATAAATACTATCATTCTTTTTAGGGTTAATGGTATAAAGCAATGTTGTAATGGCGGGAACCTCCTTAAGCAAGTGGTCAAATAAGATTTTCTGTTCCTTTTTATCTTCATAGGCAAGACAAATATTTACCATCACCTCACCGGTTGTGCATACCCTTATAACAAGGGTGCGTAGCCAGCCTGTATGGTTCCTGATATCATAAAAAGGATATCCTTTTTCTATAGCAAAAGTTCTTACGGCATTTTTTATAAGGTTGGTAGGCTCGTCCATCAGGTGGCAGGTATGTATATCTATCACCTTATCAAACAACCTTGGCACATGAAAGCCAAGCGCCGGGTTTTCTTCCTTCTTTTCGCCGGAAGCATCAATTGCCCTTAATTCTTCCCAGGTTTTATACCGCTTATTGCTAAAGGTAAACTCCAGTTTGTTCCTGTACCGCACATTGCTGTCGCAGCCGAGTATAGGATATATTTCAGGCAGGGTAATTCTGCCAAGCCTCCTTAAATTTTGTACCGCCTCATTTTGTTTATACTGTAATTGCTTTGCGTAGGGCAACATTTGCCATTTGCAGCCACCACATGTTCCAAAGTGTTCGCAAAAGGGGCTAACCCGGTCAGGAGAATATGATTGAAAATGAGTGGCTTTGCCTTCTGCCCAGTCTTTTTTGCTTTTGGAAAGCCGCACATCTACAATATCTCCCGGCACTGCTCCTTCAATAAAGATAACTTTCCCGTCTATCCTGGCTAAAGATTTGCCTTCGGCGGCATAATCTTCCACTGTAACCTGCTGCAAAACCCGGTCTTTGATTCTACGTCTGCTCATTTCGGCAAAAATAGCGTTAGTTAAAGGAGAAACTATTAGAAATGCACAAAAAATCGGGGTTAATCAATACCAATTTTGCGAGATTTTTTAAAAAGAGAGAAAAAATTAAGAAAAAGTTAATGCTTTTAAAAAAACATGATTATATTTGACAATTCTACAAAAGAAAAAAGGTCTTCTGTAGAAACAGATGACCTCTAACGATTGCTTGCCATATGAAAATTCTTAATAATTCTTTTTCTGTAAATGATTGCAACTTTTTGCTATCATTTGGATGCCTCTAACTCACTTGCCACTTTCTTTCTCACGATTTGCTTGCCTTTTTCTCTTTTCCCGTTTGACAATGTAAAAGTAATACAGGTTTTTATGCTGTACAAAACAACTTGTTCGTAATTTTATCATGGCAAAAGGGTGGTAGAACCTATGAAACCTTTGCTGGTATTGAGCTTTAGGAAAAAAACATTATGACGTCCAACAGTTTTACAGATGCTTTATTTCAGCTTGTTCGTTCTTTAGAAAAGTCGGAAAAAAGGCATTTTAAGCTATATATAAAGAGAAGTTCCGGTAAAGAGGATCTTAAAATCATTCAATTATTCGATGCTTTAGATAAGCTTCCCGAGTATGATGAAAAAATATTATTAAAAAAGCTGAAAGGTGTTACCAAACCTCAGCTGGCTAATTTAAAAACACATCTTTATAAACAGCTTTTATCCAGCCTCCGCTTACTGAAAACAACTGAAAATACTGATCTCCAGCTGAGTGAGCACCTGGATCACGCCCGTTTGTTATATAACAAAGGGCTTAAGATCCAAAGCATGAAAATATTGGAGAAAGCAAAGGAGTTAGCGAAAGCCAATCAAAAATTTAATTTTCTTGCCCAGGTAATTTCATTGGAAAAGAAAATTGAAACGCTGCATATAACAAGAAGCACACTGGAAAAAACAGAGCAACTATCTGAAGAAGCGCTGGAAATAAGCGGTCATATAGATCGTGTTACAAGGCTTTCTAATCTTGCCCTGCTTTTGTATCGCTGGTATGTAAAATTTGGTCATGCACGCAACGAAAATGATGAAAAAGATATAAAGGCATTCTTCAAAAGTTATCTTCCGGAGGATGTAACTGCTATTAACGGCTTTTACGAAAAGCTTTACCTGTACCAGAGTTATTGCTGGTACGCATTTATACGTCAGGATTTTTTAATGTACTATCGTTACAGCGAAAAATGGATAGCGTTGTTTGATGAACATCCTGCAATGATAACCGTTGAAACAGGGCACTATGTAAAGGGAATGCATAATTTGTTGAATGCGCATTTTGATTTGCGCAATTTCAGAAAGTTTCAGGGCACTATCCGCAAGTTTGAAAACTTTGCTAAAACGCCTGTGGCTACACACCACGATAATTTCCGTGTACATACTTCCATATACATCAACGTTGCTAAATTAAACTGGCATTTAATGGTTGGTACATTTAAGGAAGGTCTTGCTCTTGTGCCTGAAATAGAAGCTAACCTTAAAGAGTATGCGCTGTTTGTTGACCGGCACAGAATCCTTGTTTTCAATTATAAGATAGCAACGCTATATTTTGGAGCAGAGCGTTATTCAGCATCTATTGACTATCTGCAAAAAATAATACATGGCTCGCAGGACCTGCGCCACGACCTGCAATGTTATGCAAGAGTGCTGCATCTGATGGCGCATTATGAGCTGGGAAATTATGATATTATAGAATCGCTGATAAAATCGGTATATCGTTTTATGGCGAAAATGAAAAACCTGACTGTTGTTGAAGAAGAGATGTTCCGCTTTTTAAGACGCTCATTCAACGTTTCCCCGCGCCAGCTAAAGCCGGAACTGGAAAAGTTTCTTGAAAAGATAAAACATCTTGAAAAGAACCGTTTTGAAACACGTGCTTTTGCTTACCTGGATGTTATTTCCTGGGTAGAAAGTAAAGTATACGGCAAATCGCTTGCCGCCATTATTCATGAAAAACATATGCGCAGTACAAGAAGTGCTGCCCCACAGAAAAAAGTATTGAATAAAGCATCGTGATGGCAAACAGGGTGTCCAACCTTTGAAAGGTTGGACACCCTACGCCGCCGTAATTTCTTCCCACTATTATGGCTTATTGAAAACGTACACCGTTTGAGCAGTGATTGCAGGATCGGGTAAAACAGTTTGATTATTATACTTCACAAGATTACGGGCGTAAATACATCCTGTAGACGGATTCGGTGGCGAATAATCAACATATATCGTATCCGTTGGCAATGAAGTATATTCAATATAAAAGGTTTTGATATTATGATCAGCGCTGAGCGCACCAATATCTCTTGTTGTCATTACACCAAGCGCCCTCCCTTCTTCCGTTGCTCTCATTACATCCGTCACCTTCTTTTTTGAGCCGTTGTCCATATAGCTTATTGTGATGGTATTAAGAACGTCATCAGAAAGCCGTTCTCCATCGTGCTTTGGCAGAAAAAATAACGAGGCAGGAATATCAACATAATGACACCCTGATCCTGAAGATTTTAAGCAACTAATAAAGGCGGCTACTGAGAGTAATAATATAATAAGTAGTAAAGAAACACGAGCCATAATAAGCGATTTAAAATAATCAAATACAATAACATTAAAATTTTTACACAATTATATTAATGCCCATGCATTAAAAAGAATCAATTACAAGTTTAACACCAAATATGCTTATGTAAGCCATTAGGGATGAATATTAACCACCGCATATCTTGCATATTGAAAATTTAGACTCCTCGCAGAAACATTCCAGTTATCAACTCCGAACCAGCCATTGTAATCAGATCCACCCCAGGTTTCATGCCAACCCCAGTTCATGTGGAAATACAAATAGGTATTACCCGACTGTTCACCATCAAGGCAAAAATAAAAGTTTGCTTCCCTAAAACCATCGCAAACCCAGGCATGGCAATTATCATAACCCGTAACTACGCCCAGCCAGTTGGTGATTTTTGTACAACATCCTTCCAGGATAACAGGCCGGCTTGCAACAATATCACTTTTTACCGTATTGTATGTTGACCCGTTGGTATAAGTAATTCTATTTGCTGCAGCCATACCAAAATTAGTTATAAACGTAGGAGCTATCTTTGTGCCGAAAGAACTTGAACCGGTGCAGCCATAACTTATATTAAGGTTTGCAGAAAGCCCCAAATCTCTCATGAGCCTTTGCACTTCTGTATTTCCGAAAGTGGCAGGCATTGAAGCATAATTATAAGCATATGTGGTTGTAGGTGCCCAATACCTGATCACCTGAGCCATAGCTGTAGCCGCGCAACCTGTCCAGGCAGCAGGAGAGCCCGGGCATACATTGGTACAACCCGATGCCGGACAAAGATCATTATAAGTGCATGCCTGTCCCCAAGTAACGGTTAATAACGGACCGACTGTATATGTTGTGCTATAGTCGCTGCAGGGAGGGTCGGACGGAATACTTGATAAACGCATATCAATATTATTCGCCTTAAAGTACTCATCCCATGCAGCTTTTGCTCCTCTCGTATTGTCGTATAACCCTTTCCTTACAATTTCAATGTTTTCAAATGTCCTGTTTGCCCATTCAATGAATGTTGGAGGAACCGTATCATTTTGTTTAAATTCCCCTGCTTCTACAAAAGCAAGGATTGGCTGCATTTTGTAATCAGCGGAAACAAACAAAAACCCGCCATCATTTTCGTAATTGAAAATATACATCGCCGGATAACCACTGCTGTCGCTAAATACAAACTGGTTTTTTATTTTATTGTTTTTATTAGCCGAAACCCTATATATGGCATTTTTCGATTTGCTATTGGCATTACTGCCCTGTAAAAACTTATCAGCATCGAATTTTTGTGCTACTGTTTTAGCTACATCTTCAGGAACAAGATCAATTTGCTTATAAGCACCGGATGAAATGACCTTTTGTAACCCGTTTTTTTGACAACTTATTGCTCCGGCAAAAAGCAGCAGTAAAAAAAGATACTGTAATAGGTTTGGCTGGCAGGTCTTTTTCATATACAAAAATTTTTGGTTAGATAATTTTAGGTGTAATTTAACAAAAAAGGAATAGTCAATTAAGTCTATTTACCCATAGAACATGGTTTCTACTTTGGAGGCTTGGAAACCGTTAACGGGAAAACCTTCTTGCAGGATAGTTTAAACACGCATCAAATCGGGCGTCCAGTTTTTAATGGATTTTTTTATTTGGGCTGGAGAAAGGTTTTCTGAAAGTGTTCGCTGCATCAAAGGCTCCAGTTCTTCATCGGATGCAAAACGTAATGCAGCAAGTTGCCCAAAACTAATCCTGTCTTCCATATCTTCTAATCGTTTCCCGGTGAGCTGGAAATATCTCAAACGCATTTCCAGCCTTACCATCCTGTTTTGCAAAGTGAGCGCATAATGTTGCCGCATCATAAAGCTTAACCATCCTGCTAATACAACCAGCAAAGCAATCATTAACCAGATGGCATTGTTTACCTTATCCGAAAAATACTTATAAAGTGCTGTGCCGAGCAATATAGTAATAACAGGATAAAAAATAAAATGATGAGGCGGATAATAACGTATATGATTTTTATAATCCTGATGCTGCATAGTAAGTTTTAAAAGCTGTATTGCAATATACCAACTATATTGGGTAACTTCCTGTAACAATTATGCATAGGCGAATTAAAACTGTTATATGAATACACGTCGTGATTTTCTTCAAAAAATATCTTTGGGATTTGGTGCAGCCGCTTTGTCGCCATTAACGAGCCGCGCTTCTTTTCTTTCAACTAATACAACTCCCAACCGGAAATTAAATGTTGCATTAATGGGTTTAGGCGGTTATGCAGGAATAGTGGCAAGAGCAATGAAGCAATGCCAGATGGCGGCTTTAACCGGAATAGTTACCGGCACTCCCTCTAAAATAGAAAAGTGGAAAACGGATTATAATATAGCAGATAAGAATATATACAATTATGACAACCTGCAGCATATTGCTAAAAACCCGGATATAGATGTAGTGTATATTACTACGCCAAACTCCCTGCACCATAAACATGTATTACAGGTTGCCGCTACCGGCAAACATGTTATTTGCGAAAAACCGTTGGCAGATACTGCGCAACAGGCGAGGGAAATGATTAATGCCTGTAAAAACGCCGGCGTTAAATTTTATGTGGGCTACAGGCTGCACTTTCAGCCACATACCCGCGAAATAATAAGGATGAGGCAAGCCGGCGAATTTGGTAAAATAATGCATGTAAATAATTATATGGGATTTAAAATTGGCGACCCAACGCAATGGAGATTGAGAAAAGCGCTGGCAGGTGGCGGAGCAATGATGGATGTGGGCATATATGCGCTTAATGGCGCCCGTTATGCAACCGGCGAGGAGCCGATTTGGGTTACAGCACAGGAATCGAAAACCGACCCGGTAAAATTTGCAGAAGTTGATGAGACTATTACCTTTCAACTGGGTTTTCCCAGTGGTGCAATAGCTGAGTGTGGTACCTCTTACAACTTTAACAACTTTGAAAGACTGTATATGATTGGAGAGAAGGGCTTTGCTGAACTAACGCCTGCTTTTGGGTATGGCCCGATAAAAGGGAGAACGCATTTAGGTGAAATACAGTTGCAGGACGTGACACACCAGGCAACACAAATGGACGGGCTTGCTGATTGTATATTGAATGGTAAACCTGATCCTGATATGACTGGTGATGAAGGCCTGAAAGATATGATCGTAATTGACGCGGTATATGAATCCATCAGGAAAAACGGGCAGAAGATTTTGATCAATCAATAATGTTTACATAGTAATTTCTGTATAACCCAGCCTGCTTATTAATTCAATGCAGGCATATCATTGAAGAACAGCTCGTATTGCAATTTGCACAACAAACTTAATCGGGTATTCAACTACGAGGTATAGAACACTGATAAAACAGACATGGGGAGTATTCACGGGAAGTATCCGTGTGAATCAGTATTATCCGTGTATTCCGTATGCTATTATATAAAATGGAAAAAGTGATGCACAAAAGCATGGTATAATAGTTGAATTACCTCAATACAAATTAGAACATATGAAAGCATTTATACCGTTATTACTTATTCTTTGTGTTAGTTTTTTAAGCAGTTGTACTGCTGTTGAAACAATTTTTAAGGCGGGAATGTGGTGGGCATTCTTTCTTGTAGGGCTGGTGGTAATTCTCATTCTCTGGATTGTATTCAAAACAAAAAAGGATTAGCCGAAACAATTCAGCAATACGGGGTATGTATTCCCCTTCATTTGCCTGCACTTAAGAGCGGGGCAAATGATGAATAATGTTGAATCAGAATAATTCTTTCCATCTTTCGCTTTCAGCGAATTGCTTTATTGTTTCATTCCTTTTTTCTAATAAGGAAGTCATATATTTCTTTAGAATTAATGTGTCAAATATTTTACCTGCAATAGCAAAAGGAACTTCATACATAAATTCATCTTTCATAATTGTGTAATTATCCCTTTTTTCAAAATAGTGTTTATGCGTAATGCTTTTGAAAATTCCTTTCAGCATGCAATCTTCAAAATATGAAGGGAACTGCATTGCTGTAATTTTCATAGTCATAGGCTTATATAAACGCTTTGCGAATATATAAGCCTATGACAAATAATCTAACTCCGGTCAGCATCAAAAATGAAATTGCAATCCCAGCCCGGTTATAAAAAGGCTGTTCTTTAATTTCTTTGTATCGGCCCAGGAAGCAGTGAATGAGCTTACAAGGTCAAGATGAGGTGCAATAGCATAACCTATGGAAGGAGCAATAGCCGGCGCCCAGGTTCTTGAATAATGTATATAAGATACACCTGCATTTGCTTCAATAAACCAGCCACCCACTTCATCAGTAAAATGATCAATCATATAACGCGGCACTCCAAAATTAAACCTGTAACCGCCGGTTAATAAAAGTGTGCTGATATTATTATAATGCCCGCCATCAAAACCTTTAAAAAAATCTCCGTCGGTAGCAGGGCTATGTAATGCTTTGAAAGTAATTACATATTCATTAAACGCGTCGTGATTCTGCTGTGCTTTAATTAATATTTTTGCAGCACCGCTAACACCATACCTTCCCGGGTATTCCGCCGCATTAAAATTCCCTTCTGCCGTTAACCCGAAACGAAACGGTTTTGTGGGATAGGTTATAGTTTGATTGATTTGGGCTGAAGCCGGATTGATAGCCAGGAAAAAAAATACCCCGACAAAAAATACACTTTTCTTCATGATTTAAGAGGTTTGAGGTTGAAACAATTGTATGTTTATATTAAAAGACTGCTTATTGAAACAATTGGTTTCAGCTGAGGATAGAAAATTTAAGACTGCTTACATGGATAGTGAACTTGAAGAAGGTGCCCGGCTGACCAGGTTTAAAAGAATGGATTTAGAGCAACCGCAATAGCCAATAAACTAACGGTAAGACAAATGTATATTTTATTGGAGAAATTTATTAGAAATTATGCCTATAGCAACCAATAATTAATCTATGATAATAAATAAGCGTTTTTTATATAAGTTTAATTACGCGCCATAGCCCGGTATCCACTTTTTTTAACTCTGCCTTTATTGTAACTTTTTCATTAATATCAGCGGATTTACATATCTCTTTACTGACAAGTGCCTTCAGATTGTTGTCCTCTTTTTCATTAAATAAAAATGGTTCGTCCTTTTTAGGAGAAGCACTCTTTACCTTTAATGATAATACATTAAAATCACTTTGCCGGCTGTAGGTTTCTGTATGTGTTACAATTGCCACAACAATTGCACTGTTGGGTCTTATTGGGGGCATAAGCCAACTAATTTTGATAAAGCTACTGATCAATATTTTATTGCAAACCCTGTTTCTTTTTTTTCGCTGTCTTTTTAGTAATGGCAGTTCCTGGTTTTACGAAAAGATCAGCAGTAACTTTTCCGCCGGCAAGTTTAATGTTTTTAATGGCAACCTTAGTATCTAATCCGCCATAACTTTTACTATTAGGCTTTGAAGAGCGGCTGAAGGTTTTCTTTTTTGATGTGCCCGGCCACACATCACCGGCATCACCACCATTTGTACCTTTTTCCAGTTGCTGTTTTCCATCTGCCTGTAAAAGCGCAACTTTATAATGTTGTTCGTTGTCGTTATCTTCTACTGAATCATCTATATGATAAATAAGTAAACCTTCCGCAGGAATGTATTTATCATAATTTTTTTTCATTCTATGCTCTGCAAGAAAATATTCATTCCCCGGCCCTCCGTCCTTCCATAGCCTGTAAACTTTTTTACCTGACTTAACATCATCTATAATTACACCTGTACTATTTGAGCTCTGGTTAATAGTAGTAACCCAGTTTTGCTGCACCTTGCACCATGCGCAGGGATGCGCAGGCGTAAGCCCGTTATTATTCCAGCTTCCTCCTGCCATAAGGCACCAGTTCCCGATACCTTCACTCGTATAATCAGCATCATACAAATCGGGAAAGCCAAAAAGCAGGTGGCCAAGCTCATGTGCGCATACACCCAGTTCACAATCTTCCGGTACAGTCAGGTAAGCATATATATGGGTACCGTCAGCATTGTATACATCAGGCAATACCCATTTATGGCTCCAGATGTCATTAGCGCTTCCTGTAACCTCTGCCCCGGGTCCGGCATGTATCACCACAAATGCATCCACATATCCATCGTTATCATTATCATAAGTACTGAAATTTATTTTAGGGTTTGCGGCTTTAGCTGCGTCCTGCGCCAGTGTGCGGGCATTAGGCGTAGCATTGCCCGTTCCGCTATCGCCGTGTGCATACTCACTTAATTTTTTAGGCATTCTGTATGGACCAACTACCTGCCCTGTAATAGATACCAGTCCGTTGGTAACTTCCTTATAATATTCCTTCACACTACCGGTTGCTATTACTCCTTCACTAAAAAACAAATCTTCAAAACGTTTCCTGGTCTGCGTCATTGGCTTATCGCTGAAGTCAACCAATACCACTGCAACTTTAAGTGTGCCTTGCAATAGAGCTCTTGAAGCTGAGCGTGCACGAATAGCATTTGCCGATGTGCCCAGGGCAAATACACTTCCGGGTTTTAATAAACCATCATTAAAGCCCAATCTTGATTTGGCTAATGGCTTAATGAGATTGCTGAGCACTGAAGTTCCCAGGCTTCTTTTCACCTGCTTCAAATCTGCCTTTAGTTTCTTTTTTAATTCGGGGCTTGGCGCTATCATACACCGTTCTCCATCGTTGCTTTCTGCAGCGGCATTAATAATGTTGATATAGCTGCTTAGTAATTCCGGCATTTGTTGCTTTTTCATTCTGTATTATTTTAATAACTAACAATCAGGTTAAAGGAATTGAGGGAAGATTAAGTTACAAAGCGTACAGATGTAGCAGTATTAATACGAGTGACTTCAGGGTAATTAAATGTACTGTTTATAAGTGGTTATTGCAATACCTATTTAGTATAGCAGGTAAAAGATTTTTGTTTTTAACTATTGCATAACCAAAGAGAGAGATTTATGGTTAAAAAAGAAAAGGCTGCCTTCAGCAGCCCTTTCAATATCATTAAACTATTATAGTTACAGCTCCCTGATCTTAATATTTTTATACCATACTTCATTACCATGATCCTGTAAAACGATACGGCCTTGTTTTGCTTTTGCGAATCCAGGCATGTTTTTGAACTTGCTCCCTGCCACTAATTTATTCCATGCTTCATCTCCTATGGTAGTTGAAACAACCTTAGCGCCGTTCTGCCACAATTCCAGCTTACCGTTTTTAAGCTTAATGATGATGCTGTTCCACTCACCAACAGGTTTCACATTCTCAGGCTTGCTTGTGATAAGGTCATACAAATCGCCGGCGCGGTGCTTAATAATTTTAGCATCAGGATGTCCGTTATTATCCAACACCTGCATTTCTGGTCCTGTTAAATAAGAACGTTCGTATTCAGGCGATTCATTCACCAAAAAGATAACACCGCTATTGCCATTTGGTGATATCTTCCAGTCAAGCTTTAATTCAAAATTGCCGTATTCATCCGCTGTAGTTGCATCACCTCCGGCTGCTTCACCTTCGTGTGGGCCTAAGTGCAATGCACCATCCTGAACATCCCAGGCTTCTCCTAATGTTGTTTTACCATACGAATGCCAGCCATTGGTAGTAGTGCCATCAAAAAGTAATTTCCATCCGGCCTTTTTTTCTGCGGCGCTCAACCCGTTGTTTTGAGCATGTACATTGCTTAACGCTAAAACACTAAGTGCAAAACCACTCAATATTATTTTTTTCATTCTGTTTTATTTGATTGTAAGAATATATTTTACCATTGCTTCGCAATCTTCTTCAGATAAAGCCGGGTGAGGCGCCATTGGTATTTCACCCCAAACACCAGATCCGCCATCCTTTATCTTTTTTGCAAGCATTGGAATGTCTTTCTCCTTATATTTTTTTGCAACCTCTGCATATGCAGGCCCAACCAGCTTTGTTTTTTCCTGGTGGCATGCAAGGCAATCAGCACCTGCTATTAACGCTTTTCCATCTTTTGCAGGAGGCGGCGGTGGCGTAACTACAGTTACTGCCCCGGTTGCAGTATCAACCACAAAAGCTTTTTTAGCTTTGCTTGCACCAATTTGCGGGTTTACGCTTTCGCTTATAGGCTTCCTGGGTTCTGTAGTATTGCTTCCACATGCATAACATAATGCTGCTAAAATCAAGGCCGATGAAATTTTCTTCATTACTTACTTTATTTAGATTGTCATGATAATGTCAAAAAAAACGGCCATAAATATCCGAAGAAAAACTACTCAAGCCCCAAAACCTTACGATTAAATTTTTCATCGCTACCTGTTCCGGCAAAATCATCAAAGGCATGTTCTGTAACCCGGATAATATGATTTTTAATAAATGGCGCTCCCTCTGCTGCTCCCTGCTCAGGATGTTTTAGTGCACACTCCCATTCCAGCACAGCCCATCCTTTATAATCATATGCTGCCAGTTTACTGAAAATAGATTTGAAGTCAACCTGCCCATCGCCCAATGAACGGAAACGACCTGCACGTTCTACCCAGCCCTGGTAACCGCCATATACGCCTTGTTTACCGGTAGCGTTAAATTCCGCATCTTTTACATGGAACATGCGTATACGCTCATGATAGTTGTCGATATAATCAAGATAGTTTAAGCATTGCAATACAAAATGGCTTGGATCATATAACAGGCATGCCCGTGGATGATTATTCACTTTCTCCAAAAACATTTCATAGGTAATGCCATCATGCAAATCTTCGCCGGGATGTATTTCGTAGCAAAGATCAATACCCTGCGCATCAAATTCATTTAATATAGGCAACCAGCGTTTTGCCAGCTCTGTAAAACCTGTTTCAACCAAACCGGCAGGGCGTTGTGGCCATGGATATACCGTATGCCACAATAATGCGCCGCTGAATGTGGCATGCGCATTCAGTCCAAGATTTTTAGACGCCTTAGCCGCGTTTTTTAAATGCTGCAGGGCCCACGCTGTACGCGCTTTTGGATTATTATGATATTGAGCGGGAGCAAATCCATCAAATAATGCATCATAAGCCGGGTGAACCGCAACCAACTGGCCTATAATATGAGAAGCAAGCTCTGTTATCTGTAACCCTGCTTCATTTACTATGCCCTTTATTTCATCAGCATATGTTTTGCTTTCAGCAGCCTTATCTATATCAATAATATTGGTGGCCCATGTGGGAATCTGCACACCCACATAACCCAAACCTGCAGCCCATTCACAAATAGATTTTAAACTGTTGAAAGGTGTTTTATCACCTAAAAACTGGGCAAGGAAAATACCGGGGCCCTGTATGTTCGTCATTACTATAAAATTTAAAAAATTCTTAAATGAGGTGGATGGTAGAGGGTATAGGGTGTAAGGCCTTAAACCCTATACCCTTCACCTTATACTACAAATTCAGTCCATTTTTCGCTGCTGGCGCCGCTCTTCACCACATTATCAATAAACGCCATGCCTCTTACACCATCTGCCGCTGTTGGAAAATCCAGCATTTCGGCTGTAGGTGTTGTACCATCAAGCTTTGCAGAAAGGGTGAGTGCAAAATTGCGGTATATATTGCCAAAAGCTTCAAGATAACCCTCCGGGTGGCCAGCTGGCACACGTGTATTATGTTTGGCAAAACTGCTGAGGTAGCCGCCGCCTGTTCTGTATATTTCTGCAGGTTTATCAAGCCATTTCAGCAGTAAAGTGTTGGGCTCCTGCTGTGCCCATTCCAGTCCGCCTTTATCGCCATACACTCTTATCTTAAGCGCATTTTCTTCACCTGCTGCAATCTGCGATGCTATCAACACTCCCGCTGCGCCGTTGTAAAACTTCAGCAGCACATTACCATCATCATCCAGCGCACGGCCGGGAACCATAATATTTAAATCAGCGCAAAGCTTTGTTATGCGTGAACCGGTAATGTATTCTGCCAGATGCGCGGCATGTGTACCAATATCTCCCATGCAACCGGATTTACCAGATTTAGATGGATCTGTTCTCCATGCAGCCTGTGCATTACCCTCTCTTTCGCTCATGCGGGTAAGCCAGCCCTGCGGATATTCTACGGTTACTTTTTTGATTTTACCCAGTGCGCCATCCTTTACCATTTGCTTTGCCTGCTTAACCATCGGGTAGCCGGAATAAGTATGTGTTAAAGCAAGAATAAGCCCTGTTTCTTCAACCTTTTTTTGCAGCTTTTTAGCTTCATCCAAGGTAAACGTGATCGGTTTTTCAACTACTACATTAAAGCCGTTATCGAGCGCCATATATGCCGGATCAAAATGTACAAAGTTGGGCGTAACAATTGTCAAAAAATCCATACGTTCACCTTCAGGAAGTTTTGCTTCCGCTTTTATCATTTCCTGGTAGGTAGTATAGGTTCTGCTTTCAGGGAGAAACAATGACTTTGCGGAATCTTTTGCGATATCAGGATTGTGGCTCAATGCGCCACATGCTAATTCAATCAGGCCATCCATGTTGGCAGCAATGCGATGAACGGCGCCGATGAAGGCATCCTTGCCTCCGCCTACCATTCCCATTTTTAATTTTCTGTTCATGAAAAAAATATTAACGTGATGAAAAAATCTGAGAGGGATTAAAAATAAAACATTTACCCTTACAGGCAATTTGTTTTTGTATTATTAATTTTTATTAAGGTGTAACAACTGCTGATTGAAAATTAAGTTAAGTACAAAAAACTAAATTGATATTTGGAATGCACCCGATGCTTTGCGTGTGATTTATTATATTGCCAATAATTTTAGCATTAACCACTACTTTTGTATTTTTTATACCATTCTTATATGGCAAATGAAAGAATAACCGAAGATATTGTAAGAAGTCATTTTAAAAGCGACCCTCTATTTAAGTCTATAAAATTGGAAGAACAAAAATCCTTTTCAAAAAGGGTTATTGATTTGCTGCAAAACGCTTCTAAAAGAGGAAAAGGAGCCGGTAGACCAGAGTTTATTATTTCGTTTCCTGTAAGTAATCTGGATTATTTGATTGTGGTTGAGTGTAAGGCTGATGCTAATTATCATCGTAGTAAAAATTTAGATACCCCGGAACTTTATGCAGTTGACGGTGTTTTACACTATGCAAAAAGTTTATCCAAAGAATTTGATATTGTTGCGATAGCAGTTAGTGGCGAAACAAAAGCAGAATTAAAAATTTCTCATTTTTCATGGTTTAAAGGAGAAAAAGGTCATAAAGAATTGAAGCAAGACAAAGCATTGCTGACAATCAATGACTACATCAAGTTGTTCAATAATGAACAATTTTCAACGAATCTAAAGAATATAGATATTATCCGTAAGGCAATTGATTTGAATGAATTATATCACTCTTATTCAATAACAGAAACAACAAGATGTACAATAGTAAGTGCCATTTTGCTTTCTTTACTTGATATACCATTTCGGAAGGGATATAAAGATTATTCTTCAACAACGGCACTTGGTTCTGCTATGTTAGCTGCTATTTCTAATGTCTTAGCTGCCAATAAAGTCAAAAGTGAATCCAATATGCTTGGTGAATACAGTAAGATTTTAAATGAGCCACTCTTTCAGCAAGAGGAAATAAAGCATAAAGAGAAAAAAGAAAGAGAAAAGTCTGTAGTAGTAGTAAAAGAAATGATTGATTACCTACACAAAAATGTATTTCCATTAATTGACATGGAAGACACAGGTTTTGATGTACTTGGCAGATTTTATACCGAGTTTATTCGATATGCAGGAAGTGAACAAAGCCAGGGATTAGTGCTTACACCTTTTCATATTACAGATTTGTTTTGTGATTTAGCAAATATAAAAACTGGCAGTATTGTTTATGACCCGGTTTGTGGTACAGCAGGTTTTTTGATTGCAGCAATGAAGCGCATGCTTGATTTGGCTGGTAACAATACTAAAAGAAAAAATCAAATTAAGTCTAATCAGCTTATAGGTGTTGAGTTACGCCCTTCCATGTTTACCTATGCATGTTCAAATATGATGTTAAGGGGAGATGGGAAATCAAACATATTTTGTGGTGACTGTTTTCAATTAAAAGAGAGCGTTTTGATGCAACATCAACCCGATATAGCTTTTTTAAATCCACCTTATGATGTTGGAGCGGCAAGGCAACTCGAATTTATAGAACATGCGTTAGAGGTAGTTAGCCCCCGAAATGGAACTGTAGTAGCGATTGTTCAAATGAGTTGTTGTATAAAAAATGAAAAAGATATTATTGCGGTTAAAGAAAGACTTCTTTCAAAACATCGGTTACATGCAGTATTATCAATGCCGGACGAATTATTTAACCCTTCGGCAAGTGTAGTAACCTCTGTTTTAGTTTTTAAAGCAAATGAAAAAAATGAAGGAAGAAAAACTTGGTTTGGTTATTTTAAGAATGATGGCTTCATAAAGAGAAAACACAGAGGTAGAATAGATTCAAGGGGAGCCTGGAATTCCATAAAAGAACGCTGGGTAAAAGCATATAATAATTTAGAGGAAATACCTGGATTGTCCGGAAAAATGGAAGTTGTAGGAAAAGATGAGTGGTGTGCTGAGGCATATTTAGAAACAGATTATTCAGCTTTAACTAAAGATGATTTTATAAAGTCCGTAAGAGATTTTGTAGCATTTAAAATATCTAATTCCGGATTGCTATGATACTCACCAATTGGAAATATTTTAAGATAAATAGCATATTTGATATTAAAAAAGGTAAACGGCTTACCAAAGAGAATATGATACCCGGCACTACGCCTTTTATAGGAGCAATTGATAAAGCCAATGGATGTAGTCAATTCATTCTTCAAGAACCAAATCATAAGGCGAATACTATTACTGTAACTTATAATGGCTCAGTAGCAGAAGCCTTTTATCAACCTGTTGCATTTTGGGCATCCGATGATGTAAATGTTTTGTACCCAAAGTTTCCTTTAACGCGAGATATTGCCTTATTTATTTGCACCATTATAAAAAAAGAAAAGTATAGGTTTAATTATGGTAGAAAATGGCATGTTGACAGAATGAAGGAATCGCAAATATTATTACCCGCTGATAAGGAAGGCAACCTTGATTATGAGTACATGGGAAAATTTATAAATGATTTACCTGAATTAAAACTCCTAACAGATAAAACCATTTTTAACTCCGTTAATAATTCCAGCATTAAACTTGATACGTCAAAATGGAAGCGTTTTAAGTACGGTGGAAAGGACGGTATTTTTATTATTAAAAATGGTTATTATAACAAAAAACCAGAACATTCTGAAATTGGGACAATACCATTTATTGGAGCTACTGAATATGATAATGGGATTACTGAATATTATTCATTAGATGAAATTGATGACAATAATAAAGATGATCGGAGCAATGACCATGATTTAACTCAAAAAATTTTCAAGGGAAATTGTGTTACTGTTACTAATAATGGCTCAGTTGGATGTGCTTTTTACCAACCTAAAGATTTTACATGCTCACATGATGTAAATGTTCTTTTATTAAATGGCAGAGAATGGAATGTTTATTTAGCCATGTTTATCTGTACAATAATTGAATTAGAAAAATTTCGGTGGACGTTTGGAAGAAAATGGAGACCTGCCAGAATGCCAGATTCTGATATAAAATTACCTGTAACAAAAAGTGGTCAACCTGATTGGGATTTTATGGAGAATTATATCAAATCAATTACTTATTCAGCATCTCTATTAAGAGAGAGTGTGTCTGAAAGGTTTTAGTTGTTTTGCAGGTTGGGTCTGTATCAAGGTTTTGTAAATCTACAAATGTCCTAAAATGTGTAACTCTAAAAATATAATTTTCGTAGTCGGTAATTTCATCAATAAACAGTTTAAGATGTCTGCTTAACAATTAAAAAGAATTTTATTTATAAAACATTTCCTACCTTAACTGCCTGTTTATAAGATTATGTCCACTTCATCATCTAATCCACGCAGGCTTGCCATAAAGAATATTATTGCAGGGTCTCTTGCCATTGGCGCCACTCCGGCATTCGCCGGTTCCATATCTTCCAAACGTGGGGAAGAAAGCAATTATAATATGAAAGGAAATATCAATCACTCTGTATGCCGCTGGTGCTATGGCAGCATACCGCTGGAAGAGTTTTGCGCATCTGTAAAAAAATCAGGTATCAATGCTATTGATCTTGTTGGACCAAAGGATTGGCCGGTATTGCAGCAATACGGTATTTACTCCTCTATGTGCAATGGCGCGGAAATAAACCTTGAAGATGGCTGGAATCACACGGAATTTCATCCGCAGTTAATAAAAAATTACAGCGAGATGATCCCCATTGTTGCCAAAGCAGGTTATAAACAGCTTATTTGCTTTAGCGGCAGCAGGAGGAACCTTGATAATGAAACCGGCTGGAAAAACTGTGCAGATGGTTTAAAACAGGTAATGGGTATTGCTGAAAAACATAAGGTAACGCTGGTAATGGAACTGCTCAACAGTAAAATTGACCACAAAGATTATCAATGCGACAGAACAGCCTGGGGTGTTGAATTGGCAAAACGCATTGGTTCGGAAAATTTCAAATTATTATACGATATATATCATATGCAGATTGATGAGGGTGATGTGATACGCACAATAAAAGAGTATCACCCTTATATTTCTCATTATCATACAGGTGGTGTGCCCGGCAGAAGAGAGATCAACGAGACACAGGAGCTGTATTATCCCGCTATAATGAAAGCCATTGTTGATCTTGGCTTTAAAGGATATGTAGCGCAGGAATTTATTCCTACCCCCAAAGATGCAAATGGGCAAATCGCCTCTTTGCAGGCTGCTGTAAAAATTTGTGATGTATAACTTGTTACAAAATTTTTAATATTAATTCAAACCCATATTACAAATTGATTAAACTATAACTTATGCCGGAAAACGTTTATGATGCCATTGTAATTGGCTCAGGGATCAGTGGCGGATGGGCTGCAAAAGAACTTGCCGAAAAAGGATTGAAGGTAATTATGCTTGAGCGTGGCAGGAATATTGAGCACGTAAAAGATTATGTAAATGCCAATAAAGGCCCCTGGGAGTTTCCACACAGGGGTGGGCGCACGCAACAAATGATCAATGATTATCCTGTATTGAAAAGAGATTACCCGCTCAACGAAACCAACCTTGATTACTGGTGCAGTGATAAGGACAATCCTTATACCGAGATCAAACGGTTTGACTGGTTTCGCGGTTATCACGTTGGCGGAAGATCATTGATGTGGGGAAGGCAAAGCTATCGTTTAGGTGATTGGGATTTTGAAGCAAACGCAAAAGAAGGTATTGGTATTGATTGGCCGGTACGCTATAAGGAAATTGCGCCCTGGTATGATCATGTGGAAAGATTTGCAGGCGTAAGCGGCTCCAAGGAAGGATTGCCGGAATTACCAGACGGGCAATTCCTGCCACCAATGGAAATGACCTGTGTTGAAAAAGATGTGGCTGCGCGTGTGAAAGAAAAATTCGGGGGAAAAAGAAAAGTAATTATCGGCCGTACTGCTAATATCACTGTTCCTTTTACAGACCAGGGGAGGGCCAATTGCCAGTTCCGTAATAAATGCTGGTTAGGTTGCCCTTATGGCGCATATTTCAGTACACAATCTTCTACGCTTCCTGCAGCAATGAAAACAGGAAATCTAACCGTTCGCCCCTGGAGCATTGTTACCAGGATATTGTTTGATAAAGACAAAAAAAGAGCGACCGGCGTTGAAATACTGGATGCGGAAAACAACAAAACATATACCTATACAGCAAAGATCATCTTCTTAAATGCCTCTGCGCTTAATAGTGCGTGGGTATTAATGCAATCTGCTACTGACATTTGGCCCGATGGGCTTGGCAGCAGCAGCGGAGAATTAGGTCATAACGTTATGGATCACCACCTTGGTGTGGGCGCCGGCGGAGTAGTGGAAGGCTATGAAGATAAATACTATTTTGGCCGTCGTGCCAACGGCATATATATCCCGCGTTACCGCAACTTTTTTGGGGATAAAAGAGATTACCTGCGTGGCTTTGGCTACCAGGGCGGAGGAAGCAGAGGAGGATACAGCCGTTCCGCAGAAGAAGTTTCATTAGGGATAGATTTAAAAAACACGCTGATTGAGCCAGGTGCATGGAGCATGTATATAGGCGGCTTTGGTGAAACATTGCCTTATCATGAAAACAGGATATATATTGACAAAGATACCTACGGCGATAAACTGGAGCAATTCAATGACCCGGTCACAGGCAAGGATCTGGGTATGCGTCCTGTTCCTGATAAAAATGGTAAACAACGTTTAGATAAATGGGGCCTACCTGTGCTGGCAATGGATGTGGAATACAAAGACAATGAAAAGAAAATGCGCAAGGACATGCTGAACGATGCCATTGAAATGCTGGAAGCGGCAGGGGTAAAAAATGTGCAGGGGCGTGATGGTGACGGTACCCTGGGAAGAGGTATTCACGAAATGGGAACAGCACGCATGGGTAGCGATCCTAAAACATCCGTATTGAATAAATTTAACCAGGTATGGGATGCGCCGAATGTATTTGTAACTGACGGTGCATTTATGACCTCAGCTTCCTGCGTTAATCCATCGCTGACTTATATGGCTTTCACCGCAAGGGCAGCAGACCATGCGGTTAGCGAGTTGAAGAAAGGAAATCTTTAGGCGGGGAGTTAGGTGAGACAAGTTACACGTAGCATACATACAGATACAAAATATTATTGACAATCTTAAAACGAATGATATGAACAGACGCGATGCCTTATCGAGAGTAGCACTAATACTGGGTGGAACAGTTGTTGGCGCTAACGCTTTTTTAGAAGGCTGTAAACCTGCCGATAAAAAAACAGGAGACGATGGTAAACCTGTTGCTTTATTTGCAGCTACCGATTCAGCTTATCTTGACGAGATAGCTGAAACCATTATTCCTGCTACAGATACACCCGGCGCTAAAGCCGCAAAGGTTGGCGCCTTTATGACCGTGATGGTAACAGATTGTTATACTGAAGCTGACCAGAAAATATTTGTTGAAGGAATGAAGCTGTTAGATGAAGCCAGCAAGAAAAAGAACAGCAAATCATTTATGGATAGCAGCGCCGAAGAGCGTAAGTCCCTGCTGCTTGAAATTGATAAAGAAGCGAAAGATTATATGGCTGCTAAAAAGAATGATGATCCCAAACATTATTTCAGGATGATGAAAGAGCTTACCCTGCTTGGCTATTTCACTTCCGAACCGGGAGCTACGCAGGCGCTGCGCTACGTAGCAGTACCGGGGAAATATGAAGGCTGCATTCCGTATAAAAAAGGCGACCGCGCCTGGGCGAGCTGATAAAAACCACTATTGAGGTAAGAAAAATAAAAAGAAAAGGGTTAGCAATAAATGCTGACCCTTTTCTTTTATGCAGGATCATCTTTTTATAAACCTTGCAATGCCCGCATGCCTCCCCTGCCTGTCAATAACACGCAAAAAGTATATGCCTGAACTCAACTGTGCTATATTGTATGTATTCCTTTCGGTAATACCTGCGCGCCCTACCGTTCTTCCATAGCCATCCAGGATCTCAGTTGACCGGTATGTATTGTTATATATTAACGTTATTTCATTGCCTGCAGGGTTAGGAAAAACGGTAAGCCGCCGGCTGCTGTTTGAAAAATCGATGGCAACCGTATTGCTGTAAGTGAACTTTCCGTCAAGGTCAACCTGCTTTAACCGGTAGAACGACCGGCTGCCAGACGGGGAGAGATCGGTAAAATCATAGCGATGTTCCCCGGGCTGATTTAAGGCGGCAGTGTTTCCAATAGCAGTGTAAGCAATGTTATCAGCGCTTCTTTCAATTACAAATTGAGAGGTATGCTCTTCCCCTGTGGTAAGCCAGTTCAGGCATACATCATCATCGCATTTTTGCGCGCTGAACGAAAGGAAACGCAGCGGTAATGCAAGATTGATGCCTGTAAGAATATACTCGGTACTTTCTCCTGTTACGGTAATGGTGTTGGCGGCAGTGTTGGGCACTGTACTCATCACCTGCCAGTCGGGCACACTGTTGTCTGCTCTTTTAGCAAGGCGTAAGCTGCTTTCATTGTCTGCATTTACGTAAGGGCTACCGGTATAGTTATAGGTAGCGGTATATTGCGGGTTGGTGCCGCCTGCCTGAAAAACACCGAAATACCTGTTATTATCGCCAATGGTGATACCGTTATATGAATTGGGCACCGTATCTACCAGGTATACATGTATGCCCTGCGGTGAACCTGCGGTAGCTGTAGCGGTAAAGCTTTCTCCCTGCGGATGGGTGATGGTAGCGGAAGGGTTGGCTGAGTAATTGCTGCTGCTGGCATTGCCGAGAGGTGCAACGCTCATGGATTTTAATGGCACAGCACTATTACTTGTAGGCCATGTTTCACCAAAATACAAATCGTAACCACCCTTTATATCTCTGGCTGATGCCAGGTTTGAATCATTAAAAGGGATATACATTTTTAATGAGGCATACTTTGGGTGAGCAGGGGTAACAATCTGGCACATTCCATCCCTGATTTCTTCTTCACTAAAAGCGGCGTCCCAAAAACTGAACTCATCTATATCCATTTTTGCCCGGTGGAAATTATTAAACCGTTTTCCAAAAATGATGGGGGCGTTGTTTGCCGATGTGGCTGTAAGATTATCTGTTCCGGTGGCATCTAAAACGCCATCAATATATAAGCGCAACTGCGTTCCCTGTTTTACAATGGCTATATGGTGCTGTTTATTATCATCTACCTGCTTAATGGATAGCACCGAAGACCAGTTGTCGCTCTGATCTGAGCGGCTCAATTGAATTTTGCCTTTGTCCGGATTGTTACCAACCCCGTTAAATACCAGACAAAGAAAATTGAGGGGTAAATTAAACGGGTGTGCCCATTTTTCAAAAATAACACTATAAGTTTCGTTTACGTTGTTTGTAACGGGCTGATTGGGGTCGAGCTTTATCCAAAATTGAAAGGTATAGTTCTGCGTATTGTTTATATTAAGATCGATACTACCCGGGGCCACGGCTATATCTCCGTTATCCCCATCTTCAACTCTGTTAAACTGAGTAGCCAGCCCGCTGCCAATACTGTTTACTGCAGGCTGGTAAGCGTTGCCCACAAGCTGCTGTATTTCGGTTAAAGAAAGCGGGCGGTTGTACAAACGTACCTCATCTATATCCCCGGTAAAGTCCTGCCCAAAAGTAAGCGGGTCGCTATTATCATTCATTTGATAATTAGTACCATTGTAATAATAGTTTCCTGTATTTATTCCCCTCAACTCACCATCTACAAAATAATAATTAGCACCGGAGGCATAACGCACCATCGCATGATGGTGCCAGGCACCATCGTTAATTTCTCCATCGAGTACGGTATACCCGCCCCAAACTCCACCAGCGAAATATAATATCCGCCCTTTACTACTCACGTCAAACGCCACATAATACGAGTTTCCTCCTTTTCGTATTACATATTTATCAGCAGATTCTGAATATTTCGCCCAAAAACTTATGGTGTAGTTGCCATCCATAAAATCAAGGATGCTGTTATCTGCGACATCTATTTTATGTCCTGTTCCGTCAAAACGGTACGCGGTATTGGGTGCGCCGTCTTTGCCTGTAGTGAGGGTGGCTCCGGTTATGGTGCCATGGTTAGTGCCTATAGCATCATCGGCGTTGCCGTTAAAAGGATAATACGCAATCAATCCTTCGGTTGGTTGTGCAAAGATGGTTATCGAAAGAAATAAAAAACATAATAGTAAACCCTGCTTCATGCTGATAATATTGGTAGATGAATAATAAAAGTGGCGGAGGTTTTACAGTATTGGATTGAATCAGCAAACTTATGCTTAGCAATAAAAAGGTAACTACCCCCAATTGGGGGTTTTGCTTGTAGTGTGGCAGAATCAGAGCAATCCTGTAATAACAGATCAGCTTTAAAAATTAAATCCCAGTCTCAGCCCGATGGTTGAAAGGTTTAGTTTTTCGTTATGGGCTTTACTTTTTGCTCCAAGCCCTTCATACTTTAACCCCACTTCAAAAGCGCCAAAGTTTCCGCCTACAGTAGCGGCATGAGTACAGCCGCTTTTAAATCTTCGTCATCAAGATTTTTGGGTAGCACCGCAAGCGCACCGCCCGTAAGCGTGGCATAACCGGGCCCTGCTTTATATGAAAACCGCAGAGACAGCCCTGCCCCAAAGTTGTAATATGTTTTCAGTACCTTGTCTGCAACAGGTTTAATGGCTTCAAGTCCAAATCCTACGCTGAATTTTTTGCCTTCTTTTTGAGCGTTTGTGGTAAGGCTAAGGGTTGTGCAGGCAATAGTAATCATTGTTACAATAATGATAACCTTATTTTTAATTGTAGCGTTCATTTTTTTTTGTTTTAAATACTGTGAGAAGAGGCAATAAGAAGATGTATTGAGAAAAGCTGCATTTAAATATGCGAGGATATTACATCGCGTTTATTCAGTTATGGTATAACTGATTTCTCCTTCAAGTGCAAAAAATTCCTTTTCTTCTACAACGCCTCCATAGGTGGTTATTCTTAGTGTGACAGGAAAGCGCGTATTAGCGGTCCCTTTAAAAGAAAAAACCAGCCGGTCTCCAGGTTTTGTTTTTCGTTCTATTTTTTTATTAAAGGGCGTAGGTTGGGTGCCGGCATCAACTTTTTCCCCGTTTACGCCTGTGTAGTAAAAAGTCGCTTCATTCAGGGGCGCAGAGCTGTAAGCAACATATTCTATCGGGAGTTTTTCATCTTCCTCCATATCTGCGTTGTCTTTTTTACAGGAGGCTAACCATCCGGCAGCCATTAACACGGTGATTGCCACAAGGGAGTGCTTAATGATCTTCATTTGTAATAGTTAAAGATTGAATAAATAATTACTGATGTAAAATTGAAAACAACCACCTTGTGGAACAAGACCTCAATTGAGGGTTTATCTCACTCCTTGACAAATACGCACAAAACCGAACGAGCATAGTTTTTGCCCTTATTACACAAACGTGAGTAAATTTTTAGTATTTTTGCCCTCGTGTTTAAAACGAGAGTAAAACTTACCTGCCTACCCGTCAGGCGGGCACTTGAACAAAATGAGCAAATTTGACCGCAAAATACCGTATAACGACCTGCCGCTACTTCCGCCAAAGGCGGATATAGAAACGAAAAACATCCTTCGCAAAACGATTTCGGCAGGCAGGGCATTGGCACAACTGAACGGAACTTTGTTGAACTTGCCAAATCCAACTCTATTTTTGGACACGATTTATCTACAAGAAGCAAAAGCGAGTTCGGAAGTGGAAAACATCATTACAACCAATGATGAACTTTACAAATCGCTGGTAGCTGATAAAAAGATTGAAAATTCAGCCACCAAAGAAGTGTTGAGTTACAAAGAAGCTCTTTGGTTAGGCTTAGAACAGTTAAAGAAAAAACCGTTCATCACAACGAACCTTTGTGTAAGCATTGTTCAATGTATCAAACAAAACACTGCTTCTATTCGGGTTACACCCGGAACAACTTTGAGCAATACAAAAGGCGAGGTAATTTATACACCGCCAGGCGGAGAAGTTGTTATTCGTGAAAAGTTAGCGAATTTAGAAAAGTTTATCAATGAAGATGATACGGTAGACCCACTTATTAAAATGGCCTTAATGCATTATCAGTTTGAAGCGATACACCCTTTTGCTGACGGTAATGGAAGAACAAGGCGAATTTTATTGTTGTTGTATCTCAAACTTTCAGGCTTGCTTGACACACCGGCAATTTATTTAAGCGAATACATCATCAAAAACAAAGCAGATTATTACAAATGTTTGCGTAGTGTAACAGAAAATAACGAGTGGGAAAGTTACATTTTGTATATGTTAGATATGATTGAAGAAACTTCAATAAAAGGTTTGGAACGACTGAATAAAATCACAACTGCAATGGAAAAAACAGCAGAGAAAATTAAAAAGACCTTGCCGAAAATTTATTCCAAAGACTTAATTGAAATATTATTCCGTTTGCCTTACACCAAACGCCAACACCTGATTGCCGAAAATATTGGGAACTTAAAGACAGTCGGAAACTATCTGATTGCATTAGAAGAAAATGGATTTTTGAAATCAGTAAAAGTTGGAAAAGAAAAATTGTATTTGAACCGACAACTACTGACGATATTGGAAGAAAAATAACCGCCTCATGTTCTTTATGTTGAAAGCTACTGGCATTACACCAACCTTTCTTTCAGCGCCTTGCTCACCGCTTCGGTTGCGGAGGTTACATGCAGTTTCTGGTATATTTTTTTTACATAGCTGCGAACGGTTTCATAACCGAGAAAGAGCGATTCGGCTATACGCGGCAGCGGCATCCCGGTAGTGAGTAATGTAAGAATTTCTTTTTCTCTTTCAGAGAGGTGATAATCTTCAACAGCTCCCGGCATAACCGGGGAAACCTGTTTAAAAAGCCGGATTACCTTATCAGCAACAAACGGAGAAAATGCTGCGCCGCCATTGTATACATCTGTAATAGCTTCCAGCATTTTTACGGGTGAAGTGTTTTTTAAGATATACCCGTTTGCGCCGGCGCATATAGCGGCAAAAATTTTATTGTCTTCTTCAAACACGGTCTGCATAAGTATGGAGATAGCGGGAAATGCTTTCCTGATAAGCCGGGTTGCTTCTATACCATCAATCCCCGTCATACCGATATCCATTAATATAACATGCGGGTTGCTTTTCAGTATATCATGTTTCCAGTTATTACAACTGGTAAAACTACCGCTGCATATATAGCCCGGCGAGCCATTGAGTATGGAACGGAATGCATCCATCATAATAGGATTATCTTCAAATACGCTTACCCGTATGGTTATTGTCTCTTTCATCGTGCTTTTCACGTTTGACATACTATTAGTTTTAGTTCATAGCCGTAGCTGTTATTGGTTATACTATATACCCCCTGTAAAACTTCCATTTTGTTCTTAACAATATCATCATCCATAACCGGTTCAGGATCATGATCCATGTACAGCTT
The DNA here is from genome assembly GCA_047601545.1 of Agriterribacter sp. GTDB lineage: Bacteria > Bacteroidota > Bacteroidia > Chitinophagales > Chitinophagaceae > Agriterribacter. Next base: position 2,101,271 of record JASGIZ010000002.1, on the reverse strand, counting down.
CAGTATTATCGCATTGCCTTCCCGCAACAACCCGAGTATTATTTCCTCACCGGTTGCTTCAGTACAGGCACATTGCAGCAACCGCTTACCAAGCAGGTACAGATCTTTGCGCATTTGCATAGAAAACGTATTACCCGTAAAATCCCCATTGCTTACAATGGAAACTGCATGTTGCCCCGGCTGTTTTCCATATGCGTCCAGCTTATTAACAATGGCTTCGCCTTTCCTGTGGCCGGGATCAATGATCCATACTATATCCGCTATATAACCGGCAAGCGATTCGGCATGCAACCGCATCTTTTTTGCATACATACCTGCATTGCCGGGTTGATCCTTCAATTCATCTTCCGCCAGCCTGCCAAAAAGATTAATTCCGGTTAAGCTTGCCGCCACCTCATCGTGAAGAGCTGCCGATATATCGTTTTTCATTTCCTGCACAGCTAACTGTTGCTTCTGCTTCCTGTTTTTAATTACAAATGCCAGCACCATACAAAGCAGCAACAGCAGCACAATCATAAAAAGCAACAGGTTCCTGTTCAGTTGCAGTTGCTGTGTTTGTATAATCTTTTCCTGTTCCAGCGTTGCCAGCCTTTTTTCATTGTTCACCAGGTTACTTAATACAGGCAAGCGTTTTTGCAATGCTTCTTTATTAATTTTTGTTGTGATGTTATTAAGCTGCTGCTGATACCAGAAAGATTTTTCATTTTGTTGTTTGTGCAATATTTCCATCATGCTGCTGTAATATTCCTTTTGTGTTGAAAAAGAAATGCGGTCTTCATATTGCCGTACAAAAGCGTCATACACCTGTAATGAATCATTTACGCCACCTGCTTTTAATGTAAGCATCGCGCTTACAATGGAGGGATATATAAAAGCGATTACATCTTTATCGTCTATTGTATGCGCATATAATATAGCAGTACGGTAATATTCCATAGCAGTGTGAGCGCTGCCCCTCTTCTCCATGATAGTACCGAGGTAATATTTTGCGATGGACATTCCCCTGTAGGCCTGCAATGCAGTTGCTTCCTGCAATGCAGTTTCCAGGTAATGCGCTGCGCTGTCTGTTTCCTCTGTTTGCAGTAACACCTGCCCCAGGTTGCTCAATACCTGGTAGCGGTAACTCGATTCAAGCGTATTTTTTTTATGTTCCGGCATCAGGGCAAGGCTGGTTCTGAAACATGCCAAAGCCGAATCCGGCACCTGCATTTCCTGGTATATCAATCCCATTATATTCCAGGAGTCGGCTGTAAGTTCATTATCATTCAATTTATGCGCAAAGGCAGCCGCTCTCTTCAGCATATATAAGGCATTATCATATAAAGCTGACTGGAAAAAAATCTCTGCCAGGTACGACCGCGTAAAATAGCTGCCCTTATCATACGCCAGGCTGTCGGCAAGCGGCAGCATCCTTTCCAGTATTTCCTGGGCTTTACCGGGCCTGGAAAAATCCATATATCGTCCTGCCAGTTTTATACCGGCGTCAATATAACTTTTATCGCCTTTCCATAGCTGTATAACAGTTTCAAGGCTGTCGGTTTCTTTTCTGGCATCAGTTGCAGATGTAATTTGCCCTGTGCCTGCTACAGGCAAAAGACATATTATCCATAATAACATCAACCGGCTCATTGTTGGTGCAAAGTTTGAATAATCATGCTTTTTAGCATTACCCCCAATTGGGTATAAAATAATGCCTCAATGATGTGCCGGCATACAGGTTAATATAATTTCCGTACCATTATCATTGCTTAACACCGCTAATTTGGCTTGCATTTCTTCTGCCCGGTGCTTCATATTATTGATGCCATTCCCTTCTGCACAGGACTGTTTGTCAAATCCTTTGCCATCGTCTTTAATATGGATGCTTATGTTGCCCGATGTTGTTATTGAGCAGGAAATTTTGCGGCACCCGGAATGCTTAACCGCGTTATTGATCGCTTCTTTCGCGATCAGGTAAATATTCCGGCGGTGATGCATATCTACAGTCGTATTAATTACCGGCCCGGTTACAGAAAAATCAAATTCAATATTTCCGGCAGTACAGGTATTAACCGCATATTGATTAAGGCGTTGTATCATGTTCTGCATATTGTCGTTTTCAGGATTGATCTCCCAAACAATATCTTTCATGGAGGTTAATACAATGTTGCTGTATTGCTTTATCTTATCCAGGTATTCCCTGCCTTTAAGCGGGTTTGTATCAAAACCCTGCTCCGCCATCTGGCTGAACAATTGTATGCCGCTGAGCGAGGAGCCTATTTCATCATGCAGGTCGCGGCTTATTTTATTGCGAAGGGTTTCTATGCGTTGCTTTTCCAAAGCTGCCAGCGCTTTGCGTTTTTCCCTGTTGGCTTTTATGATATAAAACGCGGCAACAGCCGCAAGTGAAAGCATCAACGCCAGTATACTAATGATCCTTTTTTCATTTTTAGACTGTATTTCCTGCAAAATAGCTTTTTGTTGCAGCGATTCGATCTGCCGTTGTTTTTTTTCTGTTTCATATTTTACAGCCATCTCACTCGTTCTTTCCGGGTTCATTTCGTCTGTAATATCACTCACGTGACTGAATAGCCGCTTTATATAGACCAACGCGCTGTCGCGGTTGTCCAGCATAGTGTAGCAGTCGGCCAGGTGGCGGTAACAAACGCTGTTATCAATGCTGTATACGCCGTTAACAGGCGTAAATGGCAGCACCTGTTTAAGGTAATATATAGCAGTTTCATAATCCTTCTGAACATAGTAGCAATACCCCAGCATATTGAGCTGAAGGGTTGTCCAAACCGCATTTTGCTTGGGATTTGTTTGTATAGACTGTGTTTTCCTTATAATATCGAGATTACGTTTTAAGTGCTCAATTGCCTCAGTATATTGAAAAGATTTTGTAAGTTTTTGTATGTACTTGTAATTCAGGATTACCAGCATAAATGTATCTTTCCCTTTTTCGTTGGCTTCTATTGCCTGCAAAAGATAATTTCTTTCACAGGTAGAGTCCTTTTTTTCAAAGCAAACTTCTGATAAAGCCCCCTTTGTATGAGCAAGAAGATCATATTGCTTATTCCGGTTGTAATAATCTTCCGCTTTTAAAAAATACAAATGCGCCACATCAATATTCTTTGTTTGCAGGTAAACTCTGCCTATGCGCAACTGGCTATAATAATAGAGGGTTGAGTCACCGCCTTTCAGCGCCTGATCTTCCGCTTTCATATAGTAAAAAAGTATCGAATCTTTCACCTCCTTCTGCACAAAAAATTCACCAATGCCTGCATATATTATTGCAGCTTTATTATATTGAGCCGACCGGATGGCATGGTTTAACACAACTTGCAATGAATCTTTATTGATGGCATCGAGGTTATAAAATTTTACAGTGTTAATAACCTGGGATGTTGCAAAAGACCAATGCAATAAAAATATTAATGATAATATGCATTGAATGTAACGGGATATCATGAAGGAATAATTACCAAATAAATATAAAGGTTTTATATGTGTTCTTCATCTTCAGGATAATCAATATATTTAAGAAATATATCCGTTAAGCTTTCTCAACTATGAACTGGCTGTTGGTTTTTGAAATACTTTATATTATCGCCCTCATACTGGTTTGCTTCCGCATTATTTACGATACACAGAACAACATAAAAACCCTGGCTTACCTGCTATTGGTTGTATTTATTCCTGTAATCGGCGCGATCATCTATTTCTCTTTTGGCATCAACTACAGAAAGCGAAGGATGTATGATAAAAAGCTGGTTGCCGATGACGTGCTTGCAGAGAAAATAAGAATACAGACATTGCAATCGTCACAAAGAATCTACAACGAGAACAAAGATTTCCTGGAAAGCAACCGGGAGCTTGCCTATATGCTGGTGAATGGCAGTATGAGCACACTAACCGGAGATAATGATGTGAAGCTGCTGATTAACGGAGAATCAAAATTTCCGGAAGTTATTGCTGCATTAGAAAAAGCAAAACATCATATTCATATAGAATATTACATTTTTGAAGACGATGAAATAGGAAAAGCTGTTGAAGAAGTTCTTGTACGCAAAGCGAAAGAAGGTGTTGAAATAAGATTTATATACGATGATTTTGGCAGCCGTTCCATCCGCCGCACATTATCAAAACGATTAAGAAGCAACCATGTACAGGCATTCCCGTTTCATAAAATAATTTTCATGGCGCTTGCCAACCGGCTTAATTACAGAAACCATCGAAAAATAATCGTAGTAGATGGAATCACCGGGTTTATAGGTGGCATTAATGTGAGCGACAGGTATATCAATGGAAAAGAAAACAAACTTTTCTGGCGGGATACTCATCTTTATATACAAGGCTCAGGCGTAAGATACCTGCAATATCTTTTTATGTGCGACTGGAATTTTTGTGCAAAGGATAGTTTAAAACCAAGTGATGCTTTCTTTCCTTATCATGCTGCCTTACCCAAAACAGGCAACAAAATTGTGCAGATAGCCGCAAGCGGTCCCGATTCGGAAGTACCGGTTATTCTATACTCCATATTGCAGGCTATTAATCTTGCCACGAAAGAAATTTTAATTACTACGCCTTATTTCATTCCCGGCGAAAGTATTATTGATGCGTTACTGGTATCAGCAATGGGCGGAGTGAAAGTAAAAATTTTAGTGCCGGGTAAATCTGATTCCATACTGGTAAATGCAGCCGCAAGGTCGTATTATGGTGATCTTGCAAGAGCCGGCATAGAAATATATTTATACAGGAAAGGTTTTGTGCATGCCAAAACACTTGTTGCCGACAGAAAACTATCTGTAGTAGGAACGGCAAATATGGATTACAGGAGCTTTGATCTGAATTTTGAAGTAAATGCTATTGTATACGATACAGAAATTGCAGGTCGGTTGGCTACTGTTTTTTTTGATGATATCAAAGACGCGGAACTGGTAGATATAGAAAAGTGGGATAAGCGACCGCTTTATAAAGAAATGGTTGAAAAAACAGCAAGGCTTATTTCGCCGTTATTGTAGAGGTGAAAACTACATTTCTGTATTTTCGCGCATTTCCATCAGTTTTCTTTTTCGCCTTCTTATTGACCTGAGCCATGCTATCAATCCCGTAATTATCCCCCCTGCACCAAATATTATAATTAAAACAGCCCCCAATTCATTACCACTACAGGCCAAAGAGCAAGCCAATCCAACTACTGTCATACCGAGAAGAGCGCCAAGCGTAATGGCCAATACCATTTCAATTATAAGCCCTGCGTGTTTTTTATTTCCTTTTTTTGCTGAAACAGGCAGCCTTTTGAGTTGCTTAAAAAATGATTTTTTTTCAGCCTTACTTTGTTTCGCGGATATCTTTCCTTTATCAGGAGGCAAAGGATTAACAGGATACGCTGCGCCCGGATTGCTATTCCTGTATACGGGTTCAACCCCATATGCCGGTCTAAATAAAAGATTTGTATTAAAAAATACAATGAAAGCGCTAAATGAAGAAAAAGTAAGTATGGCATCGCATAGTTTTTGATGCACATAATAGCGATAATTAAAGTATACTTTTTTCTTCCTGCTATCGGGATATAATATTATGCCCAACGCCATACATGCCGCTATTGCATAAAAGCTGTCCGCCGAAAACCGAACATCCGTTAGCCGTAGCAGGCGCGCAATATACCATGCCAATAAAATCATTGTAATTTTCATCAACACCATTAAGCGCCTGGCTAAACGGGGATGGTAAAATCCCCAGGTCGAAAGTTTTTTCATGTTCAGGTTGCAATGTTTAGAAGAGGAATATACAATAATTTTGCTTGCAACAAATCCAAATCCTGCAATTGTATAAAGCACTATGCAATGAGTCTTTTTGCAGAAACCGGTTGCTATCCGGATTATAATCCTATATCTAATATTGTTGTTCCGTGCGTAATATGTACGCCTTGCAATCCCGCGGCTTTTGCGCCTTCAATATTCAAAGCTGAATCATCAATAAAAAGTGTTCGCGATGCATCTAATCCCTGCTCGTCAATAATATATTTATACGATTCAACATCCGGCTTGCGCATTCCCAATACCTGCGAGTAATATGCTTTTTCAAAATGATCGTCGAAGCTGGCATTATTAAAACTGCTGGAATATATTTTACGGAATTTATCAAGATGAATAGCATTGGTATTACTGAATAAAAACAACCTGTATCTTGATTTTAAACTATGAAGCAAATCAATTCTTTCCCTGGGAAAAATGCCCAGCATGGCATTCCAGGCATCTGTTAACTGATCATCAGTGAGGGGTAACCCTGCTAAATCCCTCAATGAATTGAGAAAGGTAATGTTATCAATAGCGCCAACTTCATACTCTTTAAAAAAAGAAGAAACATTACCGCTGCGAAATAGTTCATTATAATTTTTTACACCCAATGCAGTAAACTTTTGCTCTGCAGCAGGCATATCCAATGTGAGGATTACGCCGCCAAGATCGAAAATGATATTATCTATGTTTTGCATGGCGTAAAAATAAGGAGGATTTTTGTTATGCCGCCGGAGACGAATACATACCTATAACAATTTAAAACCTGTTTCCTTCACATCCCTGCTATTTGTTCCAATGAACAACTTAAAATCACCCGGCTCCGCTACAAACTTTAAATCGCTATTATAAAACTTCAGGTCTTCTGCCGAAATAATGAATGAAACCGTTTTTGATTCGCCTGCCTTTAATTCAATTTTCTGAAACCCTTTTAACTCTTTTACAGGACGCGTAATACTGCCTGCCATATCACGAATGTATAATTGCACAACTTCTTTGCCGGATATATTGCCGGTATTGGTTACCGTTACAGACGCGATAACTTTTTCGCCGGGCTTGAAGGATGTTTTGCTCAATGCAATATCGCTGTAACTGAAAGTTGTATAACTCAATCCAAACCCAAACGGATATAAAGGATCATTTGAAACATCTAAATAATTAGAACGGAATTTCTGGAACCATTGACCATCAGCCAAAGGACGTCCTGTGTTTTTATGATTATAGTATAAAGGTATCTGACCTACATTCTGTGGAAAAGTAGCAGACAATTTACCGGAAGGATTCACATTACCAAACAGTACGTCTCCTATAGCAGTTCCCGCTTCTGAGCCCGGAAACCAAACGTTCAGTATGGCAGGAACATGTTGTTGTTCCCAAACCAATGTCATCGGCAGCCTGTAAACAACACCAATACAACTGGTTTACCGGTTTTCAATAAGGTTTCTAATAATGTACGTTGCACATCAGGAATTCCAATATCCGTTTTACTGGCGCTTTCACCTGTCATCTCTGCGGCTTCGCCCAATGCAGCTACAATCACATCGGATTGAGCCGCTATATCTAATGCTTCTTTCAGCAATGTTTCATCACTGCGGTTGTCCCTGCCTAATGTTTTTCCAAACATGGTAGATCGTTGTTCAAACAGGCTGTCTTCAGTAAGATTAGCACCTTTGGCGTATAATATTTTTGCATTGCTGCCTGCCACCTCTTTCAATCCTTCCAGCACAGATACCGGTTTTGTAAAATCAGCGGATACACTCCATGTGCCTGGCATGTTTGACTTGTTATCCGCCAATGGTCCAATCAGCGCAATTATTCCTGATCTTTTAATTGGCAGCGTATTGTTTGCATTTTTAAGCAATACAAAACTCTCTGCTGAAATTGCTCTTGCTTCACTGCGATTAGCTTCGCTATATATTTCTTTTGCCGCACGTTCTTCATTGCAATAACGGTAAGGATCATCAAACAATCCTAATGTATATTTTGCCTCCAATACCCTGCGGCAGGCATCATCAATTTCTTTTTGCGTGATCTTTCCCTGTTGCAGTGATTTTTTTAAAGTGGTGAGAAAACCTTCACCAACCATATCCATATCTACGCCTGCTCTTAATGCAAGCGCAGATACCTGCTGCAGGTCGCCCATGCCATGATCTGTCATTTCATTTACCGCGGTATAATCCGTAACTACCATTCCGTTAAAGCCCCATTGTTTACGGAGCAAATCTGTAAACAACCATTTGTTTGCCGTTGCAGGTATGCCATCAATTTCGTTGAATGAAGTCATCACTGTACCAACACCTGCATCCACGGCAGCTTTATAAGGAGGAAGGTACTCATTATACATCCTCACACGGCTCATATCAACCGTGTTGTAATCACAACCGGCTTCACCTGCACCATATAGTGCAAAATGTTTTACACAAGCCATTATGGTATTATTTTTTGAAAGATCATCGCCCTGGTAACCTTTAACCATTGCTTTCGCAATTTGCGAACCGAGATAAGGGTCTTCTCCATTACCTTCTGAAATGCGCCCCCAGCGTGGATCTCGGGCAATATCAACCATGGGAGAAAATGTCCAGTTCAAGCCGTCAGCGCTTGCTTCTGTTGCCGCTATTCTTGCAGTGCGCTCTATTAAATCCATATTCCAGGTGCATGATAAACCCAGCGGAATTGGAAACATAGTTTTATAGCCGTGTATTACATCCATCCCAAAAATAATGGGGATTTTTAAACGGGTTTGCGTAACCGCAATCTCCTGGGCCTTACGGATACGCACAGGCGAAGACATGCTGAAGATACCACCTACCTGTCCGCTCTTGATTTTGGACTCTACGCCTGAACTTACCACAGCGCCTGTTGTTGCTTCGCCACCGGTAAGCAAATTCAGTTGTCCGATCTTTTCATCAATAGTCATTTTCTGCATTAAGCTGTTGATGAAAGCATTCATTTTAACATCAGATGCTTTTTGTGCAGTTGCAGTAACCACAACATATAACAGCAACAATATGGATAATAATCTTTTCATATAGCGGGTGTTTAGTATTATAACTTCTATTTTTTCAGGTAAGGTAATATTGCGTATTGCCAGATGGCGTAACCATTTTTATTCATGTGCAACATATCTTCTGTAAACAGCGCTTTCCTCGGGCTGCCATTTTCGCGCATCATATATGGGTAGACGTCGATGTATGCAGTTCTTTTTTGAGTAGTTATATAATCCCTGATCTGCTGATTGGCAGATTGCAACTTCGGTAAGAACCGCTCCCTGCTTGGGCTTGGCTTCATAGATATGAAAGCGATAGGCACTTTTGGGTATATTTTCCTGATAGTTTCAAACAGCGTTACAAATCTTTGCGCTACTGTCTCTGCGGTTATCGTATCAGATGAAGCAATATCATTTTCGCCACAGTATATCACAACCTGTTTAGGTTTATATGGAACTACAATATCATTTACATATCGTATCAGGTCAGGTAAGGTTGACCCGCCAAAGCCGCGGTTTATAATTGTGTAGCCCGGAAAATAATCCTGTACGTCCTTCCACATTGTAAACGAGGAGCTGCCAATAAATAAAATAGATCTCTTAGCCGGGAATTGTGCACTATCCTGTTTCCTGAACTTTTGAATATCATTATAGAAGGGAGTCTGTGCAAACAAGGTAACTGAACATATCAGTAAAAAAGCAGCTAACAATAATATTTTCATGAGTGACACTTTTGTGAATAATTATTCAACTTTAACTACAGGCAATTTTTCTGAGACACCATTTTCATTAATAGCTTCAATGGTAAAATAATACGCTTTCTCTCTGTCCATTACCTTAAACCAATAATCATTTGCATCATGAACCATCACACAATTGTACAGTTTATCGGGATGCGTTCCATAATATATATTATATGCATAAGCATTATCAACAGGATTCCATTTTATCCATGCACTTCGCTTATCCTTTTCCGTACGTAACACGAAAAACTGTTTTACTTTATCCGGCCTCGCGCCTTTCCCATTTCCAAACACCCGTAAACCGCTAATGGCAAATTTACCGGTTGGCATATGTATATTCTCCAAACGTATATATCTTGCTTCAACAGGTTTTTCCAATGCTACATAATCATGTGGAACGTCTTTCTGATTTTTTCTCTTATCTATCAGTATTTTCCATTTTTTTCCATCAACTGAGTACAGCATCTTATATTGATGATACAGCCCCGGTATCTTTCCAAGGAAAGCATTATCAACATCCTGATCTGCATAATTGATTTGTATGGCATTAACGGCTGAAACATTACCCAAATCAGTTTGTATCCATTCCCCGGCATTTCCTGTAGCGGCGCTCCAATACGTTTTGATATTCTCATCCACTGCATAATTGGCGTGATAGCCTCCTGATGTTGAAGATACCTGCACAGGTTTTTTGTAATTCAGTAACATCCAACCGGTAAAAGTTCCGGCATCTGCATAGCCTTTAAAGGGGGCATTTGCACCAACCGTTTGCGGCAGGTATGTTGGATAATCCCCAAACGCCGTATTACACCACATTACACCATCTTTATCAAATCCACTTGGCCATATACCCAGCCTTCTTTCAAAATTATTTTTTACCGATACCACCATTGTGCTTACATGCCAGTAATTTTTATAATTGTCTTCAAAGGTAGCGCCATGCCCCGCTCCTCTCGCAAAGCCGCCCGGCTTAAAGCTTAAGGGGTCAGATTGTGGTGTAAAAGGTCCAAGTGGGCTACCACCCACTACTAGCCCGTCAGCATAACCGCTGAACTCTGTACCCGGCGCACCATATTGTAGGTAATACTTGCCATTATATTTAGTCATGTGTGAACCTTCAATAAATGGATCGAGAAAAGTATCGTCCATATATTCTCCAAAGCGTTGCCAGCCATAGCGCCATGATTCCAGCAAATACATTTCCTTACGGTAACCAATAGGCGCCATTGTTTTTCTATTTAATTCTATACCGTACATCGGAAATTTATTGCTACTTCCATTGTACATATAAAACTTTCCATCATCGTCAGTAAAGAAGGAAGGGTCCCAGCCTCCCAACGAAAATGAATCTACCAGCGGCTTCCATTCATTGGCTTTGGGATTGGTGCTAATCCATATAGTAAAGGTTGACGTATAAGTAGAGCCAAATACCAGCATAGTATCCCCGATAATACCCACAGCCGGCGCACACAATTCATCATATACGCCTCCATTCCATGGGCGCAAAAATTTCTTGCTTATAAATTTCCAGTTCAGCATATCACTGCTCCACCAATATCCCCATTGGTTGGTACTGAACAGATAGTAATCGCCTTTATAATTTACTATTACAGGATCTGCAGTTGCGCGATGCCTGCCCCATTCGCTAAAATTGGGAATAGGGGTGTAGCCGTAATCAATATTAATGGGATTGCAATAGGTGCGTTGCTGGGCAAATGAAGCTTGTATAACAAGCAGTAAGAGCATTATACAAAATAATCGTTTCATATCAGTATGTTTTAGTCGCCAGAGGCGACAAGAGATATGCGTGAGGCGAAAACGCCTCACGCAGCGGAGGCTGCTGTGCGTGGCGAAGACGCCACGCACCATTGTCTTGTCGCTTCTGGCGACATAACTTATTTTTAAAATAAATAATCTATATCCATTAGCCCTTTACCAGAAATATAATTTGACGCCGACGAATACAAATAATCTTCAGGTTTTTCCACCCAACCTGCCCGAACCGGGTTGTTATGAATATAATCCAGTTTTGTTCTTAAGAACTCCTCAGTGTATATCTGTTCCGGGTGGTTACCACTTATCCATATCTTATAATCCTTATTTTGATTTGTGCCTTTTGCATGAAATTCAAACGCTCTCAGCAACCAGTCTTTCCTGCTCTCGGGGTTATTTTTAATTGCCTCTATCAATTCTTTTGTACAAAAAGATTTATAATCTCTTAATGTATCACTCAGCTTTCCCGATTTTGATTGCCATATTACATGCATATGATTCGTCATGATTACATATGCACCTACCGAAAGATCTTTATGCATTCTGCAATACTGCATGTTTTTTACCAGGATATCCCTGTATAGCTGTCTGCTGAAAAGATCAATCCATTCTACAACAGTAAAGGTCATAAAGAACAAACCAAACTGATCGCGGATTTTGTATCCGCCGGTGCATTCATAGTTCATAGCAATTGTGTATTTACAGGTTAAATAATTGTTGTTGTGTCGCCAGAGGCGACAAGACAACTGTGTGAGGCGAAGACGCCTCACACAGCTATCCTGCAGCCAGCCCGAACAACAAACTTTCGTTGATTAATTTACAATTAATAATAACAACTTCCTTTTATCTGCAGTTGATTTTCTAAAATCTTATATGGTTCTCTTGCTGTATGTGGCATTCCTGGTTACCGCCAGGCAAACCCCCGCTGTGCGTGGCGTCTTCGCCACGCACCCTTGTCCTGTCGCCTCCGGCGACTATTCACTAACCCCAAATCCCAGCTTCTTTAATCCATTCTGTATTTCCGGGCAACTCATAAATAAGTTCCACAACAACCCGCTCCGGTAATTTTCAATCATCACAACTATCGGGCCCTGGTCTATCGCCAGATGCGATGTTGCATACCAGTTTTGCGTTTCGTTAAATGCATCGGTAAAGCCATATTCACTCCATATTTTATCACCCAAATCATAGTAAAAATGTTTCAACGCTTTCATGGAATATTCCGGCGTATATGGAAAAGCCGATAAAGCTGCTGTGGGCGTAATCGTTCCATGATCATTAGTAGGTGAATGTGCATCATAGCCATTATAGGTATCGCTCGCCGTCAAACCCCAGCAGTTTTCACCGTAGCCTTTAAATTTTTTTGGATTATCTACACAGTAGTCATGATTGATCAAAGTGTGATTTACATTTTGCTGCCAGTAATCAGCATAGCGGTCTTTTAAGCCTTTGGGATTTAATCCCAGAAAGGAATAATGAGAAAAAAACAACGGCCCGCCGTAGTCAAAACCTAACGGTAAGGTATGACTGTAAAATTGTTTCCCGTTCTTAAAAAAATCGCTTTGCACCCAGCCACGGTGATATACAGTTGCAGGAACAGGGTATCTTTCAGCACTTGCAGCAAGCACATAGGTGATCAAACATTCGTTAAACCCTCGTAAAGGAAAATTCATAGCCCAGCCATTGTTAGGGCTCCAGTGCCAGTACAATACCTCCTGCCCATCGCGGGTAAACCAGTTCCACTCTATATCATTCCAAAGCCAGTTGATGCGGTTGCGCAACTCTGTTTCAGTTTTATCGCTGCCGTTAAAATATTGTCTTGCACATAAAAGCCCCTGGAACAAAAATGAAGATTCTACAAGGTCAGCACCATCATCCTTTCGGCCGAAAGGAATGGTTTTGCCTGTAATACCGTTAAGCCAGTGTGGAAAAACGCCATGGTATGCATCTGCTTTTGATAAAAACCTTACCATCTTCAATAAAAACCTTGCCGCAGTATCTCTTGTTATCCATTTTCTGTCTGCCGCAACAATGATGCTCATAATGCCAAAGCCTGTTCCGCCGGTTGTTACCACATCATGACCATAATTTTCTGTATTGCTTCTTTCCCGTGCCATACCACTTACAGGATGGCCAAAATCCCAGAAATACCTGAAGGTTTGTTTTTGCACTACATCAAGCAGCGCTGAATCAGAAAGATTTTTTGGGCGTTTGGCAGCATCAAAAACCGGTTGAATATCTTTCTTTTTCTGAGCATCAACCGTAATGCTAAATAGAAGGAGTGTAAATAGAAATATATGTTTCATATGATCAGAATATCTTTTCAAAATAAAAATGCATACCCTTATAATCCCGGTGCATTAAATCCCAATGATTTCAAACCTGCTTTTACTTCCGGGCAGCTCATCAATAAATTCCATAGTAACCCACTCCTGTAATTTTCAATCATTACAATTTGCGGGCCCTGGTCTATAGCCAAAAAAGAATTGGCAAACCAGAGGTCATGCAATGAAAACGCGTCAACAAAACCATAGTCCTTCCATATTTTATCACCAAGGGTATAGTAAAAAAATTTTAAAGCTTTTATTGACTCCGCAGGAGTATATGGCAATGAAGATATAGCAGCAGTTGGTGCAATCACGCCTACATCATTTGTTGGTGAGCTGGCTGTATAACCATTTTGTATATCGCTTGCCGTTAGCCCCCAGCAGCTATCACTATACCCGAAATATTGTTTTGGATTTGAGATGCAATAGCTATAGTTGATCAGCGAGTGATTAGTGGTTTGTGTGCTGTAGTTTGCGTAAGCATCACTCAGCCCATTGGGATTTATGCCTAAAAAGGAGTAGTGGGAAAAGAATAGCGGGCCTCCCAACGCAGGGCCTAACGGCAATTTATACCCGAAATAAGCATTGCCATTTAAAAATGAGGAACCGGAAGCCCAGCCATTTGTATACACCGATAAGGGAACACTATGTGTAGGGGATGCCCCTGCCAGTATATAAGTGATAAGGCATTCATTCCAGCCCTGTACGGGGAAGTTCATGATCCATTGTTTTGCATCACTGTAGTGCCAGTATAAAACATTCTGCCCGCCATTTCTGAACCAATCCCATTCCACGCCATTCCAAAGCGTATTGATATCGTTTCTTAATGCAGTTTCATCAGTGTTTGCATCGTTAAAATATTGCCGTGCAGTAAGTAGCCCAGCCATTAAATAAGAAGTTTCTACCAAGTCTGCACCATCATCATTAGTGCTAAAAGGAATGATAGCACCGGTAGAACCATTTAACCAGTGCGGAAATGCACCTTTTACTTTAACCGCGGTATTCTTTAAAAAACCAACAATTTTTTGCATACGGGCAAGCCCATCAGCCCTCGTGATAAAATTCCGGCTAACCGCTACCGGTATGGCCATTATGCCAAACCCTGAACCGCCGGTTGTAACTATATTATCATCGCCATTACTACGCTCTCTTGCCAGCCCGCTTACAGGATGTCCATAATCCCAGAAGTATTTAAAGGTTTGTTGCTGCACTTTATCAAGTAAGGCGCTGTCGCTTATTACAGGAAATTTATTGGAGATGTTATACCCGGTTTGTAATGTTATTTCCACAGGAAAAAGTAAACTTCCCCCTGGCTTTGATTTTAGGGTATTGCCAACCGTTAGTGTATAGTTTGAAAGATAAGATAAAGGAGATGCCGGCTGTATTATCAATGTGCTATCACCGTTCTGATAATCTACACTATAGGCAGCCGTTTGCAACACTATAGCCGAAGCAACAGAAGCCCTGTCAATGGCATCTGGAAAATAGAGCCGGATATGCGGGCTTGCGCTTGTGCCTTTGTTATTATCCTTGTTAGTAACCCCATCCACATCCCAACTGTTAATAGAAAAATCTTTAGCCGCCGGGGTTGGCGGTGCAGAATCGCCGCCCTTTTTACAAGCGCTGATTAAAACAGCGTGAAACAATAAAGCTGTAAATAATATTTTTCTCATTTTCCCCGTCTGCATGTTTTAAAAATCAAAACGTTAATGGTATGTGTCTGGATTATGCTTCCGGGTTTCTGATCTTATAATTTTCACGCGGCGCACGCAGTGAAGCAACATTTTCTTCATTGCGAGCTTTGCTCCGCTGCGTACGCTGCGTGAAACATATTTTCTCAACCTGACTAAAATTCAAAAAGCAAAGTAATGTAGTTTAAGCCTGTAATTTTTTTACTGCATTAAAAGTTGAATATCGTCTGTTGTTAATACTTTATTGAAAACCCTCAAGTCGTCGTATAAACTTAAATCGGACAAATGGCTCCAATAAGTAAATGATGGTGCCCCAGACCCAATCGTCATAGTGGTACTTGTTGAAAAGTCGAACGAAGTAGTATATGCGGCCGTTCTTTGAAGCACACCATTAAAATAGATTTTTGATTCCGTTGGTGAAACTGTAACGGCTATATGCGTCCATGCGGGAGTCGTGCCTGATAGCGCTCCTCCATCATTCCATGATTCCCCGGATCCAACGCCTACATTTATTTTTACATTTTGAGAACTTGCACTTCCCTCCCTGAATAATCGCATCCCCTGGTTTCTATTATCATCTGTGTTATCATCGTTATCATTAATAACAATAATACCTGATCGATCCGGAGTCGCATTCAACTTATACCAAAAAGAAAAACTGATTCCATCCGAACTATACAAACCTGCAATTGGAAAAGTAATATAAGCATCCGCCGCTCCCTGGTAGGCAGACCCGTTATGCCCACCGGTTATACTTGTGGTAGTAGGGTTACCTACAACAGTCGGCGAAAGAAGATTTATCAAGTCTTTAAAATCACCGCCCGGGTTAAACGGCACATATAAGGTTTCGCTTTCTAAAATCTTATTGTACTTGGTAATGTTAAACTCGAATGATTTGGTAGTGCTTTTGCCAGATAAATCAGTTGCAACAACGGTGAAAGTATGAGCACCTAATCCTAAATTTTCATAAGTATACACGCCCGACATTCCTCTATAATCTATAAAACTGGTATATGATTTTAATGAAGTACCGTCTAAAGAAATATCCACTTTGCTTAGCTCAATATCATCTGTGGCACTAAATTTAAAATCAAAATTTGCCGTCTCCGCACTGGCCGGGTATTGAATATCAGACGAAGGGCTGGTTATTTCTACTGTTGGCGCTGCTGCATCTGTTCCGGGGTCAACTTTCGAAATTGGGTCTATATAGCCTTTTTTGCAGGCTGTAAAGGATAATAAAAACACTATCCCTATAATAATATATTTAAAAATACCTTTCATAATAGTAGTAATTAATAAATTAATGATCGGGATGTGTATCTGAGTATTCTTTTAAAAGAAAACTTTTATCTAACTGTGCTAAAGGATAAGGAAGATATTTTTTGTCTATGGTAAAGGTTCTGCCATCATAGCTCAACTCGGCAGTATTTTCCAGGCGGATCATATCATAAAACCTGTTACCCCATTCCATAGCCAGTTCTGCATATTTCTCATCTATTACCTGCTGGCTGGTTACACCTGTTATAGAAGCCATGCCTGCTCTTGTCCTCACCAGGTTCACTGCATTGTCTGCGCTTCCTGCAGATGCAGTGCCGCCACGGGTTACGGCTTCTGCATACATTAATAATATTTCCGCATACCTGATGCAGATATAATTTTTATTACTGGCATAGTCAGTTCTTCCCGTAATTAATTCTGTGGAAGGAAGATAATGCTTGCCGCTATAAAAATATGCTCTTGGAGAATTCAGAAAAACATCACCTTCCGGAGTAGTATTTGAAATCCATGCCGGAAGGGTAGCAAATGCGGGATCTGATTTTATTTTATCAATGCCGCTTGGCGTAAAAATTACGCTTGTTTGCAGGCGCGTTTTCTCGCCCCTGGTCAGCATAAATTTAATGTATTTTTCACTGGGTTCATAAAACCCCCAGCCGCCACCGGCAGTACTAACGGCAGGCGTCCAATCCGTGGGTCCGAAAAATGCGCCCAAATAATTCCAGCTATCACCGGAGGCTGAATTAAAGTCCGAGAATTGCAGTTCCAAAATATTCTCGCTTGATAATTTACCTGCGGTTTTGAACTCTTTATTGAAATCGCTGTATAAACTAAATGTGCCGGAAGCAATAATTTCTCCCGTGGTAGTCGCTACTGCATTGTAATCTTTTAATTCCTGTTCGGCCATTGCTTTAATTGCTAATGCGGCATATTTTGTTATTCCACCCTTTAAATCGGTTCTTTGGCTGGGATGTACATCTAATAACTTGGGAGCTGCATCTTCCATTTCGCTTACAATCCATTGCATGATTTCATCTTTGGTCTGCACCTGGAGTAATGACTGGTCTACGGCATCCACTTTAAAAACGCCGCCCCATGTTCTTGACGCCTGTAATGTAATATGAGCCCTCATTACTTTACATTCGGCCACATATTGATCAATTAATGCAGAACTTACGCCAGCTTCCCTGAATTTTTCTAACTGATCAATTTGCGCCGTAATCTGTAGTATATGTTGAAACATACCATCCCAGGTAGAATTTAACATCCAGTAATTCGCATCATACACAAACATATCAACATCGTGATAAGGAGCCTGGTCGTAAGGAGCAGATTTACCACCCCCGGAATTTACATCATCTCCACGAACCTGTAATAAAGCTAATTCCTCCCAATAGTAAGATTGAAATTGAACATAAGCCCCTACCAAAGCCGCTTTTGCCGCGCTTGCACTGGTATAATCCACACTCGCGCTCACGGTTTCTAATTCGTTTGGCTCGTCTAATTGCTTATTACAATCCGTTAATAAAAACGTTGTGATAATTAACAGAGATGCCAATACATATTTTTTACTTTTCATTTTATTTAGTTTAAAATGCCGTATTAAAATTTAACACTCCAACCCAACGTAAATACCGAAGGTGTAGGATAGGTATTTGAATCAACACCATCAAATCCTACTTCTACGTTGGTTGATTTACTTTTAGACCATACATAAGGCCTGTCAGCCGTGAACGTAAACCGCATCTCAGGTATTTTTTTGTATTTTTCTAAGCTGTACCCTAACTGAATATTTTGGATCCTGAAGAACTTCCCGTCTTCTAACCAAAACCGGGAGTTTCTTTGATTCCATGCCGTTCTGTATCCTTCAGATGAGGGATAGCTATTGGCAGTGCCTTCGCCATGCCAGCGATTATTGGCTAACTGGGCATCTATATTTCTTCCTGAAGTCCTGAAAACTTCGGCACGATTGCTGTTAAGAATAATATTTCCTCCCTGCCCGTAAATGCGTACCGATAAATCAAATTTTTTATAGTTTACTCCAATACTGCCTCCGTAATAATACGTAGGCGCAGGAGAGCCTAAATATATCCTGTCGTTAGCATCTAATACACCGCTTCCATCTACATCCCTGAATTTAAAATACCCCGGCTTTACGGTTCCTGCACCGGCTGTATTTGCAGCAACGGCTACGGGGTCTTTATCAACTTCATCCTGGTTTTGATAAACGCCTATAATATCCCATCCATAAAATACATTAACCGGCTGACCTACTGTCAAGCGTTGTTGAAACTCTGCCGTGCCTGTATTCAGGAAAGCCTGGCCTGCTAAACTGGTAAGCTCATTTTTAATGGTACTAACGTTGCCGCTTATCGTATATCCCCAGTTTTTTGAGATAGTTCCCTTCCAGGTAGCGCTTATTTCTATACCCTTATTGCGCATAGAACCCACGTTTTGATAGCTTGTTTCGCTACCTACCTGGGGCAATACCGGAATAGCAAGGTTTTTAGTGTTTTTTATAAAATAATCTGCATCTATAGACAGCCTTCTGTCTAACATTTCCAGGTTTAATCCAACGTTAAGCTCCTCATTAAATTCCCAGCTTAAATTATCCTGGAAAGTTGAAAAATAAAAGCCGTCCACCCTCGCATCGTTGAATACACTCCAGGTTGAAGTGGCGCTTTTAGCTCTTGCTGTTGGTACATTGCCATTGGCCAAACGGCCCCAGCCTGCTCTTAGTTTCAAAAAATTAATGGAAGGCATCTCTTTCATAAACTCTTCGCTTGAAACAATCCAGGCTAACCCAACAGAGGGCAGCGTGATATCTCTTTCCTGGTTGTATTTGTTAGCGGCTTCGTTTCTAAGGGTAGCGTATGCGATATATTTATTCTTGTACTTGTACTGTACCCGCCCGAACCAGGAGCGACTGTATACTCTGGTTGGCATAATACTGGCGTCAGGATCTGCATCTTTTGCCTCCCTTGTAGTCAGGGTAGTATTATTAATATACCAGGATTGTTTTGAGTCTCTTGAAAAAGGGCTTCCATCATAAAAGTATCCTTTTTCCCAAAACCAGTTAAACCTTTCATCCCTGAAAGAGAACCCACCCATGGCAGTAATATCATGATCACCCAATATTTTAGTGTACGTTAATGTATTATCAAACGTATAATTTTCCTCCAGCGCATTAGACCTCGTAATAGAGGACTGCACTAAAGTTCTTTGATAAGCATCGGCTATATAATAAGGAAGATCCATCAGCCTGTTATTATCATTTCTGTTATTGTACGACAGGCTTGTTTTAAAACTAAGGGTTTTGGGGAGAATATGAAAGTCAGCAAATGCATTCGCCGTAATCCTTCTTCTTTCTCCTAAATTATCTATATTCTTCATGCCGGGAAATGGGTTCTGATGATCTCTGTACCCTATATCTTTTGCTGAAGAATATGGCTCGGAATACACAGTTTGACCAGCATAATTTGGATCTAACACCGGTAAAATAGGTACCGCATAATATATTTCTGCCCATGAGCCACTGGCGCCATATTGCTCGCTCCTGCTATATACCATTCCGGCACCAATTGTTAACCAGCTTTTTGCTTTAGCTTCAATTTTGGCTCTTAGATTATAGCGTTTATAACTGTTATTCATATCCAATATCCCGTCCTGGGTAAAATAACTGGCCCCAACGGAGTAGGATATTTTTTCTGAACCTCCGTCAACAGAAACATCATGGTTCATAATAGGAGCAATGCGCAGGGTTTCCTTATACCAGTCGGTATTTACATCGGGCAAATCCGGGTTAATTCTGCTTCTTCCAAACCTGGCAATGGCCGCTTCCACGCTTGCTATTTCAACACTGGAGCCTGATTCGTTGGCAAAATTTACAAACTGTTCCGCATTGGCCATTTTTATTACATTGGTAGCCCTTTGTACACCATAATAACCGGAATAAGAAACCGTAGCATCCCTGTTATACTTGCCGCCCTTAGTAGTAATCAGTATTACCCCGTTAGATGCCTTATACCCATAGATGGCAGCGGAAGACGCATCTTTTAGCACCTGGAAATCCTGGATATCATTGGGTGTTAAAAAATCAATATTGTCAACAAATACGCCATCTACCACGTATAAAACACTTCCCCCGTATAAAGATTTAATACCGCGTATATTAATCTGGGGTGCATCGCCGGGAGCGCCATAACTGCTGATCTGAACGCCGGTTACATTGCCTTGCACTGCATTAAGCAATGCCCCGGTTGGCGTTTTCTTCAGGTCTTCCGGCTTTATAGTTGCGATGGAACTGGTTAAATCAACCTTCTTTGCCGTACCATAACCAATTACCACTACTTCATTGAGCTGTTGTGTAACTGATGACTCAAGGTATACGTCAATTTTTGTTTGATCGCTTATGGCAATCTCCTGTGTTTTATAGCCAACGGAAGAGATAACCAGTGTTCCTTTTTCAGGCGCTGATATAGTATAATTACCATTGGCATCTGTAGTTACGCCTTTGGAAGTTCCCTTAATGGTTACAGAAGCGCCCGACAAAGGATTGCCCGTTGCATCGCTTACCTTACCGGTAATGGTAATATCCTTTCTTAATGTTTCATCCTCCATAACCACTATCAGGTTATCATCAAGCCTGTTGTAAGAGAGTATGGTGCGGTTAAACAGGTTTTTAAGCACATCATCAATGCTGGCATCTCTGGCATCAATGGTTGTTTTCTGTTTAAGATCAATCAGGCTGCTATTGTATACAAAACGATAGTAGCCCTGCTTTTCAATAGCGCTAAGCACCTGGCTGATAGATGCCTTGTTAAGGTTCAGGGTAACTTTTTCCTGGGCATTTGCTTTTGCCATAACCTGGCAAACATTAATCATCAATAGTAAAACAGTAAGTTTCATAACTGTCAATACTTTTAAATAAGCAGTCGGTAAATGGCGGTAATACCATAGCCGGTTTTTTTTCATACATTTATCATTAAGGGTTAAATAAACAAAACTTGCATTTAATATCGTGTTTCAGGCAAGTTTTAAACCTGGCGGGAAGTGCGGCAACATTTCCCGTTTTTGTGCTGAATGTTTTCTCATGATGTATTAATCACTTTCATAATTATTATGGGGTTATTTAGAAATTATTACGGTGTCTTTCATAAGTGTATATGAAAACCTGTTTGCTAATTGCAATGCTTTGAGGGCCTGCTCTATATTTTCATTCTTAAAATTGGCGCTGAACATCAGTTGTTTGGCTTTCTCACTTTGAAAGCTGAAAGCAACACCATATTTTCTTTCCATATCTGCGCTCAGCTCCATAAATGATTTATCCCGGAAAATAAGCCTGTCATCCATCCACGAGGTTTCTATTATTGTACTGTCAGCGGGTAAATAACTTATGCTGCTTATTTTACTGCTGGTTGAAGCTGTTGCTGTGTTACCGGTTTTTTCAGGTTCGGCCAGCCTGGCTGTATACCCTGTTACAATCAATTTATCTTTCGGCTTCAAAATAATTTTTTCACCGCTTCCCTGGCGCATGGTCACTTCAATTGATCCATGTATCAGGCTGGTTTCGGAACTTTTATCTTCGGGATAAGACTTTACATTGAAGGCTGTTCCTAATACCTTAATATCCATTTGATGCGTATGGATAATAAAAGGCTTCAAGGCATTTTTAGCAACATCAAAATAAGCTTCTCCTACCAGTTCAACTTCACGGGTTTCCTGGTTGAAGGCTTTATCATAGGTTAGCCTGCTGCCCCCGTTTAACCATACCAGTGAACCATCAGGTAAAATAATTTTTGAATGAGACCCTGTTTTTGTTGAAATTTCATTGATCTTATATTCCTGAACTTTTGCGGCAGGGCTTTCAGCTTTTACGTTAACAGCTGAATTAAAAAAAAGAAAACAGGCAAAGACAGCTATTACAGAAGCCGCCGCTAAAGGATATATTATATACTTATTTTTTTTCAGCAACAACAATCGGCCGGGTTGAGCATGTGCTGAATCTTCTTCCATAATGATTTCGCCCCTGCTGTCTGCCAACCGCATCAAATGATGCTGCAAGGCATCAAATGCCTCCTGCTTATCATCCTGCTTGTCAAGCCTCCATATATCCGTAATATTCTGGATGGGGTAATGAAGCTCGGGGTGTTGAGCTAATATTTGAGAAAGTTCTTCAAGTTCGTCATGGCTCGCTTCGCCATTAAGTTTCTTGCCTAAAATATACCATATTCTGTCAACAGTCATAAGCAAGCCATCGTTTTGGATACTATAAAGACAAGCGCACGCTGCATTTACCCCCAAAGACAAATTAAATTTTAAATAAAAAAGGGACATGCGTAAGCAAGTCCCTTAAAAATTTGGGTACAAGTATTAGAAACTCAGGTTATTTATAGTATGATAAACTCACCATTTTCTCCATCAAGCTGTGTATTAGTTACAGCACATAAATTTTCCAGCACCTCGGTAACAGTGGTATGCTTAGTGAAAGAAAAGGATACCCGCATACGCTCAAAATCTGCATTTCCCAGGGTTATATTTACATTGTATATTCTTTGTATATCGGCTATTATATCTATCATAAATTCCTCTTCATACATCATATTTCCCTGCCGCCAGGCAGTTGTATTTTCTGCAGTTATGGTTTTACGGGTTATATTGTCATCTTCTTTGTTAAGCTTTAATGACTGGCCGCCTGACAAAACGCCTATTAATTCGCCACTTCTGTTTATGCGGATTTTGCCATCAATGGAATTAACGGTTAAATGCTTGTCATTGGGGTATGCCTTTATATTAAATGATTTAGAATACGCCGTTATCGTTATATCATCGCATTTTATGATGAAGGGAACATTAGCGGCCGACTTTGTACTGAAGAAAGCCTCACCATATAAAGCTATTTCTCGTTTACTATCAGAGAATTTATCAGGTATTTCTACATTACTTGCTACATTTAACCATACCTCTGTACTATCCGATAAAGTAAGATGCCCCTGTTGTGCTTTTGTTACATATTTTTTTGTTGGAACACTGGCAGCAGGCTTTTGTATATAATTGGCAACAGACAGGTTTTTCCTGACTATCCATACTAAAGCATACAGCCCAACAATACAGGAAGTAATTACAACTATCAGCAATTTCCATTTTGCCCTTCGGGAAACGATGGTTTTATCAGGTAAGTTTGTAGTATGATCTTCGGGTTCTGTTAGTACCAGGTTGCCATATTCATCAACGTATGTAAAAGAGGGATGGTTTTTGCGGATATCATTATAAAGATTTCTTACTGCTTTTTTCAGAGAGGGGTCACCGGCGCGCAACTTATTAATAAACGAAAACAATTCTTCCATTTCCTCCCGGGAACAATTATTTTTTTCATATTGGCGAAGTAAATATTCGATTCTCTGTTCCATCAGAAAGCCACAATTATTATCAATCTTCCTAATAGTTTATTAGAAAAATCTACTTAAAAAGATTTTTTACTGTATAAACTACATGGCTAAATTGATTTTTTACCGTATTCCTGGATTTTTTTAAATAATCGATTAATTCCCTGTAATTAAAACCATCTTCTTTTGACAGCCTGTATATCCGTTTTCTCTGAGGGGGAAGCTGATTGATGGCTTTATCAATTATACTTGTGTACGCCTTTTCAGAAATTTTTTCTTCAACGGGTTCTGCAAAACTATTGCGCATATTTATCCACAAGGTATCCCGCAATTTTTTTTCAGAAGAAGTTTTTTGAAGAAAATCAAGTATCCTGCTTTCTGTTAGCCGGTATAGCCATATTTCAATATTTTCAATTGAATATATACCGGTTCTTTGAAGCCATAGTTTCATGAATACATCCTGCACTACGTCTTTGGCGTATTCATCTGACTTGGTCAGGCTTAACACTAACGTATATAACTTATACTCATGGCGTTTGAAAATATTTGTAAAGTATCCTTCAAGTGTATTTTCAATACTCTGCGTGGTCATGAAGTTCCTTTTTTTGGCTTAATCAATTGATATCTGGTATTTAAAAATAATAAAAAAATAAAACAGAATTAACAATCCTCAAAAAATAACTTTTTTATGCCTTATTAGCCTCCCACACTTTTAATATGCATTTTTTTCGCCTTTAAGTACATTAAATACAGTCATAAATACAATTCTTGTATCAAGCCACAGGCTCCAGTTTTCAAGGTACCAAATGTCGTATTTTACCCGGTTAGCCATATCTTCAGTTGTTTTTGTTTCTCCCCTAAGCCCATTAACCTGCGCCCACCCGGTAATACCGGGCTTTAAAAAATGCCTTATCATAAACTGGTTAATCAACCTCGAATAGTCTTCCGTATGTTTTAGCATATGAGGGCGCGGGCCAACAACGCTCATATCGCTCATTAAAACGTTAAAAAACTGGGGTAATTCATCAAGGCTGGTTTTTCGCATAAAAGCGCCCATTTTGGTAATACGGTTATCGTTTTTGGTAGCCTGTTTTTTATCCGAATCCATATTAACTCTCATGCTTCTGAATTTCAGACAGTTAAATGGTTTTCCGTCTTTCCCGTTTCGCTTTTGTACAAAAAACACCGGCCCCCGGGATTCCAGCTTAATTAATATAGCCAGTAAAGGCACAAGCCATGATAAAATAAATATTATGGCAATACTGCTGACTATAATATCAAAAAACCTTTTTTTTATCCTGTTGCCTACATCATCCAGCGGCTCATGGCGTGGTGATAATACCGGCATATCATCGATATACTCAATGTGCACGGGTCTTCTTATAAAATGATCCAGGTCTGGCAAAATCCTGAATTTTATGCAGGCGTGATCTGCCTGGTTCATCAACGTATATATGTATTTATCTTCTTCAGGTGAAATGGTAGAAAATATTTCTGTTACCTGTTCCTTCAGGGAGAAATTAATAATGTTTTTCCTGTCGGAAATAATAGGATAGTGTGTAAGTTCATGCACATTGCTTTCATCTTCGCAAAAGCCGAGAATTTCAGTATAGATGGGCTGTTGTTCCAAATACTCTACCAGCTTTTTTGCCCGGGTATTATAGCCAATTATGACCACTTTCCTGGTTATATATGCTTTGTTTCTAAAATAGTGATACAAACTCAGGTGAATAATCCTATTGGCAATAAGCCCTAAAGCAAAGGCAATAAGCATACTGATGAAAAAAAGCCTTGACACATCACTTTGCTTATTCAAAAACAGGTAAAGTGTTACAAGCCCGAGGAAATATCCATATGCATGCATCGTGTTGCGTGAAAACTTTTCAAACGAGACGATATCGCTGTTGCGATAGGTATTATTACCCCAGCTCACAATGATCCATGCAAAATTGCACCACATCCACAAATAAGCGTATTGTGTATCATGCTCACCGGGTATATAATTGGAAAAGAAAAACTTGCAGCCGTAATATACCGTATTAAGAGCAATCAAATCAAGCAGTAAGAATCCGATGCGTATAAGGTTAGAAAGATGCTGGTTCATATATAAAATTAAGTTGCTGTCTGTTTTGAAAATGTTCCCTGCTAATAACACAGGGCATAACAGTCTATTTTATGATGTATACTGTTTTAACTGGTAAATTTTCTGCCGGGAAGCTTGGTTGTAAACAGTTGTTTAATCCATGCTTTTAATAACAGCCATACAAAAATGGTATTTGTAACGGTATAACGCCTTGCCAAACGCGACGGTTCCTGGAAAAACCTGTATAGCCATTCCAACCCGCTTTTTTGCATCCAGACAGGGGCTCTTTTTTGCATACCTGCCAACACAGGCAGTGCTCCGCCAATACCAATCATACAAGCATTAACTTTTCCATGCATAAATGCCATCCACTTTTCCTGCTTGGGGCATCCCAGTATTACAAAAACAATTTTGGCTTTGCTGTCTTTTATCTTCTGTTCAACTTCTGCTTCTTCATTATGGGTGAGCGCCCTAAAGGGCGGGCTGTAAAACCCGGCCACGGGTAAAGCCGGAAATGCAGCATGTAAAAACTCCCTGGTTTTTTTAATAAGATCCTCAGTACCACCATAAAAATATACCGGCAATTGATTTTGCTCAGATAGTTTTAATAAATCGGGCAACAAGTCCATCCCCGCCACTCTGTCTTGCTTATAATTACGTAGTAACCTTAATGCCCAAACCAGTGGCATTCCATCGGGGGTAACAATATCGGCATTGTTTACTACCGTACAGAACTCCTTACTTTTATGTGCCTCAACCAACATATGTACATTCGCCACACATACATAAGATGATTTTTCTGCAACCGCCAGGGCGCTTATTCTGTCAATAAAATCCTGGTATTTTCCGGTTGTTACAGACAAACCCAAAATCTCCATTTTTTGCTGATTAGTTTCCAATGATTAAAGATGTTGAATAGGATAGGAGGTTTTTACTGAGGAAGATGATTACGCAACGGTAAAAACCACAAAATAAATAATAAAAAAAGCAATTAATACTATACGCCGGTAAAAATCAATCTTATTTGATTCATGATACCTGATGGCGAAAAATATCAGTGTTAGTATAATGCTGCCGTCATAATACCGCTGAAAAATAAACTTATTGGGCACTTCAGATAAAAATAAGCACAATAAAAAGAGTAAAAGCAAACTAAACCCTTCTTTATTCCATATACTTAATAAGCTTATTGCGCCTAAAGGAAGCAAGCCCCAAAATAATAAAGAAGTGCCGGCTATGCAGGGTGCAGGAGCAGCCATATACCACAGGTAGCCAAAATCTTTTACATCTTTTATTAAAGGAAAAAACAGCAGCACCACCCACATACATAAAACAGCAGCAATAACCAGAAGCTTTCTTTTCTGAAAAACTGATGTAAATAAACTTACTCCGGGCATAAATAAAGAATAAAAGCCTAAAGTACTCAAACCATATAAAGTAGCTTTTGTATCGATTAAGGAATCACGGGTATGAGCTTCCCTAAAACCCGGAGGAGTTAGGCCTTTCCACAAAACAAAAAGTGAAAGCGTGGGGATCGCTGCAAACAACACCAGAAAAAAAACTTTGAATTTATGCTGAATAGTGGTCTTTTCAAGCAATGTATCTATTCCTACCACAAGGCATACAAATAAAAATGTTTGTCTTGTTAAGCATAACAGCATAACAAAAAACAAGGAGAGCAATAATAAATGTTGTTTTCTTTCTGCTTTATATCTAAAATAATAATTAAAAAAACATAACAGCCATAATAAAGGAAGGTTATCCGTAAGTATTACAAATGCTTCTCTGAAATAATAGGGTGATAAAGCAAAAATCATTGCATACAACAACGACACCCGGGGGGTTGCTTTAAATCGACGAATAAGAATAAAAAACAGAAAAACGACTGAAAAATAAGTTATAAAAAAATTTACCAGCCTAAGATGATGAACATCTGTTCCAATTACTTTACTTAATGCTGCCAGCAGTATATGAAAAAGCGGGGTTGTTGCTGAATCATAATCCCTGATATCCGGAAAAGGCAACTGTTTTGCAAAATTTAATATTGTGGGATAATGGTACCTGGGTTCATCAACAGAAAAAACAGGATTAAGCCCCTTTGTAAGTCCGGAGGTATATATATACACGGCAGCAAAGGGCAAAAAGAGTATGATAGCTCCGGCAATCCATTGCGATCTTAAACTACCTGCGTGCAGGAAATTACCTGCTTTTGAAAGTGCCTTCATAAATGCTCATTATTAGCTCCTGGTTTTTGGCAGGAGTAAAGTGCCGGGCATATGATTCCAAACAATTGTTTTGATATTCATATAGCTTTTCATTTGTCAGGTTGCTCCAGTATTCGACTTGTTCTTTTAAGGAATCAATATCCCCGGGAATAAAGTGCCTGCCATTATATCCATGTTGAACAAGCGTTTTTGCTGCACCTATATTTGAAGCAATTACAGGTAATCCCAATGAAAATGCTTCAATAATTACCAGCCCGAAAGTTTCATGCCAGATGGAAGGAAATATCAGTGCTGTTGCTTTCATCATATGCTCCTCAACCTGTTGTTTGGTGAGGCTTCCCAAATATGATATGTTGTTATTTTCATTACAAGCTGACTCAACTTCTGCCAACCATGGACCCGACCCTGCAATTTGTAATTTATTTGAAGAATTTCTAAATGCTCCAAGCAAAACCCCTATACCCTTTTCTTCGCTTAACCTCCCTACAAAAAGAAAATATCCATCCTTCTTTTTTATTGCTTCTCCTGTAAATGGCTGAACAAAATTCGGCTTAACTACAAATTTTCCCGGCTGAACATTTAGCCTGGATTTGATAAACAACTCCTTTGACGGTTCTGAAAGCACTATATATTTTGATACCTTATTCCATGTATTTATTCTTCTGTGAAACCAGGTAATAAAAGCCAGCCAAAAGGTTTGCATTTTAGAATCTCTGTATACTCCTTTTTTAACAGCATTCCGGGGGAAGCTTACATTCATGCTATCTAAGAATATTTTTCCTCGAAATAATAATGTGCCTGAAGGGCAGATCAACCTGTAATTATGTAACGTAATAACAACCGGTATTTTTGCTTTTGCAGCAGTTCGTATAATTATCGGGCCGCAGCCAAAGTGCCAATTGTGTATATGCACTATATCCGGCTTAAAATCATTAATTGCTTTTTTAATCCTTCCGGCAGCAAATACATTCCATATTGATAAAAAAAATTGTATTAACCCTGATACGCCCGGCTTATTTTCAAAAGCAATCTTTTCAACTTCATTACACCTGCATAATAAGTTATATTCCTGTTCAAACACCTGGTCTTCCCCACCCCTCTGCCTGTAATAAGTATGTATCAGAAGGATTTTCAAAATTTCAGGCTGTTTAATATTTTATACTTTATACGGGTAGCTATACTATATGGCTTGAGGAACTGTTTTAAATAGTAGTTGTTTAAAACGGGCCTGGCAACAAAATCAAAATCAGTTTTACCAGAATCATCAAAGTTGGTCTTAAAACGGCTCATTCCCCCATATGTGTGTGTGGCATCCTTGCCCATTCCTATGTTCTGAATTTTAGAAAGCGTAGGAAACACTGTATACTTGTTAAATTTAAATTGATGGTAGGTCCAGCGTATTGCCCAGGAGTTAATCTTACCAGTCATCTGGTCATTCAACATTTTAAACATGTCTGATCCCATTTTATTAAATGCGCTGCGGAACGCCTCATCTTCTTTCAACGCACCGTAATTTTTGATATCCCATTCAACATCTTCCCACCTGTCTTTCCATGTTGCCCAACCCCAACTTGAACCACGCAGCGTAAAATAAACATCATCTTTAGGTTCGTTAATCATTGGAGTGTAGCCGGCAATGGAGAAAATCTCAGCATTATTTTCATAAAAAAACAACGCCTTGTTCATGAAAGTAAGAAAATTCTTACTGGTCAGAAGATCATCTTCCAACACAATTACTTTGTTATATTGATTTATAATTTGGGTAACGCCATTAATAATAGATGCTGCCAATCCCTGATTGGATTCTTTAGCAAATACTGTTACTTCTTTAAAGCCATCCACTGTTTTCAGGTATTCCCTTATCTGTTCTATAACGGGCATATCCTCTTGCTTTTTTGCACCATCAGAAAAAAAAACAACATGCGTTTTAGCAGCCAGATCATTTTTTTGCAAAGCAGCAACGGCCTGTTTTAAAGTATCTAACCGTTTATACGTAAAAATCAGTACAGGTGCGCAATTCATATTTTGGGATAATTATTTTGTACTATGGCAGCTATCTTTTTGCCCCATTGATTTTGCAATGCAAACTCATATGCGGATTTACTTTTAAGGCTTACCAATCGTGGGTTTTCATATAAGCTGACAATCGCTTTTGCTAAGTTTTTAATTGCTATTTCAGGTGTATCGCAATCACATTTAATTCCTCTTTCATCGTTAACAATTAACGCCTGTCCATGCAAATTAATTGTAATAACAGGCATACCAAATGCCATGGCTTCAATTAATTGAGCAGGGCAGGAATCCCTTAATGAAGTATAAAAGAAAACATCGTTCTCAGCATAAAATTTCCGTACGGTTTCAAATGGCACCCTGCCTTTCCAAAAAACACTTTTCTCTAATCCATATTCCTTCAGTTTCTCAAGAAATATGTCTTTCATTTCCCCATCACCTACTACAGTCAATGTAATTCCGGCATACATTTTTAATTCTTTCATTACATCCAAAAGCAATAAAATACCCTTCCGTGGCATAAAGCGGCCTACCCAAAGCAATTTCAGGCGTTGGGGCTCAAGCTCCTTAATAACCTCTTTCTCCGGGAAAAAAGATTGCGGCAATGCAGCATCAAGTGTAAAAACAACATTTTTGGCGCCATTATTTTTTGCCATTTCCAATGTATCGTTATTAGAAACCAACACAACAGAAGCCTGCCTTAGCATGTGCTTGCATGCGGGATTGTATTTTAACATCAGCCTGGTAACTTTTTCTCTCTTTTCCTCAGCAGCCCAGTGTTCGCGGAAATAATCTTTAAAAGCTGCGGGCGCTACCTGGCCGCCTCCGGCAGGTCCGAAGATAAAAGGAATTTTTAGCCTGTACATAAATGATCCCATTTGCAAGCTACCCCAGGTAACATGCTGCACAATATCAAAATTTGCCTTTTTATGCAACCTGCAGGCCTTTTTATAGGCGAACCATTGCCAAAGGATATAATAAAGGTACATGGTTGCCTGTGAAGCGGAATACAGCTTCTCCAAACCAAACGGTAATTGTATGTAATAGAAATGCAGGTTTTCCGGTTTATTACCTGATTCCACCCCCTGCCGGGAAACATGTCTTGTTATGCAGTGCACCTCAAATCCCTTTTGTGCCAGCCCAATGGCCCAATTCCATCCGTTACTTGGCTCTGATCCTTTTGTGGGATCACAGGAAAAAGCCGATAATAAAAGTTTTTTCATATTAATCCTTCTTCTTCCATTTCTGCAATGTTCGTATATATATTTTGTTGAGACCAAACTGAATGATGGACTTTAACCCCTGTACTGTTTTAATAAAGCCTACCGTTTTTAACGAGAATATTAATGGATGCATTGTCTTACCGGAAATTCTTTTCAGGTCCTGCATGGAAAAATTCAGCACAACCGGCAGATTTGACTTCAAAAAAGGTATACCATGATTAGTGGTAGAAAAGCTGATCCGGTTGACAGGATAATCCTTTATCTCATCATTTTGTTGAATATCCCACTGGCTTTTGTTAGAATGAAAGTAAAAGATTGTTTCAGGATTCTTAATAAAATTAACGGCTTTGTAATAAGGTAATAAGTTCTTATTGTCTCTGTTCCTAAAAAGGACCGGGTCAACCGTTGCCGCCTCAGGCTTATTTAATAATGACAATATTTCAAACTGCCCGTTAAAAGTATAAATCCTTTCAGCGTTCAGTAACTGACCCAGAATTACCGAAATGAACCCGCCTGCTGAACTACCCAGTAAAATAGGTTTATATCCTTTTGTTTCCTCCTTTAAAAAATTAAATAAAGCCTCCGGACTATTAATGTTACTATTAATACCAGTGAGGTACCATTGCTTTTTAATATCACGCAAAAAAATATGCTTGTGTCCAAACCCCACCCTGGTTTTATACCATTCAAATTTATTTTTATTAACCACGCTTTCAGTAAAAGCAATTTCATTATTAGGATAATAAAGATCATTACTGCTGAAGTAAACAACACAATACTCTTTGGAAACAGCATGGTCGTATTCAATTATATAATTGGGGTTATTATTGTAAAATTCCGCTATAATATCATCGTCGGCCTGAAATACAAAATTTTGCTTTACTTCCATAGGTTTGGTATTAAAACTCGCAAATGAATGGAAAAAAAATGTTTAACGGCAGTAAGCCATCCGTAGTATTTTTTTTCAAATACAAAAAAGTAATATGGATGACTATTGCCTAATGGTGAATACAATGCCTTCATCCTGCGCATTAAAGGAACGCTACTATAGCACCATAATGGCAGGGATGAATTCTTTTCGCAATAACCTATATATGTTTTGGTGGTTATTATTTCAAAACCGGCTTTTAATGCCCGCAGCCCATACTCATAATCTCCTATAGCATGAGGGTAAACAGGATCTAAAATCCCGATTTTATCACTAATGATTTTGCTCACTAAAACGCAGTTGCCGTTAATAGTATGGCAAAATTGCAGTTTGCCGTCAGGATGAATTTCCTCACCATTAGCTGTTCTGCCTCCGTAGGTAAATGTTTGATTTGACCTGGAGCAAATTGCTCCGCATATTATGGCATTGTTTTTAGTTGCAGCAGTGCATTCCAGCATTTCGATGATGGCATTGGGCTTAATATCAGTATCATCATTCAGCCACAGGTAGTAATCAAAATCGCACTTATTTTTAGCCGTCTCCCATGCAGTATGCATACCCCTGTTCCAATACAAATGTCCATTACCTCGGATTATCTGCACCCCGGGAAACAGTGCTGAAACAGCCTCCGGGGTACCATCAGCAGAGGCATCATCAACCAGGAAAACCTCAATACAATACATCTTATTCATTTCTTCCTGGCTAAATAAATTTTTAAGGCATTGAATGGTTTTATTTCTCCGATTGAAGCATGTCATTAATACGGCGATATGTGGTATATTATCTGTCACTATTTTATAATATCTTATACAAGAACATATTTAGCTATCCAAATTTTAATTTGTTCATCACTCAGGTTGCGGAACTGGTTTGAAAAACATACGCCTACCGCAACCCACAAAAAATAAAAATTCATATCATATTTTGTAATGTCTTCAATAAAAAAGAGCACCCACCTGAAGCCGAGGAATATCGAAATTATCTTACAGAAAAAATTATTTGACTTATTTAGTCCCAGGTATGCCGCATAAGTTAGCACCCAAAAATACAATATCACTCCTATCAACCCGGAATATAATAAAGTATTTAAAAACCCTACTTCAGCTCCGTATCTTTCGGTCATATTATCTGACAACTCAAATGTGGCTGACTTATATTTTGCAGTTGCTCCTCCGCCAAAAATCAAGATATTGTCTGCAACAACGGAGTTTAATACTTCCACATATAAACCGGTTCTTGTGTCTGCAATTAAATTACTGTTTTCATTTCCGCCTATATCGTTATCTATTACAAAAACTTCATCTTTTTCACCAAACGGTTGAAATATGTTGAATGTACCCGAGATACCCAGGTAAATTAAGACAAATGGAACCAAAAAAAGCGTAAAGCATGTGATTTTTAACCACGTATGTTTTATTACACCTTTCAACGTATACAAAGCAAATAACAAAACACTTATGCTTACCCTTAAAAAATTAGCTCTTATTTCAAATGCAGTAATCATACTTACAAAAGCCGTAATAAAAATTAATATCCGCCACTTATTTTTAAAATAGATACTTAGCATCATAAAAAACCATACGGAAATTACAGCACGGGCATATGCCATAAGCTGGAGAGCCTGTAAAGGCAGCAGCAATAATGCGTAGAAGTAAACCTTTTTGATTATAATTCTTAAAAGCCGGCCATTAAATAATATAGTAATCCCAATAATTGCAGATAATGGAATTAAAAAGTAAAACAGTGATGACAAAATAAGAAATCTCCAGTCATAATACATATCTGCATTAAATACCCCGCGAACAATTGTTAATACATTCCAAACAATTAAAAAACTAAGAAGGTTTACGGCATGTTTTGGGATTTGATCTTTCCAGTTTGTATTTCTTATATAAACAATCAGACAATATACAGACACAAACCTTAATATTGCCGTAAAAATTGCCGGATTAAAGGGCAAAATTCCCCCGCCAGCTATATAATCAAGTATATCTGACAATAATATTGTTAAAAAGGAAATGACTGCTAACCGGCTTTGATTGCTGTTCATGGCAATGCTTTTATAAATTTAGCGGGATTACCTCCCCAAATTTCATTGGCGGGTACACTTTTGGTAACAACAGAACACGCGCCGATAATTGCGTTACGGCCAATAGTTACCCCTTTTAGAATTGTTGAATGAGCGCCTATAAAAGCATTATCTTCAATAATTACAGGCTGTTTATTCGCCTGTTCTTTATCTGTATTTTTATTCGTTCTCGTTTTAGCATCCAATGCATGAAAATCTGTATCATAAATACAAACTCCGCCACCAATTTTTACATTGTTTCCAATAATTACCGATATATGGGCTACTATAGCGGTAGAACTCATTCCAACATTATCTCCTATTAATATCTCCGCATTTCGGTCAACAAAAAAAACACAAGGTTGTGGTCGTCCGATCGGGTTGCCCTTTAACCCGTTGTTCATAACCAGGGCATTGCCTATAACACATTTCCCTCCTATTGCTACACTTACATAAGGAACCCCTTTAGTTACAAAATTTTTGCATTGAACGTTTTGTATATAAAATAAAAAACGGCAATGCAACCACTCCAACCATCCTGAAAAAGCCAGGCATATTTTGCGGATGCCTTTAAAAAATAATGAAACAAATTTTTGCATGCTCATTTATCGATTATTTCGTCATATATCTTAAGCTGGTTATTCGCTATATATTCCGGATCGTTTCTTACCAATCCTTTTGCCCTTGCGGCTTCTGAAAGCGATTCGGCAAGGCGTTGCTGCTTTATAACTTTTTCAATATGCCAGGCACAACACATAAAATCTCCTGCCGGAAAATACATTGCAGACTCATTATGACGAGCCAGCTCAGGCATAGCCCCCGCATACGAAACAACACAGGGCACTCCAACAATCATTGCTTCTGCTAATGCCAGGCAATACGTTTCGGCTACAGACGGAACTACTGCTACTGAAGCAGCATAAAATTGCTGAATGATCTGTTCTGCATTCAACGGGCCTAACCATTCAATATTATCTGATATATTAAGTTGTTTTGCCAGTTTTAAAAGCCATAGTGTATACCCGTCCTGCACTTTCTTTTGCTGTATTATTGTTCCGGCTACCCGCAGTTTTATGCTCGAAAATTTTTGCTTTAAAACAGCTAAAGCACGGAATAGTATATGCAATCCTTTGTAAGATGTAGAACCTGAACTTGAGGTAAAAATAACAGGACTTCTTGTTTCATCATACTGCCACTGTTTTGTTGTGTAGAATTCTTTTCTGAGAATGATGCCTGTGCGAAAGATATTACAATCGGGGTTTTCTGAAATAACATGAGCTTCCACCCACTCAGATTGTACGGATATAAAGGATGTGTTTTTTATAACAAACTTTTCATTAATTCCTCTTTTCTCAAATGCCTTTTTACGAAAATACAAGTGTCGTGAAGGTAATAATATTTCTTTTAACCCTATTGACTTAAGCAACTCCCCGTTTGTCAATCCCCCGTAAAAAACTTTTGCATAAGCATATAATATGCCTTGCATATCCAGCAAAACAGGCGCTTTAAAAAAATTTTTTGCTCCTGCCATAGCCCAGAAACTTTCTGTGCCCCATATATGAATCAGGTCAGGTTGAACTTCCTGCTCAATTTGTTGCAATACATTAATTGTTGATGATGACGGCAGTCCGCTATTGTTAATTTTTTGCCGGGCAATTATCCATTGTCCTACCTCGCCC
Source organism: Agriterribacter sp. (assembly GCA_047601545.1). Taxonomy (GTDB): domain Bacteria; phylum Bacteroidota; class Bacteroidia; order Chitinophagales; family Chitinophagaceae; genus Agriterribacter. Next base: position 2,065,095 of record JASGIZ010000002.1, on the reverse strand, counting down.
CAATCTTCTCTATGAACGGTGTTTACATTTCCCTGTGTAACATTATACAATTTTACCTTTCCTGTGTTAAGCAATGCTTCCATCATGGCAAACAGCCAGGTTCCGGTGGAGACCATGCCGGTATTAGCTAACCGGCAATTGCTAAACCATAATATCTTCTTCATCCTTTTATGCTGTCTTAACTATTGTTTGTGATATTGCTCTGCCGTCTGTCTTAAACTGTTCTAATACAGGAAAAGGCGCCACTTTAATCAAGCCTCTTTGAATATCTCGTATATCGATATGCGCGTGACTAATATCATCATGCTGAATCATAAGATCTTCTATTTCCCGTACATCTACAGTTCGCCCTAAACTCAATGGAAAGGGAGCATACGCTGGTATTTTTACAGATGAAAAATAGTCAAGAAATTTTACATTATTGCCGGGTATGGGTTTCGTGTTATATGAGAACCATAATGATTTTATGTTATATGCATGTGAGACAATAATACCATGCAAAGACGTTGAAATGGTGTATTCGCAAGACACAATATCATCTATTATTTTTTCTACACTGTGGTTGTCAAGTTTAATAACCTTTATATCGGGAGATGAGATTTTACTCTTTATAATATCATAGTGTGTGATATGAGGTATAATGCCAAGTTTATATTTCTTCTTTACTGCGGGAGTATAAACCAGTGGTGTTAACAATGCCGGATCACCAATAATCTCAGGTGCGTTATACCCTAATTCTTTTATCCGGGCTTTGGTATACTCACCCCTCACCGCAAGAAAATTTGATTTACTGATATGGTCGGTTTGGTTAATAATTCCCGAACCCCACACAATACACCTTTCAGAAGAATACCACTGCAAAATACTTCCGATTGAAACCAGGTAGTTTTTAGCGAAAAAACATTTTAAAAATTCACTCACATATTTGAGACTAAACCTGCCATGTAAAATTCCATGAACAAATTGTTTAATGCCATTTATTCTGCTGTTGGCAAAATGGAAGTACCTAACTTCGAGCCCGGATAGTTTATTAATAATGTAGGGACTTAAATCGTCGCCAAAATTAAACTGATTGTCATCTTCACTTTTTGCCCATTTCAAATTTATGTATCTCATCCCTTGCTTTTAAGTATATCTTATTACCAATAACAGTTATCTTCTACTTTTTCCGAGTTCTTTGGTTTCTCGCTATCGCCTGCTCTAACCCAATGCTCATTAAACAACGCCGGGTAATTAAGTTTAGCCCCCGAAGCATATTCCGGATTTTCCCAACGCTTTCCGCGTATACCAAATAACAGTTGCAAGCTACCGCCTATATGAAATCCTTTCTTCCCCATGCGCTTTACGTGTGCAGCTAAAGGCAGCCCATATGCACCTGCTCCTATTAAGCATATATCATAATCAACTTTATCCATCTCCGTCTTCATATAATCAAGCGCTGCAAACCAGTCCGGAAAATCTGTTTTATTACCGGCAATACTTTGTACCGCCTTAATAGTTTTTAATTCAAAATATGGTAGTAATCCGTCTTTAAAAATCAATGCTCTTTTATTGTACTGTTTTTGAATGGTTTCGGCAAAAGGGTGCACAACCAGCACCTTTTTATTTTCCAATGCTCTTGTCCATGGCTGTTGAGACCAAAACGGATCCAAATAAATAAATCTAATCTTTTTTGCATTTTTTAACCTGGATTCTATATATTTTTCTTCCGGCAGCCATGATCCTAATACATCAATATAACCAATGTCTGCTAACATCAATTCACAAAACTGCTCAATCTTATTTACTGTTGGCGGAAAAAAGCCGCTCCAGGTTTGCATCTGGGCAATCCTGCTATCCTCCCACCACCAGGGTTGCGAACTACCCTTTATATAACCCCAAAAGTGCTTTTTATCTTTTACGCCCAAATAATTTGCAATGCAGCTCATTTCGGTACTCCCAAGCCTGGCAATCATAGCCGGCTTATCGCCCGATAATACTTCAAAAATAATTTTTGCACAAGAATCGGGATCCTGGTCACTTTCGGGCTTTGACAGGGAATGAGCGCCGAAGGCTTTGCCGTAAATCTTCCTTATCCCTTTTAGTAATAAAATATTTGAGTTGCGCATTGCAATATATTATATAATCATAAACTGCTTAGTGGTCAGACCACAATAAGAATTTTTTGCTTTCCACACTACCGTCCTCTTCAGCAAGTATAAAATCATTAGTTAAAGGGTATCCATGCCAAAATTCCTTTGGGCATATCTTGAGCCCATTATTCAACAATGCAGCTTTATAAGAGAACGAGCTTTTACTTGTTATTAATATATCAGCATATACCATATGATTAAACGAGTCAAGCGCATTCATTTCCAAACAAAATTGAATATTATCAAATTGTTGAAAATCCCGGAAATCTTCAGCTTTTCCCTGCGAAAATAAATAAACAGCAACTTTTTTGCCTAGTTTAATATTATTTATGGTATTTGCCAAAACCTTTATGAAATAATCATTTTCCTGAAATCGCAGCGATTTGTTGAAAATTTTATTATTACCCGCGGTAACTATATCTCCACGTCTTACATGAATAGCTATATTTTGATGTTCCGGGCTAAAAATTAATTTATTATCCTTTCTTGCAGGCGCATTGTAAAACTTATGTTTAAGCACATCCATTATTTCATACTGCGCTTTGTAATATTGATCCTGCTCAGCAACAAAAACTGTTTTTTTATGATTGTATGATTGAATTATCTTTTTTATAGTTGCTACCTCATGCTTGTCAGATTCACGAAACAATGGTAATTGTACTTTGGTATACCCTTTTTGCTGTAATGTGGATACTGTTTCTTCATTTTGCCCAAATCCAAAATAGTTTTCCCAGGCTGGTGATGAAAAAGGGAAGTGCGAAAATTTTAGCCCAAACAAACCTGCAAACCAATACCCGGCAATCCAGTTAGCTAACTGATGTCCTATTCCTGCTCCGGGATTTGGTATGGCTGTAAAATAGTTGTTGTCTGATTCATGGGCTTTACCTTTTGTTGTTACTTTACTGTGCCAGTAAGATTTATACAACTTCATATAATAAGGTTTAGATCTAAACCTGTTAACAACAGCAGCACGTATACGTCTTTTTAGTTTTGCTAAGGTTATTTTCAAAATATAATATTTTGCCGCAAATAATAGTTAGGTGGTAATTTTCAGTTTGCCATCCAACTACTTAATGATTCCTGTTAGTTTTTTAATTCTCAGTTTCCATAAATCAATCTTACTGGGAAGCTCCCTGGGTAACCTTTTTATTTTACCTCTTATACGTTCTTTGAGGCTTGGCGCTTTAGAAACCCTAAACCCTCTCCTGGAAAAATCAACATTAATATTATTGCTGGCAAATAAATCAACAACTTCAGGCTTCCACTGACCCTGAATAACCCCTGTTAATACATATGGCATTATCCTGTTCTTTCTTACAGCTGACACATTCACATTAAAAAATGAATCCTTCACCAGGTGGGCCCGCTTTGTACCAAATGCTTCAAATTGCCATGCGCTTTCATGCCGGCGAATATATTTCAGCAATACTTCTTTTTTCCATAATGCTGCCTGGCAACTGATACGACAATGTGCTTTCTGGCTGATTTCTTCCAGATCGGAATACTTAGAGGGCAGAAAAGGTCCATTACCGCTTGCGTGCGTAAGGTGAAGGCAGGAAATATTATCTTTACGTACAAGCCCGGCATAATACTCAACTATATCATTCTGAACAGGCGCATTAAAAAAATAGTCTTCCTGCATATACAAAATCACATCGTTATCAATGTCCGTCCATCCCCTGATAAGACAATCGCTCCACGTTGCCTTATCAGCATCTTTTGTTTGTTCGCAGTTTTTTAAGGACACGATGTTTAGCCCGGGGTATTGGTATGTTTTATACTCTGTATTAAGATATATTTTGCCTTTATACCCCGGCCAATAAATGGAAAAAAGCTTGAAGAAGGGCTCCCAGCAGTCCTCAAATTTATCAGTTGTATTCACAAATATTGCGTAAGAATTGTTCATCAATTGCAATTAATTTTTATTCCCAATTGTGTGCGTATAGATTAAATTATTACCTAATAATATTCAGTTGCCTGACTTTGGGCGATATACTCTTTTTTAGCTGTATTACTTCCTGCCTGAATCTATTGCTGAATATAAATAGCGCTGAAAAAAATAAAACCGCATATATTATTCCGAAAACTGCCAGCCATCCAAAGTTCAATCGAATATTAACTACAGATGACAAAACAGCACAGGATATTGTAATAACGGCAATAACAAGCGTTTCTTTCAATATCGATTTTACATCAGCCTGAGTAAAAAGCGCAATTTCATAAACCTTTTTTGGATAGTAATAAAGTAATATAAACAAGGGTACCCCAAAGGCTAATAAAACACCCGTTATACCCATCGTTTTTGCCAGTAAGTAAAGCAAAATGAGGTATGTTGCATTACGAACCATATTAATAAGGCTGTTATTTTTTATGTCGCCCATAGAATAAGTAATATTTGAAAGGTTATACCCGATTGCAAGCAATAAAAAGGACACACACATAATAATATTATCCCTGGTTCCAATCCATAAATCATTACCAACCCAAATATTTATCAAACTATTATTGAACAGGATAAAACCACTCACAATAAAACAAGATGTCCATAGAATAACAGTCCATATTCTAAATGCAACAGCCTTGATTGTTTGCTTATCTCCGGATCCAAAAAGATGAGATAATGCCGGAAGCATTGAAATGGTTATATTATTTGCTAATCCGGATACAATTTTTATAGGGCGCCTGCACAAATCCAGTATTGTTACATAATGAGATCCTAAATACCTTGAAACTAATATCAAATCAATATTTGAAGCCAGGGTATCAAAAAGGCGACTCGAAAATGTATAAGTGAATATTTTGGAAAATGATTTAAAATATTTTGTTTCAAATTTTAAGCCTACCTCATCTTTTTTAATGAGATACCTTGAAACCAGCACGGCATATGCCAGTGTAGCCCCGCCCCTAAACAAATTGGCATAAGCCAGCGAAAAAACGCCAAATCCACCTACCAGCAGAATAATATTCACCACTATACCCGCAATGTTAATTCCATTTAAAAACATTCCGTGAATTTTGGTTTTTTGGTATGCCAGTATAATATTGGTAAACGTATTAGCTAAAAGAGAAAAGGCGGTACCCCAAATGGCTATCCTGAAAGCTGTAATAATATCAGTTTTATAGGCATCGTTAATTTTCGCAATATCTGCTATAAAAAAGGAAATACTATACCCGATTATCACTGCCAGGGCAAACAATATAAGAGAAATTGCTATGCCTGAAGTTATGGTTAAACCAATCTCCTGTTTATTTCCCTTTCCTTTTGCATGGGCAACCCTTTGAAGCATAACACCGGAAACTCCCGGATCAACCATCGTGATCCAGTTTAATATATTTCCTGTAGCTAACCAGGCGCCATATACAGAACTATTGATAAAATGCAGATAGAGCGGCACTATCAAAATTCCGTTAACGACAGCAATAAGAAAGCCTACATTAAGAAACAGGTAATTCCATAATGTAGCTTTCTTTCTGCTATCGCGTGACTGAGCCATTATATTGAGTATAATTTATAGTATGCACACAAACAGAAATCACGCGATAATGATATTTCCTGGTTTTCAATCCCGGATGTACTGATTGGAGGTATTAATAAATGCTGTAATTTATCCTGCAAGATGTTCCCACTGTGTTTTATTATCTTTCTTAAACACCTCCACATCTGCAGCAACCATTTCTTTAACGAGTGCCGCAAGATCGTATTCAGGCACCCATCCAAGTTTTGTTTTAGATTTTGTAGGATCTCCAATTAACAACTCTACTTCTGTAGGGCGGAAATAAGCAGCATCTACAGCAACAATTTCCTTACCTGCTTCTAATTGAAATTCAGGATTACTGCATGCAACCACATAGCCTTTCTCTTTTATACCTTCTCCTTTAAATGCAACTTCTACACCAACTTCAGCGAAAGCCATTTTTACAAATTCACGTACAGGTGTTGTTATGCCGGTAGCTATAACGTAATCTTCTGGCTTATCCTGCTGCAAAATCAACCACATCGCTTTTACATAATCCTTTGCATGTCCCCAGTCTCTTCTCGCATCAAGGTTTCCAAGGTAAAGCTTATCCTGCAGGCCTAATGCAATGGCAGCTACAGCCCTGGTTATTTTTCTTGTAACAAATGTTTCTCCACGCAACGGGCTTTCGTGGTTGAATAATATCCCATTGCAGGCATATATATTGTATGCCTCGCGATAGTTTACAGTAATCCAGTAACCATATAACTTAGCTACCGCATATGGGCTGCGTGGATAAAATGGCGTTGTTTCTTTTTGTGGTACTTCCTGCACTAACCCATAGAGCTCAGAGGTAGATGCCTGGTAAATACGGGTTTTCTTCTCTAAACCTAATATCCTGATTGCTTCAAGAATTCTTAATGTACCTATACCATCTGCATTTGCCGTGTATTCAGGCGTATCAAAACTAACTTTAACATGACTCATAGCAGCCAGGTTATATATTTCGTCAGGTTGAGTTTCCTGTATAATACGAATCAGGTTTGTGCTGTCTGTCATATCTCCATAATGAAGCTTAAAACGAACGTGTTCATTATGAGGATCCTGGTATAAATGATCAATACGGTCTGTATTGATAAGCGAAGACCGGCGCTTAATACCATGCACCATATAACCCTTTTCCAAAAGAAGTTCCGATAAATATGCTCCGTCTTGCCCGTTTACGCCAGTAATCAATGCTGTTTTCATGACTTTTCTGTTTCTGCCTGTATAGGCTGTTAATAATGAATTTAAATATTAAATAAAGAGTATAAATCTATTTTTCAACTATTTCTTTTTTTAAAAAGTCCTGGTATGCAAGTTTAATGCCTTCTTTTAAAGGCACCTTATGTTTCCATCCCAGGAAATGTAATTTTGTAACATCCATTAATTTACGCGGTGTTCCGTCTGGTTTTGATGTATCAAATGTAAACGCGCCGTCATAACCAATAACTTCTTTTATCAATTCGGCCAATTCCTGTATGCTTACATCTTCCCCTACTCCAACGTTTATCAGCTCCTTTTCATTATATGTGTTCATTAAAAACACACAGGCATTAGCCAAATCGTCAGAATAAAGAAACTCTCTCCTGGGGTTTCCACTTCCCCAAATGCTTACAACCGGTATTTTATTTTCTTTAGCCTCATGAATTCTGCGGATAAGTGCCGGTAAAACATGTGAGTTTTGGGGATGATAATTATCGCCAATCCCATATAAATTAGTTGGCATTACACTGATAAAATTACAGCCGTACTGATCTCTATAGGCTTCACATAGTTTTATGCCTGCTATTTTAGCAACAGCATATGGCTCATTGGTATGTTCCAGGGTTCCGGTTAGTAAATAACTTTCTTTTAAAGGCTGGGGCGCCATTTTAGGATAGATACAGCTGCTTCCTAAAAACATCAATTTTTTTACATTGTTCCTGTAAGCAGCATTAATAATATTCGCCTCAATAATTAAATTATCATAAATAAAATCAGCTCTGTAGGTATTGTTGGCCACAATACCTCCAACCTTTGCGGCAGCCAGGAACACATAGTCCGGCTTTTCTTCTTCAAAAAAATCATTCACATCCTGCTGGTTACGTAAGTCAAGACTCAAAGAATCTCTACAAATCAAATTACTGTATCCGGCATTTTCCAGCTTTCTTTTTATAGCCCCGCCAACCATACCGCGATGCCCGGCGATATATATTTTATCAGTAAAATTCATATTTCTAATCAATTATCATTAATGTGAAAAATATACCGTTTTAGTTTCAGATCGCCATTATATTATAACTGACTTTCAATAACGCAACGATATGTTAAGTAAAATGAATACCTAATTATTAAATGTAGTTATTGTATAATTTTTTTGCTGCTCTTGTGTAAGCGCCGAAGCCATGTTTTTTTCAATATGCATTTTATTAACCTGGGCAATCAATGCATATCCTATAGAAGGTATTTCAACCTTTACTGAATTATTATTAACCTGAACTATTCTGCCTTCTCTGTGTATCAAAGGCCCATGGGTTATTTTAACAACTTCATTCACATTCACATTCATCTTTTCTAAATAAACAGTTTTATGCTCAAGTAAAAAAGATTTAATTGCATTAATATCTTCATTTTTAACAACAGCAGGCTTACCTAACCAATGAACAAAGTTTACAATACCCGGAATGGCTTTAACCCTTGTATATTGTGTATTATCTATTCTTACAAAAACATATGAAGTAAATAAAGGTTCCTCAACAATTTTTTTTCTGTCATGCCACTGCTTTTGAACCTTATTCAGAGGACAATATTGCTCAATGCCTTTTTTATCTAAAGATTCGGCCACCTTTTTTTCCACCTTGGCTTGGTATAAACAACATACCATGATGTAGTAAATTCATTATTCATTAGCTGTCCAGATTTACAGTTTATAAAATGCTTCAAATGCAAAGCTTCGCTCTTCTCAGTACCAGAATACTGTTTTAATTCTTCATTGGATATGAATTTGACTAACACTAAAGTCATTTATATGGCAAGCAGCGCCTAAATACAAGATTAACTACCGGTGCAAATTTTATGTTTGCGTATTTGTCTTTTTTGTCTTTTTCTTTCTACCGGTTTCATTGCTGTCATCAGTATAACCGTAACCATATCCGTAGCCGTAACCATAGTTACCGTATCCCCTGTTTTTTACTCCATTAAATACAATTGCCATATTTTTTAGCTCCCGTATCCTGTTTTGCTCATCTAATTTTTGAAGATATATCCTGGGGGTATATCCATGCCTTATTACAAACAATGTAGCATCGCACATGGGAGATATAATAAATGCATCCGTTACGGGATTTACCGGTGCAGTATCAACGATTACGTAATCAAAATGAGCTTCGAGATAATCCAATAGCTCCTGCATTTTCCCATTCATTATTAATTCAGAAGGATTAGGAGGAATAGGTCCTGAAGGAATAATAAACAGGTTGGCTGTTTCTGTGCTTTTTATGATCTCTTCTGCATCCATGTCTCCGATAAAATAGTTAGATATACCCCTTGTTCTCGGCATATTAAAAGCGTCGCTTAATTTGGGCTTACGCAAATCCAGTTCAATAATTACAACCTTCTTTCCCATCAATGCTAAACTAACACCTAAGTTGGCGGTAATAAAGCTTTTACCTTCTCCGGAAATTGAAGAAGTCAGCATTATTTTCTTCTTGCGTGAATTAATGCCAAGATAACCAAGTGACGTACGTAATTGCCTGAACTGTTCAGCGATAAAACTTCGTTTCCCTTCAGATATAACCAATGCCTTATCAGATTGATCAAATGTTATTTCACCTAAAATAGGCACTCTTGTATATTTTTCAATTTCAGAGCGAAACATTACATTTCTGTTTAGCATTTCCCTGATTTCTACAAATGCTATAACAAGCAACAACGCAACACCCAAAGCACCTAAAAATATCATTGTTTTGTTAGGGCTTACAGGAGATCCGCCAGTTTCTGCTACGTCAATAACCCGGCTGTCTGCAACGGTTGAAAAATAGGAAAGCGCTGTTTCTTCTTTTTTCTGAAGCAAAAAAGTATAAATGCTGTTTTTTATTGATTGCTGTCTGCTAATATCCAGTAGTTCTCTTTCTTTAGAGGGCATCTTCTGCAATAAAGCTGCGTATTGATTATTAGTAAGGTTTACATCATTTCTGCCCGCTTCAAGGCTGTTAACCTGATTTCTGATATTTTCAAGAATTTTCGCCTGATATTATCAATCTGATCAACTACAGAAAGCAGAACCGGGTTTCCTTCGGCTGTTGTACTCTTCATTTTCTCCAGCTGCATTTCCAGTTGGTATAATTGTTCCAGCAAGCTTGATAATACAGGATCAGTAATACCAAGCGTAGATGGTACAATAGCGCTTTTACGATCTTTATTAAGAATATATTTTTCTACTTGTTTTAAAACAGCTAACTGCATATTCAGTTCACCTACCTTTTGATCATTTACACCCACATTAGCGAGAAATAAACAACCTTGTTCACTTATATCAACAAGCCGGTTTTTTGTTTTAAAACGTTCTAAGCTATGTTCTACGGAATCTAATTCGCTAAATACATTTTTTAATCTTTCTTCTACAAACGCAAGCGTATTAGATGCCAGGAGGTTTTTATCGTTAACAGCGGCCCTGTTATATTGTGCGATAATTTCATTGAGGATATTTTCAGCGCGTTTGGGAACATCATCCCTGTACCTCAGGTTTATAACGGTAGATTGTTTTCCGCTTGCAGCTACTTTTAATTTACTTATCACCTGTGCGGCGGCTGACCTTATACTAATCAATGAAAAGTAAAATGGTTTATTAGGTATGCCCTGCTTAAAAACGGGGTTAGGTATAAATCTAATAACTCCATACGGCGTTTCTATCCATTCAAACAGGCTATACTCTTTTTTATTTAAAGTTACTGTGCTTGTTTGCATATTATATGAAAACGGCACGCGGGGAACAGAAATTAAGGAATCCGGATTTTTTGCTTCAACCCAAACCGGAGAAATGGAATACGCTGAGTGGTCGCGCACACGGTTTTCCTGGGTTATTGGTGCATATAAATAGAGTTTTTTTGAAACCTCTCTTGCTATTGATCTTGATTTAATAACTTCAATTTCATTCTCAATTATTTTTTTTGAGCCGAATAAATTGAGCGATTCCATAAGGTTGGAATCATCTAAGCCTTTCTTCTGATCTTTAATCAACAAACTCGCACCTGATTCATAAATTAAGGTTGCATAACGCATATATACCCATGCAGACCCGAGGGCAAGCGCAATCAGGATTGCAAAAAGCGGCCACCAGGGCAAATATTTGCTTAGTGTATCCTGAAGGACATTTCCTTCCTTTTGCTTATTATAATTTTCCTGACTCAAATCGATCTGTTGCTGCATATTTGTTATTGAAACTATATTATCTTAAAATTAAACCTACAATCACTGCTAAAACTGAAATACTGCTTAATGCAATGGGTAATATTTGCATAGATCTTTCAGCGCTGCTGAGCCTTGCGGCATTCGCTTCCACATATACCACATCGTTCGATTTTAAATAGTAATACTGGGAATTCAGGAAATCCGTTGAATTTAAATTAATACGCCTGATTATTTTCTCATCATTTTCCTCCCTTATCAGCAATATATTATCCCTTTTAGCAAAAACAGTGAGATCTCCTGCCATTCCAACCGCTTCAAGCAGGGATAATTTTTCACTTGAAGTAGTTACAACCGTGGGATTTCTTACTTCGCCCATAACAGTAACCCTAAAATTGATAATGCGTACACTTATAACAGGATCGATTGATAATTTTCTGCTTACCAGCTCACCTGCAATCAAATCCTTAATTTTACTTTTTGTCAATCCTGCAACTTTCAGATTTCCAATAACCGGAAATTGGATAAATCCTTCAGGGTTAACAAGGTAACCGCTGGTTTGGTTTCCTATTGTTCCGCCTCCTGCATTTCCCGTTGCGGTAGCAAGCAGGTTAGGTGCATTAAAAATGATGTCTGCTTCCGGGTTGGGGCTACTTACAGAAATCGTCAGGATATCATTTCTCTGAATAACAGGTTCCGGAATCCTGGTATAAGGGGAACGGATTGTAGTATCAGTTACACCATAAAAATAAGCGGCCCGCTTAGTGTTTACACACGAAAAAGAAAAAGTGATAATAAACAACACCAAACAAAAACGAGTATGCTGAAACAATCCCTTAAAAATTTTGTCCATTACTGAAATATTACACCGGTTTGATAATCCAAGCCCTGAAACAGCGTGATATAAACCTTCTGAAAAAATTATTAACTACCAAAATAACACAGTTCTAAGTGTACAAAGCCTGGCAAGAAATACTGGAATAAACGGATTTTTATAGGAATCGACTTAATTACTTATTTCTCATCCTTAAGGGTAGTTGGAGCAGCAAAGATATATTTTTTACCTGCAAAAAGTGAAATTTTCAAACAAAAATTAGCATACATTAAAATTTATTCAATAGCGTTAGTCAATATTTTATAAATTCTATAATCAAAATACTTCAAAACAGTTAGAGAAAACTACACTAATTCCATATCATACCGCTCAACCGCTTCAATGCCGGGCAATTTTTTAAGGCTGATTACCAGCTCATCCAATTCTTCTTTATCATGTACAAACAGCTTAACATTCCCTTCAAAAAGCCCTTCTTTGGCTTCTACCGTAAGCGCCGCTATATTAATCTTCATTTCACCTGATATAAGATTGGTTATTTTATGAATAACCCCCACATCGTCAAGCCCTAATATTTTTAAACCGGTAAGGAAAGAAATCTCTTTGTTTTTTGCCCACTTTGTTTTTACTACCCTATGCCCGAAATTTGACATTAACCTGGCCGCATTAGGGCAGTTGGTCCGGTGGATAATCAATCCTTTACCGGTGCTTACAAAACCAAAAACATCGTCGCCTGGAATTGGTTTACAGCAGTTTGCAAGCGTATATACTATCCTGTCGCTGCTTTCTCCGAAAATAATAAGCTCATTGTCTTTTTTTTGCCCTGACCTGGAGTGATCAAACTCTGTTTGCCTTGTTTCCGGCTCCGCCTTAACCTGCTTAATTAGTACCAGTTTGTCGCCTAAAACCTGGAATTCTTCTTTCAGCTCCTTAAGGTCAATATTTTTAATAGCGATCTGGTAGTACAGATCAAGCGGAGATAATTGTTTATAAAAGGCTACTACTTCATCAATATTTGCCTGGTTTACCGAAACTCCCATACCCTCCAGTTTTTTCTGCAATACATATTTGCCATCATCAGCTATTTTACGCTTCTCTTCTTTGAGGGCATCCTTTATTTTGGTTTTGGCTTTGGTGGTTACTACAAAATTCAGCCAGTCTTCATTTGGTTTTTGCTTATTGCTGGTTATAATTTCAATCTGGTCGCCACTTCGGAGCTTGTGACCCAACGGCACTAATTTATGATTCACTTTAGCGCCAATACATTTAGAACCCACGGCACTGTGTACCGAAAAAGCGAAATCAAGGGCTGTAGCACCAACGGGCAACATCTTTACATCTCCTTTTGGCGTATACACGTATATTTCTTCGGCAAGAAAAGAGGTTTTAAAATCCTGTAAAAAATCAATGGAATTCACATCGTGCGTCAACGCCTCCCGTATCTGCATAAACCACTTGTCAAACCGGCTTTCATCAGGGCTTCCTTCTTTGTACTTCCAATGTGCAGCTAAACCTTTTTCAGCAATTTCATTCATTCTTTTCGTGCGTATCTGCACTTCAACCCACCTGCCCTGTGAACCCATTACTGTTGTATGCAGCGCTTCATAACCATTCGATTTCGGATTACTGAGCCAATCTCTTAATCGCTCAGGTAACGGAATATACATATCCGTAATCATGGAATATGCTTTCCAGCAATCCTGCTTCTCTCTTTCAGGAGGGGAATCAAGTATTACCCTGATGGCAAACAAATCATACACCTCTTCAAAAGCCACCCCCTTCTTCTTCATTTTATTCCAGATAGAGTGGATTGATTTTGGGCGGCCATACACTTCAACATTCAAACCTGCTTTTTCCAACCCTTCTTTGATCGGCCGTATAAAATCATTAATATACCTCGTTCTTTCACGCCTGGTTTCCGCCAGCTTCCGCGCTATCTCTCTATATGTATCCGGCTCCAGGTATTTCATGGAAAGATCTTCCATCTCCGTTTTTATGGTATATAAACCCATTCTGTGGGCTAAGGGAGCATATACATATACTGTTTCGCTGGATATTTTTAACTGCTTTTCCCGCTTCATGCTATCCAGAGTACGCATATTATGCAGGCGGTCTGCCAGCTTAATCAAAATAACCCGTGGGTCGTCGGTGAGTGTGAGCAGTATTTTTTTGAAATTTTCCGCCTGTTGTGTTGTATTGGTATCTACAACATTGGAAATCTTGGTTAACCCGTCAATAATCCTGGCAATTTCACCTCCAAAAGCTCTTTCAATATCTTCAAGCGTAACATCTGTATCTTCCACAGTATCATGGAGTAATGCGCAAATTGTGGAGCGAACGCCGAGCCCGATCTCCTCCGTGCAAATCCTGGCTACCGCTATCGGGTGAAGAATATATGGTTCACCGCTTTTGCGACGCATCGTTTTATGTGCATCAGCAGCCATTTCAAAGGCAAGTCTTATTAACTCCCTGTCTCCCTGTTTTAATTTGGGTTTAAGACACCTCAACAAGGCTCTGTATTGCCTGACAATTTCTTTTTTTTCTTCTTCTTCGCTTAGGTTATATACCGGCGTTTTAACATCCGTTGCCATATAAATCCAAATTTAAGTAAAATCTATTACCTTTGCCGTCCCCAAAAAATCAGCACACTGATTTCCGGGGTTATTAAATAGTTATTTGCGGGTGTGGCGAAATTGGCAGACGTACCAGACTTAGGATCTGGCGCCGCGAGGCATGGGGGTTCGAGTCCCTCCACCCGCACACTACATAGGCTAAGCAAGCGAGGGAAAACCTGTTAGTGGTTCACCGGAATTTAGCCTTACTTCAAACAATAACACAGGTAAAATAAATTTATGGCTACGGTTACAAGAGAAAATATCGGTTTACTAAACGATAAAATCACAGTTACAGTAAACAAAGACGATTATTTTCCTCCTTTTGAAAAGGCGCTTAAGCAATACGCTAAGTCCGCCAATATCCCCGGCTTTCGTAAAGGAATGGTTCCTGCCGGCATTATTAAGAAAATGCATGGACCGGCAGTATATACTGAAGAAGTGCTGAAGAGCATTGAAAAGGGCCTGGTAGGTTACCTGCAGCAGGAAAAGCTCGACATTTTTGCCCAGCCGCTTCCTTCCGGCGAAAATGACGCCCGCAACCTTGACATGAATAATCCTACAGATTATTCTTTCAATTTTGAAATTGGTTTAAAGCCTTCTTTTGAAATCGGCGATCTTTCAAAAACCAATCTTACAAGATACAGTATTGAAGCAGATGATAAAATGATTGATGAAGAAGTGGAGCGTTTGAGATTAAGACATGGTAAAATGACAGACCCTGAAACCATCACCACTGATGATAATGTATTGAACGTAAAATTTGAAGAATCAGATGCTGATGGCAATTTAATTGAGGGCGGAATCAGTAAAGACAATTCCTTATTGCTGAAATATTTCAGCAATGATTTTAAGCAGCAGCTTATTGGTAAAAAGAAAGATGATACCGTTGTATTGCAACTTAAATCAGCTTTTGATGAGAAAGAAAGAGACTGGCTGACCAGCGACCTTGGATTGAACAAAGAAGACGAAACCTCACTCAACAAATATTTTAAACTCACTATTACCAAAATAGGTTTGGTTGAAAAACGGGAGTTGAACGAGGAGTTCTTTAAAGAAGCTTATCCTAACAAAGAAAACATTGTTACCGAAGCTGATTTTCGCAATGAAATTAAAAACGAAATAAGCAAAGGCTTTGAAGCGCAAACACGCAATCACCTGCACCACCAGATATACCATGCGCTGATTGATAACACAAGCATTGGGTTTCCGGAAAGTTTTCTTAAAAAATGGATGGAGAATGGCGGCGAGCAGGCAAAAACACCAGAACAGATTGAAGAAGAATTTCCAACTTTCAAAGATCAGTTGAAATGGACTTTAATCTCCGACAAAATTGTAATTGACAATAATATAGATGTAACACCTGATGAAATCCGTGACAGCGTAGCGCATGAAGTATTGAACTATTTTGGCGCTTCCGGTATGCAGGGAGATATGTCGTGGATCGGCACTTATGTTGACAGTCTTTTAAAAGATAAGCAACAGGTTGAAAATACTTACAGGAAAATTCTTTCTCAAAAAGTATTTGAAACAACTGAAAGCAGGATCGCTCCTGCTGAAAAAACAGTGTCTCTTGACGAATTCAGAAAAATGCAGGAAGAACATCAGCATCATCATCATTAGAAATTTTAGGGACGGTTAATATATAGTAACGGCAAGATGCGCTGTTGGCGGTTATATCATTTAAAATATGATAAATACCTGATCATCAACATGGCATTTTGTCGTTTTTTTTGTCTTGCATGATATTTGGGATTAGAAATGCCATAAATTGCCGTTTCTAATATAGAATCAAATATCATATCATGAACATTGGAAAAGAGTTTGAAAAATACGCAGTTAAGCATAAAGGCATTTCAGGCAATACTTTAGATAGTTATACAAAGCACATCGTTACCAACCTCACGCCCAACATTATTGAAGAAAGACCCATGAACATTGCCGTAATGGATGTTTACAGCCGTTTAATGATGGATCGTATCATCTTTATGGGTTATCCCATTTCAGACGAGGTAGGAAATATTGTAACAGCGCAGCTATTATTCCTGGAAAGCACAGATCGTACCCGCGACATACAAATGTATATCAACAGCCCCGGCGGATCTGTATATGCAGGCATGGGTGTTTACGATACCATGCAATACATTAACCCGGACATTTCAACAATATGCACAGGTATGGCAGCAAGTATGGGTGCTGTACTAATGTGTGCCGGTGCTAAAGGCAAACGTACAGCGTTGAAACATTCCAGAATAATGATGCACCAGCCAAGTGCAGGCGCAGGCGGCCAGGCAAGTGATATATTAATCACCGTTAACGAAGTAAAAAAATTGAAAAAGGAACTGTATGAAGTGGTAGCCTATCACAGCGGGCAGGACGTTGAGAAAATTGCGAAGGATTTTGATCGTGATTACTGGATGACCGCTACAGAGGCTAAAGCATACGGATTGGTGGATGAAGTGCTCGTAATCAATCCTAAAAAACAAAAAGACAAATAATATTTTTAATTCTAATTCACACAATCCATGTATATAAACAGCAGGAAGAAATTTGTTTCAGACGATGAAGATGCGCCTGAAACACCGGAAATGCCATCAATGGAAAAGATGATGAGCGGCTGGCAGTTTGACAAAAAATTTATTGAACAGCGTAAAATTTTCCTGTGGGGTGGAGTAGATGACAAAAGCGCGAAAGATATTACCAGCAGGCTTTTATACCTTGATGCTATAGACTCAGGCAAAGAAATAACATTTTATATAAACAGCCCCGGCGGTATCGTAACAAGTGGCATGGTTATTTATGATACCATGCAGATGATAAAATCTCCGGTTGCAACTGTTTGTATGGGAATGGCGGCATCTATGGGTTCAATATTACTGAGCGGTGGTAAAAAAGGCAACCGCTATATATTTCCACATGGTGAAGTAATGATCCACCAGCCAAGCGGTGGCGGACAGGGCACATCGGCAGACCTGGAGATAATGGCAGCTCAAACCATTAAGGTAAAAGAGATGAGCGCCAGGATACTTGCAGAAAACTGCGGACAAACATTTGAGAAAGTGATGGCGGATTTTGACAGGGATTACTGGATGGACGCGAACCAATCCGTGAATTACGGTATAGTAGATAAGATTATTGAAAAACTATAAGTTTTTAAAAATCAGCATATTGAAAGCCGCTTTCAATGGGTGGCTTTTTTCATGCAGCGGAATTTGACATATGTCTGCCTTATAAACTGGATATTTACAAAAAAGTTTCAGACTTTTGTTGTCTGCTCTAATTTGTATAGAAACACCAGCATCCTCCATATCCTCTGTTAGCTGATTATTTAATTGAATACAAAGTATAATGGCTAAATCAATATTGCATTGCTCGTTTTGCGGAAGAAGTCGCGATGAAGTAAAAATACTCATTGCAGGCCAGGAAGGACATATTTGTGAAAATTGCGTTGACCATGCAAGGGATATTATAGAACAGGAACTGGTGTTAAAGCATGAATCATCTCACCCCCAGTTTAAACTCACGGTAAAAAAACCGATAGAAATTAAGAAGTTTATTGATGAATACGTGATAGGGCAGGATGAAGCGAAGAAGGTACTGGCGGTTGCGGTATATAATCACTACAAACGTTTACAGCAGAAGAGTGGTGAAAACGATGTAGAAATAGACAAAAGCAATATTATAATGGTGGGCGAAACGGGCACAGGTAAAACCCTGCTTGCAAAAACCATTGCCCGTATGCTGAATGTACCTTTTGCTATTGTTGATGCTACGGTATTTACAGAGTCTGGTTATGTAGGCGAAGATGTGGAAAGTATATTAACCCGCCTGCTGCAGGTTTGCAATTATGATGTGGCTGCTGCAGAAAAAGGTATTGTCTATATAGATGAAATTGATAAAATTGCCCGCAAAGGTGATAATCCTTCCATCACACGTGATGTAAGCGGTGAAGGTGTGCAGCAGGGATTATTAAAATTATTGGAAGGAACGGAAGTACTTGTTCCTCCGCAAGGCGGCAGAAAACATCCTGAGCAAAAGCTGGTAAAAGTAAATACACAGAATATATTATTCATTTGCGGTGGCGCTTTTGACGGCATTGATAAAGTGATTGCCCGCAGGGTTAATACCAATGCTATTGGTTTTAATGTGAATAAAGATCAGCAGGAAAGCATGAAGAAAAACCTGTTGCAGTATGTAAACGCCCAGGATATGAAATCATTCGGGCTCATTCCCGAACTGCTGGGTCGTTTGCCGGTTATTACTTACCTCAACCCGCTGGATGCAACCACGCTCAGGTCTATTCTTACCGAGCCTAAAAACGCGCTCATCAAACAATATGTCCGCCTTTTTGAAATGGAGGGTATAAAACTGAAGATAGACGATGCTGTTTTAGATTTCCTTGTTTCCAAAGCGCTTGAATATAAATTAGGTGCAAGAGGTTTGCGCAGCATTTGCGAAAATATTCTTACTGATGCCATGTTCGAAATGCCCACATCCGGGAACAAAGAGTTTCATCTTACCCTGGATTATGCAGAACATAAATTCAGCAACAGCAAGATGAGTATGCTGAAAGTTGCGTAAAATATTTTATGCAAGACATAAAAGATGGTTTTTCCTACTAAGGGTATAGTATTACGCACCGTTACATATGGTGAAACATCCATTATTGCACTCATTTACACTGAACTGTTTGGAATACAATCTTACCTCGTTAACGGGGTGAGAACCAGCAGGAAATCGGCTTTAAAAGGAAACCTTTTCCAGCCGGCTTCCATACTTGATATGGAGGTATATCACAACGAGCTTAAAAACCTCCAGCGAATAAAAGAAGCCAAATGGCATTATCTTTTCCAGCAGGTTTTCTTTAATGTATACAAGAACGCGGTGGCAATGTTTATAACGGAGCTACTACAGAAGGTGCTAAAGCAACCTGAAAACAACCCGGACCTGTATGCCTTTATTGAAGACGCTTATATTCAACTGGATAGTGTTGATGCAAAGATCACCGTTAACTATCCCGGCTTTTTCGCCATACACCTAAGCGCTTTCCTGGGTTCAGGAATCCAGGATAATTATTCTACCCAAAACCCCATTCTCGATTTACAGGAAGGCCGGTTTGTAAAAGAAATCCCCCCGCATTATTTCTATGCTGATGGGGAAGCAGCCTTTGCCATTTCCCAGTTGCAAAAGGCTATGCAGCCTCATGAACTGCCTGGCATCATATTAAATAATATTATACGCCGGCAGGTGCTTGATGCCGTAATACAATTCTATACCCTCCACGTTAATGATTTCGGAGCCATGCGGTCGCTACCGGTTTTAAAGGAAGTTTTGTCCTGATAAATTAATATTGGCAATATTTCGTTATTTTTGGAAACAATTATCCTGAAAAGGATGCTTATATATATTGTTACAGTGGTTTGTGAGTTGAATTTTGTGGGCAACGAACAGCAGTTTAGTTTAATTCAATATAGGTTATTCTGATTTCAGCCGTTACCATTTTTGCCCTGCGGCTTTATAGATATATTGTCCGGCAATTGCCGGATATACTTCAGCAGGATAATTCTGCGCTTTGCCGCTATCTGTAACAATTGTATAGTCTCCGCTCAGGTGTTTATTAACTATTTAACGAATACTCATATATGGGTTGTAGTAGCTGTGGTACAAATACCGGCGGAAAACCTAAGGGTTGTAAGAGCAATGGAGGATGCAGCACCGGTGGATGTAACCGGATGAATGTACACGACTGGCTGACTAACCTGCCGATATCAGATGCGGAAACCATGTGCCGCATTATTGAAGTTTCTTTTAATAAGGGAAGCAGGAAAGAATTTTACCGCAACAGCACCGTGCATCTTTTTGAAAAAGGCGAACTGGTAACGCTGGAAGGCGTAAGCGGCTTTGATGTTGGGGAGGTGAACTTAACCGGCGAATTGGTAAGATTGCAATTGAAGAAAAAAGGAGTTGAAGAAAACAACCCCGATATAAAGAAAGTGCTTCGCCGCGCCGGAGACCGCGACCTGGAGCAGATGCGCCAGAATAAGGAGAGGGAACCCAAAGCCCTTATGCGGGCACGCTCAATAGCAAGACAGCTAAAACTTGAAATGAAATTAAGTGAGGTAGAATTTCAGGCGGATGGGCGAAAAGCGACATTTTTTTACACCGCAGACGGGCGTGTAGATTTTCGTGAGCTGATCAAAGCCTATGCCTCTGAGTTTAAAGTAAAGGTTGAGATGAAGCAGATCGGCTCCCGCCAGGAAGCCGCTAAAGTGGGGGGCATCGGAAGCTGTGGACGTGAGCTATGTTGCAGCACCTGGTTAACCAGCTTTAAAAGCGTAACTACTATTGCAGCACGTTATCAAAATCTCAGCATCAACCAAACAAAATTAAGTGGCCAGTGTGGCAGGCTTAAATGCTGTCTTAATTACGAGTTGGATACCTATCTTGATGCTTTGCAGGGATTCCCTGAAAACGCAGATATACTTGAAACCGTAAAGGGCAATGCATTACTCATAAAAAAGGATATTTTCCGCAACCTGATGTGGTATACGCTTCCGGAAAGCAGCAAACAGTACCCGCTGTCTATTGAAACAGTTCGGAAAATAAAAAGCATGAACGCCAAAGGTATCAGGCCCGAAACGCTCGAAACCGAGGAGGTTACCTCAAGCAAACCTAAGGAAATTGAACCTGAATTTGTGGACGTGGTAGGGCAGATAAGCCTGCGTACGCTCGAAAAAAACGACAGGAAGAAAAAGTTCAAAAACAATAATAATAAAGAACAAAGGGAACAACGCGAACAAAAAAATCCAGGCCAGCCTTCGCAACAACAGCATCGTGGATCAAAAAGTAATAACCCGCGCAATGGTGGAGGAAATAATGGAAAACCGGGGTTTAGGAATGAGAGAGGGAACAGGGGAAATAGTAATCAGAAAAGTTGATAGTGGGTTTTGCCTGGGAAATGTGACAGGTTGTATAAAAATAATGCTCTCATTTTATTTATATGAGATACGATATTTAACAACATTACTTTTAATATTGAGGGATATAGTTATCCTGTTATATCGTTCATGTAGCAACGGCAGACCTTTATCGAATATTACAAATTTGAAGATAGGATTTCACTTGTAGTCATCTTACACTCCGGGATGTACCCAAGGCCCTCTATATTCTCTCGTCAATAATTTAGTTGCTTCCGGGTCTCCTGTAATTTCTTTTTTAACCGGGTCATACGTCAATGCCCTGCCTAATTTCATGGAAAGGTTGGCGATAATGCAACTGGCCGTTGAAATATGTCCTTCTTCTATGTCGGCAATGGGTCTTGTTTTATTGTCAATCGCGTTTAAAAAATCGAGCATATGCAGGCGTGTTGCAGGCGCTGCATTCAGTTCAATATCAGGCTCATTTACATCTTCCGGGTATTTCTCTTTTTCATATACCACATCCTTATGTATTTTTTCTCCCTTGCCATTAGGAATAAAATCATATTTCATGGTGCTGCCACACAGCGTACCTTTCTCGCCATATAATTTAAAAGCCCAGGGATATTCCGGGTCGGCAGGCGTGCCCCAACTGCGGTGCTGCCAAATACATTCTAACTCATCATATTCAAAAATAGCAGACTGGGTATCCGCAATATTGCTCTTACCGGTTTTATCTACATATATACCGCCGGTTGATGTAATGCGTTTTGGCCAACCGAGCTTCAGCATCCATCGCACGGTGTCAAACATATGTATGCACATATCGCCCATAATACCATTGCCATATTCCATAAATGTGCGCCACCAGCGAACATGCGGTAATCCATCATAAGGGCGCAATGGCGCGGGGCCCGTCCACATTTCATAATCAAAAAAATCAGGCACTGCCTGTACCGGCGGGTTACCATTATTGCGCATATGATAATAGCAGCACATTTCTACATGCGATACTTTACCTAACAGTCCCGCATCAACGATGTTTTTCTTCGCTTCTATTAAATGTGGTGTGCTTTTTCTTTGTGTGCCAACCTGCACTACTTTATTGTATTTTCTTGCTGCGGCAATCATCGCTTCGCCTTCCATTACATCAACGCTGATGGGCTTTTGCACATATACGTGTGCGCCCGCCTGTAATGCAGTGATGGTATGCAATGCGTGCCAGTGATCGGGTGAACCTACCAAAACAATATCCGGTTTTTGTTCAGATAACAATTTGCGAAAATCACCATACATTGGAGGTTTTTTATGACTGCTTTGCCGCTGGCTTACCATATCGGCAGCTTTCTCCAGTTGATGCCTGTCAGGGTCACAAAGCCCTACCACATCAACAGGCGCTACCTGTATCAACCGGAACAAATCGCTTTTGCCATACCAGCCCGTGCCAATCAACGCCACACGCCTTGCCGGCACAGTGCTTAAAAAACCCATACCATCGGCTTTTAGTGAGGCGAGTGCAAGTGCTGCGGATGCTCCGCGGATAAACTGTCGGCGATTGATATTGTATTGGCTCATACGGCAAATATTTTTTAAGCTTTGTTTTAAAGATAGGAAGGTTTGGGGAATTATGCGAGCAATCGGCTTTCAACTGTCAGCTCTCGTCTGCAATTTGCTTAAGCATTTCGTTTTATTTTCAACGCATTTATTCATGAAAGATGGGCTCATCAACAAACATTTCATGTGTTTGAATGGCTGGTATCTATCACTATTGGTTTTATTGTTTTTGAAATTATGTCAAAATGGTTAAAAAAGAAAATTGATGAGCAATTACCAAAATATAAATGAACGCGCTGGTTGCATAATGAGTAAATACGGCTTTGTCTTAAAATAGCGTACGAAGTATGCGGATGTTATGGAGGGTTACGGATTGCATCCGTTCCATCCTCCGCATAAAATGACATAGCAAACACATCTTTCTATAGTTCTTTCTTAATCTTCTGCTACTGAAGCAAAAATCACCAAAGACTCCGACCGCAGCATTGTTGGCAACCAGGTAGCAGGCTCCAGCAGGCATGTGCAGAATGCATGGTTAAACTATAAGTTTGATATAGGGGATTAAATAGGTTGGGTATTTCTGTTGGTTACCAGTACCAGGCTAAACGTTCACCGTGGTATGTGTTTGATGGTTCTGAACAAAGCCTGCCGGATTATTTCAGGCTGGATGGCAGCTTATCATACCAGAAAGAAAAAATGTCTTTCAACCTGGTGGTAAACAATATTTTAAATAAATATCTCTATTCCGGTGCTTTTTATAACTGGAGCAACTTTTACTACTGGCAGGCCGAGCCCGGAACAAACCTGAGGTTTAGTGTAGGATATAAGTTTTAATTATAAATCTCACAGGTTTTTAAACCTGTGAGATTAGCACTTTTCTCTAATTTAAACAAATTCTTTATTCCTGAGCATTTAACTGCTTTTGAAGCAAGCTCCTCGCGATATTATTGCAAAATTCAAAAGGCATTTCCTTTTGGAAACGCCTTTTTCTGACCAGTGAAATGTATATTATGGACTTTAAGCTATTTGCACTCTTTATTATTTTCTTGCCTTAACAGGTCTTGCTACTGCTACAGACTGTGCAATTGCTTCGCTGCTTACGCTTAAATCTTTATAACCAATAGTAGTTTGGGTAGAAAGATCGATGTAGTTTACTTCATCAAGCTCTTCACCTATAAACCAGAAACCTAATTTTACCTGTTTGCCTGTTTTGCTATCTATTCCATTCACTGCAAAACTTATTTTTTTATCAAGAGAATCAAGATGAGCATTTTCTAATTTTACTATGGTCATGTAAGTCGTATTGCCATCATTGGTAGTAAAAGAAATATTTTTTTCAGTTACGTTGATATTTGCTAACTGGTTTACTTCTTTTTCTATAAAGTATGCTTTACTTGTAGAGTCGTATTTAACACGCTGATGCTGCTGTGATACAAAATGATAATTCTGTTGGGCTTTTAAACCGGTAGTGATTAAAAATGCGACAAGTAAAATTGATATCTTTTTCATAAAATACGGTTTCGTATATATAAAACGTGAAACAAGCTTTAGTATGATACGGGTATACCCTTATTTCGATAACCGGAATAATTTGCAGGATGAATTCACTTTATCCAGATTTTCTGATGGATTAACAGTTGATGTATGCATATTAAACAGGAATAACGAAAGTGAATGAGACAGTTTTTTTCAAAATACCTTAGGAACTGTAGTAAAATCGGGATAGCTATATTAAATAATAACGATTAATAGCTGTTTCGTAAATTTATAGTAAACATTTATCAACTATAGCAGGAAAAGCATATGGAATTCATAGATTATTACAAGGTTTTAGGATTGGATAAAAATGCAAGTCAGGACGATATTAAAAAAGCGTATAGAAAACTGGCAAGGAAGCACCATCCTGATTTAAATCCCAACGACAAAGAAGCAAACAAAAAATTTCAGCAGATCAATGAAGCTAATGAGGTATTAAGTGATCCTGAAAAGCGAAAGAAGTATGACCAGTATGGTAAGGACTGGCAACATGCAGAAGAATTTGAAAAAGCAAAACGCCATCAGCAAAGCAGAAGCTATAATGCGGGCGAAGGTTATGGCGGCGGCTTTGGGGGAGGTAGTTTTTCTTCTGAAGATTTTTCTTCAGGCGATTTTTCTGATTTCTTCAACTCCATGTTTGGTGGCGCTGCAGGCGGAGGTGGCGGCGGCAGAAGACAGGCACAATTTAAAGGGCAGGATTATAATGCGGAATTAACCATCACGCTTAAAGAAGCATACACAACACATAAACGTACATTTACCGTTAATGATAAAAACGTACGTATAACTGTTCCTGCTGGTATTGCCGACGGACAAACGATAAAACTAAAAGGATATGGCGCGCTTGGCGCAAACGGGGGGCCCGCCGGCGACCTGTATATTACTTTCCATATTGAAGAAGATGATATTTTTAAAAGATTGGGCAGCGATTTATATGCAACCGGTGAACTTGACTTATATACTGCCGTGCTTGGTGGAGATAAAACCATTGACACGATGGATGGAAAAGTAAAACTGAAAGTTAATGCTGAAACACAAAACGGAACCAAAACAAGATTAAAAGGAAAAGGCTTTCCCGTATATAAAGAAGAAGGAAAATTTGGCGACCTTATTATAACATGGAATATTAAAATTCCAACAGGCTTAACTGAAAAGCAAAAAGAATTATTCAGAGAATTATCTCAATCTTAATTACACTGTTATGTATACATCAGAAGATCTTATACCGCAGGAAGCGTGTTGCACACAATATAATATTGAAGTCTCCTTCATCCGCCAGTTGAGCGAATACGGGTTGATTGATATTGTTACGGTTGAAGAAAAATCATTTATTCATGGCAACCAGTTGAACGAACTGGAAAAATTCGTTCGTCTGCATTACGATCTTGATATTAATATGGAAGGGATAGATGCCATAGCACATTTGCTGACTAAAGTAAGAAGTTTGCAAAGCAAAGTTTCTCATCTTAAAACGAGGCTGCATATTTTTAGTGCCGATGTGTAAGTGCGGTTATGGTCTGATGTCAGGTATGGTTGAGTATGTCACCGCTTAACTATTCTCTTACCCACCTGGAATATTTATAACACAGGTAATTTTATGGGAACAACCATCAACACAAATATGCTGCAGAAGCTGAAGAAGGGAGAAAGAGTATATGGCACCTGCTTTACCTCTGTTTCACCAGGCTGGCCAATTATTTTCAAAAAAGCTGCACTTGATTTTGCATTTATTGATACCGAACATATAGCGATAGACAGGTCTGAAATGTCACGTATGTGCCAGATCATGCTGTCTTACAATATAACGCCTGTTGTACGCATCCCTGCACCCGATCCTTACCTGGCAGGGCAATGTATAGACGCCGGCGCGAAAGGTGTAATTGCGCCTTATCTTGAATCTGTAAAGCAGATAAAGGAACTGGTTGCTGCAACAAAACTTCGCCCGCTCAAGGGAAAAATATTGAACGAGGTAATGAATGGTGAGAAAGAATTATCCTCAGATATGAAAGCCTATCTTGCCAAATACAACGAGGGTAATATTTGTATAGCTAATATTGAAAGTGTTCCGGCATTAGACAAGCTGGATGAATTGCTGAGTGTTCCCGGTTTAGATGCTGTATTTATTGGTCCACATGATCTTTCTATCAGCCTCGGTATTCCGGAGCAATACGATAATCCTGATTTTGATAAAGCCGTTAAACAAATCATCCATACCAGCAGGAAAAAGGGATTGTCTGTTGGCATACATTTTTCATTAACGCCGGAGCAGCAAATAAAATGGATTCAGGAAGGCGTTGATATTGTGGTACACAGTTCAGATATAGCGTTGTTCAGTCAAAAACTAAACAGCGATATCAATATTATAAAGAAAGCGGTTGGCGATGCAGGCGATGGCGGCAATAAAGATATCACACCTGTTATCTGATAAAAAAATAATACTATGCAGCATATACAATGGGGTATGATTGGTTGCGGAAGCGTAACAGAAAAAAAGAGTGGCGCCCCGGCAATAAATAAAGTAACAAACTCCTCATTGGTTGCAGTAATGGCAAGAAAAGCAGATAAGGCTGCAGGCTATGCCAAAAGACATAATGTGCCCAAATGGTATACAAATGTAGATGAACTGATTAATGATCCTGGTGTAAATGCAGTATATATTGCTACTCCGCCTGATGTTCATTTGGAGTATGCCGCTAAGGTGATAAAAGCAGGCAAGCCGGTATATATAGAAAAACCAATGGCGAGAAATTTTAAGGAGTGCGAAGAAATTAACCGGCTTGGCCGCGAAGCAGGCGTGCCGGTATTTGTAGCATATTACAGGAGAACATTACCCTATTTTTTAAAGCTCAGGGAACTGGTTGATAAAAAAGTGATCGGTAATATAAGGTGCGTGAATATTGCTTTGCATTGGCAACCTTATGATGAAGAAGTGGGAGAAAATCCTCAGCCGCGCTGGAGGGTGTTTCCTGAAATATCCGGCGGCGGACATTTTCATGATCTTGCATCTCACCAATTTGATATCCTGGAGTTTTTGTTTGGCGAAATAACATATGCCAAAGGCATTGCACGCAACCAGGCGCATTTATATAAAGCTGATGATATAGTAGTGGCAAATTATGAATTTGAAAATGGAATTGTTGGTAACGGAAGCTGGTGCTTTACCGTAAATAAAGAACAACGCATTGACCAGGGACAATTTATCGGCTCGAAGGGTAAAATAAGTTTCTCATTTTTTACAGCTACTAAAATAAAAGTTGAAACTGCCGATGAAACAACTGAATACGATATTCCATATCCTGAACATGTGCAGCAACCATTGTTTGAAACTATTGTAAAAGAATTACATGGCGAAGGTAAATGCCCAAGTACAGGGGAAACCGGCGCAAGGGCTAATTTAATTATGGATTATATCACTTCCTGATTAACCATATTTCTGTAACCTGTGACCCCCGTTCCCCTTCATCGCAACTCCATGTAAACACTACTCTGCCGGTTGCGGTAGCCTCGTGCGGAATATCAAATTCATGTACAGGCTTTTGACCGGTTTGCAAAAAATCATGAATTACGATATTATCATTGGCAACCAGCTTTACTTTAGAGCGGAAGCGACCGGTGTAAGTGATCCGCATTTTGTAAGTGGCGGTTGTATCAAGGTTTGAATAGTTTATTTGCAACGGCTGATCATATAATGTGTTGATCTGTGTCATCCAGGCGGCGGGCGTTGTTTGCCCTGAAAAGCCCTGGGCTTTTATTTCGTCTACCCATTCTTCACCTATAATGCCAATGCCATAAGATTTGCGTGGCGATTCCAGGCTGCCCGGATCTTCGGCCCATGTTTTGTTTGATATTATTTTGCTCCTGCTTTCCGCAGAACCGAAATGATCATAAAAACCACCAGGCCCCGGATCTGTACGATGCAGCATTTCATTTACTCTAACCAGCATATCATTGGCATCAGTTGTTTTTTCAAATGCATTCAACTGATCATTGAGCCAGGGCGCATCATTCAATGGCATATCTATATTGTCCATAAAATTTCCTCTGCCGGAAACACCGCCATGTTTTTCAACGGTGAGTTGTGCGCCAATTGTGCTGAATAAAGAATCCGCTAAAGTGTTGCACCTTTCTTTCAACGCCAGCCCAACAGGTTTTTGCTTTGATTGCGCTAATATTTCTTTCGCTTCCTGAATGGCGGCTGCAATAGTTGCGGACGTTGCATGCTGCAATACTTCTTTTGCTTTGGCTTCAAGCGCGGTTTCATAAATTAAGCGGCGTTGTATAAGCGCATCATAATATGCACGCAGCAGGCACATCTGAAACCGGAAATTAAACAGTGTAAGTTCTTGCGGCGCTTTCTTTTCAATATCCTGCCATTGCATTAAAGTTTGTTCAACTGTTTTATTGGTAAGCAATGGCCCACGGAAATTTTTTTCAAGATTCATTATTCCCTGCGCTGCCGGTTCTGTAAGATCAGTGCCAAAGAATAAACGGCAATAATCGCGTATGGTTTCAATAACAGGTGTTTCAGGATTCCAGTCCTGGTCGCTCCACACAAACTTATTTACATCATCGTTAGTTCCTTCTGAATAGCTGATGCTGCCGGCTCCATATTTTGCAAAAACATTGTGTATATGTTTTTCATCTTCCGGTCTTGGATTAATACATTCTCTTCCTAACGTCATAGTATAAGCAACATCCCAATCCGGCACGGGGTATTGCGCAGTATAACTGTGCGTAATATCCGGGTACATACGGATGGGTATAGAATCTCTCAGTTGTTTTCTTAATTCTGCCACCGGAATTTTTACCCAGGGGCCAAATACTACACCACCAAACCAGGGGTAACTGTTGTTGGCAAGCCTGATAAAATCATCTGTCCATTTTTTTGTGGGACGAAATGCCTGAGGCGATACCCACACTTTTGCTTTGGGATGCATTTGCCGTAGCGCCAGGGCAACTTTGCCAAGCCAGTTAAACAATTGCTCAGGCTCCAAATCGCCCGGGTCGCCACCAGGCACAAATACATGGTCTAACTTGGGAAGTGAACCAAATATTTCCATCCGCTCCTGTATTTCTTTTTTCAGTGAATCACGATTGGAATAATCAGGACCCATATTCGGATACCACATCCACACATCAAGATTGTATGCTTTGCAGATTTTTGCCTGCTCAATAATCATTTTCTCAGGGCGCAGCTTCATGTGAACGCTGGTATCGTCATCATCTGTGCGGGGCGGCATAATTTCAATACTATTCGCGCCAAACAAAGCGAGCTCGCGTATATACTGGTCAAACTGCTTAACAGAAAATGCGTCGTATGAATTTGTTTTTGGGCGAAATCCTAACTGATGACCACGTATAGGATATTTGGGTGAGGTTGATATGGAAACAGTTTCCGGCAATGTCAGTTGCCCACCCTGCATGGTTGCTTTGCGTAAAAATCTTCCGATGCCGTATAATATGCTTCTTGCATCTTTACCAATAATAATTACGGATGATGATGGTTTATATACAATGAGTTTAAAACCTTCTTCGCCAGGTTCAGGAAAGCTGCCGGTGGCTGCGCGCAATTCTTTTGAAAGTTTAGATTCTTTTTCGCTTACTACAAGGTATATGGCTGATTGATTTTCTTCCGGGGATTTTTCAGCAACAGCAAGGTCAATCGCTGTTCTTTTCTGCACTTCTTCTTTTAAAACCTGCAATGGTTTTGCAAGAGAAACTGTTTTAGAATCACCTACCCAAATAACTGCTTTAGACAAATCGATGGACTGGGAATAAGCATAGTTTTTAAAAAAAATAAAAGCAAATAATACAAGCAGGGTTCTGCCTCTCATAAGTATGGGTTTATTATGTTGCAATATATAAAGATAAATGCTGGTAACATATACTCACTAACATTGCTTTTTGAATATAAATCAAACTTTAGTGAATATTAGCGTCTATTACCAAGAAACCATTCATATATCTCACTCTCCTTCTTCTCAACTTGTGCTAAGATCCTGAAAGGATCGAACGCTACTGTTTCCGACTAATTAAACAATTTATATATCCAAATTTTTATATAACACATATAATAATTCGCCTCTTCTTTTAACACAGATTAAACCATTCTGCATATTCCGGGTCTTAGCCAAAATTTTTATAATGCCTGATGTAAAACAAAGGAAGAATATACATCTTTTGTGGCGCGCCGGTTTTGGGCCATCCGTTGCACAGTTGAATAGTATTGATGATTATTCATCCAAACATATATGGAATGATCTCGTTAAAACATCAGCCAGGGAACCACAGCTTTATAATACTGTTGATAGTTATATAATGGATATGATGATAGATGCAGGCATACCGGCAAAACTGATGAAGAGAGAAATGACTGCTGCCGAAAAAAAGATGATCCGCGAAAAGAACAGGCAGAGCATTGCTGATCTTAACTTACAGTGGATAAATGATATGGTTAGCGGTGAAGCACAGTTGCGCGAAAAAGCAGCATTCTTCTGGCACGGACATTTTGCCTGCCGCAGCCTTAGTGCGCTTTACCAGCAGCAATTATTAAATATTATTCGCAGCAATGCTATTGGTAATTTCCGTGAATTGCTTTTTGCAGTATCCAAAAGCGCGGCTATGATTAATTTTCTGAATAATAACCAGAATAAAAAAAATCATCCCAATGAAAATTTTGCCAGAGAGGTAATGGAATTATTCACATTTGGCCGTGGTAATTACAGCGAACAGGATGTAAAAGAAGCTGCAAGAGCATTTACCGGTTGGGGAGCAAATGCGCAGGGCGAATTTATTTTTCGCAAGCAGCAGCATGATGACGGCGTAAAAAGCTTTTTAGGAAGAACAGGCAACTTTAACGGTGATGATATACTGAATATATTACTGGAGCAAAAGCAAACAGCGCTCTTCATCACAAAAAAATTATACCGATTTTTTGTGAATGAAAATGTTGATGATGATAAAGTGCAGCACTTAGCTAATGACTTTTACAAAAGTGGCTATAATCTACAACAGTTATTCAACAATATTTTTTCAAGCGGCTGGTTTTACGAAGAAAAAAATACAGGAACAAGAATAAAATCTCCCATAGAATTGATCGTAGGCATTCAACGAATGCTGCCGATGGAAGTAGGAAATAAAAATTTCTTTCTATTGGTTCAAAGAGTGTTAGGGCAACTATTGATGTATCCACCCAATGTTGCAGGTTGGCCCGGTGGCAAAGCCTGGATTGACAGTTCTACATTGATGGTACGCATGCGGTTGCCAAAAATACTCAGCGAAGCGGATGTGTTTAATGTAAAACCAAAAGATGACGACGACCAGATGATGGGAATGAAGGACAGCGGATTAAAGGCTGCTGTTAAGCCCGGGAAGAAAAAAATTAACCTCTTAGGCAAAGAAGTTAAAACATCTATAGACTGGCATGCATATCTTTCTTCTTTCGATAAAATAAAAAAAGAAGATTTAACAAAAACTATAACCGGGTTGCTGTTGCAAACCAATGATACTATTTCCGGGGAGTTGATAAGACACTATTCGGTTATTGATAGCCGTGAGCAGTTTATAAAAACCGCCACGATACAAATAATGAGCATGCCTGAATACCAGATGTGCTGAGGAGAATTGTGAACAGGCAATAGTGAATATTGAATATAATGGACGATTGATTATTCACCATTCAATGTCGTTTCCTTAACGCTTGTGTAGTTGCGGGTGACAACACCCGCAACGGCGACCGCCGATGTTGGTGTTATCACCAACATCTTAAGAAACGGTATTGATTCACCATTGACTATTGCGTATTGCCCGTTGCCATTCACTATTAATAACATTCACTATGCTGATAAAACGTAAAGAATTTTTGCAGGTAGGTTCACTCGCTACAGCTTCAATGATGTTGCCAGGGTTTTTAAAAGCCTTTGAAAGAAAACAAATGGTGCCACCCGGCAATAAGGTTGTGGTGGTATTGCAATTAAGCGGAGGTAATGATGGGCTGAATACCGTTATTCCTTTCAGGAATGATTTGTATTATAAGGCGAGGCCAGCGCTTGGCATTCAGCAAACAGAAGCGCTTGCAATAACCGATGAAGTTGGCTTGCATCCTGCCCTTACAGGATTACAGGAACTGTTTCACGACGGAAGCATGGGCATTATTAACAGTGTAGGCTACCCGAATCCTGACCGTTCTCATTTTCGCAGTATGGATATCTGGCAAGCGGCGAGCCAGAGTGAACAATACTGGAATACCGGTTGGATTGGACGATACTTAGACGCACAGTGCCGGTATTGTGATAAGCCGACACAGGCAATTGAGATGGATGATATATTAAGCCTTGCGCTGAAAGGAAAAGATATGAATGGCATAGCTGTTAAAGACCCCAAACGTTTATACGGCACATCTAATGAAAAATTTTTTAAAGATGTGCTGCAGCAACATAATACCAATGCGGAAGAGCCGGTTGATTACCTGTATAAAACTTTGGCACAAACACTTTCTTCCGCCGATTATATTTTTAAGCAGAGCAGGCTGCATCCTACCGGTGCTGAATACCCTTCAACAGAACTGGGAAACAGTCTTAAAACAATCGCCTCACTTATTTTTTCTGATATTAATACGCGTGTGTACTATGTATCGCTGGGCAGTTTTGATACCCACACAAACCAGCCTGCACAGCAGCAGCAATTGTTTACAGAAATGAACAATGCCGTATCGTCTTTTGTGCGTGACCTTAAACAGAGCAATCGTTTTGAAGATGTATTGTTGTTTACATTCTCCGAGTTTGGTCGCCGGGTGCAGCAAAATGCAAGTCGCGGCACTGATCACGGTACAGCCAATAATATGTTTTTAATAAGCGGTGGTTTAAAACAAAAAGGATTAATCAATCCTGTAAGCAATCTTGCCGACCTGCAGGATGGTGATTTGAAATACACAGTAGATTTTAAAAATGTATATGCCACCATTTTAAATAAATGGCTTGATGCTGATGATAAAAGTATATTGGGAAAGCGTTATGAATATATGGGGTTTGTTTAGGCGATATTTGCGCCAGCCCGGCGTTTAATTTGCCGGAAGCTAATGCATAACCGATAAATATTATCTTTGAGACCAGTACCGGCTATATAAATATCTGAACCACAAGAAACTAAAACCTTTTACGTTTGAACAGGCCTGCAACATCTCCAATGGATATTTAAACAAGCAGTTCAAGGGTAAAGGCACGATAGGCTCTGATATTATAGAGAAAATTCACAAAGCATTTCCTGAGCTGAATGTAAAGTGGATACTAACCGGTAAAGGCGAGATGATTGTAAAAAGTGATAATGACCCTGTAGTGGGTGGATATATGCAGGAAGGAAAAACACCGGTTTCCGCACGAGAAGAAGTGATACTCCTGTTAAGAAAACAGGTGGCAGTGCTGGAAGCAGCGGTGGCAGATAAAGACAGAATTATCGCTTTGCTCGAAGAGCAACTTGGACTCAAAAAAAATTCCTAATTAAAAACGTTAAGCAACAAGATTAGCGTTATATACATATGAAGAAAAGTATTTTTTTCGTCACATTTATTCTTTTTCAGTTTGCAGTTATTGCACAAACGGGCTACCAGATAAAAGTTACCCTCAGGCCCTTTACAAAAGGGTATTTATACCTCGGTCATCACTTTGGCAGCAAGCAATATATTGTAGATTCTGCCGCATTGAATGATAAAAGCGAAGTGACTTTTTCCGGAAAAGAAAAACTAATGGGTGGAGTATACATGGTTATTTTTCCTGAAAAAAATGGTTGGTTTGAAATGCTGATCGACAAGCAGCAGCAATTTTATGTTGCTACCGATACCAGCAATGTTATCGGCAAAATGCAGTTCACCAATTCTCCGGACAATGATTTATTTGTGGCGTATCAAAAAGTAGCACAGGAAAAAGGCAAAACCATATTCAACCTGCAAAAGCAATTAAAAGATAATCCAGCTAATCCTGATTCCGTAAAAATCAAAGCGCAGCTTACAAAGCTGAATACTGAAATGACGCAATACCGTGAGCAATTTATGAAAGATCACCCCGCGCATTTGTTGTCTGCTATTTTTAATGTATTGCAAGAGCCCAGAGTGCCCGACGCTGCAAAACATCCCGGCGGTAAATATGATTCATTATTCGCCTATCAATACTATAAAAAACATTATTGGGATGGCGTTTCGTTTACAGATGACCGTTTGGTGCGTACCCCCGTTTTTGAGCCAAAGCTTCAGCGGTATTTTAGCAATGTGCTTCCGCAGCATCCTGATTCATTAAGCAAAGCAGCAAATAGTATACTCGATATTTCATCTTCAAATAAAGAGATGTTCAAATTCCTGCTTTCTACACTTACAGAAAAATACATTAACCCGACATACATGGGGCAGGATGCCGTTTTTGTAAACCTGTTTGAAAGATATTATGCCCCGGGCAAGGCTGACTACTGGATGAGCGAGAAGTATAAGAAAGCTGTGTTTGACCGTGCTTACAGCCTCATGGCAAACCTGATTGGCGAAAAGGCTGCTGATATGAATATGGTTGATACGGCAGGCAAAGCAACGCCGCTCTACAGCATCAATGCCCCGTATATTGTGCTTTGTTTTTGGGACCCTACCTGCGGTCACTGCCAGGTTGAAGTGCCCAAAGTAGATTCCCTGTTTCAGCATAAATGGAAGCAGCAGGGCATTAAAGTATATGGCGTAATGACGGATGGCGGCAAAGAAGCCTGGCTTAAATTTATAAATGAGCATCAGCTCGAAGGCTGGATACATGTATACCAGTTGCCCGAAGTGAAAGACACAGAATACAACGCAGGCAAAGCCGGCTACAAGCAATTGTTTGATGTGTACCAAACGCCAATGCTTTATCTTTTAGATAAGGATAAACATATAATAGCCAAAAAGCTTAACTACGAGCAATTGGATGATTTGATACAGGTAAAGCTGAAAGACAATAAAAAGTAGCTATTGCCGTATAGATTTAATACCATAATAATGAATTGGTATTTTTTTATTTTGAAACCAACTCCGGTACTACTATGAAACTTCGTTGCGTCGCACGCTTCAGCTGCAGTACAGCTTTGAGCATTGTGCAACAACCCGATTTATACGCGGCACCTGTTAATAATATGTGCCGTATACCCTTTCATTAAAAAAATTCGCAAGCCGAAGTATGAAACAAATTTTTATTGCAATTGCGCTCATTATATGCGGTAATAACCTGCATGCACAAACGCTGTTTTCCTTCAAAGGTCATAAAGTAGATAAAGAAGAATTCCTGAGCGCCTTTTATAAAAATAATACCGGCGATAAAACAGAGCAGGCACTCCGTGATTATCTTGATCTTTTTATTGCCTTTAAATTAAAGGTGCAGGCAGCTAAAGACATGAAGCTTGATACCCTGCCTCAACAGAAAAATGACACCAAAAATTTTCGGGCACAGTTGGAGTCAGATTATACCAACGATGAAAAAGTAATTCAGCAACTTATTTGGGAAGCATTTGAGCGAAGCCGGAAAGATATCCGGATATCACACATATTTGTGCCTTTTGATAAATCCATGTTGAGAAATCCTGCCGCATATAAATATGCTGTTTTTTCAGATACAGCAAAAGCATTTGAAGAAATACAAAAAGCATATACCGCTTTAAAAAACAATGAAGATTTTGCAGAAGTAGCGCAAAATTATTCGCAGGACGTTTCAGCGCAAACCAGCAAAGGCGATATTGGGTTCATAACTGTTTTTACTTTGCCCTATGCACTTGAAAATATAGCGTATGCCTTACCCGACAACGCTTACTCAGCTCCATATAAAAGCAATATCGGCTATCATATTTTAAAGAAAACCGGAGAAAGACCCGCAATAGGAAAAATGCGAGCAGCGCAAATATTATTGCTTTATGCAGCAAAGCCATCTGACGAAGAAAAAAAGCAACAGCTACGCTTAGCCGATTCTTTATACAATGTAATAATGAAGGGTGGAGATTTTGAAGCGCTTGCCAGGCAATACAGCGGCGAAAGAAATGTAGCCACCACGGGCGGTTTAATGCCTGACTTCGGCGTGGGCAGGTATGAACCCATATTTGAAAACACGGTTTTTGCGCTGCAAAAAGATGGCGACATAACAAAACCATTTGAAACATCTTTCGGTATACATATAGTAAAGCGTGTAAAATATTTACCGGTATCTACAGACTCGCTACAGGCTAACACATTATTTAAAGACCAGGTATTGCAGGATAGCCGTGAAAAAATAGCAAGAGAAAAATTCCTGGCAGATGTGCTTACTATTACCGGTTACAAAAAGGTATGGCAGGACGAAGAAGCGTTATGGACAGCAACCGATAGCTTTTTAAATAACAATCGTATTATTCCTGTAAAAAACATTAATGATAAAACCGTACTGTTTACGGTTGGCAACGAAAATAAAACGATGTCGGATTGGGCTGATTTTGCGCAGGAAAGCAGGAGAAGCACGGTATTGCCTTACAATGATATGATGAAGCAGTTTATTTCCACTTCAGCAAGTGAGTATTACAAAAATCATCTTGAAAATTATGATGCTCGTTTTAGCAGCCAGCTTACAGAGTTTGCTGAAGGCAACCTGTTATTTGAAGTGATGGAAAGAAAAGTATGGAATAAAGCATCTGAAGATAAAGCAGCATTGAAGAAATATTATGATGAGCATAAAAGCAGGTATATGTGGGGCGAAAGCGCCGGTGTAATATTTTTTACCGTTGCAGATAAGGCAACTGCAGCAGAGGTAAGAAAAGATATTCACACCTATATTAAAAAATGGAAAGGCATGGCTGAAAGTACATCCGGAAAAATTATTGCTGACTCCGCACGGTTTGATATATCGCAGATTCCAGGCAACGGCACTGATATACAACCCGGCAAATTGACGGAAATGGTTACCGACAGTTCAGACGGCACTGTGAATTTTGTATACATTATCAATACCTATAAAGGTCCTGACCAAAAAAGTTTTGAGGAAGCCCGCGGTTTGGTGATAAACGATTACCAAGCTGTGCTGGAAGAAAAATGGCTGGCAGATCTGAAAAAGAAATACCCGGTTAAAGTGAATGAAAAGGTGTTTAAGTCGTTGGTGGAATAGGGATATGAGTATCGGGTATCAGCTATCGGTTTCAACGCAAAGAAGAATGTTATCACCTTCAGGCCATAAGAGAAATATATTCCCCATGCAACTCCCTGCCCTTCATACCTCCTGCAGGCGTGTTCAAAAACATTTTCAAATTAGCATTATACTATTTCCTTCACCACATTTGCAATCATCTTCGGCTTACCCAACGTATAGTAATGCAGGATGGGCACACCTGATTTTTTTAATTCAATAGATTGCTGCTTCAGCCATTCTGTTCCTACCAGTTCCACATCAGCATCGGTTTTGCATTTCAGTATTTCAGTGCTCAGGTCAGTAGGTATATCAACATGAAATGTGCGTGGTATTACGCTCAATTGTTTTTTAGAAGAAATAGGTTTAAGCCCCGGTATAATTGGAACGGTAATGCCATTTGCACGGCAGTTATCTACAAACTCAAAAAACTTTCTATTATCGAAAAACATTTGCGTAACGATATATTCGGCGCCTGCATCCACTTTGGCTTTGAGGTAATTCAGGTCTGTTGCAAGGTTTGGCGCTTCATAATGTTTTTCCGGGTAGCCGGCCACACCCATACAAAAATTAGTGCGGAAACCGTTGCGGATATCATCTTCAAGATAGATACCGTTATTCAGGTTGGCAGTTTGTTTTAATAAATCAATCGCGTAACGGTGGCCTTCAGGTTCCGGCTCAAAAAAAGCTTCATTTTTAGCTGCATCGCCACGGAGCAACAAAACATTATCAATACCAAGAAAATACAGGTCAATCAGTGCATCCTCTGTTTCACGGATAGTAAAGCCGCCGCAGATAAGATGCGGCACAGCATCCACCTTATAATGGTTCATAATAGCGGCGCAAATACCAACAGTACCAGGTCTTTTTCTTACTTCCACTTTTTCAAAATTACCATCAACTTTCTTTTTAAAAATATGTTCCGCCCTGTGGTAAGTAACATTTATAAACGAAGGATTGAATTCCATTAGAGGATCAAGGTGATCATAAATAGAGTTAATGGTTTTTCCTTTTAACGGGGGAAGTATTTCAAATGATACTAATGTTTTTTTAGCCTGTTTTAAATGATCTGTAACTTTCATTGCCTGTACTTTCAAAATAATTTGCAAACATAACTCAAACGCAGCATACCAAAAATACCTGTTAAAACAGCAGGGCGCCCGCAATCAATGCCTTGTATACTGTATTTTTGCGCAAATTCTTATACTTGAGTTTAACTATACACACCAGCAATTTAGTAAAGCAATACAGCAGCCGCACTGTTGTAAATCATGTATCTGTTGAAGTAAAGCAGGGAGAGATTGTAGGGCTGCTTGGTCCCAATGGTGCCGGTAAAACCACTACCTTTTATATGGTGGTAGGATTGATAAAGCCTGATGAAGGTGAGGTTTTCCTGGATGATAAAAATATTACAAAGCTGCCTATGTATAAGAGAGCGCAGATGGGCATTGGTTACCTGCCGCAGGAAGCATCGGTTTTCAGGAAGCTTACCGTAGAGGATAATATTGCCGCTGTGCTTGAAATAACAAAGCTAAGTAAAGCGGAACAAAAGGATAAGCTGGAAGCTTTGCTTGATGAATTCCGTTTGCACCATGTACGCAAAAACAATGGAGATTCATTAAGCGGTGGTGAACGAAGAAGAACAGAAATAGCCCGCGCTTTAGCTGTTGATCCTAAATTTATTTTGCTGGATGAACCTTTTGCAGGCGTTGACCCGATTGCGGTGGAAGATATACAATCTGTTGTAGCAAGATTAAAATATAAGAACATTGGTATCCTGATTACCGACCATAATGTGAACGAAACACTTTCTATCTGCGACAGAGCCTATCTCCTGATTGACGGAAAAATATTTAAACACGGTACCGCAGAAGAGCTCGCGGCAGATGACCAGGTTAAAAGGCTTTACCTTGGCAGAAACTTTGAACTTAAACGCAAAGATTACCTGCACGAAGAAGCAATGAGGGGAATGAGTGAAATTCCATCCATAGATAAAGAAATACCGGACAGGTAGTTTGTGGTTTTAGTCACGAATCACACTCATTATCACGAGTAATTACTGTGTAGGGTTTTCCTGAAAATACGAGAGAGGCAGGTGTACGATATATTTCGTATGTTGAATACAGGTTGATTTCCCTCTTGTATTGAGAACAACAATCCATTTTCTATCAAATTGTTAGTGATTTTGAGTGTAGAGCGCATAGCTTTCCCATTGGCATACTGCTGAGTTGTTTTCATGGCTGTGAAGAGGATGATGGTTGTTATGCTGCTTTGGAAAGTGAAGTGCTTTTTGATCGTCGATTGGTAATTTTTATGGCATTGCTGGTTAACATACCAAAGAATATCCAGACTATTTCTGTCTGTTGGGTTCTTGCTTTTATCTTGTCAAGGAGATAATGTTGTTTTTCGTTACCAAAGCTGCCTTCCAGGTGTGTACTCCTGACCTTGCCCAGTATGCTGCGCATTTGAGATTTCTGTTCAGCCTGCTCCCCTTGTTTGCCTTTAGGTTTAAAGCAGGTCGCTATATGCTCAGCGGTACAATACTTCCTGTTTTCATTGGTGCCATAAATTGCATCAGCTCCCATCTGGCTGCACTTGCTAAAATAACGCCGTTGCATGTCAATAGTACTTTGCATGCGTATGCCTTCATTAAAGGCATCAAAGCTCAGATGCTCAATAAAACTGATGCCATCTACCTGCAGCTTATTTACTTTGGCACCAAATTCTGTTGGCTTGGTTTCTTTACCTCTTTTTATAGGGCGTATATAAGGTTTGTGCAGCGATACAATCCGGTTGGGAACTGTAGTTTGTTTTCCAAAATAGATGCTCCATTGCTGTTGTTTTATTTGCTCAATAGTGGGGAGCCGGTTAAGGTGTATTCTTTTCATTGGTTTTTGTAGCAGTTCATTAACCTGAAGGAGCAACCGGTCTAAATATTTCAACAGGCTGCGGCATAGTTTTTTTCTGCCACGGTTGGTCTTTTTTTTGGATTTGGCGTAACGCAGATAGTGTTTTTTATGTTTGTCATGATTAGCGCGACTGCGGCGCAGCTTAAGTTGTTTGCGAATACGGTTGATCAGTTCAAATACCTCATTGCAACATTTCCAGATCAATTTAGCATCCGCGGGATAAGTAACATAGCTTTCATAGCAGGTGGCGTCTGTAAAACCCATTTGTGTATTGCTCATATCTGCTTTCCATTCTGATACCAAATGTACCTGCCATTTATCAATATCAAGATACTGCCCTATATATTGTCTCCACCGACCCGGCAGATCGCTGTCTTTTATTTTTTCATATACTTTCAGGGATATACCGAAAAACAGTTGTAATGCCCAATCCGTATTAAGCCTCTCCACCAGCATAGCATCCCTTAATTGCAGGTAGTGTTTAGCTACCAGTAGTGCAATGCCGCCTTCTACTGTCAGCCAGCTTTTGCAGCCTTTTCCGCTCAACCTACCTGCAGGTTGAGGAATTAATAAAGCTAATTCTTTAAATGGAATGGATTGATGAAGTTTACCCAGGTCGGTTGCTAAAAATCGTTGGCTTTGCAACTCAGGGGTTAGTTCCAATAAAAGATTGCTGTACATTTGCTGTAAGTTTTTTTGTCTGCCTCACTTTGATCACTTTTTGTGCCATTGTGAGGCTTTTTTACAGCTTTCCACACGCTCAAACCCTTTATGCATAACTATTTCGAATTTTCAGGGAAAACCGGTGTATGCGCGCCGGGATCAGCCGGGCTAACAGCACCCTTCTTCCACTGCTTATATTGCATGGGCGACATTTTCATCACCGATTTAAACTGCCTGTTAAAATAAGAGAGGCTGTTAAAGCCTGATTCAAAACAGGCATCGGTAATGGAACAGTTATCATTATTCAGCAATTTACTTGCGTAGGAAATGCGTATTTCATTTAAAAACTGTACAAATGTTTTGAGGGTACG
Source organism: Agriterribacter sp. (assembly GCA_047601545.1). Lineage (GTDB taxonomy): Bacteria > Bacteroidota > Bacteroidia > Chitinophagales > Chitinophagaceae > Agriterribacter. The sequence continues at coordinate 2,023,545 of JASGIZ010000002.1, read as the reverse complement.
TTTTTTAAAATAGCGGCAAAATGATGTTTCCGTCATGTTAGATATCCGCGCTATGTCGGTAACGGATATCGGATCTTTAAAATGTTGATATACATATTCGTTTATATTCAGCATCCGTTCTTCATCAAAACTATGTTCATAAGAATAGTCTTCCGGGGTAAGGTATTCATATTGCTCCTGTTCGCTCAGCGTGGCTAAAACATCCAGCAGGTCTATAAGTTTCCTGGTATCATCTCTTTTATGCATGGCATGAAGCACGGGAGTTACCTTGTTCACAGTAGCGCGACTAAAAATAACACCACGCCTTGCCCTGCTAAAAAGTTGCTTTACAGGGGACAGCTCGGGAATCTCGAAAAATTGTTGTCCTAAAAAACCTTCTGTAAACTGGATAATTAATCCAAAAGGACTGCAATCAGGATTATCTCTTTTAAACTGGCTGTGCTCCTGCAACACATGGGGAAAGTTGGCGCCGAGCAATACAAGATCACCCTCATTAAATTCCACAAAACCTTCTCCTATCACACCAGTAGTTTTACCTTCAATGAAATAAATCAACTCAAGTTCCGGGTGATAATGCCATGGCGTGGCCAATCCAAACGGCTCCCATTTGAATACATAACAACGGTTGACCTGCGGGTTAATAAGCCTATAGGAAGGAATAGACATATATGACTAAATTTTTCCGGCGCTAATGTAAATATAGAAGCGCTAAGATAATATTGTGAAACTAAAAGACAATATCGGGAATGAATTTAAAAGTCAAATCGTTGAAATTTGTGGCGCTTAAAATATGAAACAAATGCATTTAGGGCTTGGTACCTATACATTTCCCTGGAATATAATGCTATCGGGCAGCTTATCTCTGCATTCATTTACATTCCGTGACATGCTTGGGTTTACTGCTGACAATAATATCCGTTTTTTTCAGTTTTGCGATAATTATCCGCTGCACCTGCTTACGAAGAATGAGCGCTCAGCACTAAAAAAACTGGCGGTCGAAAAAAACATTCAATTGCAGGTAGGCACACGAGGGCTGCGTTTTGATCATATCATTCAATATATTTCTATTGCCTCATCGCTTAATGCAGCTTTTTTGCGCGTGGTAATAGATGATGAAAATTACCACCCCGCAGAAAAAGATATAATAGAAATTATCCGGGCATTGCTCCCTTCTTTAAAAAAAGCAGGTATTGCACTGGCAATTGAAAACCATGACCGGTTTAAGGCAAAAACACTTGCCGCTATTATTAATCAAACGGATGCTGCATCTGTAGCCATTTGTTTAGATACCGCAAATTCTTTAGGTGCAGGAGAAGGCGCCGGGGAAATTATCCCGGTTTTATTACCATACACTGTGAACCTGCATATAAAAGATTTTACAATAGCAAGAGGGCGTCATAAAATGGGGTTTACCGTTTCGGGAGCAGCAGCAGGAAAAGGCATGCTTGATATTCCCAGGCTTTTAAATGAATGCTCACAATATGAACGATGCTCAACAGCTACGCTGGAAATATGGATGGATGAAGAAAAAACGCCGGAAAAAACGATACTGAAAGAAATGAGACAGGTAAAAGAAAGTATTAAATATCTTAAAAAATATATATCATGACCAAGATAACTTTAGTTGGCGCCGGTGGCAAGATGGGATGTCGCTTAACAGATAATTTTTTAAAATGTCCGCAGTATCTCCTTCATTACTTAGAAGTTAGTGAACAGGGTATTAAAAATCTGAAGGAAAGAAAGGTAAGTATCAGCACTGAAGAGGCATCTATACCTGGTGCTGATGTGGTAATTCTCGGTGTTCCGGATGTAAGTATCGGCGCTATTTCCAACAAGATTATCCCCATGATGAAAACAGGCGCCCTGGTAATGACATTAGACCCTGCGGCGCCATTGGATGGCATTATTTATCACAGAGATGACCTCGGCTATGTGATCGCGCATCCATGTCACCCCGGCATTTTTAACTGGGAACCTTCGGAAGAAGCTTTCCGCGATTTTTACGGCGGCATCTCTGCCAAACAATCTATAGTGGTAGCTTTAATGCATGGCACAGAAGCGCATTATAAACTCGGGGAAAAAATATCGCAGGATATGTACGGCCCTGTAAAAAACACGCACCGTATTACATTAGAACAAATGGCGATACTGGAACCGGCAATGGTAGAAACACTCTCCCAAACTGCTATGGAAGTGATCAAAGAAGGCTACGATAAAATTATTGAGTTAGGTGTGCCGGAAGCGGCTGCCCGTGATTTTGTATTAGGGCATTTACGTATACAAATTGCAGTATTGTTTAAAGAAGTAAATGGCACATTTTCTGATGCTGCATATAAAATAAGCAAAAGGGCAAAGCCTATTTTGTTTAAAGACGACTGGAAGAAGATATTTGATATGGATGATATAAAAGAGCAGGTAAAGGATATTGTAAAATAGTATTTACCAAACGCACTGAAACGATTGTTATGCTGAAAGGAGTAATTATAGGTACCGGTTTCTGGTCTAATTTTCAAATACCAGCCTGGCAGGAGCTGCCGGGTGTTGAAATTACGGGCTTGTATAACCGAACTTTCGACAGGGCAAAAGCTATTGGTGAAAAGTTCGGCATCGGTAATATCTATAATAATGCGGAGGAATTATTAGAGAAGGAGCAACCTGATTTTGTAGATATAATCACTGATGTGGACACTCACGCGGCTTTTACAACACTTGCGGCAGAAAGAAAGATCAACGTGATCTGCCAAAAGCCGATGGCGCCATCACAGCAGTTGGCAAAAGATATGCTTGAGGTTTGTAAAGCAAATCATGTCCGTTTATTCATTCACGAAAATTTTCGCTGGCAATTGCCCATCCGTAAGTTAAAGGAAACGCTTGACTCCGGAATAATCGGCAGGGCTTTCAAAGCAAGGGTATCTTTCTGTTCTGCTTTTCCTGTTTTTGATAACCAGCCTTTTTTAAAAGCGCTTGATCATTTTATACTTACTGATATCGGCTCGCATGTGCTGGATATATGCAGGTTTTTATTCGGTGAAGCAAAAAAATTATTTTGTATTACGCAACGCGTAAATCCGGGTATAAAAGGGGAAGACGTTGCCAATGTGCTGATGGAAATGCAAAGCGGGCTGCATTGCTACGCCGAAATGTCTTACGCTTCCATTATGGAAAAAGAAACTTTTCCCCAAACATTGGTTTTTATAGAAGGAGAAAAAGGCTCATTGCACCTGACCAATGATTTTGAATTAAAAATTATCACCAGGAAAGAAACAACATCAGCAACCATTCACCCGGTTATGTACAACTGGCTTGACCCGGCATATGCCGTGGTACATTCCAGCATTGTGGATTGCAACCGTAATATTTTGCAGGGACTGGAAGGCGGTGATGCAGAAACCACGGGAGAAGACAATTTTAAAACCGTTCAACTGGTATGGGCGTCTTATGAATCTGCCTCAACCGGAAAAGCCTTTCATTTTTAATGCTGGCATTACACAATATATCAAAGTCTTTCCCCGGCGTGAAAGCATTGCAAAATGTAACGCTCCGGTTTAAGCCGGGCCAGGTACATGCATTGTGCGGTGAGAACGGTGCTGGCAAGTCTACGCTCATGCATATCATTTCCGGTAACCTGCAACCGGATTCAGGCACCATAGTGCTGAATGAACAACCGGTGATCATTGAAAATGTATTGCAGGCAGAAACCTCAGGTATTGCAATTGTGTACCAGGAGCGCAGTCTTGTTGATTCTTTATCGGTTGCTGAAAATATTTTCCCGGTCAACCAGCCCAAAACAACTTTAGGGTTGATTGATTACAAAGCTTTATATGCAAACACAACAGCACTGCTGGAGGAGTTTCACCTCTCTCATCTTGCACCCGGTACTGTAGTGGGCAAATTATCGGCAGCACAAAAAAACATGATTGAAATAGCGAAGGCGCTTGCAAAAAAGCCTGCTGTTTTAATACTGGATGAGCCTACCGCTTCGCTTACACATGATGAAACTGAGGTGCTCTTTTCTATCATAAAAAAACTCAGACTGGCCAATGTAGCCATCATCTATATTTCTCACCGCATGGCAGAAATAGCAGCTATAGCCGATACCGTATCTGTTTTAAAAGATGGTGTGTTGCAGGGAACGGTTGCTGCCGATACACCGGTTGACACTATTGTAAAAATGATGGTAGGAAGGGCGCTGACCGCATCTGTTTTCAGCTCCAACACAACGGATAATGTATTGTTCAGCGCTGAAGATATTTCCGGAGCAGGGTTCAGTAATATTTCCTTCCGGGTGCATAAGGGAGAAGTGCTTGGCTTTGCCGGGCTAACCGGTTCCGGGCGTACGACGCTTGCCAAAGCCATATTTGGAGATGCGGAATATGATTCAGGGCAAATGTTTATGAACGGTAAACCATTCAGACCAGGGCATCCCGCTGATGCAATTGCATCGCACGTTGCATACCTGCCTGATGACAGAAAAACAGAAGGATTATTTTTAGAAAAATCAATCACAGAAAATATAGCCGCTGTTCACCTGGATGCCACTGTATATAATAAGAAAGAAAATGAGCGGCTTGCAGAGGGGTATATCAGGCAGCTTTCCATTCGTACACCAGCTTCGGCTACACATGTACGTAAGCTGAGCGGGGGTAATCAGCAAAAAACAGTTTTAGCCAAATGGTTATCTGCTGATCCTGAGCTGCTGGTGGTAAATGAGCCTACGCATGGTGTAGATGTGGGAGCTAAAGCAGAAATTTATCATATGCTGAAAAACCTGACGGCAAAGGGCAAGGGCATCATCATGATATCAAGTGAATTGCCTGAGCTCTTATTGCTGGCCGACAGGATTGCCGTGATGTACCAGGGCAAACTGGTAAAAATATTAGCCAAACAGGAAGCAACGGAAGAAAAGCTGGCAGCGCTGGCATCAGGCATCCTGTAACAAACTTGCTATAATGAAACTGAAAGACAGGTTCACAGACCGGGTATTTACATTGGGCGGCAGTATACTACTGCTGTGCATCGTAATGGCAATCGTATTCCCCAATAAGTTCCCTACCATTGATAACTTTTCCCAGTTGATGCTTAATCTTTCCATTGACACGATTGTGGCTGTTGGAATGATGGTGCTGATGATCGCCGGCATGTTTGATCTTTCCGTAGGTTCTGTAGTGGCTTTTGCAGGCGGTATGGCGGGGTATTTAATGTATTATCATCATGTAAATTTTGTGCCGGCTATTATGGCCGGCATTGCGGGCGCTGTGCTGACAGGGTTTATTAATGGCTGGCTTATTGCCCGGGTTGGCATTAACCCCATGATACAAACATTAGCCATGATGGGCATTGTACGTGGCTTTGCATTAATGCTGAGCGGCGCAGGCATACAGAACTTTCCTTATGAGTATACTGTTATTGGCCAGTCGAAATTACTTGGACTGCAAATGCCGGTTTGGTATATGCTGCTGGTGGTGACAGTGTTTGCCTATCTCACCAAAAACACGTCTTTTTTCCGGCGATATTATTTTATTGGCGGTAACGAAAAGGCAGCAAAGCTCTCTGGCATTAATGTAGGCAAAATGAAGGTGTGGGCATTTGTTATTTCCGCAACGCTTGCCGGTGTGGCTGGTATTTTATTATCATCGAGATTAGGCGCTGCGCTGTCAACATCAGGCCGGGGTTTAGAGATGCGTGTGATCACTGCCGTTATATTAGGTGGCGCCAGCCTGTCGGGCGGTTATGGAAAAATATGGGGCGCTTTTTTAGGTGCGTTATTTATGGCATTGATCAACAACCTGCTTATACTGAGCCGTGTTTCGGGCTACTGGCAGGAAGTTATACTGGGCGCAATACTTATTATGGCTGTAGGTATAGATCAGCTCATCCTGAAAAAAATAGAAAAATAAAACAGTATGCAAAAAAGCATTGTATATATAGTATTGTTGTTTCTCTTTGCGTGCGAGCTGCCACCGCGTGCACACAACCATACAGCAAGCGCCACAAAGGACGCAAAGAAGTTTATTACTGCCGATGAAGTATCGCCGGATGAAGAATATGTAATGGTTACTACCGCCGTTAATCTGCCCTTATATGTAAACCACGATCAGAAGGCATTTTTAGCCTGGGGAAAAAAGACAGGCGTAAAAACCGATGTTCTCGGGCCTTCGGAATGGGATGTACCCACTCAGATTGCAACCATTGAGCAGGTAATACCCGGTAAACCTGCCGGACTTTTAATAAATGGCACCGACCCGGGCATTGCACAGGTAATTAAAAAAGCGGTGGATGCAGGCATACCAACGGTAGTGTATGATTCAGATATCCCTAATTCAAACCGCGATTGCTTTATTGGCAGCGACTGGTATGAAATGGGAAGGTTACAGGGCGAGCGCATGGCAAAAATTATTGACGGAAAAGGAAAGGTTGCCTGCATGGGTATTTTAGGTATGGAAAATATGGAAGCCGGCTTTAAGGGCTTTCAGGACGCGCTGAAAAAATTTCCCAACATTGAGTTTATTGGTAAGTACGATGATAAAGCGAATGTGGAAACGGCGGCTAAAATTACAGCCGACCTGCTGGCTGCAAACCCCAACCTTGCCGGTATTGCAGGATTTGATTCCAACTCCGGGCCGGGGATAGCATTATCCGTAAAAGAAGCAGGCAAGGTTGGAAAAATAAAAATAACCACCGTAGATGCAGAGCCTGAACACCTTGCTTTGGTAAAAGAAGGCGTGATTGATTATCTGGTAGGACAAAAAAGAGAATTGTTTACCTGGCTTGGCGCACAGTTTTTGTTTGATATGCGGCATAAAACAATGCCGTTGTCTGCAGATGATGCAAGGGCGGGCGTAGTACCTGTTCCACAAACCGTGATCACCGGATCCATAGAAATTGATAAGAATAATGTAGAGCATTTTATCAGGTAAGTAGTTGATACATATTTTGCTATCTTTAATTATGAAAAACACTAAAAGAAACACCACACTGCCCATCGGCCGTTTTATTGACCCGCTCACCGACTTCGGCTTCAAAAGGATTTTCGGCTCAGAGCCAAACAAGGATTTGCTGATAGCCTTCCTGAATGAGTTATTTAAAGGACGTAAAGTAATAAAAGACCTGGTGTATAATCCGCAGGAAAACAACGGTCCGGCACAGTATTACCGCAAAACGATATTCGATCTTACCTGTACCGGAGCCGATGGTGAAACTTTTATTATAGAGATGCAAAGGGCGGAGCAAAAATTTTTTACAGACCGCGCTATTTTTTATACCTGCAGCAAATTATATGAACAGGGACAGAAAGGGAACAGGTATTGGGATTTTGAGCTAAAGGAGGTATACTTTATAGCCCTGATGGATTTTAAGTTTGAGGGTAGTTCATCTGAAAAATACCTGCACCGGGTAAGGCTTGCAGAAGAAGAAACCGGTAAAGCCTTTTATAGCAAGCTGGGGTTTATATTTCTGGAGTTGCCCAATTTCAACGTGGAGGAGGAGGAAATAAAAACTGACCTTGAGCGTTGGATGTATGTGCTGCGGAACATGGCGAAAATGGAAAAAATTCCTGTAATTTTACACAAGAAGATATTTCAGAAATTGTTTGATATAGCTGAGGTATCCAACTTAAAAAAAGAAGAGTATATGCTGTACGAAAAAGCACTTTTAGATAGATGGACTGAATATGCTGTAAGAAAGACAGCAAAGGAAAAGATTAAAGCGGCGGAAGAAGAGGTTAAAGCAGCAAAAGAGTACGTTAAAGCAGCAGAAGAGGACGTTAAAGCAGCAAAAGAGGACGTTAAAGCAGCAGAAGTAAAGGCTAGAAAGGCGATGAAACAAGGCATGAAAGAAGGTAAAGAACAAAAAAATCATGACTTTGTAAAAAACCTCATTAGCAAATTTGATTTCACCGATGAGCAGGCTGCAAGTGCTGCAGATGTATCCACCTATTTTGTAAAAAAAATCCGCGCTTCTTTAAAGAAGAAAAAATAATTTTCCTCATATCACAATATTGCATATAACAAGAAAGCCATCCAGTAATGAGATGGCTTTTGATTTGACCAATCTCCGCATATTATGAATCTCCCCTTTGATATTAACTTTCCGGCTTCGATATTATTACGTACTAAAAACCTCACCTGCTGGTATGAGGAAGGCCGGCTACGGCATGTTAAAGGGGATAATACGGAGATTGTTCGCATGATCTATGGCGCGGTGCGGGATACAAATTGGGGAACGGTAGCTTTTACTATTGCTGATGAACATATCCGGCAGGAAGAAGACAGCTTTACCATTACTTACACAGCACACTACCGGCAGGATGATATTGTATATGAAGCGATATGCCGTATTGAAGGAGGCACTGATGACACTATTACCTTTCAAATGAACGGAAAGGCGTTAACCCGTTTCAACACCTGTCGTATCGGGTTGTGTGTACATCTTCCGGTAAAGGAACGTATAAGTATACCCGTCACTGTCATCCATCCTTCCGGAGAAAGAACCGCCTCCTGTTTCCCTGAAAACATCAGCCCTCACCAGCCTTTCAGCGAGATAGAACAATTGCAATGGACAACAGGAAACAATACCACTATACAGCTCCATTTTTCAGGGGATGTATTTGAAGCGGAAGACCAGCGCAACTGGATGGATCATTCCTATAAAATATACAGCCGCCCGCTGGCGCTTCCCTTTCCTTTTGAAGTGAACGTTAACGATACCATGAAGCAAAGCATATGCCTGAGTGTAGCTGTTACGGAAAATAAGGCTGATGCCGTAGTAAAAGCGCCGGATATTGAAACAGCTAAAATTCCTGCTATAGGAATTGCGGCGGCAGATGAATCTGTGCTGCTAACTACACGGGAAATAGAAGCCCTGCAGGCGCTGCCATTGCTGCATTACCGGGCAGAGCTTGACTTTGAAAAAGACTGGCAATTCCTGTTCACCATCCACTGCACCAATGCAAAAGCGATCGGCACAGCACTGGAACTGGTGTTGTTTTTGACGGATAATTACAGGGATGAGATCAAAGACTTTGTAACAACAGTTTCTTACGGGCAGTATAATATCAAATCCATATTGCCACAACACAAAGCGCATAAAGTAACCCCACTCTTTTTACTGGAATATTGTTATCCTTTACTGAAAAGATCATTCCCCTCCGTAATGGTGGGCTATGGCACGGATATTTATTTTGCGGAATTAAACCGGCAAAGACCGCAGCATGATGGGTTTGATTTTATCAGCTTCAGCCTGAACCCCCAGGTGCATAGTTTTGATGAGAAGACCATGCTGGAAAATATTGAAACCATTCCCGACATTATCCGCACCATCCGGTCTTTTACGGCTAAACCCATTTTTGTTTCCCCGGTTACATTTAAGAAAAGAAAAAATCATGATGGAACAGGAGATACAAGGCACACACTCGTAAATAATTTCGATGCCAGGCAAAACACATGGTTTGGTGCGGGCTGGTTTTTATTGTGCTTATATGCCCTGCGCAATATGCAGCAGGTCAGCTTTTTTAAAACAACGGGAGACAGTGGAATCATCAGCCGGCATGAAACAACCCCATTGTTCCGGGTTCTGGAAAGGCTGAAAACATTTAACGCTACGGGCATCAGGAAAAAAAATACTGGTGACACCACTCAAATAATATTTAGAAATGAAGCTGATGAAGAACTGGTGTTTGATATTGCAGGTTATTAGTAACGTTAAAAAATGCTTTGATGAACAAAATACTCCGCTGGGGCTGACTAAAAAGGTCGCCGAATGATTAATTTATTCGGGTGGGTGATGGAGACCAATAGTCGTTTATGCGATTCTCAAAGCCTTCATTTATCTTTTTAGTCAGCCCCCGTTGTCTTATCGTCTCCGGCGACTGCCCGTAAAGGATATTAAAAGCAAAAAGTTTTGTGATAAGATGCTATAGTCGCCAGAGGCGACAAGAGAGCTATGCGATAGCCGCATTGGACGAATTTAAAGTTCAATCTTAAATTTGTCCAAAGATAAAAAATTCCTGCGCTTTTATCTGCCTGTTATTTTAAGCGCTATATCTGTAATAAAAGACGGTGTAAAGAAGGTATGGCTCCCGTCTTTTTGTTTCCATTTCACGGGTTTTCCTGTCCATTTTCCGGTTGAAGGATTATACCACCTCGCTTCATAGCTGCCGGCTTTAAAATGCAGCGTTAACGTATCGCTGAACATAGCGGTATCCGCTTCGTATTTCCAGATATCTTTCCCCCGTGGAGGTTCGGCAATATCGGGAGTGCTGTGATGAATATAAAGCGCATACTGCCTGCCCGGTTCGGCCAGTAAACGGGTAATGGCTTTGCCCGGGGTTTGGGTCAGCAAACCCGGGGAGTAGCTCATTTTTGTATAGTCAAAGCCGCTGATGAATTTTTGCAGGTAACTGAAATATTGATGTACCGTATCCGCCCCGGCTGTGCCTGTCGGTTTTTCCGGTGTGTACTCCCAGCTCAGATTATTGTAAACGCCGCCGCCGTGCAAGATAAAATCCCAGGCTTCCACACGCGCATCATTCACGTCCATATCCTTCAGCGTGCCCATGGTTTCATCCATACTGATCACTTTGTTGAGGAGCAGCAGGGAATCAAAACTGGGAAGGTCGGGCAGATGCACGTAATGGTAATTCGCAATATCAACCGATGGGTTATTGAAGATGGCCTGGTCGGATGCAATAAGGTGTTTTTTAGGCAGTTCTTTTTCCGTTTCCCGGATAAGGTTTGCAATATGCGCATGCCACAGGTCTACCGGCAGGGGGTCTTTCACCCCGTTGTAAGGCTCATTGGATATTTCATAATAGAGGTTATCAAAATCATTGAGCTCTTTCACAATCTTAACAACCATAGCATCCTGCCGGGCAACAAGCGCAGCATCTTTTAAAGACTGGAAATCCAGGAAACCGTTTTCCCTTTTTATGCCCACATGCTGGATATTATTATCCGGGTATAAGGGAGACCATGCATATATATTATCACCGTACTGGTTGCCAAACAGGGTAAATTCCACGATGATATTTCTTGCTGCTGCCAGTTTTAAAATATCTTTTATCCTTTCAAAGTAGGCTTCATCCCATTGATCCAGGTTAAATGTATTGCCGCCATTGGCATACCCCGGCACGTTGCTTCGCTTCCAGGGGCAGATCAGTTTGCCAGGCCTCGGGGCCAGTGTATTGTTATAAAGCATCCAGGGAATATCTTTTTCTCCCTCTATATAAGCGCCTGAAAAAATACGCGTATAATTCATTCCCCGTTTTTGCAGGGCGTTGAGGTAGGCAACATAATCAAATGCTGTATTGATCAGCGCGCCGTAATGCTCTGCAGCCGTAATGAGGATAATGGGTTTGTTCTGATACAGCAGGTAATGACGATTATCAGCATTCAGCCTGACAAAGTTTTGCGAATAAAGTGCGCCTGAATAAAATACAGCAAGGAGAAATAAAATATTTACATGCGATTTGATCATATTCTATTCATTTTTCTTTTAGTTTGAGTGATAAGGGCTACCCGGTTTTCAGGATTATGCCGCACCGGGTTTTGGATATCGTTTTGATGCATCATCCAGCACCAGCACCCAATCGTTTTTATCGCCCAATGAAGGCGGCGTAAACCAATGCGCTGCCGTTGCTTTAAAAGAGATGGATTTTTCTGTTTTTCCTGTGCGGGGATTGAACCACCAGGCTTTTATTCGTTTTGCTTTTATCAATGCCGTATTGATCTCAACCTTTTTTCCTGCAGGTAAATAGATCATGGCATAGCTGCCATCCCCATCGCGGAAAGATTCAATATGTTCCGCATGGGTGGCGCCCTGCCCGCTTATTACCAGTGATGTATCAGGTATCCTGTTGAGGTATGGCCTTGATTCTATCAGCCTTCTTAAATAACCTGCCTGGAAAGCAGCCGGCCTGTCTATAGCCTCATACCAGTACCTGTCTGCATGGTTTAGCTTTTCAACAGCGGGATTATAAAACTGCCATACGGCATGATGACCATAGGTAACGCCACAGCCGCCAGAAAATACAGAACGGTACAACTGCTTTCTTACTTCATAATCCCTGAAATACCCGTTGGCAGGATTCCAGGTGGGCCAGGGGTTGATGGGATGATCTTCATAGCAGGGCTCTCCGTCGAGGGTGGGCTTTGCCGGTTTCAGGCTCCGGTCTCTCAAAATATTTTTCCATACCGGCTGGTCCAATTCTGTATGACCTGACTGGATCATATTAAAATCCATCCACGACTGGTTGTGCAGGTAAACGGAACTTTCCCAAACATATCCACCCGGGTGAAAAGTTTTCAGGAAATGCTTACCGGCGCCCTCATCAAGCCCTTTGGCTATGGCGGCATATACCGGCTTCCAGTCGTCTTTATCATCCTGCGGCGGGCGGTCGCCGCCAAGTACCCATACGATATTGTTGGCGTGCTTATACCGATCACCTAAAAATTTTCCATACCGGTATGCATTCTCCTCATTGAAGATTACCGGACCGTTACCGCCGTATTTTAGCGTTACCTTATCGCCCCAGGAAGGCAGTAAAGCCATTACTATTCCTCTTTGAGCCGCCATTTCCACCACGGTATCTATCAGCTTAAAATACTTTTCATTGGGCTGATCCGGGTTATTATCAGCCAGGGGGTAATCTCCGTATTTGTTGGGTGCATGCATACCATCCAGCTCTGCAAGGATCACTGCCTGTATTACATTAAAGCCTTTGCTTTTCCGATTGTCGAGGTATTTAGTGATCTCTTCTTTTGTAAGCCGGTGAAACAACTCCCATCCTGTGTCGCCCAGCCAAAAGAATGGTGTTCCATCTTCATATTGCAGGTAATGCCCGTTGGGGGTAATCGTCAGTATTCCATGATCTTTCTGTGCAAAAACTGTAAGGCCTGCACTACAACAAACGATGAATGCAATAATTTTTTTCATATTTATATACGTTACTGTTGTTATATCAATCCATTTATGTCCGTGTGTTGTTGTGAGGCGTGAAAGGAATTTTCACTGTTCACATTTCACGTTTTGCATAGTACTATTATGCTATATGCTAATATCTGTTAATTCAGAAAAGTTCTTTATACTTCGCTGCTGTGAGAGGCTGGGTGGCAGAAACCTGCACAGATGAACCATTCCGGTGTACCAGCTCATGATCGAGCGGATAGCCGGGAATATTGAAGAAAGTTTCAAATACCAGTTGCCCGGCGCCGGTTCCGGCGTGCTCCACCATCCAGTTGTGCATGGCAGTAATAAACCCCGGGGCATCGCCGCCACCGCCTTGTTCATTCGGGTTGGCAGCATTAGCCCATTCTGTAATTCCAAAGGGTTTACCTGCTGTTGCTATTTGTTGTCTGAATGTCTCAAGCCTTTGCATAGTGGTTGCTCCGTTTTCTTCCCAGGGCCAGGCATTATATATAGTGCCGCCGCCCAGGTCGTAGGTTGACGGGTCAGGCATCATGTCTGCCGGCACATCGCGTGACATTGCAGCAGGTAAAATCAATTTAGCTTCCGGAAACTCGCGGCGCCAGATGTCGGAAACGCGTTTCCATCCAGCCTTAAAGTCGGCATAGCCCTGTGCAGTACGGGTAACGCTCCATGTCATCCAGTCGCCATTAAATTCATAGAACGGGGAAATATAGGTAGTACCTTTCCCTGTGCGCAAGGCCTTAACCTTTTTTGCAGCGGCAGTCCACCACGCGTCGTTGCCGCCGTTAGCAACAGTAGCCCAATCCTTCCACCCGGCGACCGTTTTTCCTGTTGCCGGATCCACCCAGTCCGCTCCTCCATCGTATGAAAGGCTCATCGGCCCCTGGAAGCCCGACCAGGAGTCAGCAACTTCCGGGTTGATGCCCCAGGCATCAGGTGTATTTGGCCAGGTTTGGCCGATTTGAACGGGAGTGCCGCGCCAGTTACTGAAGTACTGAGCCGGATCTGCGCCATTACCAACCTCGATGGTTGCGACCCCGCTTAGCCAGGTACTCGCTGCAGGAGGCGTTACGGGTAGTGGATCAACATCATCTTTCTTTGACGTAGAGCAGTCTGCGAAAAATAGTCCGAAAAAAACAAGTAGTATACAATGATTACTGAGCATATTTTATATATTTTTATACGTTTTCATTAATGCTGCTTTTTGCAGGTATGGCTTTCCAACGCTCCTGGTTATTTCCCGAGGTTTGCATTTGCAGGCAGGGCTTTAACAACGTTCATCACCGGGTCGTCTGCCGCAAACTGGCGACTGCATTCGCTGGCAACATTCTTCACAAGGTAGGAAGCCAAAGCCGCTCCGGCTCCGTTGTCGAGGTAATGTTGAATTTTGTTTTTCATTATTTCAGCGCGACCTGTTATGTTACTGAAACAATCAGCGGCAGTTCCTCCCTCAATGCTGATATCTTCTACTATCAGCACCTTGTTCAGCTCGTTCATAGCCTGCACGCAATCAGGAAACGACCATCCTTCCACAACGTCCTGATCGCCCTCGTGAAGGGTTCCTACATCAATATAATTGCTGTTATGGATAGTTTGGAAACCGTCTTTTCCATCGTAGGCCCAGTTTGCCCAGGCGCCTGTTGCTACAAGGTGGTTAGGGTCAGCTTCTTTAATTGCCTTAGCCACCTCGTTAAAGAAAGCTTTGAGCGTTTCCACGTCCGCATTCCACATGGTTGGCTCATTAACCATTTCCCACATTCCGATGGCTGGAGAATTTTTGTAGGCAGCAGCCATTTCTTTCACATAACCGAGATAGCCGTTCCTGAAACCTGAGGTATACCAATCCTGGTCTTTGTTGTCATAGGGGTCTCCGCAGAAACCGTTTTGGTTAGCCAATACGAGAATAAGTTTTATATTATTTTTTTCTGCCGCCTTAACGATCTTATCGGTTTTATCCTTGTTTTCGGCGAAAGCCCATGTTCTTACGAGGATGTTGGCGGGCAGGGATGAAAACAGTGCATCTACTTCTGCTTCATTAAATATTTCATCATCGGATCCGCAACCGCTTATTGCAACACTATTGATACCACCACACTGGTAAGCCATACCGTTAAGCATCAGCTTATTCGCTTTTTTATAAAGAAAGCCTTCCGTGAATTTGAAAAAATGATCCCTGATGGCGTCAACATCTATAACAACCATGGTAATATTATTGTTATCGCTGATGGTATATGATGTAGCATTAGATATACCAACAGCCAATACCAGCTTCTGCCCTGTATATGACAGATCATTCATCAACATTGCGGAATCTACAGACAAGTAAAAAGTAGCATGGTTTGACCCGGTAACAGCAACCTGCGAGGGAAGGGAGTAGCTGCTTTCCGGCAGTGCTACGGCGTTAGGCAGTACCCCGGAGGATATAAAATTGCCTGTTTCATCATTGCGTGCAGTTATATCAACCGTAAAATCTTTGCCCTGCGCTGTGCCGGAGCGGCTTACGCCAAGCATTATATCTATTTTGCCGTTATCAGGCTTAATATTATATGTCAGCGTCCCTCCTCCCGAAGGAACTACATACATATTGTTTAACCCGCCCGAAGCAACGGACTGTGGCATATAAATATATGCGTCTCCATACACCGGCGTTTCTCTTTTGCATGCCTTGAATACAAACCCGGCACATACGGCAACAATAAGAATGCAATATTTTATTTTTATAAGACCTTTCATCTGTATACAATTTATTTGTGCATTTTAATAACCTTCGTTTTGAGACATTGTTCCATTGGAATTCATAATCTCGTTGCGGGAGAATGGAAAGCGATAGTTCCTGTCCATAAAAACACGTTCTGCCACATTAGCTGTAGTGTAGTGATATTTGCCAGAGCCGTCTTTTGTTATTTTCAGGCCAACAATGGGTTGGTTTAATACAGCCTTTGCATCTTTCCAGCGGAGCAGATCCCAGTAGCGATGGTCTTCAAATGCCAGTTCAACGCGGCGCTCATGTTTAACGGTGTTCCTGAATTCGTCTTTATCTGCGGTGGTTATTTCAGGCAGGTCAGTGCTTGCGCCACGGCGCACCTGCATTAATGCCTGGCGTGCGGTAATCGTATAGCCATCGGGGAGATCATCGGGGCCGTAGGCTTCGTTCATGGCTTCAGCATAATTCAACAAGGCTTCAGTATACCTGAAAATGATCCACTGATGCTGTGTGGCTGCTCCCTGTATAAGATTTACATCATCGGTAAGGAATTTTTTTAGATAGTACCCTGTTCTGCTTGTATTGCTTTTATTCATGTCGTCAGCGCCACCCGCAGCCTCGTTGATCTCCCTTCCGTTCCACCAGCTTCCGTTTACCACAACAGAGGACTGTAGCCGGGGATCCCTGTTGGCATAAGGGTTATCGGGATCTGGTGTACCTGTGTATTCATAAGCGGATACAAGATTATGCGTAGGTGTTATACCACTTCTTCCCCCGGGTGTGGAAATAGGGTAGTTGTTCATTTCTACCTCGTTATTGTCTGGCCTGCGGATAGCGAAAATAACTTCCGGCGACTGAACAGGATTATTCCCTGCAAACAGGTCCCCGTAATTCCTGTTTTCAGGAATGGTATACCCTTTTGCATCAATCAGCGCCTGTGCGGCGCTTGCAGCTTTCT
The DNA here is from genome assembly GCA_047601545.1 of Agriterribacter sp. Classification (GTDB taxonomy): domain Bacteria; phylum Bacteroidota; class Bacteroidia; order Chitinophagales; family Chitinophagaceae; genus Agriterribacter. Next base: position 2,006,959 of record JASGIZ010000002.1, on the reverse strand, counting down.
GCCATTTAACAACGTCATTGCCGGGATTATTGAGCGGGCTGGCTGCATACAGCAATACCCTTGCTTTAATGGCAAGCGCTGTAGCGCGGTCAAATCTGCCATCCTGGTTGGCAAAGCCGTCTGAAGTTTTCCAGTCTTCCTGCAGTTCGTTAATATATGTATCAATCAGGTTAACGATATACTGTACCACCTCATCATAAGAGGAGCGCGGTATCCTTCCGGGATCAGGATCTTTATCGAGGGTGGAGTCAACAACGGGTACGCCGCCGTACATTTTTATGAGTTCACTATAGTAATATGCTTTTGCGATCTGCGCTTCTGCACGATACCATCTTAATGTAGCCAGGTCTCTCTGGTAACCGTTTGCGTCTCTCACCGTGTCGCGGTTAAGCGCCATCAGCGCTTCCCCGTTCTTTGCATAATCCAAAAAGAAATTAGCTGCTCTTATTCCTTCATAGTAATCATTATAGAGAAAAGCCAGCGGGTTAATATCTGCATTTACAACGCCCCGGTTAAAATAATACACATTTCCTGAAGCGGCGGTTTGCTGCGCTTCGTCTGATATTGCTGCCAGCATATTATTGTCCAGCACCTGGAAGCCGTAGTTGATGGGGATATAAAAAGCGGATGCGAATGCCCATATTGTTCCCCTGTTGGTAGCAAGGTCTTCGGGTGTCATTTCTGTATCTATGCGGGTATCCAAAAAGTTTTTTTTGCAACCTGCCGATAACAGTACGATCAGCAACAGTACCGGTATTTTATACTTTTTATACTTTATTTCCATTGTCGCTCAGTTTTAGAATTAAAAAGTAAGGCTGATGCCTATGTAATAAGAAGAAAGAGAGGGATATCCATAGCCCGATTCAGGATCCATATTATAATCTTTCAACAGCTTGCTGAACGTGACGGGATTAACCGCATTAAGAAAGATTCTGCATTTTGAAATACCGGTGTTTTTGAAAACACTGTATGCCAGGTCATATCCTAATTCCACGTTCTTTATCCTCAGGTAATTGTTCTCTCTTATCCAAAAGCTGCTGTTCCTGTAATTGTTTTCATTGCTCTGTGTGGTCAGCCGGGGGTAAGTGGCAGTAGTCCTCGTATCAATATTCTGATCCGGGTAATAAGCCCATGCATTAAGCGCATTGTTATACGCATTGCCGTTGTTTACAAAAGCAATAAACTGCGCAGGGTTGTTCAACAGGTTTACCGAAGCGCCTGCTGCTCCCTGGAAGAGGATGCTGAAGTCGAAGCCTTTGTAAGCAGCCTGCGCCCCAAAGCTGTATCCCCATGTGGGATAAGAAGGATCGCCTATTTTGGTAACATCGGTCTGATCAACGATCCCGTTCCCGTCAAGGTCCTTATAGCGGATATCGCCCGGCTTTACCGCGCCAAACAACGGTGTGGCTATTCCTTGTTTTAAAGTTCCATCGGTGTTGAAGTCTTCTGTTTGATAAAAGCCCTGCGATACCAGGCCTATCTGCGTTCCGAATGCCTGTCCGGTATACGCGTTGTACGCAAAGGCAGGCGCTACTTCCGCCATATAATCAATCGTATTCTTTGCATAGAACAGCATACCGTGCATGGAATAATTAAAATCCCCTGCTTTATCTGAGTATGCCGCGCTTAGCTCAAAGCCTTTGTTGGTCATCTTCCCTATATTGTCCAGGTAATTATTATTTCCATAGTAATTCATTTGTGAAGTTTTCCTGGTAAGAATATCCGTGCGCTTATCCACGAAGAAGTCTGCCGTTAGCTGAAGCTTATGGAACAAACCCAATTCTACTCCCGCATTATATTTCAGGCTTTGTTCAGCAAATACATTTGGATTGGCAATGAACAGCGGCCGCATAGAACTCTGCCCCGAAAATGGCGCGCTTACACCAGTGTAAAACGGCGTATTCCAGGAATAATATTGCTTGTACAGGTAGCGCCCGTTGGAATAGAAACCAGTCTGGTCTGTTGCATTGGTATTCAGTTCGGCAGATGTACCTGCGGAGGCGCTTAATTTCAGCAGGCTTATTTGGTTATTGTTTTTCAGGAAACTTTCGTTCGACACTATCCATGCAGCGGATAAGGCGGGATAAAAACCAAAGCGGTTGCCGGGAGCGTATGCATCACTTCCAAAATAAGAGAAACCTAATTCGGCGATATAACGTGCATCATACGCATAATTCACTCTTCCGCTGTAATTCATATAATGTTGCTTGTATGCAAACAAACCCTCGCTCTGAAGATCGGAAATGTGAAAATTAACCGCTGAATTGATGGCATGCTTTCCAAAACTGTTCTGATATCCCAAAGCGAGGATACCCTGCATCCACTGGTCCATTCCCCCTGTTCCATAATCACTTGCTACAATGCTGGTGGTTTGGTCGGTGGTGGTAGGCACACCGTTAAAGTAACGGGCATAATTCCTCGTTTTACTGTAGGTGCTTACGGAACGCACATAAAAGGAAAATCCTTCCTGCAGGTAAAGCCCTTTAGCAAGGAAATCCAGCCTTTCTTTGAACCTGAAATTGCCCTGCAGCGTGCGTGCTTGTGAAGAGTACCAGCCCAGACCCGCGATAGAACCTACGGGGTTGTTGGGATATAATGCGGTACCCGAAAAATTGCTTTCCTCATCTTTAACCAGGGTATCATGCACCGGGTAAATATTGGAAGGATAGCGGGCAAGATCGTCCATGGTTGACCAGTAATTCGGCTGTTTGCGGTTTTCCAGTCTTGCCCCGATATCTACATTTGCTTCAACCACTTTAAAGAGATTAAAATCCAGGTTGCCTCTTATATTAAAGCGCTGCATAACCTGGTTGGAGGTTTGATCGGTATTTTTTACATTGAACAGCCCCTGCTGATCTGCATATCCCAGCACAACATTATATGTTGCCTTTTCCGATCCGCCGGTAAATGTTACGTCAACATCGCTGTAGCGTCCCTGGTTTTTCAGCACCTCATCATACCAATCTACATTGGGAGCTGTTCCATCTTTGTAAGACTGCAACTGGCTTTCTGAATAATAAGGAGTCCATACGCCGTTATCGTTGCTGATGGCCTGGTTGTAAAGCGATGCAAAATGATAGGCGTCAAGCGGTTTGAGTATATTAACAGGCCGCTGTATCCCTGATCTCACCTGTACGGCGGTTGTTGCTTTACCAATATTGCCGCGTTTCGTTTCTATCCATATTGCCCCGTTGGCGCCCCTCATACCAAATGTAGCCAGTGCGGCCGCATCTTTCAATATAGACACGGAGGCTATTTCCGATGCGGAGAGATAACTTATATAATCCGGGGCTGCTTCAAATCCGTCTACAAAAATCTTTGCCGAGTTGGCATAGCCCAGTCCATAGCTGCCAATACCGCGTATGAACAGTTGCGGATTATCGTTGCCGGGCGTTCCGTTTCCCTGCGTAACAAACAAGCCAGGCAGTTGTCCTGATAATGTATTGTACAGGTTAGGCATTGTTGTTCTGCTCAACGTATACCCTGATACGGTGGCAACAGCCGAAGTATTATTTACAGAGTCTGTACTAAATAATCTTCCGGGCATCGCAGTGCTTATATGTGCCGTATCGTTTGTTGCCTGCCCGGCATTTGTTTGCTGGGCTGAAGCCCATATGCATGAGCATAACAAGAGGTTGATCAGCGTTCCTTTTTTTTTATATTGATGATTCATTGCTGGATAATTTTGAGATAGGAATAATTATCATTAGTAACCGGGGTTCTGAACAATGATCCCCTTATTCACTTCAAATTGCGGAAAGGGCTCCAGGTACATTTTGGGATTCCAGAATCCTACGTTGGTAGGTGCATCCCAATACGACACTAAATTTTCTTTGAAATTCGGCTCTCCATTCTGCACCTGGAACTGTAGTTCCCTGAACTGCCCGCCAATGACACCGTTGGCTATATCGGGGTGTTTCCAGTGCTTTACATCAAAGTAATGCTGGTTTTCTCCTGTACATTCAATAGCTTTTTCTCTCCAGATAATTTTGCGAAGCCTGCCCTGGTCTGTTTCCGTAACAGAAGGCAACCCCGCCCTGTTATGCACTGCATTCAGGTTTTCGAGGGCTTTGGCAGCATTTCCGGTTTCATTATAAGCTTCCGCCAGGTTAAGGTATGTTTCGGCCAGCCTGAACAACGGGGGTTCGAACCACATACGGCTTCCTGCCTTATAATAGAATTTAGCCGGTGCGCCACACCCTCTTCCTGCATCTACCGTAGCCGGAAATGCATTATTCCAGGTATAGTTGCCTACCCATCTTCCATAATTTGCTTCAAGCGTCCATCCGGGATCGCCGGGATTGTTTAAGGTTCCCATTCCCGGCACTACATAATCAAGCCGGAAGCGGGCTTCCATATTATTAATATTGCTGATCCAGTGCGATGCAGGAAGCGGCGCAGGATCGCCTATTTTGGCCAAACAGGGTTGGTACCATCTTTAGTATAGTAATTTTCAAGAAAGTTGGTCAGTAATCCTACTAACTCCGTTTCCCAGCCAAAATCTGTAAGATAACTCGGGGCAGAATTATAGTAGATGCAAATATTGGTCATGTTTTCATCCACTTTATACGCTAAAAGCACCTCCTTGTTTCCCGGTACCGAAGTGGCCGTACCGTAATCATTTATTGCATTTGGGTTGGGATGATTAGTGCCGGCGCCACCGGTATTAATGAGGGTATATCCATTAGCATTTGCCCAGTTCAGCACCGCTTCGTTTGCTTCGATGGCTTTATTCCAGCGGGTATTATCCTGGCTGCCGAAACAGATCATTTTGTTGTTCTCTCCAAAATTAAGATAAGGAGTGCCGGCGTTGAAAAGCGGACGTGCCGCAAACTGCAATGTTCTTGCTTTTATAGCCATAGCCGCCCCTTTTGTGAAGCGGCCATAATATTGAGCCGGCCATGCATCGGGCAGCCCGGCAATGGCTTCATCACAAAGTGCGAGGATATAATCCAGTGTTTCCTGCAGTGATGCGCGGGGAATATTCATATCATCACTGGGAAGAAAAGATTTGGTAACGATGGGAACCCCTCCATAACGGTAAAACATGCCCATGTAACGGTAAGCAATGAGTGCGGTGGCTTCTGCTTTTATGTATTGCTTCATCTCTTCGCTCATATCGGGCACTTTGTCAATATTTTCCTTAACCAGGAAGCTTCCCCTTATACTCGACCATGTGGCGGGAAAATCATCGGCGCCGGCAGGGCATCCGTCTATTTCCGTAGTGCGGGGGCCGGATTCCACCATGGAGTAAGTGCCATGCCAGTTCCATCCGCGGGAACGCTCGCCGCATAAAGATCCCAAAGCGCCATGCCAGGCGCCCCAGCCACCGGGCCAGCCATGTATCAACGCGCTCCTGTAGGCGCTGAAAAGCGTGGCTTCCGCATTTTTTGTTGAAGAATACACCTTGTCCAGGTCTACCGTACCGGCAGTTTCCGGCATTTCCAGGAAATCGCGCTTGCAGGATACAAGCCCTGCAAAAGCGATGATGATAACTATAAATATTTTGAATGTACGGTTCATTGTTTTTAATGTTTTAGAATTGCACGTTACAACCGAAATTATATGTCCTGATAAGCGGGAAAATATATTTGCTCCTTGCATCCGGTGTTTCGGGATCTATCCCTATGTCCGACAGGTCGTTTTTAAATGTGTAAATATTATTTCCATTGGCATATACTCTTAAAGAGCTTATGCCGAGGCGTTTTATTAATGTTCCTTCAGGAATGAAAGTATAAGCTATCTCTATGTTCTTTAATCTGAAAAAGTCGGTGGAGCGCATCCAGAAATCGCTTTTAAGAAAATCATTGTCGGTGTAGCTGTAGTTATAGGTAGCCCTGGGGTAAGTTATCTTTTCTCCCGAAGCGGCTTTTTCCGGTGTCCATCTTCCGTCAAACATCCATTGCCAGGCGTTGCCACCACCAAGAATATAAGGGATGACAAAACCATCGGGCATATAAAAAGAGCCGTTTTTGGATCCGTTGAACAATGCGCTTATTTCAAAGCCTTTGTAATTCGCTCTCAGCTTAACGCCAAACTGGTATTCGGGAAAATTGGGATATCCTATGGGAGCTACATCTTTGTTATCAATAAGTCCATCGCCATTTATGTCAATGTACCGAATATCGCCCAGCGTTGCCTTATTGCTGGTGTAAGTGTTGTATGGCCTGTTGTTCAGCTCTTCGGGCGTATTAAAGAAACCATCGCTATGCAGCCCAAAACGCTGCCCGATGGCCTTGCCGGTTTCGTTCATCCAATCGTATGGATTAGGCGCTTCTGCCTTATATATCACCTTGTTTTTAGTATGGGTGAGATGTCCTTCAATAGCATATCCAAAATTATTGACCTGGTCTTTCCAGCCTACAACAAGCTCATACCCTTTGTTTTCTGTTTGCCCTACATTGGCAGGGGGAACATCACCAGAAGGCACCCCGTAAACACCCGGGATAATGCCCAACTGGGTAAGGATATTGCTTCTGCTTTCAAAAAACCAGTCATAGTTAATGCTAAGCCTGCTGTTGAAAAACATAGATTCAACGCCTATATCTTTTTTCTTCGCTTTTTCCCATGTGATGTCAGGATTACCGATGGCGCCTTCGTTTGCTCCCGGGTAGTAAGCGTTGGGAGAACTGCCGTTAGACGTGCCCAGCCAGTAGCCCCCCTGGTTTAGATTATAGGTATTAGGCAGGTAGAGATAACGGCGACCGGTACTTCCCAGCAGGTCATTACCTACTTCGCCGTATGATGCTCGTATCTTGAGAAAATTAAGAATGTTGTTTTTGGGAAAGAATTTTTCAAGCGTTGGCACCCATCCGGCAGAAAAGGCGGGAAACAGTCCGAAGCGGTGGCCTTTTGCAAACTGTTCCGTGCCGTTGTATCCCATATTCACCTCTGCCATATACCTGTCGGCATAGTTGTAGGCAACGCGTCCAACCAACCCCATTACTCCCGAAGGAGTATGAAAATCATCTCCCGGCATAGTGTACCTGGAGGCTTTTCCTAAAACAAGTGCCTGGATATTGTGCTTATCGAAAGCATTTTCATAATTGACGCCTGCGTCTACATAGAGCTTGTTCCAGTTAGAATAGCCGTAAGAATTGAAAACCGCATTTCCCCTGCTGCCGCCAAAATATTCAATAGTATTGGGGTCGTCCAGGTTTCTCTGCGCCGTATATATCGGCAGAGAAGGATTTATGGACGCGTATTTGTTGTAGTTGTCCTGGTAGCTCACAGTGCCGGTGAGGCGAAGTCCCTTTGTTACATAAGGCATTTGGTAGTCAAGCTTCAGCGTATTGTCCAGCAGGTTATTGTAGATAAATCCTGCACCGCTGTTCAGAAAATAATACATAGTGTTTTGTCCGCCTTTGCTGTCATTTATGATTGTAGCCAGCGGGTTTTGCGCACTGCCGCGTACGCCGGCAAGGGTGGAAACCAGGCGCCCGTCCCTGATACCTGTGCTTTGTATCGGGTTGCCCTCCATAACAAGCTGCATTATGCTGAAATAGCGGCCGTCCAGATCATAGGGGTCAGAAGCTGTGCCTGGTCCCTGCATGGCGCCAAACTGCCCGGCAAGATTCAGTGAAATGGTCAGGTTCTTAACAACATTGATATCAAAATTTGTTCTGAAATTATAGCGCCTGAAGCTGGATTTGGTGTCGGCGTCATAATACTTTACGGCATTGGTAATACTCTCCTGGTTAAAGAATCCAAAAGAGGTGAAATATTTTACGCGTTCCGTGCCGCCGGAAATATTCAGGTTCAACTGGGCTTGCGGCCCGTATTTGCCAAAAAGCGCTTTGTAGGGATCTTCGCTGCCGTAGTATAATGCAGGGCTCGCGTTTAGCCGCGCTTTTTGCTCATCGGTTAGCTGGCTCATGTTGGCCACTTCTTCCGAGGTAAAGTCCCTGTTGTTTTTCAGTTTCCAGAGGTCTTCATCGCTGAAGAGGAAAGCAGCAAGGCCCGAAGTGCCATCATAGCTGTTCATATCATTTTTTATTGCCTCATTGCGCATATAAGCCCAATCGTAGGAAGAGAGTCCTTTTTGCAGCATGCTTGCCTGCGTTATGCCGTAATTGGCGGAAAGGCTGATCTTCGGCTTCCCGGAATGCCCTCTTTTGGTGGTGACTATGATCACGCCATTTGCCGCCCTGATGCCATATACCGCAGTGGATGCGGCATCTTTTAATACACTGATGCTTAAAATCTCGTTGGGGTCTATTGCGTCCAACTCAACAAAAGCCTGCTCCGCCGCCTGCTCCACACCATCAATAACGATAAGCGGGTTGGAGTTTCCGTAGGTAGCAATACCGCGTATCTTAATATTGGTCTGGTTTCTCCCGGCCTCTCCGGTGGCCTGTAAGCCGTTCACACCCGGCACTACGCCGATCAACGCATTGGTAATATTGGCAACAGGGCTTGACACGATCTCCTTTCCCGATATAGTTGATATAGCGCCGGTAACGTTGATCTTCTTTTGTTTGGCAAACGCTGTGACCACAACACTATCCATTTGTGCGATATTTTCCTGCAGGGTGATGTTAACCTGGCTCCTGCCTTTTGTATTTATTTCCTGGTTGCTGTAACCAATATAGGATATTACAATAACCGCATTATCCGAAACTGTTAAAGTGAAATTTCCATCGCTGTTGGTAATGGTACCATTATTAAACACGCCTTTTTCTGTTACGTTAGCACCAACAACGGGATCGCCGTTGGCATTCTGCACATGCCCGGTAATCTTTTTCCGCTGTTGCTGCTGTTGAAACATTGTTTTGCCGGCTTCATGTACGGTGCCCGCATATGAGTGATAAACAGGGATACACAAAAAAAATAATGCAATCATCATAACCGGTGCCTTTGTTATGAAGTGCACTTTGAGATTATCAACTATTTCATTCATATTTTTAGTGTTGTTGGATTTAATACACACCTTCTGATTATTATATCTTTACATTTTTAACTTATACTGCAATTGTGAGACGGATATTCTTCTGCGGAGAAACGGCACTGCAATCCTTTTGGGCAACCGGGTGAATGGTTTTTACGGACCAACCGATACAACGGCGGTAAAGTACCGCTTCAATTAATATTAACGCTAGAAAAATTCATTTTTAAATAGAAAAGGAGAATAAATCCGCGCCGGGATTGCTGATGTAGAAGCTGACCAGACAAAATGCATTTGCAGAAAGGCGGCTAAACCTACAAGCTCGTTATATACCGGCTTAAGCAAGCGTCTCATAAGAAATCGTTTTATTAAAGAATTTTTTATCAGTACAAATCTATTCCTGACTTATAAAAATTTCTTTCACGGTATTGGCAGGCTTTTGAACAATATTATCTTATTATCAAATCCTGGTTATAACAAATGAAAAATTAGATGAAACTGTATACACGAAATCGGTCAATGTGAGATGCTCACATTGACCGATGCTCCTCCAAAAAAATAAAAAAAGTTATTGTTTATGCAACCGCTGCCATGTCTATTTAAGGTTTGGGTTAATGCTTGCATCTCCCGCGGGTATAGGCAGCAACCATTTAGACTGATCTGCCGGATCTCCGATCAGTGGAATTTCATTGGCATGCCGGTCTGAGTTAGCCTGCGCAACGGTTTCAGTTCTTACAATATCAAACCAACGGTGCCATTCTGCCGCAAATTCCCATGCTCTTTCCTGTATAACCGCTTTTATAAAATCGTCACTGCTAAGTCCTGCCGTTAAATTACCCAAGCCGGCTCTTTGTCTTACAGCATTAACTGCGCTGTATGCACCTGCATCGGGGTTAGCGGCTCTTGCCTGCGCTTCCGCATATATCAAAAGCACTTCTGCATAACGCATTAAAATGATAGGATTACTGGAGTGATATGTATAAGCATTGCCATTCTGTATCCAGAATTTTTTGTAGTACGGATGCTTTAGCTCAAAATTTTGCCACTGAATGGTTTGCCCGTTTTTTTCAACGGAAGTAAGAAAGGTGGCATCTTTTCTCTCGCCGGCAGGAAAATCAATGAAGAAGTTGATCTCTGACTGAAAGTCGTTCCATCCGTCAATATCAACCGGCTGCCCGGATTGACCGTAATACAAATTGCTTGTAACATTATCATCAGTTTGCAAGGCAAACACTTCCTCAGGTGTGCCGCCGGCAAACATTTTAAAAAACCCTCCCTGGTATAAATCGAATCCATAGGTTGCTTTATTATCTATCACCTGTTTGGCGTAGTCTGCCGCTTCGGCGGCTTTAGCGCTGTTCTTTACCGGCCAGCCGGTTTGTGTAAGGCATACATCGGCAAGATATGCTAACACTGTTCCCTTGTTGATTCTGCCGTTGGATAACTTGGTATTACCTACCATATCCTTCGCCTTATTCAGATCTTCTTCAATCAGTTTATATACATCGCTAATTTCATTCCTGGCAACGGTTAAAAGATCAGGAGAATATACTTCTGTTGTAATAATGGGTATCTTGCCCCAAAACCTTACCAGGTAATAATAGGAAAAGGCTCTTAAAAAATAAGCTTCGCCTACAATCTGTTTTATGGCGTCTCCATCACCCGTTGTTTTTGTATAATTATTGATGATATTGTTGGATGACTGGATGGCTTTATAACAGCCATTCCATATGGCTACAGACCTTGCATTAAAAGAAGTTACATTGAACTGATCAAATTCCCTGAAATCTGCTTTGTTCGATTCCGGATGGGTGGTAACATCATCGCCTCCCATGGTAGACGCTATGGCAGCGGCAGTGGCAAAACCCTGGTCCCAGCTTCCTATCAGTCTGCTATATGCGCCGGCCAGTTGCGCATTAAGTCCGTCTTCATCTGCAATAGCTGCTTCTCCGGAAAGCAGGCCCCTGGGATCTTCATCCAGGAATTTTTTACAGCCAAAAAAGCCTGCCACCATTGCCATCAGCATAATACTATATATAGCTTTCATTTTAATAAATTTTTCGTGTTAAAAAGTTAATGTAATACCTCCTGTAAATATTCTTGGAATGGGATAGCCGCCGTAATCAAAGTTTTGAGCAGGATCGCTGCCTGAACCTGTATTGGCAGTTTCAGGGTCCATACCACTGTATTTTGTAAAAGTGTACAAATTGGTAACACTTGCAAATAACCGGATATCAGCAATATTTCTTATTGCCTTTTTAGGAAGTGTATATGCCAGGCTGACATTTTTTATTCTTGTAAAATCGCCTTTGGAAACAAACCTTGACGATTGCACATAATTTTTATTGGTGGTGCTAAACGCAGGTATATCTGATGTTTCATTAACACCGGCTACATACCTGTTTTTAATATCTGCCAAAGTGGGCTGCCTGAAATCACCATAAGCAGTCATGCCCATGGCATAAATAAAGTTGAGCTTTTCAAAGCCGTAAACACCCTGCAGCAGTATATTTAACTCCAGTCCTTTGTACGTAAAGGTATTGTTCCAGCCCATGGTATACTTAGGCAGGCCATACCCTATAATGGTTAAATCGTTCGCGTCAATTACATTATTCCCATCCACATCCTGGTAATGCGAATCGCCGGGTTTTTCATTGAATTTTGCGGCTTCTGCTGCTTCTTTCGGTTTCCATGTACCGAGGTAATTAAGCCCGTACATAGCGCCCATAGGCTGCCCCACTTTTAATAAATACTCGGGAAAAACGGTAGCGCCCCAGCCAATATTCGGATCCCATGTCTGCTCTGTTTTTCCATCGGCTAATGTTATTACTTTATTATTTACAACTGAGTAGTTGAATGAGCTGTTCCAACTGAAATGTTGCGTTACAATGGGTGAGCCGCTTATCTCAAGTTCCCAACCTTTGTTTTGCACATTACCCACATTTCTCATAATAGCGCCGCCTCCGGTATACGCCGGTAATCCTACCCAGAAAAGAAGGTCTCTTGTGTCTTTGGTAAAATAATCAAACCGTGCTTTCAGCCTGTTTTGCAATAAACCCATTTCCAGTCCCAAGTTTTTTTGCTCGGTGGTTTCCCATTTCAAATCAGGGTTGGCTGCACGGTCTATCAATATGGCAGGTACAGATCCATCTGCGCTTAAAGTAGTGTTAAGGCTGGCATAGGTAGACAGGGTGCTGTATGCACCAATAGCCTGGTTACCGGTAAGCCCCCAGCTTGCTGTAAGCTTCAGCAGGCTGAACAGGTTTTGATCAGCCATAAATTTTTCTTTGCTGATCACCCAGCCGGCAGCCACAGAAGGGAAATAGCTGTACTGGTTATTGCCTCTGAACCGGGAGGAGCCGTCGCGCCTGATGGTGGCGCTTAACAGGTAGCGCTCATCATAATTATAATTAGCGCGCCCAAAAAGCGAAAACAGGGATGCATTTGAATAGCCCGCACCTGCACCCGTTAAATCAGCCAGGGTTAAGTTGTCCCACTTAAAATTCGGGTAGATCAGGTTTAAGATACTTACATTAAAGCCGCTGTATTTTTCTTTTTGAAGCTCAAGCACACCGGTAAGATCAAGGTTATGCACACCGTTAAAACTGGCTTTATAATTTAACGTATTGATATTTTGCAAGGTAAGCGATGTACCTGTGCTCCTGCCCGCATAGATATTTTCGCTCACATATTTGTCGCCAAACCATTTGGATTCACCATTTGAGTAATCAACACCGTATTGTACATTAAATGTTAAGCCGTTTATAATCCTGTACAAAAAGCCGCCGGTTATGTTTGCATTATAATTGTCGTTCACCCCTTCCCTGTTCAATGCTTCAGCTACCGGGTTATAAAACTGCGCGCCGAGCGGATCACTTTTAACGGGATTTCCTTCATCATCAATTACCTTAACAGAAGGCGACCAGGCGATAGATTCAACAACGGCGTTTTGAGTCCCTGCTTTTAAAGAAGTATTGCGGCTGTTACGAATAAAAGCGTTCACGTTAATATATGCAGATAACTTATCGCTAAGCGATGTATTGATATTAGATCTTATATTGTAGAACTTGTAACCGGAGCCCACGATAACACCCTGCAGATCCTGGTAACCGCCGGAGATAAAATACGTTGTTTTATCTGTACCTCCGCTCAGGTTAAGCTCGTATTGCTGTCCAACACCACGGCGATAAATAGCATCCTGCGCATCAGTAACAGGGTAGGTTTTGAAGCTATTGATCTGGTCTGCAGTATAATATGCATCACTGCCGGCTAACTGCCTTCTTTGATTTACAACCTCTGCATACTCAGCGGACGTGAGCTTATCATATTTTTTTATGACATCAGATAATGATTGTCTTGTATTAAAACTAATGCTGGTTTTACCTTTTGCGCCTTTTTTAGTGGTGATGATGATCACACCATTGGCGCCCCTGCTTCCATAAGGAGCGGTAGCCGCAGCATCTTTTAATATCTGTATATCGGCAACATCATCAGGATTGATGATATTAAAATCGCCGCCTACAAAGCCATCTATAACATATAGCGGCCCGTTATCACCGTTAATTGAATTAGCGCCACGTATCCTAATCCTCACATCACTGCCGGGTGCGCCCGAGGTATTGGTTACCTGCACACCGCTGGTGCGACCCTGCAGCGCCTGGTCTATACGGGTAACAGGCTGCCCTTCAAAATCCTTGGAAGAGATGGATGACTGGGAACTGGTCATAGTAGCCCGGCGTTGTGTGCCATAAGCCACCACTACAACGTCTGTCAAATTTTTACCGGAAGACACGAGGGTAATGTTTACAATGGTTTGCCCTTTTAACGGGAACTCTACATTTTCATAACCAACGGAGCTGATCAGTAATGTAGCATTGGGTAGTACCGTAAGTGTAAAATTTCCTTTGTCATTGGTGGTAGTGGCGTTGGAAGTACCTTTTTCAACAACGGTAGCGGAGGGTACCGGCTCACCACTGCTGCCGGTAACTTTGCCGTTGATAATATGGCTTTGTGAGAAAGCAGGTAAGCTCATAAACAAAGCCAGCATTACATAAAGCAAGCATCTCATAAATAATAGTTTTGAAGAATGATTTTTTTTTCAACACAAAGCTATTTCTGACTTATAAGACCCATTATCACAGTATTGGCAGATTTTTGAACAATATTATCCTTTCATCCGTTATAGTCAGCAACAAATGAAAGGTTAGATAAAGTTTGATAGCCCTCACTCTAAAAGGCGGAACACCACTTTCTGCCGGTTCTGCCTATGCCGGATGGTCTTTTAATTAAGGGTCTTTCCCATCTATTAGGCAGATAAATGCAACCCCTATGTCTTTTTTATTGCGGCTTATTCTATACAAAGAAGCAGGAAAAGACTATTCGGGGTTAATACGGTGTGGGATTTATTTCACACAAAAGGTGCAAAAGCAAAGCCTGCAAATAGACAGCGCCAAAAAAACGGTCATTCAACCGCTTTTTATTCCAGGTTCTATTAATATTTACATTTTCCCTGATGGCGGGTATCACAAAGTTCTTCAGCTCCCTGATCAACATTGGGAGATATTTTATTTTGATTAGCTGATTTTATATTGAACACCTGCGATGCAAAATTGAAAGTCCATATTCTGCAACAGAACAAGCAGCAAATAATGCTATTCCATTAGTAAAAGCTTAAAAAATAATAGCTGATAATATCAAAAGCAAATGCTTTTTATTTTTTAGGCTTTAATACAGCATTGTAAGCCGACAGCAGCGCTTCTGTAATAATTGCTTTAGGAACTTTGTTAAGCAGAAAAGTAGTAGCTCCTTTTTCTCCCCATTTGTTTGGGACCGGGTAAATACCTGTATTTATTTTACAAAAAACACCCTGCTCTTCCGGCGTTAAAAAAATATTGGCAGTATTGTCTTTCTCAAGGTAAGTGGCAAACATTCTTTTGCCGGTTATTTTAAAACCAATCCGCTCAAAATGCAGGCATGATACTGTCCCGGGAAACGAAAGCGCCAGATCAGTAAACGCATCTTTTGTCATAATTATTACCTCACCTGTTTTTGTGCTGATATAAGCCACGCTAAATTACGACAACAATATTTTTTACTGCTATATATACCTGTTTATTACCCGAATAAAATCTACTATCATGTCAATCAAACCATGCCTGAATATTATCGTGAAATGCGGGATATAAAACAAACTTTCATGCCTCTCATTTTACGTTTGACATATCACTACTTAAAAATATCATCGCTCACATACCCTGCATTGGCATAAGGCCGCAGGTAAACGGTATCCTTATTCATATTATTCATCCAAAGCTCATTATCGTCCAGTTCTTCGGGAGGATACTGAGATACATTACAACGCATGGCTTCCCTGGCAATTTTATTTTCCTCCTTGCTGCACCATATACGCACAGGCAAATATTTTTTTTGTACCGGCTTATATTGCCTGTGATAATTGATTTGTGGTTCAGACTTATAAGGAGGCTCATCTTTCCAGTGCTCCGTAGGAATAGCGGTATAAAATAATTTTCCAAATCCTGCCGACTGTCCTGCCTGGTATATCTCGGTAACCACCGCACCTACCATCCGGTGGTCAGGGTGCCCTGAACCGCCTTCAGCGCCCCAGGTAATAACGATATCCGGCTTATAAATGGTAAAAACGCTGTCTAATCTTTTCCTTAGAATCGCCAATGCATTCCAGTTGGATAATTTGCCATCTCCCAGTCCGAGCATAACAGGAGGGTTTATACCCAAAGTCTTGCAAGTACATGCTGTTTCCCGTGCCCTTACATGGGCAAGCGAATCTCCTGCCGGTATTTTAGCATGTTCACGAATGCCCATATCACCGTTGGTAGCAATGGTTAAGTATACTTTATGCCCATGCGATGCAAGCCTGGTAAGCAAAGGGCTTACATCAATCTCATCATCCGGATGGGCAAATACCGCCATCACTGTTTTGGGTGATGTGGTATCTCCTGTTGTAATTTCTGCAGGTGATTGTTGTTTGTTGCTACAGCTAAAAAGAAAAAGGCACACTGCATACAGGAAATAATTTTTCATTTGCTTTAGTTATTAATTGTCAAATATTTTTCAATACAGGTAATTTCTCGCGGCGACTGCAGCGGGGCAGCGCTCATTACGAAATGCTTTGCAGACTTTGTCCCTTCGCGTAAAACCCTATCATTTGACGGCACTTATAATACCTGAATAATAATCTCTCGCCTGACTATAATGCTTTCGCGCATCAACCAATGTTTCAGGAAAAAATTTTTTCCATTTTCCTCCGTCAGCAATATTGGTCAATATATTATCTACCCATCGTACAAAATACAATGCGTCATCTTTATTTGCCATAATATTCCTTCCATCAATATATACATATACCGGCGAAGTATGTGTGTGGTATTCATTACCACTTACCCTCCTGGCAGCGATCCAGGAACTTTGATCAACCTCAAAGCTTGTTTTCAATACAAACGGTTTACCGGGAGCAGCGGAGCCGCCTGCATTGGCAATTACTTTTCCATTGCATAATATTTCAATTTCACCTGTTGCATTGTTCTCTGCATTCCATATCGCTTCAATATTTATTTTTTGTTTTCCGGGCAACTGAATGGATGAACCGGGTATTTGACTGCCATTCACTTTTAAATCGAGAAACTCTTTATTACCCAATCGTGATATGACCGTTTTGCCTTCGCGTATCGCTTCAATCCAGTTGTTATACGAAAGATTCCCGTTAACACGCGCATAAGTTCGTACCGTTCCCAACGGTTCAAAATTATTGCAAGGAAAATCCGTGCCTGCAGCGAGTGGTAATTTAATGCCGCAGTTGAGCATTTTATAATATACATCAAGCGACTGTTTGCCAAAATACGAGCCGTAATTCGGGGAATAGGAACCAAAAACATCTGTTGAAACAAAATCAATATTTTTCAATGCTGCTTCCACCGGAAGGTCAACAGGAATGCAGCAATTCAACGCCGTGGGTATATTTTCATTCAAATATTCCAGGTGAGCAAAGCCTCTTACTGCGTTTTGTTTTTTTGCCCATTCCAGTATTTCATAAGGAGACTCCGCCCATATTTGCTCAGCCTGTTTTAGCCCAAGCAATACAAGATGCCCGCCCAATGCCTGCTTTGCAAAATTAGTGTAGGTTGCATCCCAATGCCATTCGGCATCCCAGCGAACGATAGCTCCGGGAGTGGATTGTGGCGCATCTTTTCCCGTGATCAGCTTCAGATCCGTTTTTGCATTATATACTTCGCCATTGCCCATATCTGCCAGCACGGAAATCACCGACAGCCCATTCTTCTTCATGGCAGATGCAAGGGTATCCACTGAATATACAGGTGTACCTTCACCGCAGTTTCTGTGCACATGTATATCACCGGCATACCACCCTTTTGCTTTTAATTTACCGGAGAGCGTTCCTGCATTTGAAACGGTAAGAGGTTCTGCAACCATCGTATATATACAATTTGCCGGAACTGTTATGCTGAACTTTCCATTCTTACCGGGCAAATATTTTTTTTGTTTTTTAAGATCATTAAGACTATCCGTAAAAATGAGCTGTACTGATTTAATACCCGGAAAATTATTAAAAGATATTTCAATCTGCGCAGCCTTATCGTATGAATTAAGTCCTACTATTACGGGAACATTATGAGAGGAATTAAAGAAAGCCACTGCCGGCGCGTTGTTATCGCTGCGCTGTAATTCTACCATCCATGAACCCGGCGTTACATATTTTGATATTTGCGAAATGGCATAAAAATGTTTTCGAGGGGTGTAGGTTTTATTTTCTTTATTGTATCCCAATATTCCCCAGTAGCTAAACAGGCTCGGCGCATGATGATCGTAATAGCTGTCATATCCTTCCCATACCATTGCGGCCGCAGCGCCGTTCTGCAGCAGGTCCAGCAGATAACCCATACACTGTGCCGCGAACTGGTAGTTATAAGCCGTCATAATACCATCATCCAGCCCGTCTCTCCAGGCATTCCATTCCGTTACCCAGAATTTCATGTCAGGAAATGCGGAATGTTTAATAAGAGAGTCTACAGGCGCATAGTACCCGCCATAGCTGTGAACGGCAAAACGGCTGATGCGGGACATGATGAGCGAATCCCTCATCATTTCCGGGATATAGCGGCTGACGGCATTGTTCATACCGGCAGCATCCGGACCAACAAAGCGGATATCATTCATCCCGCTCTGCTTTGCGCGGATGATTATTTTTTTCAGGATCGCCGCATACCGGAATTCATTGAGCCGCGGGCCTTCTTTTTGAATATCGGGTTCGTTAAACGGCGCTACCAGTCCAAACCTTAAATGCTGCCTGAAGCGGGCATACTGTAAAAAAGAAACGAACATTTCCACGAATTCATCTTCCTGCTCCGGGGCTACCGTCTCCCCTCCCATCCATGCGGGCAGGTATCCCATCAGGTTGATCATGATATTGTGAGAAATACCTTTTTGATTGAGATAGGCAATGGTTTTCCATACGCTGGTAAATTTTGGTGTTGCATACAGGCTGTCGTAGTATTTCCAGTTGTATACAAAAGGATCGTCATTATCATTAATGTCTTCCCATTCTTTCGGTGTCTCCAAAATCACCCGGAAGATTTTTGCCTGCATGGAATCCGCCAGCAGGTCAATCGCCGGTTTCAGCTCATCGTCTTTCCAGCTCCTGGTATTGATATTAACGCCTATACCATCTATAGTTTGCAAACGGTTAAGCCCATTAACGGACAGTTTGATGGCGGGTTGCGAATAAGCATATATACCGGAAATAAAACAGGAAATCAGTAAAAAAAATTTTAACTGCATAAGGAAACAGTTTTGATTAATGCGGTCTTCTCTTTTATAAAACAGAAAAGTATAAGCACTACAAACCCCAACAAAATACTTTGTCTTACCAATCAAAATTAAGCGCATACCAGTATTAACCATTCATCAATTTGGAGAAAGTAGTAACCTATTTTGTCTTTAGCCAGTCCATATAATTGTCACGGTGAATAACCGTAGTGGCGGATGGCTTATATGCTTCAACAAACGATTTGGGAAAACGCGCTTTTGCTGCCGGGTTCCACTTAAATTCGTATGCGTGTATCTCTCCATTCATTTCTTCAATATAGTCAAGCTCTGCCTGATCTTTAGTACGCCAAAAGAAACGATTGCAATAAATTTGGTTATTGGATAAATATTTTGAACGCTCTGATATCAAATAGTTTTCCCACAATCCGCCAATATCATTACGTTGAGATACAGGCTGAAACTGGTTAATAATTGCATTACGAAGCCCGGTATCATTAAAGTATATTTTTCGGCTTTTATTTAATTCATTACGAAGATTTCTATTGAAGCTACCCAACCGATATATAATAAATGTTTGTTCCAACAAATTAATATATCGTTCTACCGTGGCCACATTAATACCACTGAGTTTCGATAATTCATGATAAGATACCATTTGCCCTATTTGAAAAGCAATAGCCTGAACCAGGCGCTCCAATTTGTCAGGCTTTTTTATATTTTCCCATGTAAGAATATCTTTGTATAAATAATCAGAAGCTAATTGCTTTAGCAATGCTTGTTGTTGTCCTTCCTTCACCACTATCTCCGGATAATATCCATAAAGCATTCTTTTTTCCAACAATCTGTTTTCAGTTACCTGCCCATGATTCGTAATCATTTCCTGCATAGATAGCGGAAAAAGCATCAACTCCCATTTTCTGCCAGTTAAAGGCTCATTTATCTTATTTGCTAAATCAAAAGATGATGAACCAGAAAGCACCAGCTCTATATCGGGCATTTTGTCAGCAATAATTTTGGCGCTAAGCCCAATATTTTCAATACGCTGGGCTTCATCTATGACGATAGTTTTATTACTCCCCAGTTCATTCCTTAAGATAGCTTCATTAGCCTGCGAAAAATTCTCTCTTGTATCTGCATCATCACCATTGAGCCATAGTGCATCGCTAAATATTTTTTTCAGCAAAGTGGTTTTGCCTACCTGCCGGGCTCCCATTAATACCAATATCTTTCCTTTACCTCTGTATTGCTGGATAAGCTGCTCTTCCTGGCGCTCTATCATTGTGATTTGATTTTTTTCAAATCTACTACTTTTTTATATTAAAATATAAAAAAGTGGCGATAATTTTATAGTTAAATATAAATTAGTCGCCTATATAGAAGCGGTTGACAATGACCTTTTAAAGCCCGGGGCGTTTACTCATCTGCTTTTTTTCATCCACACCAAGCACCTCGCGATAAGACTTAAGATCAAATTCCTTCAGTATATCTTTCACTTTCACATCCGGCGATAAGCTTTCTATAACAGACAGCTCTTCTTCATGCAGAGAATAACAAATCACTTTTCTTCCGTATTTTTTTTGGATGTCCGCGAACTTTTCAAAATCCGGCCAGCTATGCAGCACAATCTTTTCTAAATTAACCGGCGCACAAACGCCCCACCTGCTCCAGATACCACTTGCTATAATATCATTGCCGAGCGGGTCGCATATTTTCGTGGTACCCTTCCACGTACTGGATACCACCGCCACCTGGTTGGTCCAGGCACGCATGTTCACTTTTTTACCACCTGCAAAAGCAGAAGGCCAGAAAATGAGCTCAGCGCCTTTCTCCACAAGCTTTTGCCATCCGTCCGGCCATTCAATATCATAACATATCTGTATCCCTATGGTACCAAAATCGGTATGGAAAACAGGCGGGTCAACAGGGCCAGGACTGACGCCCTTGCCCATTTCCGAAACAGTAGTATGTGTTTTGCGGTATTCACCCATCACTTTTCCCTGCCTGTCAATCAATATGGCTGCATTATAATAATTGCCGTTCTCCACGGTAAAAACCGGGCATACTACATAGCAACGATGACGCTTTGCAAAAGCCTGCATCGGGCCGATCACACGCCCTGAGCCGTCTTCTGCCGCGTCTTTAACGGCAGGTCTTTCGCCTGTGAGTTGAGCAACATGGAACATTTCCGGGAAACAATAAATATCCGGGCTGAACGGAAGGGCATTCTCCGCCTGCTTAACAGCTGCCTGCACAGCTTCTTTCCAATCCCTGCCGGTAATACCTTCCTGTGCCATGGATGCAACCCACATATTCCTGCCACCATCATATAATGGATAGCCCGACTGAAGCAGTGGTGCAGGATTTCCTGCTACACTCCCTATATTAATTGCAGCAGCCCCGAGTAATGAGTTTCTTAAAAAACCTCTTCTGCCTGATTTTTCCATATACTTATTTTATATGATTATCATAAACATTCCACATCATCCGAAAATACGGCATAGTTCATCATACTATATCACAAAACATCACAATGATCAAGATAAGGTAATAAATGAACAGAATAGGTTAAGAACGGTTTTTGCATTACCAATAGATTTGAAAAGACATGAAACATTGAAATGCTGTTAGTTCTCGTAAAGAACCATTAAGACATCAGAAAATCAAGGAAGAACTTAACTACCCTTAACTTCTTAATGTTTAAAAAAATTGAACCATTAGGGTATTAAGAATCATTAAGGAAGAACCTTAATGATTTGCCGAAGCAGATATTGTTTTTTGTATGAGCTACATATGATTCCTGTTGGTAAGCCCGGTTGCGGGAAAAAAAATTGTAATTTCATACCTTGTTGGTTGATATGAATAATCCCTGTATAACCGATAACGACCAGAAGCTGCTTGACGCCTCCAAAAACGGGGATGAAAAAGCATTTGGCCTGTTATTCAACAAATACTGGGATGATCTTTTTAAAATCGCTTACCGGCGACTGCATTCTGCCGAAGATGCGAAAGATATTGTTCAGGATGTCTTCCTTTCTCTATGGAATAATATCGGCAGCATTACTATTGAAGATTCTCTTGGCGGGTATTTATATACAGCGCTCAGGAACAAAATTTTCAATTATTTTGAAAAAAACAAAAACCGCCTGCAAAAATTAATGCAGCAGCCCTTTGCAGCCGCCCGGAACGAAGAAATTATTTTCAGCAATTATTGTACTAAAGAGCTGCAGCATTTCATTGCGCAGCAGGTTGCTGCCATGCCGGAAAAAATGCGACAGATATATATTTTAAGCAGGGAAGAATATCTCACCCATGCGGAAATTGCCGCCCTGCTCAGCCTTTCCAATCAAACCGTTAAAAACCAGTTGTACAACGCGGTAACACGGTTAAGAAAAGCGGTGCTGAAAGAGCATTCCTTAACTATAATTATATGTTACGAGCTTTTGTCCCGTCTGTAACAATAAAGCTCTGCAGCATTATAGCTATCAGTCGTCAGCTATCAGGTTCTTTCACCCGGCGCTATACCTGTTCAAAAAAAATTTCGAACCTCCTGGTACTTTCTCTCACCCCAACTGTTGGTAAAAAAAAACATAGTGGAAACACCCCAACTTGAAGTACTTATAAAAAAATACAATGCAGGTGAATGCACACCGGAAGAAAAGCAATGGCTTGAGCAATGGTATCTTTCCTTTGAGTGGAGCGATGCTGAAGCGCTGCCGGATGCAGTAATGAACGGGCTTAAAAATGCAGCATGGAATAAGCTGCATGAATACAGGCATGAACAACCGGCTATATCAGTGTTGCCTGTAAAAACGCTGGTAAAGCCATCCATCAAAAAATGGTGGTATTATGTTGCTGCCGCGGCTGTTGTTTCTGTCGCATTCATCGGCTTCAGGTTTTTGCATGCTCCCGGAAAAAAGCCTGCCGGAACCCCTGCCATTGCTGAAACGCAAACACCAAAAGATATTCTGCCCGGCACAAGCAAGGCATCCCTGATTTTAGGAGACGGATCTGTTATCGCGCTTGATGCTGCGGCTATATCGCAGATAGAAGAAGGCGATGGCACTACCATTAACAAGCAATATGGCAAAATCATTTACAATAATAAATCGGGTAACAGCGCCAAAGTAGTTTACAATACACTGACTATTCCCCGGGGTGCAGAATACGAGCTGGTATTACCTGATGGGAGTAAAGTATGGCTGAATGCGGCTTCTTATTTAAGGTTTCCCACCCGCTTCGTGGAAAAAGAAAGAGCCGTATACCTGTCGGGTGAAGCCTATTTTGAAATAGCTAAGAATGCCTTACAGCCCTTTAAAGTAATTACCCGTGAAAATATGGAAGTGGAAGTTACAGGCACGCATTTCAACGTAATGGCATATGAAGATGAAGCATTTATTAAAACAACACTTACAGAAGGTAAAGTGAATATCAGGACCGGACAGACCGCTACTTCCCTTGTGCCGATGCAGCAGGCCGCACTGAAAAAAAGCACGCAGCAGCTTGATGTAAAGAAAGTAGATGTTGATAAGGAGATCGCCTGGACAAAAGGTATGATCGAGTTCAATGATGATAAGCTCCCTTATATCATGCGCCAGTTGTCGAGGTGGTATAATGTGGATGTGAGCTTTGAAGACAGCATTCCCGAAGGAGGGTATAACGGTTCTATACCGAGAAAAGCTACTTTATCGGAAGTGATGCAGATATTGAAGATCGCCGGTGTTAAATACCGGCTGGAAAACAGGACGGTGATTATTACCGGAGGATGAGGTGAGTTAATTATAACGTGTCGTATTATCGTCATA
The DNA here is from genome assembly GCA_047601545.1 of Agriterribacter sp. Taxonomy (GTDB): domain Bacteria; phylum Bacteroidota; class Bacteroidia; order Chitinophagales; family Chitinophagaceae; genus Agriterribacter. The sequence continues at coordinate 1,983,454 of JASGIZ010000002.1, read as the reverse complement.
AGTGAGAAGTGAATGGTGAGAAGTGAAACACGTCATAAGTGAAACGTGAATTCACCATTCACTATTCACCATTCACAAAAGAGAACCAGGTATTGTCTTGCTTGCTTATAAAAAACGGGAGTGCTGCAACACCCCCGTAAACAGTAATGGCAAACAAGTAAACATACATTGATCAGGAACGCTTATTGTTTAACCAAAAACTTGTACAAAACTATGCAAATTAACCAAACCCGCAGGTGGTCCAAACGATTATCTCCACCTGTATTAATACGGAGGGTTATGAAATTAACTGCTGTTCTATTGTTTGCCTTTTGCATCAATACCGGTGCCACAGGCTTTGCGCAAAATGTAACGCTTTCGGTACGCAACACTTCGCTTGAAAAAGTGCTGAAAGAAATCCGGAAGCAAACAGGTTATAGCTTTTTTTATAAGACCGACCTGCTGCGTGAAGCACCGAAGATCAGCCTGTCGGTAAAGAATATGGACATTAAAGGAGCACTTGACCTGTGCTTTACAGATGTGCCTGTTGAATACGCTATTGTTGCGCAGACGGTAGTGATATCGCCCAGGAAACCCAATCCCGGTGTTTCGCCGGGAGCTGTAACAGAGCCTGAAATAGTTGCTGTAGAAATACAGGGAACGGTTACCAACAGTTCGGGAGAACCTTTACCCGGCGCTTCTGTAAGGTTAAAAGGAACAAACGCAGGAACTACCACTGATGCTACAGGGAAGTTCAGCCTGAATATTCCGGGTAACAGCGGAGTGCTTGTTATTTCATTTGTAGGCTTTGTTACACAGGAAATAAATATAAACGGGAAAACGGATATTAAAGTGGTGTTGATCCAGCAGGACAACCAGGCAGATGAAGTTGTAGTGGTTGGATATGGCAGCGCAAAGAAGAAGGACCTGACCGGGTCTGTAGGAGTAGTTGATGTTCAGGAACAATATAAAACACCCATTATTGCCACAGAGCAAATGCTGGAAGGACAGGTAAGCGGTGTGCAGGTATCGCAAAACCAGTCACAGCCGGGTGGCGCGGTGTTTTCTATCAGGATCAGGGGCACCAACTCTATCAATTCGGGCAATGAGCCACTATATGTTATTGATGGATATGCGGGCGGAGACATTGTTACGCTTAGTCCATCTGATATCGCTTCCATCAGCGTATTAAAAGATGCGTCAGCAACCGCTATTTACGGAAGCAGGGGCGCCAACGGTGTGGTGATGGTTACTACCAAAAGAGGAAACTATAATACGAAAGGACTAACCATCGATGCATATACCGGCGTACAAAAGGTAGCCAGGAAATATGATATGATGGATGCGAAACAGTTTGCCACTTATCTTAATACAGTGCAAGAACTAACCAATGAGCAAAATGGAACGAGCGATCCTTTGCCTTACACAGATGCTGCAATACGTGCATTAGGAAAAGGAACAGACTGGCAGGATGCCGTATTCAGACAAGCGCCTATTTCGAATATTACTATTGGTATGAATGGTGGAAGCAACAATACCCGGTATTATACCAGTCTCAGTTATTTTAACCAAAAAGGTGTAATGATCGGCACCGATTATAAAAGAGGTATTATCCGTTTTAATGTTGATCATAATATGAGCAACCGATTTAAAATGGGCTTGTCATCTTTTATCTCATACGATTTTCAAAAAGTGGCATCAGTAAATACGGATGGAGGCATAACGAGTCCCGGTGTGTTGTGGGATGCCGTTCGCTTCAATCCTGCAGTGCCGGTTAAAGAGGACGATGGCAGCTATGTTTATCAAAATACCCCATTACCATATGTGGGTCCGCTGGGCAATCCTGTTGCGTATGCATTACTGTCAAAGAACGGGCTTTACCGGTTTGCAAGTTCTGCAAACTTTTTTGTAGAATATGAAGCATTACAGGGATTAAAGCTTCGTTCATCTTTAGGCGCAGGGTACGACAATACGGGAAACAAAGTTTTCACTCCATCTTCTATATTTGCAGGCTCATCAACCAATGGATATGCTGCACAAAGTTCCGGGCAGCATTATAACTGGTTATCAGAAAACACCATTACGTTCGACAAAGCGCTGAATGAACGTCACATTATAAATGCAGTGGGCGGTTTTACATTTCAGCATTGGTATAACAAAGGATTTACCGCGGGCATTGCTAATCTTTCTAATAATAATCTCGGGTATGATAATCTCGGAATAGGCGACCCGGTTATTCCATCAGCCTTCTTTGATGAGCATGTATTAACTTCTTTTTTTGGGAGAATTAATTACAGTTTTGCTGCCCGGTACCTGCTTACATTTACAGCGAGAGCGGATGGATCTTCCCGTTTTGGGGATAAGCATAAATGGGGATATTTTCCTTCAGGGGCTTTCGCATGGAATATAGCTGAGGAAAATTTCATGAAAAAGGTAAAAAGCATCAATGCATTAAAACTTCGACTTAGTTATGGTATTACTGGCAACCAGGAAATTGGTGATTATATTTCCCTGCCAGTTTATATTAATGATACCTACTCGCTCGGAAGGGATCCCTCTCCCGTAACCGCCATATTCCCGGTACAGCTTGCCAACCCGGATATTAAATGGGAACAAACTGCAACCACTGATATTGGTTTAGATATAGGTCTTTGGAAAAACCGGGTAGAGATTGCCGCGGACTATTACAATAAAAAAACCACAAACCTGCTATTGTATATTAATGTGCCACAAACTTCAGGCTATGAAAGTCTTCTCAGAAACATCGGCGCCGTACAAAACAGGGGCTTTGAATTTTCACTAACCTCCCGCAATATTGTTAGCACTGTGTTTACATGGGAGTCTATATTGAACTTTTCAACCAATAAAAATAAGGTGCTTGATATAGGAAGCAATAAAGAAATTTATGCCGGCGATTTAAGCGGTAATATCTTCCTCGGCGGTGGTACTTCGGGCATCATTCGTGTAGGGCAACCTATTGGAACGTTTTATGGGTACATATTTGACGGCATCTGGCAAACGCAGGATGAAATTGACAAAAGTGAAACGGAGCAATCTGTTGTGCCGGGCGATCCAAAGTATCGCGACCTCGATGGTGATAAATCACTTACAGGACTGGACAGAGCAATCATTGGCCAGGCACTTCCAAAGTTTATTTACGGGTTCACTAACAATTTTAAGTTCGGGAGATTAGGATTGTCCATATTTATACAAGGAGTGCAGGGCAATAAAATTTTTAATGAGAACAGGTATGAAATTGAGAATGGGTTTCCCATATTTAATAAGTTAGCCTATGTAGCCACAGATAGCTGGACAGGCCCAAACACCAGCAATACCTTGCCGAGCGTAGCAAGCACGTATAGACGCGGTGCAGGATTTTCGAGTGAAATGCTGGAAGATGGTAGTTTTTTAAGAATAAAAACCATTACACTTTCTTATGATTTACCACTGAATAAATTATCAACAGCTTTTAAAACCGCATCCATTTATGTAACGGCTCAAAATCTTTTAACTTTTACAAAATACAGTGGTTACGACCCCGAAGTAAACTCATTTGATAACAGCAACCAGTTGTCATTAGGTACTGACTATAACGCCTATCCTAATTACAGAACTTTCCTGGCGGGAGTTAGGTTTTCGTTTTAATAAAACGCTAAAGAAAATGTTATGATAAAAAAATATTTTTCTATATTATTAAGCACAGTCATTCTTACTTTCTTTTTTTCCTGTAAGAAGGCATTGGAAACAAAGGGGCATAGCTTCTTATCGCCCAATACATTTTATGCCAATGAGGCAGATGCCAACGCAGCCCTGAATGGCGCGTATGCCAATCTCTACTCGCAGAACATGTATGGGAGAGCCGCATGGTTGGTTTCGGATATGCCAGCGGATTTGTTTTATCCTGTTATTAACAATGCGGATCGCAACAGCATATATCAGGGAACGTTTACGGCGTCCAATGGAATTATACTGGTGTGGTGGGTTAATAATTATCTGGTGATAAAAAATGCTAATGATGTGATCGCGTATGTTCCGGCTATTGCTATGGACGAGCATAAAAAAAACAACATAGTAGGGAATGCCCGTTTTTTGAGGGGTTTATGTTATTTTAATTTAGTAGAAGGGTATGGGGATGTGCCGCTTCTTTTAACGCCGGGAATAGATTCGCTCTTTCCCACTCGCTCTTCTACTTCTGCTGTTTATGTGCAGATTATAGAAGACCTGAAATATGCAGAAGCAAATTGCTTACATATTGATGAGTTACCTGAGCAGGAAATCGGCAGGGCTACTTCTGAAGCTGCTTCGGGCTTGCTGGCTAAAGTATACCTGCAAAAAAGCAGCACCGGCACAGCAGAATCATCTGACCACTCCAACGCCATGGCATTATGCAATAAGGTGATCAGCTATTCAAACAGTCATCCTGACTACCTGGCTTTGGAAGAAACATTTGGCAATATATTCAACCCGGATACAAAGAACGGTAAGGAGATATTATTTAACGTTCAGTTTGGCGCGCCGCCTAATGCAAGCAATATTATCAATATGGGTTTTCAACCGATAGCAAAGGGTGGCTTCGGCTCGTACAACGGGTTGGATTATCACTATAACTCCTATAAGCCGGATGATATAATAAGAAGAACGGTAAATATCGGTAATATTGAAGGCTCCGCCCGTAAGATATCCAAATATGATGACGACGGTGTTCCTCCCGGTGTTTTCGGCAGGAACAACTGGATCGTTTTACGTTATGCGGATATATTGCTGATGCAATCCGAAGCGCAGCATGGTGTTGATCCTTCAGGCACAGCCAAATTTGCCGGCATCAATGCGGTAAGAAGCCGTGCAGGTATAGGTGCGCTTGATTTTACCAATACGCCAACATCCGATGACTTTATAACTGCGCTGGTGAATGAAAGGTGCTGGGAATTTTGCATAGAAGGTCATCGCAGGTGGGACCTGCTCAGGCTGAACCGTTACAAGGAAGTATTGCAGGCAGTAGGGCGGCCGTTTGATGAGCTGCACATGAAGTATTATCCTATTCCGCAAACGGAAATTGATGTAAACCCGAACCTGGTGCAAACGCAGGGATTCTAGGATCGCCGGAGGCGATAAGACAGGAGTGTGAGGCGAGGACGCCTCACACAGCAATAAATCGCCATAGCGGGCAAGAGTGCAAAGTAAGCATACACTATGCTTTAGTACTGTCAGTAAAAGCAACACACTCCCGCCGTCACTGCGATCCCGCCCGCATCAACATTTGAATTGAAGGAAGATTACGGCGGGAGAAGCAGTCCTCACTGGTGGACAATAAACAAAATAAGATAATGAATAGGCGAAATAGCATAAAAACCGCTTTTGCATTACCTATAGATTTGACAGATTGAACCGCAGAAGTATTATGAACAAAGAACTCCGCTGTGCGAGGCGTCCTCGCCTCGCACAGTTGTCTTATCGCCTCTGGCGATTTAGTTATTATTAAACGACAGGACAATGTATAGCACAAGGATATTTCTTCTCGCAATTATCATTATTACATTCGCCGGCATTCATTGCAAATCATCCAAAAACCAGGGCAATACTTCTACCGCTTCCATAACCGTAAGCAGCGATTTTGATTCAGGCAGCATTGACACTTTATGGGAATCAAAACCTGATTTTCTTACCGGTTGGCCAAAACACCGGAAGCAAAAAAGCAGCAGCGATGACCAGTATTACTGGTTTTATTTTAAGCTCGATCATACTGCCCATAAAAATATTACCATTAAACTTGACAGGCTCGCAGGTACTTATAGAGGGGGGCCGCATCTTATCTATACAAAGGGTACCCGGCCTGTCTATTCCTATGATCAGAAAAACTGGCAAAGAATAAGTGATGTGCAATATGATCCTGAACAACATTCGCTTACTTTCCGTAATGTCTTTACCGCCGATTCTGTCTGGATAGCATATGCTCACCCGTTCTCCTACAGCCAGGGAACGGCATTGATTAATGCTATAGCCGGGAGCTCGTTTTTAACCATTGAAACATTAGGCACAACGCAGCAAGCCAGGAGTATTAATCTACTAACGGTTACGGATACCGCTATACCCGATAATGAAAAAAAAGTAGTATTTATTACCACGCTGCAACATGCCGGTGAATACTGTGGCGGCTATGTAGTGGATGGGCTTCTTACATTTCTTCTTTCGGATGATGAAAATGCCGCCATTGCAAGAAAAACTACAGTATACAAGATCATCCCGATGATGAACCCTGACGGTATTTTTCATGGCATTACAAGATTCAACGGCAACCTTGAAGATCTGAACCAGGAATGGGATGATGATTTTACCGATACGCTCCACCTTCCGGTAGAACCTGAAGTGGCTTGTGTAAAAAAATGGCTGCGCGAATGGAAAAGTTCTGGGAAGAATATAGACCTGGGGCTTGATATTCACAGCCAGGGGCAGCAGGGGTCAATGAACCTGCTGCATACGCCTGAAGGCATGTTAGCCGATCTTACACCGCATTTTAATAAATACTGGCCGGTAAAATATGTTCCTATGGAATTTTCAGGATCATTGAACGATTGCCTGGCAAAGGAGTTTCATATTCCTTCAGGTACTTTTGAGATCCCGCAATCAAGGATTAAAAACGAAGCATATCTAACTATTGATGATTATTATACATATGGAAAAGGTATTGCGCTGGGAATTACAGATTATTTTAGACGGTGGGGAGTTGAGTAAGGTTTGTCTTTGCTTTAATATTCGTTGTAAAGCCAAAACACTTTTAGTGTATGATGAAGCGAGGAGGACATTTCACGCAGCGGGCGCAGGGAAGCAAAGACCGCAAAGGAAATTTCGTTGTGTACGCTGCCCCGCCGCGTACGTTGCGTGAAAATATCGTATCGCAAAAAAATGCACATAAAAAAAGCAGTATGAAGCAGGTTATCTTTCTCACTTTATTACTATTGTTGTTCCATACATTTTCTTTTTCGCAGGCCCTGGGCACTGATCCTGAAAAAGGTAAAGGCACTTATAAAAACCGCACTTTCTTTAACCTTGAAAGATATTGGGATACCGCCAAAGTTTGTGCAAACCCGCATAAAGGATGGAGCGTGCATTATTTCAGCAACAGTATATCCAACTACGGGAACCGCATGGCGCCCAACGATTCCCTGCCCGACTTCCCGGGGTTGAATGATATTTATTTCAGGCTGGCATGGAGCTACCTGGAGCCGAAGGAAGGTGTTTATAACTGGGCGGTAATAGATACACTCGTTCAAAAATGGGTGAAATGGGGACATACGGTTTCCTTTCGTATTACCTGCAAGGAAACAAATATTGTATACGCCACTCCCGAATGGGTAAGGCTTGCCGGCGCCAGAGGGACATTCGTCAATCACCCAGACTTAAAAATAAAAGCATGGGCGCCAGATTATGATGACCCGGTGTTTCTGCAGAAGCTGAACAATTTTCATAAAGCATTTGCCGAAAAGTACGATGGACAACCCTGGGTGGAATATGTTGATATCGGCAGCATGGGCGACTGGGGTGAAGCGCATACGGCGTATTCCGGCTGGAAGGATATTCCGGTGGCAATCGTGAAACAGCATATTGATTTATATAAACGCTGGTATAAAAAAACAACGCTCATTATCAGCGACGATGCTATAGGCCAACGCGATACGGATGACGGATCTGATTACGAGATTTTTGATTACGCGCTAAAAAACGGGATCGGCTTCAGGGATGACAGCGGGAATGTGGAGTGGTATAAAAATCTTGGTTTTGGCCCGTCCTGCATCCGCACACCGGAGCTTTTCTCGGCTACTTATAAAAAGATCCCAGTTGTACTGGAATCAGATCATTACGGGGATGTAGTTGAAGGCAATATGTGGAATAATGGGGAGGGTTTGCTGAAAGCGGTTTACGAAACACATGCATCGTTAGTGGGATTTCACTATTATCCCCGTGAATGGCTCCGTGAAAACTATGCCTATGCAAAAAAGATAGCCAACATTGCGGGCTACTGGTACTTCCCGAAGTTCGCCATGCTGCCGGATACGCTGCGTAAAAACAGCAACCATAATTATATACGACTTACCTGGGAAAACCATGGCGTAGCGCCGGCCTATCATAAATTCGTTTTATCAGTTGCCTTCATCAATAAATCGGATGGCAAAAAGTTTGTACAGCCATTAACGGGTTCGGATTGCCGCAACTGGCTGCCCGGGGAGATCATCGCGGAGCAGCATCCTGTAATATTAGATAATACAATGCCACAGGGCATTTATGATATAGCCATTGGACTAAGGGATGAATGTGGCTTTCATAACAAAGCCATTGAGCTGCCATTAAAAGACAGCAGGAAATTACAGGATGGATTTTACAAGATCGGGGAAATTATAATACACTAACATCATGAAACAATCAATATTCATCACACTGTTCAGTCTGATTATTACTACAGCTACAGCTCAGGAAATTATATTAGCCAGAAATGGAACTAACGCGAATGGAGGAGAATCACTTAGCCGTGTATGGAGAGCGTCATGGATATCACATCCGGCAGCATCCCTGTTAGACTACGGCGTTTTTTTATTCAGGAGAGAGATCATGATTGCTGAAATTCCAACGCAATTTATTATATATGTATCGGGCGATAACCGGTACAAATTATATATCAACGGGCAATATGCAGCCAATGGACCGGCAAGAGGCAATCAGCTCAACTGGAATTACGAAACAATAGATATAGCTCCTTTTCTCCGGCAAGGGAAAAATGTAATAGCAGCAGAAGTAGTAAACTTTGGTGCAGACAGACCCCTGGCACAGCATACTTATCAGACCGCTTTTTTACTGCAGGCGGCAGATAATTCTGCAGATTCCATCAATACCGGAAAGCAGGGATGGAAAGTAATGGAGAACAAAGCATATCATCCTGTTAAAATAAAATTCGAGACCGTAAATGGCTTTTATGCCGCCGGACCATGCGATAGCGTGCAGGCCGCTCATTATACCTGGGATTGGAACAAGGTAAATTATAACAGCAACAAATGGCTGCAAGCCGTGGTATCTAACATAGCAGTTGGAAAAGGATATATTTATGGCAATGGAATACATCTCGTGCCAAGGCAAATTCCTCCTGCTGAAAGAAAAAAAGAAAACCTTCGGGCTATTGTAAGAACCAATTCCCACACACACCGTATACAAAATATTGCTTCGGCGCTTTCATTAAAAATCAATAAGCATTCAAAGGTTTCATTTCTCCTGGACAATAGTATATTAACTGTCGGCTATCCTACATTAAAAATTTCCGGCGGAAAACAAAGCAGGATCAAAATAACTTACGCCGAAGCCCTGCTTGACAAGTACGGCAACAAAGGCAACAGGAACGAAATTGAAGGAAAAGAAATCAAAGGCTATCATGATATTTATATAGCGGATGGAGGGAAAAACAGGAGCTTCGAATCACTATGGCTCCGCACATTCAGGTATGTGCAAATTGATATAGAAACGGCTGGCGAAGACCTGCTGCTGGAAGATTTTTATAATACATTTATCGGTTATCCATTTGTTGAACGTGCATCTTTCACCACTGATCTTCCTGAATTACAAAAAATATGGAACGTTTCGTGGCGTACCGCCAGATTATGCGCCAATGAAACCTATATGGATTGCCCGTATTACGAGCAACTGCAGTATATAGGCGATACCAGGATACAGGCAATGATCTCATTGTATGCATCCGGTGATGACAGGCTGATGAAAAACGCGATAAAACAGTTTGCGCAATCCATCACAGCAGAAAACATTACGCAGAGCAGGTACCCTTCCTATCTTCCGCAATTCATCCCGCCGTTTTCATTAATGTGGATCAATATGGTACACGATTACTACATGTACCGCGAAGACACGGCATTCATTCAGTCCTTCAGGCAGGGAATGATATCGGTACTGTCTTTCTTTGAAAGCAAGTTATACAGCAACGGAATGGTGCATAAAGCGCCCTGGTGGAATTTTACAGATTACGCGGATGATTTTCCGCTCGGCATTCCCGATGGTGCAGATGAGGGAGAATCAGCTTTGATATCATTGCAATATGCATATGCGTTGCAGAACGCCGCGGAATTATTCCGGTACCTGGGCGATGCATACTATGCTGATAAATATACTAAGGATGCAGAAGCTGTAAAACAGGCGGTGCTTAAAAACTGTTATAATGAGCAAAAGCAAATGATAGCTGAAACGCCGGAGAAAAAACGGTTTTCCATTCATACCACGCTTTTCGCCATCCTTACCAATACCATTGAAGAAAGCAGGCAGGCAAAGGCTTTGCAGGCCGCACTTTCAGACAGCAGCGTGATGACCTGCTCCATTTATTTCAGGTTCTATTTAACGAGGGCTATGGAAAAAACAGGATTGCAGGATATGTATTTAGATCAGCTTACACCCTGGAGCACGATGTTGAATGAAGGATTAAGCACTTTTGCCGAATCAGAAAAAGATACCAGGTCTGACTGTCATGCATGGAGCGCAAGTCCTATGTTTGATTTCTTACATACTGTTGCAGGCATACAACCCGGCTCCCCTCAATTTAAAACCGTAGTTATAGCGCCGCATTTTGGAAAGCTGAAATCCATACAGGCAAAATTGCCTCACCCGCGGGGAATGATAGAAATGAATATCAATAAAACGGATGCAGGAGCAATATCAGGCAATGTGCGTTTACCCAACGGAGTGAACGGAACATTTATTTTTAATGATCGTAGCATTGAATTAACGGGTGGCGTGGATCATAAGATCAGTCTTTGATGTTGGAGGATTGACAGAACAAAAAAGCCTGCTGAATCCGGCTTAGATTTGTTATAGCAAAGCATAAGTGTTCCGAACCTTCAGAAGGTTCGGGGCTCTGTTAACAATAATAATATTATCAAGATGAACGAAAATATTCCGCAACAACATTTATCCGACGAAATTCGTCATAACAATCTTGCCTATACATTGTTTTCCTGGAGCAAACAAAAAGGCATTGATCCGATAATGGTAAAAAAGGTGAAGGCGTTTATTTTTATGATTATAATGGTAAAAAATGGCTTGATTTTTCTTCCGGGTTGATGAATGTAAATATCGGGCATGGACATCCGCAGGTGAGCGCTGCTGTGGTCAGGCAAATGAACGAGATAAGTTATGTTACGCCCGGTTGCGGCACAAGAATACGGGGTGAGCTGGGTAAGAAGCTTGCGGCTATTACACCGGCAGGAATGAATAAAACATTATTCACTACCGGTGGAGCGGAATCCATTGAAAACGCTATTAAGCTTGCAAGGCTTTACACAGGCAAACATAAGATACTGGCGAGATACAGGTCTTTTCACGGTGCTTCTTACGGAGCGATGAGCGCCGGAGGAGACCCAAGAAAAATACCGCACGACAGCCAGCAATTGGGAAATATTGTTCACCTCGAAGACCCGTATTGCTATCGCTGCCCCTGGGGGCAGCCGGCACCTCACGGCTGCACCAAAGGCTGTATCAGCCATATTGAACGGGTAATACAGTTTGAAGGACCTGAAACAATCGCTGCGATCCTTATGGAGGGAGAAAGCGGCACTTCGGGTTGTATCAAATATCCTGAAGGCTACCTGAAACAGGTAAGGGCACTGTGCGATAAATATGATATCCTGTTTATTGCAGATGAGGTAATGAGCGGCTTTGGAAGAACGGGTAACTGGTTTGGTGTAGATACACATGGCGTTGTACCCGACATGATCGCTACGGCCAAGGGGATAACGGCAGGATATCTGCCACTCGGAGCGCTCATCGTAAGCGATAAGATCGCTGCCAGGTTTGATGACCAGGTATTATGGCTTGGGCTGACCTATTCAGCACATCCTGTAAGCTGCGCTGCCGCACTGGAAGTATTGAAAATATATGAAGACGAGAACATGATCGCCAACGCCGCAGAGATGGGTAAGTATATTGATACGCGTATGAAGGAATTGCAGGCTATCCACCCCTGTATCGGAGATTTCAGAAATACCGGCTTATTGGGCTGCATTGAACTGGTTAAAAACCGGGAGACAAAAGAACCAATGGCGCCGTATAATGCAAAAGCATCTGATATGGCTATAATGAACAAAGTAGCTGCCCGCTTAAAAGAACTTGGTATGTATACCTTTGTTAGATGGAATTATATTTTTATTGCTCCTCCGCTATGCATAAATACGGCACAGGTTGACGAAGGCCTCAGCATTATTTCCGAAGCATTGAAAATAGCAGATGAATATTGCTATTAGTAAAATATGGTCAGAGAAATACTAAAAGATACAATAAAACCACCGAAAGAACGCCCCGGTGTTGTACTTTTGCGGTCAGTTAAAAGATAACCAACCTGCCATACAGCAGGCATAAAAACTGTTGCGATGCAAACATTGTCTCTTTCATTTCAAAGTCAAACACTCATCATCACTATTAATCGCCCTGATAAACTTAATGCATTGAATAAGCAGGTAATTGAAGAACTTGGTGCGGCGATTGACGATGTATATAACAATGCGGAAATAAAATCGGCTATAATAACAGGCAGCGGCGAAAAGGCGTTTGTAGCGGGTGCAGATATTAGTGAGTTTACTGCGCTTGATGCAAGCGGCGGGAAAGCGCTGGCACAAAAAGGGCAGGAAAGTGTTTTTGATAAAATAGAAAATTCTCCCAAACCTGTTATTGCAGCTGTAAATGGTTTTGCATTGGGCGGAGGCTGCGAACTTGCTATGGCATGTCATTTCAGAATAGCTGGCAATAATGCAAGGTTTGGTCAGCCAGAGGTAAACCTTGGGTTAATACCCGGCTATGGCGGCACGCAAAGGCTCACTCAACTCATAGGAAAAGGAAGAGCAATGGAATTAATATTAACAGGCAATATGATTGACGCCAATACAGCGCTGCAATATGGTTTGGTTAATCATGTAACAGCACCGGAAGAGTTGATAAAAAAGACCGCATCAATACTTGATATCATTAACAGCAAAGCTCCGCTTGCTGTTGCAGGTGCCATAAAAGCCATTAATGCTGTTTTTAATGAACAGGTTAACGGGTACAAAACAGAGATAGACACTTTTGCTGAGCTCTTTGATACCAAAGACGCTAAAGAAGGCGCGGCTGCTTTTATGGAAAAGCGTAAACCGGTTTTTAAAGGACGATAGAGACCTCGCATGCATTGTCATCTCGTAATAATAAATATTTTACAACAACAATACAATTTTAAATAACGATTTATGGATTACAGAATAGAAAAAGATACGATGGGAGAAGTTAAGGTTCCCGTTGATGCTTATTACGGAGCGCAAACACAACGCAGTGTTGATAATTTTAAGATTGCCCAGGATATTAACCGAATGCCCAAAGAGATTATCCGTGCATTTGCTTATTTAAAAAAGGCGGCAGCTATCACCAATTTTGAAGCAGGTGTATTGCCGAAAGAAAAATCTGATTTGATTGGGAAAGTATGCGATGAAATTCTTGCAGGAAAATTAGATAATTATTTTCCCCTGGTGGTTTGGCAAACCGGTAGCGGCACGCAAAGCAATATGAATGTAAACGAAGTTGTGGCGTACAGGGGGCATGTATTAAACGGCGGCGCACTAACTGATAAAGAAAAGTTTTTGCATCCCAACGATGATGTAAATAAATCACAATCCAGCAATGATACTTTTCCTACCGCAATGCATATAGCGGCATATAAAATCCTGATTGAAGTTACTATACCGGGTATAGAAAAGTTGCGCAATACACTCGCAGAAAAGAGTAAGCAATTTATGCATGTGGTAAAGATTGGCCGCACACACTTTATGGATGCTACACCATTAACTGTAGGACAGGAATTCAGCGGCTATGTATCACAGCTTGATCATGGCATTAAGGCTATAAAAAATACACTACCCCATTTAAGTGAGCTGGCGTTGGGCGGAACCGCCGTAGGCACCGGCATTAATACGCCTAAAGGCTATGCTGAAAATGTTGCAAAGCATATTGCATCACTTACGGGATTGCCTTTTGTAACAGCAGCTAATAAATTTGAAGCACTGGCGGCGCATGACGCCATTGTTGAAACACATGGCGCATTAAAAACAGTAGCCGTTAGTTTGATGAAGATTGCGAACGATATACGTATGCTTTCATCAGGGCCACGCAGTGGCATTGGCGAATTATTCATACCTGATAATGAACCTGGTTCATCTATTATGCCTGGCAAAGTAAACCCAACACAATGCGAAGCCTTAACCATGATTGCAGCCCAGGTATTAGGCAATGATGTGACCATTAACATTGGTGGTGCAACAGGGCATTTTGAGTTAAATGTATTTAAGCCGGTAATGATATTCAACTTCCTGCATAGTGCAAGATTGATTGGCGATGGCTGTGTGAGCTTTAATGATAAATGTGCTACAGGCATTGAGCCGATAGAAGCCAATATTAAACAACATGTTGATAATTCATTGATGCTTGTAACAGCGCTTAACACTAAAATCGGTTATTATAAGGCAGCCGAAATTGCACAGAAAGCACATAAAGAAGGAACAACTTTAAAAGAAATGGCAGTTAAGCTTGGATACGTTACACCAGAGCAATTTGACGAATGGGTAATACCGAAAGATATGGTGGGAGCGTTGGAGTAAAGGTTTGGGGTATAAGGTATACGCTTAGCCAACTATTCCCGGTTTAATACAATTATGTAGAGCGATGGTAATAATTACTTCGTAACAATTACTATTGCTCCGTCTTTCGCCTTCCTGCCATAAAACTTTCTTGCGCTATCACCCTTTAAAACATCAATGCTTTTTATGATATTTGGAGCAAGCTTTTTTACCTGCTTTTCAGAAACATGCCTGCCGTTTAAAACATAATAAACATCGGATGGTATATTTTCAGGAAGGTTATTATCAATTTTATATCCTGTTACTACTTTCGGAGCCAGGTCTGTACCTGAAGTATCAGCATTTCTTTCTTTAATTTTTATCAATATTGAATCCGCTATTATCTCAACATCACCTTCCTTCATCTTTACCTGTCCGTTTTCAGCCGAACTTACTACTCCGATCGCATTAATATTTTTCTTTGTAACAATCTGCACCACGCCATTTTTTGCCTTTTCTCCATGTAACGACAATACTTTCTCATCTTTTAAAACAGTAACACTTTCTATATTATTTTGTTCCAGTTGATATATTGTATTGGGGGCAACAATAGTTCCATTAAGAATATATAATGGCTCATCTTCCGGCATATTTCTTAATTGCAAACTGTTTTTACCAGGTCGTTTAGCAGTGATGATAATAACACCGTTTTTGCCTTTTTCACCATAGAGAGAAACAGCTGCTGGTTCTTTCATTACTTCAATACTTTCAATACTATTGGGATTAATGGAATTTATATTCCAGTTCTCATCATTTAATTCAATACCATTAATAATATATAAAGGCTTTTTGCGCTCTGTGGAATCATCCCTGCCTGATATTACACCAATCAGGTTTTGAGCATTCTTTTTTGTTTCGGGTATGGTATCGCTAATCGTATTTTCTTTAGGCAGTACTACACTTCCAGACTGCTCTTTTGCTTCAGTTTTTAGCAATAAAGATCCGGGATTAGCTGCTTCATCACCAATAACAGGTGCAGCTTCTTTCTTTATCTCATTTCTGAAAGACAACAGCAGCACGGCTATTACCGGGAGTAAAAAAAGGAATCTCATTATACTCAACCTTGCACTTTTAATACTGTTCATCATGGCAATTCGTTTTTTAAGAGAGGAAAAATTAAAATGATTGGTGAAAGCAAACTGCTGGTTGCCTATTACTTTTAATAATAGATATTGATACGTTTTTTTATCGAGTCCGTTTTGTAACACTTTATCATCGGCTAAAAATTCAAGGTTTTGCCTCACGTTATGGCGTATCAACCAAACAACAGGGTTGAACCAGTTAAGTATACAAAGCAGCTCGCACCAGAGGATATCAATACTATGCTTTTGCTTTACGTGCACAAACTCATGACGGATAATTTCTTCAAGCTCCCGGTCATCATGCAGGTTGGTATTTATGAAAATAGCATTGCCAAAAGAGAAGGGTGTAATTTTATCGTCAAGCTGGTAAATTTTTGTTGCTTCATCTGAAAGTATTTGTGCCCTGGCTTTCATTTTTGCAAAAGCGAACAATCTAACCATCAAACGAAACAATAATAACAATGATCCTAAGGCAAGCGCAGCAATAACCCAATCCCACGATGTGAGTGATTCAAAGAAATTCATTTGCTTTTCAGCTCCCAACCCAATAGCAGGTATCCATTGCAGCACAACAGAACCCTCAAGCTTTTGCTTTTGTAAAGACGGCATTATATTAACTAATGGTATAATAAAGCTCAACACGGTATACCCTGCCAGGTACCACCTGTTCCAGTTATAAAAAGTGAGCCTGCGTAAAAACAACTGGTAAAACAGGTAAACTACCGCAAGGCAAATATTGAGTTTAATGATATAATCTATGAATGTTGGCATGGGTGATTTGAAATTTGAGCTTTCAGGTATCAGGTTTCAGCTATCAGCGTTTGGCTGTCAGCGGTAAACCTGATGGCTGACCGCTGATAGCTAATAGCTCATCGCTTCTTCCCGCCCTCAATCATCTTCACTATATCTTTTAACTCCTGGGCAGATAATTTTTTCTGGTCAACAAAAAAATTCACCAGCTCTTTATATGAATTGCTGAAATAATCTTTCACCACATTTCCCATAAATTTTTTCTTGTATTCCTCTTCTGTTATTACAGGTTTATATACATAGGTATTCCCAAACAGACGCCCTTGTATATATCCTTTCTTTTCAAGATTTTTTATTGTTGAAGCAACAGTAGTGTATGGCGCAGGATTTTCAATATGTTCCATATACGCTTTTACATGCCCTTCTCCCACTTTCCATATGGCTATCATCAATTGTTCCTCCTGCTGTGTAAGCTTAGTCATTTTTTACGAATTTGACAGCAAATTACGAATTATTCGTAAAAATCAAAAAGAATTATTTATAACATCTTCATAACAATTCCGGATAACTTTCCGCTTTTCGAAAACCAGTTTTCCTTTATAGTAAGTCATCTCAGGATAATGTTGCCATATTTGCCGGATATAAATGCTATATACATGTGTCAATTCACCAATTGGTATGCTGATGAAGACGGATATGTAATTCAATGCAAAGAATGCCTGCATTTCCAGGTAAGCTTTGGTACCACCATGTTAACGCTGGATGAGCAACAATATCAAACCTTTGTGGCAATAGTGGCGGAAAAAAAGCACGCCCTCATTCCTATGCAGGACTGCAACTGTAAATGTATTATTTTGCCTACACCTTCCGGTGCTGTAAATATTATTTTGTGCGAAAAAGAGCTCAACTTCCTGTACGACATGACACAAGCTGCTGATAATGAGTTAAAAGCGAGCCAGTTATTAAGTCTTTTTCAGAAGGTGTAGGGCTGATGGCTGTCAGCTGATAGCTGTCAGCTATCGGCGGTCAACAGGCTTTCAAATTGTGATATGTGCGGCTTGCAACCTGATACCTGACAGCTGATAGCTGAAACCTGACAGCTGATAGCTAACCGCTGATACCTGTAACCTTCACCCCACCAACCTTTTATTGTCTTTACCCGTAATATATAAACTATCACATGTTTAATAATGTTATAGTATTTCAAAAATAGGTCAATACGATTGGTATGAAGCAATTTTATCTTTAAATTTCATGGTGAGTAGTTTTTATGCCTGAAGGCAGGCAGCATTACAGCAGGTCATTAAACTAAACCATTTTTTGAGTAATACACAGGCAGATATTGACCTTATAAACGGGTGCATCCGCAACGACCGTCGTGCACAGGAATTGTTGTATAAACAATTCTATGATGCTATGGTATCAATCTGCATGCGATACACTCAAAATGAAAATGACGCAGTAGAAGTATTGAACAATGGATTTTTGAAGGTGTTTAAAAACATACAGCAGTTCGATAAAGAAAAAGCGGGTTTATATACCTGGATAAGGAAGATCATGATAAACACAGCTATTGACTTTATCCGCCAAAACCATAAACATCTGAACAAGGTTGAGTTAGGCAGGGCAACAGAACCATATACGGATAGTGAAGCAATGCTAAAATTAGACGCGGAAGAATTGCTTGCATTGATAAGAAAATTACCTCCATCAACACAGCTTGTTTTTAACCTGTATGTTGTTGAAGGTTTTACGCATAAAGAAATAGGGATAAAAATGGGGATAAGTGAGGGCACGAGCAAATGGCATCTTAGCGAAGCAAGGCGCTTATTACAGAAATCACTTAAAACCTTACAGGTGGCATAATGAACCGGAAACTACCATACGAAGAACTGATTGCTGAGAAAATGCAGGAACTTCATCTTCCTGAAAGGGATGACGCGTGGCAGAAAATGCAGGATATGCTGAATACGGAAATGCCACCGGAAACCACAGGTAAAAAACGTTTTGCGTGGAGATGGAGAAATACAGGCTGGCTCGCGTTGTTACTTACCGGAATTATTGGTGCAGGCATTTATTTTTATAACAATGATAAAGCAGGCAGCTATACTTCGGCAAATGTTAAAAGCGGTAGTACCCCTGCACAGGGAAGCATTGTACCTTCTGAACAAATAACAACACCGGCAGCAGAAAAAAACAAGAACATAATACCGGCTGATAAAAATATTACTTCAACAACACAGGAAGAAAACAACTTTGGTGAACGTTCTCCTGTTTCAAAAAATAATATAGCTCAAACAAACAATCAACCGGCTTATAAACCGGTTGAAAAAAATATTTTGTCTAAACAGCTTACTCCTGCAACGAACGCTGATATAAAAAGCGATAATACTATTGCTAAGGACGATCAGCAGGAGAATACAGCAAACAACAAGAAAGATAAGAAAGCTGTAGCAAACAATTCACAAAATGAAGCACAGGAAAAAGAAGATATAGCTGAATCTCTTTCTCAAAATAAGCAAGCGCAGCTAAATTCAAGCAGCAAGGCAGAAACAGAGACCGCAAAAAATGAATTTACTGCCGGCAATAATGAAAACACTGGTATTGTTTCTTCAGAAGCCATTACGGCATTACTTGCAAAACCTGATAAAGATGAGCTTGCTGCACCAACATCTGACATAACATTAACTGTGCCTGATAATATCTGGCAATTGCCTGATGTGACAGCAAAAAAGAAAACGATACTGAAGGAAATGAGACGCCAGGAAAGAAGGCAGGAAAGAGAACTTGCAAAATCATACAAAAGCCACTGGAGCTTTTGGGGTAATGAAACCAACAGGTGGTTTGCGGCAGGTATAGCGCCGTACCAAAATTTCGCAATAGCCTCTCAGCAAAACTATAATTACAATTCAGGTGCGGGAAAAAATATGATCGCTGATTATATTCCTTCGCCATACCTTCAGTTGCACGTAACAGACAGGATATATCTGTTAAGTGAATTCCAGTTTAATTCACCGCAGGCAACACCTAACCTGTTACTGGCTCAAAATAATACTACCATTCCAATGAACAATGTGGGTTATACTGAAAACGTATACCTCAGAAAACTATACTATTTTAATATGCCGCTGAGCTTTTACTACAGCCCGGTAAAAAATTTCTACTTAGGCAGCGGCATACAATTTTCATCTTTTAACAGCGGGCTGGCATACAGCGAACAGGTATCCGGCAATAATACCATTTTAAATACCCGGACATTTAAAATCAAAGATGACTCCCTGTCTTCAAAAATAAACGCTTCGGAATGGCGTTACCTGTTTGACGCGAATTATTATGTGGACAGGTTTATGATTGGGTTCCGCTACAACCAGGCGCTGAACAATTTTGTGAATTTGAAAGTAAACAATATACTGCCTCCCACACAGGCACGTAACCAGGCTTTTCAATTTTACATAAGGTACAACCTCGTTGTGAGTAAAAAACATTAATCAGCCCCTTCAAAACATCATTAACAGAAAAGCAACTTTCATTAACCCGATTTTTTACAGGTTCTTCATAAGTTTGACCTATGAAAAGAGCAGCAAGGATATCACTGAGGATCACAATATTACTTATTACATTATTTATCATAACGCTGTTAATAGCTGACAGGTTTGTTCAGTTCCGCATGACGGATGAGGAGTACAACAAATATTTTGCTGACAAGGGGTTGAAAGCAAATATATCTTACTACAATAAGCTCAACAGAACAATGCGTTACGCTTCATCAGGTAACGATACTTCTGCCGCTACTATATTATTTATACATGGGGCACCAAGCTCATTCAGTTATTACCGGGATTATATGACAGACAGCACGCTGCTGCAACGCGCTTCAATGTTTGCGGTTGACCGTGCTGGTTATGGCTTTTCGGGTTTAGGGCAGGCTGAGCCTTCTCTTGAAAAACAGGTGCAGCTGATCATACCTGTTGTTGACAGCCTGAATAAAATACATCATCCTTTGATTATTGTTGGCGCTTCTTATGGCACTTCTATTGCCTGCCGCCTTGCAATGGATCATCCTGACCTGGTTGATGGGCTGGTGTTGATTGCACCCGCGCTTGCGCCCGGCCAGGAAAAAGTATACTGGGTTACACCTTATATTGAATGGCCAATCTTTCACTGGTTTATTCCGCGAATGCTTCAAAGCGCTAATATTGAAAAGATAGCGCATAAAGAAGAGCTGACTAAAATGCTGCCGTACTGGGGTAATATTAAAGTGCCGGTTATCTATATGCAAGGGGCTGATGATGACCTGGTATATACCACCAATGCTCAATTCGCCAAAACACATTTAACCAATGTTCCTTATCTCGATATCAAAATGATCCCCAACCGAGGGCATCTCATCGCTTTTTCTGAAAGGCCTGCAATTAAAAAGTCTATTCTTAAAATGATTGACCTGGCTAATTTGAATATTGCAGGAAAATTACAACGGGATACTACCCTGCATATGGCTCAGCGGAATAATATTGTGAGGTCAATTCCGGGGAACAGGGTTGATTAGTTGCCTGAAGCGATAAAAACAGTGTAAAGCATTGTTAATGATTTAATCATCGGTTTAAAATTAGTTTTTTAAATACCCATAGATATATTTCCTCCACAAATTCGGGTGTTCGCATCGGCGGAAGAACAGGGGTTGCTACACAAAGAGCCGCAACGCTTACACAAAGTTACACAGCGCGTTTTATTATTCTTTGTGGACCTTTGTGTACCTCTGTGAAATAACCAGGTTGTTACCATGCAATTATTCGTGATAATGAGTGTGATTCGTGACTAAAACTGTAAGCAATCATTATATCAAAAAATCCCCGCAATCGTTTTTAAACAACTTCTAAGTAAACTATGGCGCCTGGCTCATAAATATTTTTATAAACCCATACGCCATTGCATTTTTTTATCTCGCAGTAAGCTTCCTAATCAAGTCAACCTCTGCTTTAATATAAGATGTGCCATCTTTCCTGAAGATATCATGAAACCATACCGGGGGTTCTCCTTTATAAGGTTTTTTCCAGCTATCCCATGCATATTTGGTTTGTGATTTTCCATCAACCAATCCCCAGTTGTATGCAGCAACATTATATTTTTTTGCTATAGGCAATGAGCCCTGGAATGTGCTGTTGTTTCCTCTTGCCATATATTCTGTGCAAAGCAACGGCTTTCCATAACGCTGCAGGTCTTTTATATCTTTTTCAAACGAAGTGCTGTCTTCATAGTTATGAAATGAAATAACATCGGATTGCTCAATCATTAATGTTTCTATAGATTTTAACTTTTCGGGTGCTGACCAATCACCATCCCACAAACCCGCGGTTAATGGTTGTTGCGGGTTTACGGATCGCGCCCATACAAAAACCTGCTTTAATAATCCTTCAATGATTTTTGGTTTATCAGGCGATTCCATTTTCCTGTAGTACTCATTATTCATATTCTCAGGCTCGTTCCATACATCCCAACCTAACACTCTGTCATCGTTTGCAAACTTTGCAACCACACCTCTGGCATATTGCTCAAGGCGTGGATATTGTGTACTATCCAGCAACGCATCTTTGCCCGGATTTTGTACCCATCCGGAATTATGCACGCCTGGCTTTGGATCGCGCTGTTTGCCCGGCTTTGGATAAGGATCCCAAACAGAATCGAATAACACAAACAATGGTTTAATGCCATGCTTAGATGCAATCTGCAGAAATATATCCATGCGTTGCAGGAACCCTGTAGAGTCCTGCTGGTATAATAAATCGTGCAGGTATACCCGCACGGTATTCATACCGATTGATGCAGCCCAACCTAACTCACGGTTAATAGTTGTGGTATCAAAGGTTTCCGCCTGCCACATTTCTAACTGGTTGATGGCAGTGCTGGGAATAAAATCACAACCTACCGGCCAGGCTTGCTTTGCATACCATGCATTGGCTTCTTCTTTTGTCCAGGTTGTTCTTTCTTTAACAACAGCAAGCGTATCAGTATCATCTGTTGTTTTTTTATCTGCTCCGGCGTTACAATTTTGCAGCAATAGCGCTAATGCACATAAAAATGGCAGATACAATAGTTTTTTCATTGTTTATATTTTGTTTTAGCTATCAGCATTCAGGTATCAGCTATCAGCGTTGTAACCTTTTAGTTTTTAAATGTGATTATAGTGTGTAAACCTATAAGGTTTTAAAAAGCTTTCATTATTCACTATTGCCTATTCATTTCTTTACTCCAAACTTATATACCGTTGTAGTATTATACTCTTTGCCTGGCTCCAATACTATGGAAGGAAAGTTTTTTTGATTTGGCGCATCAGGAAAATGCTGTGTCTCCATGCAGAATGCTGTTCGGTAATCATCTTTAGCTCCGCTCTTGAAGCTGCTTTTACCGCTCATGAAATTGCCTATGTAAAACTGTAGTCCCGGTTCTGTTGTTAATACATCCATTACAATGCCAGACTGATCGCCGGTTACTTCAGCGGCTTTATGCAAAGCAGGTCCGGCATTGGTAAGCACAAAATTATGATCGTAACCTCCACCATTTTTTAATTGAATATTATTAACCGTATCAATTCTTGAACCGATAGCGGTTGGCTTTGTAAAATCGAATGCTGTACCCGCCACAGGCTCCAGCTTGCCGGTTGGGATCAGCGTTGCATCAACAGGCGTATATTTATCTGCATTGATCTGCACAAGATGATCAAGAATTGTACCGCTGCCTTCTCCATTTAAATTAAAATAAGTATGGTTGGTAAGATTAACAACCGTCTTTTTATCGGTGGTTGCTTTGTAATCAATCCTGATTGAATTATCCGCGCCAAGCGTGTATGTTACATTGGAGGTAAGCGTTCCGGGAAAGCCCTCTTCACCATCTTTTGAAACATAAGCAAGCGAGAGTGTTGAATCATTAGGCTGTGTTGCATCCCATACTACTGCGCTGAATCCTTTTTTTCCACCGTGCAGTGAATTGGGACCGTTGTTGGTTGCCAATGTGTATTCTTTACCATCTAAAGTAAATTTACCTTTTGCTATTCGGTTACCAACCCTGCCCACCAATGCGCCAAAATAAGCATCGCCGGGTCCCTGGTATTCTTTTACTGTTTTAAAGCCCACAGCAACATCTGTTGGTTTACCGTTTTTATCAGGCACTACAATACTAACTATTCTGCCGCCATAATTAGTGATGGCCACACAGGCGCCGTTATTATTTTTCAATACATATAAACTGGTAGCCTTACCATCTATAGTTTCCTCGAATGATTTTTTTTCAAGAGAACCTATACATGCTGCAGCAGCATCTGCAGTGGTTTGTGATGCAGCGGTAGAATCTGCGGAAGCTGTTTGCTGCGATGCATTATTACATGCGAATAAACTTATGGCTGCCATCGCTATTAAACCATGATAATTAAACTTTTTACTCATAGTCATTGTTTTTTATTTTTAAACTCGACTCACGGGAAACGAGCTGTGGTTCCAATACCAGTTTACGGGAGTGCAATGCATCTTTGTTTTTACTGTTGAGTATTTCAAAAAAAAGCTTTGCTGCTTCTTCACCCATACGGCCTGTTTGCTGGTTTACCGTGGTTAAAGAAGGTGTAATATACTCACCAAAAGCTTCATTGGCAAAACCTGCTACAGCAATATCAGCAGGAATTTTTTTGCCTGCCGCTTTAATTGCCTGTATAGCGCCCAGGGCGGTAAAATCTTCCACGGCAAATACAGCATCAGGATTTCTTTGAAGCAATGCCTGCATGCATTCTTTGCCAGACATGATGCTGACTTTTCCGTACACGATCAGATCATCTTCAACAGGTATATTGTGCACGTTCAATGCATCAATATAACCCCGCAGGCGTTGGTTAAATATGGCCACATGCTGCTGTCCTCCTATATGCGCAATACGCTTACAACCCTGTTGAATTAAATGACTGGTTGCCGCGAATGCGCCGTGGTAATCATCTACTACCACACTCGGCACACCAAGTGCATCATTGGCTCGGTCGAATAATATCAACGGCACATTTCTCTTCTTTAATGCAACGTAATGGTCAAGATTGATGGTTTCTTTTGAAATAGAGGCCAGTACCCCCTCAACTCTCGACCGCAAAAATGTTTCGATGCCTCTTTTTTCAAATTCATATAATTCATTTGACTGATAGATAAGCACATTATATCCCTTATTGCTCATCACTTTTTCAATACCATGAATTACAGAACCAAAAAAATTTATTTCCGCGCTGGGAATAAGCACGCCTATAATTTTAGACCTGCCGGAGCGAAGTGAAGCTGCGATAGTATTAGGCAGATAATTTAATTTCGCAGCCATTTGCTTTACAGCGCTTCTTGTAGTTTCCTTTACAGCGGGATGATCATTCAATGCCCGTGAAACCGTAGCTACTGCAATATTCAGTTCTTTCGCTATATCATGGATGGTAACAGGTTGCTGCATTATGGCTTCTCTAACAACTTCATGAAATAACCACCTACCACGCTCCTTGCCTGGAAGCCTACCTGCCTGGCATTGGTTATTTCGTGCCAATCGCTCAGCGGTACGCGTGTAGGTGTTTCCGTTATATAGTCATATACTGGTTTTACCAATGCTTTAAAATCATTACTGTTGTCCGCTAAAGTAGCCGTCCATAAAATCCAGTCTGATTTAGTATATGTTTTACGGCTGTCCAGAGGTAATCCGTATTTGTTTTGTTTGGTGAGATAGTATTTAATTTCCTTATCATATACCTCTTTCGGAAAAAGTTTTAAACCAAGAATTTTATCCCACACTAAATTATACTTCTGGCTCCAGGTTCCTTTATTATCGAACGTAAGCGCATAGTGATCGCCATCATTTGCCAGTTCCATCCATTTGGTTACCATTTCAGCAGCGCTTTTCCTGTAAAACTCAGCTGTATCTTTTTTACCCAGTTGTTCTGCCAGCATTGCATAAGAGCCTAATGCAACAATGGCCTTTACAGAGAGGTTGGCATTGCGCGCCAAATGCCCTGCAAAATCATCTGTGCACAATTGATTTGCCGGATCAAATCCTTCTTTCAGTAAATAATTTGCCCATGTAGATAAAGTAGTCCAGTGCTTTTCTGCATATTTGGCATTCTTCTCTGCTTTAGCAATAGCGGCAGCAAGAATAACCATATTACCTGCTTCTTCCACCGGCATATCTTCACCATAGGTTTGCCCGTTTGCTAACGGGTATGTTCCCAAATCATGCGCAGCAAAAGGCTTTGTCCATTTGCCACTTTCACTATAATAAAAAATGCCATTCATCATACCTTTCAGCAAATCAGGATTATAGGCAAGGTAAAGCGGAGCAGAGGGATAAGTTATATCTACCGTATTGATTGACCCGTTGCTGTAGTTCTCTTTGGAAAGAAACAGCATTTCACCTGTCGGGCTTTTTACCAATTTATGTGCGGCTATGCTTTGCCGGTAGGCAAGCACACACAAGCGGGCATATTCTTCACCGCCGGCTTTCAACGCATCATTATACAGTTTTGTATTCCACTCTTTGCATTTAATAATCACGGAACCATAATCCGTACAGGCTTTCGATAATTCTTTTTCGATGGTTGTATTCTTTCCTTCTTTCCACCAGGGCAAAAGATTCTGCCCGAAGTATTGTACAGAATACAGATCATCATAGCCGATCATCATAATTTTATTCACTACCTCACTACCTATCCTCCCGAGGGAAATTACGGAGTTAAGCATAAGCTGCGTACCTTCTACAGAACCGGTATTGGCACGGTGAGTATCGTTTAAAAAAGCATTGAACGCACTTTTAACCGGTGTAATATATTGTACCGCCCTGTCTTTGGCAGGAAGAGCTACATACATATAGCCCCAGTCAATGCGCAGGTCATCTCCTTTCTTTTGCAGCACAGGCTGCTCTTTGGTACCTGCTTTTAAAATATTTAATTGTTCTGCTGTATACCCATTAGCCACCACGGTTTGTGCATTTGTATTTACCGAAAGCGCAGTAGAAACGCCAAAGTATAAGGAAGCAGAATGCGCGGCGCCGTCATTTGATTTTACTTTTACCGACACATAAGAAACCGGCCTTGCCAGCAGATCAGGATTTTTGATGAGCAATGGCGAAGTGAATGTAAATTCTGCATCCACAGGACCGCAGGCATAAGTATAGGTTGTTTGCGTGGCATCTATTGTTATGCTTTTTTGTTCGGCCTGCTGCTGCAGCCGGCTCGCGGTAGTCTTTGCTTCCTTAACAATACCTGCATCAAGCCATGCGCCGCCGGCGGTATTAGCCACATGAACAGCCAGTACATTTTTACCCTTCACCAATTTGTTTTTTATTTCATCGCCAATGGGGAGGTAAATGAATTTGTTTGTCCAACCGGTGTATTCATATACTTTTTGCCCGTTCAGGTATATCTCCACATTGTCGTCATGATGAAGTTTTAAGAAAAGCTTATCTGCTGTCAGTTCGTTTATATTAAAAGTGCGGCGTGCCCATATATCGTGCGACTTCCATAAAGTTTTTACTTTTGATTCATCATCACCAAACGGTGCAGTGCCTTTCTGCCAGCTTTTATCATCATAGGTTATGTTAGTCCAGTCGGTCTGAGGTTCTGTTTCCGTATACATCATATCATAAGCTTTTTCATCAGAAGCCGGAACAACAGCATCATATACTTTTTCAATATCTCCCAAAAACTTATAGAATTTCCCGTCAACTTTAAGAATACCGATGAGCGGTTGATCTTTGCCTGTCCAGTGTTTGGTAGGTGAAGCATTTACCTGATCAGTAAAAGACCATATGCTGAAATAGGGATCGTGTGTGATCAAAGGATAGGCCGGCGCACGGAAGTTTTGTGCAGACACATAAGACAGGAGAAGAGAAAAGGTAAAAGGTAAAATAATTTTTTTCATATAATAGTGTGCCAATTAGTGTATATTTTTTGAGACCGGCAGCAGATCATGTGTCATCGTTCCTTGCCACGCTCGCTTGTACTGCATATCTCTATGCAGCTTTTATCGAAGCGTAGTGATGGGCAGGGTTCCGAACCTCTGGAAGGTTCGGAACCCTATGTAATTACGGCGAGGCTGTTTAGCAGCTTTAAACCTATAAGGTTTGCGGCGCTGCAATGCTGCCCGGCAAACCTTATAGGTTTAAGCGTCCTCCCGCCGTAATCTTTTTAGCCGCCTCACCTCCCTTCCTCCTCTCCTTTGGAGAGGCCGGGAGAGGCTGCTTCTTCTACTTCTTCTCCGATGGTATTGCTATCTCTGTTCCTGTTTTTACCGGTTCGCCAAATACAGGAAATCCATTACTGTCCCAGGAAAATTTTTGCGCCCTGGGCGAACGGAATTTCCCGCAGCCCTGTCCGGGCTGGTCATTGGCATGATATAAGATCCAGTTTTCCTCACCATCCGGTGATTTAAAAAATGAATTATGCCCGGGCGCATACACGCCGTTCTCCTTTGATTGCTTAAAAACGGGAACAGGATGTTTTTTCCATACTGACGCATCCAGTAAATTGTCTTTTCCTTCAAACTTCAAAACACCCAATGCATAAAAATCCGTCCAGCAGCCGCTTGCTGAAAATATGATGAACAATTGATTCTTATTCATCAAAGCCTGCGGACCTTCATTCACATTTACATGCGGCGGATTATTCGCATCATTCAGATCTCCGTGTGTTTCCCAATCGTAAGTTGGTTTGGAAATACAAACCCTGCTTCCCTCTATTGTCCATGGGTTTTTCAATTTCGCGATATAAATGTTCTGCTGCACATTTACATCACTTTCCCATCCGCTCCATATCATATACCATTGTCCTTTGTATTCAAATACATCGCCGTCAATCGCCCATTTATCAGAAGGATCAGCAATCTTTCCTTTAAACTTCCATTCACCTTTCATGGGATCGGGAGATTCATTTTCCAGCACATACATGCGATGATTATTATTGTTACCATCATCAGCCGCATAATAAGCATACCACTTGTTATTGATGGAGATTATTTCCGGCGCCCACAACTCTTTTGAATACATAGTGCCGGCAGGCGGGGTATATATGGTTTTGTATTCAGCATTTTTTAGATCAGCAAGGTGCTTTGTTTTCCATAAGCTGATCCTGTTGCCAAGGGTATTGGTATAATAGTAGTACCCGTCTTTATAAAATGAATAAGGGTCTGCTCCGGAAGGGAGGAGTGGATTGGTGAAGGTTTGCTGGGCCTGTGAATGTAAAGAACACAAGGACATGCACAGTAAGAGAATGAAAAGTCTTATATCTATGCCTCTCCTCCCTTTCTCCTCTCCTAAAGAGAGGAGGCGGCACCGTATCTCTTTAATAAACAACATATCTTCCATTTTCTACTATTGTAATTCTATTCTGCAGTACTTAACAGGCTTCTTGTTTTTCAGCATCTCCGAAAAGGAGATTAAATCCTCACCCCCGACCTCTCTCCGCTGTGGCGAAGAGGGACGGTGCTATATATCTTTAATAAGCTCCATAACTTCCACTTTTACTATAGTAATTCTATTCTGCAACGCTCAACAGGTTTTTTATTTTTCAACATCTTCAAAAAGCTGGCCCCTGTGCTTAGACCTCCTCCCCTTGGGGGAGGCCGGGAGGGGCTGCTACTTCTTTTATTTATACAACTGTTTATGCACTTCCTTTGCCTTCTCCACAGGTATCTTCAACACTTTTCTATCATACGTAAAAAAACCATTGGTTTCAATTTCCACATCTGTTGTTTGGGTATAAACGGCTGCAGATAAGCCAAGCGCTATCAGCTTTGGCAGGCGGTTAATAAACTCTTCGTATTTCTTAAAAAGGTCATCCGTATTTTTAAAGCTCTGGTAGCCCCAGTTTTTGGTATCCTGCCAGGTATGGCCCTCAACCGGCAGGCCTAATCCACCAAATTCACCTAACACCAACGCCTGTGGAATATCGCCAAATACACCGGGGTCCGGCATTTCAGGATCGGGATAGTGGTGTATATCCAATATATGTCCTACATTAAAAAAATTACCGCCGCTCGACTGGTTAACCAACCGGGTAGGATCCATCTGCATTGTCCATTCCACAATTTCTTTTGTTTTAAACTGGCCCCATGCCTCGTTAAACGGTACCCATGAAACAATGGAAGGGAAGTTATAGCAGGCATCTATGATCGCTTTCCATTCTTTGCGATAGATCGCTTCTGATTCCGGTGTGCGGTCTTTATCCAGGGTGAGTCCTGTTATCTGGCCTGCACGCATATCCCATTTATTACCTCCCATATCTCCGCTCGGCATATCCTGCCATACCAGCACACCTATTTTATCGCAATAGTAATACCAGCGGGCAGGTTCTACTTTCACATGCTTGCGGATCATATTAAAACCAAGTTCTTTGGTTTTTTCAATATCAAACTTCAGTGCGTCATCTGTTGGCGCGGTATACAAGCCGTCAGGCCACCAGCCCTGGTCGAGCGGGCCATACTGAAACACAAACTGGTTGTTCAGCATCATACGCTGTATACCATTGTTATCTCTATCCATTGAAGATTTACGCATACCAAAACAACTGCCTGTCTCATCTATAACCTTACCTTTACGGCTAACCGAAATTTTAAGATCATATAAAAAGGGATCGTTGGGCGACCAGAGCTTTGGATTATTAATACTTAATGTAGCTGTGCGCTCACCCTTTAGTATTTGTGTTGCAACCTGCTGGCCGCCATCCAAAGCAGTAATCACAATCTCATCTCCCGGTTGAAGATTTTCTGTTTTTACTTCAACAGTAAGTGTTTGCTTATCTATATCAGGAGTTTGCTTTGTTGAAGCAATAAATGTTTTAGGAACATTTTCTAACCATACTGTTTGCCAGATACCGGTAACAGGCGTATACCAGATACCTTCAGGTTTTTTAACCTGTTTGCCGCGAGGTTGCGGGCCGTCATCAGAAGGATCCCAAACACGCACTGCTATTTCCTGCTTTGTTCCTTTTTTTAATGCGCCGGTTATATCAAAAGTAAATGGGTCATAACCGCCCTGGTGTGAACCAACCTTCGTGCCGTTTACATATACTTCACTGTCCCAGTCAACCGCGCCAAAATGCAGTAACACATTTCCCTTACGGAACCCTGAAGGAATTTCTATTGTTCTTTTATACCACAGTATACTATCTTTTCCCACTGTTTTACCAACACCTGAAAGAGAAGATTCAACCGCGAATGGTACCAGTATATTTCCATCGAATAATGTTGGTTGATTATCTGCAGCCTGTTTGGGCAATATGCTGTATTGCCATAAACCGTTTAGGTTTATCCAGCTTTTACGGGTAAGCTGGGGACGGGGATATTCCGGCAAAGGGTTAGCAGCGTCAACCTTAGCCGACCATTCGGTGGAAATTTTACCTGGAACGGGCTGCCATTGGGCTTGAGTAAATGATACAGCCGCAGATAGTACGCCAATCAATAGAAACTTATACTTCATTACAAACAATTAAGATTTACAATTAATAAATATTATTATTCAACTATGTCAAAATTCTTTATAAAATCAGCGGGGCTTTTGCCAAACTGCCGGCCGAAATCCCTACTGAAATTAGATGGGTGTTTATATCCTACCATATAAGAAACCTCATACACCCTCAGGTTTTTATCTTTAAGCAGTTCAGCGGCTTTTTTTAGCCTGATGATATTGATCAGTTCGTTGGGTGTAAGATTGGAAAGATCCTTTATTTTTCTGAATAAAGTAGATCTGCTCATGTTAAGATTTCTTGCCAGCTTTTCTGTATCCAGGTCGGCATCATCAATATTATCCAGTATTACATTTTGCAGCTTCTCCAAAAAATTTTCATCTGCTTTTGAGTGTGCCATAGATCTCATGTGCACCAGCGGTGAATTGCTGAAAAAATGCATCATCCTTTCCCTGTTCTGGAACATGCTTGCAATTTGTGCTTTAAGATAGGCTTGTGAAAAAGGCTTTTCTATATATGCTTCAGCGCCCACTTCAAGCCCTTCTACCTTTGATTGGATGCTGTTTTTGGCCGTCAGTAAAATAATGGGGATGTGGCTGAACTTAATATCTGATTTCATGCGTTGACAAAGTTCGTACCCATTCATTACCGGCATCATTACATCGCTCACTACCAGTTGAATAGCTTTATCTTCAAGTATATGAATCGCTTCATCGCCATTGGAGGCAAGATATACAGAATATTTTTCACTGAGTTCTTCGGCAATAAATGACAATATCTCCCGGTTATCATCTACCAGTAAAATATTTGGCTTTGAATGATCTTCCGGCGCTGCAAAAAAATCATTTTGCTGATCAGGCTCATCAGATTTTTCCTGCGAAAGATTAAATTCCATTTCCTGGTGAATAGGCAATCTTAAAGTAAACAGGTTTTTTTCGTCATCCGAAACGATAAGTGTGAGCGAACCTCTATGTAATTCAGCAAGAGACCTGGCTAATGCAAGCCCAATGCCTGTACCTCCCTCTTTCTTTTCATGGGTATTGATCCTGAAAAAAGGTTCAAATATTTTATCTCTTAAAGCTGCATCTGTTATCAAACCATCGTTCAAAACCTGGATGGTAAAATGTTCATCCTCACTGTTAAAAGGAAGTAGTTTAATATTAATTTCGTGGTCTGCATATTTTACTGCATTATCTACAAGGTTGCTTATAATTTTAGTGAGCGCCTCAGGATCAACATAGGCCTGCAGTGGTATGCGTGGTAGGTGTATCTGGATGTTTTTTCCCTTCTCAACAGCAGCGGGTTTAAAGCGTTCATATACATCCTGCAGCATACTGCTGATGTTGGTTTTAACAAAGCTCAGCCTGTAATGCTCGTTTTCTGTTTTCCTGAAATCAAGTAACTGGTTGGTTAATTGAATAAGGCGGTCAGTATTCTTTTCCATCGCAAGCAGTTTTTCTTTAATTGAGGTCTGCATATCTGCAATACCCAGTATCTTTTCAAGCGGTAACTTAATCAGTGTCAGCGGCGTTCTTATCTCATGGGCGATATTGGTAAAAAAGTCAATTTTAGAACGATATATCTCTTTATCTTTTTCATGTTCTAATTGCTCAAAGAGTACTTTATTTTTTTGTTCATTATATTTTTGATTATACCTGAATATAATATATAGTATACCCAATATTATAAAAAAATACAACACATATGCCATATTACTTTTCCAGAATGGAGGCGTAATTTCTATTACCAGGCTTGTAACAGCTTCATTCCATTCTCCTTTTTCGTTAGCGGCTTTTACCTGAAATTCGTATGTGCCCGGCTGAAGGTCTGTATAAAAAACCTTTCTGTTTTTTTTGAGATATATCCACCGCTCATCAAGCCCCTTTAAAAAGTAAGCATATTCTACCATATCGGGATTGGATAACCGCAAAGCTGCAAAATCAAGGCTGAGATTATTTTGCAGATGCGATAATGTGAGCTTTTTAATACTGGTTATGGAATTGTTCATCAATGCAGGAGCATAAGGTCTTTTTGCTTCAATTTCTTCATTATTGATTTGTATTCCCGTTAAGTAAACGGGAGGAAAAGAAGTATCGGGCACCAGGCTTTTGGTGCTAAAGCGTATCAGCCCGCCAACACTTCCAAAGTACATGATGCCGTTCTTGTCTTTATACGCAGAATTGTAGTTAAACTGGTTGGTAAGTAACCCGCTGCTGCTGGTAAAGGTTCTTATAACTCCCGATTCCGGGCTGAGGTATACAAGCCCCATTGAAGTGCTTACCCATAATTTTCCTTCATCATCTTCCAACATACTATATACCATATTACTCGGCATTCCTCTGTGCGTATTATACAGCGCCGTAATACTACCCGACTGATCGATGTTTAATAAACCGTTTTCCGTAGCTACCCAAATACGCCCCGAACGACCTTGAAACAAAAGGTTTACACGGTCGGAGGTAAGGCCGGTGGTATCGTTTCGTTTAAGTTTTATGGAGCCTTTTTCTCCTGTTTGAGGATTGAAAAAATATAAGCCTTCATTGAACGTACCGCCCCATATTTTTCCTGTATTGTCTTCAAGCAGGCAGGTATAAAAAAGATGCTCAGGCATTTCTGTTAGCCTGGTAAACGCATCTGAGGTTTTGTTATAAGTATGTACACCTTCTGCGGTAGCAAACAGTAATTTATCATTCCTGGTACGAAGTATTGAATGAACGAAATTGTTTTTCAACATTCCGGGACGGGCACCTGCTGAATAGTGCCGTATTACCTTAAGCGTATTGATGTCAATAACATCTATGCCATGATGAAAGTATCCTACCCACAGCTCATTATCAAGCGCTGCCAATCCATGAACATTATAATAGGATATGCTTCCCGGCTTTTTGCTTGCTTCAAAATTTTTAAATTTCCCGCTTGCAGAATCCATCATATTGAGCCCGGCATCTTCTGTCCCCACCCATATTCTGTCATATTTATCCTGTACAATTTCTCTTACAGCATTACCGCTTATGGCATACTTCCCGCCCGGGTAAAATTTTTCAAAATGATTAAACTGCCTGGGCATATAGTTGAGACCACCAAAGTAAGTGCCTGCCCAAATGCCGCCTTCCGTGTCTTTACACAAAGTATATACGGCATTGTCGGATAACGAATAAGGATCGCCCTGCTGTTTCGTGATATTGATAATGGAGTGCGTTTCCGCATTCCAACTATAAATGCCGGATTCCGTTCCTATCCAGTATTCATTATTGCCTATAGCGATACAATCGCGGATATATAATTCCGTACCATCATTACTAACGCTGAGCAGGCGTTTTGTTTCTTTTGTATCAGTATTATATAGTAAAAGCCCCCTCATGCTGGTACCAACCAGGATATTTTGGCTGTCTACCGGCAGCAGGCATTCTATAAACCGGCTGATCTTGTTGTTAATATCATGTATAACCTTATGCCGTATGAGTTTACCCGAATCATCAATTTTTGCTATCTGTCCATCAGAAAACCCAATCCATACCTGCTTCCCAGGAGATATATTCATACAGGAGGCACTCATTCCGGTTGCCTCCTTCAGCAAATCCGATTTTCCGGAATCAATATTATAGCGATAAATATTTCCATCCACTGTATACCATAATGCCCCTTTAGCATTAAACGCAATACCGCTTACCCTCCCATTGGGAGGAGATGATAGCAATGTGAATTTTTCAGTTTGGATATCTAACTTATATAGCCCATTATATGTACCCACCAGTATGTTCCCTGCGGTATCTTCCAGCAGTTTATAAGTAGAATTACTGCCTATGCTTTCGGTGTAGCCTTCAATATTCCGGTAAATTTTAAAGGTATATCCATCGTAACGATTAAGCCCATCTTTGGTAGCAAACCACATAAAACCCCTGCTATCCTGCAAAATGTCCATTACAGAGTTGTACGACAAGCCATTTTCCACTTTAAAATGGCGGAAATTGAATTGCTGAGCCTGTAGTTGCGCAACAATCGTTAGTAATAATATGAGATATAAACCCTTTCTCATTTCCGGTACAATTTAAAGCAATTACAGATTGGGTTTACTGTCTGAAATGATTTGATAAGATTTTGATACGATATGGAAAGATGATCTCTGTTTAAAGAAATTACTTTGGAATAGAAATACAGCCTGGGATAATCGCCGTTCCGGCTTTGGGCTGATTTTTAGATTTCAAAAACCATATGATATGATAAAACGACTGCTTAACAGATTCGCCATGCTGCTCATGCTCCTGCAGATCAGTTTGGCTTCACAGGCACAGCAAACGTATAACGGCATTGTGCGTGGCGCCAACGGAGAAGGATTGGCTGGCGCTACTATTGTTTCCAAATCAAAAAAAATGCCCATTGTTTCCGGCGCCAACGGAGAGTTCAGCATTCAGGCGGCTCCGGGCGATGTGCTGATTATTAGCCATGTAGGATATGTAACAAAAGAAGTAACTACAGGAGCATCCGGTTTGCTTGAGGTTACACTGTCGGCTGCTTCAGAAGACCTGGAACAGGTTGTAGTGGTGGGATACGGAACACAACGAAAAAAGGATTTAACCGGCGCTATTGCGGTAGTAAATCCTGATGAATTAAAAAAGAGACAGGCCACCACTGTAGCGGAAGCACTGCAGGGGCTCGCATCAGGTGTGTATGTAAGAGCCTCCGGCGGCCCGGCTCGGAAGCGAATATTCAAATACGCGGCGTTAAAAATTTAAGCAATAGCAATCCGTTGTATGTTATTGACGGGCTGATCACTACAGCAAACCGCGATTTTAATCCCAATGATATAGAATCCATACAGATCCTTAAAGACGCTTCGGCTGCTGCCATATATGGTTCGAGAGCTGCCAATGGTGTAATTATCATTACCACTAAAAGAGGCAGGCAGGGTCCGATGAAAGTGGATGTAAATGCAAAATCGGGGTTGCAGATAATGCCACGCTATAAGCTGGCAGAAACAGAAGAATTTGCGCGGCTGAATTATATGGCATACGATAATGCAGGCGTGACCCGCCAGGATCTTGCATTGGAAAATAACACCAACTGGCAGGATGCCGCTTATCAAACCGGTATGATGAACGATCTTAATGCTTCATTTGCCGGCGGGGGCAACAGTGGCAGCTATATGGTCTCCGCAAATTATTTCGGCAATAAAGGGACCGTTATCAGCACCAGTTTTGATCGTCTTACTTTACGCATAAACTCGCAAGGATCAAAAGGTATTTTCAGCATCGGTGAAAATGTTGCCGTTTCAAATGCAAAATCAGATGAAATATCGGGAAACCCCGTGGCAGATGTAGTAAGGCTGTTGCCAACTATTCCCATCTATGATGCAAACAACCCCGGAGGCTATGGCTATGGCAATGAAGCCAAAGCCCGCACATTTGGCACCAATCCTGTGGCTATTGCCGACCTGGAAGACCGCACCAATACTAATTTCCGCGTAAGGGGCAATCTCTGGACTGAACTAAAGTTTACTCCCTGGCTGAAATACCGGTTCAACGCCGGGCTTGAAACCAGTCATGATGACTATAAATACCTCCGCAAAGAAGGGAACTGGACATTGAACCAGCCATATGACCCGGCAATTGCCAACCAGAATATGGCCAAATATTTTTCTACTCAGATAGACAATACCCTCACATTTACCAAACAGTTCGGCAAGCATGATGTGAACCTGGTAGCAGGTCAAACGTATCAAAGAGACCGGTATGAACAAATATGGGGTACCAAACGTAATCTTCTCGTAAATCCGGCAGGAGGTTATTACAGCACACTCGACCAGGGCAATGAGCCTCAAACAGGCGGATACATTACTGAAGCAGCTATATTATCTTACCTCGGCAGGCTGGAATATAAATTTGATGATAAATATATTATCAACGCAGTATTGCGTCGCGATGGTACCAGCCGTTTAAACCCCAATAAACGCTGGGGTAATTTTCCTTCTGTTTCTGCCGCCTGGCGTATCAGCAGGGAAGACTTTTTTAAGGTATCATGGATTGATGATCTGAAGCTGAGAGCAAGTTACGGCACACTGGGCAGCAGTAATATCGGCGCATGGGATTACCTGGCGGTGATCAATACCTTCAGCACTATTGCTATGGGCACCGGGCAAACCATTTTGCCGGGAGCCACACAGGTACGGCTTGTGAACCAGGATCTCGGCTGGGAAAAGCTTGTTCAGAAGAATATCGGGTTGGATGCCTCCCTGTTCAATAACCGGTTAACAGTAACGGCTGAGTATTTTAATGCCACTACCAAGGATGTATTAACGTCAATGCCTATTGCATACACCACCGGTAATGATGGTGGAAACCCTGTGGTAAATGCCGCTACCGTTCGCAATACAGGCTTTGAACTTTCTGCTACATACCGTAAAGAAGGAAACTTCGGTTACAGCATTGGACTCAATCTGTCTACACTTAGAAACAAAGTGGTAGAGCTGGGGTACGGGCGAACAAAAATTTATGTAGGCAATACCGTTAGCGAAATAGGGCAACCGTTGGGTATGTGGTATGTTTTACAAACAGACGGACTATTTCAAAACCAGGGCGAAATTGATAACTATAAAAATAAAGATGGCATAGTAATTCAGCCGAATGCAAAGCCTGGTGATATACGCTTTAAGGATAATGATGGCAACGGACAAATAACCAACTCCGACAAAGTGGTAGTAGCAAGCCCCTGGCCAAAATTTGAAACGGGCATTAATCTTGGCGCAAGTTGGAAGGGCTTGGAATTAACCATGCAGTGGTTTGGCTCGTTTGGATATAAAGTATATAACACATACCGGAGCCTGGTAGACAGGTTTGATGATAACTCAAATTACCGTTCCGGTGTAAAACCCTGGACACCCGAAAATCCCAATACCGATTTTCCAAGAGCGGTGTATGCATCTACCCTCAATTCAAGGAGCGATACCGACCGTTGGCTAGAGTCTGGAAGTTTTCTGAGGCTGAAATATATAGGACTTTCCTATTCCCTACCTGAAAGTCTGGTCGGGAAAATCGGGTTTAATAATGCCCAGGTTTCCGTGTCAGGACAAAACCTTCTTACCATTACCAAATTTACCAGTATTGACCCTGAGTTTAATAATGCCAGCATTTTTGAAAGAGGAGTAGAAGGATTTATATACCCAAATGTAAAAATGGTGAGTGTTGGTTTGTCTTTCGGATTTTAATACCTACCTAAACAAATTTTTTATGAAATATATACAATCAATCATAGTCATATTAACAGCATTTACGCTGCTGTTTACGTCTTGTAAAAAGTCGGTGCTGGATGTAGAAAATCCAAATACACTAACAGAAGATGTATTCTGGAAAACAGAATCAGATGCACAGAAGGGTTTGAATGCGGCTTATGCCATGTTTTATAAACCGGGGCTTTGGTCAAGATGGATTTACTTCCGGTTAGATCTTACCTCTGATGAAGGATTCAGCAACAGCCCGTGGGTAGAACTGGCTGACTGGACCCGCTTCCAGTATATCAATTACAACTTTTGGGAAGGCAATGTAAACACCTGGAGAGATACATACAAAGCGGTTTTCCGGTTAAACCAGGTGTTGACAAATGTGGCGGATATTAATTTCTCCAACCCCGCGGCAAAGGAACAATTGATTGGCGAGGCGAAATTCCTGCGTGGATTACATTATTACTACGCAGCCTTGATGTGGGAAAATATTCCTTTGGTACTTGATCCCTCAAAGCCGGATGACCTGCCACCCCAGAGTACGCTGGACCAGGTGTGGGCACAGATAGAAAAAGACTGGACAGAAGCGCTTGCAGCGCTGCCTGTTTCATATAGCGCGGCAGACGTAGGAAGGCCGACCAAAGGAGCTATTCAGGGATATCTTGCCCGCTTATATATGCAGCAGCATAAATGGACTGAAGCAAAAACTGCACTTGACTATTTCTTTACCGGTGAAGGCAAAGACCGCTATTCGCTTATAGCTAATTACAATGATAATTTTACCGACGTTCATGAAAACAACAGTGAGTCCGTTTTTGAAATCCAGTTTTCAGATGCTAATAAGGGCGGTGATGGTGATGGTGTAAACCAAACCATGAGCACCAACCGCCCGCAGTTTTTTGCACCCCGTGGTATTGGCTGGTCTGACGGACAGGCCCGCTATTGGACGGTAGATGAGTTTAAAAAAGAAAAAACAACCGGGGGAGCAATAGATCCAAGATTGCGGTATACATTATTTTACCCGGCGCTTGAGGCTGATTTTGGCGATAAGATCTATGGCCGTTCCTGGGAATGGGGCGCCCAGGAAGCATGGTTCCGTAAATACTCCCGCGACTACTACCGCACTAATGAAGATTATTTTGCACAGAACAATTTCAGAATGCTCCGCTATGCCGATATTTTGTTGATGTATGCGGAAGTGCTGAATGAGTTAGACCAGACAGCCGATGCCTATCAATATGTAAACACTGTAAGGTCCCGTGTAGGCATAGCTCCTCTGGCTACTGCCTACCCGGCGATTGGTAATGATAAAACGCTTTTCCGCAACCGGCTGAAGGTGGAAAGGGTGCTGGAGCTTTGTGGTGAAAGCGTGCGTTGGGCCGATTTGAAAAGATGGGGCGATCTTGAAACACAGGATGGTGTTGATATTGTAAAACAACGCGATCCTGACTTCAACAATTTTGTGGTGGGCAAGCACATTCGTCTTCCCCTGCCTCAGATTGAAGTAGAGAATAATACAAATCTTCAACAGAACAATCAGTATTGAGCTTTTGATTTTATACAATGATGAAAAGAAAAACAGGGTATAGCATTTTGGTCCTGCTGTTGTTATGGTCGTGTGAGGATACGATAACGGCGCAGCAGGCTACTGCTACATTGGCCGACCCAACCATACTCTACCATCAGAATATTTTCTACCTGTATGGCACAGGAGCAAACAGCAGCACAGGCTTTTTTGTATATACTTCAAAAGACCTGGTGAACTGGAGTGGCCCAGAAGGAAAGAATGGTGGTTACGCTTTGAAAAAAGGGGATGCATTTGGCGACAAAGGCTTCTGGGCGCCACAAGTATTTGAGCATAACGGGAAATTTTACATGGCATATACCGCCAACGAGCAGATAGCCATTGCCGTTAGTGACAGCCCGCTCGGACCATTCCGAAGGCAACAGAAAGATTCACTTTCCGGTCCGGGTAAGCAGATTGATCCGTATATATTCCGTGATGATGATGGTAGCCTTTACATGTATCATGTAAGGCTTACCAGCGGCAACCGCATTTATGTGGCAAAACTAAAGCCTGATCTAAGCGATGTAGATACTGCTACGGCACGCGAAGCATTGCATGCAGAACCAGGATGGGAAAACACCCGGAACGCGGAATGGCCGGTTGCTGAGGGACCAACGGTTATTAAACATAAAGGCAAATATTATTTGATATACTCTGCCAACGATTTCCGTAACCCGGATTATGCGGTAGGCTATGCCGTCAGCGACCATCCGATGGGTCCCTGGATCAAACAAAAACAGTCGCCTGTTATCAGCCGTAGCAACATTGGTATTTATGGCACCGGGCATGGAGATATATTAATACTCCCCAATGGTGAAATGAAATATGCGATGCATACGCATCACGACTCAGCCACTGTTGCTCCCAGGTTAACAGGCATTGTTGACATCAGGTTTGAAAAGGGCGATGAGTTTGAAAAGCTTGTGGTTGAGCCCGCCAGCTTCAGATACCTTACTATACCACGATCTGTATCCGCCAACTAAAATTCAAAGCAATGGATGTAAGAAAAGCAATGACGCTGACACTGATCATTACAACGTTGATTATAACCGCAAGTGCCCAACCCCTTCCGGGGCGATGGACTAAAGCGCGGGCTGATCAATGGTATGCCAGGCAAGGCTGGCTTGTTGGCAGCAACTTCCAGCCTTCTACTGCTATCAACCAGTTAGAGATGTTCCAGGCGGCAACATTTGATACTGCCACTATCAATAAAGAACTGGGCTGGGCACAGGATCTAGGGATGAATGTGATGAGAGTGTATCTGCATCATTTATTATGGACATCGGATAAAGAGGGCTTCAAAAGGAGATTGAATACTTATCTTGATATCTCATCCCGTCATGGCATTAAAACACTTTTTGTTTTTTTTGATGACTGCTGGAACGACACCGCCTGGACAGGTAAGCAGCCCGAGCCAAAAACAGGTATACATAATTCCGGCTGGGTAAGAGATCCGGGCACAATGCTGTTCCGCCATACCGATACCATAAAAACGCTGGAAGCTTATGTGAAAGATGTGCTCACAACGTTCAAGGATGATAAGCGAATATTGATGTGGGATTTGTATAATGAGCCGGGAAATAATGCGCAGTTTGCCAAAAGTCTGCCATTGGTAAAAAAAGTTTTTCAATGGGGAAGGGAAGTGGATCCTTCGCAACCTTTAACTATGGGTGTATGGAATAATGCCCCGGGGTTTAAAGAGCTTAATGCATTCCAGCTCGAGAACTCGGATATTATTACCTATCACAACTATCACTATATAGAAGACCATCAGCATACTATTGATACATTGCGTAAATACGGTCGCCCGCTGGTTTGTACGGAATATATGGCCCGTACTAATGCCAGCTTATTTCAACTAATACTACCGGTATTAAAGAAAGAAAATACAGGCGCTATCAACTGGGGATTTGTAGCCGGCAAAACCAATACCATTTATGCATGGCATACGCCTATGCCCGATGGAGGGGAACCACAGCTTTGGTTTCACGATATTTACAGAAAGGATGGAACACCCTTTAGTAAAAGTGAAGTGGAGTTCATAAAGCATATTACAGGCGGGCGGGGCCGGCGATAGCTTCAATACGCAACGACCGTTGATCAAAATTAAAGCTCATGACCAGATTCAGGATACCTCTTTTATGCATAACCTTACTTGCAGCCGGTCTTATAGCGCATGCACAACAACCCAATCCTCCCGGGCAGGTAAGCGGTTCGGAGAAACCCGTATATGAAGCCTACCTCTTTGCCCACATGACGCATAAGGATTATGGCCGGTTGTACTATTCCGTTAGCCTGGATGGTTTGCACTGGCGTCAGTTAAATGATGGCAGGCGTGTGTTTGAAGATTACAAAGGGCATCCTGATATCTGCAAAGGTCATGACGGGCGGTATTATATTGTGGGTAATACCGGTGACGGATCGCCGGATATTAATTTCTGGGTGTCTGACGATTTAATACAATGGACGAAATACAGCACCTATACACCTGATCTGAAAAATACGCCCGGGTATGCGAATGCATTACAGCGTATCGGCGCACCCAAGTTGTATTATGATGCGGATTCCTCCCGCTATATTCTTACCTGGCATACCCCGCATCTGAACGGAACCAAAGAAGATCCGGAAAGATACTGGGCAAGCCAGCGTACATTGTATGTACAATCAAAAGACCTGAAAACTTTCTCCGCGCACCCTACCAAACTTTTCCAGTGGGATATGGGCACCATTGATGTATGTCTCAGGAAGATTGCCGGCAGCTATTACGCAATTATCAAAGACGAAACATATCCCACACTTTACTGGACAACGGGTAAAACCATCCGTATTGCAAAAGCCCCGTCACTGCTGGGACCTTATTCCGAACCCGGGCCTTCCGTCAGCCCTAATTTCCGTGAAGCGCCCATGCTGATCCCGTCACCTGACGGAAAGATCTTATACCTGTATTACGAGCAATACCCTGGTGTTTCCTACGGACTTTCCATTGCGGATAATATGAATGGTCCCTGGTACCATGCATCAGGATATACATTTTTCAGCGACTGGGATAAATATAGTTTTCCGCCACAGGTACGACATGGCTGCATGATCACCATCTCAAAAAAAGAATATAATAAGCTGGTAGCGAATTTTGGATTAGCGAATTGATAACTTACAGCTACCCACTCAGAAAACTGAAAGGCCTTTCCGGGATGCTTCAGTTATTTCAATTCCAGTCCCTTGTAAATCGCATCCTGTATATCAGAACGTATGTTCAGCTTCGACAACCTGCCATTGCTTCCTCCTTCCGGGTTCACCCGGTTGCTAAGGAAAATATAGATCAGGTCATACTTAGGATCTACCCACACACAGGTGCCGGTAAAACCGGTATGCCCAAAAGTTTGGGGAGATGCATATTTGCTCGGGTACGGTTCTTTTCTTGTTTCATTATCTTTTTCAGGCTTATCAAAACCTAAACCGCGGCGGCTGATCTTACTATTA
This sequence comes from Agriterribacter sp., assembly GCA_047601545.1. Lineage (GTDB taxonomy): Bacteria > Bacteroidota > Bacteroidia > Chitinophagales > Chitinophagaceae > Agriterribacter. The sequence continues at coordinate 1,940,253 of JASGIZ010000002.1, read as the reverse complement.
TATGCTGTAAATAATTTAATTGTTTCGGGAGAGAAAAAATAATAACCATTATATGTTCCGCCATTCAGCACCATCTGCATTAATACGGCAAGATCATACGCATCACTATACAAACCCGCATGTCCTGCAACACCGCCAAACATCGCAGCGCCGGGATCGTGCACATACCCGCGCAATAATTGCCTCCTGAAAGCTTGTTCATTTTCCGTTGGAGCAATACTGCCTGAGTCAAAATGCTTCAGAGGATGAAAGCCTGTAGTTGTTAATCCGAGCTTCCGGTAAAACTCTTTATATACATATTCCTCCAGAGGCATACCACTGATGGCTTCTACTATTTTGCCTAGAAAAATAAAATCATTATCACTGTATATATATTTTTTCCCGGGCGGGATCACTTCACTCTGCAGTATTCTTTTATAAATAGTATCACCCCAGTCTTTACGCATATACATACTATCGGCAACGGGCACACTATATTGCAACGATTGTGTTTTGCTGTAAAACCCATTAAAAGGAACGCCTGTTGTTGTATCTATTGTTTCCCTGTAAAAAGGAATAAACGCTTTTAGCCCGGCCTGGTGCAACAGTATGTCGTCAATCTTCAGTCCAGCTTTATTTGTTCCGCGTACAGAAGGAATATAGTATCCGAGCGTTTTATTCAGATCAAGCCTGCCCTGGTCGTATAAACGCATAACCGACATTGTGGTTGCGCAAATTTTAGTAACAGATGCCAGGTCGTACAATGTTTCAGGTTTTACTTTTTCAGTACTGTCATAACTATAATAACCATACGCTTTGTGATATACTATACGCCCGCTTTTTACTACCATCACTTCCATACCCGGCGCTGCACGTTGCGTTATCGCCACTTTCGCTATGGAATCAATTGCTGCAAATCTCAACTGGTTACTATCAATATCTGTTGTTTGCGCAAAGGGCAAAGATTTTGTTTCAATACCAGAACCGGATGGAAAATTATCACACACCGTAACAGGCAGTTTTCCTTTGGCTGTAATTACACCTTTTAATATATCCGCGGCGGCGGTTTGCGTAATGGCATCATCCTGGTAACAGGCAACCAGGTTTTTTGCCTCACACATATTTTTTACAGCATACGGATTGCCAAATACAAACGTAATGGCTTTATTATCTGCCTGTACCTGGTTAAGCAATTGCACAGCAGGTGAACTGATCCCAAAATTATTGGCGGGATAACGATTGAAGTTATGCAAACCAACTATTATTATATCATACCTGGTTTTAAGTAAAGCGGCAATAGTTGCAATTCTTGTAACGTCTTCTTTATAATTAAAGTAAAATGCGTCTGCATTATAATCCGCTCTCATTCTCCGGGCAAAAGTATTATCGGTATTAATACCAAGCCCCAGGTAAGCTATTTTATAATCTTTGTCTGTTTTTTTTGTTTTTTGAGGAACTACAAGCGGGATAATATTATCATCATTCTTTAATGTGGTTATGGCATTTTCCGCAATGCTTTTACTGATCTGGAGTGTTTGTGCATTAAGGTCATCAGCAAGCTTTATGGTGTTTACAGGTTGCAGGTTGCTTAATCCATACTGGTACTTTGCACGCAATACTTTCTTTACCCGTTCATCTATCTGCGCCCAGGTCAGCTCTTTTTTTCGAATGGCTTTTTTTATTTCTTCAATGCTTGCGGGTATATCGCCCGGCAAACAAAGCATATCATTACCCGCAATCAATGATTCCGCCGAAGCTTTTCCATCAGGAAAAAATTTTTTCACGCCCTGCATTTCCAGCGCGTCAGTAAATGTGAGCCCGTTGTACCTCATTTGCTCACGCATTAATTTGGTTACATTGTTATAAGAAATTGATGTTGCCCTGTTGGCAGTATTATCTATTGCAGGAATAAACAAGTGAGCGATCATCACGCTTCCCACACCTGCCTTAAACATTTCGCGAAAAGGATATAACTCGAGCGAATCGAGTTGCTCGATTGTTTTATTGATCACCGGCAGATCATAATGTGAATCTACAGCCACATCACCATGACCCGGAAAATGTTTTGCACAAGCCATTACGCCTACATCCTGCATACCCTTCATATATGCTATACCATATTCTGCAACTTTATATTTGTTCTCTCCAAAAGAACGGTCATTAATAACAGGATTAGCAGGGTTATTATTGATATCAACTACCGGCGCATAATTTACCTGTATACCCATGCGTTTGCATTGCTGTCCTACCCATTTTCCATATTGGTAAATCAATTGCGCATCCTGCACAGCTCCCATCATCATCTGGCGTGGTAAAGATTGCACACTATCCATACGCATACCTAATCCATTCTCGGCATCTATACAAACCAGCAAAGGTGTTTTCGCTATCGCCTGGAATTCGTTTAAATAATTTGCCTGTCGGCCCGGCCCTCCCTGAAACAGGCAGATGCCTCCGATATTATAGGTATTGATCGCATTCTTTACTTCGTCGCCATAAAAAGTAACTTTTCCGTTACTGATAGAGGATACACGTACCACCATCAACTGCGCAATTTTTTCATTTTCACTCAGTGTTGCGAAAATGCTGTCAACCCATGCCTGCTCCGGCAAACTGCTGCTGCGTTGCGCAAATATGGAAAAAGATTGTAAAGCAAATAACGTAAGAAAAATATACTTCATAATGAAGCGAATTTAAAGAAAAAGCCCATCCCGGCCTTTCCAAAGGGAAGGAGGTCCGAGCACAAGGCCTGCTTTTCGAAGGGGTTGATTAATTAGTGCGTTGTTGAATGTTGCAGAATAGAATAGTAATAGCTGAATTGGAAGGTATAGAGCCCCTCCCAGCCTCCCACAAGGAGAGGAGGTCTTAGCACAGGGCCGGCTTTTTGAAGATATTGAAAAACAAGAAACATGTTGAGTGCTGCAGCGTAGAATTACAATAGTCGAAATGGAAGTTAGAGCGTTTATTGAAGAGATAGGGTACCGCTTCCTTTCCCTGGGAAAGGGGGAAGGAGCTTGCCTGCCGGCAGGCAGGAGATAGGCTGCGATAGGCTTTTTTATCGTATTTTTGCCGCTTAAATCCGGATGATTTGTCAGACAAAATTCAATTACTGCCCGATAATATTGCGAACCAGATAGCAGCGGGTGAGGTGATCCAACGGCCGGCAAGCGCGGTAAAAGAATTACTTGAAAACGCGGTGGATGCAGGTGCAACAGAAATTAAACTGATTGTGGCTGATGCAGGCAAATCATTAATACAGGTAATAGATAATGGCAGCGGCATGAGTGAGACAGATGCGAGAATGAGTTTTGAGCGCCACGCCACTTCCAAGATAAGTAATATAGATGACCTGTTCCGCATACGTACCATGGGCTTTCGTGGTGAAGCGCTTGCTTCTATAGCAGCTGTGGCGCAGGTGGAATTGAAAACACGGAAAGAAGAGAACGAAACCGGCACATTAATAGAAATAGAAAACAGCTTTGTAAAAAACCAGGAGATGATCGCTTTCCCGAGAGGAACAAGCATCGCTATGAAAAATGTTTTTTTCAATGTGCCGGCAAGAAGAAATTTTTTAAAAAGCAACCCTGTTGAAATGCGCCATATTGTTGACGAGTTCATTCGCGTGGCGATGGCTTTTCCGGAAATATTTTTTTCACTCACCGCTAACGGACAGGAGATATTTCACCTTGAAAAAGGAACGCTTAAACAACGTATTATCCACTTGCTGGGCAACAACTATACGTCCAAATTAGTAACCGTTCAGGAAAAAACAGATTACCTCACCATATTCGGCTTTGCAGGCAAACCTGAGACTGCTAAAAAAACAAGAGGCGATCAATATTTTTTTGTGAACAATCGTTTTATCCGCAGCGCATACCTCAATCATGCGGTAATGAGCGCTTACCAGGAAATGATAGCAGCGGATAGTTTCCCGATGTATGTATTGTTTATTGATCTTGACCCGGCGCAGATTGACATTAATGTACACCCCACCAAGCAGGAAATAAAGTTTGAAGATGAAAAAATCATTTACGCTTTTGTGCAGTCGGCCGTAAAACATGCGCTGGCACAATTCAGCATTATGCCTACCTTAAACTTTGATCTTGACCCCGGTATACAAAAGCTGGATGCCGTAGAAAAGCCTTTTACCGAAGAAAAGAAAACGAATGCCGAAGCATCCGCGCTATATAATACCTTCACGCAAAAAAACCAGGCGCATTTTATTGAAAGTAAAAGTGAACTGAAGCACTGGAAAGATTTTTATCCTGAGCCCAAACAACAAAGCGGCTTTAAAAGCCTGCTGAGTGAGCTTAAAGACACAGCTTCGGAAAAGTTAGAATATGAGCAAACGGCCCCGGTTAACCGAAGCTTACAGGGCAGCGACCAAAAGCTACAGTTGTTAGAAGGTGCTCCATTACTGCAGTTGCACAATACCTATATCGTTGTGGCAACCAATACGGGATTTATTCTTATACAGCAGCAATCTGCCCATGAAAGAATTTTGTATGAACGATATATTGCAGTTGCAAAAGGAAAGCCGATCCCAACTCAAAGAAGTTTGTTTCCATTAACAGTTCCACTTGCTACGGCTGATGCGGCCTTACTGCAGGAACTATTACCCGATCTTGGATTGTTAGGTTATGAAATAGAACTTTTTGGCAAAGACACGTTTGTCATTCACGGCACGCCTGCCGACGTTGAAACCGGCAATGAAAAAGTTGCCATTGAGCAGATGCTTGAACAGTTTAAGCATTTTAACAGCGAAGTGAAATTTTCGAGAAGGGAAAAGCTGATCCGCAGCCTTGCATGGCAACATGCCGTAAAGCCAGGCCGCTCACTCACACAGCAGGAAATGAAAACACTTGCTGAAGAACTCTTTGCCACTGCCCAGCCTAATATCACGCCATCCGGCAACCCTACATATATTGCGTTTAAGAAGGATTATCTGGAGAGGATGTTTGGGAAGTAAGGGTGGTTTTATTTTGACCGATTGCTGCTGAAAACCTATAAGGTTTGCCGGGCAGCCATTAAACCCGCTAAACTCACGTCAGATGGCAAATTAATTCGTGATAATAAGGGGAAAATAATTCAGGAAGATTCATTACGATTTGCTGAAAGGGTGCCATTTGAATATAAAAAAGACACCAAAACAGAGACTCCGGGATTTCGTACATGGGAAGAAATAGAAAAACAGGTGGTAGATAGTGGATTGAAGGCTCAAATCAAAATGCAAATTGATAGAGCCGGAGACATGAAAGAAGCTTTTGAAAAAGGCATCTATTTGTTGGATAAAAATGGCAATCCTCATGGCAATAAAATACGCCACATCCGTGTATGGGCAAGTGTTTCCGAGCCATTAAAAATTAAAAAACAAACTTATCTTTCGTCAAAAGAATACAAACAACATTATTATGCTGCCAATGCAACCAACAGCTATTTTGCCTTGTACGAAGATAAAGAGAAAACGAAAAAAGATTTTGATTTCAGGAATTTAATGGAAGTCGCACAATCGCTTTCGATAGAAAATATCAAAACTGAGAATGATTTGTTTGCTCCATTTATTTCTATTAAAAAAGGAAAGGCTGAAAAGCAATTAGACCTTAAATACATACTCAAACCGGGATTAAGAATTATTTTCTTAAGAGAGAATGAATCGAAAAATGATTTGAGTGAATCAGATTTTTTTAAGCGGTTATTTGTTTACAATAGTTTTGAAAAAGACGGCAGATTAAATCTCAGGTATCATCTTGAAGCAAGAAATAAAATAGAGGAAAATTATAAAGACTCAGAAATTGATTGGGAAACTCCCAAGCCTACATTGAGATTTGGTTATGCAAAGTATGACTTTTTAGTTGAAGGATATGACTTTGAAATAATGATGGATGGAACTGTAAAATTGAAACCATGATCAAACGAACCCTTTATTTCGGCAACCCTGCCTATCTCAAAACCAGAAACGAACAATTGGTAATTGAGATGCAGGATAGCGGCGAAACCAAATCGGCGCCAATTGAAGATATCGGGTTACTGATACTGGATCACCAGCAGATCACCATCACACAGGCATTGCTGGCAAAGCTGCTGGCTAATAATACCGCCGTTATTACCTGCGATGAAAAGCATCACCCCGCAGGCATGATGTTCAATTTAGACGGGCATACGCTGCAAAGCCAGAAATTCCAGGCACAGGTAGCCGCTTCAGCACCATTAAAAAAGCAACTGTGGCAGCAAACGGTCATTTGTAAAATTGAAAACCAGGCAGCGCTGTTAGCGCTGGAACGGGAAGAAAATAAAATGCTGCATACTTATGCAAAGGAGGTGAAAAGCGGCGACAGCGAAAACCACGAAGCCAAAGCCGCTGCCTATTACTGGAAAAGAGTATTTCCCGATTTTTTGGAATTCAGCAGAGATCCGAAAGGTTCGGCGCCTAATAACCTGTTGAATTATGGTTACGCCATATTAAGAGCACTGGTAGCCAGAAGCCTTACCGCTTCCGGCTTGCTGCCTACCCTGGGTATCCATCACCGCAATCAGTACAATGCCTATTACCTGGCAGACGATATAATGGAGCCTTACCGCCCTTTTGTTGATAAAATAGTTTGTCAAATTATAAGGGGCAATGGAAAATTCCTGGAAATGACGCCCTCTATGAAAAAAGCTTTGCTTGAAATTCCGGCAATGGATGTGGAGATTGACGGGCAGAAAAGCCCTTTGATGAATGCGGTGCAGCGTACCACCGCCAGCCTGGCAAAATGTTACGAAGGAAACGCAAGAAAGATATTATACCCAAACCTATAAGGTTTGCAGCGCTGCATTGCTGCCCGGCAAACCTTATAGGTTTATTCAAGATCAACCGCCTTTTTCAAAAAAACAGGTTGATTATGATAATTGCTAAATCCTTTTATCCCTCCAAACCAGTCCAGCACTTCATTGCGCAACAACATGGTTGGCTTTTGCGTAAACATCGCGTTATGAGAAGACCATTTCCAATCTTCCATGACATTGCAATACCCGTGATGAACAGGGTTTTTATGGATATAGAAAACAGTAGCACCAAATTGCTCATCCTTCTCTATCGCCACTCTCCTTAAATAATCCGTAAATAAGGCTCCCTTTCTGGAATTAGTTTTATTATACGCTTTTGCATAGCTGTTAAGTAATTTTGAAAATTGCCATGAAATTATTCCCGGCAATTGTTCCACGGTAATTTGCTTTTCCAGGAAGGATAAGATTGCAGGCGCTTCTTTTATTCTTACCAGGAAATGAAAATGATTGGGTAAAAGGCAATAGCAAAAGGTGTCAGCTACAGGAGATATATATTTCTTGTATCGTTCAAGAAAAAACCGGTAGTTTTCTTCATTTAAGAATAACTGTTCTTTGCCAACAGCTCTGCTTAAAATATGGTATTTCTCGCCGGGTAGCAGCGGAATATGATAATCAGGCATACTACAAGGTACAAAATCGGTTGATTAAACCTATAAGGTTTGCCGCCCGGCTATGCAGCCCTGCAAACCTTATAGGTTTGGCAGGTCCCTTCTTTTACAAAATCTATTTTGGAGGTTATTATGGGAAGATCCTTCCAGGGAAAATCAACAGCCATAGAAATAAAAAAATGGAGCATACACTCCATTTTTTTATTCTAAAAAGCAGCTTAATCAGCATAAAATCAGCAGCTTATAACAATCCAGTTGTAAAAGAACTAAGCTACTGAATAATTTGAAAGCAATTCACAACAGGAGGCAGGAGCGCTATAAGCTACGCACAACGGCAGCAATCAAAAGATTAGAGGACTGATACTAAACCCGGCTCAATATTATAATATTTGAATACAGTATTCATCAAACCAATTAAATAGGTGCAGTAGCTGTAAAAGAACTAAGCTCATAACATGTTTACCTGATGGACTATCCGTAAGTCTCCAACCTACACGATAATTGTTCTATGAAAAAAAACTATACAGGTGGGCAGAGAGAATAAAAATCCTGAACTTTAGGTTCAGGCAAAATGAGATTGGTGAGCTGAAACACAATAAGCTACGCACAATATCCGTCAACGCCTGACTTAGCATCAAAAGAAAAAACCGCTTGTCCTGAAATTAATCAGCAATAAGCGCTGCAATGCATAACCTGTAATTTGCAATACTGTATAATTATTTAAAGCAAAAAAATTGACATGAAGCGGTTATTATTAATCACCACAATATGTGCAGGCATTTTTATTATAGCATGTAACACTCAAACAAAAGAGAAGATGGCAAGTTTTGAATGGCCGCAGGGCATTAAACCACCGGTAGCGCCGGTTAAAGAACACACACGTATTATTCATAACGATACGGTAGCTGATAACTATTATTGGCTGAATGATTACTTCAAAAAAGGACCAGACAGCTCCGCTGTTGTAAAATACCTGGAGGAGGAGAATGCATACCTCGACACAATGATGAGCGGCACCAAAACACTGAGAGAAAAGCTCTATAAAGAAATGAAGGGAAGAATAAAAGAGAAGGATGAATCAGTGCCCGTTTTCAAAAATGGGTACTACTATTATACCCGCACCCAGGAAGGAAAAGAGTATTTTAAATATTGCCGCAAAAAACAAAGCCTTAATGCACCGGAGGAAATACTATTAGATGTAGATGAGTTGGCAAAGGGACATCCTTATTACTCGGCCACAGGTTTTAATATCAGCGAAGACAACAAATTGCTGGCTTTTGGTGTAGATACCGTTTCACGCCTTCAATATAATATTCATATCAAAAACCTCGAAACAGGCGAATTATATAATGATGTAATTAGGGAAACCGGTGGCAGTTCTGTTTGGGCAAATGATAATAAAACCTTGTTTTATACAGCCAACAACCCGGTAACGCTGCTTTCAGAAAAAATCATGCGGCATGCACTCGGCACAGAAGCTTCGGCAGATGCAATAGTTTATGAAGAGAAAGATCCGTCGAACTATATTGATGTTACTAAAACCAAATCAGGCAAATTCATCTTCATTGTTTCGCAGGCTACACTTTCATCTGAATTACGTTTTATTAATGCTGATGACCCTGAAGCATCATTCAAAATTTTTCAACCACGCATCAAAGAAGTATTGTATGAAGCAGAAGACCTTGGTGATAAATTTTATATTGTAACCAACCTCAATGCAAAAAATTTCAGGCTGATGGCATGCCCGTTAAATAAAACAGGTAGCAGCGAATGGAAAGAAGTAATTCCGCACAGAACCGATGTATTGCTTCAGGGTATTGATGTATTTAAAGACTATCTCGTGATTAACGAAAGAAAAAACGGGCTTGTTCAACTAAGAATACGTAACCTTACATCAGGAGATGATCATTACATTGATTTTGGCGAACCTACCTATTATGCAGGGCTGGGCAGCAACCCGGAATTCAATTCAACTGTTGTCAGATACACATACACATCTCTTACTACTCCCAACGCTGTTTATGACTATAACATGAATACCAGAGAGAAAAAGTTGATGAAACAACAGGAGGTAGTTGGCGGGTATGACCCGAAGAATTATGTATCAGAAAGAGTATATGCTACGGCAAAGGATGGCGCTCAAATTCCTATATCGTTAGTATATAAAAAAGGGTATGCAAAAGATGGCTCTGCGCCACTGCTGCTATATGCTTACGGTTCCTATGGCTTTAGTACAGATGCTGCATTCAACAGCAACCGGCTTAGCTTATTAAACAGAGGTTTTGTATTTGCTATGGCGCATATACGTGGTGGACAGGAAATGGGGCGTGCATGGTATGAAGACGGAAAGCTGATGAAAAAGAAAAATACATTCACCGATTTTATTGATTGCGGTCAGTTCCTGGTTGATAAAAAGTATACTTCCAAGGGACATCTCTATGCCCAGGGTGGCAGCGCCGGTGGTTTATTAATGGGCGCTATCGTAAATATGGCTCCCGATCTTTGGAATGGCGTTATAGCCCAGGTTCCTTTTGTTGATGTTGTAAATACAATGCTTGATGCAAGTATACCGCTCACTACAAATGAATATGATGAATGGGGAGACCCAAACAATAAAGACGCATATGACTATATGAAATCATATTCGCCATATGAAAACATAGAAAAGAAAAATTATCCGAATATCCTTGTAACAACAGGTTTACACGATAGCCAGGTACAATATTTTGAACCTGCTAAATGGGTTGCAAGATTGCGAACAATGAAAACTGATCATAATATTTTATTACTGCACACCAATATGAACTTTGGTCATGGCGGCGCTTCCGGCAGGTTTGATTATTTGAAAGATATAGCATTAATATATGCTTTCATATTTTCGCTGGAAGGCATTACAGAGTAAATTAGCTTTATTTTAATGTTAAGTTTTTATTACTAAATACCTGTTTTTGTGCTTTAAAACGTAAAATAATTGTAAAAACACAGTTACATCCTTTAGTTTTTTGCTTTAGTGCAATATTCTTTTGTACATTTGCGTTATCAATACGAAATTGCTTCTCTGCAATTATCAACCCGGTAACCAGCCGTTCGGCTTTCTTTCGATTCAGTATTGCCACACACTTTTGCACTTAATGCCATGCCATCCACTAACACATTGCCCCATCTAACAAGTTTGCTGTATAGGTTCTAAACAAAATTTATTCAATACGTATTGCTTCCATTAAAAGAAGTAAACAAAACACATATTATATGAAAACAGGCACAATTTTCTCAGCAGTACGCAAATCCCTTTTAGTAGTTGCTATTGCAGCAGTTACCATCCCCGCAACAGCAGGTGTAAAATCAGTTGACCCGGTAGAAGAAACAGCAAGCGTTAAATACATTGGCAGGCAGGATCAAACAATGTTCTTCAATGTAAAATACAACAACGTTAATGCTTCTAAATTCTTTGTTGTTATTAAAGATGAAGATGGTGTAACGCTTTTCCAGGGTGCATTTACTGACAGCGCTTTCGACAAAAAGTTCTCATTACCTAAAACAGAAACCGGTAAAGTTATCTTTACTATCAGTGATAAAAAGAACAATTACAGCGAAAGTTTTGAAATTACAACTGAAACACGTGTTGTTGAAGATGTAATAGTTAAGAAAGTTAACTAATAACCGCTCGCCTGAAAAGGATTACGGGCGGATATACATTTTATCCGCCCGGTAAATTCCTGACAAAATTTTCTGTTTCCCCGGCGCTTTCAATTTTTACTTTACGTAGGTTTGTTCAGTAAAAATTGAGATCATGAAGAAAATATTTGCCTCATTATTATTGCTTGTTACCTTCTGCAAATCTTATGCAGATGAAGGCATGTGGCTGCCGCTCTTACTTGGTAAGCAGGTATACGCTGATATGGTTAAACGCGGGTTAAAGCTAACACCTGAACAATTATACAGTGTTAATAAAGCCTCCATAAAAGATGCCATAATAATATTTGGCGGAGGATGCACAGGAGAAATAGTAAGCAATGAAGGGCTGATATTTACCAATCACCATTGCGGGTATGCAGCAATAGCTGCCGCAAGTAGTGTAAACAATAATTACCTCCGCGATGGCTTTTGGGCGTTGAACAAATCGCAGGAAATTCCTTCAAAAGATCTGAGTGTTCAGTTTCTTTTGAAGATTGAAGACGTGACAGATAAAATAGCTCCGCAGCTAGAAGGACTATCTGCAACCGATCGTTCTGGAAAACAAGCTGAACTGATCAGCCAGGTCAACGGGCAATATTCCGATCCTACACAAAATATAGAAGCGAGGGTAAGCCCGCTCTTTAAAAATAACCAGTTCCTGGTTTTTGTATACCAACGCTATACCGATATACGCCTGGTAGCTGCACCTCCTGAAAGCGTAGGCAAATTTGGCGGCGATACTGATAACTGGGAATGGCCCAGGCATACCGGCGACTTTTCTGTTTTTAGAATATATACAGGTAAAGATGGTAAACCTTCTCCTTATTCAACAGAAAATGTTCCTTTAAAGCCAAAATATTTTTTACCGGTTTCTATAAAGGGCTTTAAAGATGGAGATTATGCCATGATATATGGCTATCCAGGCAGTACCAACCGCTACGAAACTTCCTATGGTATAAGGCTGGCTACGGATATTAACAATCCCAGCCTTGTTGGATTGCGCGATGCAAGATTGAAAGCCATGTTTGAGCAGATGAAAAACGATCCTGCCGTAAAGCTGCAGTTAGCATCAAGCTATGCCGGCATTGCCAATTACTGGAAATTTTATGACGGAGAAACAAAACAATTGCTCAGGTATCACATTTTCGAAAAAAAACAGAAAGAAGAAGCTCAATTTCAGCAATGGGCTAAAGACAAGCCTGAATTTGAAAATATTTTTACCGAATGGCCAAAAGTATATGAGGCATGGAGACCTTATGCAAAACATCGTGTATATATCTATGAAGGCATATTGGGCTCACCTCTTGCAAAATTTGCGGCTACATTAATAAAGCTGGAAAATGATATTGTAAAAGAAGGTGTTGATGCAGCCATTGTTAAACAAGACCTTGAAGCCGCAAATACCGCGAGAAAAGCTTTTCTTGCTGAAGAAAATAAAATTTCGGATCAGCGGATAATGGCTGCCGCCTGCCAGATGTTTTATAACGATATTGATAAAAACCAGCACCCTATCGGGTTTTATGAAAACCTTAAATCTGTATACGGAGATTTAAAAGAAGCCGATACATACAAAAAATGGTCAACCGCTGTTTTCAGCAATACCATGATTTTGAATGACACCAAATGGCAGGCATTTATACAAAAACCTGACGCGGTAACACTTCAAAATGATCCGGCTTATGCATATGCAGGGGGATTTGTAAAAAACTATCTTAACAAATACGACAGCTATTTTCAGCAGTTTGTATTAAGGAATAATGATTTGGGCAGAGTATACCTGAAGGGTATTATGGAGATGGACCCAAAAAGAAAAATGTACCCGGATGCTACATTCACCATGAGGGTGAGCTACGGAAACGTAAAGAGTTATTCTCCGAGAGATGCTGTAAAATATGATTATGCAACTACGATGAAAGGAGTGCTGGAAAAATATATTCCCGGTGATTATGAGTTTGACCTGCCTGCAAAATTGATTGACCTTGTAAAGAAAAAAGATTTCGGGCAATACATTGATAAAAGAGTGAATGATCTTGTTGTATGTTTTATTACAACCAATGATATTACAGGAGGTAACTCAGGTTCCCCTGTAATTGATGGCGCCGGCAATTTAATAGGTTTAGCATTTGATGGCAACTACGAAGCGCTAAGCCACAAGCTTGCTTTTGATAAAGACCTGAACAGAACCATTTGCGTTGATGTGCGCTATGTATTGTGGTGTATTGATAAATTAGGCGGAGCTTCCAACATCATCAGTGAGTTAAAATTGGTGAAGCAATAACATAAGCTGATCATATCATAAAATAGCCATGAATGAATGAATAAATAAAATCATGGCTGTTTTTTTAACATCATTCAGGGAACATTCCAGAAAACAATTCCGGGTCTTCAGAAAAAACCACATCATTGCTACAGTCCGGCACAATCCAGCTACCTTCTTCAATTTCTTTTTCAAGCTCACCGGTATCCCACCCACAATAACCAATAAATATTTTTATATCGGCAACAGGTAATGTTTTATTGCTAATATGCTCAATTACCTGTTTAAATTCACCGCCAAAATATATGTCATCAACAACCGGAGTACCACCGGTAATAAGATCGATTCGCCTGTGAATAAAATAAAGATGATCCTTATCAACAGGGCCGCCATCATATAATGGAAACGCAGGGCCGTTCCTGAATGCTACCAACTGATTGAGGGGGCGGCCAAAAATTTTGTTCACAACAAAACCCAATGCGCCTTTCTCATTATGCTCTGCAATAAAAACAATCGTCTTCCTGAAATTTTCATCTTCTATCACAGATGAACTGATTAATGTTGCGCCTGCTGAAATATTCATTAACATAAAGGTTTACAATATAGTCTTTATTGTTCCTTCATCTATCATAGTTGGTATACTTTCTTTTTCCTGTTTCATCAATACTTTTTAAACTGGTTATTACATTAAAAATAAAAGAGCCGCGCTAAAGCATGGCTCTTTTGAAACATATATTTTGCAAATATATTACCGCACTTTATAATAGTTTCTTTTCGCTTCAATAATCTCCTGGTCACGATCGTGTTTTAAATCACGAACAACCTGTTTTCTTTCAGACTTTGAAATACTCTTGTCGCTTTTTGCAGATTTAATTTTCTGACTGTAATCATTTCTGATATCAGCTATCTGCAAATCCAGTTTTGTAGGGCGATTGTACATATGGTTATACCCATAAGGATATCCAAAACCAAAATAGGGATTATACCCGTAATAAAAAGGAGAATACGCACCTACTGCAATTACGGAACGAGAAGCAATTACTCTTACACCGCCGCCCCTGCCTTTTTGAGCAAACACACCTGTTGCCAAAAATGTTACAAAAAATATTACAATTAACTTTTTCATATTCTTGAATTTTAAGTTTGTATATAAGACTCAAAACAAAGAAAAATGCTTAAGCAGTTTAGGGGGTATAACAATTTTATAACTATTGTGAAAAATTTTAACAGGCTGTGGGTAATGGGCTATGAGCAGCGGTCAGCAACCAGCCGTCAGCGATCAGCTATTAGCCGTAAAAACGCGGAGACAAGTCCCTACCCCTGCACGGGAAGCTCGCCGGAGGCCATCGGCTGATGGCTGACCGCTGATACCTGATGGCTACCCCAATATTTTCTCTATGATCTTCCCTGTTTTTTTATCTTTTAAAATAAGTTTTTTCGCGCCATAATGTGTTACCTCTTCTTTAACAAGATAGTGGTCATCATCATATGAAATTAAATGACTATCTCTTGAAACGCCTGTTTTTCCTCTCCAGACTTCCAGTTTAACTGGCTCCCACTGCTTGCTTTTTGCTGAGCGGTAAGCTGCATCCAGCACACAGTTTACTACATAACCATCATAAAAAGTTTCTCTGGGTGCAGTACCTGCTTCCATTGCGTTAAACATATCCATAAACATATGATTATATCCCAACTCATTCAGCTCATCTCCTACCGGGAATAACCAGCCGCTGTTACTTTCTGCTTTTTCAGCAACATAATCAGCGCCTTTGCCGGTTGTAAACATATCAAAGCCTGTACGCAAAAAACTATTAATCCAAATGGTTCCTTCCGTACCCATCACCTCATCACGCAAATCCAACCCGCCACGGAAAGTCCAGCTTACTTCAAACTGACCTATTGAACCATTTTCATATTTCACCAAACCAATAGCATGATCTTCGGCATCAATAGGTTTAACCTGCGTATCTGCCCAGCACATTACTTCTACCGGCTTAATATCTTTTCCTATATAACTGCGGGTAATTTCAACGCAATGGCAACCAAGGTCGAGAATACATCCGCCGCCTGCCTGCTCAATATCCCAAAACCAATCGCTGTGCGGCCCGGGATGCGTTTCTCTTGATTTAGCCCAAAGTATTCTCCCCAGCGCGCCACTCTTTACGCTTTCAAAAGCTTTGATAAATTTTGGCGTATATACCAGGTCTTCAAGATAACCATTAAAAATGCCTGCTTTTTCTACAGCATCAAGCATGCGTTTTGCCTCTTCGCCATTTCGGCCCAAAGGCTTTGTTGTAATAACTGCTTTTTTATGTTTGCAGCAAAGCAATACCGCTTCTTCGTGCAGGTTATTGGGAAGCGAAATACAAACCACTTCTACTTCCGGGCGTGCAATAGCATCTTCCATTTTAGTTGTCCGGTAAGCTACATTATAATCCTGCGCAAATTTTTTAGCGCTTTCCTCACGCCTTGAATAAATGGTTACAATTTTATCCTTGCTTCTGTATCCCTGTAAAGAATCAGCGTAAAATCTTCCGATAAAGCCGGAACCTAGCATAGCAATGTTCATGTGTTAGTGATATTTATTTTTTTAGAAATCGAATATTTAAACTGCTTGTTCTATTTCTCTTTTCTCTTTAAAAAATATAAGAAAGTATACCAATACTGCCACAGCAATATAGGCAGGCACAAACCATATCCTCATCCAGTCATGCCCGCCATCCGTATGTTTATACAGGTTTACCACAATTCCTGAAATCCATGTGCCAATCAACATACCCACCCCATACGTTGCAAAAGTGAATAGCCCCTGTGCGGCATTTTTGATTTTTGGTCCCGCTTTCTTTTCCGTATACATATAGCCGGTTACAAAAAAGAAATCGTAACAGATGCCGTGCAGAATAATACCACCATACAGCATCCACAAATTACTACCGGCATCGCCGTAAGCAAAGCATACATAGCGCAACATCCAGGCTACCATCCCCAGCAACAGCATATTCTTTACACCAATGCGTGTAAACAAAAATGGAATAGCAATGATGAACAGCGCTTCAGAAGCCTGACCAAGTATCATCTTCTTGGCAGGCTCATTCACATTAAGCTCATTTAAAAAGGGGTTAGCAAAGCCATAATAAAATGACAGTGGTATGCAAACCAAAATAGCCGCAATAAAAAATATGAAGTAAGATTTATTCTTAAACAATACAAAAGCATCTGCGCCTATCGCACCGGAAGCAGAGCTATCAGCAGCTTTTCCTTTTGGAGGGGTATCAGGTAAAACAAAACTAAACAATCCCAATAAAGCAGAAACAGCCGCCGCGATTAAAAAAGTAGTATTGGCTTTTTCAATTTTTAATGAGCCTATTACAAACCCTGCAACAATCCATCCAAGTGTTCCGAATACCCTTATCCAGGGAAATTGTTTTCCGGGATCGTTCATTTGGCCGAATGCTATACTATTGGATAAAGCAATAGTTGGCATATACAGCAGCGCGTATAATAAAATCACAAAAGGAAAAACAGTGCTTGAGGTAACTGTAGTAGTAAGGTATAAAAGTACCGCGCCGCCCAGGTGCAGAAAGCCCATGATACGCTGCGCCGCGAAAAAGCGATCAGCGATCATGCCTATAAAAAATGGTGAAAAAATGGTGGCTAATGCCATTGCGGAATAGGCATAGCCTATTATTTTATCAATGCCATCTTCTTTAAAATGCTCGCCCATATATGTTCCCATGGTTACATACCATGCTCCCCAGATAAAATATTCAAGGAACATCATTAGCATCAGCCTGAATTTTGTTGATATACTCATAAGTTTTTATGAAATCGTGAATGTAAATCGGAAATTACAAAAGAATGTGATTGAAAAACAATTTTATCCGCAGATTCGCAGATTATACAGGTAAATGGGATAGGAATGGTGAAAGGCAGTGCTTGTAATGACGCAGGTAATACACACACTCCTACATGGATAATTATAGCGGCTTATATAATTTTCAGAAAAGGAAAATGGAAGCTGGTAAAAGTATAAGAAGTATAGTGAAAGGCGAAGCGTTGCTCCTTCATGCTTCGCCTTTGCTTTTAGTGGCAGCGCAAGCGAGTATTATACATACCACATTGCGAAAAAGGTCATAGCAGAAAAATAAGCCAATGAAATAATGTAAACTTTTACTTCTGCTGTTGCGTAATGCGTAATAAATTGTTTCATAGACACTGTTTTTTTAGATTAAAAATGACAGGGGAAGTAATCAGTAGAGTTACGGACGGACGACAAGGATATCAGTTTTCAAAACGGGACTGAGTTAAAACAACGCGTTATTTAAACCATGATAATAACGGGGATAAGATGTGAATATTGTATCTTATGGTAACGGGAATAAGGGAAGCGGCTGTTTTTGGTAATATTAGCAGATACATTACCGGCAGGATCTGCTGAGGCCGCCTCCAGGAGTAGTTTTCAACACTACTCCGCTATGTTAAGTTTTCTCGCTTAGTACGTTGTTCTTATCGCCTTCGGCGATCCGGGCATGTCGCCAGAGGCGACAAGACAATGGTGCGTGGCGAAGACGCCACGCACAGCGGGTATGATAAAAATTTTATCGGATGATATATGTGATTTCGTACCCTACGCGAATAGGAAAACCGGTAAACTTAAAATAGTTAGTAATAGATGGAAATATTGTTTGTATTTAAAAGCTATCATCATGTTGATTTACCTGAGAATGCCAATTACTGATTTACTCGTATTGGTTTTTGAATAAGGCGGTACAGTTCTAAAAGCAGACTAAAAATTGAATTTTAATTGTATGCTGTTAAACGGCACTTTCATTTTACCATATGTGTCATTTCTATCATCACCAAAACTATAACTCATATTAGCTTTGCCCGGAGAATAATCAAACGCCAGTCCAAGTCTACCGCGGCGAACAGTGATGCCTACATTGGGTTTAATACTGGGCAACAATAAATCTGAAGGCTTGGCATCTCTGCTCTCATCTATAGTTTCAAAAATATAATTGTCATCCTCGTATTGCATTAAATAGCTATTAATTCCGGCAGATACCTGGGCTCTTACTTCAATTACCAATTTTTCTACTACGTTAAAAGCAACTGTTGGTCCTAATTTTGTTGAAATTGACGCTATTAATGGAGATGTTTTTTTATCATCTCCTCCGCTTTTGGGGATTATTCCTACAATAGCTGCGTCAGACTGACCATTTGCTATGGCATAGTTTTCCCATTTCTTTCTTGCTTCATTATATGTCAGAGAAATGATCGTCCAATCTAATCCTACATTTATTTTTCTGCCCGGTGTTTTTTTAAGAAAATAAAAAATATGCCCTGCTTCAAATACAAAACCTATTCCCGCGCCAAGATTGCCTTGCATCACATTGTCTTTTGGAGAAAGGGTGTTATTAAGCTTTTTACCTACCGTATTAATACCAAGCCGCAGATATCCTTTTTTGAATGGACTCTTCCACACCTTTGTAGTTGTATCATTTTGCGCAAAACAGAGAGAGGAAATAACCAGGCAAAGAAAACTTAAAGAGATTACATGTTTCATAAAATTATCTGAGATTTTTATATTTAATGTATTGTCAGCTTTTTGTTTTGTCATCAATATTGTTCAATGATTTATTGATGCGGAAGAAAACAATAATAAGTTCGCACCAAACCCTCCAAAGCACATTGCCAAAAATGATAATGAGCAGACCACCCATAAAACCACCCGGAATAAAGCTGGCAGGGCCATATCCGCCGCTTCTTCCGCCGCTAAACATTGTTGCCAGGCCGCCAATGGTAATAATTACGGCAATTACTACGTACATGATCTGGATGATTTTTAAGGTGATCATTGTTTTGAATGAAAGAAAATCTTTCCACTCAAATCCGTTTAATTTCTGAATGGTTGGGGTAATGTTTGTTTCCATGTTTTGATGGTTTAGTTGTTAAAGAATACTATTTAAAGATTTTGACTTAAGCTGAAAAAGTCTTTTCATGCTGTAGAGTTCTGAACCTTTCAAAGGTTCGTAACCCCTGCTATTTTACCCCAAACGTATATACATCAAAACTGGTGGCTGTTGCTTCGGGTTTTGTAGTGAAAAAGTATTCTCCTTTCTCCAATGCTTTGCCCGGCACAATTTTGTAAACGCCGTTATCCAGCTTACTGATGTTAACAGGAACCTGGTGCTTTTCGCCGGTTTTTGCGCCTTCAAATGTTCCTACCGACATGCTCTCCACTTCTCTCTTTCCTTTTGCTGATTTTAATATATACAGGTTAAGCTCTGGCAATGCGCCGCCGGTATTGATCAGAAAATACTGAATGTCGTCAGCAGGCAGGCTAACCCCGGAACTGGCGCCGTCTACCTGGAGCACCTGAACACCTTTGAATCCATAATTGCGGGTGCGTTTACCGGCCATTGATTTTTCAAGAGGCTTAACAGACTGATCTTCTTTCTGCAAAACATATACATGGTTCATTAATTCAACGGCATGCGAAATAGCAGTAGTATTGCCTGCGCTGTTTGATTTGACCTGCGTTTTCGTGGCTCCTGTAGCGGCTGCAGAACTGCTGCCGTTTGTTTCTGATTCGCTTTTACTCATCATCGCTTTGATAACATCCGCCGAAACGCCTTTGGATTTTAAATCAATAAGCCCGTCTGTGGAAAGATCAAAGGCACATTTTGACTGGGCAATTTTTGTAAGAATGATCTCATCGCCGAGTCCGGCTTTTTGAAGATCAACAATACTTTTATTGGTAAGAGCATCACTTTTGGCCGATGCGGAGGGCTTTGCTGCCGGCTTAGTTGCAGTTTTGGTTTGCGCCACGGAAGATAGCGTAACGAAAAATATTGCTGCAGTCGCAAATAATTTTGAGTGAATGTGCATTTGTTCAGGTTTTAAAACAGATTTATTTTCTTATAGATGTGGAAATCAAAGTTCTGATTGTACCATTATCATTTTCCACGGCTTTTAGTTTTAGGGTAGTATTATCCAATTGCAGTATTTCCGCCTGGTCGCTCCCGTCTATTATAAGCGTATTATCATTATTCACCAATACCCATGTTCCTATGTCCACTTGTTGCTGTGTTGGAAAACATTTTATAACCCCCCGGTTGAGTTCGTATATCGCATTGGGTTTTATAGAAGTATAGTCGTCTTTGTTACAATCTGCCCATACAATAAAAAGGTCACTGTCAACCTTACCGTCCCCATCATAATCATAAGCGGGTGAAACTTCCACTTTTATAGTTTGCCAGTCTCCTATGATCAGTTCACTTCTTGATTTGGAGTTGTCTTTCCTATCTTTTGAACATCCTGAAAAAACCAGAAGTCCGATTACTGCTGCATTCAATAGCCTGATTGTCATAAGTTGTTTTTATGATTTAAATCTTTGTTTACTAAGCGGTTTTCATTCAGATCAATGGAGAAGTGGACATTGTCCTGCTATCGTCTTTCATATATACATGGCAATACGAACTGTTGCTTCATCTCAGAGTCCGCCCCGGAACAGGGCTTCCCGGCCAATAAGCAAGAGCCAGTGGATACATACCAATGACAGGTGAAGGGCATTGGGTGTATGAAGCATAACAGCAATATCGTTTAGGCTTAATAGCCGTTTCCTGCCTGTTATCATCACCCTGTTAGAAAAAAATTATTGTACCAGTGTAAACCCCGCCCAGTAATAAGGCGCGTATTTTTTACGCATCATTTGCTGTGTATGTAAGAAAGCCTGGTGAATGGTTTTTCCGCCCAGCCAGTGTGTGTAAAAAGTTTCCATAAATTCGGCAGTTTCTTTATCCGGCACCTGCCAGAGGCTGGCCATTACATAGTTCACCCCTGCCAGCTTAAATGCCCGCTGCAGGCCAAATACACCTTCGCTGCCTTCTATTTTTCCCAGTCCTGTTTCGCAGGCCGATAAAACAGCCAGTTGTGTATGGGGCAATTGCACAGCGCTAATCTCCAACCCGGTCAGTATACCGTCATCTTCTTCTAACCCTGCTTTGCCCTTCCAGCCTTTATTGCCGCCCGCCATTACCAGCCCGCAGCGTAGCAGGGGATTATCTGAAGTTTTAAAAGGCGCGCCGGTATTTTTTCCCTGTTCTGTATTTTCTGGAAATGTAAAGCCATGCGTGGCAAAATGAATGACTTCCGGCGAGTTGTTGCCACCCAGGCTTCTGAATGCCGCTTCCGTAGCATTGTCGGCAGTAAATGCAAAATATTGCTTTTGCAAAGCCTCAGCATCTGCTTTTATTGCATTGATCTCTGTAAGGGTATTAGGTAAAAAGTAGAAAGAATCCAGGTCCGCGCCACGATGTTTTATGGATGTATGAGCATAGAGACTGAAACCCGTGTCAACAGCCTGACGGTTGTAGTTAATACCGCCGAACATAGCTATCGAAACAGGTGCCGGAGACTGCGCTTCCTGCAAAGCTACCTGCCGGGTAGACGTAAGCTGTACAAGATCGTACCTGTCGCAAAGCAGTGTATTGTTTTTGCAAGGGATCGCCGCAAATGCTACGCGGTGCAATAGCCCCACGGGTGAAAAATATACCGTTTTGATATGAGTAAGATAAGGCTCCAATGGCTGCCACAGCAATTTGTACAATACATTCCTGGCGCTTTGTACGTATTCTGCAGGTTTTTGTCCCCTGCTGTTTACAGCCGCCTTGTAAGGAAATTTTTTCATGGCGGCAAGCAATTGCTGCTCTTTGCATAACACTACAAACTGAGGTGCGGCATCCTGCGGACGAAGCAGCAAAGCAGCATAATAAAAAGTATCGGCTTTAGCGCCGGCAGCAATGATATTAAAGGTGTTATTGAATCTTACAAACTCAATGGCCGTTTCGCCCGGTTGCAAATGCTTTTGCACATCCTGCCAGGTAACAGCAAGCCCTTGCTTAATATTCCTGTATTCTGCCGACCTGCGTAAAAGCGCTTTCTCCTGCCGGTTCAGGATTGCAGCAACGGAATCCGGATCGGCATTTCTTTTGTCCGCAGGCGTTGATAAGAGCTTAGTGTAATAAGATTGCTGCAGCCGGTAATTTTTCCAAAGCCCGGTAAGCTCATGATCCTCCGACCGGGTCATATTTTGGTAAAGCGCCCTGCTGTTTTGCAGACCAATACCGCTTACAAGCAGCTTCCTGTTGTAGGCCGCATCTGCAATTGCCGGGCTTTTATACTGTCGCAAAAAATGGTAAGGATCGTCAGACACATCTTTGATACTTTTTAAATAGACAAGCAGCTCTGTTTCAGACAAAAAATCGAGTTTTCCCAGCAGCAGCTTGTTTTCAGCCGCCATTGCCGCTTTTAAGTATATGGCTGCTTTGGCAGGCTCACCGGCATACAGCAATTCTGCGATGTCATGGAGTAGGTTCACACGGTCGGCAACTAACTCCAATCCCAGGGTGTCGTAATGCGCCAGGCATTTTTGAAACAACGGCTCCGCCAGTTTTTTCCTGCCGGTTAAAGCATACAGTCTCGCCAAATTTTTGACAGCCGGGATATATTCTACTCCGCTTTGATTGATGATGGACACAGCCTCTTCCAGGTATTTTTCCGCTACCTTATATTTCCCCATTTCCGTATTTACAATACCTATGCGGTTTAGTGTTGCAATATTAACCGGGGCATTTTTACCCCTGCTCCGCCGGTAAATTGCCAGTACCTCCCTGTATAATGAATCAGCCTTCCTCAGGTTTTGGTTACGCTCCATGTACACATTTGCCAATCCGGATAGCGCTCCGGTATACCGGAGATGTTCTTCTCCATACTTATTCTTATAAAATCTGAAAATCTGAAACGCTATTGCCTCCTGTTTTGCATAAAACCCCATTTTTTGATACACTTTCCCCAGTCCTCCCAGTGCCCACATCCAGGCACAACTGTCAATAGGATCTATGAGCGCCATTTCGTATGCATGCAGATATAATTCTTCTGCGTCGTTCAGTTCTCCTGTTGATAAATGATAGCCGGCATATCCGTTTAAATACCTTGTATAAGTATGTTTATATATTGCGGTTTTACGAGAGACACTATCCGGCTTGTCTAAAATAACTTTTATATTTTGAAACGTCTGCCCTGCTTTTTCGAGAAAACTTCCAAATGTCTCTATTTCTGCCAGTGTTAAAAGATACTTGCCATATAACGCACTGGTGTCGCCATATTGCTTTTTAACTTCCTCACAAATTTCCTGATAACAGGCCATGGCGCTATCATAATTTCCCATTGAAGCATAGATACCGGCTAAGCGGCTTGCAGCGGATATATAGGCAGTGTCTTTATTACTTGTATTTCGTACCGCTTCAAAATTTCTTTTCGCAAAGGGTAAAGCCCTGGCAGATTGCCCCTGGCGCTGATAATACGCTACAGAATCCCTGTCGCTATTTTCCTGGGCTGGCGCCTGCAGGCAAAAGAATATCCCGGCAAATATTAAAAGAAACTTCATAAGCGCTGTTGAAACTAAAGCGTTAATTTACTAAAGTATCCGGTATTTATACTGGTTTTTAGCATATTTCAGTAATTTAAAATCATAATACGAAAATTGGAATACGCTCACGAGGACGTCTGATTGAGTGGAATCAAAGAAAATCTTATAAATTTACGAACTGAAGAGCGCTGAACTATGGCAAAAATTACCGTTAGAGATACAGAGATAATACTACTTAAAAAAGAACAGGAAGATTATATTTCCCTAACCGATATTGCCAAAGTTCGGGACAAAGGAAATCCTTCACAAATCATTAGTTTATGGCTGAGAACGTATAACACGATTGAATATCTTGGCTTGTGGGAAATGTTGAACAACCCAAATTTTAAACCCCACATTTATGAGGGGTTTAAAAATGAGTCAGCAAAACCGCACTTTTGGATGTCGCCCCAAAAATGGATTTCCGAAACAAATGCAATAGGAATTACTTCTAAATCTGGTCGTTACGGTGGTGGAACTTATGCTCATTCAGATATCGCTTTTAAATTCGCAGCTTGGATTTCGGCGGAATTTGAACTTTATCTTGTAAGAGAATTTAAACGGCTGAAAGAAGAAGAGCAAAAAATGATTGGGTGGACAGCCAAACGTGAATTGACAAAAATCAACTACCATATTCATACTGATGCCGTAAAACAAAACCTTGTTCCAAAAGAGCTAACGGCAAAGGAAATTTCAATTATCTATGCCAATGAAGCAGATGTGCTGAATATGGCTCTGTTTGGAATTACCGCTAAGCAATGGCGTGAGAAAAACAACGACCTAAAAGGCAATATTCGTGATTATGCGACCATCAACGAATTGATTTGTCTTTCAAATATGGAAAACCTGAATGCGGTTTTCATTAACGAAAACATGCCTCAAAAGGAGAGGCTTATAAAGCTGAACCAAATAGCCATTCAACAAATGAGCATACTGCAAGATGTTGGAAAAAGAAAACTATTAAAGTAACAAATTACCCAAACCAACATATCACAACAGCTCCATGGCTATTTTCAACCTCCAGAAAGTTTGATAACAAAATTGATTCCTTCACCCAAAAGAGCAGACATATGGGAATTATTGAAATGCTAAAAGAAAGGGAAACCCAAAAAATCCTGGAAAAGGGTATTGAAAAAGGTATCGAAAGAGGCAAAGTCGAGGTAGTTCGTAACCTCATAACCAAACTTGGACTGCCCGACGCCCAGGCTGCCGAAGTTGCCGAAGTGCCTGTTGCTTTTGTAAAAAAAGTACGCGCTTCATTAAAAAAGAAGAAATAGGGAAAGTTTCCGTTGTCAACTATCCATTGTACATGCTCAGATGCCAGGCCTCTCCTGATCCAGGTAAAAATTCATTTTCCTAAAATGTCCAGTATCTTTTCCGCTTTTTTTACTAACTCCCCATCTTTCTTATTGTTCACAATACTGCTGCATAGTTCGGCAGCTTTTTCCCTGTTGCCTTCTTTTACATAAGCTAATGCCAGGTACCATTGAGCTTTGGCCTTTAACACTTTGCCAGGCTGGTTATGCAATACCCAATCCAGGTTGATGATGGCATCATGGGCATTATTGGTTTGTAAAAAAGCCAGCCCCTTATAATCTGGCATTGCTTTTATACAGCTCACCCCGGCTGGCGGATTCTTTTAGCTTCAGCACGACATCCGTAAAAGCATTGCCGGCTGCAAATTCAATCATATCAGGGGGATGGTGGTGGTAAGTAATTTTAGCCCACTTTACAAACAGCGGCCGGTAACAGGAATAAAAGCAGGAAATGATGTTGTTGGTTATTTTCTGCCGGTTATTTTTAAAAGCAGAAGAAATCGTTTCCATATTCAGCAACTCCCGGCAGGTTGTAGTCTTCATTGGCTAATTGAATCTGTCATAATTGATTATCCTCCTGTTTGCTTTCCAAATATAAAGTCTCCGGTTGTAACTGCCAAGTTGCTATAGCCTGGGGAGATAAACCATTAAGGCATTAAGGGACATTAAGGCTTAACTATTCTTAACTTCTTAATGGTTTATATAACAGATATGCAGTGCGGCGTCAAAAGTGAGCGATGAGACGTGAATTCGTCTTACTGCCCGCTAAAAACCTATAGGGTTTGCAGCGCGGCAATTCAGCCCTGCAAACCCTATAGGTTTAATAGCACTGTCTGCTGTTTATACCGAAGGCTGATCATAGCTACTTTCCCTTCTCCTCCAGTTCCATCAGCTTCTCAAATACTACTTCGTATTCGTTATTGGCAGCTTCAAGTGCAGCAACACACTTTTTATAGCCGGTTTCAGCAGTCAGGAATTTTGTTTTATCAGAGTATATTTCAGGTAACGCCAACTGATCTTCAAATGCCTTTTTTTGTCGTGTAAGCGAAGCTATCTTTTCTTCCAACAACTGAAGATTACGTTGTTGCTTTTGCAATTCTTTTTTTAATTCTTTATCAATAGGAGTATTGGGCTTTTGAACCGGTTGTGGTTTTACCTCCTCAACAGGTTTCTGCTCCTGTTGTTTTTTTTCCTGTTTGGGTTGAGCGGTATTTTGTTTTGCTGCTTCCACTTTCTTTCTTTCCTTCCATTCCATCCATTCTTCATAACCGCCGGCAAAATCTTTTATTTCACGATCATCAATTTCCCAAATACGGTTAGCGGCTTTGGAAATAAAATGACGGTCGTGGCTCACCAGTATTACCGTGCCGTTATAACGATTAAGTGCTTCAATTAACAAGTCAATGCTAAGCAGATCAAGATGGTTGGTAGGCTCATCCAGTATAAGAAAGTTGGCTTTACTCACTATCGTTTTTGCCAAAGCCACTCTTGCTTTCTCGCCTCCACTCAATACCTTTATTTTTTTTTCAACATCATCTCCGCTAAATAAAAAACAACCTAATAAAGTTCTGAGCTCCTGTTCCGTTTTCTGGCTGCCGCTATTTTTCATTTCTTCCAGAATATTATCCTGAATATTCAGCGCCTCCAACTGATGCTGCGCGTAAAAGCTTTCTTCCACATTATGCCCCCATACTCTCTCTCCTTCAAAAGGTTCTGTGCCGGCCACTATACGCAGTAGTGTAGATTTACCTTTGCCATTGGCACCTATCAACGCGATCTTATCACCACGGTTAATTTCCGCGGCAGCATCTTCAACAATCGTATTGCTGCCGAATCTTTTTGTTACGTGCTTTAAAGTGCAAATGATTTTACCCGGTATTTTATCTAACTGAAAATTGATTTTTATTTCAGGCCTGTCAAGCGCTACATCTTCTATGCGCTCCAGCTTATCAAGGCGCTTCATGGCGCTTTGTGCCGCAGCAGCTTTGGTAGCTTTTGCGCGAAAGCGTTCTATAAAACGTTCCTGCTGGCGTATATATTCCTGCTGATTTTCAAAAGCACGTTGCTGCAGGTCAATGCGCATGGCTTTTTCGGTTTCATAAAAATCGAAATTGCCATTATAGAAATGCAGTTGCTGCTGGTATAGCTCCACAATTTTTGTAACCATGCGGTTCAAGAAATATTTATCATGGCTCACTATAACAACAGCGCCCTTATAATGTATCAGGTATTTTTCCAGCCATTCAATAGAAGGAAGGTCAAGGTGGTTGGTAGGCTCATCGAGCAATAGCAAATCGGGTTGTTGCAATATCATTTTTGCCAGCAATACACGCATACGCCATCCACCACTAAACTCTTTATATGGCCGGTGAAGGTCAGTATTGGCAAAGCCCAGTCCCTGTAGTACTTCTTCCGTTTTGTGATGAATATTATAACCGCCAAGTGTTTCTATCTCATGTAGTTTGTCAGAATATTCATGCAACAATGCTTCGTTCTCGTGTTCTTTCTCAAGGCGCCTGCCTAACGCTTCAATTTCTTTTTCAAGTAATAATATTTTTTCGAAAGCGCTTAGCGCTACCTGCAATATAGAATCGTTGGTATCAAAGCTTAATAAATCCTGGTGAAGATAACCAATGGTTGTGCCCCGCCCTCTTTCCACAGTCCCGGCTGAGGGAAGATATTCACCAACCAACACTTTTAGTAAAGTAGATTTTCCGGTACCGTTGTATCCAATCAATCCTATGCGTTCGTAAGGCTGAATATGCCAGGTGGCATCGCGTACGATAGTTCTGGCGCCAAATTCAAATGTTACATCCTGCAAACCTGCCAGCATAATTCCAAATATTGTTGTGAATATAGTATCTCATCATATTTCCCGGTGAGAAAACAGACGATAAACGTAAAAGGTGTTCACTTCTATCGCCTGCCGCTTCACAAAATGGTACTATAGTTTCTTATCTTTTTGTACTATCTGCTTTAGGAGAAGAATCCTTTCCTGCCGCCGGGCTTTCTGTTTTAATCACACCCGGTGTTTCCGGGTTGGGATTAGTTACAGCCGGATTGTGTCTGCTTTCTATATACCCCAGGTAATTCTGTATCTGGAAAGTACGTTCAATCTCGCTGTATAAACCACGCTGCTTGTTATTAAGCGCATCGGGATTCTGCATATTTTGCATCAACTCCTGCACCGACATATTACCCAAAGCCGCATAATAGCTGATCTGTTGCTCAATATCTTTTTTTACATCACGCATAATTTTATCTCCCAATGTTTTGTGCTCTGCACTATATGCAGCTTCTGCCATTGAAAGACTAACTACATTCTGCTGGTTATCCCTGCTTACCAATCCATAAGGCATATTACGGGTATCAATACCTTTGTCAACCTTATCAAGCAACTTCCTGGCATCTTCTTTCCGTCCGTCAGTTGCCATACTTTGCGCTGCAGTAGCATAAGCCTGGCGTATGGTCATCAGGTGACGGCGATTTTCTTCATCAAAATATACACCCGGTGTGCCGGCATTGCCAAAAGCAAACTTTTCCATCATATTTTTATAAGCCGCTTCATCATTCACATTACCATCATTCATTGATGTTCTTGGCTTAGCCTGCACAGGAACAAGGCGATAACTCAAACCATCTGCCCGCAGATATTGGGAAAAGCCCAGTGAACCAAATGGAGCTGTAAAATATATAGGGCGCTTCCATTTATTTGCCGCGATCACGTTCAGTACAGCCAGGTCGTTTTTCATCAATGCCGTTTTATTGGGCGACAGATCAAAACGTAATTCATTTACTAATATATCACCCGGGTTAACCGTGCCGTTTTTGCGAACCAGCACGGTATCAACCGGCACACTGAATTTACGCACCGGGAAAGTATTGAAAGTATTACCGGCGCCGGAACTAACCATGTATGCAGGATCATCGCTGCCAATGATCTGTGTAAGCACCTGGTCGAGGTATACATATTGATTTTGGGGAATGTTGGGGTTTGCATTGAAATAAACCACATTGCGTTTATCTCCTTCCGTTTTGTCAGGTCCCCAAAGAAGATCAACCGGATCGCTATCATTTATTTTGTAGCGAAGCTCATTAATATACCAGTCAATTCCGAGAAGACTGTAATTTATTACCCTGATATCTTTACGCACACCTTCCACCTCCTGTGCAAACCATAAAGGATAAGTATCATTATCGCCAAATGTGAACAGTATAGCGTTTGGCGCACAACTTTCAAGATAATCTCTTGCAAGGTCGGGCGCTAATGTTTTTTTACTCCTGTCGTGATCATCCCACTCCTGGAAGCCCATAATAACGGGAACGGCTAAAGTACATACCGCTGCCGCCGCAAAGCCTGCCAACCTGCTGCTCATTACTTTCTCAAACCATTCCTTCACCATCATTACACCCAGCCCAATCCAGATTGCAAAGGCGTAATAAGAGCCTGCATAAGCATAGTCACGTTCACGAGGCTGCGGACCCGCCGCATTTAAATAAAACACAATCGCAAAACCTGTAAAGAAGAAGAGCAGGAATGCAACAAGAAAATCTTTTTGATCGCGCTTGTACTGATACCACATGCCAATTAAACCGAGTATTAATGGCAACGCAAATAATTTGTTGTTGGCTTTATTGGCTTTTAATGTATCAGGCATTTTATTCTGATCGCCAAAAAACAGGTTATCAATAAAAGAAATGCCTGTAATGGTATTGCCGTCTCTCACATTACCTAATCCCTGCAGATCATTTTGCTTACCTATAAAATTCCAGCCAAAGTAACGGAGATACATCCATCCGATCTGATAACCAATTGCCCAGCGTATATTATCAATATATGTTGGCTTGGCATCTTTATCAATGCCCAGCCAGCTACGGTAATAATCCGCATGCCCCTGGTCGTTGCTTGCATCCCATATACGCGGAAGGAACATCATATCTTCCGGTTCATATTCATATCCTATATCATCGCCTATGTTTACATATTTTTTATCTCCTTTCTGCCATTTTGCTCCTTTAGTAACAATATCTTTCACGTCTGCCGCAAAAGTTTGTCCGTATATAAGGGGAAAGTCACCATATTGCTCACGGCCGAGATAGCCGGTCAGGCTCATCGGGTTATCTACATTATACATATCTACGGAGGGGTTTGCCGCAGAACGTATCATCGTAGTGAGATATGTAGAATAACCAATTAGCATAAAGGCAAAACACCAAAGCCCCAGCTTTAAGAAGTTGAGTATTTTATTACGGTTATGATAAGAGGCGTAGATAGCGAGTGCCGTACCTGCTACAAAAAGTAAAAATGTAAGCACGGAAGAAATAAAAGGAAAAGCAAATAAAAAGATGAATGCGGCAAGCCATACAGCAAAGCCTGTATAATTGTTTATGAGCTTATCTGCCCTGCGTATACCAATTACAATTACTGCAGAAAGCAAAATAAAATAAGTAGTAAACCCTGAGAAGAAAGGAAGGTTCAGCCCGTTTACAAACCACCGGTCAAAAATACCGGCGCCGGTGATGGTATACTGAATCACAAACTTTTGCGCAAACCCGGTAATAATACAACCCACAACAAACGCCCAGAAGATTCCCCATTTGGTGGTATGGTATCTTTTGAAATAATACACCATTACAATAGCGGGTATAGTAAGCAGGTTTAACAGGTGTATACCTATAGATAATCCTATAACATAAAATATCAGCACTATCCACCTGTCTGCACCGGGCTCATCAGCGGCATGCTCCCATTTTAATATCATCCAAAATACCAATGCTGTAAGGAAAGAAGACGAGGCATATACTTCACCTTCTACCGCGCTATACCATAATGAATCGCTGAAGGTGCTGGCCAATGCGCCAATAACACCTGCAACCATAATAGTAAATATCTGCTGCCCTGTTAATGCATTAGTCGCTTTTTGATATATTTTGCGGGCAAAGTGTGTGATGGTCCAGAATAAGAACAGGCTGGTAAATCCGCCTGCCAACGCACTCATTACATTTACGGCTTTTGCGGCAGTCAAAGGGTTATCGCCAAACAGTACAATAAAAATGCGACCCATTATTACAAACAATGGCGCGCCGGGCGGGTGAGGTATCTGCAGCTTGAAGCAGCTACTCACAAATTCACCGCAATCCCAAAGGCTACCTCCTGCCTCAGCGGTTAATATATATACGGCACAAGCTATAACACAAACAATCCATCCAGTGATGTTGTTGATCCTGTTGAAATTCATATTAGTACTGTCTTTTATAAGATTGGCAAACCTACACGAAATTTGATAAGCCACAAAACTAAGGGAACGTTAATTTAGAAGGCAAAACCGCACTGATAGCAATATCTTATTTCAAAAACTTATTGCCCCGGTAACCAAAAAAGCCTTCGCATAAATAACCGTATTACCTTTTACACCCTGTCCTGTGCATCCTGGTAAGTATTTCACGCAGCAAACGCAAAAGAGCAAGGATCGTAAAGAAACCGAATAAGGGGAATGATACTCTATAAATACACTAAACATTCTTCCTGCTCAAATCTCTGTATGCACCGGGAGTAATCCCTTCCGTTTTCTTAAACAACCGTACAAAATAATTGGGGTCGCTAAAGCCGCTTTGCCAACTGATTTCCGTAACAG
Organism: Agriterribacter sp.; assembly: GCA_047601545.1. Classification (GTDB taxonomy): domain Bacteria; phylum Bacteroidota; class Bacteroidia; order Chitinophagales; family Chitinophagaceae; genus Agriterribacter. The sequence goes on along the minus strand of JASGIZ010000002.1, from coordinate 1,908,487 downwards.
ATAAATTTGAATCTGAAAGCAAGTGCTTGGCAAGCTTTACTCTTTCGCGGTTGATATAGTCAACAGGAGTAATGCCAAACTGATCTTTAAAAAGTTTAAAAAAGGCACTCCGGTTCATGTGAGCTTTTACGCTTAAATCATCAATCAGTATTTTATCGCTGATGTGATTACGGATATAGTCCAGTATAAATTGCAGCCTTCCGGCATTTGAATTGCGCTGCGAATCTTTCGAAATCTGCTGCAGGTACTGGCTTTGTACCAGCCGTATTAAAAGTTCTTTAAGATTAAGATCAGCGTATATATTTTTTACAACACTCTCACTCCTGCACACCCTGATCAGTTTATTTATGAGATCAGAAACATCATTATCATTGTGAAAATGATACTGGTTAAATTGAAGTTTCCAGGCATGTTCATGCTCCCGGGTATTATAGTATTCGTTAAGGTAATTGAGGGTATTATGAATATAATCTTTATCTACAGCCAGCGCTATACACTGCGTAGGATTATCCTGTTGCGCTTCGGGGAAATCAATTTTCATGGTTTCGTTGGCAGGTACTATAACCGTTTCTCCCGGAAGATAGTCGAAAGGATTATCACCTAGTAAATGCATAACCTTTTTACCTCTTACCATACTGGTGATAACAAAATCATTAAAGGTTAAGGGAACAAGATAAGCCTGCTGGTAAGATTCAAATACATTCATCTCACAATTCTCCATATTAAATACCTGCCTGTTTTCTACCAGCGTTTGCAGGTATTTGGGATTAGTGAGATCAATATGCTGTATAGGCTTCCCTTTTGGCATAGGTACAAGTTACAAAGCATGCCTGTTAATAGCTAATTAAAATACAATTGTGCTATTAATAGATACAATTGTGACTGGCTTTCAAAATTTATATGGTCAAATTTAGGGTATTAATTCACTAACAAGAGTTTGCACATATGAGTACTACAGCAAAAACCAGCAGTAAATCTACCCTCGCGTCCCGCCCGGCATTCAGAGAAAAATACGATCACTTTATTGGGGGTAAATGGGTAAAGCCCGAAAACGGAGAATACTTTGACAATGTATCACCTATTGATGGAAAAGTATTTACAAAAGCCGCCAGGGGTAATGCCAAAGACATTGAAAAAGCTATAGACGCGGCTCACAAAGCGTTTGAAACCTGGAGTAAAACCGCGGCGGCTTACCGCAGTAACCTGTTACTGAAAATTGCACAAATTGCAGAGGATAATCTTGAATATCTCGCTACTGTAGAAACAATAGATAATGGTAAAGCCATCCGTGAAACAAGGGCGGCAGATCTACCTCTGGTGGTTGACCATTTCCGCTATTTTGCGGGGGTAATAAGAAGTGAGGAAGGAACCATAAGCGAACATGACGACACTACCGTAAGCATTAACCTTCACGAACCCATTGGCGTAGTAGGGCAAATCATTCCCTGGAATTTTCCTTTATTGATGGCTGCATGGAAAATAGCACCGGCACTTGCTGCAGGCTGTACTGTAGTAGTTAAGCCGGCTGAACAAACGCCCACAAGCATTATGTGCCTGTTAGAGTTAATTGAAGAAGTGTTGCCTGCAGGTGTATTAAACGTGGTGACAGGCTTCGGCGTAGAAGCAGGCAAACCACTGGCATCATCACCAAGAATAAATAAAGTGGCATTTACAGGAGAAACAACAACAGGCAGGCTGATTATGCAATATGCGTCTGAAAACCTTATACCTGTTACAATGGAATTAGGCGGTAAAAGCCCGAATATTTTCTTTGAAAGTGTGGCAGACGCAGATGATGATTTTTTTGATAAAGCGGTGGAAGGCGCTGTATTGTTTGCGCTTAACCAGGGAGAAGTTTGTACCTGTCCGTCAAGAATACTGGTGCATGAAAAAATATATGATAAGTTCATGGAAAGAGTTATTCAGCGTACCAAAGCCATTAAAATGGGCAACCCGCTCGATAGCACAGTGATGATGGGCGCGCAGGCAAGTGAAGATCAATACAATAAAATTTTAAGCTACCTGGATATTGGTAAACAGGAAGGCGCGCAGGTGCTTACCGGCGGAGAAGCATTTCATCAAAACAGCGGGCTGGAGCACGGCTATTATATTCAGCCTACAATATTTAAAGGAAACAACAAAATGCGTGTTTTCCAGGAAGAGATTTTTGGACCTGTGGTTTGCGTAACCACTTTTAAAACCACGGAAGAAGCCATTGCAATAGCCAACGATACGCTGTATGGACTTGGCGCGGGGGTGTGGACAAGAGACGCACATGAATTATACCAGGTACCAAGAGCAATACAGGCTGGCCGCGTTTGGGTAAACTGCTACCACGCTTACCCGGCACATGCACCATTTGGCGGGTATAAAAAATCCGGCTTTGGCAGAGAAACACACAAGATGATGCTCAATCATTACCGCCAGACAAAAAACATGCTGATTTCATATAACAAAAACAAACTGGGATTTTTTTAGAAAAACCTGGGCATCAGAGAAAACACAATCAAAAGGGCTGTACCAAACACTGGTTTCTTAAGCATAAGAAAGCAGCAGAATGTACAGCCTTTATTTTGCCTGCAACAATGTTTTATTCCTGTGAGAAAAATGAAACGATAGATGTGAGATTCTCACGTTTATCGTTTTCTCATTTCGCATTTATTCAACAATAATTTAAACAGATATTATGCCTGAACGGGTACTTGCTACAGATACAGCGCTGGCTTTGATAGAAAAGCTTAAGCAGCAACATGGGAATCTTATGTTTCACCAGAGTGGTGGCTGTTGCGACGGAAGCCAGCCAATGTGTTTTGTAGATGGTGAATTTAAAATTGGAGGAAGTGACATCCTTCTCGGTGAAGTAGCAGGATGCAAATTTTATATGAACAAAGACCAGTTCGAATACTGGAAGCACACACAGCTTACACTTGATGTAACTCCCGGCAGGGGAAGCAGCTTTTCGCTTGAAATTCCGCTGGGGGTAAGATTTATGATTAAGTCAAGAATTTTTACAACAGAAGAACTTATACTACTGGAAAAAGAAGAGCAGGCTTTATTGTAATATTAAACATATGATCAGTTAAATATAAATTATCATTTTAAAATTTGCATCATTGTTTCAATTTTAAACTACATTTGTTCCTTAAAAGTGAAACGGCAGAAACGAACATATCAGTTTTATACAGCGCTCTTTTTGCTGCTGGGTTTTGCCGCCACCCAACTACCTTTTGAACTTTTCCATTCACACGATACTGTAAATGCCTGCATTGAAAAAGACAATGCTGATGGTATTTGCCATCACAAAACACATATTGAAAAGCAGGAACGGTTTTGCTGGGCCTGTACTATACAGGTGGAAAAAACTTTTGATTTGCCATCTGGTACATTCAACAGGGCTCAGATATCAGACCATACCGGCAGTTATATATATACACTGCAAATACATACCGGCGAGCATTGCACACTCTCGCTCCGCGGGCCGCCCTCTTCTGTTGCAACACTTGTTTAGTGTTATAGCTACTATTGAACCCCTTTCGATACAGATTTTTTCCAGGAGATTGCTTGTTTTCCAAAAAGGAAAAGAATGTCTTTTCATTATTTAAACATATTATTTTGAAATATCACTATATTCAATCGCTTACCGCGATACTGTTGTTTATTATACCATCGTCAATTTTTGCCGGCATGCACGCTTCAGGTACAGATGCTAAAGTTTCTCTATCAGGAAGGGTCACCGATGCGCTTACCGGCGAGCCTGTTCAAGGCGCTTCATTATATTTTGCAGATGCAAAAACCGGCGCTGTAACAAATGATAAAGGTGAGTATATCATAAAAAGTATATCATCCGGCAGCTACCTGATTGAAGTTTCTTCTGTTGGATATACCGGCATTACCGAACATATAACACTCACAGGTGATCTGAAAAAAGATTTCGTTTTATCACCTGCTGTTCGTGAAAATGAAGGCATAACCGTAACCGGTGTATCTACTGCCACCAAATTAAAAAGAACACCTACGCCTGTAGATATTATCAGCAGGGCTGATCTTGCTCAAACCACATCAACCAATTTAATTGATGCCATCAGTAAAACGCCAGGAGTGTCTCAATTAACCACGGGGCCATCTATATCAAAACCAATGATACGTGGGTTAGGTTATAATCGTGTGGTTATTTTGAATGATGGTATAAGGCAGGAAGGACAGCAATGGGGAGATGAGCACGGTATTGAAATAGATGAATACAGTGTAAATAAAGTGGAAGTATTGAAAGGCCCGGCTTCGCTTATTTATGGCAGTGATGCCATGGCCGGAGTCATTAATATTTTGACAAATGTTCCGGTACCAGAAGGAACCATCATGGGCAATATCATCAGTAATTATCAAACCAATAATCATTTGCGTGGTGTTGGCGCCAATATAGCCGGCAATAAAAATGGTTTTAACTGGAACGTATATGGTTCATATAAAGGTGCTGAAGATTATAAAAACAAATATGACGGTCGCGTATTGAATTCAAAATTCAATGAAAGAAATTTCGGGGGCTATATTGGCTACAATGGTTCATGGGGGTATAGCCATATATTGGTAAGCAGCTTTGACCAAAAGCCCGGGTTAATTGAAGGAGAAAGGGATGAAACAACCGGTCAGTTTATAAAACCAGTTGCAGTAAATGGCGAAGCGGAAGAAGCCATTGCCGGCAATGATGATTTCAAAGGGACAAAACCTGGCATTCCCTATCAGCATATTAATCATTTTAAAGTGGGGTTAGATAACAGGTTTAATATTGGTAATGGAAAACTGGATATTCATGTTGGCTATCAAAACAATAAAAGAAAGGAATATGGAGATGTGCTTGAACCTGAAACACCTGAACTGTTCTTTGACCTGAATACCATTACCTACAATATACAATACCATTTGCCTGATATGGATAAATGGAAAACAACCATTGGAGTTAATGGTATGCAGCAAAGCAATAAAAACAAAGCGGAAGAAGTATTAATACCTGAATATAATTTGTTTGATGCCGGTGTATTTATATACACGCAAAAAAACTTTGACAGGTTTACGCTGAGTGGGGGGGCACGTTTTGATAACAGGAGCCTTGATTCAAAATCACTTGTAGTTGACGGCGAATCAAAATTTGAAGGGTTTAAAAAATCGTTCAGTAATATATCCGGTAGTGTAGGTATAAGTTATGAAGTGAGCAAAACGCTTACCCTGAAATTTAATGCAGCAAGAGGATTCAGGGCTCCTGCTATAGCAGAGCTTGGCTCTAACGGGGCGCATGAAGGCACCAACAGGTATGAGTATGGCGACAATAATTTAAAATCTGAAACAAGTCTTCAGTTTGACGGCGGAATTGAATTTGATAATGAACACGTATCTGTTACCGCAACAGGGTTTTTAAACAACATCAACAATTTTATTTTTTACAGGAAACTTGAAAGCGTAAATGGTGGCGACTCATTGGTGAATGTTGATGGAGAAGATATTACTGCGTTTAAGTTCAGCCAGGCAAAAGCAACACTTTACGGGGCTGAGTTTAACATAGATATACACCCGCATCCATTAGACTGGCTGCATTTTGAAAATACCTTTTCTTATGTAAGAGGAGTGTTTGATCAACCTATTGAAGGAGTCAAAAATATTCCTTTCATTCCGGCGGCACGGTTAATAACGCAACTGAGAGGAGAATTTTTAAAGAAAGGAAAAACTATCCGCAACCTTGCTTTAAGCGCAGAGCTGGATAATACCTTTAAGCAAAATCATGCTTTTACTACATACAATACAGAAACGCCCACGGCAGGTTATTCTTTACTTAATGCAGGTATAAGCGCTGATATTGTTGGTAAGAGCAAAACACTTTTTACAGTAATTCTTGCAGGAAATAATCTTACCGATGTAGCTTATCAAAATCATTTGAGCAGGTTAAAGTATACTGCTGTAAATAATGCAACCGGCAGAATGGGCGTATTTAATATGGGCAGAAATTTCAGCTTTAAAGTGAATATACCGTTGCAGTTTTAAGCTTGTTTAAAAACGATTGCGCGGATTTTTGATATAGTGATTGCGTACACTTCTAACCACGAATATAATTATAGTGTTATGTTAAGACTATTATGTTGCAGATGTTCGTGAGAAGTGAAACGTAAGACGTGAGATTCTCACGTTTATCGTCTGACATTTCACGATTAACTTAACACTGGCATAACAACTTGGTTATTTCACAGAGGTACACAAAGAATACACAAAGAGCCACAAAGAATAATAAACCGAGCTGTGTAACTTTGTGTATGCTTTGTGGCTCTTTGTGTATCAAATCCTGTTCCGCCGCTGTGAATACCGGAATTCGTGGCAGGAAATATATTAATGGTTATTTAAAAAAACTAATTTTAAATGCACCCACAGCTTCTAAGTACGATACTTTAATTTAATAGCGGCTATGCCCGGGGTTATCAACCTTACACTTAAAATACTTATTTTGCGGGTTATTAATAATTAATTTATCCCGGAATGAAGATAAGTGGCTTTAGCATGGTGAGAAACGCCACCAGGCTTTATTACCCGGTTAAAGCATCTGTTCAATCTATTCTGCCTTTGGTAGATGAGTTTGTAATAGCCCTGGGCAATTGTGATGAAGATGATTTTACACTGCAGGAAATTGAGAGTATCGGGTCGGAGAAGATAAAAATAATTCATACCAAATGGAATACAAAAGAATATCCCAACGGAACTGAATATGCACACCAAACAGATATTGCTAAAAATGCGTGCAGTGGTGATTGGCTTTTTTATCTTCAAAGCGACGAAGTGATACATGAGGATTCGCTGCCGATAATTAAAGAACGTTGCGAATCTTTACTAAATGATACAGATGTGGATGGGTTGATATTTGATTACCTGCATTTTTGGGGAGATTACAAACATTATATAAAATCTCATGCCTGGTATGCAAAAGAAATCAGGATTATCCGTAACAATCCGGACATTCATTCCTGGAAAGATGCACAATCTTTCAGAACGATACCCGACTTTAACAATAAGGATTACGACCAGAAAGAAAATACGTTCAAGCTAAATGTTGCTAATGTTGGCGCGCCTGTTTTTCATTACGGCTGGGTGCGTCCGCCGTCCCTGATGCAAAAAAAATATTCATCTTTTGTTTCTGATTATAAAGGGAAAGAAAATGCACATTTGTTCATGAAATATAAAGTTCCCGAATTTGATTATGGAAACTTGGATGCGCTGGCTTTTTTTAAGGGAACACATCCTGCTGTAATGCAATCAATGATTGCCAGGTTTAACTGGCAGGAAAACCTTGATAACGCAAAGTATAATAAGAACAGGGTAATTCATAAACATGAAAAATGGAAAAACAAGGCCCTTACTTTTATTGAAGAAAATATATTAGGGGGAGAGCAAATATTTACTTTCAAAAATTACAACCTGCTTAAAAAATAATCGGTATTGTAAGCGATACTATACATTATACCTGTTTAATAAAATGCTGCGCAACATAACGCATAGTTATTTTCCATTTTTGTTCAAATGGTATTAAATTTTTAGCGTCGGAGAACGTCACCGGTTTTTTACGGGATTTCAACGTAAGCCTTCCAAAATGATGCATATATACTCCGGAAATAATGCTCAGCGGTTTCAGGTCGCCAAACTCCTCATTTCTTTTCCTGCTGCGCATATACAAGTCAAAATCGGCATCCTGCATTCTTTCATCCCAGTATCCAACTTTTTCAAGCCCGGTTCTGTTCATGGCAATTACGGAACCGGAAAATCCTGCACTCATTTTGCAGGCATATTTTTCGAACATTTTTTTGCAAAAAGATTTCCAGTTCCTGTATCTTAATTTAAACATCAGCCATAATGCAGTTTCAGAGCTGCCCAATAGCCGGAGTACAGGATATTTTATGCGGTTCCATGTTCTGCCCTGTTTTTTTGTTTCTCTCAAATTATCACATCTATCGGGCGATGCAAAACTCACTATATCATAATTATCTTTCCCAAGAACTTCGAGTAAATGAATATCCCAATCCGGCGAAACGATAATATCATTATTAAAAAACAAAAGAGTATTATAGTTTGCTTTTTTTATACCCTGGTTCTGGCAATAAGGATAACTATAGTTGCCTTCGTTTGCTATAACAACAGCTCCGTTCTCTTCAAAAAACTCCCTGCTGCCATCAGTAGAGTTATTATCAATTATAATCAGCTCAAACGTGTTGTGCGTATATTCTTTTAAAGTTTGCAGAAAAATTTTGTTCATGGCTAACTGGTTATGAACGGCAGTAATAATACTCAGCATGTTTTATAGCGGCTTCTGGTAAATTAAAAAGAAGTGTTACAATTTACACTGCAAATTAACGCGTATTGCTATCATTTTTATTTACCCGGAGTTTTGGGTGTTGTAACCTGCTTTAAACAGTATATTTCACGCAACGGAGCAAAGTCCGCTACAGAAAAACGTTGCTACGCTGCTCCGTAACGAACTTTGCGAGAAAAGTATTAGTGAATTATTGGAAAGTTAGTCTGTCAACTTGTTAATTATCATTTTATTTCACTCAAAACTTACCTCATTTAAGAATTTCAATGTTCACAACCTACTCAACCACAAACTTTTTCGTAACTACCTGCCCTTCGTTTTGAAGACGTACGAAATATACACCCGGCTGCACATCCGGAAAAAATGATTGGCAGGATTTTCAGCAGATGTCAGATGAAAATGTGAATACGCCTAAATTATAAAACTTTCCGCGATTTATCAACAATGACAGGTGCATCCCAAATTTCGTTTCATATTGGTTTATCCTCACCACTCCATGATGAGGGAAGCTATGGTGTGAAAATTCGGAATGAATAATAAGGCAGCAGGTTTACTGATTACAAGATAATATGCTTCTTATACAAAGACCAGGCATACTATTAAACTTGCACGGAAAGGTAGAATTAGAGGGTTATTTATTTTTATCTTTTTCCAGTTTTTATTTTTGGGTGCGGGCGGTAAAAAGTTTTCGGAGGTGACAACTTCCCTTCCTGTTTTCTGCTCCAATGCGAGCCTTGCATCTTTAGCTATCTTCCCACCCTTCTTTCCTGCAACAGTATTCTGCTGAATACCTTTTGCTTTTTCGGCTTCAGCAATCTGACGTGTAAAGAGCTCTGCCAATGCAGTAAAGATCCGTCACCTCATCAAACAAAAAAAATCCATCCCGAAGAATCGGGACGGATTATGTAGGTTTATAATTCCTAACCGTCCTAAATAAAAAATATGTTGGAGCCTAACTGCAACCCATGCTGTTACCGCAGTTCAGGCATTTATAACAGGTTCCGCTTCTTACGGTAATATGCCCACAGGTATTACAGGCAGGTGCATCGCTTTGCATGCTTTTCAAATGTTCACTTACCGCGTTTGCAGAAGCACGCAGTGCTTTACCGGGCTGCGGCACAGCGCCAACTACTCTTACATCACTTAGTTCGGGCTTTGGCGCATATTCCAATCCGGTTGGCACATCATCCCAATCATCAGTGCCCAGGTTTCCTATCTCCGGTTTATCTAAAACATGCACCAGGTCTGTTCTGCCCAGGTATTCATATGCAAGGCAACGGAATACAAAGTCAACAATGGATGTGGTAGACTTGATATTCGGATGATCTACCATGCCGGAAGGCTCAAATTTTGTGAATACAAATTTCTCTACAAACTCCTCCAACGGCACACCATACTGCAAACCCACCGAAACAGATATGGCAAAACAATTCATCAGGCTTCTGAGCGTTGATCCTTCTTTTGCCAGGTCAATAAATATTTCGCCTAATGTGCCATCGCCATATTCACCGGTGCGTAAAAACAGCGCCTGCCCGTTTATCTTTGCTTTTTGTGTAAACCCGCGGCGTTTAAGCGGCAGGGTTTTTCTTTCCACGATTCTTGAAAGCTGGCGCTTCAGCTTGGTATCTGTAGATGCCTGCATGCGCTTATGCAATTCATCCAGCAATTCTTCCACCGTAAGCTTACCCATATCAATCAACGGGCTTTCCTGCGTAGCTGTTTCCTCTTTTGCTTCAGCTTTTTCTTTTGATTTTTTGCTGTCGCTTTTATTGCTGAGCGGCTGGCTCAGTTTAGAACCATCGCGGTATAAGGCACAGGCTTTTAATCCAAGCTTCCAGCTAAGCATATAGCTGTCTGCTATTTCTTCAACAGTTGCTTCGTTTGGCAGGTTGATGGTTTTGGAAATAGCGCCACTGATAAACGGTTGCGCCGCGCCCATCATGCGGATATGCCCATGTGCATGAATATATCTTTCACCTTTTTTGCCACATTTATTAGCGCAGTCAAAAACCGCGTAATGCTCTTTCTTTAAATATGGAGCACCTTCAATCGTCATGGTGCCGCAGATATAATCGTTTGCCGCTTCAATTTCTGCAGCGGTAAAACCAAGCGCTTCCAGCAGGTTAAAATTCCAGTCGTTATATTCTTCGGGCGTAAAGCCAAGTCTTTCAAGACAGGGTTCACCTAAAGTAAACTTGTTAAACACAAACCCTATTTCAAATGCTGAAGCGAGCGCCGCATCCAGCTTTTTAATTTCTTCCGCTATAAATCCTTTTTCACTTAAAGACTGGGGATTGATGAACGGCGCACCTGCAAAACCTGCAGCGCCTACCGCATATTTAATAATAGCGTCTTTTTCCTTTTCACTATACCCAAGATTTTTAAGCGCCTGCGGCACAGACTGGTTGATGATCTTAAAATAACCGCCACCGCTGAGTTTTTTGAACTTCACCAGCGCGAAATCCGGTTCAACTCCGGTAGTATCGCAATCCATTACCAGCCCGATAGTTCCTGTTGGCGCGATAACCGTTGTTTGCGCATTGCGGTAACCATATTTTTCACCAAGCTCAACCGCATCATCCCAGGCTTTGCATGCGGCTTTCAGTAAATAATCAGGACAATATTTTGCATGTATTCCCTGTGGTTTAATGCTGAGTTGTTCATACTCATCTGCATCATATGCGGCAAGGCGATGGTTACGCATCACCCGCATCATGTCTTCCTTATTCTCTTCATATTTTGCAAAAGCACCGAGGTGAGCAGCTATTTCAGCAGAAGTTTTGTAAGCTATTCCCGTCATGATAGCGGTAACAGCACCGGCAATACCGCGGGCTTCTTCACTATCATAAGGTATACCGCTTACCATCAGCATTGATCCGAGGTTTGCGTAACCAAGTCCCAGCGTACGGTAATCATATGACAATTGCGCTACCTCTTTTGAAGGGAACTGCGCCATCAGCACAGATATTTCCAGCACAGTTGTCCATAAACGAACGGTGTATTCAAAACCTACTACATCAAACTGGTTGGTTGCTTCATTAAAAAACTTACGAAGGTTAACGGAAGCGAGATTACATGCGGTATTATCCAAAAACATGTATTCACTGCAGGGGTTGGAGGCCCGGATACGTCCACCTTTGGGGCTGGTATGCCATTCATTTATGGTGGTATCGTATTGGGTACCCGGGTCTGCACAACGCCAGGCTGCATATGCAATCTGGTTCCACACTTCTTTGGCAGGCATTTTTTTCATAATCCTGCCATCAGTACGTGCCTTCAGTTCCCAATCCTCGTTATTCTGTAGTTTTTCAAAAAAATCGTTTGGTATCCGTATAGAATTATTTGAGTTTTGGCCGCTGACTGTTTTATATGCTTCTCCCTCGTAATCAGATGCATAGCCGGCAGCAATCAAAGCTGCTACCTTATTTTCCTCCTCTACCTTCCAGTTAATAAAATCCATCACTTCAGGATGGTCAAGATCAAGGCAAACCATTTTAGCCGCCCGCCTTGTTGTGCCGCCGCTTTTTATGGCGCCGGCTGCCCTGTCGCCTATTTTTAAAAAGCTCATTAGTCCGGAGGATGTTCCGCCACCGCTTAACTTTTCCCCTTCGCCACGAATATTAGAATAGTTAGTACCAACCCCGCTGCCATATTTGAAAATACGTGCTTCGCGAACCCACAGATCCATTATACCGCCATCATTTACCAGGTCATCTTCCACACTCAGTATAAAACATGCGTGAGGCTGGGGACGCTCATAGGCAGAAGTAGATTTTTTCAGCTTACCATCCACAGCATCCACGTAATAATGCCCCTGCGGCTTACCTTTTATACCATAGCTTTCATGCAAACCTGTATTAAACCATTGCGGGCTGTTGGGAACACAAGCCTGGTTTAGTATACAGTATACCAATTCTTCGTAAAATATTTGAGCGTCTGCCGGGGAAGCAAAATAACCGTAGCGCTCACCCCAAACCTTCCAGCAGTTGGCCATGCGGTGGGCAACCTGCTTTGCCGAAGTTTCACGCCCTGACGAACCATCGGGCTGTGGCACACCGGCTTTGCGAAAATATTTTTGCGCAAGAATATCTGTAGCTATCTGGCTCCATTGCTTAGGCACTTCCACATTCTTCATTTCAAACACCACCTCACCATTGGGGTTACGAATTACCGAAGTGCGGTAGTCATACTCAAACTGGTCAAATACGTCTACTCCTTCCCGGGTAAAGAAACGTTTATACCACAAGCCTTTGCTTTGTTTTTCGCTATTCATAATGTAGCCGGAATTATTAATGGGTTAAACTTGTATTATCAAATGATAAGAAAGCGAAAATATCAGGCTTAATTGTGTTATCAAACCTGTAAATATCAACAGCCTGTGGATAAGTGCCGCATATGCAATACAGTGTTGTATTAGCTGTTTTTTACACATTGTGATGATAAAAAAACTTGGATTTTCGGGTGTTTTTTTATAAATAGTATAAGTCCTTTAGTAGTTTTTCGGGACTTTGTTGTTGTATTTACTAAACCCTCGCCCTCCTTCTCCCTCTCCATGCAATGGCGAGGGAGCGGTACTGTAATACAAAGCCAGACAATATCGCTACCACATCAGCTATAAAATATATCCAAACAGCACGTTTAAATATTCATCTCACTTTTAGATCTTCAACCTCCCTCTCTCTATTTTATCAACCTGATTTGAATTTGGACACCCCTCTCCGCCGCGCGGAGAGGGGCCTGGGGTGAGGGAGATGCCTGAATAAGTAAAGATATGTATACAGGGTAGCTGCCGGTAGGCAGGGAGAGGGCTGGAGTGAAGCGATTAACTGAATTTCAAACACCTATTCATATTTGCAGAACAATAAATACGGGAAATAATTAAAAGCGCTGACTATGAAACTTTTTTGCATTTTTGCAGATAAGGAATAATACCTGAATGCATGACGAGCAACCGCATTTATCAATCTATAGCAGAAAAAAAGAAAGCCGGGAAAAAGTCTTTTGCGGTACTCATCGATCCCGATAAGGTTGATGATGCGAAAATCAGTGAACTGGTGGAGCTTACCGCCCTGGCGGAAGTTGATTATTTACTGGTAGGCGGTAGTCTCGTTATCAGCAACCACCTGGATGAAGTGGTAATGCAGATAAAACAGCAGAGCAATATTCCTGTTATACTTTTCCCGGGTACTTCCTCTCAAATTACGCCGCATGCCGATGCGCTTTTATATCTTTCGCTTATTTCGGGGCGAAACCCCGAATTATTGATCGGGCAGCACGTTATTTCTGCCCCGGCAGTACGTAAAAGCGGGCTGGAAATTATTTCTACCGGTTATATGGTAATTGATGGTGGCGCGCCAACAACCGTATCTTATATCAGCAATGCCACGCCCATACCTTCCAACAAAAATGAAATAGCCATGTGCACGGCTATGGCAGGCGAAATGCTTGGTATGAAGCTGATTTATATGGATGCCGGAAGCGGGGCGCAAAAAAGCATTACGGAAAGCATGATTTCCAGGGTTGCCGGGGTTATAGATGTGCCACTGGTTATAGGTGGTGGTATAAGCGACCCGGAAAAGGCTTACCGTAATTGTAAAGCCGGCGCCGACCTTATTGTGGTAGGTAATGCCATCGAAAAAGACGCTTCACTGATACGGGAAATGAGCGCTGCCATTCACAGCGTGCCTGTTCGCTTATAATTTTACATTTGGTTATCAAAATTTTACCTCAAAAAGTCCCCTGCAACTAAAAAAAGTATTTTCTTTGCATCGTCAAAATTTTTAATCAAAGTATAGACATACTGAAATGCAAAAAAATCTCACCACAGTAATCGCTGACGCGGCACAAAATGTCGCTACATTGCGTGGGGTTTTTCCTGTTCTGCCTGGAGCAGTTTTTTTCTGTCCACCCATCCCCTTCAGGGTACGACGTTGATACCTGAAACAACATTTTATCGTTATCACAGATAACGCCGGCAACCTGATTAAGCCTGCCGGGAAATTAACCGATTTACGTACTATCATATTCAGTTTATCAGCATTAAAAGAATGAAAACCCAGGAACAATTTAAGATTCTCGTTGCCAATGAAAGTCACCTCGACTTTGCACAAATTATATGTGATGAAATGGCTTCTTCAGCAAAAGCCCGCGGAACAGGTATAGCCAAAAGAAGCCCCGAATATATACAGCAGAAAATGAGGGAAGGCAAAGCGGTAATCGCTTTCAGCCACGATGATATTTGGGCAGGATTTTGCTATATAGAAACATGGGGACATGGCGAATATGTGGCAAATTCAGGTTTGATTGTAGCTCCTGCCTTTAGAAAAGGCGGACTGGCCCGCGGCATAAAAAGAAAAATATTTGAACTGAGCAGGAAATTGTATCCTGAATCAAAAATATTCGGGCTTACCACAGGGCTTGCTGTAATGAAGATAAACTCAGAATTGGGATACGAACCCGTAACCTACTCAGAGCTTACACAGGATGAAGCCTTTTGGGCCGGCTGTAAAAGTTGCGTTAACTACGACATCTTAATGAGCAAGGAAAGAAAGAACTGCTTCTGCACAGCCATGTTGTACGACCCAAAAGACCATTATGAACCGGAAGAAACAAAAGAAGATTTTCAACAACACTCCAAGTTGTACGAACGCTTTATGCGTATAAAAAAATGGAAGCTGTTGCAGCCCTTCCTGAAAAAGGATAAAGAAGAAAAATCTTCCAGGAAAAATATGAAAGCAGTACTGCATTACTTTTTTAACCTGTAGTGAATCGAACCTTTCCATTACACCATACAAACCAACTACACAACAATGAAAAAAATAGTTCTTGGCTTTAGTGGCGGACTTGACACTTCCTACTGCGTAAAATACCTGAGTGAAGACAAAGGATATGAAGTGCACTCCGTTATAGTAAATACCGGCGGTTTCAGCGAAGATGAATTAAAGAAGATTGAAGAACACGCGTATACTTTAGGTGTAAAAACGCATACTACCGTAAATGCCGTAAAATCTTATTACGACAGCATTATAAAATACCTTGTGTATGGAAATGTTTTAAAGAACAATACCTATCCATTAAGCGTAAGTGCTGAAAGATTAAGCCAGGCCTTGCATATAGCAGAGCATGTTAAGAAACTGAATGCTGATGCAGTTGCGCATGGCAGCACCGGTGCAGGTAACGACCAGGTAAGGTTTGACATGATATTTCACATTATGATACCCGGCGTTGAGATCATTACACCGATTCGTGATTTAAAATTGAGCCGCGAACAGGAAATTGAATACCTGAAGAGTAAGGGTGTGCAAATGAATTTTGCGAAAGCGGTATACTCCATCAATAAAGGCTTATGGGGCACAAGTGTGGGCGGTAAAGAAACATTATCTTCAAAAGGTATGCTGCCTGAGGAAGCCTGGCCCACACAGGTAACAGCTACGGATAGCCGCGAAGTGAAGCTGAGTTTTATAAAAGGCGAACTGAAAGGCGTTGATGGCAAAACTTTCAGTCACCCTACAGAAGCTATACAATATCTGCAATCAATTGCCGGACCTTACGGTGTTGGCCGTGATATTCATGTGGGTGATACCATTATAGGTATTAAAGGCCGCGTTGGTTTTGAAGCCGCCGCGCCGATGGTAATTCTTAAAGCACATCACGCTTTGGAAAAACATGTGCTTACCAAATGGCAGCTGAACTGGAAAGATCAGCTCGCACAATTTTACGGCAACTGGCTGCATGAAGGCCAAATACTTGATCCCGTAATGCGTGATATTGAAGCATACCTCAGCAACTCACAGCAAAATGTAACCGGCGATGTATTTGTGCAATTGCAGCCTTACCGCTTCCAGGTAACCGGTATAGAATCTGCATACGATTTAATGAACAGCAGGTTTGGCAAATATGGCGAGATGAATACCGGCTTTACCGGTGATGATGTTAGAGGCTTCAGCAAAATATTCGGCAATCAAACATCCATCTATCAATTGGTAAAGCATGATGCAGACGGTAAGTAAATATCATCCGCTTGCTCATTACCAATGGGGAAATTCATGCGATGGATGGGTACTTGTTGATGCAGAAACCTTTTCTGTAAAACAGGAAAAAATGCCACCTTTGGCCTCAGAAGATTTTCATTATCACAAAAAATCGCAGCAGTTTTTTTATATACTCAGCGGCACAGCCACTTTTGAGGCTGATAATAAAGTATATACTGTCCGACGAGGAGAAGGATTTCATATTCTACCCGGCACTATACACCGGGTTTGCAATTATGCTGCGGAGCCTCTTGAATTTATTTTAAGCTCCCAGCCATCTACTCACAACGACAGGTATAATATCATTTGACATGCAAAAAATTAAAGTTGGAATAATAGGCGGAGCAGGATATACGGGCGGTGAATTGATAAGGCTGCTCATTAATCATCCCTCTGCCGAAATTGTTTTTATCAACAGCCGCAGCAATGCGGGCAAACCTGTTGCGGCTATTCACCAGGATTTACTGGGAGATACGGACCTGGTTTTCTCTGACGATCTTTCTGCATTAGGCGGTAGCGTTGATGTTGTATTTCTTTGCCTCGGTCATGGCGAATCAAAAAAAATTCTTGAGGGAAATATCATTGCTGACAATATAAAGATCATCGACATTGCCAATGATTTCCGGCTGAGCAAACAATCGGTTACAGGTAACCGTAAGTTTGTATACGGCTTACCTGAATTGAATAAAGAAGAAATAAAAAAAGCAAACAATATTGCCAACCCCGGCTGCTTTGCCACAACCATACAATTAGGGTTATTGCCTTTGGCAAAGGCAGGATTGCTGGAAGATATATATACCACAGGTATTACAGGCAGCACCGGTGCAGGGCAAAGCCTTTCTGCTACTTCGCATTTCAGCTGGCGCGCCAATAATATACAGGCATATAAAACTTTAACGCATCAGCATCTTGGCGAGATAGGCGAATCATTATTGCAATTGCAACCCAAAGGAACGATTGATTTGAATTTTGTGCCCTGGCGTGGTGATTTTACAAGAGGCATTTTTATCAGCTCTACCGTGCATTGCAATTTGAGCAGCGAAGAGCTTAACACGTTATACAAAGATTTTTATAAAAATGCAGCTTTCACGTTTGTAAGCGATCAGCCTATATTTCTAAAGCAGGTGGTAAATACCAACAAAGCAATTATTCAGTTAGAAAAAGTAGGCAGCAAGCTGGTAGTACATTCCATAGCTGATAATTTATTGAAAGGTGCAAGCGGCCAGGCAGTACAGAATATGAACCTGATGTTTGGATTGGAGGAAACAGCAGGGTTGAGGTTGAAGGCGGCGGGGTTTTAAAAAAAGAGCCCCTCTAAATCTCCCCAAAGGGGAGACTTATGGAGCGATTGAAATAACAATAAACATTTAAATTTAAAATTTCTCTCCCTGTCTGCCGACAGGCAGGCTTTGGAGGGTTAGGGAGGCTTCACACATGAACTTATTCGACGTTTATCCAATTAACAATATCGCCATTGTAAAAGCAAAAGGCTCTTATGTGTGGGATGATAAAGGGGAACAATATCTTGACCTGTATGGTGGTCATGCAGTAATATCTATCGGCCATACACACCCGCACTGGGTGCAGCGGATAGAAGATCAGTTAAAGAAAATTGCATTTTACAGCAATTCCATAAAAATTCCTTTGCAGGAAGAACTGGCAGGGAAACTTGGCAAATTATCAGGCAAAGAAGATTACCAGTTGTTTTTATGCAACAGCGGCGCCGAAGCAAATGAGAACGCGCTAAAGCTTGCTTCTTTCCATAACGGAAGAAAAAAAGTGATTGCGTTCAGTAAAGCTTTTCATGGCAGAACATCTTTAGCAGTATCTGCCACAGACAACAAAAATTACATTGCCCCGGTTAATGAAACTGATAATGTGGTTTTTCTCCCTTTTAATGATGAGCAGGCGCTGGAAGATTATTTTGCAAAAAATGGTGACAAGGTTTCTTCTGTAATTATTGAAGGCATACAGGGCGTTGGCGGCATTAATGTAGCCAGCGAAGATTTCCTGAAAAAGATCAGGAGTCTTTGCGATAAATACGGTGCGGTATATATAGCAGACAGCGTGCAGTGCGGCTATGGCAGAACAGGCAAATTTTTCAGTCATGATTTTGCGGGTGTTAAAGCTGATATATATACGATGGCAAAAGGTATGGGCAACGGCTTTCCTGTGGCAGGAATTATTATAGCGCCGTATATCAAACCAAAGCATTTTCAGTTAGGTACTACCTTCGGGGGTAATCATCTTGCGTGTGCCGCGGCTATTGCAGTACTGGAAGTATTGGAATCAGAAAAATTATTAGGCAATGCGGTGATGGTTGGTAAATACCTGAAAGGAGCATTGAACGAAATACCACAGATACAAAATGTAAGAGGAAGAGGCCTGATGATCGGATTTGATGTGCCGGAAGACTTAAAAAATCTCAAGAAAAACCTGTTAACTAATCAAAAAATATTTACCGGGGAAGCGAAACCGAATGTTATCCGGTTACTGCCTTCTCTTGCATTGAAAAGAAGAGATGCTGAAGATTTTATTGAGGCATTGAAAGAAGAGATTGGAGTACTGAAAGAAGAGATTGGAGTACTGGAAGAAAAGGTGTGAAAGGTAAAGGGTATAAGGTTTAGGGTATAAGGCCTTAAACCCTGCACCCTACACCTTACACCCCAAACCTTACACCTTTAAAAAAAAGCGCATTGAAACAGTTTATTTCGGCCCATGATGTTAGCGATATCAATGCTTTTGTAAAAAAAGCGTTGGAGTATAAAGCCAATCCGTTTAAGGATAAAGCGCTTGGCGCTAATAAACGTATCGGCTTATTATTCCTAAACCCGAGTATGCGCACCCGTTTAAGCACACAGATAGCGGCGCAGAACCTGGGCATGGAACCAATAGTATTTAATGTAGGCAGCGAAGGCTGGGCATTGGAGTTTGAGGAAGAAGCCATCATGAGCGGCAATAAAGTGGAGCATGTAAAGGATGCCGCGCCCATTATGGGAAAGTATTTTGATATACTCTGTATACGCACCTTTCCTTCTTTGCAAAACCGGGAAGACGATTACAGTGAGCTGTATATAAAGCAGTTTATTAAATATTCAGGCATACCGGTGGTAAGTCTTGAAAGTGCAACATTGCATCCTTTACAAAGCTTTACAGATATCATTACCATAACTGAAGTTCTGCAAAACCGCAAACTACAAACCACAAACCATAAACCCAAAATCGTACTCACATGGGCTCCGCATGTAAAGGCATTGCCACAATGCGTTGCCAACAGCTTTTCGCAATGGGTAAACGCTTGGGGCGAAGCAGATTTTGTAATAACCCATCCTGAAGATTATGAGCTGGACGAACAATTTACAAGGGGAGCAACGATCACCCACAACCAGGAAGAAGCGTTGAAAGACGCGGATTTTGTGTACGTAAAAAACTGGAGCACATATAATGATTACGGCAAAATATATTGCAACGATCCGGAGTGGATGCTGACGAATGAGAAACTAAAATTAACGAATAATGCAAAGGTTATGCATTGCCTGCCTGTGAGAAGAAATGTGGAGTTGAGTGATGAAATACTTGATGGAAACAACAGTATTATAACACAACAAGCATCAAACAGGGTTTGGGCTGCACAAACTATACTCTCTGAAATTCTCAGCCCCTAACCCCTGAAGGGGGATGGATACACCTTTCTTACATTTAGCTAACCAGTTAAAATAACTAATATGAATACACAATTTGCAAATAAGCAATTTTATTCGCCGCTAACTGATGAAAACGAAAAACAAAACATGTTTTATGGCGCGAACAGCCTCATATTTGAAAGAGCAAAAGCATTAAGAAACAGGATGACTCCATCTGAAGAATTACTTTGGAGAAACATCCATATCAATGAATGGAAAGTAAAATTCAGAAGACAACACCCGATTGCTATCTATATTGCAGATTTCTATTGTCATTCACTTAAACTTGTTATAGAACTTGATGGCGGAATACATGAAGATGAGCAGGTAAAAATGAAGGACAAGATCAGGGAAGAACATTTAAGAAGTTTAGGACTACATGTAATAAGATTCAAGAACGAATACATAATCCAAAATTTAGGAACCACATTGGCAACTATTTCAAAAACTATAGACGCTATTAAAAGTGAGCAGGCAAAAAAAGAAAAACCAGCTCTTTTTGTTGTAAAGATTGGTGGAAATATTATTAATGACGAAGCAAAACTATCGGCTTTCCTTCAATCATTTGCCCAACTTGCTGCTGCAGAAAATAATGGACTTACAAATCCCCCTTCAGGGGATAGAGGATTTGTACTTGTACATGGCGGCGGCAAACTCGCCACCCGCCTTGCCGAAAAAATGGGCGTTGAGCAGCAAATGGTAGATGGCCGGAGGATTACAGACGCAGAGACACTAAAGATCGTAACAATGGTGTATGCCGGGTACATTAATAAAAATATTGTAGCGCAATTGCAGGCAAATGGCTGCAATGCTATCGGGCTAAGCGGCGCTGACGGTAATGCTATACTGGCGCACAAACGCATCAGCAAAAACAATATTGACTATGGCTTTGCAGGCGATGTGGATGCTGTGAATGCTGATTTTCTTCAGCAATTACTGCAACAAAAAACAACCATAGTATTAGCGCCCATCACGCATGATAAAAACGGGCAATTGCTTAATACCAATGCAGATACCATTGCGCAGGAAACCGCGAAAGCATTATCAAAACATTATGATGTTTCACTGATCTATTCGTTTGAAAAAAGCGGCGTACTGCTTGATGCGGATAATGATGAAACCGTTATCAGTAAGATCAACCCGGCGTATTATGCACAACTGAAAGATGAACGAAAAATTTTTGCCGGTATGATACCGAAACTTGATAACGCATTTGCCGCGTTAAACAGTGGGGTAAAAAAAGTAATTATAGGCAAAGCTGAAGTGCTATATTCTTTAATGAATGGCACTGCCGGCACAACTATCGTAAATGAATAAAGACCTTGCTATACTAACAGCCGATGCCATTGAGTTGCTGAAAGCATTGATCGCTATACCTTCATTCAGTAAGGAAGAAGATCAAACAGCGGGTGTATTGTGCCTGTTCTTTGCTAAAAAGGGTATACCGCATTTCCGCATTGGCAATAATGTATACGCCTCCAATAAATTTTTTGATGAAGGCAAACCCACCATTCTACTCAACTCTCACCACGATACAGTAAAGCCTAACAAAGGCTATACGCTTGATCCTTTTACGCCTATTGAAAAAGATGGCAGGTTATACGGATTAGGGAGTAATGATGCAGGCGGATGTCTTGTATCGCTGGCCGCAACATTTCTTTATTTCTACGATGAGCCTGACCTTGCATATAACATTGTATTTGCAGCGAGTGCTGAAGAAGAAATATCAGGAAAAGATGGTGTTGAATTATTATTTCAAACACCGGCGTTTAATCCTTCGGAAAGAAACTGGGCTTTTGCTATTGTAGGCGAGCCCACGCAAATGCAGATGGCAGTTGCGGAAAAAGGATTGCTTGTACTTGATTGCACCGCAACCGGTAAAGCCGGACATGCCGCACGCAACGAAGGAGAGAACGCTATTTATAAAGCCATAAAAGATATTCAGTGGTTCAGCTCATTTGCATTTCCCAAAGTATCTGACCTGCTGGGCCCGGTTAAAATGAGCGTTACCGTTATCAACACAGAAAACAAAGCGCATAATGTTGTTCCCTCTCATTGTTCTTTTGTGGTTGATATCAGAGTAAATGAATTATATACTTTTGAAGAAATACTTGATGTTATTAACGCCAATACTAACTGTAATGCGCAACCGAGGAGTTTAAGAATGCGTTCTTCTTCCATATCACCCGATCATCCCATAGTAAAAGCCGGTCTTGATTTGGGAAGAACTTATTACGGCTCACCAACCACTTCCGATAAAGCGCTTATCCCGTTTACTTCTCTTAAAATAGGCCCCGGCGATTCTGCCAGGAGCCATACCGCGGATGAATTTATTTTTGTGGAGGAAATAGAACAGGGCATACAATTATACTGTGAGCTATTGAAAAAAGTATTATAAACCAAGCCGGTTTTCAGTTGTCTGCATCATAATTTACAGGATTCCGGAATTTTCAGAATTGGGTTTTGAATGATATTTGGGGTTAAATAATAATTTGTACTGTAAACTTTTGCTGCCAAAATTAATAAGCAGTCCAAGAGGGAAATCATAGGCAACAACATAATTTTTTGCCTGTGCCAGGTGAACATCTTCTAAGTTTACTACCGCTTTTATCTCCGCCACTACTTTATTCTCAACTACAAAGTCGGCTCTTCTTGTTCCAACTTTAATATCGTCATAATATATTACCTGTTCCTCTTCCCTGGCAAAACCTATATGCATTCTTTCCAATTCAATTGCCAGACATCTTTGATAAATCACTTCCTGGAAGCCAGGCCCTAATTTGTTGTGTACTTTCATTGCGCAACCTATGATGTTGTAGGTGAGTTCGTCTTTTTTCATTGTTAGCATCTGAATTTACTGAATTATACAATTTACTGAATTTTGATCATGAACTATTCTGCTCATTCTCCCATTCTAAAAATTCTGATACTGAATTTTGATCATGAACTATTCTGCCCATTCTTCCATTCTCAACATTCTGATGCCGACAGTTTCTCATATATCAGGATATAAAATATCTATCATTTCTCCCTGATTATTCATAAAAATTTAAACATTTGTGCATTTGTTATTGATTTTTCCTAATTTTAAGGCATAAACAACTGCTTTATTCCACATGACAGAAAGTTTCCCCTGCATACCAATTTCGGGAACTGATGAACAATACAGCGTAGCTATTGGTCGTATTTGCAATCAATACCGGGCAGAATTGTACCAGATGGCGCTCAAAGTGGTAAAGTCGCCTCAAACAGCAGGTGATGTAGTACAAAATGTATTTTTAAAACTGTGGGAAAACAGAACTCGGCTCTCCGCTATCAATAATATAGAAGCATGGTTATACCGGGTTACCAAAAATGAATTAATAGATTTTTTGCGTAAAACCGCTGCAGATAATAAGCTGAAGCATAAACTATGGGAAGCCATGCGGCCGGCAAGTTCCGATACAGAAGAACAGGTAGACGGAAAGTATTGCAGGCTCATCATTGACCAGGCGGTAAATCTTCTTCCGCCGCAGCGAAAATTAATATACACGCTTAACCGCGATAAAGGGCTGAATTACCAGCAAATTGCCGATAAACTGTCTATATCAAAACACACGGTAAAAAATCATTTATCCCTTGCCTTACGCTCTATCCAACAATTTGTATCAGGCAGCCTGGGTTTGGGATTGCTATTGTTTTATCTTTTCAGTTAAAATATTATTAAAAAAATTCCAGCCTGATTAGGAACATCGCCTCGTTGCTTCGTCATGTATTATATATAAGATTGCCACGCCCATATTTAAGCCATTTACAATGCAGGAAAGAATACAATACTTATTTAAAAAATTTTTGAACAATACCTGCTCAAAAGAGGAATTTGAAGAAGTATTCCTGTTTATTAAAATGGCTGAATCAGATAATGAAATCCGTATCCTGTTAGATACAACATTTGAAAAAGAGCGTAATGATGCTGAAAAAGCCAATGTATTTGTTAACGGCAATGGCGAAATAGAAACGATTTTGCAAAATCACCCCCAACTAACGGACGGGCATACACGCGGCGGCCGGCATTTAATATGGTACAGTGCGGCGGCCTGTTGCGCCATTATTGTAATGCTTATGTTGTGGAATAAAAATAACGGGTATCCGGAAAACCGCCCTGTTGAAATAGCAAAATCAGGCATTAAACAGGCAACAGAGAAATCACAATACAGGCATCTTATGCTGCCGGATAGCACAGAGGTTTGGTTGAATGCAGCAAGCGAGCTGGAATTTCCGGAAAAGTTCGGCAATAATAAAAGGGAAGTAAAGCTGGTTGGTGAAGCTTTTTTTGATGTGAAGCATGCGGATAAAATTCCTTTTATAATACATACAGGTGAAGTGAGTACAGAAGTGTTGGGCACGGCTTTTAACATCAAAGCCTATCCCGATATGGAAAAAATAACCGTATCGGTTAAGCGGGGAAAAGTAAAAGTGAATTATGCGCAGAGACAGGTTGCTTTGCTAACCGTTGGGCAGCAGGTGAGCATTACCCCAAAAGCAAAACTGGTAAGTGAAACACAGGTAAAGGAAACTGAAGCATCGGCATGGCAGGAAGGCAAATTAATATACGATGATTATATGATAGGAGATATACTCCTTGATCTTGAACGGGTATATAATGAAAAAGTGATAGTGGATGTTGGCGGGGTAGAAACATTGCGTGTTTCAACGTCTTTTAAACGTGACCAGGGAATTGAGAAAGCGTTAGAAGTATTGTGCAGGCTCACGGATAGAACACTGTTACGTGAAGATGGTATATATCATATTAAATAAATAAAAAAGAAGTGTTCATTTATGTCGCCACCATTGCAATATAAAAAAGACCGAACCAGTTGCAACCTGGCGTGGTCGGAAGTTTAAAGTAAATCTTGTTTTGAAATTATTTAAACCAACCAAAATTATGAGTTTTTATTGGAAAATGCATGGTATATTACCCTTATGCATTGCAATACTTCGTTTCCGCCTCCAGCCGGTGAGGGGTATAAAAATGAGAATAATACTTATGAGAATAATGATCCTTGTTTTACTATTAACAATCAATGGCGTTTTAATCGCCGGCAATACATCAGGTCAGGACCTGAGCAAGATCAAAATTTCGCTGGAGCTTAAAAATGTATCGCTTAAAACAGCCATCAGGAAGATCGAATCTTTAAGCCGTTTATCGTTTTCTTACAAAACCAGTGATGTAAGTCCCTACAATCGTATCAGCTACAGCGCTTCGCTGGAAGGACTTGATAAGGTATTGTCTGATATCCTTGATAATACGGATTTACAATACGATGTGGTAAATTCCAACATTCTCATAAAGAAAATCAAACCTGCGGCTGAACTTCCCGGCATACAGAAACAGGATATGATACAGGCAGACGGGGGAATAAAAGGACGTATCACTACTTCTGACGGGGAGCCTGTTCCAAATGCAACCATCGAATTGGTAGGATCCGGAAAAGGCTATTCAGCAAACAGCAATGGGGAGTTTATAATTAACGACCTAAAGCCGGGAAAATATACATTGAAGATTTCAGCAATCGGGCTTAAAACGACTACAGCAGAAATTGTAATCAGAGACAACGAGCAGAGTGAAGCTAATTTCCAGATGCAGCAGGCAGATAATTCCCTTAATGAAGTTGTAGTGACAGCCATGGGTATAAAAAGAGCCGCAAAAACACTGGGTTATGCTTCCCAGCAGGTTTCTGCCGAACAGATCAACCAGTCAAGACAGTCAAATTTGTTAAATGCACTGCAGGGTAAAGTTGCGGGTGTTACCATTTCAAGTGTTGGAGGTGGACCAGGGCAGGGAGCAAACATACTCATCCGCGGAATTAATTCATTGAATCCCGATAAAGACAATCAGCCTCTTTTTGTAATTGACGGGATGCCGGTTGACAACAGTACATTTACCACCGGCACCACCGGCAATCGCGGTGTACAAATGCCCAACCGCATTTCTGATATTAACCCTGCTGATATCGAATCAGTAAATATATTACGTGGTGGTGCGGCCACGGCATTGTATGGGCTGAGAGGAGCGAATGGCGTGGTTGTTATTACTACTAAATCCGGGCAGGCAGGCAGGCTGAGCGTAAATGTTTCTTCTACTTACAGTGTGGATGAAGTAAATAAGATCCCGGATCTGCAGCTTAAATATACCCAGGGAACCGCATTTGTTTATGATTCTACAAGTTTTTGGCCTGCCTGGGGACCAACCGTAGAAAAAGCACGACAGATTGACCCTAATCACCCGAAGCAATTGTGGAATAACTGGAAAAGAGCTTATGATAAAGGACATCAATACAAAAACAGCATAAGTTTTTCAGGAGGAAATGATAAAGCTGTTTTTTCCTCTTCACTTTCCTACATGCGCCAAAACGGAACGATCCCATTCACCTATTATCAAAGCATAAATGCCAAGGTAAACGGGCAATTAAAGTTTAGTGATAAATTTAGAATGGGTACCTCATTATACTACACCAATTCATATGGTAACTTTTATGACGCAGACCGCTATAATGAAGAATTAATTTATTGGGCGCCCAGGTGGGATGTTAAAGATTATATTAAACCGGATGGCACACAAAAAACCTATGGCAATGGCAACCCCGTATATTATGCAGCAACCAATAAATTTAAGTCTGATGTAAACCGTGTAATCGGGAATATAAATTTTAATTACAACCCGGTAAAATGGCTTACGGCCACCTATATGCTGGGGCTGGACCAATATATTGATGCAAGAACTGCAACAGCTCCGGGCCTTAAAGGGGTACCGGATGAAATACAGGCGGAAGACAATGAATTGGGATTTGTTCATGAATACAGGCTTAATTACAGGCAGATAAACTCTAACCTTGCGTTGACCTTTGATCATACCTGGGGAGATAAATTTCAAACAACGCTCAGGGTTGGTAATGATTTACTTGACAGGAGTTTAAACAGGGTAAGCGCAGAAGGCGATGAGTTGGATGTATACAATCTTTTTTCATTAAGTAATGCCAAACAGGTTTCCATAGCCCAGTATAAAGAGATGTATAGAATTGTTGGGCTGTACGGAGATCTTACCCTGGGCTATGACAAATTCCTGTATCTCTCTTTAACAGGCAGAAATGACTGGACTTCGACTTTGGAGAAAGACAACCGGTCATTTTTTTATCCTTCGGCGAGTTTAAGTTACCTTTTCACGCAACATATTAGGTCGCTTCCCGTTTGGATAGATTATGGTAAACTCAGGGCATCTTTGGCGGAATTGGTAAAGATGCCGCTCCATACAGTACAAGCGTTGTATACGCCCCCTCGTTCGACAGACCTGTTAACAGTGTGATAGGGTGGTCAAGATCCGAAAAAGCGGGTATCGCCGCCCTGAAACCTGAGCGCACAACCACATTTGAAATTGGTACGGATCTTTCTTTTTTCAGTGACAGGTTAGGAGCTAATTTCACCTGGTACAAATCCAATAGCCGGGATCAGATATTGCCTGTATCCGTTACACCCTCAACAGGGTTTACAACCGTTACATTGAATGCAGGCGAAATTGAAAATAAAGGTGTTGAACTCACTTTAAGAGGCACTCCGGTTAAAAGAAAAGATTTTAACTGGGATATTACAATTAACTATTCAACAAACAAAAATAAGGTGGTATCATTAGCACCCGGGCTTACGGAGATTGTTATAGGTTCTCAATATGGATACTCTAACTCATCTGTTACCATGAAATATGTTCCCGGGCAATCAGCAGGAGATATCTATGGAACACCCTGGACGCGTTATGGAGATGATAAGGATCCTTTATACTCTGATAAAAGCCTTCCTATCCTGATTGGCGCAAATGGGTTTCCCGTATTAACGCCTACCTCTACACAGCGTGTTCTGGGCAATGCCTACCCCAAATGGATTGGTAGCATTGGCAATAATTTTTCGTACAAAAACTGGAACCTTTATTTCCTTTGGGATTTCAGACAGGGACTGCAAAAATATGACCAGTTCACTAATTTTCTTGCTTCATTCGGAGAATCTGCCATTACTGCAAACCGTGAGGAAACCATTGTATTTGATGGCGTGCTTGCCGATGGCACAAAGAATACAAAGCCTGTTTGGCTGGGGCAGGGCGTTGGCCCGGATGGCGTTAACTATGGGTCTGCCGGTTATTACCGCGCTGTTTACAGGGGCATTTCCGAAAACTTTATTGAAGATGCTTCCTGGGTAAGGCTTCGCACGGCAACATTATCATATCGGATCCCCGGAGAAATATTAAGTAACTCATTTATAAAAAATATAAGTCTTGCATTTACCGGCAATAACCTTTTATTATTTACTAAATACAAAGGGTTTGATCCTGAATCAAGTTCTACCCCTGCCGGCAGCAACGCAAATGGATTTGCAGGCTTTAGTTATCCTGCCATCCGCAGTTTCATGTTCACATTAAATGTTGGCTTATAAATACAAAATGCTATGAAAAAGATAGTCTTATATTCAATCACGATTACGATATCATTCATACTATTCAGTTGCGAAAAGTATCTCGATATAAACCAGAATCCAAATGCAGGTTCAGAACCCCCGATAAATGGATTGCTGGCCAATACAACGTATCGTACCTCCGATAATGTTTTCAATACCAGTAATATTACTTCTTATTATGCTCAGTACCTCGCATCTCCCAATGCGAATAGCGCGGCTGATATTTATGACTTTCTCAATGCAGACGACACGTATGAAAGTTATTATGATGTTATGACAGACCTTTTCGACATGAAGAAGTTTGCTGCGGAAAAAGGGCTGACTGCATATATAGGTGTGGCAGACGTATTAATGGCTTTGCACATTAATATGGCTTCTAATCTTTGGGGAGATATTCCATATTCAGAAGCGTTTCTCGGGGTTGATAATCTTTACCCAAAGCTTGACAACCAGGAGGCATTAATGGATACCTGTTTGAATTTGCTGAATACCGGTATTGCACTTTTGGAATCTCCTGATGCAGAAGATCAGCTTGATGAAGCAAGTGATTTTATTCATGCGGGATCAGCCTCTGCATGGGTAAAAACAGCGCATGCATTAAAAGCGCGTATGCTGAACCAGCTTAGTAAAACTTCCGGGTATAATGCAACAGATATATTAAATGAGCTTTCCAAATCATATACAGGTAATGGCGATGATGCGCAAATAACAGCTTTCGAAGTAAGAAATCCCTGGTGCAGTGTAGCGCTTGATAATGAGGGACTCAACTTAGATGGCTTTTTATCCACACATTTTGTGGACGCCGCAAATGGCAATACGTTTGGTCTTCTTGATCCACGCCTTCCTTTAATTACCGACAAAACGAAATATGGAGACTATAGAGGAACTATAAATGGCAAAGGACGCATTGGCAGCGGCATAGATCATGAAGAATGTTACCTTGTTTCAAACAAATGGTATTCAAGTGAAAACTCACCTCTCCTGGTTATTACATATGCGGAGACAAAATTTATAGAAGCTGAAGCCTATTTTCGCAGCGGGGAAAAACTAAAGGCATATAATGCATACCTTGCCGGAATAAAAGCCAATATGGATAAAATGGGAGTCGCTGCTTCTGATGCATATATTAATGATCCCATTGTAAGCGTGGGCGCCGATAATATTACACTTCAGTTGATTATGAAAGAAAAATATATAGCCTGTTTTTTAAGCCCGGTTACATGGGACGATCTCCGCAGGACAGATTATGAGTATACGGACTTTACATTGCCCGTTGGCGCAATGCTCAGCACTTTTATCAGGAGAATGAATTATCCTAATAACGAGACATCAAGAAACGGAGATAATATTCCTGATGTTCAGTTAACTGACCATCTCTGGTGGGATCAGTAGATGAAACCACCTCGTGATTTTATTCATCAAACATATAAGCTTATTATGCAAAAAGCCAGCCCTGCAAAGGGCTGCTTTTTTTACGGCACAGGTAGTGTAAGTTAAGCGTGAAAAGTGAAACGACAGACGTAAAAAAACTCAGGTTTATCATCTCACGTCTCACGAAAAAAATATTCTTATGCTTCGTATTATTATCACACTGTTTGTATCTGTTTCCTGTTTTGTTCAAAACAACAGTAATGCCCAGTCATTTTCATTGGAGTCCGCGCTCTCCTATCCTTTCCCTTCAGAGCTTACGGCAGCGTCCAACGATTCAAAAATTGCTGTAGCGATCAATCAAAAAGGCCTGAGAAATATTTACGTGGCGGAAGGCCCGGATTTTACATTACGGCAGCTCACTCATTATACTGAAGATAATGGGCAGGAAATTACCGGTATAACATTTACGCCTGATGGCAGCAGGATATTATATACGCTCGGTGGTGACCATGGCGCATTTGATGAAACCATTCCGCGCAACTCCTCCTCTGCCCCGGTTGCTCCCAGGATACAACTGTATAGTATTGCCTGGTCTGGTAGTGCAGCAATATTGCTTGATGAAGGTGATGATATTGCTGTATCTCCCGACAGTAAAACAGTTGTATACATAAAAAACAACCAGGTTCGTGTAGCCGCCACCGACGGATCAAAAGCGCCACAGAATTTATTTTATACAAAAGGCAACGTGGGAGGATTACAATGGTCGCCTGACGGAAAGAAACTATTGTTTACTGTTTTTCGCGGCGATCATTCATTTACCGGCATATTCAGGGATTCCGTTTCTCCCATACAATGGATAG
This sequence comes from Agriterribacter sp., assembly GCA_047601545.1. Taxonomy (GTDB): domain Bacteria; phylum Bacteroidota; class Bacteroidia; order Chitinophagales; family Chitinophagaceae; genus Agriterribacter. The sequence continues at coordinate 1,877,727 of JASGIZ010000002.1, read as the reverse complement.
ATCCGGCATTTGCCCGCGACCAGTCGCCCAAATGGTCTCCCGATGGTAACAGCATTGTTTTTGTAAGAAGGCCTGCCGCCGGGGGAAAGTCGGATTCGTTAACTGCTCCCAAACATGAACCGTGGTCGTTGTATACTGCGGACGTGGTAACGGGAAAGGCTGCACGGATATGGACAGCCCCTGAAACGCTGCGCGGCTCTGTGCCGTCAACCAATGGCAGGTATAACCTGCACTGGGCTGCGGATAATCGCATTGTATACGCTTCATATGAAGATGGTTGGCCACATTTGTATTCCATTCCTGCCACAGGCGGAAAACCAACCCTGCTTACACCAGGTAATTTTATAGTAGAGCATGTACGGCTCAGCCCTGATAAAAAATGGATTGTTTTCAGCACCAACGCCGGGCCTGATACATATGATTATGAACGGCGGCATATTGCCCGTGTGCCTGTTGATAAAGCCGCTATGGAAATAATAACACCGGGTACGGGTATTGAAACCTTTCCTGCAATTACAGGCGATGGCGCTACCATTACTTTTTTCAGTGCAAATGCGCAACGCCCGGCTACGCTGGCGGTAATGCCATTTAATGGCAAAAGCTCCAGGCTTATTGGCGAAGCGCTGATACCAAAAGATTTTCCTTCGGCACAGTTTGTTACGCCCCGCCCGGTAATTTTTAAAGCCGGTGATGGTAAAACAGTATACGGACAGGTATTTGAACCTGCAAATAAAACTGGCAAAAAACCGGCAATAGTATTTATACACGGCGGACCGGAGCGTCAAATGCTGCTGGGCTGGCATTATGGCGATTATTACGCTAATACCTATGCTCTTAATCAATACCTGGTAAGCAGGGGCTTTGTTGTATTATCTGTAAACTACCGGTTAGGCATAGGGTATGGTTATGAATTTCAAAATCCTGATAGTGCCTGGAATAATGGTGCATCGGAATACCTTGATATTAAAGCGGCAGGGGAATGGCTGGCATCACAACCTTTTGTTGATGCAAAGCGCATTGGTGTATATGGCGGATCGTATGGCGGCTTTCTTACCGCTATGGCACTGGCTAAAGATTCAAAACTATTTGCCGCCGGTGTAGATATTCACGGGGAGCATAACCTGATGGTTTTTGCCCCTGAAATCACAAAGCTGGAACAGGCGCCGGATGCGGAGCTGTCGAGAAAGCTTAGCTGGAAATCCTCTCCTGTGGCATATATTGATTCATGGACTTCTCCTGTATTAATTATTCACGGCGATGATGATGGCAATGTTCCGTTTAAACAAAGTGTTGACCTGGTGAGAAGATTTGAAGAGAAAAAGTTCACTGATTTTGAAACACTGGTAATACCCGATGAAACACATCACTGGATGAAATTTTCTAACCAGTTGAAGGTAGATGAAGCAACTGCGGAGTTTTTGATAAGAAAACTGGAGGGGAAGAAATGATACCGGAATTAAACGCATAGAGGCAGTAGGAACATAGATGAGCATAGTGTGATTGAATATTTATCTATGTGTTCCTATACTCCTTATGCTCCTATGTGGTAAAAATCTATTACACCATAAATCTTAATAATGATAAAAACATTTAAACATATAGCAATAGTTCCACTACTCCTACTTTTGGTACAGTTCATAACAGCACAGAACAACCGAAGTCCGCTGCCACCCGGGCTCGATGCACATATAGCAAAAGCTTTAAAAACATTTGAGGTGCCGGGTATGAGCGTTGCCATTGTAAAAGACGGCAAAATTTTACTTGCCAAAGGCTATGGCGTAAAAAAGATCGGAGAACAGGCGCCGGTAGATGCGAATACTTTATTTGCTATCGCATCTAACTCAAAAGCATTTACCGCTACCGCCCTGGCAATACTGGCCGAAGAAGGAAAATTGAAATGGGATGATCCCGTAATTAATTACCTGCCCTGGTTTAAAACTTCAGATACTTATATTACTGCTAATCTTACCGTAAGAGATCTGCTGGTGCATCACAGCGGTATTCCCGCTTATGCAGGCGACCTTATGTTGTTCCCTCCTTCCAACTATTCCCGGCAGGAAATTATACGCCGCATCAGGTATATTCCTTTTGTTAATGGTTTCAGGAGCACATACGCTTACGACAATGTTTTTTATCTCGTAGCCGGAGAAGTAATCCATACAGTTTCAGGCATGGAATGGGAAGATTTTATCAAAACAAAAATTTTTAACAGGGTAGGCATGACCGGTAGTATGTCTAAAATTTCATCTTTCAAAACCCAACCCAATATATCGGCAGCGCATTTCAGGTTAAATGGCGTAATAAAAGATATTCCAGGTGTATATGATCAAATGATGGGCGATGCAGGTAACCCTGCAGGTGGTGTTTTGTCTAATGCCAATGATATGGCCAAGTGGCTGATCACCCAGCTTGACTCAGGAATAACGATAGATAAACAGGTTTTATTCAAACCATCTTCAACAAATGAATTATGGAAGATCGTCAGGCCGATGCCCATTTATAAAGCAGACGAAAGCATTAAGCCGGCACAGGCAAATTTTTATGGTTACGCATTAGGATTCCGTGCGCTGAACTATGGAAAATACAAACTGGTCATTCACGGCGGAAAGCTTGATGGCTTTGTATCACAGGTAACAATGGTGCCGGAGCTGAACCTCGGCATTTGCGTACTAACCAACCAGGAAACTACCGGCGCATACTGGTCGGTGATATACCATGTGCTGGATTATTATATGAACAACAAACCCTTCGACTGGACAGCCGGTTATAAGCAATCGCTTGATTCTTCTCTTGCCAGGCTTGCAGGTACACAGCAAAAAGAAATGATAAAAAGAAATTCAAATGCCGGGCTATCACTGCCATTGGAAAAATATACCGGCACTTTCCGGGATGAGCTATGCGGAGATTTTACTGTTACCAAAAACGGTGACAAAATGGTCTTTCAATTCGATTTTAATCCACAGCTGATCGCTGATGTGGAACATTTTCACCGGGATATTTTCATCGCACATTTCCGCAATAAAGATCTTAAAGCTGATGCATATTTAAGTTATGCATTAAATCCTGATTTAAGTATAGACCAGGTAAAACTGCAGCTCATTGATCCTGATTCTGATTTAGATTTTTCAGCATTACGGCTGATTCCAGTAAAAAATAAATAAAGTATTATGAGAAAAATAATTTTTTGCCTCCTGCTGATGGTCAGCATTTCTGCAACAACAGCAGCCGGGCAATGGGGCGATACCAGTAAATTACGGCAACGGATAGGCGAAGTATTTGCGCAATATCCTGAAGCTGTATTTGGCGTGGCATTTAAAAATTTAAATACAGCAGCAACGTTTTTTTGGAATGCTGAAGATATTTTTCATGCCGCCAGCACCATGAAAACGCCTGTAATGATTGAAGTATATAAACAGGCAGCACAGGGTAAATTTTCCGTAACAGATTCCATGCTGGTCAAAAATTCATTTTCAAGTATTGTTGACGGCAGCACATACTCCCTTGATTCAACAGATGACAGTGAACACGACCTTTACCTGCAAGTAGGAAAAAAATTACCGATAAGAGATATTGTTTTCAGGATGATAACGGTAAGCAGCAATCTTGCCACCAATAATATTATTGAGCTGGTAGGCGCAAAAAATGTAACCGCTACCATGCGCAGCCTCGGCACAAAAAAGATGCAGGTACTCCGTGGCGTGGAAGATAATAAAGCTTTTGAACAGGGGCTGAATAATATTACTACTGCTTATGATTTAATGCTGGTTATGGAAAGTATAGCAAAAGGAACGGTTGCCGATAAAAAATCCGTGGATGATATGCTGGATATTTTATTTCACCAGCAATTTAAACGGGTGATCGGTGGCAAACTTCCTGCAGATGTAAAAGTTGCCAACAAAACCGGGTCATTCAAAGGTGTGAGGCATGATTCAGGAATTGTGTTTTTACCCGATGGAAGAAAATATGTGATCGTATTATTATCGAGAGGAATAGAAGATGAAGAAAAATCCGTTGCGGCATTGGCGGAAGTGAGCAGGCTGGTGTATGAGGAGGTAGTACGATAGAAGCCCATCCCGGCCTTCCCAAAGGGAAGGAGACCTAAGCACAGCGGCCAGCCTTTCGAAGATGCTGAAAAACAAAACCCTGTTGAACGTTGCAGAATAGAATTTCTATAGTTGAAATGGAAGATATAGCGTTTATTAAAGAGATACAGCACCGCTCCCTTTCCTTTGGAAAGGGGAGGAGGAGGGATAGGCTGAAGGAGCAGTTTTTGGCTGTATTATATCTTCCCCAACGCCCGCTCCAAATCGCCTAATAAATCATCCACATTTTCAATACCAACCGAATATCGTATCAATCCTTCGGGAATACCTAATAGTTTTCTTTGTGCTTCCGTTAGTTCCACATGGCTTGTTGTGCGTGGAGGGCCGGCAAGTGTGCTTACAGAACCAAGGCTTGCAGCAAGATGCGCCAGCTTAAGCCCGGGCAATACTTTCTTTACATTATCATAACCGCCATCAACAGAAAAGCTTAAAATACCACCAAATCCTTTCATTTGCTTTTTGGCTATCTCATGTCCGGGATGTGTTTCCAGACCCGGGTAAAATACATCGGTAACTTTCGGATGTGCTTTAAGATAACGGGCAATAGTAAGCGCAGATGCGTTTTGCCGCTCAATTCTTAACTCCAGTGTTTTCATTCCTCTTGCAATCATATATGCAGGATCAGCCTGCAGGCTCGCGCCATTAATTTCCCTGAATTGAAATACTTTTTTCACCAGTTCTTTTTTACCGGTAAGCACCCCACCCATCGCATCTGAATGCCCGCATAAAAATTTTGTAGCGCTATGCAAAACAAGGTCAGCTCCAAGCAATAAAGGGTTTTGATTAACAGGCGTGGCAAAAGTATTATCTACCACCACTATAGCGTCCACCTTTTTAGCCGCATCAGACAGCCTTTTAATGTCAACCACTTTTAGTGTTGGGTTAGTTGGTGTTTCAAGATAAAGCAAGTCACACCCTTTGGCTATTTCAGCCTCAATCTGCTCATGATCCGTTGTATCACAAAGCTTCACGTCAACATTATATTGAGGCAGAAAGTCAAGAAAAATTTTGCTGGTGCCTCCGTAAGTATCTTTCAGTGATACTACCCGTTTTCCGGGTGTAAGAAACGTAAATAAAGTATTGCTGATGGCAGCCATTCCTGTAGCAAAGGAAGTAGCTGCCTGGCCGCCTTCCAGTTGACGTATCTTTTCCTCCAGCACACTTACGGTTGGGTTGGTATTGCGGCTGTAAATAAACCCGTCTGCATTACCGGTAGCTACATCGTACCATTTGTCGAGATCATTATAAGAAAAAGCTACACTGCTTACAACAGGCGTGGTGGCTGATCCATTCACAGAAAACAGGTCTTCACCTGCCCAAATAGCTTTTGTTCCTTTTTGGTATGCTGAATAATCCATGTTGATAATATATAGTAATTGATGACAGCAATAACAGGTAAAAAAGCAGTACAATGGCACGTTACCGCTAAACTTGTATCTTGCAGCCACAAATATAATGCAGATGAAGCTCTGGCAAAAAGACAATTCTTCCATAAACGAACTGATTGAAAAATTTACCGTAGGCAGAGACAAAGAATTTGACCTGTTGCTGGCGCAATATGATGTGCAGGGTTCTATAGCACATGTAAAAATGCTGAAGGAAGTTGGGCTGATGAATGAGAAAGATGCTGCAGAAGCGGTAATAGGATTGGAAGCTATTTTAAATGATATACTGGATTCAAAATTTACTATTGAAGAAGGTATTGAAGATGTGCATTCGCAGGTGGAATATCTCTTAACGCAACGTATAGGCGAAGCCGGTAAAAAAATTCATAGCGGCAGAAGCAGGAACGACCAGGTAGCAGTTGATTTAAAATTATATCTCCGTGCAGAAGTATTGTCCATTAAAGATGAGGTGAAGGCATTATTCGATTTGCTCATCAGCCAGGGCGAAAAATTTAAAGATAAATTATTACCTGGCTATACACATCTACAGATAGCGATGCCTTCATCTTTCGGATTGTGGTTTGGTGCATATGCAGAAAGCTTAACGGATGATATGGAATTGCTTGCTGCCGCATATCATGTGGCCAACAAAAACCCGTTGGGCAGCGGCGCGGGTTATGGCTCTTCTTTTCCACTCAACAGAGCTTTAACCACTGAACTATTGCATTTCGGTTCATTGAATTATAATTCCGTATACGCCCAGATGAGCAGAGGTAAAACGGAGAAAATTGTAGCGATTGGCATCAGCAGCGTGGCAGCCACATTAAGCAAGCTGGCGATGGACGCCTGCCTGTACATTAACCAGAATTTCGGTTTTATATCTTTTCCTAATGAGCTGACTACGGGCAGCAGCATTATGCCACACAAAAAAAACCCGGATGTATTTGAGCTGATCCGCGGTAAATGTAACCGCATACAATCTACACCTAATGAATTAACGCTTCTTATTAATAATCTTCCTTCAGGTTATCACCGCGATATGCAGTTGACCAAAGAAATTTTATTTCCCGCTATTGAAGAGTTGAAAGCCTGCATACAAATGACAAAACTGATGCTCTCCAACATCAGCATTAAGGATAATATACTGGATGATGAAAAATACAAATACCTGTTCAGTGTAGAAGCGGTGAATGAACTGGTAAACCAGGGCGTTTCATTTCGTGACGCTTACCGCCAGGTGGGCAATGATATTGAGCAGGGCAAATTCAATTTTGACTATAAAAAGCGATTACATCATACTCATGAAGGCAGTATCGGCAATTTAAGCAACGATGGTATTGTTGCGCAAATGCAGAAGGTATTGAATCACTTTTGATGCTACTGTTACCGATGCAGGAACAGAAACCGCAGGGATAGCTGTTAGTTATTATTTTATTAGTGCAGTAATATTTATTTTCAATTTCATGTGCAAATGCATTGCACCTGAAGTTTTTTGTTAGTACATTAGTTACGGTTATGTAGCATATAAGCACTGTCCGCCAGGGAAATTACTCCAATAATAAAAAACCTCTTACTCCGCACTCTTTGCACCGGTCTTTATCATTTAATATAGATGATACTGCCTGTTGTTAGGAAAGCATATATTTTCATTAACATAAAAATATGGCTATGGCAAAATCAAAGAAACCAATAAGCGGTAATAAAAAACAAACTACTGCAAAAAAAATGAAAAAACAGCAGGCAGATGTAACCTTAAGTGGTGTAAGAGCAATAACGGTAACATCCGAAATTCAGCATCTCAGCAAAAGCGGGCTTGAGTTTATTGGCAGGGAAGAGGGTTGTATATTAAAGCCATATTTGGATTCAGTTGGAATTCCTACCATCGGGTATGGTAATACTTATTATGAAAATGGCGTGAGGGTAAAAATGAGCGATCCCCCGATATCTAAAGACAGGGCGCTTTCTCTTTTTTTAAACATACTGGGGTTTTATGAAAAAGCTGTATGGAGCAATACCCGCAATGATATTAATCAAAATCAGTTCAACGCACTTGTAAGCCTTACTTATAACATAGGTATAAATGCATTTAAAAACAGCACGGTTTTAAAGCTCGTAAACAAAAACCCATTCGACCCAAAAATTACCGATGCCTTTAAGATGTGGAAAAATGCCGGCGGCAGACCTATACTGTTGAAAAGAAGGATAAGGGAAGCTAACCTGTATTTTTCATGACCAGGTGCGTAAATATTTAAAGCTAATTGTAAAAAAAGAAAAAAATGATGAATATTAAGGCAGACTGTTGAAATAATATAAATATATTCGCAGAATTATTGAATATTTTTTAATTATTTACAGGCTTACATTAAATCGCCTTAAACAGATTGCTTTTAGCATATGAAAGATATTGTCAGTCAGTTTCTCGAACGGGTTAAAGCCAGGAATGCAGGAGAAAATGAGTTTTTACAAGCCGTAACCGAAGTAGCAGAGTCGATACTCCCATATATTTATGAAACTCCCCAGTATAAAAATGCAAGGATATTAGAGAGAATCGTAGAGCCGGAAAGAGTGATTATTTTCCGGGTGCCCTGGCTCAATGATAAAGGTGAAGTTGAAGTTAACAGAGGCTTTCGCGTACAAATGAATAGCAGCATCGGGCCATATAAAGGAGGTCTCCGTTTTCATCCCTCAGTTAATCTTAGTGTATTAAAATTCCTCGCTTTTGAACAGGTATTTAAAAATAGCCTTACCGGTTTGCCAATGGGTGCGGGCAAAGGTGGTTCTGATTTTGACCCTAAAGGAAGATCCGATAATGAGGTGATGAAGTTTTGCCAAAGCTTTATGACAGAGTTGTATCGGCATGTTGGTGCAGATATTGATATTCCGGCAGGTGATATAGGCGTTGGAAAAAGGGAAATCGGTTATTTATTCGGTCAGTATAAACGTATACGCGGGGAGTTCACCGGAGTATTAACCGGAAAGGGATATGAATGGGGTGGCAGCCTTATCCGCCCGGAGGCCACGGGATATGGACTGGTATATTTTGTTGAAGAAATAATGAAAGTAACCGGCGATTCCATGGTTGGTAAAAAAGTGGCGATTTCAGGTTCGGGTAATGTGGCCCAATTTGCCGCAGAAAAATGCATTGAGAGAGGCGCCATTGTTGTAACCATGTCGGATTCGGAAGGATTCATTTATGATCCGGATGGCATTGATGAAAACAAGCTTGTATATATTAAGCACTTAAAAGAAACGGAAAGAGGAAGAATAAAAGAATACGCAAAAAAATACAACGCTGATTTTTTTGCCGGGGAACGGCCATGGAAAATAAAATGTGACATAGCATTACCCAATGCAACACAAAATGAATTAGATGGTGACGACGCCATGCACTTAATTAAAAATGGATGCATTTGTGTGGCTGAAGGCGCTAACATGCCATGCACTCCTGAGGCTGTAGCTGTTTTTCATAAAGCAAAGATCTTTTATGCCCCGGGCAAAGCAGCAAACGCAGGCGGCGTTGCCGTTTCGGGGTTAGAGATGTCTCAAAACTCCCAACGGTATTCATGGACAAGGGAGGAAGTAGATAGTAAACTGAAAGGCATTATGAAGGAAATTCATAAAATGTGCCTGAAGTATGGGAAAGAAAAAGACGGATATACTAATTATGAAAAAGGGGCGAATATAGGCGGGTTTGTAAAGATTGCAGATTCTATGCTGGCGCAGGGTGTAGTGTAAACAATAAAAAAGACTACTTTTTTAAAAAATCACGGAGAGCTGGATCATCAGGTCGTTGACTAACCTGATAATCACTCTCCGTGATTGTGTTGACTAAAAAAACCTAATTACTGCACTTGCCGCTTTTTATATCATCTACAGCAGGGTTATAAGCATTGGAGGAAACACGGTAAACACCGGTATTGCCGCCGCCTTTTATGAGTTTGGTTATGCCACACAAACTGCTCAGTATTTTATTCTCCGATATAGTGATGCCGTTAATAGCGCCTTCTACATTTGCCAAACCATCAATATTGGCAAGCTTATCATTGACGCTCAGGACAATACCATATTTCATTGATTTTATTTTTTCCAGCCCCTGCAGGTCTTTTAACTCGGGGTTACGTGTAAAATAGATACCTGAAATATCTGCAAGCGCAGCCAGCCCTTTGATAGAAGTGAGTTTGGTATTAGTCTGGATATAAATGAGCCTGCTTTCTTTTAAACCTGCTGATTTTAATTTTGCCAGTCCTTCCAGCCCGGTTAAGCCTGTAGTGATTATCCTTGTATCCTGCCCAATTGATTCCAAGTTCGCGAATCCTGAAATATCGATAAGGTTCTTGCCACCAATATTGAACATCGCACCAACAGTTTTCAGGTTCTTAAATCCTTTAATGCTTGTAAGCGGGCCATCATAACCCACAAGCCCGTCACCGGAGCTTGCTGCCTGTTCAAGAAGCAGCGAGTAAGTAATACTGGTGAGCTTATTGAACCCGTTGATCGTTTTCAGCTTTATGCTTGCCCCCGGAATCTGGGCATTGGAGATAGTCAGATCGCCGTTTACGGTTTCAAGGCTGGCAAAACCATCTAAGTTGGTAATGCCCGGGCAATTTATGATAGTGAACTGTCCGCATTTTTTCAGCGCCGGAAGGTCGAATGAAGTGAGCGCCTGCACCGTTTCATAACCTCCGGTCATGTAAAAGCTGGTTAACGACTCCAGCGCACTCATATCAATGCCTGCCAGCTTCGCATTGTTTGTAATGCTAACGCCAACTGCTTCCTTAAATTTGGGTATACTGAGTGTAACCAGCGCAGCATTTTCTTTACAATCAACACTTCCTCCTTTTTCAAACAGCGGGAAGCTGGCCGTCCGGAGCAGCCTTGCCGGGTTTTATGTACAGACCAACCAGGTTAAAAAGGCTATTCAGTTCTGTAAAGATGCCCTGCTGGTTGGCGACGTACATGCTCCGCTTCCGGGCGATGAGCAAAGTTATACCAACGCCATTACTATAAGGTTAGACTATTACCAGTTACTTGCCAGGTGCTATAAAATGGTGGAGGATGATGCAGCGTATGAGCAAATGCTTGAGCAGATCATAGTAGCCAAAGATTCGCTCTACAAATACAACTCAGCGCAGGCAATTGCTGAATTGCAAACCCAATATGAAGTACAGAAAAAAGAAAATACCATTATCCAGCAAAAGCTTGACATCACCAATAAAAACAACCGGTTTTATGCTTTGCTTGGCATTGCTTTTTTTGCTTTGGTGATCGCGTGGATCATGTTTACAGGTTATCGCAAAAGGGAAAAGATCAGGCTGAACGCAATGCTCGAAAAAGAAAAAAGCATTGCCCTGCAATCCATAGCCAAAGCAGAAGAGAATGAACGGAAGCGCATAGCCGCGGATCTGCACGATAACCTTGGCGCTTATGCTGCGTCCATTGTTTCTAATCTTGATTTTATAGAACCAGTAACACAGCATTCATCAGGAAGCATAGCTGTTCAGGAATTACGCAATAATTCACAGGCAATTGTAGCCCAGTTGAATGATACGATATGGGCATTAAAGAAAGACGCGCTTGCCCTGACTGCTATCAGCGACCGTATTAAGATATTTATACAACGTATCCAAAACAGTTATCCAACGGTCTCAATGAATGTTACGGAAAAAATTGACAACGACATGATATTAAGCCCATCTCATGCATTTCATCTTTTCCGCATCGTGCAGGAAGCCATCAACAACGCGCTGAAGCATAGCAAGGGAACAAAGGTTGATATTATTACTGAAAGCACAGCTGCAGGCTGGAAGATCACTATTGCAGATAACGGGGCAGGAATAATGCAGCAATCAAAAGATGGTAACGGGCTGATCAATATGAAAGAAAGAGCTAAGGAAACAGGCTGGGATATAGAATGGCTATCCGAAGCAGGCAGGGGGACAAGCGTAATAATTTCACCTACTACAAATTGATTATTGGAAAATATTTCCGCCAAAACGAAATTGTGCATAATATGGAAAATAAGCCGGTGATAATAGCGCTTGCAGAAGACAATGCGATCAACAGGAATACTTTTCTGCAGAAAATAAATATACTGCATGATTACAAGCTTTCATTCATTGCCAAAAATGGCAACGAATGCTTAGAGGAGCTGAAAGGCCTGCCTTTTAACAAGCTGCCGCAGATCATTTTCATGGATATTGAAATGCCGGAATTAGATGGCATACAAACGATAGCGCTCGCAAAGAGCTTATATCCTCAGATCCATTTTATTGTGCTGACCGTATTTGACGATGATGAAAAGATATTCGATGCCATTAAAGCCGGCGCCTCAGGATACCTGCTGAAACATGAAAGCGCTGCCGCCCTGGAAGATGCCATAGTAAATGTGCTGAAATACCAGGGCGCGCCCATGAGCCCGGCCATTGCCAGGAAAGCGCTTCAATTGTTAAGTCGCTCGGGTAGTAGTGCAGAAACAAAAGCGGAAACTAACTTACCTGCTGCCATTACCGAAAGAGAAAAAGAAATATTACAGCAAATGGTAAACGGCTGGGATGCCAAGCGCATCGCTTCCGCATTAAACCTTAGTGTACTTACTGTTCGCAAGCATATCGCCAATATATATGAAAAGCTGCACGTTAATTCCAAAGCGCAGGTTATTAGCCTGGCGCATAAGAATAACTGGGTGTGACAATTGATTCGTTTACTTTTTGTAACTTTAATATATGAGAACGATCCAAAAGAAGAGAAATACCGGCAGCAGGACAAATGGATTTGTGGATCTTACAAAACGTACAATAGTAAGGCAGGCAAGAGCAGCAGGAAGGCGTGCGGCGTTGAGAGCAATGCATGTAATGGGATTTGTAGTTACAATTGAGGATGGGTGGGTTATTAAGAAATTTAAAGACGGACAAATAGAAAGGATATCAAAAATTGTTCACTAAGTATAGTATCACTATTACTCCTGCATCCAAATATTTTTATTTACGGTTACAATTGCAAGAAGCCTCAGGAAGGCTATCTGTTTGTAGAAAAAAATCACACCAAAAGCTTTGCGCCGCAGGGGCTACCCTTATCACAACATAGCACAAATCATATAGATTTTATTGCGCTGTGGTAAATAGCCTATTCCAAAAGTTTAAGAATTGCCTGTAACCATTTCTTCCCCTATCTTCGCAGCGCAAATTTTTCCTCTCTATGGCACAAAAGTACAAGCGCATCCTTCTGAAACTCTCCGGCGAATCCTTAATTGGCAATAGTGGCTTTGGCTTAGATCCCGTTGTTTTAAAGCAATATGCACAGGAGATCAAATCTATTCATGATGCTGGGGTAGAAGTGGCCATAGTAATTGGCGGTGGTAATATTTACAGGGGAATGAATGAATCTGAAACCGGTATAGAGCGGGCACACGGGGATTATATGGGAATGCTGGCAACCGTAATTAATGGCATGGCGTTACAGGCAGCCATGGAAAAAGAAGGATTATATACACGCCTGCTAAGTGCAATAAAAATGGAACAGATAGCGGAACCTTATATCCGCAGGCGTGCAATGCGTCATCTTGAAAAACAAAGAGTGGTGATTTTTGGCGCAGGCACGGGTAACCCATATTTTACTACTGATACCGCAGGCTCTTTAAGAGCTATTGAAATTAAGGCAGATGTTATATTGAAAGGAACAAGAGTGGATGGTATATATACTGCTGATCCTGAAAAAAATCCTGACGCGAAAAAATATGAAACCATTACTTTCAAAGAATGCATTGATAAAAACCTGAAGGTGATGGATATGACGGCTTTTACATTGTGCATGGAAAACAAATTGCCGATTATTGTTTTCGATATGAACAAGCCCGGCAACCTGCTTAAAGTGGTAAACGGGGAAAAGGTGGGAACGCTGGTTACAGCGTAATATAGATTTCCGGTTTTCATGACATATGATATTTATTATTCGGGAACACTATTAGTTCTTATAATTAACCCTAAGGCATTAAGAAAATTAAGAAAAAAGTCTTAATGACCCTTAACTTCTTAATGGTTTTTAAAACGCTTTTGCCGCAACTCACGTAAGGTTTCATTGGTATGATGATTTAACTTATCTACTTTAGAAACGCCGATACGCTGTGCATTATAAATACCGGAGTGCCCGCTGAAATAGTAAGCTGTGAAGCAGGCTATGGCATAATACAATACGTTGTCTGCTCCAAACAGCTCTACACCCATAATAGTACAGGCAATAGGGGTATTGGTAGCGCCTGCAAATACCGCTATAAATCCAAGCCCGGCCATAAGGTCGACCGGTGCGCCGGTAAGTGTGGCGATGGTATTGCCTAATGCAGCGCCGATAAAAAACAACGGGGTCACTTCCCCGCCCTTAAAGCCGGTGCCAAGCGTGATGGCTGTAAACAATAATTTCCACAGCCAACTGAAATACGTAGCTCCTCCTTCATTAAAGCAGGATATAATAGAAACCGCTTTCGGGTCAGGATTACTTACGCCGAGGCTGAGATAGTCCTGTGTGCCTAATACAAAAGAGAACAGGATAATAACGGCGCCACCAATTGCCGGGATCAGCCATTTAACTTTAATCCACCGGTTACTGTAATTTTTTATAGTATGAGATAATTCAGCAAACATATAGCCGGCAAGTCCGAAAGCCACCCCGGCTATAATTGTTTTAATAAACAATGGAAAATTAAAATGGAAATAGTTAAAAAACACAACGGCTTCTCTGGCTAAATTAATGTGGTAATGTGTATGATGAATACCCCATGCAGCGCAGACTATATCTGCAAACACACTGGCAATAAAGCAGGGCATCAGGGCATCATATTTTATTCTGCCTAATGCAAGTACTTCCAGTGCAAAAATGGCGCCTGTAACGGGAGTACCGAACACGGCACCAAATCCTGCGGCAATACCTGTCATCAAAAGAGTTTTTACATCCTCCTGCGACAGCTTTAATTTTTTTGCAAAGAATTGAGCGATGCTCCCTCCAATCTGCACAGCAGTACCTTCCCTGCCTGCCGATCCGCCAAACAAATGTGTAATGACCGTGGTAATCAGTACAAGCGGAGCCATCCTGAAAGGAATACCACCTCCCGGTTCATGTATTTCATCCATAATGAGATTATTACCGCCTTCAGCATTTTTGCCTGAATATTTATGTAAGACATAGATGAAAATACCGGCAACGGGCAGTAGAAATAACAACCACGGATTGGCAACCCTGAAATCAATTGCTTTTTCAAGCAGCCATAAAAATAAAGCAACCAGCGAACCTGCAACCAATGAAACAGGCAGCGTTAATAAAGTCCATTTAAAAAGATAAGAAACAATAAAGAGATGTTCAAAAGAAGCTTTTACCTTTTTCATTCCTACAAATTATAGTATATACAGCAATACATTGCTTATAATCTGTAGGCGCCATCAGCCCTGCCTTTAGCGGGGCGGTTCAGTAGGAAGACACCATTTCCTGTGCCGTAAAAGGCGAAGATAAATGTTTTTATGTAATATATTTAAGCAGGTACATTTTTCATAGTTAATTAACAGCCGGGTGTTGGTAAAAAAATTGGGCAGCTAATTCTAATCCTGCTGTGCGTGGCGTCTTCGCCACGCACCATTTTTTTGTCGCCTCCGGCGACATGCTTAGGCGCAGCAATACCATATACGGGCCGCCATGTAAATAACGGTTGCCGATTTGCAGTTTAGCGTTCATGGTAAGCCGAATAGTATTGTTTCAGTACAAGGGCCAAAAAAAGCTCAATAGTAATGCAGAAGCTGATAACATAAAAATAAAACAACAGCAATCCTAACCAAACAAATACGCTATATCTTCTTCTGTCAGTGATTTCACGAAGCCCTCATCTGCCGATACCAAATCTTCAGACAGCTTTTTCTTCTTCTGTTGCAGGTTGATGATTTTTTCTTCAATGGTATCTTTGCAGATCATCTTATAGGCAAAAACATTCTTTGTTTGTCCTATACGATGTGTTCTGTCTATCGCCTGATCTTCTATGGCTGTATTCCACCAGGGATCGAAGAGGAATACATAATCCGCCGCAGTTAACGTAAGACCTGTATTACCCGCTTTAAGACTAATCAGGAACAAAGGCACTTCATTACCCGGCTCCTGAAACGCATTCACCATTTCAGCTCTTTTGGCCGGAGGCGTTTGCCCGTCAAAATGATAAAAAGAAAAACCCCGATTTGTACATTCCTCAGCCAGCAAATGCAGCATGGAACTGAATTGAGAAAACACCAGCGCTTTATGTGATGGCAAAATATTCGTCAGCTCATCCATCAATACCTGCACCTTTACAGATTCCGGGCAGGGTACCTGTTTATCATCTTCAGGAAGCAATAAAGGCGAACTGCACACCTGCCTTAGCTTTGTCATACCCTGCAGAATAGAAAACTTACTTTTAGATAACCCGTTTTTCTTTACTTCAAGAAAAATACTGTTACGCGTTTGCTGCAAAATATCTTCATATACATTACGCTGCAAGCCGTTCATTTCGCACCACAATACAGATTCTGTTTTATCGGGTAAATCTTTTGCTACCTGCTCCTTGGTACGGCGCAGAATAAACGGTGCGGTTAATTTTTTTAAAGCGGCTACTTTTTCTTCATCCTGCCTGCTGTCAATAGGATCAGCATATTCTCTTTTAAAAAACTCCCTGCTGCCAAATAAACCCGGCACAACAAAATTGAGTTGTGAATAGAGATCGAATGTATTATTTACCACGGGAGTACCGCTAAGAGCTAAACGAAAATCAGCACGTATTTTCATTACTGCCTGCGCTATTTGTGTGGAAGGATTTTTGATGTTATGACTTTCATCAATTACAGCCATACCGTAGCCTTGTTCCGCTATATCATCTGCATCATTGCGCATAGTACTATATGTGGTTATAATTACGTGATGCTGAAGATCAGTGAGCGCTTCTTTCTTGCGGCTGGCGCCGTGATATACCACTGTTTTTACGGCAGGCGCAAACCGCTCAAACTCTTTTTGCCAGTTATAAATAAGCGAAGACGGGCAGATGATGATGTTTTTTGAAGAAGGTTTCTTTGCAATATAAGATACGATAGCTGCTATGCTCTGCAATGTTTTTCCCAAACCCATATCATCCGCCAGGCAAGCTCCCGCACCTATTTCATTCAACAATAATAACCACTCATAGCCCTTTTGCTGATAAGGGCGCAAAAGCGCATTTAATGCATCGGGCAATGAATATTGCAAACCATCCTCGCGTTGCCATTGCTGCCATTTGCTCCACCAGTTTTTTTGCACAGCCTGCTTCAACGGCATCTCATCGCCGGAGCTTTCTTCGGTTGCCACTGCCATCCATCGCAGTACTTCTATTTCATTATTATTGATTTTGCCATGCTTTACTATTGACGCATATTGCCGTATCCACACCTCACCCAATACACCAAGCGAGCCATCTTTCAGTAACAATGCTTTTTGGCCAGCCAGCAACATTTTCTGCAACTCAGCCAGTGGTACTTTTTCTTTACCGAATGAAAGATCCATTTCATATACCACCCATTGCTCATTTTCCCGAACAGGCGTCATTTCCGTAAGCGCTTCGTGCGGTGAGTAACGGAAATATTTCAGCATATCCATACCCACTATTTCAATATCCATTTGCAGCAGCTGATGATACACTTTCATGAACCATTGCTTTTTCTGCGCATCAGCAAAGGATAGATAGTAATAGCCGTTTCGCTGGTTGGTGAAATTGGGGTGAAGCGCTACAATTGTTTTTACAAAACCATCTTCTATTGCTTTATCGCGTTTTATAATTACGGCTTCACCATCTTTCACTACTTCAAAAGTATCCTTCCATTCTCCTTCTGCTACTATCCCATCATATAACCATTGCGGGGTAAGCATTAAAAAAGCATTATTCAATTCACTCAGCAAAAGCCTGTTAACAGGTGTTATAACAACCTCATTAACCGGGAAGTGATTATTCCTGTTTACAGGATAATTTTTTTCAAGGTCTGCGAGAATATATTTGGCGAACGCCTGCGGGTCAGAAGCATAACTGGCAACAGGAAGTAATTTTATTTTTTCAAGGGTTAAATAATCACGGTAAGCAAGCATAAAATATTCGCTTTTGCTTTCCAGGAAAAATTCAAACCTGTTAAATGAATGCAGTTCATATTGTGTACCATTCAGCACAACATTACAATGCAGTGAGAGCAAGTTATTTTTTTTATGCACCTCAAATTGCAGCGCGGGTCTGAATGTGCTGAATGAGCAGGGCCCGGTAAGAAAACTCTTTTTACCGGGCTGCGGCTTTTTTTGATACCATTTTACCAGTGAAAAGTATGGCTTAAGCGTTTCGAATGCTTTATGCCAGTAAGCCGCTATATTTTTTGAAAAGAAAGCATCCCAGCTGATATCCGTTCTTTGCACACTATGCAAATGTTTAATATGCTGCTTCTGCTCCACAATAGCCTCTTCGCAGCAATCCATCAAAACATCTCTGAATGGTTTAGGTGCGTCTCTGAAAACCTTACGTACAAGGGACCAATCCAATACCTCTGTATTAAGATTGATAGTTGTTCCCTTTTTAACAATATTTAATTTGTTTATAACAGGCGAGACACTTAAAAAATCGCCGGGAGAAATCTGCAAAACAATAAGCTCCTTTTTGTCCATCACTCAAAAATTATAACACAGGGCGACAAAAATAAAAGGATTGAGGATATATAATGCGTATGATAAAAATTTAAACGAAAGTTTTTTGGGGTTACCTTTGCGGACAGGTAATGCCACGAATACACGAATGAAGTCTCTATACTTTTAATGCAGTATCCATGGCAATTACTTTAACAACCAACTATGGCAGATAAATCTATTGCAGGTATACGCATTAATTATGCAAAAAAACAATTGCTTGAAGAAGATGCGGAGCATGACCCTATAAAGCAATTCGGCAAATGGTGGAAAGAAGCTGTTGAATCTGAAATACTGGAAGCAAATGCGATGACACTTGCTACCGCTTCCGCTGATGGCATACCTTCTGCAAGAATAGTTTTATTAAAAGATTTTTCTGAAAAGGGTTTTACTTTTTTTACCAACTACGAAAGCTTTAAAGGGCATCAACTGGCAGATAACCCCAAAGCATGCCTTGTATTTTTTTGGAAAGAATTAGAACGCCAGGTGCGCATAACAGGTTTGGTGCAGCAGGTGCCGGCAGAGGAAAGTAATAATTATTTTCATTCCAGGCCCGAAGGATCACAAATAGGAGCGCTTACATCACCGCAAAGCCATGTAATTGAAAACAGGCAATGGCTTGATAATTTATATGAGAAGAATGCATCTCTTTTTGCCGGCAAAAAAATTGAGCGACCGGATTATTGGGGCGGCTACATTGTAAGACCGGTGGTTATAGAATTCTGGCAGGGAAGACCAAGCCGCCTGCACGACCGCTTGCAATATACACTACAGGAAAACAGTGAATGGAAAATGGAGCGTTTAGCGCCGTGAGAGAATTTTCACGCGAAGTTTTGTAAGAAAACAAAGTACGTAAAGGAATGCATTATTAACGCCGCTCCGCTGTGAGCGCCGCGTGAAATAATTTCTGTAAAACAAAAACTGCGAAGCATATACTTCGCAGTCATTCCTAACAGTATCAATGTATTAATAACTGTTATGCAGATTTTTTTGCAGCGGCTTTCTTTGGTTTGGCAGGTCTGCTCTTACCAAATGAACCTTGTGCAATTTTACCTTTTTTAGTTTTTTTATCTCCTCTACCCATAATAGTAAATTGAACGATGTTTAAAACAGTATGGCAAAAATAAAAAAAGCAAGATACAAGACCTGCATCCTGCTTATAAGTTACTGAATATGCTGTTATAATTTAGCAGATAATTCTTTACCGGCTTTAAAGCGGGCAACTTTTTTAGCTTTGATTTTAATCACCGCGCCGGTTTGAGGGTTACGGCCATTGCGTGCTGCACGTTTAGAAACAGAGAAAGTTCCGAAACCCACTAATGTTACTTTACCACCGCCTTTCAAAGTTTTGGTAACAGCTTCAATGAAAGAATCCAATGAATCATTAGCCTGGGTTTTTGTGATGCCGGCATCATCAGCAATTTTTGCGATTAATTCTGCTTTGTTCATGATATATTGTTTTACAAATGTATTTAGGTGGGCAAATATAGATGCTTTTTATATCTGGCAAAATTTTTCTGCTATTAAGTAAATTATATCAATGCTTCCGAACCCGCTGTGGATAAGGGTTGTAAGGGTTGCATAAAAAAAGATAATTTTTAACATTTGGATGATCATCTGCTGAAACCCGCTACTGTACCGGGTTTCAGCAAAGCAATCATTGAAGCTGCTGCTGCCGGAAATGGAAAAAATGTGTGCCGCTTTAGTATTTACCAGGTTCTGCTATTTTCCACATTTAGTTAACAAGCTGCATTACTGTGCGAAATGATATGCTTTGATTTCCCCATCGCCTGACAGCTTTCTCCCGCAGTACTGCTGAATGCAATTGTATATACGCATCGTATTCTTCAGGAGCGTTGAAAAAGAATTGTATGGTAAATGTCGGTCCTTCATCATCTTCCTGTTCGAGCAATTTGAATATTTTATAATCAGCAAATAATGATGTTGCCAGCATTTCGGGTATATGTTCCTCCTGCTGCCACTTTACCCATTCATCGGCGATTTGCCAGGTTACTTTTGTGGTGATATTATATACTACCATACTTTAATTTAAACAGCATTTAACATATATCAACAGGAAACAACACTTTTTTCATCGACGGTTTCTTGCCGCAAGCCGAAAAATACGTTCCATTTGACTTCCTGTTACTGCATTATAAAAACCAAATATCATACAAAGTTAAAACTATATACTACTGATAATCATTAAATTGTAAAATAATTATATCATTTACCCCTAATATTTTACAATAAAAACCCTAAATTCAAATAAGTATATACCTAATAAACAATAAGCAATAACACTTATTGGCTATCGTTTGATTGTACGCATGAAGGTCTTAAAGCAAAATGTTATGAAAAAAATCTCACTTCTCTTTTTTAATATTATACTGTTTGTGCTGGCAGCACAGAGCCAGTGTACTCCTACCGGAAATCAGAATACTTACGGTACTAATAATGTATGGATAGGATATGTATATGATAACTCAAATCTTACTACATACAGAGGGTATGTAAATGAAGGTAGCAGCTCAAGCCCCAACTTTGATCAAAGCTTTGGAGGTGATAATGTAACCTACAATACTACTTCATGTAGCGTACAAACTGAAACTTTCAGTGTTCGCTACAGGCTTACCAAAACTTTTACAAGTGGCACATATACTTTTGTAGTTGGTGGAGATGATGGATACAGGTTAAGCCTTGATGGCGGTACAAGCTGGATTATTGACAGGTGGTTTGACCAGAGCTATGCTACAACAACCTATACGGTAAGTTTGAACGGAACTTATAATATGGTATTAGAGTTCTACGAAAACGGTGGTGCAAACAGGATTTCTTTTTCTGTAGCCACAGTTTGCAGCGGTACCGAAAACACCGCAGTATATGGCGCCAGCAATGTATGGTATGGGTACATTTATGACGGGATAAATTTTGATGCCTATATGGGTCGTGTAACCGAAGGAATAAGCTCCAACCCCAATTTTGATGAAAGTTTTGGTGGTAGCAATACCACTTATGCAACAAGCGCCTGCGGGGTTCAAACAGAAACTTTCAGCGCCCGTTATAGATTAACAAAAACTTTTGCGGCAGGCACTTATATGTTTACTGTTGGTGGCGATGACGGGTACAGGCTGAGCCTTGATGGTGGTGCTACATGGTTGATTGATAGATGGGTTTTACAGTCTTACGCTACTACTTCAGCATCAATTTCACTCAATGGTTCTTATAATATGGTATTAGAGTATTATGAAAACTCAGGAGATAACCGGGTGAGCTTTACACTTCAAACATTATCGCTTTTACCGGTTTCGCTTGAAGCTTTTACAGCGATTGAAAAAAATAATACGGTTGAATTAAACTGGGTTATAGCGAATGGAAGCAATCCTGATGTTTTTGAAATGGAAAGAAGCGCAGATGCTAATACGTTCTCTTCAGTACAGCAAATAACAGGATCTGTTAATACCACAACATATAGTTATCCTGATAAGCATCCTGTTAGCGGTATAAATTACTACCGGCTTAAAATAACCGACCTTACCGGGGTGGTTACTTATTCAAAAATTGTATCAGTACGTTTAAATGTTTCATCGCAGCAGGCGGTTAACATTTACCCTACTGTGATAACCAATAATTATTTTTCAATAGCGGTAAATAAAACAGCTAATAAAGCAGAAATAATTATCGCTGATCTGAGCGGAAGGATTATCAAAAGACAATCAGTTGGTAATATCGTAGCAGGTAACCCGGTAAAAATTTCAACTGAAAATATGCGTGCAAAGGGAATATATCTTGTTTCAGTAACAACAAACGATGTACAGGTATCAACAGGAAAAATAATTATACAGTAGCATAAGTCTTCTACTTTTTTAAGAACAATACAGGCAGAGCCACGGTAATTCGCGGCTCTTAATTTTTTACTCCGGAAGAAAATATTTTTATGTGGCTCCGAACTGCCATAGGGTTGTCATGCTGTAGTGTTTAGTTTGTAAAAACATCAGCATGAAAACAATTGAAGTGTTTAAAACCAATGTTGCTGATAGCAGGCAAACCATACTCCTGCTACAGGCCATACACCAGCGCTTTCCGGGATATATTGTTAATTTCGATTTACATGATTGTGACAGGATCCTGAGGATTGAAAGCCACACGCTACAAATCATAAATGAACGAATTATCGCACTATTAAATGAATTCGGATGTTTTGCTGAACCACTGCCGGATTAGCAACCTTTACCGCTATTAACCTTGTCCCTAATCCTGAATTCCTGTTTACCTTTACCCGATGGATTATTTTAAAAAGCTGCTGGATTTATTGAAAACAGAGCGGCAGGAAGATGAAAACGCTTATAAGGAATTAATTGAGCGCTCGTCCATACTGGAGAGAAGAGCTAATGGCATAAGCTGGTACCCTGTTGCGATACGGGATACAGAAATGAGCAAGGGTGATTACCTGACGGTTGAGGTTGAACGAACGACACATCATGAAATTCCACATCAGCTTCGTTTTGGAGCTTCAGCGGCACTTTTCTCCAATCATTCCCCCAAAGAAAGCAGGGTAGAAGGTATTATAAGCCATCAATCAGGCAACCGTTTAAAAATAACACTGCGCACAGATGAGCTGCCCGACTGGAGCAGGGATGGAAAATTAGGCATCGACCTGCTGTTTGATGATAACAGCTATGATGAAATGCAGTATGCGCTTAAAAATGCTGTTATACTTTCGGAGGGTGAAAAAGAAAATACACTCATTAAAATATTAACAGGAGAAAGAAAACCTTCGTTTTATGAATCAGGCACTCCATTTAAAAGCGGCAGGTTAAATCAATCTCAACAGGCAGCGGTAAACAAAATCCTCCAGGCTAATGAGCTTGCCATCGTTCATGGTCCACCCGGCACCGGCAAAACAACTACATTGGTGCAGGCTATTAAGGCATTGATACAAAAAGATCATAAACAGATGCTTGTTGTGGCGCCGAGCAATGCCGCTGTAGATCTTTTGAGTGAAAAATTATCAGCCGAAAATATAAATGTGCTGCGTATAGGGAACCCTGCAAGAGTATCTGAAGCATTGATGTCGCTTACGCTTGATAGTAAGATGGCGCAGCATAGCAGTATGAAGGAAATAAAGAAGATGAAAAAGCAGGCCGGTGAGTTTAAGAATATGGCGCATAAGTATAAACGCAACTTCGGCAAAGCAGAAAGAGAACAGCGTAAAGCATTGTTTGACGAAGCGCACAAAATAATGAAGGATGTTGAAAAAACCGAACAATACATAATGAATGACCTGCTTGAAAAATCACAGGTCATTACAGCCACACTGGTAGGAGCGAATCATTATGCTATACGTAGCCTGAAATATAATACAGTGGTAATAGACGAAGCCGGGCAGGCGTTGGAGCCGGCCTGCTGGATACCCATTTTAAAAGCAACAAAAGTTATATTGGCAGGCGATCATTTACAGTTACCACCCACCATAAAATCTGAAGAAGCTGCAGCAGGCGGCTTATCAACAACACTGCTTGAAAAATGTATAGCCCTGCATCCTGGGGCGGTATGCCTGCTGGAAGAACAATACAGAATGCATGAAACTATTATGGGCTATTCTTCAGGCGTGTTTTATGAAAGTAAGCTGAAAGCCCACCACTCTGTAGCGGCGCATGTATTGCAGGAAGCCATAGCTCCTTTACGGTTTATAGATACTGCCGGCTGCGGCTTTGAGGAAAAGATTGAAGGAACGGCTGTTTCTAACCCGGAAGAGGCGTCCTTTGTTTTTAAACATCTTACCCAACTTATAAATACACTTTCAGCATATTATACGCAGGAAAATTTCCCAACCATCGGCATCATATCTCCATACCGGCAACAGGTTGCCTTATTACAGGAGCAGATGCAGCAGGCCGTTCATCTTTTAGCGTACACCAATAAGATAACGGTAAATACCATTGACAGCTTCCAGGGGCAGGAACGTGATATTATTTATATCAGCATGACGCGCAGCAACGCGGATAGTAAAATCGGGTTTCTCTCTGATATCCGCCGCATGAATGTTGCTATGACGAGGGCAAGAAAAAAACTTGTTGTTATTGGTGATGGTGCTACACTCAGCCGGTTTCCTTTTTATGCGAATTTTATAGCGTATACAGAGAAGCACGATGCGTACCAGAGTGCCTGGGAGTATATGGGAGATTAGCGTGAATGGGTTCAGAACCTTTTAAAGGTTCGTAACCCTGTCTAACATCTGTATTTCTTTCCTAAGAAGCTGTTTAAAAACAATTGCGGGTTTTTTTGATATAATGATTGCGTACAGTTTTAGCCACAAATCACACTCATTATCACGAATAATTCCAAGGTAACAACCTGGTTATTTCACAGAGGTACACGAAGGATACACAAAGAGGCACAAAGAATAATAAAACGCGCTGTATAACTTTGTGTATGCTTTGTGGCTCTTTGTGTAGCAAACCCTGTTCCACCGATGCGAACACCGGAATTCGTGGCAGGAAATATATCAATGGTTATTTAAAAAAATAATTTTAAACTGATGCTAAGCTAACACTTCTCCCACAACCTTCTTTACCTTCTCCAAACCCGTCCTGGCAACCAGTAACGCATCCTGCTGCCAGTATGTTCTATTAAACAATTCAAGCGACAGCACTTTAGTGCCTCCTATGGCTTTAAGGTCAGTAAGCACCTGTTTGAGCGGGGCAGCGCCATCCCCGGGATATACACGGTCTGCATCGGTTTGTTCATTAACCGGTTTGGAAGCAGGATAATCATTGATATGGATAATTTCTATTGCATTACCATTTACAAGCTTCAGCCCGTTAAAGCCTGACCCTCCCCTGAAAAGATGATATACATCGGGTAAGATACGTGCATCCGGATCATTGGCAGCGGCGGCAATAGCCAATGCCTGCCCCAGGTTATATAAAGTGCCTGAAGCCCCCCAAAATTCCAGTTGAGGCATTACGCCATATTTTCTTCCCAAATCCAGTATCTCACGGTAATAGCTACCCGCTTTTTGAAAATCAATCACATCATCTTTATTTACGCCAGAAGGTGGCGCGGCAACACGCCTGCAACCTAATGCAGCAAGCATCTTCATTTCTTCTTCAAGCTCTTTTAGCCCCAGCTTACGTTTAGCATCATCATCAACCATCCAGGTGGTAAAGCTGATGGCATTTTCAAAAGCAAGATTTTTGTCCTTTATATATTTAGCCAGTGAGTCAACAGAATTATTTTTAAGGTATTCCTTAATATCTGTTATCCAAAGCTCCACTCCATCATAGCCGGCGGCAGATGCTATGTTGAGCATTTTAAGTAAGCCGGGTTTTTGCCCCATAATAGTACTGGTATTAAGGCAATACCTGAATGGACCCGCACCATTTTCATGTGTTTCAGCATGTAGGGAAAATCCTGGCAAAATTGTACCGATGGCAGCAATACCTGTATACTTCAATAAATCGCGTCTGTTAAGCATGGCTTATCGTTGTTTATTATTAATTCAGAGCACCAGCTCATTATGCAGTTTAATTAACGTTTGCTGCGGATCTTTGGTTAGCCCCGGATGCACTTTGGAGGTTTGCACTATGGTACTTTTTGTTGCAGTAAGCCAGCGAAATCTTGATGCCATATCAAGTGTTGCAATTGGCCCGCCATCAACATCCGAAGAGCAGATTTTTTCAAAGGCAGATATATGATTTTTCACAAGCGCAATATCGAACTGAGGCGAAAAAGCTTTTAACCTTTTCTCATCAATTGTATATTTAGCCTGTAAAAATTTATAATCTCTTGAATACAAAATAACACCCACGTTCAGGAATTCCTCCCTGTCTACCCGGGGCACAACACGAATCACCGCATATTCAAATAACCTGTTGTCTTGCATGTTGTGCTTCTTTTACAAAAATATCTGATGAGTTAATGCGTGTATTCAAAAAGTCAATATATACTTTTCGTTGCGCTTCGGCTGTTTCATTATCATGTACAAGCCATTCATCTGGCACCAACGATACAATATCTTTAATGCGCTCCGGCGTAAGTATTTTCCTGGATGTTTCATCTGCCTTATCAATATCATTTGCCCAACGCAGCAATACGTGATCTTTAATTTGTACAAATGGTTTTTTTGCCTGCTCCTCCCAATTTTGCCATGAGTGATGAAAGTATAATGATGCACCGTGATCAATCAGCCACAATTCTTTATGCCATATCAGCATATTGGTATTTCTTGCTGTTCTGTCTACATTGGTTAAAAGCGCATCAAGCCAAACGATTTGTGATGCAAGTGTTGAATCAACTTTATTTACCGCCGGATCAAATGTAATAGCACCGGATAAATAATGCAGTGCAAGATTTAATCCTGTGCTGGCCTTCAATAAATCCTGTATTTCTTCATCCGGTTCTGTGCGGCCAAAGGCTTCATCAAGGTTTGCAAAAACAATTTCAGGCACTTTTAACCCGAGCGCCCTGGCAATTTCCCCGCCTATTAAATCTGCAATCAGTGATTTTGGACCCTGCCCCGCTCCCCTGAATTTGAGCACATATAAAAAGTCATCATCCGCTTCCGCAATAGCGGGCAATGAACCGCCTTCACGTAAGGGAGTTACATATCGGGTAACATTTACTGTTCGTATGCTGTTTTGTTTACTCATTGCGGGAATTTCAAAACCAGCATGAAAATTAAGGGAAGTTTTTGAAACCGGTTTTAATTCAGGTAATTTATTCACCACATAGAAGCATAAGGTACATAGGAAAGCATAGCATTATTCTATTTCTTCCAGTAACTGCTCCAGCACCTTTATTACCCCATCCTCATCATTAGATGCTGTAATAAACCGTGCCGCTTCTTTTATTTCAGGGTGCGCATTCTCTACGGCGTAACTGAAATAGGCTTCTTTCATCATTTCAAGATCATTCATATAATCACCAAATACCATTGTTTCATTAAAGCCGATATTAAATCGTTTTTGCAAGGCTTTGATCGCCCGCCCCTTATTTGCCATCTTATCTGAAATGTCAAGCCATATACTGCCTGAAACTTTTATCTGTAACTCATCTTCAAACTGTTTATAAAAAGTATAGCTGTTCTTCTCAGAACCGGCAAAATCGCAGATAGCAATTTTCAGCATATCATCATCAGTTACTTTTAATAAATCATCAACATAAGTACGCCTGTCATAATACATTTCCACGTTCTTCATAAAATCTTCATTCACATCCTCAATATATGCCTGATTTTTGCCGCATAATATCGTGTATGCATCAGGGATAGTTCTTGCAATACGAATAAGCTCCGGAACTATTGCTTTATTCAATGGCTGCACCTGTAATTCCTTCTCTTTATATGTTACAAAGCTTCCGTTCTCCCCTATGAATATCATGTCATCTTTTACAGGTAAAAACTCGCTTTGCAAATTATACAACTGTCTCCCGCTGGCGGCTGCAAACAAAATGCCTTTTGCCCTTAGCTTATCAAATATGTTATAGAAAGATCCGCTGAGTTGTTTTTTTGAATTGAGTAATGTACCATCCATATCTGTGGCAATAAGCTTAACACCTGACAGGTTCATCAATTATTCATTTGTTGTGACGCGAAGGTAAGATTCACCTGCCTTTTCTTTTTCCCCGCAATGCCTTTCATAACCAAAATGATGTTTTCTATATTCTGCAAAACGTTTCGGTCCTACAAACGCCATCAGGCTTGCGAACGTAATGGCTGCGGCAGCCAGTCCTGTTAAAAATCTGTTCCTGTAATTCATTATTGAGGATTTTGACTGGTGGATGAATCTTGTTTCCTGTTAAAACCACCGCAGCCAAATGCACCGCGGGGATTTGTTTTAAATGCCTGGTATTCTTCATCGCTCATATTGCGGATGCGATCAACAAATGCAAAACGCTGTTCGCCGAAATTGCTGCCAAACCTCCTTCTCCTTCCTGCAAACAGGCGGAAAATCAATCCTGCTATCAGAAAAAATGCAACTACCCTAAGCACAAAAAATGGAATAAAAAACAGTGCTGCGCCAATTAATACGCCTGCCACTATTGGCTTTAAAATACTTCTGTTCATTGTATAAATTTTTATTGTTTACAAATGCTTTATTATGTTGACGGATGACCTTCGTTTTTACTTTAAAGACATGGAAAAAGGTGGAAGCAAAAAAACGATAAGAAGAATGAGTTGCAGGTTTTAACATTTCCTGAGTTTCGGCAATGCCGCCGGCTACCCCAACCGGCGTCGGGAGAAGTCATCTCTGCTTTTGAATTCTTGAGAAATCGGTTTACCCTCCGTTACTTTCATTCATCTCAGGTCTTCATGCAGGCGGGTTCGCAAATACGGCGGAAGTGTGTTGGTTTTAATCTCAGCACCAAAGCAAAATATCGAACGCTTTTAAATATAAAAACTTCTCTTAGCGTTCAACTAAATGACATTATCTTTTTGGGTATAACATTACTTTAAAAAAGAAATCCCCTGGCTTGTACGTTTATTTTGGTAACCCTGTATAGAAATACACTGTGCCATGTGAGAAGTGAGCATGCATTTCACATTTCACGTCTCACTAAAACGTACAAACATCATTTCACTACATAAATATCATCATACTTTATCTGTCAATGCCTCCTCCGGTTTTCTCACACCCATTACTTTTATCTTCTCAAGGCTGTTCCTGAACTCCTTCAACTCATTTTCTGTAAAGCTGACAATTGATAGCTCCTGTCAGAAATCCTTTGCCCAATGGGCTGAATGGCACAAAACCGATTCCCAGCTCTTCCGGCACAGGAATGATCTCTTTTTCCGGTTCACGAAAAAACATGGAATATTCACTTTGCAATGCAGTAACCGGATGAATGTTATGAGCCTTCCGGATAGTTTGCGCACCGGCTTCAGAAAGCCCGAAATATTTCACCTTTCCATGTTGTACCAGTTCCTTAACCGTACCTGCTACATCCTCAATAGGTACATTCGGATCAACCCTGTGCTGGTAAAGCAGATCAATCACATCCGTTTTAATCTTGTGAGCGCCTCATCTACATATGCTTTTATACGTTCGGGGTGGCTATCCATTCCCGCATCGGGTTTGCCATCTTTAAAACCGAACTTGGTGGCAATTACCACATCATTACGGAAAGGCGCAAGCGCTTCTCCCAATAACGCCTCATTGGTGTACGGTCCGTATGCCTCGGCAGTATCAAAGAAAGTAACGCCCTTTTCAAAAGCGGTGCGGATCAATTTGATGGCCTTCTGTTTTGAGGTAGCAGGGCCATAACCAAAACTCAGTCCCATGCAGCCAGCCCCAATGCAGATACTTCTAAACCGCTGTTTCCTAATTTTCTCTTTTTCATTTTATCCTTTTTGATATGGTACTGCAAATTTCAGATCTGAAAATGAGCCTGCTGGTATACAGATCACTGTTTTTGTTACCATTATTACTGATCAAATACATGGAAAAGCCGCTGTTATCCGGGAGTGTGTAATTTTGCACCAGAAAACAAGGACATGGAAAGAGCTATTATTTTCAATACGGTTCATGACTATAATGTATTCAACAATAACCCAACTTTACATCCCCTGGTGAGCATAGTAGATATCTCCAGGGCTGATCCGAGATCAGGTCACAGAATGACCTTCAATATTTTTTGTATTGTGCTGAAGCATGTAAAATGCGGCGACATCCGGTATGGCAACAGTTATTATGACTACCAGGAAGGCACTCTCGTATTTTTTGCCCCGGGGCAGGTAATAGACGTAACAAACCCTGAAGTATATCAACCAACAGGAATTGCGCTCACTTTTCACCCGGACCTGCTACATAATACACCACTTGGAAAACGGATGAAGGAATTCGGCTATTTTTCTTATTATACCAATGAAGCGCTCCACCTGTCAGAACGGGAGAAGAAAATGATACTGGAATGCTTTGATAAGATCACGTATGAATTGACCCAGTCTATAGACAAGCACAGTAAAACACTTATTGCTTCCAACATCGAGCTGTTATTGAACTATTGCACCCGGTTTTATGACAGGCAATTCATTACCCGCGAAAACGTTAACAGGGGTGTATTGGAGAAATTTGAAGAGCTGTTGACCAGTTATTTCGCTGCTGACAAACCTCAGCAGACCGGGTTGCCTTCCGTTGCTTATTGTGCTGATGCATTGAACTTATCCGCTAATTATTTCGGGGATTTAATTAAGAAAGAGACCGGGAGATCTGCACAGGAATATATTCAGAACAAAATTATTGATGTTGCTAAAAACAAGGTTTTTGACAATAGTAAAACCATTAATGAGATTGCGTTTGAAATGGGTTTTAAATACCCGCAGCATTTTACCCGTTTGTTCAGGCAAAAGGTTGGTGTAACCCCTAACGAATACCGGAATGCAAATTAGGGCCGAAGACCAATGGCGAATGAAAGTTTTTGATGTTGCAAGAGCTGTATATTTTTAGTTTTTATAATAACCGCTAATGAATTAACTCAAAGTTATCTCAGTTTTATTACATATATATTTTTCAAAAAAATCTATCGAAAAAACTTGCATAGATAGAATTTTAATACTTACTTTGATTTTCAAAGTACTTTTATGTCAGACAGAAATACGGGTTTAGACACGCTAAAAGATATTAAACAGATGATGGAACGCAGCAGCCGTTTTATCAGTTTAAGTGGTTTAAGCGGTATTGCGGCAGGCGTATGCGCTTTAATTGGCGCCTGGTTTGCATTTGACATAATAAGCAACAGCAGCGTACATAGAGATTATGATAACTATCATCCTGATATCATTTCATTGAAACAATTTATGGGATATAAATTATTCCGCATTGCATTGTTTACTTTGATTGCCGCATTTATACTGGCATTAATTTTTACCTGGATAAAAAGCAAAAAAAATAACGTACCCATCTGGGGAACTTCTTCCAAAAGATTAGTATGGAATGTAGCTTTCCCTTTGATGGCGGGGGGCATTTTTT
The DNA here is from genome assembly GCA_047601545.1 of Agriterribacter sp. Classification (GTDB taxonomy): domain Bacteria; phylum Bacteroidota; class Bacteroidia; order Chitinophagales; family Chitinophagaceae; genus Agriterribacter. Next base: position 1,846,578 of record JASGIZ010000002.1, on the reverse strand, counting down.
TACTGCGCATGATACAATTGGGTTATTTTGGTATGATAGCACCGGGCTGTTTAATATTTTATGGCATTGCATTGATCAACGCAGGCAAGTATACTTTGGGTGAAGTCAGATACCTGGGCTACTGTGAAGTAATATTAGGGCTGATCAATTGCTGGTTTTTGGGATATGGTTTATATTTTTGGACAATAGGTTTTGGTGTGCTGCATATAGTATACGGCGCAATGATGTGGTGGAAGCATGAAAGAACGGTGTAGAGTTAGCTGTCAGCCTTCAGCTATCAGGGGTCAGGTATGGACAACATATGCTGCTGATAGCTGACAGCTGACAGCCGACAGCTAAAACAAACAAATGAAGAATCCGATAGAAAATCTAAATAAAGTATTCGACAGCCGGATAAGGTTGGGCATTATGAGTTCGCTTATGGTGAACGAGGAACTTAACTTTAACCAGCTTAAAGAAATTGTGGATGTAACGGATGGCAATCTTGCATCCCATCTCAAAAACCTGGAAGAGAACGGCTATATAAAAGTGCAGAAAGGTTTTATCGGCAGAAAAACAAATACTACATACTCCGTAACAAAAGCAGGTGAAAAAGCATTTAAATCACATCTTGACGGGTTGGAAGCAATGATAAAATCGTTAGGGTAAAATTTTTTTAATTATATACTTTGAAATTCAAAGCACTTTTAAAACAAATACTATGATGCAAAACAAAACTCAGGAAGACAATTTTTTACACAGGAACAGGTATACTATAAAAGGGGTGATTGTAGGTTTTCTCATCCTTGTTATGCTTATTCCTTCAGCATTCATCATGAACCTGGTGAGCGAAAGGTCAGACAGGCAACGCGAAGTTGCAAGAGAGGTGAGTTCTAAATGGGCAGGCGCTCAAACCATTACGGGCCCGCTGCTGGTTATTCCCTACAGTGAATCTGTACAGGATAAAGATGGTAAAGTAAATGTATTTGAAAAATTTGCGTACTTCTTACCAGAACATTTAACTATTAACGGTAAGCTGCAACCCGAAATACGGCATCGAAGCATATTCAATATCGCGGTATATAAATCAGACATTATTATTCAGGGAGATTTTGCGCCACTGAATACAGGTAAACTCAATATTGCCAAAACTGATCTTCATACAGACAGGGCTTTTATCTGCATGGGTATTGATGATTTCAGGGGAATTGAAGAGCAATTAAATATTCAGTGGAACGACAGCAGTTATACTTTTAATGCAGGTGTTCCCGATAATGCTGTTATTGCAAATGGTGTAAATACAGGCATTAATCTTAATGAAGATGCTGCTGCAAAGACTAACAGCTTTACCATACAATTGCGTATACGCGGGTCAGAAAGATTATCATTTACGCCTGTTGGCAAGACCACAGAAGTACATTTTTCTTCACCGTGGACAAATCCCTCGTTTGATGGCAGCTTTCTTCCACTCACAACTCCTGTTATTACAGCTAAAGGATTTACCGCAGACTGGAAAATCCAACACCTGAACAGGAACTATCCGCAAAGCTGGAAAAACGAAAAATACGATATTGCTGCTTCTGATTTCGGCATCACTTTATTACAACCTGTAGACTCTTATTCCAAAACAATGCGCTCGGTTAAATATGCTATATTGTTTATAGCACTCACATTCGGGTTATACTTCTTTGTGGAAATATTACAGAAAACGGCAGTTCACCCTGTACAATATGTATTAATAGGACTGGCGTTGAGCATATTTTACACATTACTCTTATCAATTTCAGAATATGTTCGCTTTAATATCGCGTATGCTATTGCAACAACAGCAACCGTATTATTGATAACGCTATATACAAAAAGCCTGTTTGGCAAATGGAAAATAGCATTACTCTTCGGTGGATTGCTCGCAATGTTATACAGCTTCATATTTATCCTGATACAATTACAGGATGGCGCATTATTGTTCGGAAGTATAGGATTGTTCATACTCATTGCCATCATCATGTATTACTCAAGAAAAATTGACTGGTATGGTAAGAATGTCATCCCGGCAAAAGCAAATATTGCATTATCATAACAGTATATAAAATTAATCCTCACAGTAGTTGTGGTTATAACCCTGCCCTGGTTGGAGCGGGGTTATAGTGAGGATAAAAATAAAACAACATGAAAATAAAAATGATATTACCGGCACTTACAGAAGCAAAGAGCCCATACTGGCGACCGATAAAATATTCGTTGTTTCCCCCTTTAGGGCTTGCAACACTGGCTGCATATTGCAGTGCCGATGATGAGATTGATCTGCAGGATGAGCATGTGGAAGAATTAAATACAGATGACTCACCCGACCTTGTAATTATACAGGTGTATATTACCAATGCATTCAGGGCCTACAAGCTGGCTGATCATTACAGAATGAAAGGAAGCTATGTTTGTTTGGGTGGCCTGCACGTAACTTCATTACCTGAAGAAGCCGCGCCTCATGCAGATAGTATTTTTATTGGCCCCGGTGAAGAAACCTTTCCAAAATTTCTGAATGATTTCAGAAATAAACAACCGCGCAAAAAGTATGTTTCATTTGAAAGAAGCATTGAACAGGTTCCTCCAATAAGAAGAGATTTGATCAGGAGGAATTACTATCTCGTTCCTAACTCAATAGTTGTTACAAGGGGTTGCCCGCACCATTGCAGCTTTTGTTATAAGGATGCTTTCTTTGAAGGCGGCAAATCATTTTACACACAAAAAGCTGATGATGCCTTGGCTGAAATAGACAGACTTCCGGGAAGGCATTTATACTTCCTTGATGATCACTTATTCGGCAATCAAAAATTTGCACTGAACCTTTTTGAGGGAATGAAAGGAATGAACCGTGTATTCCAGGGGGCATCAACTGTTGACGCCATATTGCGTGGTAACCTTATTGAAAAAGCTGCGGAAGCAGGTATGCGGAGTGTGTTTATCGGGTTTGAAACGCTGAGCAATAAAAACCTTATGCAGAGTAATAAAAAACAAAACCTTGGCAGGGATTATAATGAAGCCATCAGGCGGCTTCACAGTCTTGGTATAATGATTAATGGCAGTTTTGTTTTTGGGTTAGACGAAGATGATGAAGATGTATTTGACAGGACGGTGGAATGGGCGGTTAACAACGCCCTCACCACCTGTACATTTCATATACTCACTCCCTATCCCGGCACGGGTTTATATAAAGAAATGCAACAGCAGGGAAGAATACTGCACAGCAATTGGGATTTGTATGACACGAGAAATGTTGTATACAAAACAAGGGGGTTGAATGAGCATGCACTAAAGAAAGGCTATGATTATGCTTATAAATCCTTTTACTCGTGGAGTAATATATTCAAGGCAGGTATGCAGCATAAACATCCAAAGCATATGCTCAAACATTTTGCATATGCAGCCGGTTGGAAAAAGTTTGAACCTGTTTGGAATTTCATCATCAAAACAAAGGGTTTGAATAATATTTTACCGGTACTGGAAACTGTTCTTTCAAAAGTGAATTATCAAAAAAAACCTGTTGACGATAACCTGCTACAGGTAAATACATCATTAAAAGAACAGCCTGCATTCACCTGATATAACAATAACGTTATGAAACTATTTAAAGCTTTTACATATGCCTTCCGGGGAGTATATACTTTTTTCAGCAGCGACACCAATGGCAAGCTGGAGTTATGTTTTGCTGCCGTTGCCATAGCTACAGGTTTTACGCTGCACATTTCTAACACCGAATGGATAGCAGTGCTCCTTTGCATTGCAATGGTAATATCACTTGAAATGATCAACGCATCCATTGAAAAACTTTGCGATATGGTAGAGCCCAATTTTCATCCTGCCATAAAAATTATAAAAGACACTGCCGCAGGAGCAGTGTTAGTGTCAGCCGTTGTTAGCCTGATTATCGGACTTATTATTTTTTTGCCCAAAATTTTTATTCAACTACAGTAATATGAAAAAGAAGTCATCCGTCAACAGCATTTTATACCTATCGCTTTTATGCACGGTATTACTTATTGCCATGCGCATAGTATATACAGGCAACTGGCGGTTTGCGTCGCTTGTATGGAATATGTTCCTTGCGTTTATCCCTTTTGTATTCAGTATAATATTGTTGAAAAAAAACAACAGCGTCAAATGGGCGCAATACCTTCTGCTTGCCGCATGGCTGGTTTTCTTTCCCAATGCACCATATATTATTACAGATTTTGTTCATCTTGATCATACACCTCCTGTACCATTCTGGTATGATCTCGTTATTATTTTCTGGGCCGCATGGAACGGGTTGATACTGGGCTTTGTTTCATTGCTGAACATTGAAAAATTCCTGTTGACAAAATTCAGCAGAAAGCAGGTAAATGTTATGGTATATACGTCGCTGGTGTTATGTGCATTTGGTGTATATGCAGGAAGATACCTGCGTTGGAACAGTTGGGATGTGGTTGCCAATCCTCATGAAATTTACAGGGATGTAAAGCATATCGCGCTTAACCCCAAAGATAATATGCGTACCTGGGGAGTAACATGTTTGTTTTCTGCATTAATGATCATCTGTTATTATACTATCAGGCAGTTGAAGCAGGCAATGAGGGAGGGGTAGGGTGGAAGGTGGAGGATAGAAGGCTTACACCTTTTACCCTATATCCTCCACCTCATCTAAAAGTCTAATCCTAATGAAAAATACCAAATTGGTTTTCCTTTAAAGAAGCCTGTCATTGGCCAACCTGCATCAAGCCTGAGAAAGTAACCCAGCAATGTACTTCTTGCTCCAAAACCATAACCACCTGCAAAAGGTCCCACACCAGGTGTTTTCAATTGTACAATTACAGCGCCTCCATCATCAACATCCTCATTACGATAAACTGAAGTTGGGCGTTTTAACGCACTATATTTTCCATTCCATGCCGACCCTAAATCAACAAACTGTATAACCTGGAAATTTCTTACAAACGCATTGTTGATTGGCCTGCTTAATAACGTTGTAAACACCGGCAACCTGAATTCGCTGTTCAAAACAATAGCATTATTGCCATTTGCAGCATTTTGACGATAGCCACGCATATTAACAGCCAAAGATTGATATGCATAAGTCTGATCATCGTCGGGTTTTGGAGAAGCACTGAATTTAGGCGATATCCAGCTATCAGTACCTCCTAAAAAGTAAACAATCTTTCTGTCTCCCCACGACATATCAACCGCTCCGCGGCCAGCCCAGATAAAGTTGCGGTATATCGGGTAATAATATCTTATATCCGCACCTAAATTATAGGTAAGCTTGCCCTGCTTTTGTTTAACAAGATCAGTATTAATATCAGTATATATTTTATAGCGTAAGCCATTCCATATGTTCAACGCAGGATTAATGGTATTATCATGCACATATTCGATATGTGTAAGAAGAGATTTCATTAATGAATCGCCCCATTTGGCAGATTGGAAGTCAATGCTTTTTATGGCAAGCCTGTCACTTCTGTAAGCTATGTTAGCTCTTATACTTCTCACTCTATCCAAGGGATAACCTAAATTAATCTGATAGATATTAGTAAACAATTTATTGAAATCTGTATATTGATACCTGTCATCATCAGGCTCAAATAATTGAAACCGGCTTACGGTTGAACGGTAGAACGTTAAGCCCCAATCCAATCTCCTGCGCATATTGTGGAAACTGAACAGCACATCTTTATCGGCAAGATTCAAACCCAGCCTGAAGCCGCCGATGAACTTAATATCTTCAAAAAGGTCGGAAACACCAATACGGATTATACCATTCAGGTTTGAGTTCCCATTAGTCATATAAATAGGTCCGTTACCTCCCCCATAGGGCTGCCAGCGCGTCATCAACACGGAGTTATTAAAGCCTGATACAGAATATTCAGTAGAAAACTTTAAACGGTAATCGTATAATTTGGCATCTGAAAGCACTGTTTCATCCTTCTCCATTTCTTCTATTTCTACAACTTTACCTGCTGCGGAAGTATCTTTGTCGTTCTCAAATTCGCTCTGAAATATATCTCCCTTCGCTTGTGTTGTATCTGTATTAATCTGTGGTTGATAAATTGTAGGAACACCTTTAACTATCCGTTCCTGGTCTATCGCCCTTTTTATAAATTCTGTAGGTTTAACATTTACATTTCTTTTCTTAAGCGCATCTTCATTTACCCTGAGCTTGTATAACATTTTTAAATTCCCTTCCTGCCTTACTTCAGAAACCTGGCCTTTATCACCAGCTATCCTCGTTTCCTGTAAACCGCTTTGATAATTTGTTATGGGAAAGGAATAGGCAGAATCAGTAGTTACCGTCATATAGCCAATGGAATCGGGTTCACTTTTATTCCATAATTGCAATGTTGAATCAAGCTCCTGTTTATCAGGATTGCGCAGCAATTCATCACCAACTTTATATATAGTATCTAATCCTGCTTTTTTACTGGTGAAAAATCCTGCATACCTGTTAGCTATACCCATTTCATCATTTACGAAAGTAAAATGGTTAACGTTATAAGGCATAGGGAAGCGGGCATTACCCCGTTTTACATTAGTAAGCCGGGTAATCTGCCTGAACTCGCTGCTGTTCCAGTTATTTACAAGAAATATATTGTACCTGTTATCAGAAGGCAGCGCCGTATCGCTGTTGGGCGCATTACCATAAGGGCGGTTTGATGAAAACAGTATACCTGTTTTACCGGGAAAGGCTACAAATGTAGGATCAAGATCATCATACACATCATCGGTTATTTGCTGCAGCGTTTGCTCTTTTATTTTATAAATGAAAATATCAGTATGCCCGTTTTTAACCGCACTTAATAAAAGAGTATTATCATCAAGCATATACTTCACATCTGTTACCTGGTCCAACTCTTCCGGCAATGCCTGCCTGGTTGTTTTTAACCGCTTTACCAGGTCGTACACAAACATGCGGATGCTTTTCTTCTCCATATATATCACCGCCAGCTTTGAACCTTTAGGGTCCCATGCCATTTGAGGATAAGTAGGATTGATTTCGTTCTGGTTATCAAGTACACCTGAACGGAGCAGTATCTTTCTCTTATATCCAAAATCTTCCAGTTCAATTCTGTAGATTCCTTTCCTGAACCGAACTACAGCATAAGTGTTGTTCTTTGCATTAGGATTTAATTGAAAGCGGTAGTAATCAAGATTTTTATCTGTTTCTTCAAGCGCAACAATATTTCCTTTTGGCGTATTTTTTCTGCCGCGTATATCCTGGTAATATTTTTCTGACTCCTTATCCATGAATTCGGCAAGCACCTCTTTAAACTTCTTCTTGGTAACCTTCATACTGGCAGCATTCAGGCTTTTATATATTCTTGCGAGGTACAGGAAATAAGTAACATTATCCTTGCGGTAATTGTCTGCTATGTATCTCCAGAAAGCGTGGCCCGCGAGCTCCGGTTTATCAAAAGCAAACTGATAAAATGATTTATAATCTCCGGAAAGAAGTGCTGCCTTTAATTTATCATCCATTTCAGGGCTCCAGTTTTCAGCAGCATACAGCACATAACCATCGGTTAACCATTTTGGTAAGTCGAGCAGGGCCTGGTTGCTAGCAAATTCGCCAAGGTCATCTCCAAACAATAAATTTTCAACAAGCGTTCTTGCAATACCCTGCCTTATTTGCTTTCGCAGATTTTCATGATTGCCATCGAAGTAAACAATCATTTTATTATTCACAAATTTGGTAACGCCACCCGTGTTTTGCCAGTCAATACCCAAACCGATATTGGATTGCTGCAGATCGTTGAAGTTATTGTATACAACAATATTTATTCTTCGCTGTGAACCGTATTCAACAAAATCTTCCAGCTGTGGCAATTCTTTTTCAGCTAACTGGGCAGCATATTTTCCGAGCGCTAAACCATTTTGACTGAAATATACATTAAAGTTGCGGGTTTGGTAATAACGCCATTTGAACTTTTTGTATTGAACCCTGTTCTTACCAAACTCTACTGCATTAACCTGTGCATTAACATCTACACCGAAAAAAAATATACAACCTGCAATAATGAATGATCCGATATAAGAGCGAAGCCTGTTCTGTAAGATTCCCATAAATTCGTGCATTCTTATAATAAAATTAGCGTTTTAAAAGTACAAATAATCAAGATGTTAGCTGTTAAAGTTTTCATATTTAGCCCCCTGCGGGAGAATACGTATGTTTTGTATAATGAACGCAGGGAATGCATCATTATAGATCCAGGCTGCTACTATGACTTTGAGCTGGATGAATTGACTTCTTTTATAGACAATAACGGTTTAACTCCCAGGTTGTTGCTGAACACACATTGCCACCTTGATCATGTTTTCGGCAATAAGCAGATAGCGGAAAAGTACGGATTAAAACCTCACCTCCACGAAAAGGAAAAGATAGTTCTTGATAATGCCGCTGTTGCCGGGCTAAGATGGAATCTACCTTTTGACAATTATGCAGGCGACGTAATCTATCTACGAGAAAATGATATTGTTCGGTTGGCAGATGATGAGCTGGAAGTATTTTTTACACCCGGGCATTCACCAGGCAGTATTGTATTCTATAGTAAAAAGCAGGGATTTGTTATTGGAGGAGATGTATTGTTCAGGATGAGTATCGGAAGAACGGATTTGCCGGGCGGAGATCACCAAACCTTATTGAATAGCATTCGCGAAAAATTGTTTGTATTGCCGGACGATATAAAAGTATATTCCGGCCATGGCGACCCAACAACTATCGGGTTTGAGAAAAGGAATAACCCGTTTTTGAATTGAGCATTAATCTTTCGGACTTCAACTTATAAAACCAGTAAATTACAGTATCTTTTCATTATCGCTTAAAAGATTCTATGCAGTCTTAAAACATCACAACGCACAGCAAAGGTTACACAATGGAAAAAGATCATCTTTTTAACTTCAGGCAACCACTGGTTACTGCTGCCGGTATTATACTCGGGTTTGTTTTAAACTTTGCCACAGAGCTTGTTAAGAGGGAAAACAAAAGCGATTTGCTCGCTTTGCTTATTATTTTGTTTACGTTAACAGGAATAACACTCTTAATAATTGCTTTATATCGCATACTTAATAACGATTACAACAGGGAGGATGCCAGAAAATTTTACAGGAAAACATTGAACTGTTTTCTTGACGGGGTAATTTTTTCATTTGCCGGAGGAGTTATAAAAATGATTCATACGCTGTTTCTTTCTTAAATAAAATACGTTGTATATGCGGCCATTGCAGCTACTCTTTTTTTATTGGGTGGGTTATTTATTTGCCAGGTACAGGCTCAGTAGGAACAAATTTTATTAGAAAATGTGAAAGTGTTTAATGGAAAATCCCAGGCAGTTTCTGCACCTGTGAATATTTTAATTTCCGGTAATATTATTCAAACCATCAGCCCTGCTCCTATTGCTATTGGAGAGCACGTAACTAAAATTAAAGGAGAAGGCAAAACGCTTATACCCGGGCTGATTGATGTGCATGTACACATGGTTTTTGGCGCGCTTACCATGCAGGAAATGATGTCGCCGGATTTTTCAGAAAGCCTCATTCTGAAAAATGCTGGCACATCAGCGCATAGAATGCTGCTGCGGGGTTTTACAAGTGTAAGAGACGTGGGCGGACCAATATTTCCGCTTAAAGCTGCCATTGACGGGGGAAAAATAAACGGCCCGCGAATATGGCCTTCAGGCGCCACCATAAGTCAAACTGCCGGTCATGGAGATTTCAGAACGCCTGCTGAAAAATCCCGTCGTTTTTTTGGAGAACCATCCAGGGCTGAAAAATATGGAGCCACATTTATAGCTGATGGCCGGGATGAAGTGCTGACTGCCGTGCGGGAAAATTTACGTTTTGGCGCCAGCCAGATAAAATTGATGGCCGGAGGAGGAACATCTTCTGCGTATGACCCGGTAGATGTTACCCAATATACTTTAGATGAAATGAAAGCCGCCGTAGAAGCTGCAGAAGACTGGGGCACTTATGTAACCGTACATGCCTATACGCCACGGGCAATACGACGCGCAATTGCTGCAGGTGTAAAATGCATTGAACATGGGCAACTGCTGGATGAGCCGACACTGAAGCTGATAGCTGAAAAAAATATCTGGCTCAGTCTTCAGAACCTTGTTGAAGATACGCCTGATATGGACCCGCAGAGAAGGGCAAAACGAAAGCCTGTTATAGATGGGCAGGCAAAAATTTGGCCGCTGGCAAAAAAATATAAAGTAAAGCTGGCATGGGGTACCGATTTTCTTTTTGAGCCGGAATTGAACGAACAGCAGAACGCTTATATTCTGCGGCTGCAAAAATGGCTTACCAATGCCGAGATATTAAAAATGGTAACACATGACAACGCTCAACTTTTGCAATTGTCGGGGTTGAGAAGCCCTTATCCCGGCAAACTGGGTGTAATAGAAAAAGGTGCGCTTGCAGATTTAATATTGGTAGATGGTAATCCCTTGCAGGATCTATCATTAATAGCCGACCCCGCAAACAAATTTGTTGTGATCATAAAAAACGGCAAGCTGGAGAAAAATTTGCTGGAGGAGAAGTGAGTTTGGGGGAAGGAATCAAAAACTAAAATGCAACAGTTTACTTTTTGTGTCAACGAGTATGTATTTCCTGTAATATGGATACCCCAGAAGATAAAAAATTTAATCTGCCGATTCAGTTTAAAATAACTTCAACTGAATAGTGATGAACGAAGCCGAAACCCGGTCAGAACTGATAGATCCCAAACTCAAAAAAAATACAGAGATGGTAAAGCCAGCCCGGAAGTAAACGCGCATGCTCCGGCAAAGAAGGGATGTCTGATAACTTTCATTCACCGGACGAACATTTTCTACTCAAACCAACGGGCAGGATCATGTTAATAAAGTACCCTGATGAAACCAAAGGAGCTATCATTGAATGGACGTTTTTACAGCATCACTCCTCTTACCATGATTCGTTCAAGCTTATTATTTTGTGATCAATAATCTCTCCATGAACGATCCCCAATTCAAATTCCAGGTCAGAAAAAAGATCATTCTCTTTCTATCCATATTGCTTATTGGCATTGCTGTTATTGCGTTTAATACCTGCAGGAGATAATATGCTGCGCAAAATGTGAGAATAATGAATAAGCCTATAAGGTTACAGTACTGCAATGCCGGGCTGCAATCTTATAGGTTTAATGCCCGCTGCTCATAGCTCACAGCCCCTGCGCCCTCTACTCCATACTTCCCATCTGCCTTGTATATGCCTTAATAAACAGTGCACCTAAGTTTTTGTGCGGAGGTATATAATTATCAAATCTTTCTTTGGCATCGCCGGAGGTAAACCTTGCCGAAAGCTCTTTCCATATCGTAAGCCATTCTACATTTTTACCATCTTTAATATCATCATTAATGGCTTTTAAAATAGGCTCATTAATTACTCGCGTACCTACTTCTTTAGAGGAAATGATATGCGCATCAGGGCATGTGCGCAATACATCATCAAGATTGTGAAAACCACCGCACGAGCCGAGAATCACGATTTTGGAAGAAGGCGCAAGGTTGCGTATAGTTGACCCTACCCAATAACTGTGTCCACGGTGTATAGTTATGCTTGGTTTCAGGTTATGCGCTTCCATATATGCCGCCATTTTGGATTGCGCTATTGAATCCAAACCTGTTTCATAATCAAGCGGCAGATTGGCATATATATAGACAGGTTTGCCTTTGGCTGATCTTATTTCTGTCCACTCAGCGTTTTTCTTCACTTTCCATTCGCCGGCATTGGTAAACATGCTCATAAAATTGGCGTATGATTCTTTACCATCTTTATCGCCATAAAAGAAAACCTGCTGCACAACACGCCCGCTATCATCCACCAGGTCTTTATAATCCACTTTATATACAGGAGGTATATTCAGTTTTGCCGAAATATCTATACTGCTATCCTGCGATGACTGGAAAATGGTTTGCAGAATATCATATATTACTATTGTTCTTTTTTCCTGCTTTTGCTTTCCTTCCAGCAAATTCTTTTCAATCTCCTGGTCAATCAATCTTTTTACAAGCGGATTGCTGATGCTACCGTAAGAATCCGCCACATCCACCGCATCTTCCAGTGTTCCGGTTTTTTCAAGGCCTCTTACAAATGCCATCATTAATCTTTGAGAACTGCTGTCGGGCATTGTCGCCAAAAACTCATCAAGTTTATTATATCCTGCGGCAAGCTTGATGAACTTTTTAAACTTGTCGAAACGCACACTCATCAGCAAACTATCGCCGGCAGGCGTATTCAGCCTTTGCATCATCCTGTTATATACACCCTTATAGCTTGAGGTATAAATAACATCTTCACCCAATACAATAAGATAATATAACTCCTGCGGCGTTAAAGGGTCGAGTATTTTAAACCGAACATTATCCGGAGAATCATGCAATGCATTGATCTGTTCAATAAACACATTCTCTGCCCTGTCTTTTAATTTTGCCAGCAGCTTATCATACGCAATAGGCGTATCTTTTTTTATCAGCCTGTCGTTATAGGCAGTTTGCGTTTTTACCAGCAGGCGGTAGTATTGCACATTATCACCCATCACATCATATATATCCTGCAGCGTTAACTTTTCGTGCACTATTTCATCAATAAAAGGATAATACTGTTGCCCGCTTTTGCTGGAAGCTATGGCAACTATTGCTTTTACAAGAGAGTCACTATTTCTTCTGATCAGTCTTCCCACATTTGTGCGGGTTGCAGCGGCATAGTCATATAATTGATTGGGATTGTGATGCGCTGCGGCAGCCACCAGGCTATCGGCAAAGGGCACACTAAAATATTGCTCAAGCATAGGCAATACTTTATCAGGGTTTTTCTGGCAGAATTTTCTGAAAAGAATATTGCGGGCTTCTGCATAACCGATATTTTCATACAACGCCGTGCCTTCTCCATTGATGTTTATATTCCCCACTTCATAAGAAGCTTTTTCAACTATAGGTGATATATCCTGCTTTTTTGTATCGGCCTGCATCAGCGCTTTGTAGTTTTTAACCAGGATTGAACCCATTACAGGATTAAAACTTTTATTGCGCCAGCCGTTGTAGAATCCCTTAACTAAATTTTCAAGCCCGCTGAGGTATTTTACTTTTAAGCGATGATCAAGATAGCCTGCCGATTCAATCGTATCTTTTAAAATATCTACTTCGTTAATGATGGCTTCTGTTATAAAAAGATTGATGTCTTTATTCTTTGATACATTCAGCACTTTTCCATCTCCGCCATTAAAACCAAGCGCCTGCTTTTGCTGTTTTTCAATATTTTCATGATAGCGTATGCGGGTAATATCAACCTTTTTTTTGGTTGTATCTGCTTCGTTAGCCTTTGTGGCAAGCACGGAGAGCAGCATAAATATGGTAGCGAGATAAAGTTTATACATGTTACGCACTATCATGCAAAATTAGGATAATAGCTTTACGGTTAATGGGTACAAGGGCATCTAACTTATTTAGAATGAGTTAAAAAACCTAAACATTAACGCACACCGTGTCAATTTAGTGCAAACTTCGGGTAATGGATAACAATTTCATAATCCCGGTATTTTGGGCAATGAGCAGTGGCAAGATTATTTTTGCGTAAACATATTGTTAAGTATGGACTCAAAAGGCAAAAAGATACTGATAGCTGATGATGAACCGGATATACTGGAAATACTAAGCTATAATCTGAATAAGGAAGGATACGAGATAATTACGGCGAAAGACGGGGATGATGCTATACAAAAGTCAAAATTATTTAAGCCGGATTTGATTATGCTGGATGTAATGATGCCAAATAAAAATGGTATGGAGGTTTGCAAACTCCTGCGCGCTCAACCGGCATACCAGGATACATTAATTATTTTTCTAACAGCTTTGAGCGATGAGGTTTCTCACGTTAAAGGACTTGAATATGGGGCTGATGATTTTATAAGCAAACCGGTTAGCCCTAAAGTACTGGTTACCAAGATTAATACCTTATTCCGCAGGGTACAAAAGCCAGACGATAAAGCTTTGAAGGCCGGTAATATTGTTATTGACCCCGTTAAGTTTGTAGTAACCGTTGATGGCGAGGATATAGTGCTGGCAAAAAAGGAATTTGAATTATTACACCTGCTGGCTACCAAACCCGGCAGAGTGTTTTTAAGAAATGAGATATTGAGCCAGATATGGGGTACTGAAGTAATTGTTGGCGACAGAACCATTGATGTACATATCCGCAAAATTCGTCAAAAACTTGGCATAGATTGCATTACCACAGTAAAAGGAGTAGGCTACAAAATGGTAGTTTGAATATGAGGTAAAAGAAAAATGTTTAATACTAAGAATTTTTCACCCCGCCGGTTAGCCGGTTATACGGCATTGATGATTGCCGTGCCTGTAGCATTGGGCATATTCTTTTTTGACCCTAAATGGTGGGTGGCGCTGATTGCTTTTTTACTGGTATTGGGCGGCAGTTATGCGCTCATCTTATTCACACTTCAGCGTTTTATTTACCGGAAAATAAAACTGATTTACAAGTTTATTTACCAAACAAAGGCAAGCAAGCGGGAAGAGTTTTATTACAAAAACATATTACCACAGAAAAGTATAGATGAAGTAAGAAAGGATGTTGAGTTTTGGGCGGAACAAAAAAAGAAAGAGATTGAAATATTACAGGCTAATGAAGCTTTCAGGAAAGAGTTTTTACAAAACCTTTCTCATGAGTTGAAAACACCCATTTTCGCAATACAGGGATATGTAGATACATTGCTCAGCGGCGCTATGGAAAACCAGGAGCTCGGCACAAAATTTCTCAACAACACTTCAAAAAACGTAACAAGGCTGGTTAACCTGCTGAGCGACCTTGATGAAATAACACGCCTCGAAAGTGGCGAGCAGGTTTTATATAAACAAAACTTCATTATACAGGAGCTTATACGCGAAGTATTTGATTCCTTATCTGTGCTTGCATCTAAAAAAGGAATAAAGCTGAACATCAAAAAGGGATGTGAATTTCCTGTTGCTGTTTTTGCTGATAAGGAAAAGATAAGGCAGGTAATTATAAACCTGACAGATAATGCTATAAAATATGGCAAGCTTAATGGCAATGTAACCGCCAGCGCTTATTTAACCGATGAAAAACATGTGTTGGTTGAAATCAGCGATGATGGTATAGGCATAGCCGAAGAACATATACCCAGGATTTCTGAACGCTTTTACAGAACAGATGCTGCCAGGAGCAGGAAAGAAGGCGGCAGTGGCTTGGGATTGGCTATTTGTAAGCATATCATTGAGGCTCACGGACAAAGAATGCACATAAGGAGTAAACTCGACGTAGGAACCACATTTGGCTTTATTCTTCAACGCAAAAAAGACTAATTTCCTAAGCGTACTTTCCCCGATTTTGCTAAGTGTTTTTTCCGTAAAAATACTATACAACTCATTGTGTAACTTCATTTTAAGTGTAAAAAATATTGCAATAACAAAAAAACTGTGTAATTTAGTCACAGTTTTCATAGGGTACGGATTAAAAACGGGCCAGGGTTTCTACCCCGGCCCAACTTTTTTAAATAGCTTTTTTTCACATTTATTTTCCGCTTAATTATAAGCTGCTTACAAATTAATTTTATCAAACCTGTAACCCTTTTCTGCAAAAATTGCCAGGGTTTTAGGCAAAGCGTATTGCATATTTTTAAATGCTTTTTCGCTATCGTGAAACACAATGATGCTTCCGCTTTTTGTTGAAAGTACTACATTTTTTAAGCATGCTTCCGGCGTGATCTTCTTATCAAAATCACCGCTTAATACTGTCCACATTATCACCTTCATATGAAACGATTCAGTAAGATATTTTAATTGCAGTTTTGATATTCGCCCGTATGGTGGCCTGAAAAGATCAGAGTCAATATATTTTCCTGCTTCCGCTATGTCTTTAAAATATTTTTTATCATCCGTTTTCCATCCATTTAAATGATTGTAGGTGTGATTGCCAATTTTATGCCCGTCGTTTATAATGTTTGTATATGTATCGCGGTGTTTTACCACATTATTACCGATACAAAAAAAAGTTGCTTTCGCATTAAATTTTTTAAGCTCACCTAATACAAAAGGCGTTATTTCCGGGTGAGGCCCGTCATCAAAAGTGAGATAAATCACCTTCTCACGGTCAGGCATACCCCAGGTTGCAGCGGAATACATTTTTTTTAACACCCAGGGTGTTTTTACAAAATAGAACATACGCTATTTTTTAACCTGTAAAACAATCACAGCATCATTATCCTCATCCGTAAAGCCATCTGTATTTAAATTCAATACTCCTTTTTTCAAAGAAAATGCTACCGGCGTTTTTGTTTTTAACCATTGAGCGCTTACAACTTTTTTGTAAGGAAAGGTATCAAAGCTGAATGTTCCTTCAGGTTTTTTCAACAGGTGTATATATACTTTATCATCCTTCTCCGTTACGCAACCCCATAGTTGAGGAAGCACAAAACCTCTTTTAGTGCCATAAATACTTTCACCATAGGTTTGAAGCCACTTACCCATATATGCAAGGCGTTCCACAAATTCAGGCTGAAATTTTCCGTTGGGCATTGGGCCAACATTCAATAACAGATTTGATCCATTGCCTGCTGCATTTACCAATAATGATACAAGCTGTTTATTGCTTTTGTAACTGGTATCGGTAAGATTAAAGCCCCATGCGCCATTAATAGTTTCGCAGGTTTCAAGCGGCAACTCATCAGATGGTTTTTGAAAGTTTAATCCAGACGTATTCTGGTGAGGCAGATCTTTTTCAAACATCTGGAAATCCTCTCCGGGAAAAGGAGTCATGTGGTGATTATTTCCGATTAAACACTGCGGCTGTAGTTTATGAATCAGCCCATATATTTCATCATACTTCCAGTCAATGCGTGAACTTCTGTCGGCGCTGCCTTCAGGATTTGTCTGATCCCAATGCCCATCAAACCAGATGCCCGCCACTTCACCGTAATTGGTTAATAATTCTGTAAGCTGGTTTTTCATAAACTGCAGGTAGCTGGCATAATCACCTTTACCCTTTCTGTCGGAATGCTGGCCTGTACGGCCGGTTTCATGCGGGTAATCTTCCCTGCGCCAGTCGAGCAATGAATAATAAAAAAAGATTTTAATACCCTGCTTATGACATTCATCTGCAATCATCCTTACAATATCTTTTTTGTAAGGTGTATTCATAATATTAAAATCAGCATACTTTGTATCCCACATGCTGAACCCGTCGTGATGGCGTGTAATAAGCGTTATATATTTCATTCCGGCATTCTTTGCCGTGCTTACCCATTCAGTGGCATTAAAATCTATAGGGTTAAAAAAATCCATTAACCTGGTATAATTTTTCACCGTAATTTTCCGCTCATTCATAACCCATTCACCGCTGCCCGGTATGCTAAACGGTCCCCAGTGAATAAACAATCCAAAGCGGGCTGCAGAAAACCACTCTTTTGCTTTTTTATTCGCTTCTTCAAATGAAGCATCCTGTGCTTTGATACATTGAATTACAGATAAGCATACAAATACAATGAACAGTATTTTTTTCATTTTATAATTTTTTAAACAGTGTATAAAGGTATAGCATTAGTGATTTACTATCAGATCATATTGCTTTTTGTACTTTCGCGTTCAATTTATACTCAATCATGTCGTCAAAAAAAGTACGTGTAAGATTTGCGCCCAGCCCAACAGGTGGTTTGCACCTGGGTGGTGTAAGAACGGTGTTATATAATTATCTTTTTGCCAAACAACATAAAGGAGATTTTATACTTCGTACAGAAGATACAGACCAGAGCAGGTATGTGCCTGGTGCAGAGGAATACATTTTTGATTGTTTACAATGGACAGGGCTTGAACCTGATGAAAGCGCTATACTGGGAGGGGAATACGGGCCATACCGCCAGAGTGAAAGAAAAAGTATGTACAAAACGTATGCAGAACAGTTGATAAAAGACGGTTACGCATATTATGCTTTCGACACTCCTGAGGAACTGGAAAAAATGCGTGCAGATTTTAAAACGGAAAGCAACCCTTCGCCCCAATATGATCATAGTATAAGAGGCAAAATGCGGAATTCATTAACACTTTCCGCAGAAGAAGTACAGCAATTACTTAATGCAGGCACACGTCATGTTGTTCGCATTAAAATGCCACAGCATGAAACGGTGTCGTTTACAGATATGATAAGAGGTGAGGTAAGTTTCGATACATCAGTAGTTGATGATAAAGTATTGTTGAAAGCCGATGGTATGCCTACTTATCATCTTGCTGTGGTGGTTGATGATTATCTCATGAAAATTACCCATGCCTTCCGTGGTGAGGAATGGCTGCCCAGTGCACCGGTGCATGTATTACTATGGAAATATTTATTTGGACTTGATAATATGCCTGAATGGGCACACCTGCCATTGATACTCGGGCCAAATGGAAAGCTGAGCAAAAGAGATGGCGCTAAATATGGTTTCCCTGTTTTTGCCATGAACTGGCTTGATCCTAAAACAAATGAATTGACTGAAGGGTTTAAAGAAAAAGGATTTTTGCCTGAAGCATTGATTAATATGCTGGCCTTACTGGGTTGGAATGATGGTTCTGCACAGGAGATATTTACCAAAGAAGCATTGATTGAAAAATTCTCGATGGAAAGAGTGCACAGTGGCGGAGCAAAATTTGATTATGAAAAAGCAAAGTGGTTTAACCACGAATGGATAAAACGTTTACCTGCTGCAGCTCTTGCGCAACAGGTAAAACCATTTTTTGAAGCAAAAGGAATCAACATTGCAGATGAAAAATTATTAAGCGCAGTGATTGATCTTGTAAAAGAACGTTGTCATTTGCTTACTGACTTTGTTGAACAGGGTTCCTTCTTTTTTGAAATGCCTGAGAAATTCGACGTTGATGCGGTTAAACCCAAATGGAATGATACAAAACAATTGTTTTTTGCCGAAGTGATCCGAAATTTTGAATTGAGCACAACCTGGAATGCTGCTGAACCGGAACATAATTTTAAAGAGATAGCTGCCGCCAATCAAATAAAACCCGGAGATGTATTGTTGCCGCTGCGCATTATGCTTGTAGGAGGAAAATTCGGGCCACATGTATTTGATATCGCTGCTTTATTGGGAAAGGAGGAAACAATCAGGAGAATTAAGCATTTCATGACCTTACTTTAACAATAAAATGTGGTCATTTCGTTTTATCATTACATAATGAAATGCACCCCGCCCGGCATATACAGTTTTATATTTATTAATTGCCATAAAAATCTATATGTATGAAAAAAATATTCGTCGCCGTTGATTTTTCAGACCCATCAAAAAACGCTGCAAAGTATGCATTGGGATTAGCAAAGGATATTACCGGCGCTTCACTCACCCTGTATTATACTTATGATGTAACAACAGCGGGCTCTGACGGCACGCCGCTTTTTGTGGATGACGAATCAAGAAAAACAATTGCCCTGGCAGCTTTACATAACTTAAAAGCTGAATTAGGAGACACCGGAGCCGTGCGGGTTGATGTACTTACGGAAGCCGGAAACCTTGCTTCGGGTATTGAAAAGCTGGCAGCCAGCAAGGGCATTGATCTGCTGGTGATGGGCATAACAGGAAGCACCAGAATAGAACAAATGATCATCGGCAGTAATACACTTACGGTTATTAATAAAGATGTTTGCCCGGTGCTGATCGTACCGGCAGAAGCAACGTATAAACAAATCAGGAAGGCTGTGCTGACAACAGATTTAAAAAATGTAGCTTCAACTACGCCTGTAAGCGAGCTTACCGGTTTCCTTAACGATCTGCATCCGCAGTTAAGTGTTGCCCACGTTGCGGCTGAAGCCGGTGATTTATCGGAAGACCTGCTGACTGAAAAAAATACTTTACAGAAAATGCTGGCACAGTTTAACCCTGCATTTTATCACATTTTCGATCCCGGCTTTATTAACGCTATTGATAAGTTTGTAACAGAATATAACCCTGATATTATTATTACCGTTCCGCGTAAGCATTCTTTCTTCAGCAAGCTGTTCACCGAAAGCTATACAAAGCGGCTGGCTTACCATAGCCGTTTGCCTATTTTGGCCATACATTCAAAATAGATGCATCAAACATGAAATGTGAGAGGGGGAAACGAACTTTCCCTCTCATATTTCATGTCTCACGACATCATCCGACATAATTTAAAAACGGGCATTATGATGGGGGCGATGATACCCCGTAGGGCCTGCGTATGCGCGGTGAAGGAGCAATTGCGCAGATCATTTGTAAAAAAAGGATAACTTGTTCTCCGGGGTTTTATCTGCTAACCTGCATAACAGAAGGAACTGATAAGGGTGCGTGAATGTGTGTGCATTGTTGATGAGCAAGTAACATTATCATGCAATTTTTCAGTTCGAAAACCTTTTATTAGTTTATACAACACTAAACCAACTTTGCATGTTTATTTTTTATGGCAGGAAAATCACCAGGATTAAAACCTACACCGATCATCAACATGCATGTCCGCATTGTAAAGCATTTGATCTTAATATAGAAGTCTACAGGGAATACTTTCACCTGTATTGGATCCCTGCTTTTCCGGTAGGTGTAGAAAGATCAATCATTGAGTGCAATGCCTGTGGGAACAGGATGACATCTAATGTTATATCTCAGGAGTATGAGCAAAAAGCCCGCGCACCCGTTTATTTTTACATATGGCCCATCCTCTTTGCGATTCTCGTTGGGTTTGTAATTTACTCAAACATCGAAACGCAAAACGAAAAGGCTGCACTCGTTGCTGATCCCCAAGTGGGTGATGTGTATACGATAAGAAAAAACGAAGCCAAAAAAGCTGCCTATTATTTTCTTCGGCTAATCCGTGTTGAAGGCGACACGGTGATAGCATATCATAATAATTTGCTCTATTCAGGAATAGGTAAGCAAATTTCAGGACAATGACTTTTTTGATGAGAGCGAAAAGCTCATGTTTCTGAAACCCCAGCTAAAAAAGATGCTGGAAGATGATGAGATCAATTCAGTTAACAGAGGCTATGGCGATGGCAGTGCCTTTAATCGTATGAAGTAATGGAGGATTAAGCGATATGAATTGATGCCAGTTGGCATACAGGTCTATCAATTTCATTTTACCTTGTTTGGGAAACAGTAGGCTCGGCGCATCCATTTCTTTGAACATTTGCCTGATGTCTTCTTCACAGTAATGATGCTGGCCATAACCGTGCACTATAAAATAATGTATAAGATGTTCTTTCGCCTGGTCTCTTCCCTCCCGGTTCCAGCTATCGCAGGATAAATTATCCGCAAAAGCCCTGATGATGTCTTTCGGGGTTTATCCACTAACCTGCATAAGAAACTTCAGATACCCTGATTCGTATTACGTAAACACCTTATCCTTAAATTTCAGGAAACTCACATCGCTTCACTTCTGTTTTGCAGCAAAATTGATGCATTTTGGAAATAGCTGAAACAAACACCTCTCCCTTTTCAACTATTATTTAGTACATTAGGAAGAATCTCCTGACTGAATTAATGACACCAAAACTGCATATCATATCTCAGGGCTCAACCTCATGGAAAAACGAGCTTCCCACCGATTTTGCCGGAAGCAGGTTGCCGGGTGGCAGGGTGTTTACGGCAACGGGAGACACAGGCTCAATATGCATACAGCTATATAATGGAAGAGGCTTTTCCTTTGGCTATACGGTAATTAATGGCAAATATCCCATCACTGTACAAATAAAGCCACACCATGAAGGGCTTTGGCTGGTCGGCGCATTGGTGGGCGATGACACATTTATGTATAATGGCAGCAGGCTGCAATTACTCCAGGGCGAATGGGCTTTATTCCGGGGTATTCCTGAACTGCTGGTTGACGGTATGGAAAATGCAGGCAGCCAGCTCTTTTCAGTATGGTTCAGCAGGGAGTTTTATGCAGCATTATCGTCTTATTTTCCAACGCTCCATAATGAAATACATCATACGGCAGGCGGTAGCCTTATACCCAATGGCAGTGTTAATATGGATCATGCGGCAAGAGAGCTGGTAGCGCAGGTGCTGCGCTGCAAGTACCCGGCGCAATGGCGCGCCCCTTTTTATAAGTACCGAGCAGCAGATATTTTATTCAAATACTTCGCAGATAAAAGCCTTTTTAGCCCTCATAACGCGGCTTACACCCAGGCAGAACGCGATAAAGTGTATGTTGCCGAGCGCATAATTACAGAAGATATAGCCGCACATTTTATCATTCCCGAGCTGGCCCAAAAAGCAGGCATGAATGAATATCGTTTTAAAGCGGTATTTAAAATGATATTTGGCATGGGGCTTTTTGAATATTTATGGGAAAAGCGATTGCAAAAAGCCATTGAACTGCTTGACAGGGGAGAGTCTGTAAAATATGCCGCTATAGAAACAGGCTGGCGGCCGGAAGACCTGATTAATGCCTATAAAGCCAGGTTTGGCGTTACACCGGGAAAAAGAAGAAAGCGTTAGTAACTCAAGCCCGATTCCCGAACAGAAGCTCCCGAAAACCGGATCGGTTTATTTGTACGGGGTAACTAACCAACAGAACTTAGCTGTATCATTTCTTTCCACACATTCATTATTGCAATAACAGGAATATATCCTCCCCTAAGTTACTACAGGACGTAAGCTGAAAACCTGCAACAGAGTAAGCACTATTTTTTTAAACATGCCGGTATACCAGAATACGGCATTATTAACTTAAAAGTTTTTACTGCTTTTTGAGATTATAAAAGCTTAATACCAACATGAAAAAAATAAAATTTATTCTTCCATTAATGATTTTCTCAGTGATCGTGGCATTTGCATTTGTATCGAAAAATGCAGATGCATTTAATCACAAAAATGCTATGAAAGCAAATAACCCAGGTCTGGTTTTTCTGCAATGGTAACATTACTGTTCACCTCTATGCTGAAAGGCTGGTCGAATTTCCCCTTTTTGGTGGTAATAACAATTACACCATTGCCTGCCCTTGCTCCCCATATTGATGCCGCAGCCGCATCTTTCAGAATGGTGATAGATTCTACATTGTTCGGGTTAATGTTATTAAGATCACCCGCGTAAGGAAAATTGTCTACTATGATCAGGGGGTCTTTAGGTCCGCTTATTGTGCTCAGTCCTCTTATGCTCATCTGCCCGGAAGGATTGATCTTCCTGTTTACAGAAACACCGTTGGCAATATACTCCAGCCGGCTTATCACATCCGTTGACACCTGCTCGTTAAAAAGCCTGTTGTCAATATACGTGAATGACCCGGTGGCGCGCTCTTTCGGCAATACCTGCATACCCGTATTTACGTTGATGTGCACCGTTGAAAGCTCACTTACATCAGGCACTAAACGCAATTGAAAATTACCGGACGCACTAACTGTACGTTCTGCCGGCTTATATCCAACACTGCTTATTGAAAGGGTGCTGCCTGCCGCTACCGACTGAAATGTGAATTGCCCTTTTTCATCTGTAACCGCAGTGCGGTGCGTACCTTTTATAGTGATGGTAGCGCCGGCAACAGGTTCGCCTGATGGCGAAAGAACAATACCCGCTACCTGCGGCAATAATTTTGTAGTATCATAAGCCGCCGCTTTACGCTTAACAATAATATACCTGCCGTTAATGCTATATTCCAGCGGCTGATCCCTGAGGCAGGCGTCAAGCACGTTTCCTATCAGGGCGTCTTTCAGCTCAATCGTTACCGGGCGGGCGTTGGTCAATTCCTCTTTCGTATATACAAAACGGTAGTCCGTTTGTTTTTTTACCAGTAAAAAAATGGTTTCAAGAGGCGCTTCTTTTGCTGTGATGGTCAATGTTTGCCCGAAGCTGTTGCTCCAGGCTTTAAGTGTTGTCAATACCGTAAGCAGTATTACCAGTTTCATAACCCGCAATGTTTTATCATGAAAAACCGGCTTAAACGCCCTGCCGGCCGGCAATACCATTTTTGCACAGGTACGGGCAATGCAGCCAATGCTGAATTCCATATCTTTGATCTGTTTTGGTTATTAATACATTATTTCCCCAGGGAAACGATCCGCAAGATTGTTTGTGTTGATGACCTTAATTTTACACCGCTTCGCCCGCAATGCGAAGCGGTTTTTTACAGGTCAACGCCTATCTGTTATATCATCATCGGCAAAAAATTTAAGGTTTTACAATTATGGTTTTGTCTTTAATATCAAAATGTACCCTGCTTGTAGCTTCCAGCAGCTCCAGCAGTTTTGATACAGATACATTCCTTTCAATGTCTGCATTAAAGTGATCGTTAATATTTGCCTCATAGCGTACATCCACATTATACCATCTTGATACCTGCTGCATAATATCTTTTACTCCCTCTTCCCGGAAATGAAACCAGCCGTTTTTCCATGCCAGCACTTCTTCCATATCCGCTTTTTCGTTCAGCGTAAATGTGTCGTTTTTCCATATAGCCTGCGTTCCCGGCTTCAACAGCATATTGCTATTATTCATTGTATCTTTCACACTCACACTTCCTTCTTCCAGCGTAATATATGTCCCGTTGTTTTCTTTATAAGTGTTTATGTTAAAATGCGTTCCAAATACTTCTGTCGCCGTTCTGCCGGCTATAACTGTAAATTTTTTTAAAGCGTCTTTTGCCACTTCGAGGTACACTTCACCGGTTATTTGCACCCGGCGCTCCCCGCCATCAAACAAGCTGGGAAAAGTGATACTGCTTTCCGCGTTAAGCCATACCAGCGAGCCATCCGGCAACTGCAGCTTATATTGCCCTCCGCGGGGCGTTGTAAGTGTATGCCACTCTGCTTTTGCAGCTTTACCGTTGTATTGCAGCAATGCACCCGAATCTGATACCTGCAAGCCATCCTGTGCAAGGATGTTTCCTGTGGCTGAACTGTCAAGCACGATTTGTTTACCGCCTGCAATGGTCAATACCGCTTTGTCTGTGCCCGGCGGTACATCCTGTTGGGTTGCTGTAATTTTTGAATGCTCACCGGTATTGCTGTACCTGGCTACAATAAACAGTATCAGTAAAATACTTACTGCCGCCGCCACCGCATACATCATCCTGATCGTTCTGCGGCGGGCAGTTGGTTTTTCCGTAGTGATCTTTTCTTTCAGCTTAGCTATAGCGGCTTCGCTGTTATAGCTGCTACGCTCAGCAAGGGCGGCATCTATATTATTTTCATCCGTCAGCTCTGCAAACAGCTCCAGGTTGGCATCACTTTCGGTGATCCAGTTGTCCAGTTCATCTTTCTCGGCATCAGTCAACGTTCCCCGTATATATCCTGCTATGAGCCGGGCGGTTCGGTATGCTTTATCCGTTCCTGCATTATTGTTGCTGTTATTTGTCATACCGGTAAGTTAAAAAGAATTTGGCGCAAAGCAGAGCCGTTTGATATATAAGGATACACAAACCGGTAAAAAGGATGAGCGATAAGTAGTTTTTTTAATCAATATCTATAATTTTATCTTTAGTTGTAAACAACTATCAGTCCGGTTTCAGTGAAATAATTATCCTGTATTCAGCCATATCTGCCCTTTTTCACCTACTTTTGGCTAAATATAAATTTTATATTCAGCCACATCTTGTATTTTTTACATACTTTTGGCTAAATATAAATATTAGATTATGGAACCTGTTGTGGGGCGAGAACCGGAAATAAGGATACTGAATGAGGCCATGCAATCAACTGATGCGGAATTAATAGCTGTTTATGGAAGAAGGCGTGTTGGCAAAACCTTCCTGGTAAGGCAGGTATTGGGGCCAAGGTTCCTTATGGAAATTACAGGCATCCATAATGGAACGCTGCAGCAACAACTGGAGAATTTCAGCCTGGTGCTCAGAAAACACTTCCCCAATATAGTATTGCCATTAATGTTTCCAAGCTGGCTGCAGGCATTTGATGCTTTAACAGCGTGTGTTGCCCCGCAGATTGACAAAAAAAAAATAGTCGTTTTTTTTGATGAGCTTCCCTGGATGCATACCAGGAAATCAGGCTTTCTGCCGGCATTTGAAAATTTCTGGAATAGCTGGGCATGCCGTCAAAAAAATATTGCAGTGGTTATTTGCGGTTCTGCTGCATCCTGGATGCTTGACCGTATTGTAAGGAATAAAGGAGGGCTACATAACCGTATTACAAGGCGTATTCGTTTATTGCCGTTTACTTTACAGGAAACAGAAAAATACCTGAAGAGCAGGGGCGTGAAGCTGGACAGGTTCCAGGTTCTTCAGCTTTACATGGTTATGGGCGGGATTCCGCAGTATCTTAAAGAAATACAGCCGGGGCAGAGTTCGATACAAAATATTGACCGGATATGTTTTTCCAAAGACGGCTTGTTAAAAACAGAATTTGAAGATCTGTTTCATGCTTTATTTGAGAAAGCCGGGAGGCATATTGATATTGTAAGAGCGCTCGCAAATAAACCTACAGGTTTAATGCGAAATGAGATCATACGGCAGGCAAAATTAAAAACCGGGGGTACCGCCACACAACTGTTTACAGAATTAGAAGAATCAGGCTTTATAACGTCCACTATTCCCTATGATAAAAAGAATAAGGATAGCGTATACAGGCTAACTGATGAGTATTCGCTATTCTATATAAAATTTATTTTGCCGAACCGGAAAGAAACGGGTAAAGGCACATGGAACAGGCTGGTTGAATCCCCTTCGTGGAAAAGTTGGAGCGGGTATGCCTTTGAGAGCATTTGCCTTAAACATGCAGCATCTGTGAAACGGGCATTAGGAATTGAAGGCGTATACACTGTAACTTCAGCCTGGTATCACCGTGGAACAAAATTAACGGATGGCGCCCAGATTGATCTTTTGATTGACAGGTCGGACAGGTGTATCAATATTTGTGAAATGAAATTTTCGGGAGAACCATTTGAAATCACCAAGGCATACGCCACAAATTTAGAAAAGAAACTTTCCGTATTCAGGCGTGAAATCAATCCGAGAAAAACACTTTTTCTTACAATGATAACCACCTACGGAGTTAAAGAAAATGCTTATAAAACAAATCTTGTAGAAAATGAGCTGACAATGGATGCTCTCTTTGAGTAGCTAAAACACACTATACTAATGTTCTTCGAGTTTCCTGCAAGCAAATTCAATGCTTCTGACACACAATTACCACACAATCAACAGCACCCTCGTTATCATGCTGCGCAGTAATGCCAGGCCATTTCTTTTGTGAGATTTTACGGTAGATACAGTAAGCTTCAGCGCCTTTGCCGCTTCTGCAACGGTTTTACCTTCCACATACAATTTGGTAAATACCCTGCTGCTTTTGGGTGGCAGGTTTTGTATGGCAATATGCAGCTCGGCTGTAGTTTCGGTGCGGATGATATTTTGCAGGGCGGTTTCTTCTGTATAGAGTTCTGCAGGCAGTTGCTGTGCATTACGCTGCAAACGTTGCTGGTTCTCCAGGCGACGCAGGCAGGCATGGCGCACGGTAGTATAGCAGTAATTCTTAAAAGCCGGGGGTGTTTCAATGGTATTTCTTTTTTCCCATACCCTCATTAAAGCTTCGCTTACAATATCTTCTGCGGCTTCCCTGTTTTTTACAAAACGGTTGGCAAAAAAGCAGAGGGAAGGATAATATTTTTTAAAGAAGAAAGTAAATCCTTCCTCAAGCCCTTGTTGAAAAGACTGCCAGTATTGGATTATATCGTCTTCGGATGTGTCCAAAAGAAATACTATATCAGCTAAAAGTACAAAAATGCAGATTTATTTTATAGCTAATAACAAAAGAAATAGAACAACTAGGCAAGAAGCAGAAAATTTTACCGGCTTCCCAAAGCTCTTATTAACTCAAAATTCTGTTTTCGTAAATATTCAACTTCTTCTTTGAGTGATTTAATGTCTGAAATATTTTCTTCCTGTCTGTTTCTACTTCCTGCATGATTTGAATAGCTGTTATTTGAATGTTCAGCACTTAATTGAGGGAAAGTAAGGACGGGTGTAGCTTCGGATAACAAGTCTTCAATATTAACTTTATAAACATCTGCTAATTTTTGTGCCTGCTGCGCTGTGAGACTTTTCGGATTTCGCTCTAAACGACTATATGTATTTTGACTTATACCTAAAACGTCTGCAATCTGCTCCTGTGTATATCCTTTTACTTCTCTTAATATCTTAAGCGTAGTAGTTGCCATAGTATTTAATTGTTCTGGGATAAAGATATAAAAAAACGGATATGATATCCACGGTAAAATATTCTAATAGCTGGTATTTTACCTGCTAAGTACTAGCTTTACTGTATATTCTTCGAAAAGTCAAGCATTAGGTGATAGAGAAGTATATTATTCCCTGCCATATTGTGAATAGAGCAATATGAGAATTCAAAGCCATTAATTAGTTCTCTGTACTCTAAATCTTGAATTGTATTGGTTTTTGTAAAAGTGTTTCTCAAAAGACTGTTTATCGAAACGACATTTTTGCTAATATTCAAATCCTCAACCACAAATCCGATCATACCATTTGTGTTGTAATGTGCTGAATATGTGCTTGAAGTAAAACGGCAGATTCCATTTTCAATATATTTCCCGTTTAACCCGGTTGAACCTTCGGGATTTGCTGCATTCAATCTTTTACATTCAATGATATAATATGCTGCTGTTTCTACAAAAGAATTGATGGTAAGTATTCTTATATCCGTTCTGCCTGCCGTCCTATCTTCCTTTGTTTCCCTGTCAAAGTAATAAGACTGTAACCCGACTGATTTTCTTACGGTATCATTATTCAAATAATTGAGGTATAACACATCTCTTATCTTATTCTCATCGTTGCTAAGTATTATATTATCTGATAACATCAAACGGTAACAAGAAATTATTTTTGACAGAATTTTTTCAAACTCCTCTCGATAATCCGTTTTAGCAAAAGGATAGCCAGAAGCATTTAATATTTCGCTCATCTTGCTTCCCTCCCTGCCTTTAAAATAGCATCGGAAAATTCCTGGACATCAAGATAACCTATTGCTTTATGCCATAAGCTCTTTTCGTTTGGTTTAAAAATATAGAAGTAACCATCTTCATTCTCAAATCCACGTACATCTTTCTGTACAAATAGCTTATCTGTTATTTTCCCTGAACTTATCTTTATTAGAAAAGGCAATATGCCAGATACATCGTTTTGCTTGTTCTTCCAGTCAATATCCTGTTTATATTCGTTAACGGGAACTACTTTAAATAGCATACCTACAATCTGATCCGTATGCCATATCTCAACTATAAATTTTCTGTCGTTGTTACTAAGATTGGATTGGAAACGGTTGAGAAACAACTGAGCATATTCTTTTAAAAAATTATCTTTATATGGTAACGGAGTAAATAATTTTTTTTTGCGTTCTTCATCACCTGTCATTAACCCACGGCTTACTTGTAAAGCATAATCAATTAATGTAGCTTCAGTTTCCTCTAACTGCAACTTACGATATATCTGATTGTTTATATGTTCTAATTCAGAGTCAATTTTACTTTCTAATTTATGGATTTTATAACTATCAATTAACGTTTTTCTATTTTCTGAATAAATTTCCTGCTTAGCTCGTTCTATTCTTTCAATACTCTCATTTACATTTAATTCAAAATAAGGCAAACTGTATTTATTGTAATTCTTAACTCTTTCCCGCTCTATTCCGATTGAAGCAAATGTATTGACCGCATAATATGAAAAAAGCGAGGTGCTAAAGATTGCAGCAATATTATTAAGCACATTTAAGTCTGATTTGTTAAGCGCTTTTATTGAAGTAATAGAATCTTTAAATAGGACATCTTTTTTTGAAAGAACACACTTAGCGGTTAGTGTCTCCATGTCTATTCCTTCACGTACAAGAAGCATTGGCGCTTTAAATAATCGCTCGTCTCTCAGTCTGTGAACCTTAGATTTTTCAAAGGCAGAAACTTTTTCGGGTAAAATAAAAAAAGAGGTTAGCCCATAAGAATCCATAAAGGGTTTACCAATTAAATGCTTTGAATTATAATTAGGATTACTGCTGTACTGAATTCCTGTTCCTTCAATAAATTTCTTTTCGTTAGAAATGGCAGCCTTTATGGAAAGATATGCTGCTTTTAATTTTCTGATGAAATTAAAATCTAAGTAAGAGCCATATACCAGTACTTTCCAAAGCCAATCAAACTCTTTTAATTTGCTTTGCTGTATTTTTTTATAGTCGCTTCTATTGATGGTAAATATTTTAAACAAAGAGAAAAAACGGCTTTGCTTTAAAGCAATATGTTGAACAATATTACTATCTGTATTTTCTCCGTTTGCGTAATGATAAAATATAACGGCCGCAGGTGCTATGGCAGGTTGATTTGATTTCTCAAACACTTCATGCCTGACAGGTGCTAATTCAAAAACTTTATCAATAAAATATTCTTCGAGCAAATATTGTCTGAAGGGGCTGCAATCTTCTTTGTTATATCCAAGGTTATATAAACTGCTGCTTCTTATAATGAATGCAATTTTTGTTCGTTGTTTACAAAAATCACTTACCCGCAATACAAACCCCTCGGCTATTTCATTATTGTTGATGGCAATTTTAAATTTCTTATTTAGTTCCTTTTCCTTGTTTTTCCTATTTTTTAAATACGCATTCCCTGTTTTATCCATTCCATTTCCCTTCCAAGGCGGGTTTCCCAAGATATAATCAAATTCTACTTCCTTAAATCGTGTGTTAAATTCAGCTTTTTCATCAAAGAAGTCAGCTTCAAAGAAATTTGTATTGAAAAGAACGGGAAACTTGAACGTTTCTATTCCGGGAGGTTCCAAGTAATCCAGCAATGTCAGATAAATAGAAAAGATAGCTACCTGAACAGCACTTAAGTCTTTATCTATTCCATAAATATTTTTCTTGGCTAGATTTTTTATTGCTGTTTTGAATTTGTCCGATTTGATTTCAATTCCTGTATCGGCAACATATTTTTCGATAATTTTTCTTAGTGTTTCCACAAGGAAAATACCGGAACCGCAAGCAGGGTCAAGCACTCTGCAGTTATAACCGGAATCTCGTTTACTAAGTTTTTTCTCAACGGTTTCTTTTAAAATATAATCTACCAAAAATAATGGGGTATAATAAGCCCCTTCTTTTTTCTGGTTATCCTGTCCGATAAACAACTCATAAACATTACTGATGAATTCAATCGGTATGATAGAGAAATCATATAATTCAAATAAGGATTGTTGGTTGGTTGCAATATCATTACCAAGTAACAATCTTTTTAAAACCTGGTAATCGCTTTTTCTTACTTGTTTGTATTCACCGGCAGAAAGTGGAAACAGATCACCGTTAAATCCCTTCTCTTTATCTTCAAGATATTCAAAAAACGCTTGTACCTGTTGCGGATTATCTAATAGTTCACAAAACTCCGTATTCGTCCATGTACGTAGTTTTCCATCAAATTTCATTTTAACCTTCCTGTCAATCAGGTAGCGTACAAATATCACTTTGCCTAAAATGGCATTGACAAGTTTGGCTCTTTTTTCATTTTCACCAACAAGTATTTGTCGTGCAGACTTGATGTTTTGGAGTAAATGATAGTCAACACGGTTTTTATAATCTAAATGTTCTTTGTACTGCTCCCATGTTCTGCCAGTTACCAATTCAAAGTAGGAGAAATCATTTAGTTTTTCTATTCCTCCAAAACTCTTTAGGAGTTTGGTGTTTTCGTCAATAGCAAATCCGTTAAATATTTCAATCGAATCATTTTCTATAATTATTGCAATCGGGCTTTCATTAAAATTCCATATTGCTTCATGTAAGTCTGCTTTATTCTCAGGATTATCAAAAAATAATATTATTGGCTTATTGTCAAAGCAGAAAAAAGCTGTCGGTTCAATTTTTCGTTCAATAAGCCTTTTAACTCTGTTGGGAAATGAAGTTTCATTTTTCCAACGATTTTCTTGAGTAATGTAAAGTCCATTGTCCTTACTTAAACCAAGCGTTGAAAATATTTCTTCCATTTGTTTCATTATTTTCCAAAGAGTTTCCTAATTGACGTAAAACTAAAACATTTATCAACATAATACTAATTATTTTAGCTAATCCTATTCCTTATTTGCTTACTTTGCCAAAAATAACACCAAATATGTTCCTCTATACTAATCAATATAAACTTTTAAACCGAATTACTATAAGTATTACTCCAAGATTGAGGTGATCAGGATGAAGATATTGCAGGAGGCAATAAAATAGTTAACTACTCCTTCTCCCTAATCACAAAAACCTCCAGATTCCGTTCCGCTTTCTGCAAAATCAGCCCATATTGCTTAAGCCTTTGGGTTATCTGCTCCATATCTGAAAATCCCTCCGGAAAATCCATATCAACAGGAAAATCAATGCCTGTTTCGTCTATCACAGGGATAGCAATGGCAGGGCAGTTATTTAACCAGGCCATAAGTGATTTTATTGGTACATTTTTAAAGTGAAACTGATTTCCTTTATTGATCTGGATTTCTGTTTTACCGCCACTAATAAAACTAACCTTTTCCTCCTCTGTGGAACGCCGTAATCTTGGGCGTTGTGTATGCCGTAGGAAACATGATATCCGCTTTTCTTTAACGAAGAAACAAAGTCATCAAAGACCGTTCCTCCCTTGAAGTTTTTTAAGAGCGGAACATTTTCCATAGAAATTATTTCCGGCTTTACTTGTTCGATCAAACTTGAAAAAGAATATAGCAATTTCCATCTAACATCATAAGCCTCTGGCTCACTCACTTTATTATTCCTATTGAATATAGAGTACGGCTGGCATGGAGCGCACCCGATTAATATTTTACGCTTGTCTTTCGGATAAAGTTTTAGTAATTCTGATGCTTTCAGGCTTCCAATATCTTTATGAACGAACTTTGTTCCATTGTTTTTCTCAAACGCATATTGACATGATAGATCAAAGTCAACCCCGGCGGCTACTTGAAACCCTGCTTTAACAAAGCCATGCGTCAATCCGCCGACGCCGCAGAATAAATCAATTACTGAAAATTCACTAATCATCTAATTTTCTTTTTGCTTTTATAGCGATTAATTCCTGACAATCAATATTTAGATCTTGTACAATGCGTAATAGACTTTATAACGATGGCTGAGTTTCATTCGTAAACCGTCAAACCTCTTTTTTACTTGAAAATTTCTCAGTCCTTTTACTGTTAGCAGTATTTTAGGAGCTGACATAGTTGTCGTCTCCCAATGCTATTTTATCTTATTAGTTTGCAAATTAGATAAAAAACAGCTTTTTTTACATTATTATAAAGTGTAATGTGTTCTTAATTTTTACTCTTGTTTTTTCTCCCCGTAGATCAGATCAATACATGTTTATTACGGCATTTATAACCATGTGCGTTCTGTTTTTGATAAGGGGGGGTAAAAGGTTCCAATTGGGCCATTTGCACATGGTGGGCAAGAAAGAAAGCCTCCTTTTTCATGTTTGATGACCGCATCGTCATTAACTACAATTGAATACAAAGTTGACACTTCTATCAAGTCTCTTGACTATCAACTGTCATTCAGACAAATTCGGCGAAAAATAAACAAGAAATTGTGTCGGTAGATACATTTACTTTCGACTGTTTTGACTAGAAAATAGAAGTGTTTTAGCAAACGGCTTCTTCAATAGTCGGACGATTTTATAGCTCTCGGAAATCGTTATTAACTATCCCTGTGAAGAGTCTCCGTTATTTATTGGCTTCGAAACTTTTGGTACAATACTACCGTATCATCGCTAATCTTCTTGTCAGTTACCCTTGCATAAATTTGTGTTGTTTTTATGCTTCTGTGCCCAAGCATTTTGCTTACAGATTCCATGGGCACACCATTTTCAAGCGTGACAGTCGTGGCAAAGGTGTGCCGGGCAATGTGAAATGTAATTTTTTTTTGAATACCGCAGATATCACTGAGTTCTTTTAAATAAGCGTTGACTTTTTGATTGGATGGAACTGGAAGTAGCTTTCTGTCAGGCGATCTCAGGCAATACAGTTTATATTTTTCAATAATTGCTGCTACCGGAGGCAGCACAGGTACTCTTTCAGAGATATCCGTCTTTTGCCGATTTTTAATTAACCAGTTTTTGCCGTCAATACCAGTTTTCAGATTCTTTAACGTAAGCGTAGCTACGTCTATGTAAGCAAAACCTGTATAGCAACTGAATATAAAGATATCGCGAACAGTTGCCAGTCGTCGCACCGAGATTTCTTTTTCTTCAAGCAATCGCAGTTCTTCTGCTGTGAGGTGAGGGACTTTCGGATCAACATGCTTGACCTTGTACCTGTAAAAGGGATCTGAATCCAGCCAGTCTTTATCCACGCAATCCCGGACAATTTTCTTAAGATTTTTAACCATTTTACCCGAGGAGTTGACCGTCATCCCTTTTTCGGACTGCAAATAATAAACAAACTGTCCGGCAAAGGGTAATCGTAAATCCATTAACAAAACGTCTGCCCCCAAGTTCCGCCATTTCAGAAATTCAATTAAATGCTTTTCCGTGGTCTTGTATTTTGTAAGCGTTGATCTTTTATAAACTCCTTTTGTTACAAGTTTCTCCAAGTCAAGAACGCTCAGACGTACAACTTCCAGGAGTGTCCTTGTGTTGCGGTCCTGACCAAACCATTTTTCACGAAGCGTGTTGACATTAAATTCACGCTGCTCTTTGTAAATACGATCCCGGTATTCATACACTTTTCGCCTGATTTCGTCCAATGCCATATTTGTAAGTATTGCAGTATCGGACGAGCCTGCTACTTTGCCCGCACCTGGCAGCCATAAGGAGGGATCAGTATGCTGATGCGTGGCAACCTCAAACCGTTTGCCATCCATGGTGACGCGAAGATAGATGGGAAGCAGACGGTGGGAAGTAAGGCGTGATTTCTTGCCAATGAAGTGTATGGTTATTTTGGAATCCATTTTTATGCCTCCTCAGTTGTTTCATATCACAGCCAGCTCCGTATAGAAATAATAGCATAAAGCCTACCAAACTCATTGAGTCATAGGTTAATGTTTTATTTAGGATACCAATAATATTCATGGCATCTGCACCCAGGAATACACCCAATTGGCCGCCTATAAAATGAAATAGCTATATAACTAAATTGCTGATTTTGTTTGCGTTGCCTGAAGTGAAAAGTGCATAAAGATGTGAGGCACGGACCCTCGAAATGAACCTAAATAGTAAAACCCTCTGAGTAAGAGGGTTTTAATTGAAGTACTTAAGCGGACCGGACGGGACTCGAACCCGCGACCTCTGCCGTGACAGGGCAGCATTCTAACCAACTGAACTACCGATCCTTACCAACTCCGCATTGCGGCCTCGTTTTTAGGACGGCAAAGATAGGATTTTTGGGTTCCCTTCAAAAAGTTTTTTTAAAAGATTTAAGGCGGATTTTCAACCCCGCTTTATAAGTCCTTATTCACAAGGCTGCATATATTATCTTTGACCATTAAATTGTTATGCATGCTTAAAGTTGGTATCCTGGGTGCAGGGCATCTTGGTAAATTCCATATTAACAACTGGCAAAAAATAAAAGACGCGGAACTGGTTGGCTTTTTTGACCCGAATGATGAAACGGCGGCCGCTGTTACGACGCAATACGGGCTGAAAAGATTTGAAACGGTGGATGATTTAATTGATGCCGCCGATGCTGTTGATATTATTGCGCCTACCAATTTTCATTACGAGTTATGCGAAAAAGCGATTAAAAAAAGCAAGCATGTTTTTGTGGAGAAGCCGCTTGCTGATACAATGGAGCAGGCGCACCGTATTGTGAAGCTGGCCAAAGAGGCAAACATAAAAATGCAGGTAGGGCATGTGGAGCGTTTTAATCCCGCGTTCCTGGCACTTAAAGGGTATAACCTTGCGCCAATGTTCATAGAAGTACACAGGCTTGCACAGTTTAATCCGCGTGGCACGGAAGTGAGTGTGATACTCGATTTAATGATTCATGATATAGATATTGTGCTGAGCATTGTAAAAAGCGGCGTGAAAAATATATCTGCCAGCGGTGTAATAGTAATGACGGAAACGCCGGATATGGCTAATGTACGCATCGAATTTAATAATGGCTGTGTGGCAAACCTTACTTCTTCAAGA
Organism: Agriterribacter sp.; assembly: GCA_047601545.1. Lineage (GTDB taxonomy): Bacteria > Bacteroidota > Bacteroidia > Chitinophagales > Chitinophagaceae > Agriterribacter. The sequence goes on along the minus strand of JASGIZ010000002.1, from coordinate 1,810,501 downwards.
ATATCGATGAAGAAAATGCGGAAGATGCGTTTGTTTCAGAAAGATGCATATATCGGTATAGATTTCCTGGATAAGAAAACGGAGATCATTAAACTGAAGGATGAGAACGATAAAGATGCTTTTACTTTTGATATTGAAACGCCTTCGGGTACAAAAGAAATTGCAATAGCAAACCCGGTTGTGCCCGAAGCAAATGCTATACTGCTTGAGTTGGAAGCGTTCACACAGGCAATTAAAAATAATACACCTACACCTGTTTCAGAAGTTGATGGATTACTGGCAATGGATATTGCACACCAGATATTGCAGAAAATTCAATCAGCCAATTACGTGGTGAGGTAAAAAATCTTTCCCTATTAATGAAGAACCAGCAAAAAATACCTGTAGCATGGTATGTTGTCAGCGATTATATTGCTGCCGCTGTGGCATGGGTGATCGCGTTCTTCATCCGGAAAAAACTTTCCGGCATTTCCATGAATATCGTTCCTGAATTATCAAATAACTTACTTTTTATTATAAGCATTTTTGTTATTCCTGCAGGTTGGTTAATGCTGTTCTTAATGGCAGGAAGTTATCACAAGTCGTTGTATGTAAGATCAGGAACAGCGGAGTTCACAGCCACTTTCCTGTGTACATTACTGGGTTCGCTGGTATTGTTTTTTATACTGGTGCTTGATGATAAGCAGGTAAATTATCCCTATTATTCAAAAGCATTTATTACACTCTTTCTCTGCCATTTTATATTGATATGGGCAGGAAGAAATATCATTTTAAATCGTGCAAGAAAACAACTCATCCGCAAAAAAGTTTGGTTTGATACGGTTATTATTGGCAATAATGCAACAGCACTCAAAGTATTTAAAGACATAAAAAAGAACCAGCATTTACTTGGCTATAAATTTTCCGGGTTTATTGATAAAAGCATTTCTAAAAACGGGCTCAACAAACACATGACCTTTTTGGGCACGGTAGACAAGCTGGAAAAAATTCTTGAAACAAGTAAAACCGATACTGTAATTGTAGCCATGGAATCTGTTTCCCAAACAGAGATAACGGATATTATTAACCGCATAAGCGAAAAAGATATCGATATAAAAGTAGCGCCGAGTCAGCTGGATATACTGGCAGGAGCAGTAAGAACAACCAATATACTTGATGCGCCATTGATTGATATCAAAAAAGGATTGATTCCCGAATGGCAGCAACATTTAAAACGGCTGATTGATATTGTTGGCTCTGTAATCGCGATTGTCATCTTATCTCCTTTATTATTATATGCAGCCATCCGCGTAAAACTTTCTTCGCCGGGCACTATATTTTATGCGCAGGAAAGAATAGGATATAAGGGAAAGCCGTTTCGCATGTATAAATTCCGTTCCATGTTTGCTGATGCGGAAAAAGACGGGCCGGCGCTTTCATCGCATGGCGATACAAGAATTACACCCTGGGGCAAAACCATGCGCAAATGGCGTATTGATGAACTGCCGCAGTTCTGGAATGTATTGAAAGATGAAATGAGCATTGTTGGCCCCAGGCCTGAAAGACAATTTTATATTGACAGGATTAATGAGCAAACGCCGTATTTTAAATACCTGCTTAAAGTAAAGCCAGGTATTACCAGTATGGGAATGATAAAATTTGGATACGCAGAAAATGTGGAGCAAATGGTGCAGCGTATGCAATATGATCTTATATATATTGAGAATATTTCGCTTGCGCTTGATTTTAATATCATGCTGCATACATTAAGAATAATATTGAAAGGGAAAGGGAAATAAGGAAAGGATACCACAAACCAGGGGAAATGCCATGAATGCACAAATGTTTGTAGCATAGAGGTTGGTAAGTTTTTTTGCAGATGAGTGGTGACATCCTCCGGTAGAAATGGAAATTTATATTCGCGGCACATTATTAATGCATTCGTGACATCCGGACTTTAAACAACTTCTATTGAAAAATATATGTTCCATATTGTTGTGCTCATTTTTGTTTGGCCAATCTTTTGGACAAAATAATTATTGGCAGCAAAAAATTGATTATACCATTAATGTTACACTCAACGACGTTGATCATATACTTGATGGATTTATCAAAATAAATTACAGCAACCAATCTCCCGATACACTAACCTATATCTGGTTCCATATATGGCCAAATGCCTGTAAAAACGACAAGACAGCTTTCAGTGAACAGTTGCTGGAAAACGGTAACACTGCTTTTTATTTTTCAACACAGGAAGAGCGCGGATATATCAACCAACTTGATTTCAGGGTGAATGATATACATGCAGAAGTGCAGGATCACCCTAATGATATTGATATTATAAAGCTGGTATTACCTGCTCCTTTACCGCCGGGTGAAAGTGTATTGATCACAACACCTTTTCATGTTAAGCTGCCCTATAATTTTTCGCGAAGCGGGCATATAGGACAATCATACCAAATTGCACAATGGTATCCCAAACCGGCGGTATATGATAGTAGGGGATGGCATCCTATGCCTTATCTTGACCAGGGTGAGTTTTACAGTGAGTTTGGAAATTACGACGTAATGATTACGTTGCCGGAAAATTATGCGGTTGCTGCCACAGGTGTATTGCAGGATAATAAAGAAAAAGAATGGCTGAGATCAAGAGCAACATTTTCGTGGAAAGAAACAAAATATCGGAAAAAAATAAAAAAAGGCTCATATAAAATAGTGCGTGAACTATTTCCTGCTTCTTCTGCCGAAAGCAAAACATTGTATTATAAGCAGGATAGTGTTGTTGACTTTGCCTGGTTTGCAGATAAACGCTTTATGGTGAATTACGACACCTGTATATTATCTTCAGGAAAAGCGGTAGATGTGTATGCTTTTTACACAACCAAATCAAAAACACTTTGGGGCAACAGCCTTGCAGAAATAAAGAAAGCTATCCGGAATTATTCAGGCGCGGTTGGTGAATATCCTTATGCCAATGTATCAATAGTAGAAACAGAAAGCAAAACGGTTGGCGGCATGGAATATCCTGCGATTGCTGCCATTGCAGTAAAAACAAAAGATCAGCTGAAGGAAGTAATATCGCATGAGGTTGGTCATAACTGGTTTTATGGAATTTTAGCAAGCAACGAAAGAGCATATCCCTGGATGGATGAAGGAATGAATACCTTTTACGATTACAGGTTTAATGGCACTTCGTCTGAAAAATTTTCTTCTCAACATTTGATGAAGATCGCTTTTGAAACAATGTTCTCAGTCAAAAAAGATCAGCCCATAAATCTTTCTGCTCCTCAATATAGTTACCTGAATTACGGGCTGTCGGTTTACTACAAAACCGCCGCCTGGATGAAACTGCTTGAATCGAAAACAGGCGCAGCACAATTTGATGCGTTGATGAAAGCATATTATGAGCAATGGAAATTCAAACATCCCTATCCTGAAGATTTTAAAAATATAGTGAGGCAATATACCTATACTGCAACCGATAGTGTTTTTAACCTGCTTAATGTAAAAGGCTGTGTAGCGCCGGGATCAAAAAGAAAATTCAAGCTGACATTTTTTGGTAAGCCGGATGCGGAACAGCGATATAACTATATCAGCCTTGCACCTGCAGCCGGGTTTAACCAGTATGACAAATTTATGATTGGTGGTATCATACATAATTATACCCTTCCCTTCAGGAATTTTCAATTTGCCGCTGTGCCATTATATGCAACAGGCAGCAAAAAATTAAACGGCATAGGGCGTGCAACATATAGCTGGTATTCTGATAACAATATATTTGAAAAGATAGAAGCTGGTATAAGCGGGTCAGCATTTTCGGAAGACGCGTATACTGATTCTGCCGGCAAGACCATTCACCTCGGGTTTAAAAAAATCACCCCCCAGGTAAGATTGGTTTTCCGCAACAATAACGTTCGCAGCCTGGCAAAAAGGTATGTACAGCTCAAACTTCATTATATTAACCAGAATGCGTTAAATTTTTCCTGGGATTCAATTGGAATGAAAAACACATATGCGGTATCGTCAACGTCAACCACGATAGGACAGTTAAGATATGTTACAGAAAACAGCCGTGCATTATATCCTTACAAATGGGAGCTGCAGCTTGATATAACGAAGAATTTTGGACGCATTGCGTATACAGGAAATTACTTTTTTAACTTCCCTAATAAAGGAGGACTAAATATGAGGTGGTTTGCAGGTAAGTTTTTTTACCTGGGTGATAAAACAAGCAGCAAGCGCTTTGCTGCAGATGCATATCACCTGAACATGAGTACACCAAAAGGTTATGAAGATTATACCTACAGCAATTATTTCTTAGGAAGAAATGAATTTGAAGGCTTTTTTTCGCAGCAGGTAATGATGAGAGACGGGGGCTTTAAAGTGAGAACAGATTTACTAAGCGATAAAATCGGCAAAACAGATGACTGGTTGGGAGCATTAAATTTCACCGCTACTTTGTATCCAAAGCTTCCCGCAAAAATTTTTGCAGACCTTGGCACTTACAGCGATGCATGGAAAACAAGCGATGCTTCGCGTTTGCTGTTTGATGCCGGCTTGCAGGTTTCGCTGTTGAAAGATATGGTGAATATATATGTGCCGGTAATTTATAGTAAAGTATATCGCGATTATTTTCGTTCTTATCCCGGCAATAATTTCTGGCAGCGTATTTCTTTTAGTATAGATATTCAAAATATCAGCTTCAAAAAATTGTACCCTGCTATTCCATTTTAATACCTGCTTGTATAATGAATCATATCCGCTATATACAACATGAAGAGATAGCTAAAGCGAAATGGGATAGTTGTATAGAAAACGCTGAGCATAGTTTGATTTACGGTTACTCATGGTGGTTAGATAATATTTCACCAGGTTGGCATGCATTGGTGTTAAACGATTATGAAGCAGTAATGCCTTTAACCTGGCGCAAAAAGTACGGCATATACTATTTGTATCAACCGTTTTGCACCGCAATGCTGGGCGTATTTTATAAACCGGGCGTAAAAGTGAGCGCAGACGACTTTCTTGATATGATACCCGCAAAATTCAGGTATTGGGATATAGATATGAATGAGCAGAATGTTGTGGAAAACAAATCTGTTACTGCTTATGCCCGCATTAATCAGTTGCTTAACCTTAGCGACAGATATGATGACATGCAGAAAGCGTATAGCCGGCTTGCAAAACGAAAGCTATCCAAAGCAAAAGAAAATGGTATAATGCTTAAGCAATCCGTTTCTCCCAAAACAATTGTTGAGCTTTATAAAAATGAATATTATCAGCAACACAGGAATACACAGGATGACTATATCGCATTAATCAATTGCTGTGAAACCGCGATGCATAAAGGAATGGCCGAAACATATATCGCTACATTTTCGGATGGTGAAGCTGTGGCTTTTTACATTGTGTTGAAAGATAAAAGTTTTGTGTATTCGTTGCTGGGGGGAAGTACTGCCAAAGGTAAGAATGCAGGCGCTTTTTATTTTTTAACGGATGCCGCTATTAAAGAGCATGGTGCTTCAGGGAAAATTTTTCGTTTTGAAGGATCAGATACTGAAGGGGTCGCCTTTTTTAACAGCCAGTTTGGGGCCGGGTCAATCAGTTATCAGCATATAAAGAAGAACAATCTGCCATTTCCCTTAAAATGGTTTAAAAGATAAGCGTTATTACGACATTATAAATCTTCTGCCAGAATATTTCATAAAAGATAGCAATATCTCCACTATATGTTCTCAGGTAAACATCTACAGGTTGTCTGTTAAAGTTAAAATGATATTGAACGGGCTTTTCAATATCGTTTTTTGAAGGAAATTTCTTTTAAACATTTTTGTATTCACAAGCAGCTTAAAGAAAGAACGGGTATCAGCAGTTACAGTATAACAGAAAGCAAATTTGTTCGCCGCCAGTTGTAATTTTTTTATCATACCATTAAACTGCTGCATTATTTTTGAAGCAAATGCTCCGCGATAATCAGATCCGACGGAACGGTTATCTTAATATTTTCTTTCTCTCCCTCAATAAGAAAAACTTCATGCCCTGCCGCTTCCACCACAGTAGCTTCATCAGTAAAAGCGTTATTGTATTCCTGTTCAAAAGCGGGTAATATAATTTCACTGCGAAAGGTTTGCGGTGTTTGTATGGCTTTCAGCAAATTGCGGTCGATTACTTTTGTAGTATTGCCATCCAGCATGCGCACACTATCGGTAATGGATACTGCCGGTATAGCGCTTCCTTTGGCCAGCGCCTGTTCATAACAGCAATGAATAAGCGCTTCTGATACCATGCACCTTACCGCATCATGCACAAATATTACCGCTTCTTCTCTTACCTGGTTTAGTCCATTTTTTACAGAATGAAAACGCGTTTCACCGCCGGGTATAATGGATATTCCTGAAGCTGCCGCCAATGGCTGAATAAGTTCTTTTGCCTGCTCAATAAATGAAGGATGTGTAACCAGTACTATCTCAATATCATAAAACGCGTTGAGAAACTTTTCAATACCGTGAAGCAACACAGGCTTTCCTGCAAGCACCAGGAATTGTTTGGGAACAGCGCTGCCCATTCTTGTGCCATTGCCACCCGCTACTAACACAGCATATTTCTTCATGGTTATTTTTGCGGCAAATTAATTATTAATGGTGAAACCTTGCGTCTTCGTGCCGCTGTGGTTCAGGCATTCTCACGCTTCTATATTACTCCATTCTCCATTTCAAATTATTAAGCCGGCAGCCCTATTGTGTCATTACCCGGCACCGGTCTTTTTTCGGGAACAACTTTAGGCTTCTTTTTTCTTCTGCCTCTCCACACCAAAAAGCCTGTTACCGGAAGGCTGGCACATATAAGCGAGCCCAGAAAGGCAAATACCTTACCCGTTATGCCCAATACAGCGCCAACATGTATATCATAATTCATGCGGGCTATTTTATCGGCTAAACCGGCATCTTTAAAGCTACCGGCATATACGCCTGTCGCAGGCAATTCCTGCAGGGTGTACTGATCGTAATGATAATAATCCGCATTATAATAAGTGCCGGGGCGGTGATTTACAAAACCTTCAATGGCATCGGTGTGTGTGGCAGGGTAGTATACGCCAAAACTTTCACCGGCTTTTGACCTGGCGGACATAAGTGAATAAACATAATCGCCGGCATCAGCTTTTGAAAATGCAGTAGCTGTAGTATCTGATACCGGGTGCTCATGCGGAGGCAATGTTTTACCCGCGGAGGTTACAAAGTATACTGATTGGGCAAACCATTCGAAGCCCCATACCAGACCGGTAAGCGCAATAAAAATACAGATCCATGTCATGTAAAAACCAAGTACGTTATGGAGGTCGTAATTTATTCTCCGCCATTTTGCATTGAACCTGACAGAAAATCTTTGTTTGCGCGCCGCTTTATTTTTAGGCCACCACAGTATCAGCCCGGTAACCATCATTACTACAAATATTAGAGTAGCAGAAGCTACAACAGGCTGGCCTATTTGAGGAGGAAGCCAGAGATAAAAATGTCCGTCCACCACTATCCTGAAAAAATCCTCCCGCATGTTTTTCACTTTCACTACTTCGGCGGTATAGGGATTTACATATACTATTTTATAATGCTCTTCTTCATCCCAGTAAGATACAACCGCCGATTTATTTCTCGCCGGGTATTCTACAGCCGTCCCTTTTTTACCATCGAAATATTTTTCTGCCGCCGCTTTTAATTGAGAAGGAGGTAAGTAGGGTTTGCTTTGTTCTGCTGTGTAGATATACGGTTCTGTTACACTTCTTATTTCCTGTTCAAAGGCAAGTATGCAACCTGTAACGCCAAGGAATAATACAACAGCTCCGGAAGTAAGCCCCAGCCATAAGTGCAACCATCCTGTTATGCGTTTAACAGCGGATTTACCATTAGTCTTTTTGTTTTTGCCAGGCTGGTCAATTTTTTTAGTAGACATAGCTGTGCTTAATTCAGTAGAAGTTGCGAATTTAGAAGATAAAATACAGGAAGGTTTACGAAATGCGGAAACTGATGCCGTTTTTTGTATGAAGCCATATCCGCAACAGCGGGCGTTTGTCAAACGTGAAAAGCAAAACGGGTTTCACATTTTTCATGTCTCACATTTCACAACAGGCTGTTAAGCATACCCAATACAGAGAATGGGACACGGATAAAACGGACATGACAAATATGCACGGAAAGTATCCGTGTTAATCAGCATCATCCGCGTATTCCGTGTGCTATTCTATAAACAGCTTCTTACACTTTACAGCAATGTATTTATGGAGGCTTTTTCTAATATACTTCTTTTTGAACCCGTATCTTCTTTCTTCCATTTGATCAACCGGATATCTCCATTATCTATTTCAATGCCGGTAATATCACCATCGCTGAAACAGCAGCAGCCGGTATTGAAATAGGTTGGTTTAAGGTGAAGATAGTCTTGAGATACATGATCATATTCCTGCCGCCTGAAAGCAACTTCTTCCTGTAGCCTGGCTATTGCCGTGGTATCATTTTGCTGACGGGCGATCAGCAATTGTTTATACAGGCGTTCCAGGTGCGTCATTGATTCAAAAACCGGTTGGTGAGTGTGCCCGGTGACCAGTAAAAGATTTTCCTGCTGTGAACTCCATTCATACATAAACTGGTTGTGCTCGGTTTTCAGAATATCGTTAAAGGCAGGCGTATTTATATTCAGCTCAAGATAGGATTGCAGCGGCGCCCATATTTTGGCTACAAACCAGGCGCTGAATTTATTACCATCACTTTGCCCGTCTCCCTGGTGGCCGTGTGTGAGAAAAATATCGATGATCTTTCCTTCTTTACCATACTGCAATATGATGCCTTCATAAATTTTTACGTTTTGACCGTAAGTATTCAATAATTGCAGCCCTGCAAAAGGGTCATTGTTCCAGAAAATATCGTGATTGCCAAATACTTTGATCAGGGCATTGCGATGCAGGAATTGCTTTTCCGCTTCAAATGAAGGGTGGTTGTGTTTTTGTACGGTAAACAGGTTAAATTTCCATAATTCCTCACTGTCGCCCAGCATGATCAGCGTGTAGCCTTCCCTGTTATAGTAGTCAAGCGCTGCCAGGTAATTCTGTTCTGCGGGCGCAAAATCATCTGAATTTTTTTTATTGCCTTTATGCAGGTCTGAAAAAATAATGATCTTCTGGTGTGATGAATCAATATCAATGATCAGCCCCTTTTTACCGGGCTTATCTTGAATATGCTGATAAAGCTTTGAAAGCGCTTCATGCACCCGTTGCTTATCCGGGCGTGAAGAAAATCTGTTAGCCAGCTTAAGCACCGGCTTTGTAAGTATGCGCTGTAAAAATTTTCGAAGGCTCATGTAAAAAAAGCAATAGTACAAATTTTACCTGACCTCAAACATTTCTTCCCATCTTGTTGTAAATCTCGGGCTGCGCAACTCCTGCCGCATCTTCCAGTCTCTTTTCGTACCTGAGGCGGCAAATTTTAGCACGTCATTACGCATACTGAAGTTGATATTATCCATCATATCCATCAAAAATCTCCCTTTATTTTTTGATTCGGGAACAAATAAATTGCCCTGTATGCATTCGTCGTTTTCCAAACTACTCAGCATCACGCCGGCTTTTTTGTAAAACCTTCCTTCTTCATAAATTTTTTCTACCAGTTGCACTGCGGGTTTTATAAGTTCGTTGGTAACAGAAGTAGCTGTTGGTAAGGTAGTTCTTGTACTGATTATCGGCCCATGATGAAAATCAACCGCATGATCTTCTTCTTTAGGCACAATAAATATGCTGATGGTTCTGGCAGAATAGCGTTGCCTGCGCAGTTTCTGAGCCGCAAGCGAAGTATAGGTGGCGATAGCTTCTTTTATGGAAAGTATATCATTAACCGGTGAACCGAACATGCGTGTGGAAGCGATCATTTTTTTTGTTTTCAGTTGTTCCTCTATATCTGTACAGGGTTCTCCTCTTAATTCCTTAACGAGCCTTGCGCCTACTACACCTCCTAATTGTTTATTTGCCCATTGTTCAGACATGTTTCTTAACTCCCATGCGCTCGTTATACCCATGTTTATCAGTTTGTCTGCATACGATCTTCCCACTCCCCATATATTATTTACCCGTATTGACTGCAAGGCGGTGCGTTGATCTTCCGGAGTGATTAAAGCCGTTACGCACCGGCTCAGTTGTTTGTTTTTCTTGGCAAGATAATTTGCGGCTTTTGCCAGTGTTTTTGTAGGAGCAATTCCAATGGATACTGATATGCCTGTCCACTGTTCTACAGTCTGCCGTATGTATAGTCCATACCTGGCTGCTGCTTCCGCTGTCATACCAGGTAAATCAACAAACGCTTCATCAACAGAATATACTTCCACATTAGCTTTTCCTGCGAGCATACGCAGGGTTTCCATCACCCGCCAGCTCAGATCGCCATATAAAGTATAATTGGAAGAAAAAACAGCAACATCATGTTTCGCAATTAAATCTTTAGCCTGGAAATAAGGAATTGCCATGCCAATGCCGGCCTGCCTGGCTTCATCGCTCCGGGAAACAATACATCCGTCATTATTGCTTAATACTACAACGGGTTTGGTCATAAGCCCGGGCTTAAATAATCTTTCGCAGGAGCAGTAAAAGCTGTTACAGTCTACAATAGCTTTCAGCCCGGAGCTACCGGTAGTTAAACTATCCGTAGAAGGTTGTGCTATATTACCAGGCTGAAAAACCATTTAGCAAATCTTGTAATTTTTACTAAATATAGCTAAAAAAATTAGTTTTCAGGAGAAAAGAAAAAGCCTCGTTACAGGCTGAAAAATCCGGGTGGCAATATTCCTTCAGGCTATACCAATCTGCTGAGGAATATCATAATCCAGGCAAACAGGATACCGCATGCAAAAGAAATAAAATAAGGCTTGCAGGTTACAACTATATTTTTCATAAGTGTGTTTTATATATAACGATCAGGGAAAAGTATTATTATTTGTGCAACTCAAATTCCCGTTCAGGTTAGTTGAAATGCTAATATATGATACAACTCATGATTAAACCGTTGCGTGGTTTAAAAAATTATTTCACGCAGCGTTCGCAGAGGGCAAAGCCCGCAAAGAAAATGGTTGCCTCGCCGCTCTGTTGCGAACGCTGCGTGGAAATTGAAGCTGCAGATAAACTAATTTGCCTGCTATAAAATAAATTTGCAGAGCGATTTAAAGCATAGCATTAAATAATTGAATTATGAAAGCGGTAGGATTTAAAACTTCATTACCTGTAAATAACGCGGATAGTTTTATTGATTTTGAAACTGAAATACCTGTGCCGGAAGGCAGAGATTTACTGGTAAAAATAGCAGCCATTTCCGTAAACCCGGTTGATTTTAAAATACGCCAGAACAGCGCAAAAGATAAAGTGCTGGATGTGCCCAAAATAATTGGCTGGGATGCCTGCGGTATCGTAGAAGCTGTGGGCGATGAGGTTAGTTTATTTAAAAAAGGCGATACAGTATATTATGCCGGTGATATTAATAAGCCCGGCAGCAATGCTGAATACCAATTGATAGATGAAAGAATAGTGGGTAAGAAACCTGCTACACTGAGCGATGCTGAAGCGGCAGCTATGCCTTTAACTACGCTAACCGCCTGGGAAGCACTGTTTGATCGCATACGCGTTAACGATAACGATAAAGGCAAAAGCATTTTGATTATTGGTGGGGCAGGTGGTGTCGGGTCCATCGCCATACAGATAGCGAAAAAAGTTGCCGGGTTAAAAGTAATTGCAACCGCCTCACGCCCCGAAACGGTTGAATGGTGCAAACAACAGGGTGCTGATATAGTAGTAAATCATAAAGACCTGGTGAATGAAGTACGTAAAGCGGGCTTTCAATATGTAGATTTTATTTTTGATTGTGTTGATGTGAATTTTTATTGGGATGCTATGGCAGACCTCATCAAACCGCAAGGGCATATAGCTTCCATTACAGGTTCTGCCACACCGGTTGCATTAAATAAACTGAAGAGCAAAAGCGTTTCCTTCAGTTGGGAGCTGATGTATACGCGTTCTGCTTTTCAAACTGATGATATGGTTGAACAACATAATATCCTGAACAAAGCTGCGGACTTATTTGATAATGGTACTTTAACATCTACAGTAACAACAATACTCAAGGGGCTTTCGGCAGATAATCTGAAAAAAGCGCATACGCAACTGGAAAGCGGAACTACGGTTGGGAAAGTGGTGATTGCGTTTTAGGAGAGGAAAAAAATAACTAAGTAACCTCCGGTACGCGATTATACACTACTGTTATACTTTCAGCCGGTGGCGAGGTGGCGGAAATTGTTATGAAAAAAGACCAGTCTAAATCAAGACCGCTTTTTACCAATGCCGACCTGCCACGATCCGGCTTAATAAGCTACCTACAATTACTTATAGGGAGGCTTAAGCAATATGGGCTGGTTTTGGAAAAAGCGGAACGCAACCTGGAGGTTTTTGTAATTAGAGAGAAGGAGTAACTGATAATATTGACAGAGGTATTCCAAAGGTTTTTATAACTTAGAGGAGTATAAAAGTAAATTAAGCATGGCAACCAATGAGAACACCGGAGGGTTCATACCTAAGCATGGTGGTTATCGCAATTTGATCACTTTTCAGAAGGCAGAGATCATTTATGATGGTACCGTCTATTTTGTAGTAGGTTTTTTCAAAAATATGATCGCACCATTGACCAGATGGTACAGGCTGCTCGTTCGGGTAAACAAAATATTGCAGAAGCCAGTATGGCATCTGCTACTTCAAAAGAAACAGAAATCAAGCTTACCAATGTTGCTCGGGCCAGCCTGGAGGAGTTGTTGATAGATTATGAGGATTATCTACGGACACACCATTTAAAAAAGTGGACAAGAAACGACCGGTTTTCTTTGCGCTTTGATGAATTGAATAGAACACCAGATGCCAATTACAATACTTTTAAAAAAGCAATTGAGCACGAAAACCCGGAAATAAGTGCCAATGTACTCTGCTGCTTAATACATGTTACTTCATATCTGCTCGGCAAACAATTATTAGCTTTAGAGAGGGCCTTTATAAACGAAGGCGGCTTAAGAGAAAGAATGACAAGAGCCAGAATAAATAACAGAAAAAGGCTGTAATTACCTTCCCGGGACTTGGGGACATCCGTGATGTTTGAAGGCATTTAAAATGTCTGCCTGTCTTCATGTCCCACGAAAAGCCGACAGCGTAGCAACCCAGCTATTAAAATATTTTAACGTGGATAGTATATCCAATTTTAATATCTTTACCCGGCTGACAGTAACATAATATGGCAACTACTACACTGAAAATGCTAAGAGAAGTAAAAGGATATACCCAGGAACAGATTGCTGATGTTTTAGGTATTAGTCAAAACACATATAGTCGTATTGAGAGACAACCCAAAAGTTTGGCAGTAGAACAGGCGCAAAAACTTTCTGACTTCTATAGTGTTGATATTGAAGATTTGTTATCAGAAGTACTTCCAACAATTTCTTTTCACAATCCTACATTTGAAAACTCCAATAATGAATACCTGCATCAGTTAGAGAATGTTTACCGCCAATCATCAATTTCAGAGGTAAAAAGCCTCAGGGAGGAGATTGAATATCTCCGCCAGCAAAATATCGAGTTGATTAAAGCTTAGGCAATAAGCATAAATAAAGTATTACTTCTCGGTAATAGCTTTTCCAGTAATAGCTTGTTTTGTGTTTGTAATCGCACTATTTCTTCTTTTAATAACCGTATGGTCTCGTTTTTGGATTCGTTAATAATATTAACCAGTCTTATATCTTGTTGATAAAGATTGTGAACATAACCTGACATTATCTGTTTTGTTTAGCCTGTCTTTCCTTGTCTCTGGCTTGTTTGATATCTTTTTTTCTCTGCAAAGGAATAAAATTTTGTGTGGCTGGGGCAGAGCGAATTGTCGTAATAGCTTTCATATAAAAAATATAAGCAGATGATAAAAAAAGAAATTCCCCATCGCATAAGCTGGATTTGGCCTGCCGCCAGGCATTGCTTACTTCTATAATTGAATCATCGGAAGACGCAATTATCAGCAAGGATCTGAATGGGATGATCACAAGCTGGAATCAATCTGCTGAAAGGATATCGGGTTACTCGGAATCAGAAGTGATTTCTTCTCACAACTATTAGATTTTCAAATGAACATATATCCAACAAAAACAGGAATTCTCATTTTTTTCTGAAAATTCCTGTTTGGTAGACTTAACGGGAAAATTAGCGAACGAAATTGTAGAGGATTTTCTAAAATTTACTGAACTACCGGACTGTCATGTTGTCGGGGGCGATGATGGCTAAACATTGAGGTGAAATTTATCCGGGTAGTTCAGCCGTGGCTTTTCCGTGCATCCTGTAATTTACCAAACCAGCGATGAAAGCGGCGAATGGTTGTATGTTTTGCTGTACGCTGGCTTGTTCCAGCGCCTGCATATATTGTTTGCGGCTTTCTACTGGAATCACTGTCCACGGATAGCCGCCTGAAGCCAGCATTGCATTCATCAGAAAACGCCCCATTCTTCCATTGCCATCCATATAAGGGTGAATGAATACAAAAATAAAATGCCCTAAAACCGCTCTTACCGCAGGTTCAGTTTCCTGCTCCAGCAATTCAAACAGTACCGGCATGGCGTCACGCATCGCATCTACATTCAGTGGCACATGCATGGAGTTGCTGATATACACCTGATGGCTGCGGTAGCCGGACAGGTCGGCAGCTTTCAGCAAACCGGCAGCAACGCTGGGATCAAAAAGTTGCCTGTACCATTTGGAGTGGTCCTTGTCCACTTGTGTGCCGGGATTAGCACCCTCCAATACGGCGGCAATGCTTTCCTTTACACTTTGAAAAGCGAGAAAATAACCTCTCGCCGCCATCGCATCCCTTTGTTTGCGATCTTCCTCGTTTTCCTTGCTGTTCCATTCGCCACCGCTCACCCTGGCTATCAGCTCCGGCGTTACCTTATAACGTTCTATGGAAAGTGAGTGATAAGCATCTGTTACATAGATTTCATCCACTTCTTTCATATATGCGGCATGGTTGCCCGGTATGCCCGGAGCCTTGGGAAAGAGAGGCAAAACCACTTCCCGCATTTGCTGCCACATCAGGCGGAGGCGGTTGGCGTAAGGTGATCTTTCACGGGGCGAAAGATTGAGTGGCAGCCTGCTTTCAAACGGGTCTTCTTCCCGCACATCATACCCGGCTTGCTTTACGGTTTCCACCAACTGGTCAGCTATTTTGTCCCGTCCGATGTTACGAAAAGCTCCCGCCAATCTCCCGGTGATGGTACTGTGACCGTTCTCCAGTAGGATGGGCAGAATTTCCGAAGCGTCCCTTATCAAGGAAAGAACAGTCAGGACATCAATGGCATTACTGGTGAAAATGCCGGGAGTGCTGTACACCAACGCAGCCTGCAGGTTGTATATCCTGATGGCCTGTTCCATGATGGTTTGCCCGCCCGGCGGGATACTTGTTTTCAGATTGAACAATGAAGTGTTATGTGGGAGTGGTGTGGATTTATTGTTTCCTTTTGGGGAACGCACGATCAACTGCGGAGGAACGGAACGATTTCCAGCATGGAGCAGCAGGGATTGATCCGCCGACAGGCACCAGTCATCTCCGTATTTGTGATGCAGAAACTTAGCACAAAACTCCCAGTAAGAACTGTACCATGAAGTGGTTTCCCCTTCTTTTTCCGCTGGGTCGGAAGCAATATACCAGCCTTTGGTTATTTCTTTAAGAAAACCGTTTTTTAGCAGTATTTCCCGGTACACCCGGTTAGGTATCTCCTCCGTATAAATGCCCACGACACCCTGGTCTTGCAAATCTTTTAGTATTTTAAGTGCTTCTGCCAGTCTTTCTCTTGGTGTTGCCATAACAAGGTATTTAAACATTACAAGCTGATTATCAGCCTATTTTGTCACAATTCAAATAGACCTCCTTTGTGACAATTTTAGCAAACGTTGCTGTGGTAAAATTAGTAAATACTGTCGTTATATTTTTAGCAAATATCGCTGTGGCAAAATTAGCAAACGGTTTCTCTTAGCTTCAAATATTAGCCAAAAATTGAAAAAAGTGGCTTCAATTGGGTTTTCCCACAGAGCTCGCCAAGTGCTTTCTACAAACTTGCCGCAAAGAACAATTGATAGTCAATTGATAAAGAATGTTCAATATAATGGGGTAAAACCAAAATGGCCAGAGGAATCCTGCATCCACGCCAAAATGTCGCAATTTTAACAATTTCTTTATGTGGCTCTATTTTAGATAGCCTTCATATGCTTATGAGACAGAATGACTCTGAAAAAATATTTATTAGTCATGCTTCACCAGCCGATAACTACTTTGTTGCTTGGTTATCCTCTAAATTGAAACTACTTGGCTATGATGTGTGGGTAAAACTTGATGAACTAAAAAGCGGCGATGCTTTTTGGCCTGAAATCGAAAATGCAATACGAAATCAATCTTGCAAATTCTTAGCGATTATTTCTAATCCGTATATGGAAAAAATTAAAGACCCCATTTCAGGGGTTTTTAAAGAACTATCCTGCGCAGATAGAATTAAAGATATAAAGGGATTTAAAACGCCAGTAAGAATTGCTGCTATAGATGAAGACAATTTTCCAGTGCAGTTAATGGGACTTAATTCGATTGATTTTTTAGACAATTAGCAAGCCGGGTTAGAAAAGTTATTAGACAGCTTTGAGAAAGAGAAGATACCAAGAAATGAGGAACAAAAAAATAATCCGCTAAATTTTTGGTTAGACGCATTTAAGATTAACGGGATCATTAATTCTTCTACTGAGAAAATTTACACTAACTGGTTTTCTTTTAACTTACCTGAGAAACTATATATCCATAAACCGTCTGTCCAAAACAAGCTTGATTTGCTCGATATTCCTTTCTCATTCATGGAGTATAATGATCGGCATATCTGTTTTTTCCCGGCGTCAGATTATCCATCAAATATAGAATGCGCTAATTCTGTTGAACTTAGCATACAAGAAATCATGACTGAACAAGTAGTTGCTGTAGATGATTTTCTTTCGTTAAGTGAGCCAAGAAAAAAAATTGTCCAATTAATTAATAAAGCTGTCGAAAACTTTTTTATTCAGTCTAAAATGAAACGGCATGAACAAGCCAATACAAATGTTTTTTATTTTCCAAGCAATACCGAATGGACGGGAATAATTACATCAGGCCTCTGTCGGAGTGAGGGATGCAGCACCGGCTCAAATCCTTTCTTCCCAATCACAAAAAGTAATAGGTTGAGCGCTTGCCCCCTGTTTCGATAGGAATGATCCCAGATATCTTTAATCTCATTCGTATATTGAATCAGCGTAAAGACTTCATGAACCAGAATACCCAGGTGCAATAACATGCAAGTACTATCCTTATAGGTTCTTTTTTTTAGTTCTTCATAATTGGTAGGATCAAATCCTGGTTCGAAAGAACCAATACCATAAGTGCTGCCGTACAAGGAGCCATGCAGGATTTCAGAGGCATCCGAATAGTATTCAAGATTACTAATAGTGAAAAATACATCCATCATTTTACCCCACGACCGCAGGGCTTCAATTCGCTGGCTCATGGTCTTTTTAGTCCACTTCATATTCGGCTTCGTTTCCGAAAAAAGTGCCAACGCTTCTTGCACAATAGGTATTTGTTTAAGCTTTTGCTGCTGTTCTTCACGGGATTTTATGTTCACTTGTAGCTCTGCTATATTATCCTCCATTTTAGGAAGGGCTGCATTGTGATACTGTTTATATATAGGGTGCAGCAGGAATGCCTGGTATTCCTTTTCATCACAAATTCCAATATAGCAAAAATTTGTGAGTTGCTCCATAAAGGACCGGCCAGCATGACGGATGCATCAGCAAAAGTATCTGCCTGGTTAGCTAGCTGCAATAAAGCGGCGCCGGTTTGTCCGGCACTAAATAGCAAAATCGCCGGTTTGATTAATCGCTCGTCATTAATTCTGGGCACTGCCTCTTTTAACAGCATCAGCTCCGAAGCAAAAAACTGGGTTGCCTGTTGATGGTAATATTTTAAATTTTCTAGTGAATGAGTTATCGGGATATCCATTAGAACCAAATTTACTATTAGGCAGGCAGTTCGTAAGACTCTTATTCATGTTATATTGTATTTAAGATTGGAATGGTTCAGTTAGCCTGATATCATTATATTACAAGACCCTATTACCTTCAAATTTCACGGAACGCTTATATCGACACTACCCTTGCTTCCGTCTATTGTCTATACAGAGCTATCTAAAATCCTCATTCCCCAAGTAAGCGGAGACCTAATTGTAAACTTCTTAGAAATACCCTATTTTATATTTTACTATAACAGTAAACTTTTATTTATATGAAATCAGCTTATTTATATGTCCGTGTAAGCACGGATGAACAAAAAAGAAAGGGATACTCCTTACCGGAACAAGAAGATCGATTACTGAAATATTGCATGTACAACAATATAGAAGTTAAGGGTATTTATCGTGAAGACTTCTCAGCTAAGGATTTCAACCGACCTGAATGGAAAACATTAATTACTACAATTAAAAGCAAACCAAAGGAAGCCAAAAATATACTATTTATCAAATGGGATCGATTCAGCCGAAATATCGAATATGCATACGAAATGATAGGTATGCTTCGAAAATACAGGACAACGGCAATGGCCTTTGACCAGCCCATAGATTTCTCCGTACCGGAAAGCACAGTCATGCTTGCCGTTTATCTATCAGTACCTGAAGCGGAAAACAGTAGGAGGGCAATGAACACTGCAAACGGCATTCGCAGAGCAAAACAAATGGGCAGATATCCCAGCAAAGCCCCTTTAGGTTTTATCAATCTAACAACAGTGGATGGAAAGAAAATCATCGCCCACAAGCAACCCGAAGCTGGCATTATAAGATGGTTATTCCACCAGCTTGCCAAGAATATCCATACGATTGAGGAAGTCCGAAAGATGGCCGATGACAAAGGATTGAAATGCTCCCGGTCACATTTTTACAGGCTTATACGTAATCCTGCCTACTGTAGCCTTATCCCATTAAAGAAATCTGAAGAACAATATATGGTAAAAGGAAACCACGATCCATTGATTCCCGAAGCACTGTTTTATGAGGTTCAGCACATTATCACTACAAAAAGGAAAGTTACCGCTAAAAAAGACGATATGAAAGCGGCCTTTTTTCTAAGAGGGTTTTTGGTGTGTCCTCTTTGTCACAGAAAACTCAGTGGCAGTCTTTCCCGAGGCTCAACAAAAAAATACCCATACTACCATTGTCGAGAAGGATGTAAGACACGAGTCAATGCACTCTTTCTGAACGATTGCTATGATCGTAAACTTCAGCAATTGGTACTTTCAAACGGGGCGATGGATTTATTCAAGAGTATTTTAGAAGATTGGAATACAGCCACACAAAAAGCAGTGTATTTACAGAATCGAAATATGACAGTGAGAAACCTGATTGAACAGGAATCAATTCTTTCCCAAGCCAGGAGGCTATTTGTAGTAGTTGTGCTAAAATCCGATGATTATAGCGAATTAAAAAAGGAATGCCTTGTCAACTCTAAATGCCTGAAAAGAGAATTGAACGATATTGATGTTAAATTAAGGGATATTGATAAACAAAGCCAGTTGAGTAGCAGGTCCTTTGTACATATTCTTAAAAGGTTTTCAAGCTTGGATACAGCAGATAGAAAACATCTTGTCAGTCTTATTCCTCCGCTTAAGATTGATTTACAAACGGGGGATATTTCTTTGGAATTGCATAGTGGGCTATCAAAAATATTATCAACAAACCGACAATCAAAAAAGCATGAATTTTATCGATAAAAAAGTTTCTGTTAAGAAAGCAATTGCGATATTAGCAAAAAATAACATTAATGTAGATGATGATGAAGCTGCTGTAATATTAGACTTTCTTTATCTGCTAGCAAAAAATACGGAAGAGAAAAGGCATCGAAACCTTAGGGAGAAATCGAACTTTAAAAAAACACTGTAACGATGTGTCCAGACGGGTTTTTCAGATAATTCTACATATCCACTCAGAGATTTTGGTATAAAAAGTCGAACTATAAATGACTGGACTATAACAGTTTGGGGCACAGATTTTTATTGGCATAAAAAAAGGAAACAACTACTGAGTAGTGTCTCCTTAGGTTTTCCCTGAAAATTCGAAATAGTTATGCACAAAGGGTTTGAGCGTGTGGAAAGCTGTAAAAAAGCCTCACAATGGCACAAAAAGTGATCAAAGTGAGGCAGACAAAAAAACTTACAGCAAATGTACAGCAATCTTTTATTGGAACTAACCCCTGAGTTGCAAAGGCAAGGATTTTTAGCAACCGACCTGGGTAAACTTCATCAATCCATTCCATTTAAAGAATTAGCTTTATTAATTCCTCAACCTGCAGGTAGGTTGAGCGGAAAAGGCTGCAAAAGCTGGCTGACAGTAGAAGGCGGCATTGCACTACTGGTAGCTAAACACTACCTGCAATTAAGGGATGCTATGCTGGTGGAGAGGCTTAATACGGATTGGGCATTACAACTGTTTTTCGGTATATCCCTGAAAGTATATGAAAAAATAAAAGACAGCGATCTGCCGGGTCGGTGGAGACAATATATAGGGCAGTATCTTGATATTGATAAATGGCAGGTACATTTGGTATCAGAATGGAAAGCAGATATGAGCAATACACAAATGGGTTTTACAGACGCCACCTGCTATGAAAGCTATGTTACTTATCCCGCGGATGCTAAATTGATCTGGAAATGTTGCAATGAGGTATTTGAACTGATCAACCGTATTCGCAAACAACTTAAGCTGCGCCGCAGTCGCGCTAATCATGACAAACATAAAAAACACTATCTGCGTTACGCCAAATCCAAAAAAAAGACCAACCGTGGCAGAAAAAAACTATGCCGCAGCCTGTTGAAATATTTAGACCGGTTGCTCCTTCAGGTTAATGAACTGCTACAAAAACCAATGAAAAGAATACACCTTAACCGGCTCCCCACTATTGAGCAAATAAAACAACAGCAATGGAGCATCTATTTTGGAAAACAAACTACAGTTCCCAACCGGATTGTATCGCTGCACAAACCTTATATACGCCCTATAAAAAGAGGTAAAGAAACCAAGCCAACAGAATTTGGTGCCAAAGTAAATAAGCTGCAGGTAGATGGCATCAGTTTTATTGAGCATCTGAGCTTTGATGCCTTTAATGAAGGCATACGCATGCAAAGTACTATTGACATGCAACGGCGTTATTTTAGCAAGTGCAGCCAGATGGGAGCTGATGCAATTTATGGCACCAATGAAAACAGGAAGTATTGTACCGCTGAGCATATAGCGACCTGCTTTAAACCTAAAGGCAAACAAGGGGAGCAGGCTGAACAGAAATCTCAAATGCGCAGCATACTGGGCAAGGTCAGGAGTACACACCTGGAAGGCAGCTTTGGTAACGAAAAACAACATTATCTCCTTGACAAGATAAAAGCAAGAACCCAACAGACAGAAATAGTCTGGATATTCTTTGGTATGTTAACCAGCAATGCCATAAAAATTACCAATCGACGATCAAAAAGCACTTCACTTTCCAAAGCAGCATAACAACCATCATCCTCTTCACAGCCATGAAAACAACTCAGCAGTATGCCAATGGGAAAGCTATGCGCTCTACACTCAAAATCACTAACAATTTGATAGAAAATGGATTGTTGTTCTCAATACAAGAGGGAAATCAACCTGTATTCAACATACGAAATATATCGTACACCTGCCTCTCTCGCATTTTCAGGAAAACCCTTTTTTGCGTGAAACAAATAAAAAACCGGAAGCTAAAATATAACTTCCGGCATTATAATGTGTACGATATAAATATTATTGAATGTTGGGGTTCTTTGCGTATCCCATTTTAGCTTCAATACTCAATGTAGCATGAGGCACAGCACGCAGGCGTGCTTTGTCTATCAGCTTACCGGTTACCCGGCAAATACCATATGTTTTGTTTTCAATGCGCATCATGGCTTTTTCCAAGTGGTCTATATATTGGATCTGCCTGCTTGCCATCTGGCTCAATTGCTCTCTTTCCATGCTTATGCTACCATCTTCCATCGTCATGTAGCGGTTTTCGCTTTCATCACCACCCATATCATCCTTACGCGTTATTAAGCCCTGCAAATAAGAAAGCTCTTTCTTTGCAGCATCAAGTTTGCGCTGTATTAATTCTTTAAATTCTACCAATTCTGCATCACTATATCTCATTACTGGTCCATTTTGTTGTGCCGCCGGTCTATCAAGCACTGATTGTGTAAATTCTGGTTCGTATTTCCTTGCGTTATTGGTGCTTAACTTAGGTATTACAACTGGCTTTGATGGTTTTACATCTTCTGCTTTGGCTTTTTCCTTAACAACAGGCTTCCTGCTTTCTATCACCGGAGCTGGCTTTGCCTGAACTGGTGGTGGAACTGTACCTGCAACTTTTTTTACGGCTTCAGGTTTAGCTTTTTGTTCTGCCTTTTTTACAGGTGCAGCGGGTTTTGGCGGAGCTGCCTTTGCGGGAGCAGCTTTCTTAACAGGCTTTACGGCCACTTTTTTGGCCTGTGGCTTGGCAGGTTTTACCTGTTTTGCAGCAGGCTTAGCCGCTTTTTTAGGAGCTACCTTTGCTGGTTTAGCTGCTTTTTTAGGGGCAGCTTTTACAGCCTTAGCTTTTTTAGGAACCGCTTTTTTTGCTGGCTTTTTGTTGGTTGGCATGCATTTATGCTTTTTTGGTAACTAAGATTTTTAAAGGTATGTCATTTACTTCAATTTCAACTCCATCCGTAATATCTGGTAGCCATTCTAATTTATCTGCCAAAATTTCGGCGCAAATATATGTATTAAATTCAGTGATAGATGGTTTGAGCACACTATTTTCAGATAGTTTTACTAAAATGCGGTCGGTAAGTTCATAGCCGCTATCCTTCCTGATTTTCTGTATCCGGTTTACGATTTCCCGGGCGTTTCCTTCACTTTCCAGCTCAGGGGTAAGCGTTACGTCCAAAGCTACGGTTAGCGAACCTTTGTTGGCAACTATCCAACCCGGCACGTCCTCGCTTTGAATATCTACTTCAGAAAGCTGAACCGGTATTTGTACCCCATCTATATTGAATGTATATACTCCTTCTTTTTCTATAGTGGCGATATCGTCTTGGGTAAAAGCTGCCAAAGCTGCACTTACCGGTTTCATTTTAGCGCCAAGTTTTTTGCCAAGCGCTACAAAATTGGGCTTAATCTTTTTATTGATAAAACCATTCCCTTCAGTTAAATATTCAATCTCTTTAATGTTTACTTCGGTTTTTATCAAGTCGCTGACCTTTTCTATTTGAGTTATAATATTAGTATTTGTAACAGGTATTAATACCTTTTGAAGCGGTTGGCGAACTTTTATATTCACTTTTTTTCTTAAAGAAAGTATTAAAGATGAGATATCCTGTGCCAGCTGCATTCTTTCTTCCAATGATTCATCAATGGCTGCAGGATCGGCTTTTGGAAAAAGCGTATGATGTACCGAAGCCACTTTTTGCCGGCCGGATACTGCGTTCAGGTTTGAGAATATGGCATCGCTGAAAAAAGGTGAAATCGGCGCCATGAGCTGCAAAACCGTTTCAAGGCATTCAAACAGGGTTTGGTAAGCACATATCTTATCATATTCATATTCTCCCTTCCAGAACCGGCGGCGGCATAAGCGTACATACCAGTTGCTCAGGTGCTCATCCACAAAATCTTCTATTGCCCGGCCCGCATGGGTCGGCTCATAGTCATCCATATATGCTGCAACTTTCTCCTTCAAACTGTTTAAAGAAGAAAGTATCCAACGATCAATTTCCGGCCTTTCGGCTATAGGTATATATGCTTCCTTAAAGGCAAAGCCATCCACATTGGCATATAATGCAAAAAACTGGTAGGTATTATATAATGTACCGAAAAACTTACGCTGCACTTCCTTAATGCCTTCAATGTCAAATTTTAAGCTATCCCAGGGCGATGCATTGGTGATCAGATACCAGCGGGTAGCGTCAGCGCCAAACTTTTCAATAGTAGCAAACGGGTCAACTACGTTACCAAGGCGTTTGCTCATTTTGTTCCCATTTTTATCAAGCACCAAACCGTTTGAAACACAGGTTTTATAAGCCAGACCTGGGTATTTTTCATCACTTACTTCAAAACCCGACTGTCTTAATTCTTCCTGAACGGATTCTTTAAGCAAGCTGGCTAATGCGTGTAAAGTATAGAACCAGCCACGGGTTTGGTCAACTCCTTCCGCAATAAAATCTGCCGGGTAGTTTTGCGCGAATATTGCTTTGTTTTCAAAAGGGAAATGCCATTGTGCGTAGGGCATGGCGCCACTGTCAAACCAAACGTCCACCAAATCCGGAACCCGCTTCATGGGTTTACCGGTTTTGCTCACCAGTATCACCTCGTCTACATAAGGTTTATGCAGGTCAAGAATGCCTTCATGCAGGTAGTTTTTATTTACATCTCCGCCCAATACTTCATTTGCTTTCCTGATTTCAGCATTCAGTTCGGCTATTGAACCTATGCATATTTCTTCATCACCATCTTCTGTTCTCCATACAGGTAAAGGAGCGCCCCAATAGCGGCTGCGGCTCAGGTTCCAGTCTACCATATTTTCCAGCCAGTTGCCAAAACGCCCTTCCCCGGTTGATTTGGGTTTCCAGTTGATGGTTTTGTTAAGCTCAACCATCCTGTCTTTTAAAGCTGTGGTCTTAATGAACCATGCATCTAAAGGATAATATAGTACCGGCTTATCTGTGCGCCAGCAATGCGGGTAGTTATGTTCGTATTTTTCAATCTTAAAGGCACGGTTTTCTTTTTTCAGCTTTACGCAGATGTCTACGTTCACATCCACATAATCCTTTTCGTCCTTATAATTTTTTACATAGCGGTTGCTGAATTCACCCAAACCATCAACGAACTTACCGGTTTTATCAACCATAGTAAGTATACCGATATTGTATTTTTTGCCTACTCTAAAGTCATCTGCACCAAAAGCAGGTGCGGTATGTACTATACCGGTACCATCTTCTGTGGTTACAAAATCGCCCGGTATAACACGGAATGGCTTTGCGCCAGGGGTTAAAGATTCCACAACCGCCGGCGAGTTGGCTTCAAAAGCCAATAACTGTTCGTATTGTAAACCTTCAAGCTCCTTTCCTTTAAATGAGGCTAATATTTTCCAGGGAAGCGTTTTGCCAGTTACTGAATACCCCTCAAAATCACCATCTTGTTCTTCCACTTTAAAATATTTGCCAAGCAATGCTTTTGCAAGCACAACATTTACAGGCAGGTGCGTATATGGGTTAAAAGTTCGTACCAATACATAGTCTATATTAGCGCCAACCGTTAATCCAAGGTTAGATGGGAGCGTCCAGGGTGTGGTAGTCCATGCAAGAAAGAACACTTCGTCGCCTTTTGCGGCATTAAACAGAAAAGCACTTTTTTCATTTTTCACTGCCTTAAACATGGCTACGGCACTGGTATCCTTCACCATTTTATAGGTGCCCGGCTGATTCAGTTCATGAGAACTTAATCCTGTGCCTGCCGCAGGAGAATATGGCTGAATGCTTACACTTTCATACAATAAGCCTTTCTTGTATAATTCACTCAAACACCACCAAAGCGTCTCTATATAATTGTTTTCAAAAGTAATATAAGGGTCAGAAAGATTAACCCAGTAACCCATTTTATTGGTAAGTTCATCCCACTTGTCCTTGTATTTCAACACCTCTTTGCGGCAGGTAGCATTATATTCCTCAATGGATATTTTTTTGCCGATGTCTTCTTTGGTGATCCCCAGCATTTTTTCCACGCCCAGTTCAACCGGCAAACCATGAGTGTCCCAGCCGGCTTTTCTTTTAACCTGGAAACCCTGCATGGTTTTATATCGGCAAACCAAATCTTTAAGCGTGCGTGAAATAACATGGTGAATACCAGGCATTCCGTTGGCGCTTGGCGGACCTTCATAAAATACAAAAGGTTTGGAGCCTTCCCTTATTTCCACACTTTTCTCAAATGACTGTTCGTCAGTCCACTTCTTTAATATCTCCTGCTCAACGGCTGGTAAATTCAACCCGGAATATTCTTTATACTTCAATGCCATATTGTCTAAAAAAATGTTGGCGAAGTTACAGAAATATAGGGGAATTAGGTACAACTAATAATAGCATTGCGGCATGAAGAAGCTATGCGAAATTTTTTCCGGAATATTAAACAATAACGGGAACCGTAAAATAATATCACCGTAAAATTACGGTAATGATTATGTGCAAACTGTGTCAAAACGGGGATATAATCTTTAAAGAAAAAACTGTTTGTTGCAATAGTATTACGTTGTAATTGTTTTACCCGTTAAAACAACTGTTAATAAAAATTAAACAGGAGGGTGCTATGATTATCCTGTGAGATTTATAGCAGAAAAAAAATGTTCAGTTATCCACAAATTGATTTTTGGCACAGTTTCTGAAAATAAGTGTTTGTAAATGCAAAACAATTAAATTTTGCCGCTACACAAAAACACTTAGCATAGAAATAATTTTATTTTATAAAGATTTTCCAGGGTTTAGGGATTAGGGATCGAGGGAGGCATTCATGCCTCCTTCTTCTTTTTATGGCTGGTATATTTTAAATGCCTGTATAAATAATGGTTTATTATATAGAAGAGCTACAGTATTTACAGATAATAATATACCGTTGTACGTTTAACTGAAATATTGATTGAGCGGAATTGACCTAAAATTTTGATAGTATTATCAACATTACCAAAACAAATATTTTTTTCATGATGTATTTATTTTAAAGGATAATTTATTGCGTAATCCATTTCGTTTTTTCTTCAATGCTGCCTCTTATGCTTTTGGCGGAAGGTACAGCTACATAGCCGATATAAAAAAAGCCAAGCAACTTATCTTCTTCATCCAATCCAAAAAATGCTTTTGCAGATTCCTTGTAGGTTATGCCACCTGTCGTCCAGTATCCACCTAAACCGTATGCAGAAACTGTAAGATAAATATTTTGAACGGCACAGGCTACTGCTTCTATATCTTCAATTTCAGGTATACGTTTATTGGCACCTCTTTTCATGCCAATGGAAATAATATGAGACGCCTTGAGCGGTTGCTGCTGTAGTTTTTTAAATGTTGCTTCACTGAAATTATCTCCTGCTTCTGCTTTATACAAATTGCTTTGAAAATCTGCAAGCACCTGTAACCCTTCTCCGGTAAAAACATTAAAGAACCACGGCTCATTACGCCCGTGATTAGGCGCCCATGTAGCGTTAACCAATATCTCTTTAATTATTTCATCAGGTATATGCCTGCCCTGTTCAAACTGGTCAGGAAAAACAGAACGCCTGCTGCGGATAAGTTCATTTATTGCTGTTATATCGTATTGCATGTTCATTTATTAATTTTTGTCTTCAGGGTTTTCTCATCAGCTTATAAATTTTTACAGCGCTCATCAATACAATAATAAATAGTATTAATCCTGTAAGTCCCCATACTACACTCATGTTTTGCTTAACTACCACAAGCATTACTATGGCTACCAAAAAAATGGTGGCAATTTCATTCCATACGCGTAATTGCTGGGAGGTATGGCGAAAAACGCCTTTTGATTGCTGAAGAAAAATCCTGTGTTCTATAAAGAAGTAGATATACAAAAATAAAACAAAAATCAGTTTTAGCAGCAGCCAGTTCCCTTCGGGTTGAAATATAACTTTATGGTATCCGCTCTTTACCATTACCGTTAACCCTAAAATAAGCGTAAGTATGGCAGAAGGCCAGGCAATGCCATACCACAACCGTTTCATCATTATGGTAAATTGTTCCTGTAATGCTGTTTTTACAGCTTCGGGTTTATCGTTTGCTTCGGTGTTGTATATAAACAGGCGTGGCATATAAAATAACCCGGCAAACCAGGTTACTACAAAAATGATATGCAACGCTTTTAAATACAGATACAGCATTACCTGATATATTTACCGATTACCGGAAGCTTTTGAAATTCCTTTTTCTCAATTCTTATAATAAATAATAAATAGCCAATTAAAATAATTGTAGCTAATGCAAATCCAAAAGTAGCATTATTCCAAATATGGGTGAACCATTTATGCACAAAGAATAGCAGTACCGCTATAATTATATATGCAATCAGCTTTTTAGAAGCATATGGAACGGGATATACTTTTTGTCCCCATAGATAGCATGCTGCCATCATGCTGCCATAACAAATAAACGTTGCCCATGCACTGGCTACATAACTGAATTTGGGTATAAAAATAAAATTTATAGCAATGGTTATGATTGCTCCGCCAATGGTTATTACGGCACCACTTTTTGTGTTGTTGGTTACTTTATACCAAACAGCAAGATTATAATAAATGCCAAGAAACATATTTGCTAACAATAGTACAGGAACTATTTTCAGCCCTGCCCACATGGCAGGGTTTTGAATAAAGTGTTTCCAGATATCAATATATAATGCAACAAACAAAAACATAGTGCAAAGCACAATCACAAAAAATTTCATCACCCTTGCGTAAGTACGTTGCGGGTTTTCGCTACCTGCCTGTTTAAAAAAGAAAGGCTCCGCGCCTAACCGGAATGCCTGTATGAAAACAGTAATGAGTATGGATAATTTATAACAGGCGCCATAAGTACCAATATCGAATTTGGGAATTTCAAACCATCCCAGCATCAGCCTGTCGAGCGTTTCGTTTACCATACCCCCTAAGCCGACTACCAGCATTGGCATTGAATAAACCATCACCTCTTTCCAAAGCGTGGTATTAAATTTCCATTCAAAACTTTTAAATTCTTTCCAAAGCATAATAAAAGTAAAGCCCGACATTATTGCATTAGCGATCAAAACATAGGTAACGCCCATGCTTTTGTTGCTTAGGATAGTAAATACACTATTGGGATTTTGCTTTGCTAATTGAGGCGACAGGGATAAAAAAAAGTATAGCACAAACAAATTAATCAAAACAGCGCTTACCCTGATAATGGCAAACTTTATCGGACGGCCCTCCTGCCGGAGTTTGGCAAAGGGTATGGTTGACAGACTATCAAAGGCAATAATAATGGCAGCCAGCTTTACATACTCCGGGTGTTTACCAATGCTGATAAGTGATGCTATAGGCTGTGCTAATAAAAAAAGTATAGCAGTAAACGTAAGTGTACTTGCAATGATGCTTATACTCGCCACATTATTTAAATCATCTGCCTGTTCCTTTCTTTGGCTAAACCGGAAGAAGCCCGTTTCTAACCCGTAGGTGAAAATAATATTAAGGAAGGGGATGAGTGAATATACCAGCGTATTATCACCATAATCATCACCATAAAGCTTAAGGGTAAGATATGGTGTAAGTAAATAATTTAAAAGCCTGGCTACGATAGTGCTTCCGCCATACCAGATAGTTTGTCCTGCTAATTGTTTAATGCCTGCCAAAACCGGGGTTTAAGTAACAAAAATACGTGTTCGTAAAAGAAAGTATCTATTAACTGCTAAAATCAAATTTTTTTTACTGCTATGCAACCAATGTTAAATAATTTGCAGTCTACATAAAATATTATAGCTATGAGAAAATTAATTTTATTTCTTCTTGCACAAATATGCCTCGTTTTTTTTGTTAGCGCCCAGGTATCAGATGGCGAAATAGAATTCAATAAAATAAAGCGTACCGTTAAAACCATGGAAGTGGGGCAGGAGCCCGACATTGTAGAACAGGCTATAAAGGATAAAATGCTTAAGTCCGGGTACAAATCTTCTGAGAGTAAAGGCTGGCTTGTTTTTAAAAATGTAAATGACCCTTCCTTTGCCGGCGAAGTTTGCGATATATATGTAAAAACAGAAAGAAAAAGCAGAAAAGAAAAAGAATCAAGCCTCGTTTATTTTTTTGCAAGCAAACCCAATGATAATGCTACGCCGGTGCCGTTTTCCGGAGATATGTTGATGGCTGATGGTTTTTATGGGCTGATAACCTCCAATGCTACTGCTTTAAAATTGGAGAAAGACATTAAGGAACAGGAAGAAACAGTGAAAAAGGCAGAAAAAAAATATGACGACCTGGTGAAAGATCAGGCTTCTCTTGAAAAAAAGATAAAAAACCTGCAGGATGATCTTGAGCAAAATAAACAAAAGCAACAGAGCCAAACTCAGGAAGTTGAAAATCAACGTAAAGTTTTGGATGAATTAAAAGCAAAGCGCAATAGTTAATTTACCTGCGCCCAATCTATGAAAAATACCTGAAGGGTTGTCTGCAGGCAGCCTTTTCTTATTATAAATCATTTTCCTGCACAACAATCGTTTGTTTTGCGCTTTAACAGATCGCTTTTATTTACTTGCAATTTCTACCATTAAACACCGTAACTTTGCCGCTTCTTTTTAAAACTCTACATGAGCGACCCCATAAAACATGAATGCGGACTCGCATTTATACGGTTGAGAAAACCATTTACACATTATTTGAAGGAATATGGTACGGTAATGTACGGGCTTAATAAGCTGTACCTTTTAATGGAAAAGCAACATAACCGCGGCCAGGATGGTGCGGGTATTGCTGCCGTAAAATTAAATACCGAGCCTGGGTATCCTTTCATGCACCGTATCCGCAGTATTCAAACCATGGCCATAGCAGATCTGTTTAAACAGATAGGCGATGAAATAGCCGAGCTGGAAAAATATCATCCCGATATAAAAAAGTACCCGGGTTTGATGAAGGGTAATGTGCGTTTTTTGGGAGAGCTTTTGCTGGGACATTTGAGGTATGGCACACAGGGAAGGAATAATGTGGAGTTCTGCCATCCGTTTATAAAATGTAATACTATACCGGCGCTTAATCTTGCTTTAGCCGGCAACTTTAACCTAGTAAATACGGAAGAATTATTTTCGCTGGTAAATATAGCGCCCGGTGTTTTTCAAAAGCAAAGTGATTTGGCCGCAATGATGGAAGTAGTCCATCATTTTTTGGTTAAAGAAGATGAGCTACATCCGGATTGCCTTGATATAGTAAATGTGCTGAAAAAATCGTTCCGGTTATTTGACGGTGGTTATCACGTAGGCGGGCTCATAGGCAATGGCGACAGTTTTGTAATGCGCGATGCACATGGCATTCGCCCTTCTTACTACTATATAAATGATGAGATTATTGTGGCGGCTTCTGAAAGGGCAGCTATAAGAACTACGTTTAATGTGAGCGAAAAAGAAGTGCGTGAACTGATGCCGGGACAGGCATTGATCGTTCGGGCTGACGGATCTTACCAGATTGAACAGATACTGGAACCTAAAGAGAGAAAAGCCTGCAGTTTTGAGCGTATATATTTTTCCAGGGGTAACGACGAAAAGATATACAAAGAAAGAAATGCGCTTGGTTTCCATCTGAGTGACCCGGTACTGAAAGCTATTAACTATGATTTGAAGAATACCGTGTTTTCTTTTATTCCCAATACTGCTGAAGTAGCATTTTATGGGTTGCTGAAGGGAATGGAGGATTACCTGAACAAAATAAAAGTGCAACGTATTTTATCGTGGGGAAAAGATTTTGACGAAGAGAAACTTACTGAGATGGTTGGAAGGACGATAAGGGTAGAGAAAATTGCAAACAAAGATGTGAAGATGCGCACCTTTATTACTGAAGATGTGAGCAGGAATGAACTGGTGCAGCACGTTTATGATATTACCTATGGCTCAATAAAAAAAAATGAGGACACGGTAGTGGTTATTGATGACTCTATAGTGAGGGGAACCACTCTGAGGGAAAGTATAGTGCGGATGGTTTCGAGATTGCAGCCTAAAAGAATAATTATAGTTTCTTCTGCTCCTCAGATACGCTATCCCGACTGCTATGGGATAGATATGAGTAAAATGGGAGATTTCATTGCCTTCCAGGCTGCCATTGCTCTTATAAAGGAAAGAAAGTTAGAAAACGCACTTCAGGAAATATATGATAAATGCAGAGCATTAGAAAGAAATAACCAGTTGCATACTGAAAATGTGGTAAGAAATTTATATAAGCCCTTTACAGCAGAAGAAATCTCGAAAAAAATAGCTGAACTTATAACTCCTCCTGATATTAATATCCCTATTGATGTGATATACCAAACCATAGAAAATCTTCATGCTTCCTGCCCTACTAATAATGGTGACTGGTATTTCACAGGTAATTATCCTACTCCGGGTGGTAATAAAGTGGTAAATAAAGCCTTTATAAATTACATGGAAGGCAAAAATATTCGGGGCTATTAAGTTTGTTGGCTTGATTTTTGTCAATAAACCGTATTGCACCCGTTTTTAGATCCTGCGTTTCCTATGTGTTATTATTAAGTAAGGAAATGAAAATCAATATCCTATAAAATTGTACCTACTAATGCTTCCTGCACCATAAAATCAAAAAAGTGGGGTTTTATACTCTAACTAAATCCTGATGAGGTCTGTCTTGTTCATTCGTCATGCTAAAAGTAGTTGGGATGACCCATTAATGAATGACTATGACCGGCCTTTAAACGACAGGGGCAAAAAAGATGCTCCACAAATGGCAATGTATCTTTTGGAAAAAAAGATACCAATAGACTCCTTTATTTCCAGCCCTGCAAAACGTGCGAGAAAAACCGCTGCATTATTTGCAAAAACCTTCGGTGTTGACGAGGCTGCCATCCAATTAAAATCTGAACTTTACCTGCCTGATGAAGTTGCGTTTTTTCATGTAATTAAGACAGCTTCGGATAATTACGCTCATCTTGCTATATTCTCTCACAACCCCGGCATTACCAATTTTGTAAATTCACTTACCAGCCAAATAAGGGTTCATGATGTACCTACCTGCGGTATATTCGCAATTAAAACCAATGCCGTTAGCTGGAAGGATTTTGAGAAGTCCGAAAAGGGATTTTGGTTTTTTGATTATCCCAAAAATCATTGATGGCAATATTTTTTTAACGGCGCTGGCTGCCTGATAAAATTTTCCTTATCTTCATTAGTAATTGCGCCTGCCTGGCTACCTTCTTTAATCATTTATTATAACACCTGGAATATGAAATTTTCTAAACTGTTTATTCAGGCTTTATATGTATTTGCTTTTTTTAGTTGCACCGGTTTGAGTGCCCAGGAACAATAGGGCGCTTTTTTTACATCCGCAGATGCAACAAATCTGCATGGTAAAAAGATTAAACTTCAGGCTGACGTAAGGGCTGAGGTTATTGAAGATAGTGCTGCCGCCCGTTTATGGCTAAGGGTTGACAGTGTATGATAAGGATTGAGCATCTTGTACAATTGTTTCAGCATATACCTAATTCATAATTATGTATTTTGCCCAGCGCTACATATGGTGGCCATGGGAACAACAAGAGCGGTTTCTTTCTATAATGAACGATTTTTTTAAGCCATTCAGTAAGCCTGATTCGAGGTCGTGGGTTGAATGACAGTATCTTAAACCATTTATTCCTCACTATCTATACAAGCTTAAAATTATTCATTATGGCCGTAAGAAAGAAAGTATTATCAGTATGCTTTTGCGTTATTTGTTTGGGCGCGAACAGCCAAACAAAAATTTATTTTCCTTCATCTTATTATATGGACAGTGTATCCCTTGAAAAAAATATATCAATACTGGTTGAAAAGGTTACGCCTTTGGTTGATACAGGAAAACCCTGGATATATTACCCTTTCCAAATAGCAAATGGTTTTATAGAAGGAGATCATCAAACCACCATTAAGGCCCTTGAAGCCTACCGTAAGGCAGCACCGCCTTATTATGAAGTTTTTTTAAAGGCCTACGGAATTCAATCAGAGGCTTATGCGAGAGCAAAACTATTCAATACAGCAGGTGAGGCTTTTGCCGGTTCCTACACAAAAGTGTTAAGAACACTTTATGAAGCGCTTCCGGAAGAGGCCCAAATGGCTGTTCGGCCGATCAATGAAATTATAGCGCCGAAATTGCCCAAAGGGAATTCGGATAGCCTCACTACCTATGAGGCGGTTATGTTGCTATTGTATTATAGTCATACGAAAATAGGCGCGGCAACCGATATGCTTACTGCGCCTGTTATGGCTGAATACGAAAATAAACATCATGTACTACCCGGGTTAACATCAGGCGGTAAGCTCAATCCTTTCCAGGCAAAAATGGATATCCGCCATTACACTTTGTCTCTTGATGTAGATATACCCGGTAAGCAAATTGCAGGAGATGCCGTGGTAAAAATGAATCTTCTTGCTAATACAGATACAGTAATACTTGATCTTGTGCGGGTGATGAAAGTCAGCAGGGTTATATTGGATAATAAGCCTGTTCCATTTCAGCATAAAGAAGATAAAATATTTATTGCAGGGAAATTTAAGAAAGGAATGCACGATGTGAAAGTTGAGTACAAAGGTCATCCCCCGGTTGCTGCTTTTCCGCCGTGGATTGGTGGTTTTAGTTGGTATAAGGGCGGTAAATGGGATAACTGGGTAGTTATAAATTGCCAGGAAGAAGGAGGTAAAATTTATTTCCCCTGTAAAGATCACCCGGGCGATGAGCCTGATGAAGGCGTTGATATGTTTATTACTATACCAGACACATTAAGTGTTGCCGGCCCCGGATTGCTGCAAAGCGTAAAAAAGCAACACGGCAAAGCAACATGGCATTGGAAAACCAGCTATACCATAAGTAATTATTGTATAGTTTTTAATATTGGAAAATATACTGTTGTAAAAGATGAATACACCACTGTAAACGGGAATAAAGTGCCTATTGAATTTTATGTATCAACCCGGGACAGCATGTATGCAGATCGCGTGATTAAAACCAGGAAGTTTCAGACTCCCATACTTGAAAAATATTTTGGAGAGTATCCGTGGGTCAGGGAAAAAATCGGCATCGCCCAAACACCGGCAACGGGTATGGAGCATCAAACCATGATTACGCATGGCGAGCCGCTTGAAGATATGACTGAACTTCATGGCGCATACCACGCGCCTGTTTTTTTGCATGAGTATATACATGAATGGTGGGCAAATAAAATAACCAATAAAGATTGGGCGCATGTTTGGATACAGGAGGGGATTGCCACTTATGGTGAAGCGTTATTTTTCCGGGAAGCGGAAGGTGAGCAGGGATACGATTCTGTTATGGAGTATATACGTGGGTCAATTACTGATAAGGCGCCGGTTGTGCAGGGCGAAGGTTTAACGATGCGCCAGGCTTTTAATAATATGGACAATAATGTATATTTTAAAGGAGCATTTTTTATGCATACGTTGCGTTATGTATTGGGCGACACTGTATTTTTTCCTGCCTTGAAAAAATTTATTTCGGATGTAAAACACCCTTATACACGATTCTTTACAACAGAAGATGTTGAGCGTTTTTTTAGTAAGGAATCCGGCAAAGATTTAAAGCCGCTTTTCCACTTTTACCTGTATACCACCAATAAGCTTGATTTTAATATAAATAAAATTTCAGAAGATAATTATGCTGTTTACCTCTGCAACAATCCTTTTGGTTTGCCGGTAGACATACAAACAGACACTGGTATTACCCGTGTGCTTACAACTGATGTAGAAAAGCCATTTAAAATTACCAGCAAAACAATGCCGGTAATAGACCCGGGTAATAATTTATACAAAACAGTTTCTTTTAAAGAGCAGTAATTTTTAAATAAGATCTTTTCAGCCGATATAGCTGATATCAAAAATGTTGTCTAACAATTTATTGTTTGCAGAAGCCGGTAATGATTTCATTACAATATTTCTCAACCAGATGAGCGCTCCATTTTCTATATGAGCAATTTTACCGGCAGACCAGCTTCTTTTTACAATATCATGCGCTTTTTTTATTCTCAGTTTTTCATAAGATGCGAATGCATCCTCAATATCTTTTCCTGCGCCCAGTAACTGAGCGATTGTGTATGCATCTTCAATAGCCTGGCAGGCGCCCTGCCCCATATTAGGAGTAGTGGCATGTGCTGCATCGCCCAGCAGGCAGGCTTTACCTCGTGCCCATGTTGAAATCGGTTTCAGGTCTGTAATATCGCTGATAAAAATATTTTCCCGTGGCGTTGCATTAATCATATGTAAAACTTCCGGATGAAACTCATTCATCAATTCAGTAAGGGATTGATTGTTCTCCTTTACCAGCCATTTACTGGCAACAGCATACCAGTATACTTTATTGTTGCTGATCTTTACAAAGCCAAATCTTTTTCCTTTTCCCCATAGCTCATTGGCTTCATGATGATATTTTTCTGACAAATTTATTTCACCAATGCCTCTCCAGCATACTTGTCGGGCATCTCTTATTTCACCTGTATTAAACAATTGTTTTCTTACAACCGATTTAATACCGTCTGCTCCAATCACTACATCAGTATGCGCAACTGTCCCGTCTTCAAAACTGAGCTGATAGTTTTCGTTTTGCTCAATTCGTAATAACCGCTTTGATAATATAATATTTTCAAAGCCCGTTTCTTCAGCCAGGATGCGCTGCAATGCGGCGCGATGAATGGCTACATTATATGCACCATATATGGATTCATATCCGGATAATTTCATAACAGAAAGCGGTTTTAATCGCTCATCTGTAATTTCCATTATGGAAATTTTGTTACCTGCCCGTTCAATTTTATGTTGAATGCCGGCTTTTTTGTAGACCTGCATGGCGTTGTTTGCCATTATTATTCCCGCGCCCACAGGTTGTATGGTATCGGCGCTTTCGTAAACGATCGTTTCAAACCCTTTTTGTTGCAGCAACATGGCTGTTGTTAACCCGCCTATACCGGCTCCGATAATAGTTATATCATACTTCATTTAATGGATAATACAAATTTTAGTGCAAGATTAACTATGGAAAGCCGACACAAAGAATACGAATAAAATAAGTACAAAAGCTGATAGCTATTGTCAGGCGCGGAACCAGTTAGCGTATCGTATCCCAATAGTATTATTTAGTATCAAATCGTATCATTTAGTTGATGCAATTTTAAATCATAATCGTATATTTGAGTATCAAATCGTATCAAAGATGAACGGTAAATCGTATGATTTTAGCTTAAACATTGATTGGAAGCTGATTAATTTAATCAGCGAAATAGACCGTTTTGACGCGAATTGGATAGCTATTGAACGCAAAGAAGGGCAAGCTTTGAAAGAATTGAAAAGTATTGCAACTGTGAGAAGTGTAGGGGCTTCCAATCGTATAGAAGGCAACAAAATGAGTGATGAAGAAGTTGAGGTGTTGCTGCAAAAAATAGATATTACGAAGCTAACCGACAGGGATTCGCAGGAGGTTGTCGGGTATTTTGAAACACTGGATTTAATATCGGAATCTTACGAAAGCATTGCTGTTTCAGAAAGCCATATCAGGAGTTTACACAGCCTGTTAATGAAATACAGCACAAAAGATGAATGGCATAAAGGGAATTACAAAGTGCATAGCAACGCTGTGGAAGCTACGTTTCCTGATGGCACTCGCCAGATTGTATTTCAAACAACCGGAGCTGGGTTTGCCACCGAAGATGCAATAAGACGTTTAATTGATTGGTATAATTCCGAAAACGAAGTTCACAGCTTGATTAAAGTTGCTTCTTTAGTTTATGATTTTCTTAGTATACACCCATTTCAAGACGGAAACGGAAGATTAAGCCGGCTTATTTCTGCATTATTGCTTTTGAAAAATGGATACAAATGGATACAATATGTGAGCTTTGAACACGAAATAGAAAGCAGGAAATCGGAATACTATCAGGTGCTTAGGAGTTGCCAGGCAAAACGACCCAATGAAGATGTTACAGTTTGGGTTGTATTCTTTTTGAATTGCTTAAAAAATATTCAGACGCAGTTAATAACCAAGCTGGAAAAAAGTGGTTTGGAAGCACAATTGTCAACAAGAGAAAAATCAATCTTTACGATTATTCAAAACCGCCCGAATATTCAGTCAGGCGAAATTGCCAAAAAACTGTCTATACCTGCACCAACAGTTAAGAGAATTTTAGCCGGCTTGTTAAGCAAAGGGTTGATAGAAAAACAAGGAAGCGGACGCGGTGTAAGTTATATCGTAAAATAAGCGGATTAGAATTGTTGATGCCTATGGTTTGGACAAGTTGCCTGCAACTGAAAAATATACCAAACTTTTCACCTGTTCAAAATTGCGCTTTGGGAAGATGAATACTAAGTTACTTCCCCTTCGGGGAGGCCGGGAAGTACTTTATATATTTATATACCTGTTTCTCGCCACCACTTTCCACGCTTTCTCTACCTTTCCGTTATTCACCACAAAGGCTTTTTCATATAAAGCAACGGTAGGGCATATATGTATAGGAACACCATACAGAACATCTCCTGCTTTATATAGCGATGCATCTGTTACTTTTAATACCAGGTGCTCTTCGCTCTGGCCTACAGGCTGTGCTTCAGGCGCATTTAAAAAATGTACACGCGGTAATGGATTTTCCGCCGCAACTGATTTGTGACCGAGATCAGTACAAATGGTTTGATTGTCTACAATAGAAATAACCCTTGTAACTACAAGCGCCGCATATTCAAAAGGCTCATCAGGGAGCCCGCGCTTATACCCCCAGTCTGTAAAAACAAATGTGCCCGGGCTGCATTCTACATTGTTTCTTGCGGCATGTACAGGAAATGTTGGCGTTCCGCCGGCAACTATAATAACTTCATAGCCGGCTTTATTTTTTACATAATTATGTAATGTTTCTACTCCTGAAAAAGCCTGGTTACTGTTTTGCTTTCTTATATTAATATCCGTATCACGTATGTGCCCATCATACGCGTGTAGACCTGCAAGCTTAAGATTGGGCAATGATAATATATAATCCACCAAAGCATTTGCGTCAGTGGGCTTAATGCCTGTTCTGTTCATGCCGGTATTCAGATCAATAAAAACAGGTAATACTATCTGATTGACTCCCGCTGTTTCGTTTAAGAAACGGGCAGATTGTTCATTATCTGTAAGGCATGCAAAATGTGTGGCAGGATAAGCCTTTATAAGATTGATTAATCTTGAAACCTTTGGGCCAACGGGTTGATAAGCAAGCAAAACATCTTTGGCATTCAGCATTGCCAGAATTTCTGCTTCGGCAATAGTAGCGCATTTAAATTTACTGATACCTGCATCCATCATCATTGCGCATACTTCAGCCATTTTATTGGTTTTTACATGCGGGCGAAGTCTTGCATTATCCGTAACTATATTTTGCAACAGCCGGATATTTTCTTTTACCCGCTCTTCATATATTAACAAAGCCGGGGAGTCAATACTATCTATATTGTTCACCAGGTACCAGTTGGCTGAATTATTGTGGGGCATGATGTGGATCTGCTTGATTCATTATTAAAAAGAATTTCCCGTGGGTAGGCGCAGATTTTTCCGCTGACGATACAGATCTTTTTCTGCGATGTTCTGCTTTTCAAATTTGCGGGATTTATATTTAAACCAATTCAAATAATGCTTCAATCTCTACCGGTATATTGCCGGGCAGTGAGCCGAAGCCTACAGCGCTGCGTACGCCAATACCATTTTCTTCACCCCATATAGCAGCAAATAATTCGCTGCAGCCATTGATAACATAAGGATGATTTTCAAATTCTAAAGTGGAATTAACCATTCCTAATACTTTAATTACTCTTTTAATATTATCAAGGCTGCCGATATTGGAACGGATTGTTGCCAGCATGGTTAAGCCTACCTGCCGGGCGGCGAGCTTTCCCTGCTCCTGGTCAATATCTTTTCCGATGCGCCCTTTTATCAGTGACTTATCCTCTAAAACCGGACCATGACCAGAAAGATATAAATGCGTTCCATCAATAAGGCAGGGTTTGTATACGCCCATAGGCTTTGGCGCCGGTGGGAGCACCAATCCTAATTCTTTTAATCGTTGTTCAGGTGTGAGTTCTAACATAGTATGATATTATTGGGCAAATATATTTATATGGCAGGAAAAATGATTGAATTAGATATCACTGTCCTTTCGCCTTGTATCGCATATTGTTAAACACATTTAGTAATATTAATCATATCGAATTCGATTTTAAAACCCGTATTAAAAATAAGCATTCTTATACGATATAAACTCCTCCTTTGGTCGGGTTGAGAAGCAGTAAAATAGTGATTGGGCTATAGTTGGAATGTTGATCAATATACATACAGTTGAACTGTTTTCATTCAAATCATAATAGTACTGTAGCTTGTATCCCGATCAAAAGAGGGATCTGTTGCTGCCTTAGAAAATTGAAATACATTTGTCATACTGCTATTCAATAAAAAAATTTACCTTCAAAACACAAACAAATCTCTTCACACAAATATTCAGTCTATGCCATATTCTTTTATAAAGAAATATACACTTGCTTTTATTCTAACATTGGTAACAGGTCTTCCCGCTATCTCTCAAACCATCGGCGTCCAGCTATATAGCTTTCGACATCAATTTGCCAAAGATGTGCCGGGAACATTAGAAAGGATAGCGGCTATGGGGGTTAAAGAGGTGGAAGGCGGTGATAGTTATGGATTACCTGTAAATGAATTTAAAGCCTTACTGAAAAAAAACAATTTGAAAGTTGTTAGTGTTGGTGCGGATTTTAAACAATTAAGTGAAGATCCCAATAAAGCAGTGAAAACAGCTAAAACTTATGGCGCAAAGTATGTAATGGTTGCATGGATACCACATGAAGAAACTTTTACTATTGAAGATGCTAAGAATGCAATAGCGGTGTTTAACAGCGCAGGTAAAATATTAAGAGAGAATGGTATCAGCCTTTGTTATCATGCACACGGCTATGAATTTCTTCCCTATGAAAGCGGGACTATTTTTGATTATATGGCAAAACATATGAACCCTGCATACGCCAATTTTGAAATGGATGTGTTTTGGGTAAAACATCCCGGGCAGGACCCTGTGGCGTTGCTTAAAAAATATCCGAACCGGTTTCCGCTCATGCATTTAAAAGACAGGCTGCCGGGAACAGAAGGCAACCAGAAAGGACATGCGGATGTAGAAACAAATGTTGTGCTCGGTGCAGGTGATGTTGGTATTGCTGATATAATGCGTGCCGCAAAAAAAGCGGGCATAAAACATTATTTTATTGAAGATGAATCTTCGCGCTCAATGGAACAGGTACCGCAAAGTTTAGCATTCCTGAAAACCGTAAAATGATTTTTACTCGCGGCGAACGCAAAGATGCAGCGCTCGCTGCTCCGTAGCGCGCTCTGCGTGAAACATTTTCCTATTGCATCAACGCATATACAGCAAAACTTCCGAGCCAATGTTCTCCGCCATAATTACCACTTACCACTTCCGGCAAAACTGTTGACAGATGTTGTATGGCTGAGCGCATCAATATTTTTTTATAAGGGCTTGAAGCCGGTAATACGGATGCCAGTCCTTTCATACACCAACTCCTGCTGAAACATAAACCATCAAGGTGTACAATCTGATAATCTGTTCTGTCTGATATTATGGGTAGCCTCGTAAGGTGCTTTAGTGCGGCAGGAGTAATAAAACCATTGAACCATTTCATAAAAGCATCTTTCGGTAAAACCCTTCTCATTAAATCAATTTCTTCCAGCGCGGGAGAAAGAAAATCGCTGCCATCGGGCTCCCATGATGCAGGAACATTTTTATCGTTGCCGTATAATTTTTTTGAATAATAGACGATGGCTTTTTCAAAAGTGGTGTCTTTAACTGTTTTTGCATAATCATAAGCAAATACCAATCCGAAAGCAGTATTGGGATGTACACCTGTTCTATTGGGATAAGTTTGTTTTGGTAAAAAATTCATCCATCTTGCAATAATTTTTTGAGTGAGTGGTTGCAATGCAGCGTGCCAGCGTTTCCCGTCTTCATCATTCCACGTGCTGAGCTCTTCATCTAATTTTAACAGCCAGGCCCAGCCATAAGTACGCTCCCAGGCATTTGCCATGGGCGCTTCAAAATATTTTACTTCGGTGAGTATATTGTCAGCAGTAATAGTTTTGTTGATGGCGTTTCGTATAGCGGTAGCTTCCGCCAGGTCTGGAAATTTTTTCAGCAGGCGTATCATCATCCAGTGTCCGTGCACGCAGGAATGCCAGTCGAAGCAACCGAAGAATGCAGGATGAATTTGTTTTGGTGTTAATACATGATCGCTATCGCTTGCAGAAGTATGGCTGGTTTTGTTGGGATATTCCTGGTTGAGGCATTTTAGAGGTAATGCTGCTAATACAGATGCGCCTTTGTGGGTTAATTCAAATGCTGAACTGTCTTTGTTTATCGTGAAAAGGTCAGCTGTTTGCGCATAACTGCATATGGTGATTACAGTAAAGAGCGATAATAAAAATAATGTACGCATAATAAGCGGCAGATAAGTTTCATGCAAAGTACACTATGGAGCAGAGAGCGCAAAGAAAAATCATTGTTGCTGCAGGAGTACTTTTGATCAGCGTCGCCAGAGGCGACAAGACAGGGGTGCGTGGCGAAGACGCCACGCACAGCATGCAACGCCACCCACAGCATGCATCAGGTGTAGCGCACCTTAATATTTGTAGCACAGCAAATAATGTGGGAGCAAGCCGCAGTGCGGCGTTATATTAACCTGGCGCATCTATGTTTTATATTATGGTGCGCTGCACCTGAAAATGCCACATCCACTATAGTGCTGCAAACCCGCCTGCCGGGCGGGCAAAAATTATCGCTATGCTGTAGCTATTTAAACACCTCGTATGCAGCACAACCTGAATAAAACAAATGAAAACTGGATAGCTGATCCTCCCTCAGAGACGCCAGCCAATCAACTGCTCCACGAACTGCTTTGCCAGCAATGGCGCTATTAAGAAGCCCTTTGTTCCCAAGCCGTTAAATAAAGCGGCAGGCAATGAATCGTGTAATAACATTAATGGCTGTTGCCCGGCAGTGGTTGGTCGTTCCGCAACAATATCATCTTCCACACTAAACGGTATCCTCAACCACTGCGCTAATTTTTTTTCTGTTTGTTTTCTCCACTCAGTATCGGGCGCAAGATTTGTATAGTTCCATGTATAATTACTTCCACACCAGAATAACCGGTTGCCTGTAGGAATTAACCGTATACCATTATGATAAATAAATTTTTCAGGTAGCCCGGGGATTGATACCAATAAAGCATCGCCACGGTTTTTTGTAAATGGCAGGTTATTGAACAACGGATTTTGTATGGCCGCAGCGCCTTCGCAAAAAATAATTTTTGCCGCGCGGATATGTTTATACATAACCATTCCGTTAGCAATGCTTAGCTTTTCTGCTTCAAAATATTCATTTAAAAATGCATTCTGGGTCAGAAGGTATTTCTGCCATGCATTGAGTAATGACTCCGCATGTATTTGAAAAGCCGGCGCAATTATTTGAGTTGTAAAAGGGGTTGTAAAAGCGCTATTGATAAATACAGCATCTTCCCCGGTAAGATTATGCAGGAACGGCTGAATCAAAATGTCTTCCCTGGTGGCAGGGGCATCAAAAGTTATGATCGGTATTTCGCTGATCACAGGAATGTTGAGTAAATGCTGCAATGATGCATAACTGTCCAGCGCTTCTGCAATATATTGCCGGTAATCTTTTGCTATACTCCATTGCTTAATATTTACAGGATTAAGTATAGCCCCGGCAACAGCACTTGCCTTAGCAGCGGTAGTATTATCAATAACTATAACAGATTTATTGTGCTTCATCAGTTCATAACTGATAAGCGTACCTGCAATTCCTCCACCTATAACGAGGTATTCTGTTTGCATAACCCATCAGGAAATGATGCGGAGCTTAGCATAATTCAGCATGATCTTCTTCTCGCCGTTTATATCAAATTTTACCAGCGCAACAGGGTTTTGTGGGCTGCCTTCTATTTTCACCACATGCCCGAAACCGAATTTCTGGTGTTCAATTTTATCCCCTTCTTTAAGCAGTCTGATATCACTTGCCACAAAATCAGCAGACACTTTATGTTCAATCACTTTGTTTTGCGGTTTGGGTGCAAGATAAGAAGGGGCAGTATTTGTTTTTTTAGCAGGTGGTGTACCATATTGTTTTTCAGCCTGGTAAGCTGCGCCGCCAAGGCCTCCCCGGTTCATCCTTTCAAATGCACTACCCAATCCTGAACTACTATTATTTCTTGCTGTGCTGCCTGCAAAACTTCTGTCCATAAACTCCTCTGGTATTTCCGCAATAAAACGGCTGGGCTCATTTTGAATAAGCGACCCAAAGCGGTAACGTGAAGCGGCATGTGTTATCCATAGCTTTTGTTTGGCTCTTGTTATCACCACATAAAACAAACGCCGCTCTTCTTCCAGTTCTTCCCTTGTGTTAATGCTCATGGCATTGGGAAAAAGGTTTTCTTCCAATCCGGCGGCAAATACGCAACCAAATTCTAGTCCCTTTGCGGCATGTATGGTCATAAGCTTTACGGTGTCTGCATCCTGCTTTTTATCATCTGTATCTGTAAGTAATGTAATTTGCTGCAGGTAAGCGCCAAGACTTTTATCCTCAGGCGCAGGCGCGTTTTCATCGTCTGTTACCGCTGCATTTACAGTTTCAATAGTTTCTTTTGCTTCTTCTTTGCTGAATAGGCCTCCTGCAAAATCATCATCAATAACTTCATCATCGTATTCCTTCAGTTCAAAATCGCCTTCTTTCTGCTGTGGATCATCTACCCATTCTTTTATTGAGTTGAGCAATTCCTGTATGTTTTCATAACGGGCAATACCTTCGGCGCTTTTATCGTTAAACAATTCTTTTACAAAATTGGTTTGCTTGCCAACATGCACTGCCACTTCGTAAGCATTCTTATGTTTTAGCATGCTTGAAAAGCTTCTGATCATCAGCACAA
Organism: Agriterribacter sp.; assembly: GCA_047601545.1. Taxonomy (GTDB): domain Bacteria; phylum Bacteroidota; class Bacteroidia; order Chitinophagales; family Chitinophagaceae; genus Agriterribacter. The sequence goes on along the minus strand of JASGIZ010000002.1, from coordinate 1,765,603 downwards.
AATTTTCAATGGACTCTAATGTGCCTGCTTTAAAACCAAACTCCTTTGCTCTTTCCAACACCTGCCAGAAGGAAATATTATTTTCATTGGCTGCAAGTGTCGCCCTGTCTATAGATGTTTTTCCAATACCTCTTGCCGGGTAATTAATGATGCGTTTTAAAGCTTCTTCGTCATGGGGATTAACCAATACCCTCAGGTAAGCGATATAATCTTTTATCTCTTTTCGTTGGTAGAAACTGATGCCGCCATAAATAGTGTACGCTATACCCATTCTTCTCAGCGCTTCTTCAAAAGCACGGCTTTGTGCATTGGTGCGGTAGAGTATAGCAAAGTCCTTATTATGAAAATGATTCCTGAGCTTCTGTTCCTGTATGGTATCGGCAACAAATTTTCCCTCATCATTATCACTCATTGAGCGTACCAACCGGATCTTTTCACCCGTTGCGTTTTCGGTGAATAATGTTTTTTCAATTTGTCCTTTATTATTGCTGATCACCTCATTCGCTACATTCAGGATATTCTGTGTGCTGCGGTAATTCTGTTCAAGCTTTACCACTTTTACATCATCATAATCTTTCTGAAACTGCAATATATTTTCGATAGTTGCACCGCGAAAACTATATATACTCTGTGCATCATCACCTACCACGCAAACATTTTCATGCATGGCGCCAAGCAGCTTTATAATTTCATACTGGGCAGGGTTAGTATCCTGGTATTCATCAATCAAAATATATTTGAACTTGCGCTGGTATTTACTCAATGCATCAGGAAAATTTTTGAGCAGCTCATACATTTTTACCAGCAGGTCATCAAAATCCATAGCGCCATTTTTGAAGCAGCGCTTACTGTACGCATCAAAAATTTTTGCTATTGCCGGGCGGTTGCTGCGCATATCTTCCTGCTGAATAGCATAATCATTGGCATATTCTTCAGGCGTTACCAGGGCATTTTTGGCAGAAGAAATGCGGTTGTAAACTGTATTGGGCTTATAATGTTTATCATCAAGGTTCATTTCGTTGATGACTGTTTTTACAACACTCTTTGCATCCTCTGTATCGTAAATGGTAAAGTTGTTGGGATAGCCGAGGCGCTGTGCTTCGCCTCTTAGTATTCTTGCAAAAACACTATGGAATGTGCCTATATATAAATTACGTGCTTCTCCATTGCCAAGAATGTGCTCAATCCTCTCCTTCATTTCCCTGGCCGCCTTATTGGTAAAGGTGAGCGCCAGTATATTAAAAGCATCCACACCATTTGCCATAAGGTGCGCTATACGTGTAGTAAGCACTTTAGTTTTGCCGCTTCCGGCTCCGGCTATGATCATCAGCGGACCATCAATATAAGTTACCGCTTCTCTTTGTCGCTCATTCAATCCTTTTAAATAATCCTGCATGGGCGCAAGTTAAGAAAAGGAAAAGAGCAGAAAAAGTTTGGGGAAAAGATAGTGAACAGGCAATTGTGAATGGGCAATGGGCAATGAAGCGCAGGCTCCATTCACTATTGCCTATTGCCAACCATTTCCCCCACAATTTTCGCGCTCTTCAGGCACAACGGTATGCCTCCACCGGGATGAACTGTTCCCCCGCAAAAATAAAGCCCGTTTATTTCTTTACTGAAATTAGGGTGACGCAAAAAAGCATTGCGTTTAGTATTGGAGCTTATGCCATATAACGCCCCGTTTTTTGCTGAAGTACTTGCCTCCAGCTCAGTCGGTGTAATAATTTTTTCTGTTTCAATTAATGGTTCAATATCTTCTTTCAGCATACCACGTAGTTTTTTTAAAACCTGCTGTCTTAAGAATGCTACAATCTTTGTCCAGTCCTGACCGCTATCTGCCGGAACATTGATCATTACAAACCAGTTTTCTTTTCCCTGTGGCGCATGACCATCCTCCATCTTTGAAGTGATATTAACATAGATAGTAGGATCTTTAAAAACTGACTTTAATTGAAAAAGTGTTTTAAATTCTGCTTTATAATCTCCGCTGAAAAAAATATTATGCAAATGCATTTGAGGAAATTGCTTTTTTATGCCCCATAAAAAAACAATGGCGCTGCTGCTCTTTTCCTTTTTTTCAATGTGCTGCGCTTTGCGGTTATCGAGCAAAAGTTTTTTGTAAGTGAACCATGTATCCGCATTACTGACCACTATATCTGAAAATATATTTTTGTTATTAAGCACAATGCCTTTTGCATTATTATTAACGCAAATAATACGCTCAACAGGGGCGCCAAAAACAAACTGAACGCCTTTTTTAATGGCAAGCTTATGCAGTGCATCGGTTATGCTTATCATTCCGCCTTTGGGATAAAATGCACCTTTATTTAATTCAACATGCGGGATGATACTAAACATGGAAGGGCTCATATACGGATTGGAACCATTATATGTAGCAAAGCGGTTAAATACCTGAATAGCTTCTCCTGTTGTAAAAGCTGATTCATGGTATTGATTGAGGGTGGAAAACAATAATCCGGGGCGAACAGAGGCAAACGCTTTGATAAATGCTTTCTTTCTCCAGGTAGATCTTTTTTGCAATGGATTATTCAGGAAAACGGTTCCTATATTTTTGTATAACTGCTCCGATTTTTGCAGGTATTGCAAAATGTTTTGAGCCGGCTCCCCAATTTTTTCTGTAGACTCCTGCGCCAGTTTCTCTTTATCTATCCAGGTGTTAAATGTTTTACCGGTTACAAAAAAATATTTGCAACTTGACTCTAATTGGCGGTAACTGATATATGCTTCAATATCTTCTCCGGCAAAGTCAAATAATTCTTTTAATTCACCAGGCTCGGTAAAAAGCGAGGGTCCGGTATCAAAACTATATCCATCTTTTTTGTATATGGAAAGTTTGCCACCCGGCTCAGTATTCTTTTCATAAACAGTTACTGTATATCCCTGCACAGACAGCCTTATTGCCACAGCTAAGCCGGCAACACCGCTCCCTATAACAATCGCGTTTTGTGTATGCATAAGTTTTGGTAAATCTTTAGCGAAAATAGTTATTAGCAACGAGTAAATTAACGTTACGAGAAAGATAGAACACGAGTGAAACGGATTGGTCGGATATGCATGAAACAGGTTCGCGTAACTCCGTAACATACCTGTGCTCTGTGCTCAGTGTTCCATCATTCACAATAAAAAAGCCATCCCTTTTGAGGATGACCTTTTATTATTTTTCAAAACCGGATTAAGCGATTTCTACTTCAGCGCCGGCTTCTTTCAATTTAGCTGCGATGTCATCAGCTTCAGCTTTTGCAACACCTTCTTTAACTGGTTTTGGTGCGCCATCTACTAAATCTTTAGCTTCTTTTAAGCCAAGACCTGTAAGATCTTTAACCACTTTAACCACGCCAAGTTTGTTAGCGCCGGCTGCTTTCAATACTACGTTGAAAGAAGTTTTTTCTTCAGCAGCAGGAGCGCCACCACCACCAGCAGGTCCCGCTACAGCTACCGCAGCAGCTGCAGGCTCAATGCCATACTCATCTTTCAAAATAGTTGCTAATTCGTTTACTTCTTTTACAGTAAGATTTACTAACTGTTCTGCGAATGCTTTTAAATCTGCCATTGTTTCAAATTTTTACCGCCTTCATTGCCTGTGCTCCGGCGGAGGTATTAAAAAAATTTGGTTGTATGTTATCCCTCAGGCTGGGATAATTAATTTGAAAATGAGGCAATTTGAAAATGAAAATCACTTTCAAATTGCCACATTATTATTGAGCTCTGTCTTCCAGTGCTTTTATCAATCCGGCTAATTTGTTACCGGCGTTCAATGCGCTGATAACGTTTTTAGCAGGCGATTGTAATAAGCCGATGATTTCACCAATAAGGTCTTGCTTGCTCTTAAGGGTAGTAAGTGCTTTAAGCTGGTCATCGCCTGCAAATACATCACCGTCAATAAAGGCCGCTTTTAATTCAGGCTTTTGTCCGTTGGTTTCTTTACGGAATGTGCTCAGTATTAAAGCCGGCTCTTTCGGGTTTTCAGAGAACAACAAAGCGGTTACATTGTTCAGCGATTCGTATACACCGGTATACCTTGTGCTGTCAATAGATTCAAGCGCTTTTTTGATCAAAGTGTTCTTTGCCACTTTCATTTCAACTTTTTTGTCGAAACATGCGCGGCGTAATTTACCGATCTGCTCTACTGAAAGCGATTCAGTATCGGTAACATAAAAGTTATTGTATTGTGAGAACTTGCCTTTCAGCAACTCAATCACTTCGTTTTTTTCCTGTTTGGTCATACAAAAAGATTTTTATGCTTTAAAGCATTAGTTCATTAATGATTTTGTGTCGATAGCAATACCAGGGCTCATTGTGCTGGCCATGAACGCGCTTTTAAGGTAAGTTCCTTTAGCGGTAGAAGGTTTTGCTTTAATGATAGCATTGATAAACTCCTGGCTGTTTTCAGCAATTTTTTCAGGTGAAAAACTTACACGACCCACTGAAGCGTGAATGATACCTGCTTTATCTACCTTAAATGCTATTTTACCACCTTTTACTTCGTTTACCGCAGCCGCTACATCATTAGTTACTGTACCGGTTTTAGGGTTTGGCATCAGGTTACGAGGACCTAATATTTTACCCAGCTTACCTATTTTAGGCATTACAGAAGGTGTTGCAACAATTACGTCAATATCAACCCAGCCGCCTTCAATTTTTGTTACAAACTCATCCAGTCCTACATAGTCAGCGCCGGCTGCTTTTGCAGCTTCTTCTTTATCAGGTGTGCAAAGCACCAATACTCTTTTTGTTTTACCTGTACCGTGTGGTAATGTTACCGTGCCGCGGATAGCCTGGTCTGCTTTTTTAGGATCAACGCCCAAACGCAGGTGAATATCAACAGAGCTGTCAAATTTTGCTGTATTCACTTCCTTAACCAGGGAAGAAGCTTCCTTCAGCGAATACGTTTTCTTTTTATCGATTTTAGCTTCTGCAGCTTTTCTTTTTTTAGTGATCGCCATTTTCATTCAATTTTGGAAGTGAAGACTTAGTTTTCCCATGGAGCTTTACCATCAACAGTAAGGCCCATGCTGCGTGCTGTACCTGCCACCATGCGCATTGCGCTTTCAATAGTAAAGCAGTTAAGGTCAGGCATCTTATCTTTAGCGATAGCTTCTACCTGTGTCCAATTTACTTTACCTACTTTGCTGCGGTTAGGTTCTTTAGAACCACTCTGCACCTTAGCGGCTTCCAATAACTGAACGGCTGCGGGGGGAGTTTTGATGACAAATTCAAAAGATTTGTCGGAATAAACGGTGATCAATACGGGAAGCACTTTTCCCATTTTGTCCTGTGTGCGAGCATTGAATTGCTTGCAGAATTCCATGATATTCACACCTTTGGAACCCAATGCAGGACCAACCGGAGGCGCAGGGTTTGCCTGGCCGCCTTTTACCTGTAGCTTTACAAAGCCACTGATTTCTTTTGCCATGTTTTATACGTTTTTGGTGATAGCGTCCCGATATAAGCGGGACTCCCAAATTCAAAAAAGAACTTTTTGGGGCGGCAAAGGTACGTTTCAGATTTGAAATTTCAAATTTGAAATTTCAAATTAGCCGGAACAACCGGTTTTATAGGTTGGGGCGCATGGTGTGTATTGAATATCAATAATTTAAGAAGAGATATAAGGGTCTAATTCTATAATAATTTTAGCGCGCAGATCATTTTTCTATAAATTTGGGGCTGAATATTTTACCCTTTAAAATTATATTACAGATGTCGTTAATAAAGTCTGCTAAACGGTTAGAATATATCAATTTTCTGATTAAAAATAAGGCAACAGGAGATTTAGAAACCTTTGCAAGAAAAATGAATTTATCAAAAAGTGCGGTTAGAGATATGTTAGAGATATATTATCACAAATGAGAGAAATGGGAGCATCCATAACAATATGATCGGATACGGAAATCTTATTATTATGGTGAGAATGGGGAATTCTGTATCTCCAAGTTTATGAAATATGGACAGTTGCTTGAAAGAGATGAGGCAGCCAACATTGGAAAACCGGAAGACTTATGTTTTTCGGAAAAAGCAATCTTCGTTTTATGTAAAGAGATATAAACAAAAAAATTGGCGCCAGAAATACAAGCACAAGGTGTTTTAGTTTTGAATGTTAAATATTTTTTTCACCAATTTTTTTAAAAATGAGAAATCTTAAACTAAACTTTCAAAACTTTAAGGGTACAGAATTGCTTACAAGAGAACAGATAAAAAACGTGATGGAGGGGATGCTCCCAAAGAGAAGGGATGTTTATTAAAATGCGAAGGCATACCTCTAATTACAGTGCCCAATTGTGACCCTGGCGTAGAATGGGCTTGTGTGCCATACAATTTTGTTTCTTGCGGAAGTTGCAATACTTATATATTTGATTAACTATTATTGTTAAAATACTTTATTAGCCGTACAAACACTTTATATGTTTGTACGGCTATTGTTTTAAAGCAACTATATGAAATTCAGCAAGGAAATACAAAAATCAATTATCGTTGTTATTCTTTTCTTTATAAAATGTACCACTTACGGGCAGGAGTTGAACAATACCTCAACCCTTCAAAACATGTATGTTCAAACAGACAGGAGCATTTATTCCCCGGGCGAAACGGTTTGGTTCAAAAGTTATCTGTCCACTTTTAATGACGCTGTTACAGGCTCAAACCTGTTTGTTGAACTGTATGATACCGCCCTGCATGCATTAAATCAAACCATTTGCCCGGTTATCAATGCTGCTGCCGACGGCTCCATCACAATACCTAAAACCGCTGTAAGCGGCCAGGTATTTTTAAGCGTCCGGTTGGATAATGGCAGCCGTTTCGTAAAACCGCTCTTTATCAATATCAACCCGCATATTATTTTGGATACGGCCAATACCAGTCCTGTTTTTTTCCCCGAAGGCGGCAAGCTGGTTTATAATACGGAGAATTATATTGCTTTTACGGCAGGATATGATTTTTATGGGGTCATAAAAAATAACATTGGCGATTCAATACTGTCCGTAAAAGCCGGGCATGAGGGTATGGGCTCGTTTAAGATTATCCCTGAACCGGGTAAAACTTATTTCTGCCACTGGAAGGATGAACGCAACACGCAACAGGTTACCGCTCTGCCTGCCGCAACAGATAATGGCATAGCCCTGCACGTGCAACAGGTGGGGAATAAGCTTTACTATGTGCTTAACAAAGGAGGCGCTCAAAACAGCAACCTTAAAAAAATCATAGTAAGGGCTGCTATTGACGGCAGGGTTTTTTACAGCGCAAATGCTGATCTGTCTGAAACGAATGTGCTCAGCTCATTTATTCCCCTGCAGGGTCTTCCGTCAGCTGTGGTTAAGGTATTGCTGTTTGATAACAATGATAACCTGGTTGCCGAAAGAGCCGTTTTTATAAACAATAAAGAATTCTATACAAATCCCGGTATCTTTTTCACAGAAAAAAACCTTTCAGCACGAGGAAGAAATAATTTTCAGCTTGATTTTAAAGACAGCCAGTTGCGCAATATCAGCATCAGTATTGCTGACGCCGGCTATACCACAAATGAATGCAGTAGCTCCATCCTGCCCAATATGTTCCTTAATAATACAATAGCAGGCATTATTAAAAATGCGGATGAGTATTTTACGGATACTACGAACTATAAGGAGAAAATGGAAGAGCTCGACCTGTTGTTATTAAGTTCTGCCCCGCAAACCAACGCTAATACAAGCTTAAGGACTTTGCAAACCGGCAAAAGCTATATAACATTAACAGGCGTTGTACAATATACCAATGGTAAACCGTATGCCAAAAGCACGCTGATATCAATTGATGATACCACAGGCAGGCAATTATATAAAGTAACCCCGGACGGTTCAGGGTATTTTACATTGAACGGGCTGGTGTTTTACGATACGGCAAAACTGCAATGCAAAGCCATTGGCGGCAAAGGAGAGCAGTTGGCCTGTAGCTTTACAGTTTCGTACGCCGGTAGCGGCATAAAACTGCCGGATAATTTAAAGGCTTATAACAAAAGGTATATTATTACCGGCAAAGCAAACGAACCGGCTAAGGGTGTGAATGCTGCACCATTTACCAACGACACGCTGGTGTTTGCCAAAAACGGGGTTACGCTTAAAGAAGTAAAAATAACCGCAGACCCTGTGCAAATGGAAAGAAGAAGGCTGGAAGCAGTTGAAAAGCGGCATACCACCGGTGTTTTCAGCGCATATAAAGCTACGGCCTATAGCGCAGACATGTTAAACGACCCCATGGCGGAATCATACTTTGATGTATTTAATTACATCACTTCAAGAATACCTCAACTGGCGGTTGTTAATATTAACGGGCATAAGGAACTGGTTGAGACAAGAGCTAAGTCTTCTTTGGCAACTAAAGATGATGTTATTAGTGATTATTACTTAGATGAATCGAAAACTGAACAAAGCGTTATTGAGCAACTGAACATAAAAGACATTGCTTTCATAAAATATATCCCCAAGTTCGGTGGCTTGCCGGGGTTACCTCCCGTAGTTTCTATCTATCTGAAAAAATCTGATGAAAAGGGTGCCTGGGAAAAAGAAATATCAAAGGCAAAAGCATATACTATCACAGGTTATCCAACACCGAAGGACTTTTATTCACCAGACTATTCAAAGCACAAAGATGATATCACGTCAGACTACCGGAAAACGCTGTTATGGCAGCCTTATGTAAAACTGGTAAATGGTAAGGCTGATATTACTTTTTATAATAATGACGTCACAAAAAAAATAAAGATCATTGCCGAAGGTATTACCGATGATGGCCGGCCTGTGTATTTTGAAAAAGTAATTGAATAGGGGCTTTAAAATTGTTTTACCGCATCTTATTGCTATGTCAAACGTGAAATGGGAGAAGTGAAACGTGTCTTTCACTTTTATCTATTTATTTCTCTGCTCTCAAGTATGTTTCCCATATCATCTTTAACTACAACCGTGTACTCATCATCGGGTAAGGCAATGTTTAACATGGTTTGCTTACTGCCAGTAACACGTTTTATATATACAGGGATGCAATCTTTTTCATTCCTGCTCTTAAGCTCTTTTGTATAAAAAACCATTAATACACTTTGATTAACTTTTTCCCGGATTACATTGTTACGGAGAGATATTTCAAATTGTTGATATTGTGGATTATGTAAAGCGCCCGTTTCATATGGTTGTTCTTTAATACTATTAATTATATATAGATCACATTGTTTACTGAGTATTTCGTCATCTATTTGATTTGCATTTAAAGAATAATATCCGGTTGATAATTTCTGTACTGCGGTTGACTCAGTCAGTAAATCACAATATCGGGGTTGATCTATACAAAAGGGATCAACATGGCTCATTTTCTTAAAATACATAGCCATAGAAGAGCCTCCGGCATGTGTCAATTTTAGCTTGTTGATATGACCATATCCTGCTAATACCAGCCATTTACCATTTTTATTCTTTTTAAATTGTTCAAACAAATTTTTGGCTTGCAAATATTCACGCTTATCCATTAATGAGGTAAACTTTCCTTCATCTGTTGCTGATGTGTCTTCATAAGGTATAAGGGAAAAACCTTTTCGTAATGCTTTACGAATTAACTCTGCCATAAAGGGTTCGCGAACATAAAATCCTGATTCTACAATGGGAAATCCACGCACAGGTAAATCGCGATCATAAGAGAGGGTCTCTAATGCAAGGTATCTGTATCCTATTTTATAAAGGCTGTCTAAAAGTAATGATACAAAATAACGATGTCTCCAATCATAATGTGATTCATTGATCATTAGTATTTCCCGGTCTTGGGCAACCCTGTAAACCTCACTCAGTGCATCTTTCACTCTTGTCTCTAAACTATGTGATTCACTATTTGATTGTTTTAATAACGGAGGTGCTTTTGCTGCTTTATTTGAATCTAAGAGATTTCTTATGGTATCAATCTCGTCAAGAAAACTATACGATGTCATAAGAAGTTGCCAATATGCTGAAGAATCCTGCTCACTGTAAAAGCCTGACTTCATCTGTTGTATCTTATGCAACGCAGTCAGGTATCTTTCGTTTTCAATAATATGTAATGCCGAATCAATGCCTTTTAATACTCCTGCATAGGGCTTAAAAGCTTTACCGGTTTTCAAAGTCATCATCTCCCTGAAACTGTTTTCATGAAGTAAAACAGAGTCGCTGGTTCCTGGTATTTGCCCGGATTCTCTTTTCCGTTTTATTGTAACCAGGTAAAAATACCCATCGTCTAACGGAACAATATAAGGCTTTATATAATATTCTCCATAATCTGTTATGCGGCCTTCAAAGAAGGTTGATCCTGCTTCCGATACGTATTGGTTAAACTGTTCTGTACTTTTTTTTGATTTTTTACGCTTATCCCAAAAACCAATATAGTAATACCCAAAATATTTGGAAACTTCTTTAGATAAAAGAACTATATCTCCTCCTATACCTGATCTTTTTTTAATCCTTTTAAAAAGATTTTTTACAGAATCCGGAAAATTATTCAAAGACGCCTTCTTCAAACTTATATTATGCCCTCCATAAAACCGGATATACAACTTTAAGCTATCATTATAATAATATTGGTAGGTGTGTCGGCTTACAACAGATTTTTCAGAAACTTTTGACCATTTAAGGCTATTGCAGGAACAGCATATAATTACAAGTTGACTTAATACTATCAACCGGTATGTATATATTGATCTTACAGCAGGTATGTTATATAGGTAGCTTTGCATATGCTTTCATAAAATTTCTCCCGGCGAATTACTTCCCCAGCACCTCCTCCAGCTTCTCAAACAATTCCGCTCCTCTTAAATTTTTGCCGATGATCTTTCCCTGGGGGTCTAATAAAAAATTCTGGGGAATGGATTCGATACCATATAATCTTGCGGCGGCATTGTTCCAAAATTGCAGGTCGCTTACATGCGTCCAGGTAAGGTTATCATCATGAATGGCTTTGAGCCAGGCATCTTTAGCGCCCTGCCTGTCGAGAGATACGCCTAAAACAGTAAAGCCTTTATCCTTAAACTTATTATAAGCATTTACCACATTAGGGTTTTCCTGGCGGCAGGGTCCGCACCAGCTTGCCCAAAAATCAACCAGCAAATATTTACCCCTCAATGAAGAAAGCTTTACCGGGTTGCCCAGCGTATCGTTTTGGGTAAAATCAGCAGCCAGCTGGCCTATTGCGGTTCTTTTCTCAATATTAATGCGCTCCTTTAATTGTTTGGCAGAACTAAGATTCTGAACTGCCGGGGCCAGTATAGAGAATAAAGGTTCAATCTTGTTGATATCAATATCGTTACCTGCATATTGCTGCAACACAAAAAACGACACCGGGGACGACGGGTTATTTTTAATAAAAGGAACAAATACCTTCTCCTTAATATAGGCTTCAAGCGTCATTGCTTTAGACTGTATCTCCTGCATTTTAGCGGTATTGCCGGTTTGCCTTGCCTCACTGTATGTTTGATAATAGGAGCGCATGGTATCACTATAGGGCTGAATAATATCTTCAAACTTTTTAAAATCATCGTGAGCGGAAGAACCTTTTACGGTTATGGCTGTAAAGTTGCCATTGCTTGTAACACTTATATCACCGGGTTGAATATATATGCTTGTTGCAGCTTCTTCATTTAAATTTTTGTTAGATAACCCGGCAGTCAGGCGGGCAAGTGTAGGTTCATCAAGGCTGCCCTTAAAGCTGTATTTGCCATTAATAACTTTTGAACTGTCTGATACTCTTGTATTTCCGGTTATATAAGCTATGTACACTACATTAATAGTGTCCTTTATTTTATTAAGACTTCCTGAAATGGTAAAAGAGGTTTGGGCTGTCAAAAGAACCGGACTGAGAGCCAGTATTACCGCGAATCCCTTCTTCATGTAACAAAATATTGAACGTGCAAATTACTGAAATTTACTACTACAGTAACGCTGTTGACTGTTGTTTTGTATCTTCGCCTATTACCAGCTTACTATGGTTATTATGAGCATAGCAAGGAAAAACATAAAACAACAGTATAAATTAAAAATTCATGGAACTGAATGTCTTGTCCATTATAGTGGGGGTTGCGGGAATTGTGGTAGGGATAATAGCGGGTAAATTTGTTTTTGCTGCCAATACAAAAAAGCAGGTAGAAGAAGCGGAAGCCCAGGCTCAAAAAATGATTGCAGACGCACAAACCACCTCCGAAACATTAAAAAAGGAAAAATTACTTGAAGCAAAAGAAAAGTTTGTACAACTACAGGCGGAGCACGATAAAGTGGTGTTAGAAAAGAACAAAAAGATCAACGAGTCAGAAACACGCACACGCCAGAAGGAGCAAAGCCTTAGCCAGAAGCTGGAAAACCTGGAAAAGCAGTCAAAGGAAAACGAGGCTATCAAAGAAAACCTTAATCGCCAGATAGAGGTGGTGAACCAAAAGCGTACGGAGCTGGAAAAGCACCAGGAAGAGCATATCCGCCGCCTGGAAAAAATTTCTGCTTTAACGGCTGAGGAAGCCAAAGCCCAGTTGCTGGAAACCCTGAAGCATGAGGCTCAATCGCAGGCATTATCTATCCAGCAGGAAATTATCGAAGATGCCAGGGTAAAAGCCAATAAGGAGGCCAGGAAGATAGTTATCCAGACTATTCAGCGTACGGCTGCTGAACAAACCATTGAAAATACGGTTACGGTTTTCAATCTTGAAACAGATGAAATCAAGGGTCAGATTATCGGTCGCGAGGGTAGAAATATCCGTGCAATTGAAGCTGCTACCGGTGTAGACCTGATTGTTGACGATACTCCTGAAGCAATTGTGCTTTCTTCATTCGACCCATTGAGAAGAGAGGTTGCCCGCCTTGCCCTGCAGCGCCTGGTAACGGATGGGCGTATTCACCCTGCCCGTATTGAGGAAGTGGTTGAAAAAACCCGCAAGCAACTGGAAGAGCAAGTGCTGGAAATAGGGGAGAGAACGGTTATTGAACTGGGTATCCACGGTTTGCATAAAGAACTGGTAAGAATGGTGGGACGTATGCGTTTCCGCTCATCTTACGGACAGAACTTATTGATGCACAGCCGCGAAACGGCAAATCTCTGCGCTACTATGGCGGCAGAACTCGGGCTTAATCCCAAACTGGCTAAAAGAGCAGGGCTTTTGCACGATATAGGCAAAGTGCCTGATGAAGAAAGTGAATTAAGTCACGCTTTATTCGGCGCCAGGCTCGCTGAAAAATATGGTGAAAACCCTGCTGTGGTAAACGCTATCGGCGCTCACCACGATGAAATGGAAATGCAATATGTAATTTCCCCGATTGTGCAGGCTTGCGATGCTATAAGCGGAGCCAGGCCCGGAGCCCGCAGGGAAATCATGCAGCAATACCTGCAGCGTATAAAAGAGCTTGAAAATATTGCACTTGCTTACCCCGGCGTGGAAAAAGCATACGCTATACAGGCGGGTCGTGAGTTGAGGGTAATAGCCGAAGCGGATAAAATGACTGATAGCGACAGCGAAAAACTCAGCTTTGAAATAGCGCAGAAAATACAGACGGAAATGACTTATCCCGGTCAGATAAAAGTAACGGTGATAAGAGAGAAGAGAGCGGTGAATGTAGCGAGATAGCTGCTGATTGCTGTCAGGTGTCAGCCTTCAGCTATCAGCTTTCAGCAGGCGTTTGTGGATTTAAAACTAAATCATAAACAAAATCAGGTTATTTCAGGTTATTGGATGCTGACAGCAACCAATAACCTGAAAGCTAATAGCTGAAGGCTGACTGCTGATGGCTGACTGCTGATGGCTGACTGCTTTCCCCAAAAACATTTGGCATTTAAGCATTCGTTCTTTACCTTTGCGTCCCTTAAAATTTGTAGTCATGAGCTCAGCAGTACAATATGTACACGAACAGTTAACTCCGCAAAAAACATTCCCTGGCTTTAAAGCAGGCGATAATGTTACTGTTAATTATAAAGTTGTTGAAGGAAACAAAACCCGTATACAGGGCTTTAAAGGCGATGTAATTAAACGCCAGGGTACTGGTAGCACTGCTACATTTACCGTGCGTAAAATTTCTGATGGTGTAGGTGTTGAAAGAACTTTCCCGATAGCTTCTCCCAATATTGATTCCATTACTTTGCATAAAGTAGGTAAAGTTCGTCGTGCTAAACTGTACTTCCTGCGCAGCCGCAGCGGCAAGAGCGCAAGAATTAAAGAAAAAAGAATGGGCGTGTAGTTATTACGCAAAAAGTATATATACAAACGGAAACCCGATTTGCGGTTTCCGTTTGTTGTTAAATATGGGTTAACCATCAAACGAATTGCTTATCTTAGCTCTCCAATTAATTAAAATTGTACCTTTGTTTGCTCAACTTTAAATTTATTACGATGTTATCTTACAATGCTTTATTAATATCAATGCCCGGTGGAACTGAGTGGATATTGATCATTCTTGCTGTGTTGATTCTTTTTGGCGGACGTAAAATTCCTGAGTTCATGCGTGGATTAGGGCGCGGTATTCGTGAGTTTAACGATGCAAAGAGCAACGTTAAAAAAGAGATTGAAGAAGGCATGAATGAAAAAGATACTACCAAGCAACAACAAGGCGCTTAGTTTATAAGTTATAATATTTTTTGCCTGCAGATAAGATGCATTACCTCTTATCTGCAGGCTTTTTTATTTGGTCTAAACAAAAAATATTTTATAGTGATGCAATGTTTTTTTGAAACGAATTGTCAGCATTTAAAACTAACTTATTATGACACGATCATTTTTAGCAGTTGCAACAGCAGTGCTGTTTCTTCAGGGTTGCCTGAGAGATAAAGTAACACATTCATATACCTTGCTGAAACCTGTTTATAAAGCAAAGGAAGCCGTTTTGAGTGAAATCAACAGCCAACAACCTATGCCGCTGGTTAACCCCGGAAAAATATATGTATACGGTAATTATCTTTTTGTAAATGAAGTAAACAAAGGGGTACATGTTATTGACAATAGCAATCCTTCAAAACCCATTAATAAACGATTTATCAATATTCCCGGAAATGTTGATATTGCCATAAAAGGCGATGCGCTATATGCTGATATTTTTACCGATATGGTTACGTTGGATATATCGGATCCCTTAGTTGCTAAAGTAACAGATATTGCAAGAGATGTTTTTCCTGAAAGACAATATGGAAATGGATTTACAGCGGACAACTCGCAATATATTGTTGATTGGGTAGTAAAAGATACTACCGTAAACTATGAAGATAATAACTTCAACCGTTGTGGGAACTGTGGTATATGGCTCACATTTTCAGCACAGGCGTCTGAATCAAAATCACAGTCTGTTTCAAAAATAACTACAGGTATTGCCGGATCAATGGCAAGATTTAGTATAATCAACAACTATCTCTATACTGTTAATATATCGCAGCTGTTTGTATTTGAAATCTCAAACCAATTTCAACCTGAACGTATAAACCAGGTTTCAGCAGGCTGGAATATTGAAACCATTTACCCCTTTCAGGATAAGCTGTTTTTAGGGTCAACAACCGGGATGTCCATTTTCGATATAAGCAATGCTACTACTCCAACTTATGTCAGCGCTGTATCGCATTTGCGCATGTGCGATCCGGTAATTACAGATGGTAAGTATGCTTATATTACGTTACGGGCTGGTACTGATTGTGGCGGAACCACTAATAGTCAGTTGCAGGTGCTTGATGTAAGCAATATCAGCAACCCTGTTGTACTGAAGACTATTGAAATGAGCAACCCCTATGGATTAGGAAAATTGGAGAATTTATTATGGGTGTGCGATGGCACTGCAGGAATAAAAGTATTTGATGCTTCTGACCCCGCAACATTAAAATTAAAACAAACCATAGATGGGTTAGAAGCGTTTGATGTAATTCCGGCAGATAAGAATGTTATTATTAGTGCGAAAGTGGGTATTGTACAATTTGACGCTTCGAATCCTGATAAAATCATAGAATTAAGCCGCATTCAAAAGCAATAGTATAATGTTGAGAATTTTATTGATCATACTGCTTTTGACGTGGTATAATAAATGTGTTAAAGCGCAGATAGTTTATAGATCATATAATTTTATTGGAGTGGTGGCAGGCGAGGCGAAGTCTGCTTACCAGGTTTTAACCACACACGGCATACAACATCGCAGTTGGTATGCGGGAATAGGAGCGGGTATTGACGATTATAGAAATAGAACTGTGCCTCTTTTTGTATCAATAGTGAAACAGGTGCTACCCCAAAATAATATGTTCGTAAATATAAATGCAGGAACTCAGTTTATTTGGGGCAAAAATGAACGACATACGTTGTGGAATGCTGTTGATAGCAAAGCTTTCCCCGGTTTTTTGGGAGAAGCAGGTATTGGTTATCGCCTACCCGTTGGCAAAGACGGTCAGGGCATGATGTTTGGAACTTATTATTCATATAAATCTTTTAGAGAAAAATTTACTGTTGTAGGAATATGCAACAACCCGCCTTGCGAAAATATGACTGAATATATAGACTCCAAATTCAATAGATGGGCTTTTAAGGTTGGGTTTGTTTTTTAGTAAAGATAAATCATCAACAGGTAAAACTGAGGAGCAAAAGAAAACAGCGTAAGTCTATCGCAATTCAGAATGATGCGTTGCATCTTGGATATCTTACGATGGAGAAATTGAAGGGGTTATAATTTTTTTGAACGAGGCACAAGGGCAGGGAGGTACACACAAAGGTATTACGTTTCTCGCGGTGATCGCAGCTGAGCAGCGATAAAGTGCAGAAAGATTATAACGCCGTTGCGTGCGCTGCGTGAAGGCCTCCTATCTTCCATTTTCTTTACCTTCCAGTTTATTGCAATAGTTGAGTGATCCTAACCTGAACCGTAAAGGAATTTTTGTGGCTTTTTCTACGGCTAATTCTTTTTTGCAAAAGAAACCAAGTACTGCCGAATAGTGATTTGCCGGAAGCATATTGTTTTGGAAAGAGGCATTACGTATGAATGCATTTGAAAGAAATGGTTTGGATGAATCGCTAATGCCTGTATTTTGAGCAGAACCTTTTAATGGTATATGAATGCCCATTTTAGCTGATATAGATTCCCTGTTTTGCGCATTGGCGCTTATAGAAAAAGCAAAACCCGCTATAGCTAAAATTAATATCCCGTACATCTTTTGCATCGTATTCATAATAGCTGTTGAATTAGCTTTATAAATGTAACATTTTTATTTTTGGAGCTACTTATATATCATTAGCTTAACAGGCATTTGGCAACCGATACGCAACAACAGCAATTTCTTGATATGCTTCGGCAGAATAGCGGCATCCTGCATAAGGTTTGCCGCATGTATGGTAATTCCGACGAAGACAGGCAGGACTTATTACAGGAAATGATAGCGCAACTCTGGAAAGCATACCCGACCTTCAGGCAGGAAGCAAAAATAAGTACATGGATATACCGGATAGCGTTGAATACCGCCATTGCAGGCTACCGCAAACAAAAGCGCCAGGTTTTTACCGTAGCAATAGATGCTGAATTATCTATTGGTAATGATAGTGATGATGTAATTAAAACCGAGCGTTTAAAACTAATGTATAATGCCATTGCCCAACTTACTGATGTGGAAAAGGCATTGGTGATGTTGTATATTGAAGATAAATCTTATGAAGAAATGGAAGATATCCTTGGGATGACTCAGGGAAATCTTCGCGTGAAAATGAATCGCATCAAAGAAAAATTAAGAAAACAAGTTTCGCAAGAATGATATAAAATCAGCCTGATGGAATTAGAGCTTTTGAAAGAAATATGGGACGAAGCACAAAGTAAAAATCACCCGCATGTACATATCAGCACAGGTGTTTTACAGAAATCTGCTACGTCTCAACAAAAAATAATTACAGCAATAAAAAGAAATCTTTTTGTTGAAGTGATTATAGTGTTGCTGTGTGTATCGGCAATTGCCGTTTTTTATTTTACCGCTTTTGGTGGAAACTTTAGGGAAGTAAGCTGGATGTATATGGTATTAGCTACAGGGTTTTTATGGTATTACTATAAAAAAAATAAACTGTTGAAAGAGATGCAGGTAACTGCTCTTAAGGTAAAAGCAAATATTGAAGTGCAGCTATCTGTGCTGGAAAAATATATTCGTTTATACCTTGTTGCAGGCACATTGCTGGTGCCGGTAGTGCTGGCTTTCTTTTATATACTGCTTTTCTACAAGCATATTGTCATATTCCCATCACTCCAATCTTTAACGGGTAATATGGATTTTACATTAGGATATATAGTGTTCTCCATTTTTTTCACAATTGTGCTTTACTATCTTTATCGCTGGTATATTTACAAATTATATGGAAAGCATATTGCACGGTTAAAAACCCTGCTGAATGAAATGAATGAAGAGATTTAAAAAACCAATATGAAACACTTTTATTTTTTATTATCAGCGTTATTGATGTATCAATGTTATCCTTCAAATGGCCGTGCGCAGGGAAGTGCAGATAATGCATTGTTATGGGAGATTAGTGGAAATGGATTGGCTGAGCCATCGTACCTGTATGGCACTGTGCATATGATATGCAGGAAAGATTTTTTAGTAAGTGAAACACTGAAAAAGAGTTTCGCCGCTACTGACAAACTTTATCTTGAAATAGATATGGATGACCCATCCATGAATATGAAGATGCTGCAACTTTCGATGTTGCAGGGAAAGAAATTAAGTGATTTTTTTAATAAGGAAGATTATGAAAAGCTGAATGTTTTTTTCAGAGACAGTATAGGCATACCTCTGGCCATGTTTAATACCATGAAACCTTTTGTGCTATTCAGCATTATCAGCTTAAAAACACTGAATTGCCCTGACCAGGAATCGTACGAAATGAGCTTTGTAAAAATGGCGAAGGAGCAAAACAAAGAAATACTTGGATTGGAAACCGTTGAGGAGCAAATGAAAATTTTTGATGATATGCCGGACAGT
Organism: Agriterribacter sp.; assembly: GCA_047601545.1. Lineage (GTDB taxonomy): Bacteria > Bacteroidota > Bacteroidia > Chitinophagales > Chitinophagaceae > Agriterribacter. The sequence continues at coordinate 1,746,655 of JASGIZ010000002.1, read as the reverse complement.
GTACAGGCACAGATGCTGATAAGGTATGCCAATGAATTTTATGAACAGAAAGAAGAGTTCTCGAAAATGATAGATTTATATAAAGCACAAGACCTTACAGCACTTTATAATCAAACCATTTCTTCTCCGGATATAGCAGGTTCAGAAGATGTTTTACTGTTTAACCGTAACCAGAAATGGATACCGGTAATAGAAAACGCTATGAAAGAATCCAGGGTATTCGTTGCAGTTGGAGCCGGGCACCTTGCCGGCGATAAAGGAGTAATTAACCTGCTGAGAACAAAGGGCTATACAGTTAAGGCGGTAAAGTGATCAACTTAAAATTTGGATACGGAATCACGGGTTTTATCTATCTCGCAGAATCAGGCAAACTTAATAAACTGTCAGGTTTGCTGATTGGTATCTCACGTTGTTTTTTCAGCCAGTCCTGGTAATCTGTGTTCAATTTAATGATGGCTTCATCAGCAGGAAAACGTGCAGCGAGGCGATTTATCAATGGCTTCATAGTAATAGAATCATTTTGCTGCTGTTGCAAAATACCTAACGCGTATATAGCCAATGCCGGATTTTTAGTGCTGTCAGTAAATTGAGTAAGGTATTGTTTTGCCTCGTTAGTTTTCTGCTCTATTTGTGCTTTCTTTACGTTACGTATACTGTCAGAATGATTTTGGGCAGTATCCTTTCTTATTAAATCAATATCATGCAGGAAAGCATTAAAGTTAACCAGCAATTTTTTTAATGAGGCTGAGGCGGGAGAGGAGACATTGTATTCAGAGAATTTATTCCAGTCTACTGAAAGGTTAACCAGTAACTCGTCATTGCTCAATAAAATATAGCGCCCGTCTTTTCCAAATGTGAGGCTGTATATACCTGGCTCAGAAAAAGCTGTTTCAAAAGTATGTGTACTATTGCCCGCGGGTATGGTAGCGGTGTCTAATAACAGGGGCGATTGTCCAAAATCTTTTCCTATCAACGAAACCATTTGCGCAGCGGGACTGTTTTGTACGGACAGGTTTATTTTAAAAGTATTTTTCTTTTCTCCGCAGGAAAAAAATAACAATGCAATACCTCCCAATAATAATTTGTACATATGCTGTAACATAATGCGCTGATATGCCATTCCTAAAGTACCTGAACCTCATCATTAACAGTACTGTTGGTTTCAATAGTTAGTGCAGGATCTTTTTTGTGCTTATCAAAAAATCTTTTTTGAAACAACAGTATTATTATTACACCGAATGATATGGCTGCGTCTGCAATATTAAATACCGGCCTGAAAAATTCAAAATCCTGTCCACCCCATATAGGAAACCATTCCGGAAATTTTGCATCTCTGATAATCGGGAAATACAACATATCTACCACACGTCCATGTAAAAATCCTGCGTAACCTTCTTTGGGAAAGATTGCCGATACATAAGGATTAAACACATCACCACTGTTTTCAAATATTAACCCGTAAAACATACTGTCAATCAAATTGCCTATTGCGCCGGCATAAATGAGCGTAGCGCAGATAATAAAACCTTTGTGATATTTTTCACGAATGATATGCTTAAGGTAAAATGTACCGAAAATAACAGCCAGCAACCTGAACATGGTTAATATTATCTTACCCCATTCACCCCCTAATTTCCAGCCATATGCCATTCCTTCATTTTCTATAAAATGCAACCTGAACCAGGAGCCTATAATGTTTTTTTCCTCTCCAAGATAAAAGCTGGTTTTTATCCAAATCTTAACTCCCTGGTCAAGTATAAGTATAGCTAAGGTTAAAAGTATTACCGATCTGAATTTCACTGAAAAGTTTTGCGCAAACCTACAAGAAAAAGATGATTTTTCATTCGGTTACAGTTTATGATAATTAATTACGGAAGGTAAATGTTGTACCCTGATAAATATACGAATAGCTTTAACTAAATCGTTAACATTGATACAAATATTGTTGTTTAAAAGGCTTAATTTGTATCTTTGTTGCTCCTGATGAATTGTAAAAAGACCATATATAATAAAATACAATGCGGGGTAAGCATTTTTTTAATGATAACTCTTCTATGGCTTACCATCAGCACTCCTTTTATTATTGATGCTCAAAAGAGATTGAAAGCTGCAGACGTTGCCATGACCTCTCCGGATATTGATCCGTCAATTGAAGAAAGCGCTAACCCGTTTTCAGGGTTGAATGAAGAAAAAAGCGGTGGTAATGCAAACACCCTTTCTGAGTATTTACATGAGCATTTTAATATGCCTGTTTTAAGCCAGCCGGAACTTGTTCATGAAAGCCATTTTGGCTATTTAATATATATTGATCATTACGGTGAATTACTCTCACCTCCTCCGGAAGCATAGTTTCCTTTCTCCTTACCATCAAATATGATGTATTACATTTTGTATTAACCCTAAGGGTTGATTATTATCAATCTGCTCAGGCTTAATAGTTTGATGATCACTGTTAGCGGACTAACGCTGTAAGGTTATAAGCCTTAGTGTATTCCGGCTATAAATATTAATTCACTTTACTTAAAAAAAATACCATGAAATCATACGAACAATTATTAGATGCAAATAAGGAATGGGCCGCTAACAAATTATCGGCTAACCCACGTTATTTTAAAAAACTTGCCGATGTGCAGAAACCTGAGTTTTTATGGATTGGCTGTAGCGATAGCCGCGTGCCTGCCAATGAGATTACGGGCACTGAACCAGGCGAAATTTTTGTACATAGGAATATTGCCAATATGGTGGTGCATACAGATGTAAACCTGCTTAGTGTGCTGGAGTATGCTGTAAAATATTTAGAAGTAAAGCACGTAATTATTTGCGGTCACTACGGTTGCGGCGGCGTAAAAGCGGCTATGGGTAACGAAGATTTTAACCAGGTGTTGAATATGTGGCTGCGTGTGATTAAAGATGTGTACAGGCATAACCGCGAAGAGCTTGATGCGATTGAAGATATAAATGCCAGGACAAACAGGCTGGTTGAGTTAAATGTAATTGAGCAGGCTGAAAAAATCTGCAAAACATCAACCATACAAAACGCCTGGAAAGAAAGAAACGGACCAGATATTCACGGATGGGTGTATGATCTTAAAGACGGATTAATAAATCCAATTCTTGAAATTAAAGCGGGAACTGCCATTGACTCGTTGTATAAGTATGAGTTTGAATAAAGGGGAAGGTGGAGGGGGGAAGGTATAAGGCGAAGGGTGGAAGGTGGTAAACAGGGTTTCCAACCTTTCAAAGGTTGGAAACCCTTACCTGTAATTTTATAAGCGATGCAGGGCTTTCAGAACGTCCCCTGTCTTATCTTCTGCTACCGGGAGTTCTGTTTTATTTTCGAGGCAAAGCACACCTCCGTCTTTTTTCAAAAATTTCCTGACAAAATTCATATTTGCAATAAAGCTTCTGTGGATCCGTATAAAGGCATTTACATTGGCAAGTATAAACTCAAAGTGCTTTAAGTTTTTACTAACCAGCAGGGGCGGGTTATCAGCAAAATAAATGCAGGTATAGCTTCCTTCTGCTTTAAAATAACAGATATCTTTCAGGTTCAATATTTCAAAACCATTGGTAACCGGAACAATAATTTTACTGCTCTGCTCCCTGCCAAGATTTTCTTTTAACACCGGCAGGGTTTCACGTTCTGTTATTGCCTGTTTTTGGGATATCTTGTTTATAGCGGCCGCCAGTTTCTCTTCCCGGATGGGCTTCATTAAATAATCCACGGCGCTCATTTCAAATGCCCTTACTGCATGTTCATTTGATGCAGTAGTAAAAATGAGATGGAACATGATTTCTTCAGGGTTAAGGAAATCGAGGAGTTGTATGCCACTGTATACAGGAAGCTCAATATCGAGAAATACGATGTCGGGCTTATTTCTTTTTATGCTTTTTACTCCGCAAGGAAGATCATTGCATTTTTCGAGCACCTGTATGCCCGGGTTAATATCTTTTAGCATGCCCTCAAGCAGGCTTGCAGCGTTATGCTCATCTTCAATAATAATTGCCCGTAGCATATTTTACCTGTTGGTTAAAAATATTTATTTCTTTTTACCAGGGTCAAGCAGAACCCTTATAACCACAGTTGTGCCTGTTGCCTTATTGTCAGCATTTTTCTTGTCTGTTATCTCCAGTGTTATTTTACCCGGGTTTGATAAATTAAGCAGGTCAATTCTTTTTGCATTAGCTGTATTGGCAAAAGCCTGGTGCCCAATCCTGTACCTATTTATTTCCATGCTTTGTTCCCTTCCTATACCGTTATCGTCAATTATGATCTCGGCGAATCGGCCGTTTGCCGATGTATTGATCCGGATCAATAGTTTTTTCTCTCCCGGAAGATGCAGCAAGCCGTGCTTTATCGCGTTTTCAGCATAAGGCTGAATAAGCATAGGCGGTATAAGAATACCATCTGTATCAAGGGTAGGATCAACTTCTATAATACCATGAAAGCTGTCGCCAAATCTTGCTTTTTCAATATCAATATATAAACGGAGCAAATCAATCTCTTCAGTCAGTGATATTTGTTCTTTATTACTGTTATCAAGAATATTACGAATCAGCTCGCTGAACTTACCCAGGTAATTTGTAGCGCTTTTTTTATCATTTGAATATACATAATGCTGGATAGTGTTCAATGCATTAAAAATAAAATGCGGGTTCATCTGTGCGCGTAAAGCCGAGAATGTAATATCGTTGATCTGCTTTTGATATTCTGTTTCTTTAAGTTCCCTTTCGGCTTTTTCCCGTTGCAGCTCATTTTTTAAATGCAATTGCTTTACACGATAGCGGAAGAAAAGATAAGAGGCGGCAAGGCAAAGCATGATGATTGCTATTATACTGTAAAGCCATTGTGTTTTTAATGCCAGCGCATGCATCTTTTTTTCGTTCTGAAGCTGCACATTTTTCAGATTGGCTTCATAATCCAGCGAATCTTTTCTTTTGTTATACTCATATTCAAGTTCCAGGGTAAGCAGCTTGTTGTATTGCTGTGTATTTACCAGGCTGTCTCTATACTGATCCGCAATTTTTAAGTGGGTAAATGCCTGCGCATAATCCCCTTTCAGGGAGTATACTTCTGAAAGCGTTCTGTGAAAGTCCTCCGAAAAATTCCATGCAATAGCAGATTCGCAGATGACAATACTTTTTTCGAGGTTTTTAATTGCCTGGTCAATGAACGCCGTTGTTTTCGATTGCTTATATAAAGCCAGTTGTACTTTGCCTGTTTGCCCATACCACGACCCATAATAACTGGTCTGGCTTCTTTCTTTTACAGGCTTATATATTTTAATGGCATTCCGGTATGCATTAAGGCATTGTTTATAATCACCTGCCATAAAGTATACATCGCCGGCATTGCCATACTGGCTTGCCAGCTCATTATTAACTTCAATAGCCCGGTATTTTTCAACGGATTTTTCCACATAGTCAAAAGCCCGCGCATAATCTTTCTGACCTGCGTAGGCTCTTCCGATCATGTTCAGGATAAAGGCAAGATCTCTTTTTCGATTCCCAGCCTCTGTAAGTTGGCGGGCACTGGTATAATATGCTATGGCCTCCGGGAAATCCTCCATATCCTCATATTGCTCCCCGATATTTAGATAACAACCCGTTGCCGCTACAGTATCGCCTGCCTGTTGAAATAATTGTAATGCCCTTTCAAAATAGGCTATGGCTTTGTGCTTATTATGTTGGGAGGAGTAGCTTACGCCAACCCTGTGCAGGCTTTTGGCAATCGCTGATTTATCGCCGGTAGTTTCCTCTATCCGGAGGCTTTTAAGGTAATGCTCTTGGGCTTTTGTAAAATCGCCTGATGCCCAGTAATTCGAGCCGATGCTGGCGTATGCTTTCGCAATGCCTTTTTGCCAGCCGATCTTTTCAGCAAGCGCCAGTGCTTCATTGCCGTGCCGGAAGCCTGCCTGCATATCAACATCATAATAAGCAAATGATATTTTACATAGCGCCTCCACCTTAGTAGTATCCTCAGGTAAATCCGGCAGAATTTTCAGCAGAGAATCAATATACAGGGCTGACCGCCCCTGCGCAAAGGCGTTGAAGGGCAGGCATGAAATTATAGCAAGCATAAATATGGTAACCTGCTTAAAAGGCATATACCAAAAATAATTTAAAAACCGGAGTGCAGGATAATTTCCGCAAAGCCGGGTATCCGTTTTACAAACCGGCAGCGGTGTTTGGTAAAATGCCTTATAGGAAAAATAATATAGAATGTATTTTGAGTTAAGAAAGATTGCATAATATCTCACTCCTCCAATTTTTATGAATAGCTGCAACCCGTAGCCGTAATATTTGCGAAGTAATTTATTGTAGGTAGGAACCCGGATGGTTTTACTGTTTAAGGATTGATATTGGTATGCAAAGATTTTGTTGAGAATAGCAGACATAGAAATGCTGTTGATTTCAGGCAATGTGACTAAGGAAGGTGAAGTTGTGTTTAGATTATCCGTAAAGAAATGCTTATAAAAATTTCACCGGGGTTACTTATAATGTGAGATACCTGACAGTGGAGTGCTTGTTTTTAATGATATGTAATTTTAGTGATTGGAGTAACAAGAGAAATGCAAATATTGGAGGTCATACTAACAATGGATCTCAAAGTTTAAATGTCAAGTACTATAACCAGCCAATTTATAGGAAATCTCAAATTAATGACTATGAGACAATTCATTTTCTCCATAATAGTTTGTTTTTTACTTACTAATTACTCATTCTCTCAAACCAATTTTCCTCCTTTTTTAAATAAGGAAGAACAACAGCTTAAGTACAAAATCACTAGCTTTAATAGTGGCATGGAAAAATATGATAGCCTTGCCAAAAATATTTTGAACTCCTTAAATAGCACAAGGCCATATGAGATCACAGGATCAATTGGTGTCAACAATATAGAGGATATAAAAAATTCCTTTGGCACAATTTCTTTAGGAGCAAGATTTCGAGTATCAAAATATAAAGCCAGACCGGCAGACTCACCAAAAGGTATAAGAAGATTAGACCCTCACTATATTTATTTTGAATATAAAACAAGAACCACTTTGTCAAATGACACAAATACACTGGCAAAAACATTTGTATTTCCGCAATTAAACAAACAAGATTATGTATTTGGGTACTATAATCAAATAACCAACGGAAATAACTGGGATTTTTGGCTCCCTATTTTTGAGTTTTCGTTAAACAAATATTCAGACAAAGAAAATAAAAACTATTTCACATCAGAAGTTTTTCAATTAGGGGTTCGAGTTCACAAAAGCTTTACTAACACCACTGATACAGGGCATCGCTGGGTAATGTTTATGCCATACTATAAATTAATAAAGATTGACCCAAAGCATAAAACTTCATATAACCTTTTGCTTGGAGAAACATCTTTACCATCAATGTTTCATGCTGTTGGTATGGAAATGGCTTTTGGCACTCAAAATGCTTCATTCTTCTGTAATATGAATTATATCTTAAACAAAGACGATGAAATTAAAAGCCCTGAGTTGATAGGATTTGTTTATACAGTTGGATTAAGAGCTTTGTTCTCTTCAAATTCATTTCGAATATTTTAATCAAAAAACTAATTTATTGTATACTTAAAAATATTTCAAAAGAAAGAATCGCCAACGCTGGTGTTACCAATAGTTGGACTAGATAAACCAGGTTCCGAACCTTCCAAAGGCTCGAAACCCTACTGCCAAAAACGTTTAATAATATTATTATGATTATAATACTGAGAATTTTGAAACTCCTTTTTTTTATTTTGACTTTTTTGTCTTGTAGTAAGTCTACCGAAAGTGAATCTTCTGACGAAGAGATAGGTTTGTCAGACTCTGATTTACAAGCTTTTGAAAATATGGGACAAGATACTACTACAAAGTTTGAGGATATTGTATTCTCGGATAACACGAATATTCAAAAATGGATGCAAAAGAATGATTCTGTATTTTTCAAAGAAAGCTACAAGATAAGCAAAATCCAAAGTTACTCTGATAAAAAACGATTATTGACTGCAAGAATGCAGCTTGTTGGTTTTTTACTTACTACAAGAAGCAAATTTACAGATGCCTATCAAAGAGGACTTGCATATATTTGGAATTCGAAAGACTATCTAAGCCCATCAGCATGTTCTCAACCTCCTAAAGGAGAAATATGCCAATGCTCTGAGTCCTTCAAAGGTTTAGATTGTTCAGGAATGATTTATCAAATGGCGAACCTTAGCAGCTTACCTCTGCCTAAGGGCAATACAAGTGCATATGCTAATACTCAAATATGGAAAACAGCGTTAGAGAATTCTGAATTCAAAAGGTTGATTGCTATTGAGTACGACAAGTTACCATTGACAAAGATACAAACAGGCGATTTTGTTGATTGGCCATCACATTGGGGTAGTTTTAAATGCAAAACAAGTATCGTTATTTCATTCTCTAGGAAGTTATAAAAAGCCTTGCAATATTAATTCTGATAGTAATCATGGCCCAATCAAAACACCGTTGTCAGAAGTGTATTTAAAAAATATAAATAATGGGCAATACAAAGTTTTACGGATTATAGATAGCCTTTATTATAATCTTACAAGCGATAGTGTGAAGATGTGGAAGGTTAATCCTCAAGGTGCAACAACTTACTGTGGACAAAATTTAGTTAATCCTTCTGTAGCAATGGATGATATTTTCATTTTTCAGGCAGATGGAAAATTTTTACATGAAGGCGGGACAGTTACCGTAGATCCCGATCTTCATTGTAATGATGGAGGTGACTATAGCAGTACATGGGCTTTTAATGACGATCAAACATCCGTAATAGTTGGGGGTGGTGAACTTTCGATAATCTCATTAGGAAAATCAAGAATGATTCTTATAACTCCAGATGGGAAATTAGACTTGATACCTTATTGATGGAAGCCCAAACTTGTTATCGAAATAATTCTATTGAATTATAAATCCTTATTATTATCAACTACAATCTAATTGATATTCAAAAGTATGGAGATAGTTTAAAGCAAGCAAATTGAAGATATATGAAACAACCAATCAAGAACTCCATTATTTTTATTATAGTAATAATAAATATTCTCTTCACCATCACCTGCAAAAAAGCAGATAAGCAAATAGCAAATAATAAACCCCAGGCTGATTTCACCTTCACCATAAAAAACCAGGGCACACTACCTGATACTGTTAATTTTTCTTCTACATCAACAAATGCAAATGCTTTAAAATGGGATTTTGATAATGGCAGCACTGCTACAGTCAGCGAGCCACAGGCTGTTTATTACCACACGGGAAAATATAAAGTCAGGTTGATTGCATCTAATCAGCATGGAGTGGACAGTATTATCAAAGAAGTAGCCATTACGCAGAACAAGCCGACTCCGGATTTCAGCTTCACTATTCACAACCAGGGCTATCTTCCAGATACCGTTGAATTTGTTTCAACATCAGCCAATGCCACTTCTTTGAAATGGTATTTTGGAGATGGCAAAACAGATACTGCTGCAAATGCAAGGCATATTTTTACTGATCACGGAACGTTTACTGTGAAACTGGTTGCAACTAATAGCGCCGGCAGCGATAGTGTTTCCAAACCGGTAGTGCTCAACTTAAACAAACCCATCGTGGATTTTTCGTTTACCATAAGTGATCCAGAAATATTACCGGTTGTAGTTACAACCAAAAATGCATCTTCAGGATCAAAAGTTACTTACACATGGTCTTTTGGAAATGCTACATCAACACAGGCAAACCCAACAAACAACTTTCCATCGGGAGGTATTTACAATATTAAACTGGTAGCAACTAATGCAAGTGGTAGTGATAGCGCAACAAAAGAGTTAAGAATTTCACCTTATTCACAAACCTATAAAACATTCAATAACGACCAAATTATTCTAAATGCATGGGAAAGTAAAAATGTAATGATACTCTCCAGAAATAGCAATCTAATTAGAGCCACAATGTTTAAGTGGTTAAAGGCAATGGACACAACTTACGGCTATTATAAACTTTGCACCGGACGTGAACCAATACTATTCACACCATATTACTATATTAATAACAGAACCACTATAGCTGATGTTGCTAACACATGCGGTGCAGGATGTGGCTATTTAGGATGGACAGGAATTGAGTTGCAGAATGCTTATTTTGATGTAATGTACAACGCCATCAATAGCAAGAATCAATATGACCAAGCTGTCTTTTATGAATTTGGAAGAAACTTTTGGTTTTACGGAGATAAATTAGCGTATAAAACCGATGATCCAATAACTACCGGATATGCAGTATTCATGCGTTTTATGGCAATGGAGGCTGCTGGTGTAAACGGAGCGCCTTTGGTCCTTGGTCTTTTCCGACATTTAGAACTAATGTTGAAAATTTAATAGATATTTATTTGGCAGATGCATCGTTAAATTGGACAAACACTTTAGGAATGGGTCAAGGTGTCCCTAACTCTGGCCTTGGGGCTACTGATTTATTTGCCTCTTTTTGTTTCAGGCTAAGGCGTGATTATGGAGGGGAAGCGTTTGTGCAAAATCTTTGGAAAGAAGCCGGGCGCAGACCTAATGCAACAACTACACAGGACGCCGTTGATAATTTTTTCCTTGCTTCCTGTGCAGCAGCCAATAAAAACCTGACAACAGTTTTTCAGTCGTGGCGGTGGCCGCTTTCTGTTAGCGCTGTTGCTACTGCTTCAAAATATCCATAAATTTTACGCGGGTTCCGAACCTTCAAAAGGCTCGGAACCCTTACTGTTACACATAAAACAAAAAAACTGTTTCTGGTTTTGAAAGAGCCTGTGACTCTTTTGAGTTTGACGGCTGTTCATTCGGATCGCATATGCTTCGCAGGGTTGGCCAGAGCAGCTTTAACAACCTGCAAGCTTACAGTAGCCAGCGCAGCGGCAACGGCTATTATTCCGGAAAGCAGGAATATAGAAAAAGAAAGATGAATCCGGTACACAAAATCCTGTAACCATGTATGCATAAAATACCACACTTTGGTATTATTGCTTTAGTTTTATTGTATGGTGCATAAACAATCTTTTACCATAGATAAAATTACAAACAGCATACTGGAAATAGCTACCGATAAAACTTTTGAAACTGAAATGCTGCTTGTAAATGCAACGGAAATAAAAAAAGTGTTTAAAAAAGACGGCTGGCAATTCAACTGGAACAAAGAATTTAATGAACAAGGGCATCTGCTCTATAAACTTGTACTAAAAGATGATAAAAAGATACAGGGGCTTATCAGCCTTGAACCCATCTCCTCACAACTCTATATAGAAATGCACTTAATTGAAAATGCACTCCACAATTATGCAGCTAAAAAACAATTTGCCGGAGTAGCCGGTAATATGGTAGCTTTTGCCTGTAAAATGAGCTTTGAAATGGGGTTTGACGGATATGTGGCCTTTACTGCAAAAACCGAACTCATTGAGCATTACAAAATTGCGTTGGGTGCGGAATTAATTTTCAGGGACAGGATGATGCTTTCAACAATATCTGCTAAAAAATTAGTAAATTCGTATTACAAAAATTATTTCAATGAGCCATAAAAAAACATATTATACATTAGACGACATTGGCTTTATTGGTACACCACAAAAAAGAACAAAGCTGCAGCAAAAAAGAGATTCCATCAAAACCGGGGAGATCATTCGCCGGGAAAAAATTGCTGCTTACAAAAAAGCTTTATTGCTTAAAAAGGCTTCTTAATTCTTACACTCATTTTGTATGGCGCTTATCATTACCCTCAATAAAACAACAGAAGAAATAATAAAGGAATTAGACAAATTGGGCGAGCAGGACAAACTTTCTGTATTGGCTTACGTTCGTGTATTAAACATGAAGTAGGAAAACTGTATACGGATAAATAAATATGCCGGTATGTGAAGACACATACCAGTAGCAATAAGGAAAGAAACGGACCTGATATTCACGGATGCGTATACGATCTTAAAGATGGATTGATAAATTCTATTCTTGAAATTAAAGCCGGTACACCTATTGATTCTCTGTACAAATATGAGTTTGCATAATATTGGAAGGGCGAAGTGAAAGGTGTAGAAAGAGACGCTCTGCTAAGCGGAAAGTGAGATATTGGTAAACAGGGTTCCGAACCTTCCAAAGGTTCGGAACCCTTACCTGTAAACGCTTTAATTCCCCCAGCGCCATTCGCCTGCTATCTGAAGCGGCTCCTTCAAATTACTTTTGATCAGCTTTTCTTTCAGAATATTATCGGGCAAATGTTTTGACTGTATTTGAGTAGCGTCTGCAAGACCGTATAAAAGCATAGCGGAGAAGCGAATGGTGTTTTTAAGTTCCTTCTCATTTACCAGATCAAACGCATCGCAGTCGGCATGGTAACAGCGGAGTACGTCACTGCTCAGGTGCCCGCTAACTCCCCCGGTAGGTATGCCGCGTAACATAAAAGGCTGGTGGTCGCTGTGTAATCCAAACCCGGATGAAAAAGTATTTTTAAATGATGTATCTATCGCTTGGGCTATTTGACCTATGGATTGAAATAAAGCTTTATCGTCCTCAGATGTGGCATTATATCCCTTAGGATCATTCGACATATCAAGGTTAAGCATATAACGGATTTTTTTATAGGAACCATCTTTAATTGCCTGCGATATATAAGCTTTTGAGCCAAGCAATCCTTCTTCTTCACCCATAAATAAAACAAATTCAATAGTACGGGCAGGCTGTAGTTTTAAAGCGGCAAAAGTGCGAGCAATATCTATAACTGAAAACGAGCCGATACCATTATCAATAGCCCCGGTAGCAAGATCCCAGCTATCAAGATGACCGCCGATGATCACTTTTTCGTTGGGTAATTTTCTACCCTTAATGGTTGCAATTACATTTCTTGCTTTAACCGTGCCGGAAAAATTGCTCATATTAACAGACGCGGAAAATGCTTCCTGTTTCAGCGCTTCCTTTAGTTGCATTCCGTCTTCATTGCTGATACAAACAGCAGGTATAGGTATAAGCTTACCTGTAACAGATGCAGTGCCTGTTAACAAAATTCCTCCGGGAGCAGCATTAAAAAATATAACACCTGCAGCCCCATATTTAGTTGCCAATGCTGTTTTTTCTGACCTGTGCAGATTTCGTAACCCCTGCGCTGAGCCGGGCAATAATCCAATAGGCATTAAAACAATTTTACCTTTTACGACAGCGGGATCTTTTTTATAATCTTCTTCCAGCCCATTACCGCCGTCAACTACAGGTGCGGTAACGTCTGCTTTAACGGGCGAATGCGCTAAAGCAACCGCTTTATATGCTTTATCATTAATTGTTACCGCCAGTGCTCCGCGGCTCCAGCTTTCAGCTTCGAAAGGTTGAAATTTTACATCAAAGTTGTAAGATTTTAAAAGATCATAAGCAAATTGCTCTGCTTTTGCGCCATTTTCTGAACCGGTAAGCCGATGTCCGATACGCCCGGTAGCTTCTTTCAGATTGCTGTATGCGGCAGAATTTTTTTCAACTTCTTCATTAATGCTTTTGAAGATATTGGTCCATGCCGGCTTTGACTGAGCGGAAGCTACAGTAACAGAAAATAATAATACAATACTGTAAGTAATGCTTTTACGTATCATGCAAATAGAATTGAATGGTTAAATATACGGGCAATGCAATTAGTTTTCTCTGGTCAGTTCATCATTCCACTGCTTTAAAATAAAAACTCTTTTGTTTTCATAGTAATCAGGAGTGGTGGAATTTTTGCTTTTATATATGGGCTTAAACTCAAAATCAGTAAGCAGCAAATGTTTATCATCGTTGAGGTTGCTGATAATATTGGCTTTGTCTTTTTGCAGCAGGTGAGAGAAAAGATACATGAGTTCCAAACCTCTGAAAGCCATTTCATTTGGTTTGGTATAGGTATTCCTGCTATAACGTTGGGTGAAATTTTCAACCCAGCTAACTTCCCCGCCCGGATTAAAAAAGCTTGCAGAATAAATTACAGGAAGGTTTCTTATTTCGGGACGAGATAACTCCGGATAGTCTTGCCATGTAGGCATGCCTGCTAATGTTATTTTATAATTAGAAGAAAGCGTTGAGGCATATGAAATGATATTTTTTGCAAAATTATCATCAAGGCTTCCGCATATAATTACATTCTCTCTGGTACTATCTAATGATGCAGCAATGTCTTTTGAAGTAAAAACATTATTCAATGTTATTGTTTGGATATTTAATACAGCTCCGCTTCCTGAAGTATTCAACGATTTAAAAACTTCCGTAACCCTGTCATCAGCGCCATTCTGTCTTCTCAGCATCACGAGTTTATTAGTGCCGAAATTTTTGAGGATATAGTTGTAGATAACCTGGAGATGTGTATTGAGCTTGGGGTTTACAATCACTACATAAGGATTAGCAGCAATACCGCCATCATTAGGATAACTCGCAGATATGAAGGGTATCTTTTTTTCTTTAGCTATAGCCGCAAGGTCAAGATATTCTTTACCATTTACTGCTCCTATTATCAGGTTCACGCTATCCAGCCCGCCTGCATCGGCAATTTTGTAGACTGACTGTTGTGGATTTTTTACATCATACACCTGCACATTCATTTTTATTTGTTCTTTATCCAATGAGTCCAATGCGAAATTGGTGCCCTGGTAAAAGTCAAGAGCAGAACTGATATATTTGGGAATTGTTTTTCCTGCTTTGTAGTTACCTGAAGCATCAAATACAGAATCGAGGTATAATGGAACAAACAATGCGATGCGTGGAGACCCTTCCTGTTGGGTTTGCCCAACCAAAGGTTTAAAAAACAAAATCAGTAAAGCGATAAAGAATATGCCGGTTTTGTTCATGCTTTGAGCTTTATACAATATGAGACGTGTTATTCCCATTCTATAGTTGCAGGCGGCTTGCTGCTTATATCATATACCACACGGTTTATGCCACGCACATTATTGATAATCTCATTAGAAATATGTGCCAGAAATTCATATGGCAAATGCGCCCAATCTGCCGTCATACCATCTACGGAAGTTACGGCTCTTAATGCAACTGTATACTCATAAGTACGCTCATCACCCATAACTCCCACACTTTTAACAGGAAGCAAAATAGCGCCTGCCTGCCAAACTTTATCGTATAAGTCAAAAGACTTTAACGCATTGATATAAATCGCATCTGCTTCCTGCAGTAATTTAACTTTTTCTTCGGTTACTTCGCCAAGTATACGAATAGCTAAGCCAGGCCCCGGGAAAGGGTGGCGGGAAAGCATATTGTCAGGTATACCGAGCTCTGCTCCTACTCTTCTCACTTCATCTTTAAAAAGATAACGCAGCGGTTCTACCAGTTCCAGCTTCATGGTATCGGGTAATCCGCCTACATTATGGTGCGATTTAATGGTAACGGATGGACCATGAACCGATACACTTTCAATAACATCAGGATAAATGGTGCCCTGACCCAACAAACCAATGCCTTCTACTTTGTGCGATTCTTCATCAAAAACATCAATAAAAGTTTTCCCGATGATTTTTCTTTTTTCTTCGGGGTTCGACTTACCGGCAAGTTTTGTATAGAAATGCTCTTTGGCATTTACACCTTTTACGTTTAAGCCTATCTGGTTATAAGTTTGTAAAACCTGTTCAAATTCATCTTTACGCAATACGCCGTTATCAACAAAAATTCCGAACAGGCGGTCACCTATTGCCCTGTGAATAAGTGTAGCTGCAACGGTAGAATCAACACCACCGCTGAGTGCCATAATTACCTTTCTGCCCCCTATCTGTTTTTTTAACTGTTCAACAGTATCGCTGATGAAATGAGCGGGTGTCCAATCCTGTTTGCAACCGCAAACTTTCACCAAAAAGTTATTGATTATTTTCTTCCCATATTGTGAATGATATACTTCAGGATGGAATTGTAAACCATATATAACATTAGCTGCAGTTCCATTCTTTTTGAAAGCTGCCACAGGAATAGATTCTGTAACACCGAGTATTTCGAAGTCTGAAGGTGTTTGTAATATAGAATCACCATGGCTCATCCAAACCTGCGATTCGGGTTTTACCTCATCCCATAAAACATCCTGCTGTTTAATTTTTAGCTGGGCTCTGCCATATTCCCGTTTTTCAGAACGCTCCACTTTACCGCCAAAAGTTTTTGCAGTGAGCTGTGCGCCATAACAAACACCCAAAACAGGTAATTGTTTACTGATGGCTTCAACATCAACAATTGGCGCATTAGCATCATTTACCGAAAAAGGAGAGCCTGATAATATAACACCCTTTAATTCCGGAGAATACTGTATGGGTTTGTTGAAGGGCGTTATTTCGCAATACACATTTGCTTCACGAACGGCACGGGCTATCAACTGGGTATACTGGGAGCCGAAATCCAGGATGAGAATCTTTTCTGTCATTTGGCTGCGAAGGTAATAAAATGCGGGAATTTCAGTTGCCGGGTTTCCAACCTTCCAACGGTTGGAAACCCTATATAAAAGCTGTATTTTTATTACATGGAAATAAGGGAACCTGCCGTTGCTTACGGTAAACAAAAATTTACCATTGAAGAATACCTTGCAATGGAAGAAGCAGCCATTGAAAAGCATGAATATTATAAGGGAGAGATATTCGCCATGTCCGGCGCTAAGCTACCGCACAATACCATATCCAGAAACCTGCTTATCGGGTTAGGCATTAAACTGAACGGTAAAAAATGCCAGCCTTTCGGGAGTGACCAGCGTATACACATAGAAGTAAATACACTTTTTACCTACCCCGATATTTCTATTATTTGCGGCGAACCGGAAACGCTGAACAATGATAACTGGAATATTTTAAACCCGGCGGTAATCATTGAAATACTTTCTCCCTCCACCAAAAACTACGACCGGGGTGAAAAGTTTAAGCTGTACCGCGATATACCTACGCTGAAAGAATATATACTGGTGGACTCCCAAAGCATACACATCGAAATATTCCGGCTGAATGAGTCAAACCATTGGGAGCTAGAGGAGTATAATGCAGCGGAGGAAATGCTTTATATTAAAACGATTGATGAAAATAGTGGTTTGGGGGAGATTTATGCAGGGATACAGTTAGGCAGAGGGTTAGCAGGGTTCCGAACCTTTGAAAGGTTCGGAACCCGTTCATAAATTGGAACTGCCCTGAAAGAACCTCAATGAAAATAATTAGATTTATTAATTTTGGAGTCTTACAGGTGGTAGTAAATGAGTGAAATTATAACCATGTTACAATTCCTGTAAACACTATCACCATAAGTGTTCGAAACCTGAATCAGGCTGAACTGAAAAGCCCTGCGGCTTTTTCGGGGTCTCCTCCGCACATTTTTACAATTTCTTTTATTATATCATTTTCTAGTTCAATTTCAAATCTCAGCTTTGGTATTTTAAATCCTTTTAAACCGTTTATTTTTTTATATGCAATAATCAGAATGGCTAATATCATTGTCATATATACCATTACTTTTACCCCATTCTCATCACGGCATACCAAGTGTTTTACATTCAAATGTTGTTTGATAAATTTAAAAAACATCTCTATCTCCCATCTTTGTTTATACCATCCAGCCACCTGATAAGCATTTTCATCCAGCATATTGGTTACAAAGCATATCATCTCATCACTCTTGTCAATTTTAGCCTTGATTACCCGGTACAAGTGACGGGTATCTTTTGCTCTGCCACTGGTTAATTTACCAACTTCATCGCTGATAATGGTGACAGTACCGCCCTCTGGTTTATCTAAAACATTATTTGTTTTGCATACCTTACACCGAATGTCCAGCTTTGATCGTGTAATGAACCATTTATTGCTATCTGAAAAACTTTCAAAAGAGCTCCGTGATTGTATCCCTCTGTCAAACACAACTATATTGCCTTTTAGAATATCACTATCATTTATGATATCGGTTAAGGCAATATCCTCACTCACATATCTTTGGGCACTAAAGACTTTTACCAGCGCAGGAAGGCTGCCCTTTACCTGAACACTGTACTTTAAAAACCGTTTATCATTATCCCCATTTATCATTCCGCCATTAAACAATTTAGCACTCAATGCCACATAGGTACTATCTACTTTACTAAGAGCCTTCTCCTCTTTCAACTCCTTGTTATAAATTGCAAATATTGTCTCAAAGAGCTTTTCAAAATACAACGGAGTAATGCTGCATATCCTATCGCGAATAGAATTATACTTGCCATCCAATATATCGTATTTACTAAACGACTTAAACCTGTACGACTGTAGAAATGATTCCATTACACGCAGGCTTAGCTTTTCTGAACCCAGCATTGAAAAGAGAATCAACTTAAACATCACCTCGCCAGATAACTTCTTTACCTGGCTGTCTACCTTTGTCTCTACAGCCAACTTTTGAAAAATATCCTGTGGTATTAGCTTAATCAATTTCCCTGCTGTCATAACAACAAAAATAATACCCTACAGGTTTCGAACACTTATGCACTATAACTTAAAATCAGTTTTATGAGTACCGCATTAAATTATCCGCAGTTGAATGAACAGCAATTGGATATGATCCGGTTGTTAAAAAACCCTTTGCCGGAGGAATATTTTTTGCAGATCAGACGACTGGTTGTACAATTATTGGGTAAGCAACTGGATAAATCCGTTGACAATTGGGAAAAAAGCAATAATATTTCGGAAACAGACTATGACAACCTGAGTAAAGGACATTTTAGAACTTCATGAATATGAAGAAATTTTGAAAGAACATTCAGCACCGGGAGTTGCAGAATTAGTAATGGACATACTATCTATATCACCAGATGTAATATATAAACGAATATATTATGCATGGAATATAATAAAAGCAGACCCTGACGACAATAAGTTTTTCGATGCAGCAGTTGTAGGTAACGCCGATTTCCTGGTAACTAGTGACGCTCATTTTAATGAAGCGTTAAACATAATTTTCCCCAGGGTTAATATAATCAGCGCTGAATATTTTTTAGCGTTCCTGTGTGATCTCAAAAAGTGAGGCTGTAACCCGGGTTCCGAACCTTCCAAAGGTTCGGAACCCTATAGTGCAGTAGTACTTTGGCATATTCGTTCATCTACTGTGCTTTAGAGGAGACTTTTGTTTTACTTTTTTGACTTGTATTGTCTTCTTTTGATGCTGTTTTATAGCCATAACCCGGCGGTTTGATACTTTGTACCTGGTCTGGTCTGACTGCAGAGACATATTTATCGCTTGCTATCTGTGAAAGGCGATTCTTGCAGTCTTCTATTGCATTTTTAATGGATATTTTTTGTTGTTCAGTCAAACAATCTTTACAATAATTTAAAGTAGCCAAATACCTTGCGATAGCTGCTTGTAAAGCATAATGCTCACGAGGATCACTACTTAACTTTTGATACCAAGATTGATATACCGGATCAGCGTTGGCTTTGTTGGAGCATGTTATTTGTTGGTCTTCACTGCATGGCGAGTTCTGCAGATTGTCACCAATCGCCAATTGAGAAGTTGGAAAACCCTGATTAAACGAAGTCGTTGCAAACAAGCTTGGAGTGCCTGGGCTTAGACTAAGATGAGGATAATTAGTGGCAATATTTCTTTGCAAAGAACTCGTAAATATTTGCATATAATGAGTAATGGTTTGCTGCTGCCTATCTAGTAAACTATATGCAGTAGAAGACTGCTGCGCTGCCATTGCTAATGTACTCAACATTGTATTTAATTTTTCTCTGTTGCTTATAATCTTTTCTTTTGAAGTATTATACTTTTTCCATAACTGCTCGTAGTTTCTTATTTCTTCATTCAGAAAAGCTTCAGCTTCTTTCTTATCTGTTTCTTCTAAAAGTCTGGATGATTTTAGGCTCAAATACCTATAGAAGGCTATCGGTACATAATCCTCTTCAAAAGTCATTTGGCGTCTTTTGAATTTTTTGATAAGGTCTTTGCTCATTATATCGTACGAGCTTTTAGCATGATCCTCCAAGCTTCTAAGAAACCTCGAGTAATAACTTAAAAAAAAAGCCTGATTTATTTCAATTACAGTATTAAGGGAAAGTACATTTTGCTTACTCCTTATAAAGTTCTGTGCTACTGTGTCATGATTATATTGATTAATTAGATTGTTTATTAAACCAGAGTAGCCATTATTAAAAACCTTAGTAACTACCTCATGACGTGGGATTGGGTCCATGATTGCCTGTTTTTTAACTATAAGCACCTCATAATTCTCGTATGTAGATATCAAATCTCCATTTGGTAGATAAACTTTCAGCTGACCGATAAGATAGGAGTTTTTCTTTCTTACGTAAATCATAGAAGCTGGTATTGTTATAGGGAATAAAATCGGACTTAAAAAAGTTCTTACGTCTCCCCTTATTCTTGGAATGTTGTGAATATTATTTATATCGAACTCAAAAATTAAATCTTTGTGGTTAAGAACTGGTATATTATATACATCATCCGAATTAAACCTTATTTGTTCCAAACCCTGACCTTGCATTTGAAGTTGTTCAAAAGAAACTGGCTGTATTTCTGGAAACCTGTCTGTTCTGAGAATACAGTAGTACTTTCCTGCTCCGTCTACTTTTTTAATATCAGGCTTAAATGAACTTTTGGAAATAATCTTATAACCATTACAGCCAGCAAGTAGAATTCCTATAGTTAGTGTAATTACTGATAGCTTCATTTTTTATATTTTAGAAACAAGTTGATAGATTTCAAATATGAACACATTCAAAATGCTTACATATAAGCATTCAGATTATATTGCAAATACAAAAAGTCAGAAAAGGCTTGATAAGAATTGAATTAATAAGAACCGTGCTATTATATCAAAAGAAAAAATATTTTAACGCCATTGATAATTTTCACATTCATAATTTATGTACATTTATGCATAAAAAACCAATATGAGACATACAGGCGCTAAAATCAGGAAGATCAGGGAGTTGCGTAATCTTACGCAGGATTATGTGGCCGGCAGGTTAGGTATCAGCCAGAGCAATTACGCCCGTATTGAAAAAGATAATGTGGGCATCAGCGATGAGCGGCTGCAGCAGCTTGCAGAAATACTGGGTACCACGGCAGAAAATATTGAAGGTTTTGATGAGCAGGTGGTTTTCAATATCAGCAGCAGCACAAATGTACATGCTATCAACAGCGTACAGGAAGTGGTCAACCATTATCATATCAGCCCCGAGCTGAAGCAACTGTATGAAGATAAAATAAGATTGCTGGAAGAAAAGATAGCGGGGTTAGAGAGCCGGCAAAAAGCATTGTAGGGGACTTGCAGGGTTCCGAACCTTTCAAAGGTTCGGAACCCTTACCTTGCACTCCTCACCTTTCATCAAACGGGTATTCCGTTTCCTGCATACGATGATATTTTATAAACGCATCAAGCCCTCCAAACCAATCTAAAACATCCTGCGTTCTCAGTAAGGATGCTACATTGGCAACAATTCTCCTGTATGAGCTCCATTGATAGTTTTCCCAGTCAAGGGCAACTTTATGATGAAGCGGGTTAAGATGTATATATTGAATAACCTTACTGAAATAAACGTCTTTATCTATTTCCGATCGTTTAAAGTGTTGTGCAAAAATATTGGTATTGATCTGCTGCTGTCGTTTGTAAGAATGGCTGTATGATAAAAAGAAATTCTTACACCTTCTTATAACAATATCATTAATGTCCATCAACCCGCATTCAAGCTTTTCCTGCTCTTTCGCTGTAAAGTCGCACAGATCCTTTTCTTTAACAGATATAAGAAAGTGGAAGTGATTGGGAAGGAGACACCATGCGTATACCTGTACTATACCAGATAAATATTGAGAAAATTTTTGCAGGAAGAATGCATAATTCCCGGAATTGGAGAATAAGTTAATTCCGCTAACGGAACGGTTAAACAGGTGGTAATAACAGCCATGTTTAAAAATTGCCTGATATTTGGTGTTGATAGGCATAGCAATAGTGTTTGAGGAAAGGTAATATCTTTTTTAGATGTTTCCAAAGGGTTCCGAACCTTTGGAAGGTTCGGAGCCCTTAGTGCGATTTACTTTATCCCCTTCAAAAACGCTCCCAGCATACCTAGCGCGTTTTCAACAATTGAGCTGCCGCTTACCGGTATTTTAATGTAGGATCTTCCTGTTTTTTCATCTGTTTCCACCAGCTCACGGGTAAGCTGCTGCACGCCATCCGGCGTATTCAGTGATTGTATAAGATTTTCAAAAAACGAAGCGCCTTCTGCCACAAGCCGTTTCGCGGTATGACCTTCAGCCTTTGTTTCAGCCTGCTCCCCCGGTTCACCTACAGCAGCATCTGTGGCGGCTATCGCTTCCTGCGCTTCCGCAAAATCCGCTGCCGGCGGCGGCAACTCCTGCATCTGCTTTTCTTCTAATTGCTCGCTTGCATCCACCACTACCGGAGCTTCCTCCTGTTGCTGTCCAACGCCGGTTACAGATTCTACCGACTTCATAAACTGCTTAAACTTATCATCACCCATAAAGATGTCGCTGTCGCCGCCATCCAATATGCCCGCAGCAACGCTTCTTTTAAACTGCAGCACATCCAGCATACGTTCTTCAATGGTTCCCTTTGCCACAAGGTTAATTACGCTCACATTCTTTTTCTGGCCCAACCTGTATATCCTGCCGACGCGTTGCTCCAATATAGCAGGGTTCCAAGGAATATCTAAGTTGATGATATAAGCGGCTGCCTGCAAGTTAAGCCCTACCCCGCCGGCATCAGTGGAGAGAAAAACCCTGCATTCCGGATCGGTGTTAAAACTGGTAAACAACTCTTCCCTGTTTTTGCTGGCAACTCCGCCGTGCAGGTATTTAAAGCCTATACCCTGCTCTTCCAGTATGTGCGCTACCAGGCGTGTCATACGTTCCCACTGGCTGAACACCACTACCTTCTCTCCTTCCATCGCTATAATCTCTTCCAGAATATTCTGCACCTCATCTAACTTGGTCTGGAAATTGGTGCTTTGGTCGAGTATAAACGTGCTGTCGCAAACCATACGCATAACGTTGAGGCTGTTGAGCAGCCGCTGGCGGTCTTCTTCCGACAAAAAGCCCATGCGCCGCCATTTATGTACCAGCCTGGCAACCGTGTCGGCGCCTTCGGTATGTATTTTCATCTGCTCTTCCGTCATAGGTACCAGCAGGTTTTTGTCCATGCGGGCGGGTAGTTCTTTCAATACCTGCTTTTTGGTTCTGCGGAGCATTACATCGCTCAGCAGATCACCTATCTGGTTCAGGTCTTTGTAGCCGGTTACCTTGCCGGTGTGCTCATCCGTTAACTGGTGCTTTTGTAAAAAATGATGCAATGAGCCCAACAGGAAGGGGTTTACGATCTGCATCAGCGAATACAGTTCCTCAATGTTATTCTCAACCGGGGTGCCGGTAAGCACAAATGCATAAGGCGTTTTAATCCTTTTTATTTTAGCCGAAATTTTTGAACGCCAGTTCTTGATCCTTTGCGCTTCATCCAGTATGAGCAGGTCGGCGCCCATTTCGTTCAGGTATTCGTAATCGTTGCCCGCCACGTTATAGCTCACAATAAAATAGTCATGCTCCTGTTGGGCATACTGTTTCATACGGTTAAGCAGGTGCCCTTCCACCACACATATTTTAGTATTGCCCGTAAATTTTATGATCTCGTTCTTCCACTGGTATTTTAATGAGGTGGGACATACTATAACGGCTTTGCTTATGTGAAAATATTTGCGCATCACTTCGTTGGCAGTTATTGCCTGCAGGGTTTTTCCCAAACCCATATCATCAGCCAGTATGTACCTGCCCGCGGTTGCGGCAAACAATACACCTGTTTGCTGATAAGGAAAAAGTTTTGCCTTGGTAATGCCGGTAAGCAGCTTTTTGCCAAGCTTTTTTACGGTGGCTTTACGGTAATTATAATCGCGTTGTTGTATTATATATTCCAGCGCATCGGGGTAGCACCTGAAACCATCGTGGAGCTGTTCTGCTTCGGCAAGAAATACGGCAAAGTTGTCGAATGCCTCGCTTCTCAGTTCACTGGATGTATTGAAAAAGTGCGACGCCTGTTTTTTGTACTCCCGGCTGGCGGCAGCGCCTATCCGAATTTTAACCCGGCGCTCACCCACGTAGCTCAGGTATACAGAGGTATAATCGGGGTTATAGCTTTCCTGTAAAGCCCTGCGGGTAGCAGGCTTTGCGTTTAGCTTCAGCAATATGGCTTCAATATGTTTACAGGTGCCCAACTGGTTCGTTTTAAAATCAGGGCAACTGCAAAAATTCAGGCTGTTGTCAGCGCTTCGCAACGCTACCTTATACTGCTGCTTCGATTTTACGCTCGCTACTAAATAATCACCATATACTTTGCCGGTGTCCGGTGGAAGAATCTTAAATTGCTCATCTGCCGCCACCTGCTTTCTAAGCGCGTATTGCCATTCAAAATCGGTGAGGTGATCGGGCTTGCGTGTATGCGAAACGCGGGACGTGGTTTTCTTTTGCTTTTTACCTGATTTACGGGCTGCCATTATGTAATAATATATTGATAGTAGGAAGGCGGTAAAATTATAGTATAATCTGTGATTATTGGGGAGTCGTGTGTTTTTATAAATAACTTTTTATTATATTTATTACACACAGGTATATATAAGAAGCTGTTTAAAAACGATTGCGGGAATTTTTTGATATAATGATTGCATATACTTCTAACCACGAATTACACTCATTATCACGAATAATTGTAGTGTAACAACCTGGTTATTTCACAGAGGTACACGAAGGATACACAAAGTTCCACTAAGAAGAATAAAACGCGTTGTGTGACTTTGTGTGCTGTGTAGCTCTTTGTGTGGCAAACCCTGTTCCGGATGAATTGCAGACGCAGGGTTTCCAACCTTCCAAAGGTTGGAAATCTTTACATATTCATCTGTAAATTTTAATTGTTAATAAAAGGTATTTTGCTATCTTGGTAATAATTTATCCTCCCGGTTATCAAATCTGTTAAAAACAGCTATCTATGGAATACAGTTCTTTAATCGGTCTTTTAAGAAAAAGAGCTGATCTCAGTTATGAAGAAGAAGCCGGCATCAGGTATTACTTCAAACCTCAGTCTGTTAAGCAGAAGAAAGATTTAAACTGCGCCGGGTTGCCGTGTAACCGGCTTTATTTTATACGCAAAGGGTTAGTGCGGGCAGTATATTTTAATGAAAATGAAAGAGCATTTACACGCGCCATTGCCAGGGAAAACAGTTTTTTAGTAAATATGCCCGAGTTTAAACAAACCGGATATAATACTGAAATATTTGAATGCATAGAAGATGCAGAAATACTATCAATTACTAAACCCGATCTCGACAGCCTGTTATCATGCTCTGTAACTCTGAAAAGTATTTATTGCGATTTGCTGGAAGAATATAATACAATCCATTTAAACCACCTGCATGTTTTAAGCTCACCGGCTATTAAGCAGCGGATGCAGTACCTGAGGGTTAATTATCCCAACCTGGTCGGTCGTGTAAGTGATGGCATTCTTGCCTCTTTTCTTTGTATTTCGAGAGAGACATTTGTAAGACATAAATCGCTCCTGTATTAAAATAGTTTAAAAATTGTGATTTGAATCACAGGTTTATTACAAAACGTTAAATTAAATTGCATTACAAACTTCCCCTTAAGTAAGCAGGAATTTCCGGTATACAGATCGTTCCGTAACGTACCCGTTGAACTGCCATAATACAAACAAAATAGATGATGCTATCCATAAAATGATTCTGTAGCTACGAATTGCGGGATATTATTCCTTATTGACCCAAAGAAAAAATAAAAGGAGGCGGTGGCGCTGATCCATTGCACAAAATCAGCAGCAGGATTATCGAAAGATATGAGGGAGCTAATACTGTATGCCCTGCCCCGAAGTACAACGGGCTCAAGACGAGAATTTAAAATTTTTAAATTTGTAAAAATGAAAAAACTGGATTTAACTCACATGGAGAACATTGAAGGGGGAAGTGCCTGCCTTTTAGCAGGAGCAGGGGCGGTTTTAGGGGTTACTGCAGTAGTGTTGTCCGGCGGAACAGTTGCCGTTGGTGTTTTAAGCTGGGGAGCCAGCATGCTAGGCGTTCTGTCTGCCTGCGCAAAAGAACTAGATATTGAATAATTAATTTATTGTTTTAAACCAGGCTGATGAATTGTAATTCAGCCTGGTTTAGCAAATAATAGTCTTGCATTTTGATAAAGATAGTATATCGCCTGATCGAGCATAACTATAGAAGGCACTATAGAGAATCGCCACTTTTGCATAAAATAGGGTTGGTTTTTTTTGTAGTGTTATTGCTTTTTATTATAATTCAGATTGTTTTATTATTTCTTGCTCTTTTTTATGGATATGATAAGTATAATATCGCTATGGCTATTTCCAGATTATATCTACCTTATTTTTTTGTTGGTTTTCTTTCCCGTTTGTTGATGCAACCTCCGCCAAACTATCCAATCAACCCATATAAGGTTTTGAATATAAAGAAGGACTTCATTGCAGTAGTTGTAGCAATAATCAGTTTCTTAAATATCAACAATTTTATTAGTTGCATAAATCTTATTTTAACAACGCTTTTTTTAGGTTGTCAAAAAGGAATAGCGTTTGCTTTAATTTTTTTTTGCTTCAACTTTCTATTAATTTTTAATTTAAGTATACTTGTCTCATTGTATAAGGTTATACATTTAAAATTTATTTTGAAATTTTTCTTGCTTTCATCTATAATACTTTCCGGATATCTCGTATTCAAAAAAAGACATGCGTTGCTGTTGGCTTCCGAATCTGTATTTTTTAAAACACATAGCCACTTCGGGTATACTCTTTGTTTAGGAGCAGTTACAATTCTGTTGTCTGCATTTTTTTTTAAAGTAATAATACAAAATTTGTATGCTGAATAAAAATAGAAAAAAAAGTGGTCTTGTATGCAGGCTCATTTGGATGGAATTTTTAATGATTATTAGAACGGAGCGTAGCCGAAGATTAATCCTTTTGTTTTTGCTGGCACAAGTTGGCCTTGTTCTGATAGGGATAGGGAACAATAATATTGAAATAAAATATTCTGCAATTGCTGAGATCAGCATAATTGCTAATTTTCTTGTGTTACAAGGGTTGTTTGGAGTATCATATGGGCAATATAATTTTGCATGGGATGCACCTCATTTTTCTTTATTTTTCACACAAAATTTATCGCTAAGAATATATTTAACTTCAAAAATGCTAACGTTAATGTTAGTCACTTTTGCCCCATGCTTATTTATAATTCCCTGGTTTATTGATTCGCCAATTTTAATGAAATATATCTGTTGTCTTGCATATAACTGTGGAACTATTCCCCTCTTTGTAATTTTTATTGCTTTGTTTAATTACAAACGAATAAATATTCATTCAAAAAATTTGTTCTCGAACTATGAAGGCATGGGAAAGATTCAGCATGCTTTAGGCTTTTTGATATACCTTTTGCCTATTAGTTTAATTATTATAGGACTGATCGTAAGTAGCTTTCAATGGATATATTATTTACTGTTGATTATTGGATTGTTAAATATTTCTTTGCTGCCATTTTGGAATAAAAAGTTTGCCGTCATGTTTCAGAAAAAAAAATATATATTCTTAACATATTTCAATGTTAATTATGATACAACTCTTGAATCTTCAGAAGCAGTATAACAATAGAATGGTTTTAGATATTCTGAATCTACATATTAAAAAAGAAGAAATTGTGGGGCTTGTTGGCAACAATGGTCAAGGCAAGAGTACTTTATTAAAGCTAATACTTGATTTGGCGAAACCAACGCAAGGTCGGGTCTTAATAAATGGGAGAGACGTTAGGCAAGATGAGGAATGGAAAAAAAATACCGGATCATACTTAGATGAATCATACTTAATAAATTTTTTAAAAGTTGAAGAATATTTTGATTTTATTGCTTTTCTGAATGGGCTTGGGTCTGCCATATTAAATGATCGGTTAGCTCGTTTCGCGCCTTTTTTTCGAGAGGAAATAATGAAAAAGAATAAATTTATCAGTGATTATTCAACCGGAGGCAAAGCTAAAATTGGCATTGCTGCGGCATTTCTTGCAAACCCATCTCTTGTTATTTTAGATGAACCGTTTTCTCACCTTGATCCTTCGTCTCAAGATTTTCTTAAGTTATTTATTAAAGAATATGCTTCATCACAAGGAGCAACCTTTATTATATCAAGTCATCAAATTGAGGCAATTGCTGAGATCTCGACTAGGGTTCTTTTATTGGATAAAGGTTGTATTCTAAATGACATATCTGATTCAAATGAAGCATTACCTATTTTAAAAAGATATTTTTTTTGAATTCAGTAAAAGATAAATAATCAAATGTTTTTAACAGGTAGTTTACATATTAATAGAAACCTCTTTTTGTTGTTATCTTTTTTCACCCTTTCTCTGGGGTACCTGATGAAAGAATTATTAAATATAGATTACCTGTATGAGGCTACCCTTTCCGACAGTTTATCAATAAACCAGGTTAATGAAATTATAACCTTAAAAGATAAATTTAATTGGATTGGTTATGCTATTGTTCCTGTGATCCTTTTAATAAAAATTGGCATAGTGAGCGCTATTCTCTGGACGGGCTGTTTCTTTTTCAATAAAAAAATATCTTATAAATCGCTTTTTACTATTGTAGTTAAAGCGGAATACATTTTCTTATTGGTTATAATATTCAAAACAACATGGTTTTATTTCTTCCATAATAACTATAGCTTAGAAGACATACAGTACTTTTATCCCTTATCTGTGTTGAACATAATAGGGTACAAAGGGTTGGAACCCTGGTATATTTATCCCATGCAGGTATTAAACCTGTTTGAATGTGTTTATTGGGGATTGTTAATATATATGCTTGCCAAAGCGCTTAATATGAAAACAGATAAGGCTTTTAATATTGTTGCGGGGAGCTATGGGGCAGGGCTTTTGATTTGGGTGATAACAATTATGTTCCTAACCATAAATTTTAGCTGAACTATGAAAATGATCTTCAAAACAGGTATTCTTCTTTTAATTTTAAGTGCACTCCTTATACTAAGCTATAAAGTTATCACTACGGTTCAACAGAAAAAAATCGTTTCAAATGCTATTCAAACTCTACCTGATTTTACAGTAGCAGATTTGAATGGGCTGCCTTTTTCTAATTCCAATCTGGAAAAAAATACCCCGGTGATTTTTATATATTTTAATTCCACCTGCGATTTTTGCCAACATGAGGCTGAAAGCATCAGGGAAAATATACAATTGTTTGATAAGATGCGATTATTGTTCTTATCATCTGAGTCGCCTGAATTGATCAGGAATTTTGCCCGGACTTATGGTTTTGCGGAGTATGAGAATGTAACTTTTTTAACAGATGCCAATAGCAAATTGGCCCTTAAATTCGGCATTTCTACCATTCCAAGCACTCTCGTTTATGGCAAAGATTTAAAGCTGGTCAGGAGTTATAATGGGCAGGTTAAAGCGGGAACAATCATTAAAGAGCTTTAATGTAATGTCTGTGATGAAGGATAAACACCTAAATAATATTTTTGTCTTCCAGCACGATCAAACCGATTGTGGCGTTGCCTGCCTGCTATCCATACTTCGCTATTACAAAGGAGATAGTTCGCTTGAAACATTACGAAAATTGAGTGGAACCAATATACAGGGCACTACCTTATTAGGCTTATACCAGGCTGCCTGTAGCCTGGGTTTTACAGCCGAAGGTTGTACCGCCGATATAGAGGCACTGAAGAAACATCCTTCTCCGGTAATATTGCACATCACATTAAACCAATCCATGCAGCACTATGTTGTATGCTTTGGAAGCAGGCATGGTAAAGACAATATATTGGAGTTTATAATCGGAGATCCTGCCAGGGGTATTGTTTATTTTACTTCTGATGAATTGGACGCTCTCTGGAAATCCAGAGCCTGTATAACACTTCAGCCTAATAATCATTTTGTTACAGCCGGGGAAAAGAATGCTGCAAAAAGAAAATGGATCATTAGCCTCGTAAAATCAGATTATCCACTGCTGTTAGCTGCGGGGGGAAGCGGCATTGTTGTTTCTACACTTGGGCTGACGACGGCTATTTTTTCGCAAAAGCTTATTGATGAAATACTGCCCCAAAAGAATTACGAGAAGCTCTATGCAGGCGTTGTGCTCGTTTTGCTGATATTGCTGGCCAAAGAAGGACTTACAGCGTTACGACAATATTTTTTGATAAGACAGTCTAAAGATTTTAACCTGCGTATTATTGATTTTTTTTACCGCCACCTTTTGCGCTTACCAAAGCCGTTCTTCGATACCAGGAAGATTGGCGACTTTACAGCCCGGTTGAATGACACTGCCCGTATTCAACGTATCATCAGCCAACTGGCCGGCAACTCCGTTATTGAGTTGCTGGTAGTAATAATAAGCACCATCTTCCTGTTCTCGTATTCAGTGCCTGTAGGTCTTACCGCCATTGTTATTATTCCCCTGCTTTATTTTTTGATATACAGGCACAATAAATCTATTATAAGCGGGCAGAAAACCGTTATGGCGAACTATGCCATTACGCAAGCCAATTATATTTCCACCCTGCAAGGCATAGAGCCGTTGAAAAACCAGAGCCGGGAGGAATTGTTTGCGGCGGCTAACAGCAATATCTATAAAAATTACCAGGACGCTGTTTTTAACCTGGGTAAATTACAAATACGCCTTTCTTTTCTCGCCAGTAACTTCTCCGTATTTTTTTTAACAGGCATGTTGCTATATGGAAGCCTGCAGGTATTGCATGCGCAGCTCACTACCGGCAGCTTTATAGCAATACTATCTGTATGCGGCACACTTTTACCTGCTGTTGTAAACCTGGCGTTATTAAGCATTCCTATAAGCGAAGCTAAAATTGCTTTTGACAGGATGTTTGAATTTACAGCCTCTCAGCCGGAAAAAGATACCGATAATCCAATTGCTGTAAATGTATTCAGGGAGCTTAAAGTTCAGCACCTGTCTTTTCGTTTTGCCGGCAGGAAAAAAATATTGAAAGATGTGTCTTTTGAAGTATCAAGGGGAGAGATCATTGCTATTATGGGAGAAAACGGTTGTGGCAAATCCACGCTGACACAAATATTGCAGAGACACTACTTGCCGGAAGATGGGAATATATTCCTGAACGATAACAGGCTATCTGAGGTTGAATTAAAAAGCTGGAGAAATATTTGCTCAGGTGTGCCTCAGCATATTCATATATTCAACAGCACCGTTCTCGAAAATATTGCCTACGACGATGCTGTTAATGATCCTCAAAAAGTTATTCTATTCCTGGAGCAACACGGTTTTTTACCTTTGCTGGAAACCCTGCCGCAATCTATAATAACACTTGTAGGTGAAGAAGGCATTAATCTTTCAGGGGGGCAAAAGCAGGTCATTGCATTAGCCAGGGCTTTATACAGCAATCCCCGGTTACTGATATTAGACGAAGCCACTTCCGCAATGGACAGGGACACAGAACTGTTTGTACTAAACCTTTTAACACGCTTAAAGCACAAAATGGCCATTATATTCATTACCCACAGGCTACATGTACTTAAAAATTTCTGCGACAGGATTTATATTCTTGAAGATGGGGTGATCAATACATTTGGGAATCATACCCATCTTCTGCAAACGCCAAATCTTTACAGCAAATACTGGCATGATTTAGCTTTATAAATAATCGTATTTTTATTACATGGAAGTAAAAGAACCAGCCGTTGCTTACGGCAAACAAAAGTTTACCATTGAAGAATACCTTGCAATGGAAGAAACTGCTACAGAAAAGCACGAATATTACAGGGGCGAGATATTTGCCATGTCTGGACCTAAGGTAACGCACAATATTATTTTCAGAAATCTTTTTGGTGAATTGGCGATTAAACTGAAGGGCAAAAAATGTCAACCATTCGGTAGCGATCAACGCATACATATCAAAACCAATACACTTTTTACTTACCCTGATATTTCCATTATTTGCGGCGAGCCGGAAACACTTAACAATGATAACTGGAATGTTGTAAACCCGGCGGTAATTATTGAGATACTTTCTCCTTCTACCAAAAATTATGACCGTGGTGAAAAATTTAAGCTGTACCGCGATATACCCACACTGAAAGAATATATCCTGGTTGATTCCGAAAACATACATATTGAGATATTCCGGCTGAACGCATCCAATCATTGGGAGTTGGAGGAGTATAATGCAATAAAAGAAACGCTTTATATAAAAACCATCAATGAAAATATTGAGATAGCAGATATTTATGAGGGAGTGAAGCCGGAGCGAGAATGAATTGCAGACCGAAGGGCCCTGAATGGAAATTTCGGTGAAAGTTTACCACCGTTTCACTGCAAAGTTTACCAGGTGATATTATGTGTAAGAGCGTTAGGTAAAGCTAATCATTTTTTCTTTTTCTCAAAGAGTCACCTTTCAAAGATATCTTGTGAGCATTGGCTGTCAGTCTGTCACAAATTGCATCAGCATGCGTGGGGTCGTTTATATAATCGTACCACTTGTTAATGGGGAGCTGAGAGGTAATAATGGTGGCGCCCAGGGCATAGCGATCTTCGAGGATTTGTAATACTGTTACCCTCATGTCGTGGCTAAGGGGTTGCAATCCAAAATCATCTAAAATAAGCAGGGGTGTTTTAGCTATCTGGTTAAGCCATTTGATATAAGATCCATCTAAGCGAGCCGTAGCAAGGGCTTCAATAAAGCGGTTCATGGAAAGATAAATGGTTCTGTAGCCCAGCATGCAGACTTGTTTGCCGATGGCACATGCCAGGTATGATTTTCCTGAACCGGTAGCTCCCGTAATAAGTATGTTTTCCGTTTTGTCGATAAAAGTTCCATCGCACAATACTGCAAGCTGTTCTTTAGTGATACCCCTGGATGGTGAGCAGTTGATCTGCTCTGGCACTGCATTGTAGCGGAGCTTTGACAAACGCAGGTAAAGCTCGGTACGGCGATGGGTTCGGTAGGATAGTTCCGCTTCGGCAAGCTGTGCGGCCAGCGTATGGGCTTCCGGCTGCTCATGGCTGTGCAGGGTTATAAGGGTCTGGTATCTTTTTGCCATTCCGTAAAGTTTAAGCTGGTTGAACTGCTGGAGTGTTGCTGTTGTGTTTGTGTTCATTGTTTTTTATTTTTTGAGTGTGAATAAGTCATACAGGAGTTTACTGGTAAGCCTGCGGACCGCGCAGGTTATCGTGGGGCGGTGTTTTAAAGAGTTCCTGTTGGGAGACAAAGGGTTGTTTATCCAGGTTGTTTTTTAAGATATTGTCAATGGTTCGATAGGTGAATACTTCGCCCGCCAGGGCGCGGGTGCAGGCCGCTTCCAGCCGGTCGTTACCGTATTGCTTACCCAGCCTCAAAATACCAAGACAGGCGTTTTAGGTCTGCTCGGTAAATCGTTTACCCTTCAGCAGGCGCTCAATATATTGGCGGGTATTGCTGCCAATGTTTGCAGCCTGCCGGATAAAGTAATCAGCCGTCCATCCCCGTCTTTCAAAGTAATGCTGATGCCCTTCAGGCATATGCTCCTTTACAGTGGTATACCCGTGTTTTTTGTAGCTGCGCTTATGCAGGGCAATACGCTGGAACTGCAGGTATATCTCTACCGTATCAGTGTCGTATACGGCTGTTACGGTTTTACCAATATGCACGTAGGGAACACTGTAATGATGCCAGTCTTCTCCCAGGGTGATATGATAGTTTTTCTGAACCTTAGCCTGCACCCGGTGTTTGATAAGGAATGGTGATGCGGGCAGTGGTTGCAACAGGCGGCGTTCTTCTTTTTCAAAATAATCTTTCCTGCTGTAATCCTTGTTTTGGAACAATTGTGCGTGATGGATAGCAAGTTGTTCGTTTATAGCATGGTTAAGGGCTTGCAGGCTATGGAAAACTTTATCGCGCAGCGGGGCGTAAATACGGCGGTAGATAATCTTTACTTCGTTCTCCACAGCAGCTTTATCTTTTGGTTTGGCTACACGGGCGGTCGTTAAAGCGATGTTGTAATGTTGCGCCCATTGGGTAATAGCATCTGTAAAAGTGGGTTCGTAGCGGGATGCCTTAGCAACAAGCTGCCTCATATTATCGGTCATAAGGCTATGGGGTACACCGCCAAAAAACGAAAGACAATCATTGAGGGCGGCAATCAGGTGAACCAACCTGGCATCGGGCAGGGCTTTTACAAAACCATAGCCGCTATAAGGCAATACACAAACCAATACGGGACAGCTAAACACTTCGCCGGTGACGCTGTCAACATAATGCATGGTATCTCCTGCAAAGTCTACCATTACGACCAGGGCGGGCTGATGATCAATATGCATCGCAGGCTGAACAACATTGCGATACCGGGCAAGAGATACACAAAACTGGGTGTAGCCATAGCCCTGAGGATACTGCCTGCGATACTCCTGCCAGAGCAATAAGCGGGTAACACCGGTGCGTTTAAGTTCATTTAAAAAATAAGAAACCTGCTGTACAAAAATGGATTTACGGGCATCTTCTTCTGCCGCAGGAGGTGGCTCTGTGTAAACGATGGCAGCAAGGGCGGCATCACTCATGCTTTGCAACTCTTGTAGCGAAGCTGTGTGGCTTTGCAGGCGCAGGGCATAAGCGGTTATGGTAGGTCGGGAAAGGGGAAGTTCCCGGCATATAGAGCGGACGGAATAGCCTTTTTCCAAAAATCGGATAATAGAACGTACATGGTGCATTGTAATCACTTTGTTGGACATGTTTTGTTTTGTGCACAAAACAAATCCGGGTGAATAAAATGCCCTTACACCATAACAAAAAGTGGTAAACTTTGCTGTGAAATCAAGCTGAACTTTACCTGCGGCAAGTGGTAAACTTTGCGCCGTATTGTCAGCTTAAAAACTAACAGCCCTGGTAAACCTGCCCGTCCGGTCAGGCGGGCTTTACTCCGAAATCAATATCGCTTACCTCTTTAAATGTGGTAAACTTTGCTGTGAAATAAGTGGTAAACTTTGGTGCGAAATATCCATGATCTGGAACTTGTCGGGTCTACTACCAATCCTTTAATCGGCATAGAAATGGTAAAAACAGAAAAGCCGGATGTAGTGTTCCTTGATATTCAGATGGGACAGCTTAATGGTATTGATTTGGCTAAAGCTATCGCCAAAACTACCAAGGTCGTTTTCTGTACTGCATTCTATGAATATGCGGTACAAAGCTATGAAGTGAATGCAGTTGATTACCTGGTAAAGCCAATCGAATTTCCTCGATTTAAAATTGCTGTGCAGAAAGTAAGCGATGCTATTACAGGAAGAACCACTCCAGTAGAGGCTATAAAAGATGACTATATTTTGGCAAAAGTCGGAATAAGAGGTAAACTGCAAAAGATAGATATAGACGATATTGTCGTTATACAGGCTATGAACAATTATGTATCCTTCTTTTGTCCACCTCAAAGAATATTAGCCTATATGAGTTTAAAGGATCTTGAAGACAGGCTACCGGTTTCTGGATTTGTACGGGTACACAAGTCTTACATTGTTTCAATTAAATACATTCAGGCAGTAGAGAGCAATGAGATATTAATGAAAAAAGATTCCAGACGGATTCCGATATGGGCAAACTACAAAGAAGCTTTTTTAGATAGAATAAAGGGACGACAGGCACAGCGATAAGATTCAACCTGATACCTACACCTAAAATTTTGAATTTTGATAAATAATAAGAGCTATTTCCACTACTATTAAATTGATGTTGCATTAAGTTGTATTAGCCGCTTCAAATGCGACAGTGAAATTTTGCAGAAGAATAGATTTGCCGAAAAGCAAATCCTATGTCAAAAATTATTAGTCTACAAGACTGGCTTGATGAAAGCCCACAACATTCAGAAGCCGACCCACGGCTATTTCTCACCGAAGAACAGGTTAGATCATTTCCTCAATTTAAGGAGGCTTCAGACGAAAATGTCCAGAATATTATTAGCACCCTGCATGATCTGGCGTTAGCTTCCTATGAATTGTTTTGCAGAGAACCAAACAAGGACAACGAGTTAAACAGGGCGGCATAATTTTAACAATAAATCTTTTCATAACTTGTTGATTATCAATAATATTGTAGTGATAAACCTATATTAATTTAATTCATTATTATGGCATCAATTTTTTTCTCAAAGTTCGCTAAAGGCAAGCCGGTGATAATTACTGATATTTTGGACTGTGTAATTTACACAAGGGTTTCAAGCAAGGAGCAAATGGAGAATATGAGTTTAGAATCTCAAATGAAAGCCTGTAACCTTTACGCAAATCAGAAGCATTTTAATATTTTGGGATATTTTGGCGGTACGTATGAATCTGCTGACAGTGACGAACGAAAAGAGTTTACACGGATGATTGATTTCTGCAGAAAGAACAAAAGAGGTAATCTAAAAATAATTGTATATAGCCTCGAAAGATTTAGCCGCACAGGAGATAACGCCATTTGGCTCTCTCGCCAGTTAAGGGAGTTAAATATTCAAATTGTTTCAGTTACACAACCTATAGATACAAGCAACCCTTCAGGAGTGTTACAGCAAAACATTCTGTTCTTGTTTAGTCAATATGACAACGATCTAAGAAAACAGAAAACAATAACCGGGATGAAGGAGCATTTAGAGGCGGGAATTTGGTGTTGTCAGGCTCCATTTGGTTACGATAATGTTACCATTAATGGCAAAAAATCAATTGTAGTAAATGAGAATGGGAAACTAATACGAAAAGCCTTTATCTGGAAAGCTAATGAAGGTATTACAATGGTAGAGATTGTAAAACGCCTGGAAGCTCACGGGCTTAAAATCAAGCATAATAGAATAAGTGCAATACTTTCCAATCCTTTCTATTGTGGCATGATTAGTCACAGGCTTCTCGAAGGTGAGGTCAAGGAGGGTATTCATGAGAAGTTAATATCTCAAGAACTTTTCATTCGTGCTAACACTGAGAAAGGCAAAATTCCACATGGATATAAAGCCAATCCTGTTAATGATAGTCTCCCCTTAAAGCTGTATGCCAAATGTGAAGGATGCGGGGAAAATCTGCGTGGCTATCTGGTAAAGAAAAAGAACCTTTACTATTACAAATGTGATGGCAAGGGTAAATGTGCATGCAATATCAGTGCGAAGAAATTGCATACCAAGTTTATGGATTTGCTGGAAGATATAACATTGAAAGATGAATACATTGAACTTTACAAAGCGGAACTTCGGCAGGTTTATTCAACATTAAACCAAGATAGGCAGATTAATGTAGGGCATTATAAGACTAAGATTACGGAGCTGGATATAAGTTAGAAAGGCTGGAAGAAAGGTTCATTAATGAAGAAATAAAGGCTGATCTCTACTATAAACATGCTGAAAAAATGAAGGCTGAAAGAGCAGAATTTCGGGGCTATTTGGAAAAAACTGTTTATAGCGCCTCGAACCTCGAAAAATACATAGAAAGATTACTCGAATATGTGCTGGAACTCCCGTCTGTATGGGCTTCCAGTGATTATGCAAGCAAAAGAAAACTGCAAAACATTATTTTCCCGGAAGGTTTTTATTATAATAAGAAAAATGACCAACCTCGAACCACAAAAATGAATAGTGTATTTTACTGTATTGCCCGTCTGAAGGGCAATACAGGGGGAAAAGAAACCGGAACTTCCGAGGTGATTCTCAGAAATTCCCGAGTAGTAGTCCCTCTCGAACAATTTTCGAACAATTTTATGGATGATTTACGGCGACTGGCTGCAATTGGAGCCTGATAGCTAAAATCCTGCTGCCTCAGAAAAGGCAGCAGGATTTTTTTGTGAGTAAGATAAATGTGAAGTATGATGAAAAAGTTATTGTTAGTTCAGGAGTTCGCTAAAGATTTCAGGAAAGGATTATTTCCTTTAGCTGTTCTTTTCTTTCACCAACACCCATTTGTGTTCCGACAAATTTTCCCGCCACGCCCTCCACCAAGACAGAAAAATATCCCTTGTCTGTAATCAAAACATAAGCAGAGACTTCAATTTTTCACTTTTAAAAATGAATTATGGCAGAGTTTAAAAGAAGAACCCTGACTTTAAGTACAGGGAAACAAATCAAATTATTCGGAAGCAGTATTGGAATCGGAAAGTCTTTAGAAGTGGCAGAAGGATACGCTCCCAATATTTTCTCTCATATTTCCAATGAAGAAAAAGAAAAACCTGCACCAGCAGTTTCAAATCCACACCAACTAACCGCAGAAGAAATGTATGAACTGGCGGATTATTCCATAAGACTGTGGCTGGATTTAAAAGACAATATTCGAAAACATGGAGTTAATAGTCCCAAAGTTTTTAATAGTGATGCTTTACGATAATGCATAAACACCGTAGGTTAAAGATGGAAGGGAGTACAACGGGAAGGTTAGTTTGAAAACTGCCCGCAGATATAAAGACTTTCCAAAGGTTTTTAAGGCGAGCGGTGTTGTTGCCCGGCAAAAACCCACCCCGGCAACACGCTCGCCTTTTTCTCCCGCTGGTCGCAAAAGGAAACAGCATCTCCTGATGCTGATGATTTACAGTAGAAGATGGATGATAAACGTGAAGTATGGAGGCAGAGAAAATAAACAAATCAAAAGGCGGACGTCCGAAGCTTTCGGTAAAAAAAGAAATAAAACTTACCGTAAGATTTAACCGGCAGCAGTATTTTATACTGAAAGAAAAAGCGGCAACAGCAGGCATGAACCCTTCCATGTATATCAGGCAGGCAGCCATTAAAGCTAAGATTACGGCAAGGCTTACAGCAGATGAAGTGCAGCTTGTTCGCCAACTGGCAGGCATGGCAACCAATATTAACCAGGTAGCAAGGGTATGCAACCGGGAAGGACTTTTTGAAGCCATGCGGTATTTTGAAGATTATAGGAAGCAGCTCGAGCTGGTGATGCAAAAATTAAAGTCATGATCAGTAAACACCTTGTCGCCAACTCTTTTTACCATACCTGCCGTTATATCACAGATAAACCCGGCGCGGAGATCCTGTTTTCAGAAGGGGTAAGAAGTTATGATTATAAATTAATGGCAGAAGATTTTGCCATGCAGCAGGCACTAAGACCGGAAAAGAATCGCGCTTGTATGCATGCCATCTTAAGTTTTTATCCCGGAGAAAAACTAACAGATGAAAAAATGAAACAGGTAGTACAGGAATATTTACAACAACTGGATATAGTGAACACACAGGTTGCTGTAGCCAAACATACCGACAAAGCACACACGCATCTGCATATTGTAGCCAATATGGTTAATAATGAAGGGAGTGCCATCAAAGACAACTGGATCGGTTTAAGGGGAAAGAAAATGGCACAGCAGCTTACGCTAAAACATCAATTGGTACAGTCGGTAGAAAAAAATATCAGCCTCACCCACCTGGAGTCTCTCAATGATTATGAAGCAGCACGCTACAAAATATATATCGCCATTGCAGAAACACTACATACCTGTACATCAATGGAAGAGCTGGAAGCCCGGCTAAAAAAGCGGGGTATTGAAACAGAATACAAGTGTAAAGGACAGACTTTAGAAAGGCAGGGTATCAGTTTTAAGATGGGTGAATACAGTTTTAAGGGAAGTAAGATAGACCGGAAGTTCTCTTATCTCTCGCTTGAAAAAACACTTGCCTTGCAGCAAAAGCAACATGTACAACCAGCAAGAGGGGAACATACAAAAGAATTTTTCTCAAAACCCGGAGCTGCTTTGCCAAAAGAAAATATTCCACACGCGTTCGATATGACTGAACATAATTTGCTAAATGAAGCAAGCAAAGTGGTGGGCGATGTGTTGAACACTTTGCTGGATCCCGGCAGAGAAGATGAATCAATGTCCAGGGAACTACTGGATGAAGATCGGAAAAGAAAGCAGCGTAAGCAACCCCGCAACAGAAATGTATAAAACAACAAACCATTTTAAATAAAGCATATGAATAGTGAAGCACCGGACAGCAGCCATGCATTTGCAGAAATAGCCATCAATAAAAAGGAGAAGCAGGATAAAAGAATTACAGATATAGAATCGCAAATAAAAACCCTGGCAGGTAATGCAGAAATAAAACAGCTCACAAGCGCCATTGCTGTTTTAAAAGAAAACCTGGGTCAGTCAAAAGTTGATGAAGAAAAATTATCAGCACTTGCAGCACAGATAGACGAACTATTGAATACACTTGCCAGCCCACCAACGCATAAAGTTTTACATCACCACCATATACCTAAAATAATTTGGGCAATGTTTTTTATGGCGATGCTAACCTGTATAATGAGTGCAGGATGGTTTTATACCAGCAGAAAGTTGGACGGCTTTATAGCAAATGATACCAAGTACCGTGCGCTCAAACTTGACACAGCCCTCTATCCATTGCGGCAATATTTGGATAAGTTGGATTCTGTATATGCCATTAACCCTGCCATGCGTGATGAAGTATTGCAGAAGGAAGAACAGTATATTGAAAACTTTTACCGCGTGCAAAAAGCCATGCGGCTAAAAGAGGAAGCGCGACAGTTGGAGAAGGAAGCGGGGAGGAAGTGAAAAATAGATCGAAAAGAACTCAGTATTGTAGTTTGCCAATTCATTTTCTTATGAAATATTGCAACACAAGAGCATTAATTATTTTTAAATCATCCTTTCCTCCAGCATGTGTTTCCAAAGTACGAATCCTTTTTGAGCATCAGAGTAATCGTGCAGAACACGGCTAAAATTTTCCGGCGGAGCCGTTAGAAATTCCTGTCGTCCTTTCTTTCGGATTATATCCAGGTAATGGTCTATTTCTTTTAGCCTTTGTGGTAAATCCGAAATTCTTTTCGGGAAATGCCATAGATAGCTGGCTTCTTCTGTATCCAATGTTTCCAGTATTACGTGAAATTGCTCAGCGCCTTCTAACAAAAACACAAAAGAAAACGGCTGTAGCACAAACCGAATTTTTAATAAGTGACCGGAATGGTTTTCAGCCAGGTGCCGCAAATGCTTATGATGTTTGAAGTGAGAATGTTTCAGAATATCTTCCAGGAGTTCTTCCCCTGATTCATATAAAGGATGATTTGTCTGAAGCTGCTGATCTGTGTCATTTATATTATCCTGACTTGATCGGATAAACAAAGGTTTAGTGACAAATTGAAAACGAACACCTTCAATAATTTGTCGATTTATTCTCTTGATATCTTCGGAACTCGCTGATTGCGATATCAATTTTTCATTCTCTATCTCTGCATAGATTGACACATTGATATACTTAGATTTTAAAGCCCGGACAAAATATGGTTTCAGTACTTCGAATTCGGGGCGGATATCATCATGCTCCATTTCAAATTCAATTTGAAGATTTAAATCGGCGGATATGTATGTAAATGCAATGCTGCCATACCTAAACTCTAATGACTCTATCGCAACATTTACCTTTCGGTCAATCGTTAAGGCAGTATTTTTTTCAGAAGGGGTATTACGTTCTTCAACAGGGTCATCAAATAAACTTGCCTGCTTTTCCAGTTTTCTGTAATAAACGTTTCTTTTTAAAAACATTTTATTGAGATAGTCAATCTTAATATCACGATAGTCATATATTACTGGTGTAATTTCCGACCGCTGCACCCGACCGATATACTGTATTAATTTCCCTTCAAACGAAAAAGGATATACAAGAAACAAACAGGAAGCATTTTGAAGATCGGTTCCTTCGCCGAAAAACTGCCCTGTTGTAATAACTGCCTGGTAATTTCCTGCGTTCAATATTTTCCATTTGGTAGTTCGGCTTGCCTCGGAATCATCACCATTTAATGTTATGACCTCATATGATTGTTTGAGATATTGATACAGCGAATCAATATGTTCTTTTCGTTCAGTAAGTATAACTGCTTTTTTACCGCTATTCAACTCGTTGACGATGTCATTCAAAATCAGTTTATTTCTGGAAGAATCATGTGCCAGTATCTTCGATAAAGTTTCAAACCTATCTGTTTTGGAGTTGAAAGGAACATCAAGCTCAGTATTTCTTATAACAACAAAAGCCTGTTTGTGTTTGCCTGTTTGTTGCGCCGTAATTTCAGCAATTATTTCCCCGAGGTGAATAAAAATAAGTTTGCCATCATTGTATTTCCGAAATGGGGTGGCTGTCAATCCGTATAAATAATAGCTATTGAATTGTTGGATTGTGTTTCTGTAGCTTTCAGCAGGAATATGATGACATTCATCAATCAGTATTGTTCCGAATGCATTTTTTAATGTTTCATCTTTTTCAACTTCTTTAGCCAGGCTTTGAATAGTAGCAACAGTGATTTGTTTGCCTATCTTTGCTTTTCCCTTACCTATTTTTCCTATTTCATGTTGTGGAATTCCCAGAAATGCTTCTATTCTTTCGATCCATTGTTCCATCAACTGTTTCCGGTGAACCACTATTAATGCTGTCTGTTGCTTATCTGCAATGATCTTTAATCCAATCACAGTCTTTCCTGATCCGGGAGGTGCAACAATTACGCCCATCTCTTTTTTGCTCGTTGCCTCAATAGCAAGTATCTGGTAATCTCTTAACGTTGCCTGAAACTTAAATGCAGCCGATGCCTTCTTTTCTCTGCCATCTTTAAAGCTGTATGCAATACCGGTATCCTTACAAAATCTTAGTGCTTTACCTGCAAAGCCCTTTGGTAAAATAACTTCGTCTTCATTTTCTTCTATAAACCGGAAATAGCGCTCCGTTCCGAAAGTATTTTTACCGGATTTCTTTTTTATGATAAATGCTGAGTTAGTGAAATTTAATTCTTCTTTAAGGAAGTTGATAAGCGTTAGCGGTATTGCTGAACGGGTGAACCGTAGAGCATTGTTTAATGATACAATAAGTTCCCCACTATTTACAGTCGGAATATTTTTTGCGTTGCTGTTGCCATCAACTGGAACAGCGTTATATATTTCATCGAGTAGTTTTATGTCAGTTCTTTCAATTCCTGCAAGAAAATTCCATTGGTCTGGAAATGGCATGAGTGTTTCGGGATCAATAAAGCAACTATTTCCTTTATCTAGTGCAAGCTTATGCAATGGCAGTGCTATCAGGTTGCCGAGCCCTTTACCTGAAAGCCTGTCCTGGTTGGGGAACAACCTGTCAAAGCTTGAGTTTTTATCAAATACAGAAATCACTCCTGCTTCAGTAAGAAGTGATAGGAATATCTTTCTGCTTTTGAAAGCAGCATAAGCGTGGCTGAAAAATACCCACACGTGGCCACCCTTACCCGAACGAGAACGTTTAAGGTATGCTGGAATATTTCGCGCTTTGCAATAATCCATAAATTTTTTGCTATCAGCTATCCAGTTAAGTTCATCAAAATCCGCAGCAATAAACCAGGAGGTATTGTCTTGTAGTAAAGGGTACACTCCTATGAGCTGCTCACCCTTTAAATGTTTTGTAAGTTGATCATCTGTAAACGGCAAATACTTTTTATCAGTGTATGACTGAAAAGTACCACCTTTCATTTTATGAGCTTTATATCGGTATGGGTCATACAAATAAGCGGGCATATAACCACTCTTTCCTTCCCCGCCCGATGAAACGGCGGGTATTTCCCAGCGGGTTGCAAATACATCTTCGCGACCTTTAAAAAGAGAGCGGAATAATTGCAATTTTTTATCAATGCTTGGCGCTGACAATAGTTTTTATTTTTAATGGACTGTCAGACCAAAACTAATAATCCCACCCATATCCATACGGTTTTTTTGGAAGTTCCAACGTATTTCGATTCACTTCGCTTAAAAGCTCATCTGGATTTTCGATGAAGGGGTCATACCAGTCTGCCTTTTTTTTGCCCATTCTATCCATTGAAGCGTTTCAGGAGATATTGATTGATCTTTCATTACTGCTCTCGCTTCCAGCTCTTGTATATAGCTGCGTAGGTTTTCAGCTTTGTGCCATCGTTCTGAGTCAGTCAATAATTTTTTGAAATTTATAAGGTCCTGCTGCTTTCTATCTTCCAGTTCTTTCGCAAGACGCTCCCGCTCCTTCCGTTCAGCTGTGGCTTTTTCAAATTCTAATTGTTGTTGAGTTGCTTGTTCGGCAGACAATTCAAGGCCAGCAATAATTTTTGCCAGTTGTTCCTCTAATTTCAAACTTCCATCTTTATACTCTCGTCCGTCCCAACCCCCAATCTGCAAAGCCAGTATACCGTTTGGATAAAACACCTGTCTGCTCCAGGTTCCATCCTGAATAGATTCTTTTCTCATTTTTTCCCGGAGGAACATGTCAAAATCATGTCCTTTAACAATCG
This sequence comes from Agriterribacter sp., assembly GCA_047601545.1. Classification (GTDB taxonomy): domain Bacteria; phylum Bacteroidota; class Bacteroidia; order Chitinophagales; family Chitinophagaceae; genus Agriterribacter. Next base: position 1,702,392 of record JASGIZ010000002.1, on the reverse strand, counting down.
CCAAAGTCCTCCGATTTTTAATTTCTACAGAATGTCCCCGGGCTTTAAGACTCTTGATTAATGTATCATAGAAGATAAGTGCTCGTTCTATACTATCTTGAGCTACCCTGGTATCCAACGTCTCATTGCTGCTAGAAACAGTTCCTATGTATTTGTAAGTATCTGGTTTCTGTTTAGCAAGAATACTTTTAATGACAAAACAAGTGGGTCGGGTTTTGCCAATTTTTCAGGAACCTGGAGAGTAACCTTATTGTCATTTTCTACTTCAATAATTTTGGTTGATCTGACTGAATTGCTTTTTGAAGCAGTGCTATTTTCATCTCTCAATCTCAGTTGAATAAAGCCTTCTCCTTTATGTTGTGTGGTAAGTGTGGCTTGCTTGACCTTTTTTCCAAATTGAATTTTTGCCCAATAACCAGCGGGCGGAAGCGGTATTTCCATTCTGAGGCAAATTTTTCGGAGTCCGACATCTGATATCTCAAATCGCTTTGAAAGAGACAACATAGACTCTTTCCAAACCAACTCATATAGTTCTTTTCGAGATAAAATAATTTGATCCATAACGTTTACTTGCTGACAAATACTATTGTTTGAGCCCTTTATCAACCCATCGTGAGCCCTTGAAAAAAGCCCTTATGCTTCTTCAAAATAATCATTATCCAGTCGTTTAATCTCATACGCTCTTTGTACCGATACCCCAAGATTGTAATCAATCATCAACTGCGCTAACTGAACACCATTTATCAGCACAATCTTGGTTTCATTTTTAGGGGCACAATTCAGTGCATCTTTTGAGAAGGAAGAGGTGGTAATGAAGATTCCCTTTTTTGCGCCTTGTCCGGCCAGTGCTCCCACAAATTTGTGTAATTCCGGCCTGCCGACAACATTACCTGCCTGCCAGCGCTTGGCCTGAATATAAATGATGTCCAGCCCTAATTTATCTTCTTTAATTGTTCCGTCTATACCCTCATCACCGGTTTTGCCAATAGCTCTTCCTGCATCTATTATGGAACCTCCATAACCCATTTTCACCAATAATTCTACTACCAGGCGCTCAAAGAAAGTGGGACTGAGACGTCGAACAGTATCAATCAACTCCTGCGCTAATGACTGGCGAATATTTTGATAAGCCAGAGTGGGAGCATGATCGTTTGATAATCTGGTATAGGCATTAAGGTTGTTTTTAATCTATGGCAGTATTAATTTTATACTTGTAAGCTGGTTACAAACTGCTTACTTCGATAAACTTAGTTATTCTCATCTAACTAAGTTGCCATTTCCTAAATAACACGTTGCTCCGGCAATTACATAAGTCTCTATTTTCCTCAACTTAGTTATACTTGGTTACAGGCTAGTAACTAAGTATAGGGCATTATCATTACCCTGGGTTGTGGTTTCGGTGTTGGAAATAGGGAAAATCTCAATACACGCATCTATCTTTCATCCAGTTTCGTCCTATTCCCGGCCAATTAGCGGCCAATACGGCCATTTAGCGGCCATTTATTTCAGAACATATTTGCTACCCCTACCTTTTGTACCGGACTGGATTAACAGACTGTTTTTGATCAAACCTTGTAATTCCTCCGTAGCAACAGTTTTTCCAACCTTGTTTAGTTCCTGATACTTTGCGTTTGTAATTTCACCCTGTTCCAGTACATATTTCACCGCCTTCACCTGACGCTCATTCAAACCCATTTTTCTCAACCCAGCCTCATTATAGCGATCTTTAAACAGCGTAACTAAAATACCGCCGTCTTGTTCAATAATTTCGGGTTCTGGCAATCCTGCTTCCCGGCAGGAGGTAATAATCTTAATAGTACCCCGCCCCCAGGCATCAATATAACCGCCTTTAAAGCACACATCTGCAATCAGAGGATTCCGTGGACGTGACGGGTGTTGCCGTTTTAATGATTCAAGAGATAGGCCTTGTGGCAGCAATCCCTCATTCCAGCTACAGAATCGGTTATCATACATCCTGATCTGCACAGCACTACCCATATAATCTCTATGAACCAAAGCATTCAGCAGCATTTCTCTTAGAGCTGCCACCGGGTATTCGCCTTTTTCAATTCTCAGTAGTCCTTCAAAGCTGATTGCCTTGGTAAAAAATTTCCTATTGAGCACCTCCGGCACTTCCTGCAAAAGATGAATAAGATCCCCTTCCGCTGTTTCCTGAAACTTCAGATCATCATCTGAAATACCGAATCGGCCGATCTTCACTAATATATTGGGATAAAATCTACCAGGGTCTTTGCCAAAAAGAATAATTGCTCCACGTTTTATTTTCCCACCTTCTGAAAGGCGAAGTTTTTCCAAAAGATCCTGTAAGGAGGCTCCACCCATATCAGGCAGCCGACCGCTTTTTTGTGCAGCTCTCAAATAGTCGTCAACCGCCTTTTTGTCTATGTCATTAATAGATGCGGCAGGCTCTACAACATCATCCCATGTTTTTCCTGTTTTATGTAGCAGGAATTCTATTAAAGCATTACCCTTCAATTCTTGTTTGGTACTGCCACTTCTTGTGTAGTATGCGCCTCTTAAGGAAATGGGAACGGCATAGGGAGGCGTAATTATTTCCAGATAGTGTTTACCATTTTCTTCATGAAGATTTACCTCCACCATAATTCCTAAAATATCCCTGATCTTATTGGGAAGATCTTCCATTAGCTTCTTATAGTCAACTACGCCAACTATCTTAGCCTCGTCATCCTTCCCAATATAGATAGTGCCACCCTGGCTATTAGCAAAGCCTACTATCCATTTCAGGTAGTCGTCGTGCCAGCTTTGCTTGTATTCTATATTTTGATGTTCAGGCATATCATTATAAAATTAAGCTAAAATGTATTTTAGCTTTTGCGGATTATTAGAAAGATTGACCAGATAAGTAATCATTTTCGATACAGCGTATCGTCAACTCCCAAAAGAATATCACCTCCATCAAGGTTAGGCATGACACAGATAGTTTATAAAAGGGTGCCTGGCAAAACAGTGGCTGCCTCTTTGAACTCAAGGTGTATATTTGCTTTTTGTTTTAAAGGCGTTTTATTCGTTCCGGGTTCATCGCTTCGAATAATTAATTAGAATTTTCATCTCTCATCACCTAAAAATTGTGATGTTTGAACCCTTCAACTATATTGAATAGTTCAGTTTTATACTTGTTCTTATAATATCTTCTACTTATGCACTGCTTACACACTTTCTGGTGTATAAGTTGTCATTTTAAAACTTTCTCAGCACTCAGCTAATACTACTCATTTTTAATTTCCTCCAAATACCGAATCAGCCTGTCAAAGCTGGTATATGCTTGCAGGTTGCTTATGGGTATACCATTGTCGATATCCGGTTGGTTTTGCCGATGAAGCCATTCTGCATTTTGAAGGGCGGTGTCAATTGCGCCTTTTATCAGGGGATAAAAGTTCATGGTTTTGGCATAATTGGATAAATGATTTTTTTCAATTACCCTTTTAATTTGCTCACAATTATTATACATCTTCCGAGACCGCTCAAAGTGTAGCAAAATCCAGTATTCAAAACAAACCAGTGAAAAAGCCACATTAATCATAGGATCTGATGCATTGGCTTCATGCATTGTTTGAGGAATATTAGCATGTTGATCTCTGTCAAATACGATCCAAATACTTTTATAGGGATAGCGATCCTTCTTTGCCTCCTTTAATTTTCGCCGCGCTTCTTTCAAAAGGCCTAAGGGGGAAAAATCATTCGGTTGATATATTTCTATTTCTACACGGCTTAACCGCCTGCGGTTGGCATCTTCATTTTTGTACCCGCTTAAATATATCTTTTCCGATTCGCCTTCACAAAGTATCAGCACCCTTTCGGGCAGGTTAATTAATCTTGAAGGGCGATATTTAGTCATTCTCGGTTACATTAAAATCCAGTTCATATTCGTTAATGGATGGAGTAGCTCCAAATACCCCCTTAAGATAATATTTTTCGTAAGATAACTCTTTACGTACCCCATTTAAATCTGCCAAGGAATAATAGGTAGAAGCGCCTTCTTCATTTTTATCACAAAAGGTAATCTGATCTCTACGGAAAATTTCATTAGTTAATAAGGATACATCATGTGATGCAAAAATGAGCTGAGCATTTTTAGGATTTGTTTTTTTATTATTGAACAACTTTATTAATGCCCGAGTGAGTAAAGGATGAAGGCTCTTGTCTAACTCATCAATAACAAATACATCTCCGTCTCTTAAAGCCTCAATTATTAACCCCCCGATTGCAACTAACTTCTTTGTTCCGGTAGATTCTTTACCAATTCTAAATTCCACTTCTCCAACCACTTTTCCATTTTCATATAAATCATGCCTTGTCTTGACTTGGTATTTTAAATCGGCTAATATTTTTTTCTTTGTTTCGTCATCAATACTATCCGGGAATTTGAAGTCTTCTTCCTTATTTTCTGTCAAAGAAATACCGTTAATACCTGTATCAGCTATATGTAATAATTTATCAATTCCATCCTTAATATGTGTCTTTCCTGACTTGGTCATCAAGTTTGTAAATGCTTGAATAAGCATTTCGTCATATTCTGTATCATGAACTATTTGCACAGATAGATGTCTCGTCAAAAATATGTACGGAGCAACGAGTACTTCAATTTTCTCTGTTCCTATTTTAGAAAGAAATAATTGATTCGGATATAAACCTTTTTCAATTTTCTTATAGTTTGGTGCCAATGCTTCTCCGGCCTCTATTCCTTTATTTGCTTGCCTAACATACAATTTAGCCTTTTTTCTACCAGGGTAATAATATAAGCTTTCATAAGTAACTTTTTCTGCATCAAACTGTATAATGTAGTTATAACGAATACCATCCTTTGCATAAAAATTCGCTTCAAATGTTGTAGGCTTTTCTCTGGTTTGAGTATCTAATTCAAATGGATCATACGGAGCTATCCCATCGTCCACCCTAAAATCTGCAGACTCTCCCACTAAAAAATTTAAAGCTTTAAAAGCCTGTAAAAGATTGCTCTTTCCTGATCCGTTACGTCCATATACAATAATCGACTTTAAGAGTTTATAATCATGCCCAGTGCAAATATTTTCTGGAAGCTCCTTTACTTTGGCTACAGGCTGCATTGAAAAAATTTGCTTTTCTTTTATAGAACGAAAATTGGTTACCGCAAAATCAATTAACATAATTGTCGATATTAAGGAGAACTGTGAAATATTGGATATCTGCTAAAAACGATTTTTCAAATGAATTATGAAAATCCGCAATAGATGCATCGTACATAATTTTGCTTTTCAAACTATCCGGCATTTGTAAAGCTTACTTAAACGAACAATCTATTATAAATACAAAATAAGGGATTATTTAATTAATTTTTGTAATTAATTTGCAATATTTGCTCTAATAATATAAATTTGTAGCATTATAGTGTGAAATAATGACACTGACAAATTGCGTGCTTTTTAGCTATCCCTAATTTATTTAGCTATTCAAGTGCAAAATATGCTAAAATGTCTGGTAATAATAAAATTTGAAATATGGTGCAATTATTGAAAACAAAACAAATATAAAAGAGAAAGCCCTGAGCTTGGACCCTCAAGGCTTTCAGGAAATGATGTTGTGGACAGTCATTTCAAAGAGTGATTATTTGAATCAGGCGCAAAAGTAAGGGTTTGAAGATACTTTTCAAATCCCTTGCTAACGCGACAACCTACTAAAGGCAAATATTTTGCCAATCATCTCTTCTTTATACCGTCTGCCGGATATAATACCGCTACTCCGATAAAATATTGTGGCAATTATTAACCCATTTAAATTTTAAACCAATGGGAAAAAATCAGCATGTAACCAAGCATCCTGACGGAGGCTGGCAAGTAAAAGGTGCAGGTAATGAAAAGGCAACTGTAAAAACAGAAATACAAAAAGAGGCAATTGAAGTGGCTAAGGAAATTGCTAAGAATCAAAAGTCTGAGGTAGTTATTCATGGTACTGATGGCAAGATAAGGGACAAGGACTCTTATGGAAATGATCCTAATCCACCGAAGGATAGCAAGAATTAATGTAGGAGTTGCGCCTCCTCTATATGGGGCGCAACTCTTCTTATTACAAAAAACTACCGTCACTTTTTAATACCATTTAAATGACACCATACAGAAATTTAAACAGAGACTCCGGTGTTTCCGCCTACGAAACAGGCGCAGATTACATATTAGTAATGTTTAATACCGGCAGAGTGTACCGATACAGCCATCGATATGCAGGAAGTCAACACGTGAGTAATATGAAGAATTTGGCCGCTGCTGGAAGCGGGCTGAATTCGTATATCAATAGGCATGTGAAGTTTTTATATGACAAATAAATTTTCTTTAGCTAAAATTTTAATAGATGGCAAGATGTACAGCGCCAGTTTATGGTCATCGAACAGCAAGTGCAGCAGCAAACTGCCCTGCATGTGGTAGTCGCTATAATCGTGGTTACAATTCGTATAGTTCTTACTCTTCTTCTTATCCATTATCTTCAAATAATTCAGGAAGCCGTAGCGGTAGTAGCGGACAGCCTAGAACTAAAGCGCGATGGTCTTCAGCAGGTTCTACTGTTCTATATACGCCTGCAGAAATTCGAACTCTTACACCCTTACGTGAAAATGTAGAGAAACGTTCGGGTTTGTTGGATCTGCGAGATGTTTTTCTTTGTCACGCTTGGGATTATCGCCAAGGTGCTGCTAAAGAACTACATGATTTACTGGAATCAAAGGGGGTTTCAGTTTGGTTTAGCGAAAAAGATGTCATGCTAGGCTCATCATTACTTCGTGAAATCGATAAAGGATTGGCAAAGTCGCGTGTTGGCATCGTATTGGTTACTCCTTCTTTTCTTAAACGCATTAAAGGAGAAGGAATTGCAGACAAAGAACTTTCTGCTCTCTTAGCTCGTGATTTACTTGTTCCTATTGTTCACAACACAACCTTTGAGGATTTACGTGAAGTAAGTCCTTTACTTGGCTCTCGGAGTGGTTTAAGTACTATAGAGGAATCAATGATAGATGTTGCTGCGAAGTTAGCGGAGTTAGTAACTCCAGAGACTATAATGAACTAAATTAGAATGATTAAATGCGATAGTTAGCAAAGGAGCAGCAGGGACTGGCTGCTCTTTTTCATTTTCATTTGCTGTTAAATACTATTTTCTATAATCCTGGTGTCTTCTCAATTTTTTATTTTTTTAGCAAATATTTAGTCTCTCGTTTTCCCAGTACGTTTACCCTTCTCCGCAATTACCGCAAGTTCCTTGAGTATTTTTTTTATCTCTCCTCCATCAATGTCTTTAGACGAAATAAAAAAATCCTTCAGATCACGATTGATGGTGAGTGCAATGCGAAAGAAAGTAGAAAGTGGGGGTTGTATTGTATTAGTAGCCCATTTCGAAACGGTTGCAGGTTCATAACCTAATGTTTCTGCGAGCTGCTTATTAGAGATCCGTTCTTCTTTTAAAACAACGGCCAGTCTATTCATGACCAGATGGGTGGATTTTCTTTTGAGGTTCATTATTTTACTCATCAGGCAAATAAATTGTGCTTATAGAACACAATTTACAAGATTGCAAAAAATTGATTTTCAGGCAAAAGAGATCTTGTGAAAAATTATATTGTTATTGTAAAACAATTTTGTTATTTTGAATAACAATTTTATCAATTCATTGTATGACTTAGAAATTATGCTATAACATATAAAAGCGTATTTGCTTTATTCCCGATTCTGAAATTACGACATATCACTGATCTCGGGAGGATAAGGTAAATCGCTCGCGTTTTCCTTATTTTTAAGGTTCAGACGTGGGCGTTCTTATTTGAGATCAGGGTGTCGTAACCCTCAGAATCATTAAGGACTAACTCACGTCTTTTTTGCCGCCGGTTGGTCTTTTCAACATTCTCACCTCTTAAATTATTCCCAATGAAAAAGACTTCAACCAAAAAGGGCGTACAACGAAAACCACAGCCAGTATTAAAATGGCAAACTGGCGATTATGACCGCCACGCCGAATTCAAATTCGTTCTCCCTTATCAATTCCTTCTGTTGTGCAGATTGGTGGATAAAACGCCAGAGGACATCATCACGGATTTCGCCGACAATTTATCCTGCGGTAGTTGGAAGCGGGAAGGAAGAGATTTGGCAAAGGAACACCTGATTAACTACTTCATTGCGCATGGGTATGGTCAGCATCATTACAGCGAAGAAGACATCAGGCAAATGTTTAAAGAAATGGATGCATTGGGTTCACTATTTCCCACAAATGGCAAAATTAAGCTGATCGACTTGTATGCAGACTGGCGGGATAAACATCATACCTACTTTTTTAAAAAATGGTTTAGAAAGCCGAGGCGCAAACTGTCAAAAAAGGAGGGCGTATGAAATGAGCTGTCCTATTTAATTAAAATAAATGCCCAGCGAATTCCATCTGACCAATAAAATAAAAAACTACAGATGAAACCGTTTACCATATACCATTTCTGTAAAGATGCTCATTATTCTTATCAGCAGCGTTTGGTTAATGTAATAGTAAATGCAGCAAACCCTGCAATGATCTTTCTGCTGGGAGCCTCTTTGCACCGGCGAAGAAGTGAAAGCATATTTCAACAAGTAGCTCCTACCTCCCAGCACATGGCAGATTACTTCTTGTTGATACTCATGGAAGATTTTAACAATAAAGAGGCGCACGAATGGCAGGATAAAATAGAAACCCATTGCAAATCATTGACACCGATAACTGCAATTGTATTACAGACAACCACATTTGAAGAATGGCTGAAAGAAGGGCATCTATTTGCCGCAAACGTCCAACAATCAGCAGAAATCATTTATAATTCAGAAGGTTACAATTTGGCTGCTTCACAAATGACCAATCATGATGCATCAATTATCACAAATGAAAAGAGCTTGACGGAAGGACTAACAAAGGCGAAAGAGTTCCTGGCGGGGTCGGAACTATACCGAATAAGAAAACAACATGCCATGGCAGCTTTCATGTTGCATCAATCGGCAGAGCAGGCTTTGCGTACTTGGTTGAAAGTTGGTACAGGCTACCATGCCAACACCCACAATATAGATAGATTACTACGTTATGCGGGGCTTGTTTCTTATCAACTACCTGATATTTTCCCACAAAAAACAGAAGAAGAGAAGCGGCTTTTTAACCTTCTGCAAAAAGCATATATAGACACCCGGTATAAAGAAGATTATAAAATTAGCAATGGCGATCTCTTGCACCTCACGGAAAAAATCACATGCATTCATGAAATACTATCGGATGTAGGAAAAGCCAAGCTTCATTGCAACAGCGTTGTCAATACTTGATTTTTTTCAACTATTAATTATACAGTGAAAAAAGATAATTCTTCCTCAAAGACTTTTGAAAAGAAGCTGAATGACTTTTTGCATACCATCGGAGATAATCTGTATGCCTTGCGGATGAACAGTAATGCGACGTTGAACACTGTAGCAAAGGCTGTAAAAATTTCTCCTACTAAGCTTAGCAAAATTGAAAAAGGACTCTCCTCTCATTGTAGATTCGGAACTCTGGTGGTGCTTTGCAAGTATTATGAAGTTAAACTAACCGACATAGCAACAAAAGGAAAATTTAAAGTGCGTAATGGTGCAACTGTTGGCAAGAAGAAAAACGAACTGCCTAAAAACGAAAAAACGAAGCAAAGATAACGGCTGCCTCCCTCGAACCAAAAGTTGTCGGCATAAACACAGAGCCTCCCCACAAGTGCCCGCATTTATTCCGCTTCCTTTTGGTGTCTTGCCTGCGCCGGGCCGTTGGATGAAGGCTTTCTTTTTTCTCTTTTTTTCTTTTGAAGTATTAACTCTTGTTTACCCCTTTCTGTATTCCCTGGATGCAATCGTCTATATTATGCGCGGGGAAATGCTTTTTAAAGAAGGCCGTGAATTGATCTTTTGTTCCTGGCTGCTCCCATTCCATTACCGTAAAAGAGGTAAGAGGTGTACGCTTCGGCTTTTCTGTAAAAGCATATAACGGCAAGTATGGTGGCGCATAATAAAATGAATGCTCAATAAGTTTCTTATACATCTTATCAGTAAACACTCTTTTCATATCCTGTATAATATCGTATGACTTACAATCGGTAGCCCCTTTCCTAATAGTATCTGCTAAAAAAGGCAGTCCTTCATCGCGCAAAAAAGTAAATAAATAATCGAGGAATCCATCTTCCATTAAATCCAATAGATCGCGGCAGTAAAAAGCATATTCTATTTTGAATTGTTCCAATGAAAAATCAGCCTTGTTTTTTTCAATGATATATTCTATAAGAGCTTGCTCTTTCTGAATCACTTCTTTTATATCTGGTGCAAAAACCTGACCCGCAACCCGTATGGCGTATTTCGGTTTTGAAAAAAGATCAAAATAGTAACTCTTGAAAATAATGGGTATACGGTCGAAAATTACCTGAACATACAAAGGGTGCATAAGCTTTGTATGGAACTGGCTCTTTTTAAGCCGCTCATTAAAGTAGGTTTTATAGGTAACTTTGTATTCCTTATTGGCTTTCCCCATTTGTCGTTGTTTAGCCTGATTTGACACAAAAATAATTTAAACATTAAAGTGAATCAATGCCGTCAAATAAGGTAAAATTACATCTACCTTATTTGAATATGAGAAGCAAATTTTTAATAAAGTTATGCCAAAATAATATTTTAGCATAGCAAATATTCGTATATTAGTGTAGTGATGGAGTCTTTTACGCCGGAGAGTGTGTGAATGAATTAAATGTGGAGGGTGTAAGATGGAAAAGATTCAACCTGAAAAGGTAATGGAAATATTGCGCAAGCAGGGTGTGGAAATAACACTGGAGCAGGCCAAAATTATACTGGCTTTCTTAAGAAAAATGGCAGACATTGCTGTAGCCCAATACTTGAAAAGATGAAGAGAATTCTTCGTATTGCCAAAACCAAATAAAAATTGATGCGGATGAAAACAGCAGATTTATACATCCGGGTAAGTACCGATGAACAAGCAGATAAAGGCTATTCCCAAAGAAATCTGGAAGAAACTTTACAGAAGTATTGCCAGATCAATGGGCTTCAAGTGCGGAGAGTGATTTACGAAGATCATTCTGCCAAGACATTTAACCGTCCAAAATGGAATGAACTGTTGTTGGATTTAAAGAAAAGACGTGGAAAATCAGAGCTGTTGCTTTTCACCAAGTGGGATAGGTTTAGCCGCAACGCCGGTGATGCTTACCAGATGATTAATACCCTTCGCAAACTTGGCATTGAACCGCAGGCTGTGGAACAGCCCTTGGATTTATCCATTCCTGAAAACAAAATGATGCTGGCATTTTACCTGGCTGCTCCTGAGGTGGAGAACGACCGCAGGGCATTAAATGTCTTCTTTGGGATGCGCCGGGCAAAGAAAGAAGGTCGCTGGATGGGAACAGCACCGGTAGGATACATCAACAAAACTGATGATCATGGTCGCAAATACATTACGCCAAAAGAGCCGGAAGCCTCCATTATTAAGTGGGCATTCCAGGAATTGGCGAACGGTCATTTCGCTGCTGACCAGATAAGAAAAGAGGCGAACAACCGGGGTTTAATATGCAGCCGCAGTAATTTCTGGAATGCTATCCGCAACCCGGTTTATTGCGGAAAAGTTCCTGTCACTTCCTACAAAGATGAAGAATCAACCGCAGTACAAGGACAACACGAAGCCATTATATCCGAAGCACTTTTTTATGAAGTGCAGGATGTTTTATTGGGAAGAAAGAGAAAAGAAAGACCTACTACACAGATAACAGTGGATGAACAAATGCCTTTGCGTGGTTTTCTTAGGTGCCCCAAATGTGGCCGGATGTTGACCGGCAGTGCATCAAAAGGCCGCCACAATCATTACTATTATTATCACTGTGTTTCTTCCTGCGGAAGTAGGTTCAGGACAGAGAATGCTAATTGTCTTTTCGTATGGGAGTTAAGAAAATATGTACCTAAACCGGGCATTAGTGATATATATGTGATCACACTAAAAGAATCATACTGCGAACAAGCACGCAGCCAACAAAGCGAGAGAAAGCAAATCATTTCGCAAATAGATGAACTGAGTACCCGGTTAAAAAATGCCAGAGAATTGGTCGCCGATCAAAAACTTGACCCTGAAGATTACCGGGAATTGAAGTTGGAGTGCGCCAACAAAATCACTGTACTGGAAGCAAAACTCGCGGGTTCTTCTCAGGCAGAAAAGAGTATTGACGGATTATTATGTCAGGCAGTCAGCAATCTTTCTAGGTTAGATACTTTGTATGAAGAGGGAACAGTTGCGCAGAAACGTCATATCATTGGTTCGATATATCCTGAAAAACTTGTTTTTGATGGATTTCAATATCGAACCACTCGTTTGAATGAAGCGGTTTGGCTGATATATACATTGGGAGGAAGTTTCAGCGAAATAAAAAACCGGAAAGGCGGCAATAAATTGCACCTTTCCGGTGAAGTAGTCCCGACAAGAATCGAACTTGTATCTAAAGTTTAGGAAACTTCTATTCTATCCATTGAACTACGGGACCGGTTATTACTCAGTATAATAACGGGCTGCAAAAATAGTAGTTTCGGGAGATTTTCTGCTGCTAAATTTCAGTACTTTCAGCGTTTTAAATATTAATATGAAAATCAGGTTTTCCTTTATTGCCCTTGCATTGTTTGTTTTCTGCGATAAAACATTTGCCCAGGCGCCTAAAGCCCATATAAACCATGTAGCTATATATGTTGTAGATGTACAGAAATCAGGCGATTTCTATATCAATGTATTAGGGCTTGACACCATACCAGAGCCATTTCATGATGGTAAGCATATCTGGCTCAAAATAGGCCCGGGCACAGCTATGCATATTATACAGGGCGCTGATATTAAGAAGGAGTATTATAAGAATAATCATACCTGCTTCAGTGTAGCATCGGTGCCGGCGTTTACCGATGTATTAAAACAAAGATCAATAGAATGGGAAGATATTAACGGCAAAAAAGGCAGTATATCTTCGCGGGTTGACGGCGTAAAACAAATATGGCTTAAAGACCCGGATGGCTACTGGATTGAAGTAAATGACGCGAAAGAATAATATGTAGCTATTAATTGTCAGCTATCAGCTTCTGACTACTGACCACTGACCACTTCCCTTGCCATACAGGCCATGTTCCCTATCTTTGCAGCCCTAAAAACAGGATATGAAGTTTTATACATTATTGATAAAATACCGTTTGCCGCTCAGTTTTGTGGCGTTGGCCCTGGCGATAATTGTTAATATATATTCAGGCTTTTGGCCGGCATTTACCCTCTATCTTATAGCGCTTATCGGTATTGTAAGCCATTTCCTGTTTGGACCCATGCGCCTTATACAGGGTTATATGGAAGATGGTGATATTGAAGGCGCGCAAAAGGTGTTGGATTCAATTAAGTTTCCAGGATTACTTATAAAACCGGTGCGCAGCGTATATTATTTTTTAAAATCAAACCTGGCATTGTTTAAACAGGACTTTGATAATGCCGAGGTAATGATGAAAAAAAGTTTGAGTCTTGGTATGCCGATGAAAGAAACAGAAGGCGCGGCTTATTTTCAACTGGGGAGCATTGCTATGCAAAAAAGCAATATGAAACAGGCGGAAGAATATATCCGCAAAGCCATCCGCGCCGGTTTGCCTGATAAAGAAAATACTGCTGCGGCATATCTTCAAATGTGCCAGATATTTATAAATAAAAGAGAATTCAGGGCAGCAAAAGATTATTTCCGCAGAGCAAAAGAACAAAAGCCAACAACACCACAGGTAGTAGAACAAATTAAGCAGATAGAAAAATATATCAGCCGCATACCCGGTTAGTTTGGTACCTGTAAAAAATTATAAAGCCACTAACAAAAATGTTGCGGCTTTTTTGCAAGTAGGTGCACTTTAAATGAATTAAGTGTCGTGCTCATCAATTGGTTTCAACGGCTGTAGTGTATCACTTACTATTGTAAAAATATTGAAGCATTTCAATGCAGCCAATACTACAAAGTGGTTATATATTTCAATGTTATAACGTTAGTTGCATAGCTTGTTTACTATAAGTGTACCTGCATAATAACGATTATGTACAACAACAAAGCACAGGCGTTGGTAGCATAGTACTTGTATAATTTTTGTTTAGAAATAGTAAACGACCTTCCTGGTATGTGGCTGCTGCATAAAAGTGAATAAAACAATTTAATATTTTAGCATACTATTAACAGGTTAAAAATGAACAGTATCAAAGAGCAGGGTTTCCTGGAATATTATAATAAGCTGAATGAACAACAAAAACTTTCGGTAGATACGATTGAAGGGCCTGTTCTTGTAAACGCCGGCCCCGGCACAGGCAAAACGCAGGTGCTTGCTTTACGTATTGCAAATATTCTGCGACAAACAGACCTCAACCCTAACAATATCTTATGCTTAACCTATACGGATAACGGTGCCATAGAAATGCGCAATCGATTGCTTAAAATTATTGGTGCTGCGGCGTACCATGTGCGCATACACACGTTTCATTCTTTTTGTAATGAAGTCATCCAGGATAATCTCACTTATTTCGGCAAACTCAATTTGTCGCCTATAGGCGATTTGGAAGAAATTGAACTTTTTTACAAGCTTATTGATTCTATTGAAAAGAATAATATACTAAAACGTTTTCGGGGAGATGTGTATTATGAAAAAGACAGGCTGAAATCATTGTTCAGCTTAATGAAAAAAGAAGCATGGACGTCGGAATTTTTGAATGAAAGAATTGATGATTATATAAAGAACCTGCCAACCAAAGAAGGGTTTTTTTATAAGAAGAAATATAAAGCGTTTAATGCCAATGACTCTAAGCCCGCAGCCATTGCCGATGAAACCGAAAAAATGGAAATGCTTCGTGCGGCAGTAAATCTTTATCCGCAATACAATGCAATGATGGCTGCTGCCGGCAGGTATAATTTTGACGACATGATACTGTGGGTGCTGAACGCTTTCGAAAAAAATAATAACCTTTTGCTCGATTACCAGGAACGGTTTATGTATTTTTTGGTAGATGAGTTCCAGGATACAAGTCGCTCACAAAATTTATTACTGCAAAAACTCACCGGCTATTGGGATACGCCAAATCTTTTTGTGGTGGGCGATGCAGACCAAAGTATTTTTTCTTTCCAGGATGCGAATGTTGAAAATATTAAAGCATTTGAAAAGAAGTATGAAGGCAATCTAACCACTATTGACCTTATTAATAACTATCGCTCTGCCACACCAATATTAAATACAGCATACGGGCTTATTGCACATAATACCGGACGCGTGGTTAATCCGGAAAACAATAAACCGCTTATTGCTGCTAATACTGCCATTAAAGATATCTCGATTGAACCAGCAATTGTTGAATATGCCAATACCGGGCAGGAGGCAATTGATATTACCATGCAGATAGAAAAACTATTGGAGCTGGGCGTGAGCGGTAAAGAAATTGCAGTAATATACCGCAATCACGCGCAGGTGGAAATTATTACCTCAATGCTTGAGGGAAAACATATACCTGTAAATGCAAAAAAGAAGATTGATATACTGGAGCTGCCTTTTATCCGAAACCTGTTATTGATACTGCAATGGATTGAGCGGGAAAGGTATATTCCGTATAGCGGCGATGATATATTGTTTTTGCTCCTGCATAGTGAATTCTTTTCACTTCAACCACTTGAAATTGCAAAGCTCACTATTGCGGTTAATGCAAAAAATAAAGCAACCAAAGAAGACCTGTTTTCGCTCCGCCGCATGATGGCTGAAGCAGTTGCTCCCAAAGCTGACCTGTTCCATCAACCTGATGGTCAATCTGTAAAAGAGATCAGTGATACGCTGGAAGCTTTACTAAAGGCTTCGCAAAACAGTACCGTACAGCAACTGCTTGAGCTGGTAATTCAAAGAGCCGGTGTGCTTTCTCATATAATGCAAAGCCCCGAAAAACCCTGGCTGATGCAGATACTGAATGCATTGTTTGACCACTTAAAAGAAGAGAGTCATCGTAATCCCGATATTACGCTGAAAGAATGGTTAGATAATATTGCCACCATGAAGGCAAACCGCCTGCCCATATCATTATATAAAATTACTGCCAACGATGAGGGCATAAATATGGTTACAGCCCACGGTGCAAAAGGCTCGGAGTATGCGCATGTGTTTGTAACAGGCTGCACGCAAAAAATATGGGATGATAATAACAGAGGGAATAACCGTTCGTATAAGCTTCCGGATAACCTGGTAAGCAACAGCACTACAGCACCGGGTGAAGAAGAGAGCCGCCGTTTATTTTATGTGGCGCTCACCCGCGCTAAAACAAATTTGCATATATCGTATGCAGTAAAAGATGAAAAAGATAAGGAGCAGACTCGTAGCACTTTTGTTACAGAATTGCTTGAGGATGGTGTATTAAAACTCATCAACAAAACAGTTGATGATAATTTGCTTGCCGGTTATTTATATCAGCGCTTTGTTGAAAAAGCGAGACCTGAAATTGAATTGGTAGAAGCAGCATATATAGATGAGATTTTGAAACGCTACACCATGAGTGTTACGCACCTTAATAATTATCTTAATTGCCCGCTGAAGTTTTATTACCAGAATCTTATTCGTGTACCTGCCGCTAAAAATGAAAACATGGCTTTTGGCAGTGCTATTCACTGGAGTATTGAGCGGCTTTTTATAAAGATGAAGGAGAACGGAAATGTTTTTTTTCCAAAAGAAGATTTGCTGGCAGATTTTAACTGGTATATGAAAAACAACCGCGAAGCATTCACCCCTGAAGCTTTTAAATTAAAAACAGCTTACGGTGAAAAAATACTACCTGCATACTATACTAATTATATTGATAAGTGGAATAAAATAATTGTAGCCGAAAAAGCCATCAGGAATGTAACCGTGCAAAACGTGCCGATCAATGGCAAGCTTGATAAACTGGAGTTTAACGGCAAGCAGGTCAATGTGGTGGATTATAAAACGGGTAAATATGAAAACGCTAAAAAGAAATTGGTTCGCCCTAATGATAAAGAGCCTAATGGCGGTGATTACTGGCGACAGGCGGTATTTTATAAAATTTTGCTTGATAATGACAGAACCCTGGACTGGAAGGTGGTAAGCACTGAATTTGATTTTATTGAACCGGTTGGCGAAGTATATAAAACCGAACTCGTTGAAGTAACCGATGCTGATATTACTACAGTAACGCAGCAAATTACCAGCACCTGGCAAAAAATACAGAACAGGGAATTTAAAACCGGTTGCGGAAAACCTGACTGCGAATGGTGCAATTTTGTAAAAAGCAACCAGCTTTCAGTAGCATTGCATCCTGCTGAAGAAGCGGAAGAAAATTAATATTTACAACATTATTGACAATTGAACGCGGGCTGATTAACTGAAAGCCTTTAAGTTTGCCACTTATTGAAGCGGATATAAGTATAGCATGAAAAGAATTTTATGTTTGGTCGCGATAGTTTTTGTCTTCTATAAACTTGTTGTTTTTACTACGGGTTGTGCCCAGATTATACCACCCACAGGCGGACCGAGAGATTCTATTCCGCCGGTAATGTTAGGCGCAGTACCTAAAGACTCTTCTATTAACTTTAAAGGCGATAAAATTGTGCTGACCTTCGATGAATACATTCAGCTTGAAAGACCGGAAGAACAACTTATTGTTTCCCCTGTTCCCAAAACCAATCCTGTAATTGAAGCAAAACTGAAACAGGTAACCATTAAAATAAAGGATACGCTTGAAGAAAATACTACTTACAGCATCAACTTTGGGAAGTCGTTAAAAGATTTGAATGAAGGCAATCCATATAAAAACTTCACTTACCTGTTTTCAACCGGCAGCTATATTGATAGTGGCAGGTTATCGGGCAAAGTAATTATTGCAGAAACGGGCAAGCCGGATAGTACGCTGATTGTAATGCTTCACAGCAATTTTGATGATTCTGCCGTGATGAAAGAAAAGCCCCGTTATTTCACGAGGTTGGATAGTTCCGGGTTATTTGCGTTTAAAAATATTGCTCCCGGGCGCTATAATCTTTTTGCACTGAAAGACCAGAGCGGACAAAAAATGTATTCACGCAATAGTGATTTGTTTGCTTTTTATGATAGCGCCATTGTGGTAGGCCCAGGAGATATTCTTCCTATACTATATGCCTTTTCTGAAGTGCCCGAAGAAAAAAAAGGCGGTGGTCCCTCTTCACCCCCTTCCTCAGCGCCTAAGCGGGGCGCGGTGTCTAAAAAAGAAAAAAAGCTTTCATATAGTACCAATTTAGCAGAAGGTCAGCAGGATTTGCTGTCTGATTTTATGCTCACTTTCAATGATTCCCTGGTTGTATTTGATGAAAGTAAACTGCATTTTACAGATACATTATATCAGCCGGTAGCAGGCTTTACTATTTCCCGTGATACTTCGGGAAAAATCATTAATCTAAAATACCCATGGAAGGAGGAACAACATTTCCGGCTGATACTTGAACAAAGTATTGCCAAAGATTCTTCAGGGCTTGAATTGGCAAAGCAGGATACCATTAAAATAATCACAAAGAAAAAAGCCGACTATGGCACGTTAAAATTACGCATAAGAAATCTTGATACAGCCCAGCATGTTGTATTCCTGTTTTTTAAAGCAGACAAGCTGGAGCAAGCTGAACCGGCACATAGTAAGGAATTGAATTTCTCATTATTCCATACCGGCGAGTACCAGATACGTATCCTGTATGATAAGAACAATAATCTCAAATGGGACCCGGGTAGCTATATGAAAAGAATACAACCCGAAAAAATTATCTCAGATAGTAAAAAGTATACTATACGTGCCAACTGGGATAATGAAATCACAATTGAATTACCGCTAATCCCGCCGGGGGATGTGATGAAGTAGTAATGCCTGTTTATGGGTTGCTACGAATGGACGAATGGATTTTTTAGTCCGTATTTTATTTATTTATTCGTGCATTTGTGGCATTCAGACTTTTTCTACATTTGCCCAATGCAAATATCCTCCACTCTGTTAGACAATGCGGTGAATGAATTTGCCCGCCTGCCGGGTATTGGTAAAAAAACAGCGCTCAGGTTGGTGCTTCATCTCATCAAACAAAATCCTGATGAAGTGCAGCGTTTCAGCGAAGCGATAGATAAGATGAGAAAAGATGTGGTCTTTTGCAGCATTTGCCACAATATATCAGATACTGCCGTTTGCAATATTTGCAGTAACCCTTCCCGCAAAAAAGAAACCATTTGCGTAGTTGAAAATATACGTGATGTTATTGCTATAGAAAGCACGCAACAATTCAGCGGATTGTATCATGTACTCGGTGGTATTATCTCCCCCCTTGATGGCGTTAGTCCGGCTCAGTTAAATATTGAAACCCTCGTAAATCGCGTACTACAGGGAGGCATACACGAAATCATATTTGCGCTCAGTCCCAATATACAGGGAGATACTACCATTTATTATATACAGAAGAAACTTCAACCGTATAATGTTGTAATCACTACTATAGCCCGTGGTATATCCTTTGGCGGTGAACTCGAATATGCAGATGAGCTCACACTCGGCCGCAGCCTGCAAAACCGTATGCCGGTGGAAAAATATGTGTCACATTAGTGGTAAGTGATAAGGGATAAGTGGTAAGCTATCCTGATAGCTAATAGCTGGGCGCTGATTGCTGATACCTGATGACTGACAGCTCCATACTTTGTCCTTTCAATTTCCTTCCCTACCTTTGCAGCCAATTACAGGCGGATTTGTTTATTGTTCAGCCTGTTTAAAAACTGAACTAATAAACGATAAGAAACTCCCACCACGGTTTCCCAACGTTTTAAAGTTTAGTATAATTTTTTTGATGCCGGCTGCATTACTGTAATGTAACTTTTGTTGCGTCGCACATTTCAGCGCAGGTAACTATACTGAGCATAATGCAACAGCTCTATTAAATGATAAGGAGGGAAAATTATGAGTGATATAAGAATCGCATTACAACAGCGCATACTGGTAATAGACGGCGCCATGGGAACCATGATCCAGCGTTATAAACTTACCGAAGCCGATTACCGTGGCGGGCGCTTTAAAGACTGGCATACCGATGTAAAAGGCAACAACGACTTGTTGAGCATTACTCAACCACAAATCATTATTGATATCCATAAGCAATACCTTGCTGCCGGCGCTGATATTATTGAAACCAATACCTTCAGCAGCACCAGTATTGCTATGGCTGATTATGCTATGCAATCGCTGGCATATGAGCTGAATGTAGCTTCAGCACAATGTGCAAGGGAAGCCATAAAGCAATCCGGTAAGTCAGCCTGGGTAGCAGGCGCTATTGGTCCGTTGAATAAAACACTATCACTTTCACCAGATGTAAATAATCCCGGTTATCGTGCCGTAACTTTTGATGAAGTAGTTACCGCTTATTATGAACAAATACGCGGACTGGTTGATGGTGGGGTTGATATCTTTTTAATAGAAACTATTTTTGATACGCTCAATGCTAAGGCGGCCATTTTCGCTATCAAAAAATTCTACCGAGAAAATCCTGGTGCACCTAAAAAAGAAATCATGATCAGCGGTACTATTACCGATGCATCAGGCAGAACGTTGAGCGGGCAAACGCTGGAAGCCTTTTATACTTCCATTGCTCATGCTAAGCCGATAAGCGTTGGTTTAAATTGCGCATTAGGCGCCAGTGAAATGCGCCCGCATATCGCTGAGCTGTCACATATTGCTTCCTGTTATGTATCGGCGTACCCCAATGCAGGCTTACCCAACGCCATGGGCGAATATGATGAAGCGCCACATCAAACCGCCCATTTTTTAGAAGACTGGGCTAAAGAAGGTTTTGTAAATATAGTAGGTGGCTGCTGCGGCACAACGCCGGATCATATAAAGCATATAGCAGAAGCTGTGAAAAATATAAAGCCGAGGGAACTGCCGGTGGTGGAGAGGGAGTTAATTGCCTGCCCTTCGACAGGCAGGGAAAATTAGTCAACTTGATCCCGCAACTGCGGGATGAAAATGAAGGGATATGAGGAGAAAATCGCTAATCAAAAATTACATATATGAAAGCACCAAAACAAGCAATGGTTGTAACAACCAATGAAATTGTAGAAAAAATTTATGTTGTAAGAGGCATGAAGGTAATGCTGGATAAAGACCTGGCTGAAATGTATGGGGTGGAAACTAAAAGGCTTAAAGAGGCTGTAAGAAGAAATATCTCCAGATTCCCGGATGATTTTATGTTTACACTCTCAGCTTTAGAGTTAAGCAACTTGAGGTCGCAATTTGCGACCTCAAGTTGGGGTGGGTTGAGATACCTGCCTATGGCATTTACCGAGCAGGGAGTTGCCATGCTTTCGTCTGTGTTAAAATCTGAAAGGGCGATACAAGTGAATATACAGATTGTGAGGGTATATACCAGGATGCGGCAGTTGTTGGTAGACAATAAAGACCTTTGGTTAAAAATTGAAAAGATAGAGGAGGCATTGACTAAAAAGGATGAAGAAGTACAGGCGATTTTTAAAGTGCTGAAAAGTTTGCTGGTAAAAGAAGAAAAGCCGAGGGAACCCATAGGGTTCAAAATTGCCGGTAAGAAATGATGCCCTCACCCCCAGCCCCTCTCCGCTGCAGCGGAGAGGGGTGCCCAAATTCAAAGCGGGTTGATGAAATGTAGTGCATGGGTGGTTGTGAATGCCAAAGTATAAGCGAACACTAAATGTTTGTTTGGATTTGTTCAAAAGATAATATGGTAGAACAAAAAGATTGGGCATATTCTACAGTACCGCTCCCTTTCTCTTGGGAAAGGGAGAAAGAAGGATAGGCTGAAATTCTATAACCTGAGGTCACAATTTGTGACCTCAGGTTGAGAATAAAAACCGGTAGCTTAAGGCTGATCGCTGACTGCTGACCGCTGACCGCCCAAAGCCGACAGCCCCAAGCCCATAGCTTAAAAATATTATGTCTGAACCAATAATTATAAAACCATATCTCCGTTTGTCAGGACTGGAACCATTGGTGGTGCGACCTGAAACCAACTTTATTAATATAGGCGAAAGAACCAATGTAACCGGTTCTAAAAAGTTTGCCCGCCTTATTAAAGAAAACAAATATGAAGAAGCGCTGAGTGTTGCCCGGCAGCAGGTGGAAAACGGCGCACAGGTATTGGATATTAATATGGATGACGCGCTGCTGGATGGCGTTCAGGCAATGACGACATTCATTAACCTGATACAAAGCGAGCCTGATATCGCGAAGATCCCTATCATGATTGACAGCTCCAAATTCGAGATCATTGAAGCGGGATTAAAATGCGTGCAGGGTAAATGTATTGTGAACTCCATCTCCATGAAAGAAGGAGAAGAAAAATTTATTCAGCAGGCGATCATTTGCCAGAGCTATGGCGCGGCGGTAATTGTAATGGCTTTTGATGAAAAGGGGCAGGCCGATACCAAAGAACGCAAAATAGAAATCTGCCATCGTGCATACAAAATTCTTACAGAACGTGTAGGGTTTGATGCGCAGGATATTATTTTCGACCCTAACATTTTTGCCATAGCTACCGGGCTTGAAGAGCATAACAATTATGGCGTTGATTTCATCGAGGCTACCCGGGAAATAAAACGGCTGATGCCTTTAACAGGCGTAAGCGGTGGTGTAAGTAATCTCTCCTTTTCCTTTCGCGGTAATGAACCCGTGCGTGAAGCGATGCACTCCGTGTTTTTATACTATGCTATAAAAGCAGGAATGAATATGGGCATTGTGAATGCAGGGCAGTTAGTAGTATATGATGAAATAGAGCCTGTGCTTCGTAACCTGTGCGAAGATGTTATATTGAATCGGAATAACGACAACAACGAGGCTACTGAAAAGCTGATTGCTTTTGCCGAAACGGTTAAAGCAAAAGGCAAAGCAGAAGTGAAAGATGAAGGCTGGAGAAAAGAAAGTGTGGAAGAGCGGCTGAAACATTCGCTCATTAATGGCATTACAGATTATATAGATACGGATACTGAAGAAGCGCGACAGAAATATCATAAACCTTTAGATGTAATTGAAGGCCCGCTGATGGACGGCATGAGTGTAGTAGGAGATCTGTTTGGGGCAGGAAAAATGTTTTTACCACAGGTGGTAAAGTCTGCAAGAGTGATGAAAAAATCCGTGGCATGGCTTACACCGTTTATTGAAGAAGAGAAGAAAAATAATCCTTTGGCTGCCAATGGTAACGCGCCAAAAATTTTGCTGGCAACGGTAAAAGGCGATGTGCATGATATAGGTAAGAATATAGTAGGGGTAGTGCTTGGATGTAATGGTTACGAGATTATAGATATGGGTGTAATGGTTCCTACTGATAAAATATTAGATACAGCAGAAAAAGAAAAAGCAGATATTATTGGATTGAGCGGACTGATCACACCTTCCTTAGATGAAATGGTGAATGTGGCACATGAAATGAAAAGACGAGGAATGAATAAACCTTTGTTGATTGGCGGTGCTACTACTTCACGTATGCATACGGCTGTAAAGATTGCTCCGCAATACGACAATGGCGTGGTGCATGTACTGGATGCAAGCCGTAGTGTAACTGTTGCAGGCTCTTTACTTAATGCAGATCAGAAACCGGAATTTTTAGGAAAAACCCGCGATGAATATAAAAAGCTGAAGGAAGATTTTGAGAACAAGAAACCTGTAAAGCAATATTTATCTTTTGAAGATGCGCAGGCGAATAAAACTGTTATTGACTGGGAAAATTATACACCGCCCACGCCCACCTTTACCGGCACAAAAATTTTTAATGACTTCAATTTAGCTGAACTCCGAAACTATATAGACTGGAAGCCATTTTTTATTTCATGGGAACTACACGGTAATTTCCCTGCTATTCTTACCGATGAAAAAGTAGGCGTGGAAGCAACCAAACTATATAACGATGCCAATAAGCTGCTGGATACTATTATAAATGAAAAATGGCTGACAGCGCAGGGTGTTATCGGATTTTGGCCCGCAAACAGCGACGGGAAGGATACAATTGTTGTAAATAATAACGGCGGGGCAATATATCTTGAATCACTGCGGCAGCAGATAAAGAAAGCGCCCGGGCAACCAAATTTGAGCCTAAGTGATTTTATAAAACCGAAAAGCCTATCCCCGATCCCTTCCAAAGGAAAGGGGGATCAGCACACAAAGGCCCAGGATGTGGGCTTTGATTATAAAACCGCAGATCCTTCGTTATACGGATATCTTAAAGAATTTGCTATACGGCAAAAGCAAAATCCCACGGAAGCAGAGATAGCTTTGTGGCAGCTTTTAAGAGGAAAGAAATTGGATTCATATAAATTCAGGAGGCAGCATATTATTCTTCAATTTATTGCCGATTTTGTTTGCCTGCGTAAAAAACTGATTGTAGAATTAGATGGCGGCATACACAACCTGCCTGAAAGCAAGATAAGCGATCAGCAGCGAACTGAAATACTTAAAGAAAAAGGGTATACTGTTATAAGATTCAGCAATGATGAAGTATTACAAGATACCAACAATGTGCTCAATAAAATTACCGAAGCCCTTAACCACCTCCCGGAAGCTGGTAGTAGCAATGAAGATGCAGAAGTCCTCTCCCTGGGAGAGGATTTAGGAGAGGCTGCTTTTTCTGACTATCTCGGCGCCTTTTCCGTAACCATCAAAGGCATAGAACCACACCTGGAAAGATTTATGAAGGATCATGACGACTATAACAAAATCATGTTACAGGCTTTGTGCGATCGTTTAGCTGAGGCATTTGCCGAATGCCTTCACGAAAGAGTGCGTAAGGAGTTTTGGGGCTATGTAAAAGAAGAGCAGCTATCTAACGAAGACCTCATCAAAGAAAAATACCAGGGTATACGACCTGCGCCGGGTTACCCTGCCTGCCCCGATCATACGGAAAAATATAAGCTGTTTGAATTATTAGGTGGTGAAGAAGCAACAGGTATTCATCTTACAGAATCATTGGCTATGTATCCCGCAGCGTCTGTTTGCGGCTGGTATTTCAGTCACCCGCAAAGCCAGTACTTCGGCGTGGGCAAAATCCAGCCCGACCAGTTTGAAGATTATTTTCAACGCAAGGGGATGAGCAGGGAAGAGCTGGAAAGGTGGCTGCGGCCGGTAACGGAGTGATAAAAAGGGTTCCGAACCTTTCAAAGGTTCGGAACCCTGGTCGTGAAGTATAGGCGGCAACACAGTAGTGCGCGGCGAATCTGCCTGACGGTTTACCTGCCGCAGGCATGGCAGTCTGGGACGCCATATATCTCATAAAGAAAAACAGCCTGATTTCACATTTTACCTAATGAAAAAATGTTATTCATTACAATTTATCAAATGAAAATATGTATAGTGAGTCCGGCATTTTTAAACTCTACATTGCTGACGTAGGCCTATTAGGCGCAATGAGCGATCTGGATGCAAAAACCCTTATAGAAGGCAATGAGATATTCCGGGAATTTAAAGGGTCGCTTACCGAGCAATATGTATTACAGCAGCTTGTAACGCTTAAAGATATATCTGCATATTACTGGTCTGCAGAAACTGCAACGGCTGAAATTGATTTTGTTTTGCAGTATGAAGGTAAAGTGGTGCCGCTGGAAGTAAAAGCCGAAGAAAACCTGAAAGCAAAAAGCCTGCGGGCATATTCAGATAAGTTTCATCCTCCCATAGCTGTAAGAACTTCTTTGTCGGATTTTCGTAAGGAAGAGTGGCTGACCAATCTGCCCTTATATGCTCTTCATTTAATCAGGGATTTGTTTGAATGATGTTGGCAGCTGAACCCGTGCGCCTTTTGTTAATAACTCAACATGCTACGCGTTTTATGGGTGGCTAACTTTGCCTTTTAGCTTGTGATTTTATTTTTATGCAGACAAAATTATTCAATATAGAACCGGATAAAGCAGTTCAGGCTAATAGCGGTGTAGCCAAAATCGTATCCAAAGGAAAGCCTTTGAGTAAAAACCAGCAGGCATTTAACAGGTTAACGAAAAAGATCGCCAATCTGAAAAAACAAATAGAAGAAGAGCATGAAAAGCTGCGCACTTTACAGATCCTGTTCGAAAAAGAGGTAAAATCCGAAGTGATAAAGCTGGGTCATACAAAGATTGAGATGGCGCATCTGCTGCATGAGAAAAGAAAAAAAGCAAAGCTTGCAAAAGAAGACAGGAGCCTGCTGGATGATCTTATATATGAACTGCTGGATGATGCCTTTCATGTTGTACCACCTTCGGATAAAGACAAAGCGCTTTTCAATGCATATAATGATGTTTCATTTGAGGAAGAAATGGAGCGCCAGCAGGCAGGTATGTCTGAGATGTTTGCTGACATGCTATATCAGCAAACCGGGCTGAAAATTGATCCGTCTGTACTCAATGATAAAAACCCCGATTTTGAAAAGATACAGGCGCAGTTAGAAGAACAATTGAACGAACAAACACGAACGGATAAAAAGAAGAGCAACAAGAAGAAGAGCCAGCGTGCTATAGACAAGGAAGCAATGGAAAAACAAAAGGAAGCATTAAAGCAAAAAAGTATCAGGAGTATTTACCTGTCGCTTGCTAAAATTTTGCACCCTGATACGGAGGCGGATGAAAATGTTAAAGCTGAGAAGGAAGAGTATATGAAACGGGTAACAGTTGCTTATAACAACAGGAACCTGCCCGAATTGCTGGAGCTGGAAATGCAATGGGTACATAAGCACGAAAATCAATTAGCAGATACACCGGAACAAACCCTGGAATTGTACAATGAGTTGCTAAAGGAGCAGGTAGCAAATTTAGAGGATGACCTGTATGCTGTTAGTGAAAACCCGGCATTCTCGAATGTGTTTCATTTGAGTGGTATGCCTTTAAACTGGGCAACACAGGCATTGGATCGTGAAAAGAAATCGTATATCTCAACACGTAAAAAATATACAAAGCACAATAAGATGCTGTTGCTGGAAACGAACAGCAGGGATGTGATCCTGGATTGCATTGACAATTTTTTGGCATTAGGCAGGGATGATGATTTTGATGATTTCTTCTGGGAGGAAGGCTCCTGGTAATTTTAGAGAAGGGTTGCGAACCTTTCAAAGATTCGCAACCCTATCATTCATTAGAAAGTAATCAGTCTTCATATTTATAAATCCGCTCAACAGATTTCCAATAACGGAAAAGTTTTTTACGTTCACTTTCAGTATAAAAACAAAATATCTCAACAAAACCTCGTCCATTTTTTTGTAAAACCAAAGCCTTCATATATTTATAAATTCCTTTGTAATAATCATCCTTCTTAAAAGTAACTAAATAAGAAATTGCTGTATCTGCATTAAACTTAGATTTCGACTCATTAGATGGATAATATGTCACATATTTTTCCCATTCAAAATTTTTATTTTCCCCCAAAAGCGATGGATCTTTTCCTAAATAATTAAGTATTTGAGCTCTTATTTGTCTAGCATGTTGATAGTTAAGGTTCCCGATTAACATTTTCGGGAAAGATTTTCTAAATTCTACAGAATCACTTTCCGTAAGAAATCGATAAAATGGTAGAAGAAGAACTACTTCTCGATTTTTTGAACACAACTGGTATCCGGCGCAAGATAACATTACCTCTAATTTGGGATTATCTTTGAAACATTCAAACCCCCGCACCTCTGTAAATTCGTCGGGTTTTTTGAATGAGATGTTGTTCGTTTTAAGCAAGTTAATGTCTTCCATGGCAATCCAAGCGGTTGTGTCATAGACTATTTCCCTTCCTAAACTATCCCCCGGAGTTATTTTTTGGCAATTAGCTATAATTGGCAAACTAGAAATGATAAATAATAAGAACTTAAACATATTTCAAAATAATCTTTCCATGTCAATAATTTAATCCGAGTTATTAGCTACCTCCAAATACCGGGCCTGAATAAGGAGCCGATCCAACAGCGCCGACCGCATATAATCCAGACCAATCATTCAATTGCTTTTGTCCAGGTTGCCCAGTTGTGGGATCATTATAAGTGATATAAGTGACGCCATTTACACTATAGAGCCGGGTTCCGAACCTTTGAAAGGTTCGGAACCCTATAGACTGTCCGAAGTCTCCGGACCATAAGTGTTCGAAACCTGAATCAGGCTGAACTGAAAAGCCCTGCGGCTTTTTCGGGGTCTCCTCCGCACATTTTTACAATTTCTTTTATTATATCATTTTCTAGTTCAATTTCAAATCTCAGCTTTGGTATTTTAAATCCTTTTAAACCGTTTATTTTTTTATATGCAATAATCAGAATGGCTAATATCATTGTCATATATACCATTACTTTTACCCCATTCTCATCACGGCATACCAAGTGTTTTACATTCAAATGTTGTTTGATAAATTTAAAAAACATCTC
Organism: Agriterribacter sp.; assembly: GCA_047601545.1. Classification (GTDB taxonomy): domain Bacteria; phylum Bacteroidota; class Bacteroidia; order Chitinophagales; family Chitinophagaceae; genus Agriterribacter. Next base: position 1,673,981 of record JASGIZ010000002.1, on the reverse strand, counting down.
TATCTCCCATCTTTGTTTATACCATCCAGCCACCTGATAAGCATTTTCATCCAGCATATTGGTTACAAAGCATATCATCTCATCACTCTTGTCAATTTTAGCCTTGATTACCCGGTACAAGTGACGGGTATCTTTTGCTCTGCCACTGGTTAATTTACCAACTTCATCGCTGATAATGGTGACAGTACCGCCCTCTGGTTTATCTAAAACATTATTTGTTTTGCATACCTTACACCGAATGTCCAGCTTTGATCGTGTAATGAACCATTTATTGCTATCTGAAAAACTTTCAAAAGAGCTCCGTGATTGTATCCCTCTGTCAAACACAACTATATTGCCTTTTAGAATATCACTATCATTTATGATATCGGTTAAGGCAATATCCTCACTCACATATCTTTGGGCACTAAAGACTTTTACCAGCGCAGGAAGGCTGCCCTTTACCTGAACACTGTACTTTAAAAACCGTTTATCATTATCCCCATTTATCATTCCGCCATTAAACAATTTAGCACTCAATGCCACATAGGTACTATCTACTTTACTAAGAGCCTTCTCCTCTTTCAACTCCTTGTTATAAATTGCAAATATTGTCTCAAAGAGCTTTTCAAAATACAACGGAGTAATGCTGCATATCCTATCGCGAATAGAATTATACTTGCCATCCAATATATCGTATTTACTAAACGACTTAAACCTGTACGACTGTAGAAATGATTCCATTACACGCAGGCTTAGCTTTTCTGAACCCAGCATTGAAAAGAGAATCAACTTAAACATCACCTCGCCAGATAACTTCTTTACCTGGCTGTCTACCTTTGTCTCTACAGCCAACTTTTGAAAAATATCCTGTGGTATTAGCTTAATCAATTTCCCTGCTGTCATAACAACAAAAATAATACCCTACAGGTTTCGAACACTTATGGTCGGAGACTTTGGACAGCGAAGTTAAAAAGAGTTGCATATCCAGGCAACACTTTCATCTTTTTGATTGTCACTTATCTCATCAGTCAATACTCCAGATGAATACACTTACGCCCCGGATCTTTGCCTTATTACTTCTTATGCCATTTTTATCGCATTCACAAAACGTTATAGAGCCCTATATTGGCTATAGCGCTGATCTTGCCAATAAGCCTTTGTTCAGCCAGGTAAATTTCGGGCTGCAATATCCCGTTATCAACCACCGGGTATACCAGTTGCTGATCAGGGTTCAGGGCGGGCTTCCTCTAAGTAAAAATTCAGGTAACGATGTCGCCTATACACCCGATCCGTCATTACCCTTAAATATTACCCCACAATACAAAGCCAAATGGTACTCAGCCGCATTTATCATTGGCAACAGGTTCAGGTTAATATCATGGGCAGATAAAAATACCATATCACCATTTGTGAATGCAGGAGTTATCTATCAAAAAATAGCTGTGGACTATAATAGTTACGATAAAGAGAAATATACAGTGCTCAATCCCCACAGATCCCTGAAAAAAATCGGGCCATGCATAGGAGGAGGTATTCAGTATAAACGTGATGTGGGCAACGGAGCTGTATTCATGCAGGTGGAATTCTTATCTTCTCCTGTTGTAGATAGCCTTAATAATTACAATTACAAATTACCCGTGCCTTTGTTAATAAACATTGGGTATGTGGTTGAATTTAACAAAAGAAGCAAATGAAAATGGTTCTGTCCCTGCAATGGATTGTAGTTGCCTTTATCCTGATAGCATTAGCTTCATGTGAAAGAAATGATACTGTATTTTACGAAGATGATGATGCAGAAAATTTATCGGTGTTTTCAGATATGGGCAATAATGTAATGTCTTGTTACATTAACGGAAAACCTTTTCGTACAAGAGACAGAATACTACGTGGCGCTCGTCTTTACCCCGAAATAGAATTGTTTAAAGATGGTTCTGCCCCTGATGCTGATACACTCATTATTCATTGGCAGAGTGATGCGCTTTCGCCTGATTTTTATGCTGTAAGTTTAGTATTGTCCGTTAAAAAGGATTTTTTTTATAATGATTTCACAGCCTTTAACAATACCCGTTTGACAGTAGATGGACTTAATAGTTATTTTATGATAAACAGCAATCGTTCTGAAAAGGGATCCGGCAGTATTTATTTTCTCAGAGCGATACTTATGCCGGGCAATGCCGCAGGCATTAACAACCAGCTTTCAGGCGTTTTTGAAGCAACCCTGCCTTCATTTAAAATTACCAGGGGCAGGTTTGATCATACCCTTCCGACAGGAGCAGATGGTGTGGTTTCCTTTTAATTTTTATTATCCCCCTTCATTTCAATAATTTCGCTGGCTATTTAGAATTAAACCCCGGAATATTCCACTAACTATTTCAACGATGAAAGCAAGAGTTCTGAAGATTCATCCCAAGGATAATGTATTGGTTGCGCTTACCAATTTGAAAAAAGCTGAAGTGATTGAGCATGGAGGCGATAGTTATACCCTGGTTGATGATGTTGATGCCAAACATAAGTTTTTTATTGCCGATATGAAGGCCGGAGATTCCGTATATATGTACGGTGTGCTGGTGGGCAAAATCCAGTTTGATGTACCGAGAGGTGGCAGGATGACAACAGACAACACTAAACATGCAGCAGACCCCTACTCCTACAGAGGCGTAAAATATGAATGGCATGCGCCGGATGTATCAAAATTTGCAGGCAGAACATTTAATGGTTATCATCGCAGCGATGGAAGAGTGGGCACTGCTAACTATTGGCTTTTTCTGCCAACCGTGTTTTGTGAAAACAGGAATCTTGATGTAATAAGGGAAGCGTTGCATAATGAGTTGGGTTACGCAGTTACCGACAAATATAAATCTTACGCTAAATCTTTGGTAGAAGCATTTAAAGATGGAAGTGATTTAGGTGCTGTTGATATAACAGCGCTACAACCCGATCCGAAACAGCGCAGAGTATTCAAAAATATAGATGGTATTAAATTCCTGAATCACCAGATGGGTTGCGGCGGCACCCGCCAGGATGCTAAAACACTGGGTGAATTGCTGGCTGCATATTCTGATCATCCCAATGTTGGCGGCATAACTATACTGAGCTTGGGTTGTCAAAATCTGCAGGTGCAGGATTACCTGAAATATCTGAAAGAACGTAATCCCAATTTTGATAAACCATTATATATTTTTGAGCAGCAGCAATCAAAAAGTGAAGAACAACTGGTTGCTGAAGCAATACGCAAAACTTTTGAAGGATTGGTTGAATTGAATAAGCTGGAACGCACGCCGGCGCCTTTGTCTGAAATGTGCGTAGGCGTAAAATGCGGTGGCAGCGATGGTTTCAGCGGCATATCTGCTAATCCTGCAGTGGGTTATTGCGCAGACTTACTGGTAGGCCTCGGCGCTAAAGTATTATTGGCGGAGTTTCCCGAATTGTGCGGCGCTGAGCAGGAGTTGATTGATCGTTCGGTAGATGAAGCTACTGCCAATAAATTTATCACCCTTATGCGTGGCTATGATGAACTGGCGCATAAAGTAGGTTCAGGATTTCACATGAATCCTTCACCCGGAAACATAAAAGACGGTTTGATTACAGACGCTATTAAATCAACCGGGGCGGCTAAAAAAGGGGGAACATCTCCTGTGGTGGATGTGCTGGACTATACTGAAAAAGTGAAAAAGCCTGGCTTGAGTTTGGTTTGTACACCTGGTAATGATGTGGAAGCAACAACCGGTAAAACTGCTTCCGGCGCTACATTAATTTTGTTTACCACCGGCTTGGGAACGCCAACAGGCAATCCTGTTTGCCCAACTATCAAAGTGGCAACTAATTCGTCACTTGCAAAAAGAATGGAAGATATTATTGATATAGATACCGGCGCTATTATTGAAGGAGAAAAAACCATTGAGCAAATGGGTGTGGAGATACTGGAATACTGTATAAAAGCCGCAAGTGGAGAAGTAATTCCTAAGGCAGTACAGTTAAACCAGGATGATTTTATACCGTGGAAGAGAGGGGTGTCGTTGTAGAAAGCCCCCCCGGCCTGCCCGAAGGGGAGGAGAGCTACGCACAAGGCCAGCTCTTCTGAGAGGCTGATATATGTATAGAGGGGTTGAGAGTTGCGGAGGTAAGCTTAGGAAAGCGGGAAGGGAATAAGTTTTATATTTATTAAACAATCTTTGAAAAGTGAGGGCTGTGCTTAGGTCTCCTCCCCTTTGGGGAGGCCGGGTGGGGCTTCTTTTATATTTTATGTTCACACTCAACAACAAAGCCGCCATTATTACCGGCGGAGGAAGCGGAATAGGAAAAGCAATAACTACTGTATTTGCCAAACAGGGCGCTAATGTATATGTGCTTGATATGGATGAAAAAGGCGGCAGCGCTACTGTACAGGAAATGGTTGATGCAGGCAATAAGGGCGCGTTTTATAAATGCAATGTTGCCGACCAGCAAAATGTGAAAAGTGTAATTGGAGAAATTGCTGCCAAACATGGTTCAATTGATATTCTGGTAAACAATGCCGGCATTGCTCACATAGGGCAGGCAGATAATACCAGTGAAGAAGACTTTGACCGTATTGTATCTGTAAACATTAAAGGAGTATACAACTGCCTGCACGAAGCCATTCCTTTTATGAAAGAAAAAGGCGGTTCTATACTCAACATGGCCTCTATAGCGGCATTGGTGGGTATTCCCGACAGGTTTGTTTATTCTGCCGCCAAGGGTGCGGTAGCAGCTATGACGCTTTCTGTGGCTAAGGATTATATGAAGTATAATATCCGCTGCAATGCTATTTCGCCGGCAAGGGTGCATACGCCTTTTGTTGATGGTTTTCTGGCAAAAAATTATCCCGGCAAAGAACCGGAAATGTTTGAAAAGCTTTCTAAAACGCAACCAATAGGAAGAATGGCCAAACCTGAAGAAATTGCTTATCTCGCCTTGTATCTTTGTTCAGATGAGGCTTCTTTCATTACCGGCTGCGATTACCCGATTGACGGCGGATTTGTTAAATTAAATAATTGATTACTTTCTCTTTGTTGCAAAGCAATTTTTGAAAACCTAACTTCGTTTGCCAATCAAATAGCACAACGTGAAGTTTTACCTGTTTTGCATATTGCTGTGTTTGGGAATTATTTCCTGTACAAAAGAAGATGAAGCTGCTGTTGAACCGAAACTAATTTTCAGGTTCAGGTTCGATTCTACGCAACAAAGGCTGGATAATACCGGTCAGCCATCAACACTGCCGGATGAGCATGGCGCGCAAAGCCCGGTTATGAATAAAATGAGCGCTCACTATATTGAGCTTGTTCCTTCAAACACTACGGCTTTGGATGATGGTGCTATTATTTATAAAGCAGATGAAACAACATTGGGTGGCGACACGGCAATTTACTTTGATAAATCAGTGCCTGCCGGAAATAATGAAGTGTTTTATGCTATTAGTTTAAAAGATGTTACTCCGGGAGAATATGAATGGCTTCGTGTGTCGCTGGCTTACCAGAATTATACTATACAATATCATGTTGATACAACAATTGGCGATACGCTGCATATTGACCAGGATTTTTCGGGTACCCTTGCTTCTTTTATTGGCTACAATACTTATATCACCTCATATCAAATCAATTCGCAGGTTATTAGCGTAAACGAAAACCACAAGCAGGGTTACTGGGGGTTTGAAAGCAATATAAGCTATGGAGGTTTCAGTAAGGTAGACACCCTTTTCGGACAGACAGCTGCAACTACGGTGGTTAACCCGATTTATACTACATCACCTGTTCCGGCAGGTTCATCAGTGGTTACCGGAGCTTTTGCAGGCGGCAAACTAACCATAACCGGGAAAGAAACTAAAAATATTATTATTGAAGTGGCTGTTTCCACCAACAAAAGTTTTGAATGGCAGGAAGTGGTAAAGAATGGTAAGTGGGAACCTGCAAAAGGCGAAACTGTGGTGGATATGGGGGTAAGGGGTATTATTCCAACTGTATGGTAATATGATCTTTTGAATACATCCGTTTATCCTTGTTTAATGTTACATATTACCTTATTGAAATTATGACACAATTAATACAAAAGACTTTAACAACAAAAAAAGAAGTTTTCATTGAAACCGATGGCTTGCTTGTTAAGACTAAAAATATTCGGGAAGATTTTGAATATAAAATTAAGTTTGAAGAACTTGGTTTCGACATCGTGAAAAAGCGCATAAAAACTGCAAATATTCCTTTTTATGCTTTCCTGTTATTTGACCTCCTTTATGTAGGACTTATAATTAGTTCTGTGAGAAGCAATGAACCTTTTAAGCATCAGATGTTCTGGTTGTGTGCATTGTTTTTCTTTTCCGCCATAACCATTGTTGCATATTATAACCGAAATAGAGATGTTCTTTATTTAACAGGAGGACAAAAGGTACTTGAATTATTGGCTGCAAAACCAACTCTCAATACTGTTAATTCATTTATTGAGAGTGTACATAATGCGATGCGGCAACATTTAAAAAATAAATTTTCTACGTTTGACCCTGATACTCCTTATGAGTTCAGGGTAAATCAACTTAAATGGCTAAAAGAAATACGAGTTATAACAGACGAAGAGTATAATGAGTTGCTTAACAATATCAGGACAGATAAAATTATTGGCTTTCACCGGCCTGCTTCGAATGACTAAAGGTATTTACCGTAATGAGGGGAAACCGGTGTGGATATGGGGATAAGAGGAATATTTCTTACGGTTTGGTAGCTTCCGTTCATCCTTTCTTAACAAAAATCCTCAGCCCTGTTTTGTATATTAGCATCAGAAAACAGTTGTAAATGCCCTTCTCCTACACCATATTCAGCAGCAGCGCTATCATAATAATGATAGTGATATTGGTGGTAAATCAGGCTATAAAAGCCTTCCACAAAAAATCCTGGAAAAAACCTTAATTCACTTAATCCGCAAACAACGCTGCCGCTAATCCATCCGCAAATAACTTCCCTTCATTTGTTAGTATAATATGCTCATCATTTAAAATAATATTTCCCTCTCCTAATGAAGAAGCTGTTTTTAAGATGTTGGTATAATGATGTTCGCCAAAACTATTTTTTATTTTAATAAGATCAATACCTTCCAGCGTGCGGAGCGAAGTCATGATATATTCATTGAGCTGCTGGGTTTCGGTTAATATTTCCTGCTCAACCGGCAATATGTCCTGGTTAATTGATTGTATATACAGCGCATTATTGGCAATATTCCAGCTTCGTGTGTTTATACCGTCAAACGAATGTGCTGACGGACCAAAACCATAATAAGGCTTACCCTGCCAGTAGGATGTATTATGCCTGCTACGCTTGCCTGGTAGTGAAAAGTTTGATATTTCATAATGCTCGTATCCGGCTTTGCTTAACCAGTCAATTAATTTAAGAAATTGTCTTGCCTGCTGTTCGGGATCAACATCCTGCATTTTATGTTTACTGATGAATTGCTGCAAAGCGGTTTTAGGTTCAACGGTAAGCGCATAGCAGCTTATATGCGGAACTTCTAACTGCAATACCCGGTCAACATTATATTTCCAGTTGTCATCTGAAAGGGTAGGAGTGCCATAAATAAGGTCAACACTCAGGTTGTCAAAATCTGCATGCTGCGCTTCGGCTATACATTGTAAAGCCTGGCCGGCATTATGTGCCCGGTTCATCCATTTAAGGTCGGCTTCAAAAAAAGATTGTATGCCTATACTCAGCCTGTTAATGCCAATTTGTTTCCAGAGCGCCAGGTTTTGAGGGGTAATATCGTCCGGGTTTGCTTCCAGCGTAATTTCAGCGTTATCAGCAATAATAAATGTTGAGTGTAACAAAGAAAAGATGTTTTTCAATTCAGCTTCTTCAAGCAGGCTCGGCGTACCGCCGCCTAAATAAATGGTTTCTATAAATTTGCTTGTAGCAAAAGGCCGGGTCATTGCTATCTCCTTCAATAAACCATCAATTAAATCGTTCTTGTGTTTCAGTGTGGTGGAAAAATGAAAATTGCAGTATAAGCAAGCCTGTTTGCAAAATGGAATATGAATATAAATACCTGCCAACTGTTATACGATTTTTGAATTCAGATTAATGCCTTTAGATTTGTTATAATGAGCCGGCTACGTTGTGTTTCAGGATTGTTTTTTTTGATGATGCTTTCCCTGTACGGAAGCGCTCAGCAAAGCTACAGGATCAGGTATTTTTTTGTTGACAAAGATACCACCTTCTTACCGCATACACTGGGTTTACAGGAACTGTTTCTTAACCAGCCTGCCTGCAAAGCATATATTGATAAAATTATACCTGCATTGCAATTAAAAGGGTATGCAGGCGCTTCTGTAGATAGTCTCAGTTTTGATACAACCATGGCTGCTGCATGGCTATATCTTGGCGAAGAATACCGGTGGATCAGGCTGAATACAGACAGCGCAGATAAAAAAATGCTTTCCGTTATAGGCTGGAATGATAAATACGTGAATGGTCAGCCGGTCGATTTTGTGCAGTTGCAATACTGGCAAAGTCGTATGCTGAATTACTATGAGAATAATGGTCACCCGTTTGCAAGTATAGTATTAGATAGTATGGCAATGCATGATGGCAGACTTTATGCAAAACTGGATACCAAAAAAGGCCCGGAGTATATTATTGATAGCATAAGAGTATATGGTAAGGCAAAGATTTCAAATTTTTTCCTGCAGAAATATCTCGGTATTGAGAATGGGTCATTATACAGGAAGGAGCGTTTGCAAAATGTAAGCAGGCGGTTAATGGAGTTGCCTTACCTCAAAGAAGTCAGGGCATGGGATATGTCGATGGCCGGCACTGGCTCCGTATTAAATTTATACATTGACCCTAAAAAAAGCAGCCAGGCAGATGTGCTGGTTGGGTTTTTACCTGCCACCAATACTGCAGGCAGAACTAAACTTCAGATTACCGGCGAGGCAAATATCAATCTGAAAAATGCATTGGGCTCCGGAGAAACTATTGGGGTTAACTGGCAGCAGATCCAGGTCAAATCTCCGCGGTTACATTTGTTATATGAACATCCTTATCTTTTTAATACACCTTTCGGCATCAATTTTAATTTTGATTTACTAAAAAAGGATTCTTCTTTTCTTAACCTGAATACAAAATTTGGTATACAATACATTTCAACAGGCAGGCAAAGCGCCAGTGTGTTTTTCCAAAATGCTGCAACAAATGTATTGCCATCAGGGATAGATACCGCGCAGATAAGAGTAACTAAAACACTTCCTGCTTATATTGATGCAAATACTACCAACCTCGGGTTGCAATACATCTTTAATAATACAGATTATACATTCAATCCCCGCAGGGGTAATGAGTATACCATCGTAGTTGCCGCAGGCGTTCGTAAAATAAAACCTAACAGCGCAGTTACAAGAATGACCAAGGCTGCAGATGATAATTACTTCAATTATGCATCCCTGTATGATACGCTCGATAAAAAAAATTATCTCGCAAGAATAAATCTTTCAGGCGCTCATTATTTTAAAATGGGCAAACAATCCGTTTTAAAAGCAGCCATAAATGCGGGGGGAATATTTACCCGAAATATTTTTCAGAATGAAATGTACCAGGTAGGCGGTTACAAATTATTAAGAGGTTTTGATGAAGAAAGTATATATGCCTCCAGGTATAGCGTTATTACTGCGGAGTACAGGTTTTTTATCGGGTTAAATTCTTATTTCTTTGGGTTTGCAGATGGGGGCTGGGCAAAAAATGAATTGTACACTGCCATTAATCAAACAGCGCATACCTATCTGGGTTTTGGTGTGGGAATGGCTTTTGAAACCAGGGCAGGTATTTTTAACCTGAGTTATGCTGTTGGAAAAAGAGATGATGTGCCATTAAATTTCCGGCAGGCAAAAATACATTTTGGATTAGTGAGTTTATTTTGATGGAAATGTATTTGAGAGAGAGTATTAGAATATTTTTGCGCAATAATTAAATCCGACATTTTTGAGAAGCATTATCAGTTTTATAATATTTCAATTTTTTATTGTTTACGCTTTATACGCGCAGGATGATTCTGCTGTGGCGAAACCACAGCCGGATACTGCTATAGTTCCTCGTATTGTTGATACCGCGCAAAAGAAGGTTGTAAAAAAGAAACCGGTAGAAACGGCTGTGATAAAAAAAGATGCTGTAGCAGAAGTGCCAACGACGGCTATACCCCTTAAAGAGGTTTTGCCGGTTAACCAGGATACTGTAAAAAGTACAGCCTTTTCTTATGGTGATTATACCTCTGCTTTCATAAACAATCACCCTTTTTTTAATTTAAAAGATGGTGTTGTCAACATGTCATCTAAACCCTATAGGGCGTCTGATAAGGATGAGTTATTTTACATTATTTGCGCCACACTTCTTTTTCTCGGAATATTACGGGTTGGATTTCCTAAGTATTTTAACGACCTGTTTAATGTGTTCTGGCGTTCTACACGTCAAAAGCAAATCCGCGACCAGTTGCAGCAGGCAGGCATGACTACCTTACTTTTTAATATCTTTTTTGTTTTCAGCCTTTCTTTATTCGCTTACCTTGCGGTTGATTACCTTACAGGTACTATAGAAAGCCCCTGGGTAATGTTCGGCATCTGTTTTTTTACTATCGGAGCTATCTATACCTTCAAATATTTTATTTTAAAATTTTCCGGCTGGATATTTGGGCAGGAAGAAGCCGCATCCACCTACAGCTTTATTGTATTCATGATAAACAAAATATTAGCTGTGCTGCTTCTGCCCTTTATACTCATCCTGGCTTTTTCTGACAGGGAAATCCGGCAGGCGGCATTCAGTATTGCAGTTATCTCGATAATTTTTATACTCATTTATCGCTTTATATTGGCATATAGTAATCTTCGTAACGAGCTAAAAATTAGTGGGTTACATCTGCTTCTTTATGTTGCCGGCTTCGAAATCATACCTGTATTACTGATTTACAGGCTGTTGGTGGATTTTTTTACAAGAAGTTTGTAACTTTGCAAAGACGTTGCCGAATACAGACAAACATATAGTAAAACAGAAAACAATGGCAGGAAATAGTTCTGTTGTTTCTATTAAGAAAGTGCTGATAACCCAACCGCGCCCTGATTCAGATAAATCCCCTTATTTTGAGCTGGCCAAAAAGCACAGTGTTGAACTGGAGTTTTTTCCTTTTATCCGGTTGGAAGGGATACCTGCTAAAGATTTTCGCAAACAAAAAATAGATATAGCCCAATATAGTGCGGTTATTTTTACGAGCCGTCATGCGATAGATCACTTTTTTCGTACCTGCGAGGAGTTGAAAGTGGCTATATCGCAAGACACAAAATACTTCTGTATTACGGAGTCTGTGGCATTATATCTTCAAAAATTTATACTATACCGTAAGCGCAAGGTATTTTACGGGGCAGATGGTACAAACAAAAGTTTGTTTGATGTAATTAACAAACACAAGGAAAACGAAAAGTTCCTGTATCCATGCTCTGAAAACCAGCAGGATAATGAAATTGTGAACTGGCTTAAGACAAACAAATGTGAGTTTGCAACGCCATTTATGTACCGTACCATCAGTAATGATGTAAAACAATTGCTCATCAAAGAAGAGTATGATATTATTTGCTTTTTTACGCCAAGCGGTGTAAAAAGCCTGCTCGAAAATTTTCCGCGCTATAAGCAAAACGGCACTAAAATAGGTGCTTTTGGAAACAATACCTCAAAAGCAGTTGAAGAAGCCGGGTTAACATTGCATATTAAAGCTCCTGCACCTGAAACCCCTTCCATGGTGGCCGCCCTGGAAAAATATATCAACAGTCATAAAACAAAATAACTCCGAATTTCGCTGAATGGATAATTACACAAATCATCTCATTCACGAAACAAGTCCTTATCTCCTTCAGCATGCGCATAATCCTGTGGATTGGTATCCGTGGGGAGAAACTGCCCTGCAAAAAGCTTTGCAGGAAGATAAGCCTGTATTGGTGAGTATTGGATATTCCGCATGTCATTGGTGCCACGTAATGGAAAAAGAAAGTTTTGAAGATGAAGAGATAGCGGCTTTCATGAATGAACACTTTGTAAATATTAAAATTGACCGTGAAGAAAGACCTGATCTTGATCATATATACATGAATGCCGTACAAACAATGACGGGCAGCGGCGGATGGCCATTGAATGTTTTTCTTACGCCTGATAAAAAGCCTTTTTACGGAGGTACATATTTTCCGCCGTCACCTGTGTCGGGCCGTCTTTCATGGGAACAGGTACTGGTTGGGGTGATGAAGGCTTTTAAAGATAAGCGTGCAGATATATATAACCAGGCAGATAATCTTACACAACATCTTCTGCAATCTAACTCGTTTGGTATAAACCAGGTTTCGCAAGAGCAGCAAATAACGCGGCAGGCTATTGATACTATGTTTGAAAACATTATGCAGAATGCCGATAAGGAATGGGGCGGTTTTGGGCGTGCGCCAAAATTTCCACAAACTTTTTCAATAGCTTTTTGTTTGCGTTATTATCATTATTATAAAAATGAAGAGGCTTTGCGTCAGGCATTGTTGAGCCTGGATAAAATGATATGCGGCGGAATATACGATCAATTGGGAGGCGGGTTTGCCCGGTATTCAACAGATACGGAATGGCTGGTTCCTCATTTTGAAAAAATGTTGTATGATAATGCCTTGCTGATTATTGTTTTGTGCGATGCATATCAACTCACAAAGAAAAGTCTGTATGAAGAGACAATAGCGCAAACCATTGCATTTGTAAAGCGGGAATTACTGAGCGAAGCATATGGATTTTTTTCAGCGCTCGATGCAGATAGCGAAGGGGAGGAAGGTAAATTTTATGTATGGAGTAAAAGAGAAATTGATAATGTATTAGGGGCGGATTCTTCATTGTTTTGTTCGTATTATAATATAACCGGTAATGGTAACTGGGAAGGGAAAAATATTCTCAATATTCCAAAACCGCCTGAAGTATTTGCCGTGGAAGCAGGAATAAACCAGGCTGAGCTAAGTAACATACTGTCGCGTTGCTGTTCTATGCTTTTGCAGGAAAGAAATAAACGAATCAGGCCAGGGTTAGATGACAAGATATTAGTAGGATGGAATGCGCTGATGAATATTGCTTTATCGAAAGCATGTGCTGCAACAGGCAATGTACTGTATAAAGATCTGGCAATAAGCAATATGCACTTTTTATTACAGAAATTTAGTGATGGTGAAGGGCTAAAGCACAGTTATAAGGAAGGCAAAAGCGCTATACCGGCTTTTGTTGATGATTATGCATACACTATCCAGGCGTTAATTTATTTGCAGGAGATTACAGGCGACCAGGGTTATCTGAAGAAAGCAAATAGTTTAACATCTTATGTGGTAAGTAATTTCCTGGATGAAGAAACAGGACTGTTTTTTTATACGCATTGCAACCAGCAGGATGTGATTATACGTATAAAGGAAATATATGATGGAGCCACGCCTTCCGGCAATGCAATAATGGCTTGGAATTTGCAATATTTATCGCTTGTTTTTGATAAAAGTCAATGGAGGCAAAGAGTTGAAAAAATCATTGCCTCAATGGCTGATATAGTGGTAAAATATCCTGTATCCTTTGGAGTTTGGGCTAACATTATTACAGATCATCATAAAGGGATTAATGAAGTTGCTATTGTAGGAGATAATGCTGAAATGTTAAAAGATTGTTTCTTACGCTTTTATGTTCCAAACAAAGTGTTACAGTCCTCATTGAATGATAAGGATGATTTTCCGCTTTTATATAAAAGACGGGTAAATAAAAAAACATATATATATCTGTGCCGTAGTTATAATTGCCTGAAACCCTTGGAGAATGTAAACGCGTTGATAGAAATGATAGGGTTGGATGGGCAGGGATAAAGTGTAAAAAGACAATAACTAATAATGCGCACCGTTTATATTACCTGTGTTACCGGCATAAAATGCCTGTTCGCTAAAAAATATATAATATTTGAAACGCTGAAAATTTAAATTAATATTTCATCTATATTTGTCCAAATACCCTTTAAGCTATTTTTATGAAAGTGAAAAGCCTCTTCAACAACCTCGTTGTAATTACTGCATTCGCAATTGCGATTGTAAGTTGTGGCAAATCAAAGTCTTCTTCTAAAGGAGGAGCGGCTAACAAAGATAAAGGCCAACTGGTGGGTGTAGCACCTGGTGGTAAGTATTCTTTGCCAAAGCCTCCAGGCATGACCTATATACCTCAGGGAACTTTTCATATGGGTCCCAGTGATGAAGACATAAATTATGCCTTTACTGCCCGCAACAGGCAAATAACCATCAGTGGTTTCTGGATGGATGAAACTGAAATTACCAATAATGAGTACCGCCAGTTTGTACATTGGGTTAGAGATTCTATCGCCGGTGAAAAACTTGGGTATAAAGCAAAAGATGGTAATAGCCTTGACTGGAAAAAAATTCAGGCTATAAAATGGAGCGATCCTAAAACAGTTGAGCAGTTAGATGCCATGATCGTTTCTCCTGACAACCGCATCTTCGGCAAAAAAGAAATTGATGCAACCAAGCTGATTTATCATTCTGAAACATTCAAGTATAAAGAAGCTGCCCGTAAGGAAAATGCATCTCAGCCACGTTCTGCTTTTATTGAAAAAACAGAAGTACCTATTTATCCTGATACATTGGTTTGGGTAAGAGATTTTTCATACTCTTATAATGAACCAATGTCAAAAAGATATTTTTCTCACCCTGCGTTTGGTAATTACCCTGTAATTGGTGTTAACTGGAAACAGGCAGTAGCTTTCTGCGAGTGGAGAACAAAATACATGAACGCATATCTCGAATCTCAGAAAAGAACACAGGAATCTGATTTTAGATTGCCTACTGAGGCAGAATGGGAATATGCTGCCCGTGGCGGACGCTCACAGGCTCCTTACCCATGGGGTGGTTATTACCTGAGAAACAAGAAAGGCTGCTTGTTAGCTAACTTTAAACCCGGGCGTGGTAATTATGCAGAAGACGGCGGTTTGTATCCTGTACGTGCTGATGCATATTGGCCAAATGATTTCGGTTTATATAATATGGCAGGAAACGTTGCTGAGTGGACTTCATCTTTCTATTACGAAGGTGCTTATAACTTTCAGCATGATATGAATCCTGATATTCGCTGGAATGCAAAAGATAGCGATCCTCCCCGTATGAAACGTAAAGTAATACGCGGTGGCAGCTGGAAAGACGTTGGCTACTTCTTGCAAACAAGCACCCGTGCTTATGAATACCAGGATACTGCAAAATCTTATATAGGCTTCAGATGCGTTATCGATCTTCCACCGTCTGGCAAGAACAGATAATAAACTCTAAGACTATCTTACCTAACTTATTGCTTAGTAAATAATTTGAGTTAATAATTCTAAACTAATTATGCTTTGTGAAGTGAAATACTTGACATTGTATGATCATTACCTTTTGAAATCTAAAAACAGAAAAACCCTTTAAAAAAACAAAAATTCTCTTTTTATGGCAGGCACAAGTAAATCCACCGAAAGACTAGTAAACGTATTTGTGTGCGTAGGCGCAGCAGTCGTTATCTTTGGCGCATGGGCTAAAATCCTTCACAAGCCTATTGCAGACATGATGCTTACAGTTGGTCTTTTAACTGAAGCTGTAATCTTCTTAGTTTATGCATTCTTACCCCCTCCCGGTGGTGAAATGAAAGAAATCGCAGAATCACTGAAAGGTGGTGTAGGCGTAGCTGGTGGCAACCCCGCATTGGCTTCTATGGATAAAATGTTGCAGGATGCAGCTATCAATCCTACAAACCTTCAACGTCTTGGTGAAAACTTCGGCAAATTGGGTAAAACAGTAGAAAAAATGGCTGATATAGCAGATGTAACTGCCGCAACCGGTGAATATGCTGCTAAAACCAAGGCTGCAACCCAGGCGCTCGACCAGGTAAAAGATGCTTATCTCGGTGCTGCCAATACCGCTAAAAGCTTTAATGAAGCTGCTGATTCAACAAAGCAGTTCCACAGCCAGGTTCAGACACTTACAAAGAATTTATCTTCTTTAAATACTATTTACGAATTAGAGTTACAGGATACCAACAATCACCTTAAAGCGATGAATGGCTTCTATAGCAATCTTGTACAGGCTTCCCAAACAATGCAGGGCAGCGTGGAAGATGCGAAGAAAACGCAGGAGCAGATCAGCCTGCTGGCTAAAAACCTTGGTAACCTGAACAATGTATATGGTAACATGCTTGCTGCAATGCAGGGCAGATAATCAAAACGGTGGATTTATAATCCCATATTATTAACCCTTGATTCGTAAATATTAAATCCTGAAAAATCATGGCACTACCTAAAGAGCCGCGGCAGAAGATGATTAATATGATGTATTTGGTGCTGACAGCATTGCTGGCGCTGAATGTGTCTGCCGAAATCATCAATGCCTTTAAAACAGTTGATAACAGTTTAGTTAAATCAAATGGAACGCTGTCTGCAGCTTCCGGCGAAATATACGCTTCTCTTTCATCCAGCCTTGAGGACCCTAAAACCCGTGAAAAAGCGGCAATATGGAAACCTAAAGCTGACCAGGTGCAGCAGTTATCTTCCAAAATCTCATCTTATATTGATGAATTAAAAGATAAATTAAAGAGGGAAAGCGGTTATGCACCTGAAAAAGGTGACACTACTTTCAAAGTAGAAAATCTTGATGCTGCAACCCGCCTGATGGCTACTAATGGCGAAGGTGAAAAATTACGTACAGCGTTGGAGCAATATAAAAAAGATATATTGGCAATAGACCCTGAGATCGCGAAAGAATTTGATCACAGCCTGCCGATCAATCTTGAACAACCTGTTTCTGAAGCTGGTAATACCAGCCAAAGTTGGACAGACGCTTATTTCCACATGACCCCTACTATTGCCGCGCTTACTATATTAAGTAAGTTTCAGAATGACGTGAAGAATACGGAAAACAAAGTCGCTTCTTACTGTTTCAAGAAAATTGGAGATGTAAAAGTGGTTTTTGACAAGTTTGAGCCAATGATTGGCGCAAACTCTACTTACCTGATGCCGGGCGAGCAATTGGAATTAAAGGCTGGACTGGGTGCATTTAATGCAAGTGTTAAGCCCCAGGTATTCATTAACGGATCACCTGCCACAGTTGGCGAGAATGGTGTTGCTGAAATCAAAATGCCTGCCGGTGGTTCTGGTGGTCATAGCGTAAAAATTGATGTAAAATATCCTGATCCTTCTACAGGTGAGGAAAAAACAATCAGCAAAGTATTTGAATATACAGTAGGTCAGCCTTCAGGAGTGGCGGTAATGGCTGACAAAATGAATGTATTGTATGTTGGTGTTGATAACCCGTTAACAATAACAGCAGGTGCAGGTAGCGAAAAAGTTAGCGCATCTATCAGCAATGGGAATGTTAGCAAAGCCGGCGGCAGCAAATATATTGCTAAACCAAAAGAGCCTGGAACTGCTGATGTTAATGTACTGGTTGATGGTAAATCTGCAGGGAAAGTATCTTTCCGTGTAAAATATTTGCCTCCTCCTACTGCAATGGTCGGCACCTTCGAAATGGGACAAGTACCTACCGCTCAATTTAAGGCAATGGGTGGTGTAAGAGCCGTATTGCAAAACTCAGAATTTGAAGCTAATTATGAAGTATTAAGTTATTCTATAGCTGATTTGAGCACCGCTGATTATAATCCTGTTGCCAATAGTGGAGCTCGTTGGGGCGGTGCAGCTGCTAACGTAGTGAGTAACTTAAAGCCAGGTCGCGGCGTATATATATCAAACATTAAGGCAAGGGGCCCTGATGGAAGAACAATATCATTGAAAGATTTATCATTCATTTTGAAATAGTAAGTTGATATCTATTTAGAGTTTTATAAACATTTTTGACCATGAAATGGAAATTCGCGAAATATGCTTTACTGGTAGTTGCTTTTGGAATGGCAATTAATGTGGTAGACGCGCAGACAAGAAAAAAATCTACACGGAAAACCACAACCACTAAAAAGAAAACTCCTGCCAAAAAAACACAGGATAACCTGTCTGACGCAAATCTTGGTGTAAACAAGCAGGATACAATGGTGGTAAAAGCGCTGCCAAAAGATCCTATTAAAATGGACACCATCAGGAAATCACTCCGCAATGATAATGCGATTGAAAAAAACCTGGTAAAAGACAGAACACCATTAGCGTATGAGCATATTCGTGAGGATGATGCCATTTTCAGGGAAAAAGTGTGGAGAGAAATAGATATCCGCGAAAAAATGAATCTTCCGTTTCGCTATGCGGCAAATGAAGATAATGGTAACCAACGCTTTATCGCTATTCTGTTGAATACGGTAAAAAGCGGAGAAGTGACCGCCTTCGATGCTTCTATTGACGACAGGTTCACCACTCCCATGACATTGGAGCAAATAGGGACAAAACTTGCAGGAAGCTGCGATACTATAATGGTGCCTGACACTGACAAAGACCCTACTTTATCTAAAGGTATCATGAAGGAGTCTGTTGTATGTGAAGAGTTCAATATGGACGATGTTACCAAATTCAGGATTAAAGAAGAGTGGGTGTTTGATAAAGAATCTTCAAGAATGTATGTGAGGATCCTGGGCATCGCTCCTGTAAAAACTTACTTTGATAAGAATACAGGTAAAGAACTTGGTTCAGCCCCTATCTTCTGGATATACTATCCTGATATGAGACCCGCTCTTGCTAAATACGAGGTATACAATGGTAAAAACTTTGGCGCCCGTATGAGCTGGGAGGAATTATTCGAAAGCCGCTTTTTTGGAAGCTATGTTATCAAATCCACGCTTGATAATCCATACGATCAGTATTTGAAACAATACATCAATGATGGCGTTTTAAGATTACTGGAAGGTGAAAGCATAAAAGACAGGATTTTTAATTACGAACAGGATCTTTGGTCATATTAATTTTTAATAATGTATTTAAATGGGAGCGATGATAATCCATCGCTCCCGTTTTATTTTATAACTAACTATGCAGTAGAATTACTAAACCGGGCTTGTAAATATACCCGGATTCAGGTATTGTCATGTGAAAGCCCTATGCTATCTTTACCTCGGTTTTTCATAGGATATTGGATTTTAAAAACGGGGCTGGATATCTATCCGGGCCCCTTTTTATATAGTAGCTGGTCGTCAGTAATTTTCCGGTTTTGTGCGATGGGACACCCAAAAACAAGGGGGGGCTAAATTTTGAGGTCAAACAGGTCAACCACCTGCTGCTGTTGGTTGGTTTTGATAAGCAGGCGTTGGTATAAATTATTGGAAAAAGGTGTTTGAATGGTCACCTTATAAATTGTTTTCAGGATGTCAATGACCTTTTCCGCACTAAGCAACGATCCCTTCTGTTTTAACTGTCGCTCTAACTCCTTGTAAATTTTACAGGCAACGAAGGATATACAAATATGAGCTTCGATCCTTTTCCTTAGCCGGTGATAGATCGGACGTACCTGTAAATCTGATTTCGATATCCTAAAAGTTCTTTCCACATTCCATAGTTGGGCATACTGTTCAATAACCTCCTCTTTACTGAGCAGGGTGTTGGTGATATAGCCCTTCAGCCCGTCCCAGCACGCGTCCTGTTCAAATTTTTCCCTGTCTATAGATACCTTTATTTCGCCTTCCAGCTTCAGGTATTTATTATAGCCCTTGTTGTTGATGCTGGATTTGGTAAGTTTACCGGATTTGATCTTCTTTTCCAGCTTTTCGAGCCCACGCTTACGGTTTTTGGCATCTCTTACTGCCCTGCTTTTTCGAAAGCCTACGATAAGCCGCTCTTCATTATCCAGGGGGATGATGGCGCTTTGTTCATCCGCTAAATCCAATCGCAATATCTTTTCTGTAATTGCCTTATCCCTGTTTTTTATTCTGGCTCCTAAAATGTATTGATACTGCCTGGCTTTAAGCAAATCAACGTTTTTTTGCGATAACAGACCTGAATCGGTGATTACAATAAGGGCTTCGGGTTGATATTTTTGCTCAAAATGCTCAATGACGGGTAGTAAAGTGTCTCCTTCATATTTGTTCCCTTCAAAAATGGAGTAATCTAATGGATAGCCGTCTCTGCTCACCAGTAACCCAAGTACAATTTGAGGGTTTTGGTTTTTGCCATCTTTACTAAATCCTGTTTTCCTTAGATCGTCTTCATCAGCAGCTTCAAAATAAAGAGTGGTTACATCGTAGAATACTACCGAAAGCCTGCCGCCCAATACCATTAATGTATGTTGAAGGCTGATTTGCTTTATCTGTTCCATTTGCCGGGCATGCAGCTTGTCTAAATACCGGCAGATGCTGTATACGCTGGTTTCTATACCCTTGTATTTGAACAGATAGTCTGCTGTTTTTAATTTGCTTACGGGGTAAACCAGGCGGGTGATAACAAGATGCCGAAGCCAGCTATCCTGAATGGTACCAAAGCCAATTTCATCAAATATCCGACCCAATAAAAGCTCCGGTCCTATTAGGGAAAAATCAGCCAGCCCATTTATAAAAGTATCTACATATTGTAGCTCTGCTTCCCTGTCAAAATCAAGTACATGCTGACCGCCCCGGGCAAGTATTATGCGTTTAGCCTTTTTTACAAGAAAATCAATTTCCAAAGCATCCGCTGAGCTGCCTACTGTTTTATGCAATACATACCGCCCTGATGACTTATCTATGATCTGGACACTGACTGTACCACTTTTATTTCGCTTTTTGCGCACAAACATGACCGCTTAAAGCTATAAAAACACCCCGGGACACCCAAATTCACACCCATAACTCAATGCTGACGCGGGTTCCAGAGCTCAACCCAAAGCACCCGCACAAAACCGGGGCTTGTAAATATACCCGGATTCAGGTATTGTCATGTGAAAGCCCTATGCTATCTTTACCTCGGTTTTTCATAGGATATTGGATTTTAAAAACGGGGCTGGATATCTATCCGGGCCCCTTTTTATATAGTAGCTGGTCGTCAGTAATTTTCTTAAGATTGGCTCCTGTTGCTGAAATATGTTTGCAGAATTACAGCTTTTGCATTGCCTATAATATCAGAAAGCTCCTCTTGCGTTAATGTCCTGATCTTTTTTACGGATTTAAATTCTTTCAACAATATATCAGCAGTTGCCTTGCCTATCCCGGAAATTGTTTCAAGCTCATTTTTAAATGTACCTTTGCTTCTTTTTTGCCGGTGAAAAGTTATTCCAAAACGATGTACTTCATCGCGAATTTGACGCAGCAGTTTCAGGCTGCTGCTATCCCAGGGCAATTTTATAGATTGTGTATCTCCGGCGAAAAAAATCTCTTCTTCATTTTTTGCAAGACCAACCAATGTCATTTTTCCATCAAGCACCAGCTCATGTATGGCTTCAATTGCAGCACTAAGCTGACCTTTACCGCCATCAATAACTACCAACTGTGGTAAAGGTTTCTCTTCTGAAGATAATCTTTTGTACCTGCGGAAGACTGCTTCTTTCATTGTGGCGAAATCATTGATCCCTTCAACCGTCTTTACATTAAAATGACGGTAATCGTTTTTGCTGGGCACGCCCATTTTAAAGCAAACCATTGCAGATACAGGAAAGCTGCCCTGGAAATTTGAGTTATCAAAACATTCAATGTGCAGTGGCGTTTGCGGCAGCGAAAGCTCTTCCTGCAATTGTTGAAGTATACCCAGCTTTTCTTCATCGGTTTTTCCTTCCAGCCTCAGCATCTTCTTTTTTCTTAACTCTTCCTGGAAATAGTTCACGTTTCTTTCAGACAGATCCAGCAATTTTTTCTTATCGCCCCCCTTCGGCACCGTAACAGTAATACCCTCCTGCGGAAAATTAATTGCAATAGGTACTATAATTTCAGTAGCCAGGCTATTGAATGTATCACGTATTTGTGCAATGGCAAATTCAAGAATATCTTCCGTAGTTTCCTCTAATTTTTTTTCAAGCGTCAGGGTATGTGTTTGCACTATGGTACCATTCTGTACCATCAAATAATTTACGTATGCCGTATCTCCTTCCTGTATAATTGAAAACACATCAAGATTGCCAAGCTTATTATTTACTACGGTTGATTTTGCCTGGTACTGTTGAAGGTGCTCGATTTTCTTTTTTAGTATTTCCGCTTTTTCAAACTCCATAGCCTCTGCCAGTTTTTTCATACCTTCTTTAAATGCAGCTATTACCGGCGCAAGGTTTCCTTTCAAAATATTCCTTATTTGCTTCAAACCTTCCCTGTAGTCTTCCTCACTTTGTAATCCTTCGCAGGGGCCTTTGCAGTTTCCTAAGTGATATTCGAGACAGACTTTAAATTTTCCTTTTTCAATATTTTGCCTGGTGAGATTCAGCTTGCAGGTACGCAACGGAATGTTCTGTCGTATAAAATCTATCAGCTCTCTTACTTTTCCTACGGACGTAAATGGACCAAGATATTCAGAACCGTCATTTATTTTTCTGCGCGTAAGAAATATCCTGGGAAACGGTTCATTTTTTATAACTATATAAGGATAGCTCTTATCGTCTTTAAGATTAATATTAAACCTGGGTTGAAACTGTTTGATAAGATTATTTTCAAGGAGAAAAGCATCCTGCTCGGAATCTACAATGGTAAATTCAATGCGATCAATACGCTAAACTAATTCGTGGGTTTTATAATTGATAAAGGTTTTATTAAAATAAGAGCTTACTCTTTTGCGCAGGCTTTTGGCTTTGCCCACATATAATAACTCATTACCGGCATTAAAATATTTGTAAATGCCTGGTTCAACAGGTATGGTATGTGCAATTTGTTGAAATGTTTCCGAAGTCATAAACGAGTTGCAAAATTAGCTCATTATTGACTCTGCCGGTAATTTTAAAGCTGTCAGCTATCAGGTGTCAGCTTACTCCAAACTCCTTACCCTCACCTGCTTAAAATATATTTCCATAACCTGTTCAGGCGTTGGTTTTACTACCCAGGTTCTTCCGCCTGTTTCGTATAAACCACCTGCATTTTTTTCAGGATCAATCTCCGCCTGGAAGCTATATACACCAACATTATCCTGTACTTTTTCAGCTCTGAAATAAAGCCTGTTATTACCTTTTACAGCTTTGTAGGATATCTGTAAAATCTGCTGTTGCATTTTTTATATATCATTTCTCCACACGGGTTTTTGTTATCGCGGTGCGCTGCACCTTTAGCTTACCTATTTTTACTGTACTACAAATATTATCGCTGCGCTGCAGCTTAAAACATGGCTCGTACCGGTGCAGCGCACCATAATATTTGTAGCTTTCCAGGCTAAAATGGAACAAGCCGCAGCGCGGCGTAATATTACAGTATGCTTTATGGGAAAGGGCTTCCAACCTTCAAAAGGTTGGAAACCCTGCAGCTAAATGCTGTCACCAAAACCCATGGGTATATCCCTTATTTTGCAGGCGCACCTGCGGGGCTAATTTGGAATGCACTGTGTGCTTATTTCTATGTTGATCTGTCCCGAAAATTGGGAAAGTGTATTTATGCAAAATCTATTATTTTATTCAACCGTATAGCGTATTTTTCAGTTTCAAAATTCCTGTATGAAGCGATTACTCCTTATTGTTTTCTGTATTTATTTTTCAATAGTAACGTATGCCCAAAAAAATAACCAATACAAGCTTTGGTATACCAAACCAGCAGATGCTTCTGTAAAAGACGTAAACGAAGGCTGGAAGAATGATGAAGAATGGCTGAAGGCATTGCCGGTAGGCAATGGTTCAACAGGCGCAATGGTTTTTGGAGACGTAAATAAAGAACGCCTGCAATTGAATGATAAAACGCTCTGGAGCGGAAGTGTTGCTGATAATGATAACCCGGATGCATATAACGCTTTGCAGGAAATAAGGAATTTATTATTTGCAGGAAAATATAAAGAAGCGACCGAGCTTACCAACAAAACACAAATCTGCAAGGGCAAAGGTTCCGGAAATGGAAACGGCTCAACAGTACCTTTCGGTTGTTATCAAACATTGGGCGATTTATGGATAGATTTCAATACAAAAGGCGATTATAAAAATTATTACCGTGGTCTTGATATAATGAACGGCATTGCGTCAGTAAAGTATGAGCAAAACGGTATTCAGTTTAAACGGGAAATATTTTCAAGCTATCCTGAACAGGCATTGATAGTACAGCTTACCGCATCAAAGCCCGGGTCTCTTTCATTTACATTGGATATGGACAGACCTGAACGTTTTGCCACAGCAATAGAAAGTAAAAGATTAGTAATGTCGGGCGTAATGAATAATGGTGAAGGAGGAGACGGTATGCGCTACAAAGTAATAGTAACACCGGTTATTAAAGGCGGTACACTTAGTGCAAAGGATAATAAATTGATCATTTCAAAGAGTAATGAAGTAACCCTTGTTATTACTTCCGCAACCAATTACCGCCTGCATTATCCTGATTACACCAATAATAATTACCAGGCAGAATTAATTAGGCGCACTAACGCTGCCGTATCAATGCCGTTTACTGCATTAAGAAAAAAGCATATTGATGATTTTTCATCGTTCATGAACAGGGTTTCGTTGCAATTGGGAAATGAAGGCGCGGATATTCCTACCAATGAACTATTGCAGAAAAACAAACAAACGAAGAATGAGCCCTACCTGTATGCATTATATTTTCAGTATGGCAGATACCTGCTCTTGTCTTCCTCCCGCAAAGGAACTTTACCCGCCAACCTGCAGGGCATGTGGGCAAATAAAATTCAAACACCCTGGAACTGCGATTATCATACTGATGTAAATGTGCAGATGAACTATTGGCCTGTTGAGGTTGCTAATCTTTCTGAAAGTCATTTGCAGCTTGTGTCGCTTATAGCATCATTATACGAACCCGGAAAGAAGACTGCGGATATACATTACCGTGCTAAAGGTTGGGTAATGCATCCTGTTGCCAACGTATGGGGTTTTACCTCTCCGGGTGAGCATCCTAGCTGGGGGTTGCATGTAGGTGCTTCTGCATGGATGAGCCAGCACCTGTGGGAGCATTATGCATTTACCATGGATGAGATATACCTTAAAAAAGTATTCCCTTTACTTGAATCAGCCGCGTTGTTTTATACAGACTGGCTGGTAAAAAATCCGAAGACTGGAAAATTGGTTTCTGGCCGGCCGCTTCACCGGAAAATAATTTTATTGCGCCGGATGGCAGCACTGCCAGTATAAGTATGGGGCCTGCACATGATCACGAAGTGATTTATAATTTATTCACCAACACACTCCATGCCGCAAAAGCGCTTAATATTAAAAATGATACCATAAAAAAAATTGAATATGCTTTGCAAAATCTTCAGCCGCTTAGTATAGGCAGCGATGGAAGATTAATGGAATGGTCGGAAGAATTTAAAGAAACGGAACCAACACACAGGCATGTATCACACCTGTTTGCTTTATATCCCGGTAGCCAGATTTCTTATTACAGTACGCCGGAACTTGCAATGGCTTCAAAAAAATCGCTTGGGGTAAGAGGTGATGGCGGCACAGGCTGGTCGCTGGCAATGAAGATTGGTTTCTGGACAAGATTGCATGATGGTGACCATGCGCTTATATTATTGAATCGTTTATTGAACCCTGTTAGATCAAGCAGCGTTGAAATGACCAACAGCGGTGGCACTTATGATAATCTGTTTTGTGCGCATCCGCCTTTCCAGGTTGATGGGAATTTTGGCGGTACTGCCGGTATCGCCGAAATGCTGCTGCAAAGTCATGAAGCTTTTATTGAGTTACTTCCTGCTTTACCTTCTTCATGGAAAAATGGTGAGGTAAAAGGTTTGCGTGCAAGAGGAGGATTTACGCTTGATATAAAATGGGAAAATGGAAAAGTAATTGCTGCATCATTGCTATCAGGTGCAGGCGGTGCATGCAAAGTCAAATATCTTGATAAGGAAATTGAGCTGCAAACAGAAAAGGGGAAGAGGTATGATTTGAGATTTGAAATTTGAAACTGGCGTTAAAGTCTTCCAATCTTTCAAAGGTTGGGAAATTTGTTACATAACATCAGGTTATAATTAAATTTGAATTTTAGGTTTGTAGTTGAGTTGGCTATTCACACCATAAACTAAAAACTACAAACCCTAAACTTTACATTAATTAATTCAATCCCCTGAAATCCACCGGCACTAATTTACTTACACCGGGTTCCTGCATGGTCACTCCATAAATAATATCTACGGTTGACATTGTCATCTTATTATGCGTAACAATAATAAACTGTGAGTTCTCGCTGAACTTACGGATCATATTGGTAAACTTATTTACGTTTGCATCATCAAGCGGTGCGTCAACCTCATCCAGTATACAGAATGGCGCGGGTTTAATAAGATAGATAGCGAACAGCAGCGCAGTCGCTGTAAGCGTTTTTTCTCCACCACTTAACTGTGTAATAGAAGAAGGGCGTTTGCCTTTTGGTTTTGCTATAATATCAATACCGGTTTCTGCAAGATTTTCAGGGTTTTCCAGTAACACATCTGCAGTATCCTCTTCTGTAAACAATGCTTTAAACACTTTTTGGAAATTTTCTCTTACGGCATTAAATGTTTCAAGAAATTTTTGATTGGCGGTTGCCTCTACCTCCTGTATGGTTTGTAATAAACTGTCTTTTGCAGTAACCAAGTCATTCTTTTGTTCGAGAATAAATTCGTAACGCTTTTTCATTTCCTGGAAAGCTTCGATTGCCGTTGGATTTACCTCACCCATATTTTCCAGGCGTTTCTTCATGCGCTCGCAGGAGTTTTGCAGATCTTCCAGAGGCGTTTCGGTTTGTCTCGGCTCATCTAATATCGCATCAAGATCAACCCTGAACTCAACACTCAGGCGTTCTTTCATTCCTGCCAGTTGCAGTTTAAGATCACTGAGCTTGTCTTTAATTTCATTCAACAAATAATCTAACTGCTCTTTGGATTTTTGCTTTTGTTTTAATACATTTTCTTTTTCACTTAATGCATTGCGGCGGTTGTAATATGCCTGGTCAGCCTCATTTAGTTTTTTCTCTTCTTCATCTTTATTGCGCAGCATTTCAATCAATGCTTCAGATGTTGCCTGCAATGCTTCAATAGTAGTAGTAATGTTTTGTGTTGCTTCTTCTAATTGACCCTTGCTGCTCTCCACCTGCTTTTGCAGATCACTAAACTGCCCGCTTTTAAAATCCAGTTCCTGCTTAAGTGAGTTAACCTTGCTTTGCAACCTGGTATATTGAAGATTACTGTCGTTATATGCAGCGTTGGCAAAATTATACTCCTGCTCTGCAGAAGCGTATTCTATTTCAGACTGCTGCAGTTTTTCCTGCAGTTCATTTAACTGTGTGTTTAATTTGTCAAGTGTTTCACGCACGTCTGAAATGCTATCCTGCTTATCCTGCAACTGGTTGCGCAGGTCTTCCAGGCGTTTGCTGCCGTTTTGTTCCTGGTGTGTATAGTTCTCTATTTTGTTCTGCAGCGCAAATACCTGGTTGGTTAACTGGTTAATAATGTTCTGCGTTTCGCGGATGGCATTTTCTTTCAATTGCTGATTATAGCCAATCACTTCATTGTGGCGCAGTTGGATAGTAGCTTTCAATTCATTTACTATTACTTCCTGCGCGATAATTTCTTCATGCAGCTTTTCAAGATTTTTTGCACGGCCTATCTTCTTGCCCTCAAACAGGCCTACGCTGCCGCCGGTAAGCGCATATTTGCCTTTTACGTATTTCCCTGTTTTTTCCAGTACCACGGCGCCGTTACTGTTGCGGAGCGCATCTTCATTTTCCGCGATGAATACATTGCTCAACAGATATTCAGCAAGCTTTCTATAATTATCATCAACTTCTATTACGTTCATTGCACTGATCGTGCCATCAGGTTGGTGATGTTGTTTGTCATTGAACTGGTTTACTTTATCCAGCAAAAAGAAATTAGCTTTTCCTTTTTTATTATTATCCAGTAAATGCACTGCCTGCAAGCCTTCTTCCAGGTTATTAACTACATAATAATTGAGGTAGGGCTCTAACACATTTTCTACAGCAGCGCGGTATGCTTCTTTTACATAAATTATATCAGAAAGAATCGGTGCTGTATGATTCCATGAAGGATTATTATGCAAAAACTTCACACTTTCAGGATAGCCTTCCATTGAATCAATCAGGCTTTTCAATAAAGCGTATTCATTTTTCTTTGCATCAAGCTTACGGTTTTCTTCAGCAAGTTCATTTCTTAAGCTTTCGAGCAAAGCCTGTGTTTGCAGTATCTGCTCTTTGGTATGCTCATGCTGTTCCTGCAATTGCAGAAGGTCTGTGCGCTTATCTTCCAGCTCAATTTCTTTCTCTTCCTTCTCTTTTTCCAGTTGACTGATCTGTGCCAGGCGTTGTTGTTGCTCTTCCTCTCCCTGTACAATCGCCCTTTGTATATTTTGTATAGAAGTATCGGCAACAGCTACCTGCTTTTCTGCATCAAACTGGCTGCGTTGCAAAGCCTGGTTATCGCGGCGAATGATGTCTATGGCAGAACGCTTTTCATCAAAGGAGTTACGCTTTTCTTCCACACCTTGTTTAAGCGTGTCAAGTTTATCAGCAAATTCAGCTAACTTATTTTCTTCATCAACAATCTGCTCGGCGGTAAAGCGTATACTTTCTTCTAATCCTTTTAACTGCCCTTCAGATTTTTGTAAAAAATCATTCAGGCTGTTTTGCCTTTCTGTAAGATATTGCAGACGTTGTTCGCCAAGCCCTTTTTCATTTTCCTTAGTGCGTACATTACCAAGCAGGTCATTAAAAGCATGCTGCATTTGCTGCAATTGCTTTTCCTGCTCAATAAAGCCTGTTTTTTCCTGCTCAATAGCAGCTTCTTCCTGCGCTATGGCGGCTTCAATTTCAAAGCGCTTATCTATTTCCTGCTGCTGCTGTTCGTTTAATTCTTTGTAAGTAATATTGAACCCTTCCAGCGCGGCCTTTGCCAGTTCAACGCTCAGCTCTTTATATTCTTTCTTTATCTCGTAATACTTTTCCGCTTTCTTCGCCTGGCTTTCAAGGCTCTTTAACTGGTTGTTAATCTCAAATAAAAGATCTTCAATACGGGCAAGATCCTGCTCTGTTGCATCCAGTTTTAATTTGGCTTCTTTTTTTCTTGTTTTGTAGATGGTAATGCCGGCAGCCTGCTCCAGCATACGGCGGCGGCTGTTGTCTTTATCTTTAATGATATCATCCACCATGCCCAGCTCAATAATGGCATAGCTGTCGGTACTAACGCCGGTATCCAGAAACAGGTTATGAATATCTTTCAGGCGGCAGTTCACGTCGTTCAAACGATATTCACTTTCCCCGCTTTTATAGAATTTCCGGGTAACTGTTACCGTATTAAATTCTGTTGGCAGCAGGTTTCGTGTATTCTCAAACGTGAGGCTCACTTCTGCCAGTCCGCTGGCGCTTCTTGTTTTTGACCCGTTAAATACAAGGCTTTCCAGGTTCTCACTTCTCAGGTTGCTGATTTTATGCTCGCCTATTACCCAGCGGATAGAATCTATGATATTACTTTTACCGCAGCCATTAGGCCCGATAATGCCGGTAATGCCTTCATCAAAGTTTATGGTTGTTTTATCTGCGAAACTTTTAAATCCTTTTATTTCTAAGCTTTTTAAACGCACGGTTCATTTTTTTAGAGTGGGCAAAAATAACAGAATCAATATGAAAAATAGTGCAGGTAATTTTGCTAACCGTCATTATTGTTAACGAGTTATACACAAGAATAACACCTTAGAAAATGTTATGAACAAAGTGTGGATAAGAAAGGAGATATGGCGGATTTTTATAGGAAAACTACGAGGAAATTTTCTAAACTGCTCTCGGAAATACCTTCACATATGTTTTTATTGAATGAGGAATAAAATAATGCAGTTAATTTATTATGGTTTAAATTAATGCGTGCTGTGCCCCTCAAAACAAAATAACCTTTCTTCTACATAATCATTCCGTATAAAATTTATCTTCTTTCCATTTCGGCGGATTATTTATCTTTTCTTTTTTTAAGTAACTTTTTTTCATCGTTTTCTAATTTTCGTTGCAATTTTTTCACGTCTTCGGCTGTTGGTAGATTCTCGGGTACTATTCCCCGTTGTGTCAGCATATTTCTTACAGCAAGATTATTATCAATATGCTCCTTTTCAATTATAGGTTGCCCCTTCAGGTCTTTGGTTTGTACATTTAACCCGGTCATTTCGGCAGCTAGATCTTTGGCTTTAATACTGATCGTAGGCAGGAAATCGGCTACAGGGCGGTTGTCCGCTATTCCCATTTTCTTTTTTAACATTTGTGTATTTAACCGGAACAATGCCTGATCACCTTTGCTCCTGATTACTGCAAATCCCTTGTTATCTACGCCACGTTCATATAAAATGCCTGAAAGTTGTTTTTCGGTATGACTCAACTTTTCCCTCGCTTTTACCCGTTCATATTCCAATAATCTTTGCTCTACCAGTTCAGCCCTTCGGGTTTGCACGGCAAAATAGTTTTGAGCAAAGGCAATTTCCTGTTTGCGGCTATCTCCGTTTTGGGCAGTAAGATAACAGGCATAGCGGGTGAGTAGCATATCATCTATTTCATGTTTTGCTCCCTTTCCTGCATCTATCACCTTCCTGACGTCAGGAAAGTGATAAGCAATTTCTTCTCCTGCATTTGTTGCAGCATCTTTAGCCTTTTGAATTACTTTTTCAAAATTCTCCCACTTACTGTAACCAAGCAGGGCTTGTAATTCTCTTGCGCTCCAGCATTCCACGCCTTCCAGTACTGCGGCAGCGGCTTCAAATTGTTCAAATAGTTGTTTGATGTCTTCTGATTTCATAGTTCAGCAGGTTTTATTTAAAAATAACACATTTTCTTTCCTTTTCATGCTGTATTCATTACGAGTTGAAAAGAAAGAACTTCCAGCAAAATACATTAGAATATTTTAATTTTCTGGTTGAAGAATTTGGCTACAATCGATAAAGAGAAGCAAGATTTGGAGCAAACATATATTCAGAAGGCTGCAAAAGATTTTAAAGAGGGTTTCCTACCACAGATAAAAGGTGAAGCATGGCTTAGGGAATAGAAACGACAGCTAACATCATGCTTATGAAATTGCGACTGAACGTTCGGCCTTCGGCGTTAAATCGCTATTTTGCTTTTATGCTTAGGTAATACTGACGGTTTTTAAATGCCACAACTTCATAAACACTTTTACGATATGTGCATACCATTTTTACATTATAAAGTAATTCTTTCATTATTATTTACAGTTTTGTCATTTTGTTGTTTGCCCATATCTGCTCAATCCACCAATAATACAACCCCCAAAATCGTCAACATCATTAACTTCATCCGCCTGCTTGAGCCGCGTGATGCAGCCATAACCGAAGATATATTATTCCAGACTGTTGTAAAGCAGGTGGAAATAATGAGAAAATATAAATTGCCCGGAACATTTTTGCTGCAATATGATGCGCTGATGGATGTGCGCTATCAGCAGCTTTTAAAAAACCTTCCTGCAGATTCTTTTGAGATTGGCGGCTGGTGGGAAATACCGCAGCCTCTTGTGGAGAAAGCCGGTTATAAATGGCGTGGGCGTTACCCCTGGGACTGGCATGCGAACGTAGGTTTTTCTACCGGGTATATTCCATCGGAGCGGGAGAAACTGGTAGATGTATACATGGAAGATTTTAAAAAAATATTTGGCTATTATCCCAAATCTTTTGCATCATGGTTTATTGATGCGCATACACTCAATTACATGTATGAAAAATATAAGATTGTTGCCTCTGCCAATTGTAAAGATCAGGTAGGTACTGATGGGTATACGTTATGGGGCGGATACTGGAACCTGGCATATTACCCGAGTAAGGTAAACAGTTATATGCCTGCACAAACAGAAACTAATCAAACGCCTGTTCCGGTTTTCAGAATGTTGGGCAGCGACCCGGTGCGGCAGTATGACGATAAAGGAAGTGGAAGCAACGGTCAGGGCGTTGTTACGCTGGAGCCGGTATACCTTTTTGGCGGTGGTGATTCGGCCTGGGTACATTGGTATTTCAAAACATTTACAGAAGGGCCATGCATGGCATATAATTATGTGCAGGCAGGTCAGGAAAATTATTTTACTTGGGATGCCATGAAGAAAGGCTTTGAAATACAAATGCCATTGATCGCACAATTGAGAAATGAAAAGAAACTGAAAGTAGAAACGCTGGCTGCTTCTGGTGAATGGTTTAAGAAGCAATATAAACTAACTCCACCCACATCTGTAACGGTGAATGATGATTTAGGCGACAGCAATAAAAAACAGTTTGGTTCAACAGCCGTTTCTACCGGTTTAATTTATTATGGGATAGTAACAGCACACTCCGTTTCAGGGATATTCATTTGTTTGATGAAAACTTTCCTTGCCAGAGAAGTATGTGCTGACATTGAATTTTTCAGAGCGTTCCGGCATGTAATAATACATTACCTGTACATCATCTGTTCTTTGTCATAAACTCCCAGGTAACATTATTGTAATGAAAGTATTTGCTTTTAGGCAATACCGCATTTCCTTTAAGTGCGCCTTTCTTATCTTTCTTTACAGATAAAGTTGCTTTGGCAAAATTTCCTTTTTCGTAATCAAAGGTTTCACCATCGTCATCGTATAATTCCATTGCGTTTTCAATGTTGCCATAATATTTTACCAGCAGTGGAAGCATTTCATTTTTAGTTGGTGTATGTACCTGGTAAGGGATCATTGGTATAAAGCCGCCTTCTTTAACAAACAAAGGAATTTTTCCAAGCTCCTGCCTGATCTTAATAATATTGCTTTCACCTGCAAGCTCCCCGGTATAAAAATTATACCATTTACCTTTGGGTAAAATTACTTCACGCTCTTTTTGCCCTGCAAATAACGGCGCTACCAGTATATAATCTCCCAGCATAAACTGGTCATTAATATCTTTCTTCAGCGCCATTTCATAAGGATTGTCAGAAGAGCTCAGTGCCCCCCTTTCAGTTTGTGCATCAAAATAAAAACCATCCGCCAGGTTCATAGCCCTAACCGGTGGCTTGCCTTCAAAATGATATTGCGCAAAGCTGTTATACAAATAGGGCAACAATTGCATGCGCAATGTCATCACATCTTTTACTTCGTCTGCAACCTCAGGAAACGACCAGGGCTTTGTTCCATCAGCCCATGCATTAAGCATGGCCATGGGAGAAAAGCAAACCGTTTGCATACGCCTCAGCCATTCTTCCGCGGTTTTGGAAGAGCGGGCTTCCGGTGTCCACAGTACCCCGATAAAACTGCTGTTGCAAAGTGCGGTTATAAAATCGCGGTGATTGTAATAGTCGTTATAAATTACATAGGGCATTGATGAAGCGCCTGCGTTGGAAGCACGGGTAAGTCCATAGGTGCGTTGATTTTTTTCACGGAACCATGCATCACTCATTTTTTGAAATTGCAATCCGTATATCTGCCGCATCTGCTCACCGCTTACGCCAGAAGGAAATTTTGCAGCATCAGGCCAAAGCCATACATCATAACCGTCTGTTTCATCAACTTTATAACCCGATACGCCTATATTAAGATGCTGTTGCGAAAATAATTGCTTGTATAAATCCTGCACAGGTTTCATAGTGAGATCGGGAACCTGGCCCGCCCAAACGGTATGTGTGCCGGTATAAGGTTGCATTGCTTTAAAGAACGGCGCATGAGATGAGATATAAGGATTGATCCATAAATTGGTGCGTATGTTTTTATCAAGTAATTGTTTTACAAAAATCCCGGGTTGCGGAAAACGGGTACTATCCCATACAAAATTGTTTGGATAGGAGTACGTTTGCCAGCCCGGTTCAAGTCCAACAAAACTTAACGGGTAACCTTTTTCTTCAAACGCGTTCACTTCTTCCATCACCTGCTCATCAGTATATAATGTTGGCACACGCTGTGTAAAACCAAGCCCCCATTTAGGCGGCAGAATGCCGCCTCCGCAAAACAGGTTATAGCGCTGCACTACTTCCATTGGATTGCGGCCTGCGAAAATATAAATTTCAGCTCCGGTTGCGGGTACTACCATTTCTACAGCATCAGAGTAGGGTTGCGGATTCCAGTTGCGCTGTATATTGCGGTTCATTTCTTCCGGCGGGTTTTGGCTGTCTTTTCTAACTGCTATGCCTGCATATACTTTAATGCGGCGTGCTACATTTACAAGCACGCCATAGCCATTATCAGAAATATAGAAAGGAACAGGGGCATGTGTGCGACCATTATCTTCGCCACCGTAATGATCAACCTGCAATTCTTTTATAGTGCCCCTTTGTTGTACTGATTTAAAATTCAGCCCCAGCCCAAATAACTGTTCATTTTTTGAAAGTGGAAACCATAGCATGGTTTTGGCATCATATTGTTCGCCTGTGCTTTGCCGTAAGTTTTCAGGAAAAGCTGTTTCACCAAGCTTTTGTAATGCATTTGTATCAGGTCTAATGCCTGCAATGCGTAAGGGGTCAATATTTTCAGGGTTGCCTGTAATGGTTTTCCATATACCCGGTGCAACAGGCACCCAATCCATTTTGTGCGATTGAGCCAAAATGGAATTTTGTATAAGAAACAGTCCGGAAATTACCGGCAACACGCGATGAATTATTAAATATTTCATTGTTATTGAATAGTAAAGTTTCATGTTAAGACAAGTATGTCGCATGTTTTGTGAGAAGCGAAATTTTAAATTTTCAGGTTTATTATCTGGTTACATTTTACCAGTAACCGGGTTAGCCGCCTCTTTTTGTCTGGTTACGCCGAAGGCGGAATTGAAAAAATGCGCAGCATATTTTTTCAAAAGACAAAAAGCAGCGGCGTTCCGGTTACGCAGCCCGCCGGCTGTGGAGGCAAAAATATTGAGTTACTTTAATGTTATTTAATTTGCTTAACTCGTGTTACTTAAAAATCCCTTCCGGCACCGCGCCAATCCAGCTTTCCGGTAATTTTTTTCTTTTGATGCCAAATAGCTGAGCCACTACAAGCGCCGTGTTTTTATTGCTGTTGTAAAATTCCTTCAATCCCTGTTTTTTTATTTTCGGGCCAACAACGCCCCAGGGAACCTGCATTTCATGCATACTTACGCCTCCGTGCTTCTTTTCAATGCCGCCATGATCTGTTATGAGTAAAAAATGAGTATCATTAAAAAGATTTTCGGCTTTCAGGTTATTGATTAGTTTACCTATAACCACATCAGCCGCTTCAATAGCCTGTATATACTCCGGCGACATCCAGTTATAAGTATGCCCTGCATGATCTGTATGCACGCTGTATAAAAAAACAAGTGTTGGGTCTTGCTTATTGGCTACTATAAAGTTGAAGGCTTTCTCATAATTATGCTCATAACCCTCATGGTCTTCAAAAGATATTTCATCAAGATATTTTTTATTGATTGAATTGATGAGATCAGCCCAGTTATAATAATACCCGGTCTTCATATTTGGAACCTGCTCTTTTAATATCTTAAAAATGGAAGGATAGTATCCATCGGCATCTTTATCAATGGGTTCAAGCGGGTGCGCATCTATTTTCCAGTCGTTACCTGTTACGCCATGCTCTTCAGGGCCTGAGCCTGTGAGATGACTCGTCCAGTTAGGAAGCGTAACAGAAGGCATAACAGGTCTTGTAGTTAACGAATACGTTCCTTCAGCCAGTAACTGGTCAAGGTTAGGATGTTTGGATCCATTAAAGCCCTCGGAGCCAAATCCGTCAAGCCCTATAATAATTATTCTTTTTTGTGCGGAAACACTCATGCTGAAGAGCATTGCTGCCAGGAGCATAAAAGATACCAGGAATTTCATACCATGATTTTAGGGTTGGCAAGATATGTTTTTTGTTAGAACAAATCAGTTGTAGCATCAGATATTTCGCTTCCGGGTGCAAAACGGGATTGGAATAAAGGGCAATTTATTTTGCCGCTTTTTAAATATCTCCCTTCATGACAGGGCTATTGATAAAATGGCATCAGTAACTATTTGTTTGCGCCATTTTCCAGGCCTGTACTTTTTTAGCAGATACTTTTTCCGGGAAACCATCTACAGGTTTTCCAAATATGGCATTGGCAGGCATCATAACCGGTCCGTTAACAGACGACTTTATAAAATTGATAGTAATATTCTTTTTTAGCGGCTCATAGCTGATCACGGTTTCCTCCCTGCCATCTGGCGAGCAAAATACTTTTACGCCGCAGGCGGATCTGTTTCCCCCTTCCAGCTCCATTTTTATTTCCAGGGAAGTACCTGAGGCTTTAAGCGTTTTTTCGCTATCGGGCGATACAATAATATTTTCTTCTCTTATCTCACTGGTATGTATAGCCGAAATTTCCTCGGGTGGATTGATTTGCAGTATACTGAGCACCTATATTATGGCTAATGAATAAAAGCATTGACTTTCCTCCAATTGAAAAAAATCCGGGCAGGAAAGATCTTCACGGGTGTTATTGATGAGTGTTGGAATATCTTTTTTATCTGTATCCTGGGCGCATAAAAAGCAAACAAAACCCAGGAATAGTGTAAGTATCACTAAAAATTTCATACCGCTTATTTTTGAGAAATAAATATAATCAACTGCAATAAAGAGTAAAATACGCTGTAAGGTATACTTACTTCTTAAAGATTATGTATTTTGGATGTATATATAAGATGATAACCTTTACCGCCATCCTCAAAAAATTTGATGAACACGGTGATAAAACCGGCTGGACTTATATTGAAGTCCCGGCAGATATAGCTGAAAAGCTAAACCCCGGTAATAAAAAAGCATTCAGGGTAAAAGGAAAATTAGACAGCCATACTATACAAGGCGTAGGGTTAATACCAATGGGCGGCGGAAAATATTTACTTGCTGTTAATGCTGATATGCGGAAAGGCATTAAAAAAAGTAAAGGCGCAATGGTAAAAGTACAGTTAGCTGTTGATAAGCCCTATGAGCTTTCAACAGAATTGCTCGATTGCCTTGCAGATGAACCTGCTGCGCTTACATTTTTTAAATCACTACCCAAAGCGCATCAAAATTATTTTTCCAAATGGATTGAAAGTGCCAAATCAGAAGCCACCCGCGCAAAGCGCATAGCCATGACAGTGAGTGCCGCCGCAAAAAAATGGGGCTACCCGGAAATGATGAGAGCCGCAAAGAAGGAAAAAGATAGTGGATGACTTAGCGCTTTTTTATAGTATTTCTTAAATTATATTTGGCGAATTATTTACTGTGAATAGACAATGGGCAATGCAGACATTCACTATGCACTATTGCCCATTGTCTATTCACCACTCAATATTCACTACATGAACGCACT
Organism: Agriterribacter sp.; assembly: GCA_047601545.1. Classification (GTDB taxonomy): domain Bacteria; phylum Bacteroidota; class Bacteroidia; order Chitinophagales; family Chitinophagaceae; genus Agriterribacter. Next base: position 1,636,678 of record JASGIZ010000002.1, on the reverse strand, counting down.
TGAACGCTTTAAAAAAATCACCACTTTTATTTTTGATGTTGATGGTGTAATGACGGATGGCAGCATAGGTATAATACCGGGGCTTGAATATATACGAACCATGAATACTAAAGACGGATATGTTTTACAGTTGGCTGTAAAAAAAGGTTACCGGGTTGCTGTAATAACCGGGGGTAATGTGCCACCTGTTGTGGAGCGAATGAATAGCCTGGGTATTACAGATGTGTTTCATCGGGTAAAAAATAAAATAGAAATATATAACAGGTATATAAGTGATAACAAGTTAAACGCGGAGGAAATTCTTTATATGGGCGATGATATTCCGGATCATGAAATAATGCAGTCTGTGGGGCTGGCATGCTGCCCGGGAGATGCTGTACAGGAAATAAAAAGCATATCTCATTATATTTCGCCATTGCCGGGAGGTAAGGGTTGTGTTAGAGATGTGATAGAAAAAGTATTGAAACTAAAAGGGGATTGGGAGCTCAGCGCGGAAATAAAAAGTATCTGATCACTAAAAACTCCTTTGCACTCTCGTATACTTCCTTATCTTTAAATAATTATTAAATGTTTGCCTGATGGCTGTACGTACCGACCAGTTTGTTAGCCCTGATTACCTTCTGCTTGATGATTTATTAACGGAAGAACAGAAAATGATCAGGGAATCGGTAAGGAGTTATGTAAAAAAAGAAATCTCTCCTATAATAGAAGATTACGCTCAGAAAGCTGAATTTCCCCAACAGATAGTAAAGCAGATGGGCGAACTGGGATGTTTTGGTCCAACTATTCCACAACAATATGGAGGCGGGGGATTAGATTATATCAGTTATGGCTTAATGATGCAGGAACTGGAAAGAGGAGATAGCGGCGTACGTTCAACCGCTTCTGTGCAGGGTAGTCTTGTAATGTTTCCCATATACGAATATGGCAGCGAAGAGCAGCGCAATAAATACCTCCCCAAACTGGCAAGTGGTGAGTGGCTCGGATGTTTTGGACTAACGGAGCCGGATCACGGATCTAATCCTGCCGGAATGCTTACCAATATTAAAGATGCAGGCGATCACGTAATATTAAACGGCGCTAAAATGTGGATCAGTAATGCACCTTATGCACAGGTTGCCGTAGTGTGGGCTAAAGATGAGCATGACGACATACGCGGCTTAATACTGGAGAGAGGAATGGAAGGTTTCAGTACGCCAACTACTCATGGCAAATGGAGCCTGAGGGCTTCTGCCACCGGAGAGCTCGTATTTGATAATGTAAAAGTTCCCAAGCATAATATACTACCGAATGCCAAAGGGCTAAAAGGCCCTTTGGGTTGCTTAACCAAAGCACGGTTTGGCATTGCCTGGGGAACGATTGGCGCGGCAATGGATTGCTATGATACAGCACTGAGGTATTCAAAAGAAAGGGTTCAGTTTGACAGACCGATAGGAGGATTTCAACTACAGCAAAAAAAGCTTGCTGAAATGATTACCGAAATAAGCAAAGCGCAATTATTAAACTGGCGCGTTGCTGTTTTAATGAATGAAGGCAAAGCCACTCCCCAACAGGTAAGCATGGCTAAACGAAATGGCTGCGAAGTAGCTACCAATATTTGCAGGGCTGCCCGGCAGATGCTTGGTGGCATGGGTATTACCGGCGAATATTCCGTTATGCGCCACATGATGAATTTAGAAAGCGTAATAACCTACGAAGGCACTCATGATATACATTTACTGATTACAGGAATGGATATTACCGGGTTGAATGCTTTTAAATAATTATTTCAACCTTAGTTTTTTTGTTTCTTTCAATAAGATGAGTTTAAACCCGACAGCATGAGGATTTTTCTTTTGGGGTATATGGGAACCGGAAAAACCTATTGGGGTAAGCTTTGGGCTGCTCAAAAGGGTATGAAGTTTTACGACCTGGATTATGAAATTGAGCAAAATGCGGGTATGACCATCAGGGAAATATTTGAAAAGTACGGAGAAAGTTTTTTCAGGGAAAAGGAGAAAGAAACATTACATCAATTTGCCGATAAAAATGACTTTGTTTTATCAACCGGGGGAGGAACACCTTGCTTTTTTGATAATATGCAGTGGATGAACGATAAAGGTATAACTGTTTATTTGAATACACCTATCCGGATTCTTGCCGAAAGACTACTAAAGGAAAAAGATCATCGACCGCTTATAAAAAGCCTTAAGGATGAAGAGCTTATCCCATTCATAGAGAACAATATAAACAAGCGAAATAAGTTTTATACACAATCAGGTGTAATGCTGAACACAGAAGCTATTGCAGATGACACATTTGAACAAATAATGAGAAAGTATGTCTAAACGTTTTATTCAACTTGCAGCCCTGCTCGGCGCCTTTAGTGTAGCGCTCGGCGCATTTGGCGCACATAGCCTGAAAAAACTGATTGATGAGAATGCACTGTCTACGTTTGAAACAGGGGTTCGATACCAGTTCTATCACACATTTGCTTTACTGGCAGTTGGTATTTTATACAGGCGAATGCCAACAAAATTAATGGAGTGGGCAGGTATTTTATTTATTTCCGGAATAGTATTGTTTTGTGGCTCGCTGTATATGCTTACATTTTTGCAGGCTGTTGAAAATGTTGGATTGAAAGGTATTGGAGCCATAACTCCCCTTGGCGGCGTTTGTTTTATTGCCGGATGGGTATGCCTTTTTATACAGGCACTAAAACCAAGCACACATACCAGCCGCAGAGAAAGATCTTCATCCTCGGCAGATTAGAGCTATATAGTTTAAAAAGGAATTTCAAGTATTACTATCGTTCCATTCTCATTTTTTACCTGGAACCAGCCTTGCACCGATTCCATTCTTTTCTGCATATTGGAAAGGCTCATGCCCGTTAATTCCATCTCCTTCGGCGGTATCTCTTTGCCATTATCTGCAATATTGATTTTTAGATTTTTATCGCATATAATATTAACTATAACAGTATCAGCGCCGGCATGCCGGGCAACATTACTCAGCGCTTCTTTAACAGCCAGGAAAATATTGCGTCTTTTTACTCCTGTTACTTCAACAGCAGGAATATCTTCACATATATTCACCTTACATTCAATGGATGTGTTTTCAAAAAATTCAAAGGCATAGCTCCTGATATAAGCAATAAGATTAGGCAACGTATCATTAGCAGGGCTCATGCTCCATATAATAGCATTCATCTTGCTTAAAAGATCATTGGCTGAGGCAGATATTTTTTCTATCTCCGGCGGCATATCACCTGTATGAATGCGTTGCTTGGCAAGCTCGCTCATAAGGCGTATGGCCGTCATTCCACCACCCAGTTCGTCGTGCATGTCCGCAGAAATCCGGTTTCTTTCCTCCTGCCTTGCCTGTATAATAGCAAGTTGTTTTTCAAAATCCTTTTTTTCATTTTCGCGGCTAACCGCATCTTCTGTTTTCACTTTGTTGATCAATTCTGTTCTGCTTTTATAGGTTAAGCCCAACAGGAAAAATGCAAGCTCGCCAACCAATCCCATTTCATAATAAAAAAGGGCATTTGATAAAACAAGCGATTGCTGTACCGGTGCAACCACAATAGTTAATGAAACAAAACCCAATACCATTACGCATACATTACCCAATACAATATAGTTCATAAGTTTATTCCGTTGCCTTATGCCCATAATGATGAATAAAAACCCAATGAGAAGTATTACGTATTTCATGATCATTTCCATCATGGCAAGGCCTGTAATAGTATCTGACAGGAAGTAGGTGAATGAATAAACGAAAGAAAATATAATAGCCAACACTTCAATGCTGATAAGTACGCGATATAGTAACTTATTGCTTTGGCTGTTGATTTCAAGAAAATATCTCAAAAAATAAATATAAAAAACTATACCTCCCAGCAGCAGCATAAAATCCAGGTATTCTTCAAAAAAGTAGTTGAAGTCAGACGTAGATAAATACAAATACGTTTTGCCGAAGAGTATACATGCATTTGCCAATGTGTAAAGACAGTAAAACATGAACTCTTTTTTACCGGTTACAATAAAGTTTGCAAATGAAAAGATGAACATCATTCCCAGAATGCCAACTATTATATAGGTGAGTATGCTGATTTGGTAATTACCTTCTCTAACCCTGGCGGCATGAGCAGATAAAAATGCCGGATTTATTAATTCAGGTTGAAAAGTATTTACCTGAATTTTTACAGGCTGCAGTTGGATATAGAAATAACTTTTTTCTTTAGGTTGCAATATTATACCTCTGTAGCTCTCTTTGTATTTGAAGTTTGGAAGTAGTTCCGGCACCGTTTGTATATTACTCCCGATACCTGTTGATTGTTTAAAAAGGAAAACAGATTTAAAGTAATAGCCGGGGTAAAAAAATACATTGGACGCCGTATCGGATGTGTTGGTGAATAGCGCTTTTATGTAAATGTTTACCGAGTTTGCATTGCCTCTTAATTTGCCGGAAGCGGGTAAAACTTCATTTGTGTTTTTGTAGTGCAGGCCTGCAATATCATTAGGGTTTAATATTGCAACAGCGCTGGTTGCTACTTCAAATTGTTGAGGCAATAAAGTAAGTTCTGTTTGAACAGATGCTACATTAACCTCCTGCTTATTAAATAGATTGAGTTGAGCATTTGCATTCAGAAGCAGCATGCACAAAAATGGTACTATGGCTAGCCGGAAATGGGCAGCATTTTTTCTTATAAGCATCTGGCATCAAAAATAACAATTTTAGCTTTTTGTGAGCAAATACACAGGTATAAAAGGAATGCCTCAGGCTAATCATTGTATCTTTGTATATCTTTAACCATAGGTTTGAAGTTACATGGCTAATAAACTTAAAAACAACAAGTCCAAAAACCCTGATCCTGAAAAACTTGCCGTTGATAAAGAAGAAAAGGTAAAGGTGAAGGAAATAGTAAAAGATGAACGTACCTATAAGATTGTAGGCAGCATTCTTTTACTAACCGCTTTTTTTCTTTTCATTGCATTTACTTCCTATATTTTTACCTGGCGGCAGGACCAGGATAAAGTTTTGAAAGGATTTTCGTCATTTTTATTTGGTGATAATATTAAAGCCGCTAATTTACTTGGCAGGATAGGCGCTTATATATCGCATGTGTTTTTTTATAAAGGCTTTGGATTAGCCTCATATCTTTTTTGCACTTTCTTTTTTATTGTTGGCGCTAATTTTTTATTCGAAAAGAAGATATTCTCTGCATGGAGAAATTTTCGTTATATAGTGGTAGGGCTGATATTTTTCAGCACTACGCTTGCTTTTATTGCCGGCGGAAGCCAGTTTGCATGGGGTGGAGAAATTGGCAATATCACCAGCGCATGGTTGAGTGGATTGCTGGGCAAAGTGGGAGCTGCGGCGCTGTTACTGGTAGCAGGGTTTTGTTATTTTATATGGAGATTCAATCCTGTATTTTCTGTTCCAAAATATAATGAGAAATTATTGGGTAAAAAGAGAAGAGAAAAAGAAGCTTTTGTTCCGGTTGATAATTCTTTTAGTGATGAAGCAAAGCTATTTGTAGAAGAAGGCATAAATCGTGGCAAATCCAATGGACTGAAACATCATGGTGGTGTGGTAGTTATACCTCCCGCAGTTGAAGAAGAGGAGGATGAAGAACTTGAGCTGACAGAAAAAGATAATAAAGAGCCGGAATTACAAATAAATACTGTGGGTGATGAGGCTGGGGAGGCAGGAGAAATTGAAGAAGAGGAAGATATCGATGAGCCTGTGGTTAAAGTAGAAAATCTTCCGCCTTATGATCCCATTCTTGATTTACGTGATTATAAATATCCTTCGCTAGACCTGCTTGAAACGCACGGCAGTGAAAGGATAGTACTTGATTCAGCAGAGCTTGAAGCCAACAAGAGCCAGATCATCAGCACGCTTAAGAACTACGATATTGATATACGCCAGATTTTTGCTACGGTAGGCCCCACTGTTACCTTGTATGAAATTGTGCCAGCTGCAGGTGTGCGTATATCCCGTATTAAAAACCTGGAAGATGATATAGCGCTTAGTCTTGCGGCATTGGGTATACGTATTATAGCCCCTATTCCCGGAAAAGGAACCATAGGTATAGAAGTGCCAAATGTTAAGAAGACCATTGTAAGCATGAAAGGTTTGCTGTCTTCCGATAAGTTTCAGCAAAATAAATTTTCACTTCCTATAGCATTAGGTAAGAAGATAGATAACGAACATTTTATAGTAGATCTTGCTACTATGCCTCACTTGCTGATGGCGGGTGCTACAGGACAGGGTAAATCTGTTGGTATTAATGCTATACTCGTTTCATTGCTTTATAAAAAACATCCGTCACAATTAAAACTGGTGATGGTTGATCCAAAAAAAGTAGAGTTGAGTTTATACCGGCTGATTGAAAAACATTTCCTGGCGAAGCTCCCCGGCGAAGAAGAATCTATTATTACAGATACCAAAAAGGTGGTGCATACGCTGAATGCGTTGTGTATTGAAATGGATAATCGTTACGATTTGTTGAAGGAAGCAGGTTGCAGAAATATAAGAGAGTATAATGAGAAGTTTATTGCACGTAAGCTGAATCCTGAAAAAGGGCACCAGTTCCTGCCGTTCATTGTATTGGTAATTGATGAGTTTGCAGATTTGATAATGACAGCGGGTAAAGAAATTGAAATGCCTATAGCCAGGCTGGCGCAGTTAGCAAGAGCAGTTGGTATACATTTGATCATTGCAACGCAACGCCCGTCTGTAAATATTATTACCGGTACTATTAAGGCGAATTTCCCTGCTCGTGTGGCATTCAAAGTATCTTCTAAAATAGATTCAAGAACTATCTTAGATACCGGCGGCGCGGAACAACTGATTGGTCGTGGGGATATGCTGGTGTCATATAACGGGGAAGTTACCAGGGTGCAGTGCGCATTTGTTGACACACCGGAGGTTGAGCAAATTGTAGATTTTATCAGTAATCAAAGAGGGTATCCTCAACCATTTTTCCTGCCTGAATATGTGGATGAAAAAGAACTGGAGAGCAGGGATTTTGATTCAGGTAATCGTGATCCGCTTTTTGAAGATGCAGCACGTTTGATAGTGCAAAGCCAGATAGGTTCAACTTCATTATTACAACGCCGCATGAAGTTGGGTTATAATCGTGCCGGCAGATTGATGGATCAGTTGGAAGCCGCGGGTATTGTAGGCGCCAATCAGGGTAGTAAGGCAAGAGATGTAATATTTAAAACAGAAATGGAGTTGGACGAGTTTTTGCAAGCCTTGTAGTATTATGCTTTAACATTCATCATTAAACCTTTTAACATTTCAATCCGTCTTAACAGGCAATCGGAATACTTAAATTATAACAATGAAAAATTTATTAGTGATCGCGTTTTTTTTGTTCTTCAGTGCCTTATCATCATTCTCACAAAATGCTTCTAACAGCCTGGGAACCAGTGATCCGGATGCAAAAAAAATATTGGATGCGGTTACCGCAAAATTTAAATCATACAGCGCTGTTAAAGCAAGCTTTCAATTACAGATTGAAAATTCAGCCGGTAAAGTACAGGGTACAAAGAAAGGAACTGCATATATGAAAGGAAATCAATATAAACTTGAACTGAACGACCAGGAAATTTTTTGCAATGGCAAAAATATCTGGACCTATGATAAAAGCAGTAATGAAGTTCAGTTGAGCAAATTTGACCCCAACGGCAATAGTTTTACACCACAAAAAATATTCGCCAATTTTTACGATAAAGATTTTTTATATAAGCTGAATGGAGAAAAAAAGGAAGGTGGCAAAACCTTGCAGGAAATTGAATTAACCCCAACAGATAAAAGCAAGGCCTTCTTTAAAATATTGGCTTATGTAGATAAGGCTTCAAAGAATATTGTATCTACCAAAGTGTTTGAAAAAAATGGTAACAGGTATACTTACCGTGTAATTTCCTTTACGCCTAATGCTAAAATAGCTGATAATACTTTTGTATTCGATGCAAAAAAATATCCGGGAGTTGAGGTGATTGATTTGCAGTAGGGCTATGAGCTTTTAGCGGTCAGCTATTAGCGATTGCTATCAGATATCAAACCCATAAGGGTTGCAGCACTGCTATTCAGCCCGGTAAATCTTATAGGGTTACATCGCTATAGCTGACCCGCTAACCGCTGATAGCTAACCGCTGATAGCTGACCGCTGATAGCTTACTCCCCCCACCTATATGTTCTTATCTCAAACCCGCACAAGTCAAGAATCCTGTCTGTAACTGTTGCGGCTACTTCTTCAACTGTTTGAGGTTTGCTGTAAAATGAGGGTGTGGCAGGACAAATAATTCCTCCGGCAAGCGTAACGGTTTCCATATTACGGATATGGATGAGGTTATAGGGCGTATCTCTTATTACGCAAACCAGTTTTCTTCTTTCTTTTAAAATTACATCTGCGGCGCGGGTAATTAAATCGCTGGATACTCCTGTAGCTATTCTTCCTAATGTGCCCATCGAACAGGGAATAATCACCATGCTATCATATTGCCCTGAGCCCGAAGCAAAAGGAGCGTTAAAATCGTTTTTGGAATAGATATCAAAAGGATAATTATTATAATTTTCATTCTCCAATTCCGTTTTCCATACGGTTTTGGCATTATCTGTAATAACTATTGCAAGCGATTGCCATTGGTCTTTAATGGTTGACAATTTGTCAAGCAGTTGCCTGGCATATATAGAACCACTTGCGCCGGTTATTGCGATAACTATTTTTCTGTTCAAATGCTTTTAATTTTGTAAAAAGATAATAAAGATGCAAATATCAGGCATTTTATTGGTGTTATACGCAGTGCTCCAATTACACGGAGATGCTTCAGCACAGTTTGAGACAGTGAATGCTCAGTCGCATACTAACCCCTATAAAAAAGAATTAACCTGGTTAACCCTTGAGGAAGCAGAAGCAAAAATCAAAGAAAAGAAGAAACCAGTGCTTATAGATTTGTACACCGACTGGTGTGGCTGGTGTAAGGTAATGGATAAGAAAACCTATTCAAACCCTGAGGTAATTAAATATATAGAGGAGAATTTTTACCCGGTAAAAATAGATGCGGAAACAAGAAATGCCTTAAGCTGGAAAAATAAATCATATAGCTACAATGCCCAATATAAAATAAATTCATTTGCCGTTTTCCTTACTAATGGGCAGCTTTCTTTTCCAACTACCATTATATTAACTGATGATAATACGATTCCCCAGGCTATACCCGGCTATTTAAAAGTAGCGGATATGGAATTAATCCTCCGCTATTTTGGCGATGGTCATTTTGGTAAAACGCCGTTTGAAGATTACCGGAATGCGTTTTCAGCTACTTGGAAATAATTTTTAAAACGTTTGCAATATAAAGAGTAAAGCCACCGTTATAGATCCGGTTTTTCATAGGATATTGGATTTAAAACGGGGCAGGATTTCTATCCAGCCCTCTTTTGTTTATATACCTCCCCCTCAATCTTCTGTTCTGATTATTGGTGCTTCATAAATATTTTTATATATAATATGAAAAGATTTGTCTAAAAGTTAAATAGATGCAACTTTTTTAAATAAATCATTGTCTTATGAATGGTTTTTCATAGGATATTGGATTTAGAAACGGGGCAGGATATCTATCCAGCCCTTTATTATTTTATATACTATTTATATTTAAATAAATATATTACAATTACTTATACATTTTTTTTGACTATAATGCAAACGTGTGCGAAAATTTTAAATTCTTTGCAACGTTTTGCTTTAAACTGTAGTCTATAATTTGGTTTTTCATAGGATATTGGATTTAGAAACGGGGCAGGATTTTCATCCAGCCTCTTTTTTTATTACTCCACTAATGCTGCCCTGGTTGAACTTTTTAGCCCATATGTTCAAAAAATTTTAAGTATACCGTTCAAAATTCAAAAAAGCAGTTTAATTTCGGCTTTTCATAGGATAAGGTTTAATGGTTAACGGTTAAAAGATTAGAAGCCCCTTCGTTTTATGCGAAGGGTTTTTTTATATCTTTTTTTGAAAACACCGATTGTTATGATCAACGATATATTGCATCATGTTGCGCTAACGCTTGTTCCGCAGATAGGAGATGTACAAATGCGGGAGCTGCTACAGCATTTTGAATCAGCAAAAGATATATTCCTGGCCAAAAAAAGTAAGCTGGAAAAAATTCCGGGCATTGGCAGCATAAGAGCGTACCATATCAAAGCGTTTAAAAATTTTTCAAAGGCTGAAGAAGAAATAACATTTGCTGAAAAATATAAAATACAAATACTTATTCCAGGCAATCCCAACTATCCAAAGCGGTTATTTAATTGTTATGATGCCCCATCGGTACTATATTATAAAGGAACGGCTGATTTAAATGCAAATAAGATTGTATCAGTAATCGGAAGCCGCACGCATACCGACTATGGAAAGGAAATGACTACCTGCATAATTGAAGAACTTTCTGAATATAATATGTTAGTGGTGAGTGGTTTGGCTTATGGCATTGATGCTATTGCGCATAAAACCGCGTTAAAAAATAACTTGCCAACAGTGGGTATATTGGCGCACGGCTTAGATCGAATATATCCTTCCGCACATAGCTCCCTTGCAAAAGACATGATAAAGAATGGTGGTATACTCAGCGATTTTATGTCGGGCACCAAACCAGATAAACAAAACTTTCCTAAGCGCAACAGGATTGTTGCGGGAATAGCAGATGCAACAATCGTAATTGAAACAAGTTTGCAGGGCGGAAGTATGATCACTGCAGAATTAGCAGGTAATTATAATAAAGATGTTTTTGCTGTGCCGGGCAAAGCAACCGACATTAAGAGTGCCGGCTGTAATTATCTTATAAAAAGCAATAAGGCTGCTTTAGTTACTTCAGGAAAAGATATAATAGATTTTATGAACTGGGATACCCGGGTATTGCCTAAAAAAGCAAGGCAGGCAGCATTATTTACCGAATTAACGCCCGAACAAACAGCCGTTACCGAATTATTAAGTAAAAAAGAAACGGTTCATATAGATGAAATCAACCTTAACTGCAATTTCAGCAGTAGTATTATTGCTGCAGCTATACTCAATCTTGAATTACAGGGGTTGATTACCAGCCTTCCCGGCAAATTATACAAACTTAACTGAGTAAAATTTGGAAGCTATTTATCCGCTACACTATCTTTGCACATGGCAACAATAATCAACTCTTCCAAAGACAAATTTCCTGCAAAATTTTTTGGTGAAGGTTTAACCTTCGATGATGTATTACTTGTTCCGGCATATTCAGAAGTATTGCCGCGTGAAGTTTCCATAGCTACAAAACTTACAAAAAACATAACGCTGAATATTCCAATGCTTTCTGCGGCAATGGATACTGTTACCGAAGCCAACCTTGCTATTGCGCTTGCAAGAGAAGGAGGTGTTGGTATTCTTCATAAAAATATGACGATAGAAAAACAGGCAGACCAGGTTAGAAAAGTGAAGCGTAGTGAAAGTGGTTTGATATTAGACCCTGTTACCTTGCATGAAAATGCGTCTATAGGCGATGCATTAAAATTGATGAGAGAAAACAGGATTGGCGGTATTCCGATCGTAGATGACAAAAAGAAACTTGTTGGTATTTTAACCAACCGCGATCTGAGATTTGAAACTTCTGTTACCAAAAAGGTAAGCGAAGTGATGACAAAAGAAAATTTGATCACTGCGCCTGAAGGTACTGATCTCAAAAAAGCGAAAACCATTTTAAGCCAGTATAAAATTGAAAAACTGCCTGTTGTTGATAAACGTGGTTTTTTGGTTGGGTTAATAACTTATCGTGATATTCTTCAGTTACAAAGTTACCCCAACGCTGTTAAAGACAGCTTTGGGCGATTGATTGCAGGCGCAGCGCTTGGTATTACTGCTGATTTGCCTGATCGTGCTGCGGCTTTACAGCAAATAGGCGTAGATGTGGTTTGCCTTGATAGTGCGCATGGGCACACACGCGGCGTTATTGAATCGCTGAAAAAGTTAAAAAAGAATTTTAAAAAGCTTGACGTTATAGCCGGTAATATAGGCACTGCCGCCGCCGCTAAAGCATTAGCTGAGGCAGGAGCAGATGCGGTAAAAGTTGGTATTGGTCCCGGTTCAATTTGTACTACAAGAATTGTTGCAGGTTCAGGTGTTCCGCAGATTACAGCCATTATGGAGGCTGCATCAGTATTGCACAAAATGAATATACCGCTTATCGCAGATGGCGGTATCCGTTATACCGGCGATATGGTAAAGGCGTTAGCCGCAGGAGCTAATGCGGTGATGATGGGTGGTGTGTTTGCCGGCACAGAAGAAAGCCCCGGCGAAACCATTATATATGAAGGAAGAAAATTTAAACAATACAGGGGTATGGGATCGCTTGGCGCTATGAGCCAGGGAAGTGGTGATCGTTATTTTCAGGATGTAGAAGAAGATATTAAAAAATATGTGCCGGAAGGCATAGAAGGGCGCGTTGCTTTCAAAGGCAGTCTTAGCGAAATAATATACCAATATACGGGCGGGCTTCGTTCTGGCATGGGCTATTGCGGCGCCCCTAATATTGCGGCCTTACAAAAGGCGCAGTTTATAAAAATTACTAATGCCGGCATGAGAGAAAGTCATGCGCACGATATAGAAATTACGAAAGAAGCGCCGAATTATACGAGGTGAGGTGTCAGCTATCAGCGGTCAGCTATCAGGTCTTTTGGATGCTGACAACAATTATTGATAGCGGCATTGCCAACGGCTGATAGCTGACCGCTGATAGCTGACCGCTGATAGCTGACCGCTGATAGCTAACGGCTGATAGCTCCTTCCAAAAAATTATTGTACAGGTTGAGTATACCAGTTTAAAAGCCCGTCTCCTTATTGCTGATGGGCATGTTTAACACAGATTACTATAAAAAACTCACAGAAGAAGCGCTTGCTGCTGATGAATATTTTCAACAGTGGGTACTTTCGCCCAATGAGGAAACAAATGTTTTCTTCACTTCATTTATTACAGATTTTCCGGAAGAAGAAAAAAAGATAATTAATGCCGGCAGGCTTGTACAGGAGCTTGGTAATAAAAGTGCACATATTCCTGATTTAACTTCACGTGAAAAAACCTTTCTTAAATCTATTATCTATAGAGAATTGGGGTTCTCAGATCCGGTAGAAGTGCCGGCTAAAAAAGAAATAGTTAGCAGGTGGGGATGGGTATCGTTAGGGGCGGCAGGTCTTTTTATAATAATACTGATAATAATATTTCTGCCTAACCAGGATAAAAAGCAATTACCTGTAACAAACGTGGTAAGTACAGCGCCAAAACAAATCAAAGAAATTATTTTGCCCGATAGTTCTGTTGTAATATTAAACGGTGCATCTTCCATTCGTTTCAGCAGCAATTTTTCAAGTGTTTCAGTAAGAGAAGTAATATTGGAAGGCAACGCTTTTTTTAATGTAAAAAGAAAACTTGCCAACACGCCTTTCATTGTGCATGCCAATGAACTTGATATATATGTAACCGGCACAGCGTTTAATGTTAATGCGCGTTCAAAACAAACAGATATTGTACTTGCCAGTGGTAAAGTAGACGTTACTTTAAAAAGCGATAAAACAAAGTCGGCAAGCATAGTAGCCGGGCAGATGGTACAACTCGATACTTTACATGAAACGCTTGTAACCAATAATGCAAATATTGAATTATATACTTCGGCATGGCAGAACAAAGAATGGCATTTTGAAGAAACAACATTAAAAACCGTAGCTGATTTTATTAAGGAATATTACGGAATGGATGTGGTTTTTGAGAAAGAAGAACTAAAGCAACTCACTATTACCGCTGTTGTTTCAGTAAACGATTTCTCAACCCTTGTAAGCATTCTTGAAAAAACTTTGAATATACACATACACACGAAAAACCAGCAATTAATCATTTATTAAACCCAATCAAAACAGTTATGAAAAGAAGACCATCTTTTTCAAAACACTGCTTATCAGCATTACTGTCAGCACTGATACTGCTTGCAAACGCTACAGTAATCAAGGCACAGGATAACGAGTCTGTGAGCTCGGATATTCCTGACAAGACCAGTACTGTTAGCAATGCTAAAAGTACATCCCTGCAGGAATTTATGCAGGAGTTCAAAAAAGCATATGATAACATATATTATAGTTATCAGTCTAACACACTCAAATCAGTAAAGGTTTGGTACAATGAGTTAGATGCAAAAAAACAAACAAACCCTGATGCAGCGCTTGATGCTGTATTAACTCCGGCCGGCCTCCGGTTTGAAAAAGTAAAGGAGGTATATGTTATAAAAATAAAGGAGTCCGTAGAACCAGGCGAAAAGAATGAAGCCGTACCCGCTTCGCCTGATAATACTGCTGTTGCGGATTTTCAGGTAAGGGGAAGGGTAAGTGATGCCAATGGCGTAGTTGTAGGAGCAACGGTAACTGAAAAAGGGACCAACAATGTTACCAGAACAGATAGCAATGGTGAGTTTACCATAAGCGTAAACAATGCAAATGCTGTTTTGGTAATAAGCCACGTTAGCTACGAAGTAAGAGAGGTTTCTGTAGCTGGTAAGCCGGAGTTAGCTATTACGCTTGAATCTTCTGGTAAAGAACTGGAACAAGTTGTAGTAACTTCTCTTGGTATGAAAAAAGAAAAGCGAGCATTGGGATATAGCATTTCTTCAGTAACTGCTAAAGATATTGAACCCGGAGGTACTTCCAATGTATTAAAGTCCTTGGAGGGTAAGGTGACGGGCGTTCAGATGAACAGTGTTACCTCTTCACCAACATCTTCTGTAATGTTCAATATACGTGGCGCTACCTCATTGAAAGGGATTATGAATGACAAGAGAAACGTTAATAACGAAACACAACCATTAATAGTGCCGAATGGAGTACCTCTAAGTGCCAACACCGTGGGAACTTCATCTGGCATTGACGTAGGAAACTTTATTTCAACGCTTAATCCGAATGACATTGAAAGCGTATCTGTGCTGAAAGGAGCGAGTGCTTCAGCGCTTTACGGCTCTCAGGCAGGTAATGGTGTAATTCTGATCACCACTAAATCTGGTGCAGGTGCAAAAAGAGGAATTGGGGTTTCTGTTAATAGTGCAGTGTCATTTGACCAGGCTTATAGTGCTCCGCCTGTTCAAAGAACCTTTTTTCAGGGCGATGAAGATGGAAGTGCTTTAACCTATGATAAAAAAGGTCTTGGTTGGAGCATTGATGATAAAGTGAACAACAACGAGCCAGTGTGGAGATGGAATATTCAAACACAGGAGTGGGAAAAATCTGTTCTTGAAGCCAGAGGAGATCAGGATCCGTTGTTAGCTTTTTTAAGAACAGGCATAATGACAGATAATAATGTTGCAGTGACTGGCAATTATGATAAAGGAAATTACCGACTTAACCTTGGTAACATGGTTTATAACGGTGTGGTTCCAGGCAATAAAACAACCCGGAATAATGTTTCTTTTGATGGAAAATATAATATAACCAGCAATCTTTCTGTTAGTTCACAGGCGTCTTATTCACATACGTTTGTACCTAACCAGTCACACGTGTATGGGAAAAGGGAAGATAATCCATTGGCGCACGCTATGTCAATGCCAATTAACATGCCGAAAATGTCTGAATGGAAAAATGCTGATACATGGCTAACTGACTGGAATGGCACCTACCAGAATACGCCTTACCTGAATAATCCCGGAGAAGATCGCTTGAGCAGGGTAAATGCTGCCGGCTTTGATAATGCGGTTGGTAAAAATGGACCTTATTTCGCTGCGGAGAATATCATAAGAACTTATACAAAGGATGTTATTTTCGGAAAAGTTCAGCTTGACTGGAAGCTGGGAAAGCCATTCCTGTTTATGCTGCGTTCAGGGATTAATCAACAAAGTTTTGCATTTGAAAGAAAAACGCCATGGGGATCAGAAAGAGCTACAAAGGGAGGATACGAACAGGAGTATACGACCAATCTTGATGTAAGAAGTGACGCGATGCTCTCCTATAATAAGACTTTTATTAATGATGATTTATCACTTGATGCTTTAGGAGGTTTTTCTTATAACTATTCAGAAGCCAGCAGATCCTGGTTTGGTGGCAGTGAGTTGTCTACTCCGAACTCTTTTAATTTTAATTCGCTTCCGGCTGCTGTAAAAACGAATCCGGAAGCGGTTAAATTTACCAGGGATTATCCAGGACGGAATTACGGTGCTTATGCAACAGCTTCTATTGGATGGAAGAGGATGGTTTATCTTGAGTTATCAGGGCGTAATGATTGGGTTGGTATTTTGCCGCATGAAAAAGATCACCATTTTTATCCCGGAGCATCTTTAAGTTGGATAGCGTCTGAAACCTTTAAAATGGGGAATGCAATTAACTTCTTGAAATTAAGAGGAGGATATGCTGAAACCGGATACGGTATAGGAAGACCCGTTAACCTGGATAGCTATGGTGTAGGTAATACCTGGAACGGTGTTTCAATGGGCACAATTGGTGGCGATCTGGTTGATGCCGACATTCTTCCCGAGCTTAATATAACCAAAGAGGCTGGAATTGATTTTAGGGCAATAGATAATCGTTTGGCAGGTGAGTTTACTGTTTATTCAAAAAACCACATCAACCAGATACAGAATTTACCGGTTGTTAACTCTTCGGGTTTTGCCAATGTACTCACCAATATGGGGTCAGTAAAATCTACAGGTATAGAAGCAGCGTTAACAGTAACTGCTGTACGCAGCAAAAATTGGGATGTGAGATTAACTGGTAACGTTACTACTTTTAAATCTGTTATTAAAGACCTGGATTCACGCTTTTCCGAGAAATTCTATTCTTATGATGGATCAGCACTGTTATCCCTGTTCAAAGGTTCACGGGTAGGAGATTTATATGCAGAGTCACCTATCGGCTATATCCAAACCGGAAAATATAAAGGCATGATGTTAACCGGACCTGATGGTATTATTGAAGAAGCTGTTCAAACTACAGAATACAGAAGGAAGAACGGTTACTTAGGTAATATGAATCCTGATGCCATTTATGGATTTAGCCTTGATGCGAAATATAAAAACTTCAGACTTAATATCGTTTCAAGTTTAAGAGTGGGTGGTGTGTTTATTTCTGAAACGCAGAAAATTATGGTTGATGATGGTATGGCAGACATCATGGCTATCTATGGTGATAAATACAACCAGTACTGGACAGGAGGTCGTTTTGCGGGTGGTTTATCCAGCATGCCTAACCCAGACGCAATGTTTACCGAAGCCGGCTTTGAAAACTACAGGGAAAAAATGCAGGAACTCATGACAATGTACAATGGCGATCCACGGTATTTTGGTTACTGGAATGCAGCATATGTTGACCCTAACTACAATCTTTCTAATCTTTCACCAGAAGAAAAGTTGAATCTCCCGGATGAAGCATATATAAAGAATGGTGTTGATCCTACCAAAACACTTTATATGAATCCATATAATATGGAAGGACAGGAGCTATGGTCTGGCGCCCAGTTTAGAACGCATGATGCCACATCATTCAAAATAAAGGAAATTAACCTGACTTATACGCTTGACAGATCTCTTGCACAGAAGTTGCGCTGCCAGGATATTTCCATCACAGCATTTGCTAAGAATGTTATGTTCTGGGCAAAGAATAAAATGAAAGAAGATCCTGAAACTGCTTTTTATGATGGTGTTAGAGGCATGGGGGTTTCACAGTTTGGATTACCGCCAATCCGTACTATGGGTATAAGATTAGGCGTTAGTTTTTAGTGTTAGTCAAACAAAATTTGTAAAACGAATACTATTATGATGAAATCGTTAAAATATATTGCAATAGGATCGCTGATGTTTGTTGGTGCATCCTGTACTAAAGATCAGTTGAGAATTGACGAAAGAGAGACGTCGTTCAACGTTAATTATTTTACTTATTCACGATACCAGCTTACTACAGGCATTGTGGATGTATCATTTCAATATGGCAAAGCGGTAATTGATGAACAAAAAGAAGAGGCAGCTCTGTACTTTTTGGAATGTTACAACGGTGCTTCCCAGGCTGCTACCTTATATACCAATATAGGTCAGAACTGGGCTTATCAGGATGATAATGCCTACACAAAACAATTGAGAACTTTGGCAGCACTTACAGCACTTGCAACTAATGAGAATAATATGGCGAACGTGGCTGTTGCTGATATTTTGAAATGTGTTGTAGGTGCATACCTTACCGAAAAATATGGAGATGTTCCTTTTAGCGAAGCCATGATGGGAAGAACAGGTAATCTGTTCCCAAAATTTGATACGCAGAAGGAAATATATGAGAGCATGTTTACCATGCTGGATAATGCAGTCTCTATTTTGTCAGACGGTAACAGTAAGGGGTTACCCGCAGAGCATGATGTTATGTTCAAAGGAGACAGAAGCAAATGGGTGAAATTTGCCAATTCTCTAAAGTTTAGGTTAATGATGCATTCATACGAAGCGTTCAAAAAAGCAGGAAAAGACCTAAGCGCCGAGATGCAGGCTATTGCTAGCGGCAACAATTATATGTCGTCTGTTGTAGAAGATGCCGGACTTGAATTCTCTGGTGTCAGTGATCGGGAGTCATGGTATTTAGAAACGAACTTTGGAAGCAGGAATGACTTTACAGAGCAGAAGCCTTCCAAGTATTTGATAGACCAGATGGTAGCGCTTGATGATCCACGCATGTATGTTATTTTCGCGCCTGCACTTTCTCCCATATCAGCTAAAGCTACACAGAGTAATGAGGACATCAAAATAAATGGCTATACTTATAATATTACTTATTATCCTTCTTCACAGTATGACGCGTCGGAATTGGTAGCTGCCGGAAGGGACCTCGATGGTAATATTATATCAGTACCTTATATGCTGGATGCAAAATGGTTTGGAACGCCAAACCCAATAAATGTTCAAACACAATATGCGAGTAATGCGAGTTTGCCTGGTACTAATGGTTTTTATGATAACCGCCGCATTACAGGATTCTCTACATTATTCGAGGCTGTTAAAGATTCTCGCCTTAAAGCTGTGGTAATGGAGTCGAGCGAAATGATGTTCCTTCTCGCTGAAGCGCGTCAAAAAGGATGGATATCAACTGGTACTGTTAAAGATTATTACGAGAATGGTATAAGGTTATCCTTTGAAAGATGGAAAATTGAGAATGGAACAAAACCTGCGACGTATGTTGGCTCAGATAAGATTGTAGATAACTTCAGTGATTATTATGCAAAATCTGCCGTAGCGTTGGATGGTACTGCTACGGACCTTGATAAAATCGCTCTTCAAAAGTGGCTATCTATGTTGGTTACCAATCACACAGAAGCATATACTGATTATAAAAGAACGGGAAAGCCTGCGTTTGTCCGTAAAATAGTTGAATCATTCTCTACATATGAATATCCGTTGCGGTATATATATCCGTTAGATGAATCGAGCAACAACAAGGAAAAGTATGATGAAGCTGTATCGGCGCTCGGAGGTAAAGATCTGCCATCTGCTAAAATGTGGATACTGCAATAGTGATTATATTATAACATAGATAAACCTGTGAGGCTTGCGGAATGCTGCCTCGCAGGTTTTATTTTTAGCGTATTATTCTGCGCGTCATTGATATATTTCCTGCCACGAATTCCGGTGCTCGCAGCGGCGGAACGGGATTGCTACACAAAGAGCCACAAAGCATATACAAAGGTACACGGCGCGTTTTATTATTCTTTGTGGTTTTTTGTGTATCCTTCGTGTGCCTCTGTGAAATAACCGGTTTATCTACAAACAGATTTTGCCTATGGCACAGAAAACAAAGCAACGAAACGGGAAATGACTGGTGAGATGTGAAAAGCAAGCAGTAAAACATGAGACGTGTATTTCTGAAAGCTGATTGCTGACGGCTAATAGCCGATAGCTCACTGCATCCTGCCGCGTAGGGGTTACCCGTTTGTAGTAGTAAATAAATACAATGAGGCCGCTAACAAACCCGCGAAAAGCGTATTTAAAAAATTAACCGTGTTATTATTCAGGTAACCTTTTCTTTCCGCTGTGGCGCCTAAAACAGAGTCAAGAATATTGCCTGCGGTGCCGGCAATTATTATAATATATGAGTAGATATTCCAACCATAAGTATAGCTATATATAACAGCTATCAGAATGCTGCTGCCTAATCCAAATAAAAAGCCTTCCATACTTACAACACCATTTAACCCGCGTTTATCTTTTTTGAGGGTAAGAATATTGTAATATTTTTTGCCGTAAACATTTCCCATCTCAGATGATACTGTATCAGCAGTGGCCGAAGAAAAGCAGGCAGCGATAATAAGAATAGATAATGGCTTAGGAATAATATTCAGTACATATAATAACCCCGTTATTGCCGGCGCGCCTGCATTGGCCCAAACCTGCGCGGCATTTCGCATACCTGTTTTATTTTCGGCTAATCCACTCTTTAATTTTTGAGAAGATTTCCAGCCTGTTACAATAACGCCGGATACAAAAAAAGCGGTCATTATTACTATGCCTGTATAACCGCCGCCTGCAAAAATGAGCGCAGCGATCATGCAACCGGTAAAGCCTGCAAAGAGCGTAAGCTTATTGAATATAACAGACAATACAGCGCCTGTAATGATTATTACAACTAATATTGGTACTTCAAAAGACATCTGTTTGTTAAAGGTGCAGCGTTAAAGGTATAAGGTGTAACGCCTGCGCATGCCTAAAATAGGTTGACAAAAATTAGTGACCTATTATGAAGCAAAGTAGTCAAAAGTTGGAAATTCGGGAAAAGCGGATATTTTCTGAAACATTAAAGAAACAGATAGCAAAAGAACCTGGTTAATAAAAGGATGACTTTAAGCCAGGTAGTAGTTGAGCACCAGGTAAGCCGGACCAGCGTATGCCGTTGGTTATACAAGTACTCACCAGTGCATGCTCAAAAATGTACCTTAGTGGTACAAATGAAAAGCGAAGAACAAAGGAAGCATAAGCTTCAGCAAAGCGTAGCGGAGTTGGAGCGTATTGTGGATCAAAAACAGTTAGAGATCGATTTTTTAAACAAATTGCCGGAAGTGGGCAGCAAGGGGTTAGGATTTGATCTAAAAAAAGTTTCAGTTCCCCACTATCGGGTGGTACCGATATAACAAGTACAGGCACCCTACCGGCTGAAAGAGATATTTACCCTATCTGGTATAAGCCGTCAGGCTCATTTTAAAGCCCTGCAAAGGCAAATAGCGCAGCGCGGCAAACCCGTACATTTATAGCGTAAAATCCGGTCGGTATAATAACTTGCTCGGGGAAGAAGAATTTGATGGCATCAACCAGTTGCGGATCAGTGATATTACTTACTTTCATTTATCGGATAAGTTCTTTTGTAGAACGGGAAAACGATACCATTAAAAACCAGTACCTCAAAAGATGGGGCATAGGTAAAGCTAAAGAACTATCTCATAAACTGGCTGATGCACTAAAAGGATATAATGAGCAAAGACCTCATCATAGCCTGAGTGGAATGAGCCCGTTGCAGTATGAAAAATATTTAGAAACAACAGAAAACAACAAAAGAAGCAAAATGACCATTTACACCGTAAAACTCAATAGTGAAAATAGGCTGGATACCCAGCCCGACCTTTTTAAACAATCCTAAAAAATGTCGACCTGTTTTAGGCACGCACAATCTGAAACCTGCAACCTGTAACTTACAACCTGCAACCAATTCAACAACTATGATTAAAATTCCTGCATATTTAAAAAAAGGAGATACCGTCGGCATTACATGCCCTGCTGGTTTTATGGCTTATGAAAGAATTGAAATTTGTGTGAAAACATTAGAACAATGGGGCTATAAAGTAAAAGTGGGCAGCACATTGTATAGTACATCTGATAATTATTTTTCCGGTACAGATGCGGAAAGGCTTGCTGACTTTCAGCAAATGCTGGATGATGATAGTGTAAATGCTATTCTCTGTGGCCGTGGCGGATATGGCACAGGTAGAATTATTGAAGCAATTGATTTTAAAAAATTCAGGAAAAAACCAAAGTGGATTATAGGCTTTAGTGATATCACGATACTGCACACACATATATTCAGCAATTATAACACTGCTACATTGCACGCCCCGATGGCAGGTGCATTTGCAGATACGGGTGTGGATAGCAAAGCAATACAATCCCTCAAAGCTGCATTAACCGGTAAGCCTGCAAAATATTCAATCAAATCATCGCCTTATAATAAGCCGGGTGAAGTAACCGGAAGCCTGATTGGGGGAAACCTGGCATTGCTGGCGCATGTAGTTGGCTCCTCATCTGATATCAATACAAAAAATAAAATACTCTTTATTGAAGACACCGGCGAATACCTGTATAATATTGATCGCATGCTTTATCAATTAAAGCAGGGCGGAAAGCTAAAACATCTTGCCGGGCTGGTTGTTGGTGGATTTACCGATATGAAAGATACCCAGCGCCCTTTTGGAAAAACAATATATGAACTGATTAGCGATGTTATAAAAGAATACAATTACCCGGTTTGTTTTGATTTTCCGGTTAGTCACTCCAATGAAAATTATGCATTAAAAACAGGTGTAAAATGGGGTTTAAAAGTAACAGATAAAAAAACGGTGTTGAAGGAGATAATATAGGTATTTCCCATGGCGTACACAACGGGGCAGCGATTGCAACGAAAATGATTTTCCGCTTTGATTTCCTGGTATTTTCGAGTACCAAAACCGTAGCATGTAAAATACAGAGATAGCATTGTAAGTAGTCTTGATGTAAAAATGGTCTTCTTAAGAGCTTTGTCCTTTAGTTAAGCCGCTATGCGCCATAGGCGCTACCCTTGTTATACGAAAGAAAGCCGGTAAAAAGCAAAAGCCTGATTTTCAATCTATCCGTAATGATGTCATTATAAGAAACCTCAATCAATTCACTTTCGAAAACATCTTCCAGTTTGCCAGTAATATACCACTGAATACTAGCAGCATACCGACTACGTGCACCCACGTAAATGCTTCATGTAAAATAAGTGTTGCTTCAATACTGCTGAATATAATCAGCAGGTTTCCAAAAATTGCTGTTCTTCCTGCACCCAGCCTTTCTATAGCGCTGTTCCATAATAAATATGAAATAACGGATGACCCAATCCCGAGAAACAGGATGATATATACCAGGCTGGCATTCCATTGTACCCGTGGTTCATGCTTTACATCCCATATATAAAATGGTATCAGCAAAATTGTACCTACACAGAATATCACAGCAAGAAAACTATTGGCAGAAATGCCTGTTGGTTTTTTTCGTGTTAGTATATTGTAAGCTGCAAAACATGTTGCTCCCAGTATTACCCACTTATCGCCTGTACCGAAATGAAAATTCACGAGGTTTCTCCAATCGCCTCTGCTTAATAAAAACAGTACCCCAGTAATACAGAGTGCTGCACCTGCAAACTTCAGTAACCCTATTTCTTCTTTTAAAAAAATACGGGCAAGTATAATAGCAATAATTGGCGACGAAGTTGTACCTATCAGTGCCAGGTTAATAGCTGTAGTATAATGACCGCCTATATATACAAAAGTGTTGAAAAGCGTGATGCCGGATAAAGCTGTCCAGAAAAGATATTTCCACGAGGAGATGATTATTGCGCGTTCCTCATATACTTTTCCGGCGGCAAATGGCAGCATAAAAACTGCGGCACATAACCACCTGTAAAAAGCAAGGCTGAATGGGGAAATATCATGTATTACCGCTCTTGCAATAATAAAATTACCCGACCAGATCATTACTGCTAATAATGCTAAACCTGCTCCTGTTAATTGGCTTTTTCCGGATGTGCTCATATTGCGGAGGCAAATATAGCATTGCGTCACTATTTTGCCGTATCAACAGGTTTCGCTGTCCCCTTTCTGTAAGAAGCAGTATCGGTGGATGGATATATCGTATCCTCCGGTTTTGAAGAATCGCTTTTTATTGTAGTATCAACACTATCCGGTGTACTGTTCTCTTTAATATATTTATCAGATGAAGTATTGCCGCTACACGATATTAATGCTATCACAACAGCGGCGGCTAAAAGTTTTTTCATAACTACTTTTACTGTATGGCATCAACAATATTGCCATTAAGCATTTGTGCTGCAATTAAAAAATTAATGGGGAAGAATTAACCCGGTAACGGATAAATGCCACTACTTCTTCAACAGCCTGCTGAACCGCTGCAGGTCTGCAAGTTCCGAAGCAGTAAGTGTTTCGTTATTATCGTATTTCGCTTTTAAAAATAATACCATTTTATGCCCGGGGTATTTTGCCAGAATATCATCAATCATTTTACCGGCTGCCTCATCTTTTGTATACAGCGGTGTTGGTTTGGGTGGCGCTGATTTAAATCTTGTTGGCTTCTTTTTAATAATTGCTTCAAGCGTGGTTAATTTGCTATCCGGTATTGTATCAATTTTAGAAGCTTTATGCAATAAACCTTCCAGTTGTTTTTTGCTTAAGCTTCCCCGTTCTTCATATTGAAATGCCAGGCTTTTTATGAATGTGGAATCCGGCCTTGCTTCCAGCGCAGCCTTGAGTATATCGCTAACAATATCTACATCGGGTTTCTTTCTTTGCAGCATAATTTAATCAATCAATAATGACAAAACTATGCAATTACAAATCATCTGAAATAAAGGCATCATATTGCTTTGCCAATATAACAATCTGTCCAAGGTGATACGTATCATGCGATATAATGCCGGTTATAAAAGACTGGTAATTATAATTTCGTGCAGGCACTATTTTGTCGAGCGCTGATGTGGTTGCTACCAGGCTCAACAATTCTCCCTGTGTTTTTTCCAGTATTGCTTTTATATTACTCCAGCATATATCTTCCTGGCTTCCGTACAAATTTGTATCGAAAGACGTTTCCTGGTCAAGCTCCCATTTTTCCACCCCTGATAATACTTTTATTAATGCCTGCCTGTAAGCAATGATATGAGATACAATTTCAGCAATAGCATGTACACCGCCATTTGGTTTCCAGAATGCTTTTTCCGGATCAATTTTGTCGACGGTATCTTTAAAAGAAATGCAAAGCCAGTTAGGGCCTTCATAGCCTGCCTTCAGTTCTGCTGCTAATATTTCAGGAATTGTATTCATGTGTTTATGTTTAATGTTTATGATGCCAGGTTTGCCGGCATTTTGTTACTGCACAAATTATCAATATTTACGATAAATGCCGATGTGAATAAGAAATATATACCAGCGTCACATTAATAGATTTTAACTATAATGTTATCAATTCAATCGATTAGATTTATTGAATCAATTGTCACAAATTTGTAATCCCATTGAAAATACATTGATTTTAAACAAAATGTATACCGGGTCTTTTTCATTAATAAATTAATAAAAAAGTATAATATGGATAAACATTCAGGCGACATCAGCAAGTGCCCTTTTCACAATGGAAAGCTGAAACACAATGTAGCCGGTAGTGGTACTCAAAACCACGATTGGTGGCCAAATCAATTAAAAGTTAACCTGCTTCGCCAGCATTCTGCCCTTTCTGATCCTATGGGAGAAGATTTTAATTATGCTGAAGCATTCAGAAGTCTCGATCTTGAAGCAGTGAAGAAAGATCTTCATGCATTAATGACAGACTCACAGCCCTGGTGGCCTGCAGATTTCGGTCACTATGGACCTTTATTTATCCGTATGGCATGGCATAGTGCAGGTACATACCGCACCGGTGATGGCCGCGGAGGTGCAGGTGCAGGGCAGCAACGTTTTGCCCCGCTTAATAGTTGGCCGGATAATGTGAGCCTTGATAAAGCCCGCAGGCTGCTTTGGCCAATCAAACAAAAATATGGACGCAAATTATCATGGGCAGATCTTATGATCCTCGCCGGTAACATTGCGCTGGAATCAATGGGCTTTAAAACCTTTGGTTTTGCAGGCGGACGCGAAGATGTGTGGGAGCCTGAGCTGGATGTATACTGGGGCTCTGAAACAAAGTGGTTAGGCGGCGATGTGCGCTATACGCATGGTTCTGAGGGCGTAGAAAAAGGGAGTGCAGTCATTGTGTCGGATGATGATGCCGATGGAAAAATCCACTCACGCGACCTGGAAAACCCATTAGCTGCCGTACAGATGGGCTTGATATATGTAAACCCTGAAGGCCCTGATGGCAACCCTGACCCATTGGCTTCTGCACGTGATATACGCGAGACTTTTGGTCGCATGGCGATGAACGATGAGGAAACAGTAGCGCTGATTGCAGGCGGGCACACCTTTGGAAAGACCCATGGCGCCGCACCTGCCACGCATGTGGGGGTTGAACCGGAAGCTGCCGGTATGGAAGAACAGGGGCTTGGCTGGAAAAACAGTTATGGTACGGGTGTTGGTGCAGATGCCATTACCAGTGGTTTGGAGGTTACCTGGACCTCAACACCCACCAAATGGAGCAACAACTTTTTCTGGAACCTGTTTGGCTATGAATGGGAATTGACAAAAAGCCCTGCAGGAGCACACCAGTGGAAGCCTAAAAACGGGGCAGGTGCAAATACCATTCCTCATGCATTTGATAAATCAAAACGCCAGGAACCGAGAATGCTTACTTCGGATATTGCATTAAAAGTTGACCCTGTTTACGAGAAAATTTCAAGACACTTTTTTGAGAACCCTGATGCGTTTGCTGATGCATTTGCACGCGCATGGTTTAAGCTTACACATCGCGATATGGGACCGCGTGCCCGTTACCTGGGACCGGATGTGCCTGAAGAAGTATTGATATGGCAGGATCCTGTTCCGGCAGTTGATCATAAGCTGGTTGATGAAAAAGATATTGCTGCATTGAAAACCAAAATTCTTGCATCCGGCTTAACAGTATCGCAACTGGTATCTACTGCATGGGCTTCTGCTTCCACATTCCGTGGTTCAGATAAACGCGGCGGCGCAAATGGTGCACGCATTCGCCTGGCTCCGCAAAAAGATTGGGCAGTAAATAATCCAGCGCAATTGTCAGCAGTATTGAAAACGCTGGAAGGTATTCAGCAGGAATTCAACAGTGCGCAAACCGGCGGCAAAAAGATATCTCTTGCCGACCTGATTGTGTTAGCAGGCTGTGCCGGCGTGGAAAAAGCTGCCAAAGATGCAGGACATGATAGTAAAGTACCTTTTACGCCCGGAAGAACGGATGCTTCACAGGAGCAGACAGATATTGACTCATTTGAAGTACTGGAACCTATCGCTGATGGCTTTCGCAATTACCGGAAAGGAAAGTACAGTGTTTCTACAGAAGAGCTGCTGATTGATAAAGCACAATTGCTCACGTTAACAGCGCCTGAATTAACTGTATTAATAGGTGGCTTACGTGTATTGAACACCAATTACGATGGTTCAAAGCACGGCGTATTTACAGATCGCCCTGAAACACTTACCAATGATTTTTTTGTAAACCTGCTTAGCATGAATACTGCATGGAAAGCGGCTGCTGACGATAAAGAAATATTTAATGGTTATGACCGCAATACCGGCGACCTTAAATACACTGCCACGCGTGCAGACCTTGTTTTTGGTTCTAATTCGGAATTAAGGGCTGTTGCGGAAGTATATGGCAGCGAAGATGCAAAAGAAAAATTTGTGAAAGACTTTGTGAAAGTATGGAATAAAGTGATGAATCTCGATCGTTTTGAGTTAGCATAATCAAAAAGCATACAATCCCTGCAATCTAAAGGTGGTTAGGCAACTGACCACCTTTTTTGTTTCAATATTGTCCTGTTTTCATTGGTAACATTTTCTTCTCATGGGCATAACATTTTCTTAATATAATATTTCTTCTTTTGCTGCTTTCCGATTTTGCCCTTTGCCACTATACCAGCGTGTCACAATTGTCTTGCGTAAACTTCCTTAAATCATACATTGATAAAAAATGCAAACGTTTGCAAAGGGCAATCTCTAACCAAATTAAAATTATAATACTATGTTTACCTGCAACAAATTATTTAACCAAAATTTCCTAAGCTTATGAGACAACGATTGCTATGGCTGATGGTATTACTGTTACCATTACCGTTGTGCCTTTCAGCGCAAGCTCAAAAAATTGTAACCGGCACGGTTAAAACAAAAACCGGTGAAGCAGTAGCCGGCGCTACTGTTACCGCAGAAAATGCTTCCGGCAAATCAAAGTCAACCGTTACAACCAACGGCGAAGGCGTATTTAGTTTTTCAGGGCTCACTAACGGGCGCTACAATTTTACGATAAGCTATGTAGGCTATGCCACAGAATCAGTAAATGGTACTGTGGGTGATAACGGCCTGCAACTTTCAGTTACACTAAAAGTTGCCGCTCAAAACCTTGAAGATGTAGTAGTGGTAGGTTACGGTACTCAACGCAAAAAAGATGTAACCGGCGCCGTAAAATCGGTAAAGGCTGAATCATTTAACAGGGGGATAGTAAATAACCCGCAACAATTACTGCAGGGTAAGGTGGCTGGTGTAAATGTAACCAGCAGCAGCGGGGAGCCGGGTGCCAATACGAATATTGTGATTCGTGGCTCTGGCACTGTTAGAGGGGGCAGCGGCCCTTTGTTTGTAATTGATGGCGTGCCGGTTGATAATGCCGGTACCGGCGGCGGTGATCCTTTAAATTTTTTGAACCCCCAGGATATTGCATCAATGGATGTATTGAAAGATGCATCTGCTACAGCTATCTATGGTTCGCGTGGCGCTAACGGCGTAGTGATTGTTACTACCAAAAGAGGGCGTGCAGGAACTTCAACTTTAAATTATACCAGCAGCGCCGGCATTTCCAATGTAGCACGCATGCTGCCTGTATTTTCCACTGAAGAATTTAAAAAACAGGTAGTGGCTGTAGGTGGTGATCTTGAAGATGAAGGGTCTTCTACCAACTGGCAGAAGGAAATTTTCAGAAAAGGAACAACTTTCGAAAACAATCTTACCTTAAGCGGCGGTGCAAATAAACTTGTTTATTATGCATCGTTGAATGCGCAAAATCAAAACGGAATTTTAAAAGGAAGTAACCTTAAAAGATATACCGGACGTTTTAACGCAACACAAAAATTTCTTGATGATCGTTTATCCGTTGACGTTAACTTAACGGCAAGCAATACCCGTAATCTTCGTCCGCCAATAGAAACTTTATTGGGAAGCGCCATTTCAAATAATCCCACTTTCGCTGCACGTGATGCTGATGGTAATCCCGCAAAATTCGAGAATATGAGTAACCCGTTGCTCGAACTGGAATTGTATAAAGATGTGGCAAGCATCACCCGCATTATGGGAAATATTTCTCCTACACTTAAAATAATAGACGGACTCTCTTACCGTCTCAATTTTGGTATTGATAATTCAAACGGCACACGTGATTATGTTTCTTATGCAAGCGCTGTTCCTCAAAGAGATGGAAGGCTGGAGACACAATTAACACATATACGCAACAGGTTAATTGAAAACTATCTTACTTATACCAGGGACATAGATAAGCATAGCATTTCGGCCCTCGCCGGACACTCATACCAGAATATCCTGTATCATTTCCGTGGCTACAGCATTAATAAATTACCGATTAATGATCTTGATCCTATTTACAATCCGGGTATAGGTCAGGAGTTAACGCTGGCTAATAATACGCCTTATGGCAATGCAAATATCAATGAAATACAGTCGTTCTTTGCACGTGTAAACTATGGCTATGATAACAGGTATATGCTTACTGTTAATTTCAGGATGGATGGTTCAACAAAATTTGGTGAGAATAATAAATACGGTTATTTCCCGTCATTCTCTGCAAAATGGAATATTAAAGGAGAAGAATTTATGAAGCATTCTTCTGTTTTCAGTGTATTAGCACTTAGGGCTGGTTGGGGATTGACCGGTAACCAGGAAATTCCGCCGAAAGTTACACAGGCCTTATATCAAACAACTGTTTCTTCGAGTTCAAGCTACCCATTGTATCCAACAGGCGCTTATCCCGGCGGAACAGTTTATTCAAGATTAGCTAATCCTGATCTTAAATGGGAGGTTTCCCGTCAAACCAATATTGGATTGGATTTTGGATTACTGGATGGTGCGCTCACAGGTTCAATAGACTGGTTCAATAAAATATCAGAAAACATCTTATTGTCTATTCCCCCGCAGGATCCTGTACAGCCAAGCCCGGCGTATTGGGCAAATATCCCGGGCATGAAAATCAGTAATACCGGCGTGGAAATTGACCTGGAGTACAGGAAAAAATTCTCCGCTAATTTAACCTGGGGCATTGGTGGTAACGCCACTTTCATGAAGAATAATGTAACCGGCTCTCCCTACCAGGTAATTTTTTCAGGTTATGCAACCGGTTCGGGGCTTACCAGCGCTACATTAAATGGTTATATCAATAATCAGCCTATCGGTACTTTTTACCTGCTTGAATTTACAGGCATAGGCACTGATGGCACAAGCCAGTATGCAGATACTGATAAAGATGGTACGGTAACTGCAAACGATCGTATTGCAGCCGGTACTGCTGTACCAAAATACCTTTATAATTTCTTCACCAGTCTTTCTTACAAAGGTTTTGATTTCGGTGTGAACTTTAACGGCGTTGGCGGTAATAAAATTTATGATAATACCGCTACTGCTAATTTTTACAAGGCAAAGATTGCTAAAAACGTAAATACAACTGCTGAAGCTGTTAAATATCCTGCGGAATCTATCAACAACGCTGCAAGCGTAAGTACAAGATATTTAAAAGATGGCGCGTTTTTAAGACTTAACAATATGATGCTGGCCTACAATTTTAAAACAAGCGGATTAGGTATTCAGAAGTGGGTTACCGGTTTACGCCTGTCTGTTACAGCACAAAACCTGTTTGTAATTACTAAATATGATGGATACGATCCTGAAGTAAATGGCGAAAAACCGATTGATGGAGTGCTTTCGTATGGTATTGATTACCTGAGCTATCCCAAAGCACGTTCGGTTATTTTCGGTTTAAATCTGTCATTCTAAAATTAGAACAAAATGATTAAGAAAATATTTTATATCCTTTCATTACCTGCAGTAATAGCTGTGCTGGGCAGTTGTACCAAGTTAAATGAAGAAATACTGGATGAAACATCCAGTACCGGATCAACAGATAAAGAAATTGCAGAAGGCATTATAGCGCCCGTATATGCAATCCTTCCAGGCTTATTTCAACACACGCAATATTTTGCATTGCAACAAATTTCAACTGATGAAGCTATATTACCTTACAGGGGAGGAACAGATTGGGGAGATAATGGTATTTATATAGCGTTGCATAAGCATGAAACAACCAGCGCCGATCCGAATGTAAAAAATGTTTGGAATAACATTACCCAGGGTATTTCAAGAACAGTTTTAGCGCTCAATACTTTGAATACTAACACCGATTCAAATGCGCCTTTGTTTATAGCAGAAGCAAGGGCTATGCGTGCCTATTATAATCTTCTTTGCCTTGATTTATTTGGAATTGCCTTTCAAAAAGATAACCTGGATGTAACTTCTACTATTTTAAGAGGCAATGATGCAATTGAATATATTAAATCAGAACTTTTGGCTGTTGAACCAATTGTTCGTGATGATACCGGGCCAGGCAGGATTACAAAAGCGGCAGTATGGGGATTGCTGGCAAGATTACATTTGCAATCAGCCGTTTACAGGGATATTTATGCATCATCATTTACGTTTACCAACGATGATATGGATAAAGTAATCCAATACTGTGATAATATTATTAATTCAGGCAGGTTTGCACTTTCGCCTGAATATTTCGAAGTTTTTAATGATGAAAATCACACTAACGGGGAGTTAATTTTTGCAGTGGATCAAAGGGCTGACCTGAACGGGCATAACCGTATGGCCTATTTTTCTCTTTCAGGCGATCAATTTCCTTTACCTGCTTATCCTTCAGCCAATGGTACTGACGGACCTGGTATAACTTCAGATTTTTATGAAACATGGGCACAGGCTTATGCTCCGGACGATCCGGCTGATGTGGATGGGCGTTTTTTTAAACATAATCTTGATACAACACAAACCTGTGTTCCTGCAAGCGAATTCAAAATAGACCGTGGCATTTTAAGAGGGCAACAATATGGGTTGATAAGAACCAATGGTGTGTTTGAAACCTGTGCCAATGGAGATATGAAGGTTGGAAAGTTGTTTAATAATACCCGAAATCGTCCTGACTTACCGGTTAATTTCACTGAGTTTATTGATTTTAGTGTTGCAGGAAGTAATTATAGTAATGGCTACCGCGTTGAGAAATATGAATTCAGTAAAGGCTCGGTAAGTGGTAGGAATTTTGGAGAACATGATATCGTTATTCTGCGTTTGGCGGATATTTACCTCATGCGTGCTGAAGCTAAATTAAGAAAAAGCGGCAGCGCTACAGAAGCTTTGGCAGATGTAAATACCGTTCGTGTTTCAAGAACAGCCCGCATAGTTCCTCCGCCATTAACGGAGATGAATCTTGATTTACTTTTTCGCGAAAGAGGTTTTGAATTGTATTGGGAGGATGTTCGCCGTACTGATATGATCCGTTTTGGAAAATACGAAGGTACATGGACGGAGAAAACAAACTCGGATCCTAAAAAGAGAATATTCCCCATACCGCAAAACGCTATTGATGGGGCATCGAGTCTTCCGGGTTATCTGGTACAGAATGAAGGATATTAATTATTATCTAACTTTTATCAATACCGGGGTTGCAGCAATGCTTCCCCGGTTTTTTATTACTTTATCTCCAAATACACCGGGCAATGATCACTATGCTTAATATCCGGGTATATTTCGGCATCAACCAGCCTGTCGCGTAAAGGCTCAGTAACATTTATATAATCAATTCTCCAGCCTTTGTTATTTAATCGTACACCTGGAAACCGCTGACTCCACCAGCTATAACGATGGGGTTCTGTATGGAATACCCAAAATGTATCAATCCACTTGCTGGCAATATATTTATCCATCCACGCTCTTTCATCAGGCAAAAAACCTGAAGAGTTTTTATTGCCTTTGGGGTCATGAATATCTATTTCTTTGTGAGCAATATTATAATCACCACACAGAATAAGATTGGGATATTGCTGTCTTAATTTTTCGAGATAAATAAAAAATTCAGCCAGCCATTCGTATTTGAATGTCTGCCTTTCGTTTCCGCTTGTGCCGGAAGGAAAATATGCATTGATCAATCTTATATTTCCAAAATCCAGTTGAATTACTCTCCCTTCATCATCACTTACTTTGTGACCTGTGCCATATACTACATTATCAGGCTTTATTTTAGTAAATACCGCTACGCCGCTATAGCCTTTCTTTTGGGCACTATACCAATAATCGTGATATCCAAGATTGTTAAAAATCGTATGATCAACATTCTCTTTCTGTGCCTTGGTTTCCTGTATGCAAATCACATCAGCAGGATCGGTTTTCAACCAGTCAACAAATCCTTTGTTTATGGCGGCACGAATGCCATTAAGATTATAAGATATAATACGCATAATATAATTGATAAAACGTTATAAGTGCAAGATAGGATAAGCGATGCAAACCAGGCATTAGTATATAATTGCCTGTCGTATTTATATTTATGCGGTAGCTTTGCCACCGTTTATTATTCAAACTTATGAAACCGTTTACAAAAAAGATCCTGGTGAGGGTGCTAAAAACAGGTGGGATAAGTATTGCTTCAATACTTGCTTTGCTGTTTATACTTCCATTCATTTTCCCGGAAGCCATTTCAAAAAAAATAAAAGCATTTGCTAATGAATCTATTACCAGCAAGCTGGATTTTTCAAGCGCTTCCCTTTCTTTCTTTAATCATTTTCCTTCGCTTACGCTTACCATACAAGATGTAAGTATCCTGGGTTCGGCGCCATTTCAAAAAGATACTTTGGTTAATGCAAAAGAAGTAGCATTGGGTATTGATATAACCACTATTTTTTCTGATGCCATCAGGATTAATAAAATATATTTTTCCCATGCAGATATTAATGTAAAAGTGAATAAAGAAGGTAAGGCGAGTTATAATATTTACAAATCTTCTTCAACCGAAAGCTCAGATACATCTGCTTCAACTACAGGCTTACGCCTTGAAAGCATTGTGCTGGAAAATTGTAACCTGCATTATGATGATCAATCTATCCCGGTTATTGTTATAGCAGATAATTTGAATTATACGGGTAATGGCGACCTTTCAAAATCCGTATTCGATTTAAATACGCGGATGTCTGTTGATTCATTCAGCTTTGTATATAATGGTGAAGCATACGTGAACAAAAAGCCTTTAAAAGCAAAGCTCATTACAAGAGTAAATACCAATTCGCTTGCACTGGTTTTTGAGAAAAACAGGATCCGCATTAATCGCCTGCCTGTATTTTTTGAAGGAACGTTTGATTTTCTGAAGAATGGGTATAATATGGACTTCCGCTTAGCATCAGCCAAAGCAACATTGGAAGAAATCATTACCGCTATCCCTCCTGATTTAACCGACTGGCTTGATGATACAAAAGTAAAAGGCGATGCTGCATTTAATATGCAGTTGAAAGGCATTTACAGTAAAGCGTTGAATGCTGCACCTGATCTTGACATAAGCCTTAACATCAATGGCGGTTATATCGCGTATAAAGGCGCTCCTGCTCCTGTAGAAAATCTTTTATTAAAGCTTGATGCCAGGATGCCTTTGCTCAATGCAGACAGCCTGTGTGTGAATATTGATACATTGTATTTCAATCTTGATAAGGGGTATTTCAGCGCTGCTTCTCATACTGTAGGATTAGAACAACCTTTTATTAATTCTACGGTTAAAGCAGATATTGATCTTGATAAATGGGACAGGGCAATGGGCTTGAATGATATTGAACTTAAGGGAAACTGTACGGTTGATTTTAAAGCCAATGGCAAATACACGAAAGCGCAAAATCCTGCCAAATGGAGGAAAGATATCATCATTACCAGCATACCTGTATTTAGCCTGCAATCAACCATGAAGAATGGTTACCTGAAGTTTGCTTCACTGCCACAGGCTTTGCATGATATCAGCTTTAATCTTAAAAGCGCCTGCCTTGACAGTATGTACAGGCATACTACTTTGGAAATAGATCATCTTAATGCGGTTGCATTGAATAATAACATTAAGGGCTATGCGAAGATTGTAAATCCCGGCGAACCGAAAGTTGATGCGGATATTACCACCAATCTTCGCTTGCAGGATATAAAACAATTTATTCCTGTAGAAAAAATTAATATAAGCGGAGACCTGGCATTGGCAGTAAAAGTAAACGGTACATATAATCCGGGTAAAAAACTTTTCCCGGTTACGGAAGGAAAATTACATGTGCAGAATGGAGAAATTCAAACAGTATACTACTCCGGGTCTATTCAAAAAATAAATATTGCTACGGATTTTACTAATACCGATGGAACCTTAGCCGGAACAGCCATACAAATTCAGCCGGTAAGTTTTGAATTTGAAGGACAACCTTTCACTATTAAAGCTGATATCAAAAATCCTGAAGATGTTCAGTACGATATTAAATCTGCCGGCACGATTGATGTTGGTAAGATATATAAAGTATTTGCGCAAGATGGTTACGATGTTAGCGGGTTAATAGAAACAAACCTGGATTTAAAAGGCAAACAAAGTGATGCCGCTGCGGGAAGATATCAGCTGCTGGTAAATTCAGGAGCGTTGAAACTGAAAGAAGTAAAATTATACACCGAATCTTTTCCTGCACCATTCATTGTACACAGCGGTATATTCAGTTTTAAGCAGGATAAAATGTGGTTTAATGAATTTACTGCTGCCTACGGTTCTTCTTCTTTTGCCATGAATGGCTATCTTAATAATGTTATCAATTATATTGTTGGTAATGATGAAAAACTGCATGGAAAATTTACTGTAAAATCTGATTATGTAAATGTAAAAGAGTTTACCGCGTTTTCAGGCAGTGATCCGGCAACAGTGCAAACAGCAGATACAGCAGCGGGGCAAGGCGTTGTAATGATTCCGGGTAACCTTTCGGTAAGCCTTGATGCCAATATCAAAAAAGTAAATTACGATAGTGTATTCATCAATGATTTTAAAGGGCAGCTTGTTGTTGATGCCGGAAAGATTAGCTTAAAGGATGTTGCTTTCAAATTGACAGATGCCTCTTTTAAAATGAATGCATCCTATTATGGTGAAACGCCACGCAAAGCTTTTTTTGATTTTAAGGTGAAGGCTGATTCTTTTTCTATTGCAAAAGCATATAAAGAGATTCCGATGTTTCGCGAGATGGCTTCTTCAGCTTCCACGGCGCAGGGTGTTACCGGTCTTGATTATACATTGGCAGGAAGGCTTGATGAGCATATGAATGTAGTATATCCTTCCATAAAAGGCGGAGGAGTGCTTACGCTAAAAAATATAAAACTTATGGGCTTTAAATTGATGAATGCGGTGAGTAAGGAAACGGACCACGAGGATTTAAAGGATGCTGATATAAAAGGCGTAGCAGTAAAAACAAAAATCAATAATAATATCATTACACTCGAAAGGGTTAAGCTTCGCATAGCAGGTTTGCGTCCCCGGTTTGAGGGGCAGATTAGTCTTGATGGGTTACTAAACCTTAAAGGAAGAATTGGTTTGCCACCGCTTGGTATTATAGGTATACCATTTATGGTTTCAGGCACAAGCGATGCCCCACGGGTAAAATTAAAAAGGGATAAGGAAGGCAAATTGTTGCAGGAAAAAGAAGATAATGTGGAAGGGGAAGAATAACCTTTGCTGTTTTCTTCACTAATGCTAAAATATGTTTTCTAATTCCTTCAATGAAGTAACAGTATATGTAGGCTTAAAAGGAGGTTCAATATTTTTGTGATTAACATATACCTGGTCCATTCCTGCATTTTGTGCGCCAACAATATCCGCGGCAATATCATCACCCAGCATAATACTTTCTTTTACTGTAGCACCTGTTTTCTTCATTGCAAAGTCAAAAATTTCTTTATGAGGCTTCAGGCTGTTGCTGCCTTCGGAGGTAATGACAAAACGAAAAAAATCTGCTAACCCTGAATATTTTAATTTGCTATGTTGTACTGTTTCAAATCCGTTTGTAATCAGGTGCAGTTGGTAGCCTTTATTTTGCAGGTAGTGCAGCATTTCAATAGCGCCGGGAAAAAGTAATGTTCTTGTGGGCAGTTTATCAAGGAATGCTACATCCATGCTTCTCGCCAGCTTTTCGTTTCCTATTTTAAAATCGAGCAGGGTATGCCACATGCGTTTCCAGCGCAGGTCATCTCTTTTAATAAAGCCTTTGCGGTAGCGCTCCCAGAGCCGCTCGTTGTGATAGATGTATCGCTCATAAAACAGGTCAAAATCGTGCACACCATGATCAGCAAGTGCCAGGGATGAATATAAATCCTGTAACGTGAGTTTTGCATTTGCCTCAAAATCCCAGAGCGTATGATCCAGGTTGAAAAACAGGTGTTTGTAAGCCATGATAAAAAAAGTATTGCAAAAGTACGGTGTTTATAAGAAGTGTGTAGTTTTGAGCTGGTTAGGGGTGTATTTCAAATTTTCGTATGTAGGTACAACAGTAATCAGGTTTATTTATGAATATAATCATCACTGGATCATCAAAAGGATTTGGAAAATCAATTGCTGAAAAATTCGCGGCTAATGGCTGGAACGTATATATGTGCTCGCGTAGCGAAAAAACGCTTTATCAAACAAGGGATGAGCTCCGGCAGCAATATCCATCTGTAAAAGTAGAAGCAAAATCATTTGATTTGGGCATTAAAGAAGAAGCGCAGGCATTCGGTAAATGGATTTTGTCGCTCAATATTTCAATTGATGTATTGGTAAATAATGCAGGTTCTTTTGAACCTGGCAGTGTATATAACGAACCGGAAGGAGTTTTGGAAAATATGATTGCGGTGAATTTATATAGTGCTTATCATGTTACCCGGGCCACGATCTCAAAAATGATGGAACAGAAACGGGGACATATTTTCAACATGTGCTCTATAGCTTCATTGCAGGCATATACTAACGGTGGTGCATACAGCATAAGCAAATTTGCATTATCGGGATTTTCCAAAAATCTTAGGGAAGAAATGAGACCTTTTGGTATTAAAGTTACCGGTGTTTATCCAGGTGCGGCATATACAGATTCCTGGGCAGGCAGCGGTGTTGATCCAAAAAGAATTATGGAATCGGGCGATATTGCTGAAATGATTTATGCTACTGCAAAACTTTCGCCGCAGGCTTGCGTGGAAGATATAGTAATGCGACCGCAGTTGGGAGATTTGTGATAAGTAAGAATGTAAAGTGATAAAAACTATCAGTGTTTTACTGCTCATAGCTGATAGCTGAAGGCTGACAGCTGAAAGCTCACCAATAAATCGTTTTATTTTCTTTTGCCGACTGGTATATTGCCAAAACAATTTCTACCGCTTTGCGGGCTTCTGCACCATCAATTTCAAAAGGTCTGCCCTCATCAAGCGCCTTAATAAAAGCTTCAATATTGCTTGCATGCAATTCAAATGG
Organism: Agriterribacter sp.; assembly: GCA_047601545.1. Lineage (GTDB taxonomy): Bacteria > Bacteroidota > Bacteroidia > Chitinophagales > Chitinophagaceae > Agriterribacter. Next base: position 1,598,152 of record JASGIZ010000002.1, on the reverse strand, counting down.
TATGGAAGATGGGTCCGATGCACCGCCTGCTGAAGTATTACCGGCTTGTTGAAGTATTGCTGCATCGCCTTCCTTTTGTTCTGCAAACTGCCACATTTTTATGGTATTGTCTTCCATTACAGCTGTGCCCTTTGTGCCGGTAATGGTTATCTTACGCGATTGGCCGGGAAAAGAAGCGGTAGAGCCATAAATATTTCCCAGTGCTTTACTTTTTAATTTTAGTATAGCTGCTGCAGTATCTTCTGCTTCAATCTTGTGGCCCAGCGTTGCGGTATAGGCATATAATGATTCAATAGGCCCGGCAAGGTATAGCAGCATATCAACCATATGAATAGATTGATTCATCAATGCTCCGCCACCATCTGTTTTCCATGTGCCGCGCCAGTTGTTGCTATAGTATTTATCATCTCTCCACCAGGGCACTTCAACCGATATATATGTTATAATGCCAAACCTGTTATCATCAACAGCTTTTTTAAGTAGTTGAACCGCTTTGGTAAAACGGTAGTTAAATATACCACCGAGATAAGTGCCTGCTTTTTTATGTGCTGCTATCATGGCATCAATTCTTTCCAAACTGATATCAAGCGGCTTTTCGCATAATACATGTTTGCCATTTTCAGCGGCTTCTATAGCAGGCTCCATATGTGTGCCACTGGGCGTAACTATATTTACAACATCAATATTGCTGCTGTCCAGCATAGCATGATAGTCTGCAAAAAATGCACAATTATATTTTTCTGCCAAAGCTTTTGCCCTGCCTGACCCATTATCACAAAAGCCTGCAAGCTTAGCATTGGGAAGATGCTGAATTGATTTTGCGTGAAAGTCGGCTACCATACCGGCCCCGATAATACCTATATTCCAGATTTTCATGATGGCGATGGGTTAAGCGTTGTATACTTATTGGTCTTTTATCTTGAAATTTTCGTAATCCTTTTTACTGAATACACCCGGTGAAGCATGACTGCCGCGCGGAAAGTCAAGGTTTACAAAGTTGACATTATTTAATGTTGTAAGATTTACAACAACCGTTGAAAGATATTCCGCTGCTCCCGCTGTGCCCATATCATTTGTAAAAGCATAGGCGCTGTCAATCTTCGCATATACGGTATCGTTAGATTGTTTTACAAACAACAAATGAATATCCGGGTAAATAGCATTAACGCCATTGACCACGCTTTGCGGTTCGGTTATGTCGGATGAATCTTTGTATACCCGGGTTTTTGTTTTAGCATAGTCGTTTATTGTCCAGAATAAAACAGTATCCGGTTGTTCTACAATTGTTTCCTCCGTAGTAAGGCTGTCTGCAGGTAACGGCGTTGTTTTTTTATCTGTGCCATTACAGGCAGATATGCTAATGGAGATGAGCAATAACAAGGTGGCCGCCGGTAGCAGGTTTCTTTTATTCATATCAGGGAGTATATTTTATTTTAACAAATTATACGCCACAAAACTAAGGGCATATGCAAGCACGGTCATATAAGCTAACTGTATAAGCGGCCACCTCCATGAGCGTGTTTCGCGTTTTACAATTGCTAAAGTACTCATACATTGCATAGCAAACACATAAAATATCATTAAAGATACGCCGGACGCATGTGTATATATTTTTGAACCATCCGGCCAGTTTGCAGCATGCATCTTTTCCCTTAATGTGGCGCTGTTCTCATCCGCGTCATCTCCAACGCTGTAAATAGTAGCCATTGTGCCTACAAACACCTCCCTTGCCGCGAATGATGTAATGAGAGCAATGCCAATCTTCCAGTCGTATCCCAAAGGTTTTATAGCAGGCTCTATTGCTTTGCCTAATATGCCTACATACGAGTTTTCAAGTTTTTCGGCTTTTAACTCCTGGTCAAGCTCTTCGGCCTTGTCAGGGTTTTCGCTGATCTTTTGTTCATAGCTGGTTTCAAGCGCCTGCATTGTTTTAGATGGGCCGTAAGAACTGAGCAACCAGAGAATAAGCGAAATAACAAGTATTACTTTACCTGCCTGGAAGGCGAATATCCTTGCTTTCTCAATCATGGTTGTGATAACTGTTTTCCATCTTGGGGTACGGTATACCGGTAGTTCAAGAATAAAGAAACTTTTTTCCTGTACTTTGATGAACCATTTCATAACATAAGCCACAGCTAATGCAACCACTACGCCGAGCAGGTACAATCCCGTCATCACCAGCCCCTGCAGGCTGATAAAACCAAAATAATAAGTATTGGGAATAACCAGCGATATCAATATAATGTATACCGGAAGCCTTGCGCTGCAGCTCATAAGCGGAGATATCATTATGGTCAGCAATCTTTCCTTTTTATTTTCAATATTACGTGCGCTCATAATGGCAGGCACCGCGCAGGCAAAGCTGCTTATCATCGGCATAACGCTTTTCCCATTCAATCCAACTTTTCGCATAAGCTTGTCCGTTAAAAAGCTTATGCGTGCCATATAGCCGGTATCTTCAAGAATAGTTATTAGCCCGAACAGGATCATGATCTGCGGAATAAATACTACTATACCTCCCAAACCTGCCACAAATCCATTTACAATAAGATCGCCAAACCAGTTTTGTGGCAATACGCCAGAGAGCCATTCGCTGAATGCGCCGAATATCCATTCAATGGCATCCATGGGGTATGTTGCCAGCCAGAAAATACTTTGAAACAGTATGGCGAGCACGCCCAACAGGATTACATAACCCCAGAATTTGTGCAATAAAACCTTGTCCAGGCGATCTGTTATCCATTGCTTTTCTTTTGGATCAGCTTCAATAACAGTTTGCTGCATAATATGCTTTATTCGGCCATAGCGTTGTGTAATTTCTTCAGCTTGTACTTTAGTGTGATTGAAATTATTTTCCTGCTCAATATTTTCTATTGAAGCCTGTTCTGTATTATTAAGCGAAAAAGATTCATGATTAATCAGGTAATGTATCGCGGCATAATCGCTGATATGCGGAAACAATTTTTTCAGATCGCTGACCGCTTTTTCGGCGAGCATGCCTGTATCCGCAAAATTCCTGGATGGGGGTTTATATAAGTGTTTAGCGGTTTGCTCAATGGCCTTTTTAAGTTCTGCAATACCCTTGTTCCTGCGCGGATTAACAGGTATAACCGGTACACCCAATTCCCGCTCCAGTCCGGCTACATCAACATTGATCCCTTTTTTCGCCGCAATATCCATCATGGTAAGCGCTACCACTACAGGTTTTTTAAGATCGATGAACTGTGAAACAAAAAGAAGGTTTCTTTTCAGGTTACTGGCATCGGCTATTAAAATATACAGCTCCGGCTGATCGGCAGACCCGGGATCCATTACAACATTATAAGCTACCCATTCGTCTGATCGGCGTGGGTATAAACTATACATACCGGGCAGGTCAATAATATTGGCAACAAGGTCATCGGATAATTTGCTTTCACCAGACTTTTTATCTACGGTTACTCCCGGGAAATTGCCTACTTTCTGATTAAGCCCGGTTAGCGCATTGAACAATGAACTCTTTCCGCTGTTAGGGTTGCCAATGAGAGCGATATGTAAATGCTTTTTCAAAAGAAGTTATTTTAGGGAAACTGCAAAAATACAGGCAAAATACATGTTGATTGTTACGAATTTGGAAACGCTTGAAAACAAAAAAACGGCTGTTAAAAGTATCGTAAAGTAGCCGGATGGAAATTTAAAATCAATATGAAATATAATCTTGTTCACTAATATGGCATGAAAAATGAAATAATATTATACCATGAGTAATTATAACTTTGCCGCTAACAAAAAATCATACTATTCCCCGATGAAAAAGCATTTTTTACTGATACCACTTTTACTGCAATGTTTTTTTGTATCTGCACAGAAATTAAAAAAGGCTGACCGGCAGATTGTAGAAAATTTAACCGGCACAGTACACTATTTAGCAGATGATAAACTTGAAGGCAGAAGAGCCGGTACCGACGGGGAGAAGCAGGCAGCCTCATATATAAGTGAGCAATTTAAAATAATAGGAATTGCTCCTAAAGGCGATAAGGGGTCATACCTGCAGGCTTTTGATATACAGGACGGGAAAAAAATAAATGCCGGTACACTATTTATGGTGAACGGTAAAGAGATGAATACAGGAGTAGATTATTTTCCCCTTCCATTCAGCCCTAACGCGTTGGTGGCTGAAACGCCGGTAGCCATTTCTCTTTCTGAAAGAGGCGCTCCCTGGTTTAAAGATATAGAAGCAGCGGTTGAAGAAAATAAGGATAATCCTCATTTTGATATGAGCGATTATATAAAGAAAGAAGCAAAAATTGCCTCAGACAAAGGCGCCAGCGCACTCATCATATATAACAGCGGTACTATTGATGATGGCATTGCCTTTGAAAAGAAAGACAGATCGGAAGTGTTGTCTATCCCGGTAATATATCTTACAAAATCAGGGAAAAATAAATACCTGAAAGACGCTTCTGCTATTTACGATATCAGGCTTAAAGTTGATTTAGGACAGAGTAACCGTACGGGGCATAACGTGGTAGGATATATAGACAACGGGGCTCCTTCAACCATCATTATAGGTGCGCATTATGATCATTTGGGATATGGAGAAGACGGTAACGGATTGGGCAGGAGTAAGGAAAAGCAGATTTATAATGGCGCTGACGATAATGCGAGCGGTACGGCAGCACTTATTGAAATAGCGAGGATACTTAAAAAGTCGAAAGCAAAGAAAAATAATTATGCGCTTATTGCTTTTTCCGGCGAAGAACTGGGTTTATTCGGTTCAAAATATTTTACGGAACATCCTGCGATTGATCTTGCTTCAGCCAATTATATGATTAATATGGATATGGTGGGACGAATGAATGATAGTGCAAAAGCGGTAACTATTGGCGGTTTCGGCACATCACCAACCTGGAGTGAAGTGGTATATGCACAAAGAAATATTCCGTTTTCTATAAAAATTGATTCAAGCGGTGTAGGTCCAAGTGATCATACTTCTTTCTACAGGAAAAATATCCCGGTATTATTTTTCTTTACAGGGCTTCACCAGGATTATCATAAACCTTCTGACGATGCAGATAAGATTAATTATACCGGTGAATTGTATGTGGTAAAATACATTCAATCGCTTATTGAAGGATTGAATAAAAAAGGTAAACTTGCTTTTGCTCCTACGCGGGAAGCGCAAACCGGCACTACAGCTAGATTTTCAGTTACGCTCGGTATAATGCCTGATTATACATTTAATGGTGATGGCGTAAGAGCTGATGGTGTGAGTGAGGGAAGACCGGCACAGAAAGCAGGTATAAAAACAGGCGATATCATAACTGCATTGGGTGATTATAAAACAAACTCAATGGAGGCGTATATGCAGGCTTTGAGTAAATTTAAGAAAGGCCAAAGCACGGTTGTAACTGTATTGAGGGGTAAGGAGCAGATGAAATTTAATGTGACGTTTTAGAAAAGGTGTAGGGTTTAGGGCGTAAGGGAAATGGCTGTGGGCAATCAGCCGTCAGCGATCAGCTATCAGCCATCAGGCACAGCCCGTAACCTGAAACCCGTAACTATTGCCTGTTCACCATTCACTTTCGCTATGAAACTATTCATCGACAATACCGCTCTTGCTGAAGATTTTTTTTCGGATGTACGCATACTTGGTATTGTGGCACCGGTAAAAGATTATCGTTTCTGCTGGATGCTGAACCAGGCGATGGGCTGCGATTTCAGGCGTAATAGTGAGATTGAAATACAATTATCAAAAAAAGGGCGGCAATATTTTTTCTCTGTATATGAATACAGGGAGGATATGAGTTTTTTGGCGCATTATATTTATAGCAACCAGTTTGATGGGGAATATCTTCTGCCCGAATTTCGTCACCTGGATTTTTTATGGTTACTTAAAGGAGATGAAGTTGATGACGACTATCTTTCTTCTTTACAAAAATCTATAAAAGATATAAGCGGTATTCAGCTGATAACAGAATTGGATAAAGATAAGATTAAGAATAAGATTCATTTGGTGTTTTAGCCCTAATCCCCGGCCCCTCTCCACTCCGTGTCTACCGTTGGGACACATCTTTGATGTAATTTTTGGCAATACACCATCCCTGATAGATATTGCCAAATTTGTCGAGTCCTCTTTTTAATACTATAGGACCTGGAGGTCTTTTACGATTATAATCCTTCCACCCCCCAAGCCTGGCTATTACCCAGGTAGCCCATGCCAGTGTCTGAGGATTATTTTTGTTTTTGCTCTTCTCTGTGTCTCCTTGTAATGTTTCATTCAGTGATTGTAAACATTGTATTTCCTGGTTGTCAAACACCTGATCTATGGGTTGACTATCTTCTTTATTATGCGCCAGGTATAATTGCATTACACGCAATCCGGTATTGAGCAACATCACACACAGTTTCCTTATTGCCCATCCACTTTCCAACTCACTGCTCTCTATGCGAAAACCTTTCTTTTTTAATAGTCGGAACAACTGCTCTATGTACCACCTGAGCCGGTATTTATCCACTATTGCTTTTGCCTGCTCATAGCTTTCTATGCAATGGGTGGTTAATATGCGCCATAGTATCGGCTTTTCACCCACATGATCAACTTCCCTTACCTCAATGGCATATAAATTTAGCTCGGTGGCTATGTCTTTTGCCTTTACCTGTTTGGGCTTTTTTATTGTCACCTTACTATATCTTACTTCTACCCGGGCTTACCTGCCTGCTATGCCCTGGCGTATATCCTTTACTAATTTTATTTCATAACGACCTGCCACCGGTTGCGCTGATAGCTTTTGGTATAAACCTCCCGCTTCTTTTAACTTTCTGTCACGGCAGCATCTGATGATTAAATGGGTTTTTTCCTCTGGTATACGCGCAAACTGCTGATAGATATCTCCCTCACGGTCTTCTATAAACGTAATAACGGATGCCTGTGCCAAATGCTTTTTGCTTTCTTCACATGCCTTTATTCATTTGTAGGATTCCTTTTCCTCTATCGCCAGATTTGGATAATTTCTTTCATATTTATCCTGCTTATCTTCTTCCCGGTGCCACAATTGTATGTCTGAAAACCCCAGCATCGTTTCCGTGGATGCGTCCAACACTATGCTCCCATGTGCAAAAAATCCTATATCATTATTGTTGCCTGTTAAGCCTACGCCGGTGCCTGGTTTTAAACGGTTACGATGATTTTCAAGTTTTACTTCTGTTCTATCCTGTATCACCAGCACTTCTCTGCCTGCACATAAATAGCTGCTTCTTGCTTTTAACACTTCTATCAATTGGTGTTCTTCCACTTTCTCATTGTTCAAAAAACGGTACGCCCCTTTCTGTGCTGCTTCTCCATAGGATGCCTCGTGTATGCTGGAGGTGCGACCAAAATACAACATCGCCGATAACTGGGACGCACGCTTAGCTAAGCGCTTATCTCCAAATCTTCCGCTATAGTCTTCCCGTTGACTTATACTCATGACTTTTTTTAATAAATTTAACCCTTATTTGTGTCCCAACGGTAGACACGGAGTTTAGAGGGGTGCCTAAGTTCAAATCCGGTTGATGAAACGCAGTGAACGGGAGGTAGTGAATGAAAAAGTGTGACCGAATACTTAAACGCTTTGTTGAGATATGTTTTGTTGTTGATGTGGAAGAACAAAAAGTTTGGAGATATTATACAGTACCGCTCCTTTTTCCCTGGCTGCCGGCAGCTACCCTGTATACATATCTTTATACTATTCAGGGTGCACTGCATACGAGATGTTTAAATAGCTGCAGCGCAGCGGTAATATTTGTAGCACTATAGTGGATGAGGTATTTCCAGGTGCAGCGCACCGTAATATTAAAACATCATGCACCAGGTTAATATTACGCCGCTCTGCGGCTTATTCCATATTGGTTTTCCGTGCTACAAATATCACAGTGCGCTGCACCGGGGCTGTTCCGGGTATTTCCGTATTAAAAATACCTGTTTGTGTGTACAGGTAGCTGCCGACAGGCAGAATTTGGAAAGGGAGAAGGTGAGACAGGTTCTTCTTTTTAAAAACCATTTTTATGTGGATAGAAAAAAACGATCAATTGTACAGGAAATTTGAGTTCAACAATTTTTCTGAAGCTTTTGCTTTTATGACAAGAGTTGCATTACTTGCCGAAAAAATGAACCATCATCCTTTGTGGATGAATGTGTATAATACCGTTGAAATATGGCTGAGCACACATGATGCAGGCAATATTGTTACGGAGAAAGACAGGAAACTGGCTGATAAAATTGATGCGCTGTTATAATTTTTTTAATGCTTCCAGTACCTCATGCTGCCTTCTCCGGGAAACTTCTACCTGTTGCCCGTTTTTAAGCAGGATAGCGTTATCGTTTTTTATTTCTCTGATGTATGCCATATTTACCAGGTGTGATTTATGGGTTCGGATAAATCCGTGATCGCTTAATAGCTCCTCGAAATCTTTGATGGTTTTTGAAGCAATAATAGTTGTATTATCAGTTAAATGAAATTGAGTATAATTATTAATGCCTGTGCAATGTATAATTTCAGCAGGAGACACTATCCGTAAACCTGATGAAGAAGACAGCGCAAGCCTGAGTTGCTTTTGCTCCTTATTGTTAAGGTTGCTGATAAAATTGATATATAATTCTTTTACCTGTTTTTTTTCTTCACCCTGTTGTATATGACGTTCAACCGCCTGTATCAATTCTTCTTTATCAACAGGTTTCAGTAAATAATCCAGTGCGCTGAAACGAATAGCCTGTATGGCATATTTGCTGTAAGCAGTTGTAAAAATTACACTGAAATAGTGTTTGGAAATTTTGCTCAGCAATTCAAATCCATTCATAAACGGCATCTGTATATCAAGAAAAATAATATCCGGATAAAATGAATGAATAAGCGCTAACCCTTCGGTTGCGCTGGCAGCTTTTTTTATAGAAGTGACAGAGCTGACATTTTGTGACAGGAGATATTCCAGCATATCGCACGCCATTGCCTCATCGTCAATAATCAATGCCTTTAATTCAGCTTTCATATAAAACAGGAAATTGAATGGTTACTTTTGTGCCACTGATGGAATAATTACCTGCATGTATATCTTCCATTACAAAATAAGCAGGCTTATCAAACTGCTGTTCAAGCATTTTTAACCGGTCTTTTACAAGCTGTGTTCCTTTTGATTGTTGTGCAATTCCATTCAGCCGTTTCTCTTTCATTGCTTTGGCTGCTTCAATGCCTATACCATTATCTTTTATAGTACACTGTAACAGGTCTTCCGTTATTTTTTTAAAATGTATCATCAGTCTTCGTTGTCCCTGTTTATGCAACAGCCCATGCCATACTGCATTTTCCACCAGGGGATGCAGCAATAACGCTGGTACACTTGTTTCGTCTTCTTCAATGTTATTATCCGCCTTTATGCTATAAGAAAATGAATCGCCAAATCGCATTGCTTCTATTTGCAGATATAGATCAAGCATTTTTATTTCATCTTTCAATACCACAAAGTTGTTTTCAGATTCTTCCAGGATAATGCGGAGCAGTTTAGAAAATTTTGTAAGGTATTCTATACCTTTTTCATTTTGATTGCTGGCTACAAGGTGAGCTATTGAGTTTAAACTATTGAAAACAAAATGCGGGTTCATTTGAGATTTCAATGCTTTGGTTTCCAGCTCGGCAATATGTTTTTGTATCGCTGCTTTTTCAGCAGCGGCTTTTTTAATGCTTTTTTCTTTTTGCTTTATCCATACATATATGCCTGCGCCGGTTACAACTGCGCAAATCGTGTAAAACCACCAGGTTTGCCAGAAAGGTTTTTGTATGATGAACTGGTAGCTCGCATTAGTATGGCTTTCGTTATTACCTGCTACAGCTTTTGTTTGTAGTATGTAATTACCCGGGCGCAATCCTTCAAAATTGATAGTGCGGTTATTACCATTGTCTTTCCAGGAAGAATCACTGCTCGATAGTCTGTAAAAATATTTTACTTCTGAGGGATTGCTGAAGTATATGCCGGAAAAAGTGAATGACAGCTCGTTTTCATTGTAGTTCAACATCAATGGTGAGGTTTGGGAAGCGTTGCTGTTGTTGTAATATATATTGTCTCCTGCTTTTACCGTATTCAACACAATCAATGGCCTTTTGCCTGATTTTGCCGGATCCTGCGGATTAAAATGAGAAAGCCCGTCTGAAGTAATGATCCAGATTGTTTTATTACTATCCTGCATCAACCTGGCACTTTGGTAATTTTTATCAGGGAAACCATCGTTGGCTGTATAATTACTGATAAAAAACTTGTTATTATGAAAAGCGATTTTTGAAATGCCGGAATAGCTTACAGCCCATATATTATTTTGTTCATCAATCAATATATTCAGGTAGCTGTTGGTATTCAACCCGTCTTCAGTATTATATTTCTTTTTCAGTTGCAATGATCCCTTCTCATCAAAATAGCATTGCCATATTCCATTTCCCTTGGTTGTAAACCACACTTCATTGCCGGGTGTTTTTTTGATATCGGATATATTAATGGCCGTACTGTCACTTAAGGTATATTGACTCAGCTTTTCATCAGAAAATTTGAATAATCCCCTTGAGCCTGCCACCCAGATTGTTTCATTTGGTCCTTCTATTGCATTCAAAAAAACAAACCAGTTATCTCCGTTTATCAGGGAAACATAAGATGAGCAGGCGATTGAGTCATTTCCTTGTTGCTTTCGCAGGCGTGTTAAAAAACCATCGCCCCCGGTCCATATATCGCCATTGGTTGTTTCAAGAAAAAAATAATTCTGATCACAGCCAAGCCCGTTTGTTTTGTCTAAAATTTTCAGGTGATTATTTTGCCGGATCGCAATACCCTGGTAAGCGGTACCATACCATAGCCATCCCCGTTTATCTTCATAAATAGCGGCTAAAGTTGATCTTGAACAAACCGATTTTTGTTTACCGAGATAATTCACCAGGGTTGTATCCTTCTTTATAAATACTTTACCCCTGTTGCCACCCAAAAGAAGCGTTCCGTCTTTTTTTACATATCCGCAGAACAGCTCAATAGTATTATTGTCGCTTTTATATTCGTAAAATAACTTTTTTCGCTGCAGAAACAGCGCGTCGTGCATACCTATCCATATATTCTTTTCCCTGTCTACCATTGTGCAGGAAAGCCATGTTGTAACAGCCTCGGGTATTTTACACAGAAAAGTAAAGGAATAATTTTCGGGATTGAATCTGAAAATACCATCAAGGCACATATAATACAGTGTTCCGCCGGAGTTGTAAATATTCGCAGAAAGTGTTCGTTGAAAAGGTACTGCGGCTACTTTGTTTGTTTCACTGCATTCAAAAATGCCGTTTATGGTGCTTACAAAAAATACTTTATCATTTTGAGGCAGTATGGTGTTGATCTGATCGTTGAAAGATGGCGAACGCCACACCTGGCGGGTATGCCTGCCATCATAGCAATACATAATGCTTTTGCTGCTGAACCATACTTTGCCGTTATTGCCCGGCTTTATTAATCTTACCAGGCTGTCTTCTTTTAATGAGCTTCTCCATCCGGGTATGAGATGGGCGCCAATATTTCCTTTCTTTGTTTGAATGATGCCAGGCATTTCTTCTTTGGTGTAATATACCGGGCCTTTCGCAGTAGCTATCCAGTATATATGTCTTTTGTCAATGCCCATATCATATACCGTTATATTATCTTCTTCAAATACGATGGGGTGGAGGTACCCGTTTTGATAATATGATAAGCCGGCATCGCTCATTATCCATATTATATTATGCAGTATATCTTCAACTATATTGTTTATTTTCCCCAATTGCTTATTGCCTGCTGTAATATGGTTTTCAAAACTGTACCCGTCATATTTGCTTACGCCTGTAGATGTTCCTATCCATACAAAGCCCTTACTATCCTGGAACAGGACAAGTATTTCAGAAGATGGCAGCCCGTCTTTGGCGCCTATTATTTTGGTGATGTATTTTTCTTTATCGGTTGATAAATGAATAATATCCTTCTGCCACAAAAATTGCTGCGATTGGGCACTACTGCAAAACAGGTATATAACAAAGACCGGTATCCATTTGTTTCGGAGCATATTTGTGATTAAATGGCTTTGGCTTCAATACAAAGACAGTTATAGTCTCTCTTTACCTGAGAGATGTGTTTACCAAATTAGTATAATTCCTTAAGAAGTGCAAGGCAGGATGTGTCAATCTATTTTCTCCAGCACTAACTGGCTGGTATAACAGTCGTCAATATGCCATCTGTCGCCAATATATGAAGAATGCGGGCAAAGCCAGGTACCCCTCCATACCGGACGCAAGTAGTTGGTATTATCCAGGTTATCGCAGTCTGAGCCGTCAGGGTCAACAAGCAATGAGAAAACGGTAGACCATGTATTATCACGTAATAAAATAATCCGTCGGGTACTATCCGTAATCTGGCGAAGGAATACACGTGCCAGATCGTGGTCAAACGCATTGCTTACAGGAGATACATCCGTATTTATCATGGAAGCATATAATGACGGGCCGCCTGTTTCTGCGGGGTCTTCGGTATAGCCGGGTGGCAGCCTGTCCTGCGGAAGATAACTATAATAGCCATCAGGCATTTGCTGATAAATAGCATAATAGCTCAGCGGGTTCAGAAGCCGTTCACTAACACCATCCGGGCTTAGCGGGTCAGCATAAATGTAAATGCCTGATCCGATGGCACCGGTTTTTGCTATATTCCAAACATAGTAATTGAAGGGATCGGCATCAGTTTTTATGGATTCAAGGTTTTCTTTTGTAGTCCATTCCCAGTTGATGGTTTCGTAGTTAGATGCGGACCGGAATACAAAGCAGCCACCGTTACAAAAATATTTTGACCGGATAATGTAACGCCCGTTTTCTACAACATTCTTTTCATCGGTATCAACCGGCGGTGTAACGCCCTTTTTTTTACACTGCGTGAGTGTGAAAAAAAACATGCCTGAGAGCAAAAAAATTATTAAATGTTTCACGTCATTATTTTTTTACAGGAAAAAGTAAATAAAGCACCGACTATAATAAAGAAAGTATTGTCTTCATTGTAATGTATTCATCAATACATAAATAATAAAGATTATTGCTCTTACAGAGCGGAAATGAGAAAGCGGTAATAAATAATGAGGGAGCGGACTATTTTTTACTAAGCAACTATGCTTTGCTTATGCAGCAACTGGTGTATAAATTGTAATTTTTGTATAACCGGTTGAGGTATTACAAAAGGGTATGCATCCGGCAGTCCCATGCTTCGGTTTAAACTATTCAGCGCCACGGTTAATGGCAGCCAGCGATGGATGATCTTTTCAAAATCCTGGATATGATAAGGGTTTTCAGCTATGGTAACCCCAAGATCTGTAGCCAGTTCTGAAGCCGGGCGTATTTTCAAACCAAATGCATGCGCTGTTTCAAGTGTGTCTACTATGTGCAGGTAATGCGCCCATGTTTCGGCCCAGTCCTCCCAGGGGTGCATAGTTGCATATGCGCTTATATAAGACTGGTTCCAGTTTAGCGGGGCGCCCTGCGCATAATGTGTATTAAGTGCAGTTTCATAATCCAGTTGCTCATCACCAAATACCTGGCGAAATTCATTCAGCAATCCGGCATCCCGTATAAGCCTGTCCCAGTAATAATGTCCCACCTCATGCCTGAAGTGACCTAATACCGTGCGGTAAACTTCATCCAGGTTGCGGCGCACCATTTCCCTTTCAATATCATCTGCTTCGGCAATATTAATGGTTATCACACCCTCATCATGTCCGGTCATTACTTTCTGCTTATCATCAGCCATAAAATCAAAAAGTAAACCGGCTACCGGGTCTTTTATTTTACTTACAATAGGGAGGTTAAGTTGTATTAAACTATATATTAAACGGTGTTTGGCAATTTCAAGCGTTTGCCAGCGCTGTAAATAATCCGCGTTGTCGAGGGAAGGGATCATGCGGTTAAGATCGCAGGCTTTGCAAAAAGCGTTGCTTTCTTCTGCGGGCACCAGCCAGTTGCAGGCATTATACATCCTGTTGCTGCAATAGCGTAACTGATCTTTAATAGCTGCATGCCAGGGAATGATAAAGCCATTTTCCTCGCCCACAGCAGGCATAAATTCCATGCTGCCGGGGTTAAAACCTACCTGCAATCCACAGTTTTCGCAATAATAATTTTCAAAGTATAATGGTTTGCTACAATTTGCACAGGCGAATAATTTCATCAGTTTAATTTTTGAATGCCGGTTATAAAGAAAAAGTCATGCCTTTATACCGGCTTGTTTTCTGTAGTGAGTTTTTTGATGACTTCCGGGAAGTATGTATGCTCCAGTACCTGTACTTTTTTTGCCAGTGTTTCAGGAGTATCGCCTGGCTCAATATCACAATGCGCCTGGAAGATATGTGCACCATGGTCAAACAATTCATCTACATAATGTATAGTGATGCCGCTTTGCTTTTCCCCTGCGGCAATTACCGCTTCGTGTACAAAGTGCCCGTACATTCCCTTGCCGCCATATTTGGGTAAAAGCGCGGGGTGTATATTAATGATCCTGCCGGGGAAAGCCTGTATTAATGCAACCGGCACTTTCCATAAAAAGCCGGCAAGAATAATCCAGTCGATATTATTTTGCTTCAGTTCTTCTACGTACGCATCTCCGTTGAAAAATTTCCCCTTTTCAATAACGAATGATGCTATTTTTTCTCTTTCAGCTATCTGCAATACGCCGGCGGTATGCTTATTGCTTACAATCAATGCTATCTCAACGGTAGCATCATTCCTGAAAAAATCAATGATTTTCTGGGCATTGGAGCCGGCGCCGGAGGCAAAAAGCGCCAGGCGGGTGGGGGAGGACATGGGGGAATTATTTGAGATTTGAGATTTGAAATTGGAAATTGGAGATTGCCCACTACTGATAGCCGATAGCTGATAGCTGACCGCTGATAGCTGACCGCTGATAGCTGACCGCTTCCCCCCCATCCACCTCAGCATTTTCTTTTCATATTGCCAAAAAAAGAGGAACTGCCCGAAAACAAAGGCAACACTTAATAATATTACCTGGTAACCTATTACCAGCATGGCCAGTCGAAGCAACAACTTCCATAGCCAGAACGTTTCAGCGGTAAAGCCTGCCCAGCCGGTAATAAGCCTTGTAAGCCAGGCCGTGGCGGTGCCGGTAATGGCAAACACACATAATATAATAAAGAGCTGCCTGCCACTTACGTTCCATTTTTGTTGTAGCTTTTTGAGCATTGTGGCTGCAAATTGCGCAAAAACTGCGAAAGTTCTGCATCTAAAAAAATGACAATATAATGACGGAAATGCTTTACAAAAACATGACAAAAAAAAGCTTATGAAAGTATAATCGGCTGAAATGCAGGCCAGGCCTGCAAAAATTTTTTTCCAAAATGTTAATATTTTATGGGCGTACTGACCTATTTTTGCAGCCAAACGGATACGTCCACATCATACAAACTCCTTAGGATATAATGAGCTACCACTTACAAACTGTAAAAAGGCTTTTTTCTCGATCAGCGTTTGTGATATTGTTTAGTTTCCTTGTTGTTTCTGCAAATGCACAGGACGGGAAGACAATTTTTAATCAGAAATGTGCTACTTGTCATAGTCTTACCAAAGATATAACCGGGCCGGCGCTTTCCGGGCTGGAAGAAAGAGGACCATGGAGCGACAGGAAGAAACTATACGCATGGATTCATAATCCTGCCGGGTTTATGGCCAGCGACCCTTATACACAGGGTTTGAAAGAGAAATTCCATGGTGTGGTTATGACGGGGTTTCCCGATCTGACCGAAGCCCAGATTGATGCGATTGTTACCTACATTAATACTCCTCCTCCTGCGGCTGCAACTCCAACTGCTGTACCAGGCGCTGCTACAGAACCTCAAAGCGATAATACCTTATTATTCGGTGTACTTACCTTAATACTTGCCGTTGTTGCCCTTACCCTTTTACAGGTAAACAGCAACCTCCGCAAAATGTCTGACGATAAGGAAGGCATTCCTTCCCAGGAGCCTGTTCCTTTCTGGAGAAATAAGATTTATATAGCGATGGGCATTATAGTATTGTTTCTTGTTGGAGGTTATTACACCATACAGGGCGCGGTTGGTTTAGGCCGTCAGCAAAACTATGAGCCTGAGCAACCTATATATTATTCTCATAAAGTACACGCCGGTATAAATCAAATTAACTGTTTATACTGCCATACAGGCGCACAGGAAGGTAAACAGGCTACCATTCCTTCCGTAAATGTGTGTATGAATTGCCATATGGCAATTAACACTTACGAAAAAGGCCCTAAGCTTGTTAAAGCTGATGGTACTGAAGTAAATGGTACTGCTGAGATTAAGAAGCTTTACAGCTATGCAGGCTGGGATGAAACCAAAAACGAATACACCGGAAAAGGAAAACCCATCGAATGGGTCCGTATACATAATCTCCCCGACCACGTTTATTTTAATCACTCCCAACACGTGGTAGTGGGTCAGCAACAGTGTCAGACCTGTCACGGTAATATTACCGAAATGGATGAAGTAAAACAGTTTGCTGATTTAAGCATGGGCTGGTGTATTAATTGCCACCGCACAACTAAAGTTCAGTTCAAGGATAATAAATTCTACAGTATATACGAAAAATTCCATGAGGATATCAGGAATAAGAAAATTGACAGTGTAACTGTAGAAATGATCGGAGGACTGGAATGTCAGAAATGCCACTATTAAAAAATGGCAGATTGAAAGGCTGTATGCGTTTTCATTCCGCTAAAAAAAATAGCGGAATAAATTCTCAAATTACTTTATAAATGGAGCAAAAAAAGTACTGGCAAAACCTGGGCGAACTAAACAACACGGAAGGATACCAAAAGCTGGTAAAAGACGAGTTTCAGGAAGACCTACCCGTTTTTGATAACGCTGAAGGGTTGTTGGATTCCAAAACGCCCCGCAGAGACTTTCTGAAATATGTGGGTTTCAGCACAGCGGCCGCGGCAGTGGCTGCAGGTTGCGAAATGCCGGTTAGAAAAAGTATTCCCTATCTCAACAAGCCCGAAAATCTTACTCCCGGTGTAGCCCAATATTATGCTACTACTTATGTTTCTGAAGGTGATGTGGTTCCTGTGGTTGCAAAAGTAAGAGACGGCCGCCCTATAAAGATTGAAGGTAACCCGCTCTCAATTTTGAACGATAAAGGAGAAGGTACTTCCGCACGTGTTCAGGCTTCTGTGCTTGATTTATATGATATGGCACGCCTTCGCTGGCCTGCTGAAGTGGTAAATAAAGAATTAAAAGAATTACAGTTTTCTCCGGCACTCGATAAAAAAATTATAGATGGTATAAGCGGAACAGTAGTGCTGCTTACTTCAACCATCAATTCTCCAACCACAAAACAGGTTATCAGCGAATTTTTAGCAAAATATCCCGGTGGCCGCCATGTACAATATGATGCTGTTTCTTACAGCGGTATGTTGCTGGCAAATGAAGCTGTTTACGGAAAAAGAGCATTGCCTGCTTACCGGTTTGATAAGGCAAAAGTGATTGTAAGTCTTGATGCCGATTTCCTGGGTACCTGGTTAAGCAGCGAAGAATTCTCAAGCCAGTATGCTGCCGGCCGCAGGATAAACCAGAAAAATCCTGAAATGAGCAAACACATTCAGTTTGAAGGTGTGCTCAGCCTGACAGGCGCCAATGCGGATGATCGTTTTCTTGTTCGCCCTTCTGAAATAGGCGCGGTTGCGCTTAACCTTCTTGCCAAACTTGGCGCCGGTGTAAGCGCTCCTGCTATTGCAGATGATAAAGTGAAGAAAGGTATTGATATTACTGCTTCATTGCTTTCTTCCAATAAAGGCGCAGCGCTTGTGGTTTGCGGAAGCAATGACCCCAATATACAAATACTGGTAAATGCCATAAACGAAATTGCAGGCGCTAACGGAACAACCATTAACTGGGCAAGCCCTGTGTTAACACGCCAGGGTATTGATAGTGAAATGGATCAGTTGGTGAAAGATATGAACGCCGGAAGCGTCGGTACTTTGCTGGTATACGAAGCTAATCCTGCTTACAACTATCAAAACGCAGAAGGCTTTAAAACCGGTTTGCAAAAGGTGAAATTATCAGTTTCATTTAACGACAGGGCTGATGAAACATCTTCTCTCTGTAAATACATTATTCCTCATCCTCATTACCTGGAAAGCTGGGGCGACGCAGAAGCACGCACAGGTTATTTCGGCCTGGTGCAGCCTACCATTGAGCATATTTTCCAGACAAGACCATTCCAGACTTCATTATTAAAATGGAGTGGTAATGATACTGATTATGAGGATTATTTCAAGAAATACTGGATTGGCAAACTTGGCAGCCAGTATGCTTTTGATAAAGCATTGCAGGATGGCGTGGTAGAGCCGGAAACTGTTGCTGTAGCAGGCGCCATATTTAATAATGCAGGTGTGGCTGATGCCGCGTCAAAAGTAGCTGCCATAAAAGGCGGTGCAATTGCTGAATTGGTATTGTACCAAAAAGTTTCTCTGGGTTCAGGACAAAATGCCAACAACCCCTGGTTGCAGGAAATGCCTGATCCTATCAGCCGTGCTACATGGGATAACTATGTAATGATATCTTATGCAATGGCTAAAGAGCTTGGTATTTCGCTGGATGATCATTACGAAGTAGAGGCCAAAAAACCGCTTATTGAATTTACTATCAATGGTAAACCTGTAAAGCTGCCGATACTGGCTATTGCAGGTATGCATCCTAAAGTTATTGCGCTTGCAGTTGGTTATGGAAGAGAGGAAGGCGTAGGTAAAGCAGGAGCTAAAGTGGGCTACAATGCTTATCCCCTGGTTGATGGTAAAGGAACAACACGCCAGTACTATCTGACAGATGTAAGCGGTTACAAGAAAACAGGAGATACTTACAATATTGCATATACACAAACGCATAACCAGTACGAAGGTCGTGTGGAAGTGGTGAAAGAGTATACACTGGCAGATTTCAGGAAGAATCCTGAAGTAGTGCTTGATTATCGTGAAGAGCTGGTTGAAGATTTTGCAAAGAAGACACATAATTACCGTGATGAAGCAACACTTTACCCGGTTTATGAATCTCCCGGCGCGCATTGGGGAATGAGTATAGATCTTAATTCCTGTACAGGTTGTGGTGCATGTACTATTGCATGTACTGCAGAAAATAACGTGCCTGTTGTAGGTAAGAGCGAAGTAATGCGTTCTCATGAAATGCATTGGCTGCGTATTGACCGTTACTATGCAACATACCGGGATAATTCAGAAGGAGATAACCTGAATGTGGTGTTTATGCCGATGCTTTGCCAGCATTGTGATAACGCACCTTGCGAAAACGTATGCCCGGTATCTGCAACCAACCATAGCACAGAAGGTTTGAACCAGATGGCGTATAACCGTTGTATCGGTACACGCTATTGCGCTAATAACTGCCCTTTCAAAGTTCGTCGTTTTAACTGGGCAGATTATACAGGTGCCGACAGCTTCCCAAACAACCAGGAATTTGGTATTGTTGGTGGGCTGGATCCTGCTGTAATGCAGATGAACGATGACCTTACAAGAATGGTGTTGAATCCTGATGTAACAGTTCGTTCACGTGGTGTAATTGAAAAATGTTCATTCTGCGTTCAGCGCTTGCAGGATGCCAAGCTGAAAGCAAAAAAATCACAGGATGCTTCCATAATAAGAGATGTGAAAACAGCCTGTATGCAGGCATGTTCAACAGGCGCTATAGTATTTGGCAATGTAAATGATAAAGAGAGCCAGGTATATAAGCTGCGTAACCAGGAACAGAATCAACGCACTTACTATGCGTTGGAGCAGATACATGTATTACCTAATATCAGCTACCTGGCAAAAATCAGGAATACTGACAGACCGGTAGGCGTAAAGGAAGAAGCGCACGAAGTTGCTGAAAAGAAAGAAGCGGCACACGAAGGAGCACATTAATAAGAGGAGCATAAATTTTAAGATCAGAATTATCAACCATAATACGCGTCCGAGAGGATTGCAAGAAAATTAAGAGTCAATGAGTTTGATCAAATACGAATCTTTCGTCAGGGAACCACTGGTAGATGGAGATAAAACCTACAATCAGGTAACGGAAGATATTGTGTATACTATCGAAGCCAAACCTACCCGTTTATGGTATATTGGTTTTTATATTTCGGTAGCGCTTTTGTTATTTGGTGTTTATTCTTTGTACAGGGATGTTACTTACGGTATCGGTCAGTGGAACCTTGGTAAAACCATCGGCTGGGGTTGGGATATCACCAACTTTGTATGGTGGGTTGGTATTGGTCATGCCGGTACGCTTATTTCCGCTATCTTATTATTGTTCCGCCAGGGTTGGAGAACGGGTGTAAACCGTGCTGCTGAGGCCATGACGATCTTCGCGGTAATTTGCGCGGGTCAGTTCCCGATCTGGCACATGGGCAGGGTGTGGATGGCGATGTTTGTAATGCCTTATCCCAACAGCCGCGGTCCTTTATGGCCTAACTTTAACTCCCCGTTGTTGTGGGACGTGTTCGCGATCTCCACATACTTCACTGTATCATTATTATTCTGGTATTCCGGTTTGCTGCCAGACCTTGCAACAGTTCGCGACCGCGCTAAAACAAAACTCCGCAAATTATTATATGGTATCGCTTCTTTTGGATGGAGCGGTTCTACCAAACACTGGCAAAGGCATGAAAGCCTTTCACTGGTGCTTGCCGGTTTAAGTACACCGCTGGTATTGTCAGTACATACGATAGTATCTTTTGACTTCGCCACTTCAGTAGTGCCCGGATGGCACACTACCATCTTCCCGCCATACTTTGTTGCAGGTGCGGTATTCTCCGGGTTTGCGATGGTGCAAACGCTGATGCTGATCACCCGCAGGGTAATGAACCTGCAGGATTATATTACACTTGGTCATATTGAAGCGATGAACAAGGTAATTGTGTTGACGGGTTCAATTGTAGGTTGCGCCTATCTTACAGAGTTATTCATTGCGTGGTATGGCGCAAACCCATACGAGTATGATATCTTCTTTAAATACCGTATTGCAGGCGCTTATGGCTGGAGCTACTGGCTGATGATGACCTGTAACGTAATTTCACCCCAGTTGTTCTGGTTCAAAAAATTAAGAAGGAATATTGGTTTCACATTCTTTATGAGTATAGTGGTGAACGTGGGTATGTGGTTTGAGCGTTTTGTGATAATTGTATCTTCACTCTACCGCGATTATCTTCCTTCATCATGGTCATTATACTATCGCCCTACAATATTCGAAATAGGTTTCTACATGGGTACATTTGGGTTATTCTTCACCTGTTATTTCCTTTTCTCCAAATATTTCCCTGTTATCGCGATAGCGGAAATCAAGAGTATACTGAAAACTTCAGGTGAAAATTATAAAGAAAAAATGGCTGACCTGGAGAACCTGAGTGTGGAAGAATTTTATGCTAAAACACACGATCATCATTAATGATGTTTGTGTAAGGAAAAGTGTGGCTGATTGTAAAGAATAATAATATTGAATTAACTCACCTTAAAAACAAAAAGGTTTAAGGTTATGGATATAAGAAAATTTGTAGTTGGAAGTTTTGATGACGAAGCGGTTTTGTTTCCGGCTGTGAAAAAGGTACGTAAAGCGGGATACAAGATTCACGATGTATATACACCGTTCCCGGTTCATGGTTTGGATGGTGCATTGGGTTTGAGAGATACAAGCCTGCATACTGCCGGTTTTATATACGGGCTTACCGGTTTAACAACAGCGTTGTCTTTTATCAGTTGGGTGCTTACCCGCGACTGGATCCAGAATTATGGCGGTAAGCCGCATTTTTCTTTGCCGGCATGGGTACCCATTATGTTTGAGCTTACCGTATTGTTTTCCGCTGTAGGTATGGTGCTTACTTTTTGCTACCTGTGCCAGTTGGCGCCATTTGTAAAAAAACACATTTTTCACCCCAGGGCTACAGACGATCTTTTTGTGATGGTAATTGAATGCACTTCAAAAACAAATGTAAAGGAAACAGAAGATTTCCTGGCTGCTGCCGGAGCTAAAGAGGTAAATGTGCAGGTAGCAGAAGCCGGCTGGTGGCTTGGACGTTACGATCAGGACAGTAAATTATTCGATAATAAATCTGAAACGGTTACGGCTTAATTAGAAAGACAAACTTACTAAGGGATGAAAAAATTATCAGTTATATCATACTTCGCTTTTTTGATGATTGTTGCAGTAGTAAGCTGTGATAGTAATAAAGAGCCTGGCAAAATCTATATGCCGGATATGGCATATAGCCGCGCTTATGAAACCTATTCTGAAAACGATATCTTTCCTGATAAACAAACCAACCGCACACCGGTAGAAGGAACTATTACCAGAGACCAGCTTTTGCCTTTCCCCATTGCAAAAGATGAAGGAAGCGATACAACCAATCATGGTAAAGCAAGATTCATTAAAAATCCTTTACCTCCGTTGGATTCCGCACAGAAAAAAGAAGCAGAAAGATTATATCTTATTTATTGCGGTATTTGCCACGGCGCCAAGCTGGATGGTAATGGCCCGCTATGGAAAGGTGGTGATGGTCCTTTCCCCGCAGCGCCTAAAGATTTAACTGACCCGGTAATAGGAAACCAGGGCGACGGGCAGCTATATTATACCCTCATCTATGGTAAAAATAAAATGGGTAGTTATGCATCGCAGTTGAATGATAAGCAGCGCTGGATGGTGGTGCATTATATAAAAGACAAACTGGGAAAATCTGCTGCACCTGCCGCCGCTGCGCCGGCTGCTACTGACAGTACAGCAAAAAAATAAACTTATTCGCATTAATAAAACAAATTGATTGAGGAATGATTAAGCAACAATTTGAGGTTCCGGCCGGGTATAAGAAATGGACATATGGTCTTTTGGCAGTGGGCATAGTGGCTTTTATTGCAGGATTTATTTTTCTCGGCATGAGCAAAGACGAGCATGAGCAAACCCGGTTTTGGGCGGTATTGCTGCAAAACAGCGTTTTCTTTTTGCTGGTTTGTAATGCGAGCATGTTTTTTATTTGTGCAACTACATTGGCGCATGGCGGCTGGCCAATCGCTTTCAGAAGAGTGCCCGAAGCTATTTCAGCAGTGGTACCTGTTTTCGCAATACTTGCATTATTTGTTTTTCTTGGAATTATCATGGGGCATAAGCACCATATATATCACTGGATTGATAAAGAAGCGGTATCGGGAGATAAAATTCTTACCTGGAAAAAAGGATTTCTTAATCCAACTTTCTTCTTCGTGTGGACAATTGTTACATTAACTGTTTGGACGCTCACCGGAAGAAAAATGCGCCAGCTTTCCCGCAAAGCCGATGAGGGCCCGATGGGAACGGAAGAATCAAAGAAATATATCTGGAACAACACTGTATGGGCTGCTGTATTCACTGTGTTCTTTGCTTTAACTACAGGATCTACCATTCCCTGGATATGGTTAATGAGCATAGATGCACACTGGTATTCTACCATGTATAGCTGGTATACTTTTGCGAGCAGTTTTGTGGCGGGCGTTTCATTGATAGCATTATTCATTGTGTTCCTTAAAAACCACGGATACCTTGAGTACACCACCCGTGAGCAGTTGCATGATGTAGGCAAATTCATGTTTGCGTTCTCTATTTTCTGGACATATTTGTGGTTCTCTCAATTCATGCTGATATGGTATGCCAATATCCCTGAAGAAACGATCTACTTTAAAATAAGATTCCAGGGGCCATACCGCGGTATATTCTTCCTGAACTTTATTATAAACTTTATAGCGCCTATACTTATATTGATGGCACGTAATTCCAAGAGAAATTACGCTGTCATCACCTTTATGGCGGTAGCGATAATATTAGGACACTGGCTGGATTTTTACCAGATGGTGATGCCCGGCACTGTGGGGGAACATTTTAGCCTGGGATGGTTTGAGTGGGGAATCTTAGCTTTGTATATAGGAATGATCATGTTTTTTGTGGGAAGGGCGCTTACAAAAGCACCATTGCTGCCGAAATATCATCCTTATCTTAAAGAAAGTTTGATACATCATACATAAGACGAGCATTAAAATAAGCAAGCAATTATTAAAGTATAATATTTAATAAAATGACCTGGACCGAGTATTTTGTTGTAATAATATTAGTACTGATTTTCGTTGTGATTTTCCAGATCGCAAAGGCAAGTGAGTATGTTTCCGTACTTAAAGGTGAAAAGAAAACCTTTGAACAAAATAACCGAATCAACGCGTTTTTAATGCTGGTTTTTTTGGTGGTTGGTTTAGCGGCCGCATGGTGGTGTAATAAACTGCTTTATAAAAAAACACTGCTCTGGTTACCTTCAGCTTCTGAGCATGGTGAGAAGATTGATACCATGTTGACGATAACACTTGTTATTACAGGCATCGTATTCATCTTAACACAAATATTGCTTTTCTGGTTTGCCTACAAATACCAGGCAAATGAAAAAAGGAAAGCGCATTATTTTCCCCACAATAATAAGTTAGAGTTGTTATGGACTGTTGTGCCGGCTATAGCCTTAACAGTGCTGGTATCTTTTGGTTTGTATTACTGGTATAAAATAACCGGTGATGCGCCTAAAGATGCAATGGAAGTTGAAGTTACCGGCCACCAGTTTGGCTGGGAATATCGCTACCCGGGTAAAGATGGTGTATTGGGAAGACAGTATTTTAAATTAACTGACGCTGCCAAAGGCAACCCGCTTGGCCAGGATTGGAAAGATGCAGCCAATCATGACGATTTGCATCCTTCTGAATTGCACCTGGTAGTGGATAAGCCGGTTAAGCTGATTATCCGCTCACAGGATGTTATACATGATGTTGGCCTGGCGCATTTCCGTTTGAAAATGGATGCCGTTCCCGGCACCCCTACTACTATGTGGTTTACGCCTAAGTATACTACAGCTAAAATGAAGGAATTGACCGGCAACGAAAATTTTGTATATGAAATATCCTGCGACCAGATGTGTGGTTCAGGACACTATTCAATGAAAGGAACAATAATTGTTGAAACACAGGAAGAGTTTGACGCATGGATCAGCGCACAGAAGCCACAGTATGCTACTGCGCATCCTGATGCCGCTCCTGCTGTGGCTGCCACAGCGGCTCCTGCTGTTACTGATTCAGTAAAAGCGGCAACAAATGTTGAGCCCAAAGCCGAACATTGATTTGATTAATACGACCCCTTTGAGTCACAAAATAATGTGTAATGAGTAACGAAATAGCAGTACAACACGGCGTAATACCTCACGAAGTACATGAACATCATGATGGACACCATCATCATGAGACTTTTATTACAAAGTACGTTTTCAGCCAGGATCATAAAATGATCGCAAAGCAGTTTTTGATCACTGGTATCATATGGGCTGTTATAGGTGGTTTGATGTCGGTGTTATTCCGTATCCAGTTAGGATATCCGGATGTTTCTTTACCCTGGCTGGAGGATATATTCGGTCATTGGGCTAAGGATGGTAAAATTCAGCCTGAGTTTTACTATGCATTGGGAACAATGCACGGAACCATACTGGTGTTTTTCGTGTTAACTGCAGGACTGAGCGGTACGTTCGCGAACCTGCTGATACCTTACCAGGTAGGCGCCAGAGATATGGCTTCTCCATTCATGAATATGCTTTCATACTGGTTCTTTGTATTGGCCAGTATCATTATTATGGCTTCTTTGTTTGTACAAACAGGCCCTGCTTCAGGCGGGTGGACGGTTTATCCGCCATTGAGCGCTTTGGGCGATGCATCACAGGGATCTAAAATTGGTATGGACTTATGGTTAATAGCTATGGCTATGTTTGTGGTATCGCAGTTGTTAGGTGGTTTGAACTATGTATCTACCATTCTTAATATGCGTACCAAGGGTATGACAATGACAAGATTGCCCCTTACTATCTGGGCTATTTTGTTTACCGCTATTCTTGGTATACTTTCTTTCCCGGTATTATTCTCTGGTTTTATCCTGCTTTTATTCGACAGGCATCTTGGTACCAGCTTCTATCTCTCTGATATAGTGCTGGGCGGAAATATATTACCTAATGAAGGCGGCAGCCCGATTCTTTACCAGCACTTATTCTGGTTCCTCGGTCACCCCGAAGTATATATCATTATCCTGCCAACCATGGGATTGGTGTCGGAGGTAATGTCAATCAATGCACGAAAACCGATATTCGGTTACATGGCGATGATCGCTTCTATGTTTGCAATCGCGTTGCTGGCATTCCTCGTATGGGCGCATCACATGTTTGTAACCGGGTTAAACCCGTTCCTCGGTTCGGTATTCGTATTGCTTACACTGCTGATTGCCGTTCCGTCTGCCATCAAAGTATTCAACTGGATTACTACACTTTGGCGCGGTAATATCAGGTTTACACCGGGCATGTTGTTTTGTGTAGGTTTTGTGAGCATGTTTATCTCGGGTGGTTTAACAGGTATATTCCTCGGTAACTCAACACTCGACCTGCATTTGCATGATACTTATTTTGTAATCGCTCACTTCCATATAGTGATGGGTGTGTCCGCGTTCATGGGAATGTTTGCCGGTATTTACCACTGGTTCCCCAAAATGTATGGAAGGTATATGAACAATACCATGGGCTATATCCATTTTTGGGTAACAATGGTTTGTGCGTATGTAATTTTTTGGCCAATGCACTATGAAGGTTTTGCGGGTATGCCACGCCGTTATTATGATTACTCCGGCTGGGAATCTTTCAAGCATTTTGTTGAATTGAATAAGGTGATCAGCTTTGCAGCTATATTATCGTTCCTGGTGCAGTTGATGTTTGTGTTTAACTTCTTCTATTCTATTTTTAAAGGAAGAAAAGTTACTACACAAAATCCATGGGGCGCTACTACATTAGAGTGGACAACGCCTATCAGACCGGGACATGGTAACTGGCCTGGTGAAATACCTGAAGTTCATCGCTGGGCATATGATTATGGTAAGGATGGAAAAGACTTTGTGCCGCAAACGGAACCTGTAGGTAAAGATGAATCAACACATTAATGACCTGGCTGAATTATTTTCAGCCTGTTAAATAGCGTTTTTTGAAGGTAATGGAATCACGGAGCAGGCTACAACGATCAGTGTCTTTTGTAGTAGTTGATAAACTCAAAGACTACATGCTGCTGATAAAGTTTACCCTGAGTTTTACAGTGGTATTCTCATGTGTGCTGAGTTATTTAATGGCGCCCAATATTACGTTCAATTTACTATCAGTTCTTTTATTATTGATTGGAGGAATGCTGATTACAGGTTCAGCCAATGCCATTAACCAGGTAGCGGAAAAAGATACCGATGCCCTGATGAAGCGCACCGCTAAAAGGCCTGTAGCAAATGGAAAGATGAGTGTGAATGAAGCTACAGCGTTTGCTGCGATTTCCGGAATAGTGGGTACACTGATTATTGGTTATTGGTTTAACTGGACGGCGGCAATACTGGGTGTACTGAGTTTATTTATTTACGGCTTTGTATATACACCGTTAAAGAAAATCAGTTCAGTATCTGTATTGGTGGGAGCCATTCCCGGAGCTTTACCCTGCCTTATTGGCTGGGTAGCCGGAACAGATAATCTGAGTGCCGGCGGCTGGGTATTATTTGCTATTCAATTTCTCTGGCAGTTCCCTCATTTTTGGGCGATTGCCTGGGTGGCGCATAATGATTACAGCAGGGCAGGATTTAAACTGATGCCTTCCACCGCAGGACCAACAAAATATTCAGCTATACAGGCAGTGATATATTCATTGCTGATGGTGCCGGTTGGTGTATTGCCGTGGTTGCTGAATATGAGTGGTCAGGTAAGTTTGATAATAGTATTACTCGCCAATCTTTTTATGGTATGGCAAAGTATACGTTTATATAGAGAGATGACAGTGCAGGCAGCAAGGAGGGTAATGTTCAGTTCTTATATTTATTTGCCGATAGTGTTGCTGAGTTTGCTGGCAGATAAGGTGGCGGGGGTATAAAGCCTCTCCCGGCCTCTCCAAGGGAGAGGAGACCTGATCACAAGGACGGCTTTTCAGAGATGCTGACAAATAAAAGAGATGTTGCACATTGCTAAATAGCGTTACTGCAGTTGATGTGGAAGTGATACAGTTTATTAAACAAATGTAGCACCGCTCTTTTTCCTTAGGAAAGAGAGAAGGAGAGATAGGCTTGGAATTTAAAATTTTGCATAAATGGGTGATGCAATGACTGTGGATCGTAAAAAAATTCATCCGTACAAGTTTAACCTGTGGTTAGGTTTGGCGGGTATAATCATGATGTTTGCAGGGTTGACAAGCGCCTATATTGTAAAACGCAGTCAGCCCGGGTGGGAGAGTTTTACTTTACCACGCATTTTTTTATATTCTACCATTGTGATGCTGGCAAGCAGTGTTACTATTCAGGTAGCGTTGAAAGCCTTCAGGGAAAGAGAGATGGCGCGATACAGGCTGTTCTTTGGTATAACTGCTATATTGGGCATTGTGTTTATGATTATGCAGATCAATGGCTTCTACCAGTTTCAGGCAAATGGAATGAAAATGATAGGCATTGGTTCTAACCCGGCATATTCCTTTATTTTAGCGATAGCCGGGGTGCATGTGCTGCACGTGCTGGGAGGATTGATAGCAATGCTTTTTATAGTGAGCAGGGTTTATGGTAAGAAAAGGAGAAATTACGATAGTGTGCCCATTGAAATTATGACGACGTACTGGCATTTTGTAGACTTATTGTGGGTATACCTGTTTGTATTTTTCAGCTTATTGCATTAATATAATTGGTTATTTTTTAATAAAAATTCAACTGCATGTCAACACACGTACCGGCCGGATATAAATGGTGGACGGGAGGAAAAAGCCCTTATAATGTAAGTTATGGAAAGCTCATGATGTGGATTTTCCTGTTGAGCGACACTTTTACATTCGGGGCATTATTGATTTCTTATGGCACCATACGTGTAAGCCAGAACTATTGGCCCGATCCTAACCACGTATTCAATGCTTTTCCTTTAATGGGGCATGCCAACCTGCCTTTGGCGTTCGTGAGCTTAATGACTTTCATATTGATCATGAGCTCTGTTACAATGGTATTGGCAGTACATGAAGGGCATAAAAGAAATCGCGCCGGTGTTGAAAAATGGTTGTTATGGACAATACTTGGCGGTTCTTTGTTCTTAAGCTGCCAGGCATGGGAGTGGACACATATGATTACCGGAAGCCATGCAGTATTGATAGACGGACAGATTAAAGA
This sequence comes from Agriterribacter sp., assembly GCA_047601545.1. GTDB lineage: Bacteria > Bacteroidota > Bacteroidia > Chitinophagales > Chitinophagaceae > Agriterribacter. The sequence continues at coordinate 1,568,871 of JASGIZ010000002.1, read as the reverse complement.
GATAGGAGCTACTATAACACAAAATCCTTATGGTGCAGTTGTACCTGGCTTAATGCATGACGGTCACCAGGTTACAACCCCCGGGCCGGTGGGATTTGGTGGTTTCTTTTTTGGAATAACAGGTTTCCACGGGTTTCACGTTTTTAGTGGAGTGTGTTTGCTTATATTAGCTTTTGTATGGACTCGTATGGGAAGGTTTGATAACCTGGGTCATTATGAAATGATTGAAAAAATCGGTTTGTACTGGCACTTTGTAGACCTTGTTTGGGTATTTGTATTCCTTTGTTTTTATCTTATTTAATCAGGCATTAATAAAAAATTATTTCGGATATGTTATCACATGAACATCATACGGAACACGGAGTAGCTTCACCAGAAATTACGTTTGCTCATGAGCCGGCGCCCAATACTAAAAGAATATGGAGAACCTTCTGGATACTGCTTGTTCTTACAATAGCTGAACTGGGGCTTGGGTTATCGCATTATGCGTTTCACCTGGAAGGATTCCTGTTGCTTTTTGTAAAAGGAGCAATGATTATATTATCTCTTTGTAAAGCGGTTTATATCGTATCTATATTCATGCACCTGGGAGATGAAATAAGAAATATGCGGTTGACTATATTAGTGCCATTGCTGTTATTTATCTGGTTTGTGGCAGCATTCTTGTGGGATGGCGTGGCATGGAGAAATTTGCGCAACAAATACGACAAACCGGCTACTGAACAACAGGCTGTGCCGCATGACCAGCATACGCCCAAGGCTGATTAAACATAAATATTTTGCAATAATAAAAATCCATCACTTGATTGAGTGATAGATTTTGTATTTGCAGAACGAAGTGTAACTTTAAATTTGGGAAGGAAAACCCAGGTTATACCTAAATAAAAAGGGTGATGTTCTTATTCATCACCCTTTGTTGAATATACTTTTTTAATTATTATTTATTTCCCTGCCGGATCAAGTATTCTCCGGTTTTGTGCGGGTGCTTTGGGTTGAGCTCTGGAACCCGCGTCAGCATTGAGTTATGGGTGTGAATTTGGGTGTCCCGGGGTGTTTTTATAGCTTTAAGCGGTCATGTTTGTGCGCAAAAAGCGAAATAAAAGTGGTACAGTCAGTGTCCAGATCATAGATAAGTCATCAGGGCGGTATGTATTGCATAAAACAGTAGGCAGCTCAGCGGATGCTTTGGAAATTGATTTTCTTGTAAAAAAGGCTAAACGCATAATACTTGCCCGGGGCGGTCAGCATGTACTTGATTTTGACAGGGAAGCAGAGCTACAATATGTAGATACTTTTATAAATGGGCTGGCTGATTTTTCCCTAATAGGACCGGAGCTTTTATTGGGTCGGATATTTGATGAAATTGGCTTTGGTACCATTCAGGATAGCTGGCTTCGGCATCTTGTTATCACCCGCCTGGTTTACCCCGTAAGCAAATTAAAAACAGCAGACTATCTGTTCAAATACAAGGGTATAGAAACCAGCGTATACAGCATCTACCGGTATTTAGACAAGCTGCATGCCCGGCAAATGGAACAGATAAAGCAAATCAGCCTTCAACATACATTAATGGTATTGGGCGGCAGGCTTTCGGTAGTATTCTACGATGTAACCACTCTTTATTTTGAAGCTGCTGATGAAGACGATCTAAGGAAAACAGGATTTAGTAAAGATGGCAAAAACCAAAACCCTCAAATTGTACTTGGGTTACTGGTGAGCAGAGACGGCTATCCATTAGATTACTCCATTTTTGAAGGGAACAAATATGAAGGAGACACTTTACTACCCGTCATTGAGCATTTTGAGCAAAAATATCAACCCGAAGCCCTTATTGTAATCACCGATTCAGGTCTGTTATCGCAAAAAAACGTTGATTTGCTTAAAGCCAGGCAGTATCAATACATTTTAGGAGCCAGAATAAAAAACAGGGATAAGGCAATTACAGAAAAGATATTGCGATTGGATTTAGCGGATGAACAAAGCGCCATCATCCCCCTGGATAATGAAGAGCGGCTTATCGTAGGCTTTCGAAAAAGCAGGGCAGTAAGAGATGCCAAAAACCGTAAGCGTGGGCTCGAAAAGCTGGAAAAGAAGATCAAATCCGGTAAACTTACCAAATCCAGCATCAACAACAAGGGCTATAATAAATACCTGAAGCTGGAAGGCGAAATAAAGGTATCTATAGACAGGGAAAAATTTGAACAGGACGCGTGCTGGGACGGGCTGAAGGGCTATATCACCAACACCCTGCTCAGTAAAGAGGAGGTTATTGAACAGTATGCCCAACTATGGAATGTGGAAAGAACTTTTAGGATATCGAAATCAGATTTACAGGTACGTCCGATCTATCACCGGCTAAGGAAAAGGATCGAAGCTCATATTTGTATATCCTTCGTTGCCTGTAAAATTTACAAGGAGTTAGAGCGACAGTTAAAACAGAAGGGATCGTTGCTTAGTGCGGAAAAGGTCATTGACATCCTGAAAACAATTTATAAGGTGACCATTCAAACACCTTTTTCCAATAATTTATACCAACGCCTGCTTATCAAAACCAACCAACAGCAGCAGGTGGTTGACCTGTTTGACCTCAAAATTTAGCCCCCCCCTTGTTTTTGGGTGTCCCATCGCACAAAACCGGAAAAGGGTGATGTTCTTATTCATCACCCTTTGTTGAATATACTTTTTTAATTATTATTTATTTCCCTGCCGGATCAAGTATTCTGTCAATTCTATCTGCAACATCCTGCAGATGATATTGAGTCATTCTATCGCTTATGGAAGGATAGGCTGCTTTTATTTCAGCACGCAGTGCACGCAGGTTTGCTTTCAATACAGATATGATATCACTTTTTTTAGTGTCCGTCATTGCAGCAGGGGCGCCAATACTAAAGAATATACCGCCAGGTGCCGGACCGGAAGCGGGGCTAACGATCTGGCCAATTCTTTCAACATATGATTTCTGCAGGTTACGCCTGTATATCTCTATTGGTTTCCTCAACGCGAGCTCGCTCCATATACCATTTTTCAAATCGTCAAGCATAACTGCCGCTTTGTATGCATTGTTATTCAGCTCAGCTTCCATGCTCAGTAATTTATTAATAGTGGTAGTGCTGATTAACCTGCTTAAAACAGCCTCCTGCCGTGTGCTTATTACAGATATACCAGTGTTGCCAATCCTGTTTAATATATCATTATTGATGAGCCAGCGTGGTGTAGTAAACAATTGTTTGTTCAAAAAAATCATTGCGTCCTTCTGAATAGCTTTGGGCACATATTCATATACTGCGCCTTGTTGTTCAACTGTTTTAGGCGTTTCATATATACCGCCGATATTCTTAACTACATGTGCCATATACCTTCCAAACTGTGTGGTTACCTCACTATACAGTTCTGAAAGGTTTTCATAATCCTTATCTGCTTCTTTTGTCCACCCCATTAAGTTAGGCACTATACGTTGCAGGTTTTTTATACCGTAAGCACCTGCCTTCATAGCATTATCCCCCAGGTCTTCATTTTGTGAACGGGGATCATCCACGCTGCTTTCCGTGCCAAACCAATATTTTTTATCTTTTGCTTTTTCAATGGTCCTTTTGTTAAGGATAGGTACTTCTGCTTCAGGAGTTTTGGCATCAGGAAACCACCTGTAGCCCCATTCTATAGCCCATTTATCATAATCGCCAATTCTTGGAAATAATCCTTTTTCCGAAATATTATCTTCCGGCTGGGCTACATAGTTAAATCGTGCATAATCCATTATGGATGGCGTATGACCATTGGCTTCAACCCATGCTTTATCCCTGAGTTTTTCAACAGGCACGGCTGAGCTTGAACCGAAATTGTGGCGTAAACCAAGGGTATGACCAACTTCATGCGATGAAACAAACCTGATCAGTTGCCCCATCAATTCATCATCAAACTCCATTTTCCTGGCCTTCGGGTCAGTTGGTGCACATTGAATAAAGTACCAGTTACGCAAAAGGCTCATTACGTTATGATACCAGTTAATATGGCTTTCCAGTATTTCACCGGAACGCGGATCATGTACGTTAGGGCCACTGGCATTAGGTACTACAGAGGGTTTATATACTATAGCTGAAAACCTTGCATCTTCCAGGCTCCAGGTAGAATCTTCCTCAGGAGTAGGGGCCTCTTTAGCAACAATCGCATTTTTAAAGCCTGCCTTTTCAAAGGCAGCCTGCCAGTCATTTACGCCCTGTATAAGATATGGCACCCATTTTTTAGGCGTTGCCGGGTCTATATAATAAACAATTTGCTTTTTAGGTTCAACCAGTTCGCCGCGCTTATATTTTTCTACATCCTCATCTTTAGGCTCCAACTTCCATCTTACAATTATAGATACATCTTTTACGCCCTGCGGGTTTGCATCAAAGTCGGTATAGTTTCTTGCAAAATAGCCTACACGGGGATCAAAGAATCTTTGCCGGGCAGGTGTTTTAGGCAACAGTACCATAGAACTGTTTAATTCCAGCGTATATAAAACATTCTGCCCTTGCCCGCCTCCGGCTAAAGGTAAACCTGGCATCATACCTCCTCCTCCTTTGCTATAGGTTTTCACAGTTTTAATTTCAATATTTACCGGGTAACTTTTTACATCGAGTATATAGGATTTATCAGGCTGGTAGCCGCCTACCTGGAAAGCGCTCCTGGCATTAGATGCAAAAAAAAGCACATCATTATCGCCCGAAATATAGTCGGTAAAATCAATCACAATTCCATTAGAGTCTGATTGTGCAACCTTAATATCAAATGATGCTACAATGGGAAGAACGTTAGAATTGGTAACAGCCTTAAACATTGGCTTGGAAGAGTCTTTTGATATTTCATCAAAGGATACTTTTTTAAGAAAGAGTTTATTATTAGGGCCTTTATCAAAGCGGATAACACTGCTTCCAATCATATCTCCGGCATAGCCAAAGAAAAAATTGCGCATGCCTGCCGCCGCTTTTGATATGCGGTTTACTACCAGTATTTCCCTGCCTGTAAGAGAGTCTGCTATTTCAAAAAAGTACTTGTCCTCAACTTTATGAACTATAAACAAACCTGAGTCTGTTTTTGCTTTATTCGTAATTACCTCCCTGAACGGTTTGGGTCCTTGCTTAGGTGAAACCGGTATTACAGGCAATAAAGTAGCCGGGCGGGCAGTAGCCGTATCCTTTTTTTTACTCTGGGAAAATACAGGTGTTGATATGGAATAGCCTGTAAAAAAAACTAAAAAAATTATTATACGCATGCAAAACGGTTTGTTATTGGAGCGAAAGTAACGATAACATAAATATCATATCACCTGAAAAGGCAATGGTATATTAAATATTATTAAGAGTGGAATAAAGACGATTGGGATTGAAATTTGGCAAGTTTTTAAAAACAAAATTCAATTGTGATGATTACTATGAGAAATTTACTATATTGCTTCCCCAACGAATTATTTATAGGATTATTGCAAGCTAGTAATTATTTTTTTGTTAGAATTGTAAAATCAAAACCACACTTAAAAACCGAAATTATTTAATTCAAAAAATCAAGAGTTATGGCTGAAACAAAACCGACCGCGACCGCTTCATCTGTGAAAGCGACCACTTCTGTGCAACCAAAGTCAAGCAGCAACGCTATTTCATGGCTTGCCCCAGTAATTTGTATTATAGCCGGTTATTTATTCTGGCGATTTATTCTCGGGGCAGATTCAGGCTTTAAAGTTCCGGATCCCAACGGCGGATTTTGGCCAAGCCATAAAGGACCATTGGGCGCATGGCATCGTATGTACGAAGGTGGTATTATCGTACCTGTTCTTATTGGTATGTTCCTTATGGTAATTGTATTCTCTATTGAAAGATTTCTTACTATCTCTAAAGCAACCGGTAAAGGTTCCATTTCCGAGTTTGTAAGAAAAGTTCAATATCATTTAGCTAACAAAAATGTTGATGCTGCTCTTGCTGAATGCGATAAGCAACAAGGTTCAGTAGGTAATGTAATGAAAGCAGGTCTTCGTAAATACAAAGAGTTGATTCCGGATGCTGAGCTAACTACAGAACAAAAAGTTGTAGCTATTCAGAAAGAAGTTGAAGAAGCAACAGCACTTGAATTGCCGATGCTTCAGAAAAACCTCGTATTCTTATCAACTATTACCTCTGTAGGTACGTTGGTTGCGTTACTCGGTACGGTAATGGGTATGATCCGTTCATTCGGTTCTTTGGGTGAATCTGGCGGTGCCGGGGCAGCTACAGAACTTGCGATCGGTATCTCTGAAGCATTGTATAACACAGCTGTAGGTATCGCTACCTCAGCATTTGCGTTGATTATGTATAACATATTTACTACAAAAATCGATAGCATTACTTACGGTATTGACGAATCAGGATTTACACTCACTCAAAGTTTCGCTTCCCAGTATAAATAACCCGGGAATTTTATGGAATTGAGTTGTTTGTGAATCTATTAAGTCAATTAAAAGCAATATTACATGCCTAAAGTAAAAATAGCCCGAAAAAGTACCTGGGTAGATATGACAGCTTTCGTGGATGTGTCGTTTCTTATCCTTACTTTTTTCATATTGGCTACAAAATTTAAACCAGATGAGCCGGTGGAAGTAAAATTCCCCAACTCAGTTTCTGCGGATAAGGTTCCGGAAACTGATGCTTTCCTGGTAACAGTGGATAAAGAAGGCAGGGTATTTGTACAGTTAGATGATCCAAAAAAGCGTAAAGCAATTGTGGAAAATCTTAATACTACCCGCAATCTTGGTTTGAGCGCTGAAAATATTAAATCCTTTACTAATGCACCAAGCATTGGTGTGCCATTTTCAGGGTTAAAGGGGCTTTTGTCCTTACCTGCAGACAAGCAGAAAGAGGTAAAGCAACCAGGCATACCTGTACCGGATTCAACCGGTGGTGAATTGTATTATTGGGTGCGTGATGCAATGTCGGCTTATTCTGGTTCAAAAGTAACCTGGCTTATAAAAGCGGATAATGAAACAAAATACCCTATAATAAGAAATGTGCTTGAAGCATTTAAGAAGAATGATGTTAACAAGTTTCAGTTGATAACAAAATTTCAGGATGCGCCCATGGGATCTCCTTTATGGAATACCCGGCAGGCACAACAAAATGCAAAGCAATAACTATTTAGTAAACAATTAAAAACAAGTCTTATGGCATCAATTGATGAAGGCGGTGGCGGTGGTGGCCATAAAAAGGCCCCGGCGTCAAAAAAGCAAAAAAGCTTTCTACAAGAGTTGATATGACCCCAATGGTGGATTTAGGCTTCCTTTTAATTACGTTCTTTATTTTCTCTACTACTATGGCGCAGCCAACGGCTATGAAGCTCATTATGCCGAAGGATACAGACAAGCAGGAAGAGCAAACAAAAGTAAAAGCGTCTGGAGCATTAACCATCATGCTTGGTAAGTCAAATGGTATATATTATTACGAAGGTGATGATCCGACTAAAATACAGGCTACGGATTATAAAAAAGTCCGGGATATAATTATCACTAAAAAGAAAACTACAAAACCCGAAGATTTTGTGGTAGTAATAAAACCAAATGACGAGGCCAATTACCAAAACATGGTAGCTATACTGGATGAAATGTCCATAAATGAAGTAAAAAAATTCGCAGTGGTTCCTATTTCTCCGGTAGAAAATGAAATTTTGGTAATTACCGAAAAAGCAAATGGCATTCAATAATCAATAATTTGTGGAATTCACAGTTGTTCCGCATCTTAGGTTAAACAAAAAATTATCATGGACGTAAGCAAAATACCCAACTCCAATATTCTTGACATCATATTTGATGGCAGGAATAAAAGTTATGGAGCTTATGAGCTGCGAACACAGTATAATAAACGGCTTACAAGGGCTTTGGTTATTACTGCTTCAGTAGCACTACTTATTATGCTTGTTTCTTTTTTGAGCTCAAAATTTGAAGGCTCAAATAAGAAAGGCGATATAGTAGTAAAAGAGATTGAAATGGCTGACATACAGCAGCCGGAAGAAAAAGTGGAACCGCCACCACCGCCTCCTCCTAAACCACCAGATCCTCCAAAGATTGAGATGGCGAAGTTTACACCTCCTAAAGTTGTAAAAGACGAAGAGGTTAAACCTGAAGAGGAAATGAAAGAAGTAGAGAAACTGGAAGATACCAAGATTGGTGTAAGCAACCAGGAAGGTCAAAAAGACCTGGGTATAGTTGCTCCTCCCGTTGAAGACAAAGGCGGTGTGGTAGCTGCCCCCAAGGTAGAAGATGACGATAAGGTTTTTCAAAAAGTGGAAATCGAAGCTCAGTTTCCTGGTGGAGAAAGTGCTTGGACGAAATATATTTCCCGCGAAATAAACCGCTACATTGATGAATTGCAGGAAGCCGGTAAAGCCGGTACCTGCCTGGTTCAGTTCATCGTGGATAAGGAAGGAAATATAAGTGATGTGGAAGCACTTACCATGAAGGGAACAAAGTTGGCAGAAATTTGTGTTAACGCTATTAAAAAAGGACCTAAATGGACACCTGCTGAGCAGAATGGACGTAAGGTTAAAGCTTACCGCAAACAGCCTGTTACATTCCAGATACAGGAAGAATAACCGCATTGCTTTTTATAACATTATGCAAATCCCTTTCAAATTTTTTGGAAGGGATTTTTTATTATTTCATAATCAGGTAAACTCGCAGAAAGCACAGGACGCTATACCACAAGTGTTCGAAACCTATCAGGCAGAACTAAATAGATGCGGGGCATTGTCGGGATTTCCACCGCATAAAATAACCACGGCTTTCATAATTTCTGTTTCGAGTTCCAGTTCAAATTTCAACTTTGCAATCTTGAAGCCTTTTATCCTGTTTATTTTTTTGTAAGCAATAATGAGGATAGCCAGTATCATAGTCATGTAAATCATTACTTTGATACCGTTAATATTTCTTGATACCAGATGATTTACGTTTAGATGCTGCTTGATAAATTTGAAAAACACCTCTATTTCCCAGCGTTGCTTATACCAGGCGGCTATGAGATAAGCATCTTCATTTATTATATTAGTTACGAAACAAATAGGCTCTCCGCTTTTGTCTACAATAGCTTTTATCACCCGGTAAATGTGTGCTGTCGCTTTATCCTTTTTGTTTATAAGATAGCCGGCTTCATCGCTTACAATCGTAACAGTACTACTTTTTGGCTTTTCTTCCACCTTAGTTCGAGTGTTGGTTTTACATCTTATGTTTGGGTTAGCCCGGCTCACAAACCATTTTTGGCTATTGGTAAACTTGTCGAACGATTCCCTTGATTGTAAACCCCTGTCAAAAACAACTACATCATTTTTAATGCAATCTGTATCGTTAATAACTTCGGTAAGTGCAAGTTCTTCGCTTACGTATGACTGAGTCGTAAAAACTTTTACCGATGAAGGTATACTTCCCTTAAGATTGACACTATACTTTACAAAACGTTTGTCATTTGTGCCGTTTTCCATCCCGGTCGAAAACAGCTTAGAGGCTAATGCCACATATGTGCTATCTGCTTTGGATAAAGCCTTTTCTTCTTTCAGTTCCTTGTTGTAAATAAGAAATATTTGTTCAAAGAGCTTTGCAAAATAATCTGCATTTATTGTGCAAATACGATCTCTTATCGAATTGTACTTCCCATCTAATATATCATAACCCGTGAATGACTTGAATTGTGCTGATTGTAAAAAAGCCTCCATCACACGCAAACTTGGCTTCGAGGTGTTCAACATTGAAAACAATATTAATTTGAAGATAACCTCACCAGATAGTTTCTTAACCTGCGTATCTACCTTTGTCTCTGCTGATAGTTCTTCAAATATCTCTTCTGGTATCAATCCTATAAGTTCTTTTGCCGTCATTACGCAAAATTAAACCCAAATAGGTTTCGAACACTTGTGGACGCTATACTCTGAATTTTTAACTATTTTTATCATCTTTCAATAACTGATAATTGCTTAAACCGGCCTGATGAGATATTTACTACCGATGCCTGCTTATACTTTGTTATTCAAGAAAGGTACATGTGCTCTTGCTGTTTTTCTCGTAATTGTTTGTTTTCTTCAAACATCAGCCCAAACAAAATCCGGGTATACTATTACCGGAAAAGTTGTTGAAGCTGCACATAATACTGCGCTTGGATTTGCAACAGTGAGTTTGTTTAAACAGGGAGATAGTGTAGCAATAACTGCTGTAAATACTTCGGAAAACGGCGGGTTTTCTTTCAATACATCTGCAGGCAAATATTTTATAGAAATTGATTTTATTGGGTATGATGCTTACAAATCACCTCTTATACATTTGTCTGCAGAACATGCGAATCATAAGCTGGGTATTATAAAATTAACCGCTTCTGCAAAAACGTTGGATGAAGTACTGGTGCGTGCAGAAAAAAGCAGCATGCAGCTTTCCCTCGATAAAAAAATATTTAATGTTGGGAAAGACCTTGCCAATGCCGGTGGAACAGCAGCCGATATTTTGAGCAATATTCCATCTGTAGCTGTAGATGTAGATGGTAATGTAAGCCTGAGGGGAAGCAATAGTGTGAGGATTTTGATTGATGGCAAACCTTCAGGATTGGTAAGCATAAAAGGTGGCAGTGGTTTACAGCAACTGCAGGGTAGTATGATAGATCGTATTGAAATTATTACAAACCCTTCTGCCAGGTATGAAGCGGAAGGTATGGGAGGCATTATCAACATTATTTTAAAGAAAGAAAAAAGAGATGGCTTTAACGGATCCTTTGATGTAATTGCAGGCTATCCTGAAAATTTTGGGTTAGCTGCAAATGTTAACTATCGTCGTCGCAATCTTAATTTCTTTGTAAACTACACTGCATCCTATCGCAATGCGCCTGGTAAGAATGATCAATACCAGGAGTTTTACCGCAATGATAGTGTGTTCATCAGCACAAAAAATATGGAGCACCATCTTAAAGGATTATACAATACAGCAAGGGCGGGGCTTGATTATTATTTTGATGATAAAAATATTTTAACTGCTGCATATACTTACCGTATTAGTAAAGGCAAAAGATTCTCTGATATATATTACCACGATTATATAGGCACCATAAAAAACCCTACTGCAATCACTTACCGCACACAGGATGAAACAGAAACAGAACCCAACGCTGAATACTCATTAAATTTCAGGCGCACTTTTAAAAAAGAAGGTCATGAGTTGATTGCAGATATTCGTTATCTCGACAACTGGGAAAATTCTGACCAGTATTTCGGACAGAATGTATATAAGCCTGATGGAAGTTCTTCCGGCATTCCTTATCTCCTGCAGCGTGCGGTAAATGATGAAACTGAAAAACAATATCTCGCACAAATAGATTACATACAGCCTTTTGGAGAAAAAGGGAAATTTGAAACCGGTGTACGCACCAGTTTCAGGGATATGACCAATAACTATACCGTTACGCAACGCGAAGAAAATAACAATTGGTTTGAAGTACCGGGACTTACCAACAATTTTGTGTATAATGAAAACATTCATGCACTATATGCCATTGTAAGCAACAAGGTTAAAAAGTTTTCATATCAGCTTGGCATTCGCGGTGAGTTAACAAACGTTACTACTACATTAAAACAAACTAACCAGGTTAACCCCAGGAAGTATGCAAATTTTTTCCCCAGCGTACATCTTACGTATGACTTACCTAACGGACATGCAATACAATTAAGCTATAGCAGGAGAATCAGGCGCCCGCAGTATAATGACCTTAGTCCATTCATGACGTACAGCGATAACCGGAATTATTTCAGCGGTAATCCTGACCTCAATCCCGAGTTCACACACGCGTTTGAAGTTGGGCATATCAAATATCTTAGTAAATTTTCAGTAAGCTCATCATTATATTACAGGAATACAAAAGGTAAAATAATGACCGTTCGCCGCGTGGATGAAAATGGTAATACGGTTTCATTACCGGAAAACCTGGCAACTGAAAATTCGTTTGGCGCAGAATTTACCGGTTCATATTCGCCGTGGAATTGGTGGAAGGTTGACGGCAGTTTTAATTTCTTCAGGGCAATTACTGACGGAACTAATCTTGATGATGCATTTAAAAGCGATACCTATAGCTGGTTATTCCGCCTGCTGTCAAGAACAACTGTTTGGAAGAATACGGATATACAATTAAGAGGCAATTATGAAGCGCCGCAACAAACCCCGCAGGGCAAACGAAAATCGCTTGCTACTGCAGACCTTGCCATTAGTAAGGATATTATGAAAAATAATGCAACACTTACGCTGAACATTATTGATGTATTCAATTCACGTAAATACCGGTCTGTAATTGAAGGCTCCGATTTTTATATTGTCTCCAATTCACAGGGCCGGCTCCGCCAGGTAAACCTTACATTTAATTACAGGCTTCGCCAGGCAAAGAAAAAAGTTAAGGAAACATTGCAGGGTGATTCATAAACCGGTAAAATAACGTTATAGTATAGCCGAAAATATATTGTAGCCAACTGCATAACCCTCATTGAACGGCACTGGCGACGCTCCGTTCATCTACATATCATTGTGCATCTTTTACCGAATCGGAGAATAGAACACCGAAGATGCGGGTTATACAGATAGCACATCCATCGCCCTGATTGGTGACTTACGAATTAAAATGCAGAACAAGGATTCGTGAGACACGAATCTGGCAATAACTGTGTTGCCTGGCTTTACTGATAGCTGATATCTGCTTATGGGCGATCATCCCAAACATATCTTTCTATAATAACTTTTTCCGGTAAACCTGCAGTTTGCTGTATTGTAGTAACCTGGCAGTTCCTGCCTGCAGTCCAAAGCATTTTTTGAACTGTACTTCCGCCTGCAGCAGCATCTTTTTTTTCTATATAGATCGTACGTACTCTCGAATTATCCTGGTTTAAAAGCACATCAGCCTTTCTCAGAGAAATAGTATCATTTTTAGCAAGATAGGTAAGTGAAATTGTTCCGATTGAGGCGTCTATAAATGAAGTTTCTTCAAATTGATTTTTAGTACCCGGGGCGGTAATATCAGGCATGGTAAAATAACCGGCTATTGCGGCGAAATCTTTTTTTTCTACAATAGAAGTATCGGTTTTGCTATTGATAGTAGTATACTTCATTACAGCTAAAGGCAGGGAATCCAATTTTTTAATTTGCGACTGTATAAAGCTGCTTATGGGGTAAAATTCCTTTTGGGCGGGATCCCTGCTTTGTTGATCTGCAGATGCTGTTTCGCCCTTATTTTTGCAAGCCAATACAGTGCATATCGATATTACAATGAGAAAGTATTTTTTCATTACGTAAAAATATAAAAGAAACTTTTGCAGCATGATTATGTAATCAAACGCTCAAATGTTCTATAAATTTTTTAACGTATTGTTTTTGTTACACCAATTTTAAAGCCGAAGTCAACCATGTATTCTTTGATGGGGTATTGGTTCTTGTAGCTTGATGTGAGTTGGTAGCGGAACTGCGGCCGGCCTGCCATTTGAAAGACCCCATATCATACGAAACAAAAGTTTCTATGCCTGCATTAATATTCCATTTTTTAATAAGAGAAGGGTCCTGCACATAATGTTTAAGATCCGTAGAAAGCAGGTAAACATTGTTGGCAAAATTATATACAGGCTGAGCGCTTGCGCCTATATTCCATTTCAGCGCTGAATTACTTCCCAAAACAGCCCATTCAAAGCCTATTGGCATAGATATTTGCAGGTATTCATTATTCAGCCATGATGCGCCAATGCCTGAATAATTCTGGTAAGGTGAAATGCGGGATACAGAATCTGTTGTACCATTACTGCCCTGCAGCGCAAGTATCGTTGTTTCAGGTTTTGAATCAAATACACTTACCTGGTATCTTGAATAGTTTAATTGTAATCCACCTTTAAGAATGAAATTATTTGTCAGCTTATATGTAACAGCTGCGCCTGCCTCAGCTCCGATGGCCGGCTTATGATTAACCAGTTTATCTACAGAAGTATGCTGTTCAACATTACTGTAAGGCACTCCCCTGAAAACTTCTGTAATTTCACTAAACCCACTGGTAAGTCTTCTGTAACTCACCGTTGGAGAAAAAGATAGTTGCCAGTTAAGCCTGGATTTTTTGAATGCTTCCCCTGCCCATAAAACAACCTTTTTCACCCTGCTTTCCTGCTCTTCCTTATCACTTTTTACGATAACCGGATTTTTTACCGGTGTGTTTTTAACTTTATTGGTATTGTTATGAATGTCTGAATAATCTGCATAGTTGTTATCCCCTGCAATATCGGATTGTTCGTTTTGAGCAGCGGTTATAGTAGTTTGCTTTTCAACCGAAAAAGACCTGTTATTTTTAATGGTATTGGCAGATAATTCCCTGGCGTTTTTAAGCGTTGAAAAATTATCCTGGTTTGTATTTTGTGCTACAATGGCGTTATCGCGTAATGGTGTGTTGTTTGATCCGGAATTGCTGCTGATGTGCGAAGGTTGGGTTTGCTTACCAGATATAACGTAATTAAAAGTTTTATAATCTACAAAAACAGCGCTGCCTAAAAACGCAAATAAAGTCAGGATGATGTAAGGCCACTTTCTTCCGGAATGAACAGACCTGTTTATATTATTCCATATTTTATCGGAAGGATAAAGTTTATACTGATCAGATTTCTCCCGTAGAAACTTCTCAAATTCATCTATTTGAATATTCCTCTTCATTTTCAGTTCCTGATATTTTCGAATACCTGGCAAGGCAGATATAGCAGTTGGTTATACAATCGTGTTTTGGTTATGGATTCACAGCAAACAGTTCAACCTTTCTCAAATGCTCAGGCAAAATATTTTTCTTCAGCAAAATGTCTTCAAGCATAGATTTTGCCCTGGTATATTGCGAACGGCTAGTGCTTTCTTCTATATCCAGCATATCAGCAATTTCCTTATGCGAATAACCTTCAATAGCGTATAAGTTTAAAACGGTACGGTAACCAATCGGCAGCAGTCTTATACATTCCACTACCTGCTTTGCCTGTACTATAGAAGGGATACTTTCTTCCCTGATATATATACCGGCAGCGTGAATAAGATCCACACTTTCCGCAAATTTTTTATTCTTTTTCAGGTTGTTGATGCAGGTGTGCACCATAATCTTCCTGATCCAGCCTTCCAGCGCACCGCGGTTCTGGAATTGCTTTATTTGCGTAAACACTTTTATGAACCCCTCCTGCAACATGTCTTCCGCATCCTCCCTGTTTTTTGCGTAGCGGTAACAAACAGAAAGCATACGGGGACTATAAGTGTAATACAACTCCTGCTGTGCGGCCGTATTATTTTTAATACAACCTTTAAGCATCGCTTCTTCAGTCATGAAATCTTGATTGATTTCATGTAAGTTAGACAATTTTATAATACAGAATGCTGCCCGATAGAGAAAAATATTGATTTTTGATACCGCCCGGGAAGACGGCTTTTACTCGGTAAGAATATTTCCCGTCATCTCTTTTGGAATGGCAACGCCCATTGTTTTTAAGATGGTTGGGGCTATATCACCCAATTTACCTAGCCTTAGTTTTCCATCCCATTGATTATCAATTACAAAAAACGGAACTGGATTTAAAGTATGCGCAGTATTAGGTGTGCCGTCTTCATTTACAATATAGTCGGCATTGCCATGATCGGCGGTGAGAAATATGGTATAACCGTTTTTCAAACCGGCAGTCACTATCTTTTCAACACAGTTGTCTACCGTTTCAACGGCTTTTACTACCGCCTCCCAAACGCCGGTATGCCCCACCATATCTGCATTCGCAAAGTTCAGGCAGATAAAATCGGCCGTTTTATTTTCTATTTCCGGAAGAAGTTTTTCCGTGAGCTCAAAAGCGCTCATTTCCGGCTTAAGGTCATATGTGGCAACTTTAGGCGAAGGCGCCATAATCCTTGATTCACCTTCAAACGGTGTTTCTCTTCCACCACTGAAAAAGAAGGTTACATGAGGATATTTTTCTGTTTCTGCTATTCTTATCTGGCGTAAACCGTTTTCCTCAATTACCTCTCCCAGCGTTTTGGTAAGATTATCATTTTCAAAAATAACATGCACGTTTTTGAATGTTTTGTCATACTCCGTCATTGTGGTATAATACAATGGCAAGGTATGCATGCCAAACTCCGGCATATCCTTTTGGGTAAGTACTTCTGTTATCTCACGGCAACGATCTGTTCGGAAATTGAAACATATTACAGCATCACCGGCTTTAATATTACCGTTGCCATTTTCTATATTAGCATTAATAATGGGTTTTATAAACTCGTCCGTTACATCAGCCGCATAAGAGGCTTCAATGGATTTGATAAGATCAGTGCTTTTTTCTCCGATACCATTTACCATAGCATCATAAGCTAACTTAACTCTCTCCCATCTTTTATCTCGATCCATTGCATAATACCTTCCCGTTATGGTAGCAATCTGCCCTGTTGTTTTATTAAGATGATCCTGCAGGTATTTGATATAGCTTAAACCACCTTTAGGATCAGTGTCCCTGCCATCGGTAAATGCATGTATATAAACCTCTGAAAGCCCCTGCTCCCTGCAAATGGTTGTGAGCGCCTTTATATGATTGATGTGCGAGTGAACGCCGCCATCACTAACCAGTCCAAGCAAATGAAGCGCTTTATTGTTTTGTTTTGCGTATGCAATAGCATCAAGTAATACTTTATTCTGCGCTAATTCACCTGTTCGTATAGCTACATTAATGCGCTGAAGCTCCTGGTATACTATGCGTCCTGCGCCGAGATTCAGGTGGCCAACTTCACTGTTCCCCATCTGCCCTTCAGGTAAACCTACATCTTCACCGCAGGTGATTAAAGTGGTATTGGGATACTTACCGTATAATGAACTTACAAAGGGAGTTTTGGCATGTTGGATGGCATCACTGGAAGATACTTTACCTAAGCCCCAGCCATCCATAATAACGAGTATTACTTTTTTCATGGCGCAAAATTACCATTTTTCAGATATGTTATGGAGTATCTTTTAATATTATAATGTTATGGTTACGACTTTTTATTAACACCCGTAACAGGCAAAACAGTCTGGCACATTTTTCGAGTAAACAGGTTAGTTTATTCAGTATGAAAAAGATATTCTCCATAGTTCTGCCTTTTTGTATAGCTGCTTTTAGCCTGCATGCATATTATTATTCAATTAATGATGTAGCCTCAGCAATAAACGCAGGCAATGCCGGTCAACTGGCAAAATATTTTGACGGCAGGGTTGATATTACACTTCAGCAAAAAACAAATTCCTACAGCCGCAACCAGGCAGAAGTTGTATTGAAGGATTTTTTTGAAGGGAATGGTGTAAGGAGTTTTAAGATTTTACATAAAGGCGCCAGTAATGGTTCTGAGTTTTGCATAGGAAACCTTCAAACCAAAAACGGTATTTTCAGAACTACCATCTTCATGAAGTCCCGCACTGAGCAACAGGTATTACAGGAGATACGATTTGAATAATTATATTTTCTGTTTCACGCAAAGAGCACAAGGCGCTGCAACCGTAAAGGAAACATTAAGGAGCAAGAAAGTGTGTTAATGACAGTATTTTGTTAATGCATACATTTACGCCTTTTATCTTAGTATACTTGCGGATAAATTCCACTTCAAAAATAAGATTGTTATGCCAGGTGATGCTTCACGCATTAATATAAATAATATAAATGCAAAAGGAACTGAAAAAAATACTTTTGATGCTATTGTGATCGGCTCCGGAATAAGCGGTGGCTGGGCAGCCAAAGAGTTATGCGAGCATGGTTTAAAAACATTGGTGCTGGAGCGTGGAAAAGACGTTAAGCATATTAAAGACTATCCCACAGCTACAAAAAATCCCTGGGACTTCACCTACCGGGGACGCGTAACCGAAGCATACCTTAAAGAAAATCCGCTCATCAGTAAGGCTGCGGGTTTTGGTGATGATACCGCGCATTTTTTTATAAAAGATAAAGATCATCCCTATGTTCAGGAAAAACCTTTCGACTGGATACGTGGCTACCAGGTAGGCGGTAAATCGTTGACATGGGGAAGAGCCTGCCAACGCTGGAGCGACTTTGAATTTTCTGCACCGGCGCGGTATAATTATGGACTGGATTGGCCGATACGGTATAATGATGTGAAGGATTGGTACAGCCACGTAGAGAAATTTATTGGCGTTTGCGGTAATAAAGATGGTATTGAAGCTATGCCGGATGGCGAGTTCCTTCCGCCTTTTGAATTTAATTGTGTGGAACAACACATGCAACAAACCATTCAGCAGTATTATAAAGATCGTTTTTTGGTGCATGCCCGCTGGGCACAATTAACGCAACCCAGCGAGGTGCACCTGCAGCAGGGCAGGGGCAAATGCCAGGCAAGAAATTTATGCATGAGAGGTTGCCCGTTTGGCGGCTACTTCAGCTCTGTTTCCTGCACCTTGCCCTGGGCGGAAAAAACGGGACATCTTACCATTCGGCCTGATTCGGTAGTGCATTCTATTATTTATGATGAGCAGAAAAAGAAAGCCACCGGCGTTCGGGTAATTGATGCACATACGTACCAGGTTACGGAATATTTTGCCAGGATTATTTTTGTAAATGCCTCTGCGTTAAACAGCAACCTTATTTTATTGAATTCAACATCCAGCAGGTTCCCGAATGGTTTGGGCAATGATAATGGTTTGCTGGGGAAATATATCTGCTTTCACAATTACCGTGCTTCAGTAGTAGGCGACCTTGATGGCTTTGAAGATAAATATTATTATGGGCGAAATCCCGCAGAACCCATATTGGCTAATTACCGCAATCTTCACCGGATAGATACAGACTATGTAGGCGGTTTCACTACGTTCATGGGAGCTTATCGTAGACGTATAGACGAAGGCAGTACTGCTGAAACCATCGGCGCTGATTTCAAAAAAGCGTTAACCGAACCTGGGGGCTGGCATATGTATATGTATATGCAGGGAGAAACTATTCCAAAGGAAACGAATCATGTCCGGTTGAGTAAAGATCAAAAAGATCAATGGGGCATTCCGCTGTTGGTTACTGCTGTTGGGTATGACGATAATGATGAGAAGATGATAAAAGATTTTTTAAAAGAAAGTACAGCGATGTTAGAAAAAGCGGATGTAAAAAATATTCAGCAATACGACTCAAAGCAGGCGCCGGGATTGGATATTCACGAAATGGGTGGCTGTAGAATGGGTAACGATCCTGCAACTTCTTTGCTGAACAAATGGAATCAATTGCACGCCTGCAATAATGTATTTGTTACAGACGGCGCATGTATGACGAGCACGGGTAATCAAAGCCCTTCTATTTTGTATATGACGTTAACGGCAAGGGCGGCTAATTATGCGGTGAGTGAAATGAAGAAGGGAAATTTGTAAAAGGGCGCCGGGCTTTGGGCGATCGGCTGCAGAGGAACCCCGCGGGGGTTCAACAAAAATTCCGGCATTTTTACCGTGAGTGAGACTCACGGCTATTCAACCTCAAGCCCTCCGGGCTTAAGTTGACGGCTACGGTGAGACACGAACTACTGCAGCAGGTGTCGTTTGACTGCTTATTGAAAAAGTTTACTACAAATTTCTTTTGTTTCCGGGTCGTTTTGGAATCGCTTGATAAACGCCTCAAATTCCGAATTTGTGACCATTGGATTATAGTCCAGCTGTCCAATAATAATTCTCATCATAGAATAGCTGCAATACAGCCCGCCTGACGCTAAACCCTGGTTACCAGCAACGCCCTTTTTGCCGGTGTCTAAAACGGTCTGTAATAAGGTCGGCTTGCAAGTGGTGAAAATGTCCAAGGTATCATTGCCAGAATGATTAAAAGTGCAATGCTAAACCAAATTGCCATTGTCTTAAATTTTTCGGTGTCGGTTGGTTTACGTTTTGCTTTTGCAGAACCGATTGTAATAATAACGATTGCTGTCAGCATCATTAAACTGTGTTCCATTCCGAAAAATCGGATTTCACGTTGATGAACAGCTTCATTGTAGTTGTGCAGAAAGTAGTCAATAATTGGACTTACGAAGTAAAGCAAAAGCCCGATGGCAATTTGAATATGTGCAATGGTTGCTGTCCAATGCCTGACGGAATTGTCAAATTTGGAAAACACCTTTTTAGAAAGCCAACCGTTGTAAGCACGGAAAATTGCAAAGAGCAAACTTGCCAATACAAGCCAACGAACCAAAGAGTGTAGAGATAAAAGCGTTGAATACATTTTATACAGTAATTGAGTTTCGTTTTTTAAAGATGTTCCAAATTGTCGGTGCACCGAAGAAAAACCAAAGTGCAAGAATTGGGTCGCACACCGCACAACCTGCCGAAGATGAAGGCTCAAGATAGACAATCGGGTCTGCGCAGAGATGATGTAATATGTCCCAACCTGTGTGAAGCAACCAACCAATGCCAATAAAATAGTAATGTTTCAGACCCCTGTAAGCAACAAACAACAAAAGCGAACCAAATAAAAATTCCCAAACGCCTAAACCGCCACTCCAATAAACACCGCCTGCACCTGCAAGAATGATAGCATTTATTTTTTGTCGGTTTGGCTCTTTCGCAAATGATATTATTGTGATAAGCACAACGGCAATCAGCACCGCAACAAGCGAAACTGTCAGCGTAAATTCGGGAACAATGTGAGTATGTGTATTCATATTTTTTAATTTATGCAACGAAGGCAAATAAAAAACATACTAATTAGTATGTTTTAAAAGAAAAAAATTATTTCAGCATGTTCAGGTAAGTTTTAAGTTCCTTTAAATAGGGCAGATAAACCTTTTTGCTGTTCTCTAATTTTCCAAAATTTCGTATGCCCCAATAGCCCGACATTACGAACATTGTTACCCGGTTTGCGTTCACGTCTTTGCGGACAAATCCGTTTTTCTTTCCCTTTTCAATGGCTGTGGTCATTACTTTTGTCCATTGTTCGGTCAGCTCGTTCAGCACTTTATTAAAGTCAACGTTCCAAGGTGTCATTTCTTGTGTAAAGTTAGATGCGGGACAACCGTATTCCACTTTCAAAAACTCGTTTTTCATTAAAAGGTTGTTCATTAAGTTGTAGATAGCATCTAAGGGATTTTGTTCGCTTTGTAGCGGTTCTATAAAACAGTTTGTGAGTGTTGGTTTCAGAATTTCGTTGATAATGGCAACGCCCATTTCGTCTTTGGTCCTGAAATGATAGTAAAACGCACCTTTTGTTACTTGTGTCGTGGCAATTATGTCGTCAATGCTCGTTGTCTGATAACCTTTAACATATATCAGTTCAAATGCTTTTTGTAAGATTGTCAGCCGTGTCGCCTCTGCCTTTTTCATAAAGGTACTACTTAGAATTTTTTCAAAGGAACGAAAAAAAATCGGACTGTTACAAGTAATCTTGTGCATTGTCGTTTAGTTGTTCACAAAGTCCGTAAGACGATAAATTACTGTCCCTGAAATGGAACTGAAATAAAAGCATGAAAGTTGAAAATTCTGTTCTGCTGTCAGGTTGAAAAATGTCAGAAGGGGCTGCCATTCAGTGTCTAATTTTACTCTTGTCAATGGTTGTGCTGTCGGTTTGCAGAGTTGCTGGTAACGTTTCGGGTATTGCCGAAGGCGGGGAATTTCAGCACAAAAGTTCAATAGAATTACGAATGTTGAACCTTGCACAAATGTCCAATCGAAGCCGTTCAGCCCCGCTTTTGGCAATACCTTGTTGTGTGTTCGGCATTGTTAGTAGGCTATTTGTCGGTTGTTCAGTTCTACGTTGAAGTTTACTTTTGCTCCTAACGCTTCAAATACTTTCAGAATGGTCGTAAATCTTGCGTCTGTTGTGCTGTTCTCGATTTTTGAAATCTGTGCTTTCTTTACACCTACAAGGTCGCCTAACTCTTCTTGTGTCAAATTGCGTTCTTGTCTTGCTTGTTTGATTGCCTGTCCCAAAAGGTCAAGACGTAATTCGTTTTCAAATTCGTCCCGTTTTTTCGTTCCTTTCTTTCCGATGTATTTGTCGGTCAATTCGTCTAAACTATATGTTTTCATTTCTATTTATTTTTATCGTTAAAATATTTTTCTCTTAATCGTTCTGCTTTTTCAATTTCACTTTTCGGAATTTTATCCGTTTTCTTAATCAGTCCGTGAGTAGAAATTACAACTGTGTCAGCTTTGTCGGTCTTATCCCAAAATGCAAAAAGTCGATAATAGGTTTTGTTATATTTTGTTCTAAACTCCCAAATTTCATCTTGTAATTTTTTGAAAAGTTCTTTGTCGTTCGTGCTCCGAGCTTTCCAAATGTTATACACTATTTTATCTCTCGCTTTTTCGTCAAGTTCGTCTAAAAAGCCTTTTGCTTCTTCTAAAAACTGAACCCTAAATTTATACTCGTCCATTCAAATGCAGAATTTTAGAGCAAAGATAAAAGTTTCTTATTTAGGAAACAAATGTTTTGCCGAAAAGTTGATAGAATGTGAGAAATTATATGTTTAGGATTTAACGATGTTGGGCATCGTGGCAAGGTTTACAGACAGAAACGAGCCATTCAATTGGCTCTTTTCCGATATTGTATTTTGCGTATCTTTTATGATGAACTTGTGTCGCACGACCACCACAATATACACAACGCCAATTATCACGTTTCATAACAACATACCGTTTTCGTTGCCATTCATCTGATTTTAGATATACGTTTCTGTAATAATCACGCCTTTGCTTACGCTTGTGTTCAAAAACAAATTGTCTAAAAACAAATGCTACTATTGCAAAAAGTACTAAAAGAAATACCTGCATATTTTTGTGTCGGATTTTTGTAATTACTCAATAACAACGACAGGAACAGTTTTTCCAAATTTGCTTTTAGTTTCGTACTGATACGTTCCGATTTGTCTTAAACAGTTTTTAGATACATCTATTTTTTGGTCGTCATAATATGTTTTGTCATCATAATTTATAAGCAAAACAACAACATCGTTTTCTATGTCATAATCACGGTAGGTTTCGGCTAATTAATACTTTGAGGTGCTAGGAGTAGTAATGAGCTAATCTATATAAGAAGAAATCCTTATCCCTTACCCCGTAATTAGCGGTTATAAATCGTTGTATTTTGCTGTTGGTGGCTTCTGCTTTTGCATTGGTTTTACCTGTTTTAAAATAGTTCATGATTTTTTCTTCGTTACTGCCAATAATACGTATCAGGTTTTCTACTTCTGGTAGCTTTGCCTGTTCGGCACAATCGTACCAGTGAATGAGTTGCTTTTCTATCTGCCATTCGTATTTGCCTACGTTTTCTTTATCTAACCATTGCCTGATTTGCAGGGTTAAATCATAAGCTGTTTTAAGTGAAGTGAAGGTTTCAAAAAGCAGGGTGGCTCTTTTTTGTTGTGAGACAGTCCAGTTTTCCGCTCTTTTAAAAAGCACGTACCTGCTCCTGGTAAGCAGTTCTATCTTGGATTCGCCATTGATGAGTCTGGTTTGTTTTTCATATTCCCTTCGTTCTTTTTTGGTGGTGGGCAGTTTTGCGATTTCTTCCTGTTTAAGACGAAGCCTTAACGTCTGTACCGCTTCCACAATATGTTTTACTACGTGGAACTTGTCGGCTACAATGACGGCATTGGGAAAACTTTGTTCACAGAATTTTTCGTACGTGGGACTGAGGTCTGCTGTAATGGTTTTTACCTGTTGTTTTACTTGCGGTATTTTCTCTATCAGCTTGTTTAATTCAGCTACAGTAAGGGTTTCGGCAAGCAGGGCTATCTTACCTGTATCACGGTTGGTCATCACGGTATAAAATTCTTCATCTATCATTTTCTCATCCACACTCATCTGTTCACCAAAATTTTCCGGCTTTAATACGGGTACTGATTTTTCCCGCTTATCTGTACCGGTAAAATTATCTTTACCCCATTGCTTATTTTCAACAGCTTCGGGGTAGCCGCTCAGGTAATTGCGGTACCAGCTATAAACGGTTTGGGGGTTGAGTTGAAGAAATCCTCCGATGGTTGTAAAATTAACCGGCTTCTCATCCACCAATTTCTTTTAAAAAATCCCTGAACTCCTTTGTGGTTTTCATGCCGGGTATGTGAAGGTTGTATTCATTACTGTAATGTTTGGTAGTTCCCTTTTCTTTCCATCTTCGCCGGATCAGACGCAGGTATATTTTCTTTAGCGAAAACGCATGGGTTAAAATGTCTATCTCATTGTTATAACCGTCCATTACAACTTCTTTACCATACAAAGCCTGGGGTATCCGGTCTTCTTTTTCAACCAGTTCAATTACCCATTCCTGAGGTTTGTTCTCAATATGGTTCACTTCAAAATCAACCAGGTATTCCTCTGGTATAAATATCTTAAATGACTCGTAGGCTAAGTCCTTTTGGCGGGGATGTGGCATAACTTCTTTTTGCTCAAAGTTACTCCTAGCACCTCAAAGTATTAATTAGCCTAGGTTTCACCACTATAATACTTCTTGTCGGTATAGTACTTTATATTTGCAAGTGCTGCATTGGGTGTTATGACTTGGAAAATGTCTATTTCTGAAGATTTGTTTTTTGAGGTTGTGGTTATACATTCACCTTTTTCTTTAAAGATTGTAAGTCCAGATAAACCGTCATCATTTGGCTTTTTGGCGACTACAATTACATACGCCACAAATATTGTTGCCAAAATTCCTGCGGCAAAACCACCAATAAAAATTAAAAATTTCTTCATATCCGTTCGTCTATTTTTACAAATCGTCTTTTGCTTTCTTTCTAATTATTTCGCTGTTGATTTTGTCATAATACGCCAAAACCACGAAAGCACTTGAAATGTCGCCTTTGATTGATAATTGAATATCTCCTTTGTCGGTTTTATAGGTCGAAATGTACTTACAAGCATCAAGATGAACTTGTGTCATTTTCGAGCCGTCATCTTCTGGTTCATAAGACGAAAAATCTTCAATGCTTTCGGAAGGTTCTCCATACTTCTCTGTAAGCATTTCTTTGAGATTGAAATAATTTGAAGAAAGCATAGACCAACTGTCTTGTTTGGAAAAAATTACTGTGATTTTACTCACTAAATCTTTCCCTTTTACGGTCGCAACTCCAACAATACAACCTTTGTAAGATGCAAAATCGCCTTTGAGCATCGCAACACCGTCTTCTGTTTTTATATGTGTAAAACCATTTTGTTTCATTTTGGATATATACACGTTAAGTGTTCCGTCAATAGGAACGCCTTTGAAAGAAAGATGCTCTGTTGTTTGAGCAAAAGTTAGCATTGTCGTAAATGCAAAAATCAATGTCGTAAAAAATGTTTTCATACTTCCGTTGTTATTAGTGTTCGTTTTTGGCGTAGTGTCGGTTTATGCTGACACACAACTACCAAATATACGCAATGGGATTACGTCAATGCAACCTTATTGGCATCATTAATGCAACCCATTCATATTTGCTTTTCCAAAAAACGAATGAAGTAATATATCTCTCTACAAATCCGTAATCAACTTATACTTCGGTACCAGGCTTTTCATGATAAACCATGCAATTAAATAGGCGATAGCGCAGAAAGTAAACATGATGGTATAGCCTGTTTCAATATGCCCGAGTGCTTTATAGTGATCGAATAATGCGCCGCCGATTTTTGTGACCAATACGCCGCCAAGTCCGCCTGCCATCCCTCCAATGCCTATAACAGAGCCAATGGCTTTTTTCGGAAACATATCAGATACAGTGGTAAATATATTAGCGCTCCACGCCTGGTGCGCTGATGCACCTATACCAATCAATAATACCGGCATCCAAAAGCTTATACCTCCTAAAGGTTGTGCCGCTAACACCACCAGCGGTATAAATGCAATGATCAACATGGCTTTCATGCGGCCATCATAGGCTGCGTATCCTTTTCTTATAAAGTGAGCAGGGAACCAACCTCCGCCAATACTCCCAACCATCGTCATACTATACAATACAGCTAACGGTATAGCCATATCTGTATTTTCCATATGGTATTGATCTTTTAAATATGCAGGCAACCAAAACAGGAAAAACCACCATACTCCATCTGTCATAAATTTCCCAAAGGCAAAGGCCCAGGTTTGCCTGTAGTTCAGCAATTTTGTCCAGCTTACTTTTTTTTCTTTACCTGCTTCTTCGGCTATTTGTTTTTCATCCGCATCGCTGTTGATGTAGGTGTATTCTGCCGCGCTTAGCCGTTTCTGTTGTTCCGGTTTATCGTAATAGAGATACCAAAAGATCAACCATAAAAAGCCAATTAATCCAATGATGATAAATGCTGCCTGCCATCCCCATTGTTTCTCTATCCAGGGTATAGTGAGCGGTGCAAGAATGGCGCCAATGGTGGTGCCTG
Source organism: Agriterribacter sp. (assembly GCA_047601545.1). Taxonomy (GTDB): domain Bacteria; phylum Bacteroidota; class Bacteroidia; order Chitinophagales; family Chitinophagaceae; genus Agriterribacter. Next base: position 1,542,553 of record JASGIZ010000002.1, on the reverse strand, counting down.
AATTAAATATACCTACCGCAAATGATCTTTCTTTTTTAGGAAAATATTCTGCAGTGGCTTTAATGGCAGCAGGAAAATTACCCGCTTCTCCAATAGCTAAAAACGCCCTGGCAAACATAAAGCCTAATACGGAAGCCGGTATGGCGGCAATACCGATCCAGCCCAGTGTTGATTTAATGCCTTCACCTATAGGTATAGATTGTGCATGAATAACAGCACCAACAGACCATATAATAATTGCCCAGGCATATCCTTTTTTTGTGCCTAACTTATCAATAATACGCCCGGCAAAAAGAAGTCCGATGGCATACGTGAATTGGAATGCGGCGGCGATATCAGCGTAGTCAGTATTTGTCCAGTGGAAAGTTTCTTCCAGTGAAGGCTTCAGTAAACTCAACACCTGCCTGTCAAGGTAATTTACGGTAGTAGCAAAAAAAAGTAAACTGCAAATTACCCAGCGATAATTACCCACTCCTTTTGGATTAGCAATATCGGTTATGGGTTGCTGTAAGCCTGGAGGTTTTGTTGACATGATATGTTTTTGCTGGATGTATATTATTTTTTCGTAAGAAGTGAAAAGACAGACGTGAGATTCTCACATTTCACTTCTCAAGTTTCTCGTTTCACCTCACCCAAGGTTAAAATATTGTTTCGCGTTATTATAGCTGATATCCTGCACCATTTTACCCAGCCAGGAAATGTCTTTCGGCAGTTCTCCGTTTTCTACATCATTGCCAATCAAATTACAAAGTATTCTCCTGAAATATTCATGACGCGGAAATGATAAAAAGCTTCTTGAATCAGTAGTCATTCCAACAAACCTGCTCAATAAGCCCACATTGCTTAATATATTCATCTGCTCTTCCATACCGCTCTTCTGATCAAGAAACCACCAGCCGGAGCCAAACTGAATTTTGCCGGGCGTTTTTCCATCCTGGAAATTACCTGTCATCGTTGCATATACCGCGTTGTAGGATGGATTGTTGTTGTAGATAATCGTTTTTGCCAATTGGTTTTCCTTATCAAGCCGGTTAAAGAATGCAGACATGGGTTGCGCCACACGCCAGTCACCAATTGAGTCAACGCCGGCATCTGCACCGAGTAAACTTAACAGCCTGCTGTTATTATTGCGCAATGCGCCCACATGAAATTGCTGCACCCAGCCACGCTGCGCGTTCCACCGGCAAATAAAATGCAAGGTGGCAGATTTGAACCTGCTAATCTCTTTTTCCGCTAATGCTTTCCCTTTCCGCACGGTGCTGAAACTTTTCTCCAGGTCTTTCATTGTGAAATCATCTGCATACATTGTTTCCAGCCCGTGATCTGAAATGCGGCAGCCTGTTTCATGAAAAAAGCCGTGCCTGAGTTTTAATGCTTCCAGCAGGTCTTTATAGGTTTGAATCGTTTTTTTTGAGGCCTGTTCCAGTTGTTTGATATAGCTGTTGTAAGCAGCCGCATTTTCAACCGCCATTGCTTTATCCGGGCGAAAGGCAGGAAATACTTTTGGAGCGCCCTTTATTTTCTTTATGCTGATATGATGCTCCAGTGAATCAGCAGGATCATCTGTGGTGCATAAAATTTCTGCCTTAAATTTTTTAGCTATTGTGTGAACGGGCAGTTTCTTTAGCTTGTCGTTGCATTCTTTGTAAATCTCTTTCGCGGTTTTTTCGTTCAGTATTTTTTTTATACCAAAGGCACGGTGCAACTCAAGATGTGTCCAGTGATAAAGCGGATTACGCATGGTATAAGGAACAGTAGCCGCCCAGCGTTCAAACTTCGTGTAGTCGTCAGCGTTACCTGTTATATCATTTTCATCAATGCCGTTGGTGCGCATGGCTCTCCACTTATAATGGTCACCCTTTAACCATATTTCAGTAATGTTTTTGAATTGTTTGTTGGCTGCTATTTCTGCCGGCGGTAAGTGATTATGATAATCTATGATCGGCATTTTCTCTGCATAATCATGATATAATTTTTGAGCAGTTGAAGTCTGCAATAAAAAATCCTCGTCCAGAAATTTTTTCATATAGCCTGTTTAAAAAACTAAATAGGGAAAAATTACGTAAAATGTGAGAAGATAGGTATGAAAACGCGCCTGTATCTCACCTTTATTTTCTCACTTCTCACGTATGCTATTTTCTCGCGTTATCAATATATTCAATAATTCCTTTTACATGTGCCGTTACTTTATCAAACTGTCCATTGGCCAGCCAATCAGCAGGAAAAAGTTGAGAACCTATGCCTACTGCCGCAACACCACTTTTAAACCAACTGGTAATATCTTCCTGTGTGGGCTCAACGCCGCCGGTTGCCATAAACTGCATATTAGGAAAAACAGCCTTTATTGCTTTAATAAATGCCGGCCCGCCTAATTGTTTTGCCGGGAAAATTTTTACGATACGTATTCCGAGGTTTTCAGCCATACCTATTTCTGAAGGCGTGGCACAGCCGGGCATCCAAAGTTTTTTATGCCTGGCAGCTGCCTCGTGAATTTCCTGGTTAATGAGCGGTGAAATTAAAAAATCCGCGCCGGCATGTATGAACTGTTCTGCCTGCTGTCCGGTTTTAATGGTGCCGATACCCAAAATCATTCCTGGCAAAGATTCACTGCAATACTTGCGCAGCTCAATAAAAATATCAAACGAATTTTCATTGCGGTTGGTAAACTCAAATAATCTCACGCCGGCGTCATACGAAGCCTTCAATACATTTTTGCAAACCATTACATCAGTATGCGTAAACAAAGGCATAAAGCCGGTTTGTTTTACAAGAGCAGCAATTTCCTGTTGAGTCATTTGTATAGTTGTTACGAATTGCGGGTTTCAAGTTATTGGTTACAAGTTTCAGGCGGCCTTACTATTTATAAACAGGTTTTAATAATTTAAATACCTGTAATCCGCAACTTAAAACATTTTCTACCCTCCACCCTGAATCTTACACCTTTCTAAAGAATATTCTTCCTCAAATAATTAATACTTTTTTCAATGCTTACCAATGTAGGACCGGGGCATACATCCTGCTCTACAAAAAAATGTTTCATGCCTGCGGTGTCAGCAGCGGCAAAAATCTTTTTGAAATCGATAACACCATTACCTACTTCGGTAAAAAATTTCTTAGATGTATTGTCCATATCCTTCACATGCCAAAGCGGGAAACGACCGGGGTTAGCTTTGAACATATCTACAGGATTCATGCCTGCATAAGAAATCCAGTAAAGATCTAATTCAAATTTTACAAGCTGCGGGTCGGTTTCTTTCAATAAAACATCATATCCTTTTTGTCCATCCATATCAATAAACTCAAAATCGTGGTTGTGGTAGCCAAATTGAATATTCGCCTTCCTGCAAACCTCTGCTGCTTTATTAAATTGTTCTGCAATTTTTTTGTAATCGTCAATTGTTTTTCTCTCTGTATCCAACAGGTAAGCAACAACCATATATTGCTGACCCGCTGTTACAGCATCTTCCACTGTTTTTCCCCAGTTGTTATTAAGGCTTGCCAGCATATAGTGGCTGCTCGGGTGAGTGAGTTTATTGTTCTTCAGCAGCCTTGCAAATTCAGCCGGCGTCAGTCCAAAATATTTTCCATCCCTGTATCCAAAAGATTCTACTTCGTTATAACCAAGTGCTGCTACTTTTTCAATAACCCCTTTAGGGTCTTTAGTTATATCCGCTCTTAGCGTATATAATTGTAATCCTACAGCATGTTGTTTATATGATAATAAAGACGGGCTTGCGAAAGCGGCTAATGAAAGCATGCTTGTTTGCTTGATAAATGATCTGCGTGTTGTCATGGCAAGATGATTGATTGAGGGATGAAATTAAGGAAAAGAAGCTTGTTATGTCAACTTTGAAAGGTATATACAAAAAATATTATCACCACATCTGTTTAATGGTGGTTACAGTCGCCGGAATGACAATGATTGGCTTTGCGGCAAAAACGGTAATTGATGTAATGGGCTGATACAATTAAAACAACTGCGGGTATCAGCAGCCATAAATGATAGTCGTGAAATATTTCTTTCAGCAATAAAAAGGAAATACCTGCCGTAAAAATAAGTGCTGGTAAAAATTTGTGGTGATGTTTTTTGTAGCCATGATATAATGCATATAAGCCTACGACAAACGCGAGGCCTATCATCCCGAATTCAAAAAGATAATTGTGGATGATATCTATTCCAAATATGGGTAAACTGCTCAATATAAGCGGCAACACAGCACAGTGAATAGCGCAAGCCAGTGAAGCCGTTATACCAAGTGCATCATAATTAATCTTAAACATCAGCTAATAAAAGGGTACAAATATACCATATTTTGCAACATTGTTGCAAAATGAAGGACTTTAATTTAGTTAAAATATTTCTTATTAACAGAATTGGGTTGTAACAGGTGTATTCCTACTCCACAGAATAGGGAACAAAGCCTGCCTGCAGGCGGTTGAGGGTAATCTGAAACATGAAGCGAAAATTTGGAATGCATCCTTTATGATAGCATTTCAATCGTACCTTTGCTGCACAATTTTTTATGATAAAGAAAACCTGGGTTTATATTTTATTTTTTGTTATTCTTTTTGGGGGATTTTATGTCTTTTTGAACTCTATAATCGATGGTTCAAAATCACGGTTGCCGGTTTTGAATGATGTTCGCCCTTTCAGTTTTCAGCGGCAGGATGGGCAAATGATATCAGCGAAAGACGTGAAAAACAAAGTTTATGTAGCTGAGTTTTTCTTTACAACCTGCCCGGGTATATGCCCTAAAATGAATACAAATATGAAGGCGGTATATGAGAAGCATAAAGCAAACAGTGATTTTCTTATATTATCGCATACGGTAGACCCTGCAAATGATAGTGTGACACGTTTAAAGCATTATGCAGATTCTATGCAGGCTGATATAAAAAACTGGTGGTTTGTTACGGGTTCAAAAGAAGATTTATATAAGGCTGCGAGAGAAAGTTATATATTGGATGACCCAAAGAATAATGCCACAAGTATAAACGAACAATTTTTGCATACACAATTTTTTGCCCTGGTAGATAAAAACGGCAGGGTGCGTGGTATTTATGACGGGTTGAAGAAAAATGAAATGGAAAAGCTGAACAATGATATTGAAGATTTGCTGAAAGAGAAAATTTGATGTAGTTGTATTAAAATGTATGATATGGAAGAACAGATTATAGATGTATTAAAAAGGAGTCAGTTGAGTGTAACTGACAGCAGAAGGAAAATACTGGAATTGTTTCTTCAGTCGGATAGTGCTATGGCGCATCATGATATTGAAATAAAGGCCGGCGAAAAATTTGACCGTGTAACGGTATACCGCACACTACAGGCTTTTCTTGATAAAGGCATTATTCATACTATACCAACGCCTGATAATTCCATCAAATACGCATTGTGTAAAGACAACTGCGAACAGGGGCATCACCACGATGATCATGTTCATTTTATTTGCAAAAATTGTGGTATAACCACCTGTCTTGATGAAGTACATGTTCCTGAAATTAAATTACCCCGCGGCTATAAAACGCAACAAACAGAAGTAGTAGTAAGCGGAATTTGTAAAGAATGCAGTTGATAAACCAAGCAATGATTATATGCAGAATCCTAATCTTAATGCTGATAAAAGTTCGCTTGGTACTGCGGAAAAAGATTTTGAAAACAATATCCGCCCGGGAGAAATTTCAGATTTCAGCGGGCAGGAAAAAGTAATTGAGAACCTCAGGATATTTATTAAAGCCGCAAAAATTCGCGGTGAATCACTTGATCATATTCTCTTTCACGGCCCTTCGGCTGGGTAAAACTACTTTAAGCCGCATAGTGGCGCATGAGCTTGGCGTAAATATTAAAGAAACTTCAGGGCCCGTAATTGAAAAGCCTGCTGATCTTGCCGGGTTATTAACAAGCCTGCAAACCAACGATGTATTGTTTATTGATGAGATACACCGGTTAAGTACCGTAGTTGAAGAATATTTATATGCTGCAATGGAAGATAACAGGATTGACATCATGATTGATACAGGTCCTAATGCAAGAAGCATTCAGATCAATCTGAACCCGTTTACGTTAGTAGGTGCAACAACCAGAAGTGGCTTGTTGACCGCCCCATTGCTTTCAAGGTTTGCTATTAAATCAAGACTTGAATATTATAATGCCGAAACGCTGAAGAGAATAATTATACGTTCAGCTAAAATTTTACAAACCAATATTGATGACAAGGCTGCCGCAGAAATTTCGCGCAGAAGCCGCGGTACACCACGTATAGCAAACGGGTTATTGCGCAGGGTGAGAGATTTTGCACAGGTATTGAATGACGGAAAAATTGATACAGGCATTACCATTCATGCATTAAAAGCATTGAATGTAGATGAGCACGGGCTTGATGAAATGGATAATAAAATACTCTTCACCATTATAGAAAAATTTAAAGGCGGCCCGGTGGGGATAAATACTATTGCTACTGCGGTTGGTGAAGAGCAGGGTACATTAGAGGAAGTATATGAACCATTTTTAATACAGGAAGGCTTCATAATGAGGACAACACGAGGCAGGGAAGCTACTCATAAAGCGTACGAACATCTTGGTAAAAATTTCCCGCGGCAGGATACATTATTTTGATATTTAATAATTTATTCGCATTCGGTATAAAAATAGCTGTTACTGGCAGTATTACTTTATCTTTATTTAAGATTTGGTAGCCGTGCCCCGATTTAAAGTTTGCCAATGAATGATTTTCTTACCTCTGAACAAAGACATGAAAAATATACCGACAGCCATAAGAAAAATACTTCTACTGTAATAATGGTTGTTGAAAATGATCCCGATACACTACTGCTTATATCAGAATTGCTTAAAGGTTTAGGTTATGAGGTGATAGAGGCAGGCAATGGCAGAGAAGCTTTGGAAAAAATAACACGCAGCAACCCGGCAATTGTTTTTATGGATATAGATATGCCGGTTTTGAATGGATATGATGCTACGCTGGCACTAAGAAAAATGGAAAAGCCTTTTTGTAATATCCCTGTAATTGCCGTTACCGCTCATTCAACAAATGAAGAGTTGAAAATGTATAGTGATGCAGGTATTAACCAGGTAATAGCCAAACCGTTTCGACTTGCTGAAATAGAACTTAAGCTGAAACAACAACTGCAACTGCAGGCCTTTTGACCTGCAACTTTTTGAGAAAATATTCGTCATAATAATTGTTGCAATTAAAAAGAATGAAAAAGAATCCTTCCTTATTAGTATGTATGCTGCTCGACCTTTTAGGTTATGCAAGTTATGCGCTACCCATTTTAGGAGAATTTGGGGATATCATCTGGGCGCCTGTATCTGCGCTTATATTTTATAAACTTTTTGGGGGATGGAAAGGAGCAATTGGCGGAGTATTGAATTTTGTTGAAGAGCTTTTTCCCGGGCTTGATTTTATTCCAAGTTTTACGATAATGTGGTTTTTAAAAGTGTATAATAACAAAACTGAAATTAAGCAGTCAATCCAACCCGTTTAAAGCTGCGGCGCTTCAATTCGTTGGAGCGCTATTTATTTTTATTCCAGCACGAATCTGTAGCCAATTCCTTTAACGGTAATTATCTGTAAGGCAGGATCATTTTTTAAATATCCTCTGAGTTTGGTAATGTATACATCAAGGGTTCTTGAGTTAAAAAAAGAATCACTTCCCCACAAAACATTTAATATATCCCTGCGGTCAATAACTCTTTCCCTGTTTTCATATAATAAGCGGAGTAATTCACTTTCGCGGAATGAAAGTTTTCTTTCTTCTCCCGAGTCGGATAATGTTTGACGATGCGGGTTAAAAGCAAAGTTGCCGATGTTGATTTCATTTTTAGGGGTATCTGCAGCGTTATTACTTTCCCGATTGCGCAATGCGTTTTCAATACGCACTATTAGTTCTTCCATACTGAACGGTTTACGTATATAGTCGTTGCCACCAAGGTTAAACCCTTTAACGAGATCAACAGTTTGTGTTTTTGCGGTTAAAAAAATGATTGGTATGGCAGTATTGATTTGCCGTATTTCTTCAGCAATGGTAAAGCCGTCTTTATTAGGCAGCATAATATCAAGCACGCAAATATCAGGTGTTGAAGCAATGAATTGCTGTACGGCTTCGCCTCCATCCATTTCAAGCAATACGTCGTAGTTTCTGCTTTCAAGACTTTCTTTAACTATCTTGGACAGGAATATTTCATCTTCTACGTAAAGTATTTTTGCTTTAGACATTGGCAACAGGTATTGTTACAATAAACTCGCTTCCTTTGTTTGGCTGGCTTTGTATATGAATGGTTCCCTTATGTTGCTGTACGATGTGCGCCACATAACTCAATCCTAATCCATATCCTTTTACATTGTGTTTATCACCTGCAGGCACCCTGAAAAATTTTTCAAAAATTTTATCCTTGTACTCAACTGGCACACCCACACCGTCATCTTTCACGCTCAAGATACATTCTTTTCCATTAGATTGAACAGTTACATCTATAACCGGTTTTTTATTGCTATATTTTAAAGCATTATCCAATAAGTTGTATATAACGCTTGTTAAATGCAAATGATCCGCGGAAATTATAAAATGATCTCCTGAATAATTAAAATTTACCGTTGCCTGCGCTTTTTCAAATTGCAGGCTCATGGATGTCAATACTTCCTGTACTAATTGTTTTATATCAAACTGTTCGTATTGAAGATCTACCTGTTGCTTCTCAAACATAGATAATTTTAATACCTTATCTACAAGAAGAGAAAGCCGGTTCAACTCATTGCCGGCAATGCCGAGATATTCTTTTGTTTTTTCGGGCTGTTTCAGTACATCAAAATTTTTAATGGCTTCAACAGCAACGCTCACTGTGGCAATTGGCGTTTTAAGCTCATGTGTTATGTTGCTGATAAAATCATTCTTAATATCAGTTAATCTGTGTTGTGCTTTAAGGCTTCTATAGAGGAAGATAAAGGCAGAAATAGTAAGCGCCAACAGAAAAACAGAGAAAAGCAGTTGTGGTAATAATTTGAGGAAAATATAATTAATATCATTACCTAACTGCAAGGTATAGGTTATGGGATGTGAGAGCCCGATTACCACTTTATTCCATTCTCTTTTTCCGGGCTCCTCCCGTTTAAATCCATCTCCATCTGTTTTAATTATAGAAAAGGGAACATTGATCTGCTCCCTGTTCAGGTTTTTTGCAAATACTGTTTTTATATCGTCAATGCGTAAAGAATCCTGCAGGGAGTCTATTCCCATTAAAACTTCAAAATACCGTTCACCTGCCCTGTATGGTATCCTTGTGCTTGAATCGGGAGGAGGCGGAGTTCCCGGCGGTTTCTCAAGGGTAATAATTGAATTTTTGTTTTCGGGCATAAGCGGCATTAATGAGTCTGATATACGCTTGCGGATCACATCTGCAAATCTTGCCACACCAGGCGGGTATCCAATCATCCATTTTGCTGAGCTGTCAATTTTTAGTTTTGAAGATTGCAGTTCAAAAACCGACTCTCTGAACAATGCGTTTGTGCGGAAACGCAAAGTTCTTTTTTCTTCCTCAACCTTCATAGATAACCAGTAAATCTGGAAGGCAGTAATAAGTATTATTGCCGCAATCATTAACCCCAGTGATGTAATGAAAGTTTTTTTCATTCTTACAAAAATAGAGTCAAGCAAATGATAATGTAAAATGCTTTAACCTTAATTAACAAGGTTTCATGGTTTGCATAATAAATCCGGGGCCTATTCGTTATTGTCCAATCTTTACTAATATCCAATCAAAAATATTCGCCATGAACCTGTCAAAATTCCATAAGGCCTTTGCCATTAATAGACTGTTTTCCAGTTTATTGCAAAGATTTATTCAACAGCCAGACTTTTATCCGATAAAGCATTACCACAAACGGAAGCGTGGTAAGCACCAGTTGGATGGTTTATAAGAGCCTATCCCTAAATCACTATAAAAAAGTGTGTTTACCGCTCTTAATCAGGGAGCGGTTTTTTATTTATAAACTATGCCAGGTCAATCCTGGGTTTGTTTTGGAGGATTTTTTCAATTTCTTCTATAACATCAGGCGTAAGTACGTTTACTACATCCAATGCTTTTAGGTTTTCAGATAATTGCGCTTTACTGGTAGCGCCTAAAATAGCCGTGGTTACCCTGGGGTTATGTATCGTCCAGGCAATAGCAAGGCTTGCCAGCGACACGTTTAGTTTTTTTGAAAGTTCTGCAAGCTGCTTTACCTTTTTGATTTTCTCATCCTGCACCCATCTTTCTTTCAACCAGTCAAATCCTTCAATTGCAAGGCGCGACCCTTCCGGAATGCCATCATTGTATTTACCTGTTAAAAATCCTGCCGCAAGCGGGCTCCAGATGGTTGTGCCTAACCCTACATTTTGAAAAACAGGTATATAATCCTGCTCCATTTTAAAGCGTTCAAACATATTGTATTGCGGTTGCTCCATTACAGGGCCTATCAATTTATATTCCTGTGCTACACGGTGCGCTTCCATAATTTCTGCACCGCTCCACTGGCTGGTGCCCCAGTAAAGAATTTTACCTTGTTGTATTAAATGATTCATCGTCCAAACCACTTCTTCAATTGGCACGTTAGGATCGGGGCGATGGCAGAAAAACAGGTCAAGATAATCGAGTTGCATACGTTGCAACGCTTCATGGCAGGCTTCTGCCAGGTGTTTGCGGCTCAATCCTGTTTGATTGGGCTTATTATCCTTGCCTCTCCATCCAAAATATGCTTTTGACAAAATTGTGTAGGAGGTTCTGTTCCAGTTTTTTCTTTTCAATACTCTGCCCATCAGTTTTTCGCTCTCACCTAAAGCATATACTTCAGCATTATCAAAAAAATTGATGCCGCTATCATATGCCATTCCCATCAACTCATCGGCAAGCGTATCATCCACCTGTTTATGAAAAGTGACCCAACTGCCATAGGACAATACACTAAGTTCTAAACCTGTGCGCCCCATTCTGCGATAATCCATAGTTAAAAAGTTATTAATCGGGAATGTAATAGATTTTCAAAAATAGCCCTTTATTCAATAGAAAGAAGCTGGACGATAACTGCAATAACCATTTATTTCGAAGTTTTTTCCTTTTCTTTGTAACCTCCGGTGCTGTATTTTGAAGCAAAAAAATTACTTTAGCAATTAATTGAGGTAAATAAGGATGAGCTACGAGATAAAACAAGAAAATAAGTTCCGTTATATTGAAGAGGGGAGTGGAGAAACCCTTGTATTGCTGCATGGTTTATTTGGGGCCCTGAGCAACTTTGAACCCCTGATTGAATATTTTAAGAAAGAATATAAAGTGGTTGTTCCTGTATTACCACTTTTAGAACTCGATTTGCTGCACACTTCTGTTGGCGGTATTGAAAAGTTTGTTCAAAAATTTATAGAATACAAAGGTTATACCAATATTCACCTTTTAGGGAACTCTCTTGGCGGGCATGTTGCACTGCTTCATATTCTTAAGCATCCCCAAAACATTAAATCATTAATTCTTACCGGGAGCTCCGGTTTGTTTGAAAATGGCATGGGAGATACTTATCCAAAAAGAGGGGATTATGAATATATACGAAAGAAAACGGAATTAACGTTTTATGATCCTAACACGGCTACCAAGGAACTGGTTGACGAGGTGTTTGAAATAACAAGCAACAGGCTTAAGGTTATAAAAATAATTGCGCTTGCAAAAAGCGCTATCAGAAATAATCTGGGAGAAGAGCTAAACGAAATAAAACAACCAACCTTATTGGTTTGGGGTAACAACGATACGATTACACCACCGTTTGTTGGCAGAGAGTTTAATAAACTGATACCGAATAGCGAACTGCATTTCATTGATAAATGCGGACATGCGCCTATGATGGAGGTACCAGAAGAGTTTAACAAAATTTTGCATCAGTTTCTCACAAAACTGAAAGAGCCTGCAGCGGTTACAAGGTAATTTGCATCTGTAAAAAAAGGCTTAATTATGTTTGCAGGGCAACTCATATCGCAAAGCATTCCATTTTTGCATTTGGATGATACTGCCGGAAAGGCATTGCAGGAAATGAACGATTTTCATGTATCACACCTCCCCGTAGTATCAGATGATAAATATTTAGGATTGATAGGTGAAGATGCCTTGCTTGATAATGATGAAAGAAGCCTGCTCCAAAATCTGCAACCTGATTTTATAAAACCTTTTGTAAGGCAGCATGACTTTTTTTTACTGGCTGTAAAAAGAGCAAGAGACATGCATTTGTCGGTAATGCCTGTTATTACCGACCAATACGAATTATTGGGGGTAATAGGTGAAGATGATTTGTTTAAGCAGTTGGCAATATTTGCAGGAATTGATGAGCCGGGTGGAATAATTGTGCTGGAAATGGAGAAGAATGATTTTTCTGCCGGTGAATTAAACCGGCTGATTGAATCGAATGATGCATATATCACACAACTGAATAGTTTTTTTGATACTGCAAATCAATTGCTTACAGTTACTATACGGGTAAATAAAACTGAAATATCTGACATAGTTGCCACGCTCCAACGACATGAATACAATATCCGATACTATAATGGTGAAGAATTATACCAAAATGAGTTGCAGAACAACCTGGATCATCTCATGAATTATTTAAACATATAATTCTTTTTGAAACACCTAAGCTAATATTTGCTTAATAATACTATTTTTAAATTCTTTAGCCATTCATATAAATATACATCCACAAGGATTTTAATGAGGTACTCGAACAAATATGTGTTGATGCTTGGGATTTTGCTCTGCTCACTTCAGTATTTGAATGCACAAGACACAGATGAGAAACCGCACGAAGATGACGAAGTGCTGCAGCATTCTTTTATAACAATACGCAATGTTATTGCTACCGGAAATAAAATCACAAAACCTTATATAATTGCCCGGGAAGTGCCCCTGAAGAAAGGAGAGAAATATGCTATTTCCGACATCCTGAAAAATATACCTCTCTCAAAACAAAACCTCCTGAATACCGGGCTTTTTATTGATGTGGCTGTTGATTTCACGAACTGGAATAATGACTCACTTGATATATTGGTGGATGTGAAAGAACGCTGGTATTATTTTCCGGTGCCCTATCTCAAGCCTATCGACCGCAACTTTAATGTGTGGATTAAAGATTATAATGCCAGTTTATCCCGCGTAAATTATGGCATTAAGCTTATTGGGTATAATGTGAGTGGCAGAAATGACAAACTGAATATCTGGTTGATTTCCGGTTACTCCCGGCAGGTGGTAATGAATTATACGGCGCCATATTTTGATAAATCACTGAAACAGGGAGTGAGTTTTGACTTTTTATATTCTGCCAATAAAGAACTCAACTACGCTACAAGAGATGATAAGCAGGCTTTTTATAAAGACCCTCATGAATTTATTACAAGCCGCTTTCGTGTGGGCGTTGGGTATAGTTTCAGAACAGGGTATATAAAACGGCATGTGGCCAGGATAAGTTATAATGTAGTGAGGATTAATGATTCTCTTTTTGAAAGAAACCCTCACTATTTTGATGGCGAAAAGAAAACCGCCAGGTTCCCGGAACTGTTTTATCAATATCAATCCATCAACGTAAATTATATTCCTTACCCGCTTAAAGGATACCAGTGGGAAGTGTCTTTTTTAAAGAGAGGGTTCAATAAAAATATGAACCTGTGGGAGTTTAATGCAAGAGGGGGAAAATACTGGGAGGTTGCGCCTAAATATTATTTCGCCTTGCAGGGAAATGCCATTGTGAAATTGCCTTTTGATCAGCCATATTATAACCTGCAATTGCTTGGATATGGAGATAATTTTTTACGGGGGCTTGAAAATTATGTGGTAGATGGTTCCCTTGCCGGCGTAACCAAAGCCACTTTCAGGCGGGAAATATGGACGCCTAAATTGCGTACCGGCTTAAAATCGAGATTGTATGGCACCATACCGTTTAAATTTTACCTGAAAGTGTATGGCGATGCGGGGTATGTGTATAATAAAATGCCCCCTCCTTCCAATGTTTTAAATAACAGGTTATTGTATACCGGTGGTGGTGGCTTGGATATATGGAGTATATATGATGCTACCATTTCGCTGGAATACAGCTTTAATCAGTTAGGGCAGCGCGGGCTGTTTTTCCAGGCAGGACTTGGGTTGTAGTTTAGCATAACTAATAGTTAAACTAATTGAAAAAGAATATTACCGTCCACTCCTAATTTTTGGTTGACCGATTTTAAAAAATGCAGGGTGGGTTTTCTTTTTTCGTGCATTATTTCCGATAACTGGGTAGTAGATGTTTCCAATAAATCAGCCAGATCTTTTTGCTTTAACCGGTTTTCATACATCTTTAATTGCAATAAGCCCGAAATAGTAGTTGGCATGGGAATGATTATGTTTTCAGCCTCATATCGTCTCACAATTTCGGTGTATTTTTCCAGTTGCTCGCTTTCTTTAGCTGTAAGCATTTCAAAGCCGCCTTTATCCGTAGCTTTTGCCAATAGCTGTTGCATTTTTGCATCCGCTTTAATAAACCCGCTTTTAGTGATTCCCTTTTTCATGTTAAATAGTTTTACAGTCTATTTTATCGTATGCTTTATGCGTACCAATAAACCTGATGTAAATTGTACGCTTAGTAAAATGTATCATTGTTACTAAGCGGTATTTATTGCCGCCAATATTAAATACAAACCTGTCATTGCCAACGGCATCCACACTATTAAAAGCCTGTTTTACCGCCGCAAAGTTTGACCAGTCAGCAAACAATGTTTCATAATACCATTTTAACAGCGGCTCTTTTGCCTTAGGCTCACCATCATAAAAAGACACCAGCTTCGATTTTGAAATGATAACCATTGTGCGGTAAAGGTAAATAAAAGTTTACAAAAACGAAATTTTGTTCACAAAAACATCGCTGCCCGAAGCCAGGGAACTTCGGCTATTTATGTTCTCCGGAGATTATTAAAATTGATGTTTAATTTTGAAGCGGTCTTAACTATAAAACCTTTAAGCAAATTTTGTTTACATGAAAATCGCAATATATAGCAGGGGTGGTGAAAGCGTTAATAACGATGATGTTTTACTGTTATTTAAAGAATTGGAAAAAGAAAAAATTACTTTTGTAATATTCCGGGAATTTTTTGAGCAGATCAGGCATACTATTCCTGTTGATGATCATAATACATTTTCAGAAGCTTCAGAGCTTGATGATAGTTATGAATGCGTGCTTAGTATGGGTGGTGATGGAACCATGCTGGATACACTGACGTTTATACGTGATTCGAATATACCTGTGCTGGGCATAAATTTTGGAAGATTAGGCTTTTTGGCAACTATAGGCAAGCATGAGCTCAGAGAGGCAGTTACTTCTCTTGCCAACAGAACTTACCTTATTGATAAAAGAAGCCTGATTCATCTTGATGCTAATATTCCGCTTTTCGGCGATACACCTTATGGTTTAAATGAATTTGCCATTCATAAAAAGGATACTTCTTCTATGATAAAAATTCATACTTATCTCTAACGGGGAGTTTTTAAATACTTATTGGGCGGATGGATTGATAGTAGCTACTCCCACAGGCTCAACCGGGTACTCGTTAAGCTGTAACGGGCCGGTAGTGTTCCCGGAATCTGCCAGCTTTGTAATAACACCGGTAGCGCCACATAATCTTAATGTGCGGCCGATTATTATACCCGATAACAATATCGTTTCTTTTGAAGTAGAGGGCAGAACCGACCAATTTATATGCGCATTAGACTCCCGGCGTGAAATTGTGAGCAAGGAAACACAGATTGCCATTAAGCGGGAAGCATTTTCGCTTAGCCTTATACGCCTGAACGAAAACAGCTTTCTCCAAACCCTGCGCAACAAACTCTCCTGGGGATTAGATAAACGTAATTAAATTAACATATTAAGATTAAACTAAAATCGTTCAATATTTTATTGTCTTTCGCAGTAATCTTGTATTTTGCATACAGTATTCACTTACGCTTAAAACCTCCATATATCGAAACAGCGTTACTTAAAGCAAATTAAATTTTGATGAAGAAGTTATCCGTGTCTTTAGTATTATTGGTATTGGCATTTTCAGCAGGCGCCCAGGTGGTGGATGGCGAAAAGCAGGAAGGTGAAATAGGCGTAACTGTTGGCGCTGCGCATTATTTTGGAGATTTGAATACCAATGTTGGCCTTAACCGACCTAAGCCTGCGGTTGGCGTTTTCTTTCGCAAGCAATTCAGCGAATATATTGCCTTACGGTTAGGGCTGCACTATGCACAGCTTGGTTATTCAGATGTGTACAGTAATAATAACTATCAGAAAAGAAGAAACCTGAGTTTTAATTCAAATATTTGGGAAGCTACATTGCAGGGTGATTTTAATTTTATGCGTTTTGTACCCGGCGACCCTTATCTCAGGTTTACACCATATGTAACATTGGGCATAGGAGCATTTAACTATGATCCTTATGCATATTTGGGCGGCACAAAATATTATCTCAGACCATTGGGCACAGAAGGGCAGGGATCGTCATTATATCCTAATCGCAAAGCTTATGGTGCTGTTGCATTTTGTATGCCGTTGGGTATGGGAGTAAAGTATAGCATCAACCCTAACCTGAATTTTTCATTTGAAGTAGCGTATAGATTTACCACAACAGATTATATTGATGATGTAAGCTCATCATACGCTCCTGATGCATATGCGCAAACATTGCCCGATGGCAGCCCTACGGTATGGTATTTATTGCAGGACCGTTCTTATGAAACAGGCGATGGTGTACGCATCGGAACCAAAGGCAGCCAGCGGGGTTTCAAAAACCAGCGCGATGCCTATGTTATAGCTGAAGTTGGTTTGGCGTTAACGCTTAAATCATATAAATGCCCTACTGCAAAATACTAGCTTTTCCTTACGGTTTTGTACGTAATAATTGAGTGAGATGTGCCAGAGGCGAGATGCAAACGTGAAAGAACTTGCGGTCTCACGCCTATCCAGTCACGAAAATAAATATATATTATAGGGTAGCTTTGCAATAAACAGGATCCCATTCTTCATGAATTATATTAATGAATTTACAAAATTCATCACCGGTCAGTATCTTACCAAAGGGCTGCGTATTACTGCCGGTGCAATATTACCCGCGCTTGTTTTGTACCATTATGATTTATTAACTGTAGGTATTGCCATGCCGTTGGGCGCTTTAATGGTTAGTCTTGCTGATTCCCCTGGCCCCATTCATCACAGGCGCAATGGTATGCTGGTGAGTAATGCTTTAAATTTTGTAGTGGCTATTATCATTGGTTTTACCCGTTATTACCCCTGGCTGCTTGCTATTGAGCTTACACTGCTTAGTTTTTTTCTTTCTTTTATCGGAATTTATGGAACCCGTGCCAGCTCAATAGGACTTATTGCGCTTATTGTTATTGTGCTTAATATTGATGTTCACCATTCGCAGGACAGGGTTTGGCAGGATGCGCTTTTTATGCTTTCAGGCGGCGTATGGTATATGCTTTTAAGCCTCGTGTTATATACGCTGCGTCCTTATCTTCTTATTCAGCAGGCCCTTGGGGAGTGTATTATTGAAACTGCAGAGTATTTGCAGGTAAAATCAAAAATGTACAGCAACAATGCTGATCCTGATGAAATTTATAAAGAGATTCTTCCTCTTCAAATAAATATACACAACCAGCAGGAGCAGTTGCGTGAGTTGTTATTTAAGGCAAGAGGATTTACAAGTGAATCAACAACCAAAAGCAGGATACTGTTAATGATGTTTCTGGATTCGGTTGATTTGTTTGAGCAGGTAATGACAACGCAGCAGAACTATAATGCTTTGCATGCCTATTTTAAAGAAGGTGATATCCTGGAGAAATTCAGGTTGCTTATAGTAGAAATTGCTATTGAATTAGATAAGTTAGGATTAGTTATTCAAAGCGGATTCCCGCCCAAGGGTAACGAAAGGCTTAGTGAACTGATAACAGCAACAGAAGCCTATTTTGTTACCTACAGGGATAGTCGCCTCACGCCTGAAAATCTGGAAGGATTTATCAGCCTGCGGCATGTGTTTAATTCCATAAAAGATATAGCAGAGCGTATTAAACGTTTGCGGCGGTATAGTACTTATAGCAGTGAGGTAAGTAAAGAAGTAAAACCTGATGTGGTAGATGTTGAAAAATTTGTTTCTACGCAGGAGTTAGACCCCAAATTGCTGAGAGAGAATCTATCACTCGAATCGAAATATTTTCAGGCACTCTGTTAGAGTGAGCGTGTGCATTTTTGCGGGTTATGCTATTTCGCAATTATTTCCCTTTGGACATAGCTATTGGATATTGCTTACTATAGTTACCATTTTAAAACCTGCTTATAGCCTTAGCAAGAGCAGGAATGTTGAAAGGCTTCTCGGCACAATTGTAGGTGTTTTTATAGGTTTTTTAATGCTGAATTATATAACCGAGACTTATGTATTATTTATAGGAACCATTGTTTCAATGATAATAGGTTACAGTTTTTTGCAAATAAAATATTTTGTTAGCGTAATTGGCATTACCCTGTATGTTTTATTATCGTTTCATTTTTTACACCCGGTAGATTTCAGAAGTGTTTCTACAGACCGCATTATTGATACGGTAATAGGTTCAGCTATTTCTTTTATTGGTGCATTTTTTATTTTGCCTAAATGGGAGCATGAGCAGGTAGATGAATATATCGCCAAGCTCCTGCAAGCAAATACAAAATACTTCACTACTGTGGCGAAAGCTTTTTATGAGAGTCCGCTGGATGTTAATGAATATAAAATCACAAGAAAAGAAGCTTATGTTGCCCTGGCGAATTTGTCAGACGCTTTTCAGCGTTTGCTATCTGAACCTTCGAGGCGTAATAAACACCCGGAATTATTACACCAGTTAGTGGTAAGTAATCATATGCTTACTTCGCATATCGCTTCCCTGGCTATCTATGCAAAGTCGCTTGCTTTGAGATATCGTTCTGATGCTTTTAAACCTGTTGCTCAATCAATAGAATTGCAAATGCAGTATGCTTTGGCTTTATCGCAGCATAAAAAAAGCGACCTGCCTGCGCTTAATGAGCAGAGCTTTTCCAGGGTTAGGGATATTATTCAAAACCTTCGTAATAAAAGAGTGGAAGAAATTCAAAGTGGTAAGCAGGAAAGCGATACCCGCAAGCAGTTTTCGGGGTTTAAAACAATATCCGATCAGTTTGAACTGATACAAACCATCATTGCCGATATTACTAATGTTCTTAAAAAATTGACCATTTAGCTAATAGAGGTACGGATTTTGCTAAGAAAACGCGTTCTGGTAATCTAAAAAGACATCATAGAAGTTTCTAGTTAATCTATATCAAAACCCTGCCGTTTTGAAACACGATGTATAATGTTGCAACACACAAAAGAGCTGATTTTAAACCAATTGAGAAATTGCCTGCTGATTGCCTGCTTTTTTTGTTAACAATATCTAAAAGCGTATGCCGTTTAATTTCAGGCTTAGAAAAAAGATATCCATGAAAATCCGTATTACCCGTAAACATATAGCATATCTATTGCTATTCGCATTTCCTGTTTTTGTAGCAAGTAAGCTCAAAACAAATTTTATAGCGCCGGCTCTTCCTGGTATTACGTATTATTTACCTGCAGATATTAATGTTGAAGCAAAACAATCTTTCATAAACAGGTTATATGACAGCGCAGGTTTGAACACATCCGGCCTCCAAAAAAATGTGCTTGAAATAGCAATGGAAGGGTTCAGCAAATTAATGCTGAAAGGAAGATTGAATAAAGACAGCATACTCACTATTGTAGATTTTTCTAAATCTTCCAAAAGTAAAAGATTGTATGTAATTGATTTGAAAAATGAAGTGTTGCTGTTTAATACACTGGTGGCACATGGCAGAAATTCCGGAATGGAATATGCCCGTAGTTTTTCGAATGTTGCATCTTCAAATAAAAGCAGTCTTGGATTTTATATTACAGCGTCAACATACAGAGGTGAGAACGGATACTCATTGCGTTTGCAGGGTGTGGAGAGAAATATAAATGACAAAGCTTACCGCAGAGCGATAGTAATGCATGGCGCTGAATATGCAAATCCTCAGTTCCTGGCGGCAAGAGGTATGTTGGGAAGGAGTTTTGGATGCCCTGCTATTCCTATGGAACAAAACGCAGCTATTATTGATGCCATTAAAGACGGGTCATGCCTTTTTATATATTCCCCCGATAAAAAATATTTCAAACTTTCTACGGTTCTAAACGGTTAAGGTGAATGTAAGAATGGTTAAGGTTGATGCCCGTATCCTCCCCTATGGATAGCGGGCTTTTTTTATCCAAGAAACCAGGCAGCTATCCACTGGCTGATAAAACCTGCTGTTAATCCGAGTATAACATCAGCCATATTGTGATCAGAAACCAACAGGCGTGCTGTACAGGTAATGCCTGCAATAAGTACAGCAAATGCAAATGGAATACTTACAACGCCAGGCGATAAATATAAAAGAACAGTAAAAAAACCGATCAATCCTCCTGCGCCGGTAGCATGCATGCTTATCTTAAAATAAATATTTGCAAGAAATGCCATTACCGTTGCAAGAAAAATACCCAACGTAATTATTGCCATTACAGCCGGTATGCCTTCTTTGTTTTTGAATACGTAAAAATTCCAAAAAAAATAGATCATGCAGATAGTATAGAGCAGTATCCTGTCTTTCCTGGTATTGAGATAAATAGAATCAATAAAGCCAAGTGCTTTACACAACAATACAGAAATGAGCGGGAAAAATATACTATTCACTACATAAATCAATACGGTTTGCAGTTTAGTCATCCTGCTAATCCCGATAAAATAGTCCGGCTGCAGGTAAACAATATACAAACACATGTACAGCCCGATAAACAAAGGATGAAATATCCAGGAAAAGAAATTTGCCAATATTTTAATAACAGGCAATGTTTGCTCCCGGTTGGTAGTAGAAACTGAACTGATCATAATTGTTTTCTTAGCCGTGCAACAGGTATATTAAGCTGCTCACGATATTTTGCAACTGTACGCCTTGCAATGTTATACCCTTTTTGCTGAAGTAATTCAGTTAACCTTTCATCACTCAATGGTTTCTTTTTGCTTTCACCTTCTACCATATCGCTTAATATCTTCTTTACCTCTCTTGTTGAAACCTCTTCACCGCTTTCTGTGCTCAGCGATTCGCTGAAGAAAAATTTAAGCCGGTATGTTCCAAATTCTGTTTGTACGAATTTGCTATTGGCAACACGGCTTACAGTTGATATATCCAGTCCCGTGCGCTCGGCAATATCTTTTAATATCATCGGCTTAAGTGTGGTTTCATCCCCGGTTATAAAGAAATCCCGCTGGTACTCCATGATGGAATGCATGGTGGTATATAATGTATTCTGCCGTTGTTTTATAGCATCGATAAACCATTTGGCGGCATCTATTTTTTGTTTGATAAATAACACGGCTTCTTTTTGACGACGGTCTTTTTTACTGCCTTTATCATAATCGCGCAGCATGTCTTTATATCCTTCACTTATGCGAAGGTCAGGAGCGTTTTTTGAGTTGAGTGTAAGCTCAAGAATGTTGTTATTGTTATGAATAAAGAAGTCTGGTATAATATAGCTTTCCGCTTTATTTACTTCTCCTATATTTCCCCCGGGTTTTGGATTAAGGCGGATGATCTGGTTGATTGCAGCTTTCAGATCATCATCTGTAAGATTTAATCCGCGCTGAATTTTTTCGTAATGCTTTTTAGTAAACTCATCAAAGTAATCTGTAAGAATATTAATGGTCATTTCTACCTCACTTCCTTCCTGTCTTTTTCTTTCTAATTGCAGCAATAAACATTCACGCAGATCTCTTGCACATATTCCCGGCGGATCAAATTGTTGTATCTGCTTTACCAGTTCGCCAATTTCTTCTTCCGTAGCTGAAATATTCTGGCGAAAAGCCAGATCGTCTGCAATGGCACCATAATCGCGCCTTAAATAACCATCATCATCAATACTACCTACAATTTGCTCCGCAATTTTCCGCTGTCTTTCATCAAGCGTAAGCATGGTAAGCTGATCCAGCAAATATTCATGAAAAGAGCTTTCAATTTTAAATGGAAGCGTTTGCTTCTCATCAAGCTCTGGGTAATTATCGTCTTTCAGTTTGTATTCTGCTATATCATCTTCATCGCTTACGTATTCGCTGATATCGATATTGTCGTATTCATCCTCGCTTCCATCATTCTCAAAGTCCTCATCTGCAGTATTGTCAAAATCATCCATTGTCTCCGTTTCATTCTCGTCATGTGTTTCATCTGCTGTTTCGAGCGCCGGGTTCTCCTCCATTTCTTCCTTTATCCTTTCTTCTAAATTAGCCGTAGGTACCTGCAGCAATTTCATTAACTGAATTTGCTGTGGTGATAATTTTTGAAGAAGTTTTTGCTGAAGACTCTGACTTAGGGCCATAGCGATTAATTAAAAAACGTTTTGAATACGGAAATTAATAAAAAATGGCGCTCGGCCACAAAAATCAGGCCGCAAATTAATTACAAATAACCGGAGCATTCAAAACAATTCTTCCCTTTATATTTACTTTAACAGGCAACGAAAAACAAACTGACTTATAATTATTTTATTATCAATAATTTGCAATTATAAATGCTTAAACAGGGCTTTAAAATATATTTTGATGCAATGATTTTTCCACATGTACAAAACAAAATGATTTTAAGCAGTACCGCAAGGTTTATAACACTAAATTTGTCGCCTGTTCGTTAATAATCAATTACTTCTACAGATTTAACATGCCGGATAAGCCATTGAAAAATATATCAGTTTTACTGGTAGAGGATAACGAGATGAATACTTTACTTGCTTCTGCTATTTTAAGCAGAACAGGTGCAGGTATCACAGGCGTGGATAATGGCAGAGATGCTATTGCTCTTTTAAAAGAAAACGCCTACGATGTTATATTAATGGACTTACACCTGCCGGTGATGGATGGATTTCAAACTACGAAACATATTCGCCAGGAGCTTAAGCTTGATGTGCCGATTATAGCTATTACTGCAAATATTATTAATGATGAAGAAAGCAAATGCCTGGCGGCAGGAATGAATGCTTTTATTTCTAAACCCTATACGGAAAAAAACCTCGTGGAAAAGATTTTATCGTGCTGTTACAGTAATCAATCAGAAAAAAATAATAAAACAGAAGAATCAGCTCCGTTGTATGATTTAAGCATGCTGAAAACCTTAACACATGGAAATGAGGAACTGCTCTCCGGTATGCTGAAGGCTTTTGCAAACCAGGTGCCGGTATCTATACAACAGTTAAAAACCGCTTTAAAAGATAGAAATTTTAAAGAAATATATGCAGCGGCGCATAATATCAAACCTAATATTGATACGCTGCAGATAACGCCGATGAAAGCAGCTATACGACAAATAGAAATTTTAGCCGCGGAAGAAAAAGATACGGAAGAGCTCGGCTTTTTAATTTCTATGCTGGAGGCTACACTTGTAAAAGTAATTACACAATTCCATACACGGGAGTCAGCCTGATTACTTTATTACGTCCCACCGCTTTTTATCATCCATCCATTGCAGTTTCTGCAACATACTCAACTCACTCTCCATATTGTTGGTGTCAACGGTTGTAAAGCCAACATACAGTTCCTTTCCGTTTAGTGTTTGCAGTAAAGATGGTAATGTTAATGAATATTCTACCGAATCACTTTTGCAGGGAATAATGAATAATGGAGTAGCAGCAGAAACATCTGTATTTTCTAAAGAAGGAAATGCATAGAGCGCAAATTTTCTCACAGGCTTCTTGTTGTCGATATTGGTAATGCTGACTTTAATATTTTGTATGGCGGCATTACTATCAATATTCATATAATTGATAACCGGCGGCAACGGTTTTATACTGTCAATCCAATGCATAGGAGGCAGCAATGCAGGGTATTTGTAATAATGTTGTTTTAAACTATCGCTCCATCCATTAGGATTGCTTAAAAAAGACCGCGAACTGAAATAAACCTGTCCCTGTATGGTGGCATATTTACGGGAATCTTCTATTTGTAATGGAATAATGGTTTTATCGCGCCAGCGTGCATTTGATTCGCCTTTATAAACGCCGAGCCCTATATAGCAATGTTTATTGTAGCTGTTTCTGCTCCACCAATCAACCAATATTTCATAAGGAGCAGCCTTATGCCCATGTTCCCAGTACAATTGGGGAACAACGTAGTCTATATAGCCTTCTTTCAACCACAACAGTATATCTGCATACAGATCATCGTAATTGGTTTGCCCTGCTTTAGTATCACTGCCTAAACTATCTAAAGATTTATTTCTCCAGACACCAAAAGGGCTTATGCCAAACCTGCAATACGGTTTTTCTTCTTTAATGGCACGATTTAATTTGGCAATGACAGAATCAACATTCGACCTGCGCCATGCGGCTTTATCCAACCCGTTAGCATATAGTGCATAGGTTTTGTCATCCGGAAATTCTTTACCCGCAATACGATAAGGATAAAAATAATCGTCAAAATGTATGGCATCAACATCATACCTGTTCACAATATCTCTTATCACTTTTACTACATGTTCCTGCGCTTCTTTATTGCCGGGGTCAAAATATCTTTTACCTCCGTAAGCTAAAAACCATTGAGGATGCACTTTGGTGATATGCGTTGGAGATACGGATGATTTACCTATCAGAAATTCGGCCCTGTAAGGATTACACCACGCATGAAACTCCATGCCCCGCTTATGCGTTTCTTCAATCATAAACTGCAAAGGATCGTAATAGGGGTATGGCGCTTTACCCTGCCTGCCGGTAAGCCATTCGCTCCAGGGTTCATATGGTGAAGGGTAAAAAGCATCGGCGGCGGGCCGTATCTGCATAATTACGGCATTCATGCCGAGGCTTTGCAGCATATCAAGCAAACGTACAAATTCAACCTTTTGCCCTTCTGAATTATAATTACCCCTGCTTGGCCAATCAATATTATTTACGGTTGCAATCCATGCTGCACGAAACTCGTATTTAGGATACTGGGCAAAGCAATTGGAAAGAAATAAAAACAGCGTTATGATAATAAGATAAAGGCTCTTCATACTGTAAAGAAAAGGAAATAGAGCAAACGATCAATCTGTGCTCCTTATTTTATCGAGCAGCATGTTTAAAAATTTAGCATCTTCTTCAGAAAGCTGGTCAAGAATTGCATCCATTTTATCATGTTTCTGGTCTAATCGCTCCAGTACTTGTTTCCCTGATTCAGTTATCCATATGTCAACTAATCTTTTATCAGTGGCAGCAATTTTTTTGCCGGCAAGCCCTTTTAAAACCAGGCGATCTACAATACGGCTGGTATCGCTCATTTTGTCAAGCATTCTTTCTCGTATCTGCAAAGTTGAAATAGGCTTTGGGTAAGCACCGCGGAGTATACGAAGAATATTGAACTGTTGGGGTGTAATATTTTCAAGATCAAAAAAAGCCTTTTGGCGCTCCATCATCCAGTTGTAGGTGTAAATTAAATTAATAGCTCCTTTGTGGTGTTCGTTCCTGAATTTAGCTTGTTTAATATCCTTCTCTAGAGACATTGGTGGATGTTTCATGCAAAAATAAAATTTTTAAAGGTAATTTCGCTGGCTATGCAACATACTACACAAGGGCATCGTGCTGAGGCTGGTGCAGCTAATACATACGATTCATTATCGAATCTTGCCGAAACATTAATTGGCTCAGAGATTATTAAACTAAGCGGAGAAATAAAGGAAAAAATAAAGCAGGGAAATAAAATTTACAATTTCACCATCGGTGATTTTGATCCTGCCATTTTTCCTATACCGGCTGAACTGGAGCATGAAATAATTGAAGCATACAAAAATCACCTCACCAATTATCCTGCGGCTGAGGGGAATGCAGACCTGCGCGAAGCAATTGCCTCTTTTTTACAGGACAGGGAAAAATTAACATATACGCCTGCTGAAATTCTTGTGGCTTCAGGTGGCAGACCGCTTATTTACGGCTTCTTCAGAACAATTGCCGATAAAGGTGATAAGATTATTTACGCCGTGCCTTCATGGAATAATAATCACTATACGCATTTTGTTGAAGGCATTCACTGTGAAGTGCAGGCAAGCGCGGAAAATCATTTTATGCCATCTGCAAAAGATATTCAGCCTCATCTTGATGGCGCAGTGATATTAGCCTTATGTTCCCCACAGAACCCAACAGGTACAACATTTCAAAAGGAAATACTCGAAGAAATATGTGATATGGTGTTGGCTGAAAACAAGAAAAGAACTGCCGGGCAAAAAAAATTATATGTGCTGTATGACCAGATGTATTGGCAGCTTACTTATGGAGATATCAAACATTATGATCCTGTTTCGCTGCGCCCGGAAATGAAAGCATATACAGTATATGTTGATGCAATAAGCAAATGCTTTGCTGCCACAGGTGTAAGAGTGGGATGGGCGATGGGACCTGCTAATATCATCAATAAAATGAAAGCAATATTATCGCATATAGGCGCCTGGGCACCAATGGCTGAACAAAAAGCGGTAGCAAAGTTTTTATTGCAAAAAGAAGCCGTTGATAATTACCTGCGCCATTTTAAATCGGAGATATCCTTCAGGTTAGAGAAGATTTATGATGGATTTATGCAGTTGAAAAAAGATGGGTTACCTGTTAATGCTATAACTCCGCAGGCTGCAATTTATCTTACCATACAGGTAAATGCGGTTGGTAAAACAACCGAAAAAGGCACAAAGCTCGCTGAACAAAAAGATGTTACAGATTATTTACTGGATGAAGCCGGGTTGGCTGTTGTGCCATTTTATGCCTTTGGCGCCCCCAAAAACTCAAGCTGGTACCGCCTTAGCGTAGGAACTTGTAAGAAAGAGGAAATAAATAATATGCTTGCAGCGTTGAGTAATGCGTTGAAAAAGCTGAAGTAATTTTCACCGGTATTACAATACCATGATAAAACAATATACTATGAAAAAGGTGCTGAAATTTTTCTTGCCCCTCTATGCGCTTTTATTTTTTACCGGCTGCGAAACAGCCCAACAGGTGCTAGGTTCCATGAATACAGGAAGCGGGGCATTAAGTACTGCCGAAATTGCTTCCGGCTTAAAAGAGGCTTTGAGTATAGGCACGCAAAACAGCACAACGCGCTTATCTGCCGTGGATGGCTTTTTCAGCAATGCTGCTATTAAAATATTATTGCCGGAAGAGGCGCAAAAGGTTGAAAGTACTTTGCGCAGTATTGGTTTGGGAAGTTTGGTAGATAAGGCAATCCTCTCTATGAACAGGGCTGCGGAAGATGCATCTAAAGAAGCGACCCCGATTTTTGTAAATGCTATCAAAGAAATGACCATTACTGATGCGCTTGGCATTTTAAAAGGTGGCGATTATGCGGCTACTGATTACTTTAAAAGTAAAACCTCTGTTCCGCTTACGAATGCTTTTAAGCCGGTGATTGAAAAAGCATTGGCCAAAACAAACGCTACCAAATACTGGAGCGATGTATTTACAGCGTACAATAAATTTACTACAAAACCTATCAATCCTGATCTTTCGGGATATGTAACAGAAAAATCTTTGAGCGGTATCTTTTATGAAGTAAGTTTGGAAGAACAAAAAATAAGAAAAGATCCTGCAGCAAGAGTTACCGAGCTACTTAAAAAAGTATTTGGGTAATACTACATCATAATAGCTGCGGGTATAATTAAAACGTATGCAACGCAGATATTTTATTCAACAAAGCACACTCGCTACAGCAGGCATAATCGCATCCGGAAAACTATACGCAGGCATGCCGGATTTTCCGGTAGTAAGAATTGCTGAACCGGAAAGAAAATTTAAAAGTATTGCGGTAGAAAAAACCATTGCTGAAGTAAAAAAGAATATTGGCAATAAAGAAATTGCCTGGCTGTTTGAGAACTGTTTTCCCAATACACTCGATACAACAGTTGTACATAAAACTATAGATGGCAGGCCTGATACATTTGTGATTACAGGCGATATACATGCTATGTGGCTGCGCGACAGCACTGCACAGGTTTGGCCATATATTTCTTTAATAAAAGAAGATGAGGCATTGCAGCAACTGATAGCAGGTGTAATTAACCGGCAGAATACCTGCATTATTATTGATCCTTATGCTAACGCATTTAACGATGGGCCTACAGGCAGTGAATGGGATAAAGACCATACTGCCATGAAGCCTGAACTGCACGAAAGGAAATGGGAAATTGATTCATTGTGTTATCCAATAAGGCTTGCATATAACTACTGGAAAATTACAGGCGATACTTCTCCTTTCGATGATAAGTGGAAACAGGCTATGCAGCTTGTGGTAAAAACTTTCAGGGAACAACAGCGCAAGAAGGGCAAAGGTCCGTATACATTTGGCAGAACCACATCATGGTCTACAGATACAGTGCCGGGCAATGGTTATGGTAATCCCGTAAAGCCGGTTGGATTGATCGTATCTGTTTTCCGCCCTTCAGACGATGCTACAATATTTCCCTTTCTTGTGCCGGCAAACTTTTTTGCAGTTGCTGCTTTGCGCCAGTTAGCAGAGATGAACAGCGCTATAGCCAAAGATGAAACTTTCGCGAAAGAATGCACTGCATTTGCCAACGAAGTAGAGAAAGCTTTGCAACAATATGCTGTTGCCACTCATTCAAACTTCGGAAAAATATATGCATACGAAGTGGATGGTTTCGGTAATCATTTATTTATGGACGACAGTAATGTGCCAAGCCTTCTGGCCCTGCCTTATTTCAGTCAGGTAAAATCAAGCGATCCTGTTTACCAGAATACCCGTCGTTTTGTACTGAGTGACAGCAATCCATATTTTTTTAAAGGTACTGCCGGAGAAGGTATAGGCAGCCCGCATACATTGGTAGATAATATCTGGCCAATTGCTGTTGTTATACGCGGGCTTACCAGCAATAATGACGCTGAGATAAAACAATGCCTTTCTATTTTGCAAAAAAATCATGCAGGCACAGGCTTTATGCATGAAAGCTTTAATAAAGATGATGCCTCTAAATTTACACGCAAATGGTTTGCCTGGGCAAATACTTTGTTTGGTGAGTTTGTGTTGAAGGTATATCGGGAAAGACCACATTTGTTGAAATAGGGTTGCTGTTTTCACCGATTTTTGTGTAGTAAAGGTGGGCGGCAGCGATAGTGTATTTGAAAATGAATAACTTCATTTAGTCATCAGTAATATGCCGGGATTGAATAAGTGAGTGAAAATCAACGTGATTTGCACTGGTGGTGTAATCTTGTTTTAACTATTCCTCCTTATTTATTTCCGCTTTGAGGAAACCAAATAAGCAGATATAGCTGTAAATTTGCGGTTCATTTTATGACGATGAACACTACAGTTACACCCGCACAACCAACCCTCACCGCAAAAGATTTTGCAACAGACCAGGAGGTGAGATGGTGCCCCGGCTGCGGCGACTATTCTATATTAGCCCAGGTGCAGAAGGTAATGCCGGGTTTGGGAATACATAGAGAAAATATTGTAATCATATCCGGTATCGGATGCTCTTCCCGCTTTCCTTATTACATGAATACGTATGGCATGCATTCCATTCATGGAAGGGCTACTGCTATTGCTTCAGGCTTAAAAGCTTCACGGCCTGAGTTGAGTGTTTGGATAGTTGCAGGAGATGGTGATGCACTAAGTATTGGCGGTAATCATACCATTCACCTGCTGCGTCGCAATTTTGATGTGAATATGATGCTCTTCAATAACCAGATATATGGTTTAACCAAGGGGCAGTATTCACCAACCTCGGAAGAAAGAAAAGTTACCAAATCCTCGCCTTTAGGCAGCATTGATCATCCCTTTAATCCTTTGGCATTGGCAATGGGGGCTGATGCTACTTTTATTGCAAGGAGTATGGACAGAGATCCCAAACACCTGCAGGAAATATTGGTAAGAAGTCATAAGCACAAGGGCGCTTCTTTTACAGAAATATATCAGAACTGCAACATTTTTAATGATGGCGCTTTTGAGATTTTTACAGAAAAAAGCACTAAACCGGAGCAGGCATTATTTCTTGAACAAGGCAAGCCGTTAATATTTGGCGCTGCAAAAAATAAAGGCATTAAACTGGATGGACTAAAACCTGTAGTGGCAGAAATTGGCGACTCCGTCAGCGTTGATGATTTATGGATGCATGATGAAAAGGATTTTTATAAAGCGCAGATTCTGGTAAGAATGTTTGATGACCCTGCAAAAGACGAACATCTTCCACGCCCGTTTGGCGTGTTTTACGAAACAGATCGTGCCTGCTATGAAGATGTAATGTCAATGCAGATAGAAGAAGCTATAGCGGTAAAGGGTAAGGGTGATTTGGATAAGCTGTTGAGAGGAAATGAAGTGTGGACGATTGGGTAATGAATGGGCAGCAGTGAATAGTGAGACGCTAAATGTAACTTGCAAAAACCTGTAACCAGAGCGCTCACGTTTCAAAAGTGCTGACTGCTGATAGCCGACAGCTCATCGCTTTTCCAAAAAAATGCCGGCGATAGACATCACCGGCCTGTGCTTACCTCTGAAACCACAAAAGATACTTGTACATTGCCGCATATTTCAGGAATACGGTAATGATGGTATATGTTACCAATAATTTTTATTTCAACAAAGTAGAATAGCTACAGGTTGGCAGCGTAGGTTTGTCCTTAAGATTAATAAGATTGTAAGATAATTTGGATAAATGCTAAACCAGTTCCCGGTTCAAGGCCAATCACTTTTAAGTACCCGGCTGATATATATTAGCGCAAATTTAATACGTGCGCGGAATATTCCAAAAAAGAAAGAGAAAATATTATACGCCTGCGTCTTCCAGTTCTTTTTTGGCAGCAGTAATAAGTTTTTCCTTTTTATAGTCATACCACCATTTGGGAGCGGTTTTCTTCATCAGGGTATCAATATTGCGCATGCCGATAAGGTTCCATGCACCTTTAAGTTTACCGGAGATACTAGATTGAAGCGCCCTTAAACTCATGGCAAAACCACTGTCTAAATATTCCATATGGTGCCAGTAACCTGCAGGCATAAATAGAGTGTCGCCGTGTTCAAGCGTTACTTCATAGCCTTTTGCGAGTTTCAGTGCAGGAAATTTGCTATAATCAGGTGTGCCGTTCTGCTGGTAATAATGTGAAAAATCGGCAAGGCTTAAAACTTCATAGGGCTTGCGATATAGTTTATGTTGTTCTTCGTAAGGAAACAGCAACACTCTTTTCCTGCCAACAAACTGGGTGTGCAGGATGTGCGACATATCTATATCAAAATGCATATGTGTTATGGAAGATGCGCCGCCTACAAACAGCATAGGAAAGCGTTTTACAAATCCCTTCATCAATTCATCCGGCCATTCAAAATCATGTGTTAATTGCGGTGCATGATCAAAAATATTAAACAGGAATATTCTCCAGGCTGCGGGTCCTTTGCGGATCATATCGACATATTCTCCAAAGCTGGTGTAATCATCGGCCTTATTTACAGGCGTATAGGCATCGCTCTTTACATTATTGTATATTCCTACTTTTTTATCGCCTACTATTGCTTTAAAATAATCCCAGTTCCATTTCTGGTAAGCAGGCCATTCTTTGGCCAGGTTTTTTATAACCAATGGCTTACCCGCTTCGTAATAATCCTTTTTAAATTTATCTGC
This sequence comes from Agriterribacter sp., assembly GCA_047601545.1. Taxonomy (GTDB): domain Bacteria; phylum Bacteroidota; class Bacteroidia; order Chitinophagales; family Chitinophagaceae; genus Agriterribacter. Next base: position 1,510,811 of record JASGIZ010000002.1, on the reverse strand, counting down.
TGTAATCAGGTCAACAGTATCAACAGCCTTAAGTAGCATACGCCTGGTAAATTTTAACGCAAAAATAATCTATCAACTCATAATAGTTGTTAAATGGTTCATAATCCGGAAATATGACAGGCGGCCGACAAAATAAAATATGTTCCCGTATAGAATTATTTACGTTGCAATATTTTTTAAATCGTTATTTTGTTTAGATGAACTATCTCGCTCACGCATATTTATCTTTTAACCGTCCGGAAATACTGGTGGGTAATATGATCAGTGATTTTGTAAAGGGAAAACAAAAGGAAATTTATCCTGCCTTTATTTTTAAAGGCATTATGCTGCATAGGGAAATAGATAGTTTTACAGATGCTCATCCGGCTACATTAAAAGCAAAAGAATTTTTTCGTCCGGCTTACAGGTTGTATGCCGGGGCCTTTGTTGACATAGTATACGATCATTTTCTTGCCAATGATACCGGTATCTTTTCTGAAAATGAATGGTTGTCATTCTCGCAAAATACATATTACATACTGGAAAAGCATATTCAGTTGCTGCCCGACAGATTTCGTGGAATGTTGCCATACATGAAACAACAGAACTGGTTGTTTAACTACCGGTACAGATGGGGTATTCAAAATAGTTTTAATGGTTTGGTGCATCGTGCCCAATATATGCATGACAGCAGTGAGGCTTTCAGCACATTTGAAAACAATTATACCGCTTTGCAGCGTTGTTACGCTGAGTTTATGCCTGATGTAATTTTATTTACAAAAAACAGGTTTAACCTTTCTTTTCAATAACAGTCAACAATAGAAAAAAGGAATAAGCGTTGCGTTTCTTTCCCTTTTTTCGCCATCTTCTAATTATGTACATTTGTTGTTTATGAAAAAAATTAAAAACGTTTTTGCCATACTTATGCTTTCGGGTTGCGTACTATCAGTATCTGCCCAGGAAGCCTGGCCCGTTACTGATAACTCACCTATGGATATGGCATATTTCCCTGTAGATTATCCTATTCTTAAAATAAGAAAACAAGCGCCTGAAACACCAGTTGTAAAAGTGATTTACAGCCGCCCAGTGAAGAAAAACCGTACAATATTTGGTGAGCTTGTGGAGTACGGTACAGTATGGAGGCTGGGAGCCAATGAAGCTACAGAAATTGATTTTTATAAAGATGTGAAAATCGGTAATACCAAAATTAAAAAAGGCAGGTATACATTATACGCCGTGCCAACCCCCGAAAAATGGACTATTATTATAAACAAGGACAATGATGTGTGGGGGTCTTTCGCTTATAATCAAAAAAATGATATTTTACGTACAGATATAAAAGTTCAAAAAACAACACAGCCTGTGGAAGTGTTTTCAATGATGTTTGAAAAAACCAATACCGGCGCCAACCTGCTGATTGCATGGGAAGATGTAAAAGTTATTTTACCCATAAGTTTCTAAAACAAGATGCCCCGCATGATATGTCTACCAATTAAAGCAGGTACAGCTTTTGCGCTAATATATTGCATATGCTTATGTGGTTGTAATGCTGATAATAAATTTAAGCGATCGCCAGATACGATTGTTACGGCACCTCTTATAATCAGGCAGGAACCTATATCAACCATTTCTTCTTTGGATAAATCACCGTTGGATGTTATTTATTTTCCGGCAGAATACCCTAAGCTGAAAATGCTGGATAGCATGAAGACGCCTCCTGTATTCAGAATTTTTTACAGCAGACCGCAACGCAGTGGCAGAAAAATTTTTGGAAACGTGGTAAAGTATGGCGAACACTGGCGTCTTGGCGCTAATGAAGCTACGGAGATTGAATTTTTTCAGCACATATTTATCCAGCAAACAAAAATCCCTGCAGGAAGATATATTTTGTATTGCATTCCTCAGCCAACAGAATGGACCATTGTTATTAATAAAGACTTGTATAGCTGGGGTTTAAAAATCGACACAGCTAAAGATCTCTTTAAATTTACCGTGCCAACAATAAAAGCTGAAAGGCCAATTGAAGAATTTACAATAGAAGCAGTAAAATCTGGCAATAGCGCAAACTTGTGGATAGGCTGGGACGATACAAAAGTTGTGCTGCCCATTTGCGTATATCCCGGTTTGTGCAGCAGCAATTAGGGCTTGCGGATGATAAGGTGTATAATAATATACAGCAGTATGGTAATACTACAGCGGCATCTGTACCAATTGCACTATGCGAAGCATGGGAGGGTGGAAAAATAAAAGAAGGTGGCCTGGTTTGTCTTGCAGCATTCGGATGTGGTTTTACCTGGGCAAGCGCATTACTTAGATGGAAATGCTTTCTTTTTTCCCGGCAGCACTTTAATAATATCAGGATCGTTATCGAGATTACTCATTTGCATTAATACCCACGGGTAGCGCACTGCTACGAAACGAGATATGGGCTTTACTGAAAACTGAACGGGGTTGGGTAAACAGGCTGCAATCATTGCTGCTTCAGTCCGGCTTAGCTTTGAAGCCGGTTTCTTAAAATAATTTTGTGCAGCGGCTTCTATACCAAAAATGCCCTTGCCCATTTCAGACACGTTCAGGTACATTTCTAATATTCTTTCTTTACCCCAGATCAGCTCAATCATAAACGTAAAGTATACCTCAAGCCCTTTGCGTAACCAGTCCCTGCCCTGCCATAAAAAAACATTTTTGGCTACCTGCTGGCTGATGGTTGAAGCGCCGCGTATCCTGTTTTGTTTCTTTTTGTTTTTTTCGATGGCTTTCTGTATGCTTTTCCAGTCAAACCCATTGTGGTCGGGGAATAACTGATCCTCCGAAGCAATAACGGCTAACCCTGCATTGGGAGAAATATTTCCTGCATCCACATAATCTCTTTTTAAGCCATTACCGCTAAGCAGGCTGCCGATTTGCGTAATAGTAATAGGCGGATTAACCCATTTTAATATAATGATATAGACAAACTGAGCTATAAAGAGTATAAGGAATAACCTTTTTAAAAATCGCCAAACCCTGGAAAAGAAATGCTTCACTATTCGAAATAAAAATTTGAGGCTGCAAAATAATCAATCAACCTGTAAAGTTGTTATTAGAAGCAATTCAAATTTTATTACTGTCTGCTTTCCATAAATAAAAGGGATAAACAATAAAATGATGGAGAAAGATATATAAAGCAGGGGCGTAAATTTATTGATATCTACCAATAATTTTGCTTTGAAATCTTTTGTAACACCTCAATTATAAAACCCGAAACATTATTACCTTAATAACATTAGCATGCACAAAGTAAATAAGGTGGAAGTATATGTTATTGCAGGTTACTAAGGTAATAATGTTTTAGACTTTGAGCAATAAGGTTTACGAAGCTTTTGAGAATTATCTATGTAAATAATAACCGTGCTCAGTAATTGTATTTGTTTTACAGTCGTAAATATTATTAGCCAGGAATGTGTATTTATAATGTAATTGGCCATTAGTACCCGAAACCTGTTCCTTCGGAACATCTGCCGGGCAGAAAATCAGCATGGATTGCGTTCTATAGAGATACCTGGTGCATAAACTTTACAAAAGAAAGAGTCTTGAACAGATAATGTGTGTCTGGTTTTGAATGAGTGGAATAATAAGAGTGCTGCATATTCCTTAAATCACTCAGGTTTTGAGCCATTTTTTTGTAAAGATAGCATTAATCGAGATTGTCTATCTGCTTATGTTGTATTTAATTGTACGTAGGAGATTTTATATTTTTTCCCGATGGGATAATAATACTTGCGAAGCTTGCGCATAGTAAAGCCAACCAGTGCCACACCGCCTGAAACAGCTAATGTTGATGGATTAATTTTAGACTTTTGTATCAGCCCGTTAAAAGTATGCAGGAACGCATATCCCACCCCGCCAATCATAAATAAGGTACCGTTTCTCACAAATTCAAAACCCTTTTGTGGTTTGGGAATGGCTGCTATTTCATTCAGTCCGAATTTTAAATTGATCCTGCCAATTGTATCGGCAACGCGGGTGCCCCAGTATGTTGGTGTCATCCTGATATCATAAGCGTACATGTACAAGGTGTCTTTATGTATCCTGTCAATATAACCGTTTACGCCTGATCCGTTTTGATGTATAAATTCAAAAAAAGACCCCTTAAAATAACTTTTGATAGTGCGATTGTTTTTCTGGAGGGATATAAAATCGCTTTGCTGTGCAGTTGCAGCAATGGGAAGAAAAAATAATGCAATAAAAGTTAAGCGTATAATTGTATGCATCCGGAACTATTCAACAAAATAAAAGCTAATGTATGACGCTATAGGTGGTTTGTTTGTTGTAATGATGTTAAAAGAATACAATGCAAATCAATGCACTCTGTCACTCAAAAAAATGATTCCGTAAATAAGAGCGAAAGCAAACACAATCAATATGCCGCCTGAAATACGGGTAATAAGAGATATATTATGTGGCGTAAGCCGTTTTCTTAAACTACCTGCCAATAAAACCTTAGCTACATCAGCTAATATATTAAAGAGTATACATGTAGTGAAAATAACAATGCGTTGCTGCAATGTATGACTAACTGCAAAAGCGGTTGCATTTACCAGCCAGAAAATAATTACACTCGGGTTTAAAGTATTGATAAGAAACCCGGATATACAGATTTGGGTATGATCTTTTGCCCCGAGCTTGACCACTATATTTTCGCCGTTGGCACTAACCTTAGTTTTCTTAAAAAACAGGTAGTATATGCCCATAGCCAGCAGGAAGCCGCTTCCTGTATAGCCGATAAACTTTTTATATTCCAATAATTCTTTTACAAGTTCAGTAAAGGCATTGCTTAATACTACAAGTATAATGTCACTTATCCAAACACCTGCCACAAAGCTAAATCCGCCTTCGTGCCCGTTATAAATACTTTGCTTGATAATAGTAAATATAACCGGCCCTACAGAAAGTGCTAAAATAAAACCCAACGCCAATCCTTTTAAAAGGGCCTCAATCATGCTGTTACTTTTAAGGTATCTTCTTATTGCATTCTGTAAATGTAGTAAACTGCGGCTAACTGGTTTTGTAAAATCTTTATGAAGATGAGAATATATTTATAAAGCAACTGAAGCAATAAATTTCTCCCAGTCTTCCAGCATTTTTCCTTTCATTACCCGTGGAAATTTATGTTGACCGCCAAGTTTTCCTTTCCTTTCCATAAATTCCATAAAGGATTTTTCAGGCAATACTGTAAGCATTACTTCCTTTAATGCACTTTTTCTTTCTACCGCATAATCATCATTCAGCGCTTTTAAATGATTATCTATGGCAACACGTAATTGTTCTGCATTTACCACATCATCGCAGGCAATATACCAATGGTGGGCAAAAAAGGATTTATGCGGTATGCCTGCTACCGTAAATTCAGGAATGGAAATATTCATATCACTACTTGCCATTTCAATTGCCCTGTTCATATTATCTACACTCAGGTGTTCACCAACAAGACTTAAAAAATGTTTGGTTCTGCCGGTGATGATGATTTCGCCCTTTTCTTTATTCGTAAATTTTACAGTATCGCCAATCAGGTATCGCCATGCGCCTGCAGATGTGCTGATTAATATTGCATAATCCTTTCCTTCTTCTACTTCGTGAATCAGTAATGCTTCAGGATTATTGATGATATTACCCGATTGATCAAAATTATCGCTGTTAAAAGGAATAAATTCAAGAAATATGTGCTCGCTGGTGGTAAGCCTCATTCCTCTCACATCCTGCCTGTCCTGGTAGGCAATAAAACCTTCAGAAGCAAGATAAGTTTCTATATAGGTAAGTGGCTTTCCAAGCAATTTTTCAAATCCCTTTTTATACGGTTCAAATGCAACACCGCCATGCACATAAAATGCAAGGTTGGGCCACATTTCATGAATATTTTTAAGATTATACCTTTCAATTACCATTTCCATGCACATCTGTATCCAGGCGGGCACACCTACCACAAATCCTATATCCCAGTTGGGCGCTTCTTCTACTACTTCATCCAACTTTGTATTCCAGTCTTTGGTGCGGGCTATTCTTTTGCCGGGTTTGTAAAAGGGTGTAAACCAAAAAGGCACTTTTTTAGCGGTAATCCCGCTTAAATCTCCTGCATAATAGCCCGGGCCTTTTTGCAATTCCGTGCTGCCACCCAGCATAAGCCAGCCTTTGCTGATAGATTTTACTGGGATATTCTCATAGTTCCGCAACGATAACAACTGCTTGATCATTACAATGCGGTTGCCCTTCATAAGGTCGTTGGTAATAGGAATGTATTTGCTTGCTGCACCTGATGTACCGCTGCTTAATGCAAAATATTTTATTTTACCCGGCCAACACACATCCGGTATACCTTCAAGCGTACGATGCCACCACTGCTCGTATATTTTATCGTAGTCAAAAATAGGCACATGCTGCTGAAAAAGCCTGGCAGGATGCTTGTGCAGCAGAATCTGGTCAAAGTGGTAAGCCTGGCCAAACTCAGTATATCTTGCTTTTTTCAGTAATTTTTTTAATACGCGGTTTTGTTGTCGTTTGGGTGAGCCAATAGACAGCTTCAATGTTTTAGCAATTGTTGATGGAATGCGTATTTCAATTAGACCCATTGATTATGAAGCGGGTTAAGATGGTTTAATAGACAAAAGTAGTATACTCACAGGTATACGCCTAAATTCTGTTTAAATTTAACGGATATCTGAATATATGAAATTAGTTTAAAAATTGGCATTTACCTTGTGAAAGAAAAACTGCAAACCTGAAACAATAATTCCCCTGGATAATTCGTACTGGGTTTGCCCTAAACATGGCATGAATAATGGCGAGTAAAAAAATTTATGTTGCTGATGATGATGATAATATTCTTGAGCTCATGAATATGATTCTTAAAGGAAAAGGCTTTGAAGTTATCACTTCTTCTGATGGTAAATCCCTGAGCAAGTTGGGGTATCTGCCTGATATGGTATTCCTTGATATAGGTATGTCTGGCAGTGATGGCAGTGAAATATGCAGGGAATTCAAGTCCGGGATTGACAGTGCTGCAACCCCGGTTGTATTGGTTTCTGCCAATTCAAACTTAAAAGAAATAGCTAAAAACTGTGGTGCTGATGATGTGCTTCCTAAGCCTTTTGATATAAAATCTGTGGTTGATCTTGCACAGAAATACACTGAGGTGGGGAATAAATAACCCATTCATGTCTTTTAATTACATAACAATTGTTTCTCCTGTTTTGTTTTTCCCCGGACTTCCTGCAATACTTGTGCTGCGGTTAGCGTGAATCATGGCACTTTCCGGCTTTTCCTCATCCCAGTGTTTAATAATTGACTTGAACGAATACTCACTCCCCTCGCAATATATTACCGGAGATTTATAAGTATTTGCGGATTGTTGGTTTGGTATTACTTTAAAACCTGCATGGATTGCTATTTCCCGGGCAAATTCAACTGATTCAGGTGATCCTGTAACAATTAAGGGCAGTTTATTGTTGAGTGATTTTTTTAAACCTGCTATTGTCTTTACTTGATGTATGAACCCGGTAACCAAATTTATTATCAGCCCGGCTGAAATGCTTAATAAAATAGCGAACTCAATAATAACACGATAGATTATTTCTTTAAACCCTTTATAATATTTGCCAACAAAAATGCTCATGGCTTTATAAAAAGTTCGCAAGTAGCGCAGGCTTTTTTTCTGCGTGCTTTCTCCTTTAAAGTGTATAATCGTTACTTCAGGATAGTAATAGTTGAGAAAGCCCGCTTTTTGAATGGTATAGCTTAAATCGATATCCTCCCCATACATAAAAAACGCTTCATCAAAACTGCCTGTTATATCAAGTACTTTTTTGGTTGTCATCATAAATGCGCCTGAAAGTATATCTACCGCATTTGTTTCATGCTCACTGAGATGCGCCATATAGTATGCAGCAAAAAATGCCGAATTGGGAAACATGGCTGAAAGCCCGCTTAGTTTAAAAAAAGTGGCGCGCAAAGTTGGATTGCCGCGTTTGCTTTCTTTCAAAAAATTGCCGGAGCCATCCAGCATGCGCACGCCTAATGCGCCTGCATTAGTATGGCTATCTAAAAACTGAATGCATTTTTCAAGACTGTCTTCCGGGAGAATAGTGTCAGGATTCAAAAATAAAATATGCGTTCCCCGGGATAATTGCAATCCGTAATTACATGCTTTTGCAAATCCCAGGTTTTCATTTATAAATTGATAGCGCACTTCCGGAAATCTCTGGCGGATGTATGCTGCGCTTCCATCGCCGGAGTTATTATCAATGACTATGATTTCCATAGAAAGATTGATGCCTGCTTTGTATACTGACAAGAGGCATTGCTCGAGAAAATACTTTACGTTATAGTTAACAATAATAACTGAAAGCACAACATTGCTATATACCGTGCAAAATAGTATTTGATGTTGGATTTAGTGGTGTATTTTTTCAACTCCTTATCTTTGCGCCATGTTGAAAAACGTTTTATTACAGGCTGCGGAAAAAGCCGGCGCAATTATGCGTGATTCTATCAATACTTCTTTTAAAATATCCAATAAAGAAGGGTTGAATAACCTGGTAACAGAAGTAGATCATGCATGTGAAAAAGCCATTTTTGAAATTATTCAGAAAAATTATCCTGCTCATTTTATCCTGAGCGAAGAATCAGGCGAAATTGTAATGGACTCTTCTTATAAATGGATTATTGATCCGATAGATGGCACCATCAATTTTGCCAATGGTATACCGCTTTGCTGTGTAAGTATAGCTGTGGAACATGAAAATAAAATGATACTTGGCGCAGTATATAATCCCTTCTTAAACGAATTGTTTGTTGCAGAAAAAGGAAAAGGTGCAACATTGAACGATAATGCCATACAAGTTAGTTCAAAAGCAGAAGTAGAGCATTCCTGCCTGGTTACAGGCTTTCCATATACTTATCTTGACCAGCCTAATGGACCGCTGGTGGTATTTGATAAACTGATTCGAAAGGGTATTCCTGTTCGCCGGCTTGGTTCTGCGGCTATTGATCTTTGCTGGGTAGCGATGGGAAGATTTGATGGTTTTTATGAGCATAAACTGAATGCGTGGGATAGTGCAGCGGGGTTTTTAATAGTGGAAGAAGCTGGCGGAAAAGTGACTGACTTTGCAGATAAGCCCTATTCGCCTTATCAGCCACATATTGTGGCAACCAATGGAAAAATTCATGCAGCCCTGCTTGATTATATTAATGGGAGCAAATCCTGATGATAAATAGAAATGGGTTTTAACCTCTTTCTTTTACCTATATCAAATACCAGGAGGAGCATCATTCCGAAAAATCATTCCGGGCTGAACATGATGAATAGAACCGGGCTTTAGCCCATTCTTCTTAATTTTAATCCCATTTCAATTTTTATAAAGTATAACATCATATGTCATCACGTACAGAAATAGCTTCGCTTGGCGAGTTTGGATTGATAGACCATCTTACCAGGAATAATGAAACCCGGCATGCATCCACCATATTGAGTGTTGGTGATGATGCCGCTGTTCTGGATCATTTTGGCAAGCAGATAGTTGTAACAACAGACCTGCTTATTGAAGGCGTACACTTTGACCTGGTATATACCCCGCTCAATCATCTTGGCTATAAAAGTGTGATAGTGAACCTTAGTGATGTGTATGCTATGAATGCTACACCAACACAAATAACCATAAGTATTGGTATAAGCAATCGTTTTAGCGTAGAAGCGCTGGAAGAATTTTATCAGGGAGTTTATGCAGCCTGTGAAAGATATAATGTTGATCTTGTTGGCGGAGATACTACAACATCTGCAAAAGGATTTGTAATTAGCATAACTGCCATTGGTGAAGTTTCTCCTGATAAATTTGTTAAGCGCGATGGCGCAAAAAAAGGCGATTTAATATGTGTAAGCGGCGATTTGGGCGCAGCATATCTCGGGTTATTATTAATGGAAAGAGAAAAGAAAATATTTTTGGAAAGCCCTGATGTACAACCCGATCTTGAAAATGAAGATTATATTTTGCGCAGATTATTAAAGCCTGAGGCAAGAAAAGATATAATTGAATTTTTTGAAGATAACAATATTGTGCCAACCAGCATGATGGATATAAGCGATGGATTAAGCAGTGAAATTTTACACATTTGCAAACAAAGTGAGGTTGGCTGCGTTCTATATGAGGATAAAATACCTGTTGCAGATCAATCGCGTGAATTTGCTTTTAAACTTGGGCTTGACCCTACAGCCTGTGCATTGAGCGGAGGGGAAGATTATGAGCTGCTTTTTACAATAAAGCAGGAGGATTATGATAAACTTGTACTGAATGAACAGATAAGTGTGGTAGGCTATATAACAGATGCCGCAGAAGGATGTAATATTATAACAAGGTCAGATAAAAAGCACCCAATAACAGCACAGGGATGGAATCCGTTAAAATAATATAGACGTAAGATAATGAGGCAATTCCTATTCCTGGTATTATTGTTTGTAGTTACCTGTTTTAATACGAGTTGTTCCAAAAAGCTGTATGCGCCATCAAGAAAATTTGCTGCGGAAGACCTGAAAAATGATTATGCACTGCTTCGGGAAATGCTCGAAAAAATTTCATCCTGCATTATATTGGTATACATCCAAAGACAGCATGGATTATTTCTTTGATAAGTATTATAACGCTATCACTGATTCCATGACCAGGCAGCAATTTGGCTTTTCGGTACTTGCCCCGTTAACTGAAAAAATCCGCTGCGGGCATACCAGTTTCAGCTATCCCGCTGCATATAACAGGCAAATGCGTGAACATCCGCAACCATCCATTCCGCTATATATGAAAATATGGACGGATACAATGGTTTTAACATTGAATCTTAATAAACAAGACAGCATACTCAAACCAGGTACTATTATTACCCGCATTAACGGAATGTCGGAACGGCAACTTACAGATACTATGTTCCGGTTTATGCCTTCAGACGGTTATTCCGAAAATGTAAATTATGTAAGATTAAGCGGAGCTTTCCCGCATTACCATCGCAATATTTTAGGCTTATCACCAACTTACGAAGTACAATACATTGATAGTACGGGAGCTGGAAAAACCACTGTTATCCCGGTCTACGATCCATCTACAGATAGTGTTGCAAAAAGAATTGTACAAACACGCACCAGGCAGCTTGATCCAAAAAACAAACCAAAGCGGTTGGAATATATAAGGTCTCTTTCTTTTGATAGTAACAGCCAATACGCGGTAATGACGGTGAATAGTTTTACCGGTGGCAGATTACCATTATTTTTCAGAAAGAGTTTCAGGGAGCTCAGGAAAAAAAATATTCCTAACCTTATTATAGATATCAGGAATAATGGTGGAGGCAATGTGAGTAATTATACAGCACTTGCAAAGTACATCCGGGCAACTCCTTTTAAGGTGTGTGATACTATGGTATGCAATACAAGGGGACTGGCAGGCTATAATAAGTATGTGAAAGAAGGGTTACTTAATTCATTAATATTATTTTTTGTTTCTAAGAAAGAGCATGACGGCAACTACCATTTCAGGTATTGGGAGAAGCATACGTTTAAGCCTCGTAAAAAGAATCACTATAATGGGAAAGTATATGTTCTGATCAGCGGATCTACTTTTTCAGCATCAACATTATTTGCCCATGCGGTAAAGGGGCAGCAAAATGTTAGCTTGTTAGGTGAAGAAGCCGGCGGAGGTGCATACGGCAATAGCGGCATACGGATACCGGATGTAGTGCTTCCCCATACAAAAATGAAAGTAAGGCTTCCTTTATTCCGAATTGTTCAGTATCAACACGGAGCAAAAGATGGAAGGGGTGTGATGCCGGATATTTTTGTTCCTCCTACGGCAGAAAACGTGCGTAAGGGCATAGACGGCAAAATGAGAAAAGCGATAGCAATAATACAGACAACAGAAAAATAATATAAACAACCAATAAAAAATAATTACAATTTAATTCAGCCCTTATGCGTATTGCCTATTCACTTTATCATCCGCTTTATATTCAGCGCATCATCAAATACCACAAATTCAGCAGCGTAGTTTTTTTCAATCTTTCCAAACTGCACTCGCTCATTCAGCAACGCTGCGGGATACGTTGAAGCCATTCTTAATGCTTCTTCTAAAGGAATATCTGCAAAAGTTACTGCATTTTTTACCGCCTGCATCATTGTTAAAGCAGAGCCGGATAAAGTGCCATTGGGTAAAGTATACCTGTCTCCTTTAAAAACATGCTGATAATCTCCGGTTGAAGTTTCAGCAACTGCATCGGTTATAAAAAATAATCTTTCGCCCATTAATTTTTTACTGATGCTCAAAGCAACAAAATCAACATGAATACCATCTGCTACAATACTGCTCTTTATATTACTGTTGTATATGGCGCCTACCAGCCCCGGCTCACGGCTTTGAAAGGGCGACATGGCATTAAAAAGGTGTGTTGCTGTTGGAATGCCGAGGGAAAATTTTTGCATTGCTTCGTGATAAGTAGCATTACTATGTCCCGCTGAAACAATAATATCCTGCTCCATCAGGTAAGTAATGATTTCTTCGCTGCACATTTCAGGAGCAAGCGTTATCATCTTTATAACGCCTTTTCCTTTATCAAGCAGCATCTTCACTTCTTCCATAGTTGGCGTTTTGATGCATTCGTATATATGTGCACCCTTTTTTTCCAGGTTAAGATAAGGGCCTTCAAGATGAAGCCCCAATACTCCCTTACCGCCTTGCTCCCAATATGCTTTTACTACCTCAATACCTTTCAAAAAAATTTCAATTGTATTTGTGGCAATGGTTATCATAAACTGAGTACAACCACCATTGAGGCAATAATCATAAGTTGCCTGTAAAGAAGCAACATCCAGGTCTGCTGAAAATAATTTTCCGTTGCCTCCGTATATCTGTAAATCAATAAATGCCGGTGCAATATTTAAACCTTCAATATCTTCCTTATGCCATGTGTTGTCAATATTTTCCTCGTTAACTATACCTGTAATAATATTATCTTCAACCAATATAGTCTTCCCTGTTTCTTTACCGGCGCCGGTAAAAATGCTACAATTTGTATATGCTTCTTTCATTGATGTTATGGTTCAATTGAAAATTCATCCGCATCTTTCCAGAACGGAAATTTCGAACGTACCTCTGTAAGTTTATCTTTTTGCAAAATAGTTGTGCAAATATCTTCTGTATCTGCTTTTGTATATAGTATTTCACCTAAGGGATCAACAACCATAGAATCACCACTATGGTAAATGCCATTTCCGTCATTGCCAATCCTGTTTACGCCGGCAACATAACATTGATTTTCGATAGCTCTTGCCTGCAATAATGTTTTCCAGGCATGATTACGGCGTTGCGGCCAATTGGCTACATATATTACCAAATCATATTCCGGCGATTGTTGCAAATCATCAGGAAATGTTCTTGTATGCTGTTGTCTCACCCAAACCGGGAAACGAAGGTCATAGCAAACCTGCAGGTTTATTTTCCATCCTTTAACAGAAGCAATTAATCTTTTTTCTCCCCGGGAATAAAATATGTTCTCTCCTGCAAATGCAAATAAATGCCGCTTATCATACCATCCGTATTTACCATCGGGAAGCATCCATACCAGGCGGTTAAAGTATGCGCCATTTTCTTCTGCAATAATACTTCCGGTTAAAATAATTTTTTTTTGAGCTGCAATCCTGCACATCCATTGTATGCTTTCACCATCCATACGCTCTGCCAGTTTTTGCGGTTGCATAGAAAAACCGGTGCTGAACATTTCAGGAAGAATAACAATTTCTGTTTTTTCAGAGATGCTGTTGATTTTTGCTTCCAGCATTTCCAGGTTGGCAGTTTTGTCTTCCCAAAAAAGCTTTGTTTGAATGGTTGTTAATGAAAGCGTTGACATAAAAAAACATGTACCTTGCTGGAACCTGCTGCAAAATAACATAAATGTAAGAGATTAATTCATGCCGGCATTGTTAATGAAGTTAACTAATGCGGCTGTATTTTTCAGGTTAAGTTTCTTCAGAATATTATGCCTGTGCACTTCAACAGTTTTTAAAGTAATATTGAGGTGCTGTGCAATTTCTCTTGATGACTGACCTTGTTTTATAAGATCAATAATTTCCACTTCTCTTTGCGAAAGCAGGTTTACATCAGGCTTTTCTGAGTCTTCCAGTATTTGCTCTGATAGAATTGTTTTTACTTCATTACAAATATATTTATTTCCCAGCGCTACTTCGCTTATAGCGGTTATCATTTCTTCTTTTGAAGAATTTTTAGTGATATAACCTACAGCGCCCATCTGTAACATTTTTTTTGCATATGCCGGTTGTGAGTGCATGGAAACCCCAATGATTTTTGAGTGCGGAGAAATCTTCCTGATTTCTTTTGTCGCTTCAAATCCGTTCATCGGGCTCATGTTGATATCCATCAGGATAATTTCCGGGTGGCTGCTGTCTGCCAGCTCAATGGCCTGTTGACCTGAGTCTGTTTCGGCTATAACACGAAAACGATCATCGCTGTTTAAAATAAAGGACCAGGTATCTCTGATTAATTTGTGATCATCAACAATTAGTATTGTGATTTTGTTGGTTAGGGAAGAATTAGATGCCATGAGGGGATCAGGTTTAATGAAAAAATTATTTCTTAATAAATTAATAATGAAGCAAAGATTGCGCAGGAGATTTTCACAGGGTTAGGAGGAAACCCTAACAGAAACTAATAAGGTTTTTCCTTCGCAAGTTAAAGTAAATCAAATACTTCCTATATAGTATCCTCTTTTTTTTAAAAAAAAATCTACAACAAATTTCCACTTATTTTTTACTATGTATAAACCATTATTAAATTAATTTAAAAGCAGCAAACAAACAATCTTTTGTATAATTATTTTTAAGTATACCTTAGTGCCGGCAAAAAATCAGCTAACCTGATGATTTTGCCTGATATTCTTCACACAAAACAAACCATCTATGGCATTTAATCTTCTCAACACTGTTAGCAATTTATTTAACAGTGATCTCCTGGGTAAAGCAGCATCTGCTTTTGGAGAAAATGAAAACGATATTCAAAAAGCGGTAAGCGGCGCCGTTCCTTCTGTATTAACAGGCTTGCTGAGTAAGGCTGATAGTACTGACGGATTGCAATCTATTCTTAATGTTGCAAAAAATGCAGGTAGCAGTGGTATATTAAGCAACCTGTCAGGACTGCTTGGCTCGGACAGCAGTAGTTTTTCAGGGCTTGCTTCAACGGTGAGTAACCTATTTGGTGATAAATTCGGGAGTATAGCAAATCTAATTTCAGGTTTTTCAGGTGTAAAGCAATCATCTGCTTCGTCATTGTTGAATATAGTAGCGCCTGCTGCATTAGGGGTTTTAGGAAAACATGCTTCTGAAAACAATCTCTCAACATCCGGTCTTGCCTCATTTTTGTCTTCGCAAAAAGATTCAATACTTTCAGCGATACCCACCGGATTAAACATAGCCGGAGCATTAGGGTTAGGCAGTCTTTCAGGCATTGGTTCAAAACTCAGCTCATTTCTTTCCGGGGCAGAAACGCATGTAACCAATGCTGCACATACCACAGCCCATGAAGTGCGTGAGGCGAAAAAACCTAACTGGTTGATACCGGCGATTCTTGCTATAGCCGCTTTTGCATTGCTGCTTTATATCTTTAAAGGTTGTGGCGGTGGAGACGCTGCTGCTGTTGAACCAAAACACGATTCAGCAGAAGTAAAGCATGAAGAAGTAAAACCTGCAACTGTTGCAGAATCAGTGAGAGAATCTTTGAAAGTAAAACTTCCTGATGGCACTGAAATAGATGCTTATAAAGGCGGTATTGAAGATGTGCTGGTTGCATACTTAAATTCAAATGAAGGCATAAGCAAAGAAAAATGGTTTGATTTTGATGACCTTAATTTTGAAACCGGTAGTGCAACAATCACTGCTGCATCATTGAAACAGGTGCAGAATATAGCAGCAATATTGAAAGCATTTCCAAAAGTTAAAATTAAAATTGGCGGCTATACGGATAATACCGGCGATTCAGTTGCAAACGTAAAGCTGTCTCAATTAAGAGCAGATGCAGTTTTCGCAAAACTTAAAGAGCTGGGCAGCGAAAAACAACTGGATGGTGCAGAAGGATATGGTCCTACGCATTTTGTTGCGCCAAATGATACTGAAGAAAATAAAAAGAAGAACAGGAGAATTTCTGTGAATGTGAGAGCAAAATAATTGGCTTCCTTCTTATTGAATGGGCTATCTCTGAAAGAGAGGTAGCCTTTTTTGTGAGTTCACACAAAGTATTGTAAGGTTAGCAAAAGAGCACGAAGAAATTTTCCTGATGGCTTGCATCTGTATTATTAAAATGATATTACTACAACAACGCTTTTACAATCGCTTCCCATTCCTGTTGCAACGATACAGATGGGAAAGATTTACCTGCCATGCTATACCAATATCTTGCATTGCCGCTATCACCTTCTTTGCGGTGCAGGTAAGCATGAACCCATGAGCCGGTCCTGTCATGAATATCCTGAACAATATCATGCGCCTTTTCCCAATTGCCTTTGCCATCATACCATAATGCCTGTAGGTATGCTGATACCGAAACCGGGGGATCTTCGTCAGAAAGTGTGTTGATGAAGTTTTCAAATTCCATCTTGCAAAAGTATATAAATAGCTCTGTATAGATCGTTCTGTAGTATATCTGTATAAGTGCTCGAAATATATTGCTTATGGTATATCCGCTTATCGTCAGCAAAATCCGCGGTAAATAATAGTGTAACGGAAGTGCTAAACAGCTTCATCCTCCCTTAACATATTTACATTAGCTTTGCAGCGTTTTTGAAAATTATATAAACCTAAATAAATCACACATGTCCGTTATTGTAGTTGGTTCAATGGCTTTCGATGCAATTGAAACTCCTTTTGGCAAAAGCGATAAAATAGTTGGCGGTGCAGCAACTTATATTGCCTGGAGCGCTTCAAATTTCACCAAACCTGTTCAGCAGATATCCGTAGTTGGTGGAGATTTTCCACAGGAGGAATTGGATGCACTGAGTGCAAGAGGCGTGCAACTGGATGGTGTACAGATAAAAAAAGATAAAAAATCCTTCTTCTGGAAAGGGCGCTATCATATGGACATGAACACCCGTGATACACTGGAAACACAGTTAAATGTATTGGGCGAATTTGAGCCTGTTGTGCCGGATAGTTTCCAGGGAGCAGATATACTGATGCTGGGTAATCTTTCTCCTGCGGTACAGCTCAGCGTAATAGACCAGTTAAAAAAACGCCCAAAGCTCATTGTGCTGGATACCATGAATTTCTGGATGGAAATAGCCATGCCCGAGTTGGAAAAAGTAATTGCAAAAGTTGATGTGCTGCTGGTGAATGATAGTGAAGCAAGGCAGCTAAGCGGACAATACTCACTGGTAAGTGCAGCAAAAGAAATCATGAAAATGGGGCCGAAGTTTCTTATTATAAAAAAAGGAGAGCATGGTGCATTACTTTTTCATAATGACCATGTGTTTTTTGCTCCTGCGCTTCCGCTTGAAGAAGTATTTGACCCTACCGGCGCAGGCGATACTTTTGCGGGTGGTTTTGTAGGTTATCTCGACAGTACAAAAGATTTTTCTTTTGAAGGGATGAAGACTGCCATCATTGTTGGTTCAGCCATCGCTTCATTCTGTGTTGAAAAATTTGGAACGATTCGTTTAAAAGAACTTACCAAACAGGATATAGATGAAAGGCTGCAGGAATTTATTGATCTTGTAAGCTTTGATATATCGCTGGTTTCGCGTTAATGGAATGGTGAATGTTGAAACCTGTAACCCGTGATCTGAAACTTGTAACCAGAAACTTGTATTCCATGTCTTTAATACTGCCCGTAAAAGGCGTACATCCTACAATAGGTGAAAATTGTTATATAGCTCCCAATGCTACTATAGTTGGCGATGTGGAAATGGGTAATGATTGCAGCATTTGGTTTAACGCTGTGGTGAGAGGCGATGTAAATGCGATACGGATCGGCAATAAGGTAAACATACAGGATGGCGCTGTTATTCATTGCACGTATCAAAAAACGCAGGCTATTATTGGCGATAATGTCAGCATAGGGCATAACGCTATTGTCCATGGCTGCAAAGTGCATGATAATGTATTGATAGGCATGGGTGCTATAGTGATGGATAACGCAGAGATAGGCAGTTTTTCTATAATAGCCGCCGGCGCGGTTGTGCTGGAAGGAACAAAGGTTGAACCGAATGCTATTTATGCAGGTGTGCCGGCTAAAAAAGTAAAAACCATATCGCAGGATTTGATAAGCGGAGAAATAAACAGGATTGCCAACAATTATCTTATGTACAGCAGTTGGTTTAAAGGGGAAGATGAGCGCTGAGCGATGGGCTGCGGGCAATAGGCAATAAAATAAAAAAATTGGGGGCTGAATATAATAACATCAAATTTATTACAAATAAATAACCACTCATGAAACAAACTCCATTTACAGCAAAGCATATAGCAGCAGGCGCAAAGATGGCCGAATTTGCGGGATATAATATGCCCATCAGCTATACCGGTATTAATGATGAACATGCTTCTGTACGTAATAATGCAGGCGTTTTTGATGTGAGCCACATGGGTGAATTTATTTTTAAAGGAGAAGGCGCATTGGATCTTATTCAGCGGGTTACTACCAATGATGCGTCAAAACTCACTGCCGGAAAAGTGCAATACAGCTGCCTGACAAACGAAAACGGTGGTATAGTAGATGATCTGCTGGTATACTGCATTGAAGAAAATAACCAGCCTGCCGGCAAGGCAGGGGTATATATGCTTGTTGTAAACGCCGCTAATATAGATAAGGATTGGGATTGGATTGAGTTTCATAATACCAATGGCGCTGAAATGCATAATATATCTGACCGTACGGGTTTACTGGCAATACAGGGCCCAAATGCGGCTAAAATATTGCAGCCACTCACGGATATGGATATCCTGAACCTTAAGTATTACACTTTTGTAAAAGGAAAATTTGCCGGGGTTGATAACGTAATTGTAAGCGCTACCGGTTATACAGGCGCCGGTGGACTGGAAATATATTTTGAAGACAAGGATGGTAATGCCGATAAAATTTGGTATGCCATTTTTAAAGAAGGCACACCAAAAGGATTAAAACTGATTGGGCTTGGGGCACGAGACACATTAAGACTTGAAATGGGGTATTGCCTGTATGGTAATGATATTGATGATTTCAGCACGCCACTTGAAGCTGGATTGGGTTGGATAACTAAATTTACCAAAGACTTTACGGCAAGCGAATATCTGCAAAAGCAAAAAGCTGCGGGTCCCGATAAAAAACTGGTGGGTTTTGAAATGATTGATAAGGGCATTCCCCGCCACGATTACCGCATAAAAGACGCGGAAGGTAACCTTATTGGCAGGGTAACCTCCGGAACCCAATCGCCTACCCTCGGCAGAGCTATCGGCATGGGCTATGTTTCTACGGAATTTTCGCCTATTGACAGTGAAATATTTATTGAAATAAGGGATAAAATGCTGAAGGCAAAAGTCTCCAAGCTACCTTTTGTGCAGCAAAAACAATAAATTGTTGCAGAATAAGTTAGATAGGGTATTGTTCCGCCATTTAAAACGGCAGAACAACCGACAGCAGATTTTATTCTAATTAATAATATATCCATGTCCTCCATCCATCTTACAACATTCATTAAAGCGCCTGCAGATCGCGTATTTAATCTGTGCCGTAATTCAACTATATTTAAAAAGGCTTTTGAAGGCAGAAAGGAAACCCTTACTGCCAGCGCCAGCGATATACTGGTAAAGCAGGGTGATACCATGACGCTTTCTGCCAAGCACCTTGGCAAAACAAGAGCGCTTACGCTGCGGATAACCGAAATGGAAGCGCAGCAAAAATTTGTGGAGGAGCAGGTAAAAGGTGATTTAAAAAGCTTCAGGCATGAGCACCATTTTATGGAAGTAGAAAATGGTACAATCGTAATTGACCTGGTTGAAATGGAAGAGCCCCGCGACGCTATAGGCGGCATGCTCGGCAAAATATTTCTCAAAAATTACTTCGAAAAAATTTTAAGCAAACGCAATGAACTGATACGCCAGTATGCAGAATCTGATAAGTGGCGTGCGGTGATGGGGTAGATACGTTTAGATTTCTATTTCATAAAGATGACAAATAAAGGAATATTTAATGCGATTGCAATTTTATCGACGTTAGGAATTATATGTTGGGCGCTGACTGATTTTTTTGGCGGGATGATTCTATATCTTTTTATTTACCCATTTATTATAATTCCTGTAATCATACTTTATTTTATTTTATTTCTTTTATTGATACAACTGTTTCTTTAATAAGCGGAGGAATAAATTCAAATAAAATAAAGGCTTTATCTCATGCAGTATTGTTATTAACTATTATCACTTTTATTTTGATGGAATTGGACTTATTTAAGTCAAAAAGTATCTTAACCGCAACTTTAAAAGATGACCAGTTCCACTACACATTAGTATTTAGATAAAATGGAAAATGTGAGAATAAAATTGCGGGAATATTTGGTTACAAAGAAGTTTACCATGGAAAATATAAGTTCAAAGGAGATACAATTATTTTTGAAAAAAAACCTTACAGCAACTATTTTATACCCGATACTTTATTAGTGGATACTCTTCAAAAAGCTATCTTTATTGGCAAGGATGAGAAAGAAAATTTTGATAGAAAGAAGATCTGGTTGAATTACTTTCAAATTCATTAAAAATTAAGTAACTATAATTGTCTAAAACTCTTCAAAAATTTTAAGCACAATTTCCCTGTGTTTCTCTTTTCTCCTGTGTTGTAAAAAATCTTCCCTTTCCAAACACAAATGCTTTAACGATATTTGCAGTTTCATTTTAATAGTAATGCATGACTGATAATAAACCTACATTATATACCGTGCTCTCCCCGGCGCTTTTAAACTTGTATGATATTGATAACGCCATTGTGGTGGTCATAGATGTGTTAAGAGCAACATCAACCATACCAACAGCGCTATATAACGGGGCAACCTGTGTTATGCCGGTTGATAGTGTGGAGCGTTGTATAGAGCTCGGTAAATCTACCAATGGTATTACAGCGGGCGAACGCGAAGGCAAAGTGATTGAAGGGTTGCAGCACGGCAATTCTCCTTTTGAATACTCCCCCGCATTTATAAAGGATAAGGTATTGGTGCTTACCACAACCAACGGTACCAAATTATTACACATGGCGTTTGAAAGAGGCGCTAAAAACATCATAACCGGGTCATTCGCCAATTTATCTGCAGTTGTTGATTATCTCATCAGTCAAAAACAAAATGTAATTCTCGCCTGCGCTGCCTGGAAGAATAAAATTAATATAGAAGATACCTTATTTGCCGGTGCTGTAATTCATAAAGTAAAAGAACATTTTGACATCAACTGCGATTCTTCTGCAATGGCAGATGCACTGTATACCGAGGCAAAGGATGACCTGTACGCTTTTATAAGGAACAAAAGGGCCTCACATTATATGCGATTGAGTGGTTATGGTTTGGAGAAAGATATTCAGCATTGCTTTATACCAGATACCGCAAATGTATTGCCATTATATGGCGATGGAAAGTTGTGTATCGGGTGAGGCTCTGTAAGTCATTTTACACGGAAAAGACAAGCGCTTTGTTTTTGATGTCCGCTTTGGGGCATTGCAGCATTTGAGGCGTAATATTCTTTGGCCCGTCATTTTGCCCTGAAACAGTGTATCCAATAAAAACAAACATCAGTAATATGATTGATTTTCTCGTGATTGTGAATTTTAAAGCCAACAATTAGCGTAAAAATCTCATTACCCATTGTACCCAAACCTTTTTACCCTATATCTTCCACTTCCTTCTTTAACCCATTGTTAAACTTTTAACCATTGCTATTCTCCTTCTCCAACTGCTATTTTTTCTGTAATTTCGCCAATTAGCCTTTTCGGAAACAAAGGGCATATCTGAACTTTTATAAGTATGGCTTTACCACACCTTATCAAGTTTGTTTATAACAATGGCACGGATGAAGTAATACGCCGCGGAAAAAAAATTCACTCAATCGGTTTTGTAGAAATGATTGAGCACGATGAACTGCTGGGCTCTGTTACCTTTCGTGTGAAAGATGATAGTTACGCAACCTTTTACAAAGTATACATCCAGAAATATAAAGACCCCAAAGGGCTTTCTGTGCGATGCAGTTGCCCGTATAATCTTGGTGATATCTGCCGCCATGAAACCGCTGCATTGTTCCAGTTGCAGGATCTGCTTGATAAAAATATTTTAGGGGAAAAAGATGTGGCATACAATCAGCGCCATACGGTGATCAAGATGAAAGATATTGATCTCAAAACAATAAAACTCCTCAGCTCACCGGATAGCTTTACAGAAGCGGATAAAATTATGCGCTCGCAAAAAGCAAACATCTTATCTGCCGCTGATGAAAGAGTTGAAGCAAGTCTTGTTTTGGATGGAGATACCTTTCCCGTTGTAATACAGAAAAATGAAGAAAGAAATTTTGATACTTCCTGTAAATGCGATGAGCATGAACATCCTTTGTGCGTACACAAGGTTACAGTGTTCCTGCAATTGTTAAATGCATACGGAACATTTTATTTTGACAGCATCCGCAATTGGGATAAACAAAAAAACAAATTACTTGAAGCCTATGGCTATTCGCTGGATGATGATTTAAAAGGCAAATTTGAGTTTACCTATAAAGATGGCAAACCATTTTTGCGTGTGCTTGATCCATCCATTAAACGTATAGAGCCTGTTGCAGCAAGCGCCAAACCACGCCCTGTTCAGATGGAAAAAGAACCCGAGCCGGTAGCAATAGCTGATACTGTTGAAGTGCCTTCTGTGATTACAGACAATGCTCCGAGAATAGGTATTGTATTTAATGAGGCTGTAAAATCGTATCCGTATTTCGCGGTGGATGTTATCAGTGGTGATGTGACTGAAGACGGCGCAGCATTTGCCGGAAAAGTGGAAAAGATTGACCTGGCAAAATTTGTAAATGCAGATGGCTTTGCTGAACCGGATAAACAATTATTACAGCAGGTAAGAAAATTGCAGGATACGGAGATCAATAAATATGTGAGCCGTAATTCACCGTTTTCCGGCATTTGGGAAAATATTATTCATCACGAGGGTGATGAGCTTCCTGAAGAAACAAAATCCCTGATCACAGAATACCTGTATCCAAAGCTGGTTAAAATATTTAATGAGCAAAAGCAAAACCCGCTTGTATATTTTCTGCCTGCTAAAAAGAGTTTTATTACCAATAATCTTCGCCCGGTTCAGTTGGCGGAAGAAACTATCATCCCTTTTTTCCAGGTAGCAGCATCAAAAAATGCTATTGAAATTTCCTGCTTTGTGCAGGTAAATGGTGCTGAAATTAACCTGAAGGAAAATGAATGGCAAACCAATCTGATTTTTAAATATGCCGATACTTTATACAACTGGGCACGGCAGGAAGATATAGCGGAGATAGAAAAATTTGCCCATAAGGAATCTATCAATATTTCCCCGGAAGATTGGCCGGAATACCTCGGAAAAACAATTATATCACTTACCAAAGAGTATAAGGTTAGGTTTGATAAAACCCTGGTGCAGGAGATTAAAGACGGCGACCCCGAAATAAAATTATTGTTACAGGAGAAAGGAGATTATCTCTTATTTATTCCGGTTTTTTCTTACAAAGGATTCGAAACAAAATTCAATGCAAGAGATATTATTACTATTCCTGTAAAAGATAAAGTATTAGAGATACACAGGAATAAGGAAAAAGAACTTCAGTTTATAAAGAAGCTGGAAAATCTTCATTCTAATTTTATTCGCCCGGAAACAGGCGCTACACTTGCGCTCAAAGGTGCTGATGTATTAAAGAACAACTGGTTCTTTTTGTTTGTAGACAGCATGAAGGAAATGAATGTGCCCGTGATTGGATTTGATGTGCTGAAGAATTTCCGCTTCAATACGGCAAGGCCATCAACACAAATTCACATCAGCAGCGGAATGGACTGGTTTGACGCGAAAGTGAATATAGTATTTGGTGAACAACATGTAAGTATAGCCGAAATTAAGAAAGCCTTGGCCAATAAGCAGCAGTTTGTGCAGTTGAATGACGGCACGCTGGGTATTTTGCCGGAAAACTGGTTAAAGAAATATTCCTTGCTGTTTCGTGTTGGGGAAGGGAAAAACAACTCGCTCCGTCTATCTAAATATCACCTGAGCGTTATTGATGAACTGCACAATGAAAAGGATGAAACCGAGGTGATGATCGAATTGGAGGAGAAATACAACAGGCTAAGGGGATTTAATCGTATTAAAGAAATTGATCCTCCACATCGGCTGGCGCATATTCTTCGCCCATACCAGGTAGCGGGTTATCACTGGCTGAACTATTTGAGTGAAGTAGGCTGGGGTGGTATACTTGCAGATGACATGGGTTTGGGTAAAACCGTGCAGGCATTGTCATTCATGCAGTTTTACAAAGATACACATGGAGAACTGAAGGGTATTGTAATCTGCCCAACCACATTGATGTTTAACTGGGAGAATGAAATCAGGAAGTTTACACCTGAACTTACGTACTACATTCATCACGGCGGCGACCGGGCCAGAGATAAAGAAGCTTTTGAAAAATGCAATGTCATCATCACCACTTATGGCACATTAAGGAGTGATATAAAACTGCTGACCGAAATACAGTTTGATTATGTAATTCTTGATGAATCGCAGGCGATAAAAAACCCACAGAGCAAAGTAACAAAGGCAGCGGGTTTACTTGAAGCTAAGAACCGTTTGTGTTTGAGTGGTACGCCATTGCAGAACAATACTTTTGATATTTATGCGCAAATGAATTTTCTCAATCCCGGCATGCTGGGTTCTGTAGAATATTTCAGGAATGAATTTGCAACACCAATTGATAAATTTGGCGAGCAGGACAGGAAAGATCATCTTAAAAAATTATTATATCCCTTTATACTCCGCAGAACAAAAGAACAGGTTGCCCGCGATCTTCCTGAAAAAATGGAAACGATATTGTTTTGCGAAATGCAGGATGAGCAACGGGAAATTTATGATGCTTTCAGAAATGATTACAGGGATAAGATACTTGGTGTTATCAACGACCAGGGTATCGCCAAATCGCAGTTAACCATTTTGCAGGGATTGATGAAACTGCGGCAGATATGTGATTCTCCTGCTATCATGAATGAACAGGAGAAATACCCCAATCATTCTATTAAGCTGGAAGAAATTGGCAGGGAGATTACGGAGAACATCAGCAACCACAAGGCGTTGATATTTTCACAGTTTCTCGGTATGCTGGCGCTGATTAAAGAAAAACTGAAAGAGCTTGAGGTACCTTTTGAATATTTTGATGGAAGCACTTCTGCTCCCGACAGAGAAAAAGCAATTACGCGTTTTCAGAATGATGATACCTGCCGTGTATTCCTGATATCTTTAAAAGCAGGTGGTGTGGGCTTGAACTTAACGGCAGCAGATTATGTATATATTGTTGATCCCTGGTGGAACCCGGCGGTTGAACAACAGGCGATTGACCGTACTCACCGTATCGGGCAAACAAAGAACATCTTTGCTTACCGCATGATTTGTAAGGATACTATTGAAGATAAAATTCTGCAATTGCAGGAAAAGAAACGTTCGCTGGCAAAAGATCTGATATCAGACGATACAGCCTTTGTTAAAAGCCTTACAAGAGAGGATGTGGAATACCTGTTTAGTTAAGGTGTAGGGTGGATGCCGGCTGCGATAAGACAAAATGATAGTGCTATATAAAATCTATATATGGGTTGGGGATGCGTTTATTTGTATGTGAATGGTTACCAATGTTGGCTGTTCGTGTTTCTTTTTCAGCAGTTTGGTGAGTCCAAACTATAATGCTTTCTCAATTAATTTTTCAATTCTTGATTGGTCAAAGCCGCCGGAGTATAATACTTTACCTTCTTTGTCTATAAGAATCATTGTAGGAAAAGCGTCTATTCCATACCTATCTGCAAGTTCCCTGCCGTTCATTAAAATATCGTATCCTACTTTATGTTTATTACAGAACCATGCTATATCTTTTTTTAAGTCCCAAGTATTGATGCCCAAAAGTTCAAATTTTTTGTTCTTAAACTTTGCATCAATGGCATTTAAATGCGGAACACTTTCAATACATGGTGAGCAATTTTTAAACCAAAAGTCAAGCAATATTACTTTTCCTTTAAGTCCAGAAAGAGAAACCTTCTCATTTTTATTATAGCGTGGAAGTGTCCAATCTGGTGCAACAGAACCAACTGATATTAATTGTAAGATTTCTTTTTGTCTGGCAGGTTTATATTCATCAGTATAAGCAGAATAATACCATGAATTTTCTGTCGGTTGGTTTGGGGTAATATTAATATTAGTAAAACTTGTTTTTATAAAATCATCATTTAAGTCATCTTTCTGCAATACTTCTATTGGCATATTGCTTATTTTGTCAATTATTATTTTATAAATGAAATCATATTTAGTTTTCATTGAATCAAACCCTTCGCCAAGATTTTGGATTCGCCTTTTCCCAAGGTTAATCGTTATTGATTCAAAAAGATGATTATTGATTATTGTATCAGCAAGTGTTTTAGTTGAACTTTGCCCGGCAATGATTAACGGTAAAACATTTTTTAAGGTTATTATTGAGTTATATAAGTAAGAAAGATTCTTGAAATCATTTTTCTGAGGATTATTATTTATTTGGATTGTTTTATTTTCTTTATTTAGTTCGAACTTTTCTGTACCGTTAAAAAAATTGGTTGATGCTGGGGTATTAATTTGGTATTTAAAACCAACAATTTCATCTGAATTATCAAAAGTGAAGTAACATGACCATTCAGAAATATTGTGATAGTTTTCTGAAGCATAATTAAGTTCTCTTTTTATGTTATAGCTAAAGGAGGTCAACCCATTCAATTTATCAGCAACTTTTTGTAAAACCGAAATAGCTTTCTGCTCGTTTGAAGCAGTATTTTGTGAATATGCCGGTAATGCGATACTAATAAAAAGTAGCAGAATTAAATGTCTCATATTGACTATAGTTTTTCGGACGCGTTCATGGTTTGCAAATCTGGTTTTTGCCGTTTAGAAAAATTAAATACTTTTCATGCACAAGTTTATAACCGAGATTTACAAATTCAGGGCAAATAATTTCCCACGCAGCAATACTGACGGATGGCTTGACGATGTAATCAGCAATGGTGGGCATACATTAATGATTGAAATATAGGGGAATTTTTTTTCCAATAAATCTACGATTATATCGTAAAGATATATATAAATCGTAAAATACCAATTTTTTTTGTCTTCCGCAGCTTAAAACCAATCGTTACATTTGGATAAGGTTAATACTACTTACCTAAATTTTTGCAATATGCTCACCAAAACAGACATCGAACAGTATTTTTTATCGGAAAAAACCGCCGGGCTTATTTTAATGATAGCCGGGGCAGTGGCAATTATCGCAGCCGTTTCGTTCCTTGTTTTTGTTAAGACAAGTACTTATAAAGGCATCGCTATTCCGTTAATATTATTAGGCATTGCACAACTGGTAATGGGTTATGCTCCCTATAACAAAAGCGATAAGCAACGGATTGATAATGTATATGCGTTTGATATGAACCCCGGCAAACTTAAGACTGAGGAGATCCCCCGTATGCAAAAAATGCTGAGCAGCGTAAAACGCTTTCTGTGTATAGAATTAGCCGTGCTGGCTGCAGGTATCATACTCATTTTAGTAAACAGGCACGATGCCGGTAATACTTCCTCCAAAGCTTTCTGGATGGGTGCAGGCATTGCACTGGCAATACAATCATTTATATTCTTCTCTGTTGATTTGTTTGTGCTTAAAAATGCAAAACAATACAGCGCAGCGCTTGAGCAGTTTGCAAAGGGTTAAAATCACTTTATTTAGTGCAGGATTGTTGTCCGGCAAATGTGAATAGGCTCTTGAAATTCAGTTAATCGCCTCACCCCAACCCTCTCCTCGCGGAGAGGGAGCAGAACCTGCTACAGCAAAGGATTTCATTGATATTAAAGTTTTTTAATCGTACAATAGAGGTTGTTTATTATAGTTAGCACTAAAAATTATTTAACATTTCCGAAATGTTTCGTATTTCAAAAAAATCCTCTACTTTTGATCTACTAAAGCTTTCGTAATTAAAATAATTTTGTATGAATACTTCAATGTATAAGCGATCAGCACTCGCCTTTGTAGCTGCTGCCTGCGTGTTTGCTACCACAGGATTACAAGCACAGGAAAAGAAAAATAAAAAAACAAAGCAGGAACAAATCATCATTAAAAAGAAGGGTGATAAAGAGGAAAAAACAACCATTGTAATTGATGGAGATAATGTTACCATTAACGGTAAACCGGCAAACGAATACAAAGGTGATGTTTCCGTAAACCTGCGGGATGATGATGTGAATTTTGATATTTCTATTGATAGTGATGGAGAAGAATTGGCTGCAATAGCTCCAATACCACCCGCCCCACCTATTCCCCCGATAACTTTTACTGCACCTGATTTTAGCTTTGAGGGTGGAGATATGAATTGGGCAGGTGCATCGAAACCTATGCTCGGCGTATATACAGAAAAAAATGAGAAAGGCGCTAAGATCACGAATGTAGTTGATGATAGCCCTGCTGCAAAAGCGGGATTGCTTAAAGGAGATATCATTACAAAAATCGGAGAGACTGCAGTTATAGATCCTTCTTCGCTTTCTTCAATAATCAATGAGAAGAAACCTGATGATGAGATACAAATAACTTACCTGAGAGACAAGAAGGAAAAGAAAGTAACCCTCAGGCTCGGAGAGCGAAAAGAATCGTTTGCAAGGTCGTTTAATTTTAACGCGCCTCAAATCAATGAAGATTTAGCAAAGGAGTTTACATTGAAAGGGTTGGGAACACTCAATAGCCGCCCGCGTTTAGGCATAAAAATACAGGATACGGAAGAAGGTAATGGCGTGAAGGTTATTGAACTGGAAGATTCCTCTGCCGCGGCTAAATCAGGTATTAAGAAAGATGATATCATTACAAGTATAGATGGTGCAGATATTAAAACCACAGACGACGCAAGGCAAAAGATGTTTGAAGTTAAAGATAAAGCAGCATACCCGGTAAAAGTATTGCGGAACGGATCTGCGGTAACAATAGATATTAAGATACCTAAGAAATTAAAAACTACCGATCTGTAAACAAATGCCAAAACAAAGAACCCTCCTGTTACGGAGGGTTTTTTGTTTGATGTTGAGAGGCTGTGATTGTGCTATCAACACTTTTTTGTTTGGGTAGGGATTAAGCGGCCATATTTCAATGACCAGGGTACGTTTAGTTCCGCCTCAAAAGGCTTGTATAGGGATTAGGGTATAATTTCACTATCGAGGTTCTTAAACGCAGCGATTTGATTATTTAGTCTCTGCTTTTTTTTTGCAATCAAAGGATATATTCGATGGAACGACATACTAAAAATTAAGTAGTTCAAAATGATATTTTTGCGACAGCGTCCCTTCAAAAAAAGGCAGCTTACCAAATGATAATTTCGTTTCTGGTTGAATAATGTTTGTGCGTTATTGCTATCCGGTTTCATCATATCCCCTCTTAAAATGCTGCCTTAATATTACCGTTAAATATTATTCAGTGCTACAAATAATATTTTCGATTTAACTGCCGTTAATGGATAGTACAGTTTTAAATACAGTCTTCTAAAAATATTTCAACTTTCTTTTTTCTCATGTTGTAGTTGGTTTAAAGCAAAAGGCATCTCCCGAAAGGGAAGATGCCCTAATGCTTTTTAAGCCTTTCCTAAACGCTGATTATTAAATATGCGTTTGGTATTTTACCTCCCAGGCATGTGCTGTCAATCCTATACCTTCAGCCTTATTCCTCAAAATACACTCTTTGTACACGCTGCGAAATACCCGTCATAATTTCGTAAGGAATAGTTTGCGCCCATTGAGCGAGCCGGGTAACCGGCAGTTGTTCTCCAAAGATGATTACTTCATCACCTTCGTTTACGCCGGGAATATTGGTTATGTCAATCATTGTCATATCCATGGCAATATTTCCTGCAACAGGAGCCAAACGCCCATGCACTAAAATTTTCCCGTTGCCATTGCTGAAAATCCTGCGATAGCCATCAGCATAGCCTATACGTATAGTCGCTATTATACTTTCCTGCTGAATTTTACCCTTGCGCCCATAACCAACCGTTTCTCCGCCGGATATTTTTTTTATTTGTGCAATAGTTGTTTTCAGTGTTGCCGCTTCGCGTAGTTCCAGCTTCGGCGAATGGGTAGTATCAACGCCATATAAACCAATGCCCAGCCTCACCATATCAAAATGCAATTGAGGGTGACGGGCTATAGAAGCTGAGTTTGATATGTGCCGTAAGAAAGTATATGGCAGTGCAGCCTGTAATTGCGTATATGCATTACTGTATGTTTCTACCTGTTGTAAAGTAAAGTAATCCAGTTCCGGGTCTTCGCTGCCGGCAAGATGGCTGAATACGGATTGTACTTTAAAGAGAGTATCGTTTGAAAGTATTTGGGCAAGTTCCGGAATTTCATTCAACTCAAAACCCAGCCTGTGCATGCCTGTATCAATTTTAAGATGAATGGGATAATGCTGAATGCCCTGGGATTTTAAAAAATCCTGGAACGCGTTCAATATCGGAAAAGAAAACATTTCCGGTTCGAGGTGATATTCCGTTAGTAAAGCAAAACTTTCCGGTTCAGGGTTCATTACCATAACAGGTAAACTTATGCCCGATTTGCGCAGTTCAACTCCTTCATCAGTATAGGCAACCGCGAGATAATCTACCTTTTGAAACTGTAATATACTGGCTATTTCAAAGCTGCCACTCCCATATGAAAAGGCTTTTACCATTGCCATAATTTTTGTTGATGGCTGTAACAGTTGCTGGTATTGCTTGAGGTTATGAATGATAGCGCTAAGGTTTACTTCCAGTACAGTTTGATGTGTTTTTTGCTCAAGCAAACTGCTGATACGTTCAAAGCCAAAAGCCCTTGCGCCTTTAACCAAAATCGTTTCACTATGAAACTGGCTGCTATGAAAATGTTGTATGAAATCATCTGTAGAAATAAAAAAATCAGCATGGCTGCAAACCTCCCGGAAAAATGCCTGGTATTGCTGCAAGCTTTTTCCTATACCAATAAACCTGCTGATTTTTTTTCTTTTCAGTGTATTGGCTATTTCTTTATACAGGTGTTCTTCAGCAATACCTGTTTCAAAAAAATCAGAAAGTATAACAGTGTGTTTATGGTATTGCTGTTGCTGCTGCAAAAAATCAAGTGCTATTCTCAGCGAACTAAGGTCGGCTATATAGCTGTCGTTAATAATAGAACAATTGTTGATACCTTTCTTCATTTCCAGTCGCATACCTACGGG
This sequence comes from Agriterribacter sp., assembly GCA_047601545.1. Classification (GTDB taxonomy): domain Bacteria; phylum Bacteroidota; class Bacteroidia; order Chitinophagales; family Chitinophagaceae; genus Agriterribacter. The sequence continues at coordinate 1,479,313 of JASGIZ010000002.1, read as the reverse complement.
TTTCAGCAATAACATTCTTTCTGCTATGGTAGCGGCATCATATCCAAGTTTCAACAAAACACAGCAACAGGTAACGGCATTTTCAATAGAAGCATCATCAGTAAATGATAATTGAATATTGAAAACAGCATCATCACCATTTATCTTCTTTCTTCCACCTTCCGCCTTCCATCCTCCTTCCTCAACCTTCAACCCAATCTCTGTGCTTTCTTTCTTCTTCTTTATATCCGGTACCTGTATATCATTATATGCTTTCTTTCCAAAAAATATACAGGGCAAACCTGCTTTCACAATAGCTGACCTTATCAAATCATCATCGCCATTGGCTACCATCCATTGCACATTTGCAAACAGTTTCAGTTTCTCTGCAATTTTCTGTTCAATGGTTTCAAAGTTTTCGCTGTGTGCGTCGCCTATATGCGTTAATATACCAATGGTAGGTTGTATGATATCGGCGAGATGCTGCATTTCTCCGGGTAATGAAATACCTGCTTCAAAAATGCCCAATGAATGACCGGAGTTTAATTGCCAAACACTCAATGGCACTCCTATCTGCGAGTTATAACTTTTCGGGCTTCTTGCAATGGTATATTCTTTTTCAAGCAATGTATTCAGCCATTCTTTTACAATAGTTTTTCCATTGCTGCCGGTAATACCAATTACAGGAATATTAAATTGTGAACGGTGCCAGGCGGTGAGCGTTTGTAATGCCTGCAAAACATTTGCTACCTGTATAAAATTTGCATCAGTATATGCGCTGCTGTCAAACGAATAATTAGTTACAAAATTCCGAACGCCCCTATTGTATAAATCATCAATAAAACTATCGCCGTTTCTGCGAAAACCATTTAATGCAAAAAAAAGTGTTGTTGATGCTTCTACCAGCTTTCTGCTGTCGGTAAGTAAATATTCAATGTGCAGATTTCCTGCGCCTTCCTTCAACTTTCCATGAACAATACCGGCTATATTACTGATGGTATAAGCACTTGTCATGATATGGCTAATCGAGATTATCGGGTTTTACTCCCGGCATTTTACGTTTATGATAAATAGAATATACAATAGACGTAACCAGGCTTAAAACAATAACGGCCAGAGAAATGTAAATAGATATGTGAATATCAAAATATTCTATCAGCATTTTAATACCGATAAACACCAGTACTACCGCAATGCCCTGTTGTAAATAATCGAACTGGTCTACAGCTCCTTTTAATAAAAAGAAAAGTGAACGCAAACCCAATACAGCAAAAATATTGGAGGAGTAAATTACCAGTATATCCTCTTCGGAAAACGGAATATTTGCTTTTTCTCTCACCAGCGAAACAACAGTGGGTATGGAGTCGAGCGCAAAAACCACATCTATAGCCGCCAGCATTAATACAACAATAGCGAGGTTGGTAAAGTAAACTTTGCCATGGTGATTTATCGTAAACCTTCCCTTAGGTTCTACATTGGTAAAGCGCAGGTATTTTTGAATAAACTTATATATTTTGGTTTCGCCCGGATTGAATTCTTCATCATCTTTTTGAAAAAAGAGCTTGTAACCGGTATACAGCAGAAAGAAGCCAAAAAGGTATAATATCCAGTGAAACCGTTGAATCAGTTCTATGCCCAGCGCAATAAAAGCAATACGAAAAACAATCGCCAGCAAAATACCAATCAACAGGGCTCTTCCAGTATCTTTTTCTTCAACTTTAAAGTAGGTAAAAATTAAAATGAAAACGAAGATATTATCTATACTAAGTGACCACTCCATTAAATAAGCGGTAAAATATTTGGTGGCCACTTTCGGGCCGTCTTCAAACCACAAAAAAATGCAGAATGCTACGGATAGCCCCACCCAAAAAAGCGTTTGATATAATGCCTTTTTTATAGTGATGGTTGTATTTTTCTTACTCATCAAACCGAGGTCAAAAATCAAAGCGATAACCAGTACTATACCAAAAGTGAGATAAGATATTTGTGTAGCAGTCATTTAAACAATTTAGATTTGTTGCCAAAGATAAGGGCTGCCTGTGGAAGCGGTATAAATAGTTGCAGGATAGTCAATGAAAAGGGGCTGATAATATATTTTCCTTATTGAGCGCATTCATATATTTTTGCGCACTGCCAAAATATAGTTTTAATGGTTGATGTATTATTAGGCCTCCAATGGGGAGATGAAGGAAAGGGTAAAATTGTTGACTTTTTTGCTCCCTCATACGATATAATTGCCCGTTTTCAGGGTGGCCCCAATGCTGGTCATACCCTGTATGTTAAAGACAAGAAAGTTGTATTGCACCAGATTCCATCAGGGATTTTTCACGAGGATACAATTAATCTTATTGGAAACGGTGTAGTGCTTGATGCGGTTACACTGAAAAGAGAATGCGAAACTGTGGCGTCGTTTGGCGTTGATTACGCTAAGAATTTATATATCTCTGAGCGTACAAATCTTATTTTACCCACACACCGTGCGCTTGATAAGGCTTCGGAAAACTTAAAGGGCAATGATAAGATTGGTTCAACCCTTAAAGGAATTGGACCGGCATATATGGATAAAACCGGCAGAAATGCGTTGCGTGTAGGTGATTTGCTTGATAAAAACTTTACAACACAGTATATAAAGCTTCGCCTCAAGCATCAGAAATTGCTGGACAGCATGCATTTCCAGGAAGATATTTCAGCATGGGAAGATGAGTTTTTTGAAGCGATTGAGTTTATGCGCCGGTTTAAAATTGTAAATGGAGAATACTTCATTAACGATAAAATTGCACAGGGCAAAAAAGTATTGGCAGAAGGAGCACAGGGAAGTATGCTGGATGTTGATTTCGGAACTTTTCCGTTCGTAACTTCATCAAATACTATATCTGCAGGTGTTTGTACCGGGCTTGGCGTTCCTCCGCAAAAAATTAAAGAAGTAATTGGTGTAACCAAAGCATATTGTACAAGAGTAGGCGGCGGCCCATTCCCTACCGAATTGAATGATGCAACAGGTGAGGAGCTTAGAAAAATTGGCAATGAATTTGGTGCTACTACAGGAAGACCACGTCGTTGTGGCTGGATTGACCTTGTGGCGTTGAAGTTTGCCTGCATGGTAAATGGTGTAACCCAATTGGTAATGACAAAAGCTGATGTGCTGGATGCATTCAGTGAGTTGCAGGTATGTACTGCATATACTATTAATGGAAAAGAGCAACAACAGGTTCCTTACCAAATGACGAAAGTGAATATTGAGCCGGTATATCAGCCGATGAAAGGATGGAATAAAGATGTGTCGAAAATGAAAGATTATAGTGAGCTGCCAGATGTGATGAAGACTTATGTAGCCTATATAAACAAATATTTAGGCGTAAATATTACATATATCTCTAACGGACCGGGCAGGGAACAATTGATTCCGGCAAAATAATTGAGTATATTTTTAGAATAAAGGAAAATTTTTCCTGAAATTATTTGGCTATTTAAAAAAGTCGTAGAAAATTTACGTTGTTAATTCATTCAGACTATGGCAAAATCTGAAAAACCAAAAAAAGGTACAGCAAAGGGCGCATCAGGTGAAGATGTAAATAAGCCCGCAAAAGGTTCATCAAAACCAAAAAAGAAAGAAGAGGACGATGATGATTTAGATGATGAGGATATTGAGCTTGATGAGAAACCTGCAAAAAAAGGAGCAAAACCGGCAGCTTCAAAATCTAAAAAAGATGATGAGGATGATGATGACGATGATGGAGAAGACGTAGAAGATGATTGGGAAAAAGTAGATGAAGAGGATAACTGGGATCCTGATTTTGACGAGTTTGATATACCTAAATCAAAATCAAAAAAATCATCCGGCGGCGGTAAAAAAGGCAAAGAGGATGATGATGATTTGGGTATTGATGATGAGTTTAAAGACATGGGCCTTTTTGACGATGGCGGCGGCAGGTTTGACGACGATGATGATGATTACTAATTGTTTTTCGTGAAAAGAACATTCCGTTCCTTTCTCATACAGGATATAGTTAAAACAAAAATGCAGATGTTGAGTTGGGCAAACCAATTCAACATCTGTTGTTTTTTGGATGATCATCAATACAAAATGCAGGGGCATACATTTGAGTGCATACTCGCTGTAAATGAAATTGCATCTGTAAAAGCCAATGCCGGCACCGCTTTTCAGCAACTTGATCTATTTCTGCAACAAAACAATGATTGGTGTTTCGGCCATTTAGGATACGACCTTAAGAATGAATTGGAAAACCTGCATTCAAAAAACGCTGACTACATTCAGTTTCCTGACCTTTTCTTTTTTGTGCCTGAAACTGTTGTTGTTTTAAAGGAAGGTGAATTAATAATAGGCGTTTGTGGAGATAATCACCTCGCAGTGGCTGAAGCAATCATCAACAAACCTGTTGATACAAAAACAAAAGCAACAGCGCCGGTTAAAATCAGCAGCAGATTTTCGAAAGACGATTATATAAACACTATAACAGTTATTAAAGAACATATTTTAAGGGGTGATTGTTATGAGTTGAACTTTTGCCAGGAATTTTATAATGATGATATACTGGTTGATGATCCAATGAATTTATACCTGTTGCTGAGTAAAGAATCTCCTAATCCTTTTTCATCGTACTATAAACTGAATGATAAATACCTGTTATGTGCCAGCCCGGAACGATACCTGAAAAAAACCGGTAATACCATTATTTCACAACCTGTTAAAGGAACCATCAGGCGCAGTATTAATGATGATAAAGCTGATGCAGCGCATAAACTTGCACTGCAAAACAGCCATAAGGACAGGTCGGAAAATATTATGGTAGTGGATTTGGTAAGAAATGACCTTTCAAAAATCTGCGAAGAAGGTAGCGTAAAAGTCAGCGAGTTATTCGGTATATATCCCTTTCCGCAGGTATATCAAATGATTTCTACCATAAGCGGGGAGATTGGAGCCGGCATATCTGTTACCGATATATTAAAAGCTACTTTCCCAATGGGCAGCATGACCGGCGCGCCTAAAAAGCGGGTAATGGAATTGATAGATGAATATGAGAAGACAAGACGAGGTGTTTTTTCCGGAGCGGTGGGCTATATATCACCTGAAAGAAATATGGATTTCAATGTGGTTATTCGAAGTATTTTGTATAATGCCGCGGCGAGGTATTTATCATTTCAAACCGGCTCGGCTATTACTTATTATTGCGATGCGGAGAGTGAGTATGAAGAATGTTTGCTTAAAGCAGCCGCAATAAAAAAAGTGCTGAATCAATAATCCAACACTTTTCTTTATGAGCATATATTTTTGATTATAACCTTTTACCAACCTTAGTTTTGTCAGTTACAACTGCCTTTGATTTTGGTAAGTTTATAGCTTCAGGAAATTTTGCTTTTTCTTCTGTAGTAGCTATGGTTTTATTGTTGTCAATAATGGTTTGAACAGACTCGTACAGCAAATCCTCACGGCGTGCGTTAAATTCGGCAACTTTGTCTTTAGGCACTCTCATACTATATCCTTTAGTTGACACATCTCTGTCGAAGCCGGGATTGTATAAGTTGAACGTTGATTCTTCCATACCCAAAGCCTTTGCTATAACAGCCGCTTTAAATTTGCCGATAACATTTAATATTTCAGTATTGGCAAGTTCATCACTGCTCAGGTTCCTGATATCAAATAACGGTACCAATTCATCACTTGCTTCCAGTACAAATTGAGCTGCTATAAATTTCTTTACGTGATTGCGGGACTCTAAGGGTAAATATTGTTGCAATTTCCAGAAATCTCTGCTGCCGCTTTTCTTTATAGCATTATTAACTCTTGAACCGCCGCCATTGTATGCTGCTATAACCAGCAACCAGTCGTTATACTGGCTATATAAGCTTTTAAGATATTTAGCCGCAGCATGGGTGCTTTTAGTCAAATCTTTTCTTTCGTCTCTGCGGCCATTGATTGTTAAACCCATCAGGCGCCCTGTGGTAGCCATAAACTGCCAGGGGCCAACAGCGCCTTTATTTGATAAAGCTGAATTTGATAACTCTGATTCAATGATTGCCAGGTATTTAAGATTGGTAGGCAACCGGTGCTTTTCCAAAATATTATCTATCAGTTTAAACTGGCGGTCGTATTTTAATTTGATCTTTTCAAGGCGGTTTTCATTGTTTTGCTGGTAAGACTTTACAAAGGAAATAGAAGCCGGGTGTAATTCTTTAAACATTTTTTCTCTTAAAGAGATTGTTTTTATGGCGGAAGAAGCTTTTGCAATCTCTTCACTTTTAGCCATTAAAATCAATTCTTCTGCACTGGGTGCGTTAACTGCATCGGCTACAACAATTCCTGAAGGAACTGCTGTTTTAATAGTTGTATCTTTTGTTTGGGGAAGGGTACCGTGATCATTTATTGTTTCAGCCTGCACAAATGCAAGTGAACATATGATGAAAAATAAACAACCAAAACCTCTTAAATAAAATTTCTTCATAAATAACTCAATTTTTTGGTTTGCCCCCTCTTTGCAATTATGATTCCAAAAAAGAAGGCTACAAAATAATTGGTTGATTCACAGGGGTTACGGAAATCCTAATAATTCGTGAAAGGTTTTGCTATTGATATTGGGGTAGAACGCAAATGTAACAGGTCGAAACGATTTGCCATAGTATTAAGCCAAAATTATGCCATGATTAATGGTAAATAACGTTTATTTATCCTGATTTTGTGTCTTCCTGTCGTGAATTTCGGAAATAATGTCGCTTTTAAAGAGTCGGGCGACTTACGTTGTTGTGGAGATGGAATGTTTAATGTTAAAACCAATTTCGGTACTTATCTTTTTTAATGCAAGCATCATCTGGTTTTCTACAGTTTTTACAGACAAATCAAGCAGGGCGGCAACTTCCCTGTATTTTAATCCCTCCTCTTTTACCAATTTAAAAATCATTTTGCATCTGGGCGGCAGGCTTTGAATTGCTTTTTGAATTTTTGTGAGCATTTCTGCAGTAATCATTAGTTTTTCCGGGTCAAAATAAACACTGTTTAGCTCAACCCAATAATCTTCTGCCGGAATATGCTGTTCTCCTTTTTGTTTTTTCAGGTAATTGATTGCCGTATTGCGGGTGCTGGTAAAAAGGTAAAGCTTAAGATTGCTGATTTTGTGAAGGATATTTCTTTTCTCCCAGATTTTTATAAATACGTCCGAAACCACCTCTTCAGACAATTGCCTGGATTTTACATATGAATAGGCAAATTGTTGAAGGGATATATAGAAATGCAGGAATAGCTCATTATATGACTGTTGGTCACTAAAAAGCGCAACTTTCTGCTGGAGTAATTCGATATCGGGATGATTATTATTCATCAGGAGCAATCTAATGCAATCTAATCTTTAATAATAAGGCCTTTTGTTATAGGATGCAGCAAAATTAAATTATGCTGCCTGAAGAAAAATTATTCATAATCATCTTTTTTTCTACCTTTGCACTCCTTTAATAACAAAGGCAGCTCTTTTACTTATTTCATTTATCATATTCCTGGACCCTTAGCTCAGCCGGTTAGAGCATCTGACTCATAATCAGAGGGTCGCTGGTTCGAGCCCAGCAGGGTCCACAAAATATACTGGATCTCCCTGGTAAAATCTGGGGCAGGGTCCGCTATTCAGCAACTGTTTTTTCTTATAATGTAAATACAAGGTATTTTTTAAGACAGAGCAGATAAAGTTCAAAAAATCTGTTTCATAGAAATCCCTCTTTAACCTTTTATTAACCTGTTGCAGGATACATTTGTCACTCAATTAAAATTATGAAGCGTTTCTCATTGCTACTGGCATTATTTATTATTTCCGGCAATTATATTTTTGCTCAAACTGAAACTGATTCAATTCCTAAAAAGAAAGATTGGAGTAAAGCTCAATTATCCGGCAGGGCTGCTGACCACTTTATGTTACAGCTTGGGTATAATGGTTGGACCGGTGATGTTGATGATATTAATACAAGGGGGCTTAGCAGAACATTTAATATGTATTTTATGTATGACTTTCCATTTAAATCCACTCCAAATTTCAGTGCGGCGGCGGGAGTGGGCGTTGGAACAGATAATATGTTCTTTAAGGAAACTTCCATTGATTTAACCACGTCTCCATTAACTTTTACCGGTGATACTGCCAACACCTATAAAAAGTATAAGTTAGCAACCACTTACCTGGAAATACCTGTTGAACTAAGGTACACTGCTAATCCTGAAAACTTCAATAAGTCGTTCAAAGCAGCTATTGGCCTTAAAGTGGGCACAATGATAGATGCGCACACCAAAGCAAAAATTTCAAGAGATACAGAAGGAAATGGCAATTATAGTGTAAGGGTGAAAGACAGGAGGAACTTTAATGCTACCCGCCTGGCAGCTACTGTAAGAATAGGGTATGGCGTTTTCTCCTTATTTGGAACTTACCAGATTAACGCTTTTGTACGTGATGGATATGGACCTGATATTAAACCTTATACCATTGGTTTGTGTATTAGCGGGCTGTAATAATTATTGATTGTATTGAAATATAATAAACGGATGTCTATGGCATCCGTTTTTATTTGATACTGGTTTACATTTGTAAAATAAAATTGAACTGAGTTGATTGATAAGAAAAATAAATTTTCAAAACAGGAAAAGGCAATCCTCGTAGGGCTGGTATATAAGCAGCAGACCGAGCAGCAGTTGCATGAGTATCTTGATGAACTGGCCTTCCTGGCTGAAACTGCAGGAGCAAAAGCGGTAAAAACATTTTTTCAAAAACTTCCTCATCCTGATAGTAAAACTTTTATTGGTAAAGGAAAGCTGGAAGAAATACATGATTATATTCAGGCGCATAAAGATATTGAGGTAGCTATTTTTGATGATGAACTAACAGGCGCCCAGATTACCAATATTGAAAAAGCGCTTGATATTAAGGTGATTGACAGGAGCGACCTGATTCTTGATATTTTTGCCAGCCGTGCAAAAACAGCGCAGGCAAAAGCACAGGTAGAGCTGGCGCAATACCAGTATATACTCCCAAGGCTCCGCGGTATGTGGAAGCACCTTGAACGTTTGGGTGGCGGTATTGGTACACGTGGCCCTGGTGAAACAGAAATAGAAACCGACCGCCGTATAGTTCGCGATAAAATATCATTACTGCGTAAGCGGCTTGCGGAAATTGATAAGCAGGCATATACACAACGGAAAGAGCGGGGGGAGTTTATACGCGTAGCATTGGTGGGCTATACCAATGTGGGCAAATCAACTATAATGAATGTGTTGAGTAAGAGTGAAGTTTTTGCAGAAAATAAACTCTTTGCCACTTTAGATACAACTACCCGGAAAGTGGTTTTTGAGAACACGCCATTTCTACTCAGCGATACGGTAGGGTTTATCAGGAAACTTCCTCACCATCTTGTAGAAAGCTTTAAGAGTACACTGGATGAAGTGAAAGAAAGTGATATTTTATTGCATGTGGTAGATATCTCTCACCCGCAATATGAAGACCAGATGGCGGTAGTGAACAAAACATTGCAGGAACTTGGCTGCCACGATAAACCGGTGATTACGGTGTTTAACAAGATGGATTTGTATGTAAAAAATATATTTGATGAATGGCTGGACGGCGAAACAAAAGAACAGTTGCTGCGGGAGCTGAAAGAAAGATGGGTGAATGAAACAAGGGGTAATTGTATTTTTATTTCCGCAACCGAAAGGCAGAACATTGATGAACTGAGAAAAGTATTGATTGATAAAATCCGGGAGAACTATCGCATACGCTACCCGTATAAAACCAATTTTTTTTATTAATGTTTGATACGAATTATCAATGGCATAAGCTGGCAGAGCACATCAACGAACTTGATTTTGCAGGTAATAATATTGCCGTTGCGGAAGTGAATGGCAAAAAAATATGTGTAGGAAAATATAATAACGGTTTACATGCCTTTGCGTATAAGTGCCCGCACGCCGGCGGCATAATGGCAGATGGATATATTAATCCGGTGGGAAGCGTAGTATGTCCCATTCACCGGTATAAATTTGATATACAAACAGGGCGAAATGTTAGCGGTGAAGGATATTATATGAAATGTTGGCCGGTAGAAGTTACAGAAGATGGAATATTTATAGGTATGAAGTGAACTATTGCTTCGCTTAACACGTTTATCTTATCGCTTCTGGCGATTGCAGTATAATAACAATGAAAAGAATTGGCATAATATCAGACACGCACGGCTATCTTGATGAAAAGGTTTTTGATCACTTTGCGCAATGCGATGAAATATGGCATGCAGGTGATTTTGGTAATATCGCGATTGCAGAGGAGTTGAAGAAGTATAAACCTTTGCGGGGAGTATATGGCAATATAGATGGCAATGATGTGCGAAGTGTTTATCCTGAAAAGCTGCATTTTACTATAGAAGAAATACCTGTATACATGCAACATATCGGTGGCTATCCCGGCAGTTATGCGCCTAGTGTTAAACAGGAGATAATAGCTACTCAGCCAAGGCTATTTATCAGTGGCCACTCTCATATTTTGAAAGTAATGTATGATGATAAGTTGCAGTGCCTGCATATTAATCCCGGTGCTGCAGGTAAGCAAGGGTGGCAAAAAGTAAGAACAATAGTGCGACTTACTATTGATGGAAACAATATGAAGGATTGTGAAGTAATTGAGTTAGGGAAAAGATAAAGCTACCTAATATTTTCACGTAGTATAAGGAGCTCAACACTCAATAGCTGCAGACCTTACAGGTTTCAAAACATGTAAGGTCTGCAGCTATTTATTCCGCTGATTTATTAAAAGTAAGCACAGGTATTTTAGAAGCATAAGCCATTATGCGGTTGGTTATCCTGTTCCATAATCCCGGCAATTGAAATTCTTTTTTTGATTGCCCAAGTATTAAATCAGCATTGATGCGCCTTGAAAAATCAAGTGTGCTTTTTGCAAGGTTCTGACCTTCTAATAGAAAACATTGCACCGGTATAGTAGATACACTTTGTACAAGCTCTAATGTTTTATCTAAAACATTTTTTTCATTACTGTTACTTCTTAATGAAACAAGATAAACAGTAGATTTAAAGGAACGTGCAAGCATGGTGGCTAATTTTACGCGTTCAACAGGAATATCATCATGCAGCGGTAATACAATTTTTTTAAAATGGCTGACTAATCCGCTTGACCTTATAGCAAGTATAGGTATGCTTACCTTTTTTGCAAGGAGACTTATAGAGATGGATGAAATTATTCTGTCAGGCAAATTGAACTTTGCCAGGCCCATCACAACCAAATCCATTTTATAGGTTTCAATATATTGCTTTAATTGTTTTTGTGGATGCCCCTGCAAAAGGCTGATTTCAATGTCGCCTTCTCCAACCATTTGTTTTTTATATACAGCTTTTAGTTCTGCTAATTTTTCACGGCAGGTTTGCATGTCAATATGAGACGCGTAAGGTGTAAAATTGCTCGCGTCAATATTTATTAAAGGAAAAACAGGCTTAAATACCACGTGCACCAGGTGAATATTGCAATTAAAGCTATTCGCTAACTCAATAGCCTTCATAATAGCCCATTTGTTTTTTACAGTAAAGTCTACGGGCACAAGAATATTGTAAAAATTGTTTTGCATAGTATTTTGGTTTATTGATTATATAAGAGCGCCTGTAAATGTTTGTCAGGCTATTTTCAGCAAGGGGTAAAATGTTTTTTCCTTAATTGATGCAAATGAAACTTTTTCAAGTAATTCATCAGTGCTGCAAAAGGCTACTCCTTTTCCGGCATGTGTTACGATACACCTGTCATCTTTATCATCGCCCACTGCAATACAATTTTTTAACGGCACGTTGAATTTATCGCAGGCAAATTGCAATGCATTGCTTTTGCAAAAAGCATGCCCGCAAATACTATCCGGCGACGCAAAGAAATAGGAAGGTAAATTTACTTCTCCTGTTGCTTTGCCTTCAAAAAACGCTAATTGATTTGCATATACAAAATCAGCACCAATATTTTGTTTTACATAGTTTGCTATCAGCGCATAACTATGACTGATTATTCCAACCCGGTATTTTCTTTCTTTCAATTCCCGGATTACTTCCTGTATATCATCTACAATATCAATTTCTGCTGCAATATGTAAAAGCTCATCTATGGTTCTGCCTTTTAATAATAAGCCAATTCTTTTCGTAAGTATAATCGGGTCTTTTTCATTAAAACGTAAATCTTCGAGTTCGCGAACAAACCCAAAAGCTTTTGCACAGGTATCAATAAATTTTCCTTTAAAAATAGTGTTGTCAAGGTCAAATACTATCATTTTATTATAATCAGAGAGGTTTTCTTTCAGCGTATTATGTAGTTCTCTCTGTATCGTTTCCATTGAAGAAATATCTTCAGAGGAAATATCCTCTTTGTTTACTCCCTGTGCTTTTGTAATAATAGCCCGCGATACTTCTTTACTCATTTTACCTAACCCTTCCCATGGTTTGCTGTTATTTTCTATATACCCAATGTTAACCTCTTTAATACGGGCTTTCATTAAATACATATCAATTAGTATACCTATATCCACGCCATAGTCATTAATAAAATTAATCCTGTTGAAAAATTGTTTTTTACCGGCTATCATGCCGCTTAGTGGTTGCGAAAAGCCTGCCAGTCCGGGGTAATATATGTTAAGAAGTGGTTTGGCTACCAGCTCGGTTACCCTTCCGGCATTTCTGGCAAAACTCGCTTTTACAAAGTCCGCTTCATTGTTAATAATAGGTTCGGTTAACAGCTCAATCGTTTTTTCAGGGTAAGGATCTATATCTCCATCAAGAAAAATTAAAATATCATTCTCCGCATTTTGAATACCATCCTTCATTGAAATGCCTTTGCCTCTGATGGTACTATGTACTACTTTTGCCTTGTTCTGTAAAGCAACTTCAACAGTGTTGTCTTCCGAGTTATCGTCAACTACTACTATCTCCGTAACTAATACATTCTTTTTACAGAAGCTGATAATTTGCCCAATTGTTTTTGATTCATTTAATGCAGGTATAATTACTGTAATCATTCATTTGTTTTTTGTAAGGCATAAGGCATAAGGTATAGGGCTAAAGGTATAAGGCATCTGCGCCAGTCCTAAACCCTATACCTTACACCTTCCACCCATGCTGCATCAAAATAAAAAAATCCCGAACTGCTTCGGGATTTTAAAAAAGGTTGAAAGTATTATTACTTAATAGTCGTTGTTATAATCTCTTTTGTTATAACCGCCACGGTCTCCGCCACGATCGCGATCACGGTATCCACCGCCGCCGCCTTTGTTGTAGCCGCCACCGCCGCCGCCAAAGCCTCTTTTCTTAAAACCACCGCCACCGCCTGGTTTTGCCGGTCTTTCCTGGGCTTCGTTAATTACAACCTTTCTGCCTTGTATTTCTTTGTCGTAAAGGCTGCTGAGCGCATTCTGGGCTTCGGTGTCATTTTCCATTTCTACAAAACCGAATCCTTTGCTTCTTCCGGTTTCGCGGTCTTTAACAATTTTAATAGAGGAAACAGTACCATACTGTTCAAATAAAGTTCTTAAATCGTCTTCTGTCATAGTCCAGGAGAGATTTCCTACATACAGGTTCATTGTAACAAAATTTTAAATAATAAAAATAAAAATGGTAATGAAAACATAGTTGCTACAATGATCTGAGAACCCGGAGAAATAGCCGTAAATACCAGCCAGAATAGAACTAATGGGCATTACTTAATTGTGAAGATAATGCTTTCCTTAGTAATACCATAAAAAATACCATATTTATTACAAACGGAAAGAAGGATAAGTAAAAACCCATATAAAGCAAAAGAGTAAAACTACGATAGCTTTACTCTTTTGCATATAGTTTGAAATATTATTCAGCCACTACTTCAAAGCTGAGCTCGGTTTCGTTTCCGTTACCGAAATCTACTTTAGCCTTGTGCGTGCCGAGTTCTTTAACCTCATCCAGAATATGAATTCTGCGGCGGTCTATTTCGTATCCTTTCTGGTCGCGGATGGCACGGGCAAGTTGTACGGTAGTAATGCTACCGAAAATTTTGCCTGAGGTACCGGTCTTAGCGCCAATTTTTAATGGACCTTCGTTCAGCTTGCTTATTACCTGGTTAATTTCAGCCAGTAATTTTTCTTCTTTCTTCTTAAGCTGTTTCAGCTTTTCTTCCAATTGTTTCAAATTAGATGGGGAAGCTTCGATAGCGTATTTCTGAGGAATGAGATAATTACGTGCGTAACCGCTCTTTACCTTTACTTTTTCGTTGGCAGAGCCCAGGTTATCTACGTCTTGTATTAAGATTACTTCCATGATTGCCTCCTACTTTAAAAGATCAGTTACGTAAGGTAATAAAGCCATTTGCCTGGCTTTTTTTATTGCGTCAGACACTTTACGCTGATATTTGAGTGAATTTCCGGTAATGCGGCGGGGCAACATTTTACCCTGCTCATTCAGGAACTTTTTTAAAAACTCAATATCCTTGTAGTCGATGTACTTGATGCCGTATTTCTTAAAGCGGCAGAATTTTTTCTTAGGCTTCTCAGTTTTGATAGCCGTAAGATATTTTATTTCATTAGCCTTTGCCATAACTATTCAGCCTGCGCTTTTTCGGTTTTATAATTTACACCACTTTTCTTTCTGGCATTGTACACGACGGCGTATTTATCGAGTTTCGTTACCATGTGACGTAAAACCTGCTCGTCACGTAGCAGTTGAATCTTCAAAGATTCATTGAAGCTGGATGGCGCAGTAAATTCCATCACCCAGTAAATACCTGTGGTTTTTTTCTGGATGGGATACGCCAGTGATTTTAACCCCCAGGGGTTAGAATGCACTATCTCACCGCCTGCCTCGGCAACAAGATCAGTGTATTTTTTCTGAGCTGCTTTAAATTCTTCTTCACTCAGAATAGGGGTAAAAATCACCATCAATTCATAATTGTTCATTACCCTGAATTTTTGGTTTTTAAATAATGGGGTGCAAAGGTAGTTTTTTTATTATATCCGGGCAATTATTTATAAAGATAAAAGGTATGCCTTGTCTCTACATCGGGCAATATACCTTACCCTATACCCTACACCTTCCTTGCCATACTGTCAGTAATCTATCAAATGGCATTTTATTTGTTAATATAGCGCAATATATAATATTTATATAATTACTAATACTATGCAAAAAGGCAATATACGAGTACAAACGGAAAACATATTTCCGATTATTAAAAAGTTCCTTTACAGCGAACATGATATTTTTCTCCGGGAATTAGTGAGTAACGCGGTAGATGCTACCCAGAAATTAAAAACCCTGTCTTCCTTAGGTGAAGCGAAAGGCGAGTTGGGTGAATTACGAATAGACATAAAGCTGGATACAGATGCAAAAACGCTCACCATTTCAGACCGTGGAATTGGCATGACAGCCGAAGAGGTTGATAAATACCTGAACCAGGTGGCATTTAGCGGCGCCGAAGAGTTTCTTCAGAAATATAAAGGGCAGAATGACGCGAATATAATAGGTCACTTCGGGCTTGGTTTTTATTCCGCTTTTATGGTGAGCGATAAGGTGGAGGTAGTAACTAAATCATATAAACCTGATTCACCGGCAGTAAAATGGGAATGTGACGGCAGCCCGGCATTTACCCTGGAAGAAGTGGATAAAAAGGAGAGAGGCACCGATATTATTCTCCATATTAATGAAGAAAGCAAGGAATTTTTGGAGGCTCACAGAATAAGGCAGATTTTGGAAAAGTTTTGCCGGTTTTTACCTGTTCCTATCTTTTTTGAAGATAAGCAGATCAACAATACCAGCCCTGCCTGGACAAAAAAGCCTTCGGAGCTTACACCTGAAGATTATAAGAATTTTTATAAAGAGCTGTATCCCTATAATGAAACACCACTCTTTTGGATTCACCTGAATGTTGATTATCCATTTAACCTTACCGGTATTTTGTATTTTCCTAAAATAAAGCAGAGCTACGAAATACAAAAAGATAAAATTCAGCTTTATAGCAACCAGGTATTTGTAACAGATGAGGTGAAAGATATAGTGCCTGAGTTTTTGATGCTGTTGCAGGGTGTGATTGATTCTCCTGATATTCCGCTTAACGTAAGCCGCAGTTATTTGCAGGGCGATCCCAATGTTAAAAAGATCAATAATTACATTACAAAGAAAGTAGCAGATAAACTTGAAGAGATATTTAATAAAGAAAGAGCGGCATTTGAAGAAAAGTGGGAGAGCATAGGGCTGTTTGTGAAGTATGGAATGATGACAGACGATAAATTTTTTGAAAAGGCAAACAAGTTCAACCTGTTTGAAGATGTTGACGGCGGTAAATTTTATACGCTGGAAGAATACAGGTTAGCTGCTGAGCCATTGCAGAAGAATAAAGATGGCAAACTTGTTATTTTATATACCACTGACCCCGTACAGCAGGATGCCTATATACAACAGGCGAAAGTTAAGGGTTATATTGTTGTGAAGATGGAAACTATTGTTGATGCTGCCTTCATTAACCAGGTAGAACATAAATTAGAGAATGTAGTTTTTACCCGTGTTGATGCTGATATAACAGACAATCTTGTTGATAAACAGGAGGGAGGAGAATCTGTGTTGAATAAGGATGAAGCTGAAGCATTGAAAAACCTGTTTGATATTAAAATGCCTGAGGTGAATATGACGGTAGAAGTAAAAGGCCTTAGCGCCGATGCTCCACCTGTTGTGGCAACAAGGCCCGAATTTATGAGGCGTATGAAAGATATGGCATCAGTAAGTGGCCCTATGGGCAGCTTTTATGCTAATATGCCTGATGAAGTATCGCTTACGGTGAATGGTAATCATCCTATCTATCAGAATATTTTAGCTGAAACAGATAGCAGTAAAAAGGAAAAGCTGGTGCACAATCTCGCAGATCTTGCATTGCTATCACAGGGTTTGCTGAAAGGAAATAATCTTACCGGGTTTATTAACCGCAGTGTTGAACTGATAGGAGGAGAGCAGAAAGGAAAGATTATTGTTGAGCGCTAAAACGATCTTTATAAAACAGAAACCCCGGTTGGATGCCGGGGTTTCTGTTTTATATGATATATTGAAGGGTAAAGGGAAGAAATAATTAACAAATCAATGTTTAAACATTGATGATATTTGCAATCAAAATGCTAAAACGAAACGAATCATGACAACAACTAAATGGATCATAGATCCCGCACACAGCGAAATACAATTTAAGATCAGGCACTTAATGATAACTAACGTAACAGGCAGTTTCCGGGAGTTTGCCTCAACGGTAGAGACCGAAGGAGATGATTTTACAAAAGCTAAGATCAGGTTCACGGCAACAGTAGATTCTATCACTACCGGTAATGAGCAAAGAGATGCTCATCTTAAAAGCCCTGATTTTTTTGAAACTGAAAAATATCCGGAACTGCTGTTTGAGGCAAATGGATTGACCTCAAAGGGTGGCGATGAATATGAAGCAGAAGGCGGACTTACATTGCACGGAGTAACAAAAAAAGCAAAAATATTTATTGAAGCCGGTGGTATCGTAAAGGATCCTTATGGTCAAACAAAGGCAGGTTTTTCTGTTTCTGCAAAAATTAGCCGTAAAGATTTTGGGTTAAACTGGAATGCCGCTACAGAAGCCGGCGGGGTAGTAGTAAGTGATGAGGTTAGGATAAGTGCTGAAGTGCAGTATGTTAAACAATAATTTTAAAGAAAAGTAAAATGTAAAAGCAGGCTCAATATATTTTGAGACTGCTTTTTTTGTATGACTAAAACTTATTCTTCTCATTTGGAAGAAAAACCTCTTATTTTGTGTACTATTTTATCTATAACCATACCACTTGAAGCATTTCATAGTTGCGCTGCTTGACTTTGCTTATACACCTTTTCAAAAATTTATTGACAGGCAAACATTCCGGTATGTAGCGTGTGGGGGAGGTAATACTTTGCTTGATATTATTATTTACTTCATTACCTATAATTTCATCTTAAAAAAACAAATAGTACATACGCCTGTTATAAGTATTAGTCCTTATATAGCCTCATTTATTATCTCTTTTTTCGTAACATTTCCCATAGGATTTCTGCTGATGCGGAATGTAGTATTTACCGGGTCTACTTTGCGGGGAAGAATACAGTTGATCAGGTATTTTGCGATGGTAGTAGTGTGTGTGGTTTTAAATTATATTTTTATAAAACTCTTTGTAGAGCAATTTGGATTTTATCCAACAATAGCCAAAATAGTTACAACAATTATTGTGGTTTGTTTCAGCTATCTCACACAACGGCATTTCACCTTTAAAACTAAAAATTGAAATTGGAATAAATGCTTAGACCATTTATTGTCCATTACTTTTTTCGAGGAGATGGATAAGATAGATCAGGTGTTTTCCATGTCTAACTTGTTTCATGGTCCAAGCAATTTTATTCCTTTAATGGTTACCCATAAGGGTGTTTTATAGGTTGGCAACAGCCTGTACGAAGAAATAGGATAAGGTTTTATGGCAGCATTTTATAAAACTAATTTTTAAAAAAGCAGTTTAAACTACAACCGGGTATCACAAGTTTTAGGATATTGAGCCACTAACTCTTCTTTAAGAGCCTCTCTTCAAAACCAGGTTTCCAGGATAAGTTGGAAAAATCTGCTGACATACATGATCACCAATCAATAGTCAATTAAATATCTAATAAAAATATATACGGCATTAAAAATAATTAACGGTATTTTACTACCGTTTTTTAACGGTAGTTTGCCACCGTTAAAAAACGGTACAAACGCTACCGTTTTTTAACGGTTTTTTTATGTTGTTTTAACGGTTTCTTTTTCGTGTAATTATCATTTGTTACTGAATTTCTAATTAGTATAAATAGTGTTAATTTATAATTAATTGTTTTGTAAGTGTTTGCATATATTTTTTTCTATTAAGCACGTTTAGTTTTACAGTGAAATTTTTAATTCATTCACTTTAAACCACAGAACATGCTTACAATTCAAAAAAAATCACTAAAGAGCGGAAAGTACGTAAACACTAACTACGTAGACAGTATCATCAGAACTTACAAACAAGAAAGGTGGGTACACAATTCCGCCCGTATTGGGAAGGAAGATTCATTAAGTACCTGGTACAGTATTGAGGAACTTGAAGAGTTTATCAGTACAGCTAAAATGCATGGTGCAGATGGCATTAAATTCTATTTTGCAGCATATCCATCAGATTTTGCCGAAAAACCAGAGTATGCAGGACGCCAGACTCTGGCGCTTGTAGCAACAAAGAGCAAAGAAATGGAAGAAGGTATTGGACATAAAGATATCTATGTTCACGATGGAGAAACGACGTCGATCCTTGCATATAATTTTGGAAGAATTTGTCCTCCAAATTGCCCCATTCCTCCTAAACCAACCGATACAGAAGCTGATGATTGGGGTGGCATCGGCATAACAATCGTAGATAGAGGTAATGAAGGAATGACAATAGTATAAAATAAAAGCGTATAGCGTCTTATTTTACAGATAGCTAAAACCTCCTGAATTATCAGGAGGTTTTATTTTTTTAATCAGCTACTCCCCATATCTTGTGTGAGTGTTATTTAGCGAGATATATTTATATTTTATTTTGCTGGCAGCTATATCTGCCTGCGCTTTCTATTTTCAGAAAAAGCTACCCCTGTTTCTTTACCTTATATCGCCCTTTTTATTTATAACATTTTCAATTGAAATCGGGGCATTATGGTTGAGTTATCATTCTAAATCTAATGTTTGGCTATATAACATCTTTGTTATACTGCATTCAATTTTTTACTTCTTATTGGTAAGGCAAATAATTCGTAGCAGGAAGATGAGGCTTTTTTTGCTTTTAGCCTCATGGATTTTCCCGGTATTTGTTATTATGAATATATTTTTTCTACAAATTGCAAAAGATCAGTTTGTAAGCATTTCTTATGCAATAGGTACGCTTATTATCGTTTTTTCCACTATATTTTATTTTTATGAATTATTCACATCTGATAAATATATCAATTTAGTAAGAGACCCGTTTTTCTGGATATGTTCAGGCTTGCTGTTCTTTTATAGTTGCGGTTTTCCCCTATTTGCATTAAATAACTTTCTATACAGTTCATCGAATATCTTCATAAAAAATTATAACTCAATTATATCCGTCCTTAATATTTTATTATATTCATCCTTTATCATTGCGTCACTATGCAAAATCAGGATCAGGAATTCTTCGTCTTAATAATAATCGGGGCGTTATTGGCATTTCTGCTGGTAGGATTTATAGTTACTGTTCTTCTCCTGTACCAAAAAAGGCAGCACAGGCAAGAGCAGGAGTTAACCAAGCTTAAAGAAGAGTATGACCAGGAGGTACTGAAATCTCAACTTGAAATTCAGGAAGCTACGTTAAAGAACATTGCCCAGGAATTGCATGATAATATCGGGCAGATTTTATCGGTAGTAAAATTATCCCTGTCAGTTTTACCTATTGAAAAAGAACATAAGGCATACGAACCTTTGCAGCATATCAGGGAAGTGCTGAACAAAGCCGTTTTTGATCTTGCCGACCTTACAAAAAGCCTTCATACCGACAGGATTGCACAAATCGGATTGGTTGAATCTGTGCGGTTTGACCTGCAAACACTTAAGAAAACAGGATTGATGAATGTACAATTTGATGTGAAAGGAGAAGAATATAAACTAAGCGGGCAGAAAGAGGTTTTTATATTTCGCATTTTCCAGGAGCTTGTCAATAATATATTAAAGCATGCAAAAGCCACTCAGTTAAATATTCTTTTGAATTACACCTCGCATGATAATTTTATACTCTCCGTAGCAGATAATGGCGTTGGGTTCAGCATGCAGGACAAAAAAGATTCAAAATCTCCACTGAAAGGAGTAGGTTTAAAAAGTATGATGAACAGAGCTAAATTAATTGGAGCAACTATAGTTTTTAACAGCGATCCCGGTAAAGGTACATCAGTAAAAATGGAACTGCCTATAACTACATCAGCCCAAACGATCGATGAATAACTATGGATAATAAATCAGCTATACATGTAGCTATTGTAGATGATCATACGCTTTTGAGGAATGCGTTGGCTAAACTTATTGAGTCATTTGATAATTTTTCAGTTGCATTTGAAGCTGCAAATGGCGAAGAATTAAAACAACTTCTTCTCAAAAAGTACGTTCCGGATATTATTTTATTGGATGTAAATATGCCCGGAATGAACGGCTTTGAAACTGCAGAGTGGCTATATAAAAATTATCCCCAGATTAAAGTACTGGCTTTATCCATGTTGAGTGATGAAAGTACGATTATACGGATGCTTAAATTAGGAGCTAAAGGATATATTTTAAAAACAACAGACCCGGAGGAATTACAAACCGCGCTTAGCTCTGTTATGAAAAAGAATTTTTATTTATCTGATTATATATCCGGAAAAGTTATTGGCGGCCTTAATAAAAACATGGAAGTGCCTGATGATATTGTTTATTTAACAGAAAAGGAAAAAGAGTTTCTTAAGCTGGTATGTTCCGATCTTTCTTACAAAGATATAGGAGAAAAAATGTTTGTGGGGCAGAGGCGTGTGGAAGATTACCGGAATACTTTGTTTGAAAAGCTAAAACTTAAATCGCGTGTTGGATTGGTTTTATATGCCATTAAGAACGGCATATTTGAAGTATAGTTCTTATAGCCTGAATGAATCTATCTGTATGGCTAACTCTCCTTTACTACTGCATCTCAGTATAAAATTGTCTTTTAAAGGGTAGATATTTACAATTTGTATCGTTTCAATTTTTCCAACAGAGAATATTCCTTTTTGTAACTCCCTGTTCATTTGGCTGTTTACCTTACTTATTAAAGTATCTGTGTAAGCCTGCATGTTAAAGGTTGAATATTTGTTCAGTTCGTTAATGATTTTTCTGTTAAACATCCATTTGGCTGTTTTAATCAAAAAATTTTTGGTGCGTATATCGTAATCAATGTCTTTAACCTGTAATTCATTTTTAGATGGATTAAATACCGGCTTACCTGTTAAGTACATAATGCCATTATCAGATCCTCTGAAACGCACCTTAATAATGAGTTTTTCGTTGTCTACTCCGTAGAGGTCACATTTCTCTATAATAATATACTTTCCTAATTTATCCATATCAATTCGTTTGCCTGCCAGTTGTTTGGTAAGCAGACGGCTTAACGAATCATAATTCATAACAGCGTCTATATATATGTTGAAACCTTTGCGGCGGGTAAAATCACTGATATCAGGAACAACTGTTTTATAGTCAGTTGTTTTTGTGAGGCTAATCAATGGGCGTGCAGAAATACCGATAGAAATATTCAGGGAATCATTCTGGGCATACAATGAGCTCATTCTTATTTTTTCGGGATTCAATTGCAGATAGCCAACATCATACAATTTCATACTTGTGTTCAGCACATCCCATAGCTGCTGAAATTGCGGGCGAAAATTTAAACTATTGAGCGAGTCCTCAATATCCTTACCAGCTATCATCAATTCATCTTTTAATTGAGTCATAACAATAGGGGTAATATCATGCCCCCAAAAGCAAACAGTACATTTGTCCAGCGGCTTCGGATCGATTGCATGGAATTTAGCTGCGACATCAAAGTTGTTTTTAAGTTGGAGGTTAGCTTTATAGCCGATATCTACCCTTGGCTCTGCCTCCTTCAATCCGCAGGCGCATACCGGCGACCAGGGCGTAACTGCTACCCTGTCGCTTCCTGAGCCGGTACACACACGCTGAGCCCCTGCAATAATATAGCTGCCGGTAAAATTAAAGTTAACCACGTTCCCGTTTGAGCTTATCCGCAGCGGTCCTCTTTTGAAGCGATACATATACTTTGTATCGCAATTATTTATAATGTATTCATTTGGCCAGCCATCAGAGGCATAAATTTTTTGTACATTCTTTTCTGCTATTTCATATAATGGCTTCAGGTTAACCCTGAGCGGGATGTCAATATCACTTACCGGTAATGAATCCAGCGAGAAATAAGTTTTAGCCAGTTCCGGCTTTTCCGGGATAATCTTTTTGGAACAGGAACTTAAAAAGATCAGTATCAAAAAAACACTGCCAACATGCTTCATACAGGTATTGAAAATTGAGATAAATATATAAAGCTTTTATTGCGTCTAAGCGGTTGAGCCCGTTAATTTTTAAATGATTTTTACCTGTCAGGGTCTAATAAAAAAAACTGCCATTTTTTCACTTTTAAGGCTAGTGGCATAATGATTGACAATAGATTCATACTAATCAAATTATTTAATACAATTATAAAAGATATGGGAAAAATAATAGGAATTGACCTCGGTACCACCAATAGCTGTGTAGCTGTAATGGAAGGTAATGAGCCTGTAGTAATTGCAAACGATGAAGGTCGCCGCACAACCCCTTCGGTAGTTGCTTTTTTAAAAAATGGCGAACGTAAGGTAGGAGATCCTGCAAAACGTCAGGCCATCACTAACCCGGTAAATACCATAATGTCAGTAAAGCGCTTTATGGGCCGCCGCTTTGATGAGGTAACCGAAGAATTGAAACACGTAGCCTACAAAGTTGTAAAAGGCGATAATAACACTATTCGTATAGATATTGACGGCAGATTATATACGCCACAGGAAATTTCTGCAATGATTTTGCAGAAAATGAAAAAAACCGCTGAAGATTACCTGGGACAGGAAGTAACAGAAGCTGTTATTACAGTGCCTGCTTACTTTAATGATGCCCAGCGCCAGGCAACAAAAGAAGCCGGTGAAATTGCCGGTTTAACCGTTCGCCGTATAGTAAATGAGCCAACTGCTGCGGCATTGGCTTACGGTTTGGAAAAAAAGCATAAGGATGAAAAAATCGCTGTATTCGATCTTGGTGGCGGTACTTTCGATATATCTATTCTTGAATTGGGCGATGGTGTGTTTGAAGTAAAATCAACTAACGGTGATACGCACCTGGGTGGTGATGATTTTGATAAAGTGATTATTGACTGGCTGGCAGATGAGTTTAAGAAAGATGAAAATATTGATTTGCGTAAAGACCCTATGGCATTACAGCGTTTGAAAGAAGCTGCTGAAAAAGCAAAGGTAGAACTGTCTTCTTCAAGCGAAACAGAAATTAACCTGCCTTATGTAACCGCTGTTGACGGTGTGCCCAAGCACCTGGTTAAAAAATTAACCCGTGCAAAATTTGAGCAGTTGGCAGACAGCCTGTTTGAAAGATGTTTGAAACCATGTGAGCAGGCTTTGAAAGATGCAGGCTTATCTACTTCTCAAATTGATGAAGTGATATTGGTAGGTGGTAGTACACGTATACCTAAAGTACAGGAAATAGTAGAGAAGTTTTTTGGTAAAAAACCTAATAAGAGTGTTAACCCTGATGAGGTTGTGGCAATTGGTGCTGCTATACAGGGTGCGGTATTAACCGGTGAAGTAAAAGATGTATTATTGCTCGATGTAACACCGCTTTCTCTCGGTATTGAAACAATGGGTGGTGTAATGACGCGCCTGATTGATTCAAACACCACTATACCCACCAAAAAATCTGAAACCTTCTCAACAGCTTCAGATAATCAACCCGGTGTACAAATTCATGTATTGCAGGGCGAACGTCCGATGGCTTCTCAAAATAAGAGCCTTGGTATGTTTAACCTGGATGGTATACCACCGGCTCCGCGCGGAGTGCCTCAAATTGAAGTGATTTTTGATATTGACGCTAACGGTATATTAAATGTAACCGCTAAAGATAAAGGCACGGGCAAGGAACAGAAGATAAGGATTGAAGCCGGTAGTGGTTTGAGCAAAGAAGAAGTTGAAAAAATGAAGGCTGAGGCAAAAGCCAATGAAACAACAGATAAAGAGGCTCGTGAAAAAGTTGATAAAGTGAACCAGGCCGATAGTCTTATTTTCCAAACTGAAAAACAATTGAAAGAGTTTGGTGATAAAATATCTGCTGATAAGAAAGCGCCGATTGAATCTGCGCTCAGCAAATTGAAAGATGCGCACAAACAACAGGATGTTGCAGCTATTGACTCTTCTCTTGCAGAGTTAAATACTGCATGGACTGCGGCTTCTGAAGAAATTTACAAGGCACAGCAAGGTGGTGCTACCGCGGGTGGCCCTACAGGCGGAGCGGCCAACAGGAGCCCCAGGGTGCTAATGCTACCGCAGGTGATAATGTTACCGATGCTGAGTTTGAAGAGGTGAAGTAAAGGTTAAGTTAGAAGTTAGTGATATAATAAAAACCCTCCGGCTAACCGGAGGGTTTTTTACAATAGCTTATGATACCCCGCTTAATTAAGCCACCTTGCATAAAACTCATCTTCAGGTGAAAGCAATAACCGCGAATAATAAAAAGCATACGCCGGATTTTAATGAGGAATACAAGATACTAAGCATAAAGCCTGTTGCTTTAAAACAGATACTAAATATATATTTCCTGCCACAAATTCCGGTGTTCGCAACGGCGAAACAGGATTTGCTGCACAAAGAGCCACAAAGCATACACAAAGTTCCACAGAGCGTTTTATCATTCTTTGTGGAACTTTGTGTATCCTTCGTGTGCCTCTGTGAAATAACCAGTTTGTTAAAACGGAATTATTTTTAAACAGCTTCTTAGAAATCTTTATCAGGATAGCACAGGATGAACGTTTTCTTTTTTGCCTTTACCTTGACGGCGAAATTGTATTGCCATGAGGTATATTATTCGATCTAAGAAATTTCTTTTTTCTCTTTTTGTTTTCAGTATAGTATTCAACTCAACAATGCATGCGCAGCTACCGCCGGTATTTGACCAGGCAACTGCTTCAGCCGCACAATCTGTTGAAACGGTTATCCGCTATCTTTCTCCACAAAAAATATTATGGCAAACAGAAAATGCCGGCGACCAGATTAAAAATGCGCAAAGATTATTAAAGCCCGGCAATGGACAGGCAGATCTTGCTAACAGAGATATGTGTGTGCTGAAAAGTACATGGGGTATTAAGCCTGCATTGCTGTTTGATTTTGGCACAGAACTGCATGGAGGTTTGCAGATTGTTACCGGTATGTACCCTGGCAATAAACCCATAAAACTGCGCGTACGATTTGGAGAATCAGCCAGTGAAGCCATGAGTGATATTGAGCCGAAACAAAATGCAACTAATGATCATGCCATGCGTGATATGATTATTGAAGTACCCTGGCTGGGAAAACTGGAGATTGGCAATACCGGCTTCAGGTTTGTTCGCATTGATATGTTAGATGCGAATGTTGAATTGCA
Organism: Agriterribacter sp.; assembly: GCA_047601545.1. Lineage (GTDB taxonomy): Bacteria > Bacteroidota > Bacteroidia > Chitinophagales > Chitinophagaceae > Agriterribacter. The sequence goes on along the minus strand of JASGIZ010000002.1, from coordinate 1,453,073 downwards.
ATTAAAAGAAGTAAGAGCCATTTTTACTTTCAGGGATATTCCTTATCTCGGTTCATTTAACAGCAGCGATACATTACTTAATAAAATATGGACGACAGGCGCATATACCGTGCATCTGAATATGCAGGATTATTTATGGGATGGCATTAAACGAGATCGCCTGGTTTGGGTAGGAGACATGCATCCTGAAACATCAACCATTGCTACTGTGTTTGGTAGTAATGATGTTGTGCCAAAAAGCCTGGATTTGTCAAGAGATATAACGCCGATACCCGGCTGGATGAATGGTATCAGTACTTACTCCATGTGGTGGATTATCATTCACCGCGATTGGTACATGCATAATGGTGATTTGAGCTACCTGCAGCAGCAGAAAGAATATCTTGTAAAACTGCTTGATCATATCATCACCAAAATTGATAATAATGGAAAAGAAACATTAGACGGCACAAGATTTTTAGATTGGCCTTCAAGCGAAAATAAAAAGGGTGTTGATGCAGGGTTGCAGGCAATGATGGTATGGTCTTTAACTGCCGGAGCGGAGTTATGTAAAATATTGAATGAACCTGCCGCTGCGCAAAAAAGTGAAGCTGCAGTAGCCCGTTTAAAAGCATATGTGCCTGATGCGAATAATTCAAAACAGGCGGCGGCCTTGATGGCACTCACGGGGTTAATGCCTGCTGATAAAGCCAATAAAGATATTTTAAGCGTAAATGGCGCGCATAATTTTTCAACTTTTTATGGGTACTATATGCTGCAGGCAAAAGCGCTGGCAGGCGACTACCAGGGAGGGATAGACGCAATTCGTGAATATTGGGGCGCAATGCTTGGGCTGGGCGCTACAACCTTTTGGGAAGATTTTAATCTCGACTGGCTGCCAAATGCCTCACGCATTGATGAATTACCGAAGCCTGGTCAAAAAGATATTCATGGTGACTATGGCGGCTATTGTTATGTGGGATTCAGGCATAGTTTAAGTCATGGCTGGGCATCAGGACCAACACCGTGGTTAACCGAACATGTGCTTGGTATAAAAGTTGTGGCGCCCGGCTGTAAGGTTATTAAAGTACAACCCCATCTTGGTGATTTGCAATTTGCCGAAGGCAGTTTTCCTACACCGCTGGGTGTTGTAAAGGTAAAACACACAAAAACGGCTGACGGAAAAATCAACACTGTTGTTAATGCGCCGAAGGGAATTAAGGTAATCAGGGAGTAAGGCGTAAGGTAAAGGGTGTAAGGTGTAAATACCAATAGGCTCACGCATTATATTCTCTTTCGCTCTTCTTTTAAGTAATAAAAGTCCGAAGCCATTATTCAAAATAAATAATTATGAAAAAAATATTGCTGCAGGCAGTTGTATTACTGTTAACGTCTATAGGCTATGCGCAATCTGATATTACGCCAGTAAATTTAAGAGTAGAATACAAAACCAATGCATTTACTGATGTAGAGAAACCACGGTTTAGCTGGGAGTTAATATCAAAAGAAAATGACCAGGTACAAACGGCGTGGGAGCTTATTGTAGCATCGTCCCAGCAAATATTGCAATCAGGAAAAGGAGATATATGGTCTTCAGGAAAGATGAATAATAATATTACTAACCAGGTAGAATACAATGGAAAGCCTTTGTCTTCAAACAAAACATACTATTGGAAAATAAGGAGTTGGGATAAAAAAAGTATTGCAGGTAAATGGAGTGATGCTGCTTACTGGAGTACAGGATTAATGCAACAAACTGACTGGAAAGCTTCATGGATCGGGTATGATTTAAATGCTGAGTCTGTAAATAAAACATATCATCTCCCCCCGGCTGCATACATGCGTAAAGAAGCAGGCATCAGCAATGAGATTAAAAAAGCAAACCTCTATATTTCTTCGCTTGGCTTATATGAGTTTTATATTAATGGTAAAAGAATAGGAGATGATTATTTTGCTCCCGGCTGGACAGATTATAACAAGCGGGTATATTACAATGCCTATAATGTTACCCACGAAATAAAGAAAGGAAAGAACACTTTTGGCGCAACTGTAGCAACTGGTTGGTATGCCGGTTACTTAGGGTATGCATTACTGGTAGGGTCGTCAACTACGCATGGCTTTTATGGAAAAGTGCCTTTGTTAAAAGCCCAAATAGAAGTGGAGTATAAGGATGGCAGAAAGGAAACAATAGTAACTGATGCAACATGGAAAGCATCTTCCGGCGCAATAAGAGAAGCTGATATATTAAACGGAGAGACTTATGATGCGAGACTGGAATTTAATGATTGGAGTAAACCCGGCTTTGATGATGCGAAATGGCAGCAAGTTCAGGTGGAGTATAATAAAAATGCTATACTGCAATTATATCCCGGCAATCCTGTAAAAGTTATTGAAGAACTTAAAGCATTGTCGATAACAGAAAACAAGGGGAAATATGTTGTTGACCTCGGGCAAAATTTTTCCGGATTAATACGGTTTACACTGAAAGGAGATAAAGGCGATAGTGTAATATTAAAGTATGGCGAGATGTTACATACAGATGGGAGAGTGGTTACTGAAAATCTTCGGCGCGCAAGAGCAACCGATACTTATATTTTTAAAGGTGGTGATGGACCGGAAACATGGATGCCATCGTTTACGTATCATGGGTTTAGGTATGTTGAGTTATCTGGTTTAAAACAAAAGCCTGGTGTTGATGATATAAAGGGTATTGTATTAAGTTCTGCAACACCAACATCCGGGAGCTTTGAAACAGATAATGCAATGCTGAATCAACTCTATAAGAATATAGTTTGGACGCAACGCTCAAATTATTTTGATATACCAACTGATTGCCCGCAACGCGATGAAAGACTTGGCTGGACCGGAGATGCGCAGGTATATATGCGCTCTGCAGCTTTTAATAATGATATAGCAGCATTTCACACAAAATGGGTAAGAGATTTAAATGATGCGCAATGGAGCAATGGCGCGTACCCTGTATATGCGCCTATACCTTCTGAAAATGGCGTGGCTACTATTCGTAAATCAGATACATATTCCCCTGGTTGGGCAGAAGCGGGTATTGTTTGTCCTTACAATATTTACAAAATGTATGGCGACAGAAGAATAGTTAAAGAAGCATGGTCATATATGGAAAAATATATGCACTTTCTTGAAACAAGAAGCAAAGGTAAATATGTTTTTCCCGAAGCAGGTTTTGAAGAAATAGAACCTAAAGGCGGGTTTGGAGATTGGCTTTCTGTAGGTAAAAAAACACCACCGGATATGCTGGCAACCATGTACTATAATTATTGTGCATTGCTGATGGCTGAAATGGCGAATGGTATCGGAGATAAAAAAAGCGCTGATAAATATAAAATGATATCCAATAAAATTAAGCAGGCTTTTGCAGCGCATTATATTGATGCAGACGGGAAACTAAAAACAAATACAGCCGCTTATGGAGATGGAAGGGGATATGTAGATGGTAGTCTCGGATTTTCAGGTCATACACAAACGGCTTATGCAAATGCAATATATATGCAGATTCTTTCTGAAGAGAATCTTGCAAGAGCAGGAGCATATCTAACAGAATTAATTGCACAAAATAATAACCAGCTCAGTACAGGCTTCCTTGGTTTTAAACCGTTATTGCCAGCACTTTCGGCTACACATAACAGTGAGTTTGCGTATATGCTGCTAAAAGACACGGCATATCCTTCTTTGGGTTTTGAGGTGGTGAACGGCGCCACCACAATATGGGAGAGATGGGATAGTTATATTAAAGGAGAAGGCTTCAGGCATAACGCCAGTATGAATTCTTTTAATCATTACGCTTTTGGTGCCGTGTGCGAGTGGATGTTTCAAAATATGGCGGGTATTCAACCTGCAGACGCGGGGTTCAGGACTTTTATTATTAGTCCGGAGATAGCACCTTCGGGGATTAAGTATGTTAATGCTGCCTATCGTTCTATTAACGGAGAAATAAAAACATCATGGAAAAAGGATATTTATCACAGGCAATTACATCTTCGTGTAGCCATTCCCGTTAATACACATGCCGAAGTAATACTACCTGCTACTTCTGTTGAAAATATTATTTTCAATGGAAAACCAATAAACGAATTCGCGCAGGTTAAGGTTTACAAAAGAGATAAAGGCTTTAGTATAAATCTAGGTTCAGGTGAATACAAGTTTATAATAAACGAATAAAAAATATCTGCAAAACCAGCATGGAACAGGATGGTTAAATTGAATGTCATTTTTACATTTGTTTAACAAGAATAAATAAAAACTCCTCTATTTAATAACGATTAAAACTGCCAGATATGAGAAAAAACAATTCGTCTTCCTGAGTTTACCTAAACATTAATTTTGCTTTGCGTACTTTAAGTCTGTGTAAGACAATTAACTTTTCCTTTGTTTATCTACTATTTTCCGTTACTCTTACCCAACGCCTTTTGCTACTTCTGTTAAGTATTGCGTAAAGCAATTCCCATTGTTTATTTTTTGGAAATAATATTTCCTATAGGATTCTATTTTCTTAACACTAACAAAATTTGTCATGTTGAAAAGGTTGATTAGTTATTATTCAAAATGTATCTCAGCTATTATAGTTGGGACGTTTGTTACACTATGCGCTTCATACGCGCAGGATCGCACAGTTACCGGCGTGGTAACAGATGAGGCTTCATCTGCAGGAATTCCCGGAGTAACGGTGAATGTAAAGGGCTCTAAAACTTCTACACAAACCGACGCAGACGGAAAATTTACTATTAATGTAAAAAATGCTAAAGCACTTGTTTTTTCTTACGTTGGTTATTTGCAAAAGGAAGTTGCAATCGGGAGCGGGAATGTTTTAAATGTTTCTTTATCTGTTGATGCAAAAGGCCTGGGAGAGGTAGTGGTTGTAGGATATGGAAGCCAGATAAAAAGAAATGTTACCGGTGCTGTACAAACTATTAATGCAAATGAAGTAAAGGATCTTCCTGTTTCTACAGTTGCTCAAAAACTGCAGGGGCGTTTGGCAGGTGTTCAAATTAACCAAACAACCGGTAAACCCGGCCAGGGAATGTCTGTAAGAGTACGCGGCCAGGTTTCTGTTTCTGCAGGTAGTGATCCGCTATATGTAATTGATGGATTTCCTATTACCGGGAATATTAACAACATTAATCCCGATGAAATAGAGAATATTTCTATTCTTAAGGATGCGGCTTCTACTTCTTTATATGGCTCACGGGCTGCCAATGGCGTGGTATTGATCACCACGCGGAAAGGAAAACCTGGTCAAACAACTGTAAATTTTACTACATATGCGGGTCTGCAACAGGTACCAATGCATGGTAGACTTAAAATGATGAACGCTGAAGAATTCGCTCAATTTAAAAAGGAGTATTATGAAGACGCCGGGCAGGCAGTACCGGTTGAATTTCAAAATCCCTCTGAATACAGAGATAAAAATAATGACTGGTATGATGCATTATTGAGAAAAGCCGGCGTACAGAGCTATAGTCTTTCTATTAATTCTAATACGGAGAAGCTTAGTACTGCATTGGTAGCAGGTGTATTTAATCAGGATGGTGTAGTATTAAACAACAATTACAAAAGATACTCCCTTCGTATGAATATGGAGTATGCAATCACAAAAAATGTAAAGATAGGCTTCAATGTTGCCCCTTCTTATATTTTTGATAATACGCCCAGAACGGATGGTGACAGAGGGACGGGTATTTTGTTCAACGCATTGCACACCTGGCCGGTTATGCCTATACGTGATGCAAATGGTGAATTAACATTGGTAAACAGGTTCCCGGGAAGTACAGGAAATATTTTCGACTATCCTAACTGGGTTAGGGCTGCTGATGAATTAAGAAACGAAACCCGCACCAATGCCTTAATAGGAAATGCATATATACAATATCAACCTATAAAAGGGTTAACCATAAAATCAACCTATAACATTGAAAATTATAATTCTAAATTTTTCTTCTTTAATCCCTCAACTGCAACAAACTTTATTAATGTACCCGTGCCTACCACAGCTGTTTCCATACGGCAGGATTATACTGCACGTACATGGCTGAACGAAAATTTGATTACGTACAATAAGAGTTTTGGTGAGCACAATTTTGAACTGTTAGCAGGTCTCACCAGCCAAAAGTTTCGTGGTGAAGCCACAAGAATTCAGGGTGATACTTATGCTGATGACAGGCTTCCCACAATACAGGGAGCCCGGAATATAAACCGCAGCGGTGGTACATTCAATGATGTTGGAGAATGGACGTTAATGTCATATCTCTCACGGCTTACCTATAATTATAAAGGTAAATATCTGTTAACTGCTGCTATACGTAGTGATGGCTCTTCCAGGTTTGGTGTTGACAATCGCTGGGGTACTTTCCCGTCTGCTTCATTGGGTTGGGTAATTACTGATGAAGATTTTGCACAAAACTGGCGTGCTGTATCGTTTGCTAAATTGCGGGCAAGTTATGGTGCTATTGGTAACAATAACATCGGTAATTATACATCAAAGGCATTAGTAAATAACACAATCAATACAGTTTTTGGTAATACAGTTGCCACAGGTGCTGCAGTAACCTCTCTGGCCAACAATAAGCTTACCTGGGAAACCACCCGGCAGTTTGATTTTGGTTTGGACCTCGGATTATTTAATAACAGGATCCAGTTCAACTATGATTTTTATACAAAACGTACTACAGATTTATTATATAGTGTACAAATTGCGCAAGAATCTGGCTTTAGCAACTTCAACGATAATATTGGAGAAATTAAATTTTGGGGACATGAGTTTGCCATAACTACACTTAATACAGTTGGCAAACTTCGATGGACAACCAATGCCAATATCTCATTTAACCGTAATAAGGTATTGTCTTTGGCAGATGGTATTGATCGTGTATATGGCAGCGTTCACATTACACAAGTCGGACATCCATTCGGGCAGTTTTATGGCGCAGTTGCTGATGGCGTGTATATGAATCAGGCCGATCTTGATCGTTCTCCTTCTATTCCTGGCCGCTCCACTGTAGGAAGTATAAAATTAAAAGACCTGAATGGAGATGGTGTAATCACTTATGGAGGTGATCATGATGATCGTACGATTGTGGGTAGCCCTTTCCCCAAATTCATTTACGGCATTACCAATACGTTGCAATACAAAAATTTTGATTTTGCCATTACCGGATCTGGTTCTTACGGAAATCAGTTGTGGATGCGTCATCTTTATAGCACCGCAAATCTTGACGGCGTATTTAATCTCGTTGAAGGTGTAAAATATCGTTTCAGATCGCCTGAAAATCCTGGTAAAGGCTTTTTTGGTACAACGGTAGGTGGCGGTACTGTAACCGGCGTTGAAAGAGACTGGAACAATAGCCGTTTTGTTGATGATGCCTCTTTCTTTACTATTAAGAATGTTACACTGGGCTATAATGTAGGTATTAAAAGCAATGTTATAAAATCTTTGCGCTTGTATGCTGCAGTACAGCAGTTGTGGGTTTTTACACATTACTGGGGTGGGCCTAATCCGGAAACAAGTGCTCAGGGTGATGGTAATGGTGATGGTGGAAACTTAAGCCAGGGTGTAGACTTATCCAACTACCCTGTTCCGCGCACATACACTTTTGGTATTAACATGAACTTTTAAATGTGCGCTAATTATTTTCTAACATTATTATTATGAAAAGAATGAAAACAAAAATTTTTATATTCAGCGTTCTGGCGGTAAATATTGCTATGACGAGCTGTAAAAAATTCCTGGAAGTCAATCCTGAAACGGCTTTGACTTCGGAAACGTTTTTTGTAAAAGAGTCAGATTTTGTACAAGCTGTAAATGCAGCTTATGTTCCTTTGCGAAGTATTTTTAACGACAGAGCATGGATATTAGGAGAATTGCATTCAGATAATACCTATTACGCCCGTAATATTCTTTTTGGCGCGGTTGATGGAACTGAAAATGTAGCGGATTTCGCCATGCCTAATGTAGCTAGTGAGGTAGCAGGTATTACACTTACAACCAATGGCAATGTAACTGCACAATTTCGTTTAGATTATCAGATTATCGCGAGAGCTAACCAGGTTCTTGCTAAAATAGATGATGTGGAATTTGATGCCACTTCTAAAAACAATATCAAAGGGCAAGCGCTTTTTTTAAGAGCTTTCGCCTATTTTGAATTAGTAAGATATTTTGGTAAAGCGCCCTTGCACTTAACTCCTGTAACAGAAAGGCTTGAAGCAGCAGCAGAACTGGCAACAGCGGAGCAATTATATGCGCAGATAGAGTCAGATGCAAAAGATGCCGCTACCATGCTCAAACCAAAATCAACGCAGGAAGCAGGCCGTGTTACAACTGGTTCAGCAAAAACTTTGTTAGGTAATTTATACATCGTGCAAAAAAGATGGGCAGATGCAGAAACAGTGTTAAAGGAAGTAGTAAGCAGCGGTGAGTATTCCCTGATGGCAGATTATAATGATGCGTTTTCTTACACCAACACCAATAAGAATAATGCAGAATCAGTATTTGAAATACAATATATGGAAGGCTCTGAAGGTTATAACGGCAGTCTTATATACAATTTTCTACCCCGCCCCATGACTCTGGAAGAGCTGCAACCTATTACAGGCACTTCAAACCCACAGGGGCTTACAGGTGAAGGAAGCAATATTCCGACGCCTGACGTCATAGCCGCATATGAAGCTAATGACAAAAGAAAAGATATCTCTGTCGGATATGTTACATTAAGCCAGAGTTTACGCGCAAATAAAGTATACCCTTATATCAAAAAATTTGCACGTACTCATGCTACTCATGGTAACACAGGTAATAACTGGCCAGTATACAGATATGCAGAAGTATTATTATTTCTTGCAGAAGCCTTGAACGAGCAAAATAAACCAGGTGATGCCGATGATTATTTGAACATGGTACGTAATCGCGCCGGGTTGGCTAATACTTCAGCCAGCTCTCAGGCAGATATGCGCGAAGCTATCTTTAAAGAAAGACGTGTTGAGCTGGCTTTTGAAAATAAACGCTGGTTTGATATTCAGAGAACAGACAGGATACAGGAAATCATCGTTCCTTATGGCAACAGGATTAAAACAAACCCACTGAATTATTATTATCCTGACAATACTAATCCTCCAAGTAATGCATTTACGATTTTAGATAAATATTATGGGCTACCCGCAGACGAATCTTCCTTATCCCCCTATTTTTAAAAGAAACAGGTTTAATATTTTTTAATTGGGGCTATTAACTATAAACCCGGCCAAATCTGATTTGCGCCGGGTTTTCTTAAGTGATTTAAAGAGTGTATTAAAGATAGGTTAATCAATGCCGTTTCCTTAAGGTGTTGGTGATAACACCAACATCGGCGGTCGTCGTTGCGGGTGTTGTCACCCGCAACTACACAAGTGTTAAGGAAACGACATTGATAGGCTAATGACAAAACAAGATTGTCTCTGTAAATAATTGCAGGGGCAATTCTTATTTGCATAAGTTGAACCGATGAATTATGATGTTTATAGAGCGTAGTGTATAACGCTATTCAATTAACTTTTTCACTTCATTTTGCAATGCCCGCTTTTGCTCCCCCTCACTCATCTGCCGGGCAAATATTTGTACTGTAATTTTCTTTGTATTGATTACAGTATCTGCTTTGTTTGATGAAAAACTATAGTTCCAGCTTTTAGGCGGATTAACCTGCGCCTCATATTCTAATGCATCATCCACATAAATATTGCTGTTGCTGGTAATAGTAATTGATTTTTTAAATAATCCTGTTGTGGGAATGTCTTTCTTTTGAAGTCCATTCTCTTTATAAATTACAAAGAAATAAGGCTTTGAAGTTTCAATATTGATTTCTGTATAGCCTGATGAATACATATACCACAAGCTACAACCGGAGAGAAAAATAATTTCAAATATAATCAGTCGCACATACGCCACCCTGGAAGCCAACAGCCGGTCTATAGCAAACGCAATAGCGAGGAAGATAATAAAAATGATCAGGTAAGCTATAATATTATAATCATTTCCTGTTGTAAAAAATTGAATAAGCAGACAGCCAACAAAGATGAGGCATACGACATATACCGGGGTAATATTACGGAAGAAGATATTTTTCATAAAATATGATCGAGACCAGTACTAATTACATATAACTCCGTTATGTTTTAAAAATTGTTCCCGGATGGCAGCGCGTAAGAATATGAGTTAGAAAATGCAAGACGTTTTATATAGCTTTAAGCTTTAGATTTGCGGGGTTCAGGCTGCTTATGAAGATTCAAAAACTTTCTAAGCTCAATAAGTTCTTTCCTGTCTGAATTTGTTGCATCGGTGATTGCAGATAATCGCGTATAATAGTAAATAGCTTTTTGTTCATTCCCGGATTTTTCTGCTGCCCTTCCCGCTCCATATAAGCTATTAAAACGATTCGGGCATTTTGTAAGTACCGCTTCATAGGTTTGTAAAGCATGCTTATGCTGGCCCATCAACATAAACATATCGCCCAATAATTCTCTTGCAGGTAACACTTCGCCAGGCGTTACAGGGTGCTTGCCGGTACTATCTTCCATATCTGCCGCCTGTTTCATTAAATCCACGGCGCCACTCTTATTTCCTGACACAAACTGAATCCATGCCTCCCCGGCTTTTATTTGTATAGCTACTTCACCTGATTTATAATTATCTTTCTGCTTCTGCAATGTATCACGCAAAAAATAGAGTTTTGCCAATTCAAGTTTAGCGGCGTTTACATTTCCTGTGTGCACAGCGCCTAATAATCTTGTAAAATGTATAATTGCCTCCTGCCAGGGAAAACTACTCCACGAGGAGCCGGGAAGTTTTCTTTCTAATGCAGCGGCTTCCTTCCATTTCCTGTTTTCCAGAACATAACGAGAGGGAATAGCTGCGAATGCATATGCTACTTTGAAATTAACCGGATAAACTTCAGTGATGGTTGATAGATAGGCTACCTGTTTTTCCGCAAGTGCATTCTCACCTTTTTGAAGGTAGGCGTAAACAAGATAATCGATCCCGTGAAACTCCTCATCCCAATGCCCGGAAATATTTGCCGATTCGGCATAACATTTTGCAGCTTCAATGGATTTCTGATTTGAACGAATACATTCATCCCAAAGACCTAACCTCGTAAAAATATGCGATGGCATGTGTTGGGCATGAGCAGAAGACGGAGCTACCCCGGCATATCTTTTTGCAGCAGATAATGCAAGCCCGGCTAATTCAGGATAATCGTATGTATGAATGATATAATGAATAACGCCGGGATGATTGGGCGCTTCTTTATATAATGCTTCCAGTATTGCTGCCGCCTGCTTTTGCTTTGCATACGTTTTATCTGTGGGCTCGGCAGCTGCATCTAACGCCAGGGCATAAAATATCCCGGCTTCTTTATCATCAGGATATAAAGTGTATAATTCACCCATCGCCTTCTCAAATTTCAGGCAACGGGTGTGATGATCTGTTGTATTCCAATCCTGGTAAAATAAACCGATGGCATTAATATATGCAGTTTCCCGCGATGACTTTTTTGTAATACTCTTTGCTATATCAACTGCTTTATTTCCTTTTTCAAGCTCAGCTTTTGCAGGTGGATTCCATAAGGGATGAAAGTTACACATTGCAATACCCCAATACGCCATGGCACAGTCAGGCGCTGCATCAATAACTTTGGCAAATATCTTTTCAGCTTCATCATATTCAAAAGAATGCAGCAGTTCCATTGCCAGGTTGAAATCTTTTTTTGTTTTTTCACTGCAGGTTATATCAAATTTAACCTGCCCGAATTGTGCATCCGGCGGCCCACATAAAACAATATCTCCCTTCTTTAAATTTAACTGCTGAATTAACTGGCCTGATGGAGAAGAACTTCTGCTGTTGCAGGATACTATTAATGCAGCAAGCAAAGTATAAAAAACATATGCAGAAATAGATATGAGCTGTTTCATATACTACAGTTGATGTTTAAGGCTCTCATAGATATTAAGCACTTACACCTGTAACTGAGTCTAACGCTTATATGCCGGCAAAATGCCATTTAAAGTTATAAAACTTATTTATCCTGCTACACATTTTTTATTTATCGGTGTTTTCTGTATAGCTGTTGTAATGTATGATCAGGGCGGAATTTTTGAGCCCTCCGCCGGCTGCCCCTGATTAGCCTGTTCGTTGATGGGTAATGCTATGTTATAAAGGATAAGGATGTAAGTAAGAAGATATAAAGCTACGTGAGTGCAAATTTGATAAAGAAAAAATGATAAAACCTCCCCGTAACATCCCTTACCTTAACACATGACTTTGCATGGGGAGAACCGAATACTATGGATATACTTTTATGGAGTGCAGACGATTGTGATCTAAAAATTGTTCCCGGCTGGGGTAAGATCAATGTCATTTGGTTAAGGAATATACAGATTTTGATAGATGCTACTCTTGAACTCTCCATAGCATATATTTCCTGTGGTATTTTACCAAGATAATGCTGTGAATAGATCTGCGTGGTAATAGCATCGGTATCGCAGAATAATAATTTGTTGGCGGTTTTTAATTTCTCCTGTATATATTGGTGTTGCAGTTTGCCAATAGCAATAATTTCTTTTTTACCTAACTCATTTGACTGAAGTATATCTCTTGCAGCTTCCGGTACAAATGCAGTGTTGTTGCTGAATTGTTCTTTTACCCAACCAAAACGCAATTGCGGATCAACAGCATCGGCATCAGTATAACTCATGGAAACAATTAGCTCATCACATTGTGCAGCGGCGAATTCAATCAATGCGATATGCCCTTTGGGCAACGGCATAAATTTTCCTATCACCAATCCTCTTTTCACGCAGGTTGCTTTGCATAAGATTTGTATTCTCTTATCCAGTTCCACAAACCAAAGGCTGCGATGCCGCAAAACACCAGGTACTCAAAACTGTAAAATTTTATGCCCTTTATATAGTACAGGTATGTGGCAACAAGGTCAACTATGATCCAGATGATCCAGCATTCTATCTTCTTTTGTATCATGTAGAAAGTAGTAATAATGCTCATCACCATAATAAAAGAATCTACATAAGGATATGCACTGGGCATACTGAATACAACAGGAAACCAGTTATGCAGGCGACTCGCAAAGCTTCCGAGCAATAATGTGCCTGTGATTGTAACGGCAATCGTGAAAATTAGTTGTGATCGCTTCATATAACTCACCTTCAGCTCTTGTTTTTTATCAGCTTCTTCGGGCCTGGGGTGACTCCATCGCCACCAACCCATAATATTGGTAACAAAAAAGAAAGCCTGTAAAAACATATCAGGATATAATTGCACCTGGTAGTATAATATGAACGAGAGCACAACATTAACGATGCCCACCGGCCAGCTCCAGATATGAGCTTTTGCCGAAAGCCAAACTGCCACCAACCCGCTTATTACACCAAAAAATTCAATATAACTCATGGAGTAACCAAGCAGGTTGAAAAACTCATTGTGTACGTCAAACAGCTCTTTCAAAATAAATGTGTTTACAGGTTAGCGTTATATAAAAACATTATGATCGATGGAAGATACAGCATTGTTGCGTTCATAAATATGCAGAAATTCGCCTACGGCTTCTCTGCCATCTTTACCTATATCAATGGAATAATTGTTCACATATAAATCAATATGCTGCCGCATAATGCTTTCTTCCATTTCCTGCGAATGCAGTTTCACATACTCCGGCAGAACCGGATAATTATTAAAAGCGTATTTAATACTTTGCTGAATAAGCTTATCTATAACAGCCTGTATAGCGGCGGATACATCTTTTCTAACAGCAATGCCGCCTAATGGTATGGGATAACCGGTTTTTTTTTCCCAGAAATCACCAAGATCAATCAGCTTGTACAAGCCTTTCTGTTGATAAGTAAACCTGTTTTCGTGAATGATAACTCCCAATGTTTTTTGATGAGCATTGGTCAGCAGAAAATCTTCTATCTCATGAAAAATTTTAAAGACTTTATTTTTCGCACCGGGGAATGCAAGTGAGAAGAGCAGATGAGCTGTAGTATTCTCCCCTGGTATTGCAATGGTATAGTCATTAATATTGAAATCGCAGGCATATATATCAACCGGGTTTGTAGCTATCAATAATGGCCCCACCCCCTTGCCCAAAGCGCCGCCGCTGTGTAAAATTTTATATTGGGCAAGCACAAGCGGCAAAACACCATAGCTGATTTTGCTGATATCCAGTTTGCCTTCTATCGCCCATCGGTTCAGCGTTTGCACATCTTCCAGCATCACATCAAATTCAATATTGCCGGTATCTATTTTTTTATTTACCAGCGCATCAAAAATAAAAGTATCATTAGGACAGGGAGAAAATCCGAGTGTAAATTTCATTATAGTGCTAAATTAAAAGTTACCACGAATACACGAATTTATATTAGTGTATTCGTGGCGGTATACTCATTTCAATGACATAATAAGGGCCGTATGGCTGTGATCAGTTCGCGGTTCAGGTTTTCAACGGCTTCTTTCATCAACCACTTCGATTTATCTCTTTCACCAACAAAATTAGATATAGCTCTCAGTTGCATAAAAGGAATATTCTCCTGCAAACATACATAATGAAATGCTGCTCCTTCCATAGATTCCACCAGCACATTATACTTTTCCATGAGCTGCTGTATTCTGCCGGCACGGGTTGTTATCTCATTCACACTTACAGCTCTAACCTGTTTCAGCTTTATTTTATTCAGTAAAGCTGTATGTGGGTTCGCCAATAATTTATCAGAGAAAGGAAAGCTGTTATCCGCAAGTTGCAGATCAAATATATCTTTAAATTCATTTTGCTCTTCCACGCCTATATCGCCAAAAACTTCTTCACGTATAACATATACTGATCCGGGCGCATAAAAAGGATGAAAGCTACCGCCGATGCCAGCCTGGATGGCCAGGTCGGGTTTGGTTTTTAATATATATTTTGAAAGGGCATAGGTAGTATTCACCAATCCAACGCCGGTTATTAATATATGCACGCTGCAATCCTTGCGCTGGTATTTTTTTTCAGCGAGATATTGCCGGGTAACTGCAATTTCCTGCAGCGTAGCGGCTACAATCAAAATATTCATGCTGCAAATTTCAGGATTTCCGTATTTAAAAAAGCTAACCGGCCATGTTTTACTCCTAAGTGCATATACTTTACCTTTGCGGAAATTTGGAGCAGCATGGTTTATCTTACCCGTATAGAGCATTTTAACGCAGCGCATAAATTATATAATGAAGCATGGAGTGTTGAAAAAAATGAAGATGTTTTTGGTAAATGCGCAAACGAAAACTGGCATGGACATAACTACGATTTGTATGTAACTGTAAAGGGAAGTCCCAATCCGGATACAGGCTTTATTATGGATGTAAAAAAGCTGAGCTTATTAATTAATGAATTTGTATTGGAAAAGCTGGATCATTTAAACCTGAATGAGGATGTTGATTTTATGAAAGGACAATTTTGCTCAACTGAAAATCTTGCTATTGGTATATGGAAGCAGTTGGTAAACCGTTTGCCGGCAGGCGTTCAACTGCACTGCATTAAATTATACGAAACGCCGCAAATATTTGTGGAGTATTATGGGGAGTAAATATCGCGTAATATATTGGTAAATATTGTATCTCTCTTTTTTTAAACCTATTAAGTATAATATTCTAATCTTGTACCACTTCTTTTTTTACCTATTTTATACCCGATAGGGACTATTTAGTAAAGATTTTTTATGTTTATACCCGATAAGAATTATTTTGTTACAACTGATAAGAATGTTTATGGACTTCTGAATTACGCTTTAATATTACTTCACAAAAATTATATAGGAAGTTCATGCACATATTTAAAACCATTAGTTGCATAATACTCATCCCGCACCTTTTCTCCTGTGGTCAACATTATAGCGGCAGATCATATTACTTCAACAATTCGGGAAATGACAGTAACGATGGCAGTATATCAAAGCCATTCAAATCTGTTCATACATTAAACACACTACAACTGCACCCGGGTGATACCGTTTTCCTGGCAGCAGGACAAACATTTCAGGGTAATATATTTCTTGATTCTTCGGATTGTGGTTTGGATAAACAGCCTGTTGTTATTACTTCTTATGGCACGGGCAATGCAATAATAGATGGAGATACTGCAACGGCGTTCACGCTGCACCAATGCGGGTTTGTGAAAATCAAAAATCTACAGTTCATTGGCGCGGGCAGAAAGAAGGGCAATACCAAAGATGGTATTATTGTGAATGAATGCGACAACATATTGCTGGATAGTTTAACTGTAAAAAATTTTCAGAAAGCAGGAGTGCTTGTTTACAATAGTTCAAACATAGACATCAATCGCGTATATGCAACCGAAAACGGATTTGCAGGAATAAGTATAAGCGGCACGGGAAAGAAAACGGATTGCAATAATATTCATATACGAAATTGCCGGGCAGAAAATAATCCCGGTGATCCAACAAACCTGACTAACCACAGCGGTAATGGTATTATAGCAGGCTACTGTAAAAATGTGATAATAGAGTATTGCACAGCAACCAACAATGGCTGGGATATGCCACGCAAAGGTAACGGCCCCGTAGGCATCTGGTGTTATGAAGCAGACAGTGTAATTATACAGCATTGCATATCATACAAAAACAAAACTGTACCCGGCGCCGCGGATGGTGGAGGATTTGATTTTGATGGCGGCGTCACCAACAGCATTATTCAATATTGTTTGTCGTATGAAAATGAAGGTAGCGCTTTTGGATTATTTCAATATGCTTCTGCAAGCAATTGGTATAACAATACTATACGGTATTGTATAAGCGAAAATGATGGCAGCTCATCTCCTGCGCATGCAGGCGTGTTTGTATGGAACAGCTCTGACGATCCGGCTCAACTAAAAGATGGTTACTTCTACAACAATACCGTTTACAATACCAAAGGAGCGGCAATCAGTTACGAAGCACAAAGCCAGCATAGTAATTTTAATTTTTACAATAATATTTTTGTTGGGAGAGATTCACTGATTACCGGCAATAATACCGGCAGTAATTTTGAGGGCAATAACTGGTATAGCCTGAAAGAAGGGTTTAATATAAAAGGCACCAGAACATTGCAGGAATGGGCTACAAAAAACAAAGTGGAAATGTATAACGGAAAATCAGCTGGCTTCAATATCAATCCGCAATTTCCTAATACAGCAACCACCATTACAAATCCTGATTCACTGAAGTATTTTAAGAAATACCGGTTGCCTGTATCATCTGTATTAAGAGCAGGAGGTATTAATTTGCAGCAGGCTTTTAATATTTATGCAGGCCCTGAGGCATTTAATCAAGATGATGCTCCTGAAAACGGAATTGGAGCTTGCTTTTAAACTTAGCTATATAATAAAGTTGCTGTAGTTCAAAGAAAAAGGCTGCCTTTTGGCAGCCTGGAGTACGAATTAAAAATCTGCTATTTCTTTGTTTGTGCATCGTGTTTTTGGCGATAGATAGCACGGCTTGAGCGCTTTTGTTCTCTATGTAATTTTGCTCTTTCTTTTTTTGTTACTACTCCATCAGCCTTTGCAGCTTTTTTATCATTTTGGATTTTTGCCTGGCGTGCTTCCAGTTTTGCCGTTTCACGTTTGGTAAGTTCTCCGTCTTTCACACCGTCGGCTATACGTTCCTGTTGGTTAACCTGCCTTTTATGTACACGGGGTGTTTTTGTTTGTGAAAATCCTGCTGATGCAAATGCTATTAATGCGATGATAAATCCTGAAGTAATGAAATACTTTTTCATAAAGGGGTATTTAATAGTTTATGCTGAATACAGACCTCCGCAGATGTACAAGGTTTAAATGCTGCAAATATTTTTTAAAAGATTTGATTTGATTTAGCATTTGTCAATCTGCTGATTTGAAGTCAGGTATGTTTAGCCTTTACGATAAAATACCAATAATCATTTTATTGCTTATGCTGAACGATCACAATGTAAAAAAGAAATAATTGTATAGAAAATACAACTGTTTGAGATATTTAATGCGAATGAATGCAGCTTTATTAAAAAGCTCGTTTCTATATGGCCAATAATATCGATGGCCTGGAGCCCACTCAGAAAATCAATTTAAAATCCAATCTGCTATTCTACATCAAAATTATCTGTGCCCTTATCACTCAAATAAAACGGCACTGTATAGGTATATATGTAATCAATTTTCCTGTTGTGCGAAACAGCGGGATCCCATTTAAGAACGGATTTTAACAGTCGAACTACTTCTTCCTGCAATAGTTCATTAGCAACATTGGTGAAATTTATACGGGTAAGTTTACCTTCCCTGGTAATAACAAATTCAAACGAAACATCTCCTTCAATTCTTTTTCTCGCTGCTTTTTCAGGGTACAATAAATTATCCCTGATAAATTGATCAAAACTTAAAGCGTTTTCCGGACTTGGTGCCCCATCTATCCTGCAATTGCTACCTGTTGTATTGCCTGAAGTATCAAAGCAGGTAAGATCAGCCAGCTTATGTTTCCTGTATAGTTCAACTGTTGACGGCTTGCTATTTTCATAATACCAATGCCATATGCTATCCGGCACACCATTATTAAACCATCCTTCAGATTCTGTTTGTCCGGCTGCATACCATGTTTTCCATAAACCTGTTTTCAGATTTTGTTTCATTGCGCCGGAGTCGCTTACCTGCCCGTTGTTATGCCATTTCAACAATTGTCCTTCCAGCATATTGTTTTTAAAAAAAGCATTCAGGCTCGGCTTTCCATTCTCAAAGTAGATATTGTATTCGCCTTCTTTCTCGATAAGTTTTTTATCCTTGAAAAAACCGTGTACCAATATCTGCCTGCCCGGATAAAATACAAATACTTCCCAGCCTTTAGGAGTATTAACCATTTTTCCTTCGTAAACGGCATTTTTTTTAACGGTAAGTGCAAGCTCCTGATCAAAATAACAATCTGTTGTATCCTGCGCTATACCTGCGTAAAAAAATAATAATCCTGTAAGTAGAAATATATATCGCATCCGCATTTCAGTTAATAGTGGCTTCAATATAGGATAAAATGCCATTAGTTGCCGAAAATAATCTCGTTTATAGGTTGGCTTATATTAACTGTAATTCATGCTATTTTATGATACGGGAAATAACAAGTACCGGATGCGCTCATTTTTTGTCTGCCGCTGCATGCTTAAATTAATGGAAATTATTTTTTTATCCAGGCAACCTATCTTTTTGTATTTACGAAGAATATACCACGAATCGTAACATTAATTGATCGCCGGCTACAGCGTTGTTCTCCGGTCAACTTATACATTCATTTAAAACCCTCTGTGCATATGTTTTATTCACAAATAAAATACCAGCCATTTTATGCAAAAGCACTTTGTAGTATATTTTTGTCAGGTGCTTTATTTATTGCCTCATGTTCTAAAGACAGTGAACCTAAAACTACGGAAAAGAAGCCAACTATTTTACTTGCATCAAGCACTACGCTTGGCTCATACCTTACAGACACCTTAGGCAATACGTTATATTACTTCTCAAACGATTATGATGGACAAAATAATTGCTCAGGTGGTTGCGCGGCAGTTTGGCCTTTATATTATGGCGGTGATATAACACAGGCAAGTTTGGGGGAAGGGCTGGATATAGCAGACTTTGCTACGGTAACAACATCATCCGGCGCTAAGCAAACAACATATAAATCATGGCCGTTGTATTATTATGCGCCAACGGTGAGCGGCGCTAATGTGCGTGAAAGCCCCGGCGAAACAAAAGATGAAGGCGTAGGTAATGTTTGGTACGTTGCCAAACCGGACTATACCATTATGCTTGTGAATGCACAACTCACAGGCAATGATGGAAAGCATTATAAAAGCGATTATACGGAAGGAGAGGGAAAGACTTTATATTTCTCCGATGCAAAAGGTGTAACGCTTTACAGCTTTAATAAGGACAGCGCTAATATAAACAAGTTCACCAAACCTGATTTTTCTAATAACGCCGTTTGGCCGATTTATGAAACAGACCAGGTTGTTGTGCCCTCTACTTTAGATAAAACATTATTGGGTTCAATAACGGGGTTCGGAAAAAAGCAACTTACTTATAAGGGGTGGCCCATATATTATTTTGGAAGCGACAATATGGAGCGTGGATTAAATAAGGGTGTTAGTGTTCCTGTGCCAGGCACCTGGCCCGTGGTTGTAAAAGATGCACCCGTGGCGCCAACACCGTAAACGAAGTGGTGTAAGGAGTATATTGGTGGCAACAGCAAAAGGGTGGTGAAGACGCCACCCTTTTTGTACTAAACTTTTACTGACCTTAAGATATTTAATATCCGGTCGTCAACTTTTCCGAAAAAAGAAACACCGGCTGCTCCATTTTGCAATGCATATAGTATGCCATTGGCTATTTCTTCATCGTTGTTAAAATCCGGAATGAAAATGCCTGCGTACAAAGGAAAGCTGCCATGCAGTGCTTTAACGCCTTCTGCAACAGCATCCCCTATCCAACCCACATCTTCTTTGTAAAATCCGTGATAAATCATTGGGCATACGCCGTCAAGATTCCAGTTTACCCAATCCTGCCGCACATTACGTTTGGCTATTTCAGGCGTTGGAAATACTGCCGCAGTAATTTTCTTTTTGAATTGATGAGCAGTGCCTGATAACCGGTTAACCACTGCCGTTATATTATCGTACCTGAATTTTCTCCACGAAAGGTTTTGTTCAGGATATTGCAACTGGCGGAGGTCAAAGCCTTTTAAAGACTTGAATTTTTCTATGCAAACATCGCAGTAACAAAAATCATATTCAGGCAATTCTTTTATTTGTTCAATATTATAGTTGCTCCAGAGGTTTATAGGGAGGATGACATCACAATAGCGAACATAATCCAGGTGAATACCGTCTACATAATCTTTCTGTAAAATTTCTTTTACCTGATCATTAAGATAATCTCTTACTTCTTCTCTTGACGGGCAGAGCCAGCGATAGTAACC
The DNA here is from genome assembly GCA_047601545.1 of Agriterribacter sp. Classification (GTDB taxonomy): domain Bacteria; phylum Bacteroidota; class Bacteroidia; order Chitinophagales; family Chitinophagaceae; genus Agriterribacter. Next base: position 1,432,073 of record JASGIZ010000002.1, on the reverse strand, counting down.
AACATATGGCGGTTTATCGGCACAGGATTCGCCTTTCCTGTTTTGAGCATACCATTCAGGATGCGCGGCAAGCAGTTCTTTTTCTCCCCGGTTCATTGTCCACATCCAGCGATGCGCTTCAAGTTTTTTGCTTTTTGCGATGCGGAAATGTTTTTCACTATCCGCTTCAAAAAAAATGCCTTTAATGCCTGCATCATAATAAGCGCCATATAGCTGCTGCAGAGCTTCATCCTGGTCGTTAGGATTAGGATTTATCCATACCCAGTGTTTTGTTTTATTCTTTTTATAGTTTACGGTAGCCTGCTCACCCTGGGAAATGAGTGGAGCGGCAAGTGTTGAGGCGCCTGCCAGCAAAGATTTTTTTATAAAATGCCGTTTATTCATTACCGTCATAGTTTTATTAATGATATAGCTAATGCGCAAATGAAAGTATTGTAAAAGAAGTGAAAACCCAAAGTATGGGCAAAAAAAATGCATTCCCAAACATAGGAATGCATTGCAATGCGTTTTTTATGATTAGTTATGCAAGTGTGTTCACTTTCTTAGCAAGCTTGCTCTTAAGATTAGCTGCTTTATTCTTATGAATAACGCCGCGTTTTGCAAGCTTGTCAATCATGCTTTCTACAGAAGGAAGTTCTTTCGTCGCTCCGCTTTTGTCGGTTATAGCCTTCAGATCACGAATAGCATTACGGGTAGTTTTACCGTAATAACGATTCCTGTCTCTGCGTTTTGCCGCCTGGCGCACATCCTTTTTCGTAGCTTTATGATTAGCCATACTTATTTTTTTAGGACGGCAAAGGTAAGTTTAGAAACTATATATTCCAAATTTTATAGAACAAAATACCTGAAAACCCTATTATTGACTATATTCTGTAGTTTTTATACCGGCCTGAAAATTATTGAGAAAAGCGATCGTTATAATAATACTTTAAAATTTTAAAAATAATGCATAACTACCTGCTTTTGATGGCTGTTTTACAAGCCGTTTCGTCAAAATCCCGTACGTTTGTGCCTCTTTTCAAAAGTTAGCCCAATGAAGGATTTTTCGTATATAACCAACTCCGATCCGGAATACATAGAAAATATGTATAAAGATTTTGTGAAAGACCCGGATAGTATAGATCCCGATTTTAAGAAATTTTTTGAAGGTTTTGATTTTGCTGTTGCCAATGCAAAGCCTGCCGTAAATGGTGCATCTGCTAATGGTGTGGCTGATAAAACAGCTACTGCTGCCACTTATACCACTACCGATGGGGTAGATTGGAAAAAAGAACTCGGCGCCTACAGGCTTATCCTTGGCTACAGGAATAAGGGGCATCTTATTGCAGATACCAATCCAATAAGGGTGCGTAAGGACAGGGGCGCAAATCTTAATTTGGCTTTCTTCGGGTTTACCGAAGAGGATATGGATAAGAACTTCTTTGCCGGTAATCTTATTGGCTTAGGAACTACCACATTAAGAAAAATTCTGGCGCACTTAAAAGCATGCTATGCCGGTAAAGTGGGTATTGAATTTAAATACATCAGTGATCAGAAGAAGGTAGACTGGCTGACCACTGAAATGGAAAAGAACTTTACCAAACCCCTGGAGCTTAAACAAAAGGAGCGGATACTCGAAAAGCTTAACCAGGGTGTAATGTTTGAAAAATTCCTTCATACAAAATACATTGGGCAAAAAAGGTTTTCGCTGGAAGGCGGAGAAACTACAATTGCGGCGCTTGATGCCATTATAAACAAAGCAGCTGAATTTGATGTGCAGGAAATAGTGATAGGAATGGCTCACCGCGGAAGGCTGAATATACTGGCAAATATTATGGGTAAAACCTATAACCAGATTTTCAGCGAATTTGAAGGCACAGGTAAGGTAGACCAGACGATGGGCAGCGGCGACGTAAAATATCATCTCGGTTTTGGCAGCGAGGTAAAAACGCATTCCGGTAAACCCATGTATTTGAAATTAATGCCCAATCCCTCACACCTTGAGGCGGTTGACCCGGTTGTGGTAGGTTTTGCAAGGGGAAGGGCAAATGTGTTGCACGAAGCCAATTATGAAAAAGTATTGCCTATACTTATACATGGTGATGCATCTATAGCCGGCCAGGGTATTGTATATGAAGTTTTACAAATGTGCAAACTTGGCGGTTATTATACAGGTGGCACAATTCATTTTGTAATTAATAACCAGATTGGCTTTACTACAGATTTTGATGATGCAAGAAGCGCGGATTATTGTACTTCATTAGCAGCAATGGTTCAGGCGCCGGTAATGCATGTTAATGGCGATGATCCCGAAGCTGTGGTGAAATGTGCGGAAATAGCAGCGCGTTACCGTAAAGAGTTTCAGTCGGATGTTTTTATTGATATGGTATGCTATAGAAAGCACGGGCATAATGAAGGCGATGATCCAAAATTTACCCAGCCTACTTTATATGCGCTTATTGATAAGCATCCTAACCCGAGAGAAGTATATGTAAAATACCTGCTTGAGCATGGTGAGCCCGAAGCGCAGAACCTTGCCAAACAAATGGAGAAAAAATTCTGGGATGATTTGCAGGACAGGCTGGATGAAGTAAAACAAAATCCGCTGCCATATACTTACCAGCAACCGGATCAATGGTGGAAGCAATTGCGCAAAGCTACTGATGCAGATTTTGATCAGTCGCCTGAAACCGGCATAGGCAAAGAAAATTTTAAAATCATATTTGATGCAATGATGAAGTGGCCGGAGAAATTTACGCCGCTTCGTAAGGTTGAAAAAATCATACAGGATAAAGTAAAGTTATTTGAAACCGAAAATAAACTGGATTGGGCTACCGGTGAGCTGATGGCGTATGGAAGCATATTGCTTGATGGCAAAGATGTGCGCATGAGCGGGCAGGATGTATGCAGGGGAACTTTCTCTCACCGGCATGCTGTGCTTCGCGATGAAAATACGGACGAGCCATACAACAGGCTGAGCCGTATTCCCGGCGCAACCGGCAGGTATAGAATTTTCAATTCGTTTTTGAGCGAATATGGTGTGCTTGGCTTTGAGTATGGATTTGGTCTTGCCAACCCCAATGCGCTTGTAGTTTGGGAAGCGCAGTTTGGCGATTTTTGTAATGTTGCACAGCCTATGATAGACCAGTTTATTATGGCCGGTGAAGAAAAATGGAACAGAATGAATGGGCTGGTAATGTTATTACCGCACGGGTATGAAGGACAGGGTCCTGAGCACAGCTCGGGCAGAATGGAACGCTTCCTTCAAATGTGCGCTGAATTGAATGCCGTAGTTACCAATATCACCACCGCATCTAACTTTTTCCACGCATTACGCAGGCAACTGGCATGGCCTTTCAGAAAGCCATTAATCAATTTCTCACCAAAGGCAAATCTTCGCCACCCGGGCAGTTATTCACCTGTTGAAGAATTTACTTCTGGCAGGTTCAGAGAAGTTATTGATGATACATTTGCAGATAATCCTGCTAATGTGAAGAAGGTACTTTTCTGCTCAGGAAAAATTTATTTTGATCTTGCAGAAAAGCAGCAGAAAGACAACAGGAAAGATGTTGCCCTGGTAAGAGTTGAACAATTATATCCGCTTCCATACAAACCTTTATCTGCTTTATACAGTAAATATGGTAAGGCAATATGGTATTGGGTGCAGGAAGAGCCGCTGAACATGGGTGCTGCTTCCTTTATGCAAATGAATTTGAATGGAGGATTAAGACAATTAGGCTTACCTGAAATAAATTATGGTGTAATCAGCAGGGAAAGCAGCGCTGCACCTGCTACAGGATTTGCCAAAATACACGGGCAGGAGCAGAGTGAAATTATTGAAACTGCTTTTTCTATATAACTTTAAGAAACTAACTATAACATGATTGATATTAAGGTTCCGACAGTAGGAGAATCAATAAGTGAAGTAACATTATTAAAATGGATTAAGAAGAATGGGGAGTATGTACAAAGAGACGAAGTAATTGCTGAACTGGAAAGTGAAAAAGCCACTTTTGAAGTTAATGCGGAAAAGGCAGGTATACTTACTACCGAGGCAAATGAAGGCGATACGTTAGCAATAGGCGCTGTTTTAGCTAAGATTGATGAATCTGCACCCAGGCCGGCGGCGGGCAATGGTAAAGTTGAAAGCAAACAAGCTGTGCCCGAACCAAAGAAGGACGAAGCCGTTGCTCCCTCAGTGCAGCCTGAAGCAAAAGCCGCAGGTAAGGGTATGATTGATGTAAAAGTGCCTACCGTAGGCGAATCAATCAGTGAAGTTACTTTATTAAAATGGCTGAAGAAAGATGGAGACCTGGTTAAACGTGATGAAGTAATAGCCGAGCTGGAAAGCGAGAAGGCAACATTTGAGCTAAATGCGGAAGAATCAGGTAAGCTCAGTACAAAAGCCAAAGAAGGAGATGTGGTAAAAATTAAAGAAAGTATTGCGTCTATTGATACCGATGTAGCTGTGCCTGATCAGCCAAAAGCAGCACAACCAAAAGTGCCTGCTGCAGAAGTAAAATCACAACAACCCGCTTCAGCACAAGCAGCCACAGATGTTAAGGCAACTCCTGTTGCCGCCGCAATTATTGCCGATAAAAAAATTGACCCCAAAAGCATTACAGCAAGTGGTACAGCCGGTAAAATCGTAAAAGGAGATGTATTGGCTGCCCTGGCAAACCCCGGTAAAAAACCATTCAACGGTCAGGAACTTTTTGGCAGAAATGTAAGAAAAGAAAAAATGACCAGCCTGCGCAAAACTATCAGCAGGCGTTTGGTTGAATCGAAAAACACCACTGCCATGCTTACCACTTTTAATGAAGTGGATATGACACGAGTGATGGAGATAAGAAAAATTTACAAAGACAAATTTAAAGAAGTGCATGGCGTTGGCTTAGGCTTTATGAGCTTTTTTGGTAAGGCCTGTGCAATAGCATTGGCAGAATGGCCGGCGGTAAATGCTTATATTGATGGCGAAGAATTAGTGTATCATGATTATGCAGATATCAGTATTGCGGTGAGCACGCCACGCGGGCTTACAGTGCCGGTTATACGAAATGTAGAAAGCCTGAGTATGGCTGATATTGAAAAGAAAGTGGTTGAGCTTGCTACCAAAGCCCGCGATAATAAACTGACAATGGAAGAATTGCAGGGGGGCACCTTCACCATTACCAATGGCGGAGTGTTTGGTTCTTTAATGAGCACGCCGATTATCAACCTGCCACAGAGTGCCATACTCGGTATGCATAAAATACAGGACAGGCCAATGGCGATTAACGGACAGGTGGTAATACGCCCCATGATGTATATCGCTTTAAGCTATGATCACAGAATTATTGACGGAAGAGAGTCTGTAAGCTTTTTAGTAAGAGTGAAAGAATTGCTTGAAAACCCGGAATTATTATTGTTCGGCAAAGACCCTGTAAAGACTTTACTGGAAGTATAATTGTAACTATAATCTGTTCCTGCCCGCATTATGAGAATTATAATTATAATAATGTTAGTGGTATGCTTTGCTTCCTGTCAAAAGGAGTTGAGTGTTGAAAACGGCCGCAATGATGTGGTTGGGTTACTCAGGCGTGCTGAAGCAGTTACTAATGGCGATACTTTAACCACGCTTTATTTTTACGATAACCTCAGCCGGCTGGAAACAGTAGTTACTGATGGCATTTCGGGAGGAGAAGCCTACCACGCTTATCAGAATTTTACAAGAGATTTTACCAGCAGGATTACAATAGTTAAGCAGCAAATCACACAATCAGGGTATGCATACGATACTGTAAGAACCTCCATACATTACCCTGATCCTGTTGGATTGGAATATGATTACAGTGTAACAACAACAAATTACTTTGGCTCACTATATATAGATAGCACTGCATATAGCTTTACCGGAACAAAGATGATGAGTAATGAAACGTTTACTACAATCCCTGATTTGTTTATAGAGGCTGCTTTAACTGAGCGCAATGAATTTGTTTATGACAGTACCGGTAATGTACAATCCCGCGATTTATATTCTTCTGTATCTTCCCCCGACGGTTCTATTTTGTTCACAACAACGTTCAAATATACTTATGGCGATGAGCAGGATTATTTATGGTACTCAGTAACGCCATCGCAAAATTATTGGCTTGTAGGCATTCCCAATTCACTTAATAAAAATTTAAAACAACTTGATGTAATAGATCAAACCGGTTTAGGCGGGAGTGTCAGCGTGTTAACGAACCTGACTATTGGTGCTGGCAATAAGCCTGTTTCGGGAGAAGTTATTGTGCGCCCCAATAATCAAAAAACGAGCTATACATTTTATTATCAATAGCCGGTTGCAGATAAGAGTATATTCAAATTTAATTCAAGAAATAGGGTATTAATATGAAAGCTCATAGTTTGTTTATAATGCTGGTGATGATATTTTTTAGCGTTTCATGTACCAAAGAAGTTTCAAGAGAGCAGGATGATGATCCTGTGGTTGATTCGCCGGCAGATACCTTGTCTGTTCAAAAAGAGAAATTTTTAAAGCGATTAGTGTATTATGAAGAAAACTCACCCGGGGATTCTACGGTTAATACCTATACTTATGATCAAAATAAAAAAATTGTCAGTATTACCACAGAATCGTTTGGGCCTGGGCTTAAGAATACCTATTATTCCAATACCGAACATATTTTTTACAGGGATGCAGATGGAGTAGTAAACCGAATAACAATTATAGATAAATATTATGAGGGGGAATTGTTTTTAAGAATTGACAGTTCGGTACTGCAATTGGTTCATGATCCTGTGTCAAAACATTATACCTCATGCATAGAAACTATTAATCTTGTTCCTATAGATCCAGTCCAGGATAATAAAATATCAGATAGTGTTATGTATACTTATGATGCTAAAGATCATATTGTACTTTATCAAAGATTTAGGAAAGATGCTTCAACAAATATTGTTTTTGAAGCACAAAGGTTTGAGAATACTTATGATGTAAAAGGAAATATCGTTAAAATATTATTTAACGAAAATTTCGACAATGATGGATATCCCCTCAGCGAGGTAGTGCTGGAATATGATGATAAAAAAAATCCATTTGCATCTTTTGGAAACGATGCCCACTTAATGGGTATATACTCTATCGGTATTCCTTCCCGCAATAATGCGATAAAGCAATTTAGCAATGGTGTTGAGCTTGGTGTGATGAACTATTCATATGATATGGATGATTATCCTGTTAAAGCTGAAGAAATTTATGATAGTCCATTGGGAAAAGCAACCAGTTATTTCTATTATTAATAGCATATATAACCTCACTTTTCTCGGTGAGTAAATTCCATTCATATCTTAATACAGCCTCGGGCATTATAAAAAGCTATAGCGGCGATTTGCCGTTATCTGTATTCCTTAAATCTTTTTTTTCAGCGAATAAAAAATACGGCTCAAAAGACAGGAAACAAATAGCGCATACCTGTTACTGTTATTTCCGGCTCGGTAAAATCATTGATAAAATTTCGCTAAACGATAATGATGAGTTGTTGAAGCAATATGTGCTAGCGGGTTTGTTTGTTTGTGCTGATAAGCCCAATCAGATGCTGGGGGCTTTGGTGCCAGGTTGGAATGATAAAGCTCATCTGCCAATAGAAGAAAAATGTATTTTTTTGAAAGACACCGGTTTGCCTGTTGAAATAAATAATGTTTTTCCATGGCCGGAGCTGCTGAGCAATGATATTGATCATCACCGGTTCTGCCGCTCATTTTTTATACAGCCTGATTTGTTTCTTCGTGTACGACCCGGTCACCAATCAAACATAATTAAAAAATTATCTGATGCACAGATTGCCTTTTCTGTAAAGGGTAAAGGTGCCCTGGCTTTACCTAATCTTACAAAGATTGATGATGTAATTTCGCCCGATGAAGAAGTAGTTGTTCAGGATTACAGCTCACAAAGCGTGCGTGAATTTTTTAAAACTGTTAAAGAGAACAATGAACAGTCAGTTAAAGTTTGGGATTGTTGTGCAGCAAGCGGGGGAAAATCAATACTTGCGATAGATTATTTTGGCAATGTAGATTTAACGGTGTCTGACATAAGAGCATCAATACTGATAAACCTGCAGTCAAGATTCAGAAGAGCCGGCATAAGCAGGTACAGGTCTTTTGTTGCTGATCTTTCGCTGCACAATACCCCCGCTGATCCTTCGGGTTATGATCTTGTGATCTGTGATGCGCCATGCTCAGGTTCCGGCACATGGAGCAGAACGCCGGAGCAGCTATATTTTTGGGAAGAAAATAAACTTGATCATTATACTGAGCTGCAAAAGAAAATCACATCTAATATTATACCGTTCATAAAGCCCGGCGGCTGTCTTTTATACATTACCTGTTCTGTTTTTAAAAGGGAGAATGAAGCAATTGTGGAAATGATAAAGAAGCAATTCAATCTTGCATTAATACAAATGCATGTTATAAAAGGTTATAATGAGAGAGCGGATACGATGTTCGGGGCTTTGTTGAGAAAGGGAAATGATTAGCTTTTCCTATTTTTTAATAATCTTACCTAACGGTACCCGTATAGCCTGAGGCCTGTAATATTCTGGATTGAATTTGCCATCTTTACAATTAACGATACAAGGTTCATAGCCATTGATGGAATAATGTATCAATAATTCATTGTTGCTGTTTGTACATTCGGGATGGGCGATGGGCAAATAGAAAAATGGTAAATGCCCCTGAACCGAATCGGCAATGGTATATATAATTTCAGGCGTTGAAAATGGGCCTGTGAGATGGTCGCTTGTTGAGGCATAAATATGCTTTCCTGCATCGCAGCTCACACTAAATTCAGCTGTAAGCATCAGGTATTTATTATCTACTTTAGTAATAGTGGTACTATTTGACAAAGCTTCTGCAACAGGTTTTATCATTTGCATATTATCGCTCCATATGGTGCCATTCCAGTAGGTCCATTTGGCGGGATTGTTGTAAGCAAATCTTGCCACATACAAATCAGCTGATATAAACTTAGGTTTGGTGCCATAGATATAAGCGTAGCCATTGGTCCTGTCTTCCACCAGCCCGCAACCAAATTGTATACTATCCGGCGTTGGCAAATATTGAATGCCGATTGTTTTTAAAGAAGGATACAGCAACTTTATCCATACGTCTTTTCCCGCTTTGGCAAAGCCCAGTCCACCTTTCGCGTTTTTCATATTCATACCATATACAAAAATGGTATCCTGCTGCTGATATCCGTAACCCGGCCAAAAAAAATGATTGCTGTTCTTTTTATCTTTTAAAAAAGTTTTGTCTGCGCTTTTGCTGTCGGTTAAGGAAATGCTGTTGCCGATATTCCAGTCGTTTGCCGAAGGTTGCAGCAAAGCACTGTTTCTTGCCTGGAACATACAGGGTACGGTTTTACTCGTGCTGTCATAGTGATCAATATAACTATCACCAAACAACCATAAAACCTTTCCATCATTCAAACGAATGGTATAGCCACCATCCATAGCTACCACGCCGGAACTGCGTTTAAAAAAATTGGTAGCTACTGTATCTTTATAAGCTGCATTATCATTTTCAACACCGAAGTTTTTATTCGGTGCTTCGCCCATGGTTAATTCCAGTGTGCCGCCATTCATGATGTCGAAATAATCTATATAAGATTTATCATAAGGCTTGCCATTCAGCATAGCACTTTGTATATAAATATTGGTGTTGGTATTGTTTTTGGCTACGATAGAGAATGTTTTTCCATTTTGTAAATGCAGCGTAGTTTCCTTAAACAATGGACTTGTTATTTCCATTCTTGTACTACCGGGGCAAACAGGATGTATACCAATAGCAGCCAGCACATACCATGCGCTCATTTGTCCCACATCTTCGTTGCCTACCAATCCTTCCACCGCATTGTGGTAAGCGCTGTCGCAAATAATACGCGTCCATTGTTGCGTAAGCCACGGAACGCCCAAACGATTAAACAAAAAAGGCACATGATGAACAGGTTCGTTGGCATGGTTATAATAACTATTCCACATGAAATTTTTTGGTGTCTTATTGAAGAAATCTTCGAGGTCGGCGATTACTTTTTGTTTGCCGCCCATTAAAGCTACCATGCCCTCTACATCATGAGGAACAAACCAACCTTGCTGATAGGGATTGGTTTCAAATGTACCGTACCAATCGGTAAGGCGTCCATCTTTTGGCCAGGGTTCCCAACTGCCATCTTCCTTGCGGGGACGAAACCATTGATGCCCGCTGTCCCATATATTTTTATAATTTAACGAACGAGCAGCATATTTTTTTTCGTCTCTTGTTTTATTCAAGCCCTTTGCCAATTGCGCTAAACACCAATCGTTAAACGCGTATTCCAATGTTTTGGCAATACTGCCTTCAGTATATCCCAGGTTTCCGTTACCAAATTTTTCATTGGTATTTAGGGCATATTGATAAGCTTTATCTATATCATAATTACGGATGCCTTTTGCATAAGCATCTGCCAATACCACCACTGCCGGGTTGCCCAACATGCAACCGCTGTATGCATTCAGCAGTTCCCATCTTTCTAAATAATTATTTTTGGTTTCATCGGCAAGGGTTACCAATGAATTAATCATATCATTTACCAGCGTTGGGTTAATAATAGTCTGCAGCGGAAACTGGCTGCGAAAAACATCCCAACCGCTGAATATGCTGCGCTTATTAAATGCTGTTGAATGATGAACCCCGTTATCGCCGCCGGTATAGTTTCCATCCACATCAGTTACTATGCGGGGATCAATCATGGTATGATAGAGCGCCGTGTAAAAAACAAACTTTTGTTCTTCTGTAGCGCCATCAATTTGGATAACGTTTAATTTGTCATTCCAGAGATTAACTGTTTGTTGATGGGTAGCATCAAAATTCCAATCACTTATTTCGGCTTCAAGATTTTTTTTGGCTCCCTCCGTGCTTACAAACGAAATACCAGACTTCATTATCACCTGTTCACCCGCTTTTGTAACGAAATCCGTGTAAAAGCCGAGATGCTTCGCTTGTTTTTCTTTTACACTTTTTTCTACTGCGGCTTCGGCTATCCATTGCTGGTAATAATTACTTTCAATGGCTTCGCGTTTTCGGTTAGCCGTGTCTGGTATATGAGCATTCCATACGCCATATTTTTTTAAAGGCTTGCTGAATTGCGCATAAAAATAAACTGTATAATTTGCCTTTCCGTCACCATTGCCCCAACCACCGCCATCGGGTGTGCATTTCATCCAGCCTTCAATGGTGTTTTCATTCACCAGTTTTATATATTGTTCGGTTGAAGTGCCGCCCACTCTTCTTGCCAGGTCAATTTGAATACGTGATTTTTTGTTTTCGGGAAATGTAAAACGCAGCATGCCGCAATGCAGCGTTGCCGTCATTTCGGCTTTGATATTATAATCGGTTAACTGAACCGAGTAATATCCCGCTGATGCCTTTTCACTTTGCTTGTCATACTGCGAGCGATAACCACTGCCTGGCTTATCGTCAAGCCTGCCCGAAACTGTTTTAAGTTTGCCTGTGGTGGGCATCACCAAAAAATTGCCAAGATCGCCGTACCAGCCAATTCCACTCATTTGTGTAAATGCAAAACCCTCTATACTCTGATGCTCGTAACTGTAACCCGAACCATTATCGCCGCCGGTGATGGTATTAGGACTCACCTGTACCATGCCGTAAGCCGTGGTTGCACCGGGAAAGGTTTTTCCTAAGCCATGATATATGCCGGCTTTGCCTGCACTGGTGCTGGCACCGATAAAAGGATTTACATAATCAGCGGATGTTTTTACCTGCGACTGCGCTACTGTAGTTAAACAGCATAACAGCAGCAGGCAAAAGTTTTTAAAAGGAGAAAATTTGTACATATTATATAAAGACACTTTACAATAGTTTTACCACTATCTTTTTGTTAAATTCAATAGTATAATGGAGGTAAGTGCCGGCTAAATGTACTTATTACCGGTGTTATGTCAAACAGTGTAATTCAGGGAGCATTGTGTTACGCTGTTTTTTGGTTTTATTTAGACGGTCCACTAAATGAATGCAACTATTCTAAAATCTGTTGCAGGCTTACTGAAGGATAACCGGAACGATGAAACGAGCGTGGCAAGTAAAGATGATAGTAGTAATGCAGTGAAGTTCATAAAAAAACGCTGATATAGTTTAATAATATTCTAAAATGATGAACGAAATGAGAATAAAGCTGGTCATAAGTTTTTTTTGTATTGCAGTTTGCCTGGGTTGTTTTGCACAAAAAAATCCGGAGCCATTTGTGCATGGCGACAGGGTGGTGTTTGCGGGCAACAGCATTACGGAAGCGGGCTTTTATGAAACTTATATATGGTTGTATTATATCACGCATTTTCCGGAAAGAAAAATTACCGTGTATAACGGCGGTATTGGCGGCGACATAGCAAGGCAAATTTATGTGCGTATGGATGATGATTTACTTGCCGTTAAGCCTACTGTGTTGTCTGTGAGTTTTGGTATGAACGATAGTCGCTATTTTGAATACTGGATGAAGAAAGACAGAATAGACAGTGTGCGCAAAAGCGCCATTGATACTTCGTATAAATGGTTTGAAAAAATTATTACTAAAGCCAATGCATATCCGAAGATTAAAAAAATAGTGATGAGCTCTTCGCCCTATGATGAGACTGTGAAAAATGGCAAAGATCCTTTTTGGGGAAAGTTTAAAACGATGGAAGGTATTGTGGCATTTCAGAAAGCAGAGGCTGTAAAAAATAACTGGAGCTATGTTGATTTGTTTTACCCGATGACGGAGATTGATACAAAAGGACAGGAGACGGATACGGCATTTACCATAACCGGTCCCGACAGGATTCACCCTGGTAATGCAGGACATTTTGTGATGGCTTATTTGTTTTTAAAATCGCAGGGACTGGCTAATAAGCCCGTAGCAAATGTTGCCATCAATGCTGCTGATAAAAAAATCATACAGGCAGAAAATGCGGTTGTACGTTCGGTAACAAAAACAGCCAATGGCCTTTCATTTCAATACCTGGCAAAATCATTGCCTTTTCCTATAGATTCGAGCGCAAGGGTTTGGGGAAATCCTCAGAAACAATATGAAGCCTTAAATGTGATTCCTTTCACCAAAGAATTTAACGAAGAATTGCTAACGGTAAAGGGTTTGGATGCATCAAAAAATTACATTTTAAAAATAGATGGCAACACTATTAAAAATTTTACCGGGGCTGAATTAAATGAGGGTATTAATCTTGCCCTGTTAAGTAATACACCGCAGTACCAGCAGGCAAAACAAGTTGCCACACTACAATTGCAGCATAAAGATCTCGAAGATAAAATAAGAGGTTTTTATTGGGTGAGCTATAATTATTTATTGGAAAGAGGTTGGTTTTTTAAAGACTCGCAGGCGATTACAGATTCTGTGATGGAAAAAGCAAAAACCGATTGGGCGGTAAACAGTAAAAAAGAGCAGTATGTTGCGATGAAGGACAAAGAGGTTCGAGCAGCAACAATAAAACAGATGAGCGAGATAGCGGATAAAATGTATGCACTTGCAAAACCTGTAGAACATACCATTGTAGTTGAGAAGATTGATTAGTAAAGATGTTATTATGCATTGCAGAAGAAAATTATTAGCCCTTATTTTTTTTCTTTCTTTTTTATGTCTTACAAAAGCCGAAGTAAAACTTTCCGCTTTATTTCAAAACCATATGGTATTGCAAAGAGATAAGCCTTGTAATATTTGGGGCACGGCAGATGAAGGCGAAATGATTACCCTATTGTTTAACAATGCATCTTATTCTACAACTACTAAAAACGGCAAGTGGAAAATAAGTTTGCCTGCTCAACCTGCGGGTGGTGCATGGACTATTACGATTAAAGGAAAAAATACTATTGAACTGACTGATGTTTTATTTGGTGATGTTTGGATTTGCGGGGGCCAAAGCAATATGCAATTTTCTGTAAAGGAAGCAAGACCAAAACCAGATACTGCCACATTTAACAATAATAATATCAGGCTTTTTACAGTTGCTATAGGAACCGATTTTGTTCCGCAGGATACGGTTAAAGGCGGCACATGGAGAACAGCAACGGTAAAAGAAGTGAATGGTTTTACGGCTGTGGGGTTTTTCTTTGGCAGTTATTTGCAAGAACATCTAAACATTCCTATCGGATTAATCAGCGATAACCTGGGGGCTACGGCTATTGAAGAGTGGATGAGCAATGAAGCCATTCACCAGTTTCCGCAGTTTGATCAATTCTATACTACTTTTCTTGCCCCACGCAAGAGTATGAAACAAATGACGGATGATTTTGAAAAAATAAAATCATCATGGAGTAAAAAATATTATCTCAAAAGCGATCCGGGGCTAACAGCACAATGGTATAATCCTGAAACCGATATCAGCGATTGGAAAACAATGAACCAGCCTTCGCATTGGGAAGATAATGAACTGAAAGATTATGATGGTTCGGTATGGTTCAGAAAAGCCTATGATTCTTTTCCAAAAGATTTTTTTGGTAACACTACCATAAGTTTAGGACAGGTGGATGACTATAATATTTGCTGGGTAAATGGTATTAAAGTAGGTGAAGGTTACGGTAATCAAAATATGTATAGTTATAAAATTCCGGATAGCATTATCAGGAAGAAAAATAATGTGGTAGTAGTGCGGGTGTTTGATGCAGGTGGAAAAGGCGGCATGTATAATATGTTCTGGAGCCCGTTTTGGGCGGGTGAATGGAAATATAAAAAAGGGGTGCAGATTGATGCCGCGAACTTTAAAAAGCCATTATTTGCCAACGCTTATATTTTTGGCACACCCACTATTTTATATAATGCCAATATTGCTCCGCTTACTTCATTCAGTATTAAAGGGTTTATCTGGTATCAGGGCGAAGCCAATACAGGCAGGGCGGAAGAGTACAAACAATTATTGCCCGCCATGATTAAAGATTGGCGTCAACAATTTAATCAGGGCGATCTGCCGTTTTTAATTGTGCAGTTGCCCAACTTAGGTAAGGATGCCGCCACACCTGAAAACAGCGAGTGGGCTGAGTTGCGTGAGGCACAGTCTGCTGCATTATCATTGCCTAATACAGGCATGGCTGTTACGATTGATATTGGAGAATCGAACGATTTGCACCCGCATAATAAATGGGGTGTGGGCAATCGTTTGGCAACGACAGCGCTGAGTAGTGTTTACCATGTGGATAGTATTGAAGTAAGTCCACGATATAAAAATATGCAGGTAGTGGGTGATAGTATTGTTATACAATTTGATGGCAGCATAATCTGCAAGGATAAATATGGTTATATCCGTGGTTTTGCTATTGCAGGCAGCGATAGTGTTTTTCATTGGGCGAAGGCATATATAAAAAACGATAACACTGTTGTGGTGTATAATATGAATGTACATTCCCCTGTTGCCGTAAGATATTTATGGAGTAACGAACCGGGCGGTATTGACCTGTATAATAAAAGTGATTTACCGGTAACGCCTTTCAGAACAGATGATTTTAAACTGACAACAGCCGGAAAAAAATATTCATATACAGAATAAGTTATACATAGCATGACTGATAATATTATCTTCATGTATATTCACTGAAGATCATTCATGTATCCCAATTTATATTTTTTAGTTAGAGAGCTGTTTGGTGTTGAGCTGCCTTTTTTTAAAGCCATTGGTTCTTTTGGTTTTTTTATGGCGCTGGGCTTTATACCAGGTGCATGGCTGTGGACGCGTGAATTGAAATACAAAGAAAAGAAAGGCCAGCTTCCATATATCAGCAAAACGGTGATAAGCGCTGGAGGCGTTAATATGGGTCTTATCATTCTCCATTTTATATTAGGGTTTATTGCGGGCTTTAAATTGGTTGGTTTAATTATTTACCAATCGGTTTTGAATGATAATTATTTTTTCTCACGCCAGGGAAGTTATACAGGCGGATTGATTTGTGCCATTGCCTGGGCAGGATTTACATGGTATGAAAGCTACAAAACCAAAAATGAAAAGCCGCATACCGAAACCGTTCATGTGTACCCGCATGAATATGTATCGCAGGGCGTTATTGTGAGTGCAGTTTCAGGTATTGTTGGTGCCAAGCTTTTCGGACTATTAGAAAACTGGGATGCATTTGTAAAGAACCCAATGGAGAATTTAATGTCTTCGGAAGGGTTTACGTTCTTAGGTGGTTTTATTGTGGCGAGTATCGTTATGTGGATTTACTATCGGCGGTTTGGCATATTTCGGGTATGCATGGCTGATACCATAGCACCGGTACTAATGTTGTGTTATGCGCTGGGCAGAATCGGTTGCCAGGTTGCGGGTGATGGTGATTGGGGTATCAACAATCCAAAGCCGAATCCTTTTAGGTGGTTGCCTGATTGGTTGTGGAGTTATGATTATCCGCATAATATTATTCGTAAGGGTATTTATATGCCGGATTGCAGTGGGTGGGATGATTATTGTTACAGGCTTGCTGTGCCGGTATATCCAACACCTTTATATGAATTGATATTGGGGTTGATCATTGTAGCGATATTACTGTTTGCCTTGCGCAGAGAAAAAATAATTGGTCGCGTATCTGCCTATTGTTTTATGCTGATGGGGATTGAACGTTTTTTTATTGAAAAAATCCGGGTAGATGTGCGCTACAGTTTTTTTGGGCTGAATCCTACACAAGCAGAAATACTTTCTGTTTGTTGTTTTTGTTTTGGCGTATTCCTTTATTTTATTGCGCCCAAATTGAAAGTGAATCATCAAAAATAATATTGTTTCTCGCTGCGGTTGTTGCGTTAAGGTTTCTCGCAGCGTTCGTGGAGGTACAGCGTATTTCTTTGCGATCGTTGTTCCGTTGCGTTCTTTGCGTGAAAAAGATAAAGCATTTCTCGCGGCGGTCGCGGAGGTGCGGCGGCGCAGCGTACTCCTTTGCGATCGTTGCTTCGTTGCGTTCTTTGCGTGAAAAAAAACAGCAGACTAGTATCATTCTGCTTTCAAACTTTTTACAGGATTAATCAATGCCGCTTTTATTGATTGAAAGCTAACTGTTGCAAATGCAATTAATATGGCTGATAAACCTGCTATTGCTATCTGCCATGCATTCATGTCAGTATGATATGCGAAATCGCGTAGCCATTTTTGCATGGCATACCAGGCAAAGGGAGAGGCAATCACAATTGCAATCAACACCAGCCTGATAAAATCTTTTGAAAGCAAACCAACAAGTGTAGTTATATCAGCTCCCAGTACTTTGCGTATACCTATCTCCTTGGTGCGTTGTTCAGCCGCGTAGGCAGAGAGCCCAAATAAACCGAGGCAGGCAATAGCAATAGCCAGAATAGTAAATGCCATAAATATCGTACCTATCCGATCTTCCGCACGATAAGCAGCATCAAATTCAGCATCCATAAAAGAATACTCAAATTGTTGGTTGGCAGATACTGCATTCCACTTGCTTTTAATTTCGCTCATCAAATTGGTAAGATTTGCAGTATTCACTTTTACATTCAGTGCGCCTCTATCCTGCGACAAATACAAAACAACAGGAGTAATATTTTCGCGAAGCGATTTAAAATGAAAATCTTTTATCACGCCAATAATAGTAAACTGTTGCTCCCCTATGGAATTACGGTAAATGGTTTTGTTTACAGGATCTTTAAATCCAAGAAATTTAGCGGCTGCTTCATTAATAATAACTGCCGAAGAATCGGTTTTGGTGTTGACTGAAAAATTACGACCAGCCTGCAATTGCATGCCCATCGTTTTAATATAATCTTCGTCCACCGGCCAAAACTCAGTAAGCATAGAAGCATGTGTATTGAGTGTGGCATCGGGAAAAAGCGCTGTGATATTGCTCCTGTCTCCTGTTGGTGTATAACGTGATGATGATGCATCTTCCACACCCGGCAATTGTTTTATTTGCTGCTTGAATATCTGAGCCTGGCTATTTAAGCTTTCTGTGTTTTTGATGATCAGTACCTGGTTGCGGTTGTAACCGAGGTTGCTAGTTTGTATATAATGCAGTTGATTATAAATTACAAGTGTACCAATAATAAGAAAGATTGAAATGCTGAATTGAAACACTACCAAAAAACTTCTGAGTCCGCCACCTTTAAACCCGGTTGAAAGGTTTCCTTTTAATACGCTCACCGGCTGAAAACGTGAAAGGAAAAATGCGGGGTATGCGCCTGCAATAAAACCAATAATAATTATTAAAGCAATTGAAGCAGGAACAAGCCACGCAAAAGTTTGGGCGCTGAACTCAAGTTCTTTTCCCGATAGCTGATTAAACAGCGGCATCAGCAATAAAGCTATGGCAATGGCTATTATGGTTGATGCAAATGTAACCGCTACAGATTCCGTTAAAAATTGTGCAACAAGATATTTTCGGGGTGAGCCCAACACTTTTCTTACGCCTACTTCTTTTGCCCGATTGGCTGAACGTGCGGTTGACAGGTTCATGAAATTTACACAAGCAATCAGCAGAATAAATATGGCTATCGCCGAAAATATATATACATATTGAATACTTCCATTTTTGCCAAGCTCCTGCTGCAAATTAGAATGCAGGTGTATTTTGGTAAGCGGTGTAAAACTGTATTTTAAATAATCATTTTCACTAAGCAGTGATCCAACAGCCTGCATAGCCACTTCGCCTAATTTTTTACTTATGCCGGCAGTAGTTGCGCCGGGCTTAAGCAATAAATAGGTATTATAACCGCCACCGCCCCAGTTTGGGTTTCGGCTATTGGGCACACTTTCCATGGAAAGAAATATGTTATAATTGAAATGACTTTGCTGAGGCATATCTTTTATAACACCGGTTATTTTATAATTAATGCTATCATTTAAAACAAGTATTTGCCCGACTATGTTTGTGCGATCAAAATATTTTTTAGCAGCGCTTTCTGTAAGCACTGCAGTGTTGGGTTGTGTTAGAGCCGTAGCAGGATTCCCTTCAAGCATCGGCAGCGTAAACACATCAAACAATGTTGCATCAGCATAAATAACACTTGTTTCCTGCAAGGAGGAGTTGCCCTTTTTCAAATAAAATCCTGAAGGCTGTTCGTATGTTGGTCTTAATCTTACTACCTGCTCAACTGAGGTGAAATCTTTTTTTACTTCGCCTGCAAAACCACTCTGCACGGCCGCATAAGTATTGGCATTATTACCAAACTTCACTTCCATATCTGCACGGTAAATTCTGCTTGCATTGGTATTATACCTATCATATCCTAATTCATCTGCCACATAAAAAACAATCAGCAAACAAGCCGCTAATCCTATTGAAAGCCCGATGATATTAATAGCGGTAAAACCTTTGTTACGTTGCAGACTGTGTATAGCAACCTTTAGATAATTGGTAAACATGCCCTGAGTTTGGATACCTGTAGATAATAGTATGCCAACTTGCCAATAAGGTAATAATCAGCTCATTACAATTTCTGAATAATAGATACTGTACGAAAATATTACAGTTTTTGTACGTTGATGATACAGATGGGTGCATTTCAATTTTTCTCATCAACTTAATATTAAATACACAGATGCCTCCTTCGGTCGGCATGACAAGCAACAGCATATATGTTGAACAATGATACTAATGTTGAGCTGTTGTATCAATGTCGAATATTTTACTATAGTTTGTCATGCCGACCGAAGGAGGCATCTATATTAATCATTTCTACTATGTATCAGTGCATCGTCTAAGGGAAATAATACATTGCAGCGAAAATTTGGAATGCACCTATACACCTGGTAATAAGAGAATTATTTCTGGCAGCGTTCGCGGAGGAGCGGCGGCGCAACACATTCCTTTGCGTCCGTTGCCCCTTTGCGTTCTCTGCGTGAAAAAAATAAAATATTGCTCGCGGCGATCGCGGAGAAGCAGCGGCGCAGCGAACTTCTTTGCGATTGTTGCTCCGTTGCGTTCTTTGCGTGAAATTTAATACCCTATCTCAAAAAAATCAAACACCGCAGGGTCTTTACCACGCTGTAATAAACCGGGTCTTGGGCTTCTATCCCATGGTGGTAAAAAGCTGGCATTAAAAAATCCTTCTGTTGTGGTTAGTTCATTCCATATGCCTGCAACATTGCTCCAGTAAAACTGAAGTTTGTATCCGTCTTTGGCAACCATTTTTAATTGTACAGTTTTTTTAGAATCAAATTTTGCAGTGTTCAAAACATTCAGCACATTATCTTTCACATACCAAACCTGTACACTGTCATTCCTAACCCCAATGCCTACCGATTGATTCGCGTCTCCGTATAATGCCAATCCTTTCATTGATGCATTCTCGTTCATTACTGCAGTTGAGATTGTATAGTTGGGTTTATATGGACGAACCGTTAACACTGTTCCCGATATATTATTCTCCGTTGTGTTACCCGACAAATACAGCTCACCATTTTCTATTTTGATGGATGGCTTTGCATGCCTGAAATCCCACTGCCAGTTGTTCTGTAATTTTTGTGTAGAAAAATCATCTTTAAATCCGGTTATATTTTCTCCACTCAGCGGTTTGAAATTTGGCCAACCTGTTTTCTTATCCCAATCTAACTTTGCCAGCATACCTTGTCGCCCGGTGTATACATCGTTTTCTTTGCTATAGGCGTGATACAAATAATAATCTTCGCCTTTGGTTGCTTGTACAATCGTTCCATGACCGGTACATTTCCAATCTGCTTCTTCAGATAATACAGGATTGTCGGTATATTTTGTATAAGGCCCTTTGAAGGATGTTGCTCTTGCCACATTTACATGATAACTGCATTTGCTTCCACAGCAACCACCAGCTGAATAAAACAAATAGTAATAATTATTGCGGCGAATAATGCATTGTCCTTCCAGCCCGGCTCTGTCATCATCACGCAACAACATAAAAGGTTCTCCAACGGTTTTCAAACCATCTTCACTAAGTTGGTAAGCTAATAATTCAATCGGGCGATCATCTAAACAGTAAGCCTTAAATGATATATACCTTTTACCATCGCTCTCTGTAATAAAACCATCAATCGCTTCTTTACCAAAATCAACCACAATGCCCTGGTCGGTAAATCCTTTTGCAGGATCTTTTGAAGTGGCTACGCCGATGCAGGAAATATTATCTGATTTCTTTCTTGCGGTATAATACACAAAATAGGTGCCGTTGCGATAATATAATTCAGGTGCCCAAAAAGAAGAAGAAGCCCAGGAAGGCGTTTCGGGAAATGTATAGCCGGATTGTTTCCAGTGCAAAAGATCATTCGAAATATATAAAGGATAATGCGGTGCCCATTCTGAAGATGTGCCCGTAGCATAGTATGTATTACCCACACGTATAACCGAAGGATCAGCAAAATCGCCTGGAATTACAGGATGGATAAGCGTATCCTTTAAACTCTTTGCTGTAGCGGGTTCTACTCCCTCTCCGCGAGGAGAGGGTTGGGGTGAGGCGATTAACTGAATTTCAATCGCTGTCTCGTGTTTGTCTGACAGGATTGATTTTCCATTTATTCCTTGATGATTACCTGCTCTGCTGGAAAAAACAAACAATAAATTTAGCCCAAGCAACAAGAATCTTGTATAATTATTCAAGCAGACAAATTAGTAAACTTTTGGGAAGTACAGCACTTCTCAAAAAAATCTATAATCCTACCTGCAAGCCTACATTCAATACACGCTGATTCAAATAGGCATCTCCAACAGTATTGGTAGCCACCTCGGGATCTTGCTGGTACAATTTGAAGTTAGTCCATGTAATAAGGTTATACCCGCTGAAATATAATCTTGCACTATTAATTTTTAAAGGCAATACATTTTTAGGCAATTGGTAGCCAATTTCCACCGACTTCATACGCACATACATAGCATTCACCAGCCAGAAATTTGACGGATACGCACTTGGGCTGCTTTCATAAGAAGCATTGGTGCTCAGCCTCGGAAATTTAGCATTGGCAGCGTTTTCTTCTGTCCACCTTAATTCATGCACCGGCTGCCACTGGCTTTGGAAGGGTTGAATACCTATACCCGTTACCTGGAAACTGTAATCAAACGCACCCTGGAACAATACACTTACATCAAGTCCCTTATAATGCGCCCCCAAAGTTATACCACCATTAAGGCGTGGAATATTAGGTTTGCCAATGGGTCCCTGGTCGCGTTCATCAATCACACCATCGCTATTCAGGTCTTTATATTTAAGATCACCAGGTTTTATCGTTGATGCATCAATGTTAGGTTTGGCGCTCTTATCAATATCTTCCTGGCTCTCATAAAAGCCAATAGCGGTATAACCAAAAGGCTGTCCTATGGAATGACCCGTTCTGGCAAGCCAGGGATACACTTGTGTAGGCTCGTCCTGGTAAATAATTTTATTTCGGGCATAGTTTACAACAGCAGTTATATCGTAACCAACATTACCAATCTTATTTTGATATTTAATCAATGCCTCAAAACCTTTGTTGCGCACACTTGCCAGGTTGGCTCTTGCCAAACCAACACCAATAATATTGGGAATAGAGCCAGGATAATACAACTGATCGTAACGATATTCACTGAACACATCAAACTGCATAGACAGTTTATCCTTAAACATATTGATGTCAAGACCAATATCTGCCTTTCGTGATTTTTCCCAGGTTACAAAAGGATTTCCCAAACTTCCTTCGTAAATGCCCTGCGTGGTATTGGCGTTGGTGCCAAAATAATAATAACTGCCACGACTGTATACCTGCTGGTATAGATAACGGTTATCTACAACCGCATCTGAACCCACTAAACCATATGAGCCACGAAGCTTAAACAACTGGAAGATGGGGAATGCTTTTTTAAAAAAGTTTTCCCGTGCAAGATTCCAGCCAACACTTCCCGCAGGAAAAATACCATAACGATGTCCTGCACTAAAGCGGTCAGACCCGTTATAGGCAGCGTTGAAATCAACCATGTATTTCTGCATCAGGTCGTAGTGCAGGCTTAAAGTAGTACCGCGTAATTTTTGCGGTACAGCCAATGTGCTTCCACTTTTTGTAACATAACTTTCCTGGTTTACCAGTCCGAACGCAGAGATATGGTGTTCGCCAAAAGTTCTGTCGTAGTTAAGAAAACCCTGTAGGTTTAAACGTTTATCAAAAAGATCATTACCACCACTTAAGGCAAAGGGCGACAATTCATACAATGCATTTTTATCGAGGGTGTAAGTACCGTTTGCATCATAGTGATAAGCAGGTGGTGTGCTGGAGCGTGATTGTGTTCTTGTAATATCATTGGTACCGGCATAGGCTACACGAACTGATGCGGTAAGCCCCTGTGTAATAAAACTTAATCGTTGGTTCACGTCGAATAATACGTTGAAGTCCGTGCGACTGTTTCTTGTGTAACCCATGGTAGCCAGCCTTGCATTAATGGTGGGTACATTGGTAAGGTTAGGACCGAACGCATACGCATAGCTGCCATCAGGATTCAATACCGGGGCGGCATAGGGCGTAATAATCTGGTAATTGTATATTTCAGACATGATGCTGTTTGCCGTTGTGTTTTGATAAAACAATGGCGTATTGATTTGTCCAAATCTTCCGGAAACATCCAATCTTAACTTGGTGGTTCTTGTTGCCTGAATATCAAGATTGCTTCTGAAATTGTAGCGATTATAGAAATAGTTATTGTATACACCCTGGTTGCGCGGATCAGAAAAATCGTGCAGGTTACCATTTTGTGTAAATGCCCCTGCAGAGATAAAGTATTTTACATTATCCGTACCACCAGAAATATCAACGTTGGTATTTGCCTGCATGGAGCCTTTTTTAAATACCACATCGTACCAGTTTACGTCCGGATATACATAAGGGTCGTCATGATTTTTATAATGATCGAGTGCAGTTTGAGAAAACTGTGGTTGCAGTCCATCATTTTTATATGCTTCGTTTACCAGCGTTGCAGATTGGTATGCATTTAAAAATTTAGGAACACGGGTGGGACTATTATAACCACCTTCTACACGCACATTCACCTGCGGTGCACCGGTTGCGCCACGACGTGTTTTTACAATCAGTACACCATTAGCACCTTTGATACCGAAAACGGCGGTGGTAGAAGCATCCTTTAATACAGATATACTTTCAATTTCGTTCACGTTAATTTGCGCCAGTTGCTCGTAAGTATATTCCACATCATCCACAATAATCAAGGGTTTATTGCCATCCGGATTTAATGAACTTATACCACGAATAAAAAAATCTGATGCGTCTTTACCCGGTTGACCACCGCGTTGCACCGAGAATACGCCTGGTACTCTGCCTTGTAAAGTATTTTGCACTGCAGATGTTGGTACCCGCCTGATGGCTTCACCGGAAATGGCACTTACTGCACCGGTATTGGTAACACGTTTTTTTGTACCATATCCAACTACTACTACCTGGTCGTATCCCTGTTCATTGGGTTGTAATATCACGGTAACGGCTTTTGCACCTGTAACTTTTACTTCCTGTGCCACAAAACCAACATTGGATACAACGATTGTTTTTGAATTTCCTTTTAAGGTTAAAGTGAAATTACCATTGGCATCAGTAGCGGTACCATTAGAGGGCAAGCCTTTTTCTGTAACTGATGCCGACGCCAGCGGACCCGCAATATCTTTAACCGTACCTTTTACAGTTTGCGCTTTTGAATGAAATGCAACACACAAGCAAAGTAGTATTGGTAATATGTATGAAAATGTTCTTTTCATCTTATGTTGTTTATAATTTTTTATCAGCGTTCAGCCGTTGCTGTGAGCTTTAGGCTTTACTGTTTTGTCTTTTTAATTCTTCCTTCTTATTCAGTAGATCGCCGCGCGGCATAAACCTTATCCAACTCATATCCTTCTAAGGCGGCTCGCGATGACGGAACGGATTTGTAATTTCACTCACTACTTATCACCTACCACTATTCACCATTGCCCATTCACCATCCCTTATTGCCATCCCGGGTTTTGCCTCATGTTTTCATTGCTCACTATTTCATTATATGGTATGGGATAGAAATATTGTTTGGATTCATCAAACACTGTTGTTAGTACAGGCGTTGCGGTATATATCAATCCATCGGGTGTGTTGGTAATATTCATAGCATGCAACGGCCTATTGTATACCTGTCCAGCAATTTTCCAGCGGCGGATATCCCAGTAACGGTGTTCTTCAAAGGCCAGTTCTTTGTGTCTTTCATTGCGGATAATGGTACGTAATGAATCTTTAGAAATACTATGATCCAGTTCATAAGGACTCAATCCCGCTCTTTGTCTTACCTGCTCTACCGCTGCAAATGCATCATCTGAAACACCTGCATATTCATTCATAGCTTCTGCATACATTAATAATACATCCGCATAGCGGAAATATATCTGGTCGTGGTAGTGATCTTCATAGGTTGTAGTATTTTCAAAATGCCCCATAAACTTCCGAAGATAATAGCCAGTTTGTGTTTGCGTGGTTGCACCACCGGGTCTGTTTGTACCACCCACATAATTTTGCATATTGGTACTTAGCCAGGGCGCACCATTATATAAAACGGTAAAGCCCAAACGCGGATCCCTGCCTGCATAAGGATTGGCAGCTTCATAACCAGAACCAGGATCACCAATTTCAAGCCCGTTTGCCATACCAAAAGCATCTACCAGTTCCTGCGTTGGGCTTGTATTGCCCAGCCCGGGTGCAGTGGCAAAATTGATAGGGCCGTTATTTGTTTCAACAGATTTACCAGTAGTATTTGTTTTAGCAAAAATTACTTCCTTGCTGCGTTGTATAATAAACAGATCAACAAAATTTTGTTCCAAACTGTAAGCACCATTGCTGATCACCGCTTTTGCAGCATCTGCAGCAAGCTTCCACCTGTTAACGTCAAAGCTGGCATAACCGTTTAATGAATCGCCAACATTACCACCATTATACAAAGGGCTTGCAGCATATAACAAAACTCTTGCTTTTAATGCTCTTGCACCATCCTTACTCAGCCTTCCATAATTCGCATCGCTAACAGGGTCATCACGTAAACTATCTATGGCACGATCACATTCGCTTACTATAAAATTCACACATCTTTCAAATGAGCTGCGGGGTATTTCAATATTATCATCCAATGTTTTTAAAGAGTCATTCAATAAAGGAATGCCTCCATATCTTCTCACCAACTCCCAATAATAAAATGCGCGTAATACTCTTGCTTCTCCAAACCACGAACGTTTCTCACTTATGTTTTTTAAAGGCACTACATTAAAATTGTTCAAAAAATTGGTTGCCATTCTTATGCCTTTGTAGCAATTAGACCAGGTATCATCAGGATTGTTAAAGATGGTGATACCATTGGTTGCCAGCAATGTAACGGGCTGTGCAGTGGGTTGCGAGGTAACGGCATCGTCAGAACCTGCATCTAAAAAATCTTTATTAATGCGGTTTGATGCTATATCGGGCAGTGCAGCATAAATAGAAAAAAGATATTGATTAGCATAGATGCCATTGGAATCTTTATTATCCCAAATATAATCGGGCGTAACTGTTTCAACAGGCACCGCTTCATATTTTCTACAGGAGTTCAACATGGTTAAAACACCCATAGTAACCAGCAATATCGTTATATAATTTTTCATCCGCATAGTCTTTGCTTTTTTAATTCGCGTGGATAACATTCCGCATATACGTGTTGTGATGTTATCCATTTTTATCATGCTCCGTTTCATAATAATCTTTGCTTAAAACTTAACATTTACACCAAAATTGATAACGCGCTGGTTGGGATACACCTGTCCATACACTTCAGGATCTACGCGGTTGAATGCCGCACGGGTAAACAGGTTTAGTCCTTTGGCAAATATTCTGATCTGTGTCATTTTTAAACGGTTAACCATTTTAAACGGTAATGAGTAACCGATCTCCGCATTTTTTAACCTGAAATAATTTCCATTACGCATCCAGTAAGTACTCCACAAATCGTTGTTGGCATTTGCGCCGGGTGTAAGCCTGGGAAAGGTTGAAGCGGTGCCGGTTTCAGGTGTCCATCTTCCGATTGTGTAGGTGTAAGCCTGTTGTGTACCGGAGCCAAATGAATTATCAATCAATAAGTATTTTCTGTTGCTGACTCCCTGGAATAATACACTTATATCAAAACCTTTATAACTTATGTTAGCGGTTGCACCAAAAAATACCAGCGGTTTTGTTCCACCAATGGCTTTTTGATCGTATTGATTAATGACACCGTCGTCATTCAGGTCTTTATACTTTATATCACCCGGTTGTAGGGTATAGCCCGCAGGTGCTGCGCTTGTTTCAGCTTCCTGTTGTGTTTGGATAAGCCCGTCTGCTACATAGCCAAATTCAACACCTACGCGCTGACCGGTACGTTTGTTCCAATCGTATTTCTGTTCAATTTCATCGCTGAAAATAACTTTGGATTGCTGTGTTGAAATATTGCCGGAGATGGCATAATTAAAATCCCTGATATTGTTTTGATAGGTAGCCTGCACTTCTACGCCCGAATAATTATTGATGCCTAAATTTTCCATGGGGTAGGCAATACCAATCATGGTAGATTGTTTACCCCGCAATTGCAATAAATCAGAATAACGATCATTGTAATAATCAAGCGTAAGTAAAAAAGTATTTTTAAAGAAGGCTGCATCAAACCCTGCATTAAACTTGCTGCCTTTTTCCCAGGTTACATTGGGGTTAGCCAGAGAAAGCTGTTGCGTTACATATTGTGACGCCCTGTTGGTACCGATAGGGTAGGTGGGTATCACTACATTTAACTGGTACGATTCGCGCCATGTAAAATAGCCTACGTTGTCGTTGCCGGTTCTGCCATAAGAAGCCCGCAGTTTAAGGTTATTGATCCAGCTAACATTGTCTTTGATGAAATTTTCTTTGGCAAGATTCCATCCAAGTCCTGCCGCATAAAACAATCCGAATTGTTTACCCGGCGGATAATAATCTTGCCCGCTATAATTCAATGCGGCTTCCGCAAAATATTTTCCATTAAAATCATAAGTGCCTGCCAGCGCTATATTTTGAAGGGTTTTTGGTAAGTCGTAATTAAATATGCTTTGGTTTCTGTCGTAAAAGGCCTTTATAGTAAAATTATTTTTACCGATTGACCGTGAGTAGCCGATGGCGCCCTGCAGGTACCAGAATTGCGCACTGTAAGTTAGTGCAAATGCATTTACCTGGTCGGAGATAGAGCCATAACGGTTATAGGTAGTGTCAGTGCCGCTTACCGAAAATTTGTAAGAAGGAACACCGGCGCTTCTGTTGGTAGAGTTAGCAGCATATACCGAAATATTACTCTGCACTTTTGCCCATAGTCCCGGTACAAATTGGTCAAACTTATAATTGAGTTCAAGGTTTGAAGAAATATCCCTGGTATAACCTTCTATATAACCTGATTGGGTGAGCTGTGCATACAGGTTTTTTTGAAATGCCTGTGTGCCACCAAAGGAACCATCAGGATTGAAAATAGGGTATGCATTGTTGGGCGTTGTATACATCTGCGTGATGATCGCATCAGTACCACCACCAGGTTGATTGTCTTCCTGCACACGTGCAAACATTTGCAGTTTAACATTAAAGTCTTTTGTAACGTCTACATCAATATTTGAATTGACGGTATAGCGTTTAAAGGTAGCATTGGTAGCATAGGCGGCATTGCTTCCCTGGAACAAGGCATTGTCTGTAAGATAACCCAGCCCTATTGCATAGCGTGCAGATTTACCACCGCCGGTTACATTCAAACTGTACCTGCTCATGGTGGAACTATTTTTTAAAATAGTATTGAACCAGTTTACATCGGGGTGACCATAAGGATCAGAATGATTTCTGTAGGCCTGGAAATCAGCTTCAGTATAACCCAGTGTTTTTCCCTCATTGCTTAGCGCTTCATTATACAAATAAGCATATTGATATGCAGATACAGGATCTGGCAAACTCAACGGCTGTTGTATTGCAGTTTGTGCTGTTAAAGAAATATGCGGCTTACCTGAAACCGGTTTTTTTGTAGTTACCAATATTACACCACGTGAACTGCGCTGACCAAGCAATATCGTAGAGAGTCCGTCTTTTAAAACCGTTACCGATTCTATATTTTCAGGATCGATGGTGTAGATATCCCGCTGCACACCATCTACAATGGTTACCGGCCCTTGCCCGCGTAATGTCATCCCGATTTCTGTATTATCTGTTGGTGCTGCCAACCCTTTTTGATTGGGATAAAATAATCCATCTACGTCTATTTGTCCTAACGCTGTTGTGTTAGCACCCTGCCAGCCCCTGTTTTGCTGTGTATACAACCCGGGAAGTCTTCCGGCCAAAGCGTATGCATACAATGAAGCAGGTGTGGAACTTAACTGGTTTGAATAGATAGTAGATACTGCACCTAATATCTGTTCATTGTTTTTTGTATCATATAACACATCTGTTTTACCGGGTGTGGCAAAGGTATTGAGGGTAAGTTTTGTGATAGTAATGGTTGATGAATCCCTTACAGTTATTGTGCTGGTTTTATAATTGGGGTAGCTTAATTCCAATACATCATTTACCTGCGTGGCAATATGATAGGAACCATCGTTATCAGAAGTTGTTTTTACCGAAGTTTTCTTTGATTGAATTGTAACGCCCGAAAGTGCACGCCCATATTCATCCACAACACTACCGCTAACGGTAAATTGCTGTGCCATTGTTTTTACATAACAACAGGCTGCAAAAACGATCAGTAATAAAAATCTTTTCATACAACAATTTGTTTTATGCATTTGCAGGCTTTGATTATTTACATTTAAAGTTGAACTTGAACGGGTCGGCAGTATTACCATAGCCTGTTTTTACAGTTCCTGTTTCGTCAGTGAAATAATATTTTATCTGTGTAAGGCTTACACCATTTTGCAGGTTGAAAAATTTCTTTGGCCAGAAATCAAAACGCCATTGTTTTATATCAAACAAAGTAAGTTTTGTTGCCGCAGTAGGTTGGCAAACCTCAATACTATCGCCGGCAGCTGTAAATGCTTTGGCACAGAAATAAATATCAGACCTGTTTTTTAAAGTGGATGTATCAAGATTGCCATTATACTTAATAGTAATGATATCATTTTCTGTTGCACTTGCAGGCTCAGAAACGCCAATTTGCGCATTGCAGAAATCCTGTACGTCTTCATCAGGGTCGGTACCTATTACTTCCATACAAGTGCCAAACTGGCTTTGATAATAGCCGGAGTTTGCATCAGATAAACCATCTTCATCTTCGCACATCGCATAACCCGGTTTAAAGCTGAGATAATCCATGCTTGTTTTGATGGCAATGCTTATTTTACCTTTTACCGTAGTTTGATTGGCTACAAATAATTTATTATCTGTCCAAAAAACAACCCATTCCATATCGCTGATATGATTGGGTCCAATACCAAATTTTTTCATCATGGTTTCTGCATAAGGTCGGCCGCTTGCAGGATCATTAATGCCATCTGGTATCAATACCAATTTGCCATTGCCCGCATCGCTGGTATAAGTCATATTGGTATTGCGGGCTGCGTTCCATGCTTTGGGCACACATATACCAACCACCTGCCTGTCGTTACGGTCAAAATTTGTTTCGCTCCATTGCAACTGAAGCACCATATGTGTAGAATCGCCGGGCATTACCGATCCATCCTGGCTTACAATAGTGATGGTGGATACGCAGGCAGTAACAATTAAACCTGCAAATGCTATAAACAGAAACAGGTATATTTTTCTTCTGTACGATTTTTTATTTTTTGATACCGCTGGCATATTATTGACTAACTTTTTCGAATGTGTAGATATAAGTATTAGAATGACAGCCGGGGCTAAATGTTATACTGAGTGTGCGTTGCCCTTTTGATGCCGGTGTTGCAATTTTGCCTGCAAAACTATTGGTGCTATCTGTTGGCTTGAAAGTAAGGCTATAGGGATACTGCGGATCATCTGTGCTCCATGTGCCGGTGCCGCCGTTTACCAAAAAAGGAATATCATTTCCGCTCAGCGTATAGCTATTATCGTTAGAAAGGGTGAGCCTGAATCCGGCAGAATCTACAAACTGCGTAATGTCTACAGAATTCCTGGTAACATTCTGAATGCGCCACAATGCATTAAGATCTTTAACCGGCTCTGCATACACATCTTTTTTAATGGTGCATGATGTGCCCATGCAAATGATGAGCATTACAAGCAGGCAAATTTTTCTCACAAGCATATAGTTGAATTATTATTGTTTATTAATATCCCGGGTTTTGTAAAAGATCAGCCGATTTTGCTACTTCGCTTTGCGGAATAGGCCATAAATACATCGGGGTTCTGAAGCTGTGCTTTCTTACGGTTTCTTTTGTGTAGGTAAAGTTGCCATTGGTATCTTTTTCTACACTCATGCCAAACATATTTTGATTATCGGTTTGGTCAGCAATCTTCCATCTTCTTACATCCCAGAATCTGGATTCTTCAAATGCCAGCTCCACCTGTCTTTCGTGACGGATAGCGGTGCGCATTTCATCCTGGCTCATACCTGTTTTAAGCTGGTACGGATCAAGCCCTGCCCGCTGTCTTATACTTTCTACAGCATCATATACTTCCTGCGAAGGGCCACTGTATTCATTCAATGCTTCTGCATACATCAATAAAATATCTGCATAGCGTATCATGGGATAACAGCGTGAAGATGCCGTCCAGAAATAATTGGGTATAACATTTACATTACACATTTTGGCGCCATAATAACCCGTAGGGGTACCCGCACCAAATCCATCGCCGTTGGGTTCCCCATCATAAGTATATACCGGGCGTAATGCATCGTATGCTACATATATCAATGAGCCATTATGAAAAACCGTATAATCCAATCGTGGATCTCTTCCGGCATAAGGCTGGGTGGCATCATAACCCGATGTGGCATCTGTTATTGCCAAACCGTTTTTCATTTCAAAGGCGTCCACCAAATTTTGATAAGGAAATGAGCCTGTAGTAGATGAACCTCCGCGGGAAGGCGGCATCCATAAATTTTCAAGATCTTTATTGTCTGCTGTCATGCGTGCAAAAATGTATTCTGTATTTACACGCTTTTGAAACAACTGGTAAAATCCATAACCGGCAGCAGTTGAGTTATCTACATTTAAACTATATAATCCTAAATCTATTACGGCTTTTGCCGCATCAGCAGCGGTTTTCCAACGATTCAAATCCTGCGCGGGATAACTTACCAATGCTTTTAATGCAGCATCGTCTGTGGTGGCACCACCGTTAAATAAAGGGCTTGCAGCATATAGCAATACTTTTGTTTTTAATGCAAGCGCCGCGCCTTTTGTAACACGTCCATAATCAAGCCCGGCATAGGAAGCGGATAATAGTGATACCGCAAGGTCGCATTGCTGCGTTATATAATTTACACACTCTTCGTATGAATTTCTTACAGTATTTATTTTATCTGTATCAGCATATACCGTATCGCCCACCAAAGGATAACCACCATAATGTTTTAATAAAATGGCATTATACCAGGCGCGCAAAAAAATGGCTTCGCCTTTTGTTCTGTTTTTTAAATAATCAGGAAAAGTAGCAGCAGGAAGATGTTTTAAAAATTGATTTGCCGCTCTTATTTGCGTATAAGATGTATTCCATGCATCGGTTGCTATACTGAACGCAGTTACAGAACCTGATGCAAATTGATTGTAAGTGGTAACAACGGTAGATAGCGGACCTTCTGCTTCGTCACTGCTGGCATCAAGACCTGCGGCACCGCCAAATCTCGAAAGGCTGAAACTGAAATCTACATTGGCATAAATATTCGAGAGAAAATCCATGGTGCGCGAACTATCGGCAAATACTGATTGCTCATCGAGGTCAGTAGTGGTGGTTTTGTCAAGAAAACTTTCTTTTGTGCAAGCTGTTACTAAACAAACACAAGCAGTAATGGCACCAAAGAATAATCGTTTCATCTGTTTATTATTATTGATTTTGGCCAGATGTTAGTTGCATAAAACATATTGGATACTTTTATGCGCACTTCATATGATCGCTATTAGTATATAGTCACCCATTTTTTTTATAACCCCTATTAAGCTTCCATTATTTTTTTAAAGAAACTGAGAAGGGTTTATCAGCTTCCTCAATACCGCGCTTTATATTGGGTTGATCGCCCATGCTAAACTGCAGTTTGCCGCCATTGATGATATCGTTATAAGTAATCCAGTTATGTGAATAATCAGCGCCATTCAATTTTGCCGATTGTATATACACATTTTTAGCGCTGTTATTATTGGCTTCAATAATGAACTGTTTCCCGTTTTCAAGCGTAATAGTAATTTTATTAAATACCGGGCTGCCGATTACATATTGATCTGTACCGGGACAAACCGCGTACAAGCCCAAAGCGCTTAGCACATACCATGATGATGTTTCGCCCTGGTCTTCATCGCCCGGAAAACCATTCGGACCTGAGTTATATATTTTTGCCATAATTTCTCTTAATTTCTTTTGAGATTTCCATGGCTGCCTGCTGTAATTATATAAATACGCTGCGTGCTGTACCGGCTCATTACCATGCGCATATTGCCCCATATCCTGCAATACCATTTCTTTCATTTCATGAATTTCCTGTCCGTAGGAACCATACTTTACAGTATTAGGAACCGTAAACAAACTATCTAATTTTGCATTGAATTTTTCTTCTCCGCCCATCAATTCCATCAGTCCGTGTATATCATGAAATACCGACCAGTTCCATTGCCAGGGATTACCTTCAGTGAAAGGATCGCCCCATTCCACAGGATCAAAGTTTTTGGGAACCCATTCACCGATTTTTGTTCTGCCTCTTACAAAACCAACCGTTGTATCAAAAATGTTTTTGTAATTGAACATCTGTCTTGCAAATGCATTTTGATAAAATGTATTGCCGGTAAGTTTAGCTAATTGATAGGCACACCAATCGTCATACGCATACTCCAATGTTTTAGCGCCACTTTCACCCACTTCTTTATAAGGAATATAGCCGAGGCTGAACCAGTATTGATGTCCTTCTCTTCCGCTAGAACCGCCCCATGGGCCTTTGTTGGTGGCTTCATGATAATACGCTTCTAATGCTTTTGCCGGATCGAATGTTCGTATGCCTTTTACCCATGCATCTGTTAGTAATGATATGGCGTGATTGCCTACCATTACACCACTCATGCCGGGGTTTGACCAGGTTGGATAAAAACCATACTGTTGCTGCGCATCCAATAAGGATTGCATATACCTTCCTTCCATTGTTGGCTGAAGAATATTGCTGAGCGGAAACTGCGCACGGAATGTATCCCAGAAGCCATTATCAGTATACATGTAGCCATCATGTATTTTAGCATCATAAGGACTGAAATAATATGGACTGCCATCTTCTTTTATTTCATAAAATTTATGGCTAAATAAACTCGCCCTGAACAGGCATGAATAGAAAGTGGCTTTTTCTTCTTCCGTGCCGCCTTCTACTTTTACACGACTCAATAAATCGTTCCAGGCTTTGTCTGCTGCGGCTTTTGCATCTTCAAATTTTTTGAAAGGAGCAAGCTCCTGTTTCATAGTTAACTCAGCCTGCGCAGGACTTATATAGGATGAAGTGATTTTTGCATTTACCCTTGCACCTTTTTTAAATTGTATATATGCACCGCGTTTCTGCCCTGAATCTGCAAGATTATTAGCGGCGATGCTGCTGTCCTCATGCCTCCATGTACCATACGCCACAAAGGGCTGATCGAATTGTATAACAAAATAGTTTTTAAATTCTTTTGGAATAAATGTCCCATTGGTTACATAGCCTACAATCTTTTTTTCTGCTGGTATAATTTGTACAGCGCTGAATTTGGTATATCCGTCAAATACCATAAACGCATCATCCTTCGGAAAATTAAAACGCATAAATGCACCTCGTTCTGTGGGGCTTATTTCTGTGGTGATACCATTGTCAAATTTTACTTTATAGTAAGAGGGTTGGGCAATTTCGTTTTCATGTTTGAAAGATGCAGCTCGTTTATCTTCATCTACTACCAGTTTACCGGAAACAGGCATTAAGGTAAATACAGCATAATCGCCCATCCATGGGCTGCATTGGTGCACCTGCTCAAAACCACGAATGGTAGTAGCATTATAAGTATACTTCCAGCCATCGCCATTTTTGCCGGTTTGCGGCGACCATGAATGTACAGGAAATGGCATGGCAATAGTAGGGTATACATTACCGTAAGACAAACCCCAGCTTGAATTAGTACCCTGTAAAGTATTTACATAATCAACCAAACGCTTTTGTGCATTGGCAGCGCAGGTAATAAAAAGAGATAGAGTAATTACGATCGTTCTTAAAAAAGCAATCATTCCGGCAATGTTATGTGTAATGAAAAAAATTATTGAAGACAGACATTTGTTTTCAGCAGTTTCAGGGCTTTGCTGATATGCTTTTCAACCGTGCTTACCGAAATATTCAAGTGCCCTGAAATATCTTTATAGGATAGATCTTCACCACGACTTAACAGGAATGCCTGTTTGCATTTTTCCGGCAATTGACTGATATAGCGATTGATATTACCCGTTAGTTCTTTTGTTTCGTACATATGGTAGGGTGCTGCATCAGCATAAGTATAAGAATAG
The DNA here is from genome assembly GCA_047601545.1 of Agriterribacter sp. GTDB lineage: Bacteria > Bacteroidota > Bacteroidia > Chitinophagales > Chitinophagaceae > Agriterribacter. The sequence goes on along the minus strand of JASGIZ010000002.1, from coordinate 1,396,479 downwards.
CGGATGTGCTTGCTGTAGGTATCTCTCACTACCTGCGAACGAAACTCGTTCATGATCTTAAATTTCAATGCCTGCGATAGGTATGCCCTTAGCGAAACGGTGAGTTCAAATTCGTGCCGCCTGTTATAAAAGCTTATAAAAATTTCCTGTACAATATCTTCTGCTCTTTGTTTGGATTGAAGATGCCTGGAGGCGATCTGCGTAAGAAAATCCCAGTAGCGGCTGTATATTTCTTCAAAGGCTTTCTTATTGTCCTGCTTTACCAGGCTAAGTAATTCGCCGCCGGAGAGCTGCCGGTAAGTGTTTGTGGTTGTAACCATTGCAATCGTTTTTTAAGCGCGGCCTATGCCGCAGCATTACCCATAAGTGTCAGAAAAAATAACACAGTAAAAAGAAAAATTTTAACTAATTATTTGATGAATTTTTGTTTCATGTTTGTATTGATTTGTCTCAAAGTGTGATAAAGAGGGGTGGGAAAGAGTGATGAAGCGGATAATAGCAGGTTTGTTTAAGCGTTAAATAGAAAGGAAAAGCAAATAAGAACGTTGAATTAGTGAAAGACCAAACATTCAACTCTTTTTATTAAATTTGATACTATGAAGGAACCAGAAGTTAATACCACACTTATCGACGGCTATGTTGAACTTTTAGATAATTTAAGCCCCAACAACAAGCTTGATCTTATCTCTAAGCTTTCTGCATCTGTTAAAACCGATTTGACCAAAAAAAAATCTTCATTCAAGAAAGCTTTTGGCGCATTTGATTCAAAAAAAACAGCTGAAGAGATTATTAAAGAAATCCGCAGCAGCAGAGTTTCTACCAGGCAAATTGAATCATTTTGAAAAAATATCTAATTGATACCAATATTGCTATTTTTTACATGAAGGGTAAATTTGACCTCGAAACCAAATTTGACAAAGTAACTCCCGATGATTGCTTTATTTCCGAAATAACTTTAGCCGAACTTAAGTTTGGTGTAGAAAAAAGTGAAAAGCCTGAAAGGAACAGGAAAACATTAGAAAATTTTTAAAAGGAGTACAAATCCTTCCTATTTTTCACTCCCTGGACTTATATGCAAAGGAAAAAGCCAGGTTACAAAAAGCAGGTACACCCATAGATGATTTTGACCTCCTGATTGGAGTGACGTCTGTTACTCATAAATTAACAATGGTAACCAATAATACCAACCATTTCAAGCGTATCAGCAAAATTAAATTAGAAGACTGGACTACTGCATAAAACAAGGAAAATCGGTGTAATTTTCTTTTCACGCAACGAACGTCACGAAGAAACGTTCGCAAAGAAATTCGCTGCGCCGCTGCACTCCCGCGACCGCCGCGAGACATGTTGTAATTTTCTTTTCGCACAGAGAGCGCCCCGGAGCAAAGATCGCGAAGAAATACACTGCGCCGCTGTATCTCTGCGACCGCCGCGAGAAATGTTTTTCGCTTCCCGTGATGGATAACCTTTTGTTTCATCTTTCTTCCCTTTTGTCTCAAACTGTATTAAAAGTTTAATCAAATCTTTCTACAAACAAATAATAGCAGATATTTAAGCCATCAGCCGCCAGATGGCATTTGATTTTATTTTTACTTTTATTGCATATTTGCCTTATGAGAAGATGCTTCGCATTGTTGATGATGATTTTTGGATGCTTCGGTATGGCACACGCACAGCCATATTATTTTACACATTACCAGGTAGAAGATGGCCTTTCTAATAACGCGGTGCTTTGCATAATGCAGGATCATCTGGGCTTTATGTGGTTTGGTACTAGAGATGGACTGAACAGGTTTGACGGACTTTCGTATAAAATTTTCCGCAATAATCCTTCAGATAAAAAAAGTATTGGCAGCAATGCCATTATGAGTTTGTCGGAAGATAATAATAAAAAAATATGGGTTGGCACCGAAAAGGGATTGTTTGTGTTTGACCAGTTAACCGAAAGTTTCTCCCAATTTATGTATGCCGGTGGTGGCTCCGTACAATCAGTGAAAGTAGTGGGTGATGATGTGTACTATATAACGTTATATACTCTATACAGGCACAATATTAAAACAAATACTACCAGGCGGTTTACTATAAATAAAGAAGTAACCGCCTATAATGTTTTACAGGATGGAAGTTTATGGGTTACCACATCTTCAGGGGTTGTAGCAAAATATAATCCTTCAACCGAAAGCTTTAATGCACCTTACGATCTTTTTAATCACTCAGGTTATGTAGTTTCCAAGTGGATACAATCTATTTACGAATTGCAGGATGGCAGGTTATTAATCGGCACATCAAACCAGGGGCTGAAATTGTTTGACACAAAGACAGCTTTGTATAAAGATTTGCTGACATTGAATGCAGACAAACTGGATATTATTGTACGAGACATTATTGCCGTAAATCCGGATGAATATTGGATAGCCACACAATCCGGCATTTATATTTTAAACCTGCAAACAGGCGCCATTCAAAACCTTCGAAAAGAGTTTGATCCTTATTCCCTGTCAGATAATATTGTGCAGGCGGTTTGCGTGGATAAGCAAGGCGGTATTTGGGCGGGTACCTATTTCGGCGGCGTAAACTATTATCCAAAGCAGGCTATCGTGTTTAAAAAATATTATCCCAAAGCCAATGAAAATTCAATCAGTGGCAATGCTGTTAGTGAAATTCATGAAGATAAAAACGGCATATTATGGATAGGAACCGAAGATGCAGGGTTAAATAAATTTAATCCGCAAACGGGTGTATTTGTCAACTTTAATCCAGCATCTGATCGGCAAACCATTTCGTATTCCAATATTCACGGGCTATTGGTTGATGGTGATCGCATTTGGGCTGGTACTTATTTGCATGGTCTTGATTTGTTGAACAGTGATGGGAAAAGATTGCATAATTATAACACCTTAAATTCTTCCCTGGGCAGCAATTTTATTGGCGCCATGCTCAAAACAAAAAACGGCAATATCATTGCTGCAACAGATAAGGGCGCTTATAAATATTTACCTGCTGCAAATAATTTTGAGCGCATCGAAGCTTTTCCTAAAGCATTTTTCCGGGCATTGTATGAAGACGATAAGGGTAATATATGGGGCGGCACTTATGGTGATGGCACCTATATTTATAATGCTGCAACGGGAGATTTGGTACATATTCTCTTTTCCATCAACGGAAATCAAAGCATAGCCTGCAATATCATCAATAATATTTATTGCGATCGTAGCGGAATTATATGGTTTGCTACTGAAGGAGGGCTTTGTGCATATACCCCCGGTGAAAATAATCTGCAGATTTACACCTCCCGGGAAGGATTACCCGCAGATGTGGTATATGCTGTTCTGGAAGATGATCATAATGATTTATGGGTAAGTACATCAAAAGGATTAGCAAAATTTTCACCCGCAACAAAACAAGTCAAAACCTTTAATAAATCGCAGGGATTGCTGACCGATCAATTCAATTACCGTTCTGCCTTTAAAGACAGCAGAGGTATTATGTATTTTGGAAGTGTAAAAGGATTGATCAGTTTTAACCCTGACTCTATCAGCAATACTAATTTTATTTCGCCTGTATATATTACTGGCTTCCAGGTGTCCAATAAAGAATTACCCATTAATTCGGCCAACTCATCATTAAAACAATCTATTACGTTTACCAATAAAATTGTGCTCGACTACAATCAGTCATCCTTCAGTATCGATTTTGCTTCACCTGATTACAGTGCACCATCCAATATTGCGTATACTTATAAAATGGTGGGATTGGATAAAGGCTGGACATATCTTACCAGCAACCGCAAAGCATATTTTACAGCACTGAGCCCGGGTAATTATACTTTTATCGTAAAGCGCATAGGTGAAAATGATACGAAGGATAAATTCGCGCAACTCGAAATATTAATATTGCCTCCTTTCTGGCAAACATGGCAGGCTTATTTGTTATATACAATATTGGCGCTGCTGGTGATATTTTTTATCATTAAATTTTTTATTGACCGTTCCAAAGCAAGGAATAAACGCAGGCTTGAAAAATTGGCTTACGAAAAAGAGAAAGAGAATTATGAAGACAAGATTAACTTCTTCACCAATGTTGCCCATGAAATTAAAACTCCGCTAACGCTGATAAAAGGTCCTATGGAAAACATTATGGACCAGATTGATGAAGTGCCTACCATTAAAAGCAGCGTGGAATTGATGAGCCGCAATACCGACAGGCTTATGCATTTGGCTAATCAATTGCTTGATTTCAGAAAAATTGAAATGAATGGTTTTCATCTGAATTTTATAAAAACCAATGTGTCTGATTTATTGTATGATAATTATACAAGATTTAAGCTTTTGGCAGATCAAAGAAATATCAGGTTAGATATACATTGTATTGAAAATTTGTTTGCCTATGCTGACGATGAAGCGCTTAATAAAATATTCAGTAATTTAATTGATAACGCCATTAAATACGGCAGTAGATATGTGACTATAAGGCTGGAATATTTGGACGACAGCAAAGAAAAATACAGGCTCATTTGTTCTAATGACGGTTTTATTATTCCGGAAGAAAACAAGGAAATAATATTTGAAAGCTTCTATCGGCTACGGGAAACCGCCGACCAGGCGGGTACTGGTATAGGTTTGAGCTTGAGTCGATCCCTGGCTGAAATGCATGGAGGAACATTAGTGTTGGATATTGCTGCTAAAGATATAAATACATTTGTATTAACATTGCCGGTACATCCCAACAGCAATGGAAAAAAATAATGATTGAATATGCAGCCGATTATTTTATTAGTGGAAGATAATAAAGAGATACTTGATTTTGTTGAAAGTAATCTGCAGGATTTATATGTTATAAAAAAAGCGACGAATGGGAAAGCCGCATTGGAGGTTTTACGCAGCGAAGTAATTGATTTGATTGTAAGTGATGTAATGATGCCGGTGATGGACGGATTGGAATTATGCAGCACTATAAAATCTGATGTGGAATTGAGTCATCTGCCGGTTATATTGTTAACTGCAAAAAATACTTTGCAAGCAAAAATTGAAGGTCTTGAACTAGGCGCTGACGTTTATATTGAAAAGCCATTTTCCCCCAAATATTTAAAAACGCAGATAGCCAGTTTGCTGGCCAACCGTAATAAGATTAAAGAGTATTTTGTAAACTCACCTTTGGCTCATTTAAAAACCATTGCCCATACCAAATCAGACGAACGTTTTTTGGATAAGGTAAACCAGTTGATTGTAGAACACCTGCAGGATACGGAACTGGATGTAGACCGGCTGGCGAAATATATGAACATGAGCCGCCCAACATTTTACAGGAAAATCAGCGCTATATCAGACCTTACGCCCAATGATTTAATCAACCTCACCCGTTTAAAAAAAGCCGCTGAACTAATGACGGAAGGACATAATATCAATGAAGTATCGGAAACGGTAGGATATAGTTCGCCCAAAATTTTCAGTAAAAATTTTGAAAAACAATTCGGGATGATGCCCTCGGCGTATATGCAAAGCAACTTGAAGAAAAAGGGCTAAACTCCACCCGTCATATTCTTTCGCAGAATAAAATTCTACTGCCAATAGAGGGAATCCATTTTTCAGGTTACTTAAATAGTCTGTACCTGTGACGAATATTGCTGTAACATATTTATATCAACGCAGCATATAATATTTCGGATTTGCACTATGATTATTTATTTAACCAAAAATATTACCATTGACCATATATACAATCCCACGCAAACAATCAGTAAGGTTTTCAAAATTTTTCTCCTTCTTATAAATTAATTTATTTGTGAAAAGGGTATTGGTAATTTTTTTACATATATCTGTTATTGTAGCTACAAGCAAACCACTCGCCGCGCAAACCAATTATTTTATCGAACGGGTATCATGGTGGTGTTTACGGGCATTATCCTTTATGGGTAACAAAATTTATTGCAGATAGTTTAGCTACGCATAAAAACTGGAAGGTAAATCTTGAAATTGAACCAGAAAGCTGGGACAGCATTGCACTAAGAGATCCTGTTGGTTATGCTGCCATAAAAGAAATGATTAATAAAGCGGGAGATGATGTGGATATTGAGTATGTAAACCCGGCGTATGGACAAAGTTATTTGTATAATATCTCTGAAGAAAGCATCATCAGGCAGTTTCAATATGGTATTGAAAAAATAAAACAGCATTTTCCCAATATACAATTCAGCACCTATTCATCAGAAGAACCTTGTTTTACCAGCGCTTTGCCGGGCATATTAAAATCTTTAGGCTTTACATATGCTTCGCTCAAAAACCCCAATACCTGCTGGGGCGGTTATACAAGAGCATACGGCGGCGAATCTGTGCAATGGATAGGCCCGGATGGCGCGGGTATTTTAACTGTACCAAGATATGCGTCAGAAGAACTGCAGCCGCAATCCACCTGGCAAACAACCGCGTGGAATAATTCAGCTACTTATATTCATTCAGCGTTTAGCCAGGGCATACAATATCCTGTGGGTATGTGTTTGCAGGATGCCGGGTGGAAAAACGGACCCTGGTTGGGCAATCGTAAATCTTCATCAACACAATACACTACCTGGCGTAATTATTTTAAACTGATTGAAAATAAAGATTCGGTAGCGCACTGGAGAGTATCGCAGGAAGATATACAGGTAAGTCTGGTGTGGGGAGCACAGATATTACAAAGAATCGCACAGCAGGTACGTGCCGCAGAAAATAAAATAACAATGGCCGAGAAAGCTGCTGCAACAGCCAAACTATACACCGGTATTTCGTATCCCGAAAAAGCGTTTGAGGAAGCATGGCGCAATTTATTACTGGCGCAACATCACGATTGCTGGATTGTACCTTATAATATGCATAACCGAAAAACCTGGGCTGATCATGTAAAGGCCTGGACGCATGTTACTGATTCCATAAGCGATAATATTATTCAGCAATCGCTTGTGGCATTAGCAAAGTCATCAGACAGCAAGCAAAAAAATATACAGGCTTTAAATACAACTGCATTAAACAGGAACGAGGTTGTTGCCGTGCAGCTGCCTGCTAATACATCAAAGAATACAAGTGTAGAATATGCAGGGAGTGCCGTCCCATCACAGGTTATTGTAAATAAGGATAATTCCAAAACATTATTATTCCGGGCAAACCTGCCGGCGCTGGGTTTTACAAATTATATGCTGGTAAACAATGCAAAGCCTGCAGAAAAAAATAATGCCTCTGTTACGCATAATGCTTCGGGAGATTTTGTAATGGAATCTGATTTATATAAATTAGTGATTGATGCGAAATACGGTAACATAAAAACTTTGATTGCAAAAGGCCTCGACAATAAAAACTTTGTTGCTGAAAATAATACTGATTTTAATATTTTAAGAGGGTATTTTTATGGCGATGGAGGTTTTGCGAAAAGCAATGACAGGGAAACAGAAATCACCGTACTTGCTAATGGCCCTTTGCAAATTAAACTGCAGGTAAAAGGCCTGATAAATGAGAACAATTTTGTGCAAACCATCACATTAACGCAAGGACAAAAAAACATTGATGTCAATCTGCATATTGATTATAAAAAAGGTATAGGTATTGGCGAAGATCATAAACAGCTTGGAGCCTTTAATGCGACAGATAATCATAAGGCTTTTTATAACGATACCTGTAAACTCATTGCAGCATTTCCGCTGAACCTGCAAAATCAAAAAGTATATAAGGATGCTCCGCTGGATGTGACAGAGAGCCGGTTATCCAACACCTTTTTTAATAGCTGGGATAGTATTAAAAATAATATTCTTTTCAATTGGGTTGATGTAACGGATGGAGATGGTAAATATGGATTGGCTTTATTATCGGATCATGTAACGAATTATTCGCATGGCGAAAATTTTCCGCTGGCGCTCACTGTTCAGTATGCAGGCATTGGTTTATGGGGCAAAAGATATGCTGTAGATGGGCCAACTGATATTCATTATGCATTGGTACCACATATGGGTAAATGGAATGAAGCCAGATTGAATGATGAAGCTGTTAAATGGAACCAACCTATTATTACCACTATCGCCAATACCGGACAAATAAAGGAAACGCTTGTTGATAGTATACCCGAAGGGCTGGCTGTTACAACCATGTATTACAAAGGAAACGACCTGTATATTAGATTAGTCAACAATGGCTCAACCCAAATCAGACATCGGGTTGCTTTAAACTGTTGTGCAGATGAAATACAGTTTGTTGAATTGAATGGAAAGGTTAGTTCCAATAAAAAGTACGGCAAAAAACAAAAGATAAGTTTTGAATGTGATATCCCGCTGTTTGGATTTAAAACGGTAAGGGTTGTAAATGCAGGGAGTTGATTTTGGGGCGCATGAGCTGCATTAGATAAATGATCAGGATAAGATAATTGTAATGCCTTATTAAAAGCGAGAATGAAAAAATAGTGGAAATGATAAGCGTGAAATTCAATCTTGAGTTAATACAAATGCATATTATTAAAGGATAAAATGAGAGAGCTGATACAATGTTTGGCGCATTGATGAGAAAGGAAAGCGTTAAATAATCAGGCTACAATTCAATATTAACTAGTTTGTGTTTCAAGGTAAATAAAACCAATTCTGCCCTGCTCTCAATATTAAGTTTTTCATAGAGGGAGTTACGATAGTCGTCCACAGTAAATCGCCCAACATGCATCTTTGCAGCAATCTCTTTGTAAGGCATGCCGGTACAGGCATATTTAAGAAAGGTAAATTCTTTTTGCGTGATAGAAGAAATCCGTTTATGTATATCTGATTTATTCATTTCATTCAGGCGATCATTAATAAGGTCGGGAAAATATTTTCCGTTTTTTAGTACTTTGCTTATTGTGTCAAGGATGTCTTCCGGCTCTGCGTTTTTAGAAATATATCCACTTCCTCCCATTGTCACTATCCGGAGTATTGTTGTAATGTCATTATAGATGGTTAAGAAAATCACTTTCGTTTTTTTAAATTTCTTTTGAATAAAAGAAAGCGTTTCAAATCCATCCATTCCTGGCATATTGATATCCAATATTACAATATCTGTTGAGGAAGTTTGCTGCATAGCATCAATCAGCTCTTCACCAGACTGGGCAACAATATTAACGTGATAATTCCCTGTGTTTTTTATTAATTCAAAAATGGCTCTTCTCATTAAAGGATGGTCTTCAGCTATAGCAACTGTAATCGGCAGGTTAGAAAGAGTAGTCATAAGCTTTAACTAATTTAAAAATACCCTTAAATGTGGTGAAAAAAAGTGAAATGGAATGAATAATTTCAAAAAATATTAATTGGTTTCATATAACAGTGCGGCTTGTCTTGAGAGACCCTGTGAGTTTACTAAAAAGTAAATTATTAACCTGAACTAACTTCTTGTATGTTTCGCATGTTGTTTGTAGGATGCTTTCTATTGTGGTTCTGTTATGGAGAAACAATAGCACAGGATAGTACTACATCAGCTATAAATCTTCCGGGTAAATATGTAACTGCTGTAGATAAAAAAATACAAAACATTGAGAGCCAGCTTTCAGAACAAACTGATGCCTATTTAAACAGGCTTTCAAAACAGGAAGAGAAGATCAGACAAAAATTAGCAAAGCTCGATTCATCAAAAGCGGCAGAAGTTTTTGGATCGGCAAAGGAAAGGTATGAACAGCTCGCTCAAAAGCTCCATATAGCAGGCAACAAAGCAAATGCCGTTTTCTCAGGTGAATACCTGCCTTATCTTGACTCTCTGCAGGGAACGCTTGGATTTTTGAAAGACGCCAAAAATATTATCACTACATCAAAGGACATTCAGCAGAAGCTAAGCAAATCCCTTGAGCAGGTTAAGCAGTTGCAAAACAGGTTGCAAAAGGCAGAAGAAATAAAAGCCTGTGTAAATCAAAGGCAGGAGCAATTAAAAAACCTGCTGTCTCAGTACGCGGACCTGCCCCGCAGTGTGAGCAAATACCTGGGCAAATACCAGCAGCAGGTCTATTACTATGGACAACAGCTCAAAGAATATAAAGAAGTGCTTAACAATCCGGACAAGCTTTTAAGCAAGGTATTATCAACCCTGCAAACAATCCCTGCGTTCAAAAAATTCATGAGCAAATATTCCATGCTGGCCATGTTATTTCCTACCCCTGATAATTATGACCCTACCCAAACGGTGCAGGGCTTACCAGACCGCCGGCAGGTAATGTCGCTGATTCAAAACCAGACAGGCAATACCAATGTTAACTCACTCTCCATGGTGCAGCAAAATGTAGGTTCCGCGCAAAGCGAGGTTGATGCACTAAGAAGCAGGATGAATGAGCTGGGAGGGAACAGCAATGATTTAGCGATGCCTGACTTTCAGCCTGATGATATGCGCACCAAACCTTTTCTAAAAAAGTTAGAGTATGGCACCAGCTTCCAGTCGCAAAAGGCTACTAATTATTTTCCGGCTTCCAGCGATGTGGGTGTAACATTAGGGTATAAGCCCGGCAAGAAATGCGTGGTTGGAATTGGCATTTCAGGTAAAGTTGGATGGGGGACAGGCTGGAAACATATAAAAGTTTCATACCAGGGGATTGGTTTTCGCTTTTTTACTGACTGGAAAGTGCCCCCGCTTTGGGGAAGCAAAGAAGGCAACAGCTTTTGGTTAACAGGCGGAGCAGAAATGAATTACAGAAAACCTGTTGAAAGCCTTTCGGTGTTTAAAAATTATGATGTATGGACAAAGAGCGCTTTGCTGGGAATAAGTAAAAAGTTCAGGGCCGGCAAAAAATTGAATGGCAGTATAGCGGTGCTGTTCGATTTTTTATACAGGAAGCAGATACCAGTAGCGCAGCCCTTTGTTTTTAGAATGGGGTATACATTAAATTAATATTATAAAACAGCTCAAATAAAACAAGTATGTTGTTAAGAAAAACACTTGCTGCATTCATCCCGGTATTTTTTGTTTGCCAATGCTTTGCCCAGGTTAACCTGCAAACCGGTAGCGCAACATTTTCTTTGCCCATGTTTAACTGGAAGGATAATAAGAGCAGGCTTTTTGCAGGTGTAGCCCTCAATTATAGTTCCGGCAACGGGTTAAAAGTCAATGATGTAGCATCTAATGTGGGGCAGGGTTGGAGCATTGTAGCCGGAGGGGTAATTACCCGTATGCAGGTAGGCGAGCCGGATGATCAAAAAAAATACGGGCTGGCTGCAGAAACTGATATAACTAAATATCCCAATGGCTATTTATATACAGATGTTTCTCCGAGCAACGGATGTCCAAAGGCTTTAAGCAATTATCCTATTTACGGAAGCATGAACCAGGTATATAGCCAGCATAATGCTATTGCCGAAGATAAGCAGGCAGATTATTTTGCATTTCAGTTTAATGGCAAAGCCGGCTTGTTTGTGTTGGATATTGTAAATGGTAACAAGGTCGGAGTGTCTTTAGGAGACACAAAAATGAAAATAACTTTTCAAGAGGATTTCACCATGACCTCGCAGGGAAAGCGAACTACCATTAAATCCTTTCAGATAAATGACGTTGATGGATTGATTTATAAATTCACCCAGCAAGGTTTAACCAAAGTGTTGAAGGATGAGTATTGCGATAGAGAAAACTGGAGAGTGCAGAGCCAGCCCAAATTTGATAATAACAATTCTTACGTTCAGGCTGCCTTTGATATCGGCCCGGTTGCAAATCCCTGGATAATTAATAGCTGGTATTTAACTGAAATAGAAGATGCGCTGACTCATCGTAAAATCAACATCAGTTACTTAACGAATACTTTAAATAATCTTGCCGGGGTAGATATAGTTTGTTATGAACCCAAAGATTATACCGTTATCACTATGAAAAGATCGCTGACCATTTCTCCTGAAATCTCAGCTATATCATTCCCGGATGGTCACACGGTTACATTTAATTACGGAGCGGAAAGAGCAGATTTGATAGGTGATAAAGTTATTTCCTCAGTTGATATTAAATACCAGTCGCGATATCTTTCCCGCTATAAGCTGAATACTACTTATTTTATCCGTAACCGGCTGGGCACTCCCGGCACGGATTATCAAAAAAAGGCAGCCCGGCTTTGTTTAAGGTCAGTTACCAAATTAGGCGCAGACTTAAAAGAAGATACACCACCTTATATATTTGATTACTATGTAGGATCTACTACCTCCGCAGATGACTACGTGCCTTTACCTTTTTCGTATGCAAAAGATATCTGGGGATTTTATAATGGAGACTTTACCAAAGATTATAATAATAATAATCTTACTCAGTTAGATAAAGACCCAAGGCTATTGAACCATAAAGAGGCCCAGGGGCTTTGCTTCTTAAGAGCCGGCAGTTCCAATATTGTAATCAATCCCAAAAACGGTTATGCAAAAAATGGTTTACTAAGGCAGATTATTTATCCTACCGGGGGAACACTCTCATACGAATACGAGCAGAATTACGGCAAGCTAACAACAGGAGGTGCTGAGCAGATGGTAGGCGGAGTGCATGTATCTAAAACTATTTCCACAGACGGGAACTATTCAAACGGCTGTGGAACGCCCATTACAACCAAATATGATTATGTTGTAAACGGTTCCGGAAGTGCCTCTTCTTTGTGGGGACTTGAAACGCCCAGAACAACAATAGTTTCACGTAATCAATATGCCCCCGAGCATAAATATTATAAGTGGAAGCCCTGGTCTTCAGATTGTGGAGGGCTGTTTGGTTGCTGCGGCTATACCTACCAATACCCGGGAATATTATCAATGAACCAGGCAATTAGTCTGACAGATTTTCAGCACATAATGGAAACAATTGCACCGGTTTTGGGTATAGTATCAATGGTGAGTACCGTTATTGATGTGGTTAGTCTTTTTTGCGCCAGTACCGGCTGGCTTGCCTGGGTTTCTGTTATTGTCGAAATAGTGGGAGGTTTGGTAACATTGGGTATAAGTTGTTTAAGCAACAGGAGTAGTGATGATGAATCTACCGCATATTTTAATGCCGATTTAAATGGCGCTGCTCCTTTGCCCGGGCAGTTTAAACGAGTCGAGGTCACGGAAGGATCGGGAACCATAGGTAAAACGGTGCATGAGTTTACAAGTTCGGATGATTATGCTGTTTGGAATAGTACTAATCCCTCGCTTGCGTCAAAGCAACGTTTTGCTCCCTGGGCTTACGGCTTGCCTAAATTAACAACAATATTAGATGCTTCAGGGAACAGGGTTAAGGAAACAAGAAATATTTACAATTTTAATTATGCTAAAACAACCCTGTTATGCGATGCAGAAATTTTAACCTTTGCAGGCGCAGGTACCGGTAAGCAAAAGGGCGATAATAATATGGAAGACGATTATGCTTCCGTATGCAAGGTTTCCACTAAATGTTTTGTAAAGCATTCACATTCTAAAAATAATATTGACTGGGCAAATCCCGCTGTTTACAACGCTGTTTATACTACTTCCACTACTGATGCTGATATACTGGTAGACAGTTATAACTTCTACACCGGCAGAACCTTGCTGGATTCGGTTAATGAAAGAATATATAAGCAAAACAGCAATACGCAATATCTTGAAACAACTACACGGTATTATTACAATGCTCTACGTAACTATGATATTAACACCATCATTACGGTTCAGAGCAATGGAGACAAGAATACCAAAACAATAAAATATGCCAACGATTATTGTTGCATGCCCATAAGCAATGCGATGTCTGGCGCGAATATGGTTTCAGTGCCTGTTGAAACAAAATTATGGGTAGCTAAATATGGAGGGGCATCGGGGTATTTGAGCGAGACCGTAACAGAATTTACCCAGTTAGCCAATGGTGATATACAACCACTCCAAATTTTGGAGCAACGTTTCGCTCAACCTGCTTCAAGCCTTACAGAGTATGGAGGACCAGGCACTTCTATCGCTAATTATAAAATAATGCAGACCTTCCTGTATGATGCAGCATATAATTTAGCCGGATTAAAGGATGAGGGTGGCCGTACAATAAGTAATATTTATGATTACGATGATAAATACGTGGCAGCCTCTGTTATAAATGCCGATCCTGCAGCAGATAGAGCTGCTTATACCAGCTTTGAAACGAGCGCTTTTGGCAAATGGACACTAACGGGCACGGCCGCATACGCTGCCGGCAGCTATGCAACAGGTGCAAGATCGTTTACTTTATCTTCCGGCAAGAGCTTTTCAACCACGTTAACTACCACCAAAGCCTATACGGTTTCTTTCTGGGCATCTGCTGCTATGACAGTTGCAGGGGGAGCCACACTCTCCAAAACCGGGCCGTTGTACAGTGGGTTTACTTATTATGAATATGATATTGCAGCAGGCACATCAACAGTTACAGTATCAGGCACAGGTAATATTGACGAGCTGAGGGCTTATCCAAAAACATCAAGAATGCGTACGGTTACCTACGATCCTTTGATCGGGAAAACCTCGGAGTGTGATGAAAACAACAGGATAACCTATTACGAATATGATAATCTTGGAAGGCTGCAATTCATTAAAGATGAGAGCAGGAATATTGTAAAGATGTATGAGTACAATAATATCTCTCCCAATAAGCAAACCGGTTGCCCTACTACATACTATAGCCGAATGACCTCGGAAAGATTTACAAAAAATTCATGCGGAGCTAACTATCTTGGCTCTGAGGTGGTATTTACCATCCCCGCCAATAAATATACCTCGGGCATCAGCCAGGAAGATGCTGACCTGAAGGCAGAGCTGGATCTGCTGACCAATGGGCAAACCTACGCGAATACTAATGGAACCTGCACACAAATATTTTATAATACCGCGCAAACAGGTTCATATACTACTCAAACCTGCAGTACAGGGTATAAGGGCAATACTGTAGTATATACAGTGCCTGCAAATACATATTCCTCATTAATAAGCGTAGCTGATGCCAATGCAAAAGCACAAAAAGAAATAACAGCGAACGGGCAGGTAAACGCCAATAAAAACCCTTCATGTAGCATTGATACATCCGCAAACTGGATAGCTGATCCTGATCAAACCGGTGCATATTGCCTTACCGTTAACGGACAGTTGCCTGCGCATCGGTTTTTGCTTTTTAAAGACCTTAATCCCAACAGCCCAACCTATAATCAAACACAATGGCACGATATAGGCCCCCAAAGCGAATGCCCTGCAAATACCTATTTCAGCGCGCAGCGCAGCCAGGTGTTTACACGCAACAATTGTGGCGCAGGGTATACAGGAGGCAGCGTTACCTATACAGTGCCGCCAGGAAAATACAGCTCCACCACCAGCCAGGCCGCGGCAGACCAGTTAGCTATAAATGATATCAACGCAAACGGACAAAATTACGCCAATGCTAATGGGACATGTACAGCTACGGGATGTTCTTTCTCTCCGGTATCAGGATATAGCTTAGGAAGCAGCAGCACAATAAGCCTGGTGAGCGGCTCCCAGGTGGATTTTAATATTGTGTTTACAGGAAACAGCAGTACGGTTTGGACTACGATAACCCAGGTAGCAACGGTAAATGGTCCATGCAGGCTTCCCGGAACAAGCGTAACAACTATAACCGAGCAGGGAAGAACATGGCAGATTACAGTATCAATTAATGGACAGTTTTTGGTGAGATTGGTTTCAGGCTCTGCATCACCTACTGCCACTATTACATTATCCGGTTCTTATGGACTTTGATTTTAGTTGATCTGTTTCTATCTATTTAGATACTTTAATAACGGTATAGTTATGATAAATTTTAAGCAGATAAAAGTAAGTGTAGCTTTACTTTCATATATAATGCTGATCCTGTGTTGTCCCGAAACCAGTGTTGCCCAGTCCCTCAATCCCGGGCATTCCATCGGCCCGGTAAATGGTGTATACCATTACAGCGCTGCCCAAACCCCGGCCCAGCTTGTGGAAATACGGCCTGTGGCAATTTTGGGCACAGGGTATACCTATCAATGGTATTCCTGCCCTACACCGGAGGGTACTTATAATGCTATAGGAGGAGCAACAGGAACAAGCTATGCGCCCCCGGCACTTGCGCAAACCACGTACTATAAACGGCGCACCCAGGTAACGCTGCCCGTTTTTGGCACTTTGACCGTTTGGTCTAATACGGTTAAATTAAGCCTGGTTTCTGCTAACTGGGAAGACCGTAATTATGTGCGCGAACATAATGTTTTAAAAACCGGTGTTACTACCTGGCAGGCGGTTGACCAGTTGGCAATAGGTGATAAACTGCAAACCACTAATTACCTCGACGGGCTTGGCCGGTCTGTTCAAAAAGTAAGCCGCGAAACCGCCACGCCTGCTGATGGCGTAACCTTATGGGGAGACCAGGTGCAGTTTTCTACTTATGATATTATGGGCAGGCATATATACAGTTACCTCCCGTTTTCAACATCTACTTCATCAGGTAAATATAAAACAACCGTTACCACGGAGCAGCCCCAGTATTATACCGGCAATTACAATGAAACCAACGCCTTTTCATCTGTTGCCTATGATAACAGCCCGCTTAACAGGCCCACAACAGTTCGTGAACCAGGCACCGCCTGGTCAGCCAAAACCAATACGGTTCAGTATGAAATGAATGAAACCACTGAAGATGTGAAGATATTTGGAGTGGATTATGTGCAGGGCAATCCTCCCGTATATAAAGGTGCATATACCGGGTATACGTTGTTTAAAAACGTGTATAAGGATGTAAATGCAAAAATGGTAGTGGAATATACCAATAAGTCCGGCCAGCTTATCCTTAAAAAGGTGCAGATGGATGATGCCCCGGGTACAGCGCATACCGGCTGGGCATGTACCTATTATGTGTACGACGATTTCGGGTTACTTCGTTACCAGCTGCAACCCGAAGCAGTAAAATATCTCGATGCCAACAGCTGGTCGTTTGCCGGAACAAACGGAACAACCGTGCTCAATGAGCTTTGCTTCCAGTATAATTATGATGATAAGGGCAGGATGACCTGGAAAAAAGCGCCCGGCGCGCAGCCGTTGAAAATGTTATACGACAAGCGCGACCGCGTGGTATTTATGCAGGATGGCAACCAGGCTGCAATGCCCACTCCCCAATGGACGGCTACATTATACGATGAGCTTGACCGCCCGGTAATGAGCCTGCTCTACAACACCACCAAAACAGCAACAGCCTTACAAACAGACATCAATAATGCGGCAGCCGTAACCGCGGTCTCTGTTTCTAATCCCGCCAATTCCGGAGGTGGTACTGTTGCCGTCAGCACTTCACTCAATCCTGTCGCCATTGCCGACCTTAATAATACCACGGTAACAACAGTTGTAAAATATATTTTTTACGATAATTACGGTTTTGCCGGCATAAAAACCTTTAATACGGGATATACCAACCTTTCCGCCTACAGCACTTCAGACCCCAACGTAATGCCCATTGCTACCACCAAACGGGTTACCAATATGGCAACCGGCGCCAGAACCAGGGTGCTGGGCACTACCACGTTTTTATCTTCCACCACTTATTATGACGAAAAAGGACGCGCCATACAAACCCTGGAAGATAATATGAAATCAGGCGCGGATATAACCACGCTGCAATATCATTTTGACGGCAGGGTGCTAAGCACCTGCAGCGACCATACTACCGGCGGCACGGGCTACACCAACTTTAAAACCCTCACCAAAAATATATTCGATAAGCTGGGCAGGGTAACCTCCATTCAAAAGCAATATGGCAGCAATGCGTTCAAAACCATAGCGGCTTATAAGTATGATGATATGGGCAGGCTGAAAAACAAGAAGCTCAGTCCTGATTATACCAATCCTTTAACCGGCCTGCCCGGCATGGAATCGTTTGATTACAGCTTCAATATCCATAACCAGGTTACCGGCATCAATAAAGATTACGCGCTCAAGGCAGGCACATATAATAAATGGAGCCATTATTTTGGTATGTACCTGGGGTATGATAACAAGGATAATGTATTTACAAAAGCAGAGCTGAACGGGCAGGTAACCGGTATACTATGGAACAGCCAGGGCGACGACGCGCAGCGCAGGTATAATTATGCATACGATAATGCCGGGCGGCTTACCAATGCCAGGTATACGGAAAGAGCATACACCACAGATGGCTGGGCCGGCACAAAAATGGATTTTACCGTGGGCGGCAACGGCGGTAAAATAGCCTACGACCTTAACGGCAACCTGAAAGAAATGATGCAGTATGGCGTAATGCCCGGCACCGCAACACCGCTGGTAATAGATAACCTTTTTTACAGGTATAATGATTACTCCAATAAGCTGAAACGTATTGACGACCTGATGAGCGCTACCGCGCAGAACGGTAAATCAGGCGATTTTAAAGACGGCGCCAATGGTACAAACGGCACCAATGATTATGTGTATGATAACAATGGCAATATAGTAGTAGATCTTAATAAAAACCTGCAAAGCGCCAACGGAGGCAGCGCCGGCAGCAACGGGGTTGTGTACAATTACCTTGATAAGCCGGAGATCATCCGCATAGTAGGCAAAGGCACCATTAAAATAGTATACAGTGCGGATGGTGAAAAGCTGCAACGGGTATTCATTCCCGAAGCCGGCGGTACATCCACCATCACCACATATATCAACGAATTTATTTACCAGGAAACCAGCACCACGCTCACAGCCTCTTCATTACCGCCGTTTGCAGGTACAGGGCTTGCGCTTACTTCCATAAATTTTGAAGAAGGTCGCATAAGGGTAATGACGCCCGTAAGCAGCAGCAACGGCAGCGATTTGCTCAGCATCAGCGGTAATATAACGCTGCCCAACAGTAAGCAGGGCTCGTTTGATTATTATATAAGAGATTACCAGGAGAACGTGCGCATGATACTGACCGAAGAAGTGGTTACCGCCTACAATACCGCTACCATGGAAACCGCGAGGGCTTCTGCCGAAACACCGGTTTTCGGTCAGCCGGGCGCGGCTAATGAAGTTACCACCACCCGCTTTGCAAAGCCCACGGGCTGGACAAATAATACCAGTGCCTCCGTAAGCCGTATTGGCAACCTTGCCGGTAAAACCATTGGCCCCAATACCCTGCAAAGGGTTATGGCGGGTGACCGCATCAGCGCGCAGGTAAGCTATTATTTTGCCGGTGCACCGGGCAGCAGCAATACCAGCATGGTAAGCAATGTGCTGGCCAGCCTTATTACCTCACTCAGCAATGGCGGCGCCACAGGCGGGCTGGTAAAAGCCGGTGCCACAGGCATCAACAGCCAGCTTGCGGCTTCCACACCGTTTGCAACAGCCGTAGTGCCCACAGGCAGCGGAGGCACTACACCGGAGGCTTATCTTACCATACTTTTTTTTGATGAGCGCTTTAACCTTGTTTCCGCCACCGATGGCGGCGTGGTGCAGGCGCAGGTAGCCTCAAGCTGGAGCACCTCCACAGCGCCGCTGGCGCTGGCTAATATAAAAGCACCCCGCAACGGGTATGTATATGTTTATGTAAGCAACCGCAGCGATCAGCATGTATATTTTGATGACTTTAAAGTATCTGCCACCGCCGGCAATATTATTGAAGAAAACCACTACTATGCATTTGGGATGCGTATAGCTGCCATAAGCAGCAAGAAGCTGGGGAACGTGAATGAGGGGGTGCTGAAGAATGATTATCTTTATAACGATAAAGAGCTCTTTGACGATGGGGAGCTGAACTGGTATGATTACGGGTTCAGGAATTATGATCCGCAGATAGGGAAATTCATACAAATGGATCCGTTGGCAGATGGTAATTCAGATTTCAGCCCGTATTCGTATGCAGCCAATGACCCGATAGGAAATATTGATTACCTGGGGCTTGATCCCATATCTGCACTGTCTACAACAGCCGAAACAGCAATTACACTGAGTACGGTTACGATCACTGCCGTGAAGGCAACATCAACAGCCATCTCAACAGTAAGCCTGGTCAGCAAGATCATCAGTATTACCAGCATTACATTGCAGGTGGCAAATACGGCTTGTAATCTCATAAACAGCAGTATTACTACGAGTGGTGTTGGAAGCGTAGATCCCGGAAGACGTTTTGCAATTGAATCAAGAGGATTTAACCATGCATTTAGGTCGGCATTAACGCTTGGTATGTCTGAGTGGTTTACAAGTGATCCTCTGAAGGACTATAGTACTGATCAGGAAAAACTGTGGTATTTACAGGGGAGATTAAAGGGGGATGCGGCAGCGGCGGCATTTAGTTTAGCTGAGACAGATGTTGGTACAGGAGGATTAGTAACTACGGGTGCTACAGGCGTTGGTGCAGTGGTAAGTGGGGGAGTTATAGCACATGGGATGGCAGTTTCAATAAAGACTGGTATAGATATAGCACTTACCTGGGAGAAGATTTATAAATTAAATATGGCGGGGAGCAGTGGGACAGACGCTATTCCAAAAAATGGAGAAACTCCTGCAACTAAAATAGGGAAAGATGCTCATAATCAATATGACCCCGGTCGCGACCTTGGCGGAAAATATACATTAGATCCTGAAAGTAGACTTGATAATGGTAAATTTCCTGACGCCATTGACTTTGTAAATAAAATAGTGAGAGAGTTGAAGCCCAATAATTCAAGAAAAATAAGAGAGGGAATGAAACAAGTAACCAATTACGCAAAACAATTGAAAAAGCAGCTTGGTGGTAAATGGAAAGTTGTCGTAGATACTTATGATGTCCTTCCAGATGGAACAATTAAATATAATTATGGAAGCCCAATATCTTTAAAACCTTGATATTTTATTATGATCGTAAATCAAAAACAGTTATACAAATGTATTGATGAAATTTTAAAACCAAATGGTTTTATCAGAAAGAAGGATACTTGGTATTTGCATACGACAGAATGTATTTGTTTTATAATCTTCGCAAAGTCCCCATATGCTGGGAGATATGGAGAGTTAATGGGAGTATTCTTAAAGGAAATTAATAATGAAGGCGATTTCCCAAGTTATGAAAAAGCTCATTTAAAATATAATATTAAATGGCTTATGGACTCAGAAAAGGTAAAGCAAATTCTGAATCTGGAAAATAATGAGTTTAAAGATAACGAAAGAGAAAATGCAATTAGAAATATACTTGAAAATTATGCAATTCCTTTTATTCGGAAACTAAGTACAAAGCAAGGTATCATTAATGCCATAAGTGAGTATGATGATTTGGTATATTATGCTAGATTATCTCTTAAGGAAAAATTAGATATTTCTGATAAGGGTTGAAATATCGGATCTGGCGCTGGGTGTGCCGTGCAAGTTGTATAGAAGATGGTAGAAGGTGCTACAGGTTGTTGGTGCAGTGTAAGTACACTCAGGCGCAGGTCTCCTGACCACAAGTGTTCGAAACCTTAGTTCTCCACAGAGTTAGGATTGATTCTGCGTAGAGCGGGAGTTCTCCGCAGCGTCTGCCCGTGAATAGCCTGTGTGCAGGCAGGCGACTCTGCGGTAGGCGGGGAAAGCAAGATTGTAATTAAAACTGCTGCCATATAAAAGAAGTAAGTTAAAAGAAAGAGAGACGATGAGGATGCCTCGCAGAGTCCAGCCAACACATATGGCTTGGAGTTGAGACTCTGCGGAGAACCAAGCAGCAAGAAGCTGGGGAACGTGAATGAAGGGGTGCTGAAGAATGATTATCTTTATAACGATAAGGAGCTCTTTGACGATGGGGAGCTGAACTGGTATGATTACGGGTTCAGGAATTATGATCCGCAGATAGGGAAATTCATACAAATGGATCCGTTGGCAGATGGTAATTCAGATTTCAGTCCGTATTCCTATGCAGCCAATGACCCGATAGGGAATATTGATTACCTGGGGCTTGATCCTATATCTGCACTGTCTACAACAGCCGAAACGGCAATTACACTGAGTACGGTTACGATCACTGCCGTGAAGGCAACATCAACAGCCATCTCAACAGTGAGCCTGGCCAGCAAGATCATCAGTATTACCAGCATTACATTGCAGGTGGCAAATACGGCATGTAATCTTATAAACAGCAGTATTACTACGAGTGGTGTTGGAAGCGTAGATCCCGGAAGACGTTTTGCAATTGAATCAAGAGGATTTAACCATGCATTTAGGTCGGCATTAACGCTTGGTATGTCTGAGTGGTTTACAAGCGATCCTCTGAAGGACTATAGTACTGATCAGGAAAAACTGTGGTATTTACAGGGGAGATTAAAGGGGGATGCGGCAGCGGCGGCATTTAGTTTAGCTGAGACAGATGTTGGTACAGGAGGATTAGTAACTACGGGTGCTACAGGCGTTGGTGCAGTGGTAAGTGGGGGAGTTATAGCACATGGGATGGCAGTTTCAATAAAGACTGGTATAGATATAGCACTTACCTGGGAGAAGATTTATAAATTAAATATGGCGGGGAGCAGTGGGACAGACGCTATTCCAAAAAATGGAGAAACTCCTGCAACTGCCCGGGGAAGAGGAGCTCATAATCAATATGATCCTCAAAGTGCTGTTGGTGGAAAGTATACAACTAAAAGAGCTGAAACAGAACTCGATAATGGTGGGTTTCCCGATGCTATTGACTTTAAAAATAAGATAGTAAGAGAATTAAAACCTAATAATCTGAGAAAGATAAGGGAAGGAATGAAACAAGTTACTGATTATGCAAAACAATTGAAAAAGCAACTCGGTGGTAAATGGCAAGTTGTCGTAGATACTTATGATATTCTTCCAGATGGAACAATTAAATATAATTATGGAACTCCAGTACCTTTAAATCCTTAGCATTTTTATTATGATCGCAAATCAGAAAAACTTATATGATTACATTGATGAAATTTTAAAACCATATGGGTTCATCAAAAAGAGAGACACATGGTATTTGCATACAAAAGAATGCATTTGTTTTTTAGTTATTGCTAAATCTCCATTTGCGGGTAGATATGAAGATTTAATGGGAGTTTTTCTGAAGGAAATAAATAAAGATGGAGATTTTCCTAAGTATGTGAAAGGGCATTTAAAATATGGAATTAATGATGTTATCGCTTCGAACGAGGTCAAACAAGTCCTAGATTTAGAGAATAATGGGTTTAGGGGCAATGAAAGAGAAGAAGCAATTAGAAATTTACTTGAAAAGTATGCGATTCCTTTTCTTCAAAAGGTAAGTACAAAGCAGGGGATAATTAGCGCTATAAGTGAATATGAGGATTTGATTTATCGTGTTAGAACATCACTAAAGGAAAAATTGGGGATTCAAGATGAAGAGGATGATTAACTTGGTTGGTGCTGGTTTGAGGTTCTCCGCAGCGCCTGCCCGTGAATAGCCTGTGTGCAAGCAGGCGACTCTGCGGTAGGCGGGGAAAGCAAGATTGTAATTAAAACTGCTGCGCACCCTGGCGCAGGTCTCCCGACCACAAGTGTTCGAAACCTATTTGGGTTTAATTTTGCGTAATGACGGCAAAAGAACTTATAGGATTGATACCAGAAGAGATATTTGAAGAACTATCAGCAGAGACAAAGGTAGATACGCAGGTTAAGAAACTATCTGGTGAGGTTATCTTCAAATTAATATTGTTTTCAATGTTGAACACCTCGAAGCCAAGTTTGCGTGTGATGGAGGCTTTTTTACAATCAGCACAATTCAAGTCATTCACGGGTTATGATATATTAGATGGGAAGTACAATTCGATAAGAGATCGTATTTGCACAATAAATGCAGATTATTTTGCAAAGCTCTTTGAACAAATATTTCTTATTTACAACAAGGAACTGAAAGAAGAAAAGGCTTTATCCAAAGCAGATAGCACATATGTGGCATTAGCCTCTAAGCTGTTTTCGACCGGGATGGAAAACGGCACAAATGACAAACGTTTTGTAAAGTATAGTGTCAATCTTAAGGGAAGTATACCTTCATCGGTAAAAGTTTTTACGACTCAGTCATACGTAAGCGAAGAACTTGCACTTACCGAAGTTATTAACGATACAGATTGCATTAAAAATGATGTAGTTGTTTTTGACAGGGGTTTACAATCAAGGGAATCGTTCGACAAGTTTACCAATAGCCAAAAATGGTTTGTGAGCCGGGCTAACCCAAACATAAGATGTAAAACCAACACTCGAACTAAGGTGGAAGAAAAGCCAAAAAGTAGTACTGTTACGATTGTAAGCGATGAAGCCGGCTATCTTATAAACAAAAAGGATAAAGCAACAGCGCACATATACCGGGTAATCAAAGCTGTTATAAACAAAAGCGGAGAGCCTATTTGTTTCGTAACTAATATAATAAATGAAGATGCTTATCTCATAGCCGCCTGGTATAAGCAACGCTGGGAAATAGAGGTGTTTTTCAAATTTATCAAGCAGCATCTAAACGTAAATCATCTGGTATCAAGAAATATTAACGGTATCAAAGTAATGATTTACATGACTATGATACTGGCTATCCTCATTATTGCTTACAAAAAAATAAACAGGATAAAAGGCTTCAAGATTGCAAAGTTGAAATTTGAACTGGAACTCGAAACAGAAATTATGAAAGCCGTGGTTATTTTATGCGGTGGAAATCCCGACAATGCCCCGCATCTATTTAGTTCTGCCTGATAGGTTTCGAACACTTGTGGTACAGGGCTTGCGCTTACTTCCATAAATTTTGAAGAAGGTCGCATAAGGGTAATGACGCCCGTAAGCAGCAGCAACGGCAGCGATTTGCTCAGCATCAGTGGTAATATAACCCTGCCCAACAGTAAGCAGGGCTCGTTTGATTATTATATAAGAGATTACCAGGAGAACGTGCGCATGATACTGACCGAAGAAGTGGTTACCGCCTACAGTACCGCTACCATGGAAACCTCGAGGGCCTCTGCCGAAACACCGGTTTTCGGTCAGCCGGGCGCGGCTAATGAAGTTACCACCACCCGCTTTGCAAAGCCCACGGGCTGGACAAATAATACCAGTGCCTCCGTAAGCCGTATTGGCAACCTTGCCGGTAAAACCATTGGCCCCAATACCCTGCAAAGGGTTATGGCGGGCGACCGCATCAGCGCGCAGGTAAGCTATTATTTTGCCGGTGCACCGGGCAGCAGCAATACCAGCATGGTAAGCAATGTGCTGGCCAGCCTTATTACCTCACTCAGCAATGGCGGCGCCACAGGCGGGCTGGTAAAAGCCGGTGCCACAGGCATTAACAGCCAGCTTGCAGCTTCCGCGCCGTTTGCAACGGCGGTGGCGCCGGCGGGCAGCGGCGGCACAGCGCCGCAGGCCTACCTTACCATGCTGTTTTTTGATGAGCGCTTTAACCTTGTTTCGGTAACCGATGGCGGCGTGGTGCAGGCGCAGGTAGCCTCCACATGGAGCACTTCCACAGCGCCGCTGGCGCTGGCTAACATTAAAGCTCCCCGAAACGGATATGTATACGTGTATATAAGCAACCGCAGCGACCAGCATGTGTATTTTGATGACTTTAAAGTATCTGCCACCGCCGGCAATATTATTGAAGAAAACCACTACTATGCATTTGGTATGCGTATAGCTGCCATCAGCAGTAAAAAGCTGGGGAACGTGAATGAGGGGGTGCTGAAGAATGATTATCTTTATAACGATAAGGAGCTCTTTGACGATGGGGAGCTGAACTGGTATGATTACGGGTTCAGGAATTATGATCCGCAGATAGGGAAATTCATACAAATGGATCCGTTGGCAGATGGTAATTCAGATTTCAGCCCGTATTCGTATGCAGCCAATGACCCGATAGGAAATATTGATTACCTGGGGCTTGATCCCATATCTGCACTGTCTACAACAGCCGAAACAGCAATTACACTGAGTACGGTTACGATCACTGCCGTGAAGGCAACATCAACAGCCATCTCAACAGTAAGCCTGGTCAGCAAGATCATCAGTATTACCAGCATTACATTGCAGGTGGCAAATACGGCTTGTAATCTCATAAACAGCAGTATTACTACGAGTGGTGTTGGAAGCGTAGATCCCGGAAGACGTTTTGCAATTGAATCAAGAGGATTTAACCATGCATTTAGGTCGGCATTAACGCTTGGTATGTCTGAGTGGTTTACAAGTGATCCTCTGAAGGACTATAGTACTGATCAGGAAAAACTGTGGTATTTACAGGGGAGATTAAAGGGGGATGCGGCAGCGGCGGCATTTAGTTTAGCTGAGACAGATGTTGGTACAGGAGGATTAGTAACTACGGGTGCTACAGGCGTTGGTGCAGTGGTAAGTGGGGGAGTTATAGCACATGGGATGGCAGTTTCAATAAAGACTGGTATAGATATAGCACTTACCTGGGAGAAGATTTATAAATTAAATATGGCGGGGAGCAGTGGGACAGACGCTATTCCAAAAAATGGAGAAACTCCTGCAACTAAAATAGGGAAAGATGCTCATAATCAATATGACCCCGGTCGCGACCTTGGCGGAAAATATACATTAGATCCTGAAAGTAGACTTGATAATGGTAAATTTCCTGACGCCATTGACTTTGTAAATAAAATAGTGAGAGAGTTGAAGCCCAATAATTCAAGAAAAATAAGAGAGGGAATGAAACAAGTAACCAATTACGCAAAACAATTGAAAAAGCAGCTTGGTGGTAAATGGAAAGTTGTCGTAGATACTTATGATGTCTTTTCGCCGTGGTTCGTGTCCCACGAATCACTACTTACTCCTTACAAATCCACCAATGAAAAAGTAAAGAATTTTGTAATTTGAGTGAGTTATGAATTATCAGGAAAAACACCGAAAATCGCATATCCGCATTGGTGAAATATACTTTTGGACAGCTACCATTAATAGCTGGATGAAATTATTAATGAACGACCAATACAAAGATATTATCATTAGTTCATTGAGATATTTAAGTAATGCCGGCAAGATTGATGTATTCGCTTTTGTGATTATGCCAAATCACATCCATGTAATATGGAGGATAAATACCATGAATGGGAAAGAAACAGCACAGGGTTCTTTTCTCAAGTATACGGCTCATGAATTCAGGAAGCGTTTGCTGCGTGAATATCCGGCTATGCTTAGTTTGTATGTCGTTGCTGCCAGTAATAAACTGCATGAATTCTGGCAACGCGATCCCTTAGCCATTCATTTATATTCCCGGGAGGTTGCTTACCAGAAATTGGACTACCTGCATCGCAATCCTACAGCAAAGCATTGGCAACTGACAGATGATTATTTAAACTATACCTACTCATCGGTGCGGTTTTATGAACTTGATATAAAGGAGTATGACTTTTTAAAAGACTTGAGAGAAGAATTTTGATGGTTTTGTGTTTCGTGGGACACGAACCACGGCGGCGATACAAAAGAATGCATTTGTTTTTTAGTTATTGCTAAATCTCCATTTGCGGGTAGATATGAAGATTTAATGGGAGTTTTTCTGAAAGAAATAAATAAAGATGGAGATTTTCCTAAGTATGTGAAAGGGCATTTAAAATATGGAATTAATGATGTTATCGCTTCGAACGAGGTCAAACAAGTCCTAGATTTAGAGAATAATGGGTTTAGGGGCAATGAAAGAGAAGAAGCAATTAGAAATTTACTTGAAAAGTATGCGATTCCTTTTCTTCAAAAGGTAAGTACAAAGCAGGGGATAATTAGCGCTATAAGTGAATATGAGGATTTGATTTATCGTGTTAGAACATCACTAAAGGAAAAATTGGGGATTCAAGATGAAGAGGATGATTAACTTGGTTGGTGCTGGTTTGAGGTTCTCCGCAGCGCCTGCCCGTGAATAGCCTGTGTGCAAGCAGGCGACTCTGCGGTAGGCGGGGAAAGCAAGATTGTAATTAAAACTGCTGCGCACCCTGGCGCAGGTCTCCCGACCACAAGTGTTCGAAACCTATTTGGGTTTAATTTTGCGTAATGACGGCAAAAGAACTTATAGGATTGATACCAGAAGAGATATTTGAAGAACTATCAGCAGAGACAAAGGTAGATACGCAGGTTAAGAAACTATCTGGTGAGGTTATCTTCAAATTAATATTGTTTTCAATGTTGAACACCTCGAAGCCAAGTTTTCTTCTACGCAGAGTGAGGTTCTCCGCAGCGTCTGCCCGTGAATAGCCTGTGTGCAGGCAGGCGACTCTGTGGTAGGCGGGGAAAGCAAGGTTGTAATTAAAACTGCTGCCATATACAAAGAAGTAAGTTAAACGAAAGAGAGACGATGAGGATGCCTCGCAGAGTCCAGCCGACACACATGGCTTGGAGTTGAGACTCAGCGGAGAACCAAGATATCTGCAGTGAAGTAGCTGATAATGATCTTAAAAACGACTAAAAAAAATATATAAAAACACCTTATAAACCCTGTTAATATGACAAAGAAACTACTGCCTTTTCTGATTACGATTTTCTTTTCAATTTCATCCTTTGCACAACTTTCGGTGCTTAAAATGACAGGTAAAGAGAGTAGGTATAGTAAAATAGGGTATGGGCTTTTTGCAAATTTAAGCATACCTGTAAATGAAGCAGGTAATCAGCATGCAGTGCTTGAGCTGATGGATGTTGCATATTTCCCCTCAAAAGAAGAAGGAGATTTTTTAATAGCCTATATTTCAGTTAAAGCCAGGTTTCGGAACGTTTTCAGCAGTGAAGGCAATACAGGCTTTCTTCTTGAACCGCAGGTGGGCTACTGCCGGGTAGTGAGGAGAGGCGAATACAAAGCCACTTATGGAGATGGGGTGGCTGTTGCTGTTGTTGGTGGCTATAGCCTTGAGGTTGACGATAGAGGAAACAGCATTGTTTTCGGATTAAAATATGAGCGGGATATGGCAGGCAGGGAGCATACGCTTCAGGCTGTCGGTTTCAGGGTTTTGTATAGCTTTAGTATTGGCAGACGACGAGGTTATTAGCAAATAACTATCTTCAATGCCGCAAAATTGCAGCACTTTTATGAAAAAGATCAGCACTATTGGCTTAATTGTTTTTTTGTTATCCTGTAATTCAACACCATCATCTGACAGTAATGCTCCTTCAGGAAATATACCTGCAGCGCAATCCGGAGAACAGGCCGGGGGTGACGCTTACCGGTTCAGGTTAAATCCTCAGGATAAATCAACTTATCGTTATATGCTTTATAACGATTCGGAAATTACCATGGAAGTAAATAGTAATGAAACAAACAGCACCAATAATGCAGCAGCAGAAACAAGCTACACTGTAAATAAAGACAGCACAGATAATTTAATATTCAGTATTCGTTATGATAAGATAACTATCCACACGAAAAAAGGCAATACTGAAACCTATGCTGATGCAGACAATGCAGCACTATCAACAAATCCCGTAGATAAAATGCTGGCTATTTTAAAGCAGGCGGATATAACTGCTATAGTTGGTTTGAACGGAGAAGTGAAAAATATAAAAGGGTATAAAGAGCTGGGAGATAAAATGACTGCCGGATTTGCAGCTAATGATATATATGGAAAAAACGCGGCGCGCAGCCAGTGGGAGAAATTAATTGGAGGGAATATTTTTCAGGGAGGCATTGATAAACTTTTTAACACGCTTCCTGATTCAACGGTAAAGCCCGGGGATTCGTGGTCTGCAACATCAAAGCAGAGTGGCGAAATTCCTGTAAAAATCCAATCAGTATTTACTTTAAAAAAAATTGAAAATAACATTGCCATAATTCAATCTGCCGGCGATATAATAAGCGTTGATGCTGCGCCGGGAAATGAACTGGCAAATATTAAAGGCGATATAAAAGGAACGCAGAAGGGAACTATGGAATTAAACATTAAAACCGGTATGATCATCAGTAATGATGTTACTACCAAAATTGAAGGAACAATACAATCAATGGGTGTAGACGTGCCTGTTTCAATTAAAAATGTTATAAGGATCAGGCAAATAAAATGAAAACAATATGTCGCCTGTTAAAATTACTGTTTCACCAGCCTGATCAGTTTCCGGTTCTTTCCATCATTATACGTTAACCAATATACTCCCGGTGCTAATGAAGAAAGGGTGTTAAAAGAAACCTGCTGATAAATACCTGATTGCACATCAACATATTTCACCAACACTCTTTTTCCACCGGCATCGTATAAAACCAATGTTGCTCTTGATGTTTGCGGAGGGTTTACTATGATATTAAATGCGGAAGTAAACGGAACAGGGTATGCTTTGATCCATTCCCTGCCTAATATGCGTTTGTTGGTTTCTTCATCTCTTTTGTTTTGCAAAAGCGTATATGCAATGCGCATATTGGGGATGCCATACCCTTTTTTATCATCCGGAATATTATATTGGTTTGAGCTTTTTCTTACTGCATCTAAAATTTCCATATTTGTACGTTCAGGAAATGCCTGCCAGAGACAGGTAACCAATCCTGCAAAATTTGGGTTGGATAATGATGTGCCGCTGTATGCATTGGTGGGGTTACCATCAAGACCCGCCACCACAGTATTAGAGCCAACAGATACAACATCAGGTTTTACTCTGCCGTCTGACGATGGTCCGTAACTGGAAAAATCAGATGCATTGCCTGAAGCATTTACAGAGCCAACAGCCAATACGTTTTCTCCATCAGCAGGCGTTGCTATATAATGCCATGAGCTGTTACCTGAGTTGCCTGCACTGGCGCTGATAAACATTCCTTTTTTAAAAGCGTATGCGGCGCCTTTTGCGCAGATGGTTGTTTTACCATCCATATCGGCGTAGGTATAATCAAGTGATGGATTATCGAATGTGGTGTAACCTAATGAAGTTGTTATCAGATCAACCCCCAAACTGTCGGCCATTTCTGCAGCCGCAACCCAGTTCTGTTCTTCAACAGGATATTCTGTGTCTGTGTCTTCTGTTCTGAATAAATAAAATGTAGCTTTAGGCGCTGTGCCAACCATTACACCAGGTTTATTGGCAGCTATTGTTGAAAAACAAAGCATACCGTGTGCATTTTCTTCTGTTACACTTGCTTTATTTGCTACAAAATCCCAGGTGCCTAATACCTGGTTGTTTATACGCACGCTATCAAAAAGCGGGTTAGTATCGTAATGATAAAACCCGGCATCGAGCACGGCAATTGTCATTCCTTCTCCCCTGAAATTATTGTTATGTAAAAACTCACCTTCATGAATATTGATCTGCGCATAAGAGTTGCCGTAATTATAGAAGTTGTCGCCCTGAACTTTATTTATTTTTTTTGAAGGAGATGTTTCCATCAAACTTTCTTTTTCAGCGGAAGCTCTTCTTGCAGCTATTCCTTTAGCCTTTTTTACAAAAGCAAACTGATTGATTTTATCAAGCGCATTATTATCGGTGGTTTGAATGAGCACCTGGTTAAGCCATTTTGATACATTTAAAATAGTTACTGCTCCGGCATTGCGTATACTATCAATATACCATGTATTAACAGGAATGTCAGTACTATCTATACCAATATTTTGTTTTTCTCTTCTTGCAATTGCTTTTGCCGACAGGTAAGCGGAGGGGCTGTTAAGCGTATACGGTGTGTTGTTTTTGTCTTTTAAAACAATAATATATTTTGAAAACTGTGCCTGCACTTCCGGTAATGAAAGTGATAAGGCGAGGACAAGGATTATTATCTTGTTCATAGGATTTTAATTATGTTCCAGCATAGTAAGTTTAATACCATACCCGTTATAAGAGTAAGGTGTAATGGTGTCGCATATTGCGTACCCGTTTTTAGTTGCCGCCAGCGAGTCGCAGTTTAATCCAACCGGGCATGGCGTATTTACAGGCTCACCGGGAATAACCATTCTGCAGTTCATCAGCGTTAGATCAACCACATATACCCAGTGTATAAAATCTTTGTATATAAGCCCAATATCTTTGCCATATACTTCTACACTATAAGTGCTGTCTGCATAGCTTGCAGGATAGGCAACAGGATCGCCTGTTGATTTATCTTCCTGCAAAACGGTAACCGTATTGTCTATCGTTGTGCCGTTAACTGTAAATGGCTGCTCTGCATTTTGGTAGGTATAGTTCCATCCAAAATAAAATGCATAAGGAGATTCAGAAGTACTGCTGCTGTTTTCGCTGCTGCCGGTAAAAATATAACTGTTGCCCCCCCAGTAATAATCGTTTTTTACAGGCGTAACCAGTTTTATAAACCGGAGATTATTCTCAACATATTCAACTGAATTAGGTAATACGGTCACCATAAAAGTGGCGTTATCCTGCCAGGCTGTGGTGCCATCAATATCTCTTATCATTCTGCGTATGCGAAAACCCGGGCGTCCGAGGTTGTCGGTAATTGCTGCATCAATTGAATCTTTTACCTGGTAGCTGTGCACTTCCCTGTCGCGGTCAAAGTTGGTGAATACAACAGAGTCAAGCCTGTACTGTATATATTTTCCAACCGTTGCGGGATAATAGCTGGAAGAAGATACCGGCGCATAGCTGTCTGTTTGCTTTTTGCAAAAAGGTAGTGTGCTTACGAAAAGCAAAGCAGCAAAAGGAATAATGTATTTCCTGGTAGAAGTCATAAGTATAAAATGGCTGTGGGTTATGAGCGGTCAGCATTCAGGTATCAGCCGTGACGGTGGTTAAACCTATAAGGTTTGCAGCGCTGCAGTTCCGCCCGGCAAACCTTATAGGTTTTAACCTGGCAGCTCTCGCTGATGGCTGATACCTGACAGCTAACACCTCGTTTCCAAACGTTTTTTGCCCTATATTATTGCTAAAAAAAACTTTGTTTTACAGGTAGTTACAACCTTAAATGGTTACCATTACTGCCTCATAATTACACCACCTCCAATTACGTCATCGCCTTCGTAAAAAACAGCACTTTGTCCGGGTGCAATACCTTTAACCTGCTCATAAAAATGTACGGCAATTCCGTTGGCATGGTTGTGCAAATTTGAAAAAGCGCCCTTATCTTTATAACGGATCTTGGTAACCGCTTCCATACCATCGCTTACGCCATCATATTTAAGCCAGTTTAATTTGCTTACGATCATTTCCTGCCGGTT
The DNA here is from genome assembly GCA_047601545.1 of Agriterribacter sp. Classification (GTDB taxonomy): domain Bacteria; phylum Bacteroidota; class Bacteroidia; order Chitinophagales; family Chitinophagaceae; genus Agriterribacter. The sequence goes on along the minus strand of JASGIZ010000002.1, from coordinate 1,363,566 downwards.
CAGGTCTTCTTCCTCACCCAATACAACAGTATTTGTTTCCGGAATGATCTGTGTAACATAGGCAGGCTTGCCTAAAGCTATATCCAGTCCTTTTCGCTGACCGATAGTATAAAAAGGATAACCTTTATGCTGCCCGATTATTTTTCCGGTTGTATCAACAAAATTTCCGCCTGTTACGCGTTCTTCCAATCCATCAACCCGGCGTTTTAAAAAGCCGCGATAATCATTATCAGGCACAAAACATATTTCATAGCTTTCACTCTTCTTCGCCAGTTCGGGATAGCCATAATCCAGCGCCATCTGCCGTATTTCTGTTTTACGATATTTTCCCAGCGGGAGCAATGTACGGCTCAGCAAATCCTGCTGTAAGCCCCAGAGCACATAACTCTGGTCTTTTAATTCATCCAACCCTTTGCTTATATAATACCTGCCATTGGTATGCTGGTGAATATTACCATAATGACCGGTTGCAATAAAATCACAACCCAAAGCATCGGCACGTTTTAAAAGTGCCCGCCATTTAATATGGGTATTGCACATTACACAGGGATTGGGAGTGCGGCCTGCGAGATATTCTTCCACAAAATTTTCAATTACCGCGTCGCCAAATTCACTGCGTATATCCAGTATAAAGTGTGGAAATCCGTGTTCAACCGCAGCCATTCGCGCATCATTAAAACTATCAACATTACAGCAGCCGGTTTCTTTTTTACTGCTGCCGGCACTGGCATAATCCCAGGTTTTCATGGTAATACCTACCACTTCATAACCTTCATCATTCAGCATAAGTGCCGCAACAGTACTGTCGATACCGCCACTCATTGCCACCAATACTTTTCCTTTACGGCTCATAATGCTACATTTTCAGCCGGCAAAAATACGGAGAAAAGGCGGATGGAAAAGGGGAGTAAGCAAAACGGGCAGGGATGTAAGGTAAAAGGTACCTTCAGCTCAATGTTCTTTAATTAAACAGGCACACCCTGGAACCCGGAAGCTGAAGCCTGTAACCGGCGAACCTGCATCCTACCGCGCCTCATGCCGCACACCGTCTTTTACCTTCCACCTTTTACTTAGCTTTGTAGCCGTAAAATATACAAAGGCATGATAAACTCCCGTATTTTAAAGAAAAGGAAAAGGATAGCATTGGTAGCGCACGACCATAAGAAAAAGGATTTAATTGAATGGGCGGTATTTAACAAAACCATACTGGCAAAGCATGAACTTATTGCCACGGGTACAACAGGTAAGCTGCTTGAAGAACGTCTTGACAGGCCAGTTAAACAAATGCTCAGCGGCCCGCTGGGTGGCGATCAGCAAATTGGTGCAATGATCGCACAGGGAGAAATAGATGTACTTATTTTCTTTTGGGATCCCATGGAGGCACAGCCCCACGACCCTGACGTAAAGGCATTATTGCGACTCGCCATAGTATGGAATATTCCTGTTGCCAACGATAGGGCAACTTCAGATTTTTTAATGACATCTCCGTTGATGCATGATGAATATGAAGCAATTATTCCTGACTATAGTGGCTATATAAAACGAAATGTATAGGATATGCAGGTTGGTTTGCGTAACTGGAAGAAGAGTGACCGCGATATTTTGGCTCAACTCGCCAATAATATCAACATATGGAATAATGTAAGAGACAGGCTTCCTCACCCGTATACATTAAAAAATGCGGATGAATTTATCCGCTATTGTATTACGCCTGAAATACCTTTTGTATTGGCTGTAGAGGCAGATGGAAACCTGGCGGGTTGTATAGGGCTGGAGATGCAGGAAGACGTAGCCCGCATCAGCGCTGAAATTGGGTATTGGATAGGAGAATCGTTTTGGGGCAGGGGAGTAGCAACAAAAGCTGTAGCGCTTATGATGGATTATGTGGCTGGGCATTTTTCTTCGCTGGTTCGCATATATGCTAAAATATTTGAGTACAATACCGCATCTATGAAGGTGCTTGAAAAAAATGGATTTCACCTGGAATGTATTCACCGGAAAGCTGTAGAAAAAAATAAGACAATATGGGATGAATACGTGTGGGTGAAATTCAATGATTCTATTACCTGAATGAATTGAACGCAATAAAAAATAAATCATCATTACCGATGATGAGCGCATATTTTGCTGCGGGAAACAAAATACATAATAAATATGCTGAATGTACCCGGGGCAACGTATACGCAAATAAGATATCCGCATTGCAGAAATGCACTGTTAAGAAACTATTGAATTCCTGTTCTTCGAAAATATAGCGCTAAATTGCTGATGTAAATTGATGTATATGCAGAAAATAGCATTGACCAATAATCAATACAGGTTATTATTACAGCTCGTATTTCTTGGGGTAGAGGTAGTAGATAATGCAGCGTTAGGCAATGAAGAAGACAGTGAAGAAAGTTCATCGCTATTGGATGAAGCGGCTGAGCTGGAGAGGTTTTTAATAGCGCACTATAAAAAATTTGGTGTAAAAGATATGGTGGATGGCAGCGAAGGAGAAGACATGATGAAGTATCAGCCTGAATTTCTGGAAGAATGTAAGTTTATTGCGAACAGCGCTTATATGAATAAAGCAGCGGAGATAGCGTCTTTTCAAATGGGCATCAGGGATTTTAAAGAAGTAAATGGAGAAGAAGCACTGGAGAATCTTTCCCCGGAAAAAGGAGTAGAGAATATAATGAGTTATTCATCAAAATACCTGGAAGAAATTTTTGAAAAAGGATTTACCAATTTTTATTTGCGCAATGCTACGCCTTCAAAAATTATTACTTTTTCATGAGCGGCGTTCAGCATTGCAATATGTGAGCGGAGAAATAGAACGTGGTATCTCTCCTGTTACTGTTAAAATAGCATTAGTTTATTAAGACTTAAGATTTTTGTCATGCCTTTCAAATTACATTCATCATATACACCCTCCGGCGATCAGCCTGAGGCAATCAGGCAACTCACTGAAGGAATATTGCAGGGAGAAAAACATCAGACATTGCTTGGTGTTACCGGCTCTGGTAAAACATTTACGATGGCAAATGTTATTCAGCATGTGCAACGCCCAACCTTAGTGCTTACGCATAACAAAACGCTGGTTGCGCAATTATATGGAGAGTTTAAACAATTTTTTCCTGATAATGCGGTAGGTTATTTTGTTTCTTATTATGATTATTATCAGCCGGAGGCATATATAGCCGTAAGCGATACTTATATAGAAAAAGATCTTTCCATAAACGAAGAATTAGATAAGCTCCGTTTACAGGCAACCGCTCAATTATTAAGCGGCCGGAGAGATATTATTGTTGTTGCCTCGGTTAGTTGTATTTATGGTATTGGTAATCCTGCTGAATTTGAAAACGGCATTATCCGCATTCACAAAAACCAGGTGATCAGCCGCCAGGGCTTTTTGCATGCACTGGTTAATTCATTGTATTCCCGCAGCCAGGGAGATTTTAACCGGGGTACCTTCCGCGTAAATGGAGACACTGTTGATATCAATCTTCCCTACATGGATTCCGGTTACCGTATCAGTTTTTTTGGTGATGAAATAGAAACGATAGAAACGCTGGATATCAGCAGTGGCAAAAGGATTGCGGCAGTTGATAATGCGGCTATATTTCCTGCTAATTTATACCTCGCTCCCAAAGATATGTTGCAACAGGTATTATACGAGATACAGGATGAAATGGGGCGCCAGGTAGATTATTTTAAAAGCTCCGGAAAATATATAGAAGCACAACGCCTGAGCGAGAGAGTAAACTATGATGTGGAAATGATTCGAGAGCTCGGTTATTGTAATGGCGTTGAAAACTATTCCCGGTTTTTTGATCGTCGTGAGCCGGGCACAAGACCATTCTGCCTGCTTGACTATTTTCCTAAAGATTTTTTATGCGTTATTGATGAGAGCCATCAAACCATTCCGCAAATCAGTGGTATGTATGGGGGCGACAGGAGCAGGAAACTGGTATTGGTTGATTATGGTTTCAGGTTGCCATCTGCATTAGATAACAGGCCCCTGAATTTTCATGAGTTTGAAAATATGCTCAATCAAACAGTGTACGTTTCCGCTACGCCAGGCGATTACGAGCTGGAAAAAACGGGCGGCGTTGTGGTTGAACAGGTTGTTCGCCCAACCGGTTTGCTTGATCCTCCGATTGAAATAAGGCCGAGTGTAAACCAGATTGATGACCTGCTGGATGAAATTGATAAGCGTGTTACCAAAGGTGATCGTGTGCTGGTAACAACCTTAACCAAACGCATGGCCGAAGAAATGGATAAATACCTGCATCGTATTAATATTAAGTCAAAGTACATACACAGCGAGGTTGATACGCTGGAACGTGTTGAGATATTAAGACAACTTCGTTTAGGCGAAATAGATGTATTGGTTGGGGTGAACTTACTGCGTGAGGGGCTTGACCTTCCGGAAGTATCACTGGTTGCAATACTTGATGCAGATAAAGAAGGCTTTTTGCGTAATGAAAAATCGCTGACACAAACGGCTGGCCGCGCTGCCCGCAACGTAGATGGTTTGGTAATTTTCTATGCTGATAAAATGACCGAAAGCATGCAGCGCACGATTGATGAAACCAACCGCCGCCGCGAAAAACAGGTAGCATACAATATTGAACATAATATTACACCCACTACGGTTAAAAAATCAAAAGACCAGGTGTTTGCGCAAACTTCCGTGCTGGATATTAAAGGCTATGATACCAGCAAGCCTTATGCATTAGCGCCTGGCGAAGATCTGGTAACCGTTGCCGCAGAAGACCAGGAAGAATATCAGACTATTCCTAAAATGGAAAAAGCCATCGCGAAAATTAAAAAAGAAATGGAAAAAGCCGCGAGAGATCTTGATTTTATGGAAGCGGCAAGATTAAGAGACGAGATGTTTGCCATGCAGAAAAAACTGGAAGGGATGAAACAATAGTGGCAGATTGCAGGTTTGCTGGTTCCAGGTTTCAGGTTCTTACGTGTGCCCGCCCATTCACTATAATAGTGCGAAAATTATATATACACCTCCGGAGTCGATTTGATTTTATCTATGAAATCTGCTGTTGCATTTTTTTCCTGACTTGTCCCCTTCAAATTTAGTGCGGTCATAAATTGTTGTTTATCAGCTATTTAATATTTTGTTTTGTTATTTTTACCGCACTAAGGGGTGTTTTTTATGAAAATCAGGGTGGTAAAAACGGCATCCCAAGCCAGTGCGGTTCAAGTGGTTCGGTATCAAAAGGGCAAGCGGATTATTCTACAACATATCGGTTCTGCACACAATGGTGCGGAACTGGAGGAGCTGATGGTTGTAGCACAAGAATGGATAAAAGACTATTCTAAACAGCTCTCTGTTTTTCCTGATGAAAGCCCTAATAAACTACTCCTCCTCAATCACTGTACTTTCATTGGTGTTCTACACAGTTATTTCTATGAGCAGATAAATTTGATTCAAGACAGGTTGGGCTTTGATAAACTGCCGCCATTATTGAACGACCTGGTTTGTATGAGAATATTTCGAACCCGCTTCCAAACTTCGTTCGTTAGAATTATTAGAGCAGTATTTCGGTATCAGCCACAGTCGAAAGAGTTATTATAAGATAGCCCCTGGGTGTATTGAACTGAAAGAAACAGTAGAAGGCAAAGTGGTTGCATTTACCAAAGAGTATTATTCGTTCAATTTTGATATTGTGTTCTATGATGTTACCACGCTTTACATTGAGGCATTTGAAGAAGATGATTTGCGAAAGAATGGTTTTTCAAAAGACAATAAATCCCGGCAACCACAGATATTAGTAGCCTTACTGGTTAGCAAAGAGGGCTTTCCGGTGGCTTATGAAATATTTAGTGGCAATACATTTGAAGGGCATACCATTATTCCTGTTATCAAAGCATTTATTGAAAGAAACAAGGTAAAAGAATTTACGGTTGTTGCAGATGCGCCTATGATTAGTTCAGAAAATATCGCCCAATTAACCCAAAACAATATCAATTATATTGTAGGAGCAAGGCTGGGCAATATCCCGGCAGATTTGCTTGAAATCGCAGATAAACAGATTGACAGGCAAGACGGCAAAAGCATCAGGATAAAAATGGAATTGGGTTATCTGATTTGTAGTTATTCTTCTGTGCGGTATCGCAAAGATTTGTATGAGATGAACAAGCAAATCGAAAAAGCAAAACAAGTGATAGCCACGCCTTCCAAAGCAAAGAAAACGAAGTTTACCAAAAACAATAAACAACAGATAGAACTCAATGAAGACCTTATCGAAAAAACAAAAAAGTTACTTGGTGTTAAAGGTTATTACACCAATTTGGAAGAAAAGACAGTAGATAATAAAACAATCATAGAGCGTTATCACGAGCTTTATAGAATAGAGCAGTGTTTTAGGGTGTCGAAAAGCGATTTGCAGACAAGACCCATATTCCATTTCAAGGAACAGCCCATCAAACTGCACATATTGATTTGTTTTATGGCATTGGTCATCTCTAAGCACATCGAAATAAAAGCAAGGGTATCAATACGAAGGTTTCTGGACGAAGCAAAAAGAATAGCGGACGGGCAAATCCTAAACCATATGACGGGCAAAACGGTATCTATCAAAGCCGAACCAACTGAAAAAATGAGGGGGCTGGTCGGCAAATTATTCCCACCGCACTAAAAGGGACAAGTCAGGAGGTTTCAGGTTCTTACGTGTGCCCGCCCATTCACTATAATAGTGCGAAAATTATATATACACCTCCGGAGTCGATTTGATTTTATCTATGAAATCTGCTGTTGCATTTTTTTATATCATTTCTCCACACGCGTTTTTGTTATCGCGGTGCGCTGCACCTTTAGCGTACATATTTACTGTACTACTACAAATATTATCGCTGCGCTGCAGCTTAAAACATAGCTCGTACCGGTGCAGCGCACCATAATACCTTGCCTGCCGGCAGGCAGGTTTGTAGCATTCCAGGCTAAAGTGGAACAAGCCGCAGCGCGGCGTAATATTATAGTATGCTTGGCCAACACAATGCTTTGAACGGAAACGCTTAAGGGTATATCCCATATTTTGCAGGCGCTCCTGCTGGGCTAATTTGAAATGCACACCTGTAATAACAGGTTTTCCCGGGAAAATCAATATATTCATTGCATGGTAATTATTGCATTATACAATTTAAAAGGAGGCGTGGGCAAAACCGCATCCTGCGTAAATTTTGCATATCTCGCTGCTAAAGATGGCTATAAAACATTGTTGTGGGATATAGATCCCCAGGGCTCCACAAGTTTTTACTACCAGGCAAAAGCAAAGCACAAAGGCGGTATAAAAAAGATGATTGAAAAAGATGCCGATCTTGAAGATGCGATAATGGCTACCAGTTATGAGAACCTTGATATCATTCCCGCTGATGTTTCCATCAAAAGTTCTGATATCATGATGGAAGAATTAAAATCTTCAAAGAAAAGATTGAAAAACCTGCTGCAGCCTTTTAATAAAGAGTATGATTTTGTTTTTATGGATTGCCCCCCGGGTTTTTCTGTGCTGGCTGAAAATATTTTTAATGCTGCGGATGTTGTATTAATGCCGGTAATTCCCACTACGCTTTCCATACGCACGTATGAAATGACGAAAGAGTATTTCAAAGAAAAGGATATTGATCTTTCAAAGTTGATGTGCTTTTTTACAATGGCCGACCTGCGTAAGAATATGCATAACGAGATAATGGAAACATTATATAAAGACAAAAAATTTTTTGAGAATTATATCCCCTATCTTTCCGATGTAGAAAAGATGGGTGTACATCGTGCTCCATTGGAGGAATTTGTAAAAGCTGGCTATGCTGCAAAGTGCTACAGGGATTTGTGGGAAGAGATAAAGGAAGGGGTGCTGGAGTAAAGAATTTGAAAATGGGTAAATGAAATATGGAAGTGAGGAAATGAAAAATATTATTGCGCCTTTGCTTACTTAGCTTCTTTGCGTGAACCAGGCTGCTCTTTTTAAATAAATTATATGCAGAGACACATCACATCATGGTATAGTCCGGCGCTATTTAAGGAAATGCCGATTGTTGCTTACGGGCATTATGGTTTCGCGTTGCTGCTTGTACCAACCGCGGCAGCGGATTACCTGGAGTATGAACGTTTTCAGCTTATAGATTCGCTTGCACCGTTTATTGATGCAGGAAAGATAAAAGTGTTTTCCATCAACAGTATCAATACCGAAAGCTGGATGAACGATGATATGGAAGGTGCACATAAAGCCATCCGTCACAACCAGTTTAATGAATATGTTTTTAATGAAGTAATACCTTTTATTAAAAACAATACCTCGTGGGATACACCGGTGATTGTGAGTGGTGCATCATTCGGAGCGCTTCACTCCATGAATTTATTTTTAAAACGTCCCGACCTTTTTAACGGCGTAATTGCCATGAGCGGTGTGTACGATCTTACCGAATATACCAAAGGCTATTACGATGAACAGGTATACTACAATTCACCAATACACTATATTCCCAACCTCACGGATAACTGGTATCTTGAGCATATCCGCAACGGGAAAATAATTATAGCTACCGGTAGTGGCGCACATGAAGATCCGCAGGCAAACCGAAGATTTTCTGAAGTGTTATGGAATAAGGGAATCTGGCATGAACTGGATATTTGGGGCGAAGATGTAACACATGATTGGCCAACATGGCGAAAAATGCTACCACATTTTATTGGTTCAAGATTTTGAAACGCTTATAGCGCAAATACAAAATTTAACGCCAGCCTAATCCGGGTGCCACATGTTTTAAAATAGCTGACAGCACGTGTACATTGTAATCAACACCTAACGTATTGGGTATTGTCAAAAGTATTGTGTCTGCTTCCTGTATAGCTTCATCTTCCGCTAATTCTTTTATGAGTTGATCTGGTTCTGCGGCATAGCTTCTCCCGAAAATGGCGCGTTTGTCCTGTTCAATCATTCCTATTTTATCGGTACGGTCGGCTTCCTGCCCAAAATAATAGTGATCTTGCTGTGTTACCAATGCAAAAATAGAGCGGCTTACCGAAACCCTGGGCTCACGCTTGTGCCCCGCTTTTTTCCAGGCTTCTTTATATAACCTGATCTGCTCTGCCTGCTGCACATGAAATGGCTTGCCGCTTTCATCATACTTTAAAGTGGAGCTTTGAAGGTACATTCCGTTTTCTGCCGCCCACACAGCGGTAGCATTAGAGGCGGCTCCCCACCAAATACGATCCCGCAATCCCTGGGAGTATGGTTCCACACGCAGTAAGCCGGGCGGATTTGGAAACATGGGGTAAGGATTAGGCTGTGCAAAGCCAACACCTTTTAATTTATCCAGAAATTCCAGGGCTTTACGGCGGCCCATATCCGCATCGGTTTCACCTTCGGATAACTCATATCCGAAATAGCGCCATCCATCGATTACCTGCTCCGGCGAGCCCCTGCTGATGCCGAGTTGCAAACGTCCCTGCGAAATTAAATCAGCGGCACCTGCATCTTCCACCATGTACAGCGGGTTTTCATAACGCATATCAATTACGCCGGTACCGATTTCTATTTTGCCTGTTTTGGCGCCGATAGCGGCAAGCAATGGAAATGGTGACGCTAACTGGGCTGCAAAATGATGCACCCGAAAATAAGCGCCGTCCAAACCAATTGCTTCGGCAGCAACAGCCAGATCAATAGACTGCAATAATGTGTCGCTTGCTGTACGGGTTTTATAGGCAGGATGATTAGCCCAATGCCCAAACGATAAGAATCCTATTTTCTTCATACATCTTATTTCGTATGAAAAATAGCCAATTATTATTATCTGTTTTTTATTTGGAAGAAAAATTTCTTTTGGGTTATTATTTGGGGGAATATTAAGCAAATCAGCCTCTTCTTTAAAGATCGTACCTACAAAATCATGAGCAGAAGGCCTTTTTCTCTTGTACAAACCAGCCTTCTTTAATACCAAATTGCAAGCATTTTAAATTAGCCGCCGTATATCAAATGATGTAAAAAAAATGGGATTATCAATTAATAAGATAATCCCATCTGTGATCCCCCTGAGACTCGAACCACTATTTTAACCTTTACTCCACTTAATTTACCTTAATTATAAATCGCTGTTTTTCAGCATTTTGAAACATTTTACCACCTTGGTAGAAATTACTTTTACTCTGGCTGACACCTTTTTTATAGAGTAAATTATAGAGTAAAATGTTACTTCCAATTAAGCCAAAATGCAAAAAAGCAGAAAAACGTAAGGACGGCACATGCATCATTTTTATACAGTATTGTCATTCCCTTGAAAAAAGGACACTACTTAATTCTGGTATATCCAGATACCTCAGACAGCGAGTGGTTATGTAAGCTACTGATGAACGGTCTGGTAAGCCCCGGTTTTATTCCCGATACCGGTTTGCGCCAACTGCGGCAGTTGAACCGCCAGCGGTTCCAATACACCAGTCAGTTGTCACAGGTGAAAAACCGTACCCTTAAAGTATTGGAAACGGCCAATCTCAAGCTAAGAAGTGTTCTTTCCAATGTGAACACTAAATCGGCCCGGCTGATTATAAAAGCCTTGTCGGAAAACATAACCGATATAGCAGTATTGCAATCATAGGGAAGCAGGGATCCAGAACCGTTGTTTCAGAAATAGGTGATGAATTAGGCAGTTTTCCTACAGACGACCATTTTACCAGTTGGACAGGACTGGCACCAGGCAACCGGCAAAGCGCTAATAAGTGGTATGCAAAATAAAGATTCAACAGGTAATTCGCATTGGCAGTTGCCGCAATTGATGCTTACTGTTTGTTTGCTTATATCTATCATGGCTATTTTTTTCTTCTGTTGTAGGGTGATTGATTAGTTGGATGAAGTGATATTTTTTCTTCCGATGCTTTGGAATATACCGCAGCTTCACTTCTTTTTAAGTGGTAAGCAATTAAACCGGTCGGCGTATTTCCATCGGCTAATTTTTCCAATTTTTTCAAGTCGGCTGACGACCATGCTTTTCCTGAATTTTGTATATTTTTCATTTGATATTTATTTAAAATTATTTAAAATTCTTTGCTTATCCTCATTCTCTTTATCGTTCTTATGATACAGTTCAATAAATGTTATTTTTTTTTCTGTTTCAAAATAAGCGTAAATCAATCTCAACCCTGAATTTACTCCACGACCTTTTAATGCTTTACAGGCAATCTTTTTTACTTTAATGACACAGGTTTCCAATCCCAAATTATCAATACGAAAACTAAACGATGGTCTTTCCTGCGGCGTAACTTCCAACACTTTTTTCACCACTTCCAAATCTTCGTTCAGTGTTCTGTATTTTTTCAACAGGTTTTTCAAGTCCTTAGTAAATTCTACAAGTTCGTCAAAGGTCATTGTTGTTCAATTTCGTCACCATAGTTTCTCACCGAGAAAGGAGCATCTCTGTAAAAAGCTAATTCGTAATTTATTTCTTCTCCTTCTTTTGAAGCCAACCAAGGCATATCCTTATGAGAATAGTCGCCTATGGCAGCAGCACTCCAATCACTTAGTTGTTCAATTACTCTATCAATTACCTCTTTCTCACTTGCTTTCAATTCGGTCAAATCGGCTTTCACCAAAGGCAGGTAACGGGTTTGAGGATAGCCATGATATTCTGTTTTCACTCTTTGCAACTGACCTTTATCAATCATTTGTAAAATGATGTTATCTAACTTTTGCGGAACCGGGCCATAAGGCAGTTTGCGGTATTTTGCACCAGTTAAATGTTCCTCATATAATTCATAATAATTGAAATCGGAAAAATAAAGCAGCTTGTAAAGCACTGTTTCACCAACATTCGGCTTGCCTGCACAGCGTTCTAAAATATACAACAACACATTTTTAAACTTGCTGACTTGCAATGACGGAACAGAAATGCGTTCATCAACCTTCTTTGGTTTTGTTTCGGCTTTGACTTCTACATCCTGACTTGCAGAAAAATCTTTAGAAACAAAATCATCTAAAGAAAATCCTAATACCATTGACAACCGTTGAAATTCAAGCACATCAACAGTTCTGTTTCCTAACTCTATTTGAGCCAAAGACGGTCTTGAAATCTTGACACTTTTTGCCAAATCTTCTTGAGATAACCCCTTCATTTTACGAAGTTCAGATATCCTTTGACCTATTTGTTTTTGTGACAATTTTATGTTCATATCAGGTTTTTAGTTCAGTTCGACAGGGCAAAAATAAGCATTGTTTTAAAATAAAACAAATATATGTTCTAATTTAAGAACCAAGCAGTCCACCGCACCAAGTCAGGCACATTGCAAGGCACACAAAGCCAAGCACAAAGCCAACCTTGCAAAGAGCCTGTCTTGTGCCAATGCACTGGCAACACTCTGCGGTTCGGCACAGACCCACATTGTAGATGACAGCGGAGATAGGGTGAACGTATAATCGAGTAGGCGGCCTCACTGCTTGTAGGCGATGAGGTGCACCTCTCACACCACTGTACGTACGGACCTCGTATACAGCGGTTCATTAAGTTGTGGGCTTACTTTTTCGTAGTAGCCGAGCATAGATTCATAGCCGCGTTGTTGTAATCTTTCCAGTATTATTGTGGTGGTCAGTATTGGGCTTTGCGCTATGCTCCATCCGCCCTTTCGGCTTCTGCTCCATACATATGCATGGTAGGCGTCTACTCCCAGTCGCATCAGGTTCTTCCTTCTCCTGTCTCGCTTTTTCTCCCGCATAAGGCGGGACCAGATGCAATATCGCAGGCGATTTCTTATCCAACTGTCTATATCGCGAAGCTTACCTGATATACTTGCCATACGGAAGTAATTCAGCCAGCCCTGTTGCAATGCTTTCAGTTTGATGATTCGTTCTGACATACTGCATGGAGTGGTTTTGCGGGTTATTTGTTTGGCTTCCTGTTTCAGGTTTGCCCAACTCTTGCCGCTTACCACCAACTGGTATTTGCCTTTTGTACCTTTTTCGTATGTAGGTACGTAGCAATAACCTAATATGGTAAATTGTACAGGACGCCGTATGCCGCTTTTGCCTGCATTTACCGGTAAGTGAAGTTTGTTCTTTAAGAACACGTGTACTTCCTTTTCCGCTTTTCTGGCTTTGCTTCTGCTTTCGCAGTAGATGCTGAAGTCATCGGCATAACGCACATACTTTAAGCCCTGTTTTTCCATATATTTATCCAACTCATGCAGCATGATATTGGATAGCAGCGGACTTAGAGGGCTACCCTGTGGTACGCCTTTACGTCGTTTTACAAGCTGCCCGTTTATTTGTATGGGCGCTCTCAGCCAGCGACGGATCAATTGTAGCGTAGCACGGCATTTTACTTTCCGGTATAGCAATTGCAACAATTTGCAGTGATCTGCTTCATCAAAGAAGTTTTGAAGGTCATATAGACTTCTTTGAACCCATTTACACGAATACTGGTCATGCCTTCACCTATTACCTTAACTGTGTCATCTATCTCAATTCCTCCGAACGGCAATATATCTACCTGCACACCGGTTGGACTAATAAGTATATAAGCATTGTCCTTTGTGTCAATGTACTCCCTGTCTTTTAAATAAGTGCGAATATTTTCATAGTCGTCATTACTTGCTACCAACACAGCAAAATCAATATCTTTTGTTCTGCCGGTTATTTTACCGCCACGATTAAACCAGTATTCTTTCGCTATGGCTCCGATCAGGAAAAAGTCAACTCCTGCTGCCGCAAATGCTGTGTTCAATTCGTCAAATAAAGGCTTTAGAGGTAAAGTGAAGGAAGAAATAAGAGTGTGCAGGTAAGTTCTTCGACTAAAAATTCGACTAAAAAGAAAAGATCACTGATTTTCAGTGATCTGTTTCAATTTAAGTGATCCCGCTGGGACTCGAACCCAGGGCCCTAACATTAAAAGTGTTATGCTCTACCAACTGAGCTACGGAATCATCCGTTTTAAAGCTTGCCACGCTTATGACCTGCTTTTTTGGGAGTGCAAAAATAAGGGAAAAAGGCATCAAACCAAACTTTTAAAAAAAAGCTTTGATTTTTTATTTCCGCATTAATACTGCTGCTGTGCATCCATTTACAATCAATCGTTTATATTACCACCTTACTCTCTTATTTTTGCAGGAATATACTTACTATCTTCATTGCGGATGCCCTTAATAACACTCACATCAGATATCGGACAAAAGGATTACCTCGTTGGTGCCATTAAAGGGCAATTGATGCAAACGGTTGAAGGATGTAGTATTATTGATATCAGCCATGATCTCACGCCTTTTAACTATCCTCAGGCTGCTTATGTTTGCCGCAATGCCATAAAAATTTTTCCGGAATTTACTTTTCATGTAGTGCATGTAAACCTGTTTGAAAATAAAAATGAGCAATTGCTGCTGGCTTTTCATAACGGGCAGTATATTTTATGCGCAGATAATGGATTGCTTACAATGATTGCAGAAGGTAACCCTGAATTGGTAATTGGCTTACCAATGGAAAAAAATGTTACTAAAAACGCTTTGTATATTACCCGTGTTTTCGGCAGGGCTATTCAGCATATAGCTGATGGAGAAAGCCTGCAAACAATAGGGAATTCAGAAATTGAAATAGTAGAAAAAAATCCGTTGATGCCGCTGCTGGGTGAAAACTGGATTGAAGGCCAGATCATTTTTATAGATCACTTTGAAAACGTAGTGGTGAACATTACCCGGGAAGCATTTGAGCGGCAAAGAAAAGGCAGAAATTTTTCCATTGCATTTAAGCGTGATGAAGTGATTGATAAAATAAGTGAGACTTATGCAGATGTTGAGGAAGGAGAAAAGCTTGCCTTATTTAATTCAGCCGGTTATCTTGAAATTGCCATCAACAAGGGGAATGCAGCGGGCTTGCTTGGCTTACAGGGATATTCTGAAAAGCAATCCGCGCATTTGCAAAACAGGCTTTTCTACCAAACCATTAAAGTGCACTTTGAGTAATGAATATTATGCCATATGAATGCTGAAACAGGAAAGTATATTATTATAGCCGGCATATTCATTATTGTTGCAGGTCTCATAATTTATTTTTTTTATGATAAGCTGCATTGGATAGGCCGCCTGCCCGGAGATATCCGTATTGAGAAAGAAAATTTCCGGTTTTATTTTCCAATCACTACCATAATCATATTCAGCATCATTATCTCCGGAATCCTGTGGATAATAAGACGGTTCTGATACCGAAATATATTTCATTCGGCGCTCATCGCTGTTTTACGAATAAAAATATCATCTATGACCGTTTGTGCGCTGCCTTCATTCACAAAAGCAACACGTACCGTTTTCGTATTGCCTGCAAAGTCTTTACCTGTGCCAAAGGAAAGTTTTTCCTGCAGGAAATCACTTTTGCCGTTTACGGTCTTTCCATCTATTAAAGTAAGCTTACCGTTAACCGGTGCTGTATCTTCTACACTTATATTTAACCTGGTTTTACCTTTAAACCAGCATTCCAGTTCATACGCTGCATCATTATCCAGGTAAACATATTGTTCAATTTTTTGCCCGGGGTTTAATAGAACACCCTTTGTTTTATTTTTACCGGCGTTTGCAGTCAGCGTCCCATCTCCTTCCCAGGGAGAAATACTTCCGCCATCTTCAAAACCCGGGTTGGGCAATTCATTACCATCTTTTAATGGCCACTGATAATAGCGGATATAGTCTACTTCCATATTAACCGTACCGCCGCCGCCATAGCTGCCAAGCAATACGTTCATACAATGATTAGGCGAGTATACCTGGTGCTTATCAGTGTATGCCTTAATAAGCGTGCCATTGATATAATGTTTAATAGAAGTGGGCGTCCATAACATGCCATGCACCACCCAATTATCAATATGTTGATAACCTTCCGCGATATGGGTAGCCAGGTTGCGCTGAAATTTACCATTGGTATCTACATGACCATGCAGCACAAACTGCGCATTCAGGTATTCAAATACATCTATCTCAAACACCTGCCCTTTAGGGCGAATACCCTGTACGCCATACAAAGTGGTGCCCTGCTCAAGATAATATTTTAAATCTGGGCCCGGAGAATCAAACCAGAAAGCAGTGTTAAGCCCCCGCGGTTTGCCGGTGCTGCTTCTTTTTACTTTTACTTCAAAATAACCGCCCCGGCTGTTGTCTAATAAATGCTCGTTTTTATTCCAGTCGTAGGTTTGAATGGAGGATATTTTTTTATTATTTTTTACGTCATACACTTCATGCGGTAACGAATCATTGGTAAACAGGTTAACGGTTTTCCCGTTAAGTATATAAGCAGGCTGCGGAAGACTGTCTGCTTTCATTTTGCTGAGATTGATCTTATATAAATAATCAATGCTGGAGTAGTAATTCGTGAACCATTTATTCCTGTTCAGTAATTCATCATTAAACTCATCCTGCCAGTAAATCTGCATGCCTTCAGGCACTGCCGCAGAGCTGGGATTGGTGTGCAATTCCTTTAATTCTTCAGGATCCCGCACCCATTCTTTTTGTGTAGTTACACTACCCGTTAATGAAGCCATTGCTTTACCTGCCGCTATAGGTTCTACCCATATGTAATACAAAGTTTCAGGCTGCACATCCTGTATATAAAACCTGTTTGTATTCCTTTCTGCCGTAGCGACTGGCGTTGCAGGTTTTTTTTCATTTGCAGCCCAATAAATCCTGTATTGCTCAACACCCGGAACATCATCCCATAGTACACGTATCCAGTTGCGCGTACCCAATAAACGGAGAGCCGGCGCCGGTTCATTGCTTTGCTTCATTCCTGTAAACAACAGCACGATCAGTATACATGGTATAAGGTATAGTGGTTTCATTTTTGGGGAGTATTTGTTTTACGTGCGGGTGACAGTAGTTTCGGTTCTGATTAGGTACACAGGTTTTTAATAGTTGACAGCTGAATACTGATAGCTAATTGCTTATTCTTCCACATTAGCAACAATATACTCATTCTCCACCTCTCCGTTTTCGTACAATTTTATGATTGCATAGCCAGGTGGTGTTTCCTGGTAATAATAAGGCTGCGCGGATTTTTCATTTCCCTTACCCCACCAAAAACCGCTCATGGCGCCATTGCAAAAATAATCCACGCCATTGTATCATGCCCTGTCGAGTAAATGCTGATGACCGCTTAAGCAAACTTTTACTTTATCCTTGTGCCTGTAGAACAATTGCTTCAGCGCTTTATGATCTTTATGCTGACCGCCTTCCCAGGTACCCGTAACCGTTAGTACCGGGTAATGCGACATCAGCAATACAAAATAACCTTGCGGTACTTTATCTAATGCTTCTTTCAGCCATTCCGTTTGCGCTTCACCCAGGGTGATGCCTTTGTAATTACCATCAAGGATGATAAAATGCCAGTTCTTTTTTGTAAAGCTGTAATAGTTATGCGGGATGCCCAGTCGCTTTACCGTATAAGGAATGCCATACATTTCATCCTCTTTTGAGGGCGCTGACCACCACGGATCATGATTGCCGATACAACTGTATACTTCATTCAAAAAGAAATCAACCTTATGCTGCTTCACCATTTCCAGGCATTTTTTAAAACGTTTCGGCACATTTTCATCCGGACGGATATGCACATCCGTAATGTGTGCAACCGTAAGCACCGGCTTTTTTGATTGATCCTTACTGCCTGCAACCGGCGTTGCATGTATATTTGACGCTCCTGCTACTCCTGCCGCTGCAAGGGATGCATTGCGCAGGAAATTTCTTCTTTTCATGAAATTATTTTAATCTAAAAATAAACCGGTGAGACACTAAGCATCTCACCGGTATTTTTGCATACTGCTTTTTATTCCCAACCTGCCGGCTGGGTTAATTTTTTATTGCTTAATAGTACCTGTGATGCAGGAATAGGAAAATAATAATATTTAGGTTCAACAAAGCTGCGGGGTTGTGCCACATCTTTGGCAAACATCACAGTGCCCGATGTTCCGTTAGACAAAATAAAAGCTCCATCAGAAAGATAATATTTCACAATCTTTTCTTTTACATCGGCAGGTAAACCCGCTATCGGGCTTTCATCGTCTTTAGATTGAAGAATGGCTATATCAGCTACACCGTCGCCGGTTACATCCAGTCCGCCCAGTGCAGGCACATACATACCACCCGGGTTTTGTGCCAATAGCGAGCCTGCTTTCCAGCGATACAGGTCATCCAGGCGTAAACCTTCGCAAGCCAGTTCCACCCTGCGCTCACGGCGTATTTCAAGTATAACACCTTTATTAGCCCCTGTAACCAATGGATATTTACCGGCAAGGTAGGCATCAGGCGTGCCATTTGCGGCTGCCAGGTCCAATGCAGGCATTCCAACTCTTGTTCTCAGCTTGTTGATGGTGGCGTCTATATCTCCCTGGCTCAGCGTTCCTGATTCAGCCTTTGCCTCAACATTTGTCAGTAATACTTCTGCATACCTGAAAATGGGCAGGTCGGTATAGTTTAAAACCCAGCCGCCTCTCAAAGCGGGATCACGCGGGTAAAACTTTACCTGTAAATAACCGCCAAAATTAGGGCGGGTAAGGTAAGGATTGCCTCCCGGTGTTGTTACAAAACCCGGCGTCATGATCGTTTCACCCAAACGCGGATCACGATTGGTAAACAGGTTTACAAAAGTTTTTGTCTCATATCCTGCCTGGGAGGTAAATGCTGTACCATCCGTCATTAAAAATTCATTTGCCAGGCTTGCGCTTAATGCCCATTGCCAGTCGAGCACAACGTGGGTATTATTGGCAATGCCCTGTTCTTTATTATTCTTCTGCAGAAAGATCACTTCCTTATTTGCGGAAAGATCATTGCTCGCGAACAATGCCTGGTATCCCGCAGCCCCTGTTCCGGTAATTTGAAAACCACCGTTATCTATTATTTCCTGTGAGGCGGATACCGCACGCTGAAGAAAAACCTGCGCTGAAGATTCCAGCCCCAGCTCGTTATGGTATTTGCGGTAGGTTCCTTCATGCAATGCAACCCTTGCCAGCAATGTTAACGCACCCCATTTGGTTACATAGGTATTGTTGGTACGTGCAGGTAATACATTCGCTGCGGCATATTCCAGGTCAGCCATAATAGAATCCACTACAACAGTGCGGGGATCCTTCGCTTTCTGCAGCATCTCTTCCTCTTTATTGCCCAGCACATGCGAATACCAGGGCACATCGCCGTAACGCTTTACCATATTAAAGTAGAAGTTGGCCCTGAAAAAACGTGCCACGCCAATATAATGGTTGATCACAGCCTGGTCTCCGGTGGTTTTGCCAACATTATCCAGCATAAAATTGATGTTGCGTAACATACCCCAGGTGGCTTGATCCCAACCTTTGGTGTTACCCGGGGTTACACCTCCGCGAATAAGATTATCTATCTCGCTGCTGCCGGTATAAATGGAGATGTTATCGGAAAATTTATCTGCCGCCTCTACATCAGCCCATATAGCACGAAGCTGCTGGGTATACAAACCATTGGTATAGGTTTCCAGGTCGGCCGTTGTATTAAAAAAGTCATTGCCGGTAATAGCCGTTGCCGGTGTGCGTTGTAAAAAATCTTTTTTACAAGAAGCACCCAGCAGGGTAACTAATAAAAGTATATATGAAATTCGTTTCATCTTAAAGAAATTAGTGCATTAAAAATTCAGGTTTAAACCAAAAGAGTAGGTACGCTGGAACGGATATGCCGCCTGCGGCCTGTTACCGTCACCCAACGATTCCGGGTCAAGCTTTACTTTTAAATGCGTTATTTCAAAAACATTTTCCGCACTAAAATAAAAACGTACTTTGGTCAGTTTTAGCCTTTGCAATACAGACTTAGGCAAAGCATAGCCGATTGTTACGTTTTTAACGCGCATATAAGCGCCGTTCTGCATATACCGCGAATTGGGTTTTGCCAGGGGCGATAATGGATCTTCTGCTGTATATGCACGTACAGCAGGAAAATATGCATTGGGGTTTTCAGGCGTCCAGTGATCCATATTTAACGTGGTTACATTGGTCCATGGCTGCGCGTAAATGCCCCAGAAGTAAATATTTGAGTTACCGGGATACCAGTCTCTCTTACCGATACCCTGCATAAATACACGCAGGTCAACTCCCTTCCAGCAGCCGGCAGAAAGATCAATGCCATACGGATAACGCGGACTTTTGTTACCAACGATATGCATATCGCCTGGATTGTCTACCGTTCTGTCTCCATAATTGATCACACCGTCTTTGTTAAGATCAACAAACTTAAGATCGCCGGGATAGAAATTATAGCCCTGGTCATCTTCGCCAAATTCGCGTTGATCAGGAGAACTCGCTATTTCCTGCTCATCTTTAAAATAACCGGCAATTTCAGCGCCCCATATTTCACCTATTTCTCTTCCTTCATAATAGTTGCCGTAAGTATTACCAAGATATTTGGTAGGATTGTCATATTTGGTAACCCATGAGCGGTTGTCTGCCAAAGTAAAGGTAAGGTTGTACCAGAATGGAGAACCTGCAAGGGTTGTATTGTCTCTCCAGTTCAAACGCAACTCCCATCCTTTGGTTTTCAAATCCCCGTTATTTTCTGTGGGTGCATCTGCGCCATACACAGCAGGAAGCTCCTGCCCGGGTATCAGCATGTCTCTTGTATAGCGGGTATATTTATCAAAATTCAGGTTAAACCTGTTTGTAAACATAGAAAGATCAATACCAAAGTTCACACTGGCAATGCTTTCCCAGCTAAAATTATCCGATACGGGTTTGGGGCTGCCCACAATGGTAGGTCTGCCAGACCCTAATATGATATTGCCCTGACCGGTAACAGGTAAAATCGGCAGGTAAGGATATGCATCATAATAAGGGAAGCTGCTGTTATAAGCAAAGGTTTGGTTGCCCAGGCTTCCGTAGGAAGCCCTCAGCTTAAACACATCGAGGGAAAGTGCATTACTGATACCTTTAAAAAAATTTTCGTCAGATACTACCCAACCCACAGAAGCAGAAGGGAAGAATCCCCATCTCTTACCTTCTGGGAAACGTGATGAGCCATCATAACGCCCGTTAAGCTCAAGAAGGTACTTTTCCCTGTAATTATATCCCAGGCGATAAAACAGTCCCTGCACTGCCCAGTCTTTTATCTGCTCGCTCATCGTCATAGTACCGGTGCTTAAATCTATGGAAGGCAGCGAGGGAGAGATCAGCCCGTTTTTTCTCGCAGAAAAATAAGCATTGTTGTAGTACTCGCTGTTAAAGCCGACAAGCGCCTGTAAAAAATGTTCTCCGAAGTTTTTATGAAAATCAGTGTATACATTATATACGTTGTACCTTGTGGTAGTGTTCTGATCCTGCGCCCAGGTGTTAGAGAAAGTATATTGCGGTGCAAGGTTCGGTCCTGTTTTATACGCCACAGGTATATCATAAGAGCGTATTACATTCGATCCTCTTCTGAAAGTAGCTTCTGCATTAAAATCCCAAACATCTTTTATTAAAGCCGCTTTTGCAGAGAAGGTAGTTACGTATTCATTGAGCTTATCCCTGCGCCTTCCGCCTTCCTGCAATGCACCCAACACGGGGGCTCCTGCCCTGGTCCAGCTTCCATCCGGGTTTTTAGGAACATCTAATGAATTGGTGCGGTTTACATTCCAGAAGAAATCGCCGTCTAAGAAAACGGGCGCTTCATAGTCTGTGCTGGTAAGCTGTGTATTGTTAGAAAATTTAAGCCAGTTGGTTACATCAAAGTCTACTTTACCTCTCAGGTTGTAACGGTTAAAAATATCGTTGCCGTATTTCAGCAGGCCATCCTGGCGGTAATAGTCCCCGGAAAGATAATAGCTTAATTTCTCGGCACGTTTTGAAATGCTGATATTGGTATTATAGGTAGGCGCTGAATTATTATACGCTTCTTTCAACCAGTCTGTAGCGCCGGTATATACCCAGTCGTTACCGTTGTCGGCAAGGGTAACAGCGGGTAATGAAGGATTTTGTGAACGTTGCTTTGCATATTCGCGCACAGATTCGGGATACAGATTATACAAGGGTTTTCCAGCCTCAGTTTTCATATCCATCACCGTATACGGATCGGTAACCAGCTCAGGCATTTTACCTATGGTACGATAGCCCACCATTCCGTTCACCGCTACATTCAGCTTGTTACCTTTTGCCTTTTTGGTTGTGATCAATACCACGCCAAAAGCACCACGTGCGCCATATATGGCTGAAGCGGCTGCATCTTTCAATACTGAAACAGCTTCTACATCATTCGGGTTAATACGTGCTACCTCATCCATGCTGTAAGGAATATTATCCACAAGGATAAGCGGATCGCCGCCATTGATGCTTGTAAAGCCGCGGATATTAAAAGCAGGATTGGTGGTGGCTCTGCCGTTAGAGCTTGTTATGTTCAGGTTAGGTATCAGCCCCTGTAAACCAGAACCTAAATTGGCTATAGGCCTGCTTTCGAGCTGCTTGGCGGTTACCATATCAACGGCACCGGTAAGGTTCACTTTTTTCTGTGTGCCGAAACCTACCACCACCACTTCGTCAAGATTTTTATCGCCGGGCGTTAATTGTATATTGATGGTTTCATCTTTCTTTACGCTCACCTCTTTTGTAATATACCCGATAAAAGAAATTTCAAGTACACTATTGTCCGGAACTTCAATAGAGAATGTTCCGTCTGCACCGGTAGACACCCCCGAATTGCTGCCTTTAAGGCGAATGCTTACTCCCTGCAGGGGCTGACCATTCTCATCCGTAATAGTGCCTTTTACAATATGGCTGTTAAGCTCCTTGGCAGCAGCGCTTAATACAACAAGATTATCGTTGAGTATACGATATCGTAAAGTAGTATTGCTTAATACGGTATTAAGCACTGTCTGGATAGAAGCTTTTGTTACATCCAGGTTGATTTTCGTATCCCTCGGCAATTGTGCATCTTCATATAAAAACCTGTAATCGGTTTGTCTTTGTATAATGTTGAACAGTTTTTTAAGCTCAACATTCTTTACAGAAATGCTTATATCGCTCTGCGAATAACCGGTGGCAGAAGCCTGGAGACATACTACAATTAAAAAGATTGCAGTTAATTTCATGATAATAAGCAGTTTGAGAAATTTTGGACAAGTATCCCCCGCTGATGGGAATACAATCAGTTTTTTCATAATTTTACTAATCTTAAGTTTAAAGAATGGGTATATGCTACCTGCCAGGGATCGCTATACCTTTTTACGTTAAGTATCAAAGGAGAGATGTAACAGCATCTCTCTTTTTGTCAGGGATGAATATCTTTTTTCAAGCCATATGCAGTTTGGGTTTTGGTTATTTAATATATACTGTATTTCCTTTTATTTCGAATTGAAAACTATTGGTGAATTGTAACCCTTGCAGCGCTGTCGTTATATCTTCTTTTTTAAATGCCCCGGAAAAATTCTTGTTTGCCAGTTCGTTGTTTTGCAGCACTATTTCCACATTATACCATTTCTCCATTTTGCTGATCACCTCGGTAAACACTTCGTTATCAAAAACCAGTTCGTTTTGTACCCACGATATTTCAGGAATAACATTATACCGGCTGCCGTCCAGTTGCTGTATGTGATAAAGATTATGTTTTACTGAAGCTTTTTCCGGCTTTGGTGATGTAGCAACAACACCGGCGGCATCTGCATCAGCCACATCGAGCACAATTTTTTCATTGGGCTTCAGCAGTATTTTTCTTTCCGGGTCTTTATTGGTTGTCAGTTCTACCGCCCCGCGTATAAGCGAAGTTTCTACCCGGTTATTATCGGGATAGCTCCTCACATTGAAGGCAGTGCCCTTCACCCGGATATTTACATTTTTAGCATGCACCACCATCGGCACATCAGCGTTATGGGCCACATCAAAGAAAGCTTCACCAATCAACACTACTTCTCTTTTATTTACGCCAAAATCCACATTATAGGTAATACGGCTATCGCTGTTCAGCCAGACAATTGTTCCATCCGGCAGCACGGTTTTTGACCGGGTGCCGGGCATGGTATTCATTTCATTGGTATCATTTGAGGCTGTCTGCTTTTGCTCCGGGCCGGTATAAAAATATACAGCAGCCAAAGTAATAAGTACCAGGCTTGCCGCTGCTGCCATCCATTTTTTATACATAGAAAAAACAGGAGGGCGTGCCGGAAATGCTTCAGGCGCAGTACTGCTTACAAAATCCTCCGGGAACTGCTCGCCAAGTTTTGACTGAAGCTTATTCCATTGGGACTTCTTTTGTTCAGCGCCGCGCTCCGGTTTTACGGGATGTTCAAAGAAATTTGAATACAATTCCACTCTATACGCCACTTCCGGATCATGCTTCAGCAACTCCTGCAGTTCCCTTAGTTCCTCAAGGGTTGCTTCGCCCGACAGTTTTCTTGATACGAGATGCCAGATATGATTATTTAACATGCGATCCTATAAATAATTATCCTAAGGATCCCTGGGCGGGAATAATCCCCTAAAAGAAAAAGAAAAAAATTGAAAATTATTTTTCAAGCAGGAAAGAAAGAGACTGGGTGATCTTTTTTGCCGCTATAGCCATCTGGGTGTCAATCGTTTTAACCGAAATGTTCAGTATCTGCGCTATCTCCTTATACTTTAACCCGTCTTCGCGCACCAGCTTAAAAATGAGCCGGCATTTGGGCGGAAGGCATTCAATAGCCTTGTGTATATATTTCAGCACTTCTTTTGAAATCAGCAGGTCTTCAGGGGTTTGGGCGGTAGCCGCCGTACTTTCCAGGTTCAGATCACCCAGGTTAAAATCCGCTATTTGCTTATTGCGGGTAAGATGTTTGATACAAAGATTTTTTACCGAAACATACAGGTACACTTTCAGGTTTTCAATTTCCAGCAACCGGCTCCTGTTGCGCCATACATTTACAAATGTGTCAGACACAATTTCTTCCGCAACAGTTTCATCTTTTACAAAGCAAACAGCAAGATTGAACAATGCGTCGTTATAATGGAAAAACACTTTTTCATAAGCAGCTTCATCATTGAATAATGCCACCCGCTCTACCCAATACTGTATTTGCAGTTCGTTTTGCATGCGGCAACAAATTAGTATTTTCTCCGCAACCAAAACACAACACCATTATTTATTCTTTTTTTGAATTGCAGCTTAACAGGCTAACAGCCTCAACGCAAACGTTTCCGTAAACAACAGAAGGAGTAAAGGTTTCCAACCTTCTGAAGGTTAGGAAAACAGTGGGTGAAGCAGCCCCACGAAGATGGCTTCTCCCAACCGAAGGTCGGGATCGCCATGACGGGCAAGTGGTTGAACAAATGTATATTTTACTCAAGCCACCGGTTATTAAGGGTGAATATGGAAATTGAGTTGAATGTGTATTGATATGAAGAAGTAGCTCCGATTGATGTTTATCTTAAAACAATAGTGGTCACCAATTCTTTATATCTTCCCATAAGTCTTTCCAGTCTGGATTCATTTCTGTGATCAGCCTTATTTTTTGCTTTCTGTTCCCTGCTTTAATTCTTTTTTCTTCATCTATCGCTTCTGTTATCGAAGGAAAAAACCTGTAGTAAACAAGCAGGCAACAATTGTATTTTGCAGTAAAAGATTCCGGGTAATATTTTTGCTTATGTTGCTGTACTCTTGCGATCAGATCAGAGGTTACGCCCGTATATAATACGGTAAAAGCTCTATTGGTAATAATGTATACATATCAGCCGTTGCTCATAGTGTTAGCTTTGAATTGGTAATTTCAATTTATGAAGATTCTGATAATTATGAAGAGGATGTAAACATTTTTTTCACTCTCCTTTAATACTGATTGAAAAAGAACATTCCCCGTCAGTATAAGTAATGATCGCTGTACCACTGCTGTCATGCCGATTCCGGAAAGGGAGGCATCTATCTTCGCGCCAGTCACTGCTTCTATATTTATAGCCCTTTTGGTATATTTTCTCCGAACCTGGCGCATATAAGAACTGGAAAATGTGAATACGACTTGTCACCTCCCAATGATTGAGCCCTCTAATGGTTTATTCACAACGACGTTTTTTGGTCTGCCCCTATCGTTCATCGCTCAAAATCTTTTTAATATCTGTCCTCACATCTTTTCTTTTCATTTTTTCTACCCGTATTTCAGGCTCACCATCTTTAAATATATTCTTATTAACCCTTACCGCTGTGCAGGCAATTAAACGAATGGAAGCCCTTTTATTACCTGCCGCCATAAAACCGGATCTTTCGATCGTATTGCCGGTAAACAAAAGCCCGTTGGTGCTTTTGGCAGATACAACCGGGTAGTCGTATACTTTGAAGAAATTATTTTCTATCCGGATATTGCTGTGCACATAATAACCCGGTATCAACTGGTGCGCTTCGGGATTGATATGGATGATATAGTTATTACTCCCTGAATTATACCCGCATTCAATGAATTGATTGTTGCGGATGGTAACATCTGTTACAGGACCTGATTCGTACCAGCCGGAAGCGTCGTTCTCTATGAGTATGGCATGCATGCCGGTGCGGTAATACACATTGTTTTCAATTATAACCTTACGGCGCGTGGTTACCAAAGTGCCGCGTGTGTTCGTGCCTTCGAACCTTGAGTTTTGAATGGTAAGCGATGGCGTCCAGCTAATATTTTCCAGGGCATCGCCTTCTTTGAGCTTATCCGTAAATGGGTACTGCATTTCCACGATCATTTCCCTTTCGTTAATAAGGCTGGCTGATTTTACAACGCCTGTACCAAATACCTGCAGGGCGGCCGCATGCAAAAAAGCCACGCTGTCGCCGGCAGCAAACGCGGGGAAGCCATAGGTTTGGTGGTGCATGAACCGCAGCTTCAGTTTAACCGGGGAAATGATTTCCGTTACTTTCAAATGAGTGCCATGCACATTCACCGGGTCGTCGTGCATGCCCCGGAACCTGCAATGGTTAATAGTGATCTGTCCCTTACATCCGGAAAAATGCATACCATCGGCCGAAGAAGCGATCACCCTGCCGCTGCCCGCCGCCGGCTCAACGAAAACGCTGTCGTAAGAAAGGTTTTCGCAAAACTGCGAAACAATGCCAAGTCCGTGCATGGAATGCATATGCACATTGAAAAGGCTTATATTTTTTGAACGGTTATGGAACACGCCAACATAATCCCGGTAGCGGTCGCGGATAGTAAGCACGTCTCCCGGCAGGGCTTTAAACGATGAAAAATCGCCTGTGAATTGTACGGTAAGCGGCGCAACTACTTCTGCCTTACTATTTAAAAAAGGAGTCCAGTTGCTGTAAAACAAAGTGCCTTCTCCGGCACGCACCAATACCGCGTGGAAATTACGGGTTATCCATTGCTCACCATACCATTCGAGCTTTCCGTTGATGATGGCAAATTTTGAATCGGGATGAACAGTAGCCGTTACGGATGCCGGCGTTATTGCTTTGATCGTCATTTCCGAAATGCCCGGACGTTCGTAGTTTACCGAAACATTCCGGATGCTTATATTTTCACTGCTGTCGATCACCCAGGTGATCATTTTACCGTGAAACACAAAAACCGCATTGTTCGCTTCAATGGTTACATTTTTAAGATTTTTAAAAAGAAGACCTGCCCGCTGTTTCTTTTCGGGCACTTCCGCCTCAGAAGCGGTATTGGTAATATAATAATGGGTTTCAACGGCATGATCGGGCCAAAAATCATACCTGCCTTCAGGAAAAACGATGGTGGACTGATCGTGCTTACGGCACTCGTCAAGCACCTTTTGTACGCCTCCGGCAGCATCGGTAAAACTATTGGGCTGAACGCCGTAATCGGCAACGTTGATCGTTTGGGCATGAGCGATAGCGGCGAAAAGGGAAAAAAGCGTAAAAAGGATTTTCATATATACGTAACAGAAAGTTTACAAAAGTTTGCTGAAATAATTACAAGACCATTTCAAATGCATTGAAATGGTCTTGTAAACTACTTAAATTACAGGTTACATTTTTATGGCTTCAATGTAAATATTGTATGAAAATTCCTCCAGTTGGCCGGATTGCCTCCACTGTAATAAAAATAGTAGAGATCAAAACGTTTATTTACCGGATCATAGGCAGACGGCTTTGCAGGATCCTGTTCCACTACAACTGTAGCTAACGGATCTGCGGTAACTGTAACGCTGTTGTCATTATTCACAACAATAAAATAAGTTATCGCAGTATTATTAAAATACCACAACCCTGCTGTAGCCTTCAGCGTATTGGCGTTTTCAGTAAACAGCGACTGTGTGTAATCTTCCGGCGCTACCTGCTCCCCGGCAGTAGCGTGCCATAATGTATCTACCTGAAGATAATCTCCTTCCCATTGGTTAACCAATGGCAATGGCGCTACTGAAATTACCCAACGTTTTTTATCGCCATTTGCCGCTATAACGTCATACGAAACCGGCTTTGAGTAATCGCCCGGCGTACCCAGCCGGGGAGCGTCGTTTACGGGCTCCACAATAGCAGCATCCGGTATATTAGCATACCCCCAGATATTTGTTAACGAAACTTTGGATTTTTGAGAAAGAGGAAAACCCGAAGGAAAGCCGGGCTGAATATACACGCTATCGTTGGATATAGTGATGGTTTTGTTTAGCTGTTGCGTCTTTATTAAGGTTCTTGTATTTTCGTTAGGAGTACCGGCATTATCCGTTACAACATCCTCATATTTATAAAGGAGGTTAAAATCCGTAATGTTATTCAATGAAGCATTTGTTACTTCCGGCAGGTCTTTCTTCAGGCAGGAAGCTAAACAAAAAATAGCAATGAGTACTATATAATTTAAAAGGTATTTCATAATTAATTCTTATTTAATGCTATAAAATAGATTTACCATCCCGCATTTTGTGTAAGCACAGACAGGGCGGTTATTTTCCCTTGTGGAACCGGGAATAGATAACGCCTGGGAGTAAACTTAAGTTCCTGCCCATTCCTTTCCGCTATTTCAAAAATCTGGTAAGACTTACCATCTGCACTGATTGCCATACCATGCATTTTTCCATTCAGCTCGGGGATGTCGGGAGCGGAGTTTTCATAACCATTTTTCAAGCCTCCGAACGATTGTATTCCCCATCTCAGCAGCGACCAGTACCGGTCACCGGTTTCCAGTATTAACTCCACATGACGTTCTCTCCTGTAGTCGTTCCATAACTCCTCCTGCGATGTTTCAATGGCATTTTTAAAGCCGCCATGATTCTGATAAGTTTTCGTTATATAAATTCTTGCAGTAGCTTCATCTCCCAATTTTATACAGGCTTCAGCATAGTTTAAATACGCTTCACCCAACCGGAGAATGCTATAGCAAAAATCTACGGGATCGGCATACCAGAGCTTTTTAGCCTGGTAAACGTACTTGTTGAACAGGTAGCCTGTTTGAGATCCGCCATCGTTGATATTGCCCCCCTGTAAAGGCTGAATGTTAGAAGATACATTTCCATCAGCTCTCAGATAAATCCAATTATTAAAGTATTTAGTGCTATCATAAACAATGGTAGCATAAAATCTTTTATCCCTGTTCTTATACATTTTTTCGTATACATTAGCTCCCGATGCAATATAGCTTGTCTGATTCCAGCGCCGATCTTTTCCATCGGCGTCGGTTACAAGGTAATCATCTACCAAATCCTGTGTGGGCGCATAATTCATCCAACCTTCAATAGATTCTACCAACGGGAACTTGCTCATGGCAGCTTGTGATAACTTGGATGGAATCTGATCTGAATTTGGCACTAAGCTCTGCATTGGAGTACCCGAGAACGAAGTGTTCGTATTCTTTCTTTCATATATCAGAATGTTTTCGGAAGAGGTAATGGCTGTACCATAAGCATTGAACATATTTGAATAATCATCCAAAGCATATTTGTTTAAAGCGAATAATTTATCGCCTGTCGCTTTTACTGCAGTGTAATAGGCATCATCGTTGAGATACGCTCCTGCCTGCAGGCCTACCCTCATTGCTAATGCGTAAGCAGCGCCCCTGGTTGCCCGGCCTCTCTCGTTATCCACAGGCAACAGCAAAGCAGCGCTATCAAGATCCGACAATACAAAATCATATGTTTCTTTAAGGGATGAGCGGGGAATGCTGAAATCACTGTCTACAGTCAAAACATCCTTAACAATCTGCACGCCGCCAAAACGAAAAGCCAGCTTGGAATACAATGCCCCCCTTAAGAAATACGCTTCACCCAAAAGGGTGTTTTTTTGCAATGCTGTAAACGGGCTTAACGGTACATTTTGCAATACCAGGTTAACCGCCCGTATATTATCAAAATTCGACCATCCTTCATCTGTATTTCTGTCTATAAGATCACATTTTTCATTTATCCAGTCGCCACCCCATGGGTGTGTTTTCACGCTTTTTGTAATGGCGTCATTATCCCATGAAAATATATACCCCAACATGTTGGCATACCGGGTATACATATATCCTGTAGCAAGGTCGTAATTACCCCAAACATCTTCGCCGGTATAAGACCCCAAAGGCTTTGTGTCCATTACCTTATTGCATGAGGCTGTGAAGAATAATGAGGTGAGAATTATATAAAATAAGTATTTCATTTTTTTATTTTTTAATAGTCACAACTTGTCCCGCCAAAGGCGTAGATGAAATTTGCCAAAATAGCATATACAGCATATTTATAGCTCATTCATAATTGCATTTTTGATATTTATCCGTCAACATTTATTATTTAGAATCCTACCCTGATCCCTACGGAGTATGTTTTATTTACAGGATAAAAGAAGTTATTAAGATCTGCGAGCTCCGGGTCGAAATATTTAGTGACAGGGGAGAATGTTAACAGGTTAGTACCTGATACATGTACCGACAGGTCGCTAAAAATATCTGTTTTCCAAATACGCTTAAGATTATAGGCGAGCGTTAAGCTCTTCAGCCTGACAAAATGCGCATCTTTAAGCCAGAAATCGCTGCTTACATAGTTGTTATTAGAATTCATGCTGCTATTACCCGCCCGCGGGAAGGTAGCGTCTGTATTATCGGGTGTCCAAAAATCTTTCTGAAACGCAAAGTTGATACGCCCCACACCTTCAGCTCCCATTAGGTATGTGCCAAGATACACGTCTCGTGTACCGGCGCCCTGTACAAGTGCATCAAGGCGGATACCCTTAAATTCAAGCCCAAAAGGAATACCATAAGTAAATCTGGGGGATGAAGATTTTCCAATCCTGCGAAAATCCTGCCCGTCTATTTTACCATCGCCGTTCGTATCGTTCAGCCAGAGATCGCCCAGCCCCAATGCAGTTGAGGTAACACGGGTAGGATTATTTAAGATATCCGCATAGTTTTGATACAGCCCCAGCGAAGAGTACATCGTGCTATAATAATTCTGATCTACCCCCCAGGCCCGGGTATAAGGATTAAGAAGGCTTGCACTATCTTCATTGGTTTTTTCCCACAAATAATTAAAATAAGTGAGGTTAACGCCAATATAACCTTTCAGATCAGCGCCAATCCCCCAATTGAAGTTCAGCGATGCGTCAATCCCTTCTTTACGTGTGGTAGCATCGGTTAGTACCTGGGGTAAGCTTTGCCCTAAAGGCTCAGTATACTTAAAAGCGGGGCTGCCCAGAATATTTTTGGTAACAGTATAAAAATAATCTATCCCACCGGTTATTTTTTTATTCCATGCTTCGTATTCAATTCCAACATCTCTCGATTTTGTTGCGTACCACGTAATATTTTGATTAGCGATGGTTAAACCTCCCTCGTAATATCCGTTCTGCAAATTACCGTTAGCAACAAACACCTGTGTGTTTACACCGTATTGGGGTATATACGCATATTTTGTACCTCCTATTGAACCCACTTCTCCATAAGAAGCCTTAAATTTCAAATAGGAAAATACCTTGTCTATATTCAGGTTTTTATAAAATGGTTCTGATGATGCAACCCAACCTGCGGCCAGTGAAGGGAAGAAGCCAAACCGGTTGCCGGGAGGAAAGTAATCCGACCCGTCATAACGGCCGCTAAGCTCCAGTAAGTACCTGGCCGCATAATCGTATTTTAAACGTCCCACATAACCCACTTCTCCCCATTCGCTTGCAGATCCGTTGTTCACTTGTGTGGAAGCGTCTCCTGCAAAAATCTGATCCACGGCTGTAGAAGGAAAATTATTTCTGGAAGCGCTAAACCATTTATTGTTGCCACCCCTTGCGATTGAAACAAAAGTAGCTCCAATGCTGTGCCTGCTGAAAATCCTCGAATAATCGGCCTGAAATTCGGCATTATATGCCTTGGTATCGCTGCTGCTTTGCGAAAGTGAGGGCTTGGGCGTTTGGTAAATCGTACCATCCCGGTTGTATTGCGTAGCCAGTACTGAAAAAGTTTTTGAAGGATTAGAGGTTAAGGCAAAATCACCCATTAGTCTGAAGCTTAGTCCTTTTACAGAAGGCACATTCCATTTAAAAGTAAGATTACCATCGTTAAACATTGTTTCTGATCTTGAATAGCCCGGTGAGTATATTTCTGCCAATGGATGATCCACAAGGCCGGCTAATGTACCATCCTCATTAAATGCAAATTCAAATGGACTCTTGGCTACAATGTGGCTGAAAATACTCCAGGAACCTGCCGGCGGCTGGGTAGCATAATTATAATATCCGTTGATGGCAAAGGTTACATCCAACCCGATATTTTCGAATGCAGATGTAATCTTGCTGTTATACGATACCCGCCTAACCTGAAATGAATTATTTACATAGTTGCTGCCCTGTCCGAAATAACCCAGGCCTATATAGTATTTTGTTTGCTTATTGCCCCCGCTTACAGAGAGATTATGAGACTGCTGTGGAGCATATTCTCTAAAGGTCAGCCCATACCAGTCTGTATTGGGATATAAAGAAGGATTCCAGTTATTTTGAATCGTGTCTAACTGTGCCTCGCTATAAGCAGAAAACTTACCATTGCCGGTTGCTTCACCTATTGCGTTTGCCACCAGCGCTTTATCATAAGCGCTTATGAGCTCAGGAAAATTTGCAGGAGTATTCCACGCAAGATTGTTTGAATAAGTAATAACCGGCTTGCCCGTGGTTCCACTTTTTGTAGTTACCATAACAATACCTGCCGCTGCCTTTGAACCAAAAACGGATGTAGCTGCGGCGTCTTTCAAAAAACTTATATTTTCAATGTCATTTACATTTAGGTTCTTAAATGCAGTTCCATCCCGGATAATACCATCAATTACGTACAAAGGAGTTGTTTGACCAATCAACGGCTCACCGCCGCGAATTGTAACAGCAGGAACACTTCCCGGCTCTCCTCCACTAAAGTTCACCACAACACCCGCTACCCGTCCGGCTATGGCCGATTGTATATCAGTATAAGGGGCATCTTTGAATTTTTCGGTTTTCAATGTGGTTACAGCGCCCGTTACTTTTTCCCGGGCTTGTTTACCATAACCTACAACTATAACCGAATCCAATTGGTTTTCTACCGCCTGCATTACAATATCAATACTGGTTTGCGCTCCCACTTTTATGGTTCGTGTTGCATAGCCTACGTAAGAAACTTCAATGGACCCGCCGCTTTCCACGTCAATAGAGAAATTACCTTTCGCATCGGTAAGTGTAATATTTTTACCGGATCTGATCGTTACTCCCGCCAAAGGTTCGCCATTGTTGTTTACAATTTTTCCATTTACAGGTGGCGCAGCAGAAGCGGATTGCGTATTCGCATCAACGCTTTTAATGATCACCAGCTTTTCCGACATCTGGTTAGAAACAAGCCCCGTACCTGCCAGGATTTTTTTTAGCAGCTCATTTACGGTTATGTCTTTTTCGCTAATGGTCACCTTGAATTCATCTTTCATGACCATTGTACTGAACACAAACCGGTAGTCGGTTTTGCGTTCAACTTCCTTTAAGGCCTTACTTAGCTTAACATTGTTAAAATTAACGGTCAACGTTTCCTGCGAGCTGACCTCTTTGGCTGTTACCTGCAGTACGGTAGCAAAAACCAGGAAAAGACTACATTTCATAAGCAGAATCATTCTGGACATTTTCTGATTCCAGGGCAGTTTTGGAAAGTCCCTTTTTTTCATACTTTTGTTTTGTTTAAAAATGAACAATAGGGGCAGGCACAACCCGCAAAGTTTGACCTACCCTTTTTTTGAACACGGGAGGAATGGGCGCAATCCATTTCTCCTTTTATTTTGATATAATTATATCCGTTCCATCAATAGTATAATTAAAGAAATACGAATCCTTAAAAGCTTTTAATACCTGCTCTATGCTTTCATTTCTGAAAGTTCCTGTGAACCCGTATTGCTTCACTTTTTCATCTTTAAAAATCAGCCGCACATTGTACCATCTTTCCAGCTTTTCCCTGATCATTTCAAAAGTCTCCTCTTCAATGATCAATGTATTCTGTATCCAGGCCGTTTCAATATTAACACTGTCGCGATTATACGACAGCGCCTCAACAGCCACATGAGGAGCAGCTTTGTTTTCAAACTCTTCGAAATCATCGCCACTTCCTTTTATTTGCCCCCCGGTTTCCACATCCAGCACAAATTTTTGTTTGGGCTTTAACGACATGCGTAACGGTGTTGAAGAACCGTTTTTGATCAGTATATCTACTTTTCCTCTTAAAAGCGATGTTTCGGTGATCTTGTCTCCGGGATAAGCCCGCACATTAAAAAAAGTACCTGTAACATTTACATCGTACTTGTCAACACTTACGGTAAAAGGTAAGCGACTGTTATGTATTACATCAAATCCTCCTTCGCCTACCAGAAATACGTTACGGTCGGTTTTACCAAAACCATTGCTCAGCTTTAGCGTGGAGGCCGAATTGAGGTATACTTTTGTTCCGTCGGGAAGTGTAATGGTTTGTTTGGCGCCCGCTTTTGTGGCAAAAATCAGGGGATTTTCAGCAACAGCAGCGACCGCTTCGCGTATATGCGCATCCTTTTTTTGCCAAAAAATAAAGTAGACAGACAGTACTATGCCGATGCATGCTGCTGCCCATCCAATAACTTTTAATGCGTTGAAGCGTTTCAGGGCTGGAACAGGATCTGTATCCAAACCGGCGTTTATGTTCTGCAGGGAACCTGTCATTAAAAAAACAAGCTGCCTGGCTTCTTCAATAATATTTTGCCGGCCGGGATGATCTGCCTGGTATTGGCGCCAGTGCAATACATCCTGCTCATTTCTTTCAAGGCAATAATTGATGAAAGAATCATTGATAGCTAGTTCTTCTACCGACAAACGAACAGGCATAATTGTTCTGGTTTGCAGTAAAGACGATGAACTTTAAAAACTTTACCCCGGATTCGGCATTTTTTTTAATTCCTGGTAAGAAAATCATTAACAAAGAGGCTAAGCAATAGCGGAATGAGCGTAAATAAATGCGGGGCATTTGGATCCGCGAGCTCCCTGCGCAGTATTTTTATGCCTTTGAACAGGCTGTTGTAAATTGTACGGCGCGATAGCCCTGTTCTTTGTTCAATTTCTTCATTTGATAATCCTTCTCCGTACTTGAGTAATATGACGGTGCGGCAGGTAGCGGGCAGCTTATTACAAACATTCCTTACTTTCTCTATTAAAGCGCTGTTGGTTTGTATTTTTTCGAGCGATTCCTGTACAGAAGGCTGATATTCATCCGGCACCACATACATGGAATGATGGCGCAAATAGCGCTTTTCGGAACGGTAGTGGTCAATCAAACGCCTTTTAAAAGCGGTTTGCAGGTAAGAGCGGGGATTTGCGATGCCCGAAAAGTCTATGTTTTTCTCCATCAGGGTAAGAAAAAACTGGTGCAGCAAATCGTTGAGCTCTTCGCCGGTATATCCTAACCGCCGGCCTACCAAAAGCAGGTCGCCCTGAAATGCCTCATACCAACCGGCAATAAGTGTATTGATATTTTCCGCACTTTGACTCATAGCAACTCGCTGCAGGCATTATTACAAATAGCCGCAAGTTCTAAAAAAATATGCAGAGATGTTCTTTTTGAGAAAAAAATCACTCAATCGTTAGCGTATTAATATTTTTTCAATCCTTGCAACATGATACTATCTTTTACGGCAGGTGCAAGCTCATGCCTGTACTGGTATAGCATGTTTTCCCAATCGCCGTACATAGTGTTGGGCAATACAATAAAACGTGAGCCAAATAATCCGGCATTGCTGCGGGTAAGCGCATTCCGGGTTTCGGTGGGTTGTTTATCAAACACCGAGCTGAAATCGCTGAGATTATCTCCAAACAACATAACGATCTCATAGTTTTCTGAAACTTTATCACGGCGCGGCCCTTTGCCCGAGCCCGCAGTTTTTAAAATCAAATGATCATTGGTGGCATCAGGAAAATTCCAGCGTTGTAATTCTTTCAGCGTTTGCGGGCGTTCTTCTTCAAGCCGGTTGGTGATATAAAACACACTCACACCTTTGCTCTTTGCATATTGAAAAAAACTCAACCCGCCGGGTACGGTATCACAATCCACACGTTTTGTCCATGCTATCCATGATGAATCACTATACTCCTCATTTTTTAAAGCGCTATACACCTGGTAAGGACTGTTATCCAAAATGGTTTCATCTATATCAGTAACAACAGCCAGTGGTTTGTCATGATTTTCTTTTAGTAAAATATCCAGTTGCAACCTGGCAGTATTATACGCCTGGAAGCAAAGCGCTTTATACTCCGAGGCCTTTTGCTGCCATACCGCTCCCCACAAAGGTCCCTGCGTTACTAAGGAAGGAGCGTTTACATTGCTCACGGCACTATGCTGTACTTTACATGAAATAGCTGCCAAAAGAAAAAAGAAAAAAACAAATCTGAATTTTGAAATATTGTTCATGATGAAAGTTTGAAATGAGCTGTCAGCCGTCAGCTGTCAGCTGTCAGCCGTCAGCTGTCAGCCGTCAGCTATCAGCAAGTTACAGGTTTCATATTACAGGTTACAGGGTTTTTGGATGCGGGCATCAATTGTTTATGGCAAGACCCGCAGCCCACTGCCCATAGCTGATGGCTGACGGCTGATAGCTGAAACCTGCACTCACTCACTTCTTCTCACCACCCACCGGTTCAGCATATTATCCGGCGTTTCAATAACGATCTTATAAAAAGAAGAAGGCTTATTGCTTACGTCAATAACAGCTTCCTGCTTTGCAAGCGGCACGGTAGCCACCAGGCTGTATTCATCTTTGCCGCCTTCTTTAAAATGATTGGTTGTTGCCAGCCATATTTTTGCGTTCCCTTTTTCAGATGCGGCTTTCCATGTTACCCGCAGCTTGCCGTTTTCCGGTATGGCATCAGGAGTAGTAACGGATATGCTGCCTGTAAGCGGAATGCCGTCAACCTCCATTAACTGCTCTTTGGGGATAGTTATGCCCAGGAAGGAAGCAATGGAAGGCATAATATCCACTATGCTCGGGTTACCTGTTTTAAAATAATTATTCAATCCTTTGGCATTGGTAACGATCCATGTGGCTCTTTCCCTGTCTGATTGCCCACCATGCCCTTTACCATCAATTGCTGTTCTGCCATGGTCGGTAGTGATATATATCACCCAGTCTTCTTTAAAATTTTGCTCACGGTATTGTATAGCCGCCCACAATCTGCCCATTTGATTATCCATGATTTCTACGGCCTTATAAAATTCAGGACTATCACCATGTATATGCCCCATATCATCAGTATATTCAAGATATGCCCACGACAAATCAGGCGCCTCTGCTTTTATATATGCTGCGGCATTATCCACCACTGCTTCATCAATGCGATGCATGTAGTCCTTTTTCTTATCATGGGGATATTTTATTGTATCCAATTCCAGCCCGTCAAAATGATAATCAAGTTTAAGATTACCGGTAGCAGCAAGGTTTTCTCCCACCAATTTTGTTCTGTTGTCTTCCCAACTGGAAAATACTGCTGCTTTTTTTGAGGGGTATTGTTCTTTAAAAAACCGGAAAATTGTCCAGTAATTATAATTGGGAGCCGCTATGTCATTATCCCAAACATTGTGTTTATTCACCCATGTGCCGGTGAGCAGGCTATTATAGCCAATAGCTGATATGGTTGGCGTTTGTGAATAGCCGCCTTTTTCTCCGCCAACATGAGCCCGGGTATACCCGCCCGATTTAGCAATGGCATCAAGGTTAGGTGTGTTTAGTTTTTCAATTACATCTGCGGGAATGCCATCAACGATTACAAAGATGGCTTTTTTGTTTTGCTGGGAGAAAACTGATACGCTGATAAACAAAAAGGCAAATGATGCTATGAATATTTTCACGTGTATAATTTTAAATGCTATTCATCTAATGGAAATAAATCCCCTTTTGCTGTTTTATGCGTAAAGGTATTATACTCCGGAAATCAACAATATGCTTTACTAAAAAATAACAATACCATTTCAGCCAGCTGATACAGAATCTTCAAAAATCCACAAGCAAACCGGCATTAATTATAAAAATAAAGTTTCGCTATAACGCTATGGAATTTTTTATCTGCTCCATCTCAAATAAAAACATTGTTTATGGAAAAGCATAAAATTTTGCATGCAAGCATGCTTGACATCGTATTCGATAACCGCAACAAAGTATATGGTGCATATGAGTTGCGAAGCAGGTACTCAAGCCGCTTATCAAAAGCATTATTATCTACAGGCGCATTGGCATTAGTTGTTTTGCTGGCTTCATTTGTGGGATCAAAATTTAAAGCAACCGAACATTCAGCGCCAATTAGTATTACAGACGTTGCAACAACAAAATTGATAGAAGACCCTGCTGTTGAACCACCTCCGCCACCGCTGGTAAGACCTATACAGCAACCTCAGATAGAGATGTCGCGCTTAACATCTTCCATTAAAATGGTTGAAGAACTGAAACCTGAAGAAGTGATGAAAGATATTGATGATATAATAGACACTAAAATCAGTACCATAAATCAGGCAGGTGATAAAACCTCAGATATTGTATCTCCTCCAATTGAAGACAATCACACCGGAGTTATTATTGGTCCAAAAGAAGAGAGAGATGAACCTCTTATTACTGTTCAGATACAAGCCAGATTCCCCGGTGGAGATGAAGCCTGGAGAAAATATATTTCAAAAGAAATTGAGCGGCATACCGATGAATTGCAGGAAGACGGAAAAGCCGGCACATGCATAGTGCAGTTTATTGTAGATAAGGATGGTAAAATAAGTGATGTGGAAGCCCTGACTATGAAGGGTACCAAACTTGCTGAGCTTTGTGTAAATGCTGTTCGCAAAGGCCCGGATTGGGCGCCTGCTGAAAATAATGGGATGAAAGTAAAGGCTTACAGAAAACAACCGGTTACATTCAGGATAGGCGAGCCGTAGGGTATAGGGCGTATGGTGTAGGGGGTAGGTGTGAGGTGTAGGTTCTGCTTATACCCTACACCTTACACCTTTTAATACCTTTTATGCAGATTGCTCTTCTTTAATCTTTTCCCTGATCTTAGCTTCTATTTCATTTGCCAGCTCAGGATTATCAAGCAGCAATTGCTTAACCGAATCTCTTCCCTGACCGAGTTTATCGCTGTTATAGCTGTACCAGCTACCGCTTTTTTGTATGATATTCATTTCAACACCCATATCAATAATCTCACCCACTTTAGAAATGCCTTCGCCGAATACAATATCAAATTCAGCAGCCCTGAAAGGAGGTGCTACTTTATTTTTTACCACTTTTACTTTTACACGGTTACCTACAGCTTCATCACCATCTTTAATTTGTGCCATGCGGCGGATATCCAATCGTACAGATGCATAGAATTTAAGTGCATTACCACCGGTAGTGGTTTCGGGGTTGCCGAACATTACACCAATTTTTTCTCTTAACTGGTTAATGAAAATACATACGGTATTGGTTTTGCTGATGGTGGCGGTTAATTTACGTAATGCCTGAGACATCAGCCTTGCCTGCAAGCCCATTTTGCTGTCGCCCATTTCTCCTTCCAGCTCACCCTTAGGCACAAGCGCAGCAACAGAATCTATCACTACTACATCAAGCGCACCTGAAAGAATCAGGCGATCTGCAATTTCCAAACCCTGCTCACCATAATCAGGTTGTGAGATCAATAAATTATCTACATCAACACCAAGCTTTTGCGCATAGTTACTATCGAAGGCATGCTCTGCATCTATGATAGCGCATACACCGCCTTTTTTCTGGGCTTCTGCTATAATATGTATGGCTATGGTTGTTTTACCGGTTGATTCAGGGCCGTATATTTCTACTATTCTACCTTTCGGAACGCCACCAACACCCAGCGCAATATCAAGCCCTATAGAGCCGGTTGATACAACTTCCAGTTGTTGCTCGCCCTTTTCATTCATCATCATTACACTTCCTTTGCCGAAGTCTTTTTCAATTTTGTCAATGGTTAGCTTAAGCGCTTTGAGCTTTTCTGTATTTGCAGACATAAAGTATGAGGTTTTAAGTTGGTAAAATTAATTGTTGACTGTAAAGATATGGATAAATTTATTAACACTAATTATTTTAGCAATAAAAAACTAAAAAAATGTGCTAATGGGCTGTAAGCAGCCAGGCGCCGGCAAACGTGAGAGGCTCACGTTTTACAGTTCAATGCTCACGGATATACGGGGTGCTGAACCTTTTACAAAACCGTATTGGTTGTACGGTTTTATCAATTTACTTGTTCTTTATTCCCTCATACCGAGGCGACTTTCAGTGAATATTTTAACTGCACACCTGAAATAGAGAACCGTTTGGTTTTTTGCTGGTATTCCGCAAGGTTATCTACAGCAGGAGTCCTGAATGATAACAACGGCGGCACTTTAACGCCATTGAACAATTTTTTGCGGCATTGTATCTCTTTATTAATACCTTCTGATAATAAGCCTGCAAAAAAAGAGAACAGTACAGGGCTTTGGTGTTCCCGCTTTTTTTTAGGCAGGGTGAGGCTGATGGAAGGCAGCAACGGGTCATTCATATACGCATCGGTATAGATGAACCGGTAATCACCTGGCGCGGGTTTTTTAAGATACCCCGCCAACATGCCATTATAATATACCGCCCCCTGCGCCATAACAATTAATTAATTTTTTTTACCTGCACCAGTATTTCCAGCCCGAGCACAAGCGCCAGTTTTTCCAGTGTTTTAACGGAAGGATTACCGGCGCCACCTTCCACAATATGAATAGTGCGGGTGGTAATACCACTCATTTCTGCAAGATCTTCCTGCTTTAAGCTTAGAAATTCCCGCCTGGTTTTAAACAGTTCCCCAATTTCCACTATATTCATCAGAATTATATTTCTTATTTTATTCAAAAATAAGAAATATTAGAAATTTTCTCCTAAGGAGACATTTTGTAAAATGTACTTTTAATATATGCTCCAATTCTTTAAAAAAATAATTGAATTTTTAAGTGCCAATAATATCCCTTATATGCTTTCGGGTAGTGTTGCTATGAGTTTATACGTTATCCCCAGGGCAACGCGTGATTTTGATATTATTGTTCACCTGAAGGAGGAAGATATCCCCGCCCTCCTTGCTTATTTTAATGAAGGGTTTTATTGTGATGAAGATGCGGTAAGGGAAGCTGTAAAAAGAAAAAGCATGTTCAATATCATTGATCACAATTCCGGCTTTAAGGTTGATTTTGTGATACTGAAAGATGAGCCTTACCGCTTAACAGAATTTGACCGGCGGCGAAAAACTGATTTTTTTGATACGCCGATTTATGTAGTTACACCGGAGGATCTGCTGATCTCCAAACTTATATGGATACAACAACTGCAATCTTCCCTGCAAAAAGAGGATATTTATGCTTTAAAACAAATATCATCTCTCGACTGGGCTTATATAGATTTTTGGACAAACCGGTTAAAATTGAATACTTTCGGGTTACTGGATCATGAATGATACGCCTGAACATATTAAAGCATTGCAATTAAAAATCTGGCTTTCCAAACCCCCTGAAGAGCGGTTAAAGCAATTTATGACAGATAATGATGCGCTTATGCAATTCTGGAAAAATGCAAAAGATCACTTGCAGGAAGTTCGCCACGAAACAAAACCTTTCTTCGGGGAAGATTGCGAAAGTTGTGATAAGTAAAAGTGTCAAGTGTTTCACCCGGCACTCTACACTATTGGAATAACTAATAAGTTGCTTAACCTTGG
The DNA here is from genome assembly GCA_047601545.1 of Agriterribacter sp. Lineage (GTDB taxonomy): Bacteria > Bacteroidota > Bacteroidia > Chitinophagales > Chitinophagaceae > Agriterribacter. The sequence continues at coordinate 1,321,505 of JASGIZ010000002.1, read as the reverse complement.
GCAAATGTTACAAGTATGATAGTTGAGCGGGTAAATAATAATAAGATTCTAATCATAGTATCTTCTTCTGTTGACAGTTTTAGACTTCAACGGTTAATAGATTATGTGAAATATCTTGAAGCAACCTCTAAAAGTAAAGCAAAACAATCTGACGTAGATAGGTTAGCCGATGAGGTAAATGCTTCATGGTGGAGTAAAAACCGTAAACGCTTTATCAGGTGAGGTTCATTGTTGATGCGAATATGGTGTTTAGCGGTATACTGAATACTAATGGTAAAATTGGGGACTTGCTAATCAACTGAAGAAGTTCAGGGGGCTTAGTTCCATCTTTATAAGGACATAACATTTATTTCAGAAGAACAAATCAAAACATCAAATTGGATTTCTGCCGAGACACTTGTAATGGATGTTGACCCCAAAGACACTCATTACATTGCTTATTCAAAGCAGTTTCGTTGTAGGGTTTGCTCTGGCGACAAGAGATTAATAAAAGGATTAGCTGCAAAAGGTTTTACCAACTTCATCACGACAGATGAATTATACAAATTAAGAGAAGAATTGCGGACTAAGACCTAAACTTCTGCCAACAGCCGATGTGCAGGTTTTTATCGTTTCCGGAGCAATGGTTATATAGCATTGCCGTTGATTATTATGTAAAAGACGGCAAGGGATTGCTTGATATTATAAGTATGTATTAAACGGCAGGAAAAGTAATATTGAGGCGCAGGTCTCCCGACCACAAGTGTTCGAAACCTATTTGGGTTTAATTTTGCGTAATGACGGCAAAAGAACTTATAGGATTGATACCAGAAGAGATATTTGAAGAACTATCAGCAGAGACAAAGGTAGATACGCAGGTTAAGAAACTATCTGGTGAGGTTATCTTCAAATTAATATTGTTTTCAATGTTGAACACCTCGAAGCCAAGTTTGCGTGTGATGGAGGCTTTTTTACAATCAGCACAATTCAAGTCATTCACGGGTTATGATATATTAGATGGGAAGTACAATTCGATAAGAGATCGTATTTGCACAATAAATGCAGATTATTTTGCAAAGCTCTTTGAACAAATATTTCTTATTTACAACAAGGAACTGAAAGAAGAAAAGGCTTTATCCAAAGCAGATAGCACATATGTGGCATTAGCCTCTAAGCTGTTTTCGACCGGGATGGAAAACGGCACAAATGACAAACGTTTTGTAAAGTATAGTGTCAATCTTAAGGGAAGTATACCTTCATCGGTAAAAGTTTTTACGACTCAGTCATACGTAAGCGAAGAACTTGCACTTACCGAAGTTATTAACGATACAGATTGCATTAAAAATGATGTAGTTGTTTTTGACAGGGGTTTACAATCAAGGGAATCGTTCGACAAGTTTACCAATAGCCAAAAATGGTTTGTGAGCCGGGCTAACCCAAACATAAGATGTAAAACCAACACTCGAACTAAGGTGGAAGAAAAGCCAAAAAGTAGTACTGTTACGATTGTAAGCGATGAAGCCGGCTATCTTATAAACAAAAAGGATAAAGCAACAGCGCACATATACCGGGTAATCAAAGCTGTTATAAACAAAAGCGGAGAGCCTATTTGTTTCGTAACTAATATAATAAATGAAGATGCTTATCTCATAGCCGCCTGGTACAGGCAACGCTGGGAAATAGAGGTGTTTTTCAAATTTATCAAGCAGCATCTAAACGTAAATCATCTGGTATCAAGAAATATTAACGGTATCAAAGTAATGATTTACATGACTATGATACTGGCTATCCTCATTATTGCTTATAAAAAAATAAACAGGACAAAAGGCTTCAAGATTGCAAATTTGAACTGGAACTCGAAACAGAAATTATGAAAGCCGTGGTTATCTTATGCGGTGGAAATCCCGACAATGCCCCGCATCTATTTAGTTCTGCCTGATAGGTTTTCGAACACTTGTGGTCGGGAGACCTGCGCCAGAGCGAGTAGCGGGCAACCCTCAAACTTTGACGGTTACGAAAAAAACGATAAATTTGACCTATGAAAGTTTTGACGCTCAATATACCAGACAGCTTAGACTTGGACAATATGCAAGTTGCAATGCTTGTTGCAAGCAAACTATATGAACAAGGTAAACTCTCTCTTGGACAAGCTGCGGAAGTTGCGGGTTTGACAAAAAGAACATTTGCCGAAATATTAGGAGCTTACAATGTTTCTATTTTTAACTATCCTGCATCCGATATATCAAGAGACGTAGCCAATGCCTAAAGCAATTATTTCCGACACAAGTTGTTTTATCATCTTGACCAACATTGGCGAACTTGAACTTTTACACAAACTTTACGGACAAATTGTAACGACTGTAGACATTGCAACCGAATATGGAGAGACACTTCCAGAGTGGGTTGAGATTGTAAATGTTACTGACAAATCTAAACAACAACTTCTTGAACTACAAATAGACAAAGGAGAATCCAGTGCCATTGCTTTGGCTTTGGAAACACCAAATAGCACAATAATTTTAGACGACAACAAAGCAAGAAAAATTGCAAATCAACTTGGTTTGACATATACAGGGACAATTGGGGTAATAGTAAAAGCAAAGCTTCAAGGACTCATCCCAAGTATAAAACCGATAATAGAAAAAATAAAACGAACCGACTTTAGAATATCTGTTGAAATTGAAATACAGGCATTGAAACAGGCAAATGAGTGACAAAAAACGCCAGCCTGATTAATAAAAGGATTAGCTGCAAAAGGTTTTACCAACTTCATCACGACAGATGAATTATACAAATTAAGAGAAGAATTGCGGACTAAGACCTAAACTTCTGCCAACAGCCGATGTGCAGGTTTTTATCGTTTCCGGAGCAATGGTTATATAGCATTGCCGTTGATTATTATGTAAAAGACGGCAAGGGATTGCTTGATATTATAAGTATGTATTAAACGGCAGGAAAAGTAATTTTGAGGCACAGGTCGGGAGACCTTCGCCAGAGCGTTCTTTATAAAAGCCCCTGTTATAATTACAAAAAACCGCCAACCTTTCAGTTGACGGTTCTAAGAATTAGGATTAACAATTTAGTATCCATCATTTTGTTTAAGTGCTCCTGAACTCCGGTCTATCTGATTTTGAGGAATTGGGAAATACGTGTTGTAAGAATTAACGGTAACGCCACCATAAGCAGAAAGATAGTTGGCTTCAAATGTAGAATAGCTTTCTTTTACCTCCTTTAAAATTCCCCAGCGAACAAGATCATAAAACCTATGCCCTTCCAAAGCCAGTTCTAATCTGCGCTCAAACTGAACAGCTTTCCAGGCGTACGCTTCATCAGGGAAAGAAGCGTATTGGCCAATTTGATAGTTTGCAGCATCATTACCGTAAGCTGTTTTCTTTGGAGCCAGGTGTGAGGCTCTTTCGCGTATTTTATTCACCAATTCCCTCGCCTCATCCAAATCACCTGCGCTAATATAACATTCTGCGGCCATCAAATAAATATCTGCAAGGCGAATAATGTTTACATTCAGGCCTGTTATGTACTCAGAGCCTGAAATGGTTTGCGCACTAAAAGCAGATTTATTAATAGTATGCTTTTGGGCAAGGAATGGTCCGCCATATGCAGGGTCACGGATCCACCCATCGCCCGGCATTACTCCCCAATCTCTGAACATCACACCCCTTCTGGCAATAGTATAATCTATACGCGGATCAAACATGATGGTTGTATCTAACTTGTAGCCTGATTTATCACCGGGCGATTGCAGATCTGAAATATAAGGATTGGTTCTGTAAGAATTATCTAACAAAGGCAAGCCGTTTGCATCTACCTTATATGCATTTACCAGGTCTATAGTAGGTTGATAAAATCCGCAGCATGTTACAGGAGCGCTTCCATAAAAACCGGCCAGCATATCACCAACATTTCCATTATCGGAAATAGAGCCACTAATTGCATGTTGAACCTGGAATATTGCTTCGGGTCCATTTTCTGTTTCTGTTTGGAAATTATTTTCAAACGACATGCTTACAATATCTCCTGAAGCAGCCATTACAGCCTGAAATAAAGGAAGTGCTTCGGAATGTTTATTTTGATACAACAATACTTTACCCAAATATGCCTGGGCTATTGTTTTATTTACACGCCCTACTTCACCCTTAGGTTTTGTTACCGGAAGATTAGCTACAGCAAATTCAAGGTCAGCCTGTATCTGTGGATATATGTCAGTATCATTTGGCTTTACGGCAGCATCTGCTGTAAGTGTAACACTCTCATCAAGGTAAGGTACATTTACAAACACTCTTCTGAGTATAAAGTAATAATGTGCTCTCAGCATCCTTGCCTCTGCCTCTACTTCTTTAGCGCGTGCTTCGTCAAATTTTAAGCCGCTTCCGGCTTGCAAAGTTGTTAAACCCGTTAATACGCTGTTGCAGCTTAAAACGCCTTCGTAGCACCTGCTCCAAAGCGTTTCCAGGTTATCGTTGGTACTGTTGGGAACCATTTTTTCCATATCAGCCATAGTGGTAATGTCGGTGGCGATACTCCCTTTGTGTGCATTATCTGCAACCACATCTCCAATCAGCCACTGGCTTGGAGCAGAAGCATAGTTGCCCCAGGTGCCTGACCTGTTGCCGTTTAACATCCCATAAGCGCCAATCAGCAAACCTTCTACTCCCTCTGTAGAATTAATCTGGTTTTGGATTAGCTGCCCCTGCGGGGTAAGCTCAAGAAAACTTTGCTTGCAGGAATATAACCCCCCTGTACAGGCAAGTGTTATCGCTATCACAAATATTTTAAACTTATTCATATTCTAATGCTTTTTATATTAGTAATTACGCTTGTAAGATCAATTAAAATGTAACTGAAGCGCCTATCAGATACTGTCTTGATACAGGATAAATACCGCTATCCACACCAGGAGCGGAGAATGTGCTGCTCAACTGGCTCACTTCAGGATCCATACCAGTATATTTGGTAAGTGTAAATAAATTTGTTGCACTTACATAAGCTCTTAAACTCTTAATATGCTTACCCAATATCTTTTCGCCGAATGTATACCCTAACTGCAGGTTTCTCATCCTGAAGAAGCTTCCATCCAGCACATAATATGAATTAGAGTTCATTTCATAAGCCGGACGATTGGCATAAGGAGACGGAATATTGCTGTCTTTATTGGCTGTGCTCCATGCGTCTAACAATCTTGTTGAAATAGCGCCTCCAAACAGCCCGAAATCGGTAAACTGGCGTGTTACTTCATAAAGATCATTACCCTGTGAACCATTAAAGAACATTACCACATCAAATTGCCTGAAGGTTGCATTCAGGCTGAATGAATAAATAAAATCGGGATGCGGGTTACCGATGATAGTGCGGTCAAAAGCGTCTATTTTGCCATCTGGTTTGCCGTCAGCTCCTGAAACATCAGCATATCTCGGACCGCCAATCCTGGCGCCTGCATATCCTGAAGCGAGTTCAGATGCGTCCTGGTAAATTCCGGTCATTTTGTAACCATAAAAAGCACCAAACACTTCTCCTGGTTTTAAAATGGAAACTGTAAGGTTTCTATATCCCAGGTAAGGTTGTTCCGGAATTGAAGGCGCGAGGTAAGTAACCTTATTAATGTTTTTAGAGAAATTAAGTCCGAAATCCAGTGTAAAGTTATTGGCATTGGGTTTGAAATAATGATAATTTAACCCTAATTCAACACCTTTATTATTCATGGTACCTATATTAACAAAGGGAGAGCTGCCCAGCCCCACTGCTGCGGCAGGAAGAGGTACCGGGTATAACATGTCTTTGGTATCACGGTTATACCATTCAATGCTGCCATCAATAGTATTATTCAACAAGCTGAAATCTAAACCGATATTTAATGAACTCAATTCCTCCCATTTTATAGCCGGGTTATCATAATTGCTTTTCCATATACCGGATACTAATGAGCCTGTAATAGGGTAATATGAAGCCGTTTGAGAAGCAGTCCAACGCTGTAGGTAGTTAAACGCAGGAATACGCTGGTTACCGGTAACACCATACCCAACTCTTAACTTAAGATCATTGATCCAGCTAACACTTTCCATAAATCCTTCGCTTGATATACGCCATGCCGCACTAACAGCCGGGAATGTACCGTATTGATGCTCTCTGCTAAAATTGGAAGATCCATCTCTTCTTAAAGTTGCACTGAATAAATATTTACTGTCAAAACCGTAATCAGCCCTTCCAAATATTGAATATAAAGAACTTAAAGTACCATTACTTCCATTATTGATATTGGATGCCCCTACATCAAGATAATAGTAGTCAAGATTACCCAGCAAAAAGTAATCATTCCTGCTACCGCTTAAATAGCGGTATTGTGTTTTGATTGCCTCTGTACCGGCCAATATTCCTATATTGTGCTTGCCAAATGTTCTTTTATAGTTTAATGTATTGGTCCATGTCCAGTCATTATTTATACCATAGGTTTCACTCATGGAGTTATTGGTTATGCTGCCCTCAGAGTGTTCAGGGTTAGGATAACTTGCGCTGAAAGAGTTCCAGTTTTCATACCGCAAACCAAAGCTGGTTCTGGCAACCAAACCTTTAAGAACATCTACTTCGGCATATACATTACCCAATAAGGTATTGCTCATGGTATAGTTATCCTTTGCCCTGTATAAAATAGCCATCGGGTTTTGGGCATTACCCAGTTTATCACCTCTTGTACCGGCAAAATTGCCACCCTCATCATATACCGGTATAATGGTTTGAATTCTGTAAGCAAAGCCTATTGCTGAACCTTCTCCCTGGTAATCTCCGGAAGTATTCACGTTAACCCCAACACCGTTTGAACGGGTTCTGGCGAACTGAAAATTTTCGCCTACCCTTACCTTATTATCAAACATGGAAAAGTTGGTATTTGCCCTGAATGTATATCTTTCAAAGCCGGTATATTTAATAGTGCCCTGCTGGTTCATATAACTACCGGAAACAGCATAGTTAGAAGCCTGGCCACCACCACTTACGCTCAGCATATAATTCTGCATAGGCGCATTGGTGGAAATTTCATTAAACCAGTTGGTTCCCTGCTGGTTGGCTTTTACAATCTGGTAAAAAGTATTACTATTCCTGCTATAATTGTACTTAGCCATATCTGCGTCAGCCGCAGTTATGTCATGCCCTGTTTTTTTACCTGCCAGTAAATATTCAGGTAAAACAGGTGTAGAACCGGTGCCATAATTTGTACCTGTTGTACTTCCCTGCCCGGGTGCCTGCGCCGGGTTGTTCAGGTTGTTAAATGAGGCATACAGGTAATCTGCAAACTGTGTTGGGTTCATCATTTTAGGAAATGATTCCCTGCGGGGTACCTGTGTACCTACATACGTATCAAAAGTAACTCTCGGGGGTTGGCCGTTTTTACCTTTCTTAGTAGTGATGATCACAACACCATTGTTTGCCCTTGCCCCATATATTGAAGCAGAAGAAGCATCTTTCAATACCTGCATGCTTTCAATATCATTCTGATTCAGCCAGCTCAGCTTACCTTCAAAAGGCACTCCGTCAATAACAAAAAGGGGATCGTTATTGTTGATGGTACTGAAACCACGGATCCTGATCTGTGGTGTTGCGCCGGGCGCGCCATCATTAATAATGTGAACGCCTGTTGCTTTACCCTGTAGTGCCTCAACAGGGCTTGCAACGGGCTGGGATTTAAGCTGATCCATATTTACTACGGCTACAGCACCTGTAAGATCTTTTTTCTTTTGAGTGGTGTAACCGGTTACTACCACTTCTTCAAGAGAACCCTGTTTTTCCTTTAATCCAACGCTTATCATATCTCTTCCTTCGGCAGAGATCTCAACAGGGTCAAACCCTACGGAAGTAATAACAAGCACGGATTTTTCACCGGGCACTGTAATGGTAAAAGCGCCTTCGGCATCTGAAACGGTGCCTGTGTTTGAGCCTTTAATGTTAATGGTTGCCCCCTGTATGGGTTGGCCACTCGCACTATTGGTTACTTTACCGGAGATTTTTCTCCCCCCCCCCACTTGTGCGAACAGGAAATTTCCCGAAAGCAGCATGCATAATAATAAGGCTACGACTTTTGCATGTTTTAGTTTTGCAAGCATGGTTAATTGATTTTTAAATGATTAAAATAGACCTATGTTATTCTGATAAGAAATTAATTGGAGCGGCATCAGTATATGAAGCATACCTGAACCGGTATCGGCATATTTCACATTATACTTATGAAAGTTTAAATGTGATTTATGATTTATTTAGGAGGAGAATATTTATTGAAACTTTTGTTTGCAACACAGTACAGTTGTTGCCGTTTGATTAAGCAGTATAAAGTTCTGGAAAGCATATTTCTCATATTTTGGTGAACAATCGATTGTGTAATATAACAAATTTTTAACACTATCCTGAAAATTAATTTATTTTCAGAAAAAAGAATTGCCTTAAAAACCGCTTGACCACCGGACATCCTGGGGCCAGCTACCGCGCAGGCGATAATTTAATGATGGTATACTACGCCCGACAAAGGCATTGCGGCTTTACTTTATGCACCTGACAGCGTAACAACATTTGTAGCAGACGGAAAAAAATTACGGTGAAGGAAGAAACCGTATATCCTTTTGAAGAAACCGTAAAGTTCAGTTTCGATATGGATGGCAATACCGTTCAGTTCCCATTTTACCTGCGCATTCCTGCATGGTGCAAAGAAGCCATAATAAAAATTATACGTATTTCACAATTTCCTGAGGTAAGAAAATAGCGCTTTCAACAATATAAAGAGATCTCCCGCTAACTTTTCCTGTCTGTAACAAACCGTATATAATCATCCGCATGTTCCCCTAACCATTTAATCTCCGGGTCTCGCCTGAACCATGTCATTTGTCTTTTGGCATAATGTCTTGTATTCTTTTTAATATTATCTGCTGCCTCTCCTAATGTAACCTTGCCATCTGTATACTCAAACAGTTCCTTATATCCCACGGTTTGCAGAGCATTGATATAACGGTAATCCCTAAGCGATTTTACTTCCTCCGGCAGCCCGGCTTCCATCATCATATCTACCCGTTTGTTTACCTGTTCATACAGCACTTTACGGGGAATATCAATACCTACTTTTATTATATTGAACGGACGCTGCTTTTTTTCAGCAGTATGCAACTCAAGAACTGATTTGCCGGTTGATAGTTTTACTTCCAGCGCTCTGAGCATACGCCGGGGATTTAATATTTCTCCTTTTACATAAAACAAAGGGTCATGCACTTTAATCATTTCCTGCAACCAATCAAAGCCTTTGCTGCTATAGTCATTGCGAAGCGATGCACGAACAGATTCATCAACACCAGGCATCTCATCCATGCCTTCACAAAAAGCTTTGATGTATAAACCGGTACCACCAACCATCACAGCATAATCTTTCTCAGCAAAAATTTCTTCAACGGCAGCTAACGCGTAATTTTCAAAAACCGCGGCATTTAGTTCATCATGTATGGAGTGCGTGTTAATAAAATAATGCTTAATGCTGCACAGCGCTTCTTCATCCGGTTTCGCAACGCCAATATTCAGTTCTTTATAACATTGCCGGGAATCCGCTGATACAATGTCCGTTTTAAAATAGTCAGCCAGTTGCAGGGAAAGCCTGGTTTTTCCTGAAGCTGTTGGGCCAACAATTACAATACAGGTTTTTTTATTCCGCATGAAATATGCTTAGTCTTTCAATCTTGTTATACAATAAAGAAACTTACCATCCACACAAATTTATATAACCTGCTATTGCACGGCCCATTTCTTTGAATTATATTAGTTGCACAATTCGTGCCTCCCCTGTATTATCCTTGTAGACTCCGTTACCAACTACATTCCTGCACCTGCCATATCCATCTCTTATGTAATGTAAGTTCCTGGTTGAAGTATACAACATACTGACCGGTCATTCAATGTTGATATCCCAACAGAATTTACACACCTGCCTTACCTGACATGCATAGCATGAATGCTATCGCTATGCCGCATAGTTGCGCCTGATGTAACATCAATACATTATTTTCCTAAATACGTTATCATGAAAAGTAAAAGAACTACAAGGACAAAAGCTGAAAAGGCTAAGCCAAAGCCTAAGTCTGCAAAAAAAACGATTGCAGCTTCACGATCAAAAAAATCTTTAAAAACTTTACCGGATATTACAAAGATGACGCCTGGCACAAACAGGCTGCTGACGTCGCTTGAGAAAACATCTTTCCGGAATAAAAAAACCTTACAGGCTACTATCCGGAAAGGCAATTTTAAACCTGTAGAACTGGCTCCGGCTTTCAGCCAGGTATACAAGAAATCTCACCAGGATGCTATCAAATTAGCAGAATCATATGCGATTAATCTTCCCGATCACCAACAACACCGGGAATTATTCCAGGGAGTGGTTCATCTTAAAAAAGAGGAAAGAAAAGCGTTGATAACAGGTTACCGTAAAGCCGGGCAGGCAAGAGGCGTGGTGCATGCCATAAGCCAGTTGCCAAGAGGTTATGGTCGTGTGCTTATGAAAGATTTTGTAGGTGATAAGAATAATATTGATAAATCTGCGGTTGATGAAGTATTGTTTTGGTTAAGAGACGCGGGGCTTGAATTACAGCGCCTGAAAGCCCGGGGCAAAAAAACAATTGCTCCCCGGCATGAAGATATGGATGATGCGGTGGTTGAATTTTTTGAAGATTTGGCTGATGATATTGTTAATGCAATTGCTGCTGTGGTGGACGCAATAGGCGAAACACTTGGTTCTCTTGCAGCAGCAATTGCCGATGTTGTAAATTGGGCGGCCGATGCCGTTGCAGGCTTGGTAGAGGCATTAATTGCTGCACATAAATCCATCTTTGACCTTATTTCTGCTGCGCTTGAAACCGGTTATGAATTGGTGAAGAAAATAATAGCCGGGATAACGGCTATTGGCAAAGCAATGTTTGAGGTGCTGGATGCGGCCGTTAATTTAGCAAAGGATGCTTTCATTACTGTTTTGCGCGCTGTAGACCAGTTAGGCCGCCAGTTAATAGAATTTGTATCCTGGCTTGCAACCAAAACTTTTGATGTTGTTAAAAAAGCTGTTGAAGCATTAATTGAAATTGGCAAGAGCATTGGTAATATACTGGAAAAAGCGCTTGAGTTTGGCTTTACACTGGTAAAAAGTTTTGTGCAGGCTTTGTTTGAACTTGGTAAAACCATTGGCGAGATTTTGATAACAGCTATTACCCGTCCATCTGCTTTGTTCGATACCATTATCCGCTCATTTATGGATTTGGGCAGAACATTGGGTAATATTATTGATAATGTGGTGAGCGCCGGTATTAATCTTGTACGCGAGGTGGTGAGTGCCGCGGTTCGTATAGGCACAGCGATTATTGAGTTTACAAAATACCTTGCCACTGCAGCAATAGATGTTGCCACCAAAGTACTTGATGGACTTTTACAGGCAGGGCGTACTTTGTTTGAAGTAATTGAAACCATTGCCACGCATGCGCTGAGCGCAATCAAAAAGGTAGTGCAGGCTTTCTTTAATCTTGGTAAAACAATGCTTAACCTCGTTAAAGATGTATTCAACATTGCCATGAACCTTTTGAAGCAGGTTTTGAAAGCCGCATTTGAATTAGGGAAAACAATGCTTGAATTTACAAGAACACTTGTAGAATTTACATACAGAACAGCAGCGCGTTTAATTGATGCGGCATTGCAAATCGGTAAGACTGTTGCTGAAATACTGGAAACTGTAGTTGGAACAACTTACTATATATTCCGCAAAGTGGTGAATGGCATATTACAGGCATTGGGCCCTGTAGGCGAAGTGCTCGACTGGCTGATAAGCCGTGGTGAAGATTTAGCTTCAGCTTTATGGAGAGAAGCTATTTTAGCCTGCAGGTTTGTGAAGAAGAGTATTTCAGAAGTATTAACATGGGCGGCACAGCAAACAAATGCAGTGTTTGAAAAGATTATTCAATTGGTGGAAAATGTTGGCGCTGCCGTTACGGAAATAATTGATTGGGCAATAACCGTTGGCGATGAAATGCTTGAGCAACTCGCGGGTATGTGGGAGCGCCTCGGCAATTCAATTGTATATGCATTGAACTATCTTGAAAAAGATTTTATACCGGGCGTAGCTAAATTTGTAAAGGGAGCATTAAATGCAGGTTTCAAACTGGCTAAGCTCATTGTATGGACAGTAGGCAAAGCATTTGAAGTAGTGCTTGAAGTAGTACGCGGGGCGTTTGAAGCAGGTATTACTTTAACACAGTTAATAGTGGAAACAGCTATTCACCCGGACCAGGCAATGAATAATCTGCTGAAAGCTGCACGCCAGTTAGGGCAAACAATGAACCAGGTTGTTCAGGCTGTAGTTGATGCAGGCGAAGAATTCCTGGATGAATTTATACGCTCAATGGTTGCTATTGGTGAAGATTTAGTAGCCATGTTAGAAGGTATACTGGAGATTGCCGGAGGTTTATTAGATACGGCGGTATTTATATTAATGGAAATGCTCAACTCCTTCCGCCATCTTACAGATGCAGAAAGAGCTGACGCGACGCTTATATTTGGCGACATCATTGATTTTGACACCGTGTATATTGCCACAGAAAGCCCAACTAACAGTATCATCTTTGGTATACAGGATTTCTTTACGGGCAACCCGCAGTCAAGGGCATTTGTTACAGGCAACCTTATAAATTTTGATGCTGATGATGGCCCGATACGCAGATCATCCTTAATACATGAGATGACACATGTGTGGCAGAATCAGAACGTTGGACCTATTTACATGGCTCATGCCATAGTAAGCCAGGGCGGAGCAGGATATAATTATGGTTATACTGAAGGGGCGACGATCACAATATCGAATGGTGATTATGCCGGCAATTCTTTTAACGATGCATCAGGAAAAATTGACGGGCAAGGTGGCGAGGCAGCGCTTGATGCAGCTGATGGTGATTTTATGTCATTCAACCCGGAACAACAGGGACAAATAACCATGCATTATTTTGTAAGAAGATATTTGCAGATGCGGCCGGCGGCGGAATATGAAGCATGGCAGCCTTATGTAGATTATGTACAGGAAAACAGGCCGGATGCAGCTTAATAAAAACAGGAATTTGTTATTGGTTTATCCGGCAGACATGCGCTTTGCAGGCAAGTGTCTGTCGGAGACCTATGACCTGCTGAACATACATGCAACATGCATTGAGTATAGCGGACGACCGCCTGCAATAGACTTCTACAAAGAATTTTTGCAACAGGATACAGATGCCGTTTTAGTAGCAGGTAAAAAATTGTATGCGCCTTCTACCGTATTACCAGGACCATTTCTTTGTGCACACAAAAAAAAGGTACCTGCTGCATGGCTTCCTTTACAAAAAGAAACAGATGTTTTTCCATTTATACAAACATTAAAAAAAGTGCACCGGCGCAAAAAAGCGCTGCCGGGTATGGCGTTACTGGCGCAATGGCATCCGCAGTACTTAAGGCTTACACAACGCATGACTGATCTCCTGGAAGATAAAATCCCAGTGTTTAAGTGGACGGGCGATATTATTACCAGGGAAGATGTAGTGCATGCCTTAGGTTCCGGGTTGGGTATAGGCATTTATTTTGGCCATGGCAGGCCCGTTGGCTGGGTTGGATATTATGGCATGCGGTCTCATCATTTTGAAGGTTTTACAGGAAACCCGTTGGGCTGTATGCTATCTTTATGTTGCAAAACGGCAAGTCGTAAACGAACAGGGCTTTCCTATGCGGAATCGCTTCCTTTAATGGGGGTGTCTGCGGCGGCATTCGGTGCGGTGCGTGAAACAAGGCACACGGATAATATGAAGTGGGCGATAAGGATTTGTACTGCTATAAATGAAGGTGTAGATAACCTGGGCGATTTGCTCATACACGCAGAGCCTCCCAATATTGAAGCAGTGGAGCATTACAGGATTATCGGCGATCCTTTTGCCCCGTTATATTCCGATGCAGGAGGAATAAAAAAAGCAAAAGCGGTGGCGGTCAGCGGATAGCGATCAGGTATCAGCGATCAGGTATCAGCAGTTAGCAGTGTATGTCTATTGGGTGTCAGTGTTTAAGGATGCTGACAGCAATTGCAACGGCTGATACCTGATCGCTGAAGGCTGATAGCTGATGGCTGATGGCTCACCGCCCATAGCCGACACCTTAAAAACAACAACAATGGAACATAATGAAATAATAGCACAATTACGTACAACACTATACGATGTAAAGCCACAAATATCTAACGCGATTGGTAACGAAGATAATTTTAGAGATGATTGGGGATTGGATTCATTGGAACTGGTTGAGTTTGTAGCAAGAATTGAACAATCCTTTAAAATGCTTATACCTGATAGAGATTTAAAAGAACTGTATTCATTAAATGCGACTGCCGCATACCTGCGCAGCAAAATGATAGCGGCATGAGCAATATCGTAATTACAGGCGTTGGTGTAGTTTCTCCGTTAGGTATAGGTATAGATGTGCTTTGGAATAATTTGATTAACGGCAAAACATCGCTGCAACATTTTACTGACCTTGAAACAGCAGGATACAGGAATACATATGCATGCAGGGTAACAGATTTTGAAGCGCCGCAGCTTAATCGTGGGGCACATATGGCCCTCGAAGCAACAAAACAGGCCATAGCCCAGTCAAACATACAACTCCAGGAAAATACGGGGGTTTTTTTAGGCAGTACATTGGGTGAAAGTAAGGCGTATGAAATGGCTGCAGAAGGTGAGGATATTAATCCTGAAGTGTATAATACTTTTTCACTTGCTAAAGTGATAGCCAATACCTGGCAGCTCAGCGGGCCAATACAGGCATTATCTACCGCATGCACGGCAGGCAGCTATGCAGTTGGCGCTGCAATGTCTTCATTACAAAGAGGAGATATTGATATTGCTATTGCCGGTGGTGCAGAACCTTTTTCAAGAATAGCGATGGTGGGTTTTACAAGGTCGAGAGCGATGGCAACAGATGGCTGCAAACCTTTTGATGCCAACAGAACCGGCATGGTATTAGGCGAAGGCGCAGCTATATTTATTTTAGAAAGATGGGATGATGCAATAAAACGTGGCGCAACACCTTTAGCAAATGTATATGCATTAGGCCTGAGTTGTGATGCCTATCATCCCACCTCTCCACATCCTGATGGCAGAGGCTTAACCAACGCAATGAATGCTGCATTTAAAAAAGCAAACATCCACGCAGGTGATATTGACTGGGTGAATATACATGGCAGTGGCACAAGAGTATCAGATGCAGCGGAGTCCATCGCTTTAAAAAATATTTTCAAAAACAATATGCCTTTACTGAGCGGCAGCAAAGGCGCTATCGGGCATGCATTAGGCGCGGCCTCCGCGCTTGAATTAGCGATATGTGTAAAAGGTATTGCAACGCAAACCATTCCTCCTACGCCGGGTTATATAACACAGGATGCAGATATTGCGCTGGATTGTACTACCCAACCTGTTCAGAAAAAAATTAAATGGGTCATAAATAATGCATCGGCATTCGGAGGGCTCAATGCGTCTTTACTGCTTGGCTCGTGTACATGACCTGAACTTTGAATATTATTACGCTGAATACGGCAATGCACATCATATATAAATTTAACCGATGATCTGTCATGTACATATAGGAGCGCAGCAGGAAAAAGAAGCAATGCCGGCTATTATAGCCACATTGGAAACTGCATTTGGCAAACCCGCAAAGCCGGGTGAAACAGGGCTTTATGTAATATCAGATCATATCGGTACTAATGCTTCTTTAGCATTCTGGAAAGATGTAATTAAAAACGGGCCGGCATTTGCCAACCCTGAATTATTTCCGTGGACATTAGCTAATAGTGTATGCGGATATATAGCCCGGCATTTCGGAATTACAGGACCCAATTATACGTACACCTGTCCGCCTGATGCCGAAGCATATATTAATGAAGTGGTAAAGCAAGCCAAAGAAGACCAGGAAAAATCAGCGCTGGATGAAACATGGATTGTAATTGTTCACTAACCTGCAACAATATTCTTATATTTCCTCCTCTGTTCCTTCAGTTCCCTCTTCCTCCCCGCCACTTTCTTCTACATCCTCCCCGTCGCCCTCTGTTCCAAATCCTTCTGTCACCTTGGTAAGATCATATTTTTCTTCCACGTCAACAAAGCGATCACCAAGTACACTTTTGGTTCCATACTGACTTGGAGCTATACCTTCTGCGCGTACGGTAGCGGGGTAACTGATTTTAGAATTTTCATCTTTAGAAACATTGATCAGCTCAATTAAAAATCCCCAGTTGCGGCTGAAGTCATATAGATACATGAACTTCTCATTAGGATTTTTTATTTCAGAGCCGATAGTGGTATCAGCCATTATTAAAGGAGCAACTTTATATGCCCTGTCATATTTTTCTATACTTATCTCACGGCCCTTTTGCCAGTTATCATTACTGCGAAAAAAAGTAGCCTGGTGTTTATTGTCAAATTCAAAACTTTTCAATATAGCAAAATGAAAGTCCAGAAAAGACTGGGTATGCTTTATGGCGATGTCCCTGTAAATGCTGTCATCCTCCTCAAAATATACCCTGAATTTTAAAATTGCCATGTGTAACTTTTAGGTGTTGATTATGTTTTAAGATATCAAATATACGGTAAATATAATGAGTTGATTTATCATCGGGTGCATTTAAAATTGTCGCACAGCTTTTCCCTCGCCGCTGCACGGAGAGGGAATAAAAAGGGTGAGGGCAACTAAATATGCAGCGACAATTTTAAATTGCACCCTTTATCATCTTATCATCAGGTGCAGCGTGCCATAACATTTGTAGCATATAACCGAATACGCGATTGAGCTGCAGAGCGGTGAAATATTAACGCCTGTTTATTTCATATTCCGGTGCGCTGCACCTGAAATTATCGTACACTGTTTAATTCTACAAATATTATCGCCGCGCTGCGGCTAAGAAACATTGCAGTATCTTATTTGGCAGACCTGTGTGGCAAACATCGGGTAGTAGCCAATTGAGCGGATTATTAAAATATTCAGCCGCGCACCAGGTGCAGCGCACCATAATATTTGTAGAACGTAATTTGGACATGTAGGTGGAGCTGCAGCGCAGCGAAATATTATCTCTTTAATTGGAGATTTTTGCAATCACTACTATCTATTATAAATATTTTATATTTTTATAAAAAAAATGACCTGCTATGGCAAACACCTATACACAATGCTATATTCACCTGATATTCGCTCCTAAAAATCGGGAAGCCCTTATTAAAAAAGCGTGGAAGGCCGAACTGGAAAAATACATTTCGGTAATTGTTCAGAACAGCCATCATAAAATGTTGGCCATTGGCGCTATGCCTGATCATATTCACATTTTTATCGGATACAATGTCAATCAGCTTATCCCCGATTTGGTAGAGCAGATTAAAACATCATCTAATTCATGGATAAAGGAGAAAAAATTTTGCAGGACAAAATTTGAGTGGCAAAAAGGATACGGCGCTTTTACACATGCAAGGTCTCAATTAGATGCGGTTGTAAAATATATTTTATGCCAGGAGGAACATCACCGAAAAAAAACTTTTAGAGAAGAGTATCTGGATTTTTTAAAAAAATATGGAGTAGATTATAAAGATGAATATATGTTCGAGTTTTTTGATAATGTTGATTGGTAATGGTTAGCAGTTGCGTATTTTAATATTCCGGTGCGCTGCACCTGGATCATCATACATCGTTAGTCCTGCACATATCATCGCCGCGCTGCGGCTAAGAAACATGGCGGTATCTTATTTGGCAGATATGTGTGGCAAACATCGGGAAGTAGCCAATTGAGCGGATTATTAAAATATTCAGCCGCACGGGTGCAGCGCACCATAATATTTGTAGAACGTAATTTGAACACGCAGATGAGCTGCAGCGCAGCGAAATATTAACGCCTGTTTATTTCATATTCCGGTGCGCTGCACCTGAAATTACCGTACACTGTTTGATTCTACAAATATCATCGCCGCGCTGCGGCTAAAATACAGACGGCATTGTGTCAATCATGCCTGCCTCCATGAAATTTCTGCACCATAATAGCGCGTTACAAATATTAATGCCGCGCTGCGGCTAAGAAACATGGCAGTATCTTATTTGGCAGATCTGTGTGGCAAACATCGGGAAGTAGCCAATTGCGCAGGTTATTAAAATATTCAGCCGCACCGGGTGCAGCGCACCATAATATTTGTAGAATGTAATTTGAATACGCAGATGAGCTGCAGCGCAGCGAAATATTAACGCCTGTATATTTCATATTCCGGTGCGCTGCACCTGGATTTCCACACCGTCATTGCTACAAATATTTCGCCGCGCTGCGGCTAAAATACAGACGGCATTGTGTCAATCATGCCTGCCTCCATGAAATTTCTGCACCATAATAGCGCGTTACAAATATTAATGCCGCGCTGCGGCTAAGAAACATGGCAGTATCTTATTTGGCAGATCTGTGTGGCAAACATCGGGAAGTAGCCAATTGCGCAGGTTATTAAAATATTCAGCCGCACCGGGTGCAGCGCACCATAATATTTGTAGAACGTAATTTGAATACGCAGATGAGCTGCAGCGCAGCGAAATATTAACGCCTGTATATTTCATATTTCGGTGCGCTGCACCTGGATTTCCACACCGTTATTGCTACAAATATTTCGCCGCGCTGCGGCTAAAATACAGACGGCATTATATCATTCATACCTGCTTCGTAAGCGTAATGCCATTATCTCAAGTCTACAGTTGAAAAATTACAGTTAGTGTTATGCGCAAACCTGCCTGCAAATATTCGGATGTAACCAATTGTGCAGACTATTAATTGATCAGACGCGCACCAGGTGCAGCGCACCATAATATTTGTAGAATGTAATTTGAATACGCAGATGAGCTGCAGCGCAGCGAAATATTAACGCCTGTTTATTTCATATTCCGGTGCGCTGCACCTGAAATTATCGTACACTGTTTGATTCTACAAATATCATCGCCGCGCTGCGGCTAAAAAACATTGCAGTATCTTATCCTGCAGACCTGTGTGGCAAACATTCGGAAGTAACCAATTGAGCAGACTGTTAGAATATCCGGACGCGCATCAGGTGCAGCGCGCCATAAATATTTGTAGAATGTAATTTGAATACACCCTCAGTCAGCATAGCAGCAAAATATTAATGCTGCTATTATTTTACCGGCTCCAGTTCCAAAGCTTTTGCCTTTTTCAACATAAAATTATACGCCGCTTCATAATTGTTTTCTATTTCACCATCCAGTATCGCATCTTTAATGGCGTTTTTTATGTCGCCTACTTTTTTACATGGGGCTATACCAAATATCTCCATAATCATTTCACCGGTTATAGGCGGCTGCCAGTTTCGTATCCTGTCTTTCTCCTCCACTTCCTTCAACCGCTGTTCAACCATTTCAAAATTTTCAAGGTAGCGCTTTACTTTCTGCTTATTCTTTGAGGTAATATCTGCCCTGCATAGCATCATCAATGCATCAATATCATCACCTGCATCAAACAATAATCTTCGTATAGCCGAGTCTGTTATATTTTCTTTTGTAAGACTTATAGGACGCAGGTGCAACTCCACCATTTTTTGAACGAACCGCATTTTATTATCCAGCGGTAACCGCATTTTGGCAAATATTTTCGGAACCATTCTTGCACCCACCACTTCATGCCCGTGAAATGTCCAGCCGTGGCCCTCTTCAAATTTTTTGGTGGCGGGTTTTGCTATATCATGTAAAACTGCTGCCCATCTTAACCAAAGGTCATTGGTATGTTCAGCTATATTATCCACTACCTGCAGGGTATGATAAAAATTATCCTTATGCCCCTTGCCATCTTTGTATTCGGCGCCTGCAAGATCTACCATTTGAGGAAAAATGAGTTCCATCAACCTGCTTTTATACAGCAGATCTAAACCAACCGAAGGTTTTTTACTGAGTAATATTTTATTAAACTCGTCAGTAATGCGCTCCTGCGAAATAATAGATATCCGTTTGGCATTCTTGGTAATGCCTTCCCATGTAATATCATCAATGGTAAACTGCAATTGAGCGGCAAACCTTATTCCTCTCATCATTCTTAAAGGATCATCACTAAATGTTTTATCGGGGTCGAGCGGTGTGCGGATTGTTTTATTGTCAATATCGTTTAATCCTCCAAACGGATCAAGCAAACTGCCATAATCTTTTTCGTTAAGGCTGATGGCTAAAGCGTTAATAGTAAAATCCCTTCTGTCCTGGTCATCATTCAATGTGCCTGCAACCACTTCAGGATTGCGGGAATCAAAACGATAACTTTCTTTCCTGGCGCCAACAAATTCTATATCAAGGTCATCAACTTTAATATGTGCAGTACCATAACTCTTAAAAAACGATACATGCGGCGCCGGTGAAAACTGTTTTGCCGCCCGGTGAGCTAATACAATACCATCTCCAATACAAACAATGTCAGCGTCTTTTGTTTGCCGCCCGATTATTTTATCACGAACAAAACCGCCAATCACATAGCAATCAACGCCAATTTCTGTAGCTGCTGCGGCTATCTTCTTAAAAATAAATTGCTCCTTTTCTAAAAAATAAATTGCCATAAGGCTGCAAAAATAAGAAAGGTTTAACGGTAAAAACTACCGCCAACATCATGGTTATTATTTGTTTTTTAATAAGTGGTTAATCCTGCAACCCATTTGCCAAAATGTATATCTTAGTTCTATTATTCATTTAAATACTATTACCATGGCAGACAATAACAACAATGCTAACGAGCAAAAAGACTGGACTGATAAATTAGGCGATAAAGCCAGTGAGCTTAAAAACAAGGCCAGTGAAACAATAGGAAAGGTAGGGGATGAAGCTGAAAAAGTTTGGGACAAAGTTGAAGATAAAGCTGAAGATGTTTGGGAAGATACCAAAAAAACAGCCGGCGAATGGAAAGATAAAGCCGAAGACAAGCTGGAAGATTTGAAAGATGGCGCTAAAAAACTTTGGGAGAGGATTGCAGATAAATTTGATGGTGATGATGACGAAATTAAGCAGGCAGGAAAATAATTTTATAATAAGACCTGGCTGTATCAATCAGCCAGGTCTTATTTTTTATATGAGTTTAGTTTAGGGATAACAGGATGGGTGAAGATAGTTTAGTAAGACAAAATATTTTGCCTTTACAACTCATCTACTTTAAGAATTTCTTTTACTGCCTGCACTAATTCGGCCGGGGCTGAATCTTTATTTAAATAACCTGCTGCGCCGGCGCTCAGCACATTAGCTGCATATTGATCTTTTGGATATATACTTAATATCAGCACAGGTATATGAGGTTGTTTCTTTTTAAGAATGGCTAATGCTTCCAGCCCGCCTTTTCCCGGCATTGATATATCGGATATAATAATATTCCACTCTTCTGTTGGTGCAAGTTCAAGCAACTTTTCCGTATCTTCAGCTTCAGCTATCTGAACAGGAGAAAATTCGTCAACTAATATTTGCTTTAACCCCTTACGAATAAACTCATGATCATCCGCGATTAGAATTTTTAGCATATTGTACATCAGCATATAAACTGGGAAGAAAATTAGTTAAGTGCAGAAGTTAAAGATGTAGAATGGAAGATTGAATGATTGTAGTAAAAGTACTACAGATAATCAGAAGTTGTTTTCTATATCAGATTATTATCCAAAGCATAGCGTGTAAGATCTGCGTTTGATTTTAAATTCATTTTTTCTAAAATACGCGCCCGGTATGTGCTTACCGTTGTTACACTAAGCGACAGTTGATCGGCTATATCGGAAACAGCTTTACCGGCAGCCAAAAGTTTAAATACATCAAATTCCCTGTCAGATAATTTTTCGTGCGGTTGCTGATTGGCATCACCTTCAAATGCCTGGGCCAGCTTTTCAGCAACAGATGGTGTTATAAATCTCTTTCCAAGCAAAACGGCCCTAATGGCCTTTATAATATCTTCATGAATATTGTCTTTTCCAAGGTAGCCCGAAGCTCCGGCTCTCAATACTCTTAATGCATATTGATCTTCGCCATGCATACTCATAATGAGCACAGGCAAAGAAGGATACGCTTGTTTTATTTGCCTTAGTGCGTCAAGCCCGCTACGCCCGGGCATCGTAAGATCACATATTACAATATCCCAGTTCCCTTCGGTAATTTTAGACATAAGGCTCTCCGAATCTCCTACTCCTTCCACAGTAGCATTCGGAAATTCGTCTTTGATTAATTGCGTAAGCCCTTTTCGTACAATAGCATGATCATCTGCAATGAGAATACTAATCATCATATTGCTAACCTGTTTTCTTGTTTAAAACGTCCATTTTTTCTTCCGCCTGCATAAGCGGGATGGAGACTTTTACCATCGTTCCTTTGCCAGGTTTACTATTGATGGTATATTCTCCCCCCAGCGTGATGCTTCTTTCTTTCATCCCCAGTATTCCAAGGGTGCGTTTCTGGTCAGCAAGATTTATATCGAACCCTTTCCCATTATCTGTTATGGTAAGCGTTAAACAATCATTTTCCTGTTTTAAATCAACTTTTATAATACTTGCCTCCGCATGCCTGGCAACATTAGTAAAAGACTCCTGGAAAATTCTGAACAATGCTGTTTTTATATCGGCAGATGCGTCAACACTTCCAGGGGGATTATTACATTGAACAATGATGCCTGTTGCCTGCTGAAACTGCCTGGCATGCCATTCCATTGCAGCTTCCAGTCCAATATCATCTAAAACAGTTGGTCTGAGCTCAGCGCATATTCTTCGTATTGCCTTCATCGTACCATCAATCGTTTCCATCAAATCAGTCAACTTACCTTCTACACTTTTTTCATTCGCATTCAGTTTTCTTATCATCCAGGCAATTTCCATTTTCAAAACAGTAAGCTGCTGCCCCAGCTCATCATGTATTTCCCTGGCAATATTTTTTCTTTCTTCTTCTCTTATCTCCTGAAGATAACCGGTTAGCATTCTTATCTGTTCAAGATATTCTTTTTGATTATTCTCCGCCTCAATTCTTTGGGTAACATCGTGTGCCAGCACAAGTTTGGTTTTCAGCCCGTCAACAATCATTCCATGCACAAAAATCTCAACAAAAATAACGCTGCCATCCAATTTGCGATGCTTCCATACACCTGTCTCATGATAGTCTGTAACATCCTCTTTTACATAATCTTTAAAGTTGAAGGCATCTTCTGAAAGTTGAATATCCTTAATATTCTTTCTCAAAAACATATGTCTGGGATAACCATATTGAAAGATTGCAGCTTCATTTGCATCTATTATATTCAATTCAGGATAGCTTAGCATCATCATAGGCAAAGGATTATTTTCAAACAATTGTTTGTACTTCTTTTCAGAAGACACCAATCGCTCCACTACATGTTTTATTTCTGCTTTCCTTTCCTCAACCTGTTTTCCCAGTTTGGCATTAAACCTTTTTAACTGTTCTTCTACCTGCTTACGCGAGGTAATATCCCTGGCAATGGTTATTGTTCCCCGCATTTTGCCGGTAGGAGTCCAGATGGCTGAAGAGGTAACTGATATTGTTATTTTCTGCCCGTCCTTTTTCTCCAGGTTTATTTCTCCCTCCCATGCGCCGGTTGCCCATAGCTTCTTTAGCGCTCCCATTCTAATTTCATCTTTGGCATCCTGCTTAATCATAGATAACAGGGGTCTGCCTCTTACCTCATTCTCTCTCCATCCAAAAGTTCTCTCGGCAATGTTATTCCAGCTTACAATACACATATCCTTATCGGTAGATATTACGGCATCCTGTATATTTTCCATCAACAGGTTATTATATTGCATAATACGATACGTCTCTCTGTCTGAGGTTACTTCCACCCTCAGTTTCTGCACCAGTATAATCATTAACACAACCAGTAGGGCAAAAGAGCCAAAAAGTAATGCGGTAAACGTAGAAATTGCGGCATTACTTTCAGATTTTCTCCTGCTTAAAAGCTGTTGTTCATGATACTGGATATTCTCAATAAGAAATCTTATTGCCAGCAAATTGTTTTTATCATCCCGTTGTGAAAGCAGTAAAGGTTTTTGCGCTTCTTTATAAGATATTTTGGGATTTGCTACAAGAGCATCTGAATTTGACAGGCTTCTTGCAATATATGTCTCCAGTGTATCTAACCGGCCCTGTTGTATTTCGTTCTCAATGGTGCTTCTCTTAAGTTTTTCAAATTCATTTTTAATAGCAATTTTACTTTCGCCAAAAGAGTTTAGGTATGTTTTATCGTGTGTAAGCACAAACTCCCGCGCCAGCATTTCACTTTGTGAAAGTGCAGCCAATAGCTTTTCTGCATAAAACAACACATTCTGAGCGTGGGTTACGCTTGAAAAAGTGTTATTGACTTTTTTTGATTGATTAACGGAAATATATAGGGCTATTGCAACAGTAATTGCTGTAAGCAGTAGGGTTATGAGCAATATTTTTCCTGTGGATATTTTCATCTTGGATATTAAACTCAAGTGGCAACTGCAGTTAATTGTTGCCGGGCTTTTAAAATTAACGAAAAAACATGCTTAAAAAGTCATTGTATATTAATAATATCCACTTTTCTTTCTTAATCGTTTTTTTACTAAGTATAAACCACTAGTGTTATGTTAACACTAAATATATGCTGCCATAATGATTAAAATATGGTAAGCTGCTAATGGCAACAGGATATTTATGCTTCCGGTTATTAGTTCAATTGAGGATCAATTGGAAAATTGCTCATCATTGCATATTCATCACCCAGCAGCTTTAGAGAATCTTTCCATATCTCATCAACCTTATTATGAAATATGATATTCTTCCTGGCTGTAGCGGTTAGCCAGCTTTTTACTTTCATTTCATCTGCCAGTTGGTTAGAGCCCCAGCCGGAATAACCTACATAAAACCTTATTCGCTTTTGATCCAAATCACCCCTTAATAATAAATCTTTCATCATTTCAAAATCACCGCCCCAGTATACGCCATCAGTTATTTTGTGGCTCCCCGGTAAAAGTTCCGGGTACGAGTGTAGAAAATGTAATGTATCTGCCTGAACAGGCCCACCCGAAAAAACAGGAATTTTCATTCCTTCAAACTCAGGAATCAGTTCATCGAGGCTAAGCCTGAAATGTTTATTCAAAACAAAACCAAAACTTCCTTCTTCCTGGTGGTCGCATAATAGTACAACCGTCCTCATAAAATTCGGATCTTTAAGAAAAGGCTCTGCGATTAATAATATTCCTGCCGAAAGTTCAACCATATATTCTAAGTTAATATAGAATTTATTTTCTGACAATTATATTCATGAATTTTGTATAATTGTTGGCTTCAAGCCTTATTCAAAATGCCTTCATCTTGTGTAAAACTTAGTTAAATACCCTTTTTGCAGGTAAACTGCACATAATATGAAAGTAATTTTACATCCCGAATGAAGAAAATCTACATCCTGATCATTATTCTTATTTCGCTTTCTCTTATAGGCATAATCGCTATCCAGATTACGTCTATTAAAAATGCCCTTATCTTAAAAAATGAAGATCTTGAGCAGAAAATTCAGCTTGCATTAAGCGATGTAGGTCAGGATATAGCTGAACAAACTACAAAATTCTCCGCTTTAGGTATTCCCAAACTATCCCCGGAATGGCCTAAAGACCAGTTATTGAACGGATTTTTTAAATCACCTACCGTATCACAGCGCTACACTCCTAACCAGATTTATGAAAAATTAAAAACCGCGTTTAAAAAAAGAGGCTTACAAAGAACAAGCTTTGAATTCGCGATTTTAAATAACAGCAATGTTGGTAATAATTACGAAATGCAAACAATCAATTTCACCAGGTTGCTGGCAGATACTGTTCAAAACCGAGCTTTTGGATTTCCTTTATCGGCACCTACCGGTACTATTGCCGAGGGTTTGGTTGCGGAAGAAGAACTTTGGGTAATTGTGCCTAACCTTAAAGTGCTTTTATGGAAATCTTCTGCATGGATGATAGCAGGCTCGGTATTGTTTACACTGCTTATTTGCACAGCATTTTTTATAACCGTACGCACCATGCTCCGGCAGAAAAAGCTGAGTGAAATCAAAAGTGATTTCATCAATAATATGACACATGAGTTTAAAACGCCGCTTGCCACCATATCATTAGCAGTTGATGCCCTGAAGAATGAAAAGGTAATGCAGAGCAGGGAAAAGATGCAGTATTTCAGCGGCATTATTAAAGATGAAAACAAGCGCATGAATAAGCAGGTAGAAACAATTTTACAGGCTGCATTGCTTGATAAGGAAGATGTGCAACTGAATATGAAGCACCAGCATGTTCATGATATCATCAACAATATCATGGATAACTTCAGGCTTCAGCTTGAAGACAAACAGGGAAAGGCTGACATGCTCCTGAATGCTAAAAATGATTTGATAGAGGCTGATGAAGTACATTTTACCAACCTGCTTACCAATCTTATTGATAATGCTGTTAAGTATTCAAAAGATACGGGATTGCAGATTTACATCAGCACCCAGAATACCGGTAATAATATCCGCATTAAAATTGAGGATAATGGCATTGGCATGAATAAAGAAACTGTGAGCCGGATATTTGAAAAATTCTACCGTGCGCACACGGGCAACATACACAATGTAAAAGGGTTCGGGCTGGGCTTAAGCTATGTAAAATCAATGGTAGACGCGCACAAGGGAAAAATTAAAGTTGAAAGCGCGGAGGGAAAAGGTTCTGTATTTACACTTGATTTCCCTTTGTTGAAGTAAAAAAATACACTACACAAACAGCAAACACCCATCGCCATAACTCAAAAACCTGAAATCATGCACTAACGCGTATGCATATACGCTTCTCCAATCGTCACCAATTAATGCGGAAACCAAAAGTAATAATGTTGATTGCGGCTGGTGAAAATTAGTGATCAGCCCCTTAATGATTTTGCTTTTATAACCCGGTGCAATCAATATTTGCGTTTGCGTTATTATGCGCTCTGTATTATTCCTGTCCATCCACCCGAGTAATGTTGTAAGCGCGGTTGCTGCAGGCAATGCGTGTTGCGCTAAATCATCATAAACCTCCCATTGGCTGATGGTTAATTTATCTTCGGTTATACCTGGCTGTTGTTTTATCTTAACTCCCATCCAGTACAGGCTTTCCACCGTTCGTAAAGATGTTGTACCTACACAAAACACACTGCCGGTATTATGTAACAGCTTTTCAATAAATACCCGGTTCACATCTATATATTCGGCATGCATGGTATGATCCTTCATGTATTCAGCTTTAACAGGCCTGAATGTGCCTGCACCTACATGCAGGGTTACAAACCCGGCATCAATTTTTTTCTTTGCAAGAGCAGTAAAAACATTATCCGTAAAATGTAAGCCGGCAGTAGGCGCAGCTACCGACCCGTTATGTGCCGCATATATGGTTTGATACCTTTCTTCATCATCTTTTTCAACACTGCGTTTCATATAAGGCGGCAATGGAATTTCACCGGCGAAATGCAATAGTTCGGCAAAAGAAAAATGCGAAGGTTGCCATGATAATTCAATGATAAAGCGCTCAGTATTCCGCTCTGCAACAGAAGCCTGCATTAATATATTCCCGCCTGGTGATGGTATTTCTTTCTCCAGCACCATCCCGGTCTTCCATTTGGAGGCGCCCCCGATCAAACAGTTCCACCATACTTTGCCGCGTTGCAGCATGGCGGTTGTAATATCAGGGTATTGCTTGTGGGGTGAAAGGCAAAATATCTCAATAACACCACCGGAAGGTTTTTTGAATTTTAGTCTTGCTTCTATTACACGGGTATTATTAAAAACCAACAGCGAGCCGGCAGGGATATACCGGGTGATATTGCTGTAAACATCTTCCAAAATCTTTCCCGATTTATATATCAACAACTTTGAAGCGTCTCTTTGCGCAAGCGGATGTTGAGCGATTCGGTTTTCAGGTAACTCGTAAGTAAAATCCTGTATGGATAAATGTTGCGGATGCATAGTATAATGCGCAGCTATGCTGCTGCGGGCTGCAAGATAAATAAACATACAGTGTTCTCAACCTTTCAAAGGCCCGGAACGCTGTTTGCTATAGCATGTGTTTTACAGACATTTCAGCGCTCTCCCGGGCAAAGCTCCTGTAATACCTGTTTCCATTCTTCGGCATTACTGATTTTGGAGATAAAACTGTTTACCCCGCAACGCAGCATTTTTTCTTTCTTGTCTTCATTATAAAATACAGAAATCGCCAGTATTTTTATGGATGTATAATGTTTACGCAGGTAACAGGCTGTTTCATAGCCATCCATAACCGGCATATCCACGTCCAGCAGGCACAGGTCTGGCAAAGGGCTTATATGGTTAAGCTGGTCGAGCAGGTGTTGTCCGTTGCTGGCCTGTATGACTACGTTGTAACCCTGTTCGTGCAAAAACGCAGCTAATGTATCCCGCATTAAACGGTGGTCGTCGGCAATAGCGATTGTTGGCCGGGTGTTATTCATATTGATGAGTTGGTTTGGTGCAGGATTCATAAATCCGAAAGTACAAATATATACAATAGTTATCATTTAAGATAACCTTCAATCCTTACTAAATCAGGACTTTTCCTCTCTTATGACCAAGATCAGCAAAGAGGATGATGTGTTCCTGAAAGCATTGGGTAAAAGGATACGTGATATCAGGAAGGAAAAAGGACTTACCCAGGTTGACCTGGGTGATTTGATTGATATGGAGAAACCGAATATGAACAGGATAGAAAAGGGAGGCAGCAACCCAACAGTGCTTACGCTGAAAAAGATATGCGCTGCACTTGGAATAACCTTAGACTACCTGCTGTCGGGCATACATCAAAATGAATAAGTACCCGCGTAAATCAATTGGAAGCCAGTTGCACAGTATATTAAGACGGGAAGGATTTGCTTTAAAAGGATTGCTGCTGTAAAGAATGTTTTTAGTTGCATGAATTTGAGATTTTTGGTTTACAGTTTATTGTTTTTGGTTTAGGGTAGAGACAAGGCATGCCTTGTCTCTACGAATCTATCTTGTCTCTGTTGTTTTAGCATCAGCTTTTAGTAATCAGCCTGTTTCTTTTGCTTTCCTTCTACCTTTCCCCTTCTACCTTTTCAACACCTTCACCACTTTCCGCATATCCCTGCCTGTTATTCTTACCTGGTAAATGCCTGAGGTAATATTATTGCTGATATCCACGCGGCGGGTGCTGCTGCCTGCTGCCAGTTGTATAAGCCTGCGGTATACTACCTGCCCTGCATTGTTTACCAACTCAATGGTGTAAGCACCGCCTTTAATATTATCAAACTTCAGGTTTATATTATTGCCTGTTGCCGGGTTGGGATAAACGATAACCGTTGGGTCAATATTCCTGTTCAGTCCGGGTAATCCTTTTTTATTTACTATAATCACACTGAACCTGTCTGCCGCTGCTGATTTGCTGTCGCTGCTTACCTGGAAGAATACCTGGGATGTTTCTGTAAGGCTTATATTGGTATTTGTTTTCAGGTAATTATCCACCAGCGTTACTGATTCCGCACCGGATAATTCTATCGGACTGAATTCAAACATATAAGTTGATACCGATGTATTGGTGAGGTTCAGCCTCAAAGTATCTGCTGACTGTATCAGGTTTCTCCTGTCTACCATCAATGCCTGACCCTTTCTTATGATGGCAAGATTCTCCATCATATTCTCTGCTTTCAATGCATCCATATCATCTATCTCATCAGAGAAGCTGGTGCTGTAAGAGGCAAATACTTCATCCAGCACACCTCTTTGCGAACCATTCGCTATCTGCAGGTTTACCCTCAGGCCTATAGCATTCCTCGCCGGTGCAAATACCAGCCCACTGCTGATCGCTGACTGCTGATCGCTGATACCTGATACCTCTCTGAATACATTATCTGTACTTCCGCCTGATTTATCTGATTCTCTAATCATAAGGCCGCCTGCAACACCGGTTGACTGTACCAAAAAGGCCTGACCGCTCTGTATATACTGGCTTTCAGGGCTAACCGAAGCCGGAGTGATATCATAGCCTGTGCCATTATAGCTGATGTTTACATAAGCGCCTACGCCATTCGCGCCTCCCATTTTGGGATCCCATACATAGAAACTGTTGGTTACATTGAGTCTGTCAATGCTGCCAAAGTTAATGGGTGATGCAAACGGGTTGGCTACGGCAGTAAAGCCTGATGCTGCTACCGGTATGACCTGGTCGCCGGTTAACAACGGCCCGGTGGCGCGGAGCGTGGTACTGGTAGCCGGTACTGTATTGTCTTTTATAGTAAGACTTCTGTCGCCTCTTACAAACAGCATATAAGGCGTGTTGGCCACTTTAGCTGTATGCGTGCTGCTTACTGCCTGCAATGCTCCTGCTGATGTAAAGCTCTTGAGTGATGAAGTACTTTGCCCGAGTATATTCTGATCAAAGCCATTGGCTACCGTACCTGCGGTTATATAAGTGCCATAGCCCGGCGCAGGGTTTGGATTAGCGGAAGCTGTAGTTACCCCTTCCTGCCATGCCTGGTTGATGGTTTGTGTACCGCCTACAGGAGCATTCATTAGTCTCCATGCTCTTCTTGCAGGTATATAGCGTTCTACGGTTACATTGCCGTAAATGCCCCCTATTAATTGAGCAAACCTTGCTGTGCCGGTTGCAGTACTTTTAAGTGTAAGTTTATCAGAGGTATTTAGCATGCTGCCATTTATTGTTAATACATCATAAATACTTAAATCTGTTCCAAGGGTTACTATGTTGGATACTTCAAATAAACCACTACGGTTAAGGGTAAGCGATTTAAGTATGCCTTCATTGCTTGTGAAGTTGACAGTACCGAAATTGCTACCGCCTTCACCCGTAATGATAAGATTTGAAGTAGTTGATCCACTCAAAGTACCCGCTCCTGTTAATGCAGTAAGTGAAAGTGTATATCCGTTTATCTTTAACTGGCTGCCGGATGGATTTGCCAGTGTGCCCGTTATTGTCCAGTTACCTGTCATGGTATAGTTACCGGAGCGGTTGGCGAGGTTGAAGATCTTACCCTCTCCAAAGTCGGTGGGTTGCGTACCGCTGCCATCAGGGTTTATACCCCAGGTTGATAGGTTATGTAAATCGCCAGATGGCTTAGAATAGTAATCTCCGGTTCCGCTACAACCTTCATCAATTTGCCCGTCACAATCGTTATCTATACCATCTCCGCATATTTCTTCTGCACCGGGATAGATGGCATTGTCATCGTCTTTACAATCGCCACCATGATCTGCATAACCATAGGGCACATTGCAGGAATATATTTTTCCTTCATCGATTCCATAACCATCTCCATCGTTATCCGGGTATATCCAGAATAATAAGCCTTCATCAACCTGTCCATCACAGTTATTATCAATACCATCACATATTTCAGTTGCTCCGGGATGAATGTCGGGGTTACTATCGTTACAGTCTTTTTCTGCTGAAGGGTAAGCATAGCCAAAAGGCATTTCTGTTCCAAAACAAATTTCAAAAGGCTCTCCTACAGTAGCTCCATCACCATCGTTATCTACAGCTACAGTTACTTTAAACCATACTTTACTATCACTATCGTCACAGTCTGTGCCCGGATATTCGGAATAGCCAGATGGAATATCCGCTCCAATACACATTTCAGTACCATATTCAGCAAAAGAGCCATCATGATCAAAATCGCTATAAAGTGTAACTAATCGCCAGGTTGTTGGGTCAGATGTAGAACAGTCGTCAGCATCGGGTACACCATCACCATCTGTATCTGTTGGAGCGCAAACACCATCCTTACCATCGCAATCTTCGTCTATACCATTGCCGCATATTTCAGGAGCGCCGGGGTGAACAGTGGCGTTGTTATCATTGCAATCTGTACCGAGTGTTGTAGTTTTATAACCTAATGGGATTTTCGCTCCATAGCAAATAGTAGTTTTCCCGTTATCATAATCATCGTTATCAGCATCAATATACAATGTTGCAGATTGCCATTTGGTTTTATCATTGGGCGCACAGTCTGTATTGTCAGGCACGCCATCACCATCGCTGTCTGTTGGTGCGCAAACACCATCCTTACCATCGCAATCTTCATCAATACCATTGCCGCAAATTTCGGGAGCGCCGGGATGCACAGCGGCATTATCATCTTTACAATCGCCACTGGTAGCTGTTAACTGAGCTTTTAACTTATAACCTGCCGGTTGATCACATTGTGTTTTTGTAGTACCATCGCTATAGCCATCGTTATCGCCATCTTTGTACCAGATGGTAGCGGGGTTTATATTGGCATCATTATCATTACAATCCGATCCTTTTGTGGTTTGCATATACCCGGCCGGAATATTTTGCCCGTAACAAATTGTTTGTTTTCCGCCATCATAACCATCACCATCGTTATCCATGTAAAGTCCGGCGGAACGCCATTTGGTGGCGTCATTGTCATTACAATCTCCGGTAACAGCCGTTAACTGAGCGGCTGATTTATAACCTGCCGGCTGATCGCATTGCGTTTTTGTAGTACCGTCACTATAACCGTCACCATCTGCATCTTTATACCAAACGGTGGCAGGGTTAATATTGGAATCATTATCATTACAATCTGACCCTTTGCTGGTTTGTATATACCCGGACGGAATATCCTTACCGTAACAAACGGTTGCTTTACCGTTGTCGTAGCCATCACCGTCTTTATCAATATAGAGTTCGGCGGAGCGCCATTTGTTGGGATCGGTGGGGGCACAATCAATCTTGTTTTTCACACCATCATCATCCAGATCATCATCATAATTCAAAATAACATTAGATTGATTTACAGTTACGGTATAACCCAGGGGGAGGTCAAGCGTTGAAAAATTTCCGGAAATAGTACCTGAAAGAACTTTAATAATTTCATAAGATCCATTTGGAACAGTTTCAGATAGTTCTAAAACTCTTAATGTTCCGGCAAGCATGAGATTATTATTTATAGTAAACTGGTCGAAGCCTGTACCGGGTCCTGAGCCATCTTTTATTTCTATCTGAAGAGTGCTGGTAGGTGATAAAGGCTGGATGCCTACAAATGCCGAGCTCTCAAATTGAAGAATACCCGGTGAAGTTCCCGGCTCAATGGTGCCGGTATTGGTAAATACGGGATTAGCTGCAATAGTGCCTATTCCATTAATAGTGCCAGAATTTGTCCATGGGAGATTAGTGAAATGTGTAGTTCCAGAGCCATTTTGTTTGGTGAAGATACCTGCATTGTTAAAAATGTTATTGACGCCTGTTTGATAATACATACTATTATTCCCATTGGCGAAAATGGTGGCGCCACTATTATTATTAAAAATGATACCATAAAAAGCAATGTCACCGTCATTCCAGTTAAAAGTGCCATTGTTATTTATCGTGGGTTGGTTGCCATTGCCTATGCCTATACTTACACCAATGCCATTAAGATTGATTGTACCATTATTGGTTAAACTGGCGTTGAGGTGACCGTTAGCCCAGTTGAGCACCCCACCTGCTGCGATTATTATCTGCCCACCGTTTAGTTCATTATTGACTGCAATAGTATGACCGTTCCTTATGGTAATGGTTCCGCTTGCAGCATCCGGTGGCGCTGCAGCATCTACAAACGCGGTACCGTTGTGTCGCTGCCAGGTGGTAGCATCGTTCCAATTGCCTGACTGTTTACTCCTATAATCTCCGGTTGATTGAGCAAATAATGAGAGTTGTACGAACAATAAAATAGTAAAAATAATGTACCTCATGGTGTAAGTTTTAGTGGTATGTTTAAATAGCTGCTTTTTAATTCAAGCGATTGCACCCACAACTGTTCCTTTTTAGTGTGCATGCACCGCCTGAACATGATCATAAAAACAGTAGCGTCTTTTTTTTCTATGTCTTTGTTAACATAAGTAACCTTGTATTGTGTTATGCCTTTTACTCTGCACAGTGTCTTCTCTTTTTCAAGCATTTGCCAGGCATTTACTATTGAGGAGGATAAGGTTACAATAGTAAATTCTTCTTCGGCGTTATATGTAATCCTGGTATAACCGTTTTCAATTAACAGTTCCATTGCTGATGATTGAATGTGAGAGGGCAGCCTCACCCTCTTGTCCCTCTCCTCGCGGGGAGGGACGGCGCTATAGAATACATCCAAACTTATATATCTACCACATCAGCTATAAAATATATCCAGACAAAGCGTTGCGGCTTCGTACATTTTCACATTTTCATGCTTCCGGCATCCACAACCTCCTCCTCACTGTGTTTCATCATCCCGGTTTGAATTTGAGCAACCCTCTCCATTCGGAGAGGGGCCGGGGATGAGGCTCAATTAAATGCGGGAGTACGAGTTAATGCAGGAAATTCAAAAGATATATTGGAGGATTGAAAAACGTAGTAAAACTAATGACGTTAATTTTACGAAACAATAGCACGAAAGTTGTAGTACCTCACCCCTGCCTGCCGGTAGGCAAGCTCTTTCCCGCTCCCCGCTGTAGCGAGGGACAGGGTTATTGAACCACTTCTTACAAAAAAGGAATTTCTAAAAGTATACTATGGATTAAATGGGAAGGCCGGATAATTTTGAGCGAAATAGCACATGTTCTGAAACGAAAATATAATACGGCAGCAAGAACAAAAATACCCCAATGGGGTTGTTGTTACAGGTATCCTTTACTGGTAAGGGAAATAACGGCTTCGCGGAGGGAAACAAACTGGTAACCGAGGATAGATTTTAACTTCTGGAGCATGTCTTTATTGTAGCTTTTAACCGTTTCCTCACTTAGATGGAGGGTTACAGCGATCTGTTTGTTGCTTATTGTGTTATCTGCCTGTATCAGTTTCAGCAGCTTTAATTTTTTGTATTGTTTTTCAAAAACATCTTTCAAATAATCTCTGATGGTTTTTTGCAGGTAGTTTTCAAATTTAGCATCCAGCGATACTTCGTAAGCAAATCGGGCAAAAACTAAAAGGGGATCAGATAACCCGGGTGGATCAGCCTGGAAAATTGTTTACCATTCAGGCGGGGTTCTTTAAACGGGAAGCTAAGTCCGGGAACTGCCGTTATCCTGTCAACAGAAGTATCGACTACTAATCCAAAGCTACAGGGCAAAGCGGATAGTTCTTTGATTCTCCGCTCCTGCTGTGCCTCATCCGGAAATGCATACCTGCTACTTTTTACAGAGGAATTTATTTCCCGGATGGGCTTGTGAAAACTGTTGAATACAAAATAAAAATCGAAATTCTCCATAGCCAGCATGTATGAATTCTTTCATATTGGGTATTTCATCTTAAAGCGAATGCTTTTGGGCATCGCCAATGCCGTGCATACTATCTTTCTTTCACAGTCTAAGTTATTGATATTATCATATCATATAATAACACTTTAGTTGTATTTTTTGATGGAGAGGTATCAGGTGTGAGGTATCAGGTATCAGGTTTGTGGTTTATAATTTATGGTTACAACAAACTTCAAACAAAAAACCATAAACTTTAAACCCTATTGGCTGTATGCTGACTGCTGAAAGCTAATAGCTAATAGCTGACATCTCATTACAATTATTTTTTCTTTTTCAGCGAGGTACGGACTTTTCTTATAAAACTGACAGGCACTTCCGCAATATCGGCTGCCTGTTTATCTGAAAGTCCCAACCTGAGAATAAGGTTTTCAATAACATCCTGTTTAGCTTTTTCGATTCCTTCTTCCACGCCTTTCTTGCGCCCTTTCTCAATACCTTTCTCAATACCCTTTTTAATACCCTTTTCAATAGCTTCTTCAAAAACTTCTTCAAAAGCTTCTTCGCGTGCTATCTGTTTTAAGGTTTCCATGATGCCCATAGTAATTTTTTTTCCGGTTAACTGATATGTCTGTTCGTCAAATTTACTGTTTATTTCCTTGTTTCCAATGTAAATAAAGCTTTTAAGAAAAAGCATGAGCTCCTGTATCTTTTTATGGCTGAATTTTTTGCTTTGTATCAATGCCTTTGCTATGGTAAGCCGGTGTTTGCCGAGCTCTTCTTCCGGCACTTTGCCCTGCAACAGCGCCTTTTGTGCCGCAAGTACAATCAGGGCAAAGGGGTTATTCATCGCCAGCAACTCTTCTTCCGTATGATCGAAAATATGATAGGTATTATAGCGATAAATAATTTCTGTTCCCATAAAGGTTTTATGGAAAGTATCAGCGATTTGTTGGTTTTGATTACCGGTGAAAATAACAAGGGCTGTTATATCTGTAGTATACCGGTCGTATATGCGGTACCAGAACTGAAACATCCGCAAGGGAAAATCTTTGGTATTCCATCCCTGTATTTCAACATGCGCCAGTATCCATTCTTCCTTACCGCTTTTGAGAAAAACTTTTGCCAGCAGATCAACAAACCTGTTACCGCCCTGCTTTTCGGGTTCGGGAAACAGTTCGGACAGTTCCTTATCAAGAAACACAGGCTTTTTACGAAAATTGAATATATTATCTGCATCGGGAAAACAAAAGCGCAGCAGGTAAGGGAAAAGTTCTTCAAAAGCTGCCTTTAAAAGCGTGTCGTGTTTTTTACGGGGTGTTGTATTTTCCGTCATAGGTGTTTTGTTAGCGTGTTTTATAAAGCTAAGGATTATTGGCGATTTTAAGCAGGGGAAAAGTTGCAGGTTTCAAGTTGCAGGTTTCAGGTTTCGGGTTTCAGGTTTTTAAGACCTCACAGGTTTTTAAAACCTGTGAGGTCTGTGTAACAAAAAACTACAAACTACAAATTATGGCTTACAGCCCATAGCTCAAACCCCTTTGCATTAAATAGTGTTAGAAAAATAACTTTATCCCTTTTTTTATCATAACCTGGTATGGCTGATCCATCCTTATTTTTTTCATCGGAACGCCGGCTTCTTTTATTTTTAGCGCTATAATTTGCCCGTCTGCGCCTCTTACATGTTTCATCTGCATGGTTGAATGTATGCTTCCCAGCGAAACTGCGCCTTCGGCAATAGCGCCTTTATTGATCAGTGTAATTCCTTTATAAACTACCGGGTCTGTTACCACAAATGTTACGGGTTGGAAATCTCTTTTTGATTTCATGTCAGGCATACGTTCAAGCACTACCTCAAATAAAATTTCGGTATTAATAAACAGTTCTTTGGGTAGTGCAGGCTGCGGTGGGGTTTCGGGTTGTTTTACCGGCGTAATCACCGGCTGCTTAACTGTTGAATCCTGCGCCGGTGGCTGATCTTTTATCTCATGTTCCGGTTCTTTTTTTTCTGCAATTATTTCTTCAACAATTCCTGTTTTTGTTTCCGGCTGCACATTTGTATTGGCAGGTTTATTTTTTATTACGGGAGGAATAATAACAGGTGCAGGTTGTATAACCTCTGCTGTTTGTTTTTTTTCTTTTTCTGTAACAGCAATATCTTCCTTAACCCTGTTGGGATTATTCGTGCTGTCTGTGGAGGTGATGGTAATAGGCACAGGGTGTATCTCTTCCTTAATTTTAAAATCAGAAGGCTGGTTATTATTACTAAAGATTCCCCATGTAACACCTGCCGTAGCCGCTACTGTTGCAAATATTATTATGCCATACAGGAGGGTTTTACTTTTATTCCCGGTTTTTTTGGGAGGTAAGGTTTGTTTAGCAATGGAGAGGTGATCCTGGATGATATTTTTAAGATCCTCTGTTGTAAGCCTTTGCGGCGTAACTATTTCATCCTCCTGGTCTGCTCTTTTAGCGTATGACGGTGGTCTTTCTGAAAAAAAATTATCACCGGTATCAGTTGATTTTTTAGCAATAACAAATCCTTCAGGAAATGTATTTTTAATGTCGGTGATTTCCCCTGTGGTATCCTGTTTTTTATTATCATCATTTTCACCCGTAATTTGAATTGCCTTCAATAGCTGATTTACGCCTTTTTCATATTCACCTGTAAAATCAATCCTTTGTAATCTTCTTAACCTGAAAGATGTTTCGGTATTGCTTAAAAGAACAGGTATGACTTTTTTATTTTGTTCGAGCGCAAAAGATATTTCATCCATGGCGTTCTTTGATTCCATGGATTGGGGAGATATAATAGCCAGCACGCAGGTAGCGCTATTAAGTGCAGTCTCAATTTCATTGTCCCAATGCGCTCCGGGCGGAATATTCAGTTGATCCAGCCAGATATTAACCCCGGCGCTCTTAAGATCGTTTGCCAGCTTTAAAACAAAAGGTGTATCAACTCTTGAGTAGCTGATGAAAAATTTATCCTGCATAATCCTGTTATTTAATAATGTGATTACTCCTGGATTTGCGGGTACGGAGTCATGGGGTTGACGAGATCAAAAGCAAGATGCTTTAGGGGTCCGAACCTTTCAAAAGGTTCGGACCCTTGTTACTTATGTCCTTAATATACATGTTAGCGCAAGTTTTTGATATAGTATATAACGGATGATTTTAAAACTTATAAAATCCTTTTGATTTTAACGGTTATCTTGCCGCTATTATCACCATAAAATGGAAGCCCGTCATTAGCATGGCAAACCAAAAATCCTGATTTTGATACAGCCCATGTTTTTGAAGTGCCAATTTTAAAATGTGTGCCTGTATAGCTTAACACATTATCGTTATCGTTGAAGATTTCCCCCACTAATGACATCATGTTATGTGATGATTGACGAGGGAAATCAAACGGTCCTTTTGCATACCCATTTGCGTTAGTTGACTTTGAACCATTTTTCCATTTGTCGGTTGAAGCAGCTACGAATTGATATTTTTCGCCTTCGATCATATAGATGCTTGTATAATTATGTAAGGTGCCCGCATAAATATTGCGTTCAACTAGCTCACCTACAGAGAGCCTACGTCCGTCAAATTTTATGTTTTCACCCTTTACACTCAGTTTTGAGCCTCTCCTTTTTACTTCCTCAAGGCCTGTAATGCTCCAGGCAAGGTTCGATCCTTCGAAGCTTCTGTTATTGGCATCAATAACATTAAATCCCTTTTTTACAAAATCTTCAAAAAAGAAGGTAACCTGCGGTTCCGGCATGTAGTTTATATTTTTACATCCTAAAGCAGTTTTAGCGCCTATCTGTAGCCAGGAGTCCAATAGCGTTGCTGCATTGCAGTTACACATGTAAACCAATCTCAAGTTAAATTTTATTCCCGGATGCTCTTTTCTTGCTTCTGATAGTAAAGCTTTTATATCTCTATCCGTCATTTTTTCGTTTTCGTGAAGAAGTAATTCATTTTTTCGACCATGACCTAATATCAACAGATCGAAAATATTTCCTTCCCGCGTTTGCCTGATCATTTCTTTTAAAAGTTTGGATTTAGTGCAATTAATATCAGAAAGCACAACTATTCTGTTATAATATCCATTAAGTTGAAGACTTGTTTTTATTGACTCAAACGTTTCGGCTAAGCTGTCTGCAAAGTTTTTTATCAAATTCCTTAAATCTGAATTTTCAATTGAGTTCAGGAACTCAAACTGTCCTGTATTTTCCTGGAATAAAATCAAATTTTTCATTGTAGTTTTTTTAATGTAAATAATCATAATTGAAAAGACAAAGAACAAACCATGAATAAAGATTGCCGGCAAAAAGTTTATAGATGATTTGTCGTATAGGGTTCCGAACTTTTCAAAAGGTTCGGAACCCTGTTACTTATTGTTTTCTTATCGCTTTAAATACTATCGAAGCGGGAATTGTTGCCGGGTTTGTTTTACTTGAATCTACAGCGCGTATTACTTTTCCGGTAAAAATCCCTTCAACAAACTGACTGGTTTTTCCATATGCCTTCACTTCGCTTGAGCCTTCTTTAATGATGTAGGCTTCAGCACCGGCATTAATAAGACCTGTGGTGTTGTAAGTGCCTGCACTTTCATTGCCACTAAACGACAATGATACCATTGCATATTTGGGATTGCCAAAATTGTAATTTTCTGTTTTGCCGGAAATGCTGGTTGTGGTACCGGATCTTGAAGCTGTTATTCCATCTGCGGGGGCGGCAATATTATAAACAGCAGTATCTATGGTAACCTTTATTGCTGAAGAATCGGTTGCGGTTGCCGCATTTACTTTTATGCTTACTTCATCGCTTGCGGTAGCGCCTTCGTTATCAGTAACCGTAATCCTGTATATATATGTGCCTTCATTAGTGAATGATAAGGCTGTGTATGCACCGGCAGGTTGCGAAATGGCATCGCCGGCGGGCCCGCTTACTTTTTGCCATAGGTAAGATACTATATTTCCATCGGGATCGCTTGCAGTTGCAGCTAAATATACCAGGCTACCTGCCGGTACTTCCTGGTCATTTCCTGCATTTACAACAGGCGGCTTATTTTGCCTGCAGCTCTGTATGCTTCCAATATCCGTAGTACCCTTTGGAAATAACATAGTAGTATCTTTTAATAAAACAAAGTGGGAATTGTAAAACCTGAAACTGATTGATGGTTTGCTGGTCAGGCACACTTCCCCTTCAGCCACAACAAATTTTCCGTTGTTGTCAATACTGGTACTTTGCAAAAAGTTTGTTCCTTCATACAGGTATAATAAACCGCCGTTTTGCAGTACACGGCTGTCGCAAACAGCTAATTTTCCTTTTAAAATATTAGTTGAAGAGGTATCATCAACCATAAGATTACCAAGATCTGTGTCATTAGTAAATGGGCCAACTTTAAAAATAGTCGTATTGTTACTGCATGGGGCAAGCCAAAGCCTGATGATCATGCTATCGCGAGAGCCCATAAAATTAATTGAGCCGGTAGAATCTGTAATATCTTCCTGGTGTGTTACAGAACGGGTGGAAATAGTGAACTTTTTATACGCAACAGGAGCATTGTTTTTATTTACAAAACGTGCTTTGATTTTATACAACGGCAGCCCTGCGCCACTATAATAATCATAATTCCAAAAGCTGAAATGTGATACTTTTCCTGTAAACCTGTTACCTTCTTTTGTGGCAACGCCTTCTTCTTTCCAAAGCCCGCTGTTTTCATCCATATACCATAAAGGTATACTTGCGGTAGCCTGGCTCAGCAATTGATCGGGAATTTCAGCGCTTATGGTAGCCGGTTTACCTTCGGCTAACTGGAGCTTTTCCCCGCTTTCTCCTTCCAGCTCCACGTTCAGCATACCAAAGCTGATAAGGCGCACTTCCTCGTTGTTTGCCGTAAAACCAACCAGGTTACCCGGCATGATTTGCAGAAAATCTTCTGCGGTGGGATCAATATATTTTGCATATACTTTTACAGCGCCGCTATAGGCAGATTTATCGGCATCTCTGATGATAGCGC
This sequence comes from Agriterribacter sp., assembly GCA_047601545.1. Classification (GTDB taxonomy): domain Bacteria; phylum Bacteroidota; class Bacteroidia; order Chitinophagales; family Chitinophagaceae; genus Agriterribacter. Next base: position 1,280,241 of record JASGIZ010000002.1, on the reverse strand, counting down.
CCGGGTCAAAAATTATTTGAGAACCCTCGTCAACGGCAACTGTTGCTCCCGCTATTGCACTGAAGGTGGCGGTAAGGTTGCGTTTTTGCAGCTTTACCTCTATACTGTTTTCCCTGCCGGCGCCAACACTTATGGTTTTAAGCCCTTTAAAATAACCTTCTTTTTCAATTTGTATAAAGCCATTGCGCTCCATGATCTTTACATTGCTCATGTAAAAACTTCCCAATTCGTTTGTCTGTATAGTGGTGCTGCCAACCGTAACAGCAGCTCCGTTTACCGGTAAACCTTCTTCATCCCATACTTTACCTGATATATTGGCGGTTATTTCTTTGTCTGCCGGAATATCATCGGCGGGATTAATTATCGGGTCATTTTTTCTGCATAACGTAAATAAGGTAACTATACACGATAGCAGTAATAATAGCTGCAATTTTCTTTTTTTTAATATTGCGTTCATGGTTTATTTGTTTAGTAGTGTAAAAAAAAGAGTAATGATAATTAGTGATATCATCAGCTTTTAAAGCGCTAATCACAATTGTACGTAACAACAGCTTCCGGTGCTATCGGCAGCACTTCAGACTGAGATGACATAGGACTGCGAAATATATATGGTAAGCTATAAGTATTAAATACAGCTACTTCACCCCGTGGCTGGTTAACACTGTAGTTCCTGTCAATAAACTGCCAGATTTTATTGGTTTGCCTGATGTTGGGTTTGCCGCTGTATGTTACACCAGGTATTATGAGGTTGCCATCTGCATTATAAACAAATGTTTTTTCACTTGTATAACCGCTTTCTTCAATGGTTTCTTCTTTTATAATACGACCAAACATATCTAAAGTAAGGTGGCTGACATTAACGCTAACGTATGTATCCGGATGATCGTTAACAGCATAGTCTCCTCCACTGTATACAAAAATGGAATCTGTAATTTTTGCAGGGCTCACATAGGTGTATAAATGCCAGAAGGTAATAAATGCATCAGATGTGTAAACGCGTAAGCGACTATTCGCGTCATAACTAAATCCTTTATCTAATCCATCCGGAGGATAAAAATAATTGGGTGGAACATTATATTGAATGGAGACAGGATTACCTTCAGTATTATATGTATATAAAGCATAAGCATCCGGCGATTCCCAGTCCTCATTAGTTTCTTTGAATGATATTTTTTCTATGCTGCAGTTTCTTGCAGGATGACCGGGGTGTGATATAAAATAGTCCCATACTTTAGTGCAGCCTGAAAGGCTTATCAGGACTACTATTATTGGCAGGAAAATATTTTTACGCATAGTTGTAGATTTTTTAAAAATTAAAAAATTGATGAATAACGCATAGGATGTTAAACCCGGGGTGTTTCTGTAAAAAGCGCCAGTACAAACAAAAGCCGGATCAAAATTGCAAACAGTACCTGCGTTTGCAGCATTTCATCTGCAAACAACATTAAATACTCTGCGAAAGGAAATGGAAGCATTCGTTTGGCCCGGCATTGTTTTCTATATCGTCCTTATTGTAAATCACGGTAAGTGGTATTGAGAAAATAAGCGTGGTTCCGACCTGCTGCAGTACCTGCATCGCTCCCTGTAATAAGTCGGTACGTTGCTGCATATTTCTCAATCCGTTTCCCCGGTATGTATTGTCTGCGTGGCATGTTATTCCAATTCCATTGTCTGCAATACGCATCACCAGGTCGTTCACCGCGGAAATATGTATATTTACTTTCGATGCGCGGGAGTGCTTTACAATATTGTGTAAAGTCTCTTTTACCAGCAACAGTATCTGGCGCCTGGAATCGCCTGTTATTTTTATATTGGGTATGAACCCGGGTTCTTTGAAGGACAGTTCTATTCCTGCTTCATCAAGATAAGCAGCGGCAAACCGGCGGATATGGGCGATCATGCCGCACAGCTCATCGTTGTTGTTGTTGAGGTACCATACAATTTCGTTGATATACTGGACCATCGCTTTTGATTTTGCAGAGATTTGTTCCAGGTATTTTCCATTCAGCCCGAATTGAGAAGAGCGGGTCATTTCGGCCATGAGCCCGATCGTTGAAAGCTCTCCCCCCAATCCATCATGCAGCTCTGCAGCAATGCGGTTTCTTTCCTGTTCACGGGCGTTGTATGCAGCCTTTAGAGATGCTGTTTCCTTTTTCCGGATAAGGTCTTGTTGTTCCAGTATTTTTTTCAATGCCATTTCCTTTTCCGTATATACAAGCTTTAACCTGTAGCCCATGGCGGCAGAAAAGAATATGACATCCAGGTAGTAGCCAAACATCATCCAGCCCCAGGTATTGATGTTCAACAGGCTTTTATTGAAAGCAGTTTGCACAAGAACAGATAACAGGCTGAAAAATATGATAGAAAAAGTTCCTGCTACAATATAATAGCAATAGGCTTGTTTTTTCCTTAGTTTGCGCAGGGTAACCCATACAGCAAAAGCGCTCAGGCACACCCTCACAGACACTGCAAGAACAACAATTGTTTTTTCCGGGGGTATATTGGCTGCTATATTTTCCCAAACAGCATTAACTATTATAATGCAGATAATGGTTCTGTATGACCTGCCCATCCGGTTATTATTGCCCGAACCCGGCGCCAGCGCATTGCCCAGGAAAAGAATATAGCAGATAAAGGTTACCCACATCAGGTTAGAGTCGGCAGAGAGGTGGATGTTCAGGCTTTCAACATACCGGAACACATATGGTTCTGCGCTGTTTAAAAATACCATGCGATAGAGGATGTACAATGTGATTGACCATAAATACAGGCAGTAATAGCCGAGTACCTTATCCCGTTTTTGGATATACAGGATGGTATGATAGATGGCCGCGAGACTTAAGGCCCCGAAGCAGGAGAGTATCAGATAAAATGTCGTTGATGTAAGCATCCTTATATGTTGCCATGTAAAGATGCAAACAGCATGAAGCGATAGCTGCATTTCCTCTGCCGGTGGCTGGAAATTATCTATGAAGGGAAAGTAAATAAGGCATCAGGCGCCCGCCTGAATGATCGTTGGATTGGACAGGGGAAGGGTTATTATGGCGGTTATCCTGTTTTGTACTGTAGTGTAGGTGAACTGCCCGTTAAGCTTTGTTATGAACTCTTTGACAAGCGTTATGCCCAGCCCGGATTTTTCGCTGGTTACTACCTCACCCTGAAATGCATATAGTTGCTGTATGTTTTGGCTGTCGGTTTCGTTAGTAACGGCAATGGTTACCTCCTGCTGCTCCATCTTTGCGTTCACTTCGATAGCAGAACCGGTAACCGCGTATTTAATGGCATTGGACAGGATATTGCGCAGCACAATGGTAAGAATGTTCAGATCAGACCGTATCATCAGCGCAGGTGCTATATGATTGGTGATCCGGTTATTTTTTTGCAGTATGTTCGTATACAACAGGCTGGAAACATCGTTGCAGAGATCGTACAGGTATATATCCTGCTGAAAGGGCACAAACTGGTGCAACTGCGATTTACTCCATACCAGCAGGTCTTCCAGGTCTTCCAGCAATTGTTCTGTTTGGCTGATAATTGTTTTATCGGTTGCATCAGATGCGTTGTTCCTCAGCTGCAGGTAGGCATACAGGCTGCTGACCGGGCCCCGCAGGTCGTGACTGATCACGGAAAATAATTTTGTTTTTACCTGATTGGAAGCATCAAGGTCTTTGTTCAGCTTTTCTATTTTTTCTTTTTGAGCCTGTAGTATTTTATTGGCTTTTTGCTTGCGCTGGTAGCTGATAAAGCTGATGATGGCAAGTGCTGCTGCCAAAGCTGCTCCTCCTAACGAAAGCAACAGGTTCCTGCTTTTTAATTTGTTTTCGGTTTCCTGGGTTCTGATCTTTTCGTCCTTTTTGTCGGATTCGTATTTTTCGGAGAGTTCGGAAGTATATTTAGCTTTTTCCGCATCAAACAAATAAGCGTTATGGATTATTGTTTTTTTCGCATAGTAAAAGGCAGAGTCGTAAAAGGCAAGTGAATCAAATACATTTGCAATGTTATACGCCGCATAACTTTGCTGCAAAGTATCTTTATTTTCGGTCGCAAGTCCATAACTTTTGCGCAAATAGAAAAGTGCTTTTAGAAAATCTTTTTTAATGAAATAATTGTCTCCAAGGTTATTATATATGTTTGCCAGTATTCCATTATTCTGGCTTTGCAGTGCTGCCTGTTCAGCATGCAAAAAAAAGAAATTAGAACTGTCTTTGTTGATCGTGTCGTAAAAAACACCCAGATTGGTATAATATGGTAATAATTGTTGCGAAGATAAAGCCGTCCCTAGTTTTTTAAATGACTCCTGATAAAGCCGGATTGCACTGCTTGTTTCACCATTTTTAAATTTCCTTAAACCCTGGTCAATGACCAATTTAAACAGTTTGACAGAGTCTCTTATCTGATCGGCATAATTGTAAGCCAAAGCCCAGTATTTGTCTGCAAGTTTAATATTATACTTATTATAATATGCATTGGCAATATTAGAATATGCAGTTGTAATCCTTTCAGCAATGTCTAATTTTTCAAATAATGGCAATGCTTCGAAGTAGCACTGTAACGCAGCATCATTATTGCCGGTTTCAAAATAACAAACCCCTTTTCGTAAATGAGCGTTTGCAAGGTCAATGGCTGTAACTGTGGTTTTGCCTGCAATAATTTTATTATATTCAACTATTGCATTTGCAAATTGCTTAATAGCTACTAAACTATCTGCAATAAAAGTTGATTGCGCCTGAACTTTACCAATCAGGAATATTACAATTAACGTGTATACTATTTTCATTTAAGAATCGATGAATTCTCAATCAGGCCAAAGTTTTTATCTGTATACATAGCCGTTACTAATTCTGTGGTGTTCTCAAGTGATTGCTTTTCTAAGTAATTTGAAACTACTTTATTATTTAATGATCCTGTTTTTCCAGCATAACGGTAGCTTTTTCCGTCAGAGGTTTTTCTAAATTTCCCTGAAAAAATAACCTTCTTAGTTTTTATTAAACTAATTTTCACAATGTATATGTCATTGTGCTTTTCAAAGTTAAATTCTATATCCATGCTGAGCTTTTGCAGCGCTTTCTTGAAATCAGGAGGAAGAGGCATGAACCAACTACCGCTGGTAAGAGGTAGTTTGCCATTTGGAATACTGATACCTTGCGCCTTAAATGCCTGACTCACAGTTGATGTGCTGTCATTTGCAGAATAAATATGTGCTGATTTTGTTTCGGTATTCCTATTTGTTTGCGAAAATGCTAATGTTACAAATAGTATATTTATAAGGGCAAGAAGCTGTGCATATCTAATGTAATTCCTCATTGATTAAATTTTATCGGTTAATACGTTTTTAAATGTTTTCCCTACAGGTAATTTCATGCTTTGTATATATATGTCATTACCATTTATTTTACTTATTTTCTGCACCGCCACCGCATAACTCCTATGTATTCTCACAAATCCCTCCTGCGGCAGCTTCTCCATAAAATGCTTCAATTTTGACAGCGTCATTATTTTCTTATCAGCCGTCACCACTTTACTGTAATCTTTTAAAGCTTCTATATAAAGTATGTCGTTAATGTCTATAATATGCTTTGTGGTTCCTTCTTTAATCGTAATCGTATTTTTTTCTACATGAGACTCATATATATCTGACCTCAACAGTAATTCAAGATATTCTTTGAGCCTGTTGATACAGTTTGCAAATCGTTCGGGTTTTACCGGCTTTAAAATAAAATCAAAAGCCTGCAACTCATAGCTTTCCCAGGCATGCTCACTGTGAGCGGTAACGAAAATACATACAGGCTGCGGAGATAATTGTTTAAAGAAATCGATGCCATTCATTACCGGCATATCTATGTCCATAAAAATAAGCCGGGGCGCATGTTGCTGAATAAAGCTGTTAGCCTCAAGCGGATTATTAAAGCAGCCTTTTAATTCAAGCATATCCTGTCGTTCCACCAGCGAACGCAGGTATTCCATATCTACCTGGCGGTCTTCAATTATTATGCAGGAAACTTTTTCCATAATACAATACACTGCTATTAATAAATGGCATACGAATTATCAGGATTACTGTCAGGGTACTAAGATAGAAAGCTGATACGGGGCGATTTTAATAAGATATGTGGTTTTCTGTTTAAATACGTAAAGCAATATAGTTAAATATTCTGGTGCTTTATATAGCACAAAAGTTGTAGATGGCTTATCGGGAAGTGTTGAATATCCACACTTATGCACATGTTTCCACAGCTTATACAGTGCACATGCAAAAAAAACTTCTAAATTCTCTGTAAACCCAATACTGTTAAGGCTTTCAAAAAAACTTTTGCTGTGGATAAAATATTTAAATTAAAACTTGCGTTTAAGGTGGGAAAATGTGTTATTTTGTGGGAATAAATGGGAAATTGATATAACGTTTTGTAAATGATACGGTTTTTAGGGGAATATGAAGCTACTCTGGACGCAAAAGGTCGGTTTCTCTTTCCAACGGGATTTAAAAGGCAGATCCCGGAAGGAGAAACCGGTAGCTTCTTTATTAACAGGGGTTTTGAGCGTTGCTTAACCCTTTACCCCATGAAAAACTGGGAGCCGATTTTTGAGGAGATGAGCAGAAAGAATGATTTTGATGCGAAAGTGCGTGAATTCAGACGCTACTTTTTAAACGGGGTTACGGTGGAAGCGGATAGTGCGGGAAGGCTGCTGTTGCCTAAAAATCTGATGGAGTATGCGGGGTTACAAAAAGACATTGTATTGCTTTCCGCCATTGATAAAATAGAAATCTGGGATAAGGATAAGTACCAACAGCTCTTTGACACTTTTTCACCCGAAGCATTCAGCACACTGGCTCAGGAAGTAATGGCTAATAAACCACCACAGGCTTAGCGGAATATGGTGAAAGGTTGAAGATAAAATCATTAGGTTTTCCACTAACCTGCCGGCTTATAACCGGCAGGTTTCACTTTTTAACTGGCAACTGTGTCGCAACAATACCACATACCCGTTTTAGCTAAGGAAACGATTGATCTGCTTCAAATAAAACCTGGAGGCATATACGTTGATTGTACTTTTGGCGGCGGCGGACATAGCAGGGGCATCCTTGTCCGGTTAGACGATTCAGGAAAATTGATTGCTTTTGACCAGGATGCTGACGCAAAAGCAAATATTCCCGATGATCCGAGAATAACCTTTCTTCAATACAATTTCCGCCACATTCAAAAAATGCTGCGCCTGCATAAAATACAGGAGGTTGATGGCGTGCTGGCAGATCTTGGTGTATCAAGCCATCAGTTTGATGAAGCAGAACGTGGATTTTCCACCCGCTTTGTTGACGCTGATCTTGATATGCGTATGGATCAACGCCAGGAAACAACTGCAGCCGATATTGTAAAAAACTATAGCGAACAGGATTTGCACAAAATATTTGAACGCTATGGCGAGGTTACCAACTCAAAAACGCTGGCAAAAATCATTGTTCAGCAAAGACAGGTTACTTCTGTTAAAACTGTAAATGATTTCAGGAATGCCGTTGCTTCCGTGGTAAAAGGTAATCCTAACAAATATTTTGCCCAGGTATTTCAGGCTTTACGCATTGCAGTGAATGATGAAATTGGAGCGCTGGAAGAAATGCTGCAACAAATCCCCAACATCCTGAAGAAAGGCGGCCGTGCTGCCATCATTACCTTCCACAGCATTGAAGACAGAACGGTAAAAGACTTTTTCCGTTATGGCAGTTTCGAAGAACCGGAAACTGATTCCATATACGGAACAAAATCTGAAAGCCCTTTTAATGTGATAACCAAAAAACCAATATCTCCTTCAACAAAAGAGTTGAATGAAAACCCGAGAAGCAGAAGTGCAAGATTAAGAGTAGCTGAAAAAAAATAACGGCAGCAATGAATGAAACAGAAAATATAACAGCATTAATGCAGGAGCAGGAAAAAACAACTGCACCTGTAAAAAAATGGAAAAGCTGGTTCAGCAACGATTGGGTTGCTAAAAACATGTATTACTTCCTTTTTCTTGCAGTGCTGGCTGTTGTATACATATATAATGGTCACTATGCCGAAAACACCATTAAGGATATTAACAGAACGGCAAAAGAGCTGAAAGAATTGCAGTATGAATATAAAACAGTGAAAGGCGAACTGATGATGCGCGGTAAACAAAGTGAGTTGGCAAAAGCAGTTGAGCCTTTGGGTTTAAAAGAATTGAAAACGCCGCCGGTAAAGATTGTTGCAGGCGAAGAGAAGTAAAAAAGCAACAGGAAGGATGAAGTGTAACAGATTCCTCCTGCGTCGGAATGACAGGCTGTGGGGTTATATCGCCCTGGTTCGTGTCTCACGAACCACGAAGGAGAACCACAAAAGAGAATATAGATAAATATTATACAGTACAAAACCTTGGAAGTAAAAAAAGACATATTATGGAGAGTATCGCTTTGCTTTCTGGGCATTGTGGCTTTAAGCCTGTTTATTATTGGTAAGGCATTTTATATACAACAGGTACAGGGTGAATACTGGAAAAGCCTGAGTGACAGCCTGCATTTAAGCTATCGTACGCTCGATGCCGATCGCGGTACTATCTATAGTGAAGATGGAAGCATGCTCAGCACTTCCATTCCGTTCTTTGACATACATATTGATTTTATGGCCGATGGCCTTCGTGAAAAAGAAGGCAAACGTTTTAATACCAACCTTGACTCCTTATCTATAGGGTTAAGCAAGCTCTTTCAGGATCAAACTGCCGCCGCCTATAAAAAGCAATTGCAGGCAGGCTACAAACAAAAAGACAGGTATTATCTCCTGAAGAAAAAAGTAAGCTTTCAGCAATACCAGGCGCTGAGAACTTTGCCACTTGTAAGGCAGGGAAGAAACAAAAGCGGTTTTATAATAGAAGACATGGAGAAAAGGCTAACGCCATTTGGTTTGCTGGCAAACCGAACCATTGGTTTGGCAAGAACTTATGTTGACAATAACAGGCAGGTTGTTATACAAAATGTAGGATTGGAAAAAACCTACGACAGCTTGTTGAAAGGTGTATCAGGCAAAAGATTGGTGAGAAGAATTTCAGGTGGTGCTTATGTGCCTGTTGAAGGTTCTGAAATTGAACCTGAAAATGGAAAGGATATAGTGACAACACTTGACGTGAACATCCAGGATATTACGCAAACCGCTTTAATGCGCATGATGATAGATAACCAGGCGCTTGAAGGTACTGCTATTGTAATGGAAGTGGCTACAGGAAAAATCAAGGCAATAGCCAACTTAGGTTTGATGCACGACGGAACTTATTTTGAAAAAGATAATTATGCGCTGAAAACTTCTGAACCCGGTTCAACCATCAAGCTTGTTACATTAATGTCGGTGCTTGAAGACAAATATGTAAGGCTTAATGATATGATTGATATTGATGGCGGCGTATGGGTGCTGAATGGCCGCAGGATACAGGATGCGGAAAAATCTCCTAAGAGTCATCTTACCATTAAGGAGTCTTTTGAGCATAGCAGTAATGTGGCAATGGCAAAACTGGCATATACCTATTACAGCAAATCACCTTCAAAATTTATCAGCCATTATGAAAACCTGCATCTCACTTCGCGTACAGGGGTTGATTTAAAAGAAGAATTCAGACCAATGGTTAAAAATCCCAAACGCAAAGACTGGCATATGCAAACATTGCCATCGATGGGTTTTGGTTATGAAGTAATGCTTAGCCCTTTACAAGTATTAATGATATACAACGCGGTTGCCAACAATGGTAAGCTTATGAAGCCTTACCTCGTTAACAAGGTTGAAAAAGATGGCAATCAGCTTACCGCATTTGAGCCGCAGGTATTGAATGAAAAAATTTGCTCAGACCAAACATTGCATCAATTGCAGGAATGCCTTGCCGCAGTTTGTACAGATGGCACTGCAAAAAAAGTGTTTAAAACTGCTGTGTACAATGCAGCAGGAAAAACCGGAACGGCAAAAGTGAACGACGGGAATTTTAAATATACAGATGCTGTATACCAATCATCATTTGCAGGATATTTTCCGGCAGAAAAGCCTAAATATTCCTGCATTGTTGTGATTAAGAACAAACCCCGATCCGCGCAATATTTAGGCGGGGTAGTGGCTGCACCTGTTTTCAGGGAAATAGCCGATAAGTTGTATGCGGGCGATATAGAGGATATGCCGGTGTATATAGCAAAAAACGCTACGGATAGTATTAAATACAAATGGAGCGGATACAGCAGCGATACCAAGAACATCTTAAAGGAAATGAATATTTCTTTTATTGATTCTGCAGCCAGGGATGATTGGGGATATGTATACAACGATAATAATATACCCGGCATAAAAGCGCTGGCGGTTAATGAAAAGCAGGTGCCGGATGTAAAAGGCATGGGCTTGAAAGACGCGCTGTTTTTACTGGAGAACATGAACCTGAAAGTACAGGTAAAGGGAAAAGGAAAAATAGTTAACCAATCTCTTGCGGCAGGTCAAACTATCGGCAAGGGACAAACGATAACGCTGCAACTGGATTAAGGAAGAAAGAAGGTCAGGGGTAGAAGGTGTAGGGTGTAAGGAGGATGGTAGAAGGTGAGAGGAGGATGGGAAGAAAAATAAGAAAAATAGCAAAAGGAAGGAAGCAAATGAGCATGCAGCACACAAAAGCTAAAGGCTGATAGCTAATAGCTGACAGCTAAAACAACAAACAATGGCGGTTTTACAGGATATATTGTATAAAGTAAATATCAGGTCGGTGCACGGCAATCTTGGCATTGCCGTATCTGATTTGCAGATTGATTCCCGAAAGGTTTTCAAAAGATTCCTGCTTTATCGCTATTAAAGGAACGGCAACTGATGGTCATGCATATATAGATACCGCTATTCAAAAAGGCGCTTCATCAATTGTGGCAGAACATTTGCCTGAACAAAAACAGGAAAGCATTACTTATATACAGGTAGAAAACAGTGCGCTTGCGGCCGCCTGTATGGCTGATAATTTCTTTGGCTCGCCTTCCGCTAAAATGAAAGTGGTTGGCGTTACCGGCACTAACGGCAAAACAACTATTGCTACACTGTTGTTTAAATTATTTTCCGGTTTAGGATATAAATGCGGCTTGCTTTCCACCGTGCAAAACCAGATCGGAGCAGAGGTACATCCATCCACACATACCACACCCGATGCAATCAGTATAAATGCTTTAATGAAAGAAATGCTGAACGCGGGTTGCACGCATGTGTTTATGGAATGCAGCAGTCACGCCATTCATCAGCACCGTATATCAGGATTGCATTTTACCGGGGCTATATTCAGCAATATCACGCATGACCACCTGGATTATCACAAGACTTTTGATGAATATATCAGGGTGAAAAAATCATTCTTTGATAATCTTCTTTCAGATGCATTTGCCATAAGCAATGCTGATGATAAAAGGGGCATAGTAATGCTGCAGAACACTAATGCTAAAAAGCATTTGTACAGCCTGAAAACACTAACGGAGTTTAAAGGAAAAATCCTTGAAAATAATCTTACCGGTTTGCTCATGAATATCAACGAACAGGAGGTTCATTTCAGGCTTATCGGGGAATTTAATGCATATAACCTGCTGGCGGTATTTGGCGCGGCTGTTTGCCTGGGCGAAGAGAAATATAAAGTATTGCAGGTGCTGAGCAATATTACCGGTGCGGAAGGAAGGTTTGATTATATCACATCAAAAGCAGAAAGAATTATCGGCATAGTTGATTATGCACATACGCCTGACGCATTATTAAATGTGCTGGCAACCATTAAAAAATTAAGGCAGGGGCACGAAAAAATAATAACGGTAGTAGGATGCGGAGGCGACAGGGATAAAACCAAAAGACCCATAATGGCTGAAGTGGCCTGTGAACATAGTGATAAAGTGGTTTTCACTTCAGATAATCCACGGTCTGAAGACCCGGAAGCAATTTTGAATGATATGCAAAATGGTTTGCAGCCATCTATGCGTAAAAAATATATTGCCATAACAGATAGAAAAGAAGCGATTAAAACAGCCATCAGCCTTGCATCAGCAGAAGATATTGTTTTAATAGCAGGAAAGGGACATGAAAAATACCAGGAAATAAAAGGAGTAAAGCACCCTTTTGACGACAAGCGGATTTTAAAAGAAACATTTGAGTTATTAGATAAATAAGCAATAAACAACAAAGCCAAAATGCTGTATCATTTATTTGAGTGGTTAAAATTTGAAGGCATAAAATTCCCGGGCAGCGGGTTAATGCAATTTCTGACTTTCAGAATATTGCTGGCTGTGCTTTTATCGCTGTTCATCTCAACAGTATATGGTAAAAGGCTTATCAATCTTTTAAAAAGAAAGCAGATTGGTGAAAGCGTTCGTGATCTTGGTCTTGCAGGTGAGCAGCAAAAAAAGGGAACGCCAACAATGGGCGGCATCATTATCCTGCTGGCTATACTCATACCAACATTGCTGTTTGCCAATCTTGATAAAGTATATATAAGGCTGATGCTCCTTTGCACCGTGTGGTTAGGTTTGATTGGTTTTATGGATGATTATTTAAAAATCAAAGCAAGAAAAGCAGCACAGGCAAAAGGAGAAAATTATAAGAAAAAAGACAGCGATGGTTTGGCAGGATTATCAAAAATAATCGGGCAGATAGGTTTAGGTATTATTATCGGAGCCACTTTATATTTTAATGATAATGTAGTTGTGTGGAGAGAATATTATAATCCTCAGGGCACTAACCAGGTAACAGATATTCTTAAGAGAGGAGAAAAAAAGATTGGAGATACCATCGTAACAATGGAAGGCAAAGAACATCGTTATGCGGTTGTAAAAACGCCTATCACGACTATTCCTTTTGTGAAGAGTCATGAATTTAATTACAGCCGCCTTATTACCTGGCTTGGTGATGGCATGGAAAAATATACGTGGGTTGTATACATCATTGCTGTTACATTAATTATAACAGCAGTCTCAAACGGTGCGAACCTTACCGACGGGCTTGACGGGCTTGCAGCAGGCGTAAGTGCATTGATCGGCGCGTGTCTCGGGGTATTTGTATATGTGAGTGGCAGCACCCGTTTTGCAGAGTATCTCAATGTAATGTACATACCAAACCTCGGGGAGCTATCGGTTTTTGTTGGCGCATTTGTTGGGGGCTGTATAGGCTTCCTGTGGTATAATGCTTACCCAGCGCAGGTATTTATGGGTGATACCGGCAGCCTTGCACTTGGTGGAATCATCGCTTCACTTGCAATCATAGTAAGAAAAGAATTGTTGATACCGATATTCTGCGGTGTGTTTTTAGTAGAAAACCTGAGCGTGATATTACAGGTGAGTTATTTTAAATATACCAAGCGAAAGTATGGCGAGGGGAGGCGTATTTTTTTAATGAGCCCGCTCCACCATCATTATCAAAAGCTGGGATACCATGAAAGTAAAATTGCAGTGCGTTTCTGGATTGTAACTATACTGTGTGTATTGTTTGCAATTGCAACATTTAAAATGAGATAAAATATTATAAGGAGACAGGCAAAGAGCATGGCAAAAAGAATGGTCATATTAGGCGGAGGTGAGAGCGGAGCTGGCGCGGCTATCCTTGCAAAAAAGCAGGGTTATGATGTGTTCCTCTCAGATGGAGGCGCAATTCAACCAAAATATAAAAACGAATTGCTGCAATATGATATTGCATTTGAAGAAGGAAAACACAGTGAAGAAAAAATATTGAATGCAGATGAAGTGATAAAGAGCCCGGGCATACCGGAAAAAAATGAGCTGGTAAAAAAGATAAGAGCGAAAGGCATTGAGATAATCAGCGAAATAGAACTGGCATACAGGTATAAAGGTGATAGTAAGATCATTGCCATCACCGGAAGTAATGGAAAAAGCACAACTACCTCTTTGATTTGGCATGTGTGTAAAACCGGCGGCATTGATTGTGCGTTGGTGGGAAATATCGGTTATTCATTTGCCAAACAGGTAGCTACAGATCCGAAAGTATTATACGTGGCAGAGATCAGCAGTTTTCAGTTGGATGATATAAAAACATTCAGACCCGATATAGCTGTGCTGTTAAATATTACGGAAGATCATCTTGACAGGTACGAGTACAGGTTTGAAAACTACATAAGGTCCAAATTCAATATCATAAAAAACCAAACGGCGGAGGATACTTTTATATACTGCGCCGACGATCCTGTGATCACTGATTATATAGCAAGAAACCCATTACATTCTAATTCATTGCCATTTACTATGTATTATCAACTACCTAAAGGAGCTTATATAAAAGAGAATATTATGACGATAAATGTTGACGGAGAAAAATTTACGACCAGCGTATTTGACTTCGCGGTTAAAGGCAGGCACAATCAATACAATACTATGGCAGCAGGATTGGCAGGCGTTACTATTGGCATCCGAAAAGAAAAAATACGTGAAGCAGTAGAAAACTTTGAAAGCCTGGAGCATCGAATGGAGCATGTAGCTACTGTACGTGGTGTTGAGTTTATTAACGACAGCAAAGCAACAAATGTTAACAGCACATGGTATGCCCTGGAAAGCATGAAGCATCCTACTATCCTTATTCTTGGAGGAGTTGATAAAGGCAATGATTATTCAACAATGCTTGATGTAGTAAAAGAAAAAGTAAAAGCAATTGTATGTATGGGTGTTGATAACAGGAAAATTCATGAAGCATTTGGCAAACATGTAGAAGTAATGGTAAATACAACCAGCGCCAAAGAGGCAGTACACGCGGCTTTTCATTTAGCCAATAAAGGAGACGTGGTTTTGTTAAGCCCTGCCTGTGCAAGTTTTGATTTATTCAAAAATTATGAAGACAGGGGGCAGCAGTTTAAGGAAGCGGTGAGGGAATTGTGAACGGGGTGAATAGTGAATGGGCAATAGTGAATAAATATGCGAAAGGTAGAAGGTATATAAAGATAAGTGGTAAGATAACAACTGAAAGCTGATGGCTGATAGCCGATAGCTGATGGCTGATAGCCGAAAACTCATAGCTCAAAAAAATGCAGGCATTATTAAATAAAACAAAAGGCGACAAAATGATATGGGCAGCGGTAATACTGCTTACCCTGGTGAGTATGCTTGTGGTATACAGCAGCACCGGCACGCTTGCATATCGTTTGTCAAAAAGCGCGGAGTCATACCTGTTTAAGCAATTCGCTTTTACAGCAATAGGTTTGCTTATTATTTATTTTGCGCACCGCATTAATTATACTATTTATTCACGAGTAGCTTTAATACTCTACGTTATTTCTATCCCTTTGCTTATCTATACCCTTTTCTTTGGTGCGGAAATAAATGAAGGTACACGCTGGATAAAATTGCCTATCATCAATCTTACTTTCCAGACATCTGATTTGGCAAAGCTTGCGTTATTCATGTATTTATCACGCCAGCTTAGCCGCTCACAAAATGAAATAAAAGATTTTAAAAAAGGCTTTTTACCATTGATAGTGCCGGTGGCCATTACCTGCGGGCTTATTGCTCCTGCAAATCTTTCTACCGCATTATTAATCGGCGCTACAAGTTTAATGCTGATGTTTATCGGCAGGGTAAGTGTTAAACATTTGGCGCTGGTTATTGGCATAGCTTTAATTCCACTGGTAATACTGGTAACTATTGCCACAGGTTATTATAATAAAGAAGAAGGACAGAGTAAAGAACTGCCGGCAGTGTTACAAATTGGTCGTATACCTACATGGATAAAACGTATACAGGATTTTGCATACGCTGATAAGCATGAATCGGCTTACCAGGTACAGCAAATGAAAATTGCTATTGCAAAAGGCGGCTGGTTTGGTTTGGGACCGGGCAATAGCGAACAACGTAATTTTGTACCGCATCCTTACAGCGATTCTATTTATTCTATCATTATTGAAGAATACGGGTTGATAGGAGGTATTGTGATTGTGTTTATATACCTGCTTTTTCTTTTCCGGAGTATAAGAATATTTAAGAAATGCCCATTTGCTTTCGGCGCTTTTTTGGCGCTTGCGTTAAGCTTTACGCTCGTAATACAGGCGCTGGTAAATATGGCGGTAAATGTAAACCTGTTTCCGGTTACCGGTGTGCCGCTGCCATTGGTCAGCATGGGTGGAAGCAGCTTTTTATTCACCTGTTTGGCAATTGGCATTTTATTAAGCGTGGCGCGGAATGCGGAAAAGATGGAAGGCAATGCGGCAACTACCGTTAACGGATAAACGAAGAAATTAAAAACATTGGCAAAAAAAATAATTATAGCAGGCGGCGGCACAGGGGGGCATATATTTCCTGCAATAGCGATTGCCAATGCGTTGAGGGAAAAAGATAAAGATATAAACTTGCTGTTTGTTGGCGCTAAAGGCAAAATGGAGATGGAGAAAGTGCCGCAGGCTGGTTATAAAATTGAAGGGTTGGATATAGCGGGTTTTAACAGGAGCTCTTTGATAAAAAACATCGGCTTACCATTTAAAATCATTAAAAGTTTTTTGCAGGTAAGAAATATAATTAATGGTTTTAAGCCCGATGCAGTGATAGGTGTTGGCGGATATTCAAGCTTTCCGGCTTTGCGGTTTGCGCAAAGCAAAGGTATCCCAACATTTATTCATGAGGCAAATTCTTTTGGTGGCAAAGCCAATATACAATTGAGCAAAAGAGCGAGCAGGGTATTTACAGGCAGTGATGGAATGGAACAGTTTTTTCCAAAGGAAAAAATTCTTGTTACCGGCAATCCTGTACGCAAGAGTATACTTGCCAACAATGTGGGTAAGGAAGAAGGCTTAACATTTTTTGGATTAAGCATTGATAAAAAAACAATATTGGTAACCGGTGGAAGCCTGGGTGCAAAATCAATTAATGAAGCGATAGCAGCAGGCATTGATGCATTTGAAAAGAATGATGTGCAGTTGATATGGCAAACCGGTAAACCATTTGCGGAGCAGGCAAAGAAAATAGCTGCAGGCAAAAAAGGAATATGGACAAATGATTTCATCACTAAAATGGAATATGCTTTTGCAGCGGCTGATGTAGTAATATCAAGAGCTGGCGCCATGTCGGTTGCTGAATTATGTGTGGTAAAGCAGGCGGTGGTTTTTGTGCCTTACCCGTTCGCTGCGGAAGATCATCAAACCGTTAATGCCCGTAGGCTTACAGAAAAAGACGCAGCACTGATGGTGAAGGACAGTGAAGCAAAAGATAAACTGGTAAAAACAGCCATTGAGCTGGCATTGAACGAGAACGAAAGACAGCAATTAAAAAATAATATCAGTAAGCTGGCTATAACGAGATGCTGATGAAGTTGTAGCTGATGAAGTTTTAAAAATTATAGAAAGCAGGTAATAGTATAATGAAGGAGTTGAAAGATATACAGAAAGTTTATTTTATAGGAATCGGCGGCATTGGCATGAGTGCACTGGCGAGATATTTTAAATCACTGGGTAAAGAGGTAAGTGGCTATGACAGGACAGAAACCGCGTTAACACAACAACTGACCGCTGAAGGCATACCTATTCATTATACCGATGATGTGGAACTGGCGCCGAAAGATGCTGACATTGTTGTGTACACACCTGCTATTCCTAAAGATCATAGGGAGTTGTTGTATTACCAGCAACATCATTATGATTTACTGAAACGGAGTGATGTGTTGGGAATGATAACAAGGAGCTCTTTTAATATCTGTGTAGCAGGAACGCATGGCAAGACTACTATTACAACCATGATAGCGCATATACTGCGTCACACAGGTTATGGTTGCAATGCTTTTCTTGGTGGTATAGCCGCTAATTACAGCAGTAATTTCTGGAGCAGCCCCAATAATGTTTGTGTGGTGGAAGCTGATGAATACGACAGAAGTTTTTTGAAACTCAGCCCCGATATTGCAGTGATCAGCGCAATGGATGCTGACCATTTGGATATATACGGAACAGCGGAGGAAATGGAGAACGCGTTTATAGCGTTTGCCGAAAAAATAAAAAAAAATGGTACACTTTTCAGCAAGTTTGGATTAGAGCGTGAACTGAAAGCTGACCATCACTATACGTATAGTATTCAGCAATGGAGGGCCGACATACATGCGGAAAACATACGATCAGATAACGGGGGATATTTATTTGATGTAAAAACACCGCAGGCACTTATTAAAGATATAAGGCTGTACATGGGTGGCTTGCATAATGTGGAAAATGTTTCGGTGGCAATAGGCGTAGCTAAGGCGCTTAATATAGATGATGAAAAAATAAAAGCAGCGGTTGCTGATTTTAAAGGTGTGAAAAGAAGGTTTGAGTATATCGTTCCTGTAGCTGATGACAGCAGCATTGTGTATGTAGATGATTATGCGCATCATCCCGCGGAGCTGGAAGCATTGCTGAGCGGAGCAAAATCATTGTTCCCTGAAAAAAAATGCACGGTTATTTTTCAACCGCATTTATTCAGCAGAACAAAAGATTTTGCTGATGAATTTGCGGCAAGCCTTGACCTGGCAGATGAAATAGTTTTGTTACCAATATATCCTGCCCGTGAGCTGCCTATGGAAGGCGTAACGAGCGAAATGATTCTGAACAGGATGAAAAACCCCAACAAATTTTTAAAAAGTAAAGAAGTATTGATAGCGTGGGTAGAAAAAGCGTATAAGTACAATAAAAATGCTTTGCTGATAACTGCCGGCGCCGGCGATATAGATAAATTGATAGAACCAATTAAAAAAGCCATTACCACATAAACAACATGAAGCTGAGCAGGAAAAAAATATGGAGGTTTATTGCAGCCACTTTGTGGATTGGAGCCGGCGTGTGCCTCGTTGTGTTCCTTATTGCTGCCATGCGAAAAAGAGATGATAAAACCTGCACAGGAATAAATATTGAAATAAGTGATGTAAAAAACAACCTGTTTGCAGACAAAAATGACATAACCGGGTTGCTTGCACACATGTCTCCGGCAATAAAAGGAAAACCACTCAGGGATTTTGATCTGCAGCAGATGGAAAAAACACTTGAAAGTAATATGTGGATAAAAGACGCGGAATTGTTTTTCGATAACAATGAAATTTTGCATGTTAAAATAAAGGAGCGGGAACCGATAGCGAGGATATTTACTACTGCCGGAAAAACTTTTTATATAGATAAGGACTGGATACGCCTGCCTTTAAGCACTAAGTTTTCTGCAAGAGTACCGGCATTTACCAATTGCCCGCTCGACAAAACAAAATGGAACGCGGCAGACAGCGCGGTGCTCAATCAAATACAATCCATCAGCGATTTTTTGGAGAGAAACAATTTTTGGACAGCGCAGATTGAACAAATAGATTATACAGATAAAAAACAATTTGAGCTGTATCCAAAAATTGGCGAGCATAAAATTGTATTAGGCAGCGGAGCTGATCTTGACGCTAAATTTAGAAAGCTGTATATATTTTATAAAGAAGTGCTGGCAAAAACAGGATGGAATACCTATGCTTGTATTGATGTGCAGTATAAAGGGCAGGTAGTAGCTACAAGAAGAGATTCAACAAAATCAGCAATAACATTAAATCAGACAAATATTACCAACAATCCAACGCAACAAATCAACGACCATGAATAACGAACAACCCATTATTGTAGGACTTGATATAGGAACAACAAAAATCGCCGCCATAGCAGGGAGAAAAAATGAATATGGCAAATTAGAGATACTTGGCTTCGGTCGTGCCAACAGCAATGGTGTGCAGCACGGTATGGTGCTGAATATTGATCAAACCATCAAAGCCATACAGGCGGCGCTTGAAAGCTGCTATGCCTCCAATCCTGATCTTGAGATCAACGAAGTATATGTGGGTATTGCAGGGCATCATATTAAGAGCCTGCAAACCCGCGGTGATATAGTGCGCCATAATACGGATGAAGAAATTTCCCAGTCAGAAATTGATCAATTGGTATCAAATCAATACAAAACATATATACCAGCCGGCGACCAGATCATTGATGTGATACCACAGGAGTTTACCGTTGATAATTTTCAGAATATTACCAACCCTATAGGATATAGTGGCGTAAAAGTTGGCGCTAATTTTCATATTATCACCGGCGACAGGAATGCTATCCGCAATATCAACAGGAGTGTTGAAAAATCGAATTTGCAGGTTAAAGACCTGGTATTGCAGCCTTTAGCTTCAGCAGCGGCTGTAATGTGCGAGCAGGATCTTGAAGCTGGCGTTGTTATTGTGGATATTGGCGGTGGTACAACTGATATCGCAGTATTTTATGAAGGTATTTTAAAACATACTGCTGTTATACCGTTTGGTGGAGAAAACATCACCAATGACATTAAAACAGGTTTGGGTGTTTTAAAAACCCAGGCTGAACAGATGAAAGTAAAATTTGGAAGCGCGCTGACTGACGAAGCAAGAAGTAATGCTTTCATCACCATTCCCGGTTTGCGCGGTATGACACCCAAGGAGATCAGCGTACAGAATCTTGCAAAGATCATACAGGCAAGAATGAGTGAGATACTTGATTTTGTAACCTATCATTTAAACCAGGTAGGTATTGAAAAGAAAATGCTGAATGGCGGTATAGTGTTAACAGGCGGTGGTTCCCAATTGAAACATTTGATTCAGTTAACGGAATATATTACCGGTTTAGATGCACGCATTGGTTTTCCCAATGAGCACCTGGCTTCCGGGCATATAGATGAATTAACCAAACCAATGTATGCAACCTGTATCGGTTTAATTCTTAAAGGATATAACGTGTATGAGAACACGCTGGAAAGACCTAAGTTTTTAAAGTTCACAGCTAAGGAAATAAAAGAAGAAGAACCAGAGACCATAACAAAAGTGAAAGGCATTGGTGAAGAGAAAACTAAAAAACGTAAAAGCCTGAAGGATTTTATGGACTCCATAAAAGGTGGCCTGATTGATTTATTTAAAGAAGAAGGAGATCAGCAATTGAAATAGCTTTTAGCTTTCAGCAATCAGGTATCAGCTAAGCGCTGACGGCTGATAGCTGATAGCCGACAGCTCAAAATACTTACAACCATTAATTCACAACATTCTTGGCAGTTTATATCATGCTGGTGAGAATAAAAATTAACCGACAATATGATACACTTTGATTTGCCTAAAGAGAAGTCATCCATCATTAAAGTGATTGGTGTAGGCGGCGGCGGAAGCAATGCGGTAAACTACATGTTTAACCAGGACATTGATGGCGTTAACTTCATTATCTGTAACACAGATGCTCAGGCACTTTCGCTAAGTAAAGTACCCAACAAAGTACAACTCGGGCCTATGCTCACACAGGGGCTTGGAGCTGGTGCTAACCCGGATATCGGAAGGCAGGCAACTGAAGAAAGCCTGGAAGAGATCAGGAGAATACTGGAAGTAAATACCAAGATGGCATTCATTACTGCCGGCATGGGTGGGGGAACAGGTACCGGTGGCGCGCCTATACTTGCAAAAATCTGTAAAGACCTGGGCATACTCACCGTTGGTATTGTTACCACTCCTTTTGCTTACGAAGGCAAAAAAAGATTTGCACAGGCACAGGAGGGCATCAACAAATTAAAAGATTATGTTGATACATTGCTGGTAATCAGTAATGATAAAATGCGCCACCAGTATGGTAATCTCACCATGCGTGCCGCATTTGCCAAAGCAGATAATATACTCGCAACCGCTGCAAAATGTATTACTGATGTAATCAATTCAACCGGGCAGATAAACGTTGACTTTGCCGATGTATGCACGGTTATGCGTGATGGGGGTGTTGCTATACTCGGCAGTGCATCAGCTGATGGAGAAAACAGGGCGCAAAAAGCCATTCAGGATGCTATTAATTCACCATTACTGAATGATAATGATATCCGGGGGGCAAAATGGATTCTTATCAATATCAATTCTGCTGAGGGTGAAACGGAATTTACCATGGATGAAGTGGATATCATCCAGAACTACCTTATCAGCCAGGCTGGAGAACATACCAATGTAATCCTGGGCCTTGGTTATGATAATAATCTTGGCAACAAAATCGGCATTACCTTAATAGCAACCGGCTTTGATCATAAAGATCCTTTCGTAAAAGAAGAAGTAAAAAAGCCGGAAGAAAAGAAAGCTCCTGAAAAAATCCTTCTTACGCTTGACGGACAGGAAGTAAATAAGCAGAAAGAAGTACCCAAAGTAGAACTGGTGGAAGACCCGATGGCGCCAATCATTACAGAAGTTGTTGAGAATAAAAGCGTTCTGGATATTGTAAGCGCGGCGCCGGAAATTGATCGAAAAGAAGAGAAAGAAATATTACATTTAGATATTTCTTCTTTACCTTCAACCCCTCCATCCATTGAAAAAGAAGCTAAAGAAATCACTTTGGATTTCTCTTCTAACCCAACGTCCCGTTTAGACAATAACACAACTTATAGTAAAGAAGCTAGCACCACCCCGACGTCAGGTGGTTATTTGTCAAAGCCATCCAATATATATGCGGATGAACCTGTTAAAACAGATTCGGCTTTAAAAACCACGGATGACATTTCATCTTCTCAAAGTAATGAGGTTGCCGACGGGCAACCGAATGAAATGCAGATGGTGATAAAGGATTCCAATGCGGCGAACGAGCCCATCGTACCAATAACTCTAAGCGAAAGCGCTTTTGTCGAGGAGCCTGCGATGCAGGACGAGGCAGAAGATCAAAAACGGAGAGCGGCAGAACGTATAAACAAGTTGCGCAATTTGTCTTACAATGCTGCTGATCCTAATAATGAGTTTGAAAACGTACCGGCTTATGTTCGCCGCAATTTTCAATTAAAAGATGCCCTCGCATCAGTAGAAAAATTCTACAGCAATTATTCCGTAAAAAAAGATGAAAACGACCAAACCCGGATCAGTACTATCAATACTTTTCTGGATGGTAAACGTCCTGATTAATTTCAGGACCATATATAGGTGAAAGGAGCCAGCCCGCTTCTTTCACCTGCTGCAAAGCAACCTGTGATTTTAAGCATTCAACAAACATATAACTATCATGCCTACCATACTTATTGGCGGCGGATCGGGCCTGATTGGCCGTAAACTTTCTGCCATGCTTTTGGAAAAAGGCTATGATGTTATAATCCTTTCCAGGAAAGTAAAAACATCATCCAACCCCAAACTTTCATACGCGCTGTGGAATACCGATAGGCAAACAATAGATATCAACGCCCTCGCAAAATCTGATTATATCATCAATCTTGCCGGCGAAGGAGTTGCTGACAAAAGATGGACGAAAAAAAGGAAAAAGATTTTGCAGGAGAGCCGTACAAGAAGTTGCGCGCTGATCGTAAACACCCTTCGTGATCATGCTAATAAAATAAAAGCTGTAATTAATGCCTCCGGTATCGGATGGTATGGAGATGATACCGGTAATAGCAAGCCGGCATTTACGGAAGACATGTCTCCTGCAAATGATTTTTTAGGAGAAACCTGCAAAGCCTGGGAAGAAAGCATTGCACCGGTAACCGCTCTCGGCAAGCGGCTGGTTATTATAAGAACGGGCATTGTTTTGAGTAAAGAAGCAGGCGCATTACCTGAATTTATAAAACCTGTTCGTTTTGGTTTTGCTCCTGTTTTAGGCAATGGCAAACAAATACAAAGCTGGATACATATAGATGATATATGCAGAATGTATATCCACGCTTTAGAAAATGAATCAATGCTGGGAGTTTATAATGCGGCAGCACCAAAGCCTGTTGATATAAAAGAGCTGGTAAGCACATTAGCAAAAAAAATGAAAGGTTCATTTTATATTTCCATATATGTACCGTCATTTTTATTGAAGATTATTTTAGGAGAACTAAGTACTGAAGTATTGAAAAGTATAACGGTAAGCAGTACACGAATAAGGAATACCGGCTTTCAATTTGTATTTCCTTCCATAGAAGCTGCAGTTAATGATCTTGTTTAAAGCATTAGTTTGCTAACTTAGCTGATAGGTAATTTATTATAACACGCTATAAATCTATTTTGATGAAACAAATATTAATATTACCGGTTTTGTTATTGCTGCTGCACTCCTGCATAAACAGGGAAACCGTTCATGGCAATGGAAATGAAACTACTGAATCAAGAAATACAGGATCGTTCAAACGGGTTCAGTTAATGGGCTCAATGAATGTGGAAATAAAGAAAGGAAGCGAACGCGCTATTGAGGTATCCGCAGAAGAAAACCTTCTTCCCTATATTGAAACAAAAGTGGAAGGAGATAAGCTTATTGTAAAATTTAAAGATGAT
This sequence comes from Agriterribacter sp., assembly GCA_047601545.1. Taxonomy (GTDB): domain Bacteria; phylum Bacteroidota; class Bacteroidia; order Chitinophagales; family Chitinophagaceae; genus Agriterribacter. The sequence continues at coordinate 1,256,017 of JASGIZ010000002.1, read as the reverse complement.
GTGAATATTGATGCAGATAAAGATATTGTTGTAAAAGTAGCAACGCCGGCATTGACCGAAGCTTCGGTTATGGGTTCAGGCGACATCAGCGGAAACGGAAAATTTGAAAGTGATGATAAAATAGAAATAAATGTATTGGGCTCAGGTAATGTGAAGATGGAATTAGATGCTCCTGCGATAGAAGCAAAAGCTACGGGGTCCGGCGATATCGATATTTCGGGTAATACAAAAGATGCAACATACATTACAATGGGTAGCGGTAATATTAAAGCAGGCGACCTGAAAGCCGAGAATATGGAAGCCAAAACTATGGGTAGCGGCAATATCAGCGCTTTTGCCAGCATTAAATTAAAAGCAACTATTATGGGTAGCGGCAATATTTCGTACAAAGGCGGCGGCGCGGTAACATCTAATGTTCATGGTAGCGGGTCTGTCAGTTCGGTCAACGATTAACAGCATTGACGCGCAAAAAAATTTAAAGTATTATTTAAAGTTATTTTTAATTAATGACTATATTCTCAAAAATCATAACAGGCGAAATTCCTTCTTACAAAATAGCAGAAAATGATAAATGCTATGCCTTTCTTGATATATTCCCTGTGGTGAAAGGACACACACTGGTTGTGCCTAAAGCGGAGGTTGATAATTTATTTGACCTGCCTGCGGATTATCTTGCTGAATTAATGTTGTTTGCTCAACCCATAGCAAAAGCTATTGAAAAATCATTTAAATGTAATCGATGCGGTATAAGTGTGGTCGGTTTGGAAGTGCCGCATGCGCATATTCATCTTATCCCCGTCAACAGCGCAGATGATTTAAACTTTACAAGAGCAAAACTTACATTATCACCGGAGCAGTTAAAAGATGCACAGGAAAAAATTATAGCAAATTTGAAACGACCTATTTCTTAATAACTCTTCCCGGGTTGTTAGCAACAAACTGCTCCCAACTCGTTTTTTTTGCTTTTTTTACAGGCGTGGCAGCTTCTTTTTTAATGGGAGAGCTCAATTGAAAATGATGACATATGGCTACTGCCAGTGCATCCGAAGCATCAAAATATCTGGGTACGTCATTAATATTTGCAATCCGCTGAAGCATTTCCCAAACCTGGTTTTTATCTGCATTACCATTACCTGTAATAGATTGCTTAACCTTCCTGGGCGAATATTCGGTAACCGGTATACCGCTTTGCATTGCTACGGCAATAGCTACGCCCTGCGCACGGCCGAGTTTCAGCATACTTTGCACATTTTTTCCGAAGAAAGGGGCTTCAATGGCAAACTGGTGAGGGCGATATTTACCAATCAAAGCCTGTATCTGCCGGTGAATGATGGACAGCCTTTCATAATTATCTTTTTTTGCCGGCAGCTTAACCACGTCCATTTCCAATAATTTAATCTTTGATGCGTTTACACAAATAACCCCATACCCCATTACGAGTGTACCGGGGTCAATACCTAAAATTATCTGGCTGTTTTGCAAAAGCTGTTTTTTAAATGAAGGTTGCAAACAAAAATATCAAAATTTTCCTCAATGCGGTATTGGGCCCTGCATTGTTCCTGTGGATTGCATATTCCGTATATAAACAGGTTACTCACCAACCTGATCTGCTGTTATCTGTTCAATATGTAAAACAAGCATTGTTTGGTCCACTTGCCTGGAAATTATGCCTGGTGCTTTTTCTTATGTTGATTAACTGGGTGATTGAGGCACGGAAATGGCAGGTATTGATGGCGCCATTGCAATGCATGTCTTTGAGTACATCTTTTAAAAGTGTGTTGGCAGGTGTTTCATTAGGATTGAGCACGCCAAACAGGGTTGGCGAATATGGAGGGCGCATGTTATACATATATGAAGAGGTAAGATTAAAATCAGTGTCTATGTCTTTACTGGGCAACATAAGCCAGTTGATTATAACATTGATGCTTGGATGTGCGGGGTTATTTATTCAGAAAGCAATTGTTTACGAAGTGTGTGCAGGTTACGACATATCCTATAATTGGTTTGTTGCTTTTACCTGGATGGCTGTTGCTGTAACAGTATTAGTGATGGTATTTTATTTTAGATTCGGCTGGATTGTAAACATTGTTACTTCCATACACATCTTTAATAAATGGCTGAAAAAAATGAATGGTTTACACGGTGTGAGTGTTACAATTTTGTTAAGAGTGCTGGCTTTATCTGCTGTGCGATATGTAGTATTCGTCTGTCAGTATATATTGATGCTTCAACTGATGCATGTTGACCTTAATATAACAGATGCATTCTGGTTGATAACTGTATTATATCTTATATTAGCAGTTATTCCAAGCGTAACTTTGCTTGAGCTGGGAATGAGAGGAATGATTGCTGTATTGTTATTTGAAGGATTCAGTGAAAATACGTTAGGTATATATGCAGCGTCGGCCGGAATATGGTTTGTTAATCTTATTATTCCGGCAATTGCGGGAGGTTTATTAATTCCGGGATTAAAACTTTTTAACAGGCCATGAGGCGAAAATTATTGATATCGTTTTTGTTCATTACAGCCGGGCTTCGTTTGAATGCCGGTGCTGATTTTTGTGGTATAAGGAATACCTGCTTCTCTGCAGGAGAAAAAATAATTTTGAAAGTATATTATAACGCGCTGGGATTATATGTGGACGCCGGAACAGCTACATTTACCACAACGCTGGAAAGTTATAATGGTAAGCCCGTTTACCATGCGGTGGGAGAAGGTTTTTCAAACAGTTCGTATGACTGGATATTTAAAGTAAGAGATAAGTATGAAACGTATATGGATACTGCTACGCTTAAGCCTTACCGTTTTATCAGGAATGTAGAAGAAGGAAAATATAAAAAGCATGAAGATGCCAGGTTTAATCATGAAGCAGGCAGTGTTGTTACAACCAAGGGCGTATTTAAAACACCGGATTGTGTGCAGGATGTAATAAGCGCAGTATATTATGCCCGCAATATCAATTTTGATAGTTATGCTGTGAACGATAAAATCAATATCAATGTGTTTCTTGATGATGAGATTCATAATATCTATGTTCGGTATATGGGCAAAGAAACCATCAGGACCCGTTATGGAAAATTTCGCGCAATAAAGTTCAAGCCCTTGCTTATAAAAGGAAGCATGTTTGAAGGTGGTGAGAAAATGACCGTATGGGTTAGTGACGATGCCAACCATTTACCACTGCGTATAGAAAGCGAAATAGTTGTAGGCAGTGTAAAAGTTGATATGATGGGTTACCGCAATTTGAGATATCCGTTAAGTTCGTTGATAAAGTTTAGATAGGATGTAGGGCTTAGGGTATAAGGCGCAGGGTGAAGGGAATGGGCAACAGGCAATCAATGCCGTTTCCTTAAGATGTTGGTGATAACACCAACATCGGCGGTCGCCGTTGCGGGTATTGTCACCCGCAACTACACAAGCGTTAAGGAAAAGGAAATAGGCAATGGTGAATGTGTGAGCGGAGCGATGCTGCCGGTTCAAAAATTATTAATGTACAAATCCTGCCTGCCAGAAGTGAAACAGCTTTAACCCGGGCGACATAGGCACACAGGAAATTGAAAAATAACTTCAATAATTCTTGACTAAATTTTCAGATATATGTATATTAGCTATAATCTATGCATCTACACTACTATACAATCTGCTTGTATTTTATTGCATTTACCTGCAATAGCTCGCGTTGCATAAAATTGATTATTACTACCATCAGGCCCCCGACGTGCTTAACAAATTAACTTTCCCCTTATAACAAAAAGAAAATATTTTTGAATCATCAGTAATACAATAACTGAGATGAATAATATACTTCAGCATATAGAGCATAACGAAAACTTTGACCTTGCTTACCGGTTTGTTACTGAAACCAGTGAGAATATTTTTTTAACCGGCAACGCAGGAACAGGTAAAACCACCTTCCTGAAATACCTCAAAGAGCATTGTGCTAAAAATATTATTGTGGCTGCCCCTACCGGTGTGGCAGCTATTAATGCAGGAGGCGTTACACTGCATAGTTTATTTCAATTACCTTTTCATCCTTTTTTGCCGACCAAAGCCGGTAAAGATGAATTGCTGGCGAGGTTTAGGTTTAATAAACAACGTTTGCAATTGCTCCGTAAAATTGAACTGCTTGTAATTGATGAAATAAGTATGGTGCGTGCAGATACAATGGATGCGATTGACGCTATACTTCGTGCGGTAAGAAGGAGTTATAATACTCCTTTTGGCGGCGTTCAATTGTTGTGTATCGGCGATTTGTTTCAGTTGCCGCCTGTGGCTAAAAATGAAGAATGGTCAGTTTTGAATGAATATTATACTTCACCTTTCTTTTTTGATAGCCTTGCCATTAAGGAACAAATGCCGTTGATGATAGAGCTGACGAAGATTTACCGCCAGAAAGAAGACTCGTTTGTAAGGCTGCTGAATAAAGTTCGTAACAACGCAATGCTGCCTGAAGATTTTGAGGATCTGCATCAACGCTACAGCCCAACATTTCGCCCCGCCCCAGATGAAAAATATATCACACTTACATCGCATAATAATCAGGCAGATCAAATTAATGTTCGCGAGCTGAATAAATTGATTGCGCCTTCATTTACCTATAAGGCAAAAATAGATGGTGACTTTCCTGAACATATGTATCCTGCGGAAGAAGAGCTAAAACTTAAAGAAGGTGCGCAGGTAATGTTTTTAAAGAACGATGTGGTGAGCCGTAAATACTTCAACGGCAAAATTGGTGTTGTGAAATTGCTTGAGGAAGATAAGATAGTTGTGGTAAGTGATGGCGAAGAAATTGCGGTAGGAAAAGAAACCTGGGAAAACACACGCTATAGTTTAAACAGGGGTGATGGTAAACTGGAGCAGGAAGTGCTTGGTACTTTTGAACAGTTTGCATTACGGCTGGCATGGGCAATAACCATTCATAAAAGCCAGGGATTAACTTTTGAAAGAGTAATGATAGATGCAGGTGCTGCGTTCAGCAGCGGGCAGGTATATGTGGCATTAAGCCGCTGCACCAGTCTTGAAGGAATAGTGTTATTATCAAAAATACATGCTCCTGCAATTATGAGTAATGATAATGTGGTGAAAGGGCAGCAGACCCTTACACACAAAGGCTCATTGGCAGAAAGATTTTCCGGCGCAAGAATGATTTTTACGCAACAGCAGTTGTCGCAGATATTTTTATTTGAAGATATTAATACAGTGTTTAACGTACTGATGCATGAAATAAGGCAACATGCTGATAAATTTAATAATGAAGGGATTGATCTTGTATTGAAAATTCATCAACAGTTTTTAGTTGATAAACAGGTAGGCGAAAAGTTTATGGGGCATGTGTATACTATGGCTAAGGATGAACCGGTTATTGAAAAAAATGTGCTTTTACAAAAACGTATAAGTGACGCCGCAAAACATTTTGATGTAAGATTAAGCGCTTTGCTGGATGCTGTTAAAAAGCATCCCCTGGTTACAGAGCATAAAGAGGCTTCCGCACCTGTTGATGAGGCATTGAAAGACCTTGCGCTCGCCGTATATACTGCGCATTATTACCTGCAATATTGCAGGCAACCATTTGAACTGAATGCTTACTTAAAGCATAAGCTTGCTTTTACGCAGCCACGGTTCAGTATTACAAGCTATGCCAGTGGTAAAAAACAAAATTTTTCAGGTATAGCCAATGCCGGGCTTTTTGAAACACTCAAGCGCTGGCGCGATATGGTTTTTGAAGAAACTGCCCTGCCGCTATATATGATTGCAAATGCAGAAACGCTTAAAGCGCTAAGTACTTTTCTTCCGCTTAATAAAAAAGACCTTGCTAAAATAAAAGGCTTTGGCAAAGCTAAAGTGGATAAGTATGGTGATGATATTATTGAGATCATCAGCGATTACTGTGAAAAGTACAGCCTGGAAACCAATATGCATGCAAATGTGGAAAATGAGAAAAAAGAAAAAACGGCTATAAAAAATAACGCTGCAAAAGCTGATACCAAAGCTGTGAGCTTCGATTTGTATAAGCAGGGAAAATCAATTGCTGCTATCGCAGAAGAAAGAAAGTTTACAGTGCAAACTATAGAAGGGCATTTGTCGCATTTTATTGAGTCGGGAGAATTGTCGGTTAATGAATTTTTGCCTGATGAAAAACAACAAAGGATTATTAAAGTATATCATCAAAACAAAGAAGCCGGTTTAACACAAATGAAGGAACAATTGCCTGATATAAGTTTTGGTGAGTTGAGAATGATGATGGCGGCGTTTAAACATGAGCAAAATAAGCACTGAACACGGGTATTATTGCCTGATTTAAACAAGTATGTTTCACGCAAGTCCGCAACCCGGTAAGTACATGACGGTTGACTGATTCATTTTATTATATTGCGGCATAGCTGATTGTTATAAACCATCTCAAAACACATATTGCCGTATGCGAAAAATTATTGTGCTCTTTTTTTTCTCTGTCACCGCTTTTTATGGTTACTCCGGGGATTACAATGTTGTTGATTTTGGCGCCAGGCCGGATGGTATAGCCCTTAACACCAATATTATACAGGGCGCAATTGATTTTATAACCACGCATGGCGGAGGCAGGCTGGTATTTAACAAGGGAACTTATCTTTCAGGAAGTATCTACCTGAAATCAAATGTTGTATTGCATCTTGAAGAAGGTGCTGTATTACTTGGATCGGTAAACCCTCTTGATTATATTAAAGATTCTTATATCGGATGGATGTCTTTGGTATTTGCACTAAAACAGGAAAATATCGGCATTACCGGGAAAGGAATGATTGATGGCAGAGGTTTTTATACTGCCAATAACCAGGTAGCCAATATTCATAAAAAAATATTTACTGATCCGCTGAAGCTCGACAGGCCTAACGAAACCAATCGTCCACAGAATGTTTATTTTCGTGAGTGTAAGAATATAACAATAACGGGAATTACTTTAAAAGACCCTGCAAGCTGGAATCAAACTTATGATCAGTGTAAAAATTTATATGTAGATAGTATTAAGGTTGACAGCAAAAACTATTGGAATAATGATGGCATTGATGTGGTAGATTGTGATGGAGTAGTAATTAAAAATTCTTTTTTTGATGCTGCGGATGATGTGCTTTGTTTTAAATCTCACGATCCTGCAAAAATCTGCGAGAATGTTGTGGTGGATAATTGTACAGGAAGATCAAGCGCTAATGGTTTGAAGTTCGGAACAGTTTCCCGTGGCGGTTTCAGAAATTTTAAAGTAACCAATATTACTATTTATGATACGTATCGTTCTGCGATAACTTTTGCGGCGGTAGATGGCGGCATAGTAGAAAATATTTTGGTAGATGGCGTAAAATCAACGAATACAGGTAACGTTATTTATTTAAGAATAGGAGACAGGTGGAGCGGGGGAAAGAAGCCGGCAATGAATAATGTTGTTATAAGAAACGTGTATGCAGAAGTTCCGAATGGAAAACCAGACTCCGGGTATTTGTATGAAGGCCCGGTTGAGGACCTGCCAAGAAATATTTCACCCTGTGGTATAGTGGGCTTACCTCAATACAAAATAAAAAATATAACACTTGAAAATATTAAGATAGTTTACCCCGGAGCTTCTAATCCCAATTATGCTTACAGGGGGTTAAAGAAAGCCGAGCTGGATAGTATTCCAGAAATGCCTGGTGCATATCCTGAGTTTTCACAGTTTAAAGAATTGCCCGCCTGGGGGTTTTACCTCCGTCATGCAGAAGACATCAACTTTAAAAATGTTACGCTCGTTGCGAACGGAAAAGAATATCGCCCGGCAATTGTAGCAGACGATGTTAAAAACATTTCATTTGATAAAGTGGAATTCCAGGAACCGGATAGTAAGAAAAAGAAGCAGATCTTTTTGCAGAATTCTAACCAGGTAAAAAAGAAATAACGCATTCAAATCATACGACATGAGTTACATAAAAATATTGATTATCGTTTTTGTACTTCCGTTTTCATTATCGGCTAAAGATTATAATGCATCTTTATTTGGTGTAAAATCAGACGGGCTTACTTTAAATACCCGTTCTATTCAAAAAGGAATTGATTTTATCAGTGAGCATGGGGGAGGGCGCTTAGTATTTTATGTGGGGAGATATCTTACGGGAAGTGTTAAGCTAAAATCAAACGTTACCATTAAACTTGAGGAAGGCGCTGTACTGGTTGGGTCGCCATCTATTTATGATTATAATTCTTCAGGCAGCATTAAAGCTGTTATTTGTGCTGACGGGCAGGAAAACATCGGTATATCCGGCAAAGGTGTGATAGAAGGCAGAGGAGCATTATTATTGAAAAACATGAATGACCTTAGCACGAAGGGTTTTTTGCTTGACTCACTTACCAAACAACCTGCATTATTAGGATTCAATAATTGTACAGGTGTACAGATTGATTCTGTTAACATGGTAGATGCTGCAGGCGCTGTGCAGGTGTTTAATAAATGCAATAACCTGTCTGTTGCTGCAGTAGTAGTAAAGAGTAAGAGTAATCCCGACGCAACAGGAATTATTTTTATTGACAGTAAAAACATAAAGCTGATCAATAATTATATTGAGGTTGAGGGAAAATCGTTGCAATGGTCGGGAGATGTTAAGGAACTGATGATTGAAAAAACTATTGATTCAAAAGGGAGTCTGATATCTGCTGCACCATAAAAATTATTTGTAAATAAACTATGCCTGGTTGCTGATTGAAAGTGTATATAACCAATACCGTTTATCTAATCGCTTATCAATTTCTTTTAATATGGTAAAACCTGTGCTTTCGTAAATATGCCTTGCCTGCACCATAATTTCAGATGTATGTAAAGCAATTGTTTTTTCTCCATTTTCTTTAGCCGCCTGAATGCAGGCGAGTGTTAATTGTTTACCAATTCCATTACCGGCATAATCCGGATCAACGGATACCATCCTTATATAGCTCCAGTCTTTATCATAGATTTCTGTAGGATTTCCGCTGGGAACAAGAAATGCCATGCCGATAATTGTATTCTGTGCGGTAGTACAAACTATGCATGTTGCAGTATACAATAATTTTTCATACAAAGTTTTATCTGTTATACTGTTAAAAAGCTTCCTCCAATGCTCTTCCGTTAAGTCGTGCTCAAATTTCTTCCATGATTTTGCTGCCAAATCCGGAAATGTATGCAAATCACTAACGCTGGCCAGCCGGTATATTAGTTCCATTGCAAATGCTTTATTTATTTTAAGCAAGTTACAGGTATTCTAATTTAGTTTTGAGGAACTGTAAAGAATGGGAATATAGTGTTGAAAGCATCTGTGCTTTTTTCACAGCTATATTCCCTGCCACCATAGGCTTAAAATTAATGTGAAATGCTTACCGCCTTTTTTGAATAAGCGGGATGCTGAGCCTGCTCCGTAATAAAATCAGCTACTTCCTGCTTTGATATTTTAAGTGTGAGGTTTTTAAAATTCTTATCAAATCCAACTTTATATTTTTCCGGAACAGTTTTATCAACTAAAGCGCTTGGTCTTACTATTGTATAATCGAGCCTGCTTTTTAAAATGGCGTCTTCCTGTTCTTTATGATCATTAAATGCATTTTTTAATAACCATCCAAACATGATGTGCTTCCATACAAAGTTCAGGTTATAATATGAGTCTCCCATGCCAAGCGTGGTCTGGCAGATTAATCCATTTACGCCTGATGCTTCCATTGCCTGGATAATGTTTTTTGTGCCTGCGGCTCTGATTTTACCAACTTTTCCATCGCCCAGCACACATATCACTAAATCCTGTTGTTGGATCGCTTTTTTTACATCAGCAATATTATTAACATCGCCAACATAAAATTTCAGATTGCTATGTGCATGTTCTGTGGGGTCTTTGCGAATAAAAGCTGTGACGTTAAACCCTTTTTTCAGGCAGTTGTTAACAACCAGTTTTCCCACGGCGCCTGTGGCACCAAAAATTACTACTTTCATAATATTTAATTTATGATGCTAAATTATATTCGTGTGCGTGCGAAGAATAGAACAAAAGCGACAATCTTAATTTGACTGTTGCAGGAAAGTACCAGGTGTGGCTCCTGTGTAATACTTAAAAACGCGGATGAAGTGAGATTGATCAGCAAAGCCGTTTTCGTAAACAATATCGGTGAGTTTCCTGAAATCCTTTCCTGATATTTGTTTAAGCGAAGTTTGGAACTGTACAATTTTCGAAAAATTCTTTGGCGTTAAACCGGTTTCCTTTAAAAAATTTCTTTGCAATGTTCTTAGCGTGCTGTTTGTTTTTTCTGCAAGATCATATATGCTGATTAATCCTTTATGCTCAAGTATTAGTTTAACTGCATCCTCAATAGCACGATTTATGAATTTCTTTTTGTTTTCGAAAATATTGAATAAAAAATTATTGATGAAACTAATACGGCTTTGCAGAGAAACAGATTGCAGTAACCTGTTTTCAAGTTTACTGATGGTGTTATGATCGTATGATTTTAAATCAAAACAATTATCTGTTATCTGGTTCAGATCAATATTGAAAAAACTGTTCACTACAAAAGGATACAATTGAAAAATAATTACCTGGTATGCACCGTTCAGCTTTAGTTTAATAGGGTGAATTGTTTGCCCATATAAAAAAATAACGGGCATCATTTTTTCATGGGGCAGCACCATCATTCCGTCTTTAGACTTATGAAATAATAGCCCCGGAAAACCATCGGCAAAAAACGGAAGCTGCACTTCTTCCGTATTGCTTTGATCTTCAAAAACCAGTATTTCTTTAATGAAAAGATTTAAAGGTGATTCTGCTGTTATAATTTGTTGAGTGTTGTTCATTGAGCCGGGGTGTTTATATTCAACTATTTCTCTTCAAAGCAAAACCAGGTTTGTTTTATGAAACTTATATATGAGGCGCCTTTTCCCTGAAAAATAAGATCACTTTAAAGAAGCATTTTTCTCATGCAAAAAATTAACCAGCTTTTCTTTAGACACTAAGGTCTCCTCAAATGTTTCATCCCATAAATTACCAATAATTATTTTTTCATCTTGCTTTTCTAAAAAATATGTATCACTACTTGTTGATTTATAGCTATTGATATCTAACAGCCATTCAATAAAGAAGTTAGCCACTTCAGCATCACCCCGGATTTCATCAGCATAAAAAATACCTATTGCTTTATCTTCATTCATAATGCAAAATAAAAATCTGAGTACCTCACCTCTTCCAAATTCTTTCCGGGTAATTCACCTTCACTAAAAATAAACCATGACCCGGCACTGCAAAATCAGCTTTGGTGCAATCACGGTTTTCAATAATTTTTTTAAAATCATCAATGGTAATTTTTCCCCGGCCTACCTGCAGCATTGTGCCTGTTAAGCCTCTTACCATGCCGCGGAGGAACCGATTGGCTTTAATGCTGTATATAAGGCAGTCACCTTCTTTTACCCATCTGCTTTCAAAAATATTACATATAAACGTTTTTACCTGCGTATTGCGTTTTGAAAAACTGGTAAAATCAGTATAGTTCAAAATAGCTGTTGCGGCTTCATTCAATTTTTCTTCATCAATGGGATAAGGAAAAAAATAGGAACGATCGGTGATGAAGGGATCTTTTTTGCCGCATACATAGTATTTATATTCCCTGTTTTCCGCATCAAACCTGCAATGCGCATCGCTGTTTACTTCCTGTATGCTTTTAATAGCAATATCCTGGGGCAGCAGCGCATTCAGGTTGTATATACTTCTTTGCTGAATATCGAACAGAACATCTGCATGAAAATAGTTTTGCAATGCATGCACACCTGCATCTGTACGGGAAGAGCCTGTAAGCAGTATGGTTTCTTTATAAAAAACAGCGAATGCTTTTTGCACTTCAGATTGAATAGTTACTGCATTATCCTGTACCTGGAAGCCGGCATAGCTATTTCCTTTATATGCAACTTCAATAAAATATCGGGGCATTGTTCAATGCTGTTAAGATGAATCAGGCAAATCTAAACAATCAGGCTATTAATAAGAAGATATTCTTATGATACTGTAATTATGGCGTTGCTGGTATTAATATACGGATAGTATCTTTTGTGCCGTCTGTAAGTTCATCAATGTAAATCAACTCTATCCCATCGTTGCTTTTTCGCTGGAGTGTTCGTTTAATATTTGATGACCTTACAATAGAAACAGATTTCTTCTCAACAGGCATCCATGTTCCCGGTTGTGTATTGGTAGCAGGAGGTTGTGTTTTAGCAATATTACTATCCTGTTTTGTTACCGGGGCGGTTGTTTTTGCCATGGCATTATTACTATCTGCCTTTGCAATTATTTTCTTTTCTTTCTTTACTTCAGGTTTTTTACCTGCAGTAACCAATGCCGCGCTGTCGGCAGTTTTCTTTACGGTTTTCACTATAGCGCTGCTATCGATGTTAACAGGCACTTTCTCCTCTTTCTTTGCAACAGAAGCTACCAGCGCATTAACCGTGTCTCTTTTGGTTGGCTTAACTGCCATACTGCTATCTGGTTTAATTGCAGGCTTTTGCTCCGTCTTTTTATCAACGGCTGTAATTGATGCAATAGTTGAATCTTTTTTAACAGCGCTGCTATCTGCTTTGGCTGTTGTTTTTTCCTCTTTTTTAAGCTCTGGTTTTTTATCTGCTTTTACATCAGCGCTGCTGTCAATCTTCCCGCTTATTTTTTCATCCTTCTTTACATCCGTTTTTTTGTCAGCCGCAGCTATCAATGTATTTATAGAATCTTTATTGGCAGTTTTTGCAATAGCGCTGCTATCAGGTTTTGATGTCTTTTCCTCTTTTTTTACTTCTGCCTTTTTATCAACTGAAGCAACCAAGGTATTAATGGAATCTTTGTTTGTTTTTGCTGCTGCAACCAGGCTATCCTTTTGAACTACAGGCTTCTCTTCTTTTTTCAATTCGGATTGCTTATTCACTACAGCAACGGAGGTATTTGCAGAATCTTTTTTAAGCGTTTTTGCAAGATTTAAAGAGTCGCCGGGTTTTGGAATAATAACGGGTTGCTGCCTGATGCTGGGGTCATTTACTACCTGGGCAAGCATAGAAGAAAACGGATCGTCGCTAACAGCACCGGTTGCCTTTTTATCCTGTGCGGTTGCTTGCTTTGAAGGCACTGTCTCTACTTTTACCCCGGCAATATTTTTGCCTTGCTTTAACACACTCAGCTCAATTGATTTACTATTGGAAGTTTTGAGTATATAAGCCTGGTCTGTTTCAGATGTATTGCACTCAAATTTCCACTCCGCACCAGCCCGCTCAGGAAATCCAACCAAAAACTTGCAGGAGCTGCCTGACAGGTTAGGAATAATAAGATCACCATCTCCCGAAGATGAAAAAACGCGGGAACCGTATTTTACATAAAAAGGCTTGTTATCTTCTGATTGAATGTATATAAAATAATTCCCCTGTGCCCATAGCTGGAACACCGTTATACAAATGAACAAAGCGAATATCCACTTCCGCATCATCAAGGAATTATATTGCCCGGTAAAACTATCATGCCGCAAAGCTACTTTAAAACAACTTTAGCATGCCATTCATATAAAAAATCTGTTATTTGCCGGCACACAAGTATTTTTGCACTCTATAAATCGTAAGAAATATAGGTATTATTGTGTTCTAAAGCGTTGACTAACAAATTATTTACTGGTGATATTAGATTTGCAGACTTTTGCGTTTAAAATAAATTGTTTAAAAACTTATTGTGTTTAATATAATATAACTGCTTATGATAACCACTTATTCAAAAATAAAACCAAATAGCGTGAGAAACAACATCTTAAGACTACTTGTTATTATGATTATGCCCGTTGCTGTTTTTGCTCAATCAGCAACAGATTCTGTTTACCGGGCTGTTCCGGAAAAAATAAACGATCTTGTTTATACCAAGCTTGAAGCAAGGTTCGACTACGAAAAATCATACATGTATGGTAAAGTTTGGATAACACTTACGCCTCATTTTTACAATGTAGATTCGCTTACGCTTGATGCCAAAGGCATGGATATTAAAGCCGTGGGCATAGTGAAGGGTACGGTAACCTCTCCGGCTAAATATAAATATGATGGGCAGAAAATTTATATTAAGCTTGATAAAACATACCAGCGCGGACAGGCGTATAAAGTATATATTGACTATACTGCTAAGCCTGAAGAGTTGGAAAAAGGCGGTGGCAGCGCGGCTATAAAAGATAATAAGGGCTTGTATTTTATTAATCCCAAAGGTGAAGATAAAGAAAAGCCAATCCAGGTTTGGACACAGGGCGAAACTGAAAGCACTTCTGTATGGTGCCCTACTATTGACAAGCCTAATCAAAAGTGTACACAGGAATTTTTTCTTATTGTTCCTGCTAAATATATCAGCCTGAGTAATGGCAAATTGCTTCAGCAACAAAAAAATGCTGACGGTACAAGAACTGATTACTGGAAAATGGATTTGCCTCACGCTCCTTATTTGTTCTTTATCGGCATAGGCGATTATGCAGTAATTAAAGACACATATAAGGGCAAAGAGGTAAGTTATTATGTAGAGAAAGAATATGCCTCTGTAGCAAAAAAAATATTTGGCAATACCCCGGAAATGATTGCTTTTTTTGAAAAATTAACCGGTGTAAATTACCCCTGGCCAAAATATGCGCAGATGACTGCGAGAGATTATGTAAGCGGCGCGATGGAAAATACTACTGCAACACTTCACCAGGAAAGTGCGCAACAGGATTCACGCCAGTTGCTTGATGGTAATGAATGGGAGTCAACTATAGCGCATGAGCTTTTTCACCATTGGTTTGGAGATTATGTTACAGCAAAAAGCTGGAGCAATTTAACTGTAAATGAATCATTCGCCAATTATAGCCAGGTACTTTGGGATGAATTTAAATATGGTAAAGATGCGGGCGATGCGGAGAACTATAAGAACATGAAGCAATACCTGAGCAGCCCCGAAGATGCCAGAAAGGAACTGGTTCGCTTTTACTATAAAGACAGGGAAGATATGTTTGACCTTGTGAGTTATCAAAAAGGCGGAAGAATATTGAATATGTTAAGAAATTTTTTAGGTGAAGAAGCTTTTTATAAAGGGTTAAATCTCTATCTGAATACGTATAAATTAGATAATGCTGATGCTAACCAGTTACGCCTGGCACTTGAGCAGGTGAGTGGCAAAGACCTTAACTGGTTTTTTAACCAGTGGTATTACAGCTACGGTCACCCGAAGCTGAACATTACATACAGCTACAACAGCGCTGACAAAACCGCATCAGTAAATGTGAAGCAAACACAAGCCGGTTCTGCATTTACATTACCTGTTGCTATTGATATATACGCAGATGGTAAAAAAGTTCGCCGGGATGTTTGGATTACACAAAAAGATCAAACATTTACATTTCCTGCAGTGTCTCAACCTAATCTTATAAATTTTGATGGCGATAAAGTACTGCTTAGCGAAAAAACAGAGTCAGGAAAGTCTCTGGCCAATTATATTTTTCAGTACAAAAATGCCGGTTCATATGTAGACAGGCGCGAAGCTATTGCCGCTTGTGCCACTGCACAGGATAGCGCTTTGGCAATTGACCTGTTAAAGACAGCTTTAAGAGATAAGTATTTTGAGTTAAGATCTTTCGCCATCAACTCACTCGATCTCAAAAAAGATGCGGTTAAACAGGCGGTTGAAACAACCATATTTGATTTGGCTAAAGGTGATATAAAACCAACAGTAAAAGCAGATGCTTTGATGGCATTAGGTGCATATGATAAACAGATATACACTGACCTGATTCGCAGAAGCGTAAATGATTCATCTTACAGTGTTGCCGGTGCTGCTTTAACCGTTTTATCAAATATTGACAGTGCAGCAGCATACAGTGATGCAAAGAGGCTTTCTCAATCAAAAGCAAAAGGAAAACTTTCGCAAGCTATATGTAATGCATTTGCAATGGCCGGAAAAGAGGAAGATGTGGATTACGTGATGAATATATACACTAAGCTTCCACTGAGTGATGAAAAATTCGAGCTTTCGCAAATGATAGCATATTATGCAATTCAACTGAAGAACACTGATAAAGTGAAGAAGATTGTAGACGGATTGGTCTCATTCAGGGAGGATCTTCCTTCGATTTATAAAAATAATCTTGCCCCCTATATCAACAACGTATTGCTAAAGTCGATTGCAAACCAAAAAATGGCGTTGAAAAATGTATCATCTGATGCTGCTGCGCTGCAACAGCAAATTGATTATATAAATGAAAAGATAAAATAACAGGATAAACAATAGTATTAAACCGAAGACTATCTGTCGAATGGTCTTCGGTTTTTTATTGTTGGTACCTGCAAATGGGTAAAATTTGGAAAGATGGATTTGTTCAGCAGTTTGATGGATAAGAATGAAAACCTGCTTCCGTATGATGGAATCGTGCATTATTATGGCAGATTATTCACAAAAGAAAAAGCAGGTTGTTATTTAAAATTGCTGCTTGATACTATCGCATGGCGGAATGATGAAGCTGTTCTATTTGGAAAGAAAATAATCACCAAAAGAAAAGTGGCATAGTATGGTGATAAACCTTTTGAGTATACTTATTCTAACAATATAAAAATTGCCTTACCCTGGACGAATGATCTGCTTGAGTTGAAAAGCCTGGCAGCGCCGGAGAGTGGAGAAACATTTAATTCCTGTTTGCTTAACCTGTATCATACCGGAGATGAGGGTGTGGCCTGGCATCGTGATGGAGAAACCGGTTTAAAAAAAATGGCGCAATAGCATCCTTAACTTTCGGCGCTGAACGAAAATTTGCTTTTAAACATAAACAAATCAAAGAAAAGATTGAATTACTTCCTGAAAATGGAAGTCTTTTAATGATGAAAGGCGCCACGCAAACACATTGGTTGCATCGTTTGCCTCCAACCAAATTGGTTAACAAGCCAAGGGTGAATCTAACTTTCAGGACAATAGTTGGGTAGTATGTTGCGGTTGCGGGTTTCAGTCACCTGAGTTCCCTACACGTAGCAACTTCCTTATTCAAATCTCGTACTGGCGACTTGCAAAGATGGAGAGGGGCCGATGAAATGTATGCTTTGCCTAAGTACTGATGAAAGATTTGAGTTGAAAGAATATTGCGGACAGGAGAAGCAATCCCGATTTTGGTGGTACGTAGAAGATTGCTTTTTCTCCATAACATTCGCTTAATTCAATGCAGCCATTTATACTTATTCGCCATATTGCTTTATTTTTGCAGTCCTTTATTAAAATATGAAAGCGTATAAAAGAATATTGGTTACTGCGGCATTACCCTATGCCAACGGCCCTGTGCATATTGGTCACCTGGCAGGATGTTATATACCTGCAGATATATATGTACGCTACCAGCGTGCCCAAAAACGAGATATACAATTTGTTGGCGGAAGCGATGAGCACGGTGTGCCTATTACCATTCGTGCAATGAAAGAAGGTGTCAGCCCTCAGCAGATTGTTGATAAATATCACGCGCTTATTAAAGAGAGCTTCAGCCAGATGAATATCTCTTTCGATATTTACTCGCGTACATCTAATCCTGTTCATCATAAAACATCAGCCGACTTTTTTAAGAAATTATACGATGATGGGTTATTTGATGAGAAAGAAACCGAGCAGTATTATGATGAAAAAGCCAAAGTGTTTTTAGCAGACAGGTATATTACCGGAACATGCCCTGTGTGCGGCAATCCTAATGCTTACGGAGATCAATGCGAAAAATGCGGAAGTACTTTATCGCCCGAGCAACTCATCAACCCTAAAAGCACATTGAGCGATGCTGTGCCGGTTAAAAGAAAAACAAAGCACTGGTATTTTCCTTTGCAGCATTATGAAGAATGGCTGAAGCAGTGGGTACTTGAAGACCATAAGGAATGGAAGAATAATGTATACGGACAATGCAAGAGCTGGCTGGATGGCGGTCTGCAAAGCCGTGCGATGACACGCGACAGCAACTGGGGCGTAAAAGTGCCGTTGCCCGATGCGGAAGGGAAAGTACTATATGTGTGGTTTGATGCGCCTATAGGTTATATCAGCGCAACAAAAGAGTTGACCGATAAATGGGATGATTACTGGTGTAAGGAAGACACCAAACTGGTGCATTTTATTGGTAAGGATAATATAGTATTTCATTGTATCATATTTCCGGCAATGCTGAAAGCGCATGGCAATTTTGTATTGCCTGACAATGTGCCGGCAAACGAATTTTTAAATATCGAAGGTGAAAAAGTATCTACCAGCAGAAACTGGGCGGTGTGGGTGCATGAATATGTGAGAGATTTTCCCGGCTGCGAAGATGTGCTGCGTTATGTGCTTTGTGCTAATGCACCAGAAACAAAGGATAATGATTTTACCTGGAAAGATTTCCAGGACAGGAACAATAGTGAGCTGGTTGCTATATTCGGAAACTTTGTGAACCGTGCCTTTGTATTAATGCATAAACTATGTGGCGGTAAAGTACCTCCGTTACATAAAGATATCCTTGATATTACCGATAACCAGTTAATAGAAGATATCAATACTGCTAAAGAAAAAATTACCAAATGCCTTGAAGAATATAAATTCAGGGAAGCTTTGTTTGAAGTGATTGATCTTTCCCGGAAGGGTAATAAATACATGCAGGATAAAGAGCCCTGGATTAAAGCAAAAAAGTTATCTGAAGGCGGAGACGTTGCTGAACTTGCACAAAAGGAGATAGATAATTGCCTGCATCTTAGTTTACAGCTAACAGCTAACCTTGCCATATTTATTAACCCGTTTTTACCGGCTACTGCGCAAAAAATGCTGCATATGATGAAGGTGGTTGATAAAATGCTGGATTGGGAAAACGCAGGAAGCCTGAAACTATTAAGTGTAGGATATACCCTGCGGGCGCCGGAATTATTATTCAGAAAAATTGAAGACACCGAAATTGCCGCACAGGTAGAAAAACTTAAAGCAAATGCTGTAAAACCTTCGGCACAAATTGAAACAGAAGAAAAAGTAGAAACACTGGAGGAAAAAACAGTACAAAAGCCTGAAATTGTTTACGACGATTTTGCGAAACTTGATTTAAAAGTAGCGACGATTACTGCTGCTGAAAAAGTAGAAAAGGCAGATAAACTGCTAAAACTTGAAGTTGATCTTGGTTTTGAAAAAAGAACAATAGTATCGGGTATTGCCATGCATTTTAAGCCAGAGGATATTGTTGGCAGGCAGGTGGTAGTGGTGGCAAACCTGGCCCCCCGAAAAATGCGCGGCATTGAAAGCAATGGTATGATATTGATGGCGGAGGATAAAGCAGGTAAATTACATTTTGTGAACCCCGAAAATGCGATTGAGCCAGGTGCCGGAGTGAGTTAAGGACTTTTTAGTTACAATATTAGTATAAAATCATAAGTACACGTAGGCTTGCTATAAGCCCGTGTGTTTTTGCGTGCCATGTATCTATGTGGTGATTTCTTAAAAAATGATACACTTTTACGCCTCTCCATACACCTTATAAATTCCTTCTCTCACCGGTAAAGATTTATCGCTGCAGATAAATTCCATTACACCGGCTATAGATTCCGGGCTAACCCATTTGGCATAGTCTGCACCAGGCATTGACTCCCGGTTGGCTTTTGTGTCAATCGTACTTGGAACAATTACCGATGCAGTTACGTTTTTACCTTTTGCCGCTGCATTTAATAATTCTGCGTATTGGAATAGTAAAGATTTGGAAAGCGTATAGGCAACAGTGCTTTTTCCCTGATCAGCTTTTAGAGACGCTCTTGCTCCAACAAATACAAGCCTGCCATAGTTGTTTTGCAGCATGTGCTGAAACAGAATTTTAGAAAGATAAAAAGCGGTTTCAAAATTTAATGAGATCATTTTTTTTATATCTGCTCCGAATGTTTTGTTTACATCACCCATTGCAAAACCACCGGCAAGAAATAAAGCGCCGTGTATGGTTCCGTATAAGCTAATAGCCTGCTTAACGAATAATGAGGCTGCATTTTCATCAGCAAGATCAACCTGGTGCAACTCAAAGTTTTTATAATCTCTTGTAAAACCGAGTTCACTGCCTGAACGGGCAACAGCAATTACTTTATAGCCTGCATCCAAAAATTTACGAACAGTAACCGAACCAAGATTGCCATTGGCGCCTGTAATGAGTATGGTTTTCATACATTGAAAATACAACATTATCTTTTTTGCAAAATAGCGCACGGAACGCGCGGTTGATATGGAGATGTACGGATTTTCTGTGTTATTCGCCTTATCTGTGTTCCAATCCTCCATATTTGTGCATGCTGTACAAGAAAGGCCCTGCAGGCTTTAAAACTGCCACTAATGCACGAATAAATTCCCATATGTAAACAAACATTCGTGTCCCGATGAATATATCAGGATGGCCTTTTTGTTGTATTCAAAAATCATCCTGCCCTGCGCGGGGCGCTGGAATTCGTGGTAATATAGAAAGAATATGTATTGAACGCCCGCTTAGCAAGCCTTTAAGGTGCAAGCGATATATTGACCGTGACACCAGCTCTTGTGTTTGTTACCGGGGCTGAAGAAGATATATAAGGTATTCTTCTTTGCTGATCAAAATAGAATTTAAGCTGCACGCGATTACTCAATACATAATCAATAGTAGGATTTATAGTGATTACTCTTTCGCCACTTGTTGCAAAAGAGTTTGGCTGATCTAACCGGCTGTTGGATGTAATATTGTCCTGTATACCAAATGTTAAACCAATTTTCACATCACTTTCAGAACGTTTGCCTGTTGAATCAGAACCACCACCTTTCTTTAAAAACCCAAAGAGATCTATATTAAATGGTAATGAGAATCCTCTTATGCGCCATGAGCCATTAAAGCGTATTTCAGAAGAATGCATTTCTGTTAACTGGTAATCAATAAGGCTTAAGCTCAATGTGCGTCTTTTATTAAACTCAAACCCTAATGTTAACTGGTTAGTGAATGTGGCATCAATACCGGTGAGCGGAGCAAATTGCTCTTCAATAGTAATATTTGGAACAAGAAAATATGGAATGAAATTATTGGTTGCCGTATCAATAAATGATGGGAAGCCAAGATCCCATCTGTCCTGGAACAACAGGTTTGAGTTAAAGGCATTCATGCTGAGTGTACTGTTGTACTTATGCCTGATAACAAGGTTTGTAAATATTTTATCAAGCGGTTTCACCCTGGAAAGCCCGTTATATTCAAGGCTCCAGTTGGGTTTAGGCAAATACCCGGAGAAAGGATTGGAGCGAACGTTTTGCCCTTTTGTTTTCAGCAATGCAATAGTATTAGGATCTTTATTTGTGTAGGCGGCAACGAAAGATGGAATCAATACATCCTGTGCATACCGGCTGTACCCCTGGTAAAACCCATCTGCACCTTTAACCTGGCTGTATGGATTTTCTTTACCTAACCGTTCTGATAAAATAGCCCTGTAATCCTGGAATTTCCGGAAGGTTTCACTCGCTACATTCGGGTCAGTTTTTTTAAACATGGTTTGGAATGCAATAAAGCTGATACTAAAACCACCACCGGCATAGGGATTAAGGTGGGCAAATTCTCCATTGCCCAACGTGTCTTTAAACAATTCACTATATGTTCTGTTTAATGTTTTAGTGAGATTAACATCAATACGAAAATCTCTTACCGGTTCCAGTTGTGCATTAATCGTATACTGTTGATCAAAGGTTTGCCGGATCAAATTATTTTGCAAACTATCATTCGATATTAATCCTCTTTTCGCAGCCCTGTTGAGCCAGTTAAAGTCTGGTTGTTTACCAAGCATAAAAGCAATACCCGGCGCACTGCTTCTCCAGTTTTGCCCCAGAAATTTTGTACTGTCGGTATAACCGGGTATAAAAGAAGTTGCCCCTTCACTATAGGTAAAATTCATCCGCTTAACAGAGGTAAGTATTTTTCCAAAGGCTTTTATAAAACCATTCAACTCAGGCAGATCATTCGGGTCGCGTTTTCTTTTTGTTTTTGAAGTATCTGCCTGCGCATTTTTGTTATTATTAGGTAACTGAGGTTTATTTGCATTGCCACCGGCCTGCTGATCTATAGCCCGCAGTATGCTGAACTTACTATATAGTCTTGTAAAATCAAATTCGGCGGTTGCTGCTTTTGCATTGCTGTTTTGCACGGTGTTGCCTAAATTAATAGCAAGCCGCGAAGCTCCTATCCAGCTATAAGTTGTTTTATAAGATACATTGGCATTTATCCAGTCTGTTGCAGGAATTTTATTGGTAGGAATATTGTATGTAAAGTCAGCACGTTGATTATACAATACATTTCTTCCTCCTTTGAAAAAGTTTTTCCAAAGTGTATCTTTTTTTATTTTAGTATCTAACCTTCCTGCCGGCTCATCTATCCTTGCATTATTCAATGCTTCATAATCAAAGTTGAGCGACCGGGTAATATCCCAGCGATAGTTATAATGCCTGTCGAAAGTGAAGAATTTATCGTAGGTCTCAGGGATTTTATAAGGGCTTGGCAATGTACCCGGCACGTATACCTCGCGTGGGCGTATAGCGCCAAATTGCCTGTTAACATCCCACCGTATGCTGATAAGCGAAGGTGTTAAATTGATATTGAAATCCCGTATGGCATCAAACCAGGGCGATTTACTTTTAATGAGTTTTTTGAATGGCTCTTTCCACTTCGGCTGGCTGGTATAGTTATACCCAACACCTCCTTTATATTTTTTTATTTCATTATTTTCAACGGTAGGGCTGTGCGATTTAATTGAAGTATAAGAATAGCTGAAATCAAGGTTTGATATGCTCCACAATTTTTGTTTCTTTCCTTCCGGTAATAATTTTCTAACATTGGTTAAAGTGATGGTTTTAATAGTCGTGATATCAATGGCTGCCCTGCGTATAGAGTCTTTTTGGTCACTGTTGGCTGCCCTGAGCTTGTCTTTCAGTTTAATATCCTTATCGTAAGGATCATATTCCGGCGTACTCACCGTTTGCGAAACGCCGGCATACAGCGGTATTTCTATACCGGTGCCGCGAGGCAATAGTTTGCCAAGCTGCATGTTTGCCGCTGCATCAAACTGAACAAAATTATCTCTCGCTCTTTCATTTACTCTTTGCTCCAATGTTCCAAAACCCGCGGTATGCATATTGCCGGAAAATGTAAGCGTTCCGAGGTCGGCAAGCGCAATATCTACTCTTCCCAATGCTGCATATCCGCCATGTTCATCAATTTCGGATAAGCGCAATTCGTTTATCCAGACCTCTGTGCAAACAGGGTTGCCTGTACCATTACCAGGGTTTTCTATACCAACCAGTATACCTTTAACCTCACCAAAGTTTGGGCTTCCTATAACGGAGTATGTTCTCCCATCTACAACTTTCCTGTAAATATTGTTGGGATTAAATAACTGGGTATTGCGTTCTGCTTTTAATGTTTCTAATACACTAAGGCTAAAATCAAGATTATTTTCTTCCGGCCATATTTCTGTATCTACCGTGGCGCCTGCGGCAGTTATTTTTAAAGGAATTTTTATTTCATAAAAGTTATTAATGAAGTCATTACCTATTCTTACCACTGCATTTATTCTTCCGTCAGAAAGCGCAGGCTGGCCACTAACACTTTCCGCATGAATAAACATCAGCATTTTACGATACTGCCTGATATCAAGATTCATCGTCTTGAAAACACTCCTGCTTTCACCGCTTGGCAAATTACATATCTGCATGTTCATTGATTGTTCGTTCTGCAGAATATTAATACCGCCGTTGCTTAAAGATTGCACCCGCTCAATACCCGGAGGTATACGATAAGGAATAGGTTGCCTGCGTTCATTTTCTTCAATATTAACAGCGCCAACATTAAAACTTACCGGGTCGTTTGTACTTATTGCTTTATATACTCCGGCTGTATCAAGTTCGTAACCGAATTTTCTCCATTGATTTCTTACAAGATCAAGCTTTGCAAAACGTAATACAGTTGAATCTTCAAAGCCTGTTAAAAACATGCGGATGAACTGGATGGATTTAAAGTCGGGAATATTCCCGATTTTTTTATCATAGCTGCTTACAGGAATACGAAACTGGTACCATACCTGGTTTTCGGTTTGACCATTGGTTAACTTTACCGTTGTTTCTTTTCTGTCGACAATAAAGTTTGAGCCAATCTGCATTTCCGGGGCGTCTTTAGGTTTTATTTCAACGCGATACTGAAAATATTCTTCATTCTCGTTGAGTGTATTGTCCTTATTCAAATCCTCTGCATCAGGATACATGGTAGCAGAAGTTGACAATGTAGATTCTGTTGATACAGGTGAATTTCCCTGCGGGCTGTTGAAATTTTTATAACGGCCAAGTATACCCGTTTTAGCCTGGTCGTATGTTGCATCGCGATAGTAGCGGAAATTATCGGAAGATGGATCGGCTGCCGCCGCCTGGTATGCAGGTGAGCCTGAGCCAACCTGGCTTTGCAGGTTTTGTAAGAATTGGGCATGATTGGTTCTTTCATCTTCATCTCTCAACCCATCAAATCCAACGTCCTGGTATGGGCGATCATCAGGGTCATTGCTGAATGCCTGTGTTACCTGTATTGGGTTTACCGGAACAGTACCCCATAAAGAATTATCTGTTTGAGCAGGAATTTTTGGTGTAGGTAATCCATTCTCGTATGAACGTTTCCCATCTTTCAATATATCCTCAGATATATTTCCGAGGTTAAAATATAATTGCCCGCCGGTTGTATTGGTGTTTTTTATAAATGGATCAAGCACCCAGAATTCTATGAATTCAACGTTGTTGGTTTCAAAATCTGTTTGATCTATAGAACGCATCATACCTCCCCAGCGTTTAGCAGGACTATTCAATCTGCCTGCTGCATCAATATTCGTTGCATCATAGTTATAAGGGCCACGTTCTTTGGGATAGTATGCCAGATCGAATGTTACCAACTGGTTCAATCCATATTCTGAAGTACGCAATGGAAATATTTCAGATTGGGAAACAGCACGAACGCGGGGGTCAGATAATTCCTCCGCATTGCCAGATAAAGGATTGCTTGAATTCCTGTTCTCCTGCATAACAGGTTCAATATTATACCACGCTAATTTTGCCCGGTTCTTACCATAATCGAGATTGTTATATTGTGTAGCTTCCGGAAAAAGTATATTGCCGTTCTTATCTGTAGCGCCGGCAGGTGTACTTGCCAGTGCCCAACTGATTAAAGGAAAACGTAAATCAATGCTTGCTCTTGTACCTTCAAAGTCATCTACATAAATTAAGCCTGCGCTGCCTTTACCAATTTGAGGTGCATGCCCGGGAATCATTTTTGCGCCTTCACCAAATGCTGTTATGGTTGACGTGCCATTGGGGGTGTAGAATGGCAGATAATCTAACCACCGGTTTAATCTTGGTATTTCATTCTGATAGCTGAAATCAACGCCAAGCATAGTGTTTCTTATCGGGTCTTCACCATATCCCATTTTTGTAAAGTAAGGACGTTCGCTCAGCCTTACAGCGGTAGCGCCCAACGTAAGGTGTTTATTGGCGAGATAATCCAAACGTAATCCCATATAATTCCGCTGCTGCATACCAAAGGCAGCCTGGTTTTCAAATTGTACGTTCACGGGAATGCCTGACGTAAGTATTGCCTGGTTGATAATGCGCACGGTACCGGATATATAATTTATATCATAGTCAACGCCTTCTGTAAGCGTGCGGCCGCCGGCAGTAACAGTTACTGATCCCTGCGGTACGTTCACCGCGTTTAAAGAAATTTCCGATTGCCCCATGGCTGAGGCTTTCGCTGTTCCCCGCATTACAAAGCGATCGAGGTTGGCGTAGGTTTGAGCAATTGCTTTTATAGTATCGTACAAAGGCAGATAAAGATATTTTTGCCGCAGCGCAGGGTCGGTAAATGCAAATGCAAGATCGCGACCAAAAGGCTCAAGCACAGGAAAAATAATTTGAGCTTTGTTGGCTCTCACGGTAAATCCTTCCAGGTAATCAAATACTCCATCAGGCTGAGGATCATTCTGATTATTTAAGCGGTCTAAATTCAGCAATGTTAACAGGGGAACGCCTGCCTGGTCGCCTTCCGGTAAATATCTTTTTTGCCCACCACCGGGCTCATCATACATTACATTTAACTGAAAATCGGTACGCTCAAGCGATGAAAGATAATCTCCATTATCACTTTTCAGCGTGTAAATATTTTTCATCATCAAATCCCATATAGGTAATTGCGTACGGGCTGATGTGGCTTTTAATAATTTCAGGAATAAAACTTTTTGTACACCGGAACTGGAATCAACAGGCACATCCTGCGAAAACTCACCCACCTGGTATACACGCCCGTTGTAAGTATATTGAAATGCAACACCCAATACTTCATTAGGTTGCAATTGTGCATTTAAAGAGAGGTACCCGAGTTGAGAATTGTAACTATATTGTGTTGAATCAAGTTTATGAGCGAAAGTTTTTTCAAAGTCCTGAACCTGCTTTAAACCCATGCTGGTTAAATTGCCAACAATAAGTGAAGGGCTTCTGTTAGATGAGTTTGAAATGATTTGCCTGTAGAGTGAATTAACATCGTTGCGTGGCAGATCACGGTCATTACCAGTTCCTCCCCACGGACCATAGGGGGCAGGCTCGGCAATATCCATTAAACCAACAATATCTCTTGTGTCTGTTGTAATGCCCGTTCCGGTTCTGTTGGTAACCCATACTTCCATGCGCATAATCTGCACACGCGATGAAACAACGGGTAAATTCTTCATCGACTCATTGTATGTTCTTTGAAAATACTGGGCCAATAAAAAGTTCCGGTTTTCATCATAATCATTGGCTCTTACAGAAATTTGAGAGGTAGATGCGCCGCCCTGCAGGGAGCGTGATTGTCGTTGTGATTTTTGTGTGGCGAAAACACCCGTTACCCAAAGTTTTCCAAACTGTAACTGGGTTTTAATACCAAAAAGAGATTGAGCTCCGGGAATTAAGGTTCCTTTAGAGGCAAAGCTGGTATTTCCAAGCTCAATTTTTTTTATGATTTCATCAGGCTTGCCGGTATATTCCAGCTTTAACTGGTTTTGAAAATCAAACGTTGATTGGGTATTATAAGAAATCGGGAGCTTTACCTTATCTCCTATATTGGCAATAACATTAAGGTTAGCAGCCATATCAAAATCAAAACCGCCATTTCTTCTTGCCCGCTCCGGCAGTGTTGGGTTCTTTACATTCTGACCCTGGTAGCCTGCAGTAATAGATACATTTCCCTGCGGGCGGATATCCACTTTTCCGGTACCGAAAAGCCTGTTGAACAAATCGTCGGTAGCGGTGAGTTTTGGTCTTAATAAACTTCGGTTCATTAAGCTGATAGTATTGGCACGCTGGCGGAAATAATCATTTTCCTGTTTTCTTGCCTGTATTCTGTTGAACTCTTCAAAAGTGAGAGAAGTTGGTTTTCTGTAATACTTATTACCTATTTTTTCAATAATATAGTATTGCTTTGTTTTAGGGTCATAAATAATCGAATCCTGTATATTGGATGGATCTTTAAGATCGAAAGTATTTTTGGGGTCTGCTGTAAATTTATCGGTACGGCGGTCCGAGATTGGATATTTCAGTGTATCCTGTAGCCTGGTGGTATCTCCGGGGGGAGGTGGTGTAGTATCGCGCTGCTGAAAATTGTTATACGTGCGTAATAATCCCGCCTGCACAGTAGAAGCGTATATAAATACCACTACCATGCACAAGGTGGCACGAAAAATATTCAATGCAGCTAAAGTCAATTTTCCCTTGTTGTTTGTTGGGTAGATTTTTTCTCAAATAAGCTGTAATGCTTTTTTAATTAAAATTTCCAGAGTTTCAGCAGAGGGGGCGGATGCAGCGGCTTTTTTTACGGCATTTTCAGCCATATTCCGGGCTATGCCCAGCGCCACCAATGCATTTAACGCATCCTGTTCCAAAGTATTGTTTATTAATGAAGAACTAACTGTTTCCGGCGCATGTTTACTTATCTTGTCTCTCAATTCCAGCACAATTCTTTCAGCAGATTTTTTACCTATACCTTTTATTTTCTCAAGCTTATAGGTATCTCCTGTGGTAATAGCCTGCGCTAACTCATCTGGTTGCATTGCCGAAAGCATCATCCTTGCTGTTGAAGTTCCTATGCCATTTACACTAATCAGTTGCACAAATATATTTTTTTCAGGCATATCAAAAAAACCATATAATGTATGACTATCTTCTTTGATGCTTAACAAGGTATATAAAGAACCTTTTTCCAGGTTTTGAATTTTTGAATAAGTATTGAGGCTGATCTGAACTTCATAACCCACTCCATGCACATCAACATGTACTACAGAGGGGGATTTATACACAAAATTACCTGTTACAAAAGCTATCATTTCGCACTTAAAGTTGGCAAAGATAAAGGATGTATTTTCAGAAGGCAAGCCAGTTGCTCAAATTTCGCACCAGAATTGGTTAGGAGCTATCAGCATTCAGGTATCAGCCATCGGGCCCTGACTGTCAGTTGCAGGTTGCAAGTTTCAGGTTTTGGGAGGCTGCCGGCAATTGTGTCCTGATAGCTGATAGCTGAAACCCACCACTGTGATTTGTTCCGATAATTGTATTTTCGTACCCAATTTGAAACTACAAAACAAGATGAGCTCAAAAATAAGTGCTGCTATTACAGCCGTTGGAGGATATGTTCCCGAATACAAA
Organism: Agriterribacter sp.; assembly: GCA_047601545.1. Taxonomy (GTDB): domain Bacteria; phylum Bacteroidota; class Bacteroidia; order Chitinophagales; family Chitinophagaceae; genus Agriterribacter. Next base: position 1,227,331 of record JASGIZ010000002.1, on the reverse strand, counting down.
CTTACCAATGCTGAACTTGAGAAATTAGTAGACACCAATGATGAATGGATACGCACACGGACAGGAATTTCTGAGAGAAGAATTTTAAAGGGTGAAGGGCTTGCAACCTCTGATATGGTTGTACCTGCAGTACAGGATATTTTGAATAAAAAGCAGATGAGCGCAGCGGAAATAGACTGCCTGATTATTGGTACCGTTACCCCGGATATGGTGTTTCCCTCAACCGCAAATTTAGCCTGCCATAAACTTGGCGCTAAAAACGCCTGGGGCTTTGATCTTGCAGCCGCTTGCAGCGGCTTTTTATATGCACTTACTACAGGCGCTTCACTTATTGAAAGTGGCCGGTATAAAAAAGTAGTTGTTGCGGGTGCTGATAAGATGAGTGCTATTGTGGATTATAGTGACAGAACCACCTGTATTATTTTTGGAGATGGGGCAGGAGCTGTTTTACTTGAGCCCAATACGGAAGGTTATGGTATAAAAGATAGCATTTTGAAAAGTGATGGCGCCGGAGGGCATCACCTTCACATGAAAGCCGGCGGTTCCTTAAAACCTGCATCCATAGCATCTGTAACAAACAAAGAGCATTTCATTTACCAGGAAGGTCAGGCTGTGTTTAAACATGCCGTGAAAGATATGGCAGATGTTAGCTACGAGTTACTGCAACGTAATAATCTTACCGGTGATGATATTGCCTGGCTTGTGCCTCACCAGGCTAATAAAAGAATTATTGATGCTACTGCAAACCGTATTGGATTACCTCATGAAAAAGTAATGCTCAATATTGAACGGTATGGCAATACTACCGCAGGTACGCTTCCGCTTTGCCTCTGGGACTGGCAGGATAAATTAAAGAAGGGGGATAACCTGGTGCTGGCTGCTTTTGGAGGAGGCTTTACCTGGGGCGCAACATTGATTAAGTGGGGGTATTAATAATAAAAGGCGGAAGGTGCAAGAAGCTGTTTAAGGTCAGTTTTTTAAATAACCCTTGATATATTTTCTGCCACGAATTCCGGTGTTTGCAGCGGCGGAACAGGATTTGCTGCACAAAGAGCCACAAAGCATACACAAAGTTACACAGCGCGTTTTATTATTCTTTGTGGCTTTTGTGTATCCTTCGTGTACCTCTGTGAAATAACCAGGTTGTTACACCAAAATTATCCGTGATAATTAATATGATTCGTGGTTAGAAGTGTACGCAATCATTATATCAAAAAATCCCCGCAATTATTTTTAAACAGCTTCTAAGGAAAAAAGTAATACTATACCTGCCTGCTTACTGCTTAAAGCTGTTCCTGATTTTGTCCATCAGGTTTATATCAATAATTTTTTGGGAAAGAGTAATCATGTTTTTAAATGCGGGTGCGTGAGATATGCCGTGCCCGATGATAACAGGTTTATTTACACCCAATACAGGAACACCGCCATATTGTTCAAAGTCAAAACGGTCGAGATATTCATCTTTTATATTGCGGCGTTTAGCAATATCATGTATGCTCTCTGCCATTTTAAGCATTATGTTGCCCGTAAAGCCTTCGCAAACAATTACATCAGCTTTATCTAAGAATACATCCCGTCCTTCAACATTTCCTACAAAATTTATTTGCTTGTTTTCTTTTAAAAGCGGGTATGTGGCTTGTGCCAGTATGTTTCCTTTTCCTTCTTCTTCTCCTATATTCAGTAAAGCAACTTTGGGGTTTTCTATATTCCACACATGCTGAACAAACAAAGATCCAAGCACTGCAAACTGTACAAGGTTTTCAGGTTTACAATCGGCATTAATGCCTGCATCAAGCAAAAGCCCGAGACCATCATTTTCGCGGGGTAAATAAGTTCCGATTGTTGGTCTGCTTACACCTTCTGTTGGTTTAATACTATATAGTGCTCCAACCAGCATTGCACCTGTATTACCGGCACTGATAAATGCATCTGCCCTGCCGGTTGCCAATAAATGAAAACCTATGGCAACGGAAGATTGTTGTTTCTCTTTCAGTGCCTTTGTTGGATGTTCATGCATATCAATTACCTGAGGCGCATGAACAACGGTAAAATTTTTGGAATAACCTGAAAGATAATCGGTTATGAGTGGTTGCAGTTTTGCATCATCTCCAACCAATATAAGGTGTGCGGGGCTTTCAGTAGCTGATAAATACTCTTTTACACCGAGTACTGCTTCTGCGGGGGCATAATCACCGCCCATCATGTCTAAGGCAATGTTCATGCAGCAAATTTGGGAAAAATCTATTCCCAAATCCAAATAAATTTTCATTATTCAGATTTGGGAATAATAATATTAATTTGGGAAGAAATTATTTGATAGGAGAATTCTCCGCAACAACTTTTCCTTTGTAATATAACTTTCCTTCACTTACATGTGCACGATGGCGTACATGAGTTTCGCCTGTAACACTGTCTTTACTTAAAGTCACGGTCTCTGCTATATAGTGCGTTCTTCTTTTTGCACTGCGTTGCTGAGAGTGTCTGCGTTTTGGATTTGGCATAACACTGAATTTTAATTGTTTCTGAATTTATCCAGACCTTTCCAGATCGGGTTTTCGTTTTCTTTTTTTGTTTGGTTCAATTTTTTGAGCATGTCAAGCGCTTCCTGGTTACAACCCGAACTTCCGTCAGGCTTATCAGGACAGGTGCGTTGCAAAGGAATGCTCAGGTTTATGAACTCATATAACCATCCCTTTACATCTATATGACTTTCCGTTCTGGAAATATAATGCACATCAGGATCTTCCTCTTCTGCATTCATCTCATCAGGATTGTCAACCATTTTCACCAGCATCTCAAAATCATCCCACAAATGTTTTTCCAGGGTATTTCCGCATAAATCGCAAAGCAACTTAACCGTGCCACCAATTTCAAACTTCAACATAAGAAAAGATGGTTTTTTATCAAGTATCAGCTTAACCGTTACATGCGGATCTGAAAAATCCCGGGATGTATTTTCTGCAAAGAACTTTTCGTCTATCTCGTAAACAAACTCATGCTTGCCCGGTTTAAGCCCTACAAAAGCAATCTCATATGCTCTCCGGTTTGCCATGCTTTTTGTTTTTTTAAGGCTTGCAAAGGTAAGGGAATTCCGCAAGATTTTACAAGAAAATAGTGTGCTTAACGGCTTAAAGGCTCTGTTTTATTTAATGTATTGATAATTAAATAATTGTACATTTTTGGGGAAGTAAATCAAGGCTGGATTTTTCTTTTAATACATAAACCTTTACCAGATATTGACAGTGACTATTGTAAATTTGCGCAATTTTAAAACGCAAGTATGAGATTTTCGAAAGGTTTTTTACCTATCGGTGCATTATTTATAATATTAACAGGCCTGTTTCTTCTATTCAGTTCAACACTGCGGCAATATAATTTTGACATAAAGCTGCTTTTATGGGGTAACCTGTTTTTGTTTCTTTTAAGCAGCATATCTTTTTTTATTCAATACAATGCGCTTAAGGCTTCAAACCCGCAAGCGTTTACCCGGTATTTTTATCTTTCATTTGTAATAAAATTTATACTTGTTGCCATCACGGTATTGGTATATTCCCTTAACACTAAAGCTATTAACAGAAATGCCATACTGCTGTGTATGGGTTTATACCTTGTGTATGTATTTATTGAAATGTCATTTGTACTGAAATCTTTACGTAAAAAGTAATGAGTAAGCAGGAAGCGCCGCTGGCTACTTTACAGTCTTTTTTACCACAAGGCTCCTATCAGGCCGTAATGGAGTATCTTTTACAATATAAAGTGCACCTTACCATAACCCGCGAAAGAAAGACTGTGCTTGGGGATTATCGATTTGCAGTAAAAGGAAAAAATCATCGTATAAGCGTAAATGGCAATCTCAATCAGTATGCTTTTTTAATAACACTCTTACACGAATTAGCCCACCTGGTAGCTTTCATCAGGCATGGCAATCACATAGCGTCGCACGGAAAGGAATGGAAAGCAACCTATGGCGAAATATTGTATCGGTTTGTTATGCTTAAAATTTTTCCTGTTGATGTTGAACAGGAGATAAAGATATCTATGAAAAACCCTGCAGCCGGGAGTTGCGCTGAAGATGGATTACTACGGGCTTTACGTAACCACGATACTGTAAAAAAGGGCGATAGAATGGTAGAGGAGATTGAACCGGGAAGTGTATTTCGTACGGAAGACGGGCGGGTGTTTAAGCGCGGAGACCAATTGCGAAAAAGAATCAGGTGCCTTGAAATAAAAACGGGCAGAATGTTTTTATTCAGCCCGGTTTACGAGGTAATGCCTGTTAGTCAGGTATAGTGTACGGATTGTAATTATATTTTTTGAAGCGTAATGGTATATGTGCCAGGAAGTGGTATATCTGTCAATGGATAGGAAACCTTCAGGGTGGTATCATCAACCGATATAATTGTGATTGTAAAAGCATTTCCTGTAGTAGGTGTAAACGTAATTTTAGTATCATTTTCAGCCAAAGCCCAGGTGCCGGTGCTTGCATAGCTGTCATCACATACAACAGTTCCTTCATCAATAATGAAATTGTCATCAGCCTTCATGGTAAAAATATTATCCTTAAAGCATTTGATCTCGTCATAATTTAAATCAATAACGCTTATGCCATCAGCGGTTTGTATATCAGTTATTTTCCAGCTGTTTGACAATAGTTCTTTTTTGGTAGGCTCTGGTGTATCTTCATTTTTATCTTTTTTGCACGATACTGCAAAAAGAGATAAAACAACAACAAAAACACAAATCAATTTAAAATAAGGAGTGGTATACTTTTGCATAAAAATAGTTTGTTGAAATAGATAAATCACTATCTTTTCGGGAGAAGGATAGTGCAAATATACGAAGATAGATTAACCCAGCATAGCCATCACAGCATAAAGCATAAAATAACTTACAGCTACAAAAAGAAAAAAGAATTTATCTGCATTTTTCATTTAAGAAGAATTGATGCAAATCAAACGGAATGCGTTAATGAATGTTGTATAATTATCGCAATTTTCTGTGAGTGATGGTAAACTAACGGATAAGCGTAGTTGTACCTTTTAAATTAAACACTTTCCTTGTATCCTTATGTATATAGTAGAGTGTCCACACATAGGTACCTGTTCTTTGAGGATAACCATTAAAAGTGCCATCCCATTTTTTAAAACGGTCTGTTGTTTCAAATACTTTTTGACCATACACATTATATACCCTGAACAAAAGGTTTTCCGCTTTATAAGCATTTAGCGGATATAAATAATCATTGAGAAAATCATTGTTGGGAGAAAATGCGGACGGTATAGCAACAAAGCAACTGCTTACAACATTAACTGTTTTTGTTATTCCTGCAGCGCATCCAAAACTATCAATAATATTAAGCGTTATCTCATATGTCTTATCAGCAAAAGGTGCCGGGTACTGTTGAAAAGGAGGTACCCGGAGGAGACTCCTGCTGCCATTGCCAAAATTCCAACTCCATGAAGATATCTTCCCAATGCTTACATCCTTAAATATCGCGCTGTCGTTGGGGCAAATAAATTCAGGAACTTCAATGCCGGCTTTCAGTTCATTATCGAGTAAAATATTGGTTGAAGCTGTATCGCTGCAAACGCCATTGGACACGATAAGTGTAGCATTTTTATTGCCAAACAGCGTATATATTTTTTGCAGAGACCGGCTATTGGCAGAGGAGCCATCTTCAAAATTCCATTGCCACACATTTACATTATTATTGCCATTATGAGAAAGAATGATGGTGTCGACCCCACACCCCCAAAGTACATTGTAATCAAAATTTGCGGACACAGTGTCTTCCGTGCTAAAAGAAAGTGTTTGACCTGCCGGCGTCATTTCACCGCATTTATCAATAATAGTGTTGCCATCATTGCCTGCTTTTAAAGTAATGGTGAAATTGCCTTTTGTGACTATGGGCTGAGATAACTGTATATTGATAATGCCTGTTAATCCATCGGTATTGCAATTTCCTGAAGCAGATACTATTGAAACTGGCGAAGTGCCTGTTATTATAAAATCACTTCCATTGGCTGCTATAGCGTTGCATCTCATGTTTTTCTTAAAAATCAATTGTAACACATTTGGCGCACAGGCAACAGTTGCTATGCTATCCATAGGCGTGGGTGCGAATGGCTCTACGGTAAATTCAATTTTATTTTCTTCAGGAATCCCACGATCACAATTGTCAAGTATAGTATTACCATCCGAGCCTTTTTGCGCAATTAACGAATAAGTGCCCGGCGGTAATGGATTACTAAGGCTGATGATAACGGAATCCATATCAAAAGATGCGGAACAGCCTGGTGCTGATGCGCCAACCACGGTTGCGAGGGGCGTAGCCAGGCGAAAATCACTTCCATTTAATGCAAGGGTATTACAACGCATTTTTTTGTTCATTTTCAGAACTACACTGGTTCCATCGCAATAAGCCCTTGCGCTTTCAAGGGCAGGATCCTTTGGATCTGTGATATTTGCTGTACCTCCACTAAAATTCAGCGTGTACCCGCTTTGATTGGTTGTGGTAAAATGGCTGATCAATAAAAGATATTGATGTCCTGCAATAAGACCGGGCATTTTGCTTTTGTTGGGGTAAGAGAATCCTGCACAGTTAGTAACAGCGGTTGCATTAGCAGCAGTACCGGTAGCACCGGGAACAGCCGACCAATTGCTAGTTATATATAATGTGCTGTTCGTAAATACCTCCTCAGGGCTATGATTTGTAATATCAAATAATTGCCAGTCATAGTCATCTGAAAGTGTATGGGGTGTTATGGTAAATCCCAAAGTGCCGGAAGTAAAGCATGTAAACTTATACCAGAAAGGATTTAAATCACCATATGCCGCTCCGTCATTACCACATCCCGGCACAGGGATGCTGCGTCCGCCGCAGGCAGGCACAGTTTGCTGTTTAAAGGTTGCTGTGCCACAAACCGGAAATGCAGTTCCCGGTGTTTGTCCAAGCGTACTGCAGGTTTGAGCATGTGCTGATGATAAAAAAAACAAGCTCACCAATAACGTGCAAATACGTTTCCCGGGCATACTTACATTTAAATGCTTAATAAAGAAATTGCAATGTAGCAATTGATAAGTATTAAATACATAACGTTGCATAAAGCTGTTGCAATAATAATGCGGGGGTAACAAATATCAAAAACCAGGTTCTTTATTATTCCCCAATATTGTGATGGCACTGATTTTATTGCTTGTTGATGATTGGTTTGTATTTTTACCCGCAATCAAATTGTTGGTAAAATCAAACCTGGGAAATGATAGAAGATGGAAAAAGAATACATGGTCTGGATGCTTTAAGAGCGGTGGCAATGTTATTGGGAGTGGTATTACATTCTGCTATTGCATATAAATTTAAGCCTCATAGAAACTGGGCGCATGATGATCAGTTTAACTCATGGGTATTTGATTATTTATACTTTATGATTCATTCCTTCAGGATGGCTTTGTTTTTTTTGGTTGCAGGTTTTTTTGCGCGTTTGTTGTATTATAAAATTGGTGAGAAACAGTTTATTATTCACAGGTGGAAAAGAGTGGGGATACCATTCATTTTAGCGATGATATTTATTTTACCATTCAGTATAATACCACATAATTTTTATTTATTTTATTACCGTGACGGTATGCCATTTATGGAGGCATTAAAGCGATCGGTATTTAAAATTTTTGGATATAACGGGTTAGCGCATTTATGGTTTTTATATGATCTGATTATTTTTTATGTGATTATGATTATAACATTGAGATTGAAGAAAATTGCTTTTATTGGCAGTGTATACAAAAGGATTTCCGGACTCTGCAGTAATATGGATTTTAGAAGATGGTATTGGGTTTTAATCGCAATTATACCTGTTTGGGTATGCCTGCTGCCAGAAAAAGGTCTGTTAGTAATAACTGATACGAGTTTAATTCCAAAGCGTATTAATAACCTCTTTTTTTACGGATATATGTTTTTGTTAGGGTGGCTTTTTAATATGCGATCTGATATATTCCCCCGGTTAATTAATAATTATAGGTTGTTGCTTATATCAGGATTTATATTAGGCTGTATTTCATTTTATTTTGAATGGACATTGGAAGAAACAAGTGCCATATTCTTAAAATTATTAGCTAAAATTGGCACTTCATTACAAATTATTTGTTTTGTTTTAGGGTTTCTTGGATTTTTTCTTTCCTTTTTTAAGTTTAAAAGCGATAAATGGTCATACATATCAGATGCTTCATACTGGGTGTATCTTATACATCTCGGCATTGTTACAACGTTACAGATATGTTTTTTGAACAGTAATGTGCCAGGAATGTTAAGATTTCCACTGGTACTATCCATATCATTGATAGTAAGCTTTGTAACGTATCAACTTTTTGTACGTTACACATTTATTGGGAATTTACTGCATGGGCGCAGAAATAAAGTATAAGTTTTTGATTTATAACTATTTGCAAAAATTGATACATGTTTACCTGTATCTTTTGCATAATTTAAAATTGTTTTTTACCTTGCACCCCTCTTGAGACTGCTTTTTATCGTATCTGAATCTATATTTATCCGTACTTCCAATCTTCTTCTGTCAAACCTGGAAATTTCTCTAACTGTCATGAATAATATGTGATCAAAAATCGCGGTACTTTTCGATAGTTATGCCATTATTTAAATTCTTCCAATTTCCGGTCTTGAAAATCATTATTTGAATTTCATTCTTAGTTTTTTTATATATGAAAAAAATATCATATTTTCCGATGTTTTCAACCTTATTGGTTTTAGCTTTTGCTTTAGCTGCAGGTATTGCTAATGCACAGTCTGCAGTGTTCAACCCCGACGACCCTATTGTAAGTTATAATGCTTCCGATCCTCCAACCCAGCCTGTAAGTGGTCCCGGCAAATGGGTTAGAACCAGCAGAATGACCTGGAGTACAACCAGCTTTAAATGTTATATATATAAAGGCATAGCATTTCGGTTAAAATATCCTAAAACCTATGTTCCGGGGGATGGGAAGAAATACCCGTTATTTCTTTTCTTTCACGGAGCCGGCGAAAAAGGAACTATTTATGATAATGAATACCAGTTATATCATGGCGGATATAAGCATGGTCAGGCGGTAGATAATGGTCTTTTTGATGGCTTTCTTTTTTATCCGCAAAGTACAGGAAGTTATTTCAGCTCAGCAGAAATTGCTACGATTGTAGAATTAATTGAACAATACTTCATACCTGAAATTCAGGTTGATCCCTTTAGAATTTCGGTAGATGGATTATCGGCAGGCGGAAGGTTAACCTGGAATATGATGATCGTTTATCCTAAACTTGTGGCGGGAATTGCGCCAATCAGTAATGCAGAATATAGTTACATACCATATATTAAATCAAACAAATTTACTCCTGTATGGTTGTTTCAGGGTGCATTGGATGCAAATCCCCCCATATCCAGAACACATGTTCTTCGGGACTCTGCTGCAGAATTCGGGGCAAATTTTACGTATACCGAATTTGCAGACCGTGGTCATGATTGTTGGTATAATGCATGGGCTGAGTCTGATTATTATCCGTTCTTAGCCAGAGTGTATAAATCAAATCCATGGCCCCTGAATGGAAGGTTTGAATTTTGCCCTCAGGAAACAATTAGCCAGGTCATTGGTGTTTGTGCAGGATTTGATGGTTATGAATGGAGAAAAAATGGTGACCTGATAACCGGAGCTACCACTAACACTATTACTGCAACCGAATTAGGAACCTATGATTGTCGTATAAAACGGGGTACACTTTGGTCTGATTGGTCGCCTATACCGGTTGTTTTGAAAACGAAAGGAACTTCTGCATCTCCAACTCCTGAACTGGCAACTTTTTCAAGCAAGGTTTTACCTGCTCCTGATGGAAGTACACAAGTTCAATTAACTGTTCCTGCAGGTTACAGTTCTTACAAATGGACGAAGGTTGGAAGTACCACCAGCCTTAGCAGCGTTAATACCTATACGGCCAGCGCCGGTTCTTACCAGGTAACTATTACAGAGAGTTATGGATGTGAAAGTACACCTTCTGCTGCTTTTACGGTAGTAAATGCAAATGGCACCAACAAGCCGGAAGCCGTTAGAGGCCTAATTGCAAGTAATTTGTCCAAAACCTCTATTAAGCTGAACTGGATTACCAATGCCAATACTACTAATCCGGCAACTAATTTTGAAATATATCAGGCTACAAAAACGGGCGGCCCCTACCAGTTTGTAGGAATTGTAGGTGCTGATGACAGAACATTTACAAAGGTTGAACTCACGCCGGGTGTTAAATACTACTATATTGTACGGCCTGTTAATAATACTGCTGCGGGCCCGGTTTCTTCAGAAGTTAGTATAGCAACAGAAGTGGATTCGCAGCCACCCACTGCCCCCGGCGATTTGCAGGTGACCGGAACAACCAGAAACTCAATTTCTTTACAATGGCGTGAATCTTCTGATGACGTGGGTGTAGTAGCCTATGATGTTTATGTAAATGGTGTAAAATCTTATTCAACAACATTAACTTCATTTACTGTTTATAACTTAGAATATAATAATAATTATAGTATAACTGTTAAAGCCAGAGATCTTGCCGGTAATGAATCTCCGGCAAGTAACCAGGTATCGGCAAAGACATTAATGAAAGGATTGGCATTCAGATATTATGTTGGGGAATGGGATAAGCTACCGGATTTTAATACTCTGGCAACCCAAAACACGGGCTTTGTTTCAAACGTTACATTAGCTAACAAAACACAGAGCGAGTATTTTGGATTTTTATGGGAAGGGCATATTCGTATAACTACCGGCGGATCTTATACATTCAGAACTAATTCTGATGATGGCAGCAGGCTTTATATTAACGCGCCATATAACTACGCGGCTACTCCGTTAGTAGATAATGACGGAACACATAGTACACAAAACAGGGAAGGCACGATAACGCTTGATGCGGGAGTATATCCTATAGCTATCAGTTATTTTAATAAAACAGGGGCGAGCCCGTCGATGGCGCTTACCTGGAAAACCCCTTCTTCAGGAACGTCCTACGTAACCATACCTGATAGTGTTTTTGTTGAAGCACAAAGTACATCAGCAGATATTCCGTCTGCTCCATCCAACCTTGTTGCAACGGCTCTGTCATATTCAAAGGTTTCCTTATCGTGGTCTGATAACAGTAATAATGAAACCTCATTTGAAATATTCCGGTCTACAAATCCGGTAAGTGATTTTGCAACTGTAGCTGTTTTACCGGCTAATACAACAACATACCAGGATACAACACTTTCGGCGGCAACCCAATACTATTATAAGGTAAGAGCAATTAATCAAAATGGAGAATCGGCTTACGACAGAAGCGGTAGCGGGGTTAGCTATGCCTATTATGAAACGGTGGGTGGATTAACAGGAGTGCCTGGCTTTAGCACAATGATTCCGGTAAAAACCGGCAGGGTCGATAACCTTTCTTTAGGTATGCAGAACAGGAGTGACAATTTTGCTGTAAAATATGAGGGAGTTATAAATATTCCTGCAACCGGAAAGTATAAGTTTTATAATACTTCAGATGACGGGGCTATGTTGTACCTCGATAATAGCCTGATTATAGATAATAATGGAGCTCACTCAAGCACAACAAAGGAAAGTGTAGTGCTGGACTTAACAGCCGGATATCACACTATCAGGTTAGAATATTTTGAAAATTCAGGTAGTGAAGTTTTGTCTGTCAGCTTCGAAAAAACAGATGTCACCAAGATTAGTAAGCAGATAGTTCCCGCAACAATGCTTGGACAGGAATTTGTAAGTGTAACAACATTAAATGCTCCACCGGTTCCGGCTGCTCCTACTCAGTTACAAGCAACAAATGTTACTTCTTCCACTATTAAATTAGCGTGGGTTAATAATGCAACAGATGCTACTAAATATCAGTTGTACAGGTCATACGGAAATAATGAAGAGTATGTTTTGTATGCAGAAATACCGGCAGCAAATACCTATTATACTGATACTGCATTATTCCCTAACGCAACTGTATACTATAAAGTAAAAGCGGTTAGCGCAAATAGTATTTCAGAGTATAGTAACGAGCTGAACGTTTTAACATTGGGTGTAGCGCCTACAGTAGATGCAATTGAGAATCAGTTTATGCGTTTTGGAACAGAGCTCAAGGTATATGTAAATGCAACTACTGTTACAACTGATGCAATAACGTTGCAAGCCAGTAATCTTCCGGCATTTGCTACGTTTAGTACAACCGGCAATGGAAAAGGTGTAATCACATTTACACCATCGTCGGGCCAGAAAGGCACTTATAGTAACATAATAATCAAAGCAAGTAATCCTCAAGATGAGAGTACGTCAAGGTCGTTTAGTTTAACTGTTAATGACAATTATGTTCCCGGTATAACCAAAACCTCAAGAGTGGTAAATGTTAACGAAAATGATACGAAACAAATATCATTTACGGCAGAAGATGGTGATACAGGAGATGCGCTTAACTGGTCGTTCTCCGGCTTGCCAACTTTTGTTACACTCAGTATAAATAACCGCACAGCTCAATTAAATATAGCGCCTATTACCGGTAATGCGGGCACTTATGCAGTAATTGCAAAAGTTGAAGACGGGAAGAATGGAAAAGATACAATGGCTTTCACAATAGAGGTGGCTTCAACAGTTATCAGCACGCTATCTGTGCAATTGTCTCCTGATGCTGGTTACAATGCCGGCGGAGTTTGGAATAGTACGGGGAAAATTCTTGCCCAAAATGAAGTGTTTCCTTCAGTAACTAACCCCAACGGGCTTAAAGATCAAAATAGTGTAATTACAAATGTAAGGTTCAGTATTAATGTGAATCAAACCCAAAGCGTTGCGAATTATTCCGGAATGAATACTACTACAAACTCCGGGGTGTATCCTGACAAAGTTTTGCAGGCGGGGTACAGATTTATTTATTCCAATAGCTACACTATTAAGTTTACGGGGTTAGATCCGTTGAAGAAATATAGCTTTACTTTTTTCAATAGCTATAATGCAACTGCAACAACAGATTTATCTACTAAATATACTATCGGAACAGCTTCGGTTTCTGTAAATGCAGCCGCAAATACCCAGAACGTAGGCACGCTTAGTGATATAACTCCCGGTTCGGACAGTATAGTGTTGGTAAATATGGCAAGAGGAACCGGAAATTCGTCAATGTATTATTATCTTAACGCTATCGTAATTTCAGATGCTCCTGCTGCTGCACTCACATCTGCTCCGGGAAGAGTAAAAGATTTAACGGCAAAATTTGAAAATAATGTTGTTAATCTGGCATGGACAAATACATCCACCAATGCCACTGCATATGAAATTTATAGATCTGGTTATTTATCCGGGCAGTATACGCTATTAAACTCCGGAGCTAATAATGGAACCGCACAAACATATATTGACAGTACAATACAGGGAAATAAAAACTATTTCTATTTTGTAAGAGCAAAAAACAGTTATGGTGGAACAAATTCTGCAACCGTAAAAGTTGCAATTCCTAATAAAGCCCCGGTTATTGTTACCAGTGAGGTGTTTGTAAAAACACAACAGGCAATGGATGTAAGTGTAACTGCTACTGATGATGCAACAGATGTAATTACGCTGTCTGCATCCGGCTTGCCGTCATTTGCAACATTTACTGATAATGGTAACGGTACAGGAACACTTCACTTAAATCCTCTGGCTGGAAATATCGGGGTATTTAAAACTACAATAACAGCTACTGATAATTATGGTGCATCTGCCGAAGGTGTTGTTAGAATAAATGTAACAGATAAAAATATAACTTCTATTTATGTGAATTTTAATCAAACGGTTACTGTAGATGGAATATGGAATAGTTTTAATAAAGCTCCTTCAGCTAATGCCAGTATATCTAACCTTAAAAACGATATAGGAGCTACAACAACTGCAAGCGTTACGCTGGCACAAGCCTGGACTGCCGGCGCCACAGGTGCGATTACTGGTGATAATAGTGGTAGAATAAGGGATGAAGTGCTGCAAACATTTTATTCCGATGCAACCGGATCTTCAAAAACAATAAAGATATCAGGTCTGTCTACCAATTCATCAGTACGGTATAACCTCGTATTTATGAGTAGTATAACCGCGTTTGATGACAGAACAACTGTTTATACAATAGGCAGTAAAACTGTATCCTTAAATGCAGCCAATAATACGCAAAATACCGTTCAAATAAATGATATTACTCCAACAAACGGTGTTATTGAATATACGGTCAGCAAAACTTCGGGATCATTGGGTGCATATATAAATGCACTTATTATTCAGGAATATACAACTTCAGCTACCTTGCTGGCGCCAGATAATATTAAAGCTGTTGGAATTGCCAAAGATTCAATTAAATTAATCTGGAATAACCGTGTTGATAATGGGGATGTTGAATTGTACCGTTCAACTTCTGCCAACGGCACTTACAACCTGATAGCAACAGTATCCGGCAATTCTTCTTATACAGACTTTGGGCTTGAGAAGAATACTGAATACTTTTATAAACTGAGAGCTAAATCCGGTGCTAATTATTCTCCATTCAGCTATGTGGTTTCTGCTTCTACTTATGCATATTCAGTTTATATAAATTTCAACAGAGATTATCCTGCCGGATTGCCATGGAATAACACTAATGGTGATCCGATAGTGGCATCTGTATTTAATTATTTCCTTAATGATAATAATAATTATTCCGGAATTTCTATGATTGTTGGAGAAGGATTTAGCGGACTGAATGGTTCAGGGGTTAATACAGGAAATAATAGCGGCGTTGTTCCGGATAATGTAATGAGAAGTTCATGGTGGGTTGATGCCGGTCAGGAGAGTGCACAACTCCAATTTACCGGCTTATCGCAAAGTATGAGGTATAGCTTTAAGTTTTTTGCAAGCAGAGCCGGAAGCGACTGGCGGGTATCTGTATTTTCCATTAATGGAAGGCAAATACAATTAAAAGTTGCAGATAACAGGTACCAAACAGTTACCCTGGATAATATTATTCCTGATGAAAATGGCGAGGTACTGGTTAAAATTAGCGGAAGCGGAAGTTCAGGTTACATAGGCGGGTTAATAATATCCCCTTATAAAATACCTTCTGATCCTATAGACGGAGCAGGTGGGGAAACATTCCGTACATCCGGAAGTAATATTTTATCCGAGTCGAATGGATCTGCAGAATCAGATAAGAACCTTATAGCAAAAAGTAAATTGGAGATTTACCCTAATCCTTTTGTAGATGATGTAATGATAAAGTTAAGCCTTGCAAATAATGCATCTAAGCTGGTAATAAAAATAACAGATTTGTCTGGCAGAGTTGTTGTCTCAAAACAATTCTCCAATGTTTCTAAAGGAAATTGGCAGCAGGCAGCCGGTCTTAACAATAATAACCTGTTACCTGGTATTTACCTGGTACAGGTCTTGGGAATAAATGGAGAGGTATTACCGCCAATTAAAATACTTAAAACGCGATAGGATTGAATAGATCATTATAAAAGAGAGCTGGTTTATCCAGCTCTTTTTTTACATTGCAATTTATTTTCTTTTTTTGTGTTAATAGTGGCGCTGTGCGGGGTGCGGTTGTATTTCAAATTTGTTCACCACGGGATGATACATAATTTTTATGAAAAAATAATATTATAAATTATATATGGATAAGTATGATATTATAATAGTTGGGACAGGTTTTGCCTCAAGTTTTTTTCTAAAGAAGTACCTTGAAAAATCTCCCCCAAATCGTAAGGTTTTGATTTTGGAAAGAGGGATATTATATCCGCATTCAGAGCGGTTGAAAAAAAGAAGGCGGCAGAAAATTTCGGAAGAATATATAAATATTCGCCATTACTCAAATACCTATGAGTATGAGAATACAGGCAAGGATTGGGTGTTTGATCCAAATTTTGGCGGCAGTTCAAATTGCTGGACAGGATGTACTCCGCGATTCATGCCTAATGATTTTAGAATGAAAACACTCTATGGAGTAGGGCAGGATTGGCCAATCACTTATCGGGATATAGAACCATATTATGAGCAGGTGGAAGAAATAATGATGATGGGAGGACCAAAGATAACACCATTTCCCCGGCGCAAACCGTACCCGCTGCCACCACAAAAATTATCTACAGTTGATAAGTTATTACAGGAAAGATATAATGAACTTTATATAAGTCAGCCAACAGCAAGGGCAACAGTGCCGGTAGGAAACCGAAATGGTTGCTGCTCCAGTACGGTATGCGAATTATGCCCTGTGGATAGTAAGTTTACCATAGAAAATACATTAAGCCAAATCTATAAAGATCCAAGAGTAACCTTGAAATACAATGCACAGGCATATAATCTCTTCATACAAAATAATGTTGTTAAGGGATTAATATATAAGCAGGACGGTAAAGATTATGAAGTTTATGGAGATATAATAGCTTTGGGAGCAAACGCAATATTTAACGCACATATTTTGCTGGCTGCCGGCGATAGTAGTTATTTTACAGGGCGAGGACTGGCTGATCAAAGAGGAACTTTTACTACTTTTTATTTTGATTCATTAGATAATTTAGGAGGTAGTTCAAGTATTACAGCTAATGGTTACATGCTCTATGACGGGGTATTCCGAAAGGATTATTCCGGATGTATAATTGAAAGCTTTAATGAACCAATTATTAGAAACGAAGCTGGTAAATGGCGGAAGATTGCAAAATTCAAGTTTATTTTTGAGGATATTCCCGGCAATAACAACCGGGTTTTACTGAGTAATGATCCTCTTAAGCCTAAGTTAGAATACAAGGGACATGGAGAATATGTAGAGAAAGCAATGAATAAATTAGAAGAAAATATCAACAAAACATTTTCATTTTTGCCAATTGAAAAAATAGAAATGGACAATTATTTTCAAAAAAGTGAATTTCATATTTGTTCTACTACAAGAATGGGCATGGATCAGAATGATAGTGTGATTGATAAAAATTTAATTCATCATAAGTATAGAAATCTGTTTGTATTAGGAAGCGGGGCGTTTCCAACTATTACTCCTGCAAATCCAACATTAACGCTATCTGCCTTATCATTAATGTCAGCAAACAATTCCTTTTAAAATTTATTGATTTAGCTTATATGAGAAGGAGAAGATTTATAAGTATAATAACTTTAGCAACTGCAGGGCTTACGGCTGGAGCATATATTGTTTTAGAAGACTTTGAGAGATTTGCGCGGAAAATAATAATGAAGGATACGGCTCAATTAAAGATAAATTCAGGTGAAGTTGATAAATTTTTTAGGGCTGCCCGAGAAAAAAAAATTTGGGACGATATATTCCCTTTTCATCACAGGCAGATACTAAAGTGGCATTATTACATAAATAATGGGTTATTTACTTTACCTTATGTTGCTAATTATAATGCTTACAGAAGTAAAATTGTAGCAACTTTCCTGCTGTCAACAGATTTTTTTATTAATAAAATGGATGAATCAAAACCTGTACACTTTACAATGTTATATAACCCCTATTTAACACCATGCCTAAATCCATTCTCAGATATCTTCTATCCCGAGGTAAATGCATAATACGTTCATTCTAAAACTTTATTGTAATGGATGATGGTTTATTTGATATGGGCGGGAGAAGAAAAGCAATTGGTAATTTGTATGCGGATATAATATTACCACTTGCTTTGCCACGCACTTTTACATGGCAAATACCGTCCCATCTTACAGATAAAGCTAAGCCAGGCTGCAGGGCTGAAGTGATTTTCGGTAAGCATAAAAAATATGCCGGGGTTATCAAAAATCTCCATCATAATAAACCACAGGCTTTTGATCCTAAATTTATATTGAATATACTTGATGCCGATCCGGTTATATTCAACCAGCAACTGGAGTTATGGAAATGGATATCGGATTATTATATGTGCAGCGAAGGAGAAGTGATGGCTGCCGCTTTACCTTCTTATTTTAAACTCAGCAGCGAAACAATACTTATTTACAACGAGGAGTATGGAGATAACTTCTCTTACCTTGATGATGAAGAATATATTGTAGGCGAAGCATTGCTGATAAAACGTGAACTTAAACTTACTGAGGTACAGCAGCTTTTAGATTCATCGCATGTATACCCTGTTGTAAAAAGATTAATTGAAAAAAGACTCTGCTTTGTTTGGGAAGCATTGAAGGAAGCATATGTGCCGAAAAGGGAAACGTATGTTATGCTTAACCAGGAATACGAGGATGAAACAAAGCTTGCTGAACTAATGAATAACTGGAGCAGGGCTCCTAAACAATTAGCGTTATTGCTTAGCTACCTGCATTTTGCTAAAACAGAAGGAGAAGTTACGAAGCCGGCGCTCTTAAAAAAATCCGGAGCTGCAGATGCGCAGTTAAAGGGTTTGGTTGATAAGAACGTTGTAAGGTTGGAGAAAAGAAATATAGACAGGCTGCAGTACCTGCCACAAAATATTATCATCGATTTTGAATTATCACCGGCACAGCAGGAAGCGCTTAATGCTGTTGAAGAAAGTTTTGCAGATAAACCAGTTTGTTTACTACATGGCGTTACCTCAAGCGGTAAAACAAGAATATATATTAAACTCATTGCAGAATATATAAAAGCTGGTAAGCAGGTTTTGTTTTTGTTGCCTGAAATTGCTTTAACATCGCAGGTTATCCGCAGGCTGCAAAAACATTTTGGTGGTTATATAGGTATATACCATAGCAAGTTCAGCCAGAATGAACGGATTGAAATATGGAATAAAATTAAAAGTGGTGAACTAAAAGTAGTGTTAGGTGCAAGGTCTTCATTATTTCTTCCTTTTTCAAAGCTCGGTTTAATCATTATTGATGAAGAACATGATGCATCTTTTAAGCAATATGATCCCGCACCGCGCTACCATGCAAGAGACAGTGCCATATATTATGCAAGGCTCTTTAATGCAAAAGTATTATTAGGTAGCGCTTCCCCCTCTGTTGAAAGCTATTTTAATGCCAAACAGGGAAAGTATGGTTTGGTTGAATTATCAGAAAGATATGGTGGCGTTAAAATGCCGGAGATTGATATTATTGATATTAAGCAGATATTGGTAAAAGGAAAAGAAAAAGAAAAAGTAATCATCTCTCCCCAGCTTAAAGTTGCCATTGAATCAGCAATAGAACAAAACAAACAGGTAATATTATTTCAAAACAGGAGAGGATATTCTCCTTACCAGGTTTGTGCAACATGTGGGTGGATTCCGCAATGCAAAAACTGTGATGTTAGCCTGACCTATCATAAGCTGAGTAATAAACTGGTTTGCCACTATTGCGGTTCAACGTATCCGTATGTAACTGTTTGCGGCGCCTGCGGTAATCATCACTTTGTACAGAGAAATTTTGGTACGGAAAAAATTGAGGAATATCTTGACGAAATTTTCCCTAAAGTGAAAATAGCAAGAATGGATATTGACAGTGTGAGAGGCAAACATGCGCATGATAGTTTGATTCAGTTATTTGAACAAAGAAGAATTGATATTCTGGTTGGTACTCAAATGGTGGTTAAAGGGCTTGACTTTGAATATGTAAGCCTTGTGGGTATACTGGATGCAGATAGTATTTTAAGTTTTGCTGACTTCAGGGTAAATGAAAGAGCATTTCAGTTGATGGAACAGGTTAGCGGCCGTGCAGGCAGAAAAGATACTACAGGCAAGGTTTTAATACAGGTTGCCAATACCAAACACCCGGTTTTGCATTTTGTAAGAATGCATGATTATCATTCTTTTTTTGCCGCTGAAATAGAAGCGAGAAAAAACTTTTTCTATCCTCCGTATTCAAGAGTTATAAGAGTTGAGCTCAGGCATAAGCAAAAAGACATTGTAACAGAAGCTTCCTGGTTTTTGGGAAATAAGTTAAAGCAATCTTTCGATAAGTATATGGTTGGACCGGCAGAACCTGTAATCAATCGCATACGCAACCAGTATATCATGGAAATATTATTGAAGCTTCCTAAAGACGGAGCTTTTATAAACCAATGCAAAGCCGCCATCCGCAATGCTATTGTTGAATTACACCATCATAAACAGTTCAGGTCTGTAGTAGTGGTGCCGGATGTTGATGCATTGTAATTTAAATTTAATGTTGACATAAGCTTGGACCATCATATACATTTCTGAATCTAAAAAACTTTTGCAACCAGTAATTTTGAGTCATATCTAACCCTCCGTCTTCCTCATATACGCCATTTGTCTTTTTAACAATATAATTTTTGCCTCCCACAGAAAATTTTACATAAAAATCATTTTTGTTTTTGTTTAAAAGCCTGATAAATTCAAATAGTACAAAATGAACATCTTTTTGGTGATACTTATCTGCTTTTTTAATATCATTATTATTTGTCTCCAATATGGTTACTATTTGTTTTTGATAATCAAATACCTGGGTGGTTACCGGCACCAGGTAATGGTTTGTAATCCCGCCTTCTGTCCGGAGGTTGCTAAACATGCTATAGCTAAACTCGGTTTTTAACCCTAAATAAGGTGATAAACCATTTATAAAAATTATTATTGGGCTCATCCAAAGCAGGCCAATATTATAATTTGTTATTAATTGCTGCGGAAACGAAAATATTTTATTACGTGTGGATGAATAAAATAAAACTATATATACTACCGAATAGATAAACCAAAACAGTGTGCTGGATGTGTTAAACAGAAACCAGCCTGCAAATTTTTTTATAAATATTAAAGCGATGAAACTTCCGATAAAGTACAGTGTAATGGGTTTGTTGTATTTACTTAAGAAAGTATTAAACTTTACGAAAGTATCTTCACCCCAGAAAAATACATAAAAGGTAAACAACATGGCAGAAAAACTATAAATACCGGTATGCCCCTGAAAGGGTAAAACGAGATGAAAAAGTACTCCGGTTAAAATTCCGGCATTACGCGTCTTCCTGAATATTAATAGAATCGGTATAACAGCTTCTGCAATAATAGTAAGATATATTGAAGTAGTTCTTAATCCCAGGTTGTCTACAAGTAGAATATCGTGCATGAATGTTATATGATGCAGGCCAAAGTTCCTGATAACATCCTCAAAAAATATCCCCCCGCAGCTAACTTCGGGATTAAAAAAATCTGAATTGAGTTTGTGAAAAACTACATAGAAATATAAAATGAAAAGAGCTATTTTTCCTGCCGGCATAAACCTCGCCCACAGTTTATCTTCTATACTGTTAATGTTATAAGACTTAGCTTTAATGAGGAAATAAAATATAGTAACTAAAAGTGTGAGATTTACAAGCCATTCAAAAAACATGTGGTTAGGAACCGCAGGCAAAGAATGAAAAATGTTTAAAACATGAGCGCATAAGGCAATAATAAAATAAATATACTTTTGAAAAAAAAGGTATAAAAAACATGCTATTATAATAATCCATCCAATGCTTAATTCACTAACCCATTCAAACCAGGTAAATTGATGAAAAAGAAGAGACATTGACCAGATTAAACTGAATATCTTAAATTTTGAAACAGGCGTATAGGGATACATTTAAAATGCAGGTTTTAGGTTAAGGGAAATATATAATACACTTTCAATAAGCTATATACTTAGTGGCAATAAATGTAAGTAAAAACTTCTCTATTGCGCCATTTCTTCAATGGTTGCCCCGATGCCTCTTTCTGTAATAGCATCACATTGGGGTTTTAAATCATCATAGTCGCCGTGTTTAACAGCGTATTTTCCTTTAAAATGAATAATATAAGCGCATTGCTCAGCTTGTTCATGGCTGTGCCCGCAAACTTCTTCAAGGGTTTCGATAACCCATTCAAAAGTATTTACTTCATCATTCCAAACAATCAGTTGAAATGGTTTAAGCACATCTATTTCGCTGTCAATCTCCTGATCAGCCAATGGTTTAACAGCTCCCATATCAAAAATTTCTCTTCAAAAATAGGGCTTGATTTTCAATTGTAATAATGAAGGCTGCGAAAATGCATGTAGCCATAATTTATTTAAACAATTATTAAACAAGCGGGTTATAAGCCGTTTTGGTTTTCTTATCGATTTTGTTTAAATTACATTAAAGTTATCTATTATATTATAGGATTGGTAGACTATAGGTATTTTGTAAGTTCTTGTTTCAAAAATAATCTTTATCATTGCGTGCCTTTGGCTTGCTAAATTCGGTATTAACATGAAACTACAACCCGTTCAACGTATTGAAGGATTAACAAAGCAGGAGTTCACGGAAAGATTTGTAAAAACCAAAACTCCGGTTATCCTTAAGGATTTTGTTAAGGGGCCGGCCCTGGATTTGTGGAACTATGACTACTTTAAAGAAGTGGCTGGAGATCTACTCGTGCCGGTTCATGGTAGTGAGAATGCGCACCCTGATATGGTGAAGAGTGCGCCGATCGCCAAAATGAAGTTTGGTGAATATCTTGATTTAATTCAAAACCAGCCAACTGAGTCAAGATTATTTCTTTTTAATTTATTAATAGAAAAGCCTGAAATCAGGAAGCAGCTTGTATTTAATAAAATAGCTGATAATATTCTTACCTGGTTGCCACTGATGTTTTTTGGTGGCGGTGGTTCAAGCACCAGGAACCATTTTGATATTGATATGTCGCATGTATTTCTTACCCAGTTTCACGGCGAAAAAAAGGTTACACTTTTTCCAAACAAAGCATCTTCCTTATTATATAAACTTCCTTATAATTTTCATGGTATTGGCGATATGAGGAATATGGATTTTGAAAAATTTCCTGCGCTGCAATATGCTGATGGGTGGGAAGGCACCATCAGTTTTGGTGAAACTTTATTTATGCCTGCCGGTTACTGGCATTACATACAATACTTAACAGGTGGATATTCTGTGAGTGTAAGAGCTTTATCATCTGCCAAAGACAGGGTTACAGGCTTCAGTAATCTTGTGTTTACACGCAACTTTGATAATGCCATGAGAAAAATCCTTAAAGACAAATGGTATAATTACAAAGTGAAAGAAGCGCACTCCAGGGCTGAAAAAGCTATTCAAAAATTAGAGAAGAACGGAAGCATTTAAAACTCAACTACGGCATACGCTTTATTGTCAACATACGGCCCGCCCGGATGGTGTGCAGTATAATCAAGATTGATCCAGTAGTTTCCATTCTCCTCACGGTAATACAATCCTGTAAAATTTTCTGTTGAAAACAAATGGGTGATGGCTTCCTGCGTGGCATTAAACGATTTTTTATCACCACAATACAGCTCAGGATATACATGGTTTTCTGTTAATACCATCCTGCATTTAGCGCCGATTGCTTTTAAAGCTGATATCATCAAAATGGTATGATCGTCGCAGTCTCCGCCCAGGCCATTCTCAATTGTTTCTCTCGGAGAGGCAAAATACTCATCGCGGTTGGGGTCTCCAACATATTTAAAATTGGAATTGATGTATTTAAACAAAGAAAGAAATCGTACCGTAGGCCCATACTTTGAATGATAATCATCAAAGTATTCAATGGAATGTTTTACAGCGAAATTTCTAACCACAGAATCTTTAGGATTAATTTTAGACTTTAATCCCTTTACAGCTTTTTCAACGCCGGTATCAAAAAGATCCGGTTTTATAAGATAGAGATCTTTCTCTTTATTATCTCTCACATCCCAACTTTTTGCCACCATATTCTTATAATCAATAATCATGTTCTTCAGGTTGTACCCATCGGTAAACTGATTATATACTACAAGACCGGCTACTAAAATGAACGCAGGAACAATTAACGGGCGAAACAACCATAAGATCAATCTTACCAATGCAAATGCGGCTATAATAGAAATTAGCAGATCAACATTCCAATATCCTATAATTACAGGTGGAATAAACCTGTTAATTAAAGGAGCAAGTGGAATTATGGTAAGAAGAGCAATGGTATTTATAACAATGCTCTTCTCAAAAAACCTTGTATTTGCTTTTTCTGCCATGTATGTAATAATAACGTAATTACGGTGATAAAATATTATATGATCTGTTAAAAACTCATCAATAAATTATCCACCGTATTTTAATTTGTTACCAGGCAGGCGATACAGGAAAGTGCAGGTCGCCGTAACGTAAAAAATGTATTACTTTCGGTAATCATTCATTCCTTTCCCGATAATTGTTCTTAATGATTGTAGCATTATTTGTGCCATGTTATGTTGACCAGTTTTACCCGCAGGTGGCTATTGCTTCTCTTGAATTGCTGGAAAAAGCAGGCGTGGAGGTAGTATACCCGGCTAAGCAAACCTGCTGCGGTCAACCCATGGCTAATTCAGGCTTTGAGCATCTTACCAATAGTTGTAATGAATTGTTTATTAATAATTTTAGCGGCTTTGACTATATAGTATGTCCCTCGGGAAGTTGTACCCTGCATATTAAAGAGCATCTTCATGCTGATAAAGAAGAGGAAAAAGCCGGAGAGATACGCAAGCGGGTATATGAGCTTACAGAGTTTTTAACAGATGTTCTTAAAATAGAGCATCTCAATGCAAAATTTCCACATAAAGTGGGTATGCACCAGAGTTGTCATGGGCAACGCGGGCTCAGGCTTTCTCAAATGTCCGAGCTAAATGCTCCGGCATTTTCCAAACCAGGCAAATTGCTTAAAATGGTGGAAGGACTTGAACTGGTGGAACTGGATCGCGTGGATGAATGCTGCGGATTTGGCGGCACTTTTTGTGTTGCCGAAGAAGCCGTAAGTGTAAAGATGGGAAAAGACAGGGTTGAAGATCATATAAAACACGGGGCGGAATATATAACCGGGGGAGACATGAGCTGCCTGATGCACCTGGAAGGTATTTTGCGCAGAAGGAGAAGTAACGTTCAGGTTAAACATATAGCGGAGATTTTAAATAGCCAATAGGCAGTAGTATGAATTACGGTGATAAAGACCATGCATCGCTTGCTGAAAAATTTAATGTTGATGAGCCTCGTGTGAACTGGCACGATGAAACATTGTGGTGGGTAAGAGTGAAAAGAGATAAAGCTGCAAAATCTCTTCCCGAATGGGAATTGCTTCGCGAAACGGCTTCACAAATAAAAAATAATGTGCTTTCTAATTTAAGCGAATATCTTATCCTGTTTGAAAAAGAAGCAACGAAGAACGGAATAACCGTTCATTGGGCGGCAGATGCAAAAGAGCATAATGAAATTGTGCATAGCCTTTTGCAAAAGCATGGCATTACCCAGATGGTAAAAAGCAAATCAATGCTTACAGAAGAATGCCATTTGAATGAATATTTGCAGCAGCAGGGTATTGAAGTAATTGATACGGATTTGGGAGAACGTATCGTGCAGATGAGGAAAGAAGCGCCAAGTCATATTGTTTTACCTGCCATACATTTAAAGAAGCAGGACGTAAGTGATACATTTCATGAACATCTTCATACCGAAAAAGGAAATTATGATCCGCAGTTTCTTACACATGCTGCAAGACTTCACCTGAGAGAAAAATTTATTACCCGCAAGCTTGCACTTACCGGGGTGAATTTTGCTATTGCTGAAACAGGAGAATTTGTTGTTTGTACCAATGAAGGCAATGCGGATATGGGCGCACATCTTGCGGATATACATATTGCCTGCATGGGCATTGAAAAGCTCCTGCCGCAGCGTAAGCATTTGTCTGTTTTTTTAAGACTGTTGGCGAGAAGTGCAACCGGCCAGCCCATTACTACCTACAGCAGCCATTTTAAAAAACCACGTAAGGGACAGGAGATGCATATTGTGATGGTTGATAATGGCAGAAGTGTACAACTTGGCAGAAAAGATTTTCGTAACTCTTTAAAATGCATCCGTTGCGCTGCTTGTTTTAATACCTGCCCCGTATACAGGAGAAGCGGGGGGCATAGTTATCACACAGCGGTAGCCGGGCCGATTGGATCTATACTTGCACCTAATATAGATATGAAGCAATATGCTGATCTTCCTTTTGCTTCAACATTATGTGGAAGCTGCAGCAATGTATGCCCAGTAAAAATTGATATTCATGATCAGCTGTATAAATGGCGGCAGGTATTAATGAAAGAAGGATATGGAAGCACAGTGAAGAAGATGGGAATGGAAGGTATGACATTTACATTATCGCATCCGGGCGTTTATCGTTTTGCAGGTAATGCGGGAAGATGGGTTTTACGTAATACGCCTTTCATTGTAAACAATAAATTGAATCCCTGGTACAGGCAACGAGATATGCCTGAAGCGCCCAAAGCATCATTTGGCGAATGGTATAAAAAGAACAGGAAATAATGTATGAGCAGCAGAGAGAAAATATTACAAGCCGTTAAAAGCAGCCAGCCGGATCAACGACCGTTGCCTCAACTGCAATTTGAATTGTATAATACCACCGATGCGCCAACAGCTTTTGCAAATGTACTGAGCACAATTGGCGGCGCGGCGCATTTTGTAAATAGTTATAATGAGATTGAAGATATTATTCGGGCAGAATATATACATGCAAAACGAATAATTGCTGTGTGCAGCCAAATTAAAACAGGTGAAGAAATAAGTAGTGATATTGATCCGCATTCACTGGAAGATGTTGACCTTGCTATTATTAAAGCGCATTTTGGTGTAGCGGAAAATGCAGCGCTTTGGGTAACAGATGCAGCGATTCCTGAAAGAGTTTTACCATTTATTACACAGCAATTGGCGGTGATTGTTAAAAAAGAAGATATCATATTTACTATGCATCAGGCTTATGAAAGAATTGGACATATGGATTATGGTTTCGCTACTTTTATAGCAGGTCCGTCAAAAACCGCGGATATAGAACAGTCATTGGTATTGGGTGCGCATGGCCCAAAAACTATGCGGGTATTCATTTTGTAATTTCTTAGTGTATGCTTAAACGTTGTATTGCCATTATTGTTTTTTCTTCTTTTTTCTGTTGTGCTTCTATTGCGCAACAGGTTATTCCTTTGTATGAAAAAGATATTGCCGGCGGAATAAAAGCTGCTGCTGAAGAAAGATATGATACTGCAAGAAAACTTGCTTTTAAAGTAGAGCATCCAACCATCACTGCATACATCCCTGAAAAAAGTAAAGCAACCGGTGCAGCGGTATTGATCTGCCCGGGCGGCGGCTACGGTGTTTTAGTAATTGGTAAAGAAGGTTACGATATCGCGGAATTCCTTTCTTCACAGGGTGTTGCCGCATTTGTATTAAAGTACCGGTTGCCTGACGACCGTATAATGAAAGATAAAAGCAGCGGCCCATTGCAGGATGCACAACAGGCATTAAGTATAATACGGGCACGCGCCGGTGAATGGAATATAGATGTGAAAAGAGTCGGCATAATGGGCTTTTCTGCAGGCGGCCATTTAGCATCTGCTACCGGTACACATTTTAGCACGCCTGTTTTAAAAACAAATACAGTTCAGCAGGTGCGTCCTGATTTTATGATACTGGTGTATCCTGTCATCAGCATGAGTGATAGTTTGGGGCACATAGGGTCAAGAGATAATTTGTTGGGAAAAAATCCTTCAGCAGATAAAATTAAATTATACTCCAATGAACTGCAGGTTACCGATCAAACACCACCTGCATTTTTAATTCACGCCGGCGATGATAAAGTTGTAGATATTGATAACAGTATTGCTTTTTATGAAGCATTGCGCCATCGGAAAATACCTGCTGAAATGCATATTTACCCCAAAGGCGATCATGGTTTTGTGCTGAATATGCCGGTTGCTGACTGGATGAGTATAGTAATGGAATGGATGAATAATAGCGGTTTGCTGGAAAGTGCCAAATAATTTGAAGTATTATCTTAAATGTGTTTTACATTGCTTATACTTTAATCATCAATATAGCGACATTTAAAAATTAAGTTATGATAAAAAGGTTGTTATGCTTGCCGGTTGTATTATTGACCATTATGTGCAATGCGCAAAATGGAAAACAAAAATCGAAAGAACCGGTATTCAAAAAAACAGTCATTACCAGTCAATTCATCAGCGAAGGTGCCACTGAAGCTGATGTTAATAAAGACGGCAAATTGGATATAATTGCCGGCGCTTTCTGGTTTGAGGCACCTGCGTGGAAAAGGCATGAGCTTGCCAAAGGGGATACTTTTAATATAAGAACCTACGGCAATTCCTTCCTGAATTTTGCAATGGATGTAAACCAGGATGGATGGATGGATTATATACGCGTTGATCACCCTGGCGAGCCTGTGGTGTGGTTTGAAAATCCGCAAAATAAACCGGGGCATTGGAAACAGCATCTCATTAATAAATCATTAGGAAACGAATCGCCTATGCTGGTTGATGTTGATGGAGATGGTCGCCCTGATCTTATAGGTAATGACGCTTTAGATAAACAAATCATCTGGTTAAAATCTCCATCAAAAAGAGGAGATACCACATGGCAGAAAATAATTATCAGCGCAGACCCTGAAATTGGTACGCATAAGTATACACATGGTATTGGGTTAGGCGATATAAATGGCGATGGGCGACAAGACCTGGTAATGAAAGACGGTTGGTTTGAAGCCCCTGTTGACAGAACACAACCTAACTGGACATTTCATAAAGGAGAAATAAGCCAGGAATGTTCACAGATGTTTGTACTTGATCTTAACCAGGATGGATTGAATGATGTAATAAGTGCCTCAGCGCATAAATTTGGCATATGGTGGCATGAACAGAAAAGAGATGCCAGTGGCAATATCACCTGGGAGCATCATGATATCTATAATAAATTTTCTCAAACTCATGGACTTATTGTAACAGATATTAATGGTGATGGTAATCCTGATATCGTTACAGGTAAGCGCTATTTTGCGCATAATGGCAACGGCAATGACCCGGGAGAATTTGACCCGCCTGTTATATATTGGTTTGAGTATAAGCCGGGAAAAAACCCGGAATGGATTCCTCACGAAATAGATAATGATTCAGGTACTGGGTTACATGTTGATGTATTAGATATGAATAAGGATGGGCTGCCCGATATTGTTACAGGTAATAAACACGGAGTATATTTATTCACCCGGGAAAAAAAATAACAACGCTATGAAATTTGGTATAAACACATTTTTATTTACATCTCCATTTACAACTGAAAGCGTTTCTTTATTTCCTCAATTTAAAAAATGGGGTTTTGATGCGGTAGAAATTGCCTTGGAAGATGCATCGCATATAGATGCAAAAATTGTAAAAAAAGCATTGGATGATAACGGGCTTATTTGCGGATCAATTTGCGCGGCAATGGGTGCTGACAGGGATTTCAGGGGAACAGCTTCTGACCAGGAAGGCGCAAAAAAATATCTTGAGGGAATAATAGATGTTATGCCCGACCTGGGCTGTTCATTTCTTATAGGCCCGCTATATTCTGCAGTAGGCAGGGCAGATTTTGAAACACCTGAAGATTACAAAAAGCAATGGGATCTTGTGGTAAAGCATTTAAAAGCGCTTGCCGGTTATGCGCAAAAAGCTAATGTTACTTTATGCCTTGAGCCACTTAATCGTTTTGAAACAGATTTTATAAATACCTGCGACCAGGTTTTGAAATTAGCAAATGATATTGACCATCCTTCAGTAGGAGTACATCTCAATACTTTTCATATGAATATTGAAGAGAAAAACCAGGCAAAAGCGATATTAAAAGCCGGGAGCAAACTGAAACATTTTCATGCCTGTGGCACAGACCGCGGCACACCGGGCAACGATTCATTAAACTGGACCGAGATCTTTAAAGCATTAAAACAAATTGGCTACGATAATAATGTTGTTATCGAATCTTTTACTCCTGATGTAAAAATAATAGCAAAAGCCGCATCCATCTGGAGAAATATGGAACCCTCACAGCAAAGCATAGCCGAAGAAGGAGTGAAGTTTCTGAAGAAAGCATACGCCGCAGTGTAGCGCTCAAAAAATATATTGGTATGAAGGGATAAAATGTAAAAATTTTATCCCTTTTTTTTATTTCAATGATGTTTTATCTGCGCATTTATCATACGGTATTTCAATAAATATTTCTGCTTATGTGTTGCGTTAAGATAACTGAAACCCTTTGTGGCATTGGTTTTCACGTGTTTTATTAGTGGTGCTTTTTTTGCAATTGATATATGTTTTCTGCTATGCATAAAGAATGAAATTGTTAGCAAGTGATAATAAAAAAAATATTCGTCAAACTGCTTATTTAGATCGATCTGAAACTCAATGCTGTTCATTCATAGCCGGTTTTGTTACTCCCGGCGATTAATAACAAATGCAATTTTGCTCCGTTAGGTTTATCTGATAATCGAACGTACCAAATAGTTATTTAATCCAATACCTGAAAACTATGAAGCAGTGTTACCCGAAACTTTTCTTGTATCGTAATGGGAATTTTTGGTTTTTAATTTTCTTTTTTCTTTTCTTTTCTAATTTTTCTTTTTCACAGGTTCAAACTTTGAAAGCAGTTCCTGTTGACCTGACTGCTAATATCGGCGGACTTTATGAATCATTACCTGTTGATTATACTTCCCAACCATCAAAAAAGTATCCTTTGCTGATTTTTTTGCATGGTACCGGTGAACGCGGGAATGGTACTACAGATATATCAAAACTGGCTACCACCGGTCTTCCTAAATACATTAAAGATGGATTGTTTCCGAGCTCTTTAACCGTTGGCGGTGAAAAATTCTCGTTTATTGTGATTTGCCCCCAGGTAAAGCTAGCCACAGATATCGTAAATGGCATACAAAAAACAATTGAATATGCAATTAAAAATTACAGGGTTGATGAAGAGAGGATATATCTGACAGGGTTGAGTTTAGGCGGTCTTTCAAGTTGGTTTTATGCGCAGTATGCTCAAACTTATTCGGAGAAACTGGCTGCAATGATGTTGGTATGCCCGGGTGTGGATTCTTCTTATTATGGCGGTACTGCTCTTGGTCGAAAAAGAATTACCAATGTTGTGAATGCACATTTACCTGTATGGATAACAACTAATTCAAATGACCCTCTTGCAAAAACCTGGCAACAGATAGCACTCGCAGATTCAATAAATAAATTAAATCCTACACCTAAAGCTAAGTTGACTATTTTCCAGGCAAATGGGCATGATGCATGGACTAAGACTTATAACCCAACGTTTACGGAAGATGGGATGAATGTGTATGAATGGATGCTTACTTATAAAAGAACAATTATCCTCCCGCCGGTAGCCGATGCAGGTAGCGCACAAACGATATCACTTCCCACTACTACGGTTACACTCGATGGAAGTAAATCAACTGCGCCATCCGGTACTATTAAATCTTATGCGTGGACGAAACTATCAGGTCCCTCCTCGTTAACTATTAGCAGTCCTTCCTCAGTTTCAACAAAAGTGACAAATCTTGTAGAAGGGACTTATGAATTTAGGTTAACAATAACTGATAGTAATGGAAAGACAGCCGTCTCTACTGTTATTGTAAAAGTTACTGCTACTCCGTTGCCACCGGTTGCCAATGCAGGCAGCCCGCAAACGATAACATTGCCATCTAATAGCATTACGCTTAATGGGAGCGCTTCAACGGCTTCTTCAGGAACAATAGTAAGTTATCAATGGACGAAAATATCAGGGCCTGCGCAGGGAACGATTGCGAACGCATCTTCAACAATTACTTCAGTAACAAATCTCATTCAGGGAGTATATGTTTTTCAATTAAAAGTTACAGATAGCAATGGAGGTACTTCTACCGCCAGTGTATCAATAACAGTAAATGCTGCGCCTGTGCCTCCGGTAGCTGATGCAGGCGATGCACAAATTATTAACCTGCCAACTGATGTTGCTACTATAGACGGAAGTGCTTCTACAGCGCCGGCAGGTAGTATTACAAAATATGAATGGAGCAAAATATCCGGACCCGCGGGTGGAACGCTCAGCAATGCCGGTATTGCGAAAACACTTGTAACAGGGCTGAAAGAAGGCGTATATGAGTTTCAGTTGAAAGTGACCGATGATAAAGGCTCCACTTCGGTAGATGTTGTTACAATAACAGTTAATCCGGCGCCGGCACCCCCTGTTGCAAATGCCGGTAGTAATAAAACCATCCAGCTACCGGCAAATGCTGTTACTTTAGATGGTAGCGCATCAACAGCTCCGGCCGGAACTATTACTGACTATAAATGGACAAAAATTTCAGGGCCGTCAACAGGAGTAATAAATGATCCTGTTAATGTAAATACAACCGTTACAGCGTTGATAGCAGGTATCTATGTATTTGAATTGCAGGTGACGGATAATAATGGTAATTCTTCTATAGCTACAGTTACGGTAACAGTTAATCCTGCACCATTACCGCCGGTAGCCAATGCTGGCGTTAATCAAACAATATCTCTTCCTCAAAGCGATGTCATTCTTGATGGCAGTAATTCCGGTGCACAATCAGGCAGTATTGTAAGTTATGAGTGGAGTAAAATATCAGGTCCGTCAGGCGAAATAATAACAAGTGCTTCAGTTGTATCAACAACCGTAACAGGTCTTGTGGAAGGCGTGTATGTATTTGGGTTGAAGATAACAGACAGCAACGGTCAAAGTTCAACAGGAACTGTTACCATTACCGTAAATGCAGCGCCATTGCCACCTGTAGCCAATGCAGGCTCCGATCAGACAATAACATTACCAGTCAATAGTGTTAGCCTTGATGCAGGCGGTTCAACGGCCCCGTCAGGCAGTATAGTGAGCTATGAGTGGAGTAAGATATCCGGTCCATCATTGGGATCATTATCATCAGCAACGATAGTTAATCCACAGGCAACAGCCCTTGGAGAAGGAGTATATAAGTTCCAGGTAAAGGTTACGGATAATAATGGGCAGAGTTCAACAGGTACCGTAACCATTACCGTAAAAGCCGCACCATTACCACCGGTAGCCAATGCGGGTAATGCACAAACAATAACATTGCCGGTAAATAGTGTTAGCATAGATGGAAGCAAGTCAACAGCCTCATCAGGCAGTATAGTTAGTTATGCCTGGACAAAAGTATCCGGGCCTTCAGCAGGCACTATCAGTGATCCTGGTAATGCTGTAACAACTGTAACCGATCTTGAGGAAGGCGTATACCAGTTTGAATTAAAAGTAACAGACAGCAACGGGCAGAGCACAACAGCAACCGTAACCATTACAGTAAAAGCAATAGTGGTGCCCCCGGTAGCCAATGCCGGTAGTGATATAGAAATTACACTGCCTGTAAATACTGTTACGTTGGACGGAAGCAATTCCACCGCATCAGGTAATATCGTTAGTTATGCATGGACAAAAGCATCAGGCCCGTCAGACGGAGCAATTGCCAATGCTTCAGGTGCATCTACAGCAGTGAATAACCTGGCAGAAGGTGAGTATGAATTTGAGTTGAAAGTAACCGACAATAATGGATGGAGTGCAACAGCAACCATAAAAGTAAAAGTAAAAGCTGCATTGCCTGCTCCTGTAGCAGATGCAGGTATGGATCAAACAATATCTCTCCCTCAAAGTGATGTCACTCTTGATGGCAGTAACTCCAGTGCACAATCAGGCAGTATTGTAAGTTATGAGTGGAGTAAAATATCAGGTCCGTCAGGTGGAATAATAACAAGTGCTTCAGTTGTATCAACAACAGTAACAGGTCTTGCGGAAGGCGTGTATGTATTTGGGTTGAAGATAACAGACAGCAACGGTCAAAGTTCAACAGGAACTGTTACCATTACCGTAAATGCAGCGCCATTGCCACCTGTAGCCAATGCAGGCTCCGATCAGACAATAACATTACCAGTCAATAGTGTTAGCCTTGATGCAGGCGGTTCAACGGCTCCATCAGGCAGTATAGTGAGCTATGAGTGGAGTAAGATATCCGGTCCATCATTGGGATCATTATCATCAGCAACGATAGTTAATCCACAGGCAACAGCCCTTGGAGAAGGTGTATATAAGTTCCAGGTAAAGGTTACGGATAATAATGGGCAGAGTTCAACAGGTACCGTAACCATTACCGTAAAAGCTGCGCCATTACCACCGGTAGCCAATGCGGGTAATGCACAAACAATAACATTGCCGGTAAATAGTGTTATCCTTGATGCAGGCAGTTCAACAGCCCCATCGGGTAATATAGTAAGCTATGAGTGGAGTAAAGTGTCTGGCCCGGTAGATGGAACATTAGCATCCGGGTCAGTATATAACCCCCAGGCAAATGGCCTTGTTGAAGGAATTTATAAATTCCAGGTAAAGGTTACTGATAATAACGGTTTAAACTCAACGGCAACAGTAACGGTAACAGTAAAAGCTGCGCCGTTACCCCCGGTAGCCAATGCAGGTGCAGCTCAAACTATAGTATTGCCGCAAAGCAGTGTAAAGCTTGATGGAAGCAAATCAACAGCATCTTCCGGAACCATAGTAAGCTATGAGTGGAAGCAGTTGAGTGGTGGTACAGCGGTTATTGCGGATGCCGGATTATCAGGTACGTTAGTAAGTGATTTATCAGAAGGCGTATACCAGTTTGAATTAAAAGTAACAGACAGCAACGGGCAGAGCACAACAGCAACCGTAACAGTAACGGTAAAGGCAACGCCGCCGCCGCCAATAGCTAACGCGGGTATTTCTCAAACAATAACATTGCCTGCAAGTAGTGCTGTACTTGATGGAAGAAAGTCTACTGCAGCAGCAGGGAGCATTGTAAGTTACGAATGGAGTTTATTGGCAGGGCCTGAAGGAAGTGAAATAGAAGAGCCTGGCGCATCTGTGTCGTTAGTTAACAACCTGGTAGAAGGTATATATCAATTCCAATTGAAAGTAACTGATAATATAGGCGGTACGGCAACTTCAGTTGTGGTGATAGCTGTAAAGGGTTTACCGGTTCCACCAATAGCGGATGCCGGATTGGCACAAACTATTACATTACCTGTAAATACAGCTACGCTTAACGCAACTTTATCAACAGCACCCTCCGGCTCGATCAAAAATTACGTGTGGACAAAATTATCAGGCCCTTCGGAAGGAGAAATTACTAATCCGAACAGCAGTATGACTACAGCGGTAAATCTGGTTGCAGGCGTATACCAGTTCCAGGTGAAGGTTATTGATAACAATAACAACTCATCTTTAGCAACAGCAACTATTACGGTAAATCCGGCTGTAGTTAAACCACCTGTAGCAGATGCCGGAAAAGATCAACAGATTCAATTGCCAGCCAATGTTATTCAACTTGATGGCAGCAAATCATATGCGCAGGAAGGTAGTATTAAAAGCTATAGCTGGGTTGTAGTATCAGCTTCAGTTCCTGTATCTCTTTTAAATGCTACTACTTCAATGCCAAGTGTATTATCTGTTCAGGAAGGAGTGTATACATTCCGCCTGTATGTTACAGATACATACAATACTGTTGATTCAGCAGATGTAACCGTTGCAGTTGTTCCGAAAAATGTATCTCCTGAACCTCCGGTAGCATATATTATAAGTGACACTACGGTATCATTGCCGCAAACTACCACATTGCTTGACGGAAGTGCATCTTATTCTGTAGATAAAATAATTGTAAAGTATGAGTGGTCAATAATATCCGGCCCGGAAGGTGCTGTAATTGAATCTATGACAAATGCAATAACATCTGTATCATCTCTTACAGAAGGAGCGTATCAATTTGCGCTAACAGTTACCGATGATAAAGGCGGTGTTGCCCAGTCTGTTGTTACAGTAATAGTCAACAATCCTGGCGGCAGACCTGATTTATCTCAAACAATGCAGGTATATCCAAACCCGGCACAAAACATAGTGAATATTAAACTGTCCGGAGAATCTAAAGGAAGAACGATGATAGATGTATATGATGTTACAGGAAAGAAAGCATTACATAAAGAAGTAATTAAAGACAACAACACTTTCTTTCAAACAATTGATGTTTCTGATCTTAAAAAGGGAGTATACTTAATAGAAATAATAGTAGATTACCGATACAGATCAACGTATAAATTAGTGAAACTATAAATCAGCGAAAAGGTTTATAATATGCAGAGGTGGCAAGCGTTAACATAGGCTTGTCACCTTTTGTATCTCCAAAGCAAAATATTTCATCATATTCCTTTAAATTAAATTGTTCTTTAATCCTTCTCACTTTTTCTTCTCCGTAACAATTATTGCCTTTTATTTTACCGGTAATAGCGCCATTCTTTATTTCAAGCGTAGTTGCAATACAATGAAAACCGTTGGTGCTACACCAGTTTATCAGCCAGTTTTCCGGTGACGCAGATACTATTACAACAGGAATATTATTTTGCTTTAGCCTGTCAAATTCTTTTAGCGCACCAGGCCTTATTAACTGCGGAATTACTTTTTCAGAAAACGTATCGCATTTTTTTTGAAATAAATCAGCAGAAGTATTTTTAAAGAAGTGTGATAAAAACTTTTCTTTTACTACATGGTTAGGTATAAGTTTTAGCTTCATTGCCACAAGCCAGGGAGATAATTGTAAAATGCCGGAGTAAAAGCCGGCGGAGCCTTTACTGAATTTAGCTATTTCAAGCAATGTATCTTTAGTGGTGATAGTGCCGTCAAAATCAAAAAATGCAATTGCTTTTTTCAAAGTGTTTTCTTTTTAAAGATAGTTTCGGGAATGCATTTAATGATAAGCATAATCCACCTCCAGAACCATTTAATATAAACTACATTTTTTTTCTTCATAATGGCGCTGTAGGTATATGCTGCTACATCTTCCGGGGTTGCGGTAAGTAGTTTGGGGAGCATAAGATGTTCCGTCATTTTGGTATAAACAAATCCCGGCAAAATGGTTGCTACATGCACCCCATCTTTATAAAGTTTATTTCTAAGTCCGGACAAATAGGCCGTAAACCCTGCTTTTGCACTGCCGTAAATATAATTGCTTTGCCGCCCTCGTTCACCTGCTACTGAGCTGATGCCTGCAATAGCGCCATTCTTTCTTTGAGAAAAATCTCTGCCGATTATATTGAGTATGCTTACAGCCCCGGTATAGTTTGTTTCTATGGTACGGAGCGCTTCTTCCCAGGAATTAATGGCAATATCATTATCAGTCATGTACCCAAAAATACAAATAGCAATATCTGGTTTTTGAGGAAGAGAAGCATAGAATTGCTGATGAGAAGAAAAATTAGTTGCGTCAAAAGCATATGCAGTACACTTGCATTGAAAACGTATGCTAACATCAGAAAACCAGTGAAGCAAGGTCTTCAGGCTTTCTGCAGGCTAATTGAATATCGTATTTCTCTTCAGCAAATTTACGGGTAATGGCTTTACCCATATCAGAAGTAGCACCGAGAATTAAAACAACAGGCATGATCTTTTTTAATTGAGAAAAGGAATCTTTTTTGCATAGATAAGAAAATAAAAGCTAACCATCCATAACAGGATTGACACTTGTATAAACCTGTCTTTATACAAAATTTTTGTAGGCGATCCGGAGTCTGCATGTACATATATGATCTGCAGGTATCGCATAATGCCGGCCATCACAAATAACGCTGTCAAATATAACCGCTCGGTATGATGGCGCTTTATTACGCCTTCTGATACGGTAAACATAAAATACGACACAATCATTACAGCAGATACCAATGCCAGCATTGTGTTCAAAAAATCAAGTGTGTAACCTTTTACCACCTTACGCATATCTACACCTGAAGAAAGCTTCAGTAAAACATCATCTCTTCTTTTTCCGAGCGCCATAAATAAAGCAAGCAGAAATACCATAATATTCATCCATACTGTTACATCAACAGAAGCTAATGCACCGCCGGAGCGGATGCGTAAAGAAAAACCAATGGCAATAATGAATATGTCAAGTATCGGAATGTTTTTTAGCCCAAAAGAATAGGCAAGATTAATGATGAAGTAAATAGTCAGTAAAATTAAAAACCGGTTATTTGTAAAATATGCAATCGTGAAGCCGGCCAAAATAAGCATTGCGCAAATGACCAACGCAATGGCAGGAGAAGCTTTTCCGGAAGCCAGCGGGCGATTTTTTTTCACAGGGTGTTTTCTGTCATCTTCAATATCTCCGTAATCATTAATTATGTATATACTGCTGGCAATAAAGCTGAATGCAATAAATCCTGTAAATGCATTTAAGATTTTAGATCCGTCAAATATCTCTCCTGAAAAAAACAGGGGTATATATATAAAAAGATTTTTTGCCCAATCTTTCGGTCTTAATAGTTTTAAGTATATCACCAGCGGATTATATTATGATATGGAAAAGTATTATCACTATAGCTTATAATATTTGTATATATTTCAATAACGTGTCAGGCTGTAACGTTAGTATTATTCGTAAAGATAAGATATAGATAATGCATTCATAAGGTTTTTGATTAAGTTCTTATCAACTTTATCATTCAAATTTATATTTTTACAATTCAACCGTAGTTATGGGTAAAAAAGGGGCTTTAGCAATTTTTGAGATTATTATAATTGTATTATTTGCCGTTATTCCGCTTCTGGTAAGTTTTCCGTACAGGGTTAATATTTTTTTATCCTGGGAAGGAGCTTACCGCATAAGTAACGGTGAAATACCTTTCCGGGATTTTGGTATTCCACTGGGCGGAATGTATTGGGTAATACCGGCCATTTTCTTTAAAATTTTTGGTAGCCAGATGATAACCCTCATAAAAGCACAGGTTTTCATCAATATTATTTCAGGTTTGGCATTTCGCTCAATACTAAAGAGCCTTAATGTGCCGGAAGGAGTGCGTTTAGCATCGGTTTTATTATATTGTTTATCATTCTCCTTTCTTAATTATTGGCCATGGTATAATCATACGGTAATAGTATATGCATTTATCTCACTTTCATTTATTGTTAAAATAATAATGTGGGAAAATGAGAAGAGGAAATTGTTATTAACGGTGTTGTCAGCTTTGTTTACTTTCTTTGCGATTTTTACAAAGCAGGATGGAGGAGGGTTAATCTTTCTTATAGCTATGGTTTTACTGGTGTATTATGGCTGGCTGGAAAAAAAATGGAAATACCTTTTTTTATATTTAGGAGGAACATTCCTGTTTGTTTTTATGGCGGTACTATTTTTGGGAAGATATGATTTTTCCTATTGGTTTAATCATGGACAGCCACCACATAACGCAAGAGTGTCAGTATCAGATTTGCTGAATACTTTTTTTGGAAGTTCTCAATGGTTAAAACTGTATTTCTTTCTTGCTGTAATAGCCTCACTTCCACAACTTGTTAAATGGAAGACTTTTATAAGAAGCAAAAGAGATATGACCTTTTTTTTGCTAACCGTCGGCATTTTATGCATGGCTTCTATTTTCCAGGTTACGAGTTATACACCCGACATATGTAATTTTTATTATCACAGTTTTGCTTTTGCATACTTTATATCTGTTCTTATTCAATATTTGCCTGTTCAAATTAATGCTGCAAAACTGGGACTGATTTTAAGTACAGGTGTTTTGTTGTGGTGGAGCAAGTTATATTGGAATTATATGCAGCGGATATTTAAGATATATGACCCACCCGCAACTTTTGCTACTTCTTCAACAGGGGAAAACATTGTTAACGTCCATAATGCCAGGCTTGCCGAAGAAGATAATATAAAGGATATACAGGGAGCATGGGTGAGCAGCAGTTTAAAAACACTTCGTAAAATATCAATCCCTGAAAATACCGCAAAAGGAATAGAACGCTTCATGTCAATGGATCTCGTGAAGAATAAAAAAGATATCCGGGTTTTAAACATGTCTGAATTAACTTCTCTTGCTGCTGAAGTTCCATATAGACTTGAAACAGGAATAAACTATCCATTGTGGTTTCACCTGGGTGTAGGTATGTTTAACAGGGAGTTGAAAATGTTTGAAGACAGGATTGTAAAAAATCAATACGATGTTGTGTTATTTGAATATATACCTACTTTAAATAATTTTTATCCATTTGACATAAGGAATGCACTTTTATCCCATTATCAAAAAATAGATTCTTTTCCTGCTCCCAGAAGTACTGACCCCGGCACAATTGAGATTTATATAAAGTAAATTAATCTAGTTAATAACGTTTATCAAGGTAGATTTTCCGCTTGTGTATTTTATATTTTCCCTGCCGGGTTTTGTAATGATTTTTAAGTCCGAAGTTATTCGTATAACTAATTATTTATGAAGAATAAATTACTGAAAGGAGCTCATCTTTCCGGACGTAAATGCGGGGAAATATTACAACTTTTTTGCGATGATCTCACTGCCACGCAAATTGCAGAAATAACCGGTGTAAGCCGTGTTACTATAAATAACTATTTTAAGTTAATCAGAAATCATATTGCAGCGCATTGCGAAAAGGGTAAAACATATACAACGGGTGCAGATAATATATCTGATCCTGCTATAGGTTATAACAGCGACGAACATGCTTATTACGGTTTTTCGATACGAAATGATGTAATTAAAACACAATGGCTTAAAGATATAAGGGCTGAATCTTTGCAACAGTTGCAGAACACAAAGCCCAACGCCACAATTTCGAAAATCACATTTCCGGAATTTGAACATTTTCATGCTGTAGCAGATTGTGCAGAATGGAATTTATACTGGATAGGAACACCACAGAATAATCTCTTAAACCAAGCTGGTTTAGCATCTGATATTGGTAGCTTTTGGCAGCATGCCAAAGGCAGATTGCTGAAATTTAGGGGAATGAGCAAAAAAACTTTATACCTGCATCTTAAGGAATGTGAGTTCAGGTATAATTTCAGGAATGATGAGTTATTTCCTGTGCTTATGAATATTATTAATACTTCCAGTAACACAACTAACCTTGCCATGATGTATGATCTGGTGTCATAAAATAATTAAAAATACTCCGGGAATTTCAGGTTTTTATTGACTTCAACTCATTTCCGGATCATTCATTTTTAGTTGAAGTTCAAAGTTTTCTCATGTTTTGGTAACCGGGTGGTTGTCTAGCCACCCGTATTTTATTTAAAGTTATGCCTGTTCAATAGCTGAGTTATTTTTATAAGAAAAGCAAAACCCTTATTTTTGCAGCCCCGTAATCGCAGGCGGTGAGAAAAACGATTAGGCGAGGTAGCTCAGTTGGTTAGAGCGCAGGATTCATAACCCTGAGGTGATGGGTTCAATTCCCATCCTCGCTACAGAAAGGGAATTTTCAAGATATGTTTGAGAGTTCCCTAACTTTTTTCCCTCATATTTACTCATGAGTTAGATGTCGAGTCGAAGAAAATATATCGTCAGGGGCAGATTACCCCCAATTTAAGAAATTTTTTACTTCGTAGAAAGAAGTATAATAAAGATTCTTCGCCAAATACCCCTATGTTATTGACTGCTTTTGCACTATAAAAACAACTTCTTTTTATTTTGAAGTTATTGCGCCCGACATAGATTTATAAGGCAAGAGTATTAAATATCATAATTCACTTAAAGCCAGCAGATCGGATAAAATATTGTCAGATAATTCTCCCATCCTCGCTATATGCCTCCGTTATTGTGAAGCTTTTTATATAATTCTCATTCCGCATTATATTCCCACCTTTAAGTATATTACCATTTCAATATTGTTTATTATGAAATCACAAAACCGTAGAAATTTCCTTCAAAAAGCAGGGTTGTTAACTGCTTCAACTTTAGTATCGTCTTCCTTACCATTATGGTCGCAAAACCTGGAAAAAGCAATACATGAAGCCGGGAATATTTCTCCGGATAAATTGGCATCTGATGAATCATTCTGGTACTATGTTCAGCAGGCATTCACCGTTTCCTCAGGCGTGATGGATTTGAACAATGGTGGTGTTTCTCCGGCCCCTAAAATAGTGCAGGATGCCATGAAGCGGTACTATGATCTGAGCAATGAAGCACCCAGCTATTTTATGTGGCGGATATTAGACCAGGGAAGAGAACCCTTAAGAGCGAATCTTGCAAAGCTTGCAGGTTGCAGCCCTGAAGAAATAGTAATTAACCGCAACGCCTCGGAAGGATTGGAAACAATCATATTTGGATTGACTTTAAAACCAGGAGATGAAGTGGTAGCAACCAAACAGGATTATCCTAATGTAGTAAATGCATATAAACAGCGCGAAAAACGTGATCGCATTAAAATGGCATGGCTTAACCTTGACCTGCCGATTGAAGATGAAGATTTTCTTGTAAATAAATTTGTGAGTGCATTTACAGCAAAAACAAAGCTTGTTCATATAACACATATGATTAACTGGACGGGACAAATATTGCCTGTAAAAAAGATTGCGGCAGAAGCGCACAAACGGGGAATTGAGGTTTTGGTTGATGGTGCACATAGCTTTGCTCACCTTACTTATAATATTAATGATCTTGACGTTGATTATTTTGCTACCAGCCTTCA
The DNA here is from genome assembly GCA_047601545.1 of Agriterribacter sp. Taxonomy (GTDB): domain Bacteria; phylum Bacteroidota; class Bacteroidia; order Chitinophagales; family Chitinophagaceae; genus Agriterribacter. The sequence goes on along the minus strand of JASGIZ010000002.1, from coordinate 1,185,033 downwards.
TAAATGGTTATATGCACCTATAGGAAGTGGAATGCTGTATGTAAAAAAAGAGAAAATAAAAAATGTATATCCATTATTTGCAACGGCTGATGATCCGTTAAAAGAGGATATAAGAAAGTTTGAAACATTAGGCACCCGCCCTTTTTTTATTGAGCAGGCAATAGGTAAGGCAATAGAGTTTCATGAAATGATTGGAAGCGAACGCAAGCAACAACGGTTGCATTATCTTAAAAATTACTGGATGGAAAGAGTAAAATCTTTACCGGGCATACAATTAAAAACTTCGTTTGATCCCCGCTGGGCCTGCGCCATAGGATGTATAAGCACTAACGGTAAGGCGCCAACGGAGTTAGGATCTTTTCTATTTGAAAAGTATAAAATTCATACCAGCAGCTTTACCTGGGAAAATATAAGTGGTGTTAGAATTACGCCGAATGTTTATACTACCACCAAAAACCTGGATTTACTTGTTGATGCAGTAAAAGCGTTTACGCAAAAGAAATAAAGTTTCAATTGGATATGTATTGTATTTCATTGCGGGAGAACGGGATAAGTATGTATTTTTTCCTCTGAAAAAGGCTTGTTACCTACATTACAAAAAGAAGGCCAGCCCTAGAAAGAGCCAGCCGTTGCTAACCTATGAAAAACACCAAGTTAAAATTAGGTAAATTATTTTGTATTTAAAAAATCATTTGTCGATTTATCTTCTTTGCCTGTTATTTCCTTTCTCTCTTAGCCTATTATTCATTTCCCTCTTAACAAGCATTTTAAATCTATCCTCAGCGTCATAGAACTTTTGGGATCTTTCATTATCTAAAACAGTGGCAAAATTCTTTTTATATTTTTTTCTTATATCCAGAATTTTCTGTTCTCTGTCCAGTTGATCTGCGCCGGCACTTTCCGCAACCCCTGCCCTAAGCTCTTTTCGGTACTGGTTAAAAACCGGCCAAAATTTTTCTGCTTCTTCAGGTGTAAGTTGCAGTTGCCTGGTAAGGTAAGCAATCTCAAGAGATTTTATCCGTTCACCTTTTTCGGGTTCGGTAACCTGCGCCTGGGTTAGCAAGGTTGCAAATGTAATAAATCCAAAAAGTATAAAAATCTTTTTCACAGAAAAATATTTAAAATTTTAAAACTTCTATAAAATGATGTTTATGTATTAATATTTTGAATGCTTATCGTAACTATTTTATATACAGTTTTAATAAATTATAAGACTATATTTTCATCCCTGGTATCATTTGTATAGCTGATCAAATCTTCGTCTGGCATCTCCTGTAGTAAATTGGCTAATTTTTTTTCATCTATATCCATAACTGCAATATCATAAAGCCCGGAGTCAGCGCTATCTGGTGTAAGGATTATAGCAGGTGTTGCTGAAAGGTATTTTGCTAATGTTTCATCAGGAATTCCACTAAAATCATTTACCTGCTGATTGTTATTATGCTGTTGGATTGCAACATTGCCCGCATTAGCATGATGATTTGTTGTTGATTTGTTAATTGCCCAAAAAGCAGTTAAGCCAATAATACCGGTAATAACTGCCGCTGCCGCATATCTGATCCATTTTCTGCCTGCAGATATTGACCGAACAGGCGCTGTAACAAGCGCTGCTTCATGCTCCTCCCGGGTTACCGGAGAAAAGGAAAATTGTTCAAAATAATTACCAGGGATCGCTAATGTTGATTTATTTTTTAATGATGCAAGGAGGGGAGATAAAATTTCTATCTCATCTTTTGCAGAAACAGCAATATTCTCCTTTTGCTGTATATATGCTAACACCTTTTCAGGGAATTGAGTAAAATAATTTTCAGGCACTGAAAAAAGATTAGTTTTTTCAATACCTGCTATTATTGCACCTATTTCCTTCATTTCTGCTGCTGTGTCAAGGGCTTGTTTCATAAACTGTTAAGACTAAGTTATAGCTCAATGGTTTAATGATTAAGTATAAAATCCTCTATCTTTTTTACCGCATGATGATAGCTCGCTTTTAAAGCTCCTTCAGAAGTATCTAAAACTTTGCTCATCTCTTCATAAGGCATCTCATCATAATAGCGGAGATTGAATACAAGTCTCTGTTTTTCAGGAAGTTGCTGTATTGCCATCTGAAGCTTCCACTCAGCTTTATTAGCATCAAAATCTTTTTCAGCCTGTAGTTTAGCTGCTACCGGGCTTTCTTCATCATCAATTGATATGGAAGATTTTCTTTTTAATTGCTCCAGGTAAGTGAGAGATTCATTTGTGGCAATTCTGTACAGCCAGGTATACAATTGGGAGTCTTCCCGAAAATTTTCCAATCCATTCCATACTTTAATGCATGCGTTTTGTAAAACATCGTTGGCATCTTCATGCTGAACAACAAGGCGGCGTATATGCCAGTAAAGCTTTTCCTGGTATTTTTTTAAAATGGCAGTGAAAGCTTTTTCCTTTGTGGCGGGATTACGAAATTCCTGCAATAATAAAATGTCATCGGAATGGCTGTTACCCATGCATCAAAAATTTGCAAATGTTATTTGCGCTTAATTACTTTTTCAGCAGCAGCAACAATATCAGGCGTATCCAAACCATACTTTTTCAGCAGCTCCAGCGGTTTACCGCTTTCTCCAAAAGTATCTTTGGTTCCAACATATTCAATTGGTACAGGAAAATTCTTTACAGCTACCTGGGCAACAGCGTCACCTAAACCACCGATAATATTGTGCTCTTCAACAGTTACCGCGCATTTGGTTTTGCGTATGGATTTGAGTATTGCTTCCTCATCCAAAGGTTTAATGGTGTGTATATTTACTACTTCCACACTCAGTCCTTTATCCTGTAATATTATACCGGCTTCAATAGCTTTCCATACCATATGCCCGCAGGCAAAAATAGATACGTCTGTACCTTCAGAAAAAAACTGCGCTTTTCCAATCTCAAATTTTTGATCGGCAGCGGTAAAAATGGGCCAAACAGGTCTGCCAAAGCGCAGGTATACCGGGCCAACAAAATCTCCTATAGCAATCGTAGCTGCTTTTGTTTGATTATAGTCGCAGGGAACTATTACGGTCATTCCTGGCAGCATCTTCATCAGTCCTATATCCTCCAGTATCTGGTGAGTAGCACCATCTTCACCCAATGTTAAACCTGCATGAGAGGCGCAAATTTTTACATTTTTACCTGAATAAGCTACAGACTGGCGTATCTGATCATATACGCGCCCGGTTGAAAAGTTGGCGAAAGTAGTAGTAAAAGGAATTTTACCGCCAATAGTTAAACCTGCTGCAACACCTATCATATTAGCCTCGGCTATGCCACATTGTATAAACCTGTCAGGAAAATCTTTAATAAACGCATTAAGTTTCATTGAACCGGCAAGATCGGCGGTAAGCGCCACCACGTTTGGGTTCTTTTTTCCCAATTCATACATTCCATCACCAAAACCACTTCTTGTATCTTTTTGTCCGCTTACCTGTATTTCTTTCAGCATAAAAGTTTCTTTAGTTGCGCAAAATATGGATTAATTCAACTGTATATTTTTTCCTGTAAATAATTTTTCATCCTCTTTCAGCTTCTGTTCCCATTTCCAGGCAGTTCCCAGTATATCTTCAAGGTTATATAAAGGTTGCCACCCTAAAACAGATTTAGCTTTATCATTATTGGCATATATGGCAATAACGTCTCCCGGGCGGTTGGCCCCGATAGTATAGTTTAATGTAACGCCGGTAACTTTTTCAAAAGCTTTAATGGTTTCCAGTACGGTTATACCTTCTCCTGTACCAAGGTTGAATATTTCCGGGTTTGCTGTGTTTTTATTATTGATGAGAAATTCCAGCGCCAGCGTATGCGCATGTGCAAGATCTGATACGTGAATAAAATCTCTTACACAAGAACCGTCTCTTGTTGAATATTTGTCACCAAAAACTGTAATCCCCGGTATTTTGCCAATGGCACTTTGAGTAATAACAGGCACAAGGTTTTGTGGTTTATCTATTGGTAATTCACCGATAAGCGCAGAAGAGTGTGCGCCCGCCGGGTTGAAATATCTCAGCAAAATACATTTAGTATCCTTATTCGCCTTGGTAAACTCGCCAATAATCTGTTCGCCCATTTGTTTGGTATAACCATAGGGAGACTCTGCCGGTTTGGTGGGTGTTTCTTCAGTAACGGGAATACTGTCAGGGTTACCATATACCGTGCAGGAAGATGAGAAAACGAAATATGGTATTTTGAAATTCTCAACACATTTTAACAGGTTGATTAAAGACAGGAGATTGTTTTGAAAATACATTAATGGTTTTTGAACTGATTCTCCAACTGCCTTATATGCCGCAAAATGAATAACGCCTGTTATATCTTCATTTTCTTCAAATACTGCATTCGTATCATTAAAATCACACAAATCAACTTTATAATTTTTGATTTTTTTACCGGTGATTTTTTCAATGCCTTCCAATAAAAAAGTAGATGAACGGGAATTGTCATCGATCGATATTACATCAAAGCCATTATTGATTAAATCAACAATAGTATGTGAGCCTATATAGCCGCAGCCACCTGTTACCAAAATTTTTTTCATATTGAATAAAAATTTATCTCAAGATACTAAGTTCAATAAATATTCGCCGTAACCACTTTTAATAAGCGGTTGAGCAATTTTTTGTAATTGTTCTTTATTTATAAATCCTTTTCTATAGGCAATTTCTTCAATGCAGGCAATTTTTATTCCCTGCCGCTGCTCAATTACCTGTACAAACAAAGATGCCTGCATCAGTGAATCAAATGTTCCCGTGTCTAACCAGGCGGTTCCCCTGTCAAGCACAGAAACTTTCAATTTTCCCTGCTTAAGATATTCCCTGTTTATATCCGTAATTTCATATTCACCTCTTGGTGACGGCTTTAGATTTTTAGCAATCCGGATTACATCATTATCATAAAAATATATGCCTGGCACGGCGTAATTGCTTTTTGGTTTTGCGGGCTTTTCTTCAATAGAAAGCGCGTTCATATTTTCATCAAATTCCACCACACCATATCTTTCCGGGTCGCTTACCTGGTAAGCATATACTATACCGCCTTCGGGGTTTATATTGCCACTCAGTTGACGGCCAAGGCCTGTGCCATAAAAAATATTATCTCCTAAAACAAGCGCTATTTTTTCTTTGCCGATAAATGATTCGCCAATAATAAAAGCCTGCGCCAATCCGTTTGGAACAGCTTGTTCCGCGTAAGAAAAATTCAACCCTAATTGACTTCCATCGCCAAATAATTTTTTGAATTGCGGTAAATCGTGTGGAGTAGAGATGATTAAAATATCGCGTATACCCGCAAGCATCAGTGTAGACAGGGGATAATATATCATCGGTTTATCATACACCGGCATAATCTGCTTGCTGATAGCATATGTAATGGGATGCAGGCGGGTGCCAGACCCTCCCGCCAGGATAATACCTTTCATCAGTTACTCACTTTCTTTATTAGTGGTTATAATAATATAGCGGGGGCGAAGATACCCTGTTTTGCCTAATATGAAAACAGCTAATTATCAAAAAAAGAAATGAGAGATATAATATATCAATCCTGCCATTAAAGCGCTGATGGGGATGGTTATTATCCAGGCCCAAAGTAAGTTAACGGTTACACCCCAGCGTACGGCAGATAATCTTTTAGTGGCGCCAACGCCCATAATGGAACCGGCAATGGTATGCGTAGTGCTTACCGGTATTTTAAGATGTTCCGTAAGGAAGAGTGTAATAGCACCTGCTGTTTCTGCAGCAACGCCTTCAAATGGTGTTACCTTGGTAATGCGGCTGCCCATAGTTTTTACAATTTTCCAGCCACCACTCAGCGTGCCGAACGCTATAGCGGTATAGCAGGAAATAGGTACCCATGTAGGCATTTGCTCAAACTCCTGTATGTTGCCGTGGGCAATTAAAGCAACCGTAATTATACCCATTACTTTTTGCGCATCATTACCACCATGCCCGATACTGAATGCTGCTGAAGAAACTAATTGCAAACGTTTAAACCAAACTGTGGATTTATGCGCGTTCAGCCGGCTGAGATAGAGGGTAAAAATACACATCACCGTCATAATGAACCCTATAAGCACCATCTTAAAGTTATGCGAATAGAAAATTACTTTAAGTATATAGCTGTTATAATGGGAGGTAAGCTTGGCCGGATCAAATTCCATAGTGTTGTATAAAATAATTATTACAATGAGCAGCACGCATAGCGAAAAAATCTTTGGCCATATACTTTTTCTGAAAGAATTGATAAACCAGAGCGATATGATAAATGCCATGATCATGCCGATAAGCGGCGCAAGAAGTATAAATGCTACGATTTGTAAAACCGGGGCTATATTGATTGATTCAAACCCGGCATGAGCTATAGCAGCGCCTGCAAAACCGCCAATAAGCGTATGCGATGAAGAGGAAGGAATACCAAACCACCAGGTAAGCAGGTTCCAGATGATAGCTGCCGAAAGCCCTGCTAAAATTACCTGTAAGGTAATATAGCTTTCCTTAACCGTTTTGGCAATAGTATTTGCAACACCGTGATCTTTAAAAATAAAAAAAGCGATAAAGTTGAACAAAGCAGCCCATAATACCGCCTGGAAAGGTGTAAGCACTTTTGTGGATACGATGGTGGCTATAGAGTTAGCGGCATCATGAAATCCGTTAATATAATCGAAGATAAGCGCAAGAACTATGATGATTACTAACAAGGTCATACAAACAGGTTTGAAAATCTGATAATGATACGATTGGAAAATTGTGATAATGTCATCAGGCTTTCAAACATTACGCGTATTTAACAATAATAGATTCAATTACGTTGGCTGCATCTTCACATTTATCTGTAGCAATTTCAAGCACCTGGTATATTTCCCTTTTCTTTATTACTTCTTTGGCATCGGGTTCCATTTCAAATAACCGTTCTATGCTCAGGTCAAAAATATCATCTGCCTGGTTTTCTATGCTGTTGATTTTTACCAGCGACTCAGTAATCTGCCGGAGATTTTTCATATTGCGCAATTCATGCACCGCGATATTTATATGTTCAGCACCTGCAATAATGAGGTCCGCAAATTTTTGCATGCCCTGTTCATTAGGGTTAACCTTATAAAATTTTATTTTTTTGGAAGATGCGTGGATGTAGTCTGCGATATCATCAAGGGCGGAAGCGAGGTAGTGTATATCTTCCCTGTCAAAAGGGGTAATGAAATTTCTGCCTAACTCGGTAAAAATTTTGTGGGTAAGATCGTCATTCACGTGTTCCAGCTCTTCAATTTGTGAAGCAATGGCCGATCTTTTATCGTAATCCGGTTCATGCATCAATTCTCTTAACTTCCTGGCCATTTCCAGTACTTTGGATGCTACTTCTTCAAACAACTGGTAAAAAATCCTGTCTTTAGGTAAAAAAAGTTTCATTATAGAATTAAGCATGCACGAAAATTTTGGGCAAAAATAGTTTTAACATTTGCGGTCGGCCAAATATTTTTATACTTAATGATTTCTTAACATTGAACGGTTTTCAATACACATTTTTTACACCGTCATAACATTTGGGTAATATTCCGGTAACCTACTCTTAATGTTCCGGTAATTATCCGGTAATGTCTGCTGTATTCCTTTGCCGAAAATTCTGGTATGCAGATAAAGCTACAATGTTGCGCGGTTCTTATTTTTTTATGCTCTTTCTCATTTATTCAGGCACAAACAGTTAAGTTGTCTGGTAAGGTAATAAATGAAAAAAATGAACCGGTATCCGGGGTTACTGTAAAGGCGGCAGGCGCTTTGGGAACTGTAACGGATATAGAAGGTATATATACATTATCGCTTAGCGCAGGTAAAAAATATGAACTTGATTTTTCTGCTGTTGGATATGAAAATAAAATCATTACCGATGTAGCGGTAGTTAGCGGTCAGGTTAATGAACTGAATGTAGTAATAAATGTAAAAGCAAAAGATTTGGAAGGCATTGTGGTAACAGCAAAAAAGTCCAGCGCAAGAATGGAAACAGTTTCTTCTGCTATACAATTTCAAAAAAATACCAATACCGTAGCTTCAGTTATTTCAGCCGAAAGCATTCGCAGAAGCCCGGACAGAAATACCGGCGAAGTGTTGAAACGCATACCGGGAGTGAGTTTGCAGGAAAACAGGTTTGTTGTAGTGAGAGGATTGGCTGACAGGTATAACCAGGCGATGCTGAATGGTATATTGCTTACCAGCACTGAACCTGATCGTAAAGCTTTTTCTTTCGATATGTTTCCGGCACAGATTGTAGATAATATCGTTATCAATAAAGCTTTTGTTCCGGAGTTTCCCGGTGAGTGGGCCGGTGGTTTGATACAGATTAATACCAAAGATGTGCCTGCAAAAAGTTTCTTTAATGTGCAGGTGGGTACGGGTTTTAATGCTCAAACCATGGGTAAAGATTTTTATAAAGTACCGGGTGGTAAACTCGACTGGCTGGGCGTTGATGATGGTTATCGCAATCTGCCTTCAACATATACCACCAAATCGCAGTTTGATGATTTATCTGCTGCTGATAAAACAGCTATCGGTAAGTCTATGAAAAATTCATGGACCGGTGTAAAAGGCAATGCACCGCTTAATACATCCTTTCAGGTAAATGGCGGACTGAATACCACATTATTTGGTAAAAAAACCGGCGGCGTATTAAGTATAGTATATAATAAAACCAACCGTTACCAGAAATTACTGAACAGGCTAAATTCCATAGATCAGCAAAATGTTTCTATTGATTATAATTATAATGATGATAAATATTCACAGGATATTAGCTGGGGTGCATTAGGCAGTTTAACCATGCAGCTTAATTCACTCAACAAAATTTCTGTTAAGTCTGTTTTGAATGTTAATACTACCAACTTCATAACTAACCGTTCGGGGGTAAGTAATGTTCGTAATGATAATATGTACGGTTCTGAAATTAAGTTCAGGCAAAATACTTTCTTTACCGTTCAGGCAATAGGTGAGCATAGTTTGGCTACTCCTTTAAAATTAAAATGGTATGGCTCATTTAATATTCTGGATGCTTATACGCCTGATCAACGCAGAATATTATATACGCAAACTATCGGATCGCAGGATCCTTATCTTCTTGCCATAGGTAATTCACTTTCGCAGGAAAGCGGCAGCAGAATATATCAAACACTCAATGATTATATATATACCGCAGGCGGCGATCTGAATTATAATTTCAATCTCTTTAACCAAAAGCAAACGGTAAAGGGTGGTTATATGCTGCAGATAAAAGACCGTTTGTATGATGCAAAACCTTTTTCAGTGTATTTGCCGGTAGATAATGCAGCATTGCGCCAGTTGCCTGCCGGCCAGGTTTTTGCGCCGGAAAATTTTGGGGATGGAGCAGGCAGCAGCAACAAATTTGCTTTTGATATTATTAAAGGAACCAATTTCCGTTATCTTGCTAATACAATTCTCAATGCCGGCTATATTCAGTTTGATAATCAATTTTCACCGCTGCTGCGTGTAGTTTGGGGATTGCGTGTAGAAAATTACGATCAGCTTGTGGGCAGTACAAAAACAAGCGACCCGAGATATACGCATTCAAAAGTAAACGACTTTTTGCCGGGCCTGAATGCAACATTGAAATTAAACGGCAAGACCAATCTCAGGCTATCAGGTTCGCAAACTGTTATCAGGCCGGAGCTAAGAGAACTGGCATTTTTAAACCTCTACGATTTTGAATTGAATGCTTCCATACAGGGTAATCCTGCATTAAAACGCACAAAAGTTTCCAATGCTGATATCAGGTATGAGTTTTATCCACGTGCCGGTGAAATATTTTCTGTTGGTGCTTTTTATAAATATTTCGCTAACCCTATTGAGCAGATATTTAATGCAGGTAGCGGCGGGGCAAGCACATTCAATTATCAAAACCCGGAGAAGGCGCAGTCATACGGCGCAGAACTGGAAATACGCAAAAAACTTGATTTCGTAAACGTGCTTAAAAACTTCACATTCCAGGCAAATGCAGCATACATATACAGCAGGGTAGAAGATAAAGGACTTAACCTGAAAAGATCTTTACAGGGCCAGTCTCCCTACACAGTTAACCTTGGTTTGATGTATGATCTGGAAAAGCCGGGTATTACCGCAACAGTTTTATTTAACCAGATAGGAGAGCGCATATACCTTGTAGGAGATATATCTGCCGGCGCGGGCTCGCCTGATATATATGAAGCCGCAAGACCGGTTCTTGATTTTCAGATCGCCAAAAAACTCATTAAAAACAAAGCGGAAATACGTTTGAACATTTCTGATATTCTGAACCAAACTCAATATTTCTACCAGAATACTGATGATAAAACAAGCTTTCAAAAAGATAAAGACCCTATTCGTTTTTCACGCAAATGGGGAACAACCTTTGGCGTAACATTTAATTACAGTTTATAAAATCTTCAAACAACAAATAGTAAATACATGAAACAACTAACACTATTGGCTGCGGTGGCGATAATATTGATGACAGCCGGTTGCCGTAAAATTGAAATGGATGGTAACGGAAGTAGTAGCGGAAGCGGAAGTAATGATGATGGCTCTACTGTAACATTAACCGGTCGTATAACCAAAGATATTACGCTGAAAAAAGCAGACGAAAATATTATTTCAGGCATTGTTTATATAGCTGACGGGGCAACACTTACCGTTGAAGCAGGCGCAACCGTAAAAGGTGATTATAAAGGAACTAATGTGGCGGCGCTCGTAATTACACGTGGTTCAAAAATTGAAGCAAAAGGTACACAGGATGAACCTATTGTTTTTACAAGCTCGTCTCCTGACCCGCGTTCCGGCGACTGGGGCGGTATTGTACTTTGCGGTAAGGCAAATGTAAACACAGCATTCAGCGGTACCGGCGGCGGACAGGGAATTATGGAAGTAGAAGGTGGTATTAATAACGCAAATGGCGACGGGCTTGCAGGTGGCGGCACAACGCCTGATGATGCTGACAACAGCGGAACATTGCAGTATGTAAGAATTGAATATGCAGGTTATGCATATCAACCCGATAAAGAAGTAAACAGTTTAACATTGGCAGCAGTGGGAAGCGGAACCACTATAGATCATATACAGGTTTCTTATGCAAAAGATGATGCCTATGAATGGTTCGGGGGAACTGTAAACTGTAAATATCTTATTGCCTATAAAACACAGGATGATGATTTTGATACGGATAATGGCTTTAGCGGAACTGTGCAGTTTGGATTGATCGTACGTGATTCTTTGATTGCAGATATTTCAAAATCGGAATCATTTGAAAGCGATAACAATTCTGCCGGCTCAACTGTAACGCCTCAAACAAAAGCTGTTTTCTCTAATATTACTTCTGTAGGTCCATTGGCTACATTGAATAATGTGGGTAACAGCAATTATCTCGCAGGCGTTCAAATCAGGAGAAACTCCTCTATCTCTATATTTAATGCTGTGTTTTTGGGATGGCCAACGGGTATATTCATTGATGCTACCACAGGAAGGGCAACAGACAGAAATATAATGGACAGTACACTTAGAATAAGAGGTGTGATTGTGGCTGGTTGCAAAGCTGCGGTAAACTATGCCAAAGGATCTAATACAGATGTAACAGGTGCTGCCCCTGAATCTATTAAAAGCTGGTTTTTAACAGACTACTTTAAAAACAGGATTCTGGAAAGCGCTGATAATTTATACACACGTCCTTTTGATTATTCAAGCCCTGACTTTATTCCTTTTGGTAATGCATCCTCCATGCTTGTAGATCAAAGTGGAAAAACATCATTCACCGTTTTTGATGATCCGGTTCTTACTGCAAGAAACTTTATTACTGCTGTTAATTTTATAGGCGCCATTGCACCTGCCGGCGAATATGCAGGCTGGCACAAAGGCTGGACAAAATTTTCGAATAACTGATCCTGTATTTAAATTTTAATAAAGAAGCATCGTCAAAAAAGGCGATGCTTCTTTATTTGGTGTTTTGATTCCTGCAAATCACTTTCATTATATGTAACGTACGGGCGGGATGGGAGCGACGTTTCCAGGCATTGTCATATCGAACGAGCAACACGGGGGTTGTATTAAAATCGTCTTTACGCGAGTGAGATATCCGCAGGACTTTGGTACTAATGCTCAGCTTTTGTACTACAGCCTGACAGGTTTACCTTCGGTGAGAAAAGTTCCCTCCCGTCAGGAGATGCTTTAACTGAATACAACGTACAGGCGGGATTTAAATTACGGGGGAGGGTCTTTGTATTTTGATATCAGTACTGAATCAAAGTGTATAACCATTCAACCTCCTACACGTCATTGCGCGCCGCCTGAGCAAACTTGCAACATCAACCTGTTGCGCGGCAAAGCAACCTCAATTCCTGCATAAACCTTCTTTTATTGCTTAACTGCCGGAGAGAAAAAGAGTATTACTGAAGGTCGCTTCGATATTGTTTATTAAACCATACTATAACCTCTAAAACATTTTTATGAAAAAATTGCTACCTGTATTGATAGCGCTGTTATGCGCTGTAAAAAGCTATGCGCAGTTCACTCCCCAGGCCTCCGTTCCCGATACATGCCTACATTAACAGCAATTCCGTACTTATGCCAACAATGTATTACCATAGGGTTTCCAACCTTTCAAAGGTTGGAAACCCTGCACAACAACCTGCCAGCCATTAACGCCAATACATTTGCGATATAAGAAAATATTTTTACCCTATATGGAATTTCGTTCCCTGCACTGAACCGGATAAAAAAATAGCATTAGCTTTAGGTATTGCCTTATCACTATAAAAATAATAACATGAAACGCCCATCCTTCCTGCTGTTCGCCTGCTTATTCTCCCTGCTGTTATCTGCCTCCCATTGTAAGAAAGACCGCTTTGAGCTCCCGCCCGAAACCACCACCGGCGCAAATACCTTTGGCTGCAAGGTGAACGGCAAAGTGTTTGTGCCGCGGGGCGGAAATGGAAGGCCAGGGTTGTTTTGCCAGTATGTTTATTTAGGAGAAGGTGAAGGAGGGGGTGGTTTTTGGGAATTCCAGCAACTGACTGGAAATCTAAAGGAAATGAGTCAGTAAGAATTTATACCGACAGCTTATTTTTAGAAGAAGGATTTTCCTATTCATTAGGAACCGGAAAGGGTAAAGCGAATGGCAACTATGATAATTTGCCTAAAATGTATACCATTTCTGGATCTGATTCCGGGCAATTAACTATTACCAAAAATGATCCAATAAAAAGAATTTTATCGGGGCGTTTCTGGTTTGATGCTACGGATAAGGAAACTGGAGAGAAAGTGGAAATCCGAGAAGGTCGTTTTGATATTTTATATTAAGCTATACTATAACTTCTAAAAACATTTTTATAAAAAAATGCTGCCTGCTATTGTTTGTATTTCCCTTTCATTTAGCTGTTTCGCGCAATTTACACCTCTGTCCGGTGGCGGGGATACTACTTTTACCCTGCCTTCCTATACTGATGTAAACAACAACTACCGTACTTATGCTAACAATGTATTCGGGTTGCTTGAGGCTAACCGCTTGCCAACGGGCCTGCTGCTCGATTATGCTTTCGATTTTACCGAACCCAAAACCTTTAACGGCTTTACCCTGTACAATAATCTGCCGTACACTAACGCCAACGCATTTGCGATATAAGAAAATATTTTACCCTATACGGAAATTTCGTTCCCCTCACTGAAATGGATAAAAAAATAGTATTAGCTTTAAATATTGCCTTATCACTATAAAAAAATAATGACATGAAACGCCCATCCTTCTTGCTGTTCGCCTGCGTATTCTCCCTGCTGTTATCTGCCTCCCGTTGTAAAAAAGACCGCTTTGAGTTACCGCCTGAAACCAGCACCGGCGCTATGACCTTTGGTTGTAAAGTGAATGGCAAAGTATTTATACCTCGTAGTGGAAATGGAAGGCCGGGACTCTTTTGCCAGTATGTTTATTTAGGAGAAGGTGAAGGGGGAGGATGGTTTTTAAATATACCGGCTGTTGACTGGAAAGCATCTCCTAATGAAATTGTGAGTATTGCAACAGATAGTTTATTAATTGAAGAGGGGGTAACCTATGAGTTTAAAAATAAAAAGGGCTACCCCCAGGCTTTTTATTTTAAATCCGAAAAATATTTAAAAAGAGATACCGCCAGTGGCAAGCTCCATATAACAAGGCAAGATCGGAATAACAGAATACTATCTGGGACATTTGAATTCGTCAGTACAAATAATACTGGAGAAAGCGTGAATGTTACTGAAGGTCGTTTCGATATTGTTTATTAAACCACACTATAACCTCTAAAAACATTGTTATGAAAAAGCTGCTACTTCCTTTTATTGGTCTAACCTTTTCATTCAATTGTTTCGCACAATTCACACCTATGTCCGGTGGCGGGGATACTACTTTTACCCTGCCTGCATATGCAGATGTAAACAGCAATTACCGTACTTATGCCAACAATGTATTCGGGTTGCTGGAGGCTAACCGCGTGCCTACCGGCTTATTGCTTGATTATGCTTTCGATCTTACCGAACCAAAAATTTTTAACGGCATTACCCTGCACAATAGCCTGCCGTACACTAACGCCAACGCATTTGCGATATAAGAAAATATTTTTACCCTATACGGAAATTTCGATCCCTACTCTGAACCGGATAAAAAAATAATATTAGCTTTAGGTATTGCCTTATCACTATAAAAAATAATAACATGAAACGCCCATCCTTCCTGCTGTTCGCCTGCTTATTCTCCCTGCTGTTATCTGCCGCCCATTGTAAAAAAGACCGTTTTGAGCTCCCGCCCGAAACCACCACAGGCGCCAATACTTTTGGCTGCAAAGTGAATGGTAAAGTGTTTGTGCCGCGGGATGGCAAAGGCAAACCAGGTTTATTCTGCCAGTATGTAAACCTGGGATCAGGTGAAGGAGGAGGGTGGTTTTTGAATATTCCGGCAACTGATTGGAAAGGTAAGGGATATCCTAGTATGGGAATTACAACAGATAGTTTATTTATTGAAGAAGGAGGAACCTATCCTTTTAAAAGAAGAACGAAAGGATATGCAAATGCTGAATATGATTTTGGTTCAAAGAATTATATAATTATTCCTCCCGATTCCGGAGAATTAATTATTACAAAACATGATCCATTACGAAGGATTTTATCCGGCCGTTTCTGGTTTGATGGTACAGATAAGGAATCTGGTGAAAAAGTAGAAATCCGCGAAGGTCGCTTCGATATTGTTTATTAAACCACACTATAACCTCTAAAACATTTTTATGAAAAAATTGCTACCTGTATTGATAGCGCTGTTATGCGCTGTAAAAAGCTATGCGCAGTTCACTCCCCAGGCCTCCGTTCCCGATACTTTCCGCCTGCCTTCTTATGCCGACGTTAACAGCAATTACCGGACTTATGCCAACAATGTATTCGGGTCGCTGGAAGCCAACCGCATGCCTACCGGCGTATTGCTCGATTATGCTTTCGACTTTACCGAGCCCAAAACCTTTAACGGCATTACCCTGCACGACAGCACCCTGGTAGAGCCGGGCATATTTTCGGAATTATATAAAACCATTTTTACCGGCAAATTCAATAATACCGCCAGCCTGCGCCACCCGCATGTGCACGACAGCCTGTTTTATATTGCCCGGCAAAAAAATGTAATTACGCTGAGCGGGCTGCTGTTTAAATACAACGCTATAGACCCCAACGCGCAAACCAACGGAAAAATAGATGTGGTGAACGGGCAGTTGAAGGACAAATACGTGAGCGGGGTATGGCAAAACCCCTACCAGGAGTTTACCAGCATTGCCATTACGCCAAGCATAATACGGTTCAAAAAGAAATCGTGCAGCGTTATTTTTCCACAAAACCTCTGGCTCAGCAATGTGGGCAGCACGGTGAGCAGCATACAGTTTGACGCAGGGGATGGGGCAGGCTACCGCACGCTTGCATTTAATACTTCAGTAAGCTTAAATTATGCCGACACCGGCTGGAAGCACTGGACATTTAAAGTAAACCGTATAGGCGGGCTGCCGGCTTTATATACCCATACCAAAGTGTATTTTGGCAATCCCGGCGTAGGCGCCAGCGCCCGTACTGCGGGAGTGCCTATATCTGCCCGGGGAGCTGAGATTGATGTAAAGCAAAACATAACAGCGGCTGAGGCCTATAATGGTATTTTCGGCAAGGCCGATATTATTATCAGCTATCACAGCGTTGCAGACCGGGTGATCCGCCGCCCGCTGATCGTAGCGGAAGGTTTTGACCCAGGGCATATTACAGACCCGGAAGAAGAGGAAGGTATAAATGATTTTGCTGGATTTATCAGAACAATAGAACGAAGTAGTAGTATTAATCTGCAAACTTTATTATCTGACGACCCCAGTACATACGACATCATTTACGTCAACTGGAGAAATGGTACAGATTATTTACAACGTAATGCTTTTGTACTTGAGGCAGTAATACGATGGGTGAATGCCAACAAGCAGCCGCTGGCAGGCGTGCTACAGGGCAACGTAGTATTGGGCAGCAGCATGGGCGGGGTAATTGCCCGTATGGCGCTGGGCCGCATGGACAGAGGCGGCGGAAGCTTTAATGGAACCGGCGGGTATAATGCTCATCAAACCAGGTTGTATATAAGTCTTGACGCCCCGCACTTGGGCGCTAACGTGCCGCTGGGTGCACAGGCTGCCGCACGGCATGCCAGCCGTATGTATATTGCCAGTGGGCCGGCGGCAATGACCACTGAATACCTCGCGACAGTTTTTGGCCAGTTCAGCCCCTTAACAACATTGCGTCTTGCCGACCAGCCTGCCGCACGGCAAATGCTCATCAACAGGATTGACGTGAACTTCAACACAAGCAATACTGACCATGTAAATTTCCAAAATGAATTGCGTACGCAATGGGCATACCCTGTCAACATCCGCTGTGTGGCCATCAGTGATGGTAATGAGTGTGCCATTGACCAGGAATATACTGCAGGTTCGGCTCTTCTGTATTACGATTTTGATGCAAAAACGAGAATAGGTGCCGAGCTTTTTGATATATTTAACGGGGGAGTAGTGAGCGCCACCTATGGTGCGCTGACTCCTGCCATACCTTTTGTGATACCGGGCAAAAACCGGTTTCATTTTACATTAGATGTAAGAACGCTTGCCAACGGCGGAGGCAACAGGGTTTATTACGGAAATATGTCGTATACCAAAAAGGTGCTGTGGCTCGTATCTGTTACCCTCACAGTAGCCAATAAAACGTACAATGCCCCTACCGGCTTATTACCGCTGGACACTTACCCCGGCGGCTTTTACACCATTTCATTTGGCGGGCTTCCTAACAGTGTGGTAAATAACTCCTTCCAGGCATTCAGCAGCAATTTTAGTATAAAATACAGGTTCGCTTATGTGCATACCCCCAGCGCTCTTGATATTGGAGGCGGTAATCAAACCCTTACCAGCACCCAGTATACAGCCCGTTATATTGGTGCAACGCCACCTGCTGCACCGTATAATACCCCATTCGTTAATTTTACTACGGCATTTAATGCAACCGGCGCACAGTGGGATTTTGATAACACCGCCAAGCGCAGGTTAAATAATCAACCGCATGAATGGTTTTTTCTGAGAAGCGCCGACTGGCTGGCAGCGGAACTGAACAGAACCGGCACCAATCCGGGACCGGTTACTAATTGTACGGCTTTTTGCCCGCCTTTAAATATTTCCGGGTCCACATCCCTATGTACCAGCGCTACCTATTCAGTACCCGCTATTACCAACGCTGCATATACTTGGACAGCCATTCCCGGCAATAGCGTTACATTTTCAGGAACAGGCAATTCCAGAACAGCTACCCGCAATGCTAACTATAGTGGCAATGTTACGCTTACAGTAACCATCACTGTTAACGGCTGTGGAAGTGTGACACCAACTTTACCTATAGTGGCTGGCACTGCCACCCCCGGCCCCATATCCTGGGAGTGGAATGCTCCTCCAAATCGTGTTCACCTTTATGTAGATGCGGTGCCCAATGCCACTTCGTACCAATGGTATTTAAACGGTACATTAAAATCAACCACAAGTTCTAATACCTATAACTTACCCATGAGCGGCAATGTTAGCTGTGGCGGGTTTTATTACTTTGGAGTTAAAGCTGTTGGCAGTTGTGGTACCTCGCCGGAATCTTATGTGGGTGCAACTATGCCTTCCTGCGATGAGGGTTTAATGATCTCTCCCAATCCGACTGCTGATAATGTAAAAATTGACCTCAGTACAACTAATGTTACTACTGCTGCAAAAACAACCAGCTCTGCAACAGCAGCTATCCGGGAAGTAGTGGTGTATGACAAGCTCGGCGTTGTTCGTTTAAGAAAGAAATTTTCACAGGCAAACGCAGTTCAAACTGTTTCGTTGAGCAGCCTGCCGAATGATGTATACACATTGCAGGTATTTGACGGGCAAACCTGGCGATCAGGTAAAATAGTTGTTCAGCATTAATATTAATTAATAAGGTTACAGGCGAAGACTCAGAACCTTTGTCTGTAACCTTATTGAATTCAATCATTGTCTCCCGGTTGTTATGCCGTTGAAATACATACCGGCAATAAGAAAATTAGTTTTATAAAAAAAAGCATACTGGTTGATATATGCTAAATACCCAATGCCTTATCCAACTGTTTTTCCATCTTTTTTAATGCTTCGGAAAAATCGCTTTCCAGCACATTGGCTTTACCGCTTTGCAACTGTGTAGCATACCAGAGCAATACCATTGAAATATAGTCCTGCATATCTTTTCCTGCAAACTCAGTCTTGAATTCTATGATCTTATCGTTGATGATCTTCAGGGTTTTTCTAACCTGTTCTTCATCATTAACAGCTATCTTAATACGGTATGTTCTGTCGCCTATTGGTACGTTTATGGCAATGAGTTGGTCCATATTTCGGTTATTGTATAGTGTTATAAACAATTTCTCAACATAAAATATAACATTTTACGTTTATCAAAAGTAGCCTTTTCATATGTAGGTATAAATATCCGTACACGAAAACCTGATTGTATGCCCGCAAAACTAAAATCGCTGGTGTTTATCGATACCCTGGTTTTTGACCTGGGGGATGAACCTTCTGCATGCCTGAAGGCTATACTTAAGGATGAGACCGGCAAGGTATGCAGCATGCTCGAAACCGATATTTCTCCAGATCAAAAAACCTTCTCCTGGAAAGGTTTGAATGATCTTCCTTATGGCGTTTATACCCTCGAAATTACCGGTGATAAAGAAGCATTAAGAATGCGGCTTGTTAAAAGGATATAATTATTGGTGCTGCAACATAGCAATACATTGATCTATCTCTTTTATATACGCGTTAAGCCTTTTTTCAAGTTCATTTTTGTTTTTTTCATCCGGCACTCCTGAAACTGCCGCTGCTATTTCAACCTGCTGCTGCAATTGCTTTACCTTTTCGTCTGTGGCTTTTTCCACACGTTCCTTTTGGGCTAATTGCTGCCTGAGTTTTTCATTTTCTTTTTCAAGCTTATCGTATAGCTTCATCAGCACCTGCAGCTTATCATTTACCCGGCTTATATGTGCTTCTATATCGCTCATATTGCATGCGTATTATTATCGTTATTTCCTTATTTCGGCTGACAGATCCTGCTCAAATGTTTTCATTATTTTCTGCATCATGCTATCAATCTCAGTATCAGTCAGTGTTTTTTCCGTATCAATAAAGGTAAAGTTAACGGCAAATGATTTTTTATCCTTTCCGAGTTTATCGCTTTCAAATAAATCAAACAGTTTCAGGGATTGTAATTTCTTAATGCCGGCTTTGGCAACAGCCTGCTCTACTTTTTCAAACGACAGGTTCTTATCAATTACGATTGCCAGGTCTCTTTGTACTGCCGGGAAACGCGGTATTTCCTTATATCCTGATTTTTGCTTTGCTGCCAAAGTACATAAAGTATGCCATTCAACTTCACCATAATATACCGGCTGCTTTATATCAAACTTTTTGGCAACAGTATTTTCTACCAAACCTAATGATATCAGTAATGTATCTCCCTGCTTTATTTCCAGCGCATACTGCATTTGTTTTGCCTTAACTATATCAATAGCATATTTTTTAATGCCGGCAAGCTGTAAAATATTTTCGGCAATGCCTTTCAGGTAATATATATCACTCTTTTCATCTTTGTGCTTCCAGGACGATTCCCGCGTTATACCGGTTACGTATAGACTAAGCTTTTCTGTTTCAGTATATTTTCCAATGCCGGAGCTTGCATACACCTTGCCAAATTCATACAACAGCAGGTTATTGTTTTTCCTGTTGAGATTATGCAACAAGCATTCCAACCCTGTTTCCAGCATTGAAGGGCGCATAATATTCAGATTAGCGCTGAGACTGTTGAGCATCTTTACACTCGTTTGCAATACTTCCTCCGGAAAATATGCGCTGTTGGTAATAGCGTTGGTGAAAATTTCATAAAAGCCATTGCCTGAAAGATAATTGGCTATCTTTTCTTTAAATGCATGCTGAAAACCCAGTACTTCAACAGAAGGGCTGATGAATATGCTTTGGGGAATGTCAACATTATCATACCCGTCAATGCGCATAATTTCTTCCACAACATCAGCAGGTAATTCAATATCAGGTTTGCTGTAAGGCGCGTCAACCACAATGGCTTCGGCTGTATTGCTTACAATTGTAAAGCCTGATACGGTAAGAATATTTTCAACAGTTGCAGGGTTATATATTTTCCCGCTTAGTTTTTTCAGGTAAGCATACGTGAGCGTAATGCGTTTTTGTGGTTGAGGATCAGGATAAACATCAATAACATCTGATGCGATAGCTCCCCCGGATAATGCTTTAATAAGCATTGCCGCCCGTTTCAATACGTTAACGGTATTGCTGATATCAACTCCTTTTTCAAAACGTGCCGCGGCATCTGTACGCAAATTATGCCTGAAAGATGTTTTGCGTATTACAATTGGGTTAAACCACGCACTTTCAAGAAATATATTTTTTGTGTTTGCTGTTACACCGCTGTCTAATCCGCCAAACACACCGCCAAAGCACATGGGCGTTCCGGTTCCGTCGCAAATCATCAAATCTTCAGCATTCAGTTTTCTTTCTTTTTCATCCAGCGTAATAAATGTTGTTCCTGCCGCAAGATTTTGCACGATCACTTTTCTCTCCTTAATCTTATCCGCGTCAAATGCATGCAAGGGCTGCCCGGTTTCATGCAAAATAAAATTCGTAATATCAACTATATTGTTGATAGCACGGATACCGACAGATTTCAACCGCTGTTTCAGCCAGTCCGGGCTTTCTTTTATCGTTACATTTTCAATATACACGCCGCTATAGCGCTGGCATGCCTCTGTATTTTTTATGATGATATTAAATGCCGGAGCATTCGTATCTTTTTTAAAATCTTCTTTGTACGGGTATTGTGCAAAATGGTTTTGATGGTCGTGCACCGTTAAATAAGCGCAAACGTCTTTGGCAACACCAAGATGGCTCATGGCGTCCATACGGTTTGGCGTTAATCCTATTTCGTAAATCCAGTCTTTTTGCGGCTTTATATAATCGGCTGCTGATGTGCCCTGTGCCGCATCATCGTTCAGTATCATTATACCTGCATGATTATCGCTGATGCCCACTTCATCTTCAGCGCAGATCA
This sequence comes from Agriterribacter sp., assembly GCA_047601545.1. Classification (GTDB taxonomy): domain Bacteria; phylum Bacteroidota; class Bacteroidia; order Chitinophagales; family Chitinophagaceae; genus Agriterribacter. Next base: position 1,163,350 of record JASGIZ010000002.1, on the reverse strand, counting down.
TTCCAAAGCTTTCTACTCCGCGTATGGTAGCTACTTTCATGGTAACAGGGTTACCTTTAACAGGGTAAATTGTTGTGCCAACAGGTGCAACGATCACCTTTTGCCCTGCTGCAACATTAGGTGCACCACATACAATCTGCAGCAATTCACCTTTTCCTGTGTCTACTTTTGTAACCCTCAGTTTATCTGCATCAGGGTGTTTTTCTACTTGTGTAACATATCCTATCACCAAACCTTCGAGGTTGCCTTTTATTTCTTCATATGGTTCAAAACGCTCTACTTCCAGCCCGAGAGAAGTTAATATAACGGAAAGCCTTTCTGGTTCAATTTTTACCGGTAAATACGTAGAAAGCCAATTATAGCTGATTGTCATAATATTTAATGCTGTTTCATTTAGCGCTTAAACAAGCGCCGGCAAAGATAATTAAATTGGTCAGAGCAAGTAAAAACCGCTGAAATGCCATACTGTTATTTCTTATTTGGAACCAAAAAAACGGGAAGCATTTATTACTAACAAATGATGTGAATACCGATGTTAAACAGGCGTATTTTTCTGCTGATTTGTGTATAAATAATTTTATACAGTGGATAATGTCAAAAATTCTGTGAAAAAACCGTAAATTCTTGTTTATATCTAATAATAAAAAAATAGGCGAAGTAAATTTGGTTATCAAAAATCATTGAGCTTAAATTCGCCATCCCGATAAGCTTTTGGTAACATTCCGGTAATGTTATTTTAATATTCCGGTAACAGAGGGAAAAGTATTTGTAAAATGAGAGCCGGGACCTAACCTTGAAAAAATCAATTTTTAAAACGATTACTCTATATATAAATTTTTTTAATGGAACCCCTTACTAATCTAAACAAAGATCGAAAAGTTCGTAGAAAAAGTACCCTTGATCTGAGCACAATGGTATATGGCAAAATACCGCCACAGGCCAGAGATCTTGAAGAAGCTGTATTAGGCGCGATTATGCTTGAAAAAACAGCTTTTGATACGGTTGTTGAAATATTAAAGCCTGAGTGTTTTTATGTAGATGCCCATCAGCGTATTTTCCGTGCTATGCAAAGCCTGGCACAAAAAAGTATGCCTATTGATTTGCTAACGGTTGTAGAAGAATTAAAAACAAAAGAAGAATTAGAGCTGATAGGAGGCCCGTACTATGTCACCAAACTTACCAGCTCAGTAGTTTCTTCGGCCAATATTGAAACCCATGCACGTATTATCCTGCAAAAATTTATTCAGCGAGACCTTATTCGCATAAGTGGGGAAATTATCAGTGATGCCTATGAAGATTCTACTGATGTATTTGATTTGCTTGATGAGGCTGAAAGCAAGCTTTTCGATATCACCAATAATCACCTGCGCAAAAACTTCGATAGTATTGATGCGGTATTGGTAAAAACCATTCAGCGTATTGAAGATATGCGCAACCGCCAGGAAGATATTACCGGCGCACCGAGCGGCTTTGTATCGCTGGACAGAATTACCTATGGCTGGCAGCCTACGGACCTGGTTATTCTTGCAGCACGCCCTTCAGTGGGTAAAACAGCTTTTGCGCTTAACCTTGCCCGTAATGCGGCGCTTCATCCCACCAAGCCAACGCCGATTGCCTTTTTCAGTCTTGAAATGAGCTCCGCGCAACTTGTGCAACGTATTTTAAGTGCCGAAAGCGAAATATGGCTTGAAAAGATTGCAAGAGGTAAAATGGAACAGCATGAAATGGAACAGTTATACCGCAATGGTATACAGCGCCTGCAAAATGCCCCCATTTTTATTGACGATACACCTGCTTTAAACATATTTGAATTAAGAGCGAAATGCCGGAGGCTTAAAAATAAGCACAATGTTGGGCTGGTTATTATAGACTACCTGCAGTTGATGAGCGGCACCGGCGATAAACGCAGCTCAAACAGGGAACAGGAGATCAGTACTATTTCAAGGAACCTGAAAGGGCTTGCAAAAGAACTGGGTATACCTATTATTGCATTAAGCCAGTTAAGCCGTGAGGTAGAGAAAAGAAAAGAAGGCGATAAGATGCCGCAGTTAAGTGATTTGAGAGAGTCCGGTGCTATTGAACAGGATGCTGATATGGTAATGTTCCTCTATCGCCCGGAATATTACAATATTACTGCCAATGAAATGGGTGAAAGCAATAAAGGAGAAACGCATGTAAGAATTGCCAAGCATCGTAATGGCTCTCTTGAAACAATAAAACTCCGGGCTTTGCTGCACATTCAGAAATTTGTTGAGATGGAATCAGATGATTTTGGGGGTATTGCTCCACAGGGCGGTAATTGGAAACCCTTACCCGGTGATTCAGGAGACGATGCTGCAAGGCTGTTTATACAAAAAGGAAGCAAGATGAATGATAGCAGGTTTGATGAAGATGCTCCGTTTTAATATACATTTTTGAGGTTGCCATAGCGCCTGGCATTGAGCCTTTCAGCAATGAAAGGCTTTTTAAATTTTTTATACCAATTAGTTAAGATTTGCAAATTCCTGACGTTATATAATCACTATTTTTGGATGTACACCAGATGAAGCATAATAAAACTGACTTAAGTCTTTTGCGGTTGTTTATTAAATTACTACCGCTGCCTGCACTGCTCCTGCTTAATGCCTGCAACAAACAAGCGGAAGTTAATGATAAGCAGTTTGAAGATTTCAGGTTTAAAAAAATCCAGGCTTTTATTGATGACAGCGCACATTATTTTAAAGCTATAGATTCGGTTTATGCTGATCTGCCCCCACTAAAAAGGGCATACGAAACCTATAACAATAAGCGCGGATATTATTATACCTACAAAAGAGACTATGAAAAAGCGCTGCAATACTCCGATAGCTCGCTCCTGTTGCTTAGTAAGCATAAAAACGCAGAAGGATATAAATTGTGGTACCCACAGGCTTTATCTCTGAAGGCTGATGATCTGCATGCCTTAAAGAGATACGGCGAAGCATTTACTTATTATTATTTGGCCAGGGAAGCCGTTTATGCCTCGGGAAATAAATGTTTATATGCTGATTACAGCTCAAAATTGGGTATAGTGTCTTATCGTCATAAAAACTATAAAGACGCTATTGAATATTTCAGGCAGGCAGCCCAACAAAAAACCGATTGCAAAAAAGAAAGTGATATCGATAATGAATATGTATTATTTGCCGATTATCAAAATAACCTTGATAATATAGGGCTTTGTTACAGCCGCCTGGAAGTACATGATTCTGCAATTTATTATTTTGATAGTACGCTTCGCTATATTGAGCGGAACAAAGCAAAGGCGATTAAATATAATAAAAACAATAAGAAAATAAATGATACCGATTTTGTGCAGAGTACGATAGGTGTTGTATATGGAAATATGGCTACAGATTTAAGGGCTGTTGGAAATGATACTGCCGCTGAGCGATTGCTGAGAGCAAGTATTGCTATCAATAGCAAACCGCATCGTGCTATAGAAGATGTTCCTTATTCACAATCCAAACTGGCAGACCTGTATATCACGCAGTTGCGTTTAAATGAGGCGCGTGCTGTGCTTGATTCATTAAAACAACTGCTTGATATAATGCCCAACGAAGAATTATTGCAGCGATGGTATAATCTTGAAGCACAATATGCTTCTGCCGGAAAGGATTATTTAACTGCTAATAACTATCTCTCAAAATTTATTACTATAAAAGACTCTCTTAATGGCATTGAACGGGAGAGGCTGACTATAGATATTAACCAGACTTTCAGTTTCCTGAAGAGTCAAAATGAGCTATACTTTGTAAAGCGGGATGATGAGCGCAAAAGATTTTATATTTCGCTGCTGGTGTTAGCTGTTATTGCGGTTGTGGCTGTGTCTTTGCTTATCTGGAGTAACTACAGGCAATCAAAAAAGCACGTAGAAGTTTTGGGGAAATTGAATGATCGATTGCATAGCAAACATGATTATCTTGAAAAGACGCTTGGAGCATTGCAATCAAGCTATGATGATAACAACAGGTTAATGAAAATAGTGGCTCATGATCTTAGAAACCCCGTAAGCGGTATAGCGGGTACAAGCGATTTTTTGCTTAAAGAAAATAACTATACTGAGCTTCAGCGTAAAATGCTTGAAATGATCCGGGAATCAAGCTACCATTCTCTTGAGCTTATCCAGGAACTCGTGAATATTAACAGCGATGTGAATGAACTTAATAAAGAGGTTGTGGATTTGTCTGTATTAATTAATTACTGTGTTGATATATTGCAAATAAAAGCCGATCAGAAATCCCAGAAAATAAAAGCGGATTTAGCTGCTGTAAAAGTTACAGGAGACAGGGAAAAGCTTTGGCGTGTATTTGTAAATCTGTTAGGGAACGCTGTTAAATTCAGCCCTCCCCACGGGCATATTGAAATCAGTGTTACGGTTAAAGATAATAATGCTGTAATTGGAGTGAAGGATAATGGTATCGGTATACCTGAGGATTTCAGGGAGAAAATTTTTAAGATGGACCCCGGCATAAAACGCAGGGGAACATCCGGTGAAGTTTCATTTGGTTTGGGGTTAGCTATTTGTAAACAGATTATCTCTAATCACGATGGGGCTATCTGGTTTGAAAGCGAAGAAAATAAAGGGACTGTATTTTATGTTTCGCTTCCCATTGCTGCTTAAGTTCCTTTTATTTGCATAAATATAAACCAGGTATGTCGCTCCCTCTTTTTTTTGCAGAAAATATGGATGTAAATGCGCCACGGGTTACGCTTGATGAGGGTAATTCAAAACACATCATCCAGGTGCTTCGTATGAAGCAGGGTGACGCTTTGAGGCTGACAGACGGAAAGGGTAATATTTTTGCCGGTAACATATTTGATGAGCAAAAAAAAGCATGTGTAGTCAATATAAAAGAGCATTCATTCCAGGCATCATCTCCCCGTAAATCAACTATAGCTGTTTCGCTGGTAAAAAACGCGGCGCGGTTTGAGTGGTTCCTTGAAAAAGCTGTTGAAGCAGGTGTTTATAATATAGTACCCCTGCTTTGTGAACGTACGGAAAAAGCGCATTTTCGCTATGAGCGTATGCAACAGATCATGATAAGCGCTATGCTGCAAAGCAGGCAGGCATGGTTGCCTGTACTTTCTGAACCTGTTAAATATAAAGACTGGCTGCCTGCACATATCAATACCATAAAATGCATTGCCTATTGTAATAACGAAGAGAAATATCATTTCAGGCAAATTACAGATGGTAATGATGATATTACCATCTGCATCGGACCTGAGGGAGATTTTACTGAACAGGAAATAGCATTGGCATTGCAGCATAACTTTAAACCCGTGAGCCTCGGTAACACAAGGCTGCGTACCGAAACAGCAGGGATTGCTGCCGCGGTTTTACTGGCAATTAAGTAAATTGCCTGTTATATTATGGCTTCTCCCCAACGTATAATAGCACATTTTGACCTTGATGCGTTTTTTGTGTCGGTAGAGTGTATTAACAATCCTTCACTTAAAGGAAAACCACTGATTGTGGGTGGCAGCAGGGAGCGGGGAGTGGTAGCAGCCTGTAGTTATGAAGCCAGGAAATTTGGTATTCACTCCGCAATGCCCATGGCAAGGGCAATGAAATTATGTCCTCATGCAACGGTGGTAAAAGGCACAAGAGGCGAGTATAGTAAATATTCCCGCCGGGTAACGGAAATTATTGCTGCAAAAGCACCCTTGTTTGAAAAGGCTTCCATAGATGAATTTTACCTTGACCTTACGGGAATGGATAAATATTTTAATCCCTGGCAATGGACAATTGACCTGCGCCAGGAAATTATTGATAAAACCGGTTTGCCCATTTCTTTTGCGCTTGCAGCTAATAAGCTTGTTGCCAAAATAGCTACCAACGAAGCTAAGCCCAATGGTTATATACAGGTTCCGGCGGGAATGGAAAAAGAGTACCTCGCGCCTTTGTCTGCTGACAGAATGCCGGGCATAGGCACACAAACCTACCGGCAATTGCTGGCAATGGGCATTAAAACGCTGGGTGATATCAGCAGCAGAACCCCTGCCGAACTTGAGCTTTGGATGGGTAATTACGGGGCTGAGTTATGGAACAGGGCCCAGGGTATACATAACAGCGAGGTAGTGCCGTATCATGAAGCTAAATCCATATCAACCGAAAATACATTTGACTCCAATAAAACCAGTATAGAATTCCTGCTTTCACAACTGGTGCGTATGACAGAGAAGGTTGCTTTTGAGCTGCGACAGGATGATAAAATGGCCGGTTGTGTAGCTGTAAAAATCCGTTATCCCGATTTTGAAACCACCTCCCGCCAAACCACTATTCCCTATACATTTTATGATGATGAGCTTATTCCTGTAGCAAAAGATCTTTTTGATAAGCTTTACCGCAAAGGGCAGCCTGTAAGGCTTATAGGCGTGAGGCTGAGTGAGTTGACCAACGAAGCTTTGCAGACGAATTTGTTTGAAAACACGGAGAAAAAAGCGGGCTTATATAAGGCGATTGATGCCGTAAAAGACAGGTTTGGTAAAGGCGCAATTGCAAGGGGAAGAACGATTTAATTTTTTTTAACCAAATAGTCTACTAAGTTTGTAGGAAAATAATATATTTGCAGTCCAATTTTTAACTTTTAAACAGAAGTATTATGAGTTTGCGTTTAGGTGACATAGCACCAAATTTTACCGCTGAAACCAGCGCTGGCAAAATTGATTTTTATGAATATCTTGGTGATGGCTGGGGTGTTCTTTTCTCTCACCCTGCTGATTATACGCCGGTATGTACTACCGAGCTTGGCAAAACAGCCTTATTACAGGAAGAATTCGCTAAACGCAATGTGAAAGTGCTTGCTGTAAGTGTTGATTCTCTCGACAGGCACACTGGCTGGATAAAAGATATTAATGAAACCCAGAATGCAGATGTAAAATTCCCCATTATAGCTGATCCTGAAAGGAAGGTAGCCACTGCATATGGCATGATTCATCCTAATGCATCTGAGAATTTTACCGTTCGTTCTCTTTTTGTGATTGGGCCGGATAAGAAAGTAAAACTTACTATTACTTACCCTGCTTCTACAGGAAGAAACTTTCATGAAGTATTGCGTGTAATTGACTCTTTACAATTAACCGCTAACTACAGCGTGGCTACGCCTGCAGACTGGAAACCAACGGAAGATGTTATCGTAGTACCTGCGGTATCTACTGAAGATGCTATTAAAAAGTTCCCCAAAGGTGTTAAAGTTGTAAAGCCATATTTGCGCTATACTCCGCAACCTAACTTATAAATTGACGCTGAAGCGTTGATTTTGCCTTTTAAAAACCCCTTTGGTAACAATACCAAGGGGGTTTTTGTTATTGAATGAAAAAAAATAACTAAGCTTTGTACATATTCTAAATATTATTCCTAATTTTCTACATCAAAACATTTCTTCTACATAACATAATAAATTCCAACAATCATGGCTAAAGCAAAGAAAAAAAGTGCTCCTAAGAAGGCGGCCCCAAAAAAGAAAGCTGCGCCTAAAAAAACAGCTAAAAAAGCTGCAAAAAAGGTAGCTAAGAAAACAATTAAAAAGGCAGTAAAAAAAGCTGCTTCTAAAAAGAAAGCGCCTGCAAAAAAGGTAGCTAAAAAAGCTGTAAAGAAAGCAGTAAAAAAGGCCGCACCAAAAAAGAAAGCACCGGCTAAAAAGGCTCCAGCCAAAAAAGCACCGGCTAAGAAAGCGCCAGTTAAAAAAGCAGCACCAAAAAAGAAATCAGCACCTAAAAAGGCAGCTAAAAAAATAGCTCCTCAACAGGAAGCAATACCTGATGTAATAGTAGTGGAAGAAGTAATCATTACAGAAGAACCTGTTATTGAACCTCCTATCGTAGAAGATGATACTCCTTCTTCTGGCGACGATAACAACGGCGGACTGTTATTCAGTTAAGCTGTTCAGGTAAATAAATACATTTGATATTTTAATAAAAAAGCGTAGCTGTATAAGCTGCGCTTTGTGTTTTATACCTTCTGCAGACAGATTAATTTACCTCAAATATCCGCTCATCTCCACTTTATATTGTTCCGCAATAGCTTTTGCTTCTTCTGCAAAATTTTCACTTTCTCCTGCAAATATCACTGCTCTTGAAGCATTCACGAGTATACCACAATCGGTATTCATTGCTTTTTCAGAAATCTCTCTCAGGCTACCGCCCTGGAAACCTACACCGGGCACAAGAAAAAAATGATGGGGTAATATTTGCCTGATATTGATAAATTCATTTGCCTGTGTAGCGCCTACAACAAACATGAGGTTATCAGGATTACCCCATTGGGATACCGTTCTCAAAACCTTCTCGTATAATTTTTCTCCCGCTGTTTCCTGCAGTTCAAAATCAGCCGCGCCTTTGTTGGAAGTAAGTCCAAGCACTATCGTCCATTTGTCAGTATATTCTAAAAAAGGACGCACACTATCTTCACCCATATATGGCGATACGGTGATAGCGTCAAAGTTCAGCGTTTCAAAAAATGCTTTGGCATATTGTGAAGATGTGCTGCCGATATCACCCCGTTTGGCATCAGCAATTTTAAAATGCGTGGGAGGAATATAGTTAACGGTTTTCTCCATCGTTTCCCAGCCCCTCACACCAAGACTTTCATAAAAAGCCGTATTGATTTTATAGCTCACACAAAAATCTTTGGTAGCATCAATGATCTTACTGTTAAATTCAAAAACCGGGTCCGCAGCCGATAAAAGATGTTTCGGTATTTTGGTAATATCACTATCTAACCCAACACATAAATACGATCCTTTTCTTTTAATTTGCGCTATAAGTTCTTTTCTGGTCATGGTTGTTTTAGGTTTTAGCTGTCAGCTATCGGCTATGAGCCTTCAGCCAACGGTTGTGCCCGTATGCTAAAAAGTTGTATATATTGTATCACTTCTCACGTTTCACTTCTCACCATTGCCCATTCACTATTCAAAGTCGTTTCCTTAACGCTTGTGTAGTTGCGGGTAACAACACCCGCAACGGCGACCGCCAATGTTGGTGTTATCACAAACATCTTAAGGAAACGGCATTGATCCACTATTCATCATTGCCCCATTCCCTCCTCTTCTCCATCTCTTCCGCTATCCCTAATGCGCCGGGATCTTTACTTTCTTTAAGCTGATGAATAATATTTTTATAAGATACTGCGTCCCTGTTCTGGCTTAGCTTAAAGGTATTGCTCAATTCAGATACTTCAATCTCAAATCCAATAATAGCTTTTAGTTGTCTTGCTATATATTCTTCCGGCATTTTTTCATACAATGCTGTAGAATGAGGATTGTTTTCATATAGTGCTGTTATACGTTGCAGTATATGTCGTAAATCGTTCTCCTCCAAGAAGGTGATTTTTCCTTTCGCCTGCACACTCATATAGTTCCAGGTAGAAGCTACCTGCGGGGTAGTATACCAGCTTGCACTCACATAAGTATGCGCACCGGTAAACAGCACCAGCACATTGGGGTTTTGCTCCAAAGCAAGATGATGATCTGTTTTGCGTTGAATATGCCCGGTCAGTACCAGCTTACCTTCGCGTTCCTCTATTAAAAAAGGGACTTGTGTAGCTACAGGCTTATTGCTTTTATCGCAGGCGCACAACATGGCGAATGAATTTTGCTTCATAAAATCCATCACCACCGCAGCATTATTTTCCTGGAAATATTCAGGACTATACATATTTAAACTTTAAACCACTACCTCAACAATTTTAGTGGCGCTCATATTGGCATTACGCATGGCAATACTACGTACCGTATGCCCTGCAAAATCCCAGAATGCTTTTTTAGTGATCTCATCATCACTAACCATCACCGGCACACCAATATCACCACCTTCTCTAATACCTTCCACAATAGGTATCTGCCCCAGGAAAGGAATATCAAATTCATCTGCCATTTTTTTCCCGCCTTCTTTTCCAAAAATATAATATTTGTTTTCCGGCAATTCGGCAGGTGTAAACCAGCTCATGTTTTCTACAATACCAATAATCGGCACTTTTATCTGTGCCTGACCAAACATGGCGATAGCTTTTTTGGCATCAGCCAAAGCAACCGGCTGAGGAGTAGTCACTACCACAACCCCGGTAACCGGCACGGTTTGCACCAGTGTTAAATGAATATCACCTGTGCCGGGGGGCATATCAATTACCAAATAGTCAAGATTACCCCATTCCACATCTGTTACAAACTGGCGGATAGCGCTGCTCGCCATCGGCCCGCGCCAAACAATGGCCTGCTTTTCATCAACCAGTAAACCTATACTCATCAGCTTAATACCAAATTTCTCAAGCGGAATAATCATTCCCTTGCCATTATTATCCTTCATTAAAGGACGTTCACCCCTTACGCCAAACATAATAGGTGCGCTTGGTCCATATATATCCGCATCCATCAAACCTACCGATGCGCCACCTTCTGCAAGTGCCAGTGCAAGATTGGTAGCTACCGTCGATTTGCCAACACCACCTTTACCGCTCACCACCGCAATAATATTTTTTACCCCGGGCAAAACCGTATCACTTCCCTTACGGGCACTATTGGTATTAGCAGTAAATTTTATATGAACATCCGCACTTTTATTCACCAGCAGGCGAACAGCGTTAATGCAGGCATTTTTTATTACATCCTTCAACGGGCATGCAGGCGTAGTCAGCACCACGGTAAAAGATACTTTATCTCCTTCAATTGCAATGTCTTTCACCATATTCAGGGTTACCAGGTCTTTGCCAAGATCAGGCTCAATAACATTACTGAGCGCATTAAGTATATCACTTTCTGTCATCTACCGAACTTTTTGTTAAAAGATATTTGTCGGGAGCAAAGTTAACCCCATAAATCCTTACTTTGTTTTTTTAGTAAGTTCAAGTATTATTGCAAACCCATTAATGTGAGAATGAAATATTTTTTACGATACGCTTTTTTTACTGCTTTTCTTTTACCTGTTGCCGCCAAAGCGCAGTTTGAGTCATTAAAAGATTCTGTAGTTCAGTTGTATGGAATTGTAATGACGCATGACAGCCTTAAAGGTATACCCGGGGTTTCCGTAATGGTTAACGGTCGCGGAACCGTTACTAATGACCAGGGTGTGTTTTCAATTGTGGTATTAAAGGGCGATGAAGTAAAATTCTCTCACGTATCTTACAGAACTGAAACTGCAAAAATTCCCACTGATTTACCGGGTAATCATTATAATATGGTTAAATTGATGACAGAGGATACGATATACCTTCCCACCGCCATCATCAAACCCAAACCTACCCGTGAGCAGTTTGAGCGTGATTTTGTAAACAATGATGTGCCTGATGATGGTATAGAAATAGCACGGCAAAATCTCAGCGAATCTAAACGGGCGGCATTAGCACGTGTACTTCCCCGTGATGGAAGAGAAGCCGCGAACTATGCCCTTACAAAAAGTGCCCAGAGCTATTACTATAATGGGCAGGCTCCTCCCATGAATATATTTAATCCTTTTGCCTGGAACGAATTTATCAAAGCCTGGAAGCGGGGTGATTTTAAGAAGAAAGATTAGCTCAATTAATCCTTTATCCTTTTACCTTTAAAACATGAATACCATAAAAAATGTAACCGTTATTGGTGCAGGCGCAATGGGCAATGGTATTGCTCATGTATTTGCACAATATGGGTTTGTTGTAACCCTTACTGATATAAATGAAGCTGCACTGGCAAATGCAATGCAAACCATTACAAAAAATACTGACAGGCAGTTGGCAAAAGGCGCTATAACCGAAGTAACAAAGCAGCATATTTTTTCCAACCTCAGCACATCAACAGATTTGGCAGCGTCTGTAAAAAATGCTGACCTCGTGGTAGAAGCAGCAACTGAGCGTAAGGAAATAAAACTGCAGATATTTAAACAATTGGATGAACTCACTCAGGCACATACCATTCTTGCAACCAATACATCATCTATTTCAATAACAGCAATAGCCGCAGTTACCAAAAAACCTGCTAAAGTTATCGGCATGCATTTTATGAACCCCGTGCCGGTTATGAAGCTGGTGGAAATTATCAACGGCTACACAACTTCTGCCGGAGTAACTGAAACAATTGTTGCATTAAGTAAACAATTAGAGAAAGTTCCCTGCGTGGTAAATGATTACCCCGGGTTTATAGCTAACCGCATTTTAATGCCGATGATTAATGAAGCAATTTATAGTTTGCATGAAGGTGTTGCCGGCATAGAAGAAATAGATACGATTATGAAATCAGGAATGGCTCACCCGATGGGACCTTTGCAGTTGGCGGATTTTATAGGGTTAGATGTTTGTCTCAATATTATGAAAGTGTTGTATGAAGGTTTTGGAAATCCCAAATATGCTCCCTGCGCGTTATTGGTAAATATGGTAACATCAGGTAAGCTCGGTGTAAAAAGCGGTGAAGGATTTTATATATACACACCCGGATCAAAAGATATAAAAGCGGTGAAGGGAATTTGAAAAGCAAAAACCTTTGTATTACCATGCACATCCTTTCAAAACTCATCACTATACTGCTAAGCCCGCTTTTATGGATCATTATTATTTTTCTCTGGGGCTTGCTCACTAAAAAAGAAATAAGAAGGAAAAGATGTTTTATTGCAGCATTGATTATGCTTTTCTTTTTCAGTAATCCCTATATCATCAAAAAATTAATGCTTGCATATCAACCCGAAAAATACAATATGCAAAGCGGTGAAGTATATAGTGCAGGTATTGTATTAGGTGGTTTTGCAGGTATGAATAAAGCAGATAACAAAACGTATTTTAATCAAAACGCCGACAGGTTTTTGCAAACGGCTTTGTTATATAAAGAAGGGCATATAAAAAAAATAATCGTAGCAGCAGGAGATGCTTCTATTATAAATAAAAACGATTTCCGCGAAGCGGATTTTGCACAAGATCAGTTTATTAAGCTGGGTATACTGCCAACAGATATTTTTATTGACAGGAATTCACGTAATACTGCCGAGAATGCGGCTAACGCCAAAAAAATTATTGATTCGTTAGGATTAGCGCAACCATATGTGCTCATCACGTCGGCCATGCATATGCCCCGTGCTGAGAAAACATTTTCGAAAGCAGGGTTGAATATTAAGCCGTATCCCTGTGCATATCTTGTTACTCCTTTTGAACAATATGCTGTGGATGATTATTTGCTGCCATCCGCAGATGCTTTACGAAACTGGAGTGTCTATTTAAAAGAATTTGTTGGTTTATTGATGTATAAGGTTTTAGGGAGAGGATAGCATCAGGTTGAGGCTATCATGTAAAATATATTTGTGAGAAGCGAGATGTAAGACGTGAGATTTTCACGCCTGCCTGCCGGCAGGTACCCTGTATACATATCTGTATTAGGTGTGTAAGCTACCCTGATGTAAGAGGTATATTTCACGCAACGGAGCCGCGGAGCAAAGTCCGCAATGGAAAAAACGCTGTTAAGCCGCTGCGCTGCGTACTTTGCGTGAAAAGTATTAACACTTGTGTGTACAGGGTAGCTGCCGGCAGGCAGATTTGCCGTCTGACTTTTCACGATTGGCTTAGCACTATTCATTTGTTTTAAGTTCCCTACATTTGCCGCCATTACATCTGTTATGAAATATTTTTTGCCAATACTGCTGTCGATATTTGGCTACTCAGGCTATGCGCAGGAAATTGAATTAGACCCCATCACAGTAACGGCTACCCTAAGCCAAAAAAGATCGTCTGAAACAGGAAGAAACATTACCATCATAAAAGGGGAGAAATTTAAGAACCTGCCGGTACATTCCTTAGATGAGCTACTGCGCTATGTGCCCGGTGTTGAAATACAGGCGCGTGGGCCAATGGGCTCACAGAGTGATATTGTATTACGCGGGGGCACATACCAGCAGGTGTTGGTAATACTGGATGGTATGCGGCTGAATGATCCTAATACCGGGCATTTCAGCAGCTATATACCCATTGCTCCTGCTGAAATAGAAAGAATAGAGATATTAAAAGGCGCTTCTTCTGCCATATATGGCGCAGATGCAGTTGGCGGCGTAATTAATGTGATTACCAAAAGCTTTGCCGCAAAAGAACACCAGGAAAACGTAAATGTAAATGCAGGTATTGCAGCCGGAGAATATGGTTTTTTAAGTGCTGATGCAGGTTTTTTTGTGAGCAGGAAAAAACTGAGTATTGGCGGCGGTGTTATCACTAATAATGCGGATGGTTTTCAGCAACGTGGCATTCGCGGATACTTCCATAATACTACAGCTTCTTTATCTGCCAATTATCATTTCAATAATAACTGGAACATCGCTTACCGGATCGCGTATGATAACCGTGATTTTGCAGCTCAGAATTTTTACACAACTTATTCTTTTGACACAGCTACGGAAAAAGTATCTTCTTTATGGAACCAGGCGCGGTTGGCATATCAAACACAAAAGCAAAGTTTTATTGTTGATGCAGGATTTAAAAAGGTAAATGATGAATACCGCTTTGCCCCGGCATCAGTTCCTAACTCAAATAAATCAGCGTTATTCCAGGTACTGGCTCAATATCAAAACCAGTTATCTGTCAGTACATCTTTAGTTGCCGGTATTCATTATCAACAAAAAATGATTCGCTCCAACGACAGGGGAAATCATTCATTGTTTTGGGCTTCACCTTTTATTTCATTTTCTCAAAGAATAGGAACTCATTTTTTTGTAAGGCCATCATTGCAATGGGTTTTCTTTCAGAAAATAAATGCTGAGCTGGTGCCCCAGTTTGATCTTTCTTATAAAACAAAACAATTTCAATTCAGGGCAAGTGCCGGCAAAACTATCCGGGACGCTGATTTTACAGAGCGGTACAATAACTACAATAAAGAAGTCGTGCGGTCGGGTTCAATCGGGAATCCAGACCTGAAAGCAGAAAGGTCATTTAGCTATGAAGCAGGTGCTGATTGGTTTGTAAAAGATTATTTAAAGATATCTTCCACTTTCTTCCAGCGTTTTCATCGCCGCCTGGTTGATTTCAGCACCACGCCTTATGCTGACATGCCGCGTAAGGAAAACCTGGTTCCCAACGGTGTATACGCGTTGGCAAAAAATGTTGCTGAAGTAAATACAACAGGTTTCGAAACAGATATACAGTATACACATGCCATTAATGATAAACAACATCTTTCCGGTAGCATAGGTTTGGTATGGCTCGACAGTAAAAGCAGTGACACTGTTCCTTCTTTTTATATTTCTTCGCACGCAAAATTTCTCACTAATTTTTCAGTGATATACCAATGCCATAATTTTTCCTTTAGTGTAAATGGCTTATACAAAAAGAGAAATGAGCGCATTGCCTCTTCCATTAATACCGCTGTATCTCCTGATTATTTTTTAATGAATACGAAAATGGCATACGATCTTTTCAACCGCCGTTTTTCTGTTTTCGTGCAAATGGATAATGTTTTTAACAGGAAGTATAGCGATCTGCTAGGATCAGTTATGCCCGGCAGGTGGTTTATGGGAGGCGTGAGGTATTATCTGAGCCGTAAAAGCGGCTAATTAATCTATGAGTTTTAATATAAGGTACATACGCGCATTAATGAAGAATGAAATACTATAGTAGAAAGAGCCTTGTACTACCATTATAACTTAATGGATTGCTGTACTTACCTGCCCAAAGGAACGAATGAGAACCATAGGCATATTTCGATTTCATAGAATCTAACAGGGAATTAAGATCAAAGTCATTTGCTTTATCCCATAATATTATTTTATAGTTTGTCGGAAATAATACCTTCCTGATTAATATAAAGGATGCCTGAAGGTGCATCAACTTTCCAGATAGGATAAAGTTGTGAGAGAGATAACTTGCCAGGCTTCCAGACTAATTCAATTGGAGCATTTTCAATTGAATTACTTAATTCTAAAGCTTTTTCTTTGCTTATATTTAAGTGGGGTAAGGTGCCTGAAAGCCGTGCGGTGATTCCCAAATCTCCTTTTTTAATTTTTACAGTTGCTATGGCCAGCGATGCATCGATTTCTCCAAAAATCACTAAGAAATAATTATTATCCTGATCATTTAAGTTTGTTACTTTCCAAACGGAAGCTAAAACAGGTTCTTTTAAATCAAAATATTTTCTTGATAGTTCAATAGCTTTAGCTTCCGTTATTTCGCTCATTAGGCTTATTTTTAATTAAGGTAGGTTTTGGCTAAATACCTTTAATATCATCATGAAGTTTTGTGAAAACGGCGCCATCAATACGAACATAAATTTTTTGAGAACCAATTGTAAACATATGAAATGGCCAAAATGGTGATAATGATTCACGACAAGGCTTCCAAACTAATGTGGGGTATAGGCAAAAAGCTTCAGGTCTTACAACCAATTTTCCAATTTGTTTATCAAGCGGGAATCGGTTATTTACAATACTTTTCAGTAATTTTTTCTTATCATAAGCACTCTCCAGATGTGGTGCGGCCTCAGGCAACATTACTGATTGCTTATAATCCCCAAATCGGGCATCTACACTGACTAAGGCGTTCGAACTCCGGGCTGACACATTAAATGGAACAATGTAATAATAGCTATCTAATCTATCGAGCCGCTGCACTAATACTGGATCAGCAGGTGAACTTTTACTGAAAATCTTTTTCCACCATTTTTTTTCATTCAAATTGTTAAGTTTAATTCCTGTTAAAGCAGACTCTATCGCGTCTTTTTTGCTGATTATAACCTTTCCGTCAAACAAATGGTTTTGCCTAATAGATTTCCCCGGATATTCTATAGGAGGTAAAGGATCGCATACCGCTATAAATTTACCGCTCCAATGACCTCCGGGCACGCCGGTCATATAATCCGATTGCCAGGTAGAATAAGAAATATGTTCATTGGCGATTCCACGTGTTCCTCCGCTTCCGCATATATCGCCAACTGTATGGGGTGGAGGAGGAGCGGGAGATGGCGTTGGGGGCCATGGATTGTTTACATCAAATCCGTTAATGGAGTAGGAGTTGTCAGAAGAATTTGTAGGATCTGCGCTCACATCATAACCTCTTATAACAATCCAATGATCCCATCCAAAGACCAATGCAACGGGGGCTACCTGATAATGATGAATTGTCCAAACAATTTTTCTTGAAATTGCCTCTTCGCTATTCAAAGCGAATAATACAAATGTATTAGTAAAAGCAGCGGGCTTTCGATTAACCAAAGTCCATTGTAATCCGTCTGGTCCTGTTGCCCAGTTTACACCCACATCTGCGATACTATGGGTGTTATTGTCATTGTAAAGATCATCCTGATCTAATAATCCTGCTCCTATTTGTGCAAGCACCATTTGAGCGCAGGCAGCACCACAATAATAATCGGTATCTTGTTGATGATATTGTACATTGAGGTTTGTAGTTGCCATGATATATATGATTTATATGTTGCCTTATCTTTTATGAATTTTTGGTTTAATCCTTTTGTGATACTCAATAATCCTTTATGAATTGTTATGTTGATTTGCGTTTTTGTAATTACACAACTGAGTTTTAATGTAAACACCTTATTTCAACAAATAGCATACAGCAATTCTAACAGTTTGCAACAAAAGGAGGCGGGAACGGGCAAGGTCAACAGAAGATACCTTTTGATTGGATACTTTAAATGTAGAAAGTTTTATTGAAATTTTATAGCAAATAGCAATAAAAATTTGCACTGTTGCCCATTCACCTCTTCACCACCCAATTCCATAATCCTCCCCATTATTGCTGCTGCCGCCCCAGAGTGTTTTATGCTCCCGGTCAAAGTATATAGCATTGATGGGGCGGAGGTTCTTTGGCCGTTGGTGATTTTATATCCTTTTTGTATCAATTCTTTTCTTACCCAGTCCGGTATATCAGCGCTTAAAATAATACTGCCTGCCCTCGGGCTCCTGTCGGCATTTGTTGTGCCGCCTAATGATAGCCAGAGCTGATTGGTATTTACATTAGCCGCTTCGGTTGCTTCCTGCACTGTCATTCCAAATTCTACCACGTTCAAAAAGAACTGTAATAAATTCTGATCCTGTGTATCACCCCCCTGTACTGCGAAAGACAAAAATGGTTTGCCATCTTTCAGCGCGAGGGTAGGCGTTAACGTTACCCTCGGCCGTTTGCCCGGCTCCACTACATTAAAAGGATTGAGCGTGCTGTCGCAAACAAAGCTTTGCATACGCTGGCTCATACCAATACCTGTATTACCTGCAATGCAGGCGGGTATCCATCCGCCACTTGGGGTAACAGATACTACCCAGCCTTCTTCATCCGCCGCTTCAACAGAAGTAGTGCCTCTCCACATCCTGTCCATATACACGTCATCATCAATTAATTCGTTATTTAATAATGAAGCACCCAGTGCATCATGAGCAGGCAATGCACCGGGTGATTTTTTATCAGTTGAATCCGGTATAAATCCGCGTTGCTTCAATAGCGATAAATAAGGATTTGTTTTTCCTTCAAAAGGATATGGATCGCCGGGGCCCGCTGTCGCATCATTTTTAAGCGGAGAAATTAAATTGGCTCTTGTTTTTGCATATGCTTTGGAAAGTAAACCGGCCATAGGTTCCTGTGGCGGAAAAGCCGGATCGCCATAATAAAAATCCCTGTCGGCAAAAGCATAATGCATAGCCTGGCAAATGGTATGTATATAATTTGCAGAATTATAGCCCATACTTTTCAGGTCAAAATTTTCAAGCATATTAAGCGCCTGCAGCATGGAAGGCCCTTGCGTCCATTGCGACAATTTATATACATCAATGCCTTTATAATTTATCTTAAGCGGCTCTTCTGTTTTTACTTTCCATTGTGCAAGATCATTCATGGTGATCAGGCCGCCCTGTTCCTGGCAACCTCTTACAAATTCCTGCGCTATATCACCTTTGTAAAACCTGTTGTATGCGGCGTATATTGCTTCTTTACGACTTTTCTTTTGCTTCAATGCCTGCTGCTCTGCATCAACCATTTTTTGTAAAATTTGCAACAGGTCATGTTGCACAAATATTTCTCCGGGCTCAGCGGCTTCACGGGTTTCACCCAAATGGGGTAATAAAACTTTAGTGGAATAAGGCCAGTCTTTTATAAGTTTTTTATTACGCTCAATACTGTTAGCTGTTTGCGCGTCAATAGCATAACCTGCTGCCATTTGCATAGCAGGCGCCAATACTTCTTTTAAGCTCATTGTACCATATTCTGCAAGTATAGTGCATAACCCGCCTGGCGTACCGGGAGTAACTGCTGCAAGCGGACCATATTCAGGAGGAAAATTCATCCCTTTATTTTTAAAGAACGCAGGTGTTGCTCCCGTTGGGGCAACTCCCAGTGCATTGATACCGATAACCTGGCCTGTTTTAGGATTATAAATAAGCGCCTGCGTTTCACCTCCCCAGCTCAGCACATCCCACATGGTGCATGTAGCTGCAAGCATGGCACATGCGGCATCAACTGCATTACCGCCTTTTTGAAAGATTGCTGCGCCGGCCGTTGCCGCAAGCGGCTTGCCGGTAATTGCCATCCAGTGCCTGCCATAAAGCGGCGGCTTTTGTGTTGCCTGGCAGATGCCTTGTATACTATACAAAAGTATTACTGAAATAATAATGGCATATTTCATCACGTACATCTTTTTTCTTTAAAGATAACACATGCAGCAAGGCAATCCCTGATTTATAATGCCGTTATATAATTTTTTGTAGGTTTATATAACATTATCCTTATGTATGAGTAAAGTCTTTGCAAAAGATCTTGATGAGCTGGTACAGGCAAATATTGTATCTGCTGAAACCGCACAGGAAATTCTTCGCTATTATCAAAATAAAGCTGCTGAAAAGCCCAACCGTTTTCCCATTATTGTAAATGTGCTTGGCGCTTTGCTGGCAAGCCTGGGCATAATATTGGTGATAGCGCATAACTGGGATGAGCTTGGAAGATCCACGAAAACAATTATTGCTTTCCTGCCATTGCTGTTGGGGCAGGGACTATGCATATATACGTTGCTCAAACAAAAAGATAGCATTGCATGGAAAGAAACAAGCGCGGTTGTTTTATTTTTCGGAGTTGCCGCATGCGTTTCTCTCATCGCCCAAACCTATAATATTTCCGGAGAGCTTAGCGACTTTTTGCTTACGTGGATGTTGCTGGTAATTCCTGTTGTGTATATTATGCCATCGTCAGTAACCGCATTGCTTTATATTGGTGGCATTACATGGTATGCATGCGAGGTAGGTTATTTCGGGCATTCATCTTCAACACCGGCTCCTTATTATTATATTGGATTGCTTGCTTTGATAATTCCTCATTTTTATAAATATTGGAAACTGAAACGAGGTAACAACAGTTTTATATTACTTGCCTGGTTTCTTGCACTTTCTCTTACAATAGTACTTGGTGCATTTGCTGATAATGAATTTAACAGAGCAGAGTGGGTGTTGTGCGCTTATACAGCAATGTTTTGTATTTTTTACATGATTGGAAGAATCGATGAGTTTGATAATAATCGTTTGTTCGCAAATCCATTTTTAAGTGTGGGTGCTTCCGGGATTTTATTTACTCTTTTTTTCTGCAGCTTTGAATTTTTCTGGGCAGATGTAATGAGCTCTTCTTACGAGAGAGCAGTAAAGGCTACTGTTTTTTATTCCCCATTTTTTTACCTCACTATAGTTTTGCTTTTGGTAAATATATGGCTGATTGCTGCAGCGTTTAAACGGATGAACAAAATCGTTTTTGATCCAATAGGATTTTCCGCTTTGCTACTTTTTTTACTGGCACTGATTGCGCGTGGTAATCCTGAATTTGGCACATTAATTATAAACGCCTGGATATTATTCGTGGCTGTATTCTTTATCAGGAAAGGTGCAATAACAGATCACCTGGGCATTTTAAATTTTGGGTTGACCATAATAGCCTTGCTGGCGCTTTTCAGGTTTTTTGATGACCAGATTCCTTTTGTATGGCGTGGATTATTCTTCCTCGCTACCGGCATTGGCTTTTTTGTTGCCAATTACCTGATGGTGAAAAAGCGGAAAGAGCAAAAAGGATAATATTTACAGGTTAAAATAAAATTATGAGGAAGTTACTGTTGATAATATTTATAATCACTTTAATAGCCCAATGGGCTGTGCCTGCAGGAATGATCTGGCAAAAAGAAAACGTATTGAGAAGCGGTAAGCTTTTTAATTTCCGTACAGAACCTGTTGATCCTGCACATCCATTTAAAGGAAGATATATTACACTGAATTTTGAGGCAGGCAGTTTTACAACGGTTCATTTAGATGCTGCAATAGAAAATTATGATCCGGAAGTTTATGTATTACTTGATGTGGATAAAGATGGTTTTGCTAAGGTGCAGCAATTGGTTAAGCATAAACCGGCAAATACCACTGATTATGTGAAAGCAAGCATTAATTATATAAACAGGATGGAACATGATTCTGCTATGGTGATGATCCATTATCCGTTTACTGAATTTTATATGGATGAATTCAAAGCAATGAAAGCCGGGGATGTATACAGGGAAAATACGATTGATTCTACACAAAAAACATACGCTGTTGTTAGTATATTGAACGGTGATGCTGTTGTTAAAGATGTAATGATTAATAACAAACCTATAAGGCAGGTTGTAAAAGAAATGGGAAATGATTTAAAAAAATAAAAGCCACGCTTTTTAAAGGTGGCTTTTAATGCTTTGAATTTCTTCAGAGGTTAATGCAATGAGACGGTAAGGTTTAAAAATTGCGGAATAACTTCTGTTTTCAAGGTAGCTTTTTCAAAGGATTGGTTTTGGTTTTGACGGATATTGGTTTACTGCTTTCCTGGAAATTGGAATTAATAAATGGTTTTGCAAGATCTGGATTTCAGCTTTCAATAGGTATAGGGTTTTCAGGTCTTTCGTTTGGATTGGATCATCGCGGTTGACAATACAAAGATGCTCCGGATATTGCAGCTTTGAAACTTATTTCGACAGCAATGCTGTTACCTTCGATTTCCGGCTTTATATCTTCGATAAATAAAAAAATCATTTACCAGCCATTTGCACAGTTGATAAATGATAACAGAGATTGTGAATTGAAAATGAAATAAACGTTATACCGGGTATAAAACGAAAATTGAAAATGTGAGCGTACCACCTTAGTCATCTCATCTCTTACAAAGAGATCAACGAATTACATTTAACTATATAATATTTATCTTTTGCATTACACCTGATTTATGTGTTTTGCTGATAGGTATCATATTGCCATTAATGAACAGTACATTTTCCTGTATATCGTTGATCTTGGTAAAGTTTACAATATAGGAGCGATGCACTTTCATAAAAACCTGGGGGTTCACTTTGGTTTCAAGGTTTTTTATGGTATTGTGGGTGATGTACTTTTTTGCTGGTGTAATAAATTTTACATAGTCGCCCATGCTTTCAATAAACAAAATATCATCATTGTGCAAACGGATGAGCTTGCCATCCGATTTAATAAACAAATGATCCTGCTCCGAATTGCCACTTGCCTGTTCCGATTTCTTGCTTACCTTTTGTATGGCTTCAAGGAAGCGCTGATAAGTGAAAGGTTTCTTCAGGTAATCGGTAACGTTATATTGAAAAGCGCTGTACGCGTATTCTGTTTTTGAAGTAGTAAGGATTACCTGTGGTGTATATACCAGTTGATCCAGCAGTTCAAATCCGCTGGCACCAGGCATTTCCACGTCAAGGAATATGAGGTCTACCACATTGTCTTTTAAAAACTTCAATGCGTCTTCCGCATTAAGAAAATGCTGAACTACATCTACCACCCCGGATTTTTCACAGAATCTCCTTAAAAACTCTGCTGCAACCTGGAGGTCTTCAACGATAATGCTTTGATACTTCATAGATATTGGGTATTGAATTGTTTCAATCGCTTTACTTCTTTTTCTGCTTTTAATAAACTCTGTTGTGTGGTAATTAGTATATACTGAAATTGTTGCTCAAGGTTCGTTGCCGCCTGTTCTTCCAGGCAAACTTTTTCAAACGCTGCAAATTCCTCCATCACTTCATTCATACCTATATAGCCAAACAACGGTTTCATTTTATGAATAACCTTTTTCAACCCCTGTAAGTCACCATCGTGAAACTTTGCCTGCGCAAGTATGATCTCGGTTTTCAGTTGTTGGGCAGATGATTCGAAAACCATTTCAGCTTGTTGTAAATCATCACCATATAAGTCCTGCAGGAAGGCTGTATCCAGCTCTTCAGAAAAGGCAAACATTATTTTATTTTCTGTATTGTGCATATCACAATTTGTAATAAACTAAGTCGTTTTATCCACTAATTGATTGCATATTATATGTAACCAAACCAATATCCCGGTTATGAAAACGAACATTTTAGACAGATTAGTATCTTTTTTCTATGGTATTTTCAATAGTGGCATGGATCCGGCTAAGAGCCACGAGGAAAATAAAAGTGTTCAAAGGCTCATAATCTTTATCTTTTTTGGTATTGGTGTCAATCTTATTTCGGTTCTCCTTAATTGTCTTCATGAACTTTATATAAGTGTTTCTCTGAATCTTACTTCAATATTATTATTGTCGGTAAGCTACTTCCTTAATAAAGATGGTAAAAGGGGCTTTGCTAAAGCATTGGGTATTGTTACACTTAATTTATACCTGTTTGGTATAAGTTATGTTGAAGGGTTACGTGCCGGCGAACATATGTATTATTTCCCTTTCCTGCTGGCATTGATATTTGTTATTGACATACGGAAGGATTATGAAGAGCTGATTATGACTGCCCTTGTAACTTTTATTACAGCGGCTATGATATTCATCCTGGCACCTTATGTAAGCACTATTCAAACCATAAGCAATGAACAATATAGCGGATTATTCAGCCTTAACCTGAGTTTGTCTCTCGTGCTTACTGCTTCTTTTACATATTATATATTGAAGACACTCGAAAAAAACGAGTATAAAATACTGGATGAAAAGAGATTTAAAGACACGATGTATGATACATCGCTTGACGGATTATTTATTGTGGATGTGAACAGCCTTATTATAACAGACTGTAATAAAAGAGCAATCGAAATATTCAACTACAAACATAAAGATGAGATTATAGGTACCCCCGCAAAAGATTTGCTGGGTAACAAAATGGAAGAGCATATTATGGTGCAGGCAAAGCAGCAGTTTACTAAAAAATCACCCTGGTATGGTAATATGGATTTTTTCAGGAATGATAACACGCCATTTTTTGCTTATGTAAATATTGTCCCCTTTTCTCACAGCGAGTTCAATTACTGCAAGATCAGTATTCTTGATATTACTGAAATTAAAATAGCAGAGTTTGAGATACTTAAAGCAAAAGAAAAGGCTGAAAAAGCTGCACAGGTAAAATCAAGATTCTTATCGAATATGAGCCATGAGCTCAGAACACCGCTTAATGCTATTATCGGTACAACCAATCTTGTTTTGCAGGAAGAGTATCTGCCAAGTCAGCGTCAAAGCTTTGAGGTGCTTAAGTATTCTTCTGAGCATATGATGCAACTGGTGAATGATATTCTTGACTTCAGCAAAATTGAAGCGGGTAAAATGGAGATTGAAAACGCTCCTTTCAACCTTAAAGCATTTATGCAAAAAATTGTAAGTTCTTTTACCGCACCGGTTTCTTCAAAAAATCTTGGATTTAAAATAGATATAGACAGCCACTCTGATACTGAAATATATGGCGATGAAACACGCCTGCACCAGGTAATGAATAACCTCCTGGCCAATGCTATAAAATTCACCGAAAAAGGAACAATAGGTATTGAAGTGAAATTGAAAAATACCACAAGCAACAACACGGATATTTATTTTGCGATAACAGATACCGGTATCGGAATTCCCCAAAATAAATTACGGCAGATATTTGAAAGTTTTATGCAGGCAGATATTGAAACCACCAGAAAGTTTGGAGGCACAGGACTTGGGCTTGCCATCAGTAAAAAAATTATTGACCAGATGGGTGGGGAGTTACATGTTGACAGTAATGTTGGCGTAGGCAGTTGTTTCTATTTTACTTTAAGTTTTAAAATGGACAGAAAGCAAAAAGCTTATGTTGATGAAGACAGGCTTAAATCCCTGTCAGGGCTTGATGGCATTACAGTTTTACTTGCTGAGGATAATCCTATCAATATGATCGTGGCAAAACGGTTTTTACAAAAATGGAATATAGAAGTGATAGAAGCAGAAAACGGAGCAAGGGCAGTGGAGTTATTTTATCAGAATAAACCTGATATTTTATTGGTAGATCTTGAAATGCCGGAAATGGATGGCGCTCAGACGGTGGCGGCTATACGAAAAACACATCCGGAAATACCTATTATAGCATTTACTGCTGCTACTTACGAAAATATACGAGAAGATTTATTGAACAAAGGGTTTAACGATTATATGCCCAAGCCGTTTAAGCCGGAAGAATTGTATAAGAAGCTGCAGCAATACACGCAGCATACAAATCAGCATAAGCAGGCATCATAAATAAAGGGCAAAATCAACCCTGATTTTGCCCCTTTTATATTTTTTGAATCTGTACTTTAATTTTTCTTCTCCAGTTCAGCTATATCCACCGGCATATTAATATCAAATTTTGTAACAGTAGATTTGATTTCCCCAATCATCGGATTATTGATGGTAAGAGAATAGGGAAATGTATAACCTTCGGGGCTTGTTTTGTAATTGGAGAAAAGAGTGGTTATTTCAATAGGCTGCCCGCCGGCATTAGCCTTAGTAATACTTTTAGTAAGATAACTGGTTTTTACATCTATATAAAGTACTGTCTCGACTGAGTCTTTAACCAGTTTAATTTTATAGGCATCGTTGGCATTTACGGCTTCTTTTCCTTCAAATGTAGCCGTATAGCCGTGTTCTTTAAAAGAACTTAACTCACCGCCAGGATCAAGCATGCCCATGTAGCCTTTTATGGCATCTTCCGGCAGGGGTTGCGGTTCAGTAGAACCCATCATAGGATTAATTGTCCATCCGCCATTTTTGTCTACAAACGTTGCTATTTTCTGACCTTGTACTTCAATTTCCTGGCGCATAGCGGTTCCATATACTATCCAGATTTTAGCAGGCATGGTCATGCCCATAACTTCCATATCAGCTTCCTGGTAAATATTTTTTAGTGAAGAAAGTTTGGATTTACCGCCTAAAGCTGCAACATATTTTTGTTGAATCTCGTCAACGGTTTGCGCATGAGTAAAAGAAATCAGCATGCAAAAAAAAGCCAGCAACTTAATCATTTTTGATTGTGTCATTTCTTTGTGTTTTAATTTGTGCGTCAAAAGTAAGGTTTTCCTTAATTTATAATTTTTAGAAAACCGTTTAACCTAAATGTAACAAAAGTTCATTATGAGTAAGCAAATCAGGGGCCGGATTGTGGATATTCTGCAGAAAAAGATTTATACGGGTATTATCAGTTGGGAGGCCGGTAAAATAATATCAATACAATCGTTGGATAACGTGATTGATAATGCGAACGAGTTGCCCTTTATAATGCCCGGGTTTATTGATGCACATGTTCATATAGAAAGTTCAATGCTCATTCCCTCACAATTTGCCAGACTTGCTGTTGTGCATGGTACGGTTGCAACGGTAAGCGATCCGCATGAAATTGCTAATGTTTGCGGTATGGCGGGTGTGCAGTATATGATTGAAGATGGGAAAAAAACTCCTTTCAAATTTTACTTTGGCGCCCCGAGCTGTGTGCCTGCCACCATATTTGAAACGGCTGGTGCGGAACTGAATGCGGCTGATGTTACGAGGCTGCTGGAAATGGATGAGATTAAATACCTGAGTGAGGTGATGAACTTTCCCGGGGTGTTGAATAAAGACCCGGAAGTTATGGCAAAAATTGCTTCAGCTCATATATTAAATAAACCTGTTGACGGACATGCACCGGGGTTAACAGGAGCGCTGGCAAAACAATATATTGATGCGGGAATATCGACAGACCATGAATGTTTTACAAAAGAAGAGGCGCTTGAAAAACTGACATTCGGAATGGATATTTTGATAAGGGAAGGGAGTGCCGCAAAAAATTTTGAAGCATTAATTGGTTTGCTGAATGATTATCCCGAACGAATAATGTTTTGTAGTGATGATAAGCACCCTGATAGTTTGGTTGAAGGTCATATTGACCAACTCTGTGCAAGGGCTGTTGCAAAAGGTATTGACGTGTTTAATGTACTACGGGCTGCCTGTATAAATCCGGCGCTGCATTATAAACTAACAACAGGGCTTTTGGGAGAGGGAGATGATGCTGATTTTATTGTTGTGAAAGACCTGGTGAATTTTAAAATACTGCAAACATATATTGGCGGGGCGCTTGTAGCTGAAAATGGTAAATCGTTAATTAAGCTTTCAGATACGGATGCGAAAAGAAGGATTAATAACTTTTCCTGCAGCAAAAAAACACCGGAAGATTTTGCATTGACTGGCATCAAAGAAGGGAAAGAGACCTTTGCGATAGAAGCGCTTGACGAACAACTTATCACTAATAAACTAAAAATACAGGCGCCACCAGCGATTGATATCGGCAATGATATTTTAAAAATGGTGGTTGTAAACAGGTATAAAAATGCACCTGTTGCCATAGCCTTTATCAAAAACTTTGGATTGAAACAAGGCGCTATTGCGTCATCTGTTGCGCATGATAGTCATAATATAGTGGCGGTTGGTACAAGCGATGAAAGTATTTGCGAAGCAGTAAATATGATTATTGAACAAAGAGGCGGCATTAGCCTGTACTCACCTGACCGGTCTGTAATATTACCCTTGCCCGTAGCAGGTTTAATGAGTGATGAAGATGGATATACCGTAGCGGAAAAATATTCAGCAATTGATAAAGCTGCAAAAGCTATCGGCTCAACATTGGCTTCGCCATTTATGACCTTATCATTTATGGCATTACTCGTTATTCCTCATTTGAAATTAAGCGATAAAGGTTTGTTTGACGGGGATAGATTTGAGTTTGTAAGGTAGAATGGCATCCAGCCTATCCCTCCTTCTCCCTTTCCCAGGGAAAGGGAGCGGTGCTGTGTATAGCCTCACCTCCCTCCCTCCTCTCCGATAGAGAGGAGGCGGTGCTGCATATCTTTAATGAACTATATATCTTCCATTTCAACTATTGTAATTCTATTCTGCAATGCTCAACAGGTTTTTTGTTTTGCAGCATCGTCGAAAATCAGGCCTTGTGCCTGGGTCGCCTTCCCTTTGGGAAGGCCGGGATGGGCTTTAGCATTTTTGAAAAGCTGGCCTCTGTGCTTAGGTTTCCTCTCCTTTGGAGAGGCCGGGAGAGGCTGTCTTTTACATCATTTCCGCAAAATATTTATGGAAATACGGAATGGTTTCAATGCCCTTGTAAAAATTGAACAGATCAAATTTTTCATTAGGCGAATGAAGATTGTCGCTGTCCAATCCAAAGCCCATAAATACTATTTTAACGCCTAATTCCTTTTCAAAGAGTGAACAGATGGGAATGCTTCCCCCGCCGCGAACAGGAATAGGAGATTTGCCGAAAGTGGTTTCAATAGCCTTCGCCGCGGCTTTGTAAGCTACAGAATCAATGGGGGTCATATATGGCTCACCACCATGATGCTCTTGTGCTTTAACCGTAACGCCCGGAGGCGCAATACTTTTAAAATAGTTAAGTAATTGCTTTGTGATTTTTACAGATGACTGATTAGGCACTAAACGTGCAGATATTTTTGCAAATGCTTTTGAAGGCAATACTGTTTTAGCGCCTTCACCTGTATAGCCTCCCCAAATACCATTCAATTCAAGCGTAGGCCTGATGCCGGTTCTTTCATTCGTGGTATATCCTTTTTCACCCCATAGCGCATCCACGCCTAAATCTTTTTTATACGCTTCTTCATCATATGGCGCTTCTGCCATTAATTTTCTTTCTGCTGCCGATGATTCTGCCACATCATCATAAAACCCGGGAATAGTGATGTGGTTATTCTCATCGTGGCAGGAGGCAATCATTTTTGCAAGCATAGTGATTGGATTTGCAACGGAACCGCCATATACACCACTATGCAAATCCCTGTTTGGCCCGGTTACTTCAACTTCTATATAAGAAAGCCCGCGAACGCCGATATCAATAGAAGGATTATCCATACTGATCATTGCCGTATCGCTAATGAGTATCACATCCGCCTTCAATAAATCTTTGTGCGAGGAAACAAATTTTGCAAGATTGGGAGAGCCTATTTCTTCTTCGCCTTCTATAATAAATTTAATATTGGTGGAAAGCGTATTGGTGTTTACAAGCGTTTCTAGCGCTTTTATGTGCATGTAAAATTGCCCCTTATCATCGCAGGAACCACGCGCAAATATTTTCCCGTCTTTTATTACAGGCTCAAAAGGCCCGCTGTTCCATAAGTTCAACGGGTCGGCAGGCTGCACATCGTAGTGACCATATACTAATACTGTAGGCTTTGCCGAATCAATTATTTTTTCAGCATATACTACGGGATGTCCTTCGGTAGTA
Source organism: Agriterribacter sp. (assembly GCA_047601545.1). Classification (GTDB taxonomy): domain Bacteria; phylum Bacteroidota; class Bacteroidia; order Chitinophagales; family Chitinophagaceae; genus Agriterribacter. Next base: position 1,133,867 of record JASGIZ010000002.1, on the reverse strand, counting down.
AACACTTCTGCTTTATCTGCGCCGGCTTCAAGCAGCCTGTTCTTAACCGCTTCCGCGCAGGTAATCATATCCGCTTTGTGTTCGCTTCGGGCACTAACAGACGGAATGCGTAACAGTTCAAGCAATTCATTAAGAAATATGTCTTTATTGTTTGTTTGATAGTCCTGCCAGGTCTGCATAGCTTTTATGTTTTCAGTGAAGATTGAGGGAGACGAAATTAGGCAGTTTTTTTAGAATTAAACCTGTTTAAATTTAGATGGGGCAATGCAAATAGGGTACCTGATATTATAAGCGTATATTAAGTGGCAAGAAAAGTGTAATTCGTAGGACCAGAACCACGGGGGAGAATCGATATAAGCACAAAGCTACTTTAATGACAACTTTTTATTTAAGTGTTCCTGGTTGGCTAATGCAAAATTAATAGCAGACTTTACAAAGTCGTTTAAGGACAGACTGTTCACTGCTGCAAATGCAGCAGCTTCTCTATGAAGCTCAGACGGAATTCTTACATTGAAAGTACCCTTATAGGTTTTGTTAGGTTTCTTTCCGAGCGATTTACAAGTTGATATATAATCATCAACTGCTTCATGAAAGGCTTTCTTTAACTCCTTTATAGAACTGCCTTCAAAATTGATCAGATCATCAATTCCCAATACCTTTCCGTAAAAGATTTCATCCTCCATGGAAAAATGAACAGATGCCAGATAATCTTTATACTTTAGAATGTCATTCATTGCTGATATGTCCCTTTTCTTTTAAAAATTCGATCACTTGCCGGATCGCATAAACTTTTACTATATTTTTCGGATGAGGCTTACACAGGCTTATAATGTTGTTGTCTGCATCAGAAAATTTTCTTCTGGAGCCTCCGGTTTTGCCTTTCGCCATTTCGGTATACCCGCATAGAGAAAGGAATTTGACTAATTCTTCCCATGTTAAATCGTTGGGAACAGATATTAATTGTTCAAATAGCTTGTCACGCTTTGCCATAGTTTACAGCGTTTGTTTTTGGGGTTCATGCGGTCTTGTTTTTGTGATTAAGTAATTATTTTAATTCACCAAAAGTTGCAGTCTTACTTGCAACTATATTTCAGTTGCAAATATAATCAATAATTTGATTTAAAAAAGAGTTTTCTTACAGCAGTACTGATCCTTTTAAAAACAACGCACTTCTGTCTTTTCGCCTCCGGCGAGGATGATAGCGAACGCAGGCTTCGGGCTTTGCTCATGCAGTTTCGGGTGTAGTCGCCAGAGGCGACAAGAGGGCTGTGCGTGGCGAAGACGCCACGCACAGCGTTGTGTTTTCATATTTTGATAATGTTATGCCGGTTCATCAGGATATGTTTTTTTCTTACCTTCACATTCTGCTTACGAACTGCTGTGGACGAAACCATGCAATACAAGATTGATAGTAATATGCTATCCAGCCTTGCACAAGGCAACGAGGAGGCATTTGCTGCATTTGTACACAGTATGTACAAAAAATTTTTTCCTTTTACTGTTTCGCTGATTAAATCCGAGGCTGAAGCGGATGATATTTTGCAGGAAGTTTTTGTGAAGGTATGGCTAAGCCGCTCTTCACTTGCTTCTGTTGAAAACCCTGCAGCCTGGATGCATAAAGTAGTGGCCAATACAGCATCAAATCATTTACGATCAGAACTTAGACGTGAATTGCGCATTAAAGAACTTGAAAAGCAAATAATTGCCACCGGGGAACTATAAGAAGAAATAGATGCGAAGTTTACTCAAACCCTGGTTGAAGAAGCTGTTGGTCAATTGCCGGCAAAACGAAGGATCGTTTTTCTGATGAGCAAAAAAGAAGGGCTTTCGAGAAGAGAAATTGCCGCAAAGCTGCAGATATCTGAAAACACGGTGCGTAATCAACTTTCTGAAGCGGTAAAGTTTATTCATGATTACCTTGGTCAGAAGGGAAATCCTATTCTGCCTCTTCTGTTCTTTTCTCCATATTTTTTTAAATTTTTTTTGATGCAATAGTACGCCCGCTTATCCGGCGGTGTCATTATTATGGTGAGTAATCATATCAACTTAGAAGAGTATTTACAAAAGCATCTTAATAATACACTTTCTGAACAGGAGAAGGTGCAGTTGGCTGAGTTTTTAAATGATCCCGGCAACGGAGAGCAGTTCAACAGGCTGGTTGAAGAATGGTATAGTAAGCAACCTATAACAGAAAATTTTACCTATGATAAAGGAAAGGTTGATAAAATGATTAAAACCATTTTGAAGGATAGCGCTTTATTTACACCGGTGCTTTGCCGGGAAAATGAGGAGATTCCTGACTCCGCTGAAGACAATGCTTCCTTTCTGTCCGGCAACAGATATTCTTCAAAAAAAATTTTTTATAAAAACTGGATACGTTACGCTGCGGCGGCAATACTGGTAGCAGGAACATGGTATTTCTATAACCACCTGCCATTTCAAAAGGAGGTGAAAGGCAGCCCGGTTGCGCAGCAAACTTCAGCTACAAATGAAGATCTGCCTCCCGGTTCTCAAAAAGCTGTATTAACCTTAAGCAACGGTAAACAAATTGAGCTGGATGAAAAAGGACAGCAGGTGATTAATGACGGAGCAATAGCGATACAAAATAATGATGGATCGCTAATGTATGGCAAATCTGATGTTGTTGCGTATAATACAATGGCAACGCCGAGAGGCGGGCAGTATAATGTAAAGCTCCCTGATGGAACATTGGTATGGCTGAATGCTGCCAGCAGCATTACTTATCCCACAGCTTTTTCGGGCAAAACACGTGAAGTAAAGATCACCGGCGAAGCTTATTTTGAAGTAACCAAAAACCCGGTAAAGCCATTCGTCATAAAAACATATAAAGATGAAATTACCGTAACAGGAACATCCTTTAATGTAAACAGCTATCCTGATGAGCCGGGAATAAAAACATCTTTGCTGGAAGGAATAGTGCAGGTAAACGGCAGTATTCTTAAACCAGGTAACGCATATATAAACGGAAAAATAACTCCCGCGGATCTTGCTAAGGATTTGGCATGGAAAAACGGTGTGTTCAATTTTCATCATGTTAAGATGGCTGAAGCTATGCGGCAGATTGCAAGATGGTATGATATAGATGTGCATTACGAGAATGATACCAGTGAAATTGAACTGGGAGGTGAGATTGGCAGGAACCTTACGCTGAAGCAATTATTGAACGGTCTTCAGGATAAGGATATCCATTTCAGGCTGAAAGGGATGGAATTGACAGTGTATTAGGCGGAGGTGTCAGCGATTAGCTATCAGCTTTCAGTGCTGACCGCTGATAGCTGACCGCTGACTGCCAAAATAAAAAACCGGAAGCTGCTCGTAACAGCATCCGGCGGAAAATTTGAGCTAATCTATAAAAATGACCGGTTCAACAGACATTTTATTCTTTAACCCAAAACTGCAACAAAAGTATGCAATTAAGCACTTTTATCCGTTTGCGCTGTAGCGCCGGCGGTTTATTAACCAAAACTTTGCGAGTGATGCAACTTACTACAGTTCTATTACTGGGACTTTGCTTGCAAACAACGGCTTCCGGGCTGTCACAAACCATCACTTTTTCCGGGGAGAAGATACCATTGGAAAAAGTATTTGTTGTTATTAAACAGCAAACAGGATATTATGTGAGTTATAAAGCCAGCCAGGTAAAAAAAGCAAAACCGGTAACTATTCACGGAGAGAATATGCCGCTGGAATTATTTTTGAAGCAGGCGCTCAGAAGCCAGCAACTCGATTTTACTATTGAAGCAAACACCATTTTTATCAAGCAGACAGATGAAGTTGCTCCATCCTCTGCTGTTCAGCCCATGCCGGGCAATGCTTCGCCACCTGCTGATATAAGCGTGAGCGGCAGGATAGTCAACGCTAAGCAGGAACCGCTGGAAGGTGTAAGCATAACAGTTAAAGGCACACAAACAGGTACTACAACAAATACCGATGGAAGGTTTCAGTTGTCTGTACCATCAGGAAAAAATATAGAACTGGTTTTTTCTTTTGTGGGTTATGCAACACAAACAGTAAAACTGGGAAGCCAGTCAGTTTTTAATATTGTAATGGAAGAAGAATCTTCCAGTCTTACAGACGTAGTAGTGGTAGGGTATGGAACACAGAAAAAGGTAAATCTTACCGGCGCGGTAGCTTCTGTTGGTAAGGAGGTTTTCGAAAACCGTTCAATGTCTAATACAACGCAGGCCCTGCAGGGCGCTGTGCCTAATCTTAATCTTTTCCTGGAAGATGGAAAGCCAACCCGGTCAGCATCTTTTAATGTTCGTGGCGCCACATCCATCGGGCAGGGAGGAAGCGCTTTGGTGCTTATAGATGGAGTTGAGGGAGATCCTTCCTTTCTCAACCCTAATGATATTGAAAGTGTAAGTGTGTTAAAAGATGCGGCTTCTGCGGCCATTTATGGCGCACGCGGTTCTTTTGGAGTGGTATTGATCACCACCAAACGGCCTTCCAAAGGAAGAACCACGGTTAATTATTCCGGTAATTTTTCCCTTCAGTCTTTAGCAAAAAAGCCGGAGTTTGTTACCGATGCCGTAACCTGGCTGGAGCATTTCAGGATGGCTTATTATAACACCCAGGGAACAGTTCCTACTTCTATCAACAACAATACACAGTTTTACAGCGATGACTGGCTGGAAAGAATGAAGGAATGGAAAGCTTCCGGGGAAGGCCCGAAAACAGAAGTGTTGGCGAATGGTGATTATGAGTATTATACCAATACCGACTGGATGAATATGCTTTTTAAAGATCATACCTTCAACCAGGATCATAACCTCAGTATTTCCGGTGGTAATGATAAGTCCGACTTCTTTGTATCCGGTCGTTTATATGATTTTGGTGGATTGTATAACCTTGATCCGGATAACTATCGTTCCTATAATCTCAGGGCAAAAGGCTCTTTAAAAGCATATAACTGGTTAAAGCTTACCAATAATATGGAGTTTTCCAATAACAGTTATCACCAGCCATTTTCAGCTTTGGGGCGCAGCGCCAACATTCAGCGCTATATAGAGGTTGCTGCTTTCCCCTCGCTTCCTATGTATAACCCCGATGGCACCTATACCCGGGGTGGTGCATCTACGTTGGCTGCATTTATAGAAGGCAATAATTATCAAAACAACAATCAGAATTTATTCAGAAACACAGTAGGGTTCAATACGAACTTCTTTGATAATACTTTCCGCGTTAATGGTGATTTTACATTCCGCTATAACGACCGTGATTATTTCTGGAAAAGAGTAAAAGTTCCTTATTATCAAAATGCAAATGCCACGGCGCCTTCTTACGCAGGCGATCTGAATGGTATTATATATGAATGGACGGGGCGCACTTTATATACCGCGTCAAACATTTATGCAGAATTTGAAAAAACGTTTGCAGAAAAGCATTACCTGAAAGCAATGGGTGGCTGGAACTATGAAACCTCTGCATATAAGGCCAACAGTATTGAGCGCAACCAACTGTTGCTGGAAAGCGCGGAGAGTGTGCAACTGGCAACAGGCACATCTATTACGCCCGGTGCAAGCGCTTCACGCTGGAAAACAGCAGGGGCTTTTTTCCGTTTGAACTATGGTTTTATGGATCGGTATTTAGTAGAGATCAATGGACGGTATGATGGCTCAACCAGGTTTCCGTCCGAACAGCAATGGGGCTTCTTTCCTTCTATTTCCGGGGGATGGAGATTATCTGAAGAGCCTTTCTGGAAGGTTAGTAAAAATATTATCTCTAATATAAAGCTCAGGGCTTCTTATGGCTCATTGGGTAATGGTAACATATCTCCTTACCAGTTCCTGGAATTACTGAGCATAGGCAATTCCGGCCGTGTGCTTGATGGAGCGTTAAATAAAAGTACCAGTGCGCCATCACCCATTCCCACCGGGCTTACATGGGAGCGGGCTACTACCGCTGACATCGGACTGGACTTTAGTATGCTGAACGACAGGCTCAGCTTCACCGGGGATTATTATGTTCGTAAAACCACTGATATGTATGTGGCAGGACCAACACTGCCTGATATTTTTGGAGCAGCATCGCCCAAAGGTAATTATGCTGATATGACCACTAAGGGTTTTGAAGTCAGCCTTACCTGGCACGATAAATTCCAGGTTGCCGGCAAACCACTTAAATACCAGGTAAGAGGCAGCCTTTTTGATTATGTATCTACTATAGATAAATACTATAATCCCGATAAAAGGTTTACTGATTATTACGATGGAATGACTATCGGCGAGCTGTGGGGCTTCCGCACAGATGGATTGTTCCAGGAAGACCCGGCTCCGACAGATTATATCAATACCATTTTTAAAGCCTCTGCAGATGCTGTATGGCGCGCAGGTGATGTTAAAATCAGCAACCTCGATCAAAGCCGCGATAATATGATCACCAAGGGCGCTCAAACATTAAGTAACCCTGGGGATATGACGATAATAGGGAATACAGAGCCTCGTTATCAATACAGCTTTACCTTAAGTGCCGACTGGAACGGGTTTTTCTTCTCCGCGTTTTTATATGGCACAGGAAAACAAAACTGGTATCCCGGAACAGAAAGTGCTTTTTGGGGACAGTATAACCGCGGGTATAACCAAATGCCTGCATGGCACCTCGGTAATTACTGGACAGAAGATAACCCTGACGCATACCTGCCGCGCTACACACAATACAACGGATCGCTTGGGTTTTCCAACTATGTGCCCAACGACAGGTATCTTCAACGGGTATCTTTTTTACGGTTAAAAAATCTGCAAATCGGGTATTCTTTGCCTGAAACCTGGATATCAAAAGCAGCACTGAAAAATGCCCGCATATATTTCAGTGGCGAGAATCTTGCAAGCTGGTCTCCCCTGTATAAATGGACCAAAAATTTCATGGACGTATCTTCTACTATAGGATATACCGACTCAGACCTTAACAGCAGTTATAACCAGGGCGCAGGAAACAGCTATCCCATCTTGAAAACTTTTTCACTTGGTGTTTCGCTTACTTTTTAAGCTTTTAAAATTTAAACTAACATGAAACAATATATATGCCATATACTGGTGTTTGCGTTGTTCACAGGATGTAAAATGGATGAGCCTGTTATAACGTCAACAGATAAAGTAGCTATTTTCGGTTCAGAAGAAGGATTGAAAGCCTATTCTGTTTCGTTTTACGATATTTTTCCCGATGCTACCGATCAGTCTATTGTTGAACAATCGCTGGTTGATTACGGAGCCACCAACACGCTCAGTGGCTTTACTTTGATCAACTCCTATAGTGAAAATAATTCCGACGGTTGGTCATGGTCTGCATTGCGCAATATTAATTATTTCATTGTAAATAATATCAATCCCGCGATTTCGGAAAGTGTAAGAAATGATTACACTGGTCTTGCGCGTTTTTTCCGTGCCTGGTTTTATTACGGAATGGTAAGGCGGTTTGGAGATGTTCCCTGGGTAGACCACCCGCTTGACCCCGGTGAAGAAGATATTCTTTACGGAACCCGTGATTCCCGCGAGCTGGTAATGGAAAAAGTATATGAGGATCTGATGTTTGCTGCTGAGAACATTACACGAACAACAGACGCTACGCAAAGCACGCTGATAACAAAATGGGCTGCTTATGCATTTGCTTCCCGTGTTGCATTGTTTGAAGGAACTTTTCGTAAATACCATAACCTCAGTCTTGCAACATCTGCTGAAACATGGCTGAAACGTGCGGAAGATGCGGCTTACAAAGTAATGCAGGAATCCGGCAAATCATTGCACAACAGCTACAGGCAATTATTTACCAGTGATGTGCCTCCTGTATCAGAAACCATACTGGCTATTGCATCTGATGCTGATTTGGGAGTGAAGCATAGTGCTAACTGGCGATGGACATCAGAAACTTATGGTACCGGCTTAAATTTAATAAGGGATTTTGTTTGTACCTACCTGCAAATAGATGGAACACCTTATACCGACCGGGCAGGATGGGAGTATGAAGATTTTTACGAAGAGTTTCAAAACAGGGATGGCAGGTTGAATGCCACGCTTCGGTATCCGGGCTATATCCGCGAAGGAAATATTGCCTTACCTGTATTCAGCGGGTATGCAAGGTTAGGCTACCAACCCATCAAGCTATGTGTTGATGCAACTATTGGTGATAGCCGTACCGAAAGCACACAGGCTATTCAACTCATCAGGTTTGGTGAAGTACTGCTGAATTATGCTGAAGCAAAGGCAGAGCAGGGAACACTTACGGATGAGGATTGGGCTAAAACAATTGGCGCATTAAGGGCACGTGCCGGCATTACCGGGGGGCTTACTGCTAAGCCAACAGTGATTGATACCTATATAAAGAATACTTATTTTCCCGACATCAGCGACCCTGTTATCCTGGAAATTCGCCGGGAGCGTGCCATCGAATTGTTGTTTGAAGGATTTCGTTTTGATGACCTGAGGCGCTGGAAAAGCGGTGACCTGTTTAAGCAAAGCTGGACAGGTATGTATATACCTGCAATCAATCAGCCGCTTGATGTTGATCACAATGGCAGTCACGATGTAATATACTATACGGATGATGCAGGGCTTGCTGCTGCCGTGGCAGTATCCAATAATGCAAATCCATATAAAGTTAAAGTGAGTACAGATCCTGCCGCAGAGATCATACAGGTGCATGCCGCTGGAAACGGAACCGGTTATTACCTGGCATGGTATACCAACAATGATTCAAAAAAAGTATGGGGACCCAAGCAATATCTTTATCCTGTTCCGATAGGAGCAATTAACCTTAATGCTCAGCTCGAACAAAACCCCGGATGGGAGAATGGCGCCACTAATGATGGAAATTAAACCATTGATATATTGAAATAAAAATCCAAAACCTTCTGCCAACTTACATAATAAGTTGAAGCAGGAGGTTTTCTTTTTCCTGCAATTAAACAGATCAGCTATGAAATATGTAAAATTGATCCTTTGCTTTTGTGCTGTAATTGCCGGGCATGCTGCTTTGGCTGCGGCCGACTCTACCGGCAAACCCGAAGCACCTGTTCGTTTAAAAGTGCTTTCCTATAATTTACGTTTTGGCGAGCTGGCATCACTGGAAGACCTGGCGGCCTTTATTAAAGAGCAGAACCCGGATATAGTGGCATTACAGGAAGTAGACTGTCGTACCTATCGTGATCTTACACCCAAACAGCATGGTAAAGATTTTGCAACCGAGCTGGGTTTCCGTACCGGGATGATATCCGCCTATGGAAAAACCATTCCCTATGCAGGAGGATATTACGGCATCGCTTTATTATCAAAATACCCGCTGGCAAAAGTGGAGCGCATTTATCTGCCTAAAACAGCAAACGGAAAAGAACAGAGAGCGGTTTTGGTTGCCGAGGTAGAATATAGCGAAGGGCAGTATATTAGTTTTGCATCTACGCATTTGGACTATACCAACAGCACAGAGCGGCAGGAACAGGTTAAAAAATTGAACGAAGTATTGCTTTCAAAAAATACACCTGTTATAGTAGCGGGCGATTTTAATGCAAAACCGGATGCCAAAGAAATTAAAGAAGGAATGAGCGCATGGAAAACAGTATCCAATCTTGAGCCAACCGTGCCTGCCGATGCTCCCCGGAGCACTATTGATTATATTTTTTGCTATCCACAAAACAAATGGAGCATTATTGAATCCACTACTTATAAGGTGAATCTTTCAGATCATTTGCCTGTTAGTGCCGTGGTAGAAATGAAATAGTATAAAAAAAATTGCCTTTCTTTTACTAAATTGCAAGTAGTATTTGCAGTAAAATCAACAAAGAATGCCTGATAAGAAAAATATAGTACATGAACCTGTATCAGGATACGAAAAAGCAGGAGACAGTCTTTTGAAAGAAGCGCTTAAACGCTCTTATAAAGAGCGGTTTTTAATGGCGACCCGTTTGTATAAGATACATTTAACGATGCAAAAAGCGGTAATAACACATAAGCCGTATATCAGTAAATAAGTTTTGTGGACATCTTTGACGAAGTAATATTGAATTTTTGGAGGGCACTTCAGAACAATGCCGTTAAGTATATAATGGTAGGCGGATACGCCACTAATTTACATGGGTACCAAAGGTTTACCGGAGATATAGATATTTGGATTGAAGATACACCGCTAAACCGGCAAAGATTGAGATATGCATTTATAGAATGCGGAATGGGTGATTATTTTATGTTGGATAGAATACAGTTTGTTCCTGGCTGGACTGATTTTCATTTATTGAATGGTTTGCGCCTGGATATTATTGTTAACATGAAAGGCCTGGAGGAATATAGTTTTGATGAAAGCCGGGAAATGGCCGCCATCGCGACGATAGATGATGTAAAAATTCCATTCCTGCATATCAATCAACTCATAACCAATAAAAAAACTGTCAATCGCCTTAAAGACCAGATAGATGTTATAGAACTGGAAAAAATAAAAAAACTAAGTGAAGAAAGTGATTAAAAAAAGTAAAATAGGCTTTTGTGCATTAATATTCACCTTATCATTTTTAAATGCTCAATCGCAAACGCTTCGTATCATGTCTTACAATATTCACCACGGGGCTGATAAGAATGAAAAGAATACCTTAGATGAAATGGGTTATTTTATAAAGCAACAAAACCCGGACATCGTGGGACTGCAGGAAGTAGACAGTATCTGCACCAGGTCGGGAAATGTTGATCAAATGAAACGGCTTGCAGAAATAACGGGTATGCATTATGCTTTTGTAAGACATTTCCCTTACCAGGGAGGCGCTTATGGAGTTGGTATACTTTCAAAATACCCGGTAAAAAATGTAGCGCCTAAAATATTGAGACTTTTGAAAGCAGGACCCAACGGGGAATCTGTTTCCATGCTGTTTGCCGTTATACAAATAAAAAAGAAAGATATACGCTTTGCAACAGCGCATTTTTCCGCCTTTGATAAAGCAACAAGAGCTTCGCAGGTAAATGAAACGCTTCATTATTTTTCAGAAAATACTTTACCGGTAATTTTTACCGGCGATTTAAATGCCACACCCGATACTGAGGAAATACAGTTACTGCAGCAACACCTGCAAACAACCGATATAGCCGGTGTTCATACTTTCCCGGATGATGTACCGGTTAAAAAGATTGATTATATATTGGTAAGCCCCGGGATATTGAAACGGGTGAAAAAGGTTTCAGTTCCTGCAGTGCATTATTCCGATCATTTGCCTTTGGTGGTTTATGTAGGGCTGAAATGATGAATGATTTGCGGTAATTGTTATGCATACCTGGTTCATACAGCAGTTGTCTGTAGTTTATTAATTCTCTATTTTTATAAAAATCATTTTCTTGAATCAGCGATTTTATTCTCTTGATGTTTTTCGCGGAGCTACGGTTTGCCTCATGATATTGGTAAACAATCCCGGCTCATGGTCACATATATTCAGTCCGTTAGAACATGCAAAGTGGCATGGCATTACACCTACCGACCTGGTTTTTCCTTTCTTCTTGTTTGCGGTTGGCAATGCGATGGCTTTTGTGCTGCCCAAATTAGAAGCGGCAGGCGCTGCGGCTTTCTGGAAAAAGATTATCAGGAGGTCGTTATTGATATTTATAATCGGGTTGTTCTTAAACTGGTATCCTTTTGTAAGCTGGCAAAATGATGCTTTTGCATTCCGGCATTGGGTGAATCCGCAAAACCCGGAAAGCGGCGTCCGGATATTAGGTGTTTTGCAACGCATAGCCATCTGCTATTTCTTTGCATCGGTTATTGTATATTATTTTAAAGCAAGAGGGGCTTTTTTTGCAGGCTGCGTATTGCTGCTGGTTTATTGGTTTTTATGTTATGCGGGTAATCCTGCAGATCCCTATAGTTTGAGCGGATGGTTCGGAACAACCATTGATAAAAGAATACTTGGTATTGCACATATGTATAAGGGCGAAGGCGTTCCCTTTGACCCGGAAGGATTGATGAGCACTTTGCCTGCTATTGTGCAGGTGATATTCGGATATCTTGTTGGAGATTATATACGCAACAAACCCAAAGGGTATATAGCAGAAAATGATTTGGGTAATACGCTTTCAGTAGCGGTATCATTATACCCGATGATCACCGGCTTATTCGTTACGGCGGTTGCGCTGTTAACCGGTGCATATTGCTGGGATCTGGTATTTCCCGTCAATAAAAAAATATGGACGAGTTCCTATGTGCTATGTACTACGGGATTGGCTGTGGCAATCATTGCTTCAATGATTTATGCTATGGAAATACGCGGAGCAAAAAATTGGCTAACCCGGTTTTTTGATGTGTTTGGCAGGAACGCGTTGTTTGTTTTCGCATTAAGCGCTTTTCTTCCTAAAACCCTTAATCTTATTCGGTTAGGCGATGGCGTTACTCCCTGGAACTGGTTATATAGAAAGGTTTGGATATATGTGCTGCCTGCTGTCCCGGAAGTGGGTTCGCTGCTGTATGCATTATCTGTTATCAGCTTTATGTGGCTGGTGTGCTGGTGGATGGATAGGAAGGGGATATATGTGAAGGTGTGAGGCCGGGATGTGCCATGAAGGGGATAATCATTTTTCAGATAAATCATTTTTTATTAAATGCTGTGCAAAGCGAGCCTGACTGCCGTCAGCTACCCTTTACACACAAGTGTTAATACTTTTCACGCAGCGTTCGCAGCGTGGGGGCGTAGCAGCATTTTCCCGCTGCGAACGCTGCGTGAAATATACTTTTTACTTCAGGGGCAGCTTACATACCCAATATAGATATGTATACAGGGTAGCTGACGGCAGTCAGGCTCGCTTTGCACAGCAGAAGAAAATACGCACAGATGCGGATCTGATAAATGGATTACCCACATAAATACCAGGTAACAGGTATTGCTTCTGATTTCAGTCCGCTTTACCTTCGCAAAAACTCAAACAGATCCTCGGGCGGATGCGATCCATACCAAACAAATGTTTATTTTGCTTCTTTATACTACAGGCATTATTTTCCTGCAGGGAGAAAATCGCAAAAAATTTTATTGCGGATGCGTTTAAACCGCAAATTACCAAAGGAGTTTTTTATCCCTTTTCCCGGGAACATAGCATATTTCAGGATTCTATTCGGCTTGATGAAAGAAAATTGAAAAAGGTTATCGTGGGCCAACCTTATATAGTGCCCGTTGAAAACAATATGCTTACAGCCGGAAAAGCGCATCTCATCATTCAAAACAAAAAAATAAATATACCGGGTACTGACACTTTTACGTTCCCGGAGATCATTCCGGCTACCGGGAAAAAAATACCGGCAGCCCCTCCCGAAAAGCTGGAGATAAAGGAAATGACGTACAAAACGCCCAATCCCTTATCCGTAGCTTCTTTGGGAAAGCTGCAGGGATTAAAGCATAGTATAGTAACGGATTTATTGCAGGATAATACAGGCAATATCTGGATATGCACTGCTGCAGGTGTTAGCAGGTACGATGGGCATAGCCTTACTAATTTCACTACTGAGCAGGGGCTTGTTTATAATGATGTGCGGGCTGTTTGCCAGGACAAAAACGGGAATATATGGTTTGGAACTTTAGGAGGAGTTTCAAAATATGATGGATATTCCTTTACCAACTTTACAGTGAAGGAGGGATTGCCCGATAATGTTATATGGAGTATTAAAGAAGACGGGCAGGGAAATTTGTGGTTGGGCACAATGAACGGACTTGTAAAATATGATGGTACATCATTTACCGGCTTTACTCAAAAGCAGGGTCTGGTGAATGATACGGTAAACAGTATTCTTGTAGATAAACAACAAACCCTTTGGATAGGCACTAATGGGGGTATTTCAAAATACGATGGGCATTCTTTTACCAACTATACCTCGGCGGAGGGAGCAGATGTCTGCCATATTCAGAGTATAATAGAAGATAAAGCGCACAGGATATGGGTTGGCACTTACGGCAACGGCATGTATATTTTTGATGGCGATTCATTTAAGCGCCTCAGCGCTAAAGAAGGACTGGTTAATAATGATATTTTCAGCCTGCTCCTGGATCGGGATGGAAATATATGGGCAGGCACTCGTTACGGGCTTTCAAAATACGATGGTTATTCGATCAGCAGCTTTACAGCAAAGCACGGACTGATAAATGATAATATTTATTGCCTGCTGCAGGATAGTAATGCCAACATCTGGATAGGAACAGCCGGGGGCCTCTCAAAATATAACCCCGCTTCATTTACGCATATTACTGAAAGCGAAGGGCTTCCAAAAAACTATACGTTCAGCCTTTATGAGGATACATCAAAAAACCTCTGGCTGGGTTCGTGGCGCGGAGGCGTATCAGAATTTGACGGGAAAACGTTAAAGGTTTTTACTGATAAACAAGGACTGCCTTTTAACGATGTAAGGAATATTTTCGGAGACGATAAGGGTAATCTCTGGCTTGCTACCTACAAAGGTGTGGTAAAGTGTGATGGATATTCGTTTGTATATTATAACGAAGAAACGGGATTAGCGGATAATGATGTTAACACTGTAATGCAGGACAGGCAGGGGAATTTCTGGTTCGGAACAGAAAACGGCGCTTCAGCATTTGACGGAAAGCGGTTCACTAATTTTTTTGCGCATAATGATTCCGCCAACCATATAAATTATATCATGCAGGATAAGACAGGAAATATATGGTTCGGCACAGGCGCCGGCATTTTTAAATATGTTGACCGTCACATTACTTGTTTTGGAGACGAAAGCGGGATCTTCAGAGATGCCTGTATTTATATTTATACCGACAGTTCTGGCAATATATGGTTTGCAACCACGAAGGGCGTTCTCAGATATGATGGAGCTTCCGTTATAAGATTCACTCAAAAAGAGGGTTTGATCAGTAATGAAGCAGTAAGTATGCTTGAAGATGATGCAGGGAATCTTTGGATCGCCACACGGTATGGACTAAGTAAATTATCTGCGGCGAAAATGGCATTGTTTGAGCAAAGAGCTGCATCGGGAAATGTGTATGAAAGCGATGGTTATTTTAAAAATTACGGATATAAGGATGGATTCCTGGGTATAGGATGCAACGCAGGAGCTATACTCAAAACTGCTGATCACCATATTGGGATTGGAACAAATAGCGGCATTACTACTTTTGATCCGTTAAGAGAATATGCTGATTCAACTCCGCCGGACGTTCGTGTTACGGCGGTTAAAATAGCCGGGCAAAGTATCAATTGGCCTGAGCTTCTGGAAAAACGCGATACAGCTTTTTGGATGAAAAACGGCGACTGGTTCAGTGATTTCCATTTCGATTCTTTGAACCGATGGTACAATTTACCGCTGGGTTTAAGCCTGGCCTACAATAATAATGATATCAGCTTCGACTTTGCAGGCTGTACCATGGATCAGCCGCATGATGTAAAGTACCAATACCGGCTGGAAGGTGCAGATAAAAACATGAGTGGCCCAACGGATCAGTCAACCGTAGCTTACAGCAACCTGCAGCCTGGCAACTATACCTTTATGGTAAAAGCCATGAATTACGATGCGGGCTGGGGAAAAGAATATACCTATCGTTTTACCATCCGCCCGCCCTGGTGGAGAACCTGGTGGTTCAGAACGCTGGCAGCGCTTACTACATTGCTCATTGTGTTTTTTACCGGGAAGTTTATTTACCGCTACCAGTTGCACCGGCAAAAGCTGGCTTTGGAAAAAGAGCTGGCTGTACAATATGAACGGCAGCGCATTGCCTCTGACCTGCACGACGAAATTGGCGCTACGCTCAGCAGCATTAATATTTACAGCGGCCTTGCCAGAACTGAAAATAATAAAGAACCTTACCTGGAATCCATCAGCGCTAATGTGAATGATGTGGTCAATAAGTTAGACGACCTGGTTTGGAAGATTAACCCGAAATATGATACGCTGGACAGCGTGATATACCGGCTTATGTTTTTTGCGGAACCTGTTGCCCTTGTCAAAAGTATCAGCATCAGCCTGAGCGCCGGTGATGATCTGCGCCCTCAAAAATTAGGCGCGGAAACCAAGCACCAGTTATTCCTCGTATTAAAAGAGTTGCTGAATAACGCCCTGAAGCATTCGGAATGTAAAACGATAAGCATTGTTTTTTCGTTAACCGGCAATAGTTTACAGGTAGTGGTGGAAGATGACGGCAAGGGCTATAATGAATCAACGGTAAATAAACACAGGAACGGGCTGCAGAATATTGCCCGCAGGATACAGGCAATGCAGGGAACGATTACCACCAGAACAAGCGCCGGCACCGGTACGCAATCTACCGTATGCGTACCCCTGGCCTGACAGAAAACTGGTATTTTTTTTAAAGGTATATCGGCTACTTTTACATATTATGATAAGAGTGGCGCTTATAGAAGATAATCTTTCATACCTGAAAGCCATGCAGGCATTGATTGGCACCAGGCCGGAAATGCTGCTGGTATATACTTCAGAAAATTTGCTGGAGTTAAGTGCCCTGTTTTATGCAAAGCCGGATGTTGTGATGCTGGATATTGATCTGCCCGGCATAAACGGCATAGAAGGCGTGAAGCTGATAAAAGAAAAGCTGCCGCAAACCGGTATTTTTATGCTCACTGTTTTTGAGGATGAGGATAAAATATTTAATTCCATAAAAGCGGGCGCAGACGGTTACCTGTTGAAAAAAGATGCTCCTGAAAAAATAACGGAAGCCATTACCGCCGTATATAATGGCGAAAGCATCATGAATGGAAAAATTGCGAGGAAAATGCTCGACTATTTTAACCGTGCCGAAAACCGCCGTAGCAGGGAGCTGGAACAATACAACCTTACCCGGCGTGAAACCGAAATACTTAATCTCCTCATTGCCGGAAAATCATACAAGCAGATAGCCGATGAATGTGCTATCAGCATACAAACCCTGTTTACCCACACCAAAAATATTTATAACAAGCTTAATATTCATTCAAGGGCGGAGATTGCGGCGAGATTTCATTAATGCAAATTTTATTTTACAAACCGCCTTTTTCCCATGCTGCAACAAAAGCTGCGGCAGTATAAACAGGTAATTGAGGCAATGCGGCTTTCTTTAGTTCCGCATCCGACGAAATAAAATAGTCTGCTTTATGGGTAAGCGCTGTATAATATTGTAATGCATCTTCAATATCGGCAATGCTGGAGTGAATAGCCATCAATGCGGTGCTATGATTGCAATCAATAACCTGAACATCATTCAGCAGGGCCAAAAGCAGTTGTTTAGATACCTGCCTGTTGTAAGCCTTTGTTATAAAATAGCCGGTAATATGCAAAACAGCAGGGGTAGTAACCAACTCAATTTCTCCGGCAATTGAAAGCTGCATTACGCTCTTTGCATCAGCAAAACCTGCTCTCTGTAATGAAAGGTCTAACAAAAAATTAGCATCAAGAAAAACTTTAGAAGCCATATTTCTTTTTTCTGTCTTTGAAATAATCTTCCATAGCAATATTTTCAAAGCTTGCTTTGGGCTTAGGCAGCTTTTCTACCATTTCCAAAAAGTTTTCCTTTTTCGGTGAGGTGTGTGAAACCAATTTTTTAAAATATTCCTCTATCAGCCCGGAAAGAGATGTATTATTCTTCGCGGCATAACGTTTGGCTTTTTCCACCAGCGATTCATCAATAGTAATATTCAGCCTGTTTTTCATAAAAACGTTTGTTGCTCCGAAGATACGCATATTTTTATAGTATGCGCATAATTGGTTTGAAAAATCATTTTAAGGACAAGTTTGGAGCTGCTGTATCTGAGCTTGCAAAACATACCCTGGTTTTCTACCATAAATCTGGTAGTACGGTTTAAAAATCATAGAAACCTGTGATTGTTTTACACATGGCACATCCCTACTTTTAGCTTAAATATCAGCAAGACTGATGTTGCAGGCAAAACAATCAGGCGAGTTGGTAGCCATGCAAAAAGGCGACACCGTGTAAATGCGGGTGTGACGACGGGGAAAATGCGATATCTCACTTTTAATTGTTTGACTACTTTCACTTTGTAGAATTAAACCAAAAAAGAATATAATATGCAACTAAAACATTTGCTTTTATTAGCAAGCATTATTACAGCGTGCTCATCTTTCGGACAAAAACCATATAAAGAACCTCTTGAAGGAGAAGTGCGTAGAGGCAGTTCATTTACCATCGGCAATTGCAATTTATCTACTCTTACTGCTAAGTACCGACTTAGTACCTATATGGGCGAACCAACCGTGTATTTAAACTTTAAATGGAGTGCAGCAAATTCAAACGACAATGATTGTTTAAGCGGCGAAATCTTTGAAGCATTTATTGAAATCTATGTAAGCTATAGTGATAAATATTATATACCTGCTGCAGGAGCAATGGGTACAATACCCAAAGGCAACAATACATGGGGTAACGACCCCTTACCCGGCTCTCCTAACTGGAATGAATTGTTTTTACCTTCTCTAAATGGCATAACTCCCGGCAATAGCAGGAATAGAAACTTTATAAGCGGAGATAGAGCAAAAAATTATTGGCAGTCCAATACTTTAAGAGTTGGTGGAATTGTATTAGTAGATGCGCAGGGAAGTCAGTACAGAATATATTAATACCTATTAATTCAAAAGTAAAATATGAATACAAAAATAATCGGATTACTTATCCTGCTCTCCCTAGCTAAACTAAATTTTTTATATAGCCAAAATGGAAGACATTACGGAGTTGCATCTTTTGAAGCAAATAAAACGCTGTACATAATAGAAGCACCAATCAGTCTGGAGCAATATGAAAAAAAAGGTTACAACACAAAAAGTGTTGAGTCGCATGACTATATAGAAAAAAAACTAAAAGAAAGCTTTAAATATAAACTTCTGTCTCAAGCAAAAATAAATCCTGAAAAATTTCTTAGCCCTATTATAGTTGACTTTTGGGGGCCACGATATGAAAATGGAAATACAGTAGATGAACCATACGAATATTTTTGGAATTACACAGATGCTAAAAATTGGATGGCAGTTCTAATCCAAGCTTCTCAAGAACACGATACAAAATACAAAATTGTATGGATTAAATAATTTTAAAAATGAACATACCACCCAAATTTTACTATCCAAATTAACTTATATGAAGAGGATATTTTTTTCGATTACATGCTTGTTGTTATTAAACATTGCTATTGCACAAACAAAATCAAAAACAACTTCTCAATCTGCGAAACCATCAAAGCAAGTTACCCTAAAATATTTAACCGATAAATTGAATGAGAACTGCATCGGCAGTTATCAAATAGAGCATGAAACATGGGGAAATGCTACAAGGTACTTACTGCAATATGAGAGGTCAAATAGCTGTCAGAACTATTCGGTAGAGGAAATTGGAAGCACACCTTTTATAATTGTCAATCTCAAAACATCATCAAATAGCTACGATTTTGAAACAAGGGAGCGAAAAGATAAGACAGGTAGTGTTACTATAAAAATTCCAATTTTAAAGAGCAATTTTTCAATTGCGCATATTCCGAAAAAAAATGAAACTAAAGGTATTGTTGCCAAATCTTCTGAAGCTTACGATTGCCTTGCTTTTACTTCCAGTGAAAATGTTATTATATGGCACGATAACGACAAAGACGAAACAAGGAATGCAACCGTTGCAATAATTCCAATGTTTAATTCAGATTTTATAGAAAAATTTAAAAGAGCAATTGAAAATCTGAAATCATATTATAAAGTAGAGATAGACCCTTTTTGATACACCAGAGGACGACATGAAGAATGAATACGAAAATCAAATAATTCAATTATTGAAAAAACATTCTAAGTCTGGATATAAATGGTTTAATAATCTTAATACTAATCAATTAGAAGTAGCAATGTATAATCAAAATTCAAATTTTCAGTTTCATTTAGATACCCTACTCTATTTTCAAGAAGGGAAGATAGGTTATACAACTTTAGATGATACATTATTAAAACATGTTGACAATATGGGATTAGGCTCTCCAGAATATTTCGTAGCAATTAGAGCTATTACAAGTATTGGACTTGAAGACAGAGAAAATTTCTATTTGAATTTGGATGAAAAATTTAGAGGTTTTCAGAAAGAAATAACTTTTCACGGTAAATTTCCAGGTATGCTTACTCCCCAAGGTCAAATATTTGGAAATTTTATGGAAATATCTATTCCATCAGATTTTGTGAATGAGAGAGATGCCGATTATATACAAATAAAAGAGGCATTTCAAAAACTTATCAACTATTATCGAACTCACTGATTTGTCACAATAGTAAATTAAGAAAACGCTCTTAATTGCAACTATGCCATCTTCAAACATTCAATTAAATAATCTTTTATCGGGGCTTATGAAAATATCAAGTAAATTCTTTTTAGTATACCTTCATTTTCCCTTCTTTTGTATCGCTCAAAACTGGTCTCCTTGGACTAATATAAAAAGCAACACTGATAATAGTATTCAATACTGTTATAAACTTTACCCTGTAACATCCGGTAATAGCTTTTCGTTTAAAATAAAAAACAACTCATTGGCAGTTGTTTGTGGCGAATTTGATGTATATCTCAATATGATAAATGGCAGGCAGAAAGTACCATGTCTTTTTAAAGATTTAAAGCCTGGAATCGAAAAAAGTTGTCCTGGTGTTTATCAATTTGCTGATGTGCAATCTTTTGGTTCTATTACCAATGTAAAGATTAATAATTGTGGTGAAGAAATAAATGCTCAAAGTACGCCTGCTTCTTTCACGATAAGCTTTCACAATGATGTAAGCAAAGGCGGAAAGTTTAAATATATTGACCCTACTGGTCAATGCTCCTTTGAAGCGGCAGCATATTCAGGACAACAAAAGGCTTCAAATAATCCGTATTCCCAATCTTTCAAAAATCAAGGGGTTATTCCTTCTGGTACTTGGACAATAGAATTAATAACAACGCCGAAAACAAACAAAGAAAAAGAACTGAATAAATATCCGCCCATCTTTAGGCTCACGCCAATGGGCGATGTAGAACAGTCAAGTTTAAAATCCAAAGAATTTCGAGATGGTTTTTTAATTCATTCAGGAAAAAATCCATTGACAGCCTCACAGGGATGTATTATTTTGGATAATGCCAGCAGACAAAAATTGAAAGCCGCTATACTGAAATATGGAGCAATAAAAATGAAAGTTCAAAACAAAGTGTACTAAACAGGTTTAAATGGCTTACTGAAAAGTATTATGTTCTCAGACAGATTAAAACCGTTTACTTGAACAAAACCAAGCTTTAAATAATGCCCATACTTGTACACTTAGCTGATGAAAGGGATGCGAAAAGAATACTAAAGTCCGGTATAAAACCGGGCAAATACAGCACAGGCATATCTTGTATGCCGGTACTCCCTGACTTTTATATTACGCACCAGTGGTTGCGGGAATTAAAGCGAAACGGCGTTAAAACTTATATCGGGGTATATTTCAGGCTTCCTTCATCACAAATGGTATTTGCAGGAAAGTATAACCAGGAACATAAACATATTACACTCGGACAGGCTGTTAAAGAGATTATGGGTGTAGCTGACCCGTTGGGCTATGAATTGATCATTGACCGGAAGATAGAATTCCGCTGTGCGTGGCGTCTTCGCCGCGCACTTCTGTCTTTTCGCCTCCGGCGAGGATGAGAACGCAGGCTTCGGGCTTTGCTCATGTAGTTTCGGGTGTAGTCGCCAGAGGCGACAAGAGGGCTGTGCGTGGCGAAGACGCCACGCACAGCGTTGTTCGCAGCGGCGAAGCAGGATTTGCTGCACAAAGAGCCACAAAGCATACACAAAGTTACACAGAGCGTTTTATTATTCTTTGTGCCTCTTTGTGTAGTCTTCGAGTACCTCTGTGAAATAACCAGGTTGTTACACCGGAATTATTAGGATGATAAGCTGCTAGATTTACGCTGAGCTATAGTTTTAATTTTACCATTTCTTTAGAGAATTATGTTGTTGTATGTACTATTGAACTGTATATTTGCTCCCGATTGCAAGTCATAATCAGCCTTTGTTGGTCCGACCGTTATATTAATCTGGAAGGTTCCGGCAAAGGCTGAGTCAATTTAAACCGGCACCATATTTTCTTCTTTTTTCCTGCTCAGTTTTTGAATAAGCGGACGAACCTTTTTAAATGCGCGGTAGTAAAATTCTTTATTAAATAATTGCGAATCGTGCATTGCTTTATAAGTGAGGAAAAAACCAACAGGCAATAATGCCAGTGTTGAAAGCCACATGCCTGTAAAAGCAGCAGTAATATCTTCCCTCACAAATTTTTCTCCAAACATATTCAGCAGGTGAAAAACAAGGAAGAAAATAACAGCGATAACCAGCGGCATCCCCAGCCCTCCTTTTCTTATAATAGAACCAAGTGGAGCGCCAATAAGAAAGAGTACAACGCAGGCGAATGAAAGGGAAAATTTCCTGTGCCATTCAATGAGGTGAAAGCGCAGATCTTTTTGTTTTGCCTGTGTATCTGCCGCGATAATATCCAGCGAATTTTTTGAGCTGCTCACCTTATCAATTACTCTTGTTACAACAGCTTTTCTTGCAGAATCCGGCAATAGTTGATCATAAGTAACCGAAGGCGGTGTTTGTAATGCTTTTGTTACAGCATTCCTTTGCTGATCATACCTGGTAGGAATTATTGCCGGAGCCAGTGGCACCTTTTCATAAACGATCATTTCTGCAGGCGCTATTGTTGATGGCGGAATGCCTTTTTTAACAGAGTCCCCCGCGTTTTTCACAAAAGCATAATTCATGCTTACTTCTCTTTCCACTCTTTTTGACATTCCCGGGCCTGCAGATTTTTGAAGTGAATCAATGGCTTTATTTAATTGCCGAACATTCAGCATTCTGAAATTGTCTTTGAAGAGACTATCCGGAGTTCGCATCATTGCAAAAGAACTGAGATCAAAAACTTTTTTATACTCTTTAAAGCCCAGGCGTAAATAATCTGTGTTTACTGTATAGGAAGGACCTCTCTCCTCATTTCTCCAGCCATTTTGTAAATAAAATTCAAGAAATTTTTTATCATCACTCATTTTCATTTGTCCATGCTCTGCCACAATAATATTATCTTGCAGACTGTAATTTCTTTCGAATATGATGATGTTGTGAATTGTAATATTATCTTTTTCCTTCTTCCCGATTTTAATGGTATAACCATCAAACTCTCTAAAAAAAACGCCTTCTTTAAGATTAAAAGCCGGTTTGGCTACCGTTATATCATATAACAGTGTCTGGAATTTTAACTGTGCTACAGGAATTACATAATTGGAAAACAAGAAAGCCACTATTGAAATGAGAACAGAAAAAATAAACAGCGGCCGCATAAAGCGCAATAAAGGAATGCCGGCAGATTTAATAGCTACCGTTTCAAAACTTTCGCCCAGTTTTCCAAACGTCATTATGGAAGAGAGGAGTACAGCCAATGGCAATGCCAGGGGAACTGCTGTTGCGGTAACGTAGCTTGTAAGCCTTAAGATGGTGATTGTATCAAGCCCTTTACCTACAAGGTCATCAATATATTTCCAGAAAAACTGGAGCACCAGCACAAACAGCGTTATAAAAAAAGTAGCAATGAATGGACCAACGAATGCTTTGATAACAAGTTTGTCTAATTTTTTAATCACTTTCCAGGTTTACTATTTTATGCTGCAATAACTTTATTCAATGAAAGATGCAAAAATACAATTTTCAGAAAACGAACTGAATTTAGCTGCTGATATAGATTTTATTTTAACAAAGAATCGTATAATTGAGAAAGTGTATAATCTCTTTGGATTATTGGCAGATAGCTATATAAAACGCTCGGAAGGCTCGTTATCACCGGAAGTATTATCAAACCCGCCTAAAATATCACGTGGTGAAAATTACAAAGGGCTTCCTTATGTAATGCTTGATTACCCACGCTTTTTTACTAAAGATGATGTTTTTGCTATCCGTTCTATGTTTTGGTGGGGTAATGACCTGAGCTTAACGCTTCACTTAAAGGGTAAGTTCAGAACTGCATACCAGGTACAACTGTATGGGCTCAGTAAATCCGGCAATGCAGACTGGTATTTACAAACAAGCGACGATGAATGGCTTCATCATAAAACAGCAAACACCCACGCAAAACTGGCTGATTTTATCCTGCAGGAAAAGGATGATCTTATACTAAAAACGGATTTTCTGAAAGTTGCCTGTTTCCTGCCCTTGAAGCAATGGAGTGAAGCAATGCAATTTTTTGAGAGCAGATTTAATAGTCTTGTAAAGACATTGGTGTAGCCATTATCAGTTGCCAAGCCTGTGAAACAAATCCTTAACCTGCGAGTCCCATAGGCGGCTCTGATCGGCTATCTCTCTCTTTTCTGCAAAATCTTTAATTACAAGTATGGTTTGATTGGTTACTTCAGATTTTTCTATTCCAAATTCAAAATACTCGTCTTTAGGGGCGTGCTGCCAGTGAAAGCGGATGAATTTATCTTCTTCTCCTTCCAGCACCTCTGCTTTATCGGTAGAATCTTTCCAGGTAAAACTGAAAATCATGTCTCTTTCATCCACTCTGTCCGCAAACCATTCCTGTAAACCCGCGGGGGTTGATAAAAACTCATAAAGTATTGTGGGCGAGCAACGTACAGGATATTCTAATGTATATAATTGTTTTTTACTCATTTGTCAAAATCTGTTAATCTATGTCAAGATAGCGTGCAATAATATAAAAATTATGGAAGCATCAAAGTTTTTTATAAAATATTTTTTGGTAAATGGCAGGTAACAAAAGGTTGGTTCTCTTGATTCTTGAGGCAGATTAAAGTGCGGATAATAATATTTTTTTCTAATACCTGCTATTTTCTTAAATTGCTTAAAGTACAATATCTAATGGTAGCCAGCGTTTTAGAGCTTGAATCCGTGCTTTATAGAATACTTTTAAACCCCTTAAATATTCTCCCTTATGAGTATGCGTCAGCTCAAAATCACGAAGTCGATTACGAATCGTGAATCTCAAAGTCTTGAAAAATATCTGCAGGAAATTGGGCGTGTAGAACTTATTAGTTCTGAAGAAGAAGTAAGACTGGCAGAACTGATAAAACAAGGTGATCAAAAAGCGTTAGACAGGCTTACCAAAGCAAATCTCAGATTTGTTGTATCTGTTGCAAAACAGTATCAAAACCAGGGGTTATCATTGCCTGATCTTATTAATGAAGGTAATTTAGGGCTCATTAAAGCTGCTCAGCGTTTTGATGAAACAAGAGGCTTCAAATTTATATCATATGCTGTTTGGTGGATCCGCCAAAGTATTTTACAGGCTTTGGCCGAGCAATCGCGTATTGTGCGTTTGCCGCTTAATAAGGTTGGGCTTACCAACAGGATCAATAAAGCATTTCAACAATTGGAACAGGAATACGAAAGAGAACCTTCAGCGGAAGAATTAGCAGAAATACTTGAAATTGATACAGAAGAAATTTCAGCTACACTGGGTGTTGCAGCAAGGCATGTGAGTATGGATACTCCGTTGTCTGAAGGGGAAGACGGAACGTTGGTTGACATAATGGCAAACCCCAATGCGGATAGCGTGGATGAAAGAATTGTGCATCACGAATCATTAAAAAAAGAAATAGAAAGGTCGCTGCATACATTAACTGACCGCCAACAGGATGTGCTCCGTTTTTTCTTTGGTATAGGTATAGATAACCCAATGAGCCTTGAAGATATTGGAGAACGGTTTAACCTTACCCGCGAAAGAGTAAGACAAATAAAAGACAAAGCGATAACCAAGTTAAGAACAGCATCAAGGTCTAAATTGCTTAAAACCTATTTAGGCACTTAAACGGTTACACTTCTTTCTTTACATAATTTCCTGACGATTTTAAAAGTGAACAATTTACCTTTGTTCACTTTTTTATTTTAAATACCTGTAAACAAACAAATTATGTTTGAATCATTGTCGGAGCGGTTAGATTCGGCCTTTAAGCAGATAAAAGGTGAAGGCAGGATTAATGAATTGAATATTGCGAATACGGTAAAAGATATCAGGCGTGCCCTGGTAGATGCAGACGTAAACTATAAAATAGCTAAAGACTTTACAGATACAGTTAAGACCAAGGCTTTGGGTGAAAAAGTGTTAACCGCTGTAAGCCCCGGCCAACTGATGGTTAAAATAGTGAAGGATGAACTGGCGGAATTGATGGGCGGTACCGAGAGCGAATTTAATATTACAGGCAATCCTGCCGTAATACTTATTGCAGGGTTGCAGGGTAGCGGTAAAACCACATTTAGCGGTAAGCTGGCCAATTATCTCAAAAATAAAAAAGGAAAATCGCCACTATTGGTTGCGGCAGATATTTATCGCCCTGCGGCAATTGATCAGTTAAAAGTTTTGGGTGGCCAGATCAATGTTGATGTATATAGCGAGCCCGAAAATAAAAATGCTGTTGAAATAGCGCAGAATGCTATTAAAGAAGCAAGGAGTAAAAACAAAAACATCGTTATTATCGATACCGCAGGCAGGTTGGCAGTAGATGAAGCGATGATGACGGAAGTTGCTGATATTAAAGCAGCGGTTAAGCCACAGGAAATTCTTTTTGTGGTAGATTCAATGACAGGACAGGATGCTGTGAATACAGCCAAAGCATTTAATGAAAGACTGGATTTTAGTGGTGTGGTACTTACAAAATTAGATGGTGATACAAGAGGGGGGGCGGCACTTTCTATTAAATATACTGTTCAAAAGCCTATCAAGTTTATCAGCAGTGGCGAAAAGTTAGATACGCTGGATGTGTTTTATCCTGAAAGAATGGCGCAGCGTATTCTCGGTATGGGTGATATTACAACGCTTGTTGAAAAAGCGCAGGCTCAGTTTGATGAAGCGCAGGCTGCCAGGCTGCAGAAAAAAATGCGCAAAAATCAATTTGATTTCCAGGATTTTCTTGACCAGTTGCAACAGATCAAAAAAATGGGTAATCTTAAAGATTTAATGGGCATGATTCCCGGCATGGGAAAGGCTATAAAAGATGTTGATGTAAGTGATGACTCATTTAAAGGGATAGAAGCTATGATCAATTCAATGACGCCTTATGAAAGGGCAAATCCGGATGTAATAAATCCAAGCCGCAGAAACAGGATAGCAAAAGGATCTGGTAAGGATTTAGCAGATGTTAACCAGTTTATGAAGCAGTTTGAGCAAATGAAACAAATGATGAAAATGATGAATAAGATGCCGATGGGAAGAATGGGTTTTGGGAAAAGATGATTTTTTTGTATTTTTAGTTTTGATATGTAGTTTGCAAGGCATATCTTCGCAAACCTTTAAAAAGGATAACAAATTATCAATCACCCATTTAAAATGTTTATTTTTTATGGCTGTTAAAATCAGACTGCAACGTCACGGGAGCAAGAAGAGACCCTTCTACTTTATAGTGGTAGCCGATGCCCGTGCGCCAAGGGATGGAAAATTCATCCAGAAGATCGGAACCTACAATCCATTGGGCCAGCCTACTGCTGTACAATTAGACAGACAAAAAGCATTGGACTGGTTACAAAAGGGAGCTCAGCCAACTGATACTGTACGTAAGATTTTATCTTACAAAGGAGTATTATACCTTAAGCATCTATTGCGCGGTGTAAGCCTCGGTTTGTTTGATGAAGCTACTGCAATGTCTAAATTCCAGAAATGGCATGAAGAACATGAAGGCAGCATCAGGAAAAATCAGGAAGAAGCGGCAAGAGCAAGAAGACCGCGTAAACCTATGGCTCCGAGGAGAACTGAACAAAGAGAAGAAGGTAACTAAACATAGTATTTCTTCAACTGATTTGCCTTGTGAATTTATTTTCACAAGGCATTTTTGTTGAGTAAAAAAATAAACCGGTGGAATCTGAATATTTTAAGATAGGAAAGTTTGTTTCTGCTTTCGGATTAAATGGTGAGCTGATTTTGCAGCACAGTCTCGGAAAAAAAACTTCACTAAAAGGTATAGAAGCGCTTTTTATAGAAGATGCTCATGATGCTTTCCTCCCTTATTTCGTTTCATCTGCCCGTGTAAAAAGTGATGCTGAAACGTATATTCAGCTTGAACAGATCAACACACGTGAATCTGCAAGAAGATTTGTTCAAAAAGAGGTATGGTTAAACAGTGAGGATTTTAAAAAATTTGCAGCTAAGTCGGCCCCCATTTCATTTTTAGGATACCAGATTATTGACGGTAGTAAAAGCATTGGCGAAATTATTGAAGTAATAGAAATGCCACACCAGGTATTATGCAAAATAAATATGGCAGGAGAAGAAAAGCTGATACCATTGCATGAACAAACATTAGACCGGATTGATAATAAAGCTAAAAAAATTTACGTTACTCTTCCGGATGGACTTCTTGAGCTCTGATGAATTTTATAAAACCCTGGATTTACTTTTCTTTTTTGAGGAAGATTGTTAAAATAAATTTTACATAAATATCAGGTTTCGTATTAAAGCAAGCCCGATATTTGCTTTCAGGAACTCACAATCTATAGACATGAAGCGGATCTTAACTAAAAATGTTTTAACACTATTAGCTGTAATTGTTACCATAGCGTTATTGCACATTTTACAAAGTTTTCGGAAGAAAAACACCAGTAAAACGCCTGTTGAAGTTGCTATAATAAAGAAAAGCTTAGCTGGATAGCTGCCTGCAAATATTTTTTACAATTTGAGGTCCTTCATAAATAAATCCGGTCCATACTTGTATTAACGAAGCTCCCGCCTGAAGTTTTTCTGTTGCATCAATCCCATTAAAAATTCCACCACTACCAATAACGGGTATCTTATTCCCGGTTTTTTGTACAATATATTTTACAATTGCTGTAGATACTTCTTTAACAGGCTTTCCGCTTAATCCGCCATTGCCTATTGCTGTAATAATGCTCTGAGGCGTTTTTAATGCATCGCGGTTTATCGTAGTATTGGTGGCCACCAAACCATCCAATTGAATTTCTACGGCAAGATCAATTACATCATCAATTTGTTCTTTGGTTAAATCTGGCGCTATCTTTAATAAAACCGGTTTAGGCGTATGCTTTGTTTTGTTAATGGATTGCAGGTTGACCAATATTTTTTTCAGCGAATCTTTTTCCTGCAGTTCCCGCAGCCCCGGTGTATTGGGCGAGCTAACATTTACAACAAAATAATCTACATAGTCAAATAAAGCATTGAAACAAATTTCATAATCTTTCCAGGCTTCCTCATTAGGTGTAACTTTATTTTTGCCGATGTTACCTCCAATAATAAGTGTAGATTTCTTTTTAGCCGAAGCCTGTTTATTTCTCCATGCAGAAAGCCTGCTTGCAATTATTTCAACGCCATCATTATTAAAGCCCATGCGGTTAATCAAAGCCTTATCGGGCGGCAACCTGAATAAACGGGGCTTATCATTGCCTGCTTGCGGTTTAGGTGTAACTGTACCTATTTCAACAAATCCAAAACCAAGTGTTTCTAATTCTCTTAAATATTTTGCATTCTTATCAAAGCCTGCACCCAGTCCAACCGGGTTAGAAAAAGTTATCGTACTGTTGGCAGAGGCAAAAAACTGTTTCTTTTCCAGGTTGCCTGCGGGTTTAAAATAACCTTTGATAAATTTTCTGCATACTCCCACGCTGCATACAGCCTTCAATACGTTCATTGAAAAGTAATGTGCCCGTTCAGGAGAAAATAAAAAGAGAATTTTTCGTAATAGTTGATACATATGCGGCGCGAAGGTAATAATAGCGCTTATGTTTACCAGATTTTGCTTTGCAAAAAGGGATAGTTAACTTTGGAATATAAAGTTGCATAAACAACTAAATTTTTACACATGCAGGAAGCATATATTATTGCCGGTTACAGAACCGCAGTTGGAAAATCGAAGAAAGGTAATTTCAGATTTACCAGGCCTGACGATCTTGCCATAGAAGTAATTCAGGGGCTTTTAGCTTCAGTGCCTCAACTGGATAGTAAAAGAATAGATGATGTTATTGTTGGAAACGCCGTGCCCGAAGCAGAACAGGGTTTGCAGGTTGGAAGAATTATTTCAGCAAGAGCTTTGGGTTTTGAAGTGCCTGGTATGACGGTGAACAGGTATTGCGCATCAGGGTTGGAAACAATCGCTATTGCCACTGCGAAAATTCGTTCCGGTCAGGCGGAATGCATAGTGGCAGGTGGTACCGAAAGTATGAGCCTTGTGCCAACTGCAGGATGGAAAACAGTGCCGGCTTATTCTATTGCAAAAGATGATCCCGACTATTATTTAAGCATGGGACTTACGGCTGAAGCTGTTGCTAAAGAATATAATGTTAGTCGTGAAGATCAGGATGTATTTGCTTTTCACTCACACCAAAAAGCAATTAACGCGATAAAAAACGGGTATTTTAAATCCGGCATCTTACCTATAACCGTAGACGAAGTTTACGTAGATAATAAAGGAAAGAAACAAACTAAAAGTTTTGTGATGGATACGGATGAAGGCCCACGTGCAGATACTTCTGTTGAAGTGCTGTCAAAATTAAAACCTGTATTTGCTGCTGGTGGCAGTGTTACGGCAGGTAACTCCTCTCAAACAAGTGATGGTGCTGCTTTTGTAATTGTAATGGGTGAAAAAATGATGAATGAATTAGGATTGAAACCCATTGCCAGATTGATTGCCTGTGCATCTGCAGGTGTGCCTCCGCGTGTTATGGGTATAGGTCCTATAGAAGCAGTGCCAAAAGCATTAAAGCAGGCCAATATGAATCTTGGCCAGATTGATTTAATTGAGTTAAATGAAGCTTTTGCATCGCAGTCATTAGCCGTAATAAGAAAGCTGGATTTCAATCCCGATATTGTAAACATTAATGGTGGTGCTATCGCATTGGGTCATCCTTTGGGATGCACAGGTTGTAAACTCACTATACAAATCACGCACGATTTAAAACGCCTCAATAAAAAATATGGTATTGTAACAGCCTGTGTTGGTGGCGGGCAGGGCATTGCAGGAATCATCGAAAACATAGGTTAAAAAATAATAAATAAACACATCTCAAGTTGTATAACCGGGCAAGCCCGGTTTTTTATTGCAGGTAACTAATGTCAAAATATCATTGCGGGTTGTTGATATATGTCAATGATTTGCATTTTATAAAAGTACTGGCAGCTTTTTTGCCATTCTTAAACCGGTCAACCCTATATCTTACATTCAATATTCTTATCCTATGAACAGGCGTTCATTTTTAAAGGCGCGGCGCACAAAGAAAAATACAGCTTCAGCTTATACGGTTAGTGGAAGAACCTCAACCGGGCTAAACCAATACAGTGGTAGCTGGACAAAAAATGAAGTTGTGCATTTGCTCAAAAGAACAATGTTCGGCGCTACACTACCTGATATTGAGTATTTCTCTGAAAAAACAATGGAACAATGTGTGGATGAGCTGCTCACCATTACATTTCCCATGCCTGATCCTCCGCTTAAAGATTATGATACCGGTGCTGCACAGCAGCCTGATTCAGATGTGGATGCAGGAACAACATGGATTTACAGTAACAACCAGGATGGCGATGTCGGCGAATTAAGAAAAGCATCACTGAAAAAATGGTGGATGGGTTTGATGATTAATCAGCCAAGAAATGTGAGAGAGAAGATGACATTGTTCTGGCATAATCATTTTGCCACCGAGATGATATCAACAACCAATGCGCGGTATGCCTATAAGCATCACGATTTGCTCAGGCAAAACTGTATGGGCAATTTTAAAACGCTGGCAAGAGCAATAGTTGTTGACTGTTTGATGCTCGTATATCAAAACGGAGAGCATAACAGTAAATATGCGCCCGATGAAAACTTTGCAAGGGAACTGCAGGAATTGTTTACACTCGGAAAAGAAAATAATCCTAATTATACAGAAGATGATGTGAAGGCGGCGGCGAGGGTTTTAACAGGGTGGAGAAATGATGCTGACACAAATGTATCTTACTTTGATGCCAGCCGCCATGATACAGGTAATAAAACATTTTCTTCTTTTTATAATAATAAAACCATACAGGGCAAAAGCGGGAGCACGGCAGGAGATGAAGAGTTGGATGAATTAATCAATATGATTTTCAGCAAAGGTGCTGAAGCATCAAGATATATAGTGAAAGAACTATACAAATGGTTTGTATATTATGAAATTGACCAGGCTGCCGAAGAAAATGTGATAGCGCCACTTGCGCAAATGCTTCAAAATTATAATTGGGATATTGCACCGGTACTTTCCGCATTATTGAAGAGTGAACATTTTTTTGATGTAATGAACCAGGGTTGTTTAATTAAAAGCCCTGTGGATTTTGTTATTGGTACTTGCAGGGAACTACAGGTGGCGCTTCCTCAGAGCAGTGATTACACATCTGCCTATGCAGTATATGCTGAACTTTTGCGGCAGTGTGGTATTATGCAGCAATCAATAGGCGACCCGCCAAGCGTATCCGGCTGGCCGGCATATTACCAGATACCTATTTTTCATGAAATGTGGATTAACAATGATACTTACCCAAGAAGAAACCAGTTTACAGATACATTGGTGTTTATTGGGTATACTACAAATAATTTCTTACTGAAAGTTGATGCTGTAAGTTTTGCCAAATCATTAAGTAATCCCGGCGATCCTAAAATGCTCGTAGAAGATTCTCTTGCTATACTATACAGAATACCGTTGTCCGACACAATAAAAGAGCAATTAAAAAAAGAAATATTGCTCACAGGGCAAGCCAATGATTATTACTGGACGAATGCATGGAATACTTATGTAGCTAACCCAACAGATATGATGGCATATGAAACTGTGCATACACGATTAAATGATCTGTATAAATATTTATTGGCTTTGCCTGAATATCAACTTGCATAATCCCCAAACCCATTTATAAAAATCCAAATACTATGAAACGAAGAGATTTTTTACGTAATACCATACCGGCTACTATTTTGCCTTCTTTTGTAAATGGGCATACCGTTACAGCGCTTTCTCCTACGCCGTGGCTCAATACACTTACAAATTTTGCAACTGAAACAGATCATGTATTGGTAATTGTACAAATGAACGGAGGCAATGATGGGTTAAATATGATTATACCGAGAGATAATTATGCGAACTATTATAATGCGAGAACAAATATTGCTATACCTGAAAAGAAAATACTTGCACTACAGGGGAATAATGCTACCGGCTTACATCCGGCAATGACGGGCATACAGGATTTGTTTAATAATGGAAAGGCAACGATTGTACAGGCGGCAGGCTATCCTGAGCCTAACCTGTCTCACTTCAGATCAACTGATATCTGGATGAGTGGTTCAGATAGTGATGAAGTGGTTAATTCCGGCTGGGTAGGCAGATACCTCAATTATGAATTTCCCAATTTTCCAAATGGTTATCCTAATGCCACAATGCCAGACCCATTGGCAATACAAATCGGGTCAGTATCATCGCTTACTTTCCAGGGACCGGGCATGGGAATGGCGATGAGTATTTCTAACCCAACATCATTTTATAATATAGTTGATGATATAAAAGATCCTGCACCTGCTACCAGGGCAGGCAAAGAATTAACTTATATACGTGAAATTGCAAGGCAGACAGAGCTTTTTGCAGGCGCTATAAAAAAAGCGGCAACAAAGGCTACACAGCAATTGCCTTATCCGGATGGAAACGCATTAGCAGCACAGCTTAAAATTGTTGCGAGGCTTGTAAAAGGTGGATTAAAAACGAGGGTATACATGGTGAGCTATGGAGGTTTTGATACGCACTCCATGCAGGTAGAAGAAACGGATACTACTACAGGTAAACATGCCATGTTGATGAAGCAACTTTCAGATGCTATGAAAGCGTTCCAGGACGACCTGGCTTTTTTAGGCATTGAAGACAGGGTAATTTCTTTCACTTTTTCTGAATTTGGAAGACGTATAAAATCAAACTACAGTGTAGGAACTGATCATGGTGTAGCTGCACCAATGCTTATTTTTGGCAGCAAAGTTCAGCCGGGCATATTAGGAAATAACCCCTCTATATCATCTAATGTTGCTGTAGGCGATAATATTCCACATCAATATGATTATAGAAGTGTATACGCTTCCATACTGGAGAAATGGTTTTGCGCTGATTCATCAGCATTACAAACCATATTGCTGAAAAATTTTCAATCATTACCTGCTATACAGGATGGAACGTGCGATGGTATAAATGAAGTAAATAAAAAAGCCGGTATAAGTTTAATATCAAACTATCCAAACCCGTTTACTACTCAAACAACAGTTAAATACATTACACAGGGTGGGCATACTTTGGTGCAGGTAATAGATTCCATGGGCAGGGTAGTTAAAATATTGGTTGATAAGGATCAGACAGGAAATACATATACCGTAAGCTTTGATAGTACAGGGCTTGCAGCCGGCGTGTATTATCTGAGGCTTCAAAACGGGCCTTTACAACAGGTGAGACCTATTCTGAAAGTGAAATAACAGTCATGAATTATTGCTGTTATCATTTCTTTATCTTTATGCGATGTATACACTTAATACCGGAGCAGGAGCCTGGATTAAAACTTTTGTATGAGAGGTTTGTTAACAGGCTTGCTTATTACTTTCTTTTTATTGATATTTTTCAAAGGAGTATCCCAGGAAGATACTTCCTATCTCAAAGCTTTATACGACAGAGTGCTGGATTTTGATGAAACAAAAGCGGACTCTGTTTTGCATTATGCTTCATATATAAAGGAGCGTTCAATCAATTTACATTTTGATAAAGGTGAAGTATTGTCGTTGCGTCTTAAAGGGATTTATAATGAGATGAAGAACGAGTATGATTCTGCGATAAGTTATTATTATAAATCTCTTGACGAAGCACGAAAGCTTGATATGGCAGAGTATGAATCTGCTGCATTAGGTGATCTTGCAATGGCCTACTTCAATATTAACCAGCCTGAAAAAACCAAAGTGTTTTATAAAATGGCGCTTGACGTTGCGCTTAAAAGAAAAGAAGCCTCATCTGTTTTTACGAATAGTGCTAACCTCGGTTCCATATATAATAACCTCGGTTATCATGATAGTGCTTTGATTTATTTAGACCAGGCAAAGCATATAGCCGATGAATTTAAAAACAAGTTTGATATATCTTCCTTATATAACAATTTCGGGAATGCATGGTTTAGTAAGAAGCAATGGGATAAAGCACTGGAATATTTTCAGCTAAACTATAGCCGGGATTTGGCAAATAATGATAAAAACATGCAATGGTATGATTGCCTGAATATTGCAGATGTTTATATAGAAAAGAAAAATTACGACTCAGCATTTAAGTACCTGGAATATACCAATCAATTAGCAAATGAAATTGATTCAAAAAGAAAAAAAGCAGATGTATATGCTCTTTATTCAAAATATTATGCCGGTAAAGGAGACTATAAACCAGCATATGATTTTCTGGTAAAATGGCATGTGTTAGATACAGCTTTAGTTAGTCAAAAAGAATTAGATGCTGTGACCGAACTGCAGGAAAGATTTAATGTGAAGCAAAAGAACCAGGAGAACAGGCTGTTGATGCTGGAAGTGGATAAGCAGAAGTTTCAGAAGAAATATATGTTGATTATTGCAATAGCGCTCACAGCTTTGTTCCTATCTGCTATTGCCACGCTGCTGATGAACAGGAGAAAAAATGCCCAGTTGCAAAAACAGAACGCTTTAATACAAAAGCAGAATGAAAAGCTTTCTCAATTCAATAATGAGAAGAATTCAATGATAAGTGTTGTATCGCATGATTTAAGCGGCCCTTTTACCAGTATTAAAATGTGGACGCAAATACTGCAATCTGATATTTCTAATTTTACTGAATCTCAACGAAAGGCATTATACCGTATTCAGTCTTCAGCAGATAATGGAGAACTTCTGATCCACAATATCCTTCATATTGAAAAACAGGAAATAAATCGTCCTATGAATCTTGAGCTTTTAAGCATCGGCGATTTTTTGGAAGATGTGATTAATGCTCATGAGCCACAGGCGCAGCAAAAAGAAATACAAATAATTTACAACAATGAAATTGACTCAACCGAGTTTATGAGCGACCGTTATATGCTGAGAAGGATTTTTGAAAACCTGCTTTCAAACGCCATTAAGTTTTCTCCGAGAGGAAAAAAAGTATCTGTAAACCTCAAAGAAAAAGGGGGCAATATAATTGTTTCTGTAAAAGATGAGGGTGTAGGTATAGCTCCTGAAGATATTCCTTACCTGTTCAGTAGATACGGAAAAATATCTTCTATGCCTACCGAAGGTGAATATTCCACAGGCCTGGGGTTGTCTATCGTAAAACGTTTGGTTGATGAACTAAATGGTAAAATTTATTGCGAAAGCAACCTTGATGCAGGAAGCACTTTTACCGTTACTCTTCCCAAATAAGGTTGCCTGCCCTGGCGTTAAGTGTTATCAAACTAAAAGCATCTTCTTAAAGGTTGGAAACCCTGCGAACATTATATATACGCCTCCGGAGTCAATTTGCTTTTATCTGTAAAATCTGCTGTTACATTTTTTATATCATTTCTCCACACGCGTTTTTGTTATTGCGGTGCGCTGCACCTTTAGCTCTGTATATTTCACGCAACGGACGCCGCGGAGCAAAGTTCGCAATGGAAAAAGCGCTGCTACGCCGCTCCGCTGCGCACTTTGCGTGAAAAGTATTAACACTTGTGTGTACAGGGTGGCTGCGGCAGGCAGGTATTATTGCTGCGCTGCAGCTTAAAGCATGGCTCGTACCGGTGCAGCGCACCATAATATTTGTAGCATTCCATGCTAAAATGGAACAAGCCGCAGCGCGGCGTAATATTATAGCATGCTTTATGGGAAAGGGTTTCCCCCTTCAAAAGGTTGGAAACCCTGCAGCTACTGCCGGGCTATTTTGAAATGCGCTGTAGTGTTTCATACGAATATTCTCATTATATTTAATACTCAATCTCAAATCATTTTTCATGCGCAGAAAAGACTTTATAAAAAGCACTTTATTAAGTGCAGCGGCATTTACGATTGTGCCACGCCATGTATTAGGAGGCAAAGGATATATTGCCCCTAACGATCATATTAATCTCGGCTTTATTGGAGTGGGTAAGCAGGCAAGAGGTTTGCTGAAAGGAATGTCGAAACTTGCGGAAACAATTACCGTTGCCGCATGTGATGCAGACAAAAAGAAACTCGAACTTTTTACCGGGCTTGCAAAAACAGAAAATGCCGCAAAAAAATCTGCCGATGTAACAGCATTTGCAGATTACCGTGAGTTGCTGAAACGAAAAGATATTGATGCGGTAGTAATAGCCACCCCCGATCACTGGCATGCGCAGGTAGCTATAGATGCTGCTAAAGCCGGGAAAGATATTTATTGTGAAAAACCTCTTGCTTTAACTATTGCAGAAGGCAGGGCTATGGTAAATGCAACGCGCAAGTACAAAAGAATTCTGCAAACCGGCAGCATGCAGCGTTCGCAATATAATTTCAGGCAGGCAAGTGAGTTGGTACGTAATGGTTATATAGGTGATGTAAAAGAAATTAATGTATCAGTCGGAGAGCCTGTAAAACAATGCGACCTGCCTTCTATGCCTGTTCCTGATTATCTTGACTGGAATATGTGGATTGGTCCATCGTTTTATAGAGGTTATCATCCAAAATTATCACCTCCTATAGAAGATGATTCATGGGCGATGTGGCGCAGCTACAGTGGTTTTGGCGGTGGATATATTACCGACTGGGGCGCACATATGTTTGATATAGTACAATGGGCGCTTGATATGGATGCATCAGGCCCAATAGCTTTTATTCCACCACCGTCCGGCCCGGGCGCCATAAACGGGCTTTCTTTTAAGTATGCTAATGGAGTTATTGTAAATCATAAACCCTGGGGTGAAAATAATGCTATACAATTTATAGGAAGCAAAGGAACAATTGAGGTTTCGAGATCTTTCATCCGCTCAACGCCGGGTAATATTGCAACCATACAAATAAAATCTACGGAGAAGAGGGTATACTTTAGTGATAATCATCATCAGGATTGGATTAATTGTATTAAGAAAAGAACATTACCTGTTGCTGATGTAGAAATTGGTCATCGCACAGCTACAGTTTGTAATGCGGTAAATATTGCATATGAACTACAACGACCGCTGAAATGGGATCCTGCAAAAGAAAGTTTTGATGATGCATCTGCCAATATGATGATCTCACGTCCTTTCCGCGCACCCTGGAATTTTAATGATTTTTAAGATACCTGTTTTCTTACAGGAGTTACCTGCATAATTCTTTTCTTTTATAGTGCAAAAGCTGTAATAAAAAGAGTACAATATCATATATCAACCAATATATAAGAATAGTATGAAATAATCACTATCGCATTGATCTATATCAAAGTATTGTTAGTTTCAAAAAAAACGGGAAGCTGATGCTTCCCGTTTTTTTTTGGTACATGAAATCGCGACCAGGTAAAAACACGCTTATACTCTTGCTGCTTTTTTGTAGTCATTTTTTTGCAGCCATAACAATACTTTATCTCTCTGGTCGCCCTGTATAATAATTTCTCCGTCTTTTACAGAACCCCCGGTGCCACAAAAGCTTTTAAGTTTTTTGCCCAGCGCTTCAAGGTCATCATCATTACCTTTAAAGCCATATACAATAGTAACAGCCTTGCCTGCACGATGTTTGGTATCTATTATTACGCGCAATGGTTGCTGAGCGGGAGGCAATGTGGTTGTATCTTTTTCTTCCTGCTCAAAAGAAAAAGACGGGTCTGTGCTATATACGTATCCTTGTTTACCGGCTTTGTTTTTTTTAGACATGGGGAAAGCGTTTTGTTGCAGATTTGGGTTAAAGGTTTCAGGTTCTACTGATAGCTGACGGCTGACAGCTGATAGCTGATAGCTGACAGCCCACTGCTCACAGCCCATACCCTTTATACAATCATCGCCTTGAGGCTAAGATCAGCACTCACCGCGTGATGAATAACAGCTCCAATACTCACATAGTCAACACCGGTTTCAGCATAGGCAGTTACATTATCAAGATTAATCCCTCCGCTTGCCTCTGTTTCAAACCTGCCATCAATAATTTTTAATGCTTCTGTAATTTGCTCCGGTTTAAAATTGTCAAGCATTATTCTGTCTGCTTTGCCTGATGCCACTACTTTCTTAACATCATCAATATTTCTTGTTTCCACTTCTATTTTCATTCCGGGCTTTTTTTGCTGCACGTAATCGTAGGCTTTATCTAATGCTTTTTCAATGCCTCCGCTGTAATCAATATGATTGTCTTTGAGCATTATCATATCGTATAATCCCATCCGATGATTTAAGCCTCCGCCAATCCGAACCGCTTCTTTTTCGAGCAAACGAAAATTGGGTGTGGTTTTTCTTGTGTCCAATACTCTTGTGCGGTATCCTTTTATTTTATTAGCGTATTTCCTGGTGAGCGATGCTATGCCGCTCATGCGCTGCATACAGTTCAATACAAGCCTTTCGCATTGCAATATGGTATATACTTTTGCTTCCACTTCAAAAGCAATCTCTCCAAACTTCATTGTATCCCCATCTTTTTTATGCGCTGTAAATATCATTTCCGGCTCCATAAACCGGAGTATTTTTTCTGCAACGTCCACACCGGCAAGTATACCATCTTCTTTTATTTTCAGGATTGCCTTTCCTTTTGCACCCGGTGAAATACAGCTTAGTGTTGAATGATCGCCATCGCCAATATCTTCCTCCAATGCGTTTTTAATCAACTTGTGCAATGCCTGCTCGTATGTAGTTATCATTTGGTAAAGCTAATGCATTTATGGGAAGGTGGAAGAGCTATCAGCCGTCAGCTATCAGCTTGGGGCTATAGCTCATAACCCAAAGCCGCCACCTGTTAATCGAAAAATTTTACCCAAAAATCTAAGAAAAACCGTAACGCACCGAATATAGTTTTAAGGGGCAGGAATATTGAACATCTTTGTATTGTCAACGTTGATAACACAATCCAAATCCCTGAAAAGCGATACAACCATGAAAACCCGAAAATCCAAATCATGAAAACATTATCGCAACCTTGAGAACGCCGGTTCGTTTTTAATCTGTACCCAATTACTATGAAAACTAAAAATCCTTAATCCCTGAATTACCCATTTAGTAAAATCCATATCCTTGAGAAAAACATCACAACCCTATATTCCAATATTTATGAGAACCCGATCCCCCTCAGCCCAGGATAAGCCAAACCGTATGGCATTTATGACCTTATGACCAGAAATGATAAATAGTAAAATAATTAAACCGGTATACCGTACCGGTTTTTTGTTATTTAACTTCCTGCATTTCTACCAGTTTCCGGTAAATACCATTGAGCGCCATCAGCTCATTGTGTGTACCTCTTTCAGCAATTGCTCCTTTTTGCAAAACAATTATTTCATCTGCATGCCTTACCGTTGAAAGACGATGCGCTATAACGATGGAAGTTCTGTCTTCCATCAGGTTATAAATAGCATCCTGTACCAAACGTTCGCTTTCGGTATCAAGTGATGATGTGGCTTCGTCAAGAATAAGTATTGGCGGGTTTTTTAAAACGGCTCTTGCTATGGTTAATCGTTGTCTTTCTCCACCACTCAACTTTGTTCCTCTGTCGCCAATATTATATTGAAACCCGTCTTCTTTTTTGCAGATAAAATCATAAGCATTAGCAATTTTAGCTGCGTTTTCAATATCAGCCATAGTTGCATTTGGAGCGCCTAAAGCAATATTTGCAGCTATCGTGTCATTAAACAAAATAGGCTCCTGTGTTACAATGCTTATATGCCGGCGAACAGAAGAAAGTGCATAATCCTTAATATTCACGCCATCAATCAACACTTCACCTGAAGTAGCATCATGAAACCTTGGAATAAGGTCGGCAAGGGTAGACTTGCCGGAGCCTGAAGAACCTACCAGCGCCAGTGTTTTTCCTTTCTCAATAAATAGATTAATATTCCTGAGTATAGAAATATCATCATAGCTAAAGTTTACATTACGCAATGCTATCTTACTGTTAAATGTATCCAGTTGTTTGCCTGCCGGATTATCTGCTACAGTGATTTTTGCATTTAGCATATCCTCCACACGCTCCAGCGCGGCTGCCCCTTTTTGTACATTAAAGAAAGAAGTGGAAATATTTTTTGCAGGATTGATGATCAATGCAAAGGAGGCTATATATGCTAATAGTTCACTTGCTGCCAAACCTTTTCCGCCACTTTCCAATACCAGGCGTCCACCAAAATAGAGAATTACACATAATACTATTACACCCAGCACTTCAGTTAACGGGCTTGCCAAATCTCTCCTGGCAGCCATATTTTTTCTTATTTTGAAAAGCTCATTATTGATGGTGAAAAACCTGTTGCGTAAAAGTTTTTCAGCCATAAAAGCTTTTATAACGCGCAACCCCCCGAGCGTTTCATCCAAAATAGATAAACTTTCTCCCAGTTTTATAGCAGCATCCTGCGATTGCCGTTTTAGTTTCCTGCTTATTCTGCCAATCAAAAAACCTGTAACGGGTAACAGGATGAGTAAAAAAAGAGATAGTGTAGGTGAAATGATGATTAAAAAAATAAGATACCCTAATACAGTAATGGGATCTTTTATCAATCCCTCTAATGTGCCTACAATAGAACCTTCAATTTCGCTGATATCATTTGTCATTCTCGACATGATATCGCCCTTTCTCTTTTCTGTAAAATAGCCTACCGGCAACGACAATATTTTATCATACAGATCAGCTCTCAGCTCAGTTATTACCGCACTTCGTATGGGTGCTGACAGCAGGTTGGACAGGTACAGACACAAATTTTTTAAAACGATGGCGATTATTAAAAAGCCGCATATCGCAGTCAGTGCCGCCATCCGGCCTGCTATTCCTCCTTTGGTTTCTATAATATGTAACAGGATTTTGTTAATATAAGCTATTACTTTATTGTCGCTTAAAATCTGGTTGCTGGCGGCATCCGGTCGAAAAATGAGATCGAAAAATGGTGTAAGCATTGCTATGGAAACTACACCGAATACGGTTGCCAGCAGGGTGAAAACAAAATACAATACCAGTTTGTCAGAATACTTGCCTACATATTTGAATATCCTTCGAAAATTTCTTCATCCTGTTTAAAAGTCAAAATTAAACGGCAAAGTAACTAAATTTACGGCCACAAAACTCGAATGATATGATGGAAGGAAAACGACAGAAGCAGGTAGCCGGACTTTTGTATGAAGAATTTAACGAAATATTTCAGCGATTGGGTCTTGGAATGATAGACGGAGGCATGGTTTCCATATCATCCGTAAAAGTAACGCCTGACTTGCTGGAAGCAAGAATTTACCTCAGCTTCTTCCAGATTAAAGATGTGGAAGCTGCAATGAAAAAGATAGAAGACAGGCAGTGGGAGATAAAGAAAGCCCTTACAGACAGGGTGAAACACCAACTGCGCCGCATACCTGAACTTAAGTTTTTTGCAGACGATACACTTGAACACGTTTTTAAAATGGAAGAATTGTTCAAAAAGATAAAAGAAGAAGACGAGAAAAAAGAAGGTAAGAAGTAAGGTATAAGGC
This sequence comes from Agriterribacter sp., assembly GCA_047601545.1. Classification (GTDB taxonomy): domain Bacteria; phylum Bacteroidota; class Bacteroidia; order Chitinophagales; family Chitinophagaceae; genus Agriterribacter. The sequence goes on along the minus strand of JASGIZ010000002.1, from coordinate 1,091,318 downwards.
GTTCTTACCATACGCCTTATACCTTACTCCCTACACCCTTTACCCTACATCTTACACTCAAATCATACACACTTGTACTTCAACTTTGCCTGGCGTTACTTTAAAGCAAAAAAATCTACCAATGCTATTAATATTATTGCATGGGTAAGTGTGGTGGCTATTGCGTTTGCCACTACGGCTTTGCTGGTGTTATGGAGTGCATTTAATGGTTTTGAAGACCTGGTAAAGTCATTGTACAATACCTTTTATACTGATGTAAAAATATCTGCAACGTCAGGAAAAACAATTGAGCTCACACCGGGGCAAATAACATTGCTTAAAAAAATAGATGGTGTTAAAGCACTATCACTAACGGCCGAAGAAAAAGCATTGTTGCAAAACGAAGATTATACAGCTATTGTTGATTTAAAAGGCGTTGATTCATGTTACACCTATACTACCAGTATCGAGCAGGGAATGGTAAGGGGTAAATATTTTTTAGGTGATGCAGAAAACCCGGGCGCTGTACTTGGTGTGGGTATTGAAAATGCTGTAGCTGTGTTGAGCGACAGAAGCATTGGTAATTTGACTATATATCTTCCTGTTAAAGGGTCAACAAATATCAGCGATCCCTTGTCTGCTTTTAACGAAGGGCATATTATGCCTTCCGGCGCATTTGCGGTGCAGCAGGAATTTGATAATAAATATGTACTGACAAATATTGATTTTGTAAAAAAGGCTATGAAGTTCAGAGATAATGAATATTCATCTGCAGAAATAGCCATTACCAAACCTGGTGAAGCAGCTATAGTGAAGAAAAGCATACAGCAACTGCTGGGAAAAGAGTATCGGGTGCAAACAAAACAGGAACAAAACAGTAGCCTTTACACTGTTATGCGCATGGAAAAATATTTTATTTACGGCATATTTATTTTGGTGCTTATTGTAGCCTCTTTCAATATGGTGGGCGCACTCAGTATGCTCGTATTGGAAAAACAAAAAGATATACAGATACTCCAATCAATGGGTGCCGATAAAAGCTGGATACAAAAAATATTTTTGAGTGAAGGTATTTTGCTGGCATTTATCGGTGCCTTCTCAGGTATGTTGCTCGCCTTGCTGCTTGTTTTTTTACAGTTGAACTTTAAAATGATACCATTGGAAGGAGCGTCTTTTATTATTAACTATTACCCCGTTAAACTGGTGTTCATGGATTTTGTGATTGTTGCCGTTACCGTTTTTCTTATTGCTGCGATTGCTTCATGGTTTCCTGCCAGGCGCGCTGCCCAACAACCGTTTGAATTGAGGAACTAAGCAGCCATACTGTCATAAAACCAGAATTTGTATGTAATTTGATTGATGGATTTGTTCCTTCGAAATCTCATCTCCCGTTTATGAAAATATTATTCAGATATTTAAAACCATTTAAATGGCTGGTTGCGCTGGTACTTTTATTATCAGCCATGAATACCGGCTTTTCGCTTTTTGATCCTATTATTTTTGGTAAGCTTATTAATCTTGCAAATGCCCAACAGGTATTGCCTGCGCCGGATAAGCATTACGACTGGCACGACTACCTTTTTCTGCGTGAGAATTTCACCAATAAAAATGGAAAAGCAGATAGCCTGTATGGTGTAGTATGGCTTTTGCTGGCTTCTATCACCATAGCCATGATCAGCCGTATCGCTAAGAATTTCCAGGATTATTTTTTGAATGTGATCATACAGAAATTTGGCGCAAAGGTTTTTACGGATGGCTTGCAACATGCCATGAAATTACCCTACCACCAGTTTGAAGATCAGCGCAGTGGTGAAACACTTTCTGTACTTACCAAGGTAAGGGCTGATGTGGAAAGATTTATGATAAACTTCATCAACATTTTGTTTGGCGTAATAGTAGGTATTGTGTTTGTGTTTTTTTATGCGGCGCTATATGTTCACTGGAGCATTCCTATAACTTATATTGTTGGTATTCTTTTATTAACGGTTATCACCAATTTCCTGAGTAAAAAAATTAAAATCATACAAAAGAATATTGTCGGGCAAACAACAGCGCTTGCCGGATCAACTACTGAATCACTGCGTAATATTGAGCTGGTAAAAAGCCTTGGACTTACTACACAGGAAGTAGAACGTTTAAATAAGAATACCTATAAAATACTCGGATTGGAACTTACCAAGGTCAAGAAAATACGAAGTATCAGTTTTATACAGGGTACTTTTGTGAACACGTTACGCCAGGTTATATTATTTATTTTAATGTGGCTGATATATGGCAGGCAAATGGATGCAGGACAACTGGTAACAATGCAGATATTTTCTTTTTTTGTTTTTGGCCCTTTGCAGGAAATTGGAAATATTATTCTCTCTTACCGTGAAGCGGAAGCATCATTAAATAATTTTGATGAGCTGATGAAGAAAATGCCGGAGCTGGATCCCCCTTACCCTCAACAGCTTGGTAATATAGAAACACTTTCATTTGATCAGGTTGCTTTTAAACACAAAACCGCTGCGCAAAAAGCCATTAATAATATCAGCTTTGATGTTAAGATTGGAGAAACCATTGCCTTTGTTGGACCGAGCGGTAGCGGTAAATCCACACTAATGAAATTGCTGGTAGGCTTATACAGGCCGGAACAAGGCAAAATATTATACAACGGGCTTGATGAAACAAAAATCCGTTTTGATGATTTGAGAAAACAAATTGGTTTTGTAACGCAGGATACCAATCTTTTCAGTGGAACGATTAAAGAAAACCTGTTGTTTGTAAATCCTTCTGCAACAGTTGAAGAAGTGATGGACGCCCTGCAAAAAGCATCATGCCAGAATTTACTGGCAAGAGCCGAAAAAGGTTTGGATACTATGATAGGAGAGGGTGGATTAAAACTATCCGGCGGAGAAAAACAACGCTTATCTATTGCAAGAGCATTATTAAGAAAGCCCAAATTATTGTTGTTTGATGAAGCAACATCTGCGCTGGATTCTTTAACGGAAGAAGAAATTACAGATACCATCCGCGAGATTTCTTCTACAGGTTCACAGATAACGATACTCATTGCACACAGGCTATCAACCATTATGCATGCAGACAGAATTTATGTGCTTGAAAAAGGCGATGTGGTAGAAACAGGCACGCATGAAAAACTGCTCAATGAAAAAGGATTGTATTATGCAATGTGGCGGCAGCAGATCGGAGAACGGAAGAAGGGAGATACAATGCCTGCTGCGGTGAGGTTTTAATAGGAACGGTTTTAACCCGTTCCTATTGAAATTGCGATATCATTTCTAAAATGGGTTAACTCCCATTTCTGTTAAAAGATAACATCACCCTAAAATAGGTTTCTCACTCCGCATTATCGCCAATCCCTGCTTATTGCTTCCCAGTTATCGGTTCTGAAAGGTGATACAGGAAAACCTTCCACGTTATAAAGATTGGCCCCAAAACTTTCTTTAGGGCTTTCCGTCCATGCAAACCTTACGGCAACAGGATGGCTGATATTATCGTTCCAGACAATTACGTCTTTCCCTTCGATGATTGCTTTTGCAAAAACAAATTTTTGATCGGCGCCGGCAATGGTAAAACCTTTTACATCGTTATTTATTGTTTTCAATCCATGCGCTGCATTGTTGAATGATATACGAACTTTGTTGCCTTCTGTAACCATTGATTTATAGGTGGGAGAAGTTTCAATACCAGACTTGCCATATACCAGCCTTTCCGCTTCCATGGCAAGCCTGTAGCCAACAGTTTGCTTATCGGGCGGATGAACATCAAAAGGATTACCGACATCCCAGGTTACCGCCATGCCCGTATTAGGCAATTGAAGCGCTGCATCCTGCGATTCCCGCAATTCAGCCCAACTGCTTCCGGTGGGCTCTGATTTTATGGCGCCAAACCCAGATAGCTGCACATACAGGAACGGCAGATCGCCCTGGTTAAATTGTTTACGCCAGCCTTCTATCAACGGACCTGTCAATGTGCGGTACTGATATGCCCTGCTGTTATTGCTTTCGCCCTGGTACCACAAAAATCCTTTTAAAGCCAGATCCCTGAAGGGATATACCATACCGTTGTAAATGGATGTGGGCATACTATGACCGGGCCCTGCTGCCGGCTGTGGCGGAATGGTTGTAACTGGCAAAGATGGTTTGTATTGCCATTCGCCGGATAAAGGAATGAGCAAAGGGTGAGGGGATTCAACCAGCTCTCTTATGTAAAGATCGGTAGCGTTTTTGCTTTTAAAACCACCATCCCCTTTTTTATTGAACAGCCTGACGGTAATATTATTAGCGCCCGGTTTTACAAGTGATGCCGGCACACAATAGATCCTTCTTCCATTATCCCAGCCAACAGCTCCGATAAATTTTCCGTTAAAGAATGTCTGATCATAATCGCTGAGTATTTCCAGGTTTACCACCAGCTCACGGTTCAACATGCTGTTAGGCACATCAAATGTTTTGCGAAGCCATACCACGCCGTCAAAATCCTTTAACCCCTGGTTTTCCCAATAACCGGGAGCTACCAAAGTGCTCCAGTTGGTTACATCATAATCAGGGGCATACCATTTTTGCAGGTAGCCGCTATCTGCCTGTTGAATGTTATTTTCCCACGCTGTGTATTGCGCTGCTGTTCTTTTTTGCAGACTGTCAAAATCCTGTGGCGTTCCCCTGCCGGCAACCAGTTTTTGTATTTGTTCCCGGTAATCAGGATGGCTTACGAGACTTTCTGCGCTTGCCCACGATTCAATTAATGTACCGCCCCAGGAAGCATTAATTATGCCTACCGGAACTTTTTCTGTAAGGTGAATATTTCTTGCAAAAAAATAAGCAACAGCAGAAAAAGATGCTGTGTTTTCCGGCGTGCAAACCTGCCATGCGCCGGAAGCAAGGGTATTTTGCGGTGTGCCGCTGGTGTTGGGCTCAACATGAAAATCTCTTATCTCAGGATAATTGGCATGTTTTAGTTCGTAGCCGCCGTTAAATGCCGACATAGCTGGCCATTCCATGTTGGATTGCCCGGAACAAAACCATACATCACCCATAAGGATATTATGGAAAGAAAAATTTTCTTCTCCTGAAAAAAGCATTTCATAAGGCCCGCCGGCTTCTGAAGGACTAAACGATACTGACCATTTACCGTGGCGATCAGGCTTTACCTGTTTGGTTTCTCCCTTAAAACTTACGACAAAGCGATTATCATTTTTGCTTTCTCCCCATATTTTAACAGGCTTCTGCCTTTGTAATACCATATCGTCTCCGAATATAGCTGCCACTTTTATAATGTTTTGCGACATTACGCTGCCGGCATGAATGCCGAAAAAAATAATGAGCGTGCTAATGCATGTTGCCGGTTTCATTGTTCAGATGTAATTGTTGTTGTATAAATCGTTGCTGTTGTATAAAGAAATCGCTGCTCATACCATGCCCTTCCCGCGGATAAGCCACCCATGACTTAACTGCAGCATTCACGTTATTATAAGCTGCAAAGTTTATTTGGCCAGGGCAGATCATATCCTGTACACCTATACCCATAAAGAGCGGGCATGATATTTTGTGCGCAAAATTTTTGATGTCAAAATAACTCAGTACCTCATAAATATGGCCCCAATGTAACTGAGGGTCTTTTTTTATTGCTTCGTCAAAATTCATTTTTGGCCATGCCACTATGCTGAAGTAGTTTTTAAAATCAGAAAGAAAAGGTATCCAGGGAGAACATGCTTTGATGCGTTTATCTAATGCCGCAGCCACAAAAGTAAAAGCACCGCCCTGGCTGCCGCCTGTGGCAATGATTTTTGTTGTATCTATTTCAGGTCTTGTAACTATAAAATCTATAGCACGTATCAAATCCATATATGCCCCGCGATAGTAGTAATTTTCTTTATTGTCCAACCCATACGTGATCCAATCGCCATATTTATTTTGCGGCAGGTTCAGACCCTGACCTCTTACCGATACCAGCATATGGGCAAAGCCATCCCAGGTGGTATCGGGTGCAGAAGGTTTGGCGCCATACCCCTGGAACAACAGGGATGCCGGAAATTTTCCTTCGCGTTTAGGCCGGGCATAGTACCCTTTTACCTGCTCATTATTCCATGATGTTAACTCCACTTCAAATACCGTATAGTCTTTGCTGTCGTATTGAGGTGTGTGGGTAAGCTTTACATTGAGCGGTATTGATGATAGTTCTTTCAACGTTGCATTCCAAAAGCTGTCAAAATCCGGTCGGGCATCAGCAGGCGCAACGATCTTTTCAGGCTCATACCCAATATTTGTTACTATGGGCGATACATTACTGTCTGCTATGGCAACGTTAACCGTAGTTATATAAAACCCCGGGTGGGTAAGCTTTTGTGTAAACGGGATGGCCAGTTGCCCGCCTGCTTTCAGCTTTAGTTTTTGAGTAGCTGTGGCAACCGGAACTTTTTTGTCTGTTGTGATGGTAAATTTTACATTGGCTTTAACAGGCGCTTTGCTTTTGTTTACCAGCGTGGCTGTGATGGAAGCAGGATCATCACCCATAAAAATATAATCCGGATCATTTACCTTAACAGAAACGGATACCATATCCGTAACCGTTTTGGGCTCTGCAGTTTTATCTTCAATAGCTGGTTTTTCCGGCTCCGCTTCAAAAGCGCCGATGGTATAAGTATCCTGTTCGCTTTTGCAGTTTCCTGCAGGATCATTGATTACAGTATCTATTTTTATGCCTCTTCCAATACAGGGTGAGCCGGGCATCGGTCGCAGATCAATATCCAGCCTTGGGTCTTCAAACAATGAATGTTCATCCTGGCCAGTCAGTTGTTTATAATTGCTCCATGTTGTATAAGCCATTGTGGGGATATTGGGTGTGCCCCTTGTCCACCGGGCAACTGTTGCCAGCATTGAAGCGGTATCTGTTATATACCAGCAGTTGTAGTCAATGATCACGTTTGGGCGCTGCAGATTACGTAGCCTGGGTGAGGCTTCAAATATTCCCGCTTTTTGACTGTTGCAGAAAATATTATTGCAGATGTAGATATTATTGTATGGTGCATTAGACCCCCAAAACAACAGGTGGGAGGTTACATATTTTTCCCGCTGTTCATGCGCCCAGGTTGAGCCTGCATCTAAACAGGTGTTGTTGATAAAATAGATATTTTCTGCAATGGCATTTTTTCCTCTCACCCAAAATTCGAAAGACTGTTCGCAATGAGTAACTATATTATTTCTGAAGATAATGTTGTATACTTTGTAATTGTCGAGATCACCCTGTGGTGTCATTGCCACATCATATATCTGGTTAAAGCAACACTGCTCCACTATATTATCATGTGCATCATTATAAAATTCCACTCCATTGCCGTACCGTACTAATCCTTCATGATAGCCGCCTCCAATAAAGGAGAAATCCATATCCCTGATGATGATATTATTGCATTTTGTTCCGCCTATGCCGTGCGCGGCGGTGTAACGTATGTCAATATCCTGGTAAATAATAAATGATCTGAAAGATTCATCAATTACATTTTTTTTGAGCGCTATTTCAATATTGCTGTAAAACCTGCCGGGATTGCTGACGGAATACAATATGACCGATGCGTTTCGGGTATCTGAATAAAAATCTCCCTGTTTTTGTAACAGTTCTTTTGAAGATAACTTCCATCCGCAGGATTCTTCATTATTAAAAATAATATTCCCTGCATCTGCAGCATTGGTGGTGCCGCTCAAAAATACGCCGGAAGTTTGCCAGAGATTGTTCCCTATGCTTATCCAGTCAGTTTTATACGATCTGTTTACTGAACCCAGCAATAAGGGTTTATTTCCCTTTCCATAAGCGCCGTAAAACATATAGGCATTGGCGTTGCCGCTGCAGGGAATAAGGTTGCCTCTGAAAGTATCATTCCTTTTAAATAATATACTATCGCCGGGTTGGAGCTGCTGCCGGTTGATTCTCGCAATGGTTTTCCAGGGCGATGAAATACTTCCATTGTTCTGATCATTTCCTTTTGCAGAAACATAGTATATTCTGGCAAAAAGGGCAGGCGTAATAAAGCAGGCGAGTATGAATGACAAATAAATTTTTCTTTGCACAAAACTGATATTGATATTTTTACGAATAAACAGGGATGGGTTTAAACCCATCCCTGTTCATCAACCCATCCCCATTTATTTAAGGCATGCTGTAGCCGTTATTTTGAGTAAGGTTTTCATTAAGCCTCAGATCATTATCCGGTAAAGGATACAAATAGTCATCGTCGGAAAAATTTTGCCGGTAAAACGCTATGGTTTTTTCTCCAAGTATTCTTTTCCTGCAAAGGTCAAACCAGCGGTCGCCTGTTTCAAAACACAGCTCCTGGTTTCTTTCTTCAATTACCAGAGCGTCAAAAGCATCTTTAGACATACCGATGGTAGCCAGAGGGTGGTTTGCATTAGTGGTATACCCGTTTGCTCTTTCAATAATCTTATTAACGGCATCAACGGCAGCCTGGGTAGGAGCGCCATTGGCCATATTATCCGCTTCGGCAAACATCAGGTAAACATCTGCCAGCCTTAATACAGGCAACACTACATTAGACCGGTATGCATTATAATCGTCCTGTGTATCATACATGTATTTTTTGATAAACGGAGTGGATGTACCCGACCAGTTGGTGTATTTTACGCCGTTGAGCATGGTTAAGAGATAGGCATCTTTACGGGGTGTTTCAGGATAGGCCTCTGCCCATTGCGGTTGTACGGCATAATCGCCCCAGCCGTTAAGCACAGGAGGCGTCCACACCTGCGGGCTCATGGTTCCGTCTGCATAGTTAGCGGTAAAAGTGAACATTACTTCAGGTCCATACCTGGTATCAAGCGTAAATACTTTGTCAATATCGTGTATTAAAGAATAGGTACCGGCATCTATCACCTCCTTAGCCAGGGCGGCGGCCTTGGCATAATTATCGGTTTCGTTTAAAGGGGCTGTTGCCATGGTTAAATAAACTTTAGCTAGCATACCCTTGGCCGCATCGCGGGTGGGTTTTGTAATGGATCCATCGCTCCATTCGGCAGGGAGGTCGGCAACGGCTGTTGTAAGGTCGCTTACGATAGCGGTATAAATATCTTTTACCGCTGTGCGGGAAGGCGGATTTGCAATAGGGTCTTCAGTGTCATCCAAAACCAAAGGCAAATCGCCCCATAAGCGAACAAGCACAAAATAATTCCATCCTCTTAAAAACAATGCCTGCCCCATTAGCTGATTGAGGGTCTCTTCATCAACCGATGAGCCAAGGTTGCCATTCTTCATGGCTGCGATGGCTGTATTTAAGTTCAATATCGCTGCATAATGTTTTCTCCATAAGTCTGCCGCAAAATTATTGGGGATGACCAGGTTTCCCCCTCCCAACTGGTCATCGTACTCAAAATAGTGTAACCCGGGATATTGGTATCCGTCCCATCCGTTCCATAAACTGTTCATGGATGCGGCAAAGGCGGCTTCTATCTGGGCTTTGGTTTGATAGAAACTCGTAGGCTCAACAAAACTGAGCGGCGTTTCTGTTAACTTTTTGCAGGAAAAAAGTGTTGCAGAAAGCATGTAAAATATATAAATGATTTTTTTGTTCATGGTGTCAGATTTAAAATGAAATATTCAAGCCAACATTTACGATACGCGATTGAGGATAACTGCTGAAATCAACGCCTATAGAGGCATCGTTATCGTTGTAGGAGCTTACTTCCGGCGTATACCCCGAGTATTTTGTCCAGGTATACAGGTTGGTAGCGCTTACATACACCCTGATGGTTTTAAAATGTATGCTCCTGATAATGTCAGCCGGTAACGTATACCCCAATGTTACATTCTGAAGGCGTACATATGATGCATCTTCCACCCATCTGGAGGAGCGGTTGTCGAACCCGATGTTTACTTTCGATGTCAGGTTGGCCGCCTGCCGCGTCAGCGCGTCTGTAATAGCCGGTACATCTGTATCCTGGTTATCAACCGTCCACCTGTCCAGCAGCCTGATGCTGGTGCCTTCATAGCTGGATTCCATTCTTACTCTCGGAATATTAAATAAGTCATTGCCCTGTGAACCCTGTATCAGGAAGTTAAGATCAAACCCTTTATAGGAAAGCCTGTTGTTCCACCCAAAAATAAATTTTGGCATGGCATTGCCTATGATCACAAGGTCTTCAACATTGATATTGCCATCCCCGTTGGCGTCAAAATACTTTTCATCGCCCGGCAATTGCCCGTATTGGGCAGCTTCAGCCTGTTCTTTCGTGCTCCAGATGCCTAAAAACTTATATCCTATCATTTCACCCATGGAGTGCCCGGCTATTAAATACATGAGTGGTTTATCCACATCACCTATGCCATATCCGCCATTTGAAGTGTAGAAGGGTATTCTCTCATATTCTCCCAGGCTCAGCACCTTATTCTTATTGCTGGAAATAGTGAACCCAGAATTCCATTTTATTTCTTTATTCAGGATATCTCCGTTTATCATCAGTTCAATCCCTTTGTTCTCCATGGAGCCAACGTTATCGATCAAATTATTATAACCGGTATAATTGGGCAAGGAGCGATACATCAGCAAATCGCGTGTGTATTTTGTGTAGTAGTCTGCTGTGATATTTAAGCGGTTGTTGAAAAATCCCAGGTCGATGCCATAATTATTTTGTTGCGTATTCTCCCATTTTAAATTAGGGTTGGCCGGGCTTGCCACATAGTACCCAAGGTCCGTTTGATCTGTTCCGTTATAAGGATAGTTCGCGCCGGAGCCGATAGTGGCAAATGTTTGATAGGGTTGAATGGCCTGGTTGCCGGTGATGCCCCAGCTATACCTCAGCTTCAGGTTGGAAACAACCGTCTGGTCTTTCAGGAAATTTTCGTTAACCACATTCCATGCCACTGAAAAAGAAGGGAAGTATCCCCACTTGTTGTTAGCGCCGAATACCGATGACCCATCACCCCGTATACTGGCTGTCAGTAAATATTTATCATCGAAACTGTAGTTAATACGACCCATATACGATTGCAGTTGCCGGAACGAATTATTATTATACACCACAATTCTTTTTGCGCCGCCGAGGTTGTTATTCCCGGTTATATCGGTGGCATAATCTTCGGCGGTCATCCGTTCATATTTGCTGTAGGTGGAAGATTGCTCCTCTACACCTGTAAGCGTGAGATGGTGCCTGCCAAAGAATCTGTCGTAAGTGAGCACATTGGAATTTTGATAGTAACGCCATAGCATTCGGGTGATTATTCCCTGCCCGTTCGCTCCCAGCCCTTGCCCGGTTTTCAGGTTGCTGAATGTGCTGTTATCCACATTTCCTATCGACCCGCCTCCGCTGATCCTTAATGTAAGCCCTTTCAGAATTTTAAAATCCAAAGAAGCAAAAAGATTATTGGTGATCGTATTGTTATCAATTTTAGGCTCCACGGCGCTTGCCAGGGGGTTCCATACATCATATGCACCATAGCCCGCGTCGTGCTGATGGTAGGAGCCATCAGGATTGTAAATAGGCTGCAAAGGATCCCACCGCGGAGCAGCGTTAGCCGGCTTTTGGTTAAATGCCACATCGCCTGCGCTTCCAAACGAAGGCGCATTGCCCTGCTCTTTAGCGGCAGACCAGTTGACACTGAAGCTTGCCCAATCGGTAATATCCGTTTGCAGGTTTGCCCTTATGGTAAAGCGTTTATAGAATGAATTGACCATTATACCCTTTTGATCTAAATAGCCGCCGGAAACCATGTATTTTGTATTCTCGGTTCCGCCGGCAATAGACAGGGCATGGTTATGCAGCGGAGCATTTCTGTATATAACCTCCTGCCAGTTAACACCAAAACCCAGCGCTGCTATGGAATCGAGCTGGAGGTCGGTGAAAACGGGTGCCGGAGTAAAGCCATTTCCATTCTGGGATTGCTTGTTGGCATTTACCGTTTTTGCAAAATCAAGCCCGCTCATAATGGGGAGCGTTTTCAATATCTTTTGCATACCGTAAAATCCATCGTAGGTAATGGTGGGCTTGCCTTTTCTTCCCAGCTTTGTGGTGATCAGTATAACGCCGTTGGCGCCCTGTGAACCATAGATGGCGGTAGCCGAAGCGTCTTTCAATATTTCTATCGACTCAATATCATTAGGATTTATATTATTTAAGCTGCCTCCCTGCAAACCATCAATTACCACCAGCGCGTTGTTGCCGCCCAGTACAGAGTTCATGCCGCGTACCCGTATGGTGGTATTGCCGCCGGGCGCTCCATCGGTATTTAATACCAGCACCCCAGAAGCCTTTCCCTGTAAAGCCTGGTCTACCCTTTGTGTACCCAGGTCTGTTACGTCCTTACCTTTTAAGGAACTGATGGAGCCGGTAAGGTCACTTTTCTTTTGCTTGCCATATCCTACTACAACAATATCGGTAAGCGAGTCGGTAGCAGGAACAAGCGTAACTTTTATATAAGTCTGGTTGCCAACCGTAATTTCCTGGTTTTCGAAGCCCACATAAGAAAACAGTAATACCGATGTTTTATCGCGTACGGTTATGGAAAATTCTCCACCCGCATCGGTAGTAGTACCGTTAGCGGTTCCCTTTTCAACAATGCTCACTTTTTGAAGTGGCGTTCCGTTAGCATCGGCTACCAAGCCCGATATGGTTTCCGCCTGCTGTTTATCCGGCTGGCTTAAAGTTGAAGGAGCGGCAACAGATACTTCTGATGTTCGCTTTACAACAATTGTTTTACGAATGATTTTATAGCTGAGGGGCAATCCTTTAAAACTCTCATTCAGCACCTCATCAACACTGGCGCCGTTGAGCGAAATATTTTTTATTACCATATCCTTCATCTGTAAATTATCATACAGGAAATGGTAATCGGTTTGCTTCTCAATAATTTGCAGCAGTGTGGCTACGGAAATATTTTTTTGGTTAATGTTCAATTGCTGACTATAGCTTTTTGCACTTGCCTGCAAAACGAAGGTTGTCAGCAGCATAATAGTCAGTTTCATAGACAATACAATAAATGAAAGCCGCGGTTTTGCCATGCGCTTCCCATTTGGTTGAGAAATCATACTTTTGTAATTGTTAGATGTAAGGGATTAATTTCAATGCTAAGCAGTAATTCCTTACTCGCCGGGAAATGGGTCCAATCATTTCCCGGTTTTCAGTGTCCCGTTTTTGATTACTTCATTCGTTAAAGTTTTGGTTATAGAATCGGTTAATTAATTATTTATTATGCCGCTGCATAATAGTAATGATGTTATTATCAATAGTGCATTTCATATCATCGTAAAAACTTAAAATTTCCATCAGTTCGGCAAGGTTTGCATTACGTGGCACTTTACCATTGAACTGCTTTTCGGGTATATTGCCTTCAAACTTTACAGAAATGTTGTACCATCTTTCCACCTGTTTCATCACTGTTTGTATGCCGGCATCCTTAAAATAAAATAAACCGTTTTTCCAGGCAAGCTCGGCAGTAACATCAGCATTTTTAATAAGCTTAAAATCTTTTTCATTCACCTGCATTTGTTCGCCCGGGTGAAGGGTTGACATCCTGCCATTATCCGTTAATTGTATGGAGCCTTCCACCAATGTTGTTTTTTTTACCTCCTCGTTATCATATGCCATAATATTAAAGCTTGTGCCTAATACCTGTACTTTAGTATTGCCGGCAGCAACAATAAAAGGCTTTTCAGAATCATGCACTACTTCAAAATATACTTCTCCCGCTATGGTAACTGTTCTTTCTTTTTGCGTAAAGCTTGTAGGAAAGCGGATGGAAGAAGCGGCATTAAGCCATACCTGGGTTCCATCCGGCAGGCTCACCTGGTATTGGCCGCCTTTGGGTGTGGTAATTGTATTATATTGTATAGACGAAGAAGCCGGGTTTTGTTGGGTTAATTTATAAACAATTTGCCCGTCTGCTGTTTTGTTTATCTCTGTATTTCCCTGTTGTGCCAGGGACCCATTTTGTGCATCGTCTAATACAATGGTAGACCCGTTGTTTAAGGTAAGCGTGGCTTTATTTCCTCCCGGTAAAATTTCGGCTTCATTTTGGAGAGGCGCTTTTACAATAGTTGTATTGCTGGTGCTTTTCAGGAAAAATATGGCGCTGCCGGCGATGAATATTAAAAAAGCCGCTGCCGCAATCCATCGCCATATTGTATGCCTGTTACGTGTGGGCAGGGAGATATCAGTTACCCTGCTATGGATCTTTTGATGAGTAGTTTGCTGAAGATGTTGCAGCTCTTCAGGAGTAAGCAGAGTTTGAGCATCTGGGTGTTTTTCAAAGGCGTTATAATACTCTTCAAGAAACAGCTTTTCCTGTTCCGACGCTGTTCCCGCCAGTATTTTTTGAGCGAGCTCCTCTAAATATTTTGATCCTTTATTTGCAGGCATGCCGGTTGCTTTATATTAGTATAGTCTGTAAAAAAGGAAAATCTCCCAAAAGGAAGCAAAATTTTTTCTGATGCTGTGCTGCATACCTGTTAAGCATACCTAATGCGGTAAATAGAACAAGGATAAAACGGGTATGGCGAAGGTGCAAGGAATGTATGCAGGTTAATCTGTATCATCCTGTTGTATTTCAACTTTTCGCATGTAGGTACTAATGCTACGGGAGATTCGTCCTGCGTTATAATGACATCATTACAATGAATTAAAAATCAGGCTTTTGTTTTGCCAGCTTTTTGTGTACCAGGGGTAGCGCCTATGGTGCATAATTGACACAATAACCGGTTTATCTACAAACAGATTGTGCCTATGGCACAGAAAACAAAGCAGCAAAGCGGGAAATGACTGGTGAGATGTGAAAAGTAAGCAGTAAAACATGAGACGTGTATTTCTGAAAACTGATTGCTGACGGCTAATAGCCGATAGCCCATTGCATCCTGCCGCGTAGCGGTTACCCGTTTGTAGCAAAATACCAGTGGTTTTATTTGCCCCAGTCAGGGGCTACCTGTGCATACCAATAAAATAGCCTTCAGGTGATTTAACCAAATGAGACAGACTTTTAGAATGCTTTTTTTACAGCGAGCCACATTAATGTCATCTTTATATTTTTCCTGATTCAGGTTGGGAACTCGGAATGACAAGCTTTGGAATGTATGTTGAACAATAGTACAAATGTTCAACTATTGTATTAAAGCTGAACATTGCACCACAGCTTGTCATTCCGACGCAGGAGGAATCTGCACAAGATCACCCCACGCGAAAAGTTGAAATGCGCCGGCATCATCCGCATATTCCGTGCGCTGTTTTAAAAAAACGTGTCCTTTAAAATAATAACCACTCCTGTAGCGGCAACATATTCGGCAATACGAACTCTGAGGTCCTGGAAAGCAAGCAATAACTGGTTCTGCACTGTTTTTTGAGATATATTGAGCTGTTCGCTGATTACGCGGGTAGAAGCGCCTTCATAATATTTCAGGCGAAATATTTCCCGTCTTTTTTCGGGCAGGCTTTGCATCCACAGGTAAAGCAGCTTATTGATCTCTTTCTGGTTAAAGCTGCTGTCGGCAGTGGCGGTGCTTATCATATTTTCAAAAGGCTGTACAAAATGATGACCTGCTTTTCCATCTGCTAAAAGCGTATAGATTTTATTTTTAACAGCAGCGTTTAGATAGGCAGGCGCATTATCTATTTCCCTCACTGAACGCTTATTCCACAGGTCTGTAAAAATGTCCTGTAGTATATCACAGCATGCTTCCTTATCGCGTAAGCGTTTATATGCCTTATTAAATAATGGCAGCCAATACCTGTTGTATAATTCGTCAAAGGCCGAATAGTCATCATTTTTTATCAACAAAAGCAGTTCTTTATCGCTAAGCTTCAACATAATAAATATACGCGCCCTTTCAGCGTGAAAAGCTCATAAACACTTATACCTTACATGTATAAAAATACAACTTTTAAATCAGGGAATAGGTTTAAATTCTTTTCTATTAAAGCAAACAAAAATCCCCCGCACAGCGGGGGACAGTCAAAACAGATAGCAGTGGCTACAACATAGTAAAACTTTCAAGGAACTTCGTAGTAAAGTTGCCTTTTATAAAATCTTCATTACGCATAAGCTGCTGGTGAAAAGGAATAGTAGTTTTTACGCCTTCAATCACATATTCACTCAATGCCCGGCTCATGGTATTTATGGCTTCTTCCCTGGTGCGGGCTACAGCAATAATTTTAGCGATCATTGAATCGTAGTATGGCGGAATAATATAACCGGCATAAGTATGAGAGTCAATCCTTACGCCATGCCCGCCTGGTTGGTGTAATACCGTTATCTTGCCGGGTGAAGGCCTGAAATCGTTGTAAGGATCTTCAGCATTGATACGGCATTCAATAGCATGCATTTCAGGGTAATAATTTCTGCCCGAAATAGATTCGCCTGACGCGATTTTTATCTGCTCTTTAATAAGGTCGAAATTGGTTACTTCCTCCGTTACGCAATGTTCCACCTGTATACGCGTATTCATCTCCATAAAATAAAAATTCCTGTGCTTATCAACCAGGAATTCTATTGTGCCAACGCTTTCATAATTAATAGCAGATGCTGCTTTAACAGCGGCTTCTCCCATTTTTTCACGAAGTTCATTGGTCATAAACGGAGAAGGAGATTCTTCAACCAGCTTTTGATGGCGGCGTTGAATGGAACAATCTCTTTCGCTCATGTGGCAAACCTTACCGTAACGGTCACCCGCAATTTGTATTTCTATATGCCGCGGTTCTTCCACAAATTTTTCCATATACACGCCATCATTTTTAAACGACGCGGCTGCTTCTGCTTTAGCGGTGTTATATGCTTTTTCCATTTCACCTTCTTCCCAAACCACACGCATACCTTTCCCGCCGCCGCCGGCTGTTGCTTTAAGTATTACGGGATATCCTATTTCTTTTGCAATGCCTTTAGCTTCATCAACGCTCTCCAGCAAACCTTCGCCACCCGGCACTACAGGCACGCCGGCTTTAATCATTGTTTCTTTCGCGGTGATCTTATCACCCATTGCATTGATCATTTCAGGCGTTGGGCCGATAAATTTTATTCCATGCTCACCACATATCCTGGCAAATCTTGAATTCTCAGCCAAAAAACCATAACCCGGGTGTATGGCATCTGCATTGGTAATTTCAGCGGCAGCCATCAGGTGGGGAATGTTAAGATAAGAATCTGAGCTTTGGGGGCGACCGATGCAAACAGCTTCGTCAGCAAACTTTACATGCAGACTGTCTTTATCTGCAGTAGAATATACGGCAACGGTTTTAATACCCATCTCTCTGCACGTGCGTATAATACGCAATGCAATTTCGCCACGATTTGCAATCAGTATTTTTTTGAACATGTAGTCAATTTGAAAATTCGGGAATTTGAAAATTTGAAAGTAACCGGGAAAATTCAGAAATGAGTGTAACTCATTTTCAAATCAGCACATTTTCAAATTATCAAATTAATTAGGTTCTACGAGGAATAACGGCTGGTCGTACTCAACAGGGCTGGCATCGTCTACCAGTATCTTAACTATTTTTCCGCTTACCTCACTTTCTATTTCATTAAATAACTTCATTGCCTCAATAATACACACTATTTTACCGGGCGTAACATCATCTCCAACTTCCGCAAAAATCGGTTTGTCAGGCGATGGGCGCCGGTAAAAGGTACCTATCATCGGGCTTTTAATAGTAATGAGATTTTCAGCTTTTGGTTCAGCGGCAGGCTTGGCTTTTTCTGCTGTGTGCTCCTGAGCTGCTGCCGGCCTGGCTGCTGCTTCAGAAACATATGTTGGTAATACTGCAGAAGGAGAAGATACAACCTGCGTAATATGGTCTTCTTTCTGCTTGATGGTAATTTTAAAATCTTTTTCCTCAAGGGTTATTTCGCCAATATTGGATTTGTTGATAATTTTTATCAACTCCTGAATTTGTTTAAAATCCATGTGGTTTTGTTTAAGTTTTGCCCGAATTTAATCGGAAACTGGCGGCTAAGATAGTAATTCAGGGTAATTCTATCCAAATCAGTTTTTTACTCTTTCAACATATTCCCCTGTTTTTGTATTGATGCGGATTAATTCGCCCTCATTTACAAACAAAGGAACCATTACGGTAGCGCCTGTTTCAACAGTGGCGGCTTTTAATGTACGGGTTGCAGTATCGCCTTTAACACCTGGTTCGCTGTAAGTAACCAATACTACAATTTTATCAGGCAATTCAACATTCATAGGCAATTCGGTTTCGGTGTTGATCAGCACACCTACTTCCTGGCCTTCTTTTAAAAATTGCGGAGCATCTACAAGATGTTCAGCAATAGCAATCTGCTCAAAGGTTTCATTATCCATGAAATTGTAACCAGAGTCATCTTTATATAAAAACTGGAAAGATTTTTTTTCAACACGCACAGGATAAATGGTATCACCTGAGTTCCACGTTTTTTCTATGCTGCGGTTATTATCAACCCCCTTTAATTTAGCCCACACCTTAGCAGCGGCCCTCGCAGTTTTATTTTCACCAAATTCCACTACACTATAAAGACTACCATCTAATTTCAGGATCATTCCCCTGCTGATATCTGCTGTATTAGCCATAATTGCATGTTTTTAAAAGTGGCGCAAATATAAGCTGAAATTGTATTTCGCACCTAATTAAACAACATGTACACATATTTCAGTTCCTGCTATATTAACAAAGGCCATTTAAATATTTTTCGGGTATTTTTGTGCATATGGAGCAAACCATTTCCCACGATACCATATCTGAAGAAAAACTTTCCTTCGAACGTTTTCGGCAGGAAGTTATGGATGACTATAAACAGGCTTGCGAAAGCAGGGAAGCCAGTTTGCTCGGCCGTAAGGAGGTACTTACAGGCAAAGCTAAGTTTGGCATTTTTGGCGATGGAAAGGAAGTGCCACAGGTTGCATTATCCAAATTCTTCAAGCCCGGCGATTTTTATGCCGGCTATTACCGCGATCAAACTATTGCTTTTGCTACAGGCGTAGCTACAATTGAAGATTTTTTTTCGCAGTTGTATGCCAACCCGGATGATGCTGACGAACCTCATAGTGCCGGCAGGCAAATGAACTCGCATTTTTCTTCCGCGTTTATGGATAAGAATGGTGAGATACGTAACCTTGTTGATCTTAAAAATTTTACCAATGGCATTGCACCAACGGCAGGACAAATGCCGAGAGCTGTTGGTTTAGCTTTTGCATCTAAAGTTTTCAGAGATATTGAATTGCTGCACCAGTTTAAAGCATTATCTAATAATGGTAACGAGGTTTGCTTCTGCACTATTGGCGATGCATCAACCGCGGAAGGGCATTTTTGGGAAGCCGTTAATGCCGCCGGCGTAATGCAGATTCCTTTGGCAATTTTTATTTGGGATGATGCTTACGGAATATCCGTTCCCTCGGGAGAACAGATTGTAAAGGGCTCGATCTCTGAGGCGTTGAAGGGATTTCAAAAAAAGCATAATACAGATGGTATTGATATATATAAGGTAAAATGCTGGGATTATGCAGGCATGTGTGAAGTGTTTGAAGAAGGCATTCAAAAAATTCGTGAAACACATACACCGGCAGTATTTCATGTGGAAGATGTAACACAACCGCAGGGTCATTCAACTTCGGGTAGCCATGAGCGGTATAAATCGCAGGAAAGGCTGGAGTGGGAGCGGGAATGGGACTGTAATAAGAAAATGAGGGAGTGGATTTTAGCAAATGCCCTGGCTGATGAGGAAGAATTGAACGCGATAGAAATAGGAGCCAAGGCATTTGTAAAACAAAGCCGGGAAATAGCGTGGCATAAATATATTACCCCGCTCAGGGAGATGGTTAAGAAAACAGTTGCAGTACTGGAGTCAGTCAAAGAAAATGAAACAACACAGTTGCCGCGTATTCAAAAAGCCATCAGGGTTTTGCAACAAAACCGTGAACCGCTGCGTAAAGATGTTTTAAGAGCGCTGGCTACCGGCGTTAATTTTAGCAGCGCTGAAGAAGTAAAAAAATATTACGACGAATTATACGCTAAACAAAGTCGTTTATACAGGTCGCATTTATATAATGAGGGTACTAAGAGCCTTGCAAATGTTCACCCCGTACCTGCAGTGTATGATGATAATGCACCGTCAATAAATGGCTACCTGGTATTGAATAAATATTTTGATGAGTTATTCAAATACAATCCCAGGGTATTGGCTTTTGGTGAAGACCTGGGCTCCATCGGCGATGTTAACCAGGGGTTTGCAGGTCTGCAGCAAAAACATGGCTCACAAAGGATTTTTGATACAGGTATAAGAGAGCTCACTATAGTAGGCCAGGCGATAGGATTAGCAATGCGTGGTTTACGCCCGATAGCGGAAATTCAGTATGTGGATTATATGCTGTATGGACTGGAGCCGCTGAGCGATGATGTTGCATGCTTACATTATCGTACCAAAGGAAGGCAGGGATGCCCGTTAATTATCCGTACACGCGGGCACAGGCTTGAAGGTATCTGGCATAGCGGTTCTCCGATGGCCGTATTGGTAAATGCACTGAGAGGATTTCATATATGTGTGCCAAGAAATATGGTGCAGGCAGCAGGTATGTATAACACATTGCTGGAAGTGAATGACCCGGCCGTAATGGTAGAATGTTTGAATGCTTACCGGTTAAAAGAAAAGTTGCCTTCTAATCTATTAGATTTTCGTGTTGCCCTGGGGGTACCTGAAATAATAAAAGAAGGCGATGATATTACCATCGTATCATATGGCGCTACATTGCGTGTAGCGCAGGAAGCTGCAGCAGTGCTGGAAGAAATGAATATTCATTGTGAGATTATAGATGTTCAAACGCTTCTTCCTTTTGATGTTAATCATACCATTGTTGAATCATTAAAGAAAACCAACCGCATAATTTTTGCAGATGAAGATATGCCTGGTGGTACTGCTGCGTATATGTTTAATAAAGTGATGGAAGAACAAGGTGGTTATCGCTGGCTCGATGTGGCTCCAAGAACAATAACTGCACAGGCAAGTCGCCCTGCTTATGGTTCAGACGGCGATTATTTTACCAAGCCCAATGCTGAAGACATTATTAAAGTGGTGAGAGAGATGATGAGCGAATAAAAATTTCCAGTAAATATTTCAACCAATTTCCCTGATATTTCAAAAGATAAAAGTTGAGCAAACCGGTTACTAAAGATGATTTAAGATTTGTTGACTTCTGGAAAGAACAACGCCAGGGATCTATAATTAAATACTATCTTATTTATACCCTGGCATGGGGTTTTATAGTTTGCCTGTCCTCTTTCTTTCTTATTATTTTTATGGGCGGCATCAGCATTATTCCTATTGCGCAGGATAATTATAAAATAGCGCTTATAATAGGTGCAGGCATAGTTTTGGGCTTCATCATTGCTATAATATCCCGCAACCTAAATGAAAAACGCTATCAGAAAATACTTGGAAAAGTAAGGAACAATTAATGCAGGAACCTTGCATTTAACTCAGGTGTTGGAAGCATACAGCTTTCAGATTTGCCAAACCATTTATACCTGTTTCGCGCTACCCAATCATATACTGCATTTCGTATAAAAGGAGGTATTATGATGAATATATACAGCAGCGGCCATAATCCGCTCAGCCTTTTTACCACACGCAAGGCTGCCGTACTTCTTGTATAAGCTTTGTTATTTTCAATTAAAATAAAAGAATCAAATTTGCCTGGAGATAATCGATATTGCTTAAGCAGTTGTTGCCCTGCATTACTTTGCAATGATGTAAAATAGAATTGTTTCTTCTTATCTTTTTTAAGAACAAACTGTATGCTGCTATTGCAAAGATTGCATACGCCATCAAAGAGAATTATGGGGTTTTGGATTTGTTTCACCAGGCAAAATTACAACAGAAGAATTATTGAATTAAGTTTATAACTTTAAGATGCATATACTACGGGTATTGTATGAAATTGCCTTTTAAGCCTATATTATTTGCCTGGATTATTGCCGGTACTGCCGATGCAGCGGCTGCAGTAATAGTATATAGTTTTGTTTTAAAGCAAGCCTCTGCGCTAAAAATATTCCAGGGAATTGCCAGTGGTATTTTAGGAAAGCAGGCGTTTAATGGAGGTGTTGGTATAGGGTTATTGGGATTGTTGCTGCATTATTGTATTGCACTCTGCTGGGTTATATTTTATTTTTTGCTTTTCCCCCGTCTCAGCTTTTTGCAAAGAAATAAAATTGCCAGCGGCTTGTTATATGGCTTATTTGTTTGGCTGGTTATGAATATTGTTGTGCTGCCTGTTACATTCAACAGGCCGGCTAATCTTGCTATAAATAATATTTTAACCGGCACTATTATTCTTATGCTGGCAATCGGGTTGCCGGTTTCAATTGCGGCGGATTATTATTTCAAAAAACATCCGCTCATAAAAATTCATTAAACTTATTAAAGGAAATCCCGCATCTGAAGGATGGAAGAAAGAGCGATCATTATCATCGGCTTTCAGGTAATCAATATGTGATACTGGCTTAGGAAAATAAAATCCGTTCAAAGCTTATTATCTTCGCAGTTCAAATGCTCTGTATAAGAGGTTTTATTGATTGATATGAAAATATTACAAACAGCAGAAAGAGTATCTCAAAAAGATTATTCGGACAACTATGTATACCAGCGGTCATTGCTTGCCTATCTTGAAGCGGCGAAACTTATTTCAGGCAAAGTACTGGAGATTGGTACGGGCAGTGGCTATGGTGTTGAGATAATAGCACCGCATACAGAAGCATTTGTAACAATTGATAAGTTTGAAACGGATATTATTCATTCAGATGCATTTAAGAATAATGGCGTTAGGTTTATACAAATGAATATTCCGCCATTAACAGATATTCCCTCTGATACTTTTGATTTTGTGATAACCTTCCAGGTAATAGAGCATATTCCCAAAGACAATGAATTTTTGAAAGAGATTAACCGGGTGCTGAAAAAAGGCGGTAAGCTTATAGTTACTACACCAAATAAGAAAATGTCTATAACAAGAAACCCCTGGCATGTGCGTGAATATACTGTTGAAGAACTGAAGCAGTTATTGGGTCGCCATTTCAGTAATGTAAAAGCCCTGGGTGTATTTGGCAATAATGCCATTATGGATTATTATGCAAAGAATAAAGCGTCTGTAAAAAAAATTACGCGTTTTGATATTTTTAATCTTCAATACAGGCTTCCCCGGCAATTGCTGCAAATTCCTTATGATATTTTAAACAGGATGAACAGGAAGAAATTATTAAAGCAGAACGAAGACCTTACTACAGGCATCACTCATGAAGATTATTTTATAAAAGAAGCCGGTGATGCGTGTTTTGATCTTTTTTATGTGGCGGAGAAGTAAAGCCCCTCCCGGCCTCCCCGAAGCTGCGCTGTATACAAGGTGTTTAAATAGCTGCAGCGCAGCGGTAATATTTGTAGCACTATAGTGGATAAGGTATTTCCAGGTGCAGCGCACCGTAATATTAAAAAACATCATGCACCAGGTTAATATTACGCCGCTCTGCGGCTTATTCCATATTGCTTTTCCGTGCTACAAATATCCCGGTGCGCTGCACCGGGTATTATCCGTATTATGCCTAAAAATGCCTGTTTGTGTGTACGGGGTAGCTCCCCGCAGAGGAGGAGACCAAAGCACAGCCCCGCGTTTCAAAATATGATTATTAATTATGGGCCCTCGTATAACTTTATATACTGGTTCCTTTGTGATTTAATCATTCCCATACGGCCACATTATCCCCCTGTTTTCAAATTATACACTCACCGTCCAAAATATTTATTCACTGCCTCCACGCGATTGGTTACGTGTAACTTTTCATAAATGTGGTAAACATGCTTTCTTACTGTTTCCTGGGCAATGCCGAGCTTGGTGGAGATTTCTTTATATAACATTCCTTTAGCCAGCAATTCCAGAATTTCGTGCTCACGGTTGGAGAGTGCAGCAAGTACTCCCGTTGATTGCGTATTTTTTTCCTGGAAAGCGGCCACCACTTTTCTCGCGATCTGGCTGCTCATTGGCGCTCCGCCTTCGGCTAACTCACGAATAGCTTCGAGCAATTTACCTGGTGCTGTTTTTTTAAGAATATAACCATTTGCTCCGGCGGCTAAGGCTTCAAAAATTTTCTCATCTTCTTCATACACCGTGCACATCATGAACAATATATCGGGGTAAACCGGTTTTAATTCCCTTACGCAATCTATGCCACTCATGCCGCCCAGGTTAATATCCATCAATACCACATCAGGCATTACTTTGGGTATACCTGTAAGCGCTGCCTCGGCACTTATAAAAGAACCACAAAAACGGTATCCGTCAGCCATCATGATAATTTGTTCCAATGCATGGCGGATATCATTATTATCTTCTACTATGCAAACTGAAATATTCTCCATCACTTAATACTAAGATGCAAAGCTAAAATATATATGGTAGAAATTCTTACCCTAAACCGGGTACACGTTTAGAAGTATTTTCAGGAGAATATGCGTGCCCTCATTGCTTGTTATTTCACATAAACCGCCTATTGAATGTAAGCGTTCTTTCATGTTTCTCAAGCCATTATTATGTTTGGTAGCGGTATCTGCGGCAAACCCTATTCCATTATCTTTTATAGAAATAGTAAAAACTTCATCAAAAGAAAAATTAACCCTCACCATAGATGCCTGTGAATGCTTTACAATATTGTGGAGTGCTTCTTTAACCGCAAGGATAATATTTCTTCTTACATTACCACTCAGCGGTGCATCCTGAATGTTTTCAGGAAGATTTATTTCGAGTATAATATGAGATGGCTCAAAAAATTCAACAATCTGGTGGCGGAGATATGCAATAAGATTTAATAACGTATCATTCCTGGAGTTTAAAGTCCAGATAATCTCATTCATTTTGTCCATCAATACATTTGAGGTAGCCGAAATTTTTTCTAATTCTTTTGTATCCGTTTCTTCATTTTTTACCTTGGCTATTTCGCTTAATAATCTTATTGATGTAAGCCCTGAACCAATATCATCATGTATCTCCTGCGAAATACGTGTTCTCTCATTATCTCTTGCTTCAATAATGGCTTTAAATGTTTCAAGCTCTTTTCTGTCGTTTTCAATTTGCAGTTGTTCCACCGCCCTAATCCTGTCTCCCTCCTGCATTCTGAGCCTGTAGCTTAATGCCAGTAAGAATAATGTCATCTGCAACATTACACCCGCCATAAACAGCAGCACAGATATGCCTGAATACCTGAGTAAAAGCTCATCAAAGTCCCCCCACCTGTCAACATATAAAGCAAGGCAGGCCATAAAGATAGATAGCAAAGATCCGGCGCCAAGATAACGTGCTTCCTCTTTCCTGCTTTTTACAATCAGGTAAATAGCAATATATGCTGAGTACAGCAACCCCAAAATTCTGATAATATCGAAAGCAATATTTGCCGCATAATTATAGGTGTTTGTATAAGTGAGCGGCAGGTTAACAGCCAAAAAAATAACCTGTAAATAAACAAGTGCTTTTACCTGTTTGTGAAATTGAGGAAGTTTTTCTTTTGTTTTTAAAAACGAAATCATAAATAACAGGATAAGCATAAGACCCGACAGTTGCAATCCCTGGTAACGTAAGTCGTAAAACAGGTAATATAATGTTCCAAAGTGAAATATGTTCAACAACCGTAGTCCGAAATATACCATGAAAACAAAAATGGCTGCTGAATAATATAAGTACTCCCAAAGCGGGTTGCGAACAAATAAGGCGAAGGTGTAAGCGAACATGCAGAACATTATGCCCATAAAAAAGATGGTAATTGCCATATATATACCGCTGGGCTGTAACAGGTGAGCGAAGGAAAAATATGCGTGATCTGTTGTTCGTAAAATTACCGGGTCAAAAAGATACCAGTTATAAAAATTGATTTTTAGATTGATGTAGAATACCTTTTGCTCGCCTTTGTTGAGTACTATTTTCACATAAGGAACCTGGGTTGATAATGCCGGAGAAAATTTACTTACATGATTATTCAACAATACTTTTTTTCCGGCGCTGTCAGCTATATACATATTGTAATGCTGTGCTTTGCCGGCATAAAGAAGAAAGCTATCTGTTTGCCCTGTATTAACTATGGTTAATTTGATAAAATAGTTTGCATCAAGTTGTCTGGCATTGAATATAGGTGCATCAGCCGGATGAGAAAAAAGATCATCCTGAATATTATCTATGGTATACGTTTTAGAATAATCAACAAAATACTGGAGCCTTTTAAGAATGGTATCGTAGTGCTGAATGCCGGCAACATCAATAATATCATTGTTTTTTGCTGCTACACAAAAACACAACAAGCTGTGGAGAAATACTATTGTCAGCCTTTTAAGCAATCAATTTGTATTTTCAACAAACTTAATTATACTGCGAAATATAAAAAAATGGTTGCCTGTTTTTTAAATAGGGGTATATAAAAGGTATTTCTCTCTAAAAAAATCCTGGTCAAATAAGTCGCTAAGTTTCCAGGTATGTGGTTTTAATCTGCTGTCGTTTATTTCCTGTGCAAGGTCACCGCCTTTCAAGCAAATCAGGCCATTCTTAAATTCCTCCATTTTTCTTTCTCTTTTTAAGAGAGGTTTACTCCAGCGCCATAAGTCTGATAATGGAGCAACAGCCCGGCTAACTATAAAATCAAATTTCTTGTCTGTAATTTCTTCAACCCTTGTATGGCGGGTTTTAACATTCTTAAGTTCCAGTGCATTTGCCACTTCATTTACAATCTTCAGCTTCTTGCCAATGGAATCAACCAATAAAAAATTTACTTCAGGAAACATAATAGATAGAGGTATGCCCGGAAACCCGCCACCTGTGCCCAGGTCAGCTATCTCAAGCCCGGCTGGGAAATTAAATATGGCGGCTATGGAAAGTGAATGCAGTACATGCTTTTCATACAATGCGTCAATGTCTTTACGGGAGATAACATTGATCTTTTCATTCCACTCTTTGTACAGCGGCTCAAGCAATGCCAGCTGCGCAAGCTGTTTTTCAGAAAAACCTGAAAAAAACCTTGTGATTATTTCCAGTTTGCCTGTGGTTTCTTCCATAATGAAGGAATGAAGATGAAATAATACACAAACATAAAAATATCAAAAGCCCAGAACCATTTCCAGAGATCAGCTTCGTTCAGCTTTTCCATGGCTTTGTATAGTATTGCGCCTTGTATAATCAACCGTAATGCAAATATGCCCAATGCCAATGGCCAACTATAAAAGATAGCTGCGGCTATGCATAAAGGATAGAACATAAAATGGGAAAACGAATATAACCCCAATAAAAATTTATGTTTACCCTTATAATATTTAGATGTAGTAAAATGCCTTTTTTTCTGCTTCATCCATTCGCTCCAGGTAGTTTTGGGTTCAGAAAGTGTGAAAGCATCTTTATCAATTACTACTTCTGTGTTGGTTGGTGTTGCGGCGGCATTTATAAAAAGATCGTCATCACCGCCGGGCAAATGATTATGCGCTGAAAATCCTTTGTTTCTTAAAAACACTGCTTTTTTATAGGCAAGATTTCTGCCTGTGCCCATGTATGGAATACCCGCCAGCGCGTAAGAAAAATATTGCAGCCCGGTGTGAAAAGTTTCGAACCGGATGATTTTGTTGAGTACGCCTTTTCTTTTATGATAAGCGCCATAGCCCAGTACAATTTCAGCGCCATGCTGAAAGCGGGACATCATTTTCTGCATCCAGAATTCTGAAACAGGAATACAGTCCGCATCGGTCAATAATACGGTATCATACTTTGCCGATTTTATGCCCATTGATAAAGGGAATTTTTTACCGGTTATGAATTTAGCCTCTTGTTTTAATTCAAGTGTGTTGAGTTGTGGGAAATCCTGTTGCAAAGCTTCTACAAGATATTTGGTTTCATCAACGGAATTATCATTCACCAATATCAGTTCCTGTTTATCTGAATACTCCTGCACTAATACTCCGGGAAGATTTTTAGCTAAATTTGCGGCTTCATCGCGGGCACATATTATTACTGAAACAGGTTGTTGATGATATAAACCCTCTGGTCCACGGTTATAAAAAGCAACTCTTCTGAAAAAGTACAGGTAATAAATGATCTGGATGAGGGCAATAAGGCAGAAAGCTCCGAAAATAATTACACGCCAGTCCAAATTTTCAATCATGGCGGCGAAGGTAAGAAATACAAGGATTTGATAATATGGATTTAATTATAATGTGAAAATTTTTTGATAAAATGGCAGCACTTCAGTTTGAGCTTAAAACCACAGATAGTCAGTCTAAAGCAAGAGCGGGAATTATTACTACAGACCACGGTACTATACCCACACCGATATTTATGCCGGTGGGTACAGCCGGTAGCGTAAAAGCGGTTACACAGCAGCAGTTAAAAGAAGAAGTGAATGCCAAAATAATATTAGGCAATACCTATCATTTATACTTGCGCCCCGGTACCGATATACTGGAAAGTGCGGGAGGCTTGCATCAATTTATGAACTGGAACAGGCCTATCCTTACCGATAGTGGCGGCTACCAGGTTTTTTCTTTATCGGGCACAAGAAAAATACAGGAAGAAGGTGTAATATTTCAAAGCCATATTGATGGCAGCCGGCATTTATTCAGCCCGGAAACCGTAATGGATATACAGTGCAGCATTGGCGCAGATATTATTATGGCTTTTGATGAATGCCCGCCTTATCCCAGCGATTATAAGTACGCAGAAAAATCCATGCATTTAACCCACCGCTGGCTCGACAGGAGTTTTAACCGTATTGAAACAACAACTCCAAAATACGGGCATACACAAAATCTTTTTCCTATAGTGCAGGGCGGAACATACCACGATCTCCGCAAAATGTCCTGCGAATATATCAGCTCAAAAAATGCGACAGGCAATGCCATTGGCGGGTTAAGTGTGGGTGAACCGGAAGAAATGATGTATGATTTGTGCAGCTTGTGCTGCGATAATCTCCCGGTGCATAAACCGCGCTACCTCATGGGCGTTGGTACACCATGGAATATACTGGAATGTATAGCGCTGGGTATTGATATGTTTGATTGTGTGATGCCTACCCGGAACGGAAGGAACGCCATGCTTTTTACATCAAATGGCGTTATTAATATTGACAATAAAAAATGGGAGAAAGATTATTCTCCTATAGATGATGGCATTAATTGCGCAACGAGTAATTATTATAGTAAAGCTTATCTCCGCCATTTGATGAAATCGAAAGAGATATTGGGATTAACGATTGCCAGCATACAAAACCTTGCCTTTTACCTGCATGTAGTTACCGAAGCCCGCAAACACATTGAAGCCGGTGATTTTACAGTTTGGATGAAGGAGCGTGTGGTGAGGTTTAAGCAGCGGTTGTAATAAAGTTTTATGAGAAGTAAAATTGCAAAGAAAATACAAAGTGAAACGCCTGAAGAATTGCGCATTTTTGTGCGGCAGTATACTGATATTATTATCAGGATTAATGAGCTATTGGAAGTTAAGGGATATACGCAGAAGGATCTTGCTGATAAATTAAATAAAAGTCCTTCAGAAATTAATAAATGGCTAAAGGGAAATCACAATCTTACCCTTAAAACTATTGCTAAGCTGGAAGCCCAATTGGGTAAGCCAATTATTTATGTAAACGTGCTTCATAAGCCTAAGGTATTTTAATATAATGATTGCGTACAGCCTTAGCCACGAATCACACTCATTATCACGAATAATTCCGGTGTAACAACCTGGTTATTTCACAGAGGTACACAAAGGATACACAAAGAGCCACAAGGAATAATAAAACGATCCTTGTAACTTTGTGTATGCTTTGTGCCTTTGTGTAGCAAATCCTATCCCACCGCGTGTGTAATAGCTGCAGCGCAGCGATAATATTTGTAGCACTATTGGGTGAGGCATTTTCAGGTGCAGCGCACCGTAATATTAAAATATAAATGCATCAGGTTAATATTACGCCATGTTGTTTGCTGCGCTACAAATATTAAGGTGCGCTGCACCTGTATGGCACTGTGGTATTATCGGCATTAAAAATATCTCTTTGTATACAGGATAGCTGCCGGCAGGGATGAAAATTCCCCAATCTCAAATCTCATTTCTTCTGCGCAAACAGCCATGGCAAAAAATCCGGATCTGCAAACGCATTCTTCCAGCTATCATGTTTTACATCCGGGTATTCACTATATTTAACTTTGGCTCTCGCCGCTTTTAACGCATCAACCATAATACGGGAGTTATTAACGGGCACAGCGTCATCATCTGCCCCGTGAAATACCCATACCGGAAAATTTCTTCCATATATTTTAGCGCTTGCCGGGTTGCCGCCCCCACATATAGGAAATGCGGCAGCAAAAAGACCGGGCTTACGCCATAATATCTCAAATGTGCCAAATCCACCCATCGATAATCCGCCAATATAAATACGTTTAGGGTCTACAGTACCGGCCTTGGCAAGTGTATCAATAAAATTCATTACCATCTGCAATGGCTTTGTGGGTGGCACATCCATCGGAAATTTAATGCCGGCAGTATCCGTGCTTTTAGGTCTTATTCTCACACTCCACGACGAATCTGCAGGGCATTGCGGAAATACAACTATTGCCGGAAATTTTTCGCGGTTGGCAGAATCGAGAAAAAGATCACTGCCCCAGGTCAGCTGCGCATCATTATCATTGCCGCGTTCACCTGAGCCGTGCAGCACCACTATTAACGGGTATTTTTTCCCGGTAGTAAAATGCAGGGGAGAAAGTATACGGCAGAAAAGCGTATCATCTCCTTCAATAAAAAATTGCCGTTCATACAGGTTGTGGTTATTATGCTGCGCTTTTACAAAAACAGGGATGGCAGTGGCAGATAAAAAAAATGTTAGGGTTAAGAGTCTGAAACTATTGTGAATATTTTTCATTTCAGAAAGTTACGAAAGTTCTTGTTAGAGTTTTAAGTTACTTTTGCCGGCAATGTGGTTTACTATCAGGCATGAAAAAAATAGACTGGTATATATTTAAGGATTTCATATTAACATTTGTTTTCTGCATATTGCTGTTTACGGTTATTTCTGTGGTGGTTGATATTAGCGAAAAAACAGATGATTTTGCCAGGTCAAATCTTTCCGCAGGGTTCGTACTGAAGAATTATTATATAGGTTTTGTTCCGTTCATTGTTTCCTTTCTTTTTCCTTTATTCACTTTTATTGCGGTTATATTTTTTACATCAAAGCTTGCAAACCGTTCGGAAATTATTGCCATACTCGCCAGCGGCACCAGTTTCAACCGCTTGCTTAAACCCTATATATTAGGTGGAATTCTTTTAGCGCTGTTGCTATGGATTGGCAACAGAAAGTTAGTGCCACGTGCAAATGAAATACGAACAGCTTTCGAGCTTAAATATGTGAAAGCTCCCGGCATGTCGTCTGGCAATAATAATATATACATGCGGGTAGATTCCAATTCCTATTGTGGTATCCGGTATTATGATACCACCAATAAAAGTGGCAACGGCTTTTTTATGGACAGGTTGAAAGGTACGCAGGTGGTGTATAACCTGAGGTCAGACAAAATTGAATGGGACGAAAAAGGAAAAAAATGGAAACTATCGGGTGTAATTGAGCGGCATATTAACGGGCTTAACGAAGAGGTTAAACAGGATACGGTACGACGTATTGATTTAAACTTTGCCCCGGTAGACCTGCGGCGCGATGAATATGTAAAATCCAGGTTGAGCACACGTGAGCTCAATCAAATGGTTAATATGGAAAAGATGCGTGGTTCTGAAGGCATCAATGATCTTGAAGTGGAATTATACAGGAGGGACGCTACGCCTGTAACTGTTTTAATTCTTACTTTGATTGGCGCTATACTTGCTTCCCGAAAAATAAGGGGCGGCAGCGGTATACATTTAGCAGCCGGATTTGCCATAGCCGCCCTGTTTATTCTGCTGGATCGCTTTTCAACAATCTTTAGTGTAAAAGGAAACCTTCCGCCAATTATAGCTGCATGGATTCCCAACGTGCTTTTTAGTATACTCACTTATTATCTTTATCGCCGGGCGCCTAAGTAACCATTGTTGCCAAATATCATTTTAATGTAAATTAACCTGAAACTTTCAGTTTTTTCGGGCTTGTAACAATGTTTTGGCTAACTTTAGCGCCATCAGCTACCCTTGAGGATTAAAAGGATAAAAATGTAAAATTTTCAATATGGCCACATTAAAAGAACGGTTTAAAGCTAAAGCCGATGAACAATCCGCTGAGATTAAGGATATTTTAAAAAAACATGGAGATAAAAAAATAGGAGAAGTTGTACTTAGCCAGATATACCAGGGAATGAGGGGAATGACAGGGCTGGTTACCGAAACTTCATTACTGGATCCCAAAGAGGGTATACGATTCAGGGGATATTCAATTCCGGAATTACAGGAAAAATTGCCTAAAGCCCCGGGAGGAACAGAACCTTTGCCGGAAGGTTTGTTTTATCTTATGCTGATGGGCGACTTACCTATAGAACAGGATGTGCTGGACGTAACCAATTCCCTGCAGCGTCGTTCTCATGTGCCTAACTATGTGTTTGATGCTATTGAAGCGGTACCCAAGTCATCTCACCCGATGACGCAGTTTGTAGTAGCGATAATGGCACTCCAAAACGAAAGTTTTTTTGCCAAAAAATATGCTGCGGGCATGAATAAAAAAGATTACTGGGATGCTACTTTTGATGATGCAATGACGCTGATAGCAAGATTGCCCCGTGTGGCTGCGTATATATACCGCCGTAAGTATAAAGATGAAAAGCATATTCAGCCGGATGGTTTGCTGGATTGGTCCGGGAACTTTGCACATATGCTCGGGTTTGAAGATGAAAGCTTTAAAGAATTGATGCGCCTGTATATGACAATACATGCAGATCATGAAGGTGGAAATGTATCAGCCCATACTACGCACCTGGTAGGTTCAGCGCTCAGTGATCCTTATTTAAGTTTTGCTGCCGGTATGAATGGCCTTGCCGGTCCTTTACATGGATTGGCTAACCAGGAGGTGATCAAATGGATTTTTGAGATGCGTGAAGAACTTGGAGTTGAGCTTCCATCCAAGGAGCAAATAAAAGAGTATGTAAAGAAAACATTGTCAGAGGGTAAAGTGGTTCCGGGCTATGGTCATGCAGTATTGCGCAAAACAGATCCACGGTTTACTGCCCAATTGGAATTTAGTAAGCAGCACATGGCAGATGATCCGCTGGTAAATACAGTATGGAGGATATACGAGGTGGTGCCTGATATACTTAAGGAATTAGGAAAAGTAAAAAACCCCTGGCCGAATGTAGATGCACATAGTGGCGCTCTGCTGGTGCATTACGGTATGGTGGAATATGAGTTTTATACGGTGTTGTTTGGCGTAAGCCGTGCATTGGGTGTATTGGCAAGTTTATGTTGGGACAGGGCACTGGGGCTTGCGCTTGAACGTCCGAAATCGGTTACCACGGCATCTGTGAAAGAATGGCTTGAAGACAAGGGGGAGATATGGGGAGATTAAATTTTCCTGCATAATATTTAAGCCAGGCAAAATGCCTGGTTTTTTCTTTTTGGAGAAAGTATATCAGGACTCTATATTTGCACTCCCGATTTTGGGGGATTAGCTCAGTTGGCTAGAGCACCAGCATGGCATGTTGGGGGTCATCGGTTCGAGCCCGATATCCTCCACTCAAAACAAAAAGGCAGATTTGTAATGATCTGCTTTTTTGTTTAACGTTTATTCTTCTGAAAGATATGTTCACAAAATTGGGTGTCACATAACGGGTACTTATTATCATATCATTTCTTCATCACCAGCGTTTTCAACTCCGGATAGTTCACCTAACTATCTTCCATCTCAATTAGATAACTAAAAAGTATTAGCAACAAAACACCTATATATAATAGCATTAATAAAATTTTCATCCATCAACTTAAATAAATTATTTCAGAGTATCCTTTTAGGGAAAACAGTAGATGCTGTTGTTTTTATAAGAAAAAACAATAACTTCATTGCACCAAAGGTACTACTGTCTGAAAGCAATAACTTTATTGCGTCAATAAGTCCTAAACTAACTGAAATGACGGGAAAAGAGATATTTGTACTGCAGGAACGAGTTGCATTGTTCGATGACCAACATGCTTTCAGGCAATTGTTCAGGCATTATTACACACCCCTTTTCCAGTTTGCAGTAGCTATAGTAAAAGTAAGAGAACCTGCCGAAGAGATAGTAGGCGACTTGTTTGTGATGATATGGGACAAGCGTTCCACTATTACAGATATTGTTAACTTTAAGGTGTACCTGTATATTGCCGTAAAGAATCGTTGCCTTAATTACATCAACAGAAAGTCCAATACACAGCCTCTTGATCCGGATCAGGTGGATATTAAATGCAGCGAACTGATACCTGATCCTGAAGAGTTGGTACTCGCTTCAGAGCTACTTCAACAGGCTAATAAGGCTATTCAAGCACTTCCTCCAAAATGCAGGATCATATATAAACTCGTTAAGGAAGACGGGCTTACCTATAAAGAAGTTGCCGAGGTGCTGGCTATCTCTCCCCGCACCGTGGAACACCAGATTGCCACCGCAGTTAGAAAGATTGCGGTGGCGCTTAATATAGATTTCTCCTCTTACCGAAAACCATCTTCATTTTCAAGACGCTCCTGAATTTACCTATTCTAACATGTCAACGTAAAAAGTGAAACACTCCTTTCCTCTTTATTCCTTGCCTGTAGGCAAGTCTCACTTTTCACGAAATCAGGCAAACTATTTTACCTGATTAGTGATTGCGGTAGTATCCTCATTAAAAAAATATCAAAAAGAAATTAACCGATAGTAGGGGGTTATCGTTTTTATCGTGTCCTTAATATACAATGCAGAACATGAACGAGCCCAGGATTTTTATTTTGTTGGGAAAAAAGCTAAGTAATGAGGCAACAGCAGAGGAATTGTCTGAGTTGGAGCAGTTGCTGCAGGATCAGACTGTTGAGCCTTATGAGTTGGAACTATTACAGGATATCTGGCAGCAAAAGTCAGGGACAGATAACGCTTTACTGGACGAAGAATGGAAGAAAATATCTAACCGGTTCCATGATCAGCCGGGTGCGGTATATGAATATATTCCGGAGCCGGAAAAAAGGAAAGCTATCTTTTCCGTTGCAAAAATGCTGGCTGCGGCATCTGTAGCAGCACTCCTGGCGCTTACCGTATGGCTGGTGTGGCCAGGACGGGGGAAAAAAGTTGCGCCTCTTGCCGTGAGCGAGGTAAAAGGCTCTGTTGTGGTATCGCTCAATGGGGAAAGGAAGAAAGTGCAGCTCCCCGATAGTACGATTGTTCATTTGAACAGCGGTAGCCGGCTGTCATATAATAACGATTTTGGTAAGGGCAACAGGCAGGTGTGGCTGAGCGGGGAAGCTTTTTTTCAGGTAACCAAAGATGCTGCTCATCCTTTTCTGGTGAATACCGACCGTATGACAGTGAAGGTGCTGGGCACTGTTTTTAACGTAAAGGCATACAATACGAAAGAAGATATAGAAACTACAGTGGTGGAAGGCAGGGTGGAAGTGAGCCTGAAAGAAAGCGCAGAGAAAAAAGTGATCCTGCTGCCGAGCGAAAAAATCTCGTTGAAGAATAACAGCATATTTAAAGATAGCGCTGTTTCCAGGACAATGCATCCGGGTATCAGCTATGAAGTAAAAACCGTTCAGCCTGATATCAAAGAGACCGGTATGCCCGAGGAAGCCGCCTGGGTCAAGGAAAAAGTGATCTTTACCGAAGAGCCGTTTGAAACGGTAGCTCTTAAAATGGAAAGATGGTATAATGTGCATATCCTTTTCAAAAACGAAAAGATGAAAAGCATCTTAATGAGCGGTGATTTTGATAATGTGAACATTAACGAAGCGATGCATATACTGCAGATGATGGTGGGCTTTAAATACACTGCACACGACAACGATATTTTTATTGAATAAGCTTTAGACATTCTTATTATAAATCCCAAAAACTTGCTTATGACCTGGTACAGCCCTCCATAAATGATCCTGTAAAAAGGGGAAGAGGTTCGAGCTCTTCCCCGAAAAAAGCTAATGTATTGTACAGCGGAATCAGCCAGCCTGTAATGACGGCTTATTCCCCTTTATTAACTTTTCAAATCAAATATATGAAAAAAATAAGGTCCAGGCTGCCTCATACGGGCAGCCCGGTGTTTAAGTATTTATTATTTATGAAAATAACCGCATTATTGTTGCTTCTTCCATTCCTGCAAGCCTCTGCAAGGGGCTACGGCCAGGAGAAGTTTTCGCTGAGCCTGGAGCAGGTAGAAGCTACGAAAGTTTTTGCGCGTATCCAGAAGATAAGCGAGTATCGCTTTTTCTATTTGCAGGAAGATATCCAGAAGTTGGGGAAAATAAACATTCATGTAAAGGATGCTACTGTAGACGAAATCATGGATGTTGTGCTGGGAGCATCCCTTGCTTATAAAATTATTGATAACAGGCTGGTGGTCATTTCTCCCAATAAATTAGTGCTTACTGCACAAATTAAAGTAAAAGGGAGGGTGCTGGATGAGTTTGGAAGCCCTTTGGAAGGAGCCTCGGTAAGAGTAAAAGGACAGGCTACATCCGGGGTTACTACGGCTGCTGATGGATCGTTTTCCATAGCTGCCGGTAATAGTGATATTATTGAGATAAGCATGGTTGGTTATGAATCCCGGGAGGTTGCTATAGATGGCAAAGCGGAATTAGAGGCAATAGTATTGAAGATTACCGCTACGAGCCTGGATCAGGTGGTGGTAGTGGGATATGGGACGCAGAAGAAGGTGAACTTAACCGGAGCAGTATCTCAAATAAGCGCTGAGGATCTTAAGGATCGGCCGGTTACTAATATGACACAGGCGCTTCAGGGCGAAATTCCCAATTTGAATATTGTAATAGGTTCGGGAAAGCCGGGAACGAGCGGAACTTTAAATATTAGAGGAAACACGTCCATAACAAGTTCCGGAGAACCACTTGTGTTAATAGACGGCGTGCCCAGCGAAATAGACAGAGTAAATGTAGCGGATGTTGAATCAATAACCGTTCTAAAGGATGCTTCTGCATCTGCTATTTATGGAGCGCGGGCGGCTTTTGGCGTAATCCTGGTAACAACTAAAAGAGCCAGCAAAGGAACGCCGGTAATCTCTTATAGCAATAATTTTGGATGGACGACACATGCTACGAATACTGATTTCATTACTACTGCATATGATAATATCAGGATAAATGAAGAAGCGTATTTCAATGCATTAGGAAGAAATTATACAGGATATACAGATGAAGATTATGATGAAATTTATCAGAGGAGAAATGATAAAGTAGAAGATCCTTCCAGACCCTGGGTAATGATCAAGCCAGACAGAAACGGTAAAGATGTATATAAATATTATGCAAATTTTGATTGGTTTAATTGGTTTTATGCCAAGTGGAGGCCTAAGCAGCAACATAATATAAGCATCATGGGATCATCAGGTAAGGTCAATTACTATTTAAGCGGCAGCATTAATAATGAAACAGGTATAATGCGCCAGAATCCAGATGCTTACAAGAGATACAATTTTATTGCAAAAGTAGAGGCAAAATTATCATCCTGGTTTACTGTCAGTACAAGCACCCGATACTTTAAGTCAGGCTATACGTATTATGGAAAAGAAGGGGGAATGTTTCCTACGGTATCTAATAATATATCAACTAATCAGATATACATGACTTCTCCCGCCAATGTCCCCACCAATCCTGATGGAACGGGAACTTATCTTACGGATAATGGAACCTATGCTATTGGTTATGGAGCACATCTGGCCCAAATGAACAAAAACCTGGTTGGCCGGGATATTTTAAATGATTTTACTACAACTGTAGAAGGTAAGGTCAGGATATCTAAAGATATATCAATAACCGGAAATTATACTTATAACCTGGAAAACGGTATGAATATGTATCGTGGTGTACGACTAACGTATTCATTATATCCCGGAATAGTGCAGCAGGTTCCGCGCGCTGAGTGGGATCGTGATATTCTGAAACAAACAACTGCAAACAATAATTATTACATATTTAATGTATTTGGTAATTACAATAAAAGTTTAGGTGACCACAATATAGAAGTCACTGCGGGTTATAACAGAGAGGAGAGAACGTTTAAAACTATTTATGCGGAAGGACAGGGGCTATTATCTGAAACGCTCAACGATTTAAATTTAGTAACGGGTGACAAACAGTTAAGTGGCGGAGCCAGTGAATGGGCATTAAGCGGAGCATTTTACAGGGTCAATTATAATTATAAAGGAAAATATCTTTTTGAGACCAGCGGAAGATATGATGGCACTTCACGGTTCAGAAGAGGAGACCGGTTTGGCTTTTTCCCTTCTTTTTCATTGGGGTGGCGTATTAGTGATGAATCTTTCTTTGAACCGGCCAAAGATATTATCAACAGCTTAAAGTTGCGCGGTTCCTATGGTTCATTAGGAAACCAGCTGGTAAGTACTTATGCTTATATTTCCACAATGCCAACAAGTCTTCTGAATTACCTGATAGATGGGAAAAAAGTTACTGTAGTAAGCTCCCCTGACCCTGTTTCCGCTAATCTGACATGGGAGATGACCATTTCCAAAAACATCGGGTTGGATATAAGCCTTCTCAAAAACAGGTTGTCTTTGACTCTGGATGGTTATATAAGAGACACGAAAGGAATGCTGATTAAAGGTAAAACATTACCCAAGGTATTTGGTGCTCCTGAACCTAAGGAAAACGCGGGTGATCTGCGTACCAGAGGCTTCGAAGTTAGTTTAAACTGGAAAGATGAAATCAATTTATTGGGTAAGCCGTTCAAATATTATGCAGGTATAAACTTATCCGACTATACCGCTAAGATCACAAAGTTTGATAATCCTACTAAAATTATATCCGATTATTATGTAGGAAAAAAGCTGGGTGAGATTTGGGGATTTATGTATGACGGTTATTTTAAAACCGACCAGGATGCTTCCGGCTATACCGTAAATCAGGATCTCTTAAATGCAAGAAGAGTGCAGGCTCCTACTGTGGATCTGAGAAGGCTCCAGGCAGGGGATATCAAAATTCTTGACCTTGACCACAGCGGTAAGATTGATTTTGGCGCCGGAACCGTAGATAACCCCGGCGACCGGACCATCATCGGTAACAGTCAGCCCCGGTATTCTTTTGGGATTCCCCTGGGTTTTTCATGGAGCGGAGTGGATGTTAATATTTTATTACAGGGCATTATTCACCAGGATTACTACCCCGACCTGGAAAATGAAATGTTTTGGGGACCATACGCCCGGCCATATGCATCTTTCATACCCATAGATTTTGAGAAAAAAATATGGCGGGCTGATAATACTGATTCCTATTTTCCAAGAATGATCGGGTATATCGCCCAAAACTCTGAACTGCGTTACGAGAATAATATGTATCTGCAGGATATCGGTTATATGAAGCTTAGAAATCTTACGATAGGATATACTATTCCTTCAAAAATTACACAGAGAGCGAGGTTGAATTTTGTGAGGGTATATATAAGCGGAGAAAATTTGTTTACATGGACAAAATTTGAAAACGATTATATAGATCCGCAGGAAGTGATGTGGGATAAAACAGGTCGTACCTACCCCATGGGAAAAACCTATTCTGTAGGGATAGATATTAAGTTTTAAAAGAGGTAAAAATTTTAAATCAAGTAAGATGAAAATTTATAAAAAATTAGCTATTATATTATCTGGCATCTTTTTAATATATAGCTGTAAAAAGGATTCTTTAGACAGGTAC
Organism: Agriterribacter sp.; assembly: GCA_047601545.1. GTDB lineage: Bacteria > Bacteroidota > Bacteroidia > Chitinophagales > Chitinophagaceae > Agriterribacter. Next base: position 1,051,542 of record JASGIZ010000002.1, on the reverse strand, counting down.
CCTTTGAGTGAACTTTCTCCTGAAACATATTTTAAGAGTGAAAATGAACTTAAGACGTATACAAATTCCTTCTACGGGTTAGTTCCTGGCGATCCATCAGATGGAGGAAGCAGTATTTGGGGAACTTATATTGATGACGAGGCTACATTCAGTGTAAGCGATCTTGTACGCGGAACAAGAACTACTCCTGTAACCGGCGGAGGCTGGGATTGGGATATGTTGAGGAATATTAACTTTTTTCTTGAAAACGTAGACCGGTTTCCCGGATCTGAAGAAATACGAAGCCGCTATACAGGATTGGCGCGATTTTTCAGGGCATGGTTTTATTTTATCAAAGTCCAAAGATTTGGTGATGTACCATGGTATTCTAAAACTATTTCTACAGATGATGAAGAAGCCTTAAATGAACCGAGGGATTCCAGGATCTTGATCATGGACTCAATTTTAGCAGATGTAAATTATGCTATTCAATATTTACCGGATACCAGGAAAGTAGATGAAATTACAAAATGGACCGCCTTAGCCCTGAAATCCAGGATATTTCTGTATGAAGGTACATTTAGAAAGTACCGGCAGATGGATAATTATGAGAATATGCTGGAAGAATGCATATCGGCGTCATTAGAATTAATGGAAAACAGCGGGTATTCTATTTATCACAGTTCGCCGGATCGGGCATACCAGGACCTCTTTACTGCTTTAGACGCCATTCCGGATGAAATAATATTGGCTCGTGTATTCGACTTAAGCATTCCGTATTCGCATTCTGTCAATTTTCGAACAAATTCATCATCTTACGGGCGGCCAGGTGTTACAAAGCAGGTTGTTGACAGTTATCTCATGAAAGACGGCAGCAGGTTTACGGATATATCAGGTCATGAAACAATAAGGTTTTTTGAAGAATGCCAGAACCGTGATCCGCGGCTCGCTCAAACGATACGTACACCAGGTTATAAGCAGATTGGAGAAGATAAGGTTTCGCTGCCTGACTTTACGGCTACCATGACCGGGTATCAATACATTAAATATATTCTTTCGCCTGTACATTTTAGCCTGGGATGCGATAATGATCTGCCTGTATTCCGATTCGCTGAAGTGTTGCTTAATTATGCTGAAGCAAAGGCCGAAAAAGGAGAGATCACTCAAAATGATATTGATAAATCAATCGGTTTGATCAGAGACAGGGTGGGGATGCCGGGGATTGATCTTGCCCAGTCAAATGCTGACCCGGATCCTTTTATGGCAGATCAATACAGGAATGTCTCCGGTGTTGATAAAGGTGTTATCCTTGAGATAAGGAGAGAAAGAAGACTGGAACTGATACGCGAAAATTTCAGATGGGATGATCTTGTGAGGTGGAAAGAGGGACATAATTTGACAAGTCCCTTTTTGGGCATGTACTTTCCCGGTCCCGGAGAATTTGACCTTGATAATAACGGGACAATTGATATTGTGATATATAAAAATACCAAACCAAGCGATCCTATACCTTCTGCTCAGTATTATAAGCTTGGAGAAATTGACCTTATGAACGGGGAAAGCGGAGGAAATATCATCGTCAACAGGAATGTAGCAAAGGTCTTTGATGAAACTAAAGATTATTTATATCCTATTCCTATACAGGAGCTGAATTTGAATACAAACCTTGAACAAAATCCAGGCTGGTAAACATATTTATTTAAAATTATTAAAATTATGTCGCACAATAAAAATAATAGTCGGGTTAACCCCCATATTTCAGTTACAAGAAAAGCTTTTTTGAAGCAGTCCTCTTTGTCGCTTCTTGGACTAAGTTTACTTCCCTTAGGTGCATCTCCGCTGGACTTTAATAACAACGCGGCTAGGGATATCAGGAAGTACGATCATGATAACGATGAAAAAAGGCTGAGGTCAGTTACATACAATATTTTTAATGGGTGTATAGGGTATAAGGGTATTAATGGGAGAGAATTACCCCCTGGTGAAAATAGTGACTTAGTTAAAACAGCCAGAGATACGGGGCAGGTTGCTCAACGGATCATGCTGGAACTGGCATTGTATAAGCCGAATATTATTAATTTTTCAGAGGGACCGAGCGAGGAAGTCGTAGCGAAAATGGCAAAAATGCTTGATTTGAACTATGCCTATTTTCCAGGAGGTTTTCCGGGAGCTATTTTAACTACTTACGAAATCATGAGTTCTGAAAACAGGCCTTTTCAAAATAAGAGCCGCAACAATCCCAAAGAATTATTTACCCGTCATTGGGGTAAAGCGAAGCTTCGGTTACCCAATGGAAAACCTCTTACAGTTCATTCCGCGCATCTGTGGCCCTTTAGAAAAGAGGAGAATGATACACAGATCAGGTTAAAAGAAATAAAGGAGCTCACGGCTTCCATAAAATATGATCTGGCAAACAACTCCGATTCTGTGTTGCTACAGGGAGACCTGAATCACACACCTGACACACTGGAGTATAAAAGTTTAAATAGTGCCGGGTTAGTTGATGCTTTTGTTGCAGCGGGTAGCGGAGATGGTTATACCAGCAGTTCGATCAAGCCTTCCAAAAGAATTGACTTTATATATGCCATTGGCGCTCTTTCTAAACAGATAAAGGATTGCATGCCCCTGTTCCAGGGCAGTTTCCGGATGAATAATGAAGATCCTAAAGGATTTGCCTTGAGCGACCATATCCCGGTGCTTGCAGATTTTGAATTATAAGTGTATAGCTCATACACAAAAGGATCGGAATTGAGACTGCGGAAGGCCAAAGGTATATTGACATAGAGCTATGTATGAATCAGTAATTCATCTCCTTCACCCAACAAACCGCTTTTATAAACCGATCATAATAGTATTGGCTAAACACTTCTTTGTAATGATATTTTAAAAACACAAAGCCCATATCTATAAGTTGGTCTGCTTCTATATTGCTTACCCGTTTAAAAAAATAATACATCAATTTCAATACTATCCGCTGATGCCAATTGCTGGCGTTGGTAATATGAAAGTCGGCAAATAACCATTTACCTTTTTTATTAAGCAGAGTATCCAGTTTTTTAAAATTTTCAGTTGCGATTTTCTCAGTAAAATTGTCAAACAAAAATGCGGTAATGATTATATCAAAAGTTGAAGTTGTATGATATGCTTCTATATAGCTATTTAAAAATTCAACTTTGTTTTCAGCAATATCTTTTGTTTTTGCAAACTCCAGCATCTTAGCTGATGCCTCTATGTATACTATATCTAAGCCGGATGCATAAAGCTTTGAAATTTCTTCCAGTATCCACCCTGTACCACCACCCATAATCAGTATCCTGTTCTCGGGAGAAATAAAAGGCAACAGGCAAATTTGCGATTGCCTGATGCTGTTTCCGAATACCAGCCTGCTTAACCGGTCGTAACAAAAAGCGATACTATCGTAATTATTTTTTCCCGGCATCTTCTGTTATTGAAATATAATTCCGCAAATACCACAAACGGCTTTTATCAATAGCAACCCATCAATAACAATGAGGTAGTATAATATTGATTTTCTTTGCTGCAGGGAAAGCGATACATATAATAAGCATGCAAAAGGAATTAAATTGAATATGATCCGGGATATGCTAAAGTGATTTTGTACGGCAAAAATAAAAAATGATATTACCCCGACAGCAAGCAATGGTATAAGTATAACAAATATGGTTTTACGTAAACCAAATCTCACTACAAACGTTTTCAATTGTTTGTTTGAATCATCGGCATAATCTTTAATGTCGAACATAATAGCATTTACCGTGCAAAACATCCAGTTTTTAATAAACAGCCAAAGCATAAAGGTGGAGTTTGGCTGAATAGCTCCTTCCAGTTTAGCCATCATAGCGGGCAAAAAACATATCCATCCTGCCCATACATAACCTATTATAAATGGCTTAATCCATCCTGTATTACGCAGGTTGCTGTTCAGTATTGATCTTGGTAATAATCCATAATATAATACGCCGGTTAAGGGAATGCTTACCAGGATAATCCAGTCATAGCTATTGAAAAAATGCAGCAGGTTAAAATTCTCAACAGCTAAAACACACAGCGCAGTAGCAATAATTATAATAAACAGGATTTGTGTTATAACAATATATCGTGCGTGTGTTTTATACCATGCTGTTCTTGGGTTGGTGGCGTTGGTTGCCGGGGGCAATATATATGCCCAGGTATAATACAATACAGTAGCAAAAAAAAGAAAGGCATAAAAAGCAGGTGAGCTTAACGGCAATTGTAATTGCACGCATGTTTCCACTGCGAGCATTACAGCAAGCAATCCCACAAAATAGTTGGCAAAGAAAACAAACTGTACCGTTTTATTAATCACCCGTTTATTTCAAAAATTTATCTGCAAACATAGCAGGTTATTTTCTTTTTCGGGGAAGAGGTATTACGCGCTTTACAATTATACAATCCTTTGGTTGATCGCTTTTGCCACCATTTCAGTTAATGAAGCCACATGCAGCTTTTCGTATATTTTTTTAACATGGCTTCTTACGGTTTCATAGCTTATGCTAAGATCGGCGCCGATCATTTTATAGCTTAACCCGTTCACCAGGCAGGTAAGCACTTCTTTTTCCCTTGGGGTGAGCTGGTAGTCCGGAACAGCGGCCGGTCTTATAGCCGGTATCTGCTGCAGCTTATTCAAAACCTTTCTTGCTATAGACGGGCTCATGGGCGAGCCACCAAACTGCAGTTCTTTTATGGCTTCAATAAGCTTTGTATTGAGATGGTTCTTTAAGATATAACCGGAAGCGCCGGCGCATATGGAATCAAAAACGCGGTCGTCATCTTCAAAAACCGTTTCCATTAAAATGACTACCTGCGGAAACGCTTTTTTAATAAGATGCACGGCTTCAATGCCCGTCATACCGGGCATTTCAATGTCCATTAAAATGATATCAGGCTTACAGTCAATCATATCATTTACACAATCAAATACATTGCTGAATGTGCCTGCAACATCAAAAGATGGCTCAGTTTGTAGCAGCATGGTAATACTGTCGCAAACATTTTTATTATCATCAAATATGGCTATGCGTAATCTCATATAACAAAGTTCAGGCAAATAAGTTACACTTCTATCACCAAATCAGGGGGTATCAAATGCAAGAAAAATATGCGTACCCTCGCCAGGGTTGCTCTTTATGCTGAAAGCGGCCTTCATCTCTGCCGCACGTATCTGCATATTTTTTAAACCGTTGCCCGAAAGTGACTTCAGGTTGTGCAGCTCATTGCTTATGGTTGTTTTAACAGTTGGATTATTGCATAAGTGATTCACTTTCGGCGTGTCAAGTTGTTGCCAGTAGCCCAGTCCGTACTTTGCTGTTGCCAGGTACAGGTCACCGTTTTTTGTTTTGTACAGCTTACGGATAAGGTTATCCCTGAAATTGGATCTTACAAAAAAAGGTTTTGCGGAGCTGGTACGCGATACCCATTTTTTTTTCAATAAGATCATAGTAAGTTATATAATGACCATAGGGCGATGTCAGTAGTGCAGGATGTTGTTCAATAGTATCACGCACTACCGACACTACCCTTGAGCTGATTATTTTACTCATAACCGAATCTTTTTCCGTATTCGGCAGCATTGCTACAGTATTCTTTTCAATGTTATACACAAATAATGAGTATTGTGTTCCTACGTAGAAAGTTCCGTCTATGTCTTTAAAAAAGCTACTTGCAATCAGCGCTTCTCCTTTATACTGTATTTTTTTTAATTGAAAGCTACCATCTTTATACTGAATAAAAATGCCCTCGCTGGTGCCGATCCATAATTGATCATCATGCTGGTAAAAATCATAAATGCTGATATCCTTATCCTGCTTTGGCAAAAAAGTTTGAATGAATGATTGCCGGGCAGGATTGCAGGTACTGATCCCGTTGTTTGTTCCAAGCCAGACAAAGCCGGCTTTATCAATGAATATGCAATTAACTGCAACAAAAAGCAGCGATATTCTTCATTTTGAACTAAGATGTGGTTTTGAGAAAAAGAAGAAATTTTGCTTACACAATTGATCCAGAAAATTCCGATACACAACGAATTAAAGCCGACTTTGTGCCATTTATACGAGATGTGCGTATACAAGGAATAAATGGAGTCTTCTTAACTACGTTTGTAACTATTGAATACTGAAACAATTTATAAAAGAACAAGTCCTCGATTTTTGTAACACAGTATTCACTAAATATATTTTTAACAGAAATTATATAAAAGGCCCGGTTATTACTGCATAGATCACATTATATTACCTTCATAATCAAGTCTGCAAATTGTGGGAGTTAAATAGAAGAACATTTTCTGCATTTCAATTTTGACGTGTATACTTATCATAAACACTATTAAAACAGACAATTTGTTTATTTAGGGTTAACAACTTTACCATTTTTTGTCGCCCAGATCCATGTTACACATTTTTACTGATTAGAGTTACCGAATTTCTTCCTTACTACAAAAGCAAGGTAATTTTTACCGCGTTCAAAAGGCTTAAAGCCTTCGTTTTCAATAAGCCCAAAGACGTCAAAAATATCAGATATGTCTTGCCAATATTTATTGATCCCCATCTGATACCTGCGTGTTCGGGAGGTCGTGCTACCTTCTGCATATATTAACGCATCTGGATAATGATTGCTGAAATCTATCACCGTGGCCGCTACTGTGGCTAATACTCTTTCCGCATCCTGGTTATTGCTAACTACAAAATCGTTTATTCTTTTTTCTTCCTCATTCCAGTCTCCAAAGCCCAGGTTATAATAATTGAAAGCCGGGAGGTCAACCTTCGTAAATCTGACCACTTTTTTTATAGCTCCTTTCGGTCTATCGCTATAAAAACTGTACTCCAAATGAAGGTAAATTAAGTCAACTGAAGTAGCCCGCCTATTTTCCGATACAAAACTTCCCGAATATTGTTCCCAGTATATCTCTGTCAATTTCAATCTGCCCTGTAATTTCACCAAGATAATTGAGGCAACGCCTTATATCGGGTGCAAGCAAATCACCACTTATATTATTCAGCAACCCTGTTCGCATATCAACCAACGCTTCTTTTACTTTTAGTAAAGCCGCATGGTGCCGTGCATTGGTAACAATAGTGTTTTCGGTATTGATATTCCCGGAAACGGCTATATTGTACAAGGCTTCTTTTAATTCAGCTATATGCTCTTTTTGTTTGGCGGAGATAAAAAGCAAATTGCTATTAATATCTTTAAATTTTTCACGAATGCGCTTTTCGCCGGATGTATCAATTTTATTGGCAACCAGCATATAATGCAGCCCGGCTTCTTCAAAACGCTTTTTATCTTCAGCAAGCATTTCTACGGTATCGTTTTCAGCATCAAACAAGCCAATCACCACATCTGCGCTTTTCATTTTTTCCCTGCTCCTGTTTACGCCTATCTGTTCTATTACATCTGTTGTATGCTCACGTATGCCTGCTGTATCAATTATCCTGAAAACAATACCATTAATATTAAGCGTTTCTTCTATAGTATCGCGGGTTGTGCCTGCTATATCGCTCACTATTGCTCTTTCTTCATTCAATAATGCATTCAACAAAGTAGATTTTCCGGCATTGGGCTTACCGATAATAGCAACGCTCACGCCATTCTTTATTACATTTCCTAATGTAAATGATTGAATGAGCTGATCAACTTTAATGGTAAGCTCATCAATTAAAGTCATAAATTTTTGCCTGTCTGCAAACTCCAGGTCTTCCTGCGAAAAATCGAGCTCCAGTTCTATAAGCGCAGCAAATTCAATGAGGTGGTTTCTTAGCTCCCACAGGTCGCCGGAAAAGCCGCCTCTTAATTGCGTTAGCGCGGCATGTTTTGCGGCCTGCGTTTGCGAAGCAATAATATCAGCAACTGCTTCGGCCTGCGTTAAATCCATTTTGCCATTTAAAAAAGCTCTTTGTGTAAACTCGCCGGGTTTGGCAAGCCTGGCGCCCTGCTGTATACATGCATCTATAATCTGCTGCTGAATAAATGAAGAGCCATGACAACTAATCTCTGCTATATCTTCTCCCGTATATGATTTGGGAGATTTATATATTGCTACCACTACCTCATCTAATACTTCATTATTATTTTTAAGCAAACCCACATGCAGTGTATGTGTTTTTTGCTGTAACAAATTTTTTGAAGGAAAAAGTTTCCCTGCTATTGAAATACTCTGTTTTCCGCTTAACCTTATTACCGCAATAGCGCCAACGCCCGGTGCAGTTGCTATTGCCACTATAGTATCATCCCATTGCTGTAATTGTGCCGACATGCGGCAAAAATACAACTCTGTTAATGTTCTGTAGCAAGCAATTCGTTGTCATACATATCACGCGGAGCCAGGGCATGCCGTTTCACCTCGCATATAGCCATTTCATCCAATACCTGCATTAACTGGCCATAATCACTTCCATCGCCGGGTTTTATAACTACAATAAGAGCATCAGGAGAAACGCCGGCATCACTCATTCGTTTACGTTTTTGCATAATAAAATTTCTAAGCGCATTATCTGTATCGCCGGTTTTAAAATGCTGCACAACAGGATGCTCACTTGCAATACCCTCGTAGCAAATAACGCTTTTATTATCGTTGGGCATAATCGTTATCGTTTTTGTTTTCGGCACCGGCACAGAGGGCCCTTCGGCGGGCAATAAAAACTTTAGAGCGGTAGGTTTTGCAACGACTGACGTGAAAATAAAAAAGGTGATAAGCAAAAAGCCGAGGTCAACCATCGGGGTCATATCTACCCGTGTATTATGCCGTATAACGCCTTTTTTTTGATTTTGGGGTGATGGAGTGTTGATGTCTGCCATAAAAGTATTTTACTATTAAGATTACGGTATTAATATTTTCCATAGCAATTTTTGAAATAGATTAAAATCATTTTTCTAATGTATATTGATCTGCTAATTGACATTCAGGCTAACCCAATTAATACCTGCAATTTGTGTGAGATTCCGGATTGCACGGCAACAACCCGTGAATCTATAATACGCATCTCTATCAATTAAAAAAGGCGCACTTGCGTACGCCTCTTAATCAAAATCAAAACCTCCCTCCGGATCTATCTTAGTTAATCAATCAATAGGAATTATTTCCTAAAATCATTTATTCCATAGTAATATACCTGGTTGTTTCCCGGGTATATTCCTTTTATCTGAAAATTAGCATCCTGCTGTCCAATAGCACGCTTCAATTCTTCAACTGAGCTTACAGGCAAGTCACTAACTTTTGTTATTACAAAGCCTGCACGCATATTGGTTTGATCAGCAATAACACCATCATTAATTTTTGTAACCTGCACGCCGCCTGCAATACGCATCTTAGCCGCCTCTTCTTTAGTTACTGCAGAAAATTCCGCACCAAGCGATTCAATAGCGGCAGCTTCCTGTGAAGAGAAAGTACCTAATTTACCTTTCAGTACAACATTAAAAGTTTTTTCTTCTCCGTTTCTGATTGCGGTAACACTTACCTTATCGCCGGGTTTCATTCTTGCAATTTGCTCTGCAACCTGTGCATTGGTGCTTACTGCTGCTCCGTTAATTTTTGTTATGGCATCTCCTTTTTTCATACCTGCTTCTGCAGCAGCGCCATTGGGATCTGTATCCATTATCCAAACACCATCTGCATTATCATTTACAATGCCTAATTCTTTTTTCACAGCATCTGTCTTTTCATCGGGCGCCATGCTGATACCAAGGTACCCTCTTTGCACAGAGCCGAATTTCATGATATCGCCAATTACTTTTTTCATAAGATTGGATGGGATGGAATAAGCATATCCTGCATATGAACCTGTAGGTGAAGCAATAGCCGCGTTAATACCTATTAATTCTCCATTGGTATTGATCAACGCACCACCACTGCTACCAGGATTTACCGCAGCATCTGTTTGAATAAATGCTTCAACCGGTGATGATCCCTGCCTGTTGATGCCGATATTTCTGCTCTTGGCACTTACTATACCCTGGGTAACTGTAACATCAAGATTAAGCGGGTAACCAACAGCCAGCACCCACTGACCCAAACGCACATCGTCTGAATTCCCTACAGGCATTACGGGTAACCCTTTTGCGTCAACTTTAATAAGTGCGAGATCTGTATTAGGATCTGTACCCACTACCTTAGCGGTGTAACTTTTTCTGTCGTTCAATGTTACTGAAATATCAGTAGCCCCGTTTACTACGTGGTTATTGGTAACGATATAACCATCGCTGCTGATGATAACGCCAGAACCGGATGCTCTTTGCTCAGGCTGTTGCATACCCTGCATACCTTCTCCGAAATAACGTTTAAACATATCATTATCACCAAACATGCCGCCAAAAGGATCCTGATCCTGCCCGCCTCTGCCGGAAACCTGTTTTGCTTTTGTTGTAGTTTTAATATGCACTACAGATGGTACAGCCGAAGATGCCGCTTTTTCAAAATCAACAGGAGATGCTGATCCTTCAGTGTAGGCGGTTTTTACCACTGGTGTATGTCCTTCATCTAAAATGCTGTTCTGTGTTTTTGTTCCCTGTGCCCACAAGCCGTAAGCCGCCGCTGTAACCATGATGCCGGCAGCAAAAGCTGTGATAACTGATTTACTTTTCATTGTTATATTTTTTTGTTTCAGATTTTGATTTACGGTGTAAAGTTTTGCAGTCAATACTGAATACATTCTGAAGAAAACAACAGTAAATAGATGTAAAGGCGGTAAATCAATTCTTTTTACATAAGCTTTAACACTAACAGCTATGTTTCGTTAAAAACATCTTAATGAAATAAGAAAGGTATGATGCTGTTTGAACAGCAGATCGCCTCAATTAAAATCAACCGTAAAGCAATGCAAATTATCAGTGAAGCTATATTGTATTTTATACCTGTAGATACAGCAGATGGTATTCACAATTGCCAACCCAAGCCCGATGCTATTACTATCTGCAGTGCTTTTAACAAACCTGTTAAATATAGTCTGATCATCAAGCGGCGTTTCACTACCACTGTTACAAATTCGCAGGCTGTTGTTCTGAACAGTTATATAAATCCTGCCTCCTGTTACATTATGCCTGATGGCATTAGTGAGCAAATTGCCTGCAAGTATTTCAATTAATGTTTTATCTGCTTTCAACACAATATCTTCTTTTTGTTCAAAATATACCTGTAGCATTTTTTCCTTTACCTGTAAATCATATTGCTGAAGTAATGCAGTAATTATATGTTGCAGTGCAATATTTTCTACCTGCGCAAATTGATTGTTCTCAATTTTAGTAAGCAATACCAGACTTTTGTTTATGCGTGACATGCGCCTGCCTGTATCAGCCAGATCATTGATCAGGTGTGCCTGCTCAGGTGTTAAGGGAGATGTTTGCATCAGCAATTCCAGCTTGCTTTGAAATACTGCTAATGGCGACTGCATTTCATGTGATGCGTTTTCAGTGAACGCTTTCTGACTCATATAAGCATCCTGTACTCTGCGGGTCAAATCTTCAAGCGAGCGGTTCAGATCATTAAATTCTTCAACAGGTGCCCGCTCAAGTACAAGCGGTTCATGATTATCTATGTTATAGTTCTGCAAACGCGATAGTGTGTTGTAGAATGGTTCCCATATTTTTTTTGAGAGATTTCTGTTAATCAGTAATAGTCCCAGCAATAATAATAACAGAAGCGCCAGTTGAATTTTTACAATATTGGCAATCAGGCTGAAATTATCCAGCAAAGATGTTTTCACCTGTAGCACGCAGGGTTTTCCGTTAATGCTGAAACTGGAAGTAAGTATTCTGTGCGGCACGTTCCTTCCCATTGTTTTATCAAAAATTTCAACAGACGCCAGCGAGTCATATACTCTTGAAACCGTTGCTATTGAAATAGAGATATTCCGGTTGGCAAAGCGCAATTGCCCGAGCGTATTATTTACTATTGCTTCGCCTATTTTCGGCTTTAATAATTCTTTTGTTGTGATAAGATCACGATCTACACTTTGCAATACAAGCCGCTGTACAACAAAATAAAAAAGGGGAATCTCAATCAGTAAAAGTATTACTGAATAAAGCAGGTAACGCTGTATGGTTTGCTTTAATAATTTCATCAGATCGTAAACTTATAACCTATACCATATATGGATTGAATATAATCTTCGCATCCTGCCACAGAAAGTTTCTTCTTCAGGTTTTTAACATGTGCGTAAATGAAATCAAAGTTATCATATACATCGGCGCTATCGCCTGATATCCGCTCTGCAATAGCATGCCTGGATATTACCCGGTTTTTATTGGAAACCAGGTAAAGCAAAAGGTCATATTCTTTCCTTGTAAGGTCAACAGGATTATCATTAACTGAAACTATTCTTGCCGAAAGATCAAAACTCAGTTCGTTCAGCGTAAGTGTATTATTTCCCTGAAAGGTTTTCCGTCTTATTACCGCTTCAATCCTTGCACTCAGCTCCGATAAGTGAAAAGGTTTGGGTAAATAATCATCTGCCCCCAGTTTCAGCCCTGTTATTTTATCGTCGAGAGAATCTTTTGCAGAAATAATAATCACACCGTCTGTTTTGTGATCTTTCTTTAAAGCCTCCAATATTTTTAAACCGCTGCCATCAGGCAATGAAATATCAAGCAGTATACAATCGTATTCAAAAGACTCAACTTTATCTATCGCTTCGCTGTAAGTATACACTGCATCGCAGGAATAATTTTCCTGCTGCAGGTATTTTATCATACTGCGCGACAGTTCTATTTCATCTTCTACGATCAGTATTCTCACTGCTTTTTTGAAGTAAATGTAACCATCCATTGTGATATATAAAGGGTGTATTTAGCTGAAGGCTCTGAGAATCGCTTAAACGACCATCGGTTTCCATAACCTACCCGAATAAATCAGGCGTGCGATGGCCTTTTTGGTCAGCCCGGTTTGCTTAATACTGATGTGAACAACACGAATCAAATCCATGCTACGATAGTATCTGTTTTATCCATGTGCGAAGAATAGAACAAAATAATTTTCTGCGACTAACAACGATAATATTCAAAGCCTGATTGCTTTTATGAGAAAATTTGCCGGCAACTTTTTAGATACTGCCGGCATTAAATTGATATTTAACATAAATACTACTCAAAAGAACAGGATGATGGAAGGGTATAAAAGAAGAAGCATCTATCACTCTGTTAAAGAAGTATTGAATAACACGGTTAAATATTCCAAAGCATCGGAAGTTGAAATTAAGTAGAAATGTCGATACCGTTAACTGAGCATAGTACTGATTCATTTAATTTTTATGAAGCAGACAGAAAGTTAAAGAATGGGACTTATGTAGTTATTCTTTTTTTGAGCTGCTTTGAACAGGGTAGTGCAGATTATCCAATAAACGCCGGAAAGCCTGTGCCACAAAAAGAATTGGTAATTACGGACTCCAATGGGGACAAGAGATTCTGTTGGCGGATATCATCCGGGCTACCGGATCATTATACACTACGTATCTTTTCTCTAAGATGAAGTAAAAAAATATTTTTAGAAACGGCAGATCAAATCAAGCATAGCACGCCTTCACCTGATTATATTATACTTTCAATAATGATGGTGCTCGTATCCATTCACATTCATCAGCGCGGAAAAGTATATGCTATCGTTGTGAAGTGCGCTGCTGAGTGGAAATCATTAACCCATCTGTTTAAAATTTATACGCTACCGTTACCCTGAAATTTCTTGGAGGATCAGCCTGCCATGAGTATACAGGCAAATCGTAATCAGGATAGTTCCAGTAGCCTGTATAATATGCGCCGTTATATAAATATTTGTTCAGTATATTAAATGCATTCAATGTTACGGAGATAGTTCTGTATTGCCAGAATAAACCGCCATCCAGTTTAAAATAATCCGGCATGTTTTCATTTGGTGCATCGGGGTTATAATTTTGAATAGCCCTTCCGGCTAAATAAGTAAAACCACCGTTTATACCAAAACCCTTTAAAGCGCCACGCTGCACAGTATAACTCAGCCATGCATTGGTTGTATGTTTAGCAAATCCGGGAACCACGTCTCCTACTTTCATATCCGTTACGCCTTCTGCTACTTTAGTAACTTTTCCATCGGTATAAGCATAATTTACAACTGCGTTAAACCCTGGTGCAATCTCACCTTTTAAATCAAACTCTATACCCTGTGCACGCTTTTCGCCTACTACTATACTATAACTTTCACTCGCTGTGTTTTTAGGGTCGGCTGTCAGCTCGTTTTCTTTCAATATGCGATACACGGCAACTGTTGTATTCCATTTTCCGTCAAACCAATCTTTTTTAAATCCTATTTCCTTATTATTACCGGTGATAGGTTTAGGCGTTTTTCCACTTCTTAACATGCCGGCTTGAGGAATAAATGCCTGGTCATATACAACATAAAAAGAAGTGCTCTTGTCAACTGAATAACTTAACCCCGCTCTTGGCGTAAAGTGACTTGCTTTATATGGATCGCCACCCCACTCATATTGTTTTACATATCCATATCTTCCGGCAAGCGTAAGGCGTAAGGTATTATTAAAGAAACCCAACTCATCCTGAATATAGCCACTTACATATTCCTGCCCAATCAATCCACCTGCATCTTTAGCTCTTTCACTCAAACTTTTTGATCTGTCAAAATTAGCAAAGCCATTAGGAGGAGTGCTGTAATCGGGATGGTAAATATCAAAAGGATCATCTGCTGTATCTAAATTATGATATTGGCCCCAATCCGCTTCATACTTCTTTTTCCCCGCATCTATTCCTGCAAGTATCCTGTGCCTTACCGGTCCGGTAGTAATATCACCATTAATAAATGCCTGTCCCAATGTCATTTCACTTGCGGCATCCCATATGCCATCATTTCTTATAACGGTTCCGTCTGTATTAACTACTGAAGGCCATGTACTGGAACCTGTCTGCCCATATTTAAAATAGGCTGCCTGCGCAGTTAACTTCCATGCGTTATTAAAGGTATGCTGGAAATTGAGGAACGCACTATGATCATTGATTTTAGTTGGAGGGATGCCAGGCTGCGTAAGTGTGAAGTTCCTGGGCAGCGTAGCGAATCCTTCTGTAGAAAAAATATAATAGGACCCCACTTCTGTCATCTTCGCATTTTGATAAGTATATTCTAATGTTAATTTAGATTTATTACTGATGGCATAGGTTAATACCGGGGCTGCTACAATCCTGTCGTTATGTTCAAAGGGGCGGAAAGAGCCCTTTTTTTGATAGGCGCCGTTAAAACGAAATAAAAGTTTTCCATCTTTAGTAAGTTTTCTGTCTATATCAATGGTTCCCCTGTAAAAATCATAACTGCCACCCGTAAACGAAACTTCACCCTTATTTTCTCCTGTAGGTTTTTTGGTTACCACATTATACAAACCACTGGGGTCGCCATTGCCAAGCATAAAACCGGCAGGGCCTTTTACAAATTCTATTTTATCAACTACACTCATGTCTTCAGTTAAAGGACCCCAGTAAGAAGCCACTACATTAAAGCCATTCCTGAATGCCTGAATCTGCGATCCGCGCATCTGTATATTGGTATACATATCAGCCCAGTGTTCTAAACGTACAGCGCCACTTACGTTCCTGATCAATCCATCGCTCATACTGGTAACCTGCTGATCTGTTAATGCTTTTCCTGTTACTACCTGCACGTTTTGCGGCAACTCAATTAAAGGCGTTTGCGTACGCAAACTACCGGATGCCACATTAGTAGTTAAACTATTTCTACGTCCGACAATTACAACTTCTCCAAGTGTTGAAGCGTTCACATTCAGCTTAAAAGAAACCTGTGCTGTTTGTTTGCTAACAACTGTAACTTTTTTTTCTATGTTTTCGTGACCTACTAAAGAAATCCTTAAAGTGTATTCACCGGGCGAAAGTTTTGCAAAGCTGAATTTTCCTGACTCATTGGTGATACTGGTATTAAAGGCGCCTACAATTTGTACGGTCACACCTTCGGCAACTTTATTGTCGTCTGTTACAACTGTGCCTGTTATTTTACCAGATTCATTTTGGGCGAATATGAAATTATACAGCAGGCATAGCAGCACAGCCAGTATATTCCTGAAAATAATTTTTTTCATTTGCACTATACATTTTGGAGAGCAAATGTATTTTCGGAAAATGGTTTTCATTTTCGAAATGCGAAATATCGATGTAGTGTGTACAAAAACGAGAAATATTCAATACCAAAACAGGAAATGTATCTACTCCGTATTGTATGCTATTTGCAGTAAAGCGTTATGCTATATTTTATTTCTGATCTGCCACTTCAGCTATCCATAACTGGTATTTGGCATAGAGGCGCTGTACAATATCAGGATGCTTATCTGCTTCATTAATGCGTTCAGCACTATCGGCTTTCATGTTGACCAGCATAAATCCATCGGCTGTAAGTTCGCTTTTTTCACTTTCAAACGGGCTATGTAACAATTTCCAATCGCCTTCTGTTACAGACCATTGAGGATTATCCTTAGCACCCTGGCTTTGCCAGTAAAATTCCGGGTGAGGACTTGATGCAGTAGCTGATGCAATAACCGGCTTCAGGCTTTTGCCGTCCAGTTTTCTTTGTGGTAAACTGATATTGCAATAGTCGGCCAGCGTAGGAAACCAATCTATATTAGCAGCAAACTGGTTACGCACTTCATTTTTAGGTAAATGCCCTTTCCAACTGATGATAGCAGGCACTCTTACACCGCCTTCAAACAGGCTGAATTTAGAGCCGCGTAAATTTCCTGCCGAACCGCCGCCGCCAAAGGTTCTCTCTTCTCTCGAAAACCCCTGGTCTGACTGAAAAACAATGATTGTATTATCGGTTAAGCCTAAATCATCCAGTTTTTTTAACAGCAGCCCGATTTTTTCATCCATTGTAGATATAAACGCTGCATACATTCTGCGTGGTGATGGAAGATCTTTATAATAATCCAGCCATTTCTTTTCACCCTGCAAGGGATAGTGTGGAATATTGATGGCAAAGTATATAAAGAAAGGATCGTTTTTATTGTCAACAAGAAATTTATTGGTCTCGCTCACCATAAGATCAGCAAAAAAATTTCCGGGCTCCCATATTTCTTTGCCATTGCGCCAGAGGTCGTGGCGATTAGGCCCGTTCCAATAGAAGTAGTGAGAATAATTATCAATACATCCGCCCATGAAACCAAATGAATAATCAAAGCCCTGCGCGTTCGGCATTGTTTCAGGGGTGTAGCCTACATGCCATTTGCCGATATGCGCGGTTTTATATCCGGCAGATTTAAACAGCTCGCCCATTGTAAATTGTTCTGCCGGCATTCCTGCATCACCTTCCTTAGAAGAAGCCATTGCCGGAAGTCCCGCTCTTTGCGGGTAGCGGCCTGTAAGCAATGAAGCTCTTGATGGCGAACATATAGGCGACGCGGAATAAAAATGCGTGAAGCGTACTCCATTGCGGGCAAGCTTATCAAGGTTAGGCGTCATCAAATCTGTGGAACCATAAATATTAAGATCATTGGCGCCCTGGTCATCAGTATAAATAACAATTACATTCGGGCGTTTTGCATTGGCCTGAGAGAAAGACATTTGCTGCAGTAAGTATATAGCGACGATTGCGAATAAAAACTTTTTGTACATGGCAGGATTATATTGTCAAACTAAAATCAAATCTGTTTTTATCAGTATATCGTTCAAAGATAATTATGATTAAGAGAAAACAATGCCTGCTTTTACAAACCAATAGTGCAGTACAAGTATTTTTTATTTAAAAGATATTACCGGAATATTAATTCAGGCATGATATTTCTCACTTATTGCTTTGACTGTTTTCAGTAATTAAGCAGGAACAAATGCTTTGCTTTACAGTAGCATTTTAACACCGGAACACCAAGTTCCTTAAGTAAAAATTTTAACATGAAAAAGATATTGGTTCCTACAGATTTTTCAGCATGCGCAAATAATGCATTGAACCTTGCCGTGCAAATCGCAAAGCTCCTTTCGTGGGATATCGTACTGGTGCATACGGTTGGCATTGAAGCCGGCATGTATATGGATTATATGGGGGTGCAGAAAGAGTATGAAGAAGAAATGCTGGAAGACGCGGGTAAACAACTACAATTGCTGAAAGATGCCATACAGCAAACAGAAAAACTATCTATTGAGACGCGGCTTTCAACAGGCGGTATAAAAGAAAATATCCTGGCTTCTGCTAAAGAAATCAAACCCGGTTTGATTGTGATGGGCACTATGGGAACTACCGGAGGCCCAGGAGAAAAATTATGGGGAACCAAAACAGCGGCAATTACAGGAGACAGCACCATACCGGTTATTGCAGTACCATATAGCTACAGCTGGCGTGAACCTAATGAAATTCTTTTTGCCACCAATCACTTTGAAAAAGCCCCTTTATTGCTTACACCGCTTTTCGAAATTGCCCGTTTATTTAAAAGCCGCATACATGCCGTTGTATTTACAGATGAAGACAGTGCCAGCGGGTCTGATTTTGTTGATCACAGCAGAGGATTGCACGACTACAGCTATTTTCTGTCACAAACATTTCCGGAGCAAAATATTGCTACAGCACATATTTCCGGGAGCAGGTTTGAAGAAGCGCTGCAGCAGTATATTGAAAAAAACAATATAGGAATGGTAGCTATGATCAGCCAGCAGCGCGGTTTCCTGAGCAGGTTGGTTCACCCGAGCGCAACAAGGAGTATGGCATATCATGCAACTATTCCGCTGCTTATTATTCCTGATAAGCATTAATAGAACGAAAGCATGGTTATTGCCTGGGTTTTGCATTACTCCAAAACGATTCGTGAAGCAGGAATCAGGTAAAGTTCGCCCGGGCACTACAATAAGTAAGGCCTATAATATGTATATTTTACCTTTAGATGCTTACTTTTAATTTATTATTTAATATACAAATGCCTTATACCGTTTTTTTCAGGGAGGGAAATGAAATCTTTTCTGCCACCAATTATATCAGCCGGCAGTTAGCCGGGCATAGAGCAATACTGCAATCCATGTCGGATGAATTAGCCGCAAATGGTTATATAAAAGATGCTCATGCCACTAAAGCTTCCAATGGTGATTGGTGGGTTATGCTAAAAGATGATAATGGAGATTTATATACCTATTCGTTTTTTATCAGCCATTTTGAACAACAGGAACCAGGCAATAAATTTGAAAAGCCAGTATCACAAAAAGACCTGGTAATTATTGATCCTGCCGGACCTAAAGATTCTGTTGGTGGATATCACCCGGGTTACTGGACAGTTGAACACTATGCATCACTGCTTGAAGAAGATGCTAAAAATTTATTTTTGCAAACAATAAATCAAATAAAGGATAATCGTTCTTCGCCTTACTATACTTTTAATAACGACGGTTCTGTATCCGTTCATATTCATCAACAAAAAAAAGCATATACTATTATTGTGGAGTGCAGGGCTGAATGGAAATAGTATTGTTAATACTTTCTCTTTAAATTGTTACAAAGCAGTCAGTCACTTTTATTTCTTTGCCTGTTATCATCTTAATCCATTTATATCGTTCATTCTATAAAATGGAATATTATTATCATTTGCGTATTTACATAAATCCAGGATAGTTGAATAGCTGGTTTGATATTGCCCGTCTGCTGCCTGTAGCATTGGGCGATGCCCGTAGAATATTACTATTTTATTGTTAGCTTTTGCATACTTAAGTAGTGATATCAGATAATCAGTTGGTGTGTTGTAAATTTTGTCTATACCTACTCCCAATACCAGTTTTGATGCGTCAAAATTGTAATAGCAGCCTAAATCCTGAATGTTTTCAATAAAATTATAAGACGTAGTACCACGTAACATTGAAAAATAACGTAACAGTAAAGAATCTGTAGATTTATTCCTGCCGCCATATGGATAAGCAAAGCTCTGTACCCTGAGACCATTCTCACGCATCACTTTAAGCATGGGAGTGATTTCAGTATTTATATAACTTGCAGCGTCATTATTGCGGATATACTCTGCAGCATTAAGATGCTGATATCCATGACCGCCAATTTCATGCCCATATGCCTGCAAATATCTCAGTTTAGTTTTTTGGGCGTTAGTCATAGATGAGATGGCTGTCACAAAAAATGTAGCCTTCCAGTTATATTTTTTGGGCACTACATTATTCAGGCTATACCATTCATCAACAAATGTATCATCAAATGTAAATACAACTCCGCTACGCCGGGAAGCTTTTCTTCCGGATACAGATAAGGTATCTTCCGGCTGTTGATCTGTTATTGCTTCATTTAATTCGAGAGTTGTTTCCTTGGTGCATGCTAATGCTGATACTGTAATCAGTACAACCAAAATAATTTTGTTCATTTAATTGAAGAATTATGGGTTATGACAGAATAATAATAACCAGTAACTATAAGTCTTTTGCGGAAAGTGGATCAGGCTATTCAGATAGGATTGATGCGCGCTAAGGTATAAGAAAAACAATATATTCTCCAAATTGAAGTCATCATTTTTATAATTATATGTTCCATTCAGGTTATTAATATTGCTAGCTATGCTAATGACTATCTCTTTCTTTTATTTAACCAGATACTTAACCTTGTTTTAATTAATAATGTAAAATCGATCCCGGATTGGCATAATATAAACTATTCCGTAACCTTAAATAAAAGCATTTTTAAAGCAAAGGGTTTATTGTCAAAATAGCGAACGGTAATGTCTGAAAAAATAATTTGATCCTTGTTTTTCACATTGTTCAAATACTCAAGTAATGCCGGATTATATCGTGCCCCTGTATTATTGATCACAGCAAAAGTGGTATCGTTCCTGATTAATGTTACTTTGTAACTCAAAACTTCAAAAGTTGCACATATATTGCTGTTGACTTGTAGTGCTCTTACACCACCCATTGCTATCAGCATCTTTTTATTTATGGTGTCTTTATCTATATTTCCAACCATGGGTTCTGGCGCCGGGAGCTGCCTGACCCTGAAAAACATTTCTCCTACTTTCTTCAATTTACCCTGATATTTTTTATATACTGTTATTTTAGCTGTGCCCGGTGTTTCGGGTAAGGCAATATACTTACATGAATATTTATTCGCACTTTCGGCTGAAATAGTTCCGTTATCTGTTTTCACTATTAAATGTTTACAGTCAACGCCATCCACCACGACAGCCACTGGATTTTGAACTCGTGCATAAAGAAGGTTTTCATTTTCATTACTTACTAAAAATCGCTGTGCGAATAATTGTGAGGTAGAAATTAGAGAAAAGAGCAGCAACCCGAATAAGCGTAACATAAAATGCCTTAGGTAATTGAATTAAGTTAACGCAAGTATAGACTTATCGTTACTATATAAGTTGTAAAGAGAAATTAAAATATTAGGAATTGGGCATAATTTAACAGATGCCTCCCCCGTGGTTCCAATCTCACGAACCACAAAGAATTCATGCTGTTCATTACTGGCATCAACGGTATACAAACTAAGCATAGCCGGATCTTCACGCATCAAAAGCTTCCTGAATTCGTGAGCCGTATATTTGAGAAAAGAGCCTTGTGCTGTTTCTGAGCCTACAGGTTGTGTAGTTAGCCTGCTTTTGTTTTTGCAGCAAGCTACTTAATGTCATCTTTATATTTTTCCTGACAACAGGTGGGCGCTCGAAGTAACGATGAAGGTTGTTGACTGCATGGCTGAGCAGTTTGAACAATAGCCGGAATCTATTTTTTTATTTTTTTGTTCCACCCGCGAAATTCATAGTATTTATCTTTTGGCTCGCCTGTCCACCCGTTAATTCCTTTCTTTGGTAATGCTATCAAATGAACATATAAACCAAACAATGCTACAAGCCCGATCAGCCCATAGGCAACATACCTGTTTGTAAAGTGAACAAGCCCGATTATCAAAATAAGCGATAGCAGGTATTTTAAAACTCTTCTCCATTTCGGGGTATGTTCCTCAAAGTGTCCCATAAGAATATTTCCAATGGTATACATTAAACTTACCATAGCAAAGTCAAACCAATATGTATTTGTGTCCCACATTTTATTTTTATTTCCCTGAAATTATCGTTTTGTTTTATTAGGAAGGCTGTTGTTATAATGCTGCTCTGCTACTTCATTTATATAAGAAATACATAGCTCGTTTGCATTGTACGTATTAAACTCATTGCTTAAGCGGTGTATGTTGCTGCGGTACATGTTGTTTCGAAATACTTTTAATGCAGCTTCTTTAATTGCGTGGGGCTCCGGTCTTTCAGTGTACAGGTTTATGCCAATATCGAAATACCCTACTCTTGCATTAATTTCAGATTTTCCTTCATGAATACCGGCTACCACCATCGGTACCTTATGCTTTATGCTGAATGTAACGCCTCCGTATCCGCCATTGGAAATATATACATTAACCATTGGCATTACTTCATCAAAAGGAAAAGTTTTGTGTATTTCCTTTATATCTTCATAATATTTGGGCGCCCGCAGAACGAATCCGTTTGTCATATCAAAAACGAGTTTCTTAATCCTGCTTTTGATCTGCTCCCTTTCGGGAAACAATTCAGCAGGCGGCTTGCTGCTTAAATCAAGCGCTTTTACAAGCGGGTAATGTGTAATGCCAGCAGCTCGTATTTTTTTTGCGGGTTTATTTAATTCGCTCTTTTGTAAAAGAGTACCTAAAGCGTTCGTGCTTATTTTTTGCGTTATATTCATTGCTATGCCGTTTAAAAAATGATGCTGCAAATTTGAAACATGTATAAGCAGTGAACTATAACCAGACTGTGTAAGAACTATACCCAAAACAGGGGATTGCTGCCTGGTGAGACTTTTCCGCTGCCGGGCACAAGCGGGACTTGAGCCTGATACCCGGTTATTTTTAACATCCTTTGTGTTATTAGCACATATACTTCCTGCCAAATATTTTTTTATTCCTTTCATCTATTTTCAACGCAGTTGCTATACTATTTTTTTAGCAGGGCAACAGAATGGCTTTCTTTATACCTTAAATTAGTATAGTATGAAAGTGTTAGTATACAGTATAGTGTTCCTGCTTGCAGGTAATTGTTTTTCACAGGATAGAAAAGTAGGCGGCCCGTGTGAAGGGTGTGAGGCTATTCACGAAAGCCCTGTACCTTTTGAACAACTCAAAGCGGTTGATAAACTTCTCGATGCTACGTGGGATGGCAAGAAGCCGCTTGGCATAAATGGAGTAATATATAAGGCAGATGGAAAAACACCTGCAGCAGGTGTAGTAATGTATTTATATCATACTGACGAATCAGGTCGCTACCCGACAAAGGGAAATGAAAAAGGTTGGGCAAAAAGACATGGCTATATCAGGGGTTGGCTTCGCACAAATGAAAAAGGAGAATTCAAATTTGTAACACTTAAACCTGTAGCTTACCCGGATGCGGCTGAACCCGCACATATTCATATCATCATTAAAGAACCCGGATTAACGGCATATTATATTGATGATTTCGTTTTTAATGATGATCCGCTTCTGACGGAAGAAAAAAGAAAGAAGCTGCCCAACCGCGGCGGGAGTGGTATTGTTACATTAATTGATGTGGGAAATATGTATAAAGGGGAGCGAAATATTTACCTCGGAAGGAACATTCCGGGATATTAGACAACTATTTTGCAATGATATTTGGGCAGAGTTGTAAATCAGGAAGAGTATTCTGGCTTATTCTTTACTTACCGTGCATTCCATATTTCCCAGCTTGCTTCTGCCTGGTTAACAAGCATATCAAAACCATTTTGAATAGCGGCGCCCTTTACTTCTCCTTTTTGCAGGAAGATGGTTTTTGGTGGATTATATACAAGGTCAAAAAGAAAATGTTTCTCTGTTATGGCATTATACGGAATTTGCGGATAGGTATCACTGTCAGGATAGGTGCCGGCCGGAGAAGCATTTACAATAAGCAATGATTTTCTGATAATATCATCATTTAAAGAAGCGTATGTAATTACATTTGGTTGTGCTGTACGGCTGACAATGCTATATGTTATGCCGAGTTTTTTCAACACAAACTCTACCGCTTTGGCAGCTCCGCCGGTACCTAAAATCAATGCGTTGCTATGGTAAGGCTTTAGTTGTTGAAGGAGCGATTTTTCAAAACCAATGGCATCGGTGTTATTACCGGAGAGTTTTTTATTTGTTATCCTGATAGAATTACAGGCATTAATGGCAGCAACTTCAGGAGACAGCTCATGCAAAAAAGGCAATACTTTTTCTTTATACGGAATGGTAACGCACAATCCTTCGAGGGTTGGATACTGCTCAATGATTTCAGGCAACAGCTCAATATGTTTTATCGGAAAATTTTCGAACCTGCAATCCAAAGATTCACGTTCAAACTTTTCTGTAAAGTATTTTTTTGAAAAAGAATGCCCCAGTGGATAACCAATCAGCCCGAATAATCTCATTCTACATCATCTTTATTTAAAAACAAATGAAATGTATCGCCGCGTAAGCCAACACGCATTGCTTCAAGCGCAATCATTTCGGCTGGAGCAATATTGCCGAGATTTGCATTACAACCAAGCAGCTCAATAAAATATAACTGTTGCGCTTTCTGCGGCGCTTCCCATATTATTTTTTCTTCCGGTATCTGTGTCAGAATTTCCTGCACCAGTCCTTCGCGCACCTCACCTGTGCCTCTGTATATGCCCACATTACCCGCTTCCCTGGCTTCGGCAATTACATATTCTGAACCGGCATTAAGCTCAGATTTCATAAGCTCAATCCATTTGTAAGGCGGAATAATATGTTCTGCATCCTTACTTCCAACTTCACTTAATACTACACCGTGCTTGGTAAGTTTTTCAATATACCCGCACTTTTCTGCATGAGGAATGGTAATGGAGCCATCACTCACTTCCATATAGCTGATATTATAATCTTTGCAAACGTTTATATAATCCTGGAATTGATTGCGTATCAGGAATGCCTCAAATAAAGTGCCTCCAAAATATACAGGTAAATCGAAGGATTGATACAGCTCTATTTTTTCTCTTAGCCGGGGTGTTACAAATGAAGTACCAAAACCTAATTTTACAATATCAACATACGGATAAGATATACTTAAAAAATTTTTTGCTTCTTCAATGCTTAAGCCCTTATCCATCACCATTGTTATACCTGACTTTCTTGGTTTCGTTTTCCGTTCAGGTATCTGACTGAGATTGAAATTCATCAACAACAAAATGTTTTAAGAATCAGCAAAAATAAGGAAGATTAGGTTTAGGTGAGTAATCTCCAATACCGGTGATTATTTTTTCATGTCAGATTGATCTTCTTTTCTTGTAATACGCTATTATATCAACCACCTGTTGATTTTGCAGGATGGTCGGGTTTAACTCAATAAATTTCTTTAAGGTTTTGGGAGAAGCTTCCATTGCCTGCTGAAGTGTAAGTAAGGCTTCTTTGCTTTTAGCCATTCCAAACAGCACAGCACTTTTATAAAATAAAAAGATAGCTTTATCACCGGCAACTTCCCGGGCAGCGGCAATCTGTTCCATTGCTTCTTCAAAATATTCTTCTTTATACAGGCATCTTATTAATGCCTCCCATCCGCTGATACTGCGCGGGCGCACTTTTACCACGTTCGAAAAATAGGTTATTGCGTCTCTTATATTTCCAAGTTCCAGCAGGCACTCGCCCATAGCAAGATTATACTCCGGCTGCATACGATGTATACGCATTGCAGACTCAAGATATTGAACCGCTTTATTCAGCGACATTTCATTAATGTAAGTACAGGCAATTTTGTAATACAACTTACTGTCATCGCTATTAAGATGCGATGCTTTTTTATAATAAAACCTGGCCTGTGCATAATTTTTTAACCGGTCATAACAATGGCCGATAGCTTCATAAATCACATCTTCCGGTCTTGCCAGTTCAATCACTTTTTCCAATGATTCTATGGCATCCCTGTATTTTCTTAACCGTATATATGCATCGGCAATATTACGGTAAGCATAATCAAATTTTTCATTGATTACGAGCGCATATTTATAAGCATCAATCGCCTTCTCAAATAATTTTAAACCCTGGTATGCAGCTCCCAGGTTAAACCAGGCAAGCTCATTGTATGGAAATTCATCTAAAATTTTTTGATGCAACTTTATGCTTTCCTCGCTGCGTCCGGTAAAATCCGTCCAGAAACAAATCTTATACAATGCCTCCTCATTGTTGGGCTCATTGTTAAGTATATGAACAAGGCAATCAAATACCTTATCAAATTCCTCGTAATCATCATACACATCTGCCAGTTCAAAAAGAAGGTTAATTCTTTCTTCTCCTTCAAACATATCAATGGCTGTTTCCAGCAGTTCTACAGCTTTTTCCTGCTCGTCAAGCGCCAGGAAAATATCTGTTTTAAGTATATAAATGTCAATATCAGCGTTGTCAAGAATTTCGGCTTTTTCAAGCATTTCCAGCGCTTCGGTATACCGCCTGGTTGCAATAAGTAAATCGGCTTTCTTAACCATTAATGAGGAAGAGTACGGAAATTGTTCTATGCCCAGCTCAACCGCTTCAATTGCGCTGGCAACATCATCTTTATCATCAAAATGGTCAATTATCTTTTCAAAAGCTTCTTCTTCCAGGAATGAATGGTTTTTGCCTGAGCGGAGATTTTCAAATTGCTTTAATAAATCTCTCATCTCATTTTTCTCGTTTCGATAAGGATTTTCTTGCATATGAATGTAAGTTGGTGAAATTTAAACCTTTATTTGGAAAAAACAAATTTTTGCATGTTTTTTGATATAATTGTTAAGGTGCTGTAAAAATTATGTTGAACGGTATTGCAAATAGTTAAAATAAATTGCTATTTTTGTTAAGTACATGAAAATTGGAAACATCATAACACCTTTATCTATTAAGAATGTATTGATAGCATTAACCATTGTTGCTATTGGTCAGTGCGTTTTTGCTGTTACCGGTAAGCGCTCAGGCACTGGTGATGATAAAACAAAAGGAGCAGAAAATGTTAATTTTTCTAACCTGAAATCTAAAATTACATTCTCTTTAAAAGATGGTTACAGCATTCCTTCAAAAAAGAATAGCCCAATAGGCTATACATCTGCTCAGCAATTAAGATCTCAAAGTAATATTGTTTCTTTTAAAAAAGGAAACATTACTTATGTAGTTCCTTACAAAACACAATCGGGTATCAAACTTCCTGGTTTTATAAAGGCTACACCTACACAATCAAATCTGCGTTAATAATTTAATTTTTATTGGTTATTGGCCTCCTTTCAAAGTTTTGCTTTCAGCGTAAGTAAGTTCCCTGTATCCTGATGTAGGAATCGCAAATTTCTGCATTTGAATAGGATCAAAAGTAATTTTTGAAGCTGTATATTTAACTTTAAGATTACCCAGAGAAGATTCATACTCCAGCGGCAATCCTGGCAAATTTTTAAACTGGTAGTCATAATCCTTATTTTCAGTTACCAGCTCTTTTGTAAAAAATACGGTAAAAATTGTTCCGTCTTTCAGTTTTGCGCTTGCTTTCTGGCATTGATATCCCGCAATTTCTTTCGTCTCTTTTTCCATGGTAAAAACAATACCGGAATATTTGCTGTTAATATCTGCCCAATCTTCTTTTGACATCTTGATTAGCAATTTCTGATTTCCATATTCTTTAAGCACAGCACCCGAATTATTTCTTGCATCAAGTATAGTTATAGTAGAACCGAGAGGGCTAATCATTTCTGTACGGCTTTGGCTTCCTTTTAAATATATGGTAGTTTTTGCACCATCAAACATATCTGCTAATTGAGGTTCTTTGCTCCCGGTTTGAATGGTTATATCATAAACAATAATGCCTTCCGAAAGAATTTTTTGCGCATTCAGCGGATTGGCAAAAGATAAAATGAAAATAACTATCGCTATATATCTTAGGTTCATTGATTGAGCTTTTGCATTAAAGATAGTAAAATGTGCTATGTAGTTGTATGCCGCATGTTAAAAAAGCCATAGATAAACTATAGCTTTTTAACTGAAAATCTGTTTAATTATTATTTGCCCTGTTGTCTGTTTTTTGTTTCCTGCAATCGCTTTTGTGTATCCTGCATTTGTTCCAGCCGCTCCTGCCACTTACTTTTTGTTTTGGGCTTCTTTTTGTTGAGCTCTAATTGAGCAAGAATTTTATCATGATTAATGATGAAATTTTGAATAACATATTGCAGCGTTAATGTAATTACGTTTGAAACAGTGTAATACCATGTTAGCGCTGAAGGCAGGCTGTTGAATATACCCAATAACATGACAGGGAATATATACGGCATATATTTCATCATAGGATTGTCCTGCGTTGGTGTTTGAGACATTCCATAAATAGAAATCAGTAAACTTGTTCCTGTGGCTAACAGCGTAAATAAGCTTACATGATTACCATAAAAAGGTATATTAAACCCGAAATTCAATATTGAATCATATGAAGAAAGATCCTTTGCCCACAAAAAACTTTCACCTCTTAACGCTATTGCCGAGTTGAAAAAACTGTACAGCGAAAAGAATATAGGTATCTGCAGCAATGCCGGCATACAGCCCCCCAGGGGATTAACACCCGCACTCCGGAATACTTTCATTTGCTCCATGGCATAACCCTGCTGATCATCTTTATACCTGGCTTTTAAAATATCCAGTTCAGGGCGTAGTGCTTTCATTTTGGCACCACTCAGGTAACTTGTATAAAGCAGCGGAGACGTTAGTACCCGAATAAATATGGTTAACAGCGCAATCACCAGCCCGTAACTACCTACAAATTTTTTAATGAAATCAAACACAGGCATTACCAACCATTTGTTGATATACTTTACAAATGCATAAATACCCTGTCCAAGATTAATCACATTTTGCATTCCCAGATCATAACTCTTTAATATATTATAATCGTTGGGTCCGTAATAAATTTGTAAAGGAATTGTAGCCGTATTACCTGCCGGAACAACTATTTTTAAATTTGAAGTAGTTGCTGTGATCAGCCCGGTTGTGTCATGGTTTTCCGTGCAGGTTATGGAGCCTGAATTAAAATTATTTTTTGCAATAACAGTAGTATTAAAGAATTTCTGTTTAACACTTAACCATTTTAACGGGGTCTCAAATTGATGGTCGTAACTTCTGCCGAGGGTGAAGTAATCGTAATCATCTTTTATCCAGAAGCCGATCTGTGTTTCTCTTTTTTCTGTTGCAATATCTTTTTCGTGCTGCTTTACTTCATTCTGCCAAAGCAGGTTAAGGTTATTTTGCGTAAGCAAAGTATTGATGCCGGCAAGTTCAATATGCCAGTCAATCATATAATTGCCCGGGTGCAATGTAAATTGATGGACAATGCCTTTCCCGGAAGAATCTTTTAAAACGTAAGAAACAGACTGACCGCCGTCAGCAGTTTTTAAAACTTCTCCTTTGGCAAAATACAATTCGCTTGTTTGAATAGAGCGATTTGCCTCAGTATTGATAAGGTAGGATAATTTATCAAACCCGCCATCAACGAGTTTAACATCCTGGTTGTCTATTGATTTGTATTTTTTTAATTCAACCAGCCTGGGCTGGGCACCTTTATTAGTGAAGGTGATTTTAATCACATCATTTTCAAGGATGGTTTCCTGCTCAGTACCTGCAACTGCAGTTTGGAATTGCCCTGCTGCATTTATCCTATCCCGGGTTTGCCTGTTTATGGAATCGGTACGAACAAGATTACTGTCAACTTTAGGTTGAAGTGCAGCCAGGGAATCCTGAATATGTTTTTTTTCTTTTTCAGCTTCAAGCTGCCCGGTGCGGGTAAAATAGAAAAAACCTAAAAACATCAAAGCAAGCAAAACAAAGCCAATAATCGCATTTTTATCAAACTGCATGTTACCTTAAAATTTGAGTGGGCAAAGGTAATGTGTTTGAATATACTTTAGGGCTATAAGTGAAATTGTTTAGATAAAGAAAAAACCGCTATTTTCCGGAAAATGTGAAATATGAAACGGACACTTTATGCTTAAAACCTTCCACCCTATACCTTCCGCCTTTTTTATATCATCTCGCTCTGTAACAGCGGTTTCTGTTTCGAGTTTTTTGTTTCATTAAATTCCTTTGAAGCCTTTATAAAGCTTACAAACAGCGGGTGAGGGTTCTCCACCGTGCTTTTTAACTCAGGGTGATATTGTACACCCACGAAATATGGGTGATTTTTAAGCTCAACTATCTCTACCAGCCCGCTTTCAGGATTTTTACCGCTCGCTATCATTCCATGTTCTTCAAATGCATCTAAATAGGCATTATTAAACTCCCAGCGGTGGCGGTGTCTTTCGCTGATATGCGACTTTTGGTAAACCTGCTGGGCAATGCTGCCCTCTTTTAGCTCGCAAGGGTATGCACCAAGTCGCATTGTACCGCCTTTAGCTGTGATCTTCTTCTGCTCTTCCATCAAATCAATTACCGGGTCAGGGGTATTTACATCCATTTCCGTGGAGTGAGCATTTTTAAGATTAAGTACGTTCCTGGCAAACTCAATAACCGACATCTGCATGCCCAGGCAAATACCAAAGAAGGGCAGGTTATTTTCACGGGCATACTTAACCGCTAAGATTTTCCCTTCAATGCCTCTTAAACCAAAACCCGGGGCAACCAGCAAACCATCCAGGGTACCAAGCTTTTCTTCCACATTTTCAGCGCTGATAAATTCGCTATGTATATTAACTACATTTACGCTGCATTCATTTACTGCACCCGCGTGTACAAATGCTTCCAATATTGATTTATAAGCATCCTGTAGCTCAATGTATTTGCCTATAAGCCCAATATTAATTTTGTTTTTGGGATATTTAAGTTTATCAAGAAACTCTTTCCATTTGCCTAATTCAGGCTCATTAAAGGTTTTGATGTCAAGCTTTTTTAAACAGATTTGATCCAGCTTTTCACGCATCATTGTTAAAGGCACTTCATAAATAGTAGGCGCATCGGCTGCTTCAATTACTGCGTCGGGTTTTACATTACAGAACAATGCTATTTTTCTACGCAATTCAGGAGATAATGGTCTTTCTGTTCTGCATACAATAATATCCGGGTTAACGCCTTCCTGGCTTAATAATTTTACGCTATGCTGTGTGGGCTTGGTTTTTAATTCTTTAGCTGCTTTAAGATAAGGAACGAGTGTTAGGTGAACAACCAGGCAATCTTCATCCGGCAACTCCCATTGCAGTTGGCGAACCGCTTCAATAAAAGGAAGGCTTTCTATATCACCTACAGTTCCTCCCAACT
Source organism: Agriterribacter sp. (assembly GCA_047601545.1). GTDB lineage: Bacteria > Bacteroidota > Bacteroidia > Chitinophagales > Chitinophagaceae > Agriterribacter. The sequence goes on along the minus strand of JASGIZ010000002.1, from coordinate 1,020,326 downwards.
CGGTAATTACGATATCATAACCATCCTTCCCAAGTAATAACATTCTTCTTTTTATTTCATCGGTAATATGGGGAATTACCTGCACTGTCTTGCCAAGATATGCGCCCTCTCTTTCTTTATTGATAACGGTTTGATATATGCGCCCCGTTGTAACATTATTAGCCTGAGAGGTAAATATGTTTAAGAAGCGCTCGTAGTGACCGAGGTCAAGGTCAGTTTCAGCGCCATCTTCTGTTACATAACATTCTCCATGCTCGTACGGATTGAGCGTGCCGGGATCAACATTTATATAAGGATCGAATTTTTGGATAGTTACTTTTAAGCCACGTGCCTGCAGCAGCTTAGCGAGAGAAGCAGAAATAATACCTTTACCTAAAGAAGATGTTACGCCACCGGTAACAAAAATGTACTTGGCCATGACTTAAATATTAATCTTATATCTAAAAAAATAATATCCCAACTATTGAGATATTTTGTTGAAACCTGACCTGTTACATTGGAAGATACATCCAGAGAGGTCATGCAAACTTACGGCTTTTTATTTCCGGACAAAAAACAATACCCGGTTAATGTGGAAAAAAAGCTGAAATGTTAATATAATCGGAAGATAATATACCCGGGAGACTATTCCCTGGTAAATTGTATGGTTGGAACAGCGTTAATATAGGCTACCCGGCATGTATATTGACCTGGCTTTAAATGAGATAGTGAAGTATCTGAAGAAACAAAAGAACCCTGCTGACCTTGAATATAGATCGTACACTGCGGGTTAGAGAAATTGAGAGAACCTGCGGCCCGGTATCCTGTGGTAAATCCTGCCGGTAATGCGTCAAACATCATTTCTGTATCTGAACCTGAAATATTTATTTTTTCAATCTGAAGCGGGGTAGCGTTCTGCACTCTTATTTCTATTATACCTTCCTGCTCTTTTTTGCATGAAAAAAATGTAAGGCAAAAGGCTAATAATACCAGGCATATCTTTTTCATAAAATGGATGTTAGATACTTTCAGGGGGTTACCCTATACAAACGGAGAGGCTGACAGGAATATTGCTGTTTTTTATCATTTTGTAATTGGTAAAGAGCAGGGTTTCCAACCTTCCAAAGGTTGGAAACCCAGAATAAAAAAAGTGTTCCGAAATCTTTGGAAGATTCGGAACACCGGCGGAATATCACTTTTCTAAAACTAATGCTTTACAATTATTTTTTTTGATTGCCAACTGGCGCCATCAAACACCTGCAAAGTATATACGTCTGATGGTAATCCGCTCAATGAAATGGTTTGAGTTGAGCCTCCTTCTGAAAATTTCTTTCTGAAGCGTACAATGCCCAGCTTATCATATACTACAATTTCCTGTATGACAGCCGAAGCTGCAGTAGCTGATGTTTTTAAAGTACTAACATCATTAGCTGCAGAACCAAGTTCAATTATAACATTATCAGAAGCCGGATTAGGAAAAACGCTCAAAGCATTATTGCAGGAAGGCATGGTTGCCCCTACATAAGACTCCTGAGAAGTGCCGCAACTGCCAACAGCCTTAACTCCAAAGTAATAAAAACCACCACAGCTAACATTGCCGTTCATGGGTAAGTTATAGGTATTAGAACTTGTTGTTGATTTTAATGTACCGTTTAAATACCATTGATATGAGGTGGCATTGGGCACAGCATCTACATACAGATGTACCCGGTTTGGCGGGAGATTCCATTCCCAGGAGATTGGGCCGGGGGTGGTCATGCCAATATAGACGGTTTTTGTCATAATAACCTTACTTTCTGAACATGGTCTTGTAATAGTAGCTGTTATTGTAATGGTACCTGTTTGCGTACCCTGCCTTGTTAATGTTGCAGGATTGCCTGTGGATGATATTGTAGCAATACCTGTGTTAGAAGATTGCCACGCAATAGTTGAGCCTGATGGCAGATTATTGATTTGAAAAGTGGCATTTGTACATACCGGGTCTGTACCGCTTGTTTGCACAAAAGGGTATAATACCGCATAATTTACAGAAGACATCTGTTTGTTGCCCGCGATTTCCTGTTTTATCCAGGCAACATTTTCGGCGGTTAAGGTAATATGCTCCTGGTTTGTTAAAGGCGCATAATATGCCTGAAACGGTGTTTCGCCAGAACAGGTAAGATCACGGTTGTATAAATTTTCTGAAAGGTCTTTATTGGTGATATCCATACCCAGAGCGCTGAAGGTGGGAATGAAACAATGGTTAGGATTTAACACTTGTGAACTGGTAATGGTATTAGTTCCCACAAAAATTGTAGATAATGCAAATAATAGAGGAACACTTCCAGCCTCATAAGTTGTGCCTCCTCCTAACGTTGCCTGTGTATTATAATAGCCACCGGGTATAATATCATAACTTTTACTTGATGCCGGTGCTGCCGCACTCTTTGTTGCATTCCAGAATGGAGGAAGCTTTGCCCAGCCTTTAAATACCTGGCAGGCACTTCCGTTATTACCTGTAAACCAAATATTGCCCTCAGCCACATTTACAAAACCTGCGAACATAAAGAAAACATTCGCAAGTGACAACTTTGCGTTTAACTTGAATACGTTCTGACAGGCAGTACCCTGGGTAGTTCCATTAATGGCACCATTTATAAGAGCTATTCTTCTCAGGTTCTGCGGATAACCCATATTGTCAATTTCAGTTTGCCATGTATTTCGGAAATTAGAGGCTCCGGCAGGAGTGGTTGCATTAGCAGAATAATGATGTAATAGCATTTGTTTTGCTGCCTGAGAATTTAGGCTGATGTCCCGGCCCTTTTTCGCCTTTTCGTTACCGGCATTGGATGCATAAAAGTCTACAAAATATTGATCCCCAATAGGAATATTAGCACCTTTATGCGGAGAATCAAATGAAATCCACAGTTTAGTATTGTGGCTTATTCCATTAAGCTCCATCCACCTGAGTGCATAACGGCTGACCAAACCTCCCATACTCGGGCCAATGACAATTAATTTTTCAGCGCTTCCGTTTGCTAATAATTGCTGGTTGATCTTTTTTATAAGTGTTACCAATACAAACGCGTTTCGTTGTATAAAATCACCTCCTTGAGATCTATACTGAGGAAAATTTCCTACGCCGGGGATAGTTATTGATCCTTCTTCTTTATCAGGAAAGTTTAATACTATAATATCGTAGCCCAAATCGATCATTTCTTTACCAAAATTGCCTGTTAAAGAATATTGAAGATATTGTCCAAAAAGATTCGCAGGTTTTCGGCTTTCGGTTGGATCAAAACCATCTAAAACAATAATAGGTTTTTTTAGGATCATTTCTTTAGTACCTCCCGGAGATGTTCTGTGATAATAAACACCGTAACTGCCTTTATTATATTTTTTTCCTGTTTCTCCATACCCCTGATAACCATATTCAGTGTCGTAAACGTCAATAAGAGGCTCATCAGGCTCAATAGGCTCACCTATTCTAGCAGCTATAGATTGGGGTCTTAGATATATTTTTGAATATACAGTTGCCGATTGTCCGTTGCTATAGGTAATTGTATATTTTATTGTTTTCATACCTGAGGTTGCATAAGAAACCGTCACATTATTCCCGGAAGTTAAATTTTGATTCCCACTTCCAAAGTCTGCATATATTGAAGTTAAAGTAACTCCTTTATTATTGGCAAAAAGTTGGCTTGCATATTTAAACGTTATATTCCCTGATCCATAGTTAAGCGTATCTTTTGGCAATGCCGCCGCAATTGTAATTGTTTTTAATTTAAAAGGGTTACCTGTTCTCCCAACAACATCGTGTAGCAAGGAATCCGAACCTTTGTAAAAAAGATTATTTGCAATAGCAAGTGTGTCAATAAAATTAAAATCATAATAAAGCACCCCAACTGGAACTACATTATTACTATAGTAAATAGCAGTACTTATTGTATCAATCCTTTCCATTTTCAACATAGATGTGTTATTATAAGCGGCTGCATATAATTCTGAATAGGCCTGAATAAAATGCGAATAGAAAGATGTATCGGTATTTTTAAATGAGTGTAATGATGCAAAAGGTACTACCCGGTCGTAAAGTATGCCTGTAGTAATTTGTGTTTTACTTATAGGAAACAAGAGGGAATCTGCCATTTTAGTATAAGTCATGGTTTGCTGAGAAAACAGAGCAGAACATATCATTAATAGTCCTAATAGGATTAAGTAGTGTTTTTTCATAGCAATAATTTTTATTTTTTATGAAAATTTTTATTTCTTGTAATTAATGTCAAAACGTCCTGAAGTAATCATAATAATTTTTCCAGTATTATTTATATCCACCCCTTCAAATTCAAATATTCCTGACAAAATATTATTTGCCCTATCATCTTTGGTAATTGTAACTTTTCCTTTTCCGGTATTTGAAGATGAATAATTACCTGTGTTATACTTATAAACTGTAAATACGGCTCTGTTGGATGGATCAGAAAAAGAATATTCACCCTTCCCAACGAGATTTCCTATGTTAATTGAGATTGACCAATCAACACCTTCGCTACATGAAGCCACAATTGATGCTTGTGTTATTCCATTGCTTACATATAATCCCCCCCAAACAGGCTTAACATTTGCCCCACCAATTATGGCTTCAGAACAAGGTTTATAAATTTCCCCATCAATCAGGCATGAAAATGTATTGGCTCCGTTTTGGGTTTCTTTTGTAAGCTTATCTTTTTTGCAGGAAATAATAGCAGGTAGGAAAAAAAGCAGGAGCAAAAATGGTGTGTACTTCATATATAAGGCTTATGCGTTGTAAGTTATATCAAATTTTAACAGGTTGCGCTAATAATTGTATATTTATTTTTTACCATCGCTGCTAATATATGGTTATACTTAGCAACCGGGTTTCGCGCCTTCCAAAAGTTCGGGAGCCTAACTAAAACTGCATTAAAACAAAAAATCTCCGGCGGTTTAACCACGCCGGAGATTTGGAATGAACCTTTTTGCAATAGGCTTGCTTGCCAAAACGAGAGCAGGTCTTTTTTTCATAAGTGTTAGTTTTGGTTATGCTATTAATATTTGATATCAAAGCGCCCCGATGAAATTTTAATAATTTTTCCGGGGTCATTATTATCTGCTCCTTCAAATTCAAATGTGCCGGATAAGATCGTATTTGCTCTGTCATCCTTAGTTATAGTAATTTTTCCGTTACCTGTACTATATGAGGAATACTGCCTTGACTTAATGCCATCATAGGTTGAGTAAGAAATTTCATTTGTACCATCGGGTAGATCATATTCACCTACACCTGTTAGATTATCAATTGTAAGGGTAATATTTTTATCTACATGAGATTCATAGCAGGATGCACCAACCGATGCCCATGTTTTATTGCCTGATATTGACAATCCTCCGTATAACGATGGAACATTAGAAGAACCGATTACAGGAGGTTCAGAACAAGGTTTATAAATTGCCCCATCAATCAGGCACGAAAATGTATTGGCTCCGTTTTGGGTTTCTTTTGTGAGTTTATCTTTTTTGCAGGAAATAATAGCAGCGAGGAAAAAAAGCAGCAGTAAAAATGGTGTGTACTTCATATATAAGGCTTATACGGTGTAAGCTATGTCAAATTTTAACAGGTTACACTAATAACCGAATATTTATTTTTTATCATTTCACTTATATATGTTTATACTTAGTAATTGTATCTTGGTTTCAAACCTTTCAAATATTGGAAACCCTGCATATAATAGGGCGAGGTTAATTTTCTTCATGGTTACATTGGTTTAAGAATTAGAAGATTAAATAAAGGAGGTGATGTTATTTTTTATAATTGAGGTCAAAACGCCCGGAAGTAACGCTTACGGTTCTGCCTGGATTATCCGGAGAAGTAGCAGTAAACTCAAACGTGCCGGATAAAATCGTATTAGTCCTGTCGTCTTTTGTAATTGTGATTTTGCCATTTGAAGTATATAGCGAAGAGTAGGTAAATACGAACGGCAAAGTAGTTATATGTTCCTGATAATTTACAATATTATTTGAGTTTGACAAAGGATATTCTCCAACTCCGTGAAACCTGTCTATTACTATTATTATATAAAAAAGGGTTCCGAACCTTCCAAAGGTTCGGAACCCTACTTTTGAATAGCGCACATAAAAAAAAGCCCGCTTTTAAAGCGGGCATGAAATGTATTACCGAAAATTATTTTACACGAGTTTTTCTACCTGCATATAGTTCAGTTCCACAGGTGTGGCACGCCCAAAGATTTTTACGTTTACTTTTAGTTTTTTCTTCTCATCATTTACTTCTTCAATAACGCCGTTAAAATCATTGAAAGGTCCGTCAATAATTTTGATGGTTTCACCCACTATAAAAGGTTCGCTCATGGTTACACCGGCATCGCTCATTTCATCTACCTTGCCCAGCATTTTATTTACTTCGGCTTTGCGAAGCGCAATAGGGTTTTCTTTTCCAAGAAAATGAATAACGCTATTGGTATTTTTTATAGTAGAGATAATATCATCGTTCAACTTCCCGGGTTCAACTTCAATCATAACATAACCGGGGTAAAAGTTACGCTCACGCATTACTTTTTTCCCGTTCTGCACTTTATATACTTTTTCAACCGGGAGGAAAATCTGCTTTACCACTTTACCCCAGTCACTGCGCGATACCTCTTTATCAAGGTATTCTTTTACTTTTCTTTCTTTGCCGCTTACCACACGCAGCACATACCATTTGGTTTCTTCGGCATTTACTACTTCTTCCATTATGATTTAAATAAAGAGTAAATAAATTTTAACAGTGAATTGCTGGCAAAGTCCATCACCCAAACCAGCCCGGTTATAAGCAGTGTAGCTACCAGCACAATCATGGTAGATTGCTGGAGCTCACGCCAGCTTGGCCAACTCACTTTTTCTAAAAGCTCGCGGTATGAATCTTTAAAATACGCGCTTATTTTATTCATAACTCAATTTTTCAAAGCACGGGCACAAGGATTCGAACCCTGATCAAAGGTTTTGGAGACCCGTATGCTACCGTTGCACCATGCCCGTGTAAAAAATACTGCTTCCCAACCCCGCCTGCCGGTAGGGCTAAAAAAGCAGGAAATTAAAGAACTTACGTTAAAAACAAAGTACCCAAGCTAACCGCCTAAGGTACTTTGCAAAAGTATTAAAGCTTTTCCAAAGTCTCCGCCGCGGGGCGGAGAATCAGGTGGGCTTTTATTTTATAATTTCAGTAACCTGACCGGCACCTACTGTACGACCACCTTCACGAATCGCGAATTTCAAACCTTTTTCCATCGCGATAGGCTGTATCAGGGTAACAGAAAGTGATGTATTATCGCCAGGCATAACCATTTCAGTTCCGGCAGGTAAAGTTACTTCACCTGTTACATCGGTTGTACGGAAATAGAACTGAGGACGGTATTTGTTGAAGAATGGCGTGTGACGTCCACCTTCGTCTTTGCTCAATACGTAAACTTCGCCTTTAAATTCAGTGTGCGGAGTGATTGAACCTGGTTTAGTGATAACCATACCACGACGGATCTGGGTTTTTTCAATACCGCGTAATAATAAACCGGCATTATCTCCGGCTTCACCTGAATCTAACAATTTGCGGAACATTTCCACGCCTGTTACGGTAGAAGGAAGCGGTTTTTCCATCAAGCCTACGATATCTACAGCTTCACCTACTTTAACGCGACCTCTTTCAATACGTCCTGTAGCAACTGTACCACGACCAGTAATTGAGAATACGTCTTCAACACTCATCAGGAATGGTAAATCAACCGGGCGGGGAGGAAGAGGGATATATTCATCAACTGCGGTCATCAATTCATCTATAGCGCCTACCCATTTTGCATCACCCGCAAGAGCGCCGGTGGCAGAACCTTTGATAATAGGCGTATTATCTCCGTCAAATCCATTCTTGGTCAATAATTCGCGGATTTCCATTTCAACTAGTTCCAATAATTCAGGATCATCAACAAGGTCAACCTTGTTCATAAATACCACCATACGAGGTACACCTACCTGGCGTGCAAGAAGGATGTGCTCTCTTGTTTGAGGCATAGGACCGTCAGTAGCGGCAACCACGAGGATTGCACCGTCCATCTGAGCGGCGCCGGTAATCATATTTTTAACATAGTCAGCGTGACCTGGGCAATCCACGTGAGCGTAGTGCCTGTTAGCTGTTTGATATTCAACGTGTGCAGTGTTAATAGTGATACCCCTTTCTTTTTCTTCAGGAGCACCATCAATTTCGTCGTACTTTTTAGCCTGCGCCAATCCCCTTTTAGAAAGGATTTCGGTAATAGCTGCGGTAAGAGTAGTTTTACCATGGTCAACGTGACCGATAGTACCAACATTTACGTGGGGTTTATCCCTCTTGAAGGTCTCTTTTGACATCGTTTATCTGTTTTATTGAGGTTTAAAATTATAGTTGCTCCCCGAACGCATTTTATTACAGGTTGCAGACTGTTTATTAAAAAAATCCTTAGTCTTTTCTGAGCCGTTAATGAGAATCGAACTCACGACCTTCCCGCTATCAGCGGGATGCTGTATCGCAATCTCAACGCCCCTTTTTCTGAGCCGTTAGTGAGAATCGAACTCACGACCTCTTCCCTACCAAGGAAGTGCTCTACCACTGAGCTACAACGGCGTGTATAGCTAATGTGAGAGCAGTTTCTCTTTTCTCACTTAATCAATTATTTAAAGAACTCACGACCTTCCCGCTTCAAGGCGGGATGCTCTACCACTGAGCTACAACGGCGTGTATAGCTAATGTGAGAGCAGTTTCTCTTTTCTCACTTAATCAATTATTTAAAGAACTCACGACCTTCCCGCTTCAAGGCGGGATGCTCTACCACTGAGCTACAACGGAGTGTATAGCTAATGTGAGAGCAGTTTCTCTTTTCTCACTTAATCAATTATTTAAAGAACTCACGACCTTCCCGCTTCAAGGCGGGATGCTCTACCACTGAGCTACAACGGCGTGTATAGCTAATGTGTGAGAGCAAGTATCTTTCTTTCTCACTATTTAAGAACTACCTGAGCGGGAGACGAGGCTCGAACTCGCCACCTATAGCTTGGAAGGCTATCGCTCTACCAAATGAGCTACTCCCGCTTGTTAATTTGAAAATTTGAAAATGTAACTTACTTCAGCTTTTCAATAATTATAAAGAACTTTAATTTGTAATGCGTCATTTTCAAATCAACACATTTTCAAATTATTCCGTGGGCAAGGATGGATTCGAACCACCGAACTCCGAAGAGGACAGATTTACAGTCTGTTGCCGTTGGCCACTTGGCTACTTGCCCTAAAAAATGAAATCGTCAAAAACTCTTTCTCAAACATTGAAGCTGAGCCAGTGGAGGGATTCGAACCCCCGACCAGCTGATTACAAATCAGCTGCTCTGGCCAACTGAGCTACACTGGCATTTTTTGACTGAAACTCAATGCTGTAAAGAACTTTCAAATAAAAATATCTGACCCCTCATTTTTTGGGAAGGCAAAGGTAATGGAATTATTGAAATGCAAAAATTTATAAAAAAGAATTTTTTGCTAACGATTGAGCAAAAATGAGGAAGAAATGGGCTAAAAAACAAAAAGACCCCGTTTGGGGTCTCTTTGTTATGCGGCTTGCATCTGTTTATTTTTTTTTCGTTTTATCTGTTCTATGATAGAATCTAAAGCGTTGTCAAATGATTCTTCAAAAGATTTTGAACATTCCTTGGAGAAAAATGCGTAACGCGGAATGTTCACTTTTATCTCCGCTATTTTATCTTTAATCTGGTGCGCTACATTATCAAGTTTCAGGTATACATCAATGGTTGTTATCCTGTCGTGAAAATTGTTTAGCTTCTCAATTTTTTTGTTTACATGCTCAATTAAAGTTGATGCTGCGTCGAAATGCACAGTTTGAATGTTTACATTCATGATAATCCTTTTTTAAATGCTGTGAACAATAAAATATAATATCAAAAGAACTTCTGAAACTACCTGTTTCAGTAAGCTCAAATTAAGCTTTTATGCACAAGTTTTCAAATAAATTTTATTGTTTTAACAAGCAATTTTTTTCACTTATGCCTTGGGGTGAGCCTTTTTATAAACATCTTTCAGGCGTTCAATGGTATTGTGCGTATACACCTGTGTAGCCGCCAAACTGGAATGACCTAACAGCTCTTTTACCGCGTTAATATCTGCACCTTCATTGGTGAGGTGAGTGGCAAAAGTATGGCGCAGCACATGGGGGCTTTTTTTCTTTTGTGTTGTAACCAGCGAAAGATATTTTTTTACCACGAGGTATACATATTTGGGATATAATTTTTTCCCTTTAGCATTTACTAATAAAAAACTATTATCAGCCTGAGGCAATACAGATTTAAGTTGCAGGTAATCTTCAAGTACTTTTACTATATCATTCCCTATAGGTATCATACGCTCCTTGTTGCCTTTACCCAGCACTTTTAATATACATTGCCGGAGGTCAACCTGGCTTTGTTTAAGATTCACCAGTTCACTTAGGCGCATGCCGGTGGCGTAAAGCAAGGCAAGTATCAGCCGCCGGGTTTGTCCTTCAAAACTTTCGCCGAACTCAACATGACTAAAAAGCGTTTGTGTTTCTTTTTGTTCCACATAGGAGGGGAGGCGCTTACTTATTTTGGGTGATACTATTGTGCCCATTGGCGTAGCTTCCAGCACGCCGGTTTTGAGCTGGTATTTAAAAAAAGCTTTGAGGGTAGATATTTTCCTGTTCACGGTTTTGGTACTCATCTCCTCCTTTTTCATCAGGGTAGCTAACCAGCTTCGGATAAATGTAGCCTGAATATCTTTTATTGCCGGTGCGTTATATTCTTCTTCAAGGTAACCGAAAAACTGTTCAACATCCTTCGTGTAGGCAATAACCGTATGCTGCGAAAACCGTTTTTCGAATTTTATATAATCGATAAAAGACTGGAGATAAGTATTATATATAGAAGCTGGTGACATAAAAAAGGTAGCTGTAAAGTTATGATACTTCACAGCTACCTTTCAGTTTTATTTGCAAGTTTATTAACCGGGGTTACTTAACCTCAATTTTTCCACTCTGTATGTTCTGCTTGTAGATTGCTTTTAACACTTCACCACGGCGTTTTACCGAAGGTTTTGTAAAAGACTGGCGGCCTCTCAACTGCAATAAAATTTTCGCTTTCTCAAATTTTTTCTTGTACTTTTTGAGTGCCTTGTCTATGTTTTCGCAATCTTTTGAATCAATAATCAACATAATATAATATACCCCCCTTTACGGTTTTTAAGGAGCGCAAAGATAGTAATCACGGCCGAAAAAGCAAATCTTCATACAAAAAAATCATTGCCTGTTAGTAATTTGCAGCATGTTCACAGGCATAATTGAAACAACCGGCACTATCATTTCCATTGAAAATAAGGGAACTAACCGGGTTCTCCGGGTGCAATCTTCTATCAGCGCTGCATTGAAGCCCGACCAGAGTATAGCTCATGATGGCGTATGCCTTACGGTAGAAAAGGTGCAGGGTGATATTCACCAGGTTACTGCGATACACGAAACCCTGGTAAAGACCAGTTTGGGTGCCTGGAAAGCAGGTGATTTAATAAACCTGGAAAGATGCCTCATCCCAAACGGACGACTGGACGGACATTTTGTACAAGGTCATGTTGATACAACAGCCGCCTGCATAGAAAAAACATCGCTTGAAGGCAGTTGGCAGTTCCGGTTTGAGTTTCCTGAAAAGTTTGCAAAGCTGGTTATTGAAAAAGGTTCTATCGCTCTTAACGGTATCAGTCTTACCATTTTTGATATAACAAACCAGCAGTTTTCGGTAGCCATTATTCCCTACACATTTGAACATACCAATATGCAGCGTCTTAACGCAGGTGAGAATGTGAACCTGGAATTTGATATGGTTGGAAAATATGTAGTGAGAGGAATGGAATTGTCGGCAAATGATTCTGAAAACAGCGCAGTATAATTATTGCAATAATATTATATCCTTAGTTCTCAATTCTTCCTATATATTGCAGAAAGGTTTACACAACACTTATAATATTAACCTGGCACTAACAGATGCTCATGCTATCTTGCAAAAAAGTAGTTATTTCTGTATAGTACATCAATAAAATGATTGATAAGACATGAAAAAAATACTGTTTTTTTTATCGTTGCTAATGCTGGTTCGCTTTGTACATGCACAGGATAAAGTGCAGGAGGCATTGCAAACGCTGAATGAAAAATTTCCGCAGGAAAAAATATATATACTGTATAGTAAAGACAAGTATGTTGCCGGTGATAATATCTGGTTTAAAACGTATGTTTTTGATGGATATAACCATTCTTCTATCTCCACAACCATGTACGTGGAATTATACAACAACAAGAAGGCATTGGTAAGCAGGAAACTGGTACCGCTTTTCAGCGGAGAGGGGCAAAGCAGTTTTTCACTTGCAGATTCATTACCCGAAGGTTCTTATTATGTAAGAGCCTATACCAACTGGATGCTGAACTTTAGTGAAGATTTTTATTATAAACATGTATTGCAGGTTTATAACCCATCTTCGCCTCAAAAATTGGTTGTGGATTCAACGGCGGAATGGACCGCCGCCGCATTTCCCGAAGCAGGAAATTTTATTGCGGGTGCAACTACAAGAGTTGCTGTTCGAATGCAGTCTGCAGGCCTGATGCCCGATGATTGGAGCGGATATTTGATTGAGGTTTCCAAACCAACCGAAAAATTGGTTTCTTTTAAAGCGATTGATAAGAATGTAGGGATATTCAACATCATACCAGAACCTGGTAAAAAATACCAGGTAATTGTAGAAGATAAAAAAGGAAAGAAGCAAACTATAGCCTTGCCGCAGGTTGCAGAATCGGGCATTAACCTGCAGGTGAACAGTTCGACCAATGCGATCTTTTACTCCATCCAGTTTAAAAATCTCGCATTCCATCCAAAGGGGTATAAGATTATCGGCACAATGAATAATGCTTTTGTATATAAAGCAACCATTGTAAAAAATGTTCCGGAAATAAGCAGCTCCATTCCCACAGATAAATTAATTAACGGGGTGCTTCGCCTTACGGTATTTGATGGTGATGATAAGCTTTTGGCAGAAAGGCTTTGCTTTGTATTGCCTCAACAACTTACCGTTGGCAGGCCCGCATTTCCTAAATTGTATTTGAACAGGCAGCCACGCGGCGCTAATTCAATTGATATTATTCCTGATACCAATTATACGCATTACGCCGTGCTGGTATCGGACGGTAGCGTGAATGATGTATTGAGTGAGGAAAATATATTAAGCACGATGTGGCTTACCGGTGATTTTACAAGCTATATAGATGCGCCAGCCCAATACCTCGGCGTTGATGCAAATATTGCAGGGCTGGATGCCTTGCTTATATCTGAAAAATGGAAAAGGTTTAACTGGGAAGATTTGCTTGCCGGAAAATTTCCTGAGATAAAATATTTGCCGGAGCCCTATATTTCTTATAAAGGAACGGTGTATGGAAATGGTGGTGTTATTGCTAACCAAAGTGTAAACCTTATTTTTTATTTTAAAGATTCAACTAACCAGTTTACACAGGCTACTACTGATTCAAAAGGCATATTTGAGTTAAAGAATATGATATATGAAGAGCCTGTAAAAGTATATTACCAGGTTAATGGAAAAAATGCTTTCAGAGATGTGTCGATAACTTTTGAACCATTATTCCGTTCCATAGATTTTAAAGGCGCATTACCTGCGAGTGGTTTTAAACTGGTGAAGCGGCCACCTAAAGACCCGGTTCCTGATGACATAGCAAGGGCAATGGCTACAAGAGCTAATCAAAAATCTGCAGATGAGCAGTTCAAAACTTTGGAGGAAGTAAAAATTGTAGCGCAGAAAAAGAGTAAGTCACAGGAATTGAATGACAAGCTTAGTTCAGGCATGTTTAAAAGCATGAATGAAAATGTATTTGATTTGGTGAATGAAAACCAGGACGCTCAAAGTGCACAAAATATATTGCAGTGGTTGCAGGGGCGCGTTGCCGGCTTACAGATACAAATGCAAAATGGCAACTATGTGCCGATGATAAGAGGAAGCCAGGTTGGTTTATATCTCGATGAAATGCAGGTAGATGCTTCTGCCATTAATAGTTTGCCTGTAAGCAATATTGCCATGGTTAAGGTGATTAAAGGCGCATTTTTAGGAGGCATTGGCGGCGGCGGCGGTGGCGCAGTAGCCATATATACCCGCCGGGGGGATACGCAACCTGCCAATGCGCAAAAAACACCCTCTTTAAGCAACAGTACATTACTCGGGTTTGATAAACCTGTGCCTTTTACATCGCCTGATTATAAAGATAATTCAATCAAAATAGCCGATAAGGATAAAAGAGATGTGCTGTACTGGAATCCTTTTTTGCAGGTAGAAAGAGGGAAGCCTGTTACTATCCGTTTCTTTAATAATGATGATGCAAAAAGTTTACGGGTTGTGATCATTGGATTTACAAAGGATGATGATATTCCGCTGTTTTATGATGAGATGTTTGGGTTGCAGTAAAATTGTTTTGTAAAAGGAGCGAGCTGGAATCATTTTATGGATGGCAGTAAAAACCGGTACATGCCTTTTGTGGGTATGTTTAATGTTGGTAAATGGGGTGATAACATAAATGTAGCGGGTTGCATGCCAACCTAAACAGCAACGATTTCCTATTCAGGCATACAAGACTTTGCCAAGCTTCCAACGCAATTTTAGCTCCTTGCAAAGGTACAGCCGACACACAAAATCACGCTGTGCGTGGCGTCTTCGCCGCGCACACTCCTCTTGTCGCCTCTGGCGACTACTCCTGAAACTGCATCAACAAAGCCCGGAGCTTACGTTTGCGCTCATCATCGCCGGAGGCGACAAGAAAACCATGCTAAGGGAAGACGCTTAGCACAGCGGATTTGTGTATATTTTTATTATCGTACAATATTTAGTACATTTGTGCGTACGTAAATAAAGAACAATGCAGGCAGTATCCATAACTCAGTTAAGAAACAATATCAAAAAATACCTGGATGATGTTTCCAAATCCTCAGATGTTATCGTGGTTTCAAGGGCAGCAGAGGAAGAAGCTGTTGTAATATTATCAATGAAAGAATACAACTCACTTTGCGAGACAGGGCATCTACTGTCAACCTCAGCTAACAGGCAAAGATTACAAGATTCAATCAAACAATTAAAAGCAGGGAAGACCCGTAAATTCAAATTATAAAACTCCTGCTATGAATTTTGAGTTTACGGAGATTGGCTGGGAAGACTTTCAATACTGGATAGAAACGGATAGCTCAATTGTTGAAAAAATCAAAAACTTACTGAACGAAATTAAAAAAACTCCTTTCCAGGGAACGGGAAAGCCTGAGCCACTCAGGTATGATTTGAAAGGTTACTGGTCGAGACGCATTACCGGCGAACACAGACTCGTATATAAGGTTGAAGGCAAAAAAGGCATAGATCAGAAATGTTACATAATTCAATGCCGTTTTCACTATGATCACTAATCAATCTTCACCCTCGGATCCACAATACTATACATCACATCTGCTAGTATATTAATGATAACAAATAATGTGGCTGTTATCAATACACTACCCATCACTACCGGGAAATCAAGTTTATCGAGTGCATCAACGGTTATTTTACCAATGCCTCTCCATCCAAAAATATATTCCACAAAAAAAGCACCGGCAAGTAACTCTGCAAACCAGCCGGTAACCGCTGTTAATACAGGATTTAATGCATTGCGTAAAGCATGTTTGAATATCACGGTTGATTTGCTTAATCCCTTTGCATAAGCGGTTCTTATATAATCCTGGTTCAGCACATCCAGCATGGCGCTTCGCGTAAGCTGTGTTATAATAGCCAGCGGCCGTATACCTAATGTCAGGGCAGGCAGTATAAGATTTTTCAGCGATAAATATTTTTCTCCCGTATAATCATCGTATTCGTAATAACTGCCTGTAAGATTCAGCCCGGTATACTGACCTAATATGATAGCAAAGAAATACGCGATAAGGATACCTATAAAAAATGAAGGTGAGGATATACCCAGCACACTTGTAAACACGGCAGAAGTATCCCACCATGTATTTTGTTTTACTGCTGCCAGCACACCTAATGCAATGCCAACAACAGTGGCAAACAACATTGCTGCAGTAGCCAGTAAAATTGTACCAGGCAATGCTTCAGATAAAATACTCAGCACATCTTTTTTGGTTTGATAAGAATGCCGCAGGTAAGGAAGCTTCAAAGCGAATTTGGTTTCTCTTCCAATAAAAATGCCCTTCAGTTGCTTTTGTGCTATTTCTTCTTTTGAATGAATGCTTATGGGAGAAATGTCGTTTACATAATATAAAAACTGTTTCCATTTGGGTTGGTCGAGATAAAGTTCCTTACGGATATTCTGAATGGTTGCGCTGTCGCCGGTTTGACCCAGCACCAATCGTGCAGGATCGCCAAAACCCTGGAACAAAAAGAATACAATACATACTACTCCCGCCAATACCAGTAAAGCATACATTGTTTTTTGCAGTATATAGCGTATCAAGTATTAATTATTTAAAGCTGATAATGTTGACGGAATCTCGTTGAAGTCAGCAACACCCCATTTTTCTAAAATGGTTCCTTGGTGAATAAGCAATATAGCCGGGTTTGTACGTGCCGCGGTTTTGATCGGCACCACATCGCATTTTATCCAGGTAAGATCAGTATACTTTTTCAGCAATAGCTGATTATCTTCCATATTATTGCTGATAGCAAATATGCTGACGCCTTTTTGTGCAGCGGCTGTATGTATTTTATCAAACTCCTGCAGCCAGTTGCCGCTGTGTGCAGCATCTTTAATAAACAGGAATAATGCGTGGCCGGACATACCCAGCAATGCACCGGTTGTATCATTACCGCTCAACGTAGTTAACACAAAATCTTTAACAGGAGGTTCGGCATTGCCTTTTCTCACTACTTTATCATAGCGCTTTACAAAATGATATAGTGAATCATCAAAATCATTAGGGAAATTTTCTGAAGTAAACTCAACAGTTTGCCCATGTTTTTGATAAACGAATGTGATGACAGTGCTATCAGGAATTGCGCCTGCAGGCATCTTCATTTTTTCAGCGATGTTATTGCCTTTTTGAAACGGCAAACAATCTGCAAATGGCAAATGCTTTAGCACATGAAATTGCATCCAGATGCTGAACATAAGTGAGAGTGTGATGATGCTTACACTGATGAAAACCGGTAGTGCCGGTTTTATTTTATTGCGGTAAAAAAATATTACCACGATAAAAATGGTGAGAAAAATATCTTTTACAAAAGATGCTCTTGGGGTTAACGGGATACAATCACCAAAACAACCGCAGCTCCTGAACTTGCCTGACAGGTACGCATAACCGGTGAGGAAAGTGAAGAAAACAATCAATATTAACAGCAGCCAACTGAACAGTGGCATACGCCAGCCCACCAATACTGCCACACCCGCTACAATTTCAAAGCATATCATAATGATGGAGAATGCGAGCGCAAAGCCATCCATAAAATGCATGAGTCCGGGCAAAAAGCCGGATTGCGCCCATACTTCAAAAAACTCCTGCATTTTATAGGCAAGTCCCAAAGGATCATTGGCTTTTACCAGCCCTGAAAAAATAAATAGTATTCCAACAATTGCCCGGAGGACAGTGATAAGCGACTTCATTGAGTAAAGATAATATACAGGCTTTAATTGTATGCCTTAACATTTTATTGCGCACAGCGGAATAAATTTTAAATAGTTTCGTTTATCAATCCAGTATTATTAATGAAGCATTTTTACATCATATTTGCATTGCTCTTCTGCAGCGTTTCCATTGCTGTTGCACAACAGTACGATGCTGAAAAAATAAATAAAAAAGCCATCACACAATATAACCTGGGGCTCGACAGGGCACAAAATGGCGATTACGATAAAGCGCTTGAGTTTATTAATAATGCCATTCAAATAGACCCAAAGTATCTTGATGCCTACCTTACAAAAGCAGGTATTTACGGGGAATTGAAAGATTATGAAAATTGCATTGTGAATTATGAAAAGGCTTTTGCATTAGATACTGGATACAGTAAAGATTACAAGCTGCCCTATTCTATTAATCTTGCAGGAGCCGGTAAATTTCAACTGGCACTGGATGCGGTAACGCAGTTTCTGGCTAATCCGGATTTGAATGAGCCCAGCAGAAAAGCAGGTGAATATCGTAAGCGCTGTTTCGCGTTTGCAGTACAATACGATAAAGATCATCTCACAAAAAATTATGTATTTGCTCCGAAAAATATGGGCGATAGTATTAACACCGCTGATCTTGAATATTACCCTTCTGTTACCATTGATGATAAAACACTGGTGTTCACAAGAAGAGTGAGAGGATATAATGAAGATTTTTTTGTAAGTGGCCGTGCAGGTGAGCAGTGGACAAAAGCAAAAGGTATTGATGGTGATATCAACAGTAATTTTAATGAAGGCGCTCAGAATATTTCGCAGGACGGAGAATGGCTGGTATTTACCGGTTGTAATTTCCCGGAAGGTTTGGGAAGTTGTGATTTATTCATTTCTACCAAAACAAAAAAAGGATGGAGCGCTCCGCAAAATCCCGGCGAACCTTTGAATACAGAATTCTGGGAATCTTCACCCTGCTTATCTCCTGATAAACGGGAATTATATTTTTCAAGCAACCGCCCCGGTGGTTTTGGCGGTAAAGATATTTATGTGTCGAGGAAATTGCCTGACGGCCGCTGGAGCGAGCCTGAAAATCTTGGCGACAAAATCAATACTATAGGAGATGAAAGCTGCCCGTTTGTTCATGCCGATAATCAAACATTATATTTTACATCGAATGGTTTAACGGGTTATGGTGGTGATGATCTTTTTGTTGCGAGAAAACAGGCCGATGGCTCATGGGGAAAAATTGAGAATCTTGGCTATCCGCTTAATACTATCGCCAACGAGGGAAGTCTTGTGGTTGCTGCGGATGGTAAAACGGCTTATTATGCCAGTGACAGGGTTGATACACGCGGCGGGCTTGACATATATACTTTTGAAATGCGTGCAGATATACAACCCAATAAAACATTATGGGTGCAGGGAAATGTATATGATAACAAAACCAAAGAAGGTTTGCCCTCAGCGGTTGAACTGATTGATATTGCAACAGGTCAGTTATTATCTAAAGTGCAGACCAATGAGAGCGGTACTTATCTTATTACACTTCCTTTGGGTAAGGATTATGCGTTTAACGTTAACCGTAAGGGGTATCTATTTTATTCAAAAAATTTCCCTTTCAGTAAAAATGTTGCAGACTCCACCTATACTATTGATATAGGGCTGCAACCCATTGAAACAAATGCTTCTGTTATTCTCAATAATATTTTCTTTGATGTAAACCAGTTTGAATTAAAGCAGGAGTCAATGGCAGAACTTGATAAGGTGGTGCAACTGATGAATGATAATGCCGGTATAAAAATTCAGATCAGCGGGCATACGGACAATACCGGTAAAGCTGCTGATAATATTAAACTCTCCGGGAATCGTGCTAAAGCTGTAGTTGCCTATCTTCAATCAAAAGGAATAGCTGTTGCACGCCTGCAATATAAGGGCTATGGATCATCCAAACCAATTGCAGATAACAATACTGAAGAGGGTAAAACACAAAACCGCAGAACGGAATTAACCATCTTAGCGAAATAAGGTTGGTAAATTAACCAGTCTTCTTTAACTTGTTCATTCAAAATCAACGATTATGTCTGTTATCACCCAGCTTCCGCTATTGAATGACACAATAACGATTCCAGCGGAACAAATAAATGCCTTTCGTAAAGACGGGCATATCTTAATAAAAAATGTATTGAATAAAGAAGAAGTAACTGTTTATCGTGATGTACTGGTAGGCGCTGCTGAAAAATTCAATACAGAAAAACGTAACATGGAAGATCGTGATACTTATGGTAAAGCTTTTCTGCAGATCATGAATTTATGGCGGGGCGATGAAGCCGTAAAAAAGTTTGTTATGGCAAAACGTTTTGCAAAAATTGCTGCTGATTTATTGGGTGTGGAAAATGTTCGCATATACCACGACCAGGCATTATTTAAAGAGCCCGGTGGTGGGCCAACGCCCTGGCACCAGGATCAATATTATTGGCCGGTTGATACCAGCAATACCGTAACCATGTGGATGCCCCTGGTTGATATTTCGGTTGAAATGGGCATGCTTACTTTTGCATCAGGTTCTCATACAAAAGGTGCGGTATTCGATCATGAAATTTCTGATAAATCAGAAGAAGCATTTGATACGTATGTACATGAAAACGGTTTCCCTGTTACAAGAGCTACTACCATGCATGCAGGCGATGCTACCTGGCATTACGGGTTTACTATACATAACGCGCCGGGTAATAAATCTTCGGTTATGCGTGAGGTTATGACGATCATATATATAGCAGATGGCGCTACTATTACCGAACCCAAAAACAAATGGCAGGAAGCCGACAGGCAAACCTGGTTTTTAGGAAAAGCGGTTGGAGAAGCTGCTGCGAGTGAGATAAATCCGTTGGTGCTGTAAAAAATCTTGTCTTTGTGGTTCAAAAAAATTTCATGCAAAGAGCGCAACGGAGCAAAGACCGCAAAGAAAACCTCTGTGTAGCTCCCTGTTCCCTGTGCCACCGTGGTTCATAATTTTGCTCAAAGTCCCTGCTGTTACTTATATTGCATTGCCGCAATATGATAAATAATGCCAATTCAAATAGTACATGTAATAATGCTGAAGTAATCTATCACATTTTTCAGCGTAGTTTTTTCGACAGCAATAATGATAAGCATGGCGATTTGAACGGGTTGAAAGAAAAGCTTGATTATCTCCGGGATTTAGGCGTCACCTCTATTTTACTCACACCTTTAAACAGCTCTCCTTATTATCACAATTATTTTGCTGATAATTTTGAGGTCATTGATCCGAAATATGGAACAATAGAAGATTATTTTTCGCTGGTACATGAAGTGCATAAGCGGGGAATGAAAATATATATTGACATGGAGGTACAGTATGTAACAGAAGATCATTTGTGGTTTAAAGATTCTTTTGAAAACCCTGCTTCGCCTTATTCGGATTATGTTTTATATAAAGACACTGAAAATAAAATACCTGATACCATCATTTACGACACTACGGGCTTACTTGGTTATGATGGCGTGTATAAAAAAATCACTACGGTAAACTTATTGAATGAAGATGTACAAAAATACATGTACAAATATTTCGAGGACTGCATTGATCCTAAGCATGACGGGAGTTTTGATTATGGTATTGATGGGTTTCGCCTCGATCATATGATGGATATGCTGGATGGAAAGGAAAAGCTGAATCATTTGTTTTCATCTTTATGGAAGCCATTGATTGCATCATTGAAGCGCATTAATCCCAACCTTGTATTTATTGCCGAGCAAACCAACTGGGGCTCATACGGCGAAGAATATATTAATGAAGTGGGCGCTGATCGTGTATTTGCCTTTCCATTACGGGAAGCGATTTTATCATTCAATAAAGAAGATATAGGTACTGTTGCAGAAAAAACTTTTTCCTTAACCCCAAAGCAGGAGCAGCAAATTGTATTTATTGAAAATCATGATACACACCGGTTTGCTACAGCGGTATTAAGAGGCTTAGGTAAAATGCGGGTTGGGGCAGCTTTAAATTTATTGCTTGGAGGAACGCCTGCTATTTATTACGGGCAGGAAATCGGCATGAAGGGTGGAGGTGGTTTTGGGAAATATGGTAATTCAGATGGTAATGATATACCGAGAAGAGAAGCGTTTAAATGGTATAACGATATTAATGAAGCCGGGATGTGTTTATGGTATGAGAAGTCGGGACCCTGGTGGAACGACAGCACACTCCATGAGCATGATAACATTGCTTTGGAGCAACAGATGAGCAATGCTTCTTCATTATGGAATTATTATAAAAAACTTATTCACCTGCGCAAACAACATGCTGCGTTAATATCCGGTGTTTATAAAACAATCGGCAATGATTCAAGCGCTCTTTTTTCATTTATAAGAGAAAGGGAAGATGAGATAATATTGGTGATAGTTAACTTAACCGGATACAGGCAAAAAACAATTATTCATATTGATCATGTACAGGGAACTGACTTTTTCCTGTTGATGGGAAATGCCAATCTAAGTTTTATTAATGCTGTAGCAAGTGTTGAGATTTCGCCTTATAATACGGGAGTTTGGAAATTGAAATGAGGAACTATTTATACCTGACCCTGATGTTGATGTAAAGCAATGTAAGCACATCGTTTTATCGGGCCAACATGAACATTGCAGTTTAATGTAACTTTTGTAAGAGGGAAACTTGTTTGGCTTTGGTAATAATGTTCATCATTTGCAGTTTTTCGGGCGGGTTGGAATAAGCACTATAAAGCAGGCATTTGATTACACTATAAATACCATCATTACATTTTATTACCGTATTTTGTTGTATCGTTACCATATCGTTTAAAAACAAATTTGCAATATGAAAATCGCATTTCACGGCGCAGCGCGTACCGTTACCGGATCAAAACACCTGATTACTTTAAAGAACGGAAAAAGAATATTACTGGATTGTGGCATGTACCAGGGGCTTGGTGCAGAAACAGATATACTTAACCGCGACTGGGGATTTAATCCTCCGGAAGTTGATTATTTAATATTATCTCATGCACATATTGATCATAGCGGATTAATTCCTAAACTGGTGAAAGACGGCTTCAGGGGAAAAATATTTTGTACGCCGGCAACACGTGATCTTACAGAAGTACTGCTTGAAGATTCAGCAGGTATACAGGAGGATGAAGTAAAGTATATCAACAAAAAAAGAGCTGCCAGCGGGCAGGCGTATCTTGAGCCTTTGTACAATACGGAAGATGCAAAAAAAACCAGTGAATTATTTTATACCGTTGATTATGGCAATTGGTTTACCATTGAAAATGGTATTGAGTTTTTATATACTGATACGGGGCATATTATCGGCAGTGCAGCTATAAGTTTGAAGATTACTGAAAACGGGCAAACAACAGCTATAACTTTTAGTGGAGATGTGGGCAGGTACAGGGATGTGATTTTAAAATCTCCGCAGAATTTTCCGCAGGCAGATTATATTCTTATAGAGTCTACCTACGGAAACAGCCTGCACGATAATTTTTTAACCACGCCGGATCAATTGTTGGAATGGATAAATAAAGCCTGCCTTCAAAAAAAAGGCAAATTAATTTTGCCTGCTTTCAGTGTTGGCCGTACACAGGAAATATTATTTTTTCTTAACCAGTTGGAATTAGAGAACAGGTTGCCTGCGCTGGATTATTTTGTTGACAGCCCGCTGAGTGTAAAATCAACTGAAATCGTTAAACGTTATCCCCAGTATTTCAATGCTACCATTCAAAAAGTATTAAAGAGCGATCATGATCCGTTCGGGTTTAAAGGATTGAAATTTATTAAAACGGTTGAAGAATCCAAGCTGCTTAATTTCAGGAATGGCCCCTGTGTTATTATTTCTGCCAGCGGGATGGCTGAAGGTGGAAGAGTAAAACATCATATCAGCAACAACATCGAAAACAGCAGGAATACTATTGTGTTTACGGGTTACTGCGAACCACATTCTCTCGGTGGCAGGCTTGTTGCCGGTGCAAAAGAAGTAACCATTTTTGGTGTTGAGCACGAAGTGAATGCGGAGATCGGTTCTATACGCAGCATGAGCGCACATGGTGATTATGAAGACCTGTGCCAGTTTTTAGCATGCCAGGATCCGCGGAAAGTAAAAACACTTTTTTTGGTACACGGAGAATATGATGTGCAACAGGATTTTAAAGTGAGATTGCTAAAGAAAGGTTTTACAGATGTACAGATACCCGAAAGACATTATGAAATTGGGCTGGGGTAGGGGTGTTTTGGGGAGATAACGTCTCCGGAGAACATAGGGGTATGAATCCGGAGACTTCGTACAGCAGGGATATTTTTTGTGAGAAGTGAGATGATAAATGTGAGAGCGCGTTTCACCGCTAACGTTTCACCTCTAATGTGTTGGCGCAGGTTTGGTAGCATTGCCTTATGCATAGCCAGACCTGCTGCTTTGCTGTTGCTTAACTTAATTTCTTAAATGGCATTGCATAAATAATACACCTGTTATTATGGTGAAACAAGTAATGCTTGGGCAGCAGGTCTGCCAACACACAACGCCAGCGCTAGCAGACCTGCGCCAACGCAGAGGAATAAAATAATTGCTTATATTGCTGTATGCTTAATCAAAAAACACATATCTATGTCTTTTCTCCGCTATTTCAAAAAAATTGAATTGTTAGACTATTTCATTAGAAGAAAAGCTACCGGCAACCAAAAAGAGTTTGCTCATAAAGCAGGGATGAGCAAAAGCATGCTTAACGAATATTTAAAGGAAATGAAAGAAATGGGCTTTCCGATTGAATACGACAGGGAGCACAACAGCTATTTTTATGACAGGCAAGGCAGAATGGTAAAAACTTTATTTAAGGAGGATTTGGATGAATCTGAAATGAAGAAATATCATGGAGGATGCGGCCATTTCCGGTTGAATAAAGTTTCCCCTACGATGATCCACAATTGGTCTTAAAACAATGTACAGCTTTTTTTAGTATTGATTTATTTTCTCACACCAGGCATTTTTTTTATTTTCTCCTTTTAAAACGGTCATATTATATTTTAGCTTCCTGCAGAACTCTATGGCAGTAAGATAGTCTGTATCCCGGTCTACATCATCAAAAATAACAGGGCATACAATGTGTCTAAAAAGATCCAAATTCCCTAAGATATTCTTTCTTAGTTCTCCCCGTGGGCCATCTATCAATATTAACGCAGGATTTAAGCTCAAAGCATTTGCAATGTACTCCGGCTGGTACCAATATGATTGAAGTGGTGCATGAATACAAGTATGTTCCGGGGAACGCTGTATTGCATAAAACAGGTTATGTTCAATACTCACTACTTTATAATATTTTAAGAGGATATCGGTACCGCTACCTGAACCGAGTTCTAATATCAGGCTGCTCTGTGGTATTTTTTTGAGTAGGATATTTACAGTCTCTTGTTCAATAGCAAAGCCACCCAATTTGGTATCTTGCTCTTTTTGTTCAAGTTTGGAACGACTAAGCAGTGCTGTGAAAAAATAATGCAGCTTTTCCTGTTTGAATAGCTTGAGTTTTTCATTTTGTTTTAATAGCATATTTAAACAGTTTATCGCAATATCAAACTCGTCAGGGAGTAGCAACAGGTTTTTGGTAAGTTTGAGATATATTGCTGTTTGTATATCTGTGAAAGATGGTTTAAACAATGCAAGTTGTTTAAGCCTTACAAGGTCGGCGTAATGTGCCTGTTGCATATATTTTGCAGTAGATATCTGTGATGCATGCTTTCGATAATACACAAGTTTTTCCGGAATAATGTTTATGGGGAATTTTTGAGCGCATCTTACCAGCAACTCGTAATCTCCCGCATAATAATAGGCTTCATTATAGCGGATATAATACTTTTTTAAAAATGACCTGTTCATCATTACCGATGAATGAATAAAGCACATATTGGTAAGGAGGCGAAGCCGGATGCTATTATAGCCGGAAGGCGCCAGGTATTCTTCTACAAAGTTGCCATTGCTGTCAATAATATCTCCGAAACTTCCTGCTATGCCTGCATGATCGTTTTTTTTCATCCATTTTACCTGTGTCGCCAAACGATTGGGTAACGATATATCATCAGCATCCATTACGCAAATGTATTTGCCTCTGCTCATTTTTATTCCCAGGTTACGGGTAGCGTAATTTCCTTTGTTTCCTTTATTGGG
Source organism: Agriterribacter sp. (assembly GCA_047601545.1). Lineage (GTDB taxonomy): Bacteria > Bacteroidota > Bacteroidia > Chitinophagales > Chitinophagaceae > Agriterribacter. The sequence continues at coordinate 994,451 of JASGIZ010000002.1, read as the reverse complement.
GGTCACTATAATTCTTTTGTCGGCAAACTCCCTGGCAATAGATAATGTTTCATCAGTAGAAGCATCATCTATAACAAGCAACTCAAAATTTTCAAATGACTGATCTAATATGCTTTGAATAGCGGCTACGATGTATCGTTCGGCGTTATAAGCTGGCATTACTATTGATATTTCCGGAATATTCATCGGAAAGAATATTTTGTAATAATTTCCACATCAAGTTTAACAAGCTATAAAAAGAATTAATACTTATATCAAATAATTTGCTTTTTTGATGAAGTAATAAATTCACAAATCAATATCCAGATCGATTGAATAAATTGATTTCATACCAAAAAACAAGAATACAACCCATATTTCAACGTTCTAATTTTTAAACTTCGCTACACTGAAAATGTGAATGCATAAATTCTGCAGCAGCTTAATTACTTATTCCTTTAATACAGTTATTGATTTGTATAGTTCTATTCCTGTTTTAAATATCTCTTTTAATTTTTTCGATTCATCAACTAAACCATCGCAAAAAAAGATATTATCAATTAAGTAATATTTTTTTTCCTTAAAATCAATTCTTAGAAGTATACCGCTTTCAAAAAAATACGATCTGTTTAAAGTTGAATCAGAAGTAAAAAAACAGACTATTTTTCGAATTAACTTTGACTCCGAATCTTCAAATGCAATCGCTTCAAAGTTTCCCTCAAAATTCAAGTTACTCATAAAGTTATTATTGATCCTGTAAGCGTTTGTACTTATCACTGCAACAATTGAATCTATTTTGCTGGTTTTATTTAGTATGTTTTCCTGAGTTGTCTGGGCATTCAAAACAAAAAAACGGCAGAGGAAAAATACACTAACAAAGACTCTTTCTAAAAGAGTCTTTGTTTTAGATACAAGAAAACATTGTTCTAAGCAATCCGCCCGTCGATTTAACGTCATCAACAAATACTTTTACGAAATTAATTGATATCTCCTAATACATGTTTCAGTTCCAGCGCTGGCTTTGGGATATGGAAAGCGTTGTTAACAGATATCTTCAAATTTTTTTAGAGTTCTCTATAAAGGTAAAAAAATCATATCTCAAGTTATCCTATAATTATCTTTAAACAGCATGTCTCATTCGCTAAATACTTTAATTTTTGAGTGCTTTATTTATTTGTTGAAGTAGTAAAGAATCGCTAGGGCGATATGTATCTCTCATCAATATCTGCCCTAACTTATCTAATAATACATACCTGGGAATTTGTTCCACTTTCAATTCCTGAATAAACTCATCCTTCTCAGGGTTTAAAACAATATAGCTGTTGCCATACTTACCAATCCCGATATCGTCCGCGGCTAATTCCCAATCCGACTTTTTTTTATCAATAGAAATATATACAAAAGTTACTTTTTCATCTTTTAATTTCTCCCTAAGCAATTCAGAATATGGCATCTCACGTCTACATGGAGTACACCAACTGGCCCAAAAATCAATATATATTAGATTCCCCTGATTAATCGCTATTAAGTCTTTCCAGCTAATTGTATCAAGTGTATTATTAACTAAACAGGATTTTATAAATTGCGTGCTTTTAAAAGTAAAAGCCATATCTTTCTTAGTTTTATCGAAAAATTGCAACGCAATTTTTCGATAGGTAGAATCATTACAATCAGATTGTTGCTTCAGGATTATTTCATCAGATGATTTTAAATCCTTGTTAAACCAATCGATAGCAACACGGGTTAATAGAAAATCTTTTGTTTTACCTGTAAACTTCTTTTTAGCAAAATTATATTTTTCACGATCGGAATATTGCATAGTTAAAAAATTAAAAAAAGCTAAAACTGCTTCACGGTAGGCTGAATTGGTAACATTCGAATCGTTAGAAAAAAAGGAAAAGTAACTTTTCAGATTTTTTCTATAATAAGTTATCAATTCAAGTTGTTGCTTATTGTTTCCATAAAACTTCTCTTTCAATTGATATGATTTAAACAAAACTTCACAGAACTTCTTGAATTCATCACTTAGCGTGTGGATAGAAGAGTATGTAACAAAATAACTCATCCTTTGGCCATAAATCACATCTGCTACCGAATCTCTTTTGGAAATGTCGGCGGAAGAATGTCCTGAGGAAATATTAACAATAGGTATTGTTCGTATTATTCCAATTTTTTCAATAACACTTCTAAAGAAGTTGAGTTGATTCTCTTTTATACTATCTGCATGAATTAATTTTAAGATAGTTTCATTATTTTTATCTTTTGCCAATAGCAGGGAGTCGCCGGGAAATAAAAGATAAGGAGTTTGTTTCCTATCCGCCTTAAATAACAATAAAGGATTTAAAGCATCCATTGTAACTGATCCTATTTTGGTTATCTCAATCGGATGCCCAATATTTAACTCATCTAAAAAGTAAAAACTTCCTTCTACGCTCCCATTTGATTTAATGTAAATTTTAGATGGCAAATTAACTTCCTGTGAAAAAAGTGTCCCCCAAAATATTAGCGCTATTAAGGCAAGAAAAATTGATCTTATGAACATATTCTCCTAAATATTTATAGGTGGGGCTATCTAAAAAATATGGATGATCTTTTCACCTGATCCTGATTCTTTGATTGAACCATTGCTTAATTTACACTATTACCAGATGTTTCACCAAATATTTAGACAACCCCATCATGTATACTTTAATACTATAATATACTATAATATAATATAATATAATATAATGTTGAAATCTAACAACTCGCGCAACACCATAACCCACCATAATGCTGCTGAGACCATATTGCTAAATCTTTCGATATGTTGCATACTCTATAATAGTTATCAACAGTGTGCCAACAACAAGTTCCACCGCTTCCATATCCTCCTCCTCCATATCCATCTCCACCCAATACATGTTTTAATTCTTCCCTGCTCAATATTTGGGCATCATCAAAGCTAAGCTTACTAAATTTACGATTTTTCATGTTTAAAAATTTAATAGTGATGAAAATAACGGCATGCAATTTTAAAGCATACCGGCTCATGCCATGCATCCGGTATACCTGGCAGGAAATATATTGCCTTGTACTTCGGCAATATCAGGCAGTTCCTGCATTTTCTCCCCGCTGCCTATACGGAAAGAAAATATTTTAAATCTTTTACCGAATATATCTCCGGCAACTGATAGTATTTTGGTTCTTCCTCCTTTCTTATATTCTGTGCAATAAAAAAAGTTGGCGTAAATGATATGGCTGCTTTATCGCACCATTCTTTCATTTGCTCCAGTTTGGCAGCCTGCCTGCCCAGCTCTCCGTTCATCGGGTATTTGGCTGCAAATGCATCATATTCTTTTTTTTCCGGCAAATACCAGTCATCTAATGCTTTTAGTAGCAGGCGCTCGTCTCCTTTTTCCGCTATCGCCAGTAAATGCTTTACGGGAGGAGCTTTTATATCCTTTTCTTCATTAGTTGCAGTAAAAATGATCTGTACCTGCAAATCATCATTATCACGGAGTAATTCATCTATTATAGGGTGTGCGTTTGCACATGGCCCGCAATAAGGATTACATACTTTTATCAACCTGTATTTTGCATCCGGGTTGCCTAATACCAGTCCGATTCCCGAAGGGTTTTCTGCGATGGATTTCTGCCTTGCCAGGAGTGCATTAAAAATCTGTGTATTGTGTTTTAAGCGGCTGGTTTCCGTTTTATGATGCTTTCCTTCCTTAGCTTTTTTAAAAGCCGGTATGAGGATTCCGCTCAGCAAAAACGGCACAGCAAAAGAAAATATACCGATAGTAATATACTGAAATGTAATATCCTTGATATGCAGAAAAGCATACCACCCGGAAAACAATGCTATAAAGCATTGCACAGCCAATACAGCCTGTACATATAAGCATAATACACACCATTGTTTTGCTATTCGCCACTGATAATACAGGGAAAAGAAAATATAAGGAGAAGATATTATGCTTAACCATGCTAATATGCCTGATATCTGCGGATCGGTTATGCCTGTAAAAAGCATCAGCAATAATGTTCCGGTAAAGTAACTGAATCCTATCCTGCTCCAGCTTATACCCATGATTGTTGAAGCCCCTGATTGCAGTATAGCATTGCAATTTACTTTTTTACCACCGGTGCAGATTTGGCGGAGCAGTGGATTATGCCGGTCAATCTCATGCCATAGCAATAAAGAGGTTACCGCTGCGCCTCCCAGCGCCAAAAGCATATATAAAACCGGGTGAATGGCTAAGCTGCCTTTGGATATAAATGCAAATGCCGCACTTACAAATGAAACAACAGGTAAAAATAATATACCGATAGTAACCGAAATATTTCTTTTGTGTTCCTCCGCCTTATTTTGTAAGTATTCTTTTTCTCCTGCATGCTCATCCTTATCGGTTAGTAAAACGGTTCCCGACCATATTTTTATAAATCCTGTAAAATCCCTCGATACCCAGCCTTTCTTTGTGATATCATAATATTGAACAACATTATCCTTAATGCTTCTGACAATTGTATATGAGAATGTACTCCTTTCTTCAATTTTGATATGTGTGAGAAACGGCAGGGGAAGGGATATTAGTTTTTCCGGACTGCATTTTATTGAAATATTATCTACGCCATACTCTTTCAGTATATCACTTATAGACAGCATACTGGGATAATCAGGATGTTCCTCTGATTTCTCCTGTAATGCCATGCGTGTAAACGGCACATTCAATTGCTTCAGCAGACAGGCTGTAGCATTTATGCAATCATTTTGATTATACAGCAGAGAATTAAAAAGAAGCATTCGTCATTTTTGTTTTCCAAAGTTCAAAAAGAATAGTCCGATATATCCGGACTCAAAATAAATAAATAAAAAACAGGAAATAAGTATCTCCACTTAGTCTTTATCTGTTGTTCTTCCTAATCTAAGATAATCCCTGGCAGTTATAATTTCTTTTGATCGAGTTTCTTATAAGCTTATATTTATGGCATTAACCTAAATCACACTTGCCATAACATGAGCAGTTTCGTCTTCTACAAGCAGTTGAATCTTATGGATTGCGGTCCAACTTGCCTAAAAATGATAGCCCGGCACTACGGAAAACACTATAGTACACAAGTACTGAGAGACATAAGCGGGTTTAATAAGCATGGTGTTTCTTTATTTGCAATTAGTGAGACTGCTGAAAAAATTGGTTTCAGAGCAAGAGGCGTAAAAATTTCTTTTCAGCAATTACAACAAGTGGTAACCCCCTGTATTCTGCATTGGGATCAGAATCATTTTGTAGTATTGGCTTCAATAAGCAGAAGTAATATTAAGATAGCCGATCCAGGTAAAGGCATGATCACCTATACGCGAAATGAATTTTCGATGCACTGGGTGTCATCAAAAAATAATGATAATGAAGATACCGGTATAGCGTTGCTGCTTGAGCCAACGCCATTGTTTTATCAACAACCCGGGAACAAAGAGCATAAGCTGAGCTGGCGTTTGGTATTGCAATATCTTGCTACAGGCAAATGGCAGATCACACAGGTGTTTATTGCATTCTTTATCACATCTTTGTTCCAGCTTGTTTTTCCGTTTTTAACGCAGAGCGTTGTTGATAACGGCATCAATCTTCAGAATTTAAATTTTGTAACTGTGATGCTGGCAGCGCAACTGATGCTTACCTTCAGCAGAACCATTGTTGATTTTATAAGGAACCGGCTGCTGTTGCGGATATCCAACATGCTGAATATCCAGATACTCTCTGATTTCTGGATAAAGCTTACCCGTCTGCCGGTTTCGTATTTTGACGTGCATCATACGGGTGATACGTTGCAAAGAATAGGAGACCACAGGCAGATACAGGCTTTTTTAACAGGCACCGCACTTTCTACCTTATTTTCTGTTTTCAGCTTTGCCATATATGCCGTTGTATTAATCGTATATAATGTGCAGTTGTTTTTTGTATTCTGCATTGGCAGCACTATATACTTTTTATGGGTAAGCCTGTTTTTGCGCATCAGGCGCAAGCTGAATTATGAAGGCTTTCATCTTTCTGCCAGAGAAAATAATGCTACACTCCAATTGATACAGGGCATGCAGGAGCTAAGGCTTAACAATGCGCAAAAGCAAAAGAGATGGGAATGGGAGAATATACAGGCAGGTATTTTTGAGCTGAACTTCAAAAGCCTGAATTACAGCCAATGGCAGGAAGCCGGGGCAACTTTCATCAACCAAACCCAGGGCATAGTGATCAGCTTTATTGTAGCCGCTTTTGTAATACAGGGAAAACTATCACTGGGCGCCATGCTGGCCATACAATACATCATGGGCCAAATAAGCGCACCTGTTCAGCAATGGATCGGGTTTATGCAAAGCGCACAGGATGCTAAAATAAGCATGGAGCGGTTAAATGAAATTCACCAGTTGGAAGATGAAGAAAATCCTGAAAAAATATATGTACAGCAACTGCCCGAAGATAAAAGCATTGTATTGAATAATGTATCATTTACATACCCCGGGGCAGGTAATGACCCGGTTCTGGAAAAAATCAGCCTTGTGATCCCTGACAATAAAGTAACCGCGATTGTGGGAGCAAGCGGCAGCGGAAAAACCACGCTCATAAAAATATTGTTGAAAATATATGATGCGTATGACGGGGATATAAGAATAGGGGCAATACAAGGCAATGCAGAGGGAGTGAAGTTTGATTTTATCAGTCATTCCTTTTGGCGAACGAGATGCGGAGCGGTTTTACAGGACGGGTATATTTTTAATGATACCATTGCCCGTAATATAGCCGTGGGGGATGATAATATTGATTATAACAGGTTGTTGTTTAGCTGCAAAATGGCAAATATTGACGCTTTTATTGAATCGCTGCCTAATGGTTATTATACAAAGCTTGGAGCAGAGGGCACAGGGATCAGCCAGGGGCAACGTCAGCGGCTGTTGATCGCAAGAGCGGTGTATAAAAACCCGGAGTTCATACTGTTTGATGAAGCCACCAATGCATTGGATACCAATAATGAAAAAGTGATCGTGGAAAATCTTGATCATTTTTTTAAGGGCAGAACCGTAGTGATTGTTGCGCACAGGTTAAGCACGGTAAAAAATGCCGATAAGATTGTGGTGCTTGAAAAAGGACAGATCGTTGAAGAAGGCACACATAAAGAGCTGACAGCTTTAAAAGGAAAATATTTTGAGCTGGTAAAAAATCAACTGGAACTTGGAAACTGATAAGCCGATGAAAAATGATATAACCAACCTGGCTTCTCTTTCTGAAACAGATATGACAACTGTTTCCATCAACAGCAATTTTTCCCTGCGTTCGGAAGAAACGCAGGAGATCATCAACAGGAAGCCGGGTGTTTTTGAAAAATGGGCCCTGCTTATTTTCCTGTTTGTTATTGTAGCCATTATTGTAAGCATTTCTTTTGTAAAGTATCCTGATATTGTGGAAGGGAATGCCGTGCTTACAGGCAAAAATGCACCAAAGGAAATAGTGCTTAAACAGAGCGGTCGCCTGACGGGGCTGTTCATTGAAAACAATCAACAGGTAAAAGCCAGCCAGGTAATAGGGTGGATAGAAAGCACAGCCAGCCCTGACGATGTCATAAAACTTTCGGAGACCCTTGATAAAAGCGCAAAGTTGCTATTGAACAATGAAGCAGAGCAGTTATCAGGTTTGTTTAGAGACCGGCTGGAAAACCTGGGCGAATTGCAGAGCAGCTATCAAACCTTTGTTGCAGCATGGCAGCAGTTTAATGATTATTTAGTGAACGGGTATTATGCAAAGAGGAAAAGCTTATTGTTGAGTGATATCCATTCTCTAAAGAATATACGCGAAAAAATGATTGAGCAGCAGCAATTGAAAACCTCGGACAATGAATTGGCTAAAAAGAGCTTTGAAATGAATGAATATTTATTCAAGGAAAAAGTGATTTCCGCGGAAGAATTCCGGGTGGCAAAAAGCGTATATATGAATAAGCTGACTGCAATATCACAATTGGAATCCGGTATCATTTCGCAGGACAACCAGATCAGGGAAAAGCAAAAAGAGATAGACCAGTTGGATCACGATATTATGCAGCAAAAAAAATTATTTGAGCAGGCATTATATACTTTGAAAAGCGATACGGATGAATGGCTGATACGGTTTGTAATACGAAGCCCGGTAGACGGGAAGCTGACATTTATTTTACCCCTGCAAAAAGATCAATTTATGGAGCAGGGAAAACTGATCGGCTATGTAAGCCCGGCAGACGCCAGTTATTATGCTGAGCTGAAATTAACACAAAACAATTTCGGGAAAGTAGATACCGGCATGGATGTGCAGCTAAGATTTGATGCCTACCCTTACCAGGAAGTTGGTTTTATTTGTGGCAGGCTGAATTATATTTCCAATATGTCGGTTGACAGCAGCTTTTTAGGCCGTGTGGATTTACCGGAAGGTTTGCTTACAACAAGAAAAAGAAAGCTGCAGTTCAGGAGCGGCTTAAAAGCAAGAGCCCTTGTTATTACAAGAGACATGACGCTTTTGCAAAGAATATATTACGGGATCACGAGGTCTTTGGAAATGAACAAATAAAAAATTTGTATTTTCATATTACAATTTATGAACAGCGCATACAAAATATTACCCCATTATACTTATGATGACAGGCTGCAATGGGAAGGACGATGGGAATTGATTGATGGTATTCCTTATGCTATGAGTCCTTCGCCTGCGCCAGGGCATCAAAAAGTGGCCGCCGAACTGAGATATGAATTTATGTCAGCGTTAAAAAACAGCAATTGTACAGCCTGCAATGCCTTCGATCCTATTGACTACAAAATTTCGGACGATACGGTTTTAATACCTGATATAGTGATAGTGTGCAGTAATATAGAAAAACAGTATTTAGATTTTCCACCTGCTCTTGTGGTGGAAATTTTATCGCCATCTACCGCGCTGAAAGACCGAAATACCAAAATGCAATTATATGAACGGGAAAAGGTCAAATACTATCTTATTGTAGATACTGATGCACAAGTGATAGAAATATACCAATTGGCTGACGGTCGTTACAACTTGCATGCTTTCAGCAACAGTTATACATTTATATTGCAAAACGGATGCAGCATTGATGTACAACTGAACAGGATCTTTTAAGCCTCACATTTCACTTCTCACCTCTCACGTTTTTTACCCTCCCGTCAAACAATTCCAAATACGCTCATATACTTCCGTAGCTTCAAGCGGTGCATCTGCTTTGCCATAATTGCCTGAAAAAACCGCATGATATTTTTGATCTGCAAAAATGCTTCCGTGTGAACCTTTTACCAATGTGGCATCCAGCGGAATAACATCCATTACATAGCGAAACCCAAGTTTCTTGCGCAACAGTTTGTATCCTGCTCTTGCTTTTGAGGTCATGAATAATTCCACAGGATCGTATCCCGGCTTTTTGTGTATATCTACTACTCTTGCATAATCCGGGGCTACGGCATCATCCATCCAGAAATAATAGGTAAACCAACTATCAGGCGCGGCAACCAACACAAGATCGCCGGAACGCTCATGATTAATATGATATTGCGCCTGCTGCTCACGGTCAAGTATAAGCGCTATGCCGGGTATACCGGATACCAGCGAGCGGACTTTGGATAATACAGAAGGCTCATTTATATAAATATGCGCTACCTGGTGATCAGATACTGCAAAAGCTTTTGAAGCGCCTGCATCCAGCAGTTCAAGCCCGCGCTCTGTACGTATACCCAATAATCCTTCCTTCCTTAAAATCCTGTTGATATGAATAGGATTACTTACCGGCATAATGCCATATTCAGAGAGCAGCATGATCCTGGCGCCGCCTGCTTCGTAATGCTCCACCAACTGTTTTACCACATCATCAACTTCTTTTAAATGAGTACTCATCTGCGAAAGGTCATCGCCATATTTCTGCAGGCAATAATCCAGATGCGGCAGGTAAATTAAAGTAAGTGTGGGATCATATTTTTTATCTGTAAATAAAGCTGCGTCCGCTATCCATTGTGTGGATGTGATATCAGCACCGGGTCCCCAGAATTTAAATAAAGGAAACTGCCCTAATGCATTTTGTAATTCATCGCGTAACCCGGCAGGATGCGAATAACAATCCGGCATTTTTCTGCCATCAGCCAAATAGTTAGGGCGTGGCGTTACTGCATAATCCGCACTGCTGTACATATTATACCACCAAAACATTTTGGAAGTGGTGAATGCCGGGTCAATTTTTTTTGCACGTTCCCATATTTTTTCTCCCTGCACCAGCTTGTTGGATTGCTTCCAGAATTTTACTTCACAATCGGTTTTATCATACCAGCCATTCCCTACTATACCATTTTCTGAAGGCCATTTACCTGTAACATAGACAGACTGTACAGAAGTGGTAACAGCAGGTAATACCGGTTGTATGGTTTGCAAACCATGTAATGCAGTAAATGTTTTTATAAAAGGTGTATGTTCCCCAATGAGATTGGATGATAACCCTACTATATCAATAACAACAGTTTTGTGCATTTGTATTTCATTAATTGTTCAATAAATCTTTAACCCACTTTAACTCCCTGCTGATGGATTGACCGATAGGTAAGCGCATGGCTGCAGGTAACACTTCCCAGGTATACGTTTCTACTTCCATGTATTTTGTGAAAGGATGTTTTTTCTGAATATCCAATACCGTTTTAATATCTGTCTGGGTTGATTGTAATATATCATAATATTCAATAAAAAGAGGCACATGATAATGTGCCCGCCATTCTTCAACACCGGCATCACTGCCATGGGCAAGCGCATCCGGCATATCGCGATAGCGCGAAAAACTACCATCATTTTTCCTGGCTACTACCTGGTGCAGGTAAACAGGTTCATTGAAATTTTTAAACGCTTCAATTACTTTTTCTTTTTCAGTGACTGCTCCGTCGAGCCGTCCTTTTAATGCCGCACTGATTTGTATCTTACCTGTTTTTATGCCCTGTTTTTCAAACGCTTCAATCATTGCCGCATGATCTTCATAACCTACTGCAAAATGGCATACATCATAACAAAGTTGAATATGCGCTTTGATGGCTTTTTCTGCAGCAGATTTATCCATCCTTTTGCTTTCCTGCAAATGTGCAATGCCTAACGGCAACAAATACTGCAAATACCAATGAAGAAATTCTGCGCCATTATCAAGCAAGCCATCCGGTTCGGGCTCTATATCAATATGTATAACCTTGCCGGTTTTTTGTTTAATATCTATCAGCTTATCAACAACCAATAAAAGGTTTATTGTTGCTGTTTTCATCACCGCATTCCATTCATTTTCTTTATGCCAGAAACGATACGTTAACGGAGAAGTAGAAATGCTGCCTTCCATTTCGTCAGGTAATAACTCGGCCAATATCTCTGCAAGCCGTATGGTATAATCAACGCGGTCTTGAGTTAACCAATCCGGTGCATGCACCTGGTCTTTTACTGTCGTGTGATGAAAATTTCCATAAGGAAAACCATTCATCGTAAATACGTATATATTATTCTCTTTTAGCCATTGCTTAAACTCCTGCAATGCATTTGGCTGTTGTAAAGTTTTACTTGCAGCATCGGCAAGTCTTAGCCCCAGCCCGAATGGCTGACCGGGTGCCAGCTCATTTTTTATGGCAGGAATATTTTCCTTCAATTTCAAAAAATGATCTTCCCATTTTTCACCCGAATGTATATTGCTGCAATAAGTTAAATGACCGTATGTTGTTTTCATTGTTGTTCTATTTGATGATATTGTTTTAACCAGTCAGATGCTTTTTTTAATAATGTAATATCCAGGTGATGCACTTCTTCGCCTTTACCTATCGCTCTCAACAGCATTATAGTAAGCATGCCGCCCAGGTGCTCCCGGAATTCGTGTAAGCCTTTTATCAACGGACTATTATCATCCAAAATTTCCATCATAGGATGCGTAATATCAAATCCAAGATCAATCAATAGTTGGAGTACCGACTTTGTATCTTCTTCGCTCAGCCAGCCACACAAATGCGAGTAAACGGTGTCAAGCGCAATGCCCATGGCTACCGCTTCGCCGTGGCGGATTTCAAAACCAGAAAGCTGTTCCACTTTATGAGCGCTCCAATGCCCGAAGTCTAACGGGCGTGAAGAGCCCTTTTCAAAAGGGTCGCCGCCCGCAATATGATCTATATGCAATTGTGCACAGTGTTTTAGCTGGTATCGCATCGGTTCCATTTCTCTGCTGCTTAATGCCAATGCATTTTTACAGAGCCATATATAAAATGGTTTATCTTTTATGAGCGCTACTTTAACTGCTTCTGCAATACCGGCGCGCCATTCTCTGTCAGAAAGTGTAGATAAAAACTGCTCATCGTTAAAAACAGCTACAGGCGGTGCAAATGTGCCGATGAAATTTTTTTTGCCTCTGTAATTGATACTGTTTTTTACGCCAACGCCTGAATCGTTTTGCGATAGCACGGTAGTTGGTATCCTTATATGACGGATGCCGCGATGAGAAATAGCAGCGGCATATCCCGCCATATCCAATACAGCTCCTCCGCCAATTGCCGCGATATAGGAATGCCTGTCAATACCATATTTATCAACAGCTTCTACTATTTCATTTACATAGGCATCAGTATTTTTACAGGCTTCACCGCCGGGTACAATAAGAATATTTTCAACCAATATTACCTGCTTATTTGCAGAGAAATAATTGCGTATCTCACCCGTAAGTACAGGATGATATTCCGCCACTTTCGAATCAATTACAAAAAATATTTTTTTGATATTATCAGAAGCATCAACTTGTAAAAACTGTTGCAAAACCGGGTTTTGCCGGTTAAATAAATCGCTTGTAAAGTAAACCCTGTATTCAAAAGGTACACTAAAACGTTGTTGTATATAATCCATTCTTAAACAAAAAATTAAAACTGCACAATTGTAAAAAATACTAAAATAAACTATTGTTGCCTGTTAGCTGTTATGTTACTGCAAAAAGCTTTGCCAGCAAAATAGATACGGGTAGCAATAAAACAATAATGCATGCAAGGTAAAACTGCCCGAAAGCAGCCGCCCATGCAGCATTCATTAATATTAATGCAATTACACCTGCCTTTACAGCTTTGCCGATCAAAGGCCCCGAAGGTTGGTTAATAGCTTTTAATAAAGGCGGCATAATCATCAAACAAAAACCGGCAATAAGAAAAATAGCTGTTTGCCAGTGCTGTTGTATTATACTGAATGTAAGTAATGTTGCTATTACAAGCATATACAAACAAGCAGCGAGATATAAATTCGTTTTATTATTACCGTGTACCTCTCCCCTGCTTACTGTTGTTATGGCGGCTATATAGGTAACGGGAACGAAAGCTAAAAACCAATATGCAGGTACGGCAGAGGTTATAATGCTCATGCCGAGTAGTAAATTTAATCCCCTGCATAAGCCCATGGTAAAAGGCCCGGCAATGAAATGATGCTTGCACCATTTATCATAAACCAAAGCGCAAACAGCAATAGCAATTGCTAAGGCAGCAGAAATAGTATACATTTCCGCATGAACATTTATTGCTGCAATAAGGCCAGTTACCATTAGCAGCGTTCCCCATGCGGTTGCTAAAGATTTGGTTACAATGCCGGAAGGAATCGGCCGCTCCGGGCGTTCAACCGCGTCAAGCGCTGCATCAAACACATCATTAAACACAACACCGCCGGCATATAAGCCCATCGTTGAAATAATCAGCAATACCACCGGCTTCCACGCATATCCATCACCGTGAGTATTTAAAAAATATCCTGATATGGCAATACCCGCAAGAATATCTGAAACAGCAGTAATAACATTAGCGGGCCTTGTTAAACGGAGTAATCCCATCATCCTCTTCACAGCCGCATTATTTAATGATGATAGCGTTCTTATCAATACGAGGTTGCTGGCCACCGCGTAAAATAGTATTGCCGTTAAATTTTCGGCTTTGATCTATTGTTTTGCTGCTGCTGAAATCTGCTTCATCAATTTGCCCGCTTTGTGCAAAAGCTGTAATAGCGTTTTTGTATGTTGCCAGGAAGATGTCTTCGTCTTTTATACCTTGTTGTTTCATTAACGCAGCAGTTTTAGGCACAGCCAACGGATCGCTGATGCCCCAGTCTGCTGCTGAATTTACCATAATGCGTTCGCTGCCGTATTGTTTAATAATTTCTACCATACGCTCATTGCCCATTTTGGTAAATGGATAAATAGTGAATGCTGCCCAGAAACCGCGATCCAATACTTCCTTTACGGTTTCTTCATTATTGTGATCAACAATTACGGTATAAGGATCAAGCCCATGCTCAATCGCAATATCCATGCTCCGGGTTGTTCCTTTTTTCTTATCGCGATGAGGAGTATGAATTTGTACAGGGAGACCTGCTTCTTTTGCAAGCTCCAGTTGCAGGCGATAATATTTTTCTTCCGCCGCAGTTTGATCATCAAAACCAATTTCACCTACGCCAACTACTCCTTCTTTGTAAATAAATAATGGCAAAATTTCCATTACCTGCTCGGCAAGCGCTTCGTTATTGGCTTCTCTTGAATTAAGACCGATGGTGCAATAATGTTTGATGCCGAATTGTGATGACCTGAAACGTTCCCAGCCTATAAGGCTGCCGTAATAATCGCTGAATGTTCCAACCGCTGTGCGGGGTTGCCCTAACCAAAAGGCAGGTTCAATAAGCGCTACCACACCGGCATCTGCCATTGCCTGGTAATCGTCTGTTGTACGTGATGTCATATGCACATGCGGGTCAAAAAAGCGCATACCTTTTATGGCATCAAGATAACTGGTATCATTGCTTCCGGGCTGCAAATCTTTTTCTGTCAGGTCTCCATTACAACACATAATTACTGGATTAAAATTTGAAAAATATTTTTAAACAACAAGTATTTCTTCCTGAGCAAGCGAATGCCAGTTGAGTTTACCTGATTGAATAGCTTTATTTATTTGGGGGTATTGGTTAAGCAGTGTTTTTGCAGGTTGATAATTGCTGTCACTACACGCCAGCAGCGCGGCTTTTTGCTCAACAGGGCTCAAACTGTTTGCAGTCTTCTGGATATCGTTGAAATTTTCTGCATCAATAAAAGGTGCGACACAGCGCCACAATTGCGGATGCACGGTTCTCGATGCAGCCCTGCGTTCGTGCGCATAATCGCATAAAGTATCAGCAAGTGATTTGTTTGCTCTTTTATCAAGGCCTGTAATGCGGTCAATATCTTTCTCTGTAAAAAAGGCTTTTAGTACGAGTTGGTTCCATGCCGCTTCTCCAAGATATTTTGCCGGGTAAGGATTATCACAAATAATGGCTTCGAGCACATCACCTATATTACTCCGTATGCCTTCCGCGCAGCGGGCAGTGAATTTTTGAGGATATGCCAGCACAGGCAATGCACCGTATAACGCCACCAATTCATTTACTTCGGCCGCAGAAAAGAGATTGTCAATTGCTGTTAAATATTTTTCTTCGTTTGTGCTATCCGGTTGTAATAATAGCCAAACCCTGCACAGCCTGTCAATACCATAACCGGCGATAGAAAATCCCGGGCGTATTTGTTGGATAGCATCTGATTGTTCCTGTGAGGATGGTATAATAGTTTTGCCGGTTTTACGTGGAATTAAGACAAATGTTTTATTGAAAGCTGCGGCAGTAGCAGTTAACTCCTGCTGCTCCTGCAGCCAGTTCCACACACCAGGCGTAACCTGCTGTTGTATAATTTCAGCAATGATGGCTTTTAATCGTTCTACCGGGTAAGTATACATATTTCCATTTAAAAAATCAGGGTAATAAAACTAATATAATCTAAATGTAAACCGTCCTGCTCCGTAATGCGCCTTAGCAAAAGCAGGACAGCAAATTTATGGTTTTTATCTCCTGTAAATTGTGAAAATTCGCAATTCAGACTATCTATTTAGCCAAACATAGGTATGGCTATTGTCCATAATTAATAAGTAACCACTGGATAGGCAATACTGTCCATATATTTGCAGAAGATAATATATGGCATGAGAAAACAATCACTCTTCATTTTTTTTGTACTTTTTACAACTGTTTCACTGAAAGCCCAGGTGCTTCCTTTAAGAGATCAATCCCGCGTAATTGATGAATTATTGGCTGAAAGGCTTGATAGTGTATTGCCGCAGTTAATGGAAAGAAACGGGATTGATATGTGGATTATCATGTCAAGAGAATACAATGAAGACCCTGTGCTGAAAACAATGCTCCCGTCTACATGGTTATCTGCACGCCGGAGAACTATACTTGTGTTTTATAATAATCCTTCAAAAAAACAATATGAAAAGTTAGCCATAGCGAGATACAATGTTGGCAAAAGCATAAAAGCAGCGTGGGATATGCAAAAATTCCCCGATCAATGGGATGCGCTGATGAATATTATTACCTCAAGAAATCCGAAAAATATCGCGTTAAACTATTCGGCAGATTTCGGACATGCAGATGGTATTGACTATACCGGGTACCAGCAATTCGTGAATAAATTACCGCCTGCCTTCAAATCAAAAATTATTTCTGTAGAAAAACTGGCGGTTGCCTGGTTAGAAACAAGAACGCCCCGTGAGATGCAGATATATACGCAATTGATTGATATCAGCCATCGCATAATTGAAGAAGGTTTTTCAGAAAGAGTAATCACTCCGGGCATTACAACAACGGAAGATGTAGTGTGGTGGTTTCGTCAAAAAATAAATGATATGGGATTGACTACATGGTTTCATCCTTCTGTAGAAATTCAGCGAAGTGATATATGGAATACTGAACAATCCCGCAGCTTTTCAACTAAGGCTGATGAACAAATAATTATGAGCGGAGATTTGTTGCATTGTGATTTTGGGATTACATACCTGCGGCTTAATACTGATATACAACAGCACGCCTATGTACTAAGACCCGGAGAAACTTCCCCGCCACAAGGAATTATAAAAGCATTTGCCAATACTTTTCGCTTGCAGGACATACTTACTTCACAATTTAAAGAAGGAAGAACCGGTAATGAAATTTTAGTTGCTGCCCTTGCAGAAGCACGGAAAGAAAATATCCAGGCTACCATCTATACGCATCCTATAGGCTTTCATGGGCATGCAGCGGGAACAACTATCGGTATGTGGGATATGCAAAATGGCGTGCCCGGCAGCGGCGACTACCCGATGCATTATAATACTGCGTATTCAATAGAACTGAATGCGGCAACAGATATTCCGGAATGGAAAAAACCAGTTCGCATTATGCTGGAAGAAGATGGTTTCTTTGATAAACAGGGATTCAGGTATATTAACGGCAGGCAGCAGGAGATATACCTTATTCCACGTGCTAAGAATAATATAAAATAGTATTAAGCAGCAATGATTATGGTTTTCTTCTCAAAGTATAATTGAGCTTTGAGGCTATAATATTCTGATCTTTATCCAGCATCAAAACAGCAGTATCGGATTGCTTTAAAAAATAGCGGGAGTCATCAGGCTCCTCGTAATTAAGAAAATAAACTACAGCTTCTTTATCTGTTTTTATCCCTTTTAAAATATCCCATTTGCCTGTGCTGCTGAATGTGGTATCGCCGGTTTTGCCGCCAAGATAAGTTTCTTTGAGCGTGTAGGTATTATTATCGGAATTTGCAGCATCCTGGTACAGTGTTAATTCGGTTTTTATTCCGCCGCAGTCGGCACAGGGAATTACACCTTCAAAAGTGCCAAGAAGGACAGCATTGGCAGAATCAAGTTCCCTGCCATCTTTATTTTTTGCTGCAAGGGCAGAATCAATTATGGAACTGTCTGCATTTGCATTATCACTTCCGCTTTTGCAACTGGTATAAACAATTATTAAAAAAACTGGCAGCAATAATTTTTTCATTACTGAGGTATTTTTTCAAAGATAAGATATGCCTGCATTATACAGCTCCGTAAATTTTTTAATTACTGTACTACAAATATTATCGCTGCGCTGCAGCTTAAAACATTGTTACTTGTTTTGTGGGCTCGCCCGCCGGGCTGATTTATTATAATCCTAATACTTGTTTGAGCTTTGTATAGCCTGTTTTACTTACAGATACCTTTTCTCCGGAACTTAAAATAGCGGTATATGTATCTTTTTCATATGGATCAAGCTTTGTAATGTATTGAACGTTTACAATGTAAGACCGGTGTGTTCTTACAAAATACTCTGCGCCTAACAATGTTTCAAAATATTGCATTGTTTTATTTTTCAGGTACTGGCCTTCTGAAGTATGTATTTTCACATAATCATCAGCAGCCTCAATAAAATAGATATCCTGTAATGGAATAATTTTTATTTTATTATTGGTTTTTACAACAATCCTGTTTTGGTTTAGCTGCTGCTGAACGGTGGTTTCCGCTAACACGGAATAAGCGTTTGTGTTTTTATCTGCATTTTGTTGTGAAAGCCACTTTTGCAGGCTTTTGTCAAATCTTTCTTTGCTGAATGGTTTTAACAGGTAATCAATAGCGTGCGTTTCGAAAGCGCGGATGGCATATTCATCAAATGCGGTGGTGAAGATTACCGCGGGTGGGTTTTCCAATAATTCCAGCATTTCAAATCCATTAATCTTGGGCATTTGTATATCCAGGAAAATTAAATCAGGATGATGTTGTGCAATGGCTTTCACTCCTTCAAAACCATCATTACATTCCTGAACAATATTTATATGTGTATAATCAGCCAGGTATTCCTTCATTATATTTCTTGCCAATGGTTCATCATCTATTATTATTACTTTGATCATTGCTGCGGAATTTTTACCCGGGTTATAAAAATATTTTCTTTTGCCGAGGTGGTAAGCAGATCATTTCTTGAAAATAAAAGAAACAATCTTTTTTGTACTGAACTTAAACCAAAGCCCGTGCCTTTTACCGGTTTTGATATTTCGACGTCAAAAGGATTTTCAATTTGTATGACCAGCATTTTATCTGATACTTTTGCATCAACGCTGATGGTGATCTCGCCGGTAGTATCATATAATCCGAATTTAATGGCATTTTCAACAAGGGGTTGTAACAGCAATGCGGGCAACTTCATCTGCAGTGCTGTTTCTGCAGATTGTATTTGAGTGGAAAGCCTGTGCCCGAACCTCACTTTTTCAATATCAAGATATAATTGCAGGTACTCCAGTTCTTCTTCAAGCGTTACCCATTTGTGTTCTTCTTTTTTTAGGGTGTTCCGCAAATATTCAGACAATTGCTGTATCATTTTTCTTGCCTCAGCCGGCCGGCTTACTACAAGCGCGTTTATTGAATTGAGGCTATTGAACAAAAAGTGAGGTTGAAGTTGTTGTCTCAGTTTATAAAGTTCTGCATCTTTTGCTATCCTGTCGGCTTCACTTTTTCTTCTTTCCTGTTCCTGCTGTTCCTGCAATGTATAAAACAAAACATTGATAAGCGTAATACATCCCAGTATCAATACACCAAAAGCAAAACGTACGGGTATGGATTGGGTGAAGAGATTTAACGAAGGCTCTTGTATGATGTATGATAATATCCATCTTGTAACAGAAATCCAGACGCCTGCAAGTATGATACAGGTGAGGGTATAATATAGTAGCTGATCTTTACGCGGAAGATAATATTTTAAACTAACGATTACAGCACCGCTGATAGCAGCCAGGAGTATATTGCTTACACTACTGTCAATCCATGCATCTTCAGGCGTATAATTCCAGTCAAGTAATATGCATGCATGCACAGCACTCCATGCCAGCCAAAACAGAACAAAGTATAGCCTGAATTTATTTTTTGTGAAAACGGATAAAAACACTGAGAAACTTTTATATTGGCTGCAAAAATTGTTGAGTGCTGTTTAATTCCAAATGCGCTGCTCTTTTATGCACTAACTCTGTATAAAGATCGCCATTTTCTTTCTCTTCAATCCTGCTGTATAATTCTGCGCCATCAATAAGGTTTGCGATCTTATATAATTCGGCAACATTAATAAATTTCCACTGCACTAATCTTTTTATATTGTTATAAAAACAATCTTCTTCCTGCTTGCCTATACTATAAGCTTTTTGTAGCGCGTCTTTTTCATTTTCCGCGGTAATGAGCCTGAGTTGTTCATCAAACTGTGGTGTGTGATTACCATCACCACAAATAATGCGATACACGATTTTTGCGAGAAACCAGTTCATAATAAAAGTTTTTGTAGATTAATAACTTTTAATTTCTATGCCGCCAAATATTGACGTGCCATCTATCACAAGTACTTTATTGGGGTCTGTTGCGTTTATATTAGCCGGGCGCTTATCTTCAAAACCGGCAAATATGGAAGTGGCTGCGGATTGTATTGTCCAATGAGGTGGAACAATGATTTTAGTGCCTCCGAAAATTTGAGTAATGTCAAGCAAAACCCTGCCATTAATATCTGCCTGTGAGCAGTTTATTTCCGTGCCCCCCATAAAATTTGTAATATCGCCACCTTTAAAATTTTTAGAGAAAATTATTTTTTTTGTGCTGCCCATAATAGCTGTGCTTTCAATAAAATCTTCGCGATCATTAGCGTATGGACCGCTGTATTCCGGGAAGCCGGCTATATTAACATTACTTGATGTGTTTTCCGGACTTTCTCCAAATTTTGACTGATTCCGAAGCCATCTTTTTCTTGAACCCGCACCAAAAATCATTACCAGCCCTACTGCAATAATTATAAATGGCCACAGGTAAGGTATAAGGTTTGCTTCAGGCACTATTCTGTCTACCAAAAATACGCAGCCCAAACCAATTAATACTATCCAGCCTACACCTCTGAATCCATGTTTTAAACCTATAAATATACCTATCCCGATCATGAACATTGGCCAGCTCATTATCCATGATGGAAAATCGGCGGACATTGTTTGTTTTAAAAAGAAGCCAACGCCAATCAATAGCAAAAATAATCCTGCCAGCACCGAACCTGTTCTTCCTTCGTTTCTCAATTTTTCGCGATTCATTTTCTTTAATTTTTATCAAAGCTATGACTGCTATAGAGATGAGACAATAGCTAAGAGGTGATAAGCGCAATTTTCCCGGTAAGAGGGGGTATTTTGTCGGTGAAAATTCCCGGGAGTGAAGTTTGGTTGCCGGTTCAGACTGGCATTATTTAAAACACTAAAGTATAATGAAACCTATGTAGGCTGCAATCGTTTTGCATTCTTGCAATCCTGCCATGGCAAAAGATTTACTTAAAAGAATATTGCCTCATTCACAATTCACTATTCCCCATTCCCTCCTTAATCCAGCACCACCTCACTCACAAATACCCAACCCGGCTGCCCTTTGCCGCCATGCCATTCGGGAATAGTGCGAAGATGCCTGGCAACAATTTTTAAGCATTGCACTTCTGTTGAGGGAAATGCAACCTGCAGTTGCAGGTGTTCAGAAAGTTCGCCTTTTTGTGCAGGTCCGGGTTTAATGCTGCCGAGCAGTTTCAGTTTTTTTTGATCTACCCCTCCCCAAACTTCTACCACTTCAGGAGGAAATATATAGCGGCCCAGGTTTTTTGCAGCAATTACTACGGCAGATTTAACGGAAGTGGGTTTATTGAACAGCATATAATATTCCGCGTCATCTTTCTGGTAGCCATACCAATCGCCATTAGCAACATTATCAAAGCTGCCAAACTCGCCATCGGTTAATGCTTTTTCGGAACTTGGTTTAAACCTGTCAT
The DNA here is from genome assembly GCA_047601545.1 of Agriterribacter sp. Lineage (GTDB taxonomy): Bacteria > Bacteroidota > Bacteroidia > Chitinophagales > Chitinophagaceae > Agriterribacter. Next base: position 972,792 of record JASGIZ010000002.1, on the reverse strand, counting down.
CCGTTTTATGAATGAGTATCACTGAGTCCGGCTTTACACCCCTGTGTATAAACGAAGATTGCGTTGTGCCACTGCCATACCATCCCGGTTTAAATGCTCTTGCCTTTATGGTAGTATTTTTTGCAATGGCAAATGGCGCTGAGTATACAGGGCTGTTAACGCTATCCGGTTCGCAGCCATCAGTAGTATATCTTATTTCCACACCTTTAAACGGGTGTTTGATCTCTGCTTCAATATCTTTCTCAAGAATACCTGCTGCAGGTTTTATTACAGGAGCGCTCAATGCCATCATTTCATCTCCTTTATCTACAAAACCACTTTCTATTACCAGCCTGGGAAATTTTGTGCGCAGTCTTTGCAATGCTGTTGTATCAATTTTTGTATCCCAGATATATACGGATGAGAGATCAGGCAGTGGTAAGATTTTCTCCAGCGCATTGGCAGTAGTTGCTGTGCCTGACAGCGCTACTTCACGCAGGCTTTTTACATTGCTTAATAACCCAATGCCATTATCTGTAATGTCAGTGTAATTCAGGTTAATCCTTCGCAGGTTTGACATTTGCTGAATTACTTTCATGTCATCATCCTTTACCGGCATACGCGCAAGATTCAATTCCACTATCTGCTCTTTCAGTGGTAATAATTCTTCCAGCGATTTTGATGTGTATACATTCCTGCCATATAAATTAGCAACCAGTGCCGGAGAATTTTTACCCAGCGGAACAACAACGCGGTAGTTATTATTCACGGCGAGAATTTTCTTCTCATCAGCCGCTTCAAAACTATATACCGGTTCGGCGGAAGCTGTATTTTCTCCTCCGGGCGTAAGATAGGCTGCTGCTAAAATCCTGAATGAATCTGTTACGGGCAGGCTGAATAATTTTACTTCAGTGGCAGCGCCTGATTTTACCCAGTCATATAGTATTGCTGCTTCTGTTTCAGTAAGCTGCGGCTTTGATGCAGGCGGCATACGTTTCTTATCTTCCAAAGGAAGATGTATGCGATGGATGAGCAGGCTGGTATCAGGGTTGCCCGGTATAAATAATGGGCCGCTTTTTCCGCCTGCTAAAACACCTTTTAGTCCAGATAAATTCAGCTTGCCTTTGGTACTTGATTCACCATGACAACCCGCGCATTTTTTTTCCAATATGGGTTGTATCACATCGGCAAAAATGATTGCCTGGTCTGGTGGTACAACTTGTTGCTGACTGCCTTTTATTGGTGCCAGCACATAATCAGTGCCGTGGGTAAGATCGGCGCCCCAATGCCCGGTGAAAATAATGGCGATGGCTGCAATAACGGTAAATGATCTTGTAAAAACAACATGCCCGGAGAGTTGCGGAAAATAAGAATAGAACAGGTAGCCTAATGCCGAAACAATAACGCCGCCCCATTTATGTAGTTCCAGCGTTTCTCCTGACCTGCCATCTTCAAAAGACAACAGCATTCCCATGATAGCTGTGACGGATGCTGACAATGCCGCAGTAAGCCTTAGCAAATTGAGCCATTCATCAGTGCTGCTTTTTCCATTTGGTATCCATATAGTAAAAAAGGAGAGCAGTAATAATACAATAGGAAAATGCAAAAACATAGGATGCATTCGCCCGGCAACAGCTAACCATGCAGGTATTTCCATTATATTTTGAAATACCACCAGGAAAAATAAAAACACCATACTGCCGAACAATATACCTGACCCGATCTTCGTGATTTTTTGCATTATACCCTCGTGAATTTATATGGATATACTTTGCCGGATGCCCACTGCGCTACATACAAGTTGCCTTCATCATCTACGCACACATCATGCGGATGAACGAATATCTTTTCGGCCTGCGCCATGGGTTGCAGCTTGCCATCAGTGTAAACGGGTTCAGTACCTCCAATGTTTGAAACTACTTTATTATTTTTATCAAGAATGGTTACAAAGCCTGTTTTCTCTGCCTGTAAGTCAGGAGAGCGCAGCACCGCGGCGTATAAATGATCTTTATGAATAACAGGACGGCATACACATGCGCCGGGCAGTTCAATTACTTCAACCAGTTTCCCGTCCATTGAAAAACGTTTGAAGCAGTTTTTTGTTCTGTCGGTAATGAGCAGGGTATGTTCTTTTTTCCGCCTGTCAACAGTAATGCCATGAGCGTTATCAAGATTTTCCGGCTTATCGCCCTTGCCGCCAAAAAAATGTTTCAGCTTTCCGTTCTCATCATAATGCATAATGTATTGTGCACCGTATCCGTCTGCAATATAGAAATCGCCATTCTCCAAAACAGTTGTTTCGGTTGGCACAAAAGCTTCTTTCTTTTCGTATACGCCTGTTGCTGCGGGGTAATCTATGGTTAATAATATTTTACCATCAAGCGTGGTTTTATATACCTGGTGCTTGTTGGTATCTGTAATAAAAAGATATTCTTCCTTGCCGGCGCGTTGTAATGTTAATCCGTGTGCGCCGGGAAATTCATGTCCCCAGCTTTCCAACAGCTTTCCTTTTTTATCGTAGATGAGCATATTATTTTTTGTTTCGTTGGTAAGGAGGATGATCCTTCCCTTCCTGTCCTGCACCATCTCGTGGCAATCATTTACCGGGTATTGGGCAGGATTAAGCGCTCCCCAATTGGTATTCATTTTAAAGCGCATGTTGTTGTGACCGTATACGGGATCATTTTTACTGGCAAACATATCTTTGGCAATGGCAAACGAAGCGGTGGCTGCACCGGCTTTCTGAATAAAGGCTCTTCTTTTCATAATTATTTTATTGAGTATTTTTATTTTTTTTCACGCGGCGAAAGCGGCGGTGCAGTGACCGCTACGTTTTTCTTTGCGTCGCTGCTCCTTTGCGCTCGTTGCGAGAAACTTTCTTAACCCACTAAGTGGCATAATATCTGATTTTTTTCACGCGGCGAAAGCGACGGTCCGGTGATGCCTGTACTTCCTCCTGCTTTTAAAAACACCTATCCAATTCTAATCACGCTTTTCCGGCAAGAGAGCTGCACGTTGGGCTGCTTTATTACGCTATGATATCCCTCACCACATGCCCTGCTACATCCGTAAGCCGGTAACGCCTTCCCTGGAAACGATATGTCAGGCGTTCGTGGTCGAAGCCTAACTGGTTCAGTATCGTTGCATGAAAATCGTTTATATGCACCGGGTTTTTTACAATATTATATCCAAACTCATCTGTTTCTCCATATACCATTCCTGGTTTTATGCCACCGCCTGCCATCCAAACAGTAAAGCAGCGCGGATGGTGATCGCGGCCATAATTATCCACACTCATTTTGCCCTGGCAATAATTGGTTCTGCCAAACTCACCGCCCCATATCACCAGGGTTTCATCAAGCAAACCTCTTTGTTTTAAATCGGTGATGAGCGCTGCTGATGGCTGGTCAACATCTTTTGCCTGGCCGCGCATTTCGTTTGGCAGGTTACCATGCTGATCCCAGCCCTGGTGGTATAGCTGAATAAAGCGCACACCATTTTCAGATAATTTACGCGCCAGCAAGCAATTGGCAGCATAAGTGCCCGGCACCAAACATTCAGGGCCGTATAGCTTTACGATATCATCAGATTCTTTGGATACATCCATAATTTCTGGCACCGCGGTTTGCATACGGTATGCCATTTCATATTGCTGTATTCTTGTTGCTATTTCAGGATCACCAAATTCCTTCAGCTGCATTTCATTCAGCGCGGCAACCTTATCCAGCATCTTGCGGCGGTTTGCCCTGTCCATACCATCAGGATCCTGCAGGTACAATATCGGGTTTTCACCACTGCTGAACTGCACACCCTGGTGAATGGAATCTAAAAACCCGTTTGACCAAAGCTTGGAGTATACACCCTGCCCGTTGCCTTTACCGCGCGACAGCAATACACAAAATGCCGGAAGGTTTTTATTTTCCGTTCCCAGCCCATAGCTCACCCACGAGCCCATGCTCGGGCGGTTACCCTGCTGCGCACCGGTTTGAAAAAAGGTAAGTGCAGGGTCGTGGTTGATGGCTTCCGTATGCAGTGAGTGAATAATACATATATCATCCACAATTTTTGACATGTGCGGAAAAACTTCGCTTACCCACGCTCCTGACTGACCGTATTGATTGAACTTATAATATGAGCCAACCAGCGGAAATGATTTTTGTGAAGATGTCATGCCCGTAAGCCGCTGGCCATTACGGATAGATTCCGGCAGATCCTGCCCCATCATTTTTACAAGCGTAGGCTTATAGTCAAAAGTTTCAAGTTGCGACGGCGCGCCATTCTGAAATAAATAAATTACTCTTTTTGCTTTTGGCGCAAAATGGGGAATGCCCGGAATAAAACCTGCTTCTTCCTCAGCGCCATTGCCATCAAACAAACCGGGAATAAGCAGTGAGCCTAAAGCAGCGCTACCCAAACCTATACTCAGGCGCGACAAAAATTTGCGCCTGTTGATGTTCAACCCATGTTCCAGCATTTCTTTTTCCATATCACTATGTTTTTGTGATGGCTTCATCCATATTATACATCACCTGTATGGTTTGCATCATAGCAGCCAGTTCAGGCGAAGGCTCTGATTTCAATATATATTCACCCGGCTTCACTGTTTTTTCAATATCCGCGGGATGCGATTTAAAATACGTTTCCTGTTCTTTAAGGTAATTGGTTAGCAGGTCAAGCTCTGCTTTTTGCGGGCGCCTGTTGATGATGCGCATGAACGCGTTGGTTACCGAAGCTTCCGCGGTTTGCTTTTGTTGCATCAAATGATCGGCAAGCGCTTTTGTAGCTTCCAGCACCGTAGGGTCGTTCATCATGATCAGCGCCTGCAATGGTGTGTTGGTTCTTGAGCGTTTTATTTCGCACTGGTCGCGGTTGCTGGCATCAAATATCATCATAGATGGGGGAGGAACGGTGCGTTTGATGAATGTGTACATTCCCCTCCTGTATAAATAATCACCATGATCCTGTTTATAGGTGGCAAGCAATCCCCTGCCTGATGTAGCCAGTTCCCATAATCCCGGTGGCTGGTAAGGTTTCACGCTCGGCCCGCCGATAGTAGTATTCAATAATCCGCTGCTCGATAATACCAGGTCGCGAACCATTTCTGCGTTTATACGTATCCGTGGGGCGTAGGATAAATATATATTCTGCGGATCAGCTTTTAATTTTTCAGGTGTAACAACAGATGACTGGCGGTAAGTAGCAGACATATATATCTGCTTCATCAGCCGTTTAATATCCCAGCCGTTTTCCCTGAAGTCAACCGCAAGCCAGTCAAGCAATTCGGGATTGGTTGGTAAATCGCCCTGCATACCAAAATCACCTGCTGATTTTACAATGCCAACGCCAAATACTTCCTGCCACACACGGTTTACAAATACTCTTGCTGTTAAAGGGTTTCGCGGATCGAATAACCATTCTGCCAAACCCAGCCTGTTCTTAGGTAAAGTATCGGCAAACTTCATGATGGATTCAGGTGTTCCCACAAAAACTTCTTCTGCTTTCTGATCATATACGCCGCGGCTGAGCACATAAGTTTTACGCACCGTATCCATATCCTTCATTACAGAAACCTGCAAGCCGGCAGTATCGCTGCGGTTTAAAAAGCTCAGCACGCCATTCAGGTCTTCCTGGGTAACATCCATTCTCGGGTTCTTCGCAAAAGTTTCATGCCCGCCCACGGTTGATTCAATCCCTACTTCTTTAATACTGTTGAAGAAAGCAGACAACTGGTAAAAATTTTTCTGTGAAACAGGGTCGTACTTATGATCGTGGCACTGCGCACAGCCAATTGTTATGCCGAGCATGGCGGTGCCAAAAGTATTGGTTCTGTCAACTACATATTCTACCCTGTATTCTTCATCAATCACACCGCCTTCTTCTGTTATTTTATGATTGCGGTTAAAGCCCGTGGCAAGAATTTGCTCTTTGGTGGGGTTGGGTAAAAGATCTCCTGCTAACTGCCAGGTAATAAATTTATCGTAAGAAAGATTTTTGTTGAAAGCATATATCACCCAATCTCTCCAGGGCCACTGACTGCGGTAATTATCATCCTGGTATCCGTGTGAATCAGCATAACGAGCCACATCTAACCAGGGAATTGCCATGCGTTCACCATATGTTGGCCGCTTCATTAAAGCGTCAATCATTTTTTCATACGCGTTGGGGTCAGTATCGTTTACAAAACTGTCAATGAGTGCGGGGGTAGGAGGCAGGCCTGTAATATCTAATGATATGCGGCGAAGTAATCTTTCTTTATCAGCTTCTGCATTAGGAGATAACCCTTTTTCCCCCATTTTCTTCAGCACAAAAAAATCAATATCATTTTTTGCCCATTCTTCATGTTCCACTTTTGGTCGCGGCGCTTCTACAGGCGCAACAAAAGCCCAGTGCCGTTCGTACTTTGCGCCCTGTTTAATCCACTCCTTAATAATATTTACCTCGGCGGCAGTTAATGCAGGCAAATGACTTGATGCAGGCGGCATTATAACAGCAGTATCGGTGGCGCTCACCCGAAGAAATAATGCTGAAGAATCCGGCTTGCCGGGTACAAGCGCATGAGCCTGTGGGTGCTCTTTTAATGCTTTGTATGCTTCTTCTGCAATGTCGAGTCTTAAACCTGCTTCTCTTTTATTGGCATCCGGTCCGTGGCAGTTAAAACATTTATCAGAAAGAATAGGGCGTACCTGGAAATTGTAGCTGATCATGCCGGATGAAGATTGCCCGGGAGAACCTAACGGTAATGCGTACCTGAATATATACACGGCTGCAGCTCCCAATAAACATACCAACCCAACGATGTATATTTTTTTCATATAGCTTTTGTGGTCACTTCCTTTAAGTGTGTTAACAGGGTTTCACTTTAATACGAAAGAGAACTTTAAAGTTAAAACAAACACGGCATTAATCGTAAAAATACATGCTACATTCGCTTTAATGGAGGAGGCATTATCTCATATCAGGAAAATGATTGATGCCGTGCAACCGCTTACAGAAGAGGAATGGGTGGATTTTGCGGGTATATGGCGTTCTTTCGCAACCAAAAGAAAAGAACTGCTGACACGGGCAGGAGAAACAGAAAAATATCTTTACCTGGTTCAGGAAGGTGTGCAAATTATTATTTACCTGCTATAGAGAAATCAATCAATAGTCATATCGGTACAACCAAAACCAGCTTTAAAAGCTCATGGTTTGGTAATTATTTTACTAAGATGATGGAGCCTGAAACCGGGAAGAAAAAAATGAAAGCGTTTAAAAAGTATAATCCTCCTCCGCAATTAGATGCACCTGCGGTGGTAGCAGAATTTATACAGCAACAGGAAAAGCTGTTAATGCTTTTGTCAAAAGCATCATCAGCAAATCTTGATGCAAGAATACCTATTTCGCTAACACCGTTGATTCGTTTAAAATTGGGAGATGTTTTTCAATTTGTGATTGTACATGATGAACGGCATGTGCAGCAGGCGCAACGGAATGTTTTGTCATTGCCGGTGTAGAGACAAGTCATGTCTTGTTTTTGCGGGTATCCAGCCCGTAGCGTATAAAATATAGAGATGGCATTGTAAGTAGCCTTGCAGTAAAAACAGCCTTCTTAAGGGATATGTCATTCAGTTAAGCTGCATGAACGTTATTTTATTGTTATATGCAAGGGTAGCCCCATACGGGGCAAATAAAAACGCTGACATTTTCTACAAACATGTAACCGCTACGCGGCAGGATGTAATGGGCTATCTGCTATCAGCCGTCAGCTTTCAAATACTGTTTCGCATTTCACATTTTATCCCTCACGTTCCACTATTCAGCATTCAATGTGGTTTCCTTAAGAATGCATTAGCTTTTGTGTAGTTGCGGGTGACAACACCCGCAACGGCGACGGCCGACGTTGGTGTTATCGCCAACATCTTAAGGAAATGGCATTGATTGCCTATTGCCTCTTTCACGTTTCTCGTTTTTCACCCCAGCCAATCATTCTCCCTGCTTCGTTGCGTTCTTTCCTGTGCCATAGGCTCAACCCGCCTGTAGATAAACCGGTTAATATTTTGATTATACGCCACCCTTGTTATACAAAAGAAAGCCGGTAAAAGCAAAAGCCTGATTTTCAATCTACCCGTAATGATGTCGATATAAACGTTTAATAAGGATAATAACCTGTTATTTCGCCAATCCTCTCACCACCGAAACCAACCTGTCAACATCTTCGCAGGTATTATAAAACGCCAGTGACGGGCGAACGGTAGTTTCTACACCCATCCTGCGTAAAATAGGTTGTGCGCAATGGTGACCTGTACGCACTGCGATACCTTCGCGGTTCAATGCTTTACCAACATCATCATTCGAATAACCTTTTAATGTAAATGATAAAACACTTGCTTTATGTGCTGCGGTGCCGATAAGTCTAACGCCGGGTACCTGCTTTAAATGATGGGTAGCATATTCAAGCAGTGCATGTTCGTATGCGTTGATGTTCGTCATGCCCAGTTGCGTTACATAATCTATTGCAGCACCAAGCCCAACAGCATCGGCAATATTGCCTGTGCCTGCTTCAAAGCGGTTAGGCGCTTTATGATATTGTATTTTTTCAAAAGTTACATCCTGTATCATATTGCCGCCACCCTGCCAGGGTTCGGTACTGTTCAGTAAATCTTCTTTACCATATACCACGCCAATACCTGTTGGCCCAAATACTTTATGTCCTGAAAACACAAACCAATCTGCGTCAAGCGCCTGCACATTCACGGGCATATGCGAAACAGATTGCGCACCATCTACCAAAACTTTAGCGCCGGCTGCATGCGCCATTGCTACCATTTGCTCAGCGGGAGTTACTGTGCCCAATGCATTAGATACCTGCGTGAAGGCAACCAGTTTTGTTTTGGAGCTTAGCAGCTTTGCATATTCATCCAGTAAAATTTGTCCGTCATCATCTACCGGAATTACTTTCAGCATTAAGCCTTTTTTATCAGCCAGTCTTTTCCACGGAACTATATTGGCATGATGCTCCAGGTTACTTACAATAATTTCATCGCCGCTTTTCAAATACTGGTCGCCCCAGCTTTGCGCTACAAGATTGATGGCTTCTGTAGCGCCACGAACGAAAATGATTTCATTGGGTGATTTTGCCCCGAGAAACTGCTGTACTTTCTTTCTTGCTTCTTCATATGCGTCTGTAGCTCTTGCAGCCAATTCATGTGCGGCGCGGTGTATATTGGAATTTTCATGCCGGTAAAAATAACTCAGCCTGTCAATTACAGCCTGTGGCTTTTGTGTGGTAGCTGCGTTATCCAGCCAAACCAATGATTTGCCATTCACCTTTTCATTAAGAATGGGGAAATCTTTTTTTATTTTATATGCATCAAAGCCATGCGTAAAACCACCCAAAGCGTTATTGCTGACAGGCAGTTGCCCGCGCTGTAAAAAATAAAAAGATGGCGTATCCGCATCAGGAATAGTTGGAAAAGTTTGACCATGTGTACCAATCGCCGGGTCACTGATATTAATGAACCTGAGGATTGATTCAATATCCGACCAGTATGGCTGTTCATCCGTAAAGGGCAACGCAAATGAACTCTGCTGTTTGCCGGGCGTTTGTTTATCTATATTGGCATCCGGAAAACTGGTTACCGGTTCTTTAATACTGAAATCTTCCTGCTGGTGTACATAAGAAGGAGATGCGCCGCTGCCTGCAACAGACGCAGGAACACCACCACTCAACGTAGATTTGTCAGATTTCGTTTGTTCGTACCCGGGAGTTAAACCGGGACCTGCAGTACCTGCTGCTGAATAATCAGGTGATGAAGGGGACATACCGCTTCCGGCTATGGAAACCGGCACATTGCCGTTAGAAGAATGGTGAATTTACTAAAGGCTGATAATTGCTTCCTCCTGTTGTGCCGGGAGAAATATCATTAATGTTGCCATAGTTTGCAATAGAAGAAGACATGCCAATGCCTGTAACGGCTGGCGGCGCAGTTATTACGCCAAACGGATCAGATAATGCAAACGGCGCCGGAGCGCCGGCCTGAACCAATGCATCATCAACCGGAATATTTACTCCCGGAACAATGCCTTCCCCGGTAATTGATTTTGCAAAAGCGGTTGCACGGGGATGCTCGTATGGATCAAATGAAATCTCCTTTGGGGCATCTTCCGGTAAAGCTTTAAAAAGCTGGTTGGCAAAATCCTGCAAAGCTTCAACTGAAGGAAGATTATTTGTATTTGTACTCATGATAGTTACCAATTTCAACGTCATCCAATACGGCAATAGCATCATCAACCAAAACAGCTAAGGAGCAGTATAATGATACGAGGTAAGACGCGATTGCTTTTTCATTGATGCCCATAAAGCGAACGGAGAGTCCGGGAGTTTGTTCACCCTGCAAACCAGGTTGAAACAAACCAACAACACCTTGTTTTGCTTCGCCGGTGCGCAGTAAAATAACTTTTGACTTGCCTTTTACTATTGGTAATTTATCAGAAGGAAATAAAGGAATACCTCTCCATGTTAAGAATTGAGAACCAAATAAAGAAATGGTTGGAGGAGGAACGCCGCGGCGTGTACACTCCCTGCCGAATGCTGCAATAGCCAACGGGTGTAATAAAAAGAATCCCGGCTCTTTCCAAACCCTGGCAATAAGGTCGTCAAGATCATCAGGAGTGGGAGCGCCGGTGCGGGTTTTAATGCGCTGGTCGGCAGAAACGCTATGCAGCAAGCCATAACCTGCATTATTGATCAGTTCGCTTTCCTGGCGTTCCTTAATGGTTTCTATAGCCAGCCTGAGCTGTTCTGAAATCTGGTTATAAGGTTTGCTGTACAGGTCAGAAACACGGGTATGCACATCAACGATAGTTTGTACCGCGGCAAGATTATATTCCCTGGGATTTTCAATATAATCCACAAAGGTTTGCGGTAGTACTTTTTCATCACGCGAAGAGCAATCTACCTCAATTCTTGTCGCATCTTTCACTTTGTTTAAACGATACACTCCTGATTCAACAGGTATCCAGTTCAATAACCTGGTCAACCATCTCGGAGTAATCGTAACCATTTGAGGAACTGTGCGGGTAGCAATAGCAAGCTGCCGGGCAGCTACATCGCCAAGAGCGGTTTGTTGCGTTTTTGTTTCAGCCATTGTATGAAATTTAATTTATTGAGCGATTTATTTTGAATGTCACAAATATAGGGTAAAAACAAATTAATAGTCTACAGGTATTATAGACTATTTAATTTATCAATAAAAATTTTTAAGCATGTTGTTTTTAGCTTTATAAAGGTAATTATAAGCTGTATGCGGTGAAAAAGAAATAGTGCACAATTTTGTCAGCCGGCAACAAGACCTTGAAATGCGTTCCGGTAACCAATAAATACTATACAGTCCGGCATGCATTATAAGATGTTTTTAATTTAAAAATGATAATTTGAAAAACGTTTGTACATTACCTCTTTATGTCACAATATGATTATGACGCTGTAGTGGTAGGCTCTGGTCCTAATGGACTTGCTGCGGCAATAACATTACAGCAAAAAGGTTTATCTGTTTTATTGCTCGAGGCAAAAAAAACAATCGGAGGCGGCATGCGCACCGAAGAGTTTACTTTGCCCGGCTTTAAACACGATATATGTTCCGCTATTCATCCTATGGCTGCGAATTCTCCTTTCTTCAGAACATTGCCTCTGGAAAAATCCGGGCTGGAATATATTTATCCTGAAGTGTGCGCCGCGCATCCGCTTGATGATGGAACTGCTGCTGCCTTGTATCCTTCTCTTGATGAAACTGCAAAAGCGTTGGGCGTTGATAAAGATGCATATACTCGTTTAATAGAACCTGTTGTTAAGGATTGGCCATTTATTGATAAGGATGTGCTGGCTCCATTATCTTTTCCTGCACACCCATTTAAAATGGCGGCGTTTGGTTTAAAAGCAATGTCATCAGCATTGCAGTTATCCGGGCGATTTTCTACTGTTAAAGCAAAAGCGTTATGGGCAGGTATGGCTGCGCACTCTATTCAACCGCTTTCAAATCTTGCCACATCCGCTATTGGATTAGTGCTGATGTCGGCGGCACATATGAGGGGTTGGCCGCTGCCAAAAGGCGGTTCTCAATCTCTGGCAAATGCATTGGCGGCTTATTTTCAATCATTGGGCGGAGCTATACAAACCGATACTTATATTTCTTCTTTACAGCAGGTGCCCGCTGCCAGAGCTGTTTTATTTGATATAACGCCGAGGCAATTACTACAGATAGCGGGATACAGATTATCATCTTTATACAAATGGCAACTTAGCCGTTACCGTTATGGAATGGGGGTGTTTAAGGTTGACTGGGCATTAGATGATGCAATGCCATTTACTGCGGAAGTTTGCCGGAAAGCCGGCACACTGCATCTTGGCAGTACTATTGAGGAGATAGCAGCGGCTGAATCCTTTACTGCAAAAGGCGGTTATCCTGAAAAACCATTTGTGCTGGCAGCGCAGCAAAGTGTATTTGATCATTCAAGAGCGCCTGAAGGCAAACATACTTTATGGGCATACTGCCATGTGCCCAACGGTTCTAAAAAAAACATGACGGAAATTATTGAAGCGCAGATAGAACGCTATGCGCCGGGTTTTCGTGAAAGAATAATCGGCAGACATGTTATGGATACTGCGGCCATGGAATCGTACAACGCCAATTATATCGGCGGAGATATCAATGGTGGTATTATAGATATCGGGCAGTTGTTTACAAGGCCGGCATTGCGTTTTTCTCCTTACAGAACTTCAGCAAAAGGATTGTATATCTGTTCAGCATCTGCACCGCCGGGTGGGGGAGTACATGGTATGTGCGGGTATCATTCGGCAAAGCAGGTATTGAAAGATGTGTTTAAGATTAGTATTTGAATCGGGTAATCCTGCATTTAAAAGAAGCGCATATTATTAAATTGAAAAATTAATCCCCTCATCAAAATCATTATTGGATCTTACGCGCACCTCACTTTTGTGATATACTAAAGAGTATGGCGGTACGCTTTCTGTAAGCCATACGTTACCGCCAATGATGGAATCATGACCGATAACTGTTTTTCCGCCGAGTATAGTTGTGCCGGAGTAAATGACCACATTATCTTCTATAGTAGGATGTCGTTTAATATAGGCCTGTGTTTTTGAAACATTCAATGCGCCGAGTGTTACGCCCTGGTAAATTTTTACATTGTTGCCAATTACGCATGTTTCGCCAATCACTACCCCGGTGCCATGGTCAATAAAAAATCCGGATCCTATTTCAGCACCGGGATTAATATCAATACCGGTTATGCTATGTGCATATTCAGAAATTAACCTCGGTAATACCGGAATTTTTAATTTGTATAATTCGTGCGAAAAACGGTACACTGCTACTGCATTAAACCCCGGGTACGCGCCAAATACCTCTTCAATAGAATGCGCAGCAGGATCGAACGCTAAAATTCCCTGCGCGTCTTTTTGTAATTCCTCAAAAATGTCGGGCACGCGGTTGAAGAAAACATGTACAATTTCATCAACAGAACTGATTACATTCTCTACCGGAGAAAGCAAATGCCGCAACTGCAGTTCCAGTTCCCTGATATCGAGTTCGGTGAACGATTTGTCTGCATTTACCGGAAACAATAGTGCAATAAGATGGCTGATCCAAGTCTGTGCGCTGTTCCTGAAGGGAATGGGTTGCAGATCACTCCTGTATTTTTCATGTATCTGCTTTAAGCGTTCGTGCAACAATAATTTTTTAACAGTAGCGCTCATAAATAATTTATTACAGTTTTGTTTTACCACATAGGAGCAATAGAAACATAGGAACACATAGACATAATACTTACTATGCTTATCTATGTACTTATGTTCCTGTGTGGTGTATTGTTTTCTTAATCAAACAGATCAGACGACAAATACCTGTCTCCTCTGTCACATATAATACATACCATTACGCCTTTATCTATTGTTGCGGCAAGTTCAAGCCCGGCATGCACCGCGCCACCGCTGCTCATGCCACAGAATATACCTTCTTCTTTTGCCAGGCGTTTCGTCATTTCCTTTGCCTGTCTTTCGCTTACTTCTATAACCGTGTCCACTTTTGTTTTATCAAATATCTTCGGGATATATGCTTCCGGCCATTTGCGTATACCGGGTATCTGCGAATTATCTGTTGGCTGACATCCTGCTATCACCACTTCCGGATTTTGTTCTTTGAGATATTGAGATACGCCCATAATGGTTCCGGTAGTACCCATTGATGATACAAAATGTGTAACTGTTCCTTTTGTGTCACGCCAGATTTCCGGTCCTGTTGTTTCGTAATGTATACGCGGATTGTCGGGATTAGCAAACTGGTTCAGCATCAGGTAGCCGCCTTTTTTTACCAGTTCATTCGCATAATCAATTGCGCCTTCCATGGCTCTGCGCTTAGGCGTTAAAATTACTTTTGCACCAAAAGCACGCATTGCTAAAACTCTTTCTCTTGTTGCATCTTCGGGCATTACCAATGCTATTTCCACGCCAAATAAACCTGCCATTAAAGCCAGTGCTATACCGGTATTACCACTGGTGGCTTCTACCAGCTTCATCCCTTTTTGTAATTCTCCCCTGTCAATAGCTCCTTTAATCATGCCATAAGCTGCACGATCTTTTACACTTCCACCCGGGTTGTTTCCTTCAAGCTTGCAATAAATACTTATGTTACTATCAGTGTTGATCGTTTTTAGCTTCACCATTGGTGTATTGCCAACCTGCTCAAGGATATCCGACATGCCACTGTTTTAATTTTTTGAAAAAACTTTTATCTGTTTTCGTATGTTTTCCGGCACAAAACTTTCTGCTACCAAAAGCAACAGCCCCCCAATCGTTTTTCTTTCTCTCTTTGCGCTTTTATATTTCAACTCTTTTTTAGACCATGCGTGGTCTTCTTCTTCGTACAGTTTTCCTTTTATTTCTTTGCGTACCATAGTTTTAATAAAAGCCAGATAGAAATGTTGTAAAATTATTGCAATATGATTAGTCTACCAAAATGGTAGGGTATAATTTATGAAATCTTTTTAGGAATGCTGGGATTGTCACTATTGACCAATGTATATGAATAGTGGCTGAAGTTCGGTTGATCGCTCCATCTGCCTGCGGCAACTACGCATGTACACACAAACAGGTACTTTTAATACGGATAATACCCGGAACAGCCCGGTGCAGCGCACCGTGATATTTGTAGTACGGAAAAGCAATATGGAATAAGCCGCAGAGCGGCGTAATATTAACCTGGCGCATTTATTTTTTAATATTACGGTGCGCTGCACCTGAAAATGTCATATCCACTATAGCGCTACAAATATTATCGCTGCGCTGCAGCCATTTAAACACCTCGTGTTAATTAATCGTGAAATGTCAGACGGTAAACGTGAGAATCTCACGTCTTACGTTTACCGTCTCACGAACATCTGCGACATATATAGTCTTAACATAACACTATTATACAGCGCAGCCTGAATAAATATAATGAAACTCTTTGCTGTAGCGGGCTCTGCTCCCTCTCCGCGAGGAGAGGGTTGGGTGAGGCGATTAACTGAATTTCAAGCGCTTATTCATATCTGTTGGATAACAATGTATTTTTATATCTCTTTTACAGAAGCAATTTTATTGCTGAAATTTTAAAGAATATCTTACTGTAACGCCAAACGTACGCGCATCTCCTACAATACCGGCGTATTGACCATAGTTGCCCGGCGCTGCCAGCAACTGCTCGTAATAATCTTTATTACCCAGGTTCCTGCTCCAGATGAATAATGTAAACCCGTTATTTCCCCTGAAACCTAAACGTGCATTCAATAAATAATAAGCGTCAATATTCAAATACAAAGAAGGAGACGGGCTGGAAGAAAATTCAGAGCGATAATACAGATCAGCTCCCAGGAAATAATTACCCTGCCATCCCAGGAATTTTCCCTGCTGGCTAAGCTCGGCGCCCAGTGTCCACGACCATTTTGAAATACCCGGAAGCGTACCACCTGAAATATCTTTAAATGCTTCTGTGCCTCCCACTTCTTCAAGCGGTGCAGGAGCATTGGTGAATTTTACATATTTGCCATCAGTATACGCTAATGCCGCATTAAGGCTGATAAAGTCAGAAGCCCTGAAACTTCCATCAAGTTCAACACCCTGCGTTCTTACTTTTTCTGCATTTGCAAGATAACCGCGGTTTACGCCGGGTTCGGGTGTTTGTACAAGTGTTTGGTAATCTTTTATATTATTCTGGTATACTGTTAAATTTAAGATTGTATTAGGCAATGGCGTTGTTTTTATACCAAATTCAAAATGCTGAACAGACTCAGGTTTTACGGTTGCCAGTTCCGTCATTGTTTTACCGTTGGCTGTTGGTAATCCGCCAACATTAATGCCTATTGGCTTATAACTTTTGGAAAAAGTAGCAAAAGCATTGTAATTTTTGTTTACGATATACTGCAGCGATAATTGCCCTGATGCATTGCCTGCATCAGCATTTACATCAAAAGCCTGATCGGTATATACCTGTTTTTTTAATGCTAAAAGCGCTGCATCATCTGTTTGAAGACCTCCATAAGTTACTCGATTATAATGTGCAACTTTCTTGTCGTAATTATATCTCAGCCCTGGCAGGATATGTAATTGAGGTGTAATAGCCCAGTCAATATTCGCAAAGACTGCAAGACTTGTTGATTTAATTCCGTAAACGGTTTTAATGCCAAAGTTATCAAGCAAACCAGGCGTTTCCCAGGCTGTAGCATTTGCATTGTTTTGATAAAAACGCCATAATGATGAACCTGCTTCTTCTGTATGTACGGGATCTGTTTTCAAATCCTGCCACAATCCATATAGTCCTGCAACTCCGGTGATATTTTTACCAACTTTTCCTGAGTACCTGAATTCCTGCGACCATTGATCATGGGCTGAGTTTCCGGCAGAGATGGTAAATACCGGAATGCCGAGATAATCCCTGTCATTTAAAGGAACCCATTTCCAGTAGCGCCATGCTGTTGTTGAAGTAAGTGTGCCATTGCCAATCCTGATATCAGCATTCAACGAAACACCTCCCAATTCATTATCTGCTTTGGATCTTGTATCTAAATCAACCTTTCTTTCAAAAGCACTTTTGTATGGAATGGTATATCCAAGGTCTGCAATAATGGTATTGAATTGCCTGTAATCTGAACGTTGTGTTTTTACAACGCCTGCTACAGCCCAGCCGTAACCATCCGGTTTTTGCGTAGTAACATCCCCGGACAATGATATTTTTACATTGTCGGAGGGAGTAAACAGTAATTGCGCTCTGCCGCCTAAATTATTAAGATCATTTATTTTGCGATCAGCGTTTACATTGTATAACACGCCATCGCGCTGCGTTCCTGAAAAGGAAACACGTGCTGCCAGCTTATTTGCAATGAGCGGGCCTGTTACAGATGCTTTTGCCTGTATGTATCCATAGTTGCCATAGCTGGCTTCAAAAACAGCGCCCGGCTTAAACTCCGCGGCACGTGAGGTAATATTGAAAGCGCCTGCAGTTGTGTTTTTACCGAATAATGTTCCCTGCGGGCCACGCAATACTTCAATACGTTCTACATCAATAAAATCAAGAACGGTAGCAGCAGGGCGGGCTAAGTAAACACCGTCAAGATAAAATCCAACACCAGGATCAATACCATCATTGGTTAAACCATAGGTTGACCCCAACCCTCTTATATTTAAAGTGGTATTACGTGCATTGGACGAATATAGTTGCACAGAAGGAACCAATTCTTTAATACGGCCAACATTAAATGCGCCGGCATCGGCTATACGGCTGCCACCAACAACAGAAACGGGAATAGGGATATTTTGTACTACCTCGTTCCTTCTGCGGGATGTTACCACAATATAATCCAGCAGCTCGTTTGCCACCAGTGTAATGCCAACAGGTTCTTCCGGAATTTTGTCATATTTAGTACTGAGTCCGTGAAACCCGGCTGCTGTAACATGCAGGATAAACGGTACCGTTTTAGGCGCTTCAATGCTGAACTCACCTAAGCTGTCTGCCGCTGCATATATACTTGTTCCTTTTATATTAATAGTTGCGCCCGGAACCCGCGCACCTGCACCATTTTTCACTACCCCTTTTATTTGGGTTTGAGCAGTAACCAGGTTGAAGAATAACAGGGAGAAAATAGAAATTAAAAACAGCTTTTGCATTAAACAATTTTTTTGGTTGTTAAAGTTGTACAGTTAAAAAATTAGTTAGTCTACAAAATTGGTGGACAAATGTAGGCTTTAAAATTTAACTACAAGCAATTTTGTATAAAAAAGTATACTTTTTTAGTAGACTTTTGTTTTTTTATCAATTTTGAGGGTTAATGGCTAAAAAAGTGCAATGAAAGTCACTGAATGAGCACCAATTTCAGTTAACTGTGTTAATTCTTGTTTTTAAGCACAGTAAATGAAAACTTTTTGCCGGTTTTTAATGCGGCGCGTTTTACATCATCCACTACTTCCTGCAAAGCGATATTACCTTCCTTTAAATACCGGATGCGTAAATATCTTTTCTCATTTTTTCCTGCGTCGGAAAATTGCTGTTTGTTATCAGGAGAAAATTGTTGGGAACGTAGTTCCTTATCCAGTAAAAGATAATCGTCTGTTGCTGCATGATGTAGTTCAATATTTGTTTTGTATAAAGGCATAGACATAGATTTTAATGGCGGATGTTGTTTTAAATAATTTTTTCTTAACGAAGCTGCTGCCTGCAACAATAATAGCTGGAACAGTAGCGGGATATACCTGTTAAAGCATGTTGTTTTTTCTCATGATGTGTTTTTTTCACCGGATTGTTTTATTTATCAATAATACTATTGGCGCGGCCTGATATAAATAGTAGCGAACGTTGTTTGTACTTCCACCTCCATGCACTTACCATTTTTATACGTATATATATTATTACCATCAGGAAGCCTGAGCACATATGTGTGTGGCCTGGTTTCATTAACCTCCACATACTTCCCAAAATTTTCTGAAAAAATATATGTCATACCGGATGGTTCGGCATACATAAGGCATGCGGTGCTGAAGTGTATGGATGATTTAATGAAAGCCGGTTTGCCATCGCTGTTAATAAGGTATTGATCTTTGCTCCATCTGATATGCCTGTCCGCCTTCGTTTTGCCGTTCACGAGCCTGATAAGCTTCCCGTCTTCCAGTATGCCATTACGGAACGAGCTTTGTAGCTTGCTGTAAACGGACACATCAATAATAACTGAAAATTTTGCGGAAGATTCATTAATATATTCCGTTGTTTCGCTATTGCCCAGCTTGCTGCATTTCATGTAGCCGATTATTTTATCATTCCTGATAATATCATAATAGGAATGATGGGAATAACCCGGTTCATTTTTCCCTGCTGGTAAGAGCGCAGGAAAGAAGCTGATCAAAGACCAGTAAACGATAGCTATCATGATGAAAAAAATTTAATTTGTACAGCAATGATTTGTTATCATCTAAAACCTCCTGAGCAGAGGCTTTAGATGAATAAACAAATGGGTTAGTTTGTGCCGGGTAAACTGCCTTAATACGTGAAACCAACTGCGAAAAAATGCAATGCCCGGACTTAATATGCTTTGTGTAAGAACTATAATCATTTTGATATTTGTATTTCTCTGCCAAAAATGTTTGCACCAAATTTTTCAGCCCATGATTTTGGCGCCAGCCACGAAAGAAAAACGCCAAGCTTTGTTTGAAATCCTGTTATCCGCTCCGCGCTGCCCCTGAATAGAGTATTGATGGCTATTTTGGCAACAGCCTGTGGTGTCATATTATACCGTTCCGCAGTTTTTCTGATCTCTTTACCCATACCTGCACGATCAACAAAGTTGGTATCGGTGCTTCCCGGACTTACACAGCTCACTATTATGCCCGATGATTTTAATTCATGACGCAGGCTGCGGGTAAACGAAATGATAAATGCTTTTGAAGCCGCATAAATATTCAGGTAAGGAACAGGCTGGTAACCTGCGTTGCTGCCTATATTCAGTATATAACCTTTGCCCTGTTTTTTCAGCACAGGTATAAACTGGTGACTCAGTGCCACTACAGATTTAATGTTGACATCAACAATGCTTAATTGTTCCTGCAAGGGCAATGCTGCAAATGCGCCGTTCAATCCGAATGCAGCATTATTCACCAGCACTTCCAGTTCATTATGCCAGGTTGAGCTCCATTTAAAAACAGCATCCGGCGTTTCCGCTAAAGAAAGATCTGCTACGAGATATATCACCTGTATGCCGGCAGTTCTTTCCAGCTCAAGTTTGGTTAATGCCAAACCTCTGCCATCAATATCAACCAGCAGCAGGTTGTAATTTCTTAATGCTAACTCCAGCGCTATGGATTTTCCAATACCTTTTGCAGCACCGGTTACCAGGGCATAAGCCATATGTTTATTAATTTATGGTATTACGAACAGTATTATCTGCAGCAAAGCGTGACAGGTTCAATCTTTTCCTCTTCAGGGTTGACCAGCGGAAAGTTTCCCTGTATTGCTCCAGTTTTGGTAAAGCAAGCTTGTGGTAAAATGGCGTTGGACTATCAGCATGTTTGGGTTTATATGCACCTGTAACAATAGGTATGTACATTACGCGCCTCCTGCTTTCCTCACCAAAAAACGGTGAACGTTGCACCCGGTGCCATAATCTGCCATCATGCACCGTAAGATCGCCTGCTTCAATATTGAACCCAATTTCTTTTGGGTCAGGATCATTGTCAACAAAATATTTTTTTCTGAATAATAATTTGAAGAGTCCCTGGTTATGCGTGCCTGCCAATACTCTTAACCCGCCTTTTTCAAAGGGGTAATCATCGAGGTGTAAACCTACATTCAGCATCGGCATAATTTTAGAACCAAGGAAGATATCTCTCGGGCTGTCTGTGTGCCATCCTAATTGTTTATACCCGCTGTCTGGCGTATTTACATAATGATTTAATACAAGCCCGTCTTTTTCATTTTCACCAATGCGCCCTTCATATGGATATAATAGTGCTGCTAATTGCGCAAGCCTTTCATCTTTAAGAAAATCACTCAGTATTTTACTGTATTGCGAAGTGAATGCGATACGCTGAATGAATTTTTTGCCATCTGTGTTCACCCCAAATTTTAACGGTATACCATTTACTTTTTGTGTGCCGGAAGAGATCAGTTGATGCTCTACGTTCTGAACCTCGTTGATAAAGTTTTTTACCGTTTCCTTATCTGCAAAGTTCTTAAACTGTATTACGCCATATTTATTGAAAATATTTTTTTGTTCTTCAGTAAGCGATTGCCCGAATTGAAATATAAAGTTGCTGATATTGCTCATTGCATTTTGATTTGAATGATTAAGAAATAGCGGAATAAAAAATTAAAACTGATTATAGCGGGACAGGTGGTTGTTATCCCCGGATTAATATGTTGCCTGGCGGCAACAGCAATACATGATATGTGGTTTGGAAAATTTCACAGGGCAAAAATAGTATAAAATATTAGTCTACCAAATTTATAGACTAATATTTTAAAAAATATTTTTGCGCTTATTATTTAATTTTCAAGGGCGGGCATTAAAAATGTTGCCACCCGCGGCGTGGTATGCTCCGCCTTCATTATTTTCTCTATTTCTTTTACAATACCGGGGTGTTGCAAAGCAATATCATTCGTTTCTCCCGGGTCGGTTGAGAGATCGTATAATGCCAGCTTCAAATTCCCTTTGCGGATATTTTTACGGATACCTTTCCAGTCGCCTAATCTTACCGCCTGTTGCCCGCCTGATTCAGGAAATTCCCAGTACAGGAACTCATGCTTTTTCTGCGCATTTTCTTTTCCTGACAGAACAGCATTATAACTGAGCCCATCAATATTTTTGGGAGGGGCTATCCCGATAATGTCGGTTATTGTCGGAAAAAAATCCCAGTTGGCTGCTATATGGGTTGTCGTAGTGGCCGCTTTGATTTTAGCCGGCCATTGAATAATAAAGGGCACTCTTATCCCGCCTTCGTTCACAAAGCCTTTTCCAAAACCTTTGCTGCCTTTGTAAGGCCCGGCGCTGTTAAACCAGTCGGGATCAGCGCCGCCATTGCTGGCAGGCCCGTTATCGCTGGTAAAAACAATAATGGTATTATCATAAAGGTTAAGCTTTTTAAGCTGCGCTACTATTTTACCAACCTGTTCATCAAGCGTGGATATCATAGCAGCATAAGTTGCATGCGGATACCTGCTTGGCGCGTAATTACCTCCTGCATAAGGCGTTTCTTCGCCAAATTTTTTGTGATAATAATCTATCCATTTTTGCGGAGCCTGCAATGCCACATGCGGCAGGGTGGTGGTATAGCATAAAAAGAAAGGTTTGCTTTTATTGTTGTCAATAAAACGTAATGCGGCATCTATCATCAAATCAGGTGCGTAATCGGGCTGCGTATATACCTTGTAGTTAGCGGGATTGAGTGAATCTTCTCCTTCCGGAAATTTTACATGCGCAGGCTGTACTTTATTACGCAGGGGTATCCTGTATTCATTTTCCCATAAGTGGGCAGGATAGTAGGTATGCGACATGCGCTGGCAATTATACCCGAAGAAATAATCAAAGCCCTGGTTGTTGGGTGCGCCCGCGGTATATGGTGCGCCAAGCCCCCACTTGCCGATTACGCCTGTGGTATATCCCGATTTTTTTAAAACTTTGGAGATGGTAATGGTAGAATCAGGAATGGGTAACTGTCCCTCAAGAAATGGATTTGCTTCCATAGCTTTCAAATCCCAAACATCCCCTCTTGCCGCCCATTCGTCATTACCCCTGATGTATGCATTGCCGGAATGTTTGCCTGTAAGAAATAAATATCTTGATGGCGCGCATACCGGGAAAGCATAATAGTTTTTAAAGAGTAAACCGCTGGCTGCGAGCTTGTCAATGTTAGGTGTTTCAATTTTTGTTTGCCCCATTACGCCTATATCACCATACCCCAGGTCGTCTGCCAGTATATACACTATATTCGGTTTCTTTTGCTGTGCAAATGCGTTTGTGCAAACCAATGCTGCAAGCAATAGTAAACCAAGCTGGGTATTTTGTTTATTGATGATCATTGTTGGTATTAAGTTAAGTATTGATCGCCACGGAGAGCGGAACACGGAAGATACTGATGAAACGGAACAACACGAAAAATATAAGGATTTCGCTTTTAAAAAGATATTTTAGTCTCAAAAGGCAAATGTCTAATATAGTTAAGTAATAAAATAAGGTCTATAAGGGAATTGAGATTGCTTCGCTGCGTATCAGGTTGCGGTTGCAAATTTGTTCAGGCGGCTCGCAAAGACGGAGAGAGGTTGAATAATCATGCACTTTGATTCAATGCTGATAGTAAAATACAAACACGCTCGCCGTCTTTGCGAGTCCGCCGGCGTGAAGATATGGATTGAAGGTATATTACGGCGGGCGGAGCAATCTCCTGCTGTGCTGTTAGTTTTCATTAAACCCCGGGTAAGCATCATACAATTTTTTCAGTTCCGCTGCTTTTTCAGGGTAACGGTCAATAACATTCACACGTTCGCTTGGGTCCTCGCTGATATTAAAGAGCTCTTTAACGGTATCCTGCGATTTTCCTGTAATGGAGTTGAGCCCTCCCGGCGCTTCACGGTATTTCCATGGGCCAACACGTACCGCTTCAACTTTATTATAGTTATTGATATAAATGGGGCGATGTACATACTCTTTCCGGTTAACCTTTCCTGTCAGCAGGTCGCCAACATCCTGTCCGTCCAGCGTTCTTCCCTGCGGAACCGGCACTTTTGCCCATGCAGCCAGTGTGGGCAAAACATCAAGATTACTAATGGGGCTGGTTAAAATGGTTGGTTTAATATGATTTTTCCAATACAGGATAAAAGGTACCCTTACGCCGCCCTCATATGATTCTCCTTTTGATCCGCGGAATATTCCGGCAGCACCCACATGAAAGCGCTGTGTAACACTATCACCCGACATTCTTTCGGGGTATGCAGCCCAGGGGCCGTTATCGCTTGAAAAAATAAATATGGTATTATCGGCCAGCTTTTTGTCTTCCAGCTTTTTCCATATCAATGCCAGGCAGCTATCCATTTCTTCAACTACAGCTCCCAAAGGCCCCGCTTCCTGCCTGCCCGCTAATGAAGCAGCTTTTGCGGCTAATGCTACAGGCAAATGCGGCATATTGAATGCCAGGTATAAAAAGAATGGTTTGTTTTTGGTTTGTTTATCAATGATGGATATCGCTTCGCGTGTATACAAGGGCGTTAGTAAAGAATCTTCAGGTTTACTGATTTCCGGCTGTCGGTTCCTGAACAGCTTAATGGTAGTATCTGTTTTTACATAAGGGTAACGGTAATCATGACTATATAGTAAACCGTAATAAGAATCGAAGCCCTGGGCTGTGGGATGGTGAAATGGCTTATCATCACCCAGATGCCATTTGCCGATCATTGCTGTATTGTAACCGGCCTGTTGTAATACTTCAGCAAGCGTTATCTCCTGGTCGGGCATTCCGCGTTTATCACCAGGGCTTAAAGGTACAGGTATATTATATCTTGTTGCATAACGCCCCGTAAGCAATGAAGCTCTTGATGGGGAACAGGATGGCGTTGTTACAACATAATTGGTGGCTTTTAAACCGGCATTTGCTATTCCATCAATAAAGGGCGTTTGTATAACCGGGTTACCGTAGGTGCTTAAGTCGGAGTAGCCCATATCATCTGTCAATACAAAAATGATATTGGGCTTTTGCTGCGCTTTTGCAAGAGCGGCAAAGAACAATGCTGTAAAAAGCACGCTCATCATTCTTTTAGTCATTATTAATATTTTAAAAACGTAGTGTGTGTAAATATCATAAACTTTCCGTTACGTGAAGATACTTTTTCGGCACGTGCCTTTACCTGCCGGGGCGATCGCCGTGGTATGAGTTTCACGTACCCCAGATTACCAGCCTGAATTTTGAGTAAGGTTAGGATTTTGTACAGTTTCTGTTTGCGGTATCGGCCACAAATAATGTTTGGGGTCAATGAACTCCCTGTTTACTGCAACCTGAATGATTTTAAACACCCCGTTATCTTCATAAGTAATACCATATACAGGGCCTGGTATAACCAAAGCCGCTGTTTTCCACCTGCGTACATCTGCTAAATGCAAACCTTCAAATGCCAGCTCAACAGTACGCTCCCTGCGTACAATTTCTCTCAATCCGGCTTGCGTTAATCCTGTTGCTATGGAAGCCAGCTTCACATCAGTTCTCCCGTTGCGCACGGTGTTAATAGCATCGTATACAGACTGATCAATATCATTGTTTTCAATTTTTGCTTCTGCATATGTGAGTAATACTTCTGCATATCTTATCAAAATAATATTGATACCGTTGTTTGAAGGATTTGCGAAATCTTCAGTATTGATATATTTCTTTAGATTAAATCCGGTAGTAGATGCTATATAGGTATTTCCTACGGCATCGGCTGTGCCGCTGTTAGGTGCAGGATGAAAAACATTACCACCCGGCAGTATATCTCCATCCAGAAAAACTGAAAACCCTAACCTCGGGTCCCGGTTTATATATGGATGATCAGCATCATAGCCACTTGCCGCATCTGTTATATCTAATCCGTTGGCTGTTTGAAATTTATCTGCCAATGCTTTAGTTGGTACGTAGGTACTCTGGCTGCTTTTCTGGCTGTATGGCCCCAGCAGATAAAACACATTATTGGAATAAGATGAGGCAATAAATTGTTTATCCAATATTACTTCCTGGTTGTTTTCTGCTGCATATGAAAACAGCTTGCTGTATTGTGGATACAGTGAATAGGTATTCAGATCAATCACTGCCTTTGCATCTGTTGCGGCATCTGCATAGCGGCCTGCATATAAATTTGCACGTGCTTTTAACGCCCGCGCTGCACCGCGGGTAATGCGGCCCTTATCAGAACCGGTATATGTGAGCGGTAACTGAGGTGCAATATCCGCTAATTCTGTATTGATGAAATCATACAGCTTTGAAAGTTCTTCTTTTGATACTGTTCTTGCATCAGCAATAGATATAGTGCTCGTAATAAGCGGTACAGCGCCATACAACGTGGTAAGTTTTACATATTGATATGCCCGTAAAAAACGCGCTTCAGCTTTATACCTGCTCTGTGCGGCAGCATCAGTAACCGTTACGTTATCTGCGTTTTCAAGAAAATAATTCACCGCGGCAATACCTGTGTAAGCGCTGGTCCACTCGCTTAATATTCTTGAACTTGTTGCATCATAGGTGCCATTGGCAATATAGGCATCCACAGCAAAAGGCTGATTCACATGCCCTATATCAGTAAGCGCATCCCATGCAAAAATATTAGTGCCGTCAAGATCGCGGTATAGCGAGTTCAATGCAAGGAGTACATCATTCTGCGTTTTCCAGAAAAGGTCTTCAGAAAGCCTGTCATTGGGTACAGTGTCCAGCAAATCTTTATTGCAGGATGTAAAACCGATAGCAGTTAAAAGTAAAATGTATTTAAACTTAAATTGTTTCATAATAATAATGATGTTGCAGGATTAGAATTGAAGGTTTATGCCAATGGTATATAAAGATGTTTGCGTGTAGTTCACCGCTCTGCCTGATTCTGTTTCAGGATCGAGATTCCATTCATTCAGCTTAGAGAATGTGAGCAGGTTTGTTCCGGATATATACACACGTGCTTTATTGATGAACACATTTCTAAGGATATCGGAAGGCAGTGTATATGATACCTGCAGGTTTTTTAACCGCAGGTAACTGCCGTCATACACCAATCTGTCTGATGTAGCCACATTGCTTAAATCATATTTTACAGGACGTGGAAAACGTGCATTTGTATTTTCAAGTGTCCAGTAATTGTTTGCATAAATTTCATGCGTAAATCCTTCCTGGTTGCCCATTTCAGCCAACGCTCCTGCCAGCCTTGTATCAACTTTTGCAGCACCCTGGAACAAAAGGTTCAAATCAAAATTTCTGTAGGAAAAATTGGTGGTGAAACCAAAAACATATTTTGGAAAGGAGTAGCCGATCACCGTCATGTCATTAGCATCAATCTTTTGGTCTTTATTCAGGTCAATATATTTTACATCGCCGGGTTTTGTGTTGGTGCTATAGGTAGCGCCGTATGCGGTAATTTCTTCCTGTGTTTGAAAAAGACCGTCTGTTTTGTATCCCCAGAGTGTATTGATGGGCAACCCCTCGTCTATAATATACCGTGGATTAATATCGGTACCGGTGATGTATGGGCCTGTGCCTTTAAGATCAATTACTTTATTGCTGTTGATGCTGAGGTTTGCGCCGATAGTATACCTGAAACTGCCGGTGGCATTTGCCCCGTTATAAGAAGCGCTGAATTCCCATCCTTTGTTCTCCACAGAACCGGCGTTCTGGAATGGCGCTGTAAGACCTACCGTAGCTGGTATGTCGAGATTCAGCAGAATGTCGTTGGTTACTTTGCGGTAATAGTCAACGGTTACATTTAGCCTGCTGTCCAGTAATGTTGCGTCTATGCCAATATCTAATTGCGTGGTAGATTCCCAACCCAATTCTTTATTGGCTAATGTTGTCTGACGGTAACCATTCACTGCCTCGCCATTGAATGTATAACCGGCCAGGGAAAGTGCAGCATAGTAACTATACAAATCAACAGACTGGTTACCTGTTTTACCATAAGAGCCACGCAGTTTAAAATCTTTGATAACAGGTTTGATGCTTCGCCAGAAAGCTTCTTCAGAAATTACCCAGCCTGCAGAAAAGGATGGAAAGAAGCCATATTGCTTATCGCCTGTAAATTTAGATGACCCGTCATACCTGCCATTCACTTCCAGCAAATATTTCCCGGCAAAATCATAATTTATCCTGCCGAAATAGGAGCGGAGTGCAAACGATGCGTCATAGCCACTGTTGCTTTTGGTAGCATCATTAGCTCCCTGGCTTATGGATTGAATATCGTTGTTGTAAAAGCGCTCTCTGTATGCAGTGAGATAAGTTTGTGCATTATATATCTGTGAATAGCCAGCTAAGGCTTTGATGTGATGAACGCCAAAATTTTGTTCGAACGTCAACAGGTTATTCCATGTATATTCCCTGAGCGTATTTCGCGTTTCTGTTAAAGCATTGTTCGCAACGGTTTTTACAATACCGGTGATGGAATCTTTGTTGGTATATGCATTTGTGAATGCCTTGCCCGTTGTGTTGTAAATACGTGCAGATAAGAATGAAGAAACACCCAGGAACGGTAATATTTTCCATTCTCCCTGGAAAGAACCGGTTAAGTAATCATTTACCGTTTTACTCTGTCCGCCTATTTCGGTAAACATTAAAGGGTTATTTCCCTGCGTGCTCAAACCATATGTTCCGTCGGGATATTTAGGAACAGCCCACATAGAACCGTGAAAGAAATTGTTTACGGGATCTACGGTGGGAAATGCAGCGGCATTATACCTGTAATTAATGTTTGCGTTGAAGTTAAGATTCCGGGCGGCTTTATAATCACTGGTGAGCCTTATCTCTGCGATTTCATTTTCAAAATTTTTGATAACGCCATCCTGCTTTTGATAGCGTACGCTTAACCGTGAGCGAAGCTGATCGTTACCTCCGCTAACAGCAACGGAGTGGCTGGTTTGCGGCGCCGTGTGATACATGGTGGTGAACCATGTATTGGGCAAAGGATATTTTAACCGGTCTGTGGCATTTACCCATACGGCAATGCTCGAATCCGTAAACTTAGCCGGTAAAGTAAGTCCTGCGTTGGTATAAGCAGCCTGCTGCTCTTTCATATAATCTTCAATGCCCATCTGCATAGGCACATTAATTGCTTTTTGCCAGGCATAATATCCATCGTATGTTACCTGCGCCGGGCCTTTGCGCCCGGTTTTGGTGGTTACAAGTATTACGCCATTGGTTGCTCTCGACCCGTAAATAGCTGTTGATGCCGCATCTTTCAATACTGTGACAGAAGCAATATCATTGGGGTTGATATCAGACAATTGCTGTTCTGAACCGTCTACAATTACAAGCGCATCATTTTTGGTTAAACCAAATCCACTGGTTGAGCTGCTGTTGGTATTAAATGTGGTGATTCCGCGCACCCTTATATTGGCAGTTGACTTTCCGGGGGCGCCGCCCAGATCCTGAACGGTAACGCCTGGAAGTTGTCCCTGCAAAGCCTGCTGTACATTGGATACAGGCCTTCTTGTTAATTCTGCGCTGCCAATCTGCGCAACGGAATTGGTTAACGTAATTTTCTTTTGTGTGCCATAGGCAACCACAACCACATCCGACAATGTCTGGTCTGACGGAGCTAATGCTATATCAACGGAAGATTGCGTTAACTGAATATCTGCAGATTGATAACCAACGTAACTGACAGCTATTATAAAAGGTAATTGCTGTGATGTTGATAATGTAAATCTACCGCCTGGCCCGCTGATGGTTTGATTGGTAGTTCCCTTAATAATAATAGTTACACCTTCCAGCGCTGCCTTAGTGGTTTTGTCAGTAATTTTTCCTTCAACCACTGTATTTATTACAGGTTGTGTAACCTGCGCCGGTAACAACTCCGGTAGAAATAAAATACCGGTAAGCAGTATCCTGATTGCATGTTTCATCATGTAAGTATTTAATAAGCGTATAAAGAACAGGGAATAAAAAACTGCCTGATCTTTTAGAGATCAAAAAATATGTTTAAAGAAAAACTGTTTATAATTTATGATCCTGCATTAACAACAGCCACTACAGGAAGAGGGAGAATAGTTGTAAAAAGAATTATTAAAGAACATTTTCACCAGCATATTTGATTTTACGATTGGTTGCATACGGAGTTTTTTAAAAACAAAATAGCCTACAAAATTAGTGAACTAATAGCTAATTACATTTTTTTTATAAATTTTTCTGCAAAAATTTTTTTGAAAGAAAAAATATTATACTTTTGTCTACCAAATTAGTGGACTAATACTTCTGCCAACCACCGGCAGGAATATTTAATAAGAAAAAATCAAAATGAAACATGTAAACTGCTGCAATGCCGGTGGCATTGTTAATGACTTAATGGTAAGTGCGGTGGAAGATAATATGCCTGCGCACAAATGTTCCTGTTGCACATCCTGTTGTTGCAATACTATGCGTGGTTAAGCGCCTTCCCGATATTTTCAGCTTGCTATACATTATTGCATTCATAAAAATTATGGATCGTAAGGTTGTCTCCATGTCATCACCCGTAGTCGGTGGTTGATTACGGGAGAAGGCTGGGGCAACCTTTCTGTTCCCTTATATATAAATTTTATTGCTATGCAGAAACAGGATTATTTTTTATTGATCAAAAAGATAGCGGTAGGCATACTGGTTTTTTTGATCCCTTTCCTGATTTTCTTTTTTGGATTATTACTTATTTCTAAAAACTAATATTCAGCTATGCGCTCAGCAAAAAATACAATTGGCAATATCTGGAGAGATGCGGTGACAAGCGGTTTTATATACGCGTTGCCGGTAGCACTGATGCTGGCATATTTTAAAATTACAGGACAGCAACCCTGGAAAATTCCGGCAACAGCAACATTGCTTTTTAAAGCGCCTGCTATTGTTGAAAATCTTTTCAAAAATCTTTCTACCTGGGGGTTGCCGGTACTAACCCTTTTATTGGGAATAATAGAATTTTCCGCAGGGCTATACAAAAACAAATGGAACAAAAATGAGGCTATTCTTGATATAGTATGCTTCGCCGCGCCGAAGCTGGTTTTTCGTCCTTTGTTGGTATATGTATCGTTAACCGTATTTCCTTATGTATTACCGGCGCAGAAGAATGCATTCAGTTGGGTGCCATTCTGGTGGGCATGCTTAATTATCGCGGTTGCTGATGATCTTACACAATACTGGTATCACAGGCTGCATCACCAGGTTCCGTGGTTGTGGCGCTTTCATCGCACCCACCATTCGGCTGATTATATGGGAATGGCAATGGCGGGCAGGCAGAATTTTATCTATACCATTTTCTTCTCGCAGATATATCTCACATCGGCGCTTACATATCTTGGTTTAGGATATGCCGCGTTATTTGTTGGAGGTGTAAAATCGCTGATAACATTATCTGCGCATTCAAGCATTCCCTGGGATAAACCGTTTTACAAATACAAACTCTTGAACCCTATCGCCTGGGTACTGGAGCGCACTATTTCTACGCCGGCAACACATCATGCACACCACGCAGATACACATGATGATGGTATTGGTTATTATAAGGGAAATTTCGGGAACATGTTTTTTATATGGGATATTATTTTCGGCACCGCGAAGATAACCCGGAAATATCCCACCGGCTATGGAATTAAACATTATAAAGAGGAAGAATGGTATGCGCAGTTTTTGTGGCCCATTTTCAAATCAAAAAAAGAGGGCAGCGAATTATCTGCCAACGGACCAATGGTGGCAGATATTGAAACAACAGGTGAGGAAGAAAATGTTTCACCATTAAGGATCATCCCGCAGGGGTAAATTTTTTACCTGAATACTATACTGAATAAACATACTAATAAATAAATATACCGATGTTCAATGCAATCATTTTATATAAGCGAGATTTATCAGGCCTGGAAAGATACCTGGATGCCATGCTGTATTATGAGTGTTGTGCGTAAGCTCAAACATGATATTGAATTTATGTCGATCTGCCAATATCAGGTAAAAGAGATAAGAAAATCATCCATCTTATGATAGCAGGTTCTGCCCCCTCTCCGCTAGGAGAGGGCTGGGGTGAGGCGATTAATTGATGCTCGGATGTTCATTACTATATGGTGGATGATCGCAAACCCAACCCAATTTTTTTACAAATTATATCATCAAAGGTTATACTATCAAACATGAAAATTAAATTTTGGTTTCTACTCACATTATTGAGCAGCAGCTCATTTATAATACAAGCCCAGCAAGGCTCAGTGATCAACGCTGTATTAGAGGGCCAGGTAACTGATAAAGGCAATAAAGCACCGTTGGAAGGTGCAGGCATTGTAATTAAAGGCACAACCAATCAAACCTTAACCAATAACAAAGGGCAGTTTACATTAAAAACAGGACAGAAATTTCCTTATACTTTGCAGGTAACTATTGTTGGTTATAAATCAATCGAAATAGAAGTGAACCACTCCCCGGTTAATATTGCATTGGAACAGGATGTGCAATCACTATCTGATATAGTGGTAGTAGGGTACGGAACACAAAAGCGTAAAGACCTCACCGGATCCGTTGCTTCAATATCGCCTAAAGATTTCAATAAAGGCAGCAATGTATCTGTTGATAACCTGATTGCAGGACGTGCTGCAGGTGTACAGGTAACGCAATCATCATCTGAGCCTGGTGCAGGAGTAACCATCAGGATACGCGGCGCCAATTCTATCAATGCCGGCAATGAACCATTGTATGTAATTGACGGATTGCCGATAGATAATTCTATCATCACACCAACTTCTGCAGCGGTTACTGAATCAGCGCCGAGAAACCCCCTTAATTCACTCAACCCTTCAGATATTGCTTCAATAGAAATTTTAAAAGATGCTTCTGCCACTGCCATTTACGGTTCCCGCGGCGCAAATGGTGTTATACTCATTACTACAAAGCATGGCAGGAAAGGCAGGTTGTCTGTTGACTACAATGTATCAGGCGCCGTGCAGGAAGTAGCTAAGAAAATACCGATGCTTTCTACTTCACAATACATCAGCCTGTTAAATGATTTGAATGCTGCGCAGGGGCTGGCGCCTGAATTTACCGATGCAGATATTGCAGCGATTGGTAAAGGCGTAAACTGGCAGGATGAAATATTCAGAAAAGGATATACTCAAAATCATCAGTTAAGTTTCTCCGGCGGGCAGGATAAATTTACTTATTACGCTTCGCTGAATTATCTCGATCAATCCGGTATTGTAATCAGCTCCGGTATTAAGCGCTATACCGGTCGTGTGAATTTGAATTATACCGATACAAAATTCAAATTCGGTATTAACCTGAATGCGGCAAAAATAAATGATGACTATGTGCCCAATGGCGTAAGCATTAATGAAAATGCAGGCATTGTAAATACCGCTATCTTCCAGGATCCTACATTAAGCATTTATGATGCTGACGGAAAGTATGCGCAAAGCAATCTGGTTAACCTGGAAAACCCACTCAGTATTGCAAACGGTATATCAGATTACGCGGTTACCAGCAGAACATTCGGGAACGCATTCCTGGAATATTTTATCATTCCCGAGCTCTCTGTAAAGATCAATGCCGGCACGGACATACAAAGCTCCCGTCGTGATACTTATATAACCCGTAATACAAAAAGAGGCAGCAATGCTAACGGCATAGCCAGTGTGCAAACCACCAACAGCAATAACGCATTACTGGAACTTACCGCGCGGTATGCAAAAGCGTTCAACGATCATTCACTTGAAGTATTGGGGGGTTATACCTGGCAAAACTTCGGCTGGAACACGTTAAACTCCGGCGCGCAGAATTTTACTACAGATGCTTTTGGCACGGATAATATGGCGGCAGGATCAAGCAGTACGTTCACAATCAATACCTATAAAAGCCGCAACCAGTTAAAATCATTTTTAGGAAGGATCAATTATACTTTTAATGATAAATACCTGTTAACCGCCAACTTCAGGGCGGATGGCTCTTCAAGATTTGGCGCGGACAACAAATACGGCTACTTTCCGTCGCTGGCGTTGGGCTGGCATGTGAACAGGGAATATTTCTTCAGGAATATACACACTGTATCTACGCTTAAATTAAGAGCAAGTTATGGCAGTACCGGTAACCAGGAAATTGGTAATTACCGTTCACTTGTATTATTAGGCACGCAAGGACAGGCTATTTTCGGCAATACTGCGGAAGTTGGTATTTCAACCACGCAACTGGCGAACCCGAATTTAAAATGGGAAACCACCAAACAATTTGATGCAGGTATTGACTTCGGCTTGTTTGAAGAAAGGATCACCGGCAGCATTGATTATTTTAATAAAAATACAAAAGACCTGCTGTTGGAGTTGCCTGTGCCAACTACTACAGGCTTTGCCACTACACTTACCAATATCGGCAGCATGAATAACCGTGGCTTTGAGTTCACCGTGAATGCGGTAAACTTCCGTGGCAAATTTAACTGGACTACTTCTGTAAATTTTTCAACTATAAAAAATAAAGTAACAGGCTTAGGAGGATTGCCATATATACAACAGGGCACGGCGGGGTTCTTTACCAATTTCAGCATACTGCAGGTTGGCCTGCCGCTGAATTCCTTCTATGGCTACCAGGTAGTGGGTGTGTTGCAGAAAGGAGAGCAATATACACCGCAACCATTATCAGCGCCGGGCGATTTAAAGTTTCTTGATGCCAACGGTGATAAAACCATCAATACATCAGACAGAACGATCTTAGGTTCACCCTTTCCTGATTTTACCTATGGCATTAATAACAGTTTGGGGTATGGAAGGTTTAACCTGTCTTTTTTCTGGCAGGGAGCGCAGGGAGGAAAAATACTCAACCTGAATATTTCCGAATCAGAAAATCCCATTTCGTTCAGGCGAAACCGGTTAAGTCGTTCGTATACCGACAGGTGGACGGAATCAAATCCAACAAATGACAATCCATCCGGACTGTCACCGGCATTTGCTTATGTGGATGCGAGCGGCACCATTAATAGTCGCGCAGTGCAAAGCGCATCATTTTTGCGATTAAAAAATATATCGCTTAGCTATGACATACCCGCGTCTGAAAATTTCCTGTTCCAGTCAGCGCAGCTATATTTTGTAGCGCAGAACCTGGTTACCTTCTCTCATTACCTGGGCTTTGATCCGGAAGTAAGTTCTTTCGGAACTTCCAATGTACGGGTAGATTATAACGCCTACCCGTTATCAAAAATTTATACACTGGGATTAAATGTAAAATTTTAAAAACATACCATGAAGCCGTTCAACATAAAAAAAATACACATGAAATCTTACTATATATTGTTATTGTTTTCCCTTACGCTGTGGAACTGTGGTAAAGATGGACTTGAAGAAGATGTATACTCTTCGCTGGGTGTAACCAATTATTTTAAGAATGCGGATGACGCGGAGGCGATACTGAATGCTGCATATGCATCTGAGCAGAGAAGAGGATTCCGTGATTATTTTATTTTGTCGGATATTACCAGCGGAACATTGTATGACCGTGCCGGTGGGCTTGAAGCATTGGCAAAACCTTTTGAAACTTTTAGCTGGGGTGCTACGCACTCATTTTTTTCAGGAATCTGGGCGAGGCATTATACAACAATATACCGTGCTAATCTTGTGCTGGACAAAGTGCCTGGTATTGATTTTGATGAAACAAGAAAAAAACAAATACTCGCTGAAGCTACTTTTCTCAGGGCGTCAGCGTATGTAATTCTTAAAGATCTTTTTGGACCTGTGCCGATTATTACAACCAGCAGTACGAGTGCAGATGACAGGCCATCCCGACCAACCAAAGAAGAATTTGATAAGTTTGTAACCGATGATTTTAAGGCAGCGGCTGAAATATTACCTGCCACTGCCGACAGGGGCAGGGCTACCAAAGGCGCAGCGCTCTCGCAACTGGCAAAGTATTACCTGAATAATAAAGACTGGGCTAACGCTGCCGACTATGCGAAAAAGGTAATTGACCTGAATGTATATCACCTGTTTGCTGGGTCGGCAGACAGGTCAGAACTGTTTAACCCGCTTAATGAAGACAACAGCGAGTTTATATACATTCGTCCGCGTTTGGCAGTTGCAGGTCTGGGCGATAACTATATATCGCATGCAGCGCCCCCGGGTTATAAATGGAAAGGCGGCAGTAAAGAAAACTATGCTACCCAATTTAAAACCTACAGCAGTTTTTACAATTCATTTGCAGATAATGATACGCGAAAAAATGCTTTTATCACACAGTATTATAATACCAGCGGCGCATTAATAGAGCTTGGTGCAGATGATATCAGGAACTTCAAGTTCAAAGAAGATCTTACTGCAACAGGCGCCAATAGTGGTAATGATTTTCCGGTAATACGTTATGCGGATATTTTACTTACCCGCGCAGAAGCATTGAACGAACTGAATGGACCCGGTGTTGAAAGTATTGATTTGATTAACCAGGTGAGAGAAAAAGCAGGAATTGCAGATCTTAATTTGGCAGACTTTGAAGGCAAGGACCTTTTGCGTACAGCAATTTTCCGGGAACGTAAATGGGAATTTACTGCGGAAGAATTACACAGGCAGGATCTGATAAGACAAGGTATCTTTATACAGAAAGCGAAAGAGAGAGGCGTAGCTGCACAGGACTTCCAGGTGCTGTTTCCTATTCCTCAAAGTGAAATTGATAAAAACAGTAATCTTACACAAAATGGTGGATACTAAACAAAGAATATCCCGCTTTTTACAAAGTATCGCATTTGTTACAGTAATGCTGGCACAACATAGTGCTTTACATGCACAGCAATCTTCTCATCCTAATATCATTATTTTTTTGATTGATGATATGGGATGGGAAGATACATCTGTTCCGTTTTCAGGAACGGTTACGGCCAATAATAAAAAATATCATACACCCAATATGGAACGGTTGGTGAAGGGCGGATTAAAATTTACCAACGCCTATGCAGCGCCCGTATGTACACCTACCCGCGTAAGTATTATCACCGGTATGAATGTGGCGCATCATGGCGTTACCAACTGGACATCGCCTTTTAAGGATACTTATTCAGATGCGAAAGACAGTTTGTATGACCCTGCCGATTGGAATGTAAATGGTTTTACGCCGGTAGCGGGTGTAAACAAAGCGGTGCATGCAACAGCGCTTCCACAGCTCTTAAAAGACGCTGGATATTTCACCATTCATGTTGGTAAAGCACATTGGGGGCCGCAGGGTACGCCGGGTGCAAGCCCTTATAATGTTGGTTTTATCGTTAATATTTCAGGGCATGCGGCGGCCATCCGCAGAGTTATCTTTCTGAAGATAATTATGGTAATCTTCCGGGAAAAAATGCGCCGCAATCCGTACCCGATTTAGAGCAATATTATCAGTCCGGCACTTTTCTTACAGAAGCACTAACGCAGGAGGCTATACGAAGTTTGGAATATCCCATTTCAAGAAAGCAGCCTTTCTTTTTAAACTTCGGGCATTACGCGGTGCATGTGCCGTTGATGGCAGATAAAAGATATTACCAGCAATATCTTGATAGGGGGCTGGATTCGGCAGAAGCTAAATACGCTTCGCTGATAGAAGGCATGGATAAGAGTTTAGGCGATGTATTGGATTTTGTAGAGCAGAAAGGCATTAAGAATAATACGGTTATTTTATTTCTTTCTGATAATGGCGGATTAGCGCTTGCACCGCCGAGGGGCGGAGAACCGTTTACGCAGAATGCCCCGTTGCGTGCAGGCAAGGGATCGGTGTATGAAGGGGGCATACGAATACCATTCATTATTCAATATCCTTCACTGGTTAAAGCAAGTGGCATAACGGATAATCCTGTTATAGTGGAAGATATATTTCCGGCCGTTCTTGAGCTGGCAGGTGTCCGCAATTATCACAGCATTCAAAAAACAGATGGAAAATCTTTTGTGCCGGTATTAAAAAATCCTGCGCTAACAGATACGTCAAGGCTGTTGTTATGGCATTATCCTAATAACTGGCAGGCTAAAACCATCCCCGGCACTAATTATTTTAGTGCGTTAAGAAAAGGCAGGTGGAAATTAATTTACAGTCAGCGGAATAATGCTGCTGAGTTGTATGATTTGTCTAAAGACCTGGGAGAAGAAAAAGATCTGGCTGCAACCTATCCGGAAAAAACAAAAGAATTATTAAACCTTTTGGGCAGGCAGCTAAAAAATTATAATGCTCCTATGCCTGTTGATAAAAAAACAGATAGACAATTGCCATATCCCGGCGATAATTCCAACTAACAACATAGAAATATATGAGGCTTTATAAACTATTATTTGTTGCAGGTATATTATTTGCAAACATAGCATTGGCTCAGCAAAAAAAGCCCAATTTCATTTTAATACTTACAGACGACCAGGGCTATGGGGATTTAAGCATTAACGGTAACCCAACTATTAAAACGCCTAATATAGACCGCCTTGCGTTGGAAGGGCAGAAGTGGAGTAATTTTTACGTAGCTGCCAATGTATGTACACCCTCACGTGCAGGGTTGCTTACCGGCAGGTTACCCATACGCAGTGGTATGCAGGGTACGCAAAAGGCAAGGGTTTTAAGGGTAGAATCCAAAGGCGGGTTGCCTGCAAATGAAATTACTATTGCAGAGCTGTTAAAACAGCAGGGATATCATACTGCCGCAATAGGCAAATGGCATCTTGGAAGTTTGCAGCAATATCTCCCGCTGCAGAATGGGTTTGATTATTATTATGGGTTGCCTTACAGTAATGATATGGCAAGGGTTGATTCGGTTCCTTACCTGAAAGCGATTACAGAACCTAAGAATGAATATTTCCAGGTGCCGCTTATCCGCAATAATGAAGTGATTGAAAAGCCTGCTGTTCAAAACACCTTAACAGAAAGGTATACCAATGAAACCGTGAAGTTTATTGCTGAACATAAAAAAGAACCTTTCTTTATTTATCTCGCGCATTCCATGCCGCATGTGCCCTTATTTCCCAATGCGAAATTTGCGGGCAAAAGCGCAAGAGGGATTTACGGAGATATTATTGAAGAAATTGACTGGAGTGTTGGCGAGATACTGAAAGCATTAAAGCAAAATGGCATTGATGATAATACGTATATCGTTTATATAAGCGACAACGGGCCGTGGAAATTATTTAAGGAGCTGGGCGGCTCAACCGGGCCACTATATGGTGCAAAGGGAAACAGTTATGAAGGTGGAGTAAGGGTTCCCGCGGTTATATGGGGTAAAGGAAATGTTGCTGCAAAGCAGGTTACGGAAATCGGCAGCAGTCTTGATATTCTCCCCACGTTCGCGAAGC
Organism: Agriterribacter sp.; assembly: GCA_047601545.1. Lineage (GTDB taxonomy): Bacteria > Bacteroidota > Bacteroidia > Chitinophagales > Chitinophagaceae > Agriterribacter. The sequence continues at coordinate 933,816 of JASGIZ010000002.1, read as the reverse complement.
TTGCAGGCGCTGGCTTACCAACCGACAGGATTTATGACGGGTATGATTTAAGTGGCGTTTTATCCGGCAGGAGCAATAAAAGTCCTCGTGATGAAATGTATTATTATCATGCCGATATATTGGTGGCTGTTCGTAAAGGAGCACACAAATTATTGTTGTATGGCAATAGCGAAGTGGGTTACCCGGATGCATTAAAAAAATTAGATAAGCCTGCATTGTATAACCTGAATGAAGATATTGCCGAGCGGTATGATATCGCGGATAAACATCCTGAAATAGTACAGCAGTTGCAGGCATTATTACAGCAACATAGTAAAACCATTCAACCGGTGGAAGACCAGTTGTTGAAGTAGGAAGTATGTTTTTTGTTTCAGGCAGGGAATTATAAACAGGGTTCCGAACCTTTCAAAGGTTCGGAACCCGCATCGCCTCCTGTCTGTTTAAGAAATTAAGATAAGTAACAGCAAGGCAGCAGGTCTGGCTAAGCAGAGGGCAATGCTACCAAACCTGCACCAGAGCGTGGTAGAAATGGTTTTATCAAGGCCGGCAAATGAAACCGCTTACAGCGCCATTTTTAATTGACAGCCTTCTTTAAATAATGATAGTATTCCGTGCCCTGAGCAGTTCGCTCATTAATTACAGAAACCAATTCCCATCCTTCAGCTCCCAGGGCATTGAGCGCGTCATCAGTATATTTACAATTTTTCACTTTAGCGTTCAACTCACTGCTTATATAGTCGCTATTTACCCACATACTTTGCGATTTGATTAGAATGTTCCATTCATCAGAAAAATAAAATACCGCATAAACAAATTTTTTATTACCAGGAGCAGGTGTTCTGTTTCCTGCCGTTTGGGCAAGTACAAACATAACTGTTAGTGATATAGCTGCCACGAAAGCAACAATGATAATTTTCCTTTTCATGTTTTAAATTTTTAGGGTTATAATTGGCTGTGATTAAACAGTGAGTATACAGCATTTATTTAAAGCCGGTTGAACGTTTAATTTCCTATACTGGTTATTAACATCCAAATGCCCAAAAGAAATAAAATACCAACTCCTACGCCCGCAAATGTTTCTAAAAGTCTCTTTGAAGTCATATCTCCCCAGGTGACAAATTCCTCTACTCCATATTTATTCGTTCTGTTAAACCTGCGCCTCCCTGCCCAAAATATGTATATCAATGTGGGAATCATGATTAGAGACATACCGGCTACACGTTTCAACGTTTTAATTTTTTCCCTTTCTGCTTCAATTACCGGTTCAGGATTTGTGGTTGGAGGAGGGGCTTGTATTATTACAGGAGTTTTATTGGCAGCAATTTCATAAAATCTTTTCTTTGCAGCCCACTTTATTTGTCCAGCCTTATCCTGATCTTACCATCTGTAATTTTCAAATCTTCCACCTTTTTTCCATAAGGCTCTTTAGCACCTTTAACTATAAAGTTGAAATTTGCTTCCAGCAGACCGTTACCTCTTGAATCAAAATACAGTATTTCCATAAATCCTGATTCAATATTATGATAAGATGCTTTTTCGGAGCCGGTTGTGCCTGTCAGCTTATAAGCTGTTTTACCATCGGGTCCTACTATATCAAAGGAAAGCCTGAAATCAACCTCATGGTTATTGCTTACCCTGGGATTCCGGGGATCGTACATTACTTTTTTGGCATACACAACAGGTTTCCCAAATTCAAATTTTCGTATATCCGGAAAATTGGCCGGGTCGGTCATATTGAATTGAATCAATGCATAAGGGCTGAATCTTGTAAAGGAGGCAGATACGTTGTTCAACAACCTGCCGGCTGTTACTTTTGTGCCTTTTATATTAACGCCTGTAATAAGGCTTATTTTTTTACCATTCACGGTGTACTCAACGTAGGCTTCGCCTTTGCCTTCGGGAGCTTCCGTATTATAATTTTCTGGATTGCTGTATGGGAGATTGTCATTTTTGTTCATGCTTTGAACAGCAATATCTTTATTGCGTTGCCTTACACTATCGGCATGATCGCCCATTTGCTCCCATACACTTTTCCGTTTGGTGTTTTTTGTATCCTGCGCAACTGATAAAAAGGGGCTTATCCATACTAATAATAACAACAATGACCTCATGCTTATTTTTTTAAGTCTTACCATTTTTCGTTTTCTCCCTTCACTATCATAAACACACCATCTTCGTTAATGTAACCTTCCCTGTATATAGTACCCCCCCGGTTATCTTTACCCAAACGAAGCTTTACCAGGGCCAAACCGCTAACAGGATCGAAAACAGGTTCTCTGCCAGTTGCATGAACTTCAAATGCCGCTTCTACTGCTTTTTTACGTTTTATGTCAATAAACCCTGCAGAAACAATCTGGCTCTTTTTGGGGTATCTGGCGTACCACATTTTACCGTCATCTATCTTCTTTATTAGCGGTATGTTATTTAAGAAATCGGAAATACATTCTGATGTCTGATGCAACAGAATTTCTGCGTCAGATGCCGTTGCTTCAACACCATAGCTGCTCAAAAAATCTTTAACCGCGATAACTTCTCCCTTCGTATTCATTATATGCCGTGGATCATAATTAAAAAAGCCATTACCTATGTAACAGATAAGCTGTTCCCCTGGCAACTTTGCCACTATTTCCCCTTTCTTGTTGATAACCGCCTGCGCAAATTCTGTTCTGTCAACAGGATAGATGCTGCCTAATCCCCCGGTAAAATTTGTAGGCCTTTTAGAATACATTACAGGAATAATTTCCTTCCCCGTTTTATCAATCAAACCATATCGTGTTTTCCCGAATTCGTCAGTCTTGCTAACTACAGCCATACCATCTATGAAATATCCAATATTATCATAAATAAACTTTGTAATATATTCTCCATTAAAATTGATGACTGCCCAGTTACCACCGGTACGTTCTTTTCGCACCTGGTACATTTCTGCCCCTATGTAGCCGGGTTGTGAAGGCAAATTTTTTATTTCGTACTTTTTCCCGTTTTTATCTACAACACGAACCGACCATTTCGGACTGTTTGCATCCTGTTTAATGCTTTCTACATACATCATATCTTCGGTAAGGTGCCAGGTCTCATACTGAGTTGAACTTGGTTCTACAAGTAACTTTCCCTTAGTATCGAAGTACTTATTGTTACTTAAAAGTATTTCGGGGTTTTCACCTCTCGCAAGCTGGTATTGGCTATTGTATGGAATAGAAAACACTCCCTTTGCATTAATGAGTGCCATGGCGTTACCCTTACTAACCGCTGCCAGCCCCTGGTTAAAAGGATATAGATCGTCCGCATCAATCACCTTTGCATCAGGGTGTATATCGCCCGGTTGCAGGCCGCTGCTGTTTTTTGCATTGCTGGTTTGAGGGTTGCCTATTGCACTATCCGCTTCTTTACCGGCATTTTCCTTTACAGCATCTTCTACCGCCTGTTTGCTTTTTTTCTTCACCCCAATAACGCTGTTGATCACATCCCTGGTAGTGGTGATCACGCTGCCGGCATCTTCAACGGTTTGCCGGGTTTCCCGCATTTTTCTCCCGGCTTTTGTAGTTTGCGCCGGTAATTGCGCGGCAAATAACACAGCCGCAAGCAACAGGCAGAGTTGAGTTTTCATAACCGTATCCTTTTTTAAAATTATTATTAGAAATTCTTTTTGGAACATGGATAAGATTATCTCCGGAGAGATATGGAAAGACTTTTCATGGAGGATATTTACAATTTTCAACGGGTCATCTGTTTGCAAAAGTTGTTTGTTATATCCGATCCGAAAATAGTAATATCACGAGGGGTTTATAGTACAGACTTATTATTCGTAGCCTCCTATTTATTATTCGTTATTCGTCATTCGTTAAAAAAGAATTATTATTGAACTCTATTTTCAGTATTTAACCCCTTGTATGAAACGCTTGATCTGCCTGCTTTGTTCTTTTAGTATGATGCTTATATGTAAAGGGCAGGCGAATGTCAGAGACTCACTTTTGGGGGTGTTGGGCGGTTGTGTTCAAAAGGATACGCTGAGGCTCAATACTTTAATAGCCGCTGCAGCAGCCTGCCGGTATGATAGTGCCGAACTGGGTATAAAACTTACCGGTGAAGCAATTCAACTGGCAGAAAAACTTAAGAGCATGGTTAATCTTGGCCACGCTTATCATATCAGGGGTATTTGTTATTACACCAAAGGAGATTTTCAAACTGATATTGAATTTCAAAAGAAAGCCTTTACTATCTATATGAAAGCTGGAGATAGCCTGCAAGCTGGAAGTGCGCTTAATCGTATTGGGACCGCATATACATCACTTTCAGATTATCCGCAGGCATTACAATATTTGCAACAAGCTGAAAAACTCGCAGATGACGGTAATATCAGGAGAGTTAAACCTGCGGTTAAGGCTAACGTTGCACTTGTATATTACTACCTGGCAGATTATACTAAATCACTTGAATACAATCAAAAAGCGATTGAGCTTTATAAAGAACTAAATTCTACAGCCAACGTTGCCGTTGTATTAAATAATATTGGAGATATTTATCTGAAAACCGGAGATTATAACCGGGCAATTGCATTGAATAGGGAGGCATTTCAATTAAACAGATCAACTGTTAACTCAACAAAAGGAGAAGCCAATATTTATTTAGCAATAGGGATGGCGTATAAATTTTTGCATAATTATGATTCTGCAATGTACTACCTGGGCAAATCATTAACTATGTACAAATCGCTTAACGCAACCCATAAGATATCATTATCACTTACTGAAATTGCAGCAATATATGCATTTGCTCCGGATAACGTTTTTGATCTTTCGCTCAATAAGAGATTGAAAATAGCACTCGATTATCAAAATGAAGCACTCCTGCTGGCAAAACAAACCGGAACGTTGGATAACATTTCGAATCAATGGAAAACGCTTTCTGAAATTTATGAAAAAGCCGGTAACAAAGACTCGGCGCTCCAGGCATATAAATCATATTTTGCCATTCACGATAGTATTGCAGGAGATAAAATCAGGAAAGAAGTTGCCCGAAAGGAAATACAGGCTGAGGCTGATAAAAAAGATGCGATTTTAAATGAAAAGCATACAGCAGAAATAAAGCAGCAGGAAACAACCCGTAAAGCTTATTTAATTGGAGCAGGGCTTATTTTAATATCATCATTGTTAATATTTTATTTATACCTGCGCCGCAGAAATGCCAGAGCCAAACAAGTGGAAGCAGAGCTAAAAGCCGAAATAACCGACACAGAAATGAAAGCGCTTCGTTCGCAAATGAACCCGCATTTTATTTTTAACTCTCTTAACTCTATCCGGCATTATATTGTTCAAAACAATATTAAGCTGGCAGATGAATACCTTGTACGATTTTCGCTGCTGATGCGGCAGGTATTTGAAAATTCGGATCACCAAAAGGTATCGCTTGCCGATGACCTCCATGCGTTGGAATTATATATGCAAATAGAAGCGGCAAGGCTTGACAATAAATTCAATTACGAGATACAGGTTGACGAAACGATTGACGTGGAAAACACCATGATTTCCCCACTGTTGTTGCAACCTTTTGTGGAAAACAGCATCTGGCATGGTATAACGCCTAAAAACAGCAACGGCACTATAAAAATAGGCGTCAGCCGGCAATTGGGAATGATCTGTTGTGTGGTAGAAGATAATGGGGTTGGAATAAAAAAAGAGGTAACGGAGCAAAAAGAAAAAGAGGAAAAGAAAGATAAGCCATCGGGGATTGCTATCACCCGCACCAGGATAGACCTGATGAACCGGGCGCAAAATACCAATGCTTCATTGCAAATATACTCCCTGAATGAAGGAACGAAAGTAGAGATCAACCTGCCGCTTGAGCTTAATTTTTAATTTTTCTATATATGCTGAATTGTATTATAGTTGAAGATGAACAGCAAAGTATTGAGCTGTTATCAGCCATGCTGAAGGAACAGTTTGGTGATGATGTAAGAATAACAGCTTCCTGTAAAACTGTGGAAACAGCCATAGCAAAGATCAGGGAACAAGCGCCTGAGCTGCTTTTCCTGGATGTGCAGATAGGCGGTCAAACCGGGTTCAACCTGCTTCAGCAAATAGATTATAAGGACATTGAAGTCATTTTTATAACCGCTTATGAGAAATATGCTATACAGGCTTTTAAATTCAGCGCAACTGATTATCTTCTAAAACCTGTTGTTGCTGCAGACCTGCATCGTGCCGTATCCAAAGTATTGAACCTGAAATATGAAGCAGACAGCTACAAAAAAATTGAAACGCTGCTCAAAAATATTTACAATAAAGACAGGCAGAAATTATGCATTCCAGATATGAACGGGTTTAATATTGTAGAGATCAACGATATCATCCGTTGTGAGTCGAACATTAACTATACAACCATTTATGTCAGCAAAGGCACTCCCATAACAGTTGCCAAAAGCCTGAAAGAGTTTGAGAAAATGCTCAGCGATTTTAATTTTTTCAGGGTTCACAATTCGCATCTTGTAAACCTGTCGCATGTAAAAGGCTATAACCGCGCCAAAGGAGGATTTGTGCAATTAACCAATGGAGAGGAAATAGAAGTATCAGTAAGAAGGAAAGACGAGTTCATTAAAAAGATTACGCAGGTATAAAATTTACTCTTTCAACCTCACATAAAATTTTATGTTGACGGATGTTTGTATTTTACTACCGGCACTAAGGCAAAGGTTTCGCTTCTTTCACTTCTAAGACAAGACTGATTGAACATTATAAAAAACTTTAGGTGCGACACATGTTGGCGGGCATAAAATGGTAGTATTCCCCCAAGAGGCGCTCAAACTAATTAAAAAATATTTTCCAACTTAAATTATAAGACAATGGGATATATAAAAGAACCAGCGGGCATTGACTTTGTAGTTGACCCAACTCCGTTGACAGCGGCAGACAGAAAAAAAATTAGTGACATAATTGCTTATTACAAAGCAACAGGCAAAAAAATGCCATTGCGAAAATCAACGGCAAAAAACCGTTTGACAAGTACCAGCAGGAAAAAAGCATTAGTGTAATTTTATTCACAGCCACTCTGACGACAAACCACATGCCGCTAACAAAAGTATTGCCAGGATGCAGGCTGACGGAAGCCGTGTTTCAACTGTTGTAATTCTGTTGGGTCATCGCCCTGGTGCGTGTCTCACGCAACAGTTTACTCAAACCAAACAAAATGTAAATGATTCGGCATAATCATAATAACATAAGCATATAAAGCAGTCTGTTGTTGCTGCTTTAACCATTGCAATAAACCAATGATCTCCATATAGTGATTTTCAAAAAGTGGATTTGTGAGGAATGATGCGTGAGACACGCACCATGGCGAAAGAAGATCAGTTATCGAAGCAGTAAGTGCCGTTGGGACGAAAAATCAGTCTTTACCATATCGTATTGCGTATTTCGATGAATAAATATTCGCGAATGCGCAGGCTTTTATCCATAACGTGACTGATGCCTGTCATTATGTAATTTTTTATTTATCTGAAAAAAAATTCCTGATTTCGAAAACAATTTTATAAAGCCGCCATTATCAATAATAATACACACTTTCTTCAATGAAACCATGTTATACGAATTCCCGATTTCGTAACTAATGTGGCTGCGCATGTTTATATTTTTGCACTCCTTTAACAACAGATGATATTTTATTATTAAAAAGAAAGATGCGATGTTGAAACAAAAATTTATTAGTTTTTCTATTTTGTTACTGAGTGCCGTACTATTTTCAGGTGTATTTACAACACAGGTTTTTGCCCAGGCAAAACAAACGGGTATAATTGAAGGCAGGATATTGAATGCCGACAACCAGCCGGAAGAGAATGTTATCGTGATATTAACGCCTTCAGACAAACAAACCATATCGGATGATAACGGTTATTTTCAATTCAGGAATATACCTTATGGCCAATACACTGTTTCCGTTTCATCATTGGGAGTAAATGCCGATCCTGTTTCCATTGAGCTGAATGCGGAAAAGGTATCGGTTGGTAATATCCAATTAAAAGAAAACGCTACTGTTCTGGAAAGGGTGATAGTATCGTCATCTTATCGTCACGTAAATAAAAACAGCGCCCAGGTAGCCAGGCTGCCGCTTACTTATATTGAAAATCCGCAGAATTATGCGGTAGTGCCCAAGGAGTTGCTTCAAACGCAGTTAGTAACCACTACGGAGCAGGCGCTGATTAATATACCGGGTGTAAGCAATTTGTCTATCGCCGGGGGAAGCGGAGGTTCAACGCTTACATTCAAATCACGTGGTTTTTCCAGCGGCTCTATTATGTACCGCAACGGTGTATCTACCGGGTACGTTTCGCTCACAGACCTGTTTAATGTAGACAGGATTGAAGCCATTAAAGGCCCTTCAGCTACTTTGTTTGGCGGAAACCAGGGCGCATCTTACGGCGGCGTATATAATCTTATTACAAAAAAACCACTGGAAGTAAAACGCGGTGAAGTTTCCTTTACTACAGGCAGCTACGAAATGGCAAGAACCACGGTTGACTATAATACTCCTTTAAACGAAGACAAAACAGCTTTATTAAGGCTCGATGCCGTGTATGACAGCAGGAATACATTTCAGCAGCTTGCACAAAATTCCATAGGCTTCGCGCCATCTTTGTTAATAAAGGCCAACAACAGGTTAACTTTACATTTTGACGGTTATTATTACAGAAGCGCCCGTCCCATCTATCTCTTCGGCTTCAACGCACCTCCCGGTGGAACCGGGGGAAGCAGCACCTACTCGGGCAATGTTAAAGACCTGGATCTGGATCCTAAGAACGCGTATTTCAATGCGGATTTTAACAGCACGCAACAAACATGGGCTGTTACCGGGCAGGCAGAATACAAGCTGTCTGATAAATGGCTTTCACAAACCAACTATTCAATAGCGAGAAGCAATAACAATACAAAATATATTTCCCTGCTGGCAAACAAAGCTTCTACTGCAGATACCACTGTTATTACCAGGAACATTTTGGATTTGCCTTACAGTCAGTTATACACACAGCAATTTCAGCAAAACTTTATCGGAGATTTCAAGATAGGCAGCATGCGCAACAGATTGCTGGTGGGTCTTGACTATTTCAGAACCGATGTGGCCTCATTCAGGGGTTCTGTTGCTTACGATAAGGTTCAAATTACAGCCACACCTGCACAGTTGTTAATCCGGCAGGCTAAAGTGGATAGTCTTACCGTAAGGGCGAATTATGGCGGTGGCAGGGATATCAACAACAGTTATGGCGCTTATGTTTCCGAAGTGCTGAACGTTACAGACAGGCTTTTATTAATGGCAAGTTTGCGCATCAACAGGTTTGTTGCGGTAAGCAATAATTACAAGCAAACTTCCTGGTCTCCCAAGCTCGGTATTTCCTACGAGATCATTAAGAATACCATTTCCGTGTACGGAAATTACAACAACGGCTATAATAATGTAAGCTATACAGATGCTGACGGCAACCTGCTCAAACCGCAATATGCCAACCAGTTGGAAGGTGGCGTTAAACTCAATGTATTTCAACATCGTTTAGCCGCTACGGTGAGTGTGTACGACATTAAAGTTAAAAATATAGCGAGGCAGGTACCCGGTACCATCTACTACGTGCAGGATAATACGCAGAGAAGCCGTGGTATAGATGTGGACATCCTTGCTAACCCGGTAGCCGGTCTTAATATAGCCGCGGGTTATGGTTATAACGATATCCGTTATACGGAAGATAAAGGCGATGTGGGATTTTTGAATAACCGGGTGGAAAGCGCACCCTACCATGCAGGAAATATATGGGGTACTTACCAGTTCACCTCCGGAAAGCTGAAAGGCTTTGGTATAGGAGCGGGAGGGAACGGGCAAAGCAGTTCGTTTGCCAATTACCAGAATACCATTACCCTGAACGGGTTCTATGTATATGGAGCCAGCGTGTTTTACAACGCGCTTAAATTCAGGATCAGCGCCAAAATAGATAATATTGGGAATAAAAAATATTATACGTACAATTCCTGGCTGTTTCCGGGGCAACCCAGGATGCTGGCATTCAATATTACCTACAGGTTCTAAAACATTCATATCTCATTTTATAAGCACAGCCGCCGGTTGTGCTTATACTGTTTAAGAAACATTATATGAACAAAGGAAAAAAATCGAACAAATCATTATTTAGCCGGATCAATGCATGGCTGCATCTGTGGCTTGGAATATTTGCAGGTATCATTCTTGTTTTTGTGGCTTTAACAGGTACCATTGTTGTGTATTGTGATGAGATCATTGACTGGTCGGCGGGTAAATCCCTTCATGTAGCGCAGGTGAAACCGGAGCGCCTGCCTGCAGAAACGCTTATTGCCAATGTGAATAAGGCTTACCCCAAAGCCCGGCTGTCGGAAATATCAGTATATAAAGACCCGGAAAGAACAGTGCGTTTCAGGGTTTTTGCCCCGGGCAAAGGCCTGGCTTTTGTGTATGCAGACCCTTACACCGGTGAGGTATTGAAGTACGACAGAACTGCCAATTTCTTTTACATCATGGCGCACCTGCATGCATCTTTTTTGTGGCATGGCCCCGGCAGTTGGATCGTGGATATCGCCACCATCATTTTTTTGATCGAACTTATTTCGGGCATCATACTCTGGTGGCCGGCGAAATGGAATAAGCATACACGTGATGCCAGCTTCAAAATAAAGTGGAAAGCCAGGTTTAAACGCGTTAATTACGATTTGCATAATGTACTGGGATTTTATTCTTCTATACTGGCACTTATATTAACCATTACCGGTCTGCTAATTGCTTTTCACCCACTCGCCGAATCTACCGTAAAGCTTTTGGGTGGTGATCCCGACCATGAAAAATGGGAGGCCGCATTGCCTAAAGCCGACTTCACCAAAACTGCTGTAGCCATGAATACAGCGATTGAGCGGGAATTTAAAAGGCACCCGGCACAAAACGGCGGGCGTATATGGTTGTACAATGCCGACTCTGCCGGTTATTTTATGGTAAACACGGGTACAAAACTTGGATTGAAAAGCGCGGAAAACTCCCGCCTTGCTTTCATTGATAAATATTCCGGCGGGGATATCAGTATCCCGGCTAAAGGGCTGAGAGGGGAATATATTGAAAATTATGTGTGGCAACTGCACATGGGCACATGGATGGGACCAGTGGGTAAGCTGTTCACATTCATTTGCGGGCTTATTTGCACATCGCTACCAATTACGGGCTTCCTGATTTGGTGGGGAAGAAGAAATAAAAAAAGTAAAAAACGTTCCATACCACAAAAAGCGGTTTTACAAAATGCGTAGCCTGTTTTTTATAGTTTGTTGTGTATTGAGCATACATCTTGTTTTTGCACAGCAGGATTTTTCTATCGGGAAAAAATATTCCTTGCATTCTTCCGTATTGAACGAAGAAAGAGAATTTTATGTGTATCTGCCTCCCGACTACCATAACCTTAAATATGCCCCCGCCCGCTACCCGGTAATATATGTGCTGGATGGTGAACAGGCCTTTCATGTAACCACAGGCCTGCAACAGTTTCTCAGCCGGGGTCCTTATGCCAATACACCCCGCTCTATTGTTGTAGGCATTATCAATACCAACCGTACCCGTGATCTTACACCTGCCCTGCCGGTAAATGATACTGTGTCAGGAAAACTTTTCGGCGCAGGTGGCGGTAATGAAGCGTTTATTGAATTTATTACAAAAGAACTGAGGCCGCATGTTGACAGCGCCTGGCGTACATCGGGTTATAATGTTTTGATCGGCCATTCTTTTGGGGGACTGACCGCCGCCAATATTTTGCTGCACCATACTCCGCTGTTCAATGCCTATATCATCATTGATCCCAGCCTGTGGTGGGGGCGGCGATTGCTGGTACAGCAGGCAAACAGCATTTTACCGGTCAAAGATTTTGGCCATAGCTCAGTTTTTTTGGCGCGGGCCAGTCACGAAGCCGATGCAAAAGATACTGTTACTGATATGCTTCACTCCATAGAAGATTTTGCCGCTTTATTTACCACGCAGCATCCCAAAGGATTAAGAAGCACTTACCGCATTTATACAAACGAAGATCACGGCACGGTTCCCATTCCTGCCATATACGACGGATTACGTTACCTGTTTGACGCGCATCTTGTACCCGTAAAGCCGGCGCTGGCTGACCCCACAATAGTAACGCAGCAATTTGAAAAATTATCTCAGCAATCAGGGTTTCGCTTTCAGCCTTCTGAAGAGTGGCTTGACTGGATGGGAAATTTTGCCTTTGGCAGCAAGAAGAAAGATGCGGCCGTTGCTTTTTACAAAATGGCAGCAACGCTTTATCCGCAAAGCAAAAATGCAAAAGTGGTATTGAATAAAATACTAAATGGCGCAGATACAGGCAACGTTGTGCCATAGCGCCAGCATCAAACAGGCGTTTGCTTTTGAAATAACAGTGTATAACCATCATTTTCTTATTCAGTAAGCAAAGCACTTTAAAAAAATTCCTGCTTTCGAAAATGAATTTCCTGCATGCGGAAGTGTTTTTTTTGCATGCACCTCAACTTTGCACCTCAAATAATTTCAATTATGAGGCATATTTTTCTGTCTTTTTTCATCATTACCGGCTTCTTTATTTTCCACAGCTTTGCTGTACATGCGCAGGATAATACAGGCATTATAAAAGGCACTGTACTGACTTCCGATCATCAGCCTGCAGCATCTGTAACCGTTACACTTAAAGGAACAAAAAAGATAACTACTACTGATCAAAATGGTAAGTTCTCGTTCAGCAGGTTATTACCGGCCTCATATAGTGTAGAGGTTTCATTGATTGGATATGAAACTTCTGTTCAGGATGTGCTGGTAACTGCCGGAGCTGTGCAGGAAATATCCCTCCAACTGAAGGCTACGGAAAAGCAACTGGAAGAAGTGATCATAACAGGCGGCAGGAATAAGTTCGCAAAAAAGGAAACGGAATTTGTAGCAAGAATGCCTCTTTCCAATATGGAAAACTCACAGTCATATTCGGTAGTTACTAAAGAAATTATGCAGGAGCAACTTGTTACTACTACAGAAGGCGCATTAAAGAATGCGGCCGGTATTAGTAACGCGGCACCCGGCCCGGGTGGCGGAGGTACCAGCGTGGGCTTTGCGTCACGGGGGTTTCGCACCGGATCCACCAACACGCGCAATGGACTTACGGCAGGTAATGTTACATTGCTCGACCCTGTGAATATAGAAAGGATTGAAGCCATAAAAGGCCCGTCGGCAACCTTGTTTGGCTCGCAGGCAATATCGTACGGAGGGTTGGTGAATATTGTTACCAAGCAACCATTTGAAACCTTTAAAGGAGAAGTTGGTTATACTACCGGCAGCTTTGGCTTTAACCGTATTACTGCCGATATTAATACCCCTTTAAACGAAGAAAAAACAGCATTGTTCCGTATAAACGCAGCAGGCGAAATGCAAAATGGTTTTCAGGATTATGGTCAGTCAGGCACCATTGACATTGCTCCAGGTTTCTTATATAAAGCAAACGACCGGCTAACGTTCCGCCTTGACGCCGAAATATTTACTACTAAAAGACCGATAATTTTATATGCACCCTGGGGTGGCGCCGGCGCCGGCAACTTTAGCGAACTTGGATTAGATATAAAGCAATCGTTTTCAGGCGAAGGATTAGACAGCCGCCAAAATACAACCAATATATTTGCAAGGGCTGATTACCAGATTTCTGAAAATTGGACTTCACAAACCAATTTCAGTTATACACTGGGCAACAACCACACTAAGTACCTGTTTCTGAATATTGAGCAATATCCCGATGATTCAAGATATGTAAGACGGGAAAATTATGACGTAAACGGCACTTTATCCAGCACTGATTTTCAGCAAAATTTTATTGGCGATTTTAAAATAGGCAACTTTAGAAACCGGCTGCTGATAGGCTTCGATTATTTGCGTTATACGTATGCCTCTACCCGTATTGATGCCTATTTTGACACGGTAGACATACACTATACTATGCCACAGCCTATCAATATTTACAATGTAAACCAGGCTCTGGCTGCCTCACCTGCACGCCGGTATGCAGGCAATGATCAAACCTATAGTGCTTATATTTCAGATGTATTCAATATTACAGATAAATTACTGGCGATGGCAAGTATACGGATTGACAGATTTGTTGAGCCTGGTGATGATGGCTTAAAACAAACAGCGCTTTCGCCCAAGTTCGGCCTGGTATACCAGGTAGTGAAAAACAAGGTATCCTTGTTCGGTAATTATATGAATGGTTTTCAGAATTCTTATGGGGAGGATTCAAAAGGTAATTCATTTAAGCCTCAACAGGCCAATCAACTGGAGGGCGGAGTAAAACTGGATGTATTTGATCATAAACTGAGCGCCACCATCAGCTACTATAACATTAAAGTAAAAGATGTTTTACGCACTGACCCGGACGATCAGACATTCTCTATTCAGGACGGTACGCAACGCAGCAAGGGTATAGATGTTGATATTATTGCCAATCCATTCCCCGGCTTAAACATTGTAGCCGGTTACGCATACAACGATAATAAATATATACAGGCGGATGATTATTTAACAGGTAAAAGGAATACGGGCACACCATGGAACACCGGCAACATTTGGGTAAGCTATAAATCCGTTAAAGGTACATTACAGGGTTTAGGCATAGGCGCAGGCGCTAATTTCTCCGGTTCAACTTATGCGCTCAATGATGATAACAGTTTTGTATTAGACGGTTATAAAACCTTTGATGCCACTGCATTTTATGATTTTGCAAAATGGAGGCTCAGCATTAAACTGAACAACATTGGCAATCTTAAATATTGGGTAGCCGATTATTATCCTGTACCGCAGGCGCCAAGACAGTTTTTGGCGAATGTAACGTTCCGGTTTTAATATAACGGCTTGCCTTTATTGACAAATATCCTGGAGAAGATATCCGCATCCCGGCCAAATGGTTAAGGGGAATATATTGAAAATGATGTGTGGCAACTGCACATAGGCACGTGGACGGGGCAGGGATTTCGCTTTTAGCAAAATGCAGCGCATCGCCTGATACAGTGGCTTTTTATGCACGGGGATGTTTACGGCGTGATCCTGTATTTCTCTTTTCTGAAGAATCACTCTCGGGCTTACAGCCCAGGGAAGATGCCCTGATGTCTATTGTTGTTTTGAGCTCGATGGTCTTGAACTGGTGTTGCAGGGAATTATTTTCTATCATTTCTATCAGCAACCGCACGGCAGACTGACCAATATCAAAAGTAGGCTGTTGAATGGAGGTCAGCGGCGGGTCAATAAGCCGGCTTATGGGATTATCAAAAAAGCCGGCCAGTGCCACATCTTCGGGAATGCGCAGCTTCATTGCCTTCAGCACCTCAAAGCTCCCTATGGCAATGCGCTCTGCTGCTGCAAGTATGGCATCCGGCTTAGCCCTGCTCTTTAAAAGCCTTTCCACTGTTTTTTTAATGTTCTTTGCATCAAAATCGCAGGACACTACCCATTTCTTTTGAAAAGGAATATTATGTTCCTTCAGCGCTTCCATATAGCCTTTTATCCGGTTTTGGGTTACTGATAAATGGGGCGCCATGGCGAGGAGCGCGATCTTTGTATAGCCCTGCTCAATAAGATGACAGGTGGCAAGATATGCTCCGCTTTCATCATCCGTCACCACTCTCGGCGCATCCACTTCATTGCATATCCGGTCAAACATTACAACCGGTATACCAGTATCAATCACTTCCTGTATATGCTTTCCGTTTTTAGTTTCATTCGATACAGAAATGATCAGCCCGTCTATCCGCCGGGATTGGAGCAGCCTGATATTCATTATTTCCCTCTCATATTTCTCATGGCTTTGGAAAATGATCACATGGTAGCCTTTGGCATAGGCATAATCTTCAATGCCCGCGATCATTGCCGAACAGAAATAATTGGCAATTTCAGGAACGATCACACCCAGCACTTTTGTCTTTTTCTCTTTCAGGGAGAGCGCAATGGGATTAGGCGTATACTTCAGTTCCTTCGCCAACTCCTGCACCAGCTTTTTTGTTTCATCATTTACTTCAGCGCTTCCTCTAAGCGCTCTTGAAACGGTGGAAGCTGAGATACCCAACCTTTTGGCAATATCTTTTATGGTTACAGATTGGGGCGTTTGCATAAGATAAAGATAGAATGCCTTTATCATTCCGCCATACTTTTAGTTTTGGCAATAAATCTTTTCGAAATTTTATCCACTTTAATTGAAACAAATGTAATGCAAACGTTGCCGGGAACGAGTGCAGTAAAAGCGCTTCCCACCAGGCAGAACCGCTTGTTGGAAAGAATAAACTATCTCTCTATTTTTACTTCAGCAGCATGCATAAACAACGAACGATTACCTGTTTTGACGCGGTTGCTTTTTAATTAAATATTCAAATACAATATCTGAAATACATGAAACATAATTTTTACCGCAGAGCGTTTATACGCAAATCCGCAATTCTCAGCGCCGGGCTGGTTTTTACAAGTCCTGTATCAACATACCCTGAGAGCAAGCCTGCAGGAACAAGGGTAGGCATTATCGGTTTGGACACTTCTCATTGTATAGCATTTACTAAATCCTTTAACAGTCCGAACGCAGGTCCCGAATTTGGCGGATATAAAGTTGTAGCTGCTTATCCTACTCCGGGGAGTAGCGATATCCCATCCAGTATCAACAGGGTTGCAACTCTTACAGAACAGGTAAAGCAGGAGGGGGTAGAAATAGTAAGTTCAATAGACGAGCTGCTGAAAAAAGTTGATTTTGTACTTCTGGAAACCATTGACGGCCGAAAACATTTAGAGCAGGCTTTGCCAGTTATAAAAGCCGGGAAACCAATGTTTATTGATAAACCAATGGCGGCTTCTTTACATGACGGGATAGCTATTTTCAATGCTGCTAAACAATACAATACCCCGGTATTCTCTTCCTCATCGGTGAGATACATTGAAGGTGCAGAGGAATTAAAAGGAGGAAAGATTGGAAAAGTACGGGGAGTAGATACTTATGGTCTGGCATCAATCGAAAAAACTCACCCCGATATGTTCTGGTACGGTATACATGGAATTGAAGCACTATTTGCAATTATGGGAACAGGTTGTAAGGAGGTAATAAGGGTTTCCGCAAATGATGCAGATATTATAGTAGGAACCTGGGAAGACGGCAGGCTTTGTTCTTACAGGGGCACCCGATATCCCAAAGGTACTTTTGGAGGTACTGTATTCGGAGACGAAGGGATTGCAGTGCTCGGCGAATGGAAAGGGTATAATCCCCTGCTTATTAAAATTGTTGATTTCTTCAAAACAGGAAAAGTTCCTGTAAGCCCTGAAGAAACTTTGGAGATTCTTGCATTTATGGAAGCTGCCGAGGAAAGCAAAATGAAAGGGGGAATGCCTGTCAGCATTCAAAGTATAATAGAAAGAGCAAAAAATAACAATAATAAAAGATGAAACGAAGACAATTTCTGAATAATGCTATAAAAACCACTGCCGCATCATTGGTTTTTCCAACCATTATACCTGCTCATGTAATTGGCAGGAACCCACCAAGCGATAAAATCAATATCGGGCAGATCGGTTGTGGAAGGATTGGGAGAAGCCTTGATCTTCCGGCGGTTATTAAATTTGATACAGCCAGGGTGATAGCCTGTGCTGACCTGGATAGTAATCGTCTTACACAGGGAAAAGAATTGATTGAAAGCTTGTATGCAAAAAAAAGCGGCAAGAATAATTATGTGGATGTAAAAGCGTATGAAGATTATCATGAGATATTGCAAAGACCCGATATTGATGCTGTTGTAATTAGCACACCGGATCATTGGCATGTACAACCGGCAATTGAGGCTGCCCTGGCAGGTAAAGATATCATGTTGCAAAAGCCATTTTCTTTAACGATTGCTGAAGGAAGGCTTTTAAGTGATATTATCAGGCAAAAGCAAAGCGTGTTACAGGTTTGTACACAACACCGTACATCACAACAATTTCGGATCGCCTCAGAACTGGTCAGGAATGGAAGAATAGGTAAACTGCAAACAGTAAGGGTAGGCTTTCCCGGTGATCCTGCAGGCCCTGAAGCTCCCCCGATGCCTGTGCCCAAAAACCTGAATTATGATATGTGGATAGGTTCTACACCGGAAGTGTATTATACGGAAATTGGTATACATCCTCAAAATGATTTTAGCCGTCCGGGCTGGCTAAGGCGCCATCAATTTGGAGCAGGAGCAATAACCGGAACCGGCCAGCATTATTTGGATTTAGCTGCATGGGGTATGGATACTGAATACACCGGGCCTGTTTCAATAGAAGCCGTTGCGGAATATCCAAAGTTCGGCTTATGGGATGCTCATGGAGATTTTATGGTAAAGGCAGAATATGCAAACGGAGTTACCTGTTATGTTAATTCTCAGTATCCTGTTGTTATCAGGTATGAAGGTACTGAAGGCTGGATTGCAGCAGGCCCGGGCTCTTACAAAGTTACTTCAAGCGATCCTGTTCCAATAAATAAAAATGCCAAGCTACTTGATGCAAGTGACCCGAAAATTCTTTCTTCCGAGATCAAAGAAAACGAAATCCATTTGTATAAGGCCGATGATCAGCATGGCAACTGGCTTGAGTGTATTAAGTCAAGAAAACTTCCTGTTTCACCTGCTGAAATAGGACATCGCAGTTGTTCAGTTTGTCTTTTGAGTGATATTGCCATGAAGCTATCCAGGAAATTATTCTGGGATCCTGCAAAAGAACGCTTCATTAATGATTATGAAGCAAATACTATGCTTTCCCGCTCTCAGAGAAAACCTTATGGCACAGATTATATAAAAAATATCAAATAGTGCCTCTTACAAATAATAACCAAAACTAATTCCACCACTTCTAAATTTTGTCTTATGACAAGTAAGCTGTTAGCTCACAAAAAACTCGTGCCAATACTGTTAAGCTGTTTCTCCTGCATCATATTTATACAGTTTGCCAGGGCACAAGTTGTATCAGGAATTGTACGCTCCGGTATTGATAATGAGCCGCTGCAAGGTGTTACTGTACACGTAATGGGTACCAATCGGAGTGTGGTAACAGATGGAAAAGGATATTATCAACTCAATGGGGTAACGCCCGCTGATACACTTAGTTTTTCATTTATAAATTATACAAGTTTATTGCAACCTGTAGGAAAACAGACACAGATCAATGTTACCCTTAGTCCATCCGGATCACTGCTTGACCAGGTAGTTGTTATCGGTTATGGAACACAAAAGAAGAAAGATCTTACGGGATCTGTTTCAAGTGTCAATGTAGTAAAACTTGAGAATGAGCATCCTCAAAATATTCAGGATATTCTTCGCGGTAATGCGGCTGGTTTAAATATTGGATTTGATGCTTCTGCTCAAGGTAGCTCGGGAAGCTTAGAAGTAAGAGGTAGAAAAAGTTTGAATGCAAGCGGCACTCCCCTGATTGTACTCAACGGAGTTATTTATTATGGAAGTCTGTCCGATATTAACCCTTCAGATATCCTGTCTGTTGACGTATTAAAAGATGCGAGTTCTGCGGCTGTTTACGGAGCCAAAGCAGCAAATGGCGTTATATTGATCACAACAAAAAAAGGTGAAGGAGGAAAGCCTCTTATAAATTTTAATGCAACAGTTGGCGTTTCCGGCTTAGAGGTCAATCAGCCAATACTTTCTGCCCAGGGATACCTCAATTGGAGAGAAGATGTAATGAAGGCTACACATGCTAATGCCATGCCTTATGAATATTCCGATCCAAGAACCCTTCCTTCCAACATCAGCACTGATGAATGGCTCGCTTATGACGCCTCCAGCGGAGACCCTGTTACCGTTTGGCTTGGAAGATTGGGTTTACGACCAATTGAAGTGACTAATTATAAAGCGGGTAAAAGTATTAATTGGTACGATGAAGTATTTCGAAATGGATTACAGCAGGATTATAACCTGAATATTTCCAATAAAAAAAATGATGTGTCCTATTACTGGTCTGTTGGATACACAAACAAAGAAGGTGTTATTGTAGGTGATAAATTTAGTACTATAAGAAGTAGGTTAAATCTTGAAGCTAAATTGACCAGTTTTCTAAAAATTGGATTAAATACGCAATTTAGTGACAGAGATGAGAGCCAGGTTCCTGTCAGTTGGGGGCAGATGATTAATGTTTCTCCATGGGGATCGATGTACACGGATGATAGTACCACGCTACGCCTGAGCCCCCAGGACGATGAACCTGTAGCTACTAATCCGCTTATAGATCGGGCATATACAGAGCGTCTCCAAAAATATGACAATTTAGTGTCCAGCATATATGCAAATGTTAACCTGCCGTTTGGAATTTCTTATCAGCTCAATTTTTCTCCGGAGTTTGGATGGCAGAAATATTTTAATCACCAGTCCTCACAACATCCAGGTTGGGCTTTGCAGGGCGGTGTTGCAACGAGAACCCAACAACAGGTATATAGATGGCAATTAGATAATTTGATAACATGGGATCATACTTTCAACCAGATTCATAAAGTTACTGTTACCTTATTGGCCAATGCAGAAAAATACCAAAGTTGGCAAAATACAATAATCAATAATGGATTTAGCCCTACTGATGATCTGGGCTATCATAACATCGGGTCTGGAATCAATCCTGTGATCAGCAGCACTGATGTATATAGTACCGGAGATGCCCTGATGGGTAGAGTATTTTATTCCCTTAAGAGCCGTTATTTATTAACAACGTCAATACGCAGGGATGGTTATTCGGCCTTTGGACAAAAACATCCACGGGCAACTTTCCCCTCCGTGGCGTTGGGATGGGTTTTTACCAATGAAAGTTTTTTTAAGTCTGAATGGCTTGTATACGGCAAACTCAGGCTTTCTTATGGCATAAACGGAAACCGCGATATTGGTCAATATGAGGCTCTTTCTCAACTGTCTTCCGGGGTTTATGAACATGTTGAGTCAGATGGAGTAGTTACTCCTGTGACTACTTTGCAAATAGTAACAATGAGCAACCCCGATCTTAAATGGGAAAGGACAAAAGCTTATAACGTAGGATTGGACTTTACACTTATGAAGGAAATACTTAGCGGAAGTATAGATGTATATAAAATGTCCACCACTGATTTATTGGTAAAGCGGTCACTCCCGCCGATAATCGGCTTTTCTTCTGTAATGGCTAATTTAGGAGAAGTTCAGAACAGAGGACTGGAAGTGACGCTGAATTCAAAAAATATAGATCTGAATAATTTTTCCTGGAGGTCATCTTTAAACTTTTCGCTTAACAGAAATAAAATCGCTCATTTATATGGTGATATGGAAGACATACTGGATGCTGATGGAAAAGTAATAGGTCAGAGGGAATTAGATGACGCGACCAATAAGTGGTTTATCGGCCATGCCATTGATGCCATTTGGGACATGAGCGTGCTGGGCGTTTATCAGGCAGGCGATGAAGATGAAGCAGGAAAGTATGGAGTCAACCCGGGCGATTTTAAATTACAGGATGTAGATAATGATGGTAAACTTACTAATACAGATCGTCAGTTTTTAGGTTATACCACTCCCAGGTTTAGGTGGTTTTTCAGAAATGAATTTACATTTTTTAAAAATATTAATTTTTCATTCCTGCTGTATTCTTATTGGGGACAGAAAGGTACTTTCAACGAGGCTAAAAACGCTGCTTCAACCAGGTATCTCGACCGTCAAAGTTCTTATGACTTACCTTACTGGACACCGGAAAATCCCACTAATGATTATGCCAGGCTCTCATCCAGCAATGGAAGCACTACTTACGATGTTTACAGAGATAAATCTTTCATCCGCTTTGATAATATTGCCGCCTCTTATTCTTTACCAAAGGCCCTGATAAATAGAATAAAAATACAGGACATGAAAGTGTTTTTCAATATAAAGAACGTTTATTTCTATTCTCCGGGCACCTTCTTATGGGATCCTGAAAATGCAGGTCCTACACCAAGAACAACCACCTTGGGAATAAACCTGACTTTATAATTAATAGTATCCTAAATAATTATATCATGAAAAATGTAGAGCATAAAATAAACTATAAACTATTACTCGTAGTTTCCCTGGTTGCTTTTTATATCACAGCTTGTAAAAAAAGTTTCCTCAAGCCAGAGCCGCTGTCTTTTTATACTACGGAAAATTCTTTTGAAACTCCACAATCTTTAAAAAGTGTATTGGCAAATATTCAGGTAAGTATGCGGACAGAATATTTTAATTATAGCGCTCCAATGATTACTGAAATGATATTTTCTGATGAGTCTGTTTTTGGAAAGACGGACGGCGCCTCTCCTGCCCAGAACATGGATCTTTCCATTACCCCCGATGCTCAGTTAAAAGATGGAAGCTATAATATGATTGGCTGGTATTGGGATCAAAGTTATAGCGATATAAAGGACGCAAATACGGTTATTTCCAATATAGATCAGCCAACATATAGTTCGGAAAGTGAAAAAAATGCTATTTTAGGCGCTGCTTATTTTTACAGGGCATACCGGTACTATTTCCTTTGTAACCAGTTTGGTGATGTGCCCTGGATAGGCAGGCAAATTGAAGGTCCAAAGCTCGATTTTTTTTCTACGAAAAGAGATGTAATTCTTGAAAAAATAAAAACCGACCTCGAATCTGCAGCTCAATGGGTACCTGATCAGGCAGACAAAGGCGATCTGACAAAAGGGACAGTGCTTCAGTTACTTACCCAGGTTAACCTGGCCCTTACTGATTTTGATGATGCCATCCAGTCTGCAAGTACTCTTATTGATGGTGGAGTATATCATTTAATGGACCAGCGGTTTGGCTCGGATAAGAGTGACCTGACCAAAAATGTTACGTGGGATCTTCATCGTCCTGAGAACAAAGCATTGGCCGAAAATACAGAGGCGCTAATGCTGGTTATAGACCGTTATAATACAACGGGAAGTTATTCGGGCGGCTCAGCAATGATGTATGCGCATGTTCCTTTCTGGTCGGGGGCAAGTATTAAGACGCCCAACGGCGGCACAGGAACAGCCCGTGATGCCGGAATAGAATTTGATCAGTCTACTCAATACGGAAGAGGAGTTGCCCAATGCAGAGGAACCTGGTATAGTACCCATGAAATTTGGAATAATGATCCGGGAGATTACAGGCATGCTCCGGGAAACTGGGTAACTATGGAAGAGTTGGTATACAATAATCCTGCTTTGAAAGGTAACGACTCTTATTACGGAAAAAATTTGCAACTATATACTGACCAGGGAGTGTTGTTATGCTCCGATACAATCAGGTGCTGGTATGATTGGCCTCATTATAAATTTTATATTCCTGATCCCGAGCGTGTAATATGGTTAGGAGGGCATACTGATTGGTATGTATATCGGTTAGCCGAAACTTATTTAGCCAGAGCGGAAGCTTATTTCTGGAAAGGAGATTTGGTCAATGCTGCGGCAGATATAAATAAAGTCAGAACCCGGGCCAATGCTAACCCGATAGAACCCGGAGATGTAAATATAGGTACCATTCTTGATGAACGGGCGAGAGAGTTATATTTTGAGGAACATAGAAAATCAGAACTTACCCGGATTGCATTTATCCTGGCCAACACCGGAATGTCAGCATACAACGGGAAGACATATACCCCTGATAATTTTTCAGAACAAAACTTTTGGTATGACAGGATATTGGAAAAAACTGATTTTTACAATAAAGGAGTAAAAACCAATTATGGAAATGAATTTAAAATAAGCGCTTATCATGTGCTTTGGCCTATACCTGCCAGCACTATCAATGCTAACACTCAGGGGGTAATTAATCAAAACAAAGGTTATTCAGGTTATGAGAGCAATGTGCCACCGCTTACAGAAATCATAGATTGATTGAAGGATATTGACAGATCCGAACGATGTATTTCCTGAAACCATACCATTGCTGTTACGGTTGCTTTTAAGCAGAAAAACTTTAATTCGCCTCTCAAAAAATAGTATGAAGAAAATTATATCAGCAGTGAAAGTAGATGCTTTAACCAAACGGCAGACCTCTTTTTCTATTTTTATTATGGCGGTATTATTTTTTGTATTTGGCTTTGTTACATGGCTGAATGCTATTTTAATTCCCTATTTTAAGATAGCTTGTGAATTAACCAGTTTCCAGTCTTATTTAGTTGCATTTTCTTTTTATATATCCTATTTCGTAATGTCAGTGCCTTCTTCTTATTTATTAAGATACATAGGTTTTAAGAAGGGAATGGTAATAGCATTTTGGATTATGGCAGCAGGCGCCTTCATATTCGTGCCGGCAGCTATTTCAAGAACCTATGAGCTATTTCTGGTAGGATTGTTTTCCTTAGGTACAGGGTTAGCCATATTGCAAACCGCTGCAAATTCTTATATAACTATTTTAGGTCCTAAAGAAAGAGCTGCTCAAAGAATGGCTATCATGGGAGTATGCAACAAAACTGCCGGGATTCTTGCCCCGTTAATATTGGCTACGGCAATATTTAAATCTACAGATACTGAACTATTCAAACAAATACCTTCCTTAACTGGTGAAGCCAAAAATATAGTGCTGTCAGAATTACTTCACAGGGTAATTTTCCCTTATGTCTGCATGGGTACGGTTTTAATAGGCCTTGGATTGCTGATTAAGTACGCTTCACTTCCGGAAATTGACACAGAGCATGAAACGCCTGTTGTTTCTTTAGCGAATGTTGGGAAAACCGGTATTTTTCATTTTCCTCATCTTATCCTGGGCGCCATTGCTATTTTTCTGCATGTTGGTACTCACGTGATTGCTATAGATACTATTATTGGCTATGCTGTTTCGATGAATATGCCTTTGTTAGAGGCCAAAGTATTTCCCTCTTATACTTTATTTATGACATTATGTGGTTATCTGTTAGGTATTATTACAATTCCCAGATACATCAGCCAGGAGAATGTATTGAGGCTATGTACCGTACTTGGTTTTTTATTTAGCTTACTTATCCTTTTTACTCACAGGGAGATTACTTTTTTAGGTCATAAGGCTGATATCTCCGTTTGGTTCATTGTAATGCTGGGGTTTTCTAATTCCATGATTTATGCCGGAATATGGCCATTGGCTTTAGATGGTTTAGGAAAATTCACCAAATTGGGGTCTTCTCTTTTGATCATGGGGTTAAGTGGTCAGGCAGTTCTTCCCCTTCTGTATGTGCATTATGCAAATACCTATAATTTACGATATGGATATTGGATATTAGTCCCATGCTTTTTATATCTTATATTTTATGCCTTTTATGGATATCGCATCAGGCACTGGTCATTTTTAAACAGGAAGAAATGAAACTAAAAATATGTAATGGGCAGATCATTACCCCGTACCGGATAATAGCCGGAGGAACAATCCTCATTGACGGGAATAAAATTACAGCAGTAAGCGGAGGGAACATAGATGCTGAAGATGCAATTAATATTGATGCCGGTGAAAATTATATTGCTCCGGGTTTTATAGACATACATATACACGGAGGTGGCGGGTATAGTTTCATGGATGCCACTGCTGAGGCTTTTTTGAAGATTGCAGAAACACATGCAAGGTTCGGCACTACTTCACTTTCTCCTACTACATTATCCTGTTCAAAAGAAGATTTAATGGCAGTGCTTGATTGTTATGAAGAAGCTAACAAGATAAATGATAAAGGGGCACAGTTCATTGGGATGCATCTTGAAGGGCCTTACCTTGCTGTGAGCCAGTGCGGGGCACAGGATACACGTTATATTCGTGATCCCGACCCGAAAGAATACATGGAAATTTTATCCCGCTCCAATGCGATATGCCGGTGGAGCATTGCGCCTGAATTAAAAGGCGCCATGGAATTGGGCCGGGAATTACGATCAAGGCGAATATTAGCGGCCATAGCACATACCGATGCTATTTACGAAGAAGCATTAGAAGCATTTGAGAGCGGATATAGCCTTGCAACACATTTTTATTCTGCCATGTCCGGCGTTACACGCCGGAAAGCATTCCGGTATGCCGGGGTAATAGAGAGCTGCTATCTTATTGATGAAATGGATGTAGAGATCATAGCAGATGGGGTACACCTGCCCGCTCCTTTGTTAAAATTGATCTGTAAAGTAAAAGGTGCCGGTAACATAGCCTTAATTACTGATGCCATGCGTGCTGCCGGTACGGCTGCCAGTGAAAGCGTGCTTGGGAGCTTAAAAAACGGGTTAAAAGTTATTGTAGAAGATGGCGTGGCAAAACTCCCGGATCGTAGCGGATTTGCGGGCAGCGTGGCAACTACAGATCGTTTGGTGAGGACTATGGTAAACATGGCCGATGTCTCATTAATAGATGCTGTAAGAATGATGACAGTTACACCGGCCCGCATTATGGGAATATCAGGTCAAAAAGGTGCTATCGCTGCAGGCAAGGATGCAGACTTAGTGATATTTGATAAAAATATTAATATAGAAAAAACCATTGTCAACGGTAAAGTTGTTTATAGTAAAACAACCTCCGAACCACCGGGGTGTTAATTTATCAGGAAACCTAAATTAGAAATAGTAAAATGGTAAGAGACGCAGCAACTGATTGTTTGAAGATCAGAATTTATGAAGACAGACTGACGATGGGAATAGATGCCGCCAGGATGATAAGCGAAAGAATAAAAGACTTATTACATAAGCAGGACTATGTAAATATGATCTTTGGAGCAGCTCCCTCACAGAATGAAACATTATTTGCCTTAATAACCAAAAAAGATATTGACTGGAATCGTGTAAATGCTTTTCACATGGATGAATATATTGGGTTGAGGAAAGATGCCCCGCAGGGCTTCGGTAATTTTTTGAAGGAACGGCTTTTTAACCATCTTCCGTTTCATGCCGTGCATTATCTTGATGGAAATGCGGATGATCTTCTTTTGGAATGTAAAAGGTACTCAAATTTATTAAGCACTTATCCTGCAGACATCGTTTGTATGGGAATAGGAGAAAATACACATATTGCTTTTAATGATCCCCATGTTGCTCTTTTTAATGATACCTGTCTTGTTAAATTAGTGTACCTGGATCAGAGATGCCGGCTGCAGCAGGTAAATGACGGTTGCTTTAATCTTATAGAAGAAGTACCTGTCCGGGCAATAACATTAACCGTTCCCGCTTTATTTAATGCCAGGTACTTATATTGTATGGTACCTGGCAAATCTAAAGCCAAAGCTGTCTATTACACTTTAAATAGTGAAATAAAAGAACAATATCCTTCAACAATATTAAGAAAACATAAAAATGCAGTCTTATACCTTGATAAAGATAGTTCAGCACTATTGTAGAAAGAGCCTGCTATTGATGGTATGCATATGCCTGGTGTTATTTGTAACGGCGCAGCACAAATCGAAGGGGGGCAGCAAAAGACTGCATTGATGCAGAAGTTTTACATTTCAAACCATTATGATGAACAGAAAGATCATATTTTTCGCCACTGTGGTGATCGCTTTCGGGTGTCAGCCACCCTCGGAAAATAAAATGGATACCACGCAAAACAACAGCAGTATGGTTAAGCTGATAACACTTAACCCGGGGCATTTTCATGCGGCGCTGGTACAAAAAAAGAATTATCCCGGCATTGATACTACCGTTCATGTATATGCGCCGGATGAGCCGGAAGTGGAAGCGCACCTGGCGCTTATAAAACAATACAACAGCCGCGCTGAAGCTCCCACGCACTGGAATGAAGTGGTGTATAAGGGAAATGATTTTGCGGAAAAAATGTTTGTTGAGAAAAAAGGCAATGTAGTAGTGCTTTCCGGCAACAATCGTTTGAAGACGGATTATATACAGCGGTCCGTGGAAGCAGGACTGAACGTGATGGGAGATAAGCCTATGGCTATCAACAGCGCCGATTTTAACAGGCTCGAAGCAGCCTTCCGGGAAGCAGGCAGGCAAAAAGTGCTGCTATACGATATAATGACTGAAAGATCAGAGATCACCAATATCCTGCAAAAGGAACTTATG
The DNA here is from genome assembly GCA_047601545.1 of Agriterribacter sp. Classification (GTDB taxonomy): domain Bacteria; phylum Bacteroidota; class Bacteroidia; order Chitinophagales; family Chitinophagaceae; genus Agriterribacter. Next base: position 905,807 of record JASGIZ010000002.1, on the reverse strand, counting down.
CATGACAGCACTTTGTTTGGGGAGCTGAAAAAAGGAAGCGAAAAAGATCCTGCTGTTATTATTGAAAGCATACATTATTTTTTCAAGCATGTATCCGGCAAACCGCTGGTGCGGCCAACATGGTTCTTTGACCCCGCACAGCAGGGCGATGCCATTGCCGATGTGGGTACGCACCTGGTAGATATTGTGCAATGGCAATGTTTTCCCGGGCAGACGTTGGATTATAAAAACGATGTCAACATTACCAGTGCGAAAATCTGGACTACTCCTCTTACGCCTTCACAATTCGCATCTATTACAGGTAGCAACAGCTATCCCGAATTCCTGAAACCATATATCAGCAAGGATTCCATTCTCGAAACACATGCTAATGGTGAGATGAACTACACCCTTAGGGGCATACCGGTAAAGATCATCGCAAGATGGGACTATAAAGCCGCTGCCGGCGGAGATTCTCATCACTCAATAGTAAAAGGCACCAAATGCACCGTTGAGATAAGGCAGGGTGAAAAGGAAAGCTACAAGCCCGTTTTGTATATCGTTCCTGTCAAAAAACAGGATAGCAATTTTGATAGCATAGTGCAGGAATCCATAAAAAAAACAGGTGCAGCTTACCCCGGAGTGACTGCAGAAAAACAAACTTCAGGCGAATGGAAAGTTGTTATACCCGCTACATACGACATCGGGCATGAAGCACATTTTGCACAGGTGATGGAAAGATACCTGCAATACCTGAAAGATCATAAGCTGCCTGATTGGGAAGAGCCTAACATGCTAACCAAATATTATACCACCACCAAAGCGCTGGAAATAGCATCCGAAAAAAATAAGATGCAGACAGTTGTTTTAACGATGTGAATAAAATATGAGTAGCAATAATTCATTTAACCTGGCAGGAAAAACGGCCGTAATAACCGGCGGAAGCAAAGGGCTGGGATTTGCCATAGCTGAGGCCTTTGTAAAACATGGAGCTAAAGTAGTGATCACAGGCAGGAATGAGCCCCAGCTTGCCGAAGCCTGCAAGGCATTGGGGCAGGCTGCTCATCATGAGGTTTTTGACCTTAATAACCTCACCGCGATACCGGGTTTTGTGAAGGAACTGGAAAACAGATATGGTGAGGTGGAGATATTGGTGAATAATGCGGGGATCAATATGAAAAAAGAGTTGCAGGAAGTAACTGACAGGGATTTTGAAGAGGTAATAAGGACCAATCAACAGGCAGTATTCACATTGTCAAGGGAATTTTCAAAGAAAATGACACATCGTCAGTCGGGAAATATCATCATGATCAGCTCAATGGCATCGCAATACGGCATACCTAAGGTGATAGCTTATACCGCTTCAAAAGCGGCGGTGGAGGGTATGACCAGGGCGATGGCCGTTGAGCTGTCGCCAATGGGGGTAAGGGTGAATTGTATAGCGCCAGGCTTCATTGAAACGGATATGTCTGCCAAAGCCCTCAACGGCGATCCTGAAAGAAAACAAAAGGTATTAGTCCGCACACCCATGGGCCGCCTTGGAAAACCGGGAGATATAGGCAATGCAGCCGTTTACCTTGCCTCAAATGCAGCCTGTTATGTTACAGGCGTAATATTGCCGGTTGACGGAGGCAACGCCATTGGATTCTGACAGCCTTAATGTTATCTTTATATTTTACCTGCCACAGGTTGGGTACTTGCAAGTACCACATTATTAACAACCGTGCGGTTACAAAACAGGTATGCCTGATAAGGTTTCCTGCATGTGAATTAATTTTCTGGCACGCCGGCTTTATATAGCACAACGCTTGTACCGGTAGCAATAGTATAGTTTTCCGAAGCTCCTGCCACTGCCGCTTCACCCTGTAATAAATGAATGGTTTGATTGCCGCCTGTAATAGTTGCTTCGCCTTCTGTTACCAAAACAATTTCAATTGAAAAAGCAGTATGCGTATATTTCTCATCTCTAACCAGTTCAATTTTGCTTGCTATAAAATCCGGCACCGGGCAATAGTAAATTGTTTCTACGCCTCTTTTTTCTCCATCCATTATGTTGGCAACAACTCCTTCAAACAAAGTGTGCTTTAGTAATTCAGGCACATCAATATGTTTAGGGGTAAGCCCGCCACGCAGCACATTATCTGAATTTGACATCAGCTCAATGTTCTGTCCTTCGAGGTATGCGTGCGGCACACCTGCACCCTGGAATATTGCCTGGCCCGGATGCAGTTGCAGTATATTAAAAAAGTAAATGGAGAAAATACCACGATCTATATTACTATACTTATCATCGCTATCCGGCAAAGTTTTGCATGCCCAATAAGCCGGATCTGCTTTTGATAATTGATTTGCTTTATAAGCCGCCTCCGATCTTTTCAGTAAAGGCGCAAGCATATTGTCTACTTCGGTTTGTGGCAGTTCCATTACATATTTGTACAAACCGAAATAATCTTCCTTATCAAATATGGGTAATAAAGTGTTGAACCCGGGAACTTCGTTCAGGGTTTGCCGTAATAATGTTGTTTCTTTAAAGCCATGCAATAACCAAAACTCACTCAATGCCACCATCACTTCGGGCTTGTGATTATCATCTTTATAGTTACGGTGAGGCGCAGTGATGGGAATACCCGCTTCATTTTCTCTTGCAAAACCTTTTTCGGCTTCCGCCTTTGAAGGATGAACCTGTATGGAAAGCATGTCTTTTACATCCAACACTTTAAATAAATAAGGTAAGCTGCCGAATGTTTTTGCTACTGTATCTCCCAGCCATTTTGTTTTATCCTCCTGTATCAGCTCGTTTAAAGGAGTTGTTTTGTTACCGCCCCATTCGATAAGTGAAGGGCTGCTTGTGTGTGCGCCCATCCAGTATTCTGCGAAAGGCTTATATGCTGTATTATCTACACCCAATAATTGAGGCAGGTAACTATAACCACCCCATGCATAATGCTGAACTTTTCCTTTTAGTTTGAACATCCGGCTTTGTTGTTTAGATATCTTTTCTGTATCGGGAATGAAGGTATAATAATAATTGAAGCAATCTCCTGCAATTTTAAGAATGGAGATTGCCTTAGAAGCTGTTTAAAAAACGATTGCGGGGGATTTTTTGATATAATGATTGCCTACACTTCTAACCACGAATCACACTAATTATCACGAATAATTCCGGTGTAACAACCTGGTTATTCCACAGAGGCACACAAAGGATACACAAAGAGCCACAAAGAATAATAAACCGCTCTGTGTAACTTTGTGTATGCTTTGTGGCTCTTTGTGCAGCAAATCCTGTTTCGATGCTACGAACACCGGAATTCAGGGAGAGTATTAGGACGGGCTGTTCTCATACTCCTCATCCACCTTCAGATTTTTACCATCAGCCGCCGTTGTTGCCAGTATATCACAGCGATTGTTACAGGCATTATCTGCATGTCCCTTCACCCACACAAACTGTATGCTATGCTTTAAAGAAAGCTGGTAATATTTTTTCCAGAGATCTTTATTTTTTTTGCCGCCTTTAAAATCTGTTTTTATCCAGTTGTTCAACCAGCCTTCTTTTACAGCTCTTACCACATACTGGCTATCGGAATATATAGTGATACTAAGATTGGTTTTGGTTAAAGCTTCCAGCGCAGCTATTACCGCCATCAGCTCCATGCGGTTATTGGTGGTGTGCCTGTAACCGGCTGACAACTCTTTTTCATGATTGCCCCATTTTAGTATAGCGCCGTATCCTCCCGGTCCCGGGTTACCTCTTGCCGCGCCATCGGTATATATAACGAGTGATGGCTGCATATTATATAAATATTTCTCCTTTCAGGTATGTAACTGCGTATCCGCTCATTAAAACCCTGTCGCCTGACAGTACACAATCCAAATGCCCTTTTCTTGCAGAAAGCTGGATGGCTTTCATATTGTTCTTATTCAATACCGAAGCCCAGTATGGCACCAGCAGGGTATGAGCAGAGCCTGTAACGGGATCTTCATCAATACCGCTTTGCGGGAAGAAACCTCTTGACACAAAATCCACTTCATTGCCGGGAGCAGTTACGAGCACACCACGACTTTTTATGGTAGATAGTGTTTTAAAATCAGGCTGTAGATCTTCGATGGTGCTTTGCTTATCAAAAACAACCATATAATCAAACTTACCTTTGTATACCTGCGTTGCATCAATCTTTAAACCTTCTGCAATAGCAGCGGGAATATCATTTACAACTTCAAAATTATCAGCAGGAAAATCCAGAGTAAGCTGCCCGCTTTTTTCTTTACTTACTTTAAGCCAGCCGCTTTTTGAATTAAAGCTGATATTATTTTCACCATATCCGAAATGGTTAAAAAAAATATGTGCTGATGCTAATGTGGCATGCCCGCATAATGCTACTTCTACAGTTGGTGTAAACCACCTGATACGATAGCCATCGTTTTCTTTAACAATGAATGCTGTTTCTGCGAGGTTATTTTCCATGGCAATATTTTGCATTACATCATCGGGCAACCATTTATCAAGCGGGCATACCGCCGCAGGGTTGCCACCAAAAACTTTTTGTGTAAAGGCATCTGCCTGGTATATGGGAATTGTCATAAATGATGATCTTTTTAAATTTTAAGTGGTAAGTCTTAGAATCTGTTTAAAATTAGTTTTTTAAATAACCATTGATATATTTCCTGCCACGAATTCTGGTGTTCGCATCGGCGAAACAGGGTTTGCTACACAAAGAGCCACAAAGCATACACAAAGTTACACAGAGCCTTTTATTATTCTTTGTGGCTCTTTGTGTAGCCTTCGTGTACCTCTGTGGAATAACCAGGTTGTTACATCGGAATTATCCGCGATAATGAGTGTGATTCGTGGTTAGAAGTGTAGGCAATCATTATATCAAAAAATCCCTGCAATCGTTTTTAAACAACTTCTTAAGTCGTAAGTTTTTTCACCTATCACTTATCACCAACCACTCATTTTTACACCTGGAATACGCCTAAGTTAAAATGTTCCGCATTTTTTTTATGATTCGCCGCGGCTATTCCCTCGGAAATAAGTTGTCGTGTTTCCCCGGGGTCAATAATTGCGTCTACCCATAACCGTGCTGCCGCGTAATAAGGAGTTGTTTGTTTTTCGTATTGCTGTTTAATATCGTCCAGTAATTTTTTTTCTTCTGCGGGGTCAATTGTTTTTCCCTTTGCTTTCACGGCGCTTACCTGTATCTGCAACAACGTTTTCGCGGCCTGCTCTCCGCCCATTACTGCTATACGTGCCGAAGGCCATGCGTAAATAAATCTCGGGTCATAGGCTTTGCCGCACATGGCATAATTGCCTGCACCAAATGAGTTGCCGATAATAATAGTGATTTTAGGAACAACAGAATTGGCTACGGCATTTACAAGCTTAGCGCCATCTTTAATAATGCCGGAATGTTCGCTCCTGCTGCCTACCATAAATCCGGTAACATCCTGCAAAAATACCAACGGAATATTTTTTTGATTGCAGTTCATTATGAACCGCGCAGCCTTATCAGCGCTGTCATTATATATAACGCCGCCTAATTGAATTTCTCCCTTTTTGGTTTTGATTACTTTACGTTGATTGGCTATTATACCAACAGCCCAGCCGTCAATGCGTGCGTAACCGCATAAAATGGTTTGCCCATAATCTTTTTTGTATTGATCAAAATCAGAATCATCTACTATTCTCTCAATAATCTCCAGCATATCATATGGCTTGGTGGGGTCTGCCGGAAGCATGCCATATATATCTGCGGGGTCTTTCTTTGGCTTAATGCTTTTAATCCTGTCGAAGCCTGCATTTTCTTTCACGCCTGTTTTCGACATGATTTTTTTTACTTCGTCCAGGCATTGCTGTTCGGTATCAAATTTATAGTCCGCTATACCGCTTATTTCTGTGTGTGTTGTTGCGCCACCAAGTGTTTCTGCATCCACTTCTTCACCAATGGCGGCTTTTACAAGATATGGCCCTGCCAAAAATATAGAGCCGTTGTTTTTTACCACCAGGGTTTCATCGCTCATGATGGGTAAATACGCTCCGCCTGCAACGCATGCACCCATCACGGCGGCAATTTGCACAATACCCATTGCGCTCATGCGGGCATTGTTACGGAATATGCGCCCGAAATGTTCTTTATCGGGGAATATTTCATCCTGCATGGGTAAGAACACACCTGCACTATCTACAAGGTAAATAATGGGCAGGTTATTTTCCATCGCAATTTCCTGCATGCGCAGGTTTTTTTTGCCTGTAATGGGAAACCAGGCGCCTGCTTTTACCGTTTGGTCGTTGGCAACAATAACACATTGCCTGCCACTTATGTAGCCTAGGCCTGCAACCGTTCCTCCTGCCGGGCAACCACCCTGTTCTTCATACATTTCATACCCGGCAAATGCACCAATTTCTATAAACGGTTTTCCTTTATCACATAAATATTCAATCCGCTCTCTTGCCGTGAGCTTGTTTTTCTCTCTTTGCTTTTCAATGGCTTTCTTACCACCGCCTGCATAAATTTTTTCCAAAGCCGTCTTAACCTGGCCCAGGGCAAGCTTATGCACATCTTCATTCTTGTTGTTTTCAATATTCATTGGTGTGATCTGTTCCTTTTGTAGAATGGTTGTTTTAAAACCTATAGGGTTTGCAGCGCTGCTATTCAGCCCGGCAAACCCTATAGGTTCAGCGGGTTTTTATTTCACCCAATAATCAACCACTACTACCTTATCCAAAATAGGTTTTAAAATTTCCACAAATGCCTTATGCTCGGGGTGCGGAAGATAAATTTCCCTGTCTTTTTCTGAAGAAAAAGTAACAAAAAAGCAATGTGTCAATCCTTCGTTTAGTCCTTCAGGGCTGTTATTCGTGCCCCACTCAAATGCTTTTACTTCCTTTATTTTTGAGGGCAGTGCTTTAAAAGCGTCCTCAACTTTTTTTACCTGATCTGGCGTAGCATCATCTTTAAATTTAAATAATACAACGTGTCTTAACATTTTTTGATCTTTATTGTTTGCTGAAATAATAGTTGCCGAAATAGCGAATACTGCAATAAGTAAAATGAAATTTCTCATATTGATTGTTTTATTTTTGAGGTATATGGTAAATGGTTTGAGGCAGAAGGTTAAAGGTAAAAGGTTTCAACCACTTGCGGGCTTTATGCCCTACACCTTATGCCCTACACCTTCCACGTCAAATGTATATGTTTTAAAACGCTAAAATAAAGGTTTGTCTATGAATATTATTATTTCTGAAGATTATGCTGCAATGTCGCACAGGGCAGCAAACGATGTTAAAAAAATAATACAACAAAAGCCAGGCTGCCTGGTTTGTATTCCGTCAGGCGATACACCAACAGGCATGTATAATAACCTGGCTGAAGATTATAAAGCAGGTAAACTGAATATTGAGCAAACTTATTTTGTTGGGTTAGACGAATGGGGCGGATTAAATAAAGAAGATAATGGCAGTTGCGGGTATTACCTGCACAAATATTTTCTTGACCCATTGCAGGTAAAAAAAGAAAAATATTTTTTGTTTGATGGTAAAGCGGGTGATTTAAAAAGCGAATGTGTAAAAGCTGAAGTCTTTATTGATGCAAGAGGCGGAATTGAACTTGCTATTCTTGGACTTGGTATGAACGGGCATCTCGGCATTAATGAGCCGGGAGTATCGCCGGAATTGCGAACACATGTTATTCAGCTTGATGAGCTCACCAAAAAAGTTGGGCAAAAATATTTTGATAAAGCAACATTGCTTAATACCGGTATAACCATTGGATTGCAATTACTGCTTGAAGCAAAAACAATTTTTCTTTTGGTGAGCGGAAAACATAAAGCTGGTATACTTAACCAGGTGCTGAATGGAGGAATATCAAACAAAGTGCCGGCAAGTTTATTACGCAACCACGGTAATTGCTTTGTGTATGTGGATAAAGATGCGGCAGAAAAACTTTAAACGGGAAATGTGAGACGATAGATGTGAGATGTTACACGGCAAGTTGCGGGTTTCAGGTTTCAAGTTTCAGGTTACCGGAAATTTTGCAACAGGCTTTTGTTTAAACACCTGCAACATGAAACCTGAAACTTCTTGCCACTTCCTCCAAAACAAAAACAGTACTCTAATGAATACTGCTTCTGTTATGATCACCGTTAAGTGAACATTTAATTTTTACGCTGGTAGATAATCTACTTTACTGCTTACTGTGCAAGTTTGATTTCACCTACATCTGTAGCTGCACCATCTTTAACTTCAACACCGTCTTTAGCGGCATTTTTAAATGGAGCTTTAGCCTCAATAATTACCTGGTAAGTACCGGGTTTAACATCGCCTATTTCAAATGCACCATTAGCTATATCTGCTTTAACTGTATCAGTACCTGAAATAGCCCATGCCCTAACTGCTGCATCTGCAGGCGCCACAGTTCCTTTAACAGAACCATTTGTAATCACATTGAATGCGAATAATCCGGCAGTTAAAATACCTACGCCTGCCAATGTTAATCTTGCTTTTTTCATACCTCTGGAATTTTTATGTTTATCTAATTAATGACGATATTATTTTCCGAGGAGTTTGAGAATCAGGAGGGATGTAACTGTAAAAACAACTACTGTGCCAAAAAATAAGATGCGCAGGTGTTAAACTGTTTTAACAGATATGTGATGCATGGGTTGGCAGAAATGTTTCCACGATCGCCTCAAACCTGACCTTGATATAATTTTGTAACTTCCAACAAGCAATTACTATAAAAATGAAGTTACCACGTTATGAACTCAAGGCGGAAAAATCTTTGATGGTTTTTGAATTTATTAGTGAAGGTCCGAAAGGGCAAATTCCAAAACTTATTAAATTTCAAATTTCATTTGAATATGAAAACAATAAAAGAATTGAACGACAAAAAAATTCCTATTGTCCGCATTGACAATTCATTGGAAAAATACAAGACGATGCCAATTTTCCAAGAGAAAGTGGACAAGGCAAACGAAATGCTCAAAACAATTGGACTTCCGAAATTGGCGACCAAATAACACTTCTGCAACATTGGTATTGCCTATAGTTGGGCTGGACAATTGGAGCAATCAGTCCCGATAGCTATCGGGATAATTCTATTGTACTGCGGCTCAGGACTGGACGAATAAAGCCCAGCTTTAGTACTAAATATTTACCTTTATCAAAAAGCCAGGTAGCAGTTCCGGCGGACGGATTTCATTCCGAAGTTTCGGAACCCAACCATTGGCAATTCCTGTCCGAAAACCGGTATCAGCAAGCATCCCTTTATCAGCTTCGTTTATATATAAACGTTACACGCCTGCACTTGCCGTATTTTGTTATTCACAGCGGTGCATATTCATAATTACATCTGTTCTTCTCTTTTGTTATATTTGCCGCGTTTATAAAATACTAAAATAATTAGTATACATTTGCCGCGTTTTACAACCCAATATTGATATGAATTATGGCAGAAGCGAAACAAAATTTGTTTGATTACAACGAAGACTCCATTAAATCCCTTGACTGGCGTGAGCACATACGCCTGCGCCCCGGTATGTATATCGGCAAGCTGGGAGATGGCAGCAGTGCTGATGATGGTATTTATGTATTATTAAAAGAAGTGCTTGATAACTGTATTGATGAGCACATGATGGGCTATGGAAAGCAGGTTGAAATAACTGTAGAAAGCAAAACCGTAACTGTAAGAGATTATGGCCGCGGCATTCCCCTGGGTAAGGTGGTTGATGTGGTGAGCAAGATAAACACCGGCGCTAAATACGACAGCAAAGCTTTTCAAAAATCTGTGGGTTTAAATGGTGTTGGTACCAAAGCGGTGAATGCGCTCAGTAATTATTTTAAAGTAACCGCTGTGCGGGAGGGTAAACAAAAAACCGCTGAGTTTGAAAGAGGTGTTTTAATTAAGGAGCATAAGGAAACTAAGTCAGACGAGAGTAACGGCACGCTGGTGACATTTATACCGGATGATGGTGTTTTCCGGAATTTTCACTTTCAGCAGGAATATATTGATAACCTGATATGGAATTATTGCTACCTGAACGCGGGATTAGTAATTACCTTCAACGGGAAAAAATATGTAAGCAGGAATGGGCTGCTGGATTTGCTGGAAAGAAAAACAAATCCTGATGAATTAAGGTATCCCATTATTCACCTTAAAGGAGATGATATTGAGCTTGCCATTACACATAATAATGATTATGGTGAAGAGATTTTCAGTTTTGTGAACGGGCAATATACTACGCAGGGCGGTACGCACCAGCAGGCCTTTCGCGAAGCGTTTGTAAAAGTGGTGAGGGATTTTTATAAGAAGGATTATGATTTTGCTGATATCAGGCAAAGTATTGTTGCCGCAGTGGCAGTACGCGTGGTGGAGCCGGTATTTGAAAGCCAGACAAAAACAAAGCTCGGCTCGCAATATGTGGAAGAGGGGGGAATGAGCATGAAAAATTTTGTGTTTGAATTCTTATCTAAAGAGTTAGATAATTACCTGCACAAAAATCCAACCACTGCCGATGCGCTGAAAAAGCGTATTGAACAAAGTGAAAGAGAACGCAAGGAGTTGGCCGGTATTAAAAAGCTTGCAAACGAAAGAGCAAAGAAAGCCAACCTCCATAACCGCAAACTGCGTGATTGCCGCATACATTTCAATGATGAGCCGCCCGGCAAAGGCAAAGAAGATTTTCATGCAAGGCAATTAGACAGCACTATTTTTATTACCGAGGGTGACTCCGCGAGTGGTTCTATCACCAAAGCCCGGGATGTGGAAACGCAGGCTGTATTCAGCTTGCGCGGAAAGCCGTTGAACTGTTTTGGTCTTACCAAAAAAGTGGTGTATGAAAATGAAGAGTTTAACCTGCTGCAACATGCACTGAATATTGAAGAAGGTATTGAGGGATTGCGGTATAATAACGTGGTGATAGCAACAGATGCTGACGTAGACGGTATGCATATCCGTTTGCTGCTGCTCACCTTCTTTCTGCAATTTTTTCCTGACCTGGTAAAAAACGGGCATGTATATATATTGGAAACGCCTTTATTCCGCGTAAGAAACAAACAGGAAACCATTTATTGTTATGACGAAGTGGAAAAGCAGGCAGCCGCTAAAAAGTTAGGAAGCAAACCCGAGATCACCAGGTTTAAAGGACTGGGTGAGATTTCTCCGGATGAGTTTGTAAAATTCATCAGTTCTGATATGCGCAAGCAACCGGTGATGGTAATGCCCGAAACGCACCTGCAGCAATTGCTGGAATATTATATGGGCAAGAATACCCAGGAAAGACAGGAATTTATTATTGATAATTTAAGGGTGGAGATTGATTTAGCGGAAGCGGAAAGCAAATAGTGAATGCTAATTGTTCATAGCTGAAAGCTGAAAGCTGACAGCTCAAACCTCAAAAAATGATACACATTGTATTTAACGAAGCTGATGTTGATGTGTTGAATAAAGCTATAGCGCTTGATGAAACCCTGCAGGGAGCAGTGATACAGATAAAAGATGATTATGCAGTTGGTCCTGTTTCAAATTTATATACCGGTGAAGGTATAGCTGCAAGAAAAGCCTGGTGGACTGAAGTGCTGGCAGGCGGTGACCTTGACGGTAAAGCAGATGACGGCTCTGTGAATGATTATGATACCGTGGCAACCCTGGTAGGCACATTACGCCGCGACCCTGAAGAAAAAGTGTGGATATGGGCAGCGCAGAATAAGCATGATGTAAGCGGTTACTACTGGCTGTTGCATTATATGAAAGAGTTCCAGGGGCGGGTGTTTGTCCTGTATTTAAATAACCTGCCCTTTATTAATGAAAAGGGAAATATTTTCTATCCCGAATGGCTGCATGTAATTCCGCCTAAAGAATTTATTAAGGCAAAGAAATTAGCACGTCCTGTTACATTGAGCGAGTTTGAAGTTGATCCTGATGAGTGGATTAAACTGAGCAATGAAAATAAAATGGTGCGTATACTGGAAGGCGGAAAGAAACTGGTGCAGTATAATGATGATTTTTATGATGCCGACCTGAAAAAATATATTACCAAAGACTGGCAGAAAGGTAATAAAGTCATTGCTCATTTTCTTTCAAAAAGCAAACATACTACCGGGGATGCCTACCTGCTATGGCGACTGAAAAAGCTGATTGAGAAAGGAGAATATGATGTGCAGGGTGAAGTAAAAAATATGAAGGATTTTGAAATAAAGACAAAAGCAGCAGTTACTGAAACAGTAAGTGAATAGTATTATGAAAGACAATTTTTTAGAAAATGAATCCGGCATACAGGGGCAATATAAAACCTGGTTTTTGGATTATGCTTCTTATGTAATTCTTGAGCGTGCCGTTCCCGCGGTAGAAGATGGATTAAAGCCTGTACAGCGCCGCATTCTGCATGCCATGAAGGAAATGGATGACGGACGCTTTAATAAAGTGGCGAACATCATCGGACAATCCATGCAATACCATCCGCATGGCGATGCGTCAATTGGTGACGCGTTGGTAAATATGGGCCAAAAAGATTTATTGATCGAAACGCAGGGAAACTGGGGTGATGTAAGAACCGGAGATGACGCTGCTGCTGCACGTTATATAGAAGCAAGGCTTAGCAAATTTGCTTTGGAAGTTGCTTTCAATCCTAAAACTACCGAGTGGCAACTGAGTTACGATGGAAGAAAAAATGAACCGGTTACCCTGCCGATGAAATTTCCTTTGCTGCTGGCACAGGGAGCGGAAGGTATTGCGGTGGGATTATCAACCAAAATATTACCCCATAATTTTTGTGAGTTGATAGAAGCCTCTATAAAATATTTACGCGGTAAAAAGTTTGAGTTATACCCCGATTTTCAAACTGCCGGTATGATTGACGTTACCAACTATAATGAAGGTAAACGAGGCGGTAAGGTAAGAGTGCGGGCGCATATTGAAGAGCTGGATAAAAAAACACTGATTATCAAAGATGTGCCTTACGGTGTAACTACCGCGCAGTTGATGGACTCAATTGTGAAGGCGAACGACCAGGGCAAAATAAAAATTAAAAAGGTAACGGATAATACCGCTGCGGATGTGGAGATACAGGTTGATCTTGCTCCCGGCATTTCCCCGGACATTACTATTGATGCATTATACGCGTTTACGGATTGTGAAGTAAGTATTTCGCCTAACGCCTGTGTTATTGTTGATCATAAGCCGAGGTTTGTTGGTGTATATGAATTGCTGCGCACTGCTACAGACAACACAAAGGAACTGTTGCGCCGGGAATTAGAAATAAAACTCGCAGAGCTCCAGGAAAAATGGCATTATACTTCTCTTGAAAAAATATTTTTTGAAGAGAAAATTTACAAAGAGTTAGAGAAAAGGCATGAAACCTGGGAAAAAGTATTGGAGGCGATAGATAAAGCCTTTACGCCTTTTAAAAAACAATTGAGAAGAGATATTACCCGGGAAGATATTGTGAAACTAACGGAAAAGCCCGTACGAAGAATTTATAAACTGGATATAGATGAGCTGAATGACCAGATAAAAGGCATTAACGCGGATATTAAACAGGTTAAGTTTGATTTAGATAACCTGGTAGATTTTGCCGTAACATATTATGAAAATCTGCTTAAAAAATATGGCAAAGGCAGGGAGCGGAAAACGGAGATTAAATTATTTGAAGCAATACAGGCAAAACAGGTTGCTATTGCCAATGCGAAATTGTATGTAAACCGTGCGGAAGGTTTTATCGGCACCGGGTTGAAAAAGGATGAATTTGTAGCAGATTGCTCTAACCTGGATGATGTTATTGCATTTACCAAAGGAGGTAAAATGAAAGTGGTAAAAGCGGCAGATAAAGTATTTATCGGCAAGGATATTCTGCACGTGGCTGTCTTTCAAAAAAATGATGAGCGTACAACATATAATATGATTTACCTCGATGGTAAATCCGGCGTTAGTTATGCAAAACGATTTAATGTTACGGGCGTAACAAGAGATAAGGAATATGATCTTACCAAAGGATCAGAAAAAAGTAAAGTGCATTATTTTTCTGTAAATCCTAACGGGGAAGCAGAAACAGTAAAGATTATATTAAGCCCCAATGCTTCTGCAAGAAATAAAGAATTTGATTTTTATTTTGAGGAGATGGAGATAAAGGGAAGAGGAAGCATGGGCAACCAGGTTACCAAGTACCCGGTAAAAAATGTGAAGTTTAAAGAAGCAGGAAGATCTACCCTGAGTGGCAGAAAGCTTTGGTTTGATAATACATTCGGACGGTTGAATACGGAAGAAAAAGGAAACTATATCGGTTCTTTTGAATCAGAAGATCGGTTGCTGGTAGTATATAACACCGGTAATTACGAGATATCGGATACGGAACTTACACAGCGTTTTGATGGTGATAAAGTTTTGCTGATTGAGAAATTTAACCCGGAAAAAATTGTAACCGCCGTTTATCTTGACAAAGAAAAATTACAGTATAACATTAAGCGGTTTAAAATTGAAACCACCACGTTGCGCAATAAATTTTTCTTTATAAAAGAAGGTGAGGGCAATGTGCTGGAAGCCGTAACTACAGATGAAGAGCCGATACTGGTTATGCAGAGTGGGAGAGGAGCACAGGTTAGAAAAGCGAAGATCAAAGTAAATAAAGTGGTTGAAGTAATGGGTTGGAAGGCTGTTGGTGCAAAGCTCGCCGACTATTCTAAAAGCACGGAAATGGAATGGGAGAAGAAGAAAGCAGACGATAATAATCAACCCGAATTATTTTAAGTATAAAGGGCAGTATCTGAAAGAGACTGCCTTCTCTCTTTTAATTTGAGATTTGAAATTTGAGATTGGAAATTGTCTGTAGTATACAGGTCTCAGACTTCAATCTCAAATTTCAAATCTCAAATTTTTATGACACGCATAACCGAACAACCCTCATTATACAGGCATCTTGAAAAGATGTCCATCGAAGCGCTGACTGCCAATATTAATAATGAAGATAAGAAGGTGGCTATTGCTATTGAAAAAGCTTTACCACAATTAAATAAGCTGATCGCGGCTATAGTAGAGAAATTACAGAACGGCGGCAGAATGTTTTACCTCGGTGCAGGTAGCGGTGGCAGGCTTTCGGTATTAGATGCCATTGAGCTGCCCACTACTTATGGTATTGAAAAAGGGATTGTGAATGTGATATTGGCAGGCGGTGTTGAACATTTAATAGAAGCGCCGGAAGAAAAGGAAGATGATACAGAAGCCGGCTGGAACGAACTGCTGAAACATAATATTTCTCCAAAAGATATTGTAGTTGGTATTTCCGCCAGCGGCACTACACCATTTGTACTATCCGCTTTGCAAAAATGTAAAGCAAATAATATTACTGCAGGCTGTATAGTAAGCAATCCAGGTTCTTCGATCGCTGCTGCGGCTGCCATACCTGTTGAAGTTATTACAGGTCCTGAATTTGTTACCGGCAGCACCCGCATGAAAGCCGGAACAGCACAGAAAATGATCTTTGATATGATCAGTACTACTACCATGATACAATTAGGCAGAGTAGAAGACAACAGTATGGTGAATGTTTTGCTCATTAATGATAAAATAACTGACCGTGCAGTTAAGATACTAATGGAAAAAGCTGCTATTAAAAACTATGATGAAGCAAAAAAAATTTTATTGAAATATGGAAGTGTAAAGAGGGCGATGAATGCGATAAGCTGATTTTATTCAGTGTGAATTTTATTAATGTTACTTTTCCACCGTCGCTGTGTGAGGCGTCCACGCCTCACACGGTTGTTCTGTCGCCTCTGGCGACTACACCTGAAACTGCATGAACAGACCCCGGAGCCTGTGTTTGCTATCGTCGTCGCCGTAGGCGACAAGACAACCGTGCTAAGCGAGGACGCTTAGCACAGCGGAACTTTGTTATTTTGTATTTGATACATCTTTACCTAAAGCTCTGTCAAAATCTCTAAGTGTTACCTGCTTTGGGTAGTTGGAATAGTATATATTGTCCTCATTTAATCTCAACCCCTGTATATAGGCTTCTCTTCCATTTTCTAAATATGTATGTTTCAATATTTCATTTCCAAGCTTTTCTTCAACAAGCGCTAAATAATAATTAGCTTCCGGGTGTTTGGAATACGTATCCAGGCATTTTAACAACAACTTTTCAGCCTCCCTGTATTGTCCTTTCTCTAATTGTACGATACCTGTGTATAGCAGGGAATTGTAATGTAATTGTTCACCTCGAAATGCACGGTGTTGAATATCCGCGTCATTCTTAAAATTGATTTCGGCCATATCATATTTTTTCAACTCAAGGTTACAAATTCCCATAAAAAACTGGTAGCTATGATCCATAAGCCCGCTGTTTTTCGTAAGCGAATCAGACCTTGTAAAATCAACAATAGCGCCTTCATAATCTTTGGTGAAAATGCATTTTATAAATGCCCTGTATGGAAGAAATTCAACAGGATCATATTGAACTGCTTTGTCCAAAAGCGAAAAGCATTTTTCGTAATCGGCATATTTTGTAAATGGTAATGCTTTTAATTGGTAAGCTTCTGCAATATCGGGGCAAATTTTTATAATGCTGTCGCACAATTCCTGCCATCTGGCATCATTATAATATATACGTTCTGTATTGGCCAGCACTTCGGTATAATAATTCACGATACTATCCCGGAAGTGTTTGCTTTCGCAATTATAGCTTTTTTGTGAAAAGCAATTGCCGGATAAAACGGATAAAATCAGGCTAAGGAATAATATTGTCCACTTTTCCATCTTTAATTTTAAAGGTTAAAAAAGCTTTATATGCGCATGGATAGCTATTTTTTAGTGTTGCCTTTTTCCAGTCTTTAAGTGTGCGTATATATTGATATAATTTGTTTAGGAATGCTATTTCAAAGGCGGCTTTTTTATAAAGCTCGTTTGTTTGCAGCACTTCTACAAAACGAACCAATTGCCCTTTACAATCTATGGTAAAACGAAATGTGATATAGCCATTTTTTAATCCCTTCAACTCAAAATTATCTAAATAGGTGGTGACAGCATGTAGCAGGGTATAAGAGTTCTCAGGGTATTTACCGTCAACCTGGTAGTAATAAATATTTGTTGTTTTGCAGTTGCCCGTATCGCTTCCCCTGGCAGTGTCTATATATTCACGCCCATCAATCTGTATTAATTGAGCATTACCGAAATAAGCAAATAAGAGAAACAGCAAAAGCAAAATTATTTGCTTCGGAATATAAATATGAGAGGACGTTGGCATATTAAAAGTCAGGAATTTGGTGAACAAAGCTTAGTAAGAACAATCCTACTCCCAAACAGCAGCTTCTTTCTTTCCTATCACATTCATTATCCGTTTGCGGTGCTGCGTGCCCCATTTAGCCATTTCATTAATAATTGACTGCAGGGTTTTTCCGTAATCTGTTAATTCATATTCAACGGTAACCGGCTTGGTATCGTACACTGTTCTTTTTACCAGCTCATTCATTTCAAGATCACGAAGTTCTTTGCTAAGCATTTTTGAGCCAATGCCCGTTACTTCACGCTGCAGTTCCATAAATCTTTTTTTACCAAAACTTAAAGAGCCGATAATAGCAATTTTCCATTTACCATTAAGCATATCTAAAGTATCATGAATGGCTCTTAAATGACTGGCGCATTTGTCAGGCATTTTTGAGGGCGCTATTTTCTTATTCATACAACTGATTTACAATATAGTTTCTTATAGGAAAGTACTTTCTAAATAGAAAGTACTTTCAAAAGTAAAGTATATCCCGGAATTTTGTGCAATAAAAATTACATAACATGTCGAACAAAACAACAAAAATACTATCCATCATTTTACTGGCTATTCCGTCCTTAATGGTAGTATTCAGCGGAATAATGAAACTGTCAGGCAGCGAACAAGTTGTAACAGAGTTATCCAAAATCGGTTATGGATCACTGATAGGTATACTCGGCGCAGCAGAACTGGTTTTTGTAGCATTATTATGGATACCTAAAACATGGAAGGTTGGCTTCTTTTTCCTGCTTTCCTACCTGGGTGGCGCTGCCGCCATTGAAATTAGTGGTGGAAAGGGCCCTGTTGCACTTGTATTTATCGCTTTATTATGGGCCGGCGCTTATTTAAAGGATAACTTTATGTTTGTGAAGGAAACTGTAAAACAATAACGTTATGAGCAATACCCCGGCAAAAATGAAAGTAGAAATTTGGAGCGATATTATGTGCCCATTCTGCTATATAGGTAAGAGAAAGTTTGAATCTGCAATGAAAACTTTCAATGCCGCTGACAATATTGAACTGGAATGGCACAGTTTTCAACTTGATCCGGATATAAGATCAGGCGATGGTAAAAACCTGTACCAGTATTTAAGTGAACGCAAAGGCATCTCGTATCAGCAATCTGTTGACATGCATAAGCAGGTTACAGATATGGCAAAGGCTGCGGGATTGGAATATAATTTTGACCAGGCGGTTGTAGCCAATTCCTTTGACGCGCACAGGTTAATACAACTGGCTAAAACAAAAGGCCTGGGAGATGCAGCGGAAGAACGTTTGTTTCATGCCTATTTTACCGAAGGAAAAGATGTAAGTAATCGCGCAGTATTAAAAGAACTTGGGAAAGATATTGGATTGGACGATACCGAAGTTGAAGAAATGTTGAACAGTAATGCATATACCAAAAGTGTACAACACGATATAAAGGAAGCGGCGCAGATTGGTGTAAGAGGCGTTCCTTTTTTTGTATTCAACAGGAAATTTGCTGTATCCGGCGCACAGCCGCCTGAAATTTTTGGGCAGGCTTTGCAGCAATCGTATGAAGACTGGAAAAAAACCGGCCTGTGGAAATAACTGAAATCGGAACAGGCGCTGCCTGCACACCTGATGGTAACTGTGCATAAACTATTTGTTATTTATAGCCTGCCTGTATAACCGGGAACAATTCTTGATGAGGTATCTTAACTTTAATGCGGGTAGTGAGCAGGATTCAGAACCTTTCAGTGGTTCGGAGCCCTGCATAGCAAGGGATTGAATATTGCGTACTTTGGTTGAAAGTTGGTTGTAAAATGAAAAATAAAATGGTATGAAGTACAAAATCCTGGGAAATACAGGACTAAAAGTTTCTGAATTATGTCTCGGCACAATGACTTTTGGTGGAAAAGGAATGTGGACTGCTATTGGTACATTAGAACAAAAGCCGGTAGATGAGCTTGTTAAAAGATCTGTTGACGCCGGCATTAATTTTATTGATACCGCTAATGTTTATTCAGAAGGGTTGTCGGAAGAAATGACGGGAAAGGCTATACGAAACCTGGGACTTAACCGCGATAATCTTGTAATTGCAACAAAAGTAAGGGGCAAAATGGGGCCGGGTCCTAATGAAATTGGCCTTACCCGCAAACATATTTATACAGAAATAGAAGCAAGTCTTCGCAGGTTGAATACCGATTATATTGATCTCTACCAGATACATGGCTACGATGCACAAACGCCGCTGGAAGATACTATTGACACCTTGGACAGGCTGGTGCAGAGTGGCAAAGTGCGTTATGTGGGTTGCAGTAATTTAGCCGCATGGCAATTAATGAAATCATTAGGGTATGCGCAGTATAATCATAAATCAGCTTTTGTATCGCTGCAGGCATATTATACTATTGCAGGAAGAGACCTGGAAAGGGAGCTTGTTCCCTTGCTTACGGATCAGAAAATCGGGTTGATGGTTTGGAGCCCGCTTGCCGGTGGATTTTTAAGTGGCAAATATACACGTAGCGGAGAAACAGAACAGGGATCAAGAAGAATTGCTTTCGATTTTCCACCGGTGAACAAAGAAAGAACTTTTGATATAATTGATGTGCTGGAAGTTATAGCAAAAGAAAAAAATGTTTCTGTTGCGCAGCTCGCTATTGCATGGTTGCTGCATCAGCCTGTGGTTACCACTGTAATCATCGGCGCTAAAAAAACAGATCAACTGGAAGATAATCTGAAAGCGGTTGATATAACATTTACAAAAGATGAGCTGCAGAAATTAGACGAAGTAAGCAAGCTTCCCACCGAATACCCGGGATGGATGCTGCAAAGACAGGGTGTTGACAGGAATGCTCATTGATAATATTAAATGTGTGAAACAACAGATGATAAATGTGAAATACTTTTCCTCCCGGTTTATTGCGCGTATACACTTGATATACCTCAAATTTTCAACGGATTTCTCACCGTTACGGGTTTTTTCTTGAGAATATTACTTACTTTAGAATTCTCCCAAAATTTATCCCTGAAGTATGCCCCGGCTTATGAGAACAATACTTGTTGTATATGCATTGCTTGCCGGGCAAGCTATATCCGCTCAACAATACTGGCTTACTGTCCACGTAACGGATTCTGCAAATATTCCACAACCCAATGCAACACTCAGCATTAATAAAAAGCTCATTGTAGTTGATTCATCAAGCGTATTCATCAACCTGCTTGAACAGGGAAAATATAAAATAAAAATAAGCGCAGTTGGCTATCATTCCATTGAGTTTGCGGTGAATCTTATGGCTGATACAACGCTGTTGGTAAAACTCAATGCAAAAGATAAAGTATTGCAGGGCGTGAAGGTAACCGCAAACCGTGCTGTTCATCGCAATCAAATGAGCACACAGGTAATAGGTATAACGCAATTAAAAAAAATACCGGTTATTTTAGGTGAGATTGATCCATTGAAAACAATAACATTATTGCCCGGGGTAAAAAGTGGCGGAGATGCAAGTGCAGGTATTTATGTAAGAGGAGGGGGGCCGGATCAGAACCTTGTTTTGCTGGATGGGATTACCGTATATAATCCCAATCACCTGCTGGGATTTTTCAGCGTATTTAATGGTGAAGCTGTTAAAAGCGTAGAAGTAATGAAAGGTGGAATACCCGCTGAGTATGGTGGAAGATTGAGTAGTGTAATCACTGTTAATTCAAGAGATGGCAATAGAGATTCTGTAAAAGCAAACGGAGGTATTGGATTACTTTCATCAAGGCTTTCGCTGGAAGGGCCATTGGTAAAAGGTAAATCATCTTTTATTATCAGTGCAAGACGAACGTATGTTGATCAACTGGCTAAGGCTTTTGCAAAAGACAGTATAGGCAATAACGGCTATTATTTTTATGATGTAAATGCAAAAGCTAATTTTTACATCAGCAGAAATAACAATATCAACTTTACTTTTTATAAAGGCAGCGATAAATTTACCTACGTAAATAAAGAAGATATTGGCAAAGAAAGAATGTTTGATGTTGTGTGGGGAAATACTATTGCCGGGCTGAGCTGGAAACAGCAAATCAACACTAATCTAAAACAGGAACTCTCGCTTATCTATAATAATTTCAACCTCGACAGCCGGATAAACTTTGGCGTTTCCGGGTTTATTTTCAGTTCAGGGCTCAGTGATTACCAGGCTAAAAACGACTGGACTTATTCGTCCAATGCATGGTTAAAGTGGAAATGGGGGTTACAGTATACCTGGCATAATTTCAAACCCGGTGCAGGCGCATCCAATTCCGGTATGCAGGAATTTAAATCGCAGATAAGCGATCATTATGCAAGGGAGGCTGCTGCATATTTGAGCACTGATATCAATATCACTTCTTCATTAAATATAATTGCGGGTATACGTTACAGTTATTTTAACCAGGTAGGGCCAACCGAACAAACCATATATACCACAGCAGGTGTGCCAACAGGCGAAACGCAGAAGTATGAGAAAGGGGAAAGCATTGCGAAATATCACTATCCCGAACCACGCATCAGCGCATTGTACAAACTAAGAAATGAAGCAAGCTTGAGATTGTCTTATGCACGCACTATACAATACCTGCATCTTGCAACTACAAGCGCGGCAACTTTTCCCAGCGATTTGTGGACGCCGGCCAGTAAACTTATTAAGCCCGGTAACGCGCAGCAGGTAGCGGCGGGGTATTTTAAAGAGTTGAAAAATGGCAGTTATGAATTGAGCGTGGAAACATATTATAAAATGATGAGTAATCAATTGGAGTTTAAGCCCGGCGCCCGGCTATTGCTGAATCAGAATATAGAAAGTGAAATGATTTTTGGCACCGGCAAGGCGTATGGCATTGAGTTTTTTCTGCAGAAGAAAACAGGCAGGCTTACGGGTTGGATTGGTTATACACTCAGTAGGGCAGAGCGGAAATTTCCGGACATGAATGAAGGAAAAACTTTTCCTTACCGCTACGACAGAACACATGATTTAAGCATAGTAGCAAATTATCCCTTAGGAAGAAAATGGGAAGCATCTGCCGTGTTTGTGTATGGAACAGGTAATGCTGTAACAATGCCAACAGGAAGGTTTGCGTATAATATTGGCCGGAATGCGGGGAAAAATGAAGTGATGTTTACCAACATCAATCAATATGATAAAATAAATGATTACAGGATGCCGGCTTATCACCGTATGGATATATCATTTATCTACACACCAAAACCCAATAGTACAAAGCAATTCTGGAGCAGTTGGAATTTCAGCGTGTATAATGTTTACAACCGGTATAATCCATATTTTATTTATATGACGGTAGATGAGGAAGAGAAAACGATAAAAGGAAAAAAGGTTTTTCTGTTTCCCGTTGTGCCTTCTGTTACCTGGAATTTTAAGTTTTAAAATGATGAGGAAGATATTTTATATAGTGATGATTATGGTTTCGCAGATGTATTTCACATCCTGCGAACGTGATTTTGATATTGAAGTAAAACCCAACAAACCAATGCTGGTGGTGGAAGGGTATATCAATAATGCAATGCGGGAATATAATTATGTAGTACTGAGCAGAAGCCAGGATTATTATTCCACTGCATTGGAAAATTTGCCTGTATCTGGTGCAAGGGTTACTGTAACAGAAGGAACGGCACAGCCAGATAACAGTATTGTGTGGGATGATGATAATGCTGTAGTATTGCGTGAAAGAAATATATCTACTATAAATATCAGCTCCCGCAGTATTTCAAACGGTATTTATTTTGATGAGCGGTTAGTAACAGACAGTTCCAATGCGTTGTCAGGCAAACCGGGAAAATATTATTCGCTTAAAATTGAGGTAGACGGGAATATCTATACTGCGGTTACCTATCTTCCGGTTCCTGTAAGCTTAGATAATTTATCGAGTGAGAATCATTTTATTGATGCGGAGAAAAATGAGGAGCGTGCTATGATTACATTGTATTATAAAGATCCTGATAGTCTTGGTAATGCTCAGCTGATTTATTCCCGAAGCGATGATAACCGGGATAATTTTGGTTGGGGCGGATTGCGTTCGGGCAGATTTATAAATGCGACAGACGATCTTACCAACGGTCAATACCTCAGTGTTGTTGTTTCCGCTGATTTTGCTATTAAGGAAAAAGTGGATTATTACCTTGTAAGCGTTGAGCGCAGTATATATAATTTCTGGAACAGCTTTAATAAAGCGAAAGACAATGCCGGACCGTTTTCCACACCTGTAGCGTTGGATAATACTATAACGGGAAATGATGTAGTGGGGTGCTTCAGCGGGTTTAGTGTGAGCAGGAAAACAATTGTGGTGAAATGAAGCTTATTCCTCTTCTCCTTCCAAAGCCTGCCTGTCCGGTAGGCAGGGAAAAAGGAGTGATACAGTAGAATATATCGGGCTAAGCATTTCACCTTAATGCTCTTTGTGAAACTTTGTGCCTTCGTGTCTTAGTGGTTCAAAAAAAGGCTGTCCCGGAGGAACAGCCTTTATACAATAATAAGGACAATATCTTATTTCAACTCTTTCAATTGAATATTGCGGTAACGAACTGTCATTGGCGGGCCAACGTGTACCTGTACGCCTATAAGGCCGGATTCTTTTCTATGAGCCAGATCGTTATCCGTTACATCACTCATTAATGCGCCATTTACAAAATGCTGCAAACGGTTTCCTTTAGCAATAATGTGTATCTGGTTCCAGTCCTCAGCTTTAATTAATGCTTTTAATGAATCTGAATTACCAACAGAGCCATCAACAATCATAGCGCTCCATGCATTTTTTTCAGGCTGGCCGGGAGCATCGGGTATGGTTGTTTTTTGTCCGCGATAAGCAAGTGTTGTTCTGCCTCTTTCTTCGTAGTTCTGGCCTGTGTAAGTATTTTTGCCATCAATATCTGCCTGGTAGCCTTTCATGCCATGTGGTACGCCCGGAAACATTTCACTTCTGTAATTAATGCCGCTGTTTCCGGTTGCAGCAATTTTAAATGCTGCTTTCAATTCAAAATCTTTTGGTTCACCGCCTTTCCAAACCAAAAATGTATTTGTTTTCAATAAAGTTTCAGGTGTTACTGTTCCTACTATAGCGCCATCTTCTACGCTCCAGTGTACAGAATCACCTTCCCAATCCTTAAGTGTTTTACCATCAAAAATAGATTTAAAACCATCTTTATCAGTGTCAGTAATTGCGGCGGTGGTTGTTTCTGTTGCCGCGGCTTCTTTTTCTTTGGTTTGACTATTGCCCGAATTACATGCAGCAGCTATTGCAATACTGCCAATTAAAATTGAATGAACAAATGATAACGCGTTTTTTGCAAGCATTTTATTTTTTTTAAAGTTGAGATGATTATTTTCAATTAAAAGCAAGGTATGTTAAATATATACTGCACAAAAGAATGAAATTTTTAAAAACAAAAGCAAGATTTTTTTATGAAACCCGCATCCCATCAGCCTTTAATGAAAAAAAACTACTTAACCGTCCTGCTGCTTCCTGCCTTTTATTTTCAAATCTATTCGCTATATTGAGCGCTCAATTTTTGATTTCAGGAAGAGAGAAGCAATAATAAAACTACCTCATATCTACTGATAACGATGCTTGATAATAAAGAAAAGAACAGCTCATCACATGCATGGAAAAATAAGATTTCCAACCACGCACAAATTGGCGGAATAGAAACTTCAGTGCTTGATAATGGTTTATCAAGAGGTACGCGCATCGCATGGATAAATACCGGCACAGGTCTTCGTTATAAAGTTGTTTTAGACAGGGCAATGGATATTGCCGATGCTTTTTTTAACCAGCATAGTCTTGCATGGTTAAGTCATGGCGGTATTACAGCACCACAACCATTTTCCAACCAGGGTATTGACTGGTTAAAAACTTTTGCCGGTGGCCTGGTTACAACCTGCGGACTTTCGCATACCGGCGGGCCGGAAAACGATGAATACGGGCAGCGTGGCCTGCATGGCGAGATCAGTAATCTTCCTGCAGAAATAGAATCTGTTATCCAGCCTGATCCTGCAGCCGGCAAGCTGGATATGAGCATTACAGGTGTTATAAAACAATCAATGGCATTAGGCCCTAACCTTGAATTGAGAAGAAATATTTCCAGCAGGCTTGGTTCCACATTTATTCGCATCAGCGACGTTGTTACCAACCGTGGCAATCTACCCGCACCGAATATGCTGCTCTATCATTGTAACTTTGGCTGGCCGCTGGTTGATGAAGGTACAGATATATTATGGAACGGAGAATGGCAGTCACGCGAAGGAGCGCCCAACAACAAAATTTTCAACAGGAATAATAATTTCAGAAAATGCCCTGCACCATTGGACGATCACGCAGGCAGGGGAGAAGAAGCTGCTTTTATAGATATAGCAGAAGATGAAGAAGGTGATTGCCATTGCGGCCTGTATAATTCCCGGTTAGGCATTGCTGTTGCGCTGAGGTTTTATAAAGAAGAATTACCCTGGCTCATCAACTGGCAGCATTGGGGTAAAAGAGAATATGTTACCGGACTGGAACCTGCCACACTACCACCGATAGGCCAGGCAAAAGCAAGAGCTGAAAACAAATTGATTTATATTGAGCCGGGGGAATCAAAAACCTATCATCTTGAAATAAAAGTATTGCACGATAAAGAAGAAATCAATCATTTTTTAAACATTTCAACGAAAGCAAATAAATAAACCAATGGAAAAATTAAGTTTAGCGCAGAAAGCGTTTGACCAGGGAAAAGGTATTTTGCGGTTAGCACCAAACTGGGTGCCACGTTCATTTTGTGTGCCGGGCAGAAGAATAAAGCTCCATCCTGATGATTATTATGTACTGGGCGGAGAACGGGGCGGTATAGACGAAAGATGGTTTTCTTCTACCACACCTGCGAAAAATGGCCCGCTTACCGGGGAGTTTGAAGGATTAAGCCAGATCGTATTTGAAGATGGCGGAAAAATACAGCAGGTATTATTGAGAGATGCAGTAAGCGAATTAAAAGGCCAATTGATCGGCGAACGGTTATGGAGGGAATATGAAAGCTGGCCGATGTATTCCAAATTTTTCGACAACATGGGGCCGTTACCCCATCATATTCATCACAACGATGAAAAAGCAGCGTTAATTGGCCAGTTGGGTAAGCCTGAAGCGTATTACTTTCCGCCACAGGTAAATAATCACGGTGGCGATTTTCCTTATACATTTATGGGTATTGCTCCTGGTACTACCAAAGAGCAGATCAAAGAATGTTTGATGAACTTTGCCAAAGGAGATAATAAAATCACTAATTACTCACAGGCCTATCGTTTGCAACCAGGCACCGGCTGGGACGTACCTCCGGGACTCTTGCACGCACCCGGCAGCCTTTGTACATACGAACCACAAAAAGCGTCTGATGTTTTTGCGATGTACCAAAGCCTGGTGAATGAAGCCATTGTGCCCGAAGTATTATTATGGAACGGAACACCTGCTGATCAGATTGGGAATTATGATGCCCTGATGGATGTAATTGACTGGGATCTGAATGTTGATCCTAATCAATATCAGAACAGGTTTATGGCTCCGGTTCCCGTGCAACCGTTTGAACAGACCGGGCCGCAGGGTTATTATGAAACATGGATATGTTATAAATCAGACGCATTCAGCGCAAAAGAATTAACCGTATTGCCAGGCGCTACTGTTACTATCAAAGATAACGCAGCGTATGGTATCATCTTAATGCAGGGACATGGCAGGTTCGGCATATGGAATATTGACTGTCCTGCGCTGATACGTTATGGTCAGCTAACCAACGATGAGTTTTTTGTGAGTGAGCAGGCTGCCAGAGAAGGCGTAACCATCAGCAATCATTCATCTACTGATCCGATTGTTATTTTGAAACATTTTGGACCATCTAACCCGGATTTAAAATTATAACAGCATTGTAACCTGAATATTTACTGAATAAATTATAACGATATGGCACAAAACAATTTTCCCAAACTACATAATGCAACATGGCCAGGCGTTGTGGGCAAAGGGCCTGATTCAGAACCGCCATTGTTGATTGAGACCATGCTTGAATACACCGCTAAAGCTGAAGTGAACGGTGTAAAATTTGATGGTGTGGACGTTGGATTATTTGATCCTTCCATTGATCTGAATGATCCTGACGGTCCAAAAATTCTTGCAGATAAGGTAGCCAAACATAATCTTGTTATAGGTAGTGTAGTTGCGCCTATCTGGGGCGGACCTGTGCTGGGCACTGCCGATGATCGTAAAACTTTTTTAGAAGAAGTACGCAAGAGTTGTGTATTCGCGCAAAAATTAAATGATATCGGTATCCGTAAATATGGTATTGTACGTATAGATTCCGCCAGCAGCCCTGAGCAATATTCCAAAGACCCGGCAGGCAGTCAAAAATTAATTGTAAATACATTTAAAGAAGCGACAAAAATTGCCGGTGATCACGGTGAAAAACTTGCTGCTGAAGGTGAAATTTGCTGGGCAGGCATGCATAGCTGGCGCACCATGCTCGATACACTCGAAGCAGTGAACAGCCCCAACCTCGGCTTCCAGGCAGACATGTCGCATACCTTTTTATATTTGTTAGGTTACAATGCGCAAGAGCATCGCATTCTTCCTGAAGATTTTCAGTGGAGTGATCGTGCTGCACTGGAAGAAGGTTTGAAGAAATTAACTGCTGCGCTTCGTCCGTGGACAATAGATTTTCATGTTGCACAAAATGATGGCACGGTACATGGCACAGGCTCGCATGACAAAACAGGCCGCCACTGTCTCGCAACTGATCCAAACGGAAGATTGGATATAGTAAAAGATGCCGGCTACTGGCTGCGCGATGATAAAGGCAATCTCACAAAAGCGTTTAAGCATATCTGTTGGGATGGTTGTATGTTCCCCAACTCGGTAATGCATAACCAGCAAACATGGAATGATATTCTGGCGGTGATGATCAAAGTGAGAGAAGCGCATGGGTGGAGCGCATAGGGGTAAGAAGTAAGTGATAAGGGGTGAATGGGCAATGGGGAATGGTGAAACGTGAGAGTTGAAATGATGAACCTGCGCAACATGTAACCTGAAACTTATACCCTCAAACTTGCAACATAGCTTGTAAAAACAAAAACATTATTCATAGCCAACGGCTGATAGCTGACTGCTGATAGCTCACAGCCTACAGCCAATTTCAAAAATCAACCATGTCAAATAAAAAACAACTACGCATAGGTTTGGTCGGCACCGGTTTTATGGGCCGCACACACTCTAATGGTTATAACAGGGTGCCTAATTTCTTCCCTGATTTGGAGTATACGCCTGTATTAAAAGCAGTATGCTCACGCAACAAAGAAAAGGTACAGGCATTTGCCGGCCAGTGGGGGTATGAATCCATTGAAACTGATTGGAAAAAGCTCATTGCCCGTGATGATATAGATGCAGTGGACATTTGTACGCCCAATGATATGCACGCGGAAATAGCTATCGCTGCCGCCAAAGCAGGCAAAATGATATTGTGCGAAAAGCCACTGGCACGCACACTCGCAGAGGCCAAAGGAATGGTTGACGCTATTGAAAAGGCAAAAGTAAAAAACACGGTTTGGTATAACTACCGTCGCTTACCCGCGGTTACACTTGCCAAACAAATAATCGATAGCGGCAAGCTTGGAAAAATATTTCACTATCGTGCAAACTTTCTGCAGGACTGGACCATCAGTGCTGATGTACCACAAGGCGGTACTGCTGCATGGCGTTTAGATGTGGAAGCCGCAGGCTCCGGCGTGACAGGAGACCTGTTGGCGCATTGCATTGATACAGCCATGTGGCTTAATGGTGGTATTACAGATGTATCTGCTGTTACAGAAACATTTATCAAAGAAAGGTTCCACCAGTTAACCGGTAAAGTAGAAAAGGTAGGCATTGATGATGCCTGTATTTTCCATTGCCACTTTGCCAATGGTTCATTAGGCTTATTTGAATCAACCCGCTATGCCCGCGGGCATAAAGCGCTATATACTTTCGAGATCAATGGAGAAAAAGGTTCATTGCGCTGGGATCTCCACGACCTGAACCGTTTGGAATATTTTGATCACAACGATGAAGGTATTGTACGCGGTTGGCGTTCTATATTGGTTACCGATGGCGACCAGCCTTATATGGACAAATGGTGGGTGCCTGGTTTGATCATCGGTTATGAGCATAGCTTTATACACCAGGCTGCCGATTTCCTGAAAGCATTACAGGACGGCACTGAGTGTCATCCCAATTTCCGCGATGCATACGAAACACAAAAAGTATGCGAAGCGGTAATTGATTCTGCCAAAAGCAGAAGCTGGAAAGAGACGAGCGTTGAATGGGTGGAGAAATAATTTTTTATTCATTCACATTCTACCGATTCGTTTCTCACGAATCAATTATAAAAATCACCCCGAAGTTATTTTCGGGGGGATTTTTTGTAACCGGCATTGGTAATACTATTAGGCTTTTGTCGCAGCCTGTCCCGCTCAGGGCGGCATCGCACACTTGTGCTGTAACAATGCTATGCAGCTATATGCGAGACATAGTCTCGCGAGAACATAGGAAATACGAAGTTGGAAACTTCGTATAGCGGAGATAATTTCAAGCCTTACCTCCCTTTGCTGCAGAAGATTGTCCAGTTCCAGCCTTGACTGGGTAAGGTTGACGCCTTTTGATTGATGGGTGATCTCACCGGCAGGTTTATTTTGTTTTGACATTTCCCTGCCGATTCCATTATCATCAATGATAATTTCGATTGAATTATCCGTTTGCTGCACTCCCAGTTTAATATTCCCCGAAGCTCCTTTTGGTATGATGCCATGCCAGATAGCATTTTCGATAAAAGGCTGAATGATGAGTGCGGGAACAGTTATTGATTTGAGGTCTATCGCTTCATCCACATTTACGGAATAAAAGAACTTTGAATCAAACCGCATCGCCTCCAGTTGGAGATAAAATTTGCAGGTTTCTATTTCATCATAAAGTGTTATTGCTTTTTTATCAGCATTATTGAATAATGTGCGGATCAGTTTTGAGAAGGTGGTAAGGTAGGTTACTCCTTTATCAGTTTCTTTTTCCTGCATCAATGCTTTTATTGAATTGAGGCAGTTAAAAATAAAATGAGGGTTCATTTGTGCCCGCAATGCCTTCGCTTCCAGATCAAGCAGCTCTTTTTCATAACTGGCTTTTAATCTTTCGGTTCTTCTTACGGCCCTGACGCGCAATTTTACAATGATGTAAACAATCAATGCTATCGCAGCAACAATTGAAGCCCAAAACCACCAGGTAGCCCAATAGGGCGGAGTAATAATTATTTCCATACTTGCCTTATCAGGGCTCCAGTCGCCTTCGCCTACTTTGACTTTTACACGAAAAATATATTTTCCGGGCTTGATATCAGGCAGGGTAGCCGCGGTAGAACTGTCATTCCCGCGGCTGTAAACCGGCAGTTCTACCCAGGTATTTGCAGCCAAATCACCTTCAAGCGTCCAGGCATACCGGGTCGCTTTATTTCCGGAAAAATAGTTTGAAGTAAAATAGATAATGATTGAATTCTGATCATACCTGAGCTTTAAGTTTTTTAATAATTCGGGATGTGTGAGGTAATTGGTGATCTCTTGTTTATTAAAATCGGTCACTCCGTATATAACAGGGATATAGTTTATTTTAGTAGAGTCAAATCCCCATTCCGGATTATCAGTCAAATGAGCTATATATAATAACCCGCCTTTAATCAAATAAATGATACCTTTGCTGTCAAGCCTTATATCTGTGGTACTGTTTTTGGATGCAGCAAATGCAGCATCATTAATAAAGTTGTAAGTCTTTTTGCTGATATTAAAAATAGCCGGCAGAGAATCTTTTACTGCAACAAAAAAATCGTTTGGCGATTTAATGCAAAAATCCTGCACCGGGTATAAAGTTCCCGGAGATTGCAGCTTTTTGGAGTATGTAAAGAATTCGCAGGTACCTGCAGGCTGGTGAAAAACTCCCATGCCTTTTTCCAGTGTGCTGAACCAGATATCTCCATTGGTGAGGGCTTCAATATGAGTAATAGTTAAAGTGCTTCCCGTTGACAAAATATTTTTTAATTCGCCATTAGCTTTATTATAACTAAAAAGACCATTGCCGGTGCCTAACCAGACAATGCTTTTCACCGTTGAATTTTCTGCAAATGAGTAAACTCCTTTGGCCCCGGCAACCAAAATTTTCTTAACGGGCAATTCGCCTTTACTGATGAGCATGCTGCTGTCGCTGGTATGGCCAATTTTATATTTATCCGGGGTATAATGATTTATTAAGGTCTGCTTCGGGAACAATGTAAAATGCTTCATCGGAAACACCTATATACAGGTTATTTTCTTTATCAAACCATAAGCGGGTGATATCTTTCGGGGAATCGCCTTTTGCAGGAAAGTAAAAAGGAGGGATATCGCAGATGCCGGTAAGATCGGATTTGAAATAAGTGATTTGGTTTTTGGCAGTGGCAAAAAAGAGGTTTCCTTCAGAACTTTCAGCAAGCGCCTTGATAGCCGTACCGCTAAATACGGTTTCAATACCCCGGATGCCATAATTCATATTATCCATCCCGATAGTAAATGCTCCCATATTGCCGCCGGTAATTAAGCTGAAGCTGAAATCGGAAGCGGAAATAAAAACAGGCCCTTTTGGAGAAATCAATATTTCTTCAAATTTATTATGGGGCATTTCCGGATATTTTATACAATTAAACAGGGGCTTGCCGGCCTGGCTGTAAGAAGTTATACTAACCAGCAACTGCACTGAAAAAAATATCAAGCAGGTTTGACGCACAGCTAAATCTTTAAACAAGTTAAATCACTGAATAACTCTTTTTACTGTAGTAGCCTGTTTATAATAAACTTTCATTCAGCTTAATAGTAATGGTTGTTCCACATGCCCCGCCTTTTCCATTTGTCTTATCAATAATCTCCAGTTCTGCCTTCCTTTGCTGTAAAAGATTATCTAATTCCAGCCTCAATTGCGTCAGGTTAACGCCTTTGCTATTTCTTGGTTTAAACTATTAGTACTTTAAATTACAAATTTCCTTTACACCTTCACAATTCCTTTGATAATTCGCCCGTTTTAACCAATAACTAGCCATTCCCCATCAATAACTTTCAGGAATTATAGTTTCCCACCGATATATTTCTGCAAAACCCGCTTCAGTACCCCTCCACAACTCCATAACTACGGCTTTTTGCAAATTCGGCCATCTCTGTTTTCCGCATTTATTGATAATTGCAAACCCGGAAAATGCAACCACAAATTCCCGCTTTTAATCAGCCTGTTAATCAGCCTGTGCCCGGAATAAGCTTATCGCTAAAGTTTTAAATACGCTATAGAACAATATTCTTCTATTTTAAAAAAATAAAAAAGTGAAAAATGAAACAAGCCGCTATCATAGTGAATAATTTCGCAGCCCTTATTTCTCTGTTGCTTTTTTAACGTGTGCAAAGTGCACAAAGTCACCTCAATGTGAAGAATGTGGGAAGTGAAAGACGAAAAGTACTTCACAGGAAACGTCACGAATGGTTGCTTTGCTGACTGGAGTTGTACCGACAGCCGTACGCTTACATTGACGTTTTGTGGCGAATTATTAAAAGACGCCAGGCCGGGAATACCGTAATTCTGAGTGAAGGCCGGTGCTGCAATCAACGAGGACTTTTATCCGGTTCATACGAAAAGTATAAAGGCAAATCTCATTACTGACCTTCAGACCATCTTCTTCGCCGGGCTATGATTGGCTTCACAATTATAACAGTCGCGACATTCATTTATTATTTTCCGGCTACTATTCTGCTTAATATAACTCAAATGGAGTAGCCCCTTGCAACAGGTATTGATTAATTTAGCACAGCATTTTAATGAACGCTTAACTACATCCTGTATGAGTACTATACAACCACACAATACCAAATCTGCGCAAACATGGGCGGCAGGTGGAATTAAATATGACAAAGTAAGCCAGTCTATTACCGATGCCATTGCACATTGTATAAAACGCATTGTGCCGCAGCCTGCTGAAAAAATATTAGATATTGCCACCGGCACAGGGCTTGGCGCCAGGTTGCTGGCTCAATATGGCGCAGAAGTAACGGGCATAGATATTGGTGCAGATTTGATTGATGCTGCAACAGCCATTGCAAAACAACAGGGATACAATATACATTTTGATGTGGATGATGCAGAATCGCTTTCTTTTGCCGACTATAGTTTTGATAATGTTGTATCAACCTTTGGAGTAATGTTCGTAAGTAATCCCGAAGCTGCCGCCGCGGAAATAGCAAGGGTATGTAAGCCCGGTGGGAAAATGGCATTAGCTACCTGGCTGCCGGATAGTACCATTGCCGGCTTGTTTAAAGTAATGAAACCATATCAGCCGATACCTGTATCCGGCACATCGCGTGTCTCTCCATTTGACTGGGGTTCTATAGAAAAAATAAAAGCATTATTTGCTGCAACATTCGATTTGAAATTTGAAACCGGTACTACCTGGCTGCGGGAAGCGGATGGCGCGGCTGTCTGGGAATTATTTGTGCAGGGATATGGTCCTACTAAATCGCTTGCTGCATTACTTGAGCCCCAGCAACAGGAAGCATTGAAAAAAGATTTCATCTGGTTTCATGAAGGATTCAAAACCGCATTGGGCATATCTATGCCACGTGATTATATGATAACACTCGGTATACGTAAATAAAATCCTGATCGAAAAAGCTATGAAATTTTGCTCCGGGCGATTCAATCGCTGCGGCATCCCGGCTGGCGGCAAAATGATACTTAAAGCCAGCCTGACCTTCTGAATAAAAAGTACAATGCTATACAGGATAGTACCGTTAACCCGATAACAGTGTAAAAGCCATATTGTGATTCCGCTTCAGGCATAAATTTAAAATTCATGCCCCAAAAACCGGCAATCATTGTAGGCAAAGCTATTATAGCTGCCCACCCTGCGAATTTTTTATTCGTATCATTCTGCGAAATAGAAATCAGCGAGAAATTGGCTTCCAGCGCTGAATTCAAAAGCTCGCGTGTGTTATCAACCATTTCATTAATGCGCAGTGCATGATCGTTTACGTCCCTGAAATAAGCGTGTGTTTCAGGAGAAATATTCTTTATGTCAGGGCGCATTAGCCTGGTGCAAATATCTATCAAAGGAGATACTGTCCTTTTCACGTCAAGCAATTCCCGCTTTAGCTGGTATATCTGTTCAGTGGTTTCGCGGCTTGGCTTTTCTCTAAATACCTTTTCTTCAATTTCTTCCAATTCGGCTTCCAGCTCTTCTACTACTGGAAAATAGCGGTCAACAATAAAATCCATGATGGCATACAAAACAAAGCTTTGCCCTTTCGCAAGTAAATCAGGCATTGATTCGCAACGGGAACGAACCTCAATATATGCCACTGTTGAACCATGCCTTATCACAACAATAAAGTTTCTGCCCACAAAAAAATGTGTTTCGCCAAAATCTATATGACTTTGTGTGTTTTTATGGGCAGTACGTAATACTATAAACACAATATCGCTATACAATTCAATCTTGGGGCGCTGATGTGCTTTTTGTGCGTCTTCCACCGCAAGATCATGCAGGTTAAATTCCTGCTGCACCTGCCGCATAATCTCATGGGAGGGCTCATGTAATCCTATCCAGACAAACTGTTCAGCATCTTCCAGCGCTTCATGTACTTTGTTTAAAGGAAGCTCTGCTGCACGAATACCATTTTTATAAGCAATGCAATTAATTATTTCTTTCATGTGGCATCTGTTTTGAAAACCATTAAGAAGTTAAGGTATATTAAGGTTTTTTACTTAATTTTTTTAATTCCTTAATGGCTCTTTATAAGTACTGATAGTGTTCCCGGTAATTACGCTACATTTTCCTGGTATTCACAATAAAACCTACGCCGTATACATTGTTTATACTAACGGCATCAGACGCGGCAAGCAATTTTCTTAATCTTGAAATAAAAACATCCGGGCTTCTGCCAGGAAAATAATCATTTTCACGCCATAGCTGTGTTAGCATTTCTTCTCTTGTCAACACCTTATCAGGTCTTAATAAAAGATATTCCGGCAGCTCTGCTTCGCGCCGGGTAAGAAAAACGGGAGCATTGCTACGAATTTTTAATTGCAGGGCATCTTTGTTATAAAACACATCTCCAACTGCAATAATATTAGCCGAAACATTTGAAGCTCCGGAACCTTTACGATCCGCTGTGCTAAGCGTCTTCGCTTAGCACAACTCTCTTGTCGCTTCCGGCGACTTCAATATGAAAAAATATTACAGGACAAAGCCCCGGAAAAACATAGTAATAACGAAGCCCGGAGGCTTTGTATAGCATAGAAATCCCTTCTGTCCAATTTTCTGTTTATACCAATATCAACTACTTGCTTTTTTTACTGCATGTAATTAAAATTTTTCCTTGGATGGGGTGGTGGCGGCTGAACAGGCACAGGCTTATCTTTAATGAGTTGCTGCAAATGTTTTACTGCATACTCCAGTTGTGCATCTTTACCCTTATACGTTTCAAAAGGCAGGTTGTCTACTTCAATATCCGGGATTACGCCTTCGCCTTCTATCAACCATTTGCCTTCCGGTCCATATACGCCAAACTCTGCGGCTGTTGCTACACCGTTATCAATTAAACGGTTGCTGCCGGTAAGCCATATCTCACCACCCCATGTACGCGTACCTATAACCTTACCTAATCCCAAACGGCGAAAACCCTCAGATATCGCTTCGCCATCCGATACAGTTTGCTGATTAGAATCCAGATTAGAAGATTTCGAGAGAAAGAAGAAAAAACTGACAATCCGTCACGGATTAGGGGAGATTGACCGGGAAACTTATGACCTTACTTTAGGGCATATAACTGATCAAATGCAGGCAATTTACAAGGAACTGAATATCCTTCCGCAGAAAATATTGAACTTGGAAAAACTGCTTGCTAATGCCGTTGAAAAACTTAAAAAACTTAGTGTTATGTGGAGTTTCGGCAGCCTGGATAGCAGGAGAAGAATACAGAAAATATTGTTTCCTGAAGGAATTTTATATGATGCAAAAAAACACGATTATCGAACTCAGAAAATTAACGGATTTCTTCTTGTAACTATCCGTCTTTCAAATGAATATGGTTTAAATAAAAACGGGAACTTTCATTTTTTTGATGAAAATTCCCGAGTAGTAGCCCGTACGAGAATCGAACTCGTGATTCATCCGTGAAAGGGATGCGTCTTAACCCCTTGACCAACGGGCCGTTTTGTTTTTGGGAGTGCAAAGATATATGTACAGCCATATCCATCCAAAATTTTTTCTGAAATACCTGTATTTCTGATAATAAGTGTGGCTTTTTTCTTTCACTTTTGTTAAACATTAAGTCGTAAATTTGCATCTCAATTTTTAAAAGATTAAAACAATTGACAATGAGCACAGTAAAAGTTGCTATTAACGGTTTCGGAAGAATAGGCCGGTTAGTATACCGCCAGATACATAATATGGAGGGAATAGATGTTGTGGCGATCAATGATCTTACCAGCCCGAAAGTGCTGGCTCATTTATTAAAATATGATACCGCGCAGGGGCGTTTTAATGAGGATGTAAAAGCTACTGAAAATTCAATAATAGTAAATGGTGATGAAATAAAAATATATGCGCAAAAAGATCCGGCGCAAATTCCCTGGGGCGAGCATGATGTGGATGTTGTATTGGAATGCACGGGCTTTTTTACTGATAAAGATAAAGCAGCCGCTCACCTTAAAGCCGGCGCTAAAAAAGTAGTGATATCAGCACCTGCTACCGGCGACTTAAAAACTATCGTATTCAATGTAAATCATGATATACTGGATGGTTCAGAAACCATCATCAGTTGCGCATCATGCACTACCAACTGCCTTGCGCCAATGGCAGATGTGCTTGATAAAAAATTCGGTATCATTTCAGGCATCATGACTACCATTCACGCCTACACGAACGATCAGAATACACAGGATGCCCCTCATCCAAAAGGAGATCTTCGCCGCGCAAGAGCTGCAGCACAGAATATCGTGCCTAACAGTACCGGCGCTGCTAAAGCCATCGGTTTGGTATTGCCCGGGCTGAAAGGAAAATTAGATGGCAGCGCCCAGCGTGTTCCAACCCTTACAGGTTCTCTAACAGAATTAGTAAGCATACTTACTAAAAAAGTTACTGTTGAAGAAGTAAATGCTGCCATGAAAGCCGCATCTAATGAATCGTTCGGTTATACTGAAGATGAAATTGTGAGCAGCGATATTATCGGTACAACCTATGGTTCATTATTTGATGCTACTCAAACAAAAGTATTAACAGTAGGCGATACACAGCTTGTAAAAACAGTAAGCTGGTACGATAATGAAATGAGCTACGTAAGCCAGCTTGTACGCAGCGTAAATTATTTTGCTAAGTTAATCAGCAAGTAATTTTTTATGATCAGCCGCATAAAATGTGGTTGCTCCCCCTGTGTTTGTAACTATATATATCCGGCAGCATTGCCGCTGCTTAAACAGGCAAAGAGATTGTTAAAGATTCTTCACCATAGATAGTGAGTATAATATATCTTAGCATTCTCTTTGCTTTTATTATTGTCTAAATCCTCTGCAATATGTCAAAATTCTCTTCGTATAATTTTAAAGGTCAAAAAGCATTAGTGCGTGTTGACTTTAACGTACCCCTGAATGATAAACTTGAAATTACCGATGATACACGTATGCGTGCAGCAGTGCCTACTATTAAAAAAATACTGGGCGACGGCGGTAAAGTAATCCTGATGAGCCATTTTGCCGGCCTAAAAAAGGACCTGAAGATAAATATTCATTGAAGCATCTT
Organism: Agriterribacter sp.; assembly: GCA_047601545.1. Classification (GTDB taxonomy): domain Bacteria; phylum Bacteroidota; class Bacteroidia; order Chitinophagales; family Chitinophagaceae; genus Agriterribacter. Next base: position 867,754 of record JASGIZ010000002.1, on the reverse strand, counting down.
GTAAAACACCTGAGTGATTTATTAAGTGGCACCACTGTTTTATTCGCAAATGATTGTATTGGTGAGCAGGCTTTTCTCACTGCTGATATGATGAAACCGGGTGAAGTATTATTATTGGAAAATCTCAGATTTTATAAAGAAGAAGAAGCCGGAGACGAAGCATTTGCAAAAAAACTTGCATCTCTCGGAGATGTATATGTAAACGATGCTTTCGGAACTGCGCACAGGGCACACGCTTCCACTTCTATCATCGCTAAATTCTTCCCTGTTGAAAAAAGAATGTTCGGCTTGTTGATGGAGGGTGAAGTAAACAGTGCTGAAAAAGTATTGCATCAATCAGAAAAACCATTTACCGCTATTATTGGCGGCGCAAAAGTTTCAGATAAAATTCTCATCATCGAAAACCTTTTGAAAAAAGCTACTGATATTATTATTGGCGGTGGTATGGCCTATACCTTCATGAAAGCGCAGGGCGGCAAGATAGGTAATTCACTTTGCGAAGAAGACAGGCTGGATGTTGCGAAGATGCTGTTGAAAAAAGCAGAAGAAAGTGGTGTTTGTATTCACCTGCCTTCTGATTCTATCATAGCAGATAAGTTTGACGCGAACGCGAACACATCTTCTGCTCCCAGCAATGATATTCCTGACGGCTGGATGGGATTGGATATAGGTGAAAATGCCCGTGAGCAATTTACCAATGTCGTCAAAAAATCAAAAACCATTTTATGGAACGGCCCAATGGGTGTTTTTGAAATGGCAAAATTCCAGGGTGGCACAAAAGCTATAGCGGAAGCAGTAGCTGAAGCAACGCAAAATGGCGCGTTCTCACTCGTTGGCGGTGGAGATTCCGTTGCAGCAGTTAACCAGTTTGGCTATGCAGATAAAGTGAGTTATGTATCAACAGGTGGCGGTGCAATGCTTGAATATTTTGAAGGTAAAACCTTACCCGGCATCGCGGCCGTATCAGCATTGTAACAACTGACAGCCGATAGCTGACAGCTGTCAGCTATCGGCTATTTACAGCAAGCGCGTTTGCCATTTCTATCCCAATAGCTCATTCAAAATTTTTGCTAACCGCAAGCCGCCTTTTAGCAACTGGTCATTTAAATCCTGAACAAACATATAGTTATATTCGTAACGAAGTTTTGAATCCGGCGCTGTGTTGTCATATATTTTATCAGATACAACATGCGATTCATAAAACCATTCTTCAAGTGAAGTGCTTTGCCATTGCTCAACCTGCGTTTTATCTGCAACGTTTAATACGGTGATATACTCCGTATAACTCCATTGCTGAAAATCAATCAGCGTTTCGTCCCATATAACATGCAGGTTGGTTGGTTTACCAAACCATGTAACCTGTATTTTATTACCGCCCTGGTCTTCATCACGACCAACATGCAATGGTTGATGCAAATCACCAACAAGATGGATAAGAAATTTTAAAGCTGTTTGCTTTTTATCCAGGGGCAGGTTCTCATCTTTTACCTGCGCCTGTAATGCTATAATCTGCGTATACAGATTTTCGCCGGGCAATGCTTTTAGATCACGGATAAAGTCATCTTTAGCCATATGTGCAGGTAAATCCACATAATGCCACTTACCTGCAAACAGCCATGAAGTATCAGATTTTATAAAATCGGCCCAGTTTGCCCAGAAAGCGAGTGGAACTTCGCCGATCAGTTTTTTAAGTTCTTTTTTGGCTTTTGAATTCAGGTGACGTTGTGCTATCTCCGCAACAACCCTGTGCCCGGTAACACCCCATGCGGAAACAGTTTTAACAGAGAAAACAAAAATGATGCAATAAAAAAGATGTTTATATCTCATATGTCTTCTTATAATGATGTTATTCAAAAATAAGAAGCAAAGGTTAATATAGTTTGAAATTTTTGGCTTTGGGTGGTCAGCTATCAGGTATCAGTTTCTGAGGCTGATACCTGATAGCTCTACTCCACCGTAACACTCTTCGCCAGGTTTCTCGGTTTATCTACATCGTAGTCTTTTGCCACACCAATATAATACGATAATAATTGCAATGGAATTACACTTAATATCGGCGCAATCAATTCGTCTGCTTCGGGAATCGGCATAACATCATCAGCCATACCTTTTATTGTTTCATCGCCTTCAGTAATAACAGCTATTACTTTTCCATTACGTGCTTTTATCTCCTGTATATTACTTACAATTTTTTCGTGGTAAGTATCTTTTGTGGCAACAAATATTACAGGTAAATTTTCATCGACCAATGCAATAGGCCCGTGTTTCATTTCCGCTGCAGGATAACCTTCAGCATGTATATACGATATCTCTTTCAGCTTAAGCGCGCCTTCAAGCGCTATTGGAAAATTGTATCCCCGCCCAAGATATAATGCATTTGCAACGTCTTTGTATTTAGCCGCAATAGTTTTAATATAATCTGAGTTGTCTAATATTTGTTTTACTTTTTCAGGAACTTCATTTAACTCGTTAATGAGATGCAGGTAACGCTCATTGGTAATCGTTCCCCTTTCTTTTGCAATTTTTAATGCTACCATAGCAAGCACTGTTAATTGCGCCGTAAATGCTTTTGTGCTGGCAACACCAATCTCTGGTCCTGCATGTGTATATGCCCCGGCATGGGATATTCTGGCAATAGATGAGCCAACTACATTTACAACACCCAGTATTACCGCTCCCTGTTCTTTCGCTCTTTCTATAGCTACCAGTGTATCCGCCGTTTCACCACTTTGCGAGATAGCAATGATCATATCGCCCTTATGAACAATGGGATTTCTATACCGAAACTCAGAAGCATATTCTACTTCAACAGGTATACGGCATAATTCTTCAATCATATATTCGGCAATCAAACCCGCATGCCACGATGTGCCGCAGGCGATAATTAAAATCCTGTTAGCATTTTTTATAAGGTCAATATTATTCTGAATACCAGACATAGTGATAGAGCCTTGTGCCACATCCAGCCTTCCGCGTAAACAATCCTGTATAGTATGTGGTTGCTCAAAAATTTCTTTCATCATGAAATGATCATACCCTCCTTTTTCAATAGCAGCTAATTCAAGATCAAGCTTTTGAATAAACGGGGTTTGTTTTTCATTACCCAGGTTTTTCAGTATCAATTCATCTGCCTTGATGATGGCAATCTGGTAATCATTTACATACACTACTTCCTTGGTATATTCAATAATGGGTGAGGCGTCGCTCGCTAAAAAATGTTCGCCTTTGCCAATACCAATTACCAGCGGGCTTCCTTTCCTGGCAGCTATCAACGTATCAGGATTGTCCTTATCTATTAACACAATTACATAAGCACCAACAATACGCTTCAATGCAATACGCAATGCTTCTTCCAGAGTGCTGTCATTATTTTTTTGGATATCTTCTATAAAATTCAGTAATACTTCCGTATCTGTATCGCTGTGAAAAACATAACCTTTTTTAATAAGTTCCTGTTTGAGTGCAGCATAGTTTTCAATAATACCATTGTGTATCATTGCTAACTTACCATTGGCAGATAAATGCGGGTGGGCATTTCTGTCGCTTGGCTCGCCATGCGTTGCCCAGCGGGTGTGCCCAATACCAATATTGCCGTCAAGATCTTTTCCTATAGCAACCTCTTCAAGCGCCGCTACTTTACCTTTTTTCTTATATAGTTTAAGACCATGATTAAGCAACGCCACACCCGCGCTATCATAGCCTCTGTACTCTAATCTTTTTAATCCTTTTATAATTACAGGATAAGCCTGGCGATACCCGATATAAGCAACAATTCCACACATAATTGTATTTCTGTTTTATTTGAAATATTGCAACGCAAACGATTGCGCAATATTATAAAAAAATACCACAACTTTTATAGTAGTCAGAATATTTGATATTTAATAATGCAGCTGGGAAAACCATACCATTTTTTAAAACTATATGCACCAGAGACGAGAGCATGGTGGTGCCGCAGCTTATCTTATTTCCTTAATAAGTAAACTTATTTCTTTCCGTAACAAAGGGAATGCGGGTTCAGCCATACCGCCATGATCAAAACCTTCCAGTTCGTACAGTTTTGTTTTTTTATGCCCGGCTAATTTCATCATTCTTGCGAGATAGGCATTCTCTTCATAACGCCCTAACAATTCCATTTCTTTATCGCCTGTAATTAATATGAAAGGAGGTGCATCGCTACGCACATGATATAACGGCGCATATTCATCAATGATTGGCTGAGTTTCTTTTATACTTCTTTCTTTACGAATGGTAAAATGTGTAATCGCTTGCCCGCTGAATGGAATTAACCCTGCAATATTGTTTGCATCAATGCTGTATTTGGCTAAATATTTTTTATCTAATCCCACCATCATGCCGAGGTAACCCCCGGCAGAATGCCCAGATACAAAAATCAATTTCGTATTACCACCGTACCTGCCGATATTATTGAAAACCCAGGCAATAGCAGCAGCGGCATCTTCAATATATGCAGGCGCTTTTACTTTTGGTGAAAGCCTGTAACCTACGCCAACAACAGCATAACCTTTATCCATCAGCGCTTTTGGCAATTCTTTACTGCCTGCTGTAATTCCACCACCATGAAACCAAACTATTGTGGCAAAGTCCTTTTTATCTTTTGGATAATAAATATCGAGCTTGCATTGCGAAGCTATATAGGCATCTTTTTTATTATCGCTTTCATCGTAATAACTAATATCTCTTTCTGTATTATACTGCTGGGCAAAACCAGCAATGCTTACACATAATAACAGCACAAGTAATTTTAATTTCATACTGTAACGTTTAATATAATTATAAATAGCATAGCACACGAAATACGCAGATAGTACTGATCAACACTGATAGATTACGTAAATATCTGCCATATTGCTTCTTTCGTGTTTCATTACTTTTGATCTGTTTACATAGCGGGCGTTTGTTACCAGACGTGCACGAATAAATCTCATATTTAAAAAACATTCGTGTATTCGTGGCATTCTCCCTATTTTTTTAATACATCTTCAAACAACCTGAAGATTCTTTTATACTCATCTGTCCAGCTCGATGGTTCAACAAAGCCATGATCTTCTACCGGGTACATAGCTACCTGCCATTTATCTTTTCCCAGCTCAATTAATCGCTGATTCAATCTAACCACATCCTGGAAATGTACATTCACGTCTACTACACCATGACAAATAAGTAAATTATCCTGCAATCCTTCTGCAAAATATATTGGTGAGCTCCGGCGGTAGGCGATGCTGTCTTCAGCAGGAGTGTTCAGAATATTTGAAGTGTAACCATGATTGTAATGTGCCCAATCTGTAACAGGTCTTAAAGCAGCACCCGCAGCAAAAGTACCCGGCGAGGTAAACAAAGCCATCAATGTAATGAAGCCTCCGTAAGAACCACCATATATGCCAATGTGTTTCGGATCAACGCCATATTTTTCAGTAAGCCATTTAGCGCCGTCAATATTATCTGTTAAATCTTTTCCTCCCATAAAACGATAGATGCCCGTGCGCCAGTCGCGTCCATAGCCGGCGCTTGCGCGGTAATCCATATCAAGCACGTAATACCCGTTATCTGCAAGCAGGTTATGAAACATATATTCCCTGAAATAACTGCTCCACCATTTATGTGCATTTTGCAGGTAGCCGGCACCGTGAACAAATATCACTGCTGGTTTTGTTGATGCAGGATTAGCAGGTTTATATAATCTCGCATATACTTCAGCGCCGTCTCTTGCTTTAAAAGTAATCAGTTCAGGATCGCGCCAGTTATATGTTTTAAATTCATCACTCTGTGCTTTAAAAGTAACCTGAGTGAGTTTACCGCCTGGTTTATTTTCCTGCAGAAATAATTCTGTTGGTTTGTTGGAGTAGGAATATAATATAGCAATGGTTTTTTCATCAGGAGAAACTGTTACGAGGTTTGCCCCGGTCATGGTTGTAATTCTTTCAGGTTCACCACCGGTTACGGCTAACCGGTAAAATTGTTTTTCGCCCGGGTGCGCCTTATTGGTGCTGATATAAAAATATTTTTTATCACCGGAGAGTTCACAATCCTGCACTTCATATTTGCCGGAGGTTAAGGCAATGCGTTTCCCGGAAACCAGGTCAATCGTATATAAATGAGCGTAACCTGTTGCTTCTGACTGAAACCAGAAAACATTTTCTGAAATCCATCCTGTATTATTGCCCCAAATACCGGGGCCTCCAATCCAGGCATCATCATGCTGCCTGTCTAATAAAAATAGTTTCCCGGTTGATGCTTCAAGCTTCATCAGCCAGCGATCTTTATTATCCTGGGCACGTATATCAACAACGGCAAAACTTCCCTTTGGCGACCAACTGATATCAGTAACTGTTACTTCACGCAATGCGGCTTTCTTTTGTTTCTCCGCCAAAAGTTCAGGATAATCTTTTATAAAGCCCGGAATATCTTTTATGCCCGGAATGGAATCTGTTTTTACCATTATTATTGTATCGCTGTGCCTGTCGTACACAAAAAAATCGCTGCTGCCAGGCGGCGCACCAACTTTTGTACGCCCGCTAATATCTTCTGTAAAACCACTTTCTGTAACATAGTTAGGAATGATGGTATTTTTTGCACCTGAAGCCGAACGATTAAGCCGGTAGGTAATAAATCGTCCTTCGGGACTTACCTGCAATGAATACTGATTCCTGTCTCCGGTGTATATTGTTTTTATCTTTTTATCTTCGGGCAGCGTTTTATTATATGCATCGGTTAAATATTTTTTCTCCTTTCTTTCCTTTAGTATTTCCATCCATTGCAATTGATCGTTTTTCAGCCATTCTTCCTGCGAATTCAATTTTTGTTTAGTGCCTTCCGGCGGCTCATCTCCTTTTTGAAAATTGGTAAGCTGAATGGTATTGCCTGAGAAAGTATTCCATGCATACAGGTTTTGATTGCGTGCGTATACTATACAACTATCATTAAAAGAAAAAACAGGGCTTGATTCGTATTCCGAAGTCTGTGTAACCTGGATGGTTTTCTTCTTTACTATATCAGTAAAATAAACATCCCCGTTTTTCGTGTATGCATAAGCGTTTCGTTTATTGTTATACGTAAGCCGGCTATAATAAACTATATCACCGCTTTTTTCAGCGCTGACTTTTTGGGGTGTTTTATTTGCTATCGTTATGGAATAAAGCGAATCCGCTTTGTTTTTATCAGGATTCCATTTGAAATACAAAGTGTTTGTATTATCCCATTCAATATCTGCAGGAGAGGTACCGATCCATATCGGGTCTCTCATGATTTTTTCTACGGTAAGCGGAGCAAGCTGAGCTTGTGAAGCTGCAAAAAGTACTTTGCTCAGTAATATCGTAAACAGTATAAACTTCTGCATATCGTAGTGTATTTACAAGCGTAATAAAAGCTATCAGGTAAAGCAGTATTGTTATAACAAGATGCCACGCAAAAAAATATAAGCAAACGAAAAATAAATGATCAGCCCGGTTACATCAACCAGTGTAGCCACAAATGGCGCCGAAGATGTTGCCGGATCGGCTCCCAGTTTTTTTAATAACAGCGGCAGCATGGAGCCGCTCAACGTGCCCCATAACACTACACCAATCAAAGAAAAACCTACCGTTAATGCTATAAAAAATGAATGTTCACCATATACCTGCGGGAAAAAATGCGACCAGATTTGAATTCTCAAAAAACCAATAATGCCAAGCACTGTTCCAAGCATAAGCCCCGAAAGTATTTCCCGCCTCATTACACGCCACCAGTCTTCTACATATACTTCACCCATAGCCATTGCCTGTATAATTAATGTAGAAGCCTGTGATCCGCTGTTACCGCCACTCGAAATAATTAAAGGAACAAATAATGCCAGTACCACAGCTTTTGCTATTTCATCTTCGAAAAAAACTCATGGCTGTTGCCGTAAGCATTTCGCCGATAAATAAAATTACCAGCCAGCCTACACGTTTTAAAACCAGCTTGAATAAAGGCATCTCGAGATAAGGTTCATCCAATGCTTCAGTACCACCAATACGCTGGATATTCTCTGTAAATTCTTCATTGGCTACCCAAAGCATATCATCAATGGTTACAATGCCGAGAAGGATATTGTTATCATCAACAACGGGCAAGGCTACCCGGTTATTCATTTTAAAAATATTATTCGCTTCTTCCTGACTATCGTTTACATGCAAGGTTATGTAGCGCCGGTCAATAATTTCGGAAACAATTTTATCTGGTTTAGATAATATAATTTCCCTGATGCGTATATCATCAATAAACTCACCTTTTTCATTGGTTACGTAAATTACATCAATTGTTTCCATGTGTTTGCCTTCCTGCCGTATTTCTTCAAGCACTTCGGCAACGGTCCAATCCTCCTGCACGGCTATATAGTCGGGCGTCATTAATCTGCCCACGGAGCCTTCAGGATAACCAAGCAGGGATAAAGTAACCTTTCTTTCTTCCGGGTTCAGCAGCTTAATCAATTCTCTTACCACACTATTGGGCAATTCTTCCAGGAAAGCGGTTCTGTCATCTGCAGGTAATTCGTTTAAAAGTTCAGCGGTTTTTATGGGAGGAAGAGATTGAATGATTCTTTTTTGCTCAGGTACATCCAATATCTTAAAAGTACTTACCGCTCTGTGTAAAGAAAGAATAGATATAATCTGTGTTTCGTAATCTTCGTTGTCGCTGATGAGTTGAGCTACATCGCTGATGTTCTGGTTATTCAGGAACTCCTGTATAGCCAGTTTATCGTTTGAGTTAATTACTTCTTCAAACTGATCCTGCAATGCTATTTCTTCCTGTTCAAGCGACATGATATTTATTTAAATTTTTCAAAATTACAGATAGCTTTGAGGCAAGATCGTATTGGCAATCTTAAAACAAAATTCCGGTTAAAAACATGATATCAGATTTTTTATATATTGATTCTGCCAAAGATAAAGGACGGGGTGTTTTTACAAGAAAAAAAATAAAACCGGGTACAATCATAGAAATATCGCCGGTTATAGTAATGAGTGCGGAAGAAAGAAAACTGATAGATCAGACCCTGCTGCACGATTATATTTTTGTGTGGGGCGATAAGGAAGATCAATGCTGCATGGCAATGGGATATATACCTGTATACAACCACTCCTATCAGTCAAATTGCGAATATTTCCTGACTTGTCCCTTTTAGTGCGGTGGGAATAATTTGCCGACCAGCCCCCTCATTTTTTCAGTTGGTTGAGCTTTGATAGATACCGTTTTGCCCGTCACATGGTTTAGGATTTGCCCGTCCGCTATTCTTTTTGCTTCGTCCAGGAACCTTCGTATTGATACCCCTGTTTTTATTTCGATGTGCTTAGAGATGACCAATGCCATAAAACAAATCAATATGTGCAGTTTGATGGGCTGTTCCTTGAAATGGAATATGGGTCTTGTCTGCAAATCGCTTTTCGACACCCTAAAACACTGCTCTATTCTATAAAGCTCGTGATAACGCTCTATGATTGTTTTATTATCTACTGTCTTTTCTTCCAAATTGGTGTAATAACCTTTAACACCAAGTAACTTTTTTGTTTTTTCGATAAGGTCTTCATTGAGTTCTATCTGTTGTTTATTGTTTTTGGTAAACTTCGTTTTCTTTGCTTTGGAAGGCGTGGCTATCACTTGTTTTGCTTTTTCGATTTGCTTGTTCATCTCATACAAATCTTTGCGATACCGCACAGAAGAATAACTACAGATCAGATAACCCAATTCCGTTTTTATCCTGATGCTTTTGCCGTCTTGCCTGTTAATCTGTTTATCTACGATTTCAAGCAAATCTGCCGGGATATTGCCCATTCTTGCTCCCACAATATAATTGATATTGTTTTGGGTTAATTGGGCGATATTTTCTGAACTGATCATAGCCGCATCTGCAACAACTGTAAATTCTTTTACTTTATTTCTTTCAATAAATGCTTTGATAACAGGAATAATGGTATGCCCTTCAAATGTACTACCACTAAATATTTCATAGGCTACCGGAAAGCCCTCTTTGCTAACCAGTAAGGCTACTAATATCTGTGGTTGCCGGGATTTATTGTCTTTTGAAAAACCATTCTTTCGCAAATCATCTTCTTCAAATGCCTCAAAGTAAAGCGTGGTAACATCATAGAACACAATATCAAAATTGAACGAATAATACTCTTTGGCAAATGCAACCACTTTGCCTTCTACTGTTTCTTTCAGTTCAATACACCCAGGGGCTATCTTATAATAACTCTTCCGACTGTGGCTGATACCGAAATACTGCTCTAATAATTCTAACGAACGAAGTTTGGAAGCGGGTTCGAATATTCTCATACAAACCAGGTCGTTCAATAATGGCGGCAGTTTATCAAAGCCCAATCTGTCTTGAATCAAATTTATCTGCTCATAGAAATAACTGTGTAGAACACCAATGAAAGTACAGTGATTGAGGAGGAGGAGTTTATTAGGGCTTTCATCAGGAAAAACAGAGAGCTGTTTAGAATAGTCTTTTATCCATTCTTGTGCTACAACCATCAGCTCCTCCAGTTCCGCACCATTGTGTGCAGAGCCGATATGTTGTAGAATAATCCGCTTGCCCTTTCGATACCGCACCACTTGAACCGCACTGGCTTGGGATGCCGTTTTTACCACCCTGATTTTCATAAAAAACACCCCTTAGTGCGGTAAAAATAACAAAATAAAATATTAAATAACTGATAAACAACAACTTACAACCGAACTAAATTTGAAGGGGACAAGTCAGGTGTGGGGCGATAAGGAAGATCAATGCTGCATGGCAATGGGATATATACCTGTATACAACCACTCCTATCAGTCAAATTGCGAATATTTTATGGATTATGATGATAACACCATGTTCATAAAAACAGTAAGGCTTATTGAACCCAATGAAGAAGTAACCATCAATTATAATGGCACCTGGAATGATGAAAAGAAGGTTTGGTTTGATGCAAAAGAGTAAGAAAGATATTATTCTTCATCATCACTTTTTACTTCATCTTCCGGAAATGAAGATGTATCAGTGGTATTATTATCGTTTCCGGGATTTTCGTCAGGCTCACTCATATTATTTTCTTCAGAAGAAAGATCTGGCTGATCTGCTGAATCGCCTTCTTCCACCTGCACTAATTCGCCATTCTCCGCTACAATCAGATTGCTTTCGGCTTCCACTTCAAAATGTTCAGCATTTACCAATGTAGGCTCAACAACCTGCTCAGCCAATATTTCCTTTATTTTAGGAAGATCATCCGGGGAATTAACGCCGAAATAATCCATAAAAGATTTTGAGGTAGCATATATCAGCGGCTTGCCCGGAAGTTCTTCATTTCTGCCGGTAATAACCACCAGATCTTTTTCTAAAAGTTTTTGCACAACATAATCGCAGTTTACACCACGGATGGCTTCAACTTCTCCTTTGGTTATCGGTTGTTTATAGGCAATAATGGCAAGCGTTTCCATTGCTGCCGCTGAAAGGCGTTTCAAAAATTTATCGCCGTTTAACTGCCCAATGGTTTTATGGTATTCTGCCTTGGTAAGAAATTGCCATCCCCCCCCGCTCTGTCTTACTTCGAATGGATAAAATTCAGTAGCATATTTTTCACGTATACCTTCAATAGCCGCATCAACCTGGTCTATTGTAGCACGGTCTTCTATAAACCCTAAAGCCTGGTTTACAAGATCAGCCAGCTCAAGGCTTGTTAAAGGCTTTTCACTGGCAAATATCAATGCTTCTATATGTGGTATGATCTGTGAAATTTCCATGAGAGGCTAACTCAAATATATAAACTCAAAAAATCGTGCCGGGTAAACCAAATACTATTCTTACTCCGGTTATCCCTGCAATGCTGCTGCACCACTCACAATTTCAGTAAGCTCGGTTGTAATAGCAGCCTGGCGTGCACGGTTGTAAGAAATTTTCAAACCTTTCAACAGTTCATTCGCATTCTCACTGGCTTTATCCATTGCTGTCATTCTTGCGCCATGCTCGCTTGCATTGGCATCAAGTACAGCTTTATATAACTGTGTGTTTAATATCTTCGGCATCAGTTCAGCGATCAGGGTTTCCTTATCGGGCTCAAAAATAAAATCAGCCTTTGTAGTATTTCCTTTGCTTTCTACTTTAGGTATAGGTAAAAATCTTTCCACCACAAAACGTTGTGTAGCCGCGTTCCTGAATTCGCTGTACACTATCTCTACAACATCAAATTCTTTTTTGGAAAATGCTTCAATAGCAGCCTGCGCCACTTCCTGCACATGCTCAAAAGAAAGAGAAAGGAATATATCCCTGTAACGCTCTATTGCCGTCCATTTTGCTTTCTGGAAATAATCGTATGCTTTTTTGCCGATTGGCCAAACGGTTACATTGCCCTTTGCCAATTGCCGGGGATATTTTTCCTGCACTACATTACGGGCAGACTTGATAATATTGGCATTGTAAGCGCCGCACAATCCTCTGTCGGAGGAAATTACAATCAGCAACACTTTTTCAGGAGCACGCTCAACCGCAAGATCAGCGCCGGTATCGCCATCTGTATTGCTTACAATATTGCTCAGCATTTCCTGCAATTTCTGTGCATAAGGCCGCATTTGGATGATAGCATCCTGGGCACGACGCAGTTTTGCCGCGCTCACCATTTTCATGGCTTTGGTAATTTGCTGTGTACTTTGTACAGATTTGATACGATTACGAACTTCTTTTAATGCGCCGGGCATATTTGAGAAAGTTAATTAGTTGATTGATAATTAGTTAATTGAAACTTTTTACAGCTTCTTAAAAAACGACCGCAAAGGTATTTGAAATGGGTGAGAAAACCAAGTTGGGGTATGAGCTGATAGCTTTCAGCTGTCAGCATTGAGCCGTGAGCTAGCTGATGCTAACAACAATTTCTGATAGCTGACAGCTGACTCCCGCTCTAATATGTTACCGCTATTCCTGCGCCCAGCCCCATATCACTATCATAATGCGCAGAGGCAGATAAGTATTTTGAGATGATATATCGCGTGCCAATAGCATATTCCTTATCTGTGTTCCACATACCCCAAAGGCGAAGCCTGCGGGTAACAGCTATATCTTCTCTTTTGAATTGCAGTCGGAAATAACCGGTATGATCTAAAGATGCATCTGCAATAATCCAGAACGGTAATGTATACTGTATACCAAGGTGCGCCACATGCCGGGCATTTTTTGTGCTTGATACACCAAAAATATTCTTGTCATGATCTTCGCTCCTGTATCGCCAATCCCAACCTATGTATCCAAACAAAAACTGGTTGCGGTCAATATATCTTCCAAAATGACTTTCGGTTTCATACCCTTTTTTATCGTTTAAACCCAGGCGCCATTCTGTACTGAATTTCCAGCGCGTATTCATTAACGTTATTTCACCATCACTGCCATTGCTTTCCAATCCAATTTCCGCGCCCGGGAAAAATCGCCTGTCATCTGCATATACTTTTTTTAATGCTGCCTTTGTATCAGGTATCTGTGGGTTGGGCGGTGAATTTTCATAGCTGAATATCCTGCCCATGCCCGCCATCATGTGATATAAAATATGGCAATGAAAAAACCAGTCGCCATATTGTTCCGACGCATTAAACTCCAAAGTATCGGTTTCCACAGGCATAATATCCAGTACATTTTTCAATGGCGCATAATCACCATGTTCATTCAGCACCCTGAAAAAATGCCCGTGCAAATGCATTGGGTGCCGCATCATAGAATTATTAACGAGGATGATACGGATATTCTCCCCTGCTTTAATCAATACTTTATCTGTTTCAGAAACGGTTTTGTTATTGATCGTCCATACATAGCGATTCATATTACCGGTAAGCTCAAAACGCAGTTCGCGAAATGGCTTATCCGGCAAAGTAGTTTTTACCGGAGATTTCAGCATGCCGTAGTTCAGCGTTTTTAATGTATCAATATTTTCGCGATACATTACCGCGTTCATATCCATTTGCTGCAGGCTCATATTCATGCCCATATCATGCATATTGCCACCCAATGTCATCATGCCATTCATCATCTTCATGCCCTCAAAATAATTCAGCAAAGGCATTTTGGGTTGATACACTTTTTCGCCATCGCCTAACCAAAAAGATGACTGCCCGATGCGGTCTTCAGAAGTTGCTGAAAATTCATACGACTTGCCTGATCCGGGAATAGTTACTTCTACATCATAGGTTTCAGAAACGCCAATCATCAAACGATCAACTTCCACCGGCGCCACATCCATTCCATCCGAAGCGATCACCGTAATTTTTCCACCGGCATAATTGAGCCAGAAATAGGTGCTTGAACTGCCATTGACAACCCTTAGCCTTACTTTATCGCCCGCTTTATATGCTGATCCCGATCCTGATGTTTTTCCATTTACAGTAAACGCATCATAATATACATCGCTTACATCCATTGCATGCATGCGCTTGAACTCATTGCCCAGTTTTGTCTGCAGATGTTTTTCTTTTATAGATTCAACATAGCTCTGCACTGCATTCTTCTTAATCATATACCAGTCTGTACCGTAGTGCAGTGAACGTTCTACCTGGTGAGGATTTTCATTTGTCCAATCACTTAGCAGCAGTACCTCTTCGTACCCTGGCTTTTCATTTCGCTTATAAATTACAATAGCGCCGTACATACCCACCTGCTCCTGCAGCATAGTATGGGAATGGTACCAATATGTACCGGATTGGCGAAGTACAAATTTGTACTTATGTATACTGTGCGGCATAATAGAAGCAGTGGTAAGATATGGTACGCCATCCTGCTCATTAGGCAACAGTAAGCCATGCCAGTGTAAAGATGTTTCATGATGCATGAGGTTATGCACGAATATTTCGGCAGTATCACCTTCCGTAAAATATAAAGTGGGCATCGGCAATTGCCCGTTTACGGCAATGGCTTTGCGGGCTTTACCCGTATAATTTACGGTTGTATCTTTTATAGTAAGGTCATAATGAATAAGCTTCTGCGCATAGCCGTAATTGATAATAAAGGTGAGTACCAGGGATGTTAAAAAAAGCCGCATGCTATGAATGTTTTATTTCAGTTTTTTATCTTTCACACTACCGCATGCAAGCATTTTAGCGCCGTAATATGGATTTTTGATAGCAGCTTCATTACTCAGCCAATAAGCTTTTTTCATTGGGCAATACTGGTAATATACATCCTGGCTTAATGCGCCGGATTGTTTTACCACATCCCACATAATAGTAGAAACTTTTTCGAAAGCCGTTCTTTGCTTTTCAATATCGGTTGATTTATTCATTGCTTCCGCTGCTTTGAGCAAATCATTCTTTTGCGCAAAATCTTTACCTGTTTTTACAGCGTCAACAAAATCACCGGTGGCTTTAGCCGAAGCTTTGCTATCAGTTGCAATCAACGCGTCTTTAACAGAAAGATATGCGGGGAGGAGTTTATCGGTATCCTGCGCAAATATGGTATAACCGGAAAGCAGCATAGTAACTGCAAGAAAATACTTTTTCATAAAAAGATTTTTATAAGTTAAGCGATTCAATTTTAAAGCCTGCTTTTTGTACCGTGTCTATCACCTGCTGTGCGGTTATGCCTTCTGATTGAACGGTGAGAACTTTGTTCTTATCCACAGTGTTTACATCCCATTGCATTATTCCCTCCGCTTTATCCAAAAATGGCTTTACCGTAGCAACACAGCCGCTGCAGTTGATATTTGTTCTGAACCGGAGTTTTGTGGTATTGTTATTCATTTTTTTTTGTTTTGCAATACAAAGTTGAGACGGCACCGGGAAAGATATGTTATACAATTTTGGATATTATTTGTGAGATTTACGGGTGCAAGGCTGGCATAAAATTTTTAATGATAACGAAAGAAAGCCAATGAAAAATTTAAGCACCCGGAACCCGATGCCCGGGTGATGTTAACAAATAAGATTGATGCCTTACTCAGGCAATATATTATAACCGTGAATTGACCTTATACCAGGTAAGCTCAATATTTCACGCAGTGGCCGCGCACCTGCTGCGTGCAGGCAGGGTTCAATCATTTCCACACTTCCATGTTCTCACATTCCCACATGCTCCCTTCATTTTCAAATTAATGCTTCCAACCCCAGCCTCCTCGAAATATCAGAGGTGAAAATATTATCCGGATCGTATTTTGCTTTAATGGCTATCCAATCCTTATACTGCGGGTACATTTTTTGAAATACTTCCTTATCCAGCATCGAATCTTTACCGAGATATAATCTGCCGCCGGCATTCAATACCACTTCATCAAGTTTTCGGGTGAAAGGTTTTAATCCTTTTGTCACCGGAAAATCTATCGCCAGCGTGTAGCCATTAAAAGGAAAAGACAATATACCCTGACCATCACCCATCTTTTTAAATACATTCAAAAATGGTGTGCAGCCGCTGCTGGCAATCATCTCCAGAATTTTCTTCAGCGTTTCAGCGCCACCTTTTTCCGGTATCACAAACTGATATTGAATAAAGCCTCTTTTGCCATATCCCCTGTTCCAGTTGTTGATCATATCAAGCGGAAAGAAAAATTTCTCATAATGCACAAATTCCTTTGGCGAATCCTGCACAAAAGAAATTAATGAATTAAGTATGCGTACTGTAAAATTGTTCAGCACAAATCCCGGCAAAAAGAAAGGAACGCCCAGTTTGGAAATCTTATGGATCTTTAAAGGGTCTTTTTGAAGCTCAGGAGTTAGTTCACTAAATTTTGCAGATTCACCTACAGTTAAAACGCCTTTGCCCAGTTGAGCGCCTGTAGCCATGGCATCAATCCATGCCACTGAGTAATTATAATCTTTGTATGTATTTACCGCTTCAAGCATTTCCTCAAGATTTTTAACCTTGATGGATTTCTGCCTGAAATATGTTGTCTCAATTTTTCTTAGCCTGATCTTTGCCGTGAGTATAGCGCCAAGTAAACCAAGTCCGCCAAAGTTGGCGATAAACAAATCAGCGTTTTCGTCTCTTGACGCGGTAACTATATTTCCGTTTGCCAGTAAAATGGTAAAAGATATCACACAGTTGATAAACGAACCATCCGCGTGATGCGCTTTACCGTGAATATCATTCGCGATAGCCCCGCCGATGGTAACGAATTTTGTTCCGGGGCAAATCATGGGCAGCCATCCACGCGGAGCGAATGTGGTAATGATTTCTTCAAGGCTTGCGCCCGCTTCACATTCCAGTATACCTGAAGCTTCGTCCCAGCCAAGGAAATGATTCATGCGTGTGCTGATGGCAACATGCTTGTTATCGTTGATAGCCTGGTCGCCATAACTTCTTCCCAAACCGCGTGGTATAATATTTCCCTGGCTTACTATTTCCTTCCATTCTTTTTCAGAACGTGGATTAGCTACTAATGCTTTTGTTGCGGGGTAGTTGCCCCAGCCGGCCAACAGTTCCTGGTGCTCTATAATCATAAAAAATTGATTACGCAAAATTAATATATGCAGGAGGATATTACTAATTATATATACACTCTGCTGCATGCCCTGGTTACCAAGCCATTGTGCAGCAAGTTCGTTTTATATGTACAATCCTCCGCATATTTCAAATCACACAATATTTCTTTATAAAAATCAAACCTTATGACCTTAGTAACGAAACGTGAAGCTTAGCTCAACCTTATTACATTATTGCATCTCGTTTCAAGAACTGCCAGATTTAACATTCAGCATTTTCTCTGAACTTTATATTTTTCGATTGCTCTACATCAATTGGTAACAGTAACATTGGCTTAAATGGATGGCAGTTTTATCGTACCTAACACTTAAATTTATAATGTTATTTATGATTTACCAGCACATTGTTGCAGCTTAATCTTAACAACCGGGGATATCTTACTAAGGAACTGATCATTCCGAAGAGAGTAAGGAGGCTGGTTACAACGGGTTACCAGTTGCACACCTGAAAACTACAACGGTGTTTATCATTAAAATTTTCTTTTCATATGCGTATTGTAATTATTGGCGGCACAGGTCATGTAGGTACTTTCCTGGTGCCAAAACTGGTAAAAGCTAGGCACCGGGTGATCCTGGTTTCCCGCAGTAAGCGTCAGCCTTATTTGCCGAACCCGGCCTGGAATGAAGTGCAGCAGGTAAATATAGACCGGAATGATCCCTGTGTGGCGGATGATTTTGGCAACCGGATTGCTGCCATGCAACCGGATATTGTGATTGACATGATCTGCTTTAACAAAAGCATGGCAGAACAGATGGTACATGCATTACGGGGGAAGATCAAACAATATCTTTTTTGCGGTACGATATGGGTGTATGGTCATAGTGTGATGGTACCTGCAGGTGAAGACAGTCCGCGCAATCCTTTGACGCAATATGGAAAAGATAAAGCAGCGGCGGAAGCTTTTCTGTTACGTGAGGCGAAGGAACGGGGCTTTCCCGTAACCATCCTCCACCCGGGGCATATTGTGGGTCCGGGTGGAAGCCGGTGAACCCGGCAGGTAATCTTAACATGGAAGTGTTTGAAAAATTGAAGAAGGGGGAAGAAATCCTGCTGCCTAACCTTGGAATGGAAACTCTGCATCACGTGCATGCGGACGATGTGGCACAGTCGTTCGAGCTTTCCATTCATCATGCGGATAGAGTAACAGGTGACAGCTTCAATATCGTTTCTCCCCAGGCAATGAGCATGCGGGGCTATGCAGAACTGATGGGAACATGGTTTGAGCAACCGGCAATCATGAAATTCCTGCCCTGGGATCAATGGCGGCAAACGGTAAATGAAGATGATGCTGTTATTACGTGGGATCATCTTATTCACAGTCCGTGCTGCAGCATTGAAAAAGCCCGGCGGCTGCTACAATACAAGCCGCGGTATAGTTCTATTGAAGCAGTACAGGAATCTGTTGAATGGCAAATAGCCAACGGTGGGTTGTGATGAACGATATACGATCAATAGCGTTAATAAAAAACAGTGTTCGAAGCATAGTATAATTCATTATTATTTGGTTAAAATCAATACGCTATTCTTATTATCCAATACCCATTGCCTGAATTTATTGAGCAGGCTCCTGCCCAGGATTATTTTTTTTGCTTTATCGCTTACTGCAATTGTAACATTATTCACCTGAAATTTGCCAATGCCAACGTTTTGAATAATATATTTCCTACAGGTATCAATAGAGCTATTAGCCATCTCATATTCACCTGTGCCTAAATAGTTCTTTTGAGTGAGAATATTTTCTTTTTTGAGCTGCTCTTCCATTTCCCGGGTAATTAATAAATCATTTGCGCCTGTGTCGAAAAGCCAAAATAAAACATCATTGCCGATTTTTAACCGCGCATATGTCATGCCATTAAAGTTTAATATTCTGATGCTGTCTGATGCAGGGCCCTCTATGTCATTAATGGCATTGGCTGTCCATTGGCTGGTGGTGGCATCACCGTCTCCAAACGGGCTCCCGCATTTATACATCACCTCATAATAAAGCAGAGAATTAGGATTATAAATTGCCTGATATTCTATATCGCTCAATTTTTTCGCTTTGATCAGTTCGAACTGGCAACTACAAAAATCTCTGACTTTTTGTATGTTTAATGTTTTATTTGTGCCTTTTTGTATAGATGCAATACATTCTGTAATATTCTCTTCCTGAAAACTTTCTATTGACATTAATATAGACTTTCCCGAATTTTTAAAACAATCATCAATCTGTTTTTTTATAATCTCATCTTTGTTAAGTAAGGACGGAAAATCTATAATCCGGTTTTTTATGTTTTCCTTATATTGTTTATTGGTGAAATACTTATCAATTTTATCAAGGTAACAGTCGCATACAGCAACGGCAGCCTTGTCACTCCTGTCTTTTTTAAAGTTTTTAAGGCAGCTTAAAAGCATTGATTTTCGAAGCAGCATAGGCTTTCCTTCCCTGGATCGGATATAATCACCGGAGCTTTGGGCTATAGCAGTATTGACGTTGGATAAACAGCCAATCAGCAGAATATAAAAACTGAATATGATTATTGGGCTATGTGGCGTAAACACGGTATGAAGTTGTTTCCTGAAATAATATTTGAAGTTATTGATTTCAAATAACTAATAAGATAAGGATATTCAGTGGCTTAGTACGTTCTTGGTGTTTTTTTTAATTAAAAGGAATATTTTTATGTCATGAAAAAAATCTATCTATCACTTGCATTAATACTATTTTGCACATTCAGCATCCATGCGCAAAAAGTAATACCGCTATACAATGGTGCGGCCCCGGCTCTGAAAACTGGAACTGGGATGAAGTCAGGCAGGACAGCAATATGTTTCACACGCCCATTGTGTATAATGTATCGCGTCCCACATTAACCGTATATCTTCCTGATTCAGCAGCGCCCAAAACAAACACGGCTGTAGTAATTGCGCCAGGTGGGGGCTTTCATCTGTTGTCCATCAACAGCGAAGGCGTTGATGTGGCCAGGTGGCTCAATAAAAAAGGTATCATCTGCTTTGTATTAAAGTACCGGCTGGTGTTCAGCAAAACCGGTAATCCCATACAGGAAATGATGGATATGATAAGCAAGGGAAATGAAAATGATGAGGAGACGAGAATAGCGATTCTTATGGCTATTGCAGATGGCCGCGAAGCGATCGGTTATGTACGCAAACATGCCGCAGAATATAATATTGATGCCGGTAAAATAGGCATTATGGGTTTTTCGGCCGGCGGTACTGTTGCCGCAGGTGCAGCATTTAATTATACTGCTGATAATAAACCCGATTTTGTTGCACCTGTTTATGCTTTCTTCCCCGACAGCCTGCAATCAACTGTAGCAAATGATGCGCCACCAATGTTTATCACTGTTGCATCTGACGACCAGTTGGGGCTTACAACACATAGCATCAGCCTGTATAATAAATGGCTTGTATCAAAACATCCTGCTGAATTGCATGCATACGCAAAAGGCGGCCATGGCTTTGGCATGCGTAAGCAAAATATCCCGACTGATAACTGGATAGAAAAATTCGGCGATTGGTTAAGTACCGCGAACATTACAAAATCAGCCGTTGCTGCTAATGCGCAACAGGTTGAAAGAATGCAGGAAATGTTGAAAGACTGGCCCAATATTAAACGGTATGATGAAGATAATCAGAAATTAAAATCAATGCCACCCGTTAAAGACCGCGTAGTGTTTATGGGCAATTCTATTACCGATGGCTGGATAAGAGCAGATGCGGAGTTCTTTGCTAAAAATCCATACGCAGACCGTGGTATAAGCGGGCAAACAACACCGCAGATGCTGGTGCGTTTCCGTGAAGACGTAATTGACCTGAAACCTGCGGCAGTCGTGATTCTTGCTGGCATCAATGATATTGCGCAAAACACAGGGTATATACGGCCAGAAGATACGTATGGCAATATTGTTTCCATGGTTGAGCTGGCCAAAGCCAATAATATCAAACCCGTTATATGTTCTATTCTGCCGGCATATGATTTTACTTGGCGGCCCGGCCTGCAGCCTGCAGAAAAAGTAGTAGCCATTAATAAGATGCTGAAAGCATACGCCGCAAAAAATAATATTGTGTATGTTGACTATTTTTCTGCAATGGCGGATGAAAGAAAAGGATTGCCCGAAAGGCTTTCTAAAGATGGCGTACACCCAACTCCTGAAGGTTATAAAATAATGGAAGCACTGGTGCAGAAGGGAATTGCAAAAGCATTGAAAAAATAAACCTGATTTAAAATGAATATAAAACGATTGCCTGCTTTTTTTCTGTCATTGTTCATTTCAGTTATATCATTTGCACAAACAAATACTCCTGTTGTACAAGCAGGTGCAGGATTAGTTTCAGGCACTGTTCAAAACGGTATACATATTTTTAAAGGCATTCCCTTTGCAGCGCCGCCTGTTGGCGAATTAAGATGGAAAGCGCCACAGCCTGTGCAGCCATGGGCCGGTGTAAGAAAATGCGATACATTCAGCGCCAGCCCTATGCAGGCTTCACCTGCGCCATTCAGCATGTGGAGCGAAGAGTTTTTAATACGCAGGGAGCCCATAAGCGAAGACTGTTTATACCTGAATGTATGGACAGGCTCAGCATCAGCCAATAAAAAATTGCCGGTATTGGTTTGGATTTATGGCGGTGGTTTTGCAAGCGGAGGCAGCAACGTTCCCATTTATGACGGCGAAGCCATGGCCCGCAAAGGCATTGTGTTTGTGAGCATCAATTACCGCGTAGGCATCTTTGGTTTCTTTGCACATCCTGAACTTACTAAAGAGTCGCCTTACCATGCTTCAGGAAACTACGGAATTCTCGACCAGGTAGCTGCTTTAAGATGGGTGCAGCAGCATATTGCCGCCTTTGGCGGCGACCCGGGTAACGTTACCATTGCAGGACAATCGGCAGGTTCCAGGAGCGTAAATACATTGGTGGCTTCTCCCCTTACAAAAGGCCTTTTCAATAAAGCCATTGCCGAAAGCGGCGCTTCTTTTTTAAGAAATAATTTCAGCAACAATCTTCAGCAGGCAGAAGAAGCAGGCGTACAAACAGCAACGGCGTTACATGCCAGTTCAATTGAAGCATTAAGAAAGCTGCCGGCATCTGAATTAATGCATGCACAATCACGCAGCGATGTTATCATTGATGGTTATGTGCTGCCGCAATCCATAGCAAATATTTTTAAAGAGAATAAAGCAAATAAAGTAACGCTGTTAACCGGCTGGAATGAGAACGAAGGTTTAGCCGGGGCCATTAAAAATGCAGAAGATTATACAAAACAAATGCAGCAGCAATATGGCAATAATGCGGAAGCGCTCCTGGAGCATTATCCCGCTACCAATGATGCTGTTGCATCAGCATCGCAATACGATCTTTCAAGAGATATAATTTTTGGTGTGCAGAACTACATATGGGCAAACACAGCAAGCGAACAGGGCAGTAAAGTATATGTTTATCGCTTTACCCGTAAGGTGCCCGGTACAGGTGAATATGCAAAGTATGGCGCATTTCATACCGGTGAAGTGCCTTATGCTTATAACAATCTTATATTCGTCAACCGCCTGTGGACAGGTATTGATCATAAACTTGCAGACGTTATGTCAACCTATTGGGCAAACTTTATTAAAACCGGCGATCCCAACAGCAAGGGCCTGCCCGGATGGGAGCCTTACAATGCAAAAGATAAAGTTGTAATGATACTGGGTGATACACAGCAATCCCAAACATTGCCGGATGCAAAAAGGCTTGATTTTCTATATTCCATTATGAAAACGAAGTAAATCATCTGCCTGAAAGCGATTTTTTCTATCGGTATGGTGTCTTCACATACCGAAACAAAAAGCACCCGCAGGAATAACCCGATAAATACTCATAGCCCAAAGCTCATAGCTAAATAGCTGACCGCTGATAGCCCGCTGGGGCTGACTAAAAAGGTCGCCGAATGATTAATTTATTCGGGTGGGTGATGGAGACCAATAGTCGTTTATGCGATTCTCAAAGCCTTCATTTATCTTTTTAGTCAGCCCCGATTGTCTTGTCGCCTTCGGCGATGGCGATAGTAAACACAAGTTCCAGGCTTTATTTATGCAGTTTCAGGTATAGTCGCCAGAGGCGACAAAACAGAAGTGCGTGGCGAAGACGCCACGCACAGCGTTGGATAATGACTTGAATTACAGTTTTAATATCTAATTATTGAGATATTGATGAAAAAAAATAATTATTGTCGCACCTGCTCCTAATGGCAATAAATACAGGTTGCTTTTCTTTATAGTCTTTTTTTGAAATAGTAAAACTGCTATTACTATGCTTATTAAACAAAAGCTTAAAACAACCGGTTGATAGTACCGGGAATGAGACGTAGAAAATTCCGGGAAAAAAGCTTTTGCTAACAAAATGAATCCTAATAGAATAAATGGAATAGTTCGAAGTGTGGGGATGGCTTTCATAACTGAAGTGTTTTTTAAATGATGTATTACTGTGGGTTTTGGCATTTTTCAGCCTCAAGATTACAATTGTTGCCCGCAGTATATTGATAAAGAATTGCTGCACCATGACATATAACTCCTGCAATTACGGTTAAATCCGCTACTGCACATCCAACATGCATAACAGTAGCCTCGGCTGCCACGGAAGTAATACAATTTCTACGTATGACTCACATGGATCTATCGCTCTCGCTGCCAGTTTTGCATCGGATTTAACTGAGAAAACACCAAGATTATCAAAGGATTTCTCTATCGCAAGTATTTTCTTATTATATTCTACATTCGGTAGATTATACTTTTTATTTAGAAATATTATCCTGTCTCTTTGACGTGTTAAATCAGTTAAAAATTGATCTCTAGTTTCATATCCAAAAATCTTATGAATGTTTTTTTCTTCACTCTCTGATAACTGACCATTTTTTAGATAGTCTTTAAGAGCTTGAAAATCCTGAATATTTGCGTACTGCTTTTGAATATACAATAGCTCTTCTTGGAAGACTGAATCATCCTGTATATTTTCGATTGAAGATGTCGGTGATTCAACTAAACTTTTATCCGCTTTCGTGCAAGAAATGAAGCTCGCCAGTGCAAATAATGTAATAGAAGCAATTAATTTCATGATCGGAGGTGTTTTTAAATAATCTTACCTGCAGAATTAGGCGCTGTGTCAGAATATTCCGCCGTTGACAGATTTATTCTACGTTGTCACTCTCCTGTAAAATTTGGCGCATTCTTAGCTTGGAGGTGTTCCACATATTTCTTTCAACACTTAAATTTAAGATGTTATATATTATTGACCAACTTTAAAGAAAATTTTTTTTCTATGGGGATGTTCATTGTATAGCTGTGAAGCTAAATCTATTCCTCATCATTCATTAAACCTACCACAATATCCATCACGTTGGTTTGTGTAGGGCCTGTTATTAAAAGCCCGCCCGCCTGCTTAAAAAAACGATAAGCGTCATTGTCAGCAAGGTATGTACAGGGATTGAGTGATGCAAAGTTTGCTGTCTGCTCATTAATAACTGAGCCGGCAGCATCTGTGGGGCCGTCTGTACCGTCTGTGCCTCCGGAGAGTATGGTTATATTTTTAAGTGTAAGGTCAGCATTGTTTTTTGCAGCACATAATGCGGCTAATGCAAATTCCTGGTTTCGTCCGCCTTTGCCTTTTCCTTTTATGGTAACTGTTGTTTCGCCTCCCCATAACAGGCATATTTTTTTGTTGCCGGAATGTTTATGCAGTTCTTTTAAAAAGAAAACTGCCTGTGCCGATGCTTCTCCTGAAAGAGAAGGAGAAAGTATTTGTACGGTATAGCCAAGTTGTTTTGCTTTTTCTGCAGAGGCCTGTAATGCTATCGCGTTGTTAGCTACAATATAATTACTCACTTTTTCAAATATGCTGTCTCCCGGTTTGGGCGTATCGGGTATTATTTTATTTGTGCCTTTTTGTAACCATTCGTATATGCTTTGTGGTAATGAATGCGCTAATGCGTATTTATTAATGATACTCCACGCCTCCGCAAAGGTGCTTTTGTCGGCAACGGTTAGGCCGCTTGCAATTACTGAAAGATCATCACCGGGCACATCGCTTAAAATAAGCGAAATGATCTTTGCTTTCGTATGTTTAACTAATTGCCCGCCTTTTAATAAAGACAAATGTTTTCTTATGGTATTGATTTCATCAATAGACGCTCCGCAACCTAACAGCAGTTGAACGGTTTGCTGTATGTTTTCTAAACTTATTCCCGGTGGACAATCCGCAACCAGCGCCGATGCGCCTCCGCTCACAAGCATTATGATCAGATCATTTTTCCTGGCCTTTTTGAAAAGAGATAACAATTCGTTTCCACCTGTTATACTATTGTTATCAGGTACAGGATGGCCAGCTTCAATTGTTTTGCATTTTTTTAAGGGAAGCGCATGTTCATATTTTGTAACAACAAGTCCTTCGGTAATATGCTCACCTGCAATTTTTTCTGTTTCCAATGCCATTGCAGCAGCGGCCTTGCCTGCCGCCGCAACATATATATTGCCTAACGCAGTCAAAGGGATTTTTGATGAACTGATATACAGGCATCCATCATCAACCTTAATGTGGGCAGGTATAAAATTGGCCGGCTTTACAGCTTCTACTCCTGCCAGGAATATTTCCGTTGCATCATTGCGTGACATACCCGAAATTAACATTAGTTTTTAAAGCATTATCACGTTTCATTCTACAACAATTTTATACTATCTTCGGAATAAATTAGTTGTTTAGCTAACTATTTTATAAAAAAATACACATGAAACGTGTTATTAAAAAAGTAGCCGTATTAGGTTCAGGAGTGATGGGCTCAAGGATTGCATGCCATTTTGCAGGAATTGGTGTACCTGTTTTATTACTTGATATTGCACCAAAAGAATTGAGCGATGCTGAAAAAGCCAAAGGGCTTACATTGGAAAGTACGGCAGTAAAAAACCGTATAGTGAATGATGCGCTTGCTGCCGCTATAAAATCAAATCCTTCGCCCATATATACCAAAGAGGCGGTAAAGAAAATAAAAACCGGCAACTTCACCGATAATATGAAAGACATTGCCGGTTATGACTGGGTGATTGAAGTAGTGGTTGAAAGACTGGATATTAAACAATCTGTGCTTTCAGAAGTTGATAAATACCGTAAGCCGGGAACGCTGATTACTTCAAATACCTCGGGTATTCCCATACATATGATGGCAGAGGGGAGAAGTGAGGATTTTAAAAAGCATTTTTGCGGAACGCATTTCTTCAATCCTCCGCGTTATTTAAAACTGCTTGAAATTATTCCGACGCCATATACTGATAAAGAAGTGGTGGATTTTTTGATGCATTATGGTGATTTGTTTCTTGGTAAAACAACCGTGCTTTGTAAGGACACGCCTGCATTTATCGCGAACAGAATCGGTGTATACAGCATCATGTCTGTTTTTAAAATAATGGACAAGATTGGGTTGAGTATTGATGAGATTGAAGTATTGACCGGCCCGATATTCGGCAGACCAAAATCTGCTACGTTCCGCACTGCTGATGTGGTGGGCATTGATACCCTGGTGAAGGTTGCCGTTGGTGTGCATGATAATTGCCCCGATGATGAAGCCAAAGCAATCTTTACTATTCCCGGATGGCTCGAAAAAATTGTTGCCAACAAATGGCTGGGAGATAAAACCGGCCAGGGATTTTTTAAGAAAATTAAAGGCGCAGGTGGCGCATCAGAAATATTGGTGCTGAACCTGCAGACAATGGAATATGAACCGCGCAAAAAGCCAAAATTTGCAAGTGTTGAGGCTGCTAAACCAATTGACGATGTAAAGACGCGTATAAAAATGCTGGTTGGCGGGCAGGATAAAGCAGGTGAGTTTTACAGGCAATTCCATTACAGTTTGTTTTCTTATATCTCACACAGGATACCCGAAATTTCAGACGAGATATACCCGATAGATGATGCCATGAAAGCAGGATTTGGCTGGGAGATCGGCGCTTTTGAAACATGGGACGTACTGGGTGTTGAAAGAACCGTGAAAGCGATGAAAGATGCCGGTTTCAGCGTAGCAGCCTGGGTGGATGACATGCTGGCAAAAGGCAATACTTCTTTCTATAAAATTGAGAGCGGAAAGAAATTATGTTACTCTCCAACAGTGAGCAACTATTTGTCAACTGTGGCGGAGGAAGCGGAAAGTGCTTTTATAGTGATGAAGAATTTTGTGGGGCAAACCGTTTGGAAAAACAGCGCTGCCAATGTGTATCATTTGGGTGATGATGTGTTGGGGCTGGAATGGAATACCAAGCTGGGAACAATAGGAGGGGAGGTGCTGGAAGGGATTAATAAAGGGATTGCATTAGCGGAAGAAAAATATAAAGGACTTGTGATAGCAAATGATTCCCAGAATTTTTCAGCAGGCGCTAACGTGGGTATGATATTTATGTTTGCCGTAGAGCAGGAATTTGATGAACTGGATATGGCTGTGCGTGCATTTCAGAATACGATGATGCGTGCAAGATATTCCAGCATACCGGTGGTTGTTGCTCCTCATGCACTGAGCCTGGGCGGTGCATGTGAATTGAGTTTGCATAGCGATAAAGTAATGGCTGCTGCTGAAACTTATATCGGTTTGGTTGAGCTTGGTGTGGGATTGATACCCGGCGGCGGCGGCACCAAAGAGTTTGTATTGCGCGCCGCCGATGAGTTGCAGGAAGATGAACCTGATACTATTCCGTTAAAGAATCGCTTTTTAACTATTGCCACTGCCAAAGTATCTACCAGCGCTTTTGAAGCATTCGATTTGGGTATTTTAAGAAAAGGGCATGATGAAGTGATTATTAATCCTGACAGGAGAATTGCTGCTGCCAAAACCAGTGTAATAGAAATGTATGATAACGGCTATACCATGCCGGTTCAACGTACAGATATATTGGTAAGAGGAAGGTCAATACTCGGTGCGTTGTACGCAGGCATCAATGGAATGCAGCGTGCTAATTATGCCACAGCGTATGATGGTGTGGTAGCAAAAAAACTCGCTTATGTAATGTGCGGCGGCGACCTCAGTGAACCAACTTTAGTAAGCGAACAATATTTGTTAGATCTTGAACGGGAAGCGTTCCTCAGCCTTTGCGGTGAAAAGAAAACATTAGAGCGAATACAGAGTGTATTGAAAGGAGGGAAGCCGGTGAGGAATTAGGTTCAAAAGCTTGTTCCGGGGAATAAGGCAATGCCTGACTTGTTATATGCAATAAAACGGATGTGCATAACGCCTGCTGTGCCCTCTTTTAATAGCATTATAATTGTTCCTGATAACATTTTTAAACTTATTATGACCCGAAAGATGAAGACAGTTACGCTTAACGACGGTAATATCATCCCATCTATTGGTTTTGGTACATATAAAGCAACAGAAGATGAAGCTATAGCAGCCATTAAATTTGCGGTAGAAAAAGGATATCGTTTATTTGATACTGCTGCTAAATATGAGAATGAAGAAGTGGTGGGCGCAGGCATTCGTAAAAGTGGCATCCCTCGCGAAGCATTATGTATTACTACAAAATTGTGGCGCGAAGAACTTGGCTATAATGAAGCAAAGAAAGCTTTTGAAAAATCACTGCAGCTATTACAACTTGGTTATATAGATCTTTATCTTATTCACTGGCCAGCTAATGCACGCAATTATGATAACTGGCAAAAAGCCAATGCTGATGCATGGAAAGCGATGGAAGAATTACAGGCGGATGGAAAAATAAAATCTATTGGTGTAAGTAATTTCTTTCCCCCACATCTTGACGCGTTAATGCAAACAGCTAAAGTAAAACCAGCGTTAAATCAAATTGAATTTCATCCCGGCTACTGGCAACCGGAAGTTACAGGTTATTGCAGGCAGCATAATATTGCTATCGAAGCCTGGTCGCCGTTGGCACGCGGAAGGGTTTTTAAAAATCCTCTGCTTCAGTCATTAGCTAAAAAGTATAACAAATCCATCTCGCAAATTTGTTTGCGCTGGATAATAGCGCATGGCGCAATTCCAATTCCAAAATCAACTACTAACGACAGGATAGCAGAAAATATAGATGTGTTTGACTTCAATCTTACAAAAGAAGAAATAGCAGCAATAAATGACCTGCCGCAAATGGGCTTTAGCGGCGAACTGCCTGATATTTGGCCGGAGCGATTACCATTGATTGATTAATGCTTACCAATCAGCGTACATTAAAAAGCCACCATTTTACCGGTGGCTTCTGACAATTGTCAGCAGATTATTTTTATGGATAACCCGGTTATGCAATAATAACCGGAGATTTCCATGTTTTATCTGTAGATATCATGAATACCTCCTTTTTATTTGGTGAATTGTAGCTACCAATATACGAATTAATTGTTGCAAAAAATTACGCCTGCATTCCTTCTGCAATAATATCATCCATATTTATTCCGGTATGGCTTTCATTATAGATACATTTACCATCTTTAATCAGCAATACCTGTGGAGATTCATGCGCCACCCTCATATCTTCTGCTATATTGTTTGAAATTGATCTGTAGTTGATAAGGTCAAGATAGTAAAAATCAATATCAGCAGGTTCTTTTGTTCTTTCCAGTCTTCCTTTTACAATACTGCTTATAGAACAGCGGATAGAATGTTTATAAACAAGCTGTAATTTATTTTTGGAGTCTTCAAGAATTTTTTGCCACTGTGCTTCCGTTTCTAATTTATTCCATTTCATATATACAAAATTATAGAAATCATTCGGTAGGTAAACCGGTAGTTGTGCCTGACTTTTCACGATTAAGGTAACGCTGCTATGTATTTTATTAACCCTGCCGGCGCTCACAAAGCATAGCACGTAATGCTGAGTTCTTAACCTTAATAACTCACAACCAGCTACAGTACAACCTTATTAGCTTCTTTGTTTATTAAAGTTACTGTAATCATCTAAGCAAAATGTAATAAAGTAATGATTGGAGTTTCAAGATTTGTTACTAAGGTTATAAGACTTAGTAGCATAAATAATTTCGTCTGCCAATATATTTGTCAACTTATTGTTTTCCTGACACGTGAAGGCAGGCTTATTTATGGTTTGAAGATAAATTACTTAAAACAAAACTGAGGAAACAATTGCCTATCCAAACAATGCTATCTGCGTTGGTTTTGCTTTCAACACCTCTCCATTTTCAAACAGGGTTATTCTTCCGTATATACCATCATAACCGGCAACCCTGTTCACTTTTCCTGCACGCATGCGGCAAATAGCTTCACCAATGGTATTGTTGTATTTCCTGATGTCGTCAACCGATGCTTCTTTCAGTAAAGCAAATTCATTTCCAAAAAATGCAACAGCATCAGTATATGCTTTTTCCACCCTGGTACTATTTACACTTGTGCCATTTATTTCCGCTAATATTTCACGCAGCGGAATAATATATTCAAATCCCGGGGCATCTGCAGGCTTTATAGGTGTGCTGCGGTCAGACAATTTACTCACCCTGCTCATAACGCCAATGGTTAGCTGCTTTTTGCAAACCGGGCAAATCGCGTTTATATCATTACTCAATGCTGGCGACATTGATATCCCGCATTTTCTATGCCCGTCAAAAGAATATTTGCCTTCTTCAGGAAAAAATTCATAGGTACCTGAAAAACCTTTTTTGCTTTTTACTGCATTAAACATGGCGTCGTAAGTGAAATCAGTATCAAACAAATTAACCTCTCTGCCAAGATTGTGAAGTGAATGTGCGTCCGAGCTTGACATCATAGTCAAATGATCGAGCTTGCTCCATTGCCAGTTCATGGCAGGGTCAGATGATAAACCGGTTTCAATGGCGAATATGCAAGGCGTTAAATCCCTGAAACATTCTTCTATGCTATCATACCCGCCCTTAGAGCCAAGCGTTGAAAACCACGGCGTCCATGCATGGGCAGGTACGAGATGTGCGCGGTCAGATATTTCCAGTACCATTTCCAGTAAATCACCGGAAGATAGTGCAACAGTTGGTCTGCCGTCTAAAGAAAGGTCACCATACTTACTCAGTTTTTTATTAAATCTTTCAACAGCATCAATATCCGGCATATATACCAGATTATGATTCTTGCGCACTTTATTGCCATATACATATACAGAAGATATTTCTGTAGATAAACAGAATCCTGTATTACCACCTGTTTTTAAATGAAAGAATCCATTCTCGTCTGATAATAACTTTTCTTTTATCTCCTTCAACCATGCAGGATGCGTAAAATCTCCTGTACCTAACAACCGGATCCCTTTTATCTGTGCCCAGCGGTCTAACAATTCCAGTGTTAGCTGCGGACTTGTAGCTTTTGCATAATGCGAATGAATATGGAGGTCTGCCCTGTAAAACATATTGTGTATTGCTAACAAATTTAGTAATAAATACCGTACGCATTTAAAATATTTACGGAAATAATTTTCCGGCAGACTTATGCAGATTCCATGCGCAGATTTGCGCTAATCTGGGGAAAATGATTTTCTAACTGATTTTATTTTAACAAATAATGTGCTAAAAGGAATACAATTATTTTGTGCCTGTACTACAAAACTTAATCCATAAATAACACCGGATAAAAACCTGATACTGTAAATTGCATTGTAATACTTCAGTATATGATAGCAGCTAGATTGAAAGAAAAGACAAAGCAGGCGCATCTTTCGCTCGAAAAGAAGATGGTTGGTTATATTAAGAAAGTGGAATCGCCTGAAGACTACGAAAAACTGCTACGTTTATTTTATGGTTACTATGCGCCGCTTGAACCATTGCTCAATAAATATATTTCCAACAATATTGTGCCTTCGTATTCTGACAGGAGAAAAAGTAGCGCTATTCTTAAGGATATCAATACCATTTCTGCCGGGGCAAACAATTTTAAGAAGTGCGATAACCTGCCGCAGGTAAATGATGTGGTACAGGCATTAGGTGTATTATACGTGATGGAAGGTTCTACAATGGGAGGAACTATTATTGCCAAAATGCTGAATAAGCAGGCTGATATTCAGCCGGCATCGCTTACATTTTTTAATGGCTACGGTGAACAGAATATGCCGATGTGGCAATCTTTTATAAAGGCGGTAAATGAAAGGGCTGCAAATGATGAAGAGAAAATTGTGAAAGCAGCAAACGATACTTTCAGCAAAATGGAAGAGTGGTGCGACAAATTTTATGAGGACCCTGTTATAAAAGCTTAGCGGAAATATAGTTCCTGATTTCCTGTATGCCCGATGGCTTACGTATATATCCCGCCGCATTTATGGAAAGTGCTAATTCTTCTATTTGTTCGTATGCGGAATGAATAATAACAGGAATATTTTTCAGCTCGTGGTGTTTTCTGAATGCTTTAATAATATCGCGGCTATTCGTATCTCCCACAAAATGGTCAATAATAATCAGGTCAGGATTAAAAGCCTGAACAGTATCAAAAAGTTTAACCGGGTCTGCTTCAGAAACAATGTCGTATTGTTTATGCAATATCCTTGTAAGCAAATCCAGCATTTCCAGGTCATCATCTAATATCATTATTCTCTTGGGCATAGTATTATTATTCTCAGGCTACATTATGTTTCAGCCAGAAGTTAAAAGTATCTTCCAGAACGGTATACATTGTTTGCAGGTTATCCGGCTTTACCAGGTAAGCATTGGCTCCGTAGGTATAAGACTTTTCAATATCACTCTCCGAATCAGATGAGGTAAACATAATTACCGGGGTACGTTTATATTTTGTTTTAGAACGGAGGTATTGCAATATCTCAAACCCGTTCATGCCCGGCAGGTTTATATCCAACAATATAATTTCGGGATCAATTTCCTTTCCGTTACTATCATTAACCAACGCTGCCAAAGCGTCGCCATCTTCCACGATTTGTAATGTATAATCGCCTAATTTATTTATCACCCTTTTAAAAAAAACTATAGCGTCGGGGTTATCTTCAACATATAATATCTTTCTTTCCATCTCACTTTACTATTTAGGTAATGAAATATAAAATGTTGTTCCTTTATTCAATTCACTCTCTACCCATATTCTGCCGTTGTGCTTTTCTACTATCCGCTTCACAATAGCTAATCCTACGCCTGTTCCGCTAATGTTTTTCACATTATCCAATCTGCGGAATAGCTCAAATATGCGGGCTGAATATTTCATATCCAGTCCTATGCCATTATCACTAACGGTATAAACTACCTGGTTCCCTTCTGCTGACGCATTAACCTTAGCTAAGGGCTTTTTAACGCCTGATGAATATTTAACCGCATTACCAATTAAATTGGCAAACATCTGCATCAGCATTGTTTTGTCACCCTGCAAATCAATCACATTTTCAATATCTATTATTATATCCTTTCTTTGGCTGGCACCCAGTACATCTTCTTTTATTTCTTCCAGTAAACTCTTCATTGGTATTTCTGAAAATTTCATGCCCGTGCGGCCAATCCTGGTATAATGCAGTACATCCCTGATAAGATGGTTCATTTTGTTGGTGCCTTTAACAACTTTATGCAACAGCTCTGTAGCATCTTCCGGCATATCCTTTCCATAATCTTCTATAACAATTTCCGTATAATTTTTAATGGTAGATAAAGGCGTTTTAAGGTCGTGGGATATTGTATAGGTAAATGTATCAAGCTCCTCGTAAGCCTTGCGCAGCAGGTCGTTAAGCTTTCTTATTTCGGATGATTTCCGGTTGATAACATGCAGGATATCTTCCCTTAGCTTTAAAGCGGTATTGATTTCAATATTCGCCCAGTCATCAGAGGTGAATTTTACTTCCTGTTTCCATTTTTCAAAGCTCTTTCTCGGAGATAATCTTTCTTCCTGCCCATTAATTTTAACAAGTGCTTTCTCCGGGTTACCCGCCCAGTCAATATTTTTTATAATCTCCGGCTTAAACCATATAATAAATTCTTCTACACGGGGCGATATTTCCACAACCATCACACCACTTGCTGTTGCGGCTATAGGCTTAACTTCTTCAAACTGCACGGGCAGGTCTGTTGTATAATACACTCCCTGAAACGGGTATTGCTTAAGCCGGTTTACAATATTTTGTATTTCCGGTTCAGATGGCGTTACACCCAGTGTGTACATTTTATTTTCAAAGAACAGGGCTGCGCCGTGCGCATTATTTATGTTTAAAATATTTACCTTCTGGTGCACAAGCCCTTCTGCAATGTTCAGGTCTTTCTCCATTTGTTCATACAGCGTGTGTTCATTGGCGTTATATACGGCCGCCATTTCCTTATTGTCCTCCTCCGTTCTGAACTCAAGCGCGGCAGAAAACAACTGACCCACGAATTTGCAGGCCATACGGGAGTTGTAGTCAATAAATTTTGGCTGGTAATGATGGCAGGCAACCAGCCCCCACAATTCATTTTTATAAATAAGTGAAATACTGAAACTGGCAGATACACCCATATTTTGCAGGTATTCGATATGGATAGGCGACACAGCCCTCAGCACACTATGGGTAAGGTCAAGCGGTTTTGACGCTTCTGATGCAAGACCTTTAAGCGCTGCTGGTGCAGCATTCACATCAGCAATCAGCCGCACAAGGTTCAGTTTATATAAGGCTCTTGCCTGCACGGGTATGTCACTTGCCGGGTAATGCAGGTGAAGGAACGAATCAACATGGTTGCTTACTGCTTCTGAAACTACTTCACCATGCAGGTCATTGTGAAATTTATACACCATCACCCTGTCGTAACCGGTAATATTTTTTACCAGTTCAGCTACATTATCCAGCAAATTCTGCAACAATTTAGCAGACTGAATTTTACCCAGCGCATTGGTCATTATCTTCTGTAACGTTATATCATCTGGCTTTTGTACCTGCGCTTCAAATTCAAGAATAATGTAGTCTTTGTTCTGATGTATAATAAGATCAAACGGCTTATTCTTAAGCTTTATGCGGTAAGGATTACTCGAGTCGAAGTTACCGCTCCTGATACCGAGTTTTGTAATATTGCTGATAACATTATCAATGGCATAGTCTTTTTCAAAAGCGTTTAGTTTCTTTCCCAGGATATCAGTGACTGCCAAGCCTAAATATTGGGAGATATTCTCGCTGGCTTTTTCAATAACGTAAGTGCAGGGATGAATGGCCAGCAAAAAACCCTGCGCCTGCACAAAGCCGGGTATATGTATAGGTTCTCTGTTACAATTCGTAAGGTCAACTTTAAATGTATTATTCATAAATATGAAAATGGAAAATGTGCTGAAGTATATTCAATTAACAGACCAAATCCTTTTTTCTTCAAAAGTGCCGTGCTAAAGCCATAAAGCACATGGATGCCTCCCCGGGTCGGCACGACAAACTGTAGAGCCCTGTTCAGCATTATTAATAATGTTCAACATATATTCTGTTGCTTGTCATGCCAATCAGGGAAAGCATCTCCTCTTGCCATTCCACTACCCGCTGTATTGCAATGCAGCGTGCTCAAAAAATATCAACAATCTTCTTTTTCTGCCGTATTTTGTACAAACCCTTTTATATGCCAATGCAAAATATTGCTGAAGTAATTACCCGCCTTGATGCAATTGTTCAGCAAACCAAAACTGAAAAAAGCCGCTTTGGTTATTTCGCCACTTTGTATAAGCGAATGACTATTGCGGTTGACGAAGGCATCAGGCATAATATTTTTGAAGACAGCAACAGGATGAACAGGTTGGATGTTGTTTTTGCGCAACGTTAAACGATGTAATCGCAACATTAATTGATGATGTACAGGAATGTCTCTCCGAGGTTTGGCTGCCGATGCGGCTGCTCGATAAAATCGCATCAGGCAGGCATGTGCCGGTATTAAACTTCAGTATAGATAAAGCAAGAACTGCCTCGTGGAGCAGCGCATTAATACTTGCTGGTATGAATACCGGGCAAAAACAGTTTTACATTAATGAGATGGATAATGTGGTGCTGCGTATCTGCCAGGGTATCGTATCGCCCGGTATGCTAACCGGTATAATGCTGAAAGGCATCCGCGCTACAGAATATGATGACCCAGCCAGAACAATCAATCTTATTGATACAACAATTGTGGAGTAAAGCGTGAAACAACAAACAAAAAAGGAGAGCATCTCACGTTTACCATTTTACTTCTTACGAATAGAATGTAAACTCCTTTTATCGATATTAAAAGTATATATCTGTGTGTACAGAGGCAACTGCCCGCAGGCAGGCTTGTCTATATAACTATATTCTCCAAATGTTAAAACACTCCAAATTATTTAAAATTCCAACGATTCTTTCCGTTCTTCGCGCATCCGGTAATCCGGGCATTTCGTTTGTAATACCAACCATAAAATACTTTATTATGAAAATCATTATTTGCTGCTTATGCATTATTGCAACTTTACCAGTTACAGCACAACATAACAGGGAACATAAAAAATGGAATAAAGGAAAAATGGCTGAATATATGCCTTCCCTGAGCAGAACTTTAGGCGGAAGTTTTCAAAAATTCAGCGGGCTTAACGGCAGGCTGACCAATCTTCCTCAATATAAACAACTAAAAAATTATACAGCCACTATCGGGCTTGGCTGGTTTAAAGAAAGGAACCGTGTTATATCCGATGCGGGAATAACATTGGGTAGCAGCATGAGCGCAAGGCGGGATGAAAAAAGCAGCACAATAAGATATATAGGTTTTAATGCCAATGTTGGTTATGATGTGTTGAAGAACGAGAACATTACCTTATTTCCATTAATCGGTTTGGGCTACCAGGGTTACCAGGCTGTGTTTTATAAAGATAATTCAGGGGTAGCGTTTAATGATGTGCTGGAATCTCCCACTGTACAGCAGGCAATAACTCCTGTAAAATTCACCAATGGCTTTTTAGTATACCGGGCCGGAGCAGGTGTATTATTCAAATCTCCCAAACATCCCGGTTCTATTGGCTTACAGGCAGGCTATACAGGCAGCTTTCAAAAACGTGCATGGAGAACCAACGACGGACAGGTATTGGCAAATGCCCCGGAAGACAGGATAAGCCAGTTTTATTTTAATGTTGTACTGATCAGCACCCTCTGGAATATGAGAAAATAAATATAAATAGTTACTAATTATATATAATACCAGGCGAAAGCTTGTCATTTATATATTCCGGCAAGGGCAGTGTAATGAGGAGCATATTTTTATCCTGATCTAAAGGAATATTCACACTACCGTTATAGGAGTAAATCTTATCACATAAAATATGCTGAAGCATTTCGTTTTTAAGATTTCCATCAATAGCAATACCGTTATGCTCAATTTCTATCAACAATTGTGATTTTATCTTAACCGTTATGCTCACCTCGGTAATACCCTTTCTGTAATTCAGCATTTTCAGCCATAATTCAATTGCACGTATCAGGGTTAAAAGTTTTTCCCGGTCAGCCCTGATATTACTCATATCAGGCAGGTTCAAAAGTATTTTAAATGAGCAGGTAGCTGCTACACTTTTTACATATTCTGAAACCATTTCGCCTGTATCCAGTAATTGATTAGCAAGCGGTGAAATTTTATAAGAAAAGTTACGAATATTATGCAATGTATTATTCAGTTGTTCTTTGGCAGACAGTATATAATTCAACTGCTTTTCCGTAACTTCTTTTTCTGCCATTTTCAGGTACATCAGGCTTGAGGCTATTTCCTGTGCAAATTGCTCATGCAGATCCCTGGCTATGATCTTTTTTTCATGCTCAACATCACCAATGTACCGGTTGATCGCATCACTCTTGAGTTTTATAATCTCGTCGGCTCTTTCCCGTATCACTATATTCCTCTTTCTTATTTCCAACAACTTTGTTACCTGGTTTGATAACAGCACAAGATACCTGTGCTCATCAGCAGACAGCGACCTGGGATTTTTGTCTGCAATACACAGTGTTCCAAGCCTATGACCGGCAGGTGAAATAATCGGCGCTCCTGCATAAAACCTGATATGCAGGTCTCCTGTTACGCATGGGTTATCAGAAAATCTTTCGTCATTTTTTGCATCTTCCACTACCATTACATCATTCTGTAAAATAGTATGTGCACAAAAAGAAAATTCACGTTTTGTGGAAGAAAAATCAATGCCTGTTTTTGCTTTAAACCACAGGCGACCCTTATCAACCAGAGTGACCAAAGAAATCGGGCACCCGCAAATATGGCTTGCCAACTCAACCAACTCATCAAAATCCGATTCTGCATGTGTATCCAGGATGTCGTATGCATATAGATCCTGTAATCGCTGAAGTTCATCAAAAGGTAATGGTGCCGGTATCATAAGGTTATTGTTTGCAACAGAAACGCATGCTTCAAACATAAAGTATTTTGGTTCATCTGCATATTTTGTTCTTTAATCGAAATGTACATTTGATATTTACCCTGGTAAGAGTATATGCTTATGTTTAATGTTCAACAGCAGGTATTGCTATGGTAAAAATGATTTTCTGAATGAAGGTTGCTGCCTGTTACGGGCAGATTGTTCGTATGCATATGCTATAGTTAGTAAGATTGGCTCGCTGTATGCAGTTCCAAAAAAAGAAATACCAACGGGCAGTGCATATACAAAACCTGCCGGAACGGTTATATGAGGATAACCGGTTATGGCAGCCGGCGCTGTTAAAAAAACATCTCCCCAGCGGTCGCCATATACTACATCAATACCACATGCAGGCCCCATGGTTAGTCCGCAAATAGCGTCCAGTTTATTTTTTTGCATTACTTCATCAATCATTTTTCTTGATGCTATATGGCTTTGCTGGAGAGCGTCTTTATACACTTTACTCTCCAGCGAGTCTTTCTTTTCAGAAGCTTCTAATGTTTCCTGTTTAAAATATGGCATAGCCTTATCTTCATTTGCCTTATTAAAAGCAATTACGTCTGCAAGTGATTTTACTTTTGCGTTTGCCGTAGCCAGGTATTTGTTCAGCCCATCTTTAAATTCATACTTCAATACATCAGACTCATGCTTTCCCAGTTTATCAATCGCATCAGCGTATTCTGTTTCGATAATTTCAGCGCCTTGCTGTTTTAAAACATCCAGTGCCTTTTTGATGAGGGCATGCATGTATTGATTAGTGCCCTGCGGATTTTTATCTATACCAATACGTTTACCTTTTAAGCCATTAGCATCTAAAAATTTTGTGTAGTCTGTCAAAGCTTTGCCTTCACTTTGTTTTGTGGCAGTATCAGCTTCGTCTATACCTGTCATTACACCTAACAAAATAGCTACATCCCTCACTGTTCTTGCCATTGGCCCGGAAGTATCCTGCGTTGCAGAAATAGGAATAATGCCCGAGCGGCTAATTAATCCAACCGTAGGCTTTAAACCCACAATACCATTCACCGCAGCAGGGCATGTAATTGAACCATCTGTTTCGGTGCCCACTGCCACTGTGCACAAATTCGCCGCAACGGCTACACCTGAACCTGAGCTTGAACCACAGGGGTTTCTGTCAAGTATATAGGGAGATTTTGTTTGTCCGCCGCGACTGCTCCAGCCTGAACAGGAACTGGAAGATCGAAAGTTTGCCCATTCGCTCAGGTTTGTTTTGCCGAGAATTACCGCGCCGGCATCTCTTAATTTTTTTACAACAAATGCATCTTTCGAAGCAATATTTCCTTCCATTGCAAGAGAACCTGCGGTGGTCTGCATTTTATCTGCCGTATCAATATTATCTTTTATTAAAACAGGAATGCCATGCATAGCGCTTCTTATCTTACCTGCTTTTCTTTCATCATCCATTGCTTTGGCAATGGCAACCGCATCAGGATTTATTTCTATTACCGAATTGAGTTTTGGCCCACTCTTATCGATTGATTCTATACGCTGCAGGTATAGCTTTATTATTTGCTCCGAACTATATTTTCCATTTGCCATTTTTTCCTGCAGGGAGCTTATGGTTTCTTCACCCAATTCAAACAAAGCCGCTTCATCACGATCGGTTTTTACAGGGGCATTTACTTTTTCTTTTGAATTATTACAGGCAGTGATCAATGAGCCTAAACCAGCAGTAGCAATAGTACTGTTGGTGATAAAATTTCTTCGTTTCATATATTGTCTGCATTATTTCTTTATCAGTGTATCAGCCAGTTTTATTATTTCATTCTGCTTCATTAAAAAACCTTCTGCCGGTTCTGCGCCGGGCAGGTTATCCTGTTGGTATTTTTCTATTAACGGTAATGTGTATACTATTTTTAAAACGTTATGCAAATCTTTTAAGATTGCTTCTTTCAGTATAATATTTTTCACGAGGCTGTCGTGCCTGTTGGTTGCGGAATCATATCTTTTTATACTTGATGATATGAGCATGCTGATATTTGTTCGTAAAATGCTATCAGCAATTTGTTTTGCGTGAGCTGCTGCCGATTTGTAATAATTGCCGTTTTGATTATCGAAAGTGCTGAAAGCAGCAAGAGAATCATCTTTACTTTTATATAATTCCTGCAAACCTGATTCAAAGTTTTTCAATGCTTCTGTTGTATCGGCAACCTCATGATACAGTCCTTCCAGGATATCCTCTTCGCCGCGTTTTACAGCTTGCTCAATAGCAATCTTTTTGTTCTCCAAAACAGTAGGGGTTGCTTTTTTCTTATTGCTGTTGCAGGCAATACTAACGAGCAGTATAAACAAGCCTGTAAATATTTTAATAGACATAATTTATTGCTTAAACTCATAAAATTTTACCCAGTCAATTTCCATTTCAACAGGTAAATCAGCAGGATCAACATTTCCTACCCAGCTACCACCCAATTGCATATCCAGCAACAGGTAATATTTGTATTTATCAAAGGGGTATTGCCCTTCCTTATCAGTTTGAATTCGCGGATAAGCAAAAGTTCTTTTATCATTTATAAAGAATACCAAACTGTCGCGATGCAATTCCACTGCATAGGTATTAAAATTATGTGGGTTTATCGGTCCGGTAGAACCTTGTTTTGGTTCTTTTATTTTAAGCGTATAGGTATAATGAGAATGTACGGTTTGATAGGCAATACTATCGAAGTTCAATCTTTCCATAATGTCAATTTCACCACCATCCGGCCAGCCCATGCCCTGGGATAATAACCAAAAAGCCGGCCATGCTCCTCTTGCGCCATTTAGTTTTGCGTGTATTTCAAGCCGCCCAAAACCAAAACCAACTTTGTCTTTGGTATATATACCACCCGTTAAATATTTTGCGGTATCATTTGGCAAACTGTTGTTTACTATACCACGCAAAATCATCTTTCCGTCACGCATAGCATAGCATGAGTCAATATCGCTCATATACTTTTGCCATTCTGGTTTGCCTCTCGGTATTTTAGACCAACGGGTAGTATCAAAAGCATCTTTCTGGTTAAAATTTTCTTCCCACGCCAATGTTTGTTTATGTAAT
Source organism: Agriterribacter sp. (assembly GCA_047601545.1). Classification (GTDB taxonomy): domain Bacteria; phylum Bacteroidota; class Bacteroidia; order Chitinophagales; family Chitinophagaceae; genus Agriterribacter. Next base: position 825,955 of record JASGIZ010000002.1, on the reverse strand, counting down.
TTTTTTTGTGCAGAACAGGCAGCTAATAATAACATTACACTATAAAAAACTATCTTTTGCATATGCTCAAATTAATATTGGTTTATTTTTCTGTAAACGGGCATTGCTACTGCGTCGGTCGGGTGCATTCCGGATTGTTGTTCCATGTACAGCATTTCGGCCGGCGAGACCCACCACCGGTAAGCCGCTCTACAGGTGGGTGTCACCACCCGCCAGAGACAATTTGGAATGCACCCATCGGACTTACCACTTCAAAATATTAATATTGCATGACAATCCGGGGAAAAAAATCCCCTTTTTTTGATAATTGCCTGTTTAAAATTTACGGAACGCTTTTAGACTTAATGCAGGTAACCATTTATGAAGTCAAACCCACGCAGGTACATAGTTTCCAGAAAACTCGATAGCTTTTTCAGCGATGTATATGAGATTATGAATTTTATAGGCAGGTTTTTCAGGGAACTGGGACCGCCGTATGAATGGAGAGAAATTATCCGTCAGTGTTATATGGTAGGCTGGAAATCTTTGCCGCTGATATCTGTAACAAGTTTTGTGGTAGGGATAGTATTTACCAAACAATCCCGCCCTTCGCTTGCGGAGTTTGGCGCTACATCATGGCTGCCGTCACTTGTTGCTATTGCTATTTTCAGGGCGTTAGCGCCGTTGGTAACTGCACTGATTGCTGCCGGCAAAGTAGGTTCGAATATTGGCGCTGAATTAGGCTCCATGCGGGTAACAGAACAGATAGACGCCATGGAAGTTTCCGCTACCAATCCTTTCAAATTTCTTGTAGTGAGTCGTGTATTGGCAACAAGTTTAATGCTGCCGGTATTAATGTTTTACATGGCATTTATCAGTATGCTGGGCGCATATCTCAACATCCTCTCCAATGAAGACACAAGCTTTACTGCGTTCTTTATAAAAGCGCTTGAGAAAATATCTTTTCTTGATTTCTTTTCTTCTTTAATAAAAACAATTGTTTTTGGATTCAGTATTGGTATAATAGGTTGCTACCAGGGTTATAATGCAACGCAGGGAACACAGGGTGTAGGGCGTGCTGCTAATTTTGCAGTGGTAACTTCCATGTTTGTTGTTTTTATTGAAGAGATAATAGCGGTTCAAATTACAAACTGGTTCAGGTAATTTAATATGCACAAAAAAAAGAGATACAATAATACAGAAGATCAGCATGCTGATATTGTAATCCGGGATCTGCATAAATCTTTCGGTACAAATACCGTATTGAGAGGCGTGGATCTTGATGTATATAAAGGAGAAAATGTAGTGGTTTTGGGAAGATCGGGAACCGGTAAATCAGTATTGATAAAAATTATTGTTGGTTTGCTTAAGCCCGATAGCGGCAGTGTGATAGTATTAGATCAGCCTGTTGCAGAACTTAACGACAAAGAATTATTACAGTTAAGATTAAAGATTGGCTTTTCTTTTCAAAACAGCGCTTTGTACGATAGTATGACGGTGAGGGAGAATCTTGAATTTCCGCTGTTACGCAACTCAAGAAACCTTACAAAAGCAGCAATAAATACAGATGTGGAAGAGGCATTGGATGCTGTTGGTTTAAAACAAACAATCAACCAGTTCCCGTCTGAATTGTCGGGCGGCCAACGTAAAAGAATTGGTATTGCACGAACGCTTATTATGCGCCCGTCAATTATGTTGTATGATGAACCAACTGCAGGGCTTGACCCTATTACAAGTGTGGAGATAAATAGCCTTATTAATGAAGTGCAGGAGAGATATAATACATCTTCTATTATCATTACCCATGACCTTACCTGTGCAAAAACAACCGGCGACAGGGTGGCAATATTGCTGGATGGCAATTTTGTGCAAACAGGAAGCTTTGAAGCTGTATTCTCTGCCAAAGACGAAAGAATAAACAGTTTTTACGAATATAATTTTATAGAATAATGGAAGCACAGAAAAACAGGAATGCTGTTATTACGGGAATATTTGTAACTATAGGCATCACTATATTTATTGTTGGCATATTTACCCTGGGTGGTCAGCAGAAAACCTTTGTAAAATCAATAAACGTATTTGCTGTTTTTGATGATGTGAGTGGCTTGCAGCAGGGAAACAATATCTGGTTCTCCGGCGTAAAAATCGGCATAGTAAAGAAAATAGCATTCTATAATAATTCACAGGTTATGGTAACGCTTCATATAGAAGAGAAGGCCAGAGAATTTATCCGTACAGACGCGAAAGCAAAAATCGGGTCTGATGGTTTGATAGGGAATAAAATTATTGTGATATACGGAGGAACGCAGAAAGCTCCTGCAATAGAAGGAGGAGAGCATTTAGCGGTAGAAAAAACAACAAGCACAGATGATATGTTTGCAACGCTGCAGGAAAGCAATATGAACCTGATTGATATTACCCGCAACATTAAAGCGGTAAGCAAGCAATTAGCAGATGGCCAGGGCACATTAACCGCTTTATTGAATGAGCGTACCATGTATAACGAGTTGAACAGCGTAATTGCAACCCTGAAAAGAGCTGTGAATAACAGCGAAAAGTTAACAAGTGGCATTGCTGCATATAGCGCCAGACTTCAGACACCCGGCACGCTGGCGTCAGATCTGGTAAGCGACACTACCATTATTCCTAACCTGAGAGAAACTTCTAAGCAGGTTCATATGGCTTCTGAGGCTATTGTAGCTTTAAGCGATAATATTAAAGACGCGTCACGTGCATTGAGCGACAGCGGTAATGTAGTGGGGGTATTGCTTCGCGATAAAAAAACTGCCAATAATTTAAGGTCCACACTTGAAAACCTCAACAGCGGCAGCAAAAAGCTTGATGAAAACCTGGAAGCATTGCAACATAACTTTTTGTTGCGCGGGTTTTTCAGGAAGAAAGCTAAAAGAGAAGCAAAAGCTGCCGGGGATAGCATAAAGGCTGATCAATAACAGGATACTGTATTAATTTTTCCTGATTTTTTTGAGAAATCACTCATTTGGGGGAGAAACTATAATGTAAAGTATTTCTACTTTAGCAGCATCTATATATTATAATAGTATTTACTAATATAAATTTTTTAATTTCACAGGATAAGGTAGGTCGCCTGGATTTTTCAATCCGGGCTTTTTTTGTGCAAATCTATTCCTTACAATATATGCGAAAATGTAATTTCTCTCATTTACCGGTTTTCAATCTTAATAGCAGCATACACGCATTGCAAGCAGTAATCATTTTCGCGCCTTCGTTCCTTACCGTCCATTAATCGAAAAGTTTAAAAAATAAGCAAATGTGAATAAAAAGTTAACCTGAGAAAAAGAATTTTATTGTACTTTAACAATTATGAACCCTACACATTTTATACTACTCAACGAATTGCAACAGATGGAGCTCATCTGGGAAAAAGCCGTATACATCGGTGAAAAACAAAGCGAATTCTTCAAATACATCCTTTATCGTTTGGATGGCATGTATGTTGAAGAAACAAGGTATATCAGCTATAATTTCATGCACAAGTTCAGGTGTGTGGAAGATAAAGAGTCGCTTTCTACATATACCCAGCCTGCCGCTTTATAAGCTTGTTTTATTTTGTGATGAATGTGTGCCTGTATGGGCCTGCCCTGTACACATATCTTTTATATATTCAGGTATTCATGTTCATTATCAGATATATCTTTTTCGATGCTGTTTCAGGATTCAAATGCCAATGACATGAGTTCCTGTTCTTTTGCCGGAATTTTATATTTGCCTGCCAGTTTTTGCCATTGCTTTACGATCTTTTGTGTATTTTCAATGATTTGCCCTGCCATTTTTCTTTTACACGGAAGCAGGGAGCAACTTCCCTGGCAAGATCCATAATAAGGCTATTGTCTGTTTCAGTAATATTAAGCGAAAGCCCTGTACCGAAGTAAACGGGATTTATGTCATAAGCCGGCGCAAGTTTCCAACCACAAGTGTTCGAAACCTATTTGGGTTTAATTTTGCGTAATGACGGCAAAAGAACTTATAGGATTGATACCAGAAGAGATATTTGAAGAACTATCAGCAGAGACAAAGGTAGATACGCAGGTTAAGAAACTATCTGGTGAGGTTATCTTCAAATTAATATTGTTTTCAATGTTGAACACCTCGAAGCCAAGTTTGCGTGTGATGGAGGCTTTTTTACAATCAGCACAATTCAAGTCATTCACGGGTTATGATATATTAGATGGGAAGTACAATTCGATAAGAGATCGTATTTGCACAATAAATGCAGATTATTTTGCAAAGCTCTTTGAACAAATATTTCTTATTTACAACAAGGAACTGAAAGAAGAAAAGGCTTTATCCAAAGCAGATAGCACATATGTGGCATTAGCCTCTAAGCTGTTTTCGACCGGGATGGAAAACGGCACAAATGACAAACGTTTTGTAAAGTATAGTGTCAATCTTAAGGGAAGTATACCTTCATCGGTAAAAGTTTTTACGACTCAGTCATACGTAAGCGAAGAACTTGCACTTACCGAAGTTATTAACGATACAGATTGCATTAAAAATGATGTAGTTGTTTTTGACAGGGGTTTACAATCAAGGGAATCGTTCGACAAGTTTACCAATAGCCAAAAATGGTTTGTGAGCCGGGCTAACCCAAACATAAGATGTAAAACCAACACTCGAACTAAGGTGGAAGAAAAGCCAAAAAGTAGTACTGTTACGATTGTAAGCGATGAAGCCGGCTATCTTATAAACAAAAAGGATAAAGCAACAGCGCACATATACCGGGTAATCAAAGCTGTTATAAACAAAAGCGGAGAGCCTATTTGTTTCGTAACTAATATAATAAATGAAGATGCTTATCTCATAGCCGCCTGGTACAGGCAACGCTGGGAAATAGAGGTGTTTTTCAAATTTATCAAGCAGCATCTAAACGTAAATCATCTGGTATCAAGAAATATTAACGGTATCAAAGTAATGATTTACATGACTATGATACTGGCTATCCTCATTATTGCTTATAAAAAAATAAACAGGACAAAAGGCTTCAAGATTGCAAAGTTGAAATTTGAACTGGAACTCGAAACAGAAATTATGAAAGCCGTGGTTATCTTATGCGGTGGAAATCCCGACAATGCCCCGCATCTATTTAGTTCTGCCTGATAGGTTTCGAACACTTGTGGTCGGGAGACCTGCGCCAGTAGTGGAGAACACCAACAGCTCTGAAAAAATTATTTATAGTTATCTACAATTAAGGGCACAAGCGGGACGCGACTGCTTCCTGAATATTTTTAACACGCCTCATTTCATGAGTCCATATGCTTGCGCTATTGGGTGAGCTGGACGTAATATTATTCACTTGCAAATTCACTAAAAGGCGTTAGGGATATTTCGCATTTCCCATATTCGTAAGATGTGCCAAAAAAGAGGGTGATATCATTAATTTGGCTCGGGGAGACTTCGCAATTTGAAAATTGTGCAAATACTCCTTTGTTCCAGTCATCTTTTTCAATTTTGTACTGACTTGAAAATGGAATCAATTTTTCTTTAAGTTTATCAAAAAATAAAGATCCGTCAATTTGGTCATTAAAGAGCATAGACCATTGAATGTCTATCACTTTTTGAATAGAATTAGATTTCCCAATTGTTAATTTTATGCGGCAAGAATCTATCGGAATTAGAAATACCGGGCTTTTGCTAAACGTAAATAAATACGATTTCTGTAAAACGTTTCCATCCAAATTCATCACAAGATTTGTTGTCAACGATTGTTGAAGATTTAGTTCCTCAAAATGATCTGCCTTAGATTGCAGAATTTTGACGATTTCCTCAACAGGCATTTTTTTTATATTAACGCCGTAATAAAGTTCATTTATTAAATTGCCAAAAGTCATTTTTTGTTCCACTGGGTAAAATTGTATGAATATAGAAATCAAGAATAATTTTAACATATATATCTAATGAATTTAAAATCTGGAGATTCCAAAACCGACAAATCTAAAACTATAATTTCCAAATTTGTCGATCTTAAATTGTGATCTCCTGTGAAAATACTGCACATTATGATTTTTAGCAAATTTCGTGTTCCCTGGAGACCATTTAACATCATAAGTTGTAATAAGATTGAAGGCCGGGTTATATAGTCCAGTTGCGATATCTTTAGCATGTTTTGCTTCCAAATTAGTGATATGCCCATATATCTGATCATCGTTAGATGAAATATATACCCCACCACCCTTTTGTTTAACTTCATAAGCACTGCCTTCAGGAACCCATTTAATTCTAGTCTTAAATAGCGATAGGGGATATGGTAAATTTAAAGCGTCATAAAAATCATCTGACACAAAATCTGGTTTTGAATTTCTATCATTTGCATCAGTCCATGTATTATCATTCTTCTTAAAATTCATCATTTTGACATTTGCCGGAAATGATTGTCTCATATAATCTTCAAATATTCTTTCAAATTCTCGGCCAAGTGTGTTTTCGTCAGTTGCAAGGCTTTTGCTTTTTACATAACCTATTAAATCAGATTTATAGAATCCTTGCCAATCACCTTGAAACCCGTTCCCAACCCATCTTCCCGCATTACCCAACGCATTTCCAACTCCACTCCAATTCACACTACCGAGTCCATATCCTAAGGCTCCGCCGCCAACAGCGCCCATTAAAGCACCGTCCATCCCGTCTCCGCCATTGCTTTTAGATATATAATACCCGGCAAGCGCACCGCCAACCATACCAATGCCCATACCCCAAAACTGTCCGGCAGCCATATCAAATATATATCCCCCGCTCGGATCAACATTACTCACCGGGTTATTGCCCATTCCCGTATAGGGGGATGGGAACTGGTCGTAAGGATCAACCTGTATAAACCTCCCGGTCTGCGCATCATAGCTGCGCAGGTAAAAATCATTCCAGCCTGTTTCATCGTTAAACTCGCTGTAATCGCCCTGGTACTGGTAAGGATTTTTTAATGCGTCAAAAGCTTTTGAGCTGATGCCCGCCATCTTCATGCCATATGGATAATAATGTGTTTCCTCCAGTATAGCACCCCTGGTATGTATAACCTGCAGGTTGTCAAAGAACACGTCAACGGGACTTTCGTTGCTCACGTAAATATACACATATCCGTTTTTCGGCGCTGTTTTATTTGTAAGGTCTGTATGTGTTTTAACAACACTGTTGCTGCCCACCTTACTAAACCCGCTGGCTGCTACTTTAAACTGCTCATCAAAAAAGATATAGTTGATATAGGCTTTGGGCACTGCAGGCGCTCCGGCAGCATCAGTGGTCTGGCTGCCGAGTAATGTGGTAACGCCTGATGTTACATCACCTATGCCATTAAGCTGCGATGCCGTTACCCCGCCATGCGCTGAAGCTGCTGTGCCACCGGTGGGGCCGCCCAGCAGCCCGGTTAATATATCCAGCACCGGTATGGCTTTGTTGGCTCCTGTGCCGCCGGTATTATTGGTAAAATAATAGCTCTTCCCAAATATATCTATCCTGTCGCCTGCCATTACTTTTAGGGTAATGCCAAGACCGGTTTTATTGGTGCCGCTGTTGAGTTTGTACAACTTAGCGCTGTTGGCGGTAACTACGCTGTTAGGATTTGGATTAGCAGGTGGGTTGCCATTGTGATTGAGGTAATCTGTTATACCGGTTGCATCTGTTTTAGGAGCTATTTTGGCAGGGTCTATAGTATAATAATCCTTTTCCTTAAATACAGCATTGGGGCTGCTGTTTGTATTGATGTCTCCTTCCAGGGTAGCAGCGGGGTAAATATCCTGCTTATATTCATCGGTAAGCACCATTCTTATATTACCCAAATGGTCTTTAATAAAATAATCATATACAAAGCCGGTGGGGGTGTTGGGTGTGGAGGCATTGTTGTATTGGGCTCTTATCCTGCCTTTCCACAGCACAGGCTATATTAATAATATACAACTTCTTCAATTCCCTGTTGTTGGTACGCCACACGCATTACCCGCCCTGCATACCAACAACGGCGCTTGCTAACACCAACAACGGCTTCAAAGGTCGCTTCACTTATGCCTATCTCACGGCATATATCCTTAACCGGTTTGCCATTTTCCTGTTGCTTGATTGCTGCCACTATCTGGCTTTCTGTAAATCGCTTTTTCATTTGTATTTAAAGTTTAAAATTAACAACTCTGTCATTCTAAACTCTAACTTTAATTGGACGAACTTTGGGGGAGCTTACAATACCATTCCGAAATAGGTGGGTCAGATAGGACCGAAATATTCACACCGCCTATATACGGGACTTCAACACGCAGCAGGCTTATGCTTCGTAAACTATAACAGCCCGGCGTTGCCGGGCTGTTGTAGTTTTGGTAGTATTACTCTGCTAACTCACGTCACAAGCGGGACGCTTGCGACTGATGCCTGAGTATTTTTAACATGCTTTATTTCGCTGGTTTATATGCTTGCGCTATCAGGCGTAGAACTAATCTACCCCCAAAAATCTAATAAAGTCTTCCGTAGCGTTTTTTGATGCATTACCATCGAATGATAAAAAACAAATATGAAGTATATTCCTTCTCTCATTATTTTTTTCCACTAATACTTTTGTAATCGGATTATAATTTTCATATCCTTCTTCAAATATAAGGTTGTAATTTTTTTTGTTAACCATATAATCGATAATAGCTAATCCGAAGGAGCAAATTATATCAACTTGTTCAAAAGAGAATTTTTTTCTATTGTTACCATCTATATAAGTTTGAATTTTTATAAACGCCGATTTTATATCTTCAATATTTTTTAGTGGTGAAGATATTTGCAGAGACTCGAGCGTTTTTTGATAAAATGCCGGATTCTCTCTAAATTTTTTAATTTGATTATTATAACGCTCTCCCCAAGTCATGTTGTCTTCTCCAATTGGAAAAAAATCCATGTTACGATATTGCTCAAAAATTCCCAATGTCTTAAAAATAATACCCGGATAATTTAAGTCAAAGTTTGTCGGTATTAAGACTACTTCATTATTAGGTAAAATATAAATCAACCCACTTAAACTCTTTATCTGGTATTCAGAGTCATCATAAATTGTTAGTCCATTGTCTTCTATGTATTTAATACATTCTCGCGTTGAAATAATCTTATAGTTTGAAGTTTCAATATTCATACTGTTTGATTTAAAACATAACAGGCAAAAAACCATGATGTAAACAATCCTAATTTTCATAATTATTCCATTGGATAAATAACTTAATTGGACTCTTAATTAGAATGAAATCCAAATATATTTTACCATTTTTGAGTGGTCAATGCCGTTTTTTTGAAATTAAACTTCCATTTATTATTTATGATTTTATATTGTGCATGAATATGTTCATATAGTAAATTGTTTTTCATAGCTAACTCGCCAATATTTTCTGATGCTTTAACATCTGCTGTGGTTACGAGATAAAGTTTTGCCTGATAGCCAAGCTTCCTATTATATCGTTGGTAAGCCCAATCCATACTATTTCTTAAATTGTCAATATGCCCTGCTATTTGATCGTCATTTGAAGATGAATAAAGGCTACCATTTTTTTGTTTTAATTCATACCAATCTGAGCCTCTAATAGGTATATCCACTTTAACACCTCCGATTTCCCTTGTGATGAAAGCATCGCCTATAAAATCAGGAATAGTATTTCTAAATCCACCAGAAAATTTATCGACATTAGGCCTTACATTGCTGGCTCTCATGAATGGATCCTTTGAAGCAAATTCTTCGAAGAGTTTTTCAAAACCTTTACCTAAAGCATTTTCATCTGTTGAACCTAAATAATTTATTAAATCTGATTTGTATAACGGCTGCCATTCCTTTTGAAACCCGTTCCCAACCCATCTTCCCGCATTACCCAACGCATTTCCAACTCCACTCCAATTCACACTGCCAACTCCATATCCTAAGGCTCCTCCACCAACAGCACCCATTAAAGCTCCGTCCATCCCATTGCCACCATTGGCTTTAGATATGAAATATCCTCCAACAGAACCCGCAACCATACCAATGCCCATACCCCAAAACTGTCCGGCAGCCATATCAAATATATATCCCCCGCTCGGATCAATATTACCCACCGGATTATTGCCCATTCCCGTATAGGGGGATGGGAACTGGTCGTAAGGATCAATTTGTACAAACCTCCCGGTCTGCGCATCATAGCTGCGCAGGTAAAAATCATTCCAGCCTGTTTCATCGTCAAACTCGCTGTAATCGCCCTGGTACTGGTAAGGATTTTTTAATGCATCAAAAGTCTTTGAGCTGATGCCCGCCATCTTCATGCCATACGGATAATAATGTGTTTCTTCCAGAATAGCACCCCTGGTATGCACTACCTGCAGGTTATCAAAGAACACATCAACGGGACTTTCGTTGCTCACGTAAATATACACATATCCGTTTTTCGGCGCTGTTTTATTTGTAAGGTCTGTATGTGTTTTAACAACGCTGTTGCTGCCCACCTTACTGAACCCGCTGGCTGCTACCTTAAACTGCTCATCAAAAAAGATATAGTTGATATAGGCTTTGGGCACTGCGGGCGCTCCGGCAGCATCAGTGGTCTGGCTGCCGAGTAATGTGGTAACGCCTGATGTTACATCACCTATGCCATTAAGCTGCGATGCCGTTACCCCGCCATGCGCTGAGGCTGCTGTGCCACCGGTGGGGCCGCCCAGCAGCCCGGTTAATATATCCAGCACCGGTATGGCGCTGTTGGCGCCTGTGCCGCCGGTATTGTTGGTAAAATAATAGCTCTTCCCGAATATATCTATCCTGTCGCCAGCCATTACTTTTAAGGTAATGCCCAGCCCTGTTACCCCTTCTGTGGCAGTAGCTTTCAGCTTGTATAATTTGGCACTGTTGGCAGTGGTATTGCTGTAGGGATTATTGTTCGCCGGCGGGTTGCCATTGTGATTTACATAATCCGTTATACCTGTTGCATCTGTTTTAGGAGCTATTTTGGCAGGGTCTATGGTATAATAATCCTTTTCCTTAAATACAGCATTGGGGCTGCTGTTTGTATTGATGTCTCCTTCCAGGGTGGCAGCAGGGTAAATATCCTGCTTATACTCATCGGTAAGCACCATCCTTATATTGCCGAGGTGGTCTTTAATAAAATAATCATACACAAAGCCGGTGGGGGTGTTGGGTGTGGAGGCATTGTTGTACTGTGCTCTTATCCTGCCTTCTTCATGGGCGGTGAACAGCAGCCTGTCGGTATAGCCAAGGGCTGTGTTAAGGGTGCTGTTATTGGTATACGCTTTGCTTTCATATACCGCTCCACCAAGATAAGTAGTGGTAGTGGTGATGCTGATTCCTGTATAATCAGTGCCATTGTAAGCAACTGTGGCACTGGTCTCTATCGTTGTTTTACTCAGCTTGTCACCATCAGTATTATATACATTATTTATAGTACCTTTTGCAGTAGTGATGGTTTTGGGCAGCTCAATGGTTCTGTAATACTCAATACCGGTTATGCCTTTATTAAAGTCTGTCGTAAGGCTGCCATTGCCATTATTGTAATTATAGTCTGCCGCCTGCACGCCGTCTTTAAAATCGCCCAGGCTGCCGTTATCGCTGCCGGTTATGGCATCGGTTACCTTGTAGGGTCTGTCTTCATAAGAATAATAGGTATAGCTAAGATCATCTATTAAAGGTGATTCATTCAGCTTCAACCCTTTTCGCCTGAGGGTTTTTATATTCCCGTTATAATCATAGGTTATGCCGTTTTCTGAAAAATCTACAATATCATTATTAAAAGCAGCCGATCCTCCTGAGCCTGATATATACTGACCGAAGTTTGCTGCCAGCAGCCGGTTGGCATTATCATACACAAAATCATATTTTCTGCGCTGCTGGTCGCCTTCGCTCTTCCACAGCATAGCTCCGATATTGCCATTGTATTGTTTGCTGCCGTTGGCGCCAATGGTGGGGTCTTTATCATAACCAAGCTCAAGGGAAAAATACCGGTCGCTGTTGGTTGATGCATTGGTATAATCTTTATTGATGGACAGTAACCAGCCCCGTATATTATAGGCATACTCCTGGCTGCACAGCAGGGAGGCGGTATAATTGCCTGCAGCATCCCGCTTATTGCCCATCGTCTTTCTCTCTATCTGACCAAGGGCATCGTATATGTTTGTGCTGATCTTCGTCCAGGCGGCGGGCAGCGCATTGCTGTTCACCAGTGTATTTTGTATTTTCTTCTGCGTTTGTATGGCCCTGCCCAGGTCATCATAGCTGATATCGGTAAGGGTAAGGGTACTTTGCCCTGTAGTGCCGCTTACTGCCGGCAGCTGGTGCTTATGCACTATGCGCAGCGGCTGCCCGGCCCAGTTGTACTGCGTGGTGGTGAGATCGGTACCGGTACGGAAATTCTTTGTTTTTACCTGTATTATTCTTCCTTTATCGTCATAAATATTTACGGTATAAATATAATTCTGGCTGCTAAGTATAAGCTCCCTGGTCCAGGTTACCATTCCCTTTGTCCGGAAAGATTGTATCGGTTCCTGTGCATATAATGGGGATGTGTTGTAGGTGGTATAGAGATAATCGCTGTTTTTATAAGTGGCATCAAAATTTTTGGTAAGCCCGCTGAGTGTAGGTATATTATCATAATCATCATAGTGCCATTCAGCCGTTTGTGACCAGTATACATTTAAGGGAGGCTGGTTATCTGCCGCAAAGGGGTATGCCGTACTGTTATATGCATCTTCCAGGTTCTGCTTAAAGGTTTTATTGTTCAGTGCGTTAACATAAAAGCCTTTTATTACAGGCCTGTCCAGTTCATCGTATAATGTAACTATCCAGACCCTGCTGGCGGCGGCTGGTCTGCGCTGCTTCCCGTCCTGGGTCATTACCAGCCTGTCCCTGGCATCATACACCATATATACGGCATCCGTTCTGGGAACCCCGGCCACTTTTTTCATGATCATGCGCCTGCGTGAATCGTACTCGTAACAATAGGCTCCGCGTTCAAGCAGGTTGGTGGTTTCCATAAGGTTCCAGTTCACCGCAGGTAAGGCTAGTTGTTGTGTTACAGCGGGTGGTATTACACAACGCAGGTTACCAGGATTATCATAGATATAATAGGTGCACAGCCAGCCGGTATAATTTTTTCCGCTCCCATCATCTTCCACGCCGTTATTGAGCTGCACTTTTTTAAGGATCACCCTGCCTTCCTTGTCTTTAAATTCTATTACCTGCTTATCGTTCTCGTCTATGATAATGGTTTTGTACAGATCGCCGGCTTCATAAACGCCACTTACTCCTGCCGAAACATCCACGGCATAGCTGCCCCAGTCGCCCAGGTCAGCGCCATTGGTCACTTTCCATATTTTTACATCATCGGTGAGTGTGTTTGCATAATATTTTATGCGCAGGTTTTTCTTCAGGGCTTCGGTGCCGGCGCCTTCGCTGCCCACCCAGCCGGCGCCGGGGGCATAGGTATTGTCTACCCGGTTTAGCGGTGAGGGCTCGTAGTTGGTTTTGCTGTAGGCCCAGTTTTCGCCATTGGTTCCTATGTTGGTCTCACCGGTTTGACCGGAGAGCCGGGTATTGTAGAATGCCACCTGCTGTGCAAAGGGGTCAGGCTTGAAATTGCCGTCGTTTTGTGTACCGTCTGTTGCCGTTGACGCAAAGGGCAGGTATTTATATTGTTCCCTGCCGAAGGCGTCGTATATCACCGGGCTTATAAGGTCTGTAGGTACGCCGCCGGGAGTATAGGAGCCTTGCTTTATTACGGTTTGCAGAGGTCTGCCCAGCCCGTCGAAGTATTGGGTGGTTTGCTGCACGTCGCGAAGTCCTCTTGTCATTAATGTATTAGCATTCTGCTCCGGCGCTTTAGCTTCCCAGGTGCGGATGTAGTTTACCGTGGTGCTGCCGGGATAGCTGGCAGGAACAGGCTGTTGTGCATGGGTAAAGACACATAATATGCAAAGTAATAAAGCGCTCAATAGTTTTGCCGGCTGATATATGGTGTAAGGCATATTTGCAGTTGTTACAGGATGACTGATTGTTGGTTGATATAGTTATATCGTTGAATGCATGGTAGCTGATAAGGCTATTCTTTCCGCTTTTGTGTTATTACCTGTGTTACGGTTTTGCCTGAAAGCTGCGCCTCATGAACACCATAGAGAATTCCTTTTTCATTGATCATGTACATTTGCCCGTCGCTTACCACATCATTATCAAAATGCCCGTTCAGCTTTGCATTGGTCAGCCATTGAAATAAAGGATGTTGCTTTTCTGCAGACTTTTTTTTAACATTCATTTCCTTTGCCGTCACGATCTTTCTTTCTGAAAGCTCCTTTCCTGCATTGCTGATCTCTGCTGACTGCTTTGTGCTGTCTGCGTCTATATCTGCTGCCGGAACCAGTATTACCACTGCGGATGAAAGACTTCGCTTTGCCAGCGAATCAACAGTGGTCAGGTATTTTATGCCCGGTCTTTTATTGTCCAATACAATAATCACTACACTGCGCCCTTTGAAGGAGGACATGCTGACTGTGGCTCCGTTAAAGGTGTCGAAGCTGATTCCGTACAGGGAATCAGGCGGAGAGGATAATAATCTGCAAATCGTAAATAATAAAAATACTTTCATATTTAATGTTTTAATTCATTACCCATACCGAAGCTGAGCCATCAATAACTATATTGAAAAAATTAACAGGAGAACCACTTGTTTGAGAATATCCATTGATCATATAAGTACAGGCAATGGAGGAAGACATATAAATTGTATAGGTGCCGGAGGGAAACGGACCCAATGATTGTGTGCTGTTTGCATTGAGTGTATAGCTATAATCAGTGCCGGTGCAATTATTGGTTAAAATAATATATACATCTGATGAGATGCTGCTTGTAGCATTTATCCCTGCATTGGGCGGCGGGCCACAGGTACCATTGGCATTGGCATATGCCTGTCCGTTGGCGGCTATGTCATCAAGGGCCTGCTGGTCAGCATCTGACTGGCTGGCATTGGAAGTATATGTACCTGCCGGCACCGTATAGGTAACTGCCGGAGCTACAAGGCAACCAGTGCATGCACGGGTAAATAACCCGCTTTGCGCTGTATTAAAGAATGGAGGACATCCGCTGAGTTGTCCCGCACTGTTGTAACATAATTTTTCCAATATATTCCTGTCCTGATCCCTTACTAACATAAGCCTTCCAAAATCGTCGTACTCGTAACTGGTAATGCTGTTATCAATATCACACTTTGTGGTTATACCAAATACAGGATCATAAGTGCCGGTAGACATCAGCGCTTTCCACGGGTATAATCTTAGCTCATCAATTGAGCCGGAGCCACTAATAGTGATCGTAGATACACCTGTAATCTTATGTTCGTATAATTTCCAGTTATTTATTGTTTGAGATACGATTGGATAACCTGATTGGGTACCCGTAATGCTTAGCGCAGCAACTACTGCAGGGCGCCAGTAAGAAACTGTATAGCTATTGGTACTGGTAACATTTTTTGTAACAAACCCCGATGAAAGATTATAAGTTTTTTTGCCTGTAATAGCTGTCGGGTCATCAACAGGAGTTCCCGTGAAGTTCCAGTTGCCCTTTCCGTCTGCCTCAAAAGAAGTATATGCCACCTGGTCAAAAGCCGCATTGCTTATTTCGGCTATGGGTATCCGTCCATTATAATCAAAGATTTTGCTCTGTAATTTTCCTTTACTTCCTGTTTGAACCAAATTACCATGGTCATCGTAAACGAACGAAGCCTCCTGTTCCCAATTGCGTAAGTAACTCGTAACATTAGGATCTAATGAAGGACGGGATGTGGTATACAGTTCATCAACTGTATTTAAAAGATTATAGGACCAGATTTCCGAAGGCTGAAGATTGCCATCCGGGGTGTTATCGTAAAGCGTAAGCAGCGCCTTTGTAGTTTTCCGCGGCCCTGAGCTAACATTATCTTTCATCCATGATACCGATATGATAGGAGCATTATAAATATTCCTGTTTTTCATTGCAGTAATAAAGGGTGCGCTGCCGGCTGTTCCATAATCCTGCGGATAATGATTGATAACACCGGCAGACTTGTTGCCACTACTGTATTTCTCAACACTTCTGACCTGGAAATCATCAGTATAAGTGTATTTGGTTGTAGTTACAATATTCTGCCCGGCAGGATTGTATACAGTTTCATCGGTCTGGATTAACTCTATTCTCCCGGTAAGCGGGTAGTATAAATCTGATGTAATGAATTCTGTATTTCCAACAAAATTATTCTGTTTATCATATTTATGCATTAAAATTCTGTTAGCATCCCAGGCTCTTGACGCGTAAGGAGTTTCATTAACATTTCTTGTAACAGGATTATAGAAATTTTCAGTTTTTTTGATTCTAACCCCTGACGCATTGAACCATTCAACTGTTTTTGGCAGCCCATAAAGCCAACTTGCATATCTCGATTTTGCACTAAATGGCGAAGAATATGAACCTGTTATAGGGTATAAAATATTATCAGTAAAAGTATAAACAGTTTTACCATTGTGTTCAACACCATTTTTGTCTATCACCTCAACTCTACTGTATAGGGTAGGTAGAGGATTTTTGTTTAAAAGGCTTTCAGAGAAGGTCGTCGTTGTTGTATAATCTTTATAATCCGGTGTGAATATATACGCAGCAATTGTAGCAGCTAATCCACACCGCCCTGGTACGTGTCTCACGTACCAGGATCAGGAAACAATCTCTTTACTTTTTAAATCCTATTCTTTGCCGCCATTTGCATTGGGCGGATTTTTCATCCAGCAGGTTTTCAATACTGCCATACATCTGGCTGAGCTGTACATCGTGTTCGGAGGAGTTGAAACATAAAATCTTTTGGAAAACGTTTTATATTCCGCTTAACTGCCTGGTTGAATACCCGGGTTTCTACTTCATAAAGAGTGGCTAAATCACGATCAAGCATTACGCGCCCGCCTCTTATTTCGTAAATGCTTTTTTGAATAGATTGTATGATTTACATATAGTGTTTTAGGTTTTGCTGAAAGGAGATACCAGCAACAGGGATAATTTCTCATATCAATCAAATTTTTTATAGTTTACAACTTATAGTATTGAAATCTCAAATAATAAACCCAACTACATGCATCGCCGTAATTTCATCCGCGCAGTATCCGGCTCCCTGTTCCTGCTTGCTAATGGCAATATCGTAAGAGCTGATTCTTTTAATGAGCAAAAAGTTTTACTACGTTTTGCAGTAGCGTCTGACGGACATTATGGCGAAGACAAAACCGAATTCGTTCCATATTACCGGTCAATGGTAAAATCAATTAATGATTTTCACAGT
The DNA here is from genome assembly GCA_047601545.1 of Agriterribacter sp. Taxonomy (GTDB): domain Bacteria; phylum Bacteroidota; class Bacteroidia; order Chitinophagales; family Chitinophagaceae; genus Agriterribacter. The sequence goes on along the minus strand of JASGIZ010000002.1, from coordinate 808,673 downwards.
AAAATGCCATTGAATGCCTGCGTGATTAATGGTGATATTATACATAATGACCCGGTGTTCCTGCCGGACGCTGCAAAAGTATTACAACAACTGCAGGTACCCTTTTACGTTACCCGTGGTAATCACGACAGGGTTAGTGCCGACATTTGGCAGCAAACCTGGAATATGCCGCTGAATCATTCCGTAATAGTACAAGACCAGGTGTTTTTGCTCGGCGACACATCAAACGAAAAAGGGAAATACCTGCCGCCTGATCCAGATTTTTTTAACGAGAATCTCAAACACTATAAGCATGCGAAAAATATTTTTATCTTCCTCCATATCACTCCTGTAAAATGGACGGAAAATGCTGTTAATGGTATAGATTTTCAAAAGCTCATACAAAAGCAAAAAAATATAAAAGCAGTATTCAACGGTCATGATCACGACCAGGATAATATTAAAATGCTTGGCAATATTCCTTTCTTGTTTGACGGGCATTTTGGCGGTAGCTGGGGCACAGCATACCGTGGTTTCAGGATAGTGGAATTGTTGGATGATAACAGTATGCGTTCGTATATCATGAATCCCGATGTACGGATTAACGAGTTTGAAGAAAGGAGCGGAGTATAATAACAAGCGATAGATTGAGCGCAGGACAATGAATGACTATTTTTTCAGGCTGGTAGTGAGTATAATTTTAGCGCCTGAAGTGCATTGATGAATAGTATCTGTACAAATTTAAAAGGTCTGTAACTTTTGAAAGTACAGACCTTTGTGTTGGAATTTAAAACGGGTTACTATTTTTTATTGAATCAATTTATATTCCACCCTTCTGTTTTTCTTTCTTGCTGCCGGAATATCTTTACCATCAGCAGTTTGCTCAGCTTCAATCGGGCAACATTCGCCATATGTCTTACCAACAAGGCGATCTTTTTTCACACCTTTGGTAACAAGATAATTTATACACGCATCAACTCTTTTTTGTGCAAGTGCAAGATTGTATTCTTCTGCGCCTTTGGTATCGGTATAGCCACCTATTTCAATATTCATGGCAGGGTATTGTTTCATAAGCATGGCGAGGGAATCAAGCTGTGCAAAAGAACCATTCACAGTCGCTTTATTGTATTTAAACCTCGCAAGTGTTGAGGATGTATTGGCAAGCTTATCAAGCACGCTTTGCAGGCTGTCAGCGTAGTCGCTTAATTTAATATTTAAGCAAATGGGTTCATTATGAAGGCTATCAGCCCCGGTTTCAAAGCGCATGATATATTTTCCTGAAGCAGTATCATATCCCTTTTTTTCTGCGGCTATGGTAAACCGTGATATATTGCTGATTTCAAAAGCATACCTGCCATTACCATTGGTACTTTCTGTGCGAAGCAGCTTTCCGGTTTTACTATTCTTAACCGTCAGTGTAACATCAGCTACAGGTTTTTGAGTGGCGCAGTCTATCACTGTTCCATTTACAAATTGTTTATTGTTCTGTTTTACACTAAATAAGGCAAGGCAGCAGCCTGATGTATCTGTCAACAAATCCTTTTTAATTGCCAGCATTTGCTATTGAGATAAAACCATCTTCATCTGAAAAGTTAAAAGCCCTAGTTTGTTCAAATTATTTCACTCAATGCAATGTGCATTTTACTCAAATGCCGAACGTTGGTTATAAACAAACAACACGAAAATCATTTTAATTTATTCTTAACGTGTTCCGCATCAGTTCCATTATTTTTCCCCAGGCTTCGATTTATCTTCTGGCGATAAGATTGTAATTACCATTATACTCTCGCCCCTTTTTCACAATCTTTTACAACAACAATACTATATATGTCCGTATTATGTAAGTATTTTAATGCGCTAATATTGCATACCCCTGTTTTAAATACTTTTTGATGAAGAAAATATTTTTTACAGCACTGATATTCTTTTCGGGTAAAAGCATACTTTATGCCCAGGTTGATGTTATCAATACAATATTGATAGTGCCTGATTCTAATACTGTTTTTATTGGCGTTGAAAACATATTTGAAATTGTCCATGCCGCTAAAGGAGAATATATATTAAAGGCTATTTCATCTCAAATACAACGGTCAGAAAAATTAAACAGCTTTATCGTAAAACCACATGCCCTGGGGGTTGATACTTTTTGCGTATTGAAAGAGGGGAGGACTATTTACTCAAAAGCGTTTACGGTTTCCTATCTGCCGCCTCCCATAGCTATATTAGGTGCAATTGAAAAAAATATTGTACCTAAAGAACAGGTAATTGCCGGCAGAGGATTATTTGTGAAGAAACATAACTGTACATGTCTGGAAAATTGGGTAGTGCGAAGCTATACCTTAAAAATACAAAGCAGGAATATTAAAGAAGAGGATGCCATCATTTACATAAATGGGAATTTGTTACCAGACAAGGTAATCGTAATTATTCAATCGCTTTCAAAAAATGATGTGATTACTTTTGATGATATAAAAGCTGTTGGTCCTACTGGCAGAATCGTTACGTTAAGACCGATTAGCATAACAATACAGTAAATTACTGTTTACAGAAGTAAGATGGTGGCATTGGTCGTATTTCAAGTTTTCGCTTCATATTGAATTTGCCTGCTCAGGATGTGTTGAATTTTGTAATACCTTTTAACAGGAAAATTATAATGCAAAATTTTTATTCTGAAAAATGCAGGTTTAGGATAAATACTAAACTGGACTTCCATCTTTCATCATAAGTCCGTATATTCCCCTAACTATTGTTCTGATATGCCTTCAAAAAAAATATTCTTCAGTTATTCCCGGCAGGATGGCAGTGCATTTTCACTGAAGCTTGCGCTTGATTTAAAAAAGCGTGGCTTTAATGTGTGGATTGATCAGCAGGATATACGTGCCGGCACAGAATGGGACCTGGAAATTGAAAAAGCGCTGGAAACCTGCGACTGCCTTTTATTTGTAGAAACTGCAAAATCTGTTGTTTCCAATAATGTGCTGGATGAAGTATACTATGCGCTCGGGCAAAATAAGAAAGTAATTCCACTGATTGTTGTAGATAGTAAAACGCCTTTTCGCATTCAGCGCATTCAGCATGTAGATTTCACACAGGATTATCATGCAGGCCTGAACAAGCTAATACAGGAGCTGCAAAATGCTGAGATAAACATCTTTGTTGATACGCCTCAAACAATTGCACTCCAAAAAACTTTTTTACAAAAAAATGCAAGATGGCTGATTACCGCTGCAGCGGTAATTGTTATTGTAACAGCCGCGCTGTGGTATAATGCCGCATCCCGCCAAAAGTTGATTACTGATACCGGTAATACAACTGCTGATAAACCTGCAACAGAAGATGACATGACGAATGATAATACAGCAGTTGCTATAGAAACGGAAACTGTTCGTGCTGCAAAAAAGCAGCCGCCTCCTGCGGAAACTAAAATGGACATAACTGCCAGTAAAAAACCGGTAACGAAACCTGTAAAATCTTCAACGCCTGATTTAACCGCGCTGGGTGGCGAGTGGCGAATGAATAATGTTGATCTTACAACCAAATCGTTTGATGGTTATATAAAAATTGAGCCTGCTGCGGATAATAAATTTAATATCAGGAGTGCATTGCGTTTCTTTTATATAAAACCGAAAGACACAGCCTGCCTGACTATTTTTAATGCATTTGTAAATTGCGCCAATTGTATATTGCAGGAGGAAATTAAACTTAATGTGGAAGATGTGGCCCTGGGCAGCCAGTTATATGCTGTTCTCAAACATGATGAAGATGGAATTGGTAAAGCCGGTGATACTGTTATGGACAAGGGCTCTAATAAATCAATAAGAGCTGCGGCAATATTACAATTTATAAATAATAATACAGCGGTAATTAAAGTGTCACGCTCTACGCCTGTTGAATTGGAAGGCGGCTTGGTAGTTAAGCCATTTGAGTATTTATTTACATTTAAAAAGGTTGATTGATTTTACTTTTATCACAAAGGAGTACCATCCTGTAGTGTACTGGTTTTGTAAATAATAGAGATACAATGCATGTTTGTTGATTATAGGCTGTAACCCGCTGCCGGCCTGCATTACGTGTATCGTTGCATATAATGTCTTTTCAGGGTTCATTGATGGTTTTTATATTTTTATGTATTGAATAGTGCAAAAAGCTTTGCTGTTGCAGTTTTTCATTTATATTCATCGATTATTCACTAATGATTGCTAAAAACAGGATTTATCCATATGAATGTAAAAAGAATTATTGCAGCTTCTGCCATATCATGCTTCCTGCTGAATACAGCCTGTAATAGCGGATCGAATGAAAAAGCGATTGACAAACCGGATACACTTTACAGCGGCGCAAAATTTAATGAACATATCCGTTCTACTGTTGCACGCACTCCTGATGAAGAAAGACAAGGATTTAAATTGCCTGAAGGTTTTGAGATTCAGTTATACGCTTCTGAACCAGATATAGGCAAGCCAATAAATTTTGCGTTTGATGCAAAAGGAAGAATGTGGGTTACACAGTCTTTCGAGTATCCGTTTGCTGCCATTCCGGGGAAAGGGAAAGACAGGGTAAGTATACTTGAAGATACGGATGGTGATGGTAAAGCTGATAAATTCATTCACTTTGATGATACGCTGAACATACCTATTGGGATTTTGCCGGTTAAAGATGGCGTGGTTGCATATTCCATTCCCAATGTAATACATTTTACAGATGCTGATGGCGATGGAAAACCAGAAAGCCAGCAGCGGCTGTTCGGTCCGTTTGAATATAAGGATACACATGGCATGGTAAATAATTTTACAGATGGATATGATGGGTGGATTTACGGATGTCACGGGTTTACAAACAGGTCAAACGTGGCCGGCGCAGATGGCGATAGTATTCACCTGGTTTCCGGTAACACTATCCGCTTTAAAGTCGATGGCAGTCGTATAGAGCATCATACTGCCGGAAGAATCAATCCATTTGGGCTTGCATTTGATGAGCTTGGTTATTTGTATTCCACAGATTGTCATACTTCACCTTTATATCAATTGATCAGGGGTGGTGATTATTCTCAATGGGGCAAAGAGGAGGGGATGGGGTTTGCACCTGATATGAAGCCGTTTGAAAATGAAGCTACCGCATTAGCAGGGCTTGCCTACTATGCAGATGTATTGTTTCCCGAAGCATATCGTAAAAACCTGTTTATGGGTGATGTAGTAGCATCAAGAGTGTACAGGAATTCATTTTCATTTAAAGGCTCAACGCCTGTTGGTAAACGCGAAGCTGATTTTGTACTGAGCGAAGATCCCTGGTTCAGGCCGGTGGATGTAAAACTCGGGCCTGATGGCGCTATTTATATTGCAGACTTTTATAACAGCATCATCGGCCATTATGAAGTGCCGCTGGATCATCCCATGCGTGACAGGATAAGGGGCAGGATATGGCGCATTACCTATAAGGGACAATCCAATAAAAAGCAGGATTTGTCAACTGCCACTGCAAAAGAACTTTTTGCTGCGCTGAATGCTGATAATATAAAAATAAGGATGGAAGCTGCTAACCAGCTTACCGGCAGGATAGGGAAAGATGCAATTGAGCCTGCAAAAGCAATGTTGCAAAAAAAGGATATATCAACCAGGGAGTACGTACACTGTTTATGGGTGCTGCACAGGTTGCATGCGTTGACGGATGATATTATTAAAACTTCGGCTACTCACGCTGATCCCCTGATACGGTTGCATGCTATGCGTGTATTAAATGAGCAGAAAGATACATCAACCGCGCTATATCCATTAGTAACTGCTGCGCTTGAAGATAAAGATGTACATGTACGAAGAGCTGCCGTGGAGCTCATAGGCAGATATGTGAATGCTGATGCCGTGGAAAAGTTGATTGCCTTCAGAAAGAAGGTTGAAGATTTTGATACGCATATGATCTATACTATACGGCTTTGCCTGCGCAATTTATTGCGGCATGAGTTTTTAATGAATGAGATTGCAGGGCGACAATGGAAAAATGAAGATGCGGCTGTATTGGCTACTGTGCTTGTTGGCGTACAAGCGCCTGCTTCAGCTACTTTCCTGTACAATTATATAAAGGCAAACGATGTGTCTGAAGATGAGTTTCCGAAAGCATTTATGCATATAGCCAGGTTTATTCCCGGTGTGCAGCTTAATGCTGTAATTGCTGCAGGTATGGAAAAAGGAAGTAAAAATGCTGATCTTGATTATACTATTTTTAAAAGTATACAGGATGGTATTGTAAGAAGAGGAGGAAAAGAAACGGCACAGTTTAATGAATGGGGCAAAAAAATGGCGTTGAAAGTTTTTGATAACATAAAAACCGGTAAGATTGAAGGCGATGGTTTGCAGCTCAACAAACAAAAATTTGCATTGGATATGGCTGGTAAATACAAGTTGCAGGCAGTATCGCCAAAACTGGTTGAGATTGCAAAAGATACCAGTAACAAGAATGATGTCAGAACAACCGCGCTCCGTGCTTTATTAAAGCTTAATATGAATAAAAATATAGTATTGGCAGGAGCGCTTATTCAAAATGCGGGAACCGATATTGATTTTAAAAGAGATGTAGTTAATACGCTGGGAGAGTTTACAGAAACAGCTTCTGCCAAAACACTTGCAGGTATAAAAAACCCTGAGCCTGAGTTGCAGCAAAGCATAGCGGTTGCACTTGCAGGTACAAACGTGGGCAAAGATCTGTTGTTTGATAAAGTAAGAAAAGGAGAAATATTTGCGAGAGTATTGTTACAACCAAAAGTGGAAGAAAGATTGAGTTTAAATATTTCATCCAAACAACAGGCTTTGCTTAAAGAGCTTACAGCCAATCTTGAAGATGTGAGTAAAGAAAGGCAGGACTTGATTGCAGAAAGAGTAGCTGCATTTCATGCTGCGAACCCTGCACCTTCTGCGGCAGTGGGAAGAACGGTATTTACGAGAAATTGCTCTCCATGCCACAGCATAGGTGATGACGGTGGTGGCATGATTGGCCCGCAATTGAACAGTGTTGGCAAATGGGGTATACAGTCTCTTTCAGAAAAAATTCTCGACCCCAACAGGAATATTTCTGAATCATTCCGCAGCTATAATATTAAATTGAAAGACGGTAAAGTATTAACAGGCTTATTCAGGCGTGAAGAAGGCGCCGCTACAATATATGCAGATGTCACAGGGAAAGAGTTTTCAGTAGCTAAAAAAGATGTTGCAGAAAAAAAAGCTTCAAAGTATACACTGATGCCGGATCAGTTTGGTACTATTCTTTCGCAGGATGAGTATAATGCATTAATTGCTTACCTGCTTACTGTGCAGCAGTAAGGCAAACAACAAAAATGCTGCCATGCAAAAGCAAGGATTAAATGCAACAAAAAAGGAAACAGATTTCTGTTCCCTTTTTCATTTATCAGTATTTATTTCAGCTTAATCTACTTTGGTAATTTTAAGCAGGTTGGTAGGCAAATGCAGGTGTATAGGAATACTACCGGTATTGACTACAGTGTCGCCTGCCTTAAGAAAGCCCCTTGCTTTTAAAATCTCGATCATGTCGTGTATGATCTGGTCAATGCTTTCTTCTTCATTATAAAAGAAAGCACGCACACCCCAGCTAAGGCTTAATTGGTTTACCAGGGATCTTTCTTTAGTAAAAATATATAAAGATGATTTTGGCCTGTAGCTGCTCACAACCCACGCGGTATAGCCACTTTGTGTCATGGCAATTACTGCTTCTGCATTTACATCTCTGGCTATTTTACATGCATTGTAGCAAATGGCATCGCTATGGAAAGAAGGAGAGTGGGGCTGAGGTTTTAAATCATCTTCCCTGTTATAATGGTATTCTTTTCTTTCAACTTCAAGAATAATTTTACGCATGGTTTCAACTACCAGTACAGGATGCTGCCCTGTTGCTGTTTCACCGCTAAGCATTACAGCATCTGCGCCATCCAGAACGGCATTGGCAACATCGGTAATTTCGCTCCGGTTAGGTTTAATGCGATCAATCATGCTTTCCATCATTTGTGTAGCCACAATTACAGGCTTACCGCGATGGATACATTTACGTACAATATCTTTTTGAATCAACGGTACCTGCTCAACAGGAAGTTCAACACCCAGGTCACCACGGGCAACCATCACCCCGTCAGATTCAAGGATGATTTCACGGAGATTAACAATGGCTTCAGGCATTTCTATTTTTGCCATTACCTTGCTCTTGCTCTTATTTTCCTGCAATATTCCTTTCAGGATTTTCAGGTCATCAACTCTCCTTACAAAAGAAAGCGCTATCCAATCCACTTTATGTTCAATCATAAAGTCGAGGTCTGCCAAATCTTTAGGTGTTAATGCAGGAAGAGATATTTTAGTATCCGGCAGGTTTACCCCTTTTTTAGGGAGTAAAATACCAGGCATCGTAACTTCTACTTTTACATCACTGTTCTTTGTAACTTCTACCACCTTTACTTCAATCTTACCATCATCAATCAAAATTTTATTACCAATCTCTACATCTTTAGCAAGATCAGGATAGGATACATATATCTTCTCTTTTGTACCAACACATTTTTCATTGGTAAAAGTGAGAATATCGCCGGGCTGCAATGGCATTGATCCGCCTTCTATTTCACCCACTCTCAATTTAGGTCCCTGCAAATCACCAAGTATGGAAATATTATAAGGTTCGGTAGAGTTGATCTGGCGGATGTGGTTTATGATCTTCAACTTATCATCATGTGCACCGTGCGAAAAGTTCAAACGGAATACATTCACACCGGCTTTGGTAAGTTCCAGTAACTTTTCATATGTATCACAGGAAGGGCCAACCGTTGCAACAATTTTTGTGCGATGAAAAGCATGCTCAAGACCAGCTTGCTTATCCATGTCTTCATGCAGATATTTGGAAATGTTTTTCGACATATTATTCTTTTATATTAAAATCTGAAATCTTAAAAAGGATTCGGAATATATGATTATGATGCCAGTATCTTCACAATTTTCAGCCATTCCGGATCGATGGTCTGCGTTTCTTTTACTGCCTGATCCAACGGAGTATAATGTAACTGGTTATTTACAATGCCAATCATGGTATTTACTTTGTCGCCCTGTATAAGTGTTTCAACGGCTGCATACCCGAGCCTGCTGGCAATCAGCCTGTCGAGGCAGGATGGTGCGCCACCGCGTTGAATATGACCAAGTATACAAACTTTTATATCAGCATTAGGTAATTTTTGTTTTACCAGTTTAGCTACTTCGTTTCCTCCGCCAAAGTCATCACCTTCGGCCACCACCAGCAGGTTTACCAGTTTTTTTCTTTTTTCTTTTTCCTGCAAAGAACTGATCAGTTCTTCAATATCAGTTTTGTGCTCGGGTATCAGGATGTTTTCCGCTCCTGTGGCTACACCACTGTGCAACGCAATATAACCGGAATCGCGCCCCATCACCTCAATTATAAAAAGCCTGTCGTGCGCATCGGCAGTATCACGTATTTTATCGATAGCTTCAACTGCGGTATTTACAGCAGTATCAAAACCGATAGTGAAATCAGTGCCCGCCATATCTTTATCAATAGTGCCGGGTAAACCCACACAGGGAATGTCGAATTCTGCTGAAAACTTTTGCGCTCCGCGAAAAGAACCATCACCACCAATTACTACCACCCCTTCAATGCCTAATTTTCTTAAATTTTCGTACGCTTTTTTTCTGCCTTCAGGTTCGTAAAACTCTTTGCAGCGGGCTGTTTTTAAAATGGTACCTCCCCGCTGAATAATATTAGCAACGCTGCGGTTTTCCATTTTATACATGTCGTTGTCAATCATACCCTGGTAACCGCGAACAATACCAAATACTTCAAGCCCGTAATAATTTCCTGTACGTACTACTGCTCTTATTGCTGCATTCATGCCCGGCGCATCTCCCCCGGAAGTTAATACCCCGATTTTTGTAACTTTCTTTTTCATTCGTTTAAAGCTTGTCTCAAATGATTAAAAATCATTCAAAGGGCAATTGCAATTTTTGAAAACAACCTCTTTTTAAGAAGCGCCAAAAATACACAATTACAATCATTTCCCAATTTTAGATTAAAGGTTTAATGATTTTGTAATTTGTGCCTTTTAGCAAGTATCTATGCATAAAATAAAAGTTGTTATTACAGGTGCAAACGGATTGTTAGGACAATACCTGGTAAGAGATATGGCAAAAGGAGGTTTCGGGGTTTTTGCCACCAGCCGCGGCTCCAACAGGCTGCCTGAGTATGAAGGAGTGGCTTATGACTATGCAGCTATTGATATCCGCGATAAGGAAGCGGTTCAGCAATATTTTTTTACGGTAAGGCCGGCAATAATTATTCATGCCGCGGCTATGGCTCAGCCCGACGCCTGCGAATTGAATAAAGATGAATGCCGGGATATTAATATTAATGCTGCTGCCTATATTATTGAAGCTGCCGAAAAATTAAGCGCTCAGCTAATATATGTTTCAACTGATTTTGTTTTTAGTGGAGATAAAGGCCCGTACCGGGAAGACGATATGCCCGCACCGGTTAATTACTATGGCGAAAGTAAACTTGCTGCAGAGAAAATGGTGCAAAACAGTAAAACAAACTGGGCGATAGTGCGTACGGTATTGGTGTATGGAAATATACTTTCCGGAACGCGGAGCAATGTGGTAACCTGGGTAAAAGATAATCTTGAAAAGGGAAATCATATAAAAGTAGTGAACGACCAGGTAAGAACGCCTACATATGTGGAAGATCTTTCAAAAGGTATTGTATTAATAGCCCGGCAAAAAGCTAAAGGCATTTTTAATATATCCGGTAAAGAAGTATTTACGCCTTACGAAATGGCGGTGCAGGTAGCAGATTATTTTGGGCTTGATACATCATTGATGGAAAAAGTTACGGCAGATACTTTTACGCAACCTGCCCAACGCCCGCTTAAAACCGGTTTTATTATTGAAAAGGCAGAAAAGGAATTGGGCTATAAACCGGTTTCTTTTAAAGAGGGCATACAGAAAATGTTCGGGTGAATATCAGCCCTTAAAAGCCTCCTTTATATGCGAACCATCGCAGTATGGCTTATTGAGTGAATGCCCGCAGCGGCATAGCGCTGTTACTTTTGATTTGCGGGTTTCATCACCGGATTTATCTTTAATAATAATATTGCCGTACACGAGCAATGGACCATTTGGCATTACTTCAATTTTTGTATCAGTTGTTATATTGCCGTCCTTTTGTTCTTCATTATTATAGTAAAAACTCAAGGCACCGCTGGGGCATTTTTTTACCTGTTCTTCAACCTCCTTGCTGCTTCCCTCTTCCATATTAATCCATGGGCGGATTTTAGGATTGAATACGTTGGGCAAACCTGTTGCCTGCTTCCAGCAAATGGTGGAATGTATGCAAACCGATGGCTGCCACACTACGGTTATTTCGCCGTTGGTATATTTTTTAATGATATCTTTTTCCATACTTATAAAGTTAGATAAATTACAGCTAATGAAATTGCAGATGGTGCATTCCGGGTTTTCGCTGCATATTAGTTTATCTTCACTCCTTTATCTCCTCTCCACAGAGTGGCAAGAGGAGTAATGGTGCGAAAATTTGGAATGCACCCAATTGCAGATGGGAAATGTATGTAACGATCAGCGATTTATATAGATATTAGGATTACTTCAAAGTTTTGCAAAAACATTAATTTGAGTACATGAATCATGGAACACTATTATCGCCGGAAAATATACTGCTGATTCTTTCAATGCTTTTTGCTGTGACGCTTTTAACCATGCTCAGCAATAAGCTTAAAATATCATATCCAATTTTCCTGGTAATTGCCGGCTTAATTATCAGCCTGGTACCGGGCATGCCCAATATCAGTATTCAGCCTGAACTTGTTTTTCTTATTTTTCTTCCACCACTATTATATTCAGCAGCATGGAATACGGCATGGCATGCGTTCTGGAAAATGCGCAGACCGATCAGCCTGCTTGCTTTTGGTCTTGTAATATTCACTTCTTCGCTGATAGCAATAGTATCGCATATGATGATTCCCGATTTTCCGCTGGCATATGGTTTTTTATTGGGAGGAATTATTTCGCCACCTGATGCGGTTGCCGCTACTTCAGTGTTGCAGGGATTGCGTATACCCAAAAGGGTGGTTACTATATTGGAGGGTGAAAGCCTTATTAATGATGCATCGAGCCTTATTGTTTTCAGCTTTGCATTAACTGCTATTACCAAAGGTGATTTTGTTTTTTTTGATGCGGCTAAAAATTTCTTTTATGTGGTTTTGGTTGGTGTACTGATAGGCGTAGCCATTGCCAATGTATTGTATTTCCTTCATCGTTACCTGCCAACTACACCCGCTATTGATGCATGCATCACGCTTATTTCACCCTATATCATGTATATTGTTGGTGAGCATTTCAAAGCTTCAGGTGTACTTGCTGTTGTGAGCGGGGGGCTGTTTTTAAGCTATCGTTCGCAGGATATATTCAGTTACGATTCACGGTTGAATGTGTATAGTTTATGGGAGACCATTACGTTTATGTTAAACGGCATTGTTTTTATTCTTATCGGGTTGGAATTACCTGTTATTGTTAAGGGACTTAATGGGCATTCCATACAGGAAGCTGTGTTTTATGCTATCATCATCAGTGTAGTTACTATTGTTGTAAGGTTGATTTGGATTTTCCCCGGTGCATATTTTCCGAGGGTATTATTTAAAAGCATCAGAGAAAAAGAACAAAGACCGGGGTGGCGTTCCGTATTCCTTGTTGGCTGGAGTGGTATGAGAGGCGTTGTTTCATTAGCTGCGGCATTATCCATACCGTTAATGTTGGGCAATAATAATTTTCCGCATCGCAACCTTATTTTGTTTATCACTTTTGTGGTGATACTTTTTACGCTTGTGCTGCAGGGGTTAAGCCTTACACCTATCATCAGGTGGTTAAAAATAGAAGTGAACGACCAGGAATCGCAAAAAGTGCAGGCAGTGGCATTGCGCATTCATTTGGCAGAATCTGTACTGTCGTATATTGATACTAATTATTCAGAAGAAGCAAATGCAAATGAAACGTATAAGCGTGTGCGTGACCGTTATGAACGAATGATTGAAGTTGCCAAACGAAAATTGGAAACGGAAGAAGCCGGTGAACCGGAAATGAATTTTCTTCCCAAGTACCGGCAAATGCTTATTGAACTGGTGCATATACGGCGCAGAGCGTTAAACCAGTTTCGCCATACCGGTGAATATAATGAGGAGCTGATACGTGAGCGGGAAAGAGAGCTTGATCTGGAAGAAGCGAGATTAGAAACATAGTGCTATACATACGGAAAACCAATCCATCGCTACTACCAGGCAATGGATTGGTTTGCTTAAAGAGTAATTATTGTTCTACTTTGCCGTAAGAACTAAAGTATATTCAATATGTTCTGTATGCCCGGTAATATTCTGGTTATTATCATATTCAGGCTGTACATTTATAAGCTGTATTTTTAACCTGCTATCTGTAAGTTCAATAATTTTCATGTACCTGTAGTAATCACTATTCTCATTGTGGTAACCATAAGTAAGTAACAAACTGTTTTCCTTTGAAGTGAAGATGCTCCAATCAGTTGATTGAGCATAAGATGCATCACCGTATGAAAACTTTACCAGGAATCTTCCTGTTGAAGAAAAAAAGAAACTTATATCCCCTTCAGCTACTTCATAATTTTCATAATAGGTTTCTCCATCTTCTTCTTTGGTGAGATGCCAGTTTTTCAAGAGCGGTTTTTTATCATTACTTATTGTAATGTCAGCAGCCTTAACTGCTTTAACGGTCAGAGGAATATCATGATACAGGCAGCTAAAACTTATTGAATCACCCACAACTTTTAAATCAGATATAGTTCCGAACGTTTTTAGCTCAAATGACGCACTGTCTTTAACGCTAAATTTATCTGTAAAAGCATAATAATAGTTAAAGGTTAATATATAACTGCTGTCACTGAAGAACTCCACAGATGTGATATAGCCGATATCCTGAACTTTTTTTGAAGGTTGCAGTATTCCGGAGCCAGAAGGCTTACTGATTTTTCCTGAAAGCTCAATGTTTGTATTCCATCTTCCCTGCACTTTTTCGAACAATGTGGGTTCGGGAGTGCCGGGTGTGGGCGTATCATCTTTTTTACAGGAAAAGAAAAAGCTTAAAGAAAATAGAAGGATAAAATAGCGGATTTCAAAACGAAATTTCATGAAAAAGGATTTAGAATTAAAAATATTTGCTTCGGTGTTTAATCATCCGAGGCAGAAAATGAACGGCGATTTATTATGCGAATTGTATATGCTGTCAAAACTTCGTTTAACCGTTTATGTGAGTGAGTATATATACTTAGGCATTAATAGCTGTATCCAGTTAATTGTTGATGTATGCAAATCATTTTTCCCGGGCGTTAAAGTATATTCCAGTCAGCCAGGGCACGGGATGATATGAAACAACTGTCCATTAAAAACCTCAATTGGTAGATTATTTAAAACTGCATGTACATTTTATCAAACCGGTAACAATCCCTTTTAGTTATTTCATCGTATAAACAAACATGTTGATGAAATGCCGCTTTATATGCCACATAAGTGTACTGATATCTTTTGTTTATACATCCGGGCTGATGGCGCAGGATCATTGTGCTACCATGCCCAGGCTGGATTCACTGTTTGAAAATAACAGTTCACTGCGGAAAAGGTTTGAACAAAATCGTGATAATTTCAATTTGCGTTTGCAGCAAAGAAAAGCGGCATCCCAAAGAGAGGATGGTGCTGAAATAACCTATACCATACCGGTAGTTTTTCATATAGTATTGAGTGATCCTTCAACTGTTACTGACGCACAAATTCAGGCACAGCTCGAAAAGCTGAACCAGGCGTTTTCGGGAACTGATGCAGACAGCGCATCTATTCCCATATGGTTTAAACCGTTATTTGCAAAATCAAAAATCAGGTTTTGCCTTGCACAGCGCACACCGGATGGCGCCCCTTCAGCCGGCATTACAAGAACAACAACATCATCAGCTTCATTTACTTATGATGATAAAATGAAGTACGCCAGTTCAGGAGGAAATGATAGCTGGGATACTGGTAATTATTTCAATGTGTGGATATGCAGGCTAAGTAATAATCTTTTAGGTTATGCAACATTTCCCGGCGATGGTGAGGATGATGCACAAGGCGTGGTAATTGATTACCGGTCGCTGCCCGGCGGAAGCTATACCAGCTATAATACCGGCAAAACATTATGCCACGAAACAGGGCATTATTTCAACCTCTATCATATTTGGGGAGATGATGATGGCGCATGCACCGGTACCGATTATGTGGATGATACTCCGAACCAGGCAAATTCAAGTACGGGTTGCAGTTCAGGTATTAAAACAGACCGTTGTACCTCCGGCGGCAATGGTATAATGTATCAGAACTATATGGATTACAGTTATGATGCCTGCCTCATTATGTTTACTACTGAGCAGGTAGAAAGAATGGAGTCTGCATTATTAACTTACCGGTCATCTTTATTAAACTCACAGGGATGCATACCTGTAACTTTATATGATTACGATGCAGCATTGTTAGAATTATATGAACCGGCGCAGCGCTTATGTACATCTTCATATTCTCCATTAATAAGCATAAAAAATAAAGGCAGCGAAACATTAACTGCGTTAAATGTTTCGGTTATACTTAACGGTGAGTTGAAAGATGTATACAACTGGACGGGTAATCTCGCTTCATGGGATACCACTTTAATACGTTTACCACAGTACGCGGTTGAACAAGGCGATTATACATTGTCAATAAAGCTTTCTCAGCCCAACGGCAAAGCGGATGAGGATACTACAAATAATACCATGTCAAAAGCAATATTATATTATACTCCTGTTACAAATGTTGAAGAAAGTTTTGAAGGAGATGGAACGTTGCCGCAGGGATGGGATATATTAACCAATGAGGATACAGCGGGGTGGCAAAAAGAAGATGGTATTGCAAGCACAGGTAAAACAAGTATACAAAAAACAGCAGATGATTATAGTAACGGGCAACAAGCTTTGCTGCGTTTACCGGAAACATATTTTACCGGCGTGGATTCTGCGTATCTTACTTTTAAAATAGCAGCGGCACCGTCAGTAAGTTCCGGCTCACAATCATCTGTAGATACTTTGGAAGTATTACTTAGCCAGGATTGTGGCGCAACCTATCAATCCCTGTATAAAAAATACAGTACTTCGCTTTATACTAAAAATACAGTCACAACAAGTTTTAGCCCGGCAACTACCGAATGGCGTAAGGATACTGTTAATCTTCTTAATTATATTGATAAAGGAAACATGCTGCTGGCTTTCCGTGTAAGTAATTACAATCAAAGCAATATTTATATTGATGATGTAAATGTATTTACCGTTACGGTTAATCCTAACCTTAAGGCAAAAGGATTTATGGTAACACCTAATCCTTCTACTGGTATAGTATATGTGCAGTTTTACCCGGCTCCCGAACAATTGCAGGCGGTGCAGGTATATTCCGTTACCGGGCAACTCATCAGGAACATAAATACTTCGGGTGGTGCACTTAATCTCTATACCATTGACCTCACAGCACAGCCTTCGGGCATGTATATAATAAGAGCGGTGTTTAAAGACAGGGTAGAGGTTAGAAAAATAATCAGGAAATAAAGTGTTTTTCTTTGCTAATGATTATGCAGCATCGGGTTGAGATGCTTTTTTGAAAATGAATATTTACCAGTTGTTCTTTTGCGTTTCATTGGTACGTTCCGGGGCATCCGCTTTATTGCTGGGCCAGTTGCTGTCGTATGAAACAAATAGCGTAAGCCACATACTCCTTGCGATACGCATAATGATGGGTTGTAACGTAACTAAGAGTATTGCATTAATAAATATCCAGTATAAGAAGCGGTAATCATTAATACTCATTATTACCGGCATAGGTTTTTCTACAGGAGATTTTACTTCTGTGATTTTTATTGCGTCCATATCGTATTGTTTTTTTATGTCGAATTGTTTCCGGAAAGCTTCCGGGGTATATCCTGAATATTTTTTAAAGAAGCGGCTGAAATAAGAGTTGTCCCGGAAGTTTAACTCGTGTATGCTATTTCAGCGGCTGTAATATCTGCACACGATTTTCATTTAACCAATGCTTTTATCCATTTTAGTTTGCCCGGGAGCGGAGGGTATTTAATACCCGGATCGAACCAGGCTGGCGATTTCATTACCGGTTTGGCATGTGTGAATGTTTGAAAGCTGTACCATCCGTGATATGCTCCTGTACCGCTGTTTCCTATTCCGCCAAATGGCAGATAATGATTGGTGAATTGCCATGCTGTATTGTTGATGCAGCCACCTCCAAAGCTGATGGCATCAATCCAAACGTTTTCAGCTTGTTTATTATTTGTAAAAAGATAGAATGCTAACGGGTTAGGATTGCGCTTCACCATTTTAATAGCCTCCTGCGTGGTTAAAAAGGGAATAACAGGTAACACAGGACCGAAGATTTCTTCCTGCATTACGGTATCATTCATTGACAGGTTGGTGAGGATGGTTGGAGATATATACAATTCCTTATGATCAACTTCCCCGCCTGTAACAATTTCTCCCTCTTTTAAATAAGAGCACAATTTCTCAAAGCGCTTCAAAGAAACAATTCTTCCATAATCCCCGCTTTGTTTTGGATTATCGCCCCAAAATTTTTGTATGCATTCCTTCATTGCCTGCAATAGTTTTTCTTTAATATTTTCATGAGCAAGCACATAATCGGGAGCAATGCATGTTTGACCGGAATTGATAAACTTTCCAACCACTATTCGTTTAGCCGCAACTGTTATATCCGCATCATCCTCTACAATTGCCGGGCTTTTGCCTCCCAGCTCCAATGTAACAGGTACCAGTTTTTCTGCAGCCAAAGCATAAATCGATTTTCCAACACCCGTGCTTCCGGTATAAAAAATATGATCAAACCGGAATACATTCATCATTTCCGGCACTACTGCTCCACCTTCGCCATTCATCACCCTGATATATTCTTCATTGAAAGTTGTGCTGATCAATTTTTCAACAAGTGCCGCAGTAACAGGCGCAAGTTCGGAAGGTTTAAGAATAACACAGTTTCCGCCTGCAATAGCACCAACCAGGGGTATAAGTAATAATTGAAGCGGATAGTTCCAGGCGCCTATAATCAGTACCACTCCTAATGGATCACGGTAAACCTTGGACGAGGATGGAAAATTTACCAGGTTGGTGCGGGTTGAGCAAGGCTTCATCCAGGTGCCAAGATGCCTGATGGCTGTATTAATTTCCGACAGTATCAACCCGTTTTCCGTTATATAGCACTCTTCTTTACTCTTTCTTAAATCGGTATATAAAGCATTGTATATGGCATCTTCATTTTGTAATAACATTTGCTTCAGGCGTTGTAGTTGCTGTTTTCTGAAGGCATAGGTTTTTGTAGCGCCGCTGTCATAAAACCGGCGCATTCTGGTTAAATTTTCTGCAATGGCTGAAGCGTTTGGCATATTGGATTGAGGGTTTTGTTAAATATAATCTTTTCTAAAACGGTTACAGGCCCGCTGCCTTCACCACATCTTTAATAGAGGGAAAGGTATTATTCAATTTTTCTTTAAGAGCCTGTTGTTTCACCCATTCTATATTATGAATATCTTCTTCAGTTTGTGGTATCATAACCTGGGTTGAAGAAGCGTTCATCAGGTACCAATACGATTCTTTAAGTATATGCCTGCCAAACTCATTATAAGTATGGTAAGTGGGTATTAAAAATTGCTGCAGGTCTACACTTTTCAGGCCTGTTTCTTCCGCTACTTCACGTAGTGCACAGATTTCAAGATCTTCTCCTTTTTCTAATTTTCCTTTGGGTAAATCCCATTTTCCCCTGCGGAAAATCATCAATACATCTCCCTTTTCGTTTTGAACCAAGCCTCCTGCTGCCTGGATAACCGTAAAATGTTTCCAGAACTGCTTTTTTAATTTGTCAATATTTTCACTGAATAATATACCAGAGTGAAAATCGGGCTTTATAATTTCATGCAACAATGAATTTATGGCCGGCGTGGTTATTTCATCAATAAACACTGCGTCAGGATGATGCCGGTGTGCTTCAATAGTGCTGTCAATTTCATCACAAAGAAAAACAGGTTTATCATCAAAGTATATTTTCAGTACCATAATTTCAATTGTATTATTTTCGCAGCATGACAAACGAAAAAGCTGTCGCCGAAAAGCTGCTACAAATTAATGCTATCCGGCTGAATCCGCAACAACCTTTTACCTGGGCATCTGGTTGGAAAAGCCCTATCTATTGTGATAACCGCAAAACATTGTCGTTTCCCTACATACGCGATTTCGTAAAATCAGAACTATGCAATGTAATATTTGAAAGCTTTCCCGAAGCTGATTTGATTGCAGGAGTAGCTACTGCAGGTATTGCATGGGGTGCAATGGCTGCAGACCAGTTGAAGTTGCCTTTTATTTATGTTAGACCTAAACCTAAAGAACATGGGTTGGGTAACCAGATTGAAGGTTATTATGAACCGGGGCAAAGAGTTGTAGTTGTGGAAGACCTGATTTCTACAGGAAAAAGCAGTTTGCAGGTATGTGATGTGCTTAAACAGCAGGGATTACCGGTAGAAGGTATGGTTTCTATATTTACCTATGGTTTTGATGTGGCTGCTGAGGCTTTTGAAAAAGCAGGTGTAACACTTAAATCATTGACTAATTACAGTACATTAATATCGCTTGCATTAGAGAAGAATATAGTGACGCCTGAAAATGAAAACACACTGTTAAACTGGCGGGAAAATCCTGCTGCATGGACAGGGTCATAAATCTTCTTCTCAAAAAATACGTACCTTTCTTATATCAAAATTTATATCAATGAAAAAAATATTATTGCTTATTACCCTTATTTGCGGGTTTGCATGGAATGCTGATGCCCAGCTACAGCCTAAAAAACCGGTTACAGTAAAAATTGCCACCCCAACAGTGCAATGCGAACAATGTAAAAAAAAGATTGAAGATTATATGAAACGTGAAGAAGGAATAAGCAAAGTAGTGGTTGATTATAAGCGAAAAGTAACGACGATTACTTACCTGCCCGACAGAACCAATATTGAAAACGTAAAAACCGGTATTGCCAATGCCGGGTACGACGCAGATGATGTGAAAGCGAATGAAGATTCTTATAAAGCATTACCTGCCTGTTGCAAAAAACCTGAAGACCAGAAATAGTGAACAGGCAATGGTGAATAGTGAATGTAACTTGTTCCATTGTCTATTCACTATTCACCATTGCCTGTTCACCTCACTACATTGTCTCGTCGTTTCCTTCGCCTGCATTTCTGTTATTCTTTCTCTTGAATAATGATGCATCAAACTTTCCAAAACGATAGGATAAGTTTAAGCGAACTACCTGCCAGTCTCTTCTTCTCCACATATCCTGTATAAAGAAGCTGTTTTCTGAATATGCAGAATACTTTCGTGTTTTGAGTACATCGTTTACACTAAGGGTAATGGCTGCTCTTTTATCTTTCATAAACTCTTTACGTACTGCCATATCAACTCCATAATTAGGATTGATATACCCCTGCGAAGCGCCGCTTGCTCCACCAAAAAATCCACCGCCGCCCGGTCCGCGTCTTCCACCGCCACCACCTTGCGGCACCAAAGTTCTTGACTGGTAGTCACCGGAAAGCTGAATCGTAAAATTTGAAGGCAGTTTAAAATTGAGATTCATTTTTCCAAAAAATGCCCACCTGTCATTTATGCCTAAAGTTGAGTCCAGTCCGCTATTATCAATTCTTGCATTATAAAAATTCAGATTGGTAGTAATATCTACCCATTTTGCAAGCGGGTTTTTAGAGGTAAGCTCAAGCCCGTAAGATCTGCTGGAGTTTGCATTGATATAGGAAACCACCATTGCCGAATCAAGTTTTCCATCGGGTAGCGGTACATTATACTGGCGGCTTTGGTATTGTGTAATAAGATTATTGGTTTGCTTAAAATATACTGAAGTAAGTAAACTATGCCCCTGTCCAAGAGATTGTGTGTAATTCAATTCAAATGAATTAGTAAATTCCGGGCGTAATGCCGGGTTACCTACACTGATATTCAGCAGGTCTGATACATCATAAAACGGAATTAACTGCCAGAAATTAGGACGGTTAATTCTACGGGAATAGTTTAGCTGCAAATCCTGCCCGGGTTTAAAGCTTTTGGTAAGAAACACGCTCGGGAAAAACTGCAGCGGGTATTTGTTTGAAAACTGTTGACCGTTGCTGATTAATGTTCCTTTATAATTTGAGCTCTCTGCACGTAAGCCCAACTGATACGTAAACGATTCACCTATCTTATTAGAATAAGTGGAGTATGCCGCATATACCTGGTCGTTATATTTATAGTTTGTGCTGGCGGATGGAACAACTACGTATTGCCCGGCACTATAATCGTAGGATGAGTTTGCTGAGATGGTTTTTGTATTCCTTATAGCTGCACGTAAACCCATTTCAAGCTTTCCTTTTGAAACAGGTGTTGTAAAGTCTGTTTGTATTGTCCAGTTCTTACTTGTGCCGGAGCCGTTCAGCAATTGCAGCCCGGGATCAGGCAGCTTAGCTCCATTATCATCGTAATAGGTTGTAACGTAGCTGCCATTGTTAGCATTTTTATTTGCATTATAATTGATGTCTGCTGTTAATTCCCTTCCCGATTTTGGGAATAAATGCTTGAAGCCGATAGCCGGCTCAAAGCTGTCAAACTTTCTTTTGGTATTGGTTTCCCTGGTAGCATTTTGCGTTTTAACCGGGGTAGAAAGTGTATCTATATGAATATTATCATCCTGGGATGTTTTGAATTGCCCGTGCGGTGAAGTAAGCGATACCGTAAGTGTATTGCGATTATCCATAAAATAATCAAAGCCAATTCTGCCAAATATAAACTGCCCGTTGTTGGTGCTGTTGCTGAACTGGTTCAGCACAGTATTTTCATCCTTATCAGCATATATATTTTTGCGGTAGGTATTTCCTTCGCTTATACTTTTACGTTGGTTAAAATTAATGCCGGCAAAAAAGTTCAATTTCCCCTGTTTAATATTAATGTCGCCGCCGAGGTTAACTTTAGCACGGGAATCTATTCCCGCCCTTATATTCCCATTATAACCTGCTTTGCGGTTCTTCTTCAATATCACATTGAGTATACCCGCCGTTCCACCAGATGCATCAAACCTGGCAGAAGGGTTTGTAATGATCTCCACGCTTTCAATAGCATCAGCAGGGAGTTGATCAAGCGTCATGGTAGTTGGTCTGCCATCTATAAAAATGGTTGGGGCTGCATTTCTCAATGTTACATTACCATCAATATCAACATTTACACCCGGCACATTTTTCATTATTTCCGTAGCGGTTTGACCTGTTGTAACAATATTCTTATCTACATTAAATATTTTACGATCTACCCCCATCTGGAACATGGGTTTGGATGCAACCACTTTTACTTCGCTCAACTGTTGCACATCGGTAGTCAATTTAATGTTGCCGAGATCTTTGTCGGGCATATCTGCAGGATTACCACCGCTCCCCAATTCAAACTTAACTGCGGTATCTATAGGGGTATAACCAATAGCTGTAATCAAAAGCCTGAAAGTTCCTCTGGCAGGCAAATTTTCAAGGCTGAAATTTCCCTTACTTGTGGTTAATTGCCCTGCAACAGAAACATCTTTTCGTTTACCGGAAACAGAATCCATTCTTGATTGAAGTAATTGAACAGAAGCTGCATCAATACCTTTATTATTGGAAGCATCTACAATTTTACCATAAAATCTTCCGGCAGCCATTCCGCCTCCGCCTCCGGGTCGCCTCATAGACCGGTCTTGTGTAAACGCGGTTATTGTGCTGAAGAAAGAAAGAATCAGTAAATATTTTTTCATTAAGGCAAAATTGCAAATACAAAAGGATGTTTCAAAGCTATTTAAGTTAATGAACGTTAAAGGGTTTGCTTAAAATTTTTGCTTGTGAGTACGCTCTGGGCCCTGCACAATTTTATTTATTCATTTGTGAGAAATGAATTGAAATTTTGCCTCAATAAGTTTTTCTTCTATTTTTGCAGCCTCATAATGGTGGTTGTAGCTCAGTTGGTTAGAGCATCAGATTGTGGTTCTGAGGGTCGCCGGTTCGAGCCCGGTTAGCCACCCGGCTTTAAAAGCGGTAATTTTCTGCCGCTTTTTTTATTATCATACGTTTTCAATATCATTATATCCAATTATGTTGAGATTTTGCCGTTTATGAATATTTACAAATCCTTAGCTATAGGATTTGCCAATACGGCAACATTGCAGTATTATTTCCGTTATTTTTGAGTATGCAAAAAGTGTTGAAGCTTATGTTTAATAAAAAAACTTTGCCTTTCCTGCTGATTATTATCATTGCGGGTGTTTTCGTAGCTTTTCAAACAAATGGTCTTGGTAATCCTCCAACGAAATATGAAAAAATCCTGAGACAGGTTGGTGTGATGCTTGAGCAGGGACATTACAGCCCTAAAAAGATAGACGACAGTTTTTCCAAAGAGGTTTTTGAAAAATATCTTGAAGCTATTGATCCTGATAAACAATTCTTCCTGCAATCTGATATTGCGCAGCTGAAAAAATATGAAGATAAGATTGACGATGAAATTCACGGCAGCCCGCTACAGTCATTTCAGGCTATAGATGCGATATACCAAAAACGTTTGCAGGAATACCTGTCCTCTTATAAAGAAATTCTTGCTAAGCCCTTTGACTTTACCGGCAACGATACATTTGTTGATGATAAAGACAAAACAACTTTTGCCGCCAACGAAAAAGAACGCAGTGAAATGTGGCGCAAAAGGTTAAAATACCAGGTGCTGGTAAGATATGCTGATCTGATAGCGGCAAATGAAAAAAATAAAGGAAATAAAGAAAAGTTCCGTACTGATGCTGAACTGGAAAAAGAAGCAAGGGAAAAAGTGTTGCAGGCAACAGACAGGATAGCGGAAAGATTGAAAACAAAATTTACTGAAGAAGAAAGGTTTAATTACCTCGCCAATACCATTACCTCCTGCATGGACCCGCATACCACTTTCTTTCCTCCATTAGAAAAAAGATCGTTTGACGAACAAATGAGTGGAAGGTTTTTTGGTATAGGAGCTTCTCTTCGCCAGGAAGATGGCAATATTAAGATTATGACGCTTGTTACCGGCAGCCCTGCATGGAAATCAGGAGAAGTGCAGGTGGGAGATATTATTACCAAAGTAGGGCAGGCTAATGATGAGCCTCAGGATATGACGGGCTACGATACAGAAGATGCTGTAAAAATAATCCGCGGTAAAAAAGGTACGGTTGTAAAGCTCACACTTAAGAAATCAGATGGCAGCACAAAAGTGGTTTCTTTAGTAAGAGATGAAATTAAAATAGAAGAAACTTTTGCAAGAAGCGCTATCGTTAATGAAGGTTCACGTAAAATCGGCTATATCTATCTTCCTGAATTTTATGCTGACTGGGAGCAACCTAATGGTGCAAGATGTGCTGAAGATGTTGCTAAGGAAATTCAGAAATTGAAAGCAGAAAATATTGACGGCATCATTATGGATCTCCGTAATAATGGTGGTGGTTCTTTATTTGACGTAATACAAATGGTTGGTTTATTTATTGATGAAGGCCCGGTGGTGCAGGTAAAAGACAGGGATGGTAATCCTTCTGTTTTGAGAGATAAAGATAAAGGTGTTTTGTATGACGGACCGCTTGCCGTAATGGTTAATGAGTTCAGCGCATCAGCGTCAGAAATTTTTGCAGCAGCTATACAGGATTATCATCGCGGTATTATCATTGGCAGTACTTCTACCTATGGCAAAGGAACGGTGCAAAGAAATATTGGTTTAGAAGCAGGCCGAAGTTTATTACCCGGTACCGGTGATGATGCCAACCTGGGTACTGTAAAATTGACCTTGCAGAAATTCTACCGTATAAATGGCGGCTCAACACAGTTAAAAGGGGTAACACCTGATATCGTTCTTCCCGATCAATATGAAAACTTTAAGCTCCGCGAAAAAGACAACCCGGATGCATTAAAATGGGATGAAATCACAAAGGCTAAATATACGCCATGGAGCACGGAAGCTTCTGTACAATCTATAAGTAAGGCAGAAGAACAAAGAATAAGCAACAATGCAGTGTTTAATGAAATTAAAAAGAATGCTGAAGTGCTTTCTAAATTAAATGATGGTGTATATACCCTCAACCTGAAAAAATACCAGGAAGAACAAAAAGAGATAAAGAATCTTGCAAAACAAATGGAAACACTGACAAAAACCGAAAAAGAAAATCCTGTAGAACTTTTACCGGCAGATGTTGACAGGTTTTCTGCAGATACTACTAAGCAGGAGCGTCAGAATGTTTGGCTTAAAGGGCTTAAAACTGATATTTACCTGAATGAAACCGTAAATATTATGAACAGTATTATAAGTCAGAATGCTATAGCAAAATCAAAGTAAACAATATAATGAGACATTAAGAGAGGCTGCTTTTAAAAGGCAGCCTTTATAATTTATACAGGTGCAAATCTTAATCATATCTGTTCGTTGTATTGTTATGCTAAATTTTTCTAAAAAAAGGCTTTAGCAAATGCTAAATTAGGTTAATCACCAACTTTTTTACTTTTAACGGTTTGCATAATATACCAGTACTGTATAATTTTACGTTGTAATAATATCCTTGTAAATACTAAAATTTTAATCCATGAAAACTCAAGCATTAAGAGCACATCAGGCCGTTGAAATCCCTACCTGGAAATTAGTAGCCAAATTAGGTTTACTGGCAGCATTTTGTATGGGTGTATGTTATGCCTTTGCAATAGGGGTATCTTCGCTGGCTTCTATGTTTTAAGGCTAAAAGTTAATTGTTATACCTCCGTAATAATTACGCCTGGGAGCAGGATTATAAAATCTGTTTCCTGTAGCATTAATATCGTTTCCGAGGCTATACAACTGATTTAATGCATTGTCTATACCTGCAAAAAGGTTAAGAGACAATGCATTAATCTTTTTAAGCCAACCCAATCTTGCTGAAAGCAGCCTGTATGGCGAAGCAAAAACAGTATTATCATCCGCCAACGGCAGTTTTGAAGTATATACAAAAGAAGAAAACAGGTACAAGCCCGGCGCTGTTCTAACATCTACACTACCAGTATATATATGCTTTGCCACTCCGGTTAAAGCATTACCGGAATAATCTTTATCATTTACCTGGTAATGAGTAAACCTGAAATCATTCAGTGTTGCACTGCCTGAAAGTTGCAGCGAACGTATAAATCCTGTATTGCGCTGAATAACCATATAACCGCCAGAAAACTCCAAACCTTTTTGGTCAGTTCCACCTGCATTTACAAAATATTCTGCGCCATTATCACCGGTTCTGCGCACAATTGCATCCCGAAGTTTAAACCGGTAAGCCACTATATCAAACTGCAACCTGCTGTCAGCCGTTTTTCCTCTGAAACCAACCTCATAATTCCAGCCATATTCAGGTTTAAGATTGGTATAGATGCTTCCCTCAGAAGGTCTCACTTCTGCAATGGATGGAGGAGAAAAACCTTTGCTTACAGAAGAAAACAGCGAAAGATTTTTGGTGATGCGGTATAATGCTGCAAACCGTGGTAATAATTGTTCATCCAATATCTTTTTCTTTTTTGCATCGTCCGCATCCGTCAGGCGCTGGTAATGGTAAGTAAAGAAATCAGTACTTGCGCCTGCCTGCAACTGAACATCCCCTGCCTGCCACTCACCTTGTATAAAAGGATAAACCTGCCTGGCGCCTATCTTATCTTTATACTGCACCGTATCTGTTACTCCGCCTTTATTACCATAATTATTAATTACGGAGTAGTTATACTGCCATTCAGCACCGGTGGTTATTTTAATATCATGAATGCCGAAAGCCTTGTTATAGGTAAATTTTGTACGGATACCGGTATTGGTTTCATACCGCTTTTCATAATTCAGGATGAACGGATTTCTGAAATCAGTATAGGAAAAAGTAACTGACGTGGTATTACTCCAGTTTGAATTAAATATATGCTGGTGACTCAACCCCGCAAAAGGCGTTTTATTATAAATGGCTGCTTTTTGTTCTTTTGCGCCCGCAATCACAGGCGTTGAGGGCCTTGCCTGCCTGGGATTGGCAGTCATTTGCTGAAGCGTTAATCCGCCGGGCGTCTGATAGTACAGATCCGCATACATCAATATCCAGGATAATCTATCTTTTTCAGATAATTGCGCTATGCCATTCCATTGCAGTACATCTCTTCTTAACCGGCTGTTCTCCCGGTATCCGTCTGCCTGCATATGACTTTGTGTAAATGAAGAACTGAATTTTTTACCGGTACATTTCCATTGCAGGTTTTCTCCAAACAAACCATAAGAGCCTCCGCTCACCTGGGCCTGAAATTGATGTGGATTGACATTTTGTCTATCTTTATTAAATTCATTTTCGTTGCTATGTAAAATGATTACACCGCCGGTATTTGCACCATACATGCTGCTGCCAGGTCCTTTTAAAACTTCCATCTGACCGATAGTATTTTGATCGACAAGATTGAAATAAGTATTGCCGCCGGCGTCGGTAAAAGGAATATCATTCCAGTACACTTTAATATTACGCACCCCGAAAGGAGAACGCAAGAGGCTGCCTCGTATGCTCAACCGGTAACTTCCCGGTGAGCGTTCTTCCATTCTTAATCCGGGCAACATATTAATGGCGGGTAATATAGAAACGGTAGAAAATTTTTGCAGATCACGTGAAGTAATTATACCTGCTGATACCGGTGTTTCAAGTAGCTTACGGTTTGTTTCAAACCCCTGTATCACTATTTCTGAAAGAGCGGGGATAGTATCAGATACTGCGCTTTGCGCAAATGAATTTGAAGAAACCAGCAGGAATAATATAAAGAGATAAGTCTTCATTAATGAGGAATAAAGATATTCAAAAAAAATCCCGAAGTGTTTTACTCCGGGAAGAAACAATATTTTCAGCTATCAGGCAGGTACCTGAAATGAACTTTTATTTTTTCAAATACATAACTTCTTTTACCAGCTTTACTGTTCTCGGCACATCCGGTAAATATGCTGCTACAAGGTTTGGCGCATAGTGCATTGGTGCATCCGCGCTGGTAATCCTGCGTACAGGTGCATCAAGATAATCAAATCCTTCTTTCTGTATCCTGTAAGCCAGCTCAGAAGAAACGGAAGCGAAAGGCCATTGCTCTTCAATGATCACCAGCCTGTTTGTTTTCTTTACTGATTCCAGTACAGTATGCCAGTCGAGCGGGCGTATGGTACGGAGGTCAATAACTTCAGCACTGATACCCTCTTTTGCCAGTTCTTCAGCAGCGCCTAAAGCAACTTTCATCATTTTATTGAAAGATACTATAGTTACATCTGTACCGGCACGTTTGATATCCGCTTTACCTATCGGGATAAGATATTCTTCTTCAGGAACTTCACCTTTTTCACCATACATCACCTCACTTTCCATAAAAATAACCGGGTCATCATCGCGGATAGCGCTTTTTAAAAGGCCTTTTGCGTCATAAGGATTTGAAACAGAAATTACTTTAAGCCCGGGTATATTAGCATACAGGCTTTCAAAAGCGGTAGAGTGCTGAGCGCCTAACTGACCCGCGGAGCCGTTTGGCCCACGGAATACAATAGGACAACCAACCTGCCCGCCACTCATTGCCAGCATTTTAGACGCGGTATTGAGAATCTGGTCGAGTGGTAGTACAGCAAAGTTCCATGTCATATACTCTACTATAGGACGCAGGCCATTTTGAGCAGATCCTACAGCTACTGCTGTAAAGCCTAATTCCGAAATGGGGGTATCAATTACTCTTTTGGGTCCAAATTCATCTAACATCCCCTGGCTCACTTTATAAGCGCCATTGTATTCTGCCACTTCTTCTCCCATTAAATAAACACGTTCATCACGACGCATTTCTTCACTCATTGCTTCACGAAGTGCTTCACGGAATTGTATTACACGATTTGCCATGCTGTATTTCTGGTTTGAGGAGAGCAAAAATATTGGAACTGCGGCAGATAACCAAAAACAAGAGAAATGGGGGAATTTGGAGATGTGGAAATATAAAAACAGAGAAATACAGTAATCGGGAAACAGTTAGTCCGGCTATGATATATTGATGATGTGGAAGAATCTAAAGAATGGATTTGCTCTACAGCACCGTCCCTCGCCATTGCATGGAGAGGGATAAGAGGGTGAGGGTTACTCCGGTTTTGTGCGATGGGACACCCAAAAACAAGGGGGGGGCTAAATTTTGAGGTCAAACAGGTCAACCACCTGCTGCTGTTGGTTGGTTTTGATAAGCAGGCGTTGGTATAAATTATTGGAAAAAGGTGTTTGAATGGTCACCTTATAAATTGTTTTCAGGATGTCAATGACCTTTTCCGCACTAAGCAACGATCCCTTCTGTTTTAACTGTCGCTCTAACTCCTTGTAAATTTTACAGGCAACGAAGGATATACAAATATGAGCTTCGATCCTTTTCCTTAGCCGGTGATAGATCGGACGTACCTGTAAATCTGATTTCGATATCCTAAAAGTTCTTTCCACATTCCATAGTTGGGCATACTGTTCAATAACCTCCTCTTTACTGAGCAGGGTGTTGGTGATATAGCCCTTCAGCCCGTCCCAGCACGCGTCCTGTTCAAATTTTTCCCTGTCTATAGATACCTTTATTTCGCCTTCCAGCTTCAGGTATTTATTATAGCCCTTGTTGTTGATGCTGGATTTGGTAAGTTTACCGGATTTGATCTTCTTTTCCAGCTTTTCGAGCCCACGCTTACGGTTTTTGGCATCTCTTACTGCCCTGCTTTTTCGAAAGCCTACGATAAGCCGCTCTTCATTATCCAGGGGGATGATGGCGCTTTGTTCATCCGCTAAATCCAATCGCAATATCTTTTCTGTAATTGCCTTATCCCTGTTTTTTATTCTGGCTCCTAAAATGTATTGATACTGCCTGGCTTTAAGCAAATCAACGTTTTTTTGCGATAACAGACCTGAATCGGTGATTACAATAAGGGCTTCGGGTTGATATTTTTGCTCAAAATGCTCAATGACGGGTAGTAAAGTGTCTCCTTCATATTTGTTCCCTTCAAAAATGGAGTAATCTAATGGATAGCCGTCTCTGCTCACCAGTAACCCAAGTACAATTTGAGGGTTTTGGTTTTTGCCATCTTTACTAAATCCTGTTTTCCTTAGATCGTCTTCATCAGCAGCTTCAAAATAAAGAGTGGTTACATCGTAGAATACTACCGAAAGCCTGCCGCCCAATACCATTAATGTATGTTGAAGGCTGATTTGCTTTATCTGTTCCATTTGCCGGGCATGCAGCTTGTCTAAATACCGGTAGATGCTGTATACGCTGGTTTCTATACCCTTGTATTTGAACAGATAGTCTGCTGTTTTTAATTTGCTTACGGGGTAAACCAGGCGGGTGATAACAAGATGCCGAAGCCAGCTATCCTGAATGGTACCAAAGCCAATTTCATCAAATATCCGACCCAATAAAAGCTCCGGTCCTATTAGGGAAAAATCAGCCAGCCCATTTATAAAAGTATCTACATATTGTAGCTCTGCTTCCCTGTCAAAATCAAGTACATGCTGACCGCCCCGGGCAAGTATTATGCGTTTAGCCTTTTTTACAAGAAAATCAATTTCCAAAGCATCCGCTGAGCTGCCTACTGTTTTATGCAATACATACCGCCCTGATGACTTATCTATGATCTGGACACTGACTGTACCACTTTTATTTCGCTTTTTGCGCACAAACATGACCGCTTAAAGCTATAAAAACACCCCGGGACACCCAAATTCACACCCATAACTCAATGCTGACGCGGGTTCCAGAGCTCAACCCAAAGCACCCGCACAAAACCGGAAATGGGGGAATTTGGAGATGTGGAAATATAAAAACAGAGAAATACAGTAATCGGGAAACAGTTAGTCCGGCTATGATATATTGATGATGTGGAAGAATCTAAAGAATGGATTTGCTCTACAGCACCGTCCCTCGCCATTGCATGGAGAGGGATAAGAGGGTGAGGGTTACTCTTCCGTTTCCTCCTCCGTTTCGTAATCACCAAAAGCAGTAAATAATTTTTTAGCCTGGTAAATATTGCGGTTGTATTTATTACCCAGAATAATAATGGTAGCAGAATCTTTAATTAACCGGGCAAAAACAGTATTGTTGCCATGCCACCATCCGTTATGAAAGATGATTTTATCATTATTCGGATATTCCAGCATGCGCCAGCCCAATCCATAGTTTTTAATGCCTTTCTTTTCGTTACTGTATCCTTTGTATGCAGAATCAAGTGTTGCCTGTTTAAACATGCTGCTATAAGTAAGTGCTGTTTCCCATTTCAACAGGTCGCGAACGGTACTATAGATATTTTTATCTCCATATACAGCATCCAAAAAAGTAAATGCCTCCTGCTTATTTTTCCAGTTATATGATGGTAAAGATTTAGCTGAATCAGACATGGTGAATACATAGCTGTTCGTCATGCCAAGCGGAGCAAAAAAGTTTTCGTAAATGAATTGAGGATAAGGTATGCCGCTTACTTTTTCAATAATCAATGCGAGTAATGCATAGTTGGTATTGCAATAATGAAATGAACGATCAGGCGCGCCAACCTGCAGGTTTTTCTTTTTTTCAATCAAAAATTGCAATACATCCGGGTTGGTTACAATTTTTTTCTTATCCCAGCCCAGTTGTTCCATCACATGCACATAATTAGGTAAGCCGCTTCTGTGATTAAGCAAAGTTTTTACCGTTACACCTTTATACGGAAACCCGGCCAGGTAAGTTGAAACCTCATCATTAATCTGTAGTTTTCCTTCTTCCCATAACTTTAGGGTAGCCATTGCCGTGAAGGTTTTGGATACAGATGCAAGATGAAGCGCGCTATTTTCTGTAAGTGCATCTTTTTGGTCTAAATGACCATAGCCGCTATATTTTTCAAAAATGATCTCACCTTTTTTAGCTACCAGGAACTCTCCGTTGAAATGACTTTTTTCAAGGGTATTTTCATAAAAATCCTGGGCAGCACTATAATATCTTGCCAATTCCGCTTTTGAAATATTGGAATCAATTGCAATAGTTAAAGAATCTACAGGAGCATGTGCTACTACCTGCTTTTTCTTATCGATAGTAGTATAATAGCAGCCGGATAGAAGGAAACAAAAAATAATTATATGGATAAATGAATAGCTTCTCATCGGATTTATGTCAAAAAAACGTAAAAAGGCAATAAGTTAGTATTTTTGCGGCAATTTTAAATAAAAATATGACTGACAAAAAGCGGACCAGTTATCCAAAAGAAAAAATTAACATTTTACTGCTCGAAAACATAAGCGACCTTGCCGTTCAGAATTTTAAAAAAGCCGGATACACTTCCATTAAAAAAATAACGGGTGCATTACCCGAAGAGGAATTGATCAAAGCCGTGAAGGATGTACATATGCTGGGTATTCGTTCCAAATCGCAAATAACGCCGGCTGTACTCAATGCTGCGCCCAAACTGCAGGCTATAGGCTGTTTCTGCATCGGCGTTAACCAGGTAAATTTAAATAAAGCTACCGAACTGGGGGTCTCCGTTTTTAATGCGCCGTATTCAAATACAAGGTCAGTTGCTGAATTGGTAATAGGACTATCGGTTATGCTTATACGCCGTATTCCGGATAAGAACAAAGCAGCCCATGAAGGCAAATGGATGAAAGACGCAAAAGGCAGCTATGAACTTCGCGGCAAAACATTGGGCATTATAGGATATGGTAATATTGGCGCACAGGTAAGTGTGCTGGCTGAAGCTTTTGGCATGAAGGTGATTTTTTATGATGTGGTTACAAGATTACCGCTTGGTAATGCCCAGCCAAGAAAAAGCATTAAAGAATTAGTGTCTGAAGCGGATATCATAACTCTTCACGTACCCGAAACAGCGCAAACCAAAAATCTTATCTCTGCAAATGTTATAAAAAACTTTAAACAGGGAAGTATACTTATTAATTATGCAAGAGGTGAAGTGGTTGACCTGGATGCATTAAGCGCTGCTTTAAAAAGCGGCCAGCTTTCCGGCGCTGCTATTGATGTATACCCCATTGAGCCTGAAAAAAATGGCGATGTGTTTACAACACCGCTTCAAAATCTTCCGAATGTTATATTAACACCGCATATTGGCGGTTCTACCGAAGAAGCGCAGGCTAATATTGGGGAAGATGTAAGTATGAAGCTGATCAATTTTCTTGAAACAGGTATTACAACAGGCTCGCACACTGTGCCTGAACTGGCTTTACCGTTGCAGGAAGGCACGCACCGCATCTTGCATATTCATAAAAATGTGCCGGGTGTGCTTTCTCAAATCAATACACAATTATCATCTCACCACATCAATATTTTAGGACAATACCTTAAAACCAATGATGAAATTGGTTATGTGGTACTTGATGTTGATAAGCATCTTTCAAAAGAAGCAATGGAATTGCTGAAAGATATTAAGGAAACGATTAAGGTGAGGATGCTGTATTAATAAAGTCAAGATAGTTTTTTGAGTGTATCACCGAAAACGGAACACCCGGATATGCTTTTGCAAATGCAACCGGGGTTTTTGCTTTATCCTGTTTCCATTTAAACTCATAAGCACCGATTGCGGCATTTTGTTCTTCTACCAGGTCAATTTCCTGCTGGTCGTATGTACGCCAGAAATAACTGTTCACAAAAAATCCGTTGTAAGTATTATACTTTATTCGTTCTGCTGCAATATAGTTTTCCCAGAGCATACCCATATCCTGCCGCAGCGCGGGTAAATTAAAATTACTTATGATGGCATTGCGTATACCGTTATCATAAAAATACCAGCGGTTACTTTTAGCTACCTCTTTCCTTAAATTCCTGCTGAATCCCCGTCGGCTATATATCACAAATACCTTACTAAGCAGGTCTAAATAGCGGTCAACAGTATTTTTGCTAAGCCCCAACTGCCGGCCCAATTCGTCAAGCGAAACCTCACTGCCGATCTGGTAAGCCAGCAATACCAGCAGGTCTTTCAGCTTTTGCGGATTTCTTATATTTTCAAAGGCCAGTATATCTTTTAAGAGGTAGGTGTTTATCAGTTCAGATAAATACTGTTGTTTTCCGGCAAGCGTGGGCAATGTAATTACTTCAGGATAGCTGCCGTATATCAATCGCTCATCCAGCAATTCTTTGGTTTGGATAAGATTTTCCTGTTTTGCCAACTCCATTTGCGCTACCGGATACATGGTATAGGTAATACTGCGACCGGTAAGCGGCTCGCCTGTTTGCTGCATATCAAAAGCACTTGAACCGGTAATAATAATGTGCAGGGGGGCAATCTCATCAATCATAAGCTTCATCTTCCTGTTGATATCGCTTATGTATTGCGCTTCGTCTATTATCAGCAGTGTATAGCCCTGCAGCAGTCGTTTATAATTGGCAATGCTTCTTTCTTCAAGCATATCAGTTACAGTTTGGTCTTCACCGTTCAGCCAAAGACAGCCCTGTCCGAAATTGTTTTTAACCTCCTGCAATAAACAGGTTTTTCCTACCCGCCTGGCGCCCAGTAAAATGCTTACTTTTTGCCTGCCGGTATTGGCAATGATATTATTGTATAAGGCCCTTTGCAGCATTTAGTAAATATAGGTATTTTTAATAAAACTGACGTAATTTATATAAAATAAGATTTTAAACTGACGTAATTTATATAAAATAAGATTTTAAACTGACGTAATTTATATAAAATAAGATAATTTATTAATGTAATTTATATAAAATGTTATATTGCATTAATAAAATCAAATATCTTTTTTGCATTTCCTTTACCTATTCCTTCTACGTTTTGTAATTCTTTTTCCGTGGCATTGACTGCGGCTTTCAGGCTGCCGAATTTTTCTAACATGCGTGCTGCCAATGCAGGACCTATGCCGGGTATTCCCTGTAGAAAAAACAATTGCCGGCTTGCCAGTTTTTTAGAACGATAATTTTTGGGAGCTTTAAGCTGTGGCAGCGTAGTCTTATCCTGCCGGACAATAGCAAGCAGCAAGGCAACAGTATCTTCCCTATTTTTGGAGAATATAACAGGCACCTGCCATGCAATTAAAACCGATAACACAGCACCACGAATGGCAGAGCACTGTATTTTATGATCAGTATGATAAGGATTACCCTCCACTATCAGCAATGTGCGGGACACAGATTTCTTCAGTCTTGCCACCTGGTCAAACAAGCGATTGCAGATTATGCTCTGCACAAAATCTTCTGCTGATTTCCGCTCTACTCCAATGGTTGTGTTAATGATATAGTCTCCGGCGGGCAAATGAAGTACTGACAAAGAAATATCTTCAATTTCAGAAAGGATATGAGGAATGCCTGATGGAATTTCCCGATGGTCTGCGTGAATGGAAACTGGCATAGGAAAGCGGTTGTGATAAATATGGTGATGCTCAAACGTACATGAAATTTTTCATTCATAAAATACACAGATGAAAGGGAAAACGAATAACTCAACCTGTAAGGCTGGCTATTGCTAAAGTTCGGAGACCCGGGGTACTGTTATAATTGGCTATAACTAATATTTTTTATACACTTACAGCCAATTATAATTTATATTTGGCTATAAGTTTGTATATTTACCCGGTTAAAGCCAATTATGTATGAATCGTATTATAGGAAGGGAAAAGGAACTGCATGCCATCCAAAGACTGGCTGCATCACCCAAATCTGAATTTCTGGCCATTTACGGCAGAAGGCGGGTAGGCAAGACCTTCCTTGTGAGAGAAGTGTTTGAAGGCAAATTTTCATTTTATGTTACAGCAATGGCCAATGTTACTACACGCCAGCAGTTGGCTAATTTTCATACAGCATTAAAAAAATACAGTACGGCTGCTTCTCAAAAAACAGCGCCTGCTGCAAATTGGTTTGAAGCATTCATACAACTGGAGGAATTGTTAAGCAGCAATAAAAACAAAAAGAAAATTGTGTTTATTGATGAATTGCCATGGTTTGATACGGCAAGGTCATCGTTTATTGCTGCGCTGGAACATTTCTGGAACTCCTGGCCAGCGCCCGCAAAGATATATTACTGATCGTTTGCGGATCGGCAGCATCCTGGATGATCAGTAAGCTGATAAGAAATACCGGTGGACTATACAACCGTGTTACAGACCGCATGAAACTGGAACCATTTTCACTTCATGAATCGGAGCTTTTTCTTCAATATAAAGGAGGCAGGTTCGACAGGTACCAGCTTATTGAGCTATATATGGCAATGGGTGGGATACCTTATTACCTCGACAATGTAAACGTGGGGCTTAGCGCCGCCCAAAATATTGACCAGCTATTTTTCAGTCCAAACGGGTTGCTGCGCATGGAATTTGACCCGCTATACAAATCGCTGTTTAAACATTCCGAAAAGCATATCCGTATTATTGAAACGCTCAGCAGTAAAGCCAGCGGATTGACCCGTGACGAGATCATTTCGGGATCAGGTGTACCTAATTCAGGCAATACAACAGGGCTTTTGAAAGAACTGGAAGAAAGCGGGTTCATACGGAAATATCATGCATTCGGAAAAAAAGAAAGAAACAGCCTGTATCAGTTGACTGACTTTTATTCCCTTTTTTACCTGAAATTCATCCGGGGCAATCCCGCATCAGACAGGCATCAATGGATAAACAGTCTTGACCACCCGCGGCAAAGGGCATGGGCTGGTTATGCTTTTGAACAGGTATGTCTTGCGCACCTGGAGCAGGTAAAACAGGCGCTGGGTATTGCAGGCATTCAGGCTACGGTATCTTCCTGGACAGGAAGCGGTGCTCAAATAGACCTGGTAATAGACAGAAGGGACAGGATCATCAATTTGTGCGAAATGAAATTTTCCATAGGAGAATTTACCATTACCAAAGCCTACGCCCAACAGCTCAGCAATAAGATAAACACTTTCAGGGAAAGTACAGGAACCCGTAAGCCTTTATTTTTGACTATGATCACGAGCTTTGGTATTAAAAGGAATGGATATGCCTTGTCGCTCGTACAAAACGACCTGACAATGGACGCGCTGTTTACTGCCTGATATGTGAAATGTTTGAAGGAGCCGGAATATTTGTGCTTTGTAATTAATGAGGTATCTTTATCTGGTGAAAGATATTTCTACATATATATCCATTGATCCTGAACGCCGGTTTGGTAAGCCTTGTATAAGAGGTACCCGGATTGCCGTTTCTGATATTTTACAATGGCTTGCTTCGGGCATGACGCAGGAAGATATACTCCATGATTATCCTATGCTTAAAAAGGAACATATTCTCGCTGCGCTTGCCTTCGCGGCTCACCGGGAGTCAATAATTAAAATTGTAGCTGCCTGAACTAATGAAACTTTTACTGAGAACGGGTAATCAAAGTAATGCTTTTATAGAAACATTACTTATTACTCATAGAGAAGATATTGCAGCGCTTAACGAGTCTATTGAATATGGCGTGCTTGAGTTATTTTAGCGCTAAATAAAATGATTAAACAGGTATTGTTTTTTTGAATAATGAATGATTTAAATTTACATGTGCCCACTTTAAGCCGCTCACACTTATGCGAAATATTCCCTTTTTGTTATTGATGGTAACATGCTCATTCACGGTAAAAGCACAAACGCCAAATATCCCAGATGCTTATTTCAGGGATGGTTTTGGCGATTTGGTGCAAAAAGCAAAGATCGTATTGAGCCATGCTTATATGGTGCAGCAATTGGTGGCTGAAACGGATACTATTCCCGGCTGGGAAGGCTTCCCGGTGAAATTATATACATATCAAACAAGTAATGACCTTTATACCGGTAGTCCAAAAACAGGAAAAGTATGGCTCTTAAATCCTTCTCCCGAAAAGCTGGCTACATGGGTAGCCAACGCCTGCTGGGTTGCAAAGCACAGTGTGGA
Organism: Agriterribacter sp.; assembly: GCA_047601545.1. Taxonomy (GTDB): domain Bacteria; phylum Bacteroidota; class Bacteroidia; order Chitinophagales; family Chitinophagaceae; genus Agriterribacter. The sequence goes on along the minus strand of JASGIZ010000002.1, from coordinate 770,640 downwards.
CACAGTATATACTTACCGGTTGTTGAAATGGATTGACGGGCAGTCCAACGCGCAGTTTCCTATAAAAGGTGTAGTATATGAAGATCAATACACCAAAGATTTCCAGGAGCCTTATGTTTTTAAAGACGGCGTAACCGTGTATATTAAAGACAGCACGATGTGGCCAAAAGATAAAACCTGCACCCCGGAGCAGCTTGATTTTTATTTGCGCATTACCAATGAAGATATAAAACCACAAACCGGTCAGTATGCGCGCATCAGCAGTACTACCCGTGAAGATTATAAAGCCGGCGGCGGTACGGAAGATGCAGGCAGTAAGGACGACCGCAAACAAAAATGGCTGGAGGTGGTTCGTGAGTTGTATAAAAAAGCATGGCGTTCAGATCATAATGAGTTGATTGAGATGTGGGCGAAGAGGCATTTGGAGTAGGTGGGTGAACTAAGGAAATATTGAGTACACTCTCTTTTTAAAATATATATTCCGATAGTTTATTCCATCAACGGGCTTATCAAACCTAAAATAAGTATACCATTTCTTGCATTTCTTTTTATAATAAATCTTGTTGTCCGAAAGAGGTATTGTTTCAATTACATTATCATCATCGTCTATGCGATTGAACACAACCGAAAAATCCGGAACCCGTTTATAAACTATACCTATCTTAACAGCGGGTTCTGTATTTCTAACCTGCTCCCCTGATGCATCTCCAACACTCACAGATATTAATTTCAAGGTTTCGGGATTTTCAACATCATCCGGTGAAAACACCCATGTATGCGTGTTTTTTTCGTCTTCAGTTGATTTGAATGAAATTGTAAAATCTTTATTCCATGTTCCGAATCGAAATTGTCTGAAGTACTTTGTATCCACCTCAATTATCTCTGAAGTTAAATTTGCAACTTGAAAACTTTTATTTTTTTCATATAGATTTTGGTAAATACTGGGGATATTGTTAATGATCAGAACTTTTTTAGTTTTCTCAGATATAATCATAAATTCCTTTTCAACTACGCTATCTGAGTCATTTTTCATTTCATTATTCAGTTCCCACTTGTTTTCGTTTGTGTTGAAATGCCTATATACCTGCCGAATATATAATTCACACGAATTATCAATTTCAAAAGTAGTTGCGTCCTGTGGAATCAAATCATCAAAGGCAATAAAATATTTTGGACCTGAGCATGAATAAAGCAAAAGTGCCAGTACGTATAGCAAATTATTTTTCATTTAAGCCCTATTTTAGTGGAGTTATAAAGAAAAGAACCGCCTATTGATACATATTTTGCATGTGGAACAATATGCAAAGGGTAAAAAAGATTTTGATGTATGAGATGCTGAATATCTAATTTGGGATAGTTATAAAAATTAAGGCTTACACCCCACCTGTCACGCGTGTTTCCTGCGTTGAAATAAAAATGACTTCGGTTAAAATATTGTTGCTCCACGTCTGCATAATATAAATAAATCAATCCTGCCAGATTGCTTAATTCATAAGTATTTTTGGTGTAACCCGTAAACTTATTAAACCCAACCTCAAACAGGTTAACAGGCCAATTGTTGTTACCATGTAATGTTATAAAGCCGCCGCCAGTATGCAGTCTGTCATATTTGTCGCCAAATGGAAGAAAGAATGGAGGTCCATCATTCGTATAAGAAAACTGCACACGGTCAGCATGTATGTTTGCGAAGCCCACTTGCTGAAACCAGGTCTTTTTGCCCGTAAGAAAGAAAATTAGGTTTCCACCCCATGATGCGGAGTAGTTAAATGGATTTTGAAGAGGCGGAAGATTAAACGTATTTAGATAATAGAGAGGATAACTGATCCCTGCCGGATTTAACCTGCTGCCATATATCATTCTATTTGGCCCACCGGCTGTAAATGTATATGCTATTGCTAACTCAACATCTGCAAACCGCTTCCCTCTTGGCCTGTTGCTACCTATTCCCCCACCATACAGCATCAAATCAACATTCAGAGAAGGAAATAACCAATCGCTGCCAACAAAAGAGCCAACACCGCCGGAAAGCCCCGCCCGCCATGTTGTTGTATTTTTTCTGAGCCCTGTTTCAAATTGAAACTTTAACGATATACCACTTTGATTACCCCTGTTATTGGAATAGTAATAATTGTTCTTTTGCGCATATGCAATTTGGGTAAGTGAGAGAAATAACAATATAAGTTTTATGTTTGCCAAGGCTGGGTTTTACAGTTTTGTTATTTTAATGACTACACTTTCCTACCGCTATTCCTGAAATTTTTTAATTCGATGATACACACACATTTTTTATAATCCCAGTTAAGGTTTCCCTGTATTGATCGCATTTTTATGCCGTGGTTCGTATCCCGCAAATCTATATAAAGTACATTCTGAGGAGTGATTCGTGAGACACAAACCACGGCGATTAGACGCAGGATTATTTCAGCCAATAGCCGCAGATAGCGCCTATTATTGTTCCTCCAACCTCTTTATTGTTTGATGTAAAAAGATAGATAGCCAGCAAAAGCAATATGACAGAAACAACAATTCTTCCGATTGCTTTTATCTTATCGTCTTTTGTTGTAGTACTTTGATCTTCTCCAAGGTGAACAGGTTTAAGCGCTTTTGTTGTTTCATCAATTGTCGTTCCAAATAACTTAATCATGATTTTTCGTTTATATTGTAATAAATGATATACCCGGCACCACCACCGGTTACAGCCACACCTGTTGAAACAACAGTTGCAAAATATTTTTTGTCGTTATATAGTTGCGTTGCATAGTTATTAGAAAAGTTTTTGTAGAAATCAAAAAGCGTGGGTTGCGGCTCATTATTAACAAGGCTCTTCACTACATTATTAAAACCAAGATAGTCTGTAGAGCTAAAAAACAAAGGTGAGCCTAAGTTGTAGCTATTACAGGTAATGGCATTTGAAACGTTATAATAAGATAATGGATGATCAAATAGCGTTTTGTTTTTATTGTTAAATATGATAACAGGAACAATATCGTGCTCCCTGAAGCGCTTCAGTGTTTCATCAAGGCTTTCTTTTGAAGCAATTTTAGTAACATATATATCTGTAAGGAGGGGTTGAGCGATTTTAATAACCTCATCCACCTGATCATCATTTATTGAATATAAATCTTTCAAAATTTCCCGGTCTTCTGAAAAGATAAATAGTATCTCATATCTGACGATGTCCTTTTGCTTTTCGTAAACCTCCTTATTGCAAATAAAATTTACACCTTTCTTATTCAGTACTTTTATTTCATCTTCCTCAAGATTTCCATCTACGATGAATGTTTTATTATCGTCAATTTGTAAATCGTTTAAGGAATTAAAAATACCGGGCGTACGATCCGTATATGAAAACTCATTTTTATTTATCTTCTTTAGAAAAACTTCGTCTTCATTCCGTATATTTTTTATTTCATCTTCGACAACAGAGGCGGAGGCATCGTTAATGCCGCGAGCATTACATGAAAATCCTCTGCTTGGCTTAACTTCTTTTGCCACCTCAATTTCTCTGACATTTTTAATGATTGAAGAGCTTTCATGTTCACAAGTCTTACACGTTCTTGTAAACATAAGACTTAATATAGCTAATAGCCCTACCCCACCTTTTAAGACATTATTGTCTGACATACAAGTCTATTTTAAATGGTCAATAAATTCTTTACGCTGTGATTCGAGCCTCAAAAATCACTAATTGTTAATGTCCTTTATATAGACTCACAAGACACGAACTACGGCTGAGTGTTATAACTCCATGAATATTTCTGCTTTTAAACAGCTACATTGCGGCTACGGGGGAGAAATTTTATAAGATATTGCTTTTTTAAAGGAGTGCCTATTGAACTCCTTCAATTTTCATATTATTACTTTGCTATTCCAAAACTACTTTTCCGTTTCAATATTTCATTCAGGAATAATCCTCAAATTTTATCAGGAAAAACCATGATGGCTTTATGTTTTAATAGGGTTTCCAACCTTTCAAAGGTTGGAAACCCTGCGCTTTATTTAACGGGTATTTTATTAAACTTCCCTGTCACATTATTGGCATAAGGAAAACCATTGGGTCTTTCACAGCCCGCATCAAACCCAAGTTGAAAAGTACCGGTTGCTTTACCGTCTTCAATCTTATCAATTTTTATATAAGAGTCTTTTACATTGGCGCCATTTCCGCCTAAATGGGTATCGGACCTGTATTTCTGCTTGTTTGAAGCGCTAAAATGGCTATAGAAAACATAGCCCCATGATGTTTGATACGACAGTTTAACCCCATCTCTGAAGCCGGCGCAATTGTATTCTTTGCCGGCTTCCAGCTTTCCTGTCGCGCCGCCTACCCATACCGATGAAATGGCAAAGTTATCGTGCCCTTTTTCATCGTAGGTGCTATCACATAGGTTCCAGGAGTTTGTCCGGCTCTTATGATTCTTTAGATTATAGTTAGAAAAAATTAAATTAAAAGATGTAGTATCTCCTGAAACAGATATACCAAAACCGCCGATAGTTGCAGCGCTAACAACCATCATTTGAGGGTTAGCGATTGATCCACCGTCTGATTCAGCATAATATGCGATGTAAGAGGTAGCGGCATCGGGAATCACATCAGGAGTTTCCGTATCAGGGTTATCAGTATCTGCCTTATCGTCTTTACCACAGCTAAAATTGCTCAACAAACTGACGACAAGAAAAGCTGCAACGATCAGGTAAAACCCGGAAGCGATAGATTTCATGAATGTGTGTTTATGATTTACTATTTTTATTGCACCACCACTTTTCTTATCCTGTACCCGTCAATCACATATAAAACCCCATTACCCCCGGAAACCATTCCATCTAACCCCGCAAATTTTATTTCGCTGTTTGTGCCATCCTGAAAAACTCTTTCGCCTGTGCCGGCAACTGTTATCACAACGTAAAGCTCAACTTCACCTGCAAATGCTTATACGGCATTTTTTCAGAGCTGTTAGCCCCCTGCTGCCCGTTTTGCCGCAGGTAATAAGTGGTAGGTATTTTGGCGTTTGAAAAGTCAACAGCAAAGCCAAAGAAACCATAACGCAACGTGGCGCCTATGTTGGTTCCCATTCCCTTGTTGTCAAAATAGCTGTCGCCATCAAACTCAAAATCATAGTCCTCGTTGTTTCCGTCATTTACATAATAGCTCAATGCGTTATAATGCAGTGCATAAGTTAATTGAAACCTTGCCTCTATTACCAGCTTATCTGCCGGATTAATGGCTATTACAGGACCAAGCTTTGAAGTGGCAGACGCATGAAGCGGCGTTCCCAAATCCACAATTTCATTCCTTTGGGAAGCATAATCTTCCCATTTGTCAAGCGGGTTATATGCAAGACTGATGATCGTCCAGTCGAGTCCTGCATTAAATATCCGCTGCTTCTTTCTACCCAAAAAATAAAAGATATGGCCAAATTCCAGCGTATAGCCGTTGCCTGCGCCAAAATTACCGTCATGCACATTTTCTGCCGGAGCAACAGCAGTGTTAAGACTGCCGCCGAGCTTATCAATACCCAACCGGATATACCCTCTTTTAAAAGGCGATTTCCAGGGTTTGGTAACGGGGGCAATGCTGTCTGTTTGGGCATTGGAAAATAGAAATGAGCTAAGGGTTAAAACTAAAAGGAGGCTTACTTGTTTCATGTGTACTTTTGGTTTAGTAGGGTAAATAAAGTGTCTGTTATGTTATAACTCCAGGAATGTTCCTGCTTTAAAAACTAAACTGTGGCTACAGTGGGAGGAGTTTTATAAGATATTGTATTTGGAAAGGAGCGTTTATTGAACGCCAGCAGTTTTCACATAATTGCTTTGCTGCCCCAAAACTACTTCCCGGTATCAATATTTCTTTCAGGAATAATCCTCAAATTTCATCAGGAAAAACCATGACGGTTTTCATGTTTTCCCCTTTGTAATCTTTACTACCTGGTCAAAAGGGTTCCGAACCTTTGTACCCGGTAACCATTCAGGCGAGTTGCTGTTAAGGTTCGGAACCCTGTACACCAATGAAGCCCGGCAAATTAAGACCGTCCATAGCTTTTTTATTTTTATTATCTTTGCACTTTAAATAATATCAGGGTAAAATGAAAGTGTTATTAGACATTAAGGACAACAAGGCATTGCACCTTATGGAAGTATTAAAAAGCCTTCCTTATGTGAAGGCTAAGCCGATTTCTGATGAAAAGGCCTTATTAATGGAAGAAATAAAGGAAGCTGTTGAAAACCTTAAACTGGTGCGCAGCGGAAAACTGAAAGCGCGTCCTGCCAAAGACCTGTTGAATGAGTTATAATGTAATTTCCATACCGCCCTTTGATAAACAATTAAAGCGCCTTTCCAAAAAATATCCTTCTCTAAAAAAAGAATTTGCGAATCTGATTGAACTCCTTGAGATAAAACCAAAACAGGGAACTGTTTTAGGTAACAACTGCTTTAAAATTCGTATTTCCATTGCCTCAAAAGGAAAAGGAAAATCAGGAGGTGCAAGGGTAATTACTAATTTTGTTATTGCAGAAAAAACCGTATTCCTGCTTTCTATTTACGATAAATCCGAAAAAGATAATCTTATAGATAAAGAACTGGAAGAGTTGTTGAAACATGTGCCTAAATAATAGCATCCTTCCCCAAAACACAGTCAGGAAAAACCATGAAACCTTTCATGTTTTCCCCTTGGCAATCTTCAGTACCTTTAACATTTACTACTGGAATAAATGACTACCATAGCCATTGCAGATGATCATAAAATATTCTGCGATTCGCTGGAATCGCTCATTAATGCTTTTGATGCGTGTAAGGTTATATGGACAGCACAGGACGGGAATCAGGCTATAAAAATGCTGCAACAAGAAAATAACCTGCCTGATATATTATTGCTTGATATTAATATGCCCGGGAAAAACGGCATTGAAGTAGCGGAATGGATGTTTCAACAAAAATTACCGGTACATATTTTAGCGCTTACTATGGAAAATGATGATAACAGCATTATTAAAATGCTGCAATACGGCGTTAAAGGTTATTTGCTTAAAAGTGTAAGCGCAGATGAATTGCAAAATGCACTGCAAAGCATTGTGAAATATGGTTACTATTATACGCCGCATGTTACCAGGCAAATCGGCAATTTTATAGCTCATAAAAACAACGAGCCTGTTCCTGTTTTAAAAGACAGGGAAAAAGAACTGCTGCAATACATGTGCACAGATCTTAGCTATATGGAAATAGCAGAAAAAATGTTTTTAAGTGAATCAACCGTAGACTCCTACCGCGCCAAACTATTTGAAAAATTCAATGTAAAAAACCGTATCGGCTTGTTATTAAAAGCCAACAGCATGGGATTGATCAGGCTTTAATCAATTTTCTTCGGGATTGCTATTGTAATACACGCTCCTTCACCGGGCGCAGACTCAATTTTGAGATTGCCTTTTAAATAATTTACCCGGCTTTCAATACTGCTTAAGCCCAGTGTTTCTTCTTTTATATATGAAGGGTTAAATCCTCTTCCGTCATCTTTTACAGTTACTGTTATCGCTCCGCCCGGTGTTTCAACGGCAGCGGAAATACAGGAAGCCTTACTATGCTTAGCTGCATTTAATACCAGCTCGCACATGATCCTGTATACATTAAGCTGCACATCTTTATGCAAAGAGGCGGTAATGCTGTGATGAAACTGAACAGGTATTTTGTATACCTCCCGGAGGTCGCTGAAATACCCGGAGAGGGATACGATCAGCCCTTCCGACGATAATCCTTTTGGCATTAACTGATGCGAGATATTCCTTATCTCTGCCATAGAGCCGTCCAGGATATCTTCTGTTTTAGCCACCAGTTGTACCGGTAACCCGTTATGTGCGCTCGCTGTTATTAATTGAAAATTGATTTTGAGCGCAGCCAGCATCGGGCCAATGCTGTCATGTAATTCTCCGGCAATCCTGCGCCTTTCATTATCCTGCACGGTCACCAATTGCTCCAGCGTTCTGGAATGTTCTTCTTCCAGTTGCACAACATGCCGGGCTATACGCCTCCTGTCTTCCCAGATATTTAAAAAGGTTGCGCAGGTAAGCACCATCATTTCAGCCATGCTTGCAAGCAGCATGCCGTGATCATTTAAAAAAGTATTATGGAAAACACCCGAGTTGGACAACACCTGCTGAACAGACATCAGCACCATTATACCCATTGCCAGCGCAAACAGCCGTGCTGCGGTACTTTTTTCAAGCAGCCGCTTCAACACAAACAATATACCCAAAAAAGATATTATAAAATAAGTATGCCATACAAGATTGAATAATGTTGGAGCATACCCGTGCTTTGGTATGAAAAGATAAACAACAAAGGTTGCAGTTAATATTAAACCAGTCCGGGTAATATATTGCAGAATGGTTGCTGCAAACCTATCGCTTTTAACATCCCGTATGAACAATGCACGTAAAAGATAACAGAAGGAAAGCAGGGCCCAGCATATAGATAATGGCTTTATTACTCCATTAAGCACCGGCAGGTTATGATAAAGCATAGGATATAAATACCCGTAATGCGCCAATATCCACGCTGCAACACAAATCATATAGAGTATATAATATCCCAATGCTTTATTCCGGAAAATAAACCAACCGTATACTACCGCTACAATAAGAAGAAAAACAACGCCCATATAAAACCATATTAACCGGTCAAATGAGGAGTAAAGCTTATCAAGCTCGTGTAAAGGCATTATTTTATAACCAACATTCACATTTTTCCCCTGGTCCTGGAAAACAGCCAGGTAATAGCACTCATTATCTGTTATTTTAACAGGCATGCTGTGCCAAACATATTTCCTGGCAGTATTATAAGGCACCATATTGCCGCCGCTGTATCTCTCCTCTTTTGCCCCTGCTTTTGTAAGGGCATACAACAATACCGTGTCAATGCTTGTGTTGTCAACAGATAAAACATAGTCTTTATTTGCGGAAATTGCTGCTATTTTAATTACTACATAACACCACCTGTTATGTGTAATTAATCCAAAATTTATTTTTTGCCCGTTGTAAGGAATATAATGAAATGCTGCAGGAGTTATGTGAATAACATCAGGAGATAGATCGGAGGAAAAACTATATATGCTGTCATAGAACGCTTTTTTTTGCGCAAAAGAAGCATTAACCGTGCAAGATAATATTATAATAAGCATAATAGCTTTGGTGGTACACATACAGGTTATTTTACTCAAAAAGCTATTCTTTAGCAAGGTGTTTATTAAAACCGGCAGAAATTAATGCTTCATATGCATATAATACATTTTCCGGTATATGCATTGGAATTTGAGATCCTTTTTCTTTTAAAATTTTTTGAGAAAAGATTATGTTTTCACCAGTATTGGTTGATTTGTTTTCAATAAGAATATCTTTTTCCGGAACGCCTTTTTTAACAGCAATCGCAGCAAACAGGTCTGCCTCCGGAATGGTCCATATACCAGAGGTTAAATTGCCGAGCCCGCCTGAAAAAACAATAAGCGGGGCAAAACCCTGCAGGTATAGATCCGCTGCACGATCAGCTACTCTTACATCATGACTGCCAAGCGCAAGAATACAGTCTGCTTTTTCCATAGTATGCTTCATGTGGTGATAATCCCAGAGTATTTTTGCCATTGATAATATTTCTGAAGAGCGCATAATTGTATTTTGAGCAGTTTGTGATGATATAATTTTTTTCAAAAGTACAACCGATTTCAAACAAACCATTCTGCGGGTGCATTCCAAAATTGCCGGAAAGAGCTGTAGTATTTATGTACACAGTAAATTGAGCGTGCAAAATTTAATATAAGAAATCATCGTTTAAACTGTTGTATTTAGATGGTAACAAAAAGGAAGTACTTGTATATTGAATAATAATATGTAAACAAAAGAGTTATTATATACATTAAAAGAGAAATATTCATGAAGCTTTTTCTTAAATTCGGAAAACTTAACCCTTACAGTTATGAAGACATTGTCCCAAACCTGGTTTGCAGAAGGATACATTGATTTCGAACTGAAAAAGTATACCCTGCTGGCTTACCTGCAACAGATACACACTGAGTTTACGCAGAATAAATTGTATCCTCAGCTTTCCGACGTCATCTTTCATTATAACAACATGCTCCACTTTAAGTACAGCAAAGAATTGATGCAGGAGCAGTTTCCTAAAAAGTTTACGCATATTGATGTAGACAAACTGCAGATACTGTATAAAAAAATTGTAAATGATGATGAAATGATGAAGGAACTGGAAGATATTATTCAGTATGCTATAAAAAATATGAGCGCTACTATAAAAGACGGTGCTGAGATTTATGAATTTGTAGAAGAGAAGCTGAATATTTTACCGGTTGGTATAGTGCCGCTGGAAAACAGGGAAGGTTATTTTTTTCTTTGTGATGGGAAACACAGCGATACCAGAGTGTATCATTACCGGCTGAGCATATTTGAAAAGCATGATGAGAAATACCGCAGCATTAAAACATCTTTTGTAGCGGAGTGGCAGCGTAATTTTGTGAATACGTATGAAAATATAAAAACGGAGCTTATCCGCAATAAATCCGAGTTGCCAAATCCCGCAGTATATAGTATAGAAACGGATTTGAGTTATCCGCTGGAAGAAACACTTTTGCCGATTGCAAAAAGGAGTTTAGTGAAATATATTACGGAGAACGATGTGGCTTAAAGAAATAATATCTTTTTTGAAAACCATTAAGCGGACAAAATCATCTTCTTCCCATCTGATTCATTTGACGGTCTTAACATCACTTGTTTGCTCTGCTTTTGCCTGTTGCGCTTTGATTTAAGCAGGCATCAGATCCTTGTCAAACCTGAGCACGTGTTTCCTGTATTCCTTAGGAGTTTGTTTTGTCACTTGTTTAAAAAAGCCGAAAAAATTTACAGGGTTATTGTAGCCGCATTCATAACAAATGTCTTTTATGGTATAATTACTGCTTTGCAAAAGCTTTTTAGCGTGTCCAATACGTATTTCGTTGAGAAAATATGTAAATGTTTTCTGTGTCTTCTGCTTAAAAAACCTGCAAAAGGAATTGGGCGTCATATTGCAAACACGGGCTACTTCTTCGAGCATTATGTCCCTGTGAAAATTTTTGAGTAAGAACTGATACACTTCGTTAAATCGCTCCATGTCGTTTGTGTTTGAAGACTTTTTATAGCCCACACTTGCCAGGTATTCAAATTCATTAGTATGTGATAGAATATCGATTATTTGCAGAAATATACCTAATTGCTGAAGCCCTGAACTCTTTTTCAACTCTTTTAGCTTGTTGATGACTTTTAGTTTTGTGTTGCTGTGAAATCGCATACCTCTTTCAGCCTTACACATCAGTTCCTTATACATATTGGTTGCTGCAACATCATCGGAAACATTATAAATAAATTCGTATGGAAAATACAAGCCAATTGCTTTTGTATAAAGATTGCTTTTCTTTTTATAATAGACAGCGTCGCATTTCCACAAGTGGGGCAGTTCAGGGCTGGCCAGGATCAATTCGTTTTCATAAAAATTCCCTACATAATCACCGATAATAAGCTTGCCATGGCTTTTTTCCACCCATGTTAATTCACATAGCTTATGAAAATGAAAGGGGTGATCAAAATATGGTTTATTAATTTTTTTCACCCATATTTTTTTTTCACCCAAAATAGGCGCATCTACAATCAGCTCTGGTTTCATAATAAGTTAATTAAAACGTAATTTAAAAATGACTTGTAATGCAAAATGGATAAGGCTTTTACAATAACTGCTGACGTGTTGCTTGTTTTTATTCTTAATATTTGGATAATGAAGATAAAGAAAGCCGGAGGAAGACGAAAATCTAATTATGGTAAAAAATTTTATTCTTTTAATAAAATGCGTAACACCGCCAGGCATTAACATTGTTATGTTTGCAGCGTTATTCCATAATATCTCACCACTAAAACAATCAACGAATGCTTCCAACCAAAACGCATGCTACAGGTATGCTTCGGCGTATCCGGTTGCAAAATTCCATTAGGTGCCTGGCGCTGTTGCCATTTTTCCTGCTTATGCTTATGTCGCTCCCAACGATGGCTGTTGCAGGACTTAATAAAACGGGTCATTTCAAAAACATTTCCGGTATTGTAAAAAATGCAAAAGGCGATCCTGTGCCCGGCGCTTCTGTAAAAATAAAAAGAAAGCCCGGAGGAGTTCAAACGGATGCAAACGGAAGGTTTACAATAGATGCGCGGGAGAACGATGTACTTGAAATAACCGCAGTAGGATTTAAAACGGTAGAAGTAGTTGTAGGCACACAGGCTAACTACGACGTTACTATGGAACAGGTCATTTCTGAATTGGAACAAGTAGTAGTGGTGGGTTATGGCACGCAGAAAAAAGTGAATCTTACAGGCGCAGTTTCTACTGTAGGTGCAGCAGAACTTGTTAAACGTCCTGTGTCCAATGTATCAAATCTGTTACAGGGAAAGGTTTCCGGGCTCCAGGTTTCGCAGGCTGAAGGAAAACCGGGAATGGAAAATAATACTTTGAGAATTCGTGGCACTGGCACATTTAGCAGCGCCGGTAGCAGCCCGTTGGTATTAATTGATGGAATTACGGGAGACATTAATAATTTAGATCCCAATGATGTTGAATCCGTTTCAGTATTGAAAGATGCAGCATCCGGCTCAATTTATGGCGCCCGTGCTGCAAACGGGGTAATCCTGATTACTACAAAGAAAGGAAAGTCGGGGCTCGTCTCTGTTGAATATAGCGGAAATGTTCAGGCTCAGAAAGCTACCCGGCTACCTAAATTATTATCCAATTCTGCTGATTACATGACGTATTGGAATGAAGGCAGAGTCAGAGCCGGGTACCTTCCTTATTTTACTGAGGAAGAAATTGAGGCATACAGGAGCCATCCCAACGACCCGGTTCATTACCCGAATTATAACTGGATTGAAGAAAGTTTTCGCACCGCAACTGTTCAGAACCATTATTTGAATGTAAGAGGCGGAGGTGAAAAAACAACGTTCAACCTGTCTCTCGGGTATTTAGACCAGGGAGGAATTATCAGCATCTATGATTATAAAAAGTATAACCTGCTCATATCTGTTGACTCCAAGGTGAAAGATTGGTTGAGTTTAGGCGGTCAAATTCAGTTTGTAAAAAAAGATATAACAACTTCTACCTGGGATAACACAGTAGGCTATTCAATTCTTGACATTTATGGGTCTGCACCGAACTATACACCTACTATGACGCTACCGGATGGAACAACCGGGTATGTGGCAAGGTATAGCTCAGCCATAGGAGAATGGACCGTTAGAAACCCCGAGGCACAGGATGTAAGCGGAAGCTTTAAACAAAATCATTACAATGTTGTTCCGCAGGTTTATGCAAATGTCAAATTAGCTAAAAATTTATCATGGTATACTAAAGGTGCTATTTCTTTTGATGATGACTTTAGCAAAAATCATGAAATTGCAGTCAATAACTACTACTTCAAGGATAGCAGTTTTGCCCATAATAATTCTCCACAACGGCTTGGGGTACAGGATAATTACTATCAAAATATGTTGACTACATTTTATTCAACATTAAATTACCATAGTGTTTTTAATGATATTCATAATGTGAATGTATTGATAGGTTACAACCAGGAATACAATTTTTACAGGCAACTGGGGGGAACTAAGGTAACTTTCCCTACAGACGGTCTGCAGGAGCTTAACGCAGGCTCCTCACTGGGGCAAACTACTTCGGGCACAGCTAACGAGTGGGGCATTCAATCTTTTTTTGGTCGTGTTACTTATGATTTCAAAAGTAAGTACCTGTTTGAGGCAAATGCCAGGTATGATGGAACTTCCAGGATATCACCTGATAACCGTTGGGGATTCTTTCCATCTTTATCTGCGGGCTGGAGGGTTTCAGAAGAATCGTTTATGAAAAATATCAGTTGGATCCAAAACCTGAAGCTCAGAGGATCATGGGGACAATTAGGTAATCAGAATGTGGGTAATTACCCATACCAGGAAGTTTTAACTACCACATCCTATCCATTTTCCAGCGCTTATCCGGGCGCAATTAACAGCAGGATGGTTGACCCGTCTTTAAGATGGGAAACTACTACGATGACCGATTTTGGTGCAGACCTTAGTATAAAGGGAGGACTGTTTACTGCTACCTTTGACTGGTTCAACAAAGTGACCGATGATATCCTTTACCAGGTGCCTGTACCTGCCAGCATAGGGCTGTCTGCTCCAACAGTTAATTATGGCAAGATGAAAAATACAGGATACGAAATTGAAGTAGGTCATGGTAAACAATCAGGAAGTTTCGGATACAACGTTTCTTTAAATTTTTCTGTTGTTAAAAATGAAGTGCTCAGGATTTTAGCGCCTACTTACGGATCAAAAACTACCATTCAGGAGGGATTGCCCTTTAATTCCCTGTATATGATTGAATGGATCGGAATTTTTCAGAACCAGGACGAAATTGACAAATCACCAAGTCAGCAATTTAATCCAAAACCCGGAGACCTGAAATTTAAAGACCAGAATGGGGATAATGTTATTGACGCCAAAGACCGGATTGTTGTTCCTGGCGCTTACCCCAAATTCATTTACGGAGGTACGATCAGCCTTAGCTGGAAAAACTTCGATTTAAATGCATTCTTTCAGGGAGTTCAGGGACAAAGAATTTCCGCCCAGGGATTAACATGGGGAGCTGTACCATTTATACAGGGTAGTCCTCCAACGGTTGATTTTGTTAACAACAGATGGACAGGGGAAGGTTCAACAAATAAGTACCCGGCCATGTATATTTCCGGATATGGGCCGGTGACAGGTACTACCAGCACCTTTTGGTTATATGATGCGTCCTATTTGAGATTAAAAAATCTGTCTGTTGGATATGATATTCCCCAAAAATATACTCGTAAAATCGGATTACAAGGTATACGCGTATATGCTTCCGGCGACAATCTTTTAACCTTAACGAAGTATCCGGGAGCAGATCCCGAAAAGGCCGACAATGGGTGGTTTACGTCGTATCCGCAAATAACAATTTACACTTTAGGCGTTAAGGTTAAACTTTAATCAAAAAACTCGAATGCCATGAATAAGCATATTAAAGATATAATGACTTACGGGTTGCTTTCAGGAATCGTGATATTTTGTTTGGGCGCGTGTAAAAAAATACTGGATAAAAACCCTCTTGATCAGATTTCCAGCCCCACTTTCTGGAAGACACAGAAAGATGCAGACCTGGCTTTAGCCGGATGCTATTCACGTCTTAACACCTCCAGTTTTATATTTGAGGGTAAAACGGCTTTAGACATTATGGCCGGAGATGCCAATGAAGGAAGCCAAAGCTTAGGTACCAGTTCTACCGGAGTACTTGCACAGGGAACAATAGAGTCAACTTCAGGCGGTTTGGTAAATAATATTTACAACCAGTCATATCAGGGTATTGCTTCGTGCAATTTTTTCCTGGCAAATATTGACAAGGTTTCAATGAATGATGAGCTAAAGGCACAATACAAAGGGGAGGTTCTTTTTTTAAGAGCATTGTTTTACTTTGAGCTATCAGATTTTTACGGAGGAGTGCCACTTTATACCACCCCGGTTACGACAGAAGAGGCAAAAGTAAAGCAAAGTACAAAAGCAGAGGTTGTTGCGCAAATACTTGCTGATCTGGATGATGCGATTGCAAGCCTGCCTGATACTGATTACAGCAGCCAGGGACATGCTGTGAAAGGCTCGGCTTTAGCGCTTAAATCACGGGTGTTGTTATACCAGGGAGATTGGGCCGGGGCTGCAGATGCCGCTAATGAAATTATATCTGGTGGCAGGTTCAGCCTCTATGATGACTTTAAGAATTTGTTTCTGGCAGCGGGACAAAACAACAACCCGGAAATTATATTTTCGGTCAGGTTTTTAAATCCTGATAACTCTTCTCAGCAGGATATCAGGTTAGAGTGGCACGGGATACTGAATCCGCGCCAGGAATTAGTAGACGCATTTGAGTGTACAGATGGTTTGCCAATTACCACCTCGCCTTTATACCACCCGGATAATTTTAAATTGAATCGCGATCCCAGGATGTTATTGACGGTGAAATTGTTTTCCGATCCTGCGGTGAAAGCTTCGGGTGAGATTGTACCATATGCGTATAACGGTACTTCATCAACCGGTTATGAACCTTCCAAGCTGTGTAATGTGGAAGCTTTACCGGTTGATTATTCTACCAAAAGCGAACAGGATTGGGTCTTATTGAGATATGCAGAAGTTTTATTGAATTATGCTGAGGCTAAAAATGAATTGAGCGGGCCTGATGCATCCGTATATAATGCCATCAATGCTGTGCGCGCAAGACCAGGTATTGATATGCCTCCTATTCCTTCAGGATTAACCAAGGATCAGATGAGAACGCGTATCTGGAATGAAAGAAGGGTTGAATTTGGATTGGAAGGGTTAAGGTACGGTGATATCAAACGTTGGAAACTGGCTGAAACTTATATTCCTTCTCTGGTTGATCCGGGTGGGGTTCATCGTTCATTTGATCCTGCCAAACATTATGTGTTCCCTTTCCCGCAAAGTGAAATTGATGTCAATCCCAATTTGGATCAAAATCCTCATTATTAATGAGCTGAACTTTTTATGAAGCTTTAATTTTTTAATAGTAATATAATGCGGATACTTGCGCAGTTGGTTCTCTTAATATACCTCGCCGGGTGGGGCTGTAATACAGCTTCCACCGGCGGGGACAGTTTTTCCGGCTTTGAGCTGGCAAAAAAACACAGCATTCATTATAACAAACCTGCAGTTGATTTTTTTGAAGGAGCTCTGCTGGGTAATGGAGGTATGGGCGTGGTGGTAACTACGCGGCCGGATGGCGTCATGCTGTACTTCGGGCACAATAATGTGTGGGATATACGTATTGCCGAAAACCATCGGGAAGAGATAGGCAATTTCCAATATGTTTTTGACAGGGTAAGCAAGATCCCGGATACCCTGAAACTGCTTACTGATGATCCCTGGTACAACAAATACAGCCTGATGGCCCAGGATAACTACAGGCAACCTTATCCTCGCCCTTTTCCCTGCGGGTCAGTATTGCTGGGCTTTGATCGCAGGCAGGCAGAACTGCTCGGGCATTCCCTCGATATTGCTGATGGTATGTGTGAAGTGTATTTACTGGATAGTGCCAAAAATAAGATCAGGCTGCAGGTATTCACTGATATGCATAAAGATAAATTGTGGCTCCGGCTGGTAGATATGAATGGGAATGAAGTTCCCAATATCTTCAATCGTATAAGGATGTTCCCGGATCCTTCAACACCTGCGGAATTTCCTAAATATACTTATTCGGAAATGCTTTCTGACGGTATATTGTCATTCCGGCAGACGTTACCCTACCGGGAACCTGCACATTATGATTCATCCAAAGGTGACCCGAAAGATAAAGCGTTTCGTTTGACCGTATCAAACAGTATTGCTTTAAAGAAGAATAACAGGATCAACTGGGACGGAAATAAAGAGCAGATGAAGCCGCTTGAGGCTGCTTTTGAACCAGGCACCGGATTATTGACCTGTATTTCTTTAGAGGAAGGAATGGACAGTATAGCAGGCAGGGCCCCTGCGGTAGAAAAGCCGACAGCAACTGCTTACCGGCAATCGGAGAACTCATCCGGAGAAGTATGGCGGGCTTACTGGGCAAAGTCGGGAATAAAGCTTGCCGATGATACACTGGAGGAGATATGGTATAGAAACCTGTATTTTTTTAACTGTGCTGCCAAAGATAGTGCTGCAACACCGGGTTTGTTTGCCAACTGGAGCTATAATAAGATCGGTACGGCATGGCATGGTGACTATCATATGAACTATAATACCCAGCAACCCTTCTGGATGACTTTTTCCAGTAATCACCTGGAAAAAAATCTTCCTTATGTAAATCTTGTTGAGCGGCTGATGGATGTGAGCAGGCGTTGGGCAAAGGAGTACTATAATCTGCCGGGCGCTTATTTTCCGCACTCTGCCTATCCGGTAGACATGACGATGAACCCTTACCCGGTGCCGCACTGGGGTTGGGAGATTTGCGAGACACCCTGGACAGTACAGGGGCTGTGGTGGCATTATCTGTATTCGGCAGATACCACTTATTTAAGGACGAGAGCATATACGCCTATTAAAGAAGCTGTGCAGTTCCTGGTTGCCTATATGCAACGTCCCGAAGCCAGGGGCGGCTCCAGGTGGAAAGACAACAGCTATCATATTTCCCCCACTATCCCGCCGGAGCTGTATGCATTGCGTCCGGGCTTTCAATACAACTACGACTGCAATGTGGATCTGACACTGACTAAATTCATTTTTAAGGCATTCGGTCAAATGGTCAAAGTGCTGCATACTGAACAACAGGAAGCCGCATTGCTTCAAAGCATTGAAGATATCCTGGCTCATTATCCCGGGTATCCCAAAGCTGCCTCTGCAAAATACGGAGAAGTGCTTGTATCGGTTCCGGGTGAACATGACCAGGTGGTTTATAATGTGCCGTCGCCTTTGATGTCGGTATTCCCCGGCGAGGATTACGGACTGGATGCAGATGACAGCACCATGCAGTTGCTGAAACATACGTATTACAACCAGCAAAACGAAGGGGGTAATGATCTTGTATTCATTAACCTGCAGGCAGCA
This sequence comes from Agriterribacter sp., assembly GCA_047601545.1. Lineage (GTDB taxonomy): Bacteria > Bacteroidota > Bacteroidia > Chitinophagales > Chitinophagaceae > Agriterribacter. The sequence continues at coordinate 751,974 of JASGIZ010000002.1, read as the reverse complement.
AGGCTTGGACTGCTCGACCTGGAACGGTTCAAACGACACGTGAATTATTCATTGCTGCCTAACGGTACGGCTACGGATATGGTGATGCAGGTTCATGGAAGATATAATGACCAGATGAAGTATGATTATATGGGTGCTATGGGTATATGGTTTGAGAATTTTGCTTTGCCTGTCGTGATCAATGAATGCCTGATGCAGAGCTATAACGGCACAATAAGACTATTCCCTAATTGGCCTATGGATAAAGATGCGGAATTCCGGGATCTCAGGGCTGTAGGTGCGTTTTTGGTTAGCGGCACATTGAAGGATGGTAAAGTAGAAAAAATCAAAGTATACAGTGAAGCAGGAATGAAATTGAAGATGATATTACCATGGAAGAACGGAGCAACTTTAGAAAACAACAACAAAAGAACAACGCTGAATTCCAATATAGTTGATATAAACACCTCCAAAGGAGATGTTTTATTGTTCAGTCCGTTAAACTAACATCTTTGATCAGTAGTGTTATAAATAAAAGCATATACACTTATAATTTTGAAAAAGTTATTCATTGAAACTACTTTCCTTTTACTGTTTGGCATTAGCCATTCGATATGCCTTTTAGCGCAATCAACTAAATACCTTGCTGAAAAGGGGACAATCGTTGGTAAAAATACCGGGTTTTACAATAACCGTCCACTATATATAAATAACAGCAATGCATTTATTCTTACGGGTGATCAACCCATAGCCCGGTTGGTGAAGGGTGAGTATTTGTACGGAACTTTTATGCTTGCAGTGGAATGCAAAGGAAGAGCTATATGGATGCAACAGTGCGATCAGAAGATCTCAATGTACCGGGCCGGGGTGATGGCCTGGAAGATCACTGATAAAGCTTTCCCCGGGTTGAAAATTGTCCTGGAAATATTGCCAATGGCGACAACAACAGGCATGGCCGTCCGGGTTAATGCTGAAGGAGTGCAGCAGGGTGATAAAGTGATCTGGGCTTTTGGTGGTGCAGAATGGCGCAAGGGGCAGAATTTATCCTGGAAATTAGATGTAATGGGGCAGCCGGAGCTGCTCACCTGGGGTTTTACTACTGAAACTTCCGGAAACAACCTGGTTGTGGCCTCTGGTAAAACGGGTTTTGTAAGCCTGTTGGACAGTAAGAGTAACGATACGCTTTTTACCGTTGCGGGGGGGAGCAGTACAGGCATAAAGCCCGGTGTGGGAGAATCATCTGTATGGAACGATGCAGCAGTATTTAAACAGTCGCAACCTCAGCGTTCACCTGTTTTAAAGGGAATGGCTGCGCTTAAAGAAGGAGGAACGATCTATTGGGCTTTCGAAGCCTTTCATGAGAATAGTAATCTTGATCTATCGAGGGTCAATGATCCGGAAAATACTTTTGCAGAAGGATTAAAGCGAACGATATCTTATCAGGACAGGCTAAAGATCAACACTCCTGATGCTTATCTCAACGCGGTAGCTTCTACTTCAGTTGCAGCAGTTGACGGCACATGGTATCCCCCTGTATTTGTGCATGGCGCTTTACAATGGAATGTGCGCTATCCCGGATGGCGGACGATCTTTGGCGGAACGATGTATGGGTGGCATGACAGGGTTAGAGCAGAGGCTAAGTTCTATACTGATTCTCAAATTAAAACTTCAGATAAAAAAGAGGCAAAAGCGGATACAGCGCTGTTACTGACCATACAGGATGCCAATTCCAGATTTTACGGACTGGGGCGGATAATGGCAGACCAGAGTTTTTATAATATGCAAACACAGTTCTTTGACCAAATCATTGAAGCATACCGCTGGACGAACGATCCCGAGCTCATAAAATTTTTTCGTCAGGCGCTGGAATTGCATTTACAATGGGAGCATGATTGTTTTGATCCTGATGACGATGGTGTTTATGAAAGTTATATTAATGTGTGGCCTACTGATTCGCAATGGTATAATGGAGGAGGTACCGCGGAGGAAACTTCTTATGCCTACAGAGGGCATCTGGCTGCCAGGGATATGGCCCGGGCTGCCGGAGATGCAAAAGCTGAGCATTACCACGGTCAAATGCTGGAAAAGATCAAAAAAGGCTTTTTTGAAAAATTGTGGATCAAAAATAAAGGATATTCCGGCGCTTACCGGGAACAGGGTGGTCATGAACGGTTGCATGAAAATCCCTGGCTTTACAGTATTTTTCTTCCCGTGGAGTGCGGCATGGTCTCTCCGTTGCAGGCAATAGAGTCTGTGTACTATTCAGAATGGGCCTTGCAGAATGATCGTATACCTGCCGGAGGGCGAAAAGTGTGGACCTCCAACTGGGTTCCCGGAACCTGGTCGGTAAGGGAATTATGGCCCGGGGATAATTATGCCCTGGCATTGGCGTATTTTAAAGCCGGGCTGCCAAACGATGGCTGGGATATTATGCGTGGAACATTTATACATAGCGCTTATGACGACCTGGTGCCGGGCAATTTAGGCGCTCGTCAGGGAGGTGTTGACTTTGGTGATTGTTTGCATCCTTTTACACGTACTTTAGTATCCGGACTCTTTGGATATACCCCTGATTATCCTAACAATAAGGTGACTATAGCGCCGCAATTTCCTTCAGGCTGGGACCATGCTTCGATTGAATTGCCGGATGTAAAAATCAGGTTTAAGCGTATAAAAAGTGAATACAACTATAGTTTCAAATTAGCGAGGGCTGCGAACCTGGAGTTGTTTTTGCCCGTTCAGTGCAAAGGCATAAAAAGTGTTACAGTCAATGGTAAGGCGATATCCTGGAAGCTGCTCCCGGCTGTTGGCCGAAGTATGCTTCAGATACAATTATCCTCTTTAGCAATAGCCGACGTTGTTATCGAAACAAGCGAAGTTGCACCTTATTACTCCCCTGAAATTATAGAGGGAAATATTGGAGAGATGGTCCAGCTTAAGGTAAAGGATGCCCGGGTTATTGGGTATGAAGACCCTCAAGAAATTCTTAGAGATACGAGAGTTGAAAAAGATATGTTGATTGCTAACCTGGCTGCCAACAAAGGGTATCATACTGTAGTAGCGCAGGTAATGGAAGGAAAGGCAACCCAGTGGCGTGTCTTTCGCATTAAGATCAACGACCCTGAAGGAGAGCGCCTCAACGCATCACGGTTTGTTGACAAAGTTCCGGGGGGTGCAGCGTGGGAAAGTGTTGATATTAGTCCGCTACTCAATGCGGATGTTACAACAATTTACCAGCAAAAGTATTTATCACCGCGCCTTCATACGGTTTCGGCACGATTAGGCGCAGATGGTTACTCTCCCTGGACTTTTCCCTTCTGGAAAAGTTTTCCGCCTGTGATAAAGGTGGATAAAGTAAAGAATATCTTAGATGAGAAGCATCAAATCGTCACGACTCAGGGTGTTCCGTTTATCTGGAACAGTGGTGTAAGGAATATTGCTTTCACCAGCATGTGGGATAATTACCCGACACAAATTGATTTCCCGGTAAACAGGACCGGGAATGCTATTTATTTTCTTGTTACCGGATCAACCAACGTTATGCAGTGTCAGATTGCCAATGCCGTGATCCGCCTGAACTATGCTGACGGGCAGTCGGATTCGCTGGAACTGGTTCCTCCTGTTAATTATTGGAATTTAAGCCCTATATCTGCTTCTGCCACAGGTACGGAACAGCATAGCCGTAATGACTATACAGCTGAAGTGGATAGGTTTTGTTTGCCTGCAATATTGCCTGAAACAGTTCAACTGGGGGAGAATTGCCGGGGAATGTTGCTAAATCTAAAGCTCCGGAAAGAGGTGGAGCTAAAAAGTGTTACGCTTGAAACGCTGTCGCAGGAGGTAGTGGTAGGATTGATGGGGATCACATTGATGAATTAATACAAAAACCTTCATACTGAGGTTTAACCGAAAGTATTGAAGACTATAAGTGATTGCAACATCCGTAATTATTCCATATAGGTTCCTGATTACGGATTTTTTTAAATGACTTAAGGATATGCAGTTACCATTAAAAGGTATTATCGTACTAGAGTTTTGCCAGTATTTATCCGGACCCAGTGCCGGATTAAGGCTGGCTGATCTGGGTGCCCGTGTTATAAAAATTGAGCATCCGGCAGGAGAAGGAGGGAGGAAGCTTGCTATCAAAAACATGTGGGTGGATGAAAGTTCGCTTTTGTTCCATACCATCAACCGGAATAAGGAAAGCTTTGCCGTTGATCTTAATGATGCTGAAGATATGAGCGCTCTCAGGGCATTAATACAACGGGCCCATGTGTTACTGCATAATTTCCGTCCCGGCGTTATGGAACGTAAAGGACTGGGATACCGGGAAGTTGCTGCTATCAATCCTGCTATCATATATACGCATATCACCGGCTATGGGACAAAGGGCAAATGGTCAAAAAAACCGGGTCAGGACCTGCTCATTCAGGCAATGTCTGGGCTGACTTATACTACAGGGAGTGCATCACATAATCCTACTCCGTTGGGATTAGGCATTGGTGATTATTTATGCGGCAACCAGGCAGTGCAATTTATTCTTGCTGCATTAATAAGAAGTGCTAAGACAGGTAAAGGTGCATTGCTGGAGCTCAGCCTGCTCGAATCATTGATTGATTTTCAGTTTGAATTTTTTACCACTTATTTTAATGGAGGAGGTCTGCCGCTAAGATCTGACATAGACAATGCACATGCTTTATTGAGCGCCCCGTATGGTATTTATAAAACCATTGATGGCTATATTGCCATTGCCATGATGCCGCTCAGGCAACTGAACGCGGCATTGCAGTGCAGCGCGCTGGATACGTTTGAAGAAAGCGAAGCCTTTGCCCGCAGGGATGAGATAAAGTCTGTTATTGCCGCACATATATCCGCAAAAGATACAGCCTACTGGCTTGCCCGCGCTGCGCCGCTTGACCTGTGGATAGCCCCGGTGCTCAACTGGCGGCAGATGAAAGAAAAGAACGGGTATAAGATACTGGGTATGGAACAGGAAGTGAAGTTAAATTCCGGTGGCACATTTATAACCACAAGATGTCCGGTCAGGATTGATAGAAAAAAACTTTATTGCAACAGACCTGCGCCATCGCCCGGACAGGATACTATGACCATAAAAAAAAGTTTGCTGTAAGATATGGATAGATTACTGGACGACATATTGGTAGTGGATTTCAGCCAGTTTTTATCGGGTCCCAGTTGTGGTTTGAGGCTGGCAGATCTGGGCGCCAGAGTGATTAAAATTGAACGGGAGGGAAGCGGTGATCTTTGCCGTGAACTATATGTGTCTGATACAAAGATCGGTGATGGCGAATCCACTATCTTCCATGCCATCAACCGCAACAAAGAGAGCTTTAGTGTAAATCTCAAAGACCCCGAAGCGCTGAAAAGGGTAAAAAAGCTGATCACAAGCGCGGATGTGATGCTGCATAATTTCAGGCCGGGCGTAATGACTAAATTAGGGTTGGACTATGACACGGTCAGTCAAATAAATCCCGGTATCATTTACGGCGAGATCAGTGGTTACGGCGATGAAGGTGAATGGAGGGCCCTGCCCGGGCAGGATCTGCTGCTGCAGGCGGTGTCGGGGATCACTTATTTATCCGGGAGTAAAGATGATCCGCCCATACCAATGGGGATAGCCGTAGCAGATATCATTGCCGGAACACACCTTGGACAGGGTATACTTGCCGCTTTATACCGTAAGTGGCTTCATGGAACAGGAGGTTTGGTACAGGTAAGTATGCTGGAAAGCTTGCTTGATTTTCAATTTGAAGTATTGACCTGTTTCCTTAATGACGGTAACGACCTGCCGGTGCGCGGCGCAGTGAACGGAACGCATGCCTATATAGCCGCACCTTATGGAGTATACAAGACTTCCGATGGATATATTGCTATTGCTATGGCACCCGTGACGAAATTGGGAGCATTGATGAAGGTAGAATCCTTATATAGCTATGAACAGCCTCAGGAATGGTTTACTAAAAGAGATGAGATCAAAGCTATTTTAAAGGAATCATTTTTACATCGTACTACTGCCGACTGGCTGGCTGTATTAGAACCTGAGGACATCTGGTGCGCAGACGTATATGATTATGAAGATCTGCTGGCACAGGAAGGTTACCGGCTACTGGAAATGGAACAGTGGGTAGTATCCAATGCTGCAAAAGTAAAGACCACCAGATGTCCTGTAACAATTGACGGGAAAAGAGTTACCTGCAGCCGGGGCGCTCCGTTGCTTGGAGAGCATAATGAAAAGATCATACGCGAGTTCGGATTGTAAAATGACCGGATATAAAATGAATAAAATATTTTTATGCTTAGACAATTATTAACGTGCTTACTCTTTGGGATGTTAGCCTGCGCATATTCATATGCTCAAAAAGTCGCTGACTTCAACCTGACATTTCACGAAAAAGGGGTGGATTCATGGAGTTCTCTTCCTCTGGGTAATGGAAAAATATCTTCGCAGATATGGACGGATCAGGACGGCAAAATCCAGTTATATATAGGTACCACGGCGAGCAGGGACGGTATGGATAATGTGATAAAGGTTGGAAAACTGACCATTCAGTTCGAACCTGACATAATAGCAAACAGTTCAGGCTATACAGAGACCTTGCTTTTGGATGAAGGGACATTCCGCATTAAAAATAAGCTGGCTGATATCCGCTTCAGGGTGGATGCCAATCAGCCGCAGCTCATCATTTCAGGAGTATCTGCTGTACCGGTCAGGGTAAAAGTTACCAATAATATATGGCGAAGAGAGACACGTGATCTGAATAAAGATGAATATGTAGCGGAATATAAAGATGCCGAAATGCCTTTCCGGCCTTTTGTTGAAGCCGACGATACAAAGACCTCAGGTGAAAGTATACTATGGTTCCATCGCAACAGGAATGAAATATTCTGGAATGAAGTAATGAAGGCTAACGACCTGCTGGATGAAGGTATTCCCAATCCGCTTAAAAACAGGACTTCGGGCGCTCTTGTGCAGGGCAAGGGGCTGAAACCCTTAAATGATACTGTTTTGTATACGGCGGCGCCGGTGAAAAAGTTTACCATCAAAACGACCGTACTGGTCAAGCAGGCTGATACGGAAGATGAATACATAAATGAACTGTCAAACCTGGCAGCCGGCCTGGAAAAAAAGCCGGAAAAGCAGGTGCTGGCAATGCATAAGCAATGGTGGTCAGATTTCTGGAGCAGGAGCTATGTTTTTTTTAGCTCAGAAGATAAAGCGCTCAACGATACATTGCGGGAATTGAATCGCGGGTATATTCTTCAACGGTATGTGAACGCAATAGGCAGCAGGGATGAGCTTCCGGTAAAGTTTAACGGGACCTCTTTAGTGCTTGATACATACCATCACTCCATCGGAAGTGTATCTGGCAGGTCTGCAGACGCAAGGCTATGGGGAGGCGCTTACTGGTGGCAAAATACAAGGCTGGTCTATTACCCGATGCTGGCGTCGGGAGATACCGATTTGCTGCGGCCTTTTATTAATTTCTATCTTGATCTTTTGCCGGTAGCTAAAAAAATGACACAAAAGTTTTATAAGCATCCGGGCGCCCGGTTTGTAGAGACTGTTCATTTCTGGGGTGCATGGAGAGGCGGCGATATAGGCTGGAGCAGGACTAATTTGCAGCCGGGGATCGCAACTAATCCCTACATAAAAGATCTTATCATTGCCGGGCTTGAAATGTCTCATTTCCTGCTTGATTATTACGATTATACCGGTGATGATGAAATGTTGCAGAAAAAAACGATCCCTTTTATCAGGGAAGTGCTGCTGTTTTATGATAACCAGTATCATCATGACGCAGAGGGTAAATTGCTGATCACGCCTGCGCAGTCACTGGAAACTTATATCAACGGTGTAAACCCCCCACCCGATATTGCCGGGCTGATGGTGGTCAGCGCAAGGGTGGCAGGCTATACAAAAGATACTGCGCTGCTTGCATTATGCGCCAGGCTGCAAAAAGAAATGCCGGCATTACCACATAGTATGAAGGATGGTAAAAGGATACTGCTTCCTATACAATCTTATAAGAACATCATCAATATAGAATCGCCGGAGCTGTATCCTGTATTTCCTTTCCGGATATATGGCGCCGGCAAAAAAGATATTGATATTGCTATCAATACTTTCAATGAAAAGCCACGTATCTACAAAGGCTGGCAGCAAACCGGTATAGAAGCCGCTTTGCTTGGGTTGACAGACAGCGCGGCTAAGATCATGAAGACAAACGGGCTTGCCTATGATAAAAGATTCCGTTTTCCCGGCTTTTGGGGACCCAATTATGATTATACTCCTGATCAGTGCCATGGCGGGAATTATCTGAATACCATTCAAACCATGTTGCTCCAGGCTGAAGGAAATAATGTATACCTGCTGCCCGCATGGCCGAAGCAGTGGAATGTAAAATTCAAATTGCATATACCCGGCAACAGACAGATCGAAGCAGAATGGAAAGACGGGAAAATGGTCGCCGTCAGGAAGTATCCTGATGGCAACGATCCTCAAGTCATTATTGGATTCCGGTAAGATGAAATTAATAGAGAGCGAAGGGGGGAGAAAGCTTCTTACCTGAAACTCAATTTTCAAATTAATACATTTTCAAATTCACCATATGAACCCTAATAACGATGTATCAAAACATAAAGACATACCCATCTGGAATGCTGAAGACTGGTACTATGAAGATATTGAGGTAGGCAAGCGGATACGGTCTATCCGACGTACTATCAGCGAGGGAGAAAGCATGCAATTCAATACACTGGTGCTGGATATGCATCCCTATGTAGCAGACGAAATATTCGCGAAGGAACAGGGGATTTTCGGAAAGAGGCTGGTAGCAGGCGCTTTTGTGTTCAGTGCGGGATTGGGGCTGGTAGCTACCAATTGCGTCAATGCATTCAGTTATGGTTATGATAAGCTGAGGTTTATCAAGCCGGTGTTTATTAACGATACCATCTATACCATAAAAACAGATCTTGATAAGCAACCCAAATATAAAGACATGGGACTCTACAGGGCCAGCTATGAAATTTTCAAGAATGAAGGAGAGCTCGTACTATATTGCGAACATTTGCAAACCGTGAAATACCGAAATCCTCAACAATTTCAAATTTGAAATCTCCGATCTCCATGTTTACAAGAATATATTTTGAAGATTATAAAGAAGAGGATTCCCGGGAAACTATCGGGCGCACCATCACTGAAACCGATATTGTAATGCATGCAGGTCAGACAGGTGATTTTTTTCCGCATCACATGGATGCGGAGTGGTGCAAAACACAACCGTTCAAAGAGCGTATTGCCCATGGAACGCTTATCTTCAGTGTGGCAGTGGGTATGACGGCATCCCTCATCAACGAAGTGGCTTTCAGCTATGGATACGACCGCCTTCGGTTTATAAAACCTGTTTTTATAGGAGATACTATCAAAGTAAAAGTTACGATAAAGGAAAAAAAGCCTTATAAAAAACCGGGTATGGGACTGGTAACCGAACTGGTAGAGGTATTCAATCAAAAGCAGGAATGTGTAATGGTTTGTGAACATATTTTGCTGGCACAATTAAAAACTGTGTAAGATGTCGGATAAGATTGAGCTGAAAGGTATTACCTGGGGACACAGCCGCGGCTACACGCCGTTGGTTGCCTGTGCACAGCGTTATTCCGAGCTGCATCCGGAGATCAATATCACCTGGAAGAAAAGAACCCTCCAGGAGTTTGCTGATTTCCCCATAGAGCAACTGGTACATGACTACGACCTGCTGATCATTGATCACCCCTGGGTAGGCTGCGCTGCCGCTACAAAATGTGTGCTGCCGCTGGATCAGCATGTTTCTGCAGCATACCTGGAAGATCAATTGAAGCACACCACCGGCTTTTCACACCAGAGCTATCAGTATAATGGGCATCAGTGGGCTTTAGCTATTGATGCTGCTACCCCTGTCGCGAGCTATAGGAAAGACCTGCTGGAAAAGAATGGGGTAGCCGTCCCCCGCAATTGGGAGGAATTGATCGCCCTTGCAGAAAAAGGGAGCGTAACTGTGCCTGGTATTCCCATTGACCTGCTGATGAATTTTTATATGTTCTGTATTGCGGAAGGTAAAACGCCTTTTACCAGCCGGGAAGAAGTAATAGATACCGGCACCGGCAGGCAGGCTTTACAACGGATGGGCGAACTATGGAGCAGGGTGGATAAAAAGATGTTTGACTGCAATCCTATTGCAGTGGCGGAAATGATGAGCAGCACAGACGATTACTGGTATTGCCCGTTTGCGTACGGGTACTCCAACTATTCCCGGAAAGGATATGCAGCGCACCTGCTGCATTATACAGACCTGGTAAGTATAGGAGAACAAAAGCTCTGCAGCACGCTGGGTGGCACAGGTCTCGCCGTATCCGCCGCTTCCTCCCATCCTACAGAAGCCGTGCAATTCGCGGAGTGGATAGTATCTCCCGGAATACAGGCGACGCTTTATACAGAAACGGGCGGACAACCGGGGCACAGGCTTGCCTGGGAAGATAAAAATGTGAATGACCACACCAATGGGTACTTTATAAATACACTTCCCGCTTTGGACAGGGCGTATCTCCGTCCCCGTTATAACGGGTACCTGCATTTCCAGGATCGGGCCGGAGATCCTATTCAACATTACCTGCAATATGGCGGTGATGTTCAATCTGTACTTGATAAGATAAACCTGCTGTACAGAAGCTCATTGAAGCAGGCGCTTGTATAATATTTTTAAAATAACGGCCATGAGAAGAAATATCATAGACACGCATATCCATATCTGGAACCTGGAGAAGGCAAGATATGAATGGCTGGATGGAGATACCAGTGGTTTAAACCGCACTTACCTGCTCGATGAGCTGTTGCCGGAGATGGCCGCTACCCCTGTTGCGCGGGGAATATTGGTGCAGGCCGCCAATAATCCTGAGGATACGGAACTGATGCTCGATGCGGCACATAGCAACCCTGAAATTGCGGGAGTAGTAGGCTGGCTGCCGTTGACCGATCCCGGAAAAGTGCAGCATCTGCTGGAAGAAAGATTGCTGAAGGCACCTTATTTTAAAGGTGTCAGGCACCTGATACATAATGAGCCCGACCCTCAATGGCTGCTGCGGGAAAATGTGCTTGACAGCCTTGAAATACTGGCATCATATCATATCCCTTATGATATAGTAGGTGTTAATAACGATCATCTCAGCACGGCTATCAGGGTCTCACAAAAAATTCCTTCGTTGCGGATGGTGCTTGATCATCTGAATCAGCCACCTATAAGAGAGATGCTGCGTTTTGGGAAATGGGGAGAGCTGATAAAAGCGATTGCGACTAACGGAAATGTATACGCTAAAATATCAGGTCTGGGAACGGCATCGGGAAACCCTGCTGCATGGACGTCTGATGATATTTCCCCTTATATCGGTTATGTATTGGAGACATTTGGCGCAGACCGTTGTTTTTTAGGAGGAGACTGGCCGGTATCTACGTTGGCCGGAAGCTATACCATGCACTGGGAAAGCTATACCGGCATTATAAGCACGTTGCTGGATGATGAAGATGCAGAAAAAGTATATCATAAAAATGCTTCCCTTTTTTACAATCTCTAATATAGGTTAATAAGCCTTAGAATGAATTTACCATGAATCTTATAGCAGGAATTGTTTTACATTTTATCGGTGCATTTGCGGCATCTGTATGTTATACGCCGCAGAAAAAAACAAAAGGCTGGTCGTGGCAAACCTACTGGCTGCTGCAGGCGCTGGTTTGCTGGGTAGTGCTGCCGGTAGCTGTGGCTTTTTTAACCATTCCGCAGCTGCGACAGGTGCTGGCAGAAGCGCCTGCCGCTGCAATGAGAAGTTCCTTTTTCCTTGGAATGCTGTATGGTATTGGCGGTACTGCCTTTGGCGTTGCCATACGATATGTCGGCTTTTCGCTTACCTATGCCATTTCAGTAGGCATCTCCTGTGTGCTCGGCACACTACTGCCACCGTTGTACGAAGGAAGACTTGCCTCCGTACTCAATGGCAGTGGCGGTAACATGATCCTTGCAGGTATTACCATGGGGGCGGCAGGTATTGCCTTATGCGGGTTTGCCGGACGGTTGAAAGAAAAAGATTATGAAGGCCGCAGAGAGAAAGACAGTCATTCATTTTCCATAGGTATTGCGCTTTGTATTTTCGCCGGGATATTGTCTGCATTGTATGGTTTCTCCCTTTTCAGAGGGCAGCCCATTGCAGATATAGCGGCAAAGCATGGCGCAGGTAGTTTCCAGGGAAATGTGATCTATATTTTCTCCAATACAGGCGCTTTTGTTACCACTGCTTTGTACTGCATCTATCTCCATTATAAGCATAGAACGTGGCATGAATATAAAGCTCCGGCGGCTGAAGGCAGGAGCAGTGCCGGATGGTTATGGTTAAACTATGCATTAGCTGCGCTGACAGGTATACTATGGTACACCCAGTTTTTCTTTTACGGGCTGGGGCACAACCATATGGGAGCATATAAATTTACAAGCTGGGCCATCCACATGATCATGCTGGTGCTGATCAGCGCACTTATTGGTATAGTAATGAAAGAATGGTCTGGTATAAAAAAATACACCGCCAGGGTATTAATGCTGGCATTGATTGTACTGATAATGGCTGTGCTGATCATAACTTATGGAAATTACCTGGGTGGAAATTAAATGACTGTGAGCAACATGGAGCATATTCGTTTTGAGATACCATTGATTGGTAAAACCTGCCCGGTGGTGATCATTGGCGCCGGTGGAATTGTGGAAGGAGCGCATCTGCCTGCCTACCGGCTGGCAGGTATACCCGTTGCAGGGATCTTTGATATAGACATCTCCAAAGCCCGGAGATTATCCACTGCATTTGCTATTCCCCGGGTGTATGATAGTATTCAGCAAATGGTTTCGGAGAACGGCTGCAATTGCATTTATGATATAGCGGTGCCGGGCAGCAGGCTCACGGAAGTGATCCGGCAGCTTCCCGATAACAGCTTTGCGCTGATGCAGAAACCCATGGGAGAAAATGAGCAGCAGGCTGAACAGATATTGCAGGTGTGCAGGCAAAAAAACATCATGGCAGGAGTCAATTTTCAGTTGAGGTACGCGCCGTATATACTGATGGCAAAGCAGATGATAGCGGAAGGGCTGCTGGGAGATATCTGTGATATGGAAATATATGTAAATGTGTATACGCCCTGGCATTTGTGGCGTTTTTTGTATGGCGCCCCGAGAGTGGAAATACTATATCACAGCATTCATTATATTGACCTGGTGAGAAATATGTTGGGCAAACCTGTCGCCATTTTTGCCAAAACGACCAGGCATCCCAAAATGATGCAGCTTGCAGCGGTGAAGTCAAATATCATTATGGATTATGGCGATTTTATCAGGGTGAATATCTCAACAAATCACATACATGATTTCGGAATGCATAACCAGGATGCCTTTATTAAAATAGAAGGCACAAAAGGGGCTGTTAAAATAAAGCTGGGGTTGTTAATGAACTATCCTGACGGTGTTGAAGACGGTTTTGAATATATTCTATCTGACAGCTCTTCCTCCGGCTGGAAAACATTGTCCATACATGGTTCCTGGTTTCCGCATGCTTTTATCGGTTCCATGCACGAGATCATTAAAGTCCGCCAGGGAATAATTTCTAGCCCTGATAATTCCGTGGAGGATTGTATACATACCATGCGGCTGGTGGAGACAGCGTACAATACTTCTTTAAATTTTGGTAAGTTGCTGTAATGAAAACACTGATGACCCTATTTGTGTTTATAATAATGCTGTTGAAAAAATGTGAAGTGGCGAAGCGGCTATTCTGCGGCAATTATTTTCCTAAAATTCTCAAAGAAGCTTCTTTGTCAAGCGCAAGCTGGTCTTTTAAAGCATCCAGCCCGTTAAATTTTAATTCAGGCCGCAGGTAAGCTAGCATATATACTTTTATATCTTCACCGTAGATATTATTATTGAAGTCAAAGATATTTACTTCAATCACTCTTGTATCGCCATCATCAATAGTAGGGCGTGTGCCGATGCTCATCATCCCGCCATATTTTTTGCCTTTAACTTCCACTTCTACCGTATATATGCCAAAGCCCGGAATTAGTTTTTCCGGATTGCTCGGTTGTACATTAGCTGTAGGATAACCCAGTGTTCTCCCCAGTTTGTTGCCATCTACCACAGTTCCCTCAAAAAAATAATCATAGCCCAGCAAGGCATTGGCAGTAGCAATATCTCCTTCGGCAATTGCTTTTCTTATACGGGTTGAGCTTACTGCTGTTTCAAGCAAAACTTTTTCAGGTATTTCTTTTACTTCAAAATTACATTGCTTTGAAAATGCTTCCAGCATCAGGTAATTACCTTCGCGGTTTTTACCAAAGCGGTGATCATAACCGATAATAACAGTATGCGGATGTAATCTTCCCTGTAAAAAAACAGTAATATATTCAGATGCGGGTTGTTCTGCAAAGGCCTTTGTAAAAGGTACAATCACCAGGTGATCTATACCTTCCGCTGCAAGTAAAGCAGCTTTTTCTTCGGGCGTATTCAGCAGCTCTATGGCAGCATCAGGATTAATCACTTTGCGTGGATGGGGGAAAAATGTAACGATAACTGTTTCACCGTTAATGTGTTTCGCTTCTTCCTTTAGTTGTTTGATGATTTGTTTATGACCACTATGAACACCATCAAAAGTGCCGATCGTAACAACGGCGTTGCAAAAAGGAGGTAGAGCCGATATGTCTGGATGTATCTGCAGAACTTTATTCACATTTCTTAGGGCTGCAAAACTAATGGAAATTGATATTTGAACCGCGAATAATTACTTTTGCAGCGGTTTAAAAAAATACCATGAGCTTATACAACGAAAGAGGGGTTTCCGCGCAGAAAGAAGATGTACATACTGCCATTAAAAAATTAGATGCAGGGCTGTATCCCAAAGCATTCTGTAAAATGTACCCGGATTTTCTCGGCGCTGATGAAAATTTTGTAAACATTATGCATGCCGATGGCGCGGGTACCAAGAGTATTCTTGCTTACCTGTACTGGAAAGAAAGCGGGGATGTTTCTGTTTGGAAAGGCATAGCTCATGACGCGATCATTATGAACCTGGATGATCTGCTTTGTGTAGGTGTATATGATAACCTGGTTTTTAATTCTACTATCGACAGAAATAAAAAGCTCATACCCGCTGAAGTGCTGGAACAGGTAATCAATGGTTCGCAGGAATTGTTTGATCAGCTTAAGACTTTTGGCGTAAACATTCATTACCTCGGCGGTGAAACCGCTGATGTGGGTGATGTGGTGAGAACGATTGCGGTAAATGGTACCATGACATCCCGCTGGCCAAAAGAAAAAATTATCACCAATGAAAGAATAAAAGCCGGCGATGTAGTTGTTGGTTTTTCCAGCTTTGGAAAATGTGTGTATGAAAATGAATACAACAGCGGGCTTGGCAGTAATGGCTTAACCAGCGCAAGGCATGATGTGCTGAATAAGTATTACGCGGAAAAATACCCGGAAACATTTGAACCAACACTAAGCGACAGGATTGTATATATAGGTAATCATACATTAACCGATGCGATTACCGTGGATGGCAGCGAAACCACCATCGGAAAATTGCTGTTATCGCCTACGCGCACCTATGCGCCTGTATTAAAAGTATTGCTTGAAAATAATTTTGATGATCTGCACGGGTTAATTCACTGCAGCGGTGGCGGGCAAACCAAATGTTTGAAGTATATACCGGAGCATGTAAAAGTTATCAAAGACAACCTGTTTACGCCACCTGTTATTTTTGATATTATACAAAAAGCCAGTAAGGCGGATAACAGGGAAATGTACCAGGTATTTAATATGGGTTGCCGGCTTGAAGTATATACTACCGAAAAGGCAACAGGCGATATTATTAAAGCAGCTCAGCAATTTGGTATTGAAGCGCAGGTAATAGGAAGGGTGGAAGTGGCTCAAGAGAAATGTTTGGAGATTCAGTTGGAAAAAGAAGTGTTGGTATTTTAAAATTCGTGTATTAGTGGCATCACTTACTTATTTTTGTTGAGTTACCATTTATTTTATTAATATTACTTTTGCCAACTGCCATAAATAAAGCGTATGCCTCAGTTTAAGCAAAGACAATTCCTGGATTTTGAAAAACCTGTTAAAGAATTATTTGAGCAACTGGCTCAGATACAAGAAATAGCGGCGAAAAATCCTACAGTAGATTATGCAAGTTCTATTCAGCAACTGGAGCAATCCTTACTGGAAAGAAGAAAAGAAATAACAAAAAACCTTACGCCCTGGCAGCAGGTGCAGCTGAGCCGCCACCCCGACAGACCGTATACCAATGCCTATATTAAAAGAATGCTCACTGATTATATTGAATTTTTTGGTGACAGAAATGTAAGAGATGATAAGGCCATTGTAGGTGGATTCGGGTTATTGGAAGGGGAAACGGTGATGATCATTGGTCACCAGAAAGGTATCAATACAAAAATGCGCCAGTTGCGTAATTTTGGTATGGCTAATCCCGAAGGTTACAGAAAAGCGCTCCGGTTAATGAAGCTGGCAGAAAAATTTAATAAACCTGTTATTACATTAATAGATACTCCGGGTGCTTTTCCCGGCGCGGAAGCTGAAGAAAGAGGGCAGGGTGAAGCCATTGCAAGAAATATATTTGAAATGATGCGGTTAAAGGTGCCTGTTATATGTGTGATAATAGGCGAGGGGGCCAGCGGAGGCGCATTGGGTATTGGTGTTGGCGATAAAGTGCTGATGCTGCAGAATACCTGGTATACGGTGATTTCACCAGAGAACTGTAGTTCTATTTTATGGCGGAGTTGGGAAAAGAAAGAAGTAGCTGCCGAGCAGTTAAAGCTTACTTCAACCGATATGAAAGGTTTTGGACTGGTAGATGAAGTGGTGGAAGAACCTTACGGTGGTGCGCACTGGAATTATGAAGAAGCCGCAGAATCTTTAAAAAAGGTGTTGGTAAGATTGCTGAAAGATCTTAAGAAAATACCTGCGCAGGAAAGAATCGATAACCGGATTGATAAGTACAGCAAGATGGGTTTTTGGGAAGAGGTGGAGGAATGAGCTATCAGCAGTCAGCTTTCAGCAGTCAGCTTTCAGCAGTCAGCGCGGTCAGCGGTTAGCGGTTAGCTGGCAGGAGGGAGGAATAGAAGGATGTAGTAGCCACAACTTAAAGTCATTGGAACAACGATCGCCCAAAGCTGATAGCTGACTGCAGATAGCTGAAAGCTAATAGCTGACACCTGAAAGCTAATAGCCAAATATCATTTGATCACAACATACAAAAATGTCATTAAGAGCACAACTCAGCGGTACGGGTGTAGCAATTGTTACTCCGTTTAAAGCAGATTACAGCGTTGATTATCCTGCGCTGGAAAGGGTGATTGATTTTATCATCAGCAACGGTGTTGAATATATTGTAACGCTTGGTACAACCGGCGAATCTCCAGCCATTAGTAAGGAAGAGAAGTTTAAGATCATACAATTCACTTACGAAAAGGTGAACAGGCGTGTGCCTGTGGTAGTTGGTATTGGTGGTAATAATACTGCTGAAACCATACACGATCTTGAGACATACCCGCTTGAGCACGCAACCGCTGTGCTTAGTGTAAGCCCGTATTACAGCAAACCTTCGCAGGAGGGTTTATATATGCATTACAAAGCATTGGCAGAAACATCTCCTAAACCAATATTGCTGTATAATGTTCCGGGAAGAACAGGCAGAAACCTCACTGCCGAAACAACTTTGCGTTTAGCGGAACTGCCTAATATAGCCGGCATAAAAGAAGCTGCCGGAGATATGATGCAATGCATGCAGATATTGAAATATCGTCCTGAACATTTTTTGGTATCAAGCGGTGATGATGCGCTTGGTTTTCCGCAAATTACCTGCGGTATAGATGGCGTGATCAGCGTTATTGCCAATTGCATGCCTAAACAATATTCTGCCATGGTTCGCCTGGCGCTGGCTGGTAAGCTAAAACAGGCAATTGCTATAAATGATACTTTGCTGGATGTATATGAAATGCTTTTTATAGAAAATAATCCTGCCGGTGTAAAATCATTCTTAACACACCTGGGGCTTATTGAAAATGTGCTCCGTTTGCCTGTTGTGCCGGTAAGCAATAAGCTGCATGAAAAAATAGGCAACTTTTTGCATGAGCATGTGATGGCGTAGGGTAGCTGTAAGCTATCAGGCATCAGCTATCAGCTTTGCTTTAACAGCTTTGTCAGTTCCCATAGCACAATTCCTGCGGCTACAGATATATTCAATGAATGTTTCATGCCCATTTGTGGAATTTCTATAGAACCGTCACAAAGTTTTAATACATCTGCATCAACACCGCTTACTTCATTACCGAATATAACAGCGATTTTACCATTTTTATTACCCGGTAACGGATGCGCTGAAATCTTATCAAGTAATATACTGCTTTCAACCTGTTCAACTGCCCATACCCGATAGCCGGTAGCGCTTAGTTTCTGTACTGCTTCTGCTGTTGTGCCATAATATTCCCAATGCACGGTTTCTGTGGCGCCGAGGGCGGTTTTCTGTATGTCTCTGTGGGGCGGCTTAGGTGTATAACCACATAAATAAACAGCCTCAATAAGAAATGCATCTGCTGTACGGAATACACTACCTACATTATGCATGCTGCGTACATTATCCAGCACAGCAATCACAGGCGTTTTGTCAGAAATTTTAAATTCTTCAACCGATTTACGGTTAAGTTCGTTCATGGTTAATTTACGCATAGGGCAAAGAAAGTAAAAGTTTTGATGCAGAAAATTTCATTATATGCAGCCTGCAGCAAAAATGCTGCACAATAATATGCAGTATAAGCAAACGTGAGAATGCCTGCTGCCTGCAGGGTAGCAATTGCATTCTGAAACATTAATAATAAATTATTTAGACACCTGGAACTTGCCCGATTCAACTATTTTTCCACCGGCATCGCGCAACTGGAAAATATAAACGCCACGGTTAAAATCGTTAAGATTTATAAGATTGGTTGTTGTGCTGCTCTTTATTTCTAACACTTTTTTACCCATAAAATTATAGATATGGAGTGTGTAAGATGATCCTTTGGGTAATTCGAAAGTGATGTTTGTTGTGGCGGGATTGGGGTAAAATTTTACAAGCTTTACCGATGATTCCTTACCGGCAACAGCAAATTTTTCCTGCGAAAAGCCGGAAAAATGTAATAAGAGCGCCAGTAAAAATGTCAGCGTAAAATTTTTCACCATATAAAAATACACATTATCCTCAAATAGTAACGCAAATTTTGCAGATAACAATATAGCCGGGTAATTTATAAATGGTAATTAACCAAACATTTTCAACCCGTTAGCATTAAAATCTTGGGCAGCGGATAATATCTTTAGTACTGCCGTTGTTGTTTAAAAAGCCGGTATAGCTTAAGGATAGCTCAAAACCGCCCCTGCCCTGGCTGGCAGTACGGAGCTCAGAAATATTCATATCATAACTGAAGGCAAGCGAAAAAGGATTGTAGTCAAGCTTTACAACCGGAATAATAGCATCATTCCATCTTAAATAAGCGCCGCCATGTATAATGTAATCCGGCACAACTTCATCACCTATTTTTCTTGAAAATATTGCGCCGCCAATCCATTCTTTAAAAGGTCCCTGTATGCTTACATCGGCGTTTAAAGTGAGGTATGATAGTTCCCCCATAGCAGTTCTTAAGCCGGCAGAGGCAACCCATTTGGGTAAATGTTGCAATGATGAATAAAAGCTGTTGGTTGGTTTATTAAAATGGTGATAAGCCATTCCCACATAAAAATTGTTGTTCTTGTCTTCTCCTATTGATGAATTAAAACTCATTCCCACGCCTGCATCAAAATAAGAATAATTAGCAAGAAAGGTTTCTCCATCAGGCAGCGAACCATTATAGCCAAAACCATCATACTGGTTATTGGTTGTAACCTTGGAACGATCTAACCTGCGTGACACCCAACCGCCTATAAAACCCAAAGAAAGATACCTGTTCTTATCTCCGCTTAATGATTTGTGGTAGTTTACAACAGGCAGGAGATGTGTAGTATTTAATGCCACAGTACCGGCCTTATCCCACAAAACCTGTAAACCCGTTGTAATAAAATCATCGCCTTTGCCAATACCGAATTTGTATTGCCCGCTCAAAGAGCCGGTTTGATATGGTACTGTAACGCTTCCCCATTGGCTGCGGTAAACCATTTGCACTTTCACATCTCCTTCAAATAACCCTGCCAATGCTGGGTTACGTACCAGGGGTGCTTCAAAAAATTGAGAAAAATGGAGATCCTGTGCAGTTGCAGATATTACAACAAATATTGATGTAATGCTGAATACACCGCATAAACAAATATTCCGGTTTAGATATGTTTTAAGCCCTGTGAGCATAATTTCAGCATTACTATTTAATATTCATTATTTCTTTATTCACATTAATTTATCATAATATCATACTCCGTTTCATAAGTCACTATCGCCTATTCACTATCGCCTATTGCCTATTCACTATCGCCTATTGCCTATTCACTATCTGATTAATGTTACATTCCCTTTGAGTGTTACAACCTGCGAATTATCGCAAACAAATTCAACTACATACACATACACATCTGAAGGCGCTGCCGAAGCACCGATATTTCCTTTCCAGCCTGAAGAAGCATCATTGGCTGTAAAGCTGCGTTTATCGAAAACAAGCATTCCCCAACGGTTATACACACGCATAGATTGAACACGTGTTAAACTTCTTCCCCTCGGATAAAATACATCATTCATGCCATCACCATTTGGTGAAAATGTATTAGGCACAAAATAATTTTCAGCAGTGCATGCTACCGTAATTGTTATATCGGCACTGCTTGTGCAGGTATTACTATCAGTTACGTTAACTGTATAAGTAGTTGTTTTAACAGGGCTTGCTACAGGCACGGCGCAATCATTACAATTTAGTCCGGCCGGTGGCGTCCACACATATTTTTGTATACCGCTGCTGTAAGATACCGGCATAGGAGTTTGCCCGCCAACAGGAATAGTTATATCCTGCGCTGTAATTACAGGAAGTGGTGCAACACTTAATGAAAGCGAATCTGTGCGTTTACAACCAAGGCTGTTGGCTGCGGTTAGTGTAACCAGGTAATTACCCGGTTTTTCATAAGTAAGCTGATTATTCTGTTCGGTAGAATTTCTTCCATCGCCAAAATTCCAGCTCCATGTAATAGCGGTATCTGCCTGCATCAGCGCGCCGTTAAAATTCAGTTGCCTGCTCACGCATGTAATTGCATCCATATTAATAACAGGATCAGGAGTACGCAATACGTGAACCGTATCAATAAATGTTGAAACACAATTGTTTTGAGTAGTAACGGTAAGCGAAACAGGATATAGCCCCGGTTGCACAAAAGAATGCGCCGCAGGAGTTACTTCATTTGATGTTCCGCCATCACTAAAGTTCCAGGTATAAGATGTTATCGGCGCATCATTGGTAATGGTAAAATTTGTAAGGTATATTGTTCCGGAATCACAGAATTTCTTCTGATCAATATTAAATACAGGTACGGCACCTTTTATATTTATGCTTGATGGGCCGGCTACGTATACCTGGCAACCTGTCGGGTCTTCTAAAAATACATAAGGACGATAAGCGTTAGGATAATTGTAAAGATGTTGCAAACTGGTTTGCCCGGAAGAATCAATTATACCATCTCCGTAAAGAAACTTAAAGTTAGTACCGGAGGGTGTTACTATATTAAAATCAACGGTCAGTTCATTACAGGCAAACGGAGGAACCGTATAATTAATCTGCGTTGCCAGGTTAGGATTATATACATTAACCTGGTGAGAAGCTGAATCAACACAGCCACCATAACCTGTTACAAACAACTTTGCGGTATAACTGCCGTAAGTATCGTAAAAATGTTTTGGGTTTACTAAAGTTGATTGTGTGCTGTCTCCAAAATCCCAGTAAAAGGATTCAAAGTTTTCTCCCTTTGCAAAAAACTTGGTTTCCAGTAACCCGCATACGGATACGGTATCCTGAATGTCAAAAGCTGCCACCGGTGCTTTTACGTCAATGTAATTTGTGCGAATCAAAGAATCTGTACAGCCTAAAGTGTCTGTTACTACAAGCTTTACGGTATATATACCTGCAGCATATACAACTGTAGGATTACGATCGGTTGAAGTTTGATTGTTTCCAAAATTCCATAGATATTTTAAACCAACACCTGTGGATGAATCGTTCAGATTTAATGCCGGCCCCGGGCAGAATAAAGTAGTAGTGGTTCCGAACGAAGCCTTTGGAGCAGTTACAAGCAAGTTGGTTGGCAGTGTATATGCAGCGGTGCATCCCGCATCATCTTTTACCGTAAGCTTAACAGAATAAGAACCTGCAGCCGTATACTGGTGCATAAATGGTGCTGCTGTTGCGGTTTGGGTATTACCGTCACCAAAATTCCACAACCATTGTACTATACCCGCATCTGCCGTTGAGGCATCATTGAACGTAATCGTGTTATTTTGACAAACACCTAATTCATCTGTAGTGAAGGATGCATTGGGCCTGCTCACTATAATTGTTTGCGAACTGGTATCAACACAATTATATTTGTCGGTTATTACCAGCGAAACCAATTGAGCGCCGGGTGTTGCAAATAAGGTATCAAAAGATTGTTCCCTGTCGAAAGAAACACTGCCGACCGTCCAATGATAAGTTGCAACATTCACACTGTCTTCTAAAGCGGTTAGTGTAACGGATTCGTTCAGGCAAACCTTATCTTTTGAAACGGTAAAGTTTTTTTCTATTGGGTCAAGATATATTTTCCGGATTGCTGTACTTATACAGCTACCATCAGTAATCGTAAGCTTTACAGTATATTTTCCAGGTGATGTATAAGTAATCAGTCCCGGGTTTTGAGTGCTTAAAGTTTGCCCGTTACCAAAATCCCACGCATAAGTTACCGTGTGGTTTACGTCCACCAGTGAGCTGTCGGTAAAGGTTACGCCAAGCCTGTTATTGCAATTAACGGATACCCCAAATTTTGCAACCGGCGAAGGAATAGTAATAAAATCAGTTTTAGTGAGCGCAGGAGAAAGGCATCCGTTATTTCCTGCAGTTAATGTTACAGTAATTTTTCCTGTATCCTGAAAAACATGTGCAGGGTTTTGCACATGAGAAGTATCGCCATCACCAAAATCCCATAACCATTCATTAGCGTCAGTGGTGAGGTCCGTAAATTTTATTGTATCAGAAGAACATGATAAAGTTAAAGGTGAGGCTGTAAAATCCACAGACGATGGTGCATCTCCTACTCTTATTGTTCTGGGTACCTGTTGCACACATCCATCGTTTGTAGTAATAGTTAATATTAATGTATACGTACCCACATTGGTATAGGTATGAGCAGGGGGTGTTGCTCCTGTTACTACGGGAGATCCGTCTCCCCAGTTCCAGGAGTATGATGCGATACCATCAGGAGAGTTGGCTACAGCAGCGGGGGTTACCATTAATGGGCGGCAACCACTTGTAACTAAATTTGAAATACCAATGGTTGCAGGTGTAATAGATACAAAGCCTGCTTTTGTTAACGTTGCTTCACAGCCTGTAGCAGATGTTACCGTTAATGTTACATTATAATTACCAGGCTTTTGATACTCATGTACAGGATTTTGCTGTGTTGATGTTGAACCATCACCAAAGTCCCACATCCAATTGGTTGTATTTGCTGTTATATTTTGAAAATTTACAGTAAGCGGTGCGCCGCATCCCGTATTATTTGTTGCCGTAAAATCTACAACGGGTTTTATAATCTTTATCACTTTTGTAACAGAATCTGTACAGTCAGCAAATTTGTTAATAAGCTTTATTGTATAATTATTAACTGTTGAATATGTTTTAACCGGCGATAAATCCCCGGACTGTGTACCATCGCCAAAATCCCATAACGTTGATACTGCGCCGGGCGCTGAGGCATTCTGAAAAACTACCTGTGTGTTTACGCAGGCGCTATCCGGAATATTCATTGCCGTAGCATAAGTAGACACTGGTATAGTGCTGTCAATAGTTGATACACAGCCATAGCTGCTGGTAGTAGTCAGCTTTATATTAAAATTGCCATTGCTATTGTAAACAACATTAGGGTTTTTGTCAGTTGAAGTATTGCCATTTCCAAAATCCCATTGATAAGTAAGCGTTCCCGGCCGCTGGATTCATCGGTAAATACTACATTAAAAGGAGGCTTACACTCCGCCGGCGGAGTGCTGGTAAAATTGGCATCAATACCGGCAACCATTCTGATATATCGTGAAGCGCCTCTTCTGCCTACACAACCATTGCTGCTTGTTGCGGTAAGCGAAACATTATAATAACCTGTTTCAGTATAGGTATGTTGTGCATTTGGAGTAGTAGATGTTCCGCCATCACCAAAATCCCATGCATACGAAGATATTGTACCATCAGTTGTGGTAGCAGTGCCGGTAAAATTTATAGCTGCGGGTATGCAGGCAGTTGTAGCATCGGCAGAAAATGATACAATAGGGGAAGGATATACTGTTATATATGCATCTTTTGTAACGCCATTAGCGCCATTTGAATTACGTACCACCAGCTTTACGGTGTATGTGCCGGGTTGAGAAAATGTAACGGAAGGGTTTTGTATATTGGAAAGTTGCCCGTTGCCAAAATCCCAGTCCCAGTATTTGGGGGCGCCTGTTGATAAATCTTTAAAAGAAACGCCAAGCGGAGCGCAACCCGATACTACGGAGCCCGAAAATTCTGCAACCGGTGCTTGTGCAAAAGCGGTTAACCCAACAAAGAGTACGAATATGGTATTAAATAATTTTTTCAAGCAAATTAATTTAATAGAGGGTGCGGATACCTATAGTTTTGTCGCCGGGCGGCAAAACTATCATATTTTTTGTTCAGAAGTTACAGGAAAGCAATTATACTTTCAAAGGAATGGATTGGCGATTTTTATTCCGGAAATATATACGTTACCCGGAAAAATAAAGTTGGATACGGCAAATTTATATATCAGCTTTTCTTAATCAGCTTTAAATAAGCAACCCTGCTGCTGTTAAAGGGTGTTGCTTCAACAGATGTTGTGGTAGTATTGTTGATTTTCCAAACATCATTTAATTTTTTCAACGGATCATCAGCACCCGGGAAATTAGCTGTAATGGTAAGATCACCTGTATTGCCAACCCATGTACCTTCCTTTTCACCTGAACTATAATATCCAATTACTTTACCATCTGCAGTAAATTGAAACTCATATCCTTCAAACATAGCAGTAACATCATCCGTCTCATTTTCCGTACATTTTTCTACTACCCATTTACCATTTGTCATGATTTTTACAATATACTGCTCCTGGATATTTTCCTTTACTTTTTTACAACTTGCTGAAGCTGATATTAAACCGGCTATCAGTATATATATAACAGATGTACGAATCAATTTCATAAACACATGTTTTAAAAGCTGTAAATACCTGCGTATTTATCGGTTAGGTATGCCAACAGGTACGACTGCTGTAACGTTTCGCCGGTTGCCTTATTGCATAATTCATCGCTTGTATACTTTCTGCCATAGTGATAAACGTTTGTTTGAAGCCATTGATGAATTTTACTATAATCACCTTCAGCAATTGAAACCGTTATACCAGGGTAAGTTTTTTGTATATGTTTAAAAAATTGTGCCGCATATAAACTACCAAGGCTATAAGTAGGGAAATATCCAAAACTGCCGTGGCTCCAGTGAATGTCCTGCAGGCAGCCGCTTTTATCATCCGGCACATTCACGCCCAGGTATGTTTTATATTTTTCATTCCAGAAGCCGGGAATATCTTTTACCGCAAGTGTTCCATCAATCAATTGTTTTTCCACCTCATACCTGATCATTACATGAAAATGATAAGTAAGCTCATCAGATTCGGTGCGGATTAATGAAGGTTTCACTTTATTTATTGCGGCATAAACCTG
The DNA here is from genome assembly GCA_047601545.1 of Agriterribacter sp. Taxonomy (GTDB): domain Bacteria; phylum Bacteroidota; class Bacteroidia; order Chitinophagales; family Chitinophagaceae; genus Agriterribacter. The sequence goes on along the minus strand of JASGIZ010000002.1, from coordinate 725,937 downwards.
CTCAGCCTCTGTATTTTTTAGTTGGGGAAAATATTGAAGCATTAAGGGAAAATTATATTGCATAAATTCCCTGCTTCTTCCTACACCGTTTTCCCAAAGCCGGCTTTGCGATTCATGTATACCCAGCGAACAATATTCGCCAAGCGGTAAGCCATATTGTTCAGCCGGCAAACCCTGTTCATATAACGCATGGCCGCCTTCGTGCAGGCAACTCCATGTCATTGATGTAAAATCATTTTCATCAATACGGGTAGTAACCCTTACATCTTCCGAACTGAAGTTTGTGGTGAAAGGATGTTCTGATATATCCTGCCGGCCTGCTTCAAAATCAAAGCCTATTCTTTTCAGCATTTCAATACCAAATTTCCATTGGTCATCTTTATTGAAATGCTGGTGGAGAAAGCTGTCACGAGGTGCAGGTCTGCTTTGTATTTTGCTGAGCAATTGTTTTAAAGGTTCCCGCAGATTGCCAAATAAGCCATCCAGCCATTGCACGGTTGCGCCCTTTTCATATTCATTCAGCAAAGCGTCATAAGGATGTTGTTTATAGCCGAGTATCTGCGTTTCTTCTTTTTTAAGATCAACCAGCGTACTTAAATCTTTTTCAAAAACTTTAAAATCATTTTGTTTCCTGGCGTTTATCCATGCATGGTAGCTTTTGCTCGTAGCTTCAGAAAGCTTACGCACAAACTTTAAGCTATACTTTTTATTCTTGTTGTAATCTTCTAAAGTAAGTTCAACATTCCGCTGCTGTTTTTCATCAAGCGAAGCATCTTCGCTTAATTGATTCAGCAGCACCCCCAATTTTTCATCTACAAACAGTTCGTGAGAAATTTCGCTGAGTGTTGCCATTTGCTGCCCGCGGAAAGCAGCGCCTTTGGGAGGGAGATAAGTTTCCTGGTCCCATTGCAAAACAGCCAACGCAAATTTTACATCCGCTATTTTGCGCATGTAATCTGTATAATCCCGGTATAAATTTTTATCTGACATAGGCTTGAGGCTGTATTATACTATATAATAACCTAAATGTATTATAATTGATTATATAAATATTGTTTTGATCAATCGTTATTCCTGGTTGCCCGGTCTCACCACAAAGGTTTCCCAACCATCGTATTTGGCAGAATACTTTAACGCGAGCTCCCACAGATACAAAGTCACCTTATCAATACTGTTATAATCCACTTTGTCAATACGGCTGATCTGGAGTGTATAAGGGCGTTCAGTCACACCTATCTCTTTACCTGCGTTTTCAACAGTGAAACCGTTATCCTGTACCGTAAAAGCATAGTCCTTTCTTTCTTTTTCTGTTTTAAAAAAAATAAAATGATTTATTTTTCTTGGCGCAGTCAAAGCATCTCCTTTTTCTTTCAAATTATCAACTATCCTTTTATTTTTCATTGATTCAAGCTGCCTGCCGCCGGGATATAATACATTAAAATAATTACTGTAATCCTTATCTGTTTGCGCTTTAGCCAGCCAGGATATACCCAATGGATCAAGCACTTCGGCTATGGCTAACCGGTAGTCTGATGTGTCATTGCTGTAAAAGTAGAAATCTCTTTTACCGTCTTTCGTAAATCGCCCTGTATACATAGCCTGGAGGCTGCCAGTAAGCTTTTCCACCAATTTATCTTCTACTGTATTCAACTTATTAAGCTGGTTTACCGCAGGCATACCATTCACACGTATACTATCTACCCTTATGCGCACAATGATAGCGTTAGGCCTCAGTCTGGCTTCGGCAGAGCCGCCAAACGCAAGATCAACCATAACAGAACTTACCTGGCGATCGCCAAATTCATTTACATAGGTATCCCAGTCTTCATGGTATTGCGCATTTACCCTGCATATCATCAACAAACCACAACAAAAAGCAATAATTTTTTTCATGCGCTGATACCTTATTAAAATTTTTCGCAGCAAAGTAATAGCTATTTTTATATTAGTTTTTACAGATATGAAAATTAAAGACATCATTAACGTTTTAGAATCCATTGCACCCCCGGCATTGCAGGAGCCGTACGACAATGCAGGACTGCTTACCGGGAACAACCGGGAAGAATGTACAGGTATACTCTGCACACTTGATAGTACTGAAGCAGTAATTGAAGAAGCTATTGCAAAAAAATGTAACCTGGTTGTAGCGCATCACCCTGTTATTTTCGGGGGATTGAAACAGATAACCGGTAAAAATTATGTTGAACGTACTATTATCAAAGCCATTAAGCATGATATAGCCATATATGCTATTCATACTAATCTTGATAATATTCTTACTGGTGTAAATGGTAAAATGGCAGACCGCCTCGGGTTAATAAACCGGCAAATATTATTGCCTAAAGATGCTTTACTGAAAAAGCTGTACACTTTTGTGCCTCATACACATGCTGAACAATTGAGAACAGCCTTATGGCAGGCAGGCGCCGGGCATACAGGCAATTACAGTGAATGCAGTTTTAATGCCGAAGGAACGGGCACTTTTAAAGGAGCAGCCGATACCAATCCTTTTGTGGGAGAACAGGGCAAACTCCATTATGAAAAGGAAGTGAAAATAGAGGTGATTTTTCCGGGTTGGCTGCAACCGCGCATTATCCATACACTTATGAGCGCCCACCCATACGAAGAGCCGGCTTTTGATATTATTGCGCTGGATAATCAGCATATGTCCATAGGCTCCGGCTTAACAGGTAATTTGCCCGAACCTGTGGAAGAAAAAGCATTCCTGGGGCTGCTCAAACAAAAATTTAACCTGCCTGTCATCAGGCATACGCCATTAACCGGTCGCCCCATTCAGCAGGTTTCACTTTGCGGAGGAGCAGGTAGTTTCCTCATTTCCAATGCTTTATCTGCCGGATCGGATATATACATCACCGCCGACGTAAAATATCATGAGTTTTTTAACGCTGACGGAAAGATGGTTTTGGCTGATATGGGCCACTTTGAAAGTGAACAATTTACTATTGAGCTGTTATATGATATTTTGGTACAAAAATTCCCTACCTTTGCCGTCCTTAAAACGGCGGTAAATACTAACCCGCTGGTTTATTTCGCCTAACAATAAAGCAGTAAGCAAATATGCCTAACGTAAAAGAATTCTCCGTAGAAGAAAAACTTTCTTCACTTGTTTCTCTCCAAAAAGTTGATTCAAAGTTAGATGAGATCAAAATACTCAAAGGGGAACTTCCTATGGAAGTGCGCGACCTTGAAGATGAAATTCAGGGATTGCATGCAAGACAAACCCGCGTTGAAGAAGAAATAAATGGTATACAGGAGTTTATTGAGCAGAAGAAAAATGTGATCAAAGATTCACAGGCTTTGGTAAAAAAATACGAGAAGCAAAGTGAGAATGTAAAAAACAATCGTGAGTTTGAAGCCATCAACAAAGAGATGGAACTTCAGAACCTGGAAGTTAAACTTGCTGAAAAACATATTAAAGACGCTAACGAAGAAATTGCTGATAAAGCCCGTTTATTGGAAAGCGCTAAAAAAGCGGTTGCTAATAAAGATGGTGTTTTAAAGCACAAGAAAGGCGAACTGGAAAAAATTATTGGTGATACCGAAAAAGAAGAAAAAGAATTCAGCACAATAGCTGGTGAGGCCAAAGAAAAAGTTGAGCCGCGTTTATTGGCTTCATATGAGCGCATCCGCAAAAGTTATAGAAACGGATTAGCCATTGTGCCTGTATTGAGAGATGCATGCGGTGGTTGCTTCAATGCTATTCCGCCTCAAAGGCAAAGTGAAATCCGCCAGCGCAAAAAAATTATTGTTTGCGAAAACTGCGGGCGTATACTGATTGATGAAGACCTGTATAACAGCGTAGAAGCGAAATAAAGAATTATATATACATTCTTAAAAGCATCATGAAAATGATGCTTTTTTTTTATTTGTTCCTGTTGAACGTTTTGCTGCGCGAGATTTGCTGTGCGTTTGCTGGCGTTTGCTGTGCGAGGCGTCTTCGCCTCGCACGGTTTTCTTGTCGCCTCCGGCGACGTATAATAGTCCCCTGGAGCGACAGCCGCATAGTGTTAAGCGAAGCTGCTTAATATAGCAGCCCTTCATTTTATTCAAACCCGTAGCAACTATTATATTTAAGATATTAAAAGCTACACCTATGGCAAATAAGCCAATCATAAGCTACGAAAAAGGAATTATCGAAGAAAGGCAGAGACCAATTCCCTGCAATCCCATTGGCTTTAAAACACAATCTTAAAAATGAATAATTTTATTTTGCTTTAGCTGTGCGAAGCGAAAACATGGTCAACAGCGTTCCGGACTTTTTAAAGGTTCGGAACGTTGCTACATGCAACTTAACTTAGCCCCGGCTTTTTTATTTTATTGCTCCTGACTTGTCCCTTTTAGTGCGGTGGGAATAATTTGCCGACCAGCCCCCTCATTTTTTCAGTTGGTTGAGCTTTGATAGATACCGTTTTGCCCGTCACATGGTTTAGGATTTGCCCGTCCGCTATTCTTTTTGCTTCGTCCAGGAACCTTCGTATTGATACCCCTGTTTTTATTTCGATGTGCTTAGAGATGACCAATGCCATAAAACAAATCAATATGTGCAGTTTGATGGGCTGTTCCTTGAAATGGAATATGGGTCTTGTCTGCAAATCGCTTTTCGACACCCTAAAACACTGCTCTATTCTATAAAGCTCGTGATAACGCTCTATGATTGTTTTATTATCTACTGTCTTTTCTTCCAAATTGGTGTAATAACCTTTAACACCAAGTAACTTTTTTGTTTTTTCGATAAGGTCTTCATTGAGTTCTATCTGTTGTTTATTGTTTTTGGTAAACTTCGTTTTCTTTGCTTTGGAAGGCGTGGCTATCACTTGTTTTGCTTTTTCGATTTGCTTGTTCATCTCATACAAATCTTTGCGATACCGCACAGAAGAATAACTACAGATCAGATAACCCAATTCCGTTTTTATCCTGATGCTTTTGCCGTCTTGCCTGTTAATCTGTTTATCTACGATTTCAAGCAAATCTGCCGGGATATTGCCCATTCTTGCTCCCACAATATAATTGATATTGTTTTGGGTTAATTGGGCGATATTTTCTGAACTGATCATAGCCGCATCTGCAACAACTGTAAATTCTTTTACTTTATTTCTTTCAATAAATGCTTTGATAACAGGAATAATGGTATGCCCTTCAAATGTACTACCACTAAATATTTCATAGGCTACCGGAAAGCCCTCTTTGCTAACCAGTAAGGCTACTAATATCTGTGGTTGCCGGGATTTATTGTCTTTTGAAAAACCATTCTTTCGCAAATCATCTTCTTCAAATGCCTCAAAGTAAAGCGTGGTAACATCATAGAACACAATATCAAAATTGAACGAATAATACTCTTTGGCAAATGCAACCACTTTGCCTTCTACTGTTTCTTTCAGTTCAATACACCCAGGGGCTATCTTATAATAACTCTTCCGACTGTGGCTGATACCGAAATACTGCTCTAATAATTCTAACGAACGAAGTTTGGAAGCGGGTTCGAATATTCTCATACAAACCAGGTCGTTCAATAATGGCGGCAGTTTATCAAAGCCCAATCTGTCTTGAATCAAATTTATCTGCTCATAGAAATAACTGTGTAGAACACCAATGAAAGTACAGTGATTGAGGAGGAGGAGTTTATTAGGGCTTTCATCAGGAAAAACAGAGAGCTGTTTAGAATAGTCTTTTATCCATTCTTGTGCTACAACCATCAGCTCCTCCAGTTCCGCACCATTGTGTGCAGAGCCGATATGTTGTAGAATAATCCGCTTGCCCTTTCGATACCGCACCACTTGAACCGCACTGGCTTGGGATGCCGTTTTTACCACCCTGATTTTCATAAAAAACACCCCTTAGTGCGGTAAAAATAACAAAATAAAATATTAAATAACTGATAAACAACAACTTACAACCGAACTAAATTTGAAGGGGACAAGTCAGGAAAACATGGTCAACAGCGTTCCGGACTTTTTAAAGGTTCGGAACGTTGCTACATGCAACTTAACTTAGCCCCGGCTTTTTTATTTTATTGCTCTTAAACCCCTAACAATTAACTTGCGCTTGCAATAGCATTACTATGCTCCAAAAGTTATTTATACAGAATTACGCTATCATAGCATCTCTTGAGATTTCTTTCTCAAAAAAACTGAATATTATTACCGGTGAAACCGGCGCCGGCAAAAGTATATTGGTTGGTGCATTGGGGTTAATACTCGGTGAGCGTGCTGACAGCGCTATACTATTTAATGCTCAGCAAAAATGTATTGTTGAAGGAAGTTTTTTAATTGCAGACAGAAAAGACATTCATCAATTTTTGACAGAGAACGATCTTGATGCGGAGAAGGAAATTATTATCAGGAGAGAGATCGCTGCAAATGGTAAATCGAGAGCTTTTATTAATGATACCCCGGTTACGCTTGCGCAGTTAAAGCAATTGACTTCACTGTTGGTAGATATGCATCAACAGTTTGATACGCTTGAATTAGGCGACAATGATTTTCAACGGGAAGTGATAGACGCACTTGCAGGCCATAGCGAAATCATTAATAAATATCAAACAATATATAAAGCATATAGCCAAACACAAAAAGAGCTTACTGCTTTAAAAGAATTGCAGGCAAATGCTAACGCAGCATCTGACTATAATACATTTCTTTTTAAAGAACTTGAAGATATTCAACTGAAGGAAAACGAGCTGGAAGAACTTGACGCAGAACTGCAAATTTTGGGTAATGCGGAAAACATTAAATCAACACTTTCAAAAGTAAGTTACCAGCTTAATGAAAATGATGAGCCGTTAATTCAGCAATTGAAAAGTTTGGCCACCCTTTTGCAATCCGCGCAAAATCATCATCCCGCAATACCGGTGCTTATTAACCGCTTTCAATCTGTGCAAATTGAATTGCGTGATATTGCTGATGAAATTGAAAGTCTGAATGATAAGCTCAATTTTGACGCAGAAAGAATACAATGGGTAAGCGATCGTGTTGCCCAGGGATACAGGCTTTTAAAAAAGCACGGCGTACAAACCACAGCAGAACTATTATTTATACAAAATAATCTTCAACAACAATTGGATAAGGTATTGCATCTTGACACGGATATAGCTGCTCTTGAAAAAAAAGCAGCCGATCAATTGAAAGAAGTTATGCAACAGGCAAAAGCGCTTACGGCTAACCGTGAGAAACAGGTTGCGCCGTTTGAAAAACAAACCAATAAGTTATTGACACAGGTAGGTATGCCTAATGCACGCATTAAAGTGCAGGTAACAGCAGCGCCTTTACATATATCCGGCGCTGACGCGATTGAGTTTTTGTTTGATGCCAATAAAAGCAATCGTTTTGAATCGCTGAAAAAAGTTGCCAGTGGCGGTGAGTTGAGCAGATTAATGCTATGCATAAAATCCCTCGTTGCTGCATCTGTACAATTACCAACGTTGATATTTGATGAAATTGACTCCGGTATCAGCGGTGAAGCAGCTAAACAGGTGGGTATTATTATGAAAGACCTTGGTAATGCGCATCAGGTAATAGCCATAACACACCAACCCCAGATAGCGGCAAAAGCAGATCTGCATTTGTTTGTATATAAACAGGATGCGGGCGGAAAAGTAAATACCCGGGTAAAAGTTTTATCTGATGCGGAACGTGTGGATGCTATTGCAAGGATGTTGAGTGGTGAAAAGCCTACCACGACAGCGCTTGAAAATGCGAAGGAGATGATGGCATCCTGATGAATGATGAGATTTGATATTTTCTTCCCGGCTACTTACTTTTCTAAAACATGGTTAAACCCACAGAAATAGAGTAGTGAAAATTGCTGTTTTTAATGACACTTGCGGAAACAATATTCAAATTGTAGAAACGCTTTGAGATAAAAAAATACTACCACTGCAAAGCATTTAAAAATAACAAATCACAGCCCCGATTTTTTCTGGGCTTTTTAATTCCCGCAACCCCCAATCCGTAATATTGGTAGAAAAAGCAGTAATCCATATACTAATGCACTCATTTTTAGTATGGAACTTTGCAATAGCAGTCAGGATATGCGGTTTACAGACAAAAATCTTGACAAGATTATGTACATCGTAACACTAAACAATGGGGTGGCAATGCCTATACCAGATGGTTCCGAATGAGAACACGCTGTAACAGGGGCAATAGAAACAAATTGTAGATTAACAGCGACCCTGACATGGTGAAATGGATTAGCAAAAGGAAATTTAACTTCTGATAATGTAAAAGTCAGCGAATTTATTAACAGCCTGGTTAAAAGAAAAAGGATTGGATAAATAGAGCGTATTTATTAAAAACCTGATAAATAATTACATGCATGAAATCATTAATTCCGGTTTTTTTGATAATAGTTGTGCGATTCTCCTACGCACAGCAGCTGGCAACGACACCAAAGCAATAGCAAAATGAAATCTGAAATAAGATATGCTGTATATTAATTGGCTTATCCATATCATCGGGTTGTTCAAAGGCTCAATATATGCTATCTAAAAAAATATTGATCGTGTACCTGTCCCGGACCAACAATACAAAAGCAGTTGCGGAAATCATCTATAAAAATGTCGGCGGAACACTGGTAGTGTTGGAATTGGAAAACCCATACCCCGGTCATTATCAGACAACCGTAAACCAGGTAGCGGAAGAAAACAGGGCCGGCTATTTACCGCCGCTTAAAACAACAATTGACAGCATTGAAAAATCTGATGTAGTGTTTATAGGATTCCCAACATGGGGAATGCAGTTGCCGCCACCTGTTAAAAGCTTTTGCACCAGTATGATTTAAGCGGAAAAAAAGTAATTCCGCTCAATACAAATGGCGGTTATAGAACAGGCAGCAGCTTTCAAACCGTAAAGAAGCTATGCCCGGATAGTGATGTACCGGAAGGCTTCATTACCAAAGGCGGGTCGGCAAGAGATGGTATTTTTTACGTAATGGATGGCGGTAAAAAAGTTCAGGTACAGGGAGAGGTAAAGAGGTAGTTGAAAAAAATCAGGATAGCCAATTAAATTGTCATTATATGAAAGCAATAAATAGAAAATCAATAATGCTGTTACTCATAGCAATAGTTGGTATGGCAGCCAATATAAATGCCCAACAAAGAATGACAAAGGAAAATGCATTAAGCCCGAAAGAGCAAAGTATTATAGTCATTTCGGCATTGACGGCAAAAGGCGATTTGGATAAGCTTAAAACAACCTTAAACACAGGAATTGAAACAGGATTGACCATTAATGAAATAAAAGAAGCATTAGTACACTTATCCGCTTACTGCGGATTTCCACGAAGCATCATAGGTTTACAAACCTTTATGCAGGTATTGGACGAACGTAAAGCAAAAGGTATTAACGATAAGATTGGTAACGATGCTTCGCCCATTGATAAAACAGGAAGCAAGTATGAACGCGGAAAAAAGATTTTAGGCGAGCTTACCAAAACGCCACAACCTGATATGCTTACTGGCTATTCAGCATTTGCCCCGGCAATAGACACCTTCCTGAAAGAACATTTGTTTGCAGATATTTTTGAAAGAGATGTAGAGATGTATTAGATTATGTTCAAAGAGAATTAGTAACGATTTCGGTAATCAGTTCCATCGGCAATGCAGAACCCATGCTCCGTTCGCATTTAAACATCTGTCTGAATGTGGGTTTGACACCCGGTCACCTACACCAGTTTGTAAACGTTATTGAATTCACCCTGGGAGAAAAAGAAGCGACATCCGCCCGGGCAGTTTTGGATGAGGTTTTAAAAAGTAAACAACAGCAATAGAATACACTATGAACAGAATAGCATTATTGCTTGCGCTCGCGCTGTTAACCGGTAACAGCAGCTACGCCCAGGATGTAAAAAAGCGAGCGCCTTTAATAATTGAAGAGCAGGGCAGCTTTGCCATAGGTGGTACGGTCGTCACCAACCCCGGGAATTTTGACCCGGTAAAACGCACTCCCGATGGTCAGACTTTTCATGGAGACCATGCCTATGTTTTTTACCAAAAGCCTGTTAATGCCAAAAAGCTGCCGCTTGTATTCTGGCACGGCATCGGGCAGTTTTCAAAAACCTGGGAAACAACGCCGGATGGGAGAGAAGGCTTTCAGAATATTTTTTTAAGAAGGGGCTTCAGTGTTTACCTGATAGATCAGCCAAGGTGCGGTAATGCCGGCAGAAGCACAGCGGAAGCTACTATTACTCCCATCCCTGATGAACAGGGTTGGTTTGGCACTTTCCGTATCGGCATATGGCCAAATTATTTTCCGGGTGTGCAGTTCTCCAAGGATCCCGAAACACTGAACCTGCATTTTCGCTCAATGACGCCGAGCATCGGCCCTATAGATATTGATGTGAATGTTAAGGCAGTTTCGGCTTTGTATGCAAAGCTTGGGCCTGCCATTCTTGTAACACATTCCCATTCCGGGGGCATGGGCTGGCTCACCGCTATCAAAAGTCAAAATGTAAAGGCAATAGTTTCTTATGAGCCGGGAAGCGGGTTCCTGTTTCCTGAAGGAGAAGTACCCGCACCGATAGAAAGCTCGGCTGGGCCGTTGGAAGCTGCGGCCATTTCAAAGGAAACATTTTTAAAGCTGACAAAGATCCCCATTGTGATCTACTATGGTGACTTTATTCCTGCAAAGCCAGACCCTAATCCCGGAGCTGACGGCTGGCGTGCCCGGCTTGAAATGGCTAAGCTCTGGCGGGATGTTGTAAACAAGTACGGTGGCGATGTTACGGTAGTGCATTTGCCAGAAGCAGGGATCAAAGGCAATACTCATTTTCCTTTCTCCGACCTGAACAATATTGAAATAGCTGACCTGATGTCGAAATGGCTGAAGGAAAAGGGATTGGATAAATAACAGTTTAAGGCGAACAAAAAGAATTAAAAATGATAAGCATGAAAAAATTAGCATCAATAGTCGCATTGTCTATGTCGCTGGCGGCTGCTGAAACCGCGGACGCACAAAACACTCAGCAAAAAACAACTACTAAAGAGGAACGCGTTAAAAAGGAAGTACGGAACAATCTATTCACCCTGGTATATGAAGGAGCGATCACCAAAAATGAAAAAGGGAAGGTGAATATTCATCCTGTTACCTATAAGTTAAACGGGATTGACATTGCTGCCAACGTTTATACTCCTGCGAACTATGATCCTGCAAAAAAATATCCCGCAATAGTGGTAGCACACCCTAACGGCGGAATAAAAGAGCAGACAGCCGGATTATATGCGCAGCGTTTGGCAGAGGATGGTTATATCACCATTGCTGCGGATGCAGCTTACCAGGGGGCAAGCGGCGGAGAACCACGTCATACGGATAAACCTGCATACAGAACAGAAGATATTCGTGGTATGGTTGATTTTATTAGCCAATATGCCGGGGTTGACGCAAACCGTTTAGGCGCTTTAGGCAACCTGTTGCAAAACAACCGTTTGGTCAAACTTCTATACAGATTTTTTCCAAACGATAAGCATAATGAGTATGCCTGGGCCAAACGCCTTCACATACCGCTTGTATTCCTGTCCGGAAAATAAATTATATTCATACTAAAATCAAGTTGGATGTCTATCAGTTGCAGGGCGGCCCTGACCACAGGAAAAGGTGATTTTTTTATTGATCAGATACAGGTGGAAGAACCCGGTCCGGATGAGGTGCTGGTGCAGGTGAAAGCTGCCGGCGTATGCCATACGGATTATGATTCGCTGAACTGGAAAAAAACAATGGTGCTGGGGCACGAGGGGGCGGGAGTAGTGGTGGCAACAGGCGCACAGGTAACCGGTTTAAAAGCCGGAGATAAAGTAATGCTCAACTGGGCAATACCCTGCGGTCATTGTTTCCAGTGTACCGAAGGAAATCAGCATATATGTGAGAACAATTCACCCGTTACCGGGGGGAAATATGGTACAAATGGCGGCCATGCGCACGCTGGCGGCACGATCTTTAATAATATACCGGTGGAACGTTCCTTTAATCTGGGTACGCTGTCGGAGTATACACTGGTGAAACAGGCGGCGGCGGTAGTGAACACATCTTCAACAATGTCGTTTGAAGCGGCCAGTATTATAGGTTGTGGTGTTATGACCGGCTATGGTTCGGTGGTAAATGCCGCTAAGGTAAAACCGGGCAGCACGGTGGTGGTATTAGGTACCGGCGGAGTAGGGTTGAGTGTAATACAGGGCGCCCGCATTGCCGGCGCAGCGCGCATCATTGCAGTGGATATAAATCCGGTGCGGCTGGAAATGGCCCAACGCTTTGGCGCTACCACTACCATACAAGCCAATAAAGCAGACAGGGGGCTGCTGCAGGCCGCTGTAAAGGTGAAAGAGCTTACTAATGGAAGAGGCGCAGACTATGCCTTTGAATGCACCGCTATACCGCAACTGGGCGCGGCACCCCTGGCTATGGTACGCAATGCCGGCATTGCCGTGCAGGTAAGCGGAATTGAGGAGGATATTACGATAGATATGAACCTTTTTGAATGGGACAAAGTTTATATTAACCCGCTTTATGGAAAATGCCGGCCGCAGATTGATTTCCCTTCGATCACCGCTTTGTACAACAATGGCCGTTTTTTACTGGAGGAAATGATCACACGCCGCTATGTCTTGCATGAGTTGGGCAGTGCGTTTGATGACATGCTACATGGCAGGAATGCCAAAGGGGTAATTGTTTTTTAATGATAATCAGATGATATGTCCCGGTTCAGAACCATAGAAATTTCCAATCCCCTTTTTGAACAGCAGCATCTGCGTTTTTTAACGGTTAAAACAAATTCCCTGAAGGGAAGAGGAGACATTTGCGTTTTTGTTCCGCCGGGGAAAAAGAGATTACAGCATATACCGGTATGCCTGCTGCTCCACGGCGTGTATGGCAGCGCCTGGAGTTGGGCTTTCAATGCCGGAGTGCACAGAAAAGCCCGGCGAATGATTAAAAACGGGGAGATAGCCCCGGTACTGATTGCCATGCCTTCGGATGGCTTATGGGGCGATGGTTCTGCCTACCTCCCGCATCATGCCATGGATTTTGAAAAATGGATCGCCGTCGATGTGCCGGAAGTACTTATCACCAGTTTCCCCCAGGTATCGGAAAGGTCGCCATTCTTTATTGCAGGATTATCCATGGGGGGATTTGGTGCGCTGCGAATCGGTGCAAAATATCATCAGCGATTCAATGGAATGGCAGGCCATTCGTCTATTACCAAACTGAGTCAGATGCCGCTGTTTATGGAAGAAAGCCTGGAGGGTTATTCACAACCGGTTAAAACGGATGAAAGTGTAGTGGATACTCTCTTAAAATACAGGGCGCAACTGCCACCATTCCGTTTTGACTGTGGTAGCAGTGACCTGCTGATCCATGAAAACAGGATATTGCACCAGCAGATAGAGGCGCATAATATCCCGCATATATATGAGGAATTTGAGGGAGGGCATGAATGGGTCTATTGGGAGAAACATGTGGAAGATACGCTCCGGTTCTTCAATACATTGCTGTGATCAGTTGTGCTCTATATTATTAATAAACCGCTTGCGGTAATGAAGCGGGCTCATCTTCATTTTTAAGCGGAACATTTTATAAAAATGAGAAACATCTCCGAACCCGCTGTCAAACGATATATCTGAAATTGATTTGTCTGTTTGCACCAGTTGCTGAATGGCATAGTTGATCCGGTAGCTGATCACTGTTTCCATAAATGTTTTGCGCGTAATCTTCTTAAAATATTTACAGAACGCGCTGGGCGTGATGTGCGCAATGGCGGCGGCCTTTTCCAGCGACACCTGCTCACGGAAGTTTTCCACCAGGTAGGTATATACGGCATTGATCCTTTCCTGGTCCAAAGAGGAACGTTCGGCGATCGTATTTTGTTTGTCAAGAAGGATATAGTCGGTGCTCACGGCCAGGCTTTGAAGGATATCCATAAGTCCTATGAATATTCTGAAATTATTGGGCTGTTCTGTGAGTTTAATCAACTGCTGCTGTATCATTTGCTGGGTATTTTCATTGAAAGCAATGCCGGATCTGCTGTTCTGCAGCATGGTTTTGATGTTGCTGAATTCTGTTTTATCGAAGAAATTTTCTCCCATGAAATCTTTGGTAAACTGCACTACGATAGCACTACCCCCCCCCGCGGCGCTCTTTTCCTGTTCCAGCTTCCAGCAATGCGGCAACCTTTGCCCCAGCAGCACCAGATCGCCTTCTTCATAATTGGACATGTGATGGCCGATGAAGCGTTTACCCCTCCCTTTAAGAATGGTGGTCAGTTCATATTCCTCGTGGAAATGATAGGGAACATCAAAGGCTGTTTTGTTAAACCTGCGTAGTAAAAAGGACTGCCCGCTGACCGGATTCAATACTTCACAAGAAGCCTTTAGCATATCTTTTTTGTTATGAATGTAAAGATTTTACTTCAAAGAGGACAAAATACGCCATGTTTATTCCGATTTATTCATTCTTCGAGGTTTAAATGAACCGTAGCTTTGACCAAGAAGGCTAATACACGAACCAGCGATCCACGTGTTTTGCCATAATAATTTGCGGGCCATGACAGAATTAAGGACATACATTTTCGACCTTGACGGCGTGCTGGTAGATACAGCCTTCCATCATTTTAAAGCATGGAAAAAACTGGCCGGCACACTTGGAATTGATTTCACTGCGCAGCAGAATGAGTCGCTGAAGGGTATCTCCCGAATGGAGTCGCTGAAACTGATACTCGGCTGGGGAGGATTATCGCTGCCTGAGGAGAAGATGAAGGAACTGGCAGACAGGAAGAATGAATGGTACATAGATATGCTGAGCACTATGTCTGCGTCTGATATACTACCTGGCGTTACTAAGTTACTAGCCGCATTGCGGGAGTCAGGCATAAAAACTGCACTTGGGTCGGTAAGCAGGAATGCCGCATTTATATTGGAACGCACCGGACTTAGTGTGTATTTTGATGTTGTTGTTGATGGCTGCACTGTTGCCGCTTCAAAACCGGATCCGACGGTTTTCCTGACTGCGGCCTCTCTGCTGGGCGAAAAGCCGGAAAACTGTCTGGTGTTCGAAGATGCAGTATCCGGTATACGCGCTGCCAGGGCAGCCGGGATGCGCGTAATTGGTGTGGGCAACGCCGCTGTGCTGGAGGAGTCCGACCTTGTAATACCGAACTTCTCCACGTTAACCCTCAACGATATTCACAAACTTTATCTTAGTACTTCCCTAAAAAATAATACACCCATTTAATAGCGTAAAAATTGCTTGCATAATGAATAATAATCATCTCATCAAACTACCTGATCTGGAAAACTTCATAGACATTTCAGAGCAGCAGATCCGTCAGTTCCAAGAAGATGGACATACGTTAATTCGAAGTATCCTGAATGCGGAAGAAGTGGACGCTTACCGCGACACGATAGTAGCAGCGGCGGATAAATTCAACAGCGAAACCAGGAAACTGGCCGACCGCGATACTTATGGCAAGGCATTTCTGCAAATCATGAACCTGTGGAGAAACGATGAAAACGTAAAGAAATTCGTATTGGCCAAGCGTTTCGCAAAAATAGCCGCCGATCTGTTAAGCGTAAAGAATGTACGGGTTTACCACGACCAGGCATTGTTTAAGGAACCAGGCGGCGGACCCACTCCCTGGCACCAGGACCAGAACTACTGGCCCCTGGATACAGACAAGACCGTTACTATGTGGATGCCGCTGGTAGATATTCCAAACGCCGATATGGGAATGCTAACGTTCGCATCAGGCTCCCATAGGAAAGGTAATATTTCTGATGTTATTATTTCAGACGAATCTGAAGAAACATTTGAAAGCTATGTAAGGAAACATCAATTCCCTGTGTACAGACCGTCATCCATGAAAGCGGGGGATGCAACTTGGCATTACGGATATACAATACATAATGCACCAGGCAATAAATCAGATGTCAGGAGAGAAGTAATGACCATTATTTATTTTGCAGATGGCGCTACTGTCAGTCAGCCAAAACACCAATGGCAGGAAAACGATCACCAGAAATGGCTGATGGGAAAAACTGTTGGAACTCCGGCAGATTCTGAACTGAATCCGGCTATTCTTTAGTATTTATTTGCAACAAGCCATTATCATATTATTCCTTAGAGATTTGATCAACACTCTTTTTTATTAAATAGGTGGCGCCGGTTATCGCCAGTTGCCTGCACTACTATTCATTTATTATATCACTAACGATTAATCATTTTTATCAATTCGCCAGTATTACCAAATTAAACGTAATCAAGTTATGAAACAACAATACATCGGAAGATATGGCTTTCTTTGTTTGTTCTTACTGTCCGTATTCACGGTATCGGCTCAAACAGGAAGCGTTAGCGGAAAGGTTTTGGGAGAAAATCAGCAAAATTTATCAGGAGCTACCATTGTAGTGGAACAAACAAATAAAGGTACTACTACAGACACTAAAGGTGATTTCAGCATTGGAAACCTCAAACCAGGCTCTTATACAATCAGGGTCCAGTATGTTGGTTATACTTCTCAAAGAACATCTGTTACCGTTACGCAAGGAAACACCAGTATTACATTTAAACTGGAAATTGAAGCATCTGATCTGAATGAAGTAGTGGTGATCGGTTACGGAAATCAGCGTAAAAAGGATCTTACCGGGTCCGTTTCCACACTTACCGAAGCCGGCTTTGTTAAAGGATCACTTACCAGTCCGGCACAATTGATAGCCGGTAAAGTGGCTGGTGTGCAGATCACTTCAAGCGGTGGAGCACCGGGCGACGGAATCAACATTCGCATCCGTGCAGGAGCATCGCTGAATTCCAGCAACGATCCGCTGATTGTAGTGGATGGTGTTCCGCTTGATAATAAAAGCGTAGCCGGACTCAGCAATCCGCTGAGCATGATCAATCCGAACGATATCTCATCGTTCACCATTCTCAAAGACGCTTCGGCAACCGCTATTTACGGTAGCAGGGCATCTAACGGTGTGATCATCATCACCACTAAAACCGGCAGCGCCGGCGGGAAACTGCAGGTTAATATTAATACCCAGCAATCCATTTCAGAAAAAACAGGTATCCTCAGTGTATTGTCTGCAGACGAATACCGGGCTGCCTTAAACAGGTATTTTGATCAAACCCAGGCTGATGCTGCTG
Source organism: Agriterribacter sp. (assembly GCA_047601545.1). Taxonomy (GTDB): domain Bacteria; phylum Bacteroidota; class Bacteroidia; order Chitinophagales; family Chitinophagaceae; genus Agriterribacter. Next base: position 708,796 of record JASGIZ010000002.1, on the reverse strand, counting down.
CACGCGAAGCAAAACTGGCGTTAATGGGTAATGCCAATACCAACTGGCAGAACGAAATTTACCAGGCCGCTTTTAAAACTGATAATACAGTGAGCTTTAGCGGAGGAATCAAACAATTACCCTACCGCCTGTCTATTGGTTACCTGAACGAATCAGGTATTCTGAAAACATCCAATTTCGATCGTGTTTCAGGCGCGTTGAACCTGAACCCCCATTTTTTGGATGACCACCTGGCCGTTAACCTTAACATAAAAGGAACGTTTACCAAATCACGGTTTGCCAATACCGGCGCTGTAGGCGCTGCAGCAGCGGCCAATCCTACAGAGCCTGTGTATGTGGACCCTTATGACCCATCCCAGCCGCTCTCTGCTACCAACACCAACCTGGGTGGATATTTTGAATGGGTGGATAACAACGGAGTTCCATTGCAGCTTGCAGGTAAAAACCCTCTGAGCATGCTGGAGCAGGAACGCAATATCGGACATGCTAATCGCAGCATCGGCAATCTGCAGCTCGATTATAAATTCCCTTTCCTGCCCGATCTGCACGCTAATCTGAACCTGGGCTATGACATATCGAAGAGTCATGGTGAGGATGTGCTACCGCCAACCTTAGCCTCTGCTTATTCGATAAAAGGTTCCACCAGCCGCTACTGGCAGAACAGGAAAAACAAGCTGATGGACTTCTATCTCATTTATGCAAAAAACCTCAGCAGCATTCGCAGCAGGATAGACGCTACTACAGGATATGCTTACCAGGACTGGATCACCGATGCTCCTGCTGTTGTATATATCAGCGGCCTTGGCAACGATCCGGCACGTATCCCGTCTAAAACACAGAACACGCTTATATCTTATTTCGGACGTGTGAACTATTCATTCGCGGGCCGTTATTTACTTACCGGTACTATCCGGACAGACGGCTCATCAAGGTTTTCACCCGAAAACCGCTGGGGTGTTTTCCCCTCAGGAGCATTCGCCTGGGATATGCATGAAGAATCTTTCATGAGAACATCGAAAACATTTTCACAACTTAAGCTCAGGGTGGGATATGGAAAAACCGGCCAGCAGGATGTTACCGATAACGACTATCCTTACCTGGCCCGGTATACACTAAGCGATGATGCCACCACTTATCCCTTCGGCACTACCTTTTACAATATGTACCGTCCGGTAGCATACGACCAGAATATTAAATGGGAAGAAACAACAACACTTAATGTGGGCGTTGACTTCGGATTGATCAATAACCGGATAAATGGTAGCGTGGATTATTTTGTGAGAAAAACCAATAACCTGATCAGCAGGGTATCAACTGCTACCGGTACCAACTTTTCCAATATTATATTAACCAATGTAGGTAATATGCAGAATAAAGGTTTTGAAATAAACCTCAATGCCATACCGGTGAAAGGAAAAAATTTTAACTGGGAGCTGAACTTTAATTTCACCCATTATGATAACAAGATCACTAACCTGACCTTATCCGGCAAAGATGATCCCTCATCGCCGGGAACTGCTGCAGGAAACACAAGTTTTATCGGAACCAGTTTGCAGTATCATAAAGTGGGCTACCCGCCTTACAGCTATTATGTGAAAAAACAGTTGTACGATAGCAAGGGCATGCCGCTGGAAGGCCAATACGCTGATATCAATGGCGATGGTTTAGTGAATGAATCAGATTTCTATCATTATAAATCTCCCAATCCTACTGCACTGCTGGGCTTCAGTTCCAATTTCACTTATAAAAAACTGAGCCTCGGCTTTACGCTGCGGTCCAGCCTGGGAGCTTACAATTATAACAGCATTGCAGCTAATACCGGCTATGGTGAAGCGCTTTCTTTTGCCAACTTCCTTTCAAATTCTTCTTCAAGTATTAACAAAACCAATTTTGTACATAACCAGCAAACATCCGATATCTATGTGGAGAAGGCTTCTTTCCTGCGCATGGATAATATAAATCTCGCGTATCAACTTGGAAAGATCGGGGGACTCTCTGGTGTTACACTTTCTGCAAATGTGCAAAACGTATTTGTAATCACAGGCTATTCAGGCTTGGATCCGGAAGTGTTTAACGGGATAGATAATAACATTTACCCCAGACCGAGAATCTTCTCATTAGGAATTAACCTTGGTTTATAACCTGTAAAGTATGCCATTTATGAAACTTAAGTATATAAAAAACAGATTGCTTTTGCCGTTATTATTGGTGTTCGCAGTTTCATGCTCGAAGGACCTTAACCGCAAACCATTTTACGATGTTACTTCGGCCAGCGTGTACGCCGACTTTAATAATTATAAAGAACTGCTGGCAAAATGCTACGGCGGATTGTCACTAACCGGCCAGACTAGCGGTGATGGTAATGCCGACATAGGCGGTGTAGATGTGGGTTATCTGAGAGGTTACTGGCAAATGCAGGAACTAACAACCGATGAAGCTGTCATTTCCTGGAACGACCAGTACCTTATACCTATGCATAATATGGACTGGACATCGCAGAACCTTCTACTGGGAGCCATGTACAACCGTATTTACCTGCAGATAATGTTCTGCAATGAATTTCTCCGTCAGACAACAGAGGAGAAACTGAGCAGTTATGGTATTACGGGTAATGATGCAGCCACAACTCAATTGTACCGTGCAGAAATGCGCTTCCTGCGTGCCTTTAGCTACTGGCATGCTATTGATATGTATGGTAATGTACCTCTTGTTACTGAGAATGATCCTGTAGGAGCTTTCTTCCCTAAACAGGTAAGTCGCGGAGAACTTTTCGAATACGTAGAGAATGAACTCAATGCCATCATACCAGACCTGGCAGATCCACGTACAAACGAATATCCGCGTGTTGACAGAGCATCCGCCTGGATGCTGTTGGCCAGGATGTACCTCAACGCTGAAGTATATACCGGAACCGAGCGCTATACAGACGCCATTACTTACTGCAACAAGATAATTGCAGCCGGCTACACGCTGGAGCCTGAATACAAGAATCTCTTCCTGGCGGACAACGACAAAATAAACACTGAGATCATTTTCAGGTTGCCTTATGACGGCCAACACATGAAATCCTGGAATGGCGTTACTTTTCTCATTCATTCAGCAGTGGGAGGAGATATGGATGCTGTAAACGATTTCGGTATAGACGGAGGATGGTGGGGCTTAAGGACTACTAAGAATATCGTGAACCTTTTCAACGATATCACTGGTGGCACAGACAGCAGGGCAATGTTCCACACCAGCGGACAAAACCTTGAGATCAACAGCATCGGCAATTTTGCTGACGGCTATCCGGTTACAAAATGGAGAAACGTTACTTCTACCGGCGAGGGGGGATCAGATAAAACGTTTGTAGATACTGATTTCCCAATGTTCCGTTTGGGAGATGTGTACCTGATGTACGCTGAAGCTGTGCTTCGTGGCGGAACAGGTGGCAGCACTGCACAAGCGCTCGCTTACGTTAACCAGTTACGGGAACGGGCATACGGAAATGCTGATGGTAATCTTACAGAGGCTGAACTCAACCTGGATTTCATATTAGATGAGCGTGGACGCGAACTTGTGTGGGAAGGACAACGCAGAACAGACCTGATCCGTTTCGGAAAATTTACAGGCGACAATTACGTATGGCCTTGGAAAGGAAATGTAATGGAAGGAAAAGGAGTGGAAAGCTTCAGGACAATTTTCCCGCTGCCGTATACCGATCTTGTTGCTAATCCAACCCTCGTGCAGAACGATGGATATAATTGATTTTTGCATGAGAAATCTTTTTCAATCAGATGAATGGAATATAATCCTGGAAGGATTCGACAGCGGGTTGAATAAGTTAGCCGAAAGCATTTTTAGTATTGGCAACGGCTGTATGGGACAGCGCGCCAATTTTGAAGAAGCATATTCAGGCGAAACCCTTCCTGGCAGTTATATTGCCGGTGTTTACTATACGGATAAAACAAAGTTTGGCTGGTGGAAGAACGGCTATCCCCAAGTAGCGGCTAAAGTGCCCAATGCCGCTAACTGGATTGGTATTGACGTAAAGATCGGTAATGAAACGCTGGACCTGCATCACTGCAGGGTCAGCGATTTCAGACGTGTGCTGAACATGAAGGAAGGTTACCTTGAAAGATCTTTCACAGCAACATTGAAAAGCGGAAAAACGGTAACGGTAAAGTCTACACGATTTTGCAGCCTGGCAGATGATAAGGCCGGCGCCATCCGCTATGCTGTTACTCCATTGAATTTCGATGGCAATATGCTGCTTACTCCTTATATTGATGGCGATGTTGTTAACCAGGACGCCAATGACGAAACGCGGTTCTGGGAGGAAACAGCAAGAGCAAATGAAGGAAACAGCGCGTATATTTCACTGAAAACGAGGAAAACAGGTTTCGAGGTATGCACCGGGATGCACTATCAGGTAATCCTTAATGGAAAGGCATTGTCTGTAAATGCCGATATACCGCGACGGGAAAAATTTATCGGTAAGCACATCCCGGTGAATGCCCGGAAGGGAGATGAAATTGTTTTATATAAATACGTAGTGAATGTTACTGCAGCGGGCATTAAGGGTAAGCGGCTCCTGGAAATGGCACGAAAGGAACTGGAATGCGTTAGCGAAAAAGGTTTTGACACGATGTTGCAGGAACAGGCTGATGCCTGGAGCGAAAAATGGAAAGAAAGCGATATCATAATAACCGGTGATGTGCGGGCGCAACAGGGAATACGCTTCAATATTTTCCAGCTCCATCAAACCTATAATGGCAAATACCCGCACCTGAATATAGGCCCCAAAGGGTTTACCGGCGAAAAATACGGAGGGGCCACACACTGGGATACAGAAGCCTATTGCATCCCTTTTTACCTGCGCACAGCAGCGCCTGATGTAGCAAAGAGCTTACTGCTTTATCGCTATCATCAACTGGACAAGGCCATTAACAATGCGCGTATACTGGGATTTGACAATGGCGCTGCACTGTACCCGATGGTAACCATGAACGGAGAAGAATGTCATAACGAATGGGAAATTACTTTTGAAGAAATTCACCGGAATGCTGCTATAGCATTTGCTATTTATAGCTATGTACGTTATACGAATGATGAAAGTTATCTGGCGCATTATGGTCTCGAAGTGCTGATAGGAATAGCCCGTTTCTGGAGCCAGCGCGTTAACCTGAGCCCGGCCCGTAACCAGTTTGTCATGCTGGGTATAACAGGACCTAACGAGTATGAAAATAACGTCAACAACAACTGGTATACCAATACAATGGCCGTATGGTGCTTACAGTATACTATTGAAGTAATAGAAAAAGTAAAGCAACAATACCCGGACACTTATAATACCCTGGCTAAAAAAACAGGTTTTGCTGAAGCAAAAGAAGTAGCCGCGTGGCAGCATATTGCCGGCAATATGTATTTCCCGGAAGATGAAGAACTGGGTATTTTTCTGCAACAGGACGGTTATATGGATAAGGAGCAGGTGCTGGTAAAAGATCTGCCGAAAGAAGCGTTACCATTAAATCAACGCTGGAGCTGGGACAGAATATTGCGTTCCTGCTTTATCAAACAGGCGGATGTGTTGCAGGGAATTTATTTTCTTGAGGAACAATATAACCTCGACACCATACAACGAAATTTTGATTTCTATGAGCCAAGAACGGTACATGAAAGCTCCTTGTCTCCCTGCATCCATGCTATACTGGCGGCAAAGATCGGACGGAAGGAACAAGCCTACCGGTTGTATCTGCGAACTTCACGCCTCGATCTCGACAATTATAATAATGATACCGAAGACGGGTTGCACATCACTTCTATGGCAGGATCCTGGATGAGTATCGTAGAGGGATTTGCGGGTATGCATATCCGTGATAACGCGTTGCATTTCTCACCTTTTTTACCCGCGGAGTGGAAATCATTCTCTTTTAATATCCGCTTCCGGGGCACTATACTCAGTGTAGGTATTATGGAAAAGGGAGTGGAATTGAAAAATCTGGGTAATACCAAAGTGACAGTATATGTTAATGAGGTTTCTTATTACCTGGAACCGAATGAAACAAAGACTATTTTCTCAATCAAAACAGTAGCACATTGATTGAAAAAGTGCAAGAACGAAGGCCCATTGTTAAGCCTGTAAAGAAACAGGAATTATCAACTGCCAGCATCTGGAATATGAACATGGGCTTCCTCGGTATCCAGTTTGGATTTGCCCTGCAAACAGGCAACGCATCAAGGATATTGCAGACCTATGGCGCGGATGTTGAGCACCTGCCGCTGTTCTGGCTGGCTGCACCTGTTACAGGAATGATCATTCAGCCGCTGATCGGTTATTACAGTGATCATACCTGGACGAGATTAGGCAGGCGCCGACCTTTCTTTTTAGTAGGTGCATTCCTTGCGGCATTTTCCCTGATATTAATGCCACAGTCTTCGATGTTTGCGGCCTTTCTGCCTCCCGTACTGATCGGTGGGGCGATGCTGATGCTTATGGATGCCTCGTTTAATATTGCTATGGAGCCCTTTCGCGCACTCGTTGCGGATAATCTGCCTGAAAGCCAGTACAGCAAGGGCTTCGCGGTACAAACTTTTCTCATCAGTATAGGCGCTATCATTGGTTCTTTATTTCCATATTTGCTAGCCAATGGTTTTAATATTGCCAAAACAGCTCTGCCCGGAGAAATACCAGATAATGTGGCGTACTCTTTTTATTTCGGTGCAGCGATCATGCTGATCACTTTATTATGGACGGTAATAACAACTAAAGAATATACACCGGAAGAACGTGCAGCCTTTCATCCGGGAGAAAAAAAGGTGACGGAAAAAAAGACGGCACTGTCTATTTTCAGTGATTTCCGCAAAATGCCGCAAACGATGGCACAGTTGGGATTAGTGCAGTTCTTTTCCTGGTTTGGATTATTTGCTATGTGGATTTACATGACACCCGCGATAGTGGAGCATATATATAAACTAATGCCTGGTGATACCGTATCGGAACAATATGCAGATGCCGGTAACTGGGTAGGAATGTTGTTCGGCGTTTATAGTGTAGTGGCTGCTATATACGCATTGGGGCTGCCTGCAATTGCCCGCCGCATCGGTAAAAAAGCAACTCACGCTATTTCCCTGGCGGCCGGTGGCACAGGATTGTTATCCGTTTATTTTATCAGCGACCCAAAGTTGCTGATCATGCCCATGATAGGCATGGGTTTGGCATGGGGCAGTGTGCTGGCTATGCCGTATGCTATTTTATCCGCTGCTATTCCTGCAAAAAAGATGGGTGTTTATATGGGTATTTTTAATTTCTTCATCACCCTGCCGCAATTGGTAATAGGGTTTGCCGGTGGTCCGCTCATCAAAAGCATATTCCACAATCAGGCTATTTACGCCATAGTGCTTGCCGGTATTTTTATGCTTTGCGGAGCTTTATCTGTTGTGTTTATCAGGGAAAAGGGAAGAAGAGCGATATAATTGTTAAAGTAAAATCGAAAGCAAATGGGTGAAAACATTTTTGATGCCATTGTAATAGGGTCGGGCATCAGCGGTGGCTGGGCCGCCAAGGAACTGACGGAAAAGGGGCTGAAAACAATGATGCTTGAACGTGGCCGTAATGTGGAGCATGTAAAAGATTATGTAAACGCCGCGAAGCATCCATGGGAATTGCCGCACCGGGGCGGCCGCACAAAAGAAATGGAGAAAGCGTATCCCGTTCTGTCGCGTGATATGTTCCTCAATGAGACCAACCTCGATTACTGGGCGAATGAAGAAGACAGCCCTTATACCGAAATAAAACGATTTGACTGGTGGCGGGGATACCAGGTAGGTGGACGTTCGCTAACCTGGGGTCGTCAAAGCTATCGTTTGAGCGATCTGGATTTTGAGGCCAACCTGAAAGAAGGTATTGCCATTGACTGGCCGATCCGCTATAAAGATATTGCGCCCTGGTACGACCATGTAGAAAGGTTTGTTGGCATCAGCGGATCCAGGAATGGTTTGCCTCAGCTACCGGACGGTATATTTCAGCCGCCTATGGCAATGAATTGTGCGGAAAAACATATAGCAGATCTTATCAACAGCCATTATAAGGGAAAAAGGAATTTTATCATCGGTCGCACGGCTAATCTAACCCGGCCATTGCCTGGCCGCACCCAGTGCCAGTTCCGGAATAAATGCTCGCTGGGATGCCCTTTCGGCGGCTATTTTAGTACGCAGTCGTCTACACTGCCCGCAGCGATGGCAACCGGACATTTAACATTGCGTCCTTATTCCATTGTTACCCGCATTATATATAACAAGGATACCCAAAAGGCTACAGGTGTGGAAATTATTGATGCGCTCAGTAATCAAACCTATGCATTTCATGCAAAGCTGGTATTTGTATGTGCATCTGCCTTAAACAGCGCATGGGTGTTGATGAATTCGGCCACTGATATATGGCCCAACGGATTGGGCAGCAGCAGCGGTGAACTCGGTCACAACCTCATGGATCATCATTACCGTGCAGGCGCTTTTGGAGTAGTAGAAGGCTATGATGATAAATATTATTACGGACAACGCCCCAATGGCATTTACATTCCCCGCTTCCGGAATATTGGCAGCGACCGGCGTGAGTATCTGCGGGGGTTTGGATACCAGGGAATAGCCAGTCGTGAAGGCTGGAGCAGGAATATACCTGAACTTAGTATAGGTGCTGCATTTAAAGAAGCCCTGACTGAACCGGGAAGATGGGTGTTTGGCATGGCGGCGTTTGGAGAAACATTGCCTTATCACGAAAACAGGATTGCGCTCGATAAGAACAGGAAAGATAAATGGGGGCTTCCGGTATTGGCAATAGATGCCGAAATCAGAGAGAATGAAAAGGCGATGCGGAAAGATATGGTGGATGACGCCGTTGAAATGCTGGAAGTGGCGAAGCTGAAAGACGTAGGCTCTTTTGAGCCGGGATATAATTTTGGTTCTGCCATTCATGAAATGGGCGCTGCCCGGATGGGCCGGGATCCGAAAACCTCTGTGCTGAACGGACATAACCAGGTATGGGATGCGATGAATGTATTTGTAACAGATGGAGCGGCGATGACTTCTTCTGCCTGTCAGAATCCATCGCTTACCTACATGGCGCTTACCGCAAGAGCAGTTGATTATGCAGTGAGTGAGCTGAAAAAAGGAAATCTTTAATAATGTCTTACCTATAATATAAATGAGATGAACAGACGAGGTTTTTTATACCAGGCAGGAATGCTGGGAACAGGTATGATACTGGCTCCCCGATCTACGCTTTCATTTCACAAAGAAGCCGGTTTACAATTATACACCTTGGGAGATCTGCGTAAGGATATACACACAGCTATGCAAAAAGTGCGTGCGGCAGGATATACGCTTGTAGAAACCTCCGGTTATACTGATAATGACAAATTCTGGGGACTGAACGCGCAGGAATTTAAAAAGCTGATTAATGATAATGGTTTAAAATCTCCCAGCGGACTGTACGGAATAGATATCAAAGGCAACCTCGATGATCTTAAGCGTTTTATAGATGCAGCAGCAGCAGTAGGTCAGCGATACGTTGTCATACCATGGCTATTTGAAGAATGGCGACGGAATGGGGATGATTACAAGAGCATTGCCGAAAAATTAAATGAAGCCGGTGAATTACTTCGCAAATCAGGGATGCACCTGGGCTATCACAATCATGATTTTGAATTCAAAGACCTGGGCAGACAAACAGGGTATGAAATATTGATGAAGGAAACGGATTCGCAATTGGTAAAAATGGAAATGGATATTTACTGGGTAGTGAGAGGTGGAGCAGATCCATTAGACTTATTCCGTAAACATCCCGGCCGATTTCCTTTGTGGCATGTAAAGGATATGGACAAAACAGCTCCTACCCGCAATACAGAAATTGGTAAGGGAAGTATTGATTTTAGAAAAATTTTTGCCGCGGCAAAAATTGCAGGACTTGATTATCCTTTTATAGAGCAGGAAAGCTTTACAAAAGATCCTTATCAAAGCATAGCTGAAAGTGCCGCATACCTTAAAAGTGAACTATTGAAATAATTTCAAAACGCTTGTGCTGTTAATAATTCAGCCGTGTGGGCAAAATGATCTTTCTTACTTACACGGCTGAATGTATATGGATAAGATACTTATTCAAAAACCTGCGCGCTGTTAGCAGGTAGTGTAACAGTAACCTGGTTGCCGGAACTTACTGCTTCTGCTCCCCCCAGTAAATTGCTGAGTTTATCATTCGGTTTAACAACGGCACCATTTATATTGATGACTGCCTCACGGGAGCTGCCCGATAAATTCACCGCAACTATCGCCGCCTTATCGTTAGTATAACGAAGGAAAGAAACTACACTATCGTTGTTATTGGGTAAGGTCTGGTATTTACCCCATCCTATCGCATCGTTGGTTTGTCGCAGGTTGATAAGTGTTTTATAATAGTTCCAGAGCGAATTAGGATCATCTTTTTGTTCTTCCAGCGAAATACCGTCATTAGGTTTATTATACCGATCGTCCCACCAGGGCCCGCTGTTCTTATACCAGGTGGCTACTCCCCTTCCTGTATCTGCTTTGTACCAATCAAATGCTTCACGCATAGGAATTTCATTGGCGTCTGTCATCCCGTAGTGAGGAGTTTTTATCGGACTAAGCATACCTATTTCCTGGCCATAATAAAGTGAAGGGATGCCTCCGATCAGAATATTCAATGCCGCACCGGTTTTTGCTTTAGGCAGATTGTTCTGTACAATCGCTGCAAACCTCGGCATGTCATGATTTTCGATAAATACACACTGTCCTTTGTTCTCAGGTGTTAACCCCAACACCGTATCAGCCATAAGGTTAATTTCATTCTTGTTGAAGTTGCGGATAGCGAAAGCCAGACGGAAGGCGAACACCCGGTCCACATTTCCCTTGTTTAAGTAATCGAAGCCATAGGAGCCCCACTCAGCCTGTTCTGCTATAAGCGTCAGTTTGGGATTTACGTTTTTCAGCCGTGTAAATAACGGAGTCCAGAAATCCGCGAACAGATTGCTCAACTCCGGCTTATGATCAAGGGTATCCATCATATGATCGAGCCGGAATCCGTCTACTCCATCATCGAACCGTCCATCGTTATTAGGATCTACCCAGTATTTAAAAAGTTCGTAATTATATTCCAGTACTTCTTTACTACGGAGGTTCACAGTAGTGATCTTTCTCGTAACCCCATCATATCCCAGCAATTCAGTGAGATTCATGACGATAGTAGATGGCTTTGTTTGCGCACTATCCTGGTAAAGGATATAGTTACTGTACGGAGATGACGGGTTGTTATAGGAGTCTTTATACCAGGGATGGTCTTCGGTAACGTATTGTGTTTCCATATCCATGTAGATCTTCATGCCCCTGCGGTGGATCTCTTTCACCAACTCAAGGTAGTCGTCCATAGTACCAAATTTTGGATCTATCTTTTTAAAATCGCTCGAAAAGTAGTTGTGGTAATAAACAGATTCATATAATGGCACCATCAGAATCGAAGTAACCCCAAGCTCCTGGAGGTAATCCAATTTCTCCCGTAGCCCTTTCAGATCTCCATGGTGATCGCCGTCACTGTCGTAAAAGCTACGCTGAAAAACATGGTAGATCACTTCCGGTTTATCGGCTCCGGGAACGGAATCCGTACCGGCGGTGTTGCAGGCAGATGCTGTTGCAATAATAAAAGAGAGCATGAGCATTACAGGCAGATTGCGTTGTTTTATCATAAATCTTGTTTTGAGAAAATAGAACTGTTTAAAGGCTGTCAAGATACAGTACCGGCAGGATGTTCAGATGGAATAAATTGCTCTTTATGTGGGGTAAATTAACTGTTTTATGGTAAGCGTGATAAGACTGTTATAAAAGTGCCTGCTGGCGCTCCATAAGTATAGTTGTTTGTGCGGTAATTTTTTGTCAGTCCGGGGAAGTCCTGAGCACAAATTAAACCCGGAAAAACCGGAGTTTAGAAATATGCTATAGCTGTTAATCCTAATATGCTAAAGGCTTCACCACAATATCCATAAGTATACAATGTTTTTAGGATCATGGGCCTACAGAGCAAAAAGTACCGAGGCTGACGAAAAGGTGGCCAAATGATTAATTTATTCGGGTAGGTGATGGAGACCAATAGTCGTTTATGCGATTCTCAGAGCCTTCATTTACCTTTTTAGTCAGCCCCGCAACGGATGATTGTTTTCCCGTTTTACGTCGCAGGGTTCCGTATAATCTACTACCACTTTATCGTTTATTTTAATGATCACATGCCTGGTTCTTCACAGTATCAACTCCTGGCCTTTTGTGCAAGAGCGGGACTCTGCGAGATGTATTCATCGTCTTTGTTTCGTCAAATCTACATCCTGCAACAACATGTAGTTACAAACTTCATATACTCCCTGCTTTCCGGTAATATAATATTTAGCAGAACTGTGAAAATCAATTGAGATTATACAGGCAAGTAAATTGCTGGCAAATTTGGTAAAAATAAAAAAGGCTCACTTTTGTGAACCTTTCTATCTAATTGATTATCAGAGTGCCCCGGAACGGAGTTGAACCGTTACGACCGTTGCGGGTCACAGGATTTTAAGCACCCGACAATACTTGCTTTGGTTAAGCTCAATTTAACCTATTTTAACTAATTAATTGATTTTGTTTGATTTACGAATAATCATTTACTTTTGTTGATACCTTTTTAAGGGCAATTAACTGATGATTGTTTGCAATTCTGTTTGCAAATATCGCGGGAAAGGATTTTGTGAAAATGAAAATTATTCAGTTATGTCTGCAACAGCACGTATCATTCTCGATACCCGAAGAATGAAAATCAGAACAGGAAAGTACCCTCTCAAATTGCAGGTTTCTTTCCAACGGGTAACACAGCGCTATCAAACTATTTTTGAATTAAGCGCCGTTAATTACAACAAGTTAAACGCTCCCCGGATCAGCGCTGATCTGCAATCCATTAAGGAGAAGATCAGGGAGATTGAGAAAGCGGCATCAGATTTTATTGATGAATTGGACGTTTTCTCTTTTTATCAGTTTGAGCGGGATTTTATTGCCCATCATGAACTATTTAAGCCAAGAAAAAATCTAAAAGAGCCGGAAGAAGAACAACCTGCTCCTGCGCCGCATGAATTTGATTTTTCACCGTATGAAAAGCGTTTTTCCATTTTCCGGGAAGATCATTCCAGGTCTGAAAGTATTTCCATTGTTTTCTTCTCCTATATCAAAAGATTGATAGAGGAACAGCGCATCGGAACGGCACTTAGTTACCAGGATGCTTATAACTCCTTTAAGAAGTTTAGGGGGAATGTATTGTTTACAGACATTACCGTTAGTTACCTGCACCAGTACGAGCATTACATGCGTAAAAAAGGGACTTCCAAAACCACTATCGGGATTAAGGTTAGGGCGCTTCGGGCAATGTTTAATGAAGCTATTGAGATGGGGATCATAAAAAAAGACAAATGTTATCCGTTCGGCAGGCGCAGGTATCAAATACCATCAGGACGAAATATTAAAAAGGCATTGGGGATAGGCCAAATTAAGTCTCTGTACTATTACGAGCCTGAATGTCCGAATGAAAGAAAGGCTAAGGACTTTTGGTTGTTCTGCTATTTCGGAAATGGCATGAACCCGAAAGATGTGGTGTACTTAAAATATAAGGATATGCATGGGGATTTTCTGGTGTTCATCAGAGCTAAAACGGAACACACTACCCGCACTGATCCCAAACCCATTTCTGTGTATATTAATGAGGATATGCGCCGTATTATTGAACAATGGGGCAATAATGATAAGAACCCGGATAATTACATATTTTCAATTATGGAACATGGTTTGAATCCGTTACAGGAATATAAAAGAGTAACGGCATTTACCCGATTTATCAACGACCGTATGATCGAAATCGGGAAAAAATTAGGATTAGAAAAGAAGCCCACTACCATTGTATCCCGGCATAGTTTCAGCACGCAATTAAAGCGCTCAGGAGTGAGTACTGAGTTTATCCAGGAAGCTTTAGGACATACTGATAAAAAAACGACAGAAAATTACCTTGACAGCTTTGAGCAGGATATCAAAAAAGAGTTTTCCCTACACCTGACTGCTTTTAAGCAAATTCAGGAGGAGCCGGTAACGGAGAATGCAGGATGAACAAGTAGAAGGTAAAATTATCATCACTTAACCTATTCAAATAATTTCTATGACAACAAGAACAAAAAAGACAGGAAGTATCAATGATCTGGAACAATTGACGTCTTCCATATTTGAAACCAATGAGTATTTCGTAAAGCAGGTTCAAAAACAAGTGAACGCCGCTTTTACACTGAGAAATTGGATTATCGGCTATCATATTGTGGAATACGAACAGTATGGAAAAGATCGTGCTTCATATAGAGAAAAAGTTCTTGAAACGCTTGCTGTAAGGCTAAAGCAAAAAGGATTAAAAGGATTAAGCGAAACAAATTTGAAGCTGTTTCGATTATTCTATAATGCTTATCCCCAAATTCGTCAGACAGTGTCTGACGAATTTTCCAAGTCATTGAATATCAGCTTTACAGAAATTCGTCAGGCAGCGTCTGACAAATCTTTTCAGGAAGAAAAGTCAAAAAATAGCCTTGCCGAAAGCCAACTGCCTGCTGCACAGCTCCTTAACACTCTTAGCTTTTCACACTTTATTGAATTGCTTAAAATAGAGGAGTTACTTAAACGCCGGTTTTATGAAGTGCAGGCCATCAGAAATGCCTGGGGGGTGCGGGAACTAAAAAGAGCTATTAACAGTATGCTGTATGAACGAACCGGCCTAAGCACCGATAAAAAAGCAGTTCTTGAAAAACATTACCAGGAAACAAATTTGCAGCCGGAAGATATATTCCGTAACCCTTATCTCTTAGATTTTCTCGGGCTGGAAGAAAGATCATCTTATTCTGAAACCGACCTGGAAGAAGCTATTATTACACACCTCCAGAAGTTTCTTTTGGAGATGGGACGGGGATTTTGTTTTGAAGCCAGGCAAAAAAGAATAACGTTTGATAACACACATTACCGGATTGATCTTGTTTTCTATCACAGGATTTTGAAATGCCATATCCTGATTGATTTAAAAATGGGTGAGTTCACGCATGCTGACGCCGGGCAAATGAATATGTATTTGAATTACTACAAGGATAATGAAATGCAACAAAGCGATAATGCTCCTGTAGGCATTATCCTGTGTGCGGGAAAAAATGAAACGCTGGTGAAATATGCTACTTCAGGGTTGGCACAAAAAGTATTCGTTTCAAAATACCTGATCAATTTACCGAGTGAAGCGCAATTAAAAGCCATTATTGAAGAAGAACAGTTGAGGGTAGAGAAATAAATGTCTGCTTTAACAAAGGATGGTTAAGTTTTGATATCTAATGAGCAGGCAGCAAAGATTTCAGGCTTTAGCTTTGTATATAGTATCGTTTAGTTTAGCTATTCTATATTTATCAGTTCATTACTTTTTATTGCTCTCGTTTTGCCAGATTGTACAACTTCATTCATAAACCGCTTAAGTGCTTGCGGAACCATTTCTTGTTGGTTTTTATTTAGAGAAAATATGCATTTTTCCAATCCATCATCTCCCCAGAATTCAAAACATACTTCAAAAGTACCTAATTTATTAAGCCTTAATAATAGACTCTTATCATTGTTATCCCACCTATCATATTCTACAATTGCCCATGAATCTTTGTCAGCAATTGAATAACCGATCACAACTTCTCTATCAGAATTTATCTTTTGCAATAACAGTTCAAGTAGATTTATTGCCATATTGGAAAAATTCTTTTTAATAAAATGTGATCGGTCTTCATTTATGCTTTTCCAAAAAATTTCGAAATCCATGATTGACTGTTAAAAAGTGAAAATCGAAAATACTTATTCTAATTAAAATTTCATGCAATAGAGAATGGCTACTCAGTAATTTAGTTGAAAATCAACTAAAACATTTATGTAAATTGTAGATACTCAATTATTATTGTTTTTAATATTAAGGATTATTAGGCTAATTAATACTTTGAGGTGCTAGGAGTAGTAATGAGCTAATCTATATAAGAAGAAATCCTTATCCCTTACCCCGTAATTAGCGGTTATAAATCGTTGTATTTTGCTGTTGGTGGCTTCTGCTTTTGCATTGGTTTTACCTGTTTTAAAATAGTTCATGATTTTTTCTTCGTTACTGCCAATAATACGTATCAGGTTTTCTACTTCTGGTAGCTTTGCCTGTTCGGCACAATCGTACCAGTGAATGAGTTGCTTTTCTATCTGCCATTCGTATTTGCCTACGTTTTCTTTATCTAACCATTGCCTGATTTGCAGGGTTAAATCATAAGCTGTTTTAAGTGAAGTGAAGGTTTCAAAAAGCAGGGTGGCTCTTTTTTGTTGTGAGACAGTCCAGTTTTCCGCTCTTTTAAAAAGCACGTACCTGCTCCTGGTAAGCAGTTCTATCTTGGATTCGCCATTGATGAGTCTGGTTTGTTTTTCATATTCCCTTCGTTCTTTTTTGGTGGTGGGCAGTTTTGCGATTTCTTCCTGTTTAAGACGAAGCCTTAACGTCTGTACCGCTTCCACAATATGTTTTACTACGTGGAACTTGTCGGCTACAATGACGGCATTGGGAAAGCTTTGTTCACAGAATTTTTCGTACGTGGGACTGAGGTCTGCTGTAATGGTTTTTACCTGTTGTTTTACTTGCGGTATTTTCTCTATCAGCTTGTTTAATTCAGCTACAGTAAGGGTTTCGGCAAGCAGGGCTATCTTACCTGTATCACGGTTGGTCATCACGGTATAAAATTCTTCATCTATCATTTTCTCATCCACACTCATCTGTTCACCAAAATTTTCCGGCTTTAATACGGGTACTGATTTTTCCCGCTTATCTGTACCGGTAAAATTATCTTTACCCCATTGCTTATTTTCAACAGCTTCGGGGTAGCCGCTCAGGTAATTGCGGTACCAGCTATAAACGGTTTGGGGGTTGAGTTGAAGAAATCCTCCGATGGTTGTAAAATTAACCGGCTTCTCATCCACCAATTTCTTTTAAAAAATCCCTGAACTCCTTTGTGGTTTTCATGCCGGGTATGTGAAGGTTGTATTCATTACTGTAATGTTTGGTAGTTCCCTTTTCTTTCCATCTTCGCCGGATCAGACGCAGGTATATTTTCTTTAGCGAAAACGCATGGGTTAAAATGTCTATCTCATTGTTATAACCGTCCATTACAACTTCTTTACCATACAAAGCCTGGGGTATCCGGTCTTCTTTTTCAACCAGTTCAATTACCCATTCCTGAGGTTTGTTCTCAATATGGTTCACTTCAAAATCAACCAGGTATTCCTCTGGTATAAATATCTTAAATGACTCGTAGGCTAAGTCCTTTTGGCGGGGATGTGGCATAACTTCTTTTTGCTCAAAGTTACTCCTAGCACCTCAAAGTATTAATTAGCCGATTATTATAAAAAATAAACTATGGCAATTTTTTCAGATAAAGCATCATCACAAAACGATCTACTTGGAAGAAAAAGCTTTGCTATAGAAATAGCAAACGGTCTTAAAAAGTATGCATCAAAATCGACCGATCCAATTACTATTTCAATTACCGGAGAGTGGGGATCGGGAAAAACAACATTATTACATTATATTAAAGAAGATTTAAGACGAGAGGAAAAAAAATATAGGATCATTGAGTTTAACCCGTGGATGTTTTATAAAAATGAAAGCATTAGAGATGCTTTCCTTATACAGCTTGCCTTGGCCTTAAAAGACTATGAGACTCGCCGTACAGAGGTTTCTAAAAAGATCCTCAATTTTGCAAAGGCATTCCGTTGGGTTAAATATGTAAATGCTGCTGCTGGAAATGTTATGGAAGGGGTTGAAAATTTTGTAGAGCAACTCTCAAAGGAAGATAATATAAGTGATATTAAAGAGGAAATAGAGGAAATACTCATTAAGAGTAAGAAAAAAAATGTACTATTCATTGATGATATTGATCGTCTGATGCCCGAGCAGATTACAGAACTTTTTCAAACTATTTCGTTGGTTGCGGACTTTAGCAACATCATGTATATTATCGCATTTGACAGGGAAATTGTGATTAACGCATTAAACAAAACATTCAGTGGGCATGGGCAGGATTATCTTGAAAAGATTGTACAAGTAGATTATGAAGTACCAAAGATCAGACCCGAAGTGCTCAATCATTTATTTGCAACATTTTTACGACAAATAGAAGAAAATAACGAAGTCAAGTTCGAAAGTGATATTATTGGTTCGCTTTGGGAGTTACATGGACTAAAAGAATATTTCAACAATATCAGAGATTACAAAAGATATTTTAATTCCTTTTCCTTTCGCTTTCCTCCTGTTGTAAGTGAAATTAATCATTTAGACTTTCTCGCCATAGAAGCTATACGGATTTTTGATTATCAGTCATATTCCCAGTTTTATGAAATGTGCAAAGCCAACTTTAGAAAAAGAGATGTGACTGAAGGAATGTTAACGGATGGTCAGTTTAAAGTTATGGCATCTCCTGCCTCGGATATATTCAAAGCAATACTACCTAAATCATCCCTCGAAGCCTATAGAAAAGATACTAATCTAAAAAGGCTATCAGATTCTTCTTATTTTGACAGGTATTTCAGCTTAATAGCTGGTGCGAACGATATTCCAGAAAGACAATTAAAAGAATTCGTTCAACAGCCTTCATTCCGAAGTCGTATCCTGAATGAAGCAATACAATATGGAAGAATAGAAGACCTCGTTAAACGTCTCAGCGATAATACTATTAGAAAGCATTACGGTAAATATGATTATCAAATTGTAGAATGCCTTATCAGCTTCTTTAATACAAAGCCAGCAATACTTGAAAAAGAGTGCAATAATATTGCCGATATGATAGTAAACTTAATTTGCTGTTCTGAAGAGCAAAATACGTTTTTAGAAAAATTCTTCAAATCTTTTAGTGAACCGACTACTCATCCAAGTTACATACATGTGTATTTTTTTCATTACATGCGGCAGTTCTCGCAGAATGGGAATTATTTTAGAACAGATCATTGCAAGTTTGATCAATATTATAAAACACATTTACCAGAAATAGAGAAAGGATATTTGCTTATTTTTAAAAGCATTAGCGATTGTTTCCTGAACAATCAGTTGACAAATTATTTCCCCTTCATTAAGTATTTATATCAATATAGCTATGCACAAATTTATCCCAATGAATATTCAACCCTGTTTGAAAAATTACTTCAGGATGAGAGTTACATAATCTATTTGGGAAAGCTAATTGTACTACTAAATGATAAAAACAATGAAGTATTCAGATATAACTGGATAGAAAACCAGGTGATCTTTCCAGGGCTGCTCTTTAAAAATTACTACACAGCGATGGAAAAGCTAAATCCTGAACATTTAGATGAAAAATCGGCAGCGATCAGAAAGCATGTTCTTGCTTTAGATATTTCACAGTTACCTGAGAAAATAAAGTATCCGCCTCAAATTCGTTTATAATTGATTTTGAGCTAATGGATAATTATTACTTTATTCTTAAATTTAGATATGTCAGAAAGGAAAATTCAGTTGCAACACCGCATATCCAAGATATACCTCAAACAGTTCGGTTTTAAGGAGGATAAGAAATGGAAAATATCTATTTGGCGTAAGGGAACATCTGAAATAGACATTCAATCAATCGAAGTATTTAGCTCTGAGGAAAATATTTTTGATTTGCCTTATTCATTCTCAAATGGTAAGCGGCATTTTGAAAATACTAGCAGTATAATCGAAAGTCATTATGGTGAAACTATAAAGGGTCTAAAAAGAGAGAGTAAATTAACCCCGGCACACAAAGACCTATTGTGCCATTTTGTTGCAAATTTTATCTGTAGAGCAAAACCATATAGAGAATATTTTGACAGTCTTCTTAATAACGAGAAAGCAAAGGAGAAGCTATTACAGGAAATTACCTTATTCTATAGTGATAGAAAAGAGGAGATCTTACTTCAATTGTCAATATTTAAAAGTAAAGACCATTTAAATATTCTCATAGGATACATCATGAACCATCTTGTATATGTGTTTCGCGGATTTGAATTTGTAATTCTTCGAGATTATCAGCAACGGGGTTGGTTTTCAACGGACAACCCGGTAGTTATAGATAATCAAGATATTTTTTCTTGGATAATTCCACTAGAAGCAGAAATATATTTCCCACTGTCGAAGAATTTCTGCCTCTTTTTATTTCACAAAAACTCAGAAAAACAAGGTAATTCTCTACGATTATTATCTCTACAAGAGGTTATAAATACAACTGAGGAGCAACACACATTTATTACTAACATGATATTGTCAAATTGTTATGAGTACTTAATCCTCCCGACACAAATCCCGAAGACAGATTTAAAAGATATAGCTTAGACAATTATTACTCAAATAAGTAAGAGCAAAACTATCACGCCCGTTTCGCGTGTTTTACAAACGTTCATGCTTTACACCTTGCTTTCTTCTATTTCTTTTTTAAATTCATCTATATATAATTGAATTGTTTTGACGAACTTTTCCAATTGTTGTATTTTTTCTTGATTCCTCTGAATATTCAAGTTTTTTCTTGTTTCAGCATCACTTAAATTTTCACAGCCATCGATCAGTAACCTAACAGTTATCACATCCTGATTATCTGATGAATCAATTGCATTATTAATAAATTCTTGAATTCTGTCATTTTTGGCGATTGCTGAAGCTTTTTTTAATGAATATATAATTAACATACGCGCTACCTCATCTATTTCTTTTGCAGAATTAAGCCATTCTTCCATAGACGTTAACTTTGAAATATCTCCATCAATTAAGGGAAGACTTGCATGTGATAAGTTCATTTTCACATAGTAACTTTTTCTATTCTCTGGATCAATCTCTTGAATAAGTTTTAAAATCGGCTCGAACGACTCAAAAGGACGCTTTCCAGATGGAAGGGCTGATCTGCGTTCCCATAACTTCAGAATTGTTTCAAAGCATTCTTTTTCGACTTCTTTCTTTTCGCTTCCGGGAGACAATTGCTCTAATAACGTCATTTTTTCTGCGATATAATGAGCCATCCACTTAGAAAAAGTGTCACTGCCTGGATCTAATTTGAGCTCCTGCACAAAGAGTTTACCCAAGTTGATAATTTGCTCCGGTAGTTCTGAGTTTTCCATCTGCTGATAATATAAATATTTTGTGTTGTGGTTTTGCATATTCCCGTTTCTCCCGATCATACCGATAGCTTATATCTCTTTTAATGCCAACGTCGAATATTAAGTCGCAGCCAAGAGTTGAACAGAGTCCTTTTAAAAATGAAAGTTTAGCTTTCAATCGCATTCCTGATTGATCGGGTTCTTCATCCCGTCCTTCTCTATGGCTGCTCCATGTTTCGCAAGACAATGCAACTTCAGCGCTATTAGCGATTTGCCAAGTCTTACCATCTGGATCTGTTGATAAGCCTAATTTTTCAGCTATTGTGCTACCCAGTGAGTATGGGGGATAGTCTATTTCATCCGCGTAGGGATCAAATTGATCCAATTCCTTTGAATTGTGACGTTCATTAATCCAGCCTTTAAGTTGAAATGAGCCGGACTTGATTTCCATATCTCCTTCATCAAAATAAGGTAGCTTATAATCGTATGGATCGCTACTAGATGCTAATGCCCGTAACAGCGAATCTGAGGTTTTTGGTGACACAAGTGCCGTTGAAATAGAAATAGTTTCTGTTCTTTCGTTATTCTTTTCATGCCAGCCTCCTTTTACATTGACCCACAATTCCCCGTTTATTTCTGCCTGCATGTAATTCAAAAAATCTCCTTCAGTGATTTCAGTTTGCCAGGTATCTTTTTTTTCTTCTGAAACCCACAAGGGCCTGTTTAGTGGCAACGGGTCTCTACAATCTGCCAACCACTTGCCATCGGTACGTGTCAGTAAATGCCTCGATAGCCAGTAAGACCATGGTTCATCGTCAGAGTCATCTCTTGTTATAATTACAGGCATCTTTTGAATTAGCCTTGCTGCAACAACAAGCATAGCATGGTAAGACAAGTAAAAATCAAAATTGTCGGTTCTAGGGTAGGTGCCGTGATCATGCCATGTTTCCCGATCATTGTTGGAACGGTTCCAAAGAATAACCCTTGGGTCATCATTATATCCATTTTTATCACCCAGCCCCCACTCATTTACAATTACATTTGCAGCTAAATCTTCAATTTGGTTTTCAGATACATGAAACACTCTCCCAAGTGGTTCATACCAATAGCTGTCAATATCTAAACCGAAATGAAAGTCAATGCCTGATTTAACTTCTCCTTGCTGATGCCAATAGCTATCTGTTGAGTATTGATAATTTTCCACCTGAACCGGCAGGTTACTTTTTCCCAGATTCTTTATTGCCTCTAAAACCTCTGCTTTATAAGTTCCAGGGAATGTGCGTTCAATCGCTTCAATGATGTCTGAAGCGAATTTTTGGATAATAACGTGATCCTGGGTTAACGCATATTGTAAAAACAAATCGCTATGCTTATGTAGTATAGAAGGCTTTTCAATAGCTATCCTGGCAAATGCAATCAAAAGATACTGCCTTGCATGAAGGTTATAGAATGGAAACTTATGGTGGCCAAACGCACCTACGTTATCTTGTTTCAACCAAAAGACTAAAGCATCAATGATATCGATACAATTAAAGTCTGAAAGTTTTCTGACACAATGCGCCGCATTCCATCTTACTGCTGCTCTTGGCGAACCGAGGGCTGACCAAATAAATCCTGCAATGTTTGTGCTGGCATCACTTGTAACATGTAAATCCTTAGACCATGTACCATCGCCGAAATCTTCCTCGATGTGCAATTCAAAACGTGATAATGAATAATCAGTTAACTCAGCGGCATCTTGTTCGCTGATGTAGGATGACACCAGAAATACAAAACCGAAGAACTGTTGCGCATCGGAGACCTCATCGCCATTCGCTAAGCCGGATGTGATTCCTGCAATCAATTTCTCAGTTAAAGGCTCATCGAGATTTACTGCTTTTTTGAAAGAGTTAAAAGAGTATTCATTTGTCAATTCATGTGCATAATGTTCTCCGAACTTATAAACAACACCAGGAAACTTGGCTTGATAACTCACCTTGCCTTTCCATGCTTCAGGCATGGAAGAGAGAATATCCTGAACATCATAGTGGTTAATGTCTTCAGAAAGAAAGATAACATCAATGAAGGGCCAAAGTGAATTTTCTTCCAGCCTAGTTATAGCCTCTTTTAATAAGTCTCTCAAACGCCATCTGAAATCATCCTTTCCCTGCTTCGATTTAAATCTCTCTATTAATACGGCTAACCCTTCAGGTGTGGCAATGTTTAACTCTTTGAAAATGTCATCCCAATCTTGTTTAGATTCCTGTTTTTGCTGATTGCCGGATATATCTTCAGGGCTTTTAGCTTCTATCTTTTGCTGTGCATAGAAGCTCGTAATAGACTTTAGCACTTCATTGTCAATGTTATTTTTAACTGCTATTTCTTTCAGTTTATCCCAATATTCACTGCTGGTACCTTCTATCTGGAGTAAGTAAATAGCATCACCAACTAAGCTTTGCCGGATACTGTCGGAGGGCTCATTTTCTAAACAAATTGTCAGCAACTCATTCAATTGATGATATGAGAAAAAGCGGCTTAACGCCCAACCTGTACTGGCTGTAATTGTTTTGGAATTGATTAATTCAATCAACATTGCTTCAAGTTGATATTCAAAGCGGCCTATGTCTCTATCTCGCCACCTGCTTAAGGCTGATATGGCTATGCCTGGCGACATTTTTGCGCACACACGAATAGCTCCACTTCTGCTCCAATATTTTTCCCGGGAAACATTCTCTCCTACTAATTCGGCACATCGAATGAAGCGATAACCCAATTCATCAGGCACCGTTTGCTTTATGCAGGCTCTCTGAGCCAATGCCACAACTGCTTCCCATCGCTGAACAAGTTCATCTCCAAATTTAGATGCGACTTCTATTGCCTTGTCAAAATATACGCTTGCATCATCGGAAGAAATGGCCAAAACCGCACGGGCAATAGCAATGTATCTATTAGCAATTTCATCAGGTCCATCGTCATGATTAGTTTTTATCAATTCATAAGTAGCATGTTCTAATGGCTGCCTTATATTTAGTAGATGTGGAACCCTGCAAGCTGCACGAAGCAGGAGGG
Organism: Agriterribacter sp.; assembly: GCA_047601545.1. Classification (GTDB taxonomy): domain Bacteria; phylum Bacteroidota; class Bacteroidia; order Chitinophagales; family Chitinophagaceae; genus Agriterribacter. The sequence goes on along the minus strand of JASGIZ010000002.1, from coordinate 684,550 downwards.
ATTTATCCTGTAACCGGAAAGCTTTGTCATTATGTAGAAAACTTTGGTAAACCTCAGCTATATCTTCTCCGCTTCCTTGCTGATAAAGCATCAATATATCAGCACAAATATGGGAAATTTCATAAGGAAGCATATCATAGCTCCTATATCTATTGGTTCGAGCCTTTGTTGAGGTTTCATTGACTGAACCAACAACGTCAAGAAGTTTGATTTGTTTGTCAAATAAAATCCGAGCCCTTAACAAATACCAGGGAAATAAGCCATAGATTACTTCTTTAAATTCTTTATAGTCATTGTCCAACTCATGGTTTTTCTTCTTGCTGGAAAACTCATCTGGTGAAATAGCTTCTATATCTACTTCTGGTTTGTTCAACAATACTGCACGTATAGCAAGTGCTTTAAGATAGATGGTTCTTTCTCCTGACGAATGAGTGCTATAAACCATTCGGTTAGCCTTGAGCGGCACATAATGATTTAAAGCCATCAATATCTTTAACCTGGGCAACTCTCTATACACGCATGCTTCCAAAAAAGAAATAATTGCCGGAGTTATCCTGTCATTGAAAAAATCTTTCAATTTTCTAATTCTGCTTTTCCGGAAACAGAGTAGATTTAGACATATTTCTATTTCATTCGCCTGAGGAAATCTCCCAATTGTTACAAGCCTGCTAACTATGGCAATCAGATAATAGGGTTCGTGAATAAACCGACTTATTAGATTATTTATCTCGCCAAACCGCCCCAGATCAACAAGCCTTTCTGCTAAATCCTGTACAGTCCTGAATAAGGCTTCTTTAGGCTTTAAACCAAATAGAAAATCAGTACAACCGCTTACACCATGAATGTTTAAATGGGCATAGGCAAGTTCCAAAATGTCATCATCCTGAACACCGTCTTGGTTATAACGGTCATCATTTTTTCTCTGCTCCTCAAATTGAATGTGAAGCCAATTCATAGCAGCCCGCAGGTAGCCTCTTCCTTCTCCTCTATAATCTGATATTCCCGAAAGCAATGAAGCGGAATAGACATTCTCAGAACCATCCCACCTGCTGCTTAATAATCTTTTAAAAGCAATTTCCTGAACTTTTTCTTTGCTTTGAAGAGTAGCAAGTAAGTCGATATTTGATCTGAAAAAAGCTATTTGCCGCTGATTTCCTGCCACTTCTTCACCAGCTCTCATTGCCAGCTTAATGGCATCTTTAAAATTTTTGAGCTTAAGCGCTGCTTTAAAAGCAAATTGCAAACGATATACACGGATATTACGTGCATCTATAGGGTTATTTTCAGGCAAAAGATCGTCTGAAAGTGCAATGGAAATTAATTTATTGTATTGCCCCGCTTGCAGATATAGCTGCGGCAAGACCTCTGCCACATATGGTAGTTGATGAGCGAGCGGCTCTAAAGCTGCTATATATTCTTCATAGTTTTCTTTAGTAGCAAGAAATGTATTTCTAAACCAGGTTTCTGTTGGCTCATCTCTGAACTGTATAGAAGTATCATACAACCATAAGGAACGACCAATGTCGGAAACAAAACTTTTTACATGATCGACACTCACATTGGCCACTTTTGACAAAACATCAATGGGAATATGAGGCGGCAAGCTGGCTAAGCCTAGGCATATTGAATTAATTTGATGATGATGCTCCTGAGGAATCAAGTCCTTTATTTTAGATATAGCAGCATTTAACTGAAGCTCTATTTGCTTTTCAACCGTGGTTCCTGACGGTCCTAATGAGGCTAATAACTCATGGATTGAATCATGTTTTACATCCAAAGCATTTGCCTGAACCCGAGGATTGCCAGATGTTAAACGGTGAAATTCAATTCCATCCTTTTCATTTGCATCAGGAAACCATTTTTTTAAGTTTGCCAAAGTTTCTTCCTCTGAAAATGGTTCCAATTCTAATCTGGTAATAAAACTTTGCGGCTGCAATAAATGAATGCGCTCGGTTCTGCATAACAACACCAGCTTGCATCCATCCGGTATAGTCTCACGTAATAACTCATGAGCAAAACAGGATTGCGTGTATTCTATGGCTGCCATCTCTGCATTATCTGCAGCATCAATTAAAACGAATAGTTGGGCTTCATCAGTTACTTTTTTTAAAGACTTCACAGAGGCTTCAATTCGTTGAAGGAATTTCCGCATGATATCTTCATCCAGTGTTGTATTTTGTACAATCAGCGGATCACATAAACCTTTGGCCGCAAGTTCATTTACGATTTGCACTAAAGCATCCCTATGTTTATGCCGGGATTCACTTCGATTTCTGTAGCTTCCTGCACCAAAACAATCATAAGCAATGCCTAGAGATCCTTCTGGCAAAGAATTGATTAGCTGACGACAGAAAACGGACTTGCCTACGCCACCGGCTGCATGCACGATAGCAGGATGGGATAAACCAACAACGGTGTCTTTAAGAATTGTATGTTGCCTGCGTTCAATTATGTTAGTAAGTTCATCCCATTTGGCTGGCGCGGGGTATAGCTCTTTTTCAGAAGTTATACCAAAGCGCTTTAAAACGTCTTCCCGATTAATCCTACCATCAGTATCGGGCAATACTTTCTCTTGTACTAAAGCAACAAGATTTTCAATTTGTGCATTTTCTATAGAACCTGCAATCAATTGAGCTAATTCTATTCTTAATTCATCTTTTTGAATATTGTAGTTTCCTTCACCATCCTCTAAATGGAGCATGCTGCAGAATGACGCCAGATTCTCTTCAGAGAGGTTAGTATAGCTCTCAATTGTTCTCTTGAAAACAGGATCGACCTTTTCCTTTTTTATGATTGCTGACAAGTTTGCCTTGAACGAATCAGCAAATTTTCTGTTCGTAAGTACGGTGAAGGAAATGTCGGAGACATCCGCTTTATTCTCTTCCCTATGCTGGACATATCTTGCAGCAAAGCCTGTAATGGTATCTTTTAAGTGACTTATTGTAAATGGCTCATCTCCCTGAACAGTTGTGTGTTTCAACTGATAATAGTCTATTTTCTTCTTCCCTGCACCATCAGTACTATATTCCGAAACGTCTATTACATACTCTCCAGCTTTTTCTGTTTCGGGCGAACCTTCAATATATACTCCTGTCAAACAAGAGTTGGGGTATATTAGTCTTAGGCAGCGCCTGGCAGCCCACCTATAATGAAAAACATCCCCTGCTCTGGAGTAACCTATTAAATTATCTGACATGCAATGATATCTTAATCAAATATCCGCAATCTACCAACTTTCACCCTGTAACTACCAGTATCATACATAGCTTATAATTTGAGTGGCAGCTTTTACAACTACCTTTTAATCCTTGTGAGACTATGAAAGGTTTAGGTGGCAGAAGAAGGATTGGATAGAATATATTAATAACAGCAAATATATTTAAAAGATTTAAAAGCTAATTAATTTAGTAAATATTAAAATGCTTAGTATTAATTTTGTAGTTAATAACTAAAAAATGATAAAATGACAAGGGCAGCGAAATTATTTATACTGCGAGAAAAAGAGTGGCAACCACTTGTAGAGACCATAGAGTCTGCAAAAAATTCAGTATTGAATCTATACATTTCAATATATAGTATTTCAAGATTTAATAACCATCATCACTATGCAATTTTATCTCTGTCAGATGAAATAGATGAATTAGTTCTGAACTACGGAGCTTTTGAAGCAAATAACAAAGATTTGTTAAGAGCAACACTTCATTTGGGAGAACATCCTCTGTTGTATGGAGAAGAATCTCGCATAGTTCATTTGGAAAAGATTTAGCTTACCTATAGTCAAATGATATTATTGTACCATGAAACATCGGTTTGGTTATAATAAAATTTATGTTATTGAATCTCTACAGGACTGTGAGTTTAAAACAGGCAAAAATATTTACGAGGACTTAATTAAGTGGAAAGTATATAATAACCCAATACTGTACCATGAGTATGTTGATATAAAAAAATACAAAGAGTTTGAATCTCTAATGTTAAGGATTAATGATGAAATTAAAAGTGGCATTCTCCCTTTTATTCATTTTGAAATTCATGGTAGCAGCCAAAAAGATGGCTTAGTTTTATCGTCCGGCGAATTAGTAAATTGGCAACAACTTTCATATTTTACAAGGAATATTAATAGATCAACACATAATAATCTTGCTATTTCATTTGCAAGCTGTCATGCAGCCTACTTTATGAACTCAATAAAGTTAGATGATGCAGCTCCTTTTTCTTGCTTTGTATCAACTATGGAGGCTGTGACAGCAGGAGAGGTTGAAATTGATTTCACTAATTTTTTTGATACATTCTTTAGTAGCACAGATTTTGGAAATGCGGTATCTGCGCTTAATCGTGATAACAAAAATCCACACAAATACAATTTGTTCTCTGCTGAAGATTTTTTTGAAAAGGCATTTGCCAAAATAATTGACGAGGACTACAACACTAATCATTATAACTATAAGCGCCGGGTTAACATGCTTACTAAAGAATTCTTGGCAACCAATGCCAATAACGGCAACCAAAGGAAAAAGGATATAAAGAAAATGCTCCATGAATATTTTCAAAATGAGAAGGCTACTATTCGGCAACAATACCGGGACAAATTTTTGCCACATAATTAAATTAAAAAACGGCAAAACGCCTAGCGACCTATCTCTTGACTTTGGTGTTTACCTCTTCCCCACCACCAACCCCTCCCTCCCTGGATCATTCATCACCTTCTCCAGCACTACATCCACAATATCCTGAACGTCTTGTTTGATAAGCTGCTGAATGGCGCTTATGTCTTTTGAGGTTACCTTACGAACTATTGGTAACGGCAGGTAATTTTCCTTTCCCTTCTTAATGGTAGCATGATCATTGACTACACTTGAATGAAAGGTTTTCAATTCAATCAACTCGTCAGGATTGTCCGCAACCAGTCCGACAAATTCGCCGGAAGACAAGCTGGAAATTGTGCTGGCGGGAACGGACGCTTCCAGTTGTTTCGATCTGGATATCGACGTATCGCTGCTGTTAATAGAAAAGCTCTCCCGCTCCTGGAACGTTTTGGCGAAACGTTCGCTCAACAGCTTTGCTGTTTCACCGCTCACCTGGCCGGAAATCACATTTCCGGTGATATTAAAAATCACTTCCGCTTCCTCTTTTGAATACATCAGTTTTAGCTGGCTATAATCCTGCACGGCAATCACGGTAATAATATTGTTTGATCTGCCGGTGGCTATTGTTTTCATAACACTTGTAGCACGCATAGACGCAAATTCATCACAAACCTGTCCGCATGGATAGCAGCCCGGCTGATTAATGATCTTATTCAACCTGTCCACATATAATGACATGATTGGTGCAAGGGCCTCCGGGCTTTTTGTATCATTACCCAGGCAAAGTATTTTCGGCTTGGCCGGATTATTAATGTCCAATTGGAAATCATCACCTGAAAGGATATAATAGAACTCCGGCGAAGAAATTCTTCCCAAGGGAATTTTAACTGATACCACCTGGTTGCCCAGCGTTTCCATATCGCCGTCCTTATAAAGTTGTATAAAGGGATTGATTAAGGTGGAAACCTCTGTTTCTGTATTGAGCACAGTAAATAGCTTTTCTAACTCCACATGAAGCAGTTCAATTGCATGGGGTAATGTGCAATACATACCATCCTGGTATTTACGCAAAAACCAGATTACTGCCGCCAGCAAATTGATGGGGGATTCAATGAAGAAATCACCCTGTTTGTTTGTCCATGTTCTATTCATGCTGAGTAGTAATGACCGGCTCGATTCTATAGCATGTGTGAGGTTTAATAATGTTGCTGGGTGAATAGGATTACATTGATGCGAAAGTGCCAGGTTGGCAAAACTGATAGAATAAAAGGCGGTACCCTTTGGATACTTGTGCCTGAATTTTAAGAAATGATTATAAGTGAGTGTACTCAGCTCCGGGAATTTGTGATCAAACACAAATAGCGCCATCCCTTTTTCAATAATCTGGCGAATAAAATTTTCTACGATAAAATAAGTCTTACCACTACCCGGAGACCCCATAATTAAAATTCCCCTTCGGGCATTTACGAAATTGATCCAGCTATCCCTTGTTTTCGATTTCAGCTTATACCTTGCCGGTAGGTTGAGCGAATAGGCATTGGAGATCAACCTTTCTTCCTGTGGGAATGTTTCATTGCCTTTATTGAAAACATCCGGTTTAAGTTTGTTTTTAATGATGCGGGTAAGTAAACCGCCTCCGGTTAATACCAGTATAAATCCTATGCCGGTAATGCTTATATAACCTATTGCTATAAACGTAACAGGCTTTGCAGTGATATAGAGCAAAAAACCACTGCACAGGTATAATAGCAACCCGGTAATAAGGTAAGCAAAAGCTGTACGATAATTCAGCTTTTCACTTTTTCTACCCTTCACACCAAGAACAGATAGCAACAAAAATCCCAGCGCTATCAGTTTGGATTTCATAAAGTCGTTTAATAATCCTGTATGACTGATATTTTGTAATAATTGGTCAGATATTTTACTGGTGAGTTGCCAGGCTTCAAAAGCAACATAGCAATAATAATAGCAGTGTATAAGCAGTACTACTATGGCAATCATCCGGGTCATGTCTATCACTTTCTTTAGCCCTTGTTCATTCTCTCCTGTATGCATAGCCATAACTATAGGTTTTATATTAATGATGTAATTTTTTTCTTCTCTTTCTGCGGATTTCATCATTGCGCAGTTCTGCGTTTAGTGAAGGCTCTTGTTCTGTTTGGACGAGTTCTCTAATCGCTTCTTTTAGTCCCTGAATAGCAGGCACTATTTCGGCGTCAGGTTTTTCGGTGGAAGTAATATGCTTTTGTTCATTTGCTTCTTTAAGTGAAAGTTGCTGTACTGGTTTTGGTTCCTGTTGTTGTACTTGTTCCTGCCTGCAGCGTTCCTGAATTTGATTGGCGCTGTACGGCTTTCCGAGTTCACTTCCATTAAATACACATCTGGTCTGGTGGTCTACATAGGTCAATCCGTAAATAATTCCATTGTCATTCTGGCGAAGCACAAGCTGTATACGTTCTTTTTGCAAAGTGCCAATTAGTTCCTGCAATGATTGCCCTGCTTTCCGGGCAAATGAAAAATCAACTGCATTTTTAACACGCAGCTTATGGCGTTGTTTATCATTTTTGTTTTGCTCAAATTTTTCCTGCAAAAATTTTAAAGTGGGCTTGTTATAAATCCGGCTTGCTTTGATGGGGATACCGACCTTTTCTCCCTTGTCATTTAATATGCGATACATCAGCCCCTTGCTGTTATACAAACGCGAACCTTCCTTTCCCCTGTCGGCTACAATATTGTATTGTTTAAGAACGGCATTTAATTCAGGAAGTGAAGCGTATTTGTAAGTCGGTAAAATAGCGTCCAGTACATTGGTAATAGCCCGGCGGGTATCTGATTTACCGTATTGTATTTTTTGCACATTTACCGGTTTGATAGCATACGCTTCTTTTAATTGGTGATCCTGCGCCCGCACCAGCTTAAATTCCTTTTCAATTTCCTTCCTTGCTTTCTCTGACTGGTTGCGACCAATGTTTTGCATTTTGATTCGCTTGCCGTTACGCTGGATATTGGAAGTAACAATATGAATATGCGGATGCCCTGCATCGTGATGCTGGTATACCAGGTAAGGCTGGTTCCCAAAACCAATTCTTTGCATATATGTGTCTGCAATCTGCCGTAATATTTCTTTGTCGGGCTTTTCGGATGGATCGAAATTTAAAGAGATGTGCACTGCATTTAATTTGGTTCGCTCATTCAGCGATGCCAGTTTTTGCAGGGTTCCAATTTTATCGGTAAATCCTAACTGGTCTGTATCCTTTCCGTAGTTTGCAGAATGTATTAGGTGAGCAACATTTTGTTTCAATTTATTTTCGTTGTATTGTAATACGTTTTTAATGCTTGCCGCTGACTTGATTACCGCAACCATAGCTCATTGATTTGATTGATTTTTAATTTGATTTCCTCCACTTTTTTCAGCAGTATTTGCTTGGTAGATTCATTCAGCAAAAGCCATGTTTTGATCTCTTCAAAATGTTGCAAACTGTGCAGCCTTTTTACTACCTGATTATAATTGTTGCCGATTGCATTGAGTTCATTTCTTAAAGCTATCATCTCTGACATAAAGTCATCCAAAGATTGATTACGTGTATAAACAGCAATAGGTCTATCCAATAGTTTTTTACGAACATAGTCGCTTAACTTGCAACAAGTAGAGTGAGAAAATTTATTGCTGATTTTTTCTAATTCTCTGGGGGTAAGCCTTACCTGTAATAGCTTAGACCGGTTTGCTTTTTCATCTGTCATCACATTTTCATTTACCACATTAATAAATAAACGCTAACTCGGCATCTCCAAATATCCGCCTACGACTTCGGAGTAAAGGCGGTAAAATTTCCGTTGTATTACAACGGGACATTTTACCGGTTGCGGCGAAGCAGGAAACCTCAGTGCCACTTCACAGCCTGATGGCGCTATGCTTCGTCATTGTATAATTGTCATCAGCCTCAATGGCTTTGCTAGCCAGAAGGGAACTAAATCTTTTGTCTGATCTGGTGTTTGTGAGATTGACCGACGTGCATTAGCCAGTCGTTCAGATCATCATAACCTTTGTAAAGCTTCCGTTCATCCCGGAATTTTTGATTATCTAAATCCAAAGCCTTTTGCGTGCATTTCTGCCCGGTTTTATCATTGTCCAGAAACAAATGCGCCCGGTCATGCTCCTGCATTTTTGACAGGCTCTTTTCAAAAAAGGAGGTAGAATTTAATACCAGAAAATTGCGGGCCGGCTCAGGTTGATTGTAATACATATTCTTATATGAAAGGAAATTAAAAAAGCCTTCAAATACTGCCACATCCTTTGCACCATTATCAATAAAAGTGATGTCTTTGGGAGAGCTGCTGCCCTTAAATGAAGCGTTGCGTAATTCATAGCCGCCGGCATCATTTTTAAAACCCAAAGCGTAGTAGGTTTTATCCCCTATTTTATACCGTACCTCCTTCAAATATTTGTCTGCAATGTCCCGGTTAATCCTGCGGGAATGCAAATATTTTTGCAGTGGATAGGAACAGATAAGATGCGTGGAAAGGATGGTAATAGCATTGTCTTCTTTGTCTTGCTGCGGTTGATGCAGTGTAGGTTTTTGTTGACGCAATATATTAGCCGGACCATCCAGCTTTTGTAAGAAATCGCTCACACTGCACCTGTGATATAAAACCCCAAAGTCTACGAGATTACCGCCTGCACCATCCGCAAAATCATACCATCGGTTCATGTGCCGGTTCACTTTAAAGGAAGGCGTTTTCTCGTCATGCAAGGGAGAATGATACCAATAGCTGTTACCGGAAATCTTTGAGGGCTGGAAGCCCAGCCCGGACAGGTAGTCCACCATGTCCAATTGTTTTGCTTGTTCTACTGTCATGACACACATTTTCTTATTCACAATTCAAATGACGGCAACAAAATTATGTATGACAAAGCAGATAAAAATGACCCCTTCAATTTTTGAATAGGAGAAAAAGGGTTTATGCCGATATGGAATAATAGCTTTACAACGTGAACAAGATTTGTGAAGAAAAAAACTATTGTATGTTATCAACAAAAGATGTAGCGGTTGTATATGAAACCCTGCTTAGTTCTCCGGGCATGAGCGATACTGTAAAAATCACTTTGCATATTCCGCGCAAAAATGTGCTGTTGCTAACCCGTATTATTGAGCTCGGGTTATCTGTTAAGGATAGTGAACAGGCAGGATTATTACAGGTAGCGGGAAAAGATGCGTTGAGTGAGCTAAATGGATTGACAGGCGATCTTTTACAAAAGGCAGGATTAACGGAAATGTATACTAAGCTCAATGTATTGCAATCCAAATAAAAAGCAATGGAGCATAATGTATGGTCATTTAAAACGGCTACCCGTAACGGCTGTTCTCCCCGCTTATATAGTTACGATCCGAAGCAAATACCATTAGGAGAATTTGAAGCCCTGCTGGATTTTAAAACCTGGTCAAAAAGGATTATCGCTATCAATTGCTATTTCACTAAATCAGGTGCCGGGGAGAAATTTGTTGTAACCGTCTATTGCAATTATCAAACCGGTAAGTATATGGTACAAGGTTCAACGGTTGATTTTTCGGGTTGCGCTACGAATGCTGTTTACAGGATCAGCGTATGCAAAAATGATAAAGGGAAAATTGTGTTATCCAAAGCTGAATTGATTAATCCGGCATCTCATAATAATCCCGCTTTATAACTATCATAAAATAGTCAAGCTGCCGCCCTGCCGCTTTTCTTTTCGCTACGAAGGCAGGGCGGCAGCTTTCCAATGAATATATTAGCATAAAAAAAGGGTTGTATTTACAACAACCCTTCATCAGTAAATGATAAATATTCGGTACTTGTAAGGATTACATGATCCAGCACCTTTATATCAAAAAATGCTGCAGCCTGTTTTATTTTATCCGTGAGTTTTATATCTGCATTGCTGGGCGTAAGGTTGCCCGATGGATGGCAGTGAGAGAGGATGAGGTAACAGGCTGTGAGTTTGAGCGCCATTGCAAATATCAGCCTCGGATCAACAACCGTACCGGTAATGCCGCCGGTTGATACCTTGTAAATGCCCAATACACGATGACCCCTGTTGAGGTACAATATATTAAACTGTTCCTGTAATTCGATTGTATTGTCATCGTAGAAATTGCGCAGTACTTTTTCAATATCCGCGGAACATTTAATGAAAGGCCGGTCAGAGGCTTTCACTTTGGATTTGTAAATCAGTTCCACTTCTGATACCATGTTCCATGCTGATGTTTCATTTTTCCTTTCCATAATTATATGATTTAGTATGTTTCAGTTAAGCGGTTCATAATCTGAACAATCAAAAAAATAGTTCTACCGCTATTTTAAACCTGTACTCTTTAAGCTCGGAATATTGTACAAACTGTTGTAAGCAATGCACAGAAAATAAAGCCGGGTATCCATCAAATAGCTGGTCTGAAAACAATCTGCCTGATTTGGATAATTTGCTCCCGTATGTTTCTATGGCTTCATGCACTGCATGAGCCAACCTTATCCACATTTCTACATTTAACAGTGGCATTTGCCAATTTTCCCGCAAGGCATCCGGGTTTTCTTTTATCCGTTTGGCAAGAGATTTTGCAAAGTCTATATAGGCGGGAATATCTGCGGGCAGTAAATCAAACAACAGCTTTGCCCGTTCTACATTATTAAGATGATCTAAGGTTTTCATAAAAAATTGCAGCCCTTGTTATGCGGCGCTGCGCCCGCATTAATGGTTAATCCTCTAAAATTTTGTTCTGCTGTTTCCTGTTGATTTTTTCGCTGCCATATTTGGCGCGTATTTGTTCTAAGGGGGCACCATTACCACGGGTTTTAAAGGCTTCGTTCCGGTAATACCATGCTATCTTTTTAGAGGCGAAATAAAAACCGGCATCTTTAAGTGTATTCTTTACTGGCCGTGTGTTACCGGTAACCCATATCCAGTTGCCTACTATTTCAATCACAATGCCGGGCAGGTTAATGATCTTTTCTATTGCCTGCCGGTATTCTTCAGAAAGTTTTATTTCTGTGTCCGCTTCTTCATCTGTTAACCCGGCTCCCTTTGCCAGCTTTGCACAGGCAAAAGCGTATTCTGTATTAATGGCCTGCATAGTGGCTGTGTCGCCTCCCCGGTCGGGGTGGTTTTCCATTGCCAGTTTTTTATACAGGGCTTTTACTTCTTCTATTGTTTTACAGTCATTGAAAAATTTCATGGTAAAGCCGCTCCTTTATTTATGCTCCCGGAGCGGTAAGGAGTTTGGTTTTAAAATGGCAGATCATCTCCGGCAGCCGTAGCGGCTGCCTGTTCGGTTGCTGCATTCTTTTTTGTGGAATGATGGATTTTGATATGATTCACATGGCAATTAAGGGATGCCTTTGCCTCTCCGTCCATGTTTTTATAAGCGTTTACATGCAGGCGGCCGGCAATTTCTACTACAGTGCCTTTAGTAAGCCGTTCGGAAATTTTAGCGTTGAGCCAATAAGAGCAGTTAACATAAGTAACAACCTTTGTTCCTTCTTCGCTGTTTTTTGCTTTGTAGTAGTCATTAATGGCAACAGAGAAATTAACTACCTGTCTTTCGTCTTTTAGCGTGTTCACTTTTGCATCAGCGGTTACACGTCCTGTAAATAATTCCATAGCTTAATTTTTAAAAAGTGAATAATTGATTTTAATTGAATAATGTGAGGCGATTGTTTTTCACCTTGTTGGGGTAATGTTCATGACTGTGCTTTTGCACGAGGTAGAAAACCGCTATATCTTCATTTAGATAAATTGCCCATGCGGCAAACAAAGATTTGGAGCGGTTGCAGCTTCTTTTTTTCTGAATTTCCCATGAAAGGCGCATCAGCCGGGAACGTTGTTTTGTTTGCATAGAAAAGATTTGAGGTTGTTAAATGGCAGGGGAAGCCCCTGCCGGTTGTTGGGGTTATGGCCTTTGCTGCAGGAGCTGGTTTAATTTTTCTTTTACTGCCCTGGCGGTTTCTCCTCTCCATGTTTTTGCATTGGCAAGAAAATAGCAAACAATGCTGTGGGCTGAATCTTCGAGGTAATAATCATGAATGCTTTTAAAACATTCCATTGCATCGAGGTAAGGCACTGCACCGAAATAAATTTTCTTCCAGTCCTTGCGAACAATGCGGGCAATAGCTGATAAGTTGTCGGAAATTTGCATAACAAAAGTTTTTGTGGTTAATGACTTGCGGCTTACTGCGCCGCGTTCTTTCTTTTTGGATAGCAAACCAATTGACCTACAGAGACCGTAGAAATGTTTTTAGAAAAAAAATACTATCCGGCATATATCAGATAGTATTATGGAGATGAGATAAAGTATTAATGCTGGCCAAAGAGAAAATGAATGGATGGAGATTTTTTTTCTAAAACCCGCAGGGCAAACCGTAGCCTGCGGAGGTGCAGACTTTCGCAGGTTCGGCGTAGGGCAATATCTTCGATGTCCGTCACCAGATAAACGATTAGTAGTAATTGTAAAATGAACATCCGGATAATGTTCAGGCAAGAGTAATTACCGATACTTAACAACAAATTACAATTACTCTTGCCTGATCTTTATCCGCACTAAGTCCGGGCGCAGTGGTTCAACGCAGGCAGAAAGGCTGCGCCTGCCAGTAAAATCAAAAGATAAATGCTCAATAGGGATAAGAATGATGAAAGGATTGCGTAGCAACAGACGATGAACAAAGAGCAGGAAGTTTGTGTACTCCAATTATCTCAGCATAGTTACGATAATTGGAAAAGTAAAGAATATATGATGCGTTCACAGACAAAGGCGTCTTAGGGTTTTGCATTGCATCTGAAATTATGCTTGGAAAAAGTGCGATTGGAAGGTTAAACGGCCAGATGAATTGTCATCCGAAATTATTGAAATCTAACAGAGTATGTAGGTAAGGAAAGCATTAGGCAAAATAATATAAGAACAAAAAACAGCGAACTGACATAGGATTAGAAAATTGATTGCATCAATCAATATGACACTTGTCTACGAAACCAGCAATAAAGATTATTGCTGGTTTCTTTGAAATCAATTTACTTCTTAATATTTTTTCTATATTTGCAACATAGTTGCAATAGTAAAATGCATTTAAATAAAAGATATCACCGACTCACAGCCACCTTATTGCTGGTAGTATATGTGTTTATTGCAACTCCCGTTCAGCTATGGCATCATCACGACCCTGTGGAAGCATCTTTAGAAAATGTTGATCAGAAACGGAATGTTTTTACAGACAGCAATGATCTTCTAAGCGAGCGTAACTGTTCTATTTGTCATCATCAGTATTCTACCTATCACGATGATGTTATCATTCCTGCCGTACCCGATCCACGAGAATTTTCTTCGAAAAACGGGTATTATACACCCGCATTAGTCTATGCTCCTTCATTCTCTTTTCAAAATAAAGGGCCTCCTTTTTTAACCTGATATTAATTGGACTTAGCGCTTTTGAAGCTTCTGATACAATTGGCTGCTTTATGAATATGCAACTAAATGTTGTATTTGCATACGCTATTACGGCAAAGACTGCTGGATATATTTAGGTTCCTGTGCTCTGAAATATGATGCACAAAATTTTTCCCGAACTATTAATGAATATGCAATCCGGATATGAAATTAAAAATCACGATGTCATTATTGTTGATCACTAAGATGTTGTTTGCCCAGTCATTCAACCTTGGTGGCACTGTTCAGAATAACCGGCAGGAGGCTCTTGTGCGAACAACAATTGTATTACATTCTGTTTCCGGTAATAAATTTAATCCACTCAATACAGCCAGTGATAGTTATGGAAGGTTCTGTTTTGAAAATATTTTAAAAGGGAAATACCTGCTGACCGCATCTCATGTGGGATATATCAGTATGGCAAGTGATACAATAACTGTAGAGGCTCCTGAAAGCAATTACACTTATCATTTCGTTTTGGTAGAAGATAGCGGCACGTTGAAGGAAGTGGTTGTAAAGAAGAATAAGCAGACCGTAGAAATTGACAAAGGAAAAATCGTTTTCAACCGGCAGAACATGGCCACAACGGCAGGGCTTACCACTTTTGATGCTTTGAAGAAGCTGCCCGGCGTTACCATTGACCAGGAGGAGAACATCCTGTTGCGTGGTTCATTCGGTGTAAATGTTTTGATTGACGGGAAAATGACTTACCTCTCCGGTAAGCAGCTAAGCAATTTTTTAAAAGGCATCAGCGCGGAAGATATTAATAAAATAGAGCTGAACCTTACGCCTTCTGCCGAATATGATGCCGCGGGAAATACAGGCATCATCAATATTGTGCCGAAAAAAAACCTGAAAAAAGGATATGCGGTGGATATCAGGTCGGGGATCAGCAAAGGTAAATACTGGATGGCTAATGAAAATATTTCAGCGAGCCACCGTTCAAAGACTACCAGTGTTTACGGTTCTTTCGATTTTAAAATGCCGCAATATTCTTGGAATAGCAATAGCGGTAATACCATTCATAAAAATACCGGGTTAGTTACATTAAAGAGGGAAAGTGTGTCTTCAGGCAAACCGCTGTATTATTCCTGGCGTGTGGGTGGCGAGTGGCAATTGCTGCCAAAGCATACCCTGTCCGTCGATTACAACGGGTATTTTGATGACTGGAAAGCATATAACTATTCCACTGTTAAAAGTGCTGAAGGCAGCGGGAGCCTGCTTTCAACCACCCGCTCTTCTAATACTATTATTGAGCCTTATCATTACGATGCACTCAACCTCAACTACCGGTTTGATATAGACAGCACAGGAAAAAAGATCACTGCGGAAACCCATTATACCAGCTATCGCAATTATTCCGATGGTGTTTTAACAACCGATGAATATAACGCTGATGAAAGCTTTACCGGCAGTAACCTGCTTCGTTCTCACCAACCCGGCTTTATCAAAATTAAATCCGCGAAAGCAGATGCAGAGCTGCCGTTTAAAAAAATCACGATCAAAACAGGATTGAAATACGCGGAAGTAAACAACGACAACCAATACCGGTTCGACTCGCTGAAGAACGGTATCTACACAGAAGTGGATAGCATGTCCAATCACTTTAAGTACAAAGAAGGAATTGCTGCCGCCTATATTTCCGCTGCGGAAAAATTCAATAGAACAAGCATCAGCGCGGGGCTGCGCTGGGAATATACAACGGCAGACGGCTACACGGTAAAGCAGGATGTAAGCAACCACCGGAAGTATGGCAAACTGTTTCCCTCGCTTTCCATAGAGCAGGAACTCAGTGAACGCGATAAAATGACCCTTTCCGTAAGCCGGAGGATCAACCGCCCTGCTTACAGCCAGTTGAACCCGGTACGCTGGTATACCGACCGCTATTTTTATTATGCAGGTAACCCCAACCTGGCTCCTGAAACAGCATGGATATTTTCAACGGCATATACGCTGCAACGCAAATATGTTTTCACCATTACCTATAACAACAGCAACAACTATATTAACCGGAAGCTTACTATTGATGGCAGCGCTGTTAAAACACAGGCCTATAACCTGGGTGTTATGCAAAGGCTGGACATGATGGCTTCGCTGCCCCTGCAGCTCACACCGTTCTGGGAAATGCAACTGATGCCCGTAGTGAGCTATATGGCCTATCCTGTGTCGCAGCTTGCAGGCGATAAAACATTATCTAAATGGTTTGCCACGCTGTCGGCACAGCAACAGTTTAAGCTGCCTGCCGGTATAAAAATGGATATCTCAACAGAATGTTCTTCTGCCGCGCTCCGTGGTGTTTATATTACCCGGAGCTATTTCTATACGGATATAGGATTCAGGAAGTCATTCTTTACAGGCAAATTAGATGCGCAGCTTTCGTTCAGCGACATCTTCAATACCAATGTATACAGGGGCACTTCACAAAGTGATATCAGCAACTACTATTACAGGGATAAGCCGGATACCCGAAGGATCGGCTTTACGGTGCATTATCATTTTGGAAGCGACCTGGTAAAAGGCAATGGAAAAAAGACAGAAGAACAGGAGCGGTTATAGCCTTCAATCAAATGGGATACACTAAAAAGAAAATCGCTTAAGTAAACAATGAAAGATATGATCATACAAAAGGGGATTAACATACTGAAATTTTACGTGGCAATACTGTTTGCCTGTATATGCACAGAGGTAACGGCGCAACATATAACAGTAAAAGTTATTAACGACAAAACAAACCTGCCGGTGGAGAAAGCCTCTGTGCGTATTGAAGGCACAAAGAAAGGCGCCATAACCGATTCAGCCGGGCAGGTACGTTTAACCGGGCTGCAACCCGGCAAATATACTTTACTGAGTTCCTGCGTTGGCTATCTTCCTGCAAAAAAAACAATAAGGATAACCGATTCAACGGAATCCATCATAACAATAAGCCTTGTTGGTGACAGCAGGCAATTGGATGAAGTAAAAGTAATAGGCATAACCCAGGAACAGGCAGAAGCGAATAAGGTCCGCAGCAATGTAATGCCGGTAACCATTCTTTCGGCAAAGCAAATTGAAAACCGTGCAAGCAATCTTACCGAATTATTAGCAAGGCAAACGGGTGTGCAGATAAGAAGAACCGGCGGCGTGGGCAGCGAAGCAAGGATTTCTGTTCGTGGGTTAGAAGGTAAAAGAGTACAAATATTTATTGACGGCAACCCGTTGAATACACCTGACGGAAGCCTCGGTATTAACGACCTGCCGCTACAGATCATTGAACGCATTGAAATTTACAAAGGCACTATTCCAGCATGGCTTGGCGGCGATGGGCTGGGCAGCGCGGTAAACGTTGTTATACGCCACAGGGATATGAGCTATATTGATGCAACAGCTTCGTACCAGTCATACAACACCATAAACACAGGATTAATTCTGAAAAAAACTTTTGATAAGGCGGGCATTGAAGCAGGCGCCGGCATTTTTATCAATAGCAGTGATAATAATTACATCATGGAATCGCCCTACCAGCCGGGATTGAAAATTAAAAGAGACCATGACAAATTCAAATCCGTTTTGATCGGCGGTGCAATAAGATTCCACCGCTTATGGTTTGACGAGGTAGAAATTGAAGCAGGCTATCTGGATATATGGAAGCAACTGCAGGGCATACAGCAAAACATTCAGCACATTGAAAGCGAAGGCAAAAGTTTGTTTACCGTGCTTGGGCTAAAGAAAAAGAATCTGCTTGATAATAAACTGTCGTTAAACTATCATGCAGTGGGCGGCTTCATTAATGTAAAATTCGTTGATACTTCATCATACAGCTATAATTGGGATGGCACAAGAAGACCAAGTATTTACGGCAGGGGCGAATTGGGCAACGGCCGAACTTTACACAGACAAAACAAAAAGAATTTCGCCAGCAGCTAAACTTCAACTATGTATTAGACAGCATATTTACGCTTAACCTCAACAATACTTTCCGCTACGGGTATCTTAACCCGAAAGATGATACAGCCAATGCGTATGCAGGTAAAAACCTGTATAATTATCCCGGCAATCTTTTAACCACCATTACCGGGTTAACACTCGAAACCCGGCTGATGGATGATAAGCTGCTTTTCTCTACGGCATTGAAACATTATTACAACAAAGTTGACGGATATAATACAAATATCTATTTGCGTACCATACCCGATAAAGTAAACAACAAAGCATCAGCATTTGGTTACAACGCAGGAGTACGCTACAATTTCACCAAAGCATTAATGGTAAAAGCCAGCCACGAAAGAACGTTAAGGTTTCCCTCCAATGCCGAATTATTTGGCGACGGGATTTTAATAACGCCTTCCATATTACTGAAGCCGGAAATTGCTTACAACAACAGCGTTGGGCTTGTGTACGACAAAACAAATGCAAACGGAAAACGGCTGCAAATAGAAGCAAACACCTTTTATATGGATGTAAGCAACCTGATTCAACTGGCAGGAGGCGGCTTAACTATTGGTTATGTAAATTTTGCCAAAGCAACAATTTATGGTGCAGATGCCGAAGTAAAATATGACTTTACCAAAGAGTTGTACGCGTCTGCAAACATCACCTGGCAAAAAGTAACGGATGCCAATAAATATACTCCCGGTACGCAAAATGTACCCAACCCAACATATAAATTAGACATTCCCAATACGCCGCAACTGTTTGCAAACTGGAATGTTGAATACACAAAAGAAAACCTGTTTGCCCCAAAAAGCTCCACCAAAATACTCTATGAAGGAAGTTATTGCAGGCAGTATAATTATGGCTTTAAAATAAGCCAGTACGATCATTTTGTAATCCCTCAATTTATTACGCATAACATCAGCATTGAACAATCTTTTACTAACAAACGCTACATCATAGCAGCAGAAGCCAACAATTTCACTGACGAAAGAGTGATAAACAATTTCAACCAGCCTCTGCCCGGCAGAACATTCAGGGTAAAGCTCAGGTATTTATTGCTTTATAAAAAACATGACACGGTAAACAACGAAAATTAAATATAATGAAACAGTATCTCATCAAATCAATCGTTATAGCAACTACGATTATAACATTAGCAGCCTGTAAAAAAAACGATGATGGCGGCGGCAGTCAGCAAAACGACCTCGACAAATTTGTCATTACCACCAACATCACCAGCTCAAATCCTGTTATTGGGTATGTGGGCACATTTAAAGATGTAAACATTACCAGTTACACCAATGCCAAGGCAAGGCAGTTTACACAATATCCATTTGTAGAACTGTATAAAGACTATGTGTTCGTGTTGCCCAACAAAGGCAGCGATGTGGTAAAAAAATTCAAACGCCAGCCCGATGGTACCCTTTCCGATGAAGGAAGCATTACCATGCCCGCAGGTTCTGTTACGGTGGATATGGTAGTGGAAAGCGATACCAAAGCCTATATTTCTTTGTGGACTGCCGGAAAAATAGCGGTTATCAATCCTTCCACCATGCAGTTGATTAATTATATTGACTTAACAAGCTATGCATTAGGTGGCGATGGCAGCCCAGATCCCACCAATCTTTTATTAAAAGATAATAAACTTTACGTAGCCTGTGTACAAACAACGGACGGGTATACCAGCCAACACCCTGCCCAAATATTGATAATAGATCTGGCAAACGGAAATGCAATTACATCCACTACCGATAGCCGGACCACATGGGCAGGAAGTGTTGACGACCAGCATTCCATGTTTTTGGATGAAAACGGCGACCTCTATATTTTTTGTGTGGCAAGTTATGGCCTTGGCGGGCCTTCGCAAAAATGCGGGTACCTGCGTATTAAAAGCGGGCAATCACAATTTGACCCGTCTTACTTTTTCAATGTAGCTGATTACAATATTGCAGACATTACCGGCAATAAGGTGGATTACCTGCAACACATGAGCTATGCAGGCAGCGGCATTATATACAGCACCGGGAATATTTATGCTTTAGCCAGCAATCCGCCCGATTATATCAACGACCGTGTACTGGGCTCATTCAAAGTGGATTTGATAAACAAAACCATTACAAAATTAAACCTCCCTTATTCAAACAGCTATGCAGGTTGTGTAATGGCCTATCAAAACAAGGTTTATTGGGGTTTGGCTACCGCTACAGGCGTAGGCATTTACAGCTATGACCCTGCCACCAATACCGCAGGCGCAAACCCGGTTATAACAACGCAGGGCGACCCGGGTTCTATCAACGCATTTCAATAAAAGTAAATGATAAAATACCTGCCGCTGATATGTTTTCAACTGCTGTTTTGCTGTGTACTGGTTGCACAGCAAAACAACATTAGCGCAACTTACCGTGAGCGATACATTTAAAGAGCATAACAAAAAAACGGAAGAACAGGAAAGATTATAAAACGGGAAACCTATTTTTTACGAACGCTTAAAAAATTAAACCAATAACGCAAAGTATCACTGATAAAAATAACACAACAATGAGAAGAAAGTTATTACTCGCTGTTTCACTACTTGTATCTGTATTATCATATGCTCAAACCGGTAGCATTTCCGGGCAGATAGTAGATGAATCCAACCAACCTCTTGAAGGAGCTACCGTTTTTTACAGGGAACTGTTCACAAAGCAATAACCAACGCAGATGGGTATTACAACCTTCCCGGAATTCCTGCAGGCTCTTATACCATTGCGGTCTCCTTTACGGGTAAAGAAGCTGTTAAGCAAAATGTAACTGTAGCTCAGAAGAACCTGGTACTCTCCCTGCAGCTCAACAGGTTGCAGAATATATTAAGCGAAGTAGTGGTAACCGGTGTAAAAAGCAGGCGTTATACCCAGGCTACATCTGATTTTGCTTTGCGCAGCAATGCAAACCTGAAAGATGTTCCGCAGGCCATACAGGTAATTCCCAGGCAGGTACTGGCTGATCAGAATGTATATCGCCTGAGCGATGTATATAAGAATGTTGCCGGGGTTACCGAGCAAAGTGATTTCAACTACGTGAATATGCGCGGGTTCCTTACTTCGTCTGCCAACTTTATGATCAATGGTCAACGCGGCAGCTATTTCGGGCTGGCATCCTCTCCTCAAATCCCTTATGCTGAAAAAGTGGAAGTGTTAAAAGGTCCGTCATCCGTATTATTCGGCAATGGCGCTATTGGCGGCACTATTAATATTATTACTAAAAAACCGAAGAAAGATTTTGCAACGAGTGCGAATATTACCGCCGGCAGCTTTGGATTGCTCCGCGTGCAGGCGGATGTTACCGGTTCGCTGAACAGATCAAAAACATTATCAGCGCTGCTGAACATCGGTGCTGAAACCGGCGGCTCGTTTTATAAAGATTTTAAAAACAACAGCGTCACCATCACGCCTGTTGTAAGCTGGAACATCAGCCCTAAAACGGAATTAACCTCTACTACCATTATCCAGGTTTATAACCAGACATCGCCCAGCTCAGGATTGCCGGTGATTGGTACAAACAACCTGTTTGCCGTTCCGGTAAGCTTCCGGTATGCGGGAGATGACAGTAAATTCAATGCGCACAGTATACAGGAGCAGCTAAGCCTTAAGCATGATTTCAACGATAAGCTTTCAGCTAACATTTGGTTAAGCATAGCTAACAGGAAAACCGATGCCAGCTTTTACCAGCCCGGCGGGTATTCCCCGCGTACAGACAGCATTACCCGTATAAAATCATTTTACGAAGGCAACCTGAAAGGGTATGGCATCAATGCTTTTGTAAGCTATAAAGCACGCACAGGGAAGGTTGCCCATCTTATTACTGCAGGCATTGATTACAACAATGCCGCAGAGTATTACCCGAAAGGGGAAAAATACTGGTATGCGCTGGTTATTGATATAAACCATCCCAACTATGCAGCATTTAATACTGCCGGTATAACGCCTGATTATTACGATGCTGACAATGAGAAGTACGGGCCTACCCGTTCTGCCGGCATTTACCTGCAGGATCAGGTTTCCCTTTCCGAAAAATGGAAGGCATTGCTGGCCATACGTTACGATGATTATCTCAACAGGTCTTATTTCCTCATCAGCGGTTCTGAGTATTTCGACAGTTCAAAAGCACATGCCTTTATTCCAAAAATCGGGCTGGTATATCAACCGGTACAATCTGTTTCGGTTTACGGCAGCTATTCCGAAGGGTTTCAGCCACAGTATTCCAACAGCAGGGCATCGGGTGGGCCGTTTCCACCATTGAAAGCAAGACAGGTGGAAGCCGGTTTTAAGGGAGCGTTTTTTCAGAAACGGCTTGTACCAACGCTTACCTGGTATGTAATCAGGCAGGCAAATGTGTTAAAACCTGATCCTTCAGATGCAACAGGCGTAAGGCAGGTAACAACCGGTGAAGTAACCAGTCGCGGCATAGAAATCACACTGACCGGGAATCTTACCAAGCAATGGAACGTGCTCGCCAATTATGCGCACAATAAAATATTCATCAGTAAAAGCACGGTTGCCGGCGAAAAGGGAACAGGCTTTGGCGATACCCCATCCGATGCATTCAGCCTGTGGACCACCTACCAGCTCAATGGTAAATTAAAGGGACTGAAAGCAGGTGCCGGGTACAGGCAGGCGACAAAACGTTCCGTGTATGGACTGGAACTGCCCGGATATAGCGTCTGGGATGCCGTGCTTTCCTATCAATACAACAAGATCGGTTTAGCAGTCAATGCCTTTAACCTGGCGGATAAACGATACGCCATTGGTTCCTTCGGTACAAGCTATTATTTCCCCGGTGTGCCCAGGAGCGTGCAGGTGAGCCTTAATTATAACTGGTAAAAAACAGGTCATGATACGAACCATTGCAATAAAAGAAATCAAAAGTCTCCTGCGGGAAAAAAAATACTGGATAGTAGCAGTCGTGTTACTGCTGCTGTTTGCAACAGCACTCGTTACGTCGGCTGTTAATCAAAAGCAGTTGAACAAAGCAAGAGCGGAAGCGCAGCAACTAAGCCGCACGGAATGGCTGGGACAATCACCTAAAAACCCGCACAGCGCTGCGCATTTCGGCAATTTTGCTTTCCGGCTGAAAACGCCGTTGAGCTTGTTTGATAAAGGACTGGACACCTATACCGGTTCACAGGTTTTTTTAGAACCGCACAAGCAGGATGATTTCAAATTCAGCGAGGCCGAAGATGCTGATGCGCTGGTGCGTTTCGGTGAGCTTACACCTGCCTTTATACTGCAAACCATCCTGCCCCTGCTGATCATTTTTCTCAGCTTCGCTGCCGTAAGTAAAGAGCGCGAAGATCATACGCTCAGGCTCCTGGTGGGTAACGGAACCCCGTTGCAGAAAGTTGTTGCAGGAAAAATATTGGGCAACGGGATCGTGATTTCAGGATTGATCGTATTACTGAGCCTGGCCGCATTGTTTTTTATTCCTGCTAAAAGTAATGAAGATACCATGAAGCGGTTTATCTGGATATTGCTGAGCTATATTTTATATGCGGGCTTTATCACTACGATCAGCGTGGTGGTATCTGCCTATAGTAAAACAAGCAGGGCCTCGCTTATGAAGCTGTTGAGCCTCTGGATGCTGGCTGTGATCATCGTTCCTAAGGTGAGCAGTAATATCGGCAGCACATTGTACGCCACACCTTCTCAGTTTGAATATGCCAGCCTGGTACAACACGATGTTGAGAACGGATTGGACGGCCATAATCCCCTGGATAAAAGAAGGGATGCGCTTTTACAGGCCACCTTGAAAAAATACGCGGTAGATACCATCACAAAACTGCCTGTAAACTTTGATGCCATTGCCATGATGGAAAGTGAAAAGTATACCACCGAAGTGTACCGGAAACGGATAGCCGGAGTAAGGAACATCTTCACAAAACAAAACAATGTCAGTCTCCTCGCTTCTTTTATTAATCCTTATCAGGCAGTGCAATATTGCAGCATGGCCCTCAGCGGTACAGACTATGCGCATTTCATCCACTTCCAGGACAGGGCAGAAGATTACCGCCTGTATTTTGTAAATACCATGAACGATTTTATGGCAAAGCATACCAAAAGCGGTGACTGGAGAACAAAATTTGGTACTGAAACCTATAAAATAGTGGAACCCTTTGAATATACTACGCCCCCGCTTACCTGGAGTATCCGCCATCAGCCGGTGGCTTTTATTTCCCTGTTTGTATGGCTGGTATTAAGCCTGCTATTCATCCAATCAACCAAAAGAATAAATATCGCGTAATGAGTACGATCAAAACGATTATTATATACGAATGGCTGCAGTTAAAGCGAAGCAGAACATTGTGGCTGTTAACATTGATCTTTTCTGTTATCAGCATATATGCTGCCTGGTATGGCAGAAGCGAGGTAAAGGAGCAGCAACGCAAGATTACCCTGTTGCAGGATTCCGTTGCTGTTAAAATGAATGTACTGGGCAGGGAGTTGCAGCAGCACGATTCAACGGCATGGGAATATGACCCGTTATACAAAACGGTTTTTTACAACCGGCCGGATGGTATAGCGGCACTGGCCTTCGGCCAGAGAGACCTGCATAAATTCGCGATCGAGATTTCGGAAGGCACCTATTATTATAATAAGTACGCCACCGGTTACAGCAATAAAACCTTATCCGGGGAGATCACCAACCCGCAAAAACAACTGGCAGGGCATCTTGACCTCAGCTTTGTGATCGTTTTTTTGCTTCCTCTTTACTTTATACTGCTTTCCTATAATATTTTGAGCGCCGAAAAGGAAGAAGGTACTTTACCATTGCTTGCCGTGCAGGCTGTTTCGATAAGGAAAATATTTTTTACAAAGCTTTTTGTACGCTGGCTGATCACCGTGATACTGGCTGTATTGCTGCTGTTAACAGCCGCCATTATAACAGGCGCTGGCACCGATGCAAGAATATTTTTATTCATCGCTGCTACAATACTTTACAGTGTGGTATGGGCAGGCGTTGTATCGTTGGTGGCGTCTTTTAAAAAAGCATCCGGGTTTAATGCCTTATTTCTTATCAGTACATGGCTTGTTTTTGGTATGCTTTTGCCTGCTGCCTTTAATGCTTTCCTTACCGCAAAATACCCGGCAGTCAATAAAATAGCTTTGGCGGCTACGGTGCAAAAAGCAAATGTAGAGGTATTTGGTATTCCCCGCATTGCCGTGGCAGACAGCTTTTATGCAATGCACCCGCAATACAACAACCTTCCAGGTGATACGCTTGCCGGCGGATGGTATAACCCCCGGTGGATACGCGCTACACATGCAGTGCTCGATAATAAAGTGCAACGGGTGGAAACGCCTTATCTCCGGGTGCTGGAAGACCGTATTCGTACTGCCGGTAAATTTAACTACTGCTCGCCTGCGCTGCTTACGCAGTCCATCCTTACCGGCGTTGCCGCAAGCGACCGTCAACAGATATATGCCTTTGATACAGCATCCTGGCATTATTTTAAAACCTGGAACAGTTACTTAGACGACAGGATATTTTTTAAAAACAACGGGTTTACCAAAACAGATTTTGACAACCTTCCTGTGTTCATATTTAAACCTGTGGTTGATTACAGGCAGGTAAGTTTTTCACTGCTGGTATTGCTGGCAACAGGGTTTGTTTTGCTGGCAGTATCGTTCAGAAGGTTGCCGGCAGTTAACCTTTTTTAAAATAGATAAAAGCGATTTGTATTCAGGAGCAGTGCGACCGGTTTCTTATCAGCCATTATAATCAATAGCATCTTTGTATATATGGAGAAAAAAGTTTGGATAGCTTTCGTTGCTATAGCTATTATGGCTTGTAAGAATACCTCAGTCCCAAAAGAGAACAGCTCGTCTGGCCAGAAAAAAATAAGTGATGGCGAAACAGCATGGATTCAGAGCAAAATAGAGCATACTTTACGAAGCAACAATATACCGTCATTAGCAATCGGTATTGTTAGTAATGATGAGCTTGCATGGGCGAAAGGCTTCGGGCATCTAACCCGGGAAAGCCCTGTTAAAATGAATGCCAATACCTTATTCCAGGTTGCATCTGACACAAAAAAAATTACAGCCATCATTGTTAACAACCTGGTGGCGGAAGGGAAGCTGGAACTGGACGAACCCATCATCACTTACTTAAAGGATGTGGTATCGGAAAATAATGCAAATAAGCTGAGCGGCATTACGCTCAGGCTTTTGCTGCTTCATAAGTCAGGCATTCCCTACCGGGCGCCGGGTCAAAAAGGGATAGATGGAGAACCTATGCTGATGGAATATACCGAACAGGATATTATCAATGACTTGAACCCTATACAACTGGAAACTGTGCCAGGTATAAGATTTAATTATTCAAATTTCGGCTACGCGGTGGTAGGATATATTTGCGAAAAGGTAAGCGGGCAGGATTATGCCACATTGGTAAAAAAATATGTTACTGATAAATATGGAATGCCTAATACCTCTGTGGTTTTGGATGGTGAACAACAAAAATTAATAGCGTGGCCATACAGGAAAGATAACAGGAATAAAAAATCAGTGCCCTGGAATATGGGAAAATTGACGCCCGCCGCCGGCGTTTACTCGAATATAAAAGATATTTCAAACTTATTAATTGCACAAATGCGGGCATACCGGGAATTCAATAAGAGTGTCGAAGAAAACAACCCGCTCATCCTGACAGAGAAATCAGAAACAGCCGGGGCGCATTATGGATTCGGGCTGGTAAAATTTGTGGATACATTGGGCGTTTGTTACGGGCATGGTGGAAATTTAGACGGTTATGCAAGCGATTATGTTTTTATGCCGAAAGAAGGGCTGGGCATAATTATGCTTACCTCAAGCGGAGGAGAATGGTTTAATGCGTTGGGAAAAGAAATCAGAGCATACTTAATTATGAACGGGCGCCTTCAAAACGCTGCTGAGCGTAGTCCCAGTTAACAATGCTCCACCAGCCATTAATATAATCCGCTCTTTTATTTTGATACTTCAGGTAATAAGCATGTTCCCATACATCCAATCCCAATATCGGAACACCCTTGTATTCACTGATATCCATCAACGTGTTATCCTGGTTAGGCGTTGACCCGATCACCAGTTTATTATCCTTCTTAACCAACCATGCCCACCCGCTTCCGAACCTTGTAGTCGCCGCATTGGTAAATTCCTTCTGAAAGGCTTCAAAAGAATTAAAATCCCTGAGGATAGCCGTTTCCAATGTTCCTTTCGGATGATTGCCCGCCTGCGCCGGCCGCAATAATTTCCAGAACAATTCATGGTTATAATGACCGCCGGCATTGTTGCGCATTTTCACGCTGTACTTAGAAATACCGGATAAAACATTTTCAACACTGGTACTTTGGGTCGCCACGTTTTCATCCCTGGCTGCTTCTGCCATATTTTTTGCATAAGCCGATGCATGTTTGGTATAGTGTATTTCCATTGTTGTTGCATCAATAACCGGCTCCAGGGCATTATAAGCATAAGGCAGCGGAGACTGCTGCCAACCTGTTACCTGATTACCTGTATGTAGATGCCCCGCTTTTTGCGCAATGGCAGATACTGCCATATTCGTAACACCCATTGCTATAGCGGCTTTTCCTGCTTTTTTCAGAAAAGTTCTTCTGCCGTTAAAAAAGTCCTTTTTCATATCTTTTATATTTTTATTGATCATTTTGTTACTGTATTATTTGCAACATCCTTGTGGTGATTCTGCTCCCGGATCGCATCACCGGGGTTATAGCTTCGTAAAAATACGCCAATTATCGCAATCGTGTTGCAGTAATTGAAAAGGGAAAATTAAAACAGATTACCCCTTTGGGCGCATTTCAGATGAGCGGAGCAACACAAGGGGTATACCCTCGCTTTCAGCCACAAGTTTTCCAATCCTTATTTTCTAACCCACGAAAATTTGAAATCTGCACGTTATAATACTTTTCGCTATATTTGCAACAAGGTTGCAATAGCATATGCGTTTAAATAAAAGATATCGCCAACTCACGGCTGTTTTACTGCTGGCAATGTATGCGTTTATTGCAACGCCTGTTCAGCTATGGCATCATCATGATTCGGAAAAGCATATTACCGATGCCGGCATCAAAACCTCATTTGTTTCTAAAATTGCAAATGCAGCGTCCGAGGCTAATTGCCTCATCTGCCACCACCAGTATTCTGTATACAACGATGATATTATTATCCCGCTAATTGCTGCCGTTACTGAATTTTCGTTGCAGAACGGGTATTACATAGCTGAGCTTGTTCACTTCATTGCTCTCCCATCGCAGAATAAAGGGCCGCCTGTCTTTTCTAACATTCAACTATTCCTTAATTGCTAAAGATCGCCGCCTGAATACTACGGGTATTATAGGCCGGTCCATTTAACAACAACCTGATTGCTACTGTTGGAAATAGATATCACGGATGTAATTAACATTCGTTATCACGGATTATAATACAATACATATAATGATACAAAGAACTGGCTTTATACTGCTATTCAGTTTTCTTTCCCTATTCGCTATCGCCCAGAATGGCAAAATACAGGGTAATATCTCGGGGCCTGATCGTACACTTTTATCTAGGATTACGGTGAGCCTGGAAGGAAGCCCGATGATTACACAAACAGATGAGGATGGAAATTTTTCTTTTAACAATATTGCTGATGGGAATTATGTAGTTATAGCCACCGGTATAGGTTACAAAGCAAAAAGCAGGGAGGTGAAAATCGAAAATGGTAAATCTGTTTTTCTTCGCCTGGAACTGGATATTGAGACCGCAACGTTAAAGGAAGTAACCGTTATATCTAAAAAGAATACACAATATTCGAGTGCCGTTACACGCAGCAATACTTCGTTACTCGATTTACCACAAAGCGTTCAGGAGGTGAGCCGAAAGACAATGGATGAGCAACAACTTTTTACGGTAGACCAGGCATTGAGAAATGTTGCCGGTGTAAACCAGGACGGTTACGGTGCTATAATGATCCGCGGCTTTAATACCAATGCGGGATCATTTTTAACCAATGGACTGAAAGGGTCCGTATATCCTGAAGGTGTTTTCCCGATGATGGGAAATATAGAGAAGGTTGAATTTATAAAAGGTTCTACCGCTTTGTTATATGGAGAAGGTGCATTGGGAGGTAATATTAACCTCGTTACCAAGCAGCCTAAAAAAATCACTACAGTAAATGCCAGTATAGGAGCAGGCAATCTTAATTTATACCGTGTGCTGGCCGACGTTACCGGCAGCATTAATAAGAAAAAATCCCTTTACTTTCTTGCAGGCGCTGCGTATCAGCATGGAGGCACTTTTACCAAAAACTGGAAGAACAACAACTTCCAGGCATACGGCTCGCTCCAATGGGATATTGACCTGAATACATCCTGGCAGGTGAATGTGAACTATGTGCGTGATCGCAACACCAGCAACTGGCAACCTTCCATCCCGGTATTTAATGATGATCCAAAACTGTTCACACTGCCCGATGATTTCACGTTTTCCGGTAAAGACGCGCAATATCATGGTGATTCATATCAATTGCAATCCATCTTTACCCATCGCTTTAATAAGAACTGGAAGGGGCAGTTTTTATTAGGGTATAGTGAAAGCCGGGCGAACAGAAAAGAATACAGCACGTGGGGCATAGATGCGGCAACAAATGAGGCTGACAGAAGTTTCTCTTACCAGCAGCTTAATGGTCCAACGCTGACCATTAACCCCTATATCAATGGCAGTTTTTCTATCGGTAAGCTAAAAAATTCCTTAACAACAGGTCTTGATATTACACTTAGCAGGAGTAATTATCCCAACGGAATCAAACAGTTTGAAGCAACTCAATTTAATGTGCTTCATCC
The DNA here is from genome assembly GCA_047601545.1 of Agriterribacter sp. Classification (GTDB taxonomy): domain Bacteria; phylum Bacteroidota; class Bacteroidia; order Chitinophagales; family Chitinophagaceae; genus Agriterribacter. Next base: position 654,749 of record JASGIZ010000002.1, on the reverse strand, counting down.
TGACTACAGCCCGTTTGATTCTGCAGGTGCCGTGGTATACACTAATAGCAGAACGGAAAAGTTTACCTATAATACTGCGGCAGGATATATCCTTGATCAGTTAGAGCTGACTTCTCACTTCAAAGCGCTTGTTGGACTACGTTATACGAATTACTTCATGCGTTATCTAGCTATCAATGATGCTACCGGGTTGCCTATGTATGATGAACGTCCTGAACGTACCCAGGCTTTTACGCCAAGAGCCGGTCTTGTTTATCAGCCGGTGAAGACAATAAGTTTTTATATAGACTACAACCGCGGATTCATTCCGCAGTATTCCAATGAACGTAAATATGGCGGGCCTTTTGATCCGGAAACCTCTCACCAATTTGAGATCGGATATAAGGGGGATTATCTGAACAATCGTTTCCATCCCACTGTAGCTGTTTACCAGATCAGTAAAAAAAATGTATTAACCTACTATCAGGATCCTGCGTTGCCGGAAGGATGGGGATACAGACCATTGGAGCAGGTGCTCAGTAAAGGAATAGAGCTGGGCGTATCCGGAAATATTACTGAAAACATTTTTGTGATCGCTAATTACAGCTATAACGATACCCGCGTATCCAAAAGCAATACGGCAGATGATGTTGGCAAGCGGTTTAATAATTCACCTTATAACCTGGCGAATGCGTGGCTGTCTTACAGCTTTACCAAAAAAGGGATTAAAGGATTACAGTTGGGCACCGGGGTTAATTACTTGGGAGAAAGAATCGCCTACTTTGGCAGCATTCCAGGCTACACAATCTTTGATGCTGTTATAAGCTACCGTTTCAGCCGATGCAAATTACAGGTAAATGGCAATAACCTTTTTGATAAGCGGCACATATTAAACGGCAGCTATGGCGCTTATACTCCCGGAGCTCCGCGCAGCTTCCTGGTTACTGTATCGTATTTATTGTACTAAAAAATGAACGCAGGTTCAGCACGATTTTATCATGATATTCACTCAAATAATAAGGAAAGAATGGCGTGAATTATTCCGGAGCAGGATCGCCGTCTGGCTTCTAACCATACTTATGACCTTGTCTGCTATTGCGCTCTGGCGTTCCAGCGTGAAATATAAGGAAGCCTTTCTTCACAGAAAGGATGCTATAGCACACATGCGTGAGAAGTTTACAGGACAGGGAGCCGTTAACCCTCACAGTGCGGCACACTATGGTCATTATGTGTATAAGCCGGTAAATATCCTGGGTATTATTGATGAAGGCGTAAATCCCTATACAGGTATTTCACTTCGCCTGGAAGCGCATCAGCAACATGAAGCGATGTTTTCTTCTTCACAGGCTTCCAGCTCTATGGTGAGGTTCGGCGCTTTTCGCCTCGGACTTTTGTTGCAGATCTTAATCCCTTTATTTATTGTTTTTGTTTGTCATGATGCGGTGAGCCGGGAAAGAGAAAACCAGACACTGAAAATAGCGCTTATCCAGGGCCTTGGCTTACGCAGGCTGGTATGGGGCAAAATCTTCGCCTATACGTTGCTATGGTGGGCGTTGCTGCTGTTAAATATCTCAATAGCCTGGTTGATGTCTTCTGCGATCCTGCAGGAACATTTTAATATGGGAAGGCTTATTAGCATTGGAATACTTTACGGGATATATTATTTCTTCGTCACATCAGTATCCATCTATATTTCTGTTGCCAGTCGCTCATCGGCTACGGCTCTTATTACTTTATTATCGGTCTGGCTGATCTGTACTGTGGTGCTGATCAAAGCTACTTCCAATATAGGAGAGAACATAGCCCCTATGCTTACAAAAAATGAAATGGACCGGAGGATCAGTGAAGATAACAGGAATGGAATTAACGGGCATGATCCGGGTAATGAGCGTACTAAAAGATTTAAAGACAGTGTGCTCCAAAAATATAAAGTTGATTCTGTAAATCAGTTGCCGGTCAATCTTGACGGACTTACCATGCAGGCCGATGAAGAATATCACAATATGGTATATGACCGGCATTTAGGTGAAATACAAAAAACTATCCGGAGGCAGAACTCCGTCACTGCTGTAAGCAGCTTCATTAATCCTTATGCAGGTATCAGGAACCTGAGCAAAGCACTCGCCGGTACAGATGTAGAGCAGCATTTTGATTTTACCCGGCAGGCTGAAAATTACAGGCGCTTTATCATAAAAAAAATGAACGATGAAATGGCCTATGGCGGAAGTAAAACCGATGATTGGAACTGGGCCGTAAATGTAGACTATTGGAAAAATATAAAGGATTTCCGGTATACGCCGCCTTCGGTGGGTGGGGTACTGCGAAACCATATTACAGAGATCATTGCTGTTATTAGCTGGCTGCTGCTATGCATCGGAATAGTTCATTTCACTTCTAACCGTTATTCATATGATAATTAAGACTGTCTTTCAGTATGAGTGGAAGCTTTTCCGGCGTAATAAGGCCATGCTTGCGGCACTATCAGTCATGTTGCTGGTTGGATTGTATGCTATCTACTATGCCCATTCTTTCAACGCAACCCAGCTCCGGACGATATATACACTGGATACGGCATGCCAAAACCGTATGCAAACCCAGGTAAACAATTTTGCGGCTGATACTTCCACCAAGGAGGGAAAGGATAAATATAAACATGCGCATGATCCGTTCATGAATGAATGGTTTATGAGGTCCATGATCTGGAAAACGCCGGAGCCCCTCCAGGCATTAAGTATCGGGCAAAGTGATAACCAGCCGTTTTTCTTTGGGCTTTGGGTATACAACGACAATATCTATACCAGCAAAAAAATAGAACTGCGGAACCCGGACAAATTACAGGCGGGAAATTTCGATCTGGCATTTGTTATCATTTATCTTTTTCCCTTACTCATCATTGCCTTCAACTATTCGGTTTATAGCAACGATATGGAACGTGGAACATATGCTCTTCTAAGAGCACATGGCATATCCCTGAATCGAATTATATCAGGAAGGCTATTGTTTCGTCTGGCATTTGTTGAGGGGCTGAATATTTTACTGACTGTGTTGGCATTTGCCGCTAACGACATCTTTTCCATCGCGTTGTTCAGCGCCTGGCTGTTCATCAGCTCAATGTATATTTTCTTCTGGTTCAGCCTGGCATACCTTATTGTAATGTTCCGTAAAAGCAGCACCCTTTCCGCACTGCTGCTTATTAGTTCCTGGATCGCCTTACTGCTCGTCATCCCACCCATATTCAACGATGCGCAAAAAGAGCATGATGCAGAACGCATTGAACTGAGTGATGCAGATCGCGAGTATAGTATCCATCTGTGGGATCTATGGCAATCAAAGTCGCCTCATCTGTTTGATACACTCTATATAATAGAGCCGCAGTGGAAACAATATGCCGTTAAAGACAGCGAGGAGATGAGAAGCGTGGCGTATTCCTACCTGGACATTGTTCATCTTAACCAAAAAGGTTGGGAAGCTGACAGTCTTTTACTTGTCAGGCAACACCAACAGTTAACATACCGTCTGCTCAACCCGGCTTATACAGCGCAATATGCGCTCAATCAACTGGCAGGTACTGAAACAGACAAATTCATTCAATTCAGGAAATCGGCGGCAGCCTATCATCGTCAACGGGCAGGATACCTTGCCGCATTGCGTATTCCGGCAAAGCCATTTACAATGCAGGAGCTAAAAGGATATCCCGTCTTTAAACAACCGGCTTTATCGCCAACATTCCGGCAGGTGCCGGAGCTGGCGTATCCGCTGGTGATACTTATGCTGGTATGCTGGATAGCAGCAATAATATTGAGAAATCCAAAATCAGATTAACATCATTCACTTTAAAACATACAACATGCATACATTACAGGCAGTCAATCTCACCAAACAGTATAACAGCGCTACAGCCGTAAACAATTTAAATCTGCAACTTGAAAAAGGCGAAATATTTTGTCTTTTAGGACAGAACGGCGCAGGTAAAACAACCACTATTAATCTCTTTTTAGGCTTTACGGAAGCCAGCTCCGGTAAATCACTTATTAATGGGGTAGAAGTATTACCGGGTAAATCCGATACAAAGAAATTTATTGCCTATATACCGGAAGTGGTGCAATTGTATGGCAACCTCAACGGTATAGAAAATCTTGATTTCTTCAGCCGGCTTGCAGGTTTCAAATATTCACAGGAAATGCTGGGTGGTTATTTATCCAAAGCAGGATTACAAAAAGAGGCACACCACAAATGGCTGTCCACCTACTCCAAAGGTATGCGGCAAAAAGTGGGGATCGCTATTGCGTTGGCTAAGAACGCAGACGTGATCCTGATGGATGAGCCCACCAGCGGGCTTGATCCTAAAGCTACCGCAGAATTTACGGAGATATGCAAAGGGCTTGCCGCGGAGGGAAAAACCATCTTTATGGCTACCCACGATATATTCAATGCCGTGAATGTGGGAACAAGGATCGGCATTATGAAACAGGGTGTGCTGGTGCATACGATCCGTACCACCGATATTACTGCCGGCGAATTGCAGCAATTATACCTGGAGACCATATAAAACAAACAATATGCAAAGAAGAGATTTTTTCCGCAACGGATCACTTGCTTTTATAGGAAGCACTTTCCTGGGTCAAAACCCGCTGCAGGCATCAGCTATTCCTGCAAAAGGGCTAAAAAGAAAAGCCCGCAATATCATCTTTATGGTCAGCGACGGCATGAGCACAGGCACGCTCAATATGGCTGACCTGCTCCTGCAACGCAAGGAAGGCAGGCGCAGCACCTGGCTAAGCTTATACGATGAGCAAATAATCAACAGGGCCCTGATGGATACCGCGTCCGCCAGCTCACTGGTCACTGATTCTGCCGCCGGCAGCTCTTCCTGGGGCGGTGGGGTAAGAGTGAAGAACGGTTCGCTGAATGTAAATGCGGATGGGAGTATAAATACTCCCATCCTTCAAAAATTTAAGAACAAAGGCAAATCAGTGGGCTGTGTCACCACTGTTCCCATCGCTCATGCCACGCCGGCGGGTTTCTCCATTACCAATAATAAGCGGGGCGATATGGACGAAATTGCCGAACAATACCTGCCGCTTCGCTTTGACGTAATGATGGGCGGAGGCATTGATAATTTTATGGCTGCCACCCGAAAGGATAAGCGTGACATGGTAAACGAATACAGGCTGGCGAGTTATAAGGTTGTTACCAATAGAAACGATATGCTTCAAATTAAACCAGCTCCAGGTAATCTCTTGCTAGGATTGTTTTACGATAGCGGTCTGCCTTATTCCCTCGACAGGGCGAACGATCAAACACTTACCGAAGCGGTTCCTACCCTTGCCGAAATGACGCAAAAGGCTATTGAAGTATTGAACAATAATAAACAGGGATTCGCGATGCAGGTAGAAGGCGGAAAGGTAGACTGGGCTGCACATGCCAACGATGTGGGAGGATTGCTGTATGACCAGGTAGCGTTTGATGACGCTGTAAAAGTTGCCATTGATTTTGCAAAGAAAGATAAAGAAACGCTCGTGATCATCACTACCGATCACGGCAATGCCAACCCGGGAATATTTTACGGCAGCGCTGCTGATAAAAATTTCGACAATATCCAGAAATTCCGGCACACCAACGAGTGGATACTGAACGGGATCAACAGGAATTTTACGATTGACCAGGTTATAGAAAGGGTTGAATATGCGCAGGGCATGATATTGAAGAAGGATGAAGCAACTGAGCTTCTGAAGCATTATACCAGCTTTGATGAAGCAGGACTTTATAATCCCCGGAAACTTCCCTTTAAATACCTGGCAGATGTACAGCGGAATTATACTTCTGTTGGCTGGGGGTCAATGGATCATTCCGGCGATTACGTAGAGCTGGCTATGTATGGCCCGGGAAGTGAACTGCTGAAACCTTTTGTAAAAAATACCGACCTGCACTACCTCATGTTAGAGGCAGCCGGTATGGAAGTAAAGCGATAAGCATATGTTACACACGCATGATATTCGATTTTCTTATGCACCGGAAGCATCATTTCACTTCCCGGATATTCACTGCAGCACCGGTGAAACGTTGCTGATCACCGGTGCTTCCGGTAAAGGAAAAACAACGCTGCTGCATTTACTGGGAGGTATACTTCAGCCTTCATCAGGTAATATAAGTGTTAGCGGCACTAATATAGAAACACTATCTGGAAAGCAACTCGATGCTTTCCGTGGCAGGAATATCGGTATCATTTTCCAGCAATCGCATTTTGTGCAATCACTGAATGTGCTGGAAAACCTTTTGCTTGCGCAATGGCTGTCGGGAAATAAAAAAGACAACGGCAAAGCAATGGCAATCCTGGGGCAACTGAATATTTCCGGTCATGCCGCAAAAAGAACAACAGTGCTCAGCCAGGGTCAGCAGCAAAGGGTTTCGATTGCAAGAGCGCTTATCAATGACCCCGGGCTGATATTGGCGGATGAGCCTACATCCAGCCTTGATGATGATCATTGCATGCAGGTTGCCAGGTTGCTACAGGAGCAGTCGGTTGCCCATAGGGCGGCATTGGTAATTGTAACGCACGACCAGCGGTTAAAAAATATTTTTCACCACAGTCTTCAATTGTTATGATCTTACAACTGGCCATCCGGAATTTGTTGCAGAAACCGCTTACCACATTATTAAGCTGGGTTTTACTGACGGTGAGCGTAGGCATTATTTCTATGCTGCTATTGTTGCAGGAGCAATTTGAAAAGCAGTTCACCGGCAGTATACGGGATATAGATATGGTGATCGGCGCCAAAGGAAGCCCGCTGCAATTGATCCTCTCTGCCATTTACCATATAGATGCGCCAACGGGAAACATCAAATATGAAGAAGCCGAGAAATGGATGCACCATCCCTATGTGGAAAAGGCGATACCGCTGGCCTACGGAGATTCTTATAAAGGCTATAGTATAGTAGGCACAACAAAAGACTACCTGGATAAATACAATGCAAAAGTTGAGACCGGTAAGCTGTATGAAAACGATTTTGAAGTAGTAGCAGGTTATGCACTGGCAAAAAAACTCCATTTGCAAACAGGCAGCCGTTTTTACGGTACGCATGGCGTGGACGGGCACGGAGAAGAGCATAAGGATAACGCCTATACTGTTACAGGTATATTGCAATCTTCCGGCACGGTGGCTGACAACCTTTTGATAGGAAATATAGAAAGCGTTTGGAGGATACACGAACATCATCACCACGATGAAGAAGGAACAGAAGAACATGATGATGATGAAAGCGTGAATGCCGCTCATGAAGGATCGCACCATGATGACGATGATCATCACGATAAGGAACTGACAGCCGTGCTGTTGAAATTCCGCAACCCGATGGGGAGTGTACAGCTTCCCCGCATCATAAATACGCAAACCAATATGATGGCCGCTGTGCCGGCTATTGAAATGAACCGCTTGTTTTCGCTTATGGGTATCGGTATAGACACGTTACAATATATAGGGTGGGGGATAATGGCGCTTTCTGCATTGAGCATTTTTATATCCCTGTTCAATTCACTGAAAGAAAGAAAATACGAACTGGCGCTGATGCGTACAATGGGCGCAGGTCGTGCAGACCTGCTGAGGCTGCTGGTATTGGAGAGTATAATACTATGTATAGCGGGTTTTATTGCCGGCATATTGTTGAGCAGGCTGGCGATCTGGGCGCTGTCGGGGAGCTTTGAAAGCAACTACCATGTGGAAATACAACCCTGGGCATTAAAGATGCCGGGCGATATACAGCTACTGGCACTTACGCTGCTACTCGGTATACTGGCAGCCGGTGTGCCTGCTGTAAAGGCATGGTTTATTAATATTTCAAAAACATTGTCGCATGAATAAGATAAGAAAGTATATGCTTTTGGGGCTGCTGTTTGTGTTGATCTCCTGCAGCGATTTTTCTACTATATGCCAGCATGGGTTCAATAAAGCAAATGGCTTTGTATTCGTTCCTTCAGCAAAGCAGGCAGATGCCCCATCGTTGTTCCGTTATGCAGCAAACAAAAATGAGGCTGAAGCTTATGCGGAAATACCGGCGGACAAACCCACAGAAATTTACTGGCCAATGCTGACAGATGTAACTTTTCAAAAGAAATTCAATAAAGATTACCAGATGGATTTTCTTTACCCGGCATTCGGCTTCAACGTGAAACGGTTAAATAATAAAGAGCTCTCTATTACCGGGTATATGATACCGCTGGATATTAAGCAGGGATTATATGCCATATCGCGCAATCCTTATGCTGCCTGTTTTTTTTGCGGGCAGAGCGGTCCGGAATCTGTTGTTTCCCTGAAGTTCAAAACAAAACCGCGCCGATTTAAAACAGACGAATTCCTGGCAGTGAAAGGAACGATGGAGCTCAACGAAACCAATGTAAACGATTTTATTTACATCTTCCGCAATGCTGAAGAAGTTAAATAGACTTATGGGTTTATTTATTGCCAGGAAGGGTTACAGCACACTTTCCGCTTCTGCGACAATAAACAATATTAAGTGAATGTGCGCTGATAATGCATAAGGCAGACAAAGGAATGAAAAGATAAATATACTGTTCACCGGTAAGTTGGTTCAATATAAGAAAGCTAAAGCCTGCTCCAAATAAAAGAACAGGCAGTAACCTGTGATGGTGTTGTTTGTAGCCATGATAAAGCGATACTATTCCAAAAAGGAATGCCAGACCGATCATGCTCCATTCAATGCCTTTATGTTCGAGGATATCAATTCCCAGGAAAGGAAGGCTGCTGATAAAGAGCGGCAAAAGCGTGCAGTGGATTGCACAGGCGATAGAGGTAAAAATTCCCAGGCGGTCATAATTTATTTTTAGTCGTGCAGACATAACTGATAATTAAAATGCAAAAATACAAACAAATGCAACATAGTTGCAATAATAAAATTAAATATATATGCTTCCTGATGCGGTAACTTATTTAAGGCAAAAAAAGATGCATGTTACGCCCGCGCGTTGTGCGCTACTGCTTGCCTTTATTAAGCATCAGGGGTTTCTGAGTCACAAACAGATATCAGCTATTTTGGGCGTTACTTTTGACAGGGCGACTATTTACAGGACAGTAGAAGTATTTCTTCAAAAGAATATTATTCATCCATTGCCGGGTACGAGCCCCAGGTTACATTATGCTCTATCGAAGGAAAATAACGGACGTTCATCTACGCACCACAAAAAGCATATACATTTCATGTGCAGGAAATGCGGCACAATCATGTGTCTTGAAACTGTTCCTATACCATCTGTTCAATTGCCTGATGGATTTACAGGAACAGATATTGAGGTTATCATCAAGGGAACCTGTAGTAATTGTCAAAAAAATGACGTTCACAAATGAAATCGTTTCATCCTCCCCCTGCATGAAGGTTTGTTTAAGTCAATTATTGTCTTTTAATCAACTGCAATTTGGGCATAATCCTGATACCATAAAGTTCATCTCCTGAACCTTGTATTTTTTGGGAATTTTAAAAACTGGTTCTACCTCTTCAAGGCAGGTAACCGAACCGCATTCCACGCAGCTAAAATGCAGGTGGTTATCATGATGCGTTTTAGCGCAATTATGGCAGGCGGCAAACTTTAAATTCCCGTCTACATTAATGATCTTATGCACCATGTTGTCTTCTACAAGGCGCTCCAATACACGATAAATAGTAACCCGGTTGCAAAGTCCATTTAGTAACTGTTCTATTTCAGCATGCGACAAAGCCGTTTTGGAATTCTTTATCAGACTCAATATCTGTGTCCTGGCAATAGTATTTCTCATCTTCAGTAAAATTTAATAAATGCAATTAAGTTGCATTAATGTATTTTGCCTATATTTGCAACACAGTTGCATTAAAAATGAAAATTTATATGATTCCGCAAAGTTATGAACAATGGAAAAACTGTATTGAAAAAGATTGCAATATCCGGCTTACCCAAGATTTTGCCAGAGAACGCCTGGCTGTTTACACCAATACTTCAGATGCTGAGACACAGAAATTTCTTCATATATATGGATATAAACATTTGAAAAATGTAATCCATTGGTTCAGCGTTTATCTTGCTCGCCCTTAAAATATGGTATACAAATATTACCATAATGTTACAATCCGGATAATAAATTATACTTCATAAATCAACAAATACAAATGTTTCCCGAAATAACTGAAAAAAAAGAAAAACCAAAAAAGCTCCCTGTGACTGTTTTAAGCGGCTTTCTAGGAGCAGGAAAAACCACTTTGCTCAATCATATTTTACATAACAAAGATGGAATGAAAGTCGCCGTAATCGTAAACGATATGAGCGAAGTAAATGTGGATGCGAGATTAGTGGAAAACGAGAATACGCTTTCGCGTACCGAAGAAAAGCTGGTGGAGATGAGCAATGGGTGTATCTGTTGCACGCTCCGGGAAGACCTGATGCTTGAAGTAGAAAAATTAGCCAAAGAAGGAAGGTTTGATTATTTGCTTATTGAAAGCACTGGCATCAGTGAGCCTGTGCCGGTAGCGCAAACCTTTTCTTATGTAGATGAGACTAACGGTATTGACCTTTCCAGGTTCAGCTATATTGATACGATGGTTACCGTGGTGGATTGTTTCAATTTCTTTAAAGATTTTGGAACAAACGAGTTGTTGCAGGATCGAAACTTAACTGATATGGAAGGCGATGAGCGTACCATCGTCAATTTATTGACGGACCAGGTTGAATTTGCCAACGTGATCATACTCAACAAAACCGACCTGGCAGATGAACATACAATTGGGATACTTACAGCAGCTATCCGCAAACTGAATCCGGGCGCTAAGATCATACCGTCTTCCTTTGGGAAGGTAAACCCAAAAGAAATCCTGAATACACGCCTTTTTGACTTTGAGGAAGCGCAAACATCGGCTGGCTGGCAAAAAGAGCTGGAAGCGGAAAGTCATATGCCTGAAACAGAAGAATACGGCATCAGCTCTTTTGTATTCCGCGATCAAAGACCATTTCACCCGGAGCGGTTCTGGAAATACCTGCAGGAAGCATATCCATCCAACATCATCAGGGCAAAAGGATTGTTATGGCTGGCATCGCGGCCTGATGATGCTATCAATTTTTCGCAGGCTGGCGGTTCTTCCAGGCTGGAAAGGGCGGGCGTTTGGTGGTGCAGCATACCCTATGCTGAAAGGATACGTTATCCAGCCTACATTCAGAACAAAGAATACATTGAAAGCCGCTGGAGCAAACAATGGGGAGACCGGATGAACGAGCTTGTTTTCATTGGCCAGGATATCGGCAAAGAAAAAATAATAGCTGATCTCGAAAGGTGTTTGTTGCAGGACAGTGAACAATACCTGTTTGACAAAAAGATAAAATTTAATGATCCTTTTCCGGGAGACATATAAAATAGACGCCCGATAAAATAACAAGCAGGGAAATCATCAAGCAAGGCGGATTTACTTTAAATGTGTTGGTATTGTCTTTTCCTTTTGCTGCATTTGAAAAATTCAATAGTATGGTCGAAAGTAAAAAATTTGATGTAATCATTATAGGAGGAAGCTACGCAGGGCTCTCCGCTGCGCTGGCTTTGGGACGAGCTTCGCGAAATGTCCTGATAATAGATAGCGGATCGCCCTGCAACCGCCAAACACCGCATTCACACAACTTCATCACACAAGACGGTGAAAAGCCGGCAGTGATTGCTGAAAAGGCCAAAACACAGGTTTTAAAATACAGCACCGTAAAATTCATGAATGGGCTTGCGGTTAGCGGAACGAACACCGGAAAAGGCTTTGCAATCGCCACACAAACAGGTGAAATCTTCGATGCTAAGAATCTTATTTTAGCCACAGGTATAAAGGATATAATGCCTGATATCAAAGGTTTTTCCGAATGCTGGGGAATCTCCTTTATTCACTGCCCTTATTGCCATGGTTATGAAATAAGGAATAAAACAACAGGCATATTAGCCAACGGAGATTTTGCATTTCATTATGCCCGACTTATTCTTAACTGGACAACAGACCTGACCATCTTTACTAACGGAAAACCCACGCTTACACCGGAGCAGATCGCTAAAATTAACAAGCACAATATTCACATAGTCGAAAAAGAAATCGCTTACCTGGAACAAAAAAATGGTAAGGTTGAACGAATAGTTTTCAGAGACAGTTCAACTTTTGAGCTTAAAGCTATTTATTCACGACCTGATTTTGAACAACATTGCAAAATCCCTGAAATGCTGGGTTGCGAGTTTACAGAGCAAGGCCTGGTAAAAACAGATATGTTCCAGAAAACAACTGTAATGAATGTTTTTGCCTGCGGCGACAACGCAAGCCCAATGCGTTCCGTAGCCAATGCCGTAGCAACAGGAAATATGGCAGGAGCGATGGTGAATAATACAATGACTGAAGAGGACTTTACCAGGTTGCTAAAATAGCGACAGATGAAAAAAAACGAAGCATTACATTTGTTAGATTAATCTAACTTTGTAATTTTGTTAACCTAAATAATAATTTTATCCATATGCGACTTAACAGATATATACTATTCCGGTTTACGTTTTTGACTGTTTTCTATATTTTTCCCGGTTTACTTTCCTTTGCCCAGACGGGTGAAGTAACAGGCGTGGTTTCCGATATGAGCGGAAAAGGAATTGAAGCGGCAACAGTCAGTATTCACAGGCTTCATACAGGCACTACAACAGACAGCATTGGATTTTTCCATTTAAAGGATGTATCCTACGGATCATGGGAACTGGAAATCAGCTATACTGGTTATGAACCTTTCAAAACTGTCATTGTTGTGGATGGCAGTTCCCCGGTGCTACATAATGTTTCCCTCAAAGCAGTGCGTGCTGCTTCACTGGATGAAGTGGTAATAACAGGAACGATGCGGGAAGTAAGCCGGCTGGCAAGCCCAGTGCCGGTAGAAGTGTATACGCCTGCCTACTTCAAAAAGAATCCCACACCGAGCCTGTTTGACGCTGTGGGCCTGATCAACGGCGTAAAACCACAGCTCAACTGCAATGTTTGTAATACCGGTGACATACATATTAACGGAATGGAAGGACCCTATACAATGATACTGATTGATGGAATGCCTATCGTCAGCGCGCTTTCTACTGTGTATGGCTTAAGCGGTATCCCTAACAGTATGGTGGAACGCATTGAGGTTGTGAAGGGGCCTGCTTCATCACTATATGGCTCAGAAGCGATGGGGGGTATCATCAACGTGATCACGAAAAACCCGCTGAAAGCACCGCTGGTAAGCGCCGATGTATTCGGCACAACATGGGGAGAACTAAGTGTTGATGCCGGGATAAAGATGCACACGGGAAAGGCAACCAGCCTGTTTGGGTTAAATTATTATAACTTTCAAAACCGGGTAGATCATAATCATGACAACTTCACAGACATGACGTTACAAAACCGCATTTCTGTGTTTAATAAATGGAGCCTGGAAAGGAAGGAAAACCGCATTGCCAGCCTGGCAGCCAGATATGTATATGAAGACCGCTGGGGCGGCGAGATGCAATGGAACAAATCTTTCAGGGGAAGCGATGAAATTTACGGAGAAAGTATTTATACCAAACGCGCCGAGCTCATTGGGTTATACCAGTTACCGGTAAAGGAAAAGATATTTACGCAGTTCTCCTATAATTATCACAATCAAAATTCGTACTATGGAAACACACCTTATATGGCGACACAGCAGGTAGCTTTTATCCAAATGTATTGGGATAAAAAGCTTGGTGAAAATCATAATTTCCTGCTGGGCGCTGCCATGCGATATACTGCCTATGATGATAATACCCCGGCAACTGCATCTGCAGATGGTAATAAAAACGAACCCGCCAACACTCCGCTGCCGGGAGTATTTGTGCAGGACGAATGGCGCATTAACAGCAGCCATACTTTGCTGGCAGGGTACCGGTATGACCATGATAAAAATCACGGCAATATACATTCTCCGCGATTGGCCTATAAGTTTTCACCTGATAAAAATAATACACTGCGTGCCAGCTTTGGCACCGGATTCCGTGTCGTGAATCTTTTCACCGAAGATCATGCAGCGCTCACCGGCGCAAGACAGGTGGTTATTGAAGAGGCATTAAACCCCGAGCGTTCCTACAACGGAAACCTGAATTATGTGCTGAAGCTTGCAACAGGAAATTTTTTCATGGGATTTGATGCGACTGCTTTCTACTCCTATTTCACCAATAAAATTGTTGGTGACTTTGATACTGATCCGGATAAGATCATTTACAGCAACCTGAAAGGACATGCTGTTTCTAGAGGTATATCATTGAATACAGATATAACCTTTGTATTTCCCCTGAAAATCCTTGCAGGCATCACTTATATGGATGTGTTCCAGATGGAAGATAATGGGGCCGGTAAACCGGAACGAAAGCAGCAGATACATGCTCCTAAATGGTCGGGAACATTCGTTATAAGTTATGCTTTACCCAAAGGATTTGCTATAGATATAAGTGGCTCTTATGATGGACCGATGCGACTGCCTGTGCAGCCACATGATTACCGCCCGGAGTATTCCCCCTGGTTTTGTTTAGCAAACCTGCAGGTAACCAAGAAATTTAATAAAGGATTCGAGTTGTATGGTGGGATAAAAAACCTGTTTAACTTCATTCCGAAGTATCCCTTGATACGTCCTTTTGATCCTTTCGACAAAACAGCAGATGACCCTGTTTCCAACCCCTATGGTTATACCTTTGATACCGAGTATAACTATGCGTCTATGCAGGGTATCAGGGGATTTATAGGAGTCAGATATAATCTCTTCAAACAATAATGACCTGAAGACAACAAATATTATTTGTAGCTATTTTTAACCACGCTCAAGTGCGCTGCTTCGTTAGAAGTTAATTTATTTTCAGGATTTTCTGTGTAACAACAGTTTTATCGGCATAAAATAGTTTTACAAAATAAATGCCGGTGGCCACATTTGGTATATTTATGGACAATTGGTTTGGCGGGATGATACCGTTAAAATCTTGTTTCCAAATCAATTGCCCTATGGCACTGTATACTCTAACACCCTGAAGTCCGGATGCAGAGGGATAATGCTGAAGCAGCAGTTGCCCGGTGGTGGGGATTGGGAGAAAGCAGGTATCCCCTTTGTTTAAGCGCCGGGGGCAGCACTACAGCATAGATATTAATATCATCAAGATATACATTATTACCATAGCCGTTAATATCCCTGAATTGTACAATCACATCACTGTACCTGCCGGTAATGTATGGGCTTAGGTCAAGGGTATCAGCTATCCATTCTCCGGCAGATGGCACATAATCTGCATCTATTACACCATTGTGCGTTGCAAGGGATGGCCCCGCTTTTTTATAGGCGCTTGTAAAGGTCTGACCACAATCCGTTGAAAATAATATGTTGAGCGTATCGCTGTAAAAGCTGACCGTTTGGGCAGCCGCCCGCCAGAAAGTGATCTTAATAGAATCGGCATTGGCGGGAATACCTATACGGGGCGTGCTGAGCAAAGCATAATTACCAAACAACTGGTAATGATAATTATCAAACTTCAATGAATATTGGCCTGAATGATATGCATTCGTCACACTCACCGGGTTGTATGATTTATCACCCGTAGTATTGGATATTCCCCAGCCCGCGGGAGGAAAAGAAGATTCAAAGCCTTCTTTTACCGGGGCGACTGCGGTTCCGGTGGCATAGCATGCGTTTTCTACAGTATCGTTGGCGGTAAACTGATCATCAACGCCGTTAGGTAATGTTGTATACATTGTAATGGTATGATAACCTTCGTTCAAAGAAAGAGCGTCTCCGCTAATGATTGCGGTTTGCTGCGATGGTAGTTGTAGCGTGATTGCCTTACTTACGGTTGGCTGCCCGTCTACCGATACATTTATAAAAACACTGATCAGTGTAAGCGCACCCGCATTCTTTATCTGCAGCCGGGGTACAGCCTTGTCGCCGCAATAAGTAATACCATTATCTCCTACCAGTATCTGCTGCGCCGCTACGTCATTATTGTATATGGCAACAGGCACACAGCCGTTAGAGCTAAGCAATGGGGTAAGTTCGCTGAAAGAAGTGATGGCAGTTTCCATGCGGTCTACCTGACCCTCGCTGAACATGCACATCACTGCATCATCCGAATAATCCATATAATTCATAAACATCACACCGGGTGCAGTATTGGTGCAATTGTCGGTCTGCGGAAAACCAGGCGTGCCGTAAAAACATTTGTCTTCATTGGGCGTATCATCAACATCATCGGAATCTGTACAGGAAGCAATACAACCATTGGCGCCCCATATATGCGCAAGATTAAAATAATGACCCACTTCATGCGTAACCGTTCTTCCTTTATTGAACGGCGTATGTGCAGTACCGGTAGTGCCGAAGCCCAGGTAAGAAATAACGCAGCCCATTTCTGCACGCGCTATGCCCAGCCCGGGAAGGAAAGTATACCCGAGATATTGGTCGCCATCCATCCTGCATACCCAGATATTAAGATATTTGTCAGAGTTCCAGTTGTCGGCGCCACCCTTTGCTGCGTATTTTATAGGATCCTGCTCACCCGGTAAGGATTGCGTGAGGGAAGACAGTCTTGTAATGCGATTGGTTGCAGTATTATCCGGGGCGCGTTGCGCAAGGCAAAATCTCAGCCTGCTTTTACCGAATAAGGGCTTGAAAGCAGCGGGAATATTTACCGAATCTGCATTGTCGCCGCCGTAATCTTTATTGAGCACCTCTATCTGCCCCTGCACCTGCTCATCAGTAACAAGAGCAGGGTTTTCCAACACTATATGAACTACTACGGGAATGGTTACAATGCCGCTGAGCCGCTGACCGGGCGCTATATTACTACGCTCCCTCCGGGTAATTTCATATTTTTTTTGAAACGCAAGCTGGCGCTGTTCAAATGCAGTTTTCTGTAAAGGATGATCTGCAAAATATTTTTCCATGACGTTGCCAATGGCACATTTTTCATGCGCAGGCAACAAATGATCCTGGGCATATATTGCATTGCAGAGCATTGCCGTAATCGCCAGGAAAATATATTTTATCGTATAGAAAACCCTCATTGTAAATGATGCAGGTTTTATTTCTCTCCATTTATTGCTTTTGTGGGAATATAGCCCGGCTGCAAAACGCAACCAGGCTTATTAAACCCACTGCATATTTCACATAACACTATTCTTCCTTCATCAGAAATTAAACACTATCCCTATAGTAGTATTTAACCCCGCAACAGTTTCGTTATATGTCGTTAACTTTCTTCCCGAATTGACTACAAAATTATCATAACGGATATCAAATTTCGGTTTAGAAGAAAAATAGTCAACATTGGCCTGCACCCCGATCTTGTGCGTTATATTGTATCTAATTCCTGCGCCTGCCTGGAATCCAAAGGCGCCTGCAGACGCTTCTTTCTGCGTCATTACATTACCCGTGTAATCTTCATAATATACATCAAAGCCGGAAAGGTTGGTATTTACATAACCACCAAGCACTCTCAGGTCAATAGAAAAATTACTGCCTAAATGAAAGGAATAATAAGGACCTGCCAGGAAACTCAGGCTCCTGGTATTGCCTTTGGTGAGCAAGGTGGTGCTGTCTGTGCCTGAATCTTCTTTATATCCATCCGACAGGCTTTGCAGCCCTTTATGCCCGAATTGAGAATATCCCACCAATGCGCCAATGCCAAAGCTTTTATTCAGGTAGTACACGCCCGATATATTATAATGAAAGCCTGTTTGGGCAAAGCCTGATCTTTCATCACTATAATCTCCTTTGGAAAAATTTCCCATGGGGCTCGCAATGCCTCCGTTAAGCGAGAGCACAAAATGTGATGAAGAATCCTTTTTTTGCGCATAGATAGACACACTTACAAAAGCGATAAGGAAGGTCAATAATGCTTTTTTCATTGATATGTTTTTTATGAATGATTAATTAATGTTTACAGGAAAATCAACATCAGCGTCGGATGAGCCTGGTTCGCAGGAACCGTTTTTTGCGTTGGGCTGATGCCTCAGTTGCACATTGAGCGAGCCCTTGCTCGCATCGCCTGTGGTGAATTTATCTTCCAGCCCTATCTCCAACGCAGGTGTATTGGTATCCTTGTCTGTACGCTCAATGGTGAGCTTGGCGCCACCTGAAACGTCAAAGCATATCAGATGATAATTCCTTCTGTCATAAATATCTGCAGTGATATCGCCTGCAGGGGTAGTTGTTTCATCAAGGAATTTTACCGAAACATTGTACACCGCATTCTTTTTTAAATTTATGGTGGCATCAGAATAATCAACCGGCTGATCCGGCATTTGCTTTACGGCAACAGTTTGCTTATCTGAGGCGTCCGCAGCATTGGTGATGACCAATTGCACGGTGGTGAGAAACTCATTTCCGGGAACGGGAGGCGATACTGACTTTTCTTCTTTTTTACAACTGTTGTAAACAAATACCAGTGCAAGAGACAATACCAGTAAACCTGTGATTTTTTTCATTTTTGAGATTTTATGGTTAAAAAATATAAATGCATGATCAGAAAGTGAGTTTTGTACGCAGCACTATGTTTACCCCAAGGTCATCGGCATAATACCGGAACCTGTTCAGGTAATCACGATAAGCCACATTGGTAACGTTATAAGCGGCAAGCTCAACGGAAAATATTTTATGTTTTACCGGCCGTTCAAAACCGGCGCTTACATTAAATAAAGAATAACCTTTAGGTGGAGGCACATAGTCGCTGTTGGGAGGTACCCTCGTCTGTCGCAAAACTGTAATATTCTGCAGGCTGAAATAGCAGTTCTGCAAAGCATGCCAGTTGCCTGGCTGATATTTCAGGGTATTGTCGAACCGGTCTGCCGGCATGAATACCAGGTAGTCTTTTATATCTTTATTCCACCCGCGAACAATAGAAACTTTGGAATTGACAGCAAACCAATTAACCGGGGTATATTGCCATTCAAGATCAAGCCCCTTCAGGTTTACATCAGCCTGGGTATAATTGAAAAGCGGGAAAGTGCCATTGATCAGAGTGATGGGCTGTAAAGCCGGTTTGGCATATATGAAATTATTAATGATGTTATCATACAAAACGATCTCCGCAAAAAACTTAGCTGTTTTATACCGGGAAGACAGCGTAAAATTATACGACCTTTCAGAGCGAAGCGATGAATCACCTTTTTCGTAAGATGCAGCGCTTAAATGTATCCCGTCAATATAAAGCTCATTCACGCTTGGCGCTCTCCATGCGCTGCCGATATTTGCGCTCACAGAAAACTTATCGCTGAAGCGGTAAGCGCTTCCGATAGTTCCGGTAAGGTTTTGGTAGGTATGCGTGTTATAATAGGTTTGAAGCGTATTATTATTCAGCTTGTATACCCGCAGCCAGCGGTAGTCGTATCTTACACCGGCTTCTAAGGAAAGTCTGTTTTTGGTGTAACGTTCAATAGCAAATACCCCGCCTCCGTAATTCCGGAAATTAGGAACAAGGTATCTTATACCTTTAAAAACATTTCCCTGTGTTGAACCGCTGACACCGTAGGTGGCGGTAAAATTATTTTTTACCTGAGGATGGTATATAAGATCGAGCGTATGGGTTTTTATCTGGAAGCTGATCTGTGGTAATTTAAGTATTTCAGGATCGCTGCTGTATGGAAGATCAATATCATATTCATCGCGCTTGTTTTTCTGATAAGCATATACCGCTTCAATTTTGCCCGCGTTCTTTATTTTATAAAAGGAAGCTATTTTTAATAACTGGTGATGAATGTCCTGGTAAGTTCTGTTGATATCATACGAAAAGAAAGAAGGGGTCAGCGGTCGTTCCCGCTTGAAGGCCGCTTCGAGGTCAGCAACATTACCTACATGCGAGCCTTCAAAAATGCCTACCTTATTATGAAACTCACTGTAATAAACTTCGGCGCCGAAATTTTCTTTTTTATTTTTATAATTACTTCCTAAAGAAAAATCACCTTCAGCCAGCCCGGTATTTTTCAGGTAGTAATGCGCTGTCCTGAAATTCCCGGCTCTTTTTAAAGTGCCCTGTATGCGCCAGTTAAATCCTTCCAGTACGCCATTTAATTTTCCTTCCAGCAAGCCGGATACAGCGCCGGTTCCTCCGTTAGTGCCGGCAACAAGATTGGCTTCGCCCTGTAATCTTTTTTCCGGATTGAGCGCTTTGGGTTCAACCAGTATTACGCCCACAATTGCATCAGAGCCGTAACGCACGCTTGCCGCTCCTTTTATGATAGTGATCTTACTGGCGATAAAGGGGTCTATTTCTGGCGCGTGTTCCGAACCCCATTGCTGCCCTTCCTGGCGGATGCCGTTGTTGAGGATCAGCAGCCGGTTGCTGTGCAGCCCGTGTATCACCGGCTTAGAAACAGAAGGACCGGTCTGGATGGAATTAAGCCCCGGAATGCTTTTAAGGCTTTCTCCCAGCGTTTGCCCGCTTACACTAAAAAGCTGCTTTGCTTTTATATCCGTTATGGCATTGGTGGCAATATCCTGTTTGCGCTCGACTGTTATAGTAACTGTTTCCAGTTGCTTCCGGTTATGCGGCAATTGAAAATCCCGGCGGGTAGTGGTATCAAGCTTTACAATCACCTGCAGGGTATCACAATTTACATGGGTTACCGCAAGTGTATATGTACCCGGGCAGAGCTTTTCAAATGTATAAAACCCATTAGCCGGCACAGCCATGGATTGATTGGTTTCCCTGATCAAAACAGTAGCCCCGGGTAATTTTTCCCTTATATCGGTATCCGTGACCTGGCCGGAAAGCGTTAAGGAACAATCCTGGGCAAATCCTGGCAGACCTGGTAATACCAGTAGTAACAGAAGTAATAGCTTATTCAAAACCTGATGGATAAATAGGTAAATACGAAACAGAAAACAGGAGGCTGTTTTCTAAAAAAATGAGGAGATAACGGGTTAAATAACGGCAGGCGGGCCGCGAAGCTCAGAAAACAGAGCGGCTACGTAGTGATAGTTCCCGACAAAAGCAGGTTGCTTTTCAATGAACATCGCCGGAACGGATAATTCAATAGTATTGTCGCCGCTCATATATACCGATTCAGCAACTAGGTCGTCGCAGGTACAATAAAAGCCGGCGGAATGTATGTGATGAGCTGTAAGGTTATCGTGGCAGGCTATAGTGTCTTTGTGATCGGCAACAAGGTCATGCAAAAAACGTTTAGACGTAATGCTGAAGGTAAAAAGGAGCAGCATTACACCTGAGAGCAGTTTTTGTATGTGTGGATGCCTAAACAATAAATATTTGTTACTATGTTGCAAATATAAACAATTCCCTTATTCTTTTGTGATTCAGATGTTAACAGAACACTCGAAAATTGATAACCCAGCTAAAGCAGTAAAGTCTTCTTTGACCGCAACTGAATAACACTTAAAAAAATCAGCCATTATTGCAACACAATTGCAATAATTAAGTACTTTTACAATGGGTAACGTTGTGACTAATCACCGTTCTGCAATCGGTATTCAGTAATGTAATGTTCAAAACAATTAATTAAAAATATTAAGGGCATGAAGAAAAATCTTTTAAAGATAGAAGAAGCTTTCTGAAAAAAAGCAGGGAAAGCTGCATTATCACTGGGTCTTACTGATATGGTAAGGCTTGCCGTTGCTCAAAAATCAGATCACCTCAACTTTATGAATCCGCCGACAGGTTGGGAGCAGTCTCCTTTATCTTATGCCTATAATGCCTTTGAGCCGGTTATTAATGCAACAACAATGGAAATACACTATACCAAACATGCATCGGCCTATGCAAAAAATATGGCAGAAGCAGCCAGGGAAGAAAATGTTTCAACCAGCAGCACCAGTGTCGAAGATATTCTACTCAGCATTTCAAAATATATTACGAAAATGCGTAATAATGCTGGGCCTTTATAATCATGAACTGTTCTGGAAATCTTTGCGTCCGGTGCAGGTGGACAATCGCCCGCAGGCGATATTAGATAAAGCTATTCGCAAAAGTTTTAGTTCCTTTGAAGCCTTTCAGAAAGCATTTACGAACGTGGCGGCTGCAAGGTTTGGCAGTGAATGGACCTCGCTGATATATCTCAAGGACGAAAATAAATTTGTAATAGGGTCTACGGCTAACCAGGATAACCCGTTGATGGATATCAGTGAATACAAGGGTGTTCCGATATTGGGATTGGATGTATGGGAACATGCTTATTACCTGAAGTATCAAAATAGAAGAGCTGATTATATTAATGCATGGTGGAATATCATTAACTGGGATTACGTTCATAAGCGTTTTGAAAGTGTCCAAGAACACGCTGGAGGAAGAACATGATCAATATAGTAAAAGATCTGCTAATTTGAAGTTTATTGCTTTTTGGTGATCAATAAACCGTTTTCTATGATCAAAGTGCGATATTCAGATAAACATCACGTTGTCAATATCCTTGTCAATGCTTTTGATGATAACAAGAGTCTTAGTTATATCATTCCCC
The DNA here is from genome assembly GCA_047601545.1 of Agriterribacter sp. Classification (GTDB taxonomy): domain Bacteria; phylum Bacteroidota; class Bacteroidia; order Chitinophagales; family Chitinophagaceae; genus Agriterribacter. Next base: position 632,297 of record JASGIZ010000002.1, on the reverse strand, counting down.
AGGATGGGAAGCGAAAACGGCGTATCCTATCTCTAATGGAATATTCCTTCAAAGTCTGCTATTCTTTTGGTAAAGTATTGCTGTCTGATGATAAAAAAGCCTGCGCACTGATATTGCTACCGGATAAAAAGAAAACTACGCTACGCTCAATCTGGTGGGATGTTAAATTGATCTTCAAGTGCATTGGTATTGCTAATATGAGAAAGGCAATGGCGCGTGAGGCAAAGATTAAAGCAATGCAGCCAAAGCAGCCACTTTGTTATTTATGGTTTATAGGTGTAAGTCCTTCTGATCAAGGAAAGGGTATTGGCGGCCAACTCCTTGAGAAAATATTGTCCGAAAATGACTTTGATAAACGAGTTGTCTGCCTGGAAACCTCAACTCTGAAAAATATTCCCTGGTATGAAAAATATGGGTTTGTGGTATATGATAAGCTCGACTTGGGATATGAATTGTTTTTTCTGAAAAGAGATAACAAATGATGCTATGCTTGTACCTGGAACAGAAATGCATTGGACCACGTTAGGGTTTGTGTGTTTAGAGTTGCTTATTCTTTTTTATCTGCTACTCTATAGGTTCTCGCGACCGGACGATACAGCAGCTTTATTAAACATTGTTTTGCTTCTATTGCTGGTAATCTACAATATAACAGGGGGACTACTACCCGATGCCAACTTACCCGGCTCATTCTTTCTTCAAAATTCTATCGCCTACGCAACAGGTTTTATTACGCCCTGCTATTTTCCATATTATGTTTATAAAGGTTTTGGCTTGAAAAAGATGCAGTTTCATGTTTATAAGGGCGTTTATCTCTTCCTTATACTGCCTTGTATTGTTTTCGTTATTGTATTTGCCATTACTGATGACCTGAGAACCGCAAAGAATATCCTAATCATTCCAACGTTGTATGCGCTTTGGGTGATTTATTCTTTACAGAAAGCTCTCCGCTATAAATACAATAATGATTTCAGCAGCAGGCAACCCAAAGTCGAAATTGTTGTATTATTTCTAAGCCTTGCCTCTTGGGTGGGACTACCTGTTATTACGTATTTCGACCTTAATCAAACGGTGGAAGTTACTACCACCAACACCGGTTTTTTATTGATGATGGGATTGCATTTGTACCGCAATGTATATGGTTTGAGGATTGAACATCTGAAGCTAATAGAATCAGAACAAAAGCTATCCGGTTATGACAAACGCCTTAAAGAAGAACTGGAAAGAATCTCCCTGCAAAGAGATCAAATGAGCATGGAGGAACGATTTGCAAAAAACTGCGAACTATACCAGCTTACCAAGAGGGAAACTGAAATAGCCCGATTGATCTGTACAGGGTTAACACATAAGGCTATCGGGGAAATGCTGTTTATATCTGAAAAGACTGTGGGCAAACATGCCCAGAACATTTTTGAAAAGGCAAAAGTATCCAACCGGGTAGAATTGATTCAGAAGCTGGACGCTACTGGCTTTGTTAGCATTGATGATAAAGATAGAAAGTAAAAAATACGGAGGATTCCGTATAGAAATACTGCTGTTTAAGTAGTACTAAGGTGCGGATTTTGCACTGGGTATAAGTTGAACGATGAATGAAAAACGGCAGCGTATGAGTTATGAGCTATCCAAAATAGAAAAACTGATCCAATCCACTGCTTACCAAAAAGAAGTCAATAAAGAAGGTACTTTACCAGATGAAGTGAACCGAATAAAGAATGTCTGGCGAGTTATTGCCTGCTCCGAACATGATGCAGGTTTCCTCAAAAATTATGTCAGGCAGCATCAGTTAGGATTGATAAGCATAGCAGAAGCTATTTCCGATAATGCTTCGGACATACCAGACGCATTTTCCACCATTGAAGGTTACAATATTTCCTGCTGCTATCCTTCCCGGATTTCCTGGATTATGGACTGGCTATTCCCGCTCAATCCCTTCTTTCTCTAAAGGAAAGCTGGCAGAAAGATTTGCCCGTTTTTGAAAGCCAGTTAAAGTTACTCCGTGTGCCAGAAGCGCTTAGTGATGCATTCCTTCGCCCCATCCGCTTCTGGCTGCAGGCTCAACCACTCAAACCCATCCGCTATTACCGCCTCCATTTTTTTATCGAACTGCAAACAACGCTAAAAGAGTTCATTGATGCAAAAAATCCACATAGTAAAGCTATTGGTATTTTGATTGATAAGCTTTGCCACATCAATTTTAATAGCCTGCTGGTTTATGAAGCGATCAAGCGACTGATCACAGAAAAAGCATCAGCAAAAGAAGACATGGTAGCTGAAATAGAATTTCTGCGTTCAATGCACGAACATTTTAGACGCCTCCCGGTAAGGAACGATGTGTATTATAAACCTGATGGACGGATAATGGCCCGCACCCTGGCAGATTGGTTGCAACGGCAAGTGAAAGCAAAAGAGGCACAACATTATACTTTGTTTATGGAAGAAACCCCGGTAACGGAAGAAGAAATGGCGGAAACCGGCAAGATCATGACAACGCTTTCCATTGAAGAACTGGCGCTCATTATACGGCTATTTATTGAGACGGCTGTTTTCAGGGTGAAAAGGAATGCATTAACCGCCCTTACACGGTTTATGGCAAGATATGTTCGTACTGTATCTAAAGGTGTGTATGACGAATACAAGCCGGAGACCTTATATAAATACATTTACAGCATCAGCTTAGTTACGCTCCGTTCCGTACAAAATATCCTAAAACGGATGCTTAGGAAATTAGATGCTATTGAAACGCTTATTAAAAGCGGTAAACCGATACCACCGCCAAACCGTAGATAAGGATCATTATAGCTTATTCCCACCTGCTGTCACCATCCAGTAATTCAAGAAAGCCGCAAGCAGCGGCATATTCCGTTAATTCATCCATCCAGGCATTACTGAATCCAGGCTTGCTTTCCAGTATTCTTTGAGAAAGAACCACTACCTGCCCGATGCTTTGAACATTCATTTGCTTTGCTCTTTGTTTGAAATCATCTGTAAAAGCCAACCGGTCTATGGGTTGCTTAAGGTTGAAATCAGCAGATTGTTGTTGCATACCAGTAAGATTATCGCTTGTTGTCCCGTATGCAAGCGGGTGTAAAATAAAAAGAGGCGGGACGTCTCCTACCGCAACAGAGGTACTGGTATACCCGAGAACGAATAGTTGAGCCCACCCCATAGGGTGGCGCTTCACCTTTCGCCTCGTTCTCTTAAAAATTACCAGTTTTCTGTTGCGAGACTTAAAGCAAAAAACGCTTTAATATTTTTACCGTATGTCGAGTGCAAATTACCATAAATGATGGGGAATTACAAAGCTTTTGCTTCATCTTGTTAAATTAGGTTTCACTGTCTATCACATTGATTATAAAATATTTACATGGCTTATTATGTATGATCTTACAGGTGTACGGTTTGGAAGGAGCTGTACAAATCCCGCAAATTTGTATCAACAATGAAGCAGCAGCGATAACAACCTGTTTGCGTGGTGAAAATATCTCTCGCAGTGCGCGAAAGAATTGTGAAGCAAGAAAAAGAGAAGTATATGTTTACACCAGTCATTAACTGGCCGGTCTACCTGACCGCCTGCGGCATTATCGCCGCTCTATATTATGCATTGGTTTTATTCCGGTATTACCGCGGTGAGCTATTCAAGCCCGAAAAAAGAACCCTACCCCCACTTAAAGAACAAGCATCCCTATTTCCCCAAGACCATGATGAGATGAAAGAACCTGCAATTGACCGGCAGCAGGTTGAACTAACGCATACCGTACATGACCTGGTAGATGAACTGCGGGCGTTATTGCAGCAGTTGGCATCTCAGGCATCCGGCAAGGATGAACTACTAAAATCCGTATTCCGGTTATTCAAAAAATATCCGGCATTAAAAAGCAGTGGCTTTCAACAGCCATTAACAAACCTTGTAGCGGCAGAAAGTGAAAACCACTGCAATATCCGCCTGACGGCTGATGAACTTACAGGGCTGTGGAGTTAGTCCGCCGGATGAAATATATAGCTCTGTTCCCGCAGCGTGAAGTGCAGTAGAAACAAGTTCGTGAGTGAAGTAACGCCGGGACTATGGAGCCAAATCCTGATTGTCTGCCCTGCCTCTGTACGCCACTGTAAGTAAGAGGCAGGCGGCATCAGGTATAAGAATGAACGAAGTTCTTTATAAACAATAAATAGAAGGATTATGTGCAGGAAGATTTGTGTGAAGGATAAAATCCTTAAAGGAAAGTTATTGCCCGGACTTTCGGCAATGACACTTTTTATTGTAAGCAGTATGGCTTACGGACAGGACGGCGTAGCCGGTATCCAGGAAGCCAATACCAAAGTACGAGGGTATTTTGATGTAGGTTGTAACCTAATGTATGCCGTTGGCGCTATCCTCGGGTTGATTGGCGCTGTGCGGGTTTATCAGAAATGGAGCAATGGTCACCCGGATACAGGGTCAACGGCGGCAGCATGGTTTGGATCCTGCGTGTTTTTGGTAATCGTGGCTACCGTACTGAAATCGTTTTTCGGGCTTTAAAGCAGAAGTGATGGCAAACAGTATTTACAGCATTAATAAAGGCGTAAACAAGAGCATTGAGTTTCGTGGGCTGAAGGCACAGTATATCTGGTATCTTGCCGGTGGTTTGATCGGACTGCTTATACTGTTTGCCATTTTGTATGTAACAGGTGTCAATACCTATATCTGCTTAATGATTATTTTGACTGCGGGAGGATTTTTATTTACCTGGGTGTACAGGTTAAGCAATAAGTATGGCGAGTATGGTATGATGAAGAAAGCGGCGAAGCGGATGCTGCCTCATGTGATCAAATGCAATTCAAGAAAACAGTTTATCAAACAGTGAGTGTATGGAAAAGTGGTTGAAGGACATATCGCCGATCATGGATATAGAGCATAACTGCATTCTTTCCAAACAGGGAGATATAACCATTGCTTTCAAAGCTACGCTGCCGGAAATTTTCACGCAGTCGGGCGATGACTTTGAAGCGTTGCACCAGGGTTGGGTGAAGTCTATCAGAACACTGCCCAAAGACAGCGTGCTGCATCAGCAGGATTGGTTTATTCATTCCAGTTACAAGCCTGAACCGGCAAACCAGGATAGCAGTTTCTTAACCCGTAGTGCGGAAAGGTATTTTACCGGCAGGTCATTCCTGGAACATCATTGTTATATACTACTCACCAAAAAACCATCAGGTCGTAAAGTTTCCACTTCTATTTTTTCCAATTTGCTGCGACCAACGCTTGCACCGGAGCAAACCATCAGCCCGCTTGCATTGCAGGAACTGGAAGATAAGGCAGGACAGTTCCAAAGAATATTGACTGATGCAGGCATTAAGCTGCAACGATTGACCAACGAAGAACTATTCAGCCGGCAAAACAAGACAGGTCTGATTGAAAGGTATTTTACTTTATCAGGCAATGAACATTCTTTACTCATTAATGACCTGCAATTAAAAGAAGGATTACAGGTGGGCGATAAATATTGCCAGTTGTTTACTCTTGCTGATATGGATGCGCTTCCGGCACTTTGCGGCTCAGCTATCGGTTATGATAAATACAGCACGGATAAAACCAAGTTCCCGATAGGTTTTGCAGGCTCGTTAGGGTTGTTGCTCCCTTGTAATCATATCTATAACCAGTATATCCTGGTTGGCGATGCACAGGCGACATTGAAAAAGTTTGAAAGCAAAAGACTACGACTGCAATCCCTTTCGGCGTACAGCCGGGAGAATGCCATTGCTCGTGATGCTGTAAACGATTTTCTCAACGAATGTATCAGCCAATCGAGATTACCCGTGAAAGCACATTTTAATATCCTGGCATGGACAACAGACAAAGAAGAACTAAAGGATGTAAAGAACCTTGTTGCTTCTGCACTCGCACAAATGAATGCGGCAGCTAAGCCCGAAACAGCAGGAGCAGCGCAAATCTTTTGGGCTGGCATTCCCGGCAATGCCGGCGATTTTCCCGTGAACGATACATTCGACACGTTCGCCGAGCAAGCCAGTTGTTTTCTCAATCTTGAAACCAACTACAGGAGTGTAGCCCCTGGCCAGGGCATCCGGTTTTGTGACCGTCTTAGCGGCAAGCCGGTATATGTTGATTTATTCGATGCGCCAAGAAAAGAAGGTATTACCAGTAATATGGGTATGCTTGTTTGCGGCACATCGGGCGGTGGCAAAAGCATGACCGTTAACCATATTTTGCGATCACTGTATGATCAGGGAGCGCATTGCGTGGTGATTGACATTGGGGGAAGCTATAAGAGCCTTTGTGAGCTGGTGGGCGGCTATTATTTTACTTACGAAGAAAAGAACCCGATCCGCTTCAATCCTTTTTATATCCCTGAAGGCGATGTGCTGGATACGGAAAAGAAAGAAAGTTTAAAGGCGCTACTGGTCTCGTTATGGAAACAGGAGAATGAAAATTTTAATCGCAGTGAATACGTGGCATTGTCTAATGCACTCTCCGGTTATTACGAATACCTGAAAACCGCGCAGGATGTACTTCCCTGCTTCAACAGTTTTTATGAATACCTGGAAAATAGTTATGTGGAAGTGCTTAAATCTCAAAGAGTGAAAGACAGAGATTTTGATGTTGATAATTTCCTCTATGTGCTCAAGCCATACTACCGGAACGGCGAATTTGATTACTTGCTGAATGCAACAGAGAACCTGGACTTACTCAATCAGCCTTTCGTAGTCATAGAATTGGACAATATTAAAGATCACCCGATTTTATTTGGCGTAATTACGGCGATCTGCACAGAGATGTTTATTTCCAAGATGCGAAAGCTGCAAGGCAAACGCAAAGTGCTGGTCATTGACGAAGCATGGAAAGCCATTGCCAGATCGGGCATGGCAGAGTTTTTAAAATATGCATTTAAAACGATCCGAAAATTTAACGGTATACCCTGTGTTATTACACAAGAGCTGGACGACCTGATAAGCTCTCCGATTATTAAAGAAGCTATCATCAACAACGCAGATATTAAGATACTGATGGATATGCGCAAGTTTATGAACAAATTTGATAAGCTGCAGGAAACATTGGGACTATCCGATAAAGCAAAAACAATCCTGCTTTCCGTAAATAAGGATGAAAGGGAAATATTTATTGACCTCGGTGGCCTGGTAACAAAGGTTTATAAAAATGAATTGAGCCCGGAAGAATATCTCGCCTTCACCACCGAAGGAAAAGAAAGAGTAAAAGTGCAGGAATATGCAAGGAAATACGGAAGCATGGAACAGGGCATTACAGCGCTGGTAAATGAAACAAAGGGAGCAAGATAAAGGATATGCACAACGGTTGATAAATAGGCTGAAAACAGCGTAGTATGGCACAAAAACTGATGCTTTTAAAAGAAACAAACTTGTAATACTATGAAACATTTACTTAACCTTTTAATTGCAGTTGTAGTAATCAGCAGTTGCAGTAATCCGGCCGCCGACATGGTAAAGACCTTTATTCCCGGCATGTATATCAAAGAGATCAATAATGAATTTACCAAAGGCATGGATACGCTTGTTTTTGAAGTGATGGATGAAACAGGGGGCGTTTATTCGATCAAAAGAAGAACGGGCTATCAGCAGACCATTGACGGCAGAGTATTATCTCCGCAACATAAAGAAGAAACCTGGACAGCCGTATATGATGAGAAAACGCATCAACTGATGGGACAGCAAAAAGGAAGGGTATTTACCTTTTTACCCGACCAGGACAAACTATCAATGAGTAGCAGTGAATATAGAAAGATAAAGTGAGTATTAACGATCAAACAAAGCGAGTGTATGAAAAAGATAATTGTGGCGTTGGTGCTTTGTATCGGGTTAACGATAGCTCCCACACAAAAAAGTCATGCGATTATTTGGGAAGTAGTAAGGCAGGCATTGATCGCCGCTATTAAAGCGGCTGACATAGCTGTGCAGCGTTTGCAGAATAAAACCATCTGGCTGCAAAACGCTCAAAAGACATTGGAAAATACGCTTTCAAAGTTAAAGCTGGATGAAATCTCCGATTGGCTGGATAAGAACAGGGAACAATATGCCAAATACTATGATGAACTTAAAAAAGTAAAGGAGCTGATCAGCGGGTATCAAAAGGTAAAAGAGATCATGGCAAAGCAGGTGCGGATCGTGGAGGAATACAAAAGGGCTTTTGCATTGTTTAAGCAGGATAAACATTTTACTGCTGGTGAAATTGAGTACATGGTGCAGGTATATACCGGCATTGTGGATGAAAGTTTGAAAAACCTGGATCAATTGTTTTTGGTGGTCAATGCGCTGAATACAAAGATGACAGACGGCAAACGGCTGGAAGTGATTAGTGCAGTAGCAGCGCACATTGATGAAAATCTGAATGATCTCTGGGACTTCAATAGTCAGAATGTGCGGTTAAGTCTGCAACGTTCAAAAGACGAACAGGAAATCGAAAGGGTGAAAGCCATGTATGGCATCAGGTAGTAATAATCTTATTAAATAACGTGAGTATGAAAAAAGTGATGATAGCCGGGGGTATGCTGCTTTTTTCCCTATGCAGCCAGGGACAAAATAAAACCATTAAACTCTATATTCAACAGATCGCAGCTAACCAGGTGTATATAGAGTATTTGCAAAAAGGATACAGGATTGCGAAGAATGGTCTCACCACCATCAGCAATATTAAGAATGGACATTGGAGCTTAGATAAAGACTTCTTTGCAGGACTAATAGGTATCAATCCCAAGATCAGGAACTATACTAAGGTGGCGGATATTATTGCGCTCCATATTACAATTGCCCGAAAATCAAAGACAGCGATGAAACAGGCTCGTTCTGCTGACCTGTTTAATAATAGTGAGACCAGTTATTTTGATAAAGTATTTGCAGCGCTTTCAGAAGCCTGTACTGACTTAACGGATGAGCTAACGCAGATACTTACGCCAAATAAACTAACCATGAGTGATGATGAACGAATAAAGCGTATTGATCGTTTATATTCAAATATGCAGGACGCTTATGCATTTGCAGAAAGTTTTTCAAATGATATAAATGTAATGGCGCTCCAACGCAGCAAAGGGCTAAATGAAGCTACAACAGTTCGTGTCCTGTACGGGCAATAAGCAGTAGTGTCAATCAATTTTGTGAGGTGTAAAAATGTAGAGTATGAAAAAGCTTTTGATTTTTTTATGTATAGCGGCGTTTTCAATGAGCTACCCGGTAAAAGCAAAAGCCCAGGTAACGGAACTGATGCAACTGGCGCTTAATATTGAAAAGCTGGCGCAGTTCAAGCAAATATTATCGGACTTAAAAAAAGGATATGAGATCATTTCCGGCGGCTACAAGACGATTAAGAATATTTCAGAAGGAAATTTTAAGCTTCATCAAATATTCCTTGATGGATTAATGGAGGTAAGTCCTGCTGTCAAAAACTACCGGCGTGTGGCTGATATTATCAATTACCAGTTGCTTATTGTAAAAGAATATAAATCCGCCTTTAACCGGTTTAAAACAAGCGAATGGTTTAATGCTGATGAAATAGATTATATCAACGGTGTTTATAGTAACCTGTTTAACCTGTCTCTTAAAAACCTGGATGACCTGCTAACGGTTACCATGTCCGGCAAGCTTCGCATGAGCGATGATGAACGTTTGGCAGAAATTGATAAGATATATGAGGATATGCAGGATAAATTATTATTCCTGCGCTCCTTCAATAGCAATACTTCTGTACTCGCCTTGCAACGGGAAAGAGAAAGCCGGGATATTAACCGGGTTCAGCAATACTACAATGTAAAGTAACGGTATGCTGTACGATTGAAAAGTTATGAGTGATTTGGTGTGATTGAGATTCCGCTAATGCGGAAGTGAACTTGTAAATGTATGGTATATGTGTAGACGTGGGAAAATTGCCCTTGCGGCAATGGCGGGAATGATATTGCCAGTGATCAGCCATGCGCAGAATGGCAGTCCGTTGAATGATATAAAAGGGCTGCACAGCGTCCTGGATCAGCTCTATGATGAAATGATACCGTTATGTGGTCAGTTAATTGGTGTGGGACGGGGTATCGCCGGCTTTGCAGCTATGTGGTATATCGCCGCTCGTGTGTGGCGACATTTATCACACGCAGAACCGATAGACTTTTATCCTCTGTTCCGTCCTTTTGTGATCGGCTTCGCTATTTTGATTTTCCCTTCTGTTATAAGCATGATCAACGCCGTGATGAAACCAACGGTTACGGGTACGGCAGCGATGGTAAAAAATACAGACGTAGCTATAGCAGCCCTGCTCAAACAAAAACAAGACGCTGTTAAGCAGTCCAACATTTGGCAAATGTATGTCGGTGAAACCGGCCATGGTGATAAGGATAAATGGTATAAGTACACGCATCCTGAAGAAAACTCCAGCGATGAAGGCTGGCTGCAAGGTATTGGCAATGACATCAAATTTGCAATGGATAAGGCATACTATAATTTCCGTAACTCCATTAAGGAATGGATGAGCGAAGTATTGCAGGTGTTATTTGCCGCCGCATCTCTTTGCATTGATACCATCCGCACTTTTAATTTAATCATTCTCGCTATTCTTGGGCCGATTGTTTTTGGGTTAAGTGTTTTTGACGGCTTTCATCATACGATCAGGCATTGGCTTGCCCGGTACATCAATGTTTTTTTATGGTTGCCGGTGGCTAACGTTTTCGGCGCGGTGATCGGCAAGATACAGGAGAATATGCTCAAGATTGACCTGCAGCAAATTGGCCAATCCGGCGATACTTTTTTCAGCAGGGCCGATATGGGTTATCTCCTTTTTCTGATTATCGGTATAGTCGGGTATTTCACGGTTCCTTCCATCGCAGGACATATTATGTGGGTAGGCGGTGGTGATGCGCTTACTTCAAAAACAACAGGTATATCTATGAGTACCGCGGGGACGGTGGCTTCAACAGGTGTAAATGCTGCAGGTACGGTTGCAGGAAAAGTAGTGTCAGGTGGACGCGAAATGATGGGGCTTTAAACTAAAAGATTTGAAACATGTTCACCAAAATGAAAAATATAGATACAGCTTTCCGGTATATCCGGCTCTTTACCATAGTGATCATTGCAGGCTGCTTTCTGCTCTGCGGGTTTGTGCTGTATAAAAGTTATCAACTGGCTGCTATAACACAGTCCAAAGTATATGTATTGGCTAACGGAAAGGCATTGGAAGCACTGGCGGGCGAAAGAAAAGATAATATTCCTGTAGAAGCAAGGGATCATATCAGGATGTTCCATCACTATTTTTTTACGCTTGATCCCGATGATAAAGTGATACAAGGCAATATTACCAGAGCGCTGTACCTGGCAGATGGTTCAGCTAAAAGCCAGTATGAAAACTTAAAGGAGAACGGTTATTATTCCAATATCATTGCCGGCAATATCAGCCAGCAAATCAGTATTGACAGTATCGCCCTTAGCACAGATAATTATCCGTATTACTTCCAGTGTTATGCTACCCAACAGATCATCCGCACTACCAGCATTGTTACCCGCAGCCTGGTAACAGAAGGATACCTGCGTAGTGTAAGCCGGAGCGATAATAATTCACATGGGTTTTTGATTGAAAGATGGCGAACACTTGAAAACAAGGACCTCAAAACAATAACACGATAGTTATGTTCGGCATATTTAAAAAAAAACAAAACAATCAATAATGCAACCTGTATGGCAGCGATGGGCGGCAGCTATTGGCGGGAAGCAAAGGAAGTGTGCAAACTATTTAAACCATAAAGTGGAAAAATATAGCAAACGATACAAGCAAATCTGCCTTGCATTATTCTGTTTGCTTGCCGGAGGAGGCAGTATCCATATTGCTATCCGGGCTTTTGAAAACCCCTCCGGGAAATTAAGGATTGAAAAAATGTCTGTTCCCGGCTATGCCACACAAAGCGATAGCACCGGTGCTTTTCAACCTATGATGGTACTTACAGAAAAGCAATACCACAATATTCAACAATTCAAAAAATACATGGACAGCCTGCAAACAACCAGGTTAGGGAAAGTAAAATATGATAGTATTCTCGCAGTGAGGCAAGGCCTAATGGACAGTATTGATTTTATTGAACAAGTTTATCAATGGCAAATAAAACAAAATAGATTATGGAAAAACAATTAACACATTCTGCAAAATTTCTCCGGCAACGGAAATTCTTTCTCCTGCTGCCCTTGCTGGTTTTCCCGTTTATGACCTTTCTGCTTTGGTCAATCGGGTTAATTGGCACTACGGAGGCTAAAGTACAAACGCCGGCACAAAAAGGATTTAACATGAACCTGCCGGAACCGGTAGTAAGTAAAGACAGCAATTGGAATAAGCTGCGCTTTTATGAACAGGCAGATAAGGATTCCGCCCGGTACCGTTCCCTGCTAAAAAATGACCCTTATTACAATTTGACTTCGCTGGATAAAAAAACTGCTATTGCAGACAGCCTTCGGGATACAGCAATGGGTTTTACTTATGATCCTTATCCACAGGAATTGCAAAACACGAGAGACCCGAACGAAGCAAAAGTATACAGCAAGCTGGCGCAATTGGATGAGGCATTGAATAAAAATAATCAGCCATTAAAAAGTGAAACAGATAAAGAATTGACAACTGAAATACTTTCCGGTAATCCGGGGGCTTCCGTTAATACAGCAGATATTGACAGGTTGGAAAGTATGATGAAAACCATGCAGGGAGATGATAATGCCGTTAACCCGGAAATGCAGCAGATCAATGGCATGTTGGAAAAGATTTTGGACATCCAGCATCCCGACCGGGTAAAAGAAAAACTGCTGGAACAATCAGAAAAGCATAAAGGACAGGTATTCCCGGTTACAACAAAAAGCAATGCTGTGAATGTTTCATTACTTCAGTCCAGCCAATTACTTGCAATGACAGATAGCATCAAACAAAAGCCATCGCAACAAAGCAAGTTTTATTCATTAGATGATGATACAGGCAACAATATTCCTGGTTCAATGGAAATCCCTGCTAATATTCCTGAAGAACAGACTTTGTTCAATGGTGCTACCGTAAAGCTGGAATTAGAAAACGAAGTTTATATCAATGGTGTGTTAGTTCCAAGAGGGCATTTTATATATGGGCTGGCTTCAATGAACGGAGACCGGCTGACAGTTCACATTAATGTTATCAGGTATCAAAATCACATTTTACCAGTGGATTTATCGGTTTATAACCTGGACGGTATGGAAGGTTTTTTTGCTCCGGGTTCTATTACCAGGGATGTTGCCAAACAATCGGGCGATCAGGCTATTCAAAGCATGAGCCTTGCCACCCTTGATCCTTCTCTTGGCGCGCAGGCGGCCAATGCAGGTATCCAGGCAGTAAAATCGTTGATCGGTAAAAAAGCTAAGCTGGTAAAAGTAACCGCAAAGTCAGGATACCGGGTATTGCTACGTGACAATAACCAGAAAAACCAGTAAACGAAATTTTATCATTAAAAAATTCCTTCGTGTATGAAAAGGATCAGTGTTGTATTGATGACAGGAATATTATTCTCCTTTCAGTTACCTGTTAAAGCGCAAATACAGAATAATGTAATTCAGGCAGAAGAAATCAAGCCCTTTCATATCGCTATAACCTATGGTAAAACCAGTAATCTCATATTCCCTTTTGCCATTAAAAGCGTGGATAGGGGAAGTGCCGCAATACTCGCGCAGAAAGCAAAGGGGGTAGAAAATATTTTGCAGATCAAAGCCGGGTGGCAGCATTTCAAACAAACCAACCTGTCTATTGTGACAGGTGATGCACGCTTTTACTCCTTTATTGTAGATTATGCTGATGATCCATCGGTATTGAATATTTCTTTTTCTGCTGATACTATTAATAAAAGGCAAGCTGCTTTTTTATCTGATGCGCCGATTGATGAATCGGCAATAAAAACATTGGCAGAGAAAGTAAAAGAACAAAATACGTTTTTACATAAAAGTGATCAGCAACAAAAGATGTGCTTGTCCTTAACAGGCATTTACTTGGATCAACAGGCAATGTGGTTTACCCTGCAATTAGAGAACAGTTCACTCATAGCATACCAACCCGATTTCGTTCGTTTCTTTATACGAGACAGGAAAAGAGCAAAGCGCACTGCTATACAGGAAATAGAATTACAGCCATTATACAGCGATGCGGGAAGTATAATTACCGGGCAGTCTTCCGGTGAAATGCTACTGGCTTTCCCGCCTTTTACCATTCCTAAAGCAAAAGAGTTGATCATCCAGGTAACAGAAAAGAACGGTGGACGGTCGCTGCTTCTTCCGGTTAAATACAAAACCATTTTGAAAGCAAGATTGCTACAGTAATTGTTTACGTGAACTCTATCACGAAAATTCCTATTTAATCATCATAAAATAAAATCATCATGGATGAAAAAGCAATGGGCTTCAATGAAAGCCAGTTAAAGCGGACAGGGTTTGCAGAAGCTTTTACACCTGAATTGAAGGCTAAAATGGAACAAGGTACACCGTTGATCCAACATGAGTTTAAAAAGAGCTATGAGAGCGACCAGGTAACCGCAAACCTGCATTTAAAAAAGTCTGCCACATCAGATTATTATTTTCTCAACAAGTTTGATCTGCAACTACAAAAAGAAGGCAAAGCGGATTCAGTAAAACAAACTTTTTACATTACCTCAAAAAAAGTAACAGGTGATGGCGAAGATGATGGCCAACAAAAGAATAAAATAGATAATAAATACACGCTGAAAGAAGCCTATAATTTGCTGGCGGGACGACCCGTTCACAAAAATTTAGTGAGCAATGAAGGTAATGAGTATGAAGCCTGGGTGAAACTGAATTTTAAGAACAAGCTGGACAATGGCAATCATGAATTAAAGCAGTACACAAAGAACTACGGCTTTGAACTGGAAAATGTGCTTTCAAAGTATCCGATAAAGGAACTAGCTAACGAACAATACAAGCAATCATTGATTGATTCCCTGCACCGGGGCAATTTGCAGAAAGCAACTTTTGTTGGTAGCGATGGTAATGAAGAAAAGCTGTATATCTCGCCCAATATTACCCTGGGCGCATTGAATGTGTACGATCAAAACAAAGAGCGGATACCAACTGAACAACTGGTGGAGAAACGGTATATCGGTAAAGAATTAGCCGAACAGTTGAAACAAAGAGTAAGCCAACAGCAAAAGCAGGAGCAAAAGGAAAAACAAGAGCCTCCCCCAACACAGAAACAAAATCAAAAACAGAAGCAGACACAGAAGCAAAAAAATGATCAGCCGGAGAAAAAGCAAAGCCGTAAACAAAAGGCGCATTAAGCGATGGATAGCAACAGTGTATTATATGGTTTTATGGAAACAGTGTGTGAAGACCCGCGTATCGGGCCTTCACACATCAGCTTATTTATGTCCATACTGTACTGCTCTAAAATCCGGGATCATCAAACGCCTCTATCTGTATACAGCAAAGAGCTGATGCGGCAGGCAAAAATATCTGGCATGGCGACCTATCACAAGTGTATGCGGGATTTAAACGAGATGGGATATATCCGTTATATCCCTTCTTATAATCCCGTGTTGGGAAGCCAGGTGTACATATTAAACAAAGAGATATGAAATATTATATAGTTGACAGGCAAAGTCAATGGGTCTTATTTAAAGTAGCCAATGAACTGGTGGAAGAATTTGAATACGGACATAAGGATCAGGTAATAGCATCCGGTAACAGTATCATGGAAGCGTTACTGGAATTTGAGCGAGTGGATGATCCAAGGAAGAATGGAGGAATTGGGGGAGGATCGGCGAAGTTTAAAAGTAGTTGTTGAATATTTCCGTTACGGTTTGTGGAAAAAGAAAATGTGGTGGTATGGAAACTTTATTTGTTCCTAATGAGAATGATATTAAGCGATGGATAAAAGAAGCGATAAAAGAATGCCTGGAAGATTTAAAGGCAGAGGATAAAACAAATGGTACGAATAACGAATCATTTGTTTCCCGCAGCGACATTGCGGATATTTTGGATATTTCGTTGGTAACGCTCACAGATTGGATGAAAAGAGGTTTGCCTTTTCATAAACAAAGAGGCCGGGTTTATTTTATTCGCTCGGAAGTAATTGAGTATATCAAAACGAAAAAGATCGGGCCGTATAAATTCAGTAGACGGTTTTCTGAGATCGGGAAATAAAAAATATTTTTTATGTATTTATCTGCCTGCGCCGTTTATAAAAATGGGCGGGCTTTTCTGTTGGTAAAAATTTGGAAAGAAAGCCGGAAAAACGTTTTAATTTTAGGGAGATAAGTTCTTTGACTTTCCCAAGATATTTCCAAAAAAATCAATTGAGATTATACAGACAAGTAAATTGTTGGCAAATTGCTGGCAAATTTGGTAAAAATAAAAAAGGCTCACTTTCGTGAGCCTTTATAACTGATTGATTCAGAGTGCCCCGGAACGGAGTTGAACCGTTACGACCGTTGCGGGTCACAGGATTTTAAGTCCTGCGTGTCTACCAATTCCACCACCGGGGCAATAATTTTTGCTGAATAGTATTACTACAGTACAAGTGTGCGACGCAACAGAAGTTCATAGCAGTACTACAGCTAAGGTCAAAAAAAATCCCCTCGCACCACGAGAGGACTGCTGAGCGGAAGACCGGGCTCGAACCGGCCACCCCGACCTTGGCAAGGTCGTGCTCTACCAAATGAGCTACTTCCGCATTATTTATTTTTAAAGAACTATTTCCATTCCTTCGTCGGATAGCCTGAGAAGGGGTTGCAAAATTAAGGATTGATTTTAAACGGCAAAATTTTTCTGAACAATTCCCGGCCTTATTTGTATTTAGGCGTATAAAGTGTATTTTCAGGAACTACCACCTTGGGCTTGCCTTTGTAGCGGTGCTTGTATAAGCCCCAGCTTCCGCCAATTAAAAAGGCTACTATACTAACTACCTGCATATAAAATAAAAAGCGGGATGACCTAACCCAACTCCAGGCAAAATCTTTTTTATTGGTTTCTAAAGTTTCTTGTGTCATGTATATGCGTTTGCTGTGCAAAAATAACAGTTACGTTACAAACTTTCACGCTTTATTTTCAATTATTTGAGAAAACTTCTTTTTCCCCTTTGCAAAATATTGCCATACAATACTGCCTTTGTATACGCCCTGTGGCACACGGCTTTTAGCAGCAGGAAAATATTGCTTTTGTTTTTTGCTGAATATCCATTTATAAAACGACATATGTGCTTTAAGCACAGGAGGCAGGTAACTGGTATCGCCTGAAGTTAATTTTTCCACCACACTTATACCGTCTAATATCAACCTGAAAGGAAGTTTCCATAACCGCTCAAAAAAAGGGTAATTCTTATACATCATAATAAGGTTGTTACGGTAATTGAGAAATATTTTCCGTGGATTACCCTGTGGTAAAGTGCCGCCGCCAACATGATACACTACCGATGAAGGACAAGCCATAATTTTATATCCGGATAATTGTATGCGCCAGCACATATCAATTTCTTCCTGGTGGGCAAAAAACAATTCATCCATACCATTTACCGCATGGTATATAGCTGACCTGATGAATAAGGCACAGCCACTTGCCCAGAATATAGGTTCGATAGTATCATATTGCCCTTTATCTTCTTCACAATCATTAAATAACCTGCCGCGGCAAAAAGCATAGCCATAAGCATCTATCCAGCCACCGGCAGCCCCGGCATATTCAAAAATATTTTTATCATTATAGGAAAGTATTTTGGGCTGACAGGCAGCAATGGAATTATCCTTTTCCATCAGCTCAATTACCGGTTCAATCCAACCAGGAGTTACCTCCACATCTGAATTGAGCAGCACATAATATTTTGCATCTACCTGTTTTAAAGCGGTATTGTATCCTTTGGCAAAACCCTCGTTTGAGGGATTGTGTATTTGCGCTATAGAGGGATAATATTGATTGAGGAATGCTACTGAATCATCTGTTGATGCATTATCTGCCACAATAATATTAGCAGGATACGTGGTTTGCATGACAGATGGAAGAAACTTTTCCAAAAACCTTTTTCCGTTCCAGTTTAAAATTACTACAGCTACCGTTGGTGATTGACTCAATGCTAAAGAATTATTTTTCAAAAATAACGGATGCATTGTTACGGTTTCCCTATTTTTAAAATATGTTTCAGCGTTTTTTAAACTGGCGCACTGCACTAACATCGATAGCGGTAATTATTGTTATTGCTACTATTTTTTATTCACGATACCTTGCTGATAAAATTGCAAAGGAAGAAAGGCTAAGAGTGGAAACCTGGGTGGAAGCCGGTAAATTTCTTATCAATTCCCCGCAGGATATTGATACAAAGCTTGTTTCTGCCATTATTACCAACAATGATGATATACCCATTGTCCGTATATCGGAAGAAGGACAAAAGATAATAGAGTACACTAATCTTGATACCAATAAAATAAAAGCAGACCCTGGTTATCTTAACCGTAAGCTGAAGCAGTTTAAAAGTCAGCACGAACCTATCATATATACCGACCCATTGAATGGCAAGAAGGATTTGTATTATTATGGTGAGTCAAAATTATTGCAGGAAGTGAGGTATTATCCACTTGTGCAATTATTGATTGTTGCTTTGTTTATCATAGTTACACTATACGCCATCAATACCCGTAATAAATCTGTGCAAAATCAATTATGGGCGGGTATGGCAAAAGAAACGGCTCACCAATTGGGCACTCCGGTTACTTCGTTAAAAGGGTGGGTGGAAATGCTGCGCGAAACACCGGGCAGTGAGCAAATTGCTGTTGAACTGGCAAAAGATGTAGACAGGTTGCAACTGGTATCTGACCGGTTCAGCAAAATAGGCAGCACGCCTACTATGGAAGAAAAAGATCTCGTGCTGCAGGTTACCAATATGGTTGATTATATAAGGCGCCGCGCTCCCGAAAAAGTACAATTCGAAATCAATGCTCATAATAACGCAACGCTGCCTGTAAAAATTTCTGCTTCACTGTTTGATTGGGTTATTGAAAACCTGTTAAAGAATGCATTGGATGCCATGGGAGGAAAAGGAAAAATTACTGTTGATATAACAAAAACACAGGGAGAGATTTTTATTGATGTTACAGATACCGGTAAAGGTATTGCCGCATCGCATATCGGTAAATTATTCAAGCCTGGTTTTACCACTAAAAAGAGAGGCTGGGGGCTGGGGCTGACATTATCAAAACGGGTGATTGAACAATACCACGGGGGTGCGTTGTTTGTAAAACATTCAGAAGCTGGTAAAGGCACCACGTTTAGAATAGTGCTGAAGAACTGATAGCTGACAGCCTTCAGCCTTTATATTATTAAATGAAAATGCTAACTTTAAAAAAATCTATGAATATGGGATTAGTGTACGCAGAAATAGAATTAATCAATGGTGATGATCTTGCTATGGTTCGCCGCAAACTGATGGATGAGGGTGATGTAAAGCACATGACTGTATCTGCATTAGTGGATACCGGCTCTATCATGTTGTGCATAAATGAAAACATTCAGGAACAGTTGCAATTACCGGTAGTTGAAACCCGCAAAGCACAAATGGCCAATGGCGCCATTGTTGAATATGAAGTGGTGGCTCCTGTTGAGCTCAGGTTTAAGAACAGGAGAACCAGTTGCCAGGCGATAGTATTAACGGGGAATGCAGAAGTATTGCTTGGCGCTATTCCTTTAGAAGATATGGATGTGCTTATTCACCCTCAACGGCAGGAGCTGATTGTTAACCCGGACCATCCATATTTTGCACAAATGAAAATAAAATAATTCCGGAAAAATATTGCCGCAGATATGCATTATTAAATTTGCACATCTGCGGCTTTCTAAACTATAGGTTTTCTATAGCTACTTAACTATTTAATAATACCACAACCGATTCTTGAACCGGCATTGCCTGTTGGCTGAGTTGTATAATCATCAACACCACCGTGTACGATGATGGCTCTGCCAACAATATTTTTATCAGGAGCGCCACCTAATGTCCATAAATCTGTTTCAAGTGTAAGCGTACCTTTTCCTTTAGCATCTAATTTCACGTTACCAATATCGCCTGAATGAAAACTTGCACTGCCCCATTTGCCATGTTGTGCATTGGTTGGGTTCCAGTGACCATGTGTATTTTTTCCATTGTCACCGCAATCTGCATGCTCGTGAATATGAACTGCTACGCTTTTGCCTGCTTTTGCAGGTACTTCTATCTCTAATTTCATTTTCACTTTGCCATTATCAAGCGTTTCAAATGTGGCTTTACCATTCACTACAGTATCAGCATAAGTTGACCCAATGGTTACTTCTGCCTTTTTTACCAGCGGCACAGTTGCAGGAACGGTGTCTGTTTTTGCTGCTGCAGTATCGTGATTGTGTGCAGGCATACTTTGAGTAGTATCTGCCGGTTTTGAAGCTGAATCACCAGCAGATTCGGAACCAGCACCACCGCCACAGGAAAATAAAAAGATACTTGCAGGCAAAACAATGGCGCTATATAATATTGACTTGCCATTTAAGCTTAATTTCATGATTGTAAGTTTTTAATATAGAAATTGTTAAACAGGAGCAAAACTACAAAAACCTTACCCAGAATATAAAAACTTGTTTTTCAATACCGGGAATGATAATATTTTCTTTTTGAGGAATTTTATCACCACATCGGGGAGGCTGGAATGAAGAACAGATGTATATTGGTTAAAGGATTGTTGCGGAGGATGGAATACGGGATAAACGGATAAAACCGATATGCACGGAAAAAACCCGTAAGCCTCGGCGACATTCACATGTTCCTGTGCTATTCCAATTAAAATGCTGCCGCTATTCCCGATTTTTCTATTCGCTCATTCTACGTTATTTTCGCGGAAATTTTTTTGAACCATGAACTTGCATGAATACCAGGCTAAAGAGCTACTCAAGAAATTCAATGTTCCGGTACAGGATGGCATACCTGTAGATACTGCCGAAAAAGCTGAAGAAGCTTACAAACAGTTGAAAGTACAATATGGTAACAGCTTCGCAGTGGTGAAAGCCCAGATACATGCAGGCGGCCGTGGTAAAGGAAAAATTCAGGGAACTGAGCAGCGTGGCGTTGCCGTTGGTAAAAGCGCTGAAGATATTAAAACCATTGCCGGTAATATTATTGGCGGAACGCTGGTGACCATACAAACTGGTTCCGCAGGTAAACTGGTTAGTAAAGTATTGGTTGCGCAGGATGTATATTATCCCGGTCCCAATCCTGTAAAAGAATTTTACCTTTCTATTTTGCTTGATCGCGCTAAAGGGCAGAATGTAATTATGTATAGCACCGAAGGTGGTATGGATATTGAGCAGGTTGCCCATGATACGCCTGATAAAATATTTAAAGAATGGGTTCACCCTGCGGGTGGGTTACTCGGCTTTCAGGCAAGAAAGATTGCTTTCAACCTGGGATTGGGCGGCGAAGCATTTAAAAATTGTGTAAAGTTTGTAACCAATCTTTATAAAGCATATGTTGACCTGGATTGCAGCATGCTTGAAATTAACCCGCTGTTTAAAACCAGTGATGATAAAATAATAGCTGTTGACTGTAAGATGAATCTTGATGATAATGCATTAATGCGTCATACTGATTTGGAAGCATTACGTGATGTTACTGAAGAAGATCCTACAGAAGTGGAAGCACATAAATACAACCTGAACTTTATTAAGCTCGACGGAAATGTGGGTTGTATGGTTAATGGTGCAGGTTTGGCTATGGCTACAATGGATATGATTAAATTAAGCGGTGGTGAACCTGCTAACTTCCTTGATGTAGGTGGTTCGGCAAATGCACAAACCGTTGAGGCAGGTTTTCGTATTATTTTAAAAGATCCTAAAGTAAAAGCTATTCTCATTAACATCTTTGGCGGTATTGTTCGTTGCGACCGTGTAGCCCAGGGTGTTATTGATGCTTATAATTCTATTGGCGATATTAAAGTGCCTATTATTGTTCGTTTGCAGGGCACAAACGCTGAAGAAGCTAAAAAATTAATTGAAGAAAGCGGGCTGAAAGTACAATCAGCCATCTTATTGAGCGAAGCTGCATCTTTGGTAAACAAAGCAGTTAGCGCATAAAATATTACCCCGATGAAACAGGAAGGTGAAGGAATGATTTTCTTTCACCTTTTTTATTACCGTATATTTAAGGTTATGATGATTACCCGGTTTAATACTATACTTTTTGTTGCGTTATCGCTGTTCGTGTTTTGTTCCTGCAGGAAAGTGAAGGAGCAAACCGATCAACTCTATTCAAGGCATTTGCAGCGGCAGGTAAAGCTTACCATTATCAACACGCCTGTTCCTGGTGATAAATCAAAAATGAACCTCATTATTTTTAATGACGGACAGTTACTTGATAATATTGGGATGAAGGAAATAGTAGCGGATTTATACGCTGCTAAAAAAATAAATCCTGTTGTAATTGTAGGTGTACATGCAGATAACCGTTTGCAGGAATATGGTATTGCCGATTACGCAAAATCCGGAGGAGCAGGAAACAAGGCAGACCATTATGCCGCTTTTATTAACAATGAATTATATGCTTATGCCAAGAAAAATGCCGGGGTGAGAAAATTTTACGCGGTTACCATAGCGGGCTTTGGCGCAGGCGCTTTATCCGCGCTTGATATTGCGTGGGATAACGCGGATAAAATTTCAAAAACAGGAATATTTTCCGGGGCATTCTCAAGAACAGAAAATAAGGCGGATACAACAGCTAAGGGAGAAATGTATGAGAAGATAAAAGCGTCGAGAAAGAGGCCTAAAACAGCATATTGGTTTTACGCAGGCAAAGCAGGTGATGCTGAAATTAAAAGTGATGATGCAACTGATATAGAAACCCATACCAATGCATTTATGCAGTTGCTCGGTAATAAAAGTTTTATAAATGCTGCTGATATTGTTTATCAAAAAGGCAATACAAATAATATCGTTTCATGGAAATTGGTGATGCCTGATTTTTTGGAGTGGGCAATTGGAAAATAAACTCCTTACCGGATATGAGCAATATCATGCCCGGAGTTGATGTGAAGCATATTCATATGCTTATATCTGGAGTCTTTTGTATGTATCTTTATATGGGTATATACCATAGTAATTAAAACCGTACGCTTCAAAACTTTCTCTTCCCCCACAGGTGCATCTTCGCTACATCATTGGGATCATATCAGGAAGCTGCAAGTGCTTCATGGTAATATATTCCTATTATCTGCACCTAACTGTATCCAGTAACCATTGCCAGACCAAATTATAGAATCCTTAAAAAAAAATAAAATGAAAAAAGTTACAACCTGGCTTATCGTTTTGATAAGTGTAATCTCTATATCCACTTTTTCAGGATGTAAAAAAGTTTGGGATTACGTTAAGCAACACCCTGATGGAACAGCAAGCAATTGCAGTGTTGAGCGGGTTACCTTTTCTTTCTTCCCGGAATACTTATTGCCGTCTGAAGGAGATAAACCCCTTAACGATACATTGAATATTACGTATAATGCTGCGGGTAATCCAGTAAGCATGAAATATACTTCTTCCAGGTATCCGGAAATTGACCCGGTAGATGTATTCAGCTCAGATCATATATTAAGATACGATAGTAAAAACAGGTTAGCGGTGTTTCTTCAAAATGTTTCAGACAATGTTAGAAGCGACTGGGCAGGTTGCATATTTTGGCATAAGTATACTTATGTAAATAACAACCTTATTACAGATAGCATTTTTCCTTACGGATCGGGCAACTACCTGGTCAGCGACCGGCCTGATGGAGGCGTTGCACCTTATAGCATTGTTGAAATTACGCTTGATAACTACGGGCGGATTATAAAAACTTCAACATGGAATACAGAAGACCCGGCCCGGGTTGAAAAAACATATACCTACGATGCATCAGGCAACCTGGTTAAGCCCGGTATTACTTACAGCAACAAAACCAATATCAAACAAACCAATAAAGTATGGATGTTTCTGGCAAGAGACTATAGTGCGAACGAGCCGGCAGGAGGGGCGCTTGCATATAACAGCAACAATTTACCTGTGCTGTATAGCAAAAGAGTACCTTTTTTTGCTGAACCTTATATGACGCCTGATGATTCCCAGGCACGGGTTTATTATAAATGTAAATAGTTTTTTGGAAATTAAAAAAGCCCCGATTACCGGACTTTTTTAATTTCACAACTCTACCTCTGCACGCAACAAAGCGGGCAATGCAAATAATATTGTTTCATGGAAATTGGTAATGGCTGATTTCCTGCAATGGGCGCTCATACGATAAAACATCTTAACAAAGGTGATCAATATCATATCCGGTATTGATGTAATTGCGAAAATTTAAAATGCGCCCTGATTTTATTAAATTGTTACAGAAAATTAAATAGCTTTATATTCACGCAGGTATTGCGTTCCAATTCTTATCATCACCTTCTCTGTTCGCCGGTATCTTACCTGATAAGCCAGGAAACAACATTTACAACCAACTAAAACCAAAAAAATGAAAAAGATTGTAACATTGCTGGCTACCCTTGCAGCCTGTATTTCCCTGTTAAGCCTGGCGGGCTGCAAAAAAGTATGGGATTACATTAAGCAACACCCTGGCGGTATAGCAAGTGATTGCAGTATTGAACGTATTACTTTTACAACACATGACATGAATTCGAGCGCAGACGGTTTCTTTAAGGATACACTCACTATCAAATATAATGACGCGGGAAATCCTTTAGAAATGGCATATGCCTGGTCCAGACAACCGGGTATATCAGAGGCATTTATATGGGGGCATGATTGCCTGTTTAAATATGACAATAAAAACCGGCTGATCGTTTTTCTGGAGGGAATATCTCCTGAATATTCAGATATACCGGGCTATCATTCTGTTTTATGGTGGCATCAGTTCACTTATGTGAATGCTAATTTGATAATTGACTCCTCTTTTGAATATACGAGGGGTAATTATTTGATAAATGACCGTCCGGACGGCGCTATAGGTTCGTCTGAATTTTTTCAGGGCTTAGAGATTACGGAATATACACTTGATAATTATGGTAGAATAATAAAGACATCAGGCAGGAATTCCGATGACCCTCAAAACCCTTATATTACCGAATATTATAGTTATGATGCATCAGGTAATTTAATCAGGCCCGGTGTAACTTATTCCGATAAAATAAATATTAAGCAGACCAATAAAGTGTGGATGTTCCTGGCAAGAGATTACAGTACTAACGCACCTGCCGGAGAAGCAAGCGGGTACAACACAAACAAGCTGCCTGTCAGGTATCCCAGCGGTAAAAATTTCTTTTTTGATAAGGTTTATAGTCTTCCGGAACAGGAGGATGTACGCATAGTTTACCATTGCAGGTAAATCAAAATACTGATTGGGTATCAAGAGTTGGAGAAAAATAAACAAGGTCCGTTTCCGGACCTTGTATTGTATCTTATTTGAAATTTACTTCGAAACCGTTTTCCTCCTTTTGTCTTCCTTTACTTCTTTCTCCTTCGGCTGTTCATTCCTGAATACAACCGTATTATCAAATACATCCACCAGCACCGGGCCTGATTTATCTATATCGCCTGCCAGTATTCTTTTACTTAACTGGTTAATGATCTCCTTTTGAATAAGCCTTTTTAAAGGTCTTGCGCCAAACTGCGGGTCGTAACCATTATCTGCAAGATAATCTATGGCATAACCGGTAAACTCAATCTCAATGCCATTATTTGCCAGCAGGTCTTTAAGCTGGTTAAGCTGTATATTAATGATGCCGCGAATTTCTTTCTTCATCAACGGCTGAAACATGATCACATCATCAATACGGTTCAAAAATTCAGGACGAATGGTTTGCTTCAGCAGATTCATCACTTCAACTTTTGTGCGCTCAACCACTTCTTCTTTATTGGCTTCTGTAACATTTTCAAAATTATCCTGTATCACCTGGCTGCCCATATTGCTGGTCATAATGATGATGGTATTTTTGAAATTCACTACCCTGCCCTTGTTATCTGTTAAACGCCCGTCATCCAGCACCTGCAGCAGTATATTGAATACATCAGGATGCGCTTTTTCAATTTCATCCAGCAATACCACGCTGTATGGTTTACGCCTGACCGCTTCCGTTAGCTGGCCGCCTTCATCATACCCTACATACCCCGGAGGCGCACCTACCAAACGACTTACGGAATGTTTTTCCTGGTATTCGCTCATATCAATACGGGTCATCATATTCTCATCATCAAACAGGTAGCCTGCCAATGCTTTGGCAAGCTCTGTTTTACCAACACCGGTTGTACCCAAAAATATAAATGAACCAATTGGCTTTTTAGGATCATTCAGTCCGGCCCTGCTTCTGCGTATCGCGTCAGCCACTGCTTCAATCGCTTCATCCTGGCCTACCACGCGTTTGTGCAGATCATCTTCAAGATTCAATAATTTTTCCTTCTCACTCTGCAGCATTTTAGTTACCGGTATGCCGGTAGATTTAGCTACGGCATACGCAATATCTTCCGCGTCCACTTCTTCCTTCAGTAGCCTTTTTTCAGGAGCAACTTCATTCAGCTCAGCAGTTAATGCATCAATATTCTTTTCTGTTTCTTTTACTTTACCATAGCGGATTTCTGCCACACGTCCATAATCGCCGTTACGCTCTGCTTTTTCCGCTTCTGATTTTAAAGCTTCAATTGCTGCTTTTTCTGCCTGTATTTTTTCTACCAGCTCCTTTTCCTGTTGCCATTTGGCTTTGAGCGTATCTCTTTCCACGCTTAATACGGAAATTTCCTTAGCCAGCTCTTTTAATTTCGCTTCATCATTTTCACGTTTGATGGCTTCACGCTCAATTTCCAACTGGCGGATTTGTCTCTCCAACTGGTCCAGTTCTTCCGGCATGGAATTCATTTCCAAACGAAGTCTTGCAGCGCTCTCGTCAATCAGGTCAATAGCCTTATCAGGCAGAAAACGATCAGCAATATAACGGTTGGATAATTCAACCGCCGCAATAATCGCTTCATCTTTAATGCGCACATGGTGGTGCGTTTCGTAGCGGTCTTTAATGCCCCGCAAAATAGAAATAGCATCTTCCACGCTCGGTTCATCAATCATTACTTTCTGAAACCTTCTTTCCAGCGCCTTATCTTTTTCAAAATATTTTTGATATTCATTTAGCGTTGTTGCGCCAATTGCTCTCAATTCGCCACGGGCTAAAGCAGGTTTCAGAATATTAGCCGCATCCATCGCACCTTCACCGCCACCTGCTCCAACAAGCGTATGTATTTCATCAATAAACAAAATAACCTCTCCTTCACTCTTCGCCACTTCGTTTACCACGCCTTTTAAGCGCTCTTCAAATTCACCTTTATATTTAGCGCCGGCAATCAACTGCCCCATATCAAGCGCATATATAATTTTGCTTTTCAAATTTTCCGGAACATCGCCATTAATAATACGCATGGCAATACCTTCTGCAATAGCGGTTTTACCAACGCCTGGTTCGCCAACCAGCATCGGGTTATTTTTATTACGGCGCGAAAGTATATGCAATGTTCTGCGTATCTCTTCATCACGGCCAATTACAGGATCAAGCTTACCCTGCTTTGCCATTTCATTTAGGTTTTTGGCATATTTACTCAACACATTAAACTGTGTTTCCTGCGTTTGCGAATGTATGGTTGAGCCTTTACGAAGATCTTTAATAGCCGCTATCAGTCCTTTTTCAGTCAGCCCTGCATCCTTCAATAATGTAGCGGTATTATCATTGCCCTGCAAAATAGCGAGCAGCAAATGTTCAACACTTACAAATTCATCGCCAAATGTTTTCAGCAATGAGCCTGCGCGGAGAATAATATTATTCATATCCCTGCTTATAGCCTGGGCAGGTTCTCCCAACGAAACTTTTGGAAGTTTGTTAATGCTTTCGTCCAGCTTTGACTCTACAAAGTTTACATTCACATTATTCTTCTTCAACAAAAACTCTATAGGAGAATCATCATCGCTTAGCAGGGCTTTCAGCAAATGCTCACTTTCAATGTTTGCGTTGCGGTTATCGAAAGCTACCTGCTGCGATTTGGCGATAGCTTCCTGCGCTTTAATAGTGAAATTATTCAAATTCATATTTTAAGTTTTCCTTTATCTGTTTTCAAATAACTTTACTTATTGCAGCAAAACATAATCCAAAGAAATACAGTAGAAAATATGTCATATAAAATCAAGTCAATCTGCCTGAATTTCAGTATTTTATTAAGTTTCCTGCTATTATTGCAGCCCGTTTTTTCCCAATCCGGTTTTTCCGGTGTAGATGATTT
Source organism: Agriterribacter sp. (assembly GCA_047601545.1). GTDB lineage: Bacteria > Bacteroidota > Bacteroidia > Chitinophagales > Chitinophagaceae > Agriterribacter. The sequence goes on along the minus strand of JASGIZ010000002.1, from coordinate 604,016 downwards.
TATAGACAAGAACAGGAAAGCGCTGGGCGGCGAGGTAATAGCGCTGGTTTGGAAGGATGGTAAAGTAGTATACCGCAAAGAAACAAGCGAAGATTTTAACAGCAAAACGCCGGTGGCGATTGGCGCCAGCGGTCAGTGGCTTACAGCAGCGCTGGCAATGACCTATATAGATGAGAACAAACTTACCCCTGATACCAGGGTAAATAAGCTGATCCCCATCCTTGCCAAATACATGAAAGGATATATTACATTGAAGCAATCCCTTTCTCATACTACCGGGCTTGAGGGTGACAAGACCGGTATTGGCAAATTAGCGCCTAAGCTGAAATTTGAATCGTTGGAAGAAGAGATGGATCATTTCGCTAAAAAGAAGGAAATTGTAACAAACCCCGGCACTGAATTTTTTTATAGTAATGTGGGAATGGATATAGCCGGGCGGATGATGGAAGTAGTAAGCAAAAAAACATTTGACAGGATTGTTGCGGAGAAAATACTGCGGCCGCTCAAAATGAGGAATACTACTTTTTTTAATGATAACATGTCGGTAAACCCTTCCACAAGCGCACAAACCACGGCTAACGACTATATTAATTTTTTGGCAATGCTGCTGAACAACGGCACATTTGAAGGTAAAAAAAGACTGAGCGATAAAGCCATTGAAGCATTAAGCACGCCCCAGTTTCCCGAACTGCCGGTTAAGTATACCCCAAAAGGAACCGAAGGTTTGCATTATAGTTTTGGTGCATGGCTGATGGAAGAAGAAGGCGGAAAAGGAACGGTAATAGCAAGCCCCTCGCTTGGAGGCACATGGCCGTTTATTGATAAGAAAAATAACTACGCGGCCATTTTACTGGTAAAGCCGGGTTCCGGCCAGGAAGGAAAAGAAATGTATACTAAATTTAAGGCAGCAGTTGATGAGGCGGTGGGTAGTGGGCGGTGAGCGATGGGTAGTGGGCTATTAAAAAGATTTTTTATTATTATGAACCCGGCTGCATTACAACTATCAACATTGTTGCGTCGCACACTTCAACTGCAACGCTATTATCAGCATAATGCAGCATCACTAACTGCTCTTAATGTTCCTTAACTTCTTAATGGTTTTATACAACTTTAATTATCTCATAGCATAAAATGAAAATCTTTTCCGCCGCGCAAATAAAATTATGGGATGAATATACCATGCAGCATGAGCCTGTAAGTTCTTTAGATTTAATGGAACGTGCAGCCACAAAATGCGCTGATTGGACTACTCAACATACAGATCGCAATAAAAAAATAATTATCTATTGCGGTCCGGGTAATAATGGCGGCGATGGGTTGGCAATCGCCAGGATTTTACTGCTCCGGGGAAGAAAAGTACAGATGTATTTTGCAGGTGGGTCACAGTCCGCTGATTTCAAAGCCAATTTTGAGCGATTGTTGCAACATAATATTTTACCGGTATTATTATCGTCACCGGATTTATTTCCGGAGCATAGAGATGGGGATATTATTATTGATGCACTGTTTGGCTACGGATTGAACAGGCCACTATCGGGCATTGCCGAAGTGCTGGTGCAGCATATCAATCAATCCAAAGCAACTGTTATATCCATTGATTTTCCAAGCGGGTTATTTGCCGATAAAAGCTCCAAAGGCAATACTATTGTGCAGGCAGCACATACGCTCACTTTCCAGGCAATGAAACTTGCTTTTTTGCTGCCGGAAAATGCGCCCTATACAGGAGAAATAACAGTATCAGACATAGGATTGAATGCTGATTTTTATAATACCACTGATGCAGTATTTGAAATAGTATCTCATGCAACAATTCATGCATATTATTCCCCCCGCAAAAAATTCTCACATAAAGGTACGTATGGTAATGCCGCGCTTATTGCAGGCAGTTACGGCATGATGGGCGCAGCAGTTTTAGGCGCACAATCCTGTATGAGAAGCGGTGCGGGTAAGCTCATCTGCTATATTCCCAAATGTGGTTATGCGGTTATGCAATCCACAGTGCCGGAGGCAATGTGTGTAACAGATGAGAATGATACACATCATACCAGTCTTCAGTTAAAAGGGAAATACGATGCCTATGCCATAGGCCCGGGTATAGGGCAAAGCGAAGAAACTGTTGCGGTTCTTGAAACGTTATTGCGGCAAAAGCCTGCAAGGCTGATCATAGATGCTGATGGTTTAAATATACTGGCGGCTCACCCGGAGTTGCTGAATATGCTTCCGGCAAATACTATACTCACTCCTCATCCCAAAGAATTTGAAAAGCTTTTTGGCAAGGTTGAAAATGATTTTGACCGGCTGCAACTGGCATTGGAAAAAGCAAAAACATTACATGTATACATAGTATTGAAAGGCTATTACTCTTTTATAGCCACGCCTTCGGGTAAGGGCTACTTCAATTCAACAGGAAACCCGGGTATGGCTACGGCTGGCAGCGGCGATGTACTTACGGGTATATTGCTCGGACTATATGCACAAAGCGATGATGCTCAAAAAGTGGTTTTGACCGGCGTTTTCCTGCATGGACTTGCAGGCGATATGGCTGCTGCCGAAAAAACGGAAGAGGCAATGATAGCAGGAGATATAGCTGACTACCTGCCTGCCGCATGGGAAATCCTCAAAAACCCTGAATATTTTCAGCAAATGGACTAATTAGGCTTTAAACCCCTATTTTTGCCCCCCAAAAAACTCACAAATCAGAACTTAACGATTATGGACAAATTGTTCTACCTCGTGCCCGCAATGGGACTTCTTGGATTGCTCTATACTTATGTGAAATTCAACTGGGTATCTAAACAGGATGCCGGCTCCGACCGTATGAAGGAAATCAGCAATTATATAGCTGAAGGTGCAATGGCTTTCTTAAAAGCAGAATGGAAAATTCTCGGCTATTTTGTGGCAATTGTAGCTATTCTGCTGGGTGTAATGGCCCAGGCAAATCCTCATTCACATTGGTTTATAGCTATTGCGTTTGTAGTAGGTGCAGTTTTCAGCGCTGCTGCCGGTTATATAGGTATGCGTATAGCAACCAAAAGTAATGTGCGCACGGCACAAGCGGCTAAAACAAGTTTGTCAAAAGCTTTATCGGTCTCATTCACCGGAGGTTCTGTAATGGGGCTTGGTGTTGCTGGTCTTGCAGTACTGGGTTTAGGCAGTGTATTCATCATTTTATATATGCAGTTTGTCAGCGGCGTTAATGCCGGCACTGAAGAATATAAAGAAGCTATGGTTAAGGCTATTGAAGTATTAACCGGCTTTTCGCTTGGCGCTGAAAGCATTGCGCTTTTTGCACGTGTGGGTGGCGGTATTTACACCAAAGCTGCCGACGTAGGCGCTGACCTGGTAGGTAAAGTAGAAGCAGGTATTCCTGAAGATGATCCACGTAACCCTGCAACTATAGCAGATAATGTGGGCGATAACGTAGGTGATGTTGCCGGTATGGGCGCCGATCTTTTCGGCTCTTATGTTGCCACTGTACTTGCTACCATGGTATTAGGTCAGGAAACTGTTTCTGCCAACGATAATTTTGGAGGCCTGGCTCCCATACTGTTGCCAATGCTGATTGCTGCAGCTGGTATTATATTCTCTATTGTAGGCACGTGGTTTGTAAAAGTGAGCGATGCGGCGGGTATCAACACAGACAATGTACAGAAAGCATTAAACCTCGGCAACTGGGGCTCTATTGTGCTTACCGCGCTGGTATCAATCGGGTTGGTATATTATATCTTACCAGAAACCATGACACTACGCGGTCATGAGTTTACCAAATGGGGTGTATTGGGTGCGATAGCTGTTGGTTTGGTTGTGGGCGCTTTAATGAGCATCATCACTGAATATTATACAGCAATGGGTAAACGCCCTGTATTGTCTATCATCAAACAATCATCCACCGGGCATGCTACAAACGTGATTGGTGGTTTGGCAATAGGTATGGAATCTACCTTCTTACCAATATTAGTATTGGCAGGTGGCATATGGGGCTCTTATGAATTTGCAGGATTATATGGTGTGGCAATTGCTGCCGCAGGTATGATGGCTACTACCGCAATGCAACTGGCTATTGACGCTTTTGGTCCTATTGCTGACAACGCAGGTGGTATTGCTGAAATGAGTGAGCTGCCTAAAGAAGTTCGTGAAAAAACAGATGTGTTGGATGCGGTAGGTAATACCACAGCCGCAACCGGTAAAGGTTTCGCTATTGCATCTGCTGCTTTAACAGCGCTGGCGTTATTTGCGGCGTTTGTAGGCGTTGCCGGTATTGATGGTATTGATATTTATAAAGCTAAAGTACTGGCTTCGCTTTTTGTTGGTGCTATGGTGCCGTTTATATTTTCTTCACTGGCTATTCGTGCGGTGGGTGAAGCCGCAATGAGTATGGTGGAAGAAGTTCGCCGCCAGTTCCGAACCATTCCCGGTATTATGGAAGGAAAAGGAAAGCCTGAGTATGATAAATGCGTGGCAATTTCAACCGAAGCATCTATTAAAAAAATGATGTTGCCTGGTGCGATAGCTATTATTTCTCCATTAATTATGGGCTTTCTGCTGGGACCCGAAGCACTGGGAGGATTTTTAGCAGGCGCAACCGTTAGCGGCGTATTGATGGGCATGTTCCAGAATAATGCCGGTGGAGCATGGGATAATGCAAAAAAATCATTTGAAAAAGGAGTTGAGATAAACGGTGAAACCTATTACAAAAAATCAGAGCCGCATAAAGCATCTGTAACCGGTGATACCGTTGGCGATCCTTTTAAAGATACTTCCGGTCCTTCAATGAATATCCTGATCAAATTAATGTCAATCGTATCACTTGTAATTGCGCCCACACTGGCACAAATGTTTGGCACAAAAGATCATGCAGCGGTTAAGAAAAACAATATTGAGCTGGTGAGCAAAATGGAGAAAAATGCTCAATAACTTTCTGCATGGCAATAGTTTGACTGAGGAATAATTTGACCTAAGATAACTTATTATAAAAAGAATAATAAATATTGATTATCAGGGGGCAGCTTAAAATAACTGCTCCCTTTTGTTTAATAATGGCCTTGCCGGCAAAGATTTGTTGTATTTTTTCATACAATTTTTACGATTTGATTAATTTGGTTTTACAAGTTTTACTATCTTCACGGTTCCTTGAGTAAATCCTAAAATTCAAACTCCTTGAATTACTCCAATTACGATTCAAGCTTCTTTTGAAAACCTACCGCAGATTTGTCTGACTTCCTTTATTCATCAATGATACCACAGATAAGCTTATTCATTGTATATCTATCATAAATCATCCATACAGGCATTAACGTTAAATAACGGAAGCATGAAATATTTTGTACCCTTTGTGATCAGCCTCTTTTTTTCGTTTACCGGCTACGGACAGCAATATCCCATATATACTGGTAATGTTACATGGGATGGAAGTAACCCGGCATACTCGGTTTTAGACGATTTAGGTACAGTTACGGGAACTACCCTGGTAAATGGTATTAGATACCGCATAAATGGAGTTACCTATAATCATACTACGCCAAACTTCCAGGTAGCAAGTTCAGATATAGGCTGGTTAACTCAATTCAATGACTTTTTAAGCTATGGACAAACAGGAACCAATGCTGATTATTTTTTGTACCAGGGCAATACGAGCATATCAGGTAATGGTAATATAGCTTTTGATAATGTTTACTTTAATAATGGTGCAGGCAATACTATGGCAATATCCAACTATTTGGGAGTATACAATTTTATTGATGACAACTACAGCATGCCTCCCTGTGGCATTTTAGTATCCAAAACCTTATATTTTAATAACGGAATAACATCTACCAACCGCAATTATCCTGTTCAGGGCGCTATTGCTTTTGTGAACAGCGCTACCTATCAAAATAGTGGTGCAGGTTTAAGTGATGCACAACATGTTGACGGGTTTGTAAGTGAATTTACCCATGTCAATTCTTCTACAGGCGCATCGGGTCATGGCGGTAATTTTACCTTCCCGGTAGGTAATGCAACGGAAGTTTACCAGTTGCAACGCTCCGGTACTATTGCTGAACCTGACTTTATATTAACCGTGGGGTGGGTAGACGGTGACCCGAACACTACGGTAGACCTTACCGGGATATTGGGTGACAATCCTTCTGCTAACCCAACAGATGAGTCGCACCGGGAAGCCGCCATCGCTTCAATTGCTCCGGTAGGTTTCTGGGATTGGCACTACCAGTATATTTATGATGAAACATATACCGCTTCAGCAATCAATTATAGCCAGACCATAACAGTTTCTATTCCCGACCTGCAGGGAATGTCTGTTACCAATAATGACCTGCGGCTTGTTGGCTGGGATGCCAATAACTCAAGGTGGATCAACCTTAGTGGCTCTAACGGCGCATCAGGATTAATCAAAGGATCCACCCTTACAGGTACCATTCCTGCAGGAATAACCATTACTGCATTAGCTATAGGAAGTGTAAATACCATCTTACCTGTAACCTTTGGAGATTTTACGGCAAAACCTGTTAAGTGCACGGCGCTGCTGCAATGGGAAACATATACAGAACAAAACAACAGCCATTTCAATGTTGAAAGAAGCCAGGATGGCATTTACTTCAGCACCATTGCACAAGTAAGTGGCGCAGGTAACAGCACAACTACAAAATCATATGAATATACTGATGGATCCCCTCTTGGCGGAAAAAGCTATTACCGTATAACACAGGTTGATTTTGACGGCAAATACAGTAGTACACCTATCCGGTCAATAGAAATGAATTGTGAAAGCGCATCATTGAGTGTATACCCTAACCCTGCATCTAACCAGGTAACAGTTAAGGCAGGCAAGGCGATAATGCAGGTAAATGTATTAAGCGCCGGCGGGCAGACAGTGATGCAATACAGGCCATCATTAAGCCAAAACGGCGGCTCATTTAATATGAATGTTCAATCTCTGCAAAGCGGTATATACCTGTTGCAGATTGTAAACAAAGACGGCACAACAGATATTATTAAATTAATGAAGAAGTAAATCTCCTTCGATCCTGATACTTAAGCGGCATACAACTTCACGTATGGGCTAATTAATACTTTGAGGTGCTAGGAGTAGTAATGAGCTAATCTATATAAGAAGAAATCCTTATCCCTTACCCCGTAATTAGCGGTTATAAATCGTTGTATTTTGCTGTTGGTGGCTTCTGCTTTTGCATTGGTTTTACCTGTTTTAAAATAGTTCATGATTTTTTCTTCGTTACTGCCAATAATACGTATCAGGTTTTCTACTTCTGGTAGCTTTGCCTGTTCGGCACAATCGTACCAGTGAATGAGTTGCTTTTCTATCTGCCATTCGTATTTGCCTACGTTTTCTTTATCTAACCATTGCCTGATTTGCAGGGTTAAATCATAAGCTGTTTTAAGTGAAGTGAAGGTTTCAAAAAGCAGGGTGGCTCTTTTTTGTTGTGAGACAGTCCAGTTTTCCGCTCTTTTAAAAAGCACGTACCTGCTCCTGGTAAGCAGTTCTATCTTGGATTCGCCATTGATGAGTCTGGTTTGTTTTTCATATTCCCTTCGTTCTTTTTTGGTGGTGGGCAGTTTTGCGATTTCTTCCTGTTTAAGACGAAGCCTTAACGTCTGTACCGCTTCCACAATATGTTTTACTACGTGGAACTTGTCGGCTACAATGACGGCATTGGGAAAACTTTGTTCACAGAATTTTTCGTACGTGGGACTGAGGTCTGCTGTAATGGTTTTTACCTGTTGTTTTACTTGCGGTATTTTCTCTATCAGCTTGTTTAATTCAGCTACAGTAAGGGTTTCGGCAAGCAGGGCTATCTTACCTGTATCACGGTTGGTCATCACGGTATAAAATTCTTCATCTATCATTTTCTCATCCACACTCATCTGTTCACCAAAATTTTCCGGCTTTAATACGGGTACTGATTTTTCCCGCTTATCTGTACCGGTAAAATTATCTTTACCCCATTGCTTATTTTCAACAGCTTCGGGGTAGCCGCTCAGGTAATTGCGGTACCAGCTATAAACGGTTTGGGGGTTGAGTTGAAGAAATCCTCCGATGGTTGTAAAATTAACCGGCTTCTCATCCACCAATTTCTTTTAAAAAATCCCTGAACTCCTTTGTGGTTTTCATGCCGGGTATGTGAAGGTTGTATTCATTACTGTAATGTTTGGTAGTTCCCTTTTCTTTCCATCTTCGCCGGATCAGACGCAGGTATATTTTCTTTAGCGAAAACGCATGGGTTAAAATGTCTATCTCATTGTTATAACCGTCCATTACAACTTCTTTACCATACAAAGCCTGGGGTATCCGGTCTTCTTTTTCAACCAGTTCAATTACCCATTCCTGAGGTTTGTTCTCAATATGGTTCACTTCAAAATCAACCAGGTATTCCTCTGGTATAAATATCTTAAATGACTCGTAGGCTAAGTCCTTTTGGCGGGGATGTGGCATAACTTCTTTTTGCTCAAAGTTACTCCTAGCACCTCAAAGTATTAATTAGCCCACGTATGCCGCTTTTTATAATGTATTGTGTAACTTTGTGTCTTCTTCGAGGCTCTTTGTGTAGCAAATCCATTAAAACATTTTGCCGGATACGAATAGAATCGTATTTTAGCATACGAATAAAATCGTAAATATGACGCAACAAAAACCAGGCAAGCCTACAGAAAGTGAACTGGAGATTTTGCAGGTACTGTGGGATAAAGAAAACGCAACTGTAAGAGAAGTACATGAAGTGCTGGCGGCGAGCAAAGATGTAGGCTATACAACTACCCTGAAACTAATGCAGATTATGCATGAAAAGGGATTGGTAAGCCGCGATGATTCAGCAAAAACACATATTTACCAGGCAGCCGTAAGCCGTGAAAAAACGCAGAAACATCTTGTTGGAAAAATGATTGACGGGCTTTTCTCCGGCTCTTCTGCACAATTGGTGATGCAGGCGCTCGGAAATCATAAAACCAGCAAAGATGAACTGGAAGCAATTCAGCAATTACTGAATTCGTTGAAAAAGCAATAATCAAAACTGCAAAACAATGATTGCACTATACGATTCCCCGTTTTTAATAGCATTGGGTTGGACAATTGCCTCAAGTCTTTGGCAGGCTGCTTTATTATGGCTGGTGTGCCAGATCATCAATAGCGGAGGAAGCAGGGTTTCGCCTGCAGTAAAACATACGGTTGCAGCGTCATTTTTATTTATTGCATTTGCATGGTTCGGTATTACGTTTGTTCAGAATTATAATGAAGTAGCTGCCTTAAAACAATCGCTGGAAAATGTTGCCAACAGCAATATCACACTTGCCCGGGCATTGTTCAGCATATCAACTGCAGAAGGTTCTGCCGGCAGCCGTATCGCCACCGGTTTCAATAATTTTCTTCCTTATCTCTCCGCAGCTTATCTAATTATATTGCTCATCTTATTAATTAAACTCACAAGAGCTTATATTTTTTCTGTACAATTAAAAACGCAGGGGCTGATTGAACCTGGTAATCAATGGCTTCAATTTGTTGATAAGTATGCACTGAGCATTGGTATAAAAAGAAAAATAAAAGTATTTCTGAGTGAAAAGATAGATGTGCCGGCTACAATGGACTTTTTAAAACCCATTATACTACTGCCGGTTGCAACTTTTAATCATCTTACCATACCGCAGGTTGAATCTGTATTGCTGCATGAGCTGGCGCATATCCGTCGCAATGATTACCTGGTAAACATTGTGGCTTCAGTAATAGAAACTGTTTTGTTCTTCAATCCTTTTGTGCATTTACTGGCGCTATCTTTAAAAAAGGAAAGAGAGCATTGCTGCGATGACCTTGTGCTTCGCCATACATTCGATCCGCACAGTTATGCATCAGCACTGCTTTCCCTCGAAAAAATGCGTATTGGTATACAACCTTTGGCAGTAGCTGCTACAGGAGAAAGCGGGCAATTATTAGGCAGGATAAAAAGAATAATGAATGTAAAGAATACGAGTTTCAACTATGGTCAGAAATTGATTGCATTGGTAATAACAGCATTTATTCTTTTATCACTCGCCTGGCTGTCTCCATCATCAGATCCGAATATCAATAGTGCACCGGCATCTGCACAACATACCGTGAATAGCGCATTAAAAACTACAAACGAGCAAATAACCGCTTTAACTGAACCTTTTGCCCGTAAGCAAAATATAGCTTTAACCAAAACCGAAAGCATTAAAATTATTAAGGATAAGGAACATATAAATACAAACATCATAACAGTTGATTCAGTATTACCGCCCATATCTTTTGCTCCCCCGGTTCCACCTGTGCCGGTAACGATTTTTTTTACAGCACCATTGCAAGGAGATAGATTAGCCCTGGCAAAAGATATTGAACTAAGCTTTAATAATGCAGCATGGGAAAAGGCACAAAATGAGTTGGAAAAGTCCTATTCCATCAACCTGGATACAATAAACAAAGGACTGAAATTTATTATAAATGGTGAATCAAAATATTTAAATGAGGTTTTCCGGGATAATCAAAAAAGGCAGGTAGCGGAAAAATACCTGCAGCAGATACTTCAAAAGAATTTGAAGCAGAAAGAAATTCAAACCTTACAACATAGAATATTAGCAGAGCAAAGAAGATTTGGTATTGATCAAATACGCAGAGAGCAAAACCGCATGAATAGCATAATTGTAAAACCGGCAAAAAGAAAAGCTATTCAAAAATCGATATGGATTTAATCTTCCCTCGTTAATGTAAATTTAACAGCAGTTTAGCTACTGCTTACTGCAGGTAAATTATTCTCCCCGTAAAATTGAATTTTACCAATTAATTTTGCACCCTTATATTAAAGGAATATGGCAAAAATTAATGTTGGGCTTGTGCAAATGACCTGCAGCGCGGATAAGAAGGAAAATCTTGACAGGGCAATTGCAAAAGTGCGGGAAGCTGCAGACAAAGGAGCGCAGATTGTATGCCTCCAGGAGCTGTTTACTTCCTTATATTTCTGTGATGTGGAGGACTACAATAATTTTAAATTGGCAGAACCTATACCAGGACCTTCCACTGATGCATTAAGCGAAGTAGCCAGGGAAAAGGGCGTTGTAATCATCGCTTCTCTCTTTGAAAAAAGAGCAGAAGGACTATACCACAACACTACTGCCGTATTAGATGCAGATGGCGCTTACCTTGGCAAATACAGGAAAATGCATATTCCCGATGATCCGGCATACTACGAAAAATTCTATTTCACTCCCGGCGATTTGGGATATAAAGTTTTCAAAACAAAGTTTGCAACACTTGGTGTGCTGATCTGCTGGGATCAATGGTATCCGGAAGCTGCACGTATTACCTCTTTAATGGGAGCGGAAATTTTATTTTATCCTACGGCTATTGGTTGGGCAACATCGCAGGATGAAGCAACCAATACAGAGCAATACAATGCATGGCAAACGATTCAACGCAGCCATGCAGTAGCAAACGGTGTGCATGTGGTAAGTGTGAACAGAACAGGCTTTGAACAGGATGGCGCTATGAAATTCTGGGGGGGCTCATTTGTTTCTAACCCATTCGGAACTGTATTATACCAGGCGCCGCATGATAAAGAAGAAGTGCATGTAATTACATTGGATACAGAAAAATCTGACAGGTATCGTACACACTGGCCTTTTCTCCGCGACAGGAGAATTGACAGCTACCAGCCGATAACAAAACGATATATAGACGAAGCATAAATAATATCACACTCAAATCTTAATAACCTACTATAGTGAGCAAAGTTGACGCATCAGCCAATCCATCACCATTTAGTTTTTCAACACCGAAAAAGCTTGGCTATTATTTTCCTGCTGAATTTGCACCGCATAGTGCCACATGGTTAAGCTGGCCGCATAAAGAGGCATCATGGCCCGGAAAAATTGCTGCTATTTATCCTAACTATGCTGCATTTATTAAAGAAGTTTCTGCAGGAGAAAGTGTGCATATTAATGTGAATAATGAAGCGATGCAAAACTTCGCTACAGAACAATTGTTGAAAGCAGGCGTTGACCTCAACAAAATTGCTTTTTATTTACATCCAACCAATGATGCATGGTGCAGGGATCATGGTCCTGCATTTCTCATAAACCCTGATGCAGATCAAAAGAAAATTATTGTAGACTGGAACTATAACGCCTGGGGAAACAAGTATCCTCCTTATGATCTTGATGATGTTATTCCTGCATTAATAGGGGAGAAATATAATATACCTGTATACCACCCCGGTATTGTAATGGAAGGCGGTTCTGTTGAATTTAATGGTAAGGGCACTTTACTTACATCCACTGCATGTTTGCTTAATCCTAACCGCAACCCGCAGTTTAACCAGGAGCAGGTAGAAGCATATTTATCTCATTATTACGGCGTAGACCAGGTGTTGTGGGTAAGCGAAGGAATTGTTGGCGATGATACTGACGGGCATATTGACGATACGGTAAGATTTGTGAATGCAGATACCGTTCTTACCGTGATTGAAGAAGACAGGAATGATGAAAATTATTACCTGCTTCAGCAGAACCTGAAAGAACTGAAAGCAATGCGCCTGCTTAATGGCAAACAGTTAAATATTATTGAACTGCCAATGCCTGATGCCGTGATATATGAAGACCAGCGATTACCGGCATCTTATGCAAACTTTTATATTTCCAACGCTGCCGTGGTAGTGCCAGTTTTTAATTGTGCTAAAGATGATAAGGCATTACAAATCATTCAGCAATGTTTTCCGGATCGGAAAGTAGTTGGTATAGACTCTACAGACATCATCTGGGGATTGGGCAGCTTTCATTGCCTGAGCCAGCAGGAGCCATTGGTTTAATTTTATCAAATAAGAAGAAGGGAACACGGATAAAACGGACATGACGGATATTCACGGAAAGTACCGTGTTAATCAGTATCATCCGTGTATTCAGCGTGCTATTCCGTATACAATCTTTTATCAAAACTTTAAACACTATTCCCGGCGAATTACCGTTGTTAAGCGGCATAGTTTGTATTTTTGCAAACATCATTCTATGAAGCGCTTACACACATATCTTCTTTTACTGAGCTTTTTTTGCGGCGCATTAACAACTAATATTTCTGCACAGTCTGCAAAAAAAACGTTCGGCTCATCCATGCCATCGCGTGAAGATTCAATGAAGCAGTATGCTTTTAATATTGTGAATGCAACTTCACCCGTTGATCGTTTTAACGCAGACAGCATTTTTACAAAAATGCTGGTAAGAGCGCTGAAAGAGCCTTATTCCTTTTATTATCCTTTTGATTCCTTACAAACCATTTCAAGATTATATGCGCCAGACAGCAGCTTCAGGATTTTTACATGGCAGGTTGTTAAAGATGAGAGCGTGTTTCGCCGGCACGGCGCTATACAAATGAATACGCCAAACGGAGCACTGGTGCTATTCCCGCTTCTTGATAAAACAACTGCCATTGAAAACATCAACAACGCTGCATTAAGTAATGATAATTGGGTGGGCGCTATTTATTATAAAATATTGCTTAATATCTACAACGGTCAAAAATATTATACTTTACTTGGCTACGATGAAAACTCATTTAAGAGCACAAAAAAGCGCATTGAAGTTTTAACCTTTAATCAGGATGGCAAACCTGTTTTTGGCGCTGCCTCTTTTTTTACTTTAACTAAAGACGGAGTGCCGGTTGCGCCCCAGGCACGATTTTCTATTGAATATAAAAAAGATGCCAATGCTTTAATGCGTTACGACGATGAGTTAAACCTCATTTTATTTGATCACCTGATACCGGAAAACAACGAACCTGAAAAAAAATATACGTATGTACCGGATGGTGATTATGAAGCCTTTAAATGGCAGAATGGAAGATGGGTGCATGTTGATAAGGTATTTGATTTTAAACTGCAGGATGGTCAGGCGCCTGTAGAAAAACCTGTTAAAGAAGGTAAGCTCGATACCAGGAAGTCTTCTCAGTAATTATTTTCAAAAAAAAATTGTTTCCGGTATTTGCACTGCCATAGGGTTGACAGTGAAGCATGGTTATTTTGTTGTACAAAACAATACAACTATGTCAATGATCTCAATGCTTTTAAATAAGCAAAGCTACCGATGAAGATCTGCAACCCACATGGACACTAAGAAACGGGGAAGAAATTTACAGCGCTTCCACAAAAGGCGAATTCATCCGTATTACTTATAGCCAGGTTGTTCATCACAGGGCGCAGTTGGGTGTATATCTTCGCCTGCTGGATATTCCAATACCCGGCAGCTATGGGCCAAGCGCTGATGAACAAGAGTTTAATTAACGTAACATTCGGTTAATTGTGAGACGTAAAAGGTGACACGTGAGCATTTCGCGTCTCAGTTTTTACGAATGAATTTTTACTTTGTAAAAGCCTTGTAATATTTTTTCCCTGCTGTGATTTTTTGCTCAAATTTGCCAATATGCCCGTTTAAGTAAAAATCACAGATCATGAGAAAACTATTCATCTTTTCAATCCGTACAACTTTTGCATCAGTCTGTATATTATTCGCATTCAGTGTAAGCGCGCAGGAGAAAAAAATATTAACCACAGCAGATTACGACAGAGCGGTAAGCAAACTTGGGTTTAACGTTTCTGATGCTTTTGCAAAGCTGGATATAAATGTACAATGGTTGCCGGATGGTAAACTTTGGTTCAAAACACCGGGAGAAAATAGCTACACTATTATTGATCCTAAAAAGAATAAGCGGGTTATTGCCGCGCAGCAACCCGCTGCCACAAACAACAGCAGCACCCGTAATAATAAAATAAGCCCGATGGTAACATCGCCTGATGGAAAAAGGGCAGTCTTTATTAGAGATTGGAATGTATGGGTGAAAGATGTTGAGACGGGAAGAGAAAAACAATTAACAACAGATGGCGCAAAAGATTTTGGTTATGCCACAGATAATGCGGGCTGGAAACATTCTGATAACGCTATCGTATTATGGTCGCCGGATAGTAAAAAAGTTGCAACCTTTCAGCAGGATCAACGGCATGTAAAAGATATGTATCTCGTGCGTACAAAAGTTGGTTCACCTGAATTGGAACAATGGAAATATCCTTTGCCGGGAGACAGTGCTATTATTAAAATACAACGATTGGTAATTGATGTGGAAACGGGTGAGATGGTCCGGTTTAAAATGCCGCCGGATGAAAGGCGCGGTACGCTTTGCGATGATATTGCCTGTACAGGTAGTTTTGATGATAATCAATGGACAACTGATGGAAAGCAACTGGCTTTTGTTTCGGTTAGCCGTGATCATAAGGTAGCAACATTCCGCATTGCAGATACAAAAACCGGCGATATCAGCACTGTATTCGGGGAGAGCGTATCCACACAATATGAATCAGGGCAGGGCGCCGTAAACTGGAAATACTTTCCTGCAACAAACGAAGTAATCTGGTATTCTGAACGTGATGGCTGGGGGCACCTGTATATGTACGATGCTGTTACCGGCAATGTAAAACATCAAATTACCAAAGGCCATTTTGTAGTAACACGCATGCTGAGCGCCGATCCCCAAAAAAAGCAAATCATCTTTGAAGCAAAAGGAAAAGAAGCAGAAGAAAATCCATATTACAGTCATTTTTACAGGATAGATTTTAATGGGAAAAATCTCATTCCGCTTACTCCCGCTCCGGGAGATCACACTATCAGTTTTTCTCCGGACAGTTTATGCATCATTGATAAATATTCTACCGTAGTTACTGCGCCTGCAACAGAGCTTAGGAATACCGATGGTAAAAAAATTACAGATCTCGGTAAAATGGATATTAAGCCCCTGGCTGATGCAGGATGGGTTGCACCCGAAATTTTCACTGTAAAATCTGCCAATGCAAAATATGATTTGTATGGGTTACTTTATCGTCCTTCACAATTTGATTCAGGTAAAAAATATCCTGTGGTAGTATATATTTATCCCGGCCCACAGGGAGGCAGCGTTAACAGTTGGTCTTTCCGTCCCATAGCGGGCGATTTTCAGGCACTGGCAGAACTTGGGTTTATTGTTATGAGACTGGAAGGAAGTTGTAATCCCGACAGGTCAAAAGCATTTCACGACGAGTGTTATGGCAATATGAGTGTTAATACCCTGCCCGACCAGGTTGCAGGATTAAAGCAACTGGCAGAGAAATACAGTTATATTGATCCTGACAGGGTTGGCATATGGGGACATAGCGGTGGGGGCTTTGCAACGGCTGCTGCAATGTTTAAATACCCTGATTTTTTTAAAGTAGGTATTTCAGAATCCGGCAACCACGATAATCGTAATTATGAAGACGACTGGGGCGAAAGATATATTGGTTTGCTTAACGGCGATAATTATGAAAAGCAAGCCAACCAGCTATATGCAAAAAATCTTAAGGGTAAGCTCCTGATTGTTCATGGCGGAATGGATGATAACGTGCCGCCTTATAATGCTTATCTTGTTGTAGATGCATTAGTAAAAGCTAATAAAGATTTTGATTTGCTTATATTTCCCAACGCCCGGCACGGCTTTGGTGTGGATAGCTATTATATGATGCGCCGCAGGTGGGATTATTTTGTGCAATATCTTTTGGATGCTATACCCCCAAAGGAGTATAAGATACAGCGATAGATCGGGAATTCTTCATTCCTATTTCAGCATCCCCTTAATTTCATTCAGCTTCAGCAGCGCTTCTACCGGCGTAAGCCGGTTGATATCCGTACTTTCCAGGAGCTTTCTTATATCATCAAAAGTTTCACTGTGCGCGTCAAAAATAGAGAGTTGCATTTGTGGTATTGCCAGTTGCTTTACAGCAGAAGAAATATTAGGTCCGCTCTCTCCATGCTTTTCTTCCAGTTGCTTAAGCACCGCATTGGCACGATCAATTAACGCAGGAGGCATACCCGCCATTTTAGCTACGTGTATACCAAAGCTGTGTGTGCTTCCGCCGGGTGCCAGCTTACGCAGGAATATAATTTTATTTCCTGCTTCTTTATTCGTGATGTGATAATTTTTAATACGCGGAAGTTTATTTTCCAGTTCATTCAACTCATGGTAGTGCGTAGCAAATAGTGTTTTTGGTTTGTGCGGTGAATTATGCAAAAACTCCGCTATGCTCCATGCTATCGAAATACCATCGTATGTGGATGTTCCCCTGCCGATTTCATCAAGCAATATCAAACTTGCAGCAGAAATATTATTGATGATACTGGCGGTTTCGTTCATCTCCACCATAAAGGTTGATTCGCCGCCGCTTAAATTATCTGATGCTCCAACCCTGGTAAATATTTTATCTGTAACAGGTATACTTGCAGCAGATGCCGGTACAAAACTGCCCGTATGCGCCATCAGTGTAATCAGCGCCGTTTGCCTGAGCAATGCGCTTTTACCACTCATGTTAGGCCCGGTAAGTATGATAATCTGCTGACTATCCGGGTCGAGTATAATATCGTTGGTAATATATTGCTCATCAGAAGGCAGGTAACGTTCAATAACCGGGTGCCTGCTGCCTTTGAGTGTTAATGCAGCGCCTTCGTGCAGCTCAGGTTTTTTATAATTATACTGCAATGCATTGCCTGCAAAGCACAGCAGGCAATCCAGTATTGCCAGTATATTTCCATTCAACTGCATCGGCGCGATATAATCCTGCAATTCAACCAGCAGCTTATCATACAATTCCAGTTCAATCCGGAATATTTTTTCTTCAGCGCCGGTTATTTTTTCCTCATAATGCTTTAATTCAGGCGTAATATATCTTTCCGCATTTGCCAGTGTTTGTTTTCTTATCCAGCTTTCAGGCACTTTGCTTTTGTGCGAGTTGGTTACTTCAAGATAATAACCAAATACATTATTATAACTCACCTTTAACGAAGATATACCGGTTGCCTGCATTTCTTTCTGCTGCAATTCCAGCAGGTAATCTTTACCATTAGTTGCAATATTTCTTAATTCATCCAGCTCAGCATGCACCCCCGTATTAATCATGTTACCTTTATTCGCCTGCACCGGTGGATTCTCGGTGATATCTTTATTGATCTTCTCTGCTATATAAGTGCAGGGATTCAAACCATCAGCCAGTCTCTTCAGGTAATCATTGCTGCTGTTTATACAATTGTTTTTTATTTCCTGTATATGCTGCAATCCGCGGGCAATATGTTTTATTTCACGCGGGTTAATTTTTTTCAGTGGTATTTTACTTACCAGCCGCTCAATATCGCCGCATTGTTTTATGTGCTGAATAATCTTTGTGCGCAGATCAATCTCCTTAATAAAATACTCCACAAGATTCAGGCGCTCATTAATCCTTGCCATATCCTTCAGCGGTAAAACAAGCCATCGCCTCAGCAAACGGGCGCCCATTGGCGAAACGGTATTATCCATTACTTTCTGCAAGGTGTGGCCGCTATCTACACCGGTACCCAGCAATTCAAGGTTGCGTATGGTAAACCGGTCCATCCATAAATGTTCATCTTTATCAATACGCTGTATGGAAGTTATATGCTGAAGATTGGGATGCTCTGTATCTTTCAGGTAATGCAATACTGCGCCGGCAGCAATAATACCCGCATGCATATTTTCTACGCCATACCCTTTAAGCGAGTGTGTTCCGAAATGTTTCAGCAAACTTTCTGTAGCATATTTTTCTTCAAACAACCAGCTCTCTAAAGTATAGGTGTAAAATTTTGTGCCGAAGGTTTCTTTAAAATGTTTTTGAAAGCTGCGCTGAAAAACAACTTCCGCGGGTTTCAGGCTCTGTAATAATTTATCAGCATATTCCGCGTTTCCTTCCGCCACAAAAAATTCTCCGGTTGATATATCAAGAAAAGCAGTACCTACAATGTTCTCACCAAAATATACACCTGCTAAAAAATTATTGCTGTTGTGCTCAAGTAATTTATCATTGGTAGCAACGCCCGGTGTAACCATTTCCGTTACGCCGCGTTTCACAATTCCCTTAGCTGCTTTCGGGTCTTCAAGCTGGTCGCATATAGCTACACGATAGCCGGCTTTTACCAACTTATGCAAATAGGTATCCAGCGCATGATGCGGAAACCCTGCCAGCTCGGATGATGATGCCGCGCCGTTATTTCTTTTGGTAAGGGTAATGCCAAGCACCTGTGAAGCCACAATCGCATCTTCACCAAAGGTTTCATAAAAATCGCCGACCCTGAACAATAGAATCGCATCGGGATATCGTTGTTTGATCGCCCGGTGCTGCTGCATCAATGGAGTATCTGAATTTGCTTTTGCCATACTGGGGTGGCAAATTTAATGAACTGTACCGCAACTATTTCCCCCAAGTTTCCCCCAAACTTTTACTTTCTTTGCCCTATGCGTAAATTAACCATGGACGAACTGAACCGTAAATCAGTGGAAGCATTTAAGGTCTCCGATAAAACGCCTGTAATTGCTGTATTAGATAATGTGCGCAGCATGCACAATGTGGGCAGCGTATTCCGAACGGCGGATGCATTTCTTATTGAAGGTGTTTATTTATGCGGCTACACGCCTAAGCCACCCCACAGGGATATACAGAAAACCGCCCTGGGCGCTACAGAAACCGTGCATTGGGAATATTATGGTTCAACAACAGAAGCGGTACAGAAGCTAAGCGCTATCGGCTATCGGGTATGGGCGGTTGAGCAGGTTGAAGGCAGCATATCACCTGATAAAATTTCAACCCTTCATTTGCAGGAGAAAAGGAAAGTGGCTGTTATATTTGGCAACGAAGTGAGCGGCGTTGATGCTGAAGTGCTGAAACTTTGTGACGGATGTATAGAAATTCCTCAAATGGGTATGAAACATTCACTGAATATATCTGTTGCGGCAGGAATAGTATTGTGGGAGCTGATGAAGGAATATAAGCTGAAGTGAATATTGTGGGTTTTGTGGTATAGCACCAAGTGACGCAAAGGGTCACGAAGTTCCACAAAGTTTTTTTGTGTCTTTTGTGCCTTCTTTGTGTTTTTTGTGGTATAGCACCAGGTCTTTTACCGGATCACCCTCTTTATTCCGTTTTTTAAAGTAGTTACATGGAAGTTTAATAAAATCCCGAGTTTATAATTACCCAGTTTTAAATAAGTCAATACCTGTGCAAGGTGTACATCTGTGAATGTTTCTACTGTTTTTAATTCAATCACTACTTTATTATTTGCAGGTAAATCCAGCCTGTAGCCATGGTCTAACTTAATTTCTTTGTAAATAATCGGCATAGGTTTCTCATCATCCACACGTATGCCCGCTTTTATCAACTCATATCGTAAACATTCTCTATAAGCAGACTCTAATAAACCGGGACCTAACTGCCAGTGTACTTCGATAGCGCAGCCGATAATGATTTTGGAAAGTTCATTTTCTGTGAGGTGATGTGTGTTTTTCTCTAACATAGCGTGGTGTTTTTGCTGTTATTGCACTAATTTATGTATTTTTTGTGGTATTACACTAAGAGACACAGAGGAACACAAAGTTCCACAAAGTAATTTATCGTTAATGCCGTGAACAATCTGTAAACATTAAAGCCATTAACTAAAAAATCAATGGCTTTAATAGTATAATAGTCATCGCCTGCTTCTACCAGAACTTAGCATACAATGCAACCAGTATCAAAAGCATCACAACAATCATTGTAAGTACCGAAGGTTGTAATTTGAACATTTGTTTATCCAATGCAAATGCTTTAGGATTAATTTTCGGACCGGCAAGACTGAATGCCACCATTACAATTACGGTAAACACAAATGCCCAACCCATGCAAATAAGAAATGGAATGCGCCATACCTGTACCCCATTTTCTGTTGTAGGAAAAGCAGTATATAATAATGTTTCATTGCCAAACCACTGTGGTGCATAGTTGTTGAAAATAATTGCCATCAGCAATCCTGTAATTAAACCGGCAATGGCAGCAGCGCCTGTTGTTCTTTTCCAGAACATACCGAGTATAAACATGGCAAATACACCAGGGCTTATAAAGCCGGTATATTTTTGAATAAAGGTGAAGCCACCTTCGCCGCCAATACCCAACAAATCGTTCCACGTAAATAATATTGCCACAATCATAGATGCTATAATCGTTACACGCCCTATCCAAACCAGTTTCTTTTCGTCTGCTTCTTTTTTAATATATTTTTTATAGATATCGAGTGTAAAAATGGTTGATATACTGTTTGCTTTACCTGCCAGTGATGCTACTATGGCAGCAGTGAGCGCTGCAACAGAAAGCCCTTTCAAGCCTGTAGGAAGAAAGCTTAACATGGCTGAATAAGCGCCGTCTTTACCACCTGTTAACTGGGGAAGATACCCGTTTTTGTGCAATACATACGCTGCTATACCCGGTAACATTACAATAATCGGCATCATCAGCTTAAGCATACCTGCGAATAAAATGCCGGTGCGTGCGGTTTTAAGATCAGCGCCCAATGCACGTTGTGTAATATATTGGTTACATCCCCAGTAATTAAGATTCACAATCCACTGACCGGCAAAATACATAGCTATACCCGGGAGAATAAGATACTTGTCAATTTCAATTTGAGGCGACTCAGGCGTTGGCTTGTCAAACATCATTTTAAAATGTTCCGGGGCATCTTTCATCAAGGTGCTGAAGCCATCAAATACGCCTGTGCCGGTACCTACTTTATCACTTACAATATTTAATGCAAGCAGGGTAGTAGCCAAACCTCCGATAATCAGCACTGACACCTGTATCACATCCGTATATCCTATCACCTTCATGCCGCCTAACGTAATAATAATGGCGAAGATGGATAGTAATATCATGATAGTATGCAGGTAACCGCCACCAAGTAACCCGTTAATAGCTAATGCGCCGAGATACAGGATAGAGGTAAGGTTAACAAATACGTAGAGGAATAACCAGAATATCGCCATGATTAAAGACACGCTTTCATTATAACGTGTTTTCAAAAACTGCGGCATCGTGTAAATCTTGTTTTTAAGATATACCGGCATAAACCAAACGGCGATAATAATGAGCGCAAGAGCGGCTATCCACTCATAGGCGGCAATAGCTACACCTGCAAAAAAACCATCACCACTCATACCGATGAACTGCTCGGCAGAAATGTTAGACGCGATCAGAGAGGCGCCGATTGCCCACCAGGTAAGAGAGCCTTCGGCAAGAAAAAAGTCGTGCGTATCAACCTGTGCCTTTTTCTTCCGCTGGTATATCCAGTATCCATAGGAAGCAACAATTACAAAGTAAATAAAGAAGACCAGGTAATCAGGAAGCTGAAGTCCATTTTTCATAACAAGTCAATCAGTTTTAGAATGTTGATATATTGAATTAAGCTTTATTGAGTTGGTAATACACGTCGCTCCAGCGCAATTCGTTTTTGAATTGATAAAGATTAGTGTTTTTACCGATAACAACAAATTCAATTCCTGCCATTTCAGCAAAATCCTGTAAATGCGCTGCAGTTAAGTTCTGGCTATAGCAGGTATGATGCGCTCCGCCGGCCAATATCCATGCCGCGCAACCTGTTTTCATGTCGGGATATGGCTTCCATAAAACCCTTGCCACAGGCAGCTTGGGTAATTCATTTACCGGATCAACAGCTTCCACTTCATTTACCAGCAAACGGAAACGGTTGCCCATATCTACTACGGAAGCATTTATAGCTGCCCCTGCTCCTGAATTAAATACCAGTCTCACGGGGTCTGCCTTGCCACCAATACCCAATGCATGTATTTGGCAGGATGGTTTACCGTTGGCTATGGACGGGCAAATTTCCAGCATATGTGAGCCTAATACGAGTGCGTTGGCCGGATCGAAATGATATGTATAATCTTCCATGAAAGAGTTACCGCCTTTTAAACCTGTTGCCATTGTTTTCATAGCTCTTACCAGGGCGGCGGTTTTCCAATCGCCTTCACCTGCAAAACCATAACCATCCGCCATCAAACGTTGTACTGCCAGTCCGGGTAATTGCTGCATGCCATGCAGGTCTTCAAATGTATCTGAAAAACCTTTGAAATTTCCATCTTTTAAAAATGTTCTTAACCCCAGCTCAATTTTAGCTGCTTCACGCAAGGATTGATGCTGATCACTTCCCCTCGTTAATGATTTTGCCAGTGTGTAACTATCCTGGTATTCGCTTACCAGTCTATCAATGGCTTTATCACTAACGGTACTGATCACACGAACAAGATCGCCAATGCCATGTGTATTTACGGAGTAACCGAATTTATATTCCGCTTCTACTTTATCGCCATCGGTAACAGCAACGTAGCGCATATTATCGCCAAAGCGTACAAACTTTGCACCCTGCCAGTCGTTCCAGCCTGCGGCGGCTCTGCACCATACATTAATACTTTCCAGCACTTCCGGATCCTGCCAGTAGCCTACCACCACTTTGCGGTTAATGCGCATGCGGCTTACCATAAAACCAAATTCCCTGTCGCCGTGTGCGCTCTGGTTCAGGTTCATAAAGTCCATGTCAATATCACTCCAGGGAATATCGCGGTTAAATTGTGTATGAAGATGTAATAATGGTTTGTACAGTATCTTTAAACCATTGATCCACATTTTTGCAGGCGAAAAAGTATGCATCCACGTAATGATGCCGATACAGTTCTTCGCTGCATTGGCTTCCTGGCAAACCGCATAAATTTCCTCCGGCGTTTTTACCGTTGGCTTCCAAACAATATTTGCCGGTATTATAGTTGATTTATCTACATATGCCGCGATGGTTTGCGCATGTGCGGCTACCTGCTGTAAGGTTTCTTCTCCATACAAGTGCTGACTTCCTGTAACAAACCAAACTTCGTGTGTGCTGAAATCTTTCATATAATGATTACTCTTTAGAAATAAACAGGAAACTATTGACCGTAATAACTATCCGGCCCGTGTTTGCGTTCAAAATGTTTTTTAATGAGGGCGTTTTTCAGTCGCGGTGCTTTAGGATTGATCTGGCCGGTGAGGTAAGCCATCTGCGCTATATTTTCCAGCACCGCGCTGTTGTATACGGCTTTTTCCGGCGTTTTGCCCCAGGTAAACGGCGCATGATTACCCACCAGTATCATTTCTACTTCCTCGTAATTCAACCCTTTTTCTTTAAAGCAATTCATGATCTGGAAACCTGTTTCATACTCATAATTTCCTTTTATCATCGCGTCATCCATTGGTGAAGCGCAGGGAATATCAACGGTGTTATGATCTGCATGCGTAGTACCGAGTATCGGTATATCTCTTTGAGATTGTGCCCATGCCGTTGCGTATGTGGAATGTGTATGTACAATACCCCCGATATTTTTCCAATGCTTATATAATACCGCATGTGTTAATGTATCGGAAGAAGGGCGGAGGTTGCCATCCACTGTATCTCCATCAAAATCAACAATCACCATTTTGGCAGGCGATAGTTCGTTATAAGGAACACCGCTTGGTTTGATAGCAAATACACCGAGCGATCTGTCAACAGCGCTTACATTACCGAAAGTAAAAAGTACCAAACCCAACTCCGGTAACTGCATGTTTGCTTTGTAAGCAGCTTCTCGTATGTGATTGTAGTTCATGATGTTGGTTTTTAGCTGTCAGGTATCAGCGGTCAGCTTTCAGCCTTTGGCTATGGGCTCTCAGCGGTCAGCTCTCAGCGATCAGCTTTCAGCAGTCAGCTCAGACACCTGATAGCTGACACCTGACACCTGATAGCTCATAGCTTATCCCTCTAAAAATTCCCCAAGCTTTTTATACGCTCCATACCGTTTATTATATATCTTCTCTTTAGAAGCGTCAGGTGTATACACTTTGTCAAATCCCTGTCCCATTGCCTGCATGGCATTTTCTACCTTATTATACACACCTGAAACAGTTGCCGCAAACATAGCAGCGCCAATGGCACAGGTTTGTTCTGATTTATGGATGCGTATCGGCATATTGGTAATATCTGCCAGTGTTTGCATTGTAAATGATGATTTACGCGCAACGCCTCCCAGTCCAATCAAACCTTTTACAGGTATGCTCTGTTCATTGAACCTTTCAATAATGGCTCTTGCGCCAAAACAGATGGCTTCATTCAGTGCTTTAAATATACGCGGCGCGTCTGTGCCCAGGTTCAATTGTGTTATCGCTCCTTTCAGTAACTGGTTTGCATCAGGTGTTCTTCTTCCGTTTAACCAATCAATGGCCAGTTCATCTTTTTCGCTCAAAGGTAGTTTTGCCGCATCTTCGCTGAGTGTTGAGATGATTTTTTCTGTAGCGGTATTTCTTTGCGCTTCATCTGAAATAAACTTTTGTACCGGCCAGCTTAATATATTTTTAAACCAGGCAAATACATCGCCAAATGCGCTTTGCCCGGCTTCGAGCCCCATCATGCCGGGAATAATTGAACCTGGAACCTGGCCGCAAATGCCGCTTACAAGAATGTCTTTCACTTCATCAACAGGCGCTACCAGCATATCGCAGGTAGAAGTGCCCATTACCCGGCTGAGATGATATGGTTCTATTTGTCCGCCAACGGCTCCCATATGCGCATCAAAAGCGCCAACACCTATCAATACATCATTTGGTAAACCCAGGCGCTGCGCCCATTCAACAGAAATTGTTCCGGCAGCCTGGTCTGCGGTATAGGTATCAGTGAAAAGCCTTGAAGTAAATCCATCTAACAATGGATCGAGTGATTTGAAGAAACTGTTTGGAGGCAAACCGTTAAATGCCGCTGCCCAAAGCGCTTTATGTCCTGCCGAACAAACGCCTCTTTTCATCTGATGCACATCTGTTCCCCCGGTGAGCAGGAATGGTATCCAGTCGCAATGTTCCACCCACGAATAGCAGGCTTCCCGTATTGCTTTATCTGCACGCAACGTATGCAGCAGTTTTGCCCAAAACCATTCTGAAGAATATATGCCGCCAACAAACTGCAGGTAATTGGTATCAAATTTTTCAGCATGCGCATTTATTTGTGCGGCTTCTCTGGTAGCGGTATGATCTTTCCATAATACAAACATTGCATTGGGATTATTGCGGAATGCAGAATACATTGCCAGTGGCGTACCTGTTTTATCAACCGCCACGGGTGTTGAGCCTGTGGTATCTATCGAAATGGCTTTAATGCTTTTTGCTACTGCTGCGCCTGCATGATTAATACATGATGTAATAGTATGCTCCAATCCTTCCAGATAATCCAGCGGATGCTGGCGAAACCGGTTGGTTGAAGGATCGCAGTATAAGCCATCTCTCCAGCGGGGATAATAAAAAACAGCGGAGCTGATTTCATCGCCGTTAGCAGTGTTTACCACCACGGAGCGTACAGAGTCTGTACCATAATCCACACCTATAACAAAGCAATCCTGAGGCATAATTTTAAAATCGGTGTCAAATTAACACTTATTCCTTAACATTACGCTGTTTTTTTAATTAAGATTACCCGGGTTGGGGATAAAATTGAGGAATGCGTTGAGTTTTGCCTGGTATTTCCGTTTATCGAGCTTAAAGTAAAACGCCCCGCGTTTGGAGCTGGTCTTTTCTTTATCTTTTTGCTTAACAAGCAGCCCGGTAGAGAGCACTTTGCGGCTGAAGTTTCTTTTGTCTATCATTTGGTCGTAAATGCCTTCGTATAAGGTTTGTAACTGGGGTAGTGTAAACTTTTCGGGCAGGAGCTCAAATACTATAGGATGAAAGGCTGCCTTATACCTGAGTTTTTGTTTTGCCAGCTCCACCATTTGCTGGTGATCAAAAATAAGTGGTGGCATTTTATTCAGCGGAAACCAGTGCGCTTCATAGTCATCATTAAGCTGCTCTTTATATTGGTTAATGTCTATCAAACTTGAAAATACCAGCGATATCGTTCTTTCTATCGGGTCCCGGTTTACATCGGTAAAGGCATGCAGTTGTTCCATGTATACGTCACTTAATCCTGTTAAGGCTTTAAGCACCCTGGCTGCGGCAGCCTCCGCAGTTTCATCTTTATGTATAAACCCGCCCATTAAACTCCATTTTCCCTTTTCCGGTTCAAACCCGCGTTTAATAAGAAGCACATTCAGTTGCAATCCGTCAAAGCCAAAAATGATGCAATCAACGGCAACAAGCATTTTGTTTTTGGAAGAATAATAGTTGAGTTTCATTAAAGACGGGGTTTAGCGGGAGCAAAATAATTTCCCAAATATAGATTATAATCTAACCATATAAATCTGTTGAATGGCGCAGCTTTGGTCCGGCTGCGGTGCATTTTAATCTATCTTCAGTATCTTTTCCACAACGGTTTTATCGCCATACACCAGCTTTACAAAATAAATACCCGGCGCAACATTCCTCAGGTTTATAGGAATATAATTAGAAGTGCTGGCATTTTCATATTCCGCTTTCCATATCACTTGCCCCACACTGCTGAATACAGCTATTGCCTTTAATGGTGTGGAAGAATTATAATTCTGCAAAACCAGAGAACCTGTTGTTGGGTTTGGCGTGAGTATATATCCTCTTTGCTTGAGCGCGGCAGGAAGTGTAACACTGTATATCCGTATATCATCGAGGTAAACATTATTGCCATAGCCGTTAATCATTCTGAACCGAACCATTACCTTATCAAACTTACCGGCAATTGCTGAGGAAAGGTCAAGTGTGTCGGCTACCCATTCGGTTAACGCCGGCACGTAATCATCGCTAACATATTCAGCCGTAGTTTTTAAATCAGTGCCGCTTTTTTTATAACCGGGCAAAAAGGTTTGCCCGCAATCTGTTGAATATTCAATAGCCAAAGTATCTGTGGTGGATGAAGAAGCCTGGGCTGCGGCACGCCAGAAAGTAACTTTTAAAGAGTCCGCAGTAACAGGGATGGTTACCTCGGAGCTGTTAAGTACCGAACTTTTGCCAAACAGTTGATAATGATAAGTATCAAATTTTACAGATGCGCTACCGGAATGTGCGGCATTTGTTGTTTTAACCGGGTTATATTCCTTTACATCGCTTGTGTTTGAAATACCCCATTCCTGAGGGGGAAAGCCGGATTCAAAACCTTCCGATACGGGTGCGGTTGCAGTGCCTGTTACAGAAAAGATACTTTGTGCAGTATCATTCGCAACAAATTGATCGGGTAAGCCATTAGGCTGTGTGGTATAAACTTTTATAGAATGATAACCTGCACTAACCGGCACAACATCACCGGAAATAGTAGCAGTTTGCAGTGATGGTAAAGACAGGGAAAGTGTTTTAACTACAGGAGCCTGATCATCTACTGAAGTATTAATATTTACAGAAGTTAAAGTAGCATTACCGATATTCCTGATCAATAATTGGGGCGTAAATGAAGTTTCGCAATTAAGAATGATATTATTG
This sequence comes from Agriterribacter sp., assembly GCA_047601545.1. Lineage (GTDB taxonomy): Bacteria > Bacteroidota > Bacteroidia > Chitinophagales > Chitinophagaceae > Agriterribacter. The sequence goes on along the minus strand of JASGIZ010000002.1, from coordinate 575,757 downwards.
GGAGATATAAGCTGTTGTGCTTCCACATTATTATCATATAAGAGCGGCGGCTCACAGCCGTTTGAAGACAATAGCGGCGTTAACTCAGAAAAAGAATTCATTGCGGCAGACATCCTGTCTGCCTGCCCGGTGGTAAAAAGACACATGGCAGCATCATCTACATAGTCCATATAGTTCATGAACATTACGCCCGGGGCTGTTGCGGTACAGGCATCTGTCTGGGGGTAAGAAGGTGTATCAAAAAAACACTTGCTCTGATTAGGAGTATCATCTACATTATCTGAATCACTGCAAGACGCAGTACAATCATTAGCTCCCCATATATGAGAGAGATTAAAGAAATGTCCTATTTCATGCGTAGCGGTTCTTCCTTTATTAAAAGGAGCTTTTGCCGAACCAATTGTTCCAAATGCGTGATAGGCGGTTACAAATCCTCTTTCCGCAGCAGCGATGCCAAGCCCCGGCATAAATGTATAGCCAAGATTATTCTCATTATCCATTTCGCACACCCATATATTAAGATATTTGTTAACATCCCAGGCATCAACACCACCCATTGAGGAATATTTTACAGGATCTCCTTCACCAGGATAAGATTTGGTAACAGTTGAAAATCTTTCAATACCTGTGGTCGGAGCATTACCTGGCGTACGTTGCGCCAGGCAAAACCGCAGCTCGCTTTTACCAAACCTTGCCTTAAAGGCTGCGGGAATATTAACAGAATCTGCATTTAAACCGGCATAATCTGCATTCAATACATCAAGCTGGCTTTGAACCTGGTCATCAGTAACCAGTGATGGGTCTTCCATTACAATATGAACCACAACGGGGATGGTTACAAGAGCATTAACCCTTTGCTGTGCCGGTAAGCCCTGTTTTTGCTTTCGTAGCAAGTCATATTTTTTTTGAAAATCCTGTTGCCGTTTTTCAAAAGCTATTTTTTCCAGCGGGTGATTTTGGAAGTATTTTTCCATTACGGTGCCCGTAGCACAACCACGATGCTGTGTGGTATTGTCCTGTGATACCACAGTTAACCAGCCAAAAGATAATAGCGCCAGGAATATATAACGGAATGCAGTGGTTTTATTCACAAATATTTTTTTTACCTACGTTGCTCAAATGTATAACAAGTACCTTTTATGGTAAAATAATACAGAATGTGTATTATGAGAAAACGACAAACAAACTTATTAGGTATACGAATATTGTATTTATTTTGTTTGCAGGAACGATATAGGATTTTGGTTTCCATGGTTTACATCCTGTTTGCTTTTACCCATTCAACAGTTAAGCGGATACCTTCGTCTAAAGAGCGGACTTTATACCCTAATTCATTCACTGCTTTGGAACTATCGAGCGCCCAATCGTATTTATATTTAGCAACCCAGTCGGGTGTTATTAATGGCGGCTTGCCCGTTATATTCGCGTTTAGCAGCATAATGCGGCTTACGATATTTAATGCGAAGAAGGGAATATGCTTTAGTTTTCTTTCAATACCACTGTGCTTTTGTATCAGTTGCATCAATTCATTAAACGTAGCATTAACGCCTCCCAAAATATACCGTTCGCCATTGCTGCCTTTTTCCATTGCGGCAATATGTCCATCAACCACATCATCAATATAGGGGTAAGAGCCGATATCATTTCCGCTGCCCGGTATAATTTTCCAGTTGCCCTTCATGTACATCTCCACAATTTTGGTAACCGGGTTACTACCGGTATCAAAGCCGGGTCCGTATATTCTTGAAGGATTTAAGATGGTTATGTTCAATCCGTTTTTACTGTAGTTGAGCGCCAGCTTTTCTGATTCACTTTTTGTTGATTCGTACAGGTTGAAAAAGCCTGTAATACGCGGGTCGTTTTCCGTCATGGGTTTATCTTTCGAGGGGCCGATTACGCCTGCCGTTGAGGTATATACTATTTTAGAAACGCCTGCTGACTTTGAAGCTTCCAGCACATTTTTCAACCCTTCTACATTGAGCTTATAAAAAGTGGAAGGGTCTTTTGCCCAAAGTCTTGCATACGCGGCAAGGTGATATGCTTTATCAACATTTTCCAGCGCCGGTTTTAAAGAATCCGCATCTGTAATATCGCCTGTAAAAATTTTGATATTGGGTTTGTTAAACTCCGGAAGGGTAGGAGCGGTTCTGCACAAAAGGTGAATGGTTTCTCCTTTTTTAGCCAGTTGGGCGGTGAGTTTAGAACCTATATATCCTGTTGAGCCTGTTATAAGTATTGCCATTGATTGATGTTGGATGTGCAAAGTTAATGGAATGGGGGACGCTGCGAGGGGAGGGGGGTAAGTGGTTTGGCACACTATTTAAAGAATTGCTGTGTATGAGGTATGTACGGGAATTTATCCAGCCTGGCGGGAGTGGTATGTGAGGTGCGCTCCGTTGCTTGCAAGTGGCGGAACCGCCTACCCCATTGGTTGCGGTTTCAATTTGACACCTCCAACGTTCAAATTATGACTTTTAGTTAAATCCGAGTCTAATGCCCGAAAGCAGTATTGACCATTTTCCTGAACTACATTAAATGATATGATTTGAAGAAATCTTCTAAGCTGTCTGGTAATGTAAAGTCAATATTGTTGAGTATGGTTGTGTTGTGAGGATCAGATGTGCTTAATTGCAAAATATCTTTCAATAATCTGCTTTTTCCTGAATTATTATGGTCGACAAAAACAATAAGCTCTCTACCTCTCCCAATTTCTTCCCTAAAATCCCGCTCTGCCAAACTGGCATTTTTATCAGCTTTTGGTTATATTTGCAAACCCAAAAAAGTTTTGAATTGAGTATGCAGGATTTGCTGATATCTAAAGTACATGATGAATCAAGGCAGGGCGAAGCTTTTGCACCCTTTGTGAATGACCCTTCTGTTTACAGGAAGAAGTTTTACATAGAAAGCTATGGTTGCCAGATGAATTTCGCTGATAGCGAGATTGTGGCTTCTATTTTAAATAATTCAGGCTTTGGCGCTACCAGGAATGCGGAAGAAGCCGACTTGGTGTTTCTGAATACCTGCTCTATCCGCGAGAAGGCGGAACAAACCGTTCGTAAAAGACTGACAGAGTTTCGCAAAGCAAAACTGCGTCGCCCCGGTTTGCTGGTGGGTGTGCTGGGCTGTATGGCGGAGCGCTTAAAGTCAAAATTCCTGGAAGAAGAAAAGCTGGTTGATTTAGTGGTTGGCCCGGATGCATACCGCAGCCTGCCCGGCCTGATAGAAGAAGCCGAAGGCGGACAAAAAGCCGTGAACGTATTATTAAGCCGTGAAGAAACCTATGCTGATATAGCGCCTGTTCGTTTAGACAGCAATGGTGTAAGCGCATTTGTAAGCATTATGCGTGGCTGTAATAACATGTGCTCATTTTGTGTGGTGCCTTTTACAAGAGGGCGGGAGAGAAGCCGCGACGCTTTTTCTATTGTGCAGGAATGTAAAGTATTGTTCAACGATGGTTTTAGAGAAGTGACTTTGCTGGGGCAGAATGTGGATAGTTATTATTTCTCCGGAGATAACACCGAAACGGTAACATTCGCTATGCTGCTTGAAATGGTAGCGAACATTTCTCCCGGATTGCGGGTACGTTTTTCTACCTCACACCCTAAGGATATTACAGATGATGTATTGCATACGATAGCGAAATACGACAACATCTGCAAGTATATACACCTGCCGGTACAAAGTGGTTCTTCGCGTATACTGCAATTAATGAATCGTACCTATACCCGCGAATGGTATATGGCAAAGATTGACCGCATACGCGAAGTTCTTCCCGGTTGCGGTATCAGCAGCGATATTATTGCCGGATTTTGTACTGAAACAGAGGAAGATCATCGGGATACTTTATCTATAATGGAATACAGCGGCTATGATTTGAGCTATATGTTCTTTTACAGCGAAAGACCCGGCACATTAGCACAGCGCAGGTATAAAGATGATATACCTGAAGATGTGAAAAAAAGAAGATTGCAGGAGATAGTAGACCTGCAAAACGCATTGTCAAAACAAAGCAATAAAAAAGATCTCGGAAAAACATTCCAGGTTTTAATAGAAGGCGATAGTAAGAAAAGCGATCAGGATTGGATGGGAAGAACATCACATAATAAAGTGATCGTTTTTCCGAAAAAGGATTATGATTTAAACAGGGGAGACTATGCGTTTGTGAAAGTAACAGACTGTACCAAAGCGACATTGTTCGGTGAAGTTGTAAATATTTTACAATGATTGAAGCGGTAAGCAAAAACATAAAAAACATCATTGCTGCCTGTGATGAGATGCAGGTAAAATCATTCTATCTTTTTGGATCAGGTGCAAGAGAAACTGATTTTAAAGATGATAGCGATCTTGATTTTATTTATCGTTTTGTGAAAAATGAATCAGGATATCCAATTGCGGGATTTGATTATTTTGATCTTCTTTTTAAATTGGAAGAAATCACAGGGAGAAAGGTTGATTTAGTTGCTGAAGAAAAAATAAGGAACAGGTTTTTCTTTGAAAAAAATAAAGAAAGAGGGGATAAAAATTTATGAATCCTGAAATAAAAAAATACCTGGACGACATATTATACTCAATCTCAGTTATTGAAAATCATGTTGTACTAAAATCAGCATTGTTAAGATTAATGGAAGAATAATGGATATACAATCAATAAAAAACAGGTTTGGTATCATTGGTAATTCGCCTGAGTTGAATTATGGATTGCAGGTAGCGGCACAGGTGGCTAATACCGACCTTACGGTTTTAATTTATGGAGAAAGCGGTGTTGGTAAAGAAGTTTTTTCGCAGGTAATACATGCTTTATCAAACCGTAAGCATAATCCCTTTATTGCTGTAAACTGTGGTGCTATACCAGAGGGTACAATAGATTCAGAATTGTTTGGTCACGAAAAAGGCTCATTTACCGGCGCGGTTGACAGCCGTAAAGGATATTTTGAAACCGTAAACGGCGGAACCATTTTTTTAGATGAAATAGGAGAGATGCCGCTCGGCACACAGGCACGTTTGCTGCGTGTATTGGAAACAGGTGAATATATACGTGTAGGTTCATCCAAAGTGCAGAAAACAGATGTACGGGTAATTGCGGCTACCAATAAAGATTTGCTGGAATACACGCAAAAAGGAAAATTTCGCCAGGATTTATATTACCGGTTAAACACAGTGCCTATTCGTGTGCCTGCGTTAAAGGATAGAAAGGAAGATATTATTCTATTGTTCAGAAAATTTGCGGCTGATTTTGCCGAACGCTATAAAACGACTTCTATTCAGTTGGATGATGAAGCGAAAGAGTTGTTAATTCACTATTCATGGCCCGGTAATGTCAGGGAATTGAAGAATATTGCAGAGCAGATTTCTGTGCTGGCGCAGGATAAAGTAATTACCGCAAAACAGCTTGAACAATTTTTGCCGGTACATAATACGCAAAATCTTATGCCGGTACTGGCAGGAGGAAGCGGTAATGTATCTCATGCTGAATTCGCCAACGAAAGAGAAATATTATACAAGCTCTTTTTCGATATGAAAAGAGATGTTACTGAACTGAAAAAGATGTTTGTAGAAATAGTACAGCATCCACAACGTGCCGCTGCAGTATCTGCTTTTGCAAAGGAATCTTTAATGAACGATTACGACCCTTTGCCTGAAAGAGAAAATGTTGTTGTAAAGCCTGTGTTCAATCAACCTTCGCAACCGGTACTTATTGGCAGCAATAATAACAGCAATGGTAGTGATATTCATCATCATGAAGAGGTGGAAGAGTCGCTGAATATTATGGATAAAGAAAAGGAGCTGATATTAAAAGCATTAAAAAAGCACAAAAGCAAACGTAAAGATGCGGCTTCTGACCTTGGCATTAGTGAACGTACTTTATATCGTAAGCTTAAAGAATATGACATCAATGATTAGTGATACTATAAAAAAGCTCGCTATAATTTTCTTTGCCGCCATATCGGTAAAGGCTACCTGCAGTTATAGTATGAAAGATGTAAGCTATCCGCCTGAAGTAAAAACAGCAAGGGTAAATTATATTGAAAACAGGGCAAGATATGTGAACCCGCAATTAAGTCCGCAGTTAACGGATAAGCTCAAGCAAAAAATTATCAGCCAAACAAGGCTGGCGGTAATCAATACAGATGAAGCGCAGTATGATATCAGCGGAACAATTACAGATTTCTCGGTAAATACATCTGGTATTTCCGGGCAAACAGCATCGAGCAATAACCTGAATGTAACCGTGCATATTATTTTCAAAAACCGGCTTGACGAGAAAAAAAACTTTGAAACAGATATCACAAGAAATTTTCCTTTTTCTGCCTCTTTAAGTTTTAGCGATGCGCAAAGCCGCCTGATGGATGATATTCTGAAAAACATATCCGACGATATCTTCAATAAAATATTCTCTAACTGGTAAAGCACATATCTTCACGCCAATGAATTTTAACATCGATAATATACCAGCTCATTTGTTTCAGAAGCAAACATTAGAAGATATTGATGTTAGAGATATTGAACAACTTACCGGTAAGTATCCATATTATGCGCCTGTTCAATACCTGCTGGCAAAAAAATACCAGCAGCTCCGTGATGAAAAATATGACGACCAGGCAAGAAAAGCAGCCCTTTATTTTGTCAATCCCCATTGGTTAAATGCCTTACTTCTTTCTGAAGAATTACCCGGAGATGAAGTTGTATATAGCGAGAAGAAAATTGAGGCGATCAACGAACCTGTTATTGATGGAATAACTGATAACGCAGTAGAAGAAAAACCGGCTCAAAAAGTATTTGGAGAAGCAATCGTTGATATAGCAGAAGAACAATTAACGGCAGAAGAAACCCCGGTGGCGGCAATAATTGAGCAATCACCTGATACCGGTATAGCAGCGCAAACAGAAAATATTGAAATCCCCGAACCTGAAGAAACGCATGTTGAATTACCTGTAGCAGAAATTAAGACAGGTGATGAAGTGCTTGAGCAAATGAATAATGATGCTGAGGCACACATTAACGAAAGTAATGAAGATGCGGATGAAAAATCAATTGAAGAAGAACTTTTGCAGGAAGACGTAAAACTCCCTACCGGCGATTTTTCACTTGCAGAAGCAAAAGCTGCTTTTGATAAACCGTTGTCTGACAATGATAATGGCGTGGGTGCTATTATACCCATCGATCCCCTGCACACCGTGGATTATTTTGCATCGCAGGGTATAAAGCTCAGCAATGAGTATCCGGGCAAAGACAAGCTGAGCCAAAAGTTGAAAAGCTTTACAGAATGGCTGAAGACAATGAAGAAAATTCATCCCGAAAAGCTTGAGGCTGAATTAGATGTTAACACTCAATCTTCCATTCAAAATATGGCTGAACATTCCAATGAGCAAAAAGAAGTTATAACTGAGGCAATAGCAGAGGTATATGCCCGCCAGGGATTGCATAAAAAGGCTATAGAAACCTACCAAAAATTAAGTTTGCTTAATCCGGACAAAAGGGTTTATTTTGCAGCCAAAATTTCCAAATTAAACGAAAATTGATATGGCGCTTCTGTTTTTAATATTGATTATTTTAAGCTGTGTATTATTGGGTCTTGTGATATTGATACAGAACCCCAAAGGCGGCGGATTAGCAGGCAATATCGCCGGTTTCAGCAATCAGTTTATGGGTGTAAAGCAAACTACCGACGTACTTGAAAAAGGCACCTGGATTTTTGCCGCTGTTATCGGTTTATTATGCCTTACCTCTTCTGTGTTTATGCGTTCCGGCAGTGATGATGGTGAGTTTATTAAGAATATTAATACCAACCAGCAAACAACAATACCTTCTACAACTCCTCAGCAGCAACAGGCAGTTCCTCAGCCACAGCAGGCGCCACAAACTCAGCCTGAGCAGAAATAAGAATGTATTTAAAATAAATTATTAAAAACCCTGTTATTGTCAACAGGGTTTTTGCTTTATTTTCATGATATATAAAAATGAATGCGCACTTCGCAACTTTATAACACAAATAAACGTCCTCAGAAAATAGCATTAATACCATGAAGCGTTAATGAGGCAAACAATACATAGTTTATGGTTAAAAAAGTTATTCTGATCCTATTGCTCATCATATTTATTGGCGCGGGTTTTATAGCCTGGAAGGTTTTAGGGCCAAATACTTCTTTCGGTGAAAAACGAAAGTTTCTTTATATCAAAACCGGCAGCGGTTTTGTTGATGTAATGAAGGATGTCCGTATCGGTAATTTTATCAAAAACCCGGGTATATTTTCTTTTGTTGCCCGTAAAACAGGGTTGCCTGAAAAAATAAAGGCAGGTAAATACGAAATCATAAAAGGGGAGAGCATACTTTCTATTGTTCGCATGTTGCGCAACGGAAAACAATCTCCTGTAAATCTTGTTATCACCAAATTAAGAACCAAAGAAGATTTTGCACGTTTTGCAGGCAGGCAACTGGAAAGTGATTCGCTGGAGATTATCACTTATTTAAATAATAATGATTCGCTGAAACGAATAGGGCTTGATTCAAACACGGTGATGACGGCTGTCATACCCAACACCTATACTTTTTACTGGAATACTACTGCTCCCAAAATGTTTAATAAAATTAAAAGTGAAGGAGAAAATTTCTGGACGGAAGAGCGGTTGCAGAAAGCAAGGAATATGGGGCTTACTCCCGTTGAAGTATACACGCTGGCATCTGTTATTGAAGAAGAAACAAACAAATATGATGAAATGCCGCTGATGGCGAGCGTGTATTTAAACCGTGTAAATAAAGGAATGCGGCTTGGCGCTGACCCTACCGTAAAATTTGCAGGGCGCAATTTTGCAGCTAAAAGAGTTACGTTAAAAATGATAACCGAAACTGCAGAATCGCCATATAATACCTATAAAAACGCCGGGTTGCCTCCCGGTCCAATCTGCACGCCTTCTGTTAAAACGCTTGATGCAGTATTGAATGTGGCAAAAACAGATTACCTGTATTTTTGCGCGAAGCCCGATTTTTCAGGCTATCATGCATTTGCAGCCACGGATGCAGAACATTTAAAAAATGCAAGAGCTTATCAAAAGGCGCTCGACAGCTTAAAAATAAAATAGTTATTTTACCGGCATGACGAAACTGGAACGCATTATCATAACCTGGAAACCGATCGATTTTTTGATACAAAAATCAAAGAAGATAATACTTCCGGGGTTTCAGGGGTTGCCGTTGTATGATGTAGTTGTTTTCCTGCTTACGCAAATAAAAAAAGAAGGATTGAATATGCGGGCTGCCGCTATTTCTTTTAATATACTGATGGCCATTCCACCATTTCTTATTTTTCTTTTTACCCTTGTTCCATATTTGCCCGGGCAAAAAGATTTTACCAGGGAGCTGCTGGGAATTGTGAAAGATCTTACCCCAAATCATGATACCTTTAATTGGGTAAAAGATTTTATAGAAGACTTTACAAAACCCCGCAGCGGCTTATTGTCATTGGGTTTTCTTACAGCAGGTTTTTTCGCGTCAAATGCAATGATAGGTATAATGAATTCATTTAACCGTTCTTTACACACCCGTTACAGGCAAAAGCAAAATTTTTTTCAGAAAAGAGGCGCCGCATTAAGGCTAACTTTTTTTATAGCGCTTATTTTTATAGCTTCTATATTACTCCTTATTATGCAGGGGAGCGTGCTAAAGAATATATTGAACTGGCTTGGTATCGAAAATATGTCTTTCCGTAAATGGGTCGGGTCATTAAGGTGGGTTGTAATTATAGCGTTGATTTATTATGCAATAGGCATTATATACCGCTTTGCGCCTGCCGTTCAACGCAAGTGGAAAATCAGTTCACCTGGCACAACATTTGCCACTTTTCTCATTATTGTTGTTACATTATTATTCAGTTTTTGGGTAAACAACTTTGGTACATACAACAAAGTATATGGCTCTATCGGAACAGTTATCATTATCATGTCATCATTCTTTATCAATTCACTTATACTGCTTATAGGCTTTGAATTAAATGTAAGCATCAATCACTTAAAAATGGAGTCAGAACTTAGGCTCAACAAATCAAATTCCTGAAATAATTTTTGTACTTAGCTGTAGTGCTACTGTTAAGCTTCAGTGGCGCCTGTCCCGATGAGCCATCAGCGGAACTTGGGGTCGCACACTTGTACAGTATCAGCGCTACCCGGCAGGGATAGACACAATATTCAAAGTTCGGAATTCTTCAAGTTCATCTTTATTTTTATTATATAAATCTTCAATAATTCTAAATTCCTGAACACTGTGCCTGAAGCCTGAATTGAGGTTATATTCTATTGCAAGGATAAAACTATTAGAAATAAGTAAGTATACATTACTGTCATACGTATGTCGGCACTCAGAAATAATTAATGGTCCATATTTTTCTTTCAATGTATCAATATCAGCCCTGTTGACTGATTGTACACTATTATAATCTGTAAGTAAAAAATTTGTGCCATAAAGCTTTAAAACACCAATGTCTGTTTCAAGAAAAACATCCATGTATTCAGGTATGTTTTTATTTTGGTTGTAAAAGATATTTATTAAAATTATTTGCCTCATCTTAACTGTAAATTATATCATAAAAATATACAGAATTGGGTATTCATTAAAGGGGTGCATTCCAAATTGGCCCAGCAGGGGCGCCTGCAAAACGTGGGATATACCCTTAAGCATTTTAGTTCAAAGCATTGTGGTGGTCAAAGCATACTATAATATTACGCCGCGCTGCGGCTTGTTCCATTTTGGATTCGAATGCTACAAAGATAACGGTGCGCTGCACCGGTACGAGCCATGTTTTAAGCTGTAGCGCACCGCGATAACAAAAACGCGTGTGAAGAAATGATATAAAAAAATGCAACAGCAGATTTTATAGATAAAATCAAATCAAATCGACTCCGGAGGTATATATATAATTGTCGCTGCATATTAGTTTACCCTCACCCCTTTAAAGAATTACCTGCAATGATTTTAGTTGTTTTAAAACAAATCCTTTTTTAATCCTTCTCCTTTCAAAACCGTTTAGTAATTTCCTGCAATGAAACAGCCTGGCAAAACCTTCAATGAATTTTATGACGTTATTATAATTGGCGCCGGCATAGGTGGGCTGACAGCGGGTGCATTGCTAAGCAAATGCGGCTTCTCCGTTTGCATCTTCGAAAAGGAACCTCATGTAGGCGGATATCTCGCCGGATTCAGGCGCAAAGATTTTATATTCGATACAGCCATACATTGGTTAAACCAATACGATGAAAAGGGTGCTGTAACAAAAATATTCAAAGTGTTAGGCGATGATTTTCCCAGGGCTATTACGCTGCAGCGTACCCGAAGGTATAAAGGCAACGATTTTGATTATCTCTTAACTAATAATCCCGACGAGCTGCGCGACCAGTTAATCAAAGATTTTCCGCATGAAAAAGAAGGACTAATGCGCTTTTTTCGCAGTGCAAAAAAGATCGGCAGTTCTCTTAATAAGCTAAGCAGCATATTCCGCTCTGAAGAAACGATGAATTTTCCGGATAAAATGCTGGGTAAAATAAAACTGCTTAAAGTAGTAATGCCGTTTATACCCTTTGTGTCTTATAGTGGAGAAAAAGGATTGAAAAAAGGGTTAAACAAATTTTTTAAAGATGAAAGACTGCATAACATATTCGCATCAGAAACAGAGCTGATCGGTTGTATGGTGCCGATAGGCTGGTCTTATGCCAACGATTTTCAGTGCCCGCCCAAGGGCGGTGGGCAGGTAATTCCTATCTGGCTGCAACATATAGTTGAATATTATGGAAATCATGTAATGACCCGGTGCTGTGTTGAAGAAATACTGGTAAATGATAATGTTTGCGCAGGTGTAAAAATAAACCGCAGGGGAGAGGTCAGGCAAATCAACAGCAAATATGTTATAGCAGCATGTGATATAGAAACTTTGTACGAGAAAATGTTACCTGATCACACTGTTCCGGAAAAGCTGAAAAATAAACTCAGGCGGGCTGAATTATATAGTTCATCATTAACCATTTCAATAGCGCTGGATTGTACTGCAGAGTCTTTAGGCTTTGGAGAGGAGCTCGTTCACCTGGTTGATGAAACAAGCCCGTTTGATGCGCATAACAACGGCGACCCGCATACTGCGGAAATAACGATCCTTCCGCCATCCTGCCGCGATAAATCTTTAGCTCCTGACGCCTGCGGCACACTTGCTTTATTTATGCCCGCTATAATGGATTATAAAAACAACTGGCTCACAACGCGCAACGACAAAGGAGAATATATTCGCAGCGAAGCCTATCGCGAACTAAAAAAAGAAATGGCTGAAATAATTATCAGCAGGGTGGAAAAATCGTTAGCACCAACTTTACGTTCTCACATTCTTTTTTATGATGTGGCAACGCCGGTTACTCATTACCGTTATACCGGTAATAAAAACGGCACCATGATGGGAGCCAGGCCCGGCAGAAAAAATATGCAGGATAAGATTGCCCATTATCAAACGCCGGTAAAAAACCTTTTACTCGGCGGGCATTGGGCTGAGCTGGGGGGTGGGGTGCCTATAGCTGCCAAAGCCGGAACAAATGCCTGTTTGCTTATTCTGAAAAAAGAGAATAAAAAAACATTTAAAGCGCTGGCAGGTTATGTAGATGGAAAAATTTCTTTGCAGCAATTGTTTGATAATCCTTCTCTAAAATCATATAATAATTCATGGAAGCAAACACCAACGCCTGCTGAAATAAGAGCAGGCAATAGCTCACAACCACTATATTAAATCATGACGTTAATACTTCAATAGGAACCAATGGTGGTAGATTCGGCAAGAGTATTTGATTGATCTGCATAACAACCTGCTCAATATTGATATCGCTTCTGTTTGCAAATATTACTACGAGATAGTTTATTCCAGGTATAGAAAAGCTATAGGTTCTGAACCCGCCATTGCCGCCACTATGGTAAACGTAAGTGGGCTGCTGGCGCGTATTTATAAACCAGCCATAGCCATATCCCAAATTGCCTTGGTTTGGTATTGGGTTTTGTATAGAGCGGGCAAGCGCAATATCTTCCCGGTTCAATATTGCAGCGTGTTGCAAACTTTGAAACCATTTTACATAGTCGTTGACAGAAGTATAGATAGCGCCATCACCTTCTGTTGAAAAGAAAACATTTTCCTCAGCTTGTGATTTTATAAATTTTCCTGTGGCGCTGTCTTTATTATAACCAGTGGCTGCGTTATAAATTTTTTCCTGCTCATTCCATACAGTGCTGTGGTTCATAGCAAGTGGAGAGAAAAAGGTTTGCTGTATGAAATCTTTATAGTTTTTACCACTGACTTTTTCAAGAATAAGCCCTGACAGGCAATAAGCAGTATTGCTGTACCGGAAGGAGCTGCCCGGCGCAAAATAAAAACTGTCTTTGTATTTGATGGCATCATATACTTGCCTTGCATAGCCGTGTTTCCCTTTTTCAACCTGCACAAAATCGTAATGATCTATAATGCCGGAACTGTGTGTTAGCAATTGGGTAAGTGTTACTTTCTCAGATACATTTTTGTTCATATCCGGGAAATAATGATCGATGGTCTGTTCAGGATTCAGCAGTTTCTTTTCCTGTAGGTAAAGCATGCCCGCAGCGGTGAATTGTTTGGTTAGTGAGGCGATATTAAAATTAGTTGTTGCTGTTATTTTGCTTTTAGTAATAATATTGGATAAACCATATCCTTTGGAGAAGATAGTTTTATCATCCTGCACAATTGCCACGGCAATGCCGGGCTTGTCTTTTGGGAAAATGGAATCCAGCAAGTGGTCTACCTGCTTTAATTGATCTTGCCCTTTTGAGGGAACATTTGAAAACAATAAAATGCTCAAGATTAATAATCGCATAATCTAAGTTATGAAATAGGGAAACCATATGCAGGAAACAAAGGAAATTTAAATTTAAAAAAACTTTTGAGAAGGAAATTGGCATCAACAACGGCGTTTGAAAATTATTCAAATACCTGATACTTACCATCACTACCCGGGAGAAGAGGTAATTGATCCGCATATACAACCAGCTTATGTCCAACTAATTTCTTTAATACAGGGTCTGCAAATTTTAACTCTTTAACCTGGTATGGTGGATAAACATAAAGTTCATACAACTTATTGTGTAGCCTGGTGTCATCACATTCAACAAAAAACACCCACGCTTCAGGCTTATCTAAAATGATATCCCGGCGGGGAGTGCCAGACTGGAACACCCATGACAACCCAAAACGGGTTGCTGCTGATCTCAGCATCGTTTTAACGGCAATGCCTGTAGTCTCAAAATATAAGTCATCGTCCCATGATTTTTGTTCTGCAGTGTAAATGTTATAGTCAGGTTGTGTAATGTTTCCAAATTTAGTTAATACAGCATATACAGCTTCTTCACCAAGTTTGCTGACAAAGTGGTCAAGGCGAATTTTTTTTAAGTCTTTTTGATTTGTATCGCTGTAATCTGTGGTAGAATTTACGTCATTAGCAAACTGCCATGCTTTAACAGCTATAGCTTTTGGTATAGTTATTTGTTGTATGGTTGTATAAAACCTCACCGTTAGGAAATAAAATGGTAAAACTTGTAACGCATAATTTGTACGAAAAAGAATATACTGTTTACAATACTGTCTTTTCATTTTCCCTGCACTGGCATTCTTTCCCATTCAGGGCTTGTGGCAGTAAAAAAGCCGGGGTATTCAGCGATGATATTTTTCATTGTTAGCAAATGATTGTAATGCTAATGTATAAAATATCGTTTAAATATGCAATTGTTGCTGGGGAAGCCGGAACACGTTGCCTGTGCTTAACACCGGCAACGCCGTAAAGCGCGTGTAAGCATAAATTGGTTATGGTAACTGGTATTGCTGAAAGAATTCCCACAGCAAATCATTAGCGTTAATAGATGAGGATGGAATATCAGCATTAGGAGTACTGGGTAAACCTCCCGGCCATGCATGTCCACCATCCTCAGTAAGATAATAGTGAACAGAAGAGTTATTGCTGCACTGATCCCATTTTTTAAAAGTATACCTGCTGTTGGAAATCATTACCTGCGCAGGGGCAGTACAACCATTGTTTACACTCCAAACGTTAAGCACCGAATCGAGCGGCGGGCAATATACACCACTTATGCCCTTACCGTAGCCGCCGGTATACACTACATTTTCATCAAGCTTTGAATGCATGTGCAGAACAGGAACGGGGCGAGAAGGCGTACAATCATCATTTACTACCATTGTACAACTATTGGGTGCAATAGCTGCAATTTTATCCGACAATTCGCATGCAAGCCTGTAGCTCATCATACCTCCGTTAGAATGACCGGTTGCATATACTTTTTTAGGATTGATTTTATAGTTAGCCAATAAATGATCAATCAGCCGGCTGATGAATGTAACATCATCTATCTTATTGGTTACTGCGCTTCCGCAGCATGCCCCGGCATTCCATGTATTGATAGCCCCTGTACCTTCCGGATACACTACTATAAACCCGGCAGCATCAGCTTTTTCGGTAAGTTTTGATGTGTTTTCAAACTGAGATGAGCTTCCTCCTCCTCCATGCATGGCAATAACCAATGAGAAGCCTGAAGATTCATAGTAGCCCGGGGGAAGATTTAATGTATAAGCCCGGTCAATGCCATCTGTTTTAATGCTCCCTGAAAAACGATAGATATTTTCAGTATCAGGCGGCGTATTTTTTGAGCAGCCGGATATTATCAAAACAGTTATCATTAAACCTGCTTGTATAAACAAATGACGGTTTCTCATTTCAAACGGTTTGAGTATTGATTATACGAGGTATAAACGGTTTAATGTAAAAGAAATTTTACGCAGGTAATAAATAAAAAACCTGCAGACTTTCGGGATGATATTGCTGGTGTTTGTGAGCTGCCTCGTGAACAATCGTAGGAGAAAAAGAAAAGTATTATGACTTATAGTGTGTAATAAATCCAAAATCATCTATACTTGTTTCATTAAGATAATGCGGTTCTTTGTACAAGAAAGCGTAAGCTGTTTACTATGATATTTTTGTATTTATCAGACTCCGGCAGTTTCTTCCACTCCGGGTTTGTTGCAGTAAAAAGAATGGGATTGGTTGTGTGAGATGGCCTCACCAATAACAGCAGGCTTTTAAGAAATAGCATATCGAAACTCAATTGTTATTGGTGAAGCCGGAACAGACTTTCAAAACATTAGTCATTGTTTTTTTCGTCCGTTCTTTGATTACGCATACTGTCGCTGTTTGGGGTAATCGTCCTGATCATTTCTTTGGCTCTCGGGTCGATGGCATTTAGCCGCAGTTGCTCAGGCGTATTTTTAAGCATTGGTATAATGCATAAATATTTTACCGGTTGCACATTTTTATCCTGCCTGTTTAAATAAACCATAACATTAAAAGCCCACACAGGCTGCAGGTAATTACCGTTATTATCATAATAAGATTTTACGGAGCTTCTTATTTCATAAGGCGCCTGCCCAAATTCAGTTTGTATCTGTTGCTTTGCCTGCTCCTGTGCTTCTGACTGGGTAAACACCTCAGGAGTGGTTAGTTGTTTTGCGCTGCTTTTATTTAATTCTCTCCAGCGCCTGTTTAAACCAACTATTTCCCCTTTATCACCAATGTTAATAATGATTTTAGAACCTGCTCCAATAACGGGCAGGCTATCTATTGTTCTGCTATAAGTAAGTGTTATTAATTTATCAATAACGGGGCCTGCTTTTTGCCCGTTTATCACTGCCTGTTCTCTTACACCACCATTATGAACAAGCCTCAGTTCAGATTCATTGCCCGGAAAAATATTTTTACTTTTCATAAAGCTTTCGGCAATTTTTACCGCTTCATCTTTTGAAGGAAGCTTTGGAATTACATTGCCATATTCTTTGGCAGACTTGTTAAACTCAAAATTGCCGTTATTCAGATTTTGCTCAAATGTTGTATTTACATCCGTGTCAGAAACAAAGTAAACTGCGTTTTCGTCTTTGTTTAGCGTGAGGTCATGTATATCTTTGATCCCAAGATAATCACTGATCAATTGTTTTGAATGATCGGCTGTAAGTGCAGGCGTTTTTTCAAAGCTGTATAAATATACCTGTTCTTTTTCGCCCTGCTGTTTTGTATTGCATTTACATGCGTTAAAGTAGTTAACGCTGAAAATGAGCGTGAGGTATAACAAATATTTTAATCGCATATTTTTTTATTTATAATAATGAATAATTACATGAAATAGTACAGGCGTTAATATTGCCATATTGTTTTCATGTTTGTAGTACCATAAGGGTCAGCAGCCACATAATTGCCCAGCCTGTCATTTTCTGTGGTAGTATAAATTATGCAACTGGCATACCCTGGAAATTCAGTATAAGTTCCGTCATCATAAAAAGTTCTTTCACCATCAACGGCACTAAACCACGATTGCCAAACACCACCGTTAGCTTTTAATTTATTTGCATAACGATTGGGTATTCCATTATCAGAATAGCTAAGTGTTCTAAAGCCGCATAGCTGATGCAAGCCATGAAATAATGTTGACCACGGCGTCCACCAATCTCCGCTTGCAGGTGCTTCCGGCGCTGATGCTACCGTAGAACAGGATTCAATAATCAGGAATTCAAGATCGCCACTGCCATGGGCTAAATCTCCATAACCGGGTACGGTGCGTAAATCAACCCCATCACTGGTACTTTGATTTGTTTGTACATAATATGAACTACCATGTGCAGCCACATAAGAGAGATCCATCTTATCTACAAAATCAAGATGATTTGCATCGAATTCAAATGGTTCGCCCCAATAATATTGTACTTCCTGCCAACGGTTGTTGCCAATATTTTGCCAGCCCTGAAAGTTCTTGATAAAATTCCATACATTCCTTACAAACCGATCTTCTGCCCTGTCTACATAACCGCCAATTTCTCTGTCGGCAGAATGAACAGATGAAAAAGAAATACCCATACAAATGAGTGTGATAAGAAAAGCCTTTCTTTTTGCGAAAGCTATCTTTAAAAAGCCTGATTTCATTGATGTAAATTTTGCTTTGTGCCTACTCTAATCAGTTTTCAGCATCCCTGATGCATACTTTCTTTTTTCATGTCGTTGTTCTGCTTCTCCGACTTTGGATAGTAAGCCATCATGAGGTTACCTTGATTATATGTGTTTTGCCTGTTTGTTGTTGAACTGCTATCCCAATAATTATAGCCCGTGAATACACAGATGTTACCCCCCCCTTAAAAAATAAATATTTATTACCAATGCTTTGCCGGGACATATAAAGCATTCATCGGAGCATGAAAACCCGCTGTTATTTGAACTGCCGGCCGGAAGATGAGATTGGATACATTGAAAAGCAGAAGTGTTTTTTTATTGCAATGTTCTACCGGAAATTTATTTTCACCCACTTCTTTTCATCCCCCTTGCTGCCGCACAACGTTCCAGCTACTCCTCACTGAGAGCATCAATTGTACCAAAGCGTTCTATGTTGAATGGTGAGAAGTCAAAAGGCATCAATTTGGTATTCCTGGATTCTTAAACAACAACTCTCCGGCTGTGATACCATTATGGTTTTTTGATGAAAATAAAGGATATTGGGTTCAACAGGGGCAAGCTACAAAAAAAGGAGAATGCTATGAAGGAGAAGTCCCCCACTTTAGCATAAGGTTATAAATGTAGACCAATGTATGCCATATCGTTCAAATATCTAATCGTTGTTGGTGAGGCCGATGCACATTGCCTGTGTTCAACACCAACGACGGCTTTTAATGTTCAACTGAAATCATTCTGATAAGAAAGCAGGCTGTTAGTTTAAAAAATATTTACTTTGTAATGTAAGGGTTACAAGAAAACGTTTTCTCCGGAGCAAACTGATTTCAGAACAATACTGATATAAAGGGGGAAGTATGGAAGGAAATACCTGGTTTAGATGGATACTATCTTATTTCAAATTTTGGCAGAATTAAAGCGCTGCCAAGGTTTATTATAAATGTTAACGATAGAGGTTACTGGACCATGAAAAGAATAATGACCCAAACAATCTCATCCAAAGAAATAAACCGGCATACCAAACAATCGGCTAAATTTTTGAACATAATTATCAAATACGAAAACCGTAACTTTCCATTCGTGGTTGCACGAATGGTCTACAACCTGTTTGTAGAAGAAATTAATATGGATAAAGCAGAAGTTGTTATCAAATACAAAGATGATAATGGCTTAAATTGCAAAAGCTCCAACTTGCTAAAAGCAACATGGCACGAACACCTTAAAATTTGTCATGAGAAAGGACAAAAGATACCTTCATATTTTGAAAATCCCGAGAAGTACAAAAACTTCATCGCCTCTATCAAGCAAGGCAGGCCCGTTTGTCAGTATAACAACAAAGGGGTATTACTGAAAACTTATAAAAGCCAAAAAATAGCCTCGGCCGAAACAGGCATTTTAGATTCAAGTATTAATTCAGCGCTAAAAAAAAGTTAAAAACTGCCGGCGGTTATATATGGAGGTATAAAGGGGAACGCTTTGGCTCCCCCAAAGAAAAAAAGGAAATAGCTATTCACAACGGGGGTAAGAAAATTGTTACCCGGTATGATATGAATGGCAACAGGATTGGGGTATACTCTTCTTTAAAAGATGCAGAACATACCACCGGGGCTAATGCAAGCCAGATACTGCGGTCAACAAAATTTAAACATTTGAGTGCAAAGGGATCTTTCTGGAGAGTTGGTGAAGGCCCTGAGAAAATAGATGTTACTTACTATTGGAACAGGATCAGCAAAAACTTAAAATCCATAAGTTATATTGTAGAACAATATAGCAAGGGTAAGAGGATTAATACCTATCCCAGCCTCAAGGAGGCAATGAGACAAACCGGAATTGATGCTACAGTTATTGCGAGGGCGATAAAACGGAAAAAGAAGACTAAGGGTGACTTTATGTGGCGGATGAAAAAATGAACCAATAGCATACAGCTTAAAGTATCTTCATGAAATGAATTGGCTAGGGTGTTGTTGTTGTTTGTAAGCTGGTTTGTGATTTAGCTCACCAACAACAGTAGAGGAGGAAAAAGCACTATGACTTATAGTGTGTAATAAATCCAAACTCATCTATGCCTGTTTCATAAAATTTTGCAGAGGAATATTTGTAATCTTCAGGTATTTTACATAATCCGGCTTTAACCGGGTTCCAGTGAATGTAATCCAGTTTCTGTTCATATACTGTATTGGTTCTAAGCTCAATACTCAACGGATTTCTTTCCCAAAACTGGTATTGCCTGTCTTTTGCATTTACTTTAAAGTGAGCCAGTACCTGCGGATGATTTTTTAACAGATCTGCCTTTATACGTTGAGCTGTGAATTTCAGAAAATCTCTTTGAACGGCATCTGCCTTTTGCCCTGCTTTCATTTGCCATATGAAATGCAAATGATTAGGCATAATGACGAAGGCATTTAAGATAATGCGGTTTTCTTGTACAAGAAAGCGTAAGCTATTTACTATAATGTCTTTGTATTTATCAGGCGCCAGCAGTTTCTTCCACTCCAGGTTCATTGCAGTAAAAAAATTGGGGTATTCGGTAATGATGTTTCCCATATTAGCATGAGGTTATAAATGTAGGCTAATGTATGCATTATCGTTCAAATATGCAATCGTTGTTGGTGAAGCCGGCGCACATTG
Source organism: Agriterribacter sp. (assembly GCA_047601545.1). Classification (GTDB taxonomy): domain Bacteria; phylum Bacteroidota; class Bacteroidia; order Chitinophagales; family Chitinophagaceae; genus Agriterribacter. The sequence goes on along the minus strand of JASGIZ010000002.1, from coordinate 555,093 downwards.
CCTTACGCTCAACACCAACAACGGCGTTTGTGGTACTCAGGGTGCCGTTGTTGGTGTTTGTGGGTTGGTTTGTGATTTGGCTCACCAACAACAGTTGGGAGAAGAGTTGTTTAAATACTTATTGTTGTTGATGAAGCCGAAGTACGTTGCTTTTGCATAACACCAACAACGGAAGCAATAATATTTTTATTTTTTGAATCTGGAGTTGGACGTTTATGGGCATGACGCACAACTATTGGCAATACCTTGTTAGCGGTTCGTTCTTTTCTTTTAATCAAACAGAAAATATTTCCAATGCTCATATCCTGTGTTGTCCGATGCATACCAACCCTGACTTGCTTCTTCTTGTTCTGTTGGAAGAAGCCAAGATGTATGACTATACACACTATTTTCATCTAACGGATTATATACCACCCATTCTCTTGTCCCGAAACGGTCAAGCAGAAATCTTGGTTGCTCAAAGGAAAGATTGTAACCTTTTCTGTGAGGAGCGTACAGATATTTTTCAACTCCTACAATATCTGGAAAATAGTCTTTGTTTTGTGCTTGAAGTGTCAAAGGATAAGCACCACGAAGTGTTTTATATTATTCAATGTGTCTGATAAACTAGTCAGCATTTTCAATAGCACGGTTTCTACTCAACTGTGTCAGAGGTTTGGCAAGAGTTAATTGTAAAAGCAGCGTAATAATTGGAAGAAAAATCAGGTAGAAAGGTAAAAAATCAATTTTATTAGCTGTAGTTCCTTTTAGTTTTTTTATTTGTGGTATCAAAAGTATCGCTACAATTATCCATAGCAAAAGTGTCAGCAATCCAAATGATTTTCCAACACTTAGCATGGCGAAAAGAGCAATTATCAACACTATAGCAGTGCTAATAATGATGGCTGAAATTGCAAAACCAAAACGGTATTTTGGAATTATTGCCCATAAAATACCAATTGGGACAAAGGCAAGTCCTACAAGCCCAAATACCTGTATCATAGTTGAAATGGGAATTGCTAATCGGTCATAATCGCCTTTTAAAAAAGGATATACAATTCCTAATGTCAGCAATGTTGTCAGAAATAGTATGAATGTAATGTGTCTAACCAATTTATATTTTGATACTTTCATTTTCTTGGAAGTGTCGTTTTAGAATGACCGCTAACACATAAATTTATGTTATTCAACGCAATTTACAAGTATTGATAACCAATGTTTTAGCATTATAAATTTTGTATTGTTGTTAGGACAATACGATCTGCCGGCTTTTGCCATTCTATCCGATTCTTCTTCCACAGATCATGTGTATGCCAACTTCTATAAAGGGCAAAACATATTTTAATATATGCTCACAAAAAAGGCTGCTCCTTCAGGAACAGCCCTAACATATTTTCAGTAATAATTGTTATGCTATATGTTGCTCAATCTTTTTTACAAAATTGCCTTTGGGCTGTGCGCCAACCAGCTTGTCTACCACTTTACCGTCTTTTACAAACAGGATAGCGGGAATAGAAGTAACGCCATAGTTGATGGATAACTGCGGATTATGATCCACGTTTACTTTACCTACATTTATTTTGCCGTCATATTCTTTGCTGAGCTCTTCAATAACCGGGCCTATCGCACGGCAGGGGCCACACCATTCTGCCCAAAAATCAACTACAGATAATTTATCGGAGTCCAATACTTTTTCCTGGAAATTTGCATCAGTAAATTCGAGTGCCATAATAATTAGAGTTTATTATTTCGTTTATAAAATTGTTCAGGTTTGTTGATGTTAACCGTACCTTTTTAATTTATAGCTTACATCCCTGCCTGAATAAGAAAGCAAATTTAAGCCCATTCGGTTGAATAAGTATAACTGTCATTATCCACACATGTGCATTAGACAATTTGGCTTTGCGCTATTTCTGCAAAGTGGTCACATTCACATCAATATCAGGGTTTGCTTCCAAAAAAGCCGTCATTTCGTCATTCATTTCAAAGCCCCGCTCCAGCGTATACATGCAAACTTTTAACTTATTTTTTGGTTCTGAAAACACAAACCTGATGCTTGTTTTGCCTGGGTGTTTCCTTATATTATCATCCATAAAACCCAGCATTTCCCCACTCAGCAGTTTAGGGTGGAGCTCAAACTGCAGGCGCTGCGTTAAGGTTCTTTTCACCGTTTCGAGCAACATTACCCCGCTGATCTTAAATTCAAAATCGGTGGCGCTGTTCCAGCGCGGTTTAAAATTACCTGTTACAAACAACACATTGCCCAAACTGAAATGATCTTTAAACCGCACATAATCCTCACCAAATAAGGCTATCTCTGTTTTGCCCGAATAATCTTCCAGCGCAAATACGCCAAACTGTTTTCCATTGCGGGTTATCCTGTGCTGCGCGTCAGATACCAGTCCTGCTATCCGCAGCGTACGCGATGCAAGCTGCGGACTCATATTTTCTTTATGCTCATTATAATCCGCAATGGTAGTGATATTGTAATGTTTCATTTCAAATCTGAAATGATCCAGCGGGTGACCGCTTAAAAAGATGCCCGTAATATCCTTCTCATGATCCAGCAGTTCGGTTAATGTCCACGGTGGGCAATCGGGAATTTTTGGCGGCGTAACTTCAGGCATCTGCAGGTCGCCGAATAATGTATTGCTGGCATGCGTGGTTTGATTTTGATATACGTTGCCAAACTTCACGATCTTCTCCAGGCCTGTAGATGTGTCTCCCTGCGGTGTAAAGAAATATTGCGCCCTGTGCAAATCAGTAAAGCAATCAAAGGCGCCGGAGTATGCAAGGCATTCCAGCGACTTTTTATTCACCGCCCGCTGGTTTGCTCTTTTCACAAGGTCGAATATAGATTTGTATGCACCTTTTTTCCTTTCTTCAATAATAGCATCGATAGCGGCTTCACCCACACCTTTTAAACCGCCCAGGCCAAAACGGATCTCTCCCTTTTTATTTACGGCGAAACCACGATGCGATTCATTAATATCCGGGCCAAGCACTTTTAAACCCATGCGCTTGCACTCTTCCATAAAGAAGGTGATCTTTTCAATCGCGCCTGCATGATTCAACACCGCCGCCATATACTCTGACGGGTAGTGCGCTTTCAGATACGCGGTTTGGTATGCCACAAACGCGTAACAGGTGGAGTGAGATTTGTTGAACGCGTATTGCGCAAATGCTTCCCAGTCTGTCCAGATCTTTTCCAGCACCTGTGCGGCATGTCCGTTTTTGGTAGCGCCGGTTATGAACTGCGTCTTCATTTTATCCAGCACCGCTTTTTGCTTTTTACCCATCGCCTTACGCAATACATCCGCGTCACCCTTACTAAAACCTGCCAGGCTTTGCGATAGCAGCATCACCTGCTCCTGGTATACAGTAATACCATAAGTTTCTGCAAGATATTCTGCCATTTCCGGCAGATCGTATGTAATAGGTTCGCGTCCGTGTTTGCGGTCAATAAAGTTAGGTATATAGGCTAACGGGCCGGGACGATACAAAGCATTCATTGCGATAAGATCATCAAACTTATCCGGTTTCAGCTCACGCAGATACTTCTGCATACCCACACTTTCAAACTGGAATGTGCCATTGGTATCTCCGCGTTGATATAACCTGTAAGTCTCTTCGTCATCTAAGGGAATATTATCAAGGTCGATATCAATATCATGATTCTGTTTGATCAAGCCCAAAGCGGTTTTAAGAATGCTCAATGTTTTTAAACCAAGAAAGTCCATCTTGATTACACCCGCTTCTTCAATTACGCTTCCTTCAATCTGGGTAACCCACAAATCAGAATCCTTTGCCGTGGCAACGGGCAATAGCTCGGTAAGATCTTTTGGCGCGATGATGATACCTGCCGCGTGTATGCCGGTATTGCGTACGGAACCTTCCAGTATCTCTGCCTCATGCAGTACTTTCGCCTGCATATCATTGCCATTATAATGCTGGCGTAAACGCTTCACATTTTCAAGATCATCAGATGATAAACCTTCTTTTTCTTCAAGCGATTTTTCTCCGTCTCTCGAAGTTAACGGCGCATGTAAAACACGCTTAAGCGAAATGCCGGGCTTTTCAGGAACAAGTTTTGCCAGCGCGTTGGAATCAGGCAACGGAAGATCCATTACACGGGCAACATCTTTAATGCTCATCTTGGCAGCCATAGTGCCATAGGTAATGATCTGCGCCACCTGGTTCTTGCCATATTTGTCTACCACATATTCAATTACTTTCTGCCTGCCTTCATCATCAAAATCCGTATCAATATCAGGCATGCTTTTACGGTCGGGATTGAGAAAGCGTTCAAACAGCAAATTGTATTTGATCGGATCAATATTGGTGATACCAATACAATATGCCACCACAGAGCCTGCCGCAGAACCACGACCAGGCCCAACAAACACACCGATATCCCTGCCGGCTCTTATAAAATCACTCACAATTAAAAAGTAACCGGCAAAGCCCATCGACTTGATCGTGAACAATTCAAAGTTAAGCCGTTCTTCAATCTCAGCCGTAAACGGATCATAACGTTTATGAGCACCCTCAAAGGTGAGGTGTTTAAGATATTCCCACTGGTTCAGGTTATTATCAGTATGTACCTGGAATTCTTTGGGAATAGGAAAGTTAGGCAGGAGGATATCACGCTTCAGGTCAAGCACATCAATTTTGCCAACAATTTCATTGGTATTGTCTATAGCTTCGGGAAGATCGTGAAACACAGCTTTCATTTCCTGCGTGGTCTTAAAAAAGAACTGGTCATTAGGAAATGCAAAACGTTTGTTTTTTATCAGTACATCATCATCGGTAAACTCACGCAATGCAGGCGTGGCTATTTTTTCACCGGTGTTGATGCATAATAAAATGTCATGCGCATTGAAATCTTTCTGATCTACATAATGCGAATCATTTGAAGCGATGACCTTTACATTATATTTTTTCGCATATTTTAAAAGTACGTCATTCACTTTTTCCTGTTCGGGTATGCCATGCCGCTGGAGCTCCACATAAAAATCATCCTGGAAAATATTCAACCACCATTTGAATTCATTCTCTCCTTCTTCTTCTCCTTTTTTCAATATCGTTTGCGGTACCAGTGCACCAAGGCAGCAGGTGGTTGCAATTAATCCTTCATGATATTTATTGATAAGCTCTTTATCGATACGCGGATATTTACTGTACATGCCCTCAATAAAGCCGAGTGAGGTAAGTTTTGTAAGATTTCTGTATCCGATTTCATTTTTGGCCAATAGTATCTGGTGATGCCTGGGGTCTTTTTCTTCTTTTGAAAAAACCTTCCTGTGCCGGCTCTCTGTAATATAAAATTCACAGCCCACAATTGGTTTTACTTTTAAAGGGCTTTTCTTGTCATCAGGATTTACTTTGTGTTTATAGGCTTCTGCCACAAAAGAAAACACGCCAAACATATTGCCATGGTCAGATATGGCAAGCGCAGGCATATTATCCTTAATTGCTTTCTGGTAAAGGCTGCTTATGGGTGCCGCGCCATCTAATAATGAATACTGGGTATGAACATGTAAATGAGAAAAGGTTGACATGCAGCAAATTTCGTAAAGTTGATGCAAAATGTTGCTGATGTATTTTCCACAAGTTTAACAGATTGGGAAAAGAGGTTGAGAGAAGCAGGTTACGTGTTTCAGGTGACAAATTAAAAATATGATGCATATTGGCAGGAACTTGTGCCCGCGGCCAATAACCCGCAACTTTTAACCTGGAACTGACATTTCTATCTTATCGCTTTTCCCATTTCGGTTTGCTGGTGCGATTTTTGTGTACCTTGCGCAAAATTATCAAACGGTTTGCGGTACCTTATTTATTTATCAGTACTGTTTATATTCTTTTCCAGTTGTCGCAGCACGAAGTCCGGAGCCAGGTCAAATACGTCATCCATACGGATCAGTTCCCCCGGTCGCACGGAGAATACCAATGCATTAAATAATAAAGATGAACAATTGCCTGATATGCCGGAACGCAGGGCAGCGCCAAAAATCGTTTTTGTGGCTCCTTTCAATATTGAAAATGGCGATGTGATGCAGTTTAAGTATGCTATTAAAATGGATGTTGAAGTGGAACGGTTAGCGAATGCCGAACTATACCGCTTTATTGAAAGCTGGTGGGGCACACCTTACCGCATGGGCGGCTCAACACAAAAAGGCGTTGACTGCTCTTCATTCACACAAACATTAATGTCGGCGATATACAACCTTCCGCTGCCACGTACAGCGCATGAGCAAAAAAATTACTGTATACCTATCGATATAAACGAATTGAAAGAAGGCGACATGGTTTTCTTCAATACATCCCGTAATGCAAATGCGATAACGCATGTAGGCATCTATCTTCAAAGGGATATGTTTGTTCACGCTTCTTCTTCAAGCGGTGTAATCATCAGCAGCCTGCATGAAGCATACTGGAGTAAAAGATTTAAAGGTGCAGGGAGAGTGGTTGATGAAAAAATAACAACGGGAAGGTAATGGAAGGAAGTGGGGTGGGCTATGAGCTACCGGCTGTTAAGTGAGCGTTTAAAACCTGTAAGGTTTGTATTAATGCTGAATGTAACAGCTAAAGGTCTTTGCGAGCCGCCAACACGAAAACTGAAGTATTATGCTGCTTTGCGGAGAAGCAATCTCATACCCTTCATAATTTTAACCACAAAGCACTCAAAGTATATCACAAAGCACACTAAACGTATTCCTTATCAAATCATGGCTTTGTGCTTTCTTTGTGTAAAACCTTTGTGCATTTTGTGGTTAAAATGCGTAGCCCTATACGGAGCAAATAAATCACTTACATGCTGCTGTGTTTTAGGTCACAGGTTCGGGTTTCGCTACATTCTGCTTATATTTAGCCATTGATAAAGCAGCATAATGAATAGAAAATCATTTATTAAAACACAGGATTATGCAACAAGGCGTAGGTGTACATTGCGGTGAATGCGGTTGCTGGAACAAAACACCCCATGACGTTTTTCTTGCCTGGTTTGCTGATGTGCTGGATATACTTGGAAATGCAGGCATAGGCTTTGCGCTCTGGAATTTTATAGGTGATTTTGGTATAATAGATTCCCGCAGAACGGATGTGGCATACCAGGATTGGTACGGGCATAAACTGGATAAAAAATTGCTTATGCTGCTTCAGAAAAAATAAAGGCAGGCAGAGATTGATACAAACGTACATTAATAATTCCGGTGCAACAACCTGGTGATTTCACAGAGGCACACAAAGCATACACAAAGTTCCCTATTTTGCCGGTCGCCATATTATACTGATATTGCAGCATTGTTCATTTGAATAAAGTTGTTTACGATGAAATACCTGCCGTTAAATCCGGAAATTTTTATTACCAACAGGAATCGGTTTGTAGCTAAGATGGAGAAGAATGCCATTGCTATATTTAACAGCAATGATGAGCTGCCTGCCAATGGTGACGCACTATATCCTTTTAAACAAAACTCCGACTTATATTGGCTTACCGGAATTGTACAGGAAGATTCCATGTTGATCTTATTCCCTGACAATCCTGATAAAAAATATAGAGAAGTATTGGTGCTGGTTCGCCCCAATGAACTGAAAGAAAAATGGGATGGTAAAAGGTTAAGAGCGAAAGAAGCACAGGAAATATCGGGTATTTCAACAATTATATGGCTTGATACTTTGGAAGGGTTTCTTCAGCCGCTGATTCACCTTGCAGATACAGTATATCTTAATACAAATGAAAATGATCGCAAGGCGAATAAAGTAGCAGTTAGGGATTACCGTTATGCGGAAGAAATGCGCCGGCAATATCCCCTGCATAAATATATGCGCAGCGCTAAAATTTTAAGAGAACTGCGTGCAATAAAAACACCGCTCGAAATTGAGGTAATGCAAAAGGCGATGGATATTACGGAAAAAGCATTCCGCAGGCTGCTTTCCTTTATGCGGCCTGGTGTGATGGAGTATGAAATTGAAGCGGAGATACTACATGAGTTCCTGATCAACAGGGCAACCGGTCCGGCATATGGTTCTATTATTGCCAGTGGCGACAGGGCAAGAACGCTTCATTATGTTGCTAATAACGAAGTGTGTAAAGATGGTGAATTGATACTGATGGATTTCGGCGCGGAATACGGTGGTTATTGCGCTGACCTTACCAGAACAGTTCCTGTAAATGGAAAATTTACAAAGCGGCAGAAAGAAGTATATAATGCCTGTTTGCATTTACATAAATACGCGGCATCTATTCTTAAACCTGGAATATCAATTATTGCGTACACTGATAAAGTAGGAGAGGAGGCAACGAAACAGTTTATGAAAATTGGCTTGTTGAAGAAATCGGATGTAAAGAATGAAGATAGGGATAACAGGGCTTATCGCAAATATTTGTATCATGGTATTTCACATCATCTTGGCATAGATGTTCACGACCTGGGTACACGCATAGAGCCCATAAGAGAAGGAATGGTATTTACCGTTGAGCCGGGTATTTATATTGAGGAAGAAAATATGGGTATCCGCATCGAAAATAATTTCTGGATAACCAAAAACGGCAATAAGGATTTGATGAAAAAAATTCCTGTCACTGTTGATGAAATAGAAAGCCTGATGAAACGTTAATTAGCGCAGTATTTTTCTTTTAAATTACCACTACAGATGAAACATATTCCCAACCTCTTTACGCTGCTCAACCTGGCTTTTGGCTGCATGGCTGTTATTACGGTATTGCAAACCGGCGTGGTGTTATTAAATACGGAAGATGGATCGCAGATGCTGAGCATGCCGGAGCAGATTTTTATGGCTTCGCTGTTTATTGGTTTGGCAGGAGTGGTGGATTTTTTGGATGGTTTTGTAGCGCGGTTGTTAAAAGTTACTTCAGCAATGGGCAAACAATTAGATTCTCTGAGTGATGTGGTGAGTTTTGGAGTTGCTCCGGGCATGATTATTTACCAGTTTTTGCGGCTGTCTGTAGCGAGAGGAGAAGATGGATTGAATGCTTCTATTGTATGGCTTTTGCCCGCACTGCTTATTCCGGTGGCGGCTGCATGGCGACTGGCAAAGTTTAATATAGACGAAACCCAAACCTATCATTTCAGGGGCGTACCTACGCCGGCAGTTGGTTTATTAATTGCGTCTTTCCCGTTAATTTTCTGGCATAACAGCACAGATACTGTTATTAACCTGCTTTTAAATAAATGGTTTTGGTATGCTGTAATTGTGTTGCTCAGTTACCTGATGGTTTCCAACATACCTGTTATGAGCCTGAAGTTTAAAGACTATTCTTTTAAAAGCAACAGCACAAAATGGATATTGCTGGCTGTGGCAATAGTGTTGGTAATTTTATTGCAATGGGCAGCGGTTCCGTTTATTTTTATAGCCTACATTCTGTTATCTTTGCCGCTTAAAAATAAAACAGCATCATGACGTACGCGGTTCATATTAACGTAATGCCTTTAAAAGAATTACTTGATCCACAGGGTAAAGCCGTAATGAGCGGCTTAAGCAATTTAGGTTTAAAAGGCGTTGAAGATGTACGTATTGGCAAACATATTACGCTGCAGGTAGAAGCAGCTTCAAAAGAAGAAGCTAACAAAATAGCGGAAGAAGCTTCACAAAAATTACTGGCCAACCAGGTAATGGAATATTTTGAAATAACGGTTAACTGATTTTATCAGCTTGTGAAACAACAAGCCTGACAAATAAAGGTTTGTTGTTTCCATTTATCTATCTACATATAATTTTCTGCAATGCTTTATATTGTTCCTACTCCCATCGGCAACCTTGCTGATTTTACTTTCAGGACGGTAGAAATATTAAAGCAGGTTGATCTTATACTCGCGGAAGATACAAGAACATCTTCCCTGCTGCTTAAGCATTATAACATTCAGAAACCCATTACGCCTTATCACCAGCATAACGAGCATAAAGTAGTATCTCACCTCGCCGATCAGTTGCAGGCCGGAAAAACAATGGCATTGCTTACCGATGCGGGAACACCAGGTATTTCCGACCCCGCTTTTTTGCTGGTGAGGGAGTGTGTAAAAAGAGGCATTAAGGTTGAGTGCTTACCCGGCGCAACAGCTTTTGTTCCTGCATTGGTAAACAGCGGGCTACCAATTAACCGTTTTTGTTTTGAAGGATTTTTGCCATTGAAGAAAGGTCGCCAGACCATGTTCAAAAAACTGGCTGAAGAAGAGCGCACAATTGTTTTTTATGAATCGCCTATGCGTTTGGTAAAAACATTAGAGGAATGCATTCAGTATTTTGGTGCAGAAAGACAATGCTGCATAAGCAGGGAGCTTACCAAAATGTTTGAAGAAAACAAACGGGGAACCCTGCGCGAAGTTTGCGATCACTTTATTGCCAAAGGAGTGAAGGGTGAGATTGTGGTAGTGATTGAGGGAAAAGAATGACTATAATCGATTTTTAATACAATTCTTCTTAATTAATTCTTCCACTTCTTCTCCATATTGCTGAGTGAATCCCAGTTCTTTTGCTTTTGCCAGATCATCGCAGGCCCTTTTATATTCTTTCAGTGAAAGATAAACTAAAGCCCTATTTTTATATGCAAAAGAATTTGTTGGATATATTTTAATGGATTTGTTGATGTCAATGAGTGCGCCTTCATAATTCTTAAGCTTGTATTTAGCGAATCCTCTGTTGTTAAAGCCTAAAGGATCTTCAGGTTCAAGCTCAAGCACTTTGTTAAAAAGCTCAAGCGCTTTTTCATAATTCTCCTCATCCAGATACCTGAACCCAAGATTACCCCAACCTTCTTTTAAGTCCGGGCGAAGTGATATAGCCTTTTTTAAATACTGTATAGCTTCTTTGTTTTTGCCTAGGTCATCTAATACTGCGCCGAGACTAATAAGAGATGAATAATTCAAGGAATCCCTTTTATAAATATCCAAATAATCCTCATATGCTCCTTGGAAATCTCTTTTCATTTTTTTGGCATTTCCACGATCGAGTAAATTATTACAGATAAGCGTATCGTTTTTCCCGGAATATTTCAAAGCGCTATCGTTATCTCTTATAGCATTATCCGGCATTTTTAGAGAATAAAAGTAAAAGGCCCTATGTCCATAATACAGGTGGTCATGGGGAGCAAGTTGAATAGCTTTGGAACAATCCCAAATTGCCATTTTAAGATTCCCCAACATAAAATGCAGGTTAGCACTCAAATCAAAGTAATCGGGATTAGTTGAATCTTTTGCTAAAACATGATTTATTTCGTAAAGGGCTGAGTCATATTTGCCTTCATCATAAAAAGCATATGCCTTTATTATATGTGCAGAATCTTTTGTTTGAGCAGATATTAAAAGATATGTACAGAGGAATATTAGTGTAAAAGTAGTTTTCAATAAATAATATATTTTAGTATTTTTTTATAGAATGTTTTTTCGCTATTATTTATTGTGGCACGAAATTGCATTTGTTATTAATAAATACAATTTATGAAAAAAGTATTCTTTTTAGTTTTAATTATGTGCATAACGTTAATGTACACTAGTAATGCCCAGGTAAGAAAAATACCTGCCGAAGTTACCAATGCCTTTTCTGAAAAATACGGCGATGCTAAAAACGTGGAATGGAAAGATAAGCTCAGTGCTTTTGCCGCTACTTTTGAATTGAATGGCGATAAACTTGAAGCGCGGTTTAATAAAAAAGGAGAGTGGCAAAGTACAGACAAGGAATTGGGGATTGATGATCTTCCTTCTTCGGTAAAAGATGGTTTCAGTAAAAGTAAATATACCGATTGGGAAACCAAAGCAGTATACCGGGTTGAATTGCCTGATGATAAAAAAGAGTATAAAGTGCATGTAGCAAAATCAAGCGTGCAGAAAAAAATACTTTTATTTGATGGCGAAGGTAAATTGTTGAAAGATAACCTTACACTATAAGTTTTTCCGGCTTTTTGTGTATTGGAGAGGAGTGAAACTTTCACTTCTCTCCATTTATTTAGGCAGGTATGGTAATAAATGCTTTGCTACCTTTGCGGCAGTTTAAAAAATAGTAATAATGAGAACATTTGCAGTGCTGGTTATTTGTTTTATAAATATGAATGTTTTTGCGCAGCCCGACCGCTGGCAGCAAAGGGTGAAGTACGTGATGGACATTAATATGGATGTGCAAACAAATAAGTTCAGCGGTAAACAAAAACTGGAATACTGGAATAATTCACCGGATACTTTGTACAAAGTATTTTATCATCTCTACTGGAACGCGTTTCAGCCTAATAGTATGATGGATGCAAGAAGCCGCGAGCTGGGAAAGATTCAATTTCGCGGAAGAGATGGTAACCCTGTAGGAGACTGGGATGCAAGGGTAAAAGATCGTATACTTAATCTTAAACCCGACGAAACCGGTTACCAGAAAATCAATACATTAAAATTGAATGGTGTTGACCAGCAGTTTAAAGTATATGAAACAATTATGGAAGTCAGCTTGTTAAAACCCATTCTTCCTAAATCAAAAGTGGTATTTGATATGGATTTTGAAGCGCAGGTGCCTTTACAGATCCGCCGTTCAGGAAGAGATAATCCCAACACCGGCATAAGATATTCTATGAGCCAGTGGTACCCTAAAATGTGTGAATATGATTATGAAGGGTGGCACCCAACGCCATATGTTGCCCGTGAATTTTACGGAATATGGGGTGACTTTGATGTGAATATCACTATCGATAAAAATTATATCATTGGCGGTACGGGTTATTTGCAGAACGCCAATCAAATTGGGTATGGTTATGAAAGTGCCGGGGCAAAAGTAACCCGCCCCCAGGGCAATACACTCACCTGGAAATTTAATGCGCCCAATGTGCATGATTTTGTGTGGGCTGCCGATCCGCAATTCAAACATCTTACCCGTAATATTCCTAATGGTCCTACCATTCACGTATTGTATAAATACAAACCTGATAATGCAGGTAATGATGCTGCGTGGAAAGAAGTGGCTGATGCCGCAGTAATGGTATTACCTTTTATAGAAAAACATTTTGGCGAGTATCCTTATAAACAATATTCGTTTATACATGGTGGTGATGGCGGTATGGAATATCCGATGGCTACATTGATTAACGGGCCAAGCCTGGGTACTGCTTTTCATGAGTGGATGCATAGCTGGTACCAGATGATGCTGGCAACCAACGAATCATTATATGCATGGATGGACGAAGGATTTACCAGCTATGCTGAGGGATTGGTTTCTGCTTTTTATAAACAAAAGAAAGCCGGGTTTATTAGCGGACTTGAATTGCTCGCTGACCCTGCAAAAGCGGGACAACCTGCTGATTTACCTTTGTATGAAGAGGATTCATATGCCGGTTATTTTAACCTTGTCAGGAGTGGATTGGAAGAGCCGCTGACTACGCACGCCGATCACTTTAATACTAATTATGCCTATAGCAATGCGGCGTATTCAAAAGGCGCAGTGTTTCTTGCACAGTTGGGCTATATCATCAGTGATTCATTAAGAAATAAAACCTTGCTGGAGTATTATAAAACATGGCGGTTTAAACATCCTAATGCCGGCGATTTTATTCGTGTAGCCGAAAAGGTTAGTGGCGTACAACTGGATTGGTATAAAGAATATTGGGTGAGTACCACTAAAACCATTGATTACGCTATTGACAGTTTGTGGGAGCAGAACGGCAAAACCAATATCCGTTTGAAGATGACAGGGCAAATGCCGATGCCTGTTGATGTGGCACTTCAGTTCAAAGACGGCTCAAAAGAAATTGCTTATATACCCCAGTTGATTATGTTTGGTGAAAAGCCACAGGAAGATGCAACGCCAAGGGTAGTGCATGAACCCTGGAAATGGACACATCCTACTTATACTTTTGAAGTTAACCAGCGGCTGATGAATATTAAATCTATTGAGATTGACCCTACACAGCGAATGGCTGACGTGAACAGGAAGAATAATAAGCTGGAGCTAAATTGGTAGGGGAAGGGGATGGGCAATGGTAAATAGTGAATACCCTATTGCCCATTGCCTGTTCAATGTCGTTTCCTTAACAAGGCATAGCGTTTTAAGGGCAAGCTGTTGATTGCCTCAAGCCGGCAGGCTTCGTAACCGGAACGCCGCCTCTTTTTGTCTTTTGAAAAAATATGCTGCGCATTTTTTCAATCCCGCCTTCGGCGTGACCAGACAAAAAGAGGCGGCTTATCCGGTTACTGGTAACAGTGCGATAAATCTCTGCGTTGTTGATAATTTAAAAGTTTTATGATGATTCTTATGCTAAAGGAAACGACATTGATTGCCCATTGCCTATTGCCCATTCACTATCTTCCCAACTTCCCGGATCGTATAATCAATTTCTTCTTCAGTTGTAAATCTTCCCAAGCCAAAGCGTATGGAGTTCTTTGCCAATTCATCTGCAACGCCCATTGCTTTTAAAACATGAGATGGCTCAGGATTGGCAGATGTGCAGGCGGAGCCGGATGAAACAGCAATGGTTTTGGTAATAGCAGTGAGTAAATGGTTTCCTTTTATGTTATTGAATGAAAGATTGGTTACATTAGGTAAGCGATGTTCAATATCGCCGTTTACTGTTACACCTCCGAGGATAAGTAGCGCATCTTCAAGTTCATCTCTCAACTTTTTTATTCGAAATGCTTCATCCTGCATTTGCAACCGGCATAGTTCGGCTGCTTTTCCTAATGCTGCAATGCCCGCCACGTTCAGCGTGCCGCTGCGCAATCCTTTTTCATGACTGCCACCATCTATTTGAGGTGATAGTCTTACACGCGGGTTTTTTCTTCTCACATATAAAGCGCCTGCGCCTTTGGCCCCATACATTTTATGCGCGGAAAGGCAGAGCAGGTCAATATTATCTTCAATAACATGTACCTGTATTTTGCCAACAGCCTGTGTGGCGTCTGTAAAAAATAAAATGTTATGCTCCTTTGCTATCGCTCCGATTTCCCGGATGGGTTGTATTATGCCGGTTTCATTATTGGCATACATAACGGTAATGAGTACCGTATCTTTTTTTATGGCTTTTTTTAGTGCTGCAATATTAATCACACCGTTGTGTTGTACGGGAAGTATAGTAATCTCCGCGCCATATTTTTCAAGATGTTTGCAGGTATCAAGTACGGCTTTGTGTTCGGTGGCGCAGGTTATAATATGTTTGCCGCTGTCAGCATACATTTCAACCACACCTTTGATAGCAAGATTAATAGCCTCGGTAGCGCCGGAAGTAAAAATGATTTCGCTGCTATCTGCCCCTATTAATGCTGCAACCTGTTCTCTTGCAAGTTTAACAGCTTCTTCAGCCACCCAGCCAAAGCTATGGCTTCTGCTTGCTGCATTACCAAACCGGCTGGTGAGATATGGCATCATTGCATCAAGCACTGCCGGATCAATGGGAGTGGTGGCATTATTGTCAAGATATATGGGAAGATTGAGCATGGTGCAAGATAATGAAAAGCGAAAACCCGCATTCCCCCAGGCTATCCTGTACACATATTTTTATTTATTCAGGCTGCGCTGTATACAAGGTGTTTAAATAGCTGCAGCGCAGCGGTAATATTTGTAGCGCTATAGTGAATGAGGTATTTCCAGGTGCAGCGCACCGTAATATTAAAACATCCTGCACCAGGTTAATATTACGCCGCGCTGCGGCTTGCGCTATATTGGTTTGCCATGCTACAAACTTACCTACCGGCAGGCAGGAGAGCGGCGTAGCAACGCTTTTCCCGTTGCGAATTTTACCTCGCTGCGTCCGCTGCGTGAAACATACTGTTTACATCTGGTAAATAGATTTTCAGCAATCATCCAAAATCCTGCAACATTTCATCGCTCCAAAACTGATAGCTGATAGCTGACTGCTGACAGCTCATTCCGGCAACGGCCTCACATAAATATCTTTAAAGTATACTATGCTTTTAGGATCGTGCGCCTGTAAGGCAAATGTGCCGGGTTTTATTAACCTGCCGGGATGACCTTTTGGTGCAACAACATTTTCCTGTTCCGTCCAGTCAATAATAGTTTGCCCGTTTATTTTGGTAATTACATGTTTCCCTTCAACACGTATACCCAGCTCGAACCACTCATCGTCTTTTACAAAAGTGGCTGCAGTATCTTTAATATCATATAAACCTGCGGTTCTTTTCCAGTCGGTGTGCGAATTGTTTACCTGTACTTCAAATCCATCATCAGGAAAACCTTTCTGCTGAAATTTAGTATGAAAATAAACGCCTGAGTTAGAGCCTGGCTTTGTCATTACCTGCATTTTGATCTCAAAATTTTTAAATTCATGGTTTTGTACAGGTCCGTCATAATACAGGTGAGAGCGTTTGCCGGCAACTTTGATCGCTCCATTTTCAATGGTAAATGAAGGTCCTTCACTTTCTTTCCAGCCGTCAAATGATTTACCATCAAAAAGGCTTATCCATGCTCCGGTATTACCATGGGTATTACCTGTTGTTTTTTTCTGGCTGCTACATGCTGCAAGCAATACAATTGCAGTTATCAGGAAAATATTATTTTTCACGATATAGTTTTAAATGAAAGAAAAAAAGAGTCCCGCATTTTTGGTGCGGGACTTCAAATGTATTAAAAATCCAGTGTCCAGCCTTTGCGGTATGCTCTCTTCACAAATTGATTTACTTCATCAAGGTTGGTTACTTTCATGTTTTTATAATCCCAAAGCAACTTCATATTTGCACCGGGATAATCATTGCCTTTTCCGTTTGCTCTTGGCTTAGGTGTATCTGCCGCTCTTATGCCAAGATTTGCCATCAATATCGCTTCAGTAAGCGGGCCGGCTTTGGAAAATGGAGAGCTGAGCTCCATATTGCCATACCCTGAAATACAACCTTTTACCCATTGTGCATAGTGGCCGTCTGCGCTGCCGGGTACACGCTTAATGGTTTGAGGAACTTTTACTTCTTCATTCCTCTTCAATGGTAATAATCTTGGATTTGCCGCATATTCGCTCGCCATCATTTTTCCTTTTGAACCCACAAACAAAATACCGCTGTTGCCGTCGCCAAATACTTCATTAGGTCCTAATTCTTCAGGGCGTTCAGGTTTTATACCACCATCCATCCAGTGCATTATTACTTCGCCTTTGGTTTTACTTGTTTTGGGAAAGGTAAGTGTTGCATGGCTTGAGGGTGGGAAACTATCGGGGAAATAGCCACGTTTACCGAACGCGGTAAATACGCTGGTTACAGAAGCCTGTACATCCAGCGCATATTGAATACCAAGTATTCTGAAAGGAGCCTCCATAAGGTGGCAGCCAAGATCACCCAATGCACCGGTACCATAATCCCACCAGCCGCGCCAGCTACCGGGAATAAGGTTATCAATATAATCTTTTTGAGGCGCTGTACCCAACCAAAGATCCCAATCCAGTCCCTGGGGAACCGGTGGCTTTTCTGTCGGCCAGGGAATGCCTTGCGGCCATATCGGCCTGTTGGTGAAAATAAACACTTTATCTACGTCTCCTATTATACCTGCATCATACCATTCCTGCATCTGGCGCACACCATCACCCGAAGAGCCCTGGTTGCCCATCTGCGTTACCACTTTATATTTGTCGGCCGCTTCAGTCAGCATGCGTGCCTCGTAAATATCGTGGGTCAACGGTTTTTGTACATACACGTGTTTTTTTCTGCGCATGGCAGCCATCGCTACTACCGCATGTGTATGATCCGGAGTTGATACAGAAACCGCATCAAATGATTGGGCTTCCTTATCAAACAATTCTCTCCAGTCTTTATAATATTTTGCTTTAGGAAAGGCTTTGCGTGATTCTTCCGACGCACGGTCATCTACATCACACAAAAAACCAATTTCCGCTTTTCCGCTTTTGTAAAAATTAGCAATATCAGAACGCCCTTTACCACCTGCTCCAACACTGGCGATAATCAGTTTATCACTTGGCGCCACATATCCTTTACCTAAAACATTGCGGGGCACAATCATAAAACCCGCTGCACCTATAGCGGTATTTTTTATGAAATTTCTACGGGATTTGAATAGTTTTTTAGACATACATACTTGTTTAAGCAATCAAAATATTAAGATATACTATCTGGAGACAAAGCCTTTGGCAGCTTACTCATGACAATATTATTATTTTGTAAACTATTTTGCAGATATATGTTGCAATATAACCCTGTATTTTTTGAGCTATGTGACGCCTTCATAATACCGGCAAATAGTTTTGTATTCAGGTTGGAATTGTACTGGTATCTTTTGGTGGATTTCTGCTGTTTGAAGGGTATTGCTCAATAGTAAGCACCTGGCCGCTGATGGGGCCACTCTCATCTGATAAAAAATAAACCGCGCCGGCGGCAATTTCAGCAGGCCACAATATTCTTCTTGCCGGTGCGTACACAGGTGGCAGATCTTTATACCAGTCTTCTGCAAGTCCGTGTTGTTTTTTACGGATGGTTTCATTTTCGGTTAATACCCAACCCGGGTTTATCTGGTTAACTCTTACCCCTTCTTCGCGGAACAAAGTATCGCCGAGATTATGCGTCAATGTCATTAGCGCTCCTTTGGATACACTGTATGCAAATAAGTTGGGCTCGCCACTATATGCATTTACCGAACCTATATTTAATATACTTCCTTTTTGTTTTTTTAAATGAGGTAATGCTGCTTTTATTAAATTAAAAGGCGCGATAGTATTTACTTCAATTACCTTACGTAGCAAGGCTGCATCCGTAGTATGCAGGTTAGAAGAAGTTACAATGGCTGCATTGTTTACTATAGCATCCAGCTTGCCAAATGATTTGACAGCAAGATCAACCAACCGTTCTGCCGCTCCTTCATTGGTAATATCTTCAATTAATAAAACCGCGTTATCACTGCCCAGCGTATTCACTACTCCTTTGCCCCATTCTTTTTCAAGACCGTGCACCACAACTTTTGCTCCTTCCTCAACGCAACGTATAGCAATGGCTTTACCTATGCCGGTGCAACTGCCGGTTATGATGATGATTTTATTTTTTAAGCGCATAAGAAAAGAGTTTTAAAAGAACACAGAGCCTATCTCCCCTTCTCTCTTTCCAAAGGAAAGAGAGCGGTACTGCAGAATAAGGCCGTGCTATATAACTACCACATTATCTTCAAAATATATCCAAACAAAGAAGCCTCATCCTCTTATCCTTCTCCTTGCAGAGAAGGACGGTACTGCAGAATATTTCCAGGCTATATTATCTTCCACATCGTCTATTGAACTAATCCCAGCTTTGCGTTGCATTCTCATATTTCCTCATTTTCATACCTCCACATTCTTTCTCTCATTTTCAATTCAGCAACCTGTATTTAATAATCACTCTTAAAAAAGCGGGCCTTGTGTTTGGGTCTCCTCCCCTTTGGGGAGGCGGGAGGGGCTGCTCTGTTTACACCGGCTTCAGCACACTCTTCACCACTTCGCCCTTATGCATTTTTTCAAATGCTTCGTGCCATTCGGTTACCGGCCATACACCGCCAATAATTGGTTTAACATTTAACTGACCGCTTGCCAGCAATGCAATTACTCTTTCCCATATTGGCCAGTTATGACTGAAGCTTCCCTGCAGGGTCACATTTTTTTGTACTAATGGATCGAGAGAAAAATTCAATGGCTGCGGGCCCCAGCCTACTTTTGAAATGGTGCCTTTGGGGCGAACCAGTTGTAAAGCCATTTTTAAAGTGATGCTTGCACCCGCGGCATCAATCACACAATCTGCGCCCATGCCATCTCTTGCTGTGGCCCAGGGCATCGCGTCTCCGATAATTCCCTCACAGCCATATTGCTTTGCAATTTCAATACGATTACGATCAGCCTCCAAACCTACTACTGCTACTTCCGCGCCGCATAATCTTGCCATTGCTGCACATAAAATGCCTATAGTGCCCGGACCGAGAACAATTACCCTGTCGCCGGGTTTTAGCCTTGCATTTTCTACCACTGCATTAAATGCAACGCAGCATGGTTCTGTTAAACAGGCTTGTTCAAACGCAAGCTGATCGGGAACTTTATGCAAACAGCGTGCAGGTACGCGTACGTATTTTGTCATGGCGCCATTTACACCATAGCCAAATCCTTTTCGACCCGGGTCAAGATTGTATAGTCCGCTTCTTGTCATTGGGCTGCTGGGATTAATTACGGCTGCTGTTTCGCTAACCACGCGGTCGCCTTCCTTCCATCCTGTAACACGGCTGCCGGTCGCAACAATATATCCTCCAAATTCATGACCAAGTATAACAGGATAATTTACGGGCCAGCTATGATCGGCAGTCCATTGATGCAAATCACTACCACAAACGCCTACATTGGCAACTTCGAGCAACACATCTTCTTCCCCAATTTCAGGCTTTTCTATTTCGCGTATTTCAACTGATCCTTTTTCCGGTGCGTAGTTTACAACTGCTGCGGATTTCATATAATAATTTGAAGTTTGATTTTATAATGAGCTATCAGGTGTCAGGTTTCAGCTATCAGCCGTGAACGATTGCTGCCAGCATCCAGAACCTGATAGCTGAAACCTGAAACTTGATAGCTGATACCTCACCCCCCATACGCATGTATTTTCTCACATATCAGCCTGAGCGAGTTTTCCAGGTCTCCATCTGCTGTTTTAAAAGCGTCTGCATCTATAGTAAGTGGAGCGCCCAATACAACTAATGGTGCGCCATATTCAGGGCAACGGATGGCCTGCTCTAAAGTTAAGCCACCAACAGCCTGTACAGGTATACCAACGGCGTCGACTACCTGCTTTAATTGATCAAGCGGGCTTGGCATTATTTTTCCCTGCGCTGCTATACCTCTGCGCTCGTCATATCCTATATGATGAATTACATAATCGCATCCTAAATCTTCCAGCCATTTAGCGGCTTCTACCATATCCGGGCAGCCAAGATTATCGCCCATTACTTTGGCTCCAAAATCTTTTCCTGCATTTACCACGCATTTAATGGTTTCTTCATGCGCCCTTGCCATTACTACCACATGTGTAGCGCCGGCTTTAGCCATCATTTCTGCCTCAAGGTAACCGCCGTCCATTGTTTTAAGGTCGGCAACAATAGGAACTCCCGGAAAAGCTTCTCTTAATTTTTTTACGCCATGTAACCCTTCTGCAAGTATGAGCGGAGTGCCGGCTTCAAGCCAGTCAACGCCTGCACGCATAGCGAGCGCGGCAGTTTCAAGTGCTTCGTCAATATTGGTAAGATCAAGAGAAATCTGGACTATAGGTTTCATAAAATTTATTCAATCGTTATAAGTCTCCTTTGATTAAGGGAATAACAGAGACGGAAATTAAAAATAAATACTCATGATACCAGGAATCATTTTGCGCTTGCTTTTTCAGTTTTAAACATCCGGTAAACAAGTATGGTGCTTATCAGCATCATAAAAGCTCCCAGTAAAAATGGTGCGCCTGGAAAATATACCGGCGCGGATTTACCGGTAAAATAAGCAAACAGGTTTGTCATTAACGGCGGACCAATGATAGTAGTAAAACTCATCATACTGGTTAAAGCGCCCTGCAGTTCTCCCTGCTCGTTTGATGGAACATGATTTGAAATAACTGCCTGCAGTGCCGGGCCGCCAATACCTCCAAGACAATAAGGTATAAGAAATACCAGCATCATCCAGCTTTGCGTAGCAAAAGCAAATAAGAGTAAACCTATAGTATACAAAGCAAAACCAACATAAATGCTTTTTTCATTGCCGAGTTTGGGGTTTACTATTCTTATTAAACCACCCTGCACAATACCAATTAATAAACCCACTATGCCCAGGGAAATACCTACCATTTTTTCATCCCACTTAAATTTTTCCATATTGAAAAATGCCCAGGTGCTTTGTACTGAATGCACAGCTATATAAACAAACATCAGGGAAATAATAAGCCCGCTCAATGCAGGATATTTACGCAGATGCAATAAAGACCCGACAGGATTTGCCCGCTCCCAGGAAAAAGGGCGCCTGTTATTTTTATCTAAGGATTCCGGCAAAACAAAGTAACCATAAAGCCAGTTAAGCAGTGTAAGAATAGCTGCTGCAATGAATGGAACTCTTGGCCCAATACTACCTAATAAACCTCCGATTACCGGGCCGATAATAAATCCCAGGCCAAACGCTGCGCCAATCATCCCGAAATTTTTTGCCCTGTCCTCATGCGAACTTATATCTGCTATATATGCCGCAGCAGTAGTAAAACTGGCGCCTGTAATACCCGCAATAATCCGCCCTGCAAACAGCCAGCCAATATTGGGAGCAATGGCAAGTAACAGGTAGTCGAGGCCAAAACCGAATAATGAAAATAACAATATTGGTCTTCGTCCATATTTATCACTCAGGTTACCCAGCACCGGCGCAAATACAAATTGCATTATGGCAAATGCAAAAGTGAGCCAACCTCCCCAGCGCGATGCATCACTGAGGTTACCGTGAATGAGTTGCTCAATCAGTTTTGGCATAACAGGTATAATTATACCAAAACCAATGGTGTCTACAAGAAGTGTTACAAAGATGAAGCCTAATGCGGCTTGTTTTGATGAAGGCATGTAATTTTTGCTATCAGCCATCAACCTTGAGCTATCAGCTTTCAGCTGTGGCGGTCAGTTAAAAATTTAATTTCTTTCTGTTATCATTAAAGGTTGTCTTGCTGATAGCTGAAAGCTGACAGCTAATAGCTGACGGCTGACTGCTCACGGCTTTCTCACCATCCTCCCAGCGTTTGCACACCATTTGCAAATTTTGCTTCATGATCAAGCAGCCATTTTTTTCTCCATAAATCACCACCATAGCCAACAAGACTGCCGTTGGCACCAATTACCCGATGGCAGGGAACAACAATACACAATTGATTTTTTCCATTGGTAGTACCTACTGCTCTTATTGCTTTTACATCCCCGGTTCGTTTTGACAGTTCGAGATAGGATATGGTTTTGCCATAAGGAATATCCAACAGTGCATTCCATACTTTTAATTGAAAAACTGTTCCACCCTGCCTGAATGGAAAGTCGAATATTATTCTTTTCCCTTCAAAATATTCGCTTAACTGTTGTATGCAACGTTCAGCTATTATATTTTTTTCAGGATTAGGCTTCAATGATGATTCATCCAGCTTTGGCCCTTTCCAGGTATTTACAAATAGTATGGCATTTACTGCCTCTTCATCAACCTTTATTTCTAATAAACCAACAGGGGAGGGATAATAAGTTGTATACTGACTTGCTATTACCATAACTTTAAGTTAGAAAAGAAGATAAATGTAAACTTTAAATTAACCAATTTAGCTGCCGTTGATAACTTTTTGCCATAGTTGTAAAAGCATAACTCTATTTTGCTGAATATATGTATCAATTATGAGAGCGATCTCTAAAAAAATGGCTATTTATTTTGGGAATTTTAAACGTTTTGTTTTTTAATTTTCTTTTTTTCGTATCCATTTATTTCCGTCAAATATCTCAGTCCTTTTAGTATCAGTATTATAATATTCCAAAGCGCCAAAAAGTGCTTCAGATTTTATTATGGGTTTTTGCGAAGCAGGACCATAATTGATACTTTGCGGACCTTTATTTTCAAATATTTTTACTTTACCGTTAATACTATCCAGGCTTTGTGTATTGATTAAGGCATTAACAAACTCCGCAGTATTATAGGCTATTACCCCATCGCGTATGTTTGAAAAATTAAAGGCAAAATATGATTTAATATTGCTGGCTTTATTATATTTCACATTAATATTATTGTTCCATGTATCAGGCCATTTATTAGAAATAACCTGGGTGCAAATAGCGTTGTTTGCAGCATTTGTTATTGTATTATATTCTATAGTGGTATTATTACTTCCACAATCTAACCATATGCCCATTCTTACATTTTCAATATTGTTACCGGTAATGGAAATATTGCTGTTAGCCTTACCAAAAACTCTTATCCCATCATTATTATTCATATTGCCGGGAGATATATTCAGTTTATTATTTTGCACTTTTATATTGCTGTATGTTGCATTTTTATTGCCAATTTCAATGCCTGTTTCAAATATGCCTTCCTCAATAATATTCCCATCAACTGTAACGCCATTTCCATATACAGATATTGCGGAATAGGATTGCTTGTTTTGTTTATAAAAATTGCTCCGGAACTCATTTTGATATGAGTAAATTCCAGGGGCCTGTAGTTTTTGCCCGCGCTTTGAAATATTAAAGTGTTTGTTATTCCGTATTATCATACCTGTAGAGTCTGTATAATCCTGTATCACAATTTGATCTGCATCCCAATGCTGAGCGCCTTCATTAGTTACACCATCAAATATATTGTTCTCAATAATTACATTTTGCGGGCTTATTCTACCGCTCCCGATAATGCCTCTTGCAACGCCTGTAACCGACGCATTTATTGAAGAAACTCTACAACCATGAATATGTAATCCATCCATTCCTTCTCTGAACCGTATACCTGCAGCGAATGCTTTTGAACCGGGTGTTTGTTCAGCGCCGGTAATATTGCAATGCTCTATAGCTACATTTTTTTGACCATTGAGGACTTCAATAATCCATAATGCTTTTTTGTTGCCATCCAGTGTGAGACTTTTGATGGATAAGTTGCCTTTTGTCACCTGGATCATTACATCATTACCTGAAGAATTTGAGGGAATATATTTGAACGTGGTATTGCTATCTCCTTCTATTGATTTCGTAACCTGTAGCGTTTTTGATATAATATAATCACCATCAGGTATCCACAGGGTTTTATGTTGAGGCGTGTAGTTTAAATATTTTTGAAGCATGCAATTGCTCATGCTCCTGTTATTTCTATTCAACCCAAACCAGCCAGCTGAAAAATAACTGCAGGTAACTGATGTGTTGTACAATGATACAGAGGTATCAAAAATTTGTTTTCCTATTGGTGCATTTATTATACCGCCATTAATATTACATTGACTAAGAATAACAGATCCATCAAATTCCAGTATTTTGTTTGGTGGAACAGTAATGTTTCCATGGATTGATATGTTTTGTTGCGCAGTATCACTAAACATTATTTTTTTGATAAAAGGTTGGCTTAAAATATAATTCAGATCATCTGCAATATTTTTTTTACCGGATAATGCCCATAACTGTTTCGCTTCAAAAACACCGTTGGCGTAATTACTCAATGATAAACTTTTACCTGTTTTTTGAAGTGCTGCTTTTCTGTCTTTAGCGATGTTGTTTGTTATCGGCCGCGGATGAAGTAAATAGTCACTTTTCTGAAAAGTGATTAGCATTAAAAACAAATCCACAAAAAGGAGAAAAATATAGCTCATAGTTATTGGCAATGTTAATGTGTTGAAGTGAATTACGACGTTAACGGTATAATAAAGGGAGAGATAAAATTTTCATTTAATGTTTAAACATTGAAAATTTAGCTTACCTTTGCCGCAAATTTTAAAAACCATGAAAAAATCTCTTTTATCTATTGGTGTTGCAGCTATTTTGGCAACATCGTGCCAGCAGGCGCCTGACGCTGCGAAAGCAGAAACCACTGAAAAACAGGAAGCTGCACAGGTTGCCGGGGCAACTCCATATGCTATTGATACAATAACCAGTTCGGTTGGCTGGCTTGGAACCAAGCCCGTAGGTAAGCATAATGGCGATTTTAAGCTGTCAGGCGGTAGTCTGTCTGTTGAAGACGGAGCGGTTAAAGGCGGAAGTTTTGTAATTAACATCAACTCAATAAAAGATCATGATCTTACTGACGCGGAAAGCAATGGTAAACTGGTAGGTCATTTAAAAAGCCCGGATTTTTTTGATGCTGCAAAATTTCCCACTGCAAAGTTTGAAATTACCAGTATAGAAGCATTACAAAACGATTCTGCCGGCACACATAAAATCAGTGGTAATCTTACTTTAAAAGACAGCACCAAAAATGTTAGCTTCCCTTCCCTGCTAAAATTACTGTTACGGACAACGATGTTAAAGCATCAGCTAATTTTAATATAGACAGAACCAGCTGGGGCTTACGGTATGGTAATGATCAATCTTTGGGAGATAAATTTATCCGTCCTGAGGTTAATATTACATTGAATATTGAGGCAAAGAAATAGAACGTTATTCATCCCACTTCTGTTTTATACAATCGAAAAGCTGCCTGCCCGGCAGCTTTTTCTATATGTTTGTTTTTGCAAGTATGCTGAAGTAAATTTTTATCAATATTTAAAATGCCTTATTGCTCATTCACCCTTCTTTTTACTTTTATCATCCGCTGAAGCATAAATAATACAAGAAGCAATACTATTATCATTACTATAATGGGTACGAATAATGCCATTACGGAAAATCCAACAGCGGCGCTATTCTCCGCAGTTGTTACAACAGGGTTTCCCAATCCGCCAGTAGTTGCCGTAGAGCCTAACCGCAATAATCCCATTCCGTTATGAATAACACCGGCTGTACCGCCTCCTGCTAATAATGCCAGTCCCCATTTCAGTGCGGGTTCCCAATCGGCTGAAATAAAAGAAGCGCTTAATAATGTACCTGCCGCAACAGCAACAGGCATAGCAATATGGTCCAGTACATTATCGAGCCAGGGAATGTAGTATGCTGCAATTTCTACAATGCTTGCAGTAAGTAAAATATAGAAAGCTGTCCATCCATTTAACCATTCAAAGCCATTACCAAATTGATGAAAGCCTGTCAGCGCTGCGATATTTGCGGCTAACAGCGGAATAAAAATCCTGAATCCGCTGCCGGCAGCTAAGCCGATACCAATGCATATAGAAATGAATACATCCATTGATTAATAAGTGCCTGTTAATAAGCATGAAGATATGAAACACAAAAATGTTTCAGCAAAAGAAAAACAGCTATTGATGTAAACGGATATTAAATCCCGGTTATTAATTCGTCACCTTAAAGTTAAATATAATCGTTCCCCTGTCTTCGCTGCCGGCAGCAAATTTTAATTGCCGGGCTTTGCGGATAGCAATATCCTTCATAGCTGCATTGGAAGTGGTAGAACCGCGGGGTTGATATGTTGCGGCTGTTACAGCACCAGAGGCATCAACAGAAATATCTACAGCAACTTTTGCATTCTCATTAAATTCATCCTGGAAAGAAGGCTGACGAACAATTTTACGTCCGCGCAGATTACCCTGAACCGTGTAGCCGCTACCGTTACCACTGCCGCCAAAGCCATCATAATTTTTTGAATTAGGGTCGCCATTTATTTTACCACGGTCACCTGTACCGGTAGTATTGCCTTCACTGCGGCTGCCATTCCAGGTATCTGCATTATTACCTCCGGGGCCGGTTCCATCGCCACCCTTATAGGTTGCTTTTGGCTTGGGTGGGGCAGGAGTGGGGTTTTCAATTACCTGTGGTTTGGTTACCGGTGTTTTTGCAGTGGTAGTATTTTCTTTTGTTGGAATATTTGTGCTCTTTGGATTTGACACTTTTGGCTTTGGCACATGCACATCTTCTGCTTCTTCATCGTCATCATTTGTTTCTACGGCCTTCACATCCTGCACGGGTGTGTTTGCCGCTTTGGGAGGAGAATTTACTTCTTTTTCAGCAGCGGCAGGCGGGCCGGGAATTAAAGGCTGTACATCACCTGAACCATCATCACTATTACCGAGATTCACTTCCATACCCTCCTCTGCCGGAGGTGGCGGCGGAACCGGTACAGACCAGGAAACAAGAAAAAAGAATAATAGTAACAAACCGGATATTACACCTGTAATAGTTCCTGCTTTTACATTTTTCGCTGTTTCAAAATCAGAAGATGACATCTTTACAAAAATTAGTTAAACAAAAGTAAAGATGATTATGTTATAATCCTGTGAATCTTACTCAAATCTCAACTTCCCCTGAGGATGAACACAATCTATCGATACGGCGACAAAACTTAATACCAGTATAATAAGTATACATAAAGCAGCTAATTTAATCGCATTGTATATATAACGGGGAGATGCCTCATAGCTTGTATAAGTATCGTCTTTTTCGTTTTTGTGAAGCATAAAACCAATTACCAGCAAATTCACCCAATACAAATGCTGCGAATTGAATGTTGGGGTTAACCATGTTGCGCTGATAATATTACTCAGCATTATATGCCACAGCAGATAGAGCAATACAAATGCCCCGGATTTTTTTTGAGTGATGAGATTTGTTTTTGATGGCTTTATAATGTAAAAAATGATTGCCATAAACAGTGCTGATAAAATCCATAATGTAAGCCGCCATTGTAATGAAAAAGCGCCCGGATCAGCTACTGATAAACTTTTCCCTTCATCAAATAATTTTTCTGCACCCGCAGCTTCAATAATGTTAATAACAGGTAGTATAACAACAAGAAAGACCGTGCCGGCGATATTTGATGCCTTATCAGCAGTGATGGTTCTGGACCAATCTTTCCTGCTGAATATACCGAACGCCATTCCCAGCCCGCTAAAAAATCCAATAGAATATTCCATTACATTCCACCAGTTAAATTTAATACCGGAGGCATGTCCCATGCGTTGCAGAAAATTACCAAGACCAAAACCAAAGCCTGCTCCAATAGAACTATAAACTGCTACACGCAGCGCATGTGCGTAACCGTTACGATACATATGCCAGCCTAATGCCAGCGAAGCGCCTGCACATGCTGCCCATAATTCCGAACGTGGGGGAGTCATGAACCATTCTAACTGGTAAATAAAAAACCCCCAGAACAAAAATCCGCCAACAAACATTTCTACAAATACATTTGCCCAGTTCACTTTCCTGCCTGGTACCGACTCCATTGCAAGCCCTGTAATACCGCCACCCATAAAACCATATAAACCGCCAATCAGCGTAAGCGATAATAAACCGTAGCTTGTATTAAGAAAGTCAGGTGCATGACCATAACCAACTACCTGCCCATAACTAATCATCCCTCCGGAGCCCCAGGCAATGGCGCCAAGCGCTGCAATTACAGGCATGCGGGCAATCCAATCTTCTTTGCCTGATAATGCAATTACACAGGCAATACTAATAGCCGCTGCCCATGTAGCGCCGTATTCATGACCAATTTGCCCGCGTACAGCCCACGCAGTACCGAATGCCAACGCTGTTGGCAACATCCTTTTCAGAAATAATGATGAAAATTTCATGAGAAAAAAAGCCCATTCCGGCCATCCCTAAGCTTGCTGTCGGTAAACAGAGGCAGGAGGCCAGGTTCAGCCGTCGCTTTTAAAAAGTAATTTAATAATATATTCAACCTGCTATTCAGACCTGAAACAGCCTTGCTGCTTACCCCTTCTTCCCCCACCTTTCACCTTTCCTTCGCTGCTTTCAACAACGCTTCTTTCGTTCCAATCCAATAAGCGATTGTTTTCCTTTTCCACGTATATGCAACGGCAATGGTATTACCATAACTGATAACTGCAGGATAGGAGAATTCATCTTTTTTATCACCGGTAGCAATATCTAAAATCTTCGGCCATGTTTTACCGTTATCAAAAGAAATAATAAGTGAAAGCGGAGAGCGCGAACCCCAGTTGGCAGTATCAGGATTATAAGCCATTACAAGTGTGCCATCAGGTAAACGGGTAAGGTCGATACCGCTGTTCGGATTTGGCAACCCGAATTTATATGCAGCACTCCATGTTTTAGCGCCGTCTTCAGAATCACTGCGGTATATAGCGCCGTCTGAACTGCGTAATAACATATGCACTTTTCCGGGAGCAGATTCCCACAAGGTAGGTTGTATAACACCTTTGCCTTTTAAGGTTGTTCTATCCAGTTTTATATAAGGAGAAGCTGTCCATGTTTTACCGTTATCAGTGCTTATATCCGCAAAGGCATCCCACTGCCCCTCTTCATGTGATGCACCTGCAACCCATGCTCCATTGGCGAGTATAACAGGTTTATTTTTTACAGGGCCTCTGCCTCCTTTATCACCAGCAACCAGTTCTTTTGGAGCCGTCCATGTTTTACCATCATCATCTGAAGTAATAAACCATGTCTCCCACGATGGAATTTTCTTTCCAACTTTAAAAAATAAGAATATCCTTCCCTGCTGCGATTGAAATAATACAGGGTTCCAATGGGCATCTTCACGAATTTTTGCCACTTTAACCGGCGCTGACCAGTTGCCGGGTGTGCCTTTGGTGAGCCATATTGCAACGTCATCTGTTCCCTCTTTTACACCACCAAACCATGCAGCCATTAGCTGCCCGCTTTTTAAGTGCACAATAGTTGATGCATGACACTCTTTAAAAAATTTATCCTGCTCAAAAAAATAACCTGTTTCAAAAAGAGGTTTGGATGCATCTGCTGTTATTTTCTTTTCCTGGTGCATGATAAAAAAATAACCAAAGACAGGCAATAGTAAAACAGGCAGGTATTTTGATACAGTCATCTTTATTGATTTTGAACGATTAATACGTGTTGATAATAGGTTTATTGGTGAAACCCGGGCTGATAAAAGACAGCTGTTAAACGCTTACGGTATATCTCACTCCTCACCTTTTACTTCTCATATTTACATCACGCTTTCGTAAACTTTTTCTTTAATGCCCAACTTCTCACACCAGGTTTTCATTGTTTGTAATAATTTGTCAAGGTTTGCTTTTTCAGCAGGTGTTGGTTCTAATGCATGCGACCTGCTGATGGTATGTATTGGTAATCCTCTCGACTGAAGAAAAAATTTCGCACTCATGGGATATCCTGTATGCACAGGTATGTCTCCTTTTCTTAATTCCTGTTGCAACCATTTTACCTCTTCCTGTTTTGCAGGATTGTCAACATTGTCACATAACCAGCACATTACTTCCGGGTAAAAATTACCTGCAATAGCAGACATTCCATCTGCGCCGGCTTTCATTGATGATACTGCATTGGGAGTATGTGCATCAAAAAATTGCATCTTGCTTTCTTTGATTGCCTGTAGTTTTTCAGCAACCAGCTTTTCATCACAACAGGTGTCTTTGTGATATAACATACGACCGGTGTCTGCTAATGTCTTTAACATTTTTGCACTTACTACACGCTTATACGGAACCGGGCATTCATATAAGCCCAGTGGAATATTGCCTGTTAATGAAAACATCTTTTCAAAATTGCTTAACAGTGTATCATCGCTTTCATCAACCTTAGCATAGTGCGACGTGATGAGCACCACAGCTTCAATGCCAGTATCGTATATTTTTTTTGTAAACTCCGCTTTGTCTCCTATTGTTAAACCAAAAGAACCGGTTGCTACAACGGGTACCCGCCCATCTACATGATCTACTATGGCTTTAGTAAGTTTTAGACGTTCCTCTTCATTTAAACTATACATTTCACTTGAAAGACAATTAGCAAATAAGCCCTTAACGCCAGATGCAAGGTAAAAATCAATAAGCTTTTCCAGTACATCATAATCAATATCCGCCTGTGGTGTGAAAGGCGTTAACATTACAGGGACAAACTTCTTAGACATATAATCTGTTGCTTTTTAAAAGTATGATAAGGTATAGTAAATAGAGCGTACAGCAGTGATTGATATACTCACCTTCGTTTTAATTTTGTTAAAAGAAGCCCTGCCAGGAAAATAGTTAATGTGCCGATTACTATAATCATATTTACATGCATCGGGCTTTTTAAATGTGCCAGTTCGGGAGGGAAATATTTTGAAAGAGACATCCAGAGAATTACAAGTATGCCAATGATTGTTGCTGTTACAGCTTCTGCATTTTGCGCCTTTCTCACAATTATTCCCAGGAGGAAAAGTCCCAGCATGCCACCTGCAAAAATACCCGCCAGCTCCCACCATAAATCAAGTATACTCTTTACCCCGATAATGGCTATCCCAAACACAATGGCTATTACACCCGTGAGTGCGGTAACGGTATACAGGATGCTCATTTCTTTTTTAGGTGTAGGATCAGGATTGAAATAACGTTGATAAATATCTTTCAGAAATACTGTTGCACAACTGTTCATGCCACTGCTTATCGAACTCATGGCTGCAGATAATATAGCCGCTATAATCAAACCTAATAAACCAGCGGGCACTTTCAACACCATAAAATATGGTAAGATCTTATCACCGTAATCAGCAGGCGTTAAGCTGTTGATGTCAACATGTTTTTCTGCCGCAACCTGTTCTTTGATGGTGGTTAATAATTCCGGATGTTGATTAAAGTACGCATATAATGCAGTGCCGATTATAAAGAATAATAGTGAAACCGGTACATACCAATACACACAAAGCCAGATGCTTCTTGCCGCTTCTTTTTCCGTACGTGCGGTGTGGTAACGCTGCACGTAGTTCTGGTCCATTCCGAAATTATTGAGATTGATAAAGAACCCATATAAAAAGATAACCCAGAAAGTAGGCGTACTGAAATCAGTGATATTAAAACTGCCCAGGCTGAATTTGTTATCAGCCATGCCGATGCGATAAACATCGGATATCCCACCTTTCATTTCATTAAACACAATATATAATACGGCGAAGGCGCCGATGGTTTTTATAATGGCCTGCACAACCTCTGTCCATATTACAGCTTCCATGCCCCCCAGCACGGTATATGCTATGATGCAAATACCAGTAACAATCATGATTGTTTTCATGTCTATGCCTGTTAATGCCTGCAACGTTAATGCTATTCCGAAGAATATAGATCCCATTCTCGTTAACTGCGTTAGCATAAAACAAACCATAGCATAAGTTCTTGCCCAGGGCCCAAAGCGATGTTCGAGATGAGTGTATGCGCTCACCTCGCCGGTTTTTCTGTAAAAAGGCACAAAATATTTAGCAGAGAAATATGCCGCCACAGGCATGGACAAACTAAATACAAAGGAATTCCAGTTGCTGCCGAATGCTTTACCCGGCACACCAAGAAATGTATTGCTGCTTAAAAATGTAGCATAAAAAGAAAGCCCTAAAGCCCAGCCCGGAATATTTCCGGAAGCAGTAGTAAATTGATTTGCATTTTTATTTTTCCTGGAAAAATACACACCCACCAGTATCATACTCAGCAAATAAATTACAATCACAAGCAAGTCAATCAGGGGCAAATGTTGCATCAGATATATTTCAGTTTTTTTTAATCGAAGTCGTCAAAGATTATTTAAAATCAAAATGAAAGCAATGTTAATTGTTATAAAAAGAATAGCATAAATTATTATTGAAGTTTGCAATTAATGCTATTTTTGATTGTAATATACCTGGAAATTGTAAACGTACCATGCAGCAGAAGCCCCTGTTAGAGCCAATTACAGCCCACCAGCCCTGGGTGTTACCCGCAAGAATGCGGAGCAAACTCGATAGTCATGCTATTGGCAAAAATTTATACATTACTGAAATAGGTTTTTATGGTGAAGAAAGCTCTTTTGGAAGGGAAGTAGTGAAAAGCAATATAGATTATGTGCTGGTTTATTGTGTTGGTGGCAAAGGATGGTATAAGATTGGAAATAAAAAATATACGCTTAAAGCCAATCACTTTATTGTGTTACCAAAGAAAACAGATTTTCAGCTTGGTACAGATAATGTGCAACCCTGGAGCTTGTATTTTGTAAAATTTAATGGTACTATTGGTGAAGCAATGTATAATTATTTGCTTCGTGATAAAAAAATAGAAAATACCACACCGCCGTTAATAGGCCGTATGGCGCAGTTCAGAGATATTATGCATCACCTTGAGTTGATGAATAATCTTGAAAATCTGTTGTACGCTAATTTCCGCTTTTATAGTTTTTTGGGAACTTTTACACTCACTGTTTTCAACTATATGAAAAAAGGAGTGGATAACATTATTGAGCGCTGCATCATTATAATGAAAGAACACCTGCATGAAAATCTCACATTGGATGAACTGGCAAAAAAAGCTTGTGTATCTGCATCATATCTATCTGCATTATTCAAACAAAAAACACATTATTCACCTATTCATTTATATACTTCATTAAAAATTCAGAAGGCAAGCCAGTTATTAAGAGTATCCAAAATGCCGATCAAGCAAATTGCAGAAGAAATGGGGTATACCGATCAATACAGTTTTTCAAGATCATTTAAACAGGTCATGGGCACATCTCCTAAAAAGTTTAGGGAGAGCAAATAGGAAGAATGGGCAATAGGGAATTGAGAATAGTCAATGATGAATCAATGCCGTTTCCTTAACGCTTGTGTAGTTGCGCGTGACAACACCCGCAATGTCAACCACCGATGTTGGTATTATCACCAATATTTTAAGGAAATGGCATTGGATGATGAATAACCGATTCTGTATTCCCTATTTATTATATTCCCTGTGGGATATTGATACCTCCGGCGATACTGATAGCCCGCTGCCGACAGCCCATTGCCCATTGCCCATTCACCATTACCTTTGCCGGATGGAACAATTTTTAAAAGATTTATTCAAGGGCCAGTCATATAGCGAAAAGAATTTTTTCCTGGTTGCAGGACCGTGTGTTGTAGAAAGTGAAGCGTTGATTAATGAAGTAGCCGAACGTGTGTCAGGCATTTGCAAAAATCTCGGTATACCATATATATTCAAAGCCTCTTACCGAAAGGCAAATCGTACCAGCGCCACTTCGTTTACGGGTATAGGTGATGAAAACGCATTAGAGCTGGTAAAAAAAACAGGTGAAAAATTTTCAGTACCTACTACTTCAGATATTCATGCATATGATGAAGCCGCGCCTGCTGCAAAATATATTGATATGCTACAGATACCCGCTTTTTTATGCCGGCAAACAGACCTGTTGGTAGCAGCAGCCGAAACCGGTAAGATTGTGAATGTAAAAAAAGGGCAGTTCCTGAGCGGCCCGGCTATGAAATTCGCGGTTGAAAAAATAAAGAACGCAGGTAACAATAAAATCATTCTCACTGAAAGAGGTACCACTTTTGGCTACCAGGATCTGGTGGTTGATTACCGCAATATTCCCTGGATGAAAGAACATGGTGTACCTGTGGTGATGGACTGCACACATTCTTTACAACAACCCAATCAAACATCAGGCGTTACCGGCGGCAATCCTCAATTAATAGAAACAATAGCTAAAGCCGCAGTTGCCACAGGTGCAGATGGATTGTTTATTGAAACACATCCCAATCCTGCAATAGCAAAAAGTGATGGCGCCAATATGCTCAGGCTTGATCTGCTGGAAGATTTGTTGAAGAAATTAGTAAGATTAAGAGAAGCTGTATAAGCATCTGTTCAAAATTAGTTTTTTAAATAGCCATTGATATATTTCCTGCCACGAATTCCGGTATTTGCATCGACGGAACAGGGTTTGCTGCACAAAGAGCCACAAAGCATACACAAAATTACACAGAGCGTTTTATTATTCTTTGTGGAACTTTGTGTATCCTTCGTACACCTCTGTGAAAAAACCATATTGTACACCGGAATTATTCATAATAAGGAGTGTGATTCGTAGCTAAAAATGCAATTGTTTTTAAACGGCTTCTGCGTAATTCCACTCTTTTGCCTATATTGTGCAATACCCCATCAACGATAAATTTGTTGCTATGAAAAAAATGGTCGTGTTACTCTCTCTCACTATATATACTTCAGTTTTAATGGCACAAACAAAAAATAACAATATTGCTTTGCAGGTAAAAATTAAAGATGGCATGCTTGAAGGTGTAAGCGCTTCCGGCATAAAAATATTTAAAGGCATTCCTTTTGCCCAGCCTCCTGTTGGTGATTTGCGCTGGCGCGAGCCGCAACCTGTAAAACCCTGGAGCGGTATAAGAAAAGCTGATAAGTTTGGTCTGAGAGCAATGCAGCTTCCGCTGTTCAGCGATATGAATTTTCGCTCCGATGGTGTAAGTGAAGATTGTCTATACCTGAATGTATGGACTCCTTCAAAAAAGGCGGGAGACGCGCTGCCGGTACTGGTATATTTTTATGGTGGTGGTTTGATGGCCGGCGATGGTTCCGAATATCGCTATGATGGTGAAAGCATGGCCCGGAGGGGTATTGTTACCGTTACAGTGAATTACAGGTTATCGGTTTTCGGCTTCTTTTCACATCCGGAATTAACCAGAGAATCCCCGCATAAAGCTTCTGGTAATTATGGATTTTTAGACCAGGCAACTGCATTGAAATGGGTGCAGGAAAATATCAGCGCCTTTGGCGGAGACCCCAAAAGAATTACGATAGCGGGAGAATCGGCAGGCTCATATTCTGTAAGCGCTCAGATGGCTTCACCGCTTTCCCGCGATATTATTGCAGGGGCAATAGGAGAGAGCGGCTCCCTGCTTGGAAAATCGATGCCTGCATTGGCAGAAGCAGAACAGCAAGGCAAACAGTTTGCAGATTCGCTTGGTGTTAAAACACTTGCAGAGCTGCGTAAGCTGCCTGCAGAGCAGGTGCTGAAAGCTACAAAAAAACTTCGTTTTGGCGGCGGTGTCATTGTAGATGGGTATTTCTTCCCAAAATCTCCGATAGATATTTATCTAAGCAAGCAACAATCAAAAGTGCCATTATTGGTTGGCTGGAATTCAGAGGAAAGCAACTGGCAGGGTATTTTAGGGAAAGAAGAGCCTACAAAAGTGAATTTCACTAAAGCTGTTCAGCAATTATATGGAGCAAAGGCCGGTGAGGTACTGAAGCTGTATAACCCGGCAACAGATGAAGAAGTAAAAACCGTGGCGACAGATCTTGCTTCTGACAGGTTTATTGGGTTTGGTACCTGGCGCTGGAGCGATATGCATGCCACAACAGGTGCGGGTAAGGTCTACCGTTATTATTATGAGCGCCCGCGCCCTGCTACAAGAGAAAACCCTGATGCTCCTGCTGCTGCAGGAGCGGTTCACTCTGCGGAAATAGAATATGCAATGGGCAATCTCGGTACTAACAGGGTGTTCGACTGGCAGCCTGAAGATTTTCTTGTATCGGAAATATTACAGTCTTATTTTGAACATTTTATTAAAACGGGCAACCCGAACGGATTGGGTGTGCCGGAATGGAATGCTGTTGTTCCCGGCAAGCCGGCAGAGGTAATGCATATTAATGTGGATACAAAATTGCAGACGGAAAAATACAGGGATCGGTATTTGATGATGGAGAAGCTGTGAATAAGGTGTAGAAGTGGTTACAGGTTCCAGGTCGTTGGCGGTTACAGGCTTACTATTCAGCAACAGGTTTTTAGTTTGAGTACTTGTAACCTGAAACTTGTAACCTTAAAAAATAACTTTCATTAAAATGGACACTCTATTTAAAAGCATCTACCGGCACCCGCTTTTGTCTGCGGAAGATTTGCAATCCATTGCAGCGATACACCATAAGGTATCGTTTTCTAAAGGGGATATTATTTTAAAAGAAGGGCGTGTGGCTGATGAATATTATATTCTTGAAAATGGATTGATCAGGGCTTTTGTGCATAATTATAACGGCGATGAAATCACCACGGATTTTTTTACAGATCATGATCTTGTAATTGTGCCCACTTCATTGTTTCAGCGAATGCCTTCGCAGGAAAATTTACAGGCGCTCACGGATTGTATTTTATGGAAAGTTGAGTTTAATGAATTCCAGCAATTGTTTCACCGTCTGCCGGGTTTTATTAAATGGGGGAGATTGTGGTTTACCACCCAGTTGTTTGCGGTTAAACAACGCTCGCTGGATATGATAAGAGAAACAGCTACCAACCGGTATTTGAAATTATTACAGCAGAAACCACAGATCATCCGGCATGCGCCGCTGAAACAAATTGCTTCTTACCTCGGCGTTACTGATACCTCGCTCAGCCGCATCAGGAAAGATATTACCGCCTGCTGATGGCAGAAAATCGTTTGAAGAGATCAGGGTGATTATGAAAACCCTTGGCGCATCATTCAGTGAAGAAACATGCCTGCTGATTAACGGGGTTAGTGGAAAAATTGTAACAGAAGATAGTGTAGAACCAGGTACACAAAAGCAGCTTACTGAAGTATTGCAACACCTGCAGAAACAATTATAACTTCTCCAACTTGCCAAATGGCAAGAATAACGGGCTTATAAACATTTAGGATAATACTTGCCAAATGACAAGTGTAAACAGCATATTGCTGCACTATTTTTGAATTGGAATACAGCAGTATCCAATCCCTCCTGGAATTACTCAATAACCATTATCAATGAAATTAAAACAGTGTTTGACGAAGTTGTTTATATAGTTGGTAATACTAATGAAAATAAACTGAATGAAATACCCTTTAATGATAGCTGGACGATAGGGCAGGTGGCAGAACATATCATCCTTTGCAGCAGTAGCATACAGGATACACAATATAAAGGAAGCCGGCAGAGTGTATGATGAAAAAGCTGCTGAGCTTAGAAATGTTTTTTTGGATATGGAACAAAAATTACAAACTGCCCCATATGTATATCCTCATTTGCCGCCGCATAATAAGCAGGAATTGCTTTAGCAGTTGGAAAGTAACAAAAAGAAGCTTCTTGCAATAGCAGCAGAAAGGGATTTGACACAGATAAGCCTGGGTATGGAATTCCCATTTATGGGCTACCTTACTCGTTATGAATGGCTGACATTTATACTATTTTTCATATTTAAAAAAAATAAGAAATGGAAAGCAAAAAGGGAAACCCGGTAGGATGGTTTGAAATTTATGTAGATGATATGGACAGAGCTACCCAATTTTATGAAGCGGTTCTTAAAACAAAGCTGGAGCTGATGTCAGACCCTACTGATCAGGGTATGCAAATGAAGTCTTTTCCCGGTAATATGGAGGGCTATGGAACACCCGGAGCGCTGGTGAAGATGAAAGATATGAAAGCAGGCGGCAGCAATGTGATCCTTTATTTTATGTGTGAAGATTGTGCTGTTGAAGAAAGCAGGGTGGAAGCTGCAGGTGGCAAAGTTTTCCAGCCTAAGATGTCAATTGGTGAATTTGGTTTTTGCTCTATTGTAGCGGATACCGAAGGAAATACGATAGGATTACATTCCATGAAATAGGCTGATATGGAAACGGAAAGAATAGTGGTAAACATATTGGTACAAAAGCCGCTTGAAACAGTCTGGAAAATCTGGGTCACCCCGCAGGAGATTAAGCAATGGAATATCCCTTTTGCTAACTGGCATTGCCCGGAAGTTATTAATGATGTGAGGGAAGGAGGACAGTTTTGTTTTAAAATGCAAACAAAAGACGGAAAGGAGGGCTTTGATCATACAGGGATATACGACAGGGTCATTCCTTACGAATTGATAGCGTATACATTGGATGATGGAAGAAAATCTGTGATAGAGTTTCAGCAGATTGATCAGAATACCATTGTGCGCGAAAGCTTTGAGCCGGAAAAGTTAGTGCCTGTCAGCCTGCAGCAGGAATTTTGTCAGTCTGTTTTGCAGCGTTTCAAAGAATATGTAGAACGTGGATAAACTATATGCTTATAAAATAAAAGGAACATTGCGAACATGCCCGGTATGGAAGAAAAAAAACAGCACTTTTTTTGTAAAACTAAGCGCCCCTGTAAAAGTAAAAGCTGAATATGGAGAATAAAAAACGATTTTCTAACGGAGAATTAGCGATAAAGTATGTTCTCGCAAATTAAAATCCATGAAGCAATTTGAAGGGGGTATTACTATCACTGTAAAAATCCCCAAAAGAATGAGCTGTAAGAATGCCCTGAAGGTATGCATTGAATAATGAATCCGGCAGGTACAGTATTTATTGTAAAAAAACGGGATTAGCGACTGGAATATTTTTTAATTACACAATCAAATAATATGGATACTCCTGTATCAAAGCAATTAAATATTGTCATCCCGGCTTACCGTTGGCATTCACAAACTTTTTTAAATGTGCTGGATGGTATTTCAGAACAAAATGCCCTGAAACGGATTGATGGAAAAACCAATCATGTTGTATAGATGGCGGGAAATTTTGTGAACACCCGTTATAGTTTGGGATGGGTACTTGGTTTTAGGGAAGAAGACCCGTATAGCTCATTATTCTTCCAGGCAAAAGCGCTGGATGAAAGCTTCAGCTATCCTTCTTTACAGCAGTTAAAAGAAAGCTTTCATAAAATTTCTCCTTTGGTATATCAAAAATTGCTGGCAGCGACTGATGAGCAACTGGAAAAGAAATTTCCGATAGGAATGGATGTGCTTTTTTTCGAAGAAAATATATTGAACTTTGCAGGCATGAGCATAGGCAGGGAAGACTATTTGTGCGGACAGATGAGATTGATGCGGAAAATACTTGGCTATAAGGGAATGAAATATGATGTAGACGAAAATTTAAAATACTAACGATGCAACTAAGAGAAAGTGGCTATAAAGAAGCAAACGGTATAAACCTGTATTATGAAATATATGGTGAAGGAAAACCTTTGGTATTGATTCATGGTGGAGGAAGTGACCTGCAATTTGATTACAGGGAAGTGATTCAAAGAATGAGCGGGCAATATACACTTATCGCAATCGATTTGCAGAATCACGGTAAATCAGAGCATCGTGATATTCCGGAAACTTTTGAGCAGGATGCAAAAGACATCATAGCGGTGTTGGACCAGTTTGATATTGGTAAAGCGTCATTCTGGGGATTCAGTAACGGTGCTACAACTGTATTGCTGATTGCATACCTGTTTCCCGGCAGAGCGGATAAGATCATTGCTGCGTCAGGTGTTACCAAACGTTACGGAATGATAGATGGTTTTTTTGAAGGAATGGCTCATGCAACCATTGCTCATATGCCTCAATATTTGAAAGATAATTTTCTCAGATTAAATCCTGATCCGGGTAAGCTGCAGAATATGTTTGGGAAGGACAGCCAGCGCATGATCCATTTTAAGGATTGGGACGATAATATGCTTCGTTCTATCCGATCGCCTGTTTTGTTTATGGCAGGAGATAGTGATGTGATGAAAACAGAACATATGGTGGAAATGCAGAGACTCGTTCCCGGATCAAGATTGATGATCTTCCCTTCAGGACACGGGAGTTATATGATGGCAGATGAAAACGGAAATGTTGATAAAGGGTTGATTGATTTTACGGTTGCTCAGGTTAAAAAGTTTTTAAACAATTAAAATAATAAGTTATGACAACGCAGGAAATTGCAAACAGGTTTTATGATTACATGCAACAGGGTGCATTTGATAAAATTTATGCAGAGCTTTATAGTAATGATGCCACGAGCGAAGAAGCGCCTGGCTCTGATTGGCCCAAAGCCAGTGGTTTAAAGGAAATGGAAGAGAAAGGAAAAAAATGGAACGACATGATCAGTGAAATGCATGGCGGTACAACTGGTAAGCCTGTTGTTGCCGGCGATTATTTTACCTGCTTCATGACTATGGATTATACAGGTAAGGATGGTAAGCGCGTTAATATGGAAGAGATTGGATTATACAGGGTTAAAGATGGTAAAATCATTTCCGAACAATTCTTTTATTAAAGCAATACCTGTTACAGAAACAGGTATTCAATAATATCAAATTTTAAATCTAAAATTTTATTATCATGCCAAAGTTAAATCCTTACTTAAATTTTGATGGAAAAGCGGAAGAAGCTTTTACTTTTTACAAATCTGTTTTTGGTGGCGAGTTTGCCGGGGGAATACATAAAATAGGAGATGCGCCGGGTTGCGAAAATCTGCCTGCTGATGAAAAAAATTGTGTGATGCATATTGCGCTGCCGGTTGGAGATGATCTTTTAATGGCTTCTGATACGGTTCCATCTATGGGGCATAAGCTAATCCAGGGAAACAATAATCATATTTCTATTTTTCCTGGCTCAAGAGAAGAAGCTGACCGCTTATTCAGCGGACTTTCGGCAGGAGGTGTGGTAGAAATGCCATTAGCCGATTAGTTTTGGGGCGATTATTATGGCTCATTTACGGATAAGTTTGGTGTAAAATGGATGATAAATTATTCACCCAGAAAATAATGAAAAAGGCAGCTTAAACTGCCTTTTTTAATTTCTTATTTCCCTTTTGTTGAAGATTTTGTTTCCGTTTTTTTTCTGCCTGACTCTTTCAGCGCTTTATCAATAATCCATTCTATCTGGCCGTTTACGCTCCTGAATTCATCAGCGGCCCACTTTTCAAGCGCTTTATATACTTCGTCGTCAATACGTAAAACAAAATTTTTTTTATCCTTCACTGGTATGGATTTTAGTTAGGAGAATAGCGGTATACTTCGGCATAATTTTTATCGAGTATATTCGTCACAGTATTAATTTTTTGCGAGCCCAGGTAAAACATGCTTTTATTATTGAGCGTAATACGAAATCCTTTGTTCCCGGAAATATTATGCACTGCTCCAAATCCTTTTTTTCTATGGTACCCATACTGCAAATATGGATATTTTAATACCTGTATTTCTGTAATGTTTTTTTTATCAAGAAAGCGATATTTTTTAAACCAGGGCAGCCACCGGTAATAAATACCCTCTGTTGAAATAACCGTTTCTAATCTCGTAAAGTAAAAGCAAGACAGGTTAATAAGTTGAAAGGCTAATACAAAAGGGATTGCCCAAAGGGGTGAATTTGACTTATCTGAAATAGAAATTACTATTACAGGAATCAATGCTGTTAAACTTCCACAAATCAGCAATACCCATATCCAGGTTTGCCTGAAGTATTGGGTTTCCCTGAACAGTATTTCACCCGATGGTTGTTTGACACGCATGTTTATTGATATAAAGTTCCGGTATTCAAAATAGGCGTAGCACCTTTTTCACCGCACAATACAACCATTAAGTTGCTAACCATCGCCGCCTTTTTTTCTTCATCAAGATTTACAATATCTTTTTTCGACAGTAATTCCAGTGCCATTTCAACCATGCCTACTGCGCCTTCCACAATTTTTGCTCTTGCAGCAACAATTGCTGTTGCCTGTTGCCTTTGGAGCATTGCGCCGGCAATTTCTGCTGCATATGCCAGGTGACTGATCCTCGCTTCTTTTACTATTATCCCGGCAGGTGAAAGCCTTTCATTTAATTCCTGTTCAAGTATTTCGTTTACTTTGTTACCACCGTCCCGCAGGGTGATTGTTGCAGTTTCATCTTCAAACTGGTCGTAGGGAAAGCTGGTGGCTAAATGTCTTACCGCTGCTTCGCTCTGCACTTTCACATAGTGATTGTAATCTTCCACATCAAATGCGGCGCGGTAAGTGTTATCCACCTGCCAAACAATTACAGCCGCAATTTCAATAGGGTTACCGAGTTTGTCATTCACCTTAAGCTTTGAGCTTTCCAGGTTCTCTGAACGAAGTGAGATTTTTTGTTTTTTGAATAACGGATTTACAAAAAGCAATCCGTTTTCTTTAACAGTGCCTACATACTTACCAAAAAAAGTAAGCACATTGGAGTGGTTGGGACTTACAATGATAATGCCTGCTGACAGGAATATTGCGCTCAGCAGCGCCACTACTCCAAGAAGGATAATAAAACCTGTATTGGTATGAGCGCCATAGTAAAATAAAAATGCAGCTGCAATCACCAGGATAACGGCTGACAGCAGAGCCATATATCCTGATACGGGGCGAACGATCTTTTCCATAAACGATTATTTAAAATGATATCAAAATGATATCAAATATAGAAAATGATTTTCAATTCGGGAAATAATTTTAAAAGAATATTGTGAGAGGGTGAAGCAATCTCCTGTGGCTTCTGTAATTCTTCAATTTATGTGATATTCAGTATGGAAGGATATCATTCACTTTCCTCCCCGTAATATTAAAAAATAAATGCGCCAGGTTAATATTACGTGCGCTGCGGCTTGCTCCATATTGTTTTACCATGCTGCAAATATTACAGAGCGCTGCACCTACATTGCGCCGGGTAT
Organism: Agriterribacter sp.; assembly: GCA_047601545.1. Classification (GTDB taxonomy): domain Bacteria; phylum Bacteroidota; class Bacteroidia; order Chitinophagales; family Chitinophagaceae; genus Agriterribacter. Next base: position 511,410 of record JASGIZ010000002.1, on the reverse strand, counting down.
TATCCTTATTAAAAATATTTATTTGTACAAAAAGTTAATACTTATTATTTATGCCCGTATAATTATGCGGTGTAATAGCTTTTAATGTTTTCTTTAAGGCCGCTGATACTTTCAGCGTATCAATAAACCTGTGCATTGTTTTTTGATTGATACCTTCAGCGCCGCGGGTTAGTTCTTTTAAAGCCTCGTATGGATTGGGATAGTTTTCTCTTCTTAAAATAGTTTGAATGGCTTCGGCTACCACTGCCCAGTTATCGTCAAGATCTTGTTTGATCTGAGATGCGTTCAGCAATAACTTTCCCAATCCTTTATCAATAGATTTCAACGCGAGTATGGTATGCGCAAACGGCACACCTATATTTCTTAATACGGTTGAATCGGTGAGGTCGCGTTGTAATCTTGAAACAGGTAACTTGGCGGAGAGATGCTCAAGCAGGGCATTGGCGATACCGAAATTTCCTTCGGCATTTTCAAAATCAATGGGGTTTACTTTATGAGGCATGGCAGAGGAGCCTACTTCGCCTTTCTTTACTTTTTGTTTAAAGTATTCCATTGAAACATACGTCCATATATCGCGGCAAAAATCAATGAGTATATTGTTTATCCTTTTGATGCCGTCAAAATGAGCGGCAAGATTATCATAATGTTCAATTTGTGTAGTGAATTGCTGGCGTTGCAGGCCTAGCACGTTATTGCAGAAATAATTGGCAAATGCTATCCAGTCTGTTTTAGGGTATGCAACATGGTGTGCATTAAAATTACCGGTGGCGCCACCGAATTTGCATGAATACGGAATGGTTTGCAGTAACTGCAACTGCTGATCGAGCCTTTCTGCAAACACCATTATTTCCTTACCCAAACGCGTAGGCGAAGCTGGTTGCCCGTGCGTACGCGCAAGCATTGAAATATTTTTCCAGTCGCCGGCTAATTTTTTTAATTGCAGTATAAGGTTGGCAATGCCCGGGTAATATTCATTCTCCAGCGATTCTTTCCATAGCAATGGAATAGAAGTGTTATTTATATCCTGAGAAGTTAACCCGAAATGCGCCCATTCTTTTATAGCGGAAAGATTGATCGCATCAAGCTGCTTTTTAATGTAGTATTCAACTGCCTTTACATCGTGGTTGGTAGTTTTTTCAATTTCTTTTATTTCAATGGCTTTTTCAGGGGTAAAATCGGTATATATTGTTTTTAATGATTTAACCTGCGGCGCTGTCAGCTTAAAGAACTTTTTATCAGCAAGGGCTATAAAATATTCAATCTCAATTAAAATGCGGTAGCGTATCAGGGCGTATTCCGAAAAATACTGGTCTAAATGCTGAACCTGGTTACGGTATCTTCCATCAATGGGTGAAATAGCTGTAAGCGCTGATAAATCCATACAATAAATATTGAATAATAATAAACGGTTGCCCTACTTTTGCGGGCAAACCTACACGAAAAAGTTGAATTTAGTGGAGGAGTGTGCGTCACATACAGGGATTTCGCTTTTTAAAAAGATATTTTAATCTCAAAAGACAAATATCTATTAGTTAAGCAATAAAAGAAAGTCTGTGAGGGAATTGAGATTGCTTCTCCTGCATATCAGCCTGGTATTTATAAATGGTTGAGGCGGGATCGCAAAGGCAGCAAGAGGTTGAATAATTATACACTTCGATTCAGTGCTGATAGCAAAATACAAACACGATCGCGTCATTGCGAGCCTGCCGGCACGAAGATTTGAATTGAAGGTATATTAGGCGGGCGAAGCAACCTCCTGTAGCCGCTGTAATTGAGATTGCCTTAGATTTTTTTTAAGCGAAATCCCTGGCGTAATACATGATTACTTGTGTAAACAGTAGAGATAATGCAAAGAAAAATACGCCTTGGTGTTATTAATTACCTGAATGTAAAACCGTTATTATATGGTATACAACATTCACCTGTTATAAATGATATAGAAATAATTGAGACTTTCCCGGCAAAGCTTGCGCAAATGCTGGTTACGGATGAGGTGGATGCAGGTATTGTGCCCGTGGCCATAATCCCGCATCTTAAAGAGCATCATATAGTATCTGATTATTGTATAGGCTGCGATGGCCCGGTGGCTACGGTTTGCCTGTTTAGCGAAGTGCCTGTAGACAGGATACAAAAAGTGTTGCTCGATTACCAGTCCCGCACTTCGGTTATGCTTGCTAAAATTTTGTTGAAACGGTACTGGAAGATTGAACCGGAATTTGAAGATGCAACAGGGGAGGAGTACAGGCACAGGATAACCGGCACAACTGCCGGGGTTGTAATAGGCGACCGGGCTTTTGAGCAACGCAGGCAATCAACCTATATCTATGATCTGGGTGAAGCATGGAAGGATTATACCGGGCTGGGTTTTGTGTTTGCCGCATGGATTGCCAATAAAACGCTGCCGGCCGGTTTTGTTGACGCCTTTAATGCGGCTAATGCGTTGGGGCTGGAAAATATTGAACAGATCGTTCGCGATAGCGCCTTCAATCTTTTTGATTTGCACCAGTATTATAAATACAATATTAATTATGTGATGGATGAACGGAAAAAAGCAGGATTGGAAGAGTTTTTGTTTCAGCTTAAACAAATCAAATTACCGCAAAGTTTGAATGCATAGCTTTTAGAAGGAAACTGATATTATTGATTTTGCTACGAATGCTGCCTGATTGTTGACCTTTTATTTTTTTATTATATGGAATGGTTAACCAGCCCTGAGGCGTGGATATCTCTTTTAACACTTACTGTGTTAGAAATTGTTTTGGGAATAGACAATATGGTTTTTATTTCCATCCTGTCGGGCAAGTTGCCGCAGGAAAAACAAAAGAACGCAAGGCGCTGGGGGTTAAGCCTGGCTATGATTACGCGAATATTGCTTTTGCTTTCCATAAGCTGGATCATGACGCTGGTTTCGCCTTTGTTTAATATTGGAGAATGGGTAGGCATACATGAAGGAGAATGGCATGAGAAACTGGCTATTTCCGGCAGAGATATTATTCTTATAGCGGGAGGCTTGTTTTTGATATATAAAAGCACTACAGAAAATTCATGAAAAGCTGGAAGGAAATGAAGAAGAGTCATTTAAATCACGCAAGCCTTTATCGTTCAGTAAAGTAGTGATAGAGATTATGTTGCTGGATATTGTATTCTCGCTTGACTCCGTAATTACGGCGGTAGGCATGGCAGAGCATATTGAAATAATGATAGCAGCAGTGGTAATAGCAGTGCTTATTATGCTGGCTTCTTCAGAAGCGATAAGCAAATTTGTAAATACGCATCCCACAGTAAAAATGCTGGCGCTTTCATTTTTATTGCTGATTGGTGTTTCATTGATTGCAGAAGGTTTGGAACAACATATCCCTAAAGGATATATATATTTTGCAATGGCATTCTCCGTTTTTGTGGAAATGCTGAATTTGCGGGCAGGGAAGAAAGCGAAATGAGCTATCGGCTATCAGGTATCAGCAGTCAGGTGTCAGCCATAGCAACTTAATAGTGTGGTAAGGGCTAAGTAAGGTAAATAAACAATAGGCAGTTAATGTTGCATCTTTAAGCTTAATCATCATTATAAAGCTTTTAATAGTCAGGTATGCGAAGGACTTATCGAACTGTTACCAGTATCCGAAAAAGCCACCTTTTTTTGCGTGAGATTTGTACTATCGCTGATTAAAGGGATTGATGAACAATGGTATGAAGCTGACAGGTGCCCTCAAAGCAAAAAGCAGTGGCGTTTTGCATATCCCGCCAAGTGGCGGGACCGGCTTGAGGCAATCAGTAATTAACCTTAAAAAGCGCTATGCTTACTAAGGAAACGACATTGAACAGGCAGTGGGAAATAGTGAATGATGTAGCCCATAACTTTCTTATCCTTATCTTATAAAACATAATTTGCATTTTAAATAATCACCCATTACCTTTGCACCTCTTTTTAACAGTACGGCAAAATCCGTGCGACCTTAAAACATTGATAATCATGAAACAAGGTATCCATCCACAAAGCTACAAGTTTGTAGTTTTTAAAGACATGAGTAACGGTTATACCTTTTTAACCCGCTCTACCGCGAGTTCTAAAGAAACCATTAAATGGGAAGACGGAAATGAGTATCCGCTGATCAAATTGGAAATTTCAAATACTTCTCACCCGTTCTTTACCGGTCAGAAAGTATTGGTTGATACAGCAGGACGTATTGACAAATTCAAGAAAAAATACGCCAAGAAATAATTTCTTTTCTGTTAGATTATTTGAATCCCCCTGCAATTTGCAGGGGATTTTTTGTGGGTTAATGAGTACGAATGGCGTTTCCTAAGGATATGGTTGGGCTCTGATGATTAATGGTTATTTTTTTAAGATAGCAATCACATCCACTTACCGGCAAATTCGTTAAACTCAGCTCTTAACTCTTTAATTACTTTTCTAACCAGCACTATTTCTTCCTGCAGGCCCCGGTGCTCAGCCTGCAGCATTTCATCTATTTTACCGGCATGCAATTGAGATTCTTCTGAAACGCGCCGCTCATGCTCATGTACATTATGAGCCAGCTCAGCTATATTGTTTTGCTGAATGAGCAATTGGTTTTGAAAATGCTCAACAGCTTTCATTACTGCTGTAGCTGTATTTTTTGCGGCAACTTCTTCTAATCTTTTTTTTGTTGACTGAAGCGATTCTTTATAAAATGATAACTCCTTTAACCATTCTCCATGTTCGGTTCCGCAATGGGAAACAACATTCGCGTATTTCATTATAGTGTAAGTTTTGTACAACAAAACTCCGCAGTAATACAATAAAAGGTTATGATGTAAATCAGTGAAAGGGATGAGTGATGACACATATCGACAGGAAAAAAGAGGCACTTGGAATAGGTAAGTCGCAGATGTTTTTTAAATAAATAATAATCAGGCACAGGTCGGGAGATATGCATCAGCGGGGTTTGAATGAGCAGGTGGCAGAAAAAGCCAAAATCGGATTATGTTCTATTGCGTTGGCGGATCCGATATTGGCCAGTCAGGGTTGCCGACCTTCCAAAGGTAGCACCTGTTTTTCCTTTTTGGAAAGTAAATATTCCATTTTGGACAGTCTGATATTCCGTATTTAGTAAATAAATATCTGGAACATGTCCTAATTTTCCCAACCTGCTGGGCTGCACCTATACCTGGTCCAGCTCCAGCAACATTCTGCTTGTTAGCGGGCAGAACACTGCAACAGCAACATTTAGAAATGTCAGCAGTTTAACAAATGATGCTGGATGGATAACTGTTATGATAAATGACTCAAAGGGGCGAAACAGAACTCAGACGGTAACACGGAATGTACAGCTTAAAAAACAAACGCCCACCCCCGGTGCAATTACATGGCAGTGGAACGTGCCACCCAACAGAGTTAGACTGACAGTCAACAGCGTTCAGGGAGCCACTTCATACCAATGGTATTTAAATGGCACATTAAAGGCAACAACAACATCGGCACAATACGACCTGCCTATGAGCGGAAACGTTAGTTGCGGAAACTCTTATACTTTCAGCGTAAAAGCTGTAGGAAGTTGCGGTGCTTCCCCCGAGTCGTTCACCTATGCGCAAATGCCGCCCTGTGAATCGGGCTTTATGATTTCACCTAATCCGAGCTCCGATGTTTTGGTTATAGAATCCAGCACATCCTCCCTGGAAAAATCTGCAAACCCCGAAACTCCAGATATTGTAGAAATAGAGTTATACGACAAAATGGGAGTGCCTCGTCAAAAACAAAAGTTTCAACGCGGTCAGAAGAAGGTAACTATATCGGTTACCGACATTCCAAGTGACATTTATACGTTGCGGATTTATGACGGCCAGACATGGCAATCAAGCAAAATTGTTATCCAGCACTAACTAACATATAAACCGTTAGAATAATTAAGGCTGCTGTTTATCGGCAGCCTTAGTTTTACTACCTGTCAAGCCACATGAAACAGGCAATTAATCAGCGTTTGGTAAACACATAAACCATCTGCATAGTATAGCCTATAGCCGACAATTTGCTTGTGGTTAAAGGGTTCGGAAGTACTGTTGTCCGGTAAATACGAATAAGTGCTTGAAATTCAGCCAATCGCCTCTCCTCGCGAAGAGGGAGCAGAACCCGCTATAGCAAAGGATTCCATTGATTTTAAGTTATTTTTACCGGACAACAGTGGTTCGGAACCCTGTGCGTCAGAGTCCGGTTAACATACAAGGCTCCGGGTTGATAGTCTGCGCAGCATAAAGTAATAATCAGGCATAGGTCAGCATACCCTGCACATCGGCGTAGCAGAAAAACCTGAAAACGAGTTAGCTTCTATTGCATTGGAGGGCCTAATATTTCTGAATCATACTTTTTATACACCGCCTGCATGGCTTTCATGTCAGCATTCCTGTGTCGGGAAGCTGGTTACGCATTTCGGCGAAATATTTCTCCATGTTTTTGGCAGGGGTCATTCCTACCAAAAGTGTTCCTGAAGTTTCGCCGGTATAAGTAAACCGATGCTTAACATTCCGGGGAATAAACAGGCAGTCGCCCACGTTGAGGGTAAATATTTCATTGTCTAATTCAAATAAAAATGTTCTGTCAAGCACACAAAAAAACTCATCGAAAGTATAATGAACGTGCAACGGCGGGCCAAATCCTCTTTAATTGTTGGTACTGATAAAAACAGATAGCCTGTTAGCGGTCATGCCAACGGACACTTCCAACCGTCATTACTACTTGCCAGACAGACAAAGTTTTCGTAAATTCGTAGGGTGAAAAAACATAGAAAAATAGGACTTGATTTTGAAGTTGATAAACTGACAAACTCTATTGAAAATGTAAAATCGGGTGACAGTTTTCCAACCGAAATTTCATTATTAACGAAGGCTGAAGTAAAGGCATTAACAAAGAAAAACGGGTGGCAGTTTAATTGGACAAGCGAACTCAAAATTCCAACAAGGGAAGTATATAAACTGACTATTTCAAACAATCCGACCATTATACAGGGAGTTCTAAGTTTAGAGGTGAAACCTGACCATGTTTATATGCATCTTATTGAAAGTGCACCATTTAACATTGGTAAGAACAAAACATATTTAGGCGTTCCGGGAAACCTTGTAGCTTTTGCCTGCAAACTTTCGTTTCAACGTGGTGGAGAAGGTTACGTTTCGTTTCTTTCCAAGACCAAGTTGATAGAACATTATGAGAAAAGTTTAGGTGCGGTACATTTTGGTAGACACAATATGGTAATTACAACAGAAGTTGCTTTAAAATTGACAAACAAATATTTTAAATAAAAAATTATGGGAATTATTAAAGAACCACTTGATGTTGACTTCGTAGTTGACCCAAGACCCTTGACAAAGGCAGAAGAAAAAGCAATTAGCGACTTCATTCGGGCAGACAAAGAAAAACGTAAGTTAAAAGAGCGCAGAAAACAAGCCGTTATTACAAAGCAAAAGCAACTTGCCTGACAGAAGGCACGAACCGTTAACATGGGGTTTGCTGCTATGCTGGCTGACGGATAAATCCTCATCTTTTTATTCGCTATTCAGTTTTAGTTCCAGCTTGACGTTATAAATTTGGCTAATGAACATAACATCAGCAATATTGCAATCATTGGGCTTCGGTTCCGAGCTGACGAACATAAATGCCAGCACAGCAGCAAGCCCTGTTCGTTATCTGTATCGCTACCCAAAAGCTTAAAATCAATCGGTATGTTTCCGTATACTATCTTTTCACTATACCGCGTTTCCAGCGCTTTTACTTTCAAACCCTTTTTAGGTAATCCTTTACAAAGTCCTGTAAATGAATTGCAGCTTGTATTACTTTATAAACCATTTTGTTTTGGTATTAGGTTAAATGTATTTTCTATCCGTAAATTAATTTATTTTGAAGCTAAATGCAATTGCCTGTTCAAAATAGAGCGGTTTCTGTGATAGGAGGGGGCTTTTCAGGTCTGGCTGCTGCTACCGTGCTGGCTCATCATGGAAATAAGGTTACGCTTTTCGAAAAAAATGATCAAACCGGCGGAAGGGCAGGAATATTACAGGAGCAGGGCTTTTGCTTTGATATGGGCCCAAGCTGGTACTGGATGCCTGACGTAATAGAAAAATATTTCAATCGTTTTCAAAAAACTTCGTCTCAGTATCTTGACCTGATCAGGCTTGATCCTTCTTACCAGGTAATTGTGGAGGATGACCGTGCCATTCAAATCCCTGCATCTTTCGATTTGTTAAAGCAGGCTTTTGAAAATATAGAGAGCGGGAGCGGCAAAAAGCTTGAGAAATTCCTGTTGGAAGCCAGGTACAAATATGAAACCGGTATCAATGAATTTGTTTACAAGCCCTCTGTAAGTATAAAGGAATATGCCGACCCGCGGATGCTGAAAGCCCTGTTCCGGCTTGATATGTTTCGTTCTTTTTCAAGTCATATACGACAGTATTTTAAGCATCCGCATATATTGCAGATACTTGAATTCCCGGTATTGTTTCTCGGCGCCATGCCGTCGAAAACGCCTGCTTTATACAGTATGATGAATTATGCGGATATATGCCTCGGCACATGGTATCCCCGGGGAGGATTTAATAAACTGGTTGTGGCAATGACTGAGCTGGCTAAAGAAAAAGGTGTGGATATAAAGCTGAATTGCCCGGTTACACAAATTAAAACAGCCGGTAATGAAGCAAAAGGCGTTACTGCCGGTGATGATTTTTTTGCTACGGATTATGTTGTGGGCGCAGCAGATTACCACCATATAGAGCATAAGCTGATCAGGAGTGAAGAAAGAAATTATAATGAAAATTATTGGCGTAAAAAAACTTTTGCGCCCTCCTGCCTCATCTTTTATGTAGGCGTGAATAAAAAAATCCCTCGGTTATTGCATCACAATCTTTTCTTTCAGCAGGATTTTACACAGCATGCAAAGGCAATATACGAAACAAAGCAATGGCCGGAAAACCCTTTGTTCTATGTTTGCTGTTCTTCAAAAACAGATGATACCGTTGCACCTTCAGGGATGGAAAATTTATTTTTGCTGATCCCTGTTGCAACTGGATTAACATCTTCCGAATCTATAAAAGAAAAATATTTTGATTATACTGTTAAGTGTATCGAAAATTTTTGTGGCGAACCTTTCTCAAAAAACATTATTTTTAAGCAAAGCTATAGTAGCGAAGATTTTGCAACAGACTATAATGCGTACCAGGGGAACGCTTATGGACTTGCGAATACTTTACGGCAAACTGCTTTTATGAAACCAACTATCCAGAGTAAAAAAATAAAAAACCTTTTTTTTGCAGGGCAATTAACTGTTCCGGGGCCAGGCGTTCCGCCGGCTATTATATCGGGGCAGGTAGTTGCAGACTATATCCTGTCAACAACTCCAAACTTATGAAAGAATTATTTGACAATGTATCAGCCCGGTGCAGTAAAATCACCACCTGTGCGTACAGCACTTCTTTTTCATTGGGCATTAAACTTTTGGCAAAACGGTTCAGGCAACCCATATATGCTATTTATGGGTTTGTGCGCTTTGCAGATGAGATTGTGGATTCATTTCACAACTACGATAAAGCAAATCTTTTAAAGAAGTTCAGAACAGGAACATATGAAGCTATTGATTCGGGTATCAGCCTTAACCCTATTTTAAACAGTTTTCAGCATGCGGTAAATACCTATGCTATCAACAGGGATTTGATTGATACTTTTTTTGATAGTATGGAAATGGATTTGCAGCAGCATTTTTATACAAGAACTTTATACGAAAAGTATATCTATGGTTCCGCGGAAGCCGTTGGGTTAATGTGCCTTAAAGTTTTTTGTGAAGGAGATGAGCAGTTATATGATGCTTTAACCGCACCTGCCATGAAATTAGGTTCAGCTTTTCAGAAGATTAATTTTTTGCGTGATATTAATGCAGATAATGAGCAGTTGGGAAGAACATATTTTCCCGGTATTGATCTTAAAAATTTCAACGCTGAGGATAAAAGAAATATTGAATCGGAGATTGAAGCTGAGCTGAAAGAATCGCTGGAAGGAATAAAGCAATTACCTGCAAGCTCAAGAAGCGGTGTATACCTTGCTTACAATTATTATCTCGTTTTGTTTAAAAAAATAAAAAGCGTATCCCCGGTTACTATATTCTCAACCCGTATACGGGTGAATAATGTAAAGAAGATGGGACTACTGTGTAACTGTATGATCAGGCATCAATTGAATTTATTATAAAACGGATTGTGCAAAGTATGGAATACGGATAAAACAGCACATCACAGATACAATCCGTAACCCTCCGCAACATCCGTGTGCTCCGGGTGTTGTTCTGTAAGGGAGGAAATTGAATGATGAAATAGCATAAATATCTTTTGAAGTGAATATACTACTCGCTATAGCGGCTTTTGTTTTTATGGAATGTGTAGCATGGTTTACGCACAAGTATATTATGCATGGGCTATTGTGGCGTTTGCATAAAGATCATCATCAAAAAGATGAAGAAGGTTTTTTTGAAAAGAATGATTTTTTCTTTTTGATTTTTGCCATACCAGCTATGGTATTATTTATAGTAAGCAGTGTGGCACATCTGCCATACTTACTGTGGATTGCCATAGGCATAACTTTATATGGAGCAGCCTATTTTTTAGTGCATGATGTGTTCATTCACCAGCGGTTTAAATTATTCAGGAATACAAAAAATATTTACCTGCTTGCCATACGCAGGGCGCATAAAATGCATCATAAGCATCGTGATAAAAAAGATGGTGAATGTTTCGGGATGCTGTTTGTGCCGTTTAAATATTACAGGCAGGCTTTACAGGCAATGGTTAATAGTGAATAGTCAATGGTCAATCAATGCCGTTTCCTTAAGATGTTGGTGATAACACCAACATCGGTTGGTCGCAGCTGCGGGCGTTATTACCCGCAACTACACAAGCATTAAGGAAACGACATTGATTCACCTTGCTTATTCACCTACCTGATGTATCCCAATATCTTCAGCATACTTTGTGCAGATTGTTCTTTGGCATATAACCAATCTACCAGTTTCCCGTTTTTATCATACTCAACAATTACATGCTTGGGTGATGGTATAAGGCAGTGTTTTATTCCGCCATATCCGCTGATTTGATCCTGGTAAGCGCCGGTATGGAAAAAGCCAAGAATAAGCGGCTCGCCATTGGTTATTTTTGGAAGAAATACTTCATTGATATGTTCTTCAGAATCGTAATAATCATGGCTATCACAGGTCATTCCGCCCAATACCACACGTTGGTATTCCTCATCCCACTTATTGATGGGCAGCAATAAAAACCGCTCACCAATTCCCCAGGTATCAGGCAGGGTAGTAATGAAAGAAGAATCGATCATATACCATGTCTCACGGTCATTCTGAACTTTTTGTCCAACCACACTGTATATATGCGCCATGCTTTCGCCTACGGTAAAGCTGCCAAATTCAGTATATATATTCGGCATCGGTACTTTGGCTTTTTTGCAGGCGCTTTTAATATTTCTTACAATCTCATTGATCATGAATTGATAATCATATTCAAAACCCAGGGAGTGTTTAATCGGGAACCCGCCACCTATATTGATGGAATCAAGCTCAGGGCAGATTTTTTTTAACTGGCAATACAGGTGAATGATCTTGTTCAATTCACTCCAGTAATATATATCATCCTTAATACCTTTATTTAAGAAGATATGCAGCATTTTTAACTGGAACTTATCTTCATTGCCTTCAATCTTGTCTACATAATATTCCAGTATATCCCTGGCGCGTATACCTAACCGTGAGGTATAAAAAGGGAAAGTCGGCTCTTCTTCCGCTGCAACCCTTATGCCTAATTTAAAAGGCACTTTCACAGATCTGCGGTAAGCTTCCAGCTCATCTTTATTATCAAGAATAGGAATAACATTTTTGAACCCGGTATTCAGCAGGCGGGCAATACGCGATGTATAGCTTTTTTGCTTAAACCCGTTGCATATAATATGTATATCCTTGGTTATTTTTCTTCGCTCATATAAGCGATTGATGATATCAATATCATAAGCATAAGATGTTTCTAAATTAATTTCATGCTTAAGCGCTTCTTCTACCACAAATGAAAAATGGGAGCTTTTAGTGCAGTAGCAATAAAAGTATTTCCCTTCATAGCGGTGCTTTTTAAAGGCTTCTTTAAACATTTGTTTCGCCTTGTTTATCTGCATACCTATTTTTGGCAGGTAGGTAAGTTTAAGTGGCGTTCCGTATTTGTCAATAAGAGCTTTCAGATCCAGTCCGTTAAACCGCAGATAACCATCCTGCACATCAAAGCCTTCCTGGGGAAAATAAAAGGTTTGTTTGACAAGATCGGTGTATGATTTATTCATGTTTAAGTGATGCCTGTTAAGGGGTGAGCAAAATGATTTGCAAATGTAGTTTTTTGAAATATATGCAATAAAAAACCGGTCGTGATTTTTTCACTACCGGTTTAATGTTATCTGGTATCTGGCGAAAATGTTCAATTAACCCAGCCTTTGTATTGTTTATTTAACGGATGCAACCAGCTTTTTGAAGCTTTCGGGCTCATTCATGGCAAGGTCTGCCAATACTTTACGATCTAAGCCAGCACCCTTCACATTCAACTTGTGGATAAACTCAGAATAGGTTAAACCTTCTTCACGAACCGCAGCGTTGATACGCGCAATCCACAAAGCACGGTATTCCCTTTTCTTTAATTTACGTCCAACATATTTGTATGTTAAACCTTTTTCTACTACGTTTTTGGCAACGGTTAATACATTTTTACGTTTGCCGTAATAGCCCTTAGCGGCTTTTAATATTCTTTTTCTGCGAGCTTTAGAAGCTACGGAGTTTACTGAACGAGGCATGATTATAAGTTTTACGTGAGTACGTCTTAACGTACATCAACTGTTTTGTAATGAGTTGCTTTTAAAAAGCGGAGGTTTACTTTAAACGCAATAAACGTTTTACGAAATGGAGGTTAGCTTTGTTTACTTCACCATCCACGTTCATAGCGCGTTTACGTTTTTTAGATTTTTTTGTCAACAGGTGACGACGGAAAGATTTTTGGTGGGTAATCTTGCCTGTTGCGGTCACTTTAAACCTTTTCTTTGCACTTGAATTGGTTTTAACCTTTGGCATTGTTTAAATTATTATAATGTTATACCCGTGGGGCGGCTTCGAACAGACGAAACACTTATGGAGCCTTTGGGGCAATACCAAACCAGGTTATATTTCTGATTTGGGGTTGCAAAGGTATAAAAAATTATTTTAAATTCAAGTATTATTCTCTTTTTGAACTTTAACTGCTAACAGCTAATTTCGCACCCTAATGCAACTCAGTACTAAACATCTGTTAGGCATTAGAGACCTCCAGCCACAGGATATTCAACTCATTTTAGATACCGCAGCCCAATTTAAGGAAGTTTTACAGCGCCCTATTAAAAAAGTGCCCACGCTGCGGGATGTTACCATTGTCAACCTTTTTTACGAAAGTTCTACCCGAACGCGTATTTCTTTTGAGCTGGCTGAAAAGAGGCTTAGCGCCGATACCATTAACTTCACGGCAAGTGGCTCCTCTGTTTCCAAAGGAGAAACTTTGCTGGATACAGTAAACAATATTCTTTCCATGAAGGTGGATATGGTGGTGATGCGGCATAGTGCCAGCGGAGCGCCTCATTTTCTGGCAAAGCATATTCCTGCGGCAATCGTAAATGCCGGAGATGGTATAAACGAGCACCCTACCCAGGCATTGCTGGATGCTTTTTCCATGCGTGAGAAAAAGGGAAAGCTGGAAGGGTTAAAAGTGGCTATTATCGGCGATATCATGCATTCAAGGGTAGCGCTCAGTAATATTTACCTGCTCAAAAAAATGGGCGCTGAAGTAATGGTTGCCGGTCCGCCCACATTGATCTCACCCTATATGCAAAAAGCATTTGATATAAGGGTTGAATACAATGTAAAAAAAGCACTGGAATGGTGCGATGTAGCAAATGTGTTGCGTATTCAACTGGAAAGGCAAAACCAGGTACTTTTCTCTTCTTTAAGAGAATACAACCTTGCTTACGGCATCAATAAAAAAATGCTGGATGGACTGGATAAGGAAATTGTTATTATGCACCCGGGACCAATTAACCGTGGAGTAGAATTGGATAGCGATGTTGCAGATTCAAAACAATCTATTATCTTACAGCAGGTAGAAAACGGAGTAGCTACCAGGATGGCGGTACTGTATTTGTTGGCCGGAAGGGGAGAGGTGAAGTGAGGAAAGGCGGAAGGAGAAAGGTGAAGGGTGAATACGTTTACCGGTTATACGCTGACACCCGATAGCTGATACCTTGATATCCTATGCCTTACACCTTTTCCCATACAACAAAAAATTATTCATGAAACGCATTGCGCTTTTTCCGGGCACTTTTGACCCGATTACCATTGGGCATCTTGATATTATTAACCGTTCTCTAAGCTTATTTGATAAGCTCATCATAGGTATCGGCAGAAATGCCAATAAAACAGCTATGTTTTCTGAAGAGCAGCGGTTGAAATGGATTAATGAAATTTTTAAAAATGAGCCTAAAATACAGGCTGTAGTATACGAAGGGCTGACTATTGACTGCTGCAAGAGATGTAAAGCCGGTTATATTTTAAGAGGCATTCGCTATGTAAGTGATTTTGAGTATGAGAAGGCAATTGCTGATATGAACCGTAGCCTTGCTCCCGATATTGAAACTATATTCCTCACCTGTCTTCCCCAATACACTTCTGTTGCATCAACACTGGTTAGAGATGTGATACGGAATGGCGGAAATGCAAGGGCGTTTTTGCCTGCCCCCGTGGCGAGGAATTTGAAATAAAAGGCAGGGTTAATATATTATTCAACAACACAAATAAATGACCGGCAATAAGCACAACTATATTCCACTTCTTAATATCCCCAATTCTAAACCTCTTAACTCCGCTAAACCGCGTAAACGCCCGATGGCGGAATAGCCGGGGTTGTTTACCTTGCCCATATCATCCAGCATCTGGTGACCGTGATCCGGGCGGAATGGAATATGCAGGGAAGACAATTGCTGAACATTCAAAAGCGCTTTCATTACGGCATACATGTCGGTATCTCCATCCAGGTGGTCTGCTTCATAAAAATTTCCTTCTTTATCTCTTTTTGTATTGCGTAAATGAGCGAAGTGAATTCTTGTATTTACTTCATTGATCATATCCTGCAGGTCATTGACAGGATTTGCACCTAATGAACCTGTACAAAAACAAATACCGTTTGATGGAGCATCAGCGTATGAGATAATATCCATAAGATCCTGCCTGTTGCAAACAATTCTTGGCAGGCCCAGTATATCAAAGGGAGGATCATCAGGGTGTACTGCCAGCTTCAAACCAAGTTCAGCGGCAACAGGCGCTACTTCCTGCAAAAAATACGCAAGGTTTGATTTAAGCGCCTTCCTGTCAATATCTTTATATTTCTCCAGTTCTTTTTTCATGCCGGCAGTTGTTCTTTTTTCTTCACCGGGGATGCCGAATAAAACGGTATCTGTCAACGCATCTTTTTGTGCGGCAGTGAGATCGTTATTTTTTTGGATTGCTTTTGCTACTATCGCTGCGGGATAATCGTTTTCAGCGTCTTTTCTACCCAGCAGGTAAATATCAAACAGCGCGAGGTCGCTCCAGTTAAAATACAATGCCTGCGATTCATCTGCCATCGGGTAATATATATCCGTACGCGTCCAGTCGTTAACAGGCATAAAATTATAAGTAACGATCTTTACGCCAAATGCCGCAAGATTGGCGAGCGATTGTTTATACTTTTCAATATATAGCTTATAATTGCCGGTTCTTTGTTTAATATCTTCATGCACGGTCAGGCTTTCAACCACACTCCATTCAAACCCGCCTTTTTTTAATTCATCAATGCGTTTGTTAATTGCTTCTTTCGTCCATAATTCACCGTGGGGTATATGGTGCAATGCTGTTACAATTCCCTGTGCGCCTGCCTGTTTAATATCTCTTAGCGATACCGGGTCATTTGGGCCGAACCAGCGCCATGTTTGCAATAGATTTTTTGAATACATGCTGAAAAATTGAGTTTGCAAAGTAGGGTAAAAAACGCCAAAAGCGAAATTCAACATTTTGCTTTTGAACTATAATATATCCATGTTATGCATCTAAAAACTATTCAGTCGGAATTTCTGTTAAATTGGGCAATCGGTTGCTTATGGGATAGTTAAAAATATTTTCCTAAATTCACATCAACCATAATTTCAACCATAATATCCATACAGTCTTGAATAATGCTATGTTACATAAAACTGATAAAGAAATCCTTCTTCTTGTTGCGGAGTCGGACAGAGATGCATTTGCAGAACTGTATTCAAGGTTCTGGCATACCATTTATGCCACAGCCTGCCGCTATCTTTTATCAGCAGAACAGGCACAGGATATAGTGCAGGATATATTTGTGAAAATATGGGTAAAAAGAAATGATCTTAAACATGTAGACCGCATTGATGACTTTATTTTTATAATTGCCAGAAACGAAATTATCTCTGCTTTCCGCAGGAAGCATCACATTGCGGCTCAACTTAGTGTAAAGGATGAAATATGCATAAACCGCATACCTGATACGGATAATAAACTATTGCTGAATGAGACCCGGCGTTTGGTTAATCTCGCAATTGAACAATTGCCTCCACAGCAAAAGATGGTTTTCAGGTTAACCCGCGAAGAAGGGCTTAGCCATGCAAGAATTGCAACCATTATGGGAATAAATGTGCGCACTGTAAATAACCATATTACCAGGGCGCTTGCCAATATTCAACGTTTTCTGGAAGAAAAAAATGAAATAAGATTGATCCATCTGTTTTTTTTCTGCTACACTGTGCATAGTGCTTTTTTGATACGTCTTTAGTGCGTGCAGGGCCTTCTGCCCTGTCGCTTATTAAGCATGACAGATAAAAGCAGGTTTCATTTATTAATAAGTAAGTACCTGAATGGTACACTGGCACCGGACGAATTTGAGCAGTTAAAGAACATGATGTCAGACCATGCTTATCAGGTTTTGTTTGAGGAATCTGTTGAAGCCATGTTGAGGAAAAATACAGAGCGTGATGAAACACCGCCCGGCGATGTGAAAAATAAAATTTTTCATGCCCTGGCGAATAAGATATACCCGGTAACACAAGTTCAGAACCATAACCGTAATATTCCACGGGTTTTTACTTTCAAAAAAATAATCAGGTTCAGTATTGCTGCCTGCCTCGTTATCGCCATCGGAACGTTTTACTATTTATACCGCTCTGCGCCTGCTTCCGGTAAAGAAAATAAAATAGCCGGTCAGTCTCTCCCTCGCATTCAGCCCGGTTCAAACAAGGCCACCCTTACGCTGGGGGATGGTTCAACTGTTGTTTTGGGCAATGATGTTTCCGGTGAAATAGCAAGCCAGGGCGCCGTTAAAATAATTCAGCTTGATACAGGGCGTCTTTCATATAGCGGCATAGCTGGTGAAAGCGAAGTGCAATACAATACCATTACTACTCCAAGGGGAGGACAATACCAGGTTATTTTGCCTGACGGAAGTACTGTATGGTTAAATGCAGCTTCTTCTTTACGTTTTCCCACGCGGTTTAAAGGGGCTTTACGTGAAGTAGAACTGACAGGGCAGGCTTTTTTTGATATAAGCCACAATAAAAAACATCCCTTCATTGTAAAAGTTTCTGATATGCAGGTTGAAGTGCTCGGAACACAATTTGATGTGATGGCTTATGCAGAGGAAGCAGCGCTGAACACCACACTGGTTGAAGGATCGGTAAAGTTAAAAACAAGTGGTCATCCTGTTATGCTTACACCAGGGCAGCAGGGCAGCAGGCTGAACGCGGAAAAGATTATGGAGGTAAAACCTGTAAATGTAAACGAGGTAATAGCCTGGAAAGACGGCAGGTTTTATTTTGAAGGGACTTCAGTGCAATCTATCATGCGCCAGCTACAGCGCTGGTATGATGTGGATATTGAATATGGCGACAAAGTGAAAGGTATTCAACTGTCAGGCATAGTATCACGTAAGGAGCAGATACAGGATTTGCTGGAAGCCCTGGAAGCTACCGGCGATGTGCATTTTAAAATTAAAGGGAGAACAGTGATCGTATTAGGCGGAAAAAATAAAAATTAAAATATATTATTCATCAAATCAATTGCTTATGGCGGATTAAACAAAACCTGCAACCAAAAAAAAGCCGGTAGTGATTGCGACTCCCCACCGGCTGAGATTCTGGTTTACATATTGAAATGACTTTACATCCCATTTTTAAAACCAAAACTTTTTAAAGGTATGAATTTTGGCATTCCCGGCAAGGCCTTACAATGGCGTGCACCATCAAAACTACTGTTGATTATGAAAATGTGTACTATTCTGTGTTTCATTGCAACAATACATGTGAGTGCACGCACATATTCTCAAAGAATAACCATTTCAGATAAAAAAATTACAATTGAACATGCACTTAGATTAATCAATAAACAAACCGGCTACGAATTTATTTACAACCAGGAGTTGTTCAAAAAAAGCGCTCCTCTTCAAATTAATGTGCGCAATGCTGCCATTAACGAAGTAATGGCACTTGTACTAAAAAATTCAGGGCTTTCCTATACCATCCGAAATAATATTATTGTCCTGAGAAAAGAAGATGTAATCCCATCAGTAAATGCAGGGAACAATGAAATACCTGAGCCTGCTCCCGATATTGTTATTACCGGGATTATTAAAGATGAGCATGGGAATCTGCTCCCGGGCATAAGCATAACTGTTGCGGGAACAACCGGTGGCGCCACTACGGATGAAAAAGGTGTTTTTTCTATTGCTGTCAATCCCGGTGATGAAATTATTATTACCGGTGTGGGTTTTGTGCTTCAAAAAATAAAGATAAGCAGGCAAACCAATCTCAACATTATTCTAAAAGAAGCCAATAACCAGCTGGAAGATATTGTGCTGATAGGTTACTCAAGCCAGCAACGCAAAAATGTTACCGGCGCTATAACCTCCGTTAAAATGGAGGGTTCTCCTAAAGCTACTATTCCTTTTGTAAATGCTTTGGAAGCATTGCAGGGTACTGCAGGTATTAATATTGGGGCTTCAGCCAGTGCGGGCACCACTCCGTCAATTCAATTGCGTGGTCAAAATTCAATAACAGCCAATACTAACCCGTTGATTATACTAGATGGTGTAATATTTGATGGTAATCTTAATGAGATTAACATGAATGATGTGGCAAGCTTTGATGTGCTCAAGGATGCCAGCTCTGCGGCTATATACGGTGCAAGATCTGCCAATGGCGTTGTTATCATTACTACCAAACGCGGCAAAACGGAAAAGCCAAACATACATTTAAGTACATACTACGGCATACAATCATGGACCAGAATGCCAAAGATGAGAGATGCAACAGGTTTTCTGGCGTTTAGAAAAGAAAATCTGGGTATTAATGGAACAGATACCTCTGATATGACGAAGGTGCTGTCTGCATTGGAGCTTAAAGCATATAATGAAGGGTATACGACCGACTGGCTGGAAGATATCAGGCAGTACGCACCTATTCAGAATTATGAGATCAGTGTTTCAGGTAAAACATCCCGCCTTAATTATTATTTTTCTGCGGCCTTCCTGGATCAGAAAGGCGTGGTATACAATGATAATTACAAAAAGCCTACGCTTACTGTTAAGCTGGAAAATAAAATTACCAGTTGGTTATCCTATGGTATCAACGGTTATTATTCCAGCCGTGATTATTCAGGCATTTCCCCCGATTTATATATGGCTACCTATCTGTCTCCGTATAGTTACAAGTATGTGGAAGGAACCGATAATACGGTGCTACAGCGTTTTCCTGCGCAAAACAGCTCTACATTCAATCCATACTGGGGCAATCCCAGTGTGTCGCAGGCGGGATATTATGATGATGATATGGAGAAATATTCAAGCATTCGTGGTACGGGTTTTATAAATGTGAAATTACCATTTATAAAAGGGCTAAATTACCGGTTTAATTTAACCGCGAGTAAAAGCGAATCAGCATTGGGCTATTTCCATCACGAATTTGGAGAGGTTAATACACTTGTGCCCGAGCAGATAGCTAATCCTTCACAGTTTCTGTCCAAAGCCAATGGCAGCCGTACCAATACTGCTACCAACTCATGGCTCGTGGATAACCTGTTAACGTACAACAACACATTTGGCAATCATGGAATAGATGTATTGCTGGGTTATACTCGCGACCGGTCTCAGTCTGATACAGTCATTTTTAAGGGATCTGATTTTTCGAATATCGGTACCAGCACAATGAGTTACGATGGATTGCAATATGCCAACACCTACTCCGGTTCTACCGGTTATTCAATGTTTGCCAATATCGGTTATATCGGTCGCCTTGGATATAATTACCGCGAAAAGTATTTTGCCACAGTTAACTTCAGACGGGATGGTTATTCGGCTTTTTCTGAAGGTAGTAAATTCGGAAATTTCCCCGGAATTTCTGTAGCATGGACTGCAAGCGAGGAGGGATTTTTGAAAACGGTTACATGGATTGATTTTCTTAAGCTCAGGGTTTCGTATGGCAGAACAGGTAACCAGGGTATCAGTCCATATGCAACAAGAGCGCAGGTGGGTTCTGGGAATACCGTATTCGGCAGCACTTCAACTCTATATACTACGCCATCAACACTCGGCAACCAATCGCTTACATGGGAAACTACCGATGCATTGAATATCGGTATAAATTTCACACTCCTGAAAAGTAGATTATCCGGGTATGCTGATATGTATAAGAGTAATACCAAAAACCAGCTCATAACACGATCTATCCCAATTATGACCGGTTACAACACCATATATGCTAACCGTGGGGAGGTTGCCAATAAAGGGATTGAGATAGGATTGAACAGTGTGAACCTTAAACTGGCAAATGGCTTTAAATGGGAAACCGGCATTAGCTTCTGGCTAAACCGAAACAAGCTGCTGCACTTAAGCGGGTATGACGGAGATGGAAACGGACGTGAGGATGATGATATAGACAATGCCCTTTTCATTGGCAAATCGCTTGGTGCAGTGTATGATTATACTTTTGATGGTATAGTGCAGACAACCGATGTTGATTATAAGAATTCAACCGGGTTTATTAACGGGGATGTTAAGTTTAAAGACATCAGTGGTGCTAATGGTAAGCCTGATGGAAAAATCACAACGGCAGACCGTTCTATAATCGGTTATACCAAGGAAAACTTTAACTTCAATATTTCCAATACGTTTTTGTATAAAAACTTCACATTATACTTTTCTGTAAACGCCATAATAGGAGGCGGGAAAAATAATTGTTACCTCGCAACAAACAGCCGTGGTCTTAACCCGGCAGCAGTTTTACCGGGGGCAGCCAACTGGCTTGATAAGTCTTACTGGACGGCAGGTAATCCTGATAATGAAAGCCCCCGCGGTAATTACACTAATCCTTATGGGTACGGGTTCTATCAGTCACGAACATTTGGCAGGTTACAGAATCTTTCGTTGAGTTATAATATGCCATCACAGTTTACAGAACGCCTGAAGATCAATAATCTCAGGATATATGCAAGTGGAACAAACCTGTTAACGCTTACCGGGTGGACAGGGCTGGATCCTGCCAATGCTGCGCAGATCGGGGGTAACGGAGGTTCAACAAGCAGCGCAGTAAATAAGTCAACCCCCATAATGAGAGCTATAACTTTTGGTGTTAATGTTGGTTTTTAATCTTAAAAAAACGCACAATGAAACAGACTATCAACAATAAACTTTCTATACTTATCGCGGGAATATTATTGCTTAATTCCTGTTCAAGCGATAAAGATTTTCTGGAAGAGGAATTTAAAGGTAAACTCGATGTTGAAACCGGCTTTTTAAGCAAGGCGCAGTTTAACGGGCTAAGCGCAGCCATGTATAGAAATGTGCAATATTTTTATAATTCTGCTGACGGGGATAAAGATGCCTGGATACTTGGTTTGGGAACTGATATTTGCTTCAATCCTCAAAATGCAACTACCAAATATAACAATTGGGCACTGGTAAATTCTACTGACAATTATTCTGGCGACTGGTACAGCAGGCAATATGATATCATTAAAGTGGCCAATACAATAATCAAAGGCGCTGAAAACCCCGGGGTGAGCTGGGTAAGTGAAGATGAGAAAAACAGTACTATTGCAGAAGCCAGATTTTTCAGGGGTTTCGCATACAGGAACCTGGCAAATGTTTTTGGCGGCGTGCCCATTGTTACCGAACCATTTACCGAGGCAAAAGATGATTTTGTAAGAAATACACGGGAAGAATGCTGGGCTTTTGCAAAAGCAGATCTTGAATATGCGGGTACTTACCTGCCCCTTACTACTACCAGCCCGGGCCGCGTGGTTAGGGCAGCAGCAGATCATTTTTTAGCCGAAGTGGATATATCACTCAAAGACTATGAGGGCGCTATTGTTGCTGCTACACGGGTAATAGATCAGGCAGATGGCAGCTATTCTTTGGTAAATGCCCGCTTTGGCGCAAGAGCTTCAGAAACAAATAAGGATTATTACTGGGATCTGTTTGTTATGGGAAATCAGAACAGGCAGACAGGAAACGAAGAAGGGATATGGGTAGCGCAATTTGAGGTGGGTAGTAATGGCGCTTCAGTACTTGGCGGTGTTCCGATTTATAACCGCCCTTTAGCAGAGAGGCTGATGTGGTGCGCTTTTTGGAGTCTTACTAAAATAGGTTATAATGGAGTTCCGAACGATACAACCGGCAGAGGTGTTGGGTTTATAAGACCTTCTAACTATACGAATTACACCATTTGGGAAAATTCGGGTAATGATATGCGCAATAATGAAATCAATGTCAAAAGGAATTATTATTTCGGCGCCGATGTTCCGGGATACAGTAAAGGTGATTTGATTCCCCAATCATTTTTTACAGTTAGTGAGGATACCATGAGATATGTATATCCCAACTGGCAAAAGTTTGGAACGGATAAACATATAAATGCCATTCCGGATAATGGGTATGTCAGAGACTTTTATATTGTAAGGTTGCCGGAAACATACCTGCTGCGTGCTGAAGCCTATCTTAATATTAACCGTACCAACCTGGCAGCGGCAGACATTAATGTTATACGGCAAAGAGCGCAGGCTCCTCTTATTTCTGCAGACGACGTAACGCTTAATTATATTTTGGATGAAAGGGCCAGGGAGCTGTATGGAGAGGAATTCAGAATGTTGACCCTGGGCAGGCTCGGGCTGATTTATGAAAGAACAAAAGCTTACGGCTCTGATGCCGCTAAAGCATCCATTCAGGAATACAACAACCTTATGCCTATTCCGCTTACTTCCATTCAGAGAAATGTGGGTAAAAAACTGGATCAGAATCCGGGATACGAATAACTAATTACAAAAGAATAAAGCAAGTTTATGAAACGGACAAATGGAAAATATATTAATAGCATAATTTTACTGCCGGTGTTTTTTATTCCGCTGTTTGCGGAAGCGCAACAACCTTCTAAAAGTATTGTAACAGAACACGCGTTTGGGCAGTCCTCCAAAATCAGGGCTGCTTTTATATCGAAGGATATAGCCCGTATTTCTATAGTACCTGCAGGTGCAAATTTTCAAAGCTCCGGGCTGAATCGTTATGGCTTTATATCTGATGCCAATGTTGAACTGTCATCTCCGCGTATTACAGAAAACAAAAAAGGATTGACAGCACAAACGGAGGACATGATGATCAAAATCAATTACGCTTCCGGAAAGCTGGAAGTTATTGATGTAAAGACTAAAAAGGTACTCTTAAACCAAATCAATGCCGAGTTTAAAGAAGGCGTATCAGAAGCAGTTTTTGTGGCGGATAAGGAAGAAGACTGGATAGGTTTTGGCGACCAGGTAAGAACGCATCTGTATCACAGGGGTTATACAGCAGACTGTGATGTGCGATATAAAACATCTACCTACCTCCCGGTACCTTTTTTTATGTCGACAAGGGGAGTGGGAGTGTTTATAAATACCACCTACCGAACCATATTTGATATGTGTAAGTCTGACCCCAACAACTACAACTGGAAAAATGAGAGCGGAACTATTGACTATTACGTATTTGCGGGAAAGGATTATAAGCAGCTTATTAATTTGTACACACAACTTACAGGAAGACCCAAACTTCCTCCCCAATGGTTGTTTGGCCTATGGTTTATCTGCCGAGACCAGGCAGACGATTTTGAAGCAGTTACCTGTGCCTATAATTTCCGGAAAGAAGAGATACCCTGCGATGTAATAGGACTGGAGCCGGGGTGGATGGAGCATCGGTATGATTATTCTGTAAAAAAACAATGGCATTCCAGCCGTTTCCCACACCTGTACTGGTTTTCTGAAAACAGGCCGCCGTCTTTTGTACCTGCATTAAAAAATATGGGCTTTAAACTGGAACTATGGCTTTGTAATAACTATGACCTCAGTTATGAAGCGGAAAGACAAATCGGGAATGATCCTTCAAAGCCATCCTTTACAGGTGTAAATCCCGGAAATACAACAGCACCTGTATTCCAGGACGAAAACCTGGGCGGCCAGGTACTTTCAGATACAGTAACTAAAATAAATGAACCATGGTTTAAGCACCTGGAAAAATTTGTTGACCAGGGTACTGATTTTTTTAAGCAGGATGCAGCCGTTCAGATGGAGTTTCACCCGGATCGTTTGTGGGGCAACGGGATGAAAGATAAAGAAATGCACAATTTATACCCGTTGCTTTACTCTAAACAAATGTATGATGGCTTCAAAGCCAGAACCAACCGCCGGCCTGCTGCACTTACACCTGCGGGATGGGCCGGATACCAGGCTTACTCCGCTGTATGGACAGGGGATACGGGAGGAGAGCTGACAACGCTGGGTGGTGTTTTGAATAATTCAATTATTGGGCATAGCTGGTCTACCGTAGATATGGAAGTGAGTAAAAAAGAAGGCATTCACTACGGCTATCTCTTACCTGTAAGCGAAATTTGCAGTTGGGCATATTTTAAAATCCCTTGGGTGCAGGGAAAAGAGCTAACGGATATGCACAGGTATTATGCGCAGTTGCGGTCAAAGTTATTCCCGTATTTATATTCCACAGCAAATGAAGCTACAAAAACCGGGTGGCCTGTACTTCGCCCGCTAACACTTGTATATCCCGAAGATAAGCGTAACCGCAATATTCTTCACCAGTACATGCTGGGATCAGGCTTGATGGTAGGTATATATATAAATGACATCTGTTTCCCGGAAGGAAAATGGAAAGACTTTTGGACAGGCGCTGTAATAAACGGTGGATCGGAGAAGAAAGTTTCATGGCCTGCCGATCGTGGTGGCGCTTTGTATATCAGGGAAGGCGGTATTATTCCTTTAGGACCGGTTATGCAATACCGTGGTGAAAAACCATTGGAAGATATGACACTATATGTTTTTCCTGCTGACAGCAGTACATCATTTGATTTATATGAAGATGATGGTGTAAGCTTTGACTACGAGAAAGGCAAATATGCCATCACACAGATTACAACCAACAAATCCGGTAAAACAAGTATGGTTAAAATTAGTAAGCCGATGGGAGATACAACTGTTTCACCTGCTAATCGTATCTGGCAGGTAATCATGAATCTGAACACCAAACCTGCTGTGGTTATGGTTAATGGAGAAGTGTTAAACACGGAGCAATACAGCTTCAATGATTCACGGAAAGAATTAACCATTAAAAATGTAAAAGGTGATGTAGTTATTAAGGCAGAAGAATGATAAGTATATATGTTATAGACCGGACTAAGGAAAGAAGGTATTACAAAAAAGCAACAAAAACAACATAATCATGAGGCTTCCGGTAGCAGGGTACAGGTAGCGCATATCATTCGCGAAATAAAGTGTTCGGAATATTGGGTGATGGCTATGCTTAAAATACTTAATTTTGAATTGTCATTATGTGCTGTACGCTATGATTTTTCCAACAGCATATATCCTTTGAATAACTGTAACAGGTTGCTTCACGCCAGGTAAACTATTTTAAGAAAGAGAAAACCAGTATTTACTACTAAGTAATTATAAGGCTGATGTATTCTGATCAGGAACTACTGCTGTTAATTAATGCCGGCGACGTGCAGGCTTTCACCGTTCTGTACCGTAGATATTGGGAGGAATTGCTTACTGCGGCAGGCAGGGTGTTGAGGGATAAAGATGCTGCTGAAGATATATTACAGGAAGTTTTTTTATCAATCTGGAAACGGCATTCAACGTTTTCTGTTGACGGATCAGTTCAGGCATATCTGCACAATGCTATTCGTTATAAAGCGCTCAGCTATTTACAAAAAAATATAACACGGCGCGACTATCTTTCTGCGTTTCAGCAAGTATCTGAACAACTGTTAACCGGGGCAGATTCACCGCTTCACCTTAAAGAAATACAGCGTGTTATTCATAACGCTGTAGAGCAAATGCCGGCTAAAATGAAAACAACTTATATGCTCAGCCGGCATGAGCATATAAGTCATAAAGAAATAGCCCGGAAAATGGGCGTAACAGAGCAAACCGTTAAAAAGCAGATTCATTATGCTCTTCATATTATAAAAAACTCTCTTGGTAAAATCCTTTCTTCCCTTTTTTAATTTTTTTTGCATATACCCCCAAAGCTTTTTTCAGAAGACATTATAAGTAACCAGCACGGGGATTATGCATACACGACAAATAAAATCACTCATTAATCGCTATAAAAAAGGGAAATGTACGGAAGAAGAAAAAGCGCTGATAGAAAGCTGGTATAATGCATTGCTTGAAACAGGACAAGAGGGCTGGAACGAAGCAGATAGGAAAATAGCCGGGCAGTTGATTGAGGCAAAGCTGATTAGCCGGATATCTGAGACTGAGACCCAAAGCAAAATATTTTACCTGAACAGTAATGTTTACCGGAAAGCGGCGGTTGTGGTGCTGCTTTTAATTTCAGGTGCTTTTTTAATATATCAGAAACAGTTCAGGAACTCACCCCATATCTCTAAAGCCAATAATAGTTCCGCACCCCTTACTGCGGATATACCAGCTCCGCAGAGTAATAAGGCTGTAATTATTCTTGCCAACGGAAAAAAAGTATTTATTGATAACCCTGATAAAAATGAAGCTGCTTTGAGGGGAGAGCATAAAGCTTTTAACGTGAGCGGGGGAGATGTTTTATATGAAAGTGTTCCTCACCCCGGAAAGAGTGCGCCAGAGATAAATACGCTGGTAAATCCGAAAGGAAGTAAAGTATTGTCATTACAGCTTTCTGATGGAACCAGAGTATGGCTGAACGCGGGAACCACGCTCACTTACCCGGTATTTTTCCCGGAGAATGAGCGCAATGTAACCATATCGGGTGAAGCATATTTTGAAGTTATCCATAATCCAAAAGCACCATTTACTGTAGAAAAAAACAATTTAAAAATAAAGGTATTAGGCACAAGCTTTAACGTAAATGCTTACGAAGACGAGCAGCATTTAAAAGTAACGTTGATAAACGGTTCGGTTAGCCTGACGCAGGGAAAAAATTATAATAAACTACAACCCGGGCAGCAGGCTGTTGTTGATAAGGAGATCCATGTTATTTCAAATGCGGATGTAGAAGAAGCATTAGCCTGGAAAAATGGATTTTTCCAATTTAATAATGCTGAGCTTAAAGAGGTATTAAGACAACTGAGCAGGTGGTACGATGTGGATATTGCATATGAAAATACGGTACGTCAAAGAAGGTTCGTGGGTGAAATAGAGCGGGGATTGCGTCTTTCTCAGGTATTGGAAATATTAAGTAAAAATGATGTTCATTTTAAATTAGAAGGAAAAAAAATTTTTGTGCTGTATTAAATGATAAAACAAAACAGGGAGGTTTCGCCGACACTCCCTGAAAGCGTTGGCTAATGTATAAAACATCTCGTTACAGATTATTTTTTAACCAAAACTTTTCAAAACTATGCAATTTATTGCTATTTGTATGCGCTTTCTGCGTAATTCATTTCAGTTTATACCCGGTTTTAAACATGCCGGGTCAAAAGCTGGAAATTGGTCTTTACGACAAAAAAAGTTAATGCTTCTTGAAATGAAACTGACTGCTTTAATTATGCTGGGTATATGCCTTACTGCAAAGGCTGACAGTTACAGCCAGCAGGTAACGTTGCAGGAAAAAAATAAACCCCTCAACAAGGTTTTGAATGAAATAAAAAAGCAAACAGGGTATGTATTCTTTTATGATGCTTCCATACTCAACGAATCGGAACCGGTTACGATCAGGGTTAAAAATGAAGCACTTGACAGTGTTCTGAAAGAAGTGCTGTATAGCCGGCACCTGGATTTTTCAATTCAGAACAAAACAATAACGATTGTAAAAAAAATTGCCATTTCTGCAAAGAAAAATATTCCTCCGCCCAGAGATACTTTTCTGGTAAAAGGCAAAATTGTTTCAGGCGGTTCTCCTGTAGAAAATGTTTCAGTTATTAATACCGTATCCGGCAAAGGAACACAAACAGACCAGGACGGAGCGTTTGGCTTATATGCTGCAACGGGTGACCAGTTGTTCGTTTCTCATATCAATTATGATAATATTACTTTAACTGTTAAAGGCAGGGAATTAATAACCCTGACGCTCACAGCTAAATCGGGCAGCCTTACGGATGTGGTAGTGGTTGGATATGGAACACAAAAGAAAATAAACCTTACAGGCGCGGTAGACCAGGTAGGTACGGAATATTTTAAAGACAGGCCCACTCCTAACCTAGCGCGTAGTTTACAGGGAGCTATTCCGAATCTTAATATTAAAATGACAGATGGTAAACCTACCCGTGGAGCTACATATAATATAAGGGGTACAACTTCAATAGGTTCAGGTGGAAGCGCCCTGATACTGATAGATGGCGTGCCGGGAGATCCCAACACTTTAAATCCTAATGATATAGAAAGTGTTACTGTTTTAAAAGATGCATCATCTGCTGCTATATATGGTTCAAGGGCAGCTTACGGTGTTGTGCTTATTACTACCAAAATGCCTAAGAGCGGTAAAATTCAGATCAATTACAGTGGCAATTACACTATTAATAAAAGAACTGTTGCTCCGGAACTGGTTTCAAACGGGTATAAGTGGGCTTCTAATTTTGATGAAGCCTATTCCAGTTGGTACGATTACCTGTCTCACCCGACATCTATTGATAATAAAGTTCCTTTTTCTCTTGCCTACCTGGATTCTCTGAGAGTACACGATGAAAACCCCGGTATGCCCCAGTACAGTATTGATCCCAATACCGGCAGGTATGTATACTACTCCAATACAGACTGGATGAATGAACTGTACAATACTCATAATCCATCTATGGAACATGCGCTTTCTGTAAGTGGCGGTACGGAAAAGGTTACTTACATGATTTCCGGAAAATATTATAAACAGGATGGTGTTTTCAGGTATAATAATGACAAGTTCAACCGTTATAACTTAAGATTTAAGGGTAGTGTAAAAGCAACCCAATGGCTGACACTCAGCGGACTTTCTGATTTTTCGAACTATAGCTACAAATATCCCCTCAGCACACTTACCAAAGCAGGGATAAGCAGTATATGGACTACGCTTTCGCAGGTTGGAGCCCCTAATGTTCCCTTACTAAATCCGGATGGATCATTAACGATAAACGGAGCTTATTCCATAGGAGATTATTACTACGGTAAAAGCATTTCAAAAAGCAGCCAGACTTTTTTAAGAAACAGCCTGAATTTTGATGCCACCATAATAAAGAATAAATTAAGCCTTAAAGGAGACTTTTCTTACCTGTACACCAATACGGATGACAGAAGAAAATATTTTACCGTTCCTTACAGTATTATTCCCGGAGAAATTATAACCTCAGGCTTAAACTATATAAGTGATGATCAAACGGTACAAAAGCATTATGTAGGCAATATTTATGCGAATTATTCGGATAATTTCGGCAGGCATTCTGTGGGAGCAGTTGCAGGATGGAACCTGGAATATGATGATATAAGCCTTTTATATGTGCAGCGTGATGGTTTGCTTGTTGATAATCTCATTGATTTTAACCTGGCAAGTGGCGATAACTATAAATTAACAGGCGGGGGAAGCACATGGGCAACTTCCGGAATTTTTTACAGGGCAAATTATTCTTACGATAATAAATACCTGCTCGAATTTGACGGCCGCTATGACGGGTCATCTAAATTTCCTTTAACAAAGCAGTTCGGATTTTTTCCTTCCGGTTCAGTAGGATGGATTATTTCCAAAGAAAACTTTATGTCATCCGTCAGGAGTTGGTTAAATACCCTAAAGGTCAGGGCGTCTTATGGCTCTCTGGGAAACGGAAATATAGATCCATACACTTTTCTTGAAACGGTAACACCGACCTTATCAAGTACTTTGGTGAATGGTGTATATGCAACCTATATTCAAAATCCAAGCGTAGTGCCTGGCAGCATTACCTGGGAAAAAGCTACAACACTGGACCTGGGTGCAGATATTGAAACCCTGGATCGCAGATTATCTGCAACTTTTGACTGGTATAAAAGAAATACAACGGGTATGATCACTACCGGCCAGGCTTTGCCCGCAGTATTTGGCGCTACTGTTCCCAAAGGCAACAATGCGGATCTTGTTACCAGGGGTTGGGAACTTTCGCTTGTATGGAAAGATCAGATCGGCATCAGTAAACCATTCCGTTACAGCGTGAGGGTCACGTTTGCTGACAATGAATCAAAAATCACCAAATTTTACAATCCCACAGGAACACTGTCTTCTTATTATACCGGTCAGAAAATTGGTGAAATATGGGGATTTGTAACCGAAGGATTTTTTACTTCGCAGGAAGATATAGACAGCCATGCCAACCAAAAATACATAGTTGTATCTAATAGCAACAGCGCTTTACCCGGCGACTTAAAATTCAGTGACCTTGATGGTAATAAAGTAATAAACAACGGAAGCAACACTATTTATGATCCGGGCGATAAAAAAATTATCGGAAACTCTTCTATTCGCTATCCATACGGGGTAACCCTTTCGGCAGAATGGCTGAATTTTTCTGTATCGGCATTTTTCCAGGGTGTGGGAAAACGCGATTGGTATCCTTCTGCAGAAGCGGCATATTTCTGGGGGCAATATAACCGTCCTTATGGACAAATGCCTGTTGCAAACTTAGACAGATGGACAGAGGAAAATCCCAGCCAGGATGCTTATTTCCCACGCTACAGGGGATATGTTGCATTGTCCGGAACGCGTGAACTGGCAGTTACACAAACAAGATATTTACAGAATGCAAGCTATATCAGGTTGAAAAACCTCACCATTGCATACAACCTGCCGGTATCTCTTTTAAATAGAATTAAAATGAATGCTATGCAGCTTTATTTTACCGGACAGAATATCTGGACATATTCACCAATGTATAAACATAATAAAAACTTTGATCCGGAAGTGATTGAGGGTTCTGATCCCGAAATATCGGGTTCACAGGGTGATGGCAATAGTTATCCCATGCTCAAATCATATACCATTGGACTAAGTCTGTCATTATAAAAAGTATATTACAATGAGAAAGTCTTATATAGCTTCTGCACTATTTTTTATATTCCTCTTCTCTTCCTGTAAAAAGTATCTTGATATTGATCCTAAGGATAAATTAACCATAGATCAGGCCTTTTCCAGTGAAGCAACTTTGCAATTATACATTAATGGCTTTTATACAAAAATGCTCCCTACTGCTGCAAGCATTTATTCGGGAGATGTAACTTCAGATATAACGGTGCCTACGGTTACACCGGATTATTTACTCGGCAATATAACTCAATACAATGTAAGCGGATGGGACTGGACTAATCTGCGGAACGTCAATTATTTTCTTGTTCATAACAATAACAGCTCACTTTCTTCAGAGGTAAGAAATCACTATTCAGGCATAGCACGTTTTTTCAGAGCCTATTTCTATTTTGGTATGGTCAAGCGTTTTGGTGATGTTCCCTGGTACAGCAGTCCTCTGGATGTAGAAGATTCTACACTGTATAAGAAAAAGGATCCAAGAACCCTGGTTATGGACTCTGTGCTGGCAGATATAAATTTTGCCTGTGAAAATATTGATGATGCCAAAGACAATAGTTGCAGTAATGTTACCAAATGGGTAGCGCTGGCTTTAAAAGCACGCATTTGCCTTTTTGAAGGTACATTCCGGAAATATCATACAGATCTGTCTCTTTCCGGCACATCCGCCACATGGTTAACAGCGGCTGCAGATGCGGCGGAAGAAATAATCAACAGCGGCAATTACAGCCTTCTTTCCGGTAATCCTTCGGCTGATTACCGTTCGCTTTTCATAAGTGAAACCCCGGTTGCGCAGGAAGTGTTGCTCGCATCTGTATATGATAATTCCCTTCAGAAGTGGCATGCTTCTACCTATTGGTATAATAGTCCCACAACGGGTAGCCGGTTGAGCCTTGATAAATACTTTGTCAATACTTATCTGAATATTGATGGCAGCAGGTTTACGGATAATAGTAATTATACAACCAAAACTTTTCAGGAGGAAACACAGGGAAGAGATTACCGCTTAGGTGAAACAATAAGGCTTGGATCTTACATGCGGTCTGATGGGTCTGACGGTTTCCCGAATTTTAATGTAACCATTACCGGATATCATATTTTAAAATTCTCTTTAGACGATCCCTATTACGATTCCCGCTCAGAAAGCTATAATTCCATCCCCATATTCAGGTATGCTGAAGTGCTGCTTAACTATGCGGAAGCTATGGCTGAACTTGGTGTGCTGACAGCAGATGAATGGAGTAAAACCATAGGAGCATTAAGAAGCCGTGCCGGAATTGAAAATACTTCAATGCCTGTAACTGCCGACAGTTATTTGCAAAATACTTTCTATCCGGGTATCAGTGATGCGGTTTTGTTGGAGGTTAGAAGAGAAAGAGCAATAGAACTTGCCTGCGAAGGATTCAGGTATGATGATTTATTAAGATGGAAATGTGCTGATAATATGCAAAGGTATTATACGGGAATGTATGTTCCGGCACTGAACCAGTTGATAGACTTAAATAATGACGGAACGCCTGATGTATGTTTTGTGAGCGCTACACCTGCTGCAACGGTTACCGGCGTAGTGTATGTAACGCTGAATGGTGTGGTAAGCAAGCTGTCTGAAGATGATAAAGGGTATATTTTGTGGAACATTAACCAGCCAAAGACATTTGACGATTACAAATATTTTTATCCAATTCCGAATGCAGAAATATTACTGAATCCGCAATTGGAGCAAAATGAAGGATGGCAGTAATAATAGCAGCGTCGTCATAAATAGTTCCGGTATGTTTTAATCAGCAATGTATTGTCCTAGAAAGCCAAAAGCGAAATTCAATATTTCGCTTTTGGCTTACAATAGAACAGCTATACATCTAAAACTATTCAGTTGGTATTTCTGTTAATGCAGGCACATTATTCTGGAAGCCGTCATAGCCTTCGTTTTGGTTGATAACGCCACCCACATTTGCATTAATTGACTCTTGTGGAACCGGCCATAAAACGTGGTAGGGACTCATGGTATATTTATCTCCGTGATTGGTTGTTACCCCTTTATTATAGAATTCAGTTTTTTCCATAATCCTGTCGTAAAAGAAATTATCTGTTGAAAAGTTATTCATACTATAAGTTTTGCCATTGTAAGCAGCCTTCCCTGTTGTGGCAAATAAATACGCAATACGGGTTAATTCTACTTTACGTGGCTCTTCATAATACAATTCTCTTGCACGCTCGTCAAGAATTATTCCGATATTAACATCCGCAGCAGTTATTGGCTGGCAACCTGCCCTGGTTCTTACTTTGTTTATATCGGCTGCTGCTAATTCATTTTCTCCCTTCCAGTAATAGGCTTCTGCTCTTAAAAGATAGGTTTCTGCCAGGCGAAATACATACCAGTCTGTATGCCCGCCGCTGGGGTTGGAGTTTTGATTATCTGCAACAAAAACCTTGTAGTGTGGCCAATCAAACCAGCTACGTATCGTATCAATGCATAAAATACCCCCGTTATCGTTATACTTCTGCAGATTCTTTCCATAGTAAGGATCTGTTTTGATAGTGTAGTTGTTATATACCAGGTCTTCCATGCGCATCCAAACGCCGGGTGCATGGCGCATATCGCCCGGATCATCCCATATCATATGTGTGCTATACCATGTACCGCGACAGCGCCCGATACCTCTTCCATACATATTTGCCTGATCCCAGTCAATAAGAGGTTGGTTTTTTTTCTGGGCATCTGAAGTACCCTTATTTCCTGCCGGCGTATAAATATTGGAAAACCAAAAAGGTACGGTTTGACGCATAGTAGAACCACCCCCTGAAAAATCTCCGTTATCAATATACCCGTCTCTATCTATTACCAGCATTAGTGCTTCTGTATTTGAGGCTACTGCTTTATTGAGCGGACGATGTAAATCCCATATCAGATTTTTCGAAGCATCGTCTTTATCTGTTCCAAACCTTTGGGTCATCAGGGCATGTACGCCATCGTCAATAACGCGGGTAGCAGAAGCTATGGCATCATCAAATTTTCCCAATGCCAAGTTTACTTTGGTAAGCAAATGGCTAACAGCGCCTTTCGAAACTGCTCCGCCATCTGCCTTTACCGGAACCCATTGCTCCGCAAATTCAAGATCTTCCTTCATCTTTTGAAGAATTACTTCCCTTTTTACAGTAGCATAATCAACCTTTGGAGAAGAAACTTCCTTCATAATAGCGGGAACATCGCCAAATTCATTGGTAAGCATATAATACCGGTAGGCTCTGTGAAAATATGCTGCGCCAAGCACCGCGTTTTTCTCTTCTTCAGATTTCCACTCCGGCAGATCAATATAAGTAATGGCCGTATTGGCATATTTTATTCCTTTATAACCCTCACTCCAGTACCATCCGATCCTGTTATAATCTGTACTGTTGAGATTTGCTGTAGGGGTAATCAAAAGATTGAGATCTTGTGCTGGTCCGGACTTATCTGTAGTTCCTTCAACCGCCACTTCAGAAAATATATTCTGGGTAATAATAGGCGCGCCATCACCAAACCATTCGTAACGAAGGTTGCGCTCACAGGCTATCAAAGAGCTTTCTAATCCTTCAACAGTATTAAAAGTATTTTCAGGTGTGTAAAAGGATAAAGGCTCTGGTGTAAGAAAATCTTTTTTGCACGATCCTGCACAGCAAACAAAAACAGCCATCGCAGTGTTCAATGCAGCTTTATGTAAAGTTCTCATTGTGTAATATTTTAAAAATAATCTGAATTAATATTTCACTCATTTGCTTACCTGTTGTTAAAGATTAAGGTTAATTCCAAGCGTATATATGCGGGGAGTAGGTCCTGAATTTTCAGGATCCCAATATGTCCAATCCTGAGCATAAAATCCCGCATTTTTGATAGTGAAATAAAACCGAAGATCCTGCAAATGAATACGCCTGATAAGATTTTGCGGAATATTATATGCCAAAGCAATATTATCAAGTCTTATCAAAGATTTTTTCCTGTAAATATTATAGCTTGCACCACCATCGCTTGAGAACAAACGTGCGTAATCATTAATAGGATTTTCGGCTGTCCAGAATGGAAGCGCATAAGAATTTACACGATCAGGGAATGCATTACTCCTGTTTTTAGCCTGGTTGTAAGTAGCGCTATGCCCCCAATAAGAATACATAAGGAATGAAAATGAAAAATTCTTGAGAAAAGTAAATTCATTACGCATTGTCCAGCGAAAACGTGGTTCGGTATAACCAAGAAACATCCTGTCATCATCGGTATATTTTCCATCATTATTCACATCCTGCACATGAAAGTCGCCGGGTAGCACACCATATTTTGCAGCTTCATCTTTATTTGCGGTTTGCCAGATACCTATGGCTTTCTGATCCCAGATTACATCCAGGGGCTGACCAATAAACCATTTGTTGGCTTTATCATCCGGTTCTTCCTGACCAATTACATTTCCATCGGCATCCTTAACATCAACCTTTGTTCCATACAGGTGCACGATCTTATTCCTGTTGAGCGAAAAATTAATGGAAGTATTCCACTGAAAGTTTGGACGTTGAATATTCTTTGTATTCAAAGATATTTCTATACCCTTATTATCAACCTGCCCAAGATTATCCCAAACAATATCAAATCCGCCTATCGGAGGAAGCGTGCGCTTAACAAGCAAATCATTTGTTTTACTCTTATATACATCAATGCTTCCATCTATTCTGTTATTGGCAACAGAAAAATCCAAGCCAAGATTGAACGCTGTTGTGGTTTCCCATTTCAGCAATTTATTCTGCATATTATTTACATACAGTTGCGATACCTGGGAAATTGTTCCATCTGATAAAACATGAAGATATTTGCCGGTAGCCAGGTCAGCAAGCGCTACATACCTTCCGATATCGCGATTGCCGTTTAACCCATAGCTAACCCTTAATTTACCATAATTGAGCCAGCTCATTTTGCTCATAAAAGGTTCGTCGCTGAATAACCATCCTAATGCTGCTGAAGGAAAAGTAGCCCTGGGATTACTTTGCCCAAAAGCTGAGTAGCCATCACGCCTTACAGTTAACGTGAGCATATACCTGCTTTTATAGGAGTAAAACAATCTCGCCATAAGCGCATCTGCCGTACTTACCTCATCACCAGGTTTACTATCATCGCCCTCGTCACTGAAAGCACAATAGTTACAAACCGTAACATTAGTAGCCGCTCCCATATTGTGATAGCTCAATACATCACTTGGTTGAAATCCTGTAGCTACCACTTTATTCCTCCATACCTGGAATTTTTCTGCATTGATAAGTCCTGTAAAATCCAGGTGGTGGTCTTTTCCAAAATCCCTGCCCCAGGTTAGGAGGTTATCTATTTGCCATTGGTATATATTCCTGTTCTCTCTTGTAGCCCTTCCTCCAAGATTTGTCCATGCCTGCCACAAAGCAGATTCTCCGTTAAAGTAGTTGTACCACTCAAACCGGGGCGTGAAGTTTGTTTGAAATTTTATACCGAATGGTAGCGATAGCCTTGCATATAAACTTGAGTTCAATTCGTAATATTTCTTCAACCTGTTAGTATATGTAGGTACGCCAAACGGATTATTACCACCACTAACTTCATCATTGGGGTTAAAGCGTAATACAGTAGAATCATCATTATAAAAAGATCCCCAGGGAGAATTAGCTGTAATCAGAGA
This sequence comes from Agriterribacter sp., assembly GCA_047601545.1. Lineage (GTDB taxonomy): Bacteria > Bacteroidota > Bacteroidia > Chitinophagales > Chitinophagaceae > Agriterribacter. Next base: position 474,142 of record JASGIZ010000002.1, on the reverse strand, counting down.
CCAGTCAACCGCAATTGAGCTCTCGTCTCTTATGCTGAATTGGGTATTCATACCAACATTCAGGAAATTCGTAACCTTCGCGTCTATATTCAACCGGGATCTCATAACATTATAATCATCTCCTTTAATAATACCTTCATTTTTCATATAGCCCAACGACCAATAATAATTTATCCCTTCTCTTCTTCCCGATAAACTGATATTATGATCCTGACGGATACCGTTATGAAACATCATATCATACCAGTTTATGGATTGTCCTTTTTTATAGTTTTCAATTTCAACAGGTTGAAGATTTAAGCGCTGAAGCCATACTGTTACCGGATCAGCAGAAGCATTAGAATTGTCATAAGCAAGCCAGTCGGCAACAGAAATATCAGAGGGCAAAGTACGCGGATCATCAAACTGATAAGGCATGGCGCTTACATTAGTGCTGTACTTAACGTTTCTTCTCCATGTATATAAAAACTCTTCAGCATCATATACCCTTTCGTTCACGCTCATGGTAGCCACGCCAACGCTTGAATTTACATTAATAGTGGGTTTACCTGATTTACCTTTTTTAGTTGTAACCTGAATAACCCCGCTTGCAGCCTTGGCGCCATATACCGCCGCGGAACTGGCATCTTTCAATACATCCACTGTTTCAATATCATTGGGGTTAATGTCTGATAAGGCTCCATAATAAATTACACCATCCATTACAATTAATGGGCTTGACCCGGCATTTAATGTGTTTTTACCTCTTACCTGCAAACTCGCATCACCTTTAGCAGAAGCACTAAATCCCACATTCAAACCCGGCACATTTGCCCTTAATACGTCCTGAACTGACGCCGGATGCTCATTTACCAGTTGAGTTGCTTTTACAGAAGCAACCGCTCCTGTCAAATCCTTCTTCTTTGTAGTACCGTATCCAATCACCACCACCTGATCGAGTGATGACGCATCATTTTCGAGTGATACGCTGATATTGGTTTGATTACCTACCGCAATAGTTTGAGTTTTAAATCCTACAGAAGAAAATACCAGCTTTGCGGATTTTGCAACATTATTCAGTTTAAACCTGCCCTGGTCGTCTGTAGTAGTACCAGTGGCGGTGCCTTCAACAATTACAGACACGCCGGGTATTCCTTCCGGGCGTTCGGCAGATGTTACCCTGCCGCTTACCGTAACGTTTTGTGCAAATACAATATCGGCCCCCCCCCCGAAAAAAATGAGGAGGAAACCTAACACTCTCAGAAATCTGTGAGAAAAACTTTTCTTCATAATAGCAAGTTTTTTGGTTAATAAATAGTTTTTTTGATTTTTTTCTTTGAGAAATTTTTACTATCGTTTGTATAAATAAGCATTTATTCTTCCATAAGCTATCCGCTTTCAGTACCCGCTTTCTGTTATCAGGTAGTTTTAACCCCGATCGTAACACCTGACTGCTGATAGCTGAAAGCTCACAGCCATCAAAATCCAATCGCGTTGCCTCCATCAACGGGTAGAATTATTCCGGTAATATAATTAGCGGCATCGCTGGCCAGAAACACCGCGGCGTTGCCTATATCCTCAGGTTTTCCAAGTTTTGCCATAGGTGTGCGTGATAACACCTTTTGTTTTCTTTCCGGGTCACTGTTCAATGCTTTTGAAGACATATCAGTTTCTATAAAGCCTGGCGCTATACAATTTACTCTTATGCCGTGTGGCGATAATTCAACTGCCATTGCTCTTGTCATGCCTTCTATAGCTGATTTAGATGCGGTATATGCAATTACTTTAGGAATGCCATACTGTGATGCCATTGAACTTATAAGCAGGATCACACCTTTTTTTCTTTGCACCATCTTTTTGGCAAACTCCCTGCTGAGAGAAAATACAGCCGATTGATTGGTTTTTATGATTGACTCAAATTCTTCATCTGTTACCTCCAGCATATCTTTTTTCATATTAATGCCTGCATTGTTTACCAGCACATCTACCGGCCCATGAATTTTCTCTATCACTTCAACAAAAGAAGGAATACCCTGCATATCTGTTAAATCAAACACATGATACGTACATGATGCTCCTATGGCTTCACACGCTTCTTTTAATTGCTGCTCATTCCTCCCTGTTATAATTACTTCGGCTCCATGCTGCGCCATACTATTGGCAACTGCAAATCCCAAGCCTCTGCCTCCGCCGGTTATTAATATTTTTTTACCTGTTAAATCAAATTTGTTGTGCATGTTTATTTTTTTATAGCTATCGGCTATCAGCTGTCATCAGCTAAGGGCTGATACCTGATAGCTGATACCTGACAGCTTATTCCTCCTTCCTCATCGCCATCTCCAATGCCTTTGTGGTTGTATAGTACTTCGCCAGCATTCCGGGCACTTCCCATTCCGGTAATTTCTTTTCTTTGAGATATTGTAAAAACCGTTCCATCACCTGCCCAAAATGAGCTTCATGCCCAATATCATATTTAACAGGAATAATCACTTTCCATTCTTTGGCATTCACTTTTTCTACGGTTACGCCGGGATGTTTTATACTGATCGCTGCGATTGATTGCTGAATAACACTGTCGGCATTCTTGTTATCAACGGGTATGATATAAAGGATGGGTTTATAATTTTCATCTTTACCCTGCCTTATCTCAAGTGTAGCTTTTGTTCCTTTTACAATGGCGTGATGAGAATCGCCGCCTTCGGCTGCTTTATAATCCCACCGTGCTATAATTTTTACAGGTACGCCTTTTATGGTATAATTCATTTCTCCATTGGCATGTGTTTGCAGGATAGAATCTTTTTCAATTAAAGGTTTCAGATATTCAGGATATCCATTTTTGCCTGTGATGCTGGTGAACTGCGTTGGCGTAAGTGGCGTTGGCCATATTCTGGCTGAAGTAATATTGATGTCTTTGCTATAATCAAGCGATACTTCCGGAAGGCATTGCCATTGTACCAGGTCAACAAGATGCGTTGCTACATCAGCAATAGCATCGCCCTGTTGCGCAGGGTCAAAAAACCATGACGGGCGCACCAGCGGCTTGCCTGAAACGCTCTTGAAAAAATAATGTATACTTTCAATAAATACGGATGGATCTTTTTCAGAACCTTTTTTTATCTCACCAAACAATGCTGAATCATGTATCAATTCTTTTTGAATAATATTGGTTATCTCTGATCTTTCCGTCATGATATCATACAGTAATACATTGTTTTTCTTAGCCGCATCAAACGCTTCAACCAGTTTGGAAAAATTACCTGTATTAATCGCCATCGGCTTATCGCCTAATACATTTAATCCTGCTTCAACCGAGCGCTTAATGTAATCTGTTTTCAAGCGGTTATTACCGGCAAGCACAACTACATTGCCTTTCTTTTCTGCAAACATTTTTTCTGCAAAGTCCGGGCCTTTGTATATCACTTCATTCCAGTGTGTCGGGTTCTCCGCTCTTGTATTATATTGTTTGATAAGATTGAGATGAGCTTCTACTTCCGAATCATCCGGCGCATATACATACACGGTAGTGTCAATGCCGGGATAGCTGGTTTTCTGTACCAGCGCCGCATGAAAATGCCCGGGATCAAGTGTTAAAAGCCTTACCATACTGCTATCATTTTTTTCACTATCTGCTTTTGTTCCAGATGGCGACTGGCATCCAAAAACCATTGCTAAAGCACCAAAAATAATTACTGTAATACGCTTCATATCTGCCAATTTCAAATTTCAAATCTCAAATTTCAAATCCTACATCGTCGTCTTCACATTAAATCCTTTATCAATCTGGTAGGGCCATCTTTCTGAACGTTTCAGCATAAAGTTGGCCTCGTCATCGTTTTTAAATCTTTCCAGTACAGGATCCCAATATAATTTTCTTTTAAGCTGCATGGTTATATTATTCAACAGGCAAACCGAGCAGGCCCTGTGCCCCGCTTCTATCGGTGCAATATTGGGTTCCCCGGTGATGATGGCATTAAGCCAGTTGGCATGATGCTCTTTGCTGTCAATTAAATGAATTTCGTTTGGACCTATTACAGAATCAAGGATCTTAAGATTGCTGGCATCAAGCGCTTTGCTGTTATCACCTTTTTTTACAGGATCGCTGGCGGTTACAGCATAATTTCCCCTTGTTACAAAAATCCAGCCTTCATCACCCACAAATTTTACGCCGTTGGGATATTCATTGCTTGCCAGCACTTTTACGCCATTGGCAAATATTGTTTCAGTTTTAAAATTGCCATGCACATCCCACAGCGCATTTTCATCCGGCCAGTCTGCCGAACCTGAAATTTCTACCGGGCCGGTATCCTCTGTGTCCATGCCCCAGTTGGCAATATCAAAGTGATGCGATCCCCATCCGGTGATCATGCCGGCGCCGAATTGTTCGCAACGCAACCATCCGGGTCGTGAAAAATCATTCTGCGGATGTACCAGTTTTTCAGTATAAGAAACATAAGGTGTTGCTCCTAACCATTTTTCAAAATTGAGATTTGACGGAATGGGCATTTCTTTTTCCGGGGTGCTCTCTTTGGGATTATCAACCGGAAGCCCAACGTATATGGTATGTATCTTACCTATCCTTCCGTTTCTAACCAGCTCGCATGCTTTTTTAAATTGCGGCATTGAACGCTGTTGGCTTCCTACCTGTAATACGATTCCTGCACGATGCACTTCATCACTTAATCTTCTTCCTTCGCTTATGCATAATGATGCAGGTTTTTCCATATACACATGCTTGCCGGCACGTGCCGCGGTAATAGCGGGAAGCACATGCCAGTGATCTGGTGTAGCGATGATTACCGCATCAATATCTTTATCAGCAATTAATTCTTCGTAATGCCCGTATGTTTTAGTACTGCTGTATCCGGCCTGCCCCTTTTTTATATAAAAATCATCAATAAATTTTTTACCCAATGCAAGCCGTTTACTGTCAAGATCACATACGGCCAATACCCTTGAAGTTTCCTGCTTCATGGTGCCGGGTATATCCCAGTCGCGGGCTATTCTGCCGGCGCCAATGGCTCCAACATTAATGCGGTTGGAAGGCGCATATTTTCCCAATACGGAAGCCGGTACTATTGAAGGAATATTTGCAAGCATTGCCGCTCCCGCAGTTCCCTTTAATGTGTTCTTTAAAAAATTTCTACGGGAGGATGCTGTTTTTTTGCTCATGATCAGATATTTTACTGGCTGTTATTGCAATCATTTTTTATTATTAGTAAGGAAGCGGATCATCGGGACTTTTAGCCCTTGCTTTGCTATAGTCAAGCGGCTTGTTTTTTCCTGTCACCCATATGATTCCTCCCAATATATGTTTTTGAAATTCAGGCTCGGTGTATGTTGTGCTGTCATGCCCCAGTGATGTATACCATTGCCTGCCGCCATCAAATTCATGACACCAGGCGGATGGCGAAGAAGTTCCTCCGTAATATGTTGGTTTGTCTTTATCGTCAAGCGGGCCAAGGTCATGCACGATCAGCACATGAATGTCAGGGTTATAGTCTTTAAAAAAGTAACACTCATCGTCCCGCTGCCATATTTTAGGCAGAAAAGAAGTAGAAGGATGCGTATCATCAATAATAATTTCTTTGAAAGGCTGGTGTTTGGCGTGACGCAAAAAAGACGCGCCTATCAACCTTTTAAACCATGGCCACTGGCGTTCAGATCCTGTGGCAGAATGTATGCCTACAAAACCTCCTCCTGCTTGCACATAACGCATAAAAGCTACTTTTTGTTCATCGGTATCAAAAGTTTCATTGTTGGTGTTATTAAATATGACTACAGTATATTTTTTCAGATTTTCTTCTGTCATGCTTGCCGCGTTAGCAGATGTGTCTACTTTAAAACCGTATTGCTTTCCTAATTGTTGTATGGCTTCCGTACATGCTGTCCTGTTTTCGTGTATATAGCCTTTACCATTTTTTGTATATACCAGTACACGGATATTCTTTAAGTTTATATTATAACCCGGTACGGTTTTTTTTTGCGCCTCTGCTGATATAAAATAAAAAAGAAGCACAATACTCAATGTAGCCCTGGCAATATTCATCATTCTTTTCATACCTGTATTTTATTTTTCGAGTCGTTCAATTTTTATTGGTGGGATAGTAACATGCAGTGTAAATCTTGCAATTACCTGCGTACCCGCTGATGATAGCAGGCAAAATAAAAGCGATATAGTTCCGGCAAGGATTTTTCTTCTCATATGTTGGTGCTGAGCAATCAGTTAAGTAAAAATAGGGAGATAACGCCTGCTTTCCAAAACGGTTTGGGACTGACCAAAAAGGTCGCCGAATGATTAATTTATTCGGGTGGGTGATGGAGACCAATAGTCGTTTATGCGATTCTCAAAGCCTTCATTTACCTTTTTAGTCAGCCCCAAACCGCACTTGTTACCGGCGCAATGTTTGCATTAAATATTCTTTAGATAATTGACATGTAATTTCGAAAACATTTATTCTGATACAAAGAATATTGATTAAAATGTAAAGTTTTATCTTTAGTTTTTATGCATAAGGATATCATGACAGATGGCAACACATTGCAGCACCAGTTTAAAACGATTGAACTGAAAACAACAATAGAAATCAGGGAGTCTTCGATGAGGAAGAAGTAGATTAATTTTTCATAATTGTAAACTCAACCCTGCGGTTTAATTGTCTTCCGTCATCGGTATCATTGGTAGCAACCGGTTTGGTTTCTCCATATCCTTTTGATACTATACGGGTTTCAGCAATTCCTTTTGAGATGATATATTCTCTGACAGATTTTGCCCTGTTATCACTCAGCCTGAAATTATAATCATCAGAGCCTTTACTATCGGTGTGTGCGCTCATCTCAATTTCAATAGAAGGGTTTTCTTTGAGCAGTTCAACAACCCTGTCTAACTCAATAAACGATTCGGGTCTTAAATTCCATTTATCAAAATCAAAAAATACGTTGTTTAATCTTACAACCTGGCCTATTTCAATCGGTACCAGGTAAAGATCTTTATGAATTTCCTTATAACCTTCTTTTACGAGGGAGTCGAGATTAAGATTTTCAGACTGTGCGAAAAACTTATCTGCGGTTGCGCGTATCAGGTAGTTCTTATCATAGGGCAGCACAATCTGAAAGGCGCCATCAATAGCGCCGGATAAACCATTACCGGCTGCTGCGCCATCAGGCAGGGTTTCATAAATTAATGAAGCACTTACAGGCTGTTTTGTTTTTGCATTATATACATTTCCGCTAACCAATACCACCGGGTCCGGTCTTTCTTTTTCCATCAGTTTCACTCTTACAATATCGCTTTCACCGTATGTGTCAAGGTTTGTAGTGAGATAAGCGTATTCTCCACCCGCATCTAATGTAAAAAATGCATCCCAGTCAGGAGTATTGATAGGGCTGCCAAGATTAACAGGTTCGCTCCATTTCTGCCAGCTTTTATCTAAACGCCTGGTCATCCATATGTCATTATCGCCTAAACCACCTGGTCTGTCACTGCTGAAATAGAGTGTAACTCCGTCGGCAGCCAGATACGGAGTGGTCTCATCGTAGCCGGGAGTATTTATTTTTTTTCCAAGACTTTTAGGTTCTGTCCAGCTGCCATCAGGTTCCAGAAAGCAAACATATAAATCGTTATAAGGGCTTCCTTTCTCCGGTGTCATATACAGCAAAAGTGTTTTACCGTCCTGTGCCATTGATGCACCGGATTGATGACCCCTGTCGTATTTTTCATAGTTTTTTATGAATAAGGCATTAGGTGGCGCCCAGTTACCTTCCTCATCCTTATAACTCATACTAACGCCTTTGCTGATAAAAGCGCCTTCATTAAAGGCGCCTCTAAGCAGTATCCTGTTTTTATCCGGCGATATCCAGTATACGGCATTATAATGAGTAGTATTAAAGGGGTAATCCATGTGTCTCGCTTCGCTCCAGTTACCAAAGCTGTCTCTTTCTGCAAACCATATATCCTGTGAGTTGGGAACAGACCTGTATTTTGTATTGCCGGGGTGATTTTCACAAATAAAAAACAGCAGGTTTCCATCTGCTGAAACGGTTGGTCTTAATTCGGCAAGATTGGAATTGATCTTCGTTCCCATGTTTTCAATCTTGATAACAGTGGAAGCGGTTATAATGTTTTCTTTTTGCGGAATCAGGCCTCCTGAAGTATCTGCCAGCGGTTGTGCAGTACATACTATAAAGCAAAGGCAGCCTGCAAATACGGATAGAATAATTTTCACAAACAGATATTTTGTGTATAACGCAAAATATCACCACTGCACATTGCAAAATGGCATTCAAATGCCGGCTAAAAGAGGTTTTTAGCGTATGATAAGGCTGGAAACATGCTGATAAACAACCTGGCACAGGTAAAACCGGAGCAATTACCCGCCTGCTATACTATAAAAAGCAAAACCGGGAACAGATGCCCGGTTTTAATTAATATGCTGAATTATAAAGTGATAAAGCTGTTTGTGCTGCCGTATTGGTTAGGTGTTTCACCATCAGCTTCGGGTTCATTAAACCACTCTTTTTCATTAATGAGGTACTTAAATTCGTGCTTGCTGTCTTTTGGAAGTGTGACATCAACACTAAAAGAGCCGTCTTTTTTCTTGCTCATTACCACTGAATTTTTCCAATCGCTGTTTAATCCAAGAATTTCAACAGTTTCCGCACTTTCAGGTTTGAAAGCGAACTTTACTTTACAATAATCCTTGGTTTTGAAATACGTTTTCTGTACCATTTTTTCTAACTTTTAGAGGTTGGTTTTAAAATACAAATGAATACAGCTAAGCAATCTATAGGCACGCAAAGTTATTAAATAATACTGTTAAGCGTTAAAAGTAACCCGGTCCGGGCCTGCATTTCTTATCCCCAAATTTTACCGGCTTAGTTAATTTCTTGTACTAATATTCCTATCTCTCAATTCCCTAAATCAATATATATGAATTTTATTTTTAATCGCATATTGAAAACCAGTGTTTTCGAAATAAAAATTGTTTTACTACGTTTCGTATTAATTAAAAATGGAGGGAATAGTATCTGAAATCAAAATTCTTAAACTGGTTTAAACCGGTTTAAATTCATCTGGTCCATGCCCAAAATTATTCTTAATCCATACTTTTTTTATGAAGCAAAAAAATCTTGTAATTTTTTCATTAGCCCTTTCTCTGTTTGCAGGTTTTGTGTCCTGTAAAAAAGAAAAAACATCAGATTCCGGTAACACAGAAATTTCTACGCATTCCGATGACCAGTCAGTATTTTCTGCAGAAGTAGATGCGGCAACCGATGATGCTAACATTGTTCTTGAAGCTGCTGCTTTGTATAGCTCAAGGGAGATGGGAGCAGACACTACTGTTTGTGGTGGTGAGATCACATGGGATCTTACTGCAAATCCTGCGGTAATAACCATAACATATAACGGATCGAACTGTGGAAGCAGAAAAAGATCCGGTTCTGTTACAGTTGCTATGGACAAAGGCGCACAATGGAAAAATGCCGGTGCAACGGTTACCATAACGTATAATAATCTAAAAATAACCCGTTTGTGGGACCAGAAAAGTATTACCATAAATGGTTCACAAACTTATACTAATGTAAGTGGCGGGCTTTTGGCTAAGCTTTCATCTCAACAGCCAGTTACTCATACTATAGTTAGCGACGGTTTATCCATAACTTTTGATAATGGTACTCAGCGTACCTGGAAAGTTGCAAAAAAACGCGTCTTTACTTACGATAATGGTATTGTAATTTCTGTTTCAGGTAATCATACTGAAGGTAGTGTTGAAAATGTTGCAGAGTGGGGCACCAACCGTTATGGTGCAGCTTTTACTACTGCTACTGTAGCTCCATTGGTAATACGCCAGGATTGCGACTTTCGTTTAACTTCAGGTACAGTTAAGCACGATGTTGCAGGTGTATCAGTTACAGCTACATTCGGTTTGGATGCTTCAGGAAATCCTGTTGCCTGCCCTGATAACTTTTTTTATAAAGTGGTATATACAGGACCTAACGGTACCAGCATAAGCTTTATACTTCCGTATTGATAAAGTATGTTGAACTTTTAAAAAAGGTTGTGCTGAAAAGCGCAACCTTTTTTAATACTACAGGGCTGTTGTGTTAATCTTTTTTAAGTAAAATGCTTCTCTCAACCGCAGGTATTTTATTTTTAAATTTGACCTGTTGCAAATACCGGTGCAGGCAAAATAATCAGTAATAATTTTTTCATAGCTGTATATATGTGCTTTGTTTAACGCGGTGAAGAACAATCATGCTGCTGACTACAGATATAATGGGAATTTTAGCCATTTGCATAAGAAAATTGTCGTACACTTTTATATCTTTCACAACAATTTTCAATTGATAATCTACTGTGCCTGCCAGGTGAAAACATTCCAGTACTTCGGGCATTGCGTTCACCATTTTTTCAAATGATGCAATGTTCTCAGGTGTATACGCTTCCATGTGCAGGTTCAGCAATACCACCTGTGCTTTGTCTACGCTTTCCGCGTCTATTATGGCGCGATAGCCGATAATGATCCCTTCTTTTTCCAGTTTCTTAATCCGTTCATGTACAGGCGTAGTGGTAAGTGATAATTTATCCGCGATATCGCGTATCGTTAATTTTGCATCCTGCTGCAATAGGTTTAATATGTGTTTATCTATATCGTCTGGCATTTTATACTATATTATAATAATAAAATTAGGATATTATTCTATTTTTGTTCCTGAATAAAGAAAAAATATGGATAGCGCTATTGTTTTAGCCCACGGTTTATTTGCAAAAGAAGACGCTAAAACCACTCACGGATTGATTCGCGAAAGCAACAGGTATGCAATTGCCGCCATAGTTGATGCGCTGCATGCAGGGAAAGATGCCGGAGAATTATTAGATGGCCGCAAAAGGAATATTCCGGTATTTGCTTCTGTTGCTGAAGCTGTAACTGCAACACAACCCAAGCATTGTATTGTTGGGGTAGCTACATCCGGCGGTGTATTTCCGGGCACATTACTCGATGAAGTAAAAGAAGCTATTGCACATGGGCTGAATATTGTAAATGGTTTGCATGACCTCTTATCTGAAAGGGAAGATATAGTTGCTTTGGCAAAAGAAAAGAACATAACGTTAACGGATGTACGAAAACCTAAAAAAATGAAAGAGCTTCATTTTTGGACAGGTGAAATACTTTCTTTCCATAAGCCTATTGTTGCGGTATTAGGAACAGACTGCGGGCTCGGCAAGCGTACTACAACCCGCTTTTTAATGCATGCATGCAATAAGGCAGGGATAAATGCCGAAATGATTTATACAGGACAAACAGGTTGGTTGCAGGGCGGCCGTTACGGATTTGTGCTGGATGCTACTCCCAACGATTTTGTATCCGGGGAATTAGAACATGCTATATTGACCTGCGAAAGAGAAACAGGCGCTGATATTATTTTTATTGAAGGGCAGGCTGCATTGCGTAACCCCAGTGGTCCTTGCGGATCGGAAATGCTGATTTCAGGAGGTGCTAAATATGTGGTGATGATGCATGCGCCTAAAAGAGTGTATTATGATTTTAAACCGGAATTGGGCAAAATACTTTCATTAACATCAGAAATAGAGCTGGTAGAAAAATATGGTTCTAAAGTAACAGCCATAGCATTAAATACGGAACATTGCAGCCTGCAGGAAGCAGAAACCTTACAGGCGCAATATGAAAAAGCATTCGGCTTGCCGGTATTACTGCCGCTGGAACAGGGTGTTGAAAAACTTATTCCATTCTTAACAGCACTTGTGAAAAACGACAAATAGTTCCTATGAAAATCGTAAGGGCAAACGCATTCATTAAAAATCTCCGGCTGAAAAAACCATATGAAATTGCCCGGGAAAGGATAGAAAACGTGGAAAATGTTTTCCTGGAACTACAACTGGAAAATGGCATAACAGGCATCGGAGCAGCCAGTCCGTCTCCGGAAGTAGTAGGAGAATCGCCGGAAGAAACCTTGTATAATTTACAGTCTGCAATAATACCCTGGCTAACAGGAAGGGATATACGCTATTTCAATGGGCTGATAAACTCCGTAGATAAACAATTTCCGCATAAGCCGGGTACTTTGGCTGCAGTGGATATTGCGCTGCACGATGCATTCGGGCAATATATCGGTTTGCCTGTAATTGATTTTTATGGAAGGGCACACAAGGCATTGCCTACTTCTGTTACTATAGGTATTATGACTGTAGCGCAAACACTGGAAGAAGCTGCGGCATTTAAAGCACTTGGCTTTCGTGTGTTAAAAATAAAAACAGGTATAAACGCTGATGAAGATGCCGAGCGGATAATAAAGCTGCAGGAAAAATTTGGGGATTATTTTGTGATAAGGGTGGATGCCAATACCGGTTATGATCTGGAAAATCTTAATCGTTTTCTGAAGCTGACTGATAAAAAACCGGTTGAGCTGATTGAACAACCGCTTTTGCCTGCGGACGATTATATACTTGATCAGTTGCCTGAATTATTGCGCCGGTACATGGCTGCAGATGAATCGCTTACTGATGCTTCCTCTGCATTTTGTTTATGCCGTAAACAACGATATGGCATATACAACATTAAGCTGATGAAGTGCGGGGGAATTAAAGGAGCGCTTAAAATTGCTTCAGTAGTTGAGCCGGCCGGCGCGGAGCTGTTTTGGGGTTGTAATGATGAAAGTATTGTAAGTATAACCGCAGCGCTGCATGCTGCGTTTGCATGTAGCCATACCCGTTATATTGACCTGGATGGCAGTTTTGATTTAGCAGAAGATATTGTAAAAGGTGGTTTTGTTATTGATAATGGCATGATGTTGATAGCCGGTGGTGCCGGATTAGGTTTGAAGAAGTTATAATATAGCTGTAGTTTATTACAGGGGTGTAAACGAATGTACAGACATATATTAATGCACCCATTGTTGCAGGATATCTAAGAAATAAAAAAGCTGTTGTTTTATAACAACAGCCTTTTATAATATCTGTATTAAGATTTACTATCCGAAAATCCCGCCTTTTTTCAAAGTAACACCACCTTCACCAATTTTGAAACCATTCTGGTATACTTCTACTTTGTAAGTACCTGGCTTGTATTTATCAGCTTGTTTAAGATCAAAGCTTACGTTTTTGCGTTTGCCCTGCTCATAATCGATAGATACTTTATTGGTAAATTCTTTGTCGCCATCTTCTCTTGTAGTTACTGTGCCGGAGCCAAGACCGTCTTCTTTCACTACAGCTCCGTCAGGATTTGTAACAATTACATACAATTCTTTTGTTCCGGTAACGGATAACCTGTTTTCAACATCGAAAGAAACGCGGAATTTATCTGCTTTTTTAGCTTTTGATGTTTCAGTTTCTTTACCACTTTTCTTTTCATTAATTGCTGCAATATGGAAGTTTGAGGCATTCAATGTAGAACCAACATCTACTTTGCCGGTGAGGTCTTTGTTTTCTGTAACTTTTTGGTTAAGTGTATCTGTTAACTGAGCTTTTTCAGTAGTTAATTGCTCTTTATCTGCAGTCAACTGTTTATTTTCACCCTGCAGTCTTTCAATTTCTACTACATACTCTTCAATTTTACTGTTTAAAGAGTTGATCAGCTTACGTGCTTCTGCTAAATCTGCGGCGCTTGCATTTTGTTTGGTGATGAGCGTTTTAATTCTTGCACGCATTGTAGAAACATCTTTGTCGCGTGTTTTTACAAGGCTGTCTAATTTTGTATTTTCAGAAGTCATTTTATCAAGCCTGATTTCTGCAGCCTGGTAATCTGCTACCAATTGATTTCTTGTTGAATCAAGAGAAGCGTATTGAACATCTTTTTGCTGAATAACTTCTTTGGTTTTACTTTTATCGTAAATGATGTAACCCCATGTGCCCAATAAAGCGGCGATTAATACACCGTATATAATACCACGGTTATCTTTTCTGGGGGGTTGGGACGATCCTGATGCTGAGGGATAATTTGATGCGCTCATTGTGTTTATTTTTAAGTTTTGACAAATTTAATTACAAAATATAATTATGATATATAATGCTAACCTTGGTCATTTGCTTGTAATCGACATCGAAACTATTCCTCAATATGCTGATTATAACCACTTGTCTGATCACTATAGGCAACTCTGGGAGCACAAGATGTCTAAAATCATGCCAGAAAACTTTTCAGTATCGGATTGGTACTCGCAACGTGCTGGTATTCAGAGCGAATTTGGCAAAATAATTTGTATTTCAACAGGACTTTTTTATTATGAAACTGATGGTAAACTAGTATTCAAATTGAAATCTTTTTATGAAAAGGATGAGGCTTCGTTGTTAAAATCTTTTAACAGCATGCTTGATGCTTTTAAAGAAAAAAGGCAGGTATTGTTGATTGCAGGGCACAATGTAAAAGAGTTTGATATTCCTTTTATTTGCCGGCGTATGATGATTAACCAGATTGCTTTGCCTGAGTATCTTCAGCTAAGCAGTAAAAAACCATGGGAAACCAATCTTGTTGATACTATGGAATTATGGAAGTTTGGCGACTATAAAAATTATACTTCACTTAATTTACTTGCCACTGTGCTGGGTATCGATACGCCGAAAGACGATATCGACGGAAGTATGGTAAGAGATGTATATTATATAGAAAATGATTTACCACGAATAGTAACCTATTGTCAGAAAGATGTGGTTACTGTAGCTAATGTAATCATGCGGTTTAAAAACCTGCCCTTGTTGGAAAAGGAGCAGATTATAGTTGTATAGTAATATTACATTAAGTGCGGATAATAATCCTGTTATGCAGAAAGCATAAACATCTCAAGTTTATCCTATTTCATCTCAAAAAAATATATCCTTATTTAAAAGCTATTCATTTGCCGGCCAATACTTCGCTATTTTTTTACGTAGAAATTGCACGCTTCTGTCAAGCTGATCCATACCATCTATACCATCCTCAATGCTTATCCAGTTATCAAAACCAACTCTTTTCAGCTCAGAAAAAATAGCATCATAATCATTCAGCCCTTTGCCTATTTCACCATGACTCAGTCTTTTTGCATAACCTTCTACACCGCCTTCTTCTTTTCTCAAATCCTCAATAGTTCCTTCTTTCAGGTAACGATCGCTGGCATGCATGGTTACTACGCGGTTCGATACTCTTTTTAATAACTCAACAGGATCTTCTCCTGCGAGGTAGGTATTGCTGGGATCGTAGTTAACGCCAAAATTGGGATGATGGATTTTGTCAACCAGTTTACAAAAAACATCCATCTTTTGGGCAAACTCAGGGTATTCCCAGAAATTATCTTTGTAATGATTTTCGATAATGAGCGTAATATTTCTTTCTGCGGCATAAGGAATACAGGCTTCAATACATTCAGCCGCTAATTGCACGCCCTGCTCAATAGAAAGCTCAGGACGTTTTTGTCCGGAAAGCACCCGGCAATATGACCCGCCTAAGGCGTAAGTCATATCAATCCATCTTTTCTGCTTTTCAATTTCCTTTTTCCGGAAGGCTTCATCAGGATGTGTAAAATCTGGCGAACAACACATCATTGGAATAACCATTCCTTTATCCTCTACCTGTTTTTTGAATATTGGCCAGTTGGCTTCGTCTTCCATCTCAATAAATCCTGCATACCATTCAAGCCCGTCTATATCCAGTTTTGATGCTAACTCAATCCATTCAGATACTTTCATTGTTCCGTCTTTACACAATGCATCCATAAATGCTTTTGGGAAAGCTGCTAATTTAGGCATATGACAATTTGTTTTTATTGCGCAGATCAAAAAGCAAGAATATGCCTTTTCTGCCAACGAAATTTAAAAGTTTATTACTAAAATTTTTTCTCTGCTAATTAAGATGTTTTACCCTGTTTAATACTATGCTTTGGTACAAATAAATTTGAACTGCTTAATAGATGCGGATTATATCTTTAATTTGCGTTTCTATTCAGGTATGAGTACAGAAAAAATTATTGCAGACTGGAAAAAGAAGGCTTACCATCCTGTATACTGGCTGGAAGGTGAGGAAAGTTATTATATTGACCAGGTGGTTGAGTATGCAGAACATTCCATTTTATCGGAAGCAGAAGCTTCATTTAATCTGACGGTTTTTTACGGAAAAGATGCCAATTGGGCTGATATAATAAATGCATGCAGGCGCTATCCGATGTTTGGCGAGCGCCAGGTTGTGATACTTAAAGAGGCTCAGCAAATGCGGGATGTGGAAAAACTGGAGGCATATATTTCAAGCCCGCTTGCTTCAACAGTGCTTGTGGTTGCACATAAAGAAAAAAAGGTTGATGGAAGAAGTAAGCTGGCAAAGTATCTTAAGCAAAATGCCGTACATGTAGTAACAAAGAAAATGTATGACAGCCAGTTGCCGGAATGGACCAATGATCTTATACACAAAAAGGGGTTCAGTATAGCAAAGAAAGCGCTGGCGCTGCTGGTAGATCATATAGGCAATGATATCAGCAGAATTAATAATGAAGTAGATAAACTCCTGATTAACCTGGCAGACCGGAAAACTATTACCGAAGAAGATATTGAAGAATATGTAGGCATTAGTAAAGAGTACAATGTATTTGAGTTGCAGGAGGCTTTGCAGCGAAAGGATGTGGTGAAGGCAATGCATATTATCCGGTATTTTGAATCAAATCCTAAAGCGGCGCCAATTCAACTGGTATTACCCTCGCTTTATAATTTTTTCAGCAAGGTATATATGCTGCTTGCAGTAAAGGGAAGCGATGATAAAACTGCCGCCGCTGCAATAGGTATAAGCCCTTTTTTTATTAAAGATTACAGAACAGCTGCAGGCAATTATGGTTTTAGCGGCACAGAAAACGCATTGCTGTTGCTCCATCATTATAATCTCAGAAGCATTGGCGTAAACGATCCAGGAACGGAAGACGCTTCGCTGATGAAAGAAATGATTGTGAAAATGATGATGTAGAAGTTTTCTTCTTTGCTACAAATTCCCGGGAAAAGAAAAGGCTGCCGTTAAGGGCAGCCATGAAATATTGTTGAAAAAATTATTTTTCGGGAGGCGGAGGCGGAAGTATTACTTTGTTATCCGGATGAGCCTTACCATTATGGCAGGTAATACAGGTAACAGCCGGCGTCTTATCTTCTCCCTCTTTATTAAAACTGAAGTATTTTTTGTTGATTTTTGAAGTCATTTTCATCATACTCCTTGCAATATTCTTCTCATCCTTTTCATCACTTCCAAAATCAAGCTTTTTGGGGTCAGTTTTTGACGGAGCATGGCAAAAATTACATTTTACACCCAGGGACACGTTGAATTCCTTCATGATTTTTGACAACGCTTCGTGGTCAATATTTTTGGGAAGAACTTTCAGATTGGGTTTTGGTTTGTCCTGCGTGGTGGCAGAAGCACCAATAATGAGAATAGCGAGCAGACCAATGCCTGCATAAAGTTTCCTTTTGTGCAATTGAAACATAGAAGTGGAATTTGCATGTTAAAATATAAATTTCTTAGTTACACTCCAATTTTATTTTTTTGCAATAGCCTCAAACACAAAAAATGCAGAGAGAAAAAATACTTGTTATAGGAGCGTCAGGACAGATAGGTGTTGAATTAACCCTGGCTTTAAGAAAAATGTATGGCGATGCGCAGGTTGTAGCGTCTGACCTTAGAGAAGAAAACAGCTTATTGAAAGGTTCCGGTCCCTATGTTTCGCTTGATGTAATGAATAAAGAAATGCTGCATGTGCAGGTTATCCGTCAAAACATTACCCAGGTATATTTGCTGGCTGCTATACTTTCAGCTACAGGCGAAAAAAACCCGGGGCTTGCCTGGCATTTAAATACACAAAGCTTATTGAATGTGTTGGATATTGCCAGGGAAGAAAACCTGCATAAAGTATATTGGCCAAGCAGTATAGCTGTATTCGGGCCTACATCGCCCAAACAGTTTTGTCCGCAGCAAACCATTATTGAGCCAACTACCGTATACGGCATCAGTAAATATGCCGGTGAGTTTTGGTGCAAATATTATAACCAGCGTTTTGGTGTAGACGTAAGAAGCCTCCGTTACCCGGGATTAATCAGTTATAAATCTGCACCCGGTGGTGGCACTACGGATTATGCAGTAGAAATATTTCACGATGCCCTTGAAGAAAAAAAGTATACATCTTTTCTTTCAGAAGATACCTATTTGCCAATGATGTATATGCCGGATGCCATTAAAGCTACCATTGAATTAATGGAAGCGGATGCCAAAAAAATATCTGTGCGTACTTCGTATAATCTTGCTGCCATCAGTTTTTCGCCAAAAGAAATTGCTGCTGAAATTAAAAAGCATATTCCTGATTTCACTATCGGCTATAAGCCTGATTACAGGCAACAAATTGCCGACAGTTGGCCGCAAAGTATTGATGATAGTGTGGCAAGAAAAGACTGGGGATGGCAACACGAATATGATTTAAGCAGAATGACTGAGGATATGTTGAACAATCTACAGTTTTAGTAGACTAAATTAAATTGATTAAGTTTGCAGGAATAATTTTATTCTGTTTATGTTGAAGCGGTTTTTAACGGCAATATTGTTTTTTATATATAGCGCAGGAAATGCCCAGCAAAATGAGGCTTTAAAAAACGGGAACTGGAGGGGGATTTTATCAAGACCTGATGGCAAAGAGATTGTTATAAATTTTGAAGTAAAAGATAGTCTCCGGAAAAAAAGGATATATATAATAAATGCTGCTGAGCGTTTAGCCGTAGACGATATAACCATTAAAGGTGATTCCGTAATCATTATATTACCGTTTTTTGATTCTCAGTTTCGTTTAATTGCTAACCGGAGAAATCAACTGGCTGGAGAATGGATTAAGCATTTGGCAGACAGAAATGTAGTGATTCCTTTTACTGCAACACATAATGAAAACTACAGGTTTAAGGTTAGCCAGGCTAACCCTGTCGCTAATATCGCCGGTCGCTGGTCGGCTATATTTTCAGATAGTGCCGGCACAAAATCATCTTCTAATGTAGGCGTATTTGAACAAAGCGGTAATAAACTCACGGGCTCATTTTTGACAGTAAGCGGCGATTACCGTTATCTTGATGGAGTAGTAGATGGCGATTCCCTTAAACTATCCGGGTTTGACGGTGGATATGCTTTGTTGTTCACAGCAAAAATAAATGATGATAAAACCATAACAGGAGGAAGATTTTATTCCGGCGCAGGCCCCGGATGGCAGCAATGGAGTGCAGAGAAAAATAATGATGCGGTTTTGCCGGAAACAGCATCACTATTACAACCAGGCGTTTCTCCAAAAGTGGCTTTTACATTTAAAGACGTGGATGGAAAACCTGTTTCATTCAGCGATAAAAGATTTAAAAATAAGGTGGTTGTGCTCCAGATATCCGGCACATGGTGCCCCAATTGCATGGATGAAACAAGATTTTTAAATGAGATTTACCCGGAATATAAATCTAAAGGAGTAGAATGTATTGCACTTTTATACGAAAGAACAGCAGACTTTTCGCGTTCGCAGGCCGCAGCAAAAAATTTTATAAAAAGACTCAATGTAGCGTACCCTGTTTTAATTACTCCTGTAGCAGTGGGCGATCCGCAAAGAGTGGAAAAAACATTGCCGCAGCTTGAAAAAATACCTGCTTTTCCAACAGCTATTTTTGTTGACCGCAAAGGAGAGATACAAAAAATTCATGTTGGCTTTAGCGGTCCCGGAACCGGCGAAGCAGAGTATAGCAGGCAGAAAGAAGAGTATATACACATCATCGAATCTTTATTGGAGAAGTAATTAATATCAGTGTTTACTGCTCAATAAATAAATTACCGCGCACACAATGGCGGCAATAATAAAAGCAAGCAGGGGATAGTATTGCTGCCAAAGGTTTTTATAGGTTAGTTGTTTTATTTTTTGTTGAATAGTAAGCAAATCCTCTTGCCGGCCTGCCGCCAGTTTATTCAACGATTTTTGAATGGAAGGAAGATTCTTCCCGGGAAGCACCACGCATATTTCAAGTACATAAGCAATGATGCTTTTATTGATTACTTTATCATCGTGAAATAATAAAAGCGCAATAGTACCTGCAGCCAATATTTTGTTCAGTTCTGCCTGCACGTATTGTTGATTGATCCTGAAAGCATCCATCCCGCGGATATCCTGCTGCAATTTTTTGCATTTCAGTAAAATACTTCCGGGGCTGTTTTCTTCTGCAACAGATATATTCGCTTTGGGGTAATGATCCCGCCAGACACGGTTGTAAATAATTCTTTTGTCAGTATTGCTGAGTGTTTCGTATGCCTCCTGTATTTCCCTGAAACGTATTGACGCAAACTCGTTTCCCGCATTTTTATCCGGATGATATAGTAATGCGAGCTTTCTGAATTTTTTTTTAATATCGTCCTGCGAAGCGTTTGGCGCCACTCCCAAAACGGCATAATAATTTTTAAACGACATAGTAAGAGCTGCGAATTTCCTGAAAATTGCATTGAAAACGATAGAATACCGGGGTGAATTTGTTGTTTATAAGAATTTAAAATTGTTTAAAATTTGTAAACTATTATTTTTAAGGCATGAATAATTCATTTCACAGAACAGAAGGTGATATCAACCTTTCAGATGCAAGAAAAGAATGGTATGCAACTGTTGCAGACAGCCAGACCACCCAATATCTTGATGAGGATGCAAAATACTTTCTGCATCAATCCATGTCTACTCCCTGCCTCGATGTTTTGGCATCCTGCGATGGTATATATATCACTGATTTGTCCGGCAAAAGTTATATGGATTTTCATGGTAATAATGTGCACCAGGTGGGATACAGAAATCCCTATGTGATGGAAAAAGTTAAAGCGCAAATGGATATTCTGCCGTTTAGTCCACGCCGTTATACCAATATACCTGCTATTGAGCTGGCAGAAAAACTGGCGTCCTTATCTCCCGGTGATCTTAACAGGGTGTTGTTTGCTCCCGGCGGTACTTCGGCTATAGGCATGGCACTTAAATTAGCACGCATAATTACCGGTAAACATAAAGTCATTTCATTGTGGGATTCTTTTCACGGTGCTTCTATGGATGCGATTGCAGCAGGGGGGGAGCAGGTTTTCAGGAAAGGTATGGGACCTTTGCTACCGGGTGTTGAACGCATTCCGCCACCAACAACCTACAGGGGAATTTTTGGAGATAATGGCAATGATATTAAATACGCCGAATACCTGGAGTATGTAATAGAAAGAGAAGGCGACATCGGTGCGTTCATTGCGGAAACCATCCGCAATACTGATGTGCAGATACCATCAAAAGCATATTGGAAAAAAGTGGAGGAGATATGCAGGAAGCATAATGTATTGCTGATACTGGATGAAATACCTATTGCTTTTGGGCGTACCGGTAAAATGTTCGCATTTGAGCATTACGATATAGAACCGGATATTGTATGCCTTGGGAAAGGATTGGGTGCAGGTATTATGCCAATTGCGGCTATGGTTACCCGTGATGCTTTTAATGTGGCTGCTGATGTTTCTTTAGGTCACTATACCCACGAAAAAAGCCCGCTGGGAAGTGTAGCGGCAAAAGCTATGCTTGATTTTATTGAGCAAAATAATATACTGCAAAAGGTAAATGACGATGCTGTTTTTATGCAGGCAGCACTTGAAAAGCTTAAAAGTAAATACCCAATCATAGGCGATATTCGCGGAACAGGGCTTTTATGGGGAATAGAATTGGTTAAAGACAGGAATACAAAAGAAAAAGCAATAGAAGAATCTGAGTTTGTATTGTACGAATGTCTGAAAAATGGGTTGAGTTATAAAATATCACAAGGAAATGTATTACAATTGTCGCCCCCGTTAACTATTACCAGGGAACAGTTAAACCTGGCATTAAGTATTATAGAAACGGCATTGTCAAAAATTATAGCATAAAAAATGTTCAGATTAAGCAGTGTGTGATTGTATTATTATTTTAACCGTTCGAGCATTCCCTTACGTTTCACAATATTTTTATAATCCCATTGAATATCCCGTGCTTTATCAAGCCATCGTTTTAAATCTTTTTTATTTATCTGATCCATAGCAGTATAACGCATTTCTGCGGCTTTAAAGCTGCCTTCTTTTTGTAAGGTATCTTCATCAAATGATTGTCCGCTCCAAAAAAGTAAACGGATGCAGCTTTTCAGTTTACTATAACCAACTACCGGGTTACCATCCAAAAACCAAACAGGGTGAGCATGCCATATTTTATTTTCTGCTTCTTTGAGTGTTTTATTAATTTCCTGCTCCAGTAAATTGCATATGGCTTTGCTGAACAGCATTACTATAGTACAAGAGTGCGACGCAGGGAACGCTGATAGCAGCAATGCAGTTAAGTACAAAAAATCAGCTCAATTATTTACATACTCGCTGAGCATTTTCTCCAGTTTGCCTGTTGATTTTGCCGTATGATTCTGGTCGCCGGTATGAATATCTTCTAATGTTGGAATCAAAGTAGTTTGACCGTATACCTGAGTTACCTTTACTTTGTATCTCGCAGTAGCAGTCGAAGGCGCATTATCAGCATCAGTTATAATTACATCGGCGTTATTATCAGATTCATTGCCGCATTGCACCGGCACCGGCGCGGTAATGATATATTCGCTGGATTTTTCCGCATGAACAACCTTAATATTTTTACTGCTGAAAAAAGCCAGTGTACTTTTCCATGCATCTTCTATATTTTTTGAAACCGGGTATGAAGGCAGGGAAGTATATGATTCCTTATTAGGCGCATTTTTAAAAGTGCAGGACGTAAAAATAAGTACGGTGACAAGCAGCTTTATCATGTTATTTCGGTTTGTTGTTCTAAATATAGTACAAAACTTATACTGCTGCTGTAAATGTTTTACACATTTTAAACATTGACATTTATCCTTTGGGCAACCCCTAAACGTCTTCGTTATTTATTCTTTTGGTTTTTTGCTGGTTAAATAATCCGCCAAACTCCCAGTTAACAGTAAGTTTAAAGGCACGGGTGTAAAAGCGATTGTTCAGCGCATAGTAAAAACTTTGGGTTTGAATTACCTGAGTTTGCGCGATATATTTTGTAAAAGGGTTGGTTAACGCTAATGTAAGCGTGATTTTTTTTGCAGGAAACTCTTTTTTTGCGGATACGCTGTAATAATATCTTGAAGAGAAATATCCCTGCAACATGATTTGCCGGGTATTAATTTCCCCGAAGGCCTGCAGGGAAAAACGGCTGGGAAGTTTAACAGTAGTATTAAGGTTAATATGTGTTGCCCAGCCTTTGCTTAAAACCTGTAAGGCGTTGCTGCTGTAATCAAGATATTCAAGATTTAGATTTCCGTTGGTGCTCCACCAATCGGTTAGCGTAGCCATTGCCGATAGGTTCAAACCATAGGTTTTGTTGGCGGCAAGGTTTTGCTTTTTGGTGGTGGCAATACCATTGTTATCAACAGCGGTAAATTCTACAATGGCATTATTGGTTTGTTTCCAGAACAGCGCTGTATTTAAAAAGAAGGTTGATGTTGGATAGAAGCCATAAGTGAACTCAGCCTGGTGCGCTATTTCAGGTTTCAGGTCAGGGTTGCCTGTTGATATATTTTTGGGGTCACTGGCATTAACATTTGGATTCAGATCCCATATATAGGGGCGCGTAAGCCTTTGCGTATAGCTTAATGAAAATGTTTGGTTGTCATTAACTTTTTTAGATACTGTTGCCGAAGGAATAAGATTGGTAAACCGGTTATCGAACCTGGTTTCCGCCTGCTCAATATCACCGTTGAAAGAAGTTAATTCCAACCGGGCGCCTGCCTCGGCATACCAGTTTTTTTTAAGATTTGCTTTGAGCATACTATAGCCTGCCCATACGTTCTGGCTATAAGTAAAAACATCCGAACGGGAAGGAACAGGTTGCAGTACATCCTGGTTTTCTGCAGCTGTAACATTATAGCGGCTTGATGCATTCCTGACGATCATTTTCAAACCATTTTCCAGAGAGAATATGCCATTATTTGAAAATGGATGAAGATAATCCGCCTGTAATGTCCATTCACGGCTATGGGCGGAATTATTATTTAGTTCCTGGTATAACGGGTTATCGTGTTTATCAACCTGCCACATATGATATGGGTCACGGCTTTTGTTGGGTGAGAACTGCGCCAGCAAGGTTATTTCCTGCCCCGGCTTTTTAAATTTTTTGCTGTAAGCAAGATTTAAATCAGCGCCAACATATTTTTCTGCCGCGTCGGTTGTTTGCGTATACTGCTCTATAACAGCCCCACCGGGCTGCCGTACGGCAGTGAATATATTTTTATCCTGAGGCCAATTGCCAAACCAGATATTCGCCCCAAGGCTTATTGCTGTTGTTGAATCTGCGGTATAAGTAACTGCTATATCTCCGGAGCCGTGGGGCGCGGCATTATCACTGTTCATTTCCTGGTCTAATAAAAGAGATGGATCGCCATTATCATCGTATTGTATACGGTTTGAGTTATAAGCTTCTTTACGTCTTAACCTGTGCAGATGCCCATGAACACTCATGCTCCATTTGTTGCTGTTAATGGCAATGCGTGGATTAAAAACCTGTTCAAGATTACTTACACCAAGCTCCAGCGCGCCGCTTACACTTTGCCTGCTCTTTTTTGTGATGATGTTTATTACGCCTGCCGCGCCTTCCGCGTCATATTTTGCGGAAGGTGTGGTAATTACTTCTACCGATTTAATAATATTGGCTGGCATCATGTTCAATGCATCAGCCGGGCTGCGGGCTATCTGTCCTGAATATTTACCATCAATAAGAATTTTTAAGTTCTTGCTGCCGCGCATGCTCACATTGCCCTGCGCATCTACATTTAAAACAGGCGCCTTGCGCAATACATCCGCAGCGGTCCCGCCTTTAACTGATAAATCGTTTTCCGCATTATAGATAAGCATACCGGGCCGCAATTCGATAAGTTTTCTTCTTCCGGTAACGGTTATTTCCTGCAGGCTTTTGGTAGATTTTGTAAGCAGAATATTTCCAGTGATAAATAAATTATTTGATGTGGAGAGGTTGATATCCACATGGCGTACGTCATAGCCTACTGATGTAATTTCTATAGTATATGCGCCGGTTTCCTGCACCCGTATACTAAAAGTGCCTTCTTCACCTGAATAGGCTGAGCTCATTGCTGAATCCCGTTTCAACAACGTAATGGTTGCATACATTATGGGGCTGTGCGTGGCGGAATCAATAATTTTTCCTGTAACGGTAATGCTATTCCTGGTATTGGATTGTGCTATTGGTGCCGGTAGGTTAAATACTATAAAATAAACAATTAAGACAAGCTTGAAATAACTCCGCATTATATATTCTTTTTTTAATATCATGGTAAGGTAAAAATTCAAACTGCGATAAAGTATGGCAACAATACAAATAGCATGTAAATCTGCCGCTAAGTTGAGGGTTAAATATGAAAGATGATCATTCAATCGGGAAATAAGGTTACGAGAAAAGGAACTTTATACCGTGATTCGTGTCTCAATCACTTTTATAAAAAAGCTCGTGAGACATGAGTCCGGTCGGCAGAATGATGTTTCCCCCGCCGGGTACATTCCAAATTTTCGCTGCATATCAGTTCGCCCTTACCCATTTATTCCCTCGCCACTCTGTGGCGAGGGGAGTAATGGTGCTAAAATTTGGAATGCACCCCCGCTCAGTAAAATTTTTCTAAATATCTTTACCACATTATATAAACGACCGGATTTTTTATAAACAAATAGTAAGATTTAATGTATAGCAAGATGAAGAATGCAATTTTAGTGTTATCAGTGTTTTTTGTACTCCCGGTATTTAGCCAGGTTACAGGTAATGCAATGGCAGTGAAAAATACCATTGCCGTAAAGTCTTCAGATTCAAAAGAACAAATTATTCTAAAAGCGGCTCATGTGGTGCCAACCGCAAATCAATATGCTGCACTTCGCAATGAGTTTATTGCATTTATTCATTTTGGGCCTAATACATTTACAAAGATGGAGTGGGGAAGTGGCATGGAAGACGCCAAAATATTTGATCTGAAAGAATTGCATACTGATCAATGGTGTGAAGCCATGAAAGCAGCCGGTATGAAGATGGTGATCATTACCGCGAAACATCATGATGGTTTTGTGCTATGGCAAAGCCGCTATACCAAACACGGCATTATGTCGTCCGGGTATAAAGATGGAAAAGGAGATATATTCAGGGAGCTGGTAAACTCCTGTAAAAAGTATGGTTTGAAAGTTGGAATTTATTTATCTCCCGCCGATTTATTCCAGATAGAAAGCCCGGATGGTTTATACGGCAACCTCAGCAAGTATACCAAAAGAACAATTCCCCGAGCGGTACCCGGCAGACCATTTGCCAATAAAAAAACTTTTGAAGCAGAATTGGATGATTACAATGAATATTTTATGAATCAGTTGTTTGAGCTGCTTACAGAATATGGACCTATAGATGAAGTTTGGTTTGATGGCGCTCATCCTAAAACAAAAGGCGGACAAAAATATAATTACCTCGCATGGAAAAAGCTTATCAATACATTAGCGCCCGGGGCGGTAATTTTTGGTAAGCAGGATATCCGCTGGTGTGGCAATGAAGCTGGCAGAACAAGAGATACTGAATGGAATATCATCCCTTACCAGGAAGATCCTAATTTGATGAACAGCTTTCCTGATCTGACAGATTCATCATTAGGCAGCAGGGAAGATTTATACAAAGCAAAGTTTTTGCATTACCAGCAGGCCGAAACTAATACTTCTATACGTGAGGGTTGGTTTTATCGTGATGATGAAAGGCAGCAGGTAAGAAGCACGGATGATGTGTTTGATATTTACGAGCGTTCAGTGGGTGGTAATTCTACTTTCTTATTAAATATCCCACCCAACAGAGAAGGGAAATTTTCTCCTGCAGATTATAAAGTTTTGCATGAAGTAGGGCAGCGCATAAAAGATACTTATGGTAATAATCTTTTTAAAAATGCAAAAGGTCCGCAACAGGTATTGAATAATAATATGCAGGATTTTATATTGGTAGATAAGAACAAACCTGAAATTATCATCAGTACGGCAAAGCCTGTAACCATTAACAGGATAATGCTGCAGGAAGCAGTAGCAACACATAGTGAACGGGTGGAGAAACACACCGTAGATGCATGGATTGATGGAGCCTGGAAACAGCTTGCTGAAGCAACCAATATCGGCTATAAAAGGATTTTAAGATTCCCGGAAGTAACTTCAAATAAATTCAGAATCCGCATATTGGAATCAAGGTATACTGCTGCGATAAGCAATGTTGCCGCCTTTTATTATAAAACACATCCGCCGCAGCTGCAGTTTACAAGAAGTATAAATGGTTTGATAACCATTGAACCAAAACTACAGGCTTTTGCATGGAACCCTACTGGAGAAAATGCGGCAGGTAATATTAATAACGGCTATGAAATTTTTTATACTGTTGATGGAACCGGGCCAACACCATCTTCCACAAAATTTACTGAACCGTTTAGTTTGGAGAATGGCGTAATTAAAGCGGTTGCTTATAATAAAGGAGAAAAAGGCGCGGTTGCGGAAAAAACTTTTGGTATTGTAAAGCAACACTGGAAGCTGGTGGATAGTTATGGAGAAACCATAAGGCACAAAGCCATTTATGCCTTTGATGAAAATCCAAAAACCTATTGGCAGTCTAATGATGATGGCGGCGAATATTTTATTAGTATTGATCTTGGAAAAGCATACACCATCAAGACATTTGCTTATACACCGCAAACACAGTCTGCCAATGGATTAATGGCAAAAGGCATTATAAAGATCAGCACCGACGGGCAAAACTGGACAAACGCGGAAAGTTTTGAATTCGGGAATCTTGTTAATGATCCGGTAACACGTACCCATTATTTTGCATCGCCTGTTCAAACCCGTTATATCCGGGTAGAATCAACGGCAGTTACCGGCGATGGAAAAAATTTAACCATTGCCGAGCTTGATTTTTTTGAATAGTATTTGTTGACAAGAAATATCCAGGATGAAGTATAAGAACCTGAGCTTTTATGCGATAACTATTATTGTTTTTTCGCTGATCATATATTTTGTAATAGCCCGTGGTATTGGGTTAGAGCCAGAAAAAGTAACCAATTTTGTACCGCAGATATCCGCTTCTACATGGGACCAGTTCACCAATACATTTATGGATAATGTGAAGCATCCGCTGGCTATATTGTTATTGCAGATTATTACCATAATTCTTGTTGCCCGTATATTCGGTTGGTTTTGTAAAAAAATAAGACAACCAACAGTGATTGGAGAAATAGCGGCGGGAATATTCCTCGGGCCATCATTTGTAGGTATGTATTTCCCTGAATTTTCTTCTTTCCTGTTTCCTGCAAAATCATTGGGTAATCTGCAGTTCCTTAGCCAGATAGGATTAATACTGTTCATGTTTGTAATAGGCATGGAGCTGGATTTGAAAGTATTGAAAAATAAAGCGCAGGATGCAGTTGTGATAAGTCATGCCAGTATCATTTTTCCTTTTGCTTTAGGTATAACGCTTGCCTACTTTGTTTATACCAATTTTGCGCCGGACAATGTAAAGTTCCTTTCATTCTCATTGTTTATGGGTATAGCCATGAGCATTACTGCTTTCCCGGTATTGGCAAGAATAGTGCAGGAGCGGGGGCTTACCAAAACACGACTTGGTACCATTGCTATTACATGTGCCGCTGCCGATGATATTACTGCCTGGTGTTTACTGGCGGCCGTTATTGCTGTTGTTAAAGCAGGCACGGTATTCAGTGCCTTATACACTATTCTGATGGCGGTTGCATATGTGTTGATAATGCTGAAAATAGTACAGCCTTTTTTCAAAAGAGTGGGCGATAAATATGCGGATAAAGAATCTTTCAGCAAACCGATAGTGGCAATATTTTTTGTAACACTGGTAATATCTTCTTATGCTACTGAAGTAATAGGCATACATGCATTATTCGGAGCATTTATGGCAGGTGTAATTATGCCTGCTAATACCAGGTTCAGAAGTATATTTATTGAAAAAGTTGAAGACGTTTCTGTTGTATTATTGTTGCCGTTGTTTTTTGTGTTTACAGGGTTAAGAACGCAAATTGGTTTATTGAATGAGCCGTATTTATGGAAGATATGTTTGCTGATTATAGGCGTAGCGGTAGCCGGTAAATTTTTAGGAAGCGCTATTGCTGCAAAATTTGTGGGTCAGAGCTGGAGAGATAGTTTGTTGATTGGCGCATTGATGAATACCCGTGGATTAATGGAACTGGTGGTACTTAATATTGGATACGATCTTGGCGTATTGAGCCCGGAAATATTTGCAATGCTTGTTCTTATGGCACTGGCCACAACATTTATGACAGGCCCTGCACTTGATATTATAAATAGATTTTTACCGGAGAAAAAAGAAGCGCTTGTTGCACCGTTGCAGTTAGCCAGTTATAATGTACTTATTGCATTCAGCAGCCCTCTAAAAGGGGTGGCATTATTGCGGCTTGCAAATGCTTTTGTAAAAAGATCCGTTGGCGCATCAAGTATTACAATGCTGCATCTTTCGCCAAGCAATGATCTTAACCAATACAACGAAGGAGAGTATGAAAGAGAAAGTTTTGAACCGGTAAAACAGGAAGCCAATAAATTAAACCAGCCTGTTGTTACGATGTTCCGTCCATCTGCCGCGGTTGAAAGCGATATCATTGATGTTTCGCAGAAAGGCAATTTTGATATACTGCTTATTGGTATGGGTAATTCTGTGTTTGAAGGAACATTCCTGGGGCGCGTGCTTGGGTTTACCAATAAAATTATAAATCCGGAAAAACTGTTTGATACTATAACAGGTAAGGAAAGTTTTTTTGATAATTCATTTTTTGATGATCGGGTAAAAAATATTATCAGGTCATCAAAAATTCCGTTGGGAATATTTATTGATAAAGACGTGAAGAAGGTAGAAAATATCTTCCTGCCTGTATTTTCAATAAGCGATAGCTTCCTGCTGATTTATGCGCAAAAACTGATTCATAACAGCAATGCTGTAATAATTATACTTGATGCTACCGGGGCAATCAATCAAAATCCTGAAATGAGGGAAACGATACAAATGATTGAAAAAATTGCGCCCCGGCAAATTGCACTGCACAATGACCGCCGCATGGAAAAAGAGTTTCTGCAAAAACAAGACCTTATGCTGATAAGTCTTGATAGCTGGAATAAAGCGGTAGAAACGCAAAGCGTATGGTTATCTAATGTGCCTTCTGTATTAATAATAAAGCCGTAGATGGTTTGTTTACGAAGATTACAGCCTGAAAAATATTTTCTTCTTATAAAGGAAATAGCACAATGCCCATTCCAGCCCGAAAATGGTAAAGCATGTTATTAAATTCATTAGTAATGGAGGAAAATGTGCCATACTCATTAATCCATTTGTAACTGCAGCTACATAATCATTAAACCATCTGTTGCCTACAATTTCAAAAAACAGGTAAATGAAAATGGAATTCATACCAACTACAGTAAAGAAGAAAAGATATTTACGGTGATTCCTGACATCAATCCACCAATAACAAAAGGCTAGGGCAAGCAGGCACCAGCCCAGGGAGGCAAGCGTAAACGAGGTAGTGGCAATTCGTTTAATGATGGGGGTTATATGCAACCAGTCTAACCCAAAGCCCACAACAAGGCAAATTACGCCCCAGGTTAAAATCTTTTTTATTTTGTCGGGATCAACGCTCAACAACAACTTACCTACCAGGGCGCCGGCAATTGTATGTACAGATGTTGGAATACAATTAATAGCCACCCAGCCTCCCTTATTAATAATGCCCATTAATAAAAAGTCTATATAATTGCCAAAGTTCTTTTGATCGGTAAAGGGTTGGTCAAAGCCTGGTACGTTGGTAAAACGATATAATACTTCCGTTAATAACAATATGCCTGCGCAGATGATTATTTGAGTGGTGTTAGACAATCTGAAAATTAAAAATGCTACGAGCATGGTAAAAGAAAGTTGTGTGAGCACATCCCACAACTCAAATGATAATCCGTGAGGTCTTACGGCATAGTCCAGCACCCCCCAAAAGAATAACCAGCCGCTGCGCTTTAATGCTTTCTTAAAAGACTGCGACCAGGAAATTCCTTTTAGTTGCTGGTTGTGCAAAGAATAAGCCATAGCCGTACCGGCAATGAACATAAAGCATGGTTGTATAAGGTCCCAGAAACGCAAGCCGTTCCAATCGTGATGTTCAAGTTGTATGGCAATATTGTGAAACCAGGTTCCTTCGGAATTATGTATCAGTATATGATGCAGCCCGGCAGCCTCCAGGGCTAATAATACCATAATAAAACCACGTAAAAAATCTAACGATTGTAATCTTTTTGAAAGCATGCGTAAGGGATTAGAAGAATGATGAACAAATAATTCTGAAAAAATAAGCCAAAAATTTTTTTTTATCAAAAAAGCATTGAATATTTGTGCCGCAATGAAAAATAATACAGTAAATAAATATTGGTGGTGGCATACAAACTCTAACAGGGGCTTGTAATGCTATTATTATATTTAATTACGCTATAATATTAAGCCCCGGTTCATCCGGGGCTTTTTGTTGATTATCACCGGTAAATTTTATTATGAAGAAGATCGCCATAAAGACAAATTGCAGGAAAATGCTTTCGGACATACATACACCCGTGGGCATATACCTGAGAGTAAGAGATCGTTTCAGAGATACAGTTTTGCTTGAAAGCACCGACTACCATGCCGCCGAAAACAGTTACTCTTTTATTGGCATCAACGCCATTGCGGGCATGGAAATTACGGATACTTCCTCAGTTGAATTTAAGCTGCCCGGGCAAAAGCCTGAAAAGCTTTCCATCGCCAATCCTGCTGAAGTGCCCGATATTCTCTGGAGCTTTATGCAGCGGTTTGAAATAATACCTTCTACAGAAAAAATCGCGCCGATAGTGCAGGGATTATATGGCTATACTACGTTTGACGCCGTTCAGTTTTTTGACAGTATAAAATTTAATGCACAAAAAAAAATTGAAATTGGTAAGGACACGAATGATAAAGGCATTCCGCTGATGCGGTATCGTTTATACCAGTACGTTATAGCCATCAATCATTTTAAAAGTGAAATGTATATCTGCGAAAATGAGATTGAAGGTTTGCAGAGTGATATAGCTGTTATTAAATCTTTGATAAGAAGCAAGGATGTGCCGGTATTTCCTTTTAAAACTAAAGGAGAGGAAACCTCCAATATGACGGATGATGATTATATAGCCATGGTGAAAAAGGGTATACAAAGTTGTTATCGCGGTGATGTTTTCCAGATTGTACTGAGCCGCCGCTTTGAGCAGAAATTTACCGGTGATGAATTTAATGTGTACAGGGCCTTACGCAATATCAATCCATCACCATATCTTTTTTATTTTGATTATGGCGATTACAAATTATTAGGCTCTTCACCCGAAAGCCAGTTGATCATAAAAAATGGAAAAGCGGTGGTGCACCCTATTGCCGGAACTTTTAAACGTACCGGAGATGATGAAGTAGATCAGCAGGCGGCAGAAAGATTATTGAATGATGCTAAAGAAAATGCGGAACATGTAATGCTGGTTGATCTGGCGCGAAATGATTTGAGCCGTTTATGCGATGAAGTTAAAGTAAAACACTATCGCCAGGTGCAGTATTACTCTCATGTTATTCATTTGGTAAGCGAAGTGAATGGAAATGTGAAACCCGGAACCAATCCTTTTTTATTGCTGGCAACAACTTTTCCTGCGGGCACATTAAGCGGTGCACCAAAATTCAAGGCCATGCAGTTGATTGACAGCTATGAACCAACGGCAAGAAGTTATTATGGCGGCGCGATAGGTTTTATGGGCTTTAACGGAAGCTGTAATCACGCTATTATGATTCGCACTTTCCTAAGCAGGTATAATACGCTTATTTCGCAAGCGGGCGCAGGCATAGTAGCTGCATCAAAACCTGAAAGTGAATTGCAGGAGGTGAATAATAAATTGAACGCGTTAAAAAAAGCGGTGGAGATGGCAGAAGAGCTGTGAACTGTCAGGTATCAGGTGTCAGCCATCAGCCTGATAGCTGATACCTAAAACCTGATAGCTGATACCTGATAGCTGATACCTAAAATTAAAGCTTACAACAATGAAAATATTGGTTTTTGATAATTATGATTCCTTTACTTACAATTTAGTCCATCTTGTAGAAAAGATTTTGCACCAGAAAGTAGATGTATACCGTAATGACCAGGTTAGTCTTGAAAAAGTTGGCGAATATGATAAGATCATTTTATCGCCCGGACCAGGCATACCTGAAGAAGCAGGCTTACTATTGCCATTGATAAAGGAATATGCTGCAAAAAAATCTATACTCGGTGTTTGTCTCGGTCACCAGGCAATAGGTGAAGCATTTGGCGGAAAGCTGGTTAATTTAAGCACAGTGTATCATGGGGTGACATTACCTGTGCATATCGCTACAGACAATGCCGGTAAAAGAAGCCAGCTCTTTGCAGGCCTGAATGATACGATTGATGTTGGTCGCTATCACTCATGGGTAGTGGCAGATGAGGGTTTTCCCGAAGAACTGGAAGTAACAGCAAGAGATGAGAACAATTTTATTATGGCATTACAGCATAAAAAGTATGATGTGCAGGGCGTGCAGTTTCACCCGGAGAGTGTGCTGACGCCGGATGGGGAGGTGATTATGCGTAACTGGCTGTCTTAACGGGGATGAATGGGATTAAGTGATTTTTAGGAGTAGATGATAGATGATGAAGTATTGAATTAGTGTGCTTACGATGAGTTTATGAAATATACAATATTAATAACTTATAATAAAACCATGAAAAATGCCGGATTTTAAATATGGAGACCTTACTGAAAAAATAATTGGTGCTTGTTTTCGGATTCATAATACTTTGGGTAATGGCTTCCAGGAAGTAATATACCAGAGGGCATTAGCTCTTGAGTTAAATGCCCTGAAACTTGAATATGCAAGGGAATTTGAAATGAATATTTATTATTTAGATCAACAAATTGGTACACGTCGTGTTGATTTTTTTGTAGAAAATAAAATTAGTGTAGAATTGAAAGCAGTGATTAAATTAGAAGATGCTCATGTAGCGCAGGCTATAAATTATCTTGAAGCATACAATCTTGAAATTGGATTGCTTATCAATTTTGGTAATAAAAGGTTGGAATTTCATCGGTTTACCAATAAAAAGTATAACCCTGCTATCATCATGCATCCCACACAATCACCAAAATCATATTAATCCCGGTTAAGACAGTATGAAAAAAATCCTGCAATATTTATTCGAATACAAAACACTCTCCCGCCAACAGGCAAAAGAAGTGCTGGTGAATATTTCTAAAGGAATATATAATGAAAGCGAGGTTACTTCTTTTGTTACGGTATACCTCATGCGTACCATCACTATTGATGAGCTGCAGGGTTTTGCAGATGCCTTACTGGAATTGTGCGTACCTGTGCCCGTAGATGAATATAATGTGGTTGATATAGTAGGCACAGGTGGTGATGGCAAGAATACGTTTAATATTTCCACACTATCCTGTTTTATTGTTGCCGGCGCCGGGCAAAAAGTTGCCAAACACGGTAACTATGGCGCTACTTCTGTGAGCGGTGCATCAAATGTAATGGAGCAGATAGGCTATAAGTTTAAATCCGGAACTGATGATTTAAAAAGAGAAATTGAAGACGCTAATATTTGCTTTTTACATGCACCACTGTTTCACCCTGCATTGAAGGCGGTAGGAGTAATCAGGACAAACCTTGGGATCAGAACGTTTTTCAATATGCTCGGACCAATGGTAAATCCTGCCAGTCCGGCGTATCAATTGGTGGGCGTGTATAATCTTGAAATGGGCAGAATATATAATTACCTGTTGCAGCAATCCGGAAAACCTTTTACCATTATTCATGGGTTGGATGGATATGATGAAATATCGTTGACCAGCGATACAAAAGTAATTACCAACGAGGGTGAGCGTGTAATGACACCTGAACAACTGGGTAAAAGAATGGTGGCGCCAAGCGATATATACGGCGGTAATACCACTGAAGAAGCAGCCAAATTATTTATGTCTATTTTAAAGGGAGAAGGAACATGGGCGCAAAATGCGGTGGTGTTTGCAAA
This sequence comes from Agriterribacter sp., assembly GCA_047601545.1. Taxonomy (GTDB): domain Bacteria; phylum Bacteroidota; class Bacteroidia; order Chitinophagales; family Chitinophagaceae; genus Agriterribacter. The sequence continues at coordinate 438,996 of JASGIZ010000002.1, read as the reverse complement.
TGCCGCGATGGCATTACAATGTACCGGCGCTTATAAAAGCTATAATGATGCGTATCTTGCGGCTGTAGAAAGCCTGGAAAGCGGAAAAGCTTTGGGGGCGTTGAAGAAGCTGGTCGGGATGCAGGGATAATAAAAGCCTCTCCCGGTCTCTCTAAGCCTGCCTGTCCGGGTAGGCAGGAAGAGGAGACCTGAACACAGTTCTCGCTTTTCAACGAGCGATTGTTAAATGCGGACAGTGTTGAATTTGAAAAGTAGAAAACGTGAGGTTGCCGAAACGCAAGCTCGGGTATACTCAATAAATGATGTGGTAGTGAAAGAGATTGGTTTTGTTTTGTAGCACCGCTCCCTCTTCTTTGGAAAGGGAGATGGAAGGATAGGCTTTTGTTTTTTAATTTTTACTATGAACATTTTAGATACCATAATAGCGCAAAAGAAGATTGAAGTAGAAGAGCGGAAGCTAAAAACGCCTGTGGCTGTATTGGAGCAGTCTGCCTGCTTTAAAAGGGCAACACTTTCCCTGAAAAAGTTTCTGGCAGATGAAAACCGCACAGGTATAATAGCAGAGTTTAAAAGAAAATCTCCTTCAAAGGGATGGATAAATGCAGATGCTGATGCGGCAGTTGTTACAAAAGCTTATGCGGATAATGGTGCATCAGGACTATCAGTGCTGACAGATGAGCAGTTTTTCGGAGGAAGTTTTGCTGATCTTGAAAAAGCAAGACTAAATGAAGTGCCGATACTGCGCAAAGATTTTATGATTGATGAATACCAGTTGACGGAAGCAAAATCAATTGGTGCGGATGTAATATTATTGATTGCGGCAAATCTTACCGTTCAACAGGTTAAGCAATTGGCAAGGGCTGCAAAAAATCTTGAGCTGGAAGTATTGCTCGAAATTCATAATGGAGAAGAGCTTGGACATATTTGTGATGAAGTGGACATTGTTGGCGTAAACAACCGCAATTTGAAAACTTTTGAAGTGAACATTCAAACATCCATTGATCTGAGCACTAAAATTCCGGCCAATAAATGTAGCATTTCAGAGAGTGGCATAAGTGATATAAATACGATTCGTGAATTAAAAAAGCATGGCTTTAAAGGGTTTTTGATCGGCGAAAATTTTATGAAATCCGCCGATCCACAGATTGCCTTTGCCTCATTTGTCAAGCAACTTAAAGGCTGAACAACATGAGAATAAAAGTTTGCGGAAATACACAGATTGAACAGGTGTATGCCCTGGATGAAATGGGCGTGGAGTTTGCCGGGTTTATATTTTATCATAAATCGCCAAGGTATGTGGTAGATAAAATTAATCCTGAGCAATTGAAAAAAGCAAAGCTGAATATTAATAAAGTAGGCGTATTTGTAAATGAAGACTATGATGAATTGATGAATCACGTTGACCAATACGGTTTGCACATGGTTCAGTTACACGGCGATGAATCGCCAAAGTTTTGTGAAAGGATCAGCCTGCAGGTGCCGACTATAAAAGTATTCAGGATTAAAGAAGGAGATAATATTGAGTGGAAGATCAGGGAATACGGGAATGTAAGTGATTTGTATTTGTTTGATACGGATTGGTCAAACTATGGAGGAAGCGGAAAAAAATTTGATTGGAAAATTTTGGAACAGGCAGAGATAAATAAACCTTTTTTACTGAGTGGAGGAATAAGCGTTGATGATGTGGAAGATGTAAAAGCTTTTGCCGCAGGTAATCACAGCGCAGAAATTTTTGCTGTTGATATCAACAGCAAATTTGAAACAAGCCCGGGAGTAAAGGATATGGCAATGGTAAAAACTTTTGCGGAAGCATTAAAATAATTATGGCACAGGTAAGACTTGCAGCGGATGATGATCTACAGGCAATACTGGACATATATAATTATGCCATTTTGCATACCACTGCTGTATATGATTATGTGCCTCATACGATTGAAATGCGCCGGCAATGGTTTGATACAAAGAAGCAGCAAAACTTTCCGGTGTTTGTTGCGGAAGATAATAATGAGGTGGTTGGGTTTAGTTCGATAGGCCCGTTCAGGGCATGGGCAGCATATAAATTTACAGTTGAAAACGCTATATATGTGCGGGCAGATCAGCAGGGTAAAGGCATTGGCAAACTTTTAATGCAGCCATTGATTGATGTCTCGCGGGAATTGGGCATGCATACGATTGTATCTGGTATAGATGCGGATAATGAGATCAGTTTAAAAATGCATAAACGTTTTGGATTTGAAGAAGTGGCGCATTTTAAGCAGGTGGGCCGGAAATTTGATAAATGGCTTGACCTGAAGTTTATGCAGTTGATATTGTAATGCTATAGCGGAACTAAAATAAATTATGAAACCAGTTTATTTATATACAATTATATCATTAATAATAGCAATGATTATAGCATTACTATTTATCAGGTTTCCATTTTTTAATATTGAAACTGTGAGTGATTTGGGAACCGGTATGCCGCGGAGATATTACGATTACTCAAACAGTTTAAATGAAGCGGAAGAAAGACAGCAATCCTTTCCGTATATTTTGAATGCTGTGCTTTACCTCGTTGTACAGTTCTTTGTTTTTAGAAGTATAAAAAGTGTTTATGGAAGTTTTATACGGGGAAGAATAATACTTTATATAGTGTTTGTTATCCTTACTGCTCCATTTATAGTTTTTCCATATTTTTTCCTGAAAAGCATCAACAGGATGTTTGTGGCAGGATTGAACCCATTTTTAAACCAGTTAATTTATATACCTGTATATTACCAGGCCTGGATTTGGGCAGATATAATAATTAGAATATTACTGGCAAAGCCGAAAACAGGTTCGATAGTAGAGTAGTTGATGTGTTTTAATTCTGCTGAACAGCATTGTTATAGTAGAAGAGTACGACGTAAGGAAAGCTGGGCACGATTACTAAAGCCGGGAATAAAAAAATAAACGGTTTAAAAGGATTTAAAATACCAAAGCTGAGATTTGAAATTGAACTAGAAAATGATATAATAAAAGAAATTGTAAAAATGTGCGGAGGCGACCCCCGAAAAAGCCGCAGGGCTTTTCAGTTCAGCCTGATTCAGGTTTCGAACACTTATGGCCGGAGACTTCGGACAGCAAACGACAGAAGATGATTAACCGAACAACAATATTAGGACAATACAAAGGCACGTTTCAGCAGCCGGATATATTCGGGTATTATGGTCATTTTGGTGGAGCGTATATTCCTGAAATGCTGCATCCGAATGTAGAGGAATTGAAAGAGCAGTATTTGAAAATCATATATGATGAAGGCTTTCAAAAAGAGTTCAGGGATTTGCTGAGGGATTATGTCGGTCGCCCGTCGCCGTTATATCATGCAAAACGGTTGAGTGAAAAACATAACACCACTATATTTCTGAAGCGAGAGGATCTGAATCATACCGGTGCGCATAAGATCAATAATACTATCGGGCAGATTTTATTGGCAAGGCGTTTGGGTAAGCATCGCATTATTGCAGAAACAGGTGCGGGACAACACGGCGTTGCAACTGCTACGGTTTGTGCATTAATGAATATGCAGTGTGTTGTATATATGGGTGAGAAAGATATTGAACGGCAGGCACCGAATGTTGCTAGAATGAAAATGCTTGGCGCTGCCGTTGTGCCTGCAACAAGCGGAAGCAAGACGTTGAAAGATGCGACGAATGAAGCGATACGCGACTGGATCAATAATCCTGTTGATACACATTATATAATCGGTAGTGTGGTTGGTCCGCATCCTTATCCCGATATGGTGGCGAGGTTTCAAAGTATTATCAGCGAAGAAATACGCTGGCAGTTGAAAGAGAAGACGGGCAGTGAATTACCGGATTATGTTGTTGCCTGCGTGGGTGGTGGCAGTAATGCGGCAGGTACGTTTTATCATTTCCTGGAAGAACTACCTGTGAAACTTGTTGCGGTAGAAGCTGCAGGGCACGGCGTGAAAAGCGGTTTGAGCGCTGCAACAACACAGTTGGGCAAACCAGGTGTACTGCATGGAAGTAAGAGCCTGGTGATGCAAACAGAGGATGGTCAGGTAGTGGAGCCGCACAGTATTTCCGCCGGCCTGGATTACCCGGGTATAGGACCGATGCATGCGCATTTGTATGAAACCGGTCGTGGTATATTTTTAAGCGCTACAGATAAAGAAGCATTAGATGCGGCTTTTGAACTGACCAGGCTGGAAGGTATTATTCCAGCTTTGGAAAGTGCACATGCTATTGCAGGACTGAATCAACTGAAACTAACGCCAAAGGATACCGTAGTTATTTGTTTGAGCGGAAGAGGCGATAAAGATATGGCAACATATATGAAGGTGATGGAGGCGCAGCCTCCCCCGTCCTCTCCAAAGGAGAAGTGACCTGAACACAAAGTCCAGCTTGTTGAAAATGCTGATAAAATTAAAATGTGCGGGATAGCTATTGTGAATGGATAGATTTAAATTAATAAACACTCTTTGAAAACCAGGGCTGTGGGAAGAGTTCCTTCCCTTTGGGACGGCCCGGATGGGCTTTTAATTTATTACAATGAGCAGAATACAACAACTATTTAAGCAAAAGCAAAATAATGTTTTGAATATCTACTGTACCGCGGGCTATCCCACATTGAACAGTACAATGGAAGTGATGGAAGCATTGCAGGTTAATGGCGCTGACCTGATTGAACTGGGTATACCTTACAGCGATCCTTTGGCGGATGGACCGGTGATACAGGAGAGTGGCGGCATTGCTTTACATAATGGAATGACTATTAAAATATTGATCAGCCAGTTGCAGCAGATGCGTAAAACTGTTAACGTGCCCGTAATATTAATGGGCTATGTGAACCCTGTTTTGCAATATGGCTTTGAAAAATTTTGTAAAGATGTTGCCGAGGCAGGAGTGGACGGGTTGATTCTTCCTGATGTGCCGATGCGGGAATTTGAAACGGAATACGGGACCATTGTAAAAAAGTATGGGCTGGATTTTATTTTCCTGATTACACCAGAAACTTCGGAAGCGCGTATCAGGAAAATTGATAAGCTGAGCACCGGATTTATCTATGCGGTTTCATCTTCTTCTACCACAGGTAAAGACAAAAACTTTAGTGACGTTGAAGTATACCTGAAGCGATTAAAAGCAATGAACCTGGAAAACCCGGTATTGACAGGCTTTGGTATAAAAGATAAGACCACTTTTCAATCGGCATGTAATTATGCTAATGGCGCTATTATAGGCAGCGCTTATATAAAAGCATTGCAGCAAAATACTGATGTAAAACAAACAACTAAAAAGTTCCTGGAAGGAGTATTGCAATAAAGAGCGGAAAACGGGGCTCGAACCCGCGGCCTTCAGTTTGGGAAACTGATGCTCTGCCAACTGAGCTACTTCCGCGTAAAACTAAAGTTACGATGAATCTTGTAATTATAAAATATAATGCCGGCAATATACAATCTGTATTATATGCGCTCGACCGGGTAGGTATAAGCGCTAAGGTTACGGATGATATTGCTGAAATTCAGCAGGCAGATAAAGTGATTTTTCCGGGAGTGGGGGAAGCAAGCAGCGCAATGAAATATTTGAAAGAAAGAGAACTGGATATTGTGATTAAACATTTGAAGCAGCCTGTGTTGGGTATATGTCTTGGTATGCAATTGATGTGCAGGTTTTCTGAAGAGAACAATGTGGATTGCCTGAATATTTTTGATGAAGATGTAAAGTATTTCGGCAAAGCGGCCAATGCTGATAATAAGTTGAAGATTCCGCAGATAGGCTGGAATAATATTTTTGATTTAAAGGGCCCTTTGTTTGAGAACGTTCCTCAAAACAGCTATACTTATTTTGTGCATAGTTATTACGCGGCTTTGGGTGAACATACCATCGCGACGACAGACTATGTTATTCCTTACAGTTCAGCTTTGCATAAAGACAATTTTTATGGCGCTCAATTCCATCCTGAAAAAAGCGCCGGCATAGGTGAGCAGATATTGAAAAACTTTGTACAACTGATTAATTAAAATGGCAATGGAAATAATTCCGGCGATAGATATTATAGATGGGAAATGTGTACGCTTAACACAGGGAGACTATGCGCAAAAGAAAATTTATAATGAGCGTCCGCTTGAAGTAGCTATGCAATTCGAAGATGCGGGTTTAAAACGTCTGCACCTTGTAGACCTGGATGGTGCAAAAACCGGACAGGTAAAAAACTGGAAAGTATTAGAAGCTATCGCAGGCAAAACATCACTTGTGATTGATTTTGGCGGCGGTATTAAGAAAGAAGACGACGTAAAAATCGTTTTTAATTCAGGTGCTGCATTGGCAACGGTAGGCAGTATTGCGGTTAAAGATGAAAAGGAGTTGGTAAGATGGTTTACCGTTTTTAGCGCTGATAAATTTTTGTTAGGCGCAGATGTAAAGGATGAAAAAATTGCTGTTGCAGGGTGGTTGGAAACAACCGATGTATGGATTTATGATTTTATTGAGAAGTATATCAATCACGGTGTAAAGCAATTGTTCTGTACAGATGTTAGCAAGGATGGCAAACTTGAAGGCCCTTCCATAGAACTATATAAAAATATTATTCAGAAATTTCCTGAGCTGCATTTTATTGCAAGTGGCGGCGTGAGTAATATAGATGATCTGCATGAACTCAGTGATGCAGGTTGCAAAGGCGCGATTGTAGGCAAAGCGATTTATGAGGGAAGAATAAAGATTGCTGATTTGAGGAAGGCAGAAGGTTAAAGGTTAAGGGAGTAAAGGGTGTATTTGCCTATTCACTATTACCCATTCACCTTACGCTTTCAACCCTCCACCCTATATTACCTGGAACCCATATGCATAAGGATCATCATCCGGGTCAATGGTAATAGTATTATACCCGTAAATTCTCGCCCAGCCTTCAATACCCGGGCGTATGGAAGGTTTGCCATGTAAGCTGAGTTCTTCTTCAATTCTACCAATGAATTTTGAGCCGATGATGCTCTCGTGTATAAATTCATCTCCTTTTTTCAGTTTCCCTTTTGCATACCATTGCGCCATACGTGCAGAGGTGCCGGTACCGCAAGGGCTTCTGTCTATTGCTTTATCTCCATAAAACACTGCATTACGGGCGGTAGAGGTTTTATCAATTACAGCACCCGTCCATAAAATGTGAGAGCAACTATTAATGGTTGGGTCATCAGGGTGAACAAAGCTGTATTTTTCGTTTATACGTTTACGTAATGCTCTTGCCCAGGCAATTAATTTATCGGCCGAATAATGTTCCAGCCCTTTAAAGTTTTTTTGTACATCTACAATGGCATAAAAATTCCCGCCGTAGGATACATCAATCACTAATTCACCAAGTTCGGGACATTCAGCCGTTAATCCTTCGGCGGCAAGATAAGCCGGTACATTAGTGAGCTTAACGGTTTTTATTTTTTTTCCTTCCTGCGTATAAGCGATATTTACCAAACCTGCAGGCGCTTCCATTCTTATAGTGCCAGGTGTTTTGGGTGAAATCAAACCTTCTTCCAAAGCGATAGTAATAGTGCCAATGGTACCGTGACCACACATAGGCAGGCAGCCGCTTGTTTCTATAAACAACACTGCAACATCATTTGCAGCATCATGCGGCGCATATAATATACTTCCGCTCATCATGTCATGACCGCGTGGTTCAAACATTAATCCCTTTCTTATCCAGTCGTAATCTTTTAAGAAATGTTGCCTTTTCTCGCTCATATTATTCCCCCGCAATACCGGCCCGCCACCTGCCACTAACCGAACAGGGTTGCCGCAGGTATGCGCATCAACACAAAAAAAAGTTTTCTTCATATAAGAAAGGAGTATGAGTAAGGTTCTGAACCTTTCAAAGGTTTCGAACTTTTTTTAATTTACTTAATCGTGTTTTTAGTCCACTCATTATTTACAATACGCCAAATGTTCAGCGGATTGCTGTTTTTTAATGCATCAGGTAGCATTATATCTTTAAATCCCTGGAAACAAACCGGGCGTACCCAGCGCCTGATAGCTGTTGTACCCACAGAAGTATAACGCACATCTGTAGTAGAAGGGAATGGCCCGCCATGCACCATGCTTGCGCAAACTTCAACACCTGTTGGTACATCATTCAATATTATTCTGCCGGCAAGTGTTTGCTGTAGTTGAATAATATCATTATGTGCATCAATATCAGCATCAGTTGCCATTACGGTGGTAGTTAGCTGTCCTTTCAGCAAAGTAAGCGCTTCTGTTAATTGCTTTTTATCGTTGCATACCACGGCTAAGGAATATGGCCCAAATACTTCTTCTCTTAAATGAGGATTTTGTAAGAAATTATCTGCAGATATACTTGCAACGGTTGGATATGCTTCGCCATCGCCAGGCTGTTGTGCAGATTGCCCTGTTTTTTGAATGCCTTTTTGGGCAAGCGCTTCATTTAAACCTTTGCTGAACGATTCCTGTATACCTTTATGCAGCATTTTTTGTGGGGCAACAGCCTCAATTTCTTTGCCTAATAAAGCGAGAAAATCATCCAGTGCTTTGGTTTTTACTGCAAGCAATAATCCCGGGTTGGTACAAAATTGCCCCATACCTAACGTTATGGATGCTGCGTATGTTTTAGCTAATGTTTCCGTATTTTTTTGTAAAGTATCCGGTAAAAAAACAACAGGGTTAATGCTGCTCATTTCAGCAAAAACAGGTATCGGTCTTTCACGTTCATTGGCAAGCTTCCATAATGCAGTGCCCCCGCTGAGTGAGCCTGTAAAACCTACACCGGTTGTTTCAGGATGCTGCACCAATGCTTTGCCAACAGTACTGCCGGAGCCAAGTACATGTTGCACGGTATATGGGTGAACGCCGGATTTTTCTATAGCTTTTTTTATAGCATCAAACACGAGGGCTGATGTTTGCGCATGAGCAGAATGTCCTTTAATGACTACAGTTGAACCAGATGCCAATGCGCTTGCCGTATCTCCGCCTGCGGTTGAAAATGCAAAAGGAAAATTACTTGCGCCAAATACAACCACCGGTCCAACCGGCAACAACATTTTTCTTGTATCAGGTTTTGGAGGAGTACGTTGTTGATCTGCCGTATCTATCGCTGCTTCAACCCAACTGCCTTCTGTAATAAGATTAGCGAAAAGTTTTAATTGATTGGTAGTGCGGGTAAGTTCACCATTCAATCTGGGCAAAGGCAAATTGCTTTCTTCATGGGCTGTTTTTACAAGTATTTCCCTGTCACTTTCTATCTGCGCGGCAATCTCTTTTAAAAAATCAGCTTTAGCAGCAGGCGTTAAGGCGGCATAGGCTTTAAATGCATCCGCTGCATTTTGCATTACAACATTAATATCACTCATTATTAAATAATAATTTTAGGATCTGCAAGATAGGTATATCGTGTATACCAGAGCCTGTGAAAGTAAGAATATACTCATGGGGCATGTTGTGTTATATCCTTTACCACATAGGAGCAACAGATACATAGACGATCATGATCTTTACTTATAGAACTATGCGCTACTATGTACCTATGCTCCTATGTGGTTTTATTTTATATATTACGCAGTAGCCAAAGCATCCTCAGGCAATACCGGCCTGCCGGCTAATGCTTTATCAATAGTAGCAAGCACCTGCTCCCTTTCTTTACCAACAAGCTGTAATCTTGGCGCTCTTACATATTCACTGCCCAACCCAACTTTTGATTCAGCAAGTTTAATATACTGCACAAGCTTAGGATGAATATCCAGCTCAAGCAATGGCATAAACCAGCGGTATATTGCCAATGCTTCAGCATATCTTTCTGCTTTAACGAGATTGAATATCGCTACTGTTTCTGCAGGAAAAGCGCAAACCAGTCCTGCTACTAAACCATCCGCGCCGGCAGCAAGTTCCTCAAAAGTAATTGTATCAACGCCGCAAAGAATTTTATAACGATCTCCAAAACGGTTTAGCATGCGTGTTACGTTTGTAACATCTCTTGTAGATTCTTTTACCGCTTCAATATTTTTCACGGGCACAAGCTCATCAAACATGTCAAGTGTAATCTCAATCTTATAATCATGCGGGTTGTTATACAACATTAAAGGAAGATCGGTTGAATTGGCAACAGTTGTAAAATAGGTTACTGTTTCCCTGTGATCGCTTTTATAACGCATGGGAGGTAACAGCATCAATCCATCTGCGCCCCATTTATGTGCCAGAGCAGCCTGGTTAACAGCTTCACGCGTTGCTCCTTCAGCAATGTTTAATATAACGGGTATGCGACCTTCAATTTTATCAATAGCAAATTTTACAAGCTTTTCTTTTTCTTCTACGGTAAGTACACTTGCTTCGCCGAGTGTGCCCCCTAAAATAATTCCGCTAACGCCTGCTTCAATCTGCGCTTCAAGGTTTTTTTCAAACAAAGGCAGATCGAGCTCGTCTGCAGAAGTAAACTTAGTTGTAAGAGCGGGAAACACCCCTTTCCATTGTACTGCCATATAGAATATATTTTTCTCAAAAGTACAATGCCCGGTGGGTTTAAATATTTCGGTTTTTAATCACTTATACTCAAATCTTAACTCCCCCAAATGTAGCGCCTGCCGTTGTTTTTTGTACAAAATGGGATAGTATTATCCCTGTGGCTACAGCCGCGTTAAGTGATTCCGCCTCGCCTATGCGGGGTATGGTGATCTGTATTTTGCTGAGCGCCAGCAGTTCCGGTTTTATTCCTTTGGATTCGTTGCCCATTAATATAATACCGTTTTCAAAATGAGCTGTTTCGTATATCGACTTACCGTGCAGCGTTGCCGCGTATACGGGCAGATTCTTGTGTTGTTTGCACCATTCCAATAGATCAGTATATAGTATATGTACCCGCAAAATACTGCCCATGGTTGACTGAATAACTTTTGGGTTGTATATATCGGCACAATTGGTGCTGCATATTATTTTAGTTATACCAAACCAGTCTGCAATGCGGATGATGGTTCCCATATTACCGGGATCCTGTATCTCATCAAGCATTACAATGTTTTCACCCGGGGTTATACCCGGAAAACTGGTTGCTTTTTTTTGAACAATAGCTAAAGCCTGGTTGGGCGATGGTAATGCTGAGATTTTTTTCAGGTCATCTTCGCTTATAATAGTGAGCGCAGTTTGAGGTATATTATCAATTAATTTGCTGTTTTTTTTTGCCCATTCGCCAGTGGCATATAGTTCATATATTGTTTCAGGCGATTTAAGCAAAAATTCGTTAATAATTTTAGCGCCTTCTATAATAAACCTGTTCTCCTGATCTCTGAATTTTTTATGGAATAAAGTTTGAATATATTTGACCTTGGATTTGCTGAGCACCTTATTACAATTTATGTTTGTTTTACCAACGAAAATACGTTCTTCTTTTTTTTTATATTTCTTTTTTATCATTCTCTTTGCATCCTCATGCACTGTAGTCAGAAAATACAAGCCCAACAAACCATTTGTTTTTAAAAATGAAATTGAGTTTAACGGCAAAGATGTGCCGGGTAATAAAAAAAATTTCAGGTCGCGGCTGGAAAGCCAGATTGAAGATAGTGTGAAGCCTCAGTTTAAGAACAGTTGGTTTATACGCTCTGTTTTAAATAAGCCGCCGGTTTTTGATAGCAATTATGTTTTACAGTCGGTATTGAACATGAATAACCTGCTGCATAATAATGGTTTTTTTCGCAGTGAAGTAAAGGCAGACTGGAGCAGAATTGATACTGTTGAAGATAAGCGTGACCAGCACAGGGTTACTGTTGTATACCGCATTAATACAAATAAGCAATTTCATATTGATACCATCGCGTATTCTTTTGCAGATTCTAACCTGCAAAAACTTGTTACAGGCAACAGTAAAAATGCTTTACTGAAAAAGCAGGAGCCTTTTAATCGTCAATTGGTAGATGAAGAATTGAACAGGATAATTGAGCTTTTCAGAGATAATGGTTATTTCCGCATTAACCGTGAAATGATAAGGGCGGAGCTTGATACCGTAGATATATCACTTATTGATCCTACAGCCGATCCTTTTGAATTTATACGTTTGCAGGTAGAAGCGCAAAGAAGAATACAGGACCCTAAAATCAGCATCAGGATTTTACAGGTTCCGGTAAAGGATAGCACAGTTACTGACGCATATACCATAGGAAATGTAGTTATATTTCCTGATGATCCGGCTGAGTTGATGCCCGGCGACAGGCAGCAGTTGAAAAGAATTAAATATGGCGACTACACGATATTAAGCAGGTATGATCTGTTTAAGCCTTCGTTTCTTGTAAAGCGGGTGGCACTTAAACCGGGATATTTATACCGGGTTTCGGACTATAATAAAACATTGCTGAATTTTAATCGTATTGAAGCGTGGCAGAATGTAAATATTGTAGGTCGCCCACGGGATTCAACCACGCAGGCCCTCGCTGATTTTTATATAAGAATGGTGCCTGCAAAAAAATATGCTTTCGGGATTGATTTTGAAGGTTCAAGTATTTTATCAGCCCAGAATCAATTGTACAATGCAGGCAATAAAGGGCTTGCTATAAATTTTCAACTTAAAAACAGGAATGTAGGCAAACAGGCGCTGCAGTTGCAGAACACGTTCAGAACAGGGGTTGAGTTTACAGATTTCAGTAAAATATTATCATCTGAAATAAGCTTAAGCAATAAGTTGATCTTTCCTTACCTGCTTACTCCGTTTAAGCTGAGAGATGAAAAGAATTTTATTAATGCCAAAAGTTATGTAACCTTGGATGGGTCATATATTGACAGGTATAAGTATTATAAGATAAATACCATTAATGCGTATTTAGGATATGAATTTCAAAAAAACACACGTACCAGTTGGCAGGTACGCTTTCCCAACGTAGAATATACACGCATTTATAACATTGATACAGGCTTCGCACAGTTAATAACTGATTATCCGCTCCTTCGTTATTCCTATAACGACGGTCTTATCATTGGAATAAATGCTACGTATACGCGAAGGTTTAACCCCTCTACCCCTGCAAGTTTTGGCATTATAAGGGTATATGGGGAGGAATCAGGTTTATTGTTGGGCGGTTTGTTTAAAGAACTTACAGCCGAAGGGAAAATTTTACAGGATCTTTACCGGTTTATCAAAGTAAGTGCCGATTACAGGCATTACCTTACACTTCCTAAAACCTCATGGGCATTCAGATTTTTTGCAGGTTATGGTGTAGGTTTTAAAACGGAGAGTAATAAAGACGGAGATATTACCCTTCCGTTTTTCCGGCAGTTTTTTGCCGGTGGACCAAATAGTATGCGTGGATGGCGGTTGCGTAAGTTAGGGCCGGGCTCAAGTATTTTTTATGATACATTGAGGGTAAGAAGTTATGATGCTGATGGTAACCTTATTGAAAAAAGATTTGACGACAGGTACGCGGATATTCAACTGGAAGGAAACATTGAATACCGGTTTGATATTTTGCCGATATATGGATATTGGTTAAGAGGCGCATTGTTTAGTGATATTGGAAATGTTTGGATCAGAAAATCTGAAGAACCTGAATTTCAATATGGGGTGTTCAGATTAAACCGGCTCTATGCGGATATTGCTGTTGCGGGGGGGGCAGGCCTGAGGCTCGACTTCCGTTATTTCCTTCTGCGATTTGATTTAGGGTGGAGACTGAAAGACCCTTTGTATGCTTCTGATGCATCTGTAAAATCAGCGGATGGAGGATGGTTTATAAAAAGTAATATGCGAACGCCAGCATTCCAGTTTGGGATAGGGTATCCGTTTTAGCTATCAGGTTTCAGCTGTCAGCTTTCAGGTTGCTTGCTGATAGCCGAAACCTCAGTTCCCGTCCTCCAACTCCTTCAAAAACGCATCCATCGTTTGTGATTCATTCACCGTATAGTTTCCTATTCTTGTTCTGCATAAACTGCTCAGGTAACCGCCACAACCTAATGCTGCACCAAAATCGTTTCCCAAACTGCGTATATACGTTCCTGTTGAGCAGGTAACTTTAAAATGTATCACCGGCATTTCAATATGGGTGATAGTAAATTCTTTTATATATATGGTGCGTGGTTCTAACTGAACTTCTTTGCCCTTGCGTGCCAGTAGGTACACGGGCTTGCCGTCTTTTTTTATGGCAGAATGTGCAGGAGGAACCTGTTGTATTTCGCCGGTAAACGCCGTGGTGGCGGCGTATATTTTTTCAGGTGTGATATCTTTAAAAGATGTAAAGTTTTCCGGTTCACTTTCCAGGTCATAGGTTGGGGTGGTGGCGCCAAGTGTAATAGTGCCGGTATACTCTTTTTCCTGCGCCATATATTCATTAATCTTTTTGGTAAACCTGCCGGTGCATACTATCAGCAAACCGGTTGCGAGCGGATCGAGTGTGCCTGCATGCCCTACTTTTTTAATTTTAATGCGGTTGCGGATTTTCCGCACCACGTCAAATGATGTCCAGTGTAATGGTTTATTTATCAGTAAAACCCTTCCCTCTTCAAATGAACTTGATGACATGCTGTCTTATTATCTTATTAATGATTTTATAGAATAACACACGGAATATACGGCTGATAGCTGATAGCTGACGGCTCACTGCTGATAGCCCTTTTGCATCTGCTCCTCGCAAAATGCATTAAACTCCTGTTCATCTACATTGCTTAAATAAGGCTCTATTTCTCGTTGCAGTACTTTATTGTTTTTAAAATCAAGCGTCAGCAGGTTGTCTTTCAATATAATATTGGTAAATTCATTCCATTTATATTTCTTCCTGAAAAAAGTATTGATCACAACCTGCTCGTCTGATACGCCTACCTCCAATGGATGACGCGCCTGGTGATCAAACAAAACAAACAGCACAAACAAAATAAAAACCCAACGCATGTTTGGGATAAACAACCATATAATTCCGGATATAAGTAAAGGATGCTTAAAAGTAACAGATGATTTGCCGGAGTTTTTTTTAAGCCATACAGCACGCGCTGCAGTTATGGGAATGAGTAAAGAATCCGGGAAAATAACACTGAGGAAATTGCTTTGCAAAAAGCTGTGATAAATAAAAAATGCGAAAGAAATAAAGCATAACAATATGCTGATTAAATCAATATTTAGCGTCTTCTCTTTTTTTATAATGAGTATGTATTGAAAAAGATCTGTTTGTTTACTCGGAGCTGCCATTAGTTTTTTGCTACCATTAAATTACATAATTTGAATAACACTCTTGCGCCAACATTTTCATCCCATTCATTGCTGCTCACACCGGTTTCGCACAAATCAAAACCTATAAATGTGCGGCCGCTTTCGAGTATTTTACGGAATAAATAAGATAATTGTTCCAGCTCAAAACCTCCCGGTACAGGCATGCCTGTATGCGGGCATAATGTTCTGTTCAATCCATCTATATCAAAACTTATAAAAACATGTTGCGGAAGATTGCTGATGATGTCGCTTGTTATCTGCTGCCAGGTTTGTCCTTCAAATATTGATTCTTTAATTTTCTTATCTAAATAAGCGATTACCCTGCCATTGCTGTTGTTGATATAATTCCATTCGCTTTCACAATAATCACGCACACCTACCTGCACTAACCTGGTTATTTGTGGTATTTCCGTAAGCGCATTATACATAATAGAAGCATGGGAGTATTTTAAATTCATATATGCTTCTCTTAAATCGCAATGTGCATCAATCTGCAAAATGCCAAACTCATTGTATTTTTCTGCTATAGCTTTATAAAAACCGAATGGCACACTATGATCTCCACCCAATACACCTACCAATTTTCCTTTAGCAAGCAAATCTCTTGTTTGGTCGTATACCCATTGATTTAAGAAAGCACTGCCTTCATTAACCTCTTTTAGTGTTTTGCACATAAAGCGGTTTTCATCAATGTTTTCACCCTGGGAAATGTAGTTGATATATAATTCAGACTCCTTACGCAGGTAATCACTCTTAAGCAATATTTTTTTATCCTGCTCACGTAAAAAGAAACCTTGCCTCCAGCCTTCTCTTACATCTGCATCAAAAATTTCCACATGCATACTTGCCTTTTGTATACGCTCAGGCGCCCTGGCTGTGCCGGCAAGATAGCTTACCGTTACTTCCCACGGAACGGGCAGAATTACCAGGCGGGCTTCTTCTTCCGTAAAAGGTAATCCGAAAATATTATAGTTGGGATTGCCTGATGAATTGGGGTCAAATTTGGAAAGGTCCATAATGATTTACTATACTTCAAAAAAGCGGTGCAAGTTATGGCCGTTTTTTTATTTAAAACAAATAAAGGTTTTTTAATAAACGCAGCGATTACCGGGAAAGTTGCAAGTGCGCTTTGTATATATTCCAATGCCCGTGCCAGTATAGGATATGTTAAAATTTTGTTGGTTAGTTTATTTAAAGCGGAACCAAAATAACAGTGCGTATTTATTACCTGATTAAACGATTATCGCGTTGATTTTTAAGCTAATTTTGCGGAGTTCAACCGGATTTTCCATTATGAAAAGAATTCATATAATTACGTTGGTATTGATTGCGGCGGCCATTGCGTATATGCTGGTTACCATGTCAAAAGATCTCACCACTTATGATACCATCGCTTCCGCCCGCCAGAAACAAGGAAAGTACATTCACCTGATAGCCAAATTAGACAGGTCAAAAGATATTCAGTACGACCCGGTTAAAGATCCGAACTACCTTGCTTTTTACGCGGTTGACTCCCTGGGCGGTCATACAAAAGTTATATACCACAGCACCAAGCCGCCGGAGCTGGAAATGAGTGAAAGAATAGTGCTGAAGGGAAAAATGAACGGAGATACATTTGAGTGCAAAGAGATATTATTAAAATGTCCTTCTAAATACAAAGACGATCCTGCACACCAGGAAAAAGAATTAAAAAATAAAATGCAGGATTAATCAGACATGCTTTACCAGGGTGAACATTTATGGGCAGGACAGTTAGGGCATTTTTGCGTCCTCCTGTCTTTTATCGCTTCTTTGGTTGCAACGTTTTCTTATTATAAGGCTACACAGGCTAAGTTGATTGAGGAACATAATAGCTGGAAAAAACTTGCACGTATTTCCTTTATCATCGAAACAATATCTGTGATATGCACATTCATACTGCTGTATATCATCATCTACAATCATTACTTTGAATATTTATATGCATATAAACATTCAAGCCGCAGCTTGCCTACCAAGTATTTGCTCAGTTGCTTTTGGGAAGGACAGGAAGGCAGTTTTATGCTTTGGAATTTTTGGCATTGTGTGCTTGGCCTGATAGTAATGGCAACTGCTAAAAAGTGGGAAACGCCGGTAATGACAATAATATGCCTGGCGCAGGTATTCCTGGCTTCATTTGTGGTGGGCATTTATTTTTTTGATGTTAAGATAGGGAGCAGCCCGTTTGTGTTAGTGCGTAATGAAAATCCATATGTATGGGCGCCTATTTTTAAGGATCCTTTATATCTGCAGAAATATTGGCGGGATGGTAATGGTTTAAATATTCTTTTGCAGAATTACTGGATGGTTATACACCCGCCGGTGATCTTCCTGGGCTTTGCTTCTACAATTGTTCCATTTGCGTTTGCAATGGCGGGATTATGGAAAAAAGATTACAGGGAGTGGATAAAAGCCGCTTTACCATGGACGCTTTTCAGCGCCGCAATGCTGGGCGTTGGTATAATGATGGGGGCAGCATGGGCCTATGAGTCGCTTACTTTTGGCGGTTACTGGGCATGGGACCCTGTAGAAAATGCATCATTGGTTCCCTGGTTGATTATGGTTGCAGGGTTGCACATTATGCTGGTAAATAAATCAACAGGGCATTCATCCAGGGCCAGCTTCTGGTTTTTGTTTCTCGCATTTTTAACGCTGGTATATTCCACTTTTCTTACACGTACCGGTGTGCTTGGCGATACTTCTGTGCATTCATTTACAGGAGAAGGTGATTCATTATTCTGGCATTTGATTACAAAAATGTCTGTATTCTCCCTGCTGTTTATTTTTCTCTATTTTAAAAACAGCAAACATATTCCTGTAGTAAAAAAGGAAGAAGAAATTTCATCAAGAGAGTTCTGGATGTTTGTGGGTGCATTAGTGTTTTTCATTTCCGCAGCGTATATTACTTTTTATACTTCGTTACCCATCATCAACAAAATATTCGGCACCAATAAAGCTATTGGCGAAGATCCTGAATATATTTATAACAGGGTAATGGTATTGATAGCGGTAATTATCGGTTTGCTCACTGCCATAACACAATATCTGAAGTATAAAGGCACTCCGCGGAATTTCTGGATGAAAAAAGTTGCCGTTCCTACTTTCATCGCGGCGCTTATTTCCCTGTTAATAAGTATTTTAGGGAAAATAAGCTATGATAAATATGGCGCGGGATATCTTGGCGCTATACATCTTGCATTGTTTGCATCTATTTATGCGGTAGTGGCGAATATTGCTTATATATGGTCTGGCTTAAAAGGTAAATTAAAAGCAGCCGGCGGCTCTGTTGCGCATATAGGTTTTGGATTGGTGCTTGTGGCAATTTTAATTACTTCTTCAAAAAAAGAAGTGATATCTGTTAACAGAACAGGTATAGCAATGCCAGGGTTAACTGATCCCAAAGGCCGCCCGGATAATGGCCTCGAAAATTTAACGCTGATAATGGGTGTGCCCGCTCCGATGGGTAAATACATGGTTACCTATGAAGGTGATACTACTTTGCCTGATGATGAGAAAATATATTTTAAAGTAAATTATGTACGCAAAGATTCTGCAACGGAAAAAATAAAAGAGCAGTTTACATTATATCCTGATGCATTTTTAATGAAAGGAGAGGAGGGCAGAACAAGTCTCTCTGCCAACCCGGATTCGCGTCATTACTGGAACAAAGATATTTTTACATTCGTAACCTCCATGCCCGATCCTGAGGCTGCGAAAGATACGGCTTCATTTAAAAATTTTCCCGTGCGCACAGGCGATACGGTATACTATTCGAAAGGATATATTTTGGTTAACCAGGTTATTGAAGCGAATAAAAATTCCAATAAAGACTTACCACTGGTTGATAGCGCATGGCTTGCCGATGTAAGCGTTGTAAGTAATGATGGTATGAATTATAAAGCGAACCCTGCTTTGTTTGCCAAAGGCAGTAATTTAATACCAAAACGTGATACTGTTATTTCTCAAAGCCTCATACTCCAGGTTGATAAAACCGCTAAAGGAATTGAACTGGGCGTTAAAGAATCAAACGCGGTGATGAAGTATATCACATTAAAAGCGTTTCAGTTCCCTTTCATCGGGTTGCTTTGGCTGGGCGTAATTATTATGACCATTGGCTTTTTTATGAGCATGTTTAAAAGATTCTCCTCAAACTAACTGTCTGTTACTCATATTTTTCCGTATTTAAAATTGATGCTGAAATAACTGCGTTTAGTTAAAAATGCACGGGCAGGGCAGCGGTTGGGTTACCTAAACTGTCTGACACGTATTAAAAACCAGGAAAAATCGTTTATTTTAATCATTGAATGATTTTGTTGCGAAAACTATATCGTAAATCAACCCTCACCGTACTCTTTGTTGCAGCATGTTTTTTGGCATCGCAGGCGCAAAGCAAGTATGGAGCCAATGACACCCTTACGGTTCCTGCTATTATTTACCAGGGAGACACCATACCTTACAGGGAACTTACCACCGTATATATTTTTCTTGATCTTACACCTGCGCAGCGAAAAGCGCATAAAGAATGGACAAGGCTCAGGAATGCGGTATATGTTACCTATCCTTATGCAAAAAAAGCCGGAACAGTGTTTAATGATATCAAAGCGCATCTTGATACCATTCCTGATAAAGAAAAACGCAGGGCCTATGTAAAAAGCCGCGAAAAAGATTTGCGTAATGAGTTTACCAAACCACTTACCGACCTCTCCGTTTACCAGGGAAAAGTTTTAATGAAGCTTATTGCAAGGGAAACAGGTAATACCTGTTACGAGATCATCAAAGACTATAAAGGCAGTTTTTCTGCCGGCTTCTTTCAAAGTATTGCATGGGTATTTGGCAGCAGCTTAAAACAAACCTACAACCCCGGCGGCGAAGACGCGGTTATTGAAGATATAGTGCGTGAAGTGAGGAGTATGTATGGGTATTATTAAGGTGTCAGCTATCAGGTATCAGCTATCAGCTTTGGGGTTTCAGGTTGCTGGTTTCACGTTTATCGTTTCAACTTTCACGGATGTACCATTGCCCTTCACTATTCTGATATCATCGCCCATAAACCATCCCCTGAACACTTATAGCTGATAGCTGATACCTGATACCTGACACCTGATAGCTGACAACTGACAACTGACAACTGACAACTGATCGCTCACCGCCTCACACCATCAAATCCACAAATTCATTCACCGGCATTGAAACCAGTTTATTAAAATCAATTGAAGCATTGTAAATGGTTTGCTGTTGTTTAGCAGAGAATATTCTTGCCAGGTTGGTTTTGTATTTTTCAATCAGCACAGGTATACCCTGGTCGCGGCGGCGTTTATGCCCGATGGGATATTCAACAACCACTTCTTCAAGTTTGGTTCCATCGTTAAATTGAATAGTAAGCGCATTGGCGATAGAACGTTTTTCCGGGTCGTGGTAATCTTTGGTGAACTGAACATCTTCTTCGGTATACATTTTATCACGCAATATATCAATGCGCGGGTCAGATGCTATATTGTCTTCATAATCCGCTGCGGTAAGCCTGCCGTAAATTAAGGGAACTGCAATCATATATTGAATACAATGATCCCTGTCTGCAGGATTATGCAACGGTCCTTTTTTATCTATTATGCGGATAGCAGCTTCGTGTGTGCGTATCCGTAATGATTTGATATCTTCCACCGTTTTGTTCAGGGATTTCAGCAGGTGGTGTAGTGTCATAGCTGCTTCAACCGCGGTTTGCGAGTGAAACTCTGCGGGGAAGGAAATTTTGAATAACACGTTTTCCATTACATAGGAGCCATAATCACGTTGAAATTTAAACGCGTTGCCTTTGAACAGTACATCATAAAATCCCCATGTTTTTGCAGTGAGCACAGAAGGGTAACCCATTTCACCTGTTTTTGCAATCAAGGCCAGTTTTACCGCACGGGAAGTAGCATCGCCGGCAGCCCATGATTTGCGACTGCCGGTATTGGGCGAATGCCTGTATGTACGTAATGAATGCCCGTCAACAAAAGCAAGTGATATGGCGTTAATCAGCTCATCTCTTGTAAGTCCGATTAATTTTCCAACCACCGCGGTAGAAGCCAGCTTTACCAGCAATACATGATCTAAGCCAACCCGGTTAAAAGAATTTTCCAGTGCCATTACACCCTGTATTTCATGCGCACGGATCATACTGTCTAATACTGCTTTCATGGTTAATGGCGCTTTGCCATTGGCAATGGCTGTTCTGCTTAACCAGTCTGCTGTTGCTAATATACCACCGAGGTTATCAGAAGGATGCCCCCATTCTGCAGCTAACCAGGTATCATTAAAATCAAGCCAGCGTATGATCGTACCAATATTGAATGCTGCCTGCACAGGGTCAAGCTGGTAAGCTGTGCCCGGAACTTTTGCCCCGTTGGGAACGATGGTACCCGGCACGATTGGCCCCAGTAATTTGGTACAGGCAGGATAGGTTAATGCTTCAAAACCGCATCCCAATGTATCCAGCAAACAATAATGCGCTGTTTGCCATGCCGGTTCATTTTTGATTTCATAATTTAAAATATAATCTGCAATATCGCTGATTACTTTATCTGCAGGAGGGCGTTCATTGGAAATATGGGAAGACATAAATACTTGTTTCTGATTTAATAATTTTTAAGCGGAAATATTTATTGAGCTTTCTGATTATTGTTGTTGGCTGTATACCATCTCAGTAATTGAAAGCTCAGCATTACGTTAGCGGTAATAGAAAGACCGAATAGTAATGCAAAGATACCTGTGATACGTACAATAGATACGATGTCAAATCCCTCAACTTTGAAAGGTAAATTTATTTGTTTAGCTACTTCGTAGGGATCCTGTAGCGATATTATGGCGCTTGTAATGTACATGACGGCAAAAAATAATGCTATGTATCCAACCATCCTGATACCGCCCGAAGTTTGAGTGCTCAAAAGTATTTCAGGATTAAGTATACTTTTTCTCAATTGAAAGCAGGCATAACTATGCAGTACTATAGATCCTACCAATACTACAGAAAGAATAGCTGCCAATGACCCAGACATAAGTACACCAATCAATCCGCCCAATACCAATATACCACCGATGATAATATTGATCCAGGAAAGAACATTCGATATTTTTAAAGCAGTTTTCAAAATCAATTAATTGTCTTTTATAATTAGTGAAAGCTCATCCAATTGTTTGTCATCAATAGTAGATGGCGCATCGAGCATTACATCGCGACCGCTGTTGTTTTTCGGAAAGGCAATGAAGTCGCGGATACTTTCACTGCCACCCAATATTGCACAAAGCCTGTCGAACCCGAATGCAATACCACCATGCGGTGGTGCGCCGTATTCAAAAGCGCCCAGTAAAAATCCGAATTTATGTATCGCTTCATCATGCGACATACCCAGCGCTGCAAACATTTTTTCCTGTAATGCACGTTGATAAATTCTTATAGAACCGCCACCAATTTCATTGCCATTCAGTACCATATCGTAAGCATTCGCTTTAATATTGGCGTAGGTGTGGGCAAGGTAATTAGAAGCGTCTTTTATTACCGGTGAATTGTGAATCATAGTGTCAATATCCGATGGTTTGGGAGCGGTAAACGGATGATGCCTTGCTACCCAACGATTATTTTCTTCGCTATACTCAAACAGCGGGAAATCAAGCACCCACAATAATTTAAATTCATTGTCTTTTCTCAGTCCGAGGTTTTTACCCATTTCCAGCCTCAGCTCACTAATGGCTTTACGTGTTCTTTCCTCAGCGCCGGCAAGTATCAATACAAGGTCGCCGGCATTTGCTTCTGCAGCAGTTGCTATAGCCTTCAACTGTTCTTCAGTGTAAAATTTATCAAAGCTGCTCTTATATGTTCCATCGGCATTACATTTAATAAAAGCCAGGCCCTTCATGCCAATCTGCGGGCGTTTAACCCAGTCCGTTAGCTCATCTGTTTGTTTCCTGCTGTATTCGCTGCAACCCTGCACAGTTATGGCTACCACGGTTTCTGCTTCATCAAATACTTTAAAACCTGTTGGCAATCCATTTTCAATAGCTGCTTTTTTTGTAGGGAAAGTATAGCCTGGGAATTTAAGGTTGGCTACTTTCATCCCAAAGCGGATATCGGGTTTATCATTACCGTATTGCCACATGGCATCTTCCCAGGTCATCCGGTCAACAGCCGCTGTATAATTAATGCCTTTTACTTCCTTGAAAATATATTTGATCAGCCCTTCAAACATATTCAGTATATCTTCCTGCTCCACAAAGCTCATTTCACAGTCAATCTGTGTAAATTCAGGCTGGCGGTCTGCGCGCAGGTCTTCATCTCTGAAACATTTTACTATCTGGTAATAACGGTCGTAACCACTCACCATTAATAGTTGCTTAAAAGTTTGCGGGCTTTGCGGCAGCGCATAAAATTGTCCTTCGTTCATACGCGAAGGCACCACAAAATCTCTTGCACCTTCAGGAGTAGATTTTATAAGAAAGGGTGTTTCAATATCCATGAAACCGTTTTCGTGCAGGTAATTTCTTGCTGCACGATTTACAGCGTAGCGTAGTTCTAAGTTTTGCTTTACCGCATTGCGCCTCAAATCGAGATAGCGGTATTTCATGCGCAGATCATCGCCGCCATCTGTATCATCCTGTATGGTAAATGGGGGAGTGGCTGATTTATTTAAAATGGTAAATTCGGTTACGTTTATTTCTATATCGCCTGTGGGCAACTGAGGATTTTTGCTGCTGCGTTCTGCCACGGTGCCGCTTACCTGTAAAACAAATTCTCTTCCCAAAGGGTTGTTTTCCAACTCCCGGTTCAGCGCTTCGCCAAACAAAAGTTGCGTTATGCCATAACGGTCGCGAAGGTCAACAAAAGTAATAGCGCCAAATTTCCTGATGGTTTGTACCCAGCCTGCCAATGTGATGGTTTTGCCTGCATCCTGTAGTCGTAATGCTCCGCATGTATGTGTCCTGTACATCCTGCTTTTTTTAAGGAGAGCAAAGGTAATAAATAAGGTGAAAGGTGGAAGGTAAAAGGTTGGAAGGGGAGGGGTAAGGTAGAAGATATAAAGCGGCGGCGTAAGATATAGGCCTCTTGTATTCCTTACCCCCTCCCGCTTCTGCCTTCTGCTATGCCTCTTCACGAATCGCTTCCTCCGTTTTCTCCCTCATCTTCTCCCGGAATTTTTTACCCGGTGCGAGTACGATATAGTAATAGAAAAGGATAATAAGCCCTATGCTGAATGGAAACAATGCAAGATACCTTGCACCCCAGGCGCCCTCATCCCAGCCGTAAAATTCTCCTGTCATCCAAAGACAATTGGCTATAATCCAGCAAACCACGGCGAGATTATGAATGAGTTCTGATGTTATTTTCCTGGTTTGCCAGCTAATCATAACAGCTACGCTTATGGTAGGTATAATCATGATCATTCCCATTGTCCGGAAGTTCAGCGCCCAGCATACATCTTTAAGCAGCCATAAAAGGATATGCAGGTTTTCTATGCGCCTGAATTTAGCGGGTATACTATAAACATTTTCATCATTTACCATTGCAGAAAGTTTTGAACAGACCCGAAAATAATTGTTTATTTTACATTTTTGAACAGATTGTTTTGCATATTGGTATTTAGCATCATTCATTCAATAATTTTTATGAAAAAGATTTTCCTTGGAGGCGTTATCTTTATTTTATGCTGCACAAATATTGTTGCACAAAAGAAAGAAACCAAAGCACAGGCTGATCCGCCATTTTTGGGTAAGGAATCAACAGATCAAAAACGCACACTCAATATTGATTTTTATACAACCGTATCAAACGAGGTAACCATACGTGGACAGAAAGTTCCATACAAGATTACCACCGGCAGTATCCCGGTATGGGATGAAGAAGGAAAACCAATAGCAGGTGTTTGTTACAACTATTATGAGCGTTCTGACATCAGCGACAGGTCTTCCCGCCCGTTGGTAATCTCTTTTAATGGCGGACCCGGCACTCCTTCGGTTTGGATGCAGATTGGATACACCGGGCCGCGCGTATTAAAAATTGATGATGAAGGTTATCCTGTGCAGCCTTACGGCGTGAGGGATAATCCGCACTCCATACTTGATGTGGCTGATATTGTATATGTTGACCCGGTGAATACAGGTTTTTCAAGAACGGTGAGTAAAGATATTCCCGGCGAAAAATTTTTTGGCGTGAATGCTGATATAAAATATCTCGCCGAATGGATTGCCACTTTTGTGAGCCGTAATAAACGCTGGGCTTCTCCCAAATATTTGATTGGGGAAAGCTATGGCACCACCCGTGTGTCCGGACTTGCCCTGGAATTACAAAACAGCCAGTGGATGTACCTGAATGGGGTAATACTTGTTTCACCAACTGATCTTGGTATTCAAAGAGGTGAAGTGATGGATGCGGTATTGTCGTTGCCTTATTTTGCCGCAACAGCATGGTATCATAAAAAATTACCTGCCGATCTGCAGCAAAAAGATCTGACTGATATGCTGCCTGAAGTTGAGGCATATACCGTTAATGAATACCTGCCGGCCGTAACAAAAGGAAATACGCTTGAAGAAGCCAAACGAAAAGAAATTGCGGCTAAGGTTTCCCGTTATTCCGGGCTTCCTGAAAAAGTGATTCTTGATAATAATTTACAGGTTTCAGTTAGCCTTTTCTGGAAAGAATTACTGAAAGATAAAGGCTTTACCATTGGCCGCCTCGATTCAAGATATCTTGGTATTGATAAAAAAAATGCAGGTGAAAGCCCTGATTATAATGCTGAATTAACTTCCTGGCTGCATTCCTTTACGCCTGCAATTAATATGTATATCCGTGATGAGCTGGGATACAAAACCGATCTGAAGTATAATATGTTTGGCAATGTTTATCCCTGGGATAATAAGAATAATCATACAGCGGAAGATCTTCGCCAGGCAATGGCACAAAATCCCAACCTGCATTTGCTTGTACAAAGCGGGTACTTTGATGGCGCCTGCGATTATTTCAACGCCAAATATAATATGTGGCAGATGGACCCCGCGGGTAAATTAAAAGACCGCATGAGTTGGGAGGGCTACCGCAGCGGGCACATGATGTATTTGCGTAAAGAAGACCTTGCCACCAGCAATCAGCACCTGCGTGATTTTATTTTAAGAACAATCCCCAAACCGGGACAGGCAGCAAAGTATTGATTTTTGAAAACTTTGTACAGTCAGTCATACAAAAAGTAGATACCAGTCATCACATTTTCTGTCTTATTGTCTTCTTCTTCCTGTAGTTTAGTGTACTTAATAGCATAGTATAATGATCACTTTTCTGCTTTGGCTTATCCTTCTGGTTATATGTGCGCCGCTTGCTATTTTGGCTTTAGTGCTATACCCTGTTGTTTGGTTATTATTAATCCCATTCCGTATAATGGGCTTTGCAGTTGAAGGCGTGTTATCATTAATCAAATCCATCTTCCTGTTACCCTCAAGATTACTGCGGAGGATATAATTCAAAACCGTTAATTGTTCGTGAAAAAATGCGTATAAAACCTTAAAACTCTTTGCCTTCCTTCTTTCGTAGTTTTCTTACCTTTGCCCTCCTTCTGTCAATATGGCTGTTGAGAAAAGCAGCATTATATTTGACACAGGGAATAATACGAAAAACTCATTTATAATACATTCTCAACATGTTGCAATTTATTTCTAAGCTTTTTGGCGGGAACAAGTCGGAAAAGGATATAAAAGCTATTACACATTTAGTAGCCACCATAAACCAGCATTTTGCTTCTTACAGCAGTTTAACCAACGATGAATTAAGGGGTAAAACAACAGAATTTAAAGCAAGGATCAAACAGCATATTGCTGATATTGATAATGAAGTTGCAGAACTGAAAAGCAAGGCTGAAGCGCTTCCTTTTAATGAAATAGTGCAGAAAGACGAGATATACCAGCAGGTTGATAAACTGGCTAAAAAGAGAAACGAAAAAATTGAAGAGGCGCTGAATAATATTTTACCTGAAGCTTTCGCGGTGGTAAAAGAAACAGCAAGAAGATTTGCCCAAAACAGTGAGCTTGAAGCTACGGCTACAGACCTTGACAGAGAGCTAAGTATAAAAAAGCCAAACATTGTTATTAACGGTGATAATGTTTTATACAAGAACAAATGGATAGCAGGTGGTAATGAAATTACCTGGAATATGGTGCATTATGATGTGCAGTTACTGGGTGGTATAGTTTTGCACCAGGGTAAAATTTCGGAGATGGCTACCGGTGAAGGTAAAACGCTGGTGTCTACTTTACCCGCTTATCTTAACGCACTTGCAGATGAAGGCGTTCATATTGTAACGGTGAATGATTATCTCGCAAAACGTGACTCTGAGTGGAATGGTCCCATATATGAATTCCTCGGTTTAACAGTTGATTGTATTGACAGGCATTACCCTAACAGCGTTGATCGCCGTAAGGCTTACCACGCAAGCATTACCTACGGAACCAATAATGAATTTGGTTTTGACTATCTGCGCGATAACATGGTACACAATCCTGATGAAATGGTGCAGCGCAAACACCATTATGCAATGGTAGATGAGGTGGATAGCGTGTTGATTGATGATGCCCGTACACCGCTTATCATTTCCGGACCGGTTTCTAAAGGTGGAGACGATCAGCAATATATCCAGCTTAAACCAAGAGTAAACCAGTTGTTTGAAGCGCAAAAGCAAATTGTGAATAAAGCGCTGATAGAAGCCAAAAAATTAATCGCTGAAGGAAAGGATGATGCAAAAGAAGGAGGCCTTTGGTTAATGCGTGCCTACAGGGGCTTACCCAAGCATACAGCGCTTATTAAATATTTAAGTGAGCCGGGCATTAAAGTAAAGCTGCAAAAATCCGAAAACTACTACCTCGCCGATCAGCAAAAGCAAATGCATATTGTTGATGATGAATTATTCTTTCACATCGACGAAAAAAATAACCAGGTTGAACTGACCGAAAAAGGTTTACAGTATATTACCCGTTCAGGCGAAGATCCAAACTTCTTTGTATTACCTGATTTAAGCATCCTTCTTTCGGATATAGAAAAAAGCAATGACAGCACGGAAGAAAAACTACTGAAGAAAGAGCATGTATTGAACGAATACGGGCAGAAGGCTGACCGCATTCACACCGTACAACAATTGCTGAAAGCATATACCTTATTTGAAAAAGATGTTGAGTATATCGTAATTGAAGGACAGGTTAAGATAGTGGATGAACAAACTGGTCGAATAATGGAAGGGCGCCGTTATAGTGACGGTTTGCACCAGGCTATTGAAGCAAAAGAAAATGTGAAGGTTGAAGCGGCTACGCAAACCTATGCTACTATCACACTGCAGAACTTTTTCCGTATGTATCACAAGCTTGCGGGTATGACGGGTACTGCAGAAACAGAAGCAGGCGAGTTCTGGAGCATATATAAACTGGATGTGGTTTCTATTCCTACCAATATAGCTGTAACCCGTAAAGATGAGCAGGACTTGGTTTATAAAACCAAACGTGAAAAATATAAAGCGGTAATTGAGGAGGTGGAAAGATTGCGTAACAGTGGCAGGCCAACGCTGGTGGGTACCACATCGGTTGAAGTAAGTGAATTGTTGAGCAAGATGCTGCAGTCAAGAAAAATTCCACATAATGTATTAAATGCGAAGCAGCACGCAAGAGAAGCACAGGTAGTGCAGGAAGCAGGCTTGGCCGGTGCGGTAACCATTGCTACCAACATGGCAGGTCGTGGTACGGATATTAAGCTCGGGCCCGGCGTAAAAGATGCCGGTGGTTTGGCTATTATCGGTACAGAACGCCACGAATCACGCCGCGTAGACAGGCAGTTAAGAGGTCGTGCCGGTCGCCAGGGTGACCCTGGTACTTCCCAGTTTTATGTATCGCTTGAAGATGATTTGATGCGTATGTTCGGTAGTGACCGTATTGCTTCCATGATGGACAGAATGGGTTATAAAGAAGGTGAAGTGATTCAGCATAGCATGATTACCAGGAGCATTGAACGTGCGCAGAAAAAAGTAGAAGAAAACAACTTTGGCATACGTAAACGACTGCTTGAATACGATGACGTAATGAATAAACAGCGTAATGTTGTGTATACCAAACGTGAACATGCGCTCTTTGGGGAAAGGCTTGCGCTTGACCTTGATAATGCGTTCTATAGTGTGGGCGAGGGTTTGATAAATTCTTTCCGTGAGCAGGATGATTATGAAGGTTTCAAACTTGCAGCTATTATACATTTTGGCATTGATACTACCATTGCGCATGATGAATTTAAGAGAGATGATATCAATAAGGTAGCAGAGAAATTATATAACGAAGCATCAGCACATTACCAGGAGCGCAAAAATTCGATTACAAAACAGGCAATGCCCGTTTTTCAGAATATTAAATTAATGCAGGGCAATCATATTGAAAATGTGATTGTGCCATTCTCAGATGGTAAGAAGGGAATACAGGTATTGTCCAATATGCGCAAAACGCTCGATTCACAAGGTTTGGAATTAGCGAATGCCCTGGAAAGAACCATCACGCTTGCTGTAATTGATGATGCATGGAAAGAACATTTGCGTGCAATGGATGATTTGAAACATAGTGTGCAAACAGCGGTATACGAACAAAAAGATCCACTGGTAATTTATAAAACCACTGCGTTTGAAATGTTCCGTAATATGGATGGCGATGTGAACAGGGATATTGTTTCGTTCCTTACACATGCAGGTATACCCGCAGAACAGAATGTAAACCAGATACGTGAAGGCAGGGAACAAAAAACTGACATGAGCAGGATGAAGGTGAACAAAGATGAAATAGATGCAAGAGGCGATGATTATGCGGCAAATGAAAATGACTATTTCGATCCTTCTGCGCCATCTGTTAAGCAGGAGCCTGTAAAAGTTGGCCCGAAGATAGGACGTAACGATCCATGTCCCTGCGGCAGCGGTAAAAAGTATAAGCAGTGCCATGGGAAGGATGCGTAGAGCTGTCAGCTTTTAGGTATCAGCTATCAGCAGTCAGCTATCAGCAGTCAGCTATCAGCTATCAGCGCCTGCTATTGTTACACTAAACCCTGTTAGCTGATACCTAAAAACTGACTGCTGAAAGCTTAAATAAACAACCTTGAACATCTCCTCATACATAGATCACACTGTTTTAAAACCCACTACAGTGCTGGCAGATATTGAGAAGCTTTGTAAAGAAGCAACGGAATATCAGTTTGCCGCGGTATGTGTGCCACCATTGTTTGTTAAAACAGCAAAAGCATTATTAGCATCTGCCAATATAAAAGTTGCCACGGTTATTGGTTTTCCCTTTGGCTATTCAGCCATTGAAGCCAAGGTTGCTGAAACAGTATTAGCCATAATAGATGGCGCTGATGAGTTGGATATGGTGATGAATATTACTGCAGTTAAGAATAATGACTGGGGATATATTGCCAGTGAAATTAATACAATATTGCCTATGGTAAGGAACAGCAACAGGTGCCTGAAGGTGATTATAGAAAGCGGTATATTAACAGACGAAGAAATTATACGATGCTGTGAAATTTATGGTGTGGCTGGCGTGGATTTTGTAAAGACTTCTACAGGTTATGCTGAAAAGGGGGCGACTGTTGAAGCCGTTAAACTGATGCGAAAAAATCTGCCGGCTCATGTTAAAATAAAAGCATCAGGAGGAATAAAAAGCTTTGTATTTGCAAAGGAGCTTATAGAAGCCGGCGCAGACAGGCTGGGTTGCAGCGCCGGTGTTGATATTGTAAAACAATCAGCGGGTAATTGATCGGCTTTTATCTTTTTAACAAAGTTCAATACAGTAATAAATATTAATTCATGTTATTTTTAAATATTGTATCCTTAATCTAAACAAGGCGTAGTATGAAAAAAACAGTGTTATTTTTTTTGATGACATCTTTCAGCTATATACTTAATGCCCAAACAGTAAAGAGCGATACACTGAATAATATCACTGTTCAGAAAGATCCGAGGATTGATATGCTGGTTAAAAAAAACCGGGATATTAATGAAGGCATATACCTTAAAACAATCCGCAATATGCAGGGTTACCGTATACAGGTAATCAATACCAACGATCGCAATAAAGCTTTAGATATTAAGACGAAATTGCTGAACGAATTTCCAGGAGAAAAAACATACCTGATATATCATTCCCCTTATTTCAAAATTCAGATTGGTAATTTTTTGAAAAGAGAAGATGCAGACAAATTATTGAACCGAATAAAAAAGACATATCCAAATGGTGTTTTTGTTGTTCCCTCCCGTGTTGAATTGAAGCCAACAAAAGACGGGGAGTTGATATTATAGTTTTAGCATTCGAACTTCAGGTAAAAATTGTTTTGACGTATCTCAGTTAATAGCCGCCACTTCCATATATCCTGTACTTGTTGTTGTTTTTATAATGCCTGCTGATGGATTGAACCATTCGGTCGTTTCAAACTGCATAGGGATAGAAATTGGGCCTGTTTTTACATTAAGTTTTGTTTTTGACCTTATAACAACACAATCCCAGGTTCCGGCAGATGTTGAAACTTTTTCCGTACCAGTTACTGTTCTGTTAACTATTTCCATACGTAATGCCAGTTCCAGGCCATTCCTGTCTGCTTCCATTTCAAAAAGCCCGTCTTTCAATTTATCGCCTACTTTTAATATAACAGGATATTCAAGGAACGCCGGTTTTTCTTTAACCGAAGCATTCCTGAATTGCTCAATTTGTTGTTGCGGAAGGAATAACTTCATATCAAGCAGCAAGACATTCCCATTGCATTTAACGTTACAATTATTAGAGCCAATCAGCTTCTCCAGTTTATCAAATATCTGCACATTTATTTGAGCAGAACTTGTATTACCCTTGGTTGAAATATTCGATATCTTATATACAATCTGCCCCTCATCTTCTCCACGTTTTGTATAATTGGCTAACTGAATATTTTTTTTGCCGGAAGAAAAATATAAAGTACCGCACTTTTGTGCAAAGAGTTGTGTAGCGGCTAATATAAATGCAATAGAAAAAAATAAATTTTTCATTACCGGTTATGGGATTGATTGGGGAAAGATAGTAATAAAAATTTTATTGCAATGATAGTATGTAAATGCAATTGCAGAAATATACCATTCATCATTGCAGAAGGGATTGCTGCAAATACTCCATAAGTGGCAGCAAGGTAAAAGACGGTGTTTTATTAAATTAACAAGGCCTGATGCTTAACACTTTTCAAGTGCCTGCAGTATATCTGCCACTATATCTCCTGCATATTCAAGTCCGACAGATACGCGTATAAGACCGGGTGTTATGCTAACAGATTCCTGCTCTTCTCTACTTAATTTAGAATGTGTGGTTGATGCAGGATGTGAAGCAATGCTACGGCTATCACCTAAGTTAGAGGTTAATGAAAGCAGCTGCAGGGCATCCATAAATTTCTTACCACTTTCCACACCGCCTTTCAAATCAAAAGTTACCAGGCCTCCGCCTCTCAACATTTGTTTTTTAGCAATATCATACATGGGGTGGGAGGGGTGCATGGGATATTTGATCCAGTTTAATTTTGGATGACCATCTAATGCTTTTACTAATGCTTCCGCGTTATCGCAGTGCCGTTGAATACGGACATCTAAAGTTTCAAGGCTTTTGGTTAATACCCAGGCATTGAAAGGAGATAAAGACGGCCCGGTATTTCTGCAAAACAAATATAAATCACGGATCAGTTCTTTTTTACCAACTACAATACCTCCGAGCACCCTGCCCTGGCCGTCAAGCCATTTTGTGGCAGAATGTAATACAAGATCAGCTCCGTAAGCAATTGGCTTTTGTAAAACAGGTGTTGCAAAACAATTATCCACAACCAACATTACATTATGCTTTTTAGCAAGATTGCCCAGCCATTCCATATCTACAATATCAAGCCCGGGGTTGGTAGGTGTTTCAACATACATCATTTTGGTGTTTGGCCTAATCAAAGCTTCCCAGGTTTCAGGCTTCCTAATATCGGCATAGCTATATTCAATTTTCCAGCGATGCAGGTATTTGGTGACAATAGTGTGCGTAGATCCAAATACTGAGCTGCAACTTAAAAGGTGATCTCCGCTATTCAGAAATGCCATAAAAGTTCCGAAAATGGCACTCATCCCGGATGCTGTGGCAAAACCTGTTTCGGCTCCTTCTAATGCACACATCTTGTCAATAAATTCCTGAACAGTTGGGTTACTAAAGCGACTATATATATTGTCATCACTTTCTTCAGCAAATGCAGCTCTCATAGTTTCTGCATTTTCAAAGCAAAAACTTGAAGTCAGGAAAAGCGGTGTACTGTGTTCCATCTCATTGGTACGTGGAGTCTGAATACGCACAGCCTGCGTATTAGGATGTAAGCTCATACTAAAATAAATTTGTTGCTGCTATTAAAAACAAGTAGAAAAATTATAAATCAACAGGGTCGCCGTTAATAACTACTTTCCACACCAGTTTAGCACCTGCCCTGCGCAATGTTTCAGCTACAGAGCAATATTTGTTCATTGATAATTCTACCGCTCTAAAAGCTTTGGCAGGCTCTATCTCACCTGTCAAATCAAAGGTAATTTCTACATCAGTCCATAGCGAAGGTTCCTTACCACTTTCTCTTTGCCCGTCAACATTTATGGAAAAACCTTTAATATCCTGCTTTTGCTTTTTAAGAATACTTACCACATCAACTGCACTACAACCACCCAATCCGGCAAGTAAAAGTTGCATAGGCCGAAAACCTTTGCCATCTCCACCTTGCTCAACCGGAATATCAATAGAAAGCGTGTTTCCACCTGCATCTGCGGCAAAAAAGCCATAATCATTATGTGTGCGGTGTAATTGCATTAAAGGCATTGTCTGAAATTTTGGTGCAAAGATACGAAAACCAATTGGCAAGAATAAGAAGATGGGAAAATTGGGTGCATTTAAAATTGTCGCAATGGTAATTCATTCTAATCTTCGCTTTTCTTCAATATCTCAAACTGTCTTGATAACCGTTCACCGGATTCATCCACCAATGTAATCGTATGCCTGCCTGGTGAAGGGCTTAACGCCATCTGATGAAAATGTGTGGTAGTGCCTATATAATCATTATCCAGGTGCCAGAAAATTCTGCTCTCCGTTTTTTGATGCGCTGCTGTAAAAATCGTTTTTCCTTTTTCACCACTGATCTCTACCGGAACATAAATTTTTGCATTCGGCTCCGGATATACCAGTTCCATTGATTTATGAGCCGCCTCCACACCGCAACCGGCCTTAAAAACAGGTGCAGGTTTGTAATCAAGATGCCTGCGCTTATAATACCATTCCATTACCGGAGGCAATATGAACCAGCTTTTATGCAGCATCATCGAAGGTGAAACACAATCTTCGGTTACCCTATATTGTAAGCCCGGGTCAAGATGAATGATACTGTGATATGGACAAAGCGGTGCATTCACTCCTGCCGCCGGCGCATTTAACGTATCGGTATCTGTGCAATCCATATTCGCCCTGAACCCCGTTTGTCTGCATACTACTGTTTTTACATATCCTTCCGGTTCAGCAAACCACGGAGATGCGGGCAGGGTTTTCAATATATCAAACATAATGGGAGCAGCCGTTTGCACGCCAATCAATCCCGGTCTGCCTTCACCATTAGCATTGCCTACCCACACCGCAATTACAAAGCGTGGCGTTACGCCTATTGCCCATGCATCGCGAAAACCAAAGCTGGTGCCTGTTTTCCATGCTATGCGCTGTGATGAGCTGAATTGCTTCCACAAACCTTCCTCACCCGGGCGCATTACTTCTTCCATTGCCTGGAACATATACCAGGTTGACACAGGGTCGACATAATTTATTGCATACTTAGATGAATTGCCCGGTTGTTCTCCTTCTTTTATGTATACCGGCGCATGAAAATCAGCAGCCAGTATTTTCCCTTTATTTTTTTTCGCATGGTTCAACGACCTTGCCATACCTGCATATACACCCGCAATATCCCAGGGTGTAACTTCGCAACCTCCCAGTATTAACGATAGTCCATAATTATCTGCCGGGCTATTCAGTGTTGTTATACCAATCTTTTTCAGCACATCATAAAAGCGCGGATATTTATAATCGCGCAGCATCCGCACTGCGGGTACATTTAGTGATCGTGATAATGCCTGCGATGCAGGTACGGCACCATCATAATCCCTGTCAAAATTTTGCGGTGCATATCCTCCTATCTGCGTGGGAATATCCGGAATTAATGTTTGTGGCAATAATAATCCGTCATTCAGCATACAGGCGTATAACAATGGTTTCAACGCGCTGCCCGGGCTTCTCGGTGATTTTATCACATCAACATGGCTTTGCAAATCTGCGTTTTCCGGGTGATAGACGTTGCCAACATAGGCCAGCGCATTTCCGCTTTCAACATCCAGCACCAGGGCGCAGGCATTATTAATGCCATTACCTTTGTACATATTGTGATACTGCTCCACAATTCTTGCAACATTTCTTTGCATATTGCCATTAATGGTCGTTTGTATAAGTGTCGCATTTCCTTTTTTATGCTCCTGTTTAAACCGCTGTAACAAATGTGGTGCAAGTTGTGGCAATGGCTTCGGCTCATCAGGCAAAGGTTCAAGCATAGACAGATCATGTGTAGCGGTATCTATTTTCTGTTGAGCAAGCAGCCTATCCAGCAGGGAGTTTCGCTTACGCAATAGCGCTGTTTTATTTTTACCGGGATATACCAATGCAGGGGCGTTGGGCAATACTGCCAGGGCAGCCATCTCTCCCCAGCTTAGCTTATCTGCCGGTCTTCCGTAATAGCGCCAGGCTGCCGCATCAAGCCCTACTATATTACTGCCAAATGGCGCATTGGATGCATACAAAGCGAGTATTTCATTTTTAGCATACGCAACTTCAAGCCTTATTGCAAGTATACTTTCAATTAATTTCTGAATAATGTTACGCTTCTTATTACGCGATAATCTTATCACCTGCATAGTGAGCGTGCTGCCGCCGCTCACTGTTTTGGAAGAATGAAAATTCTGCCGGACAGCTCTTGCCATTGCCAGTATATCTACACCGGGATGGTGGTAAAATCGTTTATCCTCAAACGTTATAATACACTCCTTAAACTTTTCCGGCACTGAATCATTAAAAGGGAAACGCCATTGCCCGTCGGCGGCAATAGTTGCGCCAAGCAGTTCGCCTTTATTATCTTCAATTACGTAGCTCGTAGACGAATGAAACAGCGGGCGTGGAAGACAAAACCAAAAGCATATAAGCAATACCAATACAACGCCGAAAAAGATTTTTGTTCTTCTTTTAAGGTGTGAGATGCGGTAAAGCCTCACCCTCCTTCTCCCTCTCCTTACAACGGAGAGGGAGCGGTACTGCATATCTTTAATAAACTGTATCACTTCCACATCAACTTTTATAACGATACCTGGCAATGTGCAACATCTCTTTTATTTTTCAGCCTCCCGCCCACTGCATTTTGTCAGCCCGATTTGAATTTGGGCACCCCTCGCCACGAAGTGGGGAGGGCCGCCTCATCCCGGCCTGCCGGTAGGCAAACTCTTATCCTTATCTGCGAGGAGAAGGACGGTGCTGCAGAAAAAGTCCAAGCTATATCACTACCACATCAGCTACAAAATATATCCAAACAAGGTGCTTATCTATTTTCCGCTTTTACATTTCTGGTCTTTCTATCTTCGGGTTGCCGCTCTTACAATTTTTAAAACTGCAGGGAATTTAGGCACCCCTCTCCGTCGCGCGGAGAGGGGCCGGGGGTGAGGGGACTTACCTCACCACCTCCACCCACTTACCCTGCACTCCTGCGCTTATCGTATTATCATACATTGCTTCGCAATAGGTGCCCGGCAGAAAATATCTTCCCAGGTAAGCGGCATTCAGCATTACATAATACGTAAGCGTTTCACCTTCACGGATATTAAAATGCGTATACACCCTGTCATCTCTCACATCCTGGTAAGTGAACGGTGAAGATTTAAAGCTTCCTTCATTATCCAGCATACGTGTATTCAAAATTTCCCAGCCACCGGGGAACACCTGCGACAAAGTCATATTATCATAACGCCCACGTATACCCGGGTTTCTTATGCTCACTTTCGCTACAAAATCAGTTCCCTGCTGCAACTGGTCAATACTACCGAGTGGCTTTCCATCAAGCGTTAAATAGCTTACAGCCATTGAAAGTATATCCAGGTTATTTTTAACCGGTATACCCTCACCGGTTAAGGGCTGTCCCTGAACAATAAGACGTACATATAAAGTATTGTTGCCATTGTTTACAACACTTACATTTTTATTTGCGTCGGCAGCACTCACCGCCGTTTGGGCAATATATGATTTGCTGTTGATGTCAACATTCTTACCATTCGCGGTTACTGTTGCAATTATTTTTTCACCGCTTGGGTTAGTGCCGCAGTATGCCGCAATAGCAATCAGGCTATAAGCAGTTGTTTGTGTGCTGTACCAGCTTTCAGATGCAAGGCTGGCTGAAATATCATTCAGTACGGCGCCTGCCTCACTTCGTTTACCCATCAGCGTGAGTGTTTCCAATACCATCGCCTGGTCGCGGAGGCTTGAGCCGTATGTATAGCCTGGTGATTTACGCTGCTCAAATGTTGTAGATAATCCTGCAATAAGATTAGCAGCCGTTTTTTGCTGACCACTCAGCTGGTATGCCGCAGCCAAACGCCATTTTGCTTCAGGAGATAAATGCTTAAATTCCTTCAGCCGGTTCATTGCGCCAATTTCAGGAGATTTTGCCAGCGCCAGCAGGTATAACCTGTATGCCTGCGTTAAATCCCCGCCATAAAAATTAGTGGTAGATGACTCCCATGCATTTGCCTTGCTGCGCTGGTAAGTCATCCATTGCTGCAGCATTTCTACCGGAACAATATATCCTTTCTCCTGCGCTTTCAACAGGAAGTGCCCCGCATAACTGGTTCCCCACTCATCGCTTTCCGTTAATCCCGGCCAATAACTGAAACCACCGTCAGGACGCTGAAACTCTTTATACCGTTCAATGCCTTTGCGTATATTCTTTTCGATATCCGCTTTTTTGCGATCACTCAGATCAGTTAATTGATTCAGCACCAATTGCGGAAATACCGCTGATGTTGTTTGCTCAATACAACCATATGGATATTGTATCAGGTAATCCAAACGCTTTTCAAGATTGATGGGAGGTATACCAGATATTTCCAGCGTGGCCTTTGTATTGGCAGGTATACCAATCGGAACAACTGTTTCATTCCAGCGGCCACCGGCAGACACTGTTGCCGTAAGCACATTGGTTACAACAGGACTGGGGTTGCGCACGTCAAGCTCAACATCTAACTCCGCTTTTTCAGCACCGCCTGAAGCTGTAATTTTCACCTTACCAATACCGGTATTTTCTTTCACCTTCACATCAAAGTATACCATCTGCTCTCCGGGAGCAGTAAAAGATACCTGCTGCGACGCGCTGCCAACAGGCTGTAGAAAAGCATTGGCGGCCAGGTTAACCGTGACATTCTTAATATTATTTTCCATCGCGAAAACAGTAACAGGCAGTTTGATCGTTTCGGACGGGCCCAATACACGCGGCATGGTTCCCAGGATCATCAATGGCTTTTTAACTGCTACTGCTTTATCTGCAAAGCCATAAGCGCCATCAGCCGCAGCTACCACCATGGCACGAACAGAACCTATATACTGCGGCAATTGAAATGTATGTGTTTTCTTTTCTCCTTTACCAAGATAGAATGGACCCATATATTTCACTACCGGCTTAAAACGGTTTGCTCTTTTTTCTTTAGCGCCACCGCCTGCCGCTTCATCACCGCCGATGGTAAGGATTCTTTCCAGGCCACCGCCCCATGCACCAATCACATTATCAAACAGATCCCAGCTCTTAACGCCTAATGCTTCTCTTGCATAAAACGCGGCATGCGGATCAGGAGTTTTAAACCTTGTAAGATCAAGCAGGCCTTCATCAACAATAGCAATACAATATGCCATTGGTTTGCCCGATGTTTCAGAAACGGTTATGGAAGAATTTTGCTCAGGACGCAACGCATCCGGAATATTGATCACTGGTTTTAACACTGTGTTTTTATCTTCAATTAAAACCGGCATTACGCCATACATGCGTATAGGCAGATCATTCACCGTTTGCGCGTGTGGTTGCAGAAGGCTAACATTAGCGTATACATTCGGCGCCATGCCGGGCTCTGCCCTGAATTTATAAATGGTTTGTCCCTGTTGTGTTTCAATCCAGTCTGTTTTTATAACCCGGCTGCCAGATTCAATACTGATCAACGCCCTGCCACCCTTGCTGCTGGGTATATTTAAGGTGATATCATCACCAACATTATACTTTTGTTTATCAGTAGTAAAAGACAGCATTGCTGCCGCAGACGGATCGTCAGCATTGTTCCTGCTTTGCCACCAGGGATCATCAAAATACACTATCTGTCCGGTTGTATGACCACTCTGCATATCACGCACTAACACCAGGTATCTTCCCCATTCACCACCCGGCGCACTGAAACTCCATTTACCAACGCCATTGGTTAAACGAAGCGTATCCTGTTTCAATAATTTGTTATAAGTATCCTGTGTAAAATTGCTCAACCTGTCTCCTGTATTATCCCACCACCAGCGCCAGCTTACACGGTATATTTCCACTTTCACGGTTTGTGAACCCGTGAGCGGTTTACCTTCCGAATTTACATTCACAACAGGTAGTTCATAGGTTTTATCCGTCATCAAAAACCTCCAGGGTTTAGGGCCTTCCGGCATGTTAATACCAACATAGCTTTTAAAAGGGCTGTATGGCAATACCATATTATCAACGCTGAAAGCGCCGCCCGGTTCAAATACTTTTACCAGCATGCTTGCACTCAGCATACCCGGCGCATTTTTGCCCACTTCAAAATTCACGTTCACCGGTGCAGCACCTTCGGCATTCAGCGTTCCGTTAAATATTGTTTTTGTTTCCGTACTGTATGATGTGGCAGGGTCATCAAAATGATATTGAGGATACTGCTTAAAGCTTGTGCCTCTCGCATACAGCGAAGCCTGTATATTGGCTTTAAGATTTTTTGCAGGAGCGCCAAACAGCCATTTTGAATGGAGCGTGCCGCTTGTAACCGCGTTTTTGCCCAGCACTATATCTTTACCAAAATCAAGATCAATCTTTAAGCGGTTAGGCATTACCGTTTCCACCTTCAGGCGCTTTTCAAATACAGCTCCGCCTGCTTTTATTTTTGCCAGCCAGTTTCCGGTTGGTGAAGCAGCATCTGTTGCCACTGTAAACAAATAAAAACCATGTTCTCCTTTTGTAACGATCATCTTTTTATACAACTGCCCCTGCGGGTTTATCAAATTAAGTTCCACGGGGTGATCTTCAGGCAGCTTATTGCCCTTATCTTCTACCACAAAATTGATGTACATCGTATCTCCCGGACGCCATACTCCTCTTTCCCCAAAAATAAATCCTTTGAGCCCGTTCTTCACCTCTTCACCCGCAACATCAAAGCGGCTAAGCATTAAAGCATTGCCGTCATCCAGCTTCAGGTATCCCTTTTCGTTAGCTTTTTTAGCAACCAGCAGGTAAGGTTTTTTCTTCAGGTCGAATGATGCAAAACCATCTTTATCGCTTTTTGCTTTAAATAATACCTGCTGCTGGTAGTCGAGCAGCTCAAGCTCAACATCTGCCATTGGCAACGCGGTGAGTATATCCGTAACAATAATTTTCATGCTGTTATCGGTGCCGCGTTTTGCGGTAAGCCCGATATTAGATGCCAGCACATTCCGGCTCGCCCATCTTTCCCGGTTATAATAGGATGGACTGCAAGGATCATCTCTTTTACGCCAGTTATAACCGTAAGGATAATAAGCATTGTATACTTTCCAGAAACCATCATCGCTATCCGGGCCGGTTGTTTCATCTTCTTCATCATACCAGTTATATCCATAGCCTTCTTCATCATCTCCATCTTTTTTATCAGCATCAGCACAATTATATAATGAATACTCAGGACGAAAACCAATGGTTACATGGTATATAGCGCCGGGCTCTGTTTTAAGATATTTATCTATATCAAGAGAGAATTTTTGCTTTTTATGGAGATCAAGTGTTTTATCATTATCCAAACGAATTGTTTGCTGTACTACGGGAGTGGCTACACGACGAAGGTCAGACTCTCCGTCGATATTATTGGTTTGTAAAAACTGGGGAATATTATTTTCATAAATCTTAATAATGCTCACATCAACCGCTCCCAGGTTAATGCTTTCAAACGGCAACACCAGCTTACCGGTATTGGGCAATATTACACCGCGGCCACGTATGGTTACAGCAGGCAAACGATTTTCGAAAAACAGGTTAGCGCTGAATGTTTTTTGCAATTTTTTATTCCAGATATTCTCAATGCCTTCATTAACACTCACAGCATAATTTCCA
This sequence comes from Agriterribacter sp., assembly GCA_047601545.1. Classification (GTDB taxonomy): domain Bacteria; phylum Bacteroidota; class Bacteroidia; order Chitinophagales; family Chitinophagaceae; genus Agriterribacter. The sequence continues at coordinate 397,352 of JASGIZ010000002.1, read as the reverse complement.
TCAAAGTCGTCAGCTACATATAATTTCACTTCGCTGCCATCAATACTGTAACTCAAGTCAGCTTTATTGCTGATGGTGATCAAACCATTCAATTGCTGGTTGGTAGCAATAGCATCAGAAAACTGCACCAGCACATAATTTTCCGCGTTCTGCACAGCGCGAACGTCCAGCACTTTAAAATCTCCAACCGCAGGAACTTCAACAGTTTTTTCTCCTTTATCCTTTATATCAAGCGCAGCGCCATCCCATTGCAATTGCAGGCTGGCTGCAGCATTACCACGTTTAATATTTTCAATGGTAAATTTATGTATGCGAGCCTGCTCATTATGTTCCCATTTTATGGCTGTTGATTTTCCGGCATATATTGCAGACAATATCTTTTCTGCAGCCGCAGCCGTTTCTATATCCGCGGTTTCAACCACGCCGGTAAGTTGCATAATATCTTTTGAACTGCCTGTTACCTTCAACCCGTTTTCAGTAACGGTAAAAGCGGGCTTAATAGCCTGCACATTAAAGCTGAATGTTTTAAAATCATCCGGTACTGTAGTGGCCTTGCTTAGTTTGAAATCGACGGTATACAGCTGGTCAGGTTTCAGGTTTTCATCAGGTTTAAATTCTATCGTTCTTGCATCAATCCAATAAGCTTTACCTTTTGCAGAAGGCGAAAAGCTGAACAGCTCTTCTTTCAGCGGTTCATTAATGGTGTGTGTAGAAGGCGTTTCTTCGGTCAGGCGAACCCGTATGGCGGCGGTTTTTGAAATTACGCCGGAAGTATATCCGTCAATATACTTGCTGAATTCCGGGTTGACTGCTTTGATTTTTTCTTTTTTATTACAGGCTGTTATAAAAAGCAATGCAGATAAAAAAATAAAAAGTGCAGGCGTTTTAATAAAAGGGCGGGTAAAAGCATTCATCATACAGAAAGGCGTTTAAGCTGGTGTAAAGCAAGATAAAATTTATCAATCGTACTATAGCAAACAACGCATGTTTTGGTTAAATGTTTTATAAATAAATGTTCATTGTTTATTCTATTGCCCGGCTTTATTCGTTGGCCAAGATTGGAGCTGATTAACAAACAAAAGCCGAACATATGTTGGTTGCCATATTGCCTGCCGGGCATTGTTATACACTTTGAACTTTTGCTATTGTTGCATTTATTTTGTCAATCTCCTTAATCCAGGGAACTAATTCTGGATTTATCCATCTCAGAAGGTTTAAGATTGAGTTGTAAACGGCAATAGTATTTGAAAAGTCTATTGCTGTTCCAACAAAGCAAATTGGTTCATTATGATTTATTCTGTTTCTAAGCCGTCTGACCTTTGAGAGTTCATTTAAAACTTCTGTGCGACCGTATCCAACTGGAAGATTTTTAAATAGCTTTATTGGTCGCCCCCTCAATATTTTGTAATGGTGATTTTCAAAAAGGTCTGTCCAAAAACCAAAAGTTTGTTCGGATATAATCCGTCCGCTTGTAATACCTATTCCTCTTTTTCTTAATTTTCTTTCTGCGCCTTTAACTGAATTTAAAATGAACCTATTGGTTTCAGTTTGTCCAGTTTTTTTATTTGTGTGTGTCAGAATTGGGTCAACCATAAATCCTGTCTTTTGGTTGATTATCCAGTCTGGATCGGCAAAATAACTTGTAAGTTGGTCGTTGATACCATTTCTAAGAACTACTTCTAATGAACCTAATAATGGATGAAACGCTTATGCGACTTTGAGATTTGATTTATAGAGCTTTACACATCTTTTTGTGTCGTTTGAGCAGGCTGTTAAATACCGTCCAATTCTTGGCGAAGAAAAATAGTTCCTAAAATTTGCGAATCTCATTAGCGCTTTTGTCAAAAATAGTGATATATTTGCATTGTGATGCTTGGTCAAGCCTCTTGCTCTTGAGTAACGTAACCAAGTTTAAGAATTTAAGGCTCGCTTTTTTAGCGGGTCTTTTCTTTTATACTCCTCAAAGTTTACAAGCTGTCTATTAGCCTTGCAGGTAATCATCTACAAAATAAAAATCACTTTCCTGTAGCAACCCACACCAGGCAAAGACCATCAAAAGTAATATAGGGCAGAGAGAGATGTACAACCTTTTCTTTCAAAAATGAAGCCTGCATAATACCGCTATCTTCTGCATTCAAACCAAAACGTTCCAGGCGTATATGCTCACTGAAATCCACCTCACCATTGCCATACCATTTAAAAACCGCTTCCTTCGCGCTCCATAAAAGGGTAAGCTTTCTTGTCATGTCTGCATCGGCATTTTGTTCAATATAAGTGCTGCTTCCTTCAATCGCTTCCCACTCAACCGCATGTAAAAACTTATGACGGATGCGTGCCACTTTAGGAGTAGGTATTTCTATATCAATGCCTACCCGCTGGTTTGTGCTTACTATCGCTGCCGCATAATCGCCGCAGTGCGATATAGAGAAATGAAATGCTTCACCGGGCAAATATGGTTTTTTCGTGGTGGCTATCCGTATGAGCTCAAAAGGAAAATCAGGGAACAACAGCCTGAGTATATACCTGCCTGCCAGGTGCTGCAGCCGCTTATGCGGGTGGGTGATATCACGCTGCAAAGGCACCTGCGACAGAAAAAAATTTTCCGACTCGGTAATATGCCAAACTGCAAGTTTTGTTTGCTCGTTGATATTATGTTGATAAAATAAAGGCATTACCCAAAACGAAATGCGAAATTCGCCTGCTGTAAGCAAATTGTCAAACAATTATTTTTGATTGATAAATTATTAAGAAGTTAAGATTAGTTAATTATATAATTCTGCCGGAATGATCTTATCCGATAAGCGTATACTAGAAGAAATTGAAAAGAAAACGATTGTATTATCACCTTACCGCCGCGGATGCCTCGGCAGCAACTCTTACGATGTGCACCTGGGCAAATGGCTGGCTACCTACCGCGATCATATATTGGATGCCAAAAAGCATAATGAAATAGAGTATTTTGAAATTCCAGATGACGGATTTGTATTATACCCCCATGTATTTTACCTCGGTGTAACACTTGAATATACGGAAACGCATGCGCATGTTCCTTTCCTTGAGGGCAAATCATCTACCGGTAGGCTGGGGATAGATATTCATGCTACGGCAGGCAAGGGCGATGTGGGTTTTTGCGGTAACTGGACGCTGGAAATATCCGTAAAGCAGCCGGTGCGCATATATAAAGGTATGCCCGTTGGGCAACTGATCTATTTTCCGGTGGAAGGTGAAATTGAAGAAAAATACAACCAGAAAAAAAGCGCCAAATACAGCGGGCAACCCGATAAACCGGTGGAGAGTATGATGTGGAAGAATAAATTCTAGTCCCCTCACCCCCGGCCCCTCTCCGCGCGGCGGAGAGGGGTGCCTAAATTCAGATCAGGCTGATAAAATGCAATGGGGGGAGGCTGAAAAATAAAAGAGATGTTGCACATTGCCAGGTAGTGTTACAACAGTTGATGTGGAAGTGATACAGTTTATTAAAGATATACAGCACCGCTCCCTTTCCTTAGGAAAGGGAGAAGGAGGGATAGGCTGGAGTGATAGACTCTAAACAACTCTAACGATGATAAAAAATAGTATATACTTCCTGCTTGCATCTGCCATCTTTATTACTTCCTGTAATAATAAAAAACCGGCAACCTCCACCAACACCGGGTGGGCAGCCTACGGCGGTAATAAAGCAAACAATCATTATTCTGCACTTACGCAAATAGATACCGTCAACGCTTCTCAGCTCAAAGTTGTATGGCAGTTTAGAACAGGCGATGGTGACAGCATGACCCAGATGCAGGTAAACCCGCTGATCATTGATACTACTATGTATGTAATCTCCCCGCGGTTAAAACTGATTGCACTTAATGCCACCAGCGGCACACCTATCTGGACATACGACCCCGTTGCCGATTCCACTGGCGAAAACCGCAATGGCAAATTTTCGTTTAATGTGTACCGTGGCACTACGTATTATAAAGACGATTCAACAGATGCGCGGATATTTTTCAGCGCCAATTCAAAATTGTATTGCATCAATGCCAATACTGGTAAACCAATTACCGGCTTCGGTATTACTGGTAAAATTGATCTGCATAACGATCTGCGTGAAGGTGCTGAACACTTATATGTAATATCAACCACACCGGGTATTATATATAAAGACATGATCATTGTTGGCACAAGAGTGGAGGAAGGCCCTGTTGCAGCACCGGGGCATATACGCGCCTATGATGTACACACCGGAAAGCTACGCTGGATATTTCATACCATACCACAGCCCGGCGAGCCCGGCTTTGAAACCTGGGATGATACGCTTGCTTATAAACATATCGGCGGCGCCAATGCATGGGCGGGCTTTAGCTTGGATGAAGAAAAGGGTATATTGTTTTCTCCCACCGGTTCCGCTTCATTTGATTTTTATGGGGGAAAAAGAACAGGCAATAATCTGTATGCTAATTGTGTGCTGGCGCTCGATGCCGGCACAGGCAAACGCATCTGGCATTTTCAAACCGTGCATCACGATGTGTGGGACAGGGATCTGCCAACCGCACCTGTACCTGTAACGCTGCAAAAAGATGGTAAAAAAACAGAAGCCGTAGCCCAGGTTACCAAAAGCGGTTATGTATTTGTATTAGATCGTGCTACAGGTAAACCCGTTTACCCGGTAGAAGAAAAACCTGTTCCCACAGAAACATTTTTAGCTGGTGAAAAGCTCTCGCATACCCAACCGGTTCCATCAATGCCCCAACCTTTTGCACGGCAGATATTAACGGAAAATGATTTGAACACACTGGTTCCCGATTCATCTTACCGGGATATCAAAAAAAGACTGGCATCGTATAAAACCGGCAATATGTTCAATGCGCCCTCTAAAGAAGGCACGGTAATTTTCCCGGGCTTTGATGGTGGCGCGGAATGGGGCGGACCCGGTTACGACCCAACAACGGGCATATTATATGTAAATGCCAGTGAAATGCCCTGGGTATTGACAATGGTTGATGTAAAGAAAAAAGCAACCGGCACTGAAACTAACCTGCAGGCAGCAAAACGTTTATATGCTTCTTTGTGTATGAACTGTCATGGCGCCGACAGGCAGGGCGCCGGAAATTTTCCTGCTGTTAAAAATGCAAAAGAGAAATATAACCGTCAGCAATTCTTTGCTCTTATTACATCGGGCAGAAGAATGATGCCCGCATTCGCGCAGCTTAGCGAAACGGAGAAGCAGGCGCTTGCTTCTTTTATTCTCGATGAAAAGCAAAACCAGCAGAAGACTTTTGTGCAGCCGCCCAAACCCGAAGATGAATATTATAACCTGCCTTACAACTCCACGGGATATCACAAGTTCCTTACCAAAGAAGGCTATCCTGCGGTTGCCCCGCCCTGGGGTACATTAAATGCCATCAACCTTAATACAGGTGAGCTGGTTTGGAAACAGGTGTTGGGCGATTATCCTGAGCTGAAGGCCAAAGGTCACCATACCGGTACGGAAAACTATGGCGGCCCCGTTATTACTGCAGGCGGTGTACTATTTATTGCAGCCACCAGCGACAGTAAATTCAGGGTATATAATAAAACAACCGGCGCATTATTATTTGAAACAGATTTGCCGGCCCCGGGCTTTGCCACACCGGCAACCTATTCGGTAAATGGTAAACAATACGTGGTAATAGCCTGTGGTGGCGGTAAGCTCGGCAAACCGGGCGGCGATAGTTATGTGACTTTCGCGCTGCCATAATATTTAAAAAAAATTGTGCCGCTTTTATTTCCGCATTCCAATGGTTCTTGCTAACTTTTCATGCAGGTGCAGGGTAGTCAATAAAGAAAAAATTATAGAACAAACATTGGTGCTGCTATTAAGCTATTGTTGCGTCGCACACTTCTGCGTTCGGTAATACTACTCAGCAGGTAAACAACCTTTTACGGAAATACAATATCGTTGATTAACTTTTGTGAAAAGTGAAGAATTATTCGTGAGAGGTGAAATGACAGACCTGAGATTTTTACTTTTGAGATTTTACGTTTCATATTTCTCTTTTCATATTTACCAAATAAAACGCTCATGTAACTGAGAGGGCGAAGCCATGCAAAACACCAAACAAAAAGTCAGGTTAACACCCTTAATACATAGGGGAAGCACATGGATTGGTATACATTTTCCACATTTGCCGGTTTTACAAAAAGCAGTAAGAAAAACCCGGCAAATAAAATGGAGCCAATCTAATAAATGCTGGTACCTGCCTTTTACAAGAGCCTGTTATGATGAGTTGCTGAAAAATATTGAACCGTTTGCAGGTATTGACAACAGCGCCTTAAAGCAATATAAAAAAGCCCCTATCCATGCGCCGGCTAAGCCGGAAATTTACGTACAGGCTTTATCTCAGCATACATTAACCAGCAATATAAAACCTGCGGCATACATTAATCCGGTTAACGGTCATATTTTACCCGCAATGCATCAAACGCTGGTATTAAAGGCATACAGCCCTTCAACCATAAGAACATACCTGAATGAGATGAGTGTTTTTTTGCAGGCATTAAAAACTACTCCGGCAGATGAGTTTCCGGTAAGTCGCATTAAAAGTTACCTGCAATATTGTTTTGAAAAGCTGAAGCTTAGTGAAAACACTTTGCACAGCAGGATAAACGCGCTGAAGTTTTATTATGAGCAGGTATTGAAAAGAGAGAGGTTTTTCTGGGAAGTACCTCGACCGAAAAAGCGGTTCCAAAATCCGCACTTTTTTAACCAGGATGAAATAGCGAGGATAATTAAAGGCACAACCAACCTGAAACACAGGACTATGCTTATGTTATCCTATTCATCAGGGTTACGTGTGAGCGAAGTGGTAGGTATGAAAGTATGGCAGATAGACAGCAGGCGAATGCAGCTAACTATACAGCAGGCCAAAGGCAAAAAAGACAGGATCGTGCCGCTAAGCCCTGTTTTGTTAGTGATGTTGCGGGAGTATTACACAATGTACAGACCCCGCAAAAACGGGTATTTGTTTGAAGGTGACAATAAAGATGAGCCATATAGTGCAAGAAGCTTTCAGAAAGTATTGCAGCAGGCCAAAGAAAGAGCCGGAATATTAAAGCCCGGCAGCACACATGCGCTGAGGCATAGTTTTGCCACTCACCTGCTGGATAAGGGTACAGATATTTCGATGATAATGAAATTGCTTGGGCATAATGATCTTAAAACAACACTACGTTATCTTCATGTAACCAACAGGGATATATTAAAACTGATAAGCCCGCTGGATGATCTTTCATTATAAGAACGGAGAAAGAGAAATTGTATTTGCGTCACAACAATATGTTAAAGCGCAGTTAAGAAGAAAAGATAACTATTTGAGAAAGAAAAGAATACAGGAGGAGATATTTTTTGAGAGGAATGGGGAGGTTCGTATATTTATGAGTTATAGGCAATCGGGTAACAGTCATCCAGGTTTGAATTGTAGATGGAGGAGATTGAAGCGAAGCCCACTCCGATACTTTTGTTTTCCAATCATCAGCAGTCGGGCGATTTGAGCTAAAGAATAGCGATCAACTTTTTTTATCGCAGCGAAGATTGAAGCGAAGCCCACTCCGATACTTTTGTTTTCCAATCATCAGCAGTCGGGCGATTTGAGCTAAAGAATAACTATCAGCTTTTTTTATCGAAGCGAAGATTAAAGCGAAGCCCACTCCGATACTTTTGTTTTCCAATCATCAGTAGTCGGGCGATTTGAGCTAAAGAATAACGATCAACTTTTTTTATCGAAGCGAAGAATGAAGCGAAACCCACTCCGATACTGTGGTTTTCCAATCATCGGTAGTTGGGCGATTTGAAATGAAGAATAACCATCAACTTTTTTATCGGAGCGAAAAAAGCCCTTATAAGACTGCCTATAACACTCGGTTTTGTGCAAGCGTGGCAACAGAATAAACTATGTGCTGTATATCGCTATCAACTTCAGTTCCAGCAGACGAATATCTATCGGCTTTTGTACTTATCTTCAACAAAAAATAAATAATCAGCAGCGGTTCCAGGCAGACGGAACTCAGACTTCCACGCCTGCACAAAGCCGCCGACCGTTATAGGCAATCGGGTAACAGTCATCCAGGTTTGAATTGTAGATGGAGGAGATTGAAGCGAAGCCCACTCCGATACTTTTGTTTTCCAATCATCAGCAGTCGGGCGATTTGAGCTAAAGAATAGCGATCAACTTTTTTTATCGCAGCGAAGATTGAAGTGAAGCCCACTCCGATACTTTTGTTTTCCAATCATCAGCAGTCGGGCGATTTGAGCTAAAGAATAACTATCAGCTTTTTTTATCGAAGCGAAGATTAAAGCGAAGCCCACTCCGATACTTTTGTTTTCCAATCATCAGTAGTCGGGCGATTTGAGCTAAAGAATAACGATCAACTTTTTTTATCGAAGCGAAGAATGAAGCGAAACCCACTCCGATACTGTGGTTTTCCAATCATCGGTAGTTGGGCGATTTGAAATGAAGAATAACCATCAACTTTTTTATCGGAGCGAAAAAAGCCCTTATAAGACTGCCTATAACACTCGGTTTTGTGCAAGCGTGGCAACAGAATAAACTATGTGCTGTATATTGCTATCAACTTCAGTTCCGGCGGGACGAATATCTATCGGCTTTTGTACTTATCTTCAACAAAAAATAAATAATCAGCAGCGGTTCCAGGCAGACGGAACTCAGACTTCCCCGCCTGCACAAAGCCGCCGAACGTTGTATGCCATTTATCACCAGCAGTACCAAAATTCAGCAAACACAAGACAGACCCACTAATAAAATATGGAACTAAAAGAAATCAGAGAAATTGTTGCAGAAATTTTAAGCGACATAAACAAAAACCAATACAACCTGACTTACAGAAAATATGAAACTTTCTTTGACAGGATTGGAATGACTTACAGGCGTAAGTTTGACATCCTCGCCAAGTTCGACTATCAATTCAGAAAACATAATGTAACACTTTGGGCTGGTAGAGAGCCTGTAAAAAATTTAGACCAATTTCAAAAAGGGGAAACAATAACTTTCCGATTAACTGAAATACTAGAAGGGAAAAAGGCGGCAGATAAAAAAGAGAAAACTGTAAAGTATGACTTTGCCGGAAAGATAAATATTGCAAATGCTGAAAGTGGAATTATCCCATACGAACATCAGGAAAAAGCATTTTACAATCTCACTCAAAAAATAATTAAGACAAATAAAAATCCATTTGCAGGATTGTTGGTTTTGCCAACAGGCGGAGGTAAAACTCTAACAGCAGGTCATTGGATTTCAAAAAATTATTTGGACAAAGGCAAGAAAGTGCTTTGGCTTGCCCACAGACACGAACTTTTGGAACAAGCAAAATGTACATTTTCCGACAAACTTGCTTTCAATGATATTTTTGAAAACAAAACTTCTTTCAATTATCGAATTATTTCGGGCATTCACGACAAGCCAATTAATATTCAACCAACAGACGATTTAATCATTTCCAGCAAAGACAGCCTTAATGCAGGGTTCAACCATTTATATAACAAATGGATTAAAGGAAATACTGAAGAAATATTTTTAGTAATAGACGAAGCTCATCACGCTACTGCAAAGACTTATAGAAAAGTAATCAAACACATTCAAGAGAATGTAAAACATTTTCAAATGCTTGGGTTAACGGCAACACCGTTTAGAACTGCCGAAAACGAACAGGGCTTGTTAAAAAAAGTTTTCCCAGACGACATCATTTACAAAATAGATTTGCGGACTTTAATCCGTTTAGGAATATTATCTGAACCGTATTTTGAAGAAGTTGCAACAGGTTTAAATTTTGTAAAAGATTTATCAGAAGAACAAATTGAGCAACTTAATTATTTCGATATTGACAGCATCGGAACGGGGATTGCAAAAACAATAGCAGAAAATGACGAAAGAAATTTGACAATTGTAAACAAGTATCTTCTCAACAAAGAAAAGTATAAACAAACTATTGTATTTGCTTTGAATGTTGATAATGCAATTGCTTTAAACGCTTTGTTTAAAGAAGCAGGCGTAAAATCCGATTATGTAATTTCAACGGTAAAAGACCAAGCAACAGGCGTTACAATTTCAAGCAAAGACAATAAAAACAAAATTGCAAAATTCAGAAACGAAGAAATTGAAGTTTTAATCAATGTCAATATTTTAACCGAAGGAACGGACGTTCCAAATGTTCAATCAATCTTTTTAGCAAGACCGACAATTTCATCAATCTTAATGACACAAATGATTGGTCGAGGCTTGCGTGGTTTAAAGGCAGGCGGAACAAAAGAAGCTTACATTGTAAGTTTTATAGATGATTGGCAAAACAGGGTTTCGTGGGTTAATCCTGAAAAATTATTCATTGAAGACAACATTGACTTTAACGATGTTGATAGAGAAACCAAAAAGAAAATTTTGCGGCTTGTTGCCATTAACAAAGTTGAAGAATTTGCAATTCTTACTAACAAAATTATTGACCCTGAAAAACGGGAAGAACTTGAAAAATTAAACTTTATTGAGCGCTTTCCATTGGGTATTTATCAGTTCAGATTTTTAGAGCAACATAATGATGAAGAGCCGATTGAAAGAAATTGCGAAGTACTGGTTTACGACAATATTTTACAATCTTATATGGATTTTGTAAACGCCCTGCCAAGTTTCTTTGAACAAAACAGTTTAACAGAAAGAGATACTTTAGACGAAGACGAGTTAGAAGATTATGCAGAACAAATAGAAAATGAATTTTTCAAAGGCACATTAAAATATCCTGCTTATCATTTGCAAGACATCAAAGACATTTTACAGTATTACACCATTCAAGACGAAGTTCCCGTTTTCATTGAATTGAAAGACAGAGAAAAATATGACATTGACAAAATCGCTTCTGAAATCATCGCACAAGACCTCGGCGAAAAATCGCAAACTGAACTTATTAACAAAACTTGGGACAATAACGAAATTGAATGGCAAACATTTTTCAACTTTGACAAACGAGGCTTTTTAAGAGAAATTAACCTTGCAAAATCAAGAATTAATCACCCTGAACTTTTTAAACGCAAAAGCATAAAACCAACCGAAGAAAAAGAACTGAGAAGTTATGAAAAGCTAAGGCTTCAGGAATTGCGAGAGCAAGACCCAATTTATGAAAAGTGGTTGCGTGACGAAGTTTTTAAGAAATTTACAGACAAAGACGGTTTTTACTTTAGCGCAGAAAGTGGATATAGAAGCAAAAACAAGTTAGATTTTCAGCTTGACCACATCAAACCAATGCACAACGGCGGTTTGACAGTTCTTGAAAATTTACAATTATTGACAAGAAGTGAGAATGCAAAAAAAGGCAATAAGGACTGACCAAGAAAACGGCATACAACATTGGTATTGCCAATAGTTGGGCTGGACATTGGAGCAATCAGCAGCGGTAATTCTATTGTACTGCGGTTCGGGCTGGACGAATAAAGCCCAGCTTTAGTACTAAATATTTATCTTTATCAAAAAGTCAGGCAGCGGTTCCGGCGGACGGATTTCAAATTCCCAACCATCGGCAATACCTGTTCGTTATAGGCAATCGGGTAACAGTCATCCAGGTTTGAATTGTAGATGGAGGAGATTGAAGCGAAGCCCACTCCGATACTTTTGTTTTCCAATCATCAGCAGTCGGGCGATTTGAGCTAAAGAATAGCGATCAACTTTTTTTATCGCAGCGAAGATTGAAGCGAAGCCCACTCCGATACTTTTGTTTTCCAATCATCAGCAGTCGGGCGATTTGAGCTAAAGAATAACTATCAGCTTTTTTTATCGAAGCGAAGATTAAAGCGAAGCCCACTCCGATACTTTTGTTTTCCAATCATCAGTAGTCGGGCGATTTGAGCTAAAGAATAACGATCAACTTTTTTTATCGAAGCGAAGAATGAAGCGAAACCCACTCCGATACTGTGGTTTTCCAATCATCGGTAGTTGGGCGATTTGAAATGAAGAATAACCATCAACTTTTTTATCGGAGCGAAAAAAGCCCTTATAAGACTGCCTATAACACTCGGTTTTGTGCAAGCGTGGCAACAGAATAAACTATGTGCTGTATATCGCTATCAACTTCAGTTCCAGCAGACGAATATCTATCGGCTTTTGTACTTATCTTCAACAAAAAATAAATAATCAGCAGCGGTTCCAGGCAGACGGAACTCAGACTTCCACGCCTGCACAAAGCCGCCGACCGTTATAAGCCATAATTATGCAGACCCCAAAAATTTCAACAACTCTTTTTTTCTGTGTGACATTTTTCACAATATTTGGACAGCAAAGGCAAGACAAGTTTATATTAGACGCTTCCTTGACAGGATTTAAGGACGGGACTAAATTCTATTTTTATGACATCGATGCTACCCAAAACATTGATTCTGCTTATCTTCAAAATGAAAAGCTTCGTTTTATTGGACATGTGTCGGAACCTGCTATTTACAGACTAAAGCCAGAGTTTGCCAAAGTATCTTTCGTACTATGGATGGAGAATAAAAATATTACAGTAAGCGGTGACAAAAATAATTTTTCAGATTTGCATGTAGAAGGCTCTCCCTTAAATAAAATATTTCAATCAGTTCAACAAAATTTTTCGACTTTACAAAAATTGCAAGATAGTCTTACTGCAAAAGCAACAAATGAAAGTGATAAGCTTAAAAGGAATGAAATTGTGATTAATATTGGGGATATTGATCAAAAGATTTTTAAAATAAGGCTTCGCACTATTGCCACTTTCCATCCATCGTTAGTTACCTTAAGAGAACTATATTATTTAAGAAACGACCTTACCACAGACAGTTTAAAAATCTTGTTTAACAGATTCCCAACAAACCTTAAAAAAACTAAATATGGAGAAGTAATAACACAATACATTTTAACAGACGATTTGAAAGTCGGTGCTCATGCTACCGATATTATTGGTAATGACTTTCTTAATAAAGAGTTGAAATTATCAGACTATAAAAATAAAGTTGTTCTCCTTGACTTTTGGGCATCATGGTGTGCACCTTGCAGAGATAGCAATAAAAAATTGAAGAAACTATTTCAAAAGTATAATCAAAATGGTTTTGAAATTATCAGTTTTTCTATTGACACAGATTTGGATGATTGGAAAAATGCTTCTGAAAAAGACAGCATTACCTGGATTAATATTTCGGACCTAAAAGGGTTGTATAGTAAACATGCAGCCTCATATAAAATAAGAGCTATTCCTAAATCATTTCTTATTGACAAAAATGGTACAATCATGCAAATCTTTACCGGCTTTGACGAGAAATATGAAGCATCGCTTGAAAATAAAATTCAAGAGTTGATGAAGTAATTACGGCTTATAACATGGGGTTTTGTGCAAGTGTGGCTTGACGTTGTAAGCATCAGCAGCAGTTCGCTACTCATCTTCAGTACCGGCTTGACGGAATACTATTAAGCAGTAGAATATATTTTGTACTTTAGTTTTTCAATCGGCTTTTGTGCCGGGCTTGACATTCAATGAATGCCACACCTGCACAAAGCCCTGTTCGTTATAGGCAATCGGGTAACAGTCATCCAGGTTTGAATTGTAGATGGAGGAGATCGAAGCGAAGCCCACTCCGATACTTTTGTTTTCCAATCATGGGTAGTTGGGCGATTTGAAGTGAAGAATAATAATCAACTTTCTTTACCAGAGCGAAGAATGAATCGAAGCCCACTCCGATACTTTTGTTTTCCAATCATCAGCAGTTGGGCGATTTGAAGTGAAGAATAACTATCAGCTTTTTTTACCAGAGCGAATAATGAATCGAAGCCCACTCCGATACTTTTGTTTTCCAATCATCAGCAGTTGGGCGATTTGAAGTGAGGAATAACCATCAACTTTTTTTATCGAAGCGAAGAATGAAGCGAAACCCACTCCGATAACTGTGGTTTTCCAATCATCGATAGTTGGGCGATTTGAAATGAAGAATAACAATCAACTTTTTTATCGGAGCGAAAAAAGCCCTTATAGGACTGCCTATAACACTCGGTTTTGTGCAAGCGTGGCAACAGAATAAACTATGTGCTGTATATTGCTATCAACTTCAGTTCCGGCGGGACGAATATCTATCGGCTTTTGTACTTATCTTCAACAAAAAATAAATAATCAGCAGCGGTTCCAGGCAGACGGAACTCAGACTTCCACGCCTGCACAAAGCCGCCGAACGTTATAGGCAATCGGGTAACAGTCATCCAGGTTTGAATTGTAGATGGAGGAGATCGAATCGAAGCCCACTCCGATACTTTTGTTTTCCAATCATGGGTAGTTGGGCGATTTGAAGTGAAGAATAATAATCAACTTTTTTTATCGAAGCGAAGAATGAAGCGAAACCCACTCCGATACTTTGGTTTTTCAATCATCGGTAGTTGGGCGATTTGAAGTGAAGAATAATAATCAACTTTCTTTACCAGAGTGAAGAATGAATCGAAGCCCACTCCGATACTTTTGTTTTCCAATCATCAGCAGTTGGGCGATTTGAAGTGAGGAATAACCATCAACTTTTTTTATCGAAGCGAAGAATGAAGCGAAACCCACTCCGATACTGTGGTTTTCCAATCATCGATAGTTGGGCGATTTGAAATGAAGAATAACAATCAACTTTTTTATCGGAGCGAAAAAAGCCCTTATAGGACTGCCTATAACACTCGGTTTTGTGCAAGCGTGGCAACAGAATAAACTATGTGCTGTATATTGCTATCAACTTCAGTTCCGGCGGGACGAATATCTATCGGCTTTTGTACTTATCTTCAACAAAAAATAAATAATCAGCAGCGGTTCCAGGCAGACGGAACTCAGACTTCCACGCCTGCACAAAGCCGCCGAACGTTATAGGCAATCGGGTAACAGTCATCCAGGTTTGAATTGTAGATGGAGGAGATTGAAGCGAAGCCCACTCCGATACTTTTGTTTTCCAATCATCAGCAGTCGGGCGATTTGAGCTAAAGAATAGCGATCAACTTTTTTTATCGCAGCGAAGATTGAAGTGAAGCCCACTCCGATACTTTTGTTTTCCAATCATCAGCAGTCGGGCGATTTGAGCTAAAGAATAACTATCAGCTTTTTTTATCGAAGCGAAGATTAAAGCGAAGCCCACTCCGATACTTTTGTTTTCCAATCATCAGTAGTCGGGCGATTTGAGCTAAAGAATAACGATCAACTTTTTTTATCGAAGCGAAGAATGAAGCGAAACCCACTCCGATACTGTGGTTTTCCAATCATCGGTAGTTGGGCGATTTGAAATGAAGAATAACCATCAACTTTTTTATCGGAGCGAAAAAAGCCCTTATAAGACTGCCTATAACACTCGGTTTTGTGCAAGCGTGGCAACAGAATAAACTATGTGCTGTATATTGCTATCAACTTCAGTTCCGGCGGGACGAATATCTATCGGCTTTTGTACTTATCTTCAACAAAAAATAAATAATCAGCAGCGGTTCCAGGCAGACGGAACTCAGACTTCCCCGCCTGCACAAAGCCGCCGAACGTTGTATGCCATTCGTGGACACACCCTAATTATTGACGATAGGGAAACAACGGATATGGGGTTGACACAAATTGCATAAACATAATTTTATACACTTCTTTCTGCTTATGCGGTTATTACTTACAATATTTTGTTTTTGTATATGCAGCAAATTGTTTGCACAACCAACTATTACTTATACTTACGTTGAACCCGACCCTCAACTTGAAGCGGACAAAAAAGCCAAAAAAGCATATTTTAAACAATTAAGGGATGATGCCTATACTAATTGGGTAAACTGTAACAAACAATGCGGTAGCCATGCAGCAGATGCAAACAACCCTGACCCTTGTGGAAAGTCAGATGCAATAAATGTTTGTTTATGTGCTTGTGGAACAAGATATCAGGGGTTACTTTCTGATATTAACAAGCGAGAACAAGATTGGCTAAGAACTGCGGCTCAAAGACAGAAAGATTATGAAAATAAAAAGATAAAAGAACAACAAGACGCTTTAAATAAACAAAATAAAGCACAGCAACAACAAAATCTTCAAAGCCAACAACAAGCTGCTACGCAGCAAAAACTAAATCAAATCCAAGAACAATTTAACCAACAACAGCAACGCTACCAGCAAACACAAATGGAACTGGAAAATGCCAAAAACGCTTCCATGAACGCTTATGAAGCCGCTATCAGCAGCGGAAGAAAAGAATCGGGCGCAATGCTCGATGCCACGTTTGCAGGAGCAAGCCAAATAAGCGACAGCAAGGCGGCATTGGTGTACACGGGCGTTGGGCTGGGGCTTTCGTTGGCGATGCGCCTTTCCGAAAAGAAGGCGGAAAAAGCGCAAAAGGAAGCAGAAAGGCGGGCAGAATACGAAAGGACAAATCTTATCGTTAATACCAAAAACGCTTTTATTAAAGAAGCGTTAGACCTTAACAAATACAGTTTTTCCGATTTGGTGTCCAAAGACCGTTATGCAACTATTTTGCTGATACCGAAACAGTTTAGTGCAGATGAGGATGTTGTTTACTTTACTTACACTGTGCCTGTTCCAAAATATTCAGACGGCACTTACCCTTTAAAGCCGGAAGTAGAAAAGAAACTACTCTTATCCATTGACAGGAATATCCGTGACGGAAAAATGGTACATACGCTTTACCCCATTACCGACCTCGAAAAATTCAACAACGATTTTGTAAAGAAAATGGGTAGTGGGAAAGTGATTTTTCTTAACGCCCAGTTGCTAAACGTTGCAGGAAACCCTTTTTCGGATAATAGCGCACAAAAGGACAATACAGATTTTTGGGGTAACCCTGTTAAAAAAGACGATACAAAACAATCCGACAAGCCCACTCAACAAACTAAAAATAATTTTTGGAATAATTAAAAATTTTAGAGCAATGAAAAAAACAGTATGCTTATTTGCCTTTGTTATTATTTGCACTTTTTCCTTTGGGCAAAATAATGACCTACAGGCACAGTATCTCTATTCCAAAGCCGAAGACAGTTATGCAAAAAACCAATTTGCAGATGCCGTCAACCTATGCGAACAAGCCGCCGAGAAACTGGGGCAAACCAATCAAAAAATTCTTTTCTTAGAATTAGAAGCCTACGGAGGATTGCTAACCCAAAAATGCGGCGACCCACTTTTAGATAATAAAAGTAAAATTGACGGTTATTTCGATTTGTATTTAAATAAACTAAGCAACGGTGCCGACAACGAAAAAATAATAACCATTATGAAGTTTAAAGACCAATGGGCTGATTATAAAGCAAACGGCTGCCCGGCGCTTACTTATACCGATTTACATTTGGGTTTAAAATTTGTGGATACTAATTCCCCAGAAGTTTTTACAAAAAAAATGGTTAGGTTTTGGGAAATCACTGAAATAACTAATACTGCGTTGAAAACTATGAAAGGAACAGCGTCTAAGGTTTCTGTAAATTTTTATAATTCGAAAATGTCATACAAGGATGTAGACTGCCCAGTACTTGCCATTGGTTTTTTAGCAGAAAATATTTATTTATCTTTTCCTTCGTCCACTACTACAGGTGTAACACTCAAAGCTAATGGATATAGCGATGATGTTACATACTCCGCATCTGAAATTGAATCGGCAGTAAATGCTTGGTTAAAAAAAGAAGCTGTCGCTAAACACGTATCGGATAAAATTCACGTTACTTTAAGTGGTCACTTCTCAAATGAAACTAAAACTAGTAACATTTATAGTTTTGACTTGCCGTTACACAACTGATAGCTTAATGTTATTGCATGGGGTTTCATTTTACGGAATAAATTAAGCAATAAACAGAAACGGCATACAACATGGGTATTGCCAATAGTTGGGCTCGACATTGGAGCAATCGGCAGCGGTAATTCTGTTGTACTGCGGTTTCGGCTTGACGAATATAGCCCAGCTTTAGTACTTATTATTTATCTTTATCAAAAAGCCAAGCAGCGGTTCCGGCGGACGAATTTCAAATTCCCAACCATCGGCAATACCTGTTCGTTATAGGCAATCGGGTAACAGTCATCCAGGTTTGAATTGTAGATGGAGGAGATCGAAGCGAAGCCCACTCCGATACTTTTGTTTTCCAATCATGGGTAGTTGGGCGATTTGAAGTGAAGAATAATAATCAACTTTCTTTACCAGAGCGAAGAATGAATCGAAGCCCACTCCGATACTTTTGTTTTCCAATCATCAGCAGTTGGGCGATTTGAAGTGAAGAATAACTATCAGCTTTTTTTACCAGAGCGAATAATGAATCGAAGCCCACTCCGATACTTTTGTTTTCCAATCATCAGCAGTTGGGCGATTTGAAGTGAGGAATAACCATCAACTTTTTTTATCGAAGCGAAGAATGAAGCGAAACCCACTCCGATACTGTGGTTTTCCAATCATCGATAGTTGGGCGATTTGAAATGAAGAATAACAATCAACTTTTTTATCGGAGCGAAAAAAGCCCTTATAGGACTGCCTATAACACTCGGTTTTGTGCAAGCGTGGCAACAGAATAAACTATGTGCTGTATATTGCTATCAACTTCAGTTCCGGCGGGACGAATATCTATGAGCTTTTGTGCGTATCTTCAGCAGAAAATTATTAATCAGCAGCGGTTCCGAGCAGATGGAATATTATTTCCACGCCTGCACAAAGCCGCCGAACGTTGGCAGAAATTTTTAACTGACACTTTCTGTAACAAAACGCTTGACAAAACGTATTAGGAAAAACAACACAAATGAGAAAAATACTGATTGCTCTCTCAATCCTCCTTTTTGTTGGTTCGTCTTCTGTACAAGGGCAACAAAAAATAAGTTGCAACAAAGACTACAACGACATTAAAGTAACAAAGGGCAATATCCTCACTTATACCTTGTCTTTAGCAAAAGACGGGATATATCAATTTTCTATTTTGCAGCAAGGTATTGCTGTATATTATTCCCTCACTTCTCCAAGCAATGAAAAGGTGTATGAAAGCAATTACCCTGATGATATAACAGGCTATGAAAAATTTGAATACGCTTCACCAGCTTCAGGAAATTTCATTTTAACCATTAAACGCTTTGACGACCCGGAAAATCCGGATTCAGGAAAAATTAGCCTTTTAGTAAAAAGCCTTAACAAAACTGAATTAACGGTTAAAAATCAAATAAAAAAGGAATTGGAACCCGAAAACAAGAAAGATGTAACCACAATTGACATTGACCATTTTTGGGCTGCGTTTGACAATTTAAAGAGTTGCAAAACTTATTCAGATAGTGTTGCATGTTTCCAAAAATATTATTTAGACAAGGCAACAAATGGCATGTTGGACTTTATACAGGCAAGGGATTTAACCGCTGACAAATTTCTTGATGCAGTTTCAAAAAATTTAGACTTTTATCAGTCGGTACGCCCAAAAACTTATGAAGCAAAGAAATCAGAATCTGTAATTGAGGAAGTGTTTAATAAGTTTAAAGAAATTTATACCGACTTTAAGCCTTTTAAAATTTGTTTTGCCATCGGAATAAAAAATACCGGAGGCACCGTGTCCGATAAGTATGTGTTGATTGGAACAGAAGTCGCTGTGACATCAGGTGCTACCGGTTCAGGTGGCAGCGAGGATATTATTCAAAAAATAAAAGGGATTGTTGCTCACGAATGTGTTCATACACAGCAAAAACCACGACCCGATTCTGCTGCCATACAATGCCCATTGTTGTGGCAATCCATCAGGGAAGGCTCATGTGATTTTATAGCAGAATTGATTACAGGACAACTTAGGAGCAGTGAATATGGAGAAAAGAATGAAAATAAACTATGGACAGAATTTAAGAATGAACTATGTAATCAAAATGTTGGCAATTGGCTATATAATGGTTATACTGCTAAAGACAAACCTTCTGACTTAGGATACTTTATTGGCTATGCAATAGCTAAGGAGTACTACAAAACCAGTGCGGATAAAAAACAGGCAATAGTTGACATCATTGGTATGTCTGACCCGATTCGGTTTTTAGAAGAAAGTAAATACGACCGGAAGCCTAAGCAGTAAAACTTCTGCCAACATTGGTATTGCCAATAGTTGGGCTGGACAATGGAGCAATCGGCAGCGGTAATTCTATTGTACTTCTGTCCGGGCTGGACGAATAAAGCCCAGCTTTAGTACTTATTATTTATCTTTATCAAAAATCCAGGCAGCGGTTCCGGCGGACGGATTTCAAATTCCCAACCATCGGCAATACCTGTTCGTTGGCAGTAACCTTATCGCGACACTACAAACTTTTGCTCGTAATTTTTTTAGACACTTTTCAGCATAGAATGTTTGATGACAGATGAAAGCAGGGACATTATTTTTAATTTTTATTTTGCTAACTGTTGGAACATCTAACGGACAGACTTCTATTTCCAAACCCGAATATTTGAAGTATGAAATTGGCAGTTTATTAAAGGACAAAATCTTTATATCATTAGATACTTTGTTTTCACAAATTGAGCGTGAACAAATAGACAAAGGTTTAATCAAAAATGACGATTTGGAGCTTAGCTTATCCATGCTAAGCTACCTTTCAGGGTTTGAAAAAAACACTAATGACAGCACTTCAGATGTTTGTCGAAAAGAGCTATTAAATCTATACCCGATTTCAGCAAATGAATACTGGATTAGTATTGCCTTTATCAGACAGAAAAACAACGCTGCACCAACAATAGAAGCAATAATCAATCTTATTGCCACAGCTTCGGACAATAATATTTTGTTTTCAATCCCTCTTAAATATCTGACGAAAGAATGGAAAACCAAAAAAGTGGGGAATATGACTTATTTCTATAGAAATAAAATTAACATAACCCGTGCAAAAGGGTTTGACAAAAAAAATAAAATAATAGCGGACAAACTTGGGTTACAACCCCAGAAATTCAATTTTTATTTATGCAGTAATTATCAGGAAATTTTATTTCTACTGGGTTGGGCATATTATGCGGAACTAAACGGAAAAACAAAGGATGGCTTTTTGGGCGGCGATTATAAAACCATTTTTTCTATAATGAATAATGAAGATTTTTCTCATGATATTTTTCATTTCTATGCGAACAAAACCCGTAGTAATAGCAAAATGAACCATACGGCTGAAGAAGGAATTGCCTATAGTTGGGGAAATGCTTATTACGCTAAAGCAAATGGAGAAATGATTCAACAAAAAGAACTAATAGAAGAATTAAAGAATTACATAACAGCTAACCCCAATAGCAGTTTGCTTGAACTCTTTCAAAAAGATATAAAAATATTCAATAGCCTACCTTCCGAAATATCTGTAAAATCAACCATTTCGAGCCTGCTATGTGATGAAGTGGAAGCAAAAAAAGGAATAGAAGGAATAAAAACTCTAATAAAGTGCGGAGCGGGAGATGATAATTTTTTCAGGGTATTAAATGATTTAGTTTCAATAAATCCGACAAACTTTGAAAAAGAAGTTAGGAAACTGATATATAGAAATAAATAAATTATAGCCCGCAATAGCTACCTGACTATTTCCAATATATTATGACAGTATTTTCCAACGCAATCAAAGACGATTTTGAGCCGTTACTTAAATTGATAGTGAATTTTGAACTTGATAAGCAAGTTTCGTTTGACAAATCCGATAAGCTCGATGCACGAAAACTATTAAAAGAGAATAGGAAAAATTTAAAGAAATTCATCACAGATAAAAATTGCAAATACATTTTGTGTAGACAGGATGGGATTCTAAATGGTTATATCTTTCTGTCTTATGACGACAATATTTATGTAGGCGAAGGTTATATAAACGAAGTTTACGTTGTGCCGACCCAGAGAAGAAAGGGCATTGCAAAACGACTTTTACAAAAAGGACTAATTTGGTTGAAGCAAAGAAATTGCAAAACAATTGACATTACTGTAAATAAAAAAAACAAACCGGCTATCGAGCTATACAAGCATTTTGGATTTGACAAGTTTGACGACAATTATATTTCAATGAGAAAAAAGGGCTGAATTAACAACCGGTAGACAGAAAAAAGGCTACTGCCAACATTGGTATTGCCAATAGTTGGGCTTGACATTGGGGCAATCAGCAGTAGTAATTCTATTGTACTGCGGTTCGGGCTGGACGAACAAAGCCCAGCTTTAGTACTTGTTATTTACCTTTATCAAAAAGCCAAGCAGCGGTTCCGGCGGACGGATTTCAAATTCCCAACCATCGGCAATACCTGTTCGTTGGGCGTAATTAATTGCGTCACTAAAAATGGCAACGACAGAACAAATCAGCAACTACATTGACAGAACAAATATCGGCGATTTGCTGACTAAATATTTTTTTGCGGTTGACGACAAACACCTTGACCTAACAATCGTAAAAGCAACTTTTACGATTGATGCGAAAATTATAAGACCTAATGGTTCGGCAACTGTTGGACATGACAATATATTTGACGGACATCAAAAAAGTTTCGCAAGGTTTAAGGCGACACATCACGTAATTACAGACTACATCGTTAACATTACCGACAACACTGCAATATTGCGGGCAAACCTAACTGCCATGCATCTATGGGCGGACAGCACTGAAAACCCATCACTAAACGGCAAACATTTTCTTGCTGGTGCAGTATTGGTAGCCAAAGCGACAAAGGTTGATAATAATTGGCAAATTAGTGAATTGACAAATCATAATGTTTGGCGGACAGGTGAAGGGATGAACGAAATGGCTAATTACGAAAGATCCAAAACTGAAAATAGTTAAAACAAAAAACTACGCCCAACAATCGGTTTTGTGCAAGCGTGGCTGACGTAATAAATCTCGGCTGTTGTGCTACTATCATCTGCAGTACCGGCTGGACGAATATCTATGAGCTTTTGTGCGTATCTTCAGCAGAAAATTATTAATCAGCAGCGGTTCCGAGCAGATGGAATATTATTTCCACGCCTGCACAAAGCCGCCGAACGTTGTGCGTAATTTTTCACAACCCTATTACGCCAACGGGCAAATGTCAGCAGACAATCTTTTTCAACCAACATTACTTATTGACAAATCAAGAATTCAGGAAATTTATGACCTGCGCGTGGATGTCTGGGAACATTCAGCTAAACAAGAATTTGTAAATAGGCGACTATTTCCTAAAGGTTGGTTCGATGAATTAGACCAATTAGGACACAACTTCATTGTTACTGATACCAACAAAATAATTGCAGCCGCAAGGCTTAATTGTTTTAACACGCTTAAAAGTTTTCCGTTTTATGAAGATATAAAGCAAGTAGGACTTCCAGCAGACTTACCCTTTGGTTACTATAGCAGGCTTGTCGTTTCTGAAAATTATCAGGGCAAGGGAATATCTCAAAAACTTGACCAAGCAATTATAGGTCATGCCACTAATTTAAAGTTAAAATGGATTGTCGGACTATCAAGCAATAGAACAAATATCATGGTTCAGAAACTTAACTTCATAAACCATGGAACAGCCAATATTAGGTATCACAATAATTCCAATTTTCATCTAGTTGATGTAATAATAAAACATTTATAAGTATGACATTTGAAGCAGTAATTTCAACACTCACAGTTATTGCAAGTTTAGCAGTAAAACTGATTGGTGCGCCAAGCCAAATAAAACTTTTGCTGAAAACAAAAAACTCTCAAAATATTTCGGTGTTGCAATGGATATTAGTTGTAACATCTTATGTACTTTGGCTATTACATGGAATAGTAAAGAATGACATAACAGTAATCATCGGGCAGGGAATTGGCGTTCTAACATCAGGAGTAATTTTATTTTTCATCGTAAAATTCAGAAAAAAAAATGCCTGATTTTTTTTGCATATATAATAGTGCTGTAACAGACAGTCTAAATGTTCAAGCAAGGTTAACTTCATTAGAAAATGCTTGCCGAAAATACAGTATTCAATTTTGTTTAATGGACGAGGCAAAAACAGATTTCTCAAACTTACCGGTCCCTACAGAAAATGATGGATTGTATAATTGTGCAAGAGGAAGCTATTTGCTTGAAAAAGTAATGCTTAATAACAAAGTCAGAAGTTTTTACCGAACATACAATTATCTTTCCTTTCAAGATGACAGTAATTTAATCAATATTGAATTAGAGAAGCAAAACACTCCTACTCCTAAAACAATTTACAAAGGCAATAACGACAAACAACTTTTACACCGGCATGTAGATTATTTAGGCGGATTTCCTATTGTTATTAAAACTTATGGTGGTACTGGTGGCGTTGGCGTTATAAAGGTTGACAATCTTGCAACGCTTTACAGCATAGCAGACTATCTCATGGCAAAAAAGATAGACTTTCAACTAAGAGAGTTTATTCCAGCGAACTCTTGCGAACGCATGACCGTGTTGGGGGATGAAGTTATTTACACAATTACAAGACCAATAAAGACAGACGACTTTAGAAGCAATGCTTACGACAAAAAAAGCCACATATTAACATTACCTGATGAAATAAACCAAGTTGCAGTAAAAGCGACGCACGCCGCAAACTTAAACTATGCCGGTGTTGACTTAATTATTAGTAGTAAGGACAACAAACCATACATTTTAGAAGTAAACTGCCCACAAAATTTTGCCATGCACGAACAAATTACAGGCGAGAGTTATACAGACAAAATGATTGAGTTTCTATTTAAAAGATAATAACTACGCACAACAGGCGGTTTTGTGCAAGCGTGGCATACGGAATAAATCCCGGCTGTTGTACTACTATCAGCTTCTGTTCCGGCTGGACGGATATCTATCGGCTTTTGTGCTTATCTTCAACAGAAAATTATTAATCAGCAGCGGCTACGGGCAGACGGAATACTATTACCACGCCTGCACAAAGCCGCTGCCCGTTGGGCGTAATTAATTGCGTCACTAAAAATGGCAACGACAGAACAAATCAGCAACTACATTGACAGAACAAATATCGGCGATTTGCTGACTAAATATTTTTTTGCGGTTGACGACAAACACCTTGACCTAACAATCGTAAAAGCAACTTTTACGATTGATGCGAAAATTATAAGACCTAATGGTTCGGCAACTGTTGGACATGACAATATATTTGACGGACATCAAAAAAGTTTCGCAAGGTTTAAGGCGACACATCACGTAATTACAGACTACATCGTTAACATTACCGACAACACTGCAATATTGCGGGCAAACCTAACTGCCATGCATCTATGGGCGGACAGCACTGAAAACCCATCACTAAACGGCAAACATTTTCTTGCTGGTGCAGTATTGGTAGCCAAAGCGACAAAGGTTGATAATAATTGGCAAATTAGTGAATTGACAAATCATAATGTTTGGCGGACAGGTGAAGGGATGAACGAAATGGCTAATTACGAAAGATCCAAAACTGAAAATAGTTAAAACAAAAAACTACGCCCAACAATCGGTTTTGTGCAAGCGTGGCTGACGTAATAAATCTCGGCTGTTGTGCTACTATCATCTGCAGTACCGGCTGGACGAATATCTATGAGCTTTTGTGCGTATCTTCAGCAGAAAATTATTAATCAGCAGCGGTTCCGAGCAGATGGAATATTATTTCCACGCCTGCACAAAGCCGCCGAACGTTGCAGGCAATGCCGCCCGGCTGTTCTGCCAACATCGGCAGGTGGACAAGACCAGACTTCAATACTCAACTTATAGAGTTGAACGACTGTCCACCCCCAACTGCGAACAGGGTTCGGACTTCGGACTTTATCTCCACTTTTTCGCCACTGCCGGACACAACTCTGGTGGACAGTAGTTCAACTCTTTAGGGTTTGACACGAAAGACAATTTTTATCAACCGGCAGACAACAACAAAACAACCGGACCACATCGCCGCAACGAAAAGCGCAGACTCGGACAACAAGAAAAAAATCTTGAGAATTTCAGACTTTTAATACGGAAACAATATCGCATAAGAACCCGACTGACAGAAACCTTTGCCGGCGCAACTTTGGACAAACGCAACTAATTTTTACAAACCAGCTTCGGGCGACAAAATGCAGACTTTTTACAAGCGACCCTAAACGACGACCAACAACGGAATCAAAGGCACGTGCCTGCAACACGGGGTTTTGTGCAAGTTGGGCTGACGGAACAGCAATGAACTTTTGTGCTGCTATCAACTTCGGTTCGGGCTGGATGAATATCTATCAGCTTTTGTACTTATCTTCAACAAAAAATAAATCCGGGCAGCGGCTCCGGGCAGACGGAATTCTATTTCCCAACCTGCACAAAGCCCTGTTCGTTAGCGGTAATTTTTGACAGACACAATGAAACATAAATTATATCAAATAGATGCTTTTACCGACACAATTTTTGGAGGAAATCCTGCTTGTGTGGTGCCCTTAGACAAATGGTTACCAGACGAAATTTTGTTGAAAATTGCAAAGGAGAACGCAGTAGCAGAAACAGCTTTTTTTGTTGAAAAAGGAGAAAAAATACATTTACGTTGGTTTACACCTGAAATTGAAATGGATTTGTGCGGACACGCCACACTTGCAACAGCTCACTGTTTGGCGACAATTCTTGACTATAAGAAAGAAACAATCATATTTGAAACTTTAAGTGGAGACCTTATTGTTAAGGTTGAAAATATGCACTATAAAATGGATTTCCCTTCGAGAATACCAGTTTCTGACATTTTACCACCAATAATTTCAAAATCTTTAAATATCCAACCGAAAGAAATTTTGAAAGCGAGAGACTATGTTCTGGTATATGAAAATGAAATAGAAATCAGAAGTTTAAAAATAGACAGGCAAGTATTTGATCAAATTAATCTTGACCCTGGAGGCGTAATAGTTACTGCGGTTGGTAATAACTGTGATTTCGTTTCAAGGTTTTTCACACCACAAGCTTCAATACTGGAAGACCCTGTAACAGGTTCGGCACATTGTTCTTTAATTCCATTTTGGGCGAAAAGACTAAATAAAAAAGTTCTTTATGCCGAACAAATTTCTGAACGTTTAGGCAAGCTGTATTGTGAAGACAAAAAAGACAGAGTAATTATTAGTGGACAAGCAAAAACATATTCAATTGGAGAATTTTGGACAGAATAAAACTACCGCTAACATCGGTTTGGCGTTATGGCGGCTGACGGAAGTAATTCAACTTTTGTGCTACTATCAACATTAGTGCTTATTTTCGGCTGACGATTTTCAAATGCCACCACAAACGCCAAGCCGTTGAACGTTATAGGCAATCGGGTAACAGTCATCCAGGTTTGAATTGTAGATGGAGGAGATTGAAGCGAAGCCCACTCCGATACTTTTGTTTTCCAATCATCAGCAGTCGGGCGATTTGAGCTAAAGAATAGCGATCAACTTTTTTTATCGCAGCGAAGATTGAAGTGAAGCCCACTCCGATACTTTTGTTTTCCAATCATCAGCAGTCGGGCGATTTGAGCTAAAGAATAACTATCAGCTTTTTTTATCGAAGCGAAGATTAAAGCGAAGCCCACTCCGATACTTTTGTTTTCCAATCATCAGTAGTCGGGCGATTTGAGCTAAAGAATAACGATCAACTTTTTTTATCGAAGCGAAGAATGAAGCGAAACCCACTCCGATACTGTGGTTTTCCAATCATCGGTAGTTGGGCGATTTGAAATGAAGAATAACCATCAACTTTTTTATCGGAGCGAAAAAAGCCCTTATAAGACTGCCTATAACACTCGGTTTTGTGCAAGCGTGGCAACAGAATAAACTATGTGCTGTATATTGCTATCAACTTCAGTTCCGGCGGGACGAATATCTATCGGCTTTTGTACTTATCTTCAACAAAAAATAAATAATCAGCAGCGGTTCCAGGCAGACGGAACTCAGACTTCCCCGCCTGCACAAAGCCGCCGAACGTTAGTAGCCATTTTACGAGCGACCGTGCAAACATCAACAGACAGACAAAAAACAACGAGCAGACAATAAAATATGGACTTAAAATTAAACGGGAAAACAGCTTTCATAAGTGGCTCGACACAAGGAATTGGACTTGCTATTGCCCGACAACTGCTAAACGAAAATGTTGCCGTAACTATCAACGGACGACACTCCGAAAAAACTGAACAAGTAAAAAATAACTTACAAGCACAGTTTCCAAATTCAACCGTTTCGGCAATCGTGGCAGACTTTTCAAAGAAAGACGAAGTTGAAAAACTACTTACTCAACTGACAGACATTGACATTTTGATTAACAATGTCGGAATTTTTGAAGTGAAAGACTTTGAAAACATAACAGACGAAGATTGGTATAAATATTTTGAGATAAACGTAATGAGCAGCGTTCGTTTGTCAAGACATCTATTTCCAAAAATGCTTGCTAAAAAATGGGGACGGATTATTTTTATCAGTAGCGAATCGGGAGTGAATGTTCCCGAAAATATGGTTCATTACGGAATGACAAAATCTGCAATGTCTGCTATTGCAAACGGACTTTCCAAACTAACAAAAGGAACGGAAATTACTGTCAATACAATTTTAGGCGGACCAACTTATTCTGACGGAGTTGCGGAAGTTGTTGAACAAATTGCAGCATCACAAAATCTTGACATTGAACAAATGAAAAATGCAATTTTGCAACAATCAAATTCACATATTCTATTGCAACGTTTTATTGACCCGACAGAAATAGCAAGTTTAGCGACATATTTATCAAGCCCTGTATCACTTGCGACTAACGGAGCAACTTTAAGAGCAGACGCAGGAGTATTAAAAACAATTTAAAACACTGTGGACAAAAAAACGGCTACTAACATCGTATTGGCAATAGGCGGGCTGGACAGCTTCGTATCAACGGAAGTGCAAAATTCGACATTTGTGCTTCGTATCAACTTTGGTGCATAAAATCCCGCCCATCGCCAATACGCGGCTCGTTAGCGGTAATTTTAGAGACAACGCCAAACCAAATTACGAAAACACGACAAATGGAACTGATTTACAAAATAGGAATTTATGGAATATTTCTTTTAGGAATTGCTCATTGCCTTTTGACGTTTAAAAACTACAAAAAAAGTGACGAAAATGCCTATTGGTTTTTTTCCGCAGGACTTGCCCTTATTGTTTGTGGAATTTTAAACAACATCTACTTAAACCTGACCGGCAAACATTTCTTTTATCAAGTCATCATTGCAAACACACTATTATTCATCTTTTCAATTGCTCTTTCCGTAAGAGTAAAAAAGATAACAATGTATTTGGTATCAATTTTCAGTTTGATACTTTTAGTTGTAAGTATTTTAATTAGGTAGCAAGCGAATGGAAAGAATAGAATTCAAAAGCAAATTATCCACTAATTTCAAAAATTTTGATTTTACGTATGATTATTCGGATACGTATCTTTCAAAGCCAACTTTGAAAAATTTGAATACAGAAATGATTGTAACGATTTTTTCAAATTTGGGCAAGAATCAACCGGGTTGGATAAAACACCTTATGCAATTAAGAAATAAAGTAGCTTTAACCTTTAAACTAAAACAGACAAAAATTGATGAAATCGCTAATCCGCAAAAAGTAAAAGTGGGCGAAAAACTTGGACCATTTCCATTGCTTGAGAAAAGAGAGGACGGAATAATTTTAGGGAAGAACGACAAACATTTGGACTTTAGACTACTCATTCTTTTTGAAGAAATTTCTAAACAAGCCAGCCAAATCTGCGTTACGACATTAGTGAGATTTCACAACAGTTTTGGGCGACTTTATTTTAAAATCATAAAACCATTTCATAAAATAATTATAAAGCAGATGGTTGCAAACATAGACAAACAATTGAATATCTAAAAAAACTACCGCTAACATCGGTTTTGCAATAGCGGGGCTGACGTGCAAAATTGAGCATTTGTGCTTCTATTAAACTTTTGTACATTAGCCGAACGGAAGTGCTTCGATTGCCCCGCCATCGCAAAGCCCTGGCCGTTGGGCGTCATATTGTGAGACCACTATTCTTCATATTACTTTTGTTTATTTCTGCATCTCTTTTTGGACAAAAAGCAGAGGACTTTGGTTTTAGACATTTGCAAACAATTTATAAAGGTGATACTGTTGATATTCTTATAAAATCAAAAAAAGGTGAAGAGCAAATTACGAAACCTTTGTTTTTGTTTTGCCAAGGTAGCCTACCAATTCCTTTAATTATCAAGTATAACGAAAATGGCAATAAAGGTATTTATTCCGTTTTCCCTTTCAATTCTGACAGTTTAAGCATGAACTATCATTTGGCTATAATCAACAAACCTTTCGTTCCCTTAATTGCAGAGAGAAATTCATTATCAGATGAATTGACATTTTCAGACAGTTTAGGCAACTTTTCAAAAGACTATACAAAACGAAACTTACTTGAATATTATATTGACAGGGATATTCAGGTAATAAATTTCTTGCAAAAACAAAAGTTTGTTTCTTCGTCAAAGCTTGTAGTTGCTGGACATTCGGAGGGTTCTGCAATTGCAGCAAACATTGCTTTTAAGTGTAAAAAAGTAACAGAGCTTATTTATTCCGGAGGCAGTCCATTGGGTAGAATAATGTCAATCATTGGCAGGGCAAGAAATGAACAATTAATAGACAGCGCAAGAAACGTGAATGGAATATTCGAGT
Source organism: Agriterribacter sp. (assembly GCA_047601545.1). Lineage (GTDB taxonomy): Bacteria > Bacteroidota > Bacteroidia > Chitinophagales > Chitinophagaceae > Agriterribacter. The sequence goes on along the minus strand of JASGIZ010000002.1, from coordinate 366,779 downwards.
ATTGGGGCAAGACAATTGAAAATAAAAATAACGATAATTCAACTGGAGACACTTACAAAGGACAGTATCAATTTTCAAATCCACCACCACTTGAAATTCTGCTAAAACTAAACATTCCTGTTTTAGTAACTTATGGCACGAAAGACTTTGGGGCAGTTGCACAAAACGACTATCTAAAAGTTGCAACAATAGCCAAACAAAAAACAAATTTTACATTTAAAGATTACATTGGACTTGACCATAATTTTTTCCCTTTGCTGCAAAATGACAAACCGAACTATGACATATTTAATTGGGACAAAGTAGCAGAAGATTGGAGATTTTGGCTAATGCAAAGATAAATACGAACGCCCAACATGGGGTTTGGCGTAATTGGGGCTGGACGAACAAATCATCAGCTTTTTGTTCGCTATTGTACTTCAGTTCCAGCTTGACGTTTTTCAATTTGGCTTTTAATTCTTACCTTCAACTTTATCAAATGTATTGGGCTTCGGTTACGGGCGGACGGAACATGAAATTCCCCAACAAACGCCAAGCCCTGTTCGTTATAGGCAATCGGGTAACAGTCATCCAGGTTTGAATTGTAGATGGAGGAGATCGAATCGAAGCCCACTCCGATACTTTTGTTTTCCAATCATGGGTAGTTGGGCGATTTGAAGTGAAGAATAATAATCAACTTTTTTTATCGAAGCGAAGAATGAAGCGAAACCCACTCCGATACTTTGGTTTTTCAATCATCGGTAGTTGGGCGATTTGAAGTGAAGAATAATAATCAACTTTCTTTACCAGAGTGAAGAATGAATCGAAGCCCACTCCGATACTTTTGTTTTCCAATCATCAGCAGTTGGGCGATTTGAAGTGAGGAATAACCATCAACTTTTTTTATCGAAGCGAAGAATGAAGCGAAACCCACTCCGATACTGTGGTTTTCCAATCATCGATAGTTGGGCGATTTGAAATGAAGAATAACAATCAACTTTTTTATCGGAGCGAAAAAAGCCCTTATAGGACTGCCTATAACACTCGGTTTTGTGCAAGCGTGGCAACAGAATAAACTATGTGCTGTATATTGCTATCAACTTCAGTTCCGGCGGGACGAATATCTATCGGCTTTTGTACTTATCTTCAACAAAAAATAAATAATCAGCAGCGGTTCCAGGCAGACGGAACTCAGACTTCCACGCCTGCACAAAGCCGCCGACCGTTAGCGGTCATTGTAAACAGACACCCTACAAACTTTGAGCAGACAAAATGCAAGAAACGAAACAAAAAATTGAGAGCCTGAAAATAGACAAGTTGAGTTTGAAAGTTGTTTCAGACAACAACCCTTATCTTTCTCCTGACATTCAGCAAAAACTCTTACAACCTCGTAGGCTGACTTCTTATTTTATAGTGCTGATTGACAGCGGTTCTATTACTTACAATTTGGACTTGAAAGACATCACACTTACTGACGGACATTTACTTTTTGCAATGCCTAACCAAGTATTTGTGCCACCATCAAAAACAGACAATATTAAATATTTCAAGCTACTATTTGACGACAACACACTGACATTGCTTCCGCAACAATTTCCGTTTTTGGCAAACCCATTAAACTCACAGACTATAATTTTTGACGGTGCTACAAGGGACAGAGTAAGAAAAGTTTTTGAAATTTTAAACCAAATATTGCACATAGACAAGCAAGCAACCGACACAGAAATAACATTGGCTTACCTAAATTCGCTATTAGCGGAATTAAATAGTGCTTATTTCAAAAACACAGCACCGACCAATATTTTAAACAGCAATTTGTCAAAGTTTACAGAGTTCAAACTAATGGTAGAAACACATCTTACGGAACAACCCTCTGTAAATGCAATAGCCGAAAAATTATCTTTATCCACCAACAGCTTATACAGAATTGTAAAAGAATATTCGGGAGTTTCGCCCAAAGATTTTTTTACCAATCGCTTAATCATTGAAGCACAGCGAAAATTACAATACTCAAACCTTTCTGTAAAAGAATTGGCTTACGAATTGGGTTTTAACGACCCTGATTATTTTTCAAGATTTTTCAGAAAATGCACAGGAAAAAGCGTAAGTGAATTTTTAGACAGTCAGCAAGATTTGTCAAGGCAATAAATTGATTTGTCCATCTTCCCCATTTTTCGGCTCTATACTTTTGTGTCATTAATTTAAAACAAAAAAAATGACAACAGCATTAGTAACAGGAGCGAACAAAAGCATTGGCTTTGAAGTTGCAAAGCAACTTGCTCAAAAGGGAATTTTCGTTTATCTCGGCAGTCGCAATTTAGAAAACGGTTTGGAAGCCGTGAGTAAATTAAAAGCAGAAGGGCTAAACAATGTAGAAGCTATTCAACTTGATATTACAGATGACAATTCTGTAAAAAATGCACGGACAGAAATAGGTAAGAAAACAAAAACGTTGGACATACTTATCAATAATGCAGGTATTTACGGAGGCTATCCACAAGCGGCACTTGATGCAACTATTGACAAATTCAAAGCCGCTTACGATGCAAATATTTTTGGCGTGGTAAGAGTTACACAGGCGTTTATTGACTTATTGAAAAAATCCGATGAACCTCGTATCGTAAATGTAAGTTCAAGTCAGGGTTCGCTTACATTGCACAGCGACCCAACATACAAGTATTACGACTTCAAAGGTGCGGTTTATCTTTCGTCCAAATCAGCAATGAATATGTACACTGTTGTTTTGGCTTACGAACTAAAAGACAGCAACTTCAAAATAAATGCAGTTTGCCCGGGATTTACAAAAACGGATTTCAACGGACACAGGGGAACAGGAACTGTTGAAGATGCAGGAAAACGCATTGTGAAATATGCTTTAATTGACAATGACGGACCGACAGGAAAATTTTTCAGCGAAGAAAATAATCCAGAAACGGGAGAAATAGCTTGGTAATAAACAACGAACCGCTAACAAGGGTTTTGCGTTATGGGGGCTGAAGTGCAAACTTCAGCTTTTTTTCATTAATTTAGCTTCGGTTTAAGGCTGAACATTTGTGCTTCGATTGCCCCCACAACGCAAAGCCCCAAAACGTTGGACGTCACCTTTCGCCCGACACCTAAATTGACATAAACATCATGACAATACCCGATTTTCAAAGCCTTATGCTTCCTTTGCTGACCTTTCTTGCGGACGGAAAGGAACACACTACCAAGGAGACATTGAACTATTTAGCTGACGAGTTTCAGTTGACAGATGAACAACGCCAGGAGATGCTTCCAAGCAGAAACCAGACTGTTTTTTATAATCGAGTGACTTGGGCGAAAGCGCATTTGAAAATGGCCGCTCTTGTTGAAAACTTGAAACGTGGCAGTTTTAAAATAACACCTAATGGACTTGATATTTTGAAACAAAAGCCAGACACAATCAATTTAAAATTCTTGCGACAAATTCCAGAATATATTGAAACAGCAGAAAGCTGGAAAAACAATTCAATGGATGCAGGAATTGTGGAAAATGAAACGTCAGAAGCAAAGACACCAGAAGAAATTTTGGATGCGGGTTATTTGAAAATTCGTCAGACACTATCACAAGACTTATTATCAAAAGTAAAATCTTGCAGTCCACTATTCTTTGAAAACTTAGTGGTTGAACTACTTGTAAAAATGGGGTATGGCGGCTCATTGAAAGACGCCGGAAAAGCAATCGGAAAAAGCGGGGATGAAGGAATTGACGGAATAATCAAAGAAGACAAACTCGGACTTGATGTAATTTATGTTCAAGCCAAACGATGGGAAGGCAGTGTTGGCAGACCTGAAATCCAGAAGTTTGTAGGGGCATTAGCGGGGCAAGGCGCAAAGAAGGGAATATTTATTACAACATCCAGGTTTACGCCTGACGCTGCTTCTTATGTGCCACGCAACGAAACAAAAATAGTTTTAATAGACGGTGACCAGTTGGCTCAACTGATGATTGACTATAATCTTGGAGTGACAATACAAATTACATACGAGATTAAGAAAATGGATACCGACTACTTTGACGGAGAATAAGGCGAACGCCCAACAGGTGGTTTGGCAATATGGCGGCTGGACGAACATATACTCAACATTTTGTCCGCTATTGGGCTTCAGTACCGGCTGACGGATAACGCCGGGCAAAAGAATAAACAATGAACTTTTATTTATAAATTTAGCTTCGGTACCGGGCAGACGAATCACGGATTTCCGCCACATCGCCAAGCCGTACCGTTAGCGGCAACTTTACGACAACCACCCGCCACGACAGAACTACTCACTTTTCAATATCTTCTTACTGATTTTATCAGCCATATTCAGCAGACTATTTTTTGGTAAAATTCTATTGAATATTTTAAGCATAGGAAAACTTGGGTCGGGCGAAAATTCCGTTTTCCCTTTGTTTATAGCGTTAATCGTTTTGCTTGCAAAATCCTGAACATTTACACCTTTTGAAGTAAATCCTAATTGCTTTGGCATTTCGGTATCAACTTGAGACGGAAGGATTTCAACCACTTTGAAATTTGTGCCTTTTAACTGTTGGCGTATCATTTTTGTAAACACGCTTAAACCCGACTTGGACGTGGAATACAAACCTAAAGGCGAGAAAGGAAAAACGGCAATGGACGAAGTAACATTGACAATTAAATTGTTTGCCGACTTGTTTGCCTGGCTGACAAACGCTTGTGTAACAGCAATAGCACCAGACAAATTAGTGTTTATCTTTTCAAAAATCTGTGCAGACGACAAAGACGGTTTCGCAATATTCCATTGCTCTACAACACCTGCATTATTGAAAAGGACATCTAAAACAATTTCGTCTGTTTTTATCCTTTTAAAAAGTTCGTCAATATCACCCGAGACAGACACATCGGCAACGTAATATGACACGTTTTTATTCGCATCAGCAACCTTTTTTAGTTTGTTTTCATTGCGACCGCAAATAATTATTCTGTTATCATTTGACAACTTGGTAACAAGTGCTTCACCAATTCCCGAACCACCGCCTGTGATTAAAATTGTTCTATTTCTCAACATAAGTTTCATTTTAAATTGCAAATGTAAACCCAATACTATACTTTTGCAAGTAGTTACAACAAAGTAAACTAATAACCAAAAAGTTAGTGTAATTGATAGTCAATAAATTAAACGCAAAATAAAAATGAAAAAATGTGTGAATGACGTGAGTTCATTACAGTTTATCTTACAAGTTTTGGGCGGAAAATGGAAATTGCACATTCTGTCAATATTGTATTTTGGCAAGAAACGCTTCAAAGAATTGGAAAGAGAAATTGACGGCATATCAGCTAAAATGCTCATCAAAGAATTGAAAGATTTGGAAGCCGCAGGAATTGTGAACCGACAGACATTCAACACCGTTCCAATAACAGTTGAATACAGTTTGACAGAAGGCGGACTAACAATGAAACCCGTGCTTGACCAAATGAACCAGTGGGCAATAAAATTTCAAGAGAACGTAAACAAAAAAAGCAGCCGCTAACAAGGGTTTGGCGTAATGGCGGGTGAAGTGCTTCGTATCAACATTTGTGGTATATTTGAACTGTGGTTCTTCGTATCAACGGTAGTGCTATAATGCCGCCACTACGCCAAGCCCCTTCCCGTTGCCTGCAATTGTAAAATGACAGCCGAAATAATCAACCAATTAGGGTTTCAGTTTGACAACGCCTTCAACGTGCAAGGAAGACTTTCTATTGCTGACCTTTTTCCAAAGTCCAAAAACCGTTGTGGGATTTACTTGCTTAACTTTTCTGATGACACTTATTACATCGGACAAGCCATTGATGCAGTAAAGCGGTTTGCTCAACATAGAAAAAACTACGACAATATTGAGCGATTTTGGTTCCAGTCTATAAAAAAGGAGAATCTAAATGAAGTCGAACAACGATTGATACACGAAGCAGAAATGCAGGGACTTTTACTAACTAATAAAACGTTTGTTTCAAATATCATCGGAGAGACTGACCTTGACTTACTCATTTCAATGACAGATCAAGAAAATTGGCTTGAAAATGATATAGAACTTTCAAACGATGGCTATGACCTTTATTCCACCGTAGACCCAAAGCACATAATCAAATACAGACGAAACTTTGACAATTTGAAACAGGTTGAAAGTTATAGCTTGCTTAAACGTATCTTGAATTTGTATATTCGGAAGTGTTTACCCGCATTCAAGAAAACGGAATTATCGTTTTGGTCTTTAAGTTGTATGCCTTCAACTAACGGTAACACATATCCAAGATATTTCTGTGTAAATGTAAATGCAATGGAAGTATTTGTTTCGGGTTATGAACGCAAGACGAGAAAGCCGTTTGCCTTTTTCGTGTTGACAAGCCTTTTCTTTGACAACGATACTGAACTTGACAAGCTTTGTGACAAGTACAAAAATCTTGAAGCAGGGCGCTCCAATTATAGAGCGGCAGGAGCAGACCAGGTTCTATTACATTTTTCAGACTTAGGCGAACTTGAGGACATTCTTTTGACCGAGCCCAAAATTATAAGTTCTATCAAAGAATTGAACTTACGACTAATGCGCAAAGGAGGGACAATTTACTCCCCGTTTCATTGCTTTGACTTGGCAAAGGACATTTTAGCGTAGGGTGACGAAAAACTGCAGGCAACATTCGGTTTGGCAATATGGCGGCACGACGAATATATCCTCGGCTTTTTGTTCGCTGTTCAGCTTCAGTCCCGGCTGACGAATAACGCCAGGCAATAGAATAAACAATGAACTTTTAGTTATAAATTTAGCAGCGGTTACGGGCAGACGAATCACGGAATACCGCCACATCGCCAAGCCGTACCGTTATATGCCATTTTAAAACGACACCCCACAAATAGCGTAAAGTTTACAACAACATTAAGCGACAGCGATAAGAACTAAAAAAGTTATGTGTAAAATAAATTTACTCGTTTTCATACTTTTCATTTCAACATTTGGAAATGCACAAAACAACAGTCCGCTAATTGACACGGTAATAAACTCTTACTACAAGCGTAATACTTTTAGTGGTAGCGTTTTAGTAGCTCAAAAAGACAAGATTATTTTGAGAAAAAGTTACGGAAAAGCTGACCGAGAATGGAATATTGATAATACACCCGAAACAAAATTCAGAATTGGTTCTGTAAGTAAGCAATTTACTTCGATGCTTGTTATGCAGTTATATCAATCGAAAAAAATTGACTTACAGGAAAAAATTATCGCCTATCTTCCTTGGTTTGACAAAGAAACAGGAAATAAAATCACAATACACCATTTATTAAGCAACTCATCGGGATTGCCCAATTATACAGATTTTCCAAATTTTCTAAAAGAAACTGCTATACAACAATTTAACCCATTGCAATTTGCAAAAGAAAACTTCAAAACAACTCTTGATTTTGAGCCCGGCATTAAATATGTCTATTCAAATACCAATTATTTTCTTTTAGGTTTAATCATTGAAAGCGTAACAAACAAACCGTTTGAACAAGTATTACAGGAAAACATATTAAGTCCACTACAAATGACCAATTCGGGAATAGATTATCCAGACAAAGTTATTTCCAAGCGGGCAAATGGATATATTTACACATTTGACGGCTTTATAAATTCGGGATATATCAATATGGCTTCTGCAACATTTGCTTGTGGAGCTTTATACTCAACCGTAGATGATTTATTTCTTTGGCATAAAGGTTTGAATAGCGAAAAACTTATCAGTAATGAAACTAAAAAAATAATGTTTTCGCCTAATATTGACAATTATGCTTATGGTTGGATAGTGCGAAACATCAGCAACTTTATGGGGACAGGAAAAAGCGTTACACTTCAAGTTCACGGTGGCAGAATAAATGGATTTTTAGCTCTGATATGCCGTATTCCTGAAGAAGATGTTTTTATTACTTTTCTTAACAACACACGAGTAGCTAATCACGCAGATGTTTTAGATAATATGCTTAACAATGTCGTTTCTGCATTATACAATCAGCCCGTTTCTCTTGCAAAACCATCGCCTGTTTATGAAATGAAACACTTAATTGAAACCAAAACAATAAATCAGGCAATTGAGTATTATTACCAACTCAAACAACATCAAAAAGACAATTTCGATTTTGGAAACATTGCCGATTTAACAAATCTTGCAGAATATTTGACCGAAAAGAACCGTATAAATGATGCATTAGAAATATACAAACTCAATGCCGATGAAAACCCTTCGTCAACAATCGCTGTGCAGACTTATGTATTAAAAGTTGCAAAGCAGAAAAGCAAAAATGAAGCGGTTAAATATCTCGAAAGGTCAAAACTGGCAGAAAATACCAAGCAGAAAATACAAGAGGAATTTGAGAAATAATAAACCTTTCCAAATATATTATGAAAAAGTGGAGTAAGTGGAAAATATTCAAGACAATTTGGTTTAGCTTAGTTGCTATCTTCTTTGCGTGGAATTGGTCAACTTTTCAAAGTAGAAATTTGCCAAAAGATACTTTTGAAAACTCGGACAAAGTAACCGTAATTAAAACGGACGACTTTATAACTTTCCAAGCAAATGCCTTAAATCAAAATCCAAAAATTATATTTTTTCAAGGTGGTTTGACAGACCCAAAGGCTTACGCCCCACTCTGTAGAAAACTTGCCGAAAATGGATTTACCTGCCATTTAATGAAAATGAATTGGCGGATGCCTCAATACGATTACAAAAAGACGCTAAGCCTTTTTCAATTAGACAGTGGCAACTATGTTATTGGCGGACATTCGCAAGGCGGAAAAATGGCTGCTCAAATTGTTTATGAAAACCCAACCTTATTCAAAGGACTTTTTCTAATGGGAACTTCCCATCCAAGAGACATAGACCTTTCCAACCTGTCAATTCCAACAATAAAAATTTATGCCGAAAAAGACGGACTTGCAAGTGTTCCAGAAGTAATGGAAAACAAAATTAAACTTCCTAAAAATGCAAAATTAGTGTTGATTAAAAAAGGAAACCATTCTCAATTTGGATATTTAGGAAAACTATTTATGGACGAAAGTGCAGACATTTCTCTTGAGGAGCAGCAGAAACAAACAGTAGAAAATATTACAATTTTTATAAACGAAATACAAAACGGCATATAACAAGCAGTTTTGCAATAGCGGGGCAGAAGTGCAAAATTGAACTTGTGTGCTTCTATCAACTTTTGTACATTAGCCGAACGGAAGTGCTTCGATTGCCCCGCCATCGCAAAGCTGCCAAAACGTTAGCGGCTATTTTAGACAAACTTACACTAAAATGAAAAATGCTTTTTTGACAATATTATTTTTTCTCTCTGTATCTATTGTTTGCGGACAAACTAACTTGCGACTGAAAAACACAATTGACAGTTTATATCAAGTTGACCAAAGCGTACAACAGAAGCTGCAAACTCTTATCCAAAACAAAGCTCCGTTTGACAGTATTCAAAAGCAACAAGAGATTGAAAAGCAAATCTTTGACAGGCATATTCCTATCTTGAGAGACATTTTTTTAAAGTATGGTTATCCAACAAACAAAATGGTAGGAAACGAAGCCTCAAGTCATTACTTTGTTCTGATACAACATTCAGACAGCGACCCACAATTTCAAAATTCTATGCTTCCGATTTTGAAAAAATATTCACGCAAAGGGAAAATTTCTAAAAAAGACTATGCCTATTTGTTTGACAGAGTTCAACGAAATACTGGCGGACTTCAATTATATGGAACGCAACTTTCTTTTGATAACAATGGAAATCTTTTTGATAGTACAAACAAAATAATTTTCCCTAAAGATTTAAAAGACCCACTAAACGTTGATAAAAGAAGAAAAAAAATGGGACTTGAACCAATAGAAAAATATTACGAACAAACGTTGGAAATGTTTGGGAGACCAAGACAGAAAAAATGAAACAGCCGCTAACATGGGTATTGTCAATAGTTGGGCTGGACATTGGAGCAATCAACAGCGGTAGTTCTATTGTACTGCAGTTCGGGCTTGACGAATATAGCCCAGCTTTAGTACTTATTATTTATCTTTATCAAAAAACCAGGCAGCGGTTCCGGCGGACGAATTTCAAATTCCCAACCATCGGCAATACCTGATCGTTATGCACAATTTTACGAACAACACTTCTCAATAAACAAATGACAAATTTTTCCGTAATAAATTCGACACTTTCACCAGCAGACATCGCAACATTTGTTCGTGAAAAATATTCGTTGACAGTAAATACTTCTTGCAGACTTTTAAAAACGGGAATTAATCACACATATCGCATAGACAGCGAAAATGATACTTTTATTTTTAGGGTTTACAGCTACAATTGGCGGACTAAAGAAGAAATAACGGAAGAACTTAACCTATTGCAACTCTTAAAACAAAATGACATTTCTGTTTCTTATCCAGTTGCTGACAATTCAGGAAACTTTATCCAAACTATTGAAGCACCAGAAGGACAAAGATTTGCCGTTTTGTTTTCGTATGCACAAGGACATAAAATTCAAACTTACAGCAAAGAAACTCATTTTGAAATTGGAAAATTAATGGCTCAAATCCACAGTAAAACAAAAAATTTAGAGCAAAAACGAATTACTTATACATCTGACATTTTATTAAACCAATCGCTTAACTACATCAGACAATTCCTTTCTGACGACACGGACGAAATTCAATTTCTGATAAAAACCCAACTGTTATTAGAAAAAGAGTTATTCAATGCCGACACTCATCTTTTACGAAAAGGAATTGTTCATTTAGACATTTGGTTTGACAACCTGAATATTTCCGACAAGAACAAAATCACACTTTTTGATTTTGACTTTTGTGGAAACGGTTGGTTGTGCTTAGATATTGCTTACTACATAATGCAACTGCATAACACCGAAAAAAATGAAAACGAAAGAGCCGAAAAAATGAAAGCCTTTTACAGTGGTTACGAAACAGTAGAAAAAATAAGTGATGAAGAAAAACAACTTATACCAACATTAGGAGTTTGCCTTTATTACTTTTACTTAGGTGTTCAATGCAAACGGTTCGACAATTGGTCTAACACATTTTTAAACGAAGTTTATCTGAAAAGATACATTACGGTATTTATTAAAAACTATTACGAAACGACAAAACAAAATAAAAACTGTGCATAACAAGGGTTTTGCGTCAGGCGGGCTGACGTGCAAACTTGGAACTTTGTACTTCTATTAAACTTTAGTAATAAATTCAGCTTTTGTGCTTCGATTGCCCGCCCGAACGCAAAGCCCCGAACCGTTGTGCGGCATACTGACATGACCAGCAAGGCAGACAGCTCTTAACTTAGTTTCACAGCCTTACAATGACAATTCAATTTTTTTTTAATAAACATGTAACAAACCATACCCTACCCCGTATTAAATAGTATGAAAATTAATTTATCAATTACAGTTTTCCTTATTCTTACAATTTCTAATACAACTTTTGCGCAGCTAACAGAGAACTTGTCAAGAAAAGTCACGCTATCAGTCAACACTAATATTGAAACCTATTTTTTTGCCGAAAAATTAGCTGTAGAACATATTGACAACTATGTATTTTGTAATAAGAATACAGAATACACTCATCAACCAATTGTTTACTTCGGATTAAAAGAATTCATGCCTTGGAAAGATAGTCCAGTGATTCTTAAAATTTCTGAAATCCTTAGGCAATTAAGAGATATTCAACATGACAATCAAGACCAGATAATATTTCTGCTCTATAAAAAACAATTCCCTCAAATGGGTTTTCGCTGGTCAGTTCCACAAGACTTTTTAACGACTGCAGAACAAAGAAATCCCGGGACTACAAAACTATTTTTTGAATTATCAGATAGTTTGGCATCCTTTTACAAGCAAGCAGATATAAAGAAATTCCTTAAACAAAATATTTCTTTTTACAAAGGAGCATTATTAGAAGCTAAGACACATATCAATGTTAAAAGGATTCCGTACATGGAAAAATGGTACGGTCAGGAATTTGCTGGCTATCAAATTTATCTTATGCCCGGAATGCCCATTCCTCCCGGTGAGGATAACTATAGGGCATTTGGTCCAAAGTTGACCAGCCCTAAAGGGGAAGTTGCGACAATGGTTTTTAGCACAAGCATACAACTTCCGCTATTATCTACACTGAGAGAGTATAAAAATTTTGGCTTTGACAATAAAGATGTTATTAATCTTTTAACAACGCATGAATTTGGACATTCTTTTGTTAATCCGTATATTGATGGTATGAACTCTGATATCTTACGAGACACAGCCTTGTTTACTCCATCATTGAAAAAGTCATTAGAAAGTTCGTATATTGATAGTTGGAAATCCTGCTTAATAGAGCATTTAGTAAGGCTTGGAGAAATTAGAATAGCAAGATTTATGAAAGACAAATCCGAAGAGAACCGATTGAGAAAAATGCACGAAAATGGATTTGGGTTTATATTACTTCCGTTTCTTGAGAAAGAGATAGAAAAATATGAATACAATCGAGAACAGTTCCCGACATTTGCAAGTTTTCTTCCAAACCTGTTTCAGTCATTACACAAACTGACACCTGCTGACATAGATGCTCTTGTAGAAAGAAATAATCTGTTGACAAAATAGTACGACCGCACAACATTGGGTTTTATGCAAGTTGGGCTGACTAACATATCATCAGCTAATTGCAAATCCCGGCTTCAGTTCGGGCAGACGAATAACTATCAGCTTTTGTGCTTAACTTCAATAAAATATTTTCAATCGGCAGCGGTTATCAGCAGACGGAATACTAATTCCCAACCTGCATAAAGCCCTGTTCGTTATAGGCAATCGGGTAACAGTCATCCAGGTTTGAATTGTAGATGGAGGAGATCGAAGCGAAGCCCACTCCGATACTTTTGTTTTCCAATCATGGGTAGTTGGGCGATTTGAAGTGAAGAATAATAATCAACTTTCTTTACCAGAGCGAAGAATGAATCGAAGCCCACTCCGATACTTTTGTTTTCCAATCATCAGCAGTTGGGCGATTTGAAGTGAAGAATAACTATCAGCTTTTTTTACCAGAGCGAATAATGAATCGAAGCCCACTCCGATACTTTTGTTTTCCAATCATCAGCAGTTGGGCGATTTGAAGTGAGGAATAACCATCAACTTTTTTTATCGAAGCGAAGAATGAAGCGAAACCCACTCCGATACTGTGGTTTTCCAATCATCGATAGTTGGGCGATTTGAAATGAAGAATAACAATCAACTTTTTTATCGGAGCGAAAAAAGCCCTTATAGGACTGCCTATAACACTCGGTTTTGTGCAAGCGTGGCAACAGAATAAACTATGTGCTGTATATTGCTATCAACTTCAGTTCCGGCGGGACGAATATCTATCGGCTTTTGTACTTATCTTCAACAAAAAATAAATAATCAGCAGCGGTTCCAGGCAGACGGAACTCAGACTTCCCCGCCTGCACAAAGCCGCCGAACGTTGGACGTCACCTTTCGCCCGACACCTAAATTGACATAAACATCATGACAATACCCGATTTTCAAAGCCTTATGCTTCCTTTGCTGACCTTTCTTGCGGACGGAAAGGAACACACTACCAAGGAGACATTGAACTATTTAGCTGACGAGTTTCAGTTGACAGATGAACAACGCCAGGAGATGCTTCCAAGCAGAAACCAGACTGTTTTTTATAATCGAGTGACTTGGGCGAAAGCGCATTTGAAAATGGCCGCTCTTGTTGAAAACTTGAAACGTGGCAGTTTTAAAATAACACCTAATGGACTTGATATTTTGAAACAAAAGCCAGACACAATCAATTTAAAATTCTTGCGACAAATTCCAGAATATATTGAAACAGCAGAAAGCTGGAAAAACAATTCAATGGATGCAGGAATTGTGGAAAATGAAACGTCAGAAGCAAAGACACCAGAAGAAATTTTGGATGCGGGTTATTTGAAAATTCGTCAGACACTATCACAAGACTTATTATCAAAAGTAAAATCTTGCAGTCCACTATTCTTTGAAAACTTAGTGGTTGAACTACTTGTAAAAATGGGGTATGGCGGCTCATTGAAAGACGCCGGAAAAGCAATCGGAAAAAGCGGGGATGAAGGAATTGACGGAATAATCAAAGAAGACAAACTCGGACTTGATGTAATTTATGTTCAAGCCAAACGATGGGAAGGCAGTGTTGGCAGACCTGAAATCCAGAAGTTTGTAGGGGCATTAGCGGGGCAAGGCGCAAAGAAGGGAATATTTATTACAACATCCAGGTTTACGCCTGACGCTGCTTCTTATGTGCCACGCAACGAAACAAAAATAGTTTTAATAGACGGTGACCAGTTGGCTCAACTGATGATTGACTATAATCTTGGAGTGACAATACAAATTACATACGAGATTAAGAAAATGGATACCGACTACTTTGACGGAGAATAAGGCGAACGCCCAACAGGTGGTTTGGCAATATGGCGGCTGGACGAACATATACTCAACATTTTGTCCGCTATTGGGCTTCAGTACCGGCTGACGGATAACGCCGGGCAAAAGAATAAACAATGAACTTTTATTTATAAATTTAGCTTCGGTACCGGGCAGACGAATCACGGATTTCCGCCACATCGCCAAGCCGTACCGTTAGCGGTCATTGTAAAACGACATAATATGGACATTCAACAACTGAAACTATCGGACTTGACAATACTTAACAAAATTTGTTGTGATGCATATTGTCAAAACTTCGCTGATCATTGGGAGGATGGAGGATTAGAAGATTACATCAATAAAGTATTTGGAATTGAAACTTTAAAAACTGAGCTATCCGACAAAAACGTTCAATATTATGCAGCATTTATAAATAAAGAACCAGTTGCATTTATGAAAATAAATTTGTTCTCAAATCTGCCAAATCTTGACAAAGCAAAAGGTTTGGAACTTGACAAGGTTTATATTTTGCCACAATTTAAAGGAATGAAAATAGGTAAAAGCTTACTTGACATTGCTTTTGATATTGCAGAGAGAAAAAAAAGGAGATATTTTGGCTTACAGTAATTGACACAAACAAAGAAGCTATTTTATTTTATGAGAAAGTAGGGTTTAAATTTCATAGCAAAACACGACTTGAATATCCAAAATTCAAAGAAGAATTAAAAGGCATGTGGAGGATGTATTTTGAATTGCCTATTAGCACTAATTGAAAAACACCTTGACAGAACAAATAC
The DNA here is from genome assembly GCA_047601545.1 of Agriterribacter sp. GTDB lineage: Bacteria > Bacteroidota > Bacteroidia > Chitinophagales > Chitinophagaceae > Agriterribacter. The sequence goes on along the minus strand of JASGIZ010000002.1, from coordinate 351,587 downwards.
TAAAGGAGGAGAAGAACAACGAACCGCTAACAAGGTATTGCCAAAAGCGGGGCTAAACGGCTTCGATTGGACATTTGTGCAAGGTTCAACATTTGTTCTTCGATTGAACTTTTGTGCTAAAAATCCCCGCCTTCGGCAATACCCAAACCGTTAGCAGCAAGCAAGACAGACCCTACACTAAAGAAACGACCCAATGACTGACAAGGAAAATATTTTAATTAGTAATAGAAAGTGCAAGTATAATAGACGAAACTTTGGAATAAAAATATATGCCCATTTACAAGCAACTCAACAATCCTTTTTAAGTTAGATAAATGAACAAAAGGCTATTCTCAATAATTATTCTTGTTGTATATTATGCAATCTTGATTAAGGTAATGGTATTTAAAGATATTCCGACCATTCACATAGGCTCATTGAGGTTGAGGTTTTCTGGCGTAGAATCCGGATATCCGCCAAACTTTATTCCGTTTAAGACCATTTTATCGTATCTAATGGGGCATAAAGGTTCTGTAATTTCAAGTATCAATATCATTGGAAATATTGCGTTACTTATACCAATAGGATTTCTTCTTCCTCTTGTGTATAATAAGATGAATTGGAAGAAAACGTTAGTTTTTGCTATTTCTGCTGGTTTAAGCATAGAAGTCATGCAAGTAGTGTTCAATGTCGGGATATTTGATATTGATGATATAATATTAAATGCACTCGGTGTAATAATTGGCTATTGGGCTTCTTCGGTTTTTCTAAAATGGCTACATGCAAAAAAGTATAAGAAAATTATTCTGACAACGACCATAGGTGTTGTCGCTATTGGGTGTGGACTATATATTTTTTTACCGAAGATTATACGCCCTGCAAATACTCAAAATAGTATTAATGACATTCATCCGAATGACAGTAACAATAAAGAACTTAAAACTTCTCAAAGTAGTGATGACCCCTGCGGCGGTAGTGGTGGTACCGGACAAATCATAGCTTTGGGAGACAATACACTTAGTATTGAGCGAAATGACAAGGTTATTCAAACTATTAAACTTACTGACGAGACCAATTTTAGAACTTCAATTGGTGCTATATCTAAATCCGAATTAAAAGTGGGAGAAAGAGTAACCTTAATCATTGATGAGAGTAAAACAGCGTCACTTGTTTTAGTTTGTAACGTAGCTCATTCTGTGAATTTGCCTAACAAATAACTTAAGCCATAAAATTAGTCGCCAGAATTTAAAGAGCAGCAAGCAGGAGACAAAGCACAAGACGACGAATTGCCTGACTCTGTTGACAAATTTAAAAGCCGACCCACGACAGCCTGCTGCTAACAATCGGTTTTGTGCAAGCGTGGCTGACGGAATAAATATCGGCTGTTGTACTACTATCATCTTCAGTTCCAGCTGGACGAATATCTATCGGCTTTTGTGCTTATCTTCAACAGAAAATTATTAATCAGCATCGGCTACGGGCAGACGGAATACTATTGCCACGCCTGCACAAAGCCGCTGCCCGTTAGCTGTCACCCTACAAACGACCGTACAAAATTCAACATTACGACCAGAAAATAAACAATGAACGTATTTGACCTTATCATCAACGACAAAGAACAGGTAACATTAAAAGATATTTTTCTTGACGAAACCAACCGAAAAAGCATCGAACAGCTTATAAAAGAACACACTTATTTTGAAGAACTCAACCGATACGGACTTCCTGTAAATAACAAAATATTGCTTCACGGCAGTTCGGGTTGCGGTAAAACAATGACCGCAAAAGCTATTGCACAGGCATTGGGCAAAAATATTCTCATACTCAATTTGAGTAATGTTGTTTGCTCTCGTATTGGCGAAACTTCACAAAACATCAAGCAAATTTTTGACAAAGCTGCAAGAGAAAAAGCGGTTTTGTTTTTAGACGAATTTGACCAAATAGGAAAAGCCAGAGGTAACGATGATAAAGACGTAGGCGAAATGCGAAGATTAGTAAACACCGTTATTCAGTTGATAGACTATTTTCAGAATAACGCTTTGTTGATTTGTGCCACCAATCACCCCGAAATTATTGACACAGCATTATTAAGGCGTTTTCAGTTGCGAATAAATTTTGAAATGCCTACAAAAGATATTTTAGATGAATATTACAACAACCTTTTATCCCGTTTTCCAAAGGAATTACAAGACATTGAACGCAAATACGAAATATCGTTTGCTGAAGCCAAAGACCATACTTTTACTATCGTAAAATCGTTATTGATTAAAGAATTGGAAACGAAAAAAATTGCGGAACTATGAGCGAAGAAATTTTAAAAAATATAGCCGAAATAAAACAACGGATAAATGTTGCTTGTGAACATAGTAACCGAAATCCTGATGAAGTAAAATTACTTTTGGCAACCAAAACCGTTTCTGCCGACCGAATTAAAATTGCTTTACAGGCAGGAAATACTTTGATAGCCGAAAACAAGATACAGGAACTCAAAGAAAAATACGAACCATTAAAAGACATTCCGCATACCAATCATTTTATCGGGCATTTGCAAACCAATAAAATAAAAGACTTGTTGAAATACGAAGTTTCTTGTATTCAGTCGCTCGACCGTTTGGATTTAGCCGAAAAATTGCATCAAAGATTACAATTTGAAAACAAAACTATAGAAGTTTTGATACAGGTAAATACATCAAACGAAGAAAGCAAATTTGGTGTAAATCCCGAAAATGCCATCGAATTAGTAAAACAAATTTCTCAGTTTGAAACCCTGAAAATAAAGGGCTTGATGACCATTGGTTTGTTTAGTGCCGAAACCGAAAAAGTGCGTGAATGTTTTCGACTGCTTAAAAACATTCAGCAGGAAATTATAACATTGAATATCCCAAATGTAGCAATGCAAGAACTTTCAATGGGAATGAGTGGCGATATGGAAACTGCCATTGAAGAAGGAGCAACGATTATACGAGTGGGTACGGCAATATTTGGACAAAGAATTTATCCCGACAGTTATTATTGGAACGAAAATAAAAATTAAACAATGAACATTCATTTTATACAACACGAAATTTTTGAAGCACCGGGAGCTTACTTGGATTGGGCTAAAACGAGAAATCATAACATTACTTTTTCAAAGGTTTATGAAAACCAAGCATTGCCCGAAACAGTAGAAAATATTGATTTGTTGATAGTAATGGGCGGACCTCAAAGTCCAAGCACCACAAAAGAAGAATGTCCGCATTTTGACGGCAAAGCAGAAATAGCTTTAATACAAAAAGCAATAAAGGCAGACAAAGCGGTTATCGGAGTTTGTTTAGGTTCACAACTTATTGGTGAGGCTTACGAAGCAAAAACCGAACACAGTCCCGAAAAAGAAATCGGTGTTTTCCCGCTACAACTTACAGCAGACGGTTTGAAAGACGAAAAAATAAATCATTTCGGTTCAAAATTATCTGTTGGACATTGGCACAGCGATATGCCCGGACTTTCGCCACAATGCAAAATTTTAGCAACAAGCATTGGTTGTCCAAGACAAATAATTGCATACAGTAATTTGGTTTATGGGTTTCAATGTCATATCGAATTAAATCCCGAAGTAATAGAACTACTCATTGCCGAAGACGAACATTTTTTAACTAACAACACGACACATAAATTTGTGCAAAAACCCGATGAAATCCGCAGTTTTGACTATACAGAAATGAACGAAAAACTATTTCAGTTTCTTGACAAACTTGTAGCCGAATATCAACTGACCAACAAAAGGGCGAACCGCTAACAAGGTATTGCCAAAAGCGGGGCTAAACGGCTTCGATTGGACATTTGTGCAAGGTTCAACGTTCGTTCTTCGATTGAACTTTTGTGCTAAAAATCCCCGCCTTCGGCAATACCCAAAACGTTAGCTGTCAGGCAACAAACCACCGTGCAAACAAAACACTCGAATTTAAAGACATTAAACATAATTAAGTATGAAAAACATTTTGACAATAATCTTACTTGCAACCTTAATCACATCTTGTAATAACTCAAAAACGGAAAATATGACGACAATGGAAAACGAAAAATTGGTGCAGCAATACTTTGACCATTTTAACAATCACGATTGGACAAAAATGGCAAGTATGTATTCAGAAACAGCAGACTTCAAAGACCCTTCTCTTGGACAAGGAATTGTTAAACAAACAAGACAACAAATCATTGACAAATATTCTAAACTAAACCAAATAATTCCTGATGTTCACGACAAAATAATTCAAATTTATCCGTCAGGCGACCATATAATTGTAGAATTTATTTCAACAGGAACAGCACCAGACGGTTCAAAATTTGAGTTACCTATATGCACAATCTTTACTATTGAAAACGGAATTATTACAAAAGACTTTTCTTATTTTGACAACTTTGATGAACAACAAGACGAAGGCAAAAAAGATTAAACAAATGCCCGAACCGCTAACATTCGGTTTTGTGCAAGCGTGGCGGACGGAATAAATCCCGGCTGTTGTACTACTATCAGCTTCGGTTCCGGCTGGACGAATATCTATCGGCTTTTGTGCTTATCTTCAACATAAAATTATTAATCAGCATCAGCTACGACCAGACGGAATACTATTGCCACGCCTGCACAAAGCCGCCGGACGTTATAGGCAATCGGGTAACAGTCATCCAGGTTTGAATTGTAGATGGAGGAGATCGAATCGAAGCCCACTCCGATACTTTTGTTTTCCAATCATGGGTAGTTGGGCGATTTGAAGTGAAGAATAATAATCAACTTTTTTTATCGAAGCGAAGAATGAAGCGAAACCCACTCCGATACTTTGGTTTTTCAATCATCGGTAGTTGGGCGATTTGAAGTGAAGAATAATAATCAACTTTCTTTACCAGAGTGAAGAATGAATCGAAGCCCACTCCGATACTTTTGTTTTCCAATCATCAGCAGTTGGGCGATTTGAAGTGAGGAATAACCATCAACTTTTTTTATCGAAGCGAAGAATGAAGCGAAACCCACTCCGATACTGTGGTTTTCCAATCATCGATAGTTGGGCGATTTGAAATGAAGAATAACAATCAACTTTTTTATCGGAGCGAAAAAAGCCCTTATAGGACTGCCTATAACACTCGGTTTTGTGCAAGCGTGGCAACAGAATAAACTATGTGCTGTATATTGCTATCAACTTCAGTTCCGGCGGGACGAATATCTATCGGCTTTTGTACTTATCTTCAACAAAAAATAAATAATCAGCAGCGGTTCCAGGCAGACGGAACTCAGACTTCCACGCCTGCACAAAGCCGCCGACCGTTGGCTGCTATTCCGCCAGACGTTCCCAATGGTGCAAAAAATCCAAAATTTCTCATCTGACCTCAAATTAAAAGAAGAGATTCTTTCTCTTGTTAAACCTTCTTATGTTGACCCAACAAGTTTGCTTGAACGAGAATTTGCTAACAATGATACAATCTATTTAATCCGAGACGAATCAACTAATTTAGTTGCTTTCTTTATGACAGGTGACGACAGTTTTGAAGATATTACTGTTACTTATATGGGACTAAGTGCGGTTAGACACGAATATAAAAATTCTGGTGTTGGCAAACAAGTTTATATGGCACAAATTGAAGACAGTCTTCATTTACAAGAAAAAATGCAAACCGACATATGGTGTTGGGGGACAACCGCCACTCCAAGTGCTTTTTTTTCGATTCATAAACTATGGGAATATACAAGTCCAGATATAAACTTCTATTATAGTAATGAAGCTCTTAATTTAGCTCATAAAATCTGCGACAGACATCGCTATGAATTTATTCCAAACAATCCATTTGTTTTAAAGAACGTTGCAAAAAAAACCAAATATTCCGACAGTGAAAGAAAACGTATAGCTGAGTTCATCGAAAAAAAGAACTTCGGTTTGTTCGACAAACTAAATATCAACGAAGAAAGTGGCGACAGGCTTTTAATGGTTTTTAAGTTGCCTTCGTGGGAAAAATTTCATTTACTAAAAGGACAATAAACAGCAGCCAACATTGGGTTTTATGCAAGTTGGGCTGACGAATATATTATCAGCTATTTACAAATCCCAGCTTCAGTTCGGTCAGACGAATAACTATCAACTTTTGTGCATAACTTCAACAATATATTTTCAATCGGCAGCGGTTATCGGCAGACGGAATGCTATTTCCCAACCTGCATAAAGCCCTGTTCGTTAGCGGTCATTGTAAAACGACATAATATGGACATTCAACAACTGAAACTATCGGACTTGACAATACTTAACAAAATTTGTTGTGATGCATATTGTCAAAACTTCGCTGATCATTGGGAGGATGGAGGATTAGAAGATTACATCAATAAAGTATTTGGAATTGAAACTTTAAAAACTGAGCTATCCGACAAAAACGTTCAATATTATGCAGCATTTATAAATAAAGAACCAGTTGCATTTATGAAAATAAATTTGTTCTCAAATCTGCCAAATCTTGACAAAGCAAAAGGTTTGGAACTTGACAAGGTTTATATTTTGCCACAATTTAAAGGAATGAAAATAGGTAAAAGCTTACTTGACATTGCTTTTGATATTGCAGAGAGAAAAAAAAGGAGATATTTTGGCTTACAGTAATTGACACAAACAAAGAAGCTATTTTATTTTATGAGAAAGTAGGGTTTAAATTTCATAGCAAAACACGACTTGAATATCCAAAATTCAAAGAAGAATTAAAAGGCATGTGGAGGATGTATTTTGAATTGCCTATTAGCACTAATTGAAAAACACCTTGACAGAACAAATACTAAAGGAGGAGAAGAACAACGAACCGCTAACAAGGTATTGCCAAAAGCGGGGCTAAACGGCTTCGATTGGACATTTGTGCAAGGTTCAACATTTGTTCTTCGATTGAACTTTTGTGCTAAAAATCCCCGCCTTCGGCAATACCCAAACCGTTATAGGCAATCGGGTAACAGTCATCCAGGTTTGAATTGTAGATGGAGGAGATCGAAGCGAAGCCCACTCCGATACTTTTGTTTTCCAATCATGGGTAGTTGGGCGATTTGAAGTGAAGAATAATAATCAACTTTCTTTACCAGAGCGAAGAATGAATCGAAGCCCACTCCGATACTTTTGTTTTCCAATCATCAGCAGTTGGGCGATTTGAAGTGAAGAATAACTATCAGCTTTTTTTACCAGAGCGAATAATGAATCGAAGCCCACTCCGATACTTTTGTTTTCCAATCATCAGCAGTTGGGCGATTTGAAGTGAGGAATAACCATCAACTTTTTTTATCGAAGCGAAGAATGAAGCGAAACCCACTCCGATACTGTGGTTTTCCAATCATCGATAGTTGGGCGATTTGAAATGAAGAATAACAATCAACTTTTTTATCGGAGCGAAAAAAGCCCTTATAGGACTGCCTATAACACTCGGTTTTGTGCAAGCGTGGCAACAGAATAAACTATGTGCTGTATATTGCTATCAACTTCAGTTCCGGCGGGACGAATATCTATCGGCTTTTGTACTTATCTTCAACAAAAAATAAATAATCAGCAGCGGTTCCAGGCAGACGGAACTCAGACTTCCCCGCCTGCACAAAGCCGCCGAACGTTATAGGCAATCGGGTAACAGTCATCCAGGTTTGAATTGTAGATGGAGGAGATTGAAGCGAAGCCCACTCCGATACTTTTGTTTTCCAATCATCAGCAGTCGGGCGATTTGAGCTAAAGAATAGCGATCAACTTTTTTTATCGCAGCGAAGATTGAAGTGAAGCCCACTCCGATACTTTTGTTTTCCAATCATCAGCAGTCGGGCGATTTGAGCTAAAGAATAACTATCAGCTTTTTTTATCGAAGCGAAGATTAAAGCGAAGCCCACTCCGATACTTTTGTTTTCCAATCATCAGTAGTCGGGCGATTTGAGCTAAAGAATAACGATCAACTTTTTTTATCGAAGCGAAGAATGAAGCGAAACCCACTCCGATACTGTGGTTTTCCAATCATCGGTAGTTGGGCGATTTGAAATGAAGAATAACCATCAACTTTTTTATCGGAGCGAAAAAAGCCCTTATAAGACTGCCTATAACACTCGGTTTTGTGCAAGCGTGGCAACAGAATAAACTATGTGCTGTATATTGCTATCAACTTCAGTTCCGGCGGGACGAATATCTATCGGCTTTTGTACTTATCTTCAACAAAAAATAAATAATCAGCAGCGGTTCCAGGCAGACGGAACTCAGACTTCCACGCCTGCACAAAGCCGCCGACCGTTAGCGGTCAGCCAACGGACGCCCGTGCAAACGACTAACAATCCCCACCTTCAATATCTTTAATACATTCAACAAGGAGTTTTTTTACTTGTTTTAGCTGACGGATTTTAGTGTCTATTTCATTGATTTTATTATTTACTATTTCAACTTTCTTTTCAGGAGAAAGACGTTTATTATACCAACTGTCTAACAGCTTTTTAATTTCTGAAAGGGTAAATCCTGCATCTTTTGCACCCTTTATCATTTCCATTTTTTCTATAATACTTTCATCATAGTCCTTGTAGTTGTTGGTTTTTACATTTTCATCGGACACACCTTTGAACAAGCCGTAATTTTCATAATATCTCAATGTAGGTATTGACACACCTGTTCGCTTTGACAATTCGTTTATTAACATAAATTCGTGTATTGTTGATAAATAAATATAAAGTATAAACTATACTTTATGATTGTTAGTTGCAAATATACGCCTTATTTTTGCGAACTAAATAATAAAATAATGAACACAAAAAATGTAGTTGAAAATTATTTCAATGCGATGAAGGAAAGCAGACTTGCAGATATGCAAAAGTATGTATCGCCCAACCAGAAATATTGGATTAGTGGTAATGGTTCTTGGGCTTTTGGCGGATATAATTCACCAGGATCTATGGGTAAATTGTGGACGATTGTAATGGAACGGTTTCCTAACGGCTTAAACCTTACCATCAATTCTATTCTTACAGACGGCGAATACGCTGCGGTACAAATCCATAATAATGCAGTCCGAATAGATGGCAAAATTTACGACAATGATATTCTTGTTCATTTAAGAGTGCAAAACGGTATGATTACGGAACAACGGGAATATTTGGATACGATTATGGTTAACGAGCTGTTTTGTGGTAAACTGGAATTATCGGAATGATGAAAAATGAAAAAGAAATTTTTAAAAATATTAAAGAGAACAATGGTAACAATATTCATAATCATTGGGGTATTGCTTATAGCAACCTTGCTGTATATGAGACAAGATAAATTTGGAAAAAGCCCAAACGGAACACGGCTTGAAAGAATAAAACAATCACCGAATTTTAAAAACGGGAAATTTCAAAATTTAAGTAAAACACCCACCCTTACCGAAGGGTACAATTATTTTGAAGTCATTTACAAAGCCTACTTCAAACATAAACCACGGCATTATCCAACCGATTTAATTCCGTCCGTAAAAACTGATTTGCTGAATTTGCCTGTTGATAAGAATGTTTTAGTATGGTTCGGGCATTCTTCTTATTTCATACAAATAGACGGCAAGCGAATTTTGGTTGACCCAGTTTTTAGCGGAAACGCTTCGCCAATTCCCGGAACGGTAAAATCATTCAAAGGCACGGACATTTATACTGTTGCCGACTTGCCTGACATTGATTACCTATTTATTTCACACGACCATTACGACCACGTTGATTATGAAACATTGACAGCCTTAAAAGACAAAACTAAAAATGTAATTTGTGGTTTAGGAGTAGGTTCGCACTTTGAACACTGGGGATATGACAGCAACAAAATCATTGAAAAAGATTGGTACGAAAAAGTAGAATTGGATAGTGGCTTTACCGCTTTTGTGGAACCGGCAAGACATTTTTCAGGCAGAGGATTTTCAAAAAACAACACCTTGTGGGCTTCATATATACTACAAACCCCAAGTATGAAAATTTACATTGGTGGCGACAGCGGTTACGACACACATTATGCAGACATCGGCAACAAACACGGCTCTATTGACTTAGCCATTTTAGACAATGGGCAATACGATGAGGCGTGGAAATACATTCACAATCTGCCCGAAGATGTATTGAAAGCAGCACAAGATTTAAAAGCCAAACGGATTTTTCCTGTTCATTCTTCAAAATTTGCATTGGCAGCCCACGCTTGGGACGAGCCGTTAGTAAAACTAACTGAACTGAATAAATCGTATAACATTCCATTGGTAACGCCAATAATCGGAGAAATTGTAAATCTGCAAGACACTACACAACAATTTAAACAATGGTGGGTAGGAATGAAATAGAAAGCCCGAACCGCTAACATCGGTTTTGCAATAGCGGGGCTGACGTGCAAAATTGAACTTTTGTACTTCTATTAAACTTTTGTACATTATCCGAACGGAAGTGCTTCGATTGCCCCACCATCGCAAAGCCGTTGCCCGTTGGTGGCAACCCTAACTGACCACTGTGCAGACATCGGCAGACGACAAAAACCGGAAACCAAGCCCGCTCACACCACCCGACTAAATAACTATCTTTGACATCGCTTAGAACGACAAAACAATGCCTAAAAACAAGAATATTCCCATAAATCCTATGGCTGACGAACTTCGTTCGGGAGTTTTCATTGGCAAAGGCTCAACAAAAGATATACACAGTTTTGACGAACTTGATTTGCTCACTTTTGAAAAAATAGAACAAGCACATCGGGACGATTATCATTTCTTTTTCATACAGGAACAAGGCACAACTACCGTTGAAATTGACTTTCAAAAACACAAGGTAAAACCACACACGATAGCTTACATTTACCCAAACCAAGTTCACAGAATGGTTGCATTTCAAAATGCAACGGTTTGTTTTTGGGCAATCAGCAACGAAAATCTAAACTCCGAATACTTAAAATTATTACAAGAAATTGCACCTGCAAAACCTTTGGCAGTAAAGCAAGACGAGTTTTCAATTATTTCCGAAACTGCTTCACTTTGTATAAAGTTGTATGAACGCAAAAACGAGAAATTATATCATTCGTTATTAAAAGACAGTTTCAATACATTAATAGGATTAGTTGCTTCGCAATACTTGAACAAAACAAAATCTAACAACACGCTTTCACGGTTTGAAATTATTACCAAAGCGTTCAAAGTAATTTTAGAAAACAACTTTTCTACTGCGAAACGTCCAACCGAATACGCAGAAAGACTAAACATTTCTACGCCTTATCTGAACGAATGTGTGAAAAACACAACGGGATTTCCTGTTTCACATCACATTCAACAACGTGTTATTTTGGAAGCCAAACGCCTATTGTATCATTCTGATAAATCAGTAAAAGAAATTGCTGCCGAATTGGGTTATGACGATTATCCTTATTTTTCACGACTATTTACAAAAGTTACAGGAATGGCTGCTTTGGCTTTCCGAAACAAAAACCTCGATTAGTCCAATACTTACTCTTTTCCGTCCTTTCTCGTTTTATTGATAGTAACGTCCTTTGCACTCAATAAAATAAATAATTATGCCGAGTGCACCAAAATGGATAAGCGATTTATTGGAAGGTGTAATAAGTCCAATGGACGGACTATTTTCTTTCAAAGCAAAAGTTACGGAAACAACGTATATAAACCCGAACATAAAGAAAGTTCGTTTTCAAGGAAATCTATCACGAATGAATTTTGAAATCGGTTATGCAGTTTTACTTCGGGTAAGCGACACCGAATTTAGAAACTATACGGCTTCATATAGCAATACAGAAAAGGGAATTTTAGATATTATTTTCCACATACACGGCAACGCTCCGGGCAGTGTTTTTGCCGACAAATTGCAAGTAGGAGATGAAGTATTTGTAAGTATGCCGAGAGGCATTAAACAGTATGTTCCAGAAGTAAAACATCAGCTTGTTTTTGGAGATGAAACTTCATTAGGGCTTGCCTGTTCTTTTTTGCCTGTGCTCAAAAAAAACAAACACATATTTCAATTCTATTTTGAGTTGGACGATGAAAACAAAAATGTTCCTGAACTATTAGGATTAGAAAACTATGCCGTTTTCCAAAAGAAAAACACGTTCCGAAAAGAACAATGGATAAAGAGGTTGGCAATTTTTGCAAGCACTGATTGGCAAACCGCCAATTTTTCTTTGACAGGAAACGTAAAATCTATACAAACATTCAGACGTGTTTTGAAAGACAATGACGTTTCAGGAAAAATAATAACCAAAGGTTATTGGTTAGAAGGGAAAAAAGGATTGTAACAATTTAAAATTATGTGATGATTTATGTGTTTAAGACATCGGTAAAGCTAAAAAAGGAAGCCAGGCAATTAAAACCGTATTTAGACAATTTGCTGAACCAAGCCACGTGGAATTTTGACCTCGAAGACTGCGATAAGATTTTACGCATTGACAGCCAGCCAGACATTTTAGACACCGTAACAAAACTATTGCAGGACAAAGGCTTTGACTGCGAAGAATTAACCGACTGACAAAAAAGGGCAGCCACCAACATCGGTTTGGCGTTATGGCGGCTGACGTGCATAATTTGAGCTTTGTGCTACTATTAAACTTCTGTGCTAAATTTGGGCTGACGGTTTTCAAATGCCGCCACAAACGCCAAGCCCCGAACCGTTGTACGTCACCCTAAACGACATTCTGCAAACATTCAAGCATCCATGACTTTGCCGACCCACCCCAACGCTATTTTTAGCACATTGCAAGGCACACAAAATCCCGACACAAAGCCAACCTTGCAAAGAGCTAAAAATGCCGACGCACAGCCCACCCACCCCAGCGGACGAAGACCTATCATCATTTGCTCTACATTTCACCAGCATATCATTTACCGGACACCACAGCCCACCCACCACCCAACTACCGGACACTTAACACTTTGTCATTGATAATTGCAACAATGAGGGGTTAAAAACTTAACTTAGCGACCAAACAAATTAAAGGAATTCGTAAATGTCAGAAGACCAAAAGAAAATATTGGAGCAACAGCTTTGGAACATTGCCAACACCCTGCGTGGCAAGATGAATGCGGACGAGTTCCGTGATTACATCTTGGGCTTTATTTTCTACAAATATTTGAGCGAAAGAATGGATATGTATGCCAACAGCATACTCAAAACCGACAAAATAAAATACAAAGACATAAAAGAAAAATCTAAACAAGGCAAAGAATACATTGAAGCCATTAGAGAAGAAGCATTGGAAAAATTGGGCTATTTCCTAAAACCTTCTGAACTATTCAGCGAAGTTGCCAAACGTGGCAACAGCGACAAAGAAGAAAACGAAAGCAATTTCATTCTTGAAGATTTACAAAAAATCCTGACCAACATACAGCAAAGCACAATGGGAACAGAATCGGAAGAAGATTTTGACCATTTGTTTGAGGATATGGATTTGAACAGTACCAAACTTGGGAAAAGCCCCGAAGCACGAAATACTATTATTGCCAAAGTGCTTTCGCATTTAGACAAAATTGATTTCAAATTAGAGAACACAGAACTTGATGTGTTGGGCGATGCTTACGAATACCTGATTGCTCAATTTGCAAGCGGTGCAGGAAAAAAAGCGGGAGAATTTTATACACCACAAGAAGTAAGTATGGTGTTGGCAAAAATTGTTACTACCGGAAAACAAAAACTAAAATCGGTTTACGACCCTACCTGCGGTTCGGGTTCGTTGCTGTTGCGTGTGGCAAAGGAGGTAAAAGAAGTAAGCACTTTTTACGGACAAGAACTAAACCGCACCACTTACAATCTTGCCCGAATGAATATGATATTGCACGGTGTGCATTACCGCAAATTTGACATTAAGCAGGAAGACACACTTGAACACCCACAACATATTGACAAAACATTTGAAGCTATTGTAGCAAACCCGCCATTTTCGGCAAAGTGGAGTGCCAACCCGCTTTTTATGAATGATGACCGTTTTAGCCAATACGGAAAACTTGCCCCAAGCAGTAAAGCAGATTTTGCCTTTGTGCAACACATGATTTACCATTTGGCAGAAAACGGAACAATGACAATTGTGTTGCCGCACGGTGCGTTGTTTCGTGCCGGTGCAGAGCAACACATACGCAGGTATTTGATTGAGGATAAAAATTATTTAGATGCAGTAATTGGTTTACCTGCAAACATTTTTTACGGAACAGGAATCCCAACTTGCATTTTGGTTTTAAAAAAATGTAGAGAGAATCCAGAAGATGTTTTGTTTGTGGATGCAAGCCAATATTTTGAGAAAGCGAAAAATCAAAATATGCTCCGTGGCAGCGACATTGAGAAAATCATTAACACTTACCGAAAACGAACCGAAGAAGAAAAATACAGCAGAAAAGTTTTACTGAAAGAAATTGCCGAGAACGATTACAACATCAACATCACAAAGTATGTTGACACTTTTGAAGCGGAAGAAACTATTGACATACCGTCTATTTCCCAAAAACTGAAAGCATTGAACAAGGAAATGGAAGCAACCGACAAAACCATTGCGGCATTTTGTAAAGAACTAAAAATTGAAACTCCTTTTTAAAATGCAAAAGCAAATAAACATACCACCATTGCGTTTCCCTGATTTTGAAGAAGAATGGGAATTGAAACCATTTGGGAAATTGGCAACAAGAGTTTCTGACCCTGTTGATGTTGAACCCGAAGAACTGTATCAGCAAATTGGTATTCGCTCACACGGCAAAGGAATTTTTTACAAAGAATTTGTTGATGGAAAAACATTAGGCAGTAAAAGAGTTTTTTGGATAAAACCGAATGCCCTTGTAGTTAATATTGTTTTTGCATGGGAACAAGCTGTTGCCAAAACAACCGCCAAAGAAATTGGTATGATTGGCTCACACCGTTTTCCTATGTATTTGCCAAATGAAAAAGTTACTGATCTTGATTATCTCTTGCATTTCTTTCTTACGAAAAAAGGCAAAGTACAATTAGAACTTGCTTCGCCTGGCGGTGCAGGAAGGAACAAAACACTTGGACAAAAGGAATTTGAAAACTTAAAGTTGAGAATACCCAAACATGCCGAACAGGTAAAGATTGCGTCCTTTCTTACCAGCATAAACAAAAAGATTGCTCAACTCACAGAAAAGAAAACCCTTTTGGAGCAATACAAAAAAGGTGTGATGCAAAAAATATTCTTACAAGAATTGAGGTTTAAAGATGAAAATGGAAAATCATTTCCAAAATGGAAATCAACTCCGCTTTCTGATTTATTAGTTTACGAGCAACCAACAAAATATTTAGTTGACAGCACAGATTATGATGACAACTATCAAACACCAGTTCTTACAGCAGGGAAAACTTTTATTTTAGGATACACCAATGAAACAGAAGGTATTTACAGTGACGAGTTGCCTGTAATAATCTTTGATGACTTTACAACTGCTTTTAAGTTTGTTGACTTTCCATTTAAAGCAAAATCATCAGCAATGAAAATTCTAAAACCAAAAGAAGATGTGAATATTGAATTTGTTTACGAAGCAATGAGAAATATTGAATATGAAATTGGCGGACATGAAAGACATTGGATTTCAAAATATTCTAAAATAGAAGTTCCAACTCCATCACCAAAAGAGCAAAAAGTAATTGCAAGTTTTCTTTCAGCGGTTGATGAAAAAATAAGTCAAACTGAAATTCAATTGGAGCAAACGCTTCAATTCAAAAAAACGCTATCACAAAATATGTTTTGCTAAAATGAAAAATAAACTACAAATAATCCCAACTGAATTACTTTCTTCCTATTTGGAGCAAGTGCCAAAAGGTTTGCAAGCGGCTTTTGATGCTTTGCAGGAAGCAGAAATTTCAACCGACACGTTTAGTTTTTATACTTCAGTGGCTTCGGTGTTTAGCAGCAAAATTGAAGGCGAAGACATTGAATTGGACAGCTACATTAAACACAAAGCAATGGGTATAGAGTTTAAACCTGACTATACAAAAAAAATAGACGACCTCTACAATGCTTACACCTTTGCCAAACAAAACGCAATTACACCACAAAACATAAGCCAAGCACACGCTTTGTTGGCAACCAATTTTGTAGAAAAAAACAAGTTGGGGAAATTCCGTTCGCACAATATGTATGTAGCCACGCCAGACGGACGTATTGAATATGTAGCCGCTTCGCCCTACGAAGTAGAAACCGAAATGAATAAATTTTTTGCCGACATAGCCGCTTTGCTCAATGCCAATTTAAGCATTGAAGAAGTGTTTTTCTATGCTTCGTTCGTTCACTTGGTGTTTGTAAAAATTCACCCGTGGAATGACGGAAACGGAAGAAGTGCAAGACTAATTGAAAAATGGTTTTTAGCTCAAAAGTTGGGCGACAAAGCGTGGTTCCTGCAAAGCGAAAAAATGTATTACAATCAACATAACACATACTACAAAAACATTCGTTTGTTGGGCTTAGAATATCCCGAATTAGATTACAAACAAGCATTGCCGTTTTTGCTGATGCTACCAACCGCAGTAAACAATGGCTAAACAACCCGAACAAATATTAGAAGAAAAATTAGTAGCACAGCTTCAAAAGTTGGGCTACGGTTTGATGTTTATTAAAGACGAAAAAGAACTGATTGCAAACCTTAAAACGCAATTAGAAAAACACAACAACATAAAATTTACCGACAAAGAATTTGAACGTGTGCTAAACATTTTGAGTAAAGGTTCGGTATTTGAAAAAGCTAAAACACTACGACAAAAACAACACATTGTAAGAGATAACGGAGAGAATTTATATTTTGAGTTTATCAACGTTGAGCATTGGTGTCAAAATCAGTTTCAGGTTACGCATCAGGTAAAAATGGAAGGCATATACAAAAATCGTTATGATGTTACTTTGCTCATTAACGGTTTGCCGATGGTGCAAATAGAACTGAAACGCAGAGGGCTTGAATTAAAAGAAGCGTTTAACCAAATAAACCGTTATCAACGACATTCGTTTGGTGCAAATTCTGCCTTGTATCAATACGTTCAAATTTTCATTATCAGCAACGGAGTTAATACAAAATATTACGCCAACAACCGCCACCAAAGTTTCAAACAAACCTTTTATTGGACAGACAAAGAAAACAAACGCCTTACGAATATTGTAAACGGTTTTACGGCAGAATTTTTAGAGCCGTGCCACATCAGCAAAATGATATGCAAATACATTGTGCTGAACGAAACCAACAAAATTTTAATGGTGCTTCGTCCGTATCAGTTTTATGCTGTAGAAGCATTGATTGACCGAGTGAAGAATACCAACAAAAACGGTTATATATGGCACACTACAGGTTCGGGAAAAACATTGACGAGTTTTAAAGCAAGTCAGATTTTAACCAATCTGCCACAAATAAAAAAAGTAGTGTTTGTGGTGGACAGAAAAGATTTGGATTATCAAACCAACAAAGAGTTTAACAGTTTTAGCAAAGGTTGCATTGACGGCACAGACAACACCAAACAGTTAGTGCAACAATTTTCTGACGATACCAAACTAATCGTAACTACTATTCAGAAACTAAATACTGCGATAAGTAAAAAGCAGTATTTGGGCAAAATGGAAAAACTGAAAGACGAACGGGTTGTTTTCATTTTTGACGAGTGCCACCGTTCGCAATTTGGCGAAACGCATACACGTATCAAATCGTTTTTCAACAACATTCAACTGTTTGGTTTTACAGGCACACCCATTTTTGCCGACAATGCCGTGAAAAATGAATTGGGCAAACGAACCACTACCGAATTATTTGGCGATTGCTTGCACAAATATGTAATTACCGATGCCATTAAAGATGAGAATGTTTTGAAATTCTCTATTGAATACGTTGGCAGATACAGACAAAAGGACACAGCCACCGAAATTGATATTGAGGTGGAAGACATTGACACGAAAGAGTTAATGGAATCTTCGGTGCGGTTAGAAAAAATAGCCGATTATATTTTAGCACACCACAACCGCAAAACACACAACAGAGATTTTACGGCAATGTTTTGTGTGGGCAGCGTAGAAACGCTGATACGCTATTACGATATTTTTCAACGCAAAAAAGAAGAAGGCAAACATAATTTGCGGATTGCCACGATTTACAGTTATGCAGCCAACGAAGAAGATGCAGATGCCAATGGATTTTTGCCCGAAGAACTTTCGGTTGTAGAAGAACCAAGAGCGTTGTATGGTTTAGCAGCACAAAGCCGTGAAAAGCTGGACGAGTTTATCGGGCATTACAATCAAATGTTTGAAACCAAATTTTCGACTAAAGACAGCGAAAGTTTTTACAACTATTACAACGACATTTCTAAGAAAGTAAAAGAACGCAAAATTGATATTTTGTTGGTGGTGAATATGTTTCTTACAGGCTTTGACAGCCCGGCATTGAATACTTTGTATGTGGACAAAAATTTGCGTTATCACGGTTTGATACAAGCGTTTTCAAGAACCAACCGAATTTTGAACGAACAGAAATCGCAAGGCAACATTGTGGTGTTCCGAAATCTTAAAAACGCCACAGACGAAGCCATTACCTTGTTCAGCAACAAAGAAGCGATTGAGGTTATCATAATGAAACCGTATGAAGAATATGTAAAGAAATTCAATGAAGCGTTTATTTCCCTGCTGAAAATTACACCAACCGTAAACAGCGTAAACGAACTGCAAACCGAAAATGACGAACTGGAATTTATCAAAGCATTTCGGGAAATCATACGCATTAAAAATATTCTTTCTGCCTTTGCCGACTTCAAATGGGAAGATTTGGCAATGAATGAGCAATTGTTTGAAGATTACAAAAGCAAATACCTTGACCTATACGATAAAGTAAAAAGCGACCATCAAAAAGAAAAAGTTTCCATTTTGGAAGATGTGGACTTTGAACTGGAATTAATACATCGTGATGAAATCAATGTGGCTTACATAATTCAGTTGCTCATAAAACTGAAATCAAAAGTGCAGAAAGATGTTTCGCAAGCCGAAAAGGAAATCTTCAACTTGCTGAACAACGAAGCACATTTGCGAAGCAAACGGGAATTGATAGAAAAATTCATTCAGGAAAACTTGCCTGTTCTTGATGATGAAGACGACATACCCGATGCGTTTGGAAAGTTTTGGAGTGAAGAACAGCAAAAGGCGTTCAATGATTTGGTAAAAGAAGAAAATCTTTCGCCCGATAAAACACAAGTTTTAATTGAAGATTATTTGTATGCAGAACGTGAACCGTTGCGAGATGAAATTTTAGAATTGTTACAAGGCGAAAAACCTTCGGTTTTGGAACGTAAAAAAACAGGCGACAGAATTTTGAGTAAAATACTTGCCTTTGTAGAAACCTTTATAAACGGAATGACGAATTGATATGATAAAAATAGACAAAGACACCTTTTTGAGAAGTTTTAAAGTGCTTTCAAACCAATCCTTTGATTTGTTTCTTGGTGCAGGTGCGTCTATTTCATCAGGCATACCGTCAGGAAGTGATTTAGTTTGGCACTTCAAACGAGAGATTTTAAACAGTAGCGGAAAAATAAACGGTAAAAAATTTCAGGATTTAAAAATAGAAGACAACAAAAAAAACATTCAAAGTTACTTTGATGAAAAAGGCGAAAACAACATAGCCAATCCATATTCATATTACTTTGCCCAATGTTATCCTGACCCGTTAGTAAGAAAAGAGTTCTTAACCAGTTTGGTAAGAGATAAAAAGCCGTCTGTTGGCTTTATGTGTTTGTCTGCAATGGTTGAGCAACATAAAATAAATACTGTTTGGACAACCAATTTTGACGACTTGATTGAAAAGGCAATAAACGGATTGAACTACAAAAGTTGCCAAATAGTATCACCCGAAAATTCAGGTTCAGTTCAAAATTTCAGAGCAGACATTCCTACCGTTGTAAAATTGCACGGAGATTTTCGCTACGACCCATTGCAAAATACAGATGAAGAATTGCAAAAGTTGGAAGAAAGTTTACACCAATATTTTGTGGAAGCATCAACAAAAAGAGGCTTATTGGTAGTTGGATATTCAGGAAATGACGAATCTGTTTTGCAATCACTTGAAAAAGCGTTAGAGAAAAATAATGCCTTTCCCAAAGGCTTGATTTGGTGCGTTCCAAAAGATGTAACACCAAATGAACGATTAACTCAACTTATTGAAAAAGCAAATGCTCAAAACCAACGTTCGGGTTTTATGGCAATTGATAGCTTTGATTACTTCTTGCACGAACTTTACAAGATTTGCGAATTGACAAATGTTCAAATAGATTCAATCGCAAACGAACGCTTTGAGAAACGGCAAACTTTTAGATTAAATCAAAATCCGTCAGCAACGCTTCCCATTCTTTTAAATGCGATTAAGGCAAAGAGTTTTCCTAAAAGCACTTTTCTAACCAAGACCAATATTTCGGGGGAAGGTAAATGGAAAAGACTTCGTGAAGCAATTGGAAAAGCTAACATCGTTGCATCTTTTGGGAAAGCGGATAGTTTAAACCTTTTCGGTAACGAACAAGAAATAAAAGATGTCTTAAAAAACCATTTGACGGACGAATTAAAAATTGCCGATGTTCCCGAACATATATTTTTCCATTCCGATTCCTTTTATCTTGGGATGCTTTATGAGTTGATTGAAAAAAGTTTGGTTAATGATTACGAACTTTCTCTTTATGCAAAAGGAGGAGCGATAAGAAAATTTTATTCTGTAAATAATCCAATAAGTAGTGAAGAAATAGATGATATAAAGAAATGGAATAAGAATTTCAGTATTAGTCAAAACATCAGCGTATTTGAAGCATTTGAATTTAAAATTGAATTTGTTGGTAAAGAATTGTTTCTACTTATTTGTCCAACTATTCACATACAAACAAATTCAGGCGGAGAACCACCAAAAAATGTTGTTCAATTTCTTTCAAATACAATCCTTTCAAATCGATACAACAAAAAGTATGGGCAAAAGCTAACTTTTTGGATAAAGGAATTACAGAAGAAAAACAAGGAGGTTTCATTTAAACTTGGCGACTTTGAGATTAAACTTTCAGATTATTATTCAACTGCCGCCAAAAAAGTAAAAGATAATATTTATTGTTTTGACGGTTTTACAAAATTGGATGAACCACCTATTTATTTCCATTATCAAGACGAAACTAAACAATCTATACACCCAATCGGTGGTTTAAAAATATTAGGTCCTTTAGAAGAAAGTTTTGAACCCAACAGCAATGCTTCAACAGTTAATCTTGCTATCATAGCACCTGATTTCGGATTTGATAAAGTTAAAACACATTTGGAATCTTTATTGAATAACGTGAGTCCAAAATGGGAAAAGGAATATTTGAAAGACTTTCCGGGTTTTGATAATGTATTTAAAAAGCATTTAGTTATTCCAAACTCTGTTCAAAGTGAATTTGTCATTTCAATTCCCAACAATGAAGTAAAACAATTTTCTGCGGTTCAATTTTACGATTATCTGAAAAATAAAATTGACAACCTTTCTTTACGAAGTACAGATATTGATTGTGTTGTGATTTACATTCCCGACCAATGGAAAAATTTCAGAGAACTCAAAAACGAAAATACTTACTATGACTTACACGATTCATTAAAACTTTATTGTGTAAAGAAAGGCTTAAGGATTCAGTTTATTGAAGACAAATCAATCAACTACCAAGACCAAGCAAAAATTCGGTGGTGGCTTTCGTTGGGTTTGTATGTAAAATCAAACGGAACACCTTGGAAAATAAAAACAGACAACACAGAAACCGCTTTTGTTGGTTTGGGTTATGCCGTAAGACAAAATGCAAGGAATAAAGTTGTTCTTGGAAGTAGTCAAATATTTGACGGTTACGGGAACGGATTAAAGTTCCTATTGCAACCTATTGAAAAACCGATTTTCTACAACAAGAATCCATTTATGAGTAAAGATGATGCGTTTAAATTGATTAGCAACATCAGAAACACTTATCATAAAATTGACCCTGTTATTGGTTTAAAAAAATTAGTTCTTCACAAAACGACACACTTCACAGGTGCGGAAATGGAAGGAATAAGCAATGCGTTAGAAGGAATTGACAATATTGAGTTATTACAAATCCAACAATTTAGTAATTGGAGAGCAATAAAATTGTTTAAAAACCAAAATGAAAATAAACACGAGTTATACGGTTATCCGATAGAAAGAGGAACGGTAATACAATTAGACGATTTTAGCTTTTTACTTTGGACACACGGACTTGTTGAAAGTCAGGAATTGAATGGGAAATATTATCAAGGGAAACGAGGTATTCCGACACCATTGCTTATTAAACGATTTAGAGGAACAGACCCAATAGAAATTGTTGCTAATGACATTTTGAAGCTTACTAAAATGAACTGGAACGGTGCAGAACTTTATAAAACTTTTCCTGTAACAATTGACTTTTCAAAACGACTTTCTGTAATGGGAAAACAATTAGAAGAACTTGGAAACAAAGCGTATGATTTTAGATACTTCATATAGCCAACGCACCAAGTCAGGCACATTTGCAAGGCACACAAAGCCGACACACAAAAGCCAACCTTGCAAAAGAGCCTGCCTTGTGCCAACGCACAGGTAACACTCTGCGGTTGGACACAGACCCACATTGTAGATGACCAAGGAGAAAGGGCGAACGTACAACATGGGGTTTGCCAAAATGTGGGCTGACGGAAGCCGTGTTTCAACTTTAGTAATTCTATTGTGCTGCACATCCAGCTTGACGTTATAAATTGAGCAACAGAATATGCTATCAACTTTTTATCTTTACTCAACAGCAGTTAGCCTGGGCGGACGTAATTCTATTACCCACACTTCGGCAATCCCTGTTCGTTATAGGCAATCGGGTAACAGTCATCCAGGTTTGAATTGTAGATGGAGGAGATCGAAGCGAAGCCCACTCCGATACTTTTGTTTTCCAATCATGGGTAGTTGGGCGATTTGAAGTGAAGAATAATAATCAACTTTCTTTACCAGAGCGAAGAATGAATCGAAGCCCACTCCGATACTTTTGTTTTCCAATCATCAGCAGTTGGGCGATTTGAAGTGAAGAATAACTATCAGCTTTTTTTACCAGAGCGAATAATGAATCGAAGCCCACTCCGATACTTTTGTTTTCCAATCATCAGCAGTTGGGCGATTTGAAGTGAGGAATAACCATCAACTTTTTTTATCGAAGCGAAGAATGAAGCGAAACCCACTCCGATACTGTGGTTTTCCAATCATCGATAGTTGGGCGATTTGAAATGAAGAATAACAATCAACTTTTTTATCGGAGCGAAAAAAGCCCTTATAGGACTGCCTATAACACTCGGTTTTGTGCAAGCGTGGCAACAGAATAAACTATGTGCTGTATATTGCTATCAACTTCAGTTCCGGCGGGACGAATATCTATCGGCTTTTGTACTTATCTTCAACAAAAAATAAATAATCAGCAGCGGTTCCAGGCAGACGGAACTCAGACTTCCACGCCTGCACAAAGCCGCCGAACGTTGGCGGTAATACACCAACACCTTTCAAAAGCAATAGGTTTCAATATGAATTATTATAAAAAAACGATACTTTACTTTTGTAATATTATCCTTCCAGCTATTTTGTTTGCGCAGCAAACAAAGATTGTCGGAAATATACAGGGATTTTCACAGGCTAAAATTTATTTAAATATTTATAAGGACAGTACCATAACCAGAGACTCAGCTTTTGTTGTAAACGGACATTTTACTTTCACTGTTAGTGAGCAAAATATATTGGCAGCAAGGTTAGTTACCAAAGACATAAGTAAGAAGATTTATGACAAAGCGAATAATTTCTATTATCCGGCATTACAATTGCTTTTCTATATTGAGCCGAACAAAAATATCAATATCGAAGGTGATTATTTAGATTGGCCTGTTGTAAGGATACGAGGAGGTCAAAATAACCTATTGATATCTGAATATTACAACTCAAATAAATTCGGCATATTGGGTGCAAGAAAAGCAATGGCAGATGCTTTTATGAAAAAAAACATCGGTGATTCTATCGGCTTTGTTAAGAAGGACAGCATATATCTTGAAATGGAGCAGGCAAATAATTCAAAGTTCAATATTTTTATGGATAGAAATCCTAACACTATACTATCCGCTTTTGCCATTTATGAACAACTTCCATTTATTAATGATGAGCAGAAATTAAAAGGAAGTTATTCCAAATTCGCCGGACTAAATCGCTTTCATCCATATGTGAAATTGATACAACAGCGACTAACAAACTTACAGCAATCAGCAGTTGGAACAATAGTAAAACCCTTTTCTGTTATGGGAAAAGATAGCGTTATCAACATAGAATTTTTTAGAGGTAAGTATGTGCTACTAGACTTTTGGGGTTCTTGGTGCGCCCCATGCCGTCAAAGCCATCCGCATTTGAAAGAATTATACGAAAAATATAAAGACAAAGGTTTTGAAATAATAAGCATTGCCTTTGAAAAAAATGAAAATGATAGGGAAAGCTGGCTTGCTGCAATTAAAAAAGACAGCTTGCCATGGATTCATATTTTAAGCAATGAAGTGAAGAAAAAAAATAATGTTGACCTATTATCACTGTTTGCAATACAATCATACCCCACCAAAATATTAGTTGATAAAGAAGGTAAAATAATTTTGAAACCTCAATATGGAACAGATGAGTTGGACAAAATGCTTGAAAATTGTTTTTTTCAATAACAACCTAAGTTGAAGTACTACCGCCAACATTGGTATTGCCAATAGTTGGGCTGGACATTGGAACAATCAGCAGTGGTAATTCTATTGTACTGCGGTTCCGGCTGGACGAATAAATCTCAACTTTAGTTCTTAATATTTAACTTTAGCAAAAAGTCAGGCAGCGGTTCCGGCGGACGGATTGCAAATTCCCAACCATCGGCAATACCTGCTCGTTGGCTGCAAGTGTATGCCGACACAATACACAAATAACAATCTTTACGAAAAATAAAATCAATATGAATAAAGCAATAATTTGTTTTATAGTGTTATTACATTCATTAACTGTATTTGGACAAACAGATTTGCCGAATTTGTCTAAAATGAAAATTATCCGAGCAAAATCTAAAACGGTTAGTATCCGTGATGGGAATCAATTTCAACAAAATACGTGGACAATTGTGCCGTCTGCAAAACCAGATGTTTATGAGACATCCAGCAAAAAAGTCACTTTTATTACAGATGTGGATTCGATAACTTTCAAGACTGAACTGAATAAAACATACAATTTTGTAATCTTGATAGGCAATGATTCTGCTTGGACTCAAATAAGATGTGTTCCTTCAAAAGTGGAAATCCTTAAACAAGCAGGCGGGTATGTAAAAGCCGACACCACTGGGTTACAGCATTTTTTTTATGAAACATCCCAAAATGCCCGTTTACGAGACGTAAAGACATATTTTAAACTTGATTCCATTGCAGGAAACGGTAATGAAATATCTAAAATATTAAACATAATGTATTGGATTCATAACAATGTTACACACGACGGAGGCAATTACGCACTTGCTGAATTTGATGCCATTGATTTGTATCAATATCATAAAGCAACAAACAAGGGGCTAAATTGTAGACACTTGGCGATTTCCCTTAATGAGATGTATCTATCTATGGGTTTTAAATCTCGTTATGTAACCTGTTTGCCAAAAGACGAGAACGACCAAGATTGCCATGTTATTTGCAGTGTATGGGTTGACAGTCTCCAAAAATGGATTTGGATAGACCCGACTTTTGCTGCTTACATCAAAGATGAAAACGGAAATTTTTTGGGAATTGAAGAAGTTAGGGAACGTTTAATTAATGGCAGACCATTGATATTGAATGAAGATGCCAATTGGAACAATAAAAATAAACAATCGAAAGAAGGATATTTAATGAATTATATGGCGAAAAATTTATACTGGTTACAAGTTCCTGTAAGTAGTCAATTTAATCCTGAAAGTCGCTACCGAAATAATGTAAATAAATATATTTCGTTGTTGCCAATCGGTTACGTTCGCTCCAATATGAAAGATATGGGAACTATTACACATGACCCAGAATATTTTTGGCAGAAACCATAAACAAAACACCAGCAGCCAACATTGGGTTTTATGCAAGTTGGGCTGACGGAACAACAATGGGCATTTGCAATCCTATTCGGCTTTTGTTCGGACTGGACGGATATCAATCGGCTTTTGTACTTATCTTCATTAAATAATAAATCCGAGCAGCGGTTCGGGCAGACGGAATACTATTCCCCAACCTGCACAAAGCCCTGTTCGTTATAGGCAATCGGGTAACAGTCATCCAGGTTTGAATTGTAGATGGAGGAGATCGAATCGAAGCCCACTCCGATACTTTTGTTTTCCAATCATGGGTAGTTGGGCGATTTGAAGTGAAGAATAATAATCAACTTTTTTTATCGAAGCGAAGAATGAAGCGAAACCCACTCCGATACTTTGGTTTTTCAATCATCGGTAGTTGGGCGATTTGAAGTGAAGAATAATAATCAACTTTCTTTACCAGAGTGAAGAATGAATCGAAGCCCACTCCGATACTTTTGTTTTCCAATCATCAGCAGTTGGGCGATTTGAAGTGAGGAATAACCATCAACTTTTTTTATCGAAGCGAAGAATGAAGCGAAACCCACTCCGATACTGTGGTTTTCCAATCATCGATAGTTGGGCGATTTGAAATGAAGAATAACAATCAACTTTTTTATCGGAGCGAAAAAAGCCCTTATAGGACTGCCTATAACACTCGGTTTTGTGCAAGCGTGGCAACAGAATAAACTATGTGCTGTATATTGCTATCAACTTCAGTTCCGGCGGGACGAATATCTATCGGCTTTTGTACTTATCTTCAACAAAAAATAAATAATCAGCAGCGGTTCCAGGCAGACGGAACTCAGACTTCCACGCCTGCACAAAGCCGCCGAACGTTATAGGCAATCGGGTAACAGTCATCCAGGTTTGAATTGTAGATGGAGGAGATCGAAGCGAAGCCCACTCCGATACTTTTGTTTTCCAATCATGGGTAGTTGGGCGATTTGAAGTGAAGAATAATAATCAACTTTCTTTACCAGAGCGAAGAATGAATCGAAGCCCACTCCGATACTTTTGTTTTCCAATCATCAGCAGTTGGGCGATTTGAAGTGAAGAATAACTATCAGCTTTTTTTACCAGAGCGAATAATGAATCGAAGCCCACTCCGATACTTTTGTTTTCCAATCATCAGCAGTTGGGCGATTTGAAGTGAGGAATAACCATCAACTTTTTTTATCGAAGCGAAGAATGAAGCGAAACCCACTCCGATAACTGTGGTTTTCCAATCATCGATAGTTGGGCGATTTGAAATGAAGAATAACAATCAACTTTTTTATCGGAGCGAAAAAAGCCCTTATAGGACTGCCTATAACACTCGGTTTTGTGCAAGCGTGGCAACAGAATAAACTATGTGCTGTATATTGCTATCAACTTCAGTTCCGGCGGGACGAATATCTATCGGCTTTTGTACTTATCTTCAACAAAAAATAAATAATCAGCAGCGGTTCCAGGCAGACGGAACTCAGACTTCCACGCCTGCACAAAGCCGCCGAACGTTGGCGGTCATTTTACGAACGACACTGTAAACATTAAACGATAGACAAAAACTATGAGATATGTTCCAAATTTAATTCCTGACAGTTCAAAGGTTTTACCTGACTACTTTAAGGGCAATATTTACAAATCAACAACCAAAAATCCAACAAGAGATACAATATTTTGGATTTTAGGTGTTATCTTTTTTCTTTGTGCTTTGGTTTGGCTCAAACACCCATTATTAAGTTTGTTTTTTGCATTACTTGGTTTTGTTCTCATTCCACCAGGACACAGATTTCTTGAAAAGAAACTTCGTTTCCGAATGACACCAAAAATTAAAGCGGTTGCAGCTTCCGCTTTGTTTATTGGCTCACTTCCCTTATCAAGCCATTATTCAGACGTTGACAGGCAAGAAGCATATCAACAAAAATTAGTTGACGAAAAAGTTGCAAAAGAAAAAGCCATTGCTGACCAAAAAGAACAGCAACGCAAAGACAGTTTGAGTTTTTACATTCAACAAAGTCATCAGTTAAGCCAAAATCATAAGATTGACGAAGCAAACAAACAACTTCAATATGCGTTAGGTTTTGTCAGCACAGAAACCGACAAAGTCCAAATTGAAAAAGAAAAAATTGGTATTGCATCAATCAAAACTTTTGACTTAATAAAAGCAGGAAAATATCAAGTAGCATTACCCGAAATCAATACATTATTACAATCTGACCCGACAAATTCAGACCTTCTATACAACAGAGCCTTATGTTACAGCAAAACAGGAAAAATACAAGAAGCCGTAACAGACTTAAAACCTATGGTGCAAGCAGGAAATACCGAAGCCGTGAAATTGCACGACAAAATAAATCCAATTAAAAAACGAATTACAGGTTATCATAGACAATGTTGCGATGGCACTACTTCATATTCAGAAGGCAGAGGCACTTGTTCGGGACACGGAGGCGTTTGTAATTGGAATGTTCCTGAATACGAAGAATACAGAAAATACGAATAAGCAATGAACGGAAATTTATATCAGACAAAACCTTTGGCAAACACAAGTTTTTTGCAAAGACTATTTAAACAATTTCCACAGGAAAATGCAGTCATTGAATTAAACAACTTGCTTGCTACAAAAGAAATTTTAAAAATTTCCAAAAGAGAAATTTCGGAAATTGAAGAACAATACAAATTGAGTTTAAACAAAGAGTTTAAACTCAATCTTGAAGAGTTTTATGCTGTTTATCTTAACTACTGCCTTGCAGACAAAATTCTAAATGAACAAGAATTAGCGGAACTTAATCACTTGAAACATATTTTAGAATTAGACGACAAGACGATTAACAAACTACACGCTAAAATTGGCGAGAACATTTACAAAAAATCTTTCCAAGAAGCTGTTGCAGACGGACGATTAACAAAAGACGAAGAAGAATTTTTAAGCAAACTTGAAAGTGCATTACGTTTACCCAAAGAACTTGCGGAAAAAATTTCTGCGGAAACACGAATTGCATACATAGAAAACTATGTTGCTCAAATTGTAGCCGACCAACGACTTTCGCCTGCCGAAGAAGATGAACTAAAAGCAATCGCAAATAGTTTGAACATAAATGTTCAACTCAACGACCAAACCAAAGAACAATTACGAAAACTAAAATTGTATTGGGCATTAGAAAACTTACCGTTACCTATTATTCAGTCGGACATTGCTATTCAAAAATCAGAAGTGTTGCACTTTAAAATTGCAAACGTAAATTGGTATGAATTAAGAAGCGTAAGACAAAGAGTAAGTTACAGCGGTTATTCAACAAGTTTTAAAGTTGCCAAAGGTTTTTATTTGCGTTCGGGTAGTTACAGACCACAAAGTTACAGCGTGGACACAATGAAACTCATTGAAACAGGAACAATTTATTTGACAAACAAACGTATCATTTTTACAGGAAACAAAAAGAACTCAAACATTCGCATTGACAAAATTTTGGACTTCACACCATATTCAGACGGAGTTGAAATAGGAAAAGAAACAGGCAAAAGCCCTACATTGCAAATGGCACAAAACGCAGACATTTTCTGTATGATACTTGAACGATTATTGAACGAAAGATAAAGACTGACCACCCAATACAACAGTTTCTTTTGTATCTTTGCGATAGGATTAGTAACTTATGGCAAAAGGAAGAATTTTACAAGTACAGCAATCAACCATTACGGTTATTACCGAGAATGAAACGGATTTTATCAGTTTGACTGATATGACAGCAGGTTTCAGCGAAGGAAGTGGTTTAATCGGGAAATGGATAACCAATAAAAACACATTGGAATATTTGGGCGTTTGGGAAAACATCAAGAACTCGAATTTTAATTACCCCGAATTCGGGGTAATTAACCAAGAAGCGGGTGTAAATCGGTTTATAATGTCCGTAGGACAATGGATTGAACGCACAAAAGCAATCGGAATGATTGTAAAAGCAGGTCGTTATGGTGGAACTTATGCTCATAAAGACATTGCTTTTCATTTTGCAATGTGGTTAAGTCCTGAATTTCAAATTTACCTAATTAACGAGTTTCAACGTTTAAAAGACGATGAAAACAACCGACTGAAATTAGAATGGAATTTACAACGAACATTAGCCAAAATAAACTACCACATTCATACAGATGCAATCAAAGGAAATCTCATACCGCAAGAAATTACCAAACAACAAGCGAGTTTTGTTTATGCCAACGAAGCTGACTTGTTGAATGTTGCACTTTTCGGCATTACAGCCAAAATTTGGAAAGAAAATAACCCAGACCAAAAAGGGAATATAAGAGATTATGCGACTTTGGAGCAGTTGGTTGTTTTGAGCAATATGGAAAGTATCAATGCTTTGCTAATTGAACAAGGTTTGACACAAGGCGAACGATTAACACAACTCAATAAAGTTGCCATAACACAAATGAAATCTTTGACAGAAAGTAAAGCAATGAAGAAACTAAAATAAAAACGAACCGCCAACAAGGTATTGCCGCAATGGGGGCTGACGTGCAAACTTCAACAGTTGTGCTACTATAAAACTTTAGTGCTAAACTCGGCTGACGGTTTTCAAAATCCCCCACTGCGGCAATACCTGAACCGTTATAGGCAATCGGGTAACAGTCATCCAGGTTTGAATTGTAGATGGAGGAGATCGAAGCGAAGCCCACTCCGATACTTTTGTTTTCCAATCATGGGTAGTTGGGCGATTTGAAGTGAAGAATAATAATCAACTTTCTTTACCAGAGCGAAGAATGAATCGAAGCCCACTCCGATACTTTTGTTTTCCAATCATCAGCAGTTGGGCGATTTGAAGTGAAGAATAACTATCAGCTTTTTTTACCAGAGCGAATAATGAATCGAAGCCCACTCCGATACTTTTGTTTTCCAATCATCAGCAGTTGGGCGATTTGAAGTGAGGAATAACCATCAACTTTTTTTATCGAAGCGAAGAATGAAGCGAAACCCACTCCGATACTGTGGTTTTCCAATCATCGATAGTTGGGCGATTTGAAATGAAGAATAACAATCAACTTTTTTATCGGAGCGAAAAAAGCCCTTATAGGACTGCCTATAACACTCGGTTTTGTGCAAGCGTGGCAACAGAATAAACTATGTGCTGTATATTGCTATCAACTTCAGTTCCGGCGGGACGAATATCTATCGGCTTTTGTACTTATCTTCAACAAAAAATAAATAATCAGCAGCGGTTCCAGGCAGACGGAACTCAGACTTCCCCGCCTGCACAAAGCCGCCGAACGTTATAGGCAATCGGGTAACAGTCATCCAGGTTTGAATTGTAGATGGAGGAGATTGAAGCGAAGCCCACTCCGATACTTTTGTTTTCCAATCATCAGCAGTCGGGCGATTTGAGCTAAAGAATAGCGATCAACTTTTTTTATCGCAGCGAAGATTGAAGTGAAGCCCACTCCGATACTTTTGTTTTCCAATCATCAGCAGTCGGGCGATTTGAGCTAAAGAATAACTATCAGCTTTTTTTATCGAAGCGAAGATTAAAGCGAAGCCCACTCCGATACTTTTGTTTTCCAATCATCAGTAGTCGGGCGATTTGAGCTAAAGAATAACGATCAACTTTTTTTATCGAAGCGAAGAATGAAGCGAAACCCACTCCGATACTGTGGTTTTCCAATCATCGGTAGTTGGGCGATTTGAAATGAAGAATAACCATCAACTTTTTTATCGGAGCGAAAAAAGCCCTTATAAGACTGCCTATAACACTCGGTTTTGTGCAAGCGTGGCAACAGAATAAACTATGTGCTGTATATTGCTATCAACTTCAGTTCCGGCGGGACGAATATCTATCGGCTTTTGTACTTATCTTCAACAAAAAATAAATAATCAGCAGCGGTTCCAGGCAGACGGAACTCAGACTTCCCCGCCTGCACAAAGCCGCCGAACGTTGGCTGCTATTGAATTTGACATCAAACAATTTTTAGTTTATGGAATTTTTTAGGTCTTGCATCTCATTGCAAAATTGCAATGATGAAAAATTTTTCACTTTTAAAAAAATTTAGTTCTGCATTAGTCGCAGGCTTAACATTAAGTGCATTATGGTTGAGTCTTGGAAATAGCGGAACAATTTCTTGGCTCCCACCTTTATTTATTTTTTCGCTTGTTGGAATAACTTTGTTTGCATCATTAATATTCCCATTTATTTGGCACTTTCGGCTAAATAAACAAACAGATAATTCGGACAAAATACTTGGTATCTTAAATGTAATTATTCGTTATTCAATCGCTTTTAACCTTTGCAGATTTGGGTGGGCAAAAATCTTTGGATTACAATTTATTGTGCCAGAAACTATAGCAACACAACCTATCAATCAATTATCAGGTGAATGGTTAACATGGTTTTATTTTGGCTATTCTCATGCTTTCGGAACTATACTTGCCTTAATTCAAATTGTTGGCTCATATTTTCTACTATTTCGTAAAACTCTTTTAATATCAGCTATTAGTTTATTTGCATTTATGCTAAACCTTACTTTAATCAATATCTTTTATCAAATGAATGCAGGAGCATTAAC
Organism: Agriterribacter sp.; assembly: GCA_047601545.1. Classification (GTDB taxonomy): domain Bacteria; phylum Bacteroidota; class Bacteroidia; order Chitinophagales; family Chitinophagaceae; genus Agriterribacter. The sequence continues at coordinate 319,003 of JASGIZ010000002.1, read as the reverse complement.
TGAATCGGTTTTGTTGACAATCGGGTTAGTTTATCTTATTTTATCGGACTATCAAAGACTAAAAATTTTCTTTTTAAAAACATTACCAAACATTCCTATGCTAACTATAAAAAATTCTACAACTAAAAATTTACTTAGACTTTCAACTGTACTATTATCATTGCTCTATACTTTATACTTAGTAAGTTCTATGCACTAAATTATAAGAGAACAACAGCAGCCAACATTGGTATTGCCAATAGTTGGGCTGGACATCGGAGCAATCGGCAGCGGTAATTCTATTGTACAGCGGTTTCGGCTGGACGAATAAAGCCCAACTTTAGTACTTATTATTTATCTTTAGCAAAAAGCCCAGCAGCGGTTCCGGCGGACGAATTTCAAATTCCCAACCATCGGCAATACCTGTTCGTTAGCGGTAATTTTAACTGACAATCTACAATTTTCATTATGGACTATTTAAACAAAATTATCATTGATATCGAATTACATTCAGTAGATGGTATCAAAGAGTGTTTTAGCAATGGCATAAACCCTAATGATATTTATAGAAATAAGCCACTGATTTATGAGTTGACAAGTGAGTACACGAGAAGCCCGAAGTTCAAAGATTGTGTAAGAGCATTTGTAGATTATGGTTTAGTGTTCGAGGACGAAGTATTATTGTCTGTATTATTAGACGATGACCAAACACTTGAAAGTCAAATAAAAAAAATCCCTCAGTTGTTGACAAGCGATTTACGTTTCATTGTGCATATACTCCATTGCAGGAGGCTACACTATTACATATTTGTGCAGAATTCAATCATATTTCTTGTGCTAAAGTGCTTGTTAATAATGGCGCAGATATAGATGCGAAAGCCGGATATGATGAAAATGGTTTTGGAGGACAAACGCCCATTTTTCATACTGTTAATCAACGGGCAAACTATTGTATGGATGTAATGAAATTTCTTGTTTCTAAAAATGCCGACCTGACTTTGACTGTTCCAGGTATTATTTGGGGAAAAGATTGCGAATGGGAAACATTTGCTCCTTCCGTTAATCCAATAAGTTATGCAATGATGGGACTGCTTAGACAATGGAACAGAACAGAGCCCTTAATTTATGAAGTGGTATCAATATTAATTAAAGCAAAATATGGAATAGCCTATTTTCCCTCAAACATTCCGAATAAATATTTGAATAGCTAAAAACGACTAGAAAAAAACTACCGCTAACATGGGTATTTGCAATAGCAGGGCTGGACGTTGGAACAATCAACAGCAAATCTTTATTCAACTTCAGTTCCAGCTTGACGTTAATAATTAAGCTGCAAATGTTATCTTCAGCAAAAGTTTTTCAATCAGGCTTTTGTACCTGCTGGACGTTCATTGAATGCCCTGCCATCGCAAATACCTATTCGTTATAAGCCATAATTATGCAGACCCCAAAAATTTCAACAACTCTTTTTTTCTGTGTGACATTTTTCACAATATTTGGACAGCAAAGGCAAGACAAGTTTATATTAGACGCTTCCTTGACAGGATTTAAGGACGGGACTAAATTCTATTTTTATGACATCGATGCTACCCAAAACATTGATTCTGCTTATCTTCAAAATGAAAAGCTTCGTTTTATTGGACATGTGTCGGAACCTGCTATTTACAGACTAAAGCCAGAGTTTGCCAAAGTATCTTTCGTACTATGGATGGAGAATAAAAATATTACAGTAAGCGGTGACAAAAATAATTTTTCAGATTTGCATGTAGAAGGCTCTCCCTTAAATAAAATATTTCAATCAGTTCAACAAAATTTTTCGACTTTACAAAAATTGCAAGATAGTCTTACTGCAAAAGCAACAAATGAAAGTGATAAGCTTAAAAGGAATGAAATTGTGATTAATATTGGGGATATTGATCAAAAGATTTTTAAAATAAGGCTTCGCACTATTGCCACTTTCCATCCATCGTTAGTTACCTTAAGAGAACTATATTATTTAAGAAACGACCTTACCACAGACAGTTTAAAAATCTTGTTTAACAGATTCCCAACAAACCTTAAAAAAACTAAATATGGAGAAGTAATAACACAATACATTTTAACAGACGATTTGAAAGTCGGTGCTCATGCTACCGATATTATTGGTAATGACTTTCTTAATAAAGAGTTGAAATTATCAGACTATAAAAATAAAGTTGTTCTCCTTGACTTTTGGGCATCATGGTGTGCACCTTGCAGAGATAGCAATAAAAAATTGAAGAAACTATTTCAAAAGTATAATCAAAATGGTTTTGAAATTATCAGTTTTTCTATTGACACAGATTTGGATGATTGGAAAAATGCTTCTGAAAAAGACAGCATTACCTGGATTAATATTTCGGACCTAAAAGGGTTGTATAGTAAACATGCAGCCTCATATAAAATAAGAGCTATTCCTAAATCATTTCTTATTGACAAAAATGGTACAATCATGCAAATCTTTACCGGCTTTGACGAGAAATATGAAGCATCGCTTGAAAATAAAATTCAAGAGTTGATGAAGTAATTACGGCTTATAACATGGGGTTTTGTGCAAGTGTGGCTTGACGTTGTAAGCATCAGCAGCAGTTCGCTACTCATCTTCAGTACCGGCTTGACGGAATACTATTAAGCAGTAGAATATATTTTGTACTTTAGTTTTTCAATCGGCTTTTGTGCCGGGCTTGACATTCAATGAATGCCACACCTGCACAAAGCCCTGTTCGTTATAGGCAATCGGGTAACAGTCATCCAGGTTTGAATTGTAGATGGAGGAGATTGAAGCGAAGCCCACTCCGATACTTTTGTTTTCCAATCATCAGCAGTCGGGCGATTTGAGCTAAAGAATAGCGATCAACTTTTTTTATCGCAGCGAAGATTGAAGCGAAGCCCACTCCGATACTTTTGTTTTCCAATCATCAGCAGTCGGGCGATTTGAGCTAAAGAATAACTATCAGCTTTTTTTATCGAAGCGAAGATTAAAGCGAAGCCCACTCCGATACTTTTGTTTTCCAATCATCAGTAGTCGGGCGATTTGAGCTAAAGAATAACGATCAACTTTTTTTATCGAAGCGAAGAATGAAGCGAAACCCACTCCGATACTGTGGTTTTCCAATCATCGGTAGTTGGGCGATTTGAAATGAAGAATAACAATCAACTTTTTTATCGGAGCGAAAAAAGCCCTTATAAGACTGCCTATAACACTCGGTTTTGTGCAAGCGTGGCAACAGAATAAACTATGTGCTGTATATCGCTATCAACTTCAGTTCCAGCAGACGAATATCTATCGGCTTTTGTACTTATCTTCAACAAAAAATAAATAATCAGCAGCGGTTCCAGGCAGACGGAACTCAGACTTCCACGCCTGCACAAAGCCGCCGACCGTTGTATGCCATTTATCACCAGCAGTACCAAAATTCAGCAAACACAAGACAGACCCACTAATAAAATATGGAACTAAAAGAAATCAGAGAAATTGTTGCAGAAATTTTAAGCGACATAAACAAAAACCAATACAACCTGACTTACAGAAAATATGAAACTTTCTTTGACAGGATTGGAATGACTTACAGGCGTAAGTTTGACATCCTCGCCAAGTTCGACTATCAATTCAGAAAACATAATGTAACACTTTGGGCTGGTAGAGAGCCTGTAAAAAATTTAGACCAATTTCAAAAAGGGGAAACAATAACTTTCCGATTAACTGAAATACTAGAAGGGAAAAAGGCGGCAGATAAAAAAGAGAAAACTGTAAAGTATGACTTTGCCGGAAAGATAAATATTGCAAATGCTGAAAGTGGAATTATCCCATACGAACATCAGGAAAAAGCATTTTACAATCTCACTCAAAAAATAATTAAGACAAATAAAAATCCATTTGCAGGATTGTTGGTTTTGCCAACAGGCGGAGGTAAAACTCTAACAGCAGGTCATTGGATTTCAAAAAATTATTTGGACAAAGGCAAGAAAGTGCTTTGGCTTGCCCACAGACACGAACTTTTGGAACAAGCAAAATGTACATTTTCCGACAAACTTGCTTTCAATGATATTTTTGAAAACAAAACTTCTTTCAATTATCGAATTATTTCGGGCATTCACGACAAGCCAATTAATATTCAACCAACAGACGATTTAATCATTTCCAGCAAAGACAGCCTTAATGCAGGGTTCAACCATTTATATAACAAATGGATTAAAGGAAATACTGAAGAAATATTTTTAGTAATAGACGAAGCTCATCACGCTACTGCAAAGACTTATAGAAAAGTAATCAAACACATTCAAGAGAATGTAAAACATTTTCAAATGCTTGGGTTAACGGCAACACCGTTTAGAACTGCCGAAAACGAACAGGGCTTGTTAAAAAAAGTTTTCCCAGACGACATCATTTACAAAATAGATTTGCGGACTTTAATCCGTTTAGGAATATTATCTGAACCGTATTTTGAAGAAGTTGCAACAGGTTTAAATTTTGTAAAAGATTTATCAGAAGAACAAATTGAGCAACTTAATTATTTCGATATTGACAGCATCGGAACGGGGATTGCAAAAACAATAGCAGAAAATGACGAAAGAAATTTGACAATTGTAAACAAGTATCTTCTCAACAAAGAAAAGTATAAACAAACTATTGTATTTGCTTTGAATGTTGATAATGCAATTGCTTTAAACGCTTTGTTTAAAGAAGCAGGCGTAAAATCCGATTATGTAATTTCAACGGTAAAAGACCAAGCAACAGGCGTTACAATTTCAAGCAAAGACAATAAAAACAAAATTGCAAAATTCAGAAACGAAGAAATTGAAGTTTTAATCAATGTCAATATTTTAACCGAAGGAACGGACGTTCCAAATGTTCAATCAATCTTTTTAGCAAGACCGACAATTTCATCAATCTTAATGACACAAATGATTGGTCGAGGCTTGCGTGGTTTAAAGGCAGGCGGAACAAAAGAAGCTTACATTGTAAGTTTTATAGATGATTGGCAAAACAGGGTTTCGTGGGTTAATCCTGAAAAATTATTCATTGAAGACAACATTGACTTTAACGATGTTGATAGAGAAACCAAAAAGAAAATTTTGCGGCTTGTTGCCATTAACAAAGTTGAAGAATTTGCAATTCTTACTAACAAAATTATTGACCCTGAAAAACGGGAAGAACTTGAAAAATTAAACTTTATTGAGCGCTTTCCATTGGGTATTTATCAGTTCAGATTTTTAGAGCAACATAATGATGAAGAGCCGATTGAAAGAAATTGCGAAGTACTGGTTTACGACAATATTTTACAATCTTATATGGATTTTGTAAACGCCCTGCCAAGTTTCTTTGAACAAAACAGTTTAACAGAAAGAGATACTTTAGACGAAGACGAGTTAGAAGATTATGCAGAACAAATAGAAAATGAATTTTTCAAAGGCACATTAAAATATCCTGCTTATCATTTGCAAGACATCAAAGACATTTTACAGTATTACACCATTCAAGACGAAGTTCCCGTTTTCATTGAATTGAAAGACAGAGAAAAATATGACATTGACAAAATCGCTTCTGAAATCATCGCACAAGACCTCGGCGAAAAATCGCAAACTGAACTTATTAACAAAACTTGGGACAATAACGAAATTGAATGGCAAACATTTTTCAACTTTGACAAACGAGGCTTTTTAAGAGAAATTAACCTTGCAAAATCAAGAATTAATCACCCTGAACTTTTTAAACGCAAAAGCATAAAACCAACCGAAGAAAAAGAACTGAGAAGTTATGAAAAGCTAAGGCTTCAGGAATTGCGAGAGCAAGACCCAATTTATGAAAAGTGGTTGCGTGACGAAGTTTTTAAGAAATTTACAGACAAAGACGGTTTTTACTTTAGCGCAGAAAGTGGATATAGAAGCAAAAACAAGTTAGATTTTCAGCTTGACCACATCAAACCAATGCACAACGGCGGTTTGACAGTTCTTGAAAATTTACAATTATTGACAAGAAGTGAGAATGCAAAAAAAGGCAATAAGGACTGACCAAGAAAACGGCATACAACATTGGTATTGCCAATAGTTGGGCTGGACATTGGAGCAATCAGCAGCGGTAATTCTATTGTACTGCGGTTCGGGCTGGACGAATAAAGCCCAGCTTTAGTACTAAATATTTATCTTTATCAAAAAGTCAGGCAGCGGTTCCGGCGGACGGATTTCAAATTCCCAACCATCGGCAATACCTGTTCGTTAGCGGCAACTTTAACCAGATACACCCTACATTTAATTTAACGATACAAAACTTGACAAATAAATTAGAGAATGAAAAAAAGTGAATTAATAGAAATGAACAATGTTGGCATTGTTGTAAAATCTCTGGACAATGCTATTTCCTTTTTTACAGAAATAGGACTGACGCTTGAAGGACGAATGATGGTTGAAGGCGAGTGGGCAGGACGAGTAACAGGACTTGGAAATCAAGAAGTAGAAATTGCTATGATGGTAACGCCAGACGGACACAGCAGACTTGAACTTTCGCAATTTCACAGCCCAAAGACAGTATCCGACCATAGAACAGCAACTGTAAACTCTCTTGGTTATTTACGAATTATGTTTAGGGTTGACAATCTTGACGAATTGTTACCCAGATTAGAAAAGTATGGTGCAGAAGTGGTTGGAGAAGTTGTCAATTACGAGAATATTTATCGCCTTTGCTACATTCGTGGGACAGAAGGACTTCTTATTGGACTGGCAGAACAGCTCAACAATGAAACAGTAACAGACATTTTAGAAAGAAAATGACAACAAACTCTTGACAATAAAAGCAGCCGCTAACATCGGTTTGGCAATAGTGGGGCAGACAGTTGTAAATTCAACATTTGTGCTACTATTAGGCATTTGTACAAAAGTTGGGCTAACGTTTTTCAATGCCCCACCATCGCCAAGCCGCAAACCGTTAGCAGCAATGATAACAACACCGCACAAACCGACATTTAACGCTAAAACAAAGCAGACAAAAGAACAAGCAGATAGGGAAATGACAAAAAAACTGCAAGACTTCATCTTAGAATACATTGACATTCCTGAACAGGATTTGTTGAACATTACAAAACTGTTCAAAACGAAAAAGTTTAAGAAAAATGAATATATTTTAAGACAAGGCAATATCTGTAAAGATTTCATTTACCTACAAAGTGGTTGCACAAGGCTTTATTACATAAAAGACGGAATTGAGGTTTCTGTATGGTTTGCTTTTCCCAACTCTGTTGCTTCTGAAATTTATAGCTTCATCGGACAAAAACCGTCAGACTTTTTTGTACAGGCGGTAAAAGAGTGTGAAATCCTTTATATCTCAAAGACTAAATTGGAAAAGATTTACCGTACTTATCCAAAAATGCAAGAGATGATGCGAAAATTTTGGGAAGATGTTTTGCTTCATATTATTCAACGGTTTTCTGCATTGCAAAACGATACAGCCGAAGAGCGGTATCTTGAACTTTTGAATAACCCATATTATTTGCAAACAATTCCGCAGAAATATTTAGCTTCATTCATTGGTGTTACACCTACATCATTAAGCAGAATAAGAAAAAATATCCGCTAACTCTATTTGTTGCCATAGGATAACTTTTAAACGAGCGCCATTTTTTTCTTTTGTAGAAAAATTTAAGCAATGGCAATAGAAAACAAAGTTATCGTAATAACAGGCGGTGCATCAGGTATTGGATTGGCACTTGCAAAGCACTTTATACTCAATAATACAGTAGTTTCCATAGACAGAAATCCGAAAAAGATAGAGCTACTTAAAATAGAAGTACCAAAGGTTATATCATTAAAAGCAGACATCTGTAACAAGACGGAAATAGAAAAAGGCGTTGCTGAAATCAAAAGTAGTTTCAGCAAAATAGATATGCTTGTTCATAGTGCAGGTATCGGCAGGTTCTACAACTTCGATGCGATGCCCGAAGACGAACTTTTAAGTCTGGCAGAAACAGAAATTGCGACTGACTTTGTCGCACCGATTTTGATAACAAAAAAATGCCTGCCATTATTAAAACAATCACCCGACCCCAAAATTGTGTATATAACCACAGGACTTGCATATATGCCTGACACAGCTTCGCCTACTTATTGTTCTTCAAAAGTGGGGCTTCACTTTTTTGCAATGTCTTTACGACATCAACTTAAAGACACCAATATCAAAGTAATTGAAGTGTTACCGGCAGCGGTGGACACAGAATTTAGCAAGGGAATAGACGTGCCGAAAATCAGTACAGAGAAATTTGTAAAATCGTTTGTCGGTAAATTAGAAAAAGGCAAGACAACTATCAGGATTGGAATGGCGAATGTGTTGTATATGCTAAGTCGCTTTTTTCCGAGCCTTGCCTTTAAGATAATCAACGGTAAAAAGTAGAAAATACTTATAAAACATCTCGCCAACATCACTGCTGCTAACAGGCGGTTTTGTGCAAGCGTGGCTGACGGAATAAACTCGGCTGTTGTACTACTATCAGCTTCAGTTCCGGCTTGACGAACATCTATCAGCTTTTGTGCTTATCTTCAACATGAAATTATTAATCAGCAGCGGTTACGAGCAGACGGAATACTATTACCACGCCTGCACAAAGCCGCTGTTCGTTGCACGCCATTTTTCAACAGTTTTCACGACTTGGAGCAGTTGTGGAAAAATTGTAACTTCGAATAAATATAACTTGAACAATGTTAGTAGAGAGAACAACTAAAGAAGTGATTATCAGGCTTCCTGCTTCCGTGGATACGGAGGACTTGCAGGATTTTTTGAATTATGCACGCTACAAAGAATTAACAGCGACCTTCAAGACTGACCAGAAAAACGTGGACAAACTTGCCAATGACATAAACGCAAAATGGTGGACTAAAAACAGAAGCAAGCTAATTAAATGAAAATCATCGTTGATACAAACATTGTTTTTAGTGCCATTCTTAATTCAAACAGCCGTATTGGGAAAATACTTTTAAACTCAAAAGAACATTTTCAGTTTTTTACTTGCAATTATTTACTGACTGAAATCCAGCGACATCGTAACAGGCTTTTGAAAATCACAAAGTTGACAGAAGACCAGTTATTTGAACTTGAAGAACTCGTAACTCGGAACATTACTTTCATAGACGAAAGACTTATTCCACAAGACCTTTTAATCAGTACAGAAAGGCAGCTAAAAGCAATAGACCCAAATGACACTGTGTTTGTAGCGTTGACAAAGCATTTAGAAGGGAAGCTATGGACAGGCGATATGCAGCTTTACAGGGGATTGAAGGCAAAGCGTTTTAAAGACATTATCCTGACTTCTGAACTATCATTACTGCTTGACGACTTAGAGACAAATTAAAACGGCGTGCAACAGGCGGTTTGGCTATATGGCGGCTGGACGAACATATCCTCAACTTTTTGTTCGCTGTTCAGCTTCAGTCCTGGCTGACGAATAACGCCAAGCAATAGAATAAACAATGAACATTTATTTATATATTTAGCATCGGTTATGGGCAGACGAATCACGGACTTCCGCCACATCGCCAAGCCGTACCGTTGTGTGCAATTGGCGGACACAGCGTTTAACGGCAGGGCGACAGAACAAAACACCTTGACCGTTTTCGCTACTTCCCAACTTGCCACACCGGGCAAGCCGAAAACCGCATTTTGACAGAGTAGGCAAAAACTCATTTACATAATGAAAAAGATTTTGACTACAATCTTAATGGCTACGATTGTAACTGCCGCTTTCTCACAAAAGAAATTTGGAAACTGGTATGAGCGGAAAACATTTTTCGGGTTAGAAATTGATGCAGCCCCATTATGCAGCATGAATGGCGAAATTAATAGAATGGGAATTGGAGGCGGGCTAGTCTTTGAATATGCTCCCATCACATCATTTTCAATTGCTTTAAATGGAGGCGTAGTTCCATATTTTAGTTTAGGGGAGGATGATGGTAAAGAAGGGGCTATAACAATCGCTCCTCTCACGCTTACATTACGCAAATTTTTTCCGGGAGGTTTTTTTATAGGTCCGAAAGGCGGGGTCTCATGGAATATTGACGCAGATACTTACACATTAAATACATCAACTAACACGTATGAAAAGACAAAAGCCCAGAATTTTCTATATGGGTTTGGCATAGGGTTTAGACCAACACGGCAAAAAATGAATGTTGAAATGGCTTATGTAGCTCACAAACTACCATATGGGACTATGCATACGTTCCAAGGCAGTTATCGTTATTATTTCATAAGAAATCTAAAAAAGAGCCAGTAAGCAAATTATATGAAAGTCATCATTCTAATTATTGGAACCTTATTGGGGTTTAGGTCTGCTTGTCAAATCTCTTTACCCAAGGTCGAACCAGCCACACACCCCAATTTAAAAATTAATGGCGGTTTCAATCCCCCAAGAGAGTTCCTGAATAAAAACCCCGAATTTCTGAATTCAGGGAAATACACTTTGTCAAACTTTACATCGTTTGAATATCCTGCAATATTCTTTAACAGCAGCAAAGAATTAAAAAATTGGAAAAACATACGCTTCCGATTTGTGACAAAGGATATGTTGCCTGTTGATGAAGAAAATGCTTTTAACGACCCAATTGACCTTAATTACCATGAAATTAAAAATATGCTAAAAGACAACTATGCAAGGTTTGGGAGCAATAATGAACATGGTAAAAAGGCGTATGTAGAATTTAATGGTGAATACATCAAGGAGGTAAATAAACTTGCGCAAAGGAAAAATATAGATTCTTATACTGTTAGTAATTTGGGAGTTTATGACTATGACATTCCAACTGTAAGCTCAAACACTTTAATCTTTGAATTTGAATATATTGATAACAACTTGTTTACAAAAGGCAATCCTCTTTACACACGTTACCGCCTTAACATCAAAAATATATTCGACTCAACAATCAAGACTTATAATCAGGTTATTTTCTTTGATGGGAAAGTTAAGGACACAAAGTATTTAAGTTTTTTAGGCGAATATGTTTCACTATATCAAACTTTTCCTGTTGCATTTGAAAGTTTGCTAAACCAATTTCTTGAAGACACAGATACAGAAGAATTTATTACCAAGAACCTTTTAACAGCACAGTCACCCAAGAATGACTACATACAAAATGTAGCTTCACTAATAGAATTAAAATATACCCGGCTTGCCCTTTTGAAAACTCCTCGACATTGTAAATACAACCCTAAAAGTTTATGGAAAATACGAGCTTATCAATTACAATACGACAAGTTTAACCCAAGACCCCGTAATTAACTCAATAACAAGTCTTGCTACAACCATATTTGGAAGCCTTGATGCAGCAAGCCAGGCAAAAGGAATAGCAAAAGCAAAAGAAGTAGGCAATGATTTAATAGGCGTAATTAATTCCATTTCGACAAGAGAAAGTAATCTTTTAAATGACTTGCAAACAGACAAAGACTTATATGGCAGATTGATAAATTCAGGCACTTATTCTCCATTAAGGGATGATATTGCACAAGCGTTTAAGGACAATGTTGAACAGGCATACAAATCAAATAGTGAAATAAAAAAAGGCGTTAACGCTAGTTTTTCTACATTCATGACCTCTGTAAATCAAATTGACTTTACCTCAAAAACAAGCCAGCCTGAAGTTATGGCAATGACAAATGGAGCGGAAGGCACAACTTCAAAAAGCATGGACGCCTGTCAGCAACAAGCTACGGCTGCATGGTATAAATCAAGAGAATACAATAATTACATGAGCACAAAAACAAATGCTGATGCCTCACTTTGCAAAGCCAAATTAATTGATTTGACAATCCAGTATTGTAGCGACAAACTTCCTGCAAATGAGCTGGCAGCATTAAGAAAAACTTCTGAAAACGAAAAAAGACTTGCAGCAGATTTGAAACGTCAAACGCCAAATATTAAATGGTAACATCAAAAAATGACAAAACATTCTCTACTACTATTTTTATTAATCAGTGTTATAGTTCAAGAAATAAAAGCTCAAAATGTCAATCATATTGACAATTTCAGCAATTGGATAAACCTCACAGATAACAACATAAAAAAAGGAAGGACAAACTCTGCATATTACAGAATTTTAAATTGTACAACCATAGCAAATAAGAAAGTTGGCAGTGTAATGCATCCCTTTGGAAAAATCGAGGTAAAAGCCCCACAGGAACTAAGTAATGGCAGACAGTTAACTGGTTTTATAAATATAGCCGGAGAAAAAAACATTTTGAGTAATAATGATGTTCGGGTCGTTAAAGACACAATTCAACAGTTCTTCAATGTATCTGTACAAGAAAATATATTTAGCGTTGACCTCGTAATTGATTTTTTCAAAATTGACAATATCTACTTAACGATATTTGATAACGACATATCGGATGTATATTCTGCCAAAGACGATGAAGCTAACAAAAAAAATAATGAACCCGCTAACAACCCTGGCGATACAAAAAAAGAGAACAAAGATGATATGACCGAAAATCAGGCAAAAACAATTTTTGACTTAATATTTGGTGCTGGTAGTTCAAAAGATTTGACAATTACAAACGAAGATAAGAAAGAAGCGAGATTGCTACTTACCGAATTAATAAAAGGTTCTTGCAAAATGGCAGTTGTGGAAGGGTTGCAAAGTTTGGATGCTTCAATATTAAGTCTTGCTGAATCAATTTACACAATGACGTCAAATTGCTTTGATGCAAAAAAGAAAGGCAGGTATTATGAAACAGTTCGTAAAACAATAGCTTATAATTTCAGTTCGGCGTTTCAGATTAGAAAGGCGACCGGAGAATGGTGATAACTGCACACAACATTGGGTTTTATGCAAGTTGGGCTGACGAATATATCATCAGCTAATTGCAAACCCCAGCTTCACTTCGGCTAATTAATACTTTGAGGTGCTAGGAGTAACTTTGAGCAAAAAGAAGTTATGCCACATCCCCGCCAAAAGGACTTAGCCTACGAGTCATTTAAGATATTTATACCAGAGGAATACCTGGTTGATTTTGAAGTGAACCATATTGAGAACAAACCTCAGGAATGGGTAATTGAACTGGTTGAAAAAGAAGACCGGATACCCCAGGCTTTGTATGGTAAAGAAGTTGTAATGGACGGTTATAACAATGAGATAGACATTTTAACCCATGCGTTTTCGCTAAAGAAAATATACCTGCGTCTGATCCGGCGAAGATGGAAAGAAAAGGGAACTACCAAACATTACAGTAATGAATACAACCTTCACATACCCGGCATGAAAACCACAAAGGAGTTCAGGGATTTTTTAAAAGAAATTGGTGGATGAGAAGCCGGTTAATTTTACAACCATCGGAGGATTTCTTCAACTCAACCCCCAAACCGTTTATAGCTGGTACCGCAATTACCTGAGCGGCTACCCCGAAGCTGTTGAAAATAAGCAATGGGGTAAAGATAATTTTACCGGTACAGATAAGCGGGAAAAATCAGTACCCGTATTAAAGCCGGAAAATTTTGGTGAACAGATGAGTGTGGATGAGAAAATGATAGATGAAGAATTTTATACCGTGATGACCAACCGTGATACAGGTAAGATAGCCCTGCTTGCCGAAACCCTTACTGTAGCTGAATTAAACAAGCTGATAGAGAAAATACCGCAAGTAAAACAACAGGTAAAAACCATTACAGCAGACCTCAGTCCCACGTACGAAAAATTCTGTGAACAAAGCTTTCCCAATGCCGTCATTGTAGCCGACAAGTTCCACGTAGTAAAACATATTGTGGAAGCGGTACAGACGTTAAGGCTTCGTCTTAAACAGGAAGAAATCGCAAAACTGCCCACCACCAAAAAAGAACGAAGGGAATATGAAAAACAAACCAGACTCATCAATGGCGAATCCAAGATAGAACTGCTTACCAGGAGCAGGTACGTGCTTTTTAAAAGAGCGGAAAACTGGACTGTCTCACAACAAAAAAGAGCCACCCTGCTTTTTGAAACCTTCACTTCACTTAAAACAGCTTATGATTTAACCCTGCAAATCAGGCAATGGTTAGATAAAGAAAACGTAGGCAAATACGAATGGCAGATAGAAAAGCAACTCATTCACTGGTACGATTGTGCCGAACAGGCAAAGCTACCAGAAGTAGAAAACCTGATACGTATTATTGGCAGTAACGAAGAAAAAATCATGAACTATTTTAAAACAGGTAAAACCAATGCAAAAGCAGAAGCCACCAACAGCAAAATACAACGATTTATAACCGCTAATTACGGGGTAAGGGATAAGGATTTCTTCTTATATAGATTAGCTCATTACTACTCCTAGCACCTCAAAGTATTAATTAGCCTTCACTTCCAGCAGACGAATATCTATCAACTTTAGTTCTTAACTTTATCAATATATTTTCAATCGGCAGCGGTTATCAGCGGACGGAATACTATTTCCCCACCTGCACAAAGCCCTGTTCGTTGCACGCCATTTTTCGTGACGCCCTAAAATTACTAAGGTTTTTGGCATTCGGGGACAAAGGCTTTATATTTGTACAAACAGGACACAATCATGGAGATAAGAACAGATTTATTTTTAGGCGACAGCAAAACGATGCTCAAAAAACTTCCCGACAACTCTGTTGACCTCATTGTGACATCTCCCCCATATGCAGACCAGCGTAAAGGAACTTATGGCGGCATTCACCCTGACAAATACGTTGAATGGTTTCTTCCAATAACAAAGGAACTTCTTAGGGTTTTAAAACCGACTGGAACATTTATCCTTAACATAAAAGAAAAGGTTGTTGAAGGTGAACGAAGCGTTTATGTAATGGAATTAATTCTTGAAATGCGTAAGCAAGGCTGGCTATGGACAGAGGAATTTATTTGGCACAAAAAGAATTGTTACCCTGGCAAATGGCCAAACCGTTTCCGTGACGCATGGGAAAGGCTTCTGCAATTCAATAAGGATAAGAAGTTTAACATGTATCAAGAGGAAGTAATGGTTCCAATGGGTGATTGGGCAAAATCAAGGCTTAAAAATCTTAGTGACACAGATAAAATGAGAGACAACTCAAAAGTCGGTAGCGGTTTCGGTAAGAACATTTCAAACTGGTTGACAAGAGATAAAGCTTTTCCTACTAATGTTCTTCATTTAGCGACAGAGTGCAGTAACAAAAATCATAGTGCTGCTTTTCCTGAAGAACTTCCTGAATGGTTTATGAAGCTGTTTACAAAAGAAAAGGACACGGTACTTGACCCCTTCATGGGTTCGGGAACAACAATTTTAGTTGCCAACAGAATGAAACGTCACTCAATTGGTATTGACATAGTTTCCGAATACTATGACATGGTTAAAGAACAAGTTAACCCGGTGGAATTATATTTATTAGAGCCGACAGTAAAATATGAAACAGCTAAATCTAAAAGACGTTACGCAGTACGTTGAAAAAAATATTGGAACTTTTCACCAAAAGAGAATTGCCGGACTGAATGACTTGAAGCTAAGAAAAGTTTTGGGAAAGAAAAATCCTTATCTCTTCAAAGCAAAATATATCCTTACAGCACAGGATATTATCAAGAGTTTGACCGATGCGTTTATTTCTTCACAAGAAGAAACTATTTTCGGTGATTGGCTTGAAGGGCTTGCGATTTTTATCAACGGAAAAGTATATGGCGGCCGCAAGTCAGGCATTCCCGGTATTGACTTAGAGTTTGACAAAAACGGTGTTCGTTATATCGTAACAATAAAATCTGGACCCAATTGGGGCAATAGTTCGCAAATTGGTAAAATGCGGGCAGATTTCAAGACTGCACAGAAGACACTTCGTACAAGTAATTCACAACTTAACATAACAGCCATAAATGGTTGCTGCTATGGCAGGGACAACAATTCAGACAAAGGCGATTATTTCAAATATTGTGGTCAAAAGTTTTGGGAGTTTGTTTCGGGCGACACAGATCTTTATACAAAAATTATTGAGCCGTTAGGGCATCAAGCAAAAGAACGTAATGACGATTTCATTCAATCGTATTCGCAAATGATAAACAAATTCACGAAAGAATTTGCGGACACTTTTTGCATGGACAATGGTTCAATAGATTGGGGCAAACTTGTGCGCTTTAATTCAGCGGCCATAGCTCCGAAAAAATAAAACGGCGTGCAACATGCGGTTTGCTGCTATGCTGGCAGACGAATATATCCTCATCTATTTGCTACTATCAGCTTTAGTTCCGGCTGACCGAACTCTACTCGACAAAAGTGCATATCTTCGGTATGGGTAATTTTATTGGGCATCGGTTCGGGGTGGACGTTTTTCAAATGCCAGCACAGCAGCAAGCCCTGTTCGTTAGTGGTAATTTTAAGAAACAACACAAACAGAGATGAAAATACATAGTAAATCACACTTCAAAAACGAAAAAACTGACCGAAACTATTTTGAAAATTGGGTAACACAATTAGAAAATAATAACGGTAGACAATATGAGCGTTATGACATTGAAACTTCGCTTGGTAAAACAACTGTTTGGGGTATTCACACAAAAGAGGAACTCTCAGACACATTAGTGATTTTCCCAGGAGCAAGAACATCTTCATTGATTTGGGACTTTGACAAAGGTCTTGACAATTTAAATCATAAAATGAGAATTTTTATGGTCGAAACTAATGGACTTCCAAATTTAAGTGACGGTGCAACGCCAGACATTAAATCAATGGATTATGGTATTTGGGCAGCCGAAGTTTTTGACAAACTAAATATTGACAATGCTTTTATTGCTGGAGCTTCATTTGGCGGACTGATTTGTATGAAATTTGGAATAGTAAGTCCAGAAAGAATAAAGGCAGCATTTTTATTAAATCCCGGTTGCTTACAACCTTTTTCACTGACCCTTAAAAATCTCTATTTTAATCTTCTGCCAATAATAAAACCGACCAAAAAAAATGTATCAAAATTTCTTGATAAAGCAGTTTTTTCCAAACCAAATCATAAACTATCGGACTTTTCAGAAAAAATGCTTGTGGACTATGAAGTTTTCGCAATAAGTCGTTACAAGGACAAGACGCAAAAACCTTATTATATGGACAGGCAACTTGAAGAAGTTAAAATAGAGACATTTTTACTTGTTGGCGACAAAGACCTTTTATTTCCTTATCAAAAATCAGTTGATAATGCCAAAAGACAGATTAAGACACTAAAAGAAACAAAAATATACAACAACGTAGGACACGGAATTGAAACATACGACAAAGTACTAAATTATATTGGAGAGAAAATAAAAAACTACCACTAACAGGGTATTGCCAAAAGCGGGGCTGACGTGCAAAATTGAACTTTTGTGCTTCGGTTAAACATTTGTGCAAAACTGAATGGAAGTGTTTCGATTGCCCCGCCTTCGGCAATACCCAAACCGTTATAGGCAATCGGGTAACAGTCATCCAGGTTTGAATTGTAGATGGAGGAGATCGAAGCGAAGCCCACTCCGATACTTTTGTTTTCCAATCATGGGTAGTTGGGCGATTTGAAGTGAAGAATAATAATCAACTTTCTTTACCAGAGCGAAGAATGAATCGAAGCCCACTCCGATACTTTTGTTTTCCAATCATCAGCAGTTGGGCGATTTGAAGTGAAGAATAACTATCAGCTTTTTTTACCAGAGCGAATAATGAATCGAAGCCCACTCCGATACTTTTGTTTTCCAATCATCAGCAGTTGGGCGATTTGAAGTGAGGAATAACCATCAACTTTTTTTATCGAAGCGAAGAATGAAGCGAAACCCACTCCGATACTGTGGTTTTCCAATCATCGATAGTTGGGCGATTTGAAATGAAGAATAACAATCAACTTTTTTATCGGAGCGAAAAAAGCCCTTATAGGACTGCCTATAACACTCGGTTTTGTGCAAGCGTGGCAACAGAATAAACTATGTGCTGTATATTGCTATCAACTTCAGTTCCGGCGGGACGAATATCTATCGGCTTTTGTACTTATCTTCAACAAAAAATAAATAATCAGCAGCGGTTCCAGGCAGACGGAACTCAGACTTCCCCGCCTGCACAAAGCCGCCGAACGTTACCTGCCATTTTGGGAAACACCCTGCACAAAAAAATACTTGTCAATTTTTCGGTTGTATAACGGCAAATTCCAAAAGTATCTTTGTACAAACAAATAAAAAATGACAACGTATTTAAAATTTAAAGAATTACATAATCAGACGCATCCTTTGATTATGGGCAATGTTTGGAATGTGCAGAGTGCAAAAATCTATAAAAAGTTAGACTTTCAGGCAATAGGAACTTCAAGTGCAGCAATTGCTAATTCATTAGGCTACGAAGATGGAGAACAAGTGCCTTTTTCGGATTTGTTATTTATTGTTGAAAGAATTGGAAAAAGTGTATCACTTCCGTTTTCTGTGGACATTGAGTTTGGCTATGGCAACAATGCAGCAGAAATTGCGAGCAATATTATTTCCTTAGAAAAAATGGGCGTTGTGGGCATTAATATCGAAGATAGTTTTATGGAAAATGGAGAGCGGAAACTTAGAGATAGCATTCAGTTTTCTCAAATTTTAAATGAAATAAAAAGTATCTTAACACAGCAAGGAATTTCCGTTTTCATCAATGTAAGATGTGACGCTTTTCTTTTGAATATTCCAAATGCCCTGCAAATTGCGACAGAAAGAATAAAAAACTATGAACAAGCAGGTGCAGACGGCATATTTTTACCCTGCATAACAAAAGAAAGTGATATTGCAAAAATGGTTTCTGAAACTACCTTACCTCTGAATGTAATGTGTATGCCTGAATTGCCCGACTTTGAAACTCTTGAAAGACTTGGAGTAAAAAGAATAAGTATGGGTAATTTTTTAAACGGTTATGTTTACACATCATTGGAAAATATAACAACAAAAATTCTATCAGAACAATCTTTTAACGCTTTGTTTTAAAATGGAATTGACAACCGAAATAATGTATAAAGCAATTGTTGAAAAAGACACTTCATTTGAAGGCGTTTTTTTTACGGCTGTTAAAACCACAGGTATTTTTTGCCGACCTTCCTGCACAGCCCGAAAACCTAAATTGGAAAATGTTGAGTTTTTGAAAACCTCAAAAGAATGCATTCTAAAAGGTTACAGACCTTGTAAAGTTTGTAATCCTTTAAAAACTATACATCATACACCTATTGAGTTTCAAAAAATAATAGACGAACTCTCTGATAATCCGACCATAAAATTCAAAGATTACGACCTTAAACAAAAAGGAATTGAACCCAATCAAATAAGACGGTGGTTTTTAAAAAATCACGGAATTACTTTTCAGGCGTATCAAAGAATGTTTAGAATAAATTCAGCTTTCAAGAAAATACAAAATGGCGAAAGTGTTACCAATACTGCTTTTGACACAGGTTTTGAATCGTTAAGCGGTTTTGGCGACAGTTTTAAAAATATTTTTGGCGTTTCCCCAAAAAATGGGAAGGGGAAGAGTATTATTGACCTAAAACGAATAGAAACGCCATTAGGTACAATGCTTGTTTGTGCTACTAATCAGGGCATTTGCTTATTGGAATTTACGGACAGAAAAATGTTGGAAACGGAACTAAAATCCATTGCCAAACTATTAAACGCAACCATCATTCAAGGCAGCAACCAATATTTTGACACATTAGAAACGCAATTACAAGAGTACTTTGATGGCAAAAGAAAAGAATTTTCTGTGCCATTGCATACACCAGGCACCGACTTTCAGAATAAAGTTTGGACTGCTCTACAACAAATTCCTTACGGACAAACCAAGTCGTATAAAGAACAAGCCCTACTTATTGGAAGCCCTCAAAGTGTAAGAGCAATTGCCAATGCAAATGGGATGAACAGAATTTCTATTTTAATTCCCTGTCATAGAGTTATTGGTTCAGACGGACAACTGACAGGTTATGGTGGCGGGCTTTGGCGAAAAAAATATCTGTTGGAGCTTGAAGAAGAAAACGGCAGGTAACAGGCGGTTTTGTGCAAGCGTGGCTGACGGAATAAATCTCGGCTGTTATACTACTATCAGCTTCAGTTCCGGCTGACGAATATCTATCGGCTTTTGTACTTATCTTCAACAAAAAATTATTAATCAGCAGCGGTTACGGGCAGACGGAATTCTATTACCACGCCTGCACAAAGCCCTGTTCGTTAGCGGTCAGCTAAACAAACATCACGCTCAAAAATGAAAGTTGAGAATTTAAAACCATTTGACGGACAACATTGCGAAACAACAGCGACAGGAACTTTGTTGCGACAACTCGGAATTGAGCTTTCCGAACCAATTCTGTTTGGACTTGGGCAAGGACTTGGTTTTATTTTTTGGAATATGAAAACAATGGACTTTCCATTCATTGGCGGACGAGTGAAAACAGACTTGCTGACACAAAACATTGCCAAAAGCCTAAATCTTGAATTAACGGTTAAAGAAACGTCTTCAAAGCAAAAGGCTTGGGAAAGTGTAAAAGAACTTATTGACAACGGACAAGTGGTCGGGCTTAAATTAGACTGTTATCATTTGGAGTATTTCTCAAATCCGTTTCATTTCGCAGGACACTACGCAGCCATTTACGGTTACGACAATGACAATGCTTTTTTGGTTGACACTCGACAACAAGGTGGACAAGTAAAAACATCTCTAAATAGTTTGGCATTGGCAAGAGCTGAAAAAGGTCCAATGTCTTCTAAAAACTTGTATTATACATTACGGCAAACCGATAAAAACTTTAACCTCAAAAAAGCAATTCTGACAGCAATCAAAAACAATGCAACCGAATATCTTAGTCCACCAATTACAAACATCGGATACAAGGGAATTTTAAAAACAAGTTCAGAAATTATAAAGTGGTTTAACAACAGCAAGAACATTGAAAATGAGTTTAAGCAATCTGCAAACATTATGGAAAAAGCAGGAACAGGCGGAGCATTGTTTAGAAATTTGTATCAGGACTTTTTAAAAGAAAGCCACGATTTGCTGCAACTTGACCAACTCAAAACAGGACACGAAAACTTTGTAGAAATCGCCAAACTATGGACAAATGTTTCTGACTTGTTTATAAAGGTTAGCGAAACGAAAGACTTTAAATATATTCAACAAGCATCAGACATTTTAAAAATCATATCAGACAAAGAAAAAAAGACAATGGAAATACTTGCGACCACATAGCCGAACCGCTAACAGGCGGTTTTGTACAAGCGTGGCGGACGGAATAAATCCCGGCTGTTGTACTACTATCATCTTCGGTTCGGGCTGGACGAATATCTATCGGCTTTTGTGCTTATCTTCAACAAAAAATTATTAATCAGCATCGGCTACGGGCAGATAGAATACTATTACCACGCCTGCACAAAGCCGCTGCCCGTTAGCGGTCAGGCTACAACGACCCAACAATAATCAACATTTGACAGTTATCGGGAAACTTATGACCAACTAAAAAAAATAAATATGACGATTAGAGAAGCTAAAATTGACGACATAAAACAAATTCAAATAGTAAGAAACTCTGTAACAGAAAACACTTTGTCAAATCCCAACTTAGTGACAGACCAAGATTGCGAAGAATTTATTACAATAAGAGGAAAAGGCTGGGTTTGTGAAATAGACAAACAAATTGTGGGATTTGCAATTGCAGACTTGAAAGAGAATAATATTTGGGCGTTATTTTTAGACCCAAAATTTGAGAAAAAAGGTATTGGACAACTATTACACAAAACTATGTTGGACTGGTATTTTACACAGACAAAAGAAAAAGTATGGTTAGGAACAGCCTTTAACACACGAGCAGAAAAATTTTATAGGAAAGCAGGCTGGACAGAAGTTGGAACACACGGAACAAAGGAAATTAAATTTGAAATGACATATAATGACTGGACAACAAGCCCGAACCGCTAACAAGCAGTTTGGCGAAATGCGGGCAGAAGTGCAAAACTCAACTTTTGTACTTCTATGCCGCCAATGCTGTGAGCATTGGCTTTTTTTTCATTAATTTAGCCAACGGCTCACAGCATTGGCTACCTCCGTGCAAAACTGAACGTTCCGTCCATCTTTGCCCGCACTATCGCCAAGCTGCCGAACCGTTAGTGGCTATTTTAGAACGACAACCAAAACGACAGACAATGGGATTTTTAGACATATTTAAAAAGAGTGACAAATCTAAAAACACGACAACCGAAAACGGTGTTTTGGGACCGACCTTTCTTGACGGTTTGACAGAACAAATTGAAAATCCCAAAGGCTTACATTCTCACGAATGGCGAAGACGACTAAAATCAACTTCGAGACAAACAAAATTTAAAATCAAATTTTACGGACAACTACACGAAGAATATAGCAATTTAATTGTTGGGACTGACTTTGCACCTTCTTTGGTTTTCGCAGAAGACAATTCAACAGGACAAGAAATTTTGTTATTTGACGGTTGTAAACACGGTTACAACGCTTTGTTTTGCGACACATTTACAGACGAGCAAATTAAAAACAGACCTGCGACAAATTATTACACAGACAAAGACGGTAAAAATACTTTTGAAATTGTTATTTCAACATATAACGGCATTGACTACGAAGATGAATTTGCCGACCAAGTTGATGACAACGGACAAATAGAAATTATTGACGGAACTAAAATTGACTTTGAAACGGTAAGACGTAACGGTTACGACACATTGCAAATTTGGGTGACAAACGAAAATGGAAAAACTATTGACATTGTATCAGAAGAACTTGCTTGAATAAAAAACAGCCACTAACACGGATTTGGCGTCAGGCGGGCTGACGTTCAAACGTGAAATTTCCTGCGGACTTTCCCGACCGAACGCCAAGCCCAGAACCGTTGGCAGAAATTTTTAACTGACACTTTCTGTAACAAAACGCTTGACAAAACGTATTAGGAAAAACAACACAAATGAGAAAAATACTGATTGCTCTCTCAATCCTCCTTTTTGTTGGTTCGTCTTCTGTACAAGGGCAACAAAAAATAAGCTGCAACAAAGACTACAACGACATTAAAGTAACAAAGGGCAATATCCTCACTTATACCTTGTCTTTAGCAAAAGACGGGATATATCAATTTTCTATTTTGCAGCAAGGTATTGCTGTATATTATTCCCTCACTTCTCCAAGCAATGAAAAGGTGTATGAAAGCAATTACCCTGATGATATAACAGGCTATGAAAAATTTGAATACGCTTCACCAGCTTCAGGAAATTTCATTTTAACCATTAAACGCTTTGACGACCCGGAAAATCCGGATTCAGGAAAAATTAGCCTTTTAGTAAAAAGCCTTAACAAAACTGAATTAACGGTTAAAAATCAAATAAAAAAGGAATTGGAACCCGAAAACAAGAAAGATGTAACCACAATTGACATTGACCATTTTTGGGCTGCGTTTGACAATTTAAAGAGTTGCAAAACTTATTCAGATAGTGTTGCATGTTTCCAAAAATATTATTTAGACAAGGCAACAAATGGCATGTTGGACTTTATACAGGCAAGGGATTTAACCGCTGACAAATTTCTTGATGCAGTTTCAAAAAATTTAGACTTTTATCAGTCGGTACGCCCAAAAACTTATGAAGCAAAGAAATCAGAATCTGTAATTGAGGAAGTGTTTAATAAGTTTAAAGAAATTTATACCGACTTTAAGCCTTTTAAAATTTGTTTTGCCATCGGAATAAAAAATACCGGAGGCACCGTGTCCGATAAGTATGTGTTGATTGGAACAGAAGTCGCTGTGACATCAGGTGCTACCGGTTCAGGTGGCAGCGAGGATATTATTCAAAAAATAAAAGGGATTGTTGCTCACGAATGTGTTCATACACAGCAAAAACCACGACCCGATTCTGCTGCCATACAATGCCCATTGTTGTGGCAATCCATCAGGGAAGGCTCATGTGATTTTATAGCAGAATTGATTACAGGACAACTTAGGAGCAGTGAATATGGAGAAAAGAATGAAAATAAACTATGGACAGAATTTAAGAATGAACTATGTAATCAAAATGTTGGCAATTGGCTATATAATGGTTATACTGCTAAAGACAAACCTTCTGACTTAGGATACTTTATTGGCTATGCAATAGCTAAGGAGTACTACAAAACCAGTGCGGATAAAAAACAGGCAATAGTTGACATCATTGGTATGTCTGACCCGATTCGGTTTTTAGAAGAAAGTAAATACGACCGGAAGCCTAAGCAGTAAAACTTCTGCCAACATTGGTATTGCCAATAGTTGGGCTGGACAATGGAGCAATCGGCAGCGGTAATTCTATTGTACTTCTGTCCGGGCTGGACGAATAAAGCCCAGCTTTAGTACTTATTATTTATCTTTATCAAAAATCCAGGCAGCGGTTCCGGCGGACGGATTTCAAATTCCCAACCATCGGCAATACCTGTTCGTTATAGGCAATCGGGTAACAGTCATCCAGGTTTGAATTGTAGATGGAGGAGATCGAATCGAAGCCCACTCCGATACTTTTGTTTTCCAATCATCAGTAGTTGGGCGATTTGAAGTGAAGAATAATAATCAACTTTCTTTACCAGAGCGAAGAATGAATCGAAGCCCACTCCGATACTTTTGTTTTCCAATCATCAGCAGTCGGGCGATTTGAGCTAAAGAATAGCGATCAACTTTTTTTATCGCAGCGAAGATTGAAGTGAAGCCCACTCCGATACTTTTGTTTTCCAATCATCAGCAGTCGGGCGATTTGAGCTAAAGAATAACTATCAGCTTTTTTTATCGAAGCGAAGATTAAAGCGAAGCCCACTCCGATACTTTTGTTTTCCAATCATCAGTAGTCGGGCGATTTGAGCTAAAGAATAACGATCAACTTTTTTTATCGAAGCGAAGAATGAAGCGAAACCCACTCCGATACTGTGGTTTTCCAATCATCGGTAGTTGGGCGATTTGAAATGAAGAATAACCATCAACTTTTTTATCGGAGCGAAAAAAGCCCTTATAAGACTGCCTATAACACTCGGTTTTGTGCAAGCGTGGCAACAGAATAAACTATGTGCTGTATATTGCTATCAACTTCAGTTCCGGCGGGACGAATATCTATCGGCTTTTGTACTTATCTTCAACAAAAAATAAATAATCAGCAGCGGTTCCAGGCAGACGGAACTCAGACTTCCCCGCCTGCACAAAGCCGCCGAACGTTAGCGGTAATTTTTGACAGACACAATGAAACATAAATTATATCAAATAGATGCTTTTACCGACACAATTTTTGGAGGAAATCCTGCTTGTGTGGTGCCCTTAGACAAATGGTTACCAGACGAAATTTTGTTGAAAATTGCAAAGGAGAACGCAGTAGCAGAAACAGCTTTTTTTGTTGAAAAAGGAGAAAAAATACATTTACGTTGGTTTACACCTGAAATTGAAATGGATTTGTGCGGACACGCCACACTTGCAACAGCTCACTGTTTGGCGACAATTCTTGACTATAAGAAAGAAACAATCATATTTGAAACTTTAAGTGGAGACCTTATTGTTAAGGTTGAAAATATGCACTATAAAATGGATTTCCCTTCGAGAATACCAGTTTCTGACATTTTACCACCAATAATTTCAAAATCTTTAAATATCCAACCGAAAGAAATTTTGAAAGCGAGAGACTATGTTCTGGTATATGAAAATGAAATAGAAATCAGAAGTTTAAAAATAGACAGGCAAGTATTTGATCAAATTAATCTTGACCCTGGAGGCGTAATAGTTACTGCGGTTGGTAATAACTGTGATTTCGTTTCAAGGTTTTTCACACCACAAGCTTCAATACTGGAAGACCCTGTAACAGGTTCGGCACATTGTTCTTTAATTCCATTTTGGGCGAAAAGACTAAATAAAAAAGTTCTTTATGCCGAACAAATTTCTGAACGTTTAGGCAAGCTGTATTGTGAAGACAAAAAAGACAGAGTAATTATTAGTGGACAAGCAAAAACATATTCAATTGGAGAATTTTGGACAGAATAAAACTACCGCTAACATCGGTTTGGCGTTATGGCGGCTGACGGAAGTAATTCAACTTTTGTGCTACTATCAACATTAGTGCTTATTTTCGGCTGACGATTTTCAAATGCCACCACAAACGCCAAGCCGTTGAACGTTACCTGCTATGTTAACCAAACTCGCTACCAGAAACAAATTTTAAAAACAAATGAAAATATTCCTGACAATACTCGGACTTTTAAATGGCGGATATATGCTCATCGACGGAATTTATGTAATCCTCAAAGGCAAATATATCGGAACTGAAAAGCCCGGACCTTGGGCAAACTTATTTTACAAGCTAAATATTGACGTTTTCAAACTCGGACCTCTTTTTATAACCTTTGGATTACTTTGGTTCATTTGGCTTTATGCCTTGTGGACAAACCAAAATTGGACATACTTTTTCGGACTGATAGCTTCATTGCTTACATTGTGGTATCTTCCAATAGGAACCTTATCGTCAATTATCATTTTCGTTATTCTTTTGACAATGAAAAATAAATTGGGACTATGAAAATTTAAAAAACTCAAATTACGACAAAAGAATTTTGATTATCTTTGTTGTAGTTAAAAAAGTAGGAAAAGATGAAAACAGCAGACTTAAATACAAACTTGATTGACAGCTATTATACGTTGTTGAAAAGCCTTAGTCCAAATAATAAATTGGAGTTAATCGCCCGACTTTCAAAGTCAATGAAAACAACAAAAAAGGTAAAAGATAATTCTTGGAAATCTTTGTTTGGTGCTTGGGAACTTGACCAATCAGCAGACGAATTTGTAGAAGAATTAAAAAAAGATAGAAAATTCACTCGTAAATCTATTGACTTGTGAAAAAGTATCTTTTAGACACCAACATTTGTGCGTATTTCTTCAATGGCAAATTCAACCTTACAGAAAAAATTGACGAGGTTGGGTTTGATAATTGTTGCGTGTCCGAAATAACAATAGCCGAACTAAAATACGGAATTGCAAAAAGCACACACAAAGAGAAAAACCAAAAAGCCCTTGATACATTTCAGACAAAAATTGACATTCTTCCCATTTTTCCTGTTCTCGACATCTACGCAAACGAAAAAGCCCGACTAAAAACCAAAGGTAAAATGTTGGACGATTTTGATTTGCTTATCGGAACAACAGCCATTTCCAACAAGCTGACTTTGGTAACAAAAAACGTAAGCGACTTTGACCGACTTGACGGAATAGTTATCGAAGATTGGACAACCGAATGACAACAACACAGCAGGTAACAAGGTATTGGCAATAGGCGGGCTAACGTGCTTCGTATCAACGGAAGTGCAAAATTCAACATTTGTGCTTCGTATCAACAGTAGTACTAAAAATCCCGCCCATCGCCAATACCCAAAACGTTGCACGCCATTTTTCAACAGTTTTCACGACTTGGAGCAGTTGTGGAAAAATTGTAACTTCGAATAAATATAACTTGAACAATGTTAGTAGAGAGAACAACTAAAGAAGTGATTATCAGGCTTCCTGCTTCCGTGGATACGGAGGACTTGCAGGATTTTTTGAATTATGCACGCTACAAAGAATTAACAGCGACCTTCAAGACTGACCAGAAAAACGTGGACAAACTTGCCAATGACATAAACGCAAAATGGTGGACTAAAAACAGAAGCAAGCTAATTAAATGAAAATCATCGTTGATACAAACATTGTTTTTAGTGCCATTCTTAATTCAAACAGCCGTATTGGGAAAATACTTTTAAACTCAAAAGAACATTTTCAGTTTTTTACTTGCAATTATTTACTGACTGAAATCCAGCGACATCGTAACAGGCTTTTGAAAATCACAAAGTTGACAGAAGACCAGTTATTTGAACTTGAAGAACTCGTAACTCGGAACATTACTTTCATAGACGAAAGACTTATTCCACAAGACCTTTTAATCAGTACAGAAAGGCAGCTAAAAGCAATAGACCCAAATGACACTGTGTTTGTAGCGTTGACAAAGCATTTAGAAGGGAAGCTATGGACAGGCGATATGCAGCTTTACAGGGGATTGAAGGCAAAGCGTTTTAAAGACATTATCCTGACTTCTGAACTATCATTACTGCTTGACGACTTAGAGACAAATTAAAACGGCGTGCAACAGGCGGTTTGGCTATATGGCGGCTGGACGAACATATCCTCAACTTTTTGTTCGCTGTTCAGCTTCAGTCCTGGCTGACGAATAACGCCAAGCAATAGAATAAACAATGAACATTTATTTATATATTTAGCATCGGTTATGGGCAGACGAATCACGGACTTCCGCCACATCGCCAAGCCGTACCGTTGTGCGTCACTTTAGACAGACCCTGATATTCAAATGAAGAAAGCAATCATTGTAGGTGCGACATCAGGAATTGGCAGGCAGTTGGCAATCCTATTAGCAGACAAAAACTATATTGTTGGTATTACAGGAAGAAGAAAAAATTTACTTGACGAATTACAATATCAAAGACCAGATAATTTTATTGCTTCTGATTTTGACATAACTGAAACATTTGTTGTTACTAAAAAACTTGATGAATTAGCCGAAAAACTTGGAAGGGTTGACTTATTAATTTTGAGTTCGGGGACAGGCAACATAAATGAACAACTTGATTTTAGCGTTGAGAAAAAAACTTTAGACGTAAATGTTGTAGGTTTTACAGAGGTTGCAAACTGGACAATAAATTATTTCCAAAAACAACAGCGAGGGCATTTTGTAGCTATAACATCCATAGCAGGGCTTCGTGGAGGTAGGCAGGCGCCGGCTTATAACTCGACAAAAGCATTTCAAATAAATTATTTGGAAGGGCTTAGACAGAAAGTAACAAAACTAAAGTTACCAATCTACATCACAGACATAAGACCAGGCTTTGTAGACACCGCAATGGCAAAAGGAGAAGGGAAATTTTGGATAGCGACAGCGGGAAAAGCAGCTAATCAAATTATCAAAGCTATTGAACGAAAAAAAACAATTGCTTATGTTACAAAGCGTTGGAAAATAATTGCTACCATAGTGCGGCTTTTACCCAGACAGATTTATAACCGAATGTGAAGAAAAGCGAACGCACAACATTCGGCTTGGCTATATGGCGGCTGGACGAACATATACTCAGCTTTTTGTTCGCTATTCGGCTTCAGTTCCGGCTGACGAATAACGCCGGGCAATAGAATAAACAATGAACTTTTAGTTATATATTTAGCATCGGTTACGGGCAGACGAATCACGGATTTCCGCCACATCGCCAAGCCGTACCGTTGGCGGTAATACACCAACACCTTTCAAAAGCAATAGGTTTCAATATGAATTATTATAAAAAAACGATACTTTACTTTTGTAATATTATCCTTCCAGCTATTTTGTTTGCGCAGCAAACAAAGATTGTCGGAAATATACAGGGATTTTCACAGGCTAAAATTTATTTAAATATTTATAAGGACAGTACCATAACCAGAGACTCAGCTTTTGTTGTAAACGGACATTTTACTTTCACTGTTAGTGAGCAAAATATATTGGCAGCAAGGTTAGTTACCAAAGACATAAGTAAGAAGATTTATGACAAAGCGAATAATTTCTATTATCCGGCATTACAATTGCTTTTCTATATTGAGCCGAACAAAAATATCAATATCGAAGGTGATTATTTAGATTGGCCTGTTGTAAGGATACGAGGAGGTCAAAATAACCTATTGATATCTGAATATTACAACTCAAATAAATTCGGCATATTGGGTGCAAGAAAAGCAATGGCAGATGCTTTTATGAAAAAAAACATCGGTGATTCTATCGGCTTTGTTAAGAAGGACAGCATATATCTTGAAATGGAGCAGGCAAATAATTCAAAGTTCAATATTTTTATGGATAGAAATCCTAACACTATACTATCCGCTTTTGCCATTTATGAACAACTTCCATTTATTAATGATGAGCAGAAATTAAAAGGAAGTTATTCCAAATTCGCCGGACTAAATCGCTTTCATCCATATGTGAAATTGATACAACAGCGACTAACAAACTTACAGCAATCAGCAGTTGGAACAATAGTAAAACCCTTTTCTGTTATGGGAAAAGATAGCGTTATCAACATAGAATTTTTTAGAGGTAAGTATGTGCTACTAGACTTTTGGGGTTCTTGGTGCGCCCCATGCCGTCAAAGCCATCCGCATTTGAAAGAATTATACGAAAAATATAAAGACAAAGGTTTTGAAATAATAAGCATTGCCTTTGAAAAAAATGAAAATGATAGGGAAAGCTGGCTTGCTGCAATTAAAAAAGACAGCTTGCCATGGATTCATATTTTAAGCAATGAAGTGAAGAAAAAAAATAATGTTGACCTATTATCACTGTTTGCAATACAATCATACCCCACCAAAATATTAGTTGATAAAGAAGGTAAAATAATTTTGAAACCTCAATATGGAACAGATGAGTTGGACAAAATGCTTGAAAATTGTTTTTTTCAATAACAACCTAAGTTGAAGTACTACCGCCAACATTGGTATTGCCAATAGTTGGGCTGGACATTGGAACAATCAGCAGTGGTAATTCTATTGTACTGCGGTTCCGGCTGGACGAATAAATCTCAACTTTAGTTCTTAATATTTAACTTTAGCAAAAAGTCAGGCAGCGGTTCCGGCGGACGGATTGCAAATTCCCAACCATCGGCAATACCTGCTCGTTGCCAGCAATGTTAGACGACCGCACAATCTCGACAGTTTTAAAGTCATCGGTGGACTGTCCGCTGACGAACCTCTATCGGACTTTGTGCAAGACATCAACGGTGGTTCTTATATCAACTTTTGGCGTGGGACAGTCCTTCGCTGACTTTTAGAAAAAATATCACGGACAGACAAACATCTAACATATCTGACAACAGTACGAGCAAAGACATTCAATTATTAAAAATATGGCAAAGCAATTCAATACGACACATTTTGCACCTGAACTGCATATTCCGAATGGTACGTTCAATATCGATTTTTACACAAAGTTTGGTGCAACGGAACATTTTTGTTTTCGCAACGATGACAACAGTATTCACGTTGCAGAATTGGAAATAGACGGTGCTATTTTTCACTTGCACGAAACTATGCGTTGGTTAGATGCTCTTGAACCTGTAAGTGCAAAAGGCGTAACAACAGTTATCGGTTTGTTTGTTGACGATGTTCAAGAAGTTTTTAATCGTGCTATTTCCGCAGGTGCAACAGAAATCAGCCCCGTTACTGACCATGACTATGGTTACAGACAAGGAATGTTCAAGGACCCATTCGGACATTATTGGCAGATACAGAAAAAAATCTAAGCAACCAGACGACAACACTGCTGGCAACATGGGGTTTTATGCAAGTTGGGCTGACGAACATATCATCAGCTAATTGCAAATCCCAGCTTCAGTTCTGTCAGACGAATAACTATCAGCTTTTGTACTTAACTTCAACAAAATATTTTCAATCGGCAGCGGTTTATCATCGGACGGAATACTATTTCCCAACCTGCATAAAGCCCTGTCCGTTGTGCGTCACCTGTTTGGACAACTTTTAAATTTTGCAATGATAAATTTGTACCAAGCTGTTAAACAGCATTCGGGGTATTTTAAACAACTGCAATGCAGAGGCTTGTTGTTTACACAATACGATTGTCCACAGGCGGAACGTAAGGAGAGTTTTTTTATAGAATGTAGCTACATTGCGTATGTGATAAGCGGAAGAAGAATTTTTCATAAGTTGGGGAAAACATGGGATTTATGCGAGGGGGTTTCTGTATTTGTAAAAAAAGGCACGCACATAGCGGAAAAGTTGGGTGGAGACGGGTGGTGTGTATTGGTGTTTTTTATTCCTGATGATTATCTTGCTCAATTCTTCAGGCAAAACTGCAATAGTTTGATGTCGGATAAAAATAAAGCAACGATAGCAGACCATATCTTGCCTCTTAAAATAAGCAACATATCCCAATCCTTCTTTTATTCTATGCTTCCTTATTTTTCGCAAACGCCGCCGCCCCATGAGGATTTACTTGAATTAAAATTTAAAGAACTGTTATTTTCCATATTATCCAATAATCAAAACCCTTCTTTGTTGGCGTATCTTAACACGTTGGCAAACGAAAATTATTACACTATACAAGCTATTATGGAATCCAATTTTACCAGCAACTTATCCCTTGAGCAATATGCGCAACTTGCTTGTAAAAGTGTAGCTACTTTTAAGCGTCATTTTCAGACGGTGTACCATGATACACCTGCAAACTGGATAAAAAAAAGGAGAATACAATATGCAGAAGACTTACTGCATTCATCAGTTTCACCAATAAAAGATATTGCTTACGAATGCGGCTTTGAAAATCATACACATTTTAACCGGATATTTAAGGAGCTAAAAGGAATAACTCCTTTGGCGTTTAGAAAAAGCCGACAAACTGATATAAATAAAATTTGAGCGTTACAGAAAATTTTTAGCCTTTTTTAGAAAACTGGTCTTTGATTTTTGAAAATAGTTTTGACAGACAAAAATTATTATTAAAAGCAAAATTATTTTTTATGAAAAAGATTTGGTTGACATTAGGTTTAACAATTGGCGCGTTATCTGCTGTATGGGCTCAACAAAGCAAAGTTATAGTTGATAATGACAAAATTAAGATAACACAATTTACAAGCTTACCTGGTGCGGATGTGTGCGGCAAGGGGCTTCACTCACATATGGAGCACGGGATTATTTTAATGACCGATGCAAAGTTGAAAGTAACGTTGGCAGACGGCACTTCACATAATGAAACTTTTGATTCAAAAAAACATCAATTAACAATTGAAACGAATTCAAAAAAACAAATTATTCCAAACGATGGTGCTTTTTGGGCAAAGGGAGAAACACATGAGGTAATGAATGTTAATAATAAGCCTTTAATTTACTATATGATTGAAACTAAATAAGGCGAACGCACAACATGGGTATTGCCAATAGTTGGGCTGGACATTGGAGCAATCAGCAGCAATAATTCTGTTGTACTGTAGTTCGGACTTGACGAATAAAGCCAAGCTTTAGTACCAAATATTTATCTTTATCAAAAAGCCAGGCAGCGGTTCCGGCGGACGGATTTCAAATTCCCAACCATCGGCAATACCTGTTCGTTAGCAGCAAGCAAGACAGACCCTACACTAAAGAAACGACCCAATGACTGACAAGGAAAATATTTTAATTAGTAATAGAAAGTGCAAGTATAATAGACGAAACTTTGGAATAAAAATATATGCCCATTTACAAGCAACTCAACAATCCTTTTTAAGTTAGATAAATGAACAAAAGGCTATTCTCAATAATTATTCTTGTTGTATATTATGCAATCTTGATTAAGGTAATGGTATTTAAAGATATTCCGACCATTCACATAGGCTCATTGAGGTTGAGGTTTTCTGGCGTAGAATCCGGATATCCGCCAAACTTTATTCCGTTTAAGACCATTTTATCGTATCTAATGGGGCATAAAGGTTCTGTAATTTCAAGTATCAATATCATTGGAAATATTGCGTTACTTATACCAATAGGATTTCTTCTTCCTCTTGTGTATAATAAGATGAATTGGAAGAAAACGTTAGTTTTTGCTATTTCTGCTGGTTTAAGCATAGAAGTCATGCAAGTAGTGTTCAATGTCGGGATATTTGATATTGATGATATAATATTAAATGCACTCGGTGTAATAATTGGCTATTGGGCTTCTTCGGTTTTTCTAAAATGGCTACATGCAAAAAAGTATAAGAAAATTATTCTGACAACGACCATAGGTGTTGTCGCTATTGGGTGTGGACTATATATTTTTTTACCGAAGATTATACGCCCTGCAAATACTCAAAATAGTATTAATGACATTCATCCGAATGACAGTAACAATAAAGAACTTAAAACTTCTCAAAGTAGTGATGACCCCTGCGGCGGTAGTGGTGGTACCGGACAAATCATAGCTTTGGGAGACAATACACTTAGTATTGAGCGAAATGACAAGGTTATTCAAACTATTAAACTTACTGACGAGACCAATTTTAGAACTTCAATTGGTGCTATATCTAAATCCGAATTAAAAGTGGGAGAAAGAGTAACCTTAATCATTGATGAGAGTAAAACAGCGTCACTTGTTTTAGTTTGTAACGTAGCTCATTCTGTGAATTTGCCTAACAAATAACTTAAGCCATAAAATTAGTCGCCAGAATTTAAAGAGCAGCAAGCAGGAGACAAAGCACAAGACGACGAATTGCCTGACTCTGTTGACAAATTTAAAAGCCGACCCACGACAGCCTGCTGCTAACAATCGGTTTTGTGCAAGCGTGGCTGACGGAATAAATATCGGCTGTTGTACTACTATCATCTTCAGTTCCAGCTGGACGAATATCTATCGGCTTTTGTGCTTATCTTCAACAGAAAATTATTAATCAGCATCGGCTACGGGCAGACGGAATACTATTGCCACGCCTGCACAAAGCCGCTGCCCGTTATAGGCAATCGGGTAACAGTCATCCAGGTTTGAATTGTAGATGGAGGAGATCGAATCGAAGCCCACTCCGATACTTTTGTTTTCCAATCATGGGTAGTTGGGCGATTTGAAGTGAAGAATAATAATCAACTTTTTTTATCGAAGCGAAGAATGAAGCGAAACCCACTCCGATACTTTGGTTTTTCAATCATCGGTAGTTGGGCGATTTGAAGTGAAGAATAATAATCAACTTTCTTTACCAGAGTGAAGAATGAATCGAAGCCCACTCCGATACTTTTGTTTTCCAATCATCAGCAGTTGGGCGATTTGAAGTGAGGAATAACCATCAACTTTTTTTATCGAAGCGAAGAATGAAGCGAAACCCACTCCGATACTGTGGTTTTCCAATCATCGGTAGTTGGGCGATTTGAAATGAAGAATAACCATCAACTTTTTTATCGGAGCGAAAAAAGCCCTTATAAGACTGCCTATAACACTCGGTTTTGTGCAAGCGTGGCAACAGAATAAACTATGTGCTGTATATTGCTATCAACTTCAGTTCCGGCGGGACGAATATCTATCGGCTTTTGTACTTATCTTCAACAAAAAATAAATAATCAGCAGCGGTTCCAGGCAGACGGAACTCAGACTTCCACGCCTGCACAAAGCCGCCGACCGTTGGCTGCTATTCCGCCAGACGTTCCCAATGGTGCAAAAAATCCAAAATTTCTCATCTGACCTCAAATTAAAAGAAGAGATTCTTTCTCTTGTTAAACCTTCTTATGTTGACCCAACAAGTTTGCTTGAACGAGAATTTGCTAACAATGATACAATCTATTTAATCCGAGACGAATCAACTAATTTAGTTGCTTTCTTTATGACAGGTGACGACAGTTTTGAAGATATTACTGTTACTTATATGGGACTAAGTGCGGTTAGACACGAATATAAAAATTCTGGTGTTGGCAAACAAGTTTATATGGCACAAATTGAAGACAGTCTTCATTTACAAGAAAAAATGCAAACCGACATATGGTGTTGGGGGACAACCGCCACTCCAAGTGCTTTTTTTTCGATTCATAAACTATGGGAATATACAAGTCCAGATATAAACTTCTATTATAGTAATGAAGCTCTTAATTTAGCTCATAAAATCTGCGACAGACATCGCTATGAATTTATTCCAAACAATCCATTTGTTTTAAAGAACGTTGCAAAAAAAACCAAATATTCCGACAGTGAAAGAAAACGTATAGCTGAGTTCATCGAAAAAAAGAACTTCGGTTTGTTCGACAAACTAAATATCAACGAAGAAAGTGGCGACAGGCTTTTAATGGTTTTTAAGTTGCCTTCGTGGGAAAAATTTCATTTACTAAAAGGACAATAAACAGCAGCCAACATTGGGTTTTATGCAAGTTGGGCTGACGAATATATTATCAGCTATTTACAAATCCCAGCTTCAGTTCGGTCAGACGAATAACTATCAACTTTTGTGCATAACTTCAACAATATATTTTCAATCGGCAGCGGTTATCGGCAGACGGAATGCTATTTCCCAACCTGCATAAAGCCCTGTTCGTTGCCTGCAATTGTAAAATGACAGCCGAAATAATCAACCAATTAGGGTTTCAGTTTGACAACGCCTTCAACGTGCAAGGAAGACTTTCTATTGCTGACCTTTTTCCAAAGTCCAAAAACCGTTGTGGGATTTACTTGCTTAACTTTTCTGATGACACTTATTACATCGGACAAGCCATTGATGCAGTAAAGCGGTTTGCTCAACATAGAAAAAACTACGACAATATTGAGCGATTTTGGTTCCAGTCTATAAAAAAGGAGAATCTAAATGAAGTCGAACAACGATTGATACACGAAGCAGAAATGCAGGGACTTTTACTAACTAATAAAACGTTTGTTTCAAATATCATCGGAGAGACTGACCTTGACTTACTCATTTCAATGACAGATCAAGAAAATTGGCTTGAAAATGATATAGAACTTTCAAACGATGGCTATGACCTTTATTCCACCGTAGACCCAAAGCACATAATCAAATACAGACGAAACTTTGACAATTTGAAACAGGTTGAAAGTTATAGCTTGCTTAAACGTATCTTGAATTTGTATATTCGGAAGTGTTTACCCGCATTCAAGAAAACGGAATTATCGTTTTGGTCTTTAAGTTGTATGCCTTCAACTAACGGTAACACATATCCAAGATATTTCTGTGTAAATGTAAATGCAATGGAAGTATTTGTTTCGGGTTATGAACGCAAGACGAGAAAGCCGTTTGCCTTTTTCGTGTTGACAAGCCTTTTCTTTGACAACGATACTGAACTTGACAAGCTTTGTGACAAGTACAAAAATCTTGAAGCAGGGCGCTCCAATTATAGAGCGGCAGGAGCAGACCAGGTTCTATTACATTTTTCAGACTTAGGCGAACTTGAGGACATTCTTTTGACCGAGCCCAAAATTATAAGTTCTATCAAAGAATTGAACTTACGACTAATGCGCAAAGGAGGGACAATTTACTCCCCGTTTCATTGCTTTGACTTGGCAAAGGACATTTTAGCGTAGGGTGACGAAAAACTGCAGGCAACATTCGGTTTGGCAATATGGCGGCACGACGAATATATCCTCGGCTTTTTGTTCGCTGTTCAGCTTCAGTCCCGGCTGACGAATAACGCCAGGCAATAGAATAAACAATGAACTTTTAGTTATAAATTTAGCAGCGGTTACGGGCAGACGAATCACGGAATACCGCCACATCGCCAAGCCGTACCGTTAGCAGCAATGATAACAACACCGCACAAACCGACATTTAACGCTAAAACAAAGCAGACAAAAGAACAAGCAGATAGGGAAATGACAAAAAAACTGCAAGACTTCATCTTAGAATACATTGACATTCCTGAACAGGATTTGTTGAACATTACAAAACTGTTCAAAACGAAAAAGTTTAAGAAAAATGAATATATTTTAAGACAAGGCAATATCTGTAAAGATTTCATTTACCTACAAAGTGGTTGCACAAGGCTTTATTACATAAAAGACGGAATTGAGGTTTCTGTATGGTTTGCTTTTCCCAACTCTGTTGCTTCTGAAATTTATAGCTTCATCGGACAAAAACCGTCAGACTTTTTTGTACAGGCGGTAAAAGAGTGTGAAATCCTTTATATCTCAAAGACTAAATTGGAAAAGATTTACCGTACTTATCCAAAAATGCAAGAGATGATGCGAAAATTTTGGGAAGATGTTTTGCTTCATATTATTCAACGGTTTTCTGCATTGCAAAACGATACAGCCGAAGAGCGGTATCTTGAACTTTTGAATAACCCATATTATTTGCAAACAATTCCGCAGAAATATTTAGCTTCATTCATTGGTGTTACACCTACATCATTAAGCAGAATAAGAAAAAATATCCGCTAACTCTATTTGTTGCCATAGGATAACTTTTAAACGAGCGCCATTTTTTTCTTTTGTAGAAAAATTTAAGCAATGGCAATAGAAAACAAAGTTATCGTAATAACAGGCGGTGCATCAGGTATTGGATTGGCACTTGCAAAGCACTTTATACTCAATAATACAGTAGTTTCCATAGACAGAAATCCGAAAAAGATAGAGCTACTTAAAATAGAAGTACCAAAGGTTATATCATTAAAAGCAGACATCTGTAACAAGACGGAAATAGAAAAAGGCGTTGCTGAAATCAAAAGTAGTTTCAGCAAAATAGATATGCTTGTTCATAGTGCAGGTATCGGCAGGTTCTACAACTTCGATGCGATGCCCGAAGACGAACTTTTAAGTCTGGCAGAAACAGAAATTGCGACTGACTTTGTCGCACCGATTTTGATAACAAAAAAATGCCTGCCATTATTAAAACAATCACCCGACCCCAAAATTGTGTATATAACCACAGGACTTGCATATATGCCTGACACAGCTTCGCCTACTTATTGTTCTTCAAAAGTGGGGCTTCACTTTTTTGCAATGTCTTTACGACATCAACTTAAAGACACCAATATCAAAGTAATTGAAGTGTTACCGGCAGCGGTGGACACAGAATTTAGCAAGGGAATAGACGTGCCGAAAATCAGTACAGAGAAATTTGTAAAATCGTTTGTCGGTAAATTAGAAAAAGGCAAGACAACTATCAGGATTGGAATGGCGAATGTGTTGTATATGCTAAGTCGCTTTTTTCCGAGCCTTGCCTTTAAGATAATCAACGGTAAAAAGTAGAAAATACTTATAAAACATCTCGCCAACATCACTGCTGCTAACAGGCGGTTTTGTGCAAGCGTGGCTGACGGAATAAACTCGGCTGTTGTACTACTATCAGCTTCAGTTCCGGCTTGACGAACATCTATCAGCTTTTGTGCTTATCTTCAACATGAAATTATTAATCAGCAGCGGTTACGAGCAGACGGAATACTATTACCACGCCTGCACAAAGCCGCTGTTCGTTAGCGGTCATTGTAACGGCGACACTACAAACATCAAACGGGCAACAGAAATGAAACTAATAAACACAATTTTTGCATTGACACTTTTCACTTTGACATCGTGCAACGGAAATCAAAAAGAAACAAAAAATATGAACCAAGACGACATTTTTGAAATCAACTACACACTCAAAACTGATATGAAAACAGCATTTGAAATGTGGACAAACCCAGACAGTTTTTCAAGTTGGTTAGGACCAGACGGAGCAGAAATGACTTTTTTAACAGCTAATGTTGTTGAAGGCGGAACTTCGCTTTGGACAATGACAACGCCTGACGGACTGACAAAATTCGGGAAAATCAATTTTAAAACTATCGAACCGAACGACCTTTTGGTTTATACTCAAAACTTTTGCGACAAAGACGGAAATTTTATCAAAGCTCCATTTTCCGCTACTTATCCCGACACTTTATTGACCACCGTAAAATTTTCAGGAAAAGAAAATGCGACAAACGTAAATGTAAAATGGGAGATTTTTGGAAACGCTACTAAACAAGAAAAACAGACCTTTACAGGTATGAAAGAAATAATGAAAGTTGGTTGGACGGCATCATTTGAAAAACTTGACAACTTAATCAAACAAGACAAATAAGAAAACAACGAACAAACAACAAAAAAATAGGGAAATATGAGAAAAATAATTTCATTTATGCACATATCACTTGACGGCTTTGTTGCAGGACTAAACGGAGAACTCAACTGGGCAAAAGCTGATGATGAGATTTTTAATTATGTTGGTAAACGTATAAGTGAAACCGAAACTGCATTTTACGGACGAAAAACTTATGAAATGATGCAAAGTTATTGGCTTACAGCAGGAGGCAGTCCGACAGCAACCAAACACACAATTGAACATTCAAAATGGTATAAAAATGCTCACAAAGTTGTTTTGTCAAAAACACTGAATGAAACTGAATTGACAAATACAACTATAATTAGCGACAATCTTGCAGACAAAATAAATGAACTAAAAAAACAGGATGGAAAAGAAATTTTAATTTTTGGTAGTCCGACAGCAACACATTCACTTATGCAACAAAATTTAATTGACGGCTATTGGCTGTTTGTTAATCCAATAATTCTTGGACAAGGTATTCCATTGTTTGTGGACATAAAAGACAAAACATCACTAAACTTATTGAATACACGACAATTTAGCAATGGAGTAACAGAACTGAATTATACAGTGGACAGACAATAACAACGAACCGCTAACAAGGTATTTGCAATATGGCGGCTTGACGTTAAATGCTCAACAGTTGTGCTGCTATTAAACTTTTGTGCTAAAATTCGGCTGACGAGCTTCGATTGCCGCCACATCGCAAATACCCGTACCGTTAGCTGCCACTTTATTTGACAAATCTTAATATGCAACGTCCAATTTATATAATAATATTTTCTGTACTGATTTCCTGCAACACTAAGCAGATAAAAAGTGACGCACTAACTTTAAATAATGAGCTACATAACATTTATAGATTAGACCAACAATACAGAGAGCAATTATCCAATCTTCCACCGACAAGCACTATGACAATGGAGTTATGGAAAAAGCAAAACTTACTTGATTCTATCAATCTTATAAGGGTGACAAAAGTCTTAGACTCAATAGGATTTCCTCATAAACCTTTATTTGATGATTCAGCAGGCACAGCGACATTTATGGTTATTCAACATGCTACATTGCAACAACAGGAAAAATATCTACCATTATTTCAAACTGCAGCAGACCAGAATCAAATAAAGCCATCTCTTGTAGCATTAATGGTTGACCGAGTTAGGGTTGGCAAAGGGCAAAAACAAATTTATGGAACGCAAGCAGTTCCTATCAAAGATCCCAAAACTGGTTACATGACGGACAAGTATGAATTAGCGCCAATTGAAGACGAAGAAAATGTTAATCAAAGAAGATTGAAAGTCGGACTTCCAACTATTGAAGAAGGTGCGAAAGAATTAGGTGTTGACTATATGCCAAAGAAGAAAAGCGGCAGCTAACATTGGTATTGCCAATAGTGGGGCTGGATATTGGAGCAATCAGCAGCGGTAATTCTATTGTACTATAGTTCGGGCTTGACGAATAAAGCCCAGCTTTAGTTCTTAATATTTATCTTTATCAAAAAGCCATGCAGCAGTTCAGGGCTGGACGTTATAAAATTCCGGCACAGCAGCAAGCCCTGTTCGTTGGTAGCAATTGCCAGCCATAACAACCGTTTAAAATAATTTGACAACATTTCTTCTTGACTTCTCTGAAAAACTATGGTAACAGGGCACATTGAATATAGAAAAGCTACTGACAATGACGTTACTTTAACCTATTCAATAAAACAAAGTTCAATAAAACACCTTGTTGAAAAAATTTGGGGTTGGGACAATAATTTTCAAATTGACTACCACAGGAAAAGTTTTGTCCCAAATAAGACCCAAATCATAATTTATGGCAGTTCAGAGGTGGGTTTTTTTGTTGTTAACGAATACCCAGGCAAAGTTTTCATTGAGAACATATTAATTGACCCAGCGTTTCAAGGAAAAGGAATAGGGACAAAAGTTTTGACAGATATTATGACAGGAGCGGCAAACAAAAAAGTTGAACTGCAAGTTTTTAAAATTAATAACCGAGCTAAGCAGTTATATGACCGATTAGGTTTTGAAACTTATGAGCAAACTAATCTGCATTATAAAATGAGAAAATGAGCAATGACTAAAAATAAACTGCTACCAAACAGTTTGGCAGCAGTCGGGGGGACAAGAATATATTCTCAACTTCAGTTCGCCAATCGGCTTCAATTCCAACTTGACATAATGCTATTAAACATTTAACTTTATATCATTATTCAGCTTTGGTTTCCGGCGAATAACGCCGGGCAACAGAATAAATAATGAGCTTTTGTATCTTTAATCAACATCGGCATGTGGCAGACGGAATACAGAATACCGCCACATCTCCAATGCTTTAACGTCAGCACCGTTAATGATCAAAAAGCAAGGGCTGTTTCAATATTAAAGCCGCTTTTCCAACACAGGCTTTAACCGACTGTTGTTTTTCCTGTAATTTTTAAAATTCTTTAGATATGCCGATATTTATAAACATTTATAACTGACAACAAGCATTTAAACACGAACAAGGTGCGGCAATCTGGGAGTTAGCGGCTATATTGCGACACCACTCTACAACAGACAAGCCAATCATAATGACATGAAATCAACAGAGGTTTATAGAGAAATAAATAGTATTGTTTTTCCGACATTGAAATCCAATGGTTTTAAAAAGACGAAAAGTGGAATGCTTGGCTTTTACAAAAAATTAAAAAGCCACTATTTCATTATTTGGTTTCAATGTTCCCAAGACGGGTTTGACCAATATGCCGGGTCTAAATTTATCGTAGAGACACAAATAGGAAACACCGCTGAAATCGGAGCCGGTTTACACAGACACAGAATTCCATATTTTTTGACAGAAAGCGAACTTGACAAAATTAAAATAACTGAAAACGAAATAAAGGACAAACTACACAAACCACCAAAGACACATTTTATATTTACCATGTCGGAAGACGTGCAAAAATGGTATAAAAAGAAATTTGAAAAGGACAACACAACATATACCAATTCCAGCGACATTTGGTTTATCTATTTTGACACCATTGACATTCATAAGTGGGTGAGAATTCTTGAGCCAATTATTGACAGAATAATTGTTGACTACGAAAAGAGTGATTATTAGAAATACAGCCGCTAACATTGGTATTGCCAATAGTGGGGCTGGACATTGGAGCAATCAGCAGCGGGAATTCTACTGTGCTTCATTTCGGGGCTTGACGAATAAAGCCCAGCCTTAGTTCTTAATATTTAACTTTATCAAAAAGCCAGGCAGCGGTTCCGGCGGACGAATATAAAATTCCCCACCATCGGCAATACCTGTTCGTTGTGCGCCAGTTCGACAAGCATCACTACTTTCACTAAAATATTTTGACACTATCAAAACTCAATTTCATGAAAGCAATATTTTATTCATGCTTTATTTTACTTTTTTCAACAAGTGCTAAATCACAAAGCACGACTGACACAGCAGTACTACTGAAATCGCTTGAGAAAGCAACTGCTACAATTAGAAGTGCTTTTGAAAAAGGTGACTATAAATTGGTCGGACAATTACATAGCCCAAATGTCATAAAATATTTTGGCGGAAATAACGTAACAATTGGTAGAGAAGCTGTAGAAAATGGCGTGAAGGATTGGATTCAAAATAATAAAGTAGAGTTTATCGAAAACACCGTTGAAAACACAGAGTTTTTTGAAAACATCGCAATACAGACAGTAATTTTTTCAATAAAGACAACTCCGAAAAATGGCGGTGAACCTTCAATGGGCAGAGGACGTTCAATGGTAATTTATGTTCAAGACAAAAGTAGTCCAACCGGCTGGTTAACAGTCCGTGAAATCGCACAGGAAGCACCACCTAAGCAGGAATAACAGACAAATAACAACGATAACCGAACGCACAACAGGCGGCTTGGCTATATGGCGGCTGGATGAATATATCCTCGGCTCTTGTTCTCTACTTGGCTTCAGTCCCGGCTGACGAATAACGCCGGGCAATAGAATAAACAATCAACATTTATTTATAAATTTAGCTTCGGTTACGAGCAGACGAATCACGGATTTCCGCCACATCGCCAAGCCGTACCGTTGGGCGTAATTAATTGCGTCACTAAAAATGGCAACGACAGAACAAATCAGCAACTACATTGACAGAACAAATATCGGCGATTTGCTGACTAAATATTTTTTTGCGGTTGACGACAAACACCTTGACCTAACAATCGTAAAAGCAACTTTTACGATTGATGCGAAAATTATAAGACCTAATGGTTCGGCAACTGTTGGACATGACAATATATTTGACGGACATCAAAAAAGTTT
The DNA here is from genome assembly GCA_047601545.1 of Agriterribacter sp. Taxonomy (GTDB): domain Bacteria; phylum Bacteroidota; class Bacteroidia; order Chitinophagales; family Chitinophagaceae; genus Agriterribacter. The sequence continues at coordinate 275,176 of JASGIZ010000002.1, read as the reverse complement.
CGCAAGGTTTAAGGCGACACATCACGTAATTACAGACTACATCGTTAACATTACCGACAACACTGCAATATTGCGGGCAAACCTAACTGCCATGCATCTATGGGCGGACAGCACTGAAAACCCATCACTAAACGGCAAACATTTTCTTGCTGGTGCAGTATTGGTAGCCAAAGCGACAAAGGTTGATAATAATTGGCAAATTAGTGAATTGACAAATCATAATGTTTGGCGGACAGGTGAAGGGATGAACGAAATGGCTAATTACGAAAGATCCAAAACTGAAAATAGTTAAAACAAAAAACTACGCCCAACAATCGGTTTTGTGCAAGCGTGGCTGACGTAATAAATCTCGGCTGTTGTGCTACTATCATCTGCAGTACCGGCTGGACGAATATCTATGAGCTTTTGTGCGTATCTTCAGCAGAAAATTATTAATCAGCAGCGGTTCCGAGCAGATGGAATATTATTTCCACGCCTGCACAAAGCCGCCGAACGTTGGCAGAAATTTTTAACTGACACTTTCTGTAACAAAACGCTTGACAAAACGTATTAGGAAAAACAACACAAATGAGAAAAATACTGATTGCTCTCTCAATCCTCCTTTTTGTTGGTTCGTCTTCTGTACAAGGGCAACAAAAAATAAGCTGCAACAAAGACTACAACGACATTAAAGTAACAAAGGGCAATATCCTCACTTATACCTTGTCTTTAGCAAAAGACGGGATATATCAATTTTCTATTTTGCAGCAAGGTATTGCTGTATATTATTCCCTCACTTCTCCAAGCAATGAAAAGGTGTATGAAAGCAATTACCCTGATGATATAACAGGCTATGAAAAATTTGAATACGCTTCACCAGCTTCAGGAAATTTCATTTTAACCATTAAACGCTTTGACGACCCGGAAAATCCGGATTCAGGAAAAATTAGCCTTTTAGTAAAAAGCCTTAACAAAACTGAATTAACGGTTAAAAATCAAATAAAAAAGGAATTGGAACCCGAAAACAAGAAAGATGTAACCACAATTGACATTGACCATTTTTGGGCTGCGTTTGACAATTTAAAGAGTTGCAAAACTTATTCAGATAGTGTTGCATGTTTCCAAAAATATTATTTAGACAAGGCAACAAATGGCATGTTGGACTTTATACAGGCAAGGGATTTAACCGCTGACAAATTTCTTGATGCAGTTTCAAAAAATTTAGACTTTTATCAGTCGGTACGCCCAAAAACTTATGAAGCAAAGAAATCAGAATCTGTAATTGAGGAAGTGTTTAATAAGTTTAAAGAAATTTATACCGACTTTAAGCCTTTTAAAATTTGTTTTGCCATCGGAATAAAAAATACCGGAGGCACCGTGTCCGATAAGTATGTGTTGATTGGAACAGAAGTCGCTGTGACATCAGGTGCTACCGGTTCAGGTGGCAGCGAGGATATTATTCAAAAAATAAAAGGGATTGTTGCTCACGAATGTGTTCATACACAGCAAAAACCACGACCCGATTCTGCTGCCATACAATGCCCATTGTTGTGGCAATCCATCAGGGAAGGCTCATGTGATTTTATAGCAGAATTGATTACAGGACAACTTAGGAGCAGTGAATATGGAGAAAAGAATGAAAATAAACTATGGACAGAATTTAAGAATGAACTATGTAATCAAAATGTTGGCAATTGGCTATATAATGGTTATACTGCTAAAGACAAACCTTCTGACTTAGGATACTTTATTGGCTATGCAATAGCTAAGGAGTACTACAAAACCAGTGCGGATAAAAAACAGGCAATAGTTGACATCATTGGTATGTCTGACCCGATTCGGTTTTTAGAAGAAAGTAAATACGACCGGAAGCCTAAGCAGTAAAACTTCTGCCAACATTGGTATTGCCAATAGTTGGGCTGGACAATGGAGCAATCGGCAGCGGTAATTCTATTGTACTTCTGTCCGGGCTGGACGAATAAAGCCCAGCTTTAGTACTTATTATTTATCTTTATCAAAAATCCAGGCAGCGGTTCCGGCGGACGGATTTCAAATTCCCAACCATCGGCAATACCTGTTCGTTGCCTGTAATTATAGATGCTGCCAGTATGCAAATTGAAACATTTTATCCAATTGATAGTAGACTCAAATCTTGTATTGAATACTATTATTTTTTTAAATCGGATTCGGCTGACTTTATTTCAAACTACTTTGCATTTCCCAACACAATGCAGGCATTAAACATTCACAAGAACATCAGTTATAAAATTTCTGGCCATACTGTTAAGGTAAAAGGAATAGCAGAAAACAATTTTAAAATGTTATTGCAAGGTAAATTTGAAAACCCATTATATGTTCAACTTTCGGGGAAGTTAGATAAGATTACAATAATTTTCAAGCCTCTTGGATTAAACCACTTTATTAAATCTCCTTTTAATGAAATAGCTGCAAAACCAACCCAGCCTTTCCTTGAATGGGAGGAGCATAAAAACCATTCTGGCTTTTTAGGACATTTTTTTAGTGAATCACATTATATCAAAAGAGTTGAAATTTTAGAAAAATATTTATTACTTCATTATCATACATTTGAAAATAGAAATATATTAGACCGGTCTCTTATTTCATTATGTGATGTTGATAGCGAGTTGTCAATAGAAGAAATTGCTGGCAGAATAAATCTGACAACAAGAACTTTTAATAGAATGTTTAAGCAACATTTGGGCATTTCGCCAATTGGATATAAAAAAATTTCAAAATTCAGGCATTCTCTCAAAAACAAATTGTTTAACCAACAGTTCGAGAAACTAACTGCAATCGGCTATAACAGTAACTTTTACGACCAGTCATATTTTATCAAAGTATATAAAAAACTAACCAACCTTCCGCCAGGCAAATTTTTTAAAGAAATTGATATACTTGCAGAAGACAATCTTATTTTAAAATTTATTGACAATTAATTTTGTCTGAAAAATACAATTTTCAAAAGTTTTCAATATCCATATTTGTGCATTAAAAATTCAAAAATGAAAATTGGTCTATTTGTTCTGGCAGCCTTGTGTATATCATTAAACTCATTTGGGCAATATGGGTCTACTGATACATTAAGTTATGCTTCAAAGTATTTTAAAGATAGAAGAATACTGAAAATTTCGTTACCTGAAGAATATGCCGATAACCCCAACAGAAGCTACCAGGTTATATATCTTTTTGACGCCCAATCAGAAGCATTGTATAATTTTACGAAAGCTACGTTGTCTTTTTTCCCCGGATATGCAAGCTTCTATTTTGACCCAGTTATTTTAGTAGGGATTGAAACAAAAAACAGGCATTTTGAATTTTTACCAAAACACATAAATACGGCTCCGGGGCCTAAGAATTATGCGCAAGCGGGAGGTGCTGATACATTAGCGCTAAGTATTGAGAATGAACTAAAACCTTTAATTGAAAAGAAATACCGCACGAATGGATATGCAATAGGCATTGGGCATTCACTCGGTGGAACATTCGTAACCTATACAATGCTTAAATATCCAAAAATATTTAATGCTGGAATATGTATTAGCCCCAATTATGTCTTTGATAATGAAGCAATCCTTAAAACATTGAGTAACCCCAAAAATAAAAATTTCCTTTCAAGTAAATTTCTTTACATAGCATATGGTAATACAGATGAAATGGAAGAAAATTTTAGAAAAAGTACAATGAAGTTTGGCGAACTCCTTAAAAAAAGTAAAATACCATCTCTTTTTTACAAGATAGACCCGCTCAATAATACGAGCCATTCCACAACACCAATGGAAGGTATATTTAAAGGACTCATATTTATTAATGATTTTATGAATTTACCTTATGAAAAATATAAATCCTTTTTGAGCGATACAAGTAAACAAAATTTTGTTGATTACGTAAAACAATACTTCAAAACGAAAAGTTCGCAAACCGGCTTATTGTTACCAAGCGTTGGAGAACTTAATTTAATTGCATATAATGCCTTCTATCCCGGCAAAAAAAATGAAGCTATACAAATTTTAGAATGGGCAATTTCGCTCTATCCAGATGACCCCAATCTATTTGACAGTATGGGAGAAATTCAGGAAAAGTCAGGAAATATTGATAAAGCAGAATACTATTATCAAAAAGGGCTATCTATAGCTGAATCTCAAAAGGCTGAATTATCAGAGACTACTTATAAATCTAAAATAGATTGGTTTCAAAAAAGATTGGCCAAACTTGAGAAAAAATAACTACAGGCAACATTGGTATTGCCAATAGTTGGGCTGGACATTGGAGCAATCAGCAGCGGTAATCCTGTTGTACTGCGGTTCGGGCTTGACGAATAGAGCCCAGCTTTAGTTTTTATTATTTAACTTTATCAAAAAGCCAGGCAGCGGTTCCGGCGGACGGATTTCAAATTCCCAACCATCGGCAATACCTGATCGTTGTGTGCTATGCCAAGACAAGCCCGCTCCGATTTATTAGTTGTTAACAGAGAATTGCTATATTTTAATCAGACAATTTTATAGGAATGAAAATAAGAATACAAGAAATTGAATTGGGTGTAAGTGACCCAGGCAAAAGCAAACTGTTTTATAATTCTATTTTAGGACTTGACACTTCGGTTGACCAAGAAGCGTTAAAGGTATTCAACTCGGGGGTTGCAGGTGTAGACTTTAATACTTCGACACATTTCCCATCTAAAACAACAATGACAAGTTTTCTTACTGACAATTTACAAAACGTTATTGACAGACTATCGGCAAATGGCATTGTTTTTAGGGGGCCTCACGAATCGCATTTGGGTATGACAACAATTGAATTTAATGACCCAGATGGATATTTAATTAGGGTTAATCAACCTACGGAAAAATCACCAACATGGCTCAAGGTTTAGACAAAGGACTTGTATTCTCAATATTTATATGACACAAATAAGTAAAAAAGACAGCGAGGACTAATATAATCATTAATAACCCCAGGCCACAAGCACACAACATGTGCATTTGTGTTATGTCGGCGGACAGATAACACCGCCTCAGCTTCATCTATCTATCATCTGTGGTTCCAGCAGGACATTATAAATTGAGCTACAGAATTAACAATGAGCTTTGTATCTTTAATCAGCATTTGTTCCCAGCGGGACGTTTTCCAAATTCCGCCACAAACACAAATGCTCAACCGTTGGTGGCAATTAATCTGCCGTCAACGTTCAGGTGACAATTTCTATAAAAAGACAAAGCTATAATTCTAACATTTGCTCCTGTTTGACAGAAGCGTTCGGAAGCAAACATTCCAATTCAGACCCATTCAATCTATATTCTGAATACATCGTTGTTTATTGCAATGATGACATTGCAGCAATTGGCAGGCTGACCAAATGCCCTAACGGTGTCTTTCATAGTTGGACAGGCGGTTCTACCAACTTTTCTAACACTGCTGATACTTTAGACTTGGGAAGATGTCTTGTAACCCCAAATTATCGAGGTGGACTTTTCTATGACCTGCTCATAACATATTGCTTCAAATATGCCTTTGAGAACGGCTTCAAATTCATAAACGGTTCTACAGTAATAAACAGAAAAATGGTTGACCGATTATTGCAATATGGTTTTGTGAAGAGCGGCAATCCTATAAAAGCAATTGAGCCAGACGAGAATGAATACGAATTACAGGCATATGTCGCTGACTTGGAAAAATCTCAGGGACAATGGAATGACATTCTCCTAAACTGTATCCAAGAGTTTGAAAAAAAACTTTTTAAAGTTATAACCCCATTGACTTACTAAAATGAAATTTATACTTCTACATATTGACTGGTTGGGAGTTTGCCTTAGTCTGCTGGGGTGGTTTTTAATGGCTAAAAAAAGATTTTATGCCCTCATAGTTTTGTGCTTTGCAAATCTCGTTTGGCTTAGTTGGGCTATAATGACAAGTGTAGCCAGTTTAGGATTTCTTCAAGTTTGTTTTATGATTTTAAATCTTAGAACAATTTACGAATGGATTAAAACAGAAAAGAGCAAACCTGTGGATTTTCAAGATAAATCATTTTTACTACTAAAAAATTGGTTGCGCCTCAAATGACTTTAACTGCCACCAACATTGGGTTTTATGCAAGTTGGGCTGACGAATATATCATCAGCTAATTGCAAATCCCGGCTTCAGTTCCAGCAGACGAATATTTATCAGATTTAGTACTTAACTTCATCAATATATTTTCAATCGGCAGCGGTTATCAGCAGACGGAATACTAATACCCAACCTGCATAAAGCCCTGTTCGTTAGCGGCTATTTTAGACAAACTTACACTAAAATGAAAAATGCTTTTTTGACAATATTATTTTTTCTCTCTGTATCTATTGTTTGCGGACAAACTAACTTGCGACTGAAAAACACAATTGACAGTTTATATCAAGTTGACCAAAGCGTACAACAGAAGCTGCAAACTCTTATCCAAAACAAAGCTCCGTTTGACAGTATTCAAAAGCAACAAGAGATTGAAAAGCAAATCTTTGACAGGCATATTCCTATCTTGAGAGACATTTTTTTAAAGTATGGTTATCCAACAAACAAAATGGTAGGAAACGAAGCCTCAAGTCATTACTTTGTTCTGATACAACATTCAGACAGCGACCCACAATTTCAAAATTCTATGCTTCCGATTTTGAAAAAATATTCACGCAAAGGGAAAATTTCTAAAAAAGACTATGCCTATTTGTTTGACAGAGTTCAACGAAATACTGGCGGACTTCAATTATATGGAACGCAACTTTCTTTTGATAACAATGGAAATCTTTTTGATAGTACAAACAAAATAATTTTCCCTAAAGATTTAAAAGACCCACTAAACGTTGATAAAAGAAGAAAAAAAATGGGACTTGAACCAATAGAAAAATATTACGAACAAACGTTGGAAATGTTTGGGAGACCAAGACAGAAAAAATGAAACAGCCGCTAACATGGGTATTGTCAATAGTTGGGCTGGACATTGGAGCAATCAACAGCGGTAGTTCTATTGTACTGCAGTTCGGGCTTGACGAATATAGCCCAGCTTTAGTACTTATTATTTATCTTTATCAAAAAACCAGGCAGCGGTTCCGGCGGACGAATTTCAAATTCCCAACCATCGGCAATACCTGATCGTTGTGCGTAATTTAGACAGACACCGTAGAAATTCAAGATATGATTAGAAATTCAGCTTTAACTATTTTAGTTGTTTTGACAACACTGCTACATTCCTGCAAACAACCAGAAAAAGAGACACCTGCACCATTGATTGACATGAAAGTGTTCTTCAAAAATATGGAAAAAAGCAGGTTTAGAATTTCGCCTGACGGAAACTATTTTAGTTACTGTGCAGACTACAAGGGAAAGACCAATATTTTCATTCAAAAAGTAACCGACAGCACGGCTGTTCGTGTTACCAACGACACTTTGCGAAGCATAAGCTATGGTTATTTTTGGAAAGGTGACAGAATTTTGTATGTACAAGACATTGGCGGAGACGAAAATTTTCAACTGTTTTCTGTAAAGGCAGATGGAACAGATTTAAAAGCATTAACGCCTTTCGCTGGTGCAACTACTCAAATTATTGACGATTTACTTGACATCAGCGGAAAAGAAAAAGAATTGATTGTTGGAATTAACAAAAGAGTAAAAGAATACTTTGACCCCTTTCTTTTGAATATAGAAACAGGTGCATTGACTTTGCTTTACGAAAACAAAGAAAATTATGGCGGCTGGATTACAGACAACAATGGAGTTATTCGCCTTGCCCTAAAAACGGACGGTGTAAACAATACATGGAGTTATCGCAATTCAGACAAAGATACTTTTACGCAATTGCTCACCACTTCATTCAAGGATAATTTTTCGCCATTTTATTTTGACAAATACAACAGAAACATTTATGCCCTTAGCAATATCGGCAGAGATAAGTCTATTTTAGTTGAATACGACCCAGTAACAAAAAAAGAAATAAAAGAATTGTATGCCAATAATAATTATGATTTAAGCGATGTAAGTTACGACAGAAAAAAACAGTCACTGACTTCTGTTAATTGGGAAGCAGAGAAACCGGAAAAACATTTCTTTGATAAAGAATGGGAACAAGTTCAAAACGATTTAAACAAAAAATTTGAAGGGTACGAAACAAGAATTGTAAGCTATGATAATGCCCGAACCAAAGCAGTTGTTTGGGCTGGCAACGACAGAACACCGGGCAAAGATTACATCTATGACTTCAAAACAAAAGAAACCAAAGAAGTTGCTAATCTCTGCCCTTGGATTGAAGAAAAACAAATGAGCCACGTAAAACCGATTACCTATAAATCAAGAGACGGTTTGGAAATTCACGGCTACTTAACGCTTCCGCTTGGTATAGAGCCTAAAAATTTGCCTGTAATTATCAATCCGCATGGTGGACCTTGGTATAGGGACGGTTGGGGTTACAATAATGAAGTGCAATTTTTAGCCAATCGTGGTTATGCTGTTTTGCAAATGAATTTCAGAGGAAGCACAGGCTATGGAAAGAAATTTCAGGAAGCAGGTTTCAAACAATGGGGAAAGAAAATGCAGAACGACATAACTGATGGTGTAGAATGGCTGAAAAAACAGGGCATTGCCGATGAAAAAAGAATTGCCATATATGGTGCAAGTTATGGCGGTTACGCAACACTTGCAGGCATTACATTTACACCCGATTTATATGCTGCGGCTGTTGATTATGTTGGCGTAAGTAATCTGTTTACATTTTTGAATACGTTTCCGCCATATTGGAAACCTTACTTAGACATTTGGTATGAAAGAGTTGGCGACCCTATAAAAGACAGTTTGTTGCTTGCGGAAGCATCGCCAGCATTGCACACAGACAAAATAAAAACGCCTTTGTTTATAGCACAGGGAGCAAACGACCCAAGAGTAAAAAAAGCAGAAAGCGACCAAATGGTAGAAGCGTTAAAAAAACGTGGAATTGACGTAGAATATATGGTGAAGAATGACGAAGGACACACTTTCCTCAATCAAGACAACCAATATGATTTTTACGGTGCAATGGAAAAATTTTTGGACAAATACCTGAAACCGAAAAAATAAACTACGCACAACATGGTATTTGCAATATGGCGGCTTGATGTTAAATGCTCAACAGTTGTGCTACTATTAAACTTTTGTACTATATTCGGCTGACGAGCTTCGATTGCCGCCACATCGCAAATACCAAAACCGTTGTGCGTCATTTTAGGAACGACCGTGATAGACCAAAAGTTTTACAGACAAAAATGCTAATAGAACAATATACATCAAAATGGGTTGACAATTTTGAGAACATAAAATGTGAAATCGAAAAAGAACTTCAAGGGCTTGTTTATACTATTGAACACGTTGGAAGTACTTCTGTACCAAATTTGGACGCAAAACCGATTATCGACATTGACATTATATATTCCAACCAATCAGAATATGAAAAAATCAAGTTGAGACTTGAAAAAATAGGATATTATCACAATGGAAATCAAGGCATAGAAGATAGAGAAGTATTTAAACGAAACAACGGAATAACAAACAAAATATTGGACACCATAAAACATCATCTATATGTTTGCCCAGTTGACAGTAAAGCACTTGAAAGACACATTTTATCAAGAAATTATCTGCGAAAAAATGATTGGGCAAGGATAAAATATCAGCAAATGAAATACGAATTAGCTGAAAAATCTAATCAAAATCAAAAAGTATATGCTGCTTTGAAAGAACAGAATGTTAATAATTTCATTGATACAATTATAGAAGAAGAAAGGAACTTGTCATCTTCAATGACCGAACAAAATTTTAAACTACCACCTGCAAAGCAGGTGGATTTATGGGCAAAGCCATAGGCTAAGTTCCAAGGTCAAAGTCGAAACGCTGTTGGTTACCTTCCTCTTTACGCTCCTCTTCTTCCTGGTATTTCACATATCGTCTTATCATATCTTCGTTTATGCCTATTGTGTTCACAAAATAACCTCTGCTCCAAAAATGATTACCCCAGTAGGGGCGCTTTTTCAACATCGGATAATTCTTGAATATTCGAATCGCCGTATTGCCCTTTACTGTGCCCATATACGTTGAAATTGATACCTTCGGTGGTATACTTACCACTACATGCACATGATCTAACTGCACATTCAACTCTATTATCTCACAGCCCAACCATTCACTATACATTCGTATATCCCTTTGCATTTGCAACCCAACTTCTCCTGTTAAAATTCGAAACCTATACTTCGGCGTCCATACTATCTAATAGTCACATTTATATACTACATGAGACTGCTTCTTATACTTACTCATCCTCAAATTTAAACATTCGGCTTAGCCCAACGAACATTACCACCGTCAAAGACGGTGGGTTTCCGAGTTAAACTAAATAAAAACAGCCTAAGATTAAATTTATTTTTGTAATTTTGTATCCGAACGAATACACTTTTACAGATGTACTTTATTGAGAAAACGGAAGAATTTGATAAATGGTTGCGAAAGCTAAGGGATTTTAAAGCCAAGGGAAAAATCCTTTTCAGAATACAGAAGCTAGAAAATGACGAACATTTTGGGGACAGTAAACCTGTTGGGGACGGAATTAGCGAACTAAGAATAAATTTCGCAAAAGGTTATCGGGTTTACTTCAAAGAAAAAGACGGAAAAATTATTATTCTGTTAATTGGTGGCGACAAATCAACTCAACAAAAGGACATTGAAAAGGCAAAAGAAATTTGGAACAAATTAAAAAAGTAAAAAATGGAAACATCAAAATTTGACATTGCAGACTATTTGGACAGCAATGAAATGATTGCCGAATATCTCAATACCGTTTTGGAAGACGGGAATGATGCGGAAATAATTACTGCAATCGGACACATTGCAAAAGCTATCGGAATGACCAAAATTGCGGAAGAAACTGGACTTAGCCGACCAAGTTTGTACAAAGCACTTTCTGACGGAGCAAAACCTCAATTTGCAACAATAATGAAGGTTTTGAAAGCCGTTGGTGGACAACTACAAGTAAACCCAATGACCGCATAAAAAAACGAACGCACAACATCGGTTTTGCAATAGCGGGGCTGAAGTGCAAAATTGAACGTTTGTACTTCTATCAACTTTTGTACATTAACCGAACGGAAGTGCTTCGATTGCCCCGCCATCGCAAAGCCGTTGAACGTTGTGCGACACCCTATGACGACCGTCCGTAAAAGAACGTTTCCTTAACAAATGAGCAAAGAATTAAGACAGCATATCGACAAAATCGTTTCGCTGACGGACAGTGAATTTGATTTTGTTCTTTCTCATTTCACGACAAAGAAATTCAAAAAACATCAATTCCTAATACAGTCTGGCGACTATGTAACCAACGATTTTTGGGTAGCGAACGGACTTGTAAAAGCATCGCAAACCGACAACAAAGGCAAACAACACATTATGCAGTTTGCTATGGAAGATTGGTGGGTAACAGATTACCAAGCCTATTTCAACCAGACAAAAGCCGTGCTTGACGTGGAATGTTTGGAAGATACCGAAGTGTTTTGTCTGACCTTGCAAAACCGTGATAAGATTTGTGCCGAACTGCATAAAATAGAACACTTTTTCCGTAAAAAATCTAACGCAGGTTATGTTGCATTGCAACGCAGGATTTTATCAATGCTGAACAGCAACGCAAAAGAACGTTACGAACAGTTTTTGTTACAATATCCGACACTTATTCAACGGGTTCCAAAAGCTCTCATCGCTTCCTACCTTGGTGTATCAAGGGAAACATTAAGCCGACTTTATTCAGAGTGATATACCTCACATCAAATTAGTGATTTATGTCCTTTGCCCTATTCTGTTTTGTTTTGACCTTTGCGGTGTCAAATAATAGTAAAATGAAAAAAGCATTTCAAAAAGCAGCCGCAATTACAATGACAGTGTTAAGCACATTATCACTTGTTAGTTGTTCACAAGCACAAAACAAAAAATCAGAAAATATGAGCAAAAAAATTCTATTCGTGGTTACGAGCCACGACAAAAAAGGCGACACAGGACAGCCTACAGGTTATTATTTAAGCGAAGTTTCGCATCCTTGGGAAGTTTTGCACAAAGCAGGTTACGAAATTGATTTTGTAAGTCCGAAAGGTGGAACACCACCCGTTGACGGCTTTAATTTGGACGACCCAACCAACAAAGCATTTTGGGAAAACACGGAATACAAAAATAAAATTGACCATTCGCTTAAACCAAATGATGTCAATCCCAAAAACTACGTTGCTATTCATTATGCAGGTGGACACGGCACAATGTGGGACTTTGCCGACAATGCTGATTTAGCAAAAATTGCAACCGACATTTATGAAAACGGTGGCGTGGTAAGTGCTGTTTGCCACGGATCAGCAGGTTTGGTAAACATAAAATTAAGCAACGGAAAATATTTGGTGGACGGAAAGAAAATCAATGCCTTTACCAACGAAGAAGAAACAGCCGTGAAATTAGACAAAGTTGTTCCGTTTTTATTGGAAAGCAAACTGATAGAACGTGGAGCAAAATTTGAAAAATCGGGACTTTGGCAACCACACGTAACCGTTGACCAACGAGTGGTTACAGGACAAAACCCACAATCAGCAAAAGGCGTAGGCGAGGCTGTTTTGGCGGAGTTGAAAAAGTTGAACTAAAACAAACTTCAACGCAAATATTGAAAGGCAAAGTTGGACTACGACTTTGCTTTTTTGCATTTAAAACAGAAAATGACGAAATAGAAATTATTATCTTTGCATAGTAAATTGAATTATCGTTGAATGTCATTATCTAAACAAAAATATACAGAACTCGTTGACAGCATTGGCTCTACCTTGCAAAGGGCAAGAGAAAATGCTGTTAAAGCTGTAAATAACGAATTGGTAAAAGCCAACTGGGAAATCGGTCAGCACATTGTAGAATATGAGCAGGACGGAAAAGAGAAAGCGGACTATGGAAGTGCTTTATTGACGAACTTGGCAAAGGACTTGAAAATCAAGTATGGCAAGGGTTTTAGCAAAAGCAGTATCTACCTTTGCAGACAATTTTACATCAAATATCCAATTTTCCAGACAGTGTCCGGAAAATTGAGTTGGAGTCATTATGCAGAATTATTAACGATTTCGGACGATTTGGCAAGAAGTTTTTACGAGCAACAATCCGTAAAAGAAAATTGGGGAGCAAGGGAAATGAAACGCCAAATTGATTCGGCATTGTTTCAAAGATTAGCACTGAGCAAAGATAAAAAAGGTGTTTTAGCATTAGCAGAAAAAGGTCAGGAAATAACAACATCTAAAGACATCATAAAAGACCCTTACGTTTTTGAATTTCTTGAATTACCAATGGACTCTATCGTCAAAGAAAGAGCATTGGAACAGAAACTCATTGACAATCTGCAACAATTCTTGTTAGAACTTGGTAAAGGATTTTCGTTTGTTAAACAACAGTTCAAAATCACATTAGACAATGAACACAATTTCATTGACCTTGTTTTCTATCACCGAATCTTGAAATGTTTCGTTCTTATTGACTTGAAAACAAGAAAAGTGAAGCACCAAGACATCGGACAAATGAACCTTTACCTGAACTACTTCAAAGAAGAAGAAAACACCGAAGACGACAACGAACCAATAGGCATCATCATAGCAGCGGACAAACACGAATTCACTGTCAAATATGCAACAGGTGGACTAACTAATAAAATTTTCGTTTCAAAATATCAGTTGTATTTGCCCGACCAAAAACAATTGGAAGAAAAAGTAAAAGAAATAATTAAGCAATAAAAAGGGCGACCGCACAACAAGGGTTTGGCGTAATGGCGGGTGACGGATTTCTATTGAATATTTGTGCTAAATTGAACAGTAGTAATTCTAATAAACAGCAGTGCTAAAATTCCGCCACTACGCCAAGCCCCGGCCCGTTGGCAGTAACCTTATCGCGACACTACAAACTTTTGCTCGTAATTTTTTTAGACACTTTTCAGCATAGAATGTTTGATGACAGATGAAAGCAGGGACATTATTTTTAATTTTTATTTTGCTAACTGTTGGAACATCTAACGGACAGACTTCTATTTCCAAACCCGAATATTTGAAGTATGAAATTGGCAGTTTATTAAAGGACAAAATCTTTATATCATTAGATACTTTGTTTTCACAAATTGAGCGTGAACAAATAGACAAAGGTTTAATCAAAAATGACGATTTGGAGCTTAGCTTATCCATGCTAAGCTACCTTTCAGGGTTTGAAAAAAACACTAATGACAGCACTTCAGATGTTTGTCGAAAAGAGCTATTAAATCTATACCCGATTTCAGCAAATGAATACTGGATTAGTATTGCCTTTATCAGACAGAAAAACAACGCTGCACCAACAATAGAAGCAATAATCAATCTTATTGCCACAGCTTCGGACAATAATATTTTGTTTTCAATCCCTCTTAAATATCTGACGAAAGAATGGAAAACCAAAAAAGTGGGGAATATGACTTATTTCTATAGAAATAAAATTAACATAACCCGTGCAAAAGGGTTTGACAAAAAAAATAAAATAATAGCGGACAAACTTGGGTTACAACCCCAGAAATTCAATTTTTATTTATGCAGTAATTATCAGGAAATTTTATTTCTACTGGGTTGGGCATATTATGCGGAACTAAACGGAAAAACAAAGGATGGCTTTTTGGGCGGCGATTATAAAACCATTTTTTCTATAATGAATAATGAAGATTTTTCTCATGATATTTTTCATTTCTATGCGAACAAAACCCGTAGTAATAGCAAAATGAACCATACGGCTGAAGAAGGAATTGCCTATAGTTGGGGAAATGCTTATTACGCTAAAGCAAATGGAGAAATGATTCAACAAAAAGAACTAATAGAAGAATTAAAGAATTACATAACAGCTAACCCCAATAGCAGTTTGCTTGAACTCTTTCAAAAAGATATAAAAATATTCAATAGCCTACCTTCCGAAATATCTGTAAAATCAACCATTTCGAGCCTGCTATGTGATGAAGTGGAAGCAAAAAAAGGAATAGAAGGAATAAAAACTCTAATAAAGTGCGGAGCGGGAGATGATAATTTTTTCAGGGTATTAAATGATTTAGTTTCAATAAATCCGACAAACTTTGAAAAAGAAGTTAGGAAACTGATATATAGAAATAAATAAATTATAGCCCGCAATAGCTACCTGACTATTTCCAATATATTATGACAGTATTTTCCAACGCAATCAAAGACGATTTTGAGCCGTTACTTAAATTGATAGTGAATTTTGAACTTGATAAGCAAGTTTCGTTTGACAAATCCGATAAGCTCGATGCACGAAAACTATTAAAAGAGAATAGGAAAAATTTAAAGAAATTCATCACAGATAAAAATTGCAAATACATTTTGTGTAGACAGGATGGGATTCTAAATGGTTATATCTTTCTGTCTTATGACGACAATATTTATGTAGGCGAAGGTTATATAAACGAAGTTTACGTTGTGCCGACCCAGAGAAGAAAGGGCATTGCAAAACGACTTTTACAAAAAGGACTAATTTGGTTGAAGCAAAGAAATTGCAAAACAATTGACATTACTGTAAATAAAAAAAACAAACCGGCTATCGAGCTATACAAGCATTTTGGATTTGACAAGTTTGACGACAATTATATTTCAATGAGAAAAAAGGGCTGAATTAACAACCGGTAGACAGAAAAAAGGCTACTGCCAACATTGGTATTGCCAATAGTTGGGCTTGACATTGGGGCAATCAGCAGTAGTAATTCTATTGTACTGCGGTTCGGGCTGGACGAACAAAGCCCAGCTTTAGTACTTGTTATTTACCTTTATCAAAAAGCCAAGCAGCGGTTCCGGCGGACGGATTTCAAATTCCCAACCATCGGCAATACCTGTTCGTAGGCAATCGGGCAACAGTCTTCTAATGTTGAATTGTAGATGGAGGAGATCGAATCGAAGCCCACTCCGATACTTTTGTTTTCCAATCATGGGTAGTTGGGCGATTTGAAGTGAAGAATAATAATCAACTTTCTTTACCAGAGCGAAGAATGAATCGAAGCCCACTCCGATACTTTTGTTTTCCAATCATCAGCAGTTGGGCGATTTGAAGTGAAGAATAACTATCAGCTTTTTTTACCAGAGCGAATAATGAATCGAAGCCCACTCCGATACTGTGGTTTTCCAATCATCAGTAGTTGGGCGATTTGAAATGAAGAATAACTATCAACTTTTTTTACCGGAGCGAAGAATGAATCGAAGCCCACTCCGATACTTTTGTTTTCCAATCATGGGTAGTTGGGCGATTTGAAGTGAGGAATAACCATCAACTTTTTTTATCGAAGCGAAGAATGAAGCGAAACCCACTCCGATACTGTGGTTTTCCAATCATCGATAGTTGGGCGATTTGAAATGAAGAATAACAATCAACTTTTTTATCGGAGCGAAAAAAGCCCTTATAAGACTGCCTATAACACCCGGTTTTGTGCAAGCGTGGCAACAGAATAAACTATGTGCTGTATATTGCTATCAACTTCAGTTCCGGCGGGACGAATATCTATCGGCTTTTGTACTTATCTTCAACAAAAAATAAATAATCAGCAGCGGTTCCAGGCAGACGGAACTCAGACTTCCACGCCTGCACAAAGCCGCCGACCGTTGTGTGCTATGCCAAGACAAGCCCGCTCCGATTTATTAGTTGTTAACAGAGAATTGCTATATTTTAATCAGACAATTTTATAGGAATGAAAATAAGAATACAAGAAATTGAATTGGGTGTAAGTGACCCAGGCAAAAGCAAACTGTTTTATAATTCTATTTTAGGACTTGACACTTCGGTTGACCAAGAAGCGTTAAAGGTATTCAACTCGGGGGTTGCAGGTGTAGACTTTAATACTTCGACACATTTCCCATCTAAAACAACAATGACAAGTTTTCTTACTGACAATTTACAAAACGTTATTGACAGACTATCGGCAAATGGCATTGTTTTTAGGGGGCCTCACGAATCGCATTTGGGTATGACAACAATTGAATTTAATGACCCAGATGGATATTTAATTAGGGTTAATCAACCTACGGAAAAATCACCAACATGGCTCAAGGTTTAGACAAAGGACTTGTATTCTCAATATTTATATGACACAAATAAGTAAAAAAGACAGCGAGGACTAATATAATCATTAATAACCCCAGGCCACAAGCACACAACATGTGCATTTGTGTTATGTCGGCGGACAGATAACACCGCCTCAGCTTCACCTATCTATCATCTGTGGTTCCAGCAGGACATTATAAATTGAGCTACAGAATTAACAATGAGCTTTGTATCTTTAATCAGCATTTGTTCCCAGCGGGACGTTTTCCAAATTCCGCCACAAACACAAATGCTCAACCGTTGTATGCCATTCGTGGACACACCCTAATTATTGACGATAGGGAAACAACGGATATGGGGTTGACACAAATTGCATAAACATAATTTTATACACTTCTTTCTGCTTATGCGGTTATTACTTACAATATTTTGTTTTTGTATATGCAGCAAATTGTTTGCACAACCAACTATTACTTATACTTACGTTGAACCCGACCCTCAACTTGAAGCGGACAAAAAAGCCAAAAAAGCATATTTTAAACAATTAAGGGATGATGCCTATACTAATTGGGTAAACTGTAACAAACAATGCGGTAGCCATGCAGCAGATGCAAACAACCCTGACCCTTGTGGAAAGTCAGATGCAATAAATGTTTGTTTATGTGCTTGTGGAACAAGATATCAGGGGTTACTTTCTGATATTAACAAGCGAGAACAAGATTGGCTAAGAACTGCGGCTCAAAGACAGAAAGATTATGAAAATAAAAAGATAAAAGAACAACAAGACGCTTTAAATAAACAAAATAAAGCACAGCAACAACAAAATCTTCAAAGCCAACAACAAGCTGCTACGCAGCAAAAACTAAATCAAATCCAAGAACAATTTAACCAACAACAGCAACGCTACCAGCAAACACAAATGGAACTGGAAAATGCCAAAAACGCTTCCATGAACGCTTATGAAGCCGCTATCAGCAGCGGAAGAAAAGAATCGGGCGCAATGCTCGATGCCACGTTTGCAGGAGCAAGCCAAATAAGCGACAGCAAGGCGGCATTGGTGTACACGGGCGTTGGGCTGGGGCTTTCGTTGGCGATGCGCCTTTCCGAAAAGAAGGCGGAAAAAGCGCAAAAGGAAGCAGAAAGGCGGGCAGAATACGAAAGGACAAATCTTATCGTTAATACCAAAAACGCTTTTATTAAAGAAGCGTTAGACCTTAACAAATACAGTTTTTCCGATTTGGTGTCCAAAGACCGTTATGCAACTATTTTGCTGATACCGAAACAGTTTAGTGCAGATGAGGATGTTGTTTACTTTACTTACACTGTGCCTGTTCCAAAATATTCAGACGGCACTTACCCTTTAAAGCCGGAAGTAGAAAAGAAACTACTCTTATCCATTGACAGGAATATCCGTGACGGAAAAATGGTACATACGCTTTACCCCATTACCGACCTCGAAAAATTCAACAACGATTTTGTAAAGAAAATGGGTAGTGGGAAAGTGATTTTTCTTAACGCCCAGTTGCTAAACGTTGCAGGAAACCCTTTTTCGGATAATAGCGCACAAAAGGACAATACAGATTTTTGGGGTAACCCTGTTAAAAAAGACGATACAAAACAATCCGACAAGCCCACTCAACAAACTAAAAATAATTTTTGGAATAATTAAAAATTTTAGAGCAATGAAAAAAACAGTATGCTTATTTGCCTTTGTTATTATTTGCACTTTTTCCTTTGGGCAAAATAATGACCTACAGGCACAGTATCTCTATTCCAAAGCCGAAGACAGTTATGCAAAAAACCAATTTGCAGATGCCGTCAACCTATGCGAACAAGCCGCCGAGAAACTGGGGCAAACCAATCAAAAAATTCTTTTCTTAGAATTAGAAGCCTACGGAGGATTGCTAACCCAAAAATGCGGCGACCCACTTTTAGATAATAAAAGTAAAATTGACGGTTATTTCGATTTGTATTTAAATAAACTAAGCAACGGTGCCGACAACGAAAAAATAATAACCATTATGAAGTTTAAAGACCAATGGGCTGATTATAAAGCAAACGGCTGCCCGGCGCTTACTTATACCGATTTACATTTGGGTTTAAAATTTGTGGATACTAATTCCCCAGAAGTTTTTACAAAAAAAATGGTTAGGTTTTGGGAAATCACTGAAATAACTAATACTGCGTTGAAAACTATGAAAGGAACAGCGTCTAAGGTTTCTGTAAATTTTTATAATTCGAAAATGTCATACAAGGATGTAGACTGCCCAGTACTTGCCATTGGTTTTTTAGCAGAAAATATTTATTTATCTTTTCCTTCGTCCACTACTACAGGTGTAACACTCAAAGCTAATGGATATAGCGATGATGTTACATACTCCGCATCTGAAATTGAATCGGCAGTAAATGCTTGGTTAAAAAAAGAAGCTGTCGCTAAACACGTATCGGATAAAATTCACGTTACTTTAAGTGGTCACTTCTCAAATGAAACTAAAACTAGTAACATTTATAGTTTTGACTTGCCGTTACACAACTGATAGCTTAATGTTATTGCATGGGGTTTCATTTTACGGAATAAATTAAGCAATAAACAGAAACGGCATACAACATGGGTATTGCCAATAGTTGGGCTCGACATTGGAGCAATCGGCAGCGGTAATTCTGTTGTACTGCGGTTTCGGCTTGACGAATATAGCCCAGCTTTAGTACTTATTATTTATCTTTATCAAAAAGCCAAGCAGCGGTTCCGGCGGACGAATTTCAAATTCCCAACCATCGGCAATACCTGTTCGTTAGCGGTCATTGTAAAACGACATAATATGGACATTCAACAACTGAAACTATCGGACTTGACAATACTTAACAAAATTTGTTGTGATGCATATTGTCAAAACTTCGCTGATCATTGGGAGGATGGAGGATTAGAAGATTACATCAATAAAGTATTTGGAATTGAAACTTTAAAAACTGAGCTATCCGACAAAAACGTTCAATATTATGCAGCATTTATAAATAAAGAACCAGTTGCATTTATGAAAATAAATTTGTTCTCAAATCTGCCAAATCTTGACAAAGCAAAAGGTTTGGAACTTGACAAGGTTTATATTTTGCCACAATTTAAAGGAATGAAAATAGGTAAAAGCTTACTTGACATTGCTTTTGATATTGCAGAGAGAAAAAAAAGGAGATATTTTGGCTTACAGTAATTGACACAAACAAAGAAGCTATTTTATTTTATGAGAAAGTAGGGTTTAAATTTCATAGCAAAACACGACTTGAATATCCAAAATTCAAAGAAGAATTAAAAGGCATGTGGAGGATGTATTTTGAATTGCCTATTAGCACTAATTGAAAAACACCTTGACAGAACAAATACTAAAGGAGGAGAAGAACAACGAACCGCTAACAAGGTATTGCCAAAAGCGGGGCTGAACGGCTTCGATTGGACATTTGTGCAAGGTTCAACATTTGTTCTTCGATTGAACTTTTGTGCTAAAAATCCCCGCCTTCGGCAATACCCAAACCGTTAGCGGTCATTGTAACAGCGACACTACAAACATCAAACGGGCAACAGAAATGAAACTAATAAACACAATTTTTGCATTGACACTTTTCATTTTGACATCGTGCAACGGAAACCAAAAGGAAACGAAAAATATGAACCAAGACGAAATTTTTGAAATTAGCTACACATTCAAAACTGATATGAAAACAGCATTTGAAATGTGGACAAACCCAAACAGTTTTTCAAGTTGGTTAGGACCTGACGGAGCAGAAATGACTTTTTTAAACGCTAACGTTTTTGAAAATGGAACTTCGCTTTGGACAATGACAACGCCTGACGGACTGACAAAATTTGGGCAAATCAATTTTAAAACTATCAAACCGAACGAACTTTTGGTTTATACTCAAAACTTTTGCGACAAAGACGGAAATTTCATCAAAGCTCCATTTTCGGCTACTTACCCCGATTATTTATTGACAACCGTAAACTTTTCAGAAGAAGAAAACGCAACTAAAGTAAGTGTAAAATGGGAGATTTTTGGAAACGCAACTGAACAAGAAAAACAAACTTTTAATGAAATGAAAGAGATAATGAAAGTCGGTTGGACAGCCTCATTTCAAAAACTTGACACACTACTGAAATAAAGTAACTTTTTGTAAATTTGCCCTTTATAAAGTAGAATATGGCAAAGAGCAAGAAAATAGAAATCGGTGGTAAGGAAATAAGCATCATTTCACAAAAACAAGATGATTATATTTCTCTAACAGATATGGCTAAAAGCCAAATGCAGGAAGCGATTATCATAAAATGGCTGACTTTAAAAAGCACCATTGAATATATTGGTGAGTGGGAAGCATTGTACAATCCCGATTTTAATTATACCGAATTCGGTACAATTAAAAATTCGGCAGGAAGCAATAATTTCGTTTTGTCGGTTAAAAATTGGATAGAAGCAACTAATGCAATCGGTATAACTGCAAAAGCAGGAAGATACGGTGGAACGTATGCACACAAAGACATTGCGTTTCATTTCGGTATGTGGATTAGTCCAAAGTTTCAGTTGCTTTTAGTAAAGGAATACCAACGGCTTAAAGAAGACGAAAACAACCGACAGCAATTAGAATGGAATTTGCAACGAACTTTAACCAAAGTCAATTATCATATTCATACTGACGCAATCAAAGAAAATCTAATTCCAAAAGCAATTACAAAATTACAAGCCGGTTTTGTTTATGCCAACGAAGCCGATTTATTGAACGTTGCATTGTTCGGAATTACAGCCAAAGAATGGAGAGATAACAATTCGGACAAAGACGGAAATATTAGAGATTATGCGACATTGGAACAATTGGTAGTATTGAGCAATATGGAAAGTATAAACGCATTGCTTATCCGACAAGGTTTGACACAAACGGAACGACTAACACAACTCAACAAAGTAGCCATAACACAAATGAAATCTTTGCTCGAAAGTAATGCAATGAAGAAACTAAAATAGGCAGACGAAACAACAAGGAACCGCCAACAAGGTATTGCCAAAAGCGGGGCTAAACGGCTTCGATTGGACATTTGTGCAAGGTTCAACATTCGTTCTTCGATTGAACTTTTGTGCTAAAAATCCCCGCCTTCGGCAATACCCGAACCGTTGGCTGCTATTCCGCCAGACGTTCCCAATGGTGCAAAAAATCCGAAATTTCTCATCTGACCTCAAATTAAAAGAAGAGATTCTTTCTCTTGTTAAACCTTCTTATGTTGACCCAACAAGTTTGCTTGAACGAGAATTTGCTAACAATGATACAATCTATTTAATCCGATACGAATCAACTAATTTAGTTGCTTTCTTTATGACAGGTGACGACAGTTTTGAAGATATTACTGTTACTTATATGGGACTAAGTGCGGTTAGACACGAATATAAAAATTCTGGTGTTGGCAAACAAGTTTATATGGCACAAATTGAAGACAGTCTTCATTTACAAGAAAAAATGCAAACCGACATATGGTGTTGGGGGACAACCGCCACTCCAAGTGCTTTTTTTTCGATTCATAAACTATGGGAATATACAAGTCCAGATATAAACTTCTATTATAGTAATGAAGCTCTTAATTTAGCTCATAAAATCTGCGACAGACATCGCTATGAATTTATTCCAAACAATCCATTTGTTTTAAAGAACGTTGCAAAAAAAACCAAATATTCCGACAGTGAAAGAAAACGTATAGCTGAGTTCATCGAAAAAAAGAACTTCGGTTTGTTCGACAAACTAAATATCAACGAAGAAAGTGGCGACAGGCTTTTAATGGTTTTTAAGTTGCCTTCGTGGGAAAAATTTCATTTACTAAAAGGACAATAAACAGCAGCCAACATTGGGTTTTATGCAAGTTGGGCTGACGAATATATTATCAGCTATTTACAAATCCCAGCTTCAGTTCGGTCAGACGAATAACTATCAACTTTTGTGCATAACTTCAACAATATATTTTCAATCGGCAGCGGTTATCGGCAGACGGAATGCTATTTCCCAACCTGCATAAAGCCCTGTTCGTTGCCTGTAATTTTATGACGACCATTGTTTCCAAAAGACATATTTTCAAATTCTATCTCTCAATTATTTTGGGGACACTTTTCTTTTTAGGTATGGCGACAGCTTTGCTATTCATTTACAATAAAGAACTTGACAAAGGGAATTTAAAACCAAAAGCTCAACTAATGCCGATATTTAGCATTGCTTGTTATGCTTTTGCAGGTTACAGTTTATATCGTTATATAAAAAATGCACCAACAATTACTTTGGGCAAAGACTTTATAAAATTCAACAGGCAAACTTATTCACTTACTGACATTGACAAAGTAGAACTAACAGGAAAGCGACCATTTAAGTATGCAATTAACTTTCCAATGGAAGCAGCGACTTTGACTCTTAATTCAGGTGAAACAAAATATATCTTTGACGATATGTATTCTAATTATTGGGAAATGAAATCGTTTCTAAAACAAGTAGTTATTGACAAGAAAGATTTTTTTGAACCGATAGAAAAGCAACTTGACATAAGTTCTGTTAACAACGACTACTATGAAACTTATAAAGGAACAGTTATTACATCATTAAGGGGACTTTCACTTTGGGGACTAATTGGCTTCTTCACCTATATGTTGATGAACAATAGCAAACCAACAACAGCAGGACTTTTAATTGGCTTTTTTTGTTTTTCATCTTTTTGGTTTTTATTTCATACTTACTTTATGAATTACTTTCAGGTTTCTGACAATTTCTTTGTTGTTAGAAACCACAATTTCTTTTGGACAAAAAAGCCTTACAATATAAAAGACATAAAAGAAGTTGTTTTTGAAACACAAGGAAAAATGCCAAATTGTTTAAGGATTATTACTAAAGATTTTAGAAATAGACTTTATCCCGCAGGGACATTGAGAGACAAAACTTGGTTAGACTTAAAGGACAAATTAGAAACTTACAAAATCAAGGTTAGAAACGAGTGCATATAAGAAAAACTACAGGCAACATGGGGTTTGCCAAAATGGGGGCAGACGGAAGCCGTGTTTCAACTTTTGTTTTTCAATTTAGCTTCTGTTCCAGCTTGACGTTATTAATTTAGCTTTAGAATATGACATCAACTTTGTGTCTTTACTCAGCAGCAGTTAGCCGGGGCGGACAGAATGCTATTGCCCCCACTTCGGCAAGCCCAAGCGTTAGCGGTCAGCTAAACAAACATCACGCTCAAAAATGAAAGTTGAGAATTTAAAACCATTTGACGGACAACATTGCGAAACAACAGCGACAGGAACTTTGTTGCGACAACTCGGAATTGAGCTTTCCGAACCAATTCTGTTTGGACTTGGGCAAGGACTTGGTTTTATTTTTTGGAATATGAAAACAATGGACTTTCCATTCATTGGCGGACGAGTGAAAACAGACTTGCTGACACAAAACATTGCCAAAAGCCTAAATCTTGAATTAACGGTTAAAGAAACGTCTTCAAAGCAAAAGGCTTGGGAAAGTGTAAAAGAACTTATTGACAACGGACAAGTGGTCGGGCTTAAATTAGACTGTTATCATTTGGAGTATTTCTCAAATCCGTTTCATTTCGCAGGACACTACGCAGCCATTTACGGTTACGACAATGACAATGCTTTTTTGGTTGACACTCGACAACAAGGTGGACAAGTAAAAACATCTCTAAATAGTTTGGCATTGGCAAGAGCTGAAAAAGGTCCAATGTCTTCTAAAAACTTGTATTATACATTACGGCAAACCGATAAAAACTTTAACCTCAAAAAAGCAATTCTGACAGCAATCAAAAACAATGCAACCGAATATCTTAGTCCACCAATTACAAACATCGGATACAAGGGAATTTTAAAAACAAGTTCAGAAATTATAAAGTGGTTTAACAACAGCAAGAACATTGAAAATGAGTTTAAGCAATCTGCAAACATTATGGAAAAAGCAGGAACAGGCGGAGCATTGTTTAGAAATTTGTATCAGGACTTTTTAAAAGAAAGCCACGATTTGCTGCAACTTGACCAACTCAAAACAGGACACGAAAACTTTGTAGAAATCGCCAAACTATGGACAAATGTTTCTGACTTGTTTATAAAGGTTAGCGAAACGAAAGACTTTAAATATATTCAACAAGCATCAGACATTTTAAAAATCATATCAGACAAAGAAAAAAAGACAATGGAAATACTTGCGACCACATAGCCGAACCGCTAACAGGCGGTTTTGTACAAGCGTGGCGGACGGAATAAATCCCGGCTGTTGTACTACTATCATCTTCGGTTCGGGCTGGACGAATATCTATCGGCTTTTGTGCTTATCTTCAACAAAAAATTATTAATCAGCATCGGCTACGGGCAGATAGAATACTATTACCACGCCTGCACAAAGCCGCTGCCCGTTATAAGCCATAATTATGCAGACCCCAAAAATTTCAACAACTCTTTTTTTCTGTGTGACATTTTTCACAATATTTGGACAGCAAAGGCAAGACAAGTTTATATTAGACGCTTCCTTGACAGGATTTAAGGACGGGACTAAATTCTATTTTTATGACATCGATGCTACCCAAAACATTGATTCTGCTTATCTTCAAAATGAAAAGCTTCGTTTTATTGGACATGTGTCGGAACCTGCTATTTACAGACTAAAGCCAGAGTTTGCCAAAGTATCTTTCGTACTATGGATGGAGAATAAAAATATTACAGTAAGCGGTGACAAAAATAATTTTTCAGATTTGCATGTAGAAGGCTCTCCCTTAAATAAAATATTTCAATCAGTTCAACAAAATTTTTCGACTTTACAAAAATTGCAAGATAGTCTTACTGCAAAAGCAACAAATGAAAGTGATAAGCTTAAAAGGAATGAAATTGTGATTAATATTGGGGATATTGATCAAAAGATTTTTAAAATAAGGCTTCGCACTATTGCCACTTTCCATCCATCGTTAGTTACCTTAAGAGAACTATATTATTTAAGAAACGACCTTACCACAGACAGTTTAAAAATCTTGTTTAACAGATTCCCAACAAACCTTAAAAAAACTAAATATGGAGAAGTAATAACACAATACATTTTAACAGACGATTTGAAAGTCGGTGCTCATGCTACCGATATTATTGGTAATGACTTTCTTAATAAAGAGTTGAAATTATCAGACTATAAAAATAAAGTTGTTCTCCTTGACTTTTGGGCATCATGGTGTGCACCTTGCAGAGATAGCAATAAAAAATTGAAGAAACTATTTCAAAAGTATAATCAAAATGGTTTTGAAATTATCAGTTTTTCTATTGACACAGATTTGGATGATTGGAAAAATGCTTCTGAAAAAGACAGCATTACCTGGATTAATATTTCGGACCTAAAAGGGTTGTATAGTAAACATGCAGCCTCATATAAAATAAGAGCTATTCCTAAATCATTTCTTATTGACAAAAATGGTACAATCATGCAAATCTTTACCGGCTTTGACGAGAAATATGAAGCATCGCTTGAAAATAAAATTCAAGAGTTGATGAAGTAATTACGGCTTATAACATGGGGTTTTGTGCAAGTGTGGCTTGACGTTGTAAGCATCAGCAGCAGTTCGCTACTCATCTTCAGTACCGGCTTGACGGAATACTATTAAGCAGTAGAATATATTTTGTACTTTAGTTTTTCAATCGGCTTTTGTGCCGGGCTTGACATTCAATGAATGCCACACCTGCACAAAGCCCTGTTCGTTACCTGCCATTTTGGGAAACACCCTGCACAAAAAAATACTTGTCAATTTTTCGGTTGTATAACGGCAAATTCCAAAAGTATCTTTGTACAAACAAATAAAAAATGACAACGTATTTAAAATTTAAAGAATTACATAATCAGACGCATCCTTTGATTATGGGCAATGTTTGGAATGTGCAGAGTGCAAAAATCTATAAAAAGTTAGACTTTCAGGCAATAGGAACTTCAAGTGCAGCAATTGCTAATTCATTAGGCTACGAAGATGGAGAACAAGTGCCTTTTTCGGATTTGTTATTTATTGTTGAAAGAATTGGAAAAAGTGTATCACTTCCGTTTTCTGTGGACATTGAGTTTGGCTATGGCAACAATGCAGCAGAAATTGCGAGCAATATTATTTCCTTAGAAAAAATGGGCGTTGTGGGCATTAATATCGAAGATAGTTTTATGGAAAATGGAGAGCGGAAACTTAGAGATAGCATTCAGTTTTCTCAAATTTTAAATGAAATAAAAAGTATCTTAACACAGCAAGGAATTTCCGTTTTCATCAATGTAAGATGTGACGCTTTTCTTTTGAATATTCCAAATGCCCTGCAAATTGCGACAGAAAGAATAAAAAACTATGAACAAGCAGGTGCAGACGGCATATTTTTACCCTGCATAACAAAAGAAAGTGATATTGCAAAAATGGTTTCTGAAACTACCTTACCTCTGAATGTAATGTGTATGCCTGAATTGCCCGACTTTGAAACTCTTGAAAGACTTGGAGTAAAAAGAATAAGTATGGGTAATTTTTTAAACGGTTATGTTTACACATCATTGGAAAATATAACAACAAAAATTCTATCAGAACAATCTTTTAACGCTTTGTTTTAAAATGGAATTGACAACCGAAATAATGTATAAAGCAATTGTTGAAAAAGACACTTCATTTGAAGGCGTTTTTTTTACGGCTGTTAAAACCACAGGTATTTTTTGCCGACCTTCCTGCACAGCCCGAAAACCTAAATTGGAAAATGTTGAGTTTTTGAAAACCTCAAAAGAATGCATTCTAAAAGGTTACAGACCTTGTAAAGTTTGTAATCCTTTAAAAACTATACATCATACACCTATTGAGTTTCAAAAAATAATAGACGAACTCTCTGATAATCCGACCATAAAATTCAAAGATTACGACCATAAGTGTTCGAAACCTGAATCAGGCTGAACTGAAAAGCCCTGCGGCTTTTTCGGGGTCTCCTCCGCACATTTTTACAATTTCTTTTATTATATCATTTTCTAGTTCAATTTCAAATCTCAGCTTTGGTATTTTAAATCCTTTTAAACCGTTTATTTTTTTATATGCAATAATCAGAATGGCTAATATCATTGTCATATATACCATTACTTTTACCCCATTCTCATCACGGCATACCAAGTGTTTTACATTCAAATGTTGTTTGATAAATTTAAAAAACATCTCTATCTCCCATCTTTGTTTATACCATCCAGCCACCTGATAAGCATTTTCATCCAGCATATTGGTTACAAAGCATATCATCTCATCACTCTTGTCAATTTTAGCCTTGATTACCCGGTACAAGTGACGGGTATCTTTTGCTCTGCCACTGGTTAATTTACCAACTTCATCGCTGATAATGGTGACAGTACCGCCCTCTGGTTTATCTAAAACATTATTTGTTTTGCATACCTTACACCGAATGTCCAGCTTTGATCGTGTAATGAACCATTTATTGCTATCTGAAAAACTTTCAAAAGAGCTCCGTGATTGTATCCCTCTGTCAAACACAACTATATTGCCTTTTAGAATATCACTATCATTTATGATATCGGTTAAGGCAATATCCTCACTCACATATCTTTGGGCACTAAAGACTTTTACCAGCGCAGGAAGGCTGCCCTTTACCTGAACACTGTACTTTAAAAACCGTTTATCATTATCCCCATTTATCATTCCGCCATTAAACAATTTAGCACTCAATGCCACATAGGTACTATCTACTTTACTAAGAGCCTTCTCCTCTTTCAACTCCTTGTTATAAATTGCAAATATTGTCTCAAAGAGCTTTTCAAAATACAACGGAGTAATGCTGCATATCCTATCGCGAATAGAATTATACTTGCCATCCAATATATCGTATTTACTAAACGACTTAAACCTGTACGACTGTAGAAATGATTCCATTACACGCAGGCTTAGCTTTTCTGAACCCAGCATTGAAAAGAGAATCAACTTAAACATCACCTCGCCAGATAACTTCTTTACCTGGCTGTCTACCTTTGTCTCTACAGCCAACTTTTGAAAAATATCCTGTGGTATTAGCTTAATCAATTTCCCTGCTGTCATAACAACAAAAATAATACCCTACAGGTTTCGAACACTTATGGATTACGACCTTAAACAAAAAGGAATTGAACCCAATCAAATAAGACGGTGGTTTTTAAAAAATCACGGAATTACTTTTCAGGCGTATCAAAGAATGTTTAGAATAAATTCAGCTTTCAAGAAAATACAAAATGGCGAAAGTGTTACCAATACTGCTTTTGACACAGGTTTTGAATCGTTAAGCGGTTTTGGCGACAGTTTTAAAAATATTTTTGGCGTTTCCCCAAAAAATGGGAAGGGGAAGAGTATTATTGACCTAAAACGAATAGAAACGCCATTAGGTACAATGCTTGTTTGTGCTACTAATCAGGGCATTTGCTTATTGGAATTTACGGACAGAAAAATGTTGGAAACGGAACTAAAATCCATTGCCAAACTATTAAACGCAACCATCATTCAAGGCAGCAACCAATATTTTGACACATTAGAAACGCAATTACAAGAGTACTTTGATGGCAAAAGAAAAGAATTTTCTGTGCCATTGCATACACCAGGCACCGACTTTCAGAATAAAGTTTGGACTGCTCTACAACAAATTCCTTACGGACAAACCAAGTCGTATAAAGAACAAGCCCTACTTATTGGAAGCCCTCAAAGTGTAAGAGCAATTGCCAATGCAAATGGGATGAACAGAATTTCTATTTTAATTCCCTGTCATAGAGTTATTGGTTCAGACGGACAACTGACAGGTTATGGTGGCGGGCTTTGGCGAAAAAAATATCTGTTGGAGCTTGAAGAAGAAAACGGCAGGTAACAGGCGGTTTTGTGCAAGCGTGGCTGACGGAATAAATCTCGGCTGTTATACTACTATCAGCTTCAGTTCCGGCTGACGAATATCTATCGGCTTTTGTACTTATCTTCAACAAAAAATTATTAATCAGCAGCGGTTACGGGCAGACGGAATTCTATTACCACGCCTGCACAAAGCCCTGATCGTTATGCACAATTTTACGAACGACACTTCTCAATAAACAAATGACAAATTTTTCCGTAATAAATTCGACACTTTCACCAGCAGACATCGCAACATTTGTTCGTGAAAAATATTCGTTGACAGTAAATACTTCTTGCAGACTTTTAAAAACGGGAATTAATCACACATATCGCATAGACAGCGAAAATGATACTTTTATTTTTAGGGTTTACAGCTACAATTGGCGGACTAAAGAAGAAATAACGGAAGAACTTAACCTATTGCAACTCTTAAAACAAAATGACATTTCTGTTTCTTATCCAGTTGCTGACAATTCAGGAAACTTTATCCAAACTATTGAAGCACCAGAAGGACAAAGATTTGCCGTTTTGTTTTCGTATGCACAAGGACATAAAATTCAAACTTACAGCAAAGAAACTCATTTTGAAATTGGAAAATTAATGGCTCAAATCCACAGTAAAACAAAAAATTTAGAGCAAAAACGAATTACTTATACATCTGACATTTTATTAAACCAATCGCTTAACTACATCAGACAATTCCTTTCTGACGACACGGACGAAATTCAATTTCTGATAAAAACCCAACTGTTATTAGAAAAAGAGTTATTCAATGCCGACACTCATCTTTTACGAAAAGGAATTGTTCATTTAGACATTTGGTTTGACAACCTGAATATTTCCGACAAGAACAAAATCACACTTTTTGATTTTGACTTTTGTGGAAACGGTTGGTTGTGCTTAGATATTGCTTACTACATAATGCAACTGCATAACACCGAAAAAAATGAAAACGAAAGAGCCGAAAAAATGAAAGCCTTTTACAGTGGTTACGAAACAGTAGAAAAAATAAGTGATGAAGAAAAACAACTTATACCAACATTAGGAGTTTGCCTTTATTACTTTTACTTAGGTGTTCAATGCAAACGGTTCGACAATTGGTCTAACACATTTTTAAACGAAGTTTATCTGAAAAGATACATTACGGTATTTATTAAAAACTATTACGAAACGACAAAACAAAATAAAAACTGTGCATAACAAGGGTTTTGCGTCAGGCGGGCTGACGTGCAAACTTGGAACTTTGTACTTCTATTAAACTTTAGTAATAAATTCAGCTTTTGTGCTTCGATTGCCCGCCCGAACGCAAAGCCCCGAACCGTTAGCGGTCATTGTAAAACGACATAATATGGACATTCAACAACTGAAACTATCGGACTTGACAATACTTAACAAAATTTGTTGTGATGCATATTGTCAAAACTTCGCTGATCATTGGGAGGATGGAGGATTAGAAGATTACATCAATAAAGTATTTGGAATTGAAACTTTAAAAACTGAGCTATCCGACAAAAACGTTCAGTATTATGCAGCATTTATAAATAAAGAACCAGTTGCATTTATGAAAATAAATTTGTTCTCAAATCTGCCAAATCTTGACAAAGCAAAAGGTTTGGAACTTGACAAGGTTTATATTTTGCCACAATTTAAAGGAATGAAAATAGGTAAAAGCTTA
This sequence comes from Agriterribacter sp., assembly GCA_047601545.1. Taxonomy (GTDB): domain Bacteria; phylum Bacteroidota; class Bacteroidia; order Chitinophagales; family Chitinophagaceae; genus Agriterribacter. The sequence continues at coordinate 243,506 of JASGIZ010000002.1, read as the reverse complement.
CTTGACATTGCTTTTGATATTGCAGAGAGAAAAAAAAGGAGATATTTTGGCTTACAGTAATTGACACAAACAAAGAAGCTATTTTATTTTATGAGAAAGTAGGGTTTAAATTTCATAGCAAAACACGACTTGAATATCCAAAATTCAAAGAAGAATTAAAAGGCATGTGGAGGATGTATTTTGAATTGCCTATTAGCACTAATTGAAAAACACCTTGACAGAACAAATACTAAAGGAGGAGAAGAACAACGAACCGCTAACAAGGTATTGCCAAAAGCGGGGCTAAACGGCTTCGATTGGACATTTGTGCAAGGTTCAACATTTGTTCTTCGATTGAACTTTTGTGCTAAAAATCCCCGCCTTCGGCAATACCCAAACCGTTATAGGCAAGTTTAACACACACCGCAACGGACATCGGCAGACGAGAGAACCACCAAGCTCTTGCTACGACACATCTTGACAGTCATTTCCGACTGACAACAATCCTTTATTAAAAAAATGGAGTTCAGAAACCATTCTTAAAAACGAGGCGAAACCGAAAAGCCATACGAGTAGGAAAATTTTTAAAAAAAATATCAATGGAAATATTTTTAGGTTGGATAATTTTTAGTTTTGTCGCAGGAGCAGTAGGTTCAGGACGAAAAATAGGTTTTTGGGGAGCATTTTTACTTTCTATTTTTTTAAGCCCTTTGATTGGGTTAATATTTGCTTTAGTATCAAAAAGTAAAGAGAAAGAAGAATATGAAAAAGGAATGTTGGAAACTCAAAAGAAACAGCAAGAAGCGTTGGATAAACTTTCACAAGAAAAACAAAGTATTACACCCACTTTATCTGTTGTTGACGAGTTAGCTAAATTGACAAAATTGAAAAATGACAATTTGATTTCAGAAGAAGAGTTTCAAAAGTTAAAAGATAAAATTCTTCATTCGTAAAGTTAACCTAAGTATAAAATCTCAATAAAAAACATACGAAAATAAAGGTGTGTGGCGAAGCCACACACCTTTATTTTTTTGCTATCTTTGCATTGACAGAATTTATAGAAATGAGCAAAGAAAATGCTATAAAAATATTTGAACAAAAGCAAGTCCGCACACATTGGGACGAGCAACAGGAAAAGTGGTATTTTGCTATTGTGGACGTTATTTCAGCATTAACCGACAGCCCCAATCCACAAGTTTATTGGCGTGTGCTGAAAAAGAGGCTGAAAGACGAGGGAAATCAAACCGTTACAAATTGTAACGGTTTGAAAATGGAAGCTCCAGACGGCAAAATGAGAATGACAGATGTTGCTGATACTGAACAACTTTTCCGTCTAATACAGTCTATTCCATCGCCAAAAGCTGAACCTTTTAAAGTTTGGTTGGCACAAGTAGCATCGGAACGTTTGGACGAAATGCAAGACCCCGAACTTTCTATTGACCGAGCATTAGAACAATACTTAAAGTTAGGTTATTCTGAAAATTGGATTAACCAACGATTGAAAAGTATTGAAATCCGCAAAGAACTCACGGACGAATGGAAAAAACGAGGACTAAAAGAGGGTATTCAATTTGCTACTTTGACAGACATTATTACAAAAGCGTGGTCGGGTAACACAACCAAAGAATATAAAGTTCTCAAAGGACTGAAAAAAGAAAATCTTCGGGACAATATGAGCAACACCGAACTGATTTTAAATATGCTTGCAGAGGCTTCAACCAAAGATATTTCACAAGCAGAAAATCCAGAAACGTTTGAAGAAAGTGCAAAAATTGCTCAACAAGGTGGCAAAATTGCAGGGGATGCAAGAAAGGCACTGGAAGCAAAAACAGGCAAAAAAGTAGTTACATCATTGAACGCAAAAACAGCACTTAAAGGAAAAGACGAACCAAAACAAATAGACAAGAAAAAGCCGAAAGGCAAATAAAACCTGCCCATAACAAGGTATTGCCAAAAGCGGGGCTAAACGGCTTCGATTGGACATTTGTGCAAGGTTCAACATTCGTTCTTCGATTGAACTTTTGTGCTAAAAATCCCCGCCTTCGGCAATACCCAAAACGTTGGTGGCAATTTTATTTGGACACACCCTAATGACCTTGAACTTTTCTTAAACTCAATTTACTTGTAATAAAAGTGGACAACACTGTATCAAAAACGAACTATTTATAAAGTGCATCATTTAATTTACTATTGATTATCAAAAGAATATAAGCTGGCACATTATTTAATGCTAATGATTAATTAAAACACTCCATATATGTTTAAAAACTTTTTCAAAACGGCATGGCGAAATTTTATCAAAGACAAGCAGTTTAGCTTTCTTAACCTGTTAGGCTTATCAACTGGTTTGGCTTGTGCGTTATTAATTTTTTTATGGGTGAATGATGAGTTGAGCATTGATAAGTTTAATGCGGACGACAGTCGTTTATACCAGGTATTGAAACGCAACCCTGATGGTACAGGAGCTGTGCAGGTGGATGAGAAAACGCAGGGGTTGCTGGCGCAATCAATGGTGAAAGAATTACCGGAAGTGGAGAAGGCAGTCTGTATAAAAAAAGAACGCAGCACAGGTATTGTTTCTTACAATGACAAAACGATAAAAGTAAATCCTGAATTTGCGGGCAATGATTTCTTTAATATTTTTTCCTACCCGATAATAGATGGTAACAGCAATGATGCACTCTCAGATATTTCAGGCATCCTGTTATCAGATGCAACCGCTTTAAAATTATTCAACACAACAAATGTTGCGGGTAAAACAATCAAATTAAACTTAAAAGACAACGATATTGATTTCAGCAATGTTTATACAATAACTGCTGTTTATAAAGCACCTTTGTATAATGCCACTAACCAGTTTGATGTATTGCTTCCATTTAGTTTATACGCTCAAAAATTTGCCGGCACTATGGGAGATGTAACCAATTGGGCAAGCAATATGGTATCAACTTATGTGCTGTTGAAACCACATGCAAATATTGATGCATTCAATAATAAAATAAAAGATTACACAAAAACAAAAATTAGCGCTTTGTATGCGGGCAAAGGTTTTGAACAATATGAAGGCGAACTCTTCACGCAAAAATATTCTGACAGGTATTTGTATAATAATTTTATAAACGGTGTGCAAAGCGGCGGCAGAATTGAGTATGTAAAACTGTTTTCCATCATCGCTATTTTTCTTCTCATCATTGCCTGCATCAATTTTATGAATCTCTCTACGGCAAAAGCATCGCAGCGCATGAAAGAAGTGGGTATTAAAAAAGTGATTGGCGCCAGCAAAGCTTCGCTGATATTTCAATACATCAGTGAATCTATGCTGATGTCTTTTATATCATTATTGCTTGCTGCTGTTATAGTTATTTTATTACTTCCTGCGTTTAGAGAAATTACAGGTAAGCAGATTGCTTTGCATATTGATGCAGGCGTGATTATATCTGCCATTGCCATTACAATTATTACGGGCTTTATTGCAGGCAGCTACCCAGCATTTTATTTATCAGGTTTTAAGCCGGTTACTATATTAAAAGGGAAACTAAAAACAAGTGCAGGTGAATCTTTGATACGAAAAGGGTTGGTTGTTTTTCAGTTTACGGTTTCTGTTGTATTGATTGTTGCGGTGCTGATAGTTTATCAGCAGATGAAACTGGTGCAAACAACAAACCTTGGTTACAGTAAAGACCATGTTATTCGTTTTGCAAACGATGGTAATCTGTCGCAAAATCTTTCTTCATTTATTTTAGAAATTAAAAACATCCCTGGTGTAGAAAATGCATCTGATGTTGATGGTGATTTAATGGGCAACGCTTCGCATTCAGGAAGCGGTATAAACTGGCAGGGAAAAGACCCGAATCTGAACATAGAATATTACGGTAATGCCGCAGATATTGGTTTGTTTGAAACGATGAATTTGCAAATAGCTGAAGGCAGAATGTTTTCAAAAGATTTTGAGGATAGTTCTTCTATAATCTTTAACCAATCTGCCATTGTTGCGATGGGTTTAAAAAATCCTGTTGGTAAAACGGTTTCGTTATGGGGCGAAAACAAGCAGATTATTGGCGTGGTAAAAGATTATCATTATCAGTCGTTATATAGCAAAATCGGTCCGGCATTTTTTACTTTCTCCCAAAATAATCCAACTACTGTTGTTAAGATAAAAACCGGTATGGAGCAGCAGGCGCTTGCTGCTATTCAGGCTTTGTGTAAAAAGTATAATAATGGTTTAGATTTTAGTTATTCATTTTTAGATGATGATTATAATAAGCTATATGCATCTGAACAACGTGTGGCAGAATTATCAAAATACTTTGCGGGCATTGCTATTTTAATTTCCTGTTTGGGTTTATTTGGTTTAGCTGCATTCACTGCACAAAAACGGCAAAAAGAAATTGGTCTCAGGAAGGTTATTGGTGCATCGGTAAGCAATGTTGTAACTATGTTGTCAAAAGATTTTTTAATACTGGTAAGTATAGCTTTATTGATTGCCGTTCCACTGTCATGGTGGATTATGAGTAACTGGTTGCAAAGCTTTGCTTATCGTATTAACATATCTCCGCTTATATTTTTAATAGCGGCTGTTTCTGTTGTATTGATTACATTAATCACCATTAGCTTTCAAAGCATAAAAGCAGCGTTGGCAAATCCGGTGAAGAGTTTGAGAAGTGAATAATGACGTAGAGAAAAACTAAAACTGCCACCAACAAAAGTATTTATACAAACAGGGCTGACACAGCGCACTTCAACAGCAAATCGTTATTCAGCTTTTGTTCCGGCTGACACAGCGCTGTTGAGCATTTAGTTATAACTTCATCTTTTGTTTTTCAATCAGCAGCAGTTCTGGCTGACACGGCGCTATTGCCCTGCCTGCATAAATACCGAGCCGTTATAAGCCATACATCCCAAACACTCAAAGTAATAACTGAATGACAAGAAATATTCTTATAAGCATTTTACTATTTCTATCTTGCTCATTTGACACAACTGGACAAGTCACGGAGAAGATTGTTAAAAATTTTGATAATTTAAGAAATCTGGAATATACATCTACTCTTCGGGAAAAGGATTTTTTCAGCGACAAAATTTCCAATGATACCATTAGAGCACTTATCTCTATTAGCCCATCAAAGGAGATGAAATCTTTTAAAATCAAAGGCACAGACCGGGAAGAAATATTTGACGGAAATAAATTGTTTAAACTTAATTTAAGCGAAAACACCTATCGTGTTTCTGCTAACACAGAAAACTCTGTGTATTTCTATCGTTCGCTGCCCTATTTTATCAAAGAAATTAAAGAAAGTGTCAAGAAAGAAAAATCAATTATCCAGTTACCTGATTCAATAGTAAATGGAATTTCTTATTATTATTTACATATCACAAACTTGGATACAATAAAGAATGGCAAACGCATATTTGACTTGGTGTCGCTTTTAATGGACAAAGAAACATATTACCCTATTATTACAAAAGTGATATGCAAGGGTTTATAGACGGCACTAACACATTTCTTACGACTTTTTCTGAATATTATTTTTCTGACTATAAAATTAATAATAAGACGTTCCCTGATTTAGCCATGATACAGATTCCATCTAATTTCTCATTGGAAAAACCAAAAGTATCACTTCCATTATTGAAAGATGGCACAAAAGCACCAGAAGTTGAATTGTCTTATGCTGATGGAAAATTGTTTAATCTTGAAAAAGAAAAGGGTAAAGTTGTTCTTTTAAATTTTACAATTAATGGTTGCTCTCATTGTATTGAAGCAATAGAAACTTTGAATAGACTCTTTACGAAACACAAAAGTGAAAATTTTCAAATCGTAAGTATTAACGCCTATGACAACAAAGAATCTATCTTAAAATTCAATAACAGATTTAATGTAAAATATCCAGCGTTTATAAAATCCGAAAAAACAAACAAGACTCTTGAGGACTATCATGTTGACAACTACCCAACATTTTATTTAATTGACAAGCAAGGAAATATTGCAAGAACATTTAGCGGCTACTATCCAACTTTAGAAGCAGAATTAAATAACGCAATAGACAAGATTAACGACTTATGACAGTACGGCTTATAACAGTGGGCTTGGCTATAGCGGGGGCTGACGTGCATTTCATCAGCTTTTTGTTCGCTGTTCATCAGCAGTTCCGGACTGAAAATTCTTTGTTCAGCTTTGTACTTATTCTGTACTTTAGTTCTTTATTCGGCTGATGTTCGGGCGAAAGAATATAAATTTCCCCGCCATCGCCAAGCCATGTTCGTTGCCTGCAAGCCGGAGTCCGGTTCAAACAATGAAAAACTTTTGAGCAAATTTACTCACTATAATACGACTTATGATGATTAATAAAAAACTTTCAAAACAACTGCTATTGATAACAGTTATTTTCCTAATAAACTTATTGCCTGCAAAAATGAATGGTCAAGGGTTATTTAAAAAAATTCAAGATGCAGTTACAAAGGAAATAGAAAAAAACACAAGAAAAGCCAGTCACAAAAGCAACAACAATTAATCAGAATGACTCGTTGTTACAATCGCAGTCGGACAAAACTAAAAATAATAAGACGGATACTACAATTGAACCAAATCTATCGAACTCGACCAAAGCTGCATCAAGAAATAAGGCGGATAGTCTCTTACAGCAAGACAAAAGGAGAGAAAACATTTTATCTGCCCAGAATGCCAGAACAGTACATGTAATTATATGGGGTATCAACTATGAATTACATACGCCTTTCATGAATTATTTGAATACTTCAGCAAAGTACTTATACTGCACTTTGAATGGGGCTGAATCTTCCACATTTTTTACTATGGCATTAACAACCTCATTGAACACAGGTGATTTAGTTAAAACCCTTAATGACATTGTACAGACTTGGAACCCTAAATTATATCACATGGTGAATATATTGGATAGTCAGACGCTTAAAGTTACAATATCTGATAAACCATTACACTACATAGCAGAAGAAAAAACAGGTGATGCTAACAAGTTGAACATGAGTAAAAACGGGAACGCTGAAACAAAATCGGTAGCCACAGATGATGATGATAAAATTTTTACAAAAGTTGAGGAAGAAGCATACTTCCCGGGTGGCAATGATGTTTTTAAGGTTTATCTTCAGGAAAATTTGAATACAAATATTCCCAAAAAGAACGGGGCTCCGGCAGGAACTTATAAGGTAGTTGTGCAGTTTATTGTAGCCAAAGACGGAACCATTAGTGATGTTAAAGCATTAGACAAACCTGGCTATGGGATGGATAACGAAGCTGTTCGGGTAATTGAAGGTGGTCCAAAATGGGTACCTGGAAAGATGGGGAGGCCTGTCAAGTCATATAAAAAACAACCTATAACTTTTATCGTTTCAAACTAATTAGGCGGCATCATAAATAAAATTATTAACGACTAAATTGCCTCATTTAATATGCGGAAAATACATTCAAATTTTTTTACTATCTAGCTTGAGTAAATGATATTTATAGGCAAAAATGCCAGCAGGCAACATTGGGTTTTGTGCAAGTTGGGCTGACGGAATAACAATCAACTTTTGTGCTACTATCGGCATCAGTTTCGGCTTGACGAATAACTATCAGCTTTTGTACTTAACTTCAACTTTATATTTTCAATCAGCAGCGGTTCCGGGCAGACCGAATACTATTTCTCAACCTGCACAAAGCCCTGTTCGTTAGTGGTAATTTTAAGAAACAACACAGACAGAGATGAAAATACATAGTAAATCACACTTCAAAAACGAAAAAACTGACCGAAACTATTTTGAAAATTGGGTAACACAATTAGAAAATAATAACGGTAGACAATATGAGCGTTATGACATTGAAACTTCGCTTGGTAAAACAACTGTTTGGGGTATTCACACAAAAGAGGAACTCTCAGACACATTAGTGATTTTCCCAGGAGCAAGAACATCTTCATTGATTTGGGACTTTGACAAAGGTCTTGACAATTTAAATCATAAAATGAGAATTTTTATGGTCGAAACTAATGGACTTCCAAATTTAAGTGACGGTGCAACGCCAGACATTAAATCAATGGATTATGGTATTTGGGCAGCCGAAGTTTTTGACAAACTAAATATTGACAATGCTTTTATTGCTGGAGCTTCATTTGGCGGACTGATTTGTATGAAATTTGGAATAGTAAGTCCAGAAAGAATAAAGGCAGCATTTTTATTAAATCCCGGTTGCTTACAACCTTTTTCACTGACCCTTAAAAATCTCTATTTTAATCTTCTGCCAATAATAAAACCGACCAAAAAAAAATGTATCAAAATTTCTTGATAAAGCAGTTTTTTCCAAACCAAATCATAAACTATCGGACTTTTCAGAAAAAATGCTTGTGGACTATGAAGTTTTCGCAATAAGTCGTTACAAGGACAAGACGCAAAAACCTTATTATATGGACAGGCAACTTGAAGAAGTTAAAATAGAGACATTTTTACTTGTTGGCGACAAAGACCTTTTATTTCCTTATCAAAAATCAGTTGATAATGCCAAAAGACAGATTAAGACACTAAAAGAAACAAAAATATACAACAACGTAGGACACGGAATTGAAACATACGACAAAGTACTAAATTATATTGGAGAGAAAATAAAAAACTACCACTAACAGGGTATTGCCAAAAGCGGGGCTGACGTGCAAAATTGAACTTTTGTGCTTCGGTTAAACATTTGTGCAAAACTGAATGGAAGTGCTTCGATTGCCCCGCCTTCGGCAATACCAAAACCGTTGTTCGTCAGCATTACCGACCGTTTACCAAGACTTCAACAGACTAATAAATACGACTTATTCCGAGATTTAACAAAAAGCACTTGTTTCCCAATCGGGAAATTTGTACTTTTTACGAAAATTGTGAATGAAGCCAAACTTTGACATAGAATTATTGCCCGAAGCAATTGAGTTTTTAGAAAATCTTGACAACAAAACGAGAGAGAAAATTTACTACAATATTAAGAAAGCTCAATTTGTAAACGACAATGAACGGCTAATTAATACTTTGAGGTGCTAGGAGTAACTTTGAGCAAAAAGAAGTTATGCCACATCCCCGCCAAAAGGACTTAGCCTACGAGTCATTTAAGATATTTATACCAGAGGAATACCTGGTTGATTTTGAAGTGAACCATATTGAGAACAAACCTCAGGAATGGGTAATTGAACTGGTTGAAAAAGAAGACCGGATACCCCAGGCTTTGTATGGTAAAGAAGTTGTAATGGACGGTTATAACAATGAGATAGACATTTTAACCCATGCGTTTTCGCTAAAGAAAATATACCTGCGTCTGATCCGGCGAAGATGGAAAGAAAAGGGAACTACCAAACATTACAGTAATGAATACAACCTTCACATACCCGGCATGAAAACCACAAAGGAGTTCAGGGATTTTTTAAAAGAAATTGGTGGATGAGAAGCCGGTTAATTTTACAACCATCGGAGGATTTCTTCAACTCAACCCCCAAACCGTTTATAGCTGGTACCGCAATTACCTGAGCGGCTACCCCGAAGCTGTTGAAAATAAGCAATGGGGTAAAGATAATTTTACCGGTACAGATAAGCGGGAAAAATCAGTACCCGTATTAAAGCCGGAAAATTTTGGTGAACAGATGAGTGTGGATGAGAAAATGATAGATGAAGAATTTTATACCGTGATGACCAACCGTGATACAGGTAAGATAGCCCTGCTTGCCGAAACCCTTACTGTAGCTGAATTAAACAAGCTGATAGAGAAAATACCGCAAGTAAAACAACAGGTAAAAACCATTACAGCAGACCTCAGTCCCACGTACGAAAAATTCTGTGAACAAAGTTTTCCCAATGCCGTCATTGTAGCCGACAAGTTCCACGTAGTAAAACATATTGTGGAAGCGGTACAGACGTTAAGGCTTCGTCTTAAACAGGAAGAAATCGCAAAACTGCCCACCACCAAAAAAGAACGAAGGGAATATGAAAAACAAACCAGACTCATCAATGGCGAATCCAAGATAGAACTGCTTACCAGGAGCAGGTACGTGCTTTTTAAAAGAGCGGAAAACTGGACTGTCTCACAACAAAAAAGAGCCACCCTGCTTTTTGAAACCTTCACTTCACTTAAAACAGCTTATGATTTAACCCTGCAAATCAGGCAATGGTTAGATAAAGAAAACGTAGGCAAATACGAATGGCAGATAGAAAAGCAACTCATTCACTGGTACGATTGTGCCGAACAGGCAAAGCTACCAGAAGTAGAAAACCTGATACGTATTATTGGCAGTAACGAAGAAAAAATCATGAACTATTTTAAAACAGGTAAAACCAATGCAAAAGCAGAAGCCACCAACAGCAAAATACAACGATTTATAACCGCTAATTACGGGGTAAGGGATAAGGATTTCTTCTTATATAGATTAGCTCATTACTACTCCTAGCACCTCAAAGTATTAATTAGCCCAATGAACTTTTCAAAAAACTAAACGACTTCATTTGGGAATTTAGGACTTTGTACAAAAGTAAAGCGTACCGACTCTTTTCATTTTGGGACAAAACAGATGGCAAAGAAACTTTGGTTGTGGCGACACACGGAATTTTGAAGAAGACACAGAAAACACCGCCGAAAGAAATTAAAAAAGCCGAGGAAATACGGAAACAATATTTAGAAAACAAGACAAAAAATAAATAGTTATGGCAACAAATAAATTTAAAACCGTTTCGCTTGACACAATGATTGACAAACACATTGGCAAGCGAGGAACCGGAAAAAGAGAAGCGTTTGAAAACGAGTTGAGAATTGACTTGTTAGGACACGCCATTAAACAAGCAAGACAAGAACGTAACATGACACAGGAACAATTGGGCGACCTGGTTGGCGTTCAGAAAGCTCAAATCTCTAAAATTGAAAATAGTGTTAAGAACGCAAGGTTTGAAACCATTCTAAAAGTATTTGACGCATTGGGAGCAAAAGTGAATTTTAACGTAGAACTGAATAACAAAAGATTGGCTTACTAACAATATGCCGAACGCACAACATTGGTATTGCCAATAGTTGGGCTGGACATTGGAGCAATCAGCAGCGGTAATTCTGTTGTACTGCGGTCTCAGCTGGACGAATAAAGCCCAACTTTAGTGCTTATTATTTATCTTTATCAAAAAGACAGGCAGCGGTTCCGGCGGACGAGTTTCAAATTCCCAACCATCGGCAATACCTGTTCGTTGTGCGTCACCTGTTTGGACAACTTTTAAATTTTGCAATGATAAATTTGTACCAAGCTGTTAAACAGCATTCGGGGTATTTTAAACAACTGCAATGCAGAGGCTTGTTGTTTACACAATACGATTGTCCACAGGCGGAACGTAAGGAGAGTTTTTTTATAGAATGTAGCTACATTGCGTATGTGATAAGCGGAAGAAGAATTTTTCATAAGTTGGGGAAAACATGGGATTTATGCGAGGGGGTTTCTGTATTTGTAAAAAAAGGCACGCACATAGCGGAAAAGTTGGGTGGAGACGGGTGGTGTGTATTGGTGTTTTTTATTCCTGATGATTATCTTGCTCAATTCTTCAGGCAAAACTGCAATAGTTTGATGTCGGATAAAAATAAAGCAACGATAGCAGACCATATCTTGCCTCTTAAAATAAGCAACATATCCCAATCCTTCTTTTATTCTATGCTTCCTTATTTTTCGCAAACGCCGCCGCCCCATGAGGATTTACTTGAATTAAAATTTAAAGAACTGTTATTTTCCATATTATCCAATAATCAAAACCCTTCTTTGTTGGCGTATCTTAACACGTTGGCAAACGAAAATTATTACACTATACAAGCTATTATGGAATCCAATTTTACCAGCAACTTATCCCTTGAGCAATATGCGCAACTTGCTTGTAAAAGTGTAGCTACTTTTAAGCGTCATTTTCAGACGGTGTACCATGATACACCTGCAAACTGGATAAAAAAAAGGAGAATACAATATGCAGAAGACTTACTGCATTCATCAGTTTCACCAATAAAAGATATTGCTTACGAATGCGGCTTTGAAAATCATACACATTTTAACCGGATATTTAAGGAGCTAAAAGGAATAACTCCTTTGGCGTTTAGAAAAAGCCGACAAACTGATATAAATAAAATTTGAGCGTTACAGAAAATTTTTAGCCTTTTTTAGAAAACTGGTCTTTGATTTTTGAAAATAGTTTTGACAGACAAAAATTATTATTAAAAGCAAAATTATTTTTTATGAAAAAGATTTGGTTGACATTAGGTTTAACAATTGGCGCGTTATCTGCTGTATGGGCTCAACAAAGCAAAGTTATAGTTGATAATGACAAAATTAAGATAACACAATTTACAAGCTTACCTGGTGCGGATGTGTGCGGCAAGGGGCTTCACTCACATATGGAGCACGGGATTATTTTAATGACCGATGCAAAGTTGAAAGTAACGTTGGCAGACGGCACTTCACATAATGAAACTTTTGATTCAAAAAAACATCAATTAACAATTGAAACGAATTCAAAAAAACAAATTATTCCAAACGATGGTGCTTTTTGGGCAAAGGGAGAAACACATGAGGTAATGAATGTTAATAATAAGCCTTTAATTTACTATATGATTGAAACTAAATAAGGCGAACGCACAACATGGGTATTGCCAATAGTTGGGCTGGACATTGGAGCAATCAGCAGCAATAATTCTGTTGTACTGTAGTTCGGACTTGACGAATAAAGCCAAGCTTTAGTACCAAATATTTATCTTTATCAAAAAGCCAGGCAGCGGTTCCGGCGGACGGATTTCAAATTCCCAACCATCGGCAATACCTGTTCGTTATGTGTCACCCTATGACAACGACCGTGCAACTCACGCAGAGCGAACGGCAAGAACAAAACGATTAAAATTTATTACTTTCTTTTTCAATTTGCTTGTCGCCCCATTGCCTTAAATAGTCAATAAAAGGAATTAACTCTTTTCCGGTTTCCGATAACGAATACTCTACTTTGGGCGGTACTTCGTGATAAACTTTTCTGTTGATTAGGTTATCGGCTTCCAATTCACGCAAGGTTTGTGTGAGCATTTTGGTAGTTACATCATATAAAATTCGTTTCAACGCACCATAGCGTAACGGCTCGTGTTCGTACAAGTACCAAAGTATTCTTCCCTTATATTTTCCACCGATACGCTTGAAAGCATAATCAACTGAACAGCTCGGAGGACAAATTTCTGATTTATTTTCCATAACAACTAACTCATTATCAATATTACATTCTTTTTGGTGTGTAAGATACAAAAAAGTACATACTTGCCAAAAGTAAAATGTTGATATACTTTTGCCTAAAATTAAATACAACAAATTATGCAAACTATATTAGGAGCAGGCGGAGCAATAGGAATAGAATTAGCCAAAGCCTTAAAACAATTTACAAAAGAAATAAAATTGGTAAGCAGAAATCCCAAAAAGATAAACGACACAGATTTTCTTTTTTCTGCCGACCTGACAAATACAGAAGATGTAAAAAATGCTATTGCAGGAAGTCAAATTTGTTACTTAACGGTTGGGTTTGAGTACGAAGCCAAAGTTTGGAAAGAGAAATGGACGAAACTCATAAAAGATGTTGTGGAAACCTGTGCGGAAAATCAAACCAAACTTGTCTTTTTTGATAACGTATATGCCATAGGCGAAAAACACATTGAACACATTACCGAAAATTCCCTAATAAGTCCATCGAGTGAAAAAGGAAAAGTAAGAGCTTGGGTAGATGAATACATCATAGAAGCCGTAGAAAAGGGAAAAATAGAAGCCATCATTGCAAGAGCCCCAGATTTTTTTGGAGCAATCAAAGAAAAAAGTTTGTTGATGAATTTGATTTATGACAATCTATCCAATAACAAAACGGCACAATGGTTATGTAATGCCGATGTTGTGCATACAACTGGATATGTGCCTGATTTAGCATTGGGAACGGCTATGCTTGGCAACTCAAATAAAGCATTTAATCAAGTATGGAACTTGCCCGTAGAGCAGGAAAATATAACAGGGAAAGATTGGGTAAATATTTTCGCTTCAAAAATGAAACAATCCAACGATGTAGAAATATTGACCAAAGCTGATATAAAAGAATACGGCAAACAGGATTTATTTATTGCCGAAACTTATGAAATGCTTTACCAATATGATAGGGATTATTTTTTCGACAGCTCTAAATTCAACAAGGCTTTTGGGTTTAAACCTACAACTAATGAAAGAGCCGTTGAATTGACAATAAAAGAATTGCAAAACAATTAATTCAGATGGAGATTATACAACAACTGAAGAAGAAAATAACGACAAAAGCCACTTTCTTTTTTAGAAAAACAGTGCATTAACAACAAAAAAGCAACTATGAATATTCAGGATTTTGCCAATAAGTGGATTGAAGTTTGGAACTCCCACAATTTAGAAAATATTTTAGAACACTATTCCGACAACATTGAAATTACAACGCCAATGATAAAAATGGCAACCGGCAATGACAGTGGAACATTAAAAGGCAAACAAAATGTACGTGAATACTGGAAAAAAGCATTGGAGAAAATTCCGGATTTGCATTTTGAATTGTATGCAGTTACCCAAGGTATCGATTGTGTAGCACTTTATTACAAATCGGTTTTAAACAAAAATGCTATAGAGCTAATGTTCTTTGATGAAGAACATAAAATTTGCAAAATGATTGCCTGCTATACGGAATAATTAGAACTAATCTCTGAAAAACAAATAAAATGAATATTATCAAAGCAATCCTAAATGAACTGATAGAGCAATTTGAGCCTTACAACAAAGCCATTGAGAGATATTTTGACTTTAAGACAGAAGTTATTGCTTCAAAAAATTAGTAAAAAAGTTGCGTAATCAAAATTGATTATGTACTTTTGCATCAACAGTACCCATTTTGCATACCATAAGAACTGCAAGTGGGTCATTTTTTTATATAGCTATGTCAAATAAACCTGCTTACAGCATAGCCGACCAAATCTCACTTTTAAAACAACGAGGAATGTTGTTTAGAGATGAAAGCAATGCTCCACATTTTTTAGAAAACATCAGTTATTACCGCTTAAAAGGTTATTGGTGGGATACCCAAAACGATTTTACAAATCACACTTTCCACCCAAATACTTATTTTGAGGACATCATCGAACGCTATAATTTTGACCGTCATTTACGATTGATTTTGTTTGATGCTATTGAGCGTATCGAAATTGCTTTGCGGACAAAAATGATTTATCATTTGTCAATTTCTTATGGTGGATTGTGGTATTTAGATGCTTCGCTTTTTAATTCTTCGACTATTATCGTCAATGGAATTACCAAAACAATTTATCAAAATACGATTGACGAACTGCAAAAGGAATTTAATCGAAGTCAAGAAATTTTTATAAAAGACCATCGTTATCGCTACCCAAACCAAGATGCTGATGCTTGGAAAATATTGGAAGTTGCCTCTATGGGAACACTTTCCAAACTATACAAAAACCTAAAACATCAACTTCCCGAAAAAGCAACGATTGCCAAAGAAATGGGATTGAATTTACATAGTGAATTATCCAGTTGGTTGGAAGCGATTACTTATGTCCGAAATATTATTGCACATCATTCCCGATTATGGAGCAGAAATATGGTTAAACGACCAACAGAAAACCTAAACAATCCAATTGGTCAATGGTTTGATAATCCTTTGACGCAAGTACAAACAAAAAAGCCGTTTTTGATAATTTCTTGTATGGTTTACTTATGCAACGAAGTAACACCAGGACACCAAATCAAAACCAAAATTTTAGACTTGTTCAATAGCAACCCAAACATCCCGATTTACAAACTCGGTTTCCTGAATAATTGGAAAAACGAACCGTTGTGGAAATAAAGGGCGAACACATAACAAGGTATTGCCAAAAGCGGGGCTGAACGGCTTCGATAGGACATTTGTGCAAGGTTCAACATTCGTTCTTCGATTGAACTTTTGTGCTAAAAATCCCCGCCTTCGGCAATACCCAAACCGTTATAGGCAATGGTAGATCCGCACAAAACGATAATTCAACATCTAAAACAGAGACAAAATTCCTAATTTTGCACATTAAAATTGATGTAATTATGAGAATTGCTATCATCTAAAATCCACGAACAATCCTATGCAAGTCCATTCAGCCATCGAAGATAAATACCCTACTTTCAGCTTGCTTTGGATTGAGCCATTGGAACTGTACCTTGCATTTGAAGATAGCGGAAAAGAATGTTTTATTGATAAAAGCGGAAATATTGTATATGAACTGCCCGAAAATAGCTCTTCCGAAACGTATTGGACAAATTTTTCTCTTGGAAATTGGGATAAATGGGAGTTGGATTTCAGCAAGCAAATCAGTTATTGGATAGAAATCAAGTATTCAGAACAAATAACGACTTGCTCTGTTTTTTCTTTTCGAGATGGCAACGTCATACGTCTGTTGGAAAATAAACCTATCGTAAAAGCAACTCCCATAACTCCCCAAAAAATATTGTTGCAGATTGCCGAAAACAGAGACAACCTCTCCGGGTTGACGAAAATATGTTTGTATGATACGCTAAAAAATGAATCTAAGGAACTGCTTGCAACTTCTTACAAAGAAGAACCGTTTTCTGTTCATCGGGGTTTGGGAGCAACGTATCTGTTTTCTGTACTGACAAAGGAAACAGAAAATAAAATAGACCATTATCTTCAGAAAATATTCCGACTGTATAACCATAACGGAGAGCCGCTTGCAGACTTTGAAACAACCATTGGTCAAAATGGCGAAAACACCTGTTTTGAGCATTCCGGTAGAGGGTGGGGCATTGTGTACAAAATGTTGAACGAGCCAATCACATTATCTTCAGGCTGGTATCACAGCAACTATTCGGCATGCAATGTGCTGATTGACCAAAATGGCAATTGTTATGGAGATTTTTATCATATTGCAGGACAGATACCTGCCTACATTGGTAAAAGTTCGACAAGATATCCAAAGTATATTGACAGGAAACTATTGTGCCTTTCGCTGCCCAAGGAAGATAACCAACCGCCTTATTTAACGATAGTGAATGAAGACGGAAGTAATATTGTTACTGAATTTGAATGCCCCTGGGTTATTTTTAATATTTCACGGGCGCTTGTTAAGGACAAATCAATATTCGGGAAAACCTGCCTTACCGTGATTGACAAAGAAAATTATGTACGGCTTATTGGTTTTGATGGAAAAGAAATTGAAAATACAACACCGATTGTATGTCAGAGCTTAAGGGACAATTATGCAAAACAATTTATATTTCAAAAAATCAATAGCGAATAACAAATAACCACAGCCTATAACATCAGTTTTGCAATAGCGGGGCTGAAGTGCAAAATTGAACATTTGTACTTCTATTAAACTTTTGTACATTAGCCGAACGGAAGTGCTTCGATTGCCCCGCCATCGCAAAGCCGTTGCCCGTTGCCTGCAAGCCGGAGTCCGGTTCAAACAATGAAAAACTTTTGAGCAAATTTACTCACTATAATACGACTTATGATGATTAATAAAAAACTTTCAAAACAACTGCTATTGATAACAGTTATTTTCCTAATAAACTTATTGCCTGCAAAAATGAATGGTCAAGGGTTATTTAAAAAAATTCAAGATGCAGTTACAAAGGAAATAGAAAAAAACACAAGAAAAGCCAGTCACAAAAGCAACAACAATTAATCAGAATGACTCGTTGTTACAATCGCAGTCGGACAAAACTAAAAATAATAAGACGGATACTACAATTGAACCAAATCTATCGAACTCGACCAAAGCTGCATCAAGAAATAAGGCGGATAGTCTCTTACAGCAAGACAAAAGGAGAGAAAACATTTTATCTGCCCAGAATGCCAGAACAGTACATGTAATTATATGGGGTATCAACTATGAATTACATACGCCTTTCATGAATTATTTGAATACTTCAGCAAAGTACTTATACTGCACTTTGAATGGGGCTGAATCTTCCACATTTTTTACTATGGCATTAACAACCTCATTGAACACAGGTGATTTAGTTAAAACCCTTAATGACATTGTACAGACTTGGAACCCTAAATTATATCACATGGTGAATATATTGGATAGTCAGACGCTTAAAGTTACAATATCTGATAAACCATTACACTACATAGCAGAAGAAAAAACAGGTGATGCTAACAAGTTGAACATGAGTAAAAACGGGAACGCTGAAACAAAATCGGTAGCCACAGATGATGATGATAAAATTTTTACAAAAGTTGAGGAAGAAGCATACTTCCCGGGTGGCAATGATGTTTTTAAGGTTTATCTTCAGGAAAATTTGAATACAAATATTCCCAAAAAGAACGGGGCTCCGGCAGGAACTTATAAGGTAGTTGTGCAGTTTATTGTAGCCAAAGACGGAACCATTAGTGATGTTAAAGCATTAGACAAACCTGGCTATGGGATGGATAACGAAGCTGTTCGGGTAATTGAAGGTGGTCCAAAATGGGTACCTGGAAAGATGGGGAGGCCTGTCAAGTCATATAAAAAACAACCTATAACTTTTATCGTTTCAAACTAATTAGGCGGCATCATAAATAAAATTATTAACGACTAAATTGCCTCATTTAATATGCGGAAAATACATTCAAATTTTTTTACTATCTAGCTTGAGTAAATGATATTTATAGGCAAAAATGCCAGCAGGCAACATTGGGTTTTGTGCAAGTTGGGCTGACGGAATAACAATCAACTTTTGTGCTACTATCGGCATCAGTTTCGGCTTGACGAATAACTATCAGCTTTTGTACTTAACTTCAACTTTATATTTTCAATCAGCAGCGGTTCCGGGCAGACCGAATACTATTTCTCAACCTGCACAAAGCCCTGTTCGTTAGCTGTCACCCTATGAGCGACCGTACAAACTTCAACATTACGAACAAAAAAGTGCAGAATATCACACAATTAATAACTTAATATGAGTAAAATAAAAGAGAATATAACACAAGGTTGGATAAATGGCTTTATTGGTGTGGTATTATTTAGCGGTTCACTTCCTGCAACAAGAGTAGCAGTGTTAGAGTTTAATCCAGTATTTTTAACAGTCGCCAGAGCTTCCATTGCAGGAACACTTGCACTTATTGCCCTGTTAGTATTTAAGCAAAAACGCCCCGAACGAAAACAAATCTTTCCATTGCTAATAGTAGCTATTGGTGTGGTAGTTGGATTTCCATTATTAAGTGCATTAGCATTACAATATGTTACTTCCGCTCATTCTATTGTTTTTATAGGCATATTACCTGTGGCAACAGCTATTTTTGGTATTATTCGTGGAGGCGAACGTCCAAGACCTATATTTTGGGTTTTCTCTATTATAGGCAGTCTTTTGGTAGTAGGTTATGCAATCGCACAAGGGCTTACCGTTTCGCCTGTTGGCGATATTTTAATGTTTGGTGCTATTGTCCTTTGTGGATTAGGATATGCAGAGGGAGCAAAACTGGCAAAGACATTAGGCGGTTGGCAGGTTATTTCCTGGGCGTTGGCACTTTCATTACCTATAATGTTACCGCTTTCATTTATCTATATGCCTATATCGTTTGAGGGCGTTAGTATGGGAGCTTGGATTAGCTTAGCTTATGTATCGTTGTTTAGTATGTTCATTGCATTCATTTTTTGGTATAATGGTTTGGCACAGGGTGGAACTGCAACCGTAGGACAGTTACAATTATTACAGCCCTTTTTTGGTTTGGCTTTAGCCTCTTGGTTGCTTCACGAAAAAGTAAGTATAGGAATGTTAGCCGTTACAGTTGGAGTAATTCTTTGTGTGGCAGGTACAAAGCGATTTGCAAAATAGTGTAAAAGACAAAAAGCCGTTATGCGTATTTTTAAAAATTTTGTAACTTTGCAAGAGAACAAGTATTATGGAAACAATGCAAAAAAGAACAATAGACAAAGCCACAAGTGATAAAATTAGTTTTATCACTTACATTGTTCCTGCCTTTGCAGAAGCCTACAAAATGAATATGCAAGAGGCTTTTTTCTACTTGAAAAAGTACAGAGGGTGGGAGTTTTTAACTAAAAATTGGTGGGCTTTGCATACCGATAGCACTTTTTATGCTGTAAAAGATTTGTACGAAGTGTGTAGAGAAAACGGTGGAAAGCGATGAAAGTTTATCACGGTAGTTACATACAAATTGACACAATAGATTTAGCTCAATGTGAGCCACGCAAAGATTTTGGGCAAGGTTTTTACGTTACAAAATTCAAAAAACACGCAGAAGATTGGGCAATAAAAAAAAGCCGATTTAAACACAATGGTTTTGTTACTGAATTTGAGTTTTCCTTTAATGAACTCATAACAAGAAATTGTAAAATTTTACGTTTTGAAGATTACAACGAAGAATGGCTCGATTTTGTTTTCCTCAACCGAAATAATGACAAACAACCACCAGCACACGATTACGACATTATAGAAGGTCCGATTGCAGATGACAAAATTCAAAAACGGTTTGACAGTTTAACACGCGGTTTACTTACAAAAGAAGAATTTTTAAAAAAGTTACATCATCACGAAGAAACCCACCAAATTTGTTTTTGTACCATTGGCTCACTCAACTATTTGCAACACATAAACAGAGATTTAGACTTACAGGTTGCCGACAAAAGCGAACCAATAGTTGAAAAGTTAATTATTGAATTTGGATTTGACGAAGAAACTGCAACCGACAAGTTTTTTTCATCAGGTATCTTTGCCAAAATTGCAGATACGACAACCGAACTTTACCTAAAAGATTGGACAGAAATTTACGACTTGTTACTTGCCGAACTGAACCAAAAACCGAATAAAAAATAAGGGCGAACAGCTAACAGGCAGTTTGGCAAAATGGCGGATTTAGTGCTAAATTCAACGGTAGTTCTTCGATTGAACTTTTGTGCAAAACTGAACATTTGTACTTCGATTTCCGCCACTTCGCCAAGCTGCTAAACCGTTAGCAGCAAGCAAGACAGACCCTACACTAAAGAAACGACCCAATGACTGACAAGGAAAATATTTTAATTAGTAATAGAAAGTGCAAGTATAATAGACGAAACTTTGGAATAAAAATATATGCCCATTTACAAGCAACTCAACAATCCTTTTTAAGTTAGATAAATGAACAAAAGGCTATTCTCAATAATTATTCTTGTTGTATATTATGCAATCTTGATTAAGGTAATGGTATTTAAAGATATTCCGACCATTCACATAGGCTCATTGAGGTTGAGGTTTTCTGGCGTAGAATCCGGATATCCGCCAAACTTTATTCCGTTTAAGACCATTTTATCGTATCTAATGGGGCATAAAGGTTCTGTAATTTCAAGTATCAATATCATTGGAAATATTGCGTTACTTATACCAATAGGATTTCTTCTTCCTCTTGTGTATAATAAGATGAATTGGAAGAAAACGTTAGTTTTTGCTATTTCTGCTGGTTTAAGCATAGAAGTCATGCAAGTAGTGTTCAATGTCGGGATATTTGATATTGATGATATAATATTAAATGCACTCGGTGTAATAATTGGCTATTGGGCTTCTTCGGTTTTTCTAAAATGGCTACATGCAAAAAAGTATAAGAAAATTATTCTGACAACGACCATAGGTGTTGTCGCTATTGGGTGTGGACTATATATTTTTTTACCGAAGATTATACGCCCTGCAAATACTCAAAATAGTATTAATGACATTCATCCGAATGACAGTAACAATAAAGAACTTAAAACTTCTCAAAGTAGTGATGACCCCTGCGGCGGTAGTGGTGGTACCGGACAAATCATAGCTTTGGGAGACAATACACTTAGTATTGAGCGAAATGACAAGGTTATTCAAACTATTAAACTTACTGACGAGACCAATTTTAGAACTTCAATTGGTGCTATATCTAAATCCGAATTAAAAGTGGGAGAAAGAGTAACCTTAATCATTGATGAGAGTAAAACAGCGTCACTTGTTTTAGTTTGTAACGTAGCTCATTCTGTGAATTTGCCTAACAAATAACTTAAGCCATAAAATTAGTCGCCAGAATTTAAAGAGCAGCAAGCAGGAGACAAAGCACAAGACGACGAATTGCCTGACTCTGTTGACAAATTTAAAAGCCGACCCACGACAGCCTGCTGCTAACAATCGGTTTTGTGCAAGCGTGGCTGACGGAATAAATATCGGCTGTTGTACTACTATCATCTTCAGTTCCAGCTGGACGAATATCTATCGGCTTTTGTGCTTATCTTCAACAGAAAATTATTAATCAGCATCGGCTACGGGCAGACGGAATACTATTGCCACGCCTGCACAAAGCCGCTGCCCGTTAGCTGTAATTTAAAACCGACACAGTTCACATTTATACAACTCTTTCATGAAACTATCAAAATTTGTAGGACTTGTATTTTTTTGCCTGGCTGTTGCGACCACTGCATTAAGCCAAAAGATTGAATACGGAAACAATCCATCTGCTGGGCATTATTTTGACGTTGGAGGTGCTAAGCTATATTATGAAATCTACGGTCAAGGGAAGCCAATAGTTTTGTTACATGGTGGGGTATATGGTTATATTGACGAATTTGAGCCCTTTATAGAAAAATTTAGCCAAAATTATCAAGTTATATGTATCGCTACAAGGGGACATGGAAAATCTGAAATTGGACACATTCAATATTCGTACGAACAAAGGGCAACTGTCTTGTCCTAAAATAGGTTGAATTTGTCCTAATAGATAGCCTTATTGCTTGCCGCTAACGTTTCGGGTATTGCCGAAGGCGGGGATTTTTAGCACAAAAGCTCACTCGAAGAACGAATGTTGAACCTTGCACAAATGTCCAACCGAAGCTGTTCAGCCCCGCTTTTGGCAATACCTTGTTACAGGCAGTTTTTATTCTTCTTCGTTGTTGTCGTTTAGTTTGTCAATGTTTTCTTTTACTAATTGTTCCAATTCATAAGAAGCCACTCCCAAAGGTTTTGTCAAACCACGCATTGCATATTCTACTTTTACATTACTTTTGGAAGCACACAACAAAAGCCCGATTGTTGGTTCGTCTGTCGGGGTTTTCAATTTGTCGTCAATGGCACTGATATAAAAATTGAGTTTGGAAACATACTCGGGCAAAAATTCGCCTGCTTTCAGTTCTATGACAACGTAAGCGTGTAAAACGGTGTGATAAAAAAGCAAGTCAATTTTGTAATCTGTATTGTCAATTTCAATTTTGTATTGTCTGCCAATGAAAGCAAAGCCTTTGCCTAATTCCAAAAGAAAATCGGTAATTTTTTGCGTTAGCAAATTTTCAATTTCCACTTCTTTTGCTTTGCGTGAAAGCATTAAAAAGTCGAAATTGTAAGGGTCTTTGAAAATGCTTTTTGCTAAATCACTTTGATAGTCGGGCAAAGTGCGTTCAAAATTGTTAAGTGCTTTGCCGTCACGTTCATAAAGTTTGCTTTGTATTTGTAGCAACATCACATCTCTGCTCCATTCGTTTTTGGCTGTTTCAGCAATGTAAAATGCTCTTTCGGTGGTGTCTTTTACTTTGGTTAATAGGCTGATGTGATGATACCACGTAATTTGTGCAAGTGGCACTTGCACAAATTCGTTTTCTGATTGTGCAAGCGGAACTTGCACTATTGGAAAAGCTGGATATGCTTCTGCAAAAGCCCTCATATATTTGAGATTTCGCACCGAAAAACCTGAATTATCGGGGAAGTTTTTAACCAAATCCGAAGCCAAAAGGTCAATGATTTTACTTCCCCAACCGTTTTGAGTTTGTTTTTCGAGTATAGAATTTCCAATTTCCCAATATAGCGTAAGCATCTCGGTATTTACCTTTAATGCGGTTTGGGTTTGGGCAAATTTTATCTTGTTGGCAATGAAATCCGACCAATCTCGATAATCGTTATTATGAATAATTTCTTCACTCATTTTTAAACTCGTTTTCTACACAACAAAGATAGCAAAAATGGTTTTGCCTTTGTGAAGACAACGCCTTGATTGTTTATTTGTGTTTTTATTACATTGGCATTTCTTATTTTTTTAAGGCTCGTAGCAATTCGTCCAATTGCTCGAAATCTATTGTCATTCCTTCTTTAAAACCTGTTTCTATAATTTTTTCAAGGTCGGCAAGTGTGTCGAAAGTAAGTACCATATCAACCTGCACGTTGTTTTCTTTTGGAATAAACTTGTTCTCCCACAAATACTGCGGAAATGCAGCGTTCATCGTTCCGTTTTCATCGCAAAATCCGTCTTGGAATGTAAAAGATTTTTCTTTCTCGATAGTCTTATAACTGGATTTATTCCAATGTTTTTCTCCTTCGGGACTTACCATAGCATACAGCCAATGTCCGCCCTCACGAAAATCCATTGTTTTGGTTTCTGCTCGCCACGGTTTAGGTCCCCACCATTGGTCTAAAAGCTCGGCAGTTGTCCACGCTTGCCAAACCAATTCAAGGTTGGCGTTAAATTCACGTTTGATGTGAATTGTTTTGTTTTCTTTATCTACGATAAAGTCAAATAATAGATTGCTGTTCATTTTTTCTGTTTTTTAATTGTCGCTAATACGTTGTCTAATTGATTGAATTTTGTTTCCCAAATCTTTTTAAATTGTTCTAACCATTTTTCAATTTCTTTCATCTTGTCAATTTCGAGTTGGTAATAAATTTCTCTGCCTTGATGTTTTTGCGTTATCAATTCACATTCTGTCAAAATGCGCAGATGTTTAGAAACGGCTTGTCTTGTTGTATCGAAATGTTCTGCAATGGCGTTTGGTGTCATTGCCTGTAATGCGATAAGTGTGATAATCGCCCGTCTTGTAGGGTCGGCTATTGCCTGAAAAATATCTCTTCTCATTGTTTATGCGTTTTATAATTTAGCAATACCGTTCCACAGTCGAAAGTTTGTGATTTTACGAGTGTTAAGGGTAATGTGTCTTTAACAGATTGAAAAATAGTCATTCCTTTTCCAAAACAAATCGGGCTAAACAGAAAATAAAATTCATCTACTAAATTGTTTTCAATTAATGACGAAGCCAACGTAGCACCACCATATACCAAAATGCTTTTTCCGTTTGATTTTTTGATTTTATCGACTTCATCTTTTAAGTTTCCGCTAACTACGGTGGTATTTTTCCACTGATGATTTGTGATTGTGTTGGAAAAAACAATCTTGGGTATTTCAGAAATTCGCTTTCCAAGTTCCCATTCGGAATGATTTGGATTAACAGCAACACTATCCCAAAAGTTTATAAATTCTTGGGCTGTATGCTGACCTAATAAAATGGTGTCCACATTTTCGAGATTGTCCACACAGAATTTTATCACGTTATTGTCCCATACAAAATTTGCAGCATCTTGTTCAATGGTAAGATAACCGTCTAACGAAATGTGCATTTGAAGTTTTAATTTTCTCATTGTTATTCTAATTTAAGAAACTAATCGGTTGCAAATATATGTGCAACTTTTCGGTTTCGAAAATTTTTTTTCGCAATTATTTTTCAGAAAGTTAAAATTTATGTCGGAATTGTCGGGGTAGGACGGTCGCTGTAAAATTGCCTATAACGAACAGGGCTTGCTGCTGTGCTGGTATTCTGTGTTCCGTCAGCCCGAACCGTATCCCAATAGAATTGCTGATGCCGAAGATATGCACTTTTGTTGAGTAGCGTTCGGTCAGCCGGAACTAAAGCTGATAGTAGCAAAAAGATGAGGATATATTCGTCAGCCAGCATAGCAGCAAACCCACTGTTGTATGCCGTTATTTTTATCGTCCAACACTAAGGTTCATGTTGGGCAGTTCAACTTGCAGTTTAACTTTTGCTTTTAGTGCTGTAAATACTCGTAGCAATGTGTCCATAGTAACGTTGCTTGCGTTACTTTCAAGCCGTGAAATTTGCGCTTTTTGAACGCCAATAAGTTTACCCAATTCTTCTTGTGTTAAGTTGCGTTCTTGTCGTGTCTGTTTAATGGCTTTGCCAATCAAGTCCATTTGAAGTTCATACTCAAAAAGGTCTCGGTCAGGTGTTCCTACTTTTCCGATAAGTTCGTCCTTTACTTCGTCAAATGTGTATGATTTCATTTTTTCTTGTTTTTAAGTTTATTTTCAAAATATTGTTTGCGAATTTGAACAGCCTTTTGAATTTCCTGCTTGGGAACGTTACTCCGCTTTTTGATAAATCCGTGGGTTGAAATTACCAATGTTTCAGTAGCGGAAGTTTTGTCCCAAAAGGCAAGAAACCGATACTTTAAACCTTGGTACAAGGTCCTAAATTCCCAAATATCGTCAGACAATTTTTTGAAAAGTTCGGGGTCGTTTTCTACTTGTGCTTTACCAATGTTGTAAAGTATCTTTTTGTAGTGTTTGTCTTCCAAACTTCGCAAAAAAGTCATTGCTTCTTCTAAGATTACAATTTCAAACCGTTTATCCATTTTAGTATTAATGCTGCAAAGGTAAAAAAGTTTCATTAAAACGAAACTTTTTTTTAGAAAAAATATTTACCTAAACTTATCGTTCGTTTAATAAACGTTCCAATATCATACAGAAAATGTCAGCGTTTTGTGCCATTTGAAGCGTGGGGCTTTTACCTATTTCTTTCCCAATTTCTACTCCGTCTGTGTAGGGCGTAAAGTCAATAATTTTATCAATGCGGATGTTTGAGTTCTTTTTTGTCCCTGCAAAAATGATGCGTTTGTTTGTCAGATATATGGTTCCTGTGTCAATAAGTTTCATTGTGTCCACGCTGTAACTTTGTGGTCTGTAACTGCCTGAACGCAAATAAAAACCTTTGGCAACTTTGAAACTTGTTGAATAGCCGCTGTAACTTACTGGTCTAAATAGTCGTCAGAGTTAAGAATTGTTTCAAGTCGCTTGTCGGCATATAACCATTGTTCAAATTCTAAAACTGTTTTGTCACCACTTAAAGTGTCAAAAAATATTTGTTCTATGTCAGCGGGAAGTGTCATTTAAAATTACAGGCAACGGTTTGGGTATTGCCGAAGGCGGGGCAATCGAAGCACTTCCATTCAGTTTTGCACAAATGTTTAACCGAAGCACAAAAGTTCAATTTTGCACGTCAGCCCCGCTTTTGGCAATACCCTGTTAGTGGTAGTTTTTTATTTTCTCTCCAATATAATTTAGTACTTTGTCGTATGTTTCAATTCCGTGTCCTACGTTGTTGTATATTTTTGTTTCTTTTAGTGTCTTAATCTGTCTTTTGGCATTATCAACTGATTTTTGATAAGGAAATAAAAGGTCTTTGTCGCCAACAAGTAAAAATGTCTCTATTTTAACTTCTTCAAGTTGCCTGTCCATATAATAAGGTTTTTGCGTCTTGTCCTTGTAACGACTTATTGCGAAAACTTCATAGTCCACAAGCATTTTTTCTGAAAAGTTCGATAGTTTATGATTTGGTTTGGAAAAATGACAAACTCAATAAAATTGACATTTAAGTATTTTCTACTTGTCCTATTGCTTTCTTTACCATTTTTCATATTGGGTGCTTTTACTGGTGGGACAAAAAATTTCTTAATTAATCTCCCCGTTAGTGCATTGATGTTTATTTGTCCAACACTTGCATTACTTTTTTTTGACAAAGTATCTTTTAAGCAGAGTCTTATAAATATTTTTGATTTCAAAAAAATAAAAAATCTTATTTGGATTTTAGTTATAGTTTTATCGTTGCCGCTGTTAATGTTTGTCACCTTTCTGACAATGAAATTTACAGGAGTTATCTTGCCAGATATAGAGTTTAAATTATTGGAGACAGTAATTTTATTTGTTCTTTTCTTTTTTGCAGCAACTTTTGAAGAATTAGGTTGGACAGGGTATTTAACGAGACAACTTTTGAAAAGTAACACGATCGTAGTAGCAGGTGCTACAATTGGCATACTTTGGGCAATTTGGCACATTATTCCTTACTTGCAAGAAGACAAATCCTTTGTTTGGATTTTTTGGCAATGTGCAACAGCAATATTATTACGAATTCTTATGGTTTGGGTTTTCGTCCGTAGTGGAGCAAGTTTATTCCTAATAATTTTATTTCACACAATGATAAATATGGTTGTCAATGACAAACTCAATAAAACTGACACTTAAGTATTTTCTACTTGTGGTATTAGTCTCTTTACCCTTCTTTGTATTGGGCGCTTTTATTGGATCGATAAAGGGGCTTTTAGTTAAACTTCCCATTAGTGCATTAATGTTCATTTGTCCGGCATTTGCATTACTTCTTTTTGACAAAGCGTCTTTCAAAGAGAACTTTGTAAATATTTTTGACTTTAAGAAAATAAACAATGTTGTTTGGGTCTTAGCAGCAATTTTATTATTGCCTGTATTAATGTTCTCTACTTTCCTGGTAATGAAATTTGCAGGGGTTTTCTTGCCGGGTTTTGAGCTTAATTTGTCAGACACTGTAATTTTATTTACCCTTTTCTTTATTGCTTCTGCATTGGAAGAATTAGGCTGGACGGGCTATTTAACAAGGCAACTTTTGACAAATACTACAATCTTAAAAACAGGTATTTTTATAGGACTACTGTGGGCAACCTGGCACATTATTCCTTACTTTCAGAACGAAAAATCTTTTTCCTGGATTTTTTGGCAATGTGTGTCAACAATATTGCTGAGAATACTCATGGTTTGGCTTTTTGTTAGTAGCGGTACAAGCTTATTCCTGGTAATATTATTTCACACAATGATAAATATGGTTGAATTTCTATTTCCGGATATGGGGTCGCATTACGACCCATTTTATTTTTCAATAGTTTTATTACCGTTTACTGTTACAATTCTTTTTTTAACAAACAAAAAACATAAAGCATTGTCTTGCCGTATTTAAAGTTTTGCGGCAACCGCTGCATCAAAACCCATAAGCTGTTTCAGTAAAGGGTCTTTATAGTTCTTTATAAACCCGATGATGTTATGATATTGAGAAAATTCATCATGGCTATGCATGGTAGTAAGTACAATTGCTTTCATGCCTGCATTTTCAGCTGCTTCAACGCCCTTGGGTGCATCTTCAAACACTATGCAGTTTTCCGGCCTGACATTTAATAGCTTAGCTGCCTTCGTAAAAGTTTCAGGATCAGGTTTGCTCATCTTTACATCATCAGCGCTTACAATAGCAGAAAAATAATGCCTGATGCGTAAATTATCCAGCACAAAATCTATATTGAAAGGAATAGCAGCCGAACCAATAGCCATTGGTATGTTTTTACTATGAGCAAAGGCAAGAAAAGCATTAAGCCCTTCTATTAATTTGAGTTGTGGCAGAAATGCTTTTTGATATCTCTTCTCTTTTTCAACAGATATGTTGTCGGTTTCTTCTTTTGTAAAATGCCCTTTGCCAAAAATTCTTTCCAGCACTTCCTCGTTTTTTCCATACATCTGTTTCTTTACCTGGGCTTCTGTAAGGTTTGCATTAAGGTCGTTGTTTAGTATATCTTTCCAGGCTACCGTATGGTAGGCCATATCATCTATCATAGTGCCGTTAAGGTCAAAAACTAAAGCCTTTATTTCTATATTATCGCTCATTATTTCTTTTTTAGAGAGACAAAAGTGCAGTTTTAGTGGCAATATTTAAAATTAAGCTTATGTATTCAGGTAAAATAATATGTGTATGTTCTGTATTTTCATTGCTAAAATTAATTTTTTGTAAAAACATACTTTGTTCTGGTATTGAGCTGTACGCACAAGTATAATTCCTTTAAATTTGTACAAGCCGGTAAAAAACCTATGATGCAATATACCGCCGGTTTACTTACTAATTCCATTATTACGGTACTATAACCTCATTAAATTTCTTACTACTTACCCATTAAATCTGTATTGATCAGATTTAAAATTGAATTGTTATGTACTCGTATGCTTTGTTAGAAAAAGGATGTTATTATCTTATTCAGGAGAAAGAAACTTCGCCTGTGGTGTTGATCAGGATAATGTCAGAATCTGATCATTGTGTTTTTGTAACCAGGTACGTAGAATCTGAAGTAACTGAATGGAAACGGAAGACAGACCCTATTGTTGAAATCCTGGAACTGCTTGATGACAGGGCAGTAAAGGAGTGGCAATCTTCTTACTATAATAATGAAGATGCGTATTATGAAGATGAAGACTAAGCCATTTGTAAACAAAACAATAACTTCATCCATTGTAAATGATTAATGCAATGGATGATTTTTTTTTAAGAATAGAAGATGTAACAGTAAGGTCAGGCGAAAAAGAAATTTTAAAGAAGCTTAATCTTAATATAAAAGAAAATGAATACTGGGCAATTGTTGGTGCGTCAGGGAGCGGCAAAACAACATTAGCCAACACACTTTCGGGTAAGCATTATTTTACTGGTAACATTCAGTTTAATAGTAATGCTAAGCCGAATATTGTTGTTGTTGAGCAGCAGCATCGTTTCAAAAATCTTTCCAATGTCTCCGATTTTTATTACCAGCAGCGTTATAATTCCTCAGGCGCAGAGGATACTATAACAGTTAAAAAGGCATTGGAGCAATTAAATCCCTGTCAAAAAACAATAGCCGCAGGTATTGAAATATCGAAGCTGCCTGGTATCCTTCATATAACGCATGTGATGGATGAACCTTTGATACAATTATCAAACGGGGAAAATAAGAGACTGCAGATAGCCAAAGCCATATTGCAGGAACCGAAACTGCTGATACTTGATAATCCTTTTGTGGGACTGGATGTTGAAGGGCGTAAAATATTGGCAAATATTATTGATGCGCTTAAACAAGCAGGTGTAAAAATCCTGCTGATCACGTCTCCCTTTGAAGTGCCGGATAGTATTACACATGTTGCTGTACTGGAAAACGGAACTATTATTGCTGCTGCTGAAAAAAATACTTTTGATCCGCATGCAGTGCAACAAAGCGGAGCTTTTCGTATAGACTACAAAGCATTGCATGCACTAAAAAAAGATGAAGGGTATGATTTTGAATATGCCATACGCATGAAAAATGTAGTGGTTAAATATGGTGATCGTATTATTCTTGATAATATAAATTGGGATGTAAAAAATGGAGAATGCTGGAGTATATCAGGACCTAATGGCGCCGGCAAATCAACTTTATTAAGTTTGATTACAGGCGATAACGCCAAAGCCTATGCAAACGAGGTGTATCTTTTTGATAAAAGAAGAGGAACCGGTGAAAGTATATGGGATATTAAAAAGAAAATAGGTTACCTCTCTCCTGAAATGCATATCTATTTTGATTATACTTCAACTGTTTTTCAAACCATTGCTTCGGGCTTGTTTGATTCTATTGGCTTATTCCGCCAGCTTAACGATGAACAAAGAAAACAGGCGAATGAATGGATGAGCTTACTGAAACTGGAAAAGATTCAGAATAAGCTACTCTCTCAACTTTCTGCAGGAGAACAAAGACTTGTATTGCTGGCAAGGGCATTGGTAAAAAATCCACCTGTGCTTATTCTGGATGAACCATGCCAGGGGCTCGATAGCGGGCATATTGAAGCGTTCAGGCAAATTATTAGTGATATATGCCAAACCTTTGGTACTACACTATTGTATGTAAGCCATTATAAACATGAAATACCGGAATGCGTTACAAAGGCATTGTATCTGAATAATGGAGAGATGCGGGTTGAAAATACATGATGTACAAAAATTTCCATAGAGCATATCCATCTCTTTATAGTTAAAGCGTTGCACAAATAGAAGAGCTACAGTTTAAGCAATGTTTAATAACGTGCCGGTAAGCTTAGCCCAGGAATATTTCTTTTTTTCTTCCTGTAAAAAAGTGGTGAAATAGTTTTTGTCAATTGAGAAGAATTTATCAATGGCATCGGCTATTGATTGAGGTGTTGGTTCACAAACAATACCCGCTTTCATATCAGGCACCATTACAGGCAGGCTCCCTACATTGGTAACGATCATTGGCTTTTCAAAATGATAGCATAAAGGAGTTACGCCACTTTGTGTTGCGCTCCGGTATGGCTGTATAACAACATCGGCAGCGCATATATAATATTTTACTTCGCTATCGGGAATAAAATTTGTGCGGAGTATAATGTTGTCTTTTATATTCAACCGCACTATTTGTTCCTGGTACTTTTTCTCATCTTCATAAAATTCGCCGGCTATTAATAATTTAAAAGATGCTTTTGTATAGCTCATCGCTTCAAGCAAAATATCCAATCCTTTGTATTGCCGTATAAAACCAAAGAACAATACTATTTTTTCATCAGCAGGCAGATTAAGGTATTGCCTTGCAGATTGGGGAGAAACAGCGTTACCAAAGTTGTCATATAACGGATGCAGCACCTGCGCTGCAGGTTTTGTTTTTTCAAAAGTTCTCAGGTCATTCAATACCTTTTCACTCATGGTTACAAAAGCATCACAACTTTTTAAAAAATATTTGGTAAAGGAATGATCGCCGGGTCTTTTTTCGTGCGGAATTATATTGTCGGTAATTGCTACAATTTTTGTGTGTTTGTTTTTTTTTACCCTTCGTAAAATAGTACCAAGCGCAGGTCCCATTAATGGAAGCCAGTAGCGCACCACTATGAGATCGGGACATTTCTTTTTTAATTGGTTGCCAACCTTCACCCAATTTAAGGGATTTACGGAGTTGATCACCGTATGTATGTCAATGTCTGTAGGTGCAGGTTCTGATGAGTATTGTGTAGTGCCCGGGAAAAGGAATGATGGATATTGCAGTGAGAAAGAATATATACTGCACTGGTGCCCTTCTTTAAGAAACTGCCTGCATAAACGTTCATCGAATGTTGCTAATCCTCCGCGCAATGGGTGTGCAGGGCCTATAATAATTACTGATGCCATGAGATATGATTTTACTCAAAGCCTGTTTTGGATTCGATAAGATAATTATTTCTTCCCGGGGAATTTCTTGCAATAAGCTCTCCCAAAAATCCTGCAAGAAATAATTGTGTGCCAATGATCATGGTAGTAAGGGCTATATAAAAAGGCGGACGGTTGCTTAGCCCTACTTCTGGAAACATTAAACGGGTAATGATAAGATAGAACGTTGCAAAAAAACCAATCACAAAAAAAATTGTGCCGAATAGTCCAAAAAAATGCATCGGGCGTTTTCCGTATTTACCTACGAACATCACTGAGGCAAGGTCAAGAAAGCCGTTGATGAAACGTTCCCATCCAAATTTGGTTACGCCATATTTTCTTGCACGGTGTTCTACAATTTTTTCTCCAATCTTTTTAAAGCCGGCCCATTTAGCAAGTACCGGAATCTGGCGGTGCATTTCGCCATAAACCTCAATACTTTTTACTACCTTCTTTTTATAAGCTTTTAAGCCACAATTAAAATCGTGAAGATGGATGCCTGTAACCAGTCTTGTAGCGCCATTAAAAAATTTTGAAGGAAGATTTTTGGTGAGTTTATTGTCATATCTTTTTTTCTTCCAGCCGCTCACCATATCGTATCCGTCTTCTATTATCATTTTACGGAGCGCTGGTATTTCATCAGGAGAATCCTGAAGGTCGGCATCCATTGTAATCACAACTTCTCCCTGCGCTGCTTTAAAGCCTTCATTCAATGCTGCGGATTTTCCGTAATTGCGCTGAAATTTTATTCCTTTAACAGCAGCATTTGCATGGCATAATTGTTCTATTACCTGCCATGAGCTGTCTGTGCTTCCGTCATCAACCAAAATCACTTCATAAGAAAATGCATTTTCGCCAGCCACTTTTTTAATCCAGGCACATAACTCAGGTAAAGATTCTTCCTCATTAAATAAAGGCACTACTATGCTGATGTCCATGCTTCTTATTATTATAATTATTGTGCTGCCGGAAACTCAGGTTTTTTCTTTTTAACTATAGCAGCTATAACCAGGCTTACTACAAACCAGAAGATGCATATAAAAGCTGCAGATAAGCTTGTTTTACCTAAAGAGTAATTATTGCCTTTTAATGATTCTTCGGTGGCTTTATCAATTGCATCCTGCGGGGCTCCGAATTTCTGCATCATTTGCTGCATTTTTTCAGTGCTTTCCTGTGTCAAGGCTTCCCTGAAAGGAATATCAATAAAATTGAAAAGAACATAATTGAAAATGGTTGAAATGATTGTACCAATTACAAAAGTTGTAAAAACCACTTTCAATGCTCCCGCAAAATCAAGATAACCTCCATTACTTTTTTTCTGTTTTATACCTGCTAAAACAGCAATAACAATTGGTATAAGAAACCCTACCCAGGCTATAGGGCTTACAAAAGATTTAGCGCCATTCAGGTATAATAACAGCCCGAAAATTACAGATGCAAGCCCGGAAATAAGTCCATAGGTTACACCGATATTAGTACTTTTTGTTTCCATACTGATTTTTTTAGAGGATCAATTGTTCAAAAATACCTTCTCTCCATTAATTATCCCAATTACTTTTCCCTTTAGGGTTTTACCGATAAAAGGGGAGTTTTTCGACTTTGAACGGATATCTTTTTCACTGAAAGTATAAGAAGTTGAGGGATTAAATAATGTGAGATCAGCAACCTCACCTTCACTGATGCCTGTTTGCGTAAGGGAGAATATGCTGCGCGGATTTAATGCACATAATGTTATCCACCTGTCGGTTGTAACGCCAACGGCTCCGGCAGCACCGTATGCAGTTTCAAGTCCCGTCATTCCATAAGCTGCATATTCAAACTCACAAACTTTACCATCCCACTCCTGTGGAAAATGATGTGTGGCTATACAATCTACCTGTCCATTATTTACGGCATCTTTAAGTGCCTGCACGTGATCTGCTGTACGCAATGGCGGATTTACTTTAAGGTTGGTATCATAGCCCATCAAATCTTCATCGCTGAAAAAAAGATGATATGGCGTTACAGAGCAGGAAACCTTCAGACCGTTATCCTTTGCTTTTTGTATTAACGCTAATGATTTTTTTGATGATATACCGGTAAAATGAAGCTTTGATTCGGTATAGGCAGCAAGTTCAATATCTCTTGCCACCATCATTTCTTCTGCAATAGCAGGCTTGCCCGGTAGCCCTAATCGTGTAGATATAATGCCTTCATTTACCAGTCCATATGTACCGATGCTTTTATCGTCGGGCATTTGTATTACGATGCCATCAAAAGCTTTTACATATTGCAGTGCTTTTAGCAAAAGCCCTGAAGACTGAACCGGTTTTGTGCCATCACTAAAAGCCATTGCCCCGCTGGAAAACATATCATACATTTCTGCAAGATCTTTTCCCTCCACATTTTTGGAGATAGCGCCAATCGGGTGGATATTGACGGGCAATGTCCTGCTTTTTTCTTTTATATATTCCACCTGTGATTTACTATGCACGGCAGGATTTGTATTAGGTAAAATCAGCACATGTGTATACCCGCCGGCAGCGGCAGCATTTGCCCCTGTTTCAAGGGTTTCTTTAAACTCAAATCCGGGATCGTTGAAATTTGAGAAAATATCGATCCAGCCGGGTGATACATGCAATCCTTCCTGTTCTATAACAGTATCAGCTTTATCTGTAATGTTATCACCGATTTTGGAAATATTGCCGCTGGTAATTAAAATATCTTTTACTTGTCCGTTAGCCGTAGAGCCAGGATGAGAAATTTTGGCTTTGCGAATAAGAATAGTCATTGTATAAAGTTGCGCGAAGATAACTCATGTTTATTGATTTTTTGAAATTGGAATTTTGAATTACTTTTGCCGCCCCTGTTTAGCGAAACCTATTCAAAAGGTTAGCTTACAGGAAAGTGTGAATGTGTCGAAATTTTCACATTTGGCTTTTACATTCATGATAGCTCGGGAAGTGGCGCAGCCCGGTAGCGCATCCCGCTTGGAGCGGGAGGGTCGCAAAATGAAACACCAAAAAATGTATTTTGTATATATTTTATATAGTAGTTCTTTGGATAAATAATATTATGTTGGAAGTAGCGAAGATGTAGAAAGAAGGATTGCAGAACATAATAAGGGAAAAGGGAATTTTACTTCAAAAGGAATTCCCTGGATTTTGATCATCACGTTTGAATTTGCCACCCGAAGTGAGGCTGTTCAGCTTGAGATGAAAATCAAAAAACGAGGAATAAAAAGATATTTGCAGGATATTAATTCTGCAAACAGTTCGGGAAGCGGCGCAGCCCGGTAGCGCATCCCGCTTGGAGCGGGAGGGTCGCAATGAAAACACCAGAATGTATTTTGTATATATATTATATAGTCGTTCTATAGATAAGTATTATGTTGGAAGCAGCGAAGATGTAGAAAGAAGGATAGTAGAACATAATATGGGAAAAGGAAATTTTACATCCAAAGGAATTCCTTGGATTGTAGTTATAACTTTTGAATGTGAAAGCAGAACTGAAGCTGTCAGGTTGGAACTTAAAATTAAAAAACGAGGAATAAAAAGATATTTGCAGGATAACAATGCTGCAAAAAGTTCGGGAAGTGGCGCAGCCCGGTAGCGCACTTGTATGGGGTGCAAGGGGTCGCAAGTTCGAATCTTGTCTTCCCGACCTGACGGGACAAAGTGGAAAAATCTACTTTTGTCCCGTTTTTTATTGCACCTGCCATTACCGCATACGGTGTGGTAATGGAAAGCACGTTGAGCTTTACTGAGTCTTCTTATGGCCTTAGTAAGCATAATACCTTTTTATTTTAGCCACTTGTCAAACCAGTCAAAAGCTTCCTCTTGCATCGGGCGATCAAATTTATGCAGGCCGTCATAATAGGAACTACGGAAATTATCAGGAGCGCCCGCCTTGTTATACACCTGTTGTAATATTTCATCGGCGCGTTTCATTTCGGGGGGTGTATACAGCTGATCCTGGCTATTGTTTAAAACCAGGGTAGGCAGTGGTGCGCGTAATCCTAATATTTCAGGAAAGTCCAGCTCTTTGGGCAGCAGGGGCACAAAAGCCATCCAGGTATGTGTAAAAGATTTATACAGCAGGAAGTCCTTCCAGGTAGTCATAAAGCCAACGCAAATAGCGCATTTTATCCTGTCATCCAGCCCACCCGAAAATACAGATCGCAAGCCTCCTCCCGATAATCCCGCACAGCCGATCCTTTGTGCATCCACATCATTGCGGGCGCACAACACATCAAGCGCCACCCTGTCCTCCGCCCAAAAAACGGCAGGCCATGTTGTGCCCCCGCAAAACAATGATTTAGCCATGATGTGCGCATGGTTGGTGGCCCAGTCGTTATAAGCCTTTATGTTAGCAGGGTTTTCCGGGTCATTGTCATTTAATCCTCCGCGGTTCCGCTCCGGCACATCCTGCAGCATGACTCTCCTGCTTGCAAATGAAAAAGCATCAGGTATCAATACCGCGTAACCCCGT
Organism: Agriterribacter sp.; assembly: GCA_047601545.1. GTDB lineage: Bacteria > Bacteroidota > Bacteroidia > Chitinophagales > Chitinophagaceae > Agriterribacter. The sequence continues at coordinate 206,215 of JASGIZ010000002.1, read as the reverse complement.
TTTGCAATATCATTGGCCCATGCGGCGCCTTCATAATAATGTTCCTGGTGCGCCACCATGAGCGGATGCTGTGTGTCGGATGTTTTTGTGATTTTCCTTGCGCCGAAATATTTATTGCCGCCATGATCATGAAAGGCAAGTATGCCCGGTAATTTGCCTTTTGCATTGGCAGGCTTTAACAGTATAGCATCTGTGGGTCTCCCATAAGGCAACTGCCATTGCAGCTCCTCTATTTTCAACCCGTTATATTCATACGTGTTGAGCGTTTTACAAACGGGCGTTTTAACAGCAGGAACAGACATACGCTCTAACAATCTTTGTCTTGCTGCTTTTTTCCACCTGGCTAAATTGTTCCACTCATTGCGCCTGTAAGAAAACAGGGGTAACTCTTTTTCTATCAGCCCAACTGCCCATGGGCCATATAAGCCAATCAGGTTAAGTAAGTCATCATCCGGCAGCATAACAGGTTCGTTTTCCTGAACAGTTGTAGCGCCCGGCGAAAAAGGGAATGCATTGATGAGGCTGCCTGAACCCAAACCTGTTAAAGCAGCGAATTTTAAGAATTGCCGTCTTTTGCTCATATATGGTCGTTTAATGAAGGATTAATTTACTGATTATTATTTAACGCTTTTAATGAACCGATTCGTGGATCATCTTTCCCATAGTTATCCTGCTGTTATCCCACTCCCCGGCATTGTAGCTCCATACATCCAGGTTGCCAATTGCCTTTTCTCCGAATGGACGTTTGATAATGCTGTTCACAATGCTGTCCACTCTTGCCCTGCTATTGTCTGCAGCCGCCAGCAATCGCATGTACTCATATTCCTGCACGCCATTGCGCATGGCTTTCAATCGTATGCTGGGACAATAACGGTTCACATTGGGTATTATACCGGGCTCGTATATCATTAATGCGCTTCCGTTAATTTTTTTATAGGTGAATTCAGGATCTGAATCAGCGCCATGCTTATATACATCTTTCCATGTTTCGGGATCATACCATCCGCTCTTTCCTCCAACGCCGATACCCCAGCTGATCCATGAATACGTGTGGTATTTCCATACAGCCCAACTGATGGCCCGGTCGTTGAGCAGCGGCAGATCCGTGAACGTACTGCTTCCTACCCAGCTGTTTACCTTTCCTTCGTACAGCAATGGCCCGTATAACCAGTCTTTGATGCCCATGTCCTGGTATTTCTTTACCCGGTCTATATCATAATTAATAGTGTGAGATGCCCATGCAGTTATGGATTGATGTACATATTCCATTGCCGAATCATTATACCCTCCATCAATACGGAAGTTTGTTTCGGGATAATATCGCTTAAACATATTGCCGTAATACACCATCCTGTCTAATGCCTCTTTAAAGTAGGATTCATCCAGTCCGTTCAGGTACACGGTAATGTCGGTTTTAGCAGGGTTGATCATGGATTGCAGATGCGATCTTACCTGCAGGATAGCATCAATGTAGACAGCGCTGTTTTTCTCATTCCGCTCTTCACCAGGGGTTCCGGTATCCGGCCATCCGGAAGTGCCATGCTTTCCGTATACATCAAAAGGCAGCATAAATGTTTCCAGCGGCTCTCCGTACCCGGGTCCGTACCCATATCCATATTTTTCAGTGAACGCTTCGCCGGTAAAATATTTCTTAAGCCGTTTGTCAAACGCTTCCCATGCTATCTTTACTTTTTCTCCTTTTTGCGAAAGCAATTCAGGCTGGTAGGTGGGATCCATTAAGCCGATACGGTTTTTTTTGAAAAGCTGGTATACTTCCAGCTCGCTTTTCTCATCCCTGCCGCTTAAATATCCTTCTTCCTGTAAGCTGGCTTTCAGCTTATTCTCGTTCGGGATAGCGAAATTCCATACATTGAGCGCTACGGGTATTTTTTTCGTTTGTCCGCCAACAGTTACAGCAATCTCTGAAGTATATACTCCCGCTTTTGCCTGTTCCGCTTCAAAAGGGATGAACTGGTCAACCCAGAAAACGAGTGTCCGCTGCCCTTCTATGCGATTGTTAAAATCGGGTAACCATAAGGGATATGTCCAGCGTTCATGTACTTTGGATGAGTCGTATTGTATATTCTCCAGTGGTATGAGCGCATCGGGATACCAGCCTTTTCCCAGGGAAGCTTTCGCATACCCGGTGCTCGGCGTCTGCACATGTACAGCCCATTCAAGAAATATTTCCGGCTTGCATTTTATTTCCATTTGCCGGTTATGGAACAACGGCATAGCAATGCTTATATCGCGGAGCATGCTGTCGGTATAATTATTGAGCGTTACCTGGAAAGAAATATATTCTCCTCTTGCACCCGATAATACAGCCTTATCGCCATCGTATACCCAGTTTTTCTTTTGCAGGTAAACAGCCTGCTTTCCTTCAACGCCCTTAAACCTGTTTTCGATGATCTCACCCGTTAACGGGTCAACCCGCACAGCAGCGGGTACGATCGCAATGTCCCACCCGCTTTTTCCACTGTCGTTTGCCGGATTGTTTTTTGAACCGGTATTGCAGGCTGCTATTGCCAGGTATATATATCCGATAAAAAAGATTCTTTTCATAGTATGAACTCCATTTGAGAGTGAATGGTGAATAATTCACTATTGCCTATTCACTATTGCCTGCTACTTTGCCGCTTCCACCGGGAACACCAGCAGCTGGCTGAGGGATTCGTCTTCTCCCATCACAATGTATTTCCCGTCTTCGGAAGAAGCTATTGTTCCCAGCTGAAAGCCTCTCCAGTCAATGCCCTGCTCAATGCCCGGGGCAACCATGGTAAACTGGGGGTTGCCATAATCTTTAAATCCTTCCCTGCCGGCTTCATAGCTGAACAGGTGGGTATACCCGGGAAGCGCTCCTGCTATACCGAACAGTCTTCCGTCATATGCAAACGTAAGTCCGCGCAGCTGCGGCATCATAATGGGCTTGCCCCTGTTTTGGATCGTTTTATTAACGGCATCTACTTCCAGCAGCTGCCCGTCGCCTGCATTGCCTGCAAAGAGCTTCCCGTTTGCCGACATGGCCCAGCTTTCTATTTGCCCCAAAGATCTTCTTCCCCATACATCAGGCATTTCTTTTTTAAAAAATTCAAATTGCCCTGTGGCGGGGTTGAAAGCAAACATCCTGTTTACAGGCGCGCTGCCCAATACCAGTCCGTTCTTTGCTACAGTCAATGCCTTGCATATATACTCATCGGGCGCCAGCGCATACTCGGCAAACAATTGCAGGTCTTTTGCGGAAGGAACAATATCGCGGTATGTTTTTACTTTTTTCGTTGCAATGGAATAACTGAAAAAAATGCCTGCAGGCAATGTAATGCCATACAATGTATTTCTTTTTGCATCTATTGTTAAAGCAAAGATCCCTTCGCCGGCAACAGGAATTCCCAGGTCCTTCACCACCGGCATTCCCCCCGCATCAACAGTAACCGCAATAATATGTCCACCGGCTTTTTCTTTATCACCCGGCAAAGTGCCGGCATATAAAGTTTTATTCATTCCCCTGCAAAACCCTGTCCTGATGCTTTTCTGTCCCGGTATGATCTTATCTATGTCCACTATACTGTGCATCTCTCTTTTTGAAAGAGAAGCAGTAAAAATAAAAGGTGATAACCCTTCATCAGCACTTGTGCCGCCAACGATATAATCTCCCGAGACGATAAGCGAGGAAATAGCATTGCGGTAAACGGGCAACCGTTTTAAAGCAGTATTATCAAGCGATACTTCTATGGCGAAAGCATCTTTGGGTGAGAAAAACTCGTATTGTGCATATACCTGGCATACACACAACTGGAATATACCTACAATTAATTTTTTCATCAATACACTGTTTTATCGGGATTGAATTTTACTAAGAACGGAATGGTTGCCTGTCCCCCTAATTCCGCAAGGGCTCCTCCTTTAGCTGCATTTGGCGGTGCGCTTTTTTTGCCGGCAAAATACATATTGCCGTCTTTGTCTTTAGTATCGCATCCCGTAGCTTCCACGAATACGGTAGAAGGAAATTCATAAATTACTTTTTGCTTTCCCGTTTCCGGATCAAATTCCACAAACAACGATTGATCCTTTTTTGCATAAATACCATGTCCGCCGATCACATAATACAGTTTCCCGTTGTTGCCCACATTCAGGTTGGGTACATAATAATTCCATTTTTGCTTACCGGGTATATCAATCACTCCGCCCAGATCCTCCACCTTCCCGATGCCGTTTTGCTGCGGGTAAAATGCAAGCACTTTGGCGCCGTATGTTATGAGGTAAATAATTCCTTTCTTTTCATCTTTTGCAAAAGCGGTAATGCCGGTGATGATATGTTCACCGGGAGTGCCTTCAAATGCAGGAAGGCTTTTTGAATCGAACAGGAGCTTATCCTGCGATTTTTCATATTTCACCAGCCGTTGCCTCCAGTCAACATAATAGCCGTTGCCCCACTTGTCGGTAAACATCATGCGGGGCACATGGGCGCTTCCCAGCCTGCCATAATCTTTGAGCTGATTCAACTGCTGATTATATATGAGGAAATGAACCTGGGGATAACTGACGGCATATATGTTTCCTGTGGTCAGGTCAACATCTATATCCTTAATGCTTTCATATTGCATCCCCATGCCAAGGTTGGTCATCCTGTCTTGCTCCGGGTTCCATTTCATCAAAAAGCCTCCCGCATATCCTTTGGGATGATCCATTAAATATTCTTCGCGTGACTCTCCCCCGTCTGTAGAGAAGTACATTTCTCCTTTGGGGCCCGCTGCAAACTTGGAATGAATCTTTCCCTGCCATTGAAAAGGCCGGAGCCTGCCCAGATCGCTGATAAATCCTTTCAGCTTTACCGAATCCTTATCAGGGCTATAAATGTATAGGGCTATTTTGTCTTTATGATCGGTTATACCAACGTATACCGTATTATCTGATGGATTGTATCCGATATCATCCCATGCCGAATTTCCTTCCGGGAATCCGTGATATTCAATGAACCGGATGTTCTTCTCCGTAATGCCGGTTTGCGCGGCGGCATTCAGCGCTGCCGCCCACAATAGCATTGCCAATAACGTTCTATGCGCCCGTATGTACAGGAAAAATGTGATTTTCATTATTGTTTACTACTGCTTGCTAAAAATAAAAAGCATATAACGAACGGTTAATGTATATCCCACCATAATGCTGTTGTAATTTTATCCGGGCCGCCTAATAAATCAACAGCCTTTTCAACTTCTTCGCCATTGCTTTGTTTTTCAGATTCCAGGAAAGTAATGCGTCTTATCCATTGGGTAGCCGGGTCTGTAAGATCAGGATTGTCAGAGTTGGCTACCGGGTATAATTTATTATAATGACCTCTCCTGTAATCAGCCCATGCTTCCATACCGTCAGGGAATAGCGCCAGCCATTTTTGTGTTGCTATCTGTTCTTTTTGCATGGTTACATCCGCGCCGAATTTTACAGGTATATTACTTACGGCAGGAGAATTTAAATAATCACTGGGTGCAACGGGCACAGCCGTACTGTTAATATAATTATTAATCGTGGTTTCATCAGTTATTCCCCATTGGAGCATGGAATTTTTGATGCCGTTTTCATACAGCTCTTTGGCTGTGCCGCCCATATCCCAACCTAATAAAGCGCCCTCTGCACGAAGAAACCAGGCTTCCGCTGCACACATCACATTTGCAGGAGTAGAAAGATAGGCTTCAATGCCACCATAGAGAGGTGATGTCCAACGCGGACCAATATGCGAGTTGGCATCGGCTTTATTCATTGCATCACCCAACTGGCTTTCTGACAACCCGTTTCTTAAGCCATCGTATTGTCCTGTATTTTTAGCAGGAATAAAATATTTCGATTTTCTTGGGTCATCGTATCCTGTTAAAACAGATTCCATGGTAGCGCTCATCCTGAACTCATTCCAGTCAGACATCCGTGAGATCGGGTTTTGATCCAGCAAATTTTTGGGCGCATAGGTATCCTCACCAGGGCTTGTAGTCAATACTCCACCCGCATAGGCTGCTTCTGCTTCTGTTTTTGCGCGGGTCGGATCTATATTGGATATCCTCACGGCGAATCGTAAACGCAGTGTATTGGCGAACTTTATCCATTTACTTACATTGCCGTTATATATAAGATCATATTTGCCAAACGGTGTCTCTGCTGTTTTATCTTTCAGGATGTCGGTAGCAGCCGCCAGGCGCTTAAAGAAATCATCGTATATTTTATCCTGCGCATCGTAAGGCACTGCTGTTCCTCCCTGCCCTATGGAAAAGTAAGGAACAGGTCCCCAGTAATCGGTTACACGGTGAAAAGCATATACCCACCATATGTTTGCTAATGCAGCTTCAGCCGAGCCGGGATCTTTTTGTTCCAGTATTACCTGCAATTGCGGGGCCACACGGGTATACATCGGGTCAAAATTGTACTGAGCCCATGCTGAATTCATTGTATACCTGTCAGTAGGGAAATAAGTGGCATTACAGGCAAAATACTGCGCATACTGTGCAGCGAAAAGATTTTCTGCTACCTGGTTGCCCCAGGGTATGGCTTCGATGGCCCCGGAAAAGAGAAAAGGTAAATCTGCATCACCTACAGTTGCTACCGCGGTTTTATCAGTATTAATTTCCTTATAGTCTTTAGTACATGCCTGTATACAAAAAGCTGCTGCTGATACAAATCCCAGCAGGATACAGGTAGATATTTTATTTGCTTTCATAATATTTTTTTCTAAGGTTCATTAAAATGTCAACTGCAAATTGAATCCAATGCTGCGTGTAGAAGGGAATGCACCATATTCCACGCCGGTGAACGAGTTTCCGTTATTGAGGCTCATATCCGGATCCATCCACATCTTTCGTTTACCCAGCCCGGGTATATCCAGTTTTGACGAACCCCTGTACAACCAAAGAAGATTGCGCGCCATTGCGGATATCTTTGCAGTTTTAATGAAGGAATTCGTTAGCGGGATATCATACCCGAGCGAAAATTCTCTTACCCTGAAATTGGTAGCGTCGTAAGCATAAAATTCGCCCGTACCAAATCTTTTACGTGAGGCGTTTCTCCAGAAATCCTGGGCGGAAATGGTTGCTGAAACCGTGTTGCCTGCAGTATTCACGCCGCCCAGGTTTAAGCCCCCTTCACGATACTTTGTTGTTTCTTCCGTAATGCCGCTGTAGGATATATTCATTTCCGTTCCCGAGATAAGCGTGCCGCCTATGCGCCCGTCGATCAGCAGCCTCATTGAAAATTTGTTGTAGTAGAATGTATTAGTCAGTCCTAAGGTTGCTTTTGGCGAAAAATTACCGACCAGTGAAGGCAATTGCCCTAAACTATTGCTGGTAAGAGGTATACCCAGGTCGGTAACGAGGTGTTGTCCCTTGTCGTTTTTAGCCCAGGTATGTGCGTAAATATCGCCGAAGCTCCCCCCTTCATTAATTTGTGGCTGACCTCCAAAATCAGTATATGCAACGAGCTTCACAGATTTAATTTCCGGCGACAGTTCAATGACCTTATTCCTGTTGAGTCCAAAGTTGAAGGCGATGTCCCATCCAAAATTTTTGCTTTTTACCGGCGAGCCGTTTACAATCACTTCAACCCCCTGGTTTTGAATATTACCGGCGTTCAGGTAGCTGGAGGTATACCCTGTACCCACCGGTAGCTGCAGGTTGAAAAGCTGGTTAAATGAATTGCTTTTATAATAATTAACGGATATGCCCAGCCGGCTGTCTAAAAACCTGGCATCAATCCCGGCTTCAATGCTTCTTACAATCTCCGGCTTCAGTGTAGGAAAAGGAAGTACGCTTCTCCTGTATAAATATCCCTGCCCCGCACCGGCAACATAATCATAGGGCGTGGTAAGCAATCCAAATTGCCCGCCATTACCCACTTCTGAATAACTCACAAACGCTTTCAGGAAATTTATGGAAGATGGGAGCGTTACCATTTCTGATATAATCCCGGAAAGTCCTGCGGAATAATAGCTGAAGGAATGGGGCGGAGGCAGGCGGGAATCCCAGTCATTGCGGAATGAACCTTCCAGGAAAAGATAATCTTTTAAAGAAAGATTTGCCAGTGCAAATACGGATTGAACCTGCACCTGGTTGCCCGATTGCTGCGAAACAGGCGTAGTGGCAAGATTCATGGTGAATTTATTGGTAACGTTCAGCCCATTGGCGATATCAACAGTGTTGTTAGCCTGGTTGTCTTTATAAATAGCCCCGGTATGATAACTGATGTTAAGGTCTTTTGTAATGTTATTGTTGCCTTCCAGCATTACATCAAACCACTTCTGCATGGTGTAAGCATTGGTGACAGAATAGTAGCCACCGGCATTTCTTGCCCATGAAACAGTTCCCTGGAAAATTTTTTGTTCCTGCGTTTCATTATAGGTGTCAATATTAGCGCTTGCCGAAATGCTTAGCCAGCTTAACACCTGGTATTTTGCTTTCAAAAAGCCTATGATATTATTCCTCGCTTTATCAAGCCTGTCATTATTTACCTCCCAATAAGGGTTGCCATACACGCCGGTAGCCGTAGATGGCCAGGATGCCGGTACCGGTACGCCGATATTATTAATATCCTGGTAATGCTCTGCCATAGCAGTAGATACACTGCGTGGAATCTGGTAGATATCCATAACAGGAGTATTCGACTCGCCGGCTCTCGGGCTGGCTTTTATGTCTCTTCTATGGTAGGTTACTTTGGCATCCGTAGAGAATTTCTTACTGATCTGGTTGGTGATACGAAGATTGACAATATGGCTGACAAGATTATTGTTGGGAATGATACCCTGGGTATTGATGTTGATATAGGAGAGGAAAGTTTGTGCTTTTTCAGAGCCGCCGGACACGCTGACTGCATTATTCAGATTTATGCCTGTTCTGAAAAAATCCTTAATATTATCAGGTTGCGCGCTGTATGTATTTTGATTGCCAAAGTAATCAGTATAGGATTGTCCTGTCATTTTAGCGCCCCAGCTATCACCGGTAGAAATATCGAGGTTGCCGTTCGTTCCCTGTCCGTATGTATTCTGTACCCTCGGCAAAGCAAATGGTCTTTCTGCCGTAATACCCGAATTGAGTCCAACCGTAATGCCGTCCTTTCTTCCCTTTTTTGTTGTAATGACTATTACGCCGTTACCTGCCTGGCTGCCATATAGTGCGGCTCCCGATGACCCGCTCAGGATCGTCATGGATTCTATATTATCAGGATTGATGCCGGGGTCCCCTCCCGGTATACCGTCAACTACAATTAAAGCGCTGCTGTTGCCTGTAATAGAGCGGTTGCCACGCAATATCACTTTGGCATCGCTGCCCACGCCACCTGAACTTTGTGTGATCAGCGCGTTGGCTATTTTTCCCTGCAAAGAATTCAATACATTGTTCGGATCTCTTACTTCGGTAAGCGTGGAAGCCTTTACGCTTTGTGTGGCATAAGAAAGCGATTTGGTTTTGCGGCTGATGCCCAAAGCGGTCACCACCACTTCTTCCATTCCCGTAGCAATACTTACCAGTTGAAGATTAATATATGATCTGCCTGCCAATACTGTCTCCTGGGTGCCATAGCCTACGGCGCTTACTACGATGGTTGCCCCGGATACTGCGCCGCGTAGTACAAATTCACCACGGGCATTGGTAGTAGTTCCATTTTGAGTGCCTTTTACCAGTATGGATGCGGATTCAACAGGTTCATTCCTGTCGTTCACCACTTTTCCCCGGATGGTATCTGCGGCGGGAGAAGCCGAAGCCTCACCAGCATTATATGAGCTCATCGTTTGCCCCTGGTAAATAATGATCGCATCATTTTGCTGCTTGAAATCGAGAATGGTTTGCGCCAGCACTATTTCAAGTGTTTTTGCAACCGTTCTTGTTGCCCTGGGAACGCTGAGCTTAGGATACTTCTCCACATCTTCTATTGCATAGGCAATCCTGAAGCCGGAGATATCTTCAATTCTTTTTAATGCGCTGGAAAGGCTTTCTTTGTGCAGCCCCAACGTTATCTCTTTTTCCATGTCCTGACTATGACCTGGCGCTGCAACCAGCAACTGGATCGTAACTAACACGAAGGAGATCGCGCAAATGCTTGCCTTCATGAGAAATCTGATTTGTTGAAAACTATTGGATCTAAGGAGTGGAAAGCCCGCTACGGACTTTTCATGCAAACAGATAGTTTTTTGCATAAATTGCACATGGTTTTAAATGTTAGACAGTAATATTTAAAATTGGCCCCTTCTATCTTTCCAGGAACGAGGGGCCCTTTTTATGACGTTTCAACGTCTGCAGGATCATCATGAAGAATTTTCTTTTTCCATTGCAGTAGTTATTATTGGTTGTATTAATCTTGTGTAATTACAAAATCAGTCACATCCTTCTCCGGTAAACACGATAGTACCGTCGGTGATTTGCTTAAAACCGCCATTCCTGATCGCGCTCAATACACCCGCCACATGATCCAGGGGTTCCGTTCCGGAGAAGGAAGCTCTTATCTTGCAATTTTTCAACGCTTCATTTTCAAACCGCACCGGTACGCCGTACCTGCGGCTCAGTATCTTTCCTATCTCCTCAAAAGTGATCCCGTTAAATACCATATTCTCCTTTGTCCAGTCGGTTACAATCGTTTGGGCATCTACATTGTGCCGGACGCCCGCAGCTGCTTCTATACTATATTCTACCTGCTGATCCGGGGTAAGCACCGCTAATACTTTAGTGGCGTCTTCCACCCTCACTTTCCCCCTGGTAACTGAAATAACCACCTTTTTTTCATCCGATCTGATATTGAAGGCCGTCCCCAGTACGGTGGTTTTTACCGTACCTGTATGAATAATGAATGGTCTTTCAGGATTGTGAAATACATCAAAATAAGCTTCGCCTGAAAGCCGCACTTCCCTGGTCTTACCTGCAAATACAGTGGGATACTCAAGCCTGCTCCCCGCATGCAGCACCACAGAACTACCATCAGGCAGGGTGATATACCGCGTGTATCCGGCTAAAGAAGCTGCAGCCGCCGGCGCAACGGCAATGGGTTTGGCTTCGGCGGGCACAATTTCCGGTTCAAAACGGTATATGCTGATAAAAACAGCTAATAATATGCTTGCAGCCACGGCCCACTTCCAGGCATGCAACCTGCGCGCAGGCTGTGTTGCACGTCCCGGTGATCTGCCTAAGATAGAAACAAGCCTTGCATCAAGTCTTTCCCTCAATGCATCATCCGTATCATCAGATCCGGGGTTATGTTTTAAGCGGTTTCCGATCATCTCGTTCGCAAGCCGGCTATATTCATCCGATTGTATCAGCATGAACAGATAGTCTATCTCCTCCCTGGAACAACAATTATCAAGATATTTATTGAAAAGCTTTACAAAAAGCCGGTCATTTTCCACAATGTCTTTTAATAAAGACTGCCTGCAATAAAAACAGGTCGGTTGACCCGGGCTATTTTTTTGGAAAAAATTTTAAGGCAGGATAGAAAAGCAGTAAAATGCAAGTGCTCCTGCAACACCTACATTCTTGGAGATATATAAGCGGATGGCATCAAGGGCATTGACCATATGATCTTTAACGGTAGACAGGGATACGCCCATTGCTTCACTTGCCTGCCGGTAAGTCAATCCTTCTAACTTACACAATTCAAAAGCCCTGCGCCGCTGTGGCGGCAGCGCATCAATTGCCTTACGGAGAATGTCTGCATTTTCTTTTGCAAAAATGGCCTGCTCAATATGATCGTATCCTTCTGAAGCTATGGTCATGATCCTTGCCTGCAGCGCCTGGTCGCGGCTTACCTGCTGAAAGAAATCATATACCCGGTTACGCGCTGTCACAAACAAATACCCGGAAAAGCTTTTCCGTATGTCAATAGAAGCTTTTTGTCTCCATATTTTCGAAAACACATCCTGCACCAGCTCTTCGGCGGTGCATTCGTCTTTTACCAGAGATAAAATATTATAGTACAGCGGAACACTATAGTGCTTGTATAATACAGTAAAAGCATGCTCACTGCCCCGGCGCAATCCCTGCAGTAGTTCCTGTTCATTATATGGAGTAATACGGGCTAACAATTTTTTCTACGCATTATCGGAGTAAATGTAATAAAAAGCACGATCAGTTACTTATTATGTCTAATTTGTCTTTCACCAGGTTTGACACTGCAGTAATTGCAGGTGGAAAAACTTTCCGCAAATCGATCTCATTGCTTTTAAGCAAGCAGTCTTTCAATGTGGTCATAAATATATTTTTGATCTCTGTGGCAAGATTGATCTTGCAAATACCCCTTTCAATTGCCTGCCTGAGGCTTTCCGGCGGTATACCGGAACCGCCATGCAATACGAGTGCGGCATCTGTTGCTTCATTGATTTCCTGCAATCTTTCGAGGTCGAGCTTAGGTTCCTGTGTATAAAAACCATGAGCGGAACCTATGGCTACCGCCAAAGCATGAACGCCCGTCTGCTCCACGAAATATTTTGCTTCATCCGGTTCGGTGAATCCTGTTTTATCCGTTGACTGTCCGAGCTTGGCCACATACCCAAGTTCTGCCTCCACGTTGGCGTGAAAACCCGCGGCTAACGCCACCACCCTCCTTGTAACTGCTATATTCTCCTCCAGCGGCTTTTCGCTGGCATCTATCATTACAGAGTCGAAGCCTGCTTCCAGGCAATCCTTCACCAGCTCATAAGTATCTCCGTGATCCAGGTGTATCCACCCTTCTACCTTATATTGTTGCAGCGCGGCCCGGGCCATGCTCACTGCCATCTCAAGCCCCATATATTCAATGGAACTACGGGTAAGCTGCAGTATCACAGGCTGCCCGGCCCGGGAAGCTGCCAGCATAATGCCTTTTAATGTTTCATAATTATAAAAGTTAGTGGCCAATAAAGATGATTTGCGTCGCTGCATTGCTCTCAGCTTTTCTGTCATACTATTTGCCGGCATATCCGAATTTTTCTTTTGCGATCTTCAAAATATTGTGCTTATCATTGAATGCGGTAGTACCACCGGCAGCAGTAGTAGAAATTGCCCCGATAACATTCCCGAATTCCTGGCAGGTTGCTACAGGCTGATGTTGTATAAATTTGTAAATGAACCCGGCATTAAAGCTGTCGCCTGCGCCTATTGCATCTACCACATCATTATTCAGGAAAGCAGGCTGGAAAAATGTTTTCCCTTTGCAAAAGGAGGTAGAGCCCTTATTGCCCTGCTTTACCACTACGATATTGGCCAAACCGGCAATCTGCGCTATAGCTTCCTCCACAGCGGAGCTGCGGGTGATGTGCAGGAGCTCTGCTTCGTTTGGAAGAAAGATGTCAACATGAGGTAAGATAGCTGCCAGGTCAATATCCCATTTTTCCGCAGGGTCCCATTGCATATCAAAAGAAGTAGTAAGTCCGAGACTTTTAGCTTCTTTAAAAATGTCACCTATATCTTTTCGAATACCTTCCTGTATAAAAAAAGAAGAAAAATGCAGGTGTGAAGCATCGCTGATAATGTTCCAGTCAATATCTGCTGCGCTTAAATGCTCCATTGCGCCGGGATGCGTTATCATCGCCCTGTCTTCTCCAAAATTCAATACTATGGTTGCGCCGGTAGTCAAATCTTTTTCGCGCTTAACGGCACTCGTATCAATCCCGCTATGCTTCAGCGATTGCATTACTATATCGCCGAAATGATCCTGCCCCAGCTTTCCGATAAAAGCCACTTTTGCACCAAGACTGCAGAGGTTACTGGCAAAAATAGCAGATGAGCTTCCCAGCGTTATATCCATCTGTTTTGCCAGCACTTCTTTACCCATTACCGGGAATGCATCATTCCGGTTCAGGATGATATCTACGTTAAGCTCTCCTATTACCGATACGTCAAATTTTTTCATCATGCTTAAAGGGATAAATAATTACGCCTTTAACTACACGGGTTATCGTTTCACTCTTTGACGGGTTATCCGGTGTAAGTCCCAGCTCAAGAGACTTATAAAACCCTAATATTTGTGCAGGCAAAACACTGCAAACCGATAAAAATTCTTCCTCAACAGTTTCGTCGTTAGGCGATAATACGATCTGCAGATCCAACTCCAGATCTTTTTTTGCAGTTTCAGCAATGCCAATGCTGAACAATCCTTTTTCACCGGATGCAATTGATCTTACAAGGTCATGTTCATACTGATGCACATAGGCATTGTTTGAAAACAGGTATACCAATAAGGTAGAAGCGTCAATAACGGCTTTAGGGCCGTGCCGGAAGCCAAGGAAAGAATCGAATTTGCAGATCACTTTGCCACCGGTAAGTTCCTGTAGTTTTAAGTCAGACTCATTGGCAACGGAGCGGAGCGGTCCGGAACCAAGGAACACGGCCCTTTGAAAATGAAGTTTGGCAACTGCGCTTAATTTTTCACTGTAATTATCCAGGATATTGGTTGCATACCCGGAGAGCTGCTGCACCGTCCCTTCCAGTGCTTCAATTTCTTTTATCCTTGAGATCAGCAGTCCCGCGAGGAGCATCGAAGTAAAGCTCCCGGTCATGACCAGGCTCTGGTCGTTGCTTCCGGGAGGTAGAAGAAATATAAATGCAGGCTTACTGCTCTTTGCCAATGCGAGGCTGCCTGCAGGATTGCAGGTAATAATTAAATGATATACTTTTCTGCATAATTCGTTGGCAAGGTTTACTGCGGCTACGCTCTCCGGGCTGTCGCCTGACCTTGCAAAAGATACCAGCAGCACAACCTTATCGTCAAAATAATGTTCGGGATGAGAAATAAGGTCGGTCGTGGCAATAGCCACAGTATTCTTTTGCGTATTTTTCTGGAACGGCCCCTGCAGGGCATTCCCGATGAAAGCAGAAGTACCCGCCCCGGTTAAGATCACGGTGAGCGATTCCTGCTGATAAGCTTCATTCAAAAACGATTCAAGCGCCTGCCTTCTTTCTTTTACCAGGCGCCAGGTGCCTGTCCAGAGTGAAGGCTGTTGGGTAATTTCTTTAGCGGTAATATAGCCACCGTTATTTTTTAATGTTCCTGCTTCAAATCCTAAAAACTTTTTAGCCCCATCAGGAACATTTTTGGAAGCAATTATCCCAGGTGCATTTATTTTCATTTCATTTCGTTATTCAAATCAAAAATAAACATTTACTTTTCAATTGATGTTTTTTTATTTTTTTAATTTCGAAAGCTATCTTATTTCTAAATTACATCGGATATTTACAATCGTATTGGCGAAAAAAGCGATATTTCCTGATAAATTATCATTTTATGAGAAAAGCCGGAGAAAGATCCACTGTTCAACGCAGAGCATTAATTCTTAATAAACTCGAAGCAGACGGGCAGGTAGATGTATTTTCCCTGAGTAAAGAATTGAACGTTAGTGAGGTAACGATACGAAACGATTTAAAGCGGCTTGAACAAAAAAATGCTCTGATTCGTGCGCGGGGCGGCGCTTTTAAGGTTGAAAGAGTAGGGGTTGATTTTACACTTTCGGATAAGAACAAGCAGCACAATGAACAAAAAAGGAGAATCGGGAAAGCGGCGGCAGGCCTGATCGAAGAAGGCGATACCATTATACTGGATTCCGGGACCACCACCCTGGAAATTACCAGGAATATAGCGGACATCGGAGAGTTCACCGTTATTACGAATGCATTGAATATTGCGAACCAATTGGCCGAGCATCCTAAAGTAAATGTTATTATCCCGGGTGGCTTTTTACGAAAAAATTCCCTGTCGCTGATTGGCGCCACCGCTGAAGAAAGCTTCAAAAATTATTTCTGCGATAAATTATTTCTTGCTGTAGATGGCTTCAGCGTTAATTACGGATTGTCGACTCCCAATGTGGAAGAAGCGCATTTGAACAGGATGATGATGTCTATTTCAAAACGGGTAATCGTTGTGGCAGACTCCAGTAAATTTCACAAAAGAAGCTTTGCTTTCATTGCGCCCATCACAGATATTGATGTGCTCATAACAGACAACGGCATACCTGTGGAAGATCAAAAAAAGCTGGAGGGTGCAGGCATTAAAGTTGTCATTGCATAACTGCCGAAGGGTGCGGCGTGAAAGTTGCAGGGTGCAGGTCACAGGTTACAAGTTGCAGGGTGTACCTCATCTCAAATTTCAAATCAGACTCCGAATGTTCGGAGCAACACTGAAGGCTGAAAGCTGACACCTCATACCTCTTACCTCATACCTAAAAAGAAAGGTTTCGAAAATATTTATTTTCATTTCATGATATTTGCTATATTCGTTCTATTCTTTACTGTCTTAAAAAGGTCTTCATAAAATCAATAAGGATATCATGAAAAGAAGAGCGGCCATACAGCGGCTTGTAATAGTAGCAGGCGGCTTTGCCCTTGTACCCTCCTGCCTGCAACAGCCCGGCAAAGCATCTATTGCCCTGAAGCTTATTGAGGTCACTGATGTCCAGGAACATTTGCTTGCTGCAGTTGCTTCAGCCATTATTCCGGCAACCGATACGCCCGGGGCAGGCGACCTGGGTTGTCATTTGTTCGCGTTAAAAATGCTTGATGATTGCTATGAAAAAGAAGAGCAGCAGCAATTTATGCGGGGTTTAAATGACCTGGAGCTGTATGCGAAAAAGAAATTTTCCCACTCTTTTGCAGCATGTACCGAAAAACAGCAGCAGGAAATACTGGGTGATATAGAAGAGAAAAAGGAAAATGGCGGTGATATTGCCGCATTCTACAAAATAATGAAAGAAAAGACGCTGCGGGGATACCTGACTTCAAAATATGTTTTAACCAATATTAATAAATACGAGTTCATACCGTTGGAGAAGTACAACGGATATGCGCCCGTTAAGCAATAAAATCAATGGAATAATGGGCGATATTGATAATGGATCTGTTAAAGACCGCACATTCGATGCCATTGTGATCGGCTCTGGCATGAGCGGGGGATGGGCTGCAAAAGAATTTACGGAAAGAGGCTTTAAAACGCTGGTGCTGGAAAGAGGCAGAGATGTGCAGCATATTAAGGATTATCCTACGGCTAATATGTTTCCTTATGAATTCGAGCATCGTGGTGAAATGCCGCTGGAAGTCCAAAAGGCAAATCCTGTCATCAACCGATGCTATGCTTTCAAAGAAGATGCGGCGCATTTTTTTGTGAAAGATGCGGAACATCCCTACATACAGGAAAAACCTTTTGACTGGATACGCGGCTACCAGGTAGGCGGCAAATCACTGATGTGGGCGAAAGCCACGCAGCGATGGAGTAATTTTGACTATGAAGGCCCCGAACGGGATGGCTTTGCCGTAGACTGGCCGATACGGTATGAAGACATGGCGCCCTGGTACAGCCATGTGGAGAAATTTGTGGGGATAGCCGGTAATAAGGATGGACTGGCACAACTGCCTGATGGCGAATTCTTGCCTGCATTCCCGCTGAATGTGGTGGAAGATTATTTTAAGGCGCAATTAAGTCAAAAATACCAGCACCGGCATGTCATCAGCGAAAGAGTGGCTCATTTAACCAAACCCAATCCCATCCATTTCGAACAGGGGCGTGGACAATGTATGTCGCGCGATCTGTGCCAGCGCGGATGTCCTTTAGGCGGTTACTTCAGCAGTAACTCCGCTACTATTCCCTGGGCAAAAAAAACCGGCAATTTAACACTGCGCCCTTATTCTGTTGTACATTCTGTTATATACGACAACAACAAAGGCAGGGCTACCGGTGTGCGGGTAATAGATACCAACACCAAAAAAGATATTGAGTTTTATGCAAAAGTTATTTTTGTAAATGCCGGCGCACTGAACTCCAATCTCGTGCTTTTAAATTCTGTCTCTACCCGTTTCCCCCGGGGGCTTGGTAACGATAACGGGTTGATGGGAAAATTTATAGCATTTCACAATTACAGCGCACGTATCTCCGCTCAATACGATGGGTTCAGGGAATTTACTACTGTGGGCAGAAACCCGGCCGGCGGCGGTTATATGCCCCGTTTCAGGAACCTGTTCAAACAGGAAACCAATTTTATCCGGGGGTATGCCGCAGGATTTTCAGCTTACAGAAGCACTCAGGTAGATTCCTCCGGTACGGGTGCCGGGTTAAAGGAAAGACTATTGCATCCTGAACGTGGTCCGTGGAAAATAGGCTCGCATATGATGGGAGAAACGATTCCCAAAGAAACCAGTATGGTAAGTTTGGATGCTGATAAAAAAGATGCCTGGGGTATCCCTCTTTTAAAAATATCGGTGGAATACGATGATAATGATGAAAAGATGAAGCAGGATTATTTTGAGCAATTCACCGAAATGCTTACTGCAGCGGGTTTTGTCAATATTGAACGGCATGATTCCCATCAAAACCCCGGCATTGATATTCATGAAATGGGAGGAATAAGAATGGGAAAAGATCCCCGTACTTCTTTGCTGAATAAATGGAACCAGCTGCATACGTGCAATAATGTATACGTAACCGATGGAGCCTGTATGACATCAACATCCACACAAAATCCTTCTCTGACCTATATGGCCATTACTGCAAGGGCGGTGGATCATGCCATACAACAATGTAAAAAAGGAGAATTGTAAAATCAATATTTAAACGAATATCATTATGAGGAAAACTCGTTTATTCCCTGTCTTTCTCTGCTGCATGTTTGCGGCTTTCAATGTATATGCAAAGCATCATGCTCCACTGCAGGATACCAATAAGGTACTTCCCGCAATGCGCCTGTTGCCTGTACCGCAGCAGGTATCTTTTTCGGATCAGCAGTATGTACTGGATGATAGCTGGTATATAGACGCCGGTACTGTTCCCGGTAATGATCCTGCTGTGCAAAGCCTGGTAAAAGAACTAAAAGAACGCTTTGGCATTATCATATCAGCTAAAAAACAAAATAAAGCTGTTGCGGGCAACAGGGTCATTTTAAAGATACAGCCCGGCGCTGTTGCTATGGGCGCCACCACCGATACCAACCGTACGGCTTTGAAAAAGCAGGCATACAAATTACATCTTGATAAACAAAGCATCAGCATTACTGCAAATGCGGCGCAGGGACTTTTTTACGGCGTGCAAACTTTCATACAATCATTGCAGCCGCTGAATGGCAAAACATGGTTTACAACCGGCAGTGTTGTTGATTGGCCGGATATGGATCTCCGGATCATCTATTGGGATGACGCGCATCATCTTGAACGTTTGGATGCCATGAAGCGTGCCATCCGCCAGGCTTCTTATTATAAGACCAGCGGATTTGCATTAAAGCTGGAGGGGCATTTTCAGTTTGAATCCGCAAAGTCCATCGTTGAACCCTATGCCTATAGTGCAAAAGAATACCAGGAGCTTACAGACTATGCCCGGGCGCATTATGTGGAGCTGATCCCTTACCTGGATGCTCCCGCGCACATTGCCTTTATTTTAAAGCATACGGAGTATAAAGAGCTGAGAGCATTTCCCAATTCAAACTATGATCTCAGCGTGGTCAATCCCAAAGCCGATTCGCAGATCGTTCATATGATGAACGATCTGTTCAATGCGAACAAAGGTGGCAGGCATGTAATGTTTTCTACCGATGAAGCCTATTATGTTGGTAAAACACCCGCTGATAAAAAACGGGCGGAAGCGTTGGGGGGCAACGGCAGGCTGCTGGCAGAGTATGTTACACGCATATCCAATAAATTATATGAGAAAGGAAGGAGATCCATTATATGGACCGAGTTCCCATTAAGGAAAGAAGATATCAATCACATTCCTTCGCATATCATCAGCGGTGTATACAATCCTGAGTGGGCCTCCACTATAAAAGCGCATGGCATGCGCCAGATGATTTATACCTCTACGCAGGGTGTTGAACCGCTCTTTCCAGCATATCACGCTTTGGCGCCTAAAGAACTTTTTAAAGTTTCGTCTGATCTTACGGATGACGAAGAACAGCAGGGTAACCTGGCCAAGGGAAGAGTAAGCGAAGTAGTGGGGACGATCAAGAAAGCTGTCGGCGAAGGAAAAAGCGATTTCATGGGAGTATTTATAGCAGGATGGGCAGATGCGGGGCTGAATCCCGAAACGTTCTGGTTAGGCTATGCTGCAGGTACTGCTGCGGGATGGAATAACAAATCTGCTGATGCCCCGGCAGATCTCACCAGCCGGTTTTATCATTCTTTCTATGGCGATCAGGCTGTACAAATGGACAGGATCTACAGGTTGCTGAGCACGCAGGCGCAATTCTGGGACAGGAGCTGGCAGTGGGGTGTTGCCGATCACCGCGCTCCGATATTGGGTAACTCCGAAGGCATGTACGATGTTCCAAAGCCTGCCAGGGATCAAAGCTTACCTTTGCTGCCCGTACCTTCAACCAACGACTTGTCGTTGAGCAGCGACTGGAACAGCAATCATAAGGTCTTGCTGCAGGAGGTAGAAAAATTCCTGGAAGAGAACAACGAAGTGATGAATCTTCTGCATGAAAATATAGCGAAAGCGGATATGCAGCGGTACAATCTGCAGGTGCTGTATACTGTAGCTTTACTCTGCCGCCAGAATTTGTATATGCTGCTTGACCTGAAAAAAACGAATGAATGGCTGCAACTGTCCTCTCAGTCTGTAACTCACCCGGCGACAGCATTGACCATGATAGACCAGGCGCTGGATAAAATAGGCCGGATACGTGCCAACCGTAATGAAGTATTGCAAACAGTGACGACCACCTGGTACCAGGATTGGTTTCCCAAAGTGGCTGAAGCCAACGGGCGAAAATTTCTTCACCAGGTAGACGATGTAAAAGATCATCACCCGGACAGAACGATAGATATGCGTTACCTGGTCTATCGCCAGTTGAAATATCCCTTGGGAGAATGGGTGCAAAAGGTAACAGCCATAAGAAATGAATTTGCAAAAAAGAATAACTTACCCGAAAGAACAGCAATCATTCATTGGGAAAGTATTCAGCAATAAAATGCCTGGACAATGGAGGATAACGGCAAAGACCTGCGCTTATTTTCACTAAATGATGTATCAGCATTACCGTCGGTAAGCGCTGTATCTGTATCTCCCGAGGGGAACAGGATAGTGTGTGTGCTCACCACTGCAAATAGCAATGCTCATACCGACGAGATCCTGTTGATCGATCTTAATACAGGTGTGCAAAAAAAGCTGGCAGAAGGCGCATCACCGCAATGGTCACCCGATGGAAAAAGCATTGCTTATATTGGCGACGATAATGGAACTGCGGCATTGTGCATATACAAACTGGAAGATGAATCAATACTTACATTAACCCATATATATACTTCAGATTATTTTATTGACCATTATGCCGCCAATAATTTTTGCTGGTCGCCGGATGGAAGATCAATAGCATATATAAGCACGAAACCCTTCACTGAAGCTGATGATAAGGCGGCCGTAAGAGAGATCACAGATCTGCTATACAAAACAAAAGGTGGAAGAGGGCGGCAACAATATGCAGGAAAAGAAAGGATGCACATCTGGCTTGTTTCCGTCAGCGACAGGCAGCGCTCCTGCCTTTTTGAAAGTGAGTACGATGAACATTCCATTTCATTTTCCCCCGATGGGAAAAAGATCTGTTTCATCAGCAACAGGAGCGGCGCTCCCGACAGCAATCAATGGAGCGATGTGTATGCCGCGGATATTTCAACCGGAACAGTTCAAAAAATTTCTTCGGAAAAAGGGTCGGCATTCCAGCCTTCCTGGTCGCCGGATGGAAAATACATTGCTTACCTGGGCATTAAAAGCGAAATAAGCACCAACGACAGTGTGGTGGAAGATACGCAGCTATACATAGTATCCTCTTCCGGATCGGTAGCAACCTGCCTCACGGCTTTGCTCGACAGGCGGGTGGAACAATTGTGCTGGAACGATGCCTCGACATGTATTTATTTTACCGCGGGCAACCAGGGTGATACTGCATTATACCGTGTGGAGATCGGCACCGGGCAAATAGAAAAAGTGATCGCGGGGAAAGGAAAAGTAGCGGAATACAGCGTAAGCAAAGATGAAAAGAAAATAGCTTTCATTCATACAGACAGCCTGCATCGCGGAGAAGTGTTTTTATATGATGCGGAAAAGCGCAGCAGAAAGCAGCTAACAAATTTTAGTGAGGCCATATTAAAAAATTGCAGGCTTCAACCTGCAGAAACATTCTGGTATGCCGGCTTTGATAACTGTAAACTGCAGGGCTGGATCATAAAACCGGCGCAATTGGATGCAACCAAAAAATACCCGCTGATCCTGGTTATCCACGGAGGCCCGCATAATATGTTTGGCGATGAGTTTGAAGACAGGAAGCAATTGCTTTCTGCCAACGGGTATGGCGTGCTGTTTATTAATCCACGTGGCAGCAGCGGGTACGGTCAGGATTTTTCAAAAGGTACGATGAATGCCTGGGGAGAAGGAGATTATGAAGATCTGATGCTGGGCGTTGATGCCGCGATTGAGCAGCATTCATGGATAGATGCCTCACGGTTGGGAGTGACCGGTCAAAGCTACGGAGGCTATATGACCAACCGGATCGTTACAAAAACACAAAGATTTAAGGCGGCGGTGGCAGATGGAAGCATATGCAATCTTATCAGCTTTTCCGGCACTTCATTGTATCATTCTTTACTGGAATCAGAATACCGGCAACCTGTATATTATAATTATGAAGCGCTTTGGAATTGTTCGCCGTTAAAAGACGTAAAAAATGTGGCTACCCCGGTTTTATTCCTGCATGGCGAAACAGACAATGAAGTACCTGTTTCACAGGCAGAGGAAATGTTTACAGCGGTAAAAAAGCTGGGCGTAAAAACAGCTTTAATATTATACACAGGAGAAGGACATGGCTGGAGACCGGATTTAAAGCCACAAAACCGGGCAGATCTGCTGCAGCGTATGATAGGATGGTTTGATGAACATATTCGATAAATGTACTTAGTATGAAGACAAAAAAAGGCTGGGTGAGCTTTGTGATCATTCATGTGGTATTTATGGGTGTGTGGGGCGCGCTTATAGAAATTCCCGAAAAAAATGGTTTTCCCGCGACCCTGGGTTATGTGGTATGGGCATTAACTATGATCCCGGCTGCCGTTGTAGCGTTGATCATCAATAAATGGAAACTGGAATACAACAGAAAGTCCATATTCTGGGGATGTCTTGCAGGATTCCTGGGTGCCATAGGACAACTGGTGCTTTTCTTCACGTTGAAAATAGCGCCTGCTTACCTGGTGTTTCCCCTGCTCTCGCTCACCCCGGTGGTAACGATACTAATGGCTGTGTTCCTGTTAAAAGAGAATACAGGGCGTTTAGGCTGGTTGGGTATCGTGGTAGCTGTTATCGCCATCTTATTGCTTTCGTACCAGCCGCAGGGAGAAAAAAACGTCAACGGCTACTGGTGGATGTTACTGGCCGCTATACCATTGCTTGCATGGGGAGCCCAGGGATATGTAATGCGGTTTGCCAATGAAACAATGAAAGCGGAAAGCATTTTCTTTTATATGACGCTGAGCTCTGTTGCGCTCATTCCCGTAGCATTGCTGATGACAGATTTTTCGCAACCCGTCAATTGGGGATTTGAAGGACCGGGGTTAGCGGGGCTCATCCAGATCTTAAATGCATTTGGTGCGCTTTGCCTGGTATATGCCTTCCGGTATGGCAAAGCCATTATCATTGCCCCGATGACAACAGCGCTTTCACCGGTATTAACTGTTGTTATCTCCCTGAGCATATATGCCCTTATACCCCATCCTGTTATTATATCCGGAATGGTGCTTGCCATTATAGCGGCTTTGCTGATGGGGGTTGAAGAAACGAAAACAGATAAGAATTGAGATGAACAGCAGGCTTAAAATCTTTCAAAACCTGTTTAATTATTAAAAAATAATGTATCGAAAGATAAAATAAAATATTAGTAATTTAATGAAAGGTTAATATATTCGTAATGTAATTAAATAGTGAGTTTTAATTCATTTTTCATCCTTATCAACTTAAACAAAGAAAATTATGAACTTAACTGCTATGAGACCATCTCCTTTGTCAAGAAAGGGGATCAGGCAATTTTTACTAATGGGAATGACATCGGTACTGATCCTGACATGTTTGTTCAGGTTGCATGCCGAGCCGGGAATGCATGACTGGTATGAAAAAAGTCTGTCCTTTGCATTTGAATTAAAAGGAACCGTAACAGACGCGGATGGAAACCCTCTGGAAGGTGTATCTGTCACCGTTATCGGACAGGCGCAGGGCGTATCCACCGATCGTGAGGGAAAATTCACCATCACAGCATCGGAAAATGCCAGGATACGATTTACGCATGTTGGATTTGAATCGACGGAAGTGCAGGTTAAAAACCAATCGCCCCTGGCTATCGTATTGACTCCTTTGGCTTCTTCATTGAAAGATGTGGTAGTGGTAGGATATGGAACACAATCCAAGAAAAGCGTTACAGGTTCGGTGTCGTCTGTTAGTGCAAAACAATTGCAGGACAGGAGTGTGGTGTCTTTCACAGAAGCTATTGCCGGACAGGTGGCGGGGGTGCAGGTGCAACAAACATCCAATGCCCCGGGCGCAGGATTAAATATCAAAATAAGAGGTGTAGGCTCGGTAAGTGCCGATAATACGCCTTTATACGTGATTGATGGTGTTCCTGTTGACAACTCAGCATCTTCGTTTGGCGCCCAGGGTGGTGATTGGTCGGGGATGGTGAATACTCCAACGAATCCGATGGCGTTTATTAACCCTGCAGATATTCAATCCATCGACATTCTCAAAGATGCATCAGCAACGGCTATCTACGGTTCAAGGGGGTCTAATGGTGTGGTGATCATTACTACCAAAAGCGGGATAAAAGGAAGGGCACAAATCGGAGTGAATGTAAGTACAGGATGGCAGAACGTAAGCCACAAAATGTCTATGCTGACGAAAGAAGAATGGGTAGCGGAACAGATCGATATCCGTAACTATAACCATATGTATTCGCAGGGTCAGTTGATCCCGGGAAGGAGTGAATCAGACCCTAACTCAGTAAGAGCAGTGGGCAATAAAATACCCAATGAGTTTAAGGATCCTTCGCTGTTGCCCAGTGTAAACTGGCAGGATGTTGTTTTTCAAACCGCTCCTATGAGCAATTACCAGATATCTGCGTCCGGAGGCTCGGAAAATGTAAAGTATTATATCTCCGGAAATTATATAGACCAGCAGGCTGTTACAAGAGGCAATGGGTATAAGAAATATTCATTGCGCAGTAATATTGATGCAACAATTACCAAAAGAATCAAGGTAGGTATAAGAATCGCCCCATCGTACAGTACCAACGATATCAATACCTCGGGTGGATTGACTTATTACGGTGGTGTAAGTACAGCCGCTTTAACAGCGCCTCCCGCCGTTTCTATATATACGGCTGATGGTAAATACGCTACTACTCAGCCTATTACCTATGACGACGGCACACCACCCGGCAGCATTTTCTTTTCTAATGGATTGGGTCTAAGTAAGGAACATAAGCTGGTTCAACGGTTATTCAATACCGTTGGAACTATTTTTGCCACTGTAGATATCCTGGACAATCTATCGTTTAGAACAAGCTTTAACGGGGATATCACCAGTAATAATATGGACAGGTTCGTACCCTCCACAATTTCTGTTGCCGGGACCAATTTATACGGAAGCACTTTCTCCGGAACGAACCTGAGCTGGAGCAATGAAAACACACTGAGCTATAACAAGACTTTTGCAGGAAAACACAACGTTGGTGCATTGGTTGGCTTCTCGGAGCAAATGGCAACTTTCACCTCTTCCGGTATTGCTGCCAACAATTACCCTAATGACCTTGTAAGAACGGTGAATGCAGGTACGGTTACTGCAATTACAGCCAGTAAATCGCAGTGGAGCATGGCTTCCCTTATTACGAGACTTAATTATGATTATGGCGAAAAATATTATTTAACGGCTAGTTTCCGCCGCGACGGTTCATCAAGATTTGGCGCCAATAGCAAGTGGGGATCATTTCCTTCTGTGGGGGTAAGCTGGCGCGTTAGCCAGGAAAAATTTATGGAATCTCTTAAACCGGTCAGCGAGTTAAAATTAAGGGCAAGCTATGGTATAGTTGGAAATGACCAGATAGGAAATTATGGTTCAATAGGCAGTGTGGGTTTGAGCAAATATGTGTTGGGAACAGGCGATGGAAGCGTTGTGAACGGACTGTCGCAATATTCACTTGGAAATCCGAGATTGAGCTGGGAGCAGTCTAAAGCAACAGACCTGGGCATTGAGATCGGTTTGTTGGATAACCGTATTAATATTACAGCAGATTATTACAATAAGGTATCATCCGGGATGTTGTTCAATGTGCCGGTACCATCGTTTACAGGATTCTCTAACACGCTCAGAAACTTAGGACAAATCAGGAACAAGGGATTTGAACTGCAGATTGAGTCGAGAAATATCAGCAACGCCAATTTCACCTGGGTAACTACCGTTAATGTAGCTGCCAATAAAAACCGGGTAGAAAGACTCAATGAGTCCAACGACCCCATCCTTACCAGGAACCAGGGCGTTGTGAATGCGTATACGCACAGAACCGTAGTGGGACTGCCGGTAGCAAGCTATTACGGATATATTTATGATGGTGTTTTTAAAAATGCAACAGAATTAGCTAACGGCGCCAAATTAGCCTCCGGCGCTACTTATGTAGGCGATCCGAGACTTAAAGATATTTCCGGTCCCAACGGCACCCCGGATGGCGTGATTGATGATTATGATAAAACTGAGCTGGGAAACAATTTGCCGGCTTACACATTTGGCATTACCAATAGGATCACCTATAAGAATTTTGATTTTTCTTTTCTCATACAGGGAGTGCAGGGTGTAGACGTTTTAAATCTGCTTAAAACAACTTCCACTCATAAGCTTGTTAGTTCGCTTTTCAAGAACTACTGGAAATCTGAGGCGGAACCTGGTGATGGAATGATGTTCAGACCAACTTACGGGGGGTACCAGGGCAACAACCCGATCATTACAAGCTGGCTGGTAGAAGACGGTTCTTTTGTAAGAATAAGAAATATTGCGCTCGGATACAGGGTTCCTCAGCTTTTTAATGGCGCCGTTAAAAATGCAAGGCTGTATGTGAATGTGGAGAACCTGTACACCTTTACCAACTACAAAGGATATAACCCCGAAGTAAATACGGTTGAGGGTACGAATAACCTGACACCGGGTATGGATTTCGGAACTTTCCCGATGACAAGAACAATAACAGTGGGTTTAAATATCACCCTTTGATCATCTTCTTTAAAGCTAAAAAAGAGTAACATGAACTATAATACCTTTATAAATAAATATTCGGCAATATTGTTATTGTTTTTGTTCGTTGCAGGGTTTACCTCCTGCAAAAAATTCCTGGAAACAAAACAATACGATACTTCTAACGAAGCAGCATTTTATAAGTCGGCTGCAGATTTTGACCAGGCGCTCATTGGCGCCCATTCAACATTCGGATCGCTTTACCATCCGGGAAGCTTTTTATTCCTGATGACAGACATACGTTCCGACAATACCTCTGTATATGTTCCGGGCGGGGCATCCGGTCCTTTATCTAAAAGTGAGTATGATGATTTTACACTCACATCTAATAATGAACATCTGGAAGGTTTCTGGAATGTATCCTATTCGCTGATCCAAAAAGCAAATGATATCCTTGCGTTTATAGAAGGCGTAGAAATGAGCGCGGAGTTAAAAGACCGGTATAACGGAGAAGCAAAAGCGTTGAGGGGTATCGCCTACTTTAACCTGGTGAGACTTTGGGGAGATGTGCCACTGGTTTTAAAAAGATTTGATAACATTGATGACAGTTATAAGCAAGGCAGGAATGCTGCCGAAGAAGTATATACACAGATCATTAATGATTTAACAAGTGCGGCTACCCTGCTCGTTAAGCCCCGCAATACGGGAGCCGATGTAGGACGCATAGACAAAGGCGCTGTATTAAGCATACTGGGAGAAGTATATCTTACCAGGAAGAACTATTCGCAGGCAGCCGCAACGTTTAAGGAGCTGATCGATTTAAATGCGTACAGTTTACTGCCCAATTATTTTGATCTGTTCGCCGGAGGCCAACAAGGCAATAGCGAAGCCATTTTGCAGGCGCTTTATACAGAAGGCGTAAGCGGTTTGGGTTCTATCATCAATCAGTTTTGCGCACCTCTCGAAAGTCAGGGTGTATTGGTTTTGGATGGTCAGGGGCTTCCTTTTGGCTGGAACCAACCCACCAACGATATTGCCAATGCATATACTGCCGGCGATGTAAGAAGAAATGCGATCAGTGACGGGTTTACGAAAAACGGGACTTATTATCCTTACAAATACATCAATGTATACATGGATGTTTCACCGAATGCCGGCAATGGCAATTCAGGTAAAGACTGGTATGTAATGCGTTATGCCGATGTTTTATTGCGTTACGCCGAAGCGGTTAACGAAGAGGAAGGTCCGGCAAATGCATATGCAAGCGTCAACCTAGTAAGAGCAAGGGCCGGTCTTTCGCCGCTGCCTGCAGGATTGTCTAAAGACGAATTCAGGGACGCTGTATACCTTGAAGAGCGGCTTGAATCGCCTTTCGAAGGCAAACGCTGGTTTGACCTGCTGCGTACGGGCAGAACATTATCTGTAATGAACGCTAAGGTTAAACTGTTATCAGATCCTGATTGTGTAGGGCTGGCATCGCCTATCAACGAGCATAATTTATTGCTTCCCATAGCACAAACCGTTATGACCGCGGCGCCTGCCATAACACAAAATGCAGGTTACTGAAATTAATTATACCTTGTAGCGATCCGCCTGGTAATACAATGCTACAAAGAAGTGTCGGCAGGGCAATGGTGCTGTTCATCAGCACCATATGCTTTGATGTACAATCACGATCAATATGAAAAAAAAATCTAAAGCAGATGCAGCAATTGCCATTTTAATACGGCTGGTGATTCTTATCATGGCAACGCATTCGGTGCCGGCCTGGGCACAGCATAAAAAAGTACTGTTGCCGGAGGAGGATGAAAAGAGGATCAGCCTTTACGAGAAAGAGCTGGAAAAATACCTGGCGAATTATCTCGTAAATGAATATGAAGAACGTTCATCAAAGCTTTGGAAAAGAGATTACAGCAGCATAGCTGCATTTGAAAGGAGCGTTGCCAAAAACCGTCAGCGCTGGGAAGAAGTTGTGATTAAACCGCCGGTATTATCAAAAACAGGTGCGCTTAAACGAAAGCCGTATAATATTTTAGGGATAGAAGCCGAATGGCTGGAACTGCCCCTCGGCAACCTGTCTGCACAAGCTGTAATAGCATTCCCTCCAACAGCTTCGTCCGGCAAGCCTGTGCCGCTGGTAATTGCATTGCATGGTATAGAAAGTGGTCCTGAAACAGCATTTGAAAATGGGCCGAGCTATCATGCTTATGCCAGGGCTTTGCTGGAAGCCGGCTTTGCCGTACTGGCGCCGCTGAATATGCGGTCTATTTCACGAAGAAATAATATAGAAAGATTTACGCGCCTGGCGGATATCAGTCTGCCAGGTATTGAACTGGCCCGTTTACAGCATTTGCTGGATGTGGTATTGCAGGATAAGCGTATAGACAGTGAAAAAGTAGGCGCATGGGGCGTTTCGCTCGGAGGAATGGCAACGATGTTTTGGATGCCGCTTGAACCCAGGATCAAAGCAGGGGTGGTTTCGGCATGGTTTAATCACCGGGTAAATAAAATGGTAGTACCGGATGAAAGCTATGGTAGTTTCTACCCCAACGAGGAATATGCTTTTCTTACAGGTTGGTTAACCGAATTTTCGGATCATGATGTCATGTCGTTGATATGCCCCCGTCCTGTACAGATACAGCACGGTAAGAATGACAGGATCGCGAAATGGTCGCAGGTAGTAGAAGAATTTGAGAAATCAAAGCTACATTACGACCGTTTGAACATTGCTGATAGAATTGAATTAAAATTACACGAGGGGCGGCATGAAGCGTTGACCCGGGAAGGTGTTTCATTCCTGAAAAAATGGCTGCAGAATGATCAATAAACGGTACTTGTATTTATGCGGCTGAGCTATTTTCGCAAATAAGAAAAACGATAATCAATGCCGAATCTTAATGGTAAAGCCGGTGGGCAAAATACATATGATGCGATTGTTGTCGGCTCCGGGATTTCCGGGAGCTTTGCCGCTAAAGAACTGTGTGAAAAAGGATTCAAAGTATTGCTGCTTGAAAGAGGAAAAGAACTGGTTCATCCGCATTACCCTAACGCGTTTAAGAATATGTGGGACTTCGCTCACAGGGGAACGCTCACCAGGGAAGACAAAGAAAATCATTACATTCAAAGCCGCCACTATTCATATGGAGAGGACAATAAAGACTATTATATAAATGATAAGGAGAATCCGTATGCAGAAGTGAAAAGATATGACTGGATAAGGGCAAACATTGTTGGAGGAAGATCCATTTTATGGGCAAGACAGTGTTACCGGTGGAGTGATATTGATTTTGAAGCCAATGCAAAAGACGGGTATGGCGTTGACTGGCCCATCAGGTACAAAGACATTGCTCCCTGGTATGATTATGTGGAATCTTTTGTAGGGATCAGCGGCTCACGCGAAGGGATTGCTACCATACCGGATGGAAATTTTTTGCCCCCGTTTGAAATGAACTGCGTTGAAAAAGATTTCAGGCAAAAGATGGAATCGAAGTTTAAAGACCGAAAACTTATAATAGGCAGAACTGCCAATCTTACAACAAGCAATAAAAAAAATCGTGGACAATGCCAGGCACGAAATCTTTGTCACAGGGGTTGTCCTTATGGCGCTTATTACAGTTCCAATTCAGGAGCGCTGCCCGTAGCGTTGTCCACCGGTAACCTGAGCATCAGACCCCATTCCCTGGTGAACCGGGTGATCTACGAAGAAAATAAACAACGCGCTACCGGGGTGGAAATTATTGATACCCGGACAAGGCAAACGGAAGTGTTTCATGCCAGGGTCATCTTTCTGAACGCAGCCACCCTGGCGACTACTTTTATTTTACTGAACTCAGTTTCTGCCCGTTTCCCTGACGGGTTAGGTAACGGGAGCGGGCAGGTGGGAAGAAACCTCATGGATCACCATAAAGGCATAGGTGTAACCGCTGATGTGGAGGGCTTCCTGGATCGTTATTATTACGGAAGAAGACCCACAGGAGTATATATACCACGGTTCAGGAATATTGATTCACAGTCGCCACACTTTTTACGCGGGTATCATTTTGGGGGAGGAGCGTGGAGAGGAACCGCTGAGAACGATGCACCTGTTGGAGCCGCATTGAAAAACAGCCTCTCAGAGCCCGGGCATTGGCAAATGGGGATATATGCTTATGGTGAGCACCTGCCCTATAGCGAGAATAAAGTAGTGCTGGATCGCAATCAAAAAGACAGTTGGGGAAGACCTGTATTAGCGATAGATTGTGAATTCAAGGAAAACGAATTGAAAATGGTGGAGGACATCAAAGTGACCGGGCAGGAAATGCTGGAAGCGGCAGGGTACAAAAATATTAAAGTAAGCGGCTCTATTTCTTTCCCGGGCAATGCCAACCACGAAATGGGCACAGCGCGCATGGGAAAGGATCCTAAAACTTCAGTATTGAACGCATTTAACCAAATGCATGAAGTGCCGAATGTTTTTATAACAGACGGCTCGTGTATGACATCAGGGGCCTGCGTAAACCCTTCCGTCACCTATATGGCGTTAACAGCCAGGGCCTGCGATTATGCAATTACCCAATTAAAAAAGCAGCATATATGATATCCGCCTTCAGCCATAACCGAATACCAGGCGTAGTATTTCCTGCACTACTTATCGTGCCAGCAGATAATGGGTGCTCCTTCCACCCGTATTTCCTTTAACAAGTATATTTTTTTCAACAAGATCGATAGTGTCACGTATGGCCGTATCGGAATAACTGTTGATGGCCTTTGCCCATTTGGAAAATTCGGTATGGTATATGTCATATACACCACGGAGGTTGTATACACCCATGGCTGTGTATGCGGTAAGGCATGGTTCACAAAAAATAAATATACCTGATTTTACAAGGGATAGCTGGAAAATAAGTGCGTCTGTAAATCTAAGTCCCGAAGGGGGAGGAACTACAACCGTACGTGCTGTGCCTGTATTATAGCATGAAACCCCGGTGTAAAGACACCGGGGTTAAACCTGATTAACGAAAAACTAAAATGTGGATAGCCTATTTGTATGCTACCTATTTCTTTATAAGCACATCTGCCTGTAGCATTTATTTTCAGTTTTGCAGAAATTCTATTGCCCTTCACCAAACGAGGGCGCTGTTTTATCGTACCATATCCGCTCATTGCTCAGGGTTTCAACATCTTTTGCATTGGGTGTAAGCCCTTGCGCGCTCATAGCCGCGCTCCAGTTTTCATTATTGGTACCCTGTGCAGGCTCATCAAGCCAGTAACGGCGTGGGATTGTTTCATTCCATTCTTCCCTGGTATAGTAGTCAGAAGTATTTTTGGGATATCCTGTGCGGCGGCAAAAGACATACGCTTCTGTTCCTAACCTGTAAAAGTTCAGGTATTCCTGTATGTAAATCTTTTCTTTATCGTTGGTTCCATCCAGTTTAATGAGCGGATCGTTTAAATATGCGGAAATTTCTGCATCTCCATCGCCGCTGAACGCGGTGGTTGACATAGCTGCCGCTGCTATATTGTTCATGGTTTGTATGGATGATGTAATGCCCCTGTTATACCAATACGCCGCATCACCGTGTGTATCTATGCCATCGGCATATCCTTTTATTATCAGCTCGGCAATATAAAAGCAAGTTTCCGCCTGCGTTACCATATAATCCAATGCCTTACCTGTGGTGGCGCCCCCAAACCGCGGTGCAAAAAACTTTTTATTGATATTGCTGATGAGGCTGTATTTATTATTGCCGCTTACATCAAATGTGGATTTAAAATACACTGCCGTTGCCGGGTCTGTTGTCCAGTCTGAGGGGCCTCCCTGGTATTGCACAAGCGGGTCATCCGTATCAATAAAAGAAGGAAGCGTTTTACCATATTTGGTAAGCGTATCTTTAAATGACCCTGTAAGATCGTTAGGATTAAAATAAATCACCAGCCGTGGATCCTCCGTCTTTTTCAAAAAACTTATGATGGAAAATGTTGCAAAGCGGGAGCTCCTGTAATCAATGCCTCCTTCCGCCTGTCCATTATAATCTGCCCTGGTATATACAAATTGCGCGTCATCACTGTCAATAGGGCCTATGGCATCTTCCATTACTTCCTTAAAGATGGTTTTAGTTGCTGCGGCATCCTGCAGCTCGTATCGTACTGCTATGCGCAGCTTTATGGTGTTGGCGAGTTTTACCCATTTTTCCCATTCGCTATTATAGTAAAAGTCGGCGCTTCCCAATGTAACCTGTGTACTGCTTTCCGATTCCAGCAACGCAATAGCCGTATTCAGTTCGCTTATCCATGTATCAAATAATGTTTTCTGATCATCGTATACCGGCGTCATTATTCCTTCAGATCTTCCTTTTGCCGCCTGCGTATACGGAATGGATCCATTCATATCTGTTACCTTTAACGCGTGCAGTATGCCTGCGATATAGGTTACCGCTTTTATATTCCGGTACCTGGCGCTATCCTCCTTTAACGCTATCTGTGCTCTTATATCAGAAAGATTCGGCAGTATGCTGTTGTAAAAAATAGTATACCTGCTATTGATATTGGTAGACAGTTCATAAGGGTCGGAAGTCATCAGTTGGGCATACCTTAGCAACTGCTCAAAGTTTTCGTATACCCACTCATTACCCTGGTAAGATTCCAGGTTTTCCATAGCGTAGGCGAAAAGACCGCCGATATCCGGCGTGGTTACTGTACCGGGGTTGGTATTTATATCTCCAAAGTTTTTTGTGCAGGAAGCGGTGGTTACCGTTGTTACAAGGCACAAAATCGCACATTTTTTTATAATGTTATATATTGCTCTCATATCTGTTTTTTTGATGGTAAATTAAAATCCTGCACGAAAGGTGATGCCCATTGAGCGCGTCATAGGAGGAATAAACCCATTCTCCCTGTTCAGCGATGTTCTGTTCGAGCTGTTTGATGCCGGATTGAAATGATTAGGTAAGGTATTGTAGAGATACAACACGTCCCGCGCTATAAGGCTTATGGAAGCATTGCTTAACCTTAAACGGCTGCAAAGCGCTTTGGGTAAGGAATAGTTCAAGCCCAATTGCCTTAATGATATCCACGAATTTTTTACCACCCAATAGTCGCCTACTGCGGTAGACCATGAGCCATACCTGTACATGTACTGCGGTAAATGTGTTGGTTCAACGTAGCCTGCTGTATAGGCTTCTTCAAAAGTCATTCCCCCTACATTAACCTGGCTTCCATCTGCCTGCGTAATCGTTTGTCCGTCGGGAAATACACCGGCAGGAAGAATACCATCATCGTATGTTATGTTATCATAAGCGCTTGTCCATACTATACCGCCGTGGTCTGCATCGCGTCCTTTAAGAGAACCGGGGAAAATACCGGTGTGCGTTCCATAACGCAGCGAAGAAAGCACCATATCACCACCTATCTTGGCATCTAACAAAAAGTCAAGTGAAAAACTTTTGTAGCGCAGGGTATTATTCCAACCCCCTCTGAAGTCAGGATTAATATCACCCACATCCTGCCATTCATTGCTTCTTGCCGGGAAGGCAGCACGCGCATCCGAACGCCATGATAAAACCGGCAGTCCATGGTTTTTATCATTGGTTCCCTGGTAAGCAGCCGAATGAATTTTAGTACGAATCACACCATAAGTGCCACCCACTTTTGCAAAAGGTATCTGGTCGTTGCCGCCGCCGCTTTCTGCTTCCAGCGCATAATACTCAGTATTGCCATACAGCTCAATTATCTTATTGCGGTTACGTGCGTATGTTATGGTTGAATTCCAGCTAAAATTTTTATTTGACACAGGTGTGAAGTTCAGCGCGAGCTCTATTCCTGTATTCTGGATATTGCCGGCATTTACGAGTATGCTGTTAACGCCGGTTTCAATAGACGCGGGTATTTTAATAGGTTGGTTATAGTTGTTATCTCTGTACAAAGTAAAATCAAACCCGACACGGTTTTGCAGAAAGCTCATTTCCAACCCGATTTCCTTGGTTATTTTACGCAACGGCTTAATATTCCTGTCCACAATAAATGTACGGACATCGTCATCTGTTGATGCAGTGAGCATTGGGTAATTTGATCCGCCACCTAATGAATAACCGGATAATTTGTACCCCTGGTTAAGAATGAATGGATCTATATCTCCACCCAACGCCGCGATGTTGGTGCGTAATTTTCCGTAGCTTATAAATTGGGGAAGCTTAAAGGTTTCTGTAAATACCCATGCAAGGCTTGCCGCAGGATAGTTAAAGAAGTTGTTACCCGTTCCGTTGGTATAGGTGAGGGCTGAAGACCAGTCTCCGCGCCATGTGGCTTGTAAGAACAATTGATTTTTATAAGCAAGATCGGCGCTGGCATAAATGGAATTATAGGTTTTACGGGTTTTATAACCGCCCGAAGTTGACTGTGGTTGTTTTGAATTAGCTATAAAGTAGGTTGCCGGAAAAATAAGACCACCCGCGGTTTCAGAATAGTTATAGGTTTGCGCATATTGCTGCTGTTCGCCACCTATATACCCACTCAGTGTAATATCCTTATTTATATTCGTATTTACCTGTGCAATTGCTTTAATAAAATAGGTTGGTTTGGCGTAATGCCCAAGCCCGTACCTTCCGCCACTGGTATTATCGCTGCCGGTAAAATTGTATCCCTGTCCTAATTCTTTGGTTTCGGTTTTGGTATACAAATTACCAATGCTGCCTTCTGTAATTACGCTGAGCCAGTTGGTAAGTTTTGTAGTAACCGACAGCCTGGAGCGGAACAATTGTTCTTTTTGCAGGTATTGGTTTTCAAACATGGTAAACCAGTAACCTGCGCCCGGCGCCCTGTTGGTTTCGGCGGCATCGTTTGGCTTAAGAACGCCTCCCAGCAGGCTGGTGTATTTATCGCGCTGCATCCAGTATTTGGTATCGTAGTTTCTTGGAAAAGTCCAAATGTAGGGATTAAGCCCGTTGCCCGGCGGATTAGTTACATTGGTAGCTGTAAAATCGGTACTCGCGTCGAGAGTAATAAAGCTGGTAAGGTTATAGGTAGCTCTTAAGGTAAAGGAGTTTTTTAGCATAGTATTGCCAAAATTTATACCTGTTGCCTGGTTGCGGGTATACCCCATTCTGAAGGTAAATTTATCGTTACCGCCATCCGCTGATATGCTGGTTATATATCCTTTGCCCGTTTGAAAAGCATCTAAATAGTTGTTGGGCTGGGGCGAATAAGTGGTTTTGGTGCCATCCCAGTTAATTACTTCCTGCCCCAGCATACGCGGCCCCCAGTTTTCCAGCTCCCTGTTGATCTGCGGATCTAAATATGGTTCGCCGGATGAGTTGGTAGGAAATACCTTGGTTGTCCATTGTTCATTTGCCTTATATCCCGGATCCCTGTAATCGGTAAAAAAAGCGCCTACAGTACCACCGCCATATTCATTCTGAAAATCCAAACTGCGGTAAGGCTGCTGAAAATTGAAAGCCTGCGAAACATTTATACCAACACCTTTGCGGGCTTTGCCTTTTTTTGTTGTAATAAGCACTACGCCGTTAATGGCTCTTGAACCATACAGCGCTGCGGCCGCGGAACCTCTCAATATAGATACGGTTTCAAAATCTTCCATATTCAGGTTCTTCAGGTCGTTGCCAAAATCCCGGCTGTTACCATCTGTTGCATCATTATCCATTATAACA
This sequence comes from Agriterribacter sp., assembly GCA_047601545.1. Classification (GTDB taxonomy): domain Bacteria; phylum Bacteroidota; class Bacteroidia; order Chitinophagales; family Chitinophagaceae; genus Agriterribacter. Next base: position 169,418 of record JASGIZ010000002.1, on the reverse strand, counting down.
CCATCAATAACAAATATGGGCTGGTTGTTTACACTGAGTGTTGAATTACCGCGAACAAGAATTTTGGCACTGCCACCTACACCCCCGGTGGTTTGATCAATGTTTACACCAGCCACTTTTCCCTGTAGCGCGTTTACCGGATTCAGCTCATTGGTGCGGGCAAGATCTGTGCCTTTTATTTCTGTAACAGCAAAACCTAACTGCCTTTTTTGTTTGGCAAAGCCAAGAGCAGTAACCACTATTTCCTGGCCTTCTGTAACGCCGGACTTCAACGCTATGGCTATGGATGTTTGCATGCCCACAGTAACCTCCTGTGTAACATATCCTACATAGCTGAATACAAGTGTGGTTTGTGCGGAGGTAAGTGATACGGTAAATTTACCTGCTGTGTCAGTAGAGGTAAGTGAAGCTCCTCCTTTTGCTGCTACGGATACACCCTGCAAAGGAGTTCCGCTTTCATCTGTTACATTGCCAGATACAGTTTTCTTTTGTTGTGCAACAGCATGTAGTATTAGTATTGTTGACATACATGCCAGTAATAAAAATCGTTTCATTTTCATATCAGTTCGTTTTAGTTCAAAACAATATTTCTCTTTGAGTCAGTTGAATGGCAATTGCAGGCATGCCTGTAGCTGCCGTGGTAAATAGTTGTATTATGCATCCCTTATCATAGTTGAGGTTGTTTATGCTTTCTCCGGAAAATTTTGCATCCACCAGCAGGTGATGTTATCCTGTTTTTAACTTAAGAACAGGGGTGTTTGCAGGTACTTTAAACAATAGCCTGCCGTTGCTTCCGAATATCTTCGCACCGTCTGTTTTATCCGGCACAGTACTTTACCCTGCTTCCAGGCTCACCGGAATACCACGGCACACAGAACGATCCGGTTCAATAATTATATTATCTGCCTGCCCGTTTTCGTCTTTGGCGGAAAGCACAATTTTTGTTTCGTTATCTATTATCTGTGCTGAAGTGCGCTCCGTTTTTTTCCCGGTGAGCGCAAAACGTGAAAGCCGGTCAACCGAAATTAAAATATTGCCATCGGGTAGTATAGTGATTTGTACCGGCAGGTTAAGGCTTGCTGCAGGCAGCCGTTTGCTGAACCGCTGTTCGTCCGGCATTGTGAAACTTTTGTTCCCGGGCTCACACGGGGTGAACAGGATATATATAAGCATAACTGTTATAAACCGCATTGAAATATTATTTATATTCAATATTCACAAAAAGCCCAAGGGGCTTTTACCGGCCATCATACAATTAACAATCGTTACATATTATTTGCTCGTTATCGCTGATGGTTTTTTTCAGTTATACTGATTTGGATATTGGTTTTTAAAAGTAGCCTTTATTATTTCAATATAATATCATTGTGTAATTTTTTTTTGCGCAAACGGTTTCCTGTCTTAAAATAATTTCGATGTTTGTAGAAATCTGCCCATCCGGTATAATAATTTTTACAAGTAAGCATTTTCATTTTTTATTTGATATAAGATAAAAAATATCACTAAGTAGATTTTCTTATTATTTACTGCCGGGTTTCTAAAATCAATTTAGTAGGTTTGCTAACCTTTTATAGGGATAATACTATTTAATCACTACCTAAAAAACATTGTATGAAACACTTGTTCATTCTTTCCGGTATTATCCTTTTATCCTTCCTGATTAACCGCACTGTAGTGCATTATTCCGATAAGGCAACATTACCATTTGAGGTAAAACTGCCGGGTGAGAACCTTTTAACAAAGCATAACCTGCCTGAGATTGCGCCTGTATACAGAGCCGCTAAGTCAGTAAAAAAAGAGATGTCAGCTTCGGCAACAAAGCTGGTGAAATCTGTAAAGGTGAAAAATGTGCAAAAAGCAGCAAAAACCAGCACAACTGCATTGAGCCGGTTTTCTAAGGAGCATAATGATAATTTCAGAATGCTGCATAACCTTATTAAAGCATCCGGCAATTATATTGATATGGCTGCAGTGCAATTCAATTTCAACGAGTTCACAACACTTGACAGCGCATCATTTAAGGTAGTAATGAAATTTGCAGACAAACTCATATTCGATGAATCATTAAAGGTAAGTATTGCAGGCTTTACAGATAATAAAGGATCAGCGTTGTATAACGAACAACTTTCATGGGCCCGCGCTGATAATGTAAAGCAATATCTTACAGAACTTGGCGTAAAGGAAAACCAGATCATGATGTCTGCAAACGGTATGGAAGATCCGGCAGGTAATAATGCAATTGCTGAAGGGCGGGCGGAGAACAGGAGAGTGGAAATAGTGCTGGTAAAATAATTATACTGCTTTTTTATCAATCAGGGTAAATGAATGTGCTATGTTATTTTCCAGTCTATCGGTTCCAGGCCCTGTTTAATTAAATAATTATTTGTTTTAGAGAAATGTTTGCAGCCAAAAAAGCCTTTGTCGGCAGAAAATGGAGACGGGTGAGCAGCTTTTAAAACATGGTGCTTTGTTTCATCAATCAATATTTGTTTTTCCTGGGCAAATTTCCCCCAGAGCAGGAATACAACGCCATTTTTTTGTTCCACCACTTTTTGAATGACGGCATCGGTAAATGTAGCCCAACCAATTTTAGCATGGCTGTTAGGTTCATTAGCTCTTACTGTAAGAGAAGCATTTAGCAATAATACGCCTTGTTGCGCCCAGTGAGTAAGATTGCCTTTTTTCATATCCATAGGCACACCAAGGTCAGACTGTATTTCCTTATATATGTTGATTAACGACGGAGGAGGAGGTACGCCATCCTGAACAGAAAAACATAAGCCATGCGCCTGACCGGGGCCATGGTAAGGATCCTGACCAATGATCACTACTTTTACTTTATTAAAAGGTGTTTGCCGGAACGCATTGAAGATGAGCGGCCCGGGCGGATAAATTGTTTTACCCGCTAAACGTTCTGTTTTAAGAAAATAAACGATTTGCTCAAAATACGGTTTGGCAAATTCGTCATGCAATACCTCTTTCCAGCTATCTTCAATTTTTACATCCATGCTTTATAATTACTGTTTGGGTGCAAACTAAAAAAAATTATCTTTGCAGCCACAAAAAAAGGTCCGGTAGCTCAGTTGGATAGAGCATCAGCCTTCTAAGCTGAGGGTCATTGGTTCGAATCCAATCCGGATCACGCAATACCAGCAAGGGTTTCAGAAAATGAGGCCCCTTTAATATTGAAAGAAAGGAAAGTATACAGCTTGCTACCATGGCCCGCAGGACAAGAGCTGAAGGTGAAATGGAAAAGTTGCCGGCATGGATCAATTACCTTTTAAAAAATCATTTTGTAGGTAATATGTTTTTTAGAGAATGCCGCGCCGGTCGCGTCATGTATTGCCAGCATTTTTGTATTAAAATCTCCCACCCACGAAAGTTCCAGCTCTTCATATTGATTTAAAGGAAGTACATATTCTTTCAGCTTAATGAACATGGCCGATTCAAGCCCGTGTTTTTGAAATTTTTGTTTGGTGCCCATAATAACGGCACGCATTCTCTTGTTTTTTCTGCCGAGTTTGTTGATGAGGAATTTCAATTTGCCTGTAATATTCAGCTTGCCGTTAAGGTTGTAAATAAGTTCGTTCACATCAGGTACAATTACGATTAATGATGCCGGCTCACCATTTACATATGCAAACCATATCAGTTTTTCATCCATAATCACTTTCATTTTTTCAAATGTCTCATGGATGGTACTGTCTGTAACAGGTGTGAAATGATCAAAATCTTTCCATGCATCATTATATATCTCTTTAAAATCAGCCGCAAATTTTTCAAACTGCGTTTTGTCAAGATGTTCAAAATTATATCCCTGTTTTTTTACTACCCATTCTGCAATTTTTGTAAACCGTTCGGGAAATGGTTTATATACTTCTATCCTGTTTGATATTTGCTCATAAGCCGGTAAAAAGCCATATCGTTCAAACAGGCGTTTGTAATAGGGTGGATGATAGTTCATGCCGTAATACGGTTTGCTGAAGCCATCCACCAATAATCCCCACCACATATCATTCTCACCAAAATTTATTGGCCCCAGCATAGCCTTCATGCCATTAGCTGCGAGCCAGTTTTTTGCAGTATCAAATAAAAGATCTGCGGCATCCTGGTTATCTGTACATTCAAAAAATCCGCAGCCGCCTGTTGGTTCATCAAACTGGTAAGCTTTTTTTCCGTTGATAAAAGCAGCTATACGACCAATCACCTCATCTTTATCATTTTTTAATATCCAGCGTATACATTTTCCATGGCTATGGAAATTATTCTTTGATGAATCAAATACAGATTCAATATCATTATCTAAAGGACAAATCCAGTTAGGATCATTTTTATATAGTTTCCTGGGAAGATCGAGAAATGATTTTCTGGTAATCTGATCGGTTACTTCTATAATCTGCATGTTTGCCTGAATACTGTGTGTTGCACAAAATAACATAAAAAAAGCTTTTAACTGAGGCTGAAAGCGATTAATCTGTGGATACGATATATGGAAAATCAGCAGTATAACATTAAAGAATACAGTAAAGCCACATATCCTTATTTTTGCAGTCCTTTAAAATCAGGTTATGTCGCTAATTCCAGGTATACAATCGGCTGCTATTAAGGCTTTGGAAGAATTATTTGCTCAAACATTCAGTGCAAAAGATTTTCAGATCAATCAAACAAAACCGGAGTTTGAAGGAGATTATACTGTTGTTTTATTCACTTTATTGAAGCCTTTAAAGCAATCGCCGGATGCATTGGGTAAAGCATTGGGCGAATACCTGGTGAATAATGATCCTGGTTTGTTTTCGGCATATAATGTTATAAAAGGCTTTTTAAATCTTACGGTTGCTGATGCATACTGGCTAAATGTCTTACAATCTGATTACGCCGAAAATGCTTATGGAAAAAGGCAGCCGAATAACAAAAAAATAGTAGTTGAATACTCTTCGCCCAATACTAATAAACCATTGCATCTCGGGCATTTGCGTAATAACTTTTTGGGATGGAGTGTATCAGAGATACTGAAAGCAGAAGGGTATGACGTAATTAAGACCTGTATTGCTAATGACAGGGGAATACATATTTGCAAAAGTATGATTGCCTGGCAACGTTTTGCTAACGGGGCAACACCTGAGCGTACTGGTATAAAAGGTGATCATTTTGTGGGCGATTATTATGTGAAGTTTGGAGATGAGCATAAAAAAGAAGTAAAAGAACTGATGGAAAAAGGGATGGGCAAAGAAGAAGCTGAAAAAGAAGCGCCGATAATGAAAGCCGCTCAGCAAATGCTGGTAGATTGGGAAGCCGGTAAACCTGAAATAATATCTCTTTGGAAAACAATGAACAGCTGGGTGTATGCCGGGTTTGATGTTACGTATAAAAGAATAGGCAGTGATTTTGATAAAATATATTATGAAAGCGATACTTACCTGCCCGGAAAAAAACTGGTTGAAGATGGATTAAAGAAAGGCGTATTTTTTAAGAAAGAAGATAATAGTGTGTGGATTGATCTTACTGCCGATGGTTTGGATGAAAAAATATTGCAACGTAAGGATGGCACAGCGGTATATATAACACAGGATATTGGTCTGGCTGTTAAAAAATATGAAGCGTTTAAATACGATCAGAGTATTTATGTGGTGGGAGATGAGCAGAATTATCATTTTAAAGTATTGAAATTAATATGCGAAAAGTTAGGATTGCCATCTTCTGAAGGTATATATCATTTGAGTTATGGTATGGTTGAGCTGCCAACCGGCAGGATGAAAACCCGTGAAGGCACTGTTGTTGATGCCGATGACATTGTAGATGAAATGGTAAGAGTAGCCGCAGAAAAAACCGCAGCATTAGGAAAAGTAAAAGACTTTGCTGAAAACGAATTACAAAAGTTATATAATACGATCGGGCTTGCTGCTTTAAAATTTTTTATTCTTCGCGTTGATCCAAAAAAGCGAATGGTGTTTAACCCTGAAGAGAGTATAGATTTTCATGGATTCACTGCCTCATTCGTTCAGTTTTCCTATGCAAGAGCTAAGGCCATACTGCGTAATGAAGCTGAAAATACTTCGTATAGTATAACCAATGCAGCACCACTTTTAAAACTCGAAAAGGAAATAATTATTTTATTAGAAAGATATCCAACTGTAATTTCACAAGCAGCAACTGAGTATAATCCTTCTGTTATTGTGAATTACAGTTACGAACTGGCTAAAACGTTCAATTCATTTGTAACAGAGCATCGTGTATTGAAAGCCGAATCAGAGGACAAAAAACAGCTCAGGCTTCGTATCTGTCGCATGACGGCTAATGTGATTTCATCAGGCATGGCATTGCTGGGAATAGAAGTGCCGGAGAGAATGTAAGTGAGGCTGTATTAAGATTCATCAGAAAATATACAGTACATACCGGTGGTCGCCGGTATCGTGTATATACAGCCTGCCTACAGGCTTAATATCCTGCGGAAAGTTTTTTGTTTGATAAACTGTTATGACGGCATGCTTTGTTTTCAAATATTCTTTTAATGCTGCAATATATTCCTGCCCTGCCTGGTTTACGCTATAGTAAATTTCTACCATTGCATCCTGCGGAATCATTAGATCCAGGTACTGAACATCCTGGCTGCTGAGTTTAAAACTATCTTCTAAATATTGTTGAGATGAACCAGGAAGTTCCTGTTCCTGCGAATGTGTTTCATTTTCAGTTATAGCAGCATTACAGGCAAACAAAAATGTAATGGCAATTATAAAAACAAATCTAAACTGTAGTGGCTTAGTCATGATTTACTATTGCCGTAAAATTAGCTTTAAAATTCCGGAGATGCAGCCTTCGTGAATAAAAACGGAGGAGAAAACAGGGCAGATTTTTTTATAAAAAAACCAGTGGAGACGCGTGATCTCAACACTGGTTTGTAAAAATGTATAACAGCAGATTTTTCTATTTTATCAGTAACATTTTTTTGGTGTCTACAATGCTGCCGTTTACAATCAGCGAATATTGATATGTGCCAGCCGGCAGCGTATTTACATTAAGGTTAAGTGATCCTCTTCCCTGTCCGTTAAGATTAAACATTCTTAATCTTTTTCCGTTAATGTCATAAATCATTATTTGTCCGTTGCTAACTCCTTGCTGTGGCAGTGTATAACGGATTACGGTGTTTTCTTTAAAAGGATTAGGGCTGTTTTGTTCTAATGAAGAGCCGGAAAGGATAGTTGATGATGGTGCTATTTTTAAAATAGATTCTATTCTTTCAATTCTTGACAGCAGCAAAGCATTTTGCTGCAGCAGGCTGTCATTTTTCTCTTTTAACCCATCATTTTGTTCACTCAACTCCTGAACAGCTTTTACCAGTGGCACTACAAAATCCGCATAACGTAATCCGTATAAGTCGTTGTCATTTTTTGGGGCATCTATGCCACTGAACTCATATTTTACTTCTTTTGCAGCTTTTTCAACATCCTGTGCAATAAAGCCGCTGTAAATAATCTTTTCTTTTTCAGTAATAGCACCGCGGTCACCATCTTTATTGTCTATATCGTTTATCTCGCTTTTAGCACCCTGTCCATTGATCTTTTCATTAATACCATTTATGTCAAGCGTATAGGTAATAGTTTTAAGCTTGTTAATAAAGGTCAGCCCTGCAACATTCTCTTTTATATTTTTCTTAAATCTGCCATCAGAAATATTAGACCAGTTTGCGTAACCTCCAATACTTGTTACGCTCGAGTTACCAATACGTACCTGGTTGCTTGCAGTTGTAGTTGCGCTATATCCTAATGCTGTTGTATTGGCTAATGCCCCGGAAGATGCCCCGGCACTATACCCTACGGCCGTATTATAATTGCCGGTAGTATTATTTATTAATGAGCTGGAACCGACAGATGTATTAAAATAGCCGGTAGTATTATTACCTATGGCAGATGTTCCTACTCCGGTATTACCGCTGCCGCTGGTATTTTTTACTAAGGATTCTGCTCCAATTCCTGTATTTAAAAGTCCGGTGGAATTTACTACCAGTGTTCTTGCTCCTAATGCAGAATTATATGTTCCACTGGAATTTACCTGTAAAGCATAAGATCCTATGGCGGTATTTCCGTAAGCAGTTGAACTTGTTTGTAAAGCTGAATATCCAACAGCGGTATTATTATAGCCTGTAGTGTTGTAATTTAATGCTGCATATCCAATTCCTGTATTGGCAGTTCCTGAAGTATTGCGGTATAGGGCAAAGGCGCCGAATGCGGTAATATAACTTGCGTTATTGCTATACAATGCCATGTAACCAGTAGCCGTGTTATAAGAGCCGGTATTATTTTGGAGCATCGCCGTGTAACCATGTGCCGTATTACCAGCACCTGTGCTGTTATTATTAAGGCACAAATAGCCCGACGCTGTATTGTATGCTCCTGTTGTATTATATTGAAGCGCTTCGTATCCTGTTGCAACATTATAGCTTCCGGTAGTATTTGTAATTAGTGTTTTATAGCCAACGGCTACATTTGAAAAACCTGTTGTATTGCCCATCATCGCTTTACTGCCAATGGCAACATTAAAAGGCCCTGTATTATTTAGTAATGCAGAGTCGCCAACGGCCACCAGGTTATTGGTGCCGGTATTTACATATAGTGCTGCTACGCCGATTGCCACATTAGAAGTTCCGGTGGTGTTGCTCAAAAGTGCTCTGTATCCGAAAGCACTGTTGCTTTGCCCGTTTGTATTTGAGTACATTGATCCCGTTCCTACAGCGGTATTATTTGTACCGAAGCTCGTGCTGTATAGCGCCTGGTATCCAATACCAATATTTGAGCTTGCACCTTTAGCATTATACAAGGCAGTATAGCCTATTGCAACATTGCGTCCGCCTGTGGTAAGAGACTTTAAAGCACTTTCACCTAATGAGGTGTTATGCGTTCCTGTAAGAGTGGTATTGCCCGCATCAGGGCCGGTAAAAAAATTGTTTGTACCCGGCTTATGTATGATAAGCACATTGTTCAGGTAATATCCTGTGCCCATATAAATATTTCTCCAGTTTTTTGCAGTACTGCCCAGGTCGAGCGTATTCGTTCCGCCTGTTGTAAGATGTGTGTTGACAGCCGTAGGAGAAGCAAGATTTGATAGTGTTGTATTGGCTTGTGAAAATAGTTGGGAACTATTGCATAATGCAGCTATAAACAAAACTGCCGTGTAAAATTTTGTTGTCATATACTGTTTATTTAAGTGGAGAAAAATTGAACCTTCCTTTGGGGTAAAAGAGTTGAAGCTCCGGTATATTTCAAAAGCCGGCAAATTGTTACCCTGTTTTCAAAAATTTAAATGCAAAACAGCAGGGTATTTAAGGATATAATGCAGCTAAATGCAAATAGAGCAAAAAATTGCAACAGGTAAAATCCCCAATATGAGTTAGGGCTCATGATATTTTTTTAACTACTGTAGGTATTTGCTATATTTTTTGAGTGATGGGGAGGTGGCGTTTGATTTTTATGTGCTAAAGCTGATATGAGGGTAACATTTAATGCTGAGTATGATTTACCTCCGGAAAGGAACCAAATAATGACTCAATGCCCTGTTGAATTTTAAAGCGCCTGTCAGCCGGTCCATTTACCTGATTTTTTTAAATATCGTATCGTTAAATAATATAACAGTAAAAGAGGAATGATTATAGCCAGTAAAACATTTCTTTTTTCCTGGTTATACTGTGTTAGTTCAGGATATTTGAAAAGTATGATCAGCGTAATACCTGTAAGCCATACAAATTGTGTATTATATTCCTTAATCAGCCACCTTTTCCATTTAAACTCCATTGAAGAAAAGGTGGTTGATATTCCTTTAAGAGAAGGTATCCACCTGTTAACCTTCCGGCAATATCTTTCAAATGATTCCCCAAATTTTCTCAGGAGAAAATTTTCTTCGGCTACAACAATTGCCTGGTAAATAAAAAGAAATAATGGTATTATAACCGCCATGTACAATAATGAATTTGCAAGAATGCCAACTCCTGCCAACATCAATATATTGCCAACATATAAAGGATTACGGCAGTGGTTGAAAATGCCCTGCGTAACCAATTGATCGGCATGAACCTTTCCATCTTTTCCTCCCCTGATAATATATGCAAGCCCAATTGTTAAACCCCTTATTAACTGCCCTGTTACAGTTACCAATAAACCCAGCGCCAGCGGCCATATATAATAGTCAGGTCCAAAAGCAGCTTTGCCGAAAAGCGGGGGAGAGGGAAGGAAAAGCAAAAGATATAAAACAATAAAGAGAAGGTTACGGTATTTAAAAAAGAAATTCCCTATAGTTATCATGCGTTCTTTTTGGCTATTATTCCGGCAAAATTGTACCACTTAAAAAATATCTCGCAATGTTCAAAACCTGCATCCCTTAGCAGCGTAATATTTTCACTAAGCTTATAGGGAATGAGCACGTTTTCAAGTGCCTCTCTTTTTTGCGAAATTTCCAGTTCGCTGTAATGATGGCGACGTTTCATGTCGTAATAATATTTAATGAAGTCGCGGTTAAAGCGGCTGTCTTCTGCAAGTATTTTTTCAACCAGTATTAAAGCGCCCTCCGCATTCATACCATTAAATATCTGCTTCACTAATCTTTCGCGGTTCATGGGGCGCACAAACTGCAAAGTGAGGCAAAGCACTACTACCGATGCGTTTGCCATTGTTACCTCTTTATTGAGATCAGCCGTAACCAAATCTATTGTTCGCTGAAGCCCCAGGGTATTTAATTTTGCCCTGCATTTGTCAAGCATGTCCTGTGAATCATCGATACCCGTAAAGGGAATAGATGCCGGCATTTGGCGATCCATATTAATGAGGGTTGTAGCTGTAGAACAGCCAAGATCATATACGACAGAGCCTTCTGTGGCATGGTCGGCGGCTAATTCAGCCACCATTCGTTGTATTTCAGCATAATGAGGAACAGAGCGGTTTACCATATCATCAAAAACACCGGCCACATTGCTGGTAAATTTAAAGTCTGACGGTTTTGAATACTGCTCTGCAAACACTTTATCGGTCTCCATAAGATTACGTTAATTAATGGTTAATGGTACGGCCTTTTTTTGAGATTCCCGGTTTTTCAATGTTACAAAACCTTAAAATTTTCCGGGCCCAAAACCGGTTTTCCGGGACTTTTTGCATCATCGGGATAAATCCGCAATTAATATATGCAGAATGCTTGTTCGTCCGCGATTTTAAACATTGGTTATTCTTTCTGATTTAGGCTTATTACCGTAATTTCGCAGCCAAATTTTTTAACCGGGAAGTAAAAACCTTGAGTATATCTTCCTTTTTGCTTCTTATCTCTTTAATATTATGCCACAGGTATTAAGTCATCAGCAGCTAATTGATATAGCGGAAAAATTTGGCACTCCAACATATGTATACGATGCAGAAAGAATTACGGAGCAATACAACAGGTTAACAAGCGCGTTCTCAGGTATTGATGCAACCTTTTTTTATGCATGTAAAGCGCTTACCAATGTCAATATACTTAAGCATATCAAAAGTATTGGTTGTAATGTTGACTGTAGTTCTGTAAACGAAGCAAGATTAGCATTGATGGCAGGCTTTGAGCCGCAGCGAGTGTTATACACTTCCAATAATATTGCCTTTAGCGAAATTGAAGCAGCTAAGGAATTGGGTATTCACATCAATATCGACAGCCTTTCCAATCTCGAAAAATTCGGGAAAAAATTTGGACATAGTTACCCTGTGGGTATAAGATTGCGCCCCAATATTATGGCGGGCGGCAACTTAAAAATATCTACAGGTCATAATAAAAGCAAGTTTGGTATACCGCTGGAAGATGTTGATAAAATAGTACAGTTGGTAAAAGATACCAATCTTCATATCCGTACATTGCATATACATACCGGCAGCGAAATAAAAGATGTGGATGTATTTGTAAGAGGTATTGAAGTGATGTTTGAAGTGGCCAGGAAATTTCCGGCGCTTGAAGTGATTGATTTAGGCGGCGGTTTTAAAGTGCCTTATGAGCCGGGTGATGAAGGAACGGATATTCCCCTGCTTGGTAAAAAAGTAGCTGAGGCATTTGCTGCATATGAAAAACAACATGGTAAAGCATTCAGGGTTTGGTTTGAGCCGGGCAAATTTATGGTGAGTGAAGCGGGCTATTTTGTAACCAGAGTGAATGTGCTGAAGCAATCCGGCGATATACGATTTGCAGGAGTGGATAGCGGGCTGAATCATTTAATCCGTCCAATGTTTTATGGCGCTTATCATCATATTGAAAATATATCAAACCCGCAGGGAAAAATGCTGGCGTACAACGTGGTGGGTAATATTTGTGAGACAGATACTTTTGCGGACAGCCGCATGATTGCGGAAATAAAAGAAGGCGATTACCTGGTGTTTTATAATGGCGGCGCTTATGGTTTTGAAATGGCTTCCAATTATAATTCAAGATTTCGCCCTGCCGAAGTATTGGTTAAAAACGGAGCAGCAGGATTGATAAGAAGAAGGGAAACCATTGAAGATATTGTCAGCACGCAGGTGTTGGATTAAGATTAAAAGTATAAACCTTGCAATATTTACTCAACCCAAAATATATAGCTATTGAAACGTTCTGGTTTGTTGTTTGTGTTATTGTGTTTAGTGCTCACCGTTGTTGCGCAAAAGCCACAGGCAACTATTGAATTAAAAGTTGCCGGATTGGAGGAAGGTCTCGTGAATGTGCTGCTTCCTGTAAATCATACTATTTTCTGGGGTGCTGTGCGCACAGATACCATCCGTGGAAAAAAGCCATTTGTGATTTCTCTGAATGAAAATCAAACCGGTTTTGTAAGTATTGATATTTTTAACAGGGAAATAAAATTATTTGTTCAGAAAGGAGATGCCTTACGTATAGCTATAGACGAAGATAATGCAGAGAACCCTGTGATTATTGAAGGCAACAACAGGGAAGGGCAATTGCAGTTAACAAAAGCGGAGTTGTTATATCCCGGAAGTTTGATAATGCGCTATAAGAATGATACCACGGCTGCATTACTGCAAAAGCATGTGGAAGAAGATAAACAGGTTAGATTAAATGTTTTTAAACTGCTGTTTGAACAGAGAAAGATTGACAAAGCTTTTTACGATTTTATAGTAGTTACGCTGGACTATTATCATGCATCCCTGATATCGGAAGTAATTGCGGGCAAATATGCTGCTACCACACTTGAAAAAGATAACCCTTTTTATAAGCTTGTTTTCCCTGCCGGGTTTGGCGTGCTCTGGGAAAAAATATACAAACAATATCCCGTAAATAATCCTTTGGCATTGCAAACCTTTGGCTATAGTGATAAGTTCAACACCTATGCGGGAGATTATATAAGCGGATACCTGGGCTGGCAAAAGTATAAACAAGGAGGATCACCTGCATTGCTTACAGACCCCGCAGCAGATATGAAAGAAATGTTTGACCGTATTCAGCATAATATGCAGCCCGCTGTTGCCGAGTTTGTACAGGCTGATCTGCTATATGCTGCACTGCGGCTGGAAGAAAACTATAAGACTTTAGGATTACTGTATAATGACTTTAAAAGACAATATCCGCAAAGCGCGTATACGGCTTTTATTCAGCCGTTGGCAGATAAAGCTATTGCCTATGATAAAAAGATAAACCAGGCATTTACACCTGACCAAAAAATTATTCCCAATTATGCGTCTGTCAGCTCCTTCAGAGATTTGATGTTGATGTTTAAAGGCAAAACAGTATATATAGAGTTCTGGGCTACCTGGTGTATTACCTGTAAAGATCAGTTTGATCACGAAGTGGAGTTGCACAAATACCTGCAGTCAAAAGGAGTGGAGCATTTGTTTGTCTCGGTAGATGTTGAAAATAAAGAAGCTGAATGGAAGGAGCTGATCAGGTATTATGATTTAAAAGGAAGTCATATAAAGGCCAATGAAAGACTGACCAGGGATTTGTCAGGAATTTTCTGGAATGGAAAAGGGTATGCATTGCCGTTATATGTTATTATAGATGCGGAGGGTAAAATAGTGGAAGCAGATGCTCTTGCCCCGGCAGACAGAAAGAAGTTGTACCAGCAGATTGGGAAATATGTAAGATAGGGAAGATGCTGCGCGTACATAAATGAATTTTCAGTGCCTCATGTTTTCACTTTACTTCCTTGTTATATGCCCGCGCATCCGGCTCAAATTTTCAATAGTCATGCCGAGATAAGAAGCAATATCCTTTACTGGCACCCGCTGAAAAACATAAGGACGGAAATTAGTGAGACTTTCGTATCGCGTCTGGCTGGTTTCAAAATGTATGGAACGCATTTTCTTTTGCAAGAGAGTTACTATAAAGGCATGCACCAGGTTTTGGAGCTTTAAGAGCTGCACATGTTTTTTGCCGATATCGTAGATTACATCACGGGGAATTTCCAGCAGGATGGTAGGCTCAAGGGTTTTAATATTGTGACGACTCGGCTCGTTAAGAAAAAAGCAAAAAAATGAATTCAGAAACTCTTTTTCAAATGCAAACCAGTCTACAATTTCCTTATCATTTTTAAAGTAGTAGGTTTTTACACAACCAGCGGCAATAAAATAAGCGCTGTAAATCTCGTCACCCCTTTTTTACTATATAACTGTCTTTAGGCAAAACATACATGTTAGTGGCTGCGGCCAAATCCTTTTGTAATTCGTCTGAAAGCGACATGTATTTGTCGCTGATCATCTTTACAATTTGTGCAGTATCATATATCTGGTACAGATCATTGATTGATTGCGGCATCTCGGTTTATTAGGTTTTGTAGTGTTTGCGAATGCGGCTTAATGTTTCAAAGGTTACACCAATGTAAGAAGCAATATCTTTTAACGGCAACCGATCAATAATATCGGGCCGCGTTGCAGCGAGGTTTTTATAACGTTCTTTACCTGCCTCAAACTGCAGGCTGTTTATTTTAAGCTTGTAATCAACAAGGTATTTTTTTATGACTTTATCAAGCAGCAATGTGATCTCCCAATACTGCTCTTCCAATATATTCATTTTGCTGCGGGCCATAACTACCAGTATGGTGGGTTCAAAGGCCTGGAAATACTGGTGGCTGGGGTTGCCAAAGAAAAAACTGTCAAAAGAGCCTACAAATTCATTTTCTACAGCTACCGTATCTACCACTTCAATATCCTCTCTGATATAGTATCCCTTCAGTCCGCCACTAACCACAAAGTATAACGTAGGCGCCTGTTCACCCTGCTTTAGCAGTATTTCTTTTTTGGATAACTCCACCACTTCCATATGAGCCAGCAAATCCTGCCTGCAGGGCCTGGATAAAGGCCCGTAATCGTCGTTAATTTTCTTAATTACTCCCTTAATATTCATTTCACATATTAAAAACAACAATCTACTAAATAGATCCTTGATTTTAGAATTTGATAAATGTCAATTTTTTTAATTGATAAACAAAACAATTTTACGGCTAAATTCAACCGCAAGGATATTTCCCCAATTGTATACAAATTTCATACAGCTGCAATTATACAGCCGTTGCTAACCTTTGATTTTTCTCATAATTATAAAGTAATTCCCCGGGTTTGCATCAGTTGCAGCAAACAGTTTGATATTTCTTGTTCGTTTGCCATGTTTCTGTGCCTTAGGGGAGTGAAGTTAAGCAGGATGGCTACCTGAATGACAACATCATACATAAGTATAGGTTGTGGCATTGGGATTATAAGTGTTCTGCCTGCTTTTTTATATGATATAAAACCCGCTGATAGATTTTATGAACAATATAGTCGCTCCACATTGTCCAATATACGCCAGATTTTATTTATAGCTTCTTGTCGATAAGGATGTTTCAAAAGCAAAACTTTCATTATGCTCAGGAAGCTCTGTTATTCTGTTTAGCATTATTCGTCCTGCCGCAAAGGATAAATCAGAAGTCCCCAATCATTTCTAAGAGGTTTCAGGTGAAGCTAAAACGTTGTTATTCCTGCCCCGTTATCAACTATCTCTTCTTCTCCGGTTTATTTTGGTGCCTGCCCAATGTCTAAACGATTGAATTTTCCATCTGTATTTTGATGGAATTTGAAATATACCCTGAAAGTTCCCCACTCCCCTGCATAGAAATTGCCGTAGATGTCTTTCCCTCCATTCTCTATTTTGTCAATGTTCAAAAAAAATTCTTTTTTGTTGAAAGCATTGTTAAAGAATGATTTAAAATCCAGGGTTTTTCCGTCATCGGTAAATGCAGCATTTTCGGTAAAATAAGAATACCAGGCGTTTTTATCGTTTGATTGTAAAGCTTCAATAGCTTTTTTTACGTGCTCATTTGAAATTTTCGATAAATCCATTCTCTGTTAGATTTTTATAATTGTTTTTTGAATAAAATTTGTGTTGTTTGTTTGCCTGCAAGTAATAAAAGAAAAGGCAAACAACCATGTCATTTGCCTTTCAAAAATATAGAATGACTTTTCAATTATCTTGTGGTATAACCGCCGTTAGCAAAAATGGTTTGTCCCGTAATCCACCAACCATCGGTTACTAGAAATTCTACTAATGGAGCAATATCTTTGATGTCTGTCAAACCTCCGAGGGCCGAAGCAGATTTGTGATAAGCCACTGCATCATCCGATTCCTGTCCATAAAAGAAAGGTGTATCCATTGGTCCGGGAGCTACTCCCGTAACGGAAATCCCTCTGCTTCCGAATTCTTTCGAGGCCATCCTGGTAAAGTGCTCCACAGGAGCTTTTGCTCCTGCATAAGTAGAATATAATCCTGTGTAGGCAGCTAAAAGAGAAGTTACAATCGTACAGATTTTTCCATTGTCGTTCAAAGCCCTTCCTGCTTCCTGAATAAAGAAATAAGCCACTTTTGAGTTGACCTCAAACATTGTATCATATTCTGCTTCGGTTGTGTCAAGGAAAGGTTTCTTCAATACCATTCCTATAGTATTGACAGCAATATCAATTCCTCCGAATTTGGATTTTGTTTCTTCAAAAAGCTTTTTGATATTATCCACTTTGGTCAAATCTGCCTGAAACAGAAATGCTTCCCCGCCTTTATTTGTGATGTTGGCCAATGTTTTTTCGGCATCAGCTTTTGTACTGTCGCTATTGTAGTGAATTGCTACTTTAGCTCCTTTTGAAGCAAAATCGCGGCTTAACAAACCACCTAAATTTTTTGCACCACCTGCAATTAAAACTACTTTTCCGTTTAAATCGTTTCTTGCCATTTTGTGTGATTTTAAATATTGTACAATTGATAGTGCAAAGATGGCAACGCGGGGAAAATATTCGTGGTGAACTTTTCGGAACTTCTATTTTTTGTTTTCTTTTCTGAATTGTCCGGGAGTCAGCCCGACAAATTTTTCGAAGAATTTTGAAAAATTAGACGGGTCGTAAGTGAGTATTCTTGCTATTTCCGAAACGGGCTTATCTGTTTCGGAAAGCATTTGTTTTGCCTGGTCTATTATTTTGCGGTCATAAAAATGGCAGGGATGGTTTCCTGTTTCCTTTTGTACTGTGTCGGTAAGATGCTTATGAGATATAAATAATTCGCTTGCGATTTGGTTGATTTCCATAAAGCCGCTAACATTTCCTGAAACGACATCAGCAATGTGTTTGTCTAAAAACTGAAAATAATTTTCAGTAATTTCTTTGCTTCTTTTTAATATATCCCGATTGATGTTCCTTATTGGTTTTAACTTCAAAAAATAAAGCAAAGATGCGGTTTTCTGGAAAGCTGTGTATGGTGAACTTTTCGGTTTTTCCTTTAGTACGCAGCTTTCAATAGGATTGCTGAGAACGAACAGGGCTTTATGCAGGTTGGAAATTAGTATTGACGCACTTGTTGGGTGTTGAGTGAGGGGCATTGACGATGCTCCAGGGGTGGCCGCAAAATATATTATTCCTGCCATTAGATAAATGGTATTGAAAAATAATGTCGTTAATCATTAACTCTGTAGCCGATATACATTTTTGTTATAAAAAAACAGGTTATGAAACGATTACTATTGTACAGTATATGTATTGTATGTTTTGGCTGTAAAAAGAATAATGTTGGCGAGGCTCTTTCAGAGCATTATCCGCAGTCATGGATATTTACGATTGATTACTCCAATGATGAATATCTTTATTTCTACACCAAACCCAACAATATGTATACCGACAATGTGCTCAAATCTTACCCGTTGTCGGAATTGGAGAAAGACGTGGATTGCAGGTTTTACCTGAACCTGACGAGGGGGGCGGATGGAAAGCAATATGTTTCCATACAATTAGATAATAATAAAAAGCGCTGGGTATTCGCAACTGAATCGACCAACCGGCAGGAGAAACACATGGGTATTGCAACCCGGGGTAGTGAAACTGATTTAGATAATGATGAATACAATTATATGTTTATCATACACAATATTGAACATTCAAGCGGGGTAAAAACGGTTGTTATAGAAAGCGTGGCCTACCCCGGGTATTTTGTTTCATCAGCTCCTCCCGGGTTCAACTATGTGGCAAACCAGCTTACCCTTCAGCAGGAAAGCGGGCCTGAAAATGCCACTGAATGGCAATGCCGGTAGTATTGCGGAATGATTGCGAAATGTTTATATTCGTATGTATTGAAGCGGCGGTTACTTTTATACAGGGTTTTTCTCTTTTTGCTGCTGCATTGCTTCGGCAAAAATGTTGCAGCACAGCCGGTATATAACTATACTTATCAATACCTGAGCACGGCAGACGGATTGCCTTCTCCTGAAATCATTTGCATTACCAAAGACAAAAGCGGTTTTCTTTGGTTGGGAACAGCAGCAGGATTAAGTAAATATGACGGGTATACTTTTCAAAACTATGTTTATGCACTGCAACACGAGCTGATAGGATACGTGAATGTTATAAAGATGGATTCATCAGGCAGTTTATGGATTGGAACTACAGCAGGTTTGTATTATTATAATGAAAACAATGTAATCAAATTAAGCGCTCCTTCTGCAAATGCGATGAGCATTAATGATATTTTTATTGATGCCGGTACAGCAGTTTGGCTTGCTACGGAAAATGGCCCGGTTAAATTATTGATGACGCAATTTGATTTCAGCGGAAAGCATAAAACGCCGGTTGAACAGTATATTATAAACGGATGGAATTACCCCGGAGATTCAATTGAACAGCGAAGGGTTTCATTAATTAAAGCATCGCCCGATGGCTCGGTGTTTTTTTCAAACAAGCATAATTTATTCCGCTTTGGCAAAGGAGTAATAGAAAAGCTGTTTACTACCACCGGGCAAAGAGATGAGATACAATCTCTTTTTCCAATATCATATTCAAAAATATTTTTTGACGGAGCATCCACTGAAATGAATGTTTATGAAAATGGAATTGTGAAAACTATTCCTTATAAGCAATTGTATCAGCCCGGTATGCAGCAGGGTTTACCGGGGTTATGGTATGTAGGCACAAGAGGAGCATTTTATTTTCATCCACAGGCAGCATCCGCTTCGAGGCATTTCAGTTTTCCTGACAATTATACTGTTTGGGCAACGGCGGTATTGCAGGACAATAATTTTATGTGGGTAGCCACGCATGACGGACTGCTGAAACTGAAACCTGTGATTTTTTCAAAAACAACTGTAAACGATTTTTATTCCGTGCTCGAAAGGAAAAACGGCACTATGCTGCTGGGCGCTAACAGGGGAAGCATTTTTGAACGGTGTAATGATTCATTAATAATCTATAAAAAAAATATAGTGCCCGGTGCGGAAGTGAAGGCAATGTATGAAGACGAGCAGGGGAAGATTTGGGTTGGCAGTGGTTACCAGGGGTTGGTATTGCTGAAGGATGGCGAACATCAGCGATTTACAGCAAAGAATGGTTTACACAACAATTCAATACTCTGCCTTTATAAAGCCGGTAATGGCAGCTTATATGCAGCCGGTGATCGTGGTATAACAAAGGTCCTTGTTGACGAACAGCAAAACATTTCTTTCAAACCGTACTATTATGCGTCCAATATATCACGCTACGCGAAATTTTTTTCTGTAGTTGAATCTCCTTCCGGAGAATTATGGTTGGGTGGAGAAGAAGGATTAGCATACCTGCATAACGATTCATTGATTGCTTACAATATTGCCGGGAAAGAATATGCTGTACAGTATATGATTAAAGATAAGGCTGGGAATATATGGATTGCCACGTCAGGCAATGGTATATTAACCTGCCGGTTTAACGCCGCAAACAAACTGGAAATAGTGCGGCAGTATAGTGAAGCAGACGGCTTGAATACATTGCATTACCTGACATTGCTGTCAGATAAAAACAATAATATATGGGCGGGAAGTTCAAAGGGATTAACAGTATTGGGAAATGCCGGTAAATTCTCCGGTCGGATAATAAACTTTGACGCTACGGATGGCTTTATAAAACCGGGATACAGCTATATGCGGCTACTGCAATCCGGTAATGGAGATATTCATGTAGTAACTACATATGGCGCAGCCGTTTTTAATCCGTACACTATTCCTGTGCCTGGTGAGCCGCCGCCTGTATATATTACCGGCGTGCAGCATGAATACAATAGCAATGAAACATTCATGCGTGGGGCATTACTGCGCTCAGATAAGGAACATATATTCAGCTATGTGCAAAATTCATTTCACATTCAGTTCATAGCACTGGATTACGAAAATCCTTCGGCGCTTCGCTATTATTACCGGCTGAAAGGCGGTGATACAACATGGATAAACAGCAATACACTTCGTGATGTAAACTTTAAAAATCTTTCTCCGGGAAATTATTCTTTTGAAGTGAAAGCGTTAAACAGCAAAGGCATCTGGAGTAGCGGTAATGCGGCATATCATTTTATGATAGCCGCTCCTTTCTGGGAAACCTGGTGGTTTTTACTGCTGATATTATTATCAGCCGCCGGCCTGATCATCCTGCTTATGAAGGCAAGGATCAGGAGAGTAAGGGTAAAAGCAGCAGCAGAGACCATGATGCAGCAGCAAAAAGCAGCGGGTTATAAAGAGCAGTTGGAAATAGAGCAGATAATCAATCATTTTGCTACTTCCATGAATGGCTTGCACAGCATAGATGATATATTATGGGATGTTGCTAAGAACTGCATTTCAAAATTGCATTTTGAGGATTGTGTTATTTATATGAAGAGGGATGAAGACGGGCTGTTGATTCAAAAAGCGGCCTGGGCCCAAAAATGATGAGTGAAAGTAAAATTCACCAGCCAATTGAAATAAAACCCGGATATGGTATTGTAGGAAGTGTATTTATCAGCGGTAAACCTGAAATTGTTAATAATACCGCTGCAGATGACCGTTATATAGTGGATGATGCCAGGCGAATGTCGGAGATAACCGTTCCCATCATCAGCGATGGAGAAGTTATTGGTATTATTGACAGCGAGCATTGGCAAAAAAATTTTTATACGGAAAGGCATTTGCAGATACTTACTACAATCGCTTCTCTGTGTGCGGTTAAAATTAAAACAATGGTTGCAGAGCAGCATATAATGGAAAAAGAAATAGAAGTGCTGCGGCTTAATAAAGAGTTCGCGACCTCGCAGTTAACAGCATTAAGGATGCAGATGAACCCGCATTTTATTTTCAATGCGCTTAACAGTGTACAGCATTATATGCTTAAAGGTGATGTGGTTGAAGCGACCCGGTATCTTTCCAGGTTTTCAAAACTACAAAGAGAAATACTGCATTTCGGAAGCCGGCAGTTTATTAGCCTGCAGGTTGAAATAGACATGCTTAACCGGTATCTTGAGCTTGAGCAAAATCGTTTTGGCGACAGTTTTATTTACACTATACAAACAACAGAAAAGATAGACCCGGAGGAAATAAATATACCGCCGATGATGCTGCAGCCTTTTGTGGAAAATGCCATCTGGCATGGTTTAATGCCAAAGGATAAAGACCGCTCTTTGCATATCCTGTTTGATCTGTATGATGATGATATATTGCTTGCTACTTTAAAAGATAATGGTATCGGCAGGGCTGCTTCCGAAAAGTTGAGGAGTAACAGTGCTTCCATGCATCAGTCGCGGGGCATGTCTATTGTTGAAGAAAGATTGAGCCTGCTGCAGCAACAGTATAATAAGCCATTTGAAATAAATATCAGTGATGTTACCTCTGTTGATGGAACTATTGCAGGCACGCAGCTGGCACTGAAAATATATATAGGAAATAAAAAGCTATGAGTGGAATAAAAGCGCTGATCATTGATGATGAGGAGAAAGCAATACAAACGCTTTCACTGATGTGCCACTACTATGTACCTGAAATAAATGAAATAAAAACAACCACCGATCCTGCGGAGGGAATACTGCTTATACGAAATTTTAATCCTGATATTCTGTTCATTGATATACAGATGCCGCGCATGAATGGTTTTGACCTCCTGAAACAAATTGTGAACCCGGAATTCAGCATCATTTTCACTACCGCGCATGATGAATATGCCATTGAGGCTATCCGATTCAGCGCATTAGATTATTTACTCAAGCCCATTGATGCGGAAGAGCTACGCAATGCTTTTGACCGCTACCTGTTAAAGAGCGGGAATACACAACCGGATAAATTGCTGTACAAAAACTTCTTGCATAATCTCGAGGTAAAAAACAAATCTGATTTTAAGCTGGCGCTGCCCACTATGCAGGGAACTTTTTTTTATAAACCCGAACAGATCATACGTCTTGAAGGCGAAGGAAATTATACACGCTTTTTCTTTGCTGACGGGCACACATTACTCGTAGCATATACATTGAAAAATTATGATTCAATGCTTGTAACGCACAATTTTATAAGGGTGCATAAATCTCATCTTATAAATATTTCCTTTGTAAGCGGCTATAAAGACAACATATTGATCATGGCAGATCAGTCTGCTGTTGAAGTATCACGAAGAAGAAAGGAAGACGTAATGGCAGCGCTTAAGATGAATAACTAAAGCTTGTAATTGAAACTCCTGCCATACAGCATAAACTATAAACCCTGTTACAGGCAGCTTAAAGTTTCCCCCGGTAAATAAATAAATATTCCCGTTGAATAAATGGCTGAAAATAATTTGTTCTCAGCCGGTAGATTTACCTGCAATTGGGGCTGAAGTACTGTGAACTGAAGAAACTACATGTAAGCATAAAAAGTATGAACATGAAAAAATTACTATTAACAGTATGTTGCTTTTGGGTCTTCTTACCAATATATGCACAATTACCTGCTCTGCAATGGGCAAGAAATATAGGTGGTTCTGAAGGGGAAAAAGTAGTTGCAGATGCGGCGGGTAATGTATATACTACGGGGCATTTTGGAGGTACTGCAGATTTTGATCCGGGGCCGGGTACATTCTATTTAACAACTGATGGCGGTGCCGCTGCTTATGTTTCTAAATTAGATGCTAATGGTGATTTTGTATGGGCAATACGGCTTGGCGGAGATATTACTAGTTATGGTAAATCTGTTGCTGTTGATGCAGGCGGTAACGTATACGTAGCCGGGTACTTTAGCGGCACAGTGGATTTTGACCCGGGAACTTCCACGTTTAACATTACCAGCAATGGGCAGTATGATATTTTTATTGCTAAGATTGATGCAAGCGGAAATTTTATATGGGCAAAAAATATAGGAGGCAATTTCTCTGATCTGGCGTATGCCATGACATTGGACTTGTCTGGAAATATTTGTATGACCGGGGTTTTTAATAGCGCTGTAGATTTTGACCCCGGACCGGGAGCATATAATTTAAATTCGGGAGGGTACAATAATTGTTTTATTGTAAAATTAGATGCTGACGGGAACTTTATCCAGGCCATGCACGTTTCGGGAGGTTATTCAGAAGGAGATGATATTAGTGTTGATGGCGCAGGTAATATATATGTTTGCGGCAATTACAATGCTACCGCTGATCTTGATCCTGGTGCAGGCATATTTAATGTAACTGCATCATCGGGGGCAGATGCTTTCGTTATTAAGCTAAATGCTGCCGGTGGTTTTGTTTGGGGCAAAAGTTTTGGAGGTTTTGGCACAGATAACTGCAGATCGGTTAAAGCAGATGCGAATGGTAATGTGTATGTTGCAGGCGATTTTCCTTATACCGTAGATTTTGATCCGGGTCCTTCTGTATATAATGTCACCGTTACTGGTTCTACTGATGCATACGTTTTGAAACTGGATGTCAATGGTGGCTTTGTATGGGTAAGTACCTTTGCAGGAACGGATGCTGATGCCGCTACGAATGTAGAACTTGACCCTTCTGGTAATGTATACGTTACAGGGCTTTTTCAGTCAACTGCAGACTTTGATCCCGGCCCTGATGTTTTTAATTTAACTGTTACAGGTGGTGTCAGCAACGATATATTTATCTGCAAGCTTACTCCGGCAGGAGGTTTTGCGTGGGCCTTGCACTATGGAGGAAACACGATAGATAAAGGATATTCTCTTTTTTGTAATGCTTCCGGGAATATATATGCAACAGGTTCTTTTCAGGACGTAGTAGATTTTGATCCGGGAGCAGGGAATACCGTGTTAAATAGCGCCACGGGAAGAACTTATATTGTAAACCTTGGATCAGGTATTGTAATGCCCTTAACATTGCTTGATTTTTCAGGTATACCATCGGCAACAGGCAACTTATTGCAATGGACTACAGGCCAGGAAATAAATACCAGCCATTTTGAGGTTGAATGGAGCAGTGACGGATTAAGATTTACAAAAATTGCGACGCAACCCGCAGGAAACTATAGCACATCAGTATCTCAATATAAGTACCTGCATAACAGTACTGTGAACGGCAATAATTTTTATCGTCTTAAAATGGTAGATAATGACGGGCAATTTACTTATTCTGCAATAATTAAGCTTAGGATACAACTTTTGGATGCACGTATTGCTGTTTTCCCTAATCCTGTTGCTAACAAGCTGCAATTAAATATCAGGGCATTAAAAAATGATCTGATTATTTTTCATCTTTATTCCTCAGCAGGAAAATTGATCGCCTCAAAAACGTTTACAATGCTGAAAGGCAATAATATTTTGGAATGGGATATGGCAGCAGTATCTGCCGGTAATTATTTTATTTCCTGCCATTGTGAGGATTTTCAGACAATTAAAATTTTCAGGCAATAAAGTGTTTCTGTAACAGGAAATATTAAAACGTCATTCCTGTGAGCATAGTGTTCCGAACCTTACAAAGGTCCGGAACACTGTATTATTAGTGTTTTGTAAATATCACTATAACCAATTTATAAAATCAGGTTGTTGGGTGAAGGAATAAATTTTTTATTTGTTTTACACGATACAGTAATGAATGGCATTCAAAAATAAAGCGGGTGGGAAGAATGTTGGTGTTTATTCAAATATCTCTTTAACTTTAAATTTCAATCCAGGGAACAGCGCAGAAGTGATTTCGTCCTCCTCTGTAAAAGGTTTGAGCCCGATGTATTTGCCATCTTTTAATATATAAGCGATGATCACTTTGTCCTGTGGTTCTGCCAACCAGTATTCTTTCACGCCGCTTTCTTCGTAAAGGTCGAATTTTATACCCATTTCTTTTTGCGTATTTCCCGGCGAAAGTATCTCTACTACCAGGTCGGGAGCACCCATGCAGCCACGTTCATCTATTTTTTCTGCATCACAAATCACACAAATATCAGGCTGTACTATTGTAAAAATAAGCTCATCATTTTTTTGTTTTTTTGAGTCTGGCAAACGCACATCAAAAGGTGCTGCAAAAACCTTACAGGCTTTCTTTTCAAAATAATTCCCGATTTTAAGTGTAAGCTTTAAGGATACCGATTGATGTGCCATACCCGGTGCCGGGCTCATTTTATGTATCCAGCCTCTTAAAAGCTCTACCCTTTCTTTAAATTTCCACCGGAAATAATCGGCATAAGAATATCGCCCGGATAAGTCGAGCTGATCTAAGGAAGTAATTGCTCCGTAAGGTTCTGCAGGTTCTTCTACTTTATCCCCGGTATCCATATATAAGGCTTTAGTGTTTGTATAAAGATAGCCAATTTAAAGTAGAAATATGGTGTTGTAGTGCCTGCCTTGCAGCTAACCTCTTTCAAACAAATGATTCGGGTAATGCAGCGGGTCCTGGTTGAGGATATCACAGAGCGCTTTATATAATTCGGGGTAATGCAGTTGCAGACGGTCAGGGCTTTTAAAATAGATCTCTATGCTTTCCGCCCAAAACTCCTGGAAATCTTTGATGGCATATTCAGAGTAAAGCCCGATGGTGAGCACTTTCTCAACATGATATATTTTATCGCCAATGGCATTGAACATCTGGAAAGATTCACGAAAATCTTTATCAATGTATAGTTCGGTTTCAAAATTCTGGTAATACAGCGCATGTGCCATTTCGTGTAACCCTACATTCTGCAGATCATATTTATTCTTATATCCTTCCAAAAATTGTTTCCAGGCAATATTGATGGTATTACCTGTTACATTACCAATAAGAATTCTGAAAGGTTCCAGCCCAACAAAGGCTTCAGGGAAGATCTGTATGATATTAAAATGCGATAGCAGGAATTTTTTCAGTCCAAAGGTCAACTGTATAGCTGAGGCGCTGAGCAGGATCGGCATTTCACGGTAGCCCTTTTTATCGTGGATCACAAATATTTTGTTGTGAATAAATTTGCGCAGCCGGTTGATGAATTTTTCTTTATCAATATCCAGCAGCCGGTTATAATATTGAAAGTGTTTAGAGAGCACAATATGAAATACCTCATCAGAAAACTCCAGTTCGCTGCCATTGTATACCAGCGGGCATTCAATATGTGTATCTTCCAGGGCAAGTTTATCATGCCCCTGCTGATCAGCAGATTCTGTAATCGTGTGACGGGTACGCGTACGCGAAAAGTGCCAGATTACAGCAATAGCTAATATGATAGGTATTATCCAGATATACATCAAAACGCGCTTGGACGAAGTATAACGTATCAGTTACCCAATAAATTATCTTTATCCTCCTCTTCCAATAAATTTAGGTCAATCGAGTCCTGGCCTGCAATCCCTTCTATGGAGCCGCGGATGTGAGCGGCATTTAACAATACTTTTTCAAGATTTTTTTCCCGCGCTTTCCATAGTTTTTCCATCGCATCTCTTTCTTTTTGTATGGATATTTTCATGGAAAGAAAACCTTCCCTTATTGCCTTCCATTGCTCTGCAAATTCACGGCCTGTTAAATAATCATATAACAGGTGCATCTTATCGCCTTTATTTTCCTGCGACCTTGTTGCCGTGAAGATTTTAATAATACTATCCCGCAAAATATGCGCCAATGCATTTACTTCAGCAAAACTGCATATCCATACACCGTTTCTTTCGCCAAACTGATTCATATCCCTAGGCATTGCCTGTGTTACAATCACGGCAATATCGGCATCTTTTGTGCGCATATCAATGCGTAGTTTTTCTATCCAGTCAACGGAGAAATGCTGTGTGCGCTTGCTTTCGTATATAATTTTACCACATTCCTGCCCAAACTGGTTGCGGATAATCTGTATACAATCCGCGCCTTTCGCCCCTTTACCTACTTCATTAATTTCATCAAAAGGGAAAGCATTTTTTAACAAATCTTCCAATAATAACTCCTGCACTTCGCCCTGCATTTGCATGGAGCCTTGTTCGGCTTTGCGTTTCATCTGGTCAATCAGCTTTTTCTGGTCGTCAAGCTGCTTTTCCATTTCCTTCATTTTAAGCTGTTGCCCGGTTTCACGGGCATGCACTTTTTGTTCTTCCAGCCTGCGCACCTCATCCGTAATTTTTTCCCTTTCTGTCAGCAATTGTTTCTGTATCTGTATTTCCAGTTCCTGTTCTTTGTGTTTTAACTCCTGTTCTTTACGCAGGTATTCCAGTTGCATATTGCGCGCTTCCTGCAACTTTGTTTCATTGTCTTTATTGGATTGCTGCAATAGCCTGAGCTGGTTCTCAAAATCTGCGCTTATGCTTTTACGTAAGTTTTCTTCAAGCGATTGCTGCAATTTTATTTTTTCCTGCGATAAGCGGTTGGAGTATTCAGTTTCTTTTTGCTGTATCTGCTGTAAAAGCAATTGTTCTTTTTTCAAAAATTCTTCCTGCTTCTTCAACGCTTCATCATTCACCCTGTTAATGTGTTCCTTCATTTTTTCCCGCAGTTCCTTTCTGTATTCTTCAGAAACCGCATCTTCCATCTGGAACACGTGACTGCAGTTCGGACATTTTATCTGGGTCGCCATTTTTAAAATTTATGCAAGTTTACAAAACCCGGTAAAAATTGATATATTTAATTGTTGGGGCTATGAGCTGTCAGGTATCAGCTATCAGGTATCAGTTTTACCTGAAACCTTTAACTTGTAACCCGGAACCTCAAACCTTTAACTTTTTTGCCATGTACTCACGTCGTCAACTGATCAAAAAATCTTTACTGCTTTCTTCGCTGATGCAAACCGGTGTTTTTAAAACATTGATGGCTGCATCAGCAATGCCTGCTATTAAAATAGGGGCATGTGACTGGTCTATTGGTAAAAACAGTAATATTGAAGTTTTTGATGTAGCCAAAGCAATTGGGCTGGATGGTATAATGGTAAATATGGGCAATCCTGGTAATGACCTGCATATACGTCATAAAGAAGTACAGGAGGAGTATAAAAAAGCCTCAGCCCGCACAGGCGTTATTATTTCAAGCCTTGCATTAGGGTTATTTAACCAGTTTCCTTTCCACAGTGATCCCCGCACGCAGGATTGGATAAAATATGCCATAGCAGCAGCAGAAAATCTTGATGCTAAAATTGTATTGCTTGCTTTTTTTAACGCCAGCGACCTGCGTAATGATGCATCAAGAAAAGAAGCAGCGATAAGGCACCTGAAAGCAGTAATGCCTGTTGCCGAAGCAGCAGGAGTAACATTAGGCATAGAGTCTTACCTGGACGCAAAAGAGCATGAGGGAAATTATAGATGCTGTTGGCTCCGGTAATTTAAAAGTATATTTCGATTTCAGAAATACAGCAGATGCTGGCTTCGACCCTGTTGCTGAATTTAAAAAGCTGGGCAAGGATAAAGTGTGTGAGCTGCATATGAAAGAAAATGGATTTCTTTTAGGCAAAGGCTCTGTAGACTGGAATGGCGTTGCCAATGCAGTTTATGAAATGAATTATACCGGTAATGGCTGGATGCAGATAGAAGGTGCAATACCTAAAGGTGCTGAAACTTTACCAAGCTATAAACATAATCTTGCTTTTTTACGTAAACTATTCTATAAATGATTTATAAACGCTTGCCTCTTTTCGCTGTATGTTTTTTTCTGATAGTTATAAGTTGTAAACAAACCTTAACCAAAGCCAAAACCGATTTACCTTTTTACCTGCCTGATGATCTTGAAGCTACATTGTGGGCTGAATCACCTATGTTTTTTAATCCCACCAATATTGATATTGATGCAAGAGGCAGAGTATGGGTAACCGAAGCGGTGAATTACAGGAATTTCAATAATGATTCCACTAAGTTTTTTCATCATGCCAAAGGCGACAGGGTGATGATACTGGAGGATACGGATAATGACGGAGTAGCAGATAGCGCTAAATTATTTGTGCAGGATACCAGCCTGGTGGCGCCATTGGGTATTGCAGTAATAGGCAATAAAGTATATGTATCATGTGCGCCAAATATTATAGTATATACTGATGCTAATGGCGATGATATTCCTGATAAAAAAGAAATTTTTCTCACCGGTTTTGGAGGAAAAGATCATGATCATTCTTTGCATGCCATGCTTGCAGGCCCGGATGGCAACTGGTATTTTAATACCGGCAATGCGGGCCCGCATATTGTAACAGATAAAAATGGCTGGACTTTGCGCTCCGGAAGCATTTATTCAGGTGGCACACCCTATAACAAAAAGAATGAAGGCAATATGAAAAGTGATGATGGAAAAGTATGGGTAGGCGGGCTTGCATTAGGCATACAACCCGGTGGCGCAGGTTTAAAAGTATTGGGACATAATTTCAGGAATGCTTATGAGCTTACGATAGACTCATATGGCAATATGTGGCAGAATGATAACGATGATGAAGTAGCGGCTTGCCGTGTATCGTGGTTGATGGAAGGGGGTAATGCCGGTTTCTTCAGCGCTGATGGCACAAGGTCATGGCAGGCAGATCAACGCCCTGACCAGGATATATTTACAGCGCACTGGCACCAGGAAGACCCGGGTGTTATGCCGGTTGGCGACAGGAGTGGGGCAGGAGCTCCTACGGGAATAGTGTTGAATGAAGGCGATGCTTTAGGAAGGGCGTATCGCGGTATGCTGCTGAGTGCTGATGCAGGCAGGAATGTAATTTTCGGTTATCATCCTGTTCAGGAAAAATCAGGATTTTTGCCGGGTAAGCGAACCAATTTTATTACTTCGCTCAACAGCGATAACCCGATGTACGTATGGAACGACAGTGCTGCTAATACACATAAAGAAAAATGGTTCAGGCCAAGTGATGTAGCCATCGGAACTGATGGTGCCATCTATATTGCCGACTGGTATGACCCTGTTGTTGGCGGCCACCAGATGAAAGATACTACAGGCTTCGGAAGAATATACCGCATCACACCAAAAAACAAAAAACTCACTGCACCAGAAATTGATTTGAGTAATACGGAAAGCCAGATAGCCGCTCTCCGGAATCCGGCCATCAATGTGCGTTATCTTGCATTTACTGCGTTGAAGAAACAGGGTGAATCAGTAATTGAACCGGTAAAAGCTTTATTGAAAGACGATAATCCTTATATACAGGCAAGAGCTATTTGGCTGTTGTCGCAGCTTGGTGCAAAAGGTATTGCCGAAACGGAAAAATTATTGAAGAGTGATAATGAATTGACAAGAGCTACCGCTTTAAAATCACTTCGGGTATCCGTTGCCGATATATTGCCTTATGCTGTGCAATTGCAAAATGATCCTGCTGCACTGGTTAGGAGAGAAGTTGCCGTTGCGCTGCGCGATCTGCCGTTTGAAAAAACGAAACCGATTCTTATTGAACTGCTCAAACAATATGATGGTGACGACAAATGGTATCTGAATACGATTGCCGCTGCGGTAAAAGGTCATGAGGAAGATTTATATGCAGCAATAAAGCAACTGTTTGCTGAAGGAAAATCGCCTGGTAAATGGAATAAAAAAATGACAGGCATCGCATGGGATTTACATCCTGTGGCAGCGCTTGCCGACCTATCGCAAAGAGCAACAGATTCAGCGCTTGATACTAAAGAAAGAAGGGCAGCTATTACAGCTATTGCTTTTATGAAAGACAAGAAAGCCGCAGAAGAAATGTTTTCATTAAGTAAAAGCAAAATGAAGGATGTAGCGGAACAGGCTTCTTACTGGCTTTCGTTCAGGCAGGGAAATGACTGGTATGATTTGCTTGACTGGAAAAAGATAAATGTAAATACAGGTTATGAGCGCAAGGTTGCCGGTATGAAAGCGAAGATGCAGGCAGTACTGGATGAAGGGCTTTCATTTGATGCAAGAAAATACAGGTTAAGAGATATGGCAGGAGATTCTGTTGGCGGGCAAATGCTGATAGGACTGGCTGCTGATAATAAATTTCCAAAGCTGCTTATTCCGCCGATGGAAGAATACATTTTTAAGAACCCCGACCTTGCGGTGAGGGTGCAGGCAGGCAAATATTTTAAACAACCAGGCGGCCAAAAAGTATATCCCATTGAAGAAATTGCCGCATTGAAAGGCGATGTGGAAGCCGGTAAAAAAGTGTTTACTGAATTTTGTGCTTCCTGTCATCGCATTCAGCAAACGGGTAATGACATTGGCCCGGAGTTAACCAATATCGGGAAGAAGTTTGATAAGATTGGTTTGTTAGACGCAATTATTAATCCGAGCGGCGCTATATTGTTAGGCTACGAACCCTGGCTTGTAAATGCGAAAGATGGAGAATCTTTTTTTGGATTTGTGATAAGTGAAAATGCTCAATCCATTTCTATAAAAGATGTTGCGGGTAAACAACATATTATTCCTCTTGAAAAAATAAGTTCAAGAAAAAAACAGGATAAGAGCCTGATGCCGGAGCCTGCAGTGGCAGGGGTAAATGGTCAGCAACTGGCAGATGTGGCAGCGTATTTGTTGGAGAGAAAATAAATTGTGCCTGGACAAAATTCGCGGAAGAGCATATGGAGTGCGGAGTCGTAAATATCCGCACAGCGTCTTTCAGCTTTGCATAATCAGCCAGTTAATTTTTGATATGCATATATTAAGGGCATTCCATTCTTCGTTTCCTATGCTGAATGATTTGTTTTCCCGGGGATGAATAGTAAGGCCGCATTTCTGGTAACATTTTATACCGGCAATATTCCAGTCAAAAACGTTTAATTCAACCGTAGCGGTATTTAATTTGGCGAAAGCATAAATGGATCATGTGAAACAGGGATTTTTAATGATAATAAATGGCGGCAAAATAAGTCCATGCAATAAAAAATATTTGCAGTGGAATTCTAAACCAAAGATATTGTTTTCCATGCCCTTCTGTTGAAGCTTCCTGATAATCTACTTTTTTGATGGCTGCGTAAATATTGGCAGATAATATCATTATAAAAAAAAGAACAAGCAACCAGCCGGTTGTTGTTATTAAGGTTGATACCTGTAAACCTATTGCAGCAGCAATTTCTGTCAGCCCGGTAAAATACACTATCGCTTTTTTGAATGCAATAAAACCCGGCAGCATCATTTCCATTCCTTTCGAGAATGCAAAATGAGCAATGGCCGTAAACAGCAACATAGCCGACATTGCTATTCTTGCAGCAACCGCAAATGCATAGCTGCCTTCCATTATTTTTATGGTTAGCAATGCAACCGCAAAAGCAATAAGTAAAACAATTAATGGTTTTATACAGGGAGCAAATTTCAGGAGGCTGGTAATACTAAAAAATAACTGTAGTTAAGTTTTTTAGCCAGGGATATGTTTATTTTATTTCCAGTATGGTTCCTGCTATATAGCGGATGTCGTTTTCTTTGTTGAAGTAATAAACAACCAGTACACGTTTATTATCAAGCAATACCGGCCATGTATAACCGATATCCCCATTCCCGCCATCTTCACGTAAAATTATTTCAGGAGCTGTTTTAAAATCGGTGCATTCGGCATTTAATATTCTTGCTCTTATGCCGTTGGGTTTATGCCTGTAGCCATATGTGAGCAGCACCCTGTTATCAGGAAGGCGCAACGCATTTAAAGGATGTCCCCGGAAACCCATCGACTGCCATTTGAAAGTTTTGCCGCCATCTTTTGAGCGGGCAATAACAGCATTGTCGTCAAAATTGGCTGTACGTAAAAAGCCGATAATATCACCACCTGGTGTTTCATAAACAGAGGCTTCATTAAAGGAAATGGCAGAGTCCTTTGCTACTTCACTTTTGTACTGCCAGGTTAAGCCCTTATCCGTTGACGTTAGTAAATAATTTGATGTTTTCTTTATACTGTCTGAAGCGGCAACTATCCACAATATGCTTCCATCCATTGCTTCATACATTGCACCCCGGTTATATGCGGGAATTTGTTGGCCATAAGCATTATAATATATTTCAGGCGCTATGTGCGGCGGATAGATTGCATTACTCCATGATTTGCCGGCATCCGTGGACCGTATAATATAACCTCCAAGAAAAACATATCCGCTGGTTTCAAAATATGGTTTTTTCAAATGGGGCATACCATCGGCACGCACTTGCGTCCAACCGTAGCTTGCGCATAAAATTGTTCCATCTTTTAATTGCAGGAGGCATGGATCCTGCGATCCTCCGAATGGATGTGCATATAGCAGGTCGGGGTTGGCGGACCAGGTTTCCGCATCTTTTGAACGAACCATTACGAGGTAACTGTTATGATCAACATGGTTGTTGCCTTTTTCTCCAAAAATCTGGCGGTTAGGGGCGCGTCTGAAAGCAACCATTAATTCTCCACCAGGTTTTTTTATAACAGAAGGAAATGCACAGTAAAAAGCGGTGTCTTTATAGATGATGATATCTTTTATTTTTCTTACACCCGGAATACTATCTGTATAACTGTATCCATCAGTTACTGTTAACACAAGCAATAAGCATGCGGATAATACTTTGGTCATTATTGTTGCTGTTAAAGTATATTAAAAGTAGCCATAGTTTTCAATGTCTCCGGAATTAAATGCTGATGCAGGTTTCTTCTGCAGGAGTAGCGCCTGGAACAAATCTTATAATTACAATACTTTTTATTGAGGGAAGTATATCCTAAGCTTTCTTTTAAAAAATCAGGTTAGAACATCTACAGCGTAGCCGATCCCGGCTTTCCTTCTTATCTCATCCAGCGTTTCCATTAATAATATCGTATCAGCATGTGTCATTACCGGGCTTTCGGTTAGTTCTTGCCGTAAGCAATCGCTAACATGTGCGGCTTCGTAATGATACCCGAATCCACCGCTTTTATCAAGCGGTATTATTTGTTTGCTGTCAGCCCGGTCGGGATAAAATTCCAAAGCCGCATCAGGAGTATAAAAGCGGTGTGTTAGTCTTACTCTTCCTTTATCACCATTAAAGTCGGCTTCTGTAGCAAGATGTGAAGTATAAGAAGAGAAAAGCTGTGCAAGCGTGCCATCATGGTATTTAAACAGAATGGCACATTGTTCATCCACACCGGTTGGTGCAGGTGTCATACTTGCTTCAATACTATCTGGTTTGCCTAAAACAGATAACGCATAAAACACATTGTATATGCCGATGTCAAGCAGCGTGCCGCCACCTAAAGCAGGATCGTACATTCTTTTTGCAACAGGTGGCTGGGGTATAAATCCAAAGTTTATTAAAGCGCTTCTAATATTGCCTAAGGCGTCTTCTTCTTTCAACGATATTAATTTTTTGTAAGAAGGAATAAATTTTGACCAAAGCGCTTCCATCAAAAAAATCTTTTTCTCCCTTGCTTTCGCAATCATTGCTTTTGCCTGCGCTGCATTTAATGCAAATGCTTTTTCACACAAAACCGCTTTGCCGTATTCCAGGCAAAGCATTACGTGCTCATAATGCAATCCATGCGGGGTTGCAACATATACTACATCAATATCCGGCGACTCCAGCATGGCACTATAACCGCCATAACTTTTTAGTGCATTAAATGCTTTTGCAAAAGCCGCGGCATTCGCTTCATCACGCGATGCTACCGCTTGCAGTGTGGCATCTTTTACCAGTGCCAGGTCTGCTGCAAATTTTCTTGCTATTTTACCACACCCGAGTATGCCCCACCGTATTGTTTTATTCATGCCTGTTGATTAGCTAAGTTGAGAATGTCTTTATATACTTCAATATGCACTCCTGCCTTGTTTACAAAAGGAGCATTACACATTGCTTTTGCCAATACAGTAATATGTATAGGTTTATATTGCTGCATGCCGCCTATCATTAAAAATGAAAATACCG
Organism: Agriterribacter sp.; assembly: GCA_047601545.1. GTDB lineage: Bacteria > Bacteroidota > Bacteroidia > Chitinophagales > Chitinophagaceae > Agriterribacter. Next base: position 134,040 of record JASGIZ010000002.1, on the reverse strand, counting down.
GCATAATGGACTGGAAGATCTTTTCAGCAATACGCTTTTCTTTTCTATCGCCCATTAACAGTGATGGACGGAAAATATCTATTGACTGGTAGGGAAATGTTTGTATGGCATTCTCCACTTCACCTTTTAACCGCACATAAAAATTAGCAGACTCAGCATTGGAGCCTATTGCAGAAATAAGCAGGTATTGCGTAAACCCATTTTCTGATCCATATTTTGCAGCATCTGCTGCAATATCATAATCTATCTGCCGGTACAAGGTTTTATCATTCTTTACATTTTTCATTGTAGTGCCAATACAACAAAATATAATATCTCCTGATCCTATTGCTTCCCTGAAAGCCTGTGCATTTTTGAAATCAATTACTTTTACTTCCAGCTTTGGATGCGTTTGCTGTAAAGGCTTACGAACAATAGCCCGAACCTTTTCATAACGATCATCTGCTAAAAGCAATTGCAGCAGATAGTTGCCTGTTAAACCTGTAGCGCCCAGTAATATGGCTGTTTTTGCTTGCATGATTTTTATTATTTTGCACACAAGAGATAATCATGCAAATTCAGGAAAATATTTCGCTTCGGCAATATAATACCTTCGGTATTGAGGCTTATGCACACTTCTTTTCAGGTTTTGCCTCTGTAGATGAACTTTTAACTATCACAGGTAATAAAAAATATAATCCTTCATTAATATTAGGTGGCGGCAGCAATATACTGCTTACAAAAAATATTGAAGGGCTTGTTTTAAAGAATGAGATCAAAGGCATTGAAAAGATCAGTGAAGATGAAAATTATATTTATGTAAAGGCGGGGGCAGGGGAAAACTGGCACCGGTTTGTACAATATTGTATTACACAGAATTGGGCCGGACTGGAAAATCTATCCCTGATTCCCGGAAATGTAGGTGCTTCACCCATGCAGAATATAGGTGCATATGGTGTGGAGATAAAAGATGTATTTCATGAACTTACTGCGGTTCATCTTTATGATAAAACTATAAAAACATTTACAGCAGCCGACTGCGCCTTCGGTTATCGGGAAAGTGTATTTAAAAGAAAATACAAAGGTCAATTTGTGATTACTGATGTTACATACAAATTGCGCAAACAACCGGTGTTTAATATAGCATACGGGGCTATACAGCAGGAGCTTGAAAGAATGGGAGTGAAAGCATTGAGCATACGGGCAATATCACAGGCAGTTATAAATATCCGTTCATCAAAATTGCCAGACCCGGCTGTGATAGGAAATGCAGGCAGCTTTTTTAAAAATCCTTCTATTGATAAACTACAATATGCGGTATTAAAAGAAAAATTCCCTGCTATTATTGCTTATGAAAATGAAGATGGCTCTATGAAATTAGCCGCGGGCTGGCTGATTGAACATTCCGGGCCGGGTGCTGATATAAGTTGGAAAGGCTACAGGGTAGGAGATGCAGGTTGCCATGCAAAGCAGGCGCTGGTATTAGTTAATTATGGTAATGCTACCGGAAAAGAAATATATGATTTGAGTGAGATGATTTTGCAGCGTGTGGAAGAGAAATTTGGAGTGTTGCTGGAAAGGGAGGTGAATATTGTGTAGGAGTAGTCGCCAGAGGCGACAAGAAAACCGTTCGTGGCGAAGACGCCACGAACAGCCACGAAAGACGCCACGAACAGCAACTAAAACTTTTACAAACAAACGTTAAACTGAAAATTAATATGAAATGCAAATTAACCTTCAATGCTATTTCCGGTTATTTTGCTATTTCTGTTTTTACTTTCCTGGTTACATTGGGTATTTCTTTTTTCAGCGATTGGAAGGTATGGTATATTACATTACTTGTTTTATTGGCATTGCTGGGCATCATTTATTGTGTGCTGCTGATATCTGATAAATCTTACTGGCTTATAATTGATGAAACCGGCATTACTTTTAAATGTATGCCATGGCTTATTGCTAAACCAAAATTTGTTGAATGGGCTTCTGTTGTGACTTACTATAATTATACTTATCCTTTTGATCACGAAGTGCAGCCTGAATATTTAATGCTTGTTTGTACAAACGGAAAGAAAGCAAAAATTACCATATCCGGGTTAGATCATAATAGAGATGAAATTCTCGGAGCAGTAAAAAGATACTATTCCTCAGCCCATAATGCAGAAGCTAAAGTGTAACCTGCTTATACTTGTAGCTTTCAGCGATATCCCATAGCTGACCGCTCATGGCTCATAGCCGATAGCCAATAGCTCACCGCCCTATCAATATCCCTCCTGGTCAAATCCCTCTTCCTCATCAAATGACGAACTTTCTCTTCCGATATCCCTCATATTCAGCATGGAGCCCATCAGGTCTTTAAATTCAATTTTGCCATCCAGTACTTTTTTGCTGATTAAAGAATAAGATGATAGTCCATGCAATATCAATTCCATCAGTAATGCATTTTCTTTTTCATTAGCATGCGGAAAGGTCTTTTTAACCAGCGCATATAAACCATCAACCTGGTACAGCAGTTGTACTTTTTCCTTATCTTTTACATTAAACAAAATGTCTAACGAGTTGCCTTTGTCAAACCAGTTGATGACAGGGCGATAAGGGTTATTGTTTTCCTCTTCCTTCTTTTGCGGTTTTCTTTTCTTTAATGCATCAGGATTGGGAAAGTACTGAATAAACAAAGTACGTATAGCCTTGTTCAACAAATTAAACGCAACCTGGTAAGGCCCTTCCTGTTCTCCTTCGTATACCAGCTCCACTTTACCCGTTACTGAAGGAATAATACCCGTAAGGTCGGATATCCAAACCTGTGTTTCCTTTTCTTTATTAATGATAGCTCTTCTTTCCGCGGCGCTCACAGCATTTTCAAAAGCCGCTATCGGCAAGCGTGCAGAAACACCGCTTTTCTGGTCAACCAGTTCGCTGGCTCTTGCTTCAAAAGCTACCTGTTCTATCATGCGTTTTACCAGGTCGCTGATCTTTACTTTTTCTGTTTGCTCTTCAATAATATCGGCTTCCTGTTCTGTAATGGAAAGGGAATCCTCTATATTCTTCGGATAATGTGTCAATATCTGGCTCTCAATGCGGTCTTTCAGCGGCGTAACTATTGAGCCCCTGTTCGTGTAGTCTTCAGGGTTAGCAGTAAATACAAATAATATATCCAGTGCAAGGCGTAATTTAAATCCACGTATTTGTATATCACCTTCCTGCAAAATATTAAACAACGCTACCTGTATTCTTGCCTGTAAATCGGGCAACTCGTTAATTACAAAAATGCCACGGTTGCTTCTTGGAATAATGCCATAGTGAATTACTCTTTCATCAGCAAAATTGAGCTTAAGATTTGCCGCTTTGATCGGGTCAATATCTCCAATTAAATCTGCAACACTTACATCCGGCGTTGCCAGCTTTTCTCCATAGCGTGCGCTGCGGTGCAGCCATTCAACCGGGGTATTATCTCCCTTTTCTGTTATCAGGTCTACAGATGATTTTGACAGCGGATGTAAAGGGTTGTCATTGATTTCGCTTCCTGCAATTACAGGTATGTATTCATCCAGCAAATCAATCATCTGTCGTGCCATACGCGTTTTTGCCTGGCCACGTAACCCGAGAAACAAAATATTATGCCGTGATAATAATGCTCTTTCCGTATCAGGAATTACACTGTCTTCATAACCCACAATTCCCGGGAAAGTCGTTTCACCCTGTTGTAATTTTTTTACAAGGTTGTTTCTTATTTCTTCTTTAACTGTTTTGCTTTTATATCCCGAAGCTTTTAACTCGCCTAACGTATTTATATGTTTAATATTCATTTTACTACTATGCTTTTGTTCAATATTTTTATTTTTCACGCGGCGATAGCTGTGGAGCAGCATACGCTACGGGTTCCTGCATAAACTTTAATGATTTAATATTTATTACCAACGCCTGTCATTTGTTTCTTTAGTATGTTTTTTTCTTTGCGTTCGCCGCTTCTTTGCGCTCTTTGCGTGAAATATTCCTAATACACTGTTTTTCTTTTGCCACTTTCAAAATCCTTAAAGATAAATGCTCCCAGATCATCCAGCGAAGCAAAATATGCTTTGCCATGATTGGTTTCTGTAAACTCCTGCACAAATTTCTGCAGGTAAGGATCAGTAGCAATCATAAAGGTGGTAATAGGGATTTTTAATTTTTTACACTGGGCCGCAAGATTAATACAGCGGTTAATCACTTTTCTGTCAAGCCCAAAACTGTTTTTGTAATACTTCTTACCTATTTTTAAACAGGTAGGTTTACCATCTGTAATCATAAATATCTGCTTGTTCGGATTTTTTCTTCTCCGCAAAATATCCATTGCCAGTTCCAAACCTGCTACGGTGTTGGTATGATAAGGTCCTACCTGCAGGTAAGCAATATCCTTTATCTCAATCGGCCAGGCATCATTGCCAAATACAACGATATCCAACGTGTCTTTAGGATATTTTGTAGTGATGAGCTCGCTCAATGCCATCGCTACTTTTTTCGCCGGTGTAATACGGTCTTCCCCGTATAATATCATGGAATGAGAAATATCAATCATCAATACCGTTGATGTTTGCGATTTGAAATCTGTTTCCCTGATTTCAAGATCATCTTCATTCATATGTAAGCTATCCACACCGTGATTGATTTGCGCATTTCTTATTGAGCTTACAAAATCTATCTGCTCAAGCATATCACCAAACTGGTATGGACGTGTTTCCGGGTTTATTTCATCTCCCTGCCCGGGCTTATAGGTGCGATGCTCGCCCTGTTTTGTTTTTTTCAGCTTACCAAAAATTTCTTCCAGGCTTCTTTTGCGAATACCTTTTTCTGTTTTAGGCGTAATATGAATTTCACCATTTTGTTTATTCTCGTCTATATATCCTTTTTCTTTCAATTCATCAATAAAATCGCCTAAACCGTATTCATCATTCGTAAGCCCATATTGCTTATCTAACTGTGTTAACCAGTTTAATGCTTCGCTTACATCACCACTGGTATACGTAAGCAATTGCATAAACAAATCGAGCAATTGCTCAAATTTTGTTTTGCCTCCCTCATTGGGATCGTATAGTGAAAAATGATATCCTAACATATAAACTCCTTCTTTAATTAAAAAACTGCAGGAGGTACATTATTGAAGTGAAAATGGCAGGTAACCAAACAACCGTGAAGCAGATCAATATCTCTATCCTCCTTTACAACAGCATGCAATTTAAGAATTTTTAAATAACCAAAAGGTTGCGGCTAACAGTGCTGCTGAAGATGGTTTTTATTTTGTTATTAAGCTTTACGCTCATCGATTTATCAAATTCCTGTATTTCTTTTATTTCAATGCCCGATCCAAGTTCAAGCCCCAGTGAATCGAGGAACCGGAGGAACGACGCGTCGTGATTGGCAACACCCGTAAGCTTATATATTTTACTGATTTGACCTTCTGATAACGGAAAGGATTTATACACAGGCAGTTTTCCCGCTGCATCCGGAATCGGTTCTCCATGCGGATCAAACTGAGGGTAGCCAAGCATTTCATCAACGCGGTTAAAAAATCGTTCTGACTGTATATGCTCAATTTGTTCGGCAATATCATGCACTTCTTCCCAGCCCATGCCCATCACCTGCGATAAAAATAATTCTGTAAGCCGGTGCTTACGTAAAATATGCAGCGCTTGTTTCCTGCCTTTTTCAGTAAGCTCAACGGCTTTATATTTTTCGTGCCGGATAAACTTCTTCTCCGCGAGCTTTTTCATCATGCTGTTTACAGTCGGCATCTTGATATTAAGCGCCTCCGCGATTTCCTTAACCGCAATCGCCGGTTTTTCTTCGGACAGCCTGTATAATACTTTAAGGTAGTTTTCTTCTGTAAGCGAGATCATTGTTAAAGGTAAAAGATTTTATGTATCCGGAATGACGAGGTATTTATAATCTTGCAAAATGAGCAATATATTAAGGAATTTTGTTTGATCAGCGGAAAAGCAATCTCAATTGTTGGTTTCACGATCTTTCAGAAAATATCAATCTTTCCTATGATGTGGGACTTTAAAAATTAATAAGTTAGATTAATATAACTTATTAATTTTGCTTATCACAATTATGAAGATCCTCACAACTATATTTTTTATTTTCTCCTTATTGTAGTATTATTTAAGAGCATGAGGTAAAGTAAATTTTGTATAATACATATCCGTTGCAAACGTAATCATTTTTTCGTATCAATGAAGTTAAACGGGTAAAAAAGAAGAGGCTGGAAAAAAGGTACTATTAAAAAGATACCGGTTAAAGTCTGGCTATCAGATACCTATCTGCCCCTGATTATAGATTGTGTATGCCTTGCACCAAAAAATAAACAAACCCATTATGATTCTTTACACATCAACAAAAAAGCTTAGCTTAACAACTATGGTGAAGACACACACCGGAACACTTACCCCACCCTGGCGCAGTTTGGTAGCATTGCCTTGTGCTTAGCCAGACCTGTTGCCCTGCTATTACTTATCTTAGTTTCTTAACAGGACAGCATACAAATAATACCGCCATAAATTGACACCTCCTCCTATTACAAAACAGAATAATGCTCAGGCAGCAGGTCAGCCAACATACAATGCCAGCGCTACAGGGTCGCGTCAGAACCGAGCGGCTGTTCAAAAATTGCGCAATCGGTTGATATTAATTCAGACAATCGGTTGTTTTGCCTGATCAAACGTTTGCGCCATTCCCTATTATTGCCTGCTTCTTTATTTGCCTGTGCAGCATATTTCTGATTTTGTTAATCTTTGTAAATATTTACAAAATTTAACTGAATATTATGAGATTAAAACTGCTGATAATATTAATTTGCGCGGGGGGTGTAACTTTTACCTTACACGCACAACAGCTTCAGGTTATTTCAGGTTTTGTTACAGACTCCAAAGGGAGCCCTTTAGCAGGTGTCTCTGTTAAAGAATCTTCAAAGAATGGTACTACAACTGATGAAGGCGGGAAATTTAGCATTACGCTGAAGTCTGCTTCTACTACTGTGTTGGAATTTAGCTATATTGGCTTTCTCAGTCAGAAGGTGAGCATTAAGGATAAATCTTCTATTGCGGTAGTACTGAAGGAGAATGATGCCAAAGCAGGCCTTAGCGAAGTTGTAATTATCGGCACTCAGCAACAAAGCAGGAGAAATACAACGGCATCTCTTTCAAGCGTGTCTGGTAAACAAATAGAAAATTTGCCGGCGCCCAGTGTAGATGTCGTGCTTCAGGGAAGGATTTCGGGATTGAATGTGCAATTAAACAGTGGAGAACCCGGCGTGGCACCTACAATAGTAGTGCGTGGTAATACCCGTGTAAATACGAATATAGGGTCAAACAAATATGTGGCTCAGGCGCAGGCAATGAGCGGCCCGCTATATGTGATTGATGGGATTCCTGTTAACCCGGAAGACATTTCCAATAATATAGACGCTACCGGAACGAATTATCTTGCGGGGATAAATATTAATGATATTGAAAGCGTGGATGTGCAGAAGGATGCTGCTGCTACTGCCGCATGGGGATCAAGAGGCGCTAATGGCGTTATCTATATCAAAACAAAAAGAGGAAGATCTGCAACACCTGAATTCAGAGTAAATGTATATGCGGGAGTAACTAAAAAGCCAACATTAATTAAAACCTATACCGGTGCAGAAGAACGTCGGTTGAAGATGGATATAATTAATCAGTATGCTCCTTATGCTACTTCAGCTCAACTGGCTTCTCTTCCACAGATACTTACGGACAGCTTAAATCCATCTTTTAATAATGCTACTGACTGGCAGGATCTGTTTTACAGGTCGGGCCTTATTCAAAATGCCGATCTTACTGTTTCTGCTGCCAGTGAAATAGTGAGCTACAGGGTTAGCATGAACTATTATGATGAGAAGGGAATTATTACGGGCACAGGTTATAAAAGATATGGGATACGCGGTAATTTTGATTTTAAGATAAATTCAAAAATGAACAGTCAGTTGATTGTTAAGCTCTCCAAAGGCGACAGGCAGCGTGGAAAGAAGTATAACAATGATGACGATGATACGCCTTTCACAGGATCTTCCCAGCCATCTTCTTTTTACAGGCTTACTGCTTTCGACTCGCTCAATTTTTCCGGCTTATACAGTAAACTCAGGAATAAAAATATTGACGACAACTATCTGGCATCATTCACAACCAATTATGATGTATTGAAAGATTTGAGATATGTTTTCCAGGGATCGGCTAATATTTCTTCATCGGCCAAAGATTATTTTCAGCCGTCAAATATTGATGAGATCAGCGCGCTTACCGATGGTGGAAATGCACAGCCATCATATGCAAGAGCAGACAGAGGCACTTTTTCAACTTATTTTCTTTCCAATACCCTGAATTATAATAAAAAATTTCAGGTATCGGGCAGCCATTCTCATAATATAGCTGTTACTGCTGCACAGCAATATACAAGCAATGTTTCTAAAGGAAGTTCTGTATATGGATATAACGTTCCTTCAAATGATATCCAGGTAGTAAGTGGTATCCCGCAATCCGACCTGAGCGGCTACTCTTATTATGCAAAGGATGCATTGCTTTCAATAATGGGACAGATACAGTACGATTTTGATGGGAAATATTTACTCTATGGATCTTATCGGGGAGATGCCTCGTCGAGATTTGGCGAAAACAGTAAATGGGGGTATTTCCCCGCCGTTGGAGCCGGCTGGATCATTTCCGATGAAAATTTTATGAAGAATCTTTCCGGCATTGTTAACTTTCTTAAATTGAGAGGCAGTTGGGGTATTTCGGGAACCCAGTCGGGAGATTTTTATGCCCCTTTTAACTCTTATATAATTCCCGGAACCTATAACGGTTCCATAGCTATTCAACCCAGCTATTCAAACGGGTTAACCAAGAATGATCTTACCTGGGCAAGAACAGAGCAAAAAAATATCGGCATAGAAGCCCAATTATTTAACAGCAGGGTAAATATTACTGCTGATATTTATGATAAAGTATCCAAAGATGATTATTATGACTTTGTGTTGCCGTTTTATACCGGTTTTTCCGGTATAAATTTCAATGCCCATGACCTTTGGATAAGTAACCGCGGCTTAGACCTTTCCATAAATACCAAAAACCTTTCTCCTTCAAGTAAACTCCAATGGAATTCTCAGTTAGTGCTGACCTTCAATAAAAATGCGATAGCAAAACTGCCCAACAATAACAGAACTTTTATTGTTAGCGACTGGTATGGAGTGGACAGAGTATTTGCAGTAGGTCAGCCGATATACAGGATGTTCCAAATGCAATATGGGGGTGTATATAATTCAGCAGATGAAATACCATTTAATCCTTTGACCGGAAATCCAATGACTTATTACAAGGGTTATTTTCCGGTTAAACCGGGTTACCCGATCTGGAAAGATGTAAATGGAGATTATGATGTTTGGAGTGGGGAAGATAATGGTGATCAGTATGGAGACAGGGTTCCTACAGGTAATCCTAATCCTAAATTCACAGGAGGATTTACCAATGATTTTACTTACGGGAACTTTTCACTTTCAATTGTAAGCGTATTTACCTGGAAAAGGGATGTGGTAAATACCTTTTTGCAGCAACAGATGGATGGCATTGGCGGCAATATTCAGAACTTTGCAAAAAACCGGTTACCGGATTTATCTAATGTTGATTACTGGACTCCTGTAAAAGCTGCAGAAGGTAAGGATAACTATAGCGCTAATTACCCTTCTATTAATCCATTCGGAGGTTATTTCTACCAGTTCTTCCCGTTTACTGATATGTGGAATGTTGATGGCAGCTATTTTAAGGTGAAGTACCTGATTGCAGGGTATCAAATACCAAAGTCTTTTACCGGCAAACTGAAAATAAAATCTGCCAGGTTGTATGGTATGGTGGATAATGTATTAATCATAAAAAATCGCAACAATACGATGCCTGATCCGGAAGCGGTAGATCAATTGGGTATATATACCGGAGGGCTTTACCCCCAGTCACACAAGTTTACTTTCGGCGTAGATATTCAGTTTTAAATTTTCAATAATAATTATTATGAGCAAGCTACTATTCAACATAAAATATTTATTTCTGATTTTCTCCGGTGTTGCAATGATCTGTTCTTCCTGCAGAAAAGAACTTCACCAAGGTCCGATTACTTCTACATATGGTTCAGAATTTTGGGTATCTCAAACTTCAGTAGAGCAAGCCACGCTTGCGATGTATGGTCAGTTAAGGGCGTGTTTAAGAAATGCACCTTCTTATAATTTGGGCGAACCTTCCTACTTTATATTCGGAGATTTTGTTTCAGGCCTGTTTCAGCCTGCCTCCGGGGATGTATTTATACCTTATGGATTAAAAGCGACCAATACTATACCCTGGAACTTCTCCTATGTTCCTTATGGTGAGGCTTCATTGCACAACTGGTCGAGATTCTATCAGTTAATTGCCCAGGCAAATCTTATCTTGAAAAATGTGCCCGAAATGCCGGCTGCTGCGTTTGCCAGTCAGCAAGTGCGGAACAGCTATATAGCAGAAGCATTATTTATGAGAGCCTACACTTATTTTTATATGATCCGTGTGTGGGGAGATCCGGTATATGTAAATAAAACTTTCGATGATATTGATTATGGCAATATTCCACCGCTTCCACGTACTGATGAAAATGTAGTGTTAGACAGTTGCCTCGCCGACTTGAGGACGGCTGCAGCATACCTGGACTTTTCCGGAGGAGACCCTTCAAAGAGCTTACGTGCCAACAAGGGAAGCGATTATGCGCTGATGGCTCATATTTTTGAATGGAAAAAGGAATATGACAGCACCCATTATTATTGCCAGGAAGTAATCAATAAAGGGGGATATTCTTTAGAGCCTATGAATAGTTATACCAACATCTGGAAGGGAACATCTTCTTCAGAAAGTATATTTGAGATATCCATGCAGTATAGCGCTAATGATCCTAACTTCAAAGATCCCAATAAGCAAGATTGGTCGGAGGCAACTTTTGATTGTTTTGCAACATTTGTAAAGGGATCTATTGTAGATAATCAAAAGTCAAGTTGCTGGATATCTCCCGAAGGAGGGTTGTTAGACCAGTTGTTATTTGATACAGCAAATGATGCCCGATACAAGGCTGTAATTTCAAAAGTTCCTTCTACAGGCGGAGATCCGGACGGTTATATGCTTTTGAAATATACGAATTTCAATTATCAGTCTCCTGATACTAAAGGCTATGCTTATTTCAATAATAATTTAGTGCTGCTGCGCTTATCGGATATTATTTTGTTAGATGCTGAAGCCCTGGCTTATAAAGATGATCTTGAAGGGGCCAGGGAACGACTGGCGCTTACCGAAGACCGTGCGGGAATAAGCACTTATGAAGGTATTACGGATGCGTATACAATGATTGATGAAGTTGTGATGGAAAGGGGGCGGGAACTGATGGGAGAGGGTCACTGGTTTTATGATCTTATAAGAACGGAACCAACACAAAACTGGCTCGAATATGTGGGATACCCTTCCCAGAGAGTTACGGCTACTGCCAGGGGTTATTATTGGCCGCTTGACATGAACACCCTTTTTCCTTATGATAACCTGCTTACGCAAAACCCTTATTGGGCAGCAAATTCCGGCCGGTAGAATATAAAACCAAATAACATTATTAATAACGATATTATGAGCACAAAATATCAATTTGTCAGACCGTTTTTGATGATTAGCTGCATCATGTTGTTTTTGTATTCCTGTAAGAAGAATGATTATATAGTTGGTGGCGCAGCGCATGATGTAAATATGTACAAAAACATGAGTAACTATGATATGCTTAAAACAAATCCCGCCTTCGATACACTGGTTCAGGTTATAGACGCCGCAGGTGTGAAGGACGTGATAAATGCGCAGGGAACAACTTTCTTTGCTCCTTCTGATTATTCTATATTCAGTTATTTAAATAAGCGTACCATCTATGTGCAGAATAATATTGACATCAATGGAAAATTTGGACTGGATTCCTTGTTGTATTATGTCAGCAACAATGTTAACGGAACAAAGGATTCTTTATTGATGTATGTTATTAAGCAGCCGTTGACGTATGATGTACTGAAAAGCGATGGCGCTTTATACCCCACTGCATTAAGTGGCGATACTGCAGCAGTTTCTTATGAATATACTTATGATGAAGTCTTAGGGTATAACTCAATAGTTTCCACTGTTCCCAGGATAGTGTACTTTACACATCTCTGGTATCATTATGACCTGGATGAAGATAATTCCGCCGGCGATATCCCTAACGATATCGGTGTGCGTACACTTGTTAAGACATCGTGTATTCTCACACAAAATGGCATTGTGAATGCACTGGAACCTTCTCATACCTTATTCTTTTACGGCACAAAACAATAAACTCATTTTATATGAATAATTATAAAGCAGTAAAAATATTATTTCCATTTTTCGCATTGACCCTGGTTGCTTTTTTTACGGGGTGTACAAAATACCAGGATGGTTTTATAAGCCCTACTATGCAATATTCAGTAAGTACTTTTACCGTGATAAAGGGAAGAATCGCATCATCGCCTACATTAGTGCCTGATGGATCGAGTATTCCGCTAAATGTTAAATGGACACATATCTATGACGAATCAGGAAAAGTAGTAGACGATTTGTTCTCCAAACCATACGAAATAGAAGTTTGGACTGCGGGATATAACGCTGCTACAGATACAACGTTTGCTCTTATTAAGGCTAAAAGAGGGGTGTCAGCAATGCCTCCGATCGTAGTAAACTCTCTGAATGGCAGACTGGAAGCTAATAGCGGTACTTATAATTTGCCGAGTGGTACTTATACCATGGATATTGAAGTAAGTAATATTGCCGGTACTCAGGAATTGAAAAAGGCCATGACTATTATTCTTACCGAGGGAAAACCTGTAGAAATGGCCCCGGAAACCGGGTCTTTTGCTAATGGGAGAGCGCTAGCCGGCACAGCCCCTGTAACATATTTCTATAACGGCGCAAATAATCCGTATGTGGTACCTACTGTTGTTAGATTTGCAGATACACCGAATGTGTTTATATTGAAGTTTACTGATAGGAATGGTGTACCCTTCAACCCTGCTACCGGAGAAGTAATTAAACGCCCCAATACGGGCTTGAATCCTGTTCCGCCCTATTTACAGAATTTACAAGACTATGCTCCTGATACCTACCTGGCCACAGATAGTGCAATATCAATTCAATTTCCTTTGACGCCATTCCCGATAGCGTCTCTTGGCAACGGATATAATATGTATTACCACATCAAAACTACAGCCGTTCTCATAGACAGTACGTCTTCATGGTCGGGGAATACTGAGGGTAATTATTATCAGGGAACTTCGGATAGTCATTATTTAGGCACTTATGTGGAAGGAAGATATGATTATTCCATTCGGGTACCGATGCGTATACAAGTACCGGGATCGTATGAGTTGACGATAAAGATATTGAATGTGACCCACAGATAACAGCTTTTTCAAGTGCCGTTGTTGGTATGCAGGGTGGGTAATATGCGGGTGGCGTACCAACAACAGGGAGTTGAAGAAGCTGTATATTAATATAGCCTACGGGTGTCTTTATACACCAGAAAGAAATAAATGTTCTGGTGTGAAGATACATACCAGCAGGGAAGAAAACAGTTTTATACTCAAATTTCTTGCTATCTTTAATTATGAAAAACACCAAAAGAAACACCCCACTGCGCATCGGTCGTTTTATTGACCCGCTCACAGATTTTGGCTTCAAAAGGATCTTCGGATCAGAGCCAAACAAGGATTTACTGATAGCCTTCCTGAACGCATTATTCAAAGGTCGAAAAGTAATAAAAGACCTGGTCTACAATCCGCAGGAAACCAGCGTTCCGGCCCGGCATCACCGAAAAACCATTTTCGATCTCACCTGCATAGGAATAGATGATGAAATTTTTATTATAGAGATGCAAAAGGCGGAACAGAAGTTTTTTACAGACCGGGCTGTTTTTTATACCTGCAGCAAATTGTACGAACAGGGACAGAAAGGGAACAGGCACTGGGATTTCGAGCTGAAGGAAGTGTACTTTATAGCCCTTATGGACTTTAAGCTTGAGGGTGGTTCACCTGGTAAATACATGCACCGGGTAAGGCTTGCAGAAGAAGAAACCGGCAAAATCTTTTATAACAAGCTGGAGTTTATATTTTTGGAGTTGCCCAATTTCAACGCAAAAGAGGAAGAAATAAAAACGGATATTGATCGTTGGATGTATGTGCTTCGGAATATGGCGAAAATGGAAAAAATCCCCGTAATTTTACACAAGAAGATATTTCAGAAATTGTTTCAAATAGCTGAAGTAGCTAATTTAAAAAAGGAGGAGTATATGCTGTACGAAAAAGCGCTTTTAGACAGATGGACTGAATATGCTGTAAAAAAGACAGCAGCAGAGAAGCTTAAAAAGGCGATGAAAGAGGGTATGGAGAAAGGTATGGAGAAAGGTATGGAGAAAGGCATAGCACAGGGAATCGAAAAGGGTGCAGAACAAAAGAGCCATGAACTTGTAAAAAACCTCATTAGCAAATTTGATTTTACTGATGAGCAGGCGGCAAGCGCTGCGGGAGTGTCCATTGATTTTGTAAAAAGGATCCGGGTTTCTTTAAAGAAGAAAAAATAGTATACCTTTTTTGCTATCCCATCTTTTTAGTAAGCTCAAAAGAACTGGGGCTAACGGATGAAAAAAATCAGGAAATACAACCTGAAACCAGTAACCTGCAACCAGTAACCATACCATTACTTGCTGATCAAATCCATAAACTTCGTACTCGCGGTATCCGCTATACTTCCATCTGTTTTTTTATAGATAAAATACGCGCTCATATCATTTCTTTTTTCTACAAATTCCATTGCTTTTGTAAGTCCCATTGCTAATAATACATTGTCGTAAGCATCGGCTGTCATCGCATCACTGGCAAAAACAGTTACGCTGATCAATTCATTTTGTATAGGAAAACCCGTTTTCGGGCTAATGGTATGACTGAATTTCTTACCATTGCTTTCATGAAATTTCCGGTAGCTGCCTGATGTAGTAATGGCGCCATCTTCAGGCGTAATAATTTTTTGCAGGATGGAAGGTGTGGTTTCATCATAATTTCCGGGAGCCTCAATGCCTATTTTCATTTTTTCATTTCCCGGCAATTTTCTTCCTTTAACACGTATCTCACCGCCAATTTCTACCAGGTAATTATGAATAGCATGTTGTTCAAAAAAGCCTGCAATCACATCTACACTATATCCCTGGGCTATGCCGTTTACATCAACAGTTATACAGGATTTTTTTTTGAAGAGATAATTATCCCGCATAGATATTTTATCTGAGCCTATGCATTTCAACATCGACATAATCTTTGCTGAATCCGGGTATTGATGAATATCTTTTGTTCCGAAACCCCAGGCCTGAACTAAAGGCATTACAGTAATATCAAATAACCCGCCTGATGTTTTCCAAACTTCAATTGATTTATTGATAACCGCTGCAAAATGCTCATCTATGGTTATGCCTTTTTTTGCGCGGTTAAAACGACTGATAAGCGAATGGTTTTTGTAAATAGAGAGTGAACTGTCTAACCTGGTGAGTATACTGTCTACCTGCGCTTTTGTTACAATACTGTCTTCTGCATAATAAGTAATATGCCAGGTAGTGCCTTGCGCAAAGCCTGCAAGTTGAATTTTTTGAATATTATTTTTAACGGAAAACGATGTCAGCAAAACGCATAACATCACCATACCATAAATTGCTGTAATCTTCAGTTTTATCATTACTGCTGAAAGCTTTCTCCAATAAATTTAAGCGCATCCGTTATGCCTGTACGCCAATATTCCCAGGTATGCCCGCCATCGCGAACGCGATATTCGTGCTTCACTAATGCTTAAAACAGCATTATCATACCAGGCTTTATTCAGCCTGTCTTTCCCTTTTAAGTCTTTACCAAACAACGGCCCAAAGATGTTGTTCCATTGCGATTCAGGCATCATTGTCATTTCTTCATCTCCAAAAATACCTGCACTTAAAGGTGCAGCCGCAGCAAACAGTTCAGGGTATTTCAACGCATATATCATAGGGCCATAGCCGCCCATTGATAAACCTGCAATACCTCTGAATCTCTTTTCACTTTTAATCCGGCGGAAAGCATATACTGTATTTCACACTTTTACCTAATGCTGCTATTTTGGCTGAAAAGTATAGCTTAATACCCTCTCATCATAGTTATTGAGCGTGTACACTATCAACGTACCATTGCGCCTGTCGAAAGTATAGCGGTTTCTGAGCTGATTGGTTTCTTTTTTGTTTGCAGGTTTAAACCAGGCCTCCAACTGGCCCCGAGAAGAATTATAAATTTCAATCTTTTGTACTTTACTTTCTTTAATCGTTTTATTTGTATTGTCAGGATTTCCGGAAACAGGTTCAAAAACAGAAGGCCGGTATAAGAAACTGCTTACGGTTTTACTGCTGTCAATATTAACTGTTAAAGTATCACCGAGGTAGCCATATACATACCTGTCGCCTCTGTCGCTTATGCTGTTTTTAACAGGTTCGCCAAAAATTTTCGCCACATCGTCAGAAGTGGTAATTCCTTTCTCAAGTTTGCGAACATCGCTTTCCGGGATGGGATGATAAATAGCAAAAGGTGTACTGGCAGGATTGTATTTTTTGCTGCACGAAAAAAAAGCAATTACTGAAATAAACAGGAGCAGATGTTTTGCCATAGAAAAATTTTAATTACCTGTAAATATATTGTTGGTTAATGTTTAGGAAAAAGACAGGCATTCTTTTAAATCCTTTTCTGAATATGCAATGCCATATTGTTTCAATACATCATCCGGAACACCATTCCATTGATTGGGCTGGTTGCCGGCGTAGCCAATATCTTTTATTCCTATTTCAGCAGTATAAAACCCCGTACATACAAGGTCTCTTATTGTATTGAAAAAGGCTACCCCCTGCGACACGGAAGGTTTTGCTTTCCTGGGATACGCAATATCATCCACTATCTGTATTCTTTGTGTGTTATCACAATCTTTAAAGTTTTTTTGAAAGCGTACCTGGCTTTCCCTGTCCAGCCATCTTAAACCACCGCGCACAGGAACCTGGTAATCGGGCATATCTTTTACAATAAACTCGATGAAGTCGGGAACTTTTGCCTCTGTAGCGCTACCACTAATTTCGTCTTTGGGAATAATGATATCTGAAAGAATAGCGATGGTAGCCATTTCATGTTCTGTAAAAAATGTTGTAGATATTACATGCTTATAGTGTTCAATTTCCTGCGGTTGTCTGGCAGGGCCCGCGGCGGCATCAGCGGAACCGGCTGCCGAAGCAGTTGAAGTATTTTCCGGCGCTTTTTTATCAGAAGGTTTACAGGCATCCAATAAAACGGAAGACGATAGTGAACCTACACCTATTATCTTTAAATATTTTCTTCTATCCATTTTTAAATATTTTTAAAACGAACAATATTGTTTTGTTTGAAATGAGATCAGAGATTTTGTTTTTTCATTTCTTCAATAATATATTCAGAAGCACGCATGGATAATGCAAGAATTGTCCAGGTGATATTCTTATCAGCCTGTGATGTAAATGCAGCGCCGTCAACCACAAACAAATTCTTGCACTCGTGTGCCTGGTTCCATTTATTTAATGCTGATGTTTTAGGATCACTGCCCATTCTTGCCGTACCGCCTTCGTGAATAATTTTGCCCGGGCTTTCCAAACCATAATCGTTTTCAGGCCCTGCATTACCCCCCCAGGTTATTACAGCTCCCATATTATGCATAATCTCCTTAAAGGTTTCAATCATGTGCTTGGCCTGTTTTTTCTCGTAGTCACTCCATTTTACATTAAAGCGTAAAACAGGTATACCGTATTTATCAACTACATTCGGATCAATTTCACAACGGTTTTCAAATTTAGGTACAGCTTCTCCACGCCCTGCCATACCTACGCTCGCGCCGTAAAAAAATCGCTGGTCTTCTTTAAGCGAAGCGCCATAACCACCTGCTTCCTTCTTTTTGCCGTTTACAGGGTAATCGCCATTCTGGCTTTGTATACCCATGCCAAAACCATAAGCCGGCATACCCATGCCCCCCCAATATTCAATATGATAGCCGCGTGGGAAATCAAGCTTTTTATTGTCGCCCCACCAGGGTGAGTATACGTGCATACCACCTACGCCATCTTCATTATATCTTTTTCTTCCGAAAAGTTTTGGCAGATAACCACCAAGCGCCGAACCTGTTGAATCGTGCAGGTAACGACCAACCACATCACTGGAATTAGAAATTCCGTTAGGATGAGCTTTTGATTTTGAATTAAGCATCAGCCTTGAAGATTCGCAGGCGCTTGCCGCAAGAATTACAACTCTTGCGGCAACCTGGTATTCATTCATATCTTCTTTGCTTACATAAGAAACACCTGTTGCTTTGCCGTTTTCATCTGTAAGTACTTCACGCGCCATTGCATTGGCAACAACATCAATATTACCTGTGGCTAAAGCCGGATTTACCAATACTGAACCGGAAGTAAAATCTGCATAGAACTGGCAGGATCTTCCGCACTGTCCGCAGAATACGCAATTACCCCTGTCTTTATTATCAGGCAGCGGTTTAGTGAGCATTGAAAGGCGGCCGGGTATAACACGCACATTGGCTTTTGTGGCGGCATCTCTTATAAAAAGCTCATGCAGCCTGGGTTTGGGTGGAGGAAGAAAAAAACCGTCAGGATCATTTTCCAGCCCTTCGTTAGTGCCGAATACACCAATCATTTTATCAACCCTGTCGTAAAAAGGTTTAACATCATCATAGCCGATAGGCCAGTCTTCACCAAGACCGTCAATACTCTTTCTTTTAAAATCTTTTGGCCCAAAGCGGAGTGAGATACGTCCCCAGTGATTGGTACGGCCGCCCATCATACGTGCACGAAACCAGTCCCATTGTGTGCCGGAGGCTTTTGTGTATGGCTCTCCGTCAATTTCCCATCCGCCATAGCAGGCATCAAAATCACCAAACGGGCGGAAATTAGTACCTGCGCCACGGCGCGGAGATTCAAACGGCCATTTAAATTGCGTAACATCTTTTTTTGGGTCAAATAAAACGCCGGCTTCAAGCAAACAAACTTTTACACCTGCTTTTGCCAAAATATAGGCAGCCATACCACCACCTGCACCAGATCCAACAATTACTACGTCATATTTTTTGGCGCTTTTTTTAATCTGGAAATCTCCCATGTCGAAATTGAATTAAACGTTCTTTAAAAGTGTGCCTAAATGTAATACATTATCAGATAATGAAAATCAATCCGGCAGAAATTTTACCTGATATCAGAAATAATGATATTCTATATTTGAAAAAATATAATTGATGGCAATAATTATTGGCGTTGATATTGGAACAACTAACATAAAGCTTGTAGCGGGTGATGATAGCGGTGCTGTCCTGCTGAATGAAAATCACTCCTGCCCCGTAATACGGGTATCAGACAAAGAAATTGAGCAGGATCCTGCGCTCGTTTTACATTCTGTTAACAACCTCCTTAAAAAGGCATTTTCTGCGTTGCCGGTTTCAGAAATTAAAGGCGTTTGTTTTAGTTCGGCTATGCATAGCATTATTGCGGTTGATGAAAATGGAACACTTTTAACGAATGCTATTTTGTGGGGAGATACGAGGAGTGAGCGGCAGGCAACAATAATTAAGGAGCAGGTAGATGAAAAAGAGTTGTATCAGCATACAGGTGTGCCTGTTCATCCTTCTTTGCCTTTGTGCAAAATACTTTGGCTGAAACAGGAAATACCGGAGATATTCAACCGTGCGCGAAAATTTATTTCAATTAAGGAATATCTTTTTTTTAAATGGTTTGGTAAATATATAATTGACCATTCCATAGCCGGCGCAACGGGCATGCTTGATATACATAGCCTGCAATGGAATAAAAAGGCATTGGATATGATCGGAATAACGGAAAACAGGCTTTCTGCTATTGTGCCGGTAACACATATGGAAACCAGTTTAGTTAAGGCGTATGCTGACTTGTTTGGTTTGCAAAACAGTATTCCATTTATTGCGGGCTCAAGTGATGGCTGCTTTGCCAATATTGGCAGCGGTGTATTTGAAGAAAACGAAGCTACACTTACGATAGGCACCAGCGGAGCGGTTCGCATTACACTCTCTCAACCTGTATTAAATGAAAAGCCTGCATTGTTTTGCTACCCGGTATTAAAAAATTTATATGTAAAAGGCGGCGCGGTAAATAATGGTGGAAATACATTGCAGTGGTATGCGCAAAATTTTGCAGAGCATATTGAGGGTGATAGTTATGAAGCATTGGTAGAAAAGGCAGCATCTGTAAATGCAGGTGCGGATGGATTGATATTCCTGCCTTACCTGCAGGGAGAACGTGCGCCGATATGGAATGCGTCGGCGCGGGGCGTGTTTTTCGGAATAAACAGCCTGCATAACAAAACGCATTTTGTGCGTGCTGTAATTGAAGGCATCTGTTTTGGTTTATACGATGTGTTTTGTGAAGTAACGAAAAGTAATAAACACATTGATACAATTTACGTAAGCGGCGGTTTTACAAAATCTGATTTCTGGGTGCAGATGATAGCGGATATTTTTAATAAGAAAGTTATAGTATCAGATGTTGCAGATGCATCGGCTATAGGCGCTATTCAGTTGGGATTGTATGCAACCGGTTTGGTAAATAAAATATCATACAATAAAGTACATGCAGGAGATAAAATATTTTCGCCTGTGATTGGGCAATATAATATTTATCATAAACAGTTTGAAAAATTCTGTGCTTTATATGAAACATTGAAACATCATTTCATAGAGCAATAGCACGCGGGCACACATGGGTTTTCCGTGTCGTTTTGTGTATCTGTTTCAGTCGTGTTCCATCCTTCGTATTTGTATGTCATAAATGCATGAATGGAGCTTGATTCATGTTTCCCCGGGAAAAAAATATTAGCGCATTCGTGGCGTTAATCAAAGTATCTTTAAGGCTAAATCAAATGTATGGCAACTACTGATAAGCGTATTGATGCATATATTGCCAAAGCACAACCATTTGCACAACCAATCCTGCAACATATCAGGTTTCTGGTGCATAAGGTTTGCCCGGTTGCTGAAGAAACCATTAAGTGGGGTTTTCCGCATTTTGAATATAAGGGCGCTATCTTGTGCAGTATGGCAGCGTTCAGGCAGCATTGTGCATTCGGGTTCTGGAAAGCATCGATCATAAAAGATCCGGAGAAAATTCTTCATGTGGGTGAAAAAGCATCAATGGGGCATTTTAATAAAATTGCTTCCCTTAAAGATCTCCCTTCAGACAAAATATTTACAGCCTATATAAAGCAGGCGGCACAATTAAATGAAGAGGGAGTGCAACTTCCTCCCAAGGCTAAAACAACATCAGCAACGCCAGTTGAAGTTCCCGGTGATGTACAAAAAGCCTTACAGAAAAATAAAAAGGCTGTGGAAGTTTTTAATGCCTTTGCACCGAGCCACCGAAAAGAATACCTGCAATGGATAACCGAAGCAAAAACAGAACCTACCCGTAACAAACGTATTGAAACAATGATAGAATGGTTGAAAGAAGGAAAATCAAGAAACTGGAAGTATGAAAAAAAGGTGTAAGGTAAAAGGTATAGGTAAGAAGAGCCTGGCCGTGAGATGACAGACGTGAGACATGAAATGACAGACGTCAACCTGAAACTTGCAACCATCTAAATAATTAAACCACCATGAACCATATCACAAAAAGAAGCATCGATTCACTTGGTTATAATTTTATAGCGCCTGAATACCTGGCAAAAGGTAAAGATGAATATCACCTGCGCAATATTCAAAACAGGAATGGCATTGATTATCGTGAACTTACTGCATGGGAGATTGAGGTGTTGGTACGCAACAGGAATACTTCTGACAACTGGAACAAGATATTAGTGTCTGATGCTTTCAATCCTGAGCTTGTAAAGAACTGCAAATTTTTTGGACTGGTCCGGATTGGGAAGCTGGAAGCATGTTTTCTTGAATATCATAATTTGCGTATGCCGGTAGGTTTATACAATAGCACTATTATCAGTTGTGATTTTGGTGATAATGTTGTTGTGGATAACGTTAACTACCTGTCTCACTATATTATCGGCAGCGAAGTAATACTTGTTAATATCAGCGAGCTCACAACAACAAGCACTGCCAAATTCGGTAATGGTATCATCAAAGATGGTGAGACTGAAAGTATTCGCATCTGGCTGGAGATATGCAATGAAAATGGGGGAAGAAAAGTAATTCCTTTTACAAGAATGCTGCCCGGTGATGCCTGGCTATGGTCTAAATACAGGGATGACGAAGTGATGCTTGAGAAATTCAAAGCTTTTACACAGGCTGAATATGATGTACAAAGAGGATATTATGGTAAGATAGGAGACAGGACAATTATCAAGAATACCAATATTATTAAAGATGTCTGGATTGGCTCAGATGCCTACATAAAAGGAGCCAATAAATTAAAAAACCTTACGGTTAATTCTTCACCTGAAGCGCCTTCGCAAATTGGTGAAGGCTGCGAAATGGTAAACGGTGTAATGGGATTGGGATGCAAATCATTTTATGGTGTAAAAGCTATCCGTTTTATAATGGCATCGCATTCACAGTTAAAATATGGTGCGCGGCTGATCAACTCTTATCTCGGCAATAATTCAACCATTTCCTGTTGTGAAGTGTTGAATTCACTGATATTTCCATCGCATGAGCAACACCATAACAACTCTTTTTTGTGTGCAGCTACGGTGATGGGGCAAAGCAATATGGCTGCAGGTGCTACAATAGGTTCTAACCATAATTCAAGAAGCCCGGATGGCGAACTAATTGCAGGAAGAGGGTTTTGGCCAGGCTTATGTGTAAGCCTCAAGCATAATTCAAAATTTGCTTCATTCAATATCCTGGTAAAAGGTGATTATCCCGCAGAGTTGAATATCCCTATCCCTTTTGCTTTAATCAGTAATGATATTGCCAATGACCAGTTGGTGGTGATGCCTGCCTATTGGTTTATGTATAATTTATACGCGATAGCAAGAAATGGCTGGAAATATAATGACAGAGACGCGAGAATAGAAAAAGAACAGCGGCTGGAGTTTGAAGCATTGGCTCCTGACAGCATTAATGAAATGATCAGGGCTATTGATCTTTTGCGTTTATATACCGGTAAAGCCTATGCGAAAAAAAAGGGACAGGCAGATAAGCAGGATGGCTGGTATATTAAAACCGGGAAAAAACTGCTGGAATCGAATGACCCCGTTGTTGAAACACTGGAAATTTCAGGTGAAGGATTTGAAAACAGCGATAGAAAAATACTCATTATAAAAGTGCCGCAGGCATATCGCATATTTCTTGACCTGGTATCGTATTATACCATGGGGTTGGTAATCAGTTATATACAGTCAAATAATACCAGCAGCTTTACAACACTCAAAAAGAAGTTGAGCTTTACAACCAAAATGAAAGATTGGCTTAATGTAGGAGGGCAGTTAATTCCTGCTATAGAAGTAATGAAATTCAGGAAGCAGGTACATGCCGGAAAAGTGAAAAGCTGGGATGATGTGCACCGGTTTTATAAAACGCAGGGCGAATTGTATGATGCATATAAATTGGAGCATGCCCTGGCATGCTGGTCGGCAATATCAGGAATGTCCGGTAAAGGATTTAATGCCGGCAGTTTTAAAGATTTATTGTTAGCTGCCGTACGCACAAAAGAATGGCTGACCAAAGGCATATACGACTCACGGGAAAAAGATTACACAAATCCTTTCCGGCTTATGGTATTTGATAATAAAGCAGAAATGGAAAAAGTATGGGGTAAGCTGGAGGATAATAGTTTCATTAACCTGCAGAAAAAAGCGTTGAAAGATTTTAAAAAAACAGTAAACCGTATTATAGCTGATTTCAGGCTATAATACCTTTTCCATTACAAAATCGTTCATAAAATAGCCATTGCCAATGTCTATGTCTTCTTCTTTTATTACACTAAAGCCAATACTTTCATAAAAACCTTTGGCTTTATTGCTGCGGTTCACATTTAATTCGAGTGTTTTTGCGCCGTGCGGTATTATATCTCCAATAATAAAATCAACCATTTTTTTACCAAGCCCCAATCCCTGTTTTTGGGGCAATACATAAATTTTGTGTAGTTTATAACCGTTGATTTTGCCGGGCTCTTTAACGGAATAGGAAGCAAATCCCGCCGGTGTATCATTATGGTATAGAATAATAAATATGTGTTGCTTCTGATGCAGTTGTTCTTTCAGCGCGGCTTCGCTGTACATCATATCCAGCATATATTCAATTTGCCCGGGCGCTATTATTGCCGAATAGGTTGCAGGCCATATTTTGAAGGTAAGTTCCCTGATTAAATCTATATCCGCGGTTGTACATTTTCTGAAATTGATCATGGTTTCATTATTTGGCATCCAAAACTAATTGTTTAGGATGCATTATTCCACCAAATAATCAATGAAAGCATGCAAATAATAAATGTAGCTTCTCCGGCATACAAAGCGAAAGTAATTTTAATGTACAATTCAGGTCGATAATATATTATGCACCCTTTAGTTTCAATAGCTTTTACTTTATATTAGTTTTAAGATGTTACTATTAACTGTAACAACCCCTCAACTGACTTTGCTGACTATATTGAGAAACCGTATATGATTTTGGCATAAAATAAGTTATATAGTATTTTTGCAATCATTACTATGTTCGACTAATCTAAAAAATTGAATTATGAAAAAAGTTTTCATGTATGTATCGGTTGTAGTTATTGCTTCGTTTGGTTTATCAAACGCAAGTGCCCAGGACGGAAGCGGTTATAAAAGTGGCATAGGTGTGCGTCTTGGTGCAGGATACTATGATTTTGTATCCGCTTCATATAAAACTTTTATTACAACACCAGGAGCATTGGAATTAAACCTTGGATTCAGACCACATACTTATTACTACTACAATTCAGGTTATAATCAGTTTCATTTATCATTTTCGGCAGCTTATCAGCATCATTTTCCTATTAAGCCGGTTGAAGGATTGCAATGGTTTGTTGGTGGTGGTTTGATAGCTTATAATACTTTTTCAGGCAATGATGATTATAAAGGTTTTGGACTGGGATTATTTCCTACAGGAGGTGCTGATTATAAATTTGCAAATATCCCGCTGAATGTCAGCGTTGATTTTCGCCCTACTATAGCTTTGGTAAAACCAGATTACTATTATTATTCTTCTTTTACAGCTAATAACGTAGGTATTTCTGCACGCTATACTTTCAGATAATAACACAAGCATAATATCCCGTAAAAGGAGGACTAACATACAGTCCTCCTTTTTTTATTTCATAATTTATGCTATTTTTTTTGTAAGATTTAACATTGGCTGTTTTTTAAAATTGGAATAATCTTGACTATTGAAAATTTAGAATGACTTTGTGGAAAGAAGATAGAAACCCTTAAACAAAAAACTGCTTATTTTCTATGCCGGAACGTACATTTAAAAGCGATGCCGCTTGCTGGAAAGCATTAAAACAAGGTAACCCGGAAGCGCTTGGATACCTGTATGACATGTATATTGACCGCCTGTTTCATACTGCTTTTAAAATGACAGACAACAGGGAGTTGGCCAAAGACGCACTTCAGGAAGTATTTATTGAAATTTGGCATTACCGTAATAGCATTGGAGAGGTAAATCATTCTCACAGTTATCTCGCAAAAGTTCTAAAAAGCATAATCCTCAAAAAGGTAAGAACCAAAATGGTCGTCAATGCTTTGTCTGATAATGATCACGGTACTGATAATGATGAGAATATTGAACAGGCTATTATCTCTGCAGATATTGCTACCGAGCGAAAAGGTCGTTTGCAAAAAGCATTATCGCAACTTACATCACGCCAGAAGCAAGTGGTTCGCTTACGTTTTTTTGAAGGACTTACTTATGAGCAAATATCGGTTAAGCTGAGTATGAACTATCAGTCGGTAAATAACCTCGCTTTTCGTGCTATGCTTAATTTAAGAAAGCAAATGCAGCCTGTTGTACAGTAGCGGTGGTGTTCCTAAAGCGGCTGTTTTAATTTTCATGTCCCTGGAATTTTCATAACAAGTAGCCCGCCGGTTAATACCGGCGGGGTTTTATTTTAATAAAAGCGATAGAAGGATTTTTTGTTAATCGAATAATAATTGACAAAGCCATCATAATTTTTGCTATCCTTTTTGTAATAATTAACATTTGTTAGTGCCGGCATTTTGAATAGACTTGTGCTCTGATTTTATATAGCGATTGCAGCCGGTGAACGGGTTAGGAGAAAAGGTGTTTCTGAGTATTGGTATTGATATTCTTACTAGGCATTCAATCGTCTTCATCTCATAAGTTATTCTTTTATGAAGTGTGCCGATGCTCAACACCTGAATATAGTATTAATGTTTTTTGAAAATTTTTAATATTTAACCAAAACTCAACCGTTTGCTGATGAAAAGAAAATTTCAAACCTTTAATTTGTTACTGTTTTTTATTCCGTTACTCACATTTACATCTTGTGACAAGGAGACCGTTAAAAAGTTAGAAGATCCAACTTTGCGTAAACAGGAATGGATAACCGGGTCGTGGAAACAAACCGATATAGTACTGGCTTATTCCATACCATTTGCGGGGCAGCAATTACCAGTAGGGTTTAGCCTTCACAATGTAGTGGATTATTTACCGCTGACCGGTCCAAAAATTACCGCCACCAAAGACAACGTTTTTACTTTTGATGCTAAGGGTACCTTTAGCATTACGGGCAGTACCGATTTTATTTTGCCGAACACGGGTAATTCCGGCACCTGGAACCTGCAGGCTTATGGTGCTGCGCTGCATTTGATTTCTGCTGATAATGTAGATATACCTATATGGATTGAGAGCCTGGATAGTATAAATCTTAAATTAGGCTCGCTTGGATTTACAGTTAATATTTATGAGGCTAATCCACCTAAAGGGGCTAATGTTCCTGTATATCTCATTTTTGAAAAGCAATAATTGCAACGTCTTGTAATCATATTATTTTAACCAATCATCAATAAAATTGTTATGAAAAAATATTGCCTTAATATAAGGTTGTATTGTTTACTTTCTTTATTACTGGTTGCGGTAAATGCATCAATCGCCAGAGATGTAAATTTACCCACCGGATTCTTTAAAAAGAACGATGCTCCTTTTTTAAAAACTGGTTTACCTTATGCCGACTTTGTGGTAAGAGGTACTGTAAGAGATGAAAATGGGCCTGTGGCAGGTGTTACTGTAACAGAGAAAGGAACTGTTAATGCCACCACTACCGATAAGCAGGGCGGTTTTACATTAAGTGTTAAAAATCCCAACAGCGTGCTGGTATTTACTTCCGTAGGTTATAAAACTTTGGAAATATCAGTAAAAGGACAAAAAGACATCACGGTTACGATGGAAAAAGACAGCCAGGAACTTTCCGGTGTTGTGGTTACCGCCTTAGGCATCACCAGGGATAAAAAGTCGTTGGGATACGCTGTGGAAGAAGTAGCAGGTAAAGAAATGGTGAGGGTGCCGCAGGAAAATATATTATCGGCTATGGCCGGAAAAGTTGCAGGTGTAACCATTAACCAGACAAGCGGTGTGGGGTCTTCGGTAAGTATGGTGATCCGCGGAGCTACATCATTGAATAATGATAATCAACCATTGATTGTGGTAGATGGCACGCCTTTAAACAATACCATTAATAATATTGCCCAGGTAAATGGAGCAGATAACCGTGTGGATTACGGAAATTCCATTTCCAGCATTAATCCTGACGATATAGAGAATATTTCGATACTGAAGGGACCCAGCGCTGCAGCATTATACGGCGCGAGGGCGGGTAATGGCGTAATATTAATTACCACTAAAGGTGGCAGCAAAGCACAGAAACTAACGGTAAATGCCTATACCAACACGGTATTTGACAAGCCTTATCGTTTTCTTAAAGTACAAACAAAGTTTGGCCCCGGGCAGGTTTCCGCTATTCCTGTTTCCGTAAGCGGCAATCCCCTTACGAACCCCTTCGGCGTTTTGGTGCAGGACTGGATAAATGGTTACTATGGCGCCGAACTGGATAAAGGATATGAAGAAGTGCAATGGAACAGCCCCGTGGATGAGAACGGTAAACAGGTAAAAACTCCTTTGGTCTCCCATCCCAATAATGTTAAAAATTTTGTGGAGACAGGCATTACCAGTATTAACGGGATATCTGTAGCGAATAACAATAACCTGGTAAGCTACCGGCTGTCTTACGCTAACATGCAGAACAAAGGTATTGTACCGAACTCCGATCTTTTCAGGAACACCTTTAATATTGCTGCCAGTATCAAAACCAATAAAAATTTTAAAATAAGCACCAATCTTGACCTGAGCCGTAATAATTCCAACAACCGCCCTGCCGGGGAAAGAGGCGCCAACCCTCTGCAGTGGGCTTATGCGGTTGCACCCAATACCGACATCAGGGATATGAAAGATTACTGGATGCCGGGACAGGAAGGTTATCTGCAAAGATCACAGGATGCAGCGCGGATGGCCGCAAGCGGTAAACCGCCTACTTTTAATAATCCCTATTTTTTAGCTTATGAAATCAACAATGGTTTTGTAAGGGACCGTGTGTTCGGAAATATAAAGGCTGACTGGCAGATATCAAGGGACTTTTCTTTTATGGCCAGGTATTCGTTAGATAACCTTGCCGAACAGCGCGAAACAAAACTGGGGATGAGTTATACCAATGATCCTTACGGCGGCTATGGATTAATGAACATCAATAATTTTGAAAATAACGCAGATTTTTTACTAACTTATAAAAAGGGCTTAAAAGATTTTAATTTATCCGTATCGGGTGGCGGCAACCATCGTTATCAAAACGGGCGTAATTCAAGCACCTCATCCGTCAACGGATTAATAACACCTGGTGTTTATTCGCTTTCTAATATTGCAACGGGTAACCTTGTTGCATCAAGCTACAGGTTTCAGAAAGCCGTTAACAGCTTATATGGGTTTTTGAATGTAAGC
Organism: Agriterribacter sp.; assembly: GCA_047601545.1. Taxonomy (GTDB): domain Bacteria; phylum Bacteroidota; class Bacteroidia; order Chitinophagales; family Chitinophagaceae; genus Agriterribacter. The sequence goes on along the minus strand of JASGIZ010000002.1, from coordinate 104,932 downwards.
TATAAAGACTACCTTTTTTTAGATGTGTCCGGGCGTAATGACTGGTCCAGCACGCTCCCTGATGCTGCCGGTTATTTTTATCCTTCAGCTTCTTTAAGCATCCTGTTAAATGATATGCTGGGAATGCCGTCTTACATAAACCTGTTTAAGCTGAGAGGCGGTATAGCCCAGGTGGGTAATGATACCGATCCCTATAAATTATTAACAATGTTGCAAAACGCAGGCACATTTGCGGGTGTGCCCCAGCTTGCTACTTCTTCTGTATTGCAAAATGCCCAGCTAAAACCTGAACTCGCACGCTCTTACGAAGGTGGAATAGATATAACAATGTATGGCGGAAGGCTTCGCTTTGCAGGCACTTACTATATGGTTGAGAACAAAAACCAGATATTAAGCACACTGATACCTCCTTCGTCTGGTTATACACAAAAAAGCATCAATGCCGGTTTGCTGAGGAGTAAAGGAATTGAAATGACTTTTGGTATAACACCCATCAGCAATAAAAATCTGCGTTGGGATATTAACCTGAATTTTACAAGGAACAGGACAAGGTTGATAGAACTGTCTGACGACCTTCCTTATTTCACATTATGGAACGAAGCAAAAGGGGGCGCCTGGACTTATGTAGGCGATGAAATGGGCGATATCTATGATGCGCAATTAGTTACGGTAACTGATAAAAGCAGCAAATATTACGGCTACCCAATTCTTGATAATACCGGGAAATGGCAAAGCATAGATGCTGTAAATACCAAAAATAAAGTAGGGAACTATAATCCCAGGTTTATTATGGGAGCACAAACTTCTCTTACTTATAAAGGCTTTAGCCTGAGCCTGACATTTGACTGGCGTAATGGCGGTGATTTTATATCGCAAACCTACCGGTATATGGAAGAAGGAGGTCTTTCGCAGATGGCTTACGACAAACTGATCAACCCCGGTGCCCTGCAGGGGAAAGAATTAAGAGATTACCTTGTAGCCAACCAGGGTAAGCTGATCGTGTCGGATGGTCACTCCATGCCATTAGTTGGCGGTCCTACCCCGGAGTATAACAGCTTCCCTTTTGTATATGGGCCGTATACAGTGCCTTATGGCGGCGTATTTATTCCCGGGGTATATCTTAATGATCAGGGTGAATACGTGGAGAACCTGGGAGAAAATATTGGACAGGATGGCGGCACCAAAACACTTCCGCTTGCTGGCGCCACTCCCTGGTCTTTTGCCCGTACTGCAACATTTGATGCATCTTACCTCAAACTAAGAGAAGTGTCGCTGGGTTACAGCCTGCCACAAAAAATTGCGCAGAGAATGAAAATGCAGGATGTGAATATATCTGTTTACAGCAGGAATATCATGTTGTGGACGGCGGCTAAAATAAATATTGATCCTGAAAATGCCTTTCAACCCAGGGTGGGTGATAACCGGGGGGGTATGCAATTTGCCCAGGGCATTGAAAGATATAACGTATATCCCTGGGTAATACCAGTTGGTTTTAAAGTGAGTGTAACTTTCTAAATAGTAAAATATGCTACGTAATAGAATAATAATAGGTGTATTTCTTTTAGCAGTCTTATTTTCCGGCTGTAAAAAGTATCTCATTGAGCTTAACTTAGATCCTAATGGGATTCCTACGGAAACAGCCAACCCCAACCTGGTTTTAACGAAAGTGCTTTCATCAACCGGTATGGCGGTTACTAATTTGGGGTATGGAGATATTGCCGGGGTGATGCAGCATACTCAAAAAGACGGATGGGCTGACTCGCATAATAATTACGACTGGGGTCAGAGTAATGACTGGTCGGTTTATTACGATATTTTGAGGAACAATAAGTTTGTGTACGATAGAGCGGAACAACTGGGGTACGACCTGCAAAAAGGCGTATCGCTGGTGATGAAAAGTATGGTATTTGGGCTCATCACCGATCTGTTTGGTGATGCGCCTTATAGTGCTGCGTTAAATGCAGATGAGGGTGGAGTGGAAGATATGTTTCCTGTTTTTGATAAACAAAGAGATATTTACCTGGGTATACTGGCTGATTTGGAGACTGCCAATACCCTGCTGTCAAAACAAAAAAATGAATATAACAGCACTATTGAAGCCGCTGATATTTATTATAGTGGCGATCCTGTTAAATGGCGCAAACTGGCCAATTCCCTGCGTTTAAGATACCTCATGCGGCTTTCCGTAAAAGAACCTGCTATTGCAAAGGCAGGCATTGAGCAAATTGCCGGAGATCCTGTTAACAATCCAATCATCACAACGGCGGCAGATGATGCCAATATGCCTTCATGGACGCCGGTATACGATGTGAGTGAAAGTCAATACAGGAGGATAAAAATGTGCCAAACCCTTGTAGAAGCCATGCGTGCCGGTAGTGATCCCCGCCTTGGCGTATGGGCTAAAAAAGTTGAAATACCTATTGTACTGGATGAAAACCTTCCTGCCGGAACCGACATAATTGAAGACGGTAAGCGGTATATTTCCCCGGATATTTTAACAACGAAAGGGCTTACAATGGCTGATATCAGCCTGAATCCGGATTATGTTGGAATACCGCCATCTTATACCGCCCCGGCTGCATATAATTTAAGTCCGGATGTTAACCAGGCTGCGTTCAATCCGCATGTATCCTGGTTGAGCGATATGTACAGAACATTCAATAGCACCTTGTTAAAATCGAGGCTCTTGTCTGGCTCGGAAGTAAATTTTATATTGGCTGAAGCGGCATGGCTGGGCTGGTCTGTGCCTGAAACTGCCGAAACCTACTACAATAATGCCATAAAAGCATCGCTTGAAACCTGGGGAATAGGTGCTGCATATGATACTTTCATTAGCCAGCCCGCTGTTGCATATGACGGCACCCAAAAGCAAATTATCACCCAAAAATGGATAGCCAGTTGGCAGGCCGCTGCAGAATCATGGGCAGATTACAAAAGAACAGGCTTCCCTGAATTGCATACCGGCCCTATGGCAATACGGGCGGCCGTGCCTGTTCGCTTTTACTATATGCTCAGCGAACGTAATTTGAATGAAACGAATGTAGAAGCTGCAATGCAAAACCTGGAAGAAACGGCATATTCACAGGGTGATGGCGCTAACAGCGCATGGTCACGCCCCTGGATCATTCAGGGAACAGGCAAACCGTGGTAGAAGATGAGAGGCAGAAGGTTTGGGGTTTAGGGTGCAAGCGATGCCTTCTGCATTCCACCTTTCACCCTCCGCCTCAAAACCCAAATAAGATGAATAAAAAAGTATTTGTTTATTTTCTCTGTATAATTGGTTTCATCCCTTACGCCCACACCCAAACCTTTAAAGCCGCAGCCGCAGTAAGGGTCATTACTCCTGATCCTTTACTGCCGGTTTCCGGCGGTATTGGCACACCAAAGCCTGCAACCATAAAACAAGGCGATTTATTTGCAAGAGCAATTGTTTTTGAAAAAGGAAAAGTAAGAATTGCTATTGTAAACATTGACAATTTAGGGTGGCCTTCAGTGTTAGGTAATGAAGCCAGGGCTTTAATTAAAGGCGTACCGCCCGAAAATATTTTAATAGGCGCTACACATACACATAGCGGGCCTGATGCTTACGGGTTTCCTGATGAAAATGGAAAATCGTATGCAGACCTTAAATACCTTAACCGGTGCGTGCAGCAAATTGCTGATGCCGTAAATGAAGCAGTGAGCAAACTCGAACCTGCTTCTCTTAAAATTGCAGTAGCTGAAACCCGGGGAAAAATTTCTTATAATTATTACGCGCCGCAATTGTTTGATCCACGGTGTGGTGTTATACAGGCTATAGCAACAAGCGGAAAAAATAATGGGAAACCAATTGCAACGCTGGTTAATTATGCAATTCACCCGGAGGTAATAGGATCGCGGCAGGGCATACTAAGCCCTGATTTGTGTGGACCTTTATACAACAGGATTGAATCAAAAGGTGGCGGGACAGCTCTTTTTATGAATGGTGCACAGGGGGGAATGGTAACCGCTGATAACAGGCTTGAAAATGGAGGAGAAGCAAATGACTGGCAGGAATGCATCCGTATCGGGGAACTGCTGGCTGATGAAGCATTACGCATTGTGCAAAATGCGCCTGTTCAGCAAAATCCGGATATTTATTGTACATCAAAAAAAATCAGTTTTCCTATTGATGCAGATATCATGAAATATATTTTAACACACTCGCCGTTAAATCTTGCTGCAAACAACAGCAGTGCTGATTCTGCCACTACGCAAATTAATTTGCTTAATATTGGTGATGCACAGGTGCTGACAATACCCGGCGAAGCATTGCCTAATATCGGCTACTATGTGAAGCGTAACATGAAAACACAAAAGCCATTTTTATTTGGCTTAACTAATGATGCGTTTGGTTATATGCTTACCAAAGTAGATTTTAATAGTTTTAAAAGATATGAGTATGTAAGTAAAACCAGTCTTGGCGAAATGACCGGTGAAGTATATATTGATGAAGCATTGAAATTAGTGAAAGAAAACCCGGCACCTGTCGGGAAATAACCATGAGCCATGGGCTGCCAGCTATCGGTGCTAATAGCTCATGGCTCATAGCAATTAAATAAACAAACGAAAATACACATGAAGAAATACTTATTAGCGGGATTGGTAATTGTATACAGCCAGTTGATTTTAGCGCAGGCTGCCATAACACCGGCAACCGCATTGCAAAGTTATCTTAACAATAGTGATAACACTTTTAGCTGGGAAGTAAAGGATACATATGATATAGGAGATACGAAAGCATATGCATTATTGCTCACGTCTCAAAAATGGAGAGATATTGTGTGGAAGCATCAGCTTATCCTGCTTGTTCCAAAAGAAAATAAATATGACGGCGCTTTGTTATTCATTACAGGCGGCTCTTTAAAAGACGGAATGCCTAATTGGAGCGGGCGTGATGACAAGCAGAACATAAGAATGGCCCGGGTGGCGGAAAAAAATAAAGCGATTGTTGCGGTACTGAGACAAACACCTAATCAGCCTTTGTTTGATGATCTTACAGAAGACGCGCTGATATCTTTCACGTTGCATAATTTTAAGAAAGACGGCGATTATTCATGGCCGTTACTTTTCCCTATGGTTAAAAGTGCTGTAAAAGCAATGGATGCTATACAGCAATTTTCAAACAGGCAATTAAATAAGCCGGTAAACAGGTTTGTTATTTCCGGCGCTTCAAAAAGGGGCTGGACTACCTGGCTCACCGGTGCAAATGATAAAAGAGTGCAGGCTATTGCACCAATGGTTATTGATGTATTGAATATGCCTGTTAGCCTGGATTACCAGATAAGAGCTTTAGGCGGCTATAGCGTGCAGATTGAGGATTATGTAAAACTTGGTATACCTCAAACAGCAAAAACCGAAAGCGGTATGGCTGTTAGTACAATGGTTGATCCGTACTCCTATAGAAAAACTTTAACCATGCCCAAACTGATTTTTATGGGTACCAATGACGAATACTGGGTGGTAGATAATATCAAAAATTATCTCGATAGTATTCCCGGGAAAAACCTGTTGCACTATGTACCGAATGCAGGTCATGATCTGGGTGGTGGCCAGCAGGCAACAGAAGCACTCAGTGCTTTTTTCGGAACAACCTTGCAAAATGCAGCTTACCCGGCATGCGATTGGACAACCGCTGTTTCTAAAAAATCGGTAAAGGTAAATATTAAAGCCACTAAAGATGAACTAACAGATGTAATCGTATGGCATGCTGATTCACCCGATACAGATTTTCGCAATGATAAGTGGACAAGTAATGATTTAAAAATATCAGGCAAAAGCAGTGTAAAGATTACTGAAGCTTTACCAGGTGCAGGCTTCCATGCTTTTTATGTTGATCTGAAATATAAAGATATTAATGGTGGTACATACACAGTAAGCACACGTGTGTTTATGACAGATACAAAGAAGATATTGTAGAAAGAGATATGAATGATAGCAGGCTGATAATTTTGCAGGAACAGTTGAATGTTGAGCATACCATTTGCGCATAATCCCAAAAAACAACTATATTCATCCCCAAAAACATGCAACTGTCCTCTAACGATGCTTCAGCCGCAAAAGGTGGTGTAAATCTTTTTGGTATTTCATTGACTGCGGCCCTTGCTGGTTTTATTTTTGGCTTTGATACCGTTGTGATATCTGGCGCCAACCTGCCTATAAAAGAATTGTGGCATACTTCTCCATTGTTTCATGGATTTTTTGTAATGTCAATGGCATTATGGGGCACGGTGATCGGGTCAATATTCGGTGGAATTCCCACGGAAATATACGGGCGCAAGAAAGTATTGTTTTGGGTAGGAATGCTCTTCAGCATTTCCGCTATAGGCTCTGCGGTGGCACAGGATCCATATACTTTTTCTTTTTTCAGGTTCATAGGCGGCGTTGGTATTGGTGTTTCTTCTGTAGCCGCACCTACATATATATCAGAGATTTCAACGCCGGCAACAAGGGGGCGGCTTGGTGCTATGTACCAGTTTAATATTGTACTTGGTATTTTAATCGCTTTCCTCTCTAACTATTTTTTTGAAGGTGTTGGAGGTGATAATGACTGGCGATGGATGCTGGGTATAATGGCAGTGCCTTCCATTATTTATACGCTGATGGTAACAAGGATACCGGAAAGTCCCAGGTGGCTGATTGCAAGAAAGAAGGATGATAGCGCTGCTGTTGCCGTAATGAAAAAGCTTGGTGTGCAGAATCCTGAAGAAGAGTTAGCTGCGGTTTCAAAAAGCCTGCAGCACGAGGCAAAGTCAAAGGGGCAAGGGTTTTTCAGTGCAAAATATAGTAAGATCATCTGGCTGGCGTTTATGGTAGCCTTTTTTAATCAATGGTCGGGCATAAACTTTATTTTATATTATGCACCAGAAATTCTTGAGCGTGCGGGACTGGCTTCTAAAGAGTCTTTGTTAAATTCTATAGCCATTGGCGGCACTAATCTCATTTTTACTTTTGTGGGGCTGTATTTTATTGACAAGGTTGGAAGAAGAAAGCTATTACTGATTGGTTCCTTTGGTTATATTATCAGTCTTGGCATGGTGGCTTATGCCTTTTATGCAAGTGCCGGCGCAGGCTTTTTGCTTTTTTCTTTGTTGCTGTTCATTGCTTCACATGCAATGGGTCAGGGTGCGGTAATATGGGTATTTATTTCTGAAATTTTTCCTAACAAAATACGAGCACTGGGGCAATCATTCGGTGCAAGTATACACTGGGTATTTGCTGCTATCATTACGCTGCTTGTGCCAATCTTTCTTGATAAGGACAAAGGTATGTTCGGTCAGAACCCCTGGCCTATTTTCGCTTTTTTTGCTTTTATGATGGTGCTGCAATTGATATGGGTACTTACGGCTATGCCTGAAACAAAAGGGGTATCGCTGGAGGAGTTGGAAAAGGAATTGGTGAAGGAATTGGTAAGGGAGGAATAGATATCCGTAACATCCGCGTGTTCCGTGTGCTATTTTTTGCAGAGAATGGAACACGGAGATAACGGACACAGATTGCTAATACCCGGAAGCTGATACCTGACTGCTTTACAATTTTATCTTCCCTTCACCCTACATGCTGATATACCGCGAATAATTTCCAGAATGCCATCTGCTTTTTAAAATCAAACTTATGTTTTTTGAAATCATTTAATACCAGGTCAACATGCACGTTTTTTATTTCGTACCTGCCAATCATGACCTCGTTTGTGCGTAACCGTTTGATAAATGAAGTGTATTTCCCGATGATAGGTGCTAACCTTGCCAAACAAATTGGTGCGGCAGGTGATGATAAGCGAACTGCAAGGATGGGAATGTTGCTTCTTGTTTCTCCACCGGGTTATGGTAAAACCACACTGATGGAATATCTTTCTAAAACCATCGGTTTTCATTTTGTAAAAATCAATGGGCCTACTATCGGGCATAATATCACTTCTATTGACCCTGTTGAAGCTACCACCTCCGGCGCAAGAGAAGAATTGAAAAAGATAAACCTTGCTTTTGAAATGGCTGATAATGTAATGCTGTATATAGACGATATACAACATTGCAGTCCGGAGTTTTTGCAAAAATTCATTTCGCTGGCCGACGGTCAGCGTAAGATGGACGGCATATTTGAAGGAGAAAGTAAAACCTATGATCTGCGCGGAAAACGTTTTTGCGTGGTAATGGCTGGTAACCCTTACACAGAAAGTGGCGAACAATTTAAAATTCCTGATATGCTTGCCAACCGTGCCGATGTATATAATCTTGGTGATGTAATTGGCAGCGCTGATTATTTGTTTAATCTTAGTTTGATTGAAAATGCTGTTGCTGAAAACCGCTACCTGCAGCGTATTACCAACCGCAGCTTTGAAGATTTGTATAAACTGGTTACTTATATAGAAAGTGAGAGCGAAATGCTTCCTGAACTGGAAGGCAACTATAATCAGCAGGAAACAGAAGATGCTATTGCTGTATTGAAAAATATACTTCGCATACGCGATACTGTTATAAAGGTAAACCGGCAGTATATAGCCAGCGCGGCAATGAAAGATGCTTACCGTACAGAACCGCCTTTTAAACTGCAGGGCTCATATCGTAATATGAATAAGATGGCTGGCAAAGTTGTTCCCCTGATGAATGAAGAGGAAATTAATACACTTATTAAATCGCATTACGAGGGAGAATCCCAAACGCTTACATCTGATGCAGAAGCCAACCTGCTTAAGCTTAAAGAAATTGCGGGTATTATTACTCCCGCAGAATCTGAACGCTGGAACAGCATTAAAGAAATTTTCAGGAAGAATAACAAATTCGGCGGTCTGGATGCCAATGATGCTTTAGGGCAAATGCTGGTGCAGTTGAGCTTGTTTAACGAACACCTGGAGGCGATAGCGAAAGCGATGAAGGGGAGGTGAGAGGCTTGTGAGCCGTGGGCAATGCTCGCAGGCAATTTATAAAGTAATAACCAAAAGCTTTGCCGGCGCAAAATTAGATAAGGGTGTGTTGAAGCTTACTATTCCCGCATACTCCGTAATTATGTTAACGGTAGAAAAATAGCATATTTAAAGAGAATTTGAAATAATGCTTCTGTATGCAGTATAATTTGTTTTTTGTAGTATCTATCTTGTATTAATCCTCAACTCATAAATAACCTGGTATGAACCAAAGAAATTATGCCGCAGTTTTCCTGGTGATGCTTACCTTTTTTGTGATTTCTTTTATGACTAATATTATAGGGCCAATTACGCCAGATATCATAAAAGATTTTAACCTGAGTTTGGTGCTGGTTGCGCTGCTGCCTTTTGCTTTCTTTATTGCTTATGGGTTGTTTTCTCTGCCTACAGGTATACTTATGGAAAAATACAGTTCTAAAATAATTATGGCTGCGGCTTTTATATTGTCATTATGTGGCTCAATGCTGCTTGTGCTCTTTCCCAATTATTTGTCTGCAATTATATCGCTGTTTCTTATAGGTGCGGGTATGGCAATGCTGCAGGTTATTATTAATCCGCTGTTGCGTGTTGCCGGGGGAGAAGAAAATTATGCTTTTAATTCTGTGCTTGCACAATTGATATTTGGGCTGGCATCTTTCGTAAGCCCATTGGTATATTCTTATCTCGTGATAAATGGGGGCAACAGCAATTCAGTTGCTTCAGGTATACTTTCTTTTGTTCCGGCTAAGCTTCCCTGGATATCAATTTATTTTTTATTTGCCGTTATAAGCGTGGTAATGATAATTGTAGTGCTGAGTTTTAAACTTCCTGAAGTTGAATTAAAAAGCGATGAGAAAGCAGGCGATTTAAAAGCTTACCTGCAATTAATAAAACAACCCTTGGTGATTGCTTTTTTCTTTGGCATTTTTTGTTATGTGGGCACAGAGCAGGTTATTGCCAACTGGATGTCGCAATACCTGAATGTATATTACGGCTACGATCCTCAAACTACCGGCGCAAAGGCTGTTGCCTACTTTTGGGGATTGATGACAGCAGGCGGGGTATTGGGATTACTGATGGTAAAAATTATGGATAGCCGAAAAGTGCTGATCATCTTCACGCTTTTAGCCATACTTTCTTTAACGGCTGCGTTATTGCTTTCGGGCAAAGTAGCATTGGTTGCTTTGCCGCTCACAGGATTTTTCGCTTCGGTTATGTACCCGGTAATTATATCACTGGCGCTGAATTCTGTTACACAAAACCACGGTGTATTTGCAGGTATATTGCTTACCGGAATTATTGGCGGTGCCATACTGCCTTTAATAACGGGATGGATTGGCGATATGTGGGGACTGAAAGCAGGATACTGTTTTCTCTATCTTACCATGGGTTATATTATGAGTGTTGGTTTTTGGGCTAAGCCGCTCGTTGGCAATAAAACCATTCAACTATTCAAAAAGAAAGCCTGACACAATATTACATAACATTTTTTTTGCTGTTCTTAAAGCCGCGCAACGTTTATATAATTGCTGATGTCATCTTGTAAAAAACATGAAGAAAGCAACACACCTGATCTGTTTTATGATGTGTTTTTTATGTATCCGGGCACAGGAAAAAATATATTCAGTAAATGCCATATTAAATGACGAAAGCTATGTTGAGTTGTTTGGAACAGCGCCAACAAACAATACAAATGAACAGTTGAGAATTCAGGCGCATTTGTTATATGTAGAAGAGCTGCTGCGGTCATCAGATGTTTCATCATTGAATGATGAACAGTTAGCTAAAAGAACTATGGTATTACATCTTCTGCACGAATATACCTTAGGAGGAGTTTTTCCGCAGAACAAAATGTATCCTGATGAGCGCAGACCTTGTTTTATTGATGATAACGGTAATATTTGCGCCGTTGGTTTCCTTGTTGAAAAAACAGCCGGGCGAAAAGTAGCAGAACAAATAAATATTGAACATCAATATGACTTTTTATTGGATACGGATGATCCTGTAATAAACCAATGGGCCAATGAGAACGGGCTTAGCCTTATTGAATGTGCCATGATTCAACCTACCTATTCCTATTATCCCCCACAACATGTAAATACCGGAATTAAATCCGGTTATGGTATTTCTTCAGGCATATTAGGCGGTACTAATATAGCAATGCTGGTAACTAACTTTTCGTCCCATTACAGAAACACCAGGAGTATTTCATATTTAAGTATTGCAACCGGAACAGGCCAGTTAATATTAGGGCTTACAAATATCAGGAAGTCGACGGTTAATTATGCTGTTAATGGACCTGAAACAACGATTTATTACAAAGCACAAAATAATCTGTCTTATGCTAATGTTGCCGTAGGTACTGCAGCAATTGTTACAGGTGCCTTCAACCTGATGCTGCGGAAGCGTATTAAAGACGCTGATAATGCAATCAGCATCTACAGCTTTCCGGATAACAAATCTGTTGCGCTGGGTGTGCATTTTACAAAAAGACTGTAATGAAGGGGTTTTTTTACCGGGGTAAAGATGCTCCGGTAGAACCCCCCTTTTAATAGTGCTCCAATATTTGCATCAACAAATCGTTATACAGGCTTATATTGGGACTTTAAATATATGATGAATGAAAAATACCCTGCAATTTAACCTGGTCTATTTTATATTATTCATCCTGTTGTTTATTACAGAAGTGTTGATTGCTTTATATTCCCGGAATTCCATAATACGATCGTATATTGGCGATGTGTTGGTCGTGATACTTATTTACTGTTTAGTAAAGTCCTTTTTCGATACCCCGGTTTTTGTTACAGCTATCGCAGTTTTACTTTTTTCTTCTTTGGTTGAAATGCTGCAATATTTTAAGATAGTATATAAACTCGGGCTGGAGCATGCTGCATTGGCGAGAGTTTTTATCGGTACTTCATTTTCCTGGTGGGATATTGTTTCCTATACCATTGGTATTGCTACAGTATTAGGCTTTGAAAAAATAAGCGCTGCTAAGTAATCCGCTTATTTTATTGCAAAAAACCCCGCTTTTTTGATTTATTGTTTGCGTATTATTTTTGTTTATAGCGAAAGATTTTTTAATTTTCCGCGTAACTTCTTATTATCCTGGCAAAACCGCCCTCTACGTATTGACAATCACCTGAACAGCTAAATTTTCAGCCGTAAATCATGAAATACATTTTTGTAACCGTACTTCTTATATCATTATTTAGTTGCGAAAACAACAGTACTCCCCCTATCGTTATTCAAACGGATTTTGGGCTTAAAGACGGGGCTGTTGCTGAAATGAAGGGTGTGATTTTTGAAGCTTCTCCTGCCACACGTGTATATGATCTTACACACGAAATACCTACATATAATATTTGGGAGGCAGCTTACCGGTTACAGCAAACTGCACCTTATTGGCCGGCGGGCACCATTTTTATTTCTGTAGTAGATCCCGGTGTTGGCACGCAGCGAAAAGGAGTGGTTATGAAAACAAAAAATGGATATTACTTTGTAACGCCCGACAACGGAACGCTCACGCTTGTTGCTGAGAAGATGGGAGTGGCATCCCTGAGACAGATAGATGAAAAATTGAATAGCAGGGCAGGCTCTTCCGGCTCATATACTTTTCATGGCAGGGATATTTTTGCATATACCGCAGCAAAACTTGCCTCAGGAAAATTAAAATTTGAAGCTGTGGGACCGGAACTGGCACCTAAAGTTGTAAAACTTCCTTATCAGCAACCTGTTTTTGCCAATGGCATTGTTAAGGGGAATATTCCCGTGCTCGATCCTCAATATGGCAATGTATGGACGAATATTGACTCAACAATTTTTAACGGGCTTAAAGTAAAATACGGAGATACGTTACAGGTTAAGATATCACACATGGATACATTGATTTATTCAGGCAAAGTTCCTTATGCTAAGGCTTTTGGTGATGTGCCTGAAGGGGAAACGCTTGCTTACCAAAATAGCTTACTGAATTTTGCGCTGGCCGTTAATATGGGCGGTTTTGCATCTAAGTTTCATGTAAGTAATGGCCCCGGGTGGAATATTAGTGTAACAAAGCTTTAATCAAACTTTAATTCTCCGCAGCATTTGTACTGTATACCTCAAATTTTACAACAATCCTGGCTTTTAAAGATATTTGCACATAAATTTATTTAATGAATGAAAAGGCGAGGCAGGTAGGGCTCCACATTGCCGGTTGTTTATTGTTTTTGTCATTGCCGTTTTTATTTTCTCCCGACAGGCAGCAGGGTTTTTTTTCTGTCTTTCGCAACCCGGGCTATTTTAATGACCTTTCCAGGTATGTATTGCTGATATTATTCTTCTATCTTAATTATTATTGTCTTATACCCAAATTTTATTTTTCTCAAAAATATCTTTTATACTTTGTATTGATACTGGCATGTTTTGTTATAATCAATTACGTACCACACTTACTAAGATTTGATGGATATATGAAGCAAATGCCATCGCGGCCTGATGTTTTTATGCCGCCGGGCGGGCCGCCCGTGCCAGATGTGCCAATGCTGAACAGGCCGATGCCTGCAAGACCCAACGGTGAATGGTTTAGCATGAAGCAAAACTTATTTTTATTTTTAGCGCTTTTCTTTTTTTCATTGGTATTGCGTATCAGTAACCGCTGGAGAAAGGTGGAAAAAGAAAATACAGAAAGAGAATTGTCGTACCTGAAAGCCCAGATTAATCCGCATTTTCTTTTTAATACCCTTAATAGTATTTATTCGCTTTCGATAAACAAGTCGGAGGAAACGCCGGCTGCCATAGTTAAATTGTCGGGTATGATGAGGTATGTATTGTCTGATGCTGCACAACAATACGTTTCGCTCGAAAAAGAAATTGACTATATACGGGATTATATTGAATTACAGGAACTTCGTTTTGGCGAGTCAGTGCATCTCTGTTTTTCAGTTGAAGGCAATCTTACAGGAAAGCAAATTGCACCGCTTTTATTGATTGCTTTTGTGGAGAACGCATTTAAATATGGTGTAAATGCAGAAGAAAATTCAAAGATAACCATAGTTATAAAAGTTACTGATGATATACTTACAATGCAATTGTATAATCATAAAGTAAAAACCAATATAAATAATGCTGATCAACATGGGCTGGGAATAGCAAATACAAAAAACAGGTTGCAGCTATTGTATCCGTCAAAGCATACGCTGGAAATAAGAAATAATGAAAAAGATTTTGATGTTTTACTTACCTTGAACCTGCAATGATTGAAGCAATAGCGATAGACGACGAATTACCGGCATTAAGCATAATTGAAAATTTTTGTGGCAGGATTGATTTTATCAATCTGCAAAAAACCTTTAATCAGCCTACAGAAGCATTAAAATATTTGCGAAAATTTCCTGTTGATCTTTTATTTCTTGATGTAAATATGCCTTCGCTTAACGGCATAGATTTATATAAAGCTGTGCAGCAGGAAACAATGGTAATATTTTCTACAGCTTACAGCGAGTACGCGGTGGAAGGTTTTAACCTGAGTGCAGTTGATTACCTGCTAAAACCGTATACATTTAAGCGCTTTTTACAGGCAGTTGAAAAAGCAAAAGATTTTCATACCTATCAATTACAAAAACATACAGCAGAAACGCAATATCTTTTTGTAAGAGCAGATTACAGTTTGATTAAGATTGACATAAAGACGATCACTCATATAGAAGGGTATGATGATTACCTGAAAATTCATCTTGAAGATCAAAAACCTGTTATTACAAGGATGACGATAAAAAACATTCTTGAAAAACTTCCTGAAAATAAATTTCTGCGCATACATCGTTCTTATATTGTGCCGGTTGATAAGGTAAACAGTGTGCGGAATAAAATTGTTTCTATAGGCGAGCTGAAATTACCACTTGGTAACAGTTTTGAAGAGCGTTTCTTAAAGCACTTTAACAAATAAAAGGCTTCCGCCGCAACATTTTCACACTTAGCCTCAAATATTTTTATAGCTGTTTACGGAGTATCATATTTGTATTGTTAATACAAAATCCACTTCTAAAAATCAGGTTATGGAAAGAAAACTTTTTTTAAAACAAGGGTTCGCTGCTCTCGGCATATCCTTTATAGCTCCTTTAGCCAACAGTTGTAAAAAAAATGATGTAACTACAGATACAGGTAGTGAGGGCGAGGTAACAAATACCGGTGAAAGCAGTTCAGAAACATGTACTGTTGCTCCAACAGAAACAGAAGGTCCTTTCC
Organism: Agriterribacter sp.; assembly: GCA_047601545.1. Lineage (GTDB taxonomy): Bacteria > Bacteroidota > Bacteroidia > Chitinophagales > Chitinophagaceae > Agriterribacter. The sequence continues at coordinate 89,787 of JASGIZ010000002.1, read as the reverse complement.
CTACTAAAAATCCTTCCGCTTATGAAAGAAGCGATATAACCGACGGGCGCAGCGGATATAAGTTAACGGTAAATATAACAGTAGGGCAGGTGAGCAAAAGTTGCGCTGCGCTGGCTGGTGCAATAGTAGATATATGGCATTGTGATGCGGAAGGTAACTATTCGGAATATGGAGGTACACAGATGCAATCTACTAATTACACTTCCGTTCATTTCTTACGCGGCCGGCAAACTACTGATAGCAATGGATTGGTAACGTTTACCACAATCTTTCCCGGATGGTACCAGAGTAGGGCTACTCACATCCATGTTCATATTTATAATGCATCAGGCACTTCGCTTAAAGTAACCCAGATTGCTTTTCCTGAAGGCAGCGGTACTGCTTTAGCAGCGGTAAACGGGTACAGCAAGGGAATGAACGGTTATACATATAATGCAAATGACAATGTATTCAGTGATGATAAAGACGGCGTACAAATAGCAACTGTAACAGGTAGTACAACCAGTGGTTTTTCGCTGGCTATTCAGTTAAACGTGCCGTAAAATACCAGTGATGGAAAAAAGGATTATCACGCTTTGTTACAGAAAAATAATTGATGCCCGGTCGCAGAAGGAGTGGGAGAAACTGGTTTTTGAAGACACCTGGCGTGAATTTAAAATGCAGGCGCAATTGTTTAATCAGGAAAAAAAGTACAGCACATTTGCACAACTAAGTTTAAACGTGCCTGCGGCGGAAAAACTGCATTTCCTGGTTAGCGCTGCTGCTGTTAACTATATAAAGCAGCTTAATAATAAAATCCCGGATGTTGTAAATAATATCGGCAAAACATTTTTAAGCTTCAACCAATTTTATTTTGAAATCGTCAATTCAGACATTCAGCATAAACCTGTGCATAGTGTTGCCATCAATTTTTACAGCGACCCTTTAATATGGCACGAAGCCATCGGGGATTATTTGTTGCTGTCTGCAGATACAGATAATGTTGATGCTCAAACAAATCTTTATCGTATTCAACCTTTTGTAAATATTCATTCATTTCAAAAGAAATAAAATGATAGAGCAATCAAAAGCTAAAATATTTCTCGCGCAGGAAAGAGGCAGGAATGAAACCAATGTGATGAGAAGTTATAAAACTTTTAATTCCGGCAATTTTTTTAATGAACATAAAAATGCATTCGGTAATCTTTGCCTGTTAAATGATGATACATTAGCTCCGGGAGAAAAGGTGAAAATGTTTGTTGAAGAAGAAGGATACATTATTTTTCTGCCGATTGCCGGAGGTATACTTTATAATGATTCTACCGGTAATGCCGCAGCAATTATGGCTGGTGAGGCACAGGTAAAGCATACATTGCCGGGAACTGTTATTGAAATTGAAAATCCTTATAAAGATGCGCTGGTAAATTATATTCAGATGAGGTTCAGGTCTGATGAGCAGCCATTTGCAGAAATAAATGAAGTTGTTTCTTTTGATATTGATAACAACAAAAATCATCTTGTTCCAATCGCGAAGCAAAATGCCGGTTTACCATTCGGGCTATATATTGCAAAAGTGGAAGGCCGTTCTGAAATAATATATAAACTGGAAAATAAAGACAACGGCGTTTATGCTTATGTGATAGAAGGCGCTTTTGAAGTACAGAACCGGTTGCTGCACGAAAGAGACGGGTTGGCCTTATGGGAAGTATCTGAAATAGATGCGGAAGCGCTGAGTAATAATGCTATTTTATTAATAGCCGAAATATCTTTATAATAATTGCTGCAAAATCTGAATAAATTTTTGCCGGGGAATCATCATTGCTCCCAGGCTTTCAAGATGGGCGGTATATACCTGGCAGTCTATTAATGAAACATCTTCGGATTTTAATTGTTCTGTATATTTTATAAAAGCATATTTACTTGCATTGCTTACCCGGCTGAACATGCTCTCACCAAAAAAAACTTTTCCCATTCTTATACCATACAGCCCGCCCACGAGCTCGCCATTAAGCCAGGTTTCAGCGCTATGGGCATATCCTTTTTCGTGTAATTCAGTATAGGCGTATTCTACCTCATCGGTAATCCATGTGCCCTGTTGATTATTTCGCGGAATGCTTTTGCAACGGCGGATTACCGCTTTAAAATTTTCATTTACGGAAAAACGGAATCTCCCTTTTTTCAGCAATTGCTGCATGCTTTTGCTCACCTTTAAATGATCCGGAAATAATACAAAACGCGGGTCGGGGCTCCACCAAAGCGGAACATCCCCATCATACCAGGGAAAGATGCCGCTGCTGTATGCCAGCAATAATCTTTCCGTAGATAAATCGCCACCCATAGCAAGTAAGCCATCCCGTTCTGCCAGGTGCACGGGAGGAAAAACAAGGCCTTTTTCCAGCGCATATACTGCCATATTGCAAAGTTAACCACAGAATGATAAATATCCTTTCATCCTTTTAAAACACCGGTTTTGTTTTTAAGCCTTATTATTGCTATTAAAATAATTGTTTGTGCAACGCTTTATAATAATGTGTTGTCAACAAGAATGGATATGCTTTGATGATTGATTATCAACAATTAGTAAACGACTGCCTCAAAAACAAGGCCGCTGCTCAAAAAAAGTTGTATGAGCTTTTTGCAGAGCAGATGCTGGGGGTATGTTATAGATATACCAAATCGTTTACTGATGCTGAAGATGTTTTGCAGGAAGGTTTTGTAAAAGTGTTTAAATACCTGCATCAGTATCGTTCAGATGGGGAGTTGGGTGCGTGGATAAGGAGAATTATGGTAAATACTGCTATCAATTATTTAAAGCAAAGCAGTAAATATCAATACGATCTTTCGTTTACAGACCTTACACTTCACCCGGTGTCTGAAGACAATCCCCAGCTTAATATGCAGGCAAAAGAACTGGCAAATTTAGTTCGGCAGCTACCCACAGGATACCAAACGGTATTTAATATGCATGCGGTAGAAGGATATACACATGTTGAAATCGGTGAAATTTTAGGTATAAATGAGGGAACATCCAGGTCGCAATATATGCGGGCGCGAAACCTGCTTATTAACTGGATAGAAAAATATTCCGTTGAATCAAAAATAGGGCAATATGCCGGAAAGTAATTTTGAAAAACAGGTGCAACAAATGTTTGAAGGGCTTAAATTCAAACCTTCAGATAATGTATGGCAGAATGTAGAGGAGCGTATTAAAAAAGACAAAAGAGACAGGAAATTTATTTTCTGGATTCCGACTGCCACCTTATTGCTTTTACTTGTTGGTGCAGGCGCTTATTTAAAGTGGGGTAGCCGGAATGAAGAGCATAAAGCTACTGTGCAGCATGCTGTGGAAACCTCAGTGCCTGGTATTTCAAATCAGGATGCCAGGAAAGATGCATTACCTGGTAAAGAAGGTATTGCAAAAAGCGCAACAAGGCTGAAGCAACCCCAAATTCCGGGCACTGTTTCTCCTGGCGTAGTAATAAAAGAAAATAGGGAGATCAGAAAAAATCATACAGCAATAAATAACAAAAACCGAAATAATAAAGAAGGTTCAAAGTCTGTTTCTATAACTAAACCGTCAACTGTAAAGGATAATGAGCAAAACGGCAATGCACAGCAAATGAGTTTATCTCCTGTTAAGGATGAAACACCTTGTAAAAATGTGCAGGAAGATTATGCAACTACACCCCGGGAGTTTTCAGGCGAAACCATGCAACAGCATGTTCCGTTAAATAACTTTGTGCTTAGTGCACCCGAAGCTGAAATGAAATTAGTAACAATAAACAGCAACTTAACTGCCGGAGGTGCTGCTTCAACTCCGGTTAAATTATCAAAAAACAAACTTTGGGAATTTGGATTTACGGCATCTGCCAATATTTCAAAAGTAGGCAGTGGTTTATCTGGAATTTTCAGCAGATATAATATAGTGGAAAAAACTGTTTTGCCTAATGCCCTTAGCGTTAATAACACAACGGCAAGCTTTGTTGCGTCGCAAAATAATAATTATCTTGCTGCTTTACCTTCTTCTCCCTCTGCGGTAAAACCTGGCTTTAGCTGGAGTGTCGGCGTTTCCGCAAAATGGTATATTAAAGCCAGGTTTGCATTAAGTGGTGCTGTGCAGTATACGCGCTATACAACAAGCCGGAATGTTGGAAATATATTGAATAACAATAGCGGAACTGATATAAGCGCCAGGTATGCCGGTGTTTATAGCAATGCCGGTAATACTGCATATACAAACCGTTACCATTTTATTGAGGCGCCTGTTGGTATACAATGGCAGTTAAATAAAGCTGTAAAAATGCTGCCTGTACATTTCAACGCCGGTATATCCATTGGTTGGCTGATGAATACTAATGCGGTGCATTACGATAAAACAACCGGCTCTTATTACCAGGATGAATATTTGTTCAACAAAGTGCAGGCAGGTTTATATGCAGGGATATCAGCCAAATTATTTCAACATTCCTACAGACCTTTATACATTGGTCCTTTTGTGCAATATGGATTCTCTAATTTACTTAAATCTTCGGCCGGCGAACGGCAAAACCTGGTGATGGCGGGTATAAAAGCTGAATGGACACTCTGGAAAAAATGATGTCAGACAGGCCGGGCATAGTGATATTAAATGTAGCAGATGTTATAGAAGTTTAAAATTTTATAACCATGCCGTTAATCCCTTTTTTGCCTTAGGTTTGCAAAAAAATCTTGATGAAAAAGCTATTGTACTTTATTCCGGTTTTCCTGTTTATAGCTTGTGGCGGAAGTAAATCCAAAGGTGATAAAGCTGCTGAAACTCCTGCTGAGGAAAAGAAAATTCCTGTATTATCAGATGCATTTAACAGCTCTTTTGAAAAAGTGCTTACTACTTATTATTCATTACGCGATGCACTTGTGGCAAGTGATACCGCGCAGGCAAATGCAGCCTCTTCTTCTTTAATTACCGCAGTAGGCGAAGTAAAGCTTGATGAGCTGAAGAGCGCAGATACAGCTAATATTATTATTCCTACCGCTAAAACATATACAGACGGCATAGCCAGTGAAAGCAAAGGCTTATTAGGCGAGCCGGATATTGAGCAAAAGCGCAAAGCTTTTCAAATGATCTCAACCGGGTTGTTTGACCTGGTGAGAACAGTGAGATACGATAAGCAAAAAGTATATATGCTGCATTGCCCAATGGCATTTGACAATGCCGGAGCCGACTGGCTCAGCAATACCACTGAAATAAAAAATCCTTACTTCGGAAGCAAAATGCTTACTTGCGGGAGCGTGGCGGATTCTGTGGTGCTGAAGTAGGTGATGTTCTGAAAGATGAAGTGCTATTTTCTTTGGATACCTGCATGTACAAAGGAGTGTTAGCGTTAAAGCGTTAGTAATTGTTCGTGCAGGGTGAGTACCTGCGGAAGTATTGCTTTTTGTTCATCATTATATATAACAAAATCGCACAGGCGCATTTTTATTTCTTCGTTTACCTGGTTGTTCATGCGTTTCAATACTTCATCTCTGCCAATATTATCACGCTGCATGGTTCGCATTATGCGCAATGACTTTGGTGCATATACGCCGATTACGTAATCAAGATGTTCTTGTGAACCACTTTCAAAAATCAATGCGGCTTCTTTTATAGTGTAAGGAGATGTTTGCTGCCGCATCCAGTTTTCAGCATCCCGTATTGTTGCCGGGTGAACGAGGCTGTTTAATAATGTCAGCTGCTCTTTATTGCCAAATACTTTTGACGCGATATATTTTCTGTTAAGCAAACCATCAGCGTACGACCTGGTTCCAAAATGCCTGGTGATTTCGGCTTTCAACACTTCATCATTATTCATCATTTCTTTAGCTGCCGTATCTGCATAATATACTGCAATGCCCAGCACTTCAAATATGCGGGCTACCAAACTTTTACCTGAACCTATACCGCCTGTTAAACCAATTCTGAGCAAGAAATAAATTTTGCATAAACTTATTAAAAATAAAAATCCGAAACCTGATTGGTTCCGGATTTTTAATCTGCTTAAATTCAGTCTTATTTCTTTTCAGCAGGAGCGCCATTCAATTGCTTGCTCCACTCCATGCTGATAGCGCTTTTTTCAATTTTGAGGTAGCTGCCGGGGCTTACTTCAAGTTGCAGGGTATTGTCGTCATTTACCTTATCTATCTTGCCATGTATACCGGCAATAGTAACTACTTTATCTCCTTTTTGAAGGTTGGTCTGAAAGTTTTTAGCTTCTTTAGCTTTTTTTGTCTGCGGGCGGATCATGAAAAAGTAAAATACCGCGATGATACCAACCAGCATAATCATCTGCATCATCTGGGCATTTCCCTGGGCGCCGCTTTGCAATAATGTGAAATAATTTGTCATGTTGTTGTTTTAGAATATGTAATACAAAAATTAATTTTTTTTATTTACTACTACCGTAAAAGTAAGTGTATAAGTATCGGGCCGGGTATTGGCAACCACATGAATGGTTTTGTGATTAGGCCCTAATTTGTTAGCGCTGTTAAATACGCCTTTGATAATTCCCTCCCCACCCGGCGCAATTGGCTCTTCCGGTTTTTCAGCTACGGTGCATCCGCATGAAGGACGAACATCTTTTATAACCAGAGGTTTGGCACCTGAGTTTTTAAAATGGTAAGCCACTTCAATTTTTTCGCCTTCGGTAATGGTTCCTTTGTCGAGTGTAGAATCCAACCATTGTATGGTTGTTAAACTTGCCGGGTCAACAGCAGCGGCGGTTGTAGTTGCAGGATTACCGGTGGTGGTAGTTGTTGTTTTATTATCTCCCTGCCGGCAGGCTGTAAAAAATGTTGAAACGATAATTGCTGCCAATATAAATCTGCTTATCATTATTTTGAATTTGGATTGCAAATGTACAGTTTTATTGCCATGAATGCACGAATGGAATAACAGTTAAATACTGTCTCCTGCACTAAGGTTTTTTATGAGATACCTTATGCAGTTTATCCTGCGCCAGCAGGTCTTTATGAATATTATCTAAAATGCCATTTACAAAATGCCCGCTCTGCTGAGTACTGTATTCTTTTGCCAGGTCAATATATTCATTAATGGTAACCTTGGTAGGGATAGTATCAAAATATAAAAACTCGCAAACTCCCATTTCCATAAGGATCATATCCAGCACGGCTATTCTTTCTGCATCCCAGTTTTTTAATCTGGGCTTGATGAGCTCCAGGCAATATTCTTTTTTCTCCAAAACGGTTTGCAGCAGGTCATTCGCGAATTTTCTTTTTTCTGCGCCAAGCATGTCCTGGAAATCGGCATTAGCAGGTTTCTGCAAAAAGTTCAACACAAGCTGGTTCATCATTTCAGCATCATCATCCCAATGCAGGAATGTATCATCCATGTGAGATATAAAGTCGTCATTTGCCAGCATTAAATCTGTAAAAATGAATTCCAGAATATTCTTCTCAGATTTTTTATTTCTTTCCTGCAGCTCAATATATTCTTTATATACAGGCGTTTCCACAAGCTGTAAATATGTCTTGCGGATAAGCTCTTCATCATCCCATTGCTGAGGCTTTATTTCAGCTATAGCGCTCTGGTAAGAGGAATCTTCCAGTATTTTCCAGACTATTTCATTACCGGCTATTTTAATATTTACATTCATGTCTTCTTTGCTGGGTAAATGCTTTGAAGAACGTATGCGGGAGTCGGTTTCCGCATAGCGGGCAACATTGATAATATGGTGAATAAGATAAACGAAAATCTGGCGGGACTGTTCTAAATGCTTGTCTAATAACTTATTAAATTTATTTCCCTGGGTTTGCTCTTCACTGGTTTCAATGGTGTAGAGCGTTTGCATAACTTTTACACGTATGTTTCTTCTGCTGATCATCTTTAAAGAACTATTAAGCGGCGGCGAAGGTAGGGAAAAAAAGGAATACAGCGGCAAAAGGCGTAAGGTAGAAGGTATGGACATAGCGGCCATTACCTTCCACCCTTTACTCTATACCTCTTTCCCGCAAATTTGGCATATCCGCTGCCCCCATTCTCTGCCAACTTTTTCAGTAAGCCGCAGTATATCAGTAAAAACTGAAATTTTTTCCGGCATTGACGCATTGGCATATTATTCGTTTACCTTTGTCCGCCTTAAAGATTTTAAAAATCAAGTCTTTAACCAACAAAAAAATCATTTTTATGTCTAAAAAATTTAGTGTAACTCCCCTTCATGACAGGGTGATCGTGAAACCAGCTCCTGCGGAAGAAAAGACTGCAGGGGGCATCATTATACCTGATACTGCAAAAGAAAAACCACAGCGCGGTACTGTTGTTGCTGCCGGTCCTGGTAAAAAAGATGAGCCGGTAAGCGTAAAATCAGGCGACGTAGTATTATACGGTAAATATGCCGGTACTGAAATAACGATTGATGGCGGCGACTATCTTATTATGAGAGAGTCTGACATTCTTGCTATCGTTTAAAATATTTTATCAAACCAGGAAATAAACATTCCTCTTATTTACAAATTCAAATAATCTCAAATTAAAATATCATGGCAAAACAATTGTTTTTTGAAGTTGACGCCCGCAATAAAATGAAAAGAGGCGTTGATGTTCTGGCAAATGCCGTAAAAGTAACATTAGGTCCTAAAGGTCGTAATGTGGTGATCGAAAAAAAATTCGGTGCTCCTGCGGTAACTAAAGATGGTGTTACTGTTGCAAAAGAAATAGAGTTGGAAGACCCCATCGAAAATATGGGTGCCCAGATGGTAAAAGAAGTTGCCAGCAAAACTGCTGATATTGCAGGTGATGGTACAACAACCGCTACCGTTCTTGCACAGTCTATCATCAGCGAAGGTTTGAAAAACGTAGCTGCCGGCGCAAACCCAATGGATTTAAAACGCGGCATTGCTAAAGCGGTTGAAAAAGTTGTTGAGCATCTTAAATCTCAGTCTCAGACTGTAGGCTCTGACAGCAAAAAAATTCAGCAGGTTGCTTCTATCTCTGCTAACAACGACGAAGCTATCGGCAAATTAATTGCAGAAGCTTTCGCTAAAGTTGGTAAAGATGGCGTTATCACTGTTGAAGAAGCACGTGGTACAGAAACCGGCATTGAAGTGGTAGAAGGTATGCAGTTCGATCGTGGTTATATCTCTCCATATTTCGTTACAAACAGCGAAAAAATGGAAGCTGAATTGGATAAACCTTACATCCTTATCTATGATAAGAAAGTAAGCACAATGAAAGATATTCTTCACATTCTTGAGAAAGTTGCTCAACAGGGCGCTCCTTTGGTGATCATTTCTGAAGATTTAGAAGGTGAAGCGTTGGCAACATTGGTTGTAAACAAATTGCGCGGTACGTTGAAAGTTGCTGCTGTTAAAGCTCCCGGCTTTGGCGACAGGAGAAAAGAAATGCTGACTGATATTTCCATCCTTACCGGCGGTACTGTTATCAGCGAAGAGTTGGGGCACAAACTCGAAGGCGCTGATCTTACTTCTTTGGGCAGGGCAGAAAGGGTTGTAATTGATAAAGACAATACAACTATTGTTGGCGGTAAAGGAAAGAAAAATGATATTACTGCTCGTGTAAATCAAATTAAAGCCCAGATAGAAATTACTACTTCTGATTACGATAAAGAAAAATTGCAGGAACGCCTTGCTAAATTAAGCGGTGGTGTGGCTGTATTGCAGGTTGGCGCTGCTACTGAAGTTGAAATGAAAGAAAAGAAAGACCGTGTTGATGATGCTTTACATGCAACACGTGCTGCGGTAGAAGAAGGTATTGTACCTGGCGGTGGTGTAGCTTATATCCGTGCCGTTGAAGCGCTGGAAAAATTCAAAGGCGCTAATGAAGACGAGCTGACAGGTGTTTCAATTGTGAAAAGAGCAATTGAAGAGCCGCTTCGCCAGATCGTTTTCAACAGCGGTATTGAAGGCAGCATCGTTGTACAGAAAGTAAAGGAAGGAAAAGGCGATTATGGTTTCAATGCACGCACAGAAGTGTATGAAAACCTTTTCAAAGCCGGTGTAATTGATCCTACAAAAGTTACACGTATTGCGCTTGAAAACGCTGCTTCCATTGCGAGCATGTTACTTACAACTGAGTGCGTAATTTCCGACAAGCCTAAGAAGGAAGAGGCTGGTGGTGGTGGTCATCATCACGGCGCTCCTGATATGGGTGGAATGGGTTATTAATCTATTGGTCGAAAGATCATCTAATATCATAATGTCCCGCTTCAAAAGAAGCGGGATTTTTTTTGTTAAATTTCTCTTGAAAATTAGTCAGCAAAGAGTTTCCCCTACTGTCCGAATACGAAGAATAAAATTTCTCTTTCGTGCATGTAGCAACATTCCTTTGTTCTTATCTTTTTCGGGCAGTTTGAGAAACGAAGATAGACTTCAAAATTTACCCGGTCACTATTGAGGGTCATGCCATTTACCTCGTTGATTGAGGAAGCAGGCTGCCCCTTTTTCTTCATATTGATAATGTTGTGTTATGACCCTGTAAACCAGTTTTGCCATTTTTCTGGCGATGGCAACTATGGCTTTTTTAGCGGGCATTCTTTTCTTAAGGTATAGGAATTGAGCCTGCCAATAACTGTCTTTGGTTCGTACAGCGCCCCACGCTATTTGTATTAATGTTGCCCTAAGATACTTATTGCCTTTAGTGGTGTGTTTTGCATACCACTTATTAGCGCTTTGCCGGTTGCCTGGTGCCAGTCCTGTCCAACTGGTAAAATGGTCGTCTGTAGGAAAACTGCCTAATTCATCACCTATTTCTGAAACAACGGTTCTGGCTCCCTGCTTCCCTATGCCAGGCACCTTTTCCAGCAAGGTTACCACCCGGCTGTAGTGTTGTTCAATCAGTTGTTCCATCGTTTGCTCTAAAATGGTTACCTGCCGGATCTAAATAATCCCAATCGGCAAGGTTCAACTGTAATAGTTTTCTGTCATAATTGCTAAGTGTACCATCTAAAGCTTCGGGTAATAATTTGGCTTTGGGGGCTGCCCGGCGCAGACAATATGATTGCAATACTGCTATATCGGTTATGTTTTCCGACAAGGCTTTTATAATCAGCCGGGCCGATTTAGTGTTCACATTGGAAAGAACACTTCTTAGCTTGAGATTGGCCGTTTCCAATACTTTAAGGGTACGGTTTTTCACCTGTGACAACTGACTGGTGTATTGGAACCGCTGGCGGTTCAACTGCCGCAGTTGGCGCAAACCGGTATCGGGAATAAAACCGGGGCTTACCAGACCGTTCATCAGTAGCTTACATAACCACTCGCTGTCTGAGGTATCGGTTTTTTTGCCGGGTATTTGTTTTACTCTTAGCGGGTTGGCTATGGTTACCCGGATACCTTTTTGTTGCAAAAGGTCATAGAGCGGTATCCAATATATCCCGGTACTTTCAATAACCACATCCTGAATACATAGCGCTTCCAACTCCGAACAAAGCCGGCGTAACTGCACAGTTTGCGTACCATAGTCTTTTAAAACCGGTTTACTACCCGAAAACATATAACAAGCCTTGATACTGTCTTTATGCATGTCTATTCCACATGCTTTTTGTAGTTTTACATTGAATGAAACTGGAGATGACACAGCATTGACGTTTTTGGTGAAACTCAAAGGTCTTACATTGTTGTCTCCATTTTCATTATTCCTTTGGGTAACAAATTTTTCATGTGCGTTTAAGAAAAGCAACACGATAGTTATCTATTACTAAGACAATACAAAATATGATATTGAATACAGCGAAGACGGTTGTGATAATGTTACTTACGTTTACTTGTATTTCGGTAACCGCACAGCAGAAAAAGAAAAAGGAGAAGAAGTCAAAAATTGTTCTGCCGGCGGTGGGTAAGGATTTATTAGATAGCATTCAGAATAATATGGTATGGATAACCGGTGGCAGGTTTGTGATGGGGAGCAATGTAAGCGAAGCAGATGAGCGGCCTGCTTACGAAGTAACGGTTGACGGATATGCTATAAGCAAATACCCGGTAACACAATGGCAATGGGTTGCTATTATGGGCAATAACCCCAGTGAGTTTACCGGTTGTGATCAATGCCCTGTTGATAAAGTAACCTGGGATGATGCACAAAAGTTTATTGAGATATTGAATGCCCTGACCGGTAAAAAATACAGTTTGCCAACGGAAGCGGAATGGGAATATGCTGCAAAAGGCGGAAAAGACTGGAAACAATTTCGGTATAGTGGCAGTGATGATATAGATGAAGTAGGTTGGTATGGAGGAAATAGTGGCAGGCAGCCGCATCCTGTTGGAGAAAAAAAGCCGAATTCAATGGGCTTATACGACATGACAGGTAATGTTTGGGAGTGGTGCCGGGATTGGTATAATAAAAACTATTACGAACAAAATGAGCATAATAATCCCATTGGGCCGGAATATGGTTCAGGCAGGGTACGTCGTGGAGGGTCATGGTTTACCCAGGCAGCCAGTTGCAAAGTAACCACCCGCAATAGTGTAAAGCAGGATTATATGGATGATATTGGCGGTTTCAGGCTTGTGCAGTATCCGAATTAGCTGCCAGCTGTCAGCCTTCAGGTATCAGCGGGCTGGTGAACAGTGAATAAAATAAACATTCACATGTATGCCTTATATCTTTCACTTTACGCCCTATACCTTACGCCCTACGGCTTACAGCTTATGGCCGATAGCTGGCAGCTCATACCCTCAAATTCCGTAATTTTGCCGCCGCATGAAAACAAGAACGCTAAAGAAGGACAAGGTGAATATTATAACCCTTGGCTGTAGTAAAAATGTGGTAGATAGTGAAGTGCTCAGTGGCCAGCTTAAGGCAAATGATATTGATGTGGTGCATGAAAGCAAAAAATCTGATCACAATATAGTTGTTATAAATACCTGTGGCTTTATTGATAAAGCTAAAGAAGAATCCATCAATACTATTCTTGATCATGTTGAATTAAAGAAAAAAGGCAAGCTTGATAAAGTATATGTTACCGGATGCCTCAGCGAACGTTACCGCAATAATCTTGAAGATGAAATTCCTGAAGTAGATGCTTTTTTTGGTACCATGGAATTGCCGCTTATGCTTAAGCAGTTTGAAGCTGATTATAAAGCGGAACTGGTAGGCGAAAGATTATTGAGCACCCCCAGGCACTATGCGTACATGAAAATATCTGAAGGTTGCAACCGCACCTGTTCCTTTTGCGCTATTCCATTAATGCGTGGTCAGCATGTAAGCAAGCCTGTTGAACAGCTTGTTACCGAAGCAGAAGGACTGGTAAAAAAAGGTGTGAAGGAAGTTATGCTTATTGCGCAGGAGCTTACTTATTATGGTCTTGATATTTATAAGAAAAGAGATTTACCCCGCTTGCTCCATGCACTTGCAGATGTAAAAGGTTTAGAGTGGATACGATTACATTATGCATATCCATCAAAATTTCCTATAGAGATTATTGATGTAATGAAAGAGCGCCCCAATATCTGCAATTACCTTGATATGCCTTTACAACATGCCAGCGATAATATGCTTAAAGCCATGCGCAGGCAAATTACAAAAGCAGAAATGGATGATTTGATAGGAGAGATCAGGAATAAAATACCAGGCATATGCCTGCGTACCACACTTATCACCGGCTTTCCCGGGGAAACGCAGGATGATGTAGAAGTAATAAAATCTTTTTTACAGCAACATCGTTTTGAGAGAGTGGGCATATTTACCTATTCACATGAAGAAGGAACATCTGCTCATGATCTGGTTGATGATATACCTGGCGAAGAAAAAGAACGGAGAGCGCAGGAAATAATGGAGGTGCAGCAAGAGATAAGCTACGAAAAAAACCAGGATAAGACAGGACAGGTTTTTAAGGTGATGGTTGATAAAAAAGAAGCTGGTCGTTATCTTGGCAGAACTGAATTTGATTCGGTTGAAGTAGATAATGAAGTAATTATCAGCAGTGCCAAAAAGCTTTCCATAGGAGACTTTGTAAATGTGCGCATTACCAAAGCCTATGATTATGACCTGGAGGGAGAGGTGGTTTAATAGCTTGAATTAGAAATATACAGAAAGATTTCCGGAGAGCCTGGCAATGAAAATTCATTTATTGCCAGATGGCTTTTTATAGAATATTTTATCAATAGCTCATTTCTCCTAATTTATTCAGCGCATAAAATAAACAGGTAGCATGCATTGCCTGTAATACCTGGTTATTCTTCAGTAATTGTTTTATCTCGTCTATTGTTAAAAGATATACTTCTATTTCTTCATTATGATCCAATTCCTGCTCTTTTATTTTTTTGCCATTGCGGGCAAGATACATGTGCATGATATTATTGTTGGTAGAAGGGTTAGCTGATATCTTACCAAGATAATCGTATTGATTGCACACATAGCCGGTTTCTTCTAACAATTCACGTGCAACAGCTTTCTCCAATGATGTGTCGGTGTCATCCACGCAGCCCCCTGGTATTTCCAATAGTGTTTCGCCTAACGCATGGCGATACTGTCTTACCATAATAACTTTATTATCTTCCGTTAATGCAACTACGGTTACCCAGGTTGGAAACTCGTATACATAATAAGGGTCAACAATAGTATTCTCCGGGGTTATGCATTTATCTTTTCTAACCGTAAACCATAAATCCTTGAATAAATAAGATGATGATAATACTTTCCAGCTAAGATCTTTCATAATAAATAATTTATGTCCAATTCATTTTTTGTCTGAGTGAAGTAATATGTGCCACATGATGTTTGCCATGCCATGCATAATTGCCTAATAAGTACCAGAGCGACATTGTTTTTTTACTTTCAGGATGAAATACTGTCCTGTTCCATGTATCGTCATCTATACTGCATAATAAATCATACAACCTGTTGTGTAATGCGTGTAAAAGCGTAATGGATATATTAATGGGCAGGTGATTATCGTGCAGTGTTGCCCACAATTTTTCTTCATAAGGTTTTATAGAAGGATTATCTTCCGTTATGCCCAGTTTAAAGCGGCAATACGCGTTTATATGACTGTCGGCAACGTGATGCACCAGTTGCTGAACCGTCCACCCGCCTTCACGATAAGATGTTTGTAATTGTTGTTCATCCAGGTTTAAAACAGCATTTTCGATAAGCTGCGGAAGATATTTTATATCAGTCAGCCATGCCTCTTTTGTTTGCACAGAAAAAGGCTGCGGCTCGTATTCACCTATCGGGTAACGTGGGTCTGTGTTCATGAAGATAATATTAAAGCAGGTTTTAGCTGTCAGCCGTCAGCTATCAGGAAACATTTATATTTTACTGTCCTGGTTTTTGCTATTTTCCTTCCTTTCACCTTTCACCTTTCACGTCTCACGGATTCACCATTCACTATTGCCACCTTCCTCAGCTCAAGCAGGTTTAAACTATTCGGTATAAAGTTACGAACACGGGGCTGTATTAACCGAACAACCATATCATACCACAAAGGAACAACAACCGCGTCTGCAACAATCATTTTATCCATATCATTATACATTTTATACCTCAGGCTATCGTTTTCTTCCGTTAATGCCTGCTCATATAATATATCGTATGCCGCGTTTTTATACCTGGTATAATTAGGGGGTGCCGGGTTTTTTCCATAAAATACACTGAGATAGTTTTCAGCGTCAGGATAATCCGCCATCCAGCTACCTCTGAAAAACAACGCGTTTGATTTGGCTGTTTGTTCCAGCAATAAGCTTTTTTGCACTACTTCAACCTGCACTTTAATACCTATATCTTCCAGTTGTTTGGCAACAAAACTCCCCAACTCCGCATATACAGGTATAGTTAATAATTTAAACTCAGGCAATCCATTTCCCTCGGGAAAACCGGCTTCTTTTAACAGTTGCGCGGATTTTACAATATCATAATTATAGCCCCGGTTTTGTGTATTAAAAGAAGGCAATCCGGCCGGAATAAAACCACCTGTTGCGGGCCTGCCTAATGAATTACGCAGATACATAATCATCTTGTTTCTGTCAATTCCATAATTTATAGCCTGCCTTACCTGCTTCAACCGAAGCGGATTGTTTTTTAATAATGGATTGCCGGTGTCAGCAAGAATGCCGAGGTATTCCGTATTTAAAAAAGTGTGTTTGCTTAAAACCGCTTTATCCTCCCATTCTTTGCGCAACTCTCCTTTTTTTGTAAGCACTTCATCTTTAAACGATGCATCAATATCATTTACAAAATCAAGCTTACCTTGTGTAAATTCAAGAAACTCTGTTGCCTTACTGTCTAAAAAGGAGACCTTAATACCATCCAGGTAAGGAAGTGTTTTGCCAGAGCTGTCTTTTTCAAAATAGCGCTCATTTTTTGAAAGCAGTAATAATTGCCCTTCTTCCCAAAGGGTAAATTTAAAAGGTCCGGTTCCGCAGGGGTTTCTTCTGAATGTATTGCCATATTTTTCCACTGCTTCATAGGGAACAACCGAACAATACTGCATACTCAGAATATTGAGTATAGGATTAAACGGCTTGATGAGCTTTAACCGGAAAGTAGAATCATTTAATGCGGTAAAAGCATTTGCAGGATCAACCCTGTTGTTAAAGATCCATGCTCCGGGTGACGCAGTTTTTTTATCAATAATTCTGTTGAGGCTGAATGCCACATCTCCGGCTGTCATTTTTCTTCCCTTGCCGGAAGAAAAGGCTGCATTGTCATGAAAGAATATATCATTACGAAGATGGAATGTATATGTCAAACGATCAGGAGATATTTCCCAGCTTTTGCATACAGACGGTAGTATCCGCATATTTTCATCAACTTCTACCAGGGTATTGTATAGCTGGTGTGTTGCCCACATGATGGACTGGTTTTTTGCAAAAGCAGGATCGAGTGATGCAATACCTTCAGACTGGTTATAATGAAAGATTTTTTTTGTGCTGTCATGTTTGTTATTGCATCCGGCAAAAAACAGTATGATATATATAGCCAATGCTGTTATTATGAAGAAAACAGAACTGAATTTCCGGAGCCGTATGGATATATATTTATTGTTTAAAGGAACTTTTGGTTTTATAGCCATAATTTTATCTGCCGTATTCGTAAATCGTGTTAAATTTAGCGCTTAAATTGTTTGTATAGTGCAAAAAATAAAGTCTGTTGCGGTTTTATTACTGCTTTCTTTTTGTTCAGTTCAACTTTTTTCTCAGCTAACGCACCAACCGGTCGAGTTTACACATGCTGATACGCTCAGGGGAACTATAAGCCCGGAAAGAAGTTGGTGGAATGTTACGAAATATGATTTAACCTGCAGCTTTGATTTTAATAAGCGTAGTATAGCAGGATTTAATATTATTTCCTACCAGGTTGCATCATCTCCAACTAAAGAAATGCAGATTGATTTGCAGGTGGGGCTTGATATAGACAGTGTTGTTCTTAATAATAAACAGCTACCATTTCGCAGGGATGGAAATGCATTTTTTGTGAGTGTGCCGCAAAACCAGGAGATAAAATCTATACAGCATACTACTGTGTATTATCGCGGCATTCCACGGCTCGCTATTCGCCCGCCCTGGGATGGTGGTTTAATCTGGACAAAAGATAAAAACGGCAACCCCTGGATAAGTGTAGCATGCCAGGGACTGGGTGCAAGTGTTTGGTATCCCTGTAAGGATCATCAGAGTGATGAACCGGACAGCGCCTCTCTTACCATGATTGTTCCTGATACATTGGTTGCAGTATCTAATGGCAGGTTAAGAACTACTATAAAAAATGGTGACGGAACGGCAACCTATACCTGGGCAGTGACCAATCCTGTCAACAATTATAATATTATTCCTTATATAGGCAAATATGTGCACTGGCATGAAGATTTTGCAGGAGAGAAAGGAAAACTGGATTGTGATTATTGGGTATTGGATTATAATCTTGATAAAGCAAAAGAACAATTTAAACAGGCTGATAAAATGCTGAAATGTTTTGAGCATTGGTTTGGCCCGTATCCTTTTTATGAAGATAGTTACAAGCTGGTTGAGGCTCCACATTTGGGCATGGAACATCAGAGTGCCGTTGCTTATGGAAATAATTTTGGTAATGGGTATAAAGGAAATGATTTGTCGGGAACCGGTTGGGGATTAAAATGGGATTTTATAATTGTGCATGAAAGCGGGCATGAATGGTTTGGCAATAATATCACCTCTAACGATGTTGCTGATATGTGGGTGCATGAAAGTTTTACCAATTACTCGGAAACTATTTTTACAACCTGTGAATATGGTAAAGAAGCAGGTAATGATTATGTAATTGGCACCAGGAAAAATATTCAAAACAAAACACCTGTCCAGGGCCCGTTTGGGGTTAACCAGGAAGGTTCTGGCGATATGTATTATAAGGGTGGAAATATGATTCACACTATTCGCCAGGTTATTAACGACGATGAAAAATTCAGGAAGATATTAAGAGGTTTAAATGAAACATTTTATCATAAAACAGTGGATGGTACTGATGTAAAAAATTATATCAGCAAAGAATCGGGTATTGATTTTTCTAAAGTATTTTATCAATACCTGAACACTATTCAAATACCGGTGCTTGAATATAAAATTGAAGGGAAGAAGGTGATCTATCGCTGGACGAATTGTATAGAAGGATTTAATTTACCCTTAAAAGTTAAAGCTGACGGAAAGGAATATTGGATAAAGCCAACACAAAAATGGAAAACTTTGAAAGCGAAACAACCGGTTAATGAATTTTCGGTAGACAGGAATTTTTATGTTGAGACAAAGAAAGCAGATTAAGAAATGAAGCTAACTTTGGGAATTATATTATGTGCAATAGCTATCCTTTGCTTATGGAAAGCATTTGACCGGGATGCTCATTTAATAAAGATGGGAACGCAGGACTTGCGAAACAGAATAGTTGGTGCAAGGATGCAAAAGGACGGCAAGGTGCCCTATTTTTATAAATGGAATCCTGGTGATGGATTACGATATTATGATCCTGCAAATTTTGATACGCTGTCTGTTGCAAATATTACTGCGACACCTTTTTATCACATGCTACTGTATCCAATTGCAGATTTTCAGCATTCCGCTATAAAAAAAATCTGGCTATGCCTTCAATATGTTTTGCTGATATTGATGGTTGCTCTTTGTGTGAGGTTAACAAATGTACTTGTAAATAAATTGCTTATCATAAGCACAGCAATTGCGTTTCTTTTTACCGAAGCATGGATAAACTTAATTGTTTCAGGACAATTATATTTAGCCATTCCCTTTTTGTTCCTGTTGTTTTTTTATTGTTTCAGAAAAGTTGATAAATCATTCTTTGCATTTATTACTGGTTTAATATTCATTGTTTTGGTGTTGATACGTCTAAACAGCATTGTTGCCTTTTGTCCTTTTATTTTATTGATAAAACATTATTCAGGCAAACAACGGATATTATTTTTCCTGCCGGTTGTTGTTATACTGTCCTGCATTTTTTTCAGTAGCTCACAAAGAAATTTGTGGATATCTTATGGTAAGTCAGTCGAAGAACAGGTTAAATATCATTCAAGTCAACATGTATTGTCCCAGGCGAATGCAACTGATCCTATGTTTAAAGAATGGGAGGGAATGAATATGGATGATATAAAAAGGGAGGAAGAAATATATGGATATAAAAATTATTCTGAGAATGGCAATTTCTTTGTTCTGGTAGATAATATATTTCACAAAAGACTATCGCCTGCTTTCTTATTTCGGAGTTCATTTGTTTTAATCCTGATCGCCTTAACGATTTTTGCCTGGTATACAAGAAAATGGGACGCTATTCCAATTATACATATTTCAATTTTCGGGTATTGCTTATATATGATTTCAGATTTATTTTCTCCTGTACACAGGCATCAATATTATACTGTTCAATGGCTGATGCCATTGCTTGTGTCAGGTATAATTTTTTCTTCAAAAAAATGGTTACTGTATACACTCATTTTTGCAGGATTGGTTCTCAATATAATTAATGTACCGGCTATTCTGATGGAGCATACAATGGGAGAATATATTTGGCTGGCAGCTTTTATGTTGTTGAGTTTTACATTTTCAGCAATAGATACGGGTAATAAAAAATGGAGCGCTAATTAAATGGAAAATAATCCTAAAGCCATAATTATTGGAGCTGGCCCGGCTGGTTTAACAGCCGCGTATGAGTTGCTGACAAAAACAGATATTATACCGGTAATAATAGAAAGTGATAGTCAGGTGGGGGGACTTTCAAAAACCATAGATTATAAAGGAAATAAAATTGATATTGGAGGTCATCGTTTCTTTTCAAAATCAACAGAAGTAATTGATTGGTGGCTGCAATTTTTACCGCTTGAAAATACTACCGGTCAACCTGTTGAAATTACCTATCAAAATAAAACAACAGTTTTATCTCCTGCCGGTAACGCGTCTGGCAATGATAATGTAATGATGATACGTCCACGTAAATCGCGGATATACTACCAAAATAAATTTTTTGATTATCCCCTTCAGTTGAATGGCAAAACAATCAGCAACCTGGGTTTTTCAAAAATGATCAGGATCGGTTTCTCCTATTTTCTTTCTAAAATTTCTCCGCGAAAGAAAGAAAAATCCCTGGAAGATTTTTTTATTAACCGCTTCGGGAAAGAACTGTATGAAACTTTTTTTAAAGATTATACTGAAAAAGTCTGGGGTGTTCCCTGCAGCCAATTACCCGCTACATGGGGGCGTCAGCGTATAAAAGACCTTAGTGTAACTAAAGTGCTGAAACATGCTATAGGCTCTTTCTTTAAAACTGATAAAACGCTTCATCAAAAAAAGACAAGCACAAGTCTTATAGAGCAATTTTTATATCCAAGGTATGGGCGGGGACAAATGTGGGAAACTGTAGCAAATGAAATTGAAAAAAGAGGAGGACGTATTTTGTTTAATAAAGCCGTTACCTCTTTGAACCTGAATGGACAGTTGCAGGTGCAAAGTGTAACAATGCAGGATGCCATAACAGGAGGTGAGGAAATATTGTACGGGGATTATTTTTTCTCAACGATGCCTGTTAAAGCATTGGTAGAAGGCATCAAAAATATAATAGTGCCTGCGGATGTAATGCAGGCTGCCCGTTCACTTGAATACCGCGATTTTCTTATTGTGGGTATCCTCGCGTCGAAGCTGGCTATTGCGGAGAAAGAAGGCAATTTTACAGACAACTGGATATATATCCAGGATGCTGATATTAAAGCAGGGCGGGTACAATTCTTTCATAACTGGAGCGCTTTTATGGTGAAAAACCCTGCTGATGCGTGGATTGGCGTGGAATATTTTTGTAATGAAACAGATTCCTTCTGGAAAATGGATGACGATATTATCGCTAAAAAGGCAGCAGCAGAAATGGAAAAGATTGGATTAATTAATGAGGCAGATATAAAAGACACATTTGTGGCTAAAGTAAAAAAAGCATATCCTTCTTATTTTGGCGGCTATAGTAATTTTAATATAGTGAAAAATTTTCTTGATGGTATTGATAATCTTTTCCTGATTGGACGAAATGGTATGCATAAATACAATAATGCTGATCACAGCATGCTTACAGCAATGGCTGCTGTTAAAAACCTGCGTGATGGCAGAAAGGATAAAACCAATCTTTGGGATATTAATACAGAAGATGTATACCATGAAGAAGAAAAATAATGGCTGATTAAAACCCGCAGGCTTTTTTGATTAGCCCGATAATACCGGAACAATACTATTTTGGAAATTGTTATTGATAACTGATCTTTGAGCCCATGCTGAAGAAGGTGAATATTGTTTTATTTGATACTGTACAAAGAGGATTGCTTTATCCCTTTACACAAACACGTGCTGTGGCAGATATTCGCTTTGGCATATTAACAGCTGGAGAAAGATGGGAAGCTATTGCGGAAAAAAAAGTGGAGACACTCACAGCGGGCTATATCAGTAGTACTGAAACGCTTCTTCCCGGGAAAAAACTTTTCATTAATGCTGCCATACTACCGGGTACTGAATTGCTGAAGATGCTGGATGAATTGAAGCTTAATGAAGCAATTATATACAACGAGCATGTCATAGCCTTTTGGGGAGAACAGCATCAATTTATTTCTTTAGAAGATATCAGCGTTTCAACATTTGATAAGGTAATTGAACTCAATACTGATACAATTTATATCAGCTATCCCTGGCATTTGTTTCAATACAATGATGCCGCTATCCGTTTTGATTTTGCATTGCTAACCAAAGGAAGGCAGTCAAAACACATTCCTGATACTAACAAGCTGATTTCTCCCGAAAATATTTTTATTGAAGATGGCGCAGTGGTAGAGCATTGCATCATTAACGCCTCCGGCGGACCTGTGTATATTGGCCGCAATACAACTATAATGGAAGGGTGCATGATAAGAGGTCCGTTTGCTTTGGGAGAAGCTGCTGTATTAAAAATGGGAACAGCAATATACGGGGCAACTACTATTGGCCCGTTTTGCTATGCAGGCGGCGAAATAAAAAATAGTATCATGATGGGCTATTCCAACAAAGCACATCATGGATACCTGGGTGATTCCGTAATAGGAGCGTGGTGCAACCTGGGCGCCGGCACTTCCAATTCAAATATTAAAAATAATGCCGGCGATATTTTTAAAATGTTTCCGGGGAAAGAGCGTATTAACGCCGGATTAAAATGCGGGGTGATGATGGGAGATTATACCCGCACAGCTATCAATACTTCACTGAATACCGCTACATTTGCAGGCGTGGCATGTAATATATTTGGAGAAGGACTGAGCCCTAAACATATACCTGGTTTTACATGGGGATTTAACGACCGGTATATTTTTGAAAAGGCATTGCAGCATATTGATAACTGGAAAAAACTAAAGCATCAAACATTAACAGATAAAGAAACAGCAATTTTAAAATATTTATACAAAACAACACTATAATGAGACAACAAATAGCCGCCGCCAACTGGAAAATGAATCTTACCGTTGCGCAGGCTGAAGAACTATTGAACAATTTATTGCAGGAGCCAAAAAAATTATCAGATCATCAAAAAGTAGTTTTTGCTGTTCCGTTTCCTTATCTCGCACTGGCAAAAAATAAAGTAAGCGGTCATGACAATTATTTTGTTGCCGCTCAAAACTGTTCCAATAAAAAATCTGGTGCTTATACCGGTGAAACTTCTGCTGAAATGTTGCAGTCATTAGGTATTGAATATGTAGTATTGGGGCATTCTGAAAGAAGAGAATATTTTGCTGAATCAAACGCGATGCTGGCAGAAAAAGTGGATATAGCATTAAGTTACGGACTGATACCCATTTTTTGTTGCGGTGAATCGTTGAGCATTCGTGAAGCGGGCGTGCAAAACGGCTTTGTAGAACAGCAATTAAAAGAAAGTTTGTTTCATTTATCAGCAGAGCAACTCGCTAAGATAGTTATTGCATATGAACCCATTTGGGCTATAGGAACAGGTAAAACCGCCACTGCCGACCAGGCACAGGAAATGCACCAGCATCTCAGAACTGTATTGGCTGCGCAATATGGTAAAGAAACTGCTGATATTGTTCCGATTTTATATGGTGGTAGCGTGAAAGGCAGTAATGCCAGGGAAATATTTTCAAAACCAGATGTTGATGGAGGACTGGTTGGGGGAGCTTCGCTGATCGCCGCAGATTTTACGCAGATTATCGATGCCCTGAAATAATCAATGAAACTTCGCAGCCTCATATATCAAAGTGTACTCTGGAGAGGCATATACTTTGCATCTGTGTTGTTGCTGAATATTATGATAGCCCGCTATTATGAAGCATCGTATAGCGGGCTTATTTATTTTATTACCAATAGTTTTGCATTAATTGTAGCGATTTCAAGCCTGAGTATGGAATCAGGTGTTGCTTATTATACGGCTTCCGGAGAAGTACCTGTATCGAGGTTAGCCAATTTCTCTGTATGGTGGACGCTTTTTTCAACGCTTGCTGTATTTATTGTGTTAAACACAACCATACACTTTGGTTTACTTCCTGAATCATATACCCAACAATTATTCCCGGTAGTTTGTTATGTTGCCGGTTGTATGCTCGTAAATTTTTTTACTGCCGCTTTTTATGCTAAAAAGAATTTTGCTTTACCAAATATGGTACTTGCCCTGGTTAATATAGCGCTTGTTATTATAATACCTTTTTCTAACGGAGCGTTATTCAACTTTGAAACGTATATTAAAATTTATTTTGCGGGCTTTTTTTTACAAGGCTTATTAACTGCCATATTATTTTATACAAAATATGGTAAACCAACCTTCTTTCATTTGCCTGTAAAGAGCGATCTTACAAAAATTATAAAGTATAGTATGACAGCATTTGCCGCAAATTTTCTTTTCTTTTTGGTATACAGAATTGATTATTGGTTTGTGGAATATTACTGTTCAGCAACAGCGTTGGGTAATTATATACAGGTGTCAAAACTGGCGCAAACGCTTTTTATTTTGCCTTCAATTATTGCCAGTGCGGTATTTCCATCCATAGTTAATGCAATGGAAAAAGATCTGGCTAAAAAGATAGCAATTGTTTCAAGGTTTTTATTATTGCTTTACCTCGGCATTTGTCTCGTGTTGGCTGCTTGCGGGTATTGGCTTTTTCCTTTTGTGTTTGGAAAAACATTCAGCGAAATGTTTATCCCTTTTCTTTTACTTATTCCGGGCATATTGGCATTGGTAATGCTATATCCTGTAGCGGCATTTTATGCAGGCGTAAAAAAAATCAACATTAATATTGCTGCACTGCTGATAGCGCTTTTAGTGATTGTTGCCGGGAATTTTATTTTTACGCCAAAGTATGGAATCAAAGGTGCTGCAATGGTCAGCAGTGCGGGCTACCTGGTATATCATTTTTTGCTTACTTACCGGTTTACCAGGTATACGAACATATCAGCAGTGAGGTTTTATAGTATAAGTATATCAGATATCAGTAAAATAAAACAAATGATATTCCATAAATTCCTGAAGCGTTCTTAATTTTTTGTATTACAATGAAAATACTTTGGCTGGCAAGTTGGTATCCCAATAAAATATCCCCGCTTGAAGGGGATTTTATACAACGCCATGCCCGTGCAGTATCAAAATTTGCTGATATATCTGTGATATATGTTGAACAACACGGTGAAGCAATATCAATATCAGAGACAAATAGTGAGGAAATAATAAATGAAGGAGTCAGAGAGTTGAGGGTGTATTTCAAATTTTTGAAAACAGGAATAAAAGTGCCGGATAAGCTCATCTACAATTGGAAATATTATAAAACGTATCGTTCTGTAATAAAATCATACTTTGATAAAAATGGTTTGCCTGATCTTATACATGTGCATGTACCCATGAAGGCCGGTATTATTGCCAAATGGGTTCAACGGAAATGGGGTGTTCCGTATCTTGTATCAGAACACTCGGCTACCTATGTGCCGGGTCCTCCGGATTCATTTGAAAACAGGTCTGCCTGGTTTCGAAAAAATGTGAGATCAATTTTCCGGAATGCAATAGCTGTAACATCTGTTTCGCAGCATGACGGCGATATCATAAAAAAATTATTTGGATTGAAATCAGTAAGTGTGATCCATAATGTTGTAAACACCAACAATTTTTTTTATGCACCTAAATCTTTGCCGGCAAAATTCCGGTTTATTCATATTTCGATAATGAGTTACCAGAAGAATACTATTGGCATTTTAAACGCCTGCGCAAAGCTTAAGCATATAAAACAAGATTGGGAACTCGAACTGATAGGGAATACAGATGATGCCATGCAGCAACATATTGATGCGCTCGGTTTAACCGGCTTTGTAACTTTAAAAGGAGAAATCAGTAATGCCGTAGTTGCGAAGCATATGCAATGCGCTTCTGCATTTGTGATGTTTAGTCGTTATGAAAATTTTCCCTGCGTAATAATTGAAGCGCTTTGTTGCGGATTGCCTGTTGTTGCCACCGATGTTGCCGGTATACCCGAAGCAGTTAATCAAACGAAGGGCATCCTGGTAAAATCAGAAAATGAAGATCAGCTTGTGAATGCCATGAACCGCATGATAAATGAATATACCTTGTTTGACAGGCAAATAATTGCGGAAGATGCGGTTAAGAAATACAATTATGATGAGATTGGGAAGCAGTTTTATAAAATATACAGAACCGTTATTACCGGTACAACTCCGCTCTTGTCTTAGGTCTTCTCGCTTCCTGCCATTTAAAGTTTCTGAAACGCTGCCGTTCTTCCGGAATTTGATTTACGGGGTAAAAACCACCTTCCACCTGGTATAGCCAGCTTATTTTGTCTAATTCTTTTTTTACAAAATATAAATTGATCAAATCAGCCTGGGCATAATTGGCGCCTGTATACGCGCTGTCATCATCCTGCAGGTAATATAAACTTTCTGCACTGCCTTTAGCGCGTATATAATCTATATCGCCATCTTTAAAAAAGCCATTGATTGTATTACCTTTTAGCTGGTTAAAAAACTGATCGTTGCTCTTGCTGATGCTGAACGCGTTTTCCCAAACCTCCACCCGTTCTGGTTTTTTGTTTTTGGTGTACAGGTGTATAGTATCGCCTGATATCTGGCTTTCCTTCGACCAGACTATCGGATCATTATACAAACGGAAAATAGAATCTTTACCGGAAAAGAACATACTATCACAAACAGCCTGCATAGAATCTTCAAACATTTTTACGTGATGATATGCCATAAAAAAGCGTACGCTGTCTATCCTGTCTATTTTTCTTGCTGCCATTGCCCTGGTAGAATCCTGCCTGCGTATAGAATCTCTCTTTAATATACTATCCGATGCGGCTTTGCTTAGTGCAATACTTCCTGAAGAACTATCAATGCCGCTGCTGTCACTACTGGTTTTTTGCAATGCCACTAAAGCATCTTTAGCAGTATTAGTTTGAGCGGCCATAGCTTTTGATGTATCTGCAGGTGGAGGAATAGCTTTTTTGATGTCAGGTGGCGGCAGATTATTATTTCCCGGTTTTTGACCAGGTACTGTTCTTCCTGCTCCCCCCGGTGGGCGTGCGCCTCTTGCGGGTTTGCCGGCTATATTGCCTTGTGCCGGTGCCTGTGGTATTGGCTTTTTAATGTCAATCTTTGCTGAATCTCCTGATTTAATATCAATCTCTTTTTTTGCAAGACTGTTTTTAGTTAAAGAATCTTCTCTATAGGTTGTGTCTGGCCGGATACCGGAGTATAGTGTATCAGCAGTTAAAAATAAAGAATCATTATCCTGCTTAATAATCATTAATGGCTTTTCGGTTGCCATAAATGTTTTTGTATCACGATTAAAAATACCGTATTCAGATATAACGGTTACTCCCTGCGCAGTATCCCGGTATAAAAAATTTCCTCTCGCAACACCTTCACCGGTATTCTTATCAAAAGAAATGCTATCTGCCGTAATAAATTGTGTGCTGTCTTCAATCGTTGGGCGGCTTCCAAAATTTGCCAAACCACAATTCATATCATAAAAACCGTCCGAAGTTCTTATAATTGATTTTCCATCATTTATGGTTGTAGGCGCTACAAATGTTGCTATCTGCGTTTGCGTATTATACAAAAGCGTATCCGTTGCCATTGTGTAATTAGGGTCTACCATTTTTACATTCTTTTTAAAATAGGCATCTTTTGAATCGGCATAATAATATCCTTCCTTGCTGGTAAGTACCGAGGAACCATTCACGATTTTTCCACCGTTTAAGTAAGTGCCTGTTTTACTATTGAGATCGTATTCCAGTTCTTCTGTTGTAAGAATTGCTTTGCCGTCTGTAAGCTTGACAGATTTTTTCAGATTGGCAATTTTGGTATTACCATAATATATAAGGTATTGTGAATACACATTTACGCTGTCTGAATCGTTAATATGAATGTTGCCAAAAACTTCAATTATATTTTTGGCTTTATCCATTACTATACTGTCGCCGTAAAAAAGTGTATTGGCCTGTTTTAATATTACATTGCCTACCAATACCTGTAATTCTGTAGAATCTTTTTGCTCAAACCTTAAAACGTTGGAGCGGATAAGATTGATATTTTTTGTAGTATCCTGTGGAGTGCGGGCGGCAGGGGCAACCGGTGATTTTTGTTGCGCAAACGCAAATGCTATCATTAATATAAATAATGCAGATAATCCTGTCCTCCTGTATGTGTTCATCACTTCTTTTTATCTACCGGTGCCGTGTTTAATGTATCGGGTAATGGGGTCATCAGTGGTTCTGATTTGTCTTTCTTCCCAAATACTAACCCCCCGGTATAACGGCGGGGGTGCATCCTGAAATCCTGCAATAATACATTAAGGCTGTTTGATGCTGATGTAAGATTAGTGTATAATTTCTTGTCGTTCATGAGCAACCCTAATGTACCATCATTGGTATTTATTTTGTTCAAGGTAGTATTAAGTTCGCCTGCAACATTTTGCAATTTTGTTAAAGTCTTATCCAGTTCAAGGTTTGCTAACTTATTTGTGGTGGCATTAAGGTTTGAGAATATTTGTGTGATGGTATCATTATTCTTTTTAAGATTACCTGTAAATGCGCTTGCATTAGATAATGTTTGTGCCAGTGCGCCGCTTTGGGCATTTAATAAGGTATTAAGATGACCTGTGGACACGGCAAGATTTGCAAGTATATTCTGAAAGTGCTTTTGTGCATTTGCATCGAGTGCGCCTCCGATAAGTTTTAATACAGAATCCATGGATTGTAATGCGGCATTTACTTTAACCAGGGTAGGATCAAGCCTTCCGGTAACTTCCTCCAGTAATCCTGGTGAGATATTGGTTGTAAGCGTATCGCCATTTTTTGCATATACCTGGTCTGCGCCCATTTTAATATTCAGCGTGGTATTGCCTAATAAGCTGCTGGAAATATAAGCAAGTGAATTTTGAGGGATATTAATGTTTTTGCTGAGATTAATTGTTACAATAATACCTGTAAGGTTCTGGTCAGCTTCCTCAATCTTATATACCTTGCCAACTGGCAAGCCATTAATCATAACCGAATTGGAAACAGATAATCCTTCAACAGAAGTGAATTTTGCATAGAGGTGAAAAGTTTTTTCAAGAACTGATTTACCTTTCAAAAAATTAAAACCCAGTATAAGCAGTGTAATAGCAATAGCAGTTATAGCACCAACTTTGGTTTCATTAGAGACTTTCATCCTATTCGTTTTAAATTATAACAGGTATTTTACCTGTTCATGAAAACATTCCGGCAGCATACTTCACACATTACATAAAACTCCGGAATGAACGATTTTTATCGTTTACTTATTATTCAAAATCAGCACTTTCAATGCAAAAATAGGGTATTACACTAAAGTGCAATCACTTTCGGGATATGGCTGGGGTATTCTGGGATTTTTGTGCTGCTTTGGTTTCTGAAAAAGCTGTTTTTTTAGTTTTTTCAGGAATAGCGCCGGCAGATGTATTGTCTGAAGCGGCAGCACCCCTGGATGCATCCATTGTTTTCTTGAAATTAACAACCGCTCTTACTATTGCGCCGGCCATCTGCTCCTGGCCTGCTTCACTGTTAAGAAAATCTTCTTCTTCTTCATTGGTAATAAAACCGGTTTCTATTAATACTGCGGGCATATTGGTTGCCTGCAATACCCATATCCCTTTTTCATTACGTTGCAGCACGCCATCACTTTTGCGGCCTATTTTCACAAATTCATTTTCTATCATACTGGCGAGGCGAACACTGTTCTTAAAATATTTTTGCACCCACAGGCGGCTGGCAATAAGCCCTTCAGGTGTATTGGGATCGGGCACATCATCACTTACCTCAGCTTCCGATTCAAAACGCTCACTCATTGCACTGGCTTTATTATCGTCTCTGTCTGCAGCCCACACATAGGTGCCGGTTCCATATCTTGGACTAGGCGTATACCAAACCTTATAAACGGGTTCTTTTTTGATATGTTTCTTTCTGTTTTTGCCTTTTCCTGTATAATAAACGTTGTTCCTGTAACCCGTAATTTGAGAATGACGGATAGGCGGAGCGGCATTTACATGTATGCACACAAACAAATCTCCTTTATTCTGGTTGGCAAAAGCCGCTTTTTCAGTTACGGGCTGAAACACATCTGTGGTGCGGCTTTGAACAATTTTTGTGTCGGGAAGCTCTTTTTCAAGTAATGCCGCAACTTTCAGCGATAGTGCTAAAGTTATCTGCGCTTCGGTAGAATAAGACCCTTTGGCACCCGGCTCTCTTCCTCCATGACCGGCATCTACAATAATGGTTTTAATACGGCTCTTTTGGGCAAGGGTGGCATTACAAAATAATACGGAGAGCAGGATAAAAAAAGATGGTACAAATATTTTTTTGTGCATCTCGTTGTTAAAATTTATCAGGGTTAGTAATTCAAGCCGTTTCTTCACGTTTTCTTACCTGTAATATGGCTATTTTTGTTTTCTGTTGATTATTATGAAGAATAAACGTAGCAAATTTACGCGAAATTATATATTTATTTCAACCTTACTACTGCTTACCATTGCAATAACGTACAATGCATGGTCAAAAAGCAACAGTAATTTTCCTTTTTACAATAATTTAACAGCTATCGCTGATACTATTCAGCCCTTAAAAGATACCATTCCGCTACGCAAAGCCATCGACAGTTCTCTGAATGTAAAAGATACTGCTATGCATGCTGATACTGTCATTTTAAGAGATAGCCTTGGATTGCCGCTAACAGATTCGGCTAAACAAAGCAAGACAGATACGTTTAATTTGAAAATATCAAAGGATTCTATTGATGCGCCCATTAATTATAAGGCTAAAGATTCAATGATACTTGATGTTGCCCGCAAAAAGCTTTATTTATTTGGTGAAACAGATGTAAAATATAAAGACATTAATCTTACTGCGCCCACAATAGCCTTTGACCAGCAAACCAATATTGTAAAAGCAACAATGGCATTAGATACCTCGGGTAAAGTTGCAGGCAAAGCCAAACTGGTGCAGGCTGATATAACTACAGAGAGCGATAGCCTTGAATTTAACTTTAAAACACAGAAAGGGCTTTCGCACAATAGTTATTTTCAGCAGGCTGAGCTCTACAATTTTGCGCAGGCAGTAAAAAAAGTAGATGCCCAAACGATATATGCTTACAAAGGCCGCTTTACAACCTGTAATTATGATACACCGCATTTTGCTTTCAGGTCAAAAAGAATAAAATATATAAGTAAAAAAGTTGCCGTAACCGGGCCTGTGGGAGTGGAGTTTGAAAACGTGCCGGTATTACCGATTATTTTGCCTTTCGGCATGTTCCCGATGAAGCAGGGCCGGCAGTCAGGTATTTTACCGCCAACCTTTACTGTTATTGAAAGCCTGGGGGTTGGTCTGGAAGGTATGGGATATTACAAAGTGATCAGCGATAATTTTGATGTAACTACAAGGGCGGATATTTATTCTTATGGCAGTTGGAGGCTAAATGTATCGCCAACATACCGCGTCAGGTATAAATACAATGGCTCACTTAATTTCAGTTACCAAAATATGCATACCGGTTTTAAGGGAGACCCGGATTTTAGTAAAACCAAAAGCTATTCATTAAACTGGAGCCATAGAACAGATAGTAAGGCCAGGCCTGGTGTAAGTTTTTCTGCCAGTGTAAATACCATGTCGAGCTCGTATGCAAAGAATAATACTACCAATGCTTATGTAAATCAAACCAATAGCTCAAGCTATAGCTATAGCCAGCCACTTGCCTTTACCAACCAGTTAAGCTCCTCCATTTCTTATCAAAAATCGTGGATTGGTAAACCGTATAATTTATCCGTAAACCTTAACCACTCTCAAAACACTTTAAATAAAACGGTTAACCTTAATCTGCCTGATATTAATTTTAACGTAACTACATTATACCCGTTGCAACCAAAAGAAATGGCAGGCTCAGGAAAATGGTACCAGAAATTAGGGGTAGGATATACAGGAAGTGTAAAAGGGCAGGCGTTGTTTTATGATACGGCTTTTAGCTTCAGGCAGTTGATAGATACCTTTCAATATGGGGCGCAGCATAATATACCTGTTTCGATTGCGCTGCCGCAGCTTGGCCCTATACAAATTTCTCCGGGATTTAGCTATCAGGAAAGATGGTATTCCCAAAAGCTGCATCGTCAATGGGTCGATTCTACCAATTCTGTAAGCAAGTCAATTGAAAAAGGCTTTTTTACAGCGCGGGATATTTCCATGTCCATATCATTTAGTACATCTATGTTTGGAACACTTGCCATGAAAAACAAAGATGCTAAAATACAGGCTATACGTCATACCATGCGCCCCCAGCTAAGTATAGGATACAAACCTGATTTATCTTACTCATATTATCGCAATACTCAAATTGATAGTTTGGGGCATTACGCAATGCTGTCGCAATTTGATGGGTCTGCATATGGTTCATTTGGTTACGGCAGGTCAGGAAGTATCGGTTTTGGTATTGATAACTTTCTTGAAATGAAAGTGAAAAATAAAAGAGATACTGCCCGTTCAGGAGATGAACAAACCGAAGACGAGGGCGTGAAGAAGGTAAAAATTATAGACGGATTCGGTATAACAAGCAGTTATAACCTGCTGGCAGATTCATTTAATCTTTCCAATTTTAACATTTATGCCAGGAGCACCTTATTTGAGAAAATAAATATTACTGCAAGTGCAAATATTGATCCTTACCAGGCAGATCAATATGGATACAGGGTTAATAAATACGCGTGGGCCGGAGAAAAGTTTTCTTTGGGGCGTATTACTACCGGAAGTCTTGCCGTATCCACCAGTTTTAAAAGCAAACCCAAAGATGATAAAAAGGATAAAAATGTGCAGGAGCAATATGATAATTATGACAATTTAACGGCTGATGAAATGCAATCGCAGTTAGACTATATAAAACGAAACCCTTCTGAGTTTGTTGACTTTAATATTCCCTGGTCTGTTAATGTGTCATATGCTTTAAGTTTCAGTAAAACATTGCAAACAGATTCGCTGAGTTATACATACAAAACGATTTTTACATCAAGCATGCAGTTCAATGGCGATTTTAGCCTTACGGAAAAGTGGAAGATTGGCGCTAACGGGTATTTTGATTTCCGCACATTAAAGATCCCATCTTTCAGTATGTATATAACCCGCGAAATGCACTGCTGGCAAATGGCCATCAATGTTACACCTTTCGGGTTATGGCGTTCATTTAATATATCCATCTTTCCAAAATCAGGAATGCTACGCGATCTGAAAATAAACAGAACACGAACGTTCAGGAACTATTAAGTATGGAATGATTAGTTGGTAAAACCATCATTAAAATATCATTAGCAGCCTGGTAGCAGTATGCTGAAAGCTTACAGCCGACAGCCCATACCTGATAGCCGGTAGCAAAAAAGAAAAAAATGGAAGAATCTCTGACAATCCCCGCGGTATATGCCTCTATTATTACCATCGGAGATGAATTACTGATAGGACAGGTAGTTGATACCAACAGTGCATGGATGGCGCAGGAATTGAATAAAACCGGTATCTGGTTGAGAAGAAGAATTGCTGTAGGTGATAGTAAAGATGAAATTGTGAATGCATTGAATACCGAAATGCAGGACGCCTCAATTATTTTAATTACCGGTGGGCTTGGACCTACGGCTGATGATATTACCAAGCCTGTATTGGCTGACTATTTTAGCGGCAAACTGGTAATAGATAAAGGCGCTTTGGAGAACGTACAAAAAATTTTTGAACGGCTTAACAGGCCAATGATAGAGCGCAATATGAAACAGGCGGAAGTGCCTGATGTATGCACGGTAATTCCTAATAAAAGAGGTACAGCACCAGGAATGTGGTTTGAAAAAGACGGGAAGATAATTGTGAGTATGCCCGGCGTACCGCACGAGATGAAAGGTATGATGACAGATTATGTAATTCCCAGGCTACAGCAATATTTTACATTTCCTTTTATTGACCACCGCACTTTGCTTACCGCGGGTATTGGTGAATCTTTTATTGCTGAAAAAATACAGGATTGGGAAAACGGATTACCTTCAAATTTCAAGCTTGCTTATTTACCCAATTATGGGATGGTCCGGTTGCGCATTACCGGTAGCGACGGTAATAGCGGGCGTTTGCAAAAGCAGTTAGATGAATCTTTTGCTTCCCTTAAAACATATGTTAAGGAATGGCTGGTTACAGATGAAGATATGCCGCTGGCAAAAGTAATTGGCAGGCTTTTGAAGGAAAGGAGTGCTACGGTATCTGCTGCCGAAAGCTGCACCGGAGGCTATATAGCGCATTTAATTACTTCATTTGCCGGGTCTTCTGCCTATTTTAAAGGCAGTGTGGTGAGTTATGCCAATGAGGTGAAGGAAAATGTATTGCATGTAAAACAGGATACGCTGCTTACAGATGGCGCCGTAAGTGAAGCAACGGTGCGGCAAATGGCAGTGGGTGTGCGGCAAACAATGAACACGGATTACGCTGTTGCTACTTCAGGTATTATGGGGCCGGATGGTGGAACGCCCGATAAACCGGTGGGCACGGTGTGGATGGCAGCGTGTAGCCGTAACCGTGTGTTTGCGGAAAAATTTCATTTTCGTTATGACAGGGAAAGGAATATTGAAATGGCGGCAATATATGCATTGAATATGTTGCGTAAATGTATTTTGGGAGAATGACTATTGTTGTAGTAAAATTGTTCAGGAAAGCGTTGGAAGAAGATTGGAAAAATATTACCAGTGAGGCAGATTTCAGTAAGATCACGGATAAAGACATCCAGGATGCCATACAGAAAGAACGTTATGGAAACCAATGATAACACTGATAGTTTTATATGCTAACACATGGATACGATTTGCATGCAACAAGGGAATATATCCATTGTTTGTAAGAATGGAATTATATGACCTGGCTCCGGTAGTAAATTCCTATATGTTCTCCGAAATTTTTAGAGTGCTTGTAAGAAACAGATGGTAGATGAAGTTATTTTATGGATAAAAGACAATATCAAAAAAACAGCACTAACATCGTAACAAGTAATTACAGTTATTCCCTGAATATATCATGCAGAATATCCAGCGAATATAACCTTGCTTTCTCATCATACACATTTGTTGTCGTCATCAATTCATCTATCTGGGTTTCTTCAACAAACTCAGGTAATTCCCTTTTTACTTTTTCCTTTCCACCTATAAATGTGCATGCCAGCATTTGCGAAAGCGCTGCTTTTATTTCTTCATTCCAGTAAGGCTCCATTGATTCAACAGGCGGTTGCATAGGCCGGCGCATATTCGTAACAATGCCCGTAAACATTCTGAAAAGACTGGTAGCGAGAAAATGTGCTTCTTTATCAGTATCGGCGGCAATAACATTTATGCAGGCTAATACATAGGGCTTCTGCAATTGTGCGGAAGGTTTAAAATGGTTCCTGTAAATATTTATCGCTGTTCTGAATTGTGCCGGTGCAAAATGTGCGGCAAAAGCATAAGGCAGCCCCATGTCAGCAGCAAGGTATGCACTATCTGTGCTTGAGCCCAAAATCCAGATAGGAATATCCGACCCTTCTCCCGGAAAAGCGCGTACACGTGACTGTTGGTTTTCTTTACTGAAATACGTTTGCAACTGGCGGATCTCTGCCGGAAAATTATATACCGGATCATTGTTTCTTCTCAAAGCCATTGCGGTTAACTGGTCTGTGCCCGGAGCTCTTCCCAGCCCGAGATCAATTCTGCCGGGATAAAGACTTTGAAGCGTGCCGAACTGCTCTGCTATAGCAAGCGGAGAATGATTCGGCAACATAATACCGCCGGAGCCTGCGCGTATATGCTTTGTTTTATCTGCCACATGCCCTATTAAAATGGAAGTAGCGGAGCTGGCAATATTTTCCATGTTGTGATGTTCTGCCAGCCATATGCGTTTAAAACCCAATTTTTCTGCATGCTGCGCCGCTTCAACTGTTCTTTGGATAGCTGTTGCAGCATTGCCTCCCTCTATAACTATTGCAAGATCAAGTATAGATAATTGTAACTGCTTCATTTGGTTTAATCTTTGCAAGCAGTCGTTATGGATTGGTTATACAATAATCTGCAAATTTACGATAATACCAAATTGAAATGTTCGCGTAATTACCCGTATTTGGCAGCCGGTACAATTTCTTTGAAAGCAAACCATATATTTGAAGCCTGCAAAAGCTATAGCAAAAAGATTGATAAAGTTATTTTAATGAAATCCCGGGAAGATATCAACCAAAAAAATCATTTTCTATCTGGCGGCGGAGAGATGGGAAAGCTTACCCGCGAAAAAAAATGGGAGAACACTCCTTTAGGCAATCCCCAACAATGGCCGCAAAGTTTACGCACAACGTTGAATATTTTACTCAACTCTACATTTCCTATGTTTTTATGGTGGGGCAAAGAACTGATTTGTTTTTATAATGACGCTTACCGCCCCAGCCTTGGTATAAATGGTGAGCACCCCGGCATTTTAGGAAAGCCCGCACAGGAAGCCTGGCCGGAAATATGGGAGATTATCAAGCCGCTTATTGACCAGGTATTAAATGAAGGGGTAGCTACCCGGAGCGAAAACCAGTTAATTCCTATTTACCGAAATGGTAAAATGGAAGATGTATACCGGACTTTTAGTTATAGCCCGGTATACGATGAAGCTACTGTGCCGGCCGGCGTTTTGGTTACCTGTAATGAAACTACAAAAGAAGTAGCAGCATTCACACAGATTAAAGAAAGCAGAAACGAATTGTTCTTTGCCATTAATGCTGCTGATTTAGGTACCTGGGATTTAAACCCCGCAACCGGAAAATTTGTTTGCAATGAACGGTTAAAGCAATGGTTTGGTTTGCCGGCAAACGAGGAGATAGATCTTGATCTGGCATTGGAAAGAATAGATGTGGATGAAAGAACGGATGTAATTAATTCCATACAAATTGCCCTGAATGATCCTTCCGCCGGCAGTTACGAAGTTGAATATGCTGTTACCGAGCCCGCATCTGGCGTAAAGCGGTATTTACTTGCAAAAGGAAAAGTTTTTTTTGACAGTAAAGGTGTTGCCTATCGCTTTAGCGGTATTATGCAGGATATTACCGAAAAAGTATTGGCGCTGAAAAAGCTGGAAGAAAGCGAACAAAAATTTCGCCTGCTCGCAGATTCAACACCGCAATTGATATGGACCAGTGATGAAAAAGGAAATATAAATTATTATAATAACGCAGTATATGATTATAGCGGACTAACATTTCAGGATTTACAGGGAGACGGGTGGTTGAAAATTGTTCATCCGGGTGAGCGCCAGGAAAACCTGAGGCTATGGGAGCGCTCAGTTTCAACAGGGGAAGATTTTATTTTTGAGCACCGGTTCAGGAGATTTGATGGCGAATACAGGTGGCAACTCAGCAGGGCGATCCCCCAGCGCGATGCAAATGGGGTAATACAGATGTGGGTTGGAACCAGTACGGATATTCACGAAATAAAAGAGTTGGATCAACAGAAAGATTATTTTATCAGTATGGCAAGTCACGAATTGAAAACGCCGGTTACTTCCCTCAAAGGATATACGCAGGTATTACAATCAACATATGAAAATAGCGGAGATAATTTTCTGATTAATTCATTAAATGTTATCAATAAACAAACCATTCGTTTAAATAAACTTATTTCTGAACTGCTGGATCTGTCAAAAATAAAGCTTGGAAACCTCTTTTTTGATGAAGAGTATTTTGATCTGAATAAATACCTCTCAGAAGTGATGGAAGAAAAAAGAATGATTAATCCCGGGTTTATAATAAATTATCATTACAATAAGCCTGCACCTATTTGTGCGGATAAAGACAGGATACGGCAGGTGATGGCTAACCTTATTAATAATGCTGTAAAATATTCAGCATCATCAAATGTTATTGATGTAACGAGCGAAGTAAAAGGCAATGAAGTAATTGTTATGGTTAAAGATAATGGCATTGGTATTTTAAAAAAGGACCAGGAAAAAATATTTGAAAGATTTTATCGTGTGCCTAATAAGAGCACTAAAACTTATCCCGGTTTTGGTATAGGATTATATATCGCTTCTGAAATTGTAAAGCGCAGTAATGGTGCAATAGGAGTAATAAGCGAGCCGGGAAAAGGATCAACTTTTTATTTTTCACTTCCGTTAAAGTAAATTTATAGCGGGTATGTAACAATACTTCCATTATAACGACTTATTGCCTGCACGCTTTCAAAACACATTAATCCTGTAATTATGAGCTTAAACAGAAGAAGCTGGCTAAAACAAATAGGTTTAGGCGTAGCCGGCTTAACTATCTCCAGGCTGGAAACCATCGCCTCTCCTGCAATATTATCCGCCAATGAATGTATTGATGATAAGCCTATCCGCTTATCTGCCAATGAAAATCCTTATGGGCCATCGCCAATGGCACGTAAAGCAATGGCTGATCATTTACTGGAAAGCAACAGGTATGGCGGTGCTCAAATGAATGAATTGATTGCAGCGCTTGCCCAGAAGTATAATCTCGCCAGTGAAAATGTTTTGATGGGTGCCGGTTCAACTGAAATTCTTGATATTGTTGCACGATGCGCTTCATTGAAAGGAGGAAGCTTTGTAATACCTGTCCCCACTTTTGCATTTTGGGCAAATATGATTGAAAAAACAGGGTTTAAAAAAATAACAGTTCCGCTTACCGCGGAAAAAAAAATTGATTTGCCGGCAATGATGGCTGCTATACAGGGCGATACCCAATTAGTATATATATGCAACCCGAATAATCCTACAGGCACCATTTTGGAAAGAGAGGAGTTGGTAGAATTTGTAAAAAAGGTTTCTGAAAAAGCATTGGTATTGGTTGATGAAGCCTATATTGATTTTACTGAACAACCTTCGTTGAGTAACCTGGTAACAAACAACAGGAATATTATTGTTGCCAAAACCTTTTCTAAAATATATGGAATGGCAGGTGCAAGAGTAGGGTATGCACTTGCGCATAAAGATACGATAGCACAAATAAGCCAGGTTACAACTTGGGCCAATGGAAGCAGCAGTGTTGTTTCTGTTGCTGCAGCAATAGCTTCTTTAAAAGACGAAAAATTTGTGCAGGAAACATACGCAAAAATTCATGAAGCGAGAAAATATACTATTGCTGAAATGGAGAAATTGAATATCAGGTGTATTCCCTCCAATACTAATTTCATCTACTTCACTTTGGCTGATTATAAGAAGGATTATTTTGACCTGCTGAAACGTAACAATATCCTGGGCACTTACATTTATGAGGAAGAAGGAAAATGGTCGAGAATTACCGTTGGAACGAAAGAAGAAATGCAGCAGTTCATTAAAGCAATATCCTGATAAAATTGTTAACACCATATACACTTTAATAATCATCAGCAAAAATCTGCATTGTATTTATCCGCATATCTCTGCGGGAAATTACTTTGTGGATTTGGTTTAACTCCTGATTTCGTCACAGTATATTCTCGTTCATCACATTTTTTCTCCGTTAAAAGCGATAATGGTTTTCATTTGTATAATGTAATGAGCACCACTTAAGAAGAGTGCATGCACGTTATTTTAACGTAATATTATCAGCAGTAATTCCTTTTTAAAAAAGTTTTTATTACATTTTTACAACATCAACTAATGCTTTAACCACAAATGCTCAAGCCAATTACCTGCTTATTGCTTGCTATATGCTATATGCAATGCATTAAAGCTCAGGATGCAGCCATAACCGGCGCCGTTACTGATACTGCTAACAACAAAAAACTCCGGTATGCTGTTGTATCTGTTATTAATAAATCAGATTCTACGCTTTTAAAATTTACCCGCACAGATCAATCCGGTAACTTCACTCTGCAGGGGCTGCCGGTTGGCAAATTTCTTATTATGATTTCTTACCCGTCTTTTGCGGATTATGTTGATGAGCTTCAGCTGGAAGCCGGTAAGCAGCTTGAATTGGGTAATATTAATCTTATCAACAAATCAACATTGCTTAAAGAAATTGTAATACGGCAGAATAATGCCATGAAGATTAAAGGAGATACAACGGAGTTTACCGCGGATAGTTTTCATGTAAAGCCAAACGCAACGGCAGAAGATTTGTTGAAAGTAATGCCGGGCATACAGGTGGATAAAAATGGAAAGATAATAGCGCAGGGGCAGGAAGTGCAAAAGGTATTGGTAGATGGCGAAGAGTTTTTTAGTGATGACCCCACGGTAGCTACCCGAAATATACGCGCTGATGCGGTAGATAAAGTGCAGATATATGATAAAAAAAGCGACCAGGCGGCATTTACGGGTATTGATGATGGTGAAAAAACAAAAACGATAAACCTGAAATTAAAGGAAGATAAGAAAAATGGTTACTTCGGAAAGATAAGCGCCGGGGGAGGATTGAAGGATAAGTATAGCAATGAAGCGATGATTAACTTCTTTAAAGGAAAAAGAAAAGTAGCTGCTTTTGCAACTATGTCAAACACCGGGCAAACAGGTTTAAACTGGGAAGATAACAGGAAATATGGTGGAGAAGATGATGATATAGAGTTTGATGAGAACAGTGGCTTTTTCTATTCTTTTGGCAGAGGCGATGATTTTTATTTTAATGGCAACGGACTTCCGCAGGCCTGGACCGGTGGTGTTCATTTCTCTAATAAATGGAATGAAGACAAAAATAGCTTTAACGCCAGCTACATGTATAAGAAGTTAAATATAAGAGGTGTTGATGAAACCAAAATGCAATATATTCTTCCTGATACGCTGTATTACATGAATCAAAAGAATAATAATTTTTCTCAGCGCATGCGTAATTCATTAAACGGTAAGTATGAAATACAACTCGATTCTTTATCTTCTTTAAAATTTACATTTAACGGGTATAAAGGAAAAACGGAGAACAACAGCGACTTTTATTCAGAAGCATTGAACGATAAATCACAGCTTGTAAACCAAAGTCATCGTAATACTTCTTCCAAATCGGATGAATCGTCGTTTAACAGCAGCATACTATGGAGAAAAAAGTTTAAAAAAGCCGGAAGAACCATCTCGGCCCGTGTTGAACAAAAATTTAACGACAATGATGCCGAAGGATATCTTGATGCTGTAAATGATTATTACAATACGGGGGGCGATGTTTACCAGGTTGATACTATTAACCAGCAAAAGTATAATCACAACAAGCTCTTTACCTTAAATGCCAAAGTAACCTATACAGAACCTTTAGGAAAAAATAATTTTATAGAGTTGAATTACGGGTACTCCAATACAACCAGCAGCGCCGACAGAACAACATATAATTATGATAATGGTAAATATGATGCATTAGATAGCGCCCTTACCAACGATTATGATTTTTTTATCAACACCAATGCCGGCGGCGTTGCATACCGTATAGCGAAGAAAAAATATAATTTTTCTTTTGGCAGTGATGTGGTTAACCAGGCTTACCGGCAAATTGATAACCGAAAGGATTCCACCATTCGTTACAACCGTGTTAACCTGTTTCCGAAAGTAAATGTAAGGTATAATTTTAAGCCGCAAACCATGCTGTCGTTAAGCTATAAC
This sequence comes from Agriterribacter sp., assembly GCA_047601545.1. GTDB lineage: Bacteria > Bacteroidota > Bacteroidia > Chitinophagales > Chitinophagaceae > Agriterribacter. The sequence continues at coordinate 48,310 of JASGIZ010000002.1, read as the reverse complement.
GGAAGTACGGAGCAGCCTACTATACAACAGATTCAGCCAGTACCCGAAAACAATGATCCGCTGAATGTTTTTATTGGCAACCCTGATATTTTACCGGCATTTAATCACCGGTTCTATATGTTCTTTAATGATTATAAAGTGCTGAAGGAAAGAGGTATGTATGTAAATGCAAGCTTTAATCTTACAGACAATACCATTACCACCAGCAACTCGGTTGATAAGTCAGGCAAAAGAGTTTATCAGTCTGTAAATGCCGGTACAACGTATAACTATTGGTCGTATATGGGCTATAATATGAAAATTGCGCCCATCAAAACAAGGGTTGGGCTTAATCTGCAGGCAAATGGAAGCAGGTTTATAAATTTTGTAAATAATGTGCAGAATATTACCAACAACAATAACTATGGCTTAGGTTTAAGCTCGTACTACTCCATAGAAAATAAGCTTGGTATTAGTTTAAGAGGAAATATAAACTATAATACTTCCGTTTCATCTGTTCGTGAAGATGTAAAAACAAAGTATTGGACGCAATCTTATAATGCAGATATATACATAGCATTGCCTTATAAGTTTGATTTTAATACCGACGCTGATTTTAATGTTCGGCAGGCTACCAGTGTTTTTGATCAAAACAGGAATGTATTGTTGTGGAATGTGTCTCTCAGTAAAAGATTATTTAAAGAAACATGTGTGCTTAAGTTTGCTATTAACGATATGCTAAACCAGAACTTAGGGTTCAGAAGAGATATCCAAAGCAATTTCATTAGTGAAAATACTTACACCACACTTCGCAGGTTTTGGATGCTGAGCTTTACCTGGAATTTTACAAAGAATAATGCACAATCGAAAACTCCCTAAAAAATAATTATGAAAAAAGTTTTTTTTATAATGCTCTTTTGTGTTGCTGCCACGCAGTTTTGCGCTGCACAATTTATTTTAAAGGGCAAAATTGAGTTTGAAAAAATCGTTAATCAACATAAGCAATTAATGGCTTCAGTAGATGATGAGGATAGAGACTGGATAAATACGATGAAAAAGCAGATTCCTGAAAACAAACATAATTATTATAACCTGCTTTTTTCTGATGACAAAGCAAGATATGAACCCGGGCGGGAAAGCAATGACAAAGCAAGTCCGTTTGGAGAACCGCCGGCAAATGATAATATTATTTTTTCAGATTTTACCAGCGCACGCACTACCGCTGCAAAGCAGGTTTTTGATGAGTCTTTCCTGATCCAGGACAGTTTGAAAAAATATAAATGGCGTATCACAAATGATACAAGAAAGATAGCAGGCTTTGAATGCCGCAGGGCCACTACCGTAATAATGGACTCCGTTTTTGTGGTGGCATTTTACACAGATGAAATTGTTGCGCCGGGAGGGCCTGAGTCTTTTAATGGATTGCCCGGTATGATACTGGGTGTTGTGATTCCCCGCCTTTATACCAGTTGGTATGCCACAAAAATTGAATTAACTGATGTGAAAGAAACCGCCATTGCGCCACCTAAAAAAGGCAAAACAACCACTTACGGTGGTATGGAAAAAACAGTAAAAGATAGCCTGAAAAGATGGGGAAAATGGGGTGCAAGATATATCTGGCAGATTATGATTTGAGTTGATGAGATGCAGGCTCCATAATATCATCTGCAATTTTTAATCCTATATTTTTATAGGCTGTGGAAGTACATATTTATTTCCTATCTTGATGAAATAAATACCTGCTATGCTTTTACCTATAGGTGATGATAATTCAGACAGAACAATAACGCCTTTTATAAATTACCTGTTGATAGCGCTGAATATTCTGGTGTTTATCTTTTTACAGGGCGGAGGAGCCAACCTGCATTTTACCTATGCTTTCTCCACGGTGCCGGCAGAAATTCTTACGGGCACAGATATTATTACACAACCACAGTTAATTGTTGATCCCAATACAGGACGTGAATTCGAGATGCCCGGGTTGCAACCCACGCCTGTATCTGTGTATCTCACTTTAATTACTTCTATGTTTATGCATGGCGGCTGGGTGCATCTTGCAGGTAATATGCTATACCTGTGGATATTCGGGGATAACATTGAAAACAGGATTGGTCATTTCCGGTATCTTGTATTTTACCTGCTTTGCGGGGTTATAGCTTCATTAAGCCATGTGTTTTCCGTACTGCTGCTTCAGCAAAATTCTTTAACACCAAGTCTTGGCGCTTCAGGCGCTATATCAGGCGTTTTAGGTGCATATCTTTTATTGTTCCCTACAAGAAGGGTGCATGCTTTTTTCTTCATTTTCAGAGTGTCTGTTCCTGCTGTTCTTGCCCTTGGTTTATGGATCGTCTTCCAGGTTATGAGTGGGTTGGGTATGCTGGGTGGAGAAGATGGCGGAGGCGTGGCTTATGCTGCACATATCGGGGGCTTTATCGCAGGTTTTCTGCTTATTAAGTTTTTTGATCCTGTAAAAACAAATGGTGCCAGAGAGCCATATTTTACACGTGTGCGGCGATGAAATATTATCTCTTCTCATGTGATCATTTTTCCCGAAATTGGCGCAAATTTTATTTGTGAGGAAAGTTGCTGCAATTTTCATTTTTCTTTTTGGTTGTTTTATTGCGCCGGCTCAAACAGACTCGTCTCACCTGCGTATATCATTAATTACCTGTGGACCGGGTGAAGACCTGTATTCCATTTGGGGACATAGCGCCATACGCGTTACGGATACCACAACACATGCTGACCGCGTTTATAATTATGGCACTTTTGATTTTTATGATCCTGATTTTTATATCAAATTCGTAAGAGGCGGTAAGAGAATGCAGTATTTTCTTTCGGTTGAAAACTTTCAATCTTTTTTAAGCAGTTACAGGGAGGAGAGGAGAAGTGTGCATGAACAGGTATTGAATTTATCGGGAGAAGAAAAAGTAGTACTGTACAAGGCATTAATGAATAATGCAAAAGATGAAAATAAGTTTTATCGCTATGATTTCCTGTTTGATAACTGCGCTACCCGCATCAGGGATATTATAAGAAAATATTCCGATACTAGTTTAGTAACGCACCAGGTGCTCGACAAACCGAAAACTTTCCGGGAGTTGATACATGTTGATCTGAACAGAACAGGCATGTACTGGAGTAAATTTGGTATTGATATTTTATTGGGATCACGGCTGGATAAAACAGCGCAGAATGAGCAAACAATGTTTTTGCCTGTTTATCTTGCCAAAGGTTTCGACAGCACATATATTCAGGCGGAATACCTTGTAAAAAGTAAAACGGAATTATATCAATCATCATTAGCAGAAAGCGATAAATCTTTTTTTACGCCCTTTGTTGCATTTGCGATATTGTTATTGTTGTTTATAGTTTTTGCAGTGCTTAAAAAGAAGGCTGTCCTGCTTTCGATGGACTTTCTATTATTTGTCTCAACCGGTTTGCTGGGCGTGTTATTAATTTTAATGTGGACGGCTACAGATCATGCATTATGTAAAGATAATTATAATTTATTATGGGCATTGCCATTTCATGTAATAGCCGCATTTTTCATTCGTAGTAAAAAGGGCTGGGTGAAAAGGTATTGGCTCGTTACTGCTATTATTAATATATTACTTTTAATCATATGGTTTTTTCTGCCGCAGCAATTAAATAACGGGCTTATCCCACTTGTAATACTACTCGCATGGCGCAGCTTTATGCAGAAATAGTAATGGCTTCTTACAATATTTTTCAGTAAATTGAATATGCAATGGGCAATGGTGAATAGTGAATAATAAAACGATTTATTGATAGCTGATACCTGAAAGCTGATACCCGATACCTCATTAATTAATTACCAATGTCACACCGCTATATCAATTATAATGACTGCAATATCTATTACCGTAAAACCGGCAAAGGTCCTTATGTTGTTTTGATTCACGGTTTTGGTGAAGATGGCAATATATGGAAATACCAGGAAGCCTTTCTTCAAAATAATTTTACGCTTATTATACCTGATATTCCCGGCAGCGGTAAATCTGATATCATGGATCAGGGAAATATTGCAGATGCCAGTCTTATTGAAGTATATGCTGCTATTATAAAAGCAATTATAGATGCAGAAAACATTGAAAACTGTGTAGTGATTGGCCACAGTATGGGTGGTTATATTGCATTGGCTTTTGCGGAAAAATATCCGGAAAGATTAAATAGTCTCGGATTATTTCACTCCACTGCATATGCAGATACAGAGGAGAAAAAAGAAGCCCGTAGAAAAGGTATAGCTTTTATACAAAAGCATGGCGCTCACGAATTTTTGAAACAATCTATTCCTAATTTGTTTGGAGATGCGTTTAAGCAATCTCACCGTGAACAGGTAGATCATCTTATTGAAGCCGCAGGCAACTTTACAGGTACGGCACTCGTACAATATTATAAGGCAATGATAGAAAGACCGGATCGGATTAACATACTTAAAAAAATTTCCAAACCTGTATTGTTTATTATTGGTGAGGATGATAAAAGTGTATATTTACAAGACAGCCTCAGTCAATGTTATCTTCCTTGTAAATCCCTCATTAATATCTATCCCAACATAGCTCACATGGGCATGTGGGAAGCGAAAAACCAGTCCAACGCTGCCATGATGAAATTCCTCAATTATTCATTGGATGCCTTATGTAGCTAAATATTGGTTATCATCTGTTTTTTGCCTGTGTATAACAACTGCGCTCTCAGCGCGGCATATTACTGGCGGGGAATTGTCGTATAGATATTTGCCTGGCAGTGATTACAAATATGAAATTACATTGAAACTTTACCGCGATTGTTTCTCAACCGGGGCACAATTAGATCAAACAGCCTTTATCTCGATATATAAAAAAACGTCAGGGGGAATCCAGTTGTTTCAAACTTATGAGGTTGCCATGACTAACAGGAGTTCGCTAAGCCTAAGGGACCCGGGAAAATGTATTGATAATCCCCCGGCGGTATGTTATGAAGTAGGAACTTATTCCATTACGGTTACTCTTCCCCCGGAATCCGGTGGATATAATATCGCTTACCAGCGTTGCTGCCGTATTGAAAATATGTCGAATATAAGTGGTTCCGGACAGGTAGGCGCTACTTACTCCGCAGATGTTCCAGGCACAGATGTTTCTGTGGATGCTCCCAAAAACTCAAGCCCTGTTTTTTCGGCAAAAGATACAACCATTGTTTGCGAGGATAATTATTTCCTGTATGATTTCAGCTCTACAGATGCTGACGGAGATTCTCTTTCTTATATGTTTTGCGCAGCTTATTCAGGTGGTAGCACCAATAATCCCCAACCACAGATAGCTGCGGCGCCTCCCTTTGTACCTGTGCCATATTCGTTTGGTTTTGGAGCATCATCGCCTATGGGGGCTAATGTTAATATAGATTCAAAAACTGGTATCATTACCGGCATTGCGCCTGCTGCGGGAATATATGTAATTACAGTTTGTGTAAATGAATTCAGGAAAGGCGTTTTAATTAATATACACCGAAAGGATATACAAATAAAAGTAGCTGCCTGTACAATCGCTGCTGCAGCATTAGATCCTGTGTACATGTCATGCGACGGTTTTACGCTCACATTACAAAATAAAAGCAATAGTAATCTTATCAAATCTTATTACTGGGATTTTGGCGTAACGGGTGTTACCAATGATACATCAACTGTAGCCAGGCCAACATATACTTATGCCGATACCGGCACATACAGGATAATGCTTATTACCAACAGGGGTGAAGAATGTTCTGATACAGCCTTTGCGCTTGCAAAAGTATATCCGGGGTTTTTTCCCGGCTTTGTTTTCAGCGAAGGTTGTAAAAACGTGCCGATATATTTTACGGATACTACTAAAACGCGGTTTGGTATAGTAGATAGCTGGCGATGGGATTTTGGTGTGCGCTCATCTGGCGATGATACATCGTCCCGGCGGAACCCTGCTTATACTTATACTGATTCGGGAACATACCAGGTAGCCTTAACCGTTACAAACAGTAAAGGATGCGAAAAAACAACATATGCAGATATTGTGATACGAGCGCGCCCCTTATTGTCTGTACCCCATGATACATTAATGTGTGATATTGATACCATCTCACTTGCCGCCACCGGGCCACCCGGCACTTATACCTGGGCACCCAATTATAATATATCCGCGCTTTCAGGAAGCACTGTGCTCGTAAGCCCTGATATAACAACTACGTATACCGTAAGTTTAACAACGGTGCCGGGTTGTACATCTGCAGATACGGCAAGAGTAAGAGTAGTAAACTTTGTTACATTGGATGCCGGTGATGATATTACCATGTGTTTAACCGATACTATTCAATTACAGCCGTATAGCAATGGGCTAAAATATGTATGGACACCTGCTGAAACACTGGATGATCCGTTGACTAAAAATCCCCTGGCAACGCCGGTAAATAAAACTACTTTATACAACGTTACGGCTTATATAGGTAAATGTTTTTCTACAGATAATGTAAGGATTACTGCTATACCATACCCGGATGTGCGTAGCATCTCTGATACTTCAATATGTTATGGTGATGCTGTACAATTATTTGCTGAAGGCGGCGCTTATTATACCTGGACGCCTGCTATTGCCATTAATAATTTCAGGATTCCCGATCCTGTGGTTAATCCGCCTGTTACTACAACATATACCGTTAGTGTAACAGATACTTTGGGCTGTCCTAAACCTACGATTAAAGATGTATTAGTGAGAGTAATACCGCCTGTGCCCGCATTTGCAGGTAATGATACTGCGGTTGTGCTTGAGCAGCCTTTGCAGTTGCAGGCAACGGGCGCTGAGCTTTACAAATGGTCGCCGGGAGATTACCTGAGTGATACAAGTATATCAAACCCCGTAGCTGTATTTGATTCTGATGTTGGAGAATATCATACCTATAGTGTAAAAGTGAGTACTCCCGAAGGTTGTTTTGCTTACGATACTATTAACGTTCGCGTATTCAGAACAATGCCTGATATATTTGTTGCAGATGCATTTACACCCAATGGTGATTATCTCAATGATATATTTCATGTATATCCTGTAGGTATAAAACAGTTTGATTATTTCAAAATTTTTAACCGCTGGGGGCAACTCATGTTTTCATCTTCAAGCTCTGAAGATGGCTGGGATGGTAAGTACAATGGCAAAGAACAGGGGTCTGATACTTTTGTGTGGATAGCAAGCGGTACGGATTACCTCGGGCGTAAAATTACAAAGAAGGGCACTTTGATTTTAATGAGGTGATGTATCTGATTACATTGACGCCCTGCTTTTTCTTTAGGCGGTTGTGTTTTTTGCTATACAGCGCATAATGTCAGTTCAGGTAATATTTCTTACACAGTTTTTTCTTTTTCGGCACTAATTAATATTTTGAAGTGCTGACCATATGGTACCACCTACTCAAAACCGGTTTTGCTGTGTAAAAAGTGGCTATATCAAACTATTTTAAAATGAAATATTAATCAGCCTTCTTCAGCCACATTGGTTTTTGCTTCAATATCTTACTGTAAATTTTGCAATCTTCACTATGGGCGCCCGGCAAATAACCGATACTCATCAAAAATTCATTTACAATTTCTCCGCCGGTAAACCTGAATGTTTGTTTAAATAATTTCACCCATTCTTCTTTTGTTTTGGGGTGATGATGTTCCAGCCATTTTTCAAAAGACCCAAATTGCTTTTGCAATTGCAATATGGTTTTGGCGTTTTCAATAGCGGCATTTATTTTCAAATTATTGCGGATGATGCCGGCGTCGGCCAGTAGGCGAGCCCTGTCTTTTTCTTTGTATGTAGCTATCTTTTTTATATTGAAATTATTATAGGCTTTTCTGAAACTTTCTTCTTTTTTCAGAATCGTTTCCCAGCTTAAACCTGCCTGGTTTATTTCCATTATTAATCTTCCGAATAATTCATCGTCATCGTGAATGGGAAACCCGTAATGAAGATCATGGTAGTTTTTGTGTAATAGCTTACGATCTTCCGTCATTGAATCAATTGCCTTGCAATACGACATAACTAATGCTTTTAAATATAAAAAAGGAAGATAGAACTAAACAAAGTTCAATACTTTAGAAAAATTCAAATAAATATCAACGTTCGAATATTTCATCAATAAGTCCTCCTCATTTATTGTATTGCAGCCGCAAGCTTTTCAGCCGCCGCTTTTATTTGTACCCAGTCTTTATCCATTTCTGAAGGTGAAAGTAAGTCAAAGGATATAAAATTATACCTTGTAATCCTGTCAGACCCACGAAAAGGCTGGCCTGCTTTCCAGGTTGCATTTGCAAAACGTTCAAATAATTTTTTACCAGGCGCGTCAATGCTATCAGTTACTATATCATGCAATACCTTTGACGGTAATGCATTTTTTGCCGTGGCAAGATAACTTAACCCACATTCCAGCGCATAAAACCCTGCAATATTTGTAGCTATTTTTTCAGCAAGCATACTTTTGCTTTGTGTCGCCGTATCTTCTCCGGGTTTTAAAAACGGCGGCACAGCTTTATGCTGCGAGGTATAATAAACCGCTTCAGAATTTGCAGCTACATCAAATGCAAATTGTTTGCTTTGCAATAATTCACTTATTCTTTGCAATTGTTGGGATATTGAAGAATCCTTTACATCCGTCATTTTTTGACGAAGCATTTTTGCCGCAATCAGTATATGATCGTAATCCTTTTTTACTTCATTTACGGGCAGAAAGACCGCAGAGATGAATATAGGTCTTTTGATCCGGTCTAACCCGCGGAATGGCTGCCCTGCTTTCCATGTAGCATTTGCAAAACGGTTTAGTATTAATACCTGTGCGCTATCAAGCTTATCATCTATTATTTTATCTAACCATTCAACAGGCGTTCCGTTATATGTTTCCATCAACTCACCAATGCCACATTCAACAGCATAAAGAGGTGCTGTACCTGTTGCAATTTTTTCCTCTTTAATACTTTTTTCTATTAAAGCTGTATCATCTAACGGAGTGCTGAAAGGTGGTATGGGCTGATTTTGAGCAATATAATATACTGCTTCCAGTTTTTCTGCCATTGCTCTTGTAAAACTACTATCCTGGAGGAGGTTGTTAATTTGATTAAGTTGTGTTTTCATATGTTCTTTGTCCGGCATATCTTTTGGAACACGAAAGAGATATAAATAATTGCATAACAGCTATACGTAAGATCAATTGAAATTTCATGCTATTTCAATTTAATCCTAAATTACCCAAAATAACGGAATTGTTGTGTCTCTTATTTGCTGTCTCTCACTAAATTTATTTAACAGGTTTTGATATTCAATACAGGAGATTTTAGGACAAGCAGAACTACAGGTGTGGGTATTAGGTTCTGGCATATCACCTCTTGGCAATGTATTGAGCCCGGTACAAGAAAGCGAAGCCATTAACGCCCTGCACTGCGGCGATCTGTTCCCCTTGAGCAAAACCTGGCGAAAATGGATTTTAACGGATAAGATTTTTTAGTTTGAGAAAGAGCAGCTTTTATAAAACATGATTGTTCTGTATTGAAGTAGCCTGCCATATGTCAATGGCTGCCTATATCACTGAAGCTAATCCGCTTTTCGGGGTAAGCTTCGGCGTACCTGTAGATCATATCACGTATAAAATCATTATCAATATACGGGGTAAGTATTTTTTTTATTGTGCCAAGTTTTTTTGCTTTCATTTCTTTTGGGATATATCCCATGCCATAAAATCTTCCTCTTTCTATCAGCAGGCAACTGTGTTGATCAGGTTCTACCCCGTCTCCAATTACGGCAAACGTTGGTAACTCATCGTGCAATGTTTGCAAAGCAACTTCAACGCGTTTGTTATAAATTTCGGGCTCATCATAAACATCCTGCGCTTCGCCCATTTCTTTTGTCTTATCAATAAAACAAAGCTTTGGCGAGAGTTGGTGACGTTCTATCATATTCCACAATAAACGGTACCCTTCCCACATCAATCCGAAGGTGTGAACAGGTCTTAAATGTTTACGCTTTCGTTCAATCGCAAGTCTTGCATACCCTTTTTGATCTTCAAAAACGTATAACCCATATTGAAAATCAATTTGCTTTCTGCTGGTATTATATATTGGCCAAAGCTTTTTAATTTCTGTTTCTTCAAGCACTGCTGCCATCAGTTCGGTTCCGCAAAGCTGGTAGCTGATGTGGTGAACATTTCTTATGAACTCCTGTTTTTGCCTGCCTGTGCCATTATGTGTAAAATGACTGCTCACCCTGCTTTTTAAACTCTTCGCTTTTCCAACATATATCACCTTCCCTTTCTGGTCTCTGAAATAATACACGCCCGGTTTGCGGGGTAATTGCTCAAGCTGTTCTTTAGGAAGATATAATGGCAGGTATTGTTCTTTGGAAGATTTTTTCAAAAACTGGTATACATAATTTTGCCGGTCATTTTTCAGTAACCGTTCAAAAAGTAAAACAGTTGCCATAGCATCGCCTGCTGCCTTGTGCCGGTTTGTAAGAGGTATTTCAAGCGAACGGCAAATATTACCAAGACTGTATGATGGCAGGCCTGTAAAAATTTTCCTGGTGAGCCTTACAGTACATAGCTTTTTTATATTGAGGCTATACCCACAGGACTGTAATGCACTATGTAAAAAAGAAAAATCAAAATTCACATTATGGGCAACAAATACCTTATCGTTCAGCAGCTCAAAAATCCGGGGAGCCACTTCTTCAAATACAGGCGCATCAGCCACCATTTCATTGGTAATGCCTGTCATTGATTGAATAAAAAGCGGTACAGGCTGCTGCGGGTTGATAAGCGTTTCAAAACTATCTATAATTTTTTCTCCATCATGTACATACACGGCTACTTCGGTTATATTGCCGGCTGAAGCATAGCCACCCGTGGTTTCAATATCAACTATAGCGTAAATCACCCCAGTATTTATATTATCTAAAGATAAAATCCTTTGGGCATAATTAAAAAAATCAAACTAAATACATTGATTATCAATTAGTAATAAGATAAATGCCCATTTTTATCACATTATTGCCTTTAATGCACAATAAACCGGTAAAAATTTGCAGGAAATTATTTAGCTTTGGTTTATACTTAGATTTATAGCTGACGATTGTGCTTCTTCCGAATGGATTTCCTCAACCGAAAGTTTACAATCATTTTATAAAACCATCCTTTGAAAGCTTTGTAGTAATCCGGTCCTGATTTTTCACTTTAAAAATCAAGCGTATGAAGCTTTTTACATCATTACATGTAGGTGAGAGTGCAAGAATCGCTACAATTGTTATTCTCGCTTATACAGCGATTGTTGTTATCACTTACCTCTCCTGGTAAAAAATTATTTATTATTTGGACGGAGACACTTTTTCGCTACATGCGGGAAAGTGTTTTTTTGTTTTATACGTACTTTTGCACTCCGAATAAATATTTATGGAGCTGAGTAAAAATTATATTCCCGCATCTGCAGAAGATAAATGGAATGAACACTGGAAAGAAAGGCAATACTTTAAAAGCACACCCGATAACAGGAAACCTTTTACTGTTGTAATACCACCGCCAAATGTAACAGGGGTATTGCACATGGGGCATACGCTTAATGAAACCGTGCAGGATATACTGGTGCGCAGAGCCCGGATGAGTGGCTACAATGCCTGCTGGGTGCCCGGCAGCGATCATGCTTCTATTGCTACAGAAGCAAAGGTTGTGGGTATGCTTAAAGAAAAAGGCATTGATAAAAACAATCTCACAAGAGAAGCGTTTTTAAAATACGCTTTTGAGTGGAAAGAGAAATATGGCGGTATTATTTATCACCAGATTGAAAAACTGGGATGCAGTGTTGACTGGAATCGCGTTACGTTTACAATGGATCCGGATTATTATAAAGCGGTGATGAAAGTATTTGTTGACCTGTACGATAAAGGATTGATTTACCGTGGCGCAAGAATGATCAACTGGGATCCGGCTGCCAAAACAGCATTAAGCGATGAGGAGGTTGAATATAAAGATATCCAGGGTAAGCTATACCATATACGTTACGAATTAAAAGATGCATCAGGTAATGCTATAACAAATTCTCAAACCGGTGAAAAAGGAATTATTATAGCAACACAACGCCCCGAAACCATTATGGGCGATACGGCCATTTGCGTTAATCCGAATGATGAGCGCTATGCACACCTGAAAAATGCTTTTGCTTATGTACCTTTAATAAATCGTAAAATACCCATCATCTTTGATGAATATGTTGACCCGGCATTTGGAACAGGTGCATTGAAAGTTACCCCGGCGCACGACATCAACGACTATAATCTCGGGCTTAAACATAACCTTGAAGTTGTTGATACGCTTAACGAAGATGGTACACTCAGCCAGGCTGCGCAGGTATATATTGGTGAAGACAGGTTTATTGCAAGAAAAAAAATCATAGCCGAACTTTCAGAAAAAGGATTTATTGTAAGAGAAGAAGAATACACTACAAGGCTTGGCTACAGCCAACGTACCGGCGTTGTGGTAGAGCCGCGTATTTCAACACAATGGTTTCTTAAAATGAAAGAGCTGGCGGGCCCAGCGCTTAGGGCTGTGGTTGAAGGTGATGTTAAAATACACCCGGGCGATAAATTTTTGGCCACCTACAAATACTGGCTGGAAAATGTAAAAGACTGGTGCATAAGCCGCCAGCTTTGGTGGGGGCAGCAGATACCGGCATGGTATGATGATAAGGGAAATGTGATTGTAGCGGAAAATAAGGACGCAGCTTTTGCTAAATGGAAATCCTTATATCCAACCGCCACTGGCAGTATTGATGATTTGAGACAGGATGAAGATGTATTAGACACCTGGTTCTCTTCATGGTTATGGCCAATGGAAGTATTTAAAGGAATATCCAACCCCGGCAATAAGGATATCAACTATTATTATCCGACATCAGTATTGGTTACCGGCCAGGATATTATTTTCTTCTGGGTATCGCGTATGGTGATGGCAGGCATGGAATACAATAAGGAAAAGCCTTTGGCTGAAGCTATACCTTTTAAAGATGTATATTTTACCGGAATGGTAAGAGATAAACTGGGAAGGAAGATGAGTAAAAGCCTGGGTAACTCGCCAGACCTCTTACAGCTTATTGAAGAATATGGCGCTGATGCAGTGCGTTTCGGTATCATGATCTCCTCACCTGCAGGAAATGATTTGCTGTTTGATACGGCCTCGCTGGAGCAGGGAAAATTTTTCAACAATAAATTGTGGAATGCGCTGAAGCTGGTAAAAGTATTGCAGCAGCGGATAACGGACAGCAAGTCTGAAGAAGACAGCTTTGCCGCAGACTGGTTTGAGAGCCGTTTAAACGAGGCAAAAACCGTTGTAGAAAAACTCATCAGCGAGTTTAAACTGAGCGAAGCATTAAAAACAATTTACTCTCTTATATGGGATGATTTCTGTAGCTGGTATCTTGAGTGGATAAAGCCTGAGCAGGATCAGCCATTGGCGCAATCTGTATATAATATAACAGTTGGTTTTTTTACTGAGCTATTACAGTTGCTTCATCCGTTTATGCCTTTTATAACCGAAGAGTTGTATCATTTGCTTGATGAAGAAAGAAAAGATGATTTATGTGTGAAACAATATACCGGCGCCGGTGAAATCAACGGCGCATATATTGCCGGAGGGGAATTGTTGAAACAAACAATAACAGCATTGCGTGACGCTAAAGTGAAAAACCAGCTTAAGCCGCGTGATGAGATAAGCGTATATATTCAAACCCATGCTCCTGAAACTTACCAGCGTATTATACCTATACTAAGCAGGCAGGTAAAAGCTTCCGCAGTACATATTACAAACGAGGCGATACCGGATTGCATCAACATCGTAGTTGGAAAAGACAGGTTCTATATTCAATCTGACATTGTTATTGACAACAGCGCCCAGAAAGAACAGTTGCAGAAAGACCTGGAATACCAGAAGGGATTTTTGGTTTCTGTGGAAAAGAAATTAAGCAATGATCGTTTTGTACAAAACGCAAAGCCGGAAGTGGTTGAAATGGAGAGAAAGAAGAAAACAGATGCTGAAGCAAAAATCAGGGCGATTGAGGCGAGTTTGATGCATTTATAGGACGAAGGGTTGAAGGAGGTGGAGGGTGAAGGTGGAAGGACCCTAATACCAGACAGCCTGTACCTTACTTCGCCGCCACGTCTTCCGCATGGATAAAGGTTGATGATTAGCACAATAGCCTATGCACAACACCCCACAACGGCAACAAATCTGCGGCAAAACCACAAGATATATCTGAATGAACAAAACATTTATCATTTCTACCCTACAAATCTTTTGTCTACATTTGCTTCAACCCGCATTTTAATATGGGAAAGAGTACAGTTTTGCTGTTTGGCGAACGCCTGACGCAAATAAGGAAAAAGAAAAAACTGTTGCAGGCAGATAAAAACAGCTAAATAATTTTTTGCAATGAAAGTACTACTGGACATACCCGATGATAAAGCCGCCTCCCTGATGGATGTATTGAGAAGCATCTCTTACGTGAAGGCAAAACCGCTTACCGATGCCAAAGCCCTGCTGATAGAAGAGATAAGAGAAGCCGTTGAAGAAATGAAACTGATTAGGGCAGGAAAGAAAAAAGCCCGCAACGCCGAAGATTTTTTGAATGAGCTATAATGTAAAATCCATTGCGGTATTTGAGAAGCAGGTCAAAAGGCTCATCAGAAAATACGCCTCGCTGAAAAAGGAACTTCTGGAACTGGTACAGAAACTCAAAGAAAACCCTGAACTCGGCACACCTATTGGTAAGGGTTGCTTCAAAATCCGCATTACCATTGCCTCAAAAGGCAAAGGCAAATCTGGTGGGGCAAGGATTATCACCAACTTTGTGGTTACCGATGCCACCGTTTACCTGCTCTCTATCTACGACAAATCCGAACAGGAAAACCTTACCGATAAAGAACTTGATGAACTGCTGAAATATATTCCCGCTTAAAACTCATTAGCCCCATATGCTTGGACTATTGGGGGTAAGTTGCCCCATTATTGCCAGACTGTCTTGTAGTAAATTCCTGCTCCCGATGTTCCTGTTATAGCACTAAGCTCAAATATGCACGTTAACCGCCATAACGCCCAACCGATGTCACCCGCTGTTTTTTTCCGGTCAGCCGTTCAATCTCTTTTGCCAGCGTTTGTTTTTCTGCCTTGGATTTGGTTAGCTTAATAGCTTGTTCGTAATAGTAAATGGCTTTATCAATGTCTGTATCAGCATACAGGTAACCCAACAATTCGTGATAATAATTGCTTTCAACCAAATTCAGTTTTTCGGCTTCGGGAATGGCTTTTTTATTTCCGTAAACTTTGGCAAACGCAAATGTTCTGTTCAACGCTGTTATGGGCGAATACTCAATAAGAATAAGCTGGTTGTAAAGTAGTAAAATGTGCTGCCATTTGTTTTGGTCTGTTGGTGTGCTATGCCAATAAGTAATACCTGCTTCCAAATGATATTTTGAAATTTCGCTTCCGGTTGTAGCATTTATCAGATAATAATTCCCTCGTTCAATAAGCGATTTATCCCACAAACTTTTGTCTTGCTCGTCAAACAAAACAGCTTCTCCTTTGCCGTTTGTTCTTGCCTCCAATCGTGAACTTTGAAAGCACATTAAAGCAAGCAAAGCGTTTGTTTGCGACGTGTTTGTATAGTCGTTATCTGTTAAGATTAGCGTTAGTCTTACGGCTTCCGAACAAAAGCCTTTTCGGATTTGCTGATTGTTTGTTTTGGAAAAATAACCTTCGTTAAACAGCAAATACAATGTTTTCAAAACGGTGTCTAAGCGTGATTTGATTTCTGTTTCGCTTAAAGTTTTGATTTGAAAATTATCGTTACGAAGATTTGTTCTGGCTCGTAACAACCGCTTTTTTATCGTTTCCGGTTTTGTCAAAAATGCGTTGGCAATTTCTTCCACGCTGAAACCACAAAGAATTTGAAGTGCCAGACAAATTTGACTTTCATTTGAATTTACGGGATTACAAACTGCAAAAATCATTGCTAACTGACTGTCGGAAATTAGTTGATTGTCAAATTCAAAATCGTGTTCATTTTGAATGTTGGGGGGCTGTTCATTTTTGATTTTTGTTTCAAAAACCGATAAATTTTTAAAGTAATCTTTGGTTTTGTTTTTGGCAACTGCATAAAGCCACGCTGTCGGGTTTTCGGGTATTCCGTTAATTGCCCAATGTTCCGATGCTTTCAGAAACGTATCGCTGGCAATATCTTCAGCAATCTCAATATGTTGCAATCCAACATGACGGCACAAAACAGCCGTCATTTTCGCATATTCCTGCCGGAATAAATGAGGTAAAAGTTCGTTATTACTCAATTTTTCAACCACTTGTCAAAATTTGCTATTAGCTTATGAGCAAGCAACAGATTTAGTACAATAATAATAAATCCTAAAAGTCCCCAAATAACCTGCTCATTGACTGTGAAGATTTCCCATTCGTTTATTTTTACGAATGTATATATGCAATATGGCAGAACCAAAAAAGATGTAACTATACAGGGAATATATCTTCTGTAAATAATCCATTGGATAATGTGAATAATGATATGGATAAAGAACCCGATAAAAATACCATACCAAAGCAAGTATATTTCATTATAAACAGCATATACAGAAATGGCTGAAAGCAAAATAAATTCTTCTGCAACAGCTAATGAAAAAGATGCTGTAGATATATTTTCAAAATGTGGCAATATCTTTGTGGCAATTTTTGGAAATCTACGTAAAAGGTTGTCTTTATTGTTTTTGAACCATTTTTTGAAAAAGATAATTTCTTCAAAATCGTGAAACATAAACACAAGTGGCAGTATCAGTACAAGTAACTTTAAGTCCATATCACTCTTTAGTTATTAAGACACAAATAATTAATCACGTTTTAAAACTTCTCTCACTTCAATGTTTCCACCAACTTGGTCAAAAATCGGATTACCTTTTGCCATTTCTACCGCTTCATCAATAGTTTCCGCTTTTACAACAATGTAACCGCTAATAAATTCTTTGATTTCGGTGTAAGGTCCGTCCGTTACCACATTGTTTGGCTTTACGGTTTTCGCACTTCCCGGAATTGGCAAAAGTGTGTTTCCTTTGTCCACCAACTTGTTTTGTGAAGCAATACCTGCTAACCAATTCATACGTTCCTGCATTTGTTCAGGCGATGGTTTGAAGTCGGCAATGTCTTTCAGTCTGAAAATTAACGCAAATTCTTTCATTGTTTTAAAATTTTAATTGTTCGACTTAATGACGATTGAGGTTTCAGAACGGGGACAAAGGGAACGTTATCAATATTTCCTCTTATTTTGCTCACAGAATGTTGCAGAGACGAACGACAACCGCCTATTCGCTTACCAAAGGCGCAATCAATTCCTTTACAAAGTCATTGGCAGTTGAAATTGGGCATTCAGGGGTTCGTGTCAATGCCATATCCCAACAGGAATCGGTTGTACCTCTTATTCTATAGCAAACCATTTTTTTAATGGCAAACAATTGCCGGTGACCTGCAGGAAATAATTATTCGGCTCAATACCGGAGGAGATGTCAATGTCAAAGGAAAAACCGGCATTTCCATTGTTCTTCCTGCGAACCCCGAAACCAGGCGCATTCAACTGGAAAGTTTGTGAGGACTTGCTAAGCATGGCAACATTCCAGGGGGCAAAAAGCTTTGCACTTACAGCTAATGCCTGCCCTTTTTTGCGCCTGGTAATCTTTTCTATCATCGGTAAGGGCGGACACACCGGTGAGGGAAAGAATACCAGGTTCAGGGAATGTCGCAGCCTGATAGCGATTTTGTTATCGCTTCTTTCAATCTTCACCGGCGTCATCGCAAGGGTTGTCATATCGAACGCATAGGCGTACCTGAATGTATCCGGCAATTCCGGCAACAGAACTTCTACCTCACCTGATGGTAGCGGTGTGAGGTCTTCATGACCGCCTGTTAATATCCAGTATTGATCCGCTTTCCACAAATGCCCCGCCCACTTTGGGTCTGCAGGGGCAAAAGGATCTCTTTCGGTGGGATTGGCATGAATAAATGCATCCGCGAACGAGGGGTACAATTCATAAAAAGGAAGTGATATCCCCGGCCCGGAGGGATAATCCGCCGGTCTTTCAATGCCCACGTGCGCCCAGGCCCAGTCCTGGCGATAGGCTGTTGTTTTACTCATAATTGCGCCGGAAATGATCGCCTCCGCAGCTCCTGCATGGTACGACATTGCCATATAATCAGGCAGAGCCACTTTCATCGCATCCAGTTCCGGCCCGTTACAATCCATTACCAATGCCCCGTTGGTACAGGTATGAAAATAATCCATAAAAAATTCTGTAGAAATTACCAGGTCAGGATTGATCTGATCTGTGGCCTCCCGGATCCTGCGCAGAAATTCACGTGTCCATTGATGTGAATCATAAGGGCTGTTGTGATGATGTGCCTTGTTGAAACAGGGCTTAAACGGAAAGCCAATCTCATCCAGCCTTATTTCGTCTACTCCCGCTTTTGCGAGCATGGTACATATCCGTATAATATTATCCTGCCAGGGTTTGTAGCCTAAACAATTAAATATGCCATATATCCCGGTATCTTTTTCTCCACGGTAGCCAAAATTGATCTCGCCCTTTTCATTATCTACGATCGCCCAGTTTTTCCAATCGTCATTTTTAAATAACGGGCTGGTTGTTCTTATACCATATCCCGCAACATACATGGCAACCTTCCGTCCAAATTGATGAACTCTTTTTACGCCTTCCTCAAAAGCAACTCTTCCGCCAAGATCGGAACGGAAATCCAGGAACCCGGAAGACATCCAGGGTCCGTAGGTTTCCGGCCAAAGGTTAACGCCTTCGTTCCACATCGCCATTTCTATACAATCAGCATATCCGCCTTTGTACAGGTTTAACAGTTGTCTGAAGGAAGTGAACCCATTGCTGTTGCCGTTTCGTTTGGCCTGCTCAACAGCTTCCTTGTTGGGTATCCAGGCGCTGCTCCGGATGGCCACGTCATTTTTATACCATTGTGGTACAGGCCTGGGGGTAAGGTAATGGTCGCACCATTGCTTATACAGTTTTGCAGCTTTACGCCAGTTGCCGCTAAATACCGCTACCCGTGCAGCCGGCCATTCCATTGAGCCGCCGGGCCGGAGATCTTTGCGATCAAAGTACAACGCCTGCATTCCCCCTCCCGGAAAACAGGTCAGTATCTTATTGCCGAAAGCGGTATCCATTGCAATAAAAGCAAGTCCTTCATCCACGGAAGGTTCATATGCGCATTGCCATTGCATAGATACATCACGCCCATATACCCCTCCACTGTTTTTTTGCCAGGCTTTAATGCCGGGATAGCCTCTGTCCCACATATTTACTGCAAGATTGGTTTCGGGCCGGCTGCCCAGGCTAACACCTGAAAAATAAGGAAACGACGCATATACATTGCCGGTAGTGTTGCCGCTGTTATGCGTTCTTAGATAACAATCAAAATAATCCCGGTCATGCTCCAATACAATTTTTACTTCAATATGTAAAAGTGTATCGGGCGCTCCTATATGCAGGTACAACATGGTGATATTATCTTTCTGTTCCACTGCGTGCTTCTTCAGGAAACAGTCCTTCGCTTCTATGATATAACCGCCGTTGGGATCATTGTGCGGACCTGCAGAAAGCCCTGCCATCTTATTCGTATTCATATACAACCTGAAGAGATTGCCACCCGAAGGAGTTTTCAGGTAATTGTCGCCGGTATTTTTATTGATCAATTGTATCAACGTCCCCGTATTGCCATCGAATGTTAATGCAATTCTTGCATTTTCTATCCTGATGTTTCTCTTATGGTATAAATTTCTGCCTATCGCATGCAGTCCGGCCAGGTAAAGAAAAAAGAATACCGTCAATATACGCATGGTATACATGAGTTGTTTTTTGAAATATGTGGATTACAGCTTTCGCTAATCCTTTACGTAACGGGCTGACATGCCCACGCAAACAGGGTATCCATCCACGTTAGAGTCCTGGCGATAGATATTATTCTCCCACCCGGCGAGCATTCTCCTGAAAAAGGAGTCATAGGGATGGCCTTCTTTAGCAGCCCAGTAATGCGCCCATACTCCCAGTTCCTGGAATGCGCCACCGCACCATTGTTTGCCGCCCGGCAGCAGGTTAAGTTGCAGGTCATTGCCCGCTCCATCCCAGGCTTTGAGCCTGCCGGCATTAGCCGGTCTCCATTCCAAAGCATTCGCCCCTTCCGGGGTAAGGGAGCCATTGGAGGATATGATCTCTAATTTTTTCCATTCCTCGTCTGTAGCAAGATGCCAGCCTTCGGGAGCCAGATCAATGGCCTGCTGCAGGTTATACAAAGCGCCATAGGTTTTGTATTCGGCGGTGGCTTTTGCTTCTGCTATATCTGTTCCCATATAACCCTGTACCCATATACCGGCATCATTGCCAATCTTAGGCAGATACCTGAAGTTTTGTGTCATCCAGATCACGCCACCATATTGTTTTACGGTGTACACTTCACCGTCACGCAAATCGGTAACTGTGGGAGGAATGAAAAGAACGATCAGTGGTTCGCTGTACGAAATGCCTACAGCATTTATTGCATAAGAAGTGATATAGTATTTTACAAACAATTCCAGTGATGGAATCGTATAGGAAAACTCACCCTGCCCCTCACCGAGCACCATCTTATTTGTATTCATAGCGGGATCTTCATGGGTACCCCATATCAGTCCGCGCTCCGTTACCAGTGCTCCACCTACTTTCGTTACTTCGGCCGAAACTAAAACAGCAGTATCGCCAAAGTTTTCATAATCCTGGCTGATGATAACCGTTGGGGGTACCATTGCGGACGTACGAAAGGAAATCGTTTCACCATAGGTGATCCCTTTGGAATTAGAGGCGTATGCTTTTACCAGTAATACGGTATCTTTCTCAAGACCGGTAACCGTTTTTTTAAAACTGCCTTTTACATCTGCCTCCGCTTTGGTTCCCTGCTTAATAATCACACTGTCTGCTTTCGACAGGCTCACCGAGCCATCGGCATCTACGACCGTTTCGCTTTTGTACATCCACAAAAAGCCGCGTGACAGTATTTCGCCGCCGCCATCCGGGGATTCGGCAAGAAACTCTGCAGAGGAAGCGGTTACGTTAATGGGATATTTTGTAGCCACCGCAGGGGTCACTACCGGGTTTAAGTCCATTCTTTTTGAACAGCCCGCCAACGCCAGGACGGATAATATCAGTATGCGTATTGCTTTCATAACAGTTGAAATAATTTGTAATGCTTGAATATTCATTTTCCGTCTTTAATATCTTGCCCGAAAGCCTATATTAGCTTCCGTTGCATCGGGCGGGCGGGAATGCCTGGCTGTGGTGGTAAATGCCGATTCCATAAAGGATCCTCCACGCAACACTTTAGCTGTACCCGAAGATGGGCCGGGAGGATTGTCTTTAACACTGGCGGCATAATAATCAGCGCTGTACCAGTCGTCACACCATTCCCATACATTTCCATTCATATCGTATGTACCGAGTTCATTTGGAAGTAAGGCGCCGCCTGCATGGCTTTTCGCCGCAGCATTATCGCTAAACCAACCCACATCCGTTGCTACATCGCTCCCTGCATAGGTTAGCTGGTTGCTCATTAAGCCGCCGCGGGCGGCAAATTCCCATTGGGCTTCTGTTGGCAATAGCAAACCATACCAGTTGCAATAGGCTTTTGCACCGTACCAGGAAACTTCTACAACCGGATGTTGTTCAAAACCTGCTTTAGGAAGGAATGTATTGCCATTGTATTCAATCTGTACATCCTCATCTTCCAGATCAATGTATAGTAGATTTCCAACTGTGCCATCCGGGGAGAGCTGCCCCAGGCTGTCCAGACTGTTTAAGAACCGGCAATATTCGGCATTGGTGATCTCCTTCTCGCCGATAAAATAGTTGGGCAGCGTTATGGTATGTACAGGTACTTCGTCCTCGGCACCCGCATAGCTTCCCATGCTAAACCCTTCACCCGTTCCGGCTAAAAATCCTTCAACAAATACAGCTCCTTCAGGCATGGCAGGCGTTCGCACCAATACCGGATAACTATACTGTATTCCTTCTCCGTTAATGGCGAAGAAACGGGCATAGTATGCAGTATCAGGCTGCAGGTGATTGATGCGCAATGCAATAAAACCGGTGGCGCCTTCTACGTTTAAGGTGTCATCATCAATCGTGGGAAATTGAACCTCTTTCGAATCTCCTGCGGAAGTTTTTAATTCCCAGCAGGCTCCCATTTGAATAATGGCTGAGCTGCCTTCCACATAAATACGTCCCTGTATATCGGCGAAGGTGGGGCCTACCGCTTTAAGCGTTGTTTTTGAAAGCTGTGGAAGCGCTGCCTGCTTTTTACAGGCAATGAAAACAGCAGGCAGCAGCGCTGCCAGCATTAAATATAATAGTCTTTTCATTATATACATTATTATAAGCTTTGGATATTCCTGTATCTGTTTTAATGGATATCTGTTTATTGGTCATTATACGGTTATCCATTAATTGTATCCGGGGTTCTGCACCATATTGGGATTTGCATTGATCTCGCTTTGCGGTATCGGCCACAAATAATCTCTACCCGTGTTAAATGATCTTTTATCTATTATTATGGGTTCATACTGCCAGTTGGGAGATGTTCCCAATCCGTCGCCCGGATAGGTTTTAAGCTTCGTATTGTCGTACCCCAATGCGTCAATCATTACCTGTTCAGCTATTTTCCAGCGGCGAATGTCGGCCCACCGTACGCCCTCAAACGCAAGTTCCACCCTTCTTTCATTCCTGATTACGTTACGCATCTGTTCCTTTGTTAATCCGGGCATCGCCTCAGACAGTGTAGCCATTCCGGCTCTTCTTCTGAGCTGATCTATCGCATCATAAGCGTGCTGCGGACCCTGGGCTTCGTTTATCGCCTCCGCATAGGTGAGTAGTATTTCACCATACCGCATAAAGTATTTATTGTGCCCCTCTTTCTCTACGTTCATCAGCGTCCCGTCAAAATTTTTCTTCGCCCTGAACCCGCTTTCATTCAACAACCAGGCAGGAATAGTCATTGAGTCGGTAGAGACGGAAGGATCGGGTGCACCAATGATGAAATTGATATACTTTGATCCCGGGTAAAAAATTGACGCTTTCAACCTCGGATCCCTGCTCATGTAAGGATTTTCAGGGTCAAAGCCAGACTGGGGATCAGTTATCGGCAAACCGTTTTTCATGTAGTAAGCGTTCACAAATTGAAGCGTTGGTGCAAACGCAGGATAAACACCTATGGGATAATAAACAAAAGAAGGCATTATATCCGGTGTGTAGTATACCTGGAACATGATCTCCTGCCGGGCTCCTGCTTCATTTTTCTCGAGGAACAAACCCTGGTAGTCGGGAAACAGGTTGTACACCTTAAGATCCATAACAGCCTGCGCAGCAGCGGCAGCCTGCTCCCATTTTTCATTATACAACAATACTCTTGCTTTAAGCCCCAGGGCTGCGCCTTTGGTTACCCGGCCCTGGTCTTCATCTGCTGTGTATTGGGCGGGCAGATCCGGTATGGCTTCATCCAGGTCTTTCAGGACTTGCGTAATAATTTCTTCTTTGCTGTTGCGCGCCGGAAAACTATTACTCAAATCACCGGGCACAAGTATAAGCGGTACACCGCCATAGTAGGTGGCAAGATCATGATAAAACCAGGCTCTTAAGAATTTAGCTTCCGCGATGTACCTGCTGATGTCAGGTGACTGAAATGTTGCCTTTGCCATTCCGTCCAGGAACACATTCGCCCTGGAAATACCCTGGAAATCAAGATCCCATTTCCACTTTGCCCAGGGGCTGTTGCTGTTTCCCTGTCCGCGGGCCCATTCGGTAGTGTTGTGCCAGGGTTGTGAATCGTATACATCGTCCGTGGTTGTTTCCAGTTGCAGCGGGAACATTTTTTGATTTTCGTTAGTGGTGCCTATAAAATCGAGACTGGCGTACACACCACTCAGTAATATTTTAGATTGCGCCTCGTTGGTGAGGTAGTTATCCGGCGATATAAAATCCTGGGGCTTTTCATCCAGGAAATTTTTACTGCACGATACACATGATAACAACAACAATAATATGATAGAATGAAATTTGTATCTCATAATAATGAATCGCTTTAAAATTTAACATTCACGCCACAGGAATAAATGCGCACCTGGGGGTATTGAAGTGAGTTAACCGTTGTGGAAGGTTTTTCGGGATCAAACCCGAAACGCATTTTTGTCCAGGTAAGCGCATTCTGAACATTGGCAAAGATCCTGAACCGGGTATTGGAAGGATTTAAGCCTGTTCTTCGTATGAGATTATCCGGAAGCGAATAACCGATCTCTAAATTCTTAAGCCTGATGTAAGACGCATCTTCCATATAATAAGAAGAAATGATATCGTACCGGGAAGGATCGGAATACACGCGTTGTATGGTTTTGCTGGGATGTTCTTCTGTCCACGCATCTTTGTACCAGGCGCCGGTATTGGCGGAACCGCCATGAAACGGAGACGTCAGATAACCCTGGTTCAATGAGTTTACTCCATATACTCCCTGAAAAAAAAGTGACACATCTATTCCTTTCCAGCCGGCAGATAAAGTAGAAGAAAATGTCCAGTCGGGATAAGACCGGCCGATGATCACCTTATCGTCTTCGTTGATGATCCCGTCTCTCGATTCGGGAATGCCATCGTGATCCGCATCGATGGTAAGCTGATCTTTAAAGCGGATATCACCGGGCGCAGGCACCAAGCCTACATAGGGATTAGTAGTATTGCCATCTTTATCGGTCAGCAGGAGATGTTTGTTTATTTCGTCCTGCGATTGATAGATACCTTCAGCTTCGTAGGCAAAAAATGAGTTAACGGAACTTCCTTCTTTCCAGATGAGGCTGCCCGAGATAATGGGGCTTCTGCCTGCAAGATCCGTAATCCGGTTGATGACATGCGAGGCCATGGCACTAACGCCTACGTCTACCTGCCCGATCCTGTCGGTATATCTGACGGACATTTCAATACCATGGTTTTTCATTTTCCCTGCATTCTGGTAGGGGGTGGTGGTGATCCCTAATGTGCTCGACACAGGGATCTGCATCAGGATATCATAAGTTTCCTTAATGAAATAATCGGCAGTGCCTGTCAGTTTTTTATTCAGCACACCAAAGTCTACACCTATATTTGTCATTTCAGAGGTTTCCCATGAAGTACTTCTGTTGGCCAGCTTGGTAACCGCTCCTGCCGGATAGAGCGTATTGTTAAAATTATAGAGCAGGTTGAGGCTCAGCTCATCGGAAGCTGCATAAGCCTGACCAATGCTTTCGTTGCCCAGGCGTCCCCAGGAGGCTCTGATCTTTAGGTCGGACAGCCATTGTACATGGTCACGCAGAAATTTCTCTTCCGATATACGCCAGCCGGCAGAAACAGAAGGGAAAACGCCCCACTTATCCTGGAATCGCGAACTTCCATCATGGCGAAGATTGGCTTCCAGCAGGTATCGTCCTTTAAAATTGTAATTCAATCTTCCGAATTGCGACAGCCAGGACAAACCGGAAGCATTGCTGTTATTTTTTTGTGTAACGGGATCGCCGAATCCAAACTGGGGAATGTTTACCGACAGGTTGGACCTCGACATCTGGTAGCCCTGGTTACTCAACTGCCGGGCTTCCATACCCGCCATAGCAGAGATATTGTGCTTCCCGCCAATGCTGAATGAATAATTGGCATAAGCGTTAAACGTAGTCAGCAATGATTCGGAGCGACTGTAAGACAGGGAAGATACTGCTGGTGTAGGCGTATTTATTGTTCCATCCGGGTTTAAAGCGACAAGCTGCACCGTTGGCCGGAAGATTTTTTGCTCCCAGAAGTTTTTATATATCCCGTAAGAAGCATTCAGGTCAAGGCCTTTTATCGGATTTAAAGTGATCATACCACTGAGGTTCAGCGGACCCTGTTTGATCTGGTTCATCCCTCCTGCCTCCTTTGCACCATAGCTATAGGCATAATTGCTGTACCCCACTCCCGGTATCACCATTCTTACCGTAGGAGGCGCCACATATGCATAATAAAAAGCGGTGGTCATTCCATCAACAAGATCATCAATGGATTGCTCATTCCCTGATGCCATTATGCTGATGTGCAATTTGTCTTTAAGAAAATGTGAGTTCAGGTTAGACCGGAATGTGAGCTTTTTACTGTTGTTGCCAACAGCAACTCCATCCTGGTCTAAATAACCCACCGATGCTGAATACTGAAAGGCTTTTGATCCGCCGGATACGGATACATAATGATCATGCATGCCGGCCGGGCGCAATAAAAAATCGCTCCAGTCAAAATCCAGGGGATATGCAATCGGATCAACGTTGTTGCGAAAGTTATCCATGTATTCATCCGTATACCATGCCGGATTTCTGCCGTTGATATTGTAATATGCCTTCGCACTCAACTCCAGATAATCGAGCCCCTTCAGCACTTCGGGCATAGATGTAACCCGTTGCACTCCATAATAACCCACATATTCCACATTCATTCTGTCCTGGCGTCCGCGCCTGGTGGTAATGAGTATTACGCCATTGGATGCCCGGTTGCCATAAATGGCCGAAGAAGCTGCGTCTTTAAGCACGGATATGGTGGCGATATCTTTAGGATTGACATCATTTAAACTGCCTTCCATACCGTCAATGATCACCAAGGGCGAAGTGTTATTGAACGTGCCTACACCTCTTATCAGTATTTTGGCGTTATCATAACCCGGCTGACCGGAATTTTGTGAAATAAATGCACCGCCTACTTTACCTTGTAATGCAATAGCGGCATTGCTCAGCGGACGTGTGGCCATATCTTCTACATCAACGGTCTCTACGGCTCCGGTAAGATTGACCTTTTTTTGTGTTCCATATCCTATCACTACCACTTCTTCCAACCCCTTTTGCGCAGGCTTTAATTGAACGCTGATGGCGGTACGGTTATTAACAGCTATTTCAACAGCCTGGTATCCTACCATGCTGATAACAAGCACTGCATCCGGCTGTATGTCTTTTAATGAGAAAAATCCCTGGTCGTCTGAATTAGTACCCGTTCCCTTCCCTTTTACTACAACACTTGCCCCGGGTAAGGGCTCGTTATTTTCGTTAAGCACCCTCCCGGTAAGGTCCAGAAGCGAAGCTGCAGGTTCAGCGTCATTGGTTATAAAAGTCTGACCGGGGGTTATTACAATTAACTTCCCAATTATTTTGTAACTCAATCCCTGTCCGCTCAGGCAGGATGTCAATACATCCGGAAGCGGTGCATTATTAATGTTGACATCCACTCTCCTGGTTTTTAGCATATCCTTCTGATCAATAAGGAATGAATAGCCCGTTTGATCTTTAATATGACTAAATAATTTTTCAAGGGTAACATTCTTTAAATGCAGGGTAACATTCTGAGTGAATCCCCTGGCGTTTACCTGCAGACAGGCAATGAGTAAAAGAAGGGCTGTAATTCTCATAATCCTCAGCGTTTGGGTAAATCCGGCACCCCAATGCATATGAGTGCGGGAACAAAGAGCATTTAGCATAACTTTGCTTAGGTTTTGGTTAAAAAATAAGATAGTCTTCCCTGACCGTTTTTATGATTTGACCTGACTTACTTACAGGGGAGTGGTACAAACACTTCCCTGTTTTCATAGGGTCTTAAAAAATTACTTGTCTTTCATCTGCAGTATTAATTTTTGTTGTTCAAGCCTGCCCTCAATGCCATATTCTTTCAGTGATTGCAGCAGGTCGCTCAAACGGATATCTCGGCTGATGACCCCTACAAACTTTCGATCCGACACGTTGCCCTCGTAGATTACTTCCACATTATACCATCTTGAGATCTGCCGCATAATAGCATGCAGATCGGCTCCTTTTAAGGAAAAATACCCGTTCTTCCAGGCGATAGCTGATTCTGTATCTGCATTGTTTACAAGCTGTATCATATCAGTTACTACTGCCTGTTGACCCGGATGAAGCAATACCGCTGCGTTTTCTTCATTGTTCCTTACAACATTCACGCTTCCCTCCAAGAGCGTAATATCGGTACTGGGCTCAT
Organism: Agriterribacter sp.; assembly: GCA_047601545.1. Taxonomy (GTDB): domain Bacteria; phylum Bacteroidota; class Bacteroidia; order Chitinophagales; family Chitinophagaceae; genus Agriterribacter. Next base: position 20,186 of record JASGIZ010000002.1, on the reverse strand, counting down.
CAGTGTAGGCCTTTACATTAAAATGTGTGCCCAGCACTTCAACATATGTAATGCCGCACTGTACTATAAAGGGCTTTAGCTTGTCGTGGCTTACCTCGAAATATGCTTCTCCCTGTATTTCAACACGCCTGCGTTGACCTGTAAAGGAGGTGGGATAAGTAATAGAGGAGGCTGCATTTAGCCATACCCGGGATCCATCTGCCAATACAAGTTGAAGCGGGCGGCTTCCCTTAGGTAAAGAGATGGTATTGGATACCGTATTTTGATTGTTGCCTGAATATACGATCCGTCCGTCTGAAGCTTTGGTAACCTCAACGCCTCCCTCTGCAGTTACCTTGCCGGCCGAAACACTATCCAGCAGGATCTTTTCACCGGAAGATAAAGTAAGTACTGCCTGCGAACGCACCGGAGCTGCTATATCATTGTCCCTAACCGCTGTTGTCTGATCCGCACTTTTACCTGCTGAATGCTGAGAAGAGAGCCACCAGCCGGCAGCGATAACAATCATCGCGATGGCTGCCGCAACCGCCCATCCGAATCGTTTCCCTGATATAGGAACTACTTTGGCGACGGTGTTACTATTATCCAGCGACCTTATTACTTCCAGTATCTGTGAAGCGGCAGCTTCTTCCATCTGCATTTCGTCTTTCACCAACACCAGGGCTTTATCCAGCAAGGCTTTAAAAGGCTCCTCGTTTTCGGGATCCAGCAGGAGTGTTTTCAATGCTGCTTTTTCCTCTGCAGAAGCTTTTTTCTCCAGCACTTTATTGAACAGATAGGCCAGTTTTGATTCCGCCATATTTACAGCAGACTTCCTTGTTTGCTCAGGAGTCCGGATCTAAAGACGCATAAAAAATGATCAGGGGGTAATAAAGATTAAGAAACTATCCACAAAAAAAGCAAGGCCAGGTTCAGGTCTCCTTTAGAAAGGATATATGCCCGGATGCTGCGCATCGCGTATTGGAGGTGTTTTTTAACGGTCTGAGGGGAAATATTAAGCTGTTCAGCGATCTCCTGCTGTTTCATACCAGCCTCCTTACTTAACAGGTAAACCTGCTTCTGCTGTGCAGAAAGTTGATCCACCGCTGCTAAAAGCAGGTGCCGCAGTTCTTTCTCCCCCAGTTTATCCAATGCCTCCTGCGGAGATCCGGACAGCAACAAATCCGCCCCGGCCTGGCGCTGTTTTTTAGCCTTTGCCGCTTCACTCCTGAGAAAAGAAAATATCATATTTCGTGCAATAACAAAAAGCCAGGCCTTGAACTTTTCCACAGCAGGAAGCTCTTTGCGCTTGAGCCACACCTTCACAAATACATCCTGAACGATTTCTTCCGCCGCCTGCTTGGAATCGGTAAGTGTGAAAGCAACGGTATATATCCTGTTGCGATAATATTCAAATAATATTGCAAACGCCTTCTGATCATCTGCCGCAACAGATAAAACAAGCGCTCTCTCATCAAAAGGCGGCATACTATGCATTCGTTTGTGTAACTTTTAAAGCTTAAAAATAAGCAAATGACCATATTTCCCCGATTTTGCAGCATACTATATTAAAAGAGCCAAGCCGGTTTCGCTCAATATAAGATAATACCGACTTTACCGAAGCGCTGAACATATGCTTTAAAGAGCAGTCTCTCGTATATGAACTCAACAAGCTACAACAGTAAACAGCATAACAAATATTAAAATGAAGGTGCATCTATTTGTTGATATATTTTAGGAGTCTTAAAAAGAAAGCCCTCCATAGAAATGGAAGGCTTTAACGATTGCTTGCCCTATGAAAATCGTTACATAATATTTTTAATGTTGTTTATAATTTTTCATCGTGTTGTGTAATATCCAGGCCTATTTCTTCTTCTGCAGCTGTAACCCTTATAGGATGGATAATATCTGTGATTTTGAATACCAAAAAGCCCATCACAAATGAAAATACTACCACGATAATACATCCTAATACCTGGTGCATAAAAAATTCAGTACCGCCATAAAATAAACCATCAGTACCGGCAGGGTTTATGGCTTTACTTGAGAAGATGCCTGTGCATATCATACCAACTATACCACCAACACCATGACAGGGAAATACATCCAGTGTATCGTCAATAGTTGTTTTACCTTTCCAGTATACAGTAAGATTAGAAATAATTGCTGCAATAAAACCAATAAAGCAACTTTGAGGTAACCCTACAAAACCGGCGGCGGGTGTGATGGCAACGAGACCAACTACAGCCCCGATGCAAAAGCCCAGCGCAGATGGCTTTCTGCCACGCATGGCATCAAAAAATATCCATGATAAGCCTGCAGCGGCAGAAGCTGTATTGGTATTGGCGAATGCATCTACAGCAAGGCTGTTTGCGCCAAGCGCAGAACCTGCATTAAAACCAAACCAGCCGAACCACAGTAAACCTGTTCCCAATAAAACATAAGGTATCCTTGCAGGTTTTACATGTTCTTTATTAATATGAACCTGTCTTCTTTTTAACACAATAGCGCCGGCTAATGCTGCACAACCGGCAGAAATGTGCACCACAGTACCACCTGCAAAATCAAGCACACCCATCTTGAATAATAAGCCATCAGGATGCCATGTCCAGTGTGCAATAGGTGCGTAAATCAACAGGCTGAACAGCACCATAAATAATACATACGAGGTGAATTTGATACGCTCCGCGGTTGCACCCACTACCAATGCCGGGGTAATAATTGCAAACTTCATCTGGAATAATGCGAACAATAATATCGGAATTGTGGGTGCAAGGCTCCACGGCTCATGTCCGTTAACTCCTCTCATAAAAAGGAATGCTGTAGGGTTGCCAACGAAGCCTCCTATTGAAGGACCAAAGGCTAATCCAAAACCTACTACCAGCCACAAAATACTGATGAGACCGGTAGCAATAAAACTTTGCATCATGGTGGCGATCACATTTTTTTTGCCAACCATTCCACCATAAAAGAAAGATAAACCCGGGGTCATTAATAATACCAGCGCAGCTGATATTATCACCCATGATATATCGGCGTAGTTGTACACTTTTGAACCGTCAAAGTCGGCAACCAGGGGCACAAAAATTCCTATTATGGAAAATAAAGCGAGTAAGAGAAACGGGGCAGTACTGCTGAACTTATTCATACATGTTGTTTTTAGTATAAGGGGTTATTTATTTTATTCCTCCTCATAATCATTTTTTCATGCAGCATTTTTATTTTTCAGGGATAAGGATCGGACATTAATGGTGCTGCATACTTTTAGAAGTATACAATAGCTGCTAAAAGGAATGTTCCTGTGCTTTTTGAGCCGGCGCCATCATTCTTGATAAAAATCGGATCTTTCGCGCTATCCAGCCTGAATTCAGGAATGATCATGATATTCTCGTGTGGCTTTATGTTAAGTGATAAAGTTGTTTGAAGAACACTTGTGTTTACTACACCGGTTACCCCCTTTTTATCATCAAAATATTCTCCGCGGAGCGTTAATCCGAATTTATCGCTTGGGTCAACATTTACATACAAAGCAGAACCCCACCACGAAGCCGCGTTGCCGCCGTCGGGCTTGTAAGATTTAACAGTACCATCATATCCCAGGCTGAATTTGTCTGATACTTTTGCCGTCATAGTTAACCCTACCTGGTTGCCAGTGCCATTGCTGAGATCTTTACCACCAACGTAATTTAAGAATGCGCTGAATTTGTCATATGTAGCACTGAGTTGCGCCAGGAAATTTTTTTTAGCAAAACTGGCAGATAAGTAATCAGTAGGATTGGCTACACCCACCATTAAACCAAAATTATCTCCCAAACCAAAATCGGCTTTTATACCTGTATGAGAAAATGGTCCGTAAGAAAACATATAGCTCATACTATAATTGCGGTTTAACTGAGGATCAAGCAATTCATATCCCACATGCGTTCCCCATTTACCCATAGTGAATTTAATTTTATCAGTTGGGGAATAACTTACATAAGCCTGTTTGATGGCCTGTAATATGCCATCATCTTCAGCATAAGAAAATTCCCTTGCCCTGCTGCCAAAGCCCAGATCAACGGTTGCAGAAATTTTACCGTAAGTATAATCTACTTTAAGTGAAGCCATTCCAAGCTCAAAAGAGTTTTGAGAATTGGTAAAACTCGTATTATTATTAAACTGGGGATTTCCATCAAAGTCGTAAATGCCTTTTGGATTGCCGAAATTGTATCTGTAATATGCATCCACAAAACCTGAGACCTTTAATTCGCCTTTTACAGGCTCTGTTGCCGCTACCGTAGAATCCTGTGAAAATGCATTGGAGAAAGGGACCACAAGAATGGCCAGTGTCAGAAATTTTCTTAACATTGCAGTTGATTTTAAGTGTTAATGAAAGGGTACTGTTTTAAAACCTGGTCAGAGGTTAATTTTAAAACTGTACCTTTTCTTTTTTTATGATATAATAATAGTTGGTTCCCGTACTATTTATTCAGTAACCTCCTCTTCACGCAATACGCCGTTGTTGTGCACCAGTAAAGTTCCCTGAACGTATTTCTCGTTATGCTGTGTTGCATCAAGCCCGAGCTCTTCTTCTTCGGCGCTAACACGCAAAGGCAGTATGAAATTGATAAATTTGAATATCGCAAAAGAAACAGCGAAACTATAAGTGGCAGAAATAACCATTGCTTTTAGCTGGGTAAAGAAGAAAGCTGAATTACCATAGAACCAGCCATCATTACCAGCCGCGTTTACCGCTTTGGTTGCAAAAACACCTGTTAGCAACATGCCTACCATACCGCCAATACCATGACATGGAAATACATCAAGCGTATCATCAAGTGTTGATTTTTGTTTGTAATACACGGCTATATTAGAAATGATTGCGGCTATTACTCCTATAAAAATACTTTGCGGAATAGCCACAAAACCGGCAGCCGGCGTAATAGCTACCAGCCCGACTACTGCACCAATGCAAAATCCAACTACTGAAGGTTTTTTACCCCGCAATACATCAAAGAACATCCAGCCCAAACCGGCAGCAGCGGCAGCAGTGTTGGTAGTTGCAAAAGCAGAAACCGCCAGTGCATTTGCACCGAGTGCTGAGCCTGCATTAAAACCAAACCAGCCAAACCAAAGCAATCCTGTACCAATTAATACATAAGGAATATTAGCCGGCGGAATTTCTTTATGCTCTATATGCGCTTTTCTGCGTTTTAATACCAATGCGCCTGCAAGTGCAGCACAACCTGCAGAAATGTGTACAACAGTGCCGCCTGCAAAATCAAGGGCGCCCATTTTAAATAAGAACCCGTCAGGATGCCAGCTCCAGTGTGCCAATGGCGCATATACCAGTAAGCTGAAGAGCGCAATGAATAATATATAAGATGTAAAACGTATTCTTTCTGCAACAGCTCCCACAACAAGACCGGGAGTGATGATTGCAAACATTAATTGAAATAATGAGAATAAGGTTTTAGGAATGGTAGGCGCTCCAACCCAGGGTTCGCCAGAGTTAACATCTTTAAAGAAGAGATGCGTTGAAGGGTTACCGATAAAACCACTGATGTCTGTACCAAAGCAAAGACTATAGCCAACAAATACCCAAAGTACGCTAACCACACCTGCGGCAACCACACTTTTCATCATGGTGGAGATCACATTTTTACGATGTACCATTCCGCCATAAAAGAATGCAAGCCCGGGTGTCATTAAAAATACCAGTGCAGTAGCTACAATTATCCAGGCGATATCTGATGTGCTGTAATTAGAAGTATCAGCAAAATCAGTAGCAGGTTTAATAAAAATAGCAGCAAGAGCTATTGCTGCCAGTACGAGGAAGGGGGCAAACTGCTTTAGTGTACGTTTGGCCATGTGAGCGATTTTAAATTAAAAAAAATTAATATTAGTAATTATTCAACAAATATAAGTGAATATTTAATATAAAATGACAAAATAAATCACATATTATTAACTTTAATTTAAGTTGGTCTTTCATTTTATGAATTTTGTATCATATAGCAGCTATTTTTTTGAATAATTTATAAAGGATATTAAATTAAATAACAGCTAAATAATGAGTGTTTTAAGTTGATAATATCAAATGAACGGTATTTTTTGCTTAGTTATATTTTCTAAATATATAATGTGTTTTATTTAAACTGCATTTCTAAAAGTTGTTTAAAAACAATTGTGGAGATTTTTGATATAATGATTGCGTACACTTTGAGCCACAAATCACACTCATTATCACGAATAATTCCAAGGCAACAACCTGGTTATTTCACAGAGGTACACGAAGGATACACAAAAAGCCACAAAGAATAATAAAACGCGCTGTGTAACTTTATGTATGCTTTGTGCCTCTTGTGCAGCAAATTCTGTTTCGCCGCTACGAACACCGGAATTCGTGGCAGGAAGTATATCAATTAACCAGGCAGCAAAGATTAGGAACACTGATTATGATAAAACAAACGCCTCCTGCGCCATTATAAGCCTGTTGCATTGCTTTATGGCTGTAAAGTTTATACGTAGTTTTACGATATTCACAACGTGCAGGCGTTTTCGTGGAAAAATTGAAGTTAACCTTAATGATACCGTTAAAATTTTATATGGACCCTTTATGCACAAAGAGGGAAAAGTTGTGCAGATAACCAATAATACCGTAAAAGTAGAATTACCCACAATGGGCTTTGCCCTGATTGCTAAAGTTAATAAATCGCATATTTTCGCCAGTTAAGAACATCTTTGGGCTATCTCGGTATTAATTCCAGGAAAAAAAGAATACTGCTAACCTCTTCCGTTTCCGGTGAGGGCAAAAGCTTTATCAGTGCCAACCTCGGCATCAGCCTGGCGCTCGCGGGCAAAAAAGTGATATTGCTGGAGCTTGACCTGCGCAAACCTAAATTGAGCGCCGTCTTCAATATGCCGAAGGAGATTGGGATCACCCAGTATTTTATCAGTGAAAAACAAGCCGGGGATATTATAAAACCGGTTTCGGATCAGCCGGGATTATATATTATTCCTTCCGGAGCTATCCCGCCGAACCCCTCGGAACTGATCATGAATGGCCGCCTGCAGGAACTGCTGAATTACCTTGACCAGCATTTTGATTATATATTAATAGATACCTGCCCCGTTAGCCCGGTTACTGATGCGTATATTATTTCACCAATGTGCGATGCCACATTGTATGTGATACGACAGGGCATAACGCCACGGGTTTATTTAAAAAAATTAGATGAACATTTAAAGATAAAGCCGCTAAAAACCCGGCTGTTGTGTTTAACGGCATTAAAGCAGGAGGGGGAAGGTATGGATATAACGGATACGGATATGGTTACGGCTATGCATACACGGATGACAGGAAGGTGGAGAAGAAGGGGAGGAAGAAGGTGTGGGGATAGGCAATGGTGAATAGACAATGATGTGAGAGGTGAAACGTGAAATGTGAGAATGGGCGATGCTGATAGCTGATACCTTGAAGATTCAGTCTAAATACGCATCAATCCTTTAATTTTACATCATGAACACCAAGGCTACCCATGATGATTTTATTCGCGGCATTTTATCCAATAAAAGCATTGCTGTGGAATACTTTAAAAATTATCTGCCTGCTTTTATCAGCAGCAGGTTAATTTTTCTACGCTAAGGCAATTGCCGGATACCTATTTATCAGAGGAGCTGAAGAAAACGATGAGTAACATTGTGTACTCCTGCCAGAGAAAGGGTACAAAAAAGCCTGTAAAAGTGAGCCTGCTGATAGAACACAAAATCTACCCCGACAAATACACGCCCATACAGATCGGGAGTTATATTTTTTCGGCTTTACAAAAGCAGGCAGTCAATAAAGAGCCGCTGTCGCTTGTTATACCTGTGCTGCTTTACCACGGTAAAGGAAAATGGCAGTACCACACACTTGCGGGGCTTTTTGATGATATAGAAGATGATTGGAAACAATACCTACCGACCTTTGAGTACGTTTATAATAACCTGGGTGTTTTAAATGATAAAGCCATAGAGCGGCTGAACAACAAATTTTTAGCAGCCTCGTTTTTAGCGTTGAAGCATGGTTTTGAAAAGGAGTGGCCGGAGCAAAACGCATCGAAACTACTCGTATTGGCATCACAGGGAGAGGGAACCCTGCTAAGAGGGTTTATCATTTACCTGTTTAGCCGGGCTCCGTTGGAAGGAAAAAAAGTATTAAATTCGTTACCGGAAACTATAAAGAAAACAGTGATGAACATTTTAGATGTTTATATTGAAAAAGGGAGGAAAGAAGGCATTGAGAAAGGCAAAGAACAGGTAGTGAAAAACCTGTTGGCAACGGGTAAATTTTCTGTTGCTGAAATTGCCGGTTTTGCTGCTGTTAGCCAGGCCTTTGTAAGGAAGGTGCGATCTGCGTTAAAATAAAGGCAGCTCCTTTGCAATAGAATGTTTACCGCAGGAGTTGTTATTCCCGTTATTAAAAATGAGCCTGATGTTTTTCCCGGTATACGAAACTTGCCGCCACCATGACATGTGTCGTGTCTATAGGTAGCTCGTGAGACACCATAGTCGTTAAGCTAAGCTTTTTTGTTGATGTTTAAAGAATCATAATGGGTTTGTTTATTTTTTGGTGGCAGGCATACACAATCTATAATCAGGGGCAGATAGGTATCTGATAGCCAGGCTTTAATGGGTGTCTTTTTTAATAGTACCAGTTTTAAAGTAGAAGCAAATTTGAGGCTTCGTTTAAAAAACATCAGCATGCTTACAGCCTGCCCGCTAACAGATACGTGCTTATTGAGCCGACTGAATAAGCCCCAATTGATCAGTATCCATAACAGCCTGCCCGGTAACTGGCATTCCAGCCTCTCCTTTTTTACCCGTTTAACTTCATTGATGCGAAAAAATGATTTCCACGTCTTGAATACCAACTCTATCTGCCAGAGCAGGTAATAGGTTCTTCTGATTTCAGATGCAGGCAATATATCAGCTTCAACATTAGTAATGTAAATATTATAATGCAGCTTTTTTTTATGTTCTTTTGATATACCAACACCCTTGCTTTTAGCCTGCACCTGCGCATTGAGCCATCGTGGAAACCCTGTGCTGTTATTTTGCCACTGCTTCTTTTAATAAACCCTGTTTGCCTGCCTATGCTCTCTGCCTGGGCAGAACAAAGGAAACCCTTAATGTTGGCAGAAATATCTGCGGCATGTTCCTCCAATAAAATCTTTTCCCGAATTGCTAATTTGTTTCTCCTCTTAGGTAGTAAATGCTTACTTTTGCAACGGGTATGCATTATACAAACATTCCTTATCCCATGCCCTTAAATAATACGACAATGAGGAGAAAATAAAAAAAACAACTCCCCACGGGGAGTTGTTCATTATCAATGTGTTAGATATTATTTTCTTCTTAGCTTAACGACTATGCTGCCATACAAACCGGTAACCAATTTTTAAAATGGGAGTCAACAAAAGAAAGCAATATAGGGCTTGACTTTGGTATTCTCCAAAATAAAATTACGGGCTCAATAGACTATTTTGTGAAGAATACTTCCAATATCCTTATCAGCCCCGGCTATCTTGCGGTAGTGGGAGAGGGTGGTAACCGTTGGTTCAACGGAGCGTCTATGCGTAATAAGGGTATAGAGGTGCAGGCAACCTATAATGGCAATATTGCGAACGATCTTTCATTGAGCGTTACAGGTAATTTTTCATCTTACAGGAACAAAGTAACCTACCTGCCGGATGAGGTGCTCACATCGTATCCCGGTAACGGTACTGATAAAACCATATTGGGAAGACCCATAAATTCCTTCTTTGGATATGTAGCCGATGGATTATTTAAAACACAGGATGAAGTAGATAAAGCCCCTGATCAGGTAGGCAAAGGGCTTGGAAGAATACGGTATAAAGATCTGAATAATGATAATGTAATTGACGATAAAGACCGTGATTATATAGGCGATAATAACCCTAAGTTTTTATATGGATTAAATGTTGAGCTTAATTACAAAAACTTTGACTTCAGCTTTTTCCTGCAGGGAGTGGAAGGCATTACTGTATTCAACGATTATAAAACATGGACAGATTTTTCATCGCTTTGGGTAGGCAGTAACTGGGGACAAAGAACACTTGATGCATGGACGCCGCAGAATCCTAATTCAACCATACCTGCACTGACGCTTGTAAACCGTAATAATGAGGGCAGGGCATCAACGTATTTCTATGAAAAAGGATCGTATATCAAGCTCCGTAATATTCAATTAGGCTATAACCTGAAAAGTGCATTGAGCAGCCTGAATATTCAAAATGCAAGAATATACATACAGGCGTCAAACCTGTTCATGATCAAAAGCAAATCATTTACAGCACCTGATCCTGAAGTGCCGGGCAATGGCGGTTTTCCTGTGCCGGTTATTGCTACGATTGGTTTAAATGTAACATTATAATTCTTACTGAAAATACAGCTCATGAAAAAAATATTATTTGTAATCATTACAGCAGGGCTCATGCTGTCGTCCTGTAAAAAAGGATTGGATGAAGCGCCACAGGGCGTTGTATCCGGCGATGACCTCAACACGCCAGAAAATATAGATAAAATGGTAATAGCCGCTTATTCTGCATTAGGCAATGACCATTATACGTCTCCCTATTCAAGCCTTTGGCCATACGGGAGCGTTCGTGGTGGCGATACGTATAAAGGCGGCGACGGCCCCGGTGATCTTAGCGAATTTCATTTGATGGAAACATTTTCTTTAAACCGTGTTGATAATGGTTTGATTGATGAATTGTGGTATAGGTTATATGTTGATATAGGGCGTGCAAATGAAGCGCCGCGCAGGTTAAATGAAGTGGGTACTGATGTGTTTCCCAATAAAACCACGCGGCAGGCCGAAGTGCGTTTTCTGCGCGGACATTTCTATTTTCTATCCAAAATATTGTTCAAACGCATTCCGTATATAGATGAAACCATTGATAAAGCATCTTACGATACGGTATCAAACCGAAGCTATTCCAATGATGCATTATGGGAAAAGATCGCAGAAGATTTTCGTTTTGCCTCAGCTAATCTTCCCGAATCGCAGGAAGATGTGGGACGCCCGGATAAATATACTGCCAGCGCTTATCTCGCAAAAGTTTTATTATATGCCGCATATAAGCAGGACGATAATAATGCGGTAACGTCTGTTGATGCCGGCATGCTTACTGAGGTGAATACGCTTTGTGATGCCGTCATCAATTCCGGGAAATATTCGCTTAATACGGATTTTGCTTATAATTTTTTAACAGCGCACGAAAACTCACGTGAATCCGTATTTGCGATTCAATATTCAAAAGATGATGGTACGCCGAAAGGAAGATTGGATTACGGGCATGCGTTGAACTATCCTATGAACCAGGAATATGGTTGCTGCGGATTCAATGTACCGAGTCATGATTTGATCAACGCTTTTAAAACCGGCGCTGACGGACTGCCTATGTTTAATAATTACAACGATAACGATGTGGCGGCATCCGGCAATTACCAAACCGGTACTTTTGATGAACGTTTAGATCACACAGTAGCAAAACCGGGCTATCCTTATAAATATAAAACAGATTTCTTATTCCAGAAATCATGGGCGCGGGCGCCGGAAGTGTACGGTGCATTTGCCAGTCTTAAGGAAGCGGTTTTATATGATGATGCTTCTTTTCAAAAAGTTCCGCCATTCATGTCAAGTTCAAAAAACTGGAACATTATCCGCTATGCCGATGTACTTTTATTTAAAGCTGAAGCATTAATAGAACTTGGCAAACAGAATGAAGCGGTATCTTTAATTAACCAGTTGCGCACACGGGCGGCATCGAGCGCAACTTTATTGGTACAGGCTAACGGCAACCCTACTTCTCACTACGGCGTAAGCACATATCAGCCTGGTGTAAATTGCACCTGGACGCAGGAATATGCCCGTCAGGCTTTACGTTGGGAAAGGCATTTGGAATTTGCAACAGAGGGCTATCATTTCTTTGATCTTGTCCGTTGGGGAGTGACGGCAGAAACCATGACTGCATATTTTTCGGTTGAGAAAACAAGATCTTCGCATTTGTCTGACGCGAAATTTACCAAAGGCAGAGATGAATATTTTCCTATACCATTGAACCAGATTAACTACAGCCGGGGATTATATCAACAAAATACCGGGTGGTAAAAGAAGTGGTAAGTGATAAGCTGTAACTTGCAACCGGCGGTATTGTTTTTCAGCCGCCGGGGCTTTCACCATCAAAATAATAAAACATGATCAAAAATCTGCTACAGATATTGCTTCCGTTTTTTCTTGTATTACCTGCAGTTGCACAACAGGCATCTGCAACAAAAAATATCAGCACCTATTTTACCGCTGAAAAAAAATACCTGGTATTGCCTGTTAAAAATGGAGCGCAGAAGCATAATCTTGAATTATGGGTTGATGGTGTGAATACCCGCTTTTGGGATATGGAGCTGGCAGAAGATAAACCTGACTGGTATGCTTACATGCGCATTGATGAATGGAAAGGAAAACAGATTGAATTAAGGGTAGATAAAGTTGCTGCTGCATCAAAAGTGTTTGAGCCGGTAATGCAGAGTGATGAAGACACAAATCCCAACGAATATAAAGAAAAGCTGAGAGCGCAGTTTCATTTCTCTCCCAGGCGTGGCTGGACGAACGATCCTAACGGTATGGTATATTTTAACGGCGAATACCATTTATTTTTTCAGCATAACCCATACGGGTATAATTGGGGTAATATGACCTGGGGACATGCTGTAAGCAAGGATCTTATACACTGGACGGAACTGGATGATGCCTTACATCCCAACCAGGGCGGACCGGTATTCAGTGGTGGTACAGTGGTAGATAAGGATAATACAAGTGGGTTAGGTGAGAACGGGAAACCTGCGATGGTAATGTTCCATACCGGCGCAAGAGGCTGGGGACAGTATATGGCATGGAGTACTGACGGACGTACTTTTCACCGGCAAATTGAAGCGGTAGTTCCACGCATCAATAAAGATAACCGTGATCCTAAAGTAATATGGCATGAGCCAACTAAAAAATGGGTAATGGTTGTATGGGTTGAAAGAGGAAATAATGAGCAGCACAGCATGCAGTTTCTTACTTCGCCTGATCTTAAAAACTGGACGCCAACCATTGTTACATACGGTGGTATTGGCAATGACCGTTACCTGTTTGAGTGCCCTGAATTTTATGAGCTGCCTGTAACAGGAACGGATGGTGTAAAAAAATGGGTGCTTACCGGCGCTAATACCGAGTATGCTATAGGTACTTTTGACGGATCAACTTTTGCACCGGAAGAAAGCAGGCTGCAAAACCAGCATGGCCGTGACTTTTACGCACCGCAAACATTTAGTGATGAACCAACAGGCAGGCGTATAGAAATTGGCTGGTGGAGAACCAATACTGCTAAAGGTGAAAACAGTTTTAATCAGTCTATGAGCCTGCCATTGGAGCACAAGCTGGTAAAAACTCCGGAAGGCATCAGGCTAACCCGTATGCCGGTAAAGGAAGTGGAGAATCTCCGTAGCGGAAAAGTATACAGGTTGGGAAGTAAAAGTATAAAAGAAAACAGCGCCAATCCTTTAAAAGATATCAATATTGAACTGGCAGAACTGCACATGGAAATTGCTCCGGGTAAAGCAAAAGAAGTGAACCTTAACATTCGCGGTGTGGAAGCAGTATATGGTGTAACCAGTCAGCAGCTTGTAGTAGATGGAGTGAAAGCCCCTGCACCTTTGCTGAATGGTAAGCTAAGCCTGCTGATTTATGCAGACCGCACGGGACTTGAAATTTTTATAAATAATGGTTTAATGTTCATGCCCGTTAATATTAATATAGATGACAACAACCGTTCCTTATCAATATTTGCAAAGGGCGGTACAGCCAAAGTTTCCGGTCTTGAAGTATACGAATTGAAAAGCATTTGGCAGTGAGCATCTTACGTCTGTCGTCTCTCTTTCTCACGAAAAAAGCTGATGAATTATATTGTAACATAAAAAAACATATTATGATTGCAAAAGCTAAATGGTTATTGTTAGCCTCCTTTGTTATTTCTTTTCAAACATTATGGAGCCAGAGTGATGCATACACCGATAAGCATCGCCCGCAAATTCATTTCTCTCCTAAAAAAGGATGGATGAATGATCCTAACGGCATGGTGTATCTCAACGGCAAATATCATTTATTTTACCAGCACAATCCCGATAAGCCGGTTTGGGGCCCGATGCACTGGGGGCATGCCGTTAGCACCGACCTTGTACATTGGGAAGAGCTGCCAATTGCTTTATATCCCGATGCATTGGGAACTATTTTCTCCGGTAGCGCAGTAATTGATAAGAACAATACTGCGGGTTTTGGCGCCAATGCAATGGTAGCTATTTATACCAGCCATAGTCATGCCATGGAAAAAGATGGTTTTGATAAAATAGAAACACAAAGCATTGCTTACAGTTTGGATGAAGGTAAAACATGGACAAAATATAAAGGCAACCCGGTATTGCCCAATCCCGGTATACGCGATTTTCGCGACCCTAAAGTTTCATGGTATGAGCCTGCTAAAAAATGGATCATGACCCTGGCAGTTACGGATCATATTGGCTTCTATTCATCACCCGATTTAAAAAACTGGACAAAAGAAAGTGAGTTTGGAAAAGACCTCGGTGCGCACGGTGGTGTATGGGAATGTCCTGACCTGTTTCCGTTATCGCTCAATGGCGAAGAAGTATGGGTATTGATCGTAAACATCAATCCCGGCGGGCCAAACGGCGGGTCTGCAACGCAATATTTTACCGGCAAATTTGATGGTCATATTTTTACGCCAAACGAAACAGATACCAAATGGATAGATTATGGCCCTGATGATTACGCAGGCATCACCTGGTCTAATACCGGCGACAGGAAAATTTTCCTGGGCTGGATGAGCAACTGGATGTATGCGAATATTGTGCCCACGGAGAAATGGAGAAGCGCCAATACCATTGCAAGAGAATTATCGCTTCAGAAAATGGGGAATACCTATTTAGTAAGCTCAGTGCCTGTAAAGGAGATAGATGTACTTCGATCTAAGATATATGAAGCAAAAAATGTAAAAGCAAAAAAAGCTGATATTACTGCAAAGGCTGGAAAACTGAATGGCCCGGCAATATTGAAGCTGAATGCTGATGAGATAAAAGGATTCAATATTACCCTTTCGAATAATGCCGGTGAAAAACTGGTAATTGGCTATGATAAGACAGCCAATCAATATTTCGTTGACAGAAGCCAGTCTGGTAAAATTGATTTTCACAAAGATTTTGGTAAGAACATTATAGCGCCGAGATTTTCTACTGCCAAAAACACTGATATAACTTTGGTAATAGACAATGCTTCTGTTGAATTGTTTGCAGATAAGGGATTGTCGGTATTAACAGCTATTTTCTTTCCATCTTCAGATTTTACAGACGTTGTCATTACCTCAACCGATGGTTTTGTTATAAAATCGTTGAGCTTTGAACATCTTAGCAGCGCATGGAAATAAAAGTATAAATATTACTATCGCTATTCCATATTCAAAAAGCCGGGGCCGGTTATTTCCAGTCCCGGTTTAACTTTCAATGGTTTTACTATTTAATTATATCTGTATGAGATAGACATACGGACGGGGATTAATAAATTTTATCTTCAGGCAAATTCAGGTCTGTGAGACTAATAAGATACTTAAGGCATTTTGTGTATTTGCGATAAATGTACCCGAACATTCTGTCACTTTATATTTTCGATGCTGTTTAATGATTTTTCAAACTTCTTCCACTGGCGCACTGTAAGCTTTTTTTTAAACTCCACTAATCCCGCCGCAACGTGTATTTTATTCTGTCTTCCCGAGGGCGGGATCGAAATGAACGATGTCCGCAAGCGTTTTTTCTAAAAGCGAAATCCCTGGAATTAAATCTGAGCATTACATAATTTATTTTATATTTACGTACATCCATTCATCTCTTAGCAGAAATTCCTTACGCTCAATTTATCAGAGAGCGTGCATTAATTCCTCCCTTTTTTAAAACTGGCTTTTTCAATTGTGGAAGCAACGCCCGGCAATTCCAGATAACTTCTAATATCCACATGATGGCAGGAAAGTTTAAAGCTTCATATTGAAGCACCGTAAGTTGAACAAAATGATAACCACCGGAATAATACATGGGGAGCATATCAGTGTTACGGATATCCATATTACAGGCTTGTGAATGAAAAAGAATGGGAAAATGATGAATCCACTTACATTATTGCGAAAGAAGCCGAAATTGAACTTGAAAATTTATTGAATGACCTGGATTCCTGTAATTACACATGGCAAACAGCTACGGCAAAATTTGAAACATTGCAGCATAAGGTTCGGGCATCAGGCATCTCCAGTAACAAGGTAGACGAACTTTGCGCAATGATCTTTTACGAATTGGGAGATTATGCTGAAGCTGTAAACCAATTAAAAAAATTACAGGCGAGCTCAAAGGCTAAATTTTCGGTAGAAGCACTTGAAAAATATAGCAATGTGAGATGTAAACATTATATGCAGGAATCCATAAAATCTGGTAAAAAGGATCAGTTACTTACATAAAAATTTGATAAGGTTTTTGAAGATCTTGAAATGCTTGAAGCCGTGGGAAAAACTGCTGAACGATTTATTATGCTGGCCAGTGCGTGGAGAAGAAAGGGTTTTATTACCTCAACCCGTAAAGAAAAAATTTATGCTTACCTTAAATCAGCACACTTTTACAATCGGGCGTTTAAGCTTGATGAAGAATACTATTACCCGTTTAAAAATTATGTGGTTACTGGCGGGCTGGGAGGGAATACAATCGAATACCTGATTCCTTTGCTTAGTTTTCCGGACAGTATAATAATTTCTTGATATATTGAAAATCAATTTATTATTTCAAGAATAGGACTTCTTGTTCGCAAGCTTTCCCTTTTCTGCTAAATTGTGGCATAGCGGTTAGTCTATGTCATTTCTATTACTTTACGTTATAAATGAAACTTTGTATAATTTTACTAATAATTTCTTTTATACATGAATCTAATAGAAAGGCCCATTTATACAAAAAGGATCATTCCCTTTATCAATAAACCGATAATTAAAGTTTTAACCGGACAACGCCGGGTTGGAAAAAGCTATGTTTTGCTCCAATTGATGGATCACATCCGTCATACCGATTCTAAGGCGAACATTGTATACATCAATATGGAACTGGACGAGTTCCTTTCTATTAAAACATACACTGCTCTTAATGCTTATTTGAAAGATAAACTTGTTAAGGATAAGCATAATTATTTTTTTATAGATGAGGTGCAGGAAGTAGTTGGTTTTGAACGAAGCCTGCGTAGTTTGCTGGCAAAAAATGTGTGTGATATCTATTGTACCGGCAGCAATGCTACTATGCTTTCAGGTGAATTGGCCACGCACCTTTCCGGCAGATATATTGCATTTCATATACACAGCCTGAGCTACAAAGAGTTTATGGAGTTTCATCAACTCGACAACACATTGGATACCGTGCTACAATACCTTCGTTATGGAGGTATGCCTTTTTTGCCTAATATTGGACTACAGGAAGATATTCCTTTTGAATATCTGCGCAATGTTTATTCTACAATCTTATTAAAAGATGTAGTAGCCCGCGAAAATATCCGTAATATTTCTTTTCTTGAGAATTTGGTGACTTATCTGGCCAATAATACTGGCAGCCTCTTCTCGGCTAATAATATCAGTAAATACTTGAAATCACAGCGTATTATCATGTCTCCCCAGTTAACTATCAATTATTTAAGATCCTTAAGTAATGCCTATATTGTACATAAAGTGGTTCGTGCAGAAATAGGGGGGCTGAAAATATTTGAGATTGGGGAGAAATACTATTTTGAGGATATTGGCTTGCGTAATGCGATTGTTGGCTTTAACCAGCGTGCCGATATGCATAAATTGTTGGAGAATGCGGTTTATCTTCACCTTATACAGCATGATTACCAAGTGTTTGTTGGAAAATTGGATGATAAAGAAGTTGATTTCATCGGGATTAAGAATGGGGCTAAATTATATGTACAGGTTTGTCTTACCCTTGACAATGATGAAACAACTGCTCAGCGTGAATTTGGTAACCTCCTGAAAATTGAAGACAACTATCCCAAATATGTAGTCACCTTACGTGATGTTTCTACGGGCATAAGTAAAGAAGGAATTATCCATGTAAACCTGATAGATTTCCTTACTTCAAATCAAAATTAAAGTGCTATTATCAGTTTTCGCATAAGAAAAAAAGTATTTTAAAGTTATCATAAACATAAAATACACAAAGATTATGGATCTACGGAAAGACATTATCAACAAGCTGCTATCTGACGTAGACGGCGGGTTGCTTTCTATAAAATATGCCCCTCAGGACGTAGAATATGAATATATTCTGGATGGAATAAATCTGAACATAGTAACGATTGATCTTGGTGATGGGCAAAAAGAAGAAATGGATATATATGATTCCGGAATAGCCAGATTTTTTCAATATGATTTTATAACCAACGCTACGCAGGATGAGAAAGCAGAAGCTATATATTTACACTATTTGCGGGAAAAGTTTGTTAAGATATTCTACGAGGCTGATGAAAAAGGATATAATGAGTTTGTAAAAAAGATCGAAGAAAGAATAGAGCCTTTTCAAAAAACGGACATTCGCGTTTCAGGCACTATCTGGAAAATATTGAACGAATCAACTTCCCGGAAAGATAGCCCGTCCATCAAATTGAATGATGACGACATTGATAAGCATGGATATAAAAATGGATGGATTCGAAAGGCAGCAGAAATCATCCGGGATAATCCCGATATGTTTGTCTCTTATCCTAATCTTCTTCTTAAAAACAAGGCAATTGATCATGCTAAAGATTATTACTTCTTTGATGCCTTTTGGAGCAGGGCTGCTTATGCAGAAGCAATAAAAGCACTTTCTCCCGACTTTTTAAGCAATGATGGACAAACCTGGTACTATCGGCAAAAGGGCAACAAAACAGCCTTTATAGCCCTCTTTGAAGAGCTATATACCAAAAATTATTTGAAAAAAAGACTTAGTGAGCAGGAGATGAAAAATATAGCTTTAAACTCTTTCGGTTTGGATATCAGTAGCAGAACTTTTAAAGAAGGGAGCGCCATCATCAAAGCTATAGGTTTATTTAAATTTTTACCTGTACATAAGCGATAGATCGGCGCTGACGAGAAGATGAATATAATAAGAAATACAAAAGAAAATAACTGCCCTGCATTATTCTGCAAAAATTGTCTTTCCATTTTTTACGTTTTGAATATTTATTTGAACTAAATACGATATTGTTTTCGACTAAATGAGTTGCAGGGGAGAAAAGAATCCAAAATGTTTTTCCACTTTAAGCAGTGACATGTCCTTTTTCAAGGCTTTTTTTGCTAAAAAAGAGTCTATGAAATATTTTACTGCAGTCTTTACGACGTTGAACGAAACAAATGCATTAACAGTTACTATTGCGTTAGCTATGCCTGACCAGGAAATAAATGGCTGCAATCATAAGAAAGAATACCTGGATATTAAAAATTGCTCGGATTTCACAGGATTAAGTAAACCAAAGCTTTACTCCTTAGTTGCCCGCAAACAAATTCCCTTTTTGCGATATGGCCACCGTATCTTTTTTATAAAACACCATCTTAAGAATTGGCTGAAGAAAAATAATAGCGTAGAAACTGCCTGAAAATTCCGGTCGTTTTTAAGAACTAAATCATCAAAAATTCTGTGCGTTGTTGGGAGCATTGAATATGTTGACCGTCAGAAATTGAACCTACGGGATAGATATAACACCTATACCAGTACTCTGTTAGCGTTATATCGCAAAACCAATCAGCAGCTAAAAATTTCTGACTAAAACTCGAGCACTATTTTCGTTTAAGAAAGGTGAAAGTAAGGCACTGAAATCAATTTGCTGTATGTATAAAAAAAGGAAACATTCAAAAATGAGCATTTCCTTAAGCGGCGAAAGGGATTATTCGCATGATCCCTTGCGCCTGCGGCGGGTGGACTTAAACCAAACAAAGCCGGTGCTGCACACCTCTCATCTTTATTTTCATCCGCTTTGCAAAGCAAGCTTTGCATGTTCCTGAAAACAAAAATGCCCCTCCCGGGGCTTTGTTTGTCTTGCGGAGAGAGAGGGACTGCCC
>JASGIZ010000001.1:0-2733983 GCA_047601545.1 Agriterribacter sp. | reverse complement strand
TGATTGAAGCAGCACCACGTATACGTATTGCCATATTTGCCCCGGGCTGGCCTGTATTCTGATTAATTTGAACACCGGCTAATCTACCCTGTAGTTTCTGACCGACATTCGTAACCGGTATATCTTTTAATTCTTTACCGTTAATGTTGGCTATAGCTCCGGTAATCTCTCTTTTTTTCTGGGTA
The DNA here is from genome assembly GCA_047601545.1 of Agriterribacter sp. Taxonomy (GTDB): domain Bacteria; phylum Bacteroidota; class Bacteroidia; order Chitinophagales; family Chitinophagaceae; genus Agriterribacter. The sequence goes on along the minus strand of JASGIZ010000001.1, from coordinate 2,733,798 downwards.
CCATAGCTTACCACTATTACTTCACTCAAATTTTGAGACACAGCCCCGAGACTGATATTAATATCATTATCATTATTTGCTACAATTGTTTTGGGATTGTAACCTGTGAAGGTGAACACTAAAGATGCGCCTTTAGCCACATCAATATTGTAAACCCCGGCACTATTGGTTTTAGTTGCTTTGGTGGTGCCGGCAACTGATACAGTAACGCCTGCTAACGGGCTGCCACTGGCAGAGTCAGCAACTATACCGGAAATTTTTAAAATATCCTGCGAAAAAGAGTAACAATGAAAAGCCAGTAGTAAGATCAACATCATACCACACCTCTTCCATGTTGAAAATGGCAATCCTCGTTTTTTCATAATAAATTAATTTTTGGTTTAATCAGAATTGTTGCTGCTTGTAAGAAAAAAGATTTTGGAATATTAAAAATGTTATGTGATAAAATTACTGTAGCAATACTTCAATTAAAATGTACATCCTGACAATTCATTTATACTTTTTGGCGAAATATATTTGTATAATTAAGAGACAGATTAAACAATTGCAATCATTGACAATTTTTAAAAATCGGCTACTTCAGTTCGTACCGGCATAGCTCCCGCATACACCCATATCATATACATTTCTTTTTGATATGGATTAATAAAATAATGTGGAAGCCCGTGCGGTTGTAAGGCTGTGGAAAAATCAGAAAGTAAATATTTATTCTGTTGCGTTACGCAAATCGCTTCTCCTGAAACGATGCATATGGATTCATCAAATGAATGAAAATGCGCAGGTAGTCTTCCGTCTTTATAAAAAATTCCCAGCCCGCCACTCATGCCAACACCACTGAGCATGCTTTCATTAAAGTAATCAATAAATGCCGTGCTGCTGCCTGCATTATACCGGGTGGCAACATTATAGCGGGTAATATATTCTTTGCGGGATTTTCCGTTTAAATCATCAGGCATTGTTATATATGTTTCAAATATTTCTTCACTGGCATTTCTTTCCGGAACAGATACCGGCATCGCAATATGAAATATGGCTTTTTCTGCGGGTGAATTGTTGATCACTTTATGCATTACATTTCCCGGAATGGTAATATTGTCATATTGCTGTAAGTGATACCTGCGATTTTCAACTTCCACTACTGCGCTCCCTGTTAATAAAGTGATAGATTCTGCATGCGGGTGTGTATGGGCAGGTAATGATTTGCCCGCATCAAACGTAACAATAGCGGTAAACAGGTTAACAGCATTATTGTGCGCGCCCACCTGTGCTTCGCATATAATACCCGGAGCTAATTCGGCAATAGCCCCGGAACCAATTGGATTAATAATTTCCAATCTTCCGTCTGCAGAACCGGAAGTCATCGTTGATTGTATACTCATAAAATAATTAGAGAAAAAGAATGAATTGTTTTTAAAATGAGCCCCGCATCTGTTCCGATGGCGAGCATACGAAACCCCTGCTGATACCTGTGATCCCTGTCTTCTTTTGAGCGTATCATCACACCGCAATTTTTACCGGCGGCAATAATTTTATCTTTTAAATCATTAATGGTTTCCGCAATTCCTTTGCCCTCCCATTCGCCGGCGTGCCCTGCTGATGCGGAATAGTCAGCAGGCCCGAAGAAAATTATTTCGGTATTATCTGCTCCGATGATCTCATCAATGTTTTTACCTCCTTTTACCGATTCAATAATGGGAATCATCATCAGGTGTTTATCAGCGTCAGCAACATGTTGGGCAAATGCACTGCCCCATTTTGTTGCGCGTTCTGCGCCGATACCGCGTATACCGTTGGGAGGATACCGTGCATAGGCAAGCGCTTTATTCCAGTCGTCAACAGTTTCAACATGCGGCACTACTATACCATCTGCACCAATATCCAATACACGTTTAATAATGCCTTCATCTATATGAGAGATTCTTACCAATACAACCGTATTGCTGCGCACAGCCGCTCTTATATGTTCTGTAATATTGTGCCAGTCCAGGTGTCCGTGCTCTGCATCAATCACTATCCAGTCTAACCCGCAATGCACAGCTATCTCGGTAATGGATGGCGATTCAAGTGTTATCCATATGCCGTATACTGCCTGTTGAGCAGCCAGTTTTTTTCGCATCAGTTCCAGTGCGGCTGTTTTCATTATGGATTTATTTTTGAATGCTTTTTAAAATAATATCTCTCAGTAAAATTGTTTCACTCAATGTATCGGCTTCATTGCATTGCTCCCATTTGATCCATATATATTCCAACCCTATCCAACCTTCAAAATTGCCTGCTTTCAGTTGCTGCACAATTTTTCCATAATCAATAATATTTTCGGCTACTGATGACTGTAATCTTCCGGGTTTTGCACCACGGGCATGAAAATGATTGGCATAAGGAATCAATATATCTGTTTCCTGCTGGGAATAACCATTCCTGATAAAATGCGTATAATCGAGTGTGATGTAAAGCCCCGGTACCGATTTTACCAATGTTACTACATCCGCGGGTTTTGTATATCGGGAACCCACATGTGCTTCAACAGAAAAAGAGAGATTGGTTTTACCTGCCTGCTCTACGCGCCAGTTCAATTCTTCATAACTTCTTTGTACGGAATCTTCAGGAGATTCAATTCCAGGAAATGCCATACCCGGCAAACAGGTGATATGTTCTGCCTGCGCATATTGCGCATATTCTATCAACTTCAAAAATTGCGCTCTTGCAAACCTTCTTTTATTTGCATCCGGATGGTTAATGGCAAACTTAGCCAGGTCGTTATCAAGCTGTAAATAGATGTCAGCAATCATCAACCCGCGATCAGAAGCTTTTTGGTGGAGCAGCTTTGCATTTTTTTCCAGCGCTGAAAACTCGCCTTCGGCCTGTATGTGTGATCTTCCGGTAAACAACCCGATATCTACTCCTTCACAATCCAACATGGCTATAAGATCTAAAACCTTGTCGTGTGGTAAAAGCGGAAAGGTAAAATCAGCGCAGGATATTTTTATCTTTTTCATCATGAAAGCCCTCCCTCCCATTCTGCTGTGGCAAGATAACCGCCATCAATTATTAAACTGGTTCCGGTAATGCCTGATGCATCATCGCTGCACAGGTATGCAACACTGGCGGCAATTTCACGTGGTTGTAAAATACGCCCTATTGGCACCCGATATAATCGTTCAGCAATTTCAGACTCGCTGCCCATATGTTCTCTTAGCATAGGCGTGTCCGTTATACCCGGGCAAACGGTATTACACCTTATACCATCAGATGCATAATCAATTGCCATAGATTTGGTAAGCATCATCACTGCGCCCTTTGCAGCAATATAACCGGGCGTTCTTGCCTGGCCAACAAAACTGCTTACCGATCCTATATTAATGATACTGCTGGCAACATTCTTTTTCAGGTATGGATAAGCATATTTAAAACTTAAAAAAATCGCTTTTAAATTAATATTCAACTGTTGATCCCATTCTGCGGTGCTGTATTCATGGAGGCTTTTTACCATATTGACCGCCCCGTTGTTTATAATAATATGCAATCCGCCAAAAGTGGCCACGGTATCTTCAATTGATTTGCGTATTAACGCTTCTACATTAAGGTCACAAAAAAAAAATACAGCATTACCTCCTTTTGATTTTATACATTCAGCCACGTTTTTTCCTTCTTGTTCTTTTATGTCGATAACAGCCACATTAGCGCCTTCTTCTGCAAAAAATTCTGCAATGCCCCTGCCAATGCCCTGTGCGGCGCCACTTATCCAAACAGTTTTATCAATAAATCTTTTTTGCATACAAATAGTGTTTATCTTTTAGTTTTTTGTAAGTACCAATACCCAATCCTGTTTAGCTTCGGGAGAAGTGGCTGAAAAATTTCCTGAAGCGTCTGTTGTTATTGCAAATTCTTTTTCCCTGGTTACAGTAATCGGGTTAAACCAGTATGCTTTGTATTGCCGGTTAGATACGGGAAGTGTAATCGTAATAGTTCCGGGTGAAGGCAGATAAGCTAATGCCGATTGGCTACCGGCAGTAACTGCTAATACCGCTGTGTCTTTTGCAGACCATTGAGTGATCATCTCCGGTTGTGGCTGAAAACTATTCCAGCCGGGGATTGATTCTATTAGATTTCTTGCTGCTCCGATCTGTGTTGATCCTGGCAATTGCATCGCTTCGTTCCATGGCGTAATTCCCCAATTATTGCCACCCGGTGAATTACCATAAGGCTTATCAATACCATTGAGTTGCCAGATGCCGTTAGCGCCGTAAGTATGTCCTGCCAAGCCGCTGTTTACGGTATGCGCCCAAAAAGCGCCGCGGGGTGCTTCAGCAGGAAGCGGCTTTGGGATTGCCAACGCCTCATACCGGGATTCTCCACTCATTACAGGCATTACAGGTTGCGTGCGCCATCCTTCAAGTGCAAGCGCAGCTTGTTTGGCAGGCCCGGAACCGTGCCCGCTCTGATGCATATCAAAATCAAGAAGCGCAGGATCAGTCAGCGATTCTCTTGCCGTTCTGGAAGGATGAGCAGTGACTGTTCTTTTGAAAGGATCAGTTTCTTTCATATATCTTATCACATTGGTCCACTCAGTTTTCAGCCATGCTCTGTCTGCATCTTTTGTTTGTGAAAGATAAAACGGCATGGTAATTTCTCCTGCAGCACACCATACTACAGGTAAAGCGCCCCATCTTGCAATAAGATAACGCCAATGCTGTTTCATTTTATCAACGCCCAACCATGGCAGGTGATAGCCCCATGCACCAACTATACAGGGAGTAATGCCCTGCTCAGCCATGTACATAATTTTTTTATCGGCGGCGTCAAAGTAAGCAGGCCTGATGCCGGCATAGTCAGCTTTCCAGGGAAAACCCGCTTCGTTTTCTCCACGCGGATCAAATGCCGGCATATCAGGGTAAAGCCCTGCCACAATCTGCACTACATTAAATCCTTTCTTTATCCTGTCGTCCGCAAGTTTTTTAACATCATCCGGCCATACCAGCCTTTTGGTTAAGCCCATCCACCATGTATCGCCCATCCAGAAAAACGGCGTACCATCTCCGTATGCAAAATGTCTTTTATCATCAGCAATCCTTACTGCGCCACGCTGTAATAGCGGGTTAGTCCCTTTATACTTTTTGATCTCAACTTTACCTTTTACATTATTCAAGCCATTATCTTCATTTTTAGAACAGGCAGTCGTAAAGCTGTGCGTCCCTGCTAACGGTGATGCATACCTGATTTTCCAAACTTTACCACCATCCCAAAAAGCGGGCACTTTTAATTGCTTGCCAGACGGGTCAGTAAATATTGCATCCAATTCAACTTCATTGAATGGGTCTTTATAATCACCGGAAGCAGTAAGTGTTATCTCAACCATTTTATTGCTTTCGGTTTTTACCACAATATCTTTACTAAACAGCATTGCAGGCAGCACGAACAGTGATATGCAGCATAATGCATATCTTTTCAATTTTGTGGTACTGCTAAAACATGTGGTACACCATGAGGAAATAAGGAATAGTGACGATTTCATAAATTTTGATTTGGCGTGAATACAATCGTTTAGGAATATGGGTTACACGGTTTGTTGAATATACACCGTTTTAGTTTGCAAATATTCTTCAAGTCCATGTTTTCCGTCAGCGCCGCCTATCCCGGATTTACGCCAGCCGGCATGAAATCCCTGGATAGCCTCAAAACTTTCACGGTTAAAATAAACTTCTCCAAATTTCAATTCTTTGGTTGCCCGCAACATCTTGTTGATGTCCCTGGTATATACGGCAGAAGTAAGCCCGTATTCACTGTCATTAGCATGTTTTAGCGCTTCATCAAAATCTTTTACTTTCATAACAGGCAATACAGGGCCGAATACTTCTTTCTGCATAATCTCCGCATCTTGTTTTACATCAACAATAATGGTAGGCTCGTAAAAATATCCTTTGCCGAAGGCGGTTGATTTTTTTCCTCCTATTACTATTTTAGCGCCTGCAGCCTGAGCCCGCTCTACCATTCCGTCAATTTTATCCAATTGCTTCCGGTTAATTTGTGCGCTCATATCTATATTGCTATCGTTGGATGCATTACCTACTTTTACCGCTTTCATTGCAGCAGTTAATTTTTCTAAAAACTCATCATATACCGCTTCTTCTACATACACACGCTCAGCGCAATTACATACCTGCCCGCTATAAATAATCCTGGACGCAACTATTGCTTTTACCGCCACTTCCATATCAGCATCCCTGCAAACAATAGCCGGTGCTTTACCTCCCAGCTCCAGTGAAACTTTAGTAATATTCTTTGCTGCGGCAGCCATTACTTTATGCCCGGAATCAACACTGCCTGTAAGACTGATAATGCCTACATTTTTATTATTGGTAAGCGCTTCACCTATTTCGCTTCCATATCCGCAAACCACATTCAATACGCCTTTAGGCAGATTTACTTTATCTAATAATTTTGTGAATGCCAAACAGGTCAACGGCGCTTCTTCGCTTACTTTAACAACAATAGTATTACCGGTTAATAAAGACGGCGCTACTTTGCGGGCCATTACAAAAAAAGGAAAATTCCAGGGGCATATGCCCACTACCACGCCAATGGGTAGTTTATGTAAAAAAATCTGTTCACCCGGGCGGTCACTTTGTATGATCTCTCCTTCATAGGCACGTGCAAACCCTGCATAGTAGTCGTAATACTCCGCAGTAACATCAATTTCAACCTGGGCCAGTCCTTTTACTTTTGCCTGTTCCCTTGCCAGTGTTTCTGCAAGCATCACCCTGTTTTCCCTGATCACATTCGCCATTGCCTTGAGATAATTAGCACGAACTACAGATGGTAATAAACTCCACTCATGCTGCGCAGCCACAGCAGCATCTATTGCCGCGTCTGCTTCTTTTTGTCCGCCTCGGGGTACTACTGCTATTACTTCTTCTGTACAGGGATCAAGCACATCAATATAATCGCCGGAAGATAAGGAATCAACAAAATCCCCATTGATATAATGCTGGTATTTTGCTATCGTAGTATGATTGGAACTCATAAATGATTATTTTATTTTTTCTGAATACCATTGATCTGTAATGTCAGTATTTAAAATATGATCAGGAATTTTTCCCTGTGCCACCTGTACCACCTGTGTGCAGGCCATGCGCCCAATCTCCCTGAAAAGTTCATTGGTCCATGCTATGCAATGAGGCGCCATCAATACATTGTCCATAGCAAAAAACGGGTGGCTTTCAATTACAGGTTCTTTTTCAAAAACATCTGTTGCATATCCCGCTATTTTTTTATTGGTGAGCGTATTTATCAGGGCCTGTTCATTGATTATACCTCCCCTTGCCGTATTAATGATAAATGCAGATGCTTTTACTAATGCCAATTCCTTTTCATTAACCAGGTTTTTTGTTTCAGGCGTTAACGGGCAATTGACAGATATAAAATCAGCATTTTGCAATAAAGTTTGCAGATCTGCTTTTTTAACACCGAGAGCAACTGCTCTTTCCTCACTGATATATGGATCATATACCAGCGGTTGCTGCATATTGAAAACCTTGAGCATTTGTGTGAGCTGACCGCCGATACCGCCAAACCCTATTACGCCCAATATTTTTTCACGCAATTCACTCCCGGTGTATTGGTTTCTTTCCAGCCATTTTCCCTCTCTTGCCAATTTATTTTTTGCAACCAGCTTGTGAGAAAGCGCCAGCATCCAGGCAATAATAGCTTCTGCAACTGAATAATTTACTGCACCTTTTGTAATCGTTACAATTACATTTGCTTTGCTGCATGCATCCACATCAACCATATCGTAGCCCACGCCAAACCTGCATATTACTTTTAATCGTGTTACATTCTTAAAGCTTTCTGCATTATAAGCCGGCGATAAAGAAATGATCGCATCATATTGCTGCAGTGTTTCGGGCTGTAAAGGAGACTCCCACTTTTCTAAAAACTCATATTTTATATCCGGGATTTTATCAAGAATATCCAATCCCATATCCTTATAGGTAAGTATTCCTTCCGGTGTTAAAAAATCTCTTGTCAGTCCAACTTTAAACATGCAGCATTCTGTTTGTTTTAATAGTCTATATATTTTTTGTAGAGACAGGATAGTATTTATACAAACAAATTTATCCAGCAGGCAGGCCTGAAAAAATGGATAAAATATTTTCTTTTTGTACCTTTTGACATATTTTGATTGCCGGTTTATTAAATGCCTGATGTCATATGAACGATTACTGCAAGTACATGAGCGGTACGCCCGCCGAAGAAAAATGGGGGCTGTATATAGATACAGCGGGTTTCTCAAAAGTATACCCTCATCAGCATTACCCCAAAAATTACGAACATCCGTCTACGCATACATTCTCATGGAGTAAAGGGCGCATTTTGCGCGGGCATCAACTAATATATGTGTCAAGGGGTGGCGGTATTTTTGAATCAGAATTTTCAGACCCTATTGAAATTACGGAAGGCACCTGCATGTTTTTGCATGCAGGCGTATGGCACCGCTATAAACCTAATGACAATTCTGGCTGGGATGAATACTGGATAGGCTTTAACGGCAATTATGCCAATGACCTGATGCGAAATGATTTTTTCAATGTTAAATACCCTTTCATTAAAGCAGGCTTATCATCTGAACTATTAAATCTTTTTCAAAAGCTTATTGAAACCGTGCATACTGCTCCATCCGGCTATCAGCAAATAAGTTCTGGCATTACGCTGCAGATACTGGGATATTTATATGCTGTATCATTAAGTAATGAAACGGAAAAATCACCAATAGGGCGATTGATAGAAAAAGCAAAATTTTTATTACAGGAATCTTTGGAAAAGCATATTGATCTTGAAAAAATGGCCCGTGAATTACCAATGGGTTACTCTTCTTTCAGAAAAGAGTTTAAGCGTCTTACCGGCGAGCCGCCTAATCAGTTTGTATTAAATCTCAGGTTAACCAGGGCAAAATATTTACTGGAAACAACAACATTAACTATTAACGAAATTGCTCAGCAAACGGGTTTTGAATCCGTATTTTATTTTTCCAAGTTGTTTAAAAAAAGAAATGGCAAATCGCCTAAATATTATAGAAGTAAAACAGATGAAGAAAGTTTTGATGACAATAATTAAATACGTATAATATTTTCAATTTTTTATTTACACTTACTCCTATCATTCTTTATAAAATAACTCCTGTAGTTTTTTGATTTCGGATCCATGCATCCCTCAAGATTCAGTATCTCTACAGGGCGAAAATCAATTTCCTGCCCTTCGCTTTGCAAAGCAATAAACCCGGACTTTAAAAGCTTACCGTCAATTTTTATTTTAGGATCATAACGGTTGGCTATACCTCCTCCAATTTGTGGCTTGGAATATTGAAGCACAGTATCGCCGTTAATAATATGGGTGATGAGTGAATCGCCTAGTACTATGGCTTCTGCTCTTACCCATTGATCGCCATCATATGTTTTTGAAGTTGATGCTATACAATGCCTTGGATCAATTCTTCCCTGGTATACCACATCAGTTCCGGGGGAGCACATATTACCGGTGGGGCGTGGATTACCATCTCCCAATCCACCTAAAAGCTGTAATTCTATGGATATAGGCCAATCCTGTTCCTTAGGCATGGTGCGGGGATCCTGTGAGTGCAGCATTACACCACTGTTTTTTAATGTATATTCAGGTGCGTCCTTTCTCCATATGCCTGTAAACCTATACTCCACCACGAGGTGATAATAGGAATAAGGCGTTTTAAAATAAAGATGCCCGAATTGTTCATTAAACTTATCGTATTGATCGTAACGCACTTTAATCATCCCATCTTCAACACGAAATGTATTGCCATAATTTTCTCCCACTTCATGATGATGGATTTTTACAATCCAGTCATTTATATCTTTTCCATTGAATAAGGGTATCCAGTCTGCTTTGTTGGCATCTGTTTGAGAAAAACCATGTATGCTTAAAACTGAAACACAACAACAAATGATTAGCTTTTTCATATTGATCTAATATCTTTTATAGTTATTCCTTTCCAGGTCCGTATAATGGTCTGCCATTTCTTGTGCCGTTATGTTTTGCATTATCTACGGTTGTTTTACCATTTACTATTACGTACTTAAACCCCGTAGAATATGCATGCGGTTTTTCGAATGTAGCATTGTCTTTTACGGTAGCCTCATCAAAAATAACAATGTCTGCAAACATATTTTCTTTAATCAGGCCGCGTTGCAGTAATTGAAATTTCTGTGCAGGCAAAGATGTCATCCTGCGGATAGCCTCCTCCAATGTAATTACTTTTTCATCGCGAACATATTTTGCCAGTACTCTTGCATTGGTTCCATATCCGCGGGGATGCGGAACGCCCACTCCGAATACACGAATAGATGCGTCACTTGCAAACATATTAAAAGGATAAGTCATGATGTGTTTTACATCGTCTTCACTCATGCCATGAAAAACACCTGAAGCTCCACCGTTCAGCATAATATCAATCACCATTTCTGCTTCCTGTTTCGCTTTATGCTTTCTGCCTTTCACCAGGTTGATTTGCTCAATGCTTTTGCCATTATATGTACTATCTGGTTTATAGCTTGCTACTACTGCATAGCTGAAATGTTTGAGCCTGCGCTTTTTCAGTTTTTCAAGCATATAATCTATTACATAGTTTTTTGTTTCCGGTCTTTGTAACCTGGCAACTATAGAATCCTGTCCATCAGCCAGTATTTCATCAGGCAATAATGTACTGATAGAAGTGCTGCTTGCCGTATAGGGATACTGATCAATCGTTACATCAATACCTTCCTGCCTTGCCTTTTCAATCATTGGCAGGGTAATGCTGCTCTTTCCCCAGTTTTGTTGCCCGCTTACCTTAAAGTGAGAAATCTCAACCGGCATATTGGCTTCTCTTCCTATAGCAATTGCTTCATCAATGGCTTCCGTTACTTTATCGCCTTCGTCTCTTATATGCGATGCGTAAACACCATGATATTTTGCAGCAGCCTTTGCCAGGCTCAGCACTTCGGATGTTTTACTATAAGTACCAGGTATATATATTAACCCGGTTGATATACCAACTGCACCATCTTTCATGGCTTTTTCAACCAGCGCTTCCATTCTTTGCAGTTCCTCTGGCGTAGCATCGCGGTTTGCGCGGCCCATAATAGCTTTTCTTACATCATTATGACCAATCAGAGAAGCAACGTTAATGGATAAACGAAGTGAGTCGAGCAAATCGAAATATCCTGCCATATCAATATTGGATAATCCGCAGTTGCCGGTAACAACCGTGGTTACGCCATCGTAAATAAAACTTTCGGCGGTTGGTGCTTTTGCGTCATCTTCTTCAATATGCGTATGTACATCAATAAAACCAGGGGTAACGATCAGTCCTGATGCATCAATTATTTTTGTTGCTGAAAAATTAAGTGCTTTTCCCACTTTTATGATCTTATCACCCTTCACTGCCACATCTCCGTAATACCAGTTGTTGCCGGAGCCATCAATAATTTTTCCATTTTTAATAAGTATATCACATTGCTCCTGCGCACATATAAATGCAGGAATAATTAAGAAGAATAAAACCAGTTTTTTAAGCATATGGAAAAATTGAAAAAGCCGAATGTTATTTTATCTCATCCAACCTGAAAGTTTCTTTTACCCTGATACCTTTTTCCGTCATGGTAAGCGTACAACACTCATACACAGGATCGTGCTCAAAAAATAGTATGAAATTATTTTGCAAAGCTTCCTGCAGGAAGGCTTTTTTTTCCTGCAATGTTGTTAATGGGAACATATCATATGCCATTACATAAGGAATAGGTATATGCCCTGTTGACGGGAGAAGGTCAGCCATATATACCATTGTTTTTCCATTGTAATTGATCTGCGGAAGCATCATTGCAGTGGTGTGGCCGTTAACAAAGCGTATGCTTATATTCTTACTGAAAGAAATATCTTCAATCACTTCTATCATTTTCAGCTTACCACTGTCTTGTATGGGCTGAATATTTTCTTTCAGGAAGGATGCTTTTTCTCTGTCGTTTGGTTTGATTGCCCATTGCCAATGCTGCTCATTGCTCCAGTATGTAGCGTTTTTAAAAGCGGGTACCATTTTATTATTTTCTATTACAATAGCGCCACCTGCGTGATCAAAATGCAGATGAGTTAATAGTACATCGGTAATATCATTGCGGTTAAAACCATGTTTCGCCAGCGATTTATCCAAAGTATCATCGCCATGCAGGTAATAATGGCTGAAAAATTTTGCATCCTGTTTATTGCCTACGCCTGTATCAACAAGAACTAACCGGTTATCATCTTCAATCAGGAGGCATCGTAAAGCCCATGTGCATAAATTATTTTCATCTGCGGGGTTGAGCTTGTTCCAAATGCTTTTAGGTACTACGCCAAACATCGCGCCGCCATCTAATTTAAAAAAACCGGTATTGATGGAATACAATTTCATATTGCTGAATATAAAATGCTATAAACTGAATTGGCTATCGAATTTACTATATAATGTGTTACGGAGTGTTGTGTACAGGAACTTCGCTTTTAAAAAGATATTTTAATCTCAAAAAGCAAATCTATTAGTTAGGTAATAAAAAGAAGGTCTATGAAGCGTTCTCGCAAAAGTTGCATTAAACTATAACATTTGTGCCGGCTCAATGGAAAAGACGGCAGGTAACATGCGCTTTATTACAAGTAGTAATAAAAAATTTAAAAAAACTATCTCGGTTTTATCCAATCTTCGGGATTAAGATATTTAGGTTTATCACCAACTACAACATTTACCACAAATAAAACTTTGCCGATGCCGTCCTCATCTTCCGATTCTGCAGCTTTACCAATACCCTGTCCTAATTTAACATCCTGGCCTTTACTTACAGTTATACCGGTGAGATTATAATAGGTAGTAAGATATTTACCATGCCTGATAGTTACGGCCGAAACCTCGCCAAAATTATGCACAGAAGATACGGTGCCTTCATAAACTGCTTTTACAGAAGCGCCGATATCTGTTTGAATATAGATGCCGATATTATCTTCATACAATGTTGTTCCCTCTATACGCTGCCTTCCAAACTGCCCGGTAATTTCACCTTTGCTCACAGGCCAAGGCAATTTTCTCCTGTTATTCTCAAAGCCCATTGATACTGCGGTTACTTCTGGCGTATTTTCAAGTGTGTTGGATGATCTTGTTTTTGCAGAAGTATTGCCGGCGGTAGTAGTATTATTGGTTGATGTTTTATTAGCTGCGGCAGCTTTTACAGCGGCTTCCCGTTTTGCTTTCTCCGCTTTTTCTGCCTCCATAATTTCTCTCTTAATTATCGCGGCTATAGAGCTCTTAATATTGTTTTCCAGTTTCTTTTTAGAAGTAAGTTGTTTTTCTAATTCTTTTTCTTTCGTTTTCAGGCTGGACAAAACAACATCTTTTTCCCGTTTCTCATCTTCCAGCTTCTTCATCTGTGCGCTTTGCTCAGTCAGCGTTTTAGCTTTCAGATCCTTGTTTTCTGAGAGTGTTTGATTTTTCTGCTCTAACAGCACATGTGTTCTTGTAATATTATCCACCTGTTTTTCGCGGTAATCCCTGTAAGATTTAAGATAAGTTACGCGTTTGATGGCATCGTTAAAGCTTACGGCAGAAAAAATAAAATTGAGCATATCGTAGCTGCTCCTGTTTTTGTAGGCGTACTCAATGGTTTTCGCATATTGTACTTTCAGTGTATCCAATTCTTTGGTAAGCCTGTATATCTCCCGGTTATTGGTAAAAATATCTTCATCTATCAGGCGAACCTGCCTGTTGATGGTTTCAATAATGGCATCCCTTTTTTTAATCAGGTTACGTATACGGGCTAACTGGTCAAGGCTTTCCTTCTTACTCTTTTTAACTGAATTCTGTGATTGCCTTAAATCTTCAATTTCTTTCTGAATTTGTTTTCTCTGATTTTCAAGTTCATCTTTAGTTTGAGAGAACCCGGGCATTGCCCAGGTGGCAAATACTGTAAAAAGGATGATTGAAACAAGATTTCGCATGCCAGCATTTTTATTGATAAGGGGTATACCGCAAATAACGAAAGTAAATAAATAGGATTGCCCTGTTTATTGTTAAAATTATTTCACTTTGTAATTTTTGGGTATTGTAAATGGAAAATTTAACGGTTTATCAAACTCGGGCTGTTTAATATCAAGGCTTATTTCAAGTCTTGTTTTTTCAGCAACGGCAATTTTACGTTCTCCCGAAAACAATCTTCCATCTATGGTTGTGTAATCATTATAGGTAAAATCCGCTGTTCTGTTGCGGGTGGCGTCTACATCATCTAATTTACTATGGAGTATAGCAAAATCGTCTTTTCTCATGGTAAGCAGTTGTTTAAAAACACTATCTGCTGTTGATAAAGAAATGGAACCTTCGGTTTCTTTATACATAAGTACATTGGTACTGTCAAAAAAAACAGGGTTGCCTGCAATGATATCCTGCAAGGTAAAAAAATCGACAGGTAATTTTATCAGCTCTTTTATATAGTTTACTGATTGAAATTGAACTTCTTTATCAAGGCTGTTACGAATCTTCACACTATCAGGTGTAATATATACCCGGAAAGCTTCAATACCCAGGGCTGCTATGATAGATATCCATATTACGCTATCCTTCTGTATTCTTACAAAAGCATTGAAATCATAATTCCTTTGCCTGCTATCCTTGTAATCAACCTTAATTTTTGAAGAAAAAGTATTAAAGTCGATACGATTTGAACGGATTCTTTCAAAAGCAGTATGCACCAACCTGGCTGAATCCGACTCAGCAGGATTTACCAGCAGGGTAATGGTAGTGTCCTTTTTTGTTATAGCCGATTGCAGTTTTTTTGAACTGCGACAGCTATATACAGTTACGGACAGCATTAATGCGGCACTAATAATTTTTATATGCATTTGTTCTGTCTTAATTTTTCCCGGTATGACCAAAACCTCCTTCATTGCGGGTTGTTACACTAATCATTTCAACGGTTTCCCAGGCGCATTGCTCAACCTGCTGAATAACCAGTTGGGCAACTCTGTCTCCTGGTAAAATAGTTTGAGGCTCATTGGATAGATTAATTAAAATAACTTTTACTTCTCCGCGGTAATCCGCATCAATGGTTCCCGGGGTATTAAGGCATGTAATACCCTGCTTAATGGCTAAGCCACTACGGGGGCGAACCTGCACTTCATATCCTGCAGGGATTTCCATAAATAGTCCTGTTGGTATTAATGTTCTTTCGAGCGGCTTTAAAATTACAGGCGCAGAAAGATGTGCTCTTACATCCATGCCTGATGCGCCGGTTGTGGCGTATGAAGGCAGTGGATTATCTGACTGGTTGATGACTTTTATAATTACTGGCATTGGGCAAAAATAAGGGTTTGGATTGGGTTTCAACTATCAGCTATCAGGTATCAGCTATCAGGTGTCAGCAGTCATAAATGATTGCTGTCGGAATCCCAAAAACCTGATAGCTGACGGCTGATAGCTAACACCTGATAGCTAACACCTGATAGCTAACACCTGATAGCTGACACCTGACCGCTAACACCTATTCCCCCTTTTCAACAACACACTCGCATAAGCCATCAATCCTTCCTCGCGACCGGCAAAACCCATTTTTTCGGTAGTGGTTGCTTTTACAGAAACGTCCTGGGGTGTTAAATGTAAAATATTTGCAATTACATTACGCATCTGTTCAACATAGGGTTTTATTTTAGGCGCTTCAAGGCAAAGGGTAGAATCAATATTCACTATATCATATCCTTCTTTTCTTACCAGTTCAAAAGTTTTTTCGAGCAGTATTTTACTGTCAATATCTTTAAATGCTGCAGAAGTATTAGGAAAATGCAACCCAATATCCCCAAGGCATAAAGCGCCCAGCATAGCATCGCAGATGGCATGGAGTAATACATCGGCATCGCTGTGACCGAGCGCGCCTTTATGATGTGGTATTTCCACGCCGCCTATCCATAATTTTCTTCCTTCAGCCAGTTGATGAAAATCTACACCGGATCCGATCCTGTATGACATGTATTGTTGGTTTTAGCTAAGAAGCTGTTTAAAATTAGTTTTTTAAATAACCCTTGATATATTTCCTGCCACGAATTCCGGTGTTCGTAGCGGCGGAACAGAATTTGCTACACAAAGAACCACAAAGCATGCACAAAGTTACACAGAGCGTTTTATTCTTTGTGGCTCTTTGTGTAGCCTTCGTGTACCTCTGTGAAATAACCAGGTTGTTACACCGGAATTAGTCGTGATCATGAGTGTGATTCGTGGTTAGAAGTGTACGCAATCATTATATCAAAAAATCCCCGCAATCGTTTTTAAACAACTTCTAAGGTAAATAAAAACAGAAACCCGGCAGAACATAGCTGCCGGGGATATAAAAAATTGTTTAGCGGAAATGTAAAGAGGCAATGGGCAATAGTGAATAGACAATACTCATTACCTATTCACTATTGCCTCTATTCACCTGATTAAAACGCAATTTTATTCGTACTTCCTGTTCCTTCTTCACCTGCGGCTCCAAGATTAAACAGCAAACTGAAGCGAAGCGTATTGGAAAGCGGGTTCCTGTTTACTCCATTGCCTGAAGGCAGAAGATAAGAAAAGTTCAACCCGAAAATATTATAGTTGATACCAACGCCTATAGTGAAATAGCTTCTTTTCCCCATGCTTCTTGTATCACCATAATACCCTGCACGCAATGCAAACTGATCATTATATAGATACTCAGCGCCTGCGGCATATGACATTGCATCATTACTGAAAGATTTCATCCAGCCGGATACAACACCATCGCTGTTGTATTTTGCATAATCTGCAGAATCGGCATCCTGTCCCGGGGGAGCAGGTACTAATAATTTATTCAATTCAGCATTAAGGCTTATTTTATGCACTTCGTTGGTAACCCACGTATGTCCAACACCTACACCAAAATTAGCAGGTATGAAATTTTTCTGGCTTGCATCAGCAGTATACCCGATTTTTGAACCAAGGTTACTGAATGCAGCACCTACAGCCCATCCCTGGCCTTCTTCATTAACGCCGTTATAATATAGCCCGATATCGCCTGAAACGGCATTGCCGGCTTTATATGCATTAGCACCCGGGGCGTTACCTGCAAGGTTAGAATAGATATATCTTAATGCAACACCCAGCGATAATTTATCTGAAAGTTTACGTGAATAGCCAAGGTCCAAACCAAATTCACGCGGTCTGCCCTGGTTTAAATCATTGCCCAATGCATCAGTGAATTGTATGTTACCAAGGCTGAAATAACGAAGGGAGGCTGAAATAGCCTGCTGCTCATCAAGCTTATAATACCCCGCTAATGATGCAAGAAAAACATCAGATAATCCAAGATCTTTAAGCCAGGGCGTATATGTAAGCCCTACACCACTGTTTGTTTTAGCAAAAGGATATTTAGCCACATTATAAAACTGGGAATTAATATCTGCCGAAGTAGATACCCCCATATCCCCCATGCCGCCGGCACGTGCATCAGGCGAAATCCTTAAAAAGGGAACCGCTGTAGTTACTATATTAATCTTGTCAGCATCCTGGGCGAAACCATGCGATGATATTCCCACAAGCAGCAAACCCGCAAGACAAAATCTCTTTAATGAGTGTGTCATTAGAAATAGTATTTAGAAAAAATGAATAATGAGTAGCATTCTATTCAATATTCGGATAGCTTTTAATGTGATAAAATTCAAGCTGCAAAGTAAAGTTGTTTTGGTATTCCGGTATCTTTTTTGTAACTGTTAAAATACAAAAAATCTCTGCCCTTCAATCAATTATAGTACCATTTTTGAAATACCATCAGCAAAGAAACGGGTTTAACCCCAATATTATTGTTTATTGTATGGTTTTCACCACTTTGGTTAAAAAAAGCAAAGTTTAGCATTTAATAAACATAAAATCTTATTATACATCTGTACTTATTTTTATAAAGTGTTTAAATTGCGCACAGTTTAGCGTTAAAGACGGTATATATTAGTCGTATATACAGTTTTAAATGCAATAATCAGATTATAATACCCGTTATCTTTTTTAGTTTAAATCCAGCAAAAATGCAAAGACTACTGAAAGCTAAGAATCTTGTGCTCTTACCCGCCGCAGTTGTGCTGCTGTTCAGTTCATGTAAAAATGGGCTGTTTGGTAAGAAAAAACATGAAAAATCCGAAGTGACCGGATGGAACTACAATGACAAAAACATGGGTGGTTTCAACGTGTCGAAAGAAAAAGAACAAGGAACCGGACCCGGTCTCGTATTTGTTCAGGGTGGTACATTCACTATGGGCGCCACACAGGAAGATGTAATGGGCGAATGGAATAATATTCCGCGCCGTGTTACGGTATCTTCTTTTTACATCGACAAAACTGAAGTTGCCAACGTTCACTACCGTGAATATCTTCACTGGCTCGAAGCAGTGTTTGATGATCCTCAATATGCTAAGGTAATTGAAGCCGCCAGGCCTGATACCCTTGTTTGGAGGGAAGAGCTGGCATATAATGAGCCACTGGTTGAATACTATTTTCGCCATCCATCATACAATCACTATCCTGTGGTTGGTGTTAACTGGAAACAGGCAAACGATTTTTGCTTGTGGCGCAGCGACAGGGTAAACGAAAGAATACTCGTTGAAAAAGGTTATATCAATAAAAACCAGTTGAAGACTTTACAAGGTCAGGGTCAGGAAAACTTTAATACACAGTCTTACCTTAAAGATCTTTATCAGCCGCAACCTGGTAAACCTAAAAAGAATCCTTTGATGGATGCCAATGGCAGACCCAGAACCAAAGTAACTTTTGAAGACGGGTTCATGCTGCCTAACTACAGGCTCCCGACAGAAGCTGAGTGGGAATACGCAGCCTATGGCTATATTACTCAAAACCCTAAGCCCAAGAAAAAATCTAATGGCACAGGCGAAGAAGTAGTAAAAGAAAAGCAGGTATATGCCTGGAGCCAGAATGTTAATGGTCTAAGGGACAGCCGTCACGGAAGTTGGCAGGGTAAATTTCTTGCAAACTTTAAACGTGGTAGCGGTGATATGATGGGCGTTGCCGGTGGTTTGAATGATAATGCTTCTATTCCGGGACCGGTTGAAGCCTTCTACCCTAATGGTTTCGGTTTATATAATATGTCCGGAAACGTTAATGAGTGGGTGTCAGATGTATATCGCCCGCTTTCAAATATTGATAATGATGACTTTAACCCATATCGTGGTAACAAGTTTGAAAAATTCAAGAAAACTGAAGGTAGCGATACCCCGTATGAGCGCGATAGCTTAGGTAGAGTTGTTAAAGTAGATGTTACCGATGAAGAAAGCAAAAGCCGTCGTAACTATCAGCGCGGTAATGTTATTAACTTTCTTGATGGTGACTCTGCTTCACAGGTTACTTATGGTTACGGTATCACAACTTTAATCAGTGATCATTCAAGAGTTATTAAAGGTGGTAGCTGGAACGACCGTGCATATTGGTTAAGCCCTGGTACACGCCGTTTCCTTGATGAAACACAAGGTAGCAGTACTGTAGGTTTCCGTTGCGCTATGGACCGTGTAGGTAGCCAGGAAGGTAATGGATTTAAACCTGGTAACAACTGGAGCAAACGCAGGCAAAATTCCCGCAAATCATAAGATCAGTAGTAGTCTTATAAATTAAATATATAATCAATCAGGCTGTCTCAAAAAGGCAGCCTGATTTGTTTTGCAGTTATTGCATAACCTACATCTCTTTTTACACCCTATACCTTATACCCTGCACCTTCACCATATACCTCTCCTTCTTATCTTTGCGCACTAAAATTCTATTATGGCAGATGTAGTTGGTGAAGTAACCGCTTTTTTTGAAAGTTGGAGTAAGGAGAAATTAAAAGAGATATGTACATTGAGGCAGGCAGGCAGCAACCGCCAGTATTTTCGTGCTAAGGCCGGGGATGGTTCTTATATCATTACTTATAACCCCAATAATATTGTAGAGAATAATGCCTTTATAGAATTTTCAAAACACTTTTACAAAAACGGTCTTGCAGTACCGGAAATACTTTTTGCAGACGCCGGAAAAACCATGTATATACAAACTGATTTTGGTGATGTGTCTTTGTTTGATATACTTCGTAAAGAAGGATTTTCAGGCAGGGTTAAAGCATTGTATAAAAAATCTTTTGTACAACTTGCCAAACTGCAGATACAGGGTGGCAAAGGGTTAGATTATAGTAATTGCATCGCTACGAGATCTTTTGATAAGCAGGCCATCTATTCAGACCTGCTGTATTTTCTCTATTATTTTATACGTGCACTTGACCTTCCCTATGATAAAAATTTGTTGCTGAATGATTTTGAAATCCTGAGCAGCTACCTGATGCAGGAAGATGCCAGATATTTTATGCACCGGGATTGCCAGAGCAGAAATGTGATGGTAAAAAATGAAGAGGTATATTTTATAGATTACCAGGGAGGCATGCAGGGAGCATTACAATACGATGTTGCTTCAATGTTATGGCAGTCTCGTGCTGCATTACCGCATGACTGGAAAGACGAACTCGTAAATTTTTATTTTGATGAAGTAAATGAATTGCTGAACAGAAAATTGAACAGGCAGGACTTTTTAGATAGTTATGATGGCTTTGTATTGATACGTATGCTGCAAACCTTAGGTGCTTATGGTTTTCGCGGGCTTTTTGAAAGAAAACAAACCTTCATAACAAGCATACCTTCAGGATTGAAACAACTGAAATGGTTTTTGCAGCATAAAAAAATACCCATCCGGTTACCGGAGTTGCAAAAAGTATTATGGGAAATTGTGGATGATAAAATCATTAAAAGATATGAAACGCCGATGGCTGGCGCCGATTGCCCTTTAACTGTGCATGTCAACAGCTTTTCCTACCGTAAAGGTATACCCGAAGATAGGAGCGAAAACGGGGGTGGTTTTGTTTTTGATTGCAGGGGTATTTTTAACCCCGGAAGATTTGAAGAATATAGAAAACTTACCGGACGCGATAAAGAAGTGCAGGAGTTCTTATTGCACAAAAGTGAAATGCCTTCTTTTCTGCAATATGTTTTTGGCATAGTAGATATATCTGTTGCCGATTATATAAAACGGGGTTTCAAAAGCCTGTCTGTAAACTTTGGTTGTACCGGCGGGCAACACCGCAGTGTATTTGCCGCGGATAATCTTGCTGCACATCTCAAAGAAAAGTTTGGAGTAAAAGTTGAACTGCATCATTTGGAACAGGAAGCTAAAAATTGGATGAATGGATAATCATCAAAAAAAAATGGTTACAGCAGAACTGGATACTGCAATGATATTTGCTGCCGGTTTAGGCACCAGGCTTAAACCGTGGACAGACCGTTACCCTAAAGCGCTGGCGCCGGTAAACGGTAAGCCATTATTACAGCGCAATATTGAGTATCTTAAAAGTTTTGGTATTAATAATGTGGTAATTAATGTGCATCATTTTGCTGACCAGGTTATCGAATTTCTTGAGAAAAATAACAACTTCGGTTGTGCTATAAAAGTATCTCACGAAAAAGAAGAAGCACTTGAAACAGGAGGAGGATTAAAATATGCGGAGCCGCTTTTGCAAAATGCAAAACGATTGCTTATTATTAACGCGGATATATTAACTGATTTGAATATTGCGGCAATGCTTCAGTATCATTTAGCGCATAACCCGCTGGCAACGCTTGCCGTAACCGATCGTTCTTCTTCAAGATATTTTTTGTTTAATGAAAAATACCAGTTGTGTGGCTGGCAGAATAATAAAACAGGTGAGGAAAGGATAGCTGTATTATCTTCTTTAAATATACCTATGGCATTCAGCGGTATTCATATTATTGAACAAAGTATTTTCCCATTAATCACCGAAATAGGGAAATTTTCAATGGTTGATCTTTATCTGCGGCTTTGTAAAGAATATCCCATTGTTGGTTACGATCATTCAAATGATATATTGGTTGATGTAGGTAAACCCGAATCAATCGCTATTGCAGAAAAATATTTTTTATGATGAGCCATCAGGTATCAGCCATCAGCAGTCAACTATCAGCAGCACATAGCCGATACCTGATACCTGATACCTGACACCTGACAGCTTACCACTCTATGCATCCTCCCATAAAACATATCATACACAATCAAACGCTATGGCTTTCTGGCCACAGGGCAATTTTTTGGGAGGAAGAAAAAGCGCTTATTCTTGCTGATCTTCATTTTGGAAAGACCGGACATTTCAGGAAAGCCGGTATTGGAGTGCCTCAAACTGTTTATAAAGAAGATTTGCAACGATTAATTACATTGATACAATTTTTTAAACCGTTGCAGTTAATTGTTGTGGGTGATATGTTTCACAGCAAAGCAAATATTGAGCATGAGCTGTTTGAAAAATGGCGGAATGATTTGTCTGCACTGGAAGTGCATCTTGTAAAAGGCAATCATGATATACTGCATGACCAGTGGTATAAAAAAGCCTCCATAAAAGTACATAGCCGGCAATTATTCATTAAAAATTTTGCTTTTTTACATGATGCAGCAGACATTGATATAACCGATGCTGACAAATATCTTTTTTGCGGTCATGTTCATCCGGGCATTCGTATAGGAGGTATTGCAAGGCAGGCTTTGCATTTTCCCTGTTTTCATTTTGAGGAAAAATGTTGTACGCTGCCTGCATTCAGTAAGTTCACAGGTATGATTAATGTGCGACGAAATATTGCGGATAAGATTTTTGCAATTGCAGAAGGAAGAGTGTTTGAGGTGTAACTACTCCTGCAACCTGTTTTTTCTTATTTCAATGCATTCCCGGTAGTTTTTAAATCAGGATACCGTGTTGGTGGCACTTTGGATAATATCTTAAAGATTTCGCCAATTGTTTTCCCTTTCATATGGTGCAAGGCATCTATAGAACGGTTAATATATTTTCTTGAGTTACGATTGCTGATATTTATTATAGAGATTTGCTTAAGTATCTTTTCTATATTGGAAAACTGAAGTTCGCTTATCGGTTTTTGTTTATTTGTTAGCATTTCCGGAATATCTTTAAATAATGACACAGCAGCCTCAGCGGTTTCGTGATTATTTAAAGCAGTTTTAAGATGTCCGCTATTAGACTTTGCAATTTGCCACCATTTATCAAGCCCGCGATAATTTTTCATTTCAGTATCTCTGAATCTGTACATAGCATCCATAGTTGCTTTTGAGGATAACTTACCAAACAGGTTTTCAAACAGATCATTTACAACATCAGCAGGGCACGAAGGAATTTCTGAAGTGGTTATATTACCAAATAATTCCCAATCGCCATTATTTATCCAATACCCGGGATATTGGAAGCTGCCTAATGGTACAGGGTGCCAAACTTTTTGCCAACGTTCTTGTAATGCAACGGGGTTATTACTCAATAAATCATCGCCCGAAAATTTCCATACTTTCGTTCCGATTGTATCATCCGGATTAAGCCAGCTCCAGATATTTTCAAATATATTTTGCTGATTCTTAACGGCGTCCTCCACCTTAGATTGAATGGCATCGGCCATCTTCTTTATATCATCATCACTAATTTGCTGATTGCTCACACCCAGCGTAGGTATAATACTATTAAGCGCATCCTGAACAGCAGCGTTTAAGGCGCTGTGACCAGAATCCGCACCATCATCTGTTACATTATCCTCTTCCATTAATACTACTATACAACCAGCTATTGCAGTAACGTCATCTATTCCTACCTGTTTAACAGAATCAGGAACCGGAATTGGAGTGAGAACCATTGATTTTTCCCCGATTGCAGAAGGAACAGAAACCGTATCTCCGGCATCCACATCATTGTCGCCTAAATTTCCATGACTTCCCGGTGTTGTAAAAATTGTAGCTGTACCTTCCAGCATAAGTGAATCATTAAGCCGGCAGGTTGTACCATCTATTTTAAAAAAAATGGTCCACATATAAGGTTCTGCGCTTCCCCAGCCATCTGCTTCATCATAGCATTTTAAACGATCAAAGTTGAATGTTACATTTAAATTGTTTCGCATAAAATTTCATTTTAAAATTTATTATCAGCAATGAAAGCCGCCGATTTTTTACAATAGTAATTGTTTGTTCATAGTGGTAATAAGCCACTGATAGCTTTTTGCATTTGATTAGGTTAGCTTTTGTTAAAATAATCATCAGGTATTTAAATTGTTACCTGTAGAAAACAGGGTTAACAAATCACTAACAAATGTTTATCTTCTTACGCCTCACCATGGTATGCCATATACTGACAGCCTTAAACAAACAACGCCAACCTTTCGGCTGGCGTTGTTACCAATATGCTCCTATTGGGTTGAATTGCTGAATAACATTGGTCAGTGAAGGTTTTGAGCCTCCTTGTTTTTTTTTCGGATACCGGATTTAATTACCTATCGTTTTTGGGCTACTGCTTGCGCTTTTGCCGATGTAAAACTGGCAAATAAAAACCGGCAATGAAACTTTATTCGATTGCCGGCTGCTATTTTTCGATAATTGATGTATTACCTGCGATAGATGATTTTATTTAAGTGTATAAGCAACAATGCCATTCTTCCAGAAAGTCGGTACATACACTGTTTTCGTAGCAGGGTCGTAGCCAATATCAGCAGAATTGATTTTTTGCTCACGTGTATCGAGCAGTAATTCTTTGCTGCCGGGGCGAACACGCCAGACAGCGCCTGCCCAGCATGAAACAATAAAGCTGCCATCTCCAACTGCTTCAATACCATCTGTACCGCCTTCCATACCATCTGCTAATTTGGTTAGAGATTTGTTGGCCTCTACTTTATACAAGCCGCCTGCATCAACAATATACAAATTGCCTTTGTTTACTAAAACACCATTGGGTCCATTAAGGTTTTCAAGCCACACTGACGCTTTGCCGTTTTCAATGCGATGAATCTTTTTTGTTTTTGAATCAGATACATAAATCACACCTTTATCATCAACGCTGATATCATTCAACCCTTCGGCGCCATCAAAGTTAATCCTGTCAATAATTTTTCCCTGGCTTATATCAATTACTGCAATGCCGTCAACATCAGCCACATATAATTTGCCATTGTGCACGCCCATTCCTTTAGGTGCATTTAACCCGGTTACCCATTCTGTGGCTATTATCTTTCCATCCAGCCCAACTTTTCCAATAGACCCTTTCCCGTCTTTTTCCCAGGGCTGACCATCAATATTGGCTACATATAATACTTTGTTTTTACCATCAAAGTATACAGATTCGGGAACTTTTAAAACAGTATCTGTTGCCCATTTTTGTACAAACTGGCTTTGCTGTGACTGAGCGGAGCCATACAATAAAATAAAGCTGAAAAGTGCGGCGCAAACAATAGAAGGCTTCATAATTACATTATTTAAGTTCTGAATTATACCTGTTTCAGGGAGCAGGGGCTGTTGATGATTATCAAAGGATATCAAATATAGAAATATCAATTGAAAATATGAAAGACAAACTCATTTAACTGAAAAGTACAACATTAAATGCTATCTTTTGTCAGTTCATTATTCACCGTTCGCCATAAACCCAGAGGGTTTTCATTTTTCAATTCCTCCGGCAAAAAAATATCCGGGCAATTTTGATAGCTAACCGGTCGTGCAAAACGTTTTATACCATCAGCGCCAACAGCCGTAAATCTTGAATCGGTTGTTGCCGGAAATGGTCCGCCATGCTGCATACTCAAACATACTTCAACACCTGTAGGCACACCATTAAAAATTAACCTGCCGCAGGTAAGTTGTATATTGTCTATAAGCGTCCTGTGCAATTGTATATCGTCATCCGTTCCAATAACGGTTGAGGTTAACTGCCCTTCAATATGCTGTATGATGGAAGACATTTCAACAGCATCCTTGCAGCGTATTACAATAGAATATGGACCAAAAACTTCCTGGTGCAAAACCGGGTTATTCAAAAATGTAGTTGCCGTTGCAGATGCTATTGTTGGTATACCATCATTTTCTTTTGCTGACGCGGCAGCCACGGCAATGGTATCAACATCTTCCTGTATAAGCGCTTTTGTTCTGTTTACTGCAAATGCTTTTGCAATGCCCGGGTGAAGCATTGGCGACGGCGCAATATTTTTAATTTCATTGCCAAGCGCTGTAATAAATTGCTGCAATCCATCTCCATCAATACCAATAATCAACCCGGGGTTTGTACAAAACTGGCCAACACTCAATGTTACGGAAGCTGCATATTGCCTGGCAATTTCCGCAGCAGATTGCTGCAGTTTTTCGGGGAGAAGATATACCGGGTTAATGCTTCCCATTTCCGCAAATACAGGTATAGGCTCTTTGCGTTGATTAGCCATATCAAATAATGCTTTTCCTCCTGTATAAGAACCGGTAAAACCCACTGCTTTTGTATAAGGATGCATTACCAGGGTTTTCCCGGTTTCAAAGCCCGCACCATGCATGTGTGCAAAAATGCCTTCCGGTAAATTGTTTTTTTGCACTGCTTTATCAATAGCAGCAGCAACCATTTCAGAAGCTTCCGCGTGAGCAGGATGCGCTTTTACAATAACCGGGCAACCCGCCGCAAAAGCGCAGGCGGTATCGCCACCCGCAGTTGAATATGCAAATGGAAAGTTACTTGCGCCAAATACTACCACTGGTCCAAGCGGCACCAGTGTTTTCCGGATATCAGGCTTGGGAGGATTTCTATCAGGTACGGCAGTATCAATACGAGCCTCAAGCCATGCACCCTGTTCGCAATATGCGGCATAGCTGGTCAGTTGAAAAATTGTTCGTGCAAATTCATTTTGCAAACGCGGTTCCGGCAAATGCGTTTCCCGCATAGCAACAGGAATAACTTTATCACGTATTGCTTCCATTTCCGCGGCAATAGCCCGCATAAAATCAGCCCTTTGCCTGAGCGAATATTTGCGGTATATATTAAACGCTTCCCAGGCTGATTGCATAGCACTGTTTATTTCCTTTTCTGTCGCGTCTGTATATTTATTCATAACCAATTATTTAAAATGTTTCAATAATGCAGCATCAAATTTACGACTGAGATTTTTATATGAGTACGTGCTGTAATGCATATAGCACCGTTCCTCTGCATATAAAAGGTCATCTTTTCCCGAAGTAAAGAACAGCCTGCAGCTGTTTTAAATTTCATGCAAATAAATTTTGTTATAAACTTATTTGTTGATAAGATTTCACTGCTGATCAATGAATCAAAATAATGCTTCTGCCTTCATAACAAAACCAACACTACAAACGCTGCCTTATCAGCTTATTGCGTTACAGTAATGTAAAATACTATGAATGTAAACCGGAAGTGATAAGATTGGTGCTGTTAGTGACGATAGGTTATTGACGTAAGTTTTGTGAATATAATATGCTAAAGCGCTAAAAAATTATTTAGCCCTGTTAACTATTTCCTGAAAATTTTATTAACGTATCTTCGCCTGCTATGGAAAAGATTGCAGATAAGCCGATAGTGATGAGTGGCATTCGCCCCACAGGTATTTTACACCTCGGCAGTTATTTTGGCGCGTTAAAAAATTATGTGCGCATGCAGGAAGAGTATGAATGCTATTTTATGGTGGCAGACCTGCATTCACTTATCACTCACCCTGATACGAAAACTTTGCGACAACATGTATTGCATGTTGTTTCTGAATACCTGGCCTGCGGACTTGATCCGGAAAAAGTTGCATTATACTGCCAGAGTGATGTATATGAAACAACTGAGTTATATTATTATTTTAATACACTTGCTTATAAAGGAGAACTGGAAAAAACGACCACGTTTAAAGACAAAGCCCGTCAGCAGCCGCAAAATGTAAATGCTGCATTACTTACCTATCCTGTTTTGCAGGCAGCGGATATATTATTACATCGTGCATTATATGTGCCTGTTGGTAAAGACCAGGAACAACACCTGGAAATGGCGAGAAATTTTGCAGTAAGATTTAATCACAGGTACGGCGAAATATTTCCTGAGCCTGTAGCTTTCAATTTCGGTAAGGAACTGGTTAAAATACCAAGCCTCGACGGGACGGGAAAAATGAGCAAGAGTGAAAATCAAAATGCTACATTGTATTTATCTGATGATGATGAGTTGATCCGTAAAAAAGTGATGAAAGCAAAAACAGACCAGGGGCCGCAGGAGCCCAATACGCCAATGCCGGATTACATTAAAAACATATTCGGGTTAATGAGGCTTACCGGTAATGAAGAGGCATACAACAAATTTCTTTTGGATTATAATAACTGCAATATCAGGTATGGTGATATGAAAAAACAACTGGCAGAAGACCTGATCCGCTTTATAACACCGGTTCGTGAAAAGGCACAGGAAATAAGGAATAACGAAGCTTACATGAAAGAGATATTGGAAAAAGGCGCTGCCAAAGCCGGCAAAAGTGCTAAAAGCACTATGGAACTGGTGAGAAAGGCGGTTGGGGTAAAATATTTTTGAAAAAAGTAAAGCTTATATATAATAAGCAATCAAAATGATTTATCTTGAACCTTCCTGTACCTGTTAACCCTATCTCGTATCCCCCTTTTCAAAACAGAATTTTATTGTAATGCCGAAAACTAAAAAACCCAAACACATTGCCATAGCCGGAAATATAGGAGCCGGAAAAACTACGCTTACCGAAATGTTGAGTAAACATTACCGATGGATTCCCCAGTTTGAAGATGTAGATCATAACCCTTATTTATACGATTTTTACGAAGACATGCCGCGCTGGAGCTTTAACCTCCAGATATATTTTTTGAACAACAGGCTGAACCAGTTACTGGAAATTCAGAAAGGAGAGGAAACGGTTATACAGGATAGAACGATTTACGAAGATGCGCATATATTCGCTCCCAACCTGCACGAAATGGGGTTGATGAGCAAACGTGATTTTGAAAATTATTTCCGCTTTTTTGAAACATTAAAGCGGATGGTTAAACCTCCGGATCTTTTGATTTACCTGCAGGCTTCTGTGCCAACATTAGTTGGGCAAATTCAAAAAAGAGGAAGAGAATATGAAGAAAATATTCGCCTCGACTACCTGAAGCGCCTGAATGAATTTTATAACAAATGGATTGACGGATATAAGGAAGGGCAGTTGCTGATTATTGATATTGACAAAAATAAGTTTCCTGAAAATGAAGAAGACCTCGGCGATATTATACAAAAAGTAGATTCGCAGTTGTATGGTTTGTTTTAGTAGTTTCGGGATAAACTCCCGGGATAACATAACATTTTCTTTCTGCCTCTTATATCTATTGGCATTACCTGCAATTTTATTTGCACAAAAAGAATCTCCAAAATGTGCTGATTTGAGGTCAGGTGTATTTCACTTTTATCCGAAAAATACCAACGACCATTTTATTATTTATGCTGAGCCTTCACGGCATAAAGAAATCAACGGCAATACAGGTGATACAATTGTTTGGGATATTCAATGGACGAACGAGTGCAGCTTTATTGAAAGGTTCATGTCTGCGGATGCTGCTTTAGATAAGAAAACGGCTAAGTTTTTAAAGGCGCATTCAGTAGCTTATAAAATAGAAGCTATTACTGATGATTATTTTACATTTAAAGGATATGTTGATAAGCTTTCCGGCGTGTTGATTCAACAAGATACTGTATGGTTTTCAGAAAAGACACACCTGCCTGCAAACCCGTTTATACAACCCATAACTTCAATTGAGGCTGAACGACTGCATTTTGCTGATACATCAAAATATGCGCTCTTATATGTTTATCGCCCGGGAAAACTTACAAACTCACTATCTAATTATCCTGTTTATCTTAATGACGATATAATTTGCATCATTAGAAACAGATCAGGATATGTTTTTAAAATCTTAAAAGAAGGAACTTTCGAATGCAAAAGCCGTTTATTAAAAGATGAATCAGAGGTTCAGGTAAATATTCAGTTTGGAAAAAGGTATTTTATTAAATCGATGGTGCACTGGGGTATGTATAAAGGATTAAACAATTATAAGCTCGAAATGGCTATTATGCCTGGGGATACAGGAAGTACAGAATTTTCCGAAGTGAGAAAATTCTGAGCTTTTCCGGATGGTTAAATCAATGTCGTTTCCTTAACGCTTGTGTAGTTGCGGGTGACAACACCCGCAACGGCGACCGCCGATGTTGGTGTTATCACCAACATCTTAAGAATTCTGAGTTTTTCCGGATGGTTAAATCATGATTTTATCACCTGTTTTCGGGTGTGCCATCTTTTTAGGTGTATCCTCATCATCTTTAATTTTCTTTTGTCTGTAATGCTTTTCCCGGGCTTTTTTGCTTTTGCCTAAGGCATCATCATTGAATGTAGCTGTGATAATCGTGGAATTCTTTGCTCAATGAATTAAATAACATTTGTAACTGGATGTGTAATATATTTCAATTGAATAAAAGACGACAATTTTTAAAAACAGCCGGTTTGCTGGGTTTAGGGGCTGGAAATTTTGCGAAAGCGTTTCCATTTATTTCACCGGTTACGGATACAGCAAATAAAAATAGTATGTTACCAGAAGAAAATTCAACAAGTCTTATAGGTCAATATGGTTCTTGGGCAGCCGGACTGATAGAAAAGCAATTGCCGGCGTTCTCTTTCAGAAGCGATACATGGAAAGATGTGCAGGAATGGAAAATGGCAGCAAGACAAAGATTAATAGAACGGTTATCTATACCCGAAGTTAAAATGCCGGTTTACAAAACTGTCAGGTCATATGAATATGACGGATTAAAAATTGAAGAACTGCAATGGCAACTACCTTACGGGCGCCCAACAGATGCTGTATTATTGAAGCCTGTTGCTGCAAAAGGAAAACTTCCTGCTATTCTTGCTTTTCATGATCATGGCGGGAATAAATATTTTGGAACGAGAAAAATTACCAAAACTTCAGATATACAGCATCCGCTCATAATTGAGCATCAAAAAGAATATTATGAAGGACTGGCATGGGCAAATGAAATAGCCAAACGTGGCTATGTAGTGCTGGTTTCTGATGCGTTCCCATTTGCAGGGAGAAGAGTGATGTTGCAGGATGTTCCGGAACATCTTCGCAATGGATTAACAGACGATGATCCGGAGAATGCTGAACATATTCAGGCGTATAATAAATGGGCTGGTGAGCATGAGCATATTATGGCAAAATCCTTATTCAGTGCAGGTACAACGTGGCCGGGTGTTTTTTTTGCAGAGGACAGGGTTGCGCTTGATATCTTATCGTCAAGAGCAGATGTAGACAGCGAAAGCATCGGCTGTTGTGGTTTATCGGGAGGTGGAATGCGCACTGTATTTACGGGAGGGTTGGATAAAAGAATTAAATGTGCGGTATGTGTTGGCTTTATGACAACATGGAAAGATTTTATTCTTAATAAATCTTATACGCATACGTGGATGACATATGTGCCACTATTGCCAAATGAACTGGACTTTCCTGAAATATTAGGATTACGTGCACCATTACCAACAATGGTATTGAACGATAGTGAAGATGAGTTATATACACTTGTTGAAATGAGAGCGGCTGATAATATTTTACAACAGGTATTTAAAAAAGCCGGCGCAGCCGATAAATACAAATGCTCCTTTTACAATGGACCTCACAAGTTTGACCGCTTAATGCAAAAAGACGCTTTCGAGTGGTTTGATAAATGGTTAAAATAGATATTTAAACGACCCTGGAGTGAAATAGTACCTTTTATATCTTATTACAATAAGTTATATAACAAACCATTTACAAAAATCACAGTATAGAACAGGATGGTTACCCCCCGGATTTTGAGTATTTTGTACTTTAAACGATACGATTTTTCGCCTCAATATTTTGTGAAGAAGTAAAAGTATAGCAGTCATATGAAGTTACCGGGAAAGATATATTATGCTTTTGGCGCTATTGCAGGATTAATATTAATGATTGAATCTTGTAGCAACAGAGACTCCAGCCAGATCGCTTCTGTAAAGCTGCCGGAAACGGTTAGCTATAATTTTGATATTCGTCCAATTTTTTCAGATAAATGTTTCGCATGTCACGGGCCTGATGCCAATAAACGCAAGGCTGGTTTAAGGTTAGATATTGCCGATAGTGCATTTAATGCTTTAAAAGAACATCCCGGCGCGCATGCGTTGGTAGCCGGCAAGCCAGAGTTATCGCAGGCTTATTTGAAGTTGGTAACTACTGATTCAACCCAGCTAATGCCACCGGTTGAATCTAATTTAAAACTTACAACAAGAGAAATTCAGCTCATAGAAAAATGGATAAGGCAAGGTGCCAAATATGAAAAGCACTGGGCTTTTGTTGCACCCAAAAAATCTCCTTTGCCAAAAGTGGAGAATGATAAATGGCCAAGAAACGAGATTGACTATTTTATACTTGCACAACAGGAGCAGAGGGGTTTACAACCAAACGAAGAAGCCGATAAAGAAAGATTGTTGAAGCGTTTGAGCCTTGATCTTACAGGATTACCACCCACTATTGAAATGATGGACACGTTCCTGGCAGATAATAGCAGAGATGCTTACGAAAAAATGGTGGATAAGCTGATGGCTACCCCGCAATACGGAGAAAAGATGTCGCTGCACTGGCTTGATTTAGCCCGTTATGCTGATTCTCACGGCTACCAGGATGATGGTTACCGCACACAATGGCCATGGAGAGATTGGGTGATACATGCGTTTAATGAAAACATGCATTATGATGAGTTTGTAACATGGCAGCTCGCTGGTGATTTATTACCAGATTCCAGTAAAGAAAAACTGCTGGCTACCGGTTTCAACAGGAATCATAAAATAACAGAAGAGGGTGGTGTTATTCCTGAGGAATACAGAACAATGTATGTTACTGATCGTACTGATTTGCTGGGTAAGGGACTGTTGGGTATAACGCTTGAATGTGCGCACTGTCACGATCATAAATACGATCCTTTTTCTATGAAGGATTATTACAGCGTTTTTGCTTTCTTCAACAATGTGAAAGAAGTAGGTATTGAATCGGTTATTGGCGGACCTGAAACCTATGCCAAAAAGCCGTTGATGGAAATAACCAATGAAGATGCAAAAACGGTTTTGAATTTTATCAATAAACAGGATACCAACAGGCTTATTGTATCTATAATGGGTGACCTGGATACTGTTCGTAAAACGCATATTTTAATCCGTGGTAATTATGATGCCCCGGGAGATGAAGTGCAACCGGGAACGCCTGAATCTATTCTTAAGTTTAACAATGATTACCCTAAAAACAGGTTAGGACTTTCAAAATGGTTATTTGATAAAGATAATCCGCTAACCTCAAGGGTATATGTAAATATATTGTGGCAGGAGTTTTTTGGAAGAGGTATTGTAAAAACTGCAGGTGATTTTGGAATGCAGGGAGAATTGCCAACGCATCCCGCTTTACTTGACTGGCTGGCGGTAGATTTCAGGGAGCATAACTGGGATATTAAGCGCCTCGTTAAACAAATGGTTACGTCAGCAACATACAGGCAATCTGCTGTAACTACCAAAGAGAAACAGGCGATTGATCCGGAGAATATTTATTTATCGCATGGACCACGGTATCGTATACACGCTGAATTTATACGCGATGTTGTTTTGGCAAGCAGTGGTTTATTAAATAAAGAAATAGGAGGCCCAAGTGTTAAGCCTTATCAGCCGGCCGGCTTATGGGAGGGCGCTACTTCAGGAAGAGGGTTATTATCTGTGTATAAACAGGATCATGGAAAGGAATTATATCGCCGTGGTATGTATACTTTAATAAAACGTACCGTTCCTCCTCCATCAATGGCCATTTTTGATGCAAGCAACAGGGATATGTGTGAAGTAAGGAGATTGAGAACCAATACACCGTTACAGGCTTTGGTGATGATGAATGATCCAACAGTGCTGGAAGCATCAAAAGTGCTTGCAGGAAAATTGCTTGCAGAAAATACAAATGTAAAAGATAAGGTTACCAAAGCATTTCGTTTGATTGTTTGCAGGAAGCCTACAGAAAAGGAAGTGCAGGTGCTGGAGCATTATTTTGATAAAGAAGTAAATACAATTGCTGATTCAACTGTTAAGCAGGTACTTGCTGTTGGTGAGGCCGGAGTGCCGGGCGATGAGGATAAGAAAAAGCTTGCCGCGATGATGCGCGTGGTATCTACTATTTATAATCTTGAAGAAACAATTACAAAATCTTAATTGATGTGTTATGAGTAAAGAAATTATAGAGCATGGTTTTACATGGAACAGGCGCAGGTTTCTTTCCGCTATGAGCCTTGGTGTGGGAAGTGTTGCTTTGGGTTCGTTGCTGATGCCTGATCTGTTTAAAAGTGGCGGAATTGAGGATGACGCGTTTACTCCCGGCATTCCTCACTTTGCACCAAAGGCAAAACGTGTTATCTATTTATTTCAAAACGGGGCGCCATCGCAACAGGAATTGTTTGATTATAAACCAAAGCTTCGCGAAATGAACGGGCAGGAAATTCCACCCTCCGTTCGCGGAAATCAACGCCTTACAGGTATGACAGCCAACCAGGCATCTTTTCCTTTGGTTGGGTCATTTGTTGATTTTAAACAGTACGGTAACTCACGGGCATGGATAAGCGATTTGATGCCGTATACTGCTAAAATTGTTGATGACCTTTGTATTGTAAGGTCAATGTATACAGAAGCGATCAATCATGATCCTGCATTAACTTTTTTGCAAACCGGTTCGCAGCAGGGTAATCGTCCGAGTATGGGTTCATGGTTGAGCTATGGTTTGGGGAATGAAAATAAAAACCTGCCGGCATTCACCGTATTGCTTTCACGCGGTATTGGTAATGGTCAGGGTGTGTATTCCAAATTATGGTCTAACGGATTTTTAGATTCCGTGCACCAGGGTGTGCAGTTCAGCAAGGGTGAAGATCCTGTATTGTATCTGAAAGATCCCGATGGTATGAGCAGGAAGGACCGCAGGGAAATGCTGGATAATCTTTCGGAATTAAATGAACTTTCTTATAAAGAATTCGGTGACCCGGAAATTGCAACACGTATTAAGCAATATGAAATGGCTTACCGCATGCAAACCGCGGTACCGGAAGTAATGGACTTATCAAAAGAGCCTGATGATATTGTGAAATTATATGGCCCGGATTGTTTGGTGCCGGGTACATTTGCCGCCAATTGTTTGCTTGCACGCAAACTTTCTGAAAATGGCGTACGCTTTGTGCAATTGTATCACCAGGGCTGGGATCAGCATGGTAATCTTCCTTTTGAAATTGCCAAACAGGCTAAAGATGTTGACCAGGCTTCAGCAGCATTGGTAACAGATTTAAAGCAACGTGGGCTGCTTGACGAAACACTGGTGATATGGGGAGGAGAATTTGGCCGAACCAGTTATACGCAGGGGAAACTTACCGCAGACAATTATGGACGCGACCATCACCCCAGATGCTTCAGTGTATGGATGGCAGGCGGCGGTATTAGACCCGGGTTAGTATATGGTGAAACTGATGAGCTCGGGTATAATATTGCTAGAGACCCGGTGCATGTACACGATTTTCAGGCAACCGTATTGAATCAGTTGGGGCTTGATCATGAAAAGCTCATCTTTAAACACCTCGGACGCCGGTATAGATTAACAGATGTATCCGGCAAGGTGATAAAAGATTTGATTGCATAATTTTATCATAAAAACCGCATTCAATAGCATCAATAATATTTTATAGTAAACCCTGTTTAAACGATAGCTCCATTTAATGAAGAATAAACTCAGAACCTTTGCAGAACAGGTATTGGTTGCTCTTAATATACTCATTGTATTTCTGTTGATATTTACCGGCAAACTCGCCGTGCCTTATTGGTTACAGCCTCTCGGGCGTATGCATCCATTAATATTACATTTCCCTATTGTATTATTGATGCTGGCTGTTGGTATGGATATTTATCGTGTCGCTAACCGCAATACAAATAGTTCAACTTTCTACAATAATTTTTCAGGTTTGCTATTGTTGTCAGGAGCATTGCTAACCGGCATAACGGTTATTATGGGATTATTCCTGTCCCGCGAAGAAGGTTACGAAGGCGACACATTATCCTGGCATAAGTGGACGGGGGCTTCCGTTTTCTTTTTGTCATCTCTTGTATACTTCATAAGAAATAAAACCTGGTATAAAACGCCTGCCACCTGGTTTTCTGCCGGCATAATTACACTAACGTTAATGGCTGCCGGTCATTATGGCGGTGTACTTACACACGGCGAAGATTTTATTATGCAACCCATTTATGCCAATATTCAAAAACCTTCTGTTCCTATTGAGCAGGCGATAGTATATGAGCATGTAGTGCAACCCATACTCGAAAAAAAATGTGTAAGCTGTCATAATCCCAATAAATTAAAAGGTGAGTTAGCATTAACGGATTCTGTGGCTTTAGCCAAAGGAGGAAAAACCGGGAAACTTTTTGTGCCCGGTAACCCTGATATAAGTTTATTGCTTGAGCGGGTGCATTTGCCATTGGAAGAAGAAAAGCATATGCCGCCTGATGGCAAACCGCAACTTACCAAAGAGGAAATAATGCTGTTGACCTTGTGGATAAGAGAAGATGCTGAGTTTTCGCAAAAGGTAATTGATTTGCCGGAAGATGACTCATTGCGTATTATAGCTACTGCAGTATTAAAACCGCAAACTAATGAAGAGAAATATGATTTCTCCCCGGCAGATGAAAAAACTATTGCGAAGCTTAACAACGATTACCGTACGATTGCGCCGGTGGCAAAAGGCTCCCCCGCATTGGATGTAAGTATATATAATCGTGATTTATACAGTACAAAGCAATTGGATGAACTGGGAGAAATTAAAAAACAGGTTGTATCTGTTAACCTGAATAAATTACCTGTAAAAGATGCCGATTTAAAAGCGGTAAGCCAGTTTGAAAACCTGAGAAGGCTTGATCTGAATTTTACTGATGTAACAGAGAAGGGATTGGACGCATTAACCTCTTTGAAACATTTGCATACGCTTACTTTATCCGGAGCTAAGCTTTCTTTTAACGGGCTGAAAGATAAGGTGGCTAACCTGAAAAGCTTAAAAACGTTGTCTGTTTGGAATACAGGGCTGACACCCGGAGAAATAGAGCAATTAAAAAGTGCTTATAAAGGCATCAGTTTTATTGAAGGGTTTAAAGATGATGGAAAGGATACATTGAAATTAAATCCGCCACAGGTAAAAAATAATGAAATGGTATTTGCCAGTACAACGCCTGTACAATTGTTTCACCCGGTGCGCGGTGTGCAGATACGCTTTACCTTAGACGGAACAGAGCCGGATAGTATACATTCTCCCGTATTTGATAATACAACGGTTATAGATAAGCGAACAAAAGTTAAGGCTAAAGCTTTTAAAAACGGATGGTATAGCAGCGATGTAATAACCTTTGATTTTTTAAAAAATTCATTTGTGCCGGATAGTGTTGTGCTGTTGCAACCGCTTAACAGCGTACACCAGGCTGAAGGCGCAAAAACTTTCTTTAATAAAAAGCTTGGCGCTATCGGCGCTAATAACCCGGCATGGGCAAATTTTTGGGCCGGTGTTAGAAAGAATGATATGGAACTGGTGGCGATGTTTTACAAACCCGTAACCATATCTTCTTTTGGTTTGCATTATATGCTTGAGGAAACAACAGGTATCTATCCTCCCGAACTTGTTGAGATTTGGGGTGGTGAAAATGAAAGCAAGTTGAAATTGCTTGCCACTATAAAGCCATCATTACCCGAAAAAGGCGGTAAGCCATCTCTTGAAACCTTAGAAACCTCGTTTAAATCTCAGGCGGTTTCTCATCTTAAAATAATTGTAAAACCGCATGTGGAAAAAGAGCGCCGGTTTTTGGTGTTGGTAGATGAAATGTTTTTGAATTGAGGACATGCTGCAATCTTCCCGTAATTTGGTTTTACTCCCGGAAAGTTATATCTGCTCCGTAAAAGGGTAATCGCTATATCCTCCTGCCCGCCACCCCCATTTCCGGTTTTGTGCGGGTGCTTTGGGTTGAGCTCTGGAACCCGCGTCAGCATTGAGTTATGGGTGTGAATTTGGGTGTCCCGGGGTGTTTTTATAGCTTTAAGCGGTCATGTTTGTGCGCAAAAAGCGAAATAAAAGTGGTACAGTCAGTGTCCAGATCATAGATAAGTCATCAGGGCGGTATGTATTGCATAAAACAGTAGGCAGCTCAGCGGATGCTTTGGAAATTGATTTTCTTGTAAAAAAGGCTAAACGCATAATACTTGCCCGGGGCGGTCAGCATGTACTTGATTTTGACAGGGAAGCAGAGCTACAATATGTAGATACTTTTATAAATGGGCTGGCTGATTTTTCCCTAATAGGACCGGAGCTTTTATTGGGTCGGATATTTGATGAAATTGGCTTTGGTACCATTCAGGATAGCTGGCTTCGGCATCTTGTTATCACCCGCCTGGTTTACCCCGTAAGCAAATTAAAAACAGCAGACTATCTGTTCAAATACAAGGGTATAGAAACCAGCGTATACAGCATCTACCGGTATTTAGACAAGCTGCATGCCCGGCAAATGGAACAGATAAAGCAAATCAGCCTTCAACATACATTAATGGTATTGGGCGGCAGGCTTTCGGTAGTATTCTACGATGTAACCACTCTTTATTTTGAAGCTGCTGATGAAGACGATCTAAGGAAAACAGGATTTAGTAAAGATGGCAAAAACCAAAACCCTCAAATTGTACTTGGGTTACTGGTGAGCAGAGACGGCTATCCATTAGATTACTCCATTTTTGAAGGGAACAAATATGAAGGAGACACTTTACTACCCGTCATTGAGCATTTTGAGCAAAAATATCAACCCGAAGCCCTTATTGTAATCACCGATTCAGGTCTGTTATCGCAAAAAAACGTTGATTTGCTTAAAGCCAGGCAGTATCAATACATTTTAGGAGCCAGAATAAAAAACAGGGATAAGGCAATTACAGAAAAGATATTGCGATTGGATTTAGCGGATGAACAAAGCGCCATCATCCCCCTGGATAATGAAGAGCGGCTTATCGTAGGCTTTCGAAAAAGCAGGGCAGTAAGAGATGCCAAAAACCGTAAGCGTGGGCTCGAAAAGCTGGAAAAGAAGATCAAATCCGGTAAACTTACCAAATCCAGCATCAACAACAAGGGCTATAATAAATACCTGAAGCTGGAAGGCGAAATAAAGGTATCTATAGACAGGGAAAAATTTGAACAGGACGCGTGCTGGGACGGGCTGAAGGGCTATATCACCAACACCCTGCTCAGTAAAGAGGAGGTTATTGAACAGTATGCCCAACTATGGAATGTGGAAAGAACTTTTAGGATATCGAAATCAGATTTACAGGTACGTCCGATCTATCACCGGCTAAGGAAAAGGATCGAAGCTCATATTTGTATATCCTTCGTTGCCTGTAAAATTTACAAGGAGTTAGAGCGACAGTTAAAACAGAAGGGATCGTTGCTTAGTGCGGAAAAGGTCATTGACATCCTGAAAACAATTTATAAGGTGACCATTCAAACACCTTTTTCCAATAATTTATACCAACGCCTGCTTATCAAAACCAACCAACAGCAGCAGGTGGTTGACCTGTTTGACCTCAAAATTTAGCCCCCCCTTGTTTTTGGGTGTCCCATCGCACAAAACCGGAGAGCGCCGGTTTTTGGTGTTGGTAGATGAAATGTTTTTGAATTGAGGACATGCTGCAATCTTCCCGTAATTTGGTTTTACTCCCGGAAAGTTATATCTGCTCCGTAAAAGGGTAATCGCTATATCCTCCTGCCCGCCACCCCCTTTTCTATTTGCAGTATTGTTTTTACAGGTGAAAGCTATATTCATATGCTCTCATAAATTTTATAATAAGCATTTCTTAACAGCTGGGTTTGTGGCTGTTTTTTTGCATAAATACTACTTTTACAATGCATCTCTGCATTACTGCCAATTCAAGTATATGATAAACAGAAATTTTCTTTTTATAGTTTTCTTTTTTCTTTTACTGAATATACCGTTGCATGCACAAACAGCAAAGGAGCCAAAAAGCCATAATGAGGATTGGTCAAAACCTTTCCCTGCTTTCAGAATAGCGGGTAATGTATATTACGTAGGCACTTATGATCTGGCATCTTATCTTATTGTAACCGGGAAAGGAAATATACTCATCAATACAGGACTGGCAGGTTCATTGCCGCTGATTAAGCAAAATATTGCTGACCTGGGTTTCAATTTCAGGGATATAAAAATACTGCTTACCACCCAGGCGCATTACGATCATCTTGGAGCAATGGCTGCTATTAAGAAAGAAACCGGCGCTCAATTCTGGGCTGATGCGGCAGAAGAAGATGTATTGAAATCGGGCGGCGCAACAGACTACGAATTAAGCAACCTGGGTATAAGTTTTGATCCTGTAATTCCTGACAGCCTGCTTAAAAATAATGCTGTTATTCAGTTGGGTAATACCAAAATTACCATGCTGCATCATCCGGGGCATACAAAGGGCTCATGCAGTTATATGCTCACTACAAAAGATGAAAAAAGATCGTATATCATATTGATTGCAAATATGCCTTCCATTATTATCAATAGAAAATTTTCGGAAGTAACTGCATACCCGGGCATTGAAAAAGATTATGCCTATACTTTAAAAGCCATGAGGAAATTAAAATTCGATATATGGGTGGCATCTCACTCAAGCCAGTTTAACCTGAATAAAAAACATAAGCCTGGCGATGGTTATAATCCGCCGGCATTTTTTGATTATAACGGGTATATACAAGCCCTGGATAAATTGCAGCAGGATTTTGTGAAGAAACAGCAGGAGTAATTTTACCATTGCATCTGATTATCAAAAGCTTTCAAAAACATATTTCTCTTTTATTTTCCTCTGCTATTCATTATATCTTTATACATTCAATGTTTTGAAGATGAAACTTCTGTTAATGCTATTTGCATTTTGCTCCATTGCTGCCCAGGCGCAGGTGGCAGCAAGTCGCCCGCCTGTTAAGACAGGCATTTTGCCTAAAGGTAAGTTTAATGCTATTACAGATGTTGAAGGTGTTTTGGTTGGACAAAAAACATTGATAAAGGCGGATAGTATACGAACGGGGGTAACGGTTGTATTGCCCCACACCGGCAATTTGTTTCAGCAAAAAGTGCCTGCCGCTATTTATACCGGCAACGGATTTGGAAAGCTTGCCGGTGTTACCCAGGTTAAAGAATTGGGTAATATTGAAAGCCCGGTCATACTTACCAATACACTGAATGTAGCAACTGCTATCAATGCGGGTATTACATACACATTATCTCAAAAAGAAAATGAAAATATTGCGAGTGTAAATATTGTAGCCGGTGAAACCAATGACGGCTATCTTAATGATATACGTGGAAGGCATGTAACAGAGAGGGATGTATTGGATGCGATTAAAGATGCAAAAACAGGGATAGTGGAACAGGGGAATGTTGGTGCCGGCACAGGCACTGTATGTTTTGGATTTAAAGGAGGAATTGGCACTTCTTCCAGGGTGTTGCCAAAAGCTTCAGGTGGATATAGTGTTGGAGTGCTTGTGCAAACAAATTTTGGTGGTGTGCTGGAAATAGCGGGCGTGCCTGTAGGTAAAACGTTAGGTAAATATTATTTGAGCGACCAGTTAAATGATCCCGCAGATGGCAGTTGTATGATTGTGGTAGCTACGGATGCGCCATTGGATGCACGCAATCTTGAACGGCTTGCCAGGCGGGCTTTTATGGCATTAGCAAAAACAGGAGGTATAGCCAGTAATGGCAGTGGTGATTATGTGATTGCCTTTTCTACCGCTGCAGGTGTGCGTGTTCCGCATAATGCCTCTGCAAAATTATATGCTGCAGCAACTGTATTTAATGATGATATGTCTCCCTTGTTTTTAGCAGCAATAGAAGCTACAGAAGAAGCCGTAATCAATTCATTATTCGCTGCAAAAACAATGACCGGAAGAAATGGAAACACTGTTGAGGCATTGCCAAGAGATAAAGTAATTGATATCTTAAAAAAATATAACCGCTACCAGCCATGAGATGGACTTTTGTAAACAATGAATTTTTTGAGGAAAACCTGGCGGTGTTGCGCACTAATGATCTTGCCATACAAAGAGGATATGGGGTTTTTGATTTTTTCAGAACACGCAATAATAAACCATTATTCCTCGAAGATTATTTGGACCGGTTTTTTAATTCCGCTAAAGAAATGTTTATACCGGTTCCACTGGATGGGGAACAAATAAAACTTGCTATTGCTACTTTGATCGATAAGAATAATATTCCTGAAAGCGGTATAAGAATTACCACAACAGGCGGTTATTCACCTGATGGCTATTCACCCGTTGAAGGAAATATAATTATTCAGCAACAACCTTTAACGCAACCTTCAAAAGAAAAATTTGAAACTGGTATTAAGATAATGACATATGAGTATATGCGTGACCTGCCTGCTGTAAAATCAATTAACTATGTGGTGGGAGTGTGGCTGCAAAAACAGCTAAAAGAAAAGCAGCTTGATGATGTTTTATACTTTAAAAATGATATCATAACAGAATTCCCTAGGGCAAATATTTTTATAGTAACACAAGAGGGTAAATTATTGACTCCCGGAAATAACGTGCTCGCCGGCATCACCCGAAAAAAAATTTTATCTTTTGCTCCTGAAGTTTTACCAACTGCAACAACTGACATTTCTTTAAGAGCACTAAAGAATGCTGCGGAAATATTTATGACTAGCACTACCAGGCGTATATTACCTGTTGTTGAGATTGATGGTAACAAAGTAGGGACGGGGAAAGTTGGCCGCATAACAAACCTGCTTTATAAAAGATTTATAGAAATGGAAGAAAAGGAGTTATAACAAGAAAAGCGTAGAGAGATATTTCAGGAACTTTTTTTATAATCTGAGCTTTCTAAATATTTACCTGTTAAAAGAATGTAGTAGTATAACAATGAAAAAAAATATTTTCAAACCACTTCAGCAAATATATAAAAGCAGGTTTTCAGTATTCTTTGTTGTACTAAGCCTGTATATTATTCTTTCATTCATAGTAAGAGTTATTCTTTTTGCCTGGTCAGCAAAAGATATTGATTTTAACCTGTTGCATATTTCGGGTGCTTTTTTTACAGGGTTACTGTATGATCTTATAACGGGGTGTTGCTTTTTGTTTTTATATGCGGTTTATCTGCTGCTCTTGCCTAAAAGGTGGATAGGCTCCGGGCTCGATAAAGTGCTTACCTATATTCAACTTACACTGATCTGCTTTATTTTCTATTTCAGCTTTTTAGCTGAAATTCCATTCTGGGATGAATTTGGATCGAGGTTTAATTTTATTGCAGTCGACTATTTGATATATACTTTTGAAGTAGTGCAGAATATTAATCAATCGTATCCACTTCCGTTAATCATTGCTGTTTTAATTGGATTGGTTATAGCAACTTTTGTTTTGTTAAAAAGAACAAAAGCTTTAAAATATACATTTGGCAGCACAGCGCCAATGCTTGTTCGTGCGGGTTATGCATTACCAATATTACTGCTTACGGGTACGTTGTTGTTTACAATAAAAAATAAATATGCAGAGTTCAGTAACAACCGTACTATTAATGAGATTGGTAAAAATGGGGTGTTTTCATTCTTTGCAGCATTTCGTTCAAATACATTGGACTATGCCAGCTTTTACCCTACATTACCAGACAGCCAGGCGTATGCGCTGCTAAAGAAAAATATTTTGCAGGAAAACCAGGTTTTTACAAAAGATAAATACGATGAAATAACCAGGAATACGAATGGCGATAAGGAGCTTTATCCCAATATAATTTTAATCGCCATTGAAAGCTTTAGCGCTGATTTTCTCAGGTCTTTTGGAAACAAAAATAATATCACGCCATATTATGACAGCCTTACTGATCACAGCATTTTTTTTACTAACCTTTATGCAACCGGCACCCGAACAGTAAGAGGAATGGAAGCGCTCACATTATGCGTGCCGCCAACGCCGGGCAATAGTATTGTAAGAAGGCCCGGGAATCAAAACCTGTTTTCTATCGCTACAATTCTCCGCCAGAAAAATTATCATCCTTATTTTATATATGGTGGCGATGGATATTTCGACAACATGAATAATTTCTTTGGCGGACAGGGATTTGATATTGTTGATAGAAACAGGGGTAATCCTTTATCAGACGATATTACCTCACATCGCTACAATATCCCTTCCGGTGAAGTGAGTTTTGAAAATGCCTGGGGTATATGCGATGAAGACTTATACAGGCAGGCAATGAAATATGCCGATAAAGAAAATGCGAAAAACGAGCGGTTCTTCCAGTTTATCATGACAACCTCTAATCATAAGCCTTACACTTATCCTGATGGAAAAATAGATTTGCAACAAGGTACGAGAGATGGCGCTGTAAAATATATCGATTATGCATTGAATGGGTTCATCAATGCTGCCAGGCAAAAGCCGTGGTTTAATAATACGGTATTTGTAATAGTAGCTGATCACTGTGCCAGTAGTGCAGGCCGGTGGGAAATCAATATTGATAAGCATCATATACCTGCCATAATTTAT
This sequence comes from Agriterribacter sp., assembly GCA_047601545.1. GTDB lineage: Bacteria > Bacteroidota > Bacteroidia > Chitinophagales > Chitinophagaceae > Agriterribacter. Next base: position 2,689,210 of record JASGIZ010000001.1, on the reverse strand, counting down.
AATTTGAATATAGCGCCTCAAAAAATTGAAAGATTAACATCGCAGACAGACCTTATGCCTACTTTGTTTGGCTACCTGGGCTGGAATTATTTAACAGATTTATACGGCAGAGATATTAATAAAATAAAGCCTGGCGATGAGCGGGCTTTCATTGGTAATTACAGAACGCTTGGATTATTAAAAGGAAACATTTTTACACAAATAGATGACCGCAGGAGGGTAAAACAATTTATGGTTTCACCTGCTGATAAATCTATGTTTGAAATTAAAACGCCTGATTCAACACTTGTATCAGAAACCATTTCTTTTTATCAAACAGCCAGCGAAAGATTTAAAAATGATAAGATGAAGGAGAAAAGATAGTTAGATGCAAGCAAAGCGCTTAAGCAAAAGAGATGCTGTTGGAAAAATTATTGCTTCATTTATAATGATACTCGGTTACGCAATTATTGCTGTACCTACGGGTATTATGTCTGCGTCATTGGTTTCAAAATACAGGGATATGGATAATGATGACAGAACCTGCCCCGGATGTGGTAATAAAGATCATGCAACAGACGCAGTTTTTTGTAAAAAATGCGGGCAGAAGCTTAATAAAGAAAGACCAAAGTAATTTTGAATAGTATCCCTTTTTTTATTTTATGCCGCTTTTCTTACGTCAATATCTATAGCCTTTTCTTCCATATTCACAAGGCGTATAATATGCATTTTGTGAAACAATTTCATTACGGGGTAAACAGGATCTATCTCCCACCATTTAGCGGCAAAATTGGGTCGGGCGCCTGCATGATGATGGTTGTTCTGGAACAACTCGCCAAGCATAAGAAAATCAAATACAAGTGTATTTTTTGAATGATCGCCTTCGTTAAAATTTCTATAACCATATTTATGCCCTGCCCAATTAACTATAGCGCCATGTACAGGCCCCATTAAAAAATGGATAGGTAATAAAAGATACATCCACCACTGCGTAGCAAATGCTATATAAAAAGCAACATATCCTGCTGCAAAAGCAATTCTTGAAAACCAACTGTCTGCTATTTTATCTAAAATGGGGAAAGAAGGAATATTTTTTTCGAATTTCTTTTCATAAGGTATTCTGCCGGTGAGTATCCCGGTATAAATTGATTTGGTATGCTTCATCATGCTGAACACTTCTTTAAAAAAGTGAGGAGAGTGCGGGTCTTTTTCAGTATCACTATATGCATGATGCATGCGGTGCAATATAGCATATGCCCGCGGATTAAGGTATGATGAACCCTGCGTTATCCAGAGAAAAATATAAAAGAACCTGTTCCAGAAATTGCTAAGCGTAAACATTTTATGTGCTGCATAGCGATGGAGATAAAAAGTTTGGGAAAACAAAGAAAGATACCAGTGGAGCATAAAGAAAACCAGGATAATCATGTGTGTTTTTTAATGAGATGATAAATGTGTTCAGGTAGTAACGTTCTGTTATCCAATCATTTATCATGATATTAAAGAAACAGTACCTATCTTAAAACGCCGCAAAGGTATTTGAATTATAAATAGGATAATGTAATAAGTATTTTAGAAAGGTAAATATAATCACTATATCAAAGTGCGCTTCAGATTGTCGGGGTACATTCCAAACTTTCACACCATTACTCCCCTCGCCACTCTGTAGGGAGGGGATAAAGGGGTGAGGGCAAACTAATATGCAGCGAAAATTATATATACACCTCCGGAGTCGATTTGATTTTATCTATGAAATATGCTGTTGCATTTTTTTATATCATTTCTCCACACGCGTTTTTGTTATCGCGGTGCGCTGCACCTTTAGCTTACATATTTACTGTACTTACTACAAATATTATCGCTGCGCTGCAGCTTAAAACATAGCTCGTATCGGTACAGCGCACCATAATACCTTGCCTTGCCGGCAGGCAGGTTTGTAGCATTCCAGGCTAAAATGGAACAAGCCGCAGCGCGGCGTAATATTATAGTATGCTTTGAACTAAAACGCTTAAGGGTATATCACACGTTTTGCTGGCGCGCCTGCTGGGCTAATTTGGAATGCACCCGATTGCCGCGCAATAATTCTAAAAGAAAGGGCGGCAGCCTGTATTTTTGTAAAATGAGTATAAGTTGTGTTAGCATAAAATATGTATGAGCCGGCTAAAAGGAACAACATTAAAAATGAGACCTGCGGAGTATATTATATTGTCTGCCTGTACTATGATGCTGACAGCGCTTGGCATTGATATTATGTTACCTGCGCTGAGTGAGATAAGACAACATTTTAAACTGCCCCCGGAATCTACTGCTGCGTCCAATATTATTGTTTTCTTTTTTATGGGGCAGGTTGCACAGCTTGTTTTCGGAATACTTTCTGATCGTTTTGGGCGATTACCGATTTTGCGGATTGGATTTCCTTTATATATTATTGGAGGTATTGCTGCCACTTACGCACCCGGGTTAAAGTTGATGTGTGCCGCTCGTTTTATTGCAGGTGTAGGATCATCGGCAGTATTTATGACTACTATTGCAGGTGTGCGTGATCGTTTTGTGGGCGATCAGATGGCAAGAATGATGTCTCTCATTTTTACTATATTTCTTTTTACTCCTATTATTGCTCCCTTTCTCGGGTTAGCCATTCTTTCTGCGGGTTCGTGGCAAATGGTATTTCTTGCGCCGCCAGTATTTGCAGTATTGGTTTTCGTTTGGTCGCTGAGGTTAGAAGAGTCGCATCCTGTTGAACAGCGTACCCCACTGAATTGGAAAATAATCGCACAAACCATTGGTAAAGTAATCCGTAACAGTACATTTATGTGTTACACCACTATTACTACATTACTTTTTTCTACGTTGAGCAGTTATGTTTCCAGCTCAGAACATATGGTAGGAGAAATTTATGGGCGACCCGAACTTTTTCCCTGGATATTTGCAGCTATAGGGCTTGCTATGGCGCTCTGTACACTCCTTAATTCGCGACTTTCTGTGCGGTATGGTGCAAGGCGCACCATGCGTGCATTGCTTTTAATCTATACTATAGTGGCGGCCATCTTACTCACCATCACAATTATTGAAGGAAATTCTCCAAATATGGTTGTGTTTTTTGTAGCAGTAGGTTTATTAATGGCGATTAATCTTACTATTGAACCCAACAGCAGTGCACTTGCATTAGAGCCAATGGGGCAAACAGCCGGCATTGCCGCATCTGTGTATGGAACAATTTTCTTTTTTGTGGGATCATTACTTGGAGCAATTATCAGTCATTTAATGGAACACCATGTATTACCTTTAGTGATAAGTTTTTTTATATTTGGCAGTGCAGGATTATTACTCGCGGGGATGGAAAAAAATAAAAAATAACTTCAGCTAATATTGATTGTTGTGATGCCGGAATGTATTTAATTCAGCTCTCTTACCTTCTCTAAAAATGCTTCAACCTTTCTCCTGATTTTCCAGGCAGCCTGTGTATGATTATTTACAAGTACAGAAAATAACATCAGTTTTCCGCTTTTACCATATAAATATCCGCTGAGGGCAACGACACCTGACAGTGTACCTGTTTTCGCGAAAATGAATGTGCTGTCGTTTTTGTAGTAGTTCAGTAATGTGCCTGTGCCGCCGGTTGGCAATATTTTTTTGAGCCGCTCCAGGCCAAATTCTTTCTTCAACTTATTAAGCAGCCATACATAATCTTCAGGCGTAAACAAATTATAGCGGCTTAATCCGCTGCCGTCAGCCCATACCGGCGCTTGTGGAAATTCCTTTAAATCATTTTGCAAAAGGTCGGCAATTAATTTCTTTTCATCTATTATGCCGTATCGCTCGCCGGATACCATCATTAATGTTTGCTCCGCAAAAAAATTATCGCTTCTGTACATCATTAGCTTAAATAATGAATCAACCGGTTGGGAATGAATGATGCCTTTGACATTTACCGGGCTGGAAGTAGTATCTATCGTTTTTTGCAAACTGTCTTTCAGCAATTCCAGCCCGCTGGTTAGTCCATAAGTTATGAAGGGCACTTCAATTGTTATATTGGGTTCTTTACCCTGTGTTATAAAAAATGCATTTGCGTTTTGTGAGCGTTTAGCCGAAAACGTGAGTGCGCCGGTATCAGAACTAAAATTCACTTTCCAGCTAATATCGGGTTCGGAGTATATAAATGCTTCCTGTCGCGCCAGTGCCGAAATACTTCCTGAATCTCTAACCTGGTTCCATCTTATTACATTGCCATAAATTGGGAAGGGGCTTCGTTCTGCCATATAACCGCTGCTGTAATCATCCCACATCCAGCCTTCTCCGTATGCATCGGTTTTCCAGTTGGTAGTGTTGATGGCTATTGGTTTGGTTTGTTTTTTTAAAAAATCAAATACCGGTTGTTTTGTAAAATCAGGATGCAGAAAACCGGGGTCGCCGGTTGGAGAAAGTATGATTGAATCAGCACGCTCTTCATATCTTATTCCCGGCAAACTATCTTCCAGGTATTTCATGCCGGCATATAATGTGATGATTTTTGTATTGCTGGCAGGTACAAAAAATTTATTACTGTTATGCCTGTATACAGGCTTATTGGTTGATGCATCAATAACTGCAACGCCGATATGTGCATCCATCAGTACAGAATCGGAAATAAGATTTTTGCTTGCATAGCGCTGAATACTTTTGGAAGCAGAACAGGAAACAAAAAGCTGCACGCCGGTAAGCAATAAAAAAACTGTAATAAAATTTTTAACAGATAATCGCATCAATCAATAATTAATGCCGAAGGTAATAATAAATAATACTTAACTTCTTTCCTGTGCCCTTAACCAGCGTTCAGGAATTTCATTGCTGCTGGCCTGTATATAATCCTGGTATGAGCAGGCTATATAGGATTTATCAGGCAGCTGCATCCACCACCTGCCTGTTTTTTTGCTTTGCAGAAAAACAGTATCTATTTCTGCAAAAGCTGTATTGTATTCAACAAAATTATCACGTTGTGCCAGCAAAGCTTCATGCTTGCCCTGCCATGTGCCATCTATAAAATACCAAAGCATTTGAGCAATTTGTTTTGCGGTGAGCTGCTGTATATCATTTTCAACAGTATAGCCATAAATACCAAAAGTATTCAGCGCCGGGCTCATACCCGCGAAACGACTGAGCTGGCATGCATCTTCACCATCCAGCCCATTTGGCGAAAGGTAATTAGAAGGAGCTGCTGAACGTTGTAAAGCATTGATATCAAAACTCAGCAACTGGCTGTTGCGTAAAACAGGTTCCATTTCTTCAATATGGTCTCTTACCATGCCAAGCCGGTAACAATCAAACCGCAGTTTATCCAGCGTTTCCAGCATGCCGGGGTTTACCAGGTAACTCTGGAACGCAATGTGATTATAATGACGAATGAAATTTGGCTCTTCCGTAAGCACTTCCATCAGGAAGTTTTTACTCTTCAGGGAGCTGTCCATGTGCAGGTCAATCATGGCATCTACTACCGTGGTTTCCACAATACGGTTAAGCCATTTATATGCATCGTACTGCGCCAAAGTAAGGTCATGACTGCCTCCTAATATCACCACTTTTTTTCCGATGCCAACCAACTCGCTTATTACAGTACGCAACGCGGCGTATGTATCTGATAGAGACGCACCACATTTTATATTACCTACATCGGCAATTTTTACCTCCTTATGCCAATAATATAAATTGTAAAACTGTCCGCGTATTACATCGGGTGCAAGGGAATATACGCCGGAACCATCTCCCCGCTGCTCGCCGCAACCTACCAAAACAATATCAGCGTCGCTTAAATCGGGAATTGTTTCTTCATAGGCTTCAATTATGCTGCCGATTTGTCCTTCTGCATAACCCTCATCGTGAGATAAATAATGCCGGTTAACCGGGTCAAGAAAATCAGTGATGTGCAGCACGTCACTCATAGAAATGAATTTTTACAAACCTAAATTATATTAGTCAAAAATGAGGTATGAAACTACTAACATGTTGTGAAAAACGACAATTCCGGGGTTTTGTGTGGTGATGGCGGTAAATTGCAAAGACAGGGCATGCCTTGTCTCCGCCTCACAGTTGCGTCATATTTCTACTGTATTTATCACCCGGTAATCACCTGCCCGCAGGCAGGTTGTTAAATATAAATTTTGTATGATGAAAATCCTTTGTTTACTTATCTTGCAGCCTCAAATTTGTATTATGACAGATAAGAAAGCCACCGGCACTTTATTCAACAAACAGAACTATATGTGGATGGCAATAGGCGGTGCAGTAATGGTTATAGCACTGTTGCTTATGGCTGGAGGAAAAAGTGACGACCCCAGGGTTTTTGATTACAGCCAGGTTTACAGTAAAACACGTATTACCGTGGCGCCAATACTGTTAATGATTGGTTTGATGATTGAAGTGTACGCTATTATGCGTAAACCTAAAGCATCTGAAAAATAAAAAAGCTGAAAAATAGTTATGTGATTGCGATGGTATCCCCATCGCATTTTTTTAAAAGATACTTTCCTTCTTAAAAATGATATACACATGAGTATAATACAGGCAATTATTATCGCTATTATTGAAGGGCTTACAGAATTTCTTCCTGTTTCTTCAACCGGGCACATGATTGTAGCGAGCTCTTTAATGGGAATTTCTGAGAGTGATTTTACCAAGATATTTGAGATAGCTATTCAATTAGGTGCAATACTTTCTGTAATAATATTATACTGGAAAAAATTTTTCGATTTCAGCAAATGGCAGTTTTATGTAAAACTTTTTGTGGCTGTTATTCCGGCATTAGTATTGGGTAAATTATTGTCTGATAAAATTGATGAACTGTTGGAAAGCCCGACTACAGTTGCCATAACCATGTTGCTGGGTGGTATAGTGTTGCTCTATATTGACAAATTCTTCAAAAACCCTACCATAACAACCGATAAGGATATCAGCTATGGAAAAGCATTTATGATTGGGTTGTGGCAATGTATTGCCATGATACCGGGCGTAAGTCGCAGTGCTGCCAGCATTATCGGTGGCATGCAGCAAAAACTTACCCGCACACTTGCGGCAGAGTTTTCTTTTTTTCTTGCTGTCCCTACCATGTTTGCGGCAACGGCATATAAACTGTTCCTAAAAAAGTATCCCACACCACAGGGAGAGGTAAAGGGATATGACATTGTGTTCAGCAATGCCGCCAATACCCAGGCATTTATTATTGGCAATGTAGTGGCGTTCATTGTAGCAGTGCTTGCTATCAAATTTTTTATCGGTTACCTGCAAAAACACGGGTTTAAACTTTTTGGTATTTACCGTATTATTGCAGGAGCAATTTTGCTGATCCTGATTTATGCAGGATACCTGAAATAGTCTCAATCCCTTTTCATGCAAACAGCATCAAAAAAAGTAGTAAACGGTTGGGCCATGTACGACTGGGCCAACAGTGTATACAATCTCGTTATTACTACTACCATTTTCCCGGCGTATTACGTTAGTATTACACAGGCTGGCAATAGCAATGGAGAACATCATGTAAATTTTTTCGGAAGAGAATTTACAAATACTACTTTACTGGATTACGCTTTGGCGGCGGTCTTTTTAATTGTAGCCGTATTTTCCCCTATTTTATCTTCTATAGCAGATTACAGGCGAAACAAAAAAGTTTATCTCAGTGCTTTTTCTATAATAGGCTCTTTTTCCTGCGCTGCTTTATTTTTCTTTAAGCCCGGAATGATTGAGTATGGCGTTATAATTTATTCAATTGCCGCCCTTGGTTATTGGGGAAGCCTTGTATTTTATAATTCCTATTTGCCGGATATTGCTGCGCCTGAAGACCAGGACAGGATTAGTGCCAAAGGCTATACTTTGGGTTATATAGGAAGTGTGCTGCTGCAGATTATCTGTTTTGTAATAATTGTGAAGCCCGGATTTTTTGGACTTGAATCAGAAGATAAAACGCTGCCTGTTCGTGTTTCATTTTTGCTTACAGGTTTATGGTGGATAGGCTTTGCGCAAATTACTTTACGTGTTTTACCATTGCCAGGTAAAAAAGAAAGACAGGAAAAGAAGAATGTACTAACCAATGGCTTTAAAGAATTAGGCGTTGTTTTCCGGCAGTTAAAACAGATGCCTGTGCTGCGGAGGTTTTTGCTTTCCTTCTTTTTATATAGCATGGGTGTGCAAACCATTATGCTTGTTGCAGCAGGGTTTAGTAAAAAAGAAATTTTTCCTGCTTCGGAAGATGAACCTAAATTATTATTCACACTCATCCTGATACAATTAGTGGCTATAGCCGGTGCTATTATGATGAGCAGGTTATCAAAGCGTATTGGTAATATACAGGTGCTGATTGTTACAGTTTGTATCTGGATTGCCGTTTGTATTTGGGCATATTATGTACAAACACAAATGCAGTTTTATATACTCGCTTCATGTGTTGGGTTAATAATGGGCGGTATACAATCCATGAGCCGCAGTACGTACTCCAAATTTTTGCCCGAAACAAAAGATACCACATCCTTCTTCAGCTTTTATGATGTTACGGAAAAGATAGCGTTGGTGATAGGATTATTCTCATTCGGTTTTCTTGAAGAGATCACCGGCAGTATCAGAAACTCTGTTTTGGTATTGATCGTATTTTTTGCTGCGGCGCTTATTGCATTGTTTTATACAAGGCAGGCTATAAAAGCCTAAAGCCTATTCCTCCTTCTCCCTTTCCAATGGAAAGGGAGCGGTACTATAAATCATTAATAAGCTGTATATCTTCCTCATCAACTATTGTAATTCTACCAGTCGAAATTCAACAGCATTATTATTTGTAAGTATGTCTGTAGAGCCAGCCTTTGTGCTTAGGTCTCCTTCCCTTTGGGAAGGCCGGGATGGGCTGTCTCTCTTTTTAATTGCCTGCCTTTAAGGGCAGGGCAATTAAAACAGGCAGTATCATTTCATTCCTCCTTTCTCTATGTATATTTATACACCTGACGCTATTGTCAGCCTGGCAATTATGAAGGTATTTAAAACTCATTTGAACAAAGGGCTCATTGCAGCGGTATGGCTTTGTTCTAACTTTTTAAATTGTACCAACGTTCAAAAAGAAGGCAATATGCATTTTACGGAATCGCAACTTACACACAATAAATACGGGCATTTTCTTAATTCAACGCAGGTTTTTTCTCCGGATGATAAATGGATAGTATACGATACCAGGAATGATGACGGTGGTATTGGCGTTACAGGCAGTATAGAAATGGTAAATGTGAAAACAGGTGAAATAAAGCAATTGTACAAAACAACAAATCAAACAAAATATGGGCCAGGTGTAGGCGCGGCAACTTTTAGTCCTGCAGCCGATACAGTATTATTTATTCATGGTATTAGCAATGCCGATGAAAAAAATCCCTATGGCTTTGCAAGAAGAACGGCTGTAGCTATTGATATCAAAAAACCCTTCGAGCCCATTTTTATGGATGCCCGTAATATTAAAGCGCCTTTTACCCCCGGCGCATTGAGAGGCGGAACGCATGCCTATACCTGGAGTGGTGACGGGCAATGGATTTGTTTTACTTATAACGACTATATCATTGAACAGCTTGGTAAAACTGATACTACAGTAAAAGACCTGCGCACTATAGCCGTGATGGCTCCGGGAAAGGTGAATGTACAGGCTGATTCAACTATGGAAAATAATAGTGGTGAAAAATTTGCCGCTGTCGTTGCTGAAGTAAAAGAGAATCCTGCACCCGGCAGCGATGAAATTGACAAGGCTTTTGATGAAGGGTGGGTTGGTAAAAATGGTTACAGAAAAAGTGACGGCATATGGCAACACCGTGCTGTAGCCTTCCAGGGTAATGTAAAGAACAACCAACGGCAAACCATAGCTGAAGTTTTTGTAACAGACATTCCTGATGATATTACTAAGTCCGCCCCGCGAAAACCACTGGAAGGTACTGCAACAACAAGACCTAATATGCCACAAGGTGTTGCTCAACGAAGAATAACGCATACAGAAAAGGGTATTGTTGGTCCAAGGCATTGGCTTAAATCATCTGCTGACGGATCACAGATATTTTTTCTTACCAAAGACAAAAATGGTATTGTGCAGATTTTTGCGGTTTCACCAAACGGCGGGGAGATACAACAAATTTCTTTCAATGAACTTTCAGTAGACGGGCCGATTAATGTAAGCCCCGACGATAAATATATTGCTTATATAGCTGATAATAGTGTATTCATAACCGATATTAAAACACATAAATCATTCCGGCTGAATGCAGCGGATAAAAATGCGGCCCCCTCCGGCGCTGTCATATGGTCGAATGATGGTAAGATGCTAGCCTTTAACCGAAAGGTGAAAGATGGGAATGAAAGTTATTGCCAGGTGTTTGTGTTGAAAAGGTGAAATGAAATAGTCACTGCATAGAAATATAGATTCATATTAGTTGTTGTTACAAATGCTTTTGTTATGTTATTGGATCGTTTTTAAGCGTTGAATTTCCTCTTGAATTTCCTGAATAACTTCTTTGTTTTGAATTTCCTTTTTATTTTTTACTTTGCCGGAAATGATAATAAAAACCTGTCCCCCATACTTTTTTTCAAAACTATCGAAATTAGCCCGCATTCTTTCAGAAGGCTTATAGTTGCCAAAATTTGAATTTGCAGTAACTGGTTTTATTTGAACGCCGAAGGCCTTTTGTGCCAACTTTTCCAATATAATCAATGTCTCCGGCGTGGTCCAAATCGGCATCAGATTCTTCAAATACGATGTCCGGAAATATTTTTGATAAACTATCTGTAATAACTGATTTTTCAGTAACAAAACCATCATAAGTTCTTGGAATAGTTACCTCATAGATATAATCAACACAATCCTGCAAAGTAATTTTGCTAAAAGCTTCTGTCCATTCCGGAATCACCACTTCAGTAATCTTTTCGTATAGGCGCTCTCCTAACTCTACCAATATTTCTTTGGTAATTTTAACAGCATGTTTTTGAGATTTGGTATAAGCTTTATCAAAGTAAAAACTTTTCCATTCGTCAAAAGTTTTTGGCTGGCACTGACGAATTAACTCCATTACCGGTCCAACTTTATTGGGTCTTGTAAGCTGATAAGCATTGCTTGTATAATTCAACACCTTTTCTTTTTTACCAAACGGTTTTGCATATTTATACACAGCTTGCTCATTTTCTTCTAATTCCCCATATTCATCAACCATTAGTTATTTGATTTAAGCAGATTCAAAAATTTTTCTTTGTATTTAAACTCAAATGTTTCGTCAACCTGAGCCAGTCCATTCTTTAATAAATGAGCGTTTAAAAAGGTTTTGTTTTCTAAATATAAATAACAAAGTAAGTTGTTGTTTTCGTCATGCATCTGTTTGTCAAATTTTAGAAATACTTTTTTCCCTTTTGTTTTGCTCTTTAAAAACTCAGTGGCTTTTCCATTAATTTTTTTATCTTCTTTTATGCCTATCAGCCTAACTAATATATCATTGCTTAAGCGTATGATTTCTGAGGTAACAATTTCTTTCACAGTAAAATATTCTTCTCTTTTGGAAGAACTGTTTTTATCTATTTTAGACCCAAATTGTAACTTCTTTATATCAATCTTTTTATCAAGTTTATGGGGATCTGTAAATATATAAGGGAGCTGGCTGATTTGCTTGTCAAAGTTTGTTTGAGAAACTTCTCTCTTTATAAATTTATATTTTGTTCCTTCTATATCAGGCTGTATGGCTCCTATTTTCTCTTTTATTACTGGAATAAATTCAGTATTAATTTCAAAACTTGCTGAATTTCGTCCTAAACTTTTTGCTGCGAGAGCCGTAGTTCCACTTCCTCCAAATGGATCTAATACGTTTTCACCATAAAATGAAAACATCTTTATTAATCGCCTCGGTAGTTCTTCCGGGAACATCGCAATATGTCCATTGTTTTGTCGTGCACCAGCAAAGTTCCAATGACCTGCAAAAAAAGTATTCCATTCTTCTGCGGTCATTTTAGATAATTCTTTTTGTTCTTTTGTGGGTTTAGGAGCTTCTCCCAGCTTCTTAAAAATTAAAATAAATTCATAATCAATTTTCAAAATGCCATTTCGGGGATATGGATATGATCCCATTTGTATGCCGCCGCCGGTAGTGTTGGAAGTTGTAACTTTTTGCCAGATAATAGCACCCATGTAGTCAAACCCTATGTTCTCACAGAATTTGATAATCTCTTCCCGGATAGGTATTACTTTATATCTGCCATAATAAACTGAACGAGCAAATTGATCCCCAATATTTATACAGAGTCTGCACCCGTTATGCAAAACACGGTAGCATTCTTTCCAAACAAGGTTTAGGTTGTTGATATAGTTTTCATAACTGTCATGAAATCCAATTTGATTATCTGCTCCATAATCTTTCAATTGCCAATAAGGCGGAGAAGTGATAGCCAAATGCATAGAATTATCTTTCAATTCAAGCATTTCTCTACTATCTCCACTTATAACTTTATGAAAAGTATTCACTTATTTTATTTATTATAACAAATGTACAATTATGCAGTTAACTTAATTCTAATGTTAAAAATTTGTAGAATACTGCATAAGAAAATGAATTGTTTGATATTAATTTTTATCTCAAATTCCTGCAAACACACAACTGCCCCGCAATATAACCTGCAGGGCAGTATTTGTTTCAACTTCAACCTTTCTATTGAAACGATCTTTAACCTTTTTTTCTATCTGCCGGTAGTAAGAAAAAGAAAGGGTGTATGTAAATCTTCTGAACTTTTTTTCCCTGCTACTTCTTCACGTTCACTTTCATTTTCAGAAGCTGTTATTTTTCTTTCCGCAGGTTTGGGTGATTTAGGTGGATTGGGTGATGCTGGTGCAGCAGGTTTAACCGTATCAATCTCTATCTTCTGATTATCTCCATTCTTTTTATAACGGTAAGCACCCTTTCCATCTTCCAGCTCGCCTTCAGCTTCTATTTCCACTCCATTATCATCTGCTTTCAGCTTGAACTTTCCATTCTTTACTTTCTTATTATCATCTTTCTTTTCATCCCTTTTATCAGTTCTCTCTAATCCATTATCCGTCATTATATACTGTACATTATTGCTCCAGGAATAAGAATTATCCCACTTATCATTCCAGTCAATATTCCAGCCTCTCCTGCGATTAAAATTTATATCAAACCAATCATAACGATCTATGCTTCCATCAATCATAATTTTTTTACCAACGGGCACTTCAACAATTGCCATTACCTGCTGATTGCGGAACTTATTAGTGCTGGATACAGGAAATCCCTTCGGAAAATAAAACACACTATCCTTTTGAGTAATTGGAAAACTGATGCTGCCTGCATTATTCTCTGCACTTGCAGGTGTATTGCCAAGTGATAATTTAACCAGTTTAATATGATAAACACTGTCTTCACTTTTAACCACCTTCAGTCTTACAGTATTCAATAACATGCTATCTTCATTCAAAGAAAGAAAAGGAAAATCACCATCAAACCAATCAGAACTATAATACCTTACTTTTCCATCCATCACTTTTATAAACATATTGCCGTTTGCAGGCTGGGTAATTGCTACATCTTCATTCACACTAGTTTTTATTCTGAAATTTCTGCCAACCATTCCTATCAAAACAAACAAACTAATCAACCCCAAAATCCACAAGCTGCCGAATGTATAACCGAGGTATGGATTTCTTGATTTTACCCGCATAATTCTTCTTACAATCCAAACTACCAGCGCAATAATGGGAACACCAATGAATAAGGTGAGCACACTCCATGCAAAGAAATTTTGCCAGAAACCTTCGAGTAAGAAATTTTTAAGAGGGAATACTGCCACACCACTATATAATATTGCTATTAATGCAATCAGTAATGCAAAAGCAATACAACCTGCAATACACAAAAAGAAAGCTTTAAACAATATGCCTATGGCGTTACCAATACCCGTACCTGTTTTTCTTGCAGCAGGGCCAACTTCAGCAGCAAATGCCTGTGTGCGCTGCCCGATGGTTTCCTTCATTTCAGCACCAACTACTTTCGCTTTTTCTTTAAACTCACTGCCAATTTTTTCACCACGGCTTTTTACGCTTTGCAATTCTTCCTGCACGGTATTTTTAATACTTTCCAGGTCAATTTTTTCACCACGCATTTCCAGTTTTTCGCTTGCAGTTACAGCCTTGGGTAACACAATCCAAAGAATAATATAAGTTACAAAGAAAGTGCCGCCTAAACCACTGAAGGCAACCCAGGGGCCTCTCCAATGCCACCAGAAACCGCTAAATATATTAGGAAGCATGCCAAATAAAAACGGCAACAGGAAAATTAAACGGGGTATCCAGGTATCTATATTAAAATATGCGCTTAAACCACCGGCTACACCACCTATCAATTTATTTTCCGGATCGCGGTAAAGCCTTTTGCGCACATTAGGTTGCAAAGGCCTTACCGGTAAAATGATCCATAAGATGATGTACAACACTATGCCAAATCCAAAGCCGCCAAAAGCAATCAAAGCAAATATGATACGCACTACCGCAGGATCAATTTTCATATAATGTGCTATGCCAGCACAAACACCTCCTAACACTTTGTCATTTGCCGCCCTTGATAACCTGCGTGGTTCTTCATATGCCTGTTGAGCATTGGTTGACTGATTGCTTTCGGTTTTTGCATAATCAGTAGTGCTGCCTGCGTATGTTGCATCCTGCTCTTCAAAATCTTCTGGCCTGCCCATGCTTACCATTACTGCATTCACATCTTCATCAGTAATGCAAACCGCTCCTTTCTTTAATTTTTCATCAAACAATTCGGCAATACGGTTTTCAATATCATTGATGATCTCATCCCTTCCGTCTTCATGGGCAAAATAACGGCGCAGACTTTCAATATACTGCTTCAACGCTTCGTAAGCCGTTTCTTCTATGGGTATTACCCTGCCTTGAAAATTTATATTTATTACCTTTTTCATGATCTGTTCAATTTTTATTGGTTGAAGTTGCCGGAGTTGATGTTTACTTCATTTTGTGTAAGAGCCTGCACCGCGCCTGCCAACTCGTTCCATGTTGCTTCCAGTTCGGCGTAAAATGCTGCACCCTTATCCGTTAGCGAGAAATACTTACGTGGTGGTCCTCCGGTACTTTCCACCCATCTGTAAGTGAGTAAGTCGGCGTTTTTTAACCTGGTGAGCAGAGGGTAAAGGGTCCCTTCCAGAATATGAAGGTTGGCTTTTTTCATTTCATCTATTATATCACTCGGGTAGACCTCCCCGCGTTTAATTATAGACAAAATGCAAAACTCAAGCACTCCTTTTCTCATCTGGCTCTGCGTGTTCTCGATATTCATAATCTTAGGAGATTTTTCCCTCATCCTTCCGGCCGTGAATGATGGGGGCTGTGAAAAATTTTGTTCCGTCCTTTTCAATCCTGTTTTCAAATCGCCTGCTCATTAATCCCATTCTTAATATTTAACCTGGCTATTTCGGATTGATTACTAATCTGACACAAATCTAAATACTTTTTTAATACTATGCAATACATAGTACCATTTTTATTTCAGTAGCTGGTAGTGGATAATTATAGGTTTTAAATGAAATGCAGTGCTGTACTGCATTTTGCCAGAGTTTCCTGGTAGAAATATTTTTTTATTATTGGATGAATGGAAGCGGGAATTGATAAATGGTAACAGGTGAAAATATACGTGAACCTGTGGGCAGGGCAATTAACCATGAAATTTTTCGTTGTTATTACCAATTGTTAAAATAAAATAAGTCTCTTTAATTCAATTACTTAGCTTTGCCGCGCAAAAAATACCGGGTATATCTCTAACTATTTTATATGAAGAAAATAGCAACTTCAGCCTGTTTCATATTTATTCTTGCCTTTTTTGCGTCAAACAGCATATATGCACAAGATAAAAAAAAGTCTAAAGGAGAATTATACATTTCGTGGGGCTATAATACAGAATGGTATACCAGGAGCAATGTGCATATTAATCAGCCTTCCCTTAATAATGATTATACCTTTAATAACATTAAAGGGCATGACAGGAAGGGGTGGGACAGTCATCTTTTTCAAAAAGAACTTTCTATTCCGCAATACAATTACAGGCTTGGTTATTTTTTCAACCCTGAAAAAGGTTGGGGAGTAGAAATCAATTTCGACCACACCAAATTCATTTTTGGTGATGAACAGGATGTATCGCTCACAGGCAAATTAAATGGGCGGCAAGTAGATACCACCATTCGTTTTTCTGAAAGGAATGGCTTCTTTTATTACCTCAATAATGGAGCAAACTTTTTATTGTTTAATGTGGTGAAACGCTACAGGGTATTTAAAACACATAATGAAAATTTCAAGCTTGATTTTCTTGGTAAGGCTGGTGTAGGCCCGGTAATTCCGCATGTAGAAAATAGTTTTTTCGGAGATAAAAACAAACCACACTTTCAGTTAGGCGGTTGGAATGTTGGGGTAGAAGCTACTTTAAAAGCAACCTTTTTTAAATACGGATTTATTGAGTATGGCAACAAGCTCGATTACGCCCGTTACTCCAACCTGAAAATTTATGAGGGCACCGCCAAACATGCGTTTGGTACTTATGAAATGATTTTAAATATTGGAGCAAATATGCCGATAGGGAAAAGGGTTACGAAGTAAGATACGGTTGATTCGGCAATAAACAATAGTCAGTAATTCACTGTCTATCTAAACTCATGATTACCTAACTCGCTTAGCGGCAAACTTACCTGTTCCCCGGTAGCCAGCTTTTTGATATTGCAGGTATTATTTTCCAGTTCGCGGCTGCCGATCATTACTACAAAAGGAATGTTTTTCTTTTCGGCGTATTTAAACTGCTTATCAAATTTTGCCGGTTCGTGGTATAGCTGGCAGGAAACTCCTTTACTGCGCAATTGTTGCATCAGCTCAAATGATTTGCTGCTTTCAGCTTCTCCTAAATTAAAAAACAATACCTGTGTACCGCTGTTTACTGCCTGCGGAAATAATTTCAGCTCTTCCAGCACATCATATATCCTGTCTACACCAAAAGAAATACCAACGCCGGGTATATTCGGTACGCCGAATAGACCTGTAAGATCATCGTATCTGCCACCACCGCCAATGCTGCCTATCTGTACATTCAGCGCTTTTATTTCGAAGATGGTGCCGGTATAGTAATTCAATCCTCTTGCTAATGTAAAATCAATTGCCAATTTGTTTTTGAGCGATGAAGATGCGGAGTGATTAATAATGAATGTTAGTTCTTCAATGCCTTTTACACCTGTATCGCTTGTTGAAAGCAGCGTTTTTATTTTTTTAAGTTTCTCAATATTATCGCCTGATAAATTGAGGTATTGTGTAATGATATCAACCTGGTTTTGCTGAAGTCCTCTTTCTGTTAATTCTTCCTGTACTTTATCAATGCCAATTTTATCCAGCTTATCTATGGCAATGGTAATATCAGTCATTTTATCAGCACCGCCGCATACTTCCGCGAGTGCTGCAAGAATTTTACGATTGTTGATTTTTATTTCAACAGCAGCGCCAAGTTTTGCAAATGTGCTGTCATAAATATGTATGAGCTCAATTTCGTTCAGTAACGATGTGCTGCCAACCACATCGGCATCGCATTGGTAAAATTCACGGTATCTTCCTTTCTGCGGGCGGTCAGCACGCCATACCGGCTGCACCTGGTAGCGTTTAAATGGAAACATTAGTTGCCCGTGATTCATGGCAACATATCTTGCAAAAGGAATGGTGAGATCATATTTTAATGCACGTTCCGTTAAGTTTTTATCATTCTTTCCCTGCAATACATTTTCAAAAGCAAGTTTTGCCTTATCAATGTTCTTAGAATCATTTAAGCCGTTATTCAGAATTTTGAAAATCAGCTTATCACCTTCCTCGCCATATTTACCCATGAGTGTATCAAGGTTTTCCATAGCAGGTGTTTCCAACGGTTCAAATCCGTATAATTCAAAAACAGTTTTTATAGTATTAATAATATAGTTGCGCTTACGTACTATATCTGGTCCAAAATCCCTGGTGCCTTGTGGGAGTGCGGGCTTGCTCATATTGCTGTTCTGATAATGCTGTAAAAATTGTAAAACTAAAATGTAATGTTTTTGCTTATTTTGTTTCCTGCTCTACGTATTTCTTAATAATATTATCGCAGGCTTTATCAATCATTTTATATACTTCGTGATAACCTGGCTCAGGGCCATACCAGGGATCGGGCACATCCATTTTTTTACCGGGATATGCTTCATCCATCAGTAATTTTATTTTTCCGGGATTGTATTTTTTCCCGGCAATCCACTTTATCTCATCCATCACATCTTTTGCCATTGCATAAATAATGTCAAATTTTTCAAAATCCTCAGGTTTGAAATCTCTTGCACATTGCTTTGATATATCAATACCGTTCATGGCAGCTACCTTTTGCGAAAGCCTGTGCGGTGCTTCACCAACATGATAGCCGTTTGTACCGGCGCTGTCTACCTGCCACCCAAGATGATGCTCCTGTATTTTATGCTCCATTATACCTTCTGCCAGCGGGCTCCTGCATATATTGCCGAGGCATACCATTAAAATCTTCATAATAAAAATGGAGGCAAAGGTAAATAAACCTGAGAGGTTTTAAAAACCTGTCAGGTTTTGGGAACGAAGCTCCCGGGAATATAGTACATACGAAGTTGAAAACCTCGTATGGCGTGGAGGCTTAACTTTAGCTTGTACATTTATAGATAATGAATAATATAAATAGTATAAGCACAACCTGGTTTACCAAAATGTCATAACGTTGTTTGGGTAGCCTATGCCCGGGGTAAATCAATCTCCATTTTCCCGCATTTGCGCTTTCCAGCAGCAATGCCGGTGTTACTGCAATATGCTGTATTCTTTCCGTGGGCGCTTTAAAAAACATCCGCCCTATACTATTTGAATGCCCTTCTTCGTATGTATGAAAATACCACAGATAGCCGTCCATATTTACATTGAACTTTACAGCATATTCGTTAATCAGTTCGTCAAAATCGTTGCCGGTACAGCCAAGATCAGTATCAATATCTGTATCTGGCTGCACTTCCTCATCTTCGCAACCTGTTTTGTTTATGATGAAACGTTTGATGTCTTCAGGTGTATATTTTGTATCGCTTGTCAATGTGCAGATATGATATTTACGTTTCCCTTATATAACCCGTTTAGTGTTTCCCAAATCATTATCAATCAACACAACTCCGGGACGTTTTCCTTTCTCAAAGCTACCCAGATCTTTTTCAAATCTTAACGCCTTTGCTCCATGTATGGTTGCCCAGCGCAGTAAATCTGTCAGCGGAATATGTGACAAACGCTGATGTATAGCCGAAATTTCTTTTGCAATACTCAATTGCCAGTTGCTGCCATAACTATCTGTACCGAGCACAATATTGCAGTTGTGCTTTATAAATAAGTCAATTGGCGGTAATGTGTTTTCTATATACAGATTGGCATTGGGACAAAGGCAGAAAATAATTTCCAGCCCATTTGCGGCAGCATAATTTTTTGCGGATACAATATCTTCTTCAGCGATATAAGTATTGTGCACCGAGATGATGGTTTGCCCGTTATTAAAATAAGGCAGCCATGTTTGTATGCTGCTTTTACCTGAAGGAGGAACAGGCAGGGTTTTTCTGCCGATGCTTTCATAAAACTGCAAAAATTTTCCGGTACCGTTTTTAAACAGTTCATCTTCATCTGCACATTCTTGGTTGTGAATGGTAATGGTTTGGTTTTGGGTTGATTGGTTGATAAGCCTGAACATTTGTGGCGACACGCTATAAATAGCATGAGGCGATAATGCTGTATTACACGGCGAATGAAGTTTTTCCGAAAACTCATCAGCCATCGCTTTAAATATGGCTAATCCCGATTCAGCTTTTTCGTTATCGAGATTGGTTATTTCAAGAAAATTATACCAGCATATTTTACTTTGGGTTTTTTGTGATAAGGAATAAACATGGTTGCTGATATCGCCTACGGCTGCAATGCCGTTATTATACATTTCTTCATCAGCCAGACGCATTTGCTCATCTTTAAAATCCTGCGCAGGCTGCGGATACTTCATTACAGATGCGATAAAGCCTGTTAAACCCATGCCGGTGGGTATATTTCCCTTCATATGACTTAGTTCAAGATGGCAATGGCAGTTTATAAAACCCGGCGTTAGTATACCCGAAAGCTGCTGAATACCCTCTCCTGCATTTTCAGGCGTAACAATATCCTCAACTGTTCCGTTTGGAGAGGTTATTAATACATGGTTTTCATTGAGTAAAGTATAGCCGGTAAACAATTGATCTGCCCGGAATTTGCAATACGCCATAGCTGAATTAACTTTGCTGCCCTAAAATAAAACAAAATCATTCGCAAGCAGGCGGAAAAGATAAACAGATGTTAGACAAATTAGAAGCGATAAAGGCAAGGTTCGACCAGTTGGGTATTGCACTCACCAACCCTGAAATTGTAAACGACAATAAAAAATTTACAGCTACCAGCCGTGAGTACCGCAGCCTGGAAAAGATTGTGCAGGCGTATACTGCATATAAAAACGTGCTTGATACTATTGAGTTTAATACGGAAGTATTGAATGGAGATGATGAAGAAATGCGGGATCTTGCCAAGCAGGAGCTGCCGGCATTGGAAGAACAAAAAGTAAAGATGGAAGCAGATATCCGCCAGATGCTGATACCAAAAGATCCGCAGGATGAAAAGAACGCGATACTGGAAATACGTGCAGGAACAGGCGGAGACGAAGCCTCGCTGTTTGCCGGCGACCTGGTGCGCATGTACCTGCGCTATTGTGAGCGGCGCGGCTGGAAAACAGCTTTGCTGAGCGAAAGTGAAGGAACAGTTGGTGGATATAAGGAAGCGCAGATAGAAGTTGCGGGTGACGATGTGTATGGTACATTGAAATTTGAGAGCGGTGTGCATCGTGTGCAGCGCGTGCCGAATACGGAAGCGAGCGGGCGTGTGCATACAAGCGCCGCAACTGTAGCTGTAATGCCGGAAGCAGAGGAAGTGGATTTTGAATTGAGAGAAAGTGATGTAAAAATGGAAACCGCACGAAGCGGCGGTGCCGGTGGTCAAAACGTAAATAAGGTGGAAACCAAGGTAATGTTAACGCATATACCTACGGGAACAGTGGTAATATGCCAAACAGAACGTTCGCAGTTGGGCAACCGTGAGAAAGCGATGCAGATGCTGCGCACGAGATTGTACGAAGAACAGGTACGCAAACAGGAAGAAGAGATTGCCCGTCACAGAAAAAGCCTGGTGAGCACTGGCGACAGGTCTGCCAAAATAAGAACATATAATTTTCCACAGGGAAGGGTAACCGACCATCGTATCGGGCTTACAGTATATAACCTTGATGATGTAATAAATGGTAACCTCCAGGAGTTTATAGATGCGCTGCAATTTGCTGAAAATGCGGAGAAACTGACGCAGGAACAGATGTAGATGGATATGAGCTATCAGCAGTCAGCTATCAGCCCACTCATAGCTGATAGCTGACCGCTGATAGCCAACTGCTCATAAAAAAAACATATATGAAAATACTCATTACCGGAACGGCAGGATTTATTGGTTATCATTTATCAAATTATTTGATTAGGAGAGGGGATGAAGTGGTTGGTTTAGATAGTATTAATGATTATTATGATGTAAATCTGAAATACGACAGGCTTAAAACTGCCGGTATTGAAAGAACCGAAGTTGGCTATAATAAGCTGGTAAAAAGTGTTTTACATCCTAATTATAGTTTTATCCGGTTACAACTGGAAGATAAAGCCAACCTTGACAAATTGTTTGCGGAGCAGAAATTTGACAAGGTTTGTAACCTGGCTGCCCAGGCAGGGGTGCGCTATAGCTTAACAAATCCCGATGTTTATATTAACAGCAATATCGTAGGTTTCCTGAATATCCTGGAGTGTTGCCGTCATAATAATATTAAGCATTTAGCTTATGCCAGCAGTTCCAGTGTATACGGGTTAAACGGAAAGTCGCCTTTTTCTACTTCAGATAATGTGGATCACCCGATTTCATTATACGCTGCAAGCAAAAAAAGCAATGAGCTGATGGCACATACTTACAGCCATCTTTTTAAAATACCAACTACAGGGCTACGCTTTTTTACGGTATATGGTCCCTGGGGCAGGCCGGATATGGCCTTGTTCCTGTTTACCAAAGCCATATTAGAAGGCAAACCCATACAGGTGTTTAACAATGGGAACATGGTTCGTGATTTTACTTACGTGGCAGATATAGTGGAAGGTGTTGTAAGAGTAATTGATAATCCGCCGGCAGGCAAAACAAACTGGGATGCCGCTAATCCTGATCCTTCTACTTCAACCGCACCTTATAAAGTATATAATATCGGCAATAATAACCCGGTAAAACTGATGGATTTTGTGGAAGCAATTGAGCGTACGCTTGGAAAAAAGGCAGAAAAACAACTGATGCCTATGCAGGCGGGTGATGTGGCAGCTACCTGTGCAGATGTGCAGGATCTTGTTGATGACCTGCATTATAAACCCGCAACCAAAGTAGCTGATGGTATTGAGCAGTTTATTAAGTGGTACAGGGAGTATTATAAGCTGTAAGCAATCAGCTATCAGCCTTCAGCTATCAGCCTTCAGGTATCAGCAATCAGCATTGAGCTGTGGGTTCAGTAATTAGCTATTGAATGCCAAAAGCTGCTGATAGCTGATACCTGAAGGCTGATAGCTGATAGCTAATTGCTGACAGCTGACCGCCATTTTCCATAAAAATTTTTGTGCTTTGCAGTAATACATTACCTTTGCCGCAGAAAAGAACGATAGAAGGGAACGGAAGCGTTCCCTTCTTCTATTATCAAATATGAGCGAGGCAACAATCCAGGTTTTGGAAAAAATGGTGGCGGATTTGCTGAAAGATAACGCTGGTTATTTTTTAGTGGAAATAAAAATCAAGCCTACTAACAATATAAAAGTATTTTTGGATGCAGATACAGGTGTATCTATTGACAAATGCGTAAAATATAACCGATCTCTTTATAAACAAATAGAAGAAGCCGGATTGTTTCCAAACGGTGATTTTTCGCTCGAAGTATCCTCTCCCGGCCTTGAAGAACCACTTAAACTGCGCAGGCAATATGAAAAAAACATAGGCAGGAATGTGGAGATCATTTTAAATGACGGCACTAAAAAAGAAGGAAAACTCACTGCTGTAACTGATGCCGCTGTTGAGATAGAAGAGATGAAAGGTAAAAACAAAAAAAAGGAAGTTATACAACACACTATACTTTTTGATAACATTAAAACAACAAAAATTCAAATTCAATTTTAACGACCCTGGCCTGATTGGGTATTATATACCCGGTTATGGCGAAAGGAAAAAAATGCTGTACTATGGCAAGTATTAATCTTATTGAATCCTTCCAGGATTTTAAGGACGCGGAAAACATTGATCGCCCCACACTCATGAAAGTGCTGGAAGACGTGTTTAAGACACTCCTCCGTAAAAAATACGGATCGGATGAGAATTTTGACGTAATCGTTAATACTGAAAAGGGCGACCTTGAAATTATTCACAGGCGCACCATAGTTGAAGACGGGCAGGTTGAAAACCCGGTGGCGGAAATAGCTTATAATGACGCTGTAAAAATAGAGCCCGACTTTGAAGTGGGTGAAGAGCTTTTCCAGGAAGTAGATATTCTTGATTTCGGGCGCCGTGCCATCCTTGCCGCCAAACAAACGCTGGCAAGCCGCATAGGTGATCTAAAGAAAAATTCGCTGGTTAAAAAATATGCTGACCGTGTTGGTGAAATTATCAGCGCTGAAGTATACCAGGTATGGAAGAAAGAAGTGTTGCTGCTGGATGAAGATGGCAATGAACTGCTCATTCCTAAATCGGAACAAATTCCCTCAGATTATTTCAAGAAGGGAGAGAATATTAAAGCCGTGGTGAAAAAGGTTGAGTTAAAAAATAACTCACCGGTAATCATCCTTTCACGTACACATCCTTCTTTCCTTGCTAAATTGCTGGAAATAGAAGTGCCTGAAATTTTTGACGGCTTGATTGTAATACGCAAAATAGTGAGAGAACCGGGTGAAAGGGCGAAAGTGGCCGTAGAATCATACGACGATCGTATTGACCCTGTGGGCGCCTGCGTAGGTATGAAGGGAAGCCGTATACACGGTATTGTGCGTGAGCTGAAAAATGAAAATATTGATGTTATTAACTGGACTAATAATACACAGTTGCTTATTCAGCGTGCTTTAACGCCCGCGAAAGTAACCTATATGGATATTGATGCGGAAAAAAAGCATGCAAGTGTGTATTTAAAACCCGACCAGGTTTCTCTTGCAATAGGCAGGCGCGGTGTAAATATCAAACTGGCCTGTGAATTGGTAGGATATGAAATAGATGTATTCCGCGATGATGAAGATGAAACAGAAGAATTTGATATTGACCTGGAAGAATTTGCAGATGAAATTGATACATGGGTGATAGATGAGTTGAAGCGCATTGGTTGCGACACCGCCCGCAGTGTACTCGACTTAACTACAGAAGAACTGGAAAGGAGAACTGACCTTGAAAAAGAAACTATTGAAGAACTGCGGAAAGTGCTTCAGGAAGAGTTTGAAAAAGGGTAACAATATATTGTTTCTCAGGAGGCAATATTTTTAAATGATAAAAACAAATTAATCCGCTGCGTATTCTGGACATAATGTTTTGACAGGTACAAAGGCAGGACAAAAAAATATGGCTGAAATAAAACTACCACGCTTATTGGCAGCGGCAAAGGAATTTAACATTGGTCAGGATACCTTAATTGATTTCCTGAGCGGCAAAGGATTCCCTAAAGACGAGCTTAAGCCCACGAGTAAGCTTACAGAACAGATGTATTATGCTTTGCAGCAGGAATTTTCTTCTGATAAGGCTGCAAAAGCTAAAAGCGACCAGATAGAAATTCCCAAAGGGAATACTATGGAAGCAAGGAAGAAGAAAGATGAGGAAGAAATCTTATTTAAGAAAGATGCGAAGAAGAAAGCAGAGCCTGCTGTGCAACAGCCTCCTGTTGCTGAGCAACCGGTTGTGGAAGTAGTTACACCGCCGGTAGTTGAAAAAGTGCCTGAGCCAGAGGTTCAGCAGCCGGAGATAACTAAAATTGAAGCGCCTGAAATTGAAGGCCCAAAAATTTTGGATAAGATAGATTTGAGTGCCATAGATTCCTCTACCAGGCCTAAAAAAGGTGCTGCGGCTAAAAAGAAAAAAGAGGAAGAAGAAGTAGTGGCAGAACCGGTACCAGAAACTGAAAAAGTAATAGAAGAGCCCGTGATAGCAGAAGCCCCGGAAATAGAAGAAAAAGAAGTTGAAACAGAAGACGCTCCGGTAATTGAAAATATTCGCGCTGAAAAAATTGAAGGACCAAGAATTGTAGGGAAAATTACACTGCCTACCCAGGCAGAGCAGCGCACATCGCCGGCCAGTCAGCAGGAAGAAAAGAGGAAAAGAAAGCGTATTCCTATTGAGAAGAAGGAACAGCAACAACCCGCGGCAAGGTTTAATAACCAGGAAGGCAATACCCAGCAAAGGCGTGAAGGCAATCGCCCGGTAATACAAAAGCAGGGCGACCGGCCTCATAACCGTCAGGGTGAAGGCGGTGGCGGACATCATGGACAGGGTGGTGGAAGATTTGGTCAAAATAACAGGGGAAATGACCGGAGGAGAGATAATAACCATCGCGAAGCAAAAGAAATAGACGCAAAAGAAATCCAGGATAAGATACGCGAAACGCAGGCTAAATTAGCCGGTGCTTCACGTGGTGGAGGTAAGAGCGCCAAATCAAAATTGCGCAGGGCACGTCGTGAAGAACAGGAAAATATGGGCGCCGAAGGCATGGAAGATAACAAGCTGCAGGTTACAGAATTTGTAACGGTGAGTGAGTTAGCTAACCTGATGGATGTAAACTTTGCTGAGATCATCGGTAAGTGTATGAGTCTCGGTATCATGGTTTCTATTAATCAGCGCCTTGATGCGGAAGTAATAGAATTAGTAGCAGGCGAGTTTGGATTTGAAGTTGACTTTATTGGTGTGGATGATGTGGATGAAGACGAAGAGGAAGAAGTGGAAGACAGTCCTGAAGACCTGGTGTCACGTCCGCCGGTTATAACTATCATGGGGCACGTTGACCACGGTAAAACTTCATTGCTCGACTATATACGCAGTGCAAATGTGGTAGCCGGCGAGGCAGGTGGTATTACCCAGCACATTGGCGCTTACCAGGTTACTACCGCTTCCGGCAAAAAGCTCACTTTCCTGGATACTCCCGGTCACGAAGCGTTTACGGCTATGCGTGCCCGTGGCGCCAAAGCCGCTGATGTGGCAATTATCGTTATATCTGCTGATGATGCGGTGATGCCTCAAACACGTGAGGCTATAAGCCATGCACAGGCTGCCAACCTGCCAATGGTTTTTGCTATCAACAAAATAGATAAAGATGGCGCTAACCCTGAAAAAATTAAAGAACAATTAGCCGGCATGAACCTCCTGGTTGAAGACTGGGGTGGTAAATACCAGAGCCAGGAGATATCAGCAAAAAGCGGTTTGAATGTAGACCTGCTGCTGGAAAAAATATTGCTTGAGGCAGAATTGCTGGACCTGAAAGCAAATCCTGACCGTGAGGCTGTGGGAACAATCATTGAAGCCTCCCTTGATAAAGGGCGCGGATATGTGGCAACCATGCTTGTACAGAACGGAACATTGAGACAGGGTGAAATTGTGGTGAGCGGACAGTTCTTTGGGCGTGCAAAAGCAATGTTCAATGAAAGAAACCAACGGTTGGATGAAGCCGGGCCTTCAGCTCCTGTACAAATACTCGGTTTAAGCGGTGCACCGCAGGCAGGTGAAAAATTCAAGGTGTTTGAAGATGAAGCTGAAGCCAAAGAAACTGCAAACCGTCGTGCACAGATATTGCGTGAGCAGGGTATACGTGCCAAAAAGCATATTACGCTGGATGAAATTGGCCGTCGTCTCGCACTTGGTAACTTTAAGCAGCTTAACCTCATTATCAAAGGCGACGTGGATGGTTCGGTTGAAGCCTTAAGCGATTCATTACAAAAATTATCTACAGAAGAAATTGCAATATCCATAGTGCATAAAGCCGTTGGTGCTATAACGGAAAGTGATGTATTGCTGGCAACAGCTTCTGATGCAATTCTTATTGGCTTTAACGTACGCCCTTCTATGCAAGCCAATAAGCTTGCTGAAGCAGAAGGCGTGGAGATTAAAACATACTCCATCATCTATAATGCTATTGAAGAGGTGAAGAGCGCGATGGAAGGTATGATGGAACCAACTGTTACCGAGAAGATTGTAGCCAATGTAGAAATACGTGAAGTATATAAATTTGATAAAGTTACAGTTGCGGGTTGCCAGGTATTGGATGGTAAAATAAGCCGTAATTCTAAGATAAGACTGATCCGCGATGGTATCGTAACCTATCCTACAGGTGAAGGGCAGAGCGCTGAGCTTGGCTCATTGAAGCGCTATAAAGATGATGTAAAAGAAGTAGTGAGCGGTATGGAATGTGGTCTTACCATTAAAAACTATAATGATCTTAAACCAGGTGATGTTGTAGAAGCCTTCGAAATTGAAGAAGTGAAGCGTACCTTGTAAACCTTTGTTAAATAAAAAAGGAGCGTGGTTACGCTTTACATTGGCTTTTACTTTTGAGTGTTCTGAATTATCATATATGAAGCATTTATTAGTTTTTGTTGTATTAAGTATATCAGCATATGCTGTACAGGCGCAGGGTCAATCTCATAAAGTGCTGGCAGATAAAATAATTGGTGTAGTTGGAGATAAGATTGTATTGAAGTCGGATATTACAAACTACATAGAAGACGAGAAAAGACAGGGGCGTGAAGTACCGGAGAATGCCGGTTGTATGTTATTGCAGCAAATGATGATAAGAAAAGCTTTGATGTTGCAGGCACAAAAAGACTCATTACCGGTAGGCGATGATGAAATAGAGGCAGAGCTGGATCAGCGTATCAGGTATTATATCAGTGTATATGGCGGTAAAGATGCATTGGAACAGATAGCGGCTAAAACCATTTACCAGATAAAAGAAGATAATCGTATTGCGATAAAAGAGCAGAAGCTGGCGGATGCGATGCAGAAATCTATCATAGAAAATGTGAGAATAACACCCACTGAGGTGTCTAATTACTATAATAAAATTCCTAAAGATAGCCTGTTGTTTTACGACACTGAATTAGAAATTAAACAGGTGGTGGCATATGCAAAATCGAGCCGTGACCTGGAAAAGTACGCCCAGGATGAATTAGCAGAATATAAACGCCAGGTAGAAAGCGGGGGCGCTTCTTTTGAGCGTATGGCAAAAATGTATAGTGACGACCCCGGAACCAAGGAAATGGGTGGGCGCTTTGAATTTAACCGTAACGATAAAAATGTTGATGGTGTTTTCTCTGCCACAGCATTTGCATTAAAAGAAGGCCAGGTATCAAGAGTTATAAAATCAAAATTTGGATATCATATTATTCAGTTGGTTAGCAGAACAGGCGATGATGTAGTTGTGCGCCATATCCTTAAAATACCACAGGTGACTGAAACAGAAGTGAATGAAGCTATAGCTAAACTTGATACCGTTAGATCAAAACTTGTAGCGGGTACACTTACTTTTGGTGAAGCCGTTGATAAATACAGTGAAGATGAAAACAGTAAATTCACTGCCGGTAATATTACAAATGCACAGGGTTCGCCTTATTTATCTATACAGGATCTTGATAAAAGCCTGGTAGCGGTTTATAACGATTTGAAAGTAGGTGAATATTCTAAACCAATTCCTTTTGAAGAAAGAGGAAAAAAAGGTGCAAGAATTGTATATATCCAGAAAAAAACTGAACCTCATCGCGAAAACATAAAAGACGATTATAATAAAATCGCACAGCGTGTAATGGACGAAAAGAAAGGTGAAATTTTAGACAGATGGTTTCAAACCAAAATGCCTACTTATTATATCGTTGTTGATGATGAATATCGCAATTGCGGCGAAGTAAGCAAATGGCTTACGCTCTCTTCCAATGCAAAAAAGAATTAGCTTTTTAGTATCCGGGGCGCTTTTTTAATATAGTTCCTGCATCTTTGCAAATACAAGGGCATAAGTATTGTTATGTTATGCGTAATTCATCCTGTTTCTCTGTAATGGAACAGATGATGAGCCGGAATGCTAATATTCATCGTTTGTTGCAGCACGCCTGGCTTAACCAATAGTATATCCCTTTATTTAAACTATTTTACACATGTACGATCCTTACTCAAAAGGTGTATCCTACGGCAAAGGTGTTTTAATTCTTATTGGTTTGTGGCTTGGCGGTTTTGTGGCTGGAGGAGTTGTCAGTATTCCTGTATGGGCGCTAATGACAGGAAGAGGGATTTTTTCTATGCAACAGGACATGCTAAAACCCGAGTACGTTAATGCTGTCAGAGTAGTGCAGGTTGTTTCAACCTTTATCACTTTTTTTCTCCCTGCTTATTTTACTGCGCTTATTCTTAACCGTAAGCCGGTTAAGCTATTGGGTTTTACAATGAAGTTTACCTGCAAACAACTGCTTTTGTCTGTTGTTATAATGTTTGCCGCAGCGCTAGCTGCCGGTGCACTGGCAGAGTTGAATGAAAAAATTCCCTTGCCAAAGGCAACGGCTGATTTTTTTAAACGCCTGGAAGATAATTATTCTGAACAGGTAGCAGCCATCACCAATATTAAATCCTTTGGTGATTATATTATTTCGCTGATTATGATTGCCATATTACCGGCATTATTTGAAGAAACATTTTTTCGTGGCGGTATGCAAAACCTGCTTACCAGGTCAACACAAAACCACTGGGTGGCGATTATTATTACGAGCATAATTTTCAGCGCCATACATATTTCTTATTATGGTTTTCTTGCCCGTTTGTGTCTGGGTATTGTACTGGGGCTGATCTATTATTATTCACGAAGTCTTTGGCTTAGTATAGCGGCACATTGTTTTAATAATGCGTTTGCGGTTACCCAAATGTATGTTATGCTGCGGCAGGGTAAATCTGTAAAAGAAGCAATGGATGATAAAATGCCCTTTTGGTGGGGCATTATAGCAGTGATAGCATTATATTTTTTATTTATGATTTTTAAACGCGTATCAAACCAGGCAATAAAAACATTTACCCCACCGGAGGATAAAGCACTTGAAGAAAAGTGGATAGCGTGAGAAAAAGAAGAATTAAGTGATAAGTAGTAAGGATTAAGGCGTAAGGTATAGGGTAGAAGGTGTAGGGTGTGGCGTTTAAATCTTACTACTTACCACTTTTCTTTCACCCTGTGCTTTTCACCTTAAACCTTCTACCTTAAAAAAAATCTATCATGGCAATGAACTGGAAAGTTTTCCGCACACGGGCGCTCACAGCACTGGTTTTTGTGCTGGTAATGATGGTGGGGGTATTGTTGAATAAATGGAGCTTTTTGTTGTTATTCACCATTATTCATTTTGGGTGCTGGATAGAGTATCAGCGGTTAATAGGCCGGATTGATCCCTCCTATAAAAGCATTTCTGCTTTTCATCGCTACGGAGTAATGCTGGCAGGATGGTCGATGATGTTGTATGCAGCAGGAGATGTTTATCATGCAGCTGGTATTACACTGCCTTCAATCGGGCTTGCACTGGGATTGATTTTCGCGTTTGCCTTACCTGTTATTGAAATACTTTTTTCTCAGCAACTCAACTTCGCACATATACGCTATTCAGCATTAGGGCTGATATATATATCACTGAGCTGGGCGTTGATGATCAATATCCGATCGATGCATGAAATATGGGTAACCGGCAATGGCTGGCCATATGCGGTTGGTTTAATGATTCCACTGACAACTATTTTTTCAATCTGGATCAATGATACGATGGCTTATATAGTCGGTTCATTAATTGGCAAAACGCCTTTCTCAAAAATATCTCCTAAAAAAACTATTGAAGGAACATTAGGCGGAATAATATTGTGTGTTGCCGCAATGGGGGCATTGGCATGTGCATGTAAAATGCCGGTGATGCATATTTCTATCATTGCGGCTAT
Organism: Agriterribacter sp.; assembly: GCA_047601545.1. Taxonomy (GTDB): domain Bacteria; phylum Bacteroidota; class Bacteroidia; order Chitinophagales; family Chitinophagaceae; genus Agriterribacter. The sequence continues at coordinate 2,658,105 of JASGIZ010000001.1, read as the reverse complement.
AGCTGCAGTAGCAGGCACTGCAGGAGATTTATTGGAAAGCAAAATAAAAAGAATGGCGGATGTGAAAGACAGCGGCAGCATTATGCCCGGGCATGGCGGCTTTCTTGACAGGTTTGATTCGCTTTTGCTGGCAACACCATTTGTGTGGTTGTATGTGATGAGTGTGTTATGAGCTATGAGCTATCGGCTATCAGCAGTCAGCCTTCAGCAATGAATAGTGAGTGACAAAAAAACTGAAACCTGCAACGCCGAAAACTGAAACCTGACCGCTGATAGCTGATGGCTGATAGCTTACATTTAACTACTTTTGCATACTTAAAATACACGAATGAAAGTTCACAGGGAAGGATACCAGACTATTGCACTTTGCGGATTATTTTTTGTAGTATTGAACCTTGTTTTATTTTATTTTTTACCCTACAGTCTTGTCTGGCTTTCATGGGTGATTTTTATAGTATCATTTTTATTTTTCCTGTTCATCATTTCTTTCTTTCGTGTGCCTGCCCGTGTGCTTACACTGGATGAAAATAAAATTGTAGCGCCGGCTGATGGTAAAGTAGTTGTGATTGAAGAAACGGTTGACGTGGAATATTTCAATGACAAGCGTTTGCAGATATCTATTTTTATGAGCCCCGCCAATGTACACCAAAATTTAAATCCTGTGAGTGGCGAAGTATTGTATAGTAAATATCACAAAGGCAAATATCTTGTAGCCTGGGATCCTAAATCTTCCACTGAAAATGAAAGACATTCGGTTGTAATACAAAATGTACATGCTCCTATACTTGTAAAACAAATTGCAGGCGCTGTTGCAAGGCGTATTGTTAACTATTTAAAAGCCGGGCAAAAAGTACAGCAGGGCGGCGAATTGGGATTTATTAAATTCGGCAGCCGCGTAGATGTATTATTGCCTGCAGGCACCAAAGTTCATGTGCAGTTGAATGAAGTAGTGAAAGGCGGCATAACAGTGCTGGCGAGTTGGTAAGGCTGAATAAAGAAACACTATGAGGAGCCTCATTGCGTAGATTAGATGCTTATTTATCTATAACTAATTTCTTTTGTCATACAATTGTAAGTTTACCAAATGCGTAAACCGGTTTTCCGCATTTCGATACCAGGGGGGCGCACAGCGCTGTATTTTTGCTTCATGATTTCGGACAAACGCTCCGGTAGTTCTTTAGAAGTGGAAAAATCCTTTAAAAATTCGATCTCATTGGCCTCTCCGGTTTTTCTGTTGTAACCGGCAATAGTTTTACGGATGTGGCCGGCTACTTAAAAGCAGCACTCTCTTCCAGCCGTTGCTTTCTCCTCAATATGTTTACGTATTTTTAGCAAAATCATAATAAATGAAACCAATTACCGCAAATTATCTCAATGCGATTATATTGATAGCTGCAGGCATCTACGGCTATTTTCTTTTGCCGCTTAGCCCTGACGAAAAGCGTTCTGCAACAGCTTTAATCCCTGCATTCAGTGGTATAGTACTATTAATGCTTGGTTTTATTTGGCCTTCAAAACAAAGAGTAGCCGCACACATTGCGGCTGTACTTGTGCTGGTACTTTTAATAATGTGCCTGATGCGTTTTTTTAAGATTGATGAATGGGGCGCTAAGAAATATATATTCCTCATTTGCATACTCAGCAACCTTATTGCGCTCATCATTTTCATCAGGAGTTTTATAACGGCGAGGTTGTTGAAGAAATAAGTAAGGCATAATCTTTTCAATGATCAGTATAGTTTTTAATTATAATCAAATTAATCTTTTACAAAAGAACCTTAATAATCCGGATAGTCGAATTACTGAGCTTAGGGCCGATTTATTTATTATGGATTTGCAGGTTTGGTTAACAAAATTTTCTCCTCTATCCTCCGTAATTTGCATTTTTTCATGCAGTTACAACAAACCATAGGTTATCGTGTTATTTCAGAGTGGCTGGCTAAAAAAAACTTTCGCGCCTTTGCTTTTCAGGAAGAAACATGGCAGCATATTATTGATGGCAAAAGCGGGCTGGTAAATGCACCCACCGGTTTTGGCAAAACCTTTTCTGTTTTTCTCGGTGCTGTTATTGACTTTATTAATCAGCATCCTGATAATTACCAAACACTTTCTTCAAACAAATTGCAGCTCATTTGGGTAACGCCGCTGCGCGCCCTTGCAAAAGATATTGGGCGTGCTATGGAAGAGGTGATTAGCGAATTAGGCATGCCATGGAAAGTAGGCATCAGAAACGGAGATACAGCAATTAAAGAGCGGCAGCGGCAAAAAAAATCACCGCCTGATATAATGATTATTACACCCGAAAGCATGCACCTGCTGCTTGCGCAAAAAGGGTATGCCGGTTTTTTTGCAACGCTTAAAATTATTGCTGTTGATGAATGGCATGAACTGCTGGGAAGCAAGCGCGGTGTGCAGGTAGAACTTGCCATCAGCCGGCTGGTAGCGTTATCACAATTATATAATCGTTCGCTGTTACAGGTTTGGGGAATTTCCGCAACCATAGGCAATCTTGAAGAAGCAAGAGATGTATTGCTGGCTTCTTTAGGTAAAGATAAAAGCGCGGCTATTGTAAAAGCTGTACTAAAAAAAAATATCGCAATTGAATCTATACTTCCTGATGAAATTGAAAAATATCCCTGGCCGGGCACCTTGGTATTAAGCTTGTTCAGAAAGTATTGCCCATCATTAATGAAAGCCGCACCACGCTTATTTTTATTAATACAAGAGGAATGAGCGAGATATGGTACCAGGGTTTGCTTACTGCAGCACCCGATTTGGCAGGCGCTATTGCGTTGCATCATGGCAGTATAGAACCGGAACTAAGAACATGGGTGGAAGAAGCACTGCACGCGGGCATACTAAAAGCAGTAGTATGCACAGCAAGCCTTGACCTGGGTGTTGACTTTCGGCCTGTCGAAACCGTTATACAGGTTGGTTCGCCTAAAGGTGTTGCAAGATTTTTGCAGCGTGCCGGGCGAAGCGGTCACCAGCCTGATGCAGTGAGTAAAATTTATTTCCTGCCCACACATTCACTTGAGCTGGTTGAAGCTTCTGCATTAAAAACCGCTATTGATAAAAATATTATTGAGAGCAGGGCGCCAATGGTATTGTGCTTTGATGTGCTGATACAATACCTGTGCACACTCGCTGTTTCAGATGGGTTTGAACCGGACCAAATTTATAAGGAAGTATTATCTACGCATTGCTATAAAGATATTACCCGCGATGAATGGTTGCAGATATTACAATTTATTACAGCCGGTGGTGTTGCCCTGAACCAATATGATGAATTTAAAAAAGTAGAGATTATTGATGGCTTGTATTACATAACTAACAGAAGAATTGCGATGCGTCACCGCATGCATATAGGCACAATAGTAAGCGAGGCAATGCTGAAAGTAAAATTTATGTCGGGTGGCTTTATTGGTGTAATTGAAGAATGGTTTATATCAAGGCTCGACCCCGGCGATACTTTTACATTAGCAGGAAGAACACTGGAGCTGGTTGCTATAAAAGATATGACCGTGCTGGTAAAAAAATCTTCTGTTAAAAAGGCTATTGTACCAAGCTGGCAGGGTGGAAGGATGCCTTTATCTGCCAATCTCGGAGAAACGTTACGGGGGGAATTAAATAAAGTAAATGCCGTAAAAGCAAAACAAAAGGAAATAGAAATATCAGCATTGCAACCTTTGTTTGCATTGCAGCACAAATTATCACATGTGCCCCGCAATAATGAATTGCTGATTGAACATATACGAACCAATGACGGCTATCACTTATTTGTATACCCGTTTGAGGGCAGGCTGGTGCACGAAGCTATGGCAGCAATACTTGCCTGGCGCATCAGCCAGGTAGTGCCGATTACTTTTTCATTCGCGATGAATGATTATGGGTTTGAATTGCTGAGTGATCAGCCTGTACCTGTTGATGATACTAATGTATATGAATTGTTTTCACCCGAAAATTTATTGAACGATATACAAAGAAGTGTGAATGCAACGGAAATGGCTATGCGCAAATTCAGGGATATAGCGGTGACAGGCGGTTTGATATTCCAGGGGTTTCCCGGCGAGCAAAAAAAAGCAAGGCACCTGCAATCATCTGCATCCCTGCTGTTTAAAGTTTTTATGGAATACGATTCCGGCAATGTATTAATACAGCAGGCGTTCAGGGAAGTATTGGATCAGCAGATGGAAGAAGTAAGATTAAGAAACATGCTGGAGCGTATTCAGCAATCTTCCATTATTATAACGTTTCCTGAACATCTTACACCTTTTTGCTTTCCTGTTAAGGTAGATAGTATGCGGGAATCGCTTACATCAGAAAAACTGGAAGACAGGATTAAGAAAATGCAGCAGCAACTGGAATGATAAAGTTTGCCGTAGATATAGCAATGTAATCTTTTACTATAATTATAGCGTTGAATGATCATCAAAATTTAAATCACTTAAAAGCTAATTACTATTTGCCAGCAATCTCTATAGGCTTTCTATAATAAGTCGCCCGGAAGCTTCTGTTTTCTTTTCAGGATTGTATTCGATGATAACGCTCCGCCAAAAGGGTTGCAAATTTTTCTTTGTATATTTCGGATAGGAAAGATTGTTTTATCAGGTTCATGGCGGATGGCTCATTCCTTACCAGCCGCTTAAACACTCCTTCTGTTTGGCGGATAGTTAACCCCAGGGTTACTCCAAATTCCAGGAAATACTTCCGGTTCAATTTGTTTTTTCTGGCGCCCAGGGTAAGGGCGAGCTCCTCTTTGTCATCCGGATTAACGATGGCTGTATTTAATAAATCATAGGCCGGCGCCAGCCCCAGGCGCCATTATTTTTAGCGATCATCGAAAAGTTCTTGAGGTGCATATCATTGTTCCCTGTAAGAAAGCAGAAAACACTTAACTCAAAAAAGTTGGATATATCCAGTAAAGTATTTTCAGCATACCTGGCAATGGCCTTGCCCACTTTTTCCATAGAACCTTTGTATTTATCGAAGGCTTCCAGTATCTGGAACATGTCCAGCATATGAATTTTTCCAGAATCCGCTGTACGGTCAATACGTTTGGTGATGTATGCCAGCTCACCCGATGATAACCGTATCAGACTGGAGGGAACCACTGCTATACCGAAAGATTTTGCCATTCGCATCGTAAGGTGTTCGTTTTCCGGCAATTCCGGATAATCTTTGTTTGGTGGCTTTAGAATATAATTCCCGCCGAGTGCGCCCACAATGGTCAGGCGGTTTTTGTTTTTTTCTCCAAGTGCATTTCTAACCAACGTCAGCGAAAGCTTTGGTTGTACGCCTGGCACTATAACGCTGCGCTGAACAACAGTTGCTGCCAGTTCCTCCATTTGTTGCAGGTTATATCCCAATTCCGGTGCCCCATCTGTACCAAAGAAGGCCCGGCTGCAACGCTCGTGAAAATCGTTGTCGCTTTTATCTAATTTCTGGCAACAATATAAGCAACGCTTATGCATGTTCTTTATTGATTGGCATTACACTTACAGCACCAATGCAATTCCTGCAGCAGGCCAGCAGCAAGCCCATTCTGTCGTTGGGGTTCAGCTTCCAGTTTTTTGTGGCAATATCCAATAACCATCCTTCGGGGATCAACCCTTCAAAAAACGGGAATAGCCTTTTGTCTTTATATGGCTGGGTGCTTACCTGCATGGTAAAAGTCAGAAATTGTTGTGGGTGGCTTTCTACATAATCGGCAGTGTATTGAAACACGTAATCACCATCATCCGTTTCAGTAAGATGACCAGCCAGGTCATCTTTATAATATATCTTCGCTTTTCTCATTATTACCTGTTTCAAACAATTTTAAATTAACCGGTGCCAGGGTATGGCCAAACATCTTTAAAACCTGGTTTACCTTTTCCAGTTGCAGATCGCTTTTCCCCTGTTCAACCTTTCTGATCACCGTTAAGGCTACTCCCGCCTTCTCTGCAAATTCCTGCTGTGTAAGGCCGGCTTCCTTTCTTTTATCTTTCACAAAGGCACTTAGCGATTTCATTATTATATGTTTTGAGATATAATTTTAGTTGAAATTACTAAATTATATTTAAAAGCATATAGTTTATGAATTTTTATAAAATTACATCTATTTACATATAAACTAACCGGGATGGCTGATCTGATACCCACGCGTTAATTCTCTTTATATGATATAAATGCTTCTTTCACAACATCTTTTTTGTTTCGTGATATCATTTCCCGCAATAAATATTTCTATACTTTTGCCACCGGTTTTCAATTATTCACTTTTAAAATTTACACATGAAATTGATTGCAGGCTTCCTGGTATCCATGCTGGGTATTTTTGCCATTACCTCTTGCAACAGTAATTCTTCTTCTGCGACTAATGCAGATAGCACAGCTACAACTAAAGATACTGTAGCCGCCAGTGCTGGCAGCACCGCTGGTTTTAAACTTGGCGTTCAGATGTGGACATTCAGAATGTTTTCTGTTACTGATGCGTTGAATAAAGTTGACAGCGCAGGCATTAAACATATTGAAGCGTTTTGGGGACAAAAACTTGGCGGCGATATGAAAGGCGAGTTTGGCATTAAAATGTCTGCCGGTGATAAAGAAAAGCTGAAAAAACTTTTACAGGCAAAAGGTATTGATATTGTGGCGATGGGTGTTATTTCTCCCGGTACTAAAGATGAGTGGGTTAAAGCATTTGAGCTTGCAAAAGAATTCGGCTTAAAATATATTACCGCTGAACCTAAAAAAGAATTCTGGGATTTAATTGACAGCCTTGGTGGCGCATCAGGAATAAAGATCGCTATTCATGACCATCCTAAGCCAAACGCGTATCAACACCCGGATTCGGTGCTTGCAGCAATACAGGGGCATAAAAACATTGGGGCATGCGCTGATATTGGTCACTGGGCCCGTAACGGATTGGACCTTGTTGGATGTCTTAAAAAACTGGAAGGACATATATATGGCGCACATTTAAAAGATATTGTAAAGTTTGATGATCCAAAGGCTGCCGATACCGTGGTAAGTAAAGGTGTAATTAATATACCGGCGGTTCTTGCTGAATTTAAAAGGCAAAGTTTTGATGGCATGTTTTCCATTGAGCATGAGTCAAACTGGTATAACAATTTGCCTGATGTGATTTTCACAAGAGAATATTTTGATGCAGAGGTAGCTAAGCTTAACAAATAATAACCCGATTTTTAACTCGCTGATATCCGGGGCGGTTTAAAACTGCTTCGGATATCTTTTTTATAAGACTATTTTATATGCTGCGCACAGAAGCAGGAAAAACGCTCAGGCTTGCCTTCCCGATTATTATTGGTGAGCTGGCTCAAATGGCATTACACATTATTGATGCTGCAATGGTTGGCGCTATAAGCTATAAGCAGCTTGCTGCATCGGCATTGGTGATAACCGCCATGAATATTCCTTTTGTATTGGGGATAGGGATGACTATTTCTGTATCGCAGATGGTATCGATGGCACACGGTAAACGTGACGGGCAGTTGGTATCTCATTATTTTTTTAACGGATTTGTGCTTTGTACAGTTACGGCTGTGCTCATATCCTTTTCTTTATTTTTTGGCAAAGGCATTCTAAAACATCTTGGGCAGGATGCTGAAGTAGTAGCGCTGGCATTGCCGTTTATGCAATTAATGTCGCTTTCCATTATTCCGATGTTATTGTTTATGACGCTTAAGCAATTTACAGATGGTCTGGAGTATACAAGAACGGCAATGGTATTATCGCTTTGCGGAATGCCCGTTAATATTTTCCTGAACTGGTTATTGATTTACGGAAACCTTGGTTTTCCGCGGCTTGAATTAACAGGCGCAGGTTGGGCAACATTAATTACACGAACGCTTATGTTTATTGCCCTGGCTTTTGTAGTGGCAAAGCATCGCACATTCAGCAGGTATATGGCAGTAAAAAATGCCCAATGGAAATTGAAACGGACAACCATGAAAGACCTGCTGCATATAGGAGTGCCGAGTAGCTTGCAAATCTGTATGGAAGCCGGCGCTTTTGCAGTATCGGGTATCATTATAGGCACTATTGGGGCCATTGCACAGGCTGCTCACCAGATTGCGCTGAGCTGTGCGTCCTTTACATTTATGGTATCAATGGGGCTTGCGCAAGCCGGCTCTATAAGAGTAAGCAATGCCTTCGGCAGAAAAGATCGTTTAATGATAAACGTTATAGGCAGGAGCACGTTGATCACAGCATTGTTTTATGGCATATTCTGTGCCATTATATTTACTTTATTCAGGTATCAGCTTCCTGTATTTTTTAATAAGAATGAAGAAGTGATTCATCTTGCCGCGCTGCTGTTATTATACGCGGCAATATTCCAGATATCAGATAGTACACAGGCAATAGGCGCAGGTTTATTGCGTGGTATTAAAGATGTAAAAGTTCCTACCGTACTTGTAGTAATTGCTTATTGGATTGTTGGTATACCGGTAGGATACCTGTTTGCGTTTAAATTTAATATGGGTGCGCCGGGAATATGGCTGGGATTGATAACAGGGTTAACATTGGCATCTGTATTTTTAGTGATACGATTTTTAAGGATGAGTAAGTAATGAACACTTCAATGTTAAGCGTGCACAGGCGGTATGGAGCATATAAAACTATATGCTATAAAATCATATTTTTTTGATATCTAACCACAAGTTTTGCTGCATTAATAAAATTAATTTCACTACAAATAATAAAATATCTGTTAACCGGTTGCCTTAATCTCAATAATATGCCAATGAATTATTTCACCTTACAATTGAAACCTGACCAGGTTATATATCATCAACCTTTCAAATTGTTTTTTATTGCGGCAACATTATTAATTGCCGTGCGTATAGTGCTTAAATTTTAGCATATATCTTATGCATTGATTTTAAGTTTTTGTTCAAGTAAACATTTACCTTTTTTAACATTAAAACCAACCAAAATGAAGAAGAAGCTGCTTTTCACGCTTTCCTGCTTTTTGTGTATTTGCATAGCGGCAAATGCACAGGTTTCTGTTTCGGGAAAGGTTACCGATGCCGGTGGCAATGCCATGCAGGGAGTAACCGTTGCTGTTAAAGGAACCAACATTAATACAGTTACATCAGAAAATGGTATGTTCACGCTGAACAATATACCATCTTCAAATTCCGTACTGGTATTTAGCTTTGTAGGCTTTGCCACACGGGAAACAGTAGTAGGCAACAGAACCAATCTGAACATAAGCCTTACTGAAGTGCAATCTTCAATAGATACTTTAGTGATAATCGGATATGGAACAGCCCGGAAAAAAGATTATACCGGCTCTGTTACCCAGGTAAATTCAAAAATAATATCCACGCAGGCAAACTCCACCGTTACCCGTGCTTTGGAAGGAGTTGTACCCGGTATACAGGTTTCATCTATAGACGGGCAGCCGGGTTTGGATATGGGTATCCGGTTGAGAGGCGCAGGATCTACTGCACAGAATAATGCTAATGCGTTAATCGTAATTGATGGGGTGCCTACCGAATACGCTAATGCGCTTTCTTCTATTAATCCAAAAGATATTCAAAGCATAAGTGTGTTAAAAGACGCGGCTTCAACGGCAGTATACGGCGCCCGTGGCGCTAATGGTGTTTTATTGATCACTACAAAAAAAGGATCCAAAGGAAGATCAAATATTTCGTTTGAAACCCGCATGGGGTATAATTACCTGGGTACAATGAAATATGACAGGATTGATGATGCCAAAGATTTTTATGAACATGCGTGGAGGGTTATTTATAATTCTGTCAGGTATGGAGCCAACGGTACAGGTACGCTGGATAAAACAAACTATACAACAAATGTGCAAAACCCCAATATGTCTCATGAAGATGCGGCGGCATTTGCCAGCGCGCATTTGTTTGATTATAAAGGAACAGGAACTACAACTGACCAGTTAGGGCGTAATTTGTTAGGCAACTGGATGCTGTATGATGTGCCAGGTGCTGTATATACAACTACCGGGGTTTCCGATCCCACTATTGGCAGCGCAACTGCAAGTGCTACTATGTCTGGTGCTTACCTGGTAAATCCGGATGGCAAATTAAACCCTAATGCAAAGCAGTTGTATCCATCAGGCTCATATGAAGATTATTTTTTTGAAAGAATGTTTCGACAGGAACACAATTTATCTGCCAGCGGTGGAAACGACAAGATGGATTATTTTGTATCGCTTGGTATGCTGGAAGATCCCTCCTATATCCGCGGTTCTAAATTTAAACGTTATAATGTAAGAAGCAATATTAACGCGCAACTTACCAACTGGTTAAAAGTTGGCGCTAACATGGGGTATTCCTATCGCAATACCCAGTCTCCCGCTACGCGGTATGGGCGTAACCCAGGCACGGTGCAGCAAAACGTTTTTCGCTGGACGAACGGGCAAAGCCCGCTGATACCTTTGTTTGCGCGTGATAAAGACGGGAACATTATGAAAAACGCAGACGGAACAGACAGGGTTAATGATAATTCAAATATTACTTATACCCCACTTGGACAGCAGCCTCAATTCCCCAATGGCACCACCGGCGCACCGCTCTATTCTACCAATCTCATTCAACTTTTAGATAAAGATATTGACAGAAGAACATCTCATGATTTGAATATGAAAGGATATGCTACCATCACTTTTTTAAAGGAGTTTAGTTTTACCACTAATCTTTCTTATGACAGGTTTTCAGAGGTTCGCTTAAGATACGGTAACAGGGAAACCGGCGCCGTAAAGGATGTGGGCGCCTTGGCCAGTATTATTCCAATACGAATGTGTTTAATACACAGCAATTAGTAAACTGGAGCAAAAAGCTTAGCGTTCATTCTGTTACCGCTTTACTTGGCCACGAGTATTACCAGTGGAAAAGTGATAACCTGAGTTATACCTCTGCTTACTCAATCATCAATGACTTTACAGGTTATGGCAACTTCGTATCCCGGTATACTACCGGTAGCGCTCCGTTTGGCACACCCGGCGGCGGCGGGGATATCACTGCTTTAGAAAGTTATTTTGGAAGAGCAAGTTATAATTACGATGATAAATATTTTCTTGAGGGTTCTGCAAGACGTGACGGTTCATCCAAGTTCCGCTATAAAGAAGATCGTTGGGGTACCTTCTGGTCTGTAGGCGCCGGTTGGCGTATGGCAGGCGAAGATTTTATGAAAGGAACACGCGACTGGCTGAACGATTTGAAATTAAGAGCGAGCTACGGGGTAATAGGTAACCAGAGCGGCGTAAGTAATTATTCAGGATATCAGCTATGGACCTATGGTGCAACTTATACAACAGCCACCAGCGGTACCGGAACACCTGCCAGCTATACTTTAACACAGGGATCTGCTGTATTGCCATTAACCTGGGAAAATATTCATACCCTTGATGCGGGTATAGACTTCTCATTATGGAAAGGCAGAATTAACGGCGCCATTGATTTTTACGATAAAAAAACAGTGAACTCAGTTTTTGCAGAGCCTATTGCGAACTCTTTAGGACAAAGTTCAATAACTAAAAACAGCGCGCAATTAAGGAACCGTGGCTATGAGGTTGAGGTAAACATTGATGTTATAAGAAATAAAAATTTAAGATGGAATATCGGTTTGAATGGAACGCATTACAGAACGATCCTGTTAAAAGTGCCTTCAACAGTTAAATCAGCGGCGCTTGGCGGCAAGTTTACGGCTGCTATTGATGGCTGGAGTATTGCCAATGGCGGTGCCACATCTTCCACAACATATTTACGCGGCGAAGGAATAGATTATTATAATCTCTACCTGTATAAATATGCCGGTGTTGACCAAACAACAGGGTTGCCATTGTTCTGGCATACGGTAACGCAAAGCAATCTCGACAACGGACTTTTTACAGGAAAGAAAGCGGGGGATATAGTTAATACCACCAATTATACACTTGCAGACCGGTATGGTATGGGTAGCGCTATTCCAAAATGGATTGGAGGCTTTACTACTTCTATTCAGTATAAAAATTTCGACTTCACCGCTATTTTAGCATACCAGATAGGTGGTAAATTCCTGAGCGTGGAATATGCAAATAATCTTTACAGAAGCGGAAATATAGGCAATGCCCTGTCAAAGGAATTGTTTAATAATACCTGGACACAGGAAAACCCGAATGCGAAATTCCCAATAGCGCTTTATGATGATAACAACTATACCGCCGGCGCTACAATCGGCTCATGGGCATATACTGATATGGGGTTATTTGATGCATCATACCTGAATATTAAAAACCTTACACTGGGGTATAACTTCGGCGATAATATTGGTAAAAAAATATTAGCCAAAAGCATCAGGGCATATATATCTGCAGATAATATTGCCATGTTTACTTCACACTCAGGTATAGACCCGCGCATGTCGCTGGTAGGTGGTATGGAAGTAGGAGCTGCGGTGTATCTCCCCTATAGTTCATTATCTGTTGGCTTAAATGTGAATTTCTAATTTAATTAAAGATGAAAATTATGAGAAATAATATAATCAGTTCGGTTGTTACAGCTATCCTGCTTTTGTCGGCCTGTTCAAAAAAGCTGGAAGTAACGCCACCTAATAATATTTATGATCAGCAGATTTTAGACCTGCTGGCATCCGGCGATAGCACCCGGATAAAATTGGTAATGGGTAGTATGGCTAACGGACTTCCGTTGTTGTTTAATTATGCGGGTGGTACGGGTGTTGCAGATATGTATTATACCAACCAGGGTATGGATGTAAACCGTAGCTTGGAAGGGAATGATATAGTGCTGGGTGACCATACAGGGTTGGATGTGCTTTGGGGTGCTGTAGAATACGGACTGGGTGATTTTATTACCGCGGCTAATGGTAAGAACGTCATTTACTGGAACTACGCATGGGTTTGTATTACGCAGGCTAATCAAATGCTGAATTATCTTACAGAAGATGCTGTAGGCAGCAATACTTTTTTGAAAGATTGCAGAGCAAGGGGGCTGGTGGTACGTGCATATGCATATAACTATCTTATGGAAAATTACCAGGATGCATTTCTGCAGGGAGGCAGTGCTAAATTAGGGGTAATGCTGTATGATACATTCAATCCCAGCCAGCCTAATAAAGCCCGTGCATCTGCTACCGAAACCTATGCCTTTATTAAAAAAGATCTGACAGAAGCCATTTCGCTTTTGCAGTCAGCAGGTGTTGGTTATACCACCGGCACTACTACAGATATTGATTTGGGCGTAGCTAATTTTTTACTTGCCCGCGTTTCTGTATGGACAGGTGACTGGTCAACTGCTATTGCTGCATGCAGCAGCATTCTGAGCAACTATCCTACCCTGATGAGCCAGGCACAATATGGTGGAAAAAATACAGGCACGTCAACCGATCCTGTCTTTTTGCCTGAAACCAACGGGTTTTTAAACAATGCTGCAAATCCTGAAGTTATATTAGGATTTCCTTTAGGCCAGGCTAATATACACTTCACTACTTATATGAACTGTTTTGGCAACGGTAATGGCGGCTTATTAACAGCATACAAACGAATAGATAATCGTTTATATGAAAAAATAGCTGATGATGATTATCGTAAAGACGGTTTTATGTTGAATGCCTTTGGCAATTATACATATGTGCCCAGTGGTACTGTAGCTTCAATACCCAGCTATACCAATACTAAATTTGCTGCAACGCATGGACTCGGCAGCACTGATAAGAAAGAAGTTGGCGCTTCAACATGTTTCTATATGCGTGCTTCAGAAGTACTGCTGATGAAAGCAGAGGCTGAGGCGCAAAGCGGGGATGATGATGCGGCTATAACAACATTGAATCAATTACTGGCAGCAAGAACACGTAGCGGTAGCACTACCTTAACCTGCGATAATTACCCCGCTATGGCAGGAATGAGTGCGCTTGAAATGGTACAATTACAAACCCGTATTGAGCTGTGGGGCGAAGGCGGCCGTGAGTTTTATAACAACAAACGCTGGAACATTCCGGTTGACAGGGCGAGCTCAGCCAATCATGTTATTAAAGGCACTTACCCGGTAAGCAGCATGACGTTACAAATTCCTGAAAACGAAATGCTGTATAATCCCTTAGCCGAGCAAAACTGATGGATTAAAATATCACCAAAGCATTAAGGCAACCGGTTGTAGCCGGTTGCCTTTTTTTAAAAGCAAATCTCCTTGTGATATTTATGCAGGGACTGGCTTATTTCATCCTGCACAGCTATCCGGTATAAGCTTAACCTACTTTATTACCAATGATACAAATTTCCTGAAGCCTGCTCCTCCTTCTACTCTTAAACGATATACGCCATGCGGCAGTTTCCGGGTAAGAGACAACAATTGGGTTGATGTATTTCCGGTATGTTGCACTACCCCCTGAAAAACTTTTTGCCCTGAAGCGTTAAATATACTTGCGGTATACTTACCTGCCTGCATACCCGAAAATTGCAGCCTGATCATATTATCATCTACAGGATTGGGATATACTCTTAATCCTTTTCTGCTTTCTTTAAGCCTGATGGAAACGATATTGCTGTAATGATAATCACCGTCTTTCAGCACTTCTTTCACACGGTAATACAGCAGCCCGGCTGCCGGGTTTGCATCTGTCCATTTATATACATCAACCGCATTTGCGGTGGCAGGTATTGAACCGATGGTTGTAAAATGAATGCCGTCGGCAGATCTTTCTACTTCATAAATCGCCAATGCCGGTTGGTCATAGGTTTCCCACTGTACAACCACTGTTGCATTGCTTTCAGATAAAGTAATACTGTTATTCCTGATAGGCAATGTGCCGGTTACCCGCATATACGCAATGGCGGAAGTAGCCGTTGCACAGGTGCCGCTTTGTACTACCACGCGGTATTGTGTATTCTGTGTAAGATTGGTAGCCGTATACTGAGCGCTGGTATTGTCAATATCATTGATTACCAGGTTGAACGTATCTACAGAAGATTGCCATTTTACCACGCTCCCGGTATTGGCGCTCAGTGTTAATGTAGTTGAATTTGTTCCTGATGCAACCTCTCCTGCACCTAAGACAGCACCGCCAACGCTTGCAGGATATACGGTGGCAATTACGGGTACGCGCTGGGATGCAGCATCGCAGCCGGATATCGCCGCGTAATATGTTGTGGTGGCGGAAATAGAAGGGGTGGTAAAAGAAGCGCCTGTTCCTAACGACGTTCCTCCTGATTCTGCATTATACCAGTCAATGGGAGATGCAGTTGCTGTTGCATTTAACGTAACAGTACCCGCCTCGCATCTTGCTGCCGGCGTAACCGAAGATATACCGTTTACTGTAATATCTGACGAAGCGGAAGTTACTGCCCCCGCGCAACCGCTTCCGTAAGACACGCGTACCCGGTAACCGGTGGTACCTGTTGCGTTTGTAGGTGGGTAATACCTGGCAGATATAGCCCCGGATATGTCTTCAAAGGTTCCTCCTGCATTGCTCTGCCATTGATAGGTCAGGTTACTGCCGCCGGTAACGCTTGTATTGAGGGTAACGGCAGCATCCCGGCAAACGGTGCTTCCCCCGCCGGTGATGCTTACAGCAGAAGGCTGAGTGCCTGAAGCTGCTGTGATGATTAACGCATCACTGGTGCCGGGGTTGGCATTGTCGGTTTCATTAACTACAGCCCTGTAACGGTTACCCACAACCGCGTTGGCGATAACAAGGCGCGACGTGGCAGCGCCGGAATAATTTCCCCCGTCGCTCACACTATGCCAGCTTGTTCCATTATCAGTAGATTCCTCCCATGAGTAAGAAAGTGTTCCTCCGCTGGTTGCAGTACCAATAGCATCAAGGCTCGCAGTGCCGCCGGAACAAACTTTGCTGGTTGATGTCTCTGCGCTGATATCAACGTTTGGAGGAAGATTTATAGCATTGGCATTATAAGCAATAAATGCGTAATCGCTGCTGCTGCTTGGTGTTATACGTAAACCTTTTACGGAAGCATAGTTTCCGGAAGGCCCGGAGGTTATGCCAAAATCAGACAGCTTCACTGCAACCAGTCTTATATCCCGTGTGCCATTCGTAGTGCTTGCAGTAATTGGTTTTGCAGTATTATAGGGTGTGCTTGTTTGAAGGGAAAATAAATCAAGTGTATAAGTGCCCAACCTGGGCAGTTGCTGCATATTCTGGGTAAAAGTATTGCCTACAACATTTCCTGAAGCATCCACGAATGCAAACACATCATTACCTGTGCTTGGGTCTGCAATTTGGGTGAGGATAATATCCGGCTCATCATCATCTATTTTACTGCTGTTAATATTATATATCTGGAATGTCATCGTTGCCGAACTGGGCAAATTGGTTATCCCTGTTCCCAAATCCAACCCGTTAGTCCCGTCTGTTAGTACAGATCTGATGGTATTGGAAGCGACGCCCGGTACATAAGCAGTGATGCCGGAGCCATCAACAAGCGCTGCCATGGCAAGAAAAACAGAACCGCTTCCTGTAGAGGTGCCTGCAATAGCTGCAACAGGCAATGCCTTAAAATTACCGGGAGTATATGTAACACTATTGTTGGTAAGAATGCTGTTATTTACGCCGGTTGAATATGTTACGCCATTATGCGTAAAGGCAAGCAGGTGATGTGAATTGTTAGGATTTGTACTGCCCGGGGTTGCTCCTGTTGCACTCCAGTATCCTCCAAAATCAGTAATGATCCCGGAAGTAGGCACATAAATAAAGCCGCTTCTTGATCCTGAACCATCGGGGTTGGTAACCTGTATTACCCCCGACGAAGCAACTGGTACAACAGCCGTGATCTGCGTTGCGGAATTTACGGTAAAACCTGCGGATACGCCATTAAAGGTTACTACTGTTGCTGTGCTGAAATTAGTGCCGGTTATTACTACATTCATGCCTGGCGCGGCAGAAAGCGGGGTAAAACCGCTGATGGTAGGAGCTTGTGCATAACAAAAAAATACAAAGCCGAGGCTTGCAATCAGCAAGGTTAGTTTGTTCATAAAATAATGATTGTTTTAGTGATTTCAAAAAAATGTAATCACGGGCAGGATTTTTCAATAATGTCAAAAATACGGGATTGTAGTTATAATAAGTGTACTGCCGATATATATTTATGTATTTTTATTTACTTTGAAACATGAACAGAAAAAATTTCCTTTCTCTTTTTACAACAGGGATTGCGTTGCCTGCTTTAGCAAATGCAGTTGAGTTCCCTGAACCTTCAATGGTCATTCCACCGGCGTTAAAACCGGGAGATACGATTGGCATTACTTCCCCGGCAGGATTTATAACCGAAGCTGACCTGCAGCCTGCTATCAATAAAATGCAGGAATGGGGGTTTAAAATACGCATAGGTAAAACCATAGGTAAGCGTGATTTTAGTTTTGGTGGCACTGATGCAGAAAGAGCAAATGATTTCCAGCAAATGCTGGATGATAGTTCCATTAAAGCTATTATGTGCGCAAGAGGCGGCTATGGTGTTGTAAGGATTATTGATGAGATAGATTTTGCAAAATTTCACCTGAAGCCGAAATGGATTATCGGATTCAGCGATATTACCGTTATTCATTCACATCTCAACAGCAATTATAAAGCCGCTTCCATTCATTCAAAAATGTGCAATAGTTTCCCGGAAGACTGGAGTAAAGCAGAGCCTGTTCAAATTCAATCCATACAATCCATAAAAGAAGCGTTAACCGGCGTGAAGATGGTATATAAAACTACAGGTAATGATAAAAACAGGAAGGGTATTACCGAAGGTGCATTGATTGGCGGCAATTTAAAAATGCTTGAAACACTCTCCGGCACTAAGTCAGAAATTAAAACCGCCGGTAAAATTTTATTTGTAGAAGACACCGGCGAGTATTTATACAGCATTGATCGTATGTTCTGGAATTTGAAACGAACAAATAAATTATCTCAGCTTAAAGGATTAATTATCGGCGGATTTAAAATTAAACCAGATGACCCCGGCGAAGAATTTGGAAGAACACTATATGATATTGTTTGGGAAAAAGTAAAAGAATATAATTACCCGCTTTGTTTTGATTTTCCTGTTGGGCATCAAAAAAATAATTTTGCATTGAAATGCGGCGTTGTACACCGGTTAAGTGTAACCGCAGATAAGGTGGAGCTGACAGAGGTGTGAGCTGTCGGCTACCAGCTATCAGTTTTAAACCCTACACCTTATGCCTTCCACTTTTCTCATTGTGTTACCTCAAAACTAAATGTACTTCTGCCAGCTTTCCCATCCGGAGTAATGCCTTCAATCACACCTATGTATTTCCCTTTCATATCACTGGTATAGAACTGCAATTGTGTTTCACCGTTTTTATTGGTAATTACATTGGGGTTCCAGTATAAAAGATTCCTGAAATCGGCAAGCCGGCTTTTTCTTTGTTCTTCTGTATCGTAAGCCGGCATATAAAATGCTCTCTGCAATTGTATTCCGTCAAAATCTACAATCACTGATCGTGGATCCATTTCAAACGCTTCCAGGTTTCCCTTGTAAGTAACAAAATTTACAATACCATCTAATACCAATGGCCCATAATAATATCGGCGGGTTACCACTTCAATCTTTCTTACTTTTAAAGGATCATAACTTATTATTTTATCTGCGTCCTGCACAGGCACTCCGTCTAATAATAGCAGGGGATTATCCCTGAATAGTCTTTTATTTTGAACATCAAATACGGTAAGTTTAAATTTACGGTTTGACCTGCTCACAATTACACCGGGAATATATTCACGAAGCACTTCTTCCATTGTGGTAAACCGGGTATAGTCATCAAGCATATAACGCTCATCAGGTTTGCCATAAAATGTTGAGGTATCCATATCCGGTAAATAATATTTTCTTAACATATCAGCAGCGTATTTTCTTTGCAATTGTGCATTGATGCTGACTGTTTCCAAAGCGCTTTTTAAATCCGGAGATATATTTAAATCCGTCAGTTTGTTTTCTGTAAATTTTCCTGAAAAAGGAGTATTAATTTCAATATTATAAAAATGCTTATCAGTTTCCTGGGCTTGTAATACCAGTTCTCCCGGGCCTACAACATTTTTTGTATAAAATTTAATATTGCCATTGTTGTCTGACTGTGAAGCATAAAACTGTGTATACGTGCCAGGCACTGAGCCGAATACCATTGCTTCAGGAAATGGTTTTTTGGTAGAACTGTCTATAATTTTTCCTGTTATTATTTGCCCTTCAAATTCCGGCAAAAATTCGAACAACGGCTTTTGGTTTTGCTGAATATTACCCCATTTAAATCTTCTCCATCCGTGCGTGAGCATCAGGTTATCTAATTGTTTGGTGGTTGCATCGCTTATATTATCAAAGTAATATAATGGATTTTCAATATTGCCGGCTATATCGGCATTTAACCATAAGTAACTATATATATCCGTTGTTTTTTCCTTCTGTAAATCATCTGCTCTGTATACAGATAGTGACATATTTGCTGTTACTGACTTATTATCTCCGTCGGATGAAAGGATTTGTAAAACAACTTTTTTCCTGGTTGAATATTGTTTTGCGTCTGCTGCTGTACCTATATTAAGTTGTTGAGCAGGGCGTTTAAAATATAATCTTTCGCAAACAGGCCTGCGCCCGCTGTTGAATATGGTAAAATGTGTTATACCATCGTTCAGTTTACTTTCATCTACAATAAACTGTGTTGTGCCCGGTTGCAGCAAAGCTTTTTGTACTGATTTAATAGCGCCTCTTGTATGAGTAAATAAATACAGCTCTTTCCCATTTGCAAAATCGCCGGGAGAGCATTTTACAGCAATTGCTATTTGGCCGGAAGCTGTTCGGGTAAGCCGCATGGCAAATCCTTCAGATGCAGGTGGTATAGCTTTCCTTACAATCTCCTTTCCCAATGTATCTATAATATGCGCTGTATAGGAATGCTCTTTTAAAGGTGTAAACAAAAATGTACCTATTCCTGCATGTTGAGGGGAAAAAAGCGTAATGGTATCATTTCCATCCGTTACAATGCCCGTGCATCTATTTAGTCCTGTGCCATTTTTGTTCACTACTTTAAACCCGATATTATTTTCTGTTTCCTCTGCAAGATTTCCACCTTCAGGAAAAAAAATTATATCGTAAAGAGGTATTGTGTCAACAGCGGTCAGCATGCCCGGAGAAGCAGTATTTACGATTGTAACAACAGCTTCAAAAAAGAAAGCCGGATCAAAATTTTTCATCCAATTGGTATAGCACCTTATTTTATAATTACCTGAAGGAATATTTGCCGGCAGGTAAAATGAGCCGTTGCCTGTGCCTTCCGTTATACCTGTTTTTGCCTGCAGCAATACATTGTTGTTTTTATCGAGCAACTCAGTATAAGCAATCTTGCTCAGGTTGCTCAGATGATTGTTTACAGCATTAGTAATATATGCTTTGAACCAGATTATCTCCCCCGTTAAATAAAAATTTCTATCTGTATGCAGATAGATCTTTTCAGTAACCGCCTGCTGGTTATACTGGTTAAACTGCCGGCTGATTACTTCCGTAAAATCTCCCTGTGCCCGGGTTTTCTGAAAGAAAAAACAAAAGCAAAACAGAAGATATTTAAATTTTCTTTTTCCCCGCATTAGTATAATTATTCTGTGGTGATATTCATTACCAAAAATCAGGTTTTTCATGCACACCTCTCAACCTGCAATCCACACAGTAAGCAGCAGCACCTTTATATCTTGAAATAACAGGTCCCGAACCTTCTTCACTCGTAGGTATGTATGCATTTCCTGAAAAAGCATCAGCAAGGCTATCAAGATTGTTTAATATAGAAACCTCTTCACAACCAAAACGGTATTTCCAATCCGACACCTGCGAGCGTTCTATAAAAATTCTTTTTTCAACAGAGGTGCTGCTGTATACATATCCCAGCACTGTTTCCTGCGCATCATTCACATTGTGAACATTGCCGGTGCTTGTGGAAGGTTGCGGATCAAATATGGAACCCAGTTGCTCTGAATTCTTTTTCATATTCTCAAGATATTCGTATGCGCCCTTGCTCAATGCCCGTTGGTTTACCAATACGCTATACCTTCTTTGAAGTTTCCAGGAATCGTCAGGAATAAATATAAGCGGATACAGGTACATAATATCCTGGCTGAGCTTTGCTGTTGAACCAACAATAATTTCGGTAGATGTGTTCGATTGCCAGCAACGGTATAATGAATCTCCATTGGTTCTTGCTATCATTACACTGTCCGGGTCTGAACTGCCCGTATACTCCCAGTTGGAGTAAAAAGCAGAATAGAACTCCCAGGTTTCGTGATAGTTCCATGCATAATACTTTGTGTTGTTTTGAGCATCGTGCGTGTTGGCATATATCTGAACACCGTCAGTTGTTCTTGCCCAACTGATGCTGTCAATAGCAGGTGTTTGTTTAATATCAACATAGTCAGACAAATACGATTTGCCATTACTGGTTGATATACTAAGCCTGTATTGCCTGGTTTGATCAAGAGAGAAAGGCCCACCTGCATATGTGCCGGCATTTATTTCGTTCAAATAAAAAGCTTCTCCCCCGGTTCCTTCAATATATACTAACGCATTGCTTTCATTTTTGATTCCTGTTGTGTCTTCAGTATTTACTGTTCTGCTCAGGCGTATAAATGTTGAGTCATTTCCTCCATTAATATATCCTTCTACAACAAGATAGTTCTTGTCAGTAAGCGTTTTAGGCAATACGTATTTTTCTTTACACGTAACTGAAAAGAAAAATAAAAACATTATAAGAAAATATTGTGAACGCGATATGGTGGCTGCCTTTTTCATCAAAATCTAATATTAAAGTTTGCATATAGTATCGCTGCTCCAAAAATGGATAATTTGTAACCGTTAATTACCCCATTTTCTGAAACAAAATAAACGGAATACGGATTTTTCCTGCCAAGAAGGTTGTATACCCCAAATGTCCACGAGTTATGTGTTTTCTGTTTTACCCTGTGATTGCCCTCTATATTCATTGAAAAATCCATGCGGAAATAATCTGGTATTCTGTATGCATTGCGGTCGGAATACAGAGCACGCATACTTCCTTCATAATAATACCTTCCTATAGGCACGGTAATAGGGCGGCCTGTGCTATATGTTACGTTCATTGATAAACTGAACCGATGTGAAAACCTGTAGTTTCCTATGGCGGTTACCTCATGCGGTTTGTCATAATTTGCAGGATAAAAATTGCCGTTGTTAATGACTTGCCCTTTGGTAGAATCATTCATCCTGAGAAAAGTACGCGACCATGTATAACTAACCCAGCCATTAAGTTTGCCGGTCAGTTTTTTTATCATCAGCTCAATGCCATATGCTTTACCTTCCGTATTAAATACATCGGTTTCAATATGATTATTCAATACGAGTTTGGCGCCGCTTTTAAAGTCAAGAAAATCCTTTAATCTTTTATAATACGTTTCTACAGATGTTTCAATGGTGTTTGATTTAAAATTTTTATAAAAACCAATGGAGAACTGATCGCCGAATTGCGGTTTAATATTAGGATCGCTTAGCTTCCATATATCAGTTGGCGCAATAGCTGTTGTGTTAGAAAGCATATGTATATATTGCCGCAAAGAATTATAACCGGCTTTTACAGAAAAATCAGCGGTTATGGCATACCGTAATGAAAGGCGGTACTCCGGTCCTGAATATTTATTAATGAATTTGCCCTTATTGTATTGAAGCGTGTCAATGATATTGCCGGTTTCTTTAGGTAAGCCTTCCGCATATTGGTATACTGTTTTAGGCCCCATATAATTGTATAAAGAGAAACGTATACCAGCCTGAACAGATAAAGCAGGGGTGATATTATATTTTTCTGTAAGGTAGGCGGCACTCTCCAATGCCTGTTCTTTACTTACAACATCAGGCACCACAAGTGATTTATCTCCTTTCGGCAGGAAAGACCCGGGATGCAGGGTATAATATATGGAGCTTAAACCAAAGTCAAGCGTATGCTTTGAATTTACAAAGTAATTGAAGTGAATTTTTGCATTGGTTTGATTGATATCAAACTTCATATCATAGGCGTTTACAGGATTTTTTTCGCTGTAAATAGTATAACCATACGCATCGTATCCTGTACTTACTATACTCTGAAGCTTATTGTTGAAAATATGTTTCCATTTAAGAACGATATTTTTATTGCCATAACCATATACCGTATCGCTGTTAAGGTTAAAACGGTCATTGCTCATATATGCAGTTAAATACAAATCATTTTTATCGTTGATTTTATGACTGATTAATACGTTAACATCGTAAAATGATGCCTTACTGTTTTTGTATTGGTCAGGAAGAAATTGCATTAACCAGTTAGCATAAGTAATACGACCGCCAACAATAAATGAAGTACGGTCTTTAATTAAGGGTCCTTCCACGTTAAGCCTGCTGGTTAATAAGCCAATACCTGCTGAACCCGAAATTTTTTTCTTATTGCCTTCACGGCTTACTACATCCAGCACAGACGATAATCTTCCTCCATACTTTGCAGGTATGCTGCTCTTATATAATTCAACACTGCTTACAACATCAGGATTAAAGGCAGAAAAGAAACCAAAGAAGTGAGAAGGATTATATACTGTGGCATCGTTAAACAAAATGAGATTCTGATCTGCAGAACCGCCACGTACATTAAAACCTGTACTGGCTTCACCTACTGTTTTTACACCGGGTAAAGTTTGTATTACGCGCAATATATCTGCTTCGCCAAAAACAACAGGTATTTGTTTGATCGTTTTTATATCTACCCTTTCCACTCCCATTTGAAGGCTGTTAATATTAGCTGCTTTTTTTGCTGATATTATTACCGCCTTTAATGACAGGATATGATCTTTCATATCTACGTTCAATGTACCATCGCCATACAACATTACCTGCCTCCAGGTATCTTTTTTACCCAGGCTTTGTATATTAATTAAATGCCGGCCTTTGGGCAAAGTGATAGAATAATATCCGAATTGATCAGCGTTTACGGAGATTTTCAATTTTTCAACAAATACTGCTGCGCCGGGTACCGGTTCACCTGTACTTATATCTTTAACGTACCCGGCAAGCTTTGCTGTGCCGCTTAAAGGCGCAACTGTTTTAATACCTACTTCAAATAGTTTGTTTTCCGGTGTGGTAGTTTGTGGTTTTGAGTCTTCTTCAATAGCAGTGATAATATATTTTGTTTTGGTTCCGCTATCTGCTTCCACAACTTTTTTTACAAAAAAATCTTCCGGCAGTTCCGTTTCTATGGGCGCCCCCTTGGTGATAAATAAAAGATTATTGTATAAGGTGTATTTATATGTTGAATCGCCGATGGCAGACCCAAGTACTTTAACAACAGGTTGTTCTTTTACACTGATATCAATTTTAAGGGTGTCAAAGCCACCTGTTGTATCATAGTAAAAAGTTACACCGGTTTTCTTTTCCAACTGTGTAATAAATTCCTTTGCACGTATATTATGAAATTCGCCGCTCACGAGCACTTCCTTTTGCTGTGCTGAAACAGCGTTTATTGTAAGCAATAAAAAAAATATTAGTATCGATTGTAAAAATAGCTTCATGTTAAGGATTTGCATTTTCATACTGATGCAGCATAAGCTTCATCGCTGTTTCTCTTTGCCTGCGGAATTTAATGTGCTGCTTTCTTAATGCCTGTTTGTAATCAAACTTTTTATCTTTCAATACTTTTATTACAGATGATTGATTATATACTTCATGAAAAATGCTATCCTTATAAATAAAATAACGGTTGTTTGAAAATACTCTTCGTTCTACCTGCATATCCGGTATAAACTCCTGTATTGTTTTAATGCGTTTGGCATAAAGTTTAATTTGCCCGTCATACAATACTTCATAAAAACCATTCTTTACATTTCCCTGTTTTGTGCTGTCTTTTCCAAGATGAAGAAATAGCCTGCCGAGGATATTAAATTCATCAACTTTACTTTGTATGAGCTGTATGTGAAAAACTTTATTATAGTGCTGAACAACGAGCTCATCCTTTACAATATCATACAGCATAGGCACATTTTTGTATAGCATACCATCGTAAAAAACAGCACCATCAGTCAATGTAGCTGTATCCAGGTATGGATGCCCGTCTTTCAAAAGTTGAACGTACACTAAATATTCACTGCCATTGTATAGCCCGGATTGAATGTCGAGAGAATTATAATATAGCTGAATGGTATTTTTTTGCTGCTGTGCTACTAATGCGCTATCAGGGTTTTGCTCTTGTGAGAAAGCCGGAACAGCAGCATTGAAGAAAAAAAGTATAAGTATTGTTTGCAATATTCTCATGCAGGACGGTAAGAATTTATCATGAAAAATAAACCTAATTTCTATTATAGCCAACAGATATATACAAATGGTTTATTTTAATATATGCATGACAGCCCGGTAATGCAATACGTTGCGGCTTATTGTGTTATTTTTTTAATGCTTACATACTATACGTGCGGAAAGTTGGAATAATACCCGAACCAGGTAATTTTTACAACGAAACTGCCATATGCACCATCATCCTGTTGCCTGCTTTTACAAAGCCGTTAGCCAGCTTTTGTGATAAAGGGCTTTGCCAGTTAGCACCGATGCTTATTTTGGAAAAAGCTGTTTCAATGCCAATCGTGCCTATTAAAATATTTCCGCCTGAAACATCAACACGATATTTGCCATCCAGGTCTTTTTGCGCGGTTTCATATTGAATGCCTGCATTGGGCGCCAGCATAAGTTTGTTCAATATCCTGAATTTATAATATGCCTGAGCGCTGAGGTTTAGTTTATTGCCATAGGTATAATCATATTTATTGGTTGTATTGATTTTGTAACTCGCTGTTGCGTTTATACCGGCATCCTGTAAACGAAGGTCATACATGGCATTGGCAATAAAATCTGTGCTGCCTGTGCCTAACTGAAAAAGATTTACATTGTTATTGCTGCTTTCTTTGTCAGCAGGATTGTACTTGCCTGATGGTAGTTTTACGTCTGCACCCAGCCATAAACTTTGTATCAGCAATTTATTATCGTTCAATGTTTTTCTTTTATTGAGCAATTGATAATAACCCGAAAGCGTAATATCTCCGATCCCGCTTTTTGTATGTGTTGTTCCCTGGTTAATGCGTTCATTAAAATTGTAAGGAGCAGTTACCATTACGCGCAGATTTTTAGTGATATTCCAACCGCCCCATAATTCAGCCGTTCGGTAATGCTCCCTGCTGGTTAAATAAGTATTTACACCATCAGAACCAATATGCGTAAGTAAGGAGCTATACCTGTAGCGTACGCCAAAAATTTTTGTATTGAATTCAGGCAATATGCCAATATATGAGCTGCCTACTCCGCAACCACATATATCGCATGCTGAAACTTGTAATGCTACTGAAAGCAGTAATGATATACTGATTACTATTTTTTTCATTGCTCTGATAGTTTTTTATCTTTTAAAAAAGAAGGATCATCAAGTGTTTTTAAGAAAGCAAGAAGATAATTTTTTTCTTCATCTGTTAATCTTATCCCCGGAACAGTTTCCTTTTTCAGCAGGGGGTCAAGCGTTGAGGATTGCTGAACCTTACTGTTATAATGTTCAAGCACAGCATCAAGCGTATAAAATCTTCCATCGTGCATATAAGGTGCAGTATATGCCAGGTTACGCAGGCTGGGTACTTTGAACGTATAGGCGTCCTGTTCTTTTAGTGTAACCAGTTGGCGCCCTTTATCGTCAAGGGTAGCAGGTATAAGCCCGTTATTTCTGAAACTGTTATCCGTAAACAGCGGCTCTTTATGACAACTATTACATTTTTGCTGGAAAATTTTATATCCTTTCTCTTCTTCTGTAGAAAATGTTTTTCCTTCACCGCGCATTACACTATCGTATTTTGAATTGCTGCTTACGCATAACAACATAAACTGTGATAAAGCTTTGAGTACAGCGGCTGTTGTTATTTCCTGTTCGCCAAATGCTTTATTAAATAGTGATGGATAGCCGGTACTTTCTTGTAGTTTCTTCAACACATTTTCCATTGTTTCATCCATCTCAACATGATTGGTTAAGGGCGCCACGGGTTGAAGGTCAAGATCAAATACACCACCATCCCACATAAAAGATGTGTACCATGCAAGGTTCATAATAGCCGGAGCATTGCGTGTTCCCAATTTATCGTCAATGCCATGACTCACATTATGACCATGATGCGAAAACGCAGAGGTTTGTATATGACAGCTCCCGCAACTGATGGTGCTGTTTCTTGATAGTATTGGGTCGTAAAATAATTTACGTCCCAGTTCAAACTTGCTTTGCGTGATTTCATTGGTGGAGAAATGATATACCGGTTCAGGAAAGTTTGCAGGATTTTGAAAACCTGCAAACCTTTCTGTTATTGCATCTTTATTACAGGCATATATAACCGAAATAAGAATAGTTATGCTCAGCCAATATTTCCTGGTCATAACATTTAGTTTTCTGTATGATCATGACGAAACATAGTAGCATAATTATCAGCAATGGTGGTGCTGTATGCGTCGAACATAACTGCAGGATGCTCTGCAATACTTATGTGCGACTCACTGTCAAACAGCCTGGCAATATCCACCATCAGGTGAATGTTGGTTTCTTTGCCATTATGCACTTTTGGCGTACCGCCCGGTTCTAAATTCAGGGTAACAGTTTTTATATTGTTGATGGTAGCAGAAGAGTAGCCTCCAAAACCACCAATGTGGTACATAAATATATTCCCATCTGCCGTTGATGCCGTTGATGTGCCTTCTATTTTGAAGAAAATATAGCCACTGTTCCACCCCCAGTACATGCCATTAGCTGTGCCTGCCGGATCAAGCACGCCGGTTCTTTCGCTTATATCTTTGGTGTTATGCAAACTATCCACACCCACCATAAACGTAAGGCTTTTGTATTCGCCTTCAGGAACTTCCAGTGATGCATGGTCTGCATCTTCATTTCCTTCCTCAATTAAAAAATAACTATCGTCCTGCGGAACAGTATACGTTGTGCCATCTGCTTTCTTCAACGAAATATTGCTGATGAAATATTTAAGCGTAGTTATTTTATACGTTTCTCCGCCAGAATTGGTATAAGAACCGGTGTTTAATGCCAGATTTTCATCCCCCACTATATTATCAAATTCTATAGAAAGTTCTCCTTTAATATTACTGTTGTATTCGTTGGTGTTATCTTTTTTGCAGGAAGAAAAAACTAACAGCGCCATAGCCGCTGTATATAATATATGTTTCATAAAGTGTTTAATTATGAATGACTGATTAATAATCAAGTTGTATGCACAGGCACTAACACTAATGCGTGCATGCTCAGGCATAGCAACAAA
The DNA here is from genome assembly GCA_047601545.1 of Agriterribacter sp. GTDB lineage: Bacteria > Bacteroidota > Bacteroidia > Chitinophagales > Chitinophagaceae > Agriterribacter. The sequence continues at coordinate 2,629,798 of JASGIZ010000001.1, read as the reverse complement.
CCTGGTTAAATTAAAAAATGATGAAATCAGGCATTCACATCAGGCGGATGGAAAAATGTGCGGGATACTTTTATGGTTTTGCCACCGATATAAGCAGGAAAGTTTACTTTGTTTGTAAGTGCATCAGGCGTAGATAATGTTGCGAAAAAAGATTTTGATGAGAGCGGAATTTCATTCTTATTCTCCAGTTTCCTTTCAGGATTCTGCTGTTCTTTCTTTCCTTCCTTTTTCAGCTTTTGCATTAACTGGCATTTACCGTTACAATGCATTTGCGGTACATATTTGTTCTCGCAATTTTTAGCATAAGCACTTGTGTTGGTGTAATAATCAACCACAATAACAGCGCTGCTGAAAGTTTGCAGCAGCATGCAGGCTAATAAAATTGCAGTTATAAAATATTTTACCATTACCAAAATAAGAATCTGCAAATGTATGCACAATGTCGGAAACTAAATGTGAGCCTGGTCATAAAAAATAAACATCTTTGCTACTTCTTATTAAGGTAAGCGGCTATTGCTGCAATATGATCGGTGTTGATGTAATCAACGCCTGCATTCATAAAAAAGCTCCAGGCTTCGGGTGTATCAGGCGCGTTCCAGAAACGAACTGTTTTATGCAAAGCATGCGCTTTGGTAATAGCGGTAGCAATAGCTATACTGTCTTTCTCCGGTATATTTCCCTGCCCGTTCCAATAAGAATAATTTTTAAAATTATCGCTATACATTTCCACTTTTTTCAAAGCATCTTCCGGATAATCAACGGTAAACTGCGCGTCAAAATGAATAAAGTCCGGTAAATCAGCAAACGCTGAAGGCGCTGGCCGGTTGCCGGAAATAACTATTTTTAAAGTAGGGCAGGAGATAAGAGAAGGATAATTGTTTATTTGTTCTACCAGTTTGCTTAATGTGCTTACCGCTTCTGTTTTAATGTCTATCATTAATTGTAACTGCCGTTCCTTATCTGCATAAGCAAATCCTTCATTCTTCCTGATAAGATCAGCAAGAGGTTTCAGGTAAAAAGCATCCAGTGTTCTTTTTTGTGCTAGTTGACCGGTGGTATGGGCTACGTATAATTTGTCATCTTTTAAAAAAATATCTGCCTCAATAGAACCGAATTGCTGGTTATAAGCAGCCGTAAACGGTTGTGGTTTCTCATAATCGTTATGGGAATGTGCATTGGCTGTTGTGTATACCGTGGGTTGAGAAAAGGAAATACTTTGAAAAAAAACAAGCAGGCAAACAATACTTAATTTGTGCATAGTGATGGATTGATGGGGTAAAGATATAAGGATTATTGGAGCAAAAATGTGAGATAAGGAACAATTAATGCAGGTGAGTTTTGCTGTGCATGGGTTTTGCTATGCATGGCGTCCTCGCCACGCACAACTCTCTTGTCGCCTCTGGCGACTATAATAAATCATTATCACCACTCACGCTCTGCTAAGTGTCTTCGCTTAGCACACCCGTCTATCGCCTCCGGCGATTGTAACTAATGCAACTTTACATTCTGTTATAAAACTTCAGCAAAAAATCTTTCGCATTCAATACATCAATTTTAGCGAAATAAAAGTCTTTTACATTTTCGGTTACAATGCAACTGCAACCGGCATTCATTGCGGCAAAATATTGCAGCCCGTCTTCAAAATCCTTTATCTTTTTTTCGGTTGCAGCCTGCAGTACTTCTGCCTTGCCGCAATCAGCAATAATTAAATGGTTCGACAGTAATGCAATGCGTTCCTTTGCAGAAGTAGTACCATGTTTCTTTTCTGCAAAATAAAAAGTGATAGCGAGGCTTACAGATGTAGTATAAGGTTGGTGTTTATTCGCGGCTATCCAACTCAATACACGGGATGCATAAGTATATAAAGGATACTCTTTATTTACAACAGCCACCAGGATGTTAGCATCAATAAATACTTTCACAATAGGGTTATTTGCGACTTTCGTAAAAATCCTTCTTTTTCTTTTTTGAAAGTGGTTTGGTGTTATACTCAGCCGGGCCTTCGGCAACCATGCTCACCCAGTCTTCTATGGGTATATGCTCTATATTATTATGCCGGCCGGTGCTGATTACTTTTTGCAGAAGCAATTCAATAAGGCGGGATAAGCTCAACCCCTGGGATTCGGCATATATTTTTGCCTGTTCAATTACTGTGGCATTAAAGCTTAAAGTTACTTTGGCATCCATAGCAGCATATTTATACGTCAAAGATAAAAAAGTTATACGTATAAATGAATTTTTTTTAATGGTCTATCAGCGGTCAGGTATCAGCAGTCAGGACAAGACACTGAAACCCGATAGCTAATGGCTGATAGCTGATACCTGACCGCTATCAGCTATTTCCTGCTTTCCTTAGCCCATGTATCTTTCAAGGTTACCGACCTGTTGAATACCAAATTTTCAGGAGTAGAATATTTATCCAATGTAAAATACCCCTTGCGGATAAACTGGAATTGTTCACCCGGCTGCGCGGTTTTTAAAGAGGGTTCAATATAAGCGGTTTTTATTACCTGCAATGAATCAGGATTAATATAACTTAAAAAATCTCCTTCTTCCGCCGCCGGATTTTCTACTTTAAACAAGCGATCATACAAACGCACTTCAGCCTTTGCCGCATGACGTATGCTCACCCAATGAATAGTTCCTTTTACATGAATGCCGGAAGTATCATTGCCACTTTTACTTTCCGGTATATAGGTGCACTGAACTTCAGTGATATTGCCGGACTCATCTTTCACGAAGTTTTCGCACCTTATGATGTAGGCACTCTTTAAACGTACCATTGCTCCCGGCGCGAGCCTGAACCATTTTTTTGCAGGCACTTCCATAAAGTCTTCTCTTTCTATCCACAATTCATTGCTGAAAGGTATGGCTCTTGTGCCTCCATTATTTTCTGCTTCAGGATTATTCTCGCTGTATACTTCTTCCGTTTGCCCCGCAGCATAATTCATTATCACCAGTTTTACAGGGTCTAATACAACCATGCGGCGCAATGCAACTTTGTTTAGATGCTCTCTCAGGCAATGCTCCAGCAAACCAATATCAACAATATTTTCTCTTTTAGCTACGCCGATCCTGTCACAGAAGTCGCGGATGCTTTCAGGAGTAAAACCTCTTCTTCGCAAACCGCTGATGGTTGTCATCCGCGGATCATCCCAGCCGTCAACATATTTATCATTTACCAGTTGCAGCAGTTTACGTTTGCTGGTAATAGTATAGGTAAGATTGCGGCGTGCAAATTCATATTGTTTGGAAGGATATATTTCCAGCTTTTCAATCAGCCAGTCATAAAGTTCACGGTGAGGCACAAACTCTAATGTGCAGATGGAGTGTGTTACGTTTTCAATACTATCGCTCTGCCCGTGCGCGAAATCATACATCGGGTATATGCACCATTTATCACCGGTGCGGTGATGGTGTGCATGCTTTATACGATACAACACAGGATCACGCATGAGCATGTTGGTGTGCGCCATATCAATTTTTGCGCGGAGTGTTTTGCTGCCATCTGCAAACTCTTCGTTTTTCATGCGCTCAAAAAGATCAAGATTTTCTTCAACGCTCCTGTTTCTGTAAGGGCTGTTTTTTCCCGGCTCGGTAGGCGTACCTTTTAATGCGGCTATTGCTTCAGAAGTGCTGTCGTCAACATATGCCAGTCCTTTTTTTATCAGCGTAATGGCATATTCATATAAAGTATCAAAATAATCTGATGCATACAATTCATTTCCCCATTCAAAGCCAAGCCATTTTACATCGTTTTTGATGCTCTCTACATATTCCGTTTCTTCAGTTACGGGGTTGGTGTCATCAAAGCGAAGGTTGGTGTAGCCGCCGTATTTTTGAGTAAGTCCAAAGTTCAGGCAAATACTGCTGGCATGACCAATATGTAAATAGCCGTTAGGCTCGGGAGGAAAACGGGTTATAATCTGAGGGTATTTTTTTTCTCTCAGGTCCTCTTCAATAATTTCTTCAATAAAATTCAAGCCTTTTTCTTCGGTCATTTTGTGCAAGTCCTTTAATTAAGCAAAATATAAAAGGGGCTAAAGATACGATAAGGATTGTAACGATGAAAATCGGGCGCAGGGGTTTAGCAATACGATTGCTGATTGATAAATTTTTTCAGCTTTTTTACCGCAGACAGGCAATGGGCAATAGTAAAACGTGAGCGGTGAAAAGTCAGATGCTTAAACCAGGACAGGACAAGTATTTCTGAAAGCTGAATGCTGACGGCTGATAACTGACAGCCCCCTACTTTATCAGCGTTACCGTGCCCTTAAGCAGTAAGTCCATTTTCAGCATAAAGTCGTTGTAAATACAGTAATAAATATAGGTTCCCATATCTGCCTTTTTCCCATTAACCCTTCCATCCCAACCTTCAGTGGGGTTAGTGGAATGAAATACTGTTTTGCCAAAGCGGTCAAATACTGTAAGCGCATATTTGCTCATGGGGCAAAAAGAGCCAGGTTTGAATAGTTCGTTTTTGCCATCACCATTAGGCGTAAACGCGTTGGGGAAGTTGAGGCAGTGGGTGTTACAGGCCACGGTTCGCACATCATCCGTATGTGTGCCGCATTTATTGCTGCCTGTAAGCGTAAAAGTGCCGGCTTCGGTGGCGAGAAAATCAACATCCGTGCTTCCGTCCTGCCAGTTATAGGTTGTATATTTTTGTTTTACGGTTTGCAATACTACACCGGAAGCGCCGCAGGGAATGGAGATATCTTCTCCCAACTCAAAATTGGGCGCTTCAATTACTTCAACCATTACCCTGGCTCTTGGGCTTTCGCAACCTAAAATAGTTTGGGATACATAATAATATGCAACGCCGGTATCAGCGGTAGGTGGGGTAGGAGCTGTTGTGCTGAAAGCGATATCAGTGGGGGTATTATACCATTTCAGGTCTGCGCCGTTAGCCCTTAAAGGCGTTGCCGGCACATTTAAACACAGTAATTCATTTTTTACTTCGGGTATGAGTATCAGTGAGTTGAAAATGATGAATACTGTATCTGTTACAGGGGCGCATTCCCCTGATGTTACAGTTACCCAATATTTACCGGCCTGATGTACGTTGATGCTATTGCCTGATTCCAGGGTAGACCAATCATAGGTGGTGCCCGGAGCGGCTGGTAAACTCAGTACAAACGTGGTATCCGCACAAATAATGATAGAATCTTTAGGAAAAATGGTATCAGAGGCGGGGCATTGTGCCTTAACTGCACTTTGTGCACACAAAAATGCCAAAAACAGGATCAGGATTTTTGTTTTCATCTGGATATTGGTCTTTGAGTTAGGCTTCAATACAATTATTACACCATATAAACGCCTGAGTCATTATTTTTATGGTAGAATCGATGAAAAAAGATAAAATCTTTTTGATATTAGGGATATTTTCCTGAACTTTGCCGTCCCAAAAAAACGGATTATGGCCAGAGTATGTCAGGTTACAGGTAAAGTTCCCATCACAGGAAACTACGTATCTCATTCAAATATAAAGACTAAGCGCAGGTTTTTACCTAATCTGCAGACTAAGCGTTTCTTCCTGGCTGAAGAAGATAAGTGGATTACACTTAAAATATCTACAGAAGGGTTACGCACTATAAATAAGAAAGGGCTGTATAGCGTAGTTAAAGAATTAAGAGCTCAGGGAGAAAAAATCTGATAACAATTTAAAATTTATTCACCATGGCGAAGAAAGGAAACAGGGTACAGGTGATTCTTGAATGTACAGAGCATAAAAACAGCGGACAACCCGGAACCAGCCGTTATATCTCTAACAAAAACAAAAAGAACACACCTGAGCGTTTGGAGTTGAAAAAATACAACCCCATCCTGAAAAAGGTTACTGTTCACAAAGAAATTAAATAATCAATTTGAAGATTTGAAAATGAGCCAATTTGAAAACGGCTTTTAATTTTCAAATTTTCCCTGCCTGCCGACAGGCAGGAAATCCCAAATTTTCAAATTATATATCATGGCAAAAGCAGCTTCTAAAAACGCGAAAGTAAAAGACGCAAAAGCAGCAGCGGAAAGTAAGAACTGGACGAAAGTGATTCGTGCCGTACGTAGCCCTAAAACAGGCGCATATACCTTTAAAGAGGCTATTGTGCATAAAGACAAGGTGAAAGATTTTCTGGCTCAGAAATAAATTGTTTTAAGCTAAAGCATTAAAAGCTGTCACGATTTTTTCGCGACGGCTTTTGTTATTTTTGGAAATTTATGGATAATAGTATTTACATAAGAAAAGCCACCCCGGAAGACTGCAATACAATAGTAGACCTGGGTAGAAGAACTTTTGTAGAAACTTATTCTGAAGTAACGCATGATGAAGTGCTGCAGGCCTACATGGAAAAAAAATTTACCCCGGAAGTAATTGAAAAGGAAATGAACAAGCCCGACGCCTGCTTTTATATTGGGTTTGTTGACCATACTCCGGCGGCATTTACCAAATTACGCAGCGGCAGAAAAGCAAAAGGATTGGAGGAGGTAAACGGTATAGAGATTGAGCGGATATATGTGCTGAAAGAATACCAGGGATTAAAAGTGGGTAAGCTGATGATGGACAGTTGCAAGGAAATTGCCGTGCAGGATAAGTATGATATGATTTGGTTGCAGGTATGGCAGCATAACAACAAAGCCATACAGTTTTACCAGAAGGCAGGGTTTGTGATATATGAAACAACTACTTTTAACTATACAAAGGATAAAACGCAGGAAGATTTTTTAATGCGCTTAAATCTTTACTATTAAAATACAGGTATGGGATTTTTTGGAAAATTATTTGGTAAAAAAGAAAAGGAAAGCCTTGACCAGGGTTTGCAAAAAACCAAAACCGGGTTTCTTTCCAAAATTACTAAAGCGATTGCCGGTAAAAGCACTGTGGATGAAGAAGTGCTGGATAACCTTGAAGATGCATTGGTTAGTGCCGATGTAGGTATTGCTACAACAGTTAAGATTATAGAGAAGATTGAAGAGCGGGTAGCAAAAGATAAATATCTCAATACGTCTGAACTCAATGGTATTTTGCAGGAAGAAATTACTTCAGTATTGGTTGATGTGCCGGAAGAAGCGGCTTATGATTTTGAATCACCAATGCCTGCAAAACCGTATGTAATAATGGTGGTTGGCGTAAATGGCGTTGGCAAAACAACAACAATAGGAAAGCTTGCCTACAACTTTAAGAAAGCCGGTAAATCTGTTTTGTTGGGTGCAGCAGATACATTCAGAGCTGCGGCTGTTGACCAGTTAACGATATGGAGTGACAGGGCAGGAGTGCCTATTGTAAAGAAAGAAATGGGCAGCGACCCTGCATCTGTAGCATTTGATACCGTGAGTAGTGGCGTTGCCAAAAATGCAGATGTAATATTGATTGATACGGCAGGTCGTTTGCATAATAAGGTACACCTGATGGAAGAGTTGAGCAAAATAAAAAGAGTAGTGCAGAAAGTAATACCTGATGCACCACATGAAGTAATGCTGGTATTGGATGGCTCAACAGGGCAAAATGCGCTGGAGCAGGCAAAACATTTTACGGCGGCAACGGAAGTAACGGCATTAACCATAACCAAGCTTGATGGTACGGCTAAAGGTGGTGTTGTTTTATCTATTGCACACCAGTTTAAAATACCGGTAAAATTTATCGGTGTGGGTGAAAAAATGGAAGACCTGCTTGTTTTCAATAAGCATGAATTTGTAGACAGTCTTTTTAACCTGGAAAAATCTGCCGCGAACGATTAATACAATCAAATGGCATTAACTGAATCACCATATATACTATACTCCAATGGCAATGGAGAAATATTTGAAGATACTTCTCTATATGCGGTAGGCAGAACGGGCTGGGATGCAATACCTGTGCCGGTGGAAGACTGGATTGAGTTGCCTGATGGCGGTTCTTTATATGAATTGCCGGGAAGGCGTGGCATTGGCATAGATGTTGAAACCGGTGAAATGCGGCTTTGCGAAAAAGGCTGGGCTGTCGCTTCATTTATTCCTCCCGCGCATACAGGCTTGTATCTTGCCGCTTATGAAACCGGCCCTGGTGCACCGGTGCTTCCTTTATTTTGTTACACCGCTACTGCATGGTATAATAATAAATTTTACGTGCCTGCTGTTCGTATTGAGCAGGACATAAGGCAGGAATGCGGCGGTTATAACAGCGCTGTTATTGAACATGGGGTAGATACATTGCTGAAAGCATTTCCACATAACAGGCTGGTAAGGCATTTGGCTGATAATTGCTGCAATACCTATCACTGCCCTGCGGCAAGAAATTATTTTATGGGCAGGTGGGAATGCCCTGTGCCCTCTTCTCCGGCATGCAATGCAAATTGTATAGGTTGTATATCGTTTCAACCGCAGGAAGAAAGTATTCCTTCCACGCAAGACAGGCTAACGTTTAAGCCTACCGCCGAAGAAATTGTTGAATTCACCGTTCCGCACCTGGAAACAGCTCCTTACCCGCTCATCAGCTTTGGGCAGGGTTGCGAAGGTGAGCCTTTACTCATGTGGGAAACCATAAGCAAAGCAATTAAAGAAATAAGAAAACATACCTTAAACGGTAGTATCAATATCAACACTAATGGCTCAAAGCCTGCGGCAGTAAAAGCGTTGTGCGAAGCCGGGTTAAATAGCATAAGAGTTAGTACAAATTCTGCACGCAAACATATTTACGAAGCCTATTACCGCCCTAATAATTACAGTTTTGAAGATATTGTTGAAAGCCTGAAAGTAATGCGCAGCTATGGTGGCTGGGCTTCTGTCAATTATTTTGTTTTTCCGGGAATGACGGATAGTGAGGAAGAATATGAAGCATTGCGCAAGCTGGTTATTGATACCGATCTCACCATGATACAATGGCGCAATTTTAATATTGACCCTGATTGGTATATGGGAAAGATTGGCGCTTACGAAACCGGTGAGTGCATGGGCGTAAAACAATTAATGGAACTGATACACGAAGAATTTCCCAAAGTAAAATTCGGCTACTTTAATCCGCCAATAGAAAGGATAAAGGGTAATTACGAAATGGATTTTGCGCATTATTAAAGGTGTGTGGCGCGCAAATATATACATACAGCAACGATTATTTACTTCTCACCTTAAATGACCACGTAAAAGAAAATTCTGCTACTAATTCGCCGGCATCATTGGTGCCGGATGATTTTATGGTAATGCTATTGGTTCCGTTGGCTGCTATGGCTTCTTCTATAGCATCGCGTATAGCTATGCCATCTTTACAAACAAAAGTGGTAATGCCGGTTGCCTTTTTATAATACTCCGCGCTCATATCAACAACAAGCATGGATACCGAAGGGACCCTCTTATAAATATGTGCCAGTGCCAGGGCACCGGTGCTCATTTCAGCGGCCATTGCCAGGCAGGCAAAATAGGTAGACTTAAAAGGGTTTGTAGAAAACCATTTGTAAGGAACAATAACAACGCATTTATCTTCTGCAATAGCTTTTATTCTTACGCCTGCAAAAAAAGCGCTGGGTATTTTAGTGAGTAAAAACAACCTGAACTTAACAGGATGTTTAACCATTGATATAAATGCATTCATAGGAGGATTTTGGTGATTAGTGATTAATTTTTATACGCGTCGGCGTTCAGCGCGGCACGGTTCCAGTCTTTTAAAAAAGCAAGTACTTTATCCTTATCGTAGCTTTTGCCAGATTCAAGATAAGAGGAGTTTTGGGTATGAATCAATTCTCCTGCATCATTTAATATTAAAAAAACAGGAAAACCAAAGCGTTGCGGAAATTTGTATTGCTCAAATATTCTTTCATTCCTGTTCTCTTTGCTGTAGTTAAGATGATATACTATATAATCAGCTTTGAGCAAAGCATCAACCTGGGTATCTGCGTGTGTAAAACGGTTAAATTCTATACACCAGCTGCACCAGTTGCCCCCTGCCTGTATGAATACCTGTTTGCCTTCCGCTTTCGCTTTTTTAACGGCATTCGCAATTTCTTCCGCCGCATTTTCTTCAGGATGATACAGCAAAGGTTTTTTATCTGCATTATTTTGTGCATACAGTACGGAAGAAAAACATATGGATAGACAAAGAATGAATACTCTCATATTATTTCTGCTTAGTGAAATCTACCACACATGCCACTACCTGGTTATCTGCCGCAGCGGTTTGAAATTTAATTGTGCCCGATGCCGTGCTTTCATAACGCACACCCGCAACCGCACTTGATTTGATGGCGTTATTAACTCTTGTGCCATAATCTGTTTGAGGTTGCTGGCTGATTGTTTTATTCAGGTTATACCAGTCAAGCGGTTGCTTACTCACAATCACCGTCATTGTTTCTTTCGTATCAACACTATCGGGAGTCATGCTTTTATCTTTGGGGAAAAGCCTGTATCCCGCTATACCACAAAATGGTGAATATTTAGTTTTGGCAGGATCATCAGGGTTTGGATAAGGAAATAACGTATAGCTTGTGCCATCTGGTTCCTTACTGAAAACATAGATATAGCATTCTGTATTATTCTTCACTTCCATTTTAAATCTTGTTCCAAAACGAACAGGAGAAACAGCTTCAAAACGATTGCCTGTAGTTGCCTTTACCGGGATATATCCTTTAGCAGAAGTCTTTTTTCCATCGTACTGCACTTCAACCAAACCTATTTCACAAGCTAAAGCAGTATTGGGTTTTGCCATTGGTTCAAGCCCATAAGCTTCACGAACATAGGTAACAAAATCAGGGTAGCGAACCCATGCAAATCCATTGTTACCCCACTCCGGTCCCCAGCTATTCATAATTAAAAATGAGCCGCCATATTTTTTATCATCATAACCAACAACACATTGCGCATGTCCGCCAAATCCCATCATTGATGCATCACCAGATTCAGGAGTCCATACATCTTTGCCCATCATGTTTTGCATATAGCTTTGCCCAACCATCATACCTATTACCACGGGTGCGCCCTGCGAAAGATTTTCCCTGATGGCTCTTAAATCCAACTCTTCAGTATTATCGCCTTTTGTTAACCTGTTAAAGCCCCGCATTTTGTATTGACCCGCCTGCTGAATCATGGAATTGTCCGGCTGCCTGGTACAGTTCTGGTCGGTATATGGAAATAATTCATATGGTACAGAGCCCTGTTTGGTCATATACTCCATTGCGCGGATGATATATGAGCCCTGACAGCCATCCAAACCTATTTGATTATATAAAAAAGCCGGACTGAATTTTAACTGGTCAGGATTTTGCCCGGTGCGCGTAGCTTCAAGGATTGTTCTTGCACCAAAAGCGCTGCTCCACGCTACGCAACTTCCCTGCTCACCCTGGTTACCAACAACAGGTGCAAATTTTTGCAGGTTAGCCACTTCGGGCAAAGGATTTTTTGCGTCATCCGCTGCAAGTGCTTCATATATATTGGCACGCTCAAACTGTTTGGGGTCGAGTATGCCACCGGTAGAAAGCGCGCCACTATTGTCTCCCGCCTGGTTCAGTATACCTGAACACCCGCCTTTACCCATAAAAAAATATGCGCCAAGCGCTAATGCCCCAATTACAAGAATACCTTTAAAACCAAAAATACGGAGCAATAAAGGGATGAAAGCCAGCAAACCACCTCCGCCTCCGGTAAAACCACTTCCGCCACCTCTTCCGCCGCCGCCATCATCATTAAATTGTTCGGGTTGATCGGGCTGATCATCAGTCATTCTTATAGCCATAGTTATGCGTATTAAGTAACCTAAATGTAAAGAGAAATTTACTTATTTGAATGGTAAGCTTTCAACCCGCAATTCAGCCAGTCCTGGTATTGTTTTATATCAGGGGTATAGCCAACCGGGTAAGTCATAAGTTTTCCATCAGGACTAAGAACTGCGTATAATGGTTGCGTTACCTGTCCAAAATTTTCTGATTGAAAAGTAGCCCATTTATCTCCAATGGTAATAATATCTTTTTCATTGCCACCCGCAGGTTTATAAGTAAACCGCTCATTTGCCGGTAGCTTCTTCCTGTCATCTACATACAACGATACAAGAATGAATTTTTCATTAATAAGTGATGCTATTTCGGGTTGTGTCCAAACCTGCTCTTCCATTTTTCGGCAGTTAACACATGCCCAACCGGTGAAGTCAATTAAGACAGGTTTGTTTTGTGCTTTAGAAAGTTCTACGGTTTTATCAAAATCATTTACTACTACAGCCTCCACTCCCTTGTCTTTATGATAGATACTGTAACTCAAGGGAGGAGGAAAACCACTCAATAGTTTGAGATTAGCATATGCCGTATTGGTTAACCCCGGAACAAGATATAATGCAAACAGGAAAGCAATCAGTCCCAATGTTTTTCTGCCGGCAGAAATTTTTTGCCCTTTATAATCATGCGGCAACTTAAGCCATCCAAAAAGATAAGCGGCAAGTCCGAGAGAAATGAGTAACCATATACCAATAAATACTTCACGCTTTAATAATCCCCAATGTTCTACAAGGTCAGCATTGGAAAGAAATTTAAACGCCAGCGCCAGTTCAACAAATGCTAATACTTTTTTTACTGTATCTAACCAACCACCACTTTTAGGTAATGATTTTAACCAGTTAGGAAAGATGGCAAATAATGCAAAAGGCAGCGCCAGTGCTGTACCAAAACCTGCCATACCTGCCGTGAGCGACCATGCACCATTTGAAGCGGTTCCAACTAATAATGTTCCAAGTATAACGCCCGTGCAGGAAAAGGAAACAATCACCAGTGTAAGCGCCATAAAGAAAATGCCGCTCATGCTGCTCAGCCCGCTTTTTGAATCTGCTTTTCCGGCAATACCTGATGGCAAGGTAATTTCAAAATATCCAAAAAAGGAAATAGCGAAAATAATGAATACAATAAAGAAGAAAATATTCAGCCATGCATTGGTAGAAATATTATTGAATATTTCAGGCTGAACATTGCCTATTAAATGAAATGGAAAGCTTGCTAAAACATAAATAAGAAAAATAAAAAAGCCATAGAGTATACCATTCCTCACCGCCTGGTTTCTGTTAGAAGCACGGTTTGTAAAAAACGAAACCGTAACGGGTATCATAGGAAAAACGCAGGGGGTAAGCAAGGCGATAAATCCTCCACCCAATCCCAGTAAAAACACAATCCATATACTGTTGCCTCCCGCTTGTGCATCGCCGCAGGGTTGTGCAGGGTTCTTTAAGTCGACAGTTGTAAGTTTTATTTTGTCTTTTGAAGATTGTTCTGTTCCGCCTTCAAAAGAAACAGGTTGTTTTGTTTCATCGATCGGCAAAAATTCTGTGTTACCGGATACAAAACCTTTTAAGCCTACTTTAAGCGATGATGGTACAGGTCCTTTAATATTTATTTTTTGTGTGAGTGTAAATGTACCGGATTGATAAACTGATAATTTTTTATTTTCAAAAACCGGGTCGCTGATGATTGTTTTTGCTGCACTGATTTCAGCGTTACCACCGGGCGTAATATTTTCATTATCCCAGGTAAGCTGTAACGCGTCAATATCAATATCAGGTACTGAATCCGCATATATGTGCCAGTTTGGTGCAACAGTTATTTGTGCTGTAAGCGTATAGCTGTTATCGTTTATTTTCTTGCTGGATGCCTGCCATTGCAAAGGTTGGTTTTGCGCTAAAGAAAATAAAGGAAAAAAGAGGAATAGTAATCCACGTACAAATCTTTTCATATACATAGAGTTGAAGAATAGTAAATGGGTGCATTTCTTATTGTCCCAGTATAAAAATCTTCACGCTATTCTTCCCCGGGTAATGCGGCTTCAACTTCTTCTTCCCTGCTCTCATTCCACTCAACTATAAAATTATTTCTACCCTCACCTGTTATAATATGCATATACTTCTGCTGAACGAGCTCAAGCATAGAAAGAAAAAGAAAGATAGCATGAATACGGTTTTCGCATACATCGAAGATTTTTTCGAAGGTTACTGTTCTTTCGCGAAGCACCATATCAAGCATATATTCCCTGCTGCTTTCCATGGTATAGTTGTATTTGTATACAACATGCTGTGGTTTATTGTTGCGGTCGTACAGGCGCTGCATTACCTTTTCAAAAGCCTTCATTAGCTTGAACATGGTAATGGTCTGAATTTCGGTTCCCTCACCGGCTTCTTCACCTACCTGCATTATTTCTTTCTGAATATTACCACGTTTTACCATCAGCATCCTGATGGCTTCCATCTCAGCCATCTTTGCGGAAACTTCTTTAAAGCGTTTGTATTCAAGAATCTTATCAATCAATTCCTGGCGGGGGTCAATTTCATTACCCTGTGCATCCAGCTCTTTGCGCGGCAACAGCATTTTTGCTTTAATGCGCATGAGGGTTGATACGAACAGGATAAATTCGCTGCTCAACTCTATATTTGTTTCTTCCGCGCTATGCATATACGCTAAAAAATCGTTGATGATTTTTGTGATCTGTATATCGTATATATCCAGTTCATCACGTTCTATAAAAAACAGCAGCAAATCAAAAGGCCCTTCAAACTGCGGTAACTTAATTTGATAAGATTCAGTATTCACATTATGCTTTTAAAATGGTTACGTCCTGCATCGTAATAAAGAACAATGCAGGACGCAACAAATGTATGAAACAAGATTAATTTTTAAACCTGTATGCTAAACCTATTCCCATCATTTCTTTTAATTGTGGCTTAGGTCCGCGTGGGGTAACCCCGTCTTTATCCACAGTCTTCACATCATCATCATATATCATATCAAGTGAAAGGCTGAACGTAATCAGTTTAGTTACTTTTACTAATAATACATTAGTGAAGTATATGTCAATGTTTTGAGGCTTATGCAGGTAATTTGAAAATAAATCCAAACGACCCTGGTAAGAAGCTGTTTCGCTTATTTTTGCTTTATATCCCACAGAAGCGAACGCACCAAATTCTGTTTTTATTTTCTTTCCGGGATCAACGCCAAAAGCGCCAACAGAAGATAATGAGTCATCTGTTACGATTGTCCACCTTGCAGTAGCTGGTGAAAGCGAGATAGAAAAGTTCTCTGAAGGCTGGTAGGTGATGTTTGGTGATAACAAAATATAAGCCGGTGCAAGAAAGTTAGATGTTCTGACTTTTGCTTTGTCTTCAGGATAAGTATACCCTTTAGAAAATTGTGTTCTGAAATTAAATAATGCACCAACATACCAGTTTTTCGGACTGATCTGGTAACCATATTTAGAAAGGAAATCAATCCTGTCGTCAGCTTTGCGGGTTCCCAGGCTGGTAGTATTTACCATACCATATGCAAGATCAAGGGTATTGTCCCAAATATGCTTGTCTTTTTTGTAAAAAGCATATAAGTTGATAAGCGAAGCAATAGAAAGAGATGATTTATCACCTCCGGCAGCCCAGTTGCTGAGCGCACCCTGGTTTACATTAAGACTTATTAATCCGCCTTTTTTCCAAACCTGCGGAATAGTATCATTTGGATCTTTTTCGATAGTCTTGCCAGATGCTTCTTTCATATCTTTTACGGTTGCATCCTGTGCATTAACGGTAGTACCTGCATATATAGCAGAACATAGGAGTAAACTCCATAATATTTTCTTCATAGCTAAAAATTTTGCGCAATAAAAATTAAGATATAGAGCGATTAATCAACTATCTAATCGCTCTATGCATATGGCAAGACTTAAAATTGTGCCAGATAGTTGCCGGAAGAAATTATTTTTTTAATTCATCACGAATTTCCATCAATAATTTATCGGTAGAAGATGGTTCTGCAGGAGCTGCCGGTTTTGCTTTTTCAAGGTTTTTAGCAGATTTAATTAATAAGAACAGCACCAATGCTATAACTATAAATTTAATTATTGCTGCCAAAAATTTGCCATATTTTACGGCTCCCCAGGTTAATTTTTCAAGATCTTCAGCATTTGCAGCTTTTAATGCCGGGGTTAAAAGCAATGGAGTAATTACATCATCAACAAGAGATGAAATAATGGCACCAAATGCGCCGCCTATGATTACGGCAACAGCCAGATCAACTACATTACCTTTCAATGCAAAGTCTTTAAATTCTTTTACGAAGCCCATAAATTTTAATTTTAGTGTTTTAAATATTTGAAGCCCCAAATATACAAATGAACAAATACCCTAATTCGTTTGCGTTATGGATTTATTCACAACTAATACACGATAAGTTTAAGAACCGGCTACTTTGAAGCAGGCGGTAATGTGGGATATTTCATGTTCAGCCCTTTCAAAAGGTTATACACATGATTGGTGATAAGATATTCTTTATACCAGTTTTGATCAGCAGGGATAATATGCCATGGTATTTTGTTGCACGCCGCAAAACAATCCTCATACATTTTCATATAGGTTTTCCAAAGCTTCGCTTCTGCAAGATCTTTCTCGTTATACTTCCACATTTTTTTGGGATCATGTATTCTTTCCTGCAGGCGCTGCTGCTGTTCTTCGGGAGAAATATGCAAATAAAATTTGAGGATATGTGTGTTGGCGTGCTCAGTAAGTAGTTTTTCAAAATCATTAATAGCATCCATTCTCTTCTTTGCTGTTTTATCATCACACCATTTATGCACCCGGGTTACCAGTACATCTTCATAATGCGAACGGTTAAATACCTGTATCATTCCTTTGGCAGGAGCGGCGGCATGTACGCGCCATAAAAAGTCGTGCGATAATTCTTCTTCAGTAGGAACTTTAAATGATTTTACTGTTACACCCTGCGGGTTTAGTTTACCGAAAACATCTCTTATAGCGCCATCTTTTCCACTGGCATCCATGCCCTGCAGCACTACGAGTAAAGCGTGTTTACCTTCAGCGTATAAAAGATTTTGCAAATCGTCGAGCTCCGAAAGCATTCCGGCAGTCTTTATTTCTACCTTTCCCTTATCAAGCTTTGCCGGTGCTTTGGTGCTGATCTTTTTTAGCTTTACTGCCATATATGATTCTTTATGAGCTTTCAATAATTGCTGTACTATACAGCCATCATTTCCTTTTCCTTGGCGGCTAGATGCTTATCAATAAGCGCGGTATATTTATCCGTTAGTTGCTGAATATCTTTTTCAGCATCTTTGGCAACATCTTCGCTAAGCCCGTTTTTCTGTAATTTCTTTATATCTTCAATACTATCCCTGCGAATATTTCTGATAGCTACTTTTGAATGTTCGCCTTCCGCATTTACCCTTTTAACCAATTCTTTTCTACGCTCTTCTGTAAGCGGTGGTAAAAATATACGAATGATGGATCCGTCGTTTTGAGGAGTAACACCAATATTAGCGGCTATGATAGAACGCTCAATTGGCTGGAGCATATTTTTTTCCCAGGGCTGTATTGTCAAAGTACGTGCATCTGCCACTGTTATATTACCCACCTGGCTGATGGGGGTTGGTGATCCGTAATAATCAACAACAAGCCCGTCAAGCATTTGAGGGTTTGCTCTGCCGGCTCTTATTTTTACTAATTCCGCTTCAAGATGGCTGATGGCTTTACTCATACTGTCTTCGCAAACATCGAAAACAAGCGATACTTCTTCTGACATACGCATTGATTTATGGGCTGCAAATCTAATGAATGCGGTGCTAAAAAACTAAACATGCGTTAGTTCTGTTCTGCGGCCTTTTTTGCTTTGGTAAGGGGTAATATTTTGGAATGAGCCTCTATCTGAATAATATCACCATTATTGCCTGTAACAACAAACATAGGCTTGCGGTAGTAATAAACAACCGCAAAAGCACCTAATGTACAGCTAAACAAAATGCCAATAAGTAAATTGATATTAAGATCGCGGAGCATGTATGCCAATGCCACAAAGAAAATATTGGCGAGAATAAGCGTAAGGCTAACTGTTTTATGATTCATTCCCCTATCAAGCAGAATATGATGTATGTGATTACGATCCGGGCTGAAAGGAGAACGACGGCTTAATATGCGAATAGAGAATACACGCAAAGTATCAAACAGCGGAATAATTAAAACAGCAACACCTATTGCAGGAGCAGCTTTAAACTGCATAATCATTTCCGGGTTGCCGGCTACATCTATAAAATGAATCACAAGAATGGCGTTTATTAATCCTACCAGTAAAGAACCTGTATCGCCCATGAAAATTTTTGCCGGGGAGCGGTTAAAAATCAGGAAAGCCAATAAGCTGCCGGTCATGGCAAACGCTAAGGTTGCGAACTGAGGCAACTGATTAATGTAAAAATAAGTACCAAAACAAAGTGTGGTAAATATTCCCAGGCCTGCCGCAAGGCCATCCACACCATCAATTAAATTAAAGGAATTGATAATAACGATTACGGTTAAATAGGTTAGTGCAAGGCTAATGGCTTCGGGTAAATCGTACACACCTAAAAAGCCATGCATACTCTTAATTACAATTCCACCTTTATAAATAATTACAAAAGCTGTTACAACCTGCCCTATTAATTTTTTCATAGGAGTGAGTACAAGAATATCATCTTTTAAACCCAGAAAAAATGTAATAAGTGCGGCTGCAAAAAAATATTGAAAAGCAGGAGCTGAATCTAATGGTATAGCAATAAGACATGCAATAATGAAACCCGCAAAAATACCCAACCCGCCAAGAGATGGAACCGGCATTACATGAACCTTTCTTGCATTGGGAACATCAAATAATTTTTTGATGGTAGACACATTAATAATTACAGGTATTGCAGCATAGGTTATAATAAAAGCCAGCAATGTTCCCAACAGTATAAGCTCCATTTAGAGGATGTTTAAAGAGGTGCGAAAATATGATATTTCATTCACTTATATAAAACTGTTTAAAATCAAGTGTTTTTTGGCTGAACCTTAAGAGTTTTTCCTGCCTATATAAACGATCCGGGTAGTTCATCTATTATTGAGGTATACAATTATATTTCTTTAAAAAAAGCAGTTTCACCGAATTTATTAAACAACTTTATTTTTAGCTTTGGCAGATTTAAACGAAATAATTATGCCAGAATTAAAAGACATAGCTACCCAGATAAGAAGAGATATAGTAAGAATGGTTCACGCCTGCCAGAGCGGGCACCCCGGTGGATCACTGGGATGTGCGGACTATTTTACCGCATTGTATTTTGATGTAATGAAGCATAACCCCAATTTTACTATGGATGGCAAAGGCGAAGACTTGTTTTTTCTTTCAAACGGACATATATCGCCTGTTTTTTATGCTACACTTGCCCGATCAGGATATTTTCCATTACAGGAGCTTTCTACTTTTCGCAAATTAAATTCCAGGCTGCAGGGGCATCCAACCACACACGAACATTTGCCCGGCATCAGGATTGCCTCAGGTTCCCTCGGGCAGGGTATGAGTGTTGCTATTGGCGCGGCGCTGGCAAAAAAATTGAATAATGATAGTCACCTTGTATACTCTTTGCATGGCGATGGAGAATTAGATGAGGGACAAAACTGGGAAGCAATCATGTTTGCTGCTCACCACAAAGTAGATAATCTTATTGCTACGGTTGACTGGAACGGCCAGCAAATTGATGGTCCTACATACCAGGTAATGTCCCTGGGAGATATCCGCCAGAAATTTGAAGCGTTTGGATGGGTTACTTTACAAGCCAATGGCAACGATATGGATGAATTAATTGCCACGCTTAATGAAGCCAAAGCGCTTACTGGCCAGGGCAAGCCTGTTGCTATTATGATGCATACTGTAATGGGTAAGGGTGTTGATTTTATGGAAGGACATCACGAATGGCATGGTATTGCGCCCAATGATGAGCAATTAAAGAAAGCGTTGGAGCAATTACCGGAAACGCTGGGGGATTATTAGGAGCGGGCTGTGAGCTATCGGCAATCAGCTATCAGCCGTAGACCTGTCGCAGGCAAGTTGTATACATATCGTTTGGTGTCAAGTATCAGTCATACTTTTTTAAGTTGCTTCATTTGCATTTTGCTAAACAGGATTTAAGGAAATCTACCAATATCACAGGTGAGATTTATTATGTGCCCGATAGCACCGCAATTGCCAATAGTATAAGCTGGAATGATTATCATAAAAAATTCGGCGGACAGAACCGCCCACAGCTGACTGCTGATAACTGATACCTGACTGCTAATAGCTCTTCCTCACCCCGCCCAGCCTTCGCGGTCGAGGCTGCGGTATTGAATGGCCTCTGCAAGAAATTCTGTTTTTATATTTTCACTTCCTGATAAGTCAGCTATAGTTCTGGCTACTTTTAATATGCGGTCGTACGCTCTTGCTGAAAGATTAAGCTTATCCATAGCGGCTTTCAGCAATTGCTGTCCGGCGCCGTCAATCTCACAAATTTCTTTAAGCATTTTACTATTAATCTGGGCGTTGCAATAAATACCAGGTGTATTGATATACCTGGTTGCCTGTAGCTCTCTTGCTTTAATTACCCTTTCCCGGATGACCGATGAGTTTTCTCCCGGCTTTTGTGTAGCAAGCGCAGAAAAAGCAACAGGCGTTACCTCAACATGCAAATCAATCCTGTCTAACAAAGGCCCGGAAACTTTATTCAGGTATTTCTGCACTGCTCCCGGTGCGCAACTGCATTCTTTTTCGGGGTGATTATAAAAACCACAGGGGCATGGATTCATCGAAGCGATCAGCATAAAACTCGCAGGAAAATCTATTGCCATCCTGGCTCTCGAAATCGTCACCTTTCTTTCTTCCATTGGCTGGCGCATTACTTCAAGAACTGTTCTTTTGAATTCAGGTAATTCATCTAAAAACAAAACGCCATTATGTGCCAGAGAAATTTCGCCGGGTTGAGGAACACCCCCGCCGCCCACGAGTGCCGCATCGCTTACTGTATGATGAGGTGATCTGAACGGACGACGTGAGATTAACGTTGTATCTGCCGGCAGTTTACCTGCCACGCTATGTATCTTGGTAGTTTCCAAAGCCTCCTGCAAAGTAAGTGGTGGTAAAATGGAAGGCAAACGTTTTGCAAGCATAGTTTTACCTGCGCCGGGCGGGCCGATCAATATAGCATTATGACCACCTGCTGCTGTAATTTCTAATGCCCGTTTTATATTCTCCTGCCCTTTAACATCACTGAAATCAATTTCGAAGCTGTATTGTGATTGATAAAATTCTTCCTTGGTATTGATGCTTACCGGTTGAAGCGAGTGTTCATCTTTAAAAAAATTAATCACTTCATCAATATGACTGACACCATATACATTCAGGTTGTTTACCATTCCCGCTTCGCGGCAATTTTGTTTGGGCAATATCAGTCCTTTAAACTTTTCTTTGCGGGCTGTAATAGCAATAGGCAAAGCGCCTTTAATGGGTTGTACATTTCCATCCAAACTCAGTTCACCCATAATTACGTATTCTGATAATCTTTCTGCATTAGGTAACTGTTCGCTGGCGCCCATTATACCAAGTGCAATCGGAAGATCAAAAGCAGTTCCGGTTTTTTTAATATCAGCGGGAGCAAGATTGATGATGACTTTTGTACGGGGCATATACGCACCTATGCTTTTCAATGTACTTTCTATGCGTTGCTCACTTTCCTTTACAGCATTATCCGGAAGACCTACCATATAAAATTTCTGTCCGCTGGTAACATTTACTTCAACTGTGATAGTGAGGGCTTCAACTCCGTAAACAGCGCTTCCAAAAGTTTTAACTAACATGCAGGTATAGGTTAGCAGTGATTGTAAATGATGAAATTAAGGAAATAGATTTGAATTATATTTCATTTCTGCTCATTACGATATTTGTTATGCAGGAAATTTATATGCCGCTGCTCCGGGTTTATTTTATTTTCGATTGGAATACTACAAAGCGTATGGTTACAGCGACCATCCTTGCTATTTAAATATTTCAGAATTTAAAAAACTGATACGTCCGAAAAAAGGCGTTTTCAATTTGCAGGGTGCATTCCAATTTTCGCCCGTTTAGGATTGTGTGTAAAGTTATCGTATGCATAAACCTTTGCTCATGAGTAATCAGGCAACCCTCTCCTTTGGTCGGGATGGCAAGCTGTGGGGTTTATATTGAGCTATAGTATAATTTGTTGACATTTATCCCAGTGCTGAACATTATACTATAGCCCGCCACCCCGACCAAAGAAGGGAGCTATGCCTTATGCCAGGACATAGTTTACTATCAAAAAAGAATTTGTACAGCTTGGATAATTTCGATTATTTTACAGTTGTCTGATGACATGATGAATACAAAAAAAATAGTAAAGATCAGCCTGGCCGATGAGGTTGCCAACAGCATAAAGCAGGAAATTCTTGACGAGAAGCTCAAGCCCAACAACCAGTTGCCCACAGAAGCAGCGCTTACCAAAATATATGGCGTAGGGCGATCTACCCTGCGGGAAGCCGTTAAAATTTTAGTAAACTCAGGATTGATAAGAGTGCAGCACGGCATAGGCATGTTTGTGGAAGAAAAACAAACCCTGAATGAACCTTTCACGCAGCGACTGCAACGGGTAGATAATGCAGCGCTTGATGAAGTGCGCAAGTTGATAGAAATGAAGATCGCGGAAAAAGCAGCCATCAACAGAACTAAAACAGATATTAAAAAGATGAAACAGTATCTCTCCGAACGATCCATTGCCGCTGATAATAATGACCTGGCAGCTTGTGTGGAAGCGGATATCGCTTTTCATCTTTCCATAGCTGCTGCTGCCAAAAATGAAATACTGGCTGAACTATACCAGTCGCTGTCCGCGCATTTAAAAAAATGGTTTATCGAATTATATACCAATACCCAAATTTTTAAAGATACACAGCGCCTGCACGAACAGTTGCTGGAATGCATCATTCAGCAGGAGGCAAAAAAAGCATGGAATGCCTCTGCCAGGATAATTGAATACTAAACCGACAGATAATACAGGATCACAATGGAAAAAACATTAGCAATACCCGCTCAGAATACGCTGGTTCAAAAAACATTTTATACCGTTTTATTCGCGATAAGCACTTCTCATTTCCTGAACGACATGATGCAATCCGTCATACAATCCGTATATCCCCTGCTCAAGCAGAATTACCAGTTGAGTTTTGCACAGGTGGGGTTGATCACTTTTGTTTTCCAGGTAACGGCATCCATACTTCAGCCCTTTGTAGGCAATTATACTGATAAAAACCCACGTCCTTATTCTTTTGTTGCAGGCATGGTGTTTTCATTGATTGGCATTATACTGCTTGCCTACGCACATGGTTTTGGTGTATTGCTTGTAGCAGCAGGTTTAATAGGCATCGGTTCTTCCATCTTTCATCCTGAAGCATCCAAAGTAGCCTATTACGCATCCGGGGGAAAACGCGGATTGGCGCAATCTATTTTTCAATTAGGCGGTAATGGCGGAAGCGCAATCGGTCCTTTGCTGGTAGCCGCTATTGTAATGCCATTCGGGCAAAGTCATATCATGTGGTTTACCTTATCAGCCTTGCTGGGTGTTTTTATTTTATCAAAAGTAGGCACATGGTATAAAGCGCATTTGCATATGCGCCAGTCAAAAAAAACGGTTACTGCCGAACATGCTCCTGCATTATCCAACACAAAAATTATCAGCTCCATTGTCATTTTGCTGATACTCATTTTTTCCAAGTATTTCTACATGGCAAGCCTCAGCAGCTATTTTACTTTTTATCTTATTGATAAGTTTCATGTAAGCATACAGCAATCTCAGTTATACCTGTTTATTTTTCTGGGCGCTGTTGCAGCCGGCACATTGTTAGGCGGCTCCTTAGGCGACAGGTTTGGCAGAAAAATAATCATCTGGGTTTCTATACTGGGGGCGGCGCCTTTTACATTAATGTTGCCTTATGCTAATCTTTTCTGGACAGGTGTGCTGGCAGCTATTATCGGCGTAATCATTGCTTCTGCTTTTTCTGCCATACTGGTATACGCGCAGGAATTATTGCCCGGTAAAATCGGGATGGTATCAGGGCTGTTCTTCGGGTTTGCCTTTGGCATGGGAGGTTTGGGGTCTGCATTACTGGGTGTGTTGGCAGATCATACCAGCGTGGAATATGTATTTAAATTATGTGCTTACCTCCCATTGCTGGGAATAATAACTGTTTTTCTTCCTGATTTAAAGAAGCGAAAAATATCATCATAATGTCGCGAAATCGTTTGTGCAGTTGTTAAACAATCAATTCCTTTTAAAATACCTCTTGTAGTCAACGCTGCTGTAGGGATTATAAAATAAAGAACTGTCATTGCATAAATATGCTCTGAAAAATTCTTTTCGTGAAGCTGATTGCTTGTCTTTGATAATCACAACTGTTGAAGAATCGGAGGGATAAGTAGTGACTTCAAATTCATAGCCAATTGTATAAGTGTCGGTTGATTTCAGTGTATCATTTTCGTAGTAATACACACTGCCGTCATCATTAAAAATATATTTATAATTTAGTCCGGTTGTTATTGGTGTCTGAACGGAGGTGCTTCCCTGAAACGTTACAACAGTATACACCCAAGAATAGTTACCCGCTAAAAGTTTTTTTACAATTTCTATTGAATTGGTCCTTTCTGAGCAGGGGACACTGAGTTCTGCTTCTTTTTTGCACGCCAAAAACATCATCAATATCGAAACAATCGTTATAGTCTTAATTTTCATACAAAAGGTTTTTTATCCATCAGCAGATTTGATACCTTAACCCGAGCGTTAAGGTATGTGTTTTAAAAACAAAGGAGGACTATGTTCTCTAAGCAGTTCTTGATCAAGTGATTTCATAACTATTCATTTAATATCTTTTCAGCTATGCAAATTTGCAATATGTGTTTATATTAATCTTACTATGACGCTGTTTTGCTATGCTCCATCACTCCCCTAAATATCCTGATAGGTGTATAATTTGAAAAAACCGTCATTGTTGTTTATTTGCAACAATGACAACAAAAATTGCTTAACTGTTGCGCGTCAAATACAAAACCTAAGACAATCTTTAAATCTAATTGCCAGTTTCCCATTATCTACTCTTTTTATAACCGAAATATGTTCACGGAATAGAACAAAAACCAGCATCGTGAATAAAACTGAGAACTTGGCAATTTGCGTACCATCGTCTTTTAAAACCTTTTTACCGCCGAAAAAATATAACAGACCTTGATATTGCCTTTGTGGATGTCTATTCCACATGCTTTTTGTAGCTTTACATCGAATGTAAACATACCGTGATATTGCCATGAACCTGTATTCCGGGAAGAAATTACTATTGATTGTTATTGTATTGGTGGCCACACTCATCGGTGCCACCAGCCTTATTGGCCATAAGCGTGTTGATTTCAGCAGCGAAGTAAAACCGCTCTTAAATAAGAAATGTATTACCTGCCATGGTGGTGTAAAAAAAGAAGGCGGTTTCAGCGTATTGTTCCGCGAAGAAGCATTGGGTAAAACAGAAAGCGGCGAACCGGCCATCATTCCCGGTCATCCTGAAAAAAGTGAATTGATAAAACGCCTTACTTCAAAAGACCCGGAAGAAAGAATGCCCTATAAGCATGACCCTTTATCCGAAAAAGAAATAGAGATGATGAAGCAGTGGATAAAGGAAGGCGCGCAATGGGGAGAGCATTGGGCTTACGTGCCTGTAAAACCTGTGGAAGTACCTGGCATTTCATCCGGTTTCCGGGGATTCTTTTCTTCAAAAAATGACTGGGTAAAAAATGATATTGACAACTTTATTTTCGATAAACTTAAAGAAGAAAACCTCTGGCCATCACCCATAGCCGATAAAGCAACTTTACTGAGAAGGGTAAGTCTTGATATTACCGGCGTTCCTGCATCAAAGGAACTATCAGAAAAATTTTTAAAAGATAACGACTCCAATGCATACGAAAAACTGGTAGATACACTTTTAGCTTCGCCGCAATATGGCGAAAGATGGACGGCCATGTGGCTCGACATTTCACGCTACGCGGATAGTAAAGGCTATGAAAAAGATGGTTACCGTTCTATATGGCGCTACAGGGATTGGCTGATCAATGCATTTAATGAAGATAAACCTTATGATAAATTCTTAACTGAACAGATTGCCGGTGATCTTTTACCCGGCGCAACAGATAAAGAGCTTATCGCGACAGCCTTCAACCGCAACTCTATGAATAATGACGAAGGAGGAACAGATAATGAAGAGTTCAGAACCGCTGCAATTATTGATCGCATAAATACAACATGGGAAACATTACTGGGCACAACATTCGCCTGCGTGCAATGTCACAGCCATCCTTACGATCCTTTCCGGCATGAAGATTATTATAAATTCATGGCCTTCTACAATAATACACGGGATGAAGATATGCCGGGTGAATATCCTGTGCTGAGAGAATTTGATTCAACTGATCAACAAAAATACGAAGCCTTACAGCAATGGCTTGCAGCAAATAGTACCAAAGAACAGACCCGCGAAATCAATACGCTGCTCAGAACCTGGCAGCCGGCTGTATATTCTTACCATGCAGATAAATTTATAAATAGCGAATTGTCTGAAGTATATCTTGCTTTGCGTAAAGATGGTTCCTGCCGCTTGCCGGATGTAGATATAGATGGTAAATCAAAAGTGACTTATCGTTATTATTCTGGCGTAAAAAACGGCAAATGGACTATACGTTTGGATAGTGTAAACGGTCCGGCAATAGCTTCAACAATTATTGAGCCTACAAAAGGGTGGGGAGTAAATACCGTTGAATTTACTGCAACGCAGCAAGGCAGGCACGACCTGTATTTTACGTATTCAAACCCGGATGTGCCTAAGAAAGATTCCGCCAATAATCTCGCGGTATTCGACTGGTTTGCTTTTTCATCTGCTTTTCCGGGTAAAGGATCCGTTGGTTACGACAGTGCATGTGCGTGGTACAATCATCTGCTTATAACATCACCCAAAGTACAAACACCGGTGATGATGGAGAACCCGGATAATATGTTCCGCCCGACACATGTATTTGAAAGAGGTAACTGGTTATCAAAAGGGCAGGAAGAAAAGCCTGATGTTCCTCATTCATTAAATCCTTTGCCTGACGGTGCGCCTAAAAACAGGCTCGGCTTAGCGATGTGGCTTACCAGCAAAGATAACCCGCTCACAGCGCGCACCATGGTAAACAGGATGTGGGAACAACTGATGGGGCAGGGTATTGTTGAAACGCTGGAAGATATGGGCACACAGGGTATCGCGCCTACGCACCAGCAATTGCTCGACTGGTTAAGCTGGCAATTTATGAATGAAGATAAATGGAGTGTAAAAAAGCTGATCAAACGAATAGTAATGTCGGCCACCTATCAGCAGAGCTCAGTTGCCACTCCTGAAATGTTGCACAAAGATCAGTTCAACAAATATTATGCGAGAGGCCCGAGAGTAAGATTATCTGCAGAACAAATACGCGACCAGGCTTTGGCTGTAAGCGGATTATTGAGCCATAAAATGTTTGGCAAAAGTGTGATGCCGTATCAGCCGGATAGAATATGGCTATCGCCCTATGATGGAAACAAATGGGTAAAAAGTGAAGGTGAAGATCAATACCGCAGGGCGATATATACTTATTGGAAACGCACAGCGCCATATCCTACGATGTTGAGTTTTGATGGGGTGGCAAGAGAAGTTTGTTTGGCAAGAAGGATACGTACCAATACACCATTGCAGGCACTGGCAACATTAAATGATAATGCCTTTATTGAAATGGCACGCCATTTTGCAAAACGTATGGAAAAGGAAGGAGGAAAAACCATACCGGAACAAATAAGCAGGGGGTATGAAATAGCAATGTATCATCCTATTTCGAAGGAAAAGCTGGATGCGTTAATGGAGCTGTATACAACTGCATCAGAAGAATTTAAAAAAGATAAAGACAAAGCATGTGAGATGATAAATGAAGGATCAGATAAAACAGATGCGTCAAAGGCGGCAATGGTTGTGGTAGCAAATGCGATGATGAATCTGGATGAGTTTATAACGAAGAATTGAGTGGCGGTTCACCACATAGGAGCATAGGAAAATAGAAAAACATAGATTGTTAACCTTGAATAAGTACACCATGAAATATACACAGGATTATATTGATAAATTAACGTATGGAATAATCGGATGTGCGATAGAAGTGCACCGGAACTTGGGTCCGGGGTTATTGGAAAGTGTATACGAAAAATGTTTTCTAAAAGAGCTCTTTATAAGAAATTTCGAATTTAAAAGCCAGGTCTGGCTACCGCTAACTTATAAAGGGTTGAGTATTGAATCAGGATTAAAACCGGATGTTTTGATCGAGGATGTTATTATAGTTGAGATAAAATCAGTTGAAATTATACTGCCGGTACATCAAGCACAATTACTGACCTACATGAAACTGTTGCAAAAACCTAAAGGAATACTGATCAACTTTAATTGTACAAATATTTTTAAAGAAGGTCAGAGAACATTAGTCAATTATTTATATGGTGATTTGCCGGTAAGGTAAATCCGGGATTAATTAATCACATAGAAAGATAGAAACATAGGCACACATAGATTTTATAATTATTCTATACTTTCCTATGTTCCCTATGCTCCTATGTGGTAAAAAAAGAACCCCCATGACACAAAAAGAATTACACGATCAGCGGCTGTTTTCGGAGGTGAATCATGAAATATTGAAACACGTTACACGAAGGCATTTTTTGCGGGATACCATGACAGGTTTGGGCGCCATGGCATTTGGCTCTATGCTTGCCGGTTGTGATATGTTTGGATCGAAAGATAAAGTAGCGGCAAACGCTTTTGACAGCGCCAACCCGCTTGCTGTTAAGCCACCGCTGTTTCCGGGTAAAGCCAAATCGGTAATTTACCTGCATATGGCAGGCGCCCCTTCGCAACTGGAATTGTTTGATTTTAAGCCTGACCTTCAGAAATTAGACGGGCAGGATTGCCCTCAGTCTTTATTGGAAGGCAAGCGCTTTGCGTTTATAAGAGGCGTTCCTAAAATGCTGGGGCCATATGCACATTTTGAACAACGCGGACAAAGCGGCGCATGGATATCAGACCATCTTCCGCATTTAATAACTGTTGCTGATGAAATGAGTTTTTTAAAAGCCGTTCAAACAGATCAGTTCAATCACGCGCCTGCACAATTGCTGATGCATACCGGTTCTGCAAGATTAGGCAGACCAAGTATCGGCGCATGGGCAAGTTATGGTTTGGGCACAGAGAACAGTAATCTTCCGGCATTTGTGGTATTAACTTCAGGTGGCAAAAACCCTGATGCCGGCAAAAGTGTTTGGGGCAGCGGTTTTCTTCCATCTGTATACCAGGGGGTACAGTGCCGTTCTGAAGGAGACCCGGTTCTGTTTATTAACAACCCTGAAGGTATTGACAGGAATTTACGCAAAGCGTCTATTGATGCCATCAATAAAGTGAATCAAAAAGCATACGAAGAATTTAAAGACCCTGAAATCTTATCCCGCATTGCTCAATACGAAATGGCTTATAAAATGCAGATGTCTGTTCCGGAGGCTATGGATATTAGTGATGAGCCGGATTATATTCACGAGATGTATGGTACACAACCCGGCAAAGAAAGTTTTGCCAACAATGCATTGCTGGCGCGCAAGCTTATTGAAAAGGGCGTGCGATATGTGCAGTTGTTCGACTGGGGCTGGGATTCTCACGGAACCGGCGCCGATGTGGCTTTAGAGATTGGCTTTATCAACAAATGCAGAAGTGTTGACAGGGCAACTACCGCTTTATTACTTGATCTTAAACAACGTGGATTACTGAATGAAACACTGGTAGTTTGGGGAGGCGAATTTGGCAGAACGCCTATGCAGGAAAACCGCGAAGGAAAGAAACAATTTTATAAAGGCAGAGATCATCATGCAGAAGCATTTACGATATGGATGGCCGGCGGCGGCATTAAACGCGGCGCAAGCTATGGTGAAACTGATCCTATAGGCTATAGCCCGGTTACCGGAAAAGTTACGCCTTATGATATTCAGGCTACCATCCTTAACCAACTCGGATTTGATCATGAAAAATTCACGTATCAATTCCAGGGAAGGCCATTCAGGCTTACTGATGTAGAAGGAAGGGTGATTAATGAAATAGTAGCATGAAGCTGTTAGTGGTCAGGTATCAGCTTTCAGCTATCAGGTATTAGGTATTAGCAGATTGCAGGTCGTAGTATAAAGCAAACTATAAATTATAAACAGGACGCAGAGAGCTAATAGCTGACACCTGATAGCTGATAGCTATCGCTGATACCTGATCGCTGAAAGCTAATAGCTATTAAACAAATTATTTACTAACACACTTATGACATTACTTAGTTTCTCCGGATTTTTAGGAAGATTTCACCCTGTACTTGTTCACCTGCCTATTGGTATATTGCTGTCAGGTATATTATTGCATTGGCTGAGCCGAAGGGAAAAATATGCGAATCTCAAACCTGCGGTAAGCATCATATTAATATTGGGAGCAGTAAGCGCTATACTTTCATGTATCAGTGGCTGGATGCTGGCAGAAGGCGCTGAATATAATGAAACAACACTTGACCAGCACAGGTGGATGGGGATTGCCGTAGCGGTTGTTTCTATTGTATACTACCTGTTGTATACCGGAAAGCTTACCATAAAATTTTCATCTGCTGTTCCATATATTGTTTCACTGGTTTTATTTGTGCTGATCACCATTACGGGACATTTGGGCGGCACACTTACTCATGGAGAAGGATACCTGACGCAGGAGATTGCTGAAACAACATCAGCACAGGAAGTTAAAAAAGTGATACCTGATGTGCAGCAGGCGGCGGCATACAGTGATATTATACAACCCATGCTGCAGAATAAATGCTATAGTTGCCATGGCAGCTCAAAGCAAAAAGGAAAACTCAGGTTAGACGGAAAAGCCTTTATAGAAAAAGGCGGCGAAGACGGGCAGGTGTTGATTGCTGGAAAAAGTGATGAAAGCGAATTATATAAAAGATTGACACTTGATGCTTCAGATAAAAAGCATATGCCGCCTAAAGGTAAGCCACAACTTACCGAAGCCGAAATTGCATTAATGCATTGGTGGATCAACACCGGCGCAAGCTTTGATCAACTGGTAAAAGACCTGCCGCAGGATGTAAAAATAAAGCCCCTGCTTACAGCATTGCAAAGCAACAGCACTGCTGCAGCTTCAAAGCCTGATATACCCGATGCGCCTGTTGCCAAAGCGCCTGATGATATCATCAATACATTAAAGGAAACAGGAGCAACGGTTGTTACCGTATCAAAAGAAAGTAATTATCTATCCGTGAATTTTCTGTCATCAAAAAAAACAGGTGATGCAGAAATTAAATTGCTGGAGGGTATCGCACCACAGCTTGTATGGTTAAAAGCCGGCGGCACTTCAATAACAGATAATGGACTGGCAAGTATAGCAAAACTCACAACATTAATAAAGCTCAGCCTTGATAATACTGCCATCACAGACAAAGGCATTTCACAATTACAATCATTATCAAAGTTGCAATACCTCAATATTGTTGGAACAGGTATCACCACAAAGGGTATTATTACATTAAAGGGATTACCTGAATTACAGCAGATCTATTTTTACCAGTCTAAAATATCCAATGCCGATTCAGTCTTGCTGCGACAGGCATTTCTGAAAGTAGTATTAGATACCGGCGGGTATGTGTTACCGTTATTGGAGGGTGATACTTCAGAGGTGAAAAAGAAGCCGGATTAGAAGCCCGTATCAGGCTTCCCAAAAGGAAGGAGCCTTGTGTATAATAATTATTAAATCACAGGCAAAACACTTTTATTATTAGTTTGAGACCGGCTTGTTGAGATTATTGAGATGGAATCCTAACTCTTTTCGAAGAAAATTATTCATCCAAAAGATTTCGCTGATGTGCGTGAAATATTAATGATATCGTAGTTTTTGTTCCCGTCTTTTCTTTCATTATGTTAATTTTCAGTTCTACAGAGCGCCTGCTTAAAAATAAACGCTTTGAAATTTCATCCAAACTTTTGCCAAGCTTCAACTGGTTTAAAATAAAAATTTCCTTATCAGAAAATTGAGGAAGTAAAGTATGGGTATTTTTATTGTATCTTGAAAAGTAACTTTTAAGAAGCGCATTATTAATTATATTGGAAATGTAAATATCGTTATTATGGGCAGTGTATATTGCTTTTATAATCTCTTCAATTCCCATATGCTTAGTCAGGTAACCGTTTATGCCTAATTCAAGACATTGCGCCACATAGGTTTCATCCAGAAAAGCAGACAATACCAAAACCCTCACTGCCGGATATTTTTCATAGATAGTTTTTAAGGCATTAATGCCATTAAGTTCAGGCATTTTCATATCCAGTAGTAAAACATCGGGCTGGCGCCTGGATAATTTTTCCAGCAGTAAGCTCCCATTCTCTGCCTCAAAAATTATTGACAAGTTTTTGTCGGTTGATTGCAGAGTGTTAGCAAGACACTGGCAAAAAAGAGTGTGATCGTCAGCAATAGCAAGCGTAATAAGTTTTGAATTCATAAGCAAGCTTATATAACACGTTATAATAAATAAATTAGTGGTTAGTCAGGCAAAATATTGGAGTACATAAATACCGGCTTCTCAGTTTAAAAGCCGGAATAAGTTAGAATATTTAACGCTTATGCGTATTTCGCATAAACGAAAGTAATTTTTTTTATAATTACGCAAAAGAGAAATTTTTACACCGGTTAAAGAAGTAAGTTAGCATTTAATAACTAGTTGGCAGAAATAAGTTTGACACCCAACTAACTTCAAAAGTCAATATAGGACAACAAAGAGCTTTACCAAATGACTGCGGAGAATAAGAAAGACAAGCATAACTCTGCTAAAGTTGAGGACACCGACATTCGACTTTAAAAGTATGCAGGTAGCAGCAAGTCAACTGCTTTAGGGGTATTCCCATTTGACCAAATAAAACTAAATGACAATGAAAAAGGTTTCATTATTATTGGTATTCGTAGCCTTCTTTGCAGCAGCAGCATTTGCAAATACAAGTGTTTTCAACAAAAATTTTACATCAGAAAAAAGTTTCGTTACAACCTATCAAAAGGGGAGTGTAACTTTTGAGGTAATATCTATTGAAAATGAATTAATCAAGGCATATACATGCACTGTAACCGCCAGTTGGAAAAATTCAGATGGTACAACAAGTTCGGTAACAATTACAAACAATTGCGGAAACTGTACATCTCAACAACAAGCCTGTGACGGTGCATATAAAGTAGCAAGCATAATCATTCCCGATTAAGAAAACTGAAACAATGGTGGCTACAAAAGCACCATTGTTTCTTTCATTACTTTCTTTTTACCAAAATATATAATATGAAATATATTCCTCTATTTGGACTACTATTTATATGCAATGTCATATATAGCCAAAATGTATTTCTAGAATACAATGTGAACCAGCCATTAAATAATGTTATGAATAAGGTAAGTTTGATTTTTAATGATACGACTTCAATACTTATAACTCAAGATAATAATGATAATTATGGTGGCAATAACAATGGTTTTTTTCTAAAAAATAAAATTGAAAATAAGTCATACACTACAATGAGATTCATGAACGTTACATTTAATGTTTGGGATTCTTTATACAATTTTAAATGGGAATTATTATCTGATACCATGAATATCTTGGGGCAAAGATGTTTGGCTGCCAAAACTGATTTTCGTGGACGAACTTACATCGCATATTATTCTACAAACTATTCCACGACAGAAGGTCCATGGAAATTTGGAGGATTGCCGGGATTAATATTAGATGTTAAATCAACAGATAATTATATTGAATATAAGGCTGTAAAAATTATAGAGAATTATACAGGCAAAGTCAGTATCCCGAATTTGAATAAATTTAAATTTTTAGATTGGAACAGTTTTGTTACTGATTATAAAAAGACCGTTGACAAGTACATTAAATTAGTTAAATCAAATGAAAATTATCCCAATGGTGGTTCAGTAGTTCTAAAAATAGAATCTACAGAGATTTTTTATCCCGAACTTCAAACCAATAAGGGTATAGAGTTTTAAATGAAGTTTTTTATTTTTATTTTCATGTCTTGTTTAACACCATTAATATTATTCTGCCAAACTATTAGCGGTAGAATAGAAAATATACATGGTGAAAAAGTTCCGTTTACCAACTTAATAACGAAGGACTCTTTAAATGCTGCAATGATAAAAGAGTTTACAATTGCTAAAAATGGTTTTTATTCAATTACATTAACTAAATCATACAAAACATTGGTTGTTGAAATATCTGCCAACAAGTACCAAAAAGATGTTTTTGTGATAGATAATTTTGATTCTTCAAAAAATTATATTCACAATTTTGTTTTGGTTAAAGATGCAACAGTTCAACTAAAAGAAGTAGTTGTTACGGCAAAAGTTAGTCCTTTTCAAATCAAAGGAGATACAGTAAATTATAATGTAGCGGCTTACCGAGACGGAACTGAAAGAAAAATACAAGATGTAATTAAAAAATTGCCCGGCATTGAAGTAAACGAAAAGACAGGAGAAATAAAATACAAAGGCAAATCGGTAGAAACCGTAAAATTTGATGGCGATGATTTGTTTGCTTCAAACTATTCAATCGGAACAAAGAACATTAATGTAGATATGGTTGAGCAGGTTCAAGCCATAGAAAACTATTCCGATAACCCACTCTTGAAAGGAATTGAAAGTGGTGACAAAGTAGCTTTAAACCTTACATTGAAAAAAAAGAAAACTGACTACTCGGGAAGTGTTGATTTGGGTTCGGGAATAATGGGATCAAAGTCAGCAATTGATGTATCTACTGATCTTTTGGGTATTTCAAAAAAGTATAAATCTTTTGCAACTTTATCATACAATAATGTTGGCATTAACAATACTCCGTTTGATTATTTTTCTTACAATCCTAATATAGAGCAATTAAAAGAGCAAGAGCTTTTAGCAAAAAAATATATCCCCGATACTTATTTTGACACAGAAATTGACCCACAACGAAGTAATATTAATAATTCATTTTTTGGCAGCTACAATGCTACATTTAAGGTTGGCAGCAAACTAAGCATAAAAACTAATCTTTACTACTTAAACGACAAAATTTCTTCTGAACAGTCGAATGTAACTTCAAATAATATTTATGGACAACAATTTATTACATCTGACAAATATTCAATCAAAAAAAAGCCTACACAATATAGAGGCGACATTGAAGCAAAATACAATATTTCAAAAAATTCACTATTGGAATATTCAATAAGATATAAAGCTGAAAATATCAATACGTCAAATTATGTACTACAAAACAGCACAACAGACTATAATACTTATTTAAAGGCAAATGATAATTATTTTAAACAAAAACTAACTTATACCAATAAAATTTCTCACAATACAGCGGTGCAGGTAGTAGCACAACATACTATTAATAATTTGCCGCAATTATATTCCTTTTTACCCGCTATTTATGATTCAGCAACATATAATTCAAACATTGAAAAAAGCGGGTTTAAAAAGAATACCTATCTTCTACAATCAAACTTGTTAGGTAATAGTTCTAAAGGAAAATACAATTTAGCATTAGGAACTGAAATACAAAATATCAATTATACTTCTTATTTAAAAGGGATAAATGACACAAATACAACTTTGATAAACGGCTTTACAAACAATTTTAATTATAGACAAATAGGCAATTTCTTTTCAGGAAATTATAATCTGCAATTTAAGCGATTGAGATTTAATCCAAACCTAACCGTGACTTATTTACATCAACATTTGTTAGATAATGCTTTAAATAGACTTAGAGATACAGGCAATGTTTTAATTGAACCAACTTTTTCAATAGTTTACAAATTAAATAATTATTCAGCAGTATTGATAACAACGGGCTACAAACAAAAACCATTCTCAGAAGAATATTTTATATCCAACCCTTTATATGTTTCCAACAGGTTTATTCAGTCAAATGAAGTTGACTTGAATATCCAAAAAAGTAAAATTGTAAGTTTATTTTACCTTATAGACAATTTATATAAACAGTTTCAGTTAAACTTGGGCGGCACTTATTCGGCAAACAAAGGAAATTATTTTTCTGACTTGTTAGTTCAGCAAAACAGCACTAAGTCTATTTACTTTTTTCTTCCTGAATACTTTAACCTCTTATCGCTAAACTTTATGATTGAAAAATACATACCCTTTTTACAAGGGACTGTAAGACTTAAAAACGACTATTCGTTGCAGGAATATAAAAATATAGTCAATAACTCATCTTTAAGAAACAACAAGACACAGAGTTTCGCAAACGAATTATTTTTCAAAACAGCATTTGATTGGAAAATAAATTTTGAAAATGTTTTTAAGTATAGAGTTTTAACGGCTAAACAAGAAGGCAGTACAGAATTTGACAATAATTCATTAAACAACAATTTCAAAATCATTATCAAACCTGCAAAAAGATTCTTTGCAATATTTTCTTCTGATTATTTTTTGCCCAACACATCAAAAAAACAAAAATATCTTTTTCTTGACATAGACTTAACTTATCAGACAAAAAACAAACTATATGACTTTAGATTAAAGGCAAGAAATATTACCAACAACAAATACCTAAACCAATTTGACACAAATGACTATTCAACTACAAATTTTCAGACCAACCTATTACCTCGACACATATTATTTAGTATATCACGAAATTTTTAACCAAATAAATGGAAAGAAGGTATGACGGCACATTTATTACTAATTACTACTTATCATATACCAATCCCGTTTAATCCTAACATTAATGGCAGCGTTAGAATTATAACAAGAAATAAATCTTTATTACAAAGGCTAATACAAACAATTTCTAAGTTAGACAAATAACAGTAGCCTCTAAACATATACTTGATAAACTTAGAAAACAAAGCTTCTGCCTCCTGGTTTATTATTATTGCCTGAAAGAGTATTTTTTTGTCCCGCATTTTGAGATGCCTGTTGTATTTCGTTCTTCATTCTGTTGATAGAAGTTTTTATAAAGAAAGCCGAAATAAGATCAGGGCTGTTATGTTTGTGTGAGAATTTCAAAGCGTCTATATATTCATTTTTCTGACTGGCTTCGATGATAACAAGCGGCTCTCCGGCTTTAGCCAAAATAAAGTTTGATATGAGTCGCCCTAAGCGCCCATTGCCATCCGGAAACGGATGAAGATATATAAAGTACTTATGGAATTTGGCGGCTATTTCTACCGGGTGTGCAACTTTCTTATCAATAGCATCCTGCGTCTGCTGCATTAATGCCGGTACACTGGCAATGCTTTCTTCATGATCAGGAAAGATAGTATCCCCTGCTGCCATACGTGACCTGGTGTATTCTCCAGGTTGGTAATTTTTTGTATATTGGATAGTATTAGCTGTAAGCAGCTTATGTGTATCAATGAGCAGTTGCTCTGACAGTTGTAACTCAAGATTATTAAACAGATATTCGAAAGCCTTAAAATGATCAAGTATTTCAAAAGCTTCCAACATAGATTTGTTCCGGAGCTTTAAAGAAACGCCATGCTCTTTCAGTTCTCGTGTATCGTTTACCGAGAAGCTATTGCCTTCAATAGCACAAGAATGAGCAGACAGCAGTATTTCGTTATATTCAAAATAATTTTCCCTGGAAAAAGTGGAGCTTACCTGTTTCTTATACAGATCGAGCGTTTGCTTGTATTCCGCTAAAATTTGTTCTATCGCCAGGTTGCTGCTCATTAATTGTAAAGGTCGTAGATATAAGTTAAAAATAAAACGGGATTTTAAAACAATTGGTATGAAGAGGAAATTTCAAATTAGTAAGCAGGATAATAACCCTATTACCTTAATAATTTACTTAACCCCGGTAAAGCAACCTTATTACCTTCTTATAAAGTTAATAATGTAATAAGGTTGAATATATAGCCATCTTTTTATTAAGGCAATAATGTTATCACACGATTTGTAAATTGAGAAGAAAACGGGGCAATCTGCTTTTGGTGAAAAAGACTCAAATTGATAAAGCTATTTTCCTTGGAAGCAATCAATGCTCCTTCAGCTTATTCTTAAACACTTTCTCAAACTTTTCAAGCTTTGGGCGGATCACAAAGTAGCAATAGGGCGCGTTGCCATTCAATTTGTAGTAGTTTTTGTGATAATCTTCAGCGGTATAAAAATTTTTATATGGCTCAATAGCGGTTACTATCGGGTTGGGCCATGCGCCGCTTTTATCCAGCTCAGCTTTATATTTTTCTGCCTTTCCTTTCTGCTCTTCGTTGTGATAAAATATTACACTGCGGTACTGCGGGCCTACATCATTTCCCTGCCTGTTAAGCGTGGTTGGATCATGCGTTTGCCAGAATACTTCCAGTAATTCATCAAATGAAATAACGGTTGGGTCGTATTCAACCTGCACTACTTCCGCGTGCCCTGTTGTTTTGGTACAAACCTGCTCGTATGTCGGGTTCGCAACATGACCACCGCTGTAACCGCTGGTAACTTTAGATACTCCTTTCAATTGCTGAAACACGGCTTCCGTGCACCAAAAACATCCTGTTCCAAATGTGGCAATTTGCCTGTGAGGGCCTGTAGTTACGGTATCATTACTCATATTGCTTGCGTTTAAATTATTACTGTTGTTATTTTTTTGCACACAGGAAAATAATATATTCGCCGGCACAATTCCCAAAATTAATAACAGGCATCTCATGATTTATTTTTTATGATATACTGCTGAAAACGAATGCAAAGTTACCGATTGCAGCACAACCCGTCTGTGCCCGGTAAATTATAATACTTTATTGTTTTGTTAAAAGCACAGCTTTGTTGAGAATCATCTCAAGTAAATTATTGGCAGCCGGAATATATCCCGCGCCATTCTCCAATGCCCCTTCCGTTTGTATAAAATCACTCTTAACCAGTTCATGCCTGCAATGATGGATCATGTTTGATAATGACTGCTTCGTTGTTTCAAAATGAAACTGCAGCGCCAGCACATTGGATTGGTAAGCAAAAGCCTGGTTAATACAAATATTTGTTTTAACCAGAAGTTCTGCTCCCTCAGGCAAATCAAAAGTATCACCGTGCCAGTGTAATACCGTAAATGTTCCGGGAAAATCATTGAACCAGGAAGATCGCTTACCCTTCTCTGTGAGTTGTACCGGAAACCAGCCAATTTCTTTTTCTGTATTTGGATATACTTTTGCCCCTAAGGCAGCAGCAATTAACTGTGCGCCAAGACAAATACCGATCACCATCTTATCCGCGTCAATACATTGTTTAATAAAAGCCTTCTCTGTATCAAGCCATTTATATGCTTCATTATCATAAACGCCCATTGGTCCGCCCATCACTATTAACCAGTCAATGTCAGTAAGTTCGGGCAGGTTGCCTGATTCAAACCATTTGGTTGCAGTGAGTAAATGCTCCTTGTCCCTGCACCAGGTTTCAATATATCCCAGGTCTTCAAAAGGCACATGCTGAAAGTAATGAATACGTAATTGGCCCATAAAATCTGTTAAAATACATTTCAGCGTACATTTGCGTACGAAAAAATGTGGTTGAAAAGATATGAAATTATTTCCTGAGTCGGCATTGGTACAATTGGAGTTTGATAAGGTAAAGCACCTGCTTGTTGAGCATTGCCAGACAACCTATGCAAAAAACAAAGCTGAACATCTGCGCATTCATACAAAGCTGGAATTTATAGAGCCTGAATTGAGACAAACCAATGAATATAAGCTGTTGCTGCAAAACGGCTTGTATTTCCCAAATGATGTGGTGCTTAATTTATCTGCCGAATTAAGGCTGTTGGGTATTGATGGCGCTGTGTTGAATGAAGAGCAGTTAGCCGCGATAAGAAAGATGGCAGAAAACATGAAGCAATTATTTCACTGGTTTGACAATGAAAGGAAGATCGCACATCCTGCGCTCTTCAGTGTAATTGCCAATAGCTACTATGAAAAAGCCATCGCAGAAATGATCAATGATGTACTGGATGAGTATGGCAATGTAAAAGATAACGCTTCAAAGGAGCTGGCGCAGATAAGGATCAGCCTTGCCCGCAAACGCGCTGAATTGCGCAGGGTTTTCGACAGGGTAATTTCCAAATGGAACAAAAGCGGTTATGTTTCCGATATAGAAGAGGCTTTTTTGAACGGACGCAGAGTGGTAGCGGTTCACGCAGAATATAAACGCCAGGTAAAAGGAATATTATTAGGCGAGAGTGATACCCGCAAAACATCCTTTATAGAACCCGAAGAAACCATTGAATTAAACAATGATGTTTTTGGATTAGAGAACGAAGAAAGCCGGGAAGTATACCGCATATTGCGGGGGCTTACCCAACAACTATCCGTATATGCTGCCTTGCTGAAAGCATATCATACCATCATGGGAGAGTATGATTTTATTCGCGCAAAAGCAAAGCTGGCTGCCGATGTGCAGGGTAACTATCCTGTAATGGAAGATAAAGCGCAGGTAAATCTTGTGCAGGCGCATCACCCGTTACTATACCTGTATAATCAACGTTCGGGTAAGCCAACTATTCCTGTTTCTGTATCGCTGAATGATAAGAACAGGATACTGGTAATTTCCGGGCCGAATGCAGGTGGAAAAACAGTTACCTTAAAAACAGTTGGCTTACTGCAAATGATGATACAGAGCGGTTTGCTGGTACCCGTTCACCCGACTTCGCAAATGGGTATTTTTAAACAGTTAATGATACATATAGGAGATACACAGAGTTTGGAATTTGAGTTAAGTACTTATAGCTCGCATTTAAAGAACATGAAGTATTTAATAGAAACAGCCAATGGCAGAACATTATTTTTTATTGATGAGTTGGGAAGCGGCAGCGACCCTCACCTGGGCGGTGCATTTGCTGAAGTGATTTTGGAGGAGCTTGCTAAAAAACATGCTTATGGCATTGTTACCACGCATTACCTCAATCTTAAAGTGATGGCCAATAAAACGCCGGGTATAATAAACGGCGCCATGGCTTTTGATGAAAAAAACCTTTTGCCTCTATATAAACTTGTGATTGGTAAGCCTGGCAGCTCGTACACCTTTTCTATTGCCGAACGTATAGGCATGGAGCCGAAATTGATCGCGAGGGCTAAAACTATGGTGGATGAAGATCATTTCAGTCTTGACAAATTGCTGAACCGTGCCGAGCAGGATATGCGCAAGATTGAGCAGCGCGAAAAAGAGCTGCACAAGCTTCTGAAAGAAAATGAGAAATTGAAAAGGGAATTGGAGCATACGCTTGAAAAAGAAAAACATCAACAAAAAGTGGAGTTGCTGAAACAGCAAAATAAAATAAATGAAGAGCGCATTGCTTACCTGAAAGATATGGAACGAAAGTTGAAACAGATTGTTTTTGACTGGAGAAGAATGGAAAACCAGGAAGATAAGGCAGCACTTATAAAACATATGCATGCATTGCTGTTTAAGCAAAAAGAACAACAGGTAAAAGAAAAAGTAAAGAAAAAGTTTGACGCTAAGTATGTAGAAACCGGGGGTGAAGTAGTAACTGGCGCAAAAGTAAAAATGCTGCAGAATAACCAGGTAGGTATAGTAAAAGAACTAAGGGAGAAAACAGCGATTGTGCAGTTGGGTGTAATTCCTATTACGGTTGATTTAAAAAATATAGTAGTAGTAAAAGACCGCGAGCCGGAAAATGCTGCGGAAAATTGATGGAGTAATCAGAGTTTAATACGGTTATGGAAAATTAGGGTTCAGAAGATTGCTTCACCCTCCGCAAAATGCTTTTAGCCCAATCTTTATGCTGACGGGTTCGCAATAACGCAAGAGTGTTTGTGTTTTACTATCCGTACTAAATCAAAGTGTATAACTATTCTACCTCTCGTTCATCTTTGCGGTCCCGCATCAATCATTTATAAATATCAGGTTGATATGCGGGAGAAGCAATCTTAACTCCGGAAATGCCGGCGGGCGTATAAGGGCGCAAACGCACTTATATCTTAAAGTCAGTTTTAAAGCAAAATATATAATTGTTCATCCGCCCGCTTTTAATACCTGCGTTCAATACTAATGGTTTACTCTAAGATTGACCCTTAAGCTCTAAAAGGGATATCTAAACACTTAACTAATCTCAACTTCTTAATGTTTTAGAAAAATAATTTCAATAGCATTCAAATATTATTCACAGGAATTTTGCACAGGCAAAAGAAACTATTATTTTAGTGAAGGCTAATTCTTACTCTTTCATTACTGCCTCCGTTGCCACTTAGCTTATTTATAATTTTTATATGAAGCGTTTCTGGTTAACTATAGTGTTTTTTATTATTGCAGCCGGGGTTTTAATTTTTGGGTTCAAAGAAAAATCCTCGCAAATAGATACACCTGCCATACAGGGTGTGTTGGATTTGGGCGTGGAAAATATTGCTAAAGGCAATTTTATTTTAGATGGTAAATGGGAGTTTTACTGGTCGGAATTATTAAAGCCCGGAGATTTACCACAATACCAGCCTTCATACATTACTGTTCCCAATACGTGGAATAATATTGAGCTTAACGGAAAATCACTCCCGCCCATTGGATATGCTACTTATAAATTAAAATTGATATTGCCATCCAACAGGCCGGAAATGGCAATTGAGATACCAGATACTTATAGCAGCTATACGTTGTATGTAAATGATAAGCAGCTTGCGCAAAATGGCCGCCGCCAAAAATAAAGAAGAAGCCATACCCTTCTGGACATTAAAAACAGTTATACTTCCTTCAGGCGCGGATACCTTTAATATCATTATGCAGGTTGCCAATTTCTGGCATGCAAAGGGAGGAATATACAAATCGCCGATATTGGCAAACGCAAAGACTTTATTGAAACAGGAAAGCATAGACTGGGGACTGGATGTTTTTCTTGCAGGTTGTATTTTCATGAGCGGCTTGTTGTTTTTTGGATTGTATCTTTTTGCAAGGCATGATAAATCCATCCTGTTCTTTTCTATTTTTTGCCTGGTTTATTTTTACCGGATTATCGGCACTGAGCCATATGTATTGCATGGCGTATTTAATACCCTGAGCTGGTTCTTCACTATCCGGCTTGAGTATATTTCTCTTGCGCTGAGTGTAGCATTTTTTGTAATGTATATCCGTTACCTGTATCCTGAAGAAATTAATATAGTACTCATAAAAGTATTATTCTGGATATGCATCATTTACGCGGGGATTATTGCGGTATTCCCGGTACAGCTGTTTACGGCAATTTTACCTGTTTATCTTATCGCTTTGTTTTTTTATATCGGCTATGCTTTTTACATATTTACAAAAGCATCAGCACATAACCGCAGCGGGTCTGATTACGCATTTCTAAGTTCGGGTATTGCGCTTATTTTATTTTTTGTAATTAACCTCAGCTATTTTGGTTTTATATATCCCTTAAAAGCCGCCATCACTGCCGGATATATATTATTCCTGTTTTTTCAATCGCTTATTCTTTCATTCAGGTTTTCTTTCAGGTTAAGAAAAGCAGCCGTAGAAGCAAGACAGGGATTAAAAGCGAAGTCAGAGTTTCTTTCTACCATTTCCCATGAAATAAGAACGCCGCTGAATGCGGTA
Source organism: Agriterribacter sp. (assembly GCA_047601545.1). Taxonomy (GTDB): domain Bacteria; phylum Bacteroidota; class Bacteroidia; order Chitinophagales; family Chitinophagaceae; genus Agriterribacter. The sequence continues at coordinate 2,586,314 of JASGIZ010000001.1, read as the reverse complement.
ATCGGCATGTCGCACCTGTTGCTGCATACTAACCCCAGGGAAGATCAAAAAGAAAATATTGAAGCATTATCTTTTTCCGCTAATAACCTCATGTCGCTGGTAAATGATATTCTTGATTTCAATAAGCTGGAAGCGAATCAGATGAAATTTGAAGAAATTGAAATGTCATTAAAAGATATTGGTGAGCATATTATCCGGGGTCAGCAAAGCTTTGCCCATGAAAAAGATCTTTCTATCTCGTATCATGCAGATGCTGTTATTCCTGATATAGTAAAAGGCGACCCGACAAGATTAACACAGGTACTCAATAACCTTGTGCATAACGCGGTTAAGTTTACCAAAACAGGTTCTGTAAAGCTCAGCCTGTTGCACGAAAGCAGGAATGAAAAATCTGTAACAGTAAAATTTGTGATTGAAGATACAGGCATAGGGATCCCGACTGATAAGCAAAATATGATATTTGAGCGATTCACCCAGGCTGACTCTTCCACATCGAGGAGTTACGGAGGCACAGGGCTTGGATTATCTATCTGCAAGAAAATACTGGAGCTGCAGCATACAGAACTACACCTGCAAAGCGAAGAGGGAACGGGTTCTATATTTTGGTTTGTGCAAACATTTCCTGTGGTAACTAATGTAAAACATAATGTATCAGAAACATTTTCAGGTATCCTTGATGACAAGCCTTTGCGCGGATATACTATATTGTTAGTAGAAGACAATGCTTTCAATATAATGATAGCCAAATCTGTTTTGGAAGAATTTGGCGCAAAAGTAGATGTAACATCGAACGGCAAAGAAGCTGTTGAACAATTTAATGCTGCATTACATCAGGTAATTTTAATGGATCTAAATATGCCTGTAATGGATGGATATGATGCAACAAGAGTAATAAGAACACAAAACAGCACCATACCTATAATTGCTTTAACGGCAACTACCGAGGAAGAGGTAACAAGCAAAGCAAATGATATTGAGTTCTCAGCAATTATACAAAAGCCTTTCAACCCGGATACATTATGCAGAATTATTTTAAAGCAATTAGGGAAGGCGTAAGTAGCTATTAGCTTTCGGCTGTCAGCTATCAGCAGTCAGCGACAGCAGTGTAAGGAAACAGGAGTGAATAGTAAAAATACAGTATGGCTGATCGCTTATAGCTCCCCCAACGTTTCCAGCAATTGCTGATTGCTGATATAATATGCGCAGTTAAAATGCTGCAGCGGACAAGCTTTATAGCCATGTACTCCACATGGCCTGCAATCAAGATTTTCTTTCACTTCAACTATATATCTTTTATCTGACAGCGGGCCATAACCAAAGGCAGGAACAGTAGAACAATATACTGCTGTTACCGGCGCATTCATTGCCGAAGCAAAATGCATAGGGGCGGAATCGTTTACATAATTCATTACTGCATCACGCATTAACGCAGCAGATTGCAAAAAAGTTAGTTCACCGGCTAAACTTTTTATATCATATTTTCCGGAAGCATGCATAATATCGGCACATAATTGTTTCTCCGAAGGAGCGCCGAGAAGATATACCATTAATTCTCCAGGCAGAGTTTGTATAAAGCTTACCCATTTTTCTTTTGGATATTGTTTGGTAAACCACACGGATGCAGGCGCTATACAGATATAAGGCCACTGTTTATATTTTTCAACCGTATTGTAATCATGCGGTTGAGGATACAGCTTTGGTTTGTAAATACTATTATCTGTAAAATGTTCAATCAACGAAAGATTACGTACCGTTTCATGCGGCGACTGAACATCGGATTTCATAGCATGTTCAACCACTACATCAAACATAAAGCTGAAAGGATTTTTATCAAACCCAATTTTTTCTTTTGCTCCGGAAAAAGCGGTAAGAAATCCTGTAGCGCCAAACCGCTGCAAATTGATCAGCTTATCATATTTACGCTTCCTGATCAGTTTGAGCAAATTCCATAATGAACGGTATTTCCTTTCTTTTTTATTCCATATTAATACTTTATTTAAATAAGGATGCCCCTGAAATAAACTTTCATTGCCTTTTCTTAATAAAAAATCAATCTGTACATCCGGAAAGAAAGCATGCAATTTTTCTATCAATGGTGTTGCCAGCACCACATCACCAATAAATGCTGTTTGTATGATCAGGAATTTTTGCATGAATTTTTTTTGGAATGAAACTTATCGCAAAACTTTTACAGTCCCATCATCATTCCATAAAATTACAGAAGACGGTTGTTTAGGAGTTTCATCATCCCGGCGGTAATTTACCACATAATCCACAGCTTGTTTTATTTCGTTATCTACTGCAGAAAAAAATGGAGGTGCCGGTTGCCCGGAAATATTGGCCGATGTGGATACAATGGGTTTTTTGAACCTTCGGATAAGATTTCTGCAAAACTCGTCTTTTACCAGGCGGATAGCAATGCTGCCATCGGCAGCAATAAGATTATCTGCCAAACCAATAGCGCCTTTATAAATTACGGTTGTGGGTTGGGCAGAGGTTTGCAAATAATCAAACACACGAAGATCAGGTTGGGCCACATATTTTATAATTTCACGCTCATCTGCAAGCAATACGATCAGCGCCTTGCTTTCTTCCCGTTGCTTTATGGAATAAATCTTTTTAACAGCAACTTCATTTGTAGCATCGCAGCCAAGTCCCCATATGGTATCAGTGGGATATAATATAGTGCCCCCGGAACGCAGTACCTGCAGGCAATTTTCAATATCTTCCGTAAAATTCATCCGGCAAAAATAGTCACACTTCAAATACACAAACTGATTAAGTTTGCAAAAAAATTTTTACTATCATGGATGTTCAACAGTTAATTCAAAAAGCCTGGGAAAACAGAGAGTTATTAAAAGATGAAGAGTATAAGGAAGCTGTAAAGATTGTAATAGAAGATGTAGACAAGGGACGTCTCCGCACAGCCTCTCCTTCCGCTGACGGATGGGTTGTAAACGAGTGGGTAAAACAAGCGATCCTGATGTATTTTGCTATCCAGCCAATGCAAACCTGGAATATAGAACCATTTGAGTTTCACGATAAAATGTTGCTGAAAAGCGGGTATAAAGAACTTGGTGTTCGCGCTGTTCCGCACGCCGTGGCAAGATACGGAGCGTATATAGCAAAGAATGTGGTTTTAATGCCGAGCTATGTAAACATAGGCGCCTATGTTGATGAAGGTACCATGGTTGATACCTGGGCTACCGTAGGCAGTTGCGCGCAGATAGGTAAGGGTGTTCACCTGAGCGGTGGTGTTGGTATTGGCGGTGTGCTCGAGCCTTTGCAGGCAAGCCCGGTAATTGTAGAAGATGGTTGTTTTGTTGGCAGCCGCTGTATAGTGGTGGAAGGGGTTATTGTAGAGAAAGAAGCGGTACTCGGTGCAAATGTAGTATTAACAAAAAGCACAAAAATTATTGATGTAAGTGGCAGCGAACCTGTGGAATATAAAGGTAGGATACCTTCACGCAGTGTGGTAATACCCGGCACCTATAATAAAAAATTTCCTGCGGGTGAATATGGTGTAGGTTGTGCGTTGATTATTGGTCAGCGCAAGGCAAGCACCGACCTCAAAACAAGTCTTAACGATGCGTTGAGAGATTTTAATGTAAGCGTGTAGATATCAGCGGAAAGTAAATTGAAAGTTAAGATGTGCGACGGAAAAGATGAGATGTAAACTTTCTCGTCTGATATGACGCTAATTGTTTTATTACATACTATTTTCTAATACCCGGGTTGCTATAGTTAGGATCAGGGTGTTTGCATAAGCAGCGATGATAAACAATGCAGTACAGAAAACAGTAGCCACCGGATTTGTAATTACATTTATCGGCGCTGTTTTATTTTCAACCAAAGCTATTGCCGTAAAAGTTGCGTTCAGAAATACAAACATGAACGGGCTTACGCTGCTTACACTTCGCTTATTATTTTCCCTTCCGTTTTATATGGTAGCCGCATGGATTGCCGCAGGTAAAAAGGGCACAGTTTCACTCACAGTCCGCCAATGGATATATATTATTTTCCTTGGGTTGTTTGGTTATTATTTAAGCAGTCTGTTCGATTTTGTAGGCTTGCAATATATTTCCGCGGGATTGGAAAGGCTGATACTTTTTTTATATCCTTCGTTTGCCGTGCTGATTAATGCATGGGTTTTTAAGCAGCCGGTAAGCCGTAATCAAAAGATCGCATTAATACTTACGTATGCAGGTATTCTTTTGGCTTATGCAGGCGAATTCAGGATTGATACCTGCAATGGCCATTTTATCTGGGGCAGCTTTCTAATTTTTTTATGCGCCGTTACTTATGCCATTTACATTGCGGGCAGTGGCAGAATGATCCCCCAGGTTGGCGCATCAAGATTTACCGCGTATGCTATGCTTGCCGCAACTGCCGGGGTGTTTATTCATTATGTGATACAGGAAAAAACACAGTTGTTTCAGTTATCTTCTGACTACTGGGTTTACGGTGTATATCTTGCCGTTTTCGCAACTGTGCTACCTACATTTATGCTGTCATACGGTATGAAACAGATAGGTACGAATAATGTTGCGATCATTTCTGCCATAGGCCCTGTTTCAACTATTATGCAGGCACATTTTATTTTAGATGAACCACTGTTTACAGAGCAATTACTCGGCACAGCCCTGGTAATTTCCGGTATTTTTCTTACAACAGGAAAAGGAACAAAAATCTCTTTTGGAAAAGATTAATCCGCTTATATTTGCAGCCCCGAGCCCGGGTGGCGAAATTGGTAGACGCACCGTCTTCAGGTGGCGGCGCCGCGAGGTGTGCTGGTTCGAATCCAGTCCCGGGCACATAAAAAAGGTTGTAAGTAATTGACTTACAGCCTTTTTTGTTTTAGTTATGTGTTATTTTTTTCCGCTTTCTACCACCATTTACGACACATAAATGACACACGGATTTTACTGGATTCCTACCAGCACAATTCAGGCACATCTTGCTATCGGTGTGTGTCAAAACAAGGTTTGCACCGCTAAAATGACACACGCTTTTTTCTTTTCTTGACCTGTACCGAATAAGCAAAAAAATATTCAGCTATGCTTATAATCTTGAAACACCAGTTTCCGGAAAAGTTAAAATAAGATTTGTTAACCTTGCAACGGGATTAGGCCTTGTAAATTTTCTTCATACAAATGGTTCAGCCCAGCTTTTATTTTCGGATGTTGCTTATGGTAATGCCGGTAATAGTATACTGAGTGGCGATGGACTTAATGTCTGGTCGCTTGGCCCTTTTTCAGAAGTGGATGCGGGTTCAGGGGCTGCTTATTCTCTACAACGGCCTGCAGACAATGCTAATATAGCTTTCAACGAAAATAACCTTAGCAATGTAACACTTGATGCAGGAAAGATATATACCATTTTTGTAAGCAATTTACCGGATAAGTCCGGTGAGTATGGTCTATACCTTATTGAACATCAGAAGCAAGAAGAATAGGGAAGTTAAATACGTTTTCATTATTATGTTGTGAATTTAATGGAAGAAAAATTATGGTAAAGGAGAATTTTATTTAATTAATAGTCTATTAATTTTGTAGACTAAATGCCTTTGTTTAATTTTGATTGTTACGAAAATCTATTGGAATGAATGATTGGCTTTATAATTTATTGTGATGCATAGAATTGATTTATATTTTGAAGGTGATTTGATCAATGTTACTATTGATGTTATCAAAAGGGACGAAGGAATAACAATTTATTGGTGTAATATTTATGGAATAGGAAAGGAAAAAATTTATTGTATAAGATTTGACGATAATCCATTAATAATTACAAGCAGCACAAGTAAAGACAACAAGTTTGAAAAAGTTATTTTGAATTGTATTGATGAGATTGAATATTCAAATGCTGGTAACAGGAAAGAAACAGTTTTACAGGGTTGTTGATATTGTTAAGACTACAATTTTTGATTCTGCCAAAACCTGTAGTCTCATAAGCAGTTAGTTTTGATGTGGTCCTTATGTCTATAATGGCCTTTATAAATCTTTCATTTGGTGCTGTGGTCGAGTGTTCAGGCACAGCTCTGCAAAAGCTTTTACACTGGTTCGAGTCCAGTCAGCACCTCAAAAAAATTATATTGCGTATGAGCAAACAGGAAACATCAGGAATGTATAAAGATGAATATGTAATCAGAATTACTGCAGCAGCAGTGGTAATACTTACGGTTATAATTCTTATTACTTACTGGGAAATAGCAGCTGTATTTTTAGCGCTGGATTTTGGGATCCGTACTTTTACGGTACAACATTCTTTGCTGTCGCTTATTGCTAAATCGGTAGCCCGTATTTTTCGTTTAAAACCCAAGCCTGTATTTGCAGCGCCTAAAAAGTTCGCAGCATTGCTGGGCTTTATTTTCTCCACCACCATTTTCGCTTTGGTGCATTTTCATCTTTTTACAGAAGCATATATTGTGGGAGGAATATTAATATGTTGTGCCTTTCTTGAGTCGGCATTTAATATTTGTATTGGTTGCTATGTATATGATCTTGCGGTTGCACCTGTAGTTAATCAACGGCATTTAAAAAATGATTCAGCAACGGAAAGCTACAATAATACATTCAATAAATTATAAAAGAGCTGTCATAAGTTTATCGCGTATAAATTAAAATGATATGTTTTCATGGCAAGTATCATTGAGGTCACGCTCCGTTTCTACGGAGCGTTTATGTTTAAAGCTGGTAACATACTTGCGCAGCTAAGCAAAAATAAAATTCATAAAGTCTATAAATTTAGTAGACTTTTGTTATCTTCGCGTAACCGATATATTCATAAACCAATAATTATAAATAATTTTATCGTGCATACCCACCTGGCCAAATTAAAAAACTGCTGCGCCTGCGGCGCATAATACTTTTCAACTTATATAAATATTAGTGCTTTAACAGTACATAATAAAAAAGGGTTGGCAATATTCGCAGTATTACCACCCCTTAAACCTGTTAAAGGTTTCAGTTGTCCGAATCAGCAATTAATTACGAACAGACCAATAACTAAATTATGAAAAAAAGCAACTTATTTGCTTTGATCAAACCGCTATTTAACGGATACTACCCCCTTGCTACCTTACTCTTATTTACGGTTAATGCCGGTTATAGTTTACCATTGACAAAAAATATTTCCGGAAACTTTAAAAACAGCGATGGGAATCACTCCCGTTTTTCTGATTTTACCGGCACAGTTATCAATGCTAAAAACGAGCCATTGGCTGGAGCAACAGTTACTATTAAGGGTTCTTCCGGTGGTTATATTACCAATGCAGACGGAAGATTTACCATTAAAACCGGCGATGGCGGAAGTACAATAGAAGTTGAGATATCTTTGGTGGGTTACCAGACACAAACGCTCACATTAACGGCCAATACTAATCCTGTAATAACACTCACGGAAGTATATACCGGCTTAACAGATGTTGTGGTAGTTGGGTATGGCACACAAAAAAGAACCAGCATTACAGGCGCGGTTGGCAAAGTAAAAATTGACAATGATATCAGCGCTCGCCCTAATGCCGAGTTTGGCCAGGCATTGTATGGAAAAGTTGCGGGAGTTCAGGTGGTTAGCGGCAACGGTAAGCCGGGCTCATCTTCTTCCATTCAGATAAGAGGTATAAATTCGGTATCTGCCGGAAGCACACCTTTAATAGTAATAGATGGCATTCCCACACCTAACTACGATCTGAACCTCATCAACAGCAGCGACATTGAATCCATCGAAATTTTGAAAGATGCTGCGTCTTCAGCCATATATGGTTCACGTGCTGCAAACGGCGTAGTGCTTGTTACCACCAAAAAAGGAAGATCAGGACAGGCAAAGCTTGATCTGAATTATGTAACGGGTATTCAGCAGGTAATTGATAAAGTTGATGTGATGAATGCTGCAGAATATGCGCAGGCTTCCATTGATGCGGCGCAAAATGGCTGGATACAAAAAGGCGGTGATCCCAATGCGCCCAATACTATTGATGCCCGCGGACAATATAAATATACCTGGCCAACTGCTTTGGAAAACCCTGGAACCTTACCCAATACTGATTTCCAGGATCTCATATATCGCTCCGCACCTGTAAACAGGGTAAACCTCAACATTACCGGCGGCAGCGAAAAATCAACCTTCCTTTTATCAGGCGGTTATATTAACCAGAAAGGAATTGCATTAAGCTCGCAATACCAGAAATATAGTGTAAGCCTTAAAAATATTACACACGTATACAACTGGCTTGAGGTTGGCGGCGCCACTACGCTTAGCTTTGATCATGAAACAGAACCTTACTCCAGGATGTTCGAGTGGGCAGCGCAATATCCATCCATATATCCGGTATACAGTGAGAATGGTTACCTGGGCTCTCCTAATAATCAACCCGGGTTTGAAAAATACAATGCTATTTTATTCAGACCACAGAACGGGCACCCTTTATACCGTATTGGCGATGATATACAGAGAAGACGACTGAATAATTTAGGCAACCTGTATGCTCAATTGAATGTAATTCCGGGGCTTAGCTTCAAAACGGCTTTCAACTATTACCTGAACCGTACAGATAACAGCAATTACCAGTCGGTAGATCATAACCTCGGGCCTGCATATTATACGCAGGGAATTATGACCGTAGATCAAACCCGCATCCTGAATTATACTTTTCAAAATTTACTTACCTACAGTAAATCTATAGGTGATCATGATATCAATGCACTGCTGGGCACGGAGTATAATTACAATGACCTGTATTATACGAATCAGGAACGCAGAGGTTATGATAATGACCTGTTGCATGCGCTTGCTGTCGGTAAAACTGTTTTTGAAGCTACAGATAATGTTGCCAAAAGTAAGCTCATATCCTATTTTGCAAGGTTGAATTATGATTATAAGAACACCTGGCTTTTGTCTGCAAGCATCCGGCGCGACGGTTCATCGCGTTTTGCTACCAACAATAAATGGGGCTATTTCCCCGCGGTATCTGCCGGATGGGTTGTATCAAACGAAGCGTTCTTAAGCAATTCAAATACGATCAGTAATCTTAAAATAAGAGCCAGTTACGGGTTAACCGGCAATGATCGTTTTGCAGATTACAAATGGATCGGTTTGATAACACAGGGAAGAACCGCATTTGGTACTAACCTTGCCACTACTTACTATCCGTCAGGCATTACTAATCCGGATCTTAAATGGGAACGCACACGCCAGTTAGACCTCGGCATTGAACTTGCATTATATAAAAACAGGATCGTACTGGAGGCTGACTGGTACCGGTCAACATCAGACGGGCTTTTGCTTGATGTGCCTGTGCCTGTGGTATCAGGCTTTACCAGTGTTTTCAAAAACATTGGTAAACTGGAAAACAAAGGATTTGAAATTAACCTGACCACACAAAATATTACAGGTGCTTTTAAATGGAGCTCACAAATTAACTTCTCCCGCAACCGCAATAAATTGCTGGCGCTGGGAGAAGATAACGCACCAATGCTCTTCACTTCTGCCGTGGCCAGCGGTATGCAAAAAATTAATGTTGTAGGCCAGCCGATCTTTAACTTTTATGGGTATCAATACGGCGGAGTATACAAGAACCAGGCTGAAGTTGATGCTGACCCTGCCAGATATGCTGCTGCAACGCCCGGGGACGGTCGCTATATCGACATTGATAACAATAAAATTCTGGATGCTGACGACAGAACGATAATAGGAAACCCGGCGCCTGATTTTATCTGGGGATTTACCAATAACTTTTCTTTCAAAGGATTTGATCTTAGCATATTGTTCCAGGGTGTGCAGGGTGGAGAGCTGATGGATGAAAATGCCCACCGCTCCATGCTGTATCACGAAGGAAGAAATTATGCAAAAGTGCTCGTAAACCGCTGGAGATCGGAAGCAGAGCCCGGAGACGGATATCATTATAAGCTGAAAGTAGACCTTGACGGATATGAAAAAACACCTTCCAGCTACTGGCTGAATGATGCGAGCTATTTCAGATTAAAGAGCCTTACCCTTGGTTATACTGTGCCGTCGTATTTGCTAAGTAAGATCAGGATATCTTCTGCAAGAGTTTATATAAATGCAACAAACCTGTTTACGCACAAAAATACACTGGTGATTGATCCGGAAGCTTTTGCTGGTGATGTTTCAGATGTAACAAGGCGTGGCGTTAATGGTAATTCTTATCCTGCGGCAAAAGTCATCTCCCTCGGTATAAACCTGGGATTGTAATACAGCAATGATATTACAGGTTATTGATTCCATCATTCAAACAGACATGTTATGTTACAATTATTGAAATATACGATTCAGAATATCATAAGAAAAAAATACATACTGCAGAGCGCTGCGCTTCTTATTGCTTCCGGCGCATTTTATTCATGCAATAAAAACGAGCTTAACCTTTACCCGGAAACAATGCTTACCGAAGGTTTATTTTATAAAACGGAAACGCAGTTGATACAAGCAGTTAATGATTCATACAGGCAACTCGAAAAATTATATGACGCCGGTGGTATTGCCGATATATACGGAGAGCTGGGCTCTGATAATGTATATATAAAAGCAGTATCGGGCGCCAACTCATGGCCGGAAGACATTAACCTGCACAAAATAAGACCTGATAACGGCAAGCTGGAAGCCGCCTGGAATGCGGCATACAATGGAATATTTATTATCAACAATGTTATTACGCACCTTGAAAATACTTCAGTTGAATTTTCAACCGCGGGATTAAAGGACAGGCTGATTGCCGAAACAAAAACTATAAGAGCATTAATATATTACAATCTTGTGCAGGCTTGGGGAGATGTACCATTTCCGTTAACAGTTGTTTCAGCACAGGAAAGTTATACCTACCTGAGAGAGAAAAAAGAGACTATTTTATCCCGGCTCGTTACTGATTTAACGGAAGCCCAGGCAAGCCTGCCTGAATCTTATACCGGCACAGATGTAGGGCGCATTACCAAATATGGCGCGGTTGCCATTCTTGCCCGTGTATACCTTGCACAGGGTGATGATACCAAAGCTGCACAGGCTTTAAAATCAATTATAGACAGCAACCGGTATTCGCTCGATGCCAATGGCGATGGCAATATCAATAAAACAGATTACGCTTATCTCTTCCAGGCTAATACTAAAAATTCAAAAGAGGCTATTGTTGAAGTGCAATACCTTGCAGGCCAAAACCAGGTAAACAGCACCCATCAAACAGAATATGCGCCATGGGATTTTTCTTTTCATTTGCCCGGAAGCACCATAACATTCAGAGGGAATGGATTAAATACCCCAGCCGATGATCTTATTAATGAATATGAAGCGGATGACCCGAGAAAGGATATTTCGCTTGCTACAGGCTTCACGGATCTGCAAACCAGTAATTTTATCGCGTATCCGTATACGCTGAAATTTTATGATCCTGACTATCTTTACCCGGGCCAAAATGTAGAGATCATCAGGTATGCGGATATACTGCTGCTCTACGCCGAGCTTACCGGCGAAGTTTCATACCTGAACCAGGTGCGCAACAGGATAGGGCTGCCGCTATATGGTGATGCTGCTTACCCTACTGCTGCTTATCCGACAGTTGCACTGGCTGTGGAGCATGAGCGAAGGGTTGAGCTGGCTTTTGAATTTCATCGCTTTTTTGACCTTGTGCGCACAGGTAGAGCCGTAGAGGTTTTGCAATCCAGGGGCATTGACATAACCAGCAGTGAACTGCTTTTCCTGATACCGCAAGCGGTAATTGATACTAACCCGGAAATCACCCAGAACCCTTAAATTGACTTTTATGCAACTTTTATCAGTACCAGGGAAATTGAAAAATTTTACTTGTGTAATTATCGCTGTGCTCATAAGCGCTTTTGCTACAGCGCAACAACAGGATGACCGTCCTAATATTTTGTGGATAGTAAGCGAAGATAATACCACGTATATAGGCGCTTACGGTGACGCATACGCGACAACGCCCAATATTGATGCACTGGCAAAACAGGGCATATTATTTGAAAACGCGTATTGCACCGCACCGGTTTGCGCGCCTTCGCGTTCTACGCTTATCACAGGTATGTATCCACCTGCTGTAGGCACGGAGAATATGCGGAGTGAATATCCTGTGCCGGCATTTGTAAAATTTTTTCCCGGGTATTTAAGAGAAGCGGGATATTATACCAGCAATAACGCGAAGAAAGATTATAACACTGTTGATCAAACAGAGGCATGGGATGAATCGGGTAATAAGGCAACCTATAAGAACCGCAGGGCCGGGCAGCCTTTCTTTGCTGTTTTTAATATTAATACCACACACGAAAGTTCCATTTTTGGTAACGAGGTAAGAAAGCAGATGATGGCTGAACTCACCAAGAAACCTTTGGACAGTATTCAATTGCCGCCTGAAAAACCTTTGATACATGACCCTGAAAAAATTCATATACCACCGTACCTGCCTGCTACCAGGGAAATGAAGCATGACTGGGCATTATATTACGATAAGATCCAGCAGATGGATAGCGAGGTGGGCGCTTTGCTGAAAGAACTGGATGAAGCAGGGCTTGCTGATAATACCATTGTTTTTTATTATGGCGATAATGGCGGTGTGCTGGGAAGAAGCAAACGTTTTATTTTTGAATCCGGATTGCACATTCCTTTGATCGTGCGCATACCGGAGAAATTCAGGAAGTATACTAACCTTTCCGCCGGAAGCCGCACCAAACAATTGGTGGATTTTACCGATTTTGCGCCTACGGTATTAAGTCTCGCGGGTATACAACCGCCTGCATATCTCCAGGGAAAAGCGTTTCTTGGCAAATATGCTGTTACAAAGCAGAGAGATATTGTATTTAATTTCAGGGGACGCATGGATGAAGGTATTGACCTGGTAAGATCAGTACGCGACAGGCAATACCGCTATGTAAAAAATTTTATGCCTCACCGCAAATATGGTCAGCATATAGAATTTTTGTGGCTGGCATCCAATATACGCTCCTGGGAAAATGCTTATAATGAAGGAACATTAAATGAAGTGCAGTCGCGTTTTTTCAAACCCAAACCTGCAGAAGAATTGTATGATGTAATTGCGGACCCTGATAACATATATAACCTTGCCGGCAAGCCGGAATATAAAAAAATACTGGACACGCTCAGGAAAGAAACATTCCGTTTGCTGGTGGAGATAAAAGATGTGGGCTTTATACCCGAGCCTGAAGCAGAACGTATTACTGCAACTACCACTTTATACGATTATGCACGATCAGGCAATTATGATATCAGCAAAGTGCTGGAAACAGCCATTGCTGCTTCATCAAATGATAAGCACCAGCTTTCTTATCTCATAAAAAAGTCCGCCGGTAAAGACCCTGTTATCCGTTACTGGGCGGCAACCGGTTTGCTGGCGCTGGGAAAAGATGCACAGGCAGCAAAACCTGTTTTGCAAAAACTGCTGAAAGATGATAAACTATATATAGGAACCGTGGCAGCAGAAGCGCTTTACCACCTGGGCGATAAGCAGGATGCATTACAACATCTTTACAAAGCAGTAAAAGACAGCAGTGTAATGAGCAGGCTGCAGGCCTTGATCGCACTGCAGGCTGCCACTCCGGGAGAATTGATCCCCATTACAGGTGAACTTGAGCAAATTGCAAAAAGCAAAACAGAATATGATAAAAAAGCAGCACGGTACCTGCTGCAACGTGGAGAGGAAAAATGAATTTAAACGGAGATATTGCTCCGGGTGCTGTTGATTGTTGTTTATCTTCAGCATGCAAAAGAGGCAGATCACGCTTTAAATAAAGAAGAATGATGAAAACAATTGTTTTATCTTTTTTACTGTTTTTTTGCGGGAAAATTTTTTCGCAACAATCATTACCATCTTCTCCCAATATTATTTTTATTATTGGCGACGACATCAGTATAGATGATATTGGTGCTTATGGTAATGGTAAAGTAAAAACACCCTCGCTTAATTTTCTTGCCGCCAACGGGCTCAGGTTTAATAATATGTTTGTTACATCAAGCTCATGCAGCCCCAGCAGAACCAGTATTTTAACAGGCCGTTACCCTCATAATACAGGCGCGGCAGAGTTGCATGCGCCATTGCCAAAGCATCTGATTTATTTTCCTGAATTGCTTAAAGCGGCAGGATACTATACTGCACTGGCAGGCAAGTGGCACGAAGGAAAAGAAACGGCGAGAGCCTACGATACTGTAATTGCCGGGGAAGCTGCAAATGGCCTGGGTGGTGAAGAGCAATGGATAAACATCTTACAAAACAGGCCTGCAAATAAACCTTTCTTCTTCTGGTTTTCTCCCTTTGATGCACACAGAACATGGTCTGCAGATACTTTTCAGATAACCCATGATCCTGCAACAGAGGTAGAAATCCCGGAAACACTTGCAGATGATGATTCAACAAGAAGAGATATTGCTTCTTATTATAACGAGATCGGAAGACTGGATTATTATGTGGGTAAATTGCATGAAGCATTACAAAAAGGAGGTATAGCTGATAATACCATCATTGTTTTTATAGCAGATAATGCACGCCCTTTTCCCGGAAGTAAAACCCGGCTTAATGACAGGGGGTTGAAAACGCCGTTCCTCTTTTATTGGCCATCCGGCATACATAAAGCCGGCAGTGTAAACGCGCTTGTAAGTGCTATAGACATAGCTCCTACATTTTTACAGCTTGCAGGAGCAAAGCCTGCTGAAAGTATACAGGGCATAAGTTTTGTAAAGCTGCTTACAAACAACCATTCGGATTTTCGCCATTATATATTCGGTGAACATAACTGGCATGATTATGAAGCCTATGAACGATCTGTACGTACAAAAGATCATTTATACATTTTTAATGGCAGGCCAAGCTTTGATAATGGCGGACCTATTGATGCCAATCAAAGCCCATCAGCGCAATCATTGAAAGCCGCACGCAAAAAAGGAACGCTTACCTTATTGCAGGAGGATGCATTTGTGAAACCAAGACCGGTTGAAGAATTGTACGATCTCAACAAAGACAGCCTGCAGTTGCATAACCTTACGGATAATAAAGCGTATACGCAGCCATTACTCCGGTTCAGGAAAATATTAAAGCAATGGCAGCAGCAAACAGGCGATACACAACCGCAAAAGCTTACGCCAGACTGGTATGACAGGGAAACCGGTAATGCTTTACCACAAAAAGGACAACGTGGTGAAATGCCGGGTGCAGCCCGGAAAGCCGACAGGATTAATCAAAAGAGTATTTTCTGATTAACCCTGGTAAACATATTTTTATGTAAGCAGTAATATATGTTTACCAGGATCTTCATGTGTTGTCAGGATATTGTTGTTGCAAAATCTTCTTTAGGCGTTCTCCATTTTTTTAGGTTTACCAGCCAGTCTTCCTTTTCATCCCTGTAACCAAGCGGCAGCATTACAACACTTTTTAAACCTAATGCTTCCAACCCAAGAAATTCATCCATTTTAACATTATCAAATCCCTCCATAGGAGTAGCGTCAACCTTTTGTTCTGCAGCAGCGGCAATAGCTAGTCCAAAGGAAATATACGCCTGCTTGGCACACCGGTTTTCCTGCCATTCTTTTCCGAGCGGTTCATATAAGTCAAGCAACATGGTTTTATAAGCTTCTGCACTGCTGTCAGGCAAGCCCCGTTCTTTTGATGTTCTTAATAAAACATTACTAACCCTGTCAGAAGAATAGCTGTCCCATGCTGCCCAAACCAAAAGGTGAGAACAATCAGTAACCTGACTTTGGTTAAATGAAAATTCCCTTATTTGTTTAAGCTGATTTTTATTGGTGATCACGAAAATTTTGTAAGGCTGCAAGCCTGATGACGAGGGTGCAAACCTCGCGGCTTCCAGAATATATTCCAGTTTTTCCTGCGGAACTGTTTGTCCGTTCATTTTTTTTGTGGCATAGCGCCACTGCAAATCTTCTAATAAGGACATATAATAAGATTTTTACCTGGTTTAAAATATAAAGTTACAGGACAATAATTTATTTTAGTTACTTAGTATCGAAAAGTAACAGTAACTTCGGGGAAACAAAGTAACTTATGGCTGACGTTAAAAATGCTGATAATTGTAAAAAACATATTATGGCTGTGCATGATGCGATGGATGTATTGAGCGGAAAATGGAAAATATCTATCATAAGCGTGTTATGCTATCATAATAAAAGAAGATTCTCCGATATTTTAAATGATATAAAGGGAATATCAAATAAAATGCTTAGTAAAGAATTAAAAGAGCTGGAAATGAATAAGCTTATTACAAGAACAGTGTTTGATACGCAGCCTGTAACGGTATATTATGAGCTAACGGAATACGGGTTGAAGTTACAATCTGTAATAAAGCATCTGTCTGCATGGGGAACAGAGCACCGGAAAAAAATAATGGGCAGGTAATAGTGTGCGGCAACTATTACATATACAGTCTTCATAACACCAACACTCATGGTTTCCGAAGATTTTCATTACCTCGTGTGCGACAATAAAAAGGCAGTATACGATTTTCTGTTTGTGGGTATTGCAAACCCTGAAGCCGTAACAAAAGCAAATAAGGAAGGCAGGCAATATCCTTTCTTTAATCATAGTAATGATTTCCAGGCAGACTTATCTGCAATCCCGTTGGGTACAGCAATCGGATCAACTGCTTTATTGGGATGTTCAGAAAATAGAATAGATGATTGAGGGAAATGCAGGAGCGAATTAATGTTAACGTGTAACAGCTGCTACGTGATCTGACAATTGACGTTTTTAGTTTTATAGGGTCAGGATATTTTGTAGGCTGCGGATGTGACCTTTTATGAGCAGGCAAACAATTTGCCCTTTTTTTAGCCGGGTGTTCCATAATCGTGTGACTGTCTGGTTGGCTTACTGCAAACTACCCATTTTTTTTAAGCAGTCGTATCAGTTCACTGGACCTCATTACTACAAAGGCAATAAATTTATTACTTTTAAACAGGTAGGTGATTCCTTGTAAATTATACAATCGCCCAACTCGTAACTGGATAGTAAAGCAATACTTTAATATATTTATGGCGTTAAATATTAGTGTATGGAACAAGACGCATGGGATCTTCATTACAATGCGGTCGCACAGAAGGCATTAGCTCCGGCAGCTACACTGGCTTTTGCGTTGGAACAGTTTAACAAGGAACAAATTACTGCTGAACAAAAGGCCGCCATTGATCTTGGTTTTGGTAACGGAATTGACAGCATTGCCCTGCTCGCTGATGGCTGGCAACTAACAGCTATTGATAAGGAGGCAGGTGCTATCGAACATCTTAAACAACTGGTTTCCCGTAATAATACCACCAGGTTGAATATTATTGACAAACCCTTTGAAGAGGTTGTGCTTCCTCCTGCCTTGCTGATCAATGCCACCTTTTCCCTTCCGTTTTGTGCTCCTCAACATTTTCCTGTGCTTTGGAAAAACATACTCAATGCCCTGCAATCAGGCGGACGTTTTGCGGGCCATTTTTTTGGAACGTATGACTCCTGGTACTGCAGAGAAGATATGACCTTTCATACACCGGGCCAGCTACAAGAATTATTTACTGGTTTTTCTATTGAACAAATGGAAGAAACGAAACGGGAAGGAAAAACCATTGGTGGCGCTGTAAAGCATTGGCATGTTTTTCATATAGTGGCACAATACCGATAGAACAATAAACATATACAAAACATTTTCTACCGCTATAGTGTAGTACACACCAGCAGCACCATAGATAGCCGGCAACAGCAAAACAAGTGGCAGGAATAAAAGAATCTCCCGTCCTCCGGCCAGCCATGCTGCCCATTTAGCGTTACCTGTAGCTTGCAGGTATACAACACTCACCGAAGATATCGGTGCAATCAGCAGCATCATCAACACCATCCTGAAATGAAATATACCTGAAGCATCGACCGCTATACCAGGAATCAGCAAGCCAAGAGCCTCCCCCGGAAGAATAAAAGAAGGTAATGCCATAAGCATCATTAACCCGGTGCAACCGGTAAGAAACACACCCAGTGCTTTGACGCTGCGCCTGTATTGCCTTGCGCCATAATTGATGCCTACTACCGGTTGCAGGGCCTGAAGAAAGCCAAAAACAGGAATAATTGAAAAAGTAAATAACCGGTAGATAGCTGAAAAAAGCGCAACCTGTGCATCAGTACCATATCGAATGACTGCGTTAAACAGAAATAATTGCCGGATAAAACTGCTTAACTGCATTAGCATAGCAGAAAGCCCGATGACTAAGATATCCTTGAATATACCGCTGCGCCAAATGTTTCGGTTGATTCGAATACAAACTACACTTTTGCCTGACAGGAAATACCGGGTAGTGAGCAGGCAATAAAAAAACATGGATACCACCGTTGCCAATGCGGAACCCTGCACGCCCATATGCAGACAAATTATAAAAAAAGGATTCAACAGCATATTGATCATAACACCGGACAAGCTGATAAGCATTGCCCGCTTTATTTGGCCTTCTGCCCGGATGAGGCCGGAACTTACCAGCCCGAAGACACTGAAGAAACTCCCGGCTTGCGAGACAGCATAATACTGAACACCATGATGTAATATGTTTCCCGAAGCACCTGTTAATGCGATGATTGGAGCAGCGAAAAATAATCCAGATATCATTAAAAATAAAGAAACGCCAATACTGAGCAGCAGCACATGCGCAAATATCCGTTCCTGTATTTCTTTATCTCCGCTGCCGATGCTACGGCTTAACAACGAATTAGCACCTGCTGCAATTAAATTCAACAACGCTGTATTTAACACCATAACGGGGATACTCATTGAAACGCCTGCCAGCGCCTCAGCTCCTACAAAACGGCCTACATATAAAGCATCTGCAAAAGAGTTGACAGCAATAACAAGCATGCCTGCAATACCAGGCAGCGACATTTTTACCATCAAAGTCCACAGGTCATTCTGCAATATCCTTTGTCTTTTATCTGCCATACAATAACCTGTATTTTTTTATAAACGTTCCTGTTCTTCAATGGCGCTTCCTTTTTTATTCAACAGTTTGCCGCCGATATGATAACGGATGGAAAAGGCAATCCGTTTTGAGTCCGGACGATCATGGTAATGATAATCCGTAATGTCTGTTTGCGACATTGCTTTATACCGGTTGGTACGAAACAGGTCGCTCCCCGTCAGTTGCAGCACCAGGTTATTTTTTAAGAATGATTTCCTGATGCCTGCATCCATAAAAAAAACCGTGGCTGTTTGATAAATGCCCATCAATTCAGGAGAATAGAAAAACCCGGATACCTGCAATTGTATATCATAGGGTAATTGTACCTGTTGTTGTAATTGAACACTAACAGCCCATTGAGACAATTGTTGTAGTCCGGTGGTGATGGAAATGGGATAAGTAGTATAATTCAAACCAGTGCTTAACTGCAGGCTCCAGTATGACGTAATGTTAACAGGCGCTGATACATCCAGATCAAATCGTTTAGCATTGTTGAAATTGGCGCTTTGACTTTTTATGGAGCCGTTTGATGGATCAATAACCAATTGTCTGCCTATGTAATTATCACGTAGTCCATATGTGGCGGTCAGGATGTATTTACTCCGCAACGCATAGGCAGCTGAGAAAAGCCATGCCATTTCCGGTTGCAGTTCCGGGTTGCCCGAATAATAAAAATATTGGTCATTGTACCAGCGCACGGGGTTCAGATCTGCATAAGAGGGACGGTTAATTCTTCTGCTAACAGAAATATTGATCTTGTTATTATTGTTTATGAGGTGATCTATTGACAGGCTGGGAAAGAGCCTGGTGTATTTCCAGGTATTATTGAGATCCTGCTTTACGGTAAATCCTTTGGCGTGAGTATCTTCAAGGCGAAGTCCTGCTTCCACGGTAGTCTTATTAAATTTCTGCAATGCCGAAGCGTAAGCTGCAAATATCTTTTCCTCATACCTGAAATGGTTGGACATTGTTTCTGCTTTTACAAAATTACCAGCCACTAATGAATCGAACCGGTAAGCATTGTCGTTGGAAGTGATTGCATATTTTACACCGGCTTTTAGTGAAATGGATTTGTATGGAAGATCAATATCTGTCTTGATTGATTTGATGGTAATAAAACCCGGCTGATGCTGCCGCAAAGTATTTATCCTGGATGGATTGCCGCCGCCATTCGATGTACTACTTGTCATTAAACCGTCCGATAAATTTCGGTAACTGATATAATGCGCATCGGTCGTTATCTTTTTCCCGGATGTGTCGATGTCGAATTTGTAACTGAAGTTGGCTGCATCATAATGGTAAGGCTCTGTAATGTTGTTTTGTGTCTGAATATCCGAATACATTGCGCCATTCGGGCGATCTATTTTCAGACTGGAAAACTTGGCGGCCTTAAAATCATCAAAATACCCGTTGTAGTGAAGGCTTAGCAAATGCCTGCGGCCCGCCTGCCAGTCTGTGCCAATACGATAGGTGTAATACTTGACTTTGAAAATATTCTCCGTCGTCCTGTCAATCAGCGTCCTTTCATCGTTTTGTACAACTGTATTACCGCTTTTGCCGGTTATTACCCGGTGTGGTGTATTGTAGTCCAGCGAGCCATATAGGTTCCACTTTTTTGTGTTCAGGCTGGCTGTGATATTTTCGTTGACCATCCAGTATCTCCCCCTGGAAATGCCCGAACGCAGATCAATTGCATATCCGAGTGCATTCCTCTTTTTAGTTACGATATTGATAATCCCGGCATTGCCATCTGCATCAAACTCCGCTGAAGGTGCAGTCAGGAGCTCGATTTTACTAAGATCTTCAGCACTCATGCCCTGTAATAAAGTTGCCAGCTGTTTGCCTGATAAATAAGTCATTTTTCCATCAATCATTACATTGATATTGCTTGTGCCCCGGAGGAGTATATTATCATCCTGGCCAATGCTAATACCCGGAAGTTTCTTCAAAGCATCAAAAACAGACACACCGGATGTCAACGTACTATTTTGAAGGTTCAGCACAATCTTACCCTTGCTTATTTCTATAAGCTGCTTTTTACCTTTCACAATAATTTCCTGTAAAGTGTCTGTTTTCCTGTTTGCGGGCGTGTCCTGTGCTGCCAGAAAACTTATTGGCAGCATTATTATGCCAAGTGCTAAAAAAAATCGACAGGAAAATATAGTTGTATTTTTCATTACCACTTTTTTTTCAGTCTCCTGTTACTGAGTAAAAAAATAAAGGCAGTTGAAAACAATAGTTCCGTACAAGTGAGAACACCGGCTGCCGAAATCTCAGCCGGCTTATAACTGAAAAGCGGAAGCCTTTCATAGTCGTCCTTCGTCAGTTGCTTTTCAAAAAACAGCGGTGGAAAATAAACATCGTGCAGTGCCTGGTGCAAAGCCTTTGCCTGCCATATAAAATCGTGATTAGCCTGTGCATCGTTAGCCGCTAAATGAGCGAACATTCCATCAATGCCCGCCGCAGGATTAATTATACTGGTAATATTGGTCACTTGCTGGCGCTGTTCAATATGCCTGAAGTAATCCTGCACTGCAATTTTATTAGTGTTATCCATCAATTCGTGATACGACATATAAGTGGCAAATCCAAAAGCGGGACTTTGAGGGCGTAGTGTTGTATGCTTATACTGAGGTAGAAGTATACCAAGCTGCGCAATGGTTTGTTTAGCAAACACAGTATCCTCAAATTTAGAGCCCTGCGGTCTCCTGGACATCCGGCTTACCAGTGTATTGTCCACCGGGATTGTTTTTTCGGCAATGGTTGTTACCAGTGTGGGAATGATAAAACAAAGAGCGATCCAGGATATACCTCCTGCAAGGGCGGCGCTGCTGGCGTTTTTTGCATAGGCATTGATAGCATATACTACAGCAAGCCAGAAAATAAGATATACACCGGTCATTATTAGAAAGAGAAAATCATTTACCGAGGGAGGCTGCTTAAAAAACCCATAGTTCAGGGCCAGTCCAACAATGAATAAGAATATAACTATTATCCCCGCAATCAGTCCAATCAACAGGCATTTCGATAACACCCATTGCCTTGCACTTATGCCCTGGCTGCTGATCAGTTTCCAGTTGCCATTATCAGATTCGGCAGATAAAATATTAAAACATAATACTACAATCAGTAACGGAAGCAGGTAGATGATCCAAAAGCTGATATCAAAATGACCAGCTATCGATCGCAGTGGATTAGCAATCTCTCCCTGCTTGAAAAGCTGCATGAAGAAACTTTCATTTTTGATGGTATAGTAGTAGGGAAAAATATCCGCCTGACCAATATTAAAAATAGCAGTGCTGGCAGGCGGTTTGCCAGCCGGTAAAACAATATTCCAATTACTTGATATGATACCGGTTGCTTTTTTATAGGCTGCTTTTCCTTCCGGCTTTGTAGTATCAGTTGTAAAGCCCGCTTTTAATTCCTGTAATACATTTAATTTCTCGCTTCGGAAAGCATCAATGGTTTGTAGTTGTTTTTGTTTAAAGGCAAAACCCTGATAAATCCCGTACAGACCGGCCAGCATAAAAACGGTTAATAGTAAAATATTTATCCGTTGTTTTTTAAAAAGCCGGTAGTGCATATTGAAAGCAATTCCTTTATGCTGATTGTAGAGTTTCATTCTTTTCTTTTTAACGGTAACCAGCTATATTGCTCCTATTGTACATTAGTACTATCAACACCAGCAGCCAACAGAGTAACCCGATATTGTCTGGAATTATATGCGGAAAGGACCAGGAAAGCACATGATTTTTGATCTCCACATCACCAATGGAGTAGTATTTATCCCTGGCGACCTTATAAGTAGTGAAACTACCGTAAGCGGAATTATCACGCATGTCGTTATTGAGGTTCTGTACAAAGCCGCGCCGGTAATGCTCTGCCTGCTGCTGAAAATCGATCTCTGATTCAAGGCTTGCGTTGGATGCGGCCATTGATATATTCCGGAGGGCAGCAAACGGACTCCCCAAACCCAGCCATGACTGCAGTGTTTTTTGTTTTTTCAGACTATTGAAAATATCACCGAAATAATTGTCATATACCTTGCTGCTATACTCCTCACCCTGCTGCATAATATAACCTTCAAAGTTGAAAGGCAACTGCTCCACGCTATCTACTTTATATTTAGCCAACAGTTCCTGTTCTATCCGTTTTGCCCTTTCGCCTTGTGCATCATGTCCATCAAGCCCTTTTTCAATGGCTTCGGCAATTTGCCGCCTGAACTGGTAGTTGGTAGCAACAGGGTATACATTTTCTGCTACGTTAGCGCCAATACGTGGTAAAATAATATTGGTAAACATCCAGCACAATAGCAATACTGCAATAGCTCCTCCTGTATTTTTAATGCGGGAAGAAATATACACACCCAATAAGCTCCAGATAATGCAGTAGCAGCTATAAACCAACCATAGGTAATAAAGACTTGCAGGATCGACAGGTATTTTTAACAGCAGGCCTGCTGCAATTGCTGTGACCATTAAATAGGCAGTCACAAAAATTTCAAAGACCAGAAACACTGCCAGTGTTTTTGCGAACAACAGCTGCCTGAGCGATACACCCTGTGAAAGCAATAAAGACATTGTTCCTTTTTCAAACTCTCCGTTAATGCTGTTAAATGACAGCACAATAATTAATAAAGGAAGTAATAGCTGGCAGATCAATGCCGGGCTTAGCCATCCGAAACGTATTCCTGTATCAGTTTCCTGGCTTTTGCTGAAAAGAAAATCATTTTGACGGTGCGGTTCCATATATACTGACGTACCTGTATAAATGCTAAGCCCCGGGTCGAAGCAATGTAATAAAGAGGGTTTCTTGTATGCGTAGTTCCCAAAATGCGCAGCGATATGTGGATGTTTCAGCTCCTGGGACAGCCATTCATTACGGGAATCTTGTTGTGCTTTCATTCTGGTGATCTGCAACTGACTTTGAAAATCCAACTGGTGCCACAGGGCAAAGGCGCTTATAAGCAACAAAAAAGAAATCAGCCACTTCAGGCGTTGATCTCTGCTGTATTGCAGCCATTCATTTTTAATTATATTGTAAATCATTATTAACGGTTTCGTTATTACAAAGCGATGGGCTTAGTTAATTTTGGTGAAGCCATTGCATTGTCCTGTCAGGTCAAATTCTTTTGTTACTGTGCCACCATTAGTTGTATAGGAATAAATAGCATTGCTGCCAGATGCTGCTACGTTGAAATAAATTTTCTCATTATCCCACCTGGTCATAAATGTGTAGCCCCCAAAAAATTTGGGCAATGTAGCGGAGATGTTTCCGGAAGTGGATTTAGCGGACAAATTTATTTTATACAGTTCTCCGGCGGCACTCCCATCAAACGGATAAGCAGATTCATCAGCATATCTTACGGTGAAAACATGATCATTATCAAAATAAAAAACACCCAGGCAATGACCGCCTGTTACTGCATCAAGATCAAAGAAATAAGAAGTATCAAATTCTGTTGTGCCTTTACTGATTTTTAATATACCGCTTGGTTTACCATTGTTAGCATAGCCGTTTACATAAATATCTCCGGCTGCATCTTTTACCAGGCAGGTAGGGCTGAAGGAAGAAGTGGTGCCACCATTCCACATCATACTGGTGCGGGTGTCCTTTATTAATTTTTCTACAGTGGATGTGTTTTTATTGATTACGGCAACAAACACGGCATCTTCCAGGTTTTCAAAAGAGGCGTTCTGGTAATTGACCCCCATGAACAGGTAACCATCTCTTTCAACCAGCCCGAGATAATAGATTTCTGAAGCACCTGGTAACTGTAGCGTGCTCAGATCAATATAACCCAGTATCTCCATAGTTGATGGGTTAAACCTGACCATTTGAGGGATGCCGCCAAAACCGTTTGATGCCGCATAAGCTTCTGTAGCACTTATAAATTCCACGGCACCGAATGTGTTGAGCCCTGGCACCGCAATACTCCCTGATTGTTTAGGCTTACCGGTTTCATCAAAACTGTATTTCCGTAATGTGGCAGGAGCGCCGAAACTGGCTACATATATTTCGCTGCCATACTTGTACATCTGCCCGGAACTGCTGAGTTCTGCAGCATTGGTTGTGCTCACCGTACCACTCGGAAATGCTTTCGTTCCGAAAACATATGTTGTCTGATTGGGATAGGTGCCGCCGGTAACAGATAGTGCGTAATTAATCGTCTGATCGTTTGTATCCGGATTATTATTTTTCTTACATGATGTAAATAATAATGTCAGTAACGATATCCCCATGAGAGATTTAAAGGTTGTATTCATATTTGCTATTTTTTATTGAATTGATATAATCTGATTTTAAAGCTGAACGCTCTTCCGGGAAGCTGCACCTTGAAATTGTCGTAGGTACGTGCATTCGTAATATTGGTTGTTTCAAAAGCTAAAGACAGACCTTCGTATAGCGAAAAGGAAATACCTGCTCCATGTAACAGTTGTGTGGGCAGACGGTTCTTTAGTTCACGATCACCATCTTCTGCCCAGTATAAAAAGTATTCGTGTGTGTAATTGACTGTATACCATAATTGAAAGCTATTGCCGGTTCTAAAAATATCCCGTATTCCATAATTGATGCTACCATTGGCAAACAGGTAGGGAACGTTAGGCATGCGGCTGTTTCTATACCGCTCATTATCTATAGGTCTGTTGCTGATATCAGATTGATTGCGCAGATCCTGGTAGGTAAAATTTCCATTGATGGTAATGTTCTTCCATAAGCGATATTTCATACTACCCTCAACGCCTGCCACACGAAGGTTAAGCAGGTTATCATAGCGGCTGTAAAACTGGGAAGGCGGCAGGTATATCAAATCTTTCACATTCCGGTAAAACCCTGCTAGTTCAACTTCCAGCCTGTTGGTGTTATACATCCCTGCCAGGTTAATATTTTTACTTCTTTCTGCATCAATACCGGGATTGGCAGTTACATACGTGAAATCACCAAAAGCTTCTTCGGGTTCTGGCAATCTCGCGGCATGTTCATACGACAGCTTTAATAAAAGACGTTCGTTCCATTGATATCCTAACCCTGCATTCCATGCCAGTTTGGCAAGTGTTTTTTGAGATGTTTTCTGATTAAGGTCTATAATCTCAAATCCTTTTATGGAAGTGTAATAATGTTTAAGTGATGCCAGGTATCGCCATTTTGTATTATTGAATTTTCCTTCCAATCCAATTCCCGACACATTTTTTATCATCTCCGACGGTGTACTGTAATAATCAATGCCACCGTAGAATTTTTGCGCAACAGGGTCTCTGCCTGTGCGACGATACCACTGGAAAGTATTACTAAGAACAAGCTTGACCTGATCGCTCAGTTTATAGATGGCGGTAAGCTTGCCGTTGAATACATATGTATACGTATATAGTTCGTGACCAGAGGAACTTAGCTCACCTCCGCTCAGTTTGCGTTGCGGCTGTCCATTTAAATCTCTGGCAACTTCTCCGTTCCATAAAAAGGAGTAGCGTGACGTATCCATTAACAAGCTGCTTACCCTGTTGTAGGAAAACATTGTAGTGATATCTGTCTTAGGTAACAGATCTGCTTTTTGATACCGCAACGCGGCACTTTGCAATTTTTCGTTCCTGTACACATAACCATATGGCTGTTGCATCATCAGGCTGTGTTGTATTTGATCATACGTGCCCGTTTGTAAAAGGGAGAGGGTCAGCTGATCAGCAAACCGTTTCCCATTATAACCAACCTGGAGCCGGACATTGTAATTTTTAAAACGATCATGGAACAAACGAACATTCATCGTGTCTGCCTGACCGTTAGATTTAATAACCGCTGCCTGCACCGGGTAGTTATTATCAGCATAATTGAAGTTTGCCTGCAGTGATGTAAAAAAATGTTTACTTAAATATTTCTTCCCAAGCAGATTCAGCTTATGTGTGTTAAAGGAACCGATGGAGTAAGATGCATTAATATAATCTTCCCGCTCTTTTCTGGTTACTATATTAATTGCACCGCCAAGTGCATCTGCGCCAAGTTCTGCCGGCAATACACCTTTATATACTTCCAGTCTTTCAATCTGTTCTACCGGGTAAATATTCAGCGCCTGCGTTTCACCCAGGTTATCCTGAGGCAATCCGTCGATAAAAAACTTTACCTGCTTACCGGAACTGCCATTGATAAAGAAATCATTGCCGGAGCCAAAACCACCATTCTGCTTAATCTTAATACCGGAAGCCTGCCTCAGCAGATCTACACTTGTAATATTGCTGCTGTAATACGGCGCTGCATCTATTACCGCGATGTTAAACGGCTGTTGCTTTAGTGCTTTTATACTAACCCTGCCCTGTACAGTAATTGTACTTAATATGCGTGCACTATCACGGCTGGTGCTATCGGTTTGGGCGAAAGCCATATAAGTTAACTGTAGCATATAAATCAGGAGAATAATAGTCCTCATGGGTTGAACTGAGTTTAAATAGTTTCCAGGTAGAGTCTTTGTAATTCATTCGCCGTTATATCAGCAGTTCTGAGAGTATGCACAAGCGTCCCGTTTTTCATAATACCAATATTGGTACCTATATTAACAGCATTAAAAATGTCATGAGTGGCCATAAGTATTGTTTTACCTTCACTTCCCAGTTGTCTTACAATGTCTGTAAATTCCTGTGTTGCCCTGGGGTCGAGCCCACTGGTAGGCTCGTCCATAAAGATGACATCTGCATTTTTTGCTAACGCTATTGCAATTCCTGCTTTCTGGCGCATACCTTTGGAATAAGTGACTAATCTCCTGGTATGTGCCACCGGCTGTAACCCGGCTCGTAGCAGGAACTGCTCCAGTTCATCCGGGCGATAATTAAATCCTGCCAGCCTGCTAAAGAAATCAAGATTTTCTGTTCCCGTCAGGTTGCCATATAATTGAACTACTTCGGGTATATAGGAAAGATGTTTTTTACTCGTATTATTTCCCGGTTTAACGTCCACTCCGTTAATGAGCGCCTTTCCGGCAGTTGCTTCTATAAAGCCCAGAAAAATATTGAGTGTTGTGGTTTTGCCTGCTCCATTCTGACCCAACAAGCAAAAAATTTCCCCTGCTTTAAGCCTGAGATTTAATTTGTTTAATGCCGTATGTCCATTGTATTGTTTAACCAGGTCAATCGCTTCCACACGGTCTTGTACAGAGGTTATCATTACTGTGTTTTTAATTCTGTAATTAATTTGTTCCGGATCATTTCCCGGTAGAGATGTTCATTGTTTTGAGAGCATATGTCTTCCTTTGGAGTAATGCCATCTGCTTTTTCCCAGATTAGTTTTTCATCTTTTTTTAACGTGTATACATCATCGCCAGGTAGAAATACATGAAGATTATCACCTTTGGGAAGACAAAGCGCTTGCTGGTTGCGGATGCAGCGAACGGACTGCGGGTTTTGGAGGGGCAGTACAATCCTTTCCTCATTGTAGAATAAAAAAGAATTTTCCGGAAAAGAAAATACAGGCATCATTTCTCCTGGCTGCATTTCAAATACAGCTATATTTTCCGGTTGCAATTTTTTGCCCGGCTTGTAGGTAACAATCCTTACTGGCGTTGGTTCACAAGAATGATTGATAATTTTATTTCCTTCAATGGTAATCTTCTCTACAAAGAAGAAATCATCCGCAGCAGTTGTAGAGTATTTAATATGCCCTCCATTATGCACCTCAGAAAGTAAGGTATATTTTCCTGGAAGCGCATCGGGAGAAATTTCATAAGTAAAATAATAGTGCCGCCCGGCCTGAATATTTTGGAGTATCTGTACTAATTGCGCTCTTTTATGATGAGTGCTTAAATAATCCGCGAGCACTAACAGGGGCGTGTTTTTGTTTAAATACAGCAGTTGCTGCCCGGAAGCGGAATCTTCCGGCGTTTGAATTCCAGGCAATCCCAATACATGGCGCTCAAACAGCATAGTGATTGTTCCGTCAGGTAATTGCACACCAATACGTACATAAGGGAATACATGCGCATCGGTAATGTGTGCGGTGTTAAAGTTCCAATGAATGGTAACGGTAGAACCTGGTATATTTCTTTTGGGAAAGATGCTCATATTTTCCTTAGCTGTTTGATTTTTTCTTTACTATAGGTTGCAGGATATTGCTGAAACCACTTTATAACAGTAGCTTCTCCGAGTTGATCATATACAGTACTGATCACATACTCCAGCTTTTGTAAATACATCGCATGCGCACTTTCCGGATCCTCCAGGTCTTTGCGCTTTTGTTCCTCCTTTTCTGTTTTTGATGCTGGCAGGTGATGGAAATACCGGTTGAAATACCGGTTGCAGAATGCATGATACTCTTTGGTAAAAAGAATGAAGTTGTGCCACATCTCATCGAGAATAAGTAAGTCGTCTGGAATAAATACACCATCAACCTGGCACACATATAGAAACTTCTTTGTTTCCTGAAAAATATCCAGCGCATCTTCGTTAGTAACTTCAAACATATCTGTGAACCGCGACAGAATATCCTCATTTTGATAGGATAGCATGTTTTCCAGTTGTATAGGGCTCAGCGGTATTGTTTCGGTATTCATATCGTATGTTTTCAAATTATTTATTAAAGGGAGCAACCAGTTGGCTGCTCCCGGAATACTCGTTTAGAGTGTTGCTTTGCAGTGACCGCAGTTACTACAGTGAGTGCCGCCAACGGTTTTTAAAGCAATGATCGCCGCAATCAGGGCTGCTTTTTTTTCTGAATTTTGCATGTGGTTAAAAATTGAAAATGAACGCCTACTCTGTTGGGGATTTTCGGCATACTCCCGTTATTGCAACAACATTTTATTACCCTATAACAGGAAGATTTTTGTGCGTTGATAGTTATAGCAGGTGTCAGAACACTCTTTGGGAAACCCTTCATTAACCTGACTCATGGAACAGACAAAATGCTTGTTAAGTGGTCTATACGTTTCTATAATTCAACCGGAAGTGAATTACAGGAAGCAATGAGTTAAAGCCAACAAACGATGTACTGTGATTAACAGCTAAAGTATTCCCGGCTTTAAGACATAAAAAGAAATAGCAGATCGCCTGCCGGCATGGATAAAACCTGGGATGTAAATCAGTAGTAGAGAGGCGGACCACGTAGTAAAATGGTGTTAGAAGCGGCAAAAAAGTAATTAGATATTTTGCACGTGTTAAACAGTAAAAAATTAACTGAAGATAGTATCGTGACGACGGAGTGAAAGTTATCGGCGTCCTTAGTAAAATGGTATTCACAAATGGCGCAGATATGATTTACCACATTGCCTTTTATAGAAATGTCCGCACATGCATCATGTCCATACGCATGAAAAACTTTAACAATGAAAATAAAAGTCATGAGGCTGAGCATAGTCAGCGCTGCTGATCTTTTACATATATCGTTGAAGTAAAGCTTCAAATGTTATGATTATAAAGAGGCGCTAAAATACAATATTTGCAACAATATTGCAAAAAATAATTTAGATTTTATTGTTGGCAAACAACCATACAAAAATTGTTGTTCAGGTAAAAAGCATATCCGGTACTGCGCACTTAATTTTTTCTGAGTAATAAGCCCTTCAGACTTTCTTCTTTGTTTTTGGAGCCGGTTCTTTTTTCTTTGCAAAGCTTCCTTCAAACGCGCATTTAATACCCCGGTAATTACCACAGGCCTGGGCTTCACTTATGGTTACTTTGTTGCCAGAAAAAACAAATTGCAGCACGCAGGGGTCTCCCACCTGGCGAAACTGGGCAATATTCGGTTTTATTAAAACAGCTTCTCCTTTAATTTCTCCACTGCATTCATCATCACCGGCTTTTTCAAAATGAATGAAAAAACGCAGTCGCTTTTCATCACGTCCATCCCTGATCGAAACAAAATTTTTCTTGTTCGATATATAGTCACCGGATAATTTATGCTTTCCTGAAAAGGTATCTATAGGGTTATATACTTCCTTAGGAACCACCTGTTCATTCGACTCGATTTTAATTAAGGTGAACACGCCCACATTATTGTATACATAAGCATTGAGCTTATATAAGTTTTGTCCATCCGGGGCTTTACGTATCTCTGAAGTCGTAATTGTTAGTCTTTTATCTATGCTTCCTTTGATCGACTTATTCCTGTCCGGGTTATTCTTTACCAGCTGCATAGATGCTTTAAAAGCATCATTATTATCAAAACAAAGCACATAGCCAACCTGTTTTTCTGCTGTGGCGGCTTTTAAAAGAAGGTAGGTTTCTTTATCCTTATCGGGTATTTTTCCTAACGCATATAATTTTGGAAATGTTTTTTTTCCAAAATCATTTGTTATTACACTATCAGGAATAAACTGCTTAAATATTTTTTCATTGATCAGTAATGAATCAGGGAGTTTTTTACTGATTTGTGTATCTGCGATATTATAAGGCAAAGAAACCTCCTGGAAGAATTCAATAAAATCTTCAACAGTAACGGGCTCTTCTCCAGATAAGTTTTTTTTCTTGCTTTTACAGGCAGCAAAACACACGAATAATACCAGGAAAAAGCCAATTAATTTTTGCATAAAGCGATGTTTCGGGTGTAAAATATCATTTTTTTGTTATTGATGTTCTGATATGGCAAAACAAATACCAATTCAAAAATTTGCTTATTAAAAAATATTTTTTAGATTTACCTAAAAATAAATTTAGTTTAAGTGAACTATTCGGTAAGCGAGGAAAATTATATTAAGGCTATCTATAACCTCAACGGTAATAAACAACCGGTAAGTACAAATGCTTTAGCTGAAGTTATGGCTACCAGGCCTGCTTCAGTTACGGATATGCTGAAAAAGCTAAAGGCAAAAAAATTGATTATTTATCAGCCATACCAGGGATGTAAGCTGAGTGCAGAAGGCGTTAAAGTAGCCCTGAATATCGTAAGAAGGCATCGCCTATGGGAGTATTTTCTCGCCGAAAAATTAAAATTTGAATGGAACGAAATACATGTGGTTGCCGAAGAATTAGAACATGTAAGCTGCCCAAAACTTATTGAACGATTGGATGAGTATCTTGGTTTTCCCAGGTTTGACCCGCATGGCGATCCTATACCCGATCATGAAGGTAAAATGCAAATGCTTAAGCAGGTAAAACTTACACAGCTTCCCCTGCACACGCCGGCTAAAGTAAGTGGACTGACAGATCAATCAACTGATATGCTGGAATTGCTGCGGCATAGGAATATCAGTATTGGCACTGATGTAGAAATAAACCGCAAATTCGGTTTTGATCATTCCGTTGAAATAAAAATTCCGGACAATCCTTTATTCATTATCAGTGAGCAGGCGGCTCAACATATTTTAGTACATCATGAATAACAAAATAAATTCAGACGCATCTTTAAGTGAAGTGCATGGCAGCATAGATACTACTGCTGTACAAAATAAGCCCTGGTGGAAACGCATGCTGGCATTTATTGGTCCGGCCTATCTTGTTGGTGTAGGTTATATGGACCCGGGTAACTGGGCTACAGACCTCGCAGGCGGCAGCAAGTTTGGCTACACACTGATTTGGGTATTATTGATGAGTAACCTGATGGCCTTACTGCTGCAAAGCTTATCTGCAAGACTTGGTATAGTGAGAGGCAGGGATTTAGCCCAGGCTAACAGGGAAACATACCCGAAGCGGGTAAACTTTATTTTATATATACTCGCAGAAATTGCTATTGCCGCTACTGACCTTGCCGAAGTATTGGGTATGGCTATCGGGCTTCACCTGCTTACAGGCATACCATTGCTATGGGGTGTTGGCATAACAGTGCTTGATACATTTTTATTATTGTTTTTGCAGAGAATGGGCATGAGAGTGATGGAGGCATTTATTATTACGCTGGTTGCCATCATCAGCATTTCATTCCTTATAGAAATAGTACTGGCCAAACCCAATCTTGCAGAGGTAGCTACAGGCTTTGTTCCAAGATTACCCAATAGCGAAGCATTATATATTGCTATCGGTATTATAGGAGCCACTGTAATGCCGCATAATCTATACTTACATTCTTCCCTGGTGCAAACACGCAAAATTAAACGGGATGAAAAAAGCGTAAGGTACGCGCTAAAGATGAGCGTGGTAGACAGTACCATTGCATTGAATCTCGCATTTCTTGTTAATGCGGCTATATTGGTTTTGGCGGCTGCAACTTTTTTTAAATCGGGCAGAACCGAAGTAGCACAACTGGAAGAAGCACATCAGTTATTATCACCATTGCTTGGTACAAACCTGGCTTCTGCTTTATTTGCTGTTGCATTAATTGCTGCAGGGCAGAGCTCAACAGTTACAGGCACGCTGGCAGGGCAAATTGTGATGGAAGGGTACTTAAGACTTCGTATCAACCCTCTTTTGCGTCGCCTGATTACAAGGTTAATAGCCATTGTGCCGGCATTGATTGTTATAGGTATATATGGCGATAAAGAATTAGATGCCTTACTCATTTTAAGCCAGGTAATATTAAGTCTTCAGTTAGGCTTTGCCGTTATACCGCTTATTCATTTTGTGAGCGACAAAAAGACAATGGGTGTATTTGCCATTAAACCGGTAACCAGGTTTTTTGCATGGGTAATCGCGATATTACTGGTATACCTTAATATAAGAATGGTAGGAGAGGAGGCGTGGGCACTTTTTACTGAATCAGGCAACTGGTTCTGGAAGATAGTGATAATTGTTGCTGTTGCCGGCTTTGTTGGACTATTATTTTATGTGAGCCTGCATCCTTTTTTTGCAAAATATCAGAAACAACCACCAGCTACTATTCACCCCGAAGCAACGGCAAGTCTTGAGCTCTCTATTCCCAAATTTGATAAAATCGGGATTGCGCTTGAATTCAGTGATAATGATAAAAAATTAATTTCTTACGCTATAGCCCAGGGAAACGCTCATGCTACTTATGTATTGATGCACGTGGTAGAAAGCGTTTCGGCTAAAATGCTGAAACAGGAGAGCGACGATCTTGAAACAAAAGAAGATAAAAGAAGATTAGAACATTATAAGGGTATGCTTGCTGATATTGGTTATAAGGCAGAGATACAATTAGGCTTTGATAAGCGGGCTGATGAGATTGTGCGCATGGCCAAAGCAACCAATTGCGAAATGCTGGTTATGGGAGCACATGGTCATAAAGCTATTGGAGATTTTATTCATGGAGAAACAGTAGATGCGGTAAGGCACCGGATTAAAATACCTGTGCTGATCGTGAATGTTTAAAGGGTAACAAATCAGTGCCCGGTGGTTATAAAAATAAGCACAGCATTCTGCTTAACATATTTCTCCAGGGTTGTCCTCTTTGTTTCTTCCGGGGGCACAAGTATCAGTAGCATATAACTTCATGTGCGGCTACTACTTGTGCTTTTTTGTTAAACCGGTGACAATAGCGTGCTTTTGTTTGCAAGATTGTTTAATTTCTTTGTTAAAAATGAATAGTCTCTGTTTGAATTTACCCAAAGTAATGAAAATGCGTTGATCGTCTCTAAAATAGCAATTAAAACGAGTTTATAATGGACTTGATTTTATAAAGAGAGAAATTAACAAGAAATAAATTAAATTTATTCAACAGAATGCAACCAGAACCTATTCTGGTATATTTCCCGACTAAATCAACACCAAAAATTTGTGAAAAAATACCCTTTTTATAAACAATTTGACCAAAAAGATTGTGGGCCTACTTGCCTTAGGATGATTTCAAAATATCATGGAAAAAACATTCCAAGAGAGTATCTATATAGCAATGCTAATATAACTAAAGAGGGTGTAAGTTTAGCAGGCATTGCCGAAGCTGCTGAAAAGATTGGATTTCGGAGCCTCCCTGTTAATATTGATTATAAAACGTTATATACAGATGCGCCACTCCCATGCATTGCGTTCTGGAGGCAGCGGCACTTTGTTGTAATTTATAAAGTAGAAAAAAAGAATGTTATAATCGGAGACCCCTCGCATGGCATAATAAAATACACAAATGAGGAATTTCTGAAGGGTTGGACTTCTGAAAAAAACACAAATAATTTTTCTGAGAAAGAAGGGGTCGTTCTCTTGCTAGAACCAACTCCTTCTTTTTTTGAACATGAAGAATACATCCAAACGGATAAACCTAAAATTCGATATTTCAGCACTTATTTTAAGCCATATAAAAAATATATATTTCAATTGCTAATTGGGTTAGTTGTGGGAAGCTTAATTCAACTTGTAATCCCATTCCTAACTCAATCAATGATAGATAACGGGATAATTACCAATAATCTTAATTTTATTCAATTAATATTTATAGCCCAACTAGTTCTGTTTATATCTCGTGCTTCAGTTGAGGTAGTTCGAAATTGGTTAATCCTACATATTACTACTAAAGTAAACATCAATTTCATTTCGGATTTTTTGATTAAGCTAATGAAATTACCGATAAAATTTTTTGACTCTAAAACCACCGGTGATCTTCTTCAAAGAATTGACGATCATCAAAGAATAGAGAATTTCATCTCTACTACTACGTTAAACACATTATTCTCGTTTATAAACGTGGTTATATTCGGCGCTGTACTTTTTTATTATAACACCTCAATTTTTTTGACTTTCTTCTTTTTTTCTATCGCCTATGTACTTTGGGTGCTTTTGTTTATAAAGAAAAGAGCAATTATTGATTTTAAACGTTTTGACCAGGCAGCAGACAACCAAAGCAGTTTAATTCAATTAATAAGCGGAGTAGAAGAAATAAAATTAAATAACTCAGAAAAAAGAAGAAGATGGGAATGGGAATCAATTCAAGTCAGATTATTTAAGCTTTCTGTTAAAAGCCTTTCGTTATCAATAAAACAAAACATTGTTGGCGGCATTTTGATAGAATTAATGAATATTATAATAACCTTCATTTCAGTTAAACAGGTAATGGATGGCAATATAACTTTTGGTATGATGTTATCGGTTCAATATATAGTTGGACAATTAAATTTGCCTCTCACTAATTTTATAACATTTTTACACTCATTTCAGGATGCTAAACTAAGCTTTGAAAGGCTTGCCGAGATACATTCTAAGGAAGATGAGAAAGCAAACAATAGTAATCTTATTAATGAGCTATCTCCGAAGAAAGAGATAATAATAGAAAATGTAAGCTTTCGGTACGGAGGCAAAGATTCACCATTAGTTCTTAATAATATAACAATGGAAATACCTCAAGGGAAAGTTACAGCAATTGTCGGAGCAAGCGGAAGCGGGAAAACAACTTTATTAAAATTGCTTCTTAGGTTTTACGAACCTACTGAAGGCCGTATTCAATTAGACAATATAGATTTTAGGAAGATCAGTAATAGTAGTTGGAGAAAGAAGTGCGGTGCTGTTATGCAAGATGGTTTAATATTTTCAGATAGTATTGCGAGAAATATTTCAGAGCCCGATGCTGATGGTTTAATAAATAGAGACAAAATGCTTATTGCAGCACAACTTGCTACAATTGATGATTTTATTGAATCACTGCCACTAGGTTACAAAACAAAAATAGGGCTATCCGGGATCGGCATCAGTGGCGGTCAAAAACAAAGAATTTTGATTGCGAGAGCAATTTATAAAGATCCGGATTATATTTTTTTAGATGAGGCTACAAGCGCCATAGATGCTAACGGAGAGAGGGAATTAATGGAAAATCTGCAAGCTTTTTATAAAGGGAAAACGGTGGTAATTGTAGCTCACAGATTAAGTACAGTAAAAGATGCAGACCAAATAGTGGTACTTGACAAAGGCAGAATAATTGAACATGGCAATCATGACAGTCTTACCAAATTAAGAGGAAGCTATTATTCTTTAATAAAAAATCAACTTGAACTTGGGCGATAATTTTTCCGATATGAAAACATCAAAGGCTTATGATATTGACGAAAGAAGCGAGGAGGTTAGAGAAGTGCTCAATACTGCGCCCCGCTGGATTATAACCTGGGGAGCATCCATTATATCCCTTGTTATTATAGTATTTCTTACCCTATGCCAGTTTATTAAATATCCTGACAAAATATCTGCTCAGGTTACAATTTATTCTTCACCACCTCCGGTACGCTTGTTCGCCAGAACAAGCGGCTACATTAAAGAGATATTTCACAATGAGGGAGATACAGTCAAAAAGGATGAAATACTGGCATATATTCTAAACCCTTCAAATATTGATGATGTTTTTTTACTTGAAACGATGATAGAAAACTTATATGATGCGAAAATATTTGTGAAAGACTCATTACAAAAATATGCGTCACAAAAAAATTTACAGGTAGGAGAGCTTCAACAAACTTATGCCGAACTTATACAGGCAATCAATAACTTACTATTTCAACTAAACGATAGCCTTATCATCAATCAAATCAAGCTGATTAGTGGGCAGGTAAAAATTAAAAGAGATTTTGCCGAATCTCTTTTAAAAAAGTATAAATTATTATCGGAGCAACTCCTATTGGAAGAACAAAAATTTCACATAGATTCATCCTTATTTAAGGATAAAGTAATTTCTGCTATAGACTTTAATACCACTAAAAAAAATACATTGAGCAAAAATTATTATCAGAAAATGCTAACAATGATATATTTCAAAACCAGGCACAACAAATAGAGTATGAAAAAAATATTGTAGATATTCTCATTAGTTCGACCAACAGGAAGAATGAATTAATTCAAAAGACTAAAGATTGTGTTAATCGGCTCAGGGCTGAAATTATAGATTGGGAGCAGAAATACCTTATAAGAAGCCCATATAATGGCTTTATAAATTATAACAGGCTTTTGGCAAAAGGGTAATATCTGTTGAACAGTGAATTATTTGCAGTTATTACACCGGCAACACATAATTTTATAGCCATTGCCTCTGCCCCAATTTATGGATTTGGAAAAGTAAATTATGATCAAAATGTTATCGTAAAACTTTCGGCATATCCATATCTTGAATATGGAGCTTTACAAGGGAAAATAACTTACAAGTCAAATGTTGCTGTTGACTCTTTATATCAATTTGAAATCAGCCTGACAAATGGACTAAAAACAAGCAGAAACAAGCATATTCCACCACAAGCGGAATTAAAAGGTGTAGCTGAAATTTTAACTAATCAAAAAACGATTTTGCAAAGACTTTACGAAAAAATAATAATTGCTAATACGGAATACTAATTTAGCATATAAAAGCGTTGCGGGTTATATCCAACCCATATTCAGTTTATAATTACAAATAATAAAAGCCATCGTAAAATAAGATGGCTTAACTAAAATGGTGCATAACTTATTTCTCTTTCAAAAACCGATATCTAACTCATAAATACAACGAGAACCTCATTTATGTAGAAAGAGATTATCCTTTAATACTTTATGCTTAGGTAACCTTAGTTTTACCTTCGGAAACACTGCCAGCTTCAGAAACTTTACCTCCACCTTTAACCATATCCGTATTAAATATGGTTTTCTTTAAAAATTTCGTTGATGCAAGTTGCATCAATGATTGCTTTTGTTTTTGCGTTTTCATGTTTTATATTTTTAAGGTGATTTAAGAATTATATTTTAATTTCTCAAAAAATGTATAAATAAAAAACCAGTTTTTTTGGTCTTCGGTAACTTATTACACCTGTGGGAATGATAATCGGTCGCCGACCTGTTGGAATTTAAAGAGTATGTTGTATTGAGTTATCATTTTATCCCAAGGAAGTAACTTTCTTAACTTTACCCAGCGATTCTCGCTGATGAATGCTACTCGAAAGATGTGTCTCAAATCCACCACATATTGTCAGTTTGTGGACGCGCAGGCTTTTGGCTTGCTTTACTCCGCGTTCCTCGCTCTATCCTTAAATATTTTACTCCTAAAAGTTACTACCCTATCATGTAATTTACAAATGAAGGGTTAAACAGCAAGCCCTACATAGTTCTTTCAGGTTTGTCTTCTTCGCCTTTCTTCAATGACACAGGCATCAGTAGCATATAATAACTTCATGTGCTACTACTTGTGCTTTTTGTTATTATACAATTTGCAGAAGCATCTTAAATTGATGAGCCATAAATGTAAGATGCACATAATTATAGCCTTCAATGTTGGCAGACAATGCAAATTTTTGAATAGAATTATGTAATCTTAGGTTCACTTTTAGAGCCGCTGCTACCTTTTGCTACGCCTCTTGTCGATGATTTGGATGCCATAATTTTTTTATTAGAGCCCTTAGCCTCTATAGCTTTGTCATTTTTTTTTGAACCTATTTTTTTCATGATTTTTTCAATTTTGCATTAAGGTAATGTTTTATTATAAATATTAAAGCAACAACTATTGAACCACCGATTATACCCCATAAAAGATTAGAAGAAGATGCTGGTAAGAGATTAACAGGATCGCTCTTACCTATTAAAACCATATTTGCCCAATAATAGGGAAGTAATTTTTCATTGTCATTAATATTTATAAAATTTAATTTGGACATTTGCAATGCTTCATCTTTCCTAACACCTTTTGCCAAATATTCATTAAATTTATCTGATATAAGATAAATCGCATTTTCATCTGCTTTCCACAAAGTAGCAGCAACCGCAGGGATTCCTACGGACGCAAACCCTCTCGCCAGACTAAATATACCCTCGCCGGTTTCGTTGCGTCCTACATTTGTTTGGCAAGCACTTAAGATTACAAGTTGCGTGGCGGGATTATTCAGTAATTGCAGTTCCGAAAGATTAATTGCTGAATCCTGCATATATAAAACCGGCTCATTATTCATAGTATCTGCAAAAGCATGAGAAAATACACTTACAATATTATATTCAGCAATTTTAGAAAGAAAAGATCTTCTGCTGGCGTTTGCATTTTCAAATAGCTTCATATTCTTATAGTGCGCAGCAGATTTTTGCAAGGCAATAGCAGCATTCTTTAAATCAGGGAGTTTTAAATCAGCCTTAAAAGTAACTGGTGCAAACCCAACAAAGTCGGCATGTGCAGATTGATTGATAGTCTGCTTTAACAGGAATGATGCAGAATATACGTAACTGAACGAATAATCATACAATAAAAGTTTTTTCCCTTCCTTATCTCTGCTCAGAACTTCAAACGGTATCAGAAAGTTATCCAGGGAAATGATTACACGGCCAGGAACGATATTCAGATCAGCAAATAAAACATGATAAAGCTTATTTGATAGCGCTGCGAAAACAGCATATTGGCTATTCAATTTCGATTTATCAGAACACAATGCCAACAGCAATTTTAAATCTTTATCACAAAATTGATGTTGATTGTATTTAACCATTTTTGCACTCCAGGCATTAACAGAGAGGATGTATAATATGGAATCTTCAACAAAATAGTGAACAAACGTTTCTTTGGTTTGAAATAATCTTTCCCTCAATGACTGCATGGTTGCCACATCGTTATCATACTTGTATCTGTAGTATTCAGGATACTTCTGCTCCAATATTCTTATATATCGTTCAAATTCATCTTTCACCTGCAAAAAATAGAATTGATGCTTATTGTAATCTACACTATGAATATCCGTATTATTCATCTGCATCCTTGCCTGTTCAAGCTTAAATTTAAGTTCCTGCTCTCTCGAACTTTCAGCTTCAGGAAGGCTTACAGAAGCAACCGTTTCATTTAGCCTGTCGTTTAACAAAACAGCACGGCTCTTTTCCATAAAAAAAAAGAAACGGGATGTATCACCTGCCTGATAACAGGCATCAAGAATATTTACAAAAAAATTTCTTTTATCACTTCTCCAATAAAGCTTACTTTTTTCACTCGTTTGTTCATGCCTTGCGAATGTAATTGCAGAATCCATTAACATTCCGGTGCTAATGCAGGCATCCAGGTATTTTTCATTCTTATTTATTTTGTACAGGTGAAGGAGCAATTCAGTTTTATTATCCAGTATTACCAAAAGCAAATCTGTATTTCCTATAACATTTAGTTTTTGCAAAGAAACATTTTCCAAGATAGATGGCTCATAAATATTAAAAACCTCTAAAGCTTTTTTATGATATTCTTCACTCCTAATGTAATCACCAGGTTGAGCTCTCAAAAAAAATACCTGTGCCAGGTTTGTATATCCCTTACTTAATTTTTCTATATCATTACTTTTACCTGCAAACAACAAAGTGTTATTATAACTATTTATAGCTCTTACATAATCCTTTCTTTGCAGGTAGAAATTGCCCAGTTCTGTATAGTCCGCGGCTATTTCTGAGCAATCTCCGTCAACCTTTCTATATTGAAGAGCTAAAGTAAAAGATTTGATTGCCTGCTCGTATTGTTTCAATTCAGCATATAACAACGCCCTGGTTTTTTCCTCTGTTGCTAATTCGTAATTAGATTTAGTAATCAATGCATATTTTCTTGCTGAATCAACATCTGCCAATACCTGATCGTTCTTTTTTAAGTAGAGATAAGATTGAGCTCTTTGGTTAAACAGCGCAATCAGAATATCTAATCTTGTTAATTTTGTAGCCACTAAAATACCCTGGGTGCAATCTTCAATACATTTTTGATAATCACCCAACTTTAAACTTGCAAGAACTTTTCCAATATAGCAATTCTCCGCCATTGGATTATTTAAGTTTCGGGAGTCATTAATAATAATTGCACTATCATAATAAGAGTATGCTTTCTTATATAATTTTGCCGATTTATAAAATATCGCAAGATTTGAATAACTGTTAACAGCAAAATATGGGCTGCAATTTGATGCGCCTGAAATATTAATTTGAATTGCCTTTTGCGTAAAATCTATCGCGGTTTGCGTAGGAACCATGTTGTTCATCTGAACGTAAAGTGCCCCCATCCGGTGTAACAATCTTGCATAAACAGAATCAGGAGCCAGCTTAGATAATTCAAATTGTTCTTTTAATTTCTGGCATTCATATAACTTTTCAGCAACAGAAAGTGTTTTGTCATCTTCAATTGTAACAATTTTGTTTAAAAAAGACAAGGAGATAGTTTGTTGAGCAGTAGTACTATAAGATAGGAAGCATAAAAAAAGAAGCATTCCAATTCTGAATAAACGTAAAACAATATGCATATCGCAGATGTTCATATAACACGTCCTTAATCAATTCTATCTTTTGATAATTTTCAACCCTCTTTCCTCAATTCCCCGGACAAAATTTATATTTCTCTTTTTTGTACCTGCATTATCTGTATTTCTTACAACTACTTTCCCTTTATTCACCTTTTGCAACAATGAACGATCTGTTTGTAAAAAATTGTTTCCCGGCATTGTAAAAAGTATATTAAATATACTATCCCGGGTTGCGAAGGTCATACTACCTGCAGTATTTAATAATGATTTATATCTATTAAAGTAAGCAGCCATTTTACCTGCGGCAATGGGGCTGGCAAAAGACGACCCGGCTACAGGAATATTACTATTTGGGTTTATAGGGTTAACAAAGCCAAAATAATCATCATCAATAAAATCACAATCAACTCCAAGTTGTACTATTGATGGTGAAAAATTTTGATTAGGGCTTACAACTCTTCCATTTCCCGTATTCCCAACGGTTGTTACTGGAATAATATTAGGCAACGTTGCAGACAAAGAAGCCGGGTAAAAATGGATTTCATCAAGGTTTCTGACGGTACTATCATCATCATTTTTATTTCCTGCTGCGCATATCAATAAAATATTTTTTTCTGTCAAATAAGTAGAGATAAAATTCTTGAGTAATTCTGTTGTGGTCGTATCACTTATCGGTTCACCATTTCTAAACTTCGTTTTTGATTCATAAAAACCAAAACTTGCATTCACCATATTTGCTCCGCTATGGCTGGCATAAGCAAATCCGCATAAGATGGTATATAAATCGGCAAAACCTTCGGCATTGAATACTTTTACAGGAAGAATCCTGACTTTAGTTGTTTGATAACGTATAATTTCATTAGTAATAAATTTTGAAACGGTTGTACCATGCAAACCTACATTATCATCTTTCCAGTTGTTGCTCCACGTATAAAAATTCCAGCCATTGGTTGCGCCAGAAATACATGGAGGATTGGACAAATTATCTACCAGGTAATTTTGAAACAAATCCGGCTCTACTCCGGTATCAAACACAGCCAATATAATA
Organism: Agriterribacter sp.; assembly: GCA_047601545.1. GTDB lineage: Bacteria > Bacteroidota > Bacteroidia > Chitinophagales > Chitinophagaceae > Agriterribacter. Next base: position 2,543,340 of record JASGIZ010000001.1, on the reverse strand, counting down.
GAATCCTGGTAATTAATATTTTGATATTCCTCTTTTATGCTTAAAGTATCAGGGGTAGCATCAAAACTTATTCTCCTGTTGCTGGTATAATAAAGCAAATCATTCTCTCCTGATATTTGAGGCTCTGACTTACTTCCACTTTCTCCTTTTGCCACTTTACCATTAATAAACGCCTCTACCCCGCTCCCTTCCAGCATCAGCAACGTAGAATCACAGCTACCGCAAACTGAAATTATTTTTAACGCTGAATCCTTATACTTAACAATTGCAGTATCAAGAAATGCATTAAACGCCTCCCTGCTTGTGCCAGGCTTGATGAATACAATTAATTGTTTTTCGGGGGTGGATGATAATACCGCGCCTTTTTGATCAGAAAGATAGCTTGTCCAGTCGGGCGTTTTTTTTGCTTGTTCAAAGCAGCCTTTACAACCAAAAACTACAATAAGCGGCAAAAGAAAAATGTATTTCAACTTATGCAATAATGAAATACGCTGTATGCTATCCCTCATAGAAGTTAATTTTATTTTGTACGATTGATATTATATAATACAAAACTCCTGTTTCAAACAAAACAGGAATTTACTTCATTCTGCAAGGGAAGGGATATATTGGGTTATTGAAAACCCGACAAGTACGATTTCTCTTTCATGTATCACCCTTTTCATCAAAGGTCGGACGACAGACGCGAAGATTTCAATACGATCTACCTTCACGTTTCACGTCTTACCTCTCACTATTCCCTATTCACTCATTTCCACTTCTTCAGCCACTCTTCCGCCTTCACGTTTCCTTCAGTCTTCTCATTCACCACCTGCTCCAGTACTTGTTTCGCTGCATCTTTATCGCCAGCCTGATTTCTTTCTAACAAGGTAACCGCTTTTAAAAACAAACCGTCATTGCTGAACAAATGCTTTTTAGCCGCCAGTTCGTCAAAGCTTAATAGTGCCTTATCATAATTTTTTGTAAGCAGGTATGCCAATCCTTTATATTTCAGCACATAGCTATCGTCAGGATGGGCTTTATACAATCCGTCAAATAGCTGCAGGGCTTTTTGATAATCCTTATCATTATATGCCGCCATTCCCATCTGCAAAGAATCCTGTACCCCATCCATTGTTAAACTTAAATGTGTTAGCTCTTCCTTCACATATTTATCTGCCAGTTGCACGGGGTTATTTGAAGATTGAAAAAAAGCGAAATAAGCTATAAGAATCAATGCAAACCCTGCTGCAGCCATCGCCATTCGCACAAAATTATTCTTCTTATGCATCTGAACAACCGGCGCCTCAGCTTTAAAATACTTGTTGTTTAAGTTTTGCAAAGTATGCTTCAAAGCCTGTTCCTGGTCCTTGTATTTTTCCGCATTTGCCATATCTTTCTCAATCGTTCTGTACATGTTGAACAGGGTATTAAGCGCTGCATCCGTTGACAATTCTTTTTCAAAGCGTATGCTTTCTTCGGGGGGCAGGTTTCCGCCAAGGTAGTTTTCAATCAACTCAATTCTGTTGTTCATAAGATTACCATTTCAATGAATTAAATTCAGGAGATGCTTTAACCATGGCTATCAGCTTTGCCATACACTCGGATTTTTTTTTCCTTGCATAAGCATAAGTAACATTCAGTTTCTTTGCTACTTCGTCCATTGATATACCACTCCAGCTCAACCGTAAAAGGTTTTTGCAACTTTCGCCCATCAGCGCCAGCTTTTCAGCCAGCAGGTTGCTGCGCTCCTGTTGTAAAACACAATCTTCCGCCAGCCTGAAGTTATCTTCTCCTATATAATTAAATCCTTCAGTATCGGTATTTGTTACCTTCTGCGTTTTCCTTTTATTTAATATATTAAGCCACTTATTTTTACATATCAGGTACAAAAAAGCTTCCATAGGGCAGGTAAGCACAAAATCACCTGTTTTAGCTTTATTGTATATGGAGAGAAGGGCATCCTGGAAAATATCCGCAGCATCGGTTTCGCTGCCATTATTCTGCAGGATCATCCATTTTATTTTGCCCGAAAACTTTTCGTATAACTCTTCCAGTACCGTTGCATCGTTCTGTACCAATGCGGTTACATATTTCTGATCAGGATGTTGCATTTAGTCTAAAGTATTTATTCCAAAAAAGTGCTTCAAACAGGGGTAGCAAAATTCAGAAGGGTGGATATATAACTGCGGGCCGGTAAAAACTACAGACAAAAAAAACCAAAATTTACGATATAGATGGAATATTTATTTAAACATACATAGAAATACAGGGGTTCTCATGCATACAGTTCCGGTAGATGTAGTGATATAACGGGTGCGTCACTATTGTTTACGGAATAAAAATTGCCGCTTAAATTAGCGGCTTTTTTTATTGGCTCCGGGCTCCGGGCTTTGAGCTGTCAGCTGTCAGCTATCAGCTATCAGCTATCAGCAGTCAGCTATCAAAATGTTACAGGCTGCAAGTTTTAGGCACAAGGCACACATCAGACTGGTGACCGACTGATAGCCCACGGCTAATAGCTGACTGCTGACACCTGACTGCTGACACCTGACTGCTGACCACCTACTTTATCGACAACTCAAACATACTTTCATCTTCCATAAAACCCTCCAGGTCGTCGCCAACAACACATTCACCAACGCCTGCAGGAGTGCCGGTAAAAATGATGTCGCCAATGTTCAATGAAAAATAATTGGAGATATATGCAACGATATAATCGAAGCTGAATATCATTTGACCCGAGTTGCCCTGCTGTACAAGCTCTTTATTTTTATAGAGGCAGAAGTTGATATTATTTTTCTTGGTTTCAGGTGTGATGTCCACCCATTTACCAATAACGGTTGAGTTATCCCAGGCTTTCGCTTTTTCCCAGGGCAGTCCTTTTTCTTTCAGTTCATTTTGAATATCCCTGGCGGTAAAATCGATGCCAACGGTAATTCCATTGTAATATTTGGAGGCATGTTTTTCCTGTATGTATTTACCATTTTTGCTAATGCGCAGCACAAGCTCTACCTCTGAGTGCAGTTCGTTGGTGAATTCGGGATAATAAAACGGTGTATGTGGCTGAAGCAATGCACTTTTGGGCTTCATAAAAATAACCGGTTCTAAAGGCACCTGATTTCCCAATTCCTTTGCATGATCTACATAATTACGGCCGATACAGAATATTTTCATACTTCAAAAGAGTTCACTAAGGTTTAAATAAATTTATACCAAGGTTATGAACGTTAGTTTCCAAAAGATGACACGGTCTTATCACGGAAGGTGGATGGGGATTTTAAAAATAAGTGAGACGCTAATTTAATGCAAACAAATTGAATCTTATACACTTAAACTATTTTTTTAGCTAATGTCATGCCGCTTATTTACCGTCAGCCTGCTTAAACTCCATAGTGTTCACCTGGTTCATCGTTCGCTCTAACCCCATAACAAATACATTCTCAATCACTTCAACACTCTTTTCTATTTTTTGTTTTACAATTTCCCTTTCTTCAGGAAACCATTTTCCCAGCACAAAATCAACCTGCATTCCTTTGGGAAAATTGTTTCCAATGCCAAATCTTAATCTTGGATACCTGTCTGTGCCCAACACCTGCTGAATATCTGCCAGTCCGTTATGCCCTGCCGCACTGCCGCTGCCGCGTAACCGCAGTTTACTAAGCGGTAAAGCAAGCTCATCAACAATAGTAAGGGAATTTTCAATCGCTATCTTTTCTTTGTCCAGCCAGTATTTAAAAGCCTTTCCGCTTAAATTCATATATGTGGTTGGTTTTATGCAGATAAAGTATTTCCCTTTCCACTTTACCTCTGCAACATCAGCCAATCGGTCGCTCCTGAAGGATGTATTGTGTTTTTGCGCAAAACTGTCCACCACATCAAAGCCAATATTATGCCTGGTATGTGCGTATTCTGAACCGGGATTTCCCAAACCAACAACCAAAAATTTTGACATAAATAAATAGTTGTAACAAAAAACCCAATCCTCAAAAAGGATTGGGTGTGGTATTGAATGAGGTTTTCCTTATTTTTTTGCTGCCGGAGCTGCTTTGGCAGGAGCTGCTGCTTTAGCGGGAGCCGCCCCTTTAGCTGCCGGAGTTGCTGCAGATTCTTCCTGTTTCAACTGACGCGTCATAACTACTGAAGCAATCGGAATACGGGGAGAGTTTAATACTTCATAATTTTCTGCCACCACATCTTCAACCCTGATATTACCATTTACTTCCAGGTTGGTTAAATCAACCTCGATATTTTCCTTCAAATACTTAGGGTATGTTTTCACCTTTAATGATTTCATTTTGGTTACTAACTTACCACCGGCTTTTACACCAGCAGCAGCCCCTGTAAATTTTAAAGGAATATCAGCTATTACCTGCCTGTCATCAATCAACTGTAAAAAATCTACATGACTGAGTGCATTAGAAACCGTGTCGAACTGTATATCTTTTAATATACAATTATACGCCTGGCCATCAACTGTAATGTTTGCGAGCTGAAACTCTGGTGTATACACTAACGATTTAAAAGCCAGTACCGGAGCCTGGAAATTCAGCTCTTTCGTACCGCCATAAATTACACCAGGCACCAGTCCCTGAGAGCGGAGCTGCCGGGTGGCTTTCTTCCCGGTTCCGGTCCTCAGTTGTCCTTCGATTGTAATTGTCTTCATGTTTATTTCAAATTTAAATTTTACTTGTTCCTGCGCTGGCTATGTATAAACAAGCTTGTTATACTCTGGTTGTGATAGGCATTTTTTATAGCTATCGCAAATAAATCAGCAACGCTCAGCACTTTAATCTTATCTGAATGCTCTCTCAGCGGAAGTGTATCGCAAACCACCATTTCTTCCAGCACACTGTTTTCAATATTTACATACGCATTACCACTTAAAACAGGATGTGTACATAATGCTCTTACGCTTCTTGCGCCTTTTTCTTTAAGCAACCCTGCAGCTTTTGCGAGGGTTCCGCCGGTATCGCATATATCATCAATAAGAACTACATTTCTATCTGTTACATCGCCAATTACCACCATGCTCGAAATTTCATTTGCTCTCTTACGATGCTTATCGCAAATTACCATTTCCGCATTAAAATAACTGGCAATTTCACGTATCCTGTTCGCGCTTCCCACGTCGGGGGCGGCAAAGGTAAGGTTTTCGAGGTTAAGTTGCTCAATATATGGAATGAAAATAGCTGAACTATCCAAATGGTCTACGGGGATATCGAAATAGCCCTGTATCTGGGGGGCGTGCAGGTCCATGGTAATCACCCTGTCTGCACCTGCAGCAGTTAACAGGTTGGCTACCAGCTTGCTGCCTATGGCAACACGGGGTTTATCTTTCCTGTCCTGTCGGGCATACCCGTAATACGGTAATACGGCAATTATTTTGTAGGCTGAAGCACGGCGTGCCGCATCTATCATAAGCAATAATTCCATAATATTATCTGCCGGAGAAAAGGTGCTCTGTATAAGAAACACATAATCACCCCTGATACTTTCCAGGAAAGTAGGCTGAATTTCACCATCGCTGAAGCGCTGTATACTTATTTTTCCCAAAGGCTCTCCAAACCTTTGTGCAATTTTTTCTGCCAGATAACGGGAGCCGGTGCCTGAAAATAATTTCGCCTTTGGTTGCATATGTGGTGGATAAGCGGCGAAGATAAAAAGAAGGATTTACTATTGAACAGGCATAAAAAAAATTATTGCCACATCCGGAGAAAGCAGCAATATTTCCGTTTAAACCCCGGGAATTTTCCTGGTTTATTATTGTTTAGCTATAGTGTTAACAGAGCTCCTGATATTAGAAAGCGATGCTGTTGTTGTATTTTCTACAGTTTCAACTTTTTTACCACCTTTAATGGCATGGTATAAAGATGAGCATACAAATACTGAAAATACCAATACTACACAGTACATGCCGATGCAGAATAAAAGCGGTTGAAGTGAGCCAAGGATAAGCTGGCGGTTTGTAAGTTTCATAAGAATATAGATTTTGACGGTTATAACAGGAATTTTGGATATATTACAACATGCATTAACGAGTAAAGTTCCCCAAAATTATGCTGACCTATCAAAAAACACCCATCAAAGACTGGGCTGAAGACGACAGACCCCGCGAAAAACTCCGCAATAACGGGCCCGAAACACTAAGCCATTCAGAGCTGATAGCCATTCTTTTACAAAGCGGAACCCGCCAGAAATCAGCCATTGATCTTGCTAAGGAAGTACTGCAATTAGGCAAAAATAACCTGGCAGAAGTGGGTAAGCTTTCTATAAAAGAATTGATGAAAGTTAAAGGAATTGGCGAAGCAAAAGCGATAATAATAAGCGCCGCCCTGGAACTTGGCCGCCGCAGGCAGGCGGTTGAAAGTCTTGAAAAACCGGTAGTAACCGACAGTGCCAGTGTGGCCCGCTATTTACAGGCTATACTGAAAGACAAGCAGCAGGAATTATTTATCGTATTGTTCTTAAACCGCGCCAATAAAATAAATCATACAGAAATTATCAGCAAGGGCGGTATTACGGGTACTGTAGTTGATCCGAGAATAGTATTGAAAAGAGCTTTGGAAGAAGACGCGGTAAGTATTGTATTATGTCATAATCATCCTTCAGGAAGTTTGAAACCAAGCAGGGCTGATGAAACACTCACCGCTAAAATAAAAGAAGCTGCAAAGTATTTTGATATAAAAGTATATGACCATATTATAGTGAGCGACCAGGGCTTTTATAGTTTTGCTGATGATGGGCTGTTGTAATTTGTTTGGAAGCTTCATGACAAAGAAATATAAAAACCAATATTTAAAGATTGGTACTTTCAGTACAAATCCGTGCATAAAAGAAGATAATGGGAGAGTGCTGTTGCCTGATATTAAATGTGGTGTAAAAGACAAATTTGACGTTGTTGTAACAATTAAAAAAAAGGAGAAAAGGCTACAAGCATCTTCGATAAATAGAAAACAATATGATCTGTATAAAAAGAAATATACAGAGAAAGCCGTAAGCCAAAATCTTACCTTAACTTTTTAATGGTTCTTATATAATTCGCAATTCCTTATCTTTCCTGAAATAAAAGACGATGAAGCCATACCTTGTAATTTTATTTTTGATTGCCGCAAATATTTCAACAGCCTACGCACAATCCAACAAAATGGAAATAGCACTTTACCCTGATAATAAAATACCCAATAATATACCCGGGCCAGATGAAGAAAAATCCGAAACCTCAGACAATATACTACGCATAAGCAAAATAAGCAAGCCAACACTTTCCATCTATTTACCTGAGGCCTCAAAAGCCAATGGTGCAGCCGTTGTAATTTGCCCTGGCGGTGGATATGGTATTGTTGCCGCAAGCCATGAGGGTTATGATGTGGCTAAAAAATTTAATGAAATGGGCGTTGCGGCTTTTGTGCTGAAATACAGGATGCCCAATAAAAAAAATCAACCTGATCCTTCTATAGCTCCGTTACAGGATGCGCAACAGGCAATTATTACCGTAAGAAAAAATGCCGCTAAATGGAATGTAAACCCACAGCGGATTGGTATTATGGGATTTTCAGCAGGCGGTCACCTCGCATCAACAGCAGGCACGCATTTCGATAAAGTACTTGTTGATAATCCCGGTAATATATCTGCACGGCCGGATTTCATGCTGCTGGTATATCCTGTAATAAGCGCTGATATCGCCATTACACATGCAGGTTCTTATAAAAATCTTTTAGGTGAAAATCCATCTGAGGAACAACTCGATTTATACTCAAACGAAAAACAGGTTACAGATAAAACGCCGCCGGCATTTCTTGTTCATGCCAGTGATGATAATGGTGTAAGCCCTAACAACAGCATTGTTTTTTACCAGGCGCTTATTAAAAATAAAGTGCCGGCCGAATTGCATATTTATGAAAGAGGCGGGCATGGCTTTGGCATGTATAATAAAACAACCAAAGAAGAATGGATGGACAGAGCTAAAAACTGGATGGAGAGCAACGGTTGGTTAAAAAAGTAAAGAGAATACCGTTCCTTCACCATCTTTACTCTGCACCTGCACATTCCCTTTATGCAGCATCATTATTTGTTTGCACAGGCTTAAACCTATACCGCTGCCGCTTTTTTTGGTGCTGAAAAAAGGTATAAATATTTTATCAAGTACCTCAGGGGGAATGCCGCTGCCGTTATCAGCTACTTTGATAATTACTTTTTGATTGGAGCCTTTTGCTGCTGATAATGTTATATGAGGTTCCTCTTTATCCTTTACCGCGTCTATCGCATTAACCAACAGGTTAATAAGCACCTGTTCCACAAGATTGGTATCCGCTTCAACAGTAAGCTCCGTATCTTTTAATATTACATCTATATCAATATTCTTTTGCAGGAGTGTTGGCTGCATGAGCTGGTAAAGATTCTCAAATAGATCCCTTACATATACTTTGGTGAGATTAAGCGTAGTTATTTTATTGAGGCTTCTGTAGGTTTCCGCAAATTTCAACAGCCCTTCGCTTCTTCTTTTTATGGTGATGATGCCCAGCTCCAGGTCTTCCACCGTGCCTTCATTGTCTTCAATATGTTTAGAGGCTAACTGAAGCCTGTTTTTCAATGTGTCGGCCAGCGAAGATATCGGCGCAACAGAGTTCATGATTTCATGCGTCATCACACTTAATAATCTTTGCCAGGCTTTTGATTCGTTCTCATCCAGGGCATCATCAACATTTTGAAAAGCAACCAGTTTAAATATCCTGTTATCGGTTTGAAAAGCGGTTGCAGAAATTAATACTTTGAAAATATTATTATCTCGTGTAACCGGGATAACTCTTGTTTCACCAGGCTTTAATGTATTTATTTCATCAAATAATTTAGGGTCTCTTTTTTCAAGCGACGCAATACTTTTCAGGTAGGGAATACCAAGCATTTTTTTCAACGATTCATTCATCCAGCCGGTTTCGCCACTTTCCCTGTCGTAGGATAATATGCCTGTATCAACCAGCTCCAGTATCTTTTGTACATACTGGTATTGGGTTTCTTTTTCTTTGCTGATTACTTTGAAGGTGGTATTGATATCATTAAATCCTTTGCGTAGTGGCTGTAATTCCAAAGGCGCTTTCTTTACATCGAAATATCGGGAAAAATCCCTGTAATGCACAGATTCTACAAATTGAGAAACTTCATCCTGCGCCTTTTTCTGAAAGCGAAAAAAAATCAATCAGCTCAACTATTATTGCCGGTATACAAATGGTAAGGTATATATAATAGTTACTTCCTTTCACCAAAAAGAAAGCTGTTATGCATAGCGTAATAAATAAAACCGTTATGCGTACAACAATCCGCCATTCGTATTTGTTAAACATAGTTTTAAAGGTGTGGGGTGTAAGGCGTTGGGTATAGGGCATAAGGCCCTATACCCAACACTTTATTTCAAATATCATACTTACTCAATCTTCTGTACAATGCCGTTCTTGTCAGTCCAAGTTCTTTTGCTGCCTTGGTAATATTGCCGTTATGCTTTTCAATTACCCGCAATATGGCATTCTTTTCAATGGCACTCAAATTCAGTTCATCCTGTTCTTCAACCGGGCTGCCGGTTGATTCTATAGGAGAGAATATAAGATCGGCGCCGGTAAGTTCATCTGCATCAGCCATTATTACCGCACGCTCAATGGTATATTGCAATTCTCTTACATTGCCGGGATAATGATATTGTTTTAGTTTTTCAATAGCTGATGCCCCTAATACCAGCGAAGGTTTTAAGTATTTTGATGCATATATTTTTGCAAAATGCCTGGCGAGTATCACTATATCTTCCTGCCGTTTGCGCAATGGAGGAACCGTTATTTCAACCGTATTTATGCGGTATATAAGATCCTTCCTGAACCTGTTTTCATTGGCAAGTTCACTCAGCGGTACATTTGTGGCACAGATCAATCGTATATCAATAGGCGCAGGTTGATTTGTGCCGAGACGGGTAACCTGCCTGTTTTGCAATACCGTTAATAATTTAGCCTGCTGCTGCAAAGAGATGTTGCCAATCTCATCTAAAAATAATGTACCGCCATTGGCAGATTCAAACCTGCCGGCCCTGTCTTCTTTCGCATCTGTAAAAGCGCCTTTTTTATGGCCGAACAATTCGCTTTCAAATAAAGTTTCAGTTAATGCGCCAACATCTACTTTTATAAAAGGTTTATTAGCGCGCAGAGATAACTGGTGCATCGCTTTTGCAATCAGGTCTTTTCCTGTTCCGTTCTCACCCAATATTAAAATATTTGCGTCTGTAGGCGCTATCTTATTAATTTTGTGAAAAATATCCTGCATTGCTTCAGAATTGCTCAGCAATTCCGTTCCTATAATTGAATCGGAATTTTCTATGGCAGATTTAGGCTGATTGTTTCCTTTATTCTTCAATGTTTCTTTGATCGTTGCGATCAATCTTTCATTATGCCAGGGCTTTACCATAAAATCTGCTGCGCCTTCTTTAAGAGAACGAACTGCCAGTTCAATATCTCCATAAGCGGTAATCATAATTACAGCAGCGTCTGAACCAAATTCTTTTATTTTCTTTAACCAATACAAACCCTCATTGCCTGTATTTACAGAACTGTTGAAGTTCATATCAAGCATAATTAAATCGAAAGATTGTTTGGATAAAAGCCAGCGCAGGTTTTCAGGATTTTTTTCTGTAACTACTGTTGCCGCCTCTGTTTTTAATAAAAGCCTCACGGCGGTAAGTACATCCTGGTCGTCATCTATTACCAGTATAGAGGCGTATTTTAAATTCATTCATTCCTGTTTTTAGATACAAGCTATTATCGCACTAATTTAAGATGAAAACAAACAATACCGCTAATTGATTGACGAGTGGAAACCTATAAGTTTGAAAAGAAAATCTCTACTTTTGATCCAAACGATTGTTATATGAACGCAAACATCTCCCGTAAACAATTCCTGCAATATACAGCCGCTGCAGGTACGGCGGCGCTATTATCAGCTACAGAAGGTTTTGCTTTAGAAAGCCGGCAACAAAAACTTAGGGTAGCTGTAATAGGCTGTGGCAGTGTCAGCAACAGGTATATACCGCATTTGCAAAGTTCATCCCTTATTGAAATTGTAAGTCTTTGTGATATAAAGCCGGAACGTGCCGAAGCACAGAACAAACAGTATAATGTAGGCGCTAAAACCTATCCTGATATTGACGCGATGCTGAAAGGTACACCATTTGATATGATGGTGACCTTAACGGATATGCAGGAGCATGGCAAATTAAACAGGCAGGCGCTGCTTGCAGGCAGGCATGTGTGGAGTGAAAAGCCAATGGCGAATACTTATGCGGAAGGAAAAGCATTGCTCGACCTGGCGAAGCAGAAAAAACTGCGTATATGGGGAGCGCCTGCTGTTGTAAACAGTCCGCAGTTTGCCTTTATGAATAAATGTATACAGGAGGGAAAGCTGGGTAAACTTGCCAGCGCTCACGGGCAATATGGACATACGGGACCAACATGGTCTGCTTTCTTTTATGAAAAAGGTGGTGGCAGCATGCCTGACCTCGGCGTATACAATATGGCTACACTCACCGCCCTTCTTGGCCCCGCAAAAGCCGTAATGGCAATGTTATCTATTGTGAAGCCTGAAAGAACGGTTGATGATAAAGGAACGGTGAAGGTAGAAGCAGAAGACAATGCGCATGTATTGATGGATCATGGCAATGGCGTGATATCGCATGTAATGTGTGGCTTTAATTTTTTTGATCCGCATGGTCATGAGGCAGGCAACCAAACATTACATAGCATACAGATTTTTGGAGATAAAGGCAATATGCGCCTGATTGGTTATGATTGGGAAACCAATGGCGTAATACTCGACGACTCATGGGACCAGGCACCAAAATTATTAAGCACTGATAAAGGCGGTTATGTATGGCAGGAAGGTGCAACCAAAGTAAGTGAATCTCTCATAAACAAAACCGAACCAATAATAAATGTTGAACATGCATTGCATGTGCTTGAAGTAATTGAAGCAGCAAGAAAATCATCGGCAACGGGAATGAAGGTGGCGATGAAGAGTGCCTTTAAGTGGCCGTTGTTGTAGAAAGTGTTTGATTTAGCTTTAATTTATTTTTTTGATTACATCATATTCATATGTGATATCAAATCCTAAAAACCCTCTTCTTATTTTAATTTTTACACTATCAGAATCATCAACTTTTTTTGTGTCTGGATATGTAAAAATCAGATCCTTCTCAATACCCAAATAATCAACTACCACTACCGGCTTTCTTTGATTTCCATTGCCTTTGGGACCTGATATTGAATGTTTATCTTTTATAGACAATTTATTTTCAATAATATTCTTGTCTGCCAAATAATAATTAACTGCCATAAAAATATAACAAGCAATAAAACCCCAGGATACTGTATTTTGTATAAGTGGAAAGAAAAATCCAGAAATTGAATATGTCGCATTATAGTTTTTTTTATCAACGATAAATGCGATAAGTCCAATTAAAACTGTAATAAACGCAGGTATTCTAACTCTGATTTGGTATGTCGATAGATATGAATCTCCAGCAACAATGAAAGTATCCCTGTTAAGGCAATAAAAAGGTAAAATGCCTTCCTGTAATTTTTAGAGCTTTTTTAGAGCATTTTCATAGTAACAACGAGCCCTACTCCTCAATCCTCCCCAGTCCCAGTTTTTCAACTGCTACCTGTGAGGCTATCTGGCTGGCATCTTTTTTATTATAGGCTTTTCCTTCAGCAATTAATTCACCGTCTACCACAGCGCCAACGGTAAATAATCTTCTGCCATTCTCAAACCTCTCATCCAGGGTTTCAAACTCCAGGTTTTTGCCGTTTTTGTTTGCCCAGCCGTATAATTTGTTTTTGTGGTTTATTTCAAGTGTTTCAAGGTTTTCTACAAACATGTGGGGTATAATGATTTGTTTAAGCACCCACTGCTTGGTTTGGTTAAAGCCCTTATCAACATATATTGCCCCAACAAGGGCCTCAAGAGTATTACCAAAAATCTGGCTTACTTTAAGGGAGCCATCATTTTTATTGTAGATGGTAATTTTCTTCAACCCCATTTTTACTGCTATTTCATTCAGTGTTTGGCGGTTTACCATTTTGCTGCGCATCTCTGTAAGAAAACCTTCGCCTTTATATGGATAACGTTTAAAAAGATAATCAGCCACAATACCGCTTAATATGGCATCACCGAGATATTCAAGCCTTTCGTTGTTTTCATCGGTGCCTTCTTTAACAGAGCGGTGACTGAGCGCGGTTTTATAGAGGGAAATAGTGCCCGGTGCAAATCCAAGCACATTGCACAATTGCTTGTAAAACGAGCGATTGGTTTTATCAATCCCGAGATATTGAATGAAATACCTGACTAAGGCCAAATCTATTGTTTTAGGAGTAATATTGAGCAAATGTAAAACAACTCTTTAAGAGGCTGTTTAAATTTTTTATCCGGCATAATTTATAAACCATTAAGAAGTTAAGGGTAGTTAAGTTTTTTAATTGCCTTAATGCTTAAACTACCTCCAGGTAGTTGTTGTATTTTACGGTTAACGATAAAATCAGGCAGAATATTTCTTAACGATAATAGAAGCATTATGACCACCGAAGCCGAAGGTGTTACTTAACGCAGCCCGTACCGTGCGTTTTTGCGCTTTCCAGAACGTGAAGTTCAGTTTCGGGTCAAGATTTGGATCGTCGGTAAAATGGTTGATGGTTGGCGGAACAATATCATCCTTAACTGCCATTACGCAGGCAATAGCTTCAATAACGCCGGCAGCGCCAAGCAGGTGCCCTGTCATTGATTTGGTAGAACTGATATTGAGGTTATACGCATGTTCCCCAAAAACACTTTGTATGGCTTTTACTTCTGAAATATCACCCAGCGGAGTAGAAGTACCATGCACATTGATGTAGTCAATATCTTCAGGTTTCATGCCGGCATCTGCTAATGTAACCGTCATTACATTTTTAGCGCCAAGCCCTTCAGGATGTGGTGCCGTAATATGATGCGCATCCGCTGAAGCTCCGGCTCCGGCAATCTCACAAATAATATTTGCGCCCCTGCTTATAGCATGGTCAAGACTTTCGAGAACCAATATTCCCGCGCCTTCACCTATTACAAAACCATCGCGGTCTTTATCAAAAGGTCGTGACGCAGTTTTAGGATCATCATTTCTTTCACTCAAAGCTTTCATAGCATTAAAACCGCCAACACCTGCTTCGCGTATTACACTTTCACTTCCCCCCGCAATAATAGCATCCGCCTTACCTAATCTTATCAGGTTAAAAGCATCCATTATAGCATGGGTAGACGAAGCGCAAGCTGATACCACTGCGTAGTTAGGACCGCGAAACCCGTGACGCATTGATATTTGCCCGGCAGCAATATCAAGAATCATTTTTGGAATAAAAAAGGGATTAAAACGGGGCGTTCCATCGCCAAGGGCAAACTCTGTTACCTCCTGTTGAAAGGTTATCAAACCTCCGATACCACTTGAAAAAATAACACCGACACGGTCAGGATTAATATTCTCCCTGGTTATGCCGGCGCTTTTAACTGCTTCATCACTGCAAGCCAGGGCGGTTTGCGTAAAGCGGTCTATCTTTCTTGCTTCTTTTTTATCTAAAAAACTGGTAGGCTCAAACTGCTTTAATTCGCAGGCAAACCTTGTTTTGAATTTAGACGCATCGAAAAGCGTAATAGCGTCAGCGCCGGATACACCATTAATAAGCCCCTGCCAGTATTCCGGCACAGAATTTCCCAATGGGGTTAAGGCGCCAATGCCTGTTACAACAACTCGTTTTAAATCCATAAGCAAGTTTGCCCGCGATCAGCTAAAAGGAAGAAATTACTTTGCATGCTCCTCAAGATAAGCGATAGACTGTCCAACAGTTGTGATGGTTTCAGCTTGCTCATCAGGAATGGAGATATTGAATTCTTTTTCGAATTCCATGATCAGTTCTACGGTGTCTAATGAATCAGCTCCGAGATCATTGGTGAAAGATGCCTCCGGAGTTACCTCTGCTTCATCAACACCTAATTTGTCAACAATAATCTTTTTAACTCTTGTTGCAATGTCAGACATGGTTGTAAAATTTGGTTAATACTGGGTGCAAAAATATAGTTTTTGGGATAAAAACAATATCTATTTGAAAATGTGTTAAAAAGATAGATTTTGCTGTTTGTAAACCTGCCGAATATTTATAATATAAAGTGCCGGTAAAACAGTTGTTATCCCATTCATCCGCTCTTGTTTTTATAAGGCTTTTTTTTGTATTTTTAAGCTTACCTCATTAAAAAACGAGCATGCCGTTAAAGATAATTGATCATGATTCAGTGGAATATCAGCAAATGATTGATTTGCGGGATGAAATTTTGCGCAAACCCCTGGGGCTTTATTTTGACCCGGAAGAATTAGACCGTGAAAAAGATGATGTGTTAATCGGCGCTTTTGAAGAGGATAAGCTGATCGGCTGCTGCCTTATTACCCGCTCGGAAGGCAATACCTGCCGGCTGAGGCAGATGGCGGTAAGCAGCAATCTGCAGAAAAAAGGCATTGGCGCCTCTTTAATGACTTTTGCTGAAAATATAGCCCGCGATAAAGGTTATGAAACTTTAATGATGCATGCCCGCTCATCTGCGGTAGGATTTTATGAAAAGTTTGGATACAAGGTGCTGGGCAACGAATTTTATGAAGTAACCATTCCTCATTATACTATGTGCAAAAAGCTGAGATAGATGCGGCGAGGTGGAAGATTTATGGTGTAGGGTGGGAGGTAAGATGTAGGGTAATCACAACAAATTTATGATTTAACGTCCTTATACCTTCTATCCTGAACTTTAGGCCCTACACCCCTATACCTTTTACCATCTACCTCATTTCTTCTGAAGTTGCCAGCGCAATTACCCTTCCCTTATCGCCAACCGCATTATAAAAATGGTATACTACCCCGTTCCATTTTATTACCCAGGGCTTGTGTGCATATTGCTTGTCGAAACCAACAGTAGGTTGCACCAGGTTTTCTCCCTCCCAGGCAGTCCAGTTCACTAAATCGTATGAGCAGGCAAATCTTTCAAATGCTGTGTGATTGCCATCTTTCCAGTTATAACCAAAATAAAACATTACATACAGCCTGCCCATTTTTACAATCTGTGCATCGCCGCAAATGCCCCTGCCTTTTGTAATCAAAGGTTTATCTCCAACCCGTTTCCATTGTTTCATATCGTTTGAAACAGCCATAGCAATACTTTCAAACTGGTGTCCTTCATGCGTGCTGTCTCCTGCTGCATTGTAATACATCACAAAAGGATAACCTGTTTTTCTGTCTCCATCATGAATAACCGAGCTCTTGTAAATGGTTTTATTGTCATACCAGCGCACATCATTATCAATGGCAGATAATACAGGCTCAGGAAATCTTTGCACTTCCTCTGCCTTGCTTATATCTGCGGCAGTTGACATGCCGATACCTAACCTGCCGGCTTCATATCCCTTATCTGCGCCGCCTAAATAACTCATCCAGTATTTGCCTTCATATTTCATTGGTGCAAGTGTTCCGTTCCAGCTAATATCAATCAGTGACGGGTAACCGGCCTTTTGGCTCGCATCCCAGGTGTTTTCCGTAAAAGACATTAACCTGCCTTTTGTAGTCCAGTGCAGCAGGTCATCACTTTCAGCCAGCCAGGTTTCATATCCTCTTCCGTCAAAAACAATATAGCTCATATACCACTTACCATTCATGCGGAATATGGTAGGGCTATCCGCCATTTTTGTACTATCCGGTGCGGATAACACAATGCCATATTTGTATGGCGTCTTTACTTCTTCAAACACTTTTTGCATAATAGCTGTCGATACTGTTTTTGCGGGAATGATTTTGCAGCTGTAAATACCTGCAGTAATAAAACCAACTAAGCAAACAATGAAAGTATAATTTCGATTCATAATAAAAGAGATGATAAACCAGCTGGCAAGTTAATAAAATACGCTGCATTGCTCTATGCGAGTAACAAAATACGGTTGCGCTTTTTTGTACCTTGCCGGCTATTCCCGGCGGCACATGCATCTGTACAGAATACTTATGCAATAGATAAATTCACTATTACAAAAATAAAAATCATGTCATTACTTTTTCGCTGTTCACTATAAAACAAATCATCTTAAAAAACCGCATCGTGGTTTTTCTCCGGCAGAGCTAAATAAATCTTGCTTATCTTTAGTACAACCAACAACCTATCAACCTGAACCAGCTATATGAAAGCCCGCATACCGGTATTATTGATTATATTCCGCTTAATGCTTGCACCAATAATATTATTTATTGCATGGCAATATAAGCACGATGCAAAACCTGTAATATTGGTATTGATGTACCTGGGACTGATCTCTGATATTTTTGATGGTATCATTGCCCGTAACCTGCAGGTTGCCGGCACTGCTTTAAGACGCTTCGATAGCCAGGCTGATATGATTTTCTGGGTGTCCGTTGGCGTTAGTACCTGGATGTTATATCCAGATTTAATAAGGAATAACGCTACACCGATTATTATTATTTTTATTATGGAAGCGCTTTGCTATGTAATCAGTATTATTAAATTCGGCAGAGAAACCTGTACGCATGCTTTTCTTTCAAAAATGTGGGGGCTGTCGTTGCTGATCGCGTTTACTTCTTTAATAGGATTCAATCACGCAGGCATACCTTTTACAGCAGCTATAGTTTTAGGATTGATATCGCATGTAGACAGGATATTAATAACACTTATACTGCCTTCCTGGACGCATGATATTCCGAGCGCTTATCACGCTTACCTGATCAGAAAGGGCATTGCATTCAGGAAAAATAAATTATTCAATTAGGCAATTATATTCCGTATTTCTCTTTGAATATTATTTCATGATGCCGCCAGTGGCCAATGAGAACATAACCATAACTGAGTACAGTAACAGGATGGTTACTGGCAATACCTCTTTTCTGTAAATCTTCATCGCGAAGATTTTCAAACAAAATAACAGATGCTTTTCTTGCCAGTAAAAGCTCTTCCTTCAAACCTTCGAGAGACCGCTTGCCAACATCAACATTGGCAGCATATTCATTCTGATCAAAGCCCGGCAAAGGTTGTTGCTCACCGCGTGCAATGCACATAGAACGATATGCAAATACTTTTTCCGTGTCAATACAGTGCTGCAATACTTCTTTTATAGTCCATTTACCTTCGGCATAGGCATAATCTGCTTTCTCTAAGGGTATAGTATCCAGGAAAGATTCCATTACTTTAAGAGAATCCTTCAGCATTAATTTAACATCACCGGTTTCAACCAATGAAATATAAGTTTCTGAAAAAGGAGAATAATCAGACGGAGATGGACGCATATATTTTGATTTAAAGTGGATAGTAAATATAGTGAATAAAAAACTGCATAAAATAGCAACCCGTTAAGCTGATATTCATACACATAAAGCACTAACTTCCAATTATGATTACTGTATCCGCTTTAATAAAGAAATTTAACATGCAACCGCATCCCGAAGGAGGTTATTATACTGAAACATACAGAAGCGCTGAAACAATTCCTGCAACCGGTTTGCCTAAACGATTTGGTGCTGACAAAGCTTTTTCAACCGCTATTTATTTTTTATTGGAGCGGGGAAATTTTTGGCCTTTCACAAAATCAAAAGCGATGAGTGCTGGCATTTTTATGCGGGACAAACATTATTGATTCACGTAATTGATCCGGACGGGCATCTTACCACTACAAAACTTGGAAGCCATATCGATAGCGGTGAAATATTTCAATATATAGTGCCTGCGGGATATTGGTTTGCCGGTGAGCCGGATGTCAATACTTCATTTTCATTTGTTGGTTGTACTGTTGCACCGGGTTTTAGTTTTGAAGATTTTGAATTGGCGGATGCGGAAAAACTATCAGCTCAGTATCCTCAGCATAAAAATCTGATTCAGCGATTGTGCCGGTAAAACTATCTCCTGAAAAGAAGTTTATAAAAATTACTCAACCGTTTGTGTTGGAAAAATGCTTTTTTCCGGATTAATTTTTATTAATTTCATGGCATACCTGCTTTGTTAGTATATATGCACAGTGATATTGCATTACAAATAGAAATAGCCACAGGCAACGAAGAGGCTTTCAAAATGCTTTTTGAAAAAGCATCGCGGTAAACTATACAACTATTTATACTCCATCGTAAAATCAAAAGAAATAGCGGAAGAAATAGTATTGGATGTTTTCATGAAAATGTGGACAGGACGGGAACTGATCATGCATATAGAAAACATGGATGCCTTTTTGCACAAGGTTGCCTGTAATAAAGCACTGGATTTTCTGCGCATCGCTTCGCGGAATGAAGCGCTTCAAAAATTGGCAAGACGTGAAATGGAACTGGCGAAAGAAAAAGAAGCTGACCATAAAATGCTGGAACAGGAATGCCGGGAAATTATTGACCAGGCTATTCAGCAATTGTCTCCTCAACGGCGCATGGTGTTTACCCTAAGCCGCATGCATGGATTAAGCTATGATGAGATCGCCCAAAAATTGCAACTCTCCCGCAATACGGTAAGAAACACCATGGCAGAAACACTTCGCTCTTTACGCACATTTCTTCATAAAAATAATATCAGCAGCTTGCTGCTGGTAATGTTGTTAGTGCAATCCTGATGCGCTTGAACCCTGTCTGCCGGCAGGCAGAAAGGAATTTGAAAAATTATTAGAAAGATGCCATGACACGGTTTTTCACAAGCAACACGAAGAGTTATTAGTTAGCAATCAACCTTTGCATAGCGAGGGCTGTGCGCTGAGTTCCTTCCCATGGGAAGGTCAGGATGGCTTTTTTTTCTTACCAATAGTACTCCCTCTTTTTTTAATCGTCATTAGTAGCAAATTGGTTCTTGTATGTCTTCCAACCCAATCAGGTTGCAACTGCTGCTGCATAAATATATTCAAAACACAGCGACGAAAGCTGAGCTGGAAGAATTCTGGAAATTGATGTATGAGCTTTCAGATAATGACCTGGTGCAACTGGATATTAAAAACCTTTGGGATACACCGGCAGATACCAATCCTTCCGCCGAAGTAAACTGGGACAGCGCCTATCATTTGCTCAAGCAAAAAATTGAAGCGCAGGAAATTGATTATACCCGGAAAATAAACGCGGCAAAGCGCAGGCAATATATACTATTGGGTGCAGCAGCTTCTTTGATGATATGTGTTTCCGTTTTATGGTGGAAGCTTTCTGGCAGGCATTCAGCTATCAGCCATCAGCCATCGGAAGCTGTGTACTCACAAAAACCAAAACAACACCGGTTACAAACCATTAGCCTGCCCGATGGTACAATAGTTACACTCAATGAGAACAGCAAGCTGGATTATCCGCCTGCCTTCAACCAATCTACCCGTGATGTATACCTGACAGGCGAAGCTTTTTTTGATGTGAAGCATAACGCTCAAAAACCTTTTCTTGTGCATACCGGAAAGTTCATTACTAAAGTATTGGGCACAGCTTTCAATATAAAAGCTTATCCCGGAGATACTGCCTGGGCCGTAACGGTAACGAGGGGGCGTGTGCAGGTGCAATCAGACAGTAACAAAAAACCATTGGGCATACTATCCGCGGGAGATCAATTGGTGATTGATAAAATTTCCGTTGGTACATCGTATACAAAAGCAAACGTGGAAAAAGTGCTGGAGTGGAAAGCCAGCGATATGGAGTTTGATAACGCCACCGTAGACGAAGCCACTATAGCGCTCGGCAACAGGTTTGGGGCGGTTTTTCATTTTCAAAATGAACAGTTGAGGCATTGCAGGTTCACTGCGGATTTTTCTAACGATAATCTTCAACAGTCGTTAGATATAATATGCACGCTTATCAAAGCGGAATGGAAGCAAAATAAAGACACCGGCGTTATTCTTATTGATGGCAAAGGATGTGATTGATAAACACCTATAAACGATTCTCTGTCTCGTGATAAAAAAATTGGCCGCCCTGAGTGGAAGTCAGTGCAGCCATGCGCTTTAAATATTGTGTAACATCTAAAACAATTGTAAGGTATGAAATTTCCTGCCTTCAGGGATGAATTGCATCCCCCGGTCAAAACTATTGCATTACGAAAATGGATTTTCTTTATGAAGTTCAGTTGTGTTTTAATTTCCTCTTTTCTGTTGAGTGCGAACCTGCTGCTTGCCGGTAAAAGCAAGGCGCAGGATCCTGAAGAAATAAAAGTAACGGTGGGATTGAAGCGGGAACCGCTCAGGAATGGCTTTAAACAAATAGAGCAGCAAACCGTATTTCGCTTTGCGTTTGTTGAAAAACAAATAGCGCAGGTAAGAGATCTGCAACTGGAGAAGAAGCAGCGTTCTGTTGCACAAACGCTTTCCTTATTGCTTCAAAACAGCGGTCTTGAGTTTATTGCCAAAGGCAATACCATTGTTATTGTTCCAACCGGTAAAACAGAAAAACCGCTTCAATCCAATACCGCCGGTGATAATATCGCTTCCGGGCGTAAGCTAACGGTAAAGGGCAGGGTAACAGGAGAAAACGGGGAGCCGCTTGCTAATGTAAGTGTCGTGGAAAAAGGAACATCTAACGGAACCGTTACCAGCGCGCAGGGAAATTTCTCCATAAACGTGGAGAACGAAGATGCGATACTTGTATTCAGTTATATTGGTTTTACATCACAGGAAGTAACAGCACAAAGCAGCGGTACAATCAATATAGTACTTAAAGCAGAAGCAGGATCATTAAATGAAGTAGTGCTTGTTGGGTATAGCAATAAGAAAAAGGCGGAGCTCACCAGTGCGGTTACTGTAGTAAGCGCTGAAAAATTAAAGGATGTTACTACCAACGATCTCGGCTCTATGCTACAGGGGAAAGTAGCAGGCTTGCAGGTGGTGAACAGTTCAGGTGTGCCCGGCGCCGCGGCTGAAATTCGTTTGCGTGGAGTATCCTCTGTTAACGCAACACAAAGTCCATTGGTCGTAGTGGACGGTATTATCGGCGGAAATTACGATCCTAATGATGTAGAAAATGTTACGGTGTTAAAAGATGCCGGTGCAACCGCTATGTATGGCTCACAGGCTAATGCAGGGGTGATCATCATCACTACCAAAAAAGCAAAATCGCAGAAAGTACAATTTGAAGGTAAGATTGCAACCGGTGTGCGCACGCCTGATTATGGCAGCATGACCATGATGAACGGCAGCCGGTTATACGATTATCAGAAAGAATTTTACCGCGATTATATTCCCGGCACTTCAGACAACTCTTATAAAATAGACATTCTGAAATTTTACAGTGAAAGGCCTAAAACCTTACGTAATCAGAATTACAATTGGTTGAAAAATATTTTCAGCCCCGTGCCTATGCAGAACGTGTATATATCTGCCAGCGGTAAAACAGAAAAGAACGATTACTATATAGGACTGACGTATTATAATGAAAAAGGTACTTTCCTGAATACAGATTACAAACGTGTAAATCTCAGGGCGAATTCCACTTACCGTTTCTCAAAAGCTATCAGTGTTACCAACAATATCAATATAAGCGGGTCAATGGGCAAGAGCTATGATTATATGGATATTTACTATGCATACCTCAATCTTCCCTGGGATAATCCTTTCGATGCTGATGGCAATCCCGTTTATGTAGATGGTAATTCATCATTCAAATGGTGGTCGAGAGATAAAATAAATCCTTTGCATACTATTGATAATTCCGATCACGCCTACAAAGGATTTGATGTGAATTATGATTTCGCATTGAATATTGATTTCACCCATTGGTTGTCATTCAGCAGTACTAACCGTGTAGCAGCCGGTTATAATAAAGGAACAAATTATTATTCACCGGCAGTTGCAGGACAATACCACAGCACCGGTTATCTTGATGAAAGCAGCACACTGAATTATGGTGGCATTTCAAACAATTTATTAAAGTTCAATTTCAAAGCAGGCGATCATAGCATCAGCGGACTGGCAGGTATTGCACTGGAAGGCAGCAAGCTGGAATCATTAGGCGCTTCAGGAAAAGGCCTACCCCTGGGGCTGCACGTATTAAACGTTGTATCTAATTCTCAATTGGTTAACGGGTACTACAATAAAGGTGTGCTCGAATCCTATATCTCTCAATTAAGCTATAGCTATCTCAATAAATATTTTCTTACCGGTTCTTATCGTATTGATGGCTCTTCTGCGTTCCCGGCAGGAAAAAGATATGGCTCTTTTCCTGCCATCTCCGGAGCATGGCTCATCAGCAATGAATCGTTTATGCAAAGCAGCCGGCTTATTGATAATTTAAAAATCCGTGCCAGCTATGGCGTAACAGGCACACAGGATATCGGGGCATCGCGTTATCTTGGTTTGTATTCTTTGGCAAGTCAATACAATTCGCAGGTGGCAGCAATTCCCATTCAATTACCAAGCCCCGATTTAACATGGGAAAGTAAACACCAGGTCAATGTTGGGTTAGATATTGGTTTACTCAGGAGATTTAATCTGACGGTTGACGTATACAACAACAAAACAAAAAATTTGTTGCTCCAGGTTTCCCAGCCGCTGTCTGTTGGCTTTGAAGAAAGATGGGAGAATATAGGCGAAGTGGTAAACAAAGGGATTGAATTAGGATTAAATGCCGCTATTGTTAAAGATAAAAATTTCGAATGGTCTGTTGATTTCAATATCAACTTCAACAATAATAAATTACAGGGGCTGCCTTCTGATATTATCCGCACAGGCTCATGGAGTATTTCGCAGATATATCGCAATGGTGGAAACCTTTATGAATTTTATATGCCCAAATGGTTAGGCGTTGATGTGCAAACCGGCGCCCCGCTTTGGGAAGTAGTAACCAAAGATGACCAGGGTAACGTTACCAAACGCGAATCTACCAGCGAATATGCCAGTGCGTCTTACCAGGAATTAGGATCAGCGCTTCCGAAATTCCAGGGCGGCTTTACAAATTATATCTGCTACAGGGATTTTGCCTTATCGGTAAATGCTTATTTTCTTTCCGGCAACAAAGTATTCAGCAATAACCTGCGCTTTGTAATGAATGATGGTCACGAACCCTATTATAACCAGATTGTATTGCCTTCCGGTTACAGCAGGTGGACACAACCGGGAGATATCGCTACAGAGCCGAGCCCACAGAATGCAGCCGGCTCAACAGAAACTTCTTCACGGTATTTAAAAGACGGAAGCTTTCTTTCCATACGCAACATAACGGTATCGTATACACTACCTAAATCATTTTTAACACGTACCAGGTTGAATGGCATTGTGGTATCAGTTACAGCAGACAATGTATATACATTCACCAAATTCCTGGGACAGGATCCGCAAACAACCATTACACCGCAAACCTATGTAACACCGGGTGTATCGGATTTTAAATATCCCAACAACCGCCAGTTCCTGTTCAATATCAATTTCAGGTTTTAAAAAATCACAAAGATGAAAAAGCATTTCTCCATATTATTATATAGTATACTGTTGCTGGCCGGCAGTTGTAAAAAAGACATACTGCCCAGCGATGCTCTTACCAGCGAAACCATTGTGCAAACTGCAGATGGATTGACCAACGCGGTAAACGGCGCTTATTCTTTATTCAAAGATCATCTGCCTTTTAATGGCACATCAGATGATAACCTTATGTACCTGCGGCAATATTTCCAGTTGTCTGATTTTGCAAGCGATGATATCGTATGCGGTCAAAAAACAGAAGACCCGTTGTTTTACAGTTTCACGCTCGATCATTCACCAACACAAACCAATACCCGCTATTTCTGGTATGTATCTTACAAAATTATTAATGATGTGAATACCGTGATTGAGGCAGGAGAAAAAATAACGGACCCCGATGCAGCAACGCAGCAAATGATTGGAGAGTGTTATTTTTTAAGAGCGTTCGCGCATTTTAACCTGGTGCGCATTTTCGCGAAGCCATATTCCATAGATCCGTCTGCACCCGGTATTATCCTGCGCACCTCCACTGCTGATGATGCGCAAAAAGCAAGAGCAACGGTTGCAGAAGTATATGAATCTGTTATTGCAGACGCGGAAAAAGCCGCTACATTAATGACGCAGTCAAGAGGGCCGCAGTATGCTTCGCAAAACGCTGCATGGGCGCTGCTGTCAAGGGTGTATTTGTATAAAGAAGATAATGATAAAGCTATTGAATATGCTACTAAGGTAATTGACTCCGGTAATTATTCTCTTGCTACTGCCGATACTTACCCTTCTCTTTTCGCAAATGCGCAAACCGCATCCGAAACTATTTTTTGTATTGCATTTACTACCATAGATGATTATGGAAAATTTGGTTCTATCGCTTCAATGATATATTCCAATGGTAATTCCGGTTGGGGAGAAGAATTTGCGACTAAATCAATCCGTACCCTAATGGATAAAGAACCTGACGATATCAGGTGGTCTTATATCATTCCATCAAAAGATGATAATGGTGAGATTAAAAAACTGAACGGCATTGATATCTATTATATTTCTAAATTCTCCGGGCAGGGTGGAAGCCCAACGCTTAGCTCACCGGTAATGTTCAGGCTGGCGGAAATGTATCTGAATCGTGCCGAGGCTGAAGCCAAATTAAATCAAACAGATAAGGCGTTGAATGATGTGGATGAGATAAGAAAGAGCAGAGGTTTGGAAAACGCGTTGTACAATGGTACTGTTCCATCTGGCAGCACCGCATTAGATGTAGTATTGAACGAAAGAAGAATTGAACTGGCCTTTGAAGGTCACCGCACATTTGATGTGTACCGCAACAAGCGCAGTATGAGCAGAACCTATTGGGGATATCATATTCCGGGTTTGAAGGAAACTGATATTGATCCGGTGGTTGATCCTGTTAACTATCCCAATACTTTAATCAACTGGGATAACAATCGCATCATTTATTATATACCGGTAGACGAAATACAAACCAATAAGCTTTGTGCACAAAATGATTAATTATTGTGACAGCCATTTTGTTTATGTGCTCTAAAAACAATTGTATGAAAGCAAAAAATATTATCGCTTATATATTGATTACCTGTTGCGCTGCACTACAGTTTGCATCATGTAAAAAAGAAGATAAAACGCCTGAAGCAGATATCTTCTACAGCCTGGCTATTAATGGTACAGATGTAGCCTTCACCAATGAAACGTCCGGCGCGGTTTCGTATAAATGGGATTTTGGCGATGGAGGAACTTCCACTGAAGAAAACCCTACTCATACCTATCCGGGAAAAGGAAAATATGTGGTAACACTGTACGCTACCAACAGTGCAGGTAGCGTGGCTGAAGGTTCAACGGTGTTGCATTTGTCAAAAGGTTCTTCTATAAAATTAGATGACAATAGCTTTGCTGACTGGGATACTGTCGCAACGAATGTATATACTTCCGGCGCAGGTGGAGGCATTGCCAAAAAACTGAAGCTGGATTATGATGCGAATAACATATACGTATATTTTGAGTTAGCCACCACAAAAGCCAGTGCCGATATTTATGATTTTTACTTAGATACAGATAACGATCCTTCCACAGGTTATACAACAGGTTTGTTTCCCGGCGGTGGCTTTAATGTATTGCTGGAAGGCACCATGCTCGATGGCTGGTTAGACCCGTATTATCATAATGGCGCACAGGATGCATTTGCATTCGACTATCAATCTGTAAGTGAATTTTTCAACGTAGGTTATGTGCAAGAAAGTGGGGGCACATTAAAAGTTGAGGCAGGTTTTTCCCGGTCGAAACTGAAAGGACTGGCGGCTACCAAAGGTTTAAAGCTGGGTATAACCATTACCAAGAATGACTGGAGCGAAACATTAGGTACATGGCCTGATGCGAATGCGCAATCGATTTATATGAATATGGAAGAATAATGAGTGTGCTGAAGCCGCAGATTCTGAATAAATAAAATAAGATTCTGTTTCATCTGAGGATCTGCGGCAAAAGATTTACTATTTCTAAATTTAAACTACTGTCGCACTTAATGAAGAACATAAAACTTTTGCACAGCAGCAGCCTTATTGCGTTGAGTATTATGATACTGAGTATTTTTTCCTTCAGTAAATGTAATAAAGCTACAGCAACAGGAGGTGATAATAAAGCAAACACCGTTACCTATACGGAAAGTGGAGACGATTTTCCAAATCCCGAACGTGGCTTTTATCGCTATAGCGAAGCACATATAGACAATTATGAACCGCTCGATGTCGACCTGTTGAGAGAATGGCGGACATTGCAGCAGGCAGACGGTGGAACATATAAAGTATACAGCACCCTTGTGTTCAGGTATTTTGTAATGGATGGTTATACCGCTGAATCGTTGCCTGCTTCATTTCTTGAAAACATAAAAAAAGACTGTGCTATTGCGAGAGAAGCAGGTGTAAAGCTCATTGCCAGGTTCACTTATACTGTTACTGCAAATGCCGGCAATTGCGCAGCATCATTTATTTGCCCGCCATATGGTGATGCTTCGCCTGCTATAGTTGCCGGCCATATTGCACAACTCAAGCCGGTATTTCAGCAAAACAACGATGTAATAGCCTGTTACCAGGCCGGGTTTATTGGTGTATGGGGTGAGCAATATTACAGTGATTATTTCGGTGATCCGTCACAGAATGGCGCAGGGAAATTGGTCGACAATAACTGGCAGGATCGTATCAATTTTATAGCAGCTATGCTTGATGCTGTGCCGAAAGACAGGATGATACAGGTGCGCATGCCGCAAACCAAGCAAAGATTTGTATATGGCATCCATGCACCGGTTACTTCATTAGCCATGCAGGATGCGGAAGCTTTCACCGAAACAGATAAAGCAAGAATCGGTTTTCATAACGACTGCTTTTTATCAGGCCCCGATGATTACGGAACCTATGATGATTTAGGTAACAGTTCTACACCGCGGCAATCGCTCACCGGCCCCATGCGTGCATATATGCAGCAGGAATCAAAGTATGTGGTAGTAGGTGGTGAAACATGCAGCGATGCATACAGCCCGCAAAGCAATTGCGAAACGTCCGGCATTGCCCAAACAGAAATGCAAACCATGCACTATAGCTTTTTAAATTGCGCGTACAATAATGCTTTAAATAATAAATGGGAAGAGCAGGGCTGCATGAACAACATTAAAAAGAACCTGGGTTACAGGTTTGTATTAAAAGATGGTTCATTTCCCTCTGCTGCCACTACAGGCGGCAACTATTCATTTATGTTAAATATAGAAAATGTCGGTTACGCGTCGCCGTTTAATGAACGCCCAACGCAGCTTATATTACGCAATGGCCAGCAGGTATATACTATTGCTATAGATACGGATGTGAGAAAGTGGTATGCCGGAAAAATAAAACTGCAAGCTGTTGTACAGCTTCCCGCCGGTATTGCCAAAGGCACATATGAGCTATTGCTCTGCATGCCCGACAAATATACCGGCATCAGCAAAAGGCCTGAATATGCTGTAAGGCTGGCAAATGAAAATGTGTGGGAAGAAAGTACAGGATATAATAAGCTGCTGGCGAGCGTGAAGATTCAATAGTCGTCAGTCTGTTAACAAAATTTATTTTTGCTATTACTATAATCTCTCCATAATTCTTTTTATCTTTTACATCATTATCCTGCAATATATCTACGCCCTGGTCAACTTTTTTAGCTATTACCCTAAGTATTCATCCAACGTCTTACAACCTGCATTTTAAAAATTTATAATTCTTTTGTATGAAACAAAAAGGATATTCCCTGCATATAGGGCTTAATGCTGTTGATCCCAAAAAATATGATGACTGGAACGGGCAATTGTTCGGATGCGAAAATGATGCTGCCATTTACAAAACAATAGCAACGCAGGCAAAATTTGAAAACATTACAATATTGCTGACGGAAAAAGCCACAAGCCATAATGTATTAGCCGAACTGAAAAAAGCCGCCACTGATTTAAAGGAGGGCGATATGCTGCTTATTTCATATTCAGGGCATGGCGGCACGGTTGCCGATGAAAACGGTGATGAGGATGATTTGCAGGATGAAACATGGTGCTTATACGACCGCCAGTTAATAGACGATGAATTGTTTGAAGCGTTTAAAGATTTTAAACCCGGCGTGCGTATTCTTATGTTTTCTGATAGTTGTCATTCCGGAACAGTATCCCGTTTTGTGCCCGGCAGCAATAAAGCGCTTACAGAACAGATGCGTGCCGAGCAGGAAATTGAAAATACCTATACCAGGCTGGGTTATCGTTCAAGGCTTGTGCCCAAAGAAATTCAACCGAAAATAAATGCGGCGCAGGAAAAAGTATTGCAACCCATTAAGGAGCGCCCTCCTGTTTTTAAGAAAGATATTAATGCAGCGGTTATGCTTTTTGCAGCCTGCCAGGATAATGAATCTGCAAGAGAATTAGGCGAGAACGGTGTTTTTAGCGGCACACTTAAAAAAATAATTAAAGCAGGGCTGTTTGATGAAGTCTCCGATTATAAAAGCCTCTATAAAAAAATTCTTTCCGTAATACCCAAAGTACAAAAGCCAAACCTGTTTGTTTACGGAAAATCAAAGGGCGCTTTTAATGCATGCCCGCCCTTCAGCATTGATGGAAAAGCCAAAGTAAAAATCAGCTTTACCACTTCAGCCACAGGCAAAAAAAAAGCTAAGAAAACGCCTGCTGCCGAATCATTGCTGATTGATACCGGAAAAAAATCCTTAACAAGGAGTAGAGGAAAAGCTAAACCTTCTGATAAGATACAGGAGCCGCAAACAGAACGTGCAACGTTAAAATCTGCAGAACATCCCTGGGATAAAGCCTATGAAACTTACTTCAACAGGAAAAAATCAAAAGAACCTGTTGTATTTGTAGAGCCGGATATAAAATCTGTTTTTATAAAAGAACCGGAAATAAAAATAAGCAGGGAAAATA
Organism: Agriterribacter sp.; assembly: GCA_047601545.1. Lineage (GTDB taxonomy): Bacteria > Bacteroidota > Bacteroidia > Chitinophagales > Chitinophagaceae > Agriterribacter. The sequence goes on along the minus strand of JASGIZ010000001.1, from coordinate 2,513,443 downwards.
CTAATAATTATCTCGCTAATTGGCCAAAGCCCCAGCCTTCTCCCAACGAATTTATATGGCATTTAGATGATGAGCATTCGCAGCTAAGAAAAGCAAGCGATGAGGTACAGCAGCAATTAAAGAGAGAAAAAAGGAGCAGTGAGACTATACGAATCGGGCATGTTGACACCGGTTATTTACCCGGACATCCGAGTATTCCCCGGAATTTATTGAAGGATATGGGCGTTAGCTTCTGGAAAGATGAGTTTGGTATTAATAAAGGAATTGATCAACTCAATACCGGCACCATAGCAGAACAGGATGGTCATGGCACCGCAACATTAGCGTTACTGGCCGGCAATACAGTTTCTGCGGCAGATGCTTATGCCGGCTATAGTGGCGATGTTGGCGCAATACCATTTGCAGAAGTAATACCGATCCGTATCTGCGATACTGTATTCAATGCGTTTAATGCAAATGATGTGGCAAGAGGTATTGAGTATGCTGTTGAAAATGGATGTGAAGTTGTAACAATGTCAATGGCAGGTTATCCAACACGTGAGGTGGCAAAAGCCGTTAATATGGCTTATGAAAAAGGGGTTGTTGTAGTAACAGCGGCAGGAAATAATTTTGTAAAGGGACTGGGAAAACTTTCTCCCAAAGCTGTATTATACCCGGCACGGTTTGACCGCGTAATTGCGGCTGCGGGTGCCTGTTATGATCATATGCCTTATGATGTGGATATGCCGCGGGATGTAATGAAAGCACGCTCTGAGGGCGGTGAATTTATGCAGGGTAGCTGGGGCCCGGAAAGTGCCATGAACAAAGCCATCGCGGCATATACGCCTAATGTGCCCTGGGCCTCATACGATAAGCCGTATACCTTTTCAAAAGCAGGAGGAGGCACATCATCAGCCACACCACAGGTAGCCGCAACCGCCGCATTATGGCTATTATACCACAGGGATGAATTAAGCGGTTTTACCGGTAAAAACGCCTGGAAAAAGGTAGAGGCAGTACGAAGGGCAATGTATGTCACTGCTAATAAGGAGTATCCTTATTATGAAAAATATTATGGCAATGGTATTATAAGAGCTTTTGATGCATTGAACTATATTGATCTGGATGACCTTGAAATTTCCCGCGAAGCGAGAGTGCTGTTCTTTGGAATAATACCATTTATCGGCACATGGATAAGAAGCAAAGCAAAAGGTAAAGCGGCAGTATCCGCACAACAGGATGCAACTTTAAATGAAATGATCTCACTTGAGATAATGCAGGTAGTATACCAGGATGAAAGCTTAATGGATTATGCTGAAGTAATTGAATTTGAAAACGCGGATGGCGGCGCATTTCTCCAGGACAAAGCAGCGAGAGAAAAATTCTTTAATAAAATAAAAGCATCGCCTTATGCTTCTGAATTTTTAAAGAGTGTGCTTGTAACTGATGCGCCGGAAAAGCAGGTAAGACCAAAAGCCAGGACTGGCGCTAAGAGGGGCAGGAAAAGATGAACTCAATAAAACCCCAATAAATTCTATTATATGAAAAGCAAATATTTTAAATTTTTTCCTTAATTTACCATTGTTGTTGTGTAATACCCTGCACTATTAACCCTTCTTCCGACTTACTCATTGAAAATTTCCATCCAATATAAGCCTAAATATATTTGCTATTTGAACCAGGATATTGGTAACAAATAGCATGGAATCAGTTATAGCGTTTTAAACTTTTATTAAAAGGGTAACCAGAACAAATATTAAAAATTACAACCATGTCTTACGTTGCCGGATATGAATACGATGTTTTTATCAGCTATGCTCATGCAGACAGTCGCCCTGATCAGCCTGACCAAAAGAGTTGGGTCGAACAATTCTATAATGCGCTGGAAAATCACCTGTTTCAGCGGAGTACTAAAATTAAAATTGGTATTGACAGGAATTTTTTAAATGGAAATAAAGTTTTTGATAAGACCATTGAAAATGTAATAAGCAAATCCGCGACTATGCTATGCCTGTTTTCAGATGGTTTTATTCGCGAAGATGGCTACTGCAGGAAAGAGTTAAATGCTTTTCTGAAAAAAATTCAAAATGAAGAGATTGGGTTGGCGGTAGCAAAGGATCGTATCAGGATATCCAAATTATTTTTGCATGATATACCATTAAAAGATCGTGAAGAGTTTGAAGATGAAATTATTGAAGAATTTAAAAGGGAAATTCAAACCCAAACGCATTCTGTTGACAAATGTATTACCAGTACAACCGGCATGAATTTTTTCAAGAAAGAGATTGATGATGAGCGTGGACTCAAATTTGCAATAAATGATGATAAAACAACAGAACAAATTCATCGCTTATCAAACGCAATATTTGATACGCTAAAACAATTTCCAAAACAACCCGTTGCTTCTCCTTCAGGGGAGGATAAGAGAATGGAAATTTTTGTTGCTGATGTTATTGGCGAAACACTAACAAAAAATAAAAATGCGCTTATTAAAAAATTAGTAGAAAATAACTATAGCGTATTTACAGAATCTGCTTATAATATTCAGCAACTGCCAGAAAAGGTAAAAAGCGCAGGCATCGCAATACAATTAATAGATGATTCAATTATCAATAACCCTGATGATTATATAATAGAACAAATAAAAAAGCTGTATGAATTTTCTCGTTTACCGTTATTTATTATACCTGAAAACGAAGAAGGGCAACAGGAAAATATTAAAGCCGAAATATTAAGGCATAAAAAGAGCACAAAGGTGCTATCTGAACGCTCTGATATTTTAATATGTAATACAGGAAGTATTTTTGATGAGATAAAAAAAGTAATTAATGAAGTGAAATCAAATAATTATCCATCTCACGTGCATACAGCATTTGTCGATTTTGATGAAAGCACAAAAATTTATGGTCATTTAATTACAGCATATCTTTTGAGAAAAGGTTTGGATGCGGATCTGATAAAAGTTGAAGGGAATCCCACACCGGATACAGTAATAGAAAAATTAAAACAAAACGTAATTGGTTCTAAAGGCTTTATTATTTTGCATGGAGATACCAAGTTAAAGAAAAGGTTAAAGGAAAGGATAACAAAAATCATTCATTTTTTATTAGATACGAATGGCGTGGGCAAAGTATTTGTAGTTAATACTCCTCCTCAAAAGACTGATAGCAATGACCTTACCTTTGAATTATTTAACCTTACTTGTAAAGAATACAATCATAGTGATAGTGAAGAATTCGAACCGGTTGACCAAATACTTGATAATATCATAAACGAATTAAGACCCAATTAATATGAGTGTTGTTAATTCTTTTTTTGGTAGAAAATCTGAAATACCTTTTGTTGGTTTAAGGCCTTTCGAAATTCAGGACAGTATTATTTTCTTTGGCAGAGAAAAACAAATCAAGGATTTGCTGGAAAGGCTTCATAAGCATCATTTCCTGATGGTTATAGGGAGTTCCGGATGTGGGAAATCATCACTTATCAGGGCTGGGTTGATTCCAAGTTTACAGGCAGGATTTTTAGTTAATGAATATGACAGTTGGGATGTTAAAATGATGAAACCAGGGTCAACTCCTTTACTCAACCTTGTCAGAACAATTTTTAAAGAAGATGAAATTAAAGATATTGTTAACCAGGTACGTGAAGATGGCCCGGAGATAATTATTAATCGGATTGAAGAAGAATGTAAAAAAAACGAAACAAATTGTTTCATTCTGATTGACCAGTTTGAAGAGCTTTTCAGGATTTTTGAAGAAAAAAAAACTTTTGAGGACCGAAATGATGCGCAGGTATTTGTAAGATTTTTACTTGAGGTTTTTGAAAACGGGAAAAAATCGGAGGAAAAATCAGAGGACAAGTCCAAGAAAAAGTCGCACATATGTGAAGAGCTTTTCAGAATTTTTGAAGAAAAAAAGACTGTTGAAGAGCGAAATGACACAGAAGTATTTGTCAAACTTCTACTTCAGGCTTTTGAAAATGAGGAAAAGCCGGGGCTAAAACCCGAGGACAAGCCAAAGGAAAAGTCGCATATATATGTAACAATCACAATGAGATCTGATTTTATTGGCGATTGCGACAGGTTTCATGGCTTACCGGAAGCGCTTAACGAAGGGCAATACCTTGTTCCTAAATTAGACAGAACCCAATTGAGAAAAACTATTGAATCTCCAATAAAACTATTTGGAAAAAAAATTAATTCCGATCTCACTTCTGAATTATTAGATGATGCTCAAAAAACGGAAGATGAACTGCCATTATTACAACATGTTTTAATGCGATTATGGCTTTACGAAAAACTGGAAGATAAAAATGGGGAACTGGATATTGAAGACTATAAAAGTGTGGGCAGTTTGAAAAGTGTGGATAAGGAGGAAAGCGTGGACAAACCGAAAAACGCGCTTTCAGAGCACGTTGAGAAAGACGTATATAATAAACTGAGCAATGCAGATAAAGAGCTAACAAAGAAAATATTCAAATCGCTTACAAAGGTTGATGAAAAAGGCAGGCAAACCCGGAGGCCGTGTACAATAGATGAGCTGATACAAATAACAGGTAAAAATGAAGATACTATCCTGAAACTGGTTGATAAGTTTATTGAAAAAGACAGATGTTTTTTGGTAAAAACCTATTCTAATGAAAAAAAGAATATGGTTATAGATATATCCCATGAAAGCTTAATACGCAACTGGGGAACATTAAAAAAATGGGTTAATAAAGAAGCTGAGGATGCCGGAGAATATGAAAGATTGATTGAATCTGCCAACAAATACTATGGTGATGAAAATGGAAAAATAAGTGGCGGACTGCTTACGGGGAAAGAACTTACTTCCACACGAAAATGGATAAAGGATTCAAATATTAATAGAAGCTGGGCAGAGAGATATGATAAATTGTTTGAAAAAGATTATAATAAGAGAAACTTTAATGATGCGGATAAGTATTTTAAAAAGAGCTTATACACTTCAAGAAGAAATAAAGGAAGTTTGTTGGTGGCCGCACTTATAATTTTAGGTTTAGGAATTGGGTGGGTGATAGCAACCACGAATAGTTCTACAAATTTTAGTGATGCATTAAAAGAGAAACTTTATAACCCAACCAAAGCGCTGCAGCTTGAAGATAAGGCATTAAAATATATTAACTTTATTCCAGCCAGAATAACAAATTGGGATTTAATAAAAGAAGATGCGGAGAAAATTCTTTTGAATGAAGCTTTCTATTTTTATAAACCTGTAATTGAATCTCCCAAAGACTCATTTACGGCCTTTGCTTTCAACATTATATCGGAAAAGGAATACCAGGTTATAGCCGCAAATAAACGCGGGCAAATCTTTTTATGGAAATGCCGGAAAGAAGACTCACTTGATACATCAAAACCACAAATCACAGACTCTCTTAAAACTCCATTAAGAAATGATACGGTAACCTGTATCGCTTTTTCGCCTGATAAAACCAGGGTATTAACAGCAACTCAAAAAGGAGTTGTAATATTATACAATATTGAAAACGACAGCTTGTTAACAGAATTGCAAAGGTTTGAAACCGATGTTGATGACCTTTTAATTTCTGTCGCGATGTCCGATACAAAGATTGTAACCGGCTCACTGAATGGAAAGCTGCGGATTTGGAGTATCGAGGAGAATAGCAAAAACTTTAAAGCACATCAGGATTCTATCATAGTATATTCGCGCAAACAGCATTTTAATAAAGGAACCAGTCCTTCAGATGCCGGGATTATTTCAATTAGTTTTTTGCCTCGCAGGGAGAATCAGAGAGAGGAATATGTGCTGGTCGGAGCCCTGAATGATACTGTAAAACTAATAAACTGTACTGACCATAAAGAAATTGAAAAATATACAGACCCGCAAGGCAGGAACAGGTTTAACGAAATCAGGGTGGTTGTGTCTCCTCAGCCGGATTCAACTTTATTTTTAACCTGCGGCAAAAATGGCGTTGTTAATTTATGGGATTATGGTAAGGCAATCAATAATCCAATTATTTATAAAACCGCCAAACCTGATAAATCATTCGGAGTATTCAAAAATGATATAAGCGCTGTCGCCTTCTCTCCGGATGGGGGGCATTTTATAATTAGCAATGCCGTAAGCAATAACCTGTCGCTATATGCTTTAAACGGAAACCTGGAGCAGGAGCTTAAAGGCGGGCATGACGATGCGGTCAGGTCCATTGCTTTTTCGCCCGATGGAAAATCTGTTTTTACGAGTTCTGCTGATAATACTGTTAAAATATGGAGAACAAACGGAAAGCTTATAACAGATAAACATGCAGATTATCAGTCTCCTTTTACTGCTGCCGCTATAATATCCGATAGTGCCGGGGAGATTATTACGGGTGACTTTAATGGATTTATAGAAGTATTTGATGCTGGCAGGGGAATACGGGAGCGCAGACATATTTATAAAGACACAGCAATTACCTGCCTTGCATATTCTTCAGAAAGTAAATTGATCTTTTCCTCATCAGCGAAAGGAGAAATTACACTTACAAAATATGATGGCGGTAAGATTGGCGATTCGAAAAAGCAGAATTTTAGAGATAATATATTCTCTGCGGTTTTTTACGATAACGGAAAAAAATTATTAACCGGGAGCATAAACACTATAAAACTCTGGAGCATTGAGGGTGATACGTTGAAATTTATTAAAAAGTTTTATGACAAGAAAAATCAAAATTTCATACCCTTATCAATAGATTTTTCAAATACCGACAGCCTCCTGTTTGTAACAGGGGCAGAAAACCCTGGTATAGCAAGATTCTGGGAGATTAACTCGGATACACCGGTTGGTATATTTTCAACAAATCTCAAAGAGTCAGAATACTTCCAGAAAGTAAAATTTTCGCGGGACGGAAAAAAAATATTAGTTAGTACCAACAAAAATTATGTGTATTTACTGGAATATGATAAGGCGAGTGATAGCATAGTCGATAATAAAAAAATCAAGATTCCTGTGTATAAAACAGATGCAGTAGTGTTCTCGTTTACGGGTGAAACTTTGATTACAGGGAGCGGAGACGGAAAGATACGCTATTGGGATGCCAATACCTCAAAACTAATAACAGAATTCCAGGCAGATATTGAAGCTATCCAGTCTCTAGAGTTAGCTAAAAACGGGGAGCGCCTTTTAAGCCGGTCCCCAACATCGGTAAAACTGTGGAATGTCAGTAATCCTTCATTTGAAACATTTCTTGAAAAAAAGAACATTGACGATTTAAAAGAAGAAAAATAATTTTTTTCACTATTCCCCCCTAAAACACTTTCTCAATATCAGCAAGCACTATTTCTACTGGCACCTGTATGGTATATTTACAATACAGGGTTTCGGCAGACCGGAAACTGCCGTTTTCATAATATTTATTGGAAGGCGCTCCGCCGCCGCAAATTTTATAATATGCGCAGGTTTGCCTGCACATATCCACGCCTTCTTTTATATCGCCATATATTTTTTTATACCTCGGAGAATGGATAACATCGCTGAATTTATCCGTCATAACATTGCCTAAAACAAAATTGCCGTATGCTTCGCTTTTTTGCCCTAACAGCTCGGGGGAAAAAGTCATAAAATTACCATCGCAATCAATATTCAGTATGGCAAACGGGTGCAGCATATGGCTGTTGGGAATCGTATCAAACACTGAATTTTTTTCTGATACCGGGTTACCAATTATTTTATGAAAAGCAGATTCAAACTCCCGGATAATCATTTTTCCCTGCGCTTTTTGCTGGAGGTCGAATATCCTGGCAAGAAAATTTTTAACCCGCTCCCCGTTGGAACTGGTAATGGTTGAATCTTTATGAATGCCTTCTGTTTCTTCTATATTAAAACCTAACCGATCTACCCCGGTTTCCAGGAAAAAATTAAAAATTTCCTCCGGGTAGTCGAGCGAAAAATCAGTAACTACCGCAATCACATGAAATGGTATCTCATTCCTTTTTAAAAGATCAATCCCTGTCATTGCCTCGTCAAAAGAGCCTTTGCCATTTCTTTTTACGCGAAATTTATTATGAATAAATGCAGGTCCGTCAAGGCTCACACCTATTCTTATATTATGGTGCTTAATAAAATCGCACCATCCCTGTGTAATAAGTGTGGCATTTGTCTGGAAAGAATGAGAAAGGCTCAGCGTATGGGGAACGGCGGCATTGATAACCTCAAAAATCTTATTATAATATGCAGGAGGAACAGCCATAGGCTCGCCTGCATGCCATACTACGGTAACTTCATTGCCCAATAAATGGCTCTCTGTAAGTCTTTCAAAAACTTTACTGATAATAGCTATGGATATTTTTTGGGTAAGATGCCTGCCGGGCAAATAACAATAAGTACATGCTATATTACAAAAAGGAGAACCCTGGATAACCAATAAATCTACGGGGCTAGGCGGGGATTTGGGCTTTAAAACAGGCATTGCTTAGTAAGGATTCTTTAATAATTACGCCAGTTGCCCCAGTTATTCCAATTGGCCCAATCGTTCCATTTGGCCCAATTGTTCCAGTTATTCCAGTTCCCCCAATTGCCCCAGTTTACCCAGTCGCCGGTATTGGTATATTTTTTAAAATCCACTACACTTTCTTTTGCATCCTTATCTTTTAAATCCTCTTTAATCTTTTTCCTGATTGTTTCTATTCTTTTATCAACAGGCGATAATTCGCTTGCCTTAGATTTAGCGTGAAAGAAAAAAACAAAAACGCCTACACTTACTAACCTGGCTATTCGTTTAAGCTTTTTCATTATTAGAGAATTTAATAATTATACGTTTATTATGTATATAATAAGCAACAGGAATTTGTTACCCGGTATTCAGATTATTGCTGTTGTTTTCTTTAGGGGAAGAATAGTATGAGACAGGATCATGCAGGCTTCGATAAGTATTGAACACATTAAATTACTTCTTTTTTTTGAATGTACAAAGCAAACTCAAAAATATTGTTCCTCAGCACTCTCTGCGTCCCTAAGTTTCGGGAGAGAGGGGAGCCGGTGCAGCGCACCGTGATATTTGTAGCACGGCAAAGCAATATGGAATAAGCCGCAGCGCGGCGTAATATTAATCTGGTATATTTATATTTTAATATTACGGTGCGCTGCACCTGGAAATACCACATCCACTATAGTGCTACAAATATTACCGCTGCGCTGCAGCTATGTAAATACCTTGTATACAGCGCAGCTCAGCTAGTATTAAGTTAATCATGAAATGTCAGACGAAAAATGTGAGAACCTCATCTCTTACGTTTCACTTCTCACAAACATATGCAGCGATAATTATATATACTCTCTGCTGCACGCTCTGGTTACCATGCTATTGTGCAGCAAGTTCGTTTTATATGTAGATCCTCCGCATATTCAAATCACACAATATTTCTTTACAAAAAACAAACCCTGTCTGTCCGACAGGCAGGCTTATGACCTTAGTAACCAAACGTGAAACTTAGCGCAACCTTATTACATTATTGCATCTTGTTTCAATAACTGTCAGGTTTAACTTTAGCCGGCTGTAGTTATTGAAGCTAATAAGGTTGTACTATTATTAGCAATGTGTTACTAAGGTTTTAAGAAAACACTATTACTGGCTGTATTCTCTGATATCGGGGATATTTGGTTTGATGCTTTGGTGTATATCCCTTGTTTTGCGGGTGCGCCTGCGGGGCCAATTTTTAAATACTCCCCTGCTGAGCACTCCATGGTTTATATGGATATTTATGCTTTAACCGTAAAAACCGCATTTCAATATAAACGTAGCTAACCTGGCTGATTAAAAAAAGTACCGCCAGGTAAAGCCCTAAAAGCAGTACCTGGTACATTACATGTATTTCTTCCGGCCGCTTATATATAGCAGCAACTATTACTGAGGTAAGATAAGACAGCAGTAAATGCCATATATAAATGCTGTATGAAATTTTACCGATCCGGGTAAGCAATCGGTTGGTTAAAAACCCTGCCATAATATGTTTTTTAACCACCAGGAAAAAAATTAAACCTGCTGTTATGTTTAACAAAGGAATAGAATAGAAATACCTGTTGTTGAAAATGGTATAAGGAGTTTGGTAGATTAGGTGATAAACCGGTATATCGAAGCCTAAGGAGCTAAAGCTCATACCATAATCATGCAGGTAAATAATGTGCACAACGCCAATTACTGATACCAATAGCAGGGCTATCTTAAGGCAGCGCATTCCGTACCTGCAGAGAAAGTCAGGGTTGCATAGCGCAATGCAAACACCTATGCTTATCGCATCTGACTGAAATAGGGTTGAGCTGTATAATACATCTCCTATCCAAAACAAATCATTAAACTTTGCTTTCAAAAATATAACTGTCAGCAGCCGGAGAAAAGGGATAAATAAGATCAAAGAGAAACAAATGCGTTTAACATATTTAGCAGGAAGATAATAAACCAGTACCGGGAACAATAAATAAAATTGCTGCTCAACAGAAATGCTCCATAAATGACCGGTAAATACTGAGTTATGATAATCTGTATTGCTAAAAAAATGAATGACGCTTCCAAAATTGTAGGTAAAGGACAAGAGATAAGCCAGGTTACGCTTCAGGTCGGATAACCCCTGGGCTATATTCACGTTGTCGCCCGGAAAATATTTATTCAGGGCAAACAAAAAGAAAAAAATAAAGAATAAGTAAAAATAATAAAGTGGCACTATTTTTAACCATCGCCTTATATAGAAAGCAGGTAACCAGGCTTTGATATCTGCCGTTTTATTGCTTATTAAAATCCTGGTAATTAAAAACCCTGATAAAATAAGAAATAAATTCACGCCAACCCAGCCGAATTGAATTTTAAAAGCATTAAAAGGACAATGAAAAAAAACAACCAGTAAAACAGCAATTCCCCTGATGCCATCTAAAGACTTTATATGCTCCAAACGACGCTCATCTGTCATAAATTATAAATAATGACTATAATTTACTCAAAAGTTTAAACATTATTCTTTGGTGACAGCATTTTTTCAATCTCATTTCCCTCCCGGCGGGCAATACTTCAGCAAATAATTAGTATACAATGTTTGTAAATGCTTACTTGTGCCCTCACCCTCGCTTATGCTATGTGTGCGGTTAGGGTAAGCCATAAACTGGAACTGTCTGTTGTATTTTATCAGTTCATTCAGTAGCATTTCGGCATTCTGATAATGCACATTATCATCGCCGGTTCCATGTATATACAATAAATTTCCACGAAGATTTTTTGCATGTGTTATGGGAGAACCTTTAATAAAATCTTCTTTATTTTCCTGCGGCAATCCCATGTAGCGCTCCTGGTAAATATTATCGTAGGTAAGCTGGTTGCCAACAGCCGCAATAGCAATACCTGTTTTAAATATATCAGGATATTGAAACAGTAAATTCAGGGTTGATGAACCGCCACCACTCCATCCCCATGACGCAACTCTTGCCGTATCAAGATAAGGACGTTCCTGTAATAATTTTTTCATTGCCATTGCCTGGTCCCGGATGTTTATTACGCCGATATTCCTGTAAATGCTTTTTCTCCATGCAGCTCCTTTTAGTGTTGGCGTGCCCCGGTTATTAAACGACACGTAAAAGTATCCCTGTCTACCCATATCTCCCTGGAACATACGGTTTCTGCCGGCATAGAAATTATCACTTACTGTTGCACTTGCAGGTTCTCCATATACATACAATAATACCGGGTATTTTTTTGCAGGATCAAAGTTTTCAGGTTTGGCTATCCATCCATCCATGGTTACATTATCTTCGGTAGTGATGGTAAAAAACTCTATATCCTTTCTGTCTGCTGGCTTCATGGTAGCAGCAATACTCTCCTCGTTGTTTAGTGGTTTGTGATCTGGCAGGCTAATCCATTCATATGCATAGGGTGTATTACGATTGGTAAAATAATGCATAGCAAGTTGGGCGCCGGGCGATATTTCGTAGCTATGCGTGCCTTTTAAATTTTCGGGGCTCACCAATTCCAGCTTTCCTTTGCCATCCATCTTTGTACGATACAGATAACGCTGAATAGCGCTGTTGGGCGACGCGATAAAATAGATATAATTATTCTTTTCGTCTACAGCGCTGATGGTTTCAATATCATAATCCCCTTTGGTAAGCAAGGTTTCTTTTTTGCCATCTGAGGTAACGCGGTAAATATGACGCCATCCGTCTTTTTCACTCACCCACAAAAATGATTTGCCATTATCAATCCAGTCCCATCCGGTAGGATCGTCATCGTTCCAACGCGATTTAATATCTATCCATGCTTTATCGCTTTCTGTATATATATTAGCTGCCGCGCCGGTTGAAGGATTACAAACAAAAATTTTGCTCTCGTTTTGTTTGCGGTTAAGCTGTTGTACGATTATAGCGCTGTTATCCATCAACCATTCCATTCTTGGTAAATAATGCTGGCGCGCATCACCGGGAATATCCATCCATTTTGTTGCTCCTCCTGCGGCGCTTACTATTCCTATTTTAACAATAGATGGCGGCTCGCCTACTTTGGGATATTCAACTGGGATAACAAAAGAATATATGGAATCAGTGGTATTTAACATCAGGTAATCACGGGTTTGCCTCGCATCTACCTGCCAGTAAGCAATCTGTTTGCTGTCGCCGCTCCACCTGAAACCATCCCTGCAACCAAATTCTTCTTCATACACCCAGTCAAAAGTACCGTTAATCAGTTGCCTGTTGCCATCAGTAGTAAGTGCTGTTGTTTTGCCTGTTGCAATATCTTCAACATAAATATTACGATCACTCACATAGCCTGCTTTTTTGCCATCGGGAGATAGTTTGGCATACATCAGCGTTTGTGCAGGTTTATCTTTTCCTATTTGCCTGAGCTGGTTTGTTTGCCGGTTTAATATCCAGTAATCTCCTTTTGTATTATAGCGCCATACTTTTGCTGTATTGGTAAAAATGAGAATAATATTATTATCCGCGCTTAAAGAAAAGCCTGCAACTGCTAAGGGCGTATTACTTCCCGCGGGTGTAAGTTGCGCTGCGCTTGCCAGCATATCCTGTTGTTTTGTTTTTGGATTTATACGGCGGATATTGCTTTCTTCACTTGTATAAAAACCGGTTCCGTCGGCAGTCCATGTTAGTTCCTTCGATTTATACTGGGCAAAACAAGTAATGGAAAAAATTACGAAAATGAATGAGAGAGAATGTCTCAATAAGTTTTTGGCACAAATCATAATAAGCTTCTGTTTAATAGGGTAAATATAGCAGAGAAACCTGTATAAAATATAGCATTTTGATAAATGGTTATACCTGAGTAAAAAGTGGAATGTCAATAGAAAATAAACCGGTAATATATTTTCATGAAAAATATTGAACTTGCAGTGTATGAATGAAGTAAAAGAAAAATTGAGGCTGGATAAATATTTGTGGTCAATACGTTTGTTTAAAACAAGGAGTATTGCAGCAGATGCCTGTGAAAAGGGAAAAGTAAAATGCAACGAAGAACAGGCTAAGGCATCTAAAAATGTTCATATAGGAGATGAGTACGAAATAAAAACAGAAAACAAGCGCTGGAGAATTAAAGTAACAGGGTTGTTACATAACCGGGTACAATACAGCGAAGCCATAAAGTATTATACAGATATTACTCCTGCTGAAGAAGTTGAACGCCTGCAATACCAGGCTGCAAGCTTCCATACGGGCAAACGTTTAAGCAAGGTAGGGCGACCCACTAAAAAGGAACGCCGGGATATTGACGATTTTATGAATGACTGATACCGGTTTTTTTTAGATATCATACATCCTTTTCTTAACACACCTCGTCTGATGGAGTATACTTAGTTATACCAGGTATGATAATATAGCTAACCCCTGACCCCTAAACCAAATTCACCTTGCTCTTACCGCCTTGCAAAAAGGCTGCCAATAGTTGATTGACAGATCAAAACAAGCCGTTGTACCCTAACGGAATATTGATCCTACCCACCGGCAGCCTTTTTACAAGCTTTTATTTCATCCTCCACAGGATGTTGTTTTGCTTTTCTGCGCTTTATCTTTGCCTGATGCATATAGATATTTTAACTGTTTTGCCTGAATTGCTGGAAAGCCCTTTTGCGCACTCCATGATGAAACGCGCAAGAGAAAAAGGATTATTGCAGGTAGAAATTCATCAGCTCCGGAAATGGGCGGTAAATGCTTACGGGCAGGTAGATGATTACCAATACGGTGGCGGGGCAGGAATGGTAATGATGTGTGAACCATTGGTAAAAGCAATTGAAGAACTTTCTTCACAAAAAAAATACGACGAAATTATTTACCTCACACCCGACGGAGAACGATTAACACAATCAACCGCCAATCAACTTTCACTTAAAACAAATCTTTTATTAATCTGCGGGCATTATAAAGGCATTGATGAAAGGGTGAGAGAACATTTTATTACGAAAGAAATTTCTATAGGCGATTATGTTTTAAGCGGCGGTGAGCTGCCAGCGGCAGTATTGGTAGATGCCATTGGCCGTTTATTGCCAGGCGTTTTGAATGATGAAACATCAGCTTTGTTTGATTCATTCCAGGATAATTTATTATCACCCCCCGTATATACCCGCCCGGCTGATTACCGCGGATGGAAAGTACCTGATATTTTATTAAGCGGCGATCCTAAAAAAGTAGCAGACTGGAGGCATGATATGGCAATTAAAAGAACAGAAGAAAGAAGACCGGATATTCTTGAAGATTAATATAGTTTCATCTCAAATATCTATCTTCAATTAAATTGTTTGCAATGAAAAAGATATTTCTTTTTTCACTCCTCCTGTGTTGCTTACAGGCATCCGCACAAAGTATAAATGTATATCCATCCAATTGGTGGGTTGGAATGAAAACCCCCAGGCTTCAACTATTGATACATGCTGCTACAGCTATTACAGACAGTATTGCCATTGCATATCCCGGAGTAACTGTAGATAAAATAGCTGTTCTTGAAAACAAACATTACGCCACGGTTGACCTTACTATTGCCCCGGACGCCCGGCCCGGCACATTGCAGATACAATTCATCAAAAAGAAAAAGATAAACCGTATCCCATTTGAGTTGCTTGCAAAGAGTAATGATGATGGCAAAACAAGGGTACAGGGTGTAAGGGCTGCTGACCTGGTATATCTTATTATGCCTGATCGTTTTTCAAACGGCGATACAACTAACGACAGGATAAAGGGCATGCGTGATGAAGTTTGTGACCGCAGCAATATGTACGCAAGGCATGGCGGCGACTTAAAAGGTATTCAAAATCATCTTGATTATTTTACAGCGCTTGGTGTTACGAGTTTATGGCTTACGCCGGTTATTGAAAATGATATGCCGCTGACAGATGAAGGAGGAACAAAACGTTCTACATATCACGGTTACGCGTTTACGGATCATTATAATATTGATAAAAGATTTGGCGGCAATAAAGCCTATAAAACATTGATTGACGAAATGCACAGCAAAGGGCTGAAAATTATACAGGATGCTGTGTATAATCATGTTGGCGCATCACATTGGTTTGCCATTGACCCGCCGATGCATGATTGGTTTAACCAATGGCCTGAATATACACAAACCTCTTATAAAGATCAACCCCTGCTTGACCCCTACGCATCTGCCATAGATAAAAAAACAAGCAACGAAGGTTGGTTTACCCGTTTCATGCCTGACCTTAACCAGAAAAATCCTGTCGTATCAAATTTCTTAATTCAACATGCCATATGGTGTACAGAATTATTTGGTATTGACGGCTGGCGTGTTGATACATATTTCTACAGCAATCCTGAATTTTTGAACCGTATTAATAATGCGCTACTGGCAGAGTTTCCCTCATTAACTGTTTTTGGTGAAGTCTGGGTGCAAACCGTTACCAACAGCGCTTATTTCTGCGAAAATAATATTGATGTGCCGTTTAAACATAACCTGCAGGGCGTAACAGATTTTCCGTTATATTTTTCTATGCTGGATGGTGTAAACCAATCTTTCGGCTGGGCAGAGGGCGTAAACAAATTATATGCAACCCTGGTACAGGATATACTTTATAAAAATCCCTACAGGAACGCGATATTTTTAGATAATCATGATCTTGACAGGATATATTCCGTAGTTTGCGAAGATGATAATAAATTAAAAACAGCAATAGCATGGTTGCTTACATTGCGGGGTATTCCTCAACTATACTATGGCACTGAAATATTAATGAAGAATTTTAAAAACCCTTCTGATGCGAAAGTGAGGGAAGATTTTCCCGGTGGCTGGCAGGAAGATGCGGTAAATAAATTCAATCCTTCGGGAAGAACGGATAAAGAAAACGAAATATTCAATTATATTAAAAGGCTGGCTAACTACCGCAGGCAATCTTCTGCGCTTACTAACGGTAAGCTGATGCAATACCTTCCCATTGAAGGAGTATACGTTTATTTCAGGTATGATGATAAACAGACAATCGCTGTAATATCCAATACAAACAAAGAAGCAAAATCAATAGATGCTACGCGTTTTGAAGAAAGAATAGCCGGTTTTGAAAGTGCAAAAAATATTATAACGGGCGAAGAAATTCATTCTATGTTGTTCTCTGTTCCTGCCAATACTACATGGGTGCTGGAATTGGAGTAGGATGTACACCTCTTTCTAACAACTTGGTATCAATAAATTCCATTAACGCATTCTTTAGTAATTTGTACCATCTTAACTATTACAAAAACTATGAATGCAGAACAGGAAAGGCTTTTACACCCGGAATGGAAAAAATGGGGCTCTTATGTATCGGACAGGCAATGGGGAACGGTAAGAGAAGATTACAGTGCCGATGGTGATGCCTGGAAATTTACTACACACGATATGGCGCGCAGCAAAGCCTGGCGTTGGGGTGAAGAAGGCATTGCAGGTATTTGCGATGAAAAACAACTGCTATGTTTCTCCATTGCGCTATGGAATAAAAAAGATCCGTTTCTTAAAGAGCGCTATTTTGGTTTAACGAATGATGAAGGCAATCATGGTGAAGATGTAAAGGAGTTGTACTACTATCTTGATGCTACACCTACGCACGCTTACATGAAAATGTTGTACAAATACCCGCAGCAGGAATATCCTTACCAATGGCTCATCGATGAAAATAAAAAAAGAAACAGGCAGCAGCAGGAGTTCGAAATTATTGATACAGGCATTTTTTATAACAATGAATACTTTGATGTATTTGCTGAATATGCTAAAGCAGACACAGATGATATACTGGTAAAATTTTCCATCTGCAACAGGAGCTGTAAGCCTGCCAGCTTGCTGGCATTACCTACTTTATGGTTCAGAAATACATGGGTGTGGGGACGGCATCCTTATAAACCAATGTTGTTTCAGCAAAATAATAATGCCATACAAATTCAGCATGAATCACTTGCGGTAAAGCATCTGTATTTTGAAAATGGCAACGCACTTTTTTGCGATAACGAAACCAATAACCAGAGATTATATAACAGCGCTAATATCACGCCATATCCTAAAGATGGCATCAACGATTATATTATTCATGAAGTGCAAACCATAAACCCTGAAAAAAAAGGAACAAAGGCGGCTGTACTGTCAGAAATAATTTTAGAGCCTGGTGAATGCCATATAATACGCCTCCGGCTTACCAATAAAGATGCAGAAAAACCATTTGAGGGATTTGATAATCTGTTTCAGCAAAGAATTACCGAAGCAAATGAATTTTACAACGAAGTACAGGAGCATATAGATGCACCGGAAGAAAGAGCAATACAACGACAGGCTTTTGCCGGTATGCTATGGAATAAACAATTTTACTATTATAAGGTTGAGCAATGGCTTGAGGGCGATCCTGCTACCGGTGTTCCGCCACCGGAGCGCTGGCATGGAAGAAATTCAAACTGGAAGCAATTGAATAATGAAGATATTATTTCTGTGCCCGATAAATGGGAGTTCCCCTGGTATGCATCCTGGGACCTGGCTTTTCATTGTGTTACGCTTGCCATGATTGACCCTGCATTTGCCAAGCAACAATTGTTATTACTCACCGAAGAATGGTATATCAACCCCGCGGGTGAATTTCCGGCGTACGAATGGTCGCTGTCTGATGTAAACCCGCCCGTGCATGCAGGCGCTGTGTACAGGGTATTTAAGCGGGATGAAAAGATAAACGGTAAGAAAGATTATTTTTTCCTGGAAGCTGCTTTTCACAAACTCATTATAAATTTTACCTGGTGGGTAAACAGGAAAGACCATAGCAACAACAATATTTTTGAAGGGGGATTTTTAGGGCTGGATAATATCAGTGTGTTTGACAGAAGTACGCCTTTAGCAAACGGCGCTGTTATGGAGCAGGCAGATGCTACAAGCTGGATGGCGATGTATGCACTGAATATGCTTCGCATTTCGCTTGAACTGGCAAGTGCGAATAAGGCATATACAGGCATGACAACAAAATTTTTTGAACATTTTCTGTATATAGCCGGCGCTATGGCAAGTATGGGAGAAGGCAATAGCGGCTTGTGGGATAATGAAGATGAATTTTTTTATGACCAGATCCGTTTGCCTGATGATACCATCAACAAAATAAAAGTAAAAAGCCTGGTGGGTTTAATACCATTGTTTGCAGTGCAGGTAATTACAAAAGAAACGCTCCGGGATAACCCGGTTTTTGCAGAACGCATGCAATGGTTCCTGCGTCATCGCCCTGATCTTGCATCGCTGGTTTCAAGATGGTATGAAGAAGGAGAGGGAGAAAAACATTTGCTGAGCCTTTTGCGTGGGCACAGAATGAAGCGATTGTTGAGCCGTGCGCTTGATGAAACAGAATTTTTGAGTGATTATGGCATTCGTTCTCTTTCCAAAAAATATGACAGCCATCCTTTCTACATCAGCACGGTTGATATATCAACAGCCATTAAATATATTCCGGGTGAAAGTGACAGCACCATGTATGGCGGTAATTCAAACTGGCGTGGTCCCATCTGGATGCCAATGAATTTCCTGATTATTGAAAGCCTCAGGGAGTTTCATCTTTTTTACAGCGATGATTTTAAAATTGAATACCCAACAGCTTCGGGAAATTATATCACTTTAAAACAAGCAGCAACAGAACTTGCTAACAGGTTGTTGAAAATTTTTTTAAAAGATAGCAATGGAAAACGACCTGTGTACGGCAACAATGTTAAATTGCAAACAGATCCTGAGTTCAGCGATTATATTTTGTTTCACGAGTATTTTCATGGAGATAGTGGAAAAGGATTAGGCGCATCGCACCAAACAGGATGGACGGGGTTAATAGCGAATCTTATAAATATGAAAAATAACGACTAAAATATACAACTACTACCGTTATGGCTACGCAAAAAATTCTATGTATTGACATCGGCGGCTCAAACATCAAAGCAACAGTATTAGATTCTGCCGGAAAAATTATTGAACCATATCAAAAGTTACCAACACCTGTACCTTCCGGTCCGCAAAATGTATTGAAGACAATACAGCAACTGGTTAGTGATTTTCCCGCATATCAAAAAATTTCTGTAGGCTTTCCCGGTTATGTAAAACATGGTGTGGTGATGACGGCGCCTAACCTGGGCACAGCAGCCTGGGCAAAATTCGATTTGCAGGGCAGGTTGGCAAAACTGCTGAAGAAGCCTTGTATTGTGGTGAATGATGCCGATATGCAGGGGCTTGGTATTGCTAAAGGAAAAGGATTTGAGATTGTAGTTACATTAGGTACCGGCTTTGGTACCGCATTTTTATATGAAGGTAAATTGTTGCCTCACCTTGAGTTTGCACATCATCCTGTTTGGAAAAACGACTGGGATTACGATAAATACATCGGCGAGAAAGCATTTAAGAAAGAAGGCGTGGAAAAATGGAATAAGAGAATACAAAGAGTTATCGGTATTCTGAAAACCGTTTTTAATTACGATCACTTGTATATTGGTGGCGGCAATGCAAAGCAAATCAATTTTAAGCTCGATAAAAACATTGCTATAGTAACCAATAAGGAAGGAATTAAAGGCGGTCCCAGATTATGGCAAAAAAAGAAATAAAGGAGGCAGAAGGCAGAAGGTTTAGGGTATAAGGTAAATCATAGCTGATAGCTGACTGCTGATTCCTGATAACTGACCGCCATAAATCCTTAAATTCACCGTATGAAAGTAGTAATTGTAGGCGGTGGCTTTGCAGGCATGAATCTTGCAAAAAAACTTGCCGATTATAATGGCATAGAAATAACGCTGGTAGATAAGCATAATTATCATTTTTTTCCTCCTTTGCTATACCAGGTTGCCACCGCATTTATAGAAGCATCAAATATCAGTTATCCTTTCAGGCGCATGTTTCAGGAAAAGCGGAATCTGCGTTTTTACCTGGGCGCGTTGGTAACAATAAATGTTGCTGATAATACTATTGAGACTGATTCAGGCATATTATCCTACGATCAGCTCGTGCTGGCAATGGGTACTGAAACCAATTATTTTGGTATGGAGAATGTGAAGCAGAATGCGCTGCCAATGAAAACCATTGATGATGCATTAAATCTTCGCAATCATATTCTTCTCAATCTTGAAAAACTTACGAGGGCTACTGACCCGGAAGAAAGAGAGAAAAGAAGAAATATTGTTATTGCAGGAGGTGGTCCAACAGGAGTAGAAGTGTCAGGCATGATAGCCGAGATGGGTAAATATATTCTTTCGAAAGATTATCCTGAACTGGGCCATAGAAGAGATAGCATTTATCTGGTAGATGCCGGTCATGCGCTGCTTGGCCCAATGAGCACAAAATCGCAGCAGGAAGCATATAAAGTGCTTGAAAAATTAGGGGTGCAGATAAAGCTGAATACTGCTGTTAAAGATTTTTCTGACGATAAGGTATTACTGGCAACCGGCGAAATTATCAACAGTAATACATTGATATGGGCATCTGGTGTAATTGCGAGAGAGGCGCCGGGGCTGCCTCCCGAATTATTAGCTCGTGGAAGACGCATTATGGTTGATGAATACAACAGGGTAAAAGGCATTGATAATATTTTTGTGATAGGAGACCAGGCTTATCAAACCACCGATCAAAAATTTCCTAACGGGCATCCGCAATTGGCGCAGGTTGCTATACAACAGGGAAAAAATCTGGCTGAGAACATGAAGCGGTTAGTTGCGCAAAAAGAAATGCATGCTTTCAGTTATTCAGATAAAGGAAGTATGGCTATTATTTCAAAGTTTAAGGCTGTGGTTGATTTACCGAAAGGATTTTTTAAAGGATTTTTTGCATGGCTGGTTTGGTTGTTCATTCATATCATTCCGATAGCCGGTTTCAGAAATAAAGGAAAGCTCGCTTATAACTGGTTTTGGGCTTTTGTAACCAATGATCCAACACTGCGCTTAATTATTCGTCCACGTAAAAAAGATATTTAAATAACGAGTTATGCTTTGTCGTCAACTGCTTAAATGCTGTATTGTAGTCTGTTGCCTGTCGCTTTGCAATGTTTCTTTTTCTCAGAAAAAAATCTCTGTTGATATTTGTGTATATGGCGGAACTTCTTCAGGTGTAATAGCCGCCTATACCGCTAAAAAATCAGGTAAAACCGTTGTGCTGATTGAGCCGGGAAAAAGATTGGGTGGATTAACCTCCGGCGGATTAGGATATACTGATATCGGGAACAAATTTGCCATATCAGGACTGGCGCTTGATTATTACAGGAGAATAGGTAATCATTACGGAAAGTTTGAGCAGTGGATATTTGAACCGCATGTAGCTGAAAATTTATTTAAAGCATATATACAAAGAGGCGATGTAAATGTATTGTACAACAACCGGCTTAAATCGGTAAGCAAAGAAGGCACTGCTATAAAAACTATTACTATTGAAAACAGTGATAAGCCCGACAGCAATACGGATTACACAATTGCTGCAAAAATATTTCTTGATTGCAGCTACGAAGGCGACCTGATGGCAAAGTCAGGTGTTTCGTATACGGTTGGCCGTGAGTCTAACGACACATATGGAGAACTATATAACGGGGTTCAGTTAAGAGATAAGCATCAATTCAGAGATAGTATAGATCCTTATAAAATAAAAGGCAATCCTGAAAGTGGTTTGCTTTGGGGCATCAGCAGCGAAAAACCTGCCGAGCAGGGATCCGGAGACAAAAAAGTGCAGGCGTATAATTTTCGTATTTGCCTTAGCAGTGATCCTGCTAACCAAATACCTATTACCCGGCCTCACGATTATGATTCCACCAAATACGAATTATTAATACGCGTATTAGAGAAAGAACCTAATCGCCCTTTTGACCTCATAATGAAACCGGATTTAATGCCGAATCAAAAAACGGATATTAATAATAATGGCCCGTTTTCTACAGATATGATTGGCATGAATTACGACTATCCCGAAGGTGGTTATGAAAAAAGAAAAGAGATACAAAAAGCGCATGAGTCATATACAAAAGGCTTGCTGTATTTTATTGGACATGATCCGCGAATGCCAAAACATTTAAGAGACGAAATGTTGAAATGGGGTTATCCTAAAGATGAGTATACCGATAATAATAACTGGACACCGCAAATGTATATACGCGAATGCCGCAGAATGATTGGTGATTATGTAATGACGCAGGCAAATTGTGAGGGAAAAGAAATTGTAACAGACGGGGTTGGTATGGCTGCCTATACAATGGATTCACACAACTGCCAGCGTATTGTAATTGAAAAAGATGGAGTGATGATGGTGAAGAATGAAGGCGACGTGCAGGTGGGCGGATTCCCTCCTTATCCTGTTGCATATCGCTCATTAACACCAAAAGCTGCTGAATGCACTAACCTGCTGGTACCTGTTTGTTTATCTGCCTCACATATTGCTTACGGTTCCATACGCATGGAACCTGTTTTTATGGTAATGGGGCAGGCTGCAGCAACAGCGGCATCACTTGCTATTGATAAACAAAAATCTGTTCAGGATATCAATATCCCTCACTTGCAAAGCATATTGCGCAATAACCCTTTTGCTGATGGCAGTCAGCCTGATATTTTGATAGATAATGAGCAGGATGATAATGTAACGGTAACAGGCGACTGGCAAAGCGTGAAAGGCAGAGGCAGCTATGCTTCTTCATCTTTACAAATAAATAACAGCAGCGAAGCTAATGCTGTTAAGTTTACGCCGGTTATTACAAAAGAAGACAAGTATAAAGTATACAGCTATACTCCCAAGATCAACGGGGGTTCTTCAACCATGCATTTTAAAATTACAGTTGGCAAACAAACTGTTTTAAAAACAATTGACCTCAATTCGCTTAAAGTAGAAGGTCAAACATCCGGGGAATGGCTGTACGTTGGTGAATATGTTTTTAAGCCCGGCGCTGCTGTAGAAATAACAGCAAAAGAATCAAACGGGATAGTGATAGCAGATGCTATTTTGTTTGTGCCGGAAAGGAAATAAAGCAAACATGCCTGTTTTCCGGTTTCAGATATTATATACAAGTGATATATAAATTTTTGAATTACGTTATAAGAGTATTTTTAGTTATGATATGATGTATATTGCCAGATATTTGAGTGTTTAAAAGACAGCTTACAGAAAAGTGTATGGTCAACTATGGAAAACATTGAGATAACGGCAATAAATATAAAACACGTTGATGCGTTGCAGAAAATAGGAAAACAAACTTTTTCAGAAACATTTTCTTCCAGCAATACAGACGAGGACATGAGGAAATACCTGGATGAAAATTTTTCCCTGGCAAAGCTGGCTAAGGAACTTAACAACAAAGACTCTTTGTTTTATTTTGCAACAATTAACGGGCAGGTAATCGGGTATCTAAAGTTAAATTTTGGGGCAGCGCAAACAGAATTGAAAGACAATACAGCCGTTGAGATAGAAAGGATTTATGTGCTGCAAGCATTTCATGGAAAGAAGGTAGGGCAGTTGTTATATCAGAAAGCAATACAGGTTGCCAAACAGAAAAATGCCGAGTATGTTTGGTTGGGTGTTTGGGAAGACAATACAAGAGCAATACAGTTTTACAGGAAAAATGGTTTTATTGAGTTTAGTAAACATATCTTCAGGTTAGGCAATGATGAGCAGACAGATATAATGATGAAACTCCAATTGAAAGAAAACTGAGAATAACTAACTGCAATTTTTTGAATAAACCTGCCATATGAATTCTACTAACAAAGCTTATCATCAGCAATAATTTTTAACGATAGCCTGCTGAAAATATCAGCAATTTAATATGACGAGCATAGCTAAGTCCGTTTTATCAGCGTTGGTAATGTTGATTTGCCAATATGTTGTGCATGCACAGGTTCTTTCCTTAAAAGAAGCAGAGGATGCTGCGCTGAAGAACTATAATATCATTAGGGCAAAAAGCAATTATGCCAAAGCTTCGCAGGCAGTAATTGCTCAAACCAAAAGAGAAGCAATGCCGAATTTTGTTGTTTCCGCGCAACAGGATTACGGTACTATTAACGGGCAAAACGGTCCCTTATATGGTTTTGGTGGTTATGGTGTTGCCTCCTCGGGATTGCCTTTGCCTGAGCAAAACTGGAATGCAGCCTTCGGCGCATTGTATCTTGCTAATATCAACTGGGAATTTTTTGCATTCGGCAGGGTGAAGGAAAGAGTAAAAGCAGCAGAATCTGTTTTTGAAAGAGATAATATGGATTTGCGGCAGGAGCAGTTTCAGCACCAGGTAAAGGTGGCGGCAGCATATCTTAACCTGTTAGCAGCGCAACGCATCAGCAGGTCTTTGCAAAATAATCTTAACCGTGCAGATACTTTTCGCTTTGTGGTTACCACCCGTGCAAAAAATGGCTTGATTGCCGGTGTTGATTCTTCATTGGCAAATGCTGAAGTATCAGCCGCTAAAATAGCTTTATTACGGGCGCAGGATGCAGAGCAGCAAAAAGCAAGCGAACTGGCAGTATTAATGGGCACTCCGGATAAACTGGATTTTTTACTGGATACATTGTTCATCACAAAAGTGCCGGCTATAATTGGGGATTCTTTTGCTGTAAGAGAAAATCATCCTGTGCTGGCTTACTACCGGAGTCGTATAAACGTAAGTGAGCAACAGCAAAGGTATATCCGCACATTGCAGTATCCTGCATTTTCGCTGTTCAGCGTTTATCAAACACGGGGGTCAGGGTTTAGCTCAAATTATGCAACTGATCAAACAGCATACGATCATAAATATTTTGAAGGAATAAAACCGGTACGGAGCAACTACCTGGTAGGAGTGGGTATTGCCTGGAATCTTACAACCATTTTGCGCGTACACCAACAATCAACTTCACAAAGATTTATATCAGCAGCGCTGCGCAATGAATACGACCAGGTACTTCAGCAATTAACTGCCCAGCAAATACTTGCTGAAGCAAAATTAAAGAACGCTGTTTCGGCATATATAGAAGCGCCTGTGCAGGTAAAAGCAGCATCGGATGCATACCTGCAAAAATCCGTACTCTATAAAAACGGGCTAACCACCATAGTTGATGTTACCCAGGCGCTATACGCATTAACCCGTGCCGAAACCGACCGTGATATTGCTTATAATAATGTATGGCAGGCATTGTTGTTGAAAGCCGCTGCTGCCGGGGATTTTGGGTTGTTTATTAATGAATTGTAGGAATAATTTGAAAATGGGGGAATTTGAAAATTTGAAAATGATTTGCGCACTTTGCGTGAAATGCCCGGGCCCTGCCTACCCGGACTGACAGGCACAAAAACATGAAGACACAAAGTTTCACAAAGAGGAATAATGTGAGTGTATGAAAATGTGAACATATGGAAACGCAAAGCCGGGTTATATTCAAAAGATGATTTGGTAGTTATAATAGTTTAGAATTTATTCTGCAGCGCCTTCTCCCTCTCCTTGCAAAGGAGAGGGAGAAGGCGGGCGAGGCACTAATAAAAATAGTATGAACCTGATTCGTTTTGCACTTCGTAAACCCATTACCATTCTTGTGTTGGTAGCCGGTTTACTTTTCTTTGGTATTAAAGCGGTTAACAGTATTAAAATCGACATCTTCCCAAAGCTGGATATGCCGGTGATCTATGTATCACATCCATTCGGTGGTTATACGCCTGTGCAGATGGAAAGTTTTTTTGCCAAGCAGTATATCAACATCTTTTTGTATGTAAATGGTGTTAAATCCATTGAAACAAAAAATATCCAGGGATTAACCTTTATGAAAATAAGTTTTTATCCCGGCACCAATATGGCACAGGCCGCTGCCGAGGTAAGCGCGTTTTCAAATCGTATACAGGCTGTTTTTCCGCCCGGCTCAAATCCGCCGTTTATTATTCGTTTCGATGCATCTACCCTCCCGGTTGGGCAATTGGTGCTGAGTAGTGAAAAACACAGTAATAATGAATTGCTTGATCTTGCTAACAACTATGTGCGCTCTTCATTTACATCCATACCCGGTATCGTATCATCTCCACCGTTTGGCGGTAATGTACGTACAATTGTGGTAAAAGCCGATCCGGAATTACTGCGCATACATAATATGACGCCGGATCAACTGGTGGAAGCCATCCGTATTAATAACCAAACCTCACCCTCGGGTAATGTGCGTGTTGGTGATAAAAATTATATCACGCCCATTAATACCGCTATTGCCAGTGTAAAAGATTTTGAAAACATACCACTCTTTAAGGGCGGTGTACCAAATTTATATTTAAGAGACGTGGCTACTGTTGAAGATGGTGCAGACAGAACTGTTGGCTATGCACTGGTTAACGGCAAACGTTCTGTTTACCTGAGTATCGCAAAAAATGCCGATGCTTCAACATGGGAAGTGGTGCAAAATTTGAAAAGCTATATACCCAAAATGCAGGCGCAATTGCCCGAAGGGGTAGAGCTTACATATGAATTTGATCAGTCGGTATACGTAATGAATTCAGTAAAGAGCCTGCTGTCAGAAGGCGCTATCGGCGCTATATTAACCGGGTTAATGGTATTGTTATTTTTAGGAGATGCGAGGGGTGCATTGATTGTTATTCTTACTATTCCGGCATCCGTTATATCTGCTGTATTGTTTTTAAATCTTTTCGGGCAAACCATTAATATTATGACGCTTAGCGGACTTGCGCTGGCGATTGGCATATTGGTAGATGAAAGCACGGTAACGATTGAAAACATACACCAGCATCTTGACATGGGTAAACCAAAAGCATTGGCCATTTGGGATGCCTGTAAAGAAATAGCTTTTCCAAAGCTGCTGATATTATTTTGTATACTGGCGGTATTTGCGCCCGCATTTACCATGGGCGGTATACCCGGCTCTCTCTTTCTTCCTTTGGCATTAGCTATTGGCTTTAGTATGGTTGTATCTTATTTTCTTGCGCAAACTTTTGTGCCGGTAATGGCCAACTGGATCATGAAAGTGAAACATCATAAAAAAGCGGATGGCAGTGAAATGACAGATGCGGAAGAATTTGCAGCAAGTGGCTTAAGCACAGAGGGTGAGCATAATACATGGGATCAAAAAGCCGTACTGTTGCAGAAGGCAGATAGTAACAGGGATGGCAAGATCAGCATGTTTGAGCGGCTGAGAGCAAGATACCTGAAATTTATTGAACGAATAATGCCTTACCGGAAAATAGTTGTTGCAAGCTATTTATTGATCGTAAGTGCCGCTGCCGCTTTTTTGCTATTGCAGACTGGGCGTGATGTATTGCCCAAAGTAAATGGCGGCCAGTTCCAGGTTAGATTACGTGCAGAAGAAGGAACAAGAATTGAGCGAACAGAAGATATGACCATTAAGCTTACCAATGCGGTATTTGATATTGTGGGAAAGAAAAATGTATCTATCACCTCTGCGTATGTTGGGTTGCATCCGCAATTGTTTTCAACCAGCCCCTTGTTTTTGTGGATGGCCGGTCCGCATGAAGCGGTTTTGCAGGTAGCATTAAAAAGTGAATACAAAACAGACCTTGATGCTTTAAAAGATAAAATCAGGAAGAAGGCTGCTGAAATTATTCCCGGCATAAAATTATCTTTTGAGCCCATTGAATTAACAGATAAAATATTAAGCCAGGGTTCTCCAACTCCCGTGGAAGTAAGATTTTCCGGCAGAGATAAAAAGCTGAACGAGGAATATGCAAAAAAGCTGGTGCCCATACTTGAAAAAATTCCTTACCTGCGTGATGTGCAGATTGGCCAGTCAACCAAATACCCGGCTATTAATATTGATGTTAACAGGATACGCGCTGCGCAGATAGGTGTTGATATGTCTGATGTTGCAAAATCTGTAACGCCTTCCACTTCTTCATCACGATTTACAGATAAAAATATCTGGACAGATATAAAATCCAATACCAGCTACAGCGTGCAGGTTGAAGTGCCGGAAAACAAAATGCTGTCGCAAAATGATATCGGCGAAATTTCTCTTTTACGAAATGCATCACGGCCTGTATTAGGTGATATAGCAGATATTAAAGAAGGCACAACCTATGGCGAAACAGATAATATTGGTTCAATGCCTGCACTAACAGTTACGGCTAACCTGAATAATAAAGATTTGGGCAGCGCTGTAAAAGATGTAGATAAAGCAATTGAGTCGCTGGGTAAAATACCAAGAGGATTAACGGTGGAAACAATAGGATTAAGCAAAACACTCACCGATACACTCGACAGTTTACAAAATGGATTGATCGTTGCCATTGTAGTAATCTTTTTAATGCTTGCTGCTAATTTTCAATCGTTCAAAGTTTCCGCGATAGTATTATCAACAGTGCCCGCGGTAATTCTTGGTTCACTGGCTTTATTGCTGGCAACAGGCTCAACGCTTAACCTGCAATCCTATATGGGTATAATTATGAGCGTAGGCGTATCTATTTCAAACGCGGTATTACTAATAACCAATGCAGAAGAATTGCGTAAGCATAATGCCAATGCAAAATTATCAGCAAGTGAAGCCGCTGCGCTTCGCATACGCCCCATTGTTATGACGGCGCTCGCAATGGTGGTAGGTATGATACCAATGGCAGCAGGCTTAGGAGAAGCAGGCGACCAGGCTTCACCATTGGGCAGGGCAGTAATAGGCGGATTGATTGCTTCTACTTTTGCCGCATTATTTATTTTGCCATTGGCATTTGCCTGGGGGCAAGGTAAGGCTTCTGTACAAAGTGTTTCGCTTGACCCGGAAGATGAAGAAAGCACACACTATATACCGGCTAATCATTAATAAATCATAAAGCTCAACATAAAATTTTTGAAGCAATGAATGAGATGACTATCAAAAAAAGAAAAATGACGATGATGGGGTCAATATATGCATCTTCTTTTGCAATACTGCTGATGGCGGTAATGCTGCAGGGTTGTCATAGGCCAGGTGCAGAAGAAGAAAAGCATAGTGCTGATTCTACCCGTGCTGTACCGGCGTATAAAGTGGTGGCGGTAGAAAAAGGAAGACTAGCTTCTACGCTTGAAATACCCGGTGAGCTGGTTGCTTTTCAGCAGGTAGATCTTTACTCGAAAGTGAACAGCTTTGTAAGAAAAATGTATGTAGATGTTGGCTCGGAAGTGAAAGCAGGACAGTTATTGGCTGCCATGGAAGCGCCTGAAATCAATTCGCAGCTTACAGGAGCGGAGTCGAAATTGCAATCAGCGGAAGCATTATATGTTGCCAGCAAAGCGTATTATGAAAGATTGCTGGAAACCAGCAAAACACCGGGCACTATTTCACCCAGCGATCTTGACGCGGCTTTAGCCAAGCAAAATTCTGATTACGCTCAGTTACAGGCAGCCAAAGCTGCACATAAAGAAATAACCGATAACAGGAATTACCTTGAAATACGTGCGCCGTTCAGTGGAGTGATCAGTGCAAGAAACGTAAGTGCAGGAGCATATGTTGGCCCATCCGGTAAAGGCTCTGAGTCGCCTGTATTTACATTGCAGGAGCAGCGGCAGCTTCGGTTAGTTGTTGCCGTGCCTGAAGCATATACCGGTTATCTTAATAATGGCAGCGAAGTTGATTTTACGGTAAAAACATTTCCCGGCAAGCCATTTAAGGCAAAAGTAAAACGTATGGCAGGGGTATTGGATAGCCGCCTTCGTTCAGAACGAATTGAAATGGATGTGCTAAACGCCGACAAAAGATTATTGCCCGGCATGGTAGCTGAAATCAAGCTCACACTGCCTTCCAAAGACAGCACTTTTATTGTTCCGCAATCGGCTGTTGTAAACTCGCCAGAAAGAATTTTTGTAGTAAAAGTTAATAACGGCAAGGCAGAATGGGTAACGGTGCATAAAGGCCGCGAATCAGAAGGCAAAGCCGAAATATACGGAGAGTTGAATGCCGGTGATATTATAGTTGAGAAAGCTACAGAAGAGATAAGAAATGGCGCTGCGGTTGAAGTAGCGAAGTAAATGTTTGGAGGATAGAAATCGTATTTACGAAAGTTTACACTATCAAAATAATTTTCACAAGCAGCTACAGATCATATTATTGGTAATAGCGTACATCCCTGCTTCAATGAAATAGGCTGTATTTTTACCCGTTCATCTATATTTATTTCATAAATGGATGCTTTCCTTACTTTTAATGTTATATTGATCAGGCTATGAACAAGCGAACAATAACTATACTCATACATATTATATGCTGGGCGCTTTTTCTTTTCCTGCCAGTTATTTTTTCGCCAGATTTTGGTACAAGTCCTAAAGGATTTACACATTTATTAGGCTACCCGCTTCACTTCTTTCTGACCAATCTTTTTCTTGTTCCTTTCTTTTATTTTAATGCATATTTTCTTGTACCCCGTTTTTTTTTCAATAAACAAAACCTGCTTTATTTTGGCGCAATATTGTTGTTGCTCTGTTTATTCTTGTTTATATCAGATTGGCTTATGTCGCCACTTGCACGGGTAAGGTTAATGCCGAATAATAACTTCCCTCCTCCGGGTTTTCCGGGTGGCGTCAAAGGTGGGGTGCGTACGCCTTTTGCCGGGGCCCGCATGATTCCCCGCATATTAACTTTCAGCCTGGTGTGGTTATTAGGTATTATACTCCAGGTGGTAGAACGGTTACGTATAACCGAAAAACAATCTAAAGAAAATGAACTGGAAAAGGTAAATGCAGAATTGTCTTACCTTAAATTACAGATCAATCCGCATTTCCTGTTCAATACATTGAATAATATTTATTCGCTTGCATCCATACAAAGTGAGCAAACACCCGCTGCTGTAATGAAGCTATCGGAAATAATGCGCTATGTTACGCAAGATGCACAGGCCGATTTTGTTCCGCTGAAACAAGAGATACATTATGTGAATAATTACATTGAACTTCAGAAAATGCGTAGCAATGATAAGCTGGAGTTATACTTTGAAGCACGGGGAGAATTTACAAAAAACAACATTGCCCCGCTGTTGCTGATTTCTTTTGTTGAAAATGCTTTTAAATATGGCATTAGTAATCATGAAAAAAGTAAAATATCTATTCTTATAAAAGCAGAAAATAACAGGCTTTATATGCATGTGCAGAATATAGTATTTGAAAGAGCAGAGAATGGAAGCACATCAAGCATTGGCATGTCAAATACACGCAGGCGATTAGAGCTGCTATATCCCGGCAAATACACGCTTGACTTTGGAAGAAAAGATAATTTTTACATTGTAGACCTGAAAATTGAGTTGATATGATAAAATGTGTGGTGGTGGATGATGAGCCGTTGGCCATCTCATTACTAAACCAATATATCCGCAGGTATGAGGGTTTGGAGATGATGGATGGTTTTACAGATGCATTGGAAAGCATCGGTTATATTAACACCAACCAGGTAGATATTTTATTCCTCGACATATTGATGCCGGATATAACAGGTATAGGCGTTTTAAAAAAGCTTACCAATAAGCCGGTTGTGATATTTACTACAGCGCATCGTGATTTTGCAGTGGATAGTTATGAAATGGGCGTGGCTGATTACCTGCTTAAACCTTTTGATTTTGAACGTTTCAAAATGGCTGTTGAAAGAGCTGTTGAGCGCATCAGGTTAAAGGAAAAAGACAATCCGGACCTTACTCCCGGCGTATTTGTAAAGTCGGATTATAAGCTCGTTAAAATCAGTTTCCAGGATATCATATATGTTGAAAGTATGGATGATTATATACGCATATACCTGCAGGAAGGAAAATCTATAATCACACTGATGAGCCTGAAATTATTTCTCGAAAAATTACCTGCCGCTGAATTTCAGCGTGTGCACAGGCGCTACATAGTGGCAATGAACAAAATAAATTCATTGGAGACACGAAGGCTGATACTTAAAACGGGTGTGGAAATTCCGGTTGGAGATACTTACCAGCAGGTTATCCAGAATTTTAGAAACCAGCATTAAAGAGAATTTTCCCGGAAATTTTGCACTATCGGCAATAAATACATATTTATTTTACTAATTCAGCGCCTTATCCGGGCAATTTTATCTTCCAGGTTCAATTTTCTTCCTGTTCACCTATTCTTTTTAAGGTTTTACCGATTTTAGCATGGTAAATTGCCTGTTCGTATGGAAATTTGAGGCGTTCAAATATTTTTAATCCAATAATTAAATAATATAAACTGATATGCAAGACGAATCCCTGGTTATCAATAACCCAAATCAAACTTTATCCCAAACTAAACACGACTTTGTGTTTGTAAAGTCTGAATATAAAATCATTAAAATAAAGCTTGATGATATTATGTTTTGTGAAGGGATGAAAGACTATACACAGATTTATGTAAATGGCCGCATGCAGCCTGTACTTACGCTGCAAAATCTTAAGAATTTCAGCAGCAGGTTGCCTGAAAGTGATTTTGTAAGAGTGCACAGATCATTTGTAATTTCCCTGCAACATGTAGAAACCATTTCGAGGAACGAAATTAGTATAGGAAAAAAAATCGTTCCGATTGGCAATAGTTACCGGAACGATTTCTTCAATATTATAGAACAGTATTCTTAATGCGATTATTGGGCAGATGATATGGGGTGAATGCCAAGCCCCATAACTTCTGCTGCTGTAAGTGAGGGAAGCATATTTCCTGCAATCATCTTTTGTACTACAAGGTTACCCGCTTTTACTGCATCATCTTCAGAAGTGAACGATTGATTTCCTGCAAACGCCGGTATAGTTTCCTGGTGAATGTAAATTTTTTTGTCAACCGTAACATCATACCCCCAACCCTTACCGGTTTTAAAAGGTTTTACTTCAACTTTAACCATTTCATGCTGGCGATAATAGCGCCGGGTGTATAAACCTGCGGCTATTGCCGTTAACGCCAGCAATGAAATAATGAATATTCTTTTCTTACTGGTCTTCAGCTTCATCATATTCCTGGCTTGGAAAAAATTCACGAATATCTTCAAGTGCCTGTGTGCTGCTGCTGCTGGTTGTTCCCAACAAAACAAACCCCCTGTTGTTTAAGGAAAATGCGTTTGCACCCATTCTTGCTGCTCCCTCAAATGCTGTTTTGCTTTTCCAGGTATCGGTTGCAAAGTCATATTCCCAAGTGTCTTTATAAACACTTCCGTTCTGGCCCGTAGTAATGTAGGCTTTATCATTCATAATAAATGCTACAGCTTTACTTCTTACAATAGCGTAATCATCATCATAGCTCTCATCGCTTACATTGCTGATTTTTCTTAATTGCGTCCAGGCTTGTCCTTCAGGCTGTGTAGGGTCAAATACATTAAAATCATTTACAACCCCACCGCTATATACGCCTGTTACAACATATGCTTTATTGTTGTAAACAAATGCCACAGCGCCCATTCTTTTTTCACCGCTCATGCTAACTCTTTGTGTCCATGTGCCCAGAGTGCCTGCTGTCGGGTCAAACTCCCATATGTCTTTTAAATAGTTACCATCATAGCCTGTGGTAATATATCCTTTACCATTAATGCTGAACCCAACCGCACTGTAGCGACCGCTACCGCCAAAATCTGCTTTCTGAACCCAGGTATCAGCCTGGGAGTCGTATTCCCAAAAATCGTTCAGCTTATTGTAACCATCAGACCCGGTTCCGATATATCCTTTAGTGTCAATGGCAAAGCCGGTAGCGGCATGGCGGGCAGTGCCCGGAAATTCTGCTTTCTGCTGCCAGAAATTATATTCTGCATCATATTGCCATAAATCTTTTAATCTTTTGCTTCCATCATAACCCGTTACTACATAACCTTTGTTACCGATAGAAAAAGATACGGCCTCACTACGTCCATATCCTTCAAAAGATGAGCGTAATATCCAGTTACCTTCGGTACTATCGTCATCATCTGAGCTTTTTGTGCAGGATGTAATAGCCAGGGTACTAAAGCCAGTTAGCCAGATCAATAAAGTTTTTGCTTTCATTCCGTATTTGATTTTGTGTTGATGGTTGAAATAACCTGCTGATTATGCG
This sequence comes from Agriterribacter sp., assembly GCA_047601545.1. Lineage (GTDB taxonomy): Bacteria > Bacteroidota > Bacteroidia > Chitinophagales > Chitinophagaceae > Agriterribacter. The sequence continues at coordinate 2,479,107 of JASGIZ010000001.1, read as the reverse complement.
CTTATTTTTTGCAAATTTCATCACGCGGGTGTCCGTACCAAAAGAAAAATTTGCGCTAAACTATCCGAAAGCAAAAAGGGAAAATCGTTAAAATGGAATTGCAGTAATTATTTGTAGATGAATGAAGGTATTTTACATACTAAAAAGGTGGAAGGTGCAAGGTATAAGATTGAGGGTATAAAGCGTATGGTGCATGATGTAAAGACAAAGTATGCTTTGTCTCTGTTTAATCTATAAAATACGGTTGCTCGTATATGTTTGGATATTCTTTATCCACTCTAACAAATAAGTAACATCAAACGCCGATAATATTGCATTGTAACTACGTGTAAACAAACAATGGCTTTATTCAGAGAGACCCGCTATAAATCAAAAGTATCTTTTTTGTTGTGTATTGTTGCAGCGCTGTTTTTTCACACAGGCTGTAAAAAGGCGTATATTCAGTTTGGAGATCAGTTTGTAGACAATAATTACACTAATATTGTAATGATAGATACTATCTCCCCCGTTATTTCCACTGTTTTCAGAGATTCTATTGTTACCTCACAAACCGGTAAATTGCTTTTGGGCAGTTACCAGGATCCTTTGTTTGGGCATATCAGCGCATCTTCCTTTTTTGTATTGGAAAATCCGCCAGGCACTACCAGTTTCCACATTTCTGCCACGTATGATTCAATGGTGTTGAGAATGGTGGGAGACAGCACCTTTTATGGTGATACAACTGTAACTCAACTCCTGCAGGTGCAGCAGCTTAATGAAATGATCTATTTCCCTGAGGAACAAACCTCCCTTTTTAATAACAGTGATTTTGCTGTTGCCAACACGGTGCTGGGCTCTGTAAATTTATCCATAATTCCATCACGCAAAGACACTGTAGGCATAAGATTAAGTGATACAAAGGGATTAGAATTATGGGATCTTATACAGGCAAAAGCATTAGAAGTAAGTACAGCTACTGACTTTGAGCATTATTTCAGGGGTCTGAAAATTTCTCCGCAAAATACTTCTGCAAATGCGGCTATCTATGGTTTTTCAGATACGGTTACGGTAAGAATATACTATCATGAATCTAACCCCGACCTGGTTCAAAAGTATCTTGATTTCTCTGTTACATCCCGCAATAAACAATTTAATCAAATTAAATATAATCGTTCAGGAACTGCATTGGATGTTGCAATACCTGAAAATAAAGAGATAGCATCAGCTTTGCTGCATAATGCTGCATATATACAACCCTTAACCGGCGCTATTGCAAAAGTGCGTTTTCCTAATGTGCGTGAAGTGATATTGCAGCGAACAGATTATTTGGAATTAATGAGCGCTGAGCTTACCATGTATCCTATAGGAGGCAGCTATAGCTATAACTATATGCTTCCGCCGCTATTGGCAGCATATACTACTAATAGCGCTAATAATATAGGCACTGCGCTTGGAGCAAACGGTAGTACCAGTTCTACTTCGGCACAATATGGTGATCTGGTAACAGACTGGCTTTATGGGCAGGATACTTATTACACTTATGATGTAAGCAGTTTTATAGCTACGCAGATAGCCATTAGCGGTGAAAATACAAATGGCTTATTGTTTGTGCCACCTACGCCGGCTTATAATACAGCTTTTAACAGAACTGCTTTTGGAGACACGCAAAGCGAAAAGCCAATGAAGTTGAAATTGTATTATATATCCGTTCAAAAGGATTAATCATGTTAATTGTAAACGAATGAAATTATAATGCGTAAAAATCTGCGATACTGCTTAATTACACTTCTGATATTTTGTGCCGGGTTTAATACATATGCACAAAATACCAGTTCTCCCTATTCTATTCTCGGTATTGGTGATATTGAAGAAAGCGCTTTCAACCGCACCTCGGGGATGGCTAATACCGGTATTGCTTATCGCAGTTCATATTTTTTGATAAACAATAACCCTGCCTCTTATTCCGCGTTGCAGGATCAGTTTTTTATGGTAGAGGCATCTGCACGTGGAAAGATCGTAAGCTATTACGCCAATAATTTAAATACTACTGCTAACCAAACAAGAGATTTTAGTGTGAACCGTGTATCCGTGGGTATTAAAGTTAATAAATGGTGGGGCAGCAGTATAGGGCTTACACCTTTCAGTACTTCTAATTATGCTTTTTCGGGTAAGAAGGTTATTCAGGGCACTGATTTATTTACCTACGCTGATTATGAAGGAACAGGTGGAGTAAATAAGGCATACTGGGACAATGGTGTGAGGCTGGGAAAACATTTTTCCGTAGGCGTAAGTACATCTTTTTTATTCGGTTCTCTTAATCAAAAAGAAGTGTTGTCGGGCACGGAGGCTACGGCTACTATTACTACTACAAAAAATGTTTTTCTGCGGAATCTCTATATGAGCTATGGTGCGCAATATTTTACTAAGGTTACAAAAAAATGGGATTTGTCGCTTGGTGTTACTTATGCTAATAAAACGGACCTTGCGGCGGAGTATAGTACTAATATAACCAGCGGCACTACTACTATTGAAGATAAGGTTACAAAGAATGATTATTTCAAGATGCCTGGTATGTACGGTGCAGGATTGGCGCTTACAAAGAACAAAACATTAACAATGCTTGCCGATTACCGTTACCAGGATTGGGATGCTGTGAAATACAGCGGATCCGGGTATTCTTTGCGTAACAGCAGCCGCGCTTCAATAGGCGTGGAGTATGCAAAGCTCAGGCAGGTATGGCCGGTGCCCATCGAAAAAATATTTTACCAGGCGGGCTTGTTTTATACAGATTCATACCTGAGTATTCGTAATGAGCAATTGAAAGATATGGGAGTATCAGTGGGGCTTGGATTTCATTCAAAACGGAGTACACTAAGCTACCTGGTTGGTTTTGAATATGGAATAAGAGGAACAAAAGCACAAAATCTTATACAGGAAAGATACGGTAAAATAACACTTACATTGAGCTATAAAGATTTCTGGTATACTAAAGGAGCAAAATATTATTGATAAACTTTTTTGAAGTTTTTGTATCTATAGATTAATAGAGGGTCTATAAGCGGGGGAATAGTCTTATTCCCCCTATTTTTTTAGAACTCATTCACAAGCGGAACCGTATTTTTACAAAAAAAAGCATATCTTTTCGTAACCTTATAAAAGGTTTTTAAGTAGTAAGTAAGCCAATATTTTATTTACCTGCCATCCTGCAATGTTTTAGGATAGCTTTAAGCTCCTTAAGAAATACCTTCATTTTGCACCGTATACCCCGCCGTACCAACTGAATAAAAATACTGTAGCCTGTTGTTACAGTAACCAACCAATTAAATTGATTACATGGCAGCTTCAAAAACCAGCATCCGGTTAAACGGAAGTAAGTTATTACCGGTTACAGCGTCAGATACAAACGAATTTTTTTCCGTAAAAGAATCATATGAAATAGCCGCAGCACGCGGTGCAGCCGATGCGCATATTGTTACGATTGCTGCAGAAGATTTTGTGGAACTTACTTTCAGCGATAATACTACCTGGATAGGTGACAGCGAAACGCTGAAGGAACTTTTCCCGCAAATAAAAACACAATCCCGTTCTCTAACTAATGCCCCGGAGCTTCCGTTAGCGTTGCAGTCTGATGATATATCGAGGAGCCTGATCGGCGATATAGCGCTTAAAGTATTTAAAGTGCTTGCTGCAAAAGCCGTAAAGCAAAGCATCAAAAAAGTAGCCACTTTAATTGAAGATAAAGGGCTTGAGAAAAGAGCCGGGTTATATACTGTAGGAAGTGATTTTGGATTAACAGCATATAAAGCACAGCGTAGTAATGCTGCCGCAAAAATGCTGCTTTTCATTCATGGAACAGCATCGTCTGCCGGCGGCGCTTTTGGTGAGCTTAAGGAGAGCGAAGTTTGGGCAGAAATTACAGCGCGTTACCAAAATAATATTATTGCTTTCGAACACAGAACACTTACCGTTGGGCCGTTACAAAATGTTGAAGAACTGGTAAGCCAGCTTCCTGCAGATACAACTTTTGATGTTATCACACATTCACGTGGTGGAATAGTTGGAGAGTTGCTGATGCGGTTTAGTGAAGATGTTGATGGTTTTATGGATCAGAGTATAAAGTTGCTGAATGATGAGGGGAGAAAAGATGATGTGTCAACCATCAAATCTATTTCAGAAAAAATTAAGAATAAAAAAATCAAAATAAATCGTTTTATAAGAGTTGCCTGTACTGCCGCCGGCACTTCTTTGTTGTCAGAAAGAACCGATATATTTCTCAATACGTTGGTTAATCTCCTCAATCTTTCAAAACCTTTTATCCCGGTTGTTGGTGCTATTAAAGGTTTAATTGCCGCCACTATTGAAAGTAAAAATGATTTTAGTGAACTGCCGGGATTGGAGGCGCAACGGCCAGAGTCAGTATTAATGAAAATAGTGAATACATACAGGGAGTATGATGGAAATTTGAATCCTGTTGGTTTTGATAACAAACTGATTGTTATTTCCGGAAATGGAAAATTCAGTATTTCCTTAAATGGATTAAAGGTCATACTCACTAAGTTCTTTTTTAAGTGGCAGCAGAACGACCTCGTAGTAGATACGGTTTCAATGTACAAAGGTGCCAAAAGAAAATATCCTGTTCAGTATTATCTCGATAGCGGAACGGATACTAATCATTTCAATTATTTCAAAAATAAAACCACCAGGGATGCACTGCGTCAGGCATTGTTTTCTACGGCAGATCGTATTCCTACATTTAAAGAATTAGGAAATGAAGATTTTGATGCAGTAGCCGGAAGAGGAATATTCGGGCTTGATAGCGGACGGCTTAAACCTGTGGAACCAACAGGGAAAAAACCGGTAGTGATTTTGTTACCCGGTATTATGGGCTCATTTTTGGATAAGCATGAAAAACCCTTGTGGATTAATTACCTGAGGTTTGCAGTGGGTGGATTACTCGATCTTGAAGTAAAGCAAAATGATGGCATACAAGCCACGGGTATTATCAAAACCGCGTATAATGATTTAGCAGAATACCTTTCAAATAATTTTGATGTGCTCGTGTTTCCCTTTGACTGGCGTAAACCGCTTACTGAGGCAGGCGCTCAGTTAAATGCTGTTATTGTTAAGCTTTTTAAGCTTAAACAAACCATATTGCTTGCAGGTCACTCAATGGGCGGCCTCGTTATTCGTGATTTGATTATTAACTATAGTGCAACATGGAAAACGCTTAATGCCCAGCCTGGGTTTCGTACATTATTATTAGGCACTCCCTGGCTTGGATCTTACCGGATACCACATGTGCTGAGTGGAAAAGACAGCATTATAAAGCAGCTTAACCTGATTGATATAATGCATGGTAAAGCCACCCTTATCAACATGTTTTCAAGGTTCCAGGGGTTACTTAATCTGCTGCCTATTCATGGTGATATTGATTTTGGCAGTAAAAAAGTATGGGATGATTTTCGCTCTGCCTCCGGAATTAATATAGACAGCATACCGGATGAATTTCTTAAAAATTTTTCTGAATACTCGAAGCTTGTAAAAAAAGGGATTGAAAATATTGACTATACCAACATTATATATATAGCAGGTAAGGATGATGAAACAGTGAAAGAATACAAAATTGAAAATGGTAACCTGCAATTTTATTCTACTGCAGAAGGTGATCAAAGCGTTACATGGGAATCCGGAATACCAAAGCAAATCAATAGGGAAACATCTTTGTATTATACCAATGCATCACATGGAGCGCTTGCTAAGAAATCATTTTTGTTCAAAGGCTTTCTCGATTTATTAACTACCGGTACCACTGCCGAACATGAGTTCAGCAGAGTACCAATACAGGTTTCCGAAAAAGACAGATCCTTTGCATCAAAAGAAGAATACCTGTTCGATAGTTCGGAATCAACGGTTGAATCAAACATATTAGGATTGGATAGTTTGGTTGATACCGAAGAAACGAATACACCTATCCTGAATGTGAGCGTAAGTAAAGGCGATATGATGTTTGCGAAATACCCGGTAATGATAGGTCATTTTGATTATGATGATATTTACAGCGCGGAAAGCATAGCCAATAAATATCTTGATAATAGTTTACTGTTTAAGCACAGGTTGGGTTTATACCCCGGCACTATAGGCTCGAGTGAATTTTTTCACAAAACAAACGGCAATAAAGATTTCTTTCCGGGGGCAATAATAGTGGGGTTAGGGCAATCGGAAACTTTAAATGCAAATCAGCTTACACTTACTGTAGAGAAGGCCGTTTCGGATTATCTCATCACGTATAAAAAAGATGAGGTTGACCAACAGAAGAATAATGCAAAAAATGCAATAGGGCTTTCTTCTTTATTAATAGGAGCAGGTTATGGCGGTTTGCCTGTTGAGGGAGCATGCCGTGCCATTTTACTTGGCATCATCAGGGCAAATGAAAAAGTAGTAATGCTTACCGGTATGCAGGATTTATATGTAAGCGAAGTAGAATTTATTGAATTGTTTGAAGACAGGAGTATCAGTTGCTTCAATAGCATTAATACATTAATTATTGGTAATAGCGATGGTATGAATCTTGGCTGGGCCGAAAAACTCATTCGTGAAAATCCCGGCGGACGAAAACGTTTACTGGCAGATGTAAGTAACGAATGGTGGCAGCGGCTGAGTGTAATTGCAAACAATGTAGCAGACGGCGCAAAAACATTATCTTTCTATTCCAGCACTAATAATGCGAGAGAGGAAAAGAACGAGATGGGCGACAATATAAGAGCGCTGGAAAATATTTATGAGGATATTTCTACCAACGGACAATGGAGTTTTGATAAAGCAAAGACATTGTTTGAAATACTTATACCTAACGATTTTAAAGAAAACATCAGGCGTAATGCTCCTGTTATGTGGGTATTGGATAAGTATACGGCTGCTTTTCCCTGGGAGCTTTTACAAACAGGTACTGCCGCTGAAAAACCTTTGTGTATCTCCGCAGGCATGATACGGCAGTTGGCAACGTCTACGTACAGGCGAAATAATACGCAATTAAAAGATAATAATGTATTGGTGATAGGCGACCCGAATCTTGATGGTTTTTCAAAAGCGCAGCAATTGCCCGGTGCAGCAAGGGAGGCAAAAGAAGTATATGAATTACTCAAAGGTAAAGGCACTAAAAAATCCGGAGGATCTATCAATCTTGAACCCCCGCTGATTAATAGAAATTCCGGTGAAATACTGGTTGGATTGTATAAGCAGAATTACAGGATTATTCATATAGCAGCGCATGGTTTTTTTGATGCTGAAAATCCACGCAATTCAGGTGTATTGATCGGTAAGGTGAAAGATAAAGATGAACCGGTTTTTCTTACACCTGAGCATATTGTACAATTACCCGGTATACCTGAGCTGGTGTTTATTAACTGCTGTTTTTTGGGTAAGGTAAATCCATATGCAGAGGAATTGTCAAATAACCGCTATCAGTTGGCAGCTAATATTGGAACGGCTTTAATTGAGAGCGGCGTAAAAGCAGTGATAGTTGCGGGTTGGGAAGTAGATGATGGAGCAGCGGTTGCATTTTCAAAGAAATTCTACGAGGAAATGCTGAGGGGAGGAACCTTTGGAGATGCAGTGCTTTCAGCGCGCAGGTATATCTATGATAATTTCAGGTATACAAATACCTGGGGTGCTTTTCAATGTTATGGACAACCTCAGTTCAGTTTAACTATTGGTAGCAATGAGCAGGTTGAATTTACCTACAATATTCCTCAACATGCAGAAAATGATCTGGATAACCTGATAAGCAAATCAGAAGTTCCCTTTTATAAAGATGAAGATTTGATGGAAGATTTGAAGAAGATTTCAAAGGGAATAGCAAAGGCAAAATTTGATGGTACCAACCTTAAGCAATTAGAGGCAAAAGCTTATATAGAATTGAATGATTACAGCACTGCTATTGAGATATATAATGAACTCTTTAAAGCTGAAAAAGCGAATTTTAATGTTTCTTCTCTCGAAGCTTTCCAGGATATACGTGTAAAACAGGCGATGATTGAATTTATATCTGCCGGTAATTTATCCGGGAAAATAGCTGCTGATAAAATCGGGATTATTGATGAAAGTATTAATAATCTTGACAGGTTGTTAAGTATCTGGGTTACGGCTGAAAGGTTTTCACTTATTGCAAGTGCCAACAAACGGAAAGCGAGAATGATAGATGGGCTGGTGCAGAAAAAGAAAGTAATGGCGTTATCTGCCAGCTATTATTATTCTGCATACAGGATATTGAATGATAGTTATAGTTTTTGTAACTGGTTGACTATGCGCATATTTTTAGAAGGTACAAAGCCGAAATGGACGGAATTGTATTTCGGGAAAGAACCTTCAGATAAAAACGGAAGGAGGCAGGCAAATTCAGTAGTTATTGACAGACAATATGTGAAAGATGAATTAAGAGCGCTGGAAAAAAAAGTGAAGAAGAACAAGAATCAATCTTTTTGGGAATTGACGCAGCAAATCGATATTATGCTTTGCCATTTTTTACTAGAGCCTGGCAAAAAAGCAAATCTTACCGGTATTCAAAATGCATTTGAACGTGTATGGAAGAAAATGGGCTCAAAGAACAAAAAAATGCGGCAATGGGATAATATTGAATTGATGATTCATTTTGCAGAAATCACAAAACAAAACAATATTAAAAAAGGACTTGATAAACTTAAGGAACTGCTGGGTAAGTTATGATCAGGATGCTTCTGAATAGTGCGATCCCAAAGGAGAGAGGAGAGACGCGGGAGGAGCCTCTCGTCTCTCCTCTCACAATAATACCGCTCTTTACATTTTCAACTTTTGAAAATTTACTTTTCCTGTGGCTGATATTTTACTATATTAATACCTACACCATTAGGATCCTGAATCGCAAAGTGCCTGTCACCCCAGGGTTCATCTCTGATGTCAATTTTAATTGCTGCACCTTTTTGTTTCAGTTCTTTATAAATTTTATCTACATCATCAACCTCAATGGTAATGTATACTCCCTGCCTCGGAAATGCTTTGTGAAATAATGGCTGCTGACTTGGGTGGTCAGGAAGCGAAAAACTGATTTCAGATTCATGATCAGGTGTATGCATCAGCAGATAAAATTCGTTTTCGAAAGTAACTTGCCAATAACTTCATTATAGTAGTCGTTTCCAACAGTTTCGGCATACTTTTTATCCATTCTAGCGTCAGGCTCTGAATCTATGGATATACTGAAATGTTCAATGGTTCCTTCCCGGAGCCATTTTTTAAATTGAAAATTGGGGATTAGTTCAGCTCCAAAAGCGTCCGCATAAGGAATTCCTCTGTCAAAGCTTGCCCACCAAAAGTGGGGTGTAAAATTGAATGCTTTGTAATTTATCTCAGGGTTGCTCATATATTTCAAATATAAAAGCAATATAGTGACATCCAGTAAAAAGTATAATTCGAAAACCTTTCTTTGTAGCTATTTCGCCACTGACCGCACTACTGCAGCTTGGCACCTGGTGGCTTTTATGTAGCCTTTACACCGCCCTGCAGTTGTTATCCTCGTTCTTTTTTTAGTAATAGAATTTGTAGCAGGATTAGGAAAGACTTCGAAACCAGAACTTTCACAATTCACTACAATAAACGAACTGGTATACCATGTACTCGTACCAAGCTGAGGATATACTTCTTACTCGAATTTGATGAGACCCAATATCGTATTGTATGGCTTCTGCTGTAATCGTGGTTTCTGAGCCCGAGAATACACCTCTGCCGCTTGCGCCTCTCATATAGCAAAGGTTTTGCACCGGGCCACTCTTTGCAGGAGAAGGGGCGGCGGACACACGTTCTTATAACTGAACCGCAAAAAAATATTCCGGTCGAAGTTGCAGACGCTTTACCGACCGGAATATTGTATAAAAAGATAATTATGTCGATCATTATACTACTCAACCGGGTAATTATAACTTAGAAAGATGAACACTGCCCCAAGCAGTACCATCAAATACCGATATGGTGTAAATTCCGGCGGATAGATCGGACACATCCAGTTGCATTTCTTTTGCCCTGTTTCCAATAATTCTCTTCTTTAATAACCCCATCTTATCAAAAACCCTTATTTCCTGAATTTGCATCAAACCCTTGCTTTCATCGGAGGCTGATGATATTTGAACATTTACAGTCGAGGCAGCAGGGTTGGGAATAACTGAGATACCCATAGCTTCTTCCCTTGAACATCTGCATTGAAGAGTTGCCTTAGTAAAAACTACTGGTGCATTTGGATTACAGTTGTTTGTAGCCTCCACTTTTAGTTCTACGTCATCGCATCTTCCTGGCCTCCCTCCCGTAAGATCGAAATAATTATTAGGCCCCGATTGCTGTAAAACAAATGAAGAACTTGGAGGAGAAACTCTTCTGTAATACCATTTATAAGTTGTTGCGCCATTTCCCCCTACCACTGTGTACCGATCTCTCGGGTTATAGCAATCGTTCGATAGCATTTGAAGGGTCAGATTTGAAATATTAGACGGCGCACCTACCGTGACCTGCCTTGATATACTTTGCCCTCCACACCTATTAGGAATAGTAGTTGCTGTAAAAGTAACAACTCCATTACCCACTCTTGTTGCGTTGCCAGTGGATGAAATGGGTGCTATGCTGTTATTAGAACTCGACCAATTCACAGAACTTCCGGCTGGCAATCCATTTACAGTGTACTGAGCATTGTTCGCGCATAAATCGGCAACACCGGCTATTGAAAATCTGCCGGGAATCCTTCCAAGGGCAGCACAAGCATTAAGCCTTCCGAAACCTAGTTCATTTGACCAACCGTTTGCGTCATAGGCATATCCACCCACTCGTTCTGCCGTTTGTGTCAGGATATCAAAAATCTGTAGTTGCGGCAAATTGTTATTAAGCGATAGAACCAATGCGGCAACCGCTGCCACCTGCGGGGCGGCGGCGGAAGTGCCGCCCATTCTGCCGGTGTAGGACAGGTTATTTACTCCATCTGCGGGTAGCACTTCGCCAAAAGCAGGATTCACAATTGGAAAATTAGGGTCGTTCCATTGATTATAGCCATTTGCTCCAGGTATATCCATTGTCCAAACTTCAAAGCCTTCACCTACAATTCCTCCGCCTACACCGTCTGTATAAGCCTGGGGCGGATAAGCTCTATGCGATGGAGCAACAATGTCGATTATCTGATTATTAGCACTAGTAACATTACTTATTGGGCTATAATCTGCCTGTCGATCATTTCTATCAGAAGCTCCTACAGTTAATACTCCATTAATTTGAACATTACTTGGAAAGCTTACAATACCCTGCATGCCAACTGTACGTCTTGCGCTATTGCTTGCTGAAAATACTACTACACTTCCTAATCCGCCTCTGCCTTGAGTCACGGCACGGTTTATCGCATTTACAATTGCAGGAACAAAATTTGGATTTTGATTATTATTACCCCAACTATTGGAAATGATATGTGCACCATTTTGCCATGCAAAATCAATTGCAGCCACTACTCCATTATTATCTGCTTGCGTATTTTGCCCAAAAATTTTAATTGGCATTATCCTAACATTTGGAGCTATTCCTGAAATACCCTGATTATTATTTTGAGTAGCAGCTATTATCCCAGCACAAGCATTTCCATGATTATTATTAGGGCCTGGGGTAGGATCATTTGCATTCTCCCCAGGAACAAAATTAGATCCATTTAAACGTATTTGGCGAGCATTGGGTAGGTCAGGATGGTTGGGAGTTACTCCTTCATCTATAACTGCAACTATAATTGCATTATTTCCGGACGTCGCATTCCATGCAAAAGAAGCATTAATATCTGCATTAATTGTACCCGAATGATTTTCTGCAGGATTAAAAACCTGCCCTATGTTCCTTAAATAAAATTGATTATTAAAATACGTGTCATTAGGAGTTACTTGGTGAAGATCTATCGGCATCATAAAGTTGGGATGACTATATTTAACCATTCCGCTTTCTTGTATCTTATTTGCTATTTCACAAGCATCTAATGTGGGATTTACCTGTACGACGGAATAAAACTTATTTTGCTTTACCGTAACCTCATCTTTCAGTCCCAACTTTGAAAGTGCGTCTGAGAGAGAAACACCGTCGTTCATTTCTACAAGAATTTCATCGGCATACCACATTTCTTGCCTATCATTTTTATATACAGGTTTTATAAGTTGAATTTCTGATAACTTATCTTTCAATATTTCTTTAATCGATTTTCTTGTAGATTTACTTAAATCAATTACGAAACTATTTTCATTTTGATAATTGGCGTTGTACTCCGACAGCAAAGTATCTCTAACGAAAGCAAGAACACTTGCAGATTGCTCAGAAGTTAATGATTTGATGAGATACTTATCTGGAACTTCCTCCAAATATATTTTCTCATTGAATGCGTAATAAAATTTATTATTCTCTGGGATTCTTTGTGAAGTTATAATGAAAGCGATGACTAAAAATAAAATCATCGGCACAAATCGGAAGATGTTTTTTTCATGGCAATAGTTTTTGATAAGTTTTTACTGTTTAGAAATACAATAAATAAAAATTTCTCTGCCTTCTGTTGCTTGGTTAAAAGGGGCTGTATTTACATTTCCAAGACATAAAACAGAAGTCACTTCAGATTCTGGTAAAGTCCTATAACTAAGCTCAATTTTAAACTGATTCTGAATTGATGGTTGATACAGGTACTGCCCAGATTGAGCTTCCAGTTGATTAATTTCTGGAAAAGAAAATAGATTGGAAGGAATTTGAAAACTTACAACGGTATCTTTTGGAGAGCCTTCTTCGGTTTCAATAACGAAACCACCATCTTTTCGGTCGTGGGAAGGAGTAAAATATCTGCATGGATGAAACCCGATGATCCTCCCCTTTACTTTGTCTTTACAGTTATTATCCTTTTTACAACTGAATTGAACAACGGACATTAAATAAATAGAGACTACTAACAACAATGTAAAATTGAAAATTTTCATAAAAAGGTTATTGAGTACAAAATTGAGCCTTCCTTGCATTAAAATACAAGCACAAGTTAAAGTGTGGGAGGAGCATGTGCCATTTCAAAATAAATCTTTATTTGATCCATTTCACCGATATTTCAGGATTAACAATTAGAAATTCAGTATAGGATATCAGACAATTTTTGTTTTCGATAAGTTGAATTTAAATTATGTTTACTGTCCGGGTAAAATTGTATTCCAAGCTAATAAGCTTTTGATTTGCCTTTTGACAAATTAATTGAGAGCTAAGTTTATAAAACCGTTGCACATGATTTTAAATCAAACAGGTAACCAAATAAAGTATATATTTAAACATTTCTTCAAAGAGAGCATGGGTGAATTCTCTTATAAGAACATATACAACAATCACTTGCCTGTGCTATAAGCCAACCTAAAAAATATAACACAGCAAATCCTCTCTGGCCGCGCTTTTACGTATTTCTTAACGTATTTTTTCTAAAAAATATTTGGCGGTAATCAAAACCTGATTATCTTTGCGACCCGCTTTGAAAAAAGCACAGTTCTTAAAAAAATAAACGACAGGCAGCAGGAAAAAGGAAGGAAAAAAGAAAAAGATTTGGTGATATTGAAAATGTTCTTACCTTTGCACCCCAATCAAAAAAAACATCCAGCTCTTAATTGATTTTGTGACGAAGATTTGAAGAAAAAGCAAAATAAAATTTGCAGATAAAAAGAGTAATTCTAACTTTGCAGTCCGTTTCAATTTTTTGAATTTAGTTCTTGATTTACAGATTGTTATGAGCCAAAATTTTTGAAAAATTATTCAAAAATAATTTGGTGAAAATAATATAACTCTTACCTTTGCAACCCGTTTCAAAACGGTTAGTAGAATAAGAGAAATAAAGATCTTTGAAAGTTTGGAAGCAACAGCACTTGATTTCTTTATAGAGATCAGGGTAAGGTAAACCAGCCACAAAATTTGATTTCAAGAGCAATCTTCAAATCTCAACATTATTTACAATGGAGAGTTTGATCCTGGCTCAGGATGAACGCTAGCGGCAGGCTTAATACATGCAAGTCGTGGGGCAGCATGGGTAGCAATACCTGATGGCGACCGGCAAACGGGTGCGCAATACGTACGCAACCTTCCTTTAAGCGGGGGATAGCCCAGAGAAATTTGGATTAATACCCCATAGTATATTGAAGAGGCATCTTTTTAATATTAAAGCTCCGGCACTTAAAGATGGGCGTACGGCTGATTAGGTAGTTGGCGGGGTAACGGCCCACCAAGCCTACGATCAGTAGCTGATGTGAGAGCATGATCAGCCACACGGGCACTGAGACACGGGCCCGACTCCTACGGGAGGCAGCAGTAAGGAATATTGGTCAATGGACGCAAGTCTGAACCAGCCATGCCGCGTGGAGGATGAAGGTCCTCTGGATTGTAAACTTCTTTTATCTGGGACGAAACACTTCTTTTCTAAGAGGCTTGACGGTACCAGATGAATAAGCACCGGCTAACTCCGTGCCAGCAGCCGCGGTAATACGGAGGGTGCAAGCGTTATCCGGATTCACTGGGTTTAAAGGGTGCGTAGGTGGGTATGTAAGTCAGAGGTGAAATCCCCGAGCTTAACTTGGGAACTGCCTTTGATACTATATATCTTGAATATCGTAGAGGTTAGCGGAATATGTCATGTAGCGGTGAAATGCTTAGATATGACATAGAACACCAATTGCGAAGGCAGCTGGCTATGCGATTATTGACACTGAGGCACGAAAGCGTGGGTAGCAAACAGGATTAGATACCCTGGTAGTCCACGCCCTAAACTATGGATACTCGACATACGCGATACACTGTGTGTGTCTGAGCGAAAGCATTAAGTATCCCACCTGGGAAGTACGACCGCAAGGTTGAAACTCAAAGGAATTGGCGGGGGTCCGCACAAGCGGTGGAGCATGTGGTTTAATTCGATGATACGCGAGGAACCTTACCTGGGCTAGAATGTCACGCGACCGAGGGTGAAAGCTCTTTTTATAGCAATATACGCGTGATAAGGTGCTGCATGGCTGTCGTCAGCTCGTGCCGTGAGGTGTTGGGTTAAGTCCCGCAACGAGCGCAACCCTTATCATTAGTTGCCAACAGGTAATGCTGGGAACTCTAATGAAACTGCCGTCGTAAGACGTGAGGAAGGAGGGGATGATGTCAAGTCATCATGGCCTTTATGCCCAGGGCTACACACGTGCTACAATGGGGCGTACAAAGGGCTGCAACACAGCGATGTGAAGCCAATCCCAAAAAACGTCTCTCAGTTCAGATTGGAGTCTGCAACTCGACTCCATGAAGCTGGAATCGCTAGTAATCGTATATCAGCAATGATACGGTGAATACGTTCCCGGACCTTGCACACACCGCCCGTCAAGCCATGGAAGCCGGGTGTACCTAAAGTCGGTAACCGCAAGGAGCCGCCTAAGGTAAAACTGGTGACTGGGGCTAAGTCGTAACAAGGTAGCCGTACCGGAAGGTGCGGCTGGAATACCTCCTTTTTAGAGTACGCTGTTATCTTTTTAGTTGTTGCTTTCTTCTACTTTCATTGTTCTTAATTATAAGTTCTTTTTATCCGGATGATGTATACCCGCTCCAAAGTGGGCTACAGAGAGCACAGATCCGTAGCTCAGCCTGGTTAGAGCACTACACTGATAATGTAGGGGTCACCAGTTCAAATCTGGTCGGGTCTACCAAAGCTAATAGCTATTAGCTGATAGCTATCAGCCCAAAACATGGGGGGTTAGCTCAGTTGGCTAGAGCATCTGCCTTGCACGCAGAGGGTCATCGGTTCGACTCCGATATCCTCCACAAAAAAGCTTTCAGCTGTCAGCAATCAGCAGTTAGCTTATTAAAAAGTTCTTATTGATAAGATGTAATCGTTCAGGCGATAAATTGGTTCAAATCCATAAACATCTCCTACTGATAGCTGAAAGCCGATGGCTGACAGCTGTTGAAAAGTTCTTTGACATATTGGGAAAATAATAATTGAAATCAATCAAAAGTTATCTTCTATAAGAAGTAACGAGTAACGGCAAACTTTTTTAAAGCTAATAAGGGTACATGGTGGATGCCTTGGCTCTGAGAGGCGATGAAGGACGTGGTAAGCTGCGATAAGCCGGGGGGAGCTGCACACAAGTATTACATCCCCGGATCTCCGAATGGGACAACCCAGCACATTGAAGATGTGTTATCCCGCAAGGGAAGCCAACCTCCTGAACTGAAACATCTAAGTAGGGAGAGGAAAAGAAAACAAACTAGTGATTCCCTGAGTAGTGGCGAGCGAAAGGGGAATAGCCCAAATCCCGACAGCGTGCTGTCGGGAGGTTGTAGGACTGCATTTAGAAATTGTCATTAAGCTGAATTTTCTGGAAAGTTAAGCCATAGTGGGTGATAGCCCCGTAGGCGTAAATTGACAAGGACGAGCAGTATCCTGAGTAAGGCGGGACCGGAGGAATCCTGCCTGAATCTGCCAGCACCATCTGGTAAGGCTAAATACTCCTCAGAGACCGATAGTGAACCAGTACCGTAAGGGAAAGGTGAAAAGCACCCCGAATAGGGGAGTGAAATAGTACCTGAAACCGTGTACCTACAAGCGGTCGGAGTCCCGCAGCAATGCGGGGTGACGGCGTGCCTTTTGCATAATGAGCCTACGAGTTGCTCCTCACTGGCGAGGTTAAGTTCTTTAGTAACGGAGCCGTAGCGAAAGCGAGTCCAAACAGGGCGCTTAGTCAGTGGGGGCAGACGCGAAACTTTGTGATCTATCCATGGGCAGGTTGAAGTTCTGGTAACACAGAATGGAGGACCGAACCCGTTGACGTTGAAAAGTCTTGGGATGACCTGTGGATAGGGGTGAAAGGCCAATCAAACTGAGAGATAGCTCGTTCTCCCCGAAATGTTTTTAGGAACAGCCTCGGATTATAGACGTTTACTAGAGGTAGAGCTACTGATTGGGCTAGGGGGCTTCACCGCCTACCAAACCCTGACAAACTCCGAATGCTAGTAAATATCTCCGGGAGTGAGGCTGCGGGCGCTAAGGTCCGTGGCCGAGAGGGAAATAACCCAGATTAGCAACTAAGGTCCCTAATACACAGTTAAGTTGATCAAACGATGTGAGACTTCTATAACAGCCAGGATGTTGGCTTGGAAGCAGCCATTCATTTAAAGAGTGCGTAACAGCTCACTGGTCGAGAGGTCTTGCGCGGAAAATAATCGGGCATCAAACTGTGAACCGAAGTTCTAAGATTGCCACTACGTGGTATATCGGTAGGGGAGCATTCTGATCTGCATTGAAGGTGTACGGCGACGTATGCTGGAGCGTTCAGAAAAGAAAATGTAGGCATAAGTAGCGATAAAACAGGTGAAAAACCTGTTCGCCGTAAGTCTAAGGTTTCCTGATCAACGTTAATCGGATCAGGGTTAGTCGGGTCCTTAGGAAAACCCGAAAGGGGCATCTGATGGAAAGCTGGTTAATATTCCAGCACCTGCTTTAATTCCGATGGGGTAACGGGGTAGTGAAAGGACTGCCACATCACGGTATATGTGGTTAAAGGGTGTAGTTATATTTTTTACAGGTAAATCCGTAAGAGATGGCGAACCTGATAGTACAGCAATGCTTCGGCGGCGCTGATAATGTCCCTAATCAAACCTCCAAGAAAAACCTCTAAGGTGTGGTTAAAGCGGCCCGTACCGGAATCCGACACAGGTAGACGAGATGAGTATTCTAAGGCGCTCGGGTGAGCCGTGGAGAAGGAACTAGGCAAATTGACGCTGTAACTTCGGGATAAAGCGTACCGCAGCGATGCGGTCCCAGTAAAATGGTTCAACCAACTGTTTAACAAAAACACAGGGCCCTGCAAAAACGTAAGTTGACGTATAGAGCCTGATACCTGCCCGGTGCTGGAAGGTTAAGGAAGGGTGTTCGTCGCAAGACAAAGCTCCTGACTGAAGCCCCAGTAAACGGCGGCCGTAACTATAACGGTCCTAAGGTAGCGAAATTCCTTGTCGGGTAAGTTCCGACCTGCACGAATGGTCTAATGAGTTGAACGCTGTCTCCTCCACGAGCCCGGTGAAATTGTAGTATCGGTGAAGATGCCGGTTACCCGCCACGGGACGGAAAGACCCCGTGAACCTTCACTACAACTTTGCATTGATTTTGAGTGACAGATGTGTAGGATAGTTGGGACGCTTTGAAGCAGCCTCGCCAGGGGTTGTGGAGCGGTCGTTGAAATACCAACCTTCTGTTACTTAGAGTCTAATCCCTAACGGGAGACATTGCATGGTGGGTAGTTTGACTGGGGTGGTCGCCTCCTAAAAAGTAACGGAGGCTTGCAAAGGTACCCTCAGTACGGTTGGTAATCGTACGCAGAGCGCATTAGTATAAGGGTGCTTGACTGTGAGGCTCACAAGCCGAGCAGGAGCGAAAGCTGGCTAAAGTGATCCGGCGGTTCTGTATGGAAGGGCCGTCGCTCAAAGGATAAAAGGTACTCCGGGGATAACAGGCTGATCTTTCCCAAGAGCTCATATCGACGGAAAGGTTTGGCACCTCGATGTCGGTTCGTCACATCCTGGGGCTGGAGAAGGTCCCAAGGGTTCGGCTGTTCGCCGATTAAAGTGGCACGTGAACTGGGTTCAGAACGTCGCAAGACAGTTCGGTCCCTATCTGTGGTGGGCGTTAGTAAATTGAGTGGACATGACCTTAGTACGAGAGGACCGGGTCGTACGTGCCGCTGGTGTATCTGTTGTGCCGCCAGGTGCAATGCAGAGTAGCTACGCACGGACAGGATAAACGCTGAAAGCATCTAAGCGTGAAACCTTCCACAAGATGAGTTTACTTTTAAGGGTCGTTGTAGACTACAACGTTGATAGGCTATAGGTATAAAGGTGGTAACATCAAAGCCAAGTAGTACTAATTGCCCGTACGCTTTAATTTTTTTAATATTTTTATTAATTATAACTTTTACTCGTTGTTTCCCAATATGTACATTATTTAAAAGCTTATGGTGCTTTTGCCGAGGGTGTTCACCTCTTCCCATACCGAACAGAGAAGTTAAGCCCCTCATGGCCGATGGTACTGCACAGAAATGCGGGAGAGTAGGTAGGTGCCATATTTATTGAGCCCGATCAGTTTTACTGATCGGGTTTTTTTATGTCATTTTATTTCCTTCCATAGTTCCAATTTTTTGCAACGATATAATCATTGCCACAGTCAATTGATTTAAATTTGTTATGAGGCAAGTAGCATGTCCTTTTTATTTGAGGAAAGCTTATTCAAATTATTTTTTGGCAAAAAGACGATCTCTCTTTCTTATTTTATTTTTTACAGGATCAAATCTTTTATCTGTAGGGCAATCGCATAATAATCAGGTTGGAATTGCTATTTCTGCGCCATGGGTTAATAATTACAGGTTTTATGATTATCGTAAACAAACAGAATTTGATAAGAGTGGCTTTATGGGTTTGGGAGCAGGGGCTTTCTATAAAAATAAGAACAGTAAAATAATAATGAGCGGCTCTTTAAGTTGCGACTTTATGTTACCATTTGGCGAACCTGAGTATGCGCCTGGTGGTGTAAGATCACATATTTCAGCAATTGCATTTGATGTAACTTACCACAGAAGCATTTTTTACAAAATAAATCTTTTTGCCGGGGGAAATCATACTAATTATTGGTATAGACTGAATAGTGATGCTGATTCTGTTAATTCCTATAATAAATATGATAAAACATTTGGATTGACTGCCGGAGTGGAATATCAAATTGTTAACCAGATAGCTGCTGCTATAATCTACCGTCCTGCAATTGTTTTATTAGACAGGAAACAATATTGGCATGTGTTGTCTATGTCGCTCAGGTTTGAATTGTCGTTTAAGAAATGATATTTTTGGGTGGCGATGCCAGATAGCTATTGAATAATCTTTGAATGGTACTTTGCGACATTCCACTATCGCGGATTAAATATTTATACACCCGCCGCTCCATTATCCACTTCTCAAACCATACAAACTGATTGCGATAAGAAACACCTTTATTTTGACCGGTAAAATTGTGAAAACAATCATTGCAATGGTAACGCTGCTTACCTTGTCTTTCCCCTTTTTTTATTACAGATTTACTATAGCAAACAGGACAAGTTTGGGGCATTTTTAATCCCAAAAAATAAAGATAGATTGAAAACACTTTCAGTCTATCTTTATGAAATGATCTGCCAGACTACTTCTTAGCGCATTTTAAGCACCATTTTTGACCACATTGTCTACTAAAATATACTTCGGTTATTATGCTTCGCAACTCTTGCAACTTACCAGGTTCGTCACCATTTCTTTAGATACGCTCTGACTGCGCTGATAATACAATGTTTTAATACCCAGCTTCCATGCTTCAATAAGTAATTTGTTTACTTCTTTTACAGGAAGTTCTGCAGGTATATTCAGGTTCAGGCTCTGAGACTGGTCAACATATTTCTGGCGAATGGAAGCCTGTTGAATAATTTTCGAGCTGGCTGATTTCCTTAAACGTTTTGAATACTTCTTTTTCTTCAGCAGTTAATTCTTTTAAATGCTGTACGCTGCCGTGATTCAGCATAATGCTGCGCCAGGTATCTTCATTATCAATACCTTTTTGAACCAATAATTCTTTAAGGTATTTATTCTTACGCATAAAGTTACCTTTCGATAAACCCGCCTTGTAATAGTTGCTGCTGAATGGTTCAATACCAGGAGAAGTTTGTCCGAGTATTGCAGAAGAAGATGTTGTTGGCGCTATTGCCAGTAAGGTTGTATTTCTCCTGCCATATCCTTTTAACAGGTCGGGCTCACCATATATCCATGCAAGATCTTTGGTTGCCTTTATCGCCTTTTCATTAATGTCTGCAAATATGGAAGCGGTAAGTTGTTTAGCCTTCATGCCTTCAAAAGAAATCATATTTTTTTGCAGGTATGAGTGCCAGCCTAAAACACCTAAGCCTAATGCACGATGACGTTTGGCAAAAGTATTTGAGGCTTTCAGGTAATGGTTATCTTCTGACTTAGCTATAAATTCCTGCAATACCGCATCAAGGAAAAAGATGGCCAGCTTAACAGCGTTGGTGTCTTTCCACTCATCATACAACTCAAGATTCATTGATGATAAGCAACAGATGAATGATTCATCTTCTGAAGACGGCAGCATAATTTCAGAGCAAAGATTGCTGGCATGAATCGTAAGATTCATATCCTTATATACCTGCGGTTTGTTTCTGTTTACATTATCTGTAAAGAAAATATAAGGTAACCCTTTTTGCTGACGGCTTTCAAGCACCTTTGCCCAGATTTGCCTTTTCTTCATATCGCCGTCAACCATGTCCTGCATCCAGTAATCTGGCACACATACGCCGTAAAAAAGATTTTGTATGGGATGACCAATATCTTTTATAGACAGGAACTCTTCAATATCTCCATGATCGATATCCATATATGCAGCAAATGCACCGCGGCGAACACCACCTTGTGATATAGTATCCATAGCCGTATCAAATAAGCGCATAAAACTTACGGCGCCGCTGCTTTTACCATTATCGGTTACAGCGCTTCCTCTTTCTCTTAACGCACCGAAGTATGCAGATGTTCCACCGCCCAGTTTTGTCTGCATGATAACTTCACCGAGCTTATGCGTAATACCCTCAATATAATCAGGCACATGAACATTAAAACATGAAATGGGCAACCCTCTTTCTGTTCCCATGTTTGCCCAAACAGGTGAGCTTAAACTCATCCAGCCGCGCTCTACCATTTCTTTAAAAGCTTCCTTTAATTCGGGTTTATACAAACGCTGCGCTGCTGCAGAACATATACGTTCTATAGCTCCTTCAACAGTTTCTCCTTTAAGTAAATATCCTCTGTTGAGTATCTGTTCACTTTCTTCATTCTTCCACCACAATTTTTCCTGTTCACATTTAGTATCAAAAAGCTGTTCAGCAATTGCCGGTGCGGTTGCAAATAGTGTTGTCATGTTGTATGTTTATATTATAGAGATAAAGGATAAATGGTTAAAACAAATCGTGAGCAGAAATACTTTTATCAAACTTGGTATATTCTACAGGGCGTTTTGCAAAAAAATCGTCCAGGCTGTTGGAAAATACTTCTTCCTCAAACCAAAGCATAGCAGCGTTATCTTTTGCACTTACATTGAAAACAGGTTCAATGCCAATTTGCTTAAGGCTCTCATCTGCCCTGTATTTCATAAAACTGGTGAGGTTCTGCTTATTAATGATATCAATTTCACCTGCACCAAAAATCCAATCCAGCATTTTTCCTTCTGTAGCAATTGATTGCTTTACCACAGCGCGTACATGCTCAATGGTTTCCTGCGTAAATATGCCGGGATATTCTTCCTTCAGCTTATTTATTAAAAATATACCCGCATTGGCATGAATCTGCTCGTCTACCGAAGTCCAGGCAATAATATTACTCACGTTTTTCATCAGCCCTTTAAATCTTGTAAAGGCAAGTATAATAGCAAACTGACTGAACAGGCTAACGTTTTCAATTAATAAGCTGAACAGGATGAGCGAAACAGTATATTCTTTTTTATCAGCAGATTTTGCATGCTGTAATGCTGAAGCTAAATATTGAATACGCTCTTTTACAACCGGTACTTCTACCAGGCTTTCAAACTGGTTATTATAACCTAATACTTCAAGCAAACGGGAGTAAGCTTCAGAGTGCCTGAACTCACACTCGGCAAAAGTTGCGCCCAGTCCGTTCAGTTCAGGTTTTGGAAAATGATTATACAGGTTACCCCAGAACGATTTTACCGCAACCTCTATCTGCGCAATAGACAGCAAGCTGTTTTTAATAGCATTCTGTTCTGCCTCTGTGAGATGTGCATGAAAATCCTGCACATCTGCGGTAAAATCTACTTCGGAATGAACCCAGAAAGACTTATTGATAGCCTCTGAAAATTTAAGTATCTCCGGATACTCAAAGGGTTTATACTGTACTCTTTTATCAAATAGTCCCATAATTAATATTTTTTACACAAGACGAAACTCCCCTCCCTGCATACTATATCAGGATAAGGGAAGGGATTAACATTTAACTTATTAGTTGGGAAGTTTTCCGCCCGTGGTGTTTATAAAGGTCACAATTAATTAATTTATGAAGAACAAAAGAAATTAACAGGGTGTGAATAATTGACTTTGCGTTTTATAAGACCATGATGGACACCGGGTATAGGCAGCCAACAGTAGTTGCAAGTAACTATGAATACCGGCAGTTACACTTATTTATCATTCCATTTTATGCGGGTGGCTGGGAAATAAGTATTCAAAACCGGCTTTCCAATATATTTATTATTCTTTATTACTATATTGTAACTACCGGTACTATCAAATAAATTATAATTTAAAATAGTATTGTTTGGGAATATATTAAAAGGTTGAGTGAAAGAAGTATTAATTTCAAATATATTCCCTTTAATCTCCGTATTGTCGCTAAAAATAAATTTAAAGAAGCCTGTATTCATGTAATCATCAGGTAATCTGAAAGTATTATTGTTAATCATTACACTATCATAATAAAAAAATGGCGCATTATCTCTTCCGGCAAAACCCTCGCTCTCATTTGTGGTAAACAAAGAACTTCGGACGCCGGATACAATATTGTTAGAAAAATTAAATTTTTCTGCGACGTGTAATGTGTGTTGCTGAGGAGCAAGATTAAACCTGCCGGTAAAGAAACTATAATCAGCAGAGGTGGCAGCTACAGGTTGACTAAATGTTGCCTGGTTACCAACTATATCAAGTTTACCGGAAAAGAATGTGCCCCAACCTCCGGCACTTTTCCCTGATGTATTATTTCTTACACTAAGCCCCGGCACGATTTTATCTCCCAGAAATGTTTCATACATTAATTTGTTGTTCAAAAATCGTAAGCCGTAACCTGATATTTCTATTGCGCCCCTTTCCGCATCTTTAAATTCATTTCCTTCAACAAGCATTTCATACGCTCTTGAAGATATATGATACCCGGCACCACTTCCATTTCTCCAGGTATAGTTAAATTTATTATCAACCCATTCCTGGTAAGAAACACTACCTGGCTCTCCCGAGCTAAGTGTCCATATTCTTCTTAATTCCCTAACATTCGATAAAGATTTTTCAAAACCCCCGGGAACCGTTTTTCTTAACTGTTGATCCCATCTTTGCATAATTAATTTTATAACAGCGCCATCCATAATAATGCCTGTTACTTTATACCTGTAATGCAATGCAGGCATGCCAAATATTTCACCTGCAAAAAGAGCATTTTGTTGAGTTATATCTGCATCTTTTGCAGTTGAATTTGTTAAAGCAACATCAGCAACTCCATCATTATCTATATCCTTAGTGCCGATTCTGTAAGAAGACGAATTGCCAACCACAAACACAGTATCACCTTTGGTTACACTCCTGTTATCTAACCCGGTTTTATTAATGGTAAACAAACTATTGGTTCCATTTGTCATCTCCACGCTCATCCAATTATACCAAAACTCGTTATTCCTGAATATTTGAGAAGTGCCCGCATCTTCCTGGTATATATCTTTGCCACTGCTGCCTGCTATCGCAATTGCATGTCCCCCAGAATAAAACAGGTTTCTTTCAACAACGACACTTTTTATATAACCATTTAAATAAAGTCCGTCACCCGGCCAGCCGTTTAAGATCATTCGTTGATTAGTAAACGATGCTGACAATGCAGGGGTAAATGTTATGCTGTCATTTCCATATATTCCTGTTACAATAAAATTCCCGGGTTGATTTGCAAAACAAATGCTTTGCCCTACCCAAAGGTTTTTCATATACGCATCTTCCTGACCAGAGCCTGCCAAACGCTGCACTTTACGCGCACCTGCAGTTCCATTAAAATTTGGAAGCCTCATTAAAGCAGGATACCCCCAGGCTTCTACAGGAAGAATAAAAGTATTGGCAACTATATTAGCTGTTAATCCGATAACGCTGTCAATAAACCCATCTTTACTACTATATCCTCCTCCTGCAATATCAATCCTGGCCTGTGTATTATCGTTTACATCAATTTTAATTTTTTTTATCCGGTATATTTTATTGGTGGTTCCATAACCTGTATTTTGAATAGTGGTATTATTACCGGCAGCCCCGAATTGAATATATTGACCCAATCCTACACGTTTGGTAATTGATGTTTTATCTATTGTTCTAATCAGCAGGGAGGTATCGCCTGCTGCTGCCGGTTTAGCAACATATAACCCAATATTCTTACCGGAATAATATGATTTACTGTCATGAATATTAACATAATTTATATTGCAAACACTATCTGTAATGTAAGCGTTGCCGCTAATAGCAAAGGACTTTGAACTAAAATTATATGCTATACAATGCTCAACCTCAAAACTATCTACAGAAGTATACCATGCGCTTCCTGCTTCCAACTGAATGCAACTGATATTGTAATTATTGCCATAGAAAATGCCGTTCATCAACTTAGTTCCTTTAAAATGTTTTCTTTTTTGCTTCGAAGCTTTAAAAATGCCGGCAGCATACTTTCCATTAAAATCCATTCGTACTGGTTGATACCTGAACAAAACATTATTGTCTTGCCCCATACAGGAGTATGCTTCTATTTCGGCATAATTAAAATCAATAGTTGTATTATCGCTTATGTAAACTCCCTTAGTTCTGTATTTCCTGCCTCTTGTAAAATGTAGCTTTTTGCCAAAGGCATTATTTAACGCTTCCTGAATGTAGCTTGTTTTATCTGCAGTATCTGCAGCCGCTGTTGCAGGTATCCACCAGTCTACTTCAAGATCATTACCTTGCCGTAACCAGGCTCCGCCACGAGCATCTGTAAGCATCTCTCCGGTGTTATGATTATACTTAACTCCATTAAGCGGTTTGTACATTTCTGTTATGTGTGCTGTATCATGTACAGATGAAATTTTTCGGCTGCTTTGCACTTGCAATGCCGCTATTGTTATTGAGAGGAAGCTGGTAAAAAATAATTTCATTCTACCCATATATGAGGGCAAAGCTATATTTTATTTAGTAGCATGTTTAAGCAGATTATTCAAGATAATCATTAGGAACATTTATCCAATTACTCTTTTTCTTTTCCTGGCATGGAAATAATCAATCAGTAACACAGCAATTAAAATAGCCAATCCAAAAAACTCTCTTGTATCTTCTATCCACGGAGCAGACGCCTTCATGGTTCCTGCAATATTTTCGGCATTATGTTCAGTTACCCAGTCCCACACGCCATTTTTCTCTACAAACTTATATATAGCATATAATGTAAAAACAGCAACGCCGGTTAAATATGCTGTGGGGTAATATTTATTTTTTGCAGCCAACCAGCAAAGCACTGCCCCATACATATAAATAGGCATCCACACATAAGGGTCAGGATCGTTGTATTGTAATGCAGCAGAAAAAATGAAAAGCAGGCAAAAAATAATGTTGAAGATTTTCATAATTGCAATTTATGAAACTTATTTTCCTTTTGCCCAACCAAAAATATCATTGCCATTAGCGTAAATCAAAAGTCCAAATAAAATTACCATTCCCACTATCTGGGCATACTCCAAAAACTTATCGCTCGGCTTCCTGCCAGATATCATTTCAACCAATGTAAACAGAACATGTCCGCCATCCAATGCAGGTATGGGCAACAGGTTCATAAAAGCAAGTGCCAATGAAAAGAAAGCAGTAATATTCCAGAATCCTTCCCAATCCCACTCGTAAGAAGAAAATACCGAAGCCATAGCCCCAAAGCCTCCAATACCTTTATAAGCACCTGTTTTTGGTGTTAGTATCAGCTTAAACTGATCAATATAATATTTGAGCTTTTTGCCGGCAAACCTTACACCGGCAGGAAATGATTCAAAGAATCCGTAATTAATTACATTCAGTTTTAATACACCTAAGCTATCAAGATCAGTAATAGAACCGGCTAAAGCAAAACCAAGCTGCCCTTTAGCATTTACCGGCGCCTCAAACCTTACTGTATCTGCACCTCTCAAAACCCCAACTTCAATATTCTTTCCTTTATTATCTGCCAGTAGTGTAGAGAACTGATCAAAAAACCGGGCGGGAGTATTATTAACAGAGAGTATTTTATCTCCCGGTCTTAATCCGGCTTTAAAAGCGTTGCCGGTATCGGCCACAACCTTTGCTATAACCGGAATACGCGGTTCAAGCAAAGTAATGCGCTTTTTGTTCTTTTGAACCAGTTGTCCGATAAGATCAACAGGCAACGTTATTGATTGCATTTTACCATCCCGCTCTATGGTTACTGTCCCACCAAGAATTAACTGTGGAACAATATCATTGTAATCATCAATACTTTTATTGCCCACTGCAAGTATCTTATCTCCGTTTTTAAATCCGATATCAAACATCAAACTATCAGAAAATGCAAGCCCGTATTTCATAGAGCTTACCGGTACTTTCTTTTCGCCCCATGTAAAAAGGATCATACTATAAATAAGAAAGGCAAGCAGCACATTCATGGTTACACCGCCAACCATAATGATTAGCCGCTGCCACGCCGGCTTGCTTCTGAACTCCCAGGGTTGAGGCGGTTGCTTCATTTGTTCCTTATCCATGCTTTCATCAACCATACCCGATATTTTTACATAGCCACCCAGCGGTAACCAGCCGATGCCATACACAGTCTCCCCGATTTTTTTCTTAAACAAAGAAAACCAGGGATCGAAGAAAAGATAGAATTTTTCTACCCTGCATTTAAACCATTTTGCAGTAATATAATGCCCGAATTCGTGAACGATAACTAATATAGAGAGCGCTAATAATAATTGCACTGCCTGCAAACCCACCTGCGCCCAATTGATTGCTAATAATGTCATATTAATTTAAATAGACCCGCTATTACGGGCCAAGGTTGTAAATAAAAGTAAAAATCGATGATTAATTGTGTTAAATAGTATAAAATTGCTGTTTTAGAGGTTGATTAGCGAAGCCGCAAAATTACGGGCCTCTGCATCGCTCTCAAAATATTCTTCGAGCGTGGGTTGAGCAATATGTTTGATTTTGTCCATTGCCCGCTCTACCAGTTCAGTCATATCAAGAAAACCGATACGGTTTCTTAAAAATCCATACACTGCAATTTCATTTGCGGCATTCATTATACAGGGCATATTGCCTCCCCGGTTTAATGCCTCTGCAGCAAGTGCCAGGTTGCGGAAGGTTTTTATATCCGGTTGTTCAAAATGCAATGAGGCAGCCCTGGAAAGATCATACCTCGGAAATTTATTCGGTATGCGTTGCGGAAAAGCCAATGCATATTGTATGGGCAATTTCATATCCGGCAAACCCATTTGTGCTTTAATGCTGCCGTCCTCAAACTGCACCATTGAGTGAATGATACTTTGAGGATGAACAACTACCTGTATCTGGTCGGGAGTTAGATTGAACAGCCATTTGGCTTCAATCATTTCCAAACCTTTGTTCATTAAAGTTGCAGAGTCAACAGAAATTTTAGCACCCATACTCCAGTTAGGGTGCTGCAACGCGTGTTCCTTTTTTACATTCACCAGAAAATTAGGCTTTTTACCAAGAAACGGACCACCCGAAGCAGTGAGAATAACTTTCTCAATCTTATTTCTTGTTTCGCCAACAAGGCATTGAAAAATGGCTGAATGTTCAGAATCTACCGGGATGATGGGCACACGCTTTTCAACAGCTTTCTGCATTACAATATCGCCGGCAACCACCAGTGTTTCTTTATTGGCTAATGCAATTACCTTACCTGCTTCAACAGCTTTTAGTGTAGACTTTAACCCGGCAAAGCCTACAATGGCTGCCAGCATCATATCATACGTATCAAAAGTTGCTACTTCTTCCAGGGCTTTTTCTCCGGCAAAAACTTTTACATCAGTTCCTGCCAAAGCTTCCTTTACCGCCGGATATTTTGCTTCATTTACTATTACAACAGCATTGGGATTAAATTTTTTTGCCTGTTGTATCAGCAGATTTTCATTGGAATATGCTGTGAGAATTTCCACTTCAAATCTATCCGGGTTTTCAGCAATTACTTCCAGCGCCTGTGTACCGATTGAGCCGGTTGAGCCAAATATGCCTATTCTTTTTTTCATTCCTTTTATACCTCCTGAACGTATTTTGAAAGCTCATCCGCTATTTTCCTGTCGTTACTCAGCCTGGGCACTTTGTTTTGTCCGCCAAGCTTTCCAACGCTTTTCATGTAATCTATAAAACCATTTTTTCTAACGGGTCGTATTTTTAGTGTTTGAAGAATATTACCCACAATTAAATCATCGTAATAAATATTCTTTTGACGAAGATTAAGGTCAACCTCTGCTGTAAATGCATCCATATTCGCCGGGCGGTCTTCAAATTCTACAAACCACTCGTGATAGCTTTTGCCTTTACCCTGTTCTACCATTGGTGCTACAGTAAACTCGGTAATTTTTACGCCACCTTTTTCCGCGGCCTTCATCAGGCTGTATTCTACTTCTTCGCCAATTACATGCTCACCAAAAGCTGATATATAATGTTTGATACGCCCGGTTACTACAATCCTGTACGGGTTCAACGACACAAATTTTATAGTATCTCCAATATTATAACCCCACAAACCGGCATTGCTGTTAACAATAAGCGCATAGTTTTCGCCAATCTTTACATCTTTTAAAGTTAAGCGTTTTGGATCAGGTTGTCCCATTTCCTGAACCGGCACAAACTCGAAAAAAATTCCGAAATCGGTATTCAGCAATAATCCTTCCTGTTTTTGGGAATCCTGGAAAGCGAAAAAACCTTCAGAGGCGGGGTAGGTTTCGATAGTATCAATCTTTTGACCAATACTCTCAAACAATTTCGCTTTGTAAGGTTCAACGTTTACGCCACCCTGTACCAATACGCTGAAATTTGGGAAAAGCGCTTTTATTTTCTTGCCGCTTCTTTGCTGCAGCCTGTCAAAATACATTTGTACCCACGGTGGAATACCGCTGATCACTGTCATATCCTGGTCAATGGTTTCATCTACTATTTTTTCAAGCTTGGTTTCCCAATCTTCAATACAATTGGTTTCGTAACTGGGCAACTGGTTGGTGCGCAGATATCTTGGTATAAGATGGTTTGATATACCGCTTAGCCTGCCGGTTGGTATCCCTCCAACCCTTTCAAGTTCAGGGCTACCGCTCAAAAAAATCATTTTTCCATTGGCACAGGAGTAATTACCGGTTTCCGTCATATAACAGAAAAAGGCATTTCTCGCCGTATCAAAATGGTTATCTACCGAGTCTTTGGTAATAGGTATATACTTGGTTCCGCTGGTTGTGCCGGAGGTTTTAGCAAAATACAGTGGCAGCCCCTTCCACAATATATTATGCTTTCCCTGTTTTATCAGTTCAATATAAGGCTTAAAAGCCTCATAATCCCGCAGGGGTACCGCCTGGCTGAATTCCGTATAATTATTTACATTGACAAATCCATGCTCCTGCCCGAATTGTGTTTTTTTCCCGGTTTTCAGCAGGTCTTTCAAAATACGCTCCTGGTCTTCCAGGGCCGTATGCATGGATTTTTTAATTTGTTTATATATATACCCGGCAAATGGCTTTGCCAGAAGAGATTTGATCTTCATTTATTTATGCAAGAATAGTTGAGGTTGCAAAGATAACTTTACACCCGCAAAGAGCGGCGTTAAAGGCTTGAAGTTTTTTTCACCCAATTATTTGAAAGAAACAAAATTAACCCTACCTTTGCACTCCTTAAAATTTGACTCATGTTCGCAGTAGTTAAAATAGCCGGTCAGCAATTTAAAGTTCAGCAGGGACAAAACCTATATGTTCCTCACCTTTCAGGTAAAGTGGGAGATACTGTTGAGTTCAGTGATGTATTGCTGGCAAACAGTGGAGACGCGATTTCTGTAGGCGCTGATGTAAAAGTTAAAGTAAAAGCTGAAATAGTTAAAGACGTTCAGGGTGATAAAGTGATTGCTTTTAAAATGAAAAGAAGAAAAGGTTTCCGCAAGAAACATGGTCATCGTACTTTATATACCCAAATTAAAGTAACTGATATTGCATAAGTTTTTGCTTACAGCATTATTGAATTTTAAATCTTTTAAACATGGCACATAAAAAAGGTGAAGGTAGTGTAAAGAATGGCCGCGATTCGCAAAGCAAACGTCTTGGCGTTAAAATTTTCGGTGGTCAGCCTGCGGTAGCCGGAAACATTATTGTTCGTCAGCGTGGTACTTCATACCACCCTGGTAAGAATGTTGGTGTTGGAAGAGACTTTACTTTGTTCGCATTAAGTGATGGTGTTGTTGAATTCAGAAAAGGAAAAAACGCCAAAACATTTGTATCGGTAACAGCAGTAGAGGCTTCCATATAAAAAAAAATTTTGTAGTTGGAAAAATGTTTTTAATTTTATTGCGTTAATCCATTTATTATCTAACCATTAAATTCTAAAAAACATGGCAACTGCAAAGAAAGCTGCAAAAAAGGCTGCTCCTAAAAAAGCTGCAAAAAAAGCTGCTCCTAAAAAAGCTGCAAAAAAAGCTGCTCCTAAAAAAGCTGCTAAGA
Source organism: Agriterribacter sp. (assembly GCA_047601545.1). Lineage (GTDB taxonomy): Bacteria > Bacteroidota > Bacteroidia > Chitinophagales > Chitinophagaceae > Agriterribacter. The sequence goes on along the minus strand of JASGIZ010000001.1, from coordinate 2,447,543 downwards.
AAGCTGCTAAGAAAAAATAAGCTTACGCTGATTTTTAATAGAGCAAAAAATATAAAGTCCCTGAAAGGGACTTTTTTTTATGCTTTTAGAAAAACTCTAAGGCAATCTCCATTATGAAAGTTGTGTGAGATTGCTTCACCCGCCGCAACATACCTTTAATTCAAATTTCATGCGGGCGGGTTCGCAATGACGAAGTGGTTTTTATTTTTCGATTAGTACTAAATCAAGGTTTGTCATTGGCCAACCTCTTAGCGTCATTGCACGCCGCATGAGCAAATTTGTACTATCAATCTGATGCGCGGCAAAGCAATCTCAAATTCTTTATAGACCTTTTTTATTACTTAACAATAGAGATATTTGTCTTTTGAGATTAAAATATCTTTTTAAAAGCGAAATCCCTGAGGGCAATTCAGCCTATCTTAGCAACTGAACTTTATTCATTTATTATGGACAATTACCAGGTTGCTGAGTTTTTCTCCCTGCTTTCAAAGCTGATGGACATTCACGGCGAAAACAGCTTTAAATCAAAATCCTATTCAATAGCGGCCTTTAATATTGATAAACTGCCCACACCGCTTCAATCCTTGCAGCCGGAACAAATATTTTCTATAAAGGGAATTGGTGATGCCACCGGTAAAAAAATACTGGAAATTATTAATACTGGTAAACTACAGGCGCTTAAAGATTATATACAAAAAACGCCGCCCGGAGTTATTGAAATGCTGAATATAAAAGGGCTGGGACCCAAAAAAATAGCCGTGGTTTGGAAAGAAATGGGAATTGAATCTATTGGTGAATTATTGTATGCCTGTAATGAAAACAGGTTACTGCTATACAAAGGCTTTGGTGAAAAAACACAGCAGAATGTAAAAGCCTATATTGAGTTTTACATGCGCAGCAAAGGCAGCTATCTTTTTGCGGAGATAGAACCTTACGCACTCACCCTTCTGCAGCAACTTCAAAAACATTTTTCCCAAAACCGCTTTGAGCTTACAGGCGCTTTCCGCAGGCAAACGCCAACTATTGATGTGCTGGAATGGGTAACCGATGTTGATTTTATTTCATTAGAAAAATATTTAACTGCTCATTCCTTTACTATAGCGGAAACAAATACTACGGATATTATTTTCAAATCACCAGAAAACACAAGCCTTCGCTTTTATACTGCCCGTCCTGATAATTTTGGAAGTATTTTGTTTCACACAACATCTTCCGCGGCATTTTTAAATGAATGGGAGAAAAAATTTCCTGCTGCCGCCACCTTTATGGAAGAAGAAGGATTGTTTAATTCCGTATCTGTGCCGTATATTTTTCCTTACCTCCGCGAAAAGGAAACAATTATTGCTAAAGCGCTCAGCAATCAACTGCCCGAACTTATTCAGCCAAAAGATATAAAAGGAATAATTCATAGTCATAGTAACTGGAGCGATGGCGTAAATACCATTGAGGAAATGGCAAAAACATGTATAGAACAAGGATTAGAATACCTGGTGATAAGTGACCATAGTAAATCAGCGTTTTATGCCAACGGACTGAAGGAAGACAGGATAAAAGAACAGCACCGCTATATTGATGAGCTCAATGAAAAATTAAAACCGTTTAAAATATTCAAAAGCATTGAGGCTGATATTCTTAACGATGGAAACCTTGATTATGACAATGATATTTTATCAACATTCGATTTAGTCATTGCTTCTGTTCACTCTAACCTCAAAATGCCTGAAGAGAAAGCAATGATGCGGCTTAGTGCTGCTATCAGCAATCCATATACTACCATCCTGGGGCATTTAACCGGCAGGTTATTATTAAGCCGTGAAGGCTATCCTGTTGATCATGAAAAAATTATTGAATTATGCGTGGCGAATGATGTAACGATTGAATTAAACGCGCATCCCCGCCGCCTTGATATGGACTGGGTATGGATTGATTATGCTATTGATAAGGGAGCGCTTATTTCCATTGACCCTGACGCACATGACATTATTGGATTTAATGATACGCGATATGGCGTGCTGGCGGCACAAAAAGCAGGGCTAACACGGCAAAACAACCTGAGTAGCTTTGATTTAGCGGCATTTGAACTGTTTATCAGTAAAAGAAAACAAAAAAAGGGTTTATAATTGCCCGGTCAAATACTCAATTTTTAGAACAATTACTCAACCGTAGTAAAGTAAGGATTACACTTTTAATAAATTGCATCATTGCTTAATAAGATCCATATCGCACAATGCTTTTTTGCGATTGTTTGCTGCGGGATAATGCATTCTGCCGCTGCGCAATTGAGTGACTATCATTTGCAGATATTTGACCATACTTCAGGAATACTCCCCGGTAATATTTCGCAATTGGTAAAAGATAAAAAGGGACTTTTATGGATTTTGTACAGGAATAAAGTTCAATGCTTTGACGGACAATTGATAGAAACTTACAGTCCCAATAATGCGCTTCAAACTTTTTATTGCGATAAAAGCAACAGGATATGGGTATGCGCTGAAAGCGGCCCGTTCCTGTTTTCTGAGAAGAAAAATATCTTCGAAAAAATTTGTGTTCAAACGAATGAACAGGATTTGTTATCCGGGTATATAATGGAATTTCCGGGTGGAGAAATTGTATTACTGACCAATAACGGATGCTTTTCTTACAATCCATCGTTTAATCAGTTTGAGCAGATCAAAGATCATCCTTTTTTACTGCGGACGTTCATCCCCAATGCCAGCGAGATGTATTCAAAACCTGCTGTTTGTACATAATGACAAATATTTATTCAGGTATAATATTCAAACAAAAGAAGTTGACAGCTTGCCTGCTATTGAAACATATGGTATTTATCCCATTTCCAGGGATAGTCTTTTGATCAATACAAGAGGGGATGTTGTGCGCTGGTATGATTTCAATACAAAAAAAATAACTACAGCTTACTTTGACAAAAAATCAAAAACCTCTTTTAATTTAAGGAATACAGTATCTATCGCATCCTCCCGGTTTTTATTAGCTTCCTCTGTGGGGCTTATTGAATATGACGCTTCAGGCAAGGTTTTTTTAAAAAGAAATTTCTTTCTTGATGGCATGCGGGTAGCAACAAATGAATATGCTACCTATATTTATTATGATACAGCAGAAGGGAATGCCTGGATTTCAACTAACGAAGGCGTTGCAAAATTTGCTGTGCGTGATGAGCCTATCGGCTTTGTGAAGATTAAGCAAATGGACGATGAAATTTCTGCGGGTATTGATGACATAAGAAGAATTATTGAAGATAAGGATGGTAATATCTGGACAGCAACCGGATATGGTTTTGCGCGGTTTGACAAAATTACCGGTAAATGGAAAGTATTTGCTCCAACCGGAGATGGCAAAAAAACATTGAATCATGAATCAATCCGGGGGCTGCAGTATGATGGTAAATATTTGATATTAGGACCAACCAGTACCGGGGTTTGGTTATTTAACCCGGAAACAGAAACATACAGGCGTCCTTATTACCGGAATGCTGAGGTAAAAGCAAACGCAGAAAGAGATTTTATAAACGATATCATAAAATTACATACCGGAGATTTTTTAATATCGGCACGCAGCTCGTTTTATATACTAAATGCAAAAACTTATGAAGTACAGCCATTAATACCTATCGACTATATTCCGGAATATAAAAACATTACTGTTAATGGATCTGACGGTATAACATGGATAGGCTCTGCCTCCGGTTTATATTACATGGATTCAGGCTTTCATAAGCTGAATAAAGTAAACATACCCGAAACAAATTTGCCCGTTACCAGTGGTTTTTTAATGCGTGATAATAGTTTCTTATTCTCCTGTATGGGAGGTTTATTTACTGCAAAGTCAGCGCAGGATGGTACTGTTTCGGTAAAAAAACTAAACACAGTTTTTGATAACCTGCCGCTTTCAATACTGTTTGTTGATAGTACAAATATTATATGGGGAGCATCAGATAAAGGTATTGTACGCTTTAATCCTGTTAAGTTTACATTCCGCAGGTATGATTATTCAGACAATATACAGGGCTACACTTTTAACGGCAGCGCATGGTATAAAGACAGTGATGGCAGGATTTATTTTGGGGGAACCAATGGACTCAATTACTGGCATCCTGAAAGTTTTTCCGTAACGCCGGAGCCCTATGATATTTATATCAGGAAAGTAAGGATAGGCAATACAGAATATTCACCTATTTCATTTAATAATATTGCTCCTGTAAAATTTAACCAGCGTTCTATAGATGTAAAATTTGGTGCAGCTTATTTTAACAACCCGGAAAAAGTAAAATACCGCTATAAACTTGAAGGGTTGGATAAGGATTGGAAAGAAGCCGGAGCAGGAAACTTAATCAGGTTTACATCATTATCTCCCGGTCATTATACTTTTAAAATACAAGGTAGTCTAAACCAGGCAGACTGGAAAGACGCCAGAGCAAAAATTTCTTTTGAAATACTACCTCCGTTTTGGTTAACATGGTGGTTTCTTTCTTTATGCGGAGTAACCATTATCGGCATCGTGTTACTGATTTTACATAATCATCGCCAAAAGATCCGTGAAAAACAGGAAGAGCTGGAAGCTGAGCAATCCATCAATCATTTTTCCTCAAGCATTCACGCCGGTCAATCAGTGGATGATATATTATGGGATGTTGCTAAAAATTGCATCAGTCAGTTATCGTTTGAAGATTGTGTTATATACCTGGTGGATGAAGACAGGCAGGTGTTGGTACAAAAAGCTGCTTTTGGACCTAAGAGTCCCCAAAATGATGTAATAACAAACCCTATTGAAATTCCTGTAGGCAAAGGCATTACAGGTAGTGTAGCCTTAACAGGCAAGCCCGAAATTGTAAACGATACGTCTATAGATCCGAGATATATAGTGGATGACGCGATACGCTATTCCGAAATAGCCATTCCAATCAAAGCAGGAAAACAGGTATTGGGTGTGATTGACTGTGAACATTCGAAAAAAAAGTTTTTTACACAGCGGCATTTATTTATTCTTACAACAATAGCCTCTCTTTGTACCAGCAAAATAGTAAGATCAAGAATTGAAGAACAAAAGCAGGAAGCAGAGCGTGTTTTGCGCGATACCCGGCAAAAAATGGCAGAAATTGAAATGCAGGCCTTGCGTGCACAAATGAACCCGCATTTTATTTTTAATTGTCTGAATTCTATTAACCGGTATATCGTAAAAAGCGACCAGGCTACCGCATCGCTATACCTTACCCGCTTTGCTAAGCTCATAAGACTGATACTAGATAATTCAAACAATAAATCCGTTTCGCTGGCCAGTGAATTAGAAGCATTGCGGCTTTATATAGAAATGGAAAGCATAAGGTTTGAAAAACAGTTCACATATTCCATTTCCGTTGATAAAGACGTTCAAACGGATTATATATATGTACCGCCGTTGATTATTCAGCCTTTTGTTGAAAATGCCATCTGGCATGGTTTGTTGCATAAAGAAACTACCGGTCATCTTTATATTACTTTCAGCAGGAAAATTCAGAATATTCTGCAATGCACTATTGAAGATGACGGCGTGGGGCGTGAAAAAGCAAAAGAGCTTAAAAGCAAATCAACCTCAACCAAAAGATCGCTTGGAATGAAATTAACAGAAGACAGGCTTTCACTCTTAAACAGGCAAAGATTACTGGATGCTACAGTGGAAGTATTTGACCTGAAAGACAGATCAGGCGAAGCTACAGGTACCAAGGTAATATTGAAAATTCCTGTTGATGCTTATTAAAAATGATATTATGATTACGTGTATAATAATTGATGATGAAAAGAATGCTCTTGAAATGATGGAGTGGTTATTAAAAACATATTGCCCACAGGTTAAAATACTTGATATGTGCAATTCCGCGGAAGCAGGAATTGAAGCGATCAACAAATACCACCCTGAGGTAGTTTTTCTTGATATTGAAATGCCAAAAATGAATGGCTTTGATATGCTGGAGCAGTTTGACAAGATCGCATTCGATATCGTTTTCTGCACAGCATATGACCAGTTTGCGATAAAAGCTTTTCATTACAGTGCATTGAACTACCTGTTAAAACCTGTTGATCCGGATGATTTGCTGGCTACCGTTAAACGTATAGAAGAAAAGAAGAGCATTCCCACCAAAGAACAGTTCCAGCTTTTATTGCAAAACATACAACATCCACAAAAACAAACGCTGCCACGTATTGCGCTTTCATCGGGCGATGGTTTGATTTTTATTGCCACAAGAGATATTGTGTACTGCGAAGCAGAAAGCAATTACACTTCAGTCGTGCTGGCAGACGGCAAAAAGATCATTGTTTCAAAAGTGCTGAAAGAAATTGATGAAGCGCTCAGCGGCCCGGATTTTTTCAGGGTACACAGTTCTTTCCTCATTAACCTGAATCACATTAAAAAATTTGTAAGAAGCGATGGCGGCTATATTATTATGGATAATGATGCATCTATCAGCATATCAAGAAGCAAACGCCAGGAGTTTATGGAGATGTTCTCTAAATTCTGAAAATTGCAGGCATTAGTTCGGGAATTTCGCTTTTAAAATAGGTATACCTCAAAAGACAAAGACTCTTGCGTCTTTACGAGTACCCAACCTGTGTCAGGTAAAATATAACGATGACATTAATGTGGCTTGCTGTAAAAAAAGCATTCTTAAAGTCTGTCTCATTTGGTTAAATCACCTGAAGGCTATTTTATTGTATGCACAGGTAGCCCCTGACCGGGGCAAATAAAACCACTGGTATTTTACTACAAACGGGTAACCGCTACGCGGCAGGATGCAATGGGCTATTAGCTTTCAGAAATACATATTTCATAATTCACAACTACCTGTTCACTTTCCCGTTTCGTTGCTTTGTTTTCTGGGGCTGACTAAAAAGGTAAATGAAGGCTTTGAGAATCGCATAAACGACTATTGGTCTCCATCACCCACCCGAATAAATTAATCATTCGGCGACCTTTTTGGTCAGTCCCAATCTGTTTGTAGATAAACCGGTTATTGTGTCAATAATGCGCCATAGGCGCTACCCCTGGCACACAAAAAGCTGGTAAAACAAAAGCCTGATTTTTAATTCATTGTAATGATGTCATTATAACTCGCCCGCATAAAGATTTGAATTAAAGGTATCTTGCGGCGGGTGATGCAATCTCATTTCAGAATCTATCTCACTTCATTCTATAAAAAGACAGCATTAAATTAGCATAACAACTTTATGCTAATACTATGAGCAAAGGAGGATATGTTTATATCATTACCAATAAAAATTTCACAGTGTTATATACTGGTGTTACTTCGGATTTAATAGTAAGCATTCAACAGCACAAAGAAAAATTCTACCCGGATTCATTTACAGCTAAGTACAATTGCTACATACTGGTTTATTATAAATTTTTCCATTTAATTCATATCCCCATGTGGGCGGGTTCGTTTCTTCTATTTGTCCAACTACCACTCCTATCCGGGTTTCAATGATCCCCCGAAGCAATAGCTTTTTTAACGCTGCCATGCTTCAGGAGCAAGGCCTTTGCCTTTTCATAATCCGCAATACCGGAGCGCTCCATCAGCATTTTAGTACCGCGGTCAACCAGCTTGGTATTGCTCAGCAGCATATTCACCATCCTGTTGTCTTCCACACGGCCTAATTGTATCATTATAGCAGTGGATATCATATTAAGCACAAGTTTTTGCGAAGTACCACTTTTCATTCTTGTGCTGCCTGTAACAAATTCAGGTCCTACAGCTACTTCAACAGGATACTCAGCCTCTTTGGTTAATGGCGAACCGGGATTATTGGTTATACATCCGGTAATAATTCCATGTGCCCTGCATTTTCGCAATGCCGCAATCACATAGGGTGTGGTTCCACTTGCGGCAATACCAATCACTACATCTTTATCAGTTATATGATGGGCTGATAAATCTTCCCAGCCTTGTGTCAGGCTGTCCTCCGCAAATTCAACAGGCTGTGTCATTGCTTTTTCTCCTCCCGCAATAATTCCTATAACCAAACCCGGAGGTACACCATATGTAGGCGGGCATTCGCTCGCATCTACTATTGCGAGCCGCCCGCTTGTGCCGGCGCCAATATAAAATAACCTGCCTCCGGCAAGCATTTTATCAGCCGCAGCAGTAATAAGTTTTTCTATTTGGGGAATAGCTTTTGCAATAGCATCAGGCACTGTTTTATCTTCCTTATTTATATTAGATAAAATTTCTGCAACAGGCATTTTTTCCAGGTGACGATACGGAGATGGCTGTTCAGTTATCTTGATAAAATCATTCATGGTATTAATCAGCAGAATTTGGTTATTTATGATATTCGGATAATCCTTCCATAGGATTCTTCAATACTCTTCCCATGGTAAATTCATATGCACTACAAAGATCCTGTAAAACATCTTTAAAATAATAAGATATCCCTCCCACAAAACTTACCGGCTGCGTCCAGCTTTCACGGAACTTGCAGATATGCTGAAAGAAAAAATCATTCAAAGCATCTTCTATAATATTTTCTATCATGTAATGTCCCCGGTTTTCCGATAAAAATGGAGCGAAAGAAGCAAGATAGCGGTTAGCCATCGGCTTCTTGTATACATTGTCCAGTATAATATCTTTTGAGGTATTAAACTTTAATTCAAACCTTCCGTTCAGTTCTTCATCAAAAGTTCCATACAAATAATATTGAACAACTTTCTTTCCAAGATAAGCGCCACTACCTTCATCACCCAATACATATCCCAACCCGGGTTTATTATTTGTTATTTTTTTACCATTATAGTAACAGGCGCTCGAACCTGTTCCCAAAATACAGGCTACGCCTTTATCATCTCCATACAATCCTCTTGCCGCAGCCATTACATCATGGGTAACTTCAATTTTATCAGCCTTAAAAACACTTTTCAATGCCTTTTTAACAATATCAGCATTAGGCGCATTAATACAGCCAGTGCCATAATAATAAATTTCGCCTACATCAGCTTTGCCCAGGAAAGGCACCAACTCATTTCTCAGTATAGCACTTATCTGGTCTGTATTAAGAAAATAAGGACTGATACCCTGTGTAAAAATACTTTTCTTCTTTTTACCATTTATTAAACACCATTCCGCCTTGGTAGCCCCGCTATCTGCTATCAATTTTATGAGCGACATTATTAATTGAACTTATTTTATGAAATTCGTGCTCTCAAAGATAATATACAAACGCAGACGAATGAGTAATAACAGGTTCAGATTGTGGTTACCCCTGATTTTTTCCCTGGTAATGATCTTAGGAATGTTTTTCGGCTATAAAATGCGGGAAAAAATGCCGGTTGGCGCAAAATTCTTTTCAACCGAAAAAAAAGGGCCGGTGCAGGAGGTATTAGACCTCATCTCTAACCGCTATGTAGATCCTGTAAAAACAGATACGCTTGCCGATGCTGCGATACAGGAAATGCTTACTCATCTTGACCCTCATTCTATATTTATTTCTGCCCAGGATTTGCAGCAGGTAAATGAAGACCTTGCGGGCAAGTTTGAGGGTATTGGAATAGAGTTTAATATTTTTAATGATACTATTAATGTGCTGAGTGTATTAAAAGGCGGCCCGTCAGAGCAGGCGGGTTTGCAGGTAGGCGATAAATTTTTGAAAATAGGAGATTCTGCCGTGGTGGGGAAAAAGATAGATGGTGATGCAGTACGGCAATTGCTGAGAGGCTTGCGGGGCTCTAAAGTAAAAGTTATTGTTTTACGTGGAAATGAGAAAAAAGAATACAGTATTACAAGAGGTATTATTCCATTGTTTTCTTTAGATGCATCGTATATGATTGCCCCATCCACGGGATATATCCGTTTGAACAAATTTTCCGAAACCACATACGAAGAATTTATGGAAGCCATGCAAAAATTAAAAGAGCAGGGTGTACAAAAAATGATTCTTGACCTGAGGGGTAATGGAGGAGGAATTTTGCAGGAAGCAGTAGAAATTGCAGATGAGTTTTTAGATGATAACAAGCTGATAGTATATACACAGGGAGATCATGTAAACAAACAGGAATTCAGAGCGAAGAGAGAAGGCATTTTTGAAAAAGGAAAATTAGCGGTGCTTATTGATGAAGGTTCCGCATCTGCCAGTGAAGTTTTAACAGGTGCATTACAGGATTGGGACAGAGCCGAAGTAATTGGACGCCGTAGCTTTGGCAAGGGGCTGGTTCAGGAGCAATACAATTTATCTGATGGTTCTGCACTCAGGCTTACTATAGCAAGATACTATACGCCTCTTGGAAGGTCCATACAAAAACCATACGACCAGGGATTAGAGCATTACAATGACGAGTTGATGGAACGATATCATAAGGGCGGTTTATTAAATGCCGACAGCAATAAGAATGATAAAGGAACAGCTTATCACACGCCTATAGGTAAAGCCGTGTATGGCGGAGGTGGTATAACGCCTGATATTTTTGTTGCGCTTGATACAGCAGGCATCACCGACAGAATAGCGAGGCTGTATACCAAAAACACGATAGGTAATTTTGTATATAACTATTATGTAGATAACCTCAGCCAGTTTAAATTATATACTGATCCTGAATCTTTTGAAAAGGGATTTGATATTGATAATAAAGTATGGGATGCATTAACCAGCTTTGCTGCAAAAGACAGTATATCTCTTCATGACCTTTCATCATCTGACAAAACATTTTTGCGTCAGCGTTTAAAAAGTTTATTTGCAAGGCAACAATGGCGAAACGAAGGGTTTTATGAAGTGAATAATGTAAACGATCCCATCGTTAAAAAAGCGTTGGAAGAATTAAATAAGTAACGATTATTATTATTTTAATGCCACGGATGCAGAGATATGTTTTATCAACATAAAACCTGAGTTTAACAACTATAGTGACTAACTGCTATACAATGCTCCGCTTTTCTTTGGGGTGTTATCTCTTTGCGTTCGCCGCGTGAAATATTCCTGATATTTACCTGAAGGTATACTGGTATTCAATGCGGCCAACAAGTTTTTTCTGTTTGTTATAGCAACGTTCTTCTGTACGCAAAGCTTTGTCGCTATACAGGTAGCGCCATATCAGGTAATCGCCGGCATCCTGTTGTATATTGGTCATTTGTGTGATCCGGTTATTCTCATCATATTCAAAAATATAATCCGGCACCAGTTTCTGCACTCTTTGATTATACCGTACTATATCTGTTAACCGGTTAAGCGAGTCGTAGTAATAATAAGTTTTTCCTTTTGAAATATTTTTCAACCAGCCTTCTTCCTCAATTATATTTCCTTTATCATCGCTTGCAAATTTTATAATAGTAGTGTCTGCAGTGCCTTTTATATACAGCATGGATTGGGGAGCACCTTCGTTGCTATACGACCATATATGGGTTTCTGTTTGCTTTGTTTTATCCATTATACCGATAACGGTATTTGAAGCAGATACTAATTTCCCGGTTGAATCAAATGTGTATTCAACGATGCTTACATTTTCACTGGTAGAATCAATCGATTTATACAACTGCCCTTTAAAATTATAGAAAGCTGTAAGCGAAGCATTGCCGGCAACTCCTGATATTGTTATTGTTCTTATTTGGGTAAAGCCGCTGTTAGGTTTTATTTCACAGCTAAAATTCCCGGAAGGTTCACCGTTCGCTTCAAAGCCCTTCAGCACTACCTGTTGCACTTTATTTTTTTTATATGCCTGCTGCAAAGCCGAATTTTGGGCAGTAAGTATAATATCCCGGTAATAATATTGGGCAAAAATCTTCTCCGGAATAAAACCCGCTATCGAAATAAGGGTAAGTATTTTTACAAATGAATATTGAAGATGCTTCATAGAGGGCAAAAGTATTATTTTTAATAAAATTTACAGCGTGTCGCATTTTAAAGAAAGAAAAGAGAAAAACTGTTTAAACTGTAATGCAGAGGTGGTTGGCAGGTTTTGTCAGGTTTGCGGGCAGGAAAATACAGCGCCGAAAGAATCAGTCTGGCATCTTATCACCCATTTTTTTTATGATATTACCCATTATGATGGTAAGTTTTTCAGTACGGTAAAATATTTGCTGTTGCGCCCCGGCTTCCTTACCGCCGAATATATTAGAGGAAAACGCATGACATACCTGCACCCGATACGTATGTATGTATTTACCTCTGCTTTTTTCTTCCTCATATTTTTTTCATTTACCAGCCCGCATACAAACCATACTAAAGCAGGGTTGGAAGGTTTGCGAGAAGAGCTGGCGACAAAGCAGGAACAGCGAACCAACCTGTTTAAAATGCAGGAGAACACTAATGACAGTGTTTTAAAAACAGCCGTTACCAAAGCGCTGGTTAAAACAGATAAAGAAATAACAACGCTTAAAGACAGTATTCAAAAAGAGGAGCATAATGAAGAAGATGGCGATAAAAAAAATATTAGTGGTATTATAACTGCCATTCCGGATATTAAAAAAATGATAGATTCCATAAAGCAGGAAGTAATAGAAGACAGTGTCAAAAAAAATATTGATTCTGCAGAAGCTGCTGATACAGCCAGGCAAAACAACGATACTGTATACAGATACAGGTACAAAAAAAATGCTTCAATTAAGAAAGATACAACGGATAAAAAAGATTCTGCCAACAAAAAAGATGGCACTATTAAACTGGATCATCTGCCCAAAACCGGCTCAGACGATTTTGATTTTGATTTTTATAATGATGAAGCTACCTACCTTGCAGTACAAAAAGAGCTTCCTCCGGCAAAGCAAGACGGCTACCTTAAACGTTCTGTTGTAATGAAACTTTTGCGCTGGCATAACCAACAACAAAATGGCGGAGAAAAAATCTTTGATACAATAAAAGAAAAATTCAAGCACTCTTTTCCAAAAATACTTTTCGTATCACTCCCCATATTCGCATTTTTGCTAAAGCTGTTATATATAAGGCGCAGGAATTTTTATTATGCTGATCATGCTATTTTTACCATTCATACCTATTGCGCAATTTTTATTTTATTACTGCTGTATTATATGTTTGATGCAACAGGTGATAAAACAGGCTGGTGGATTTTTTTCATTATCAAAGCTTTCTTCGTAATATACATCATATATTATACATACAAGGCTATGCGTAATTTTTATGAGCAGGGGCGCTTTAAAACACTGGTAAAATATCTATTCCTTGGCTTTATGACATCTATTGTAATGGGCTTCCTGATTGCGATTTTCTTTGCAATATCAGCTTATAATGCATAATTATATTTATGACAACTACTGAAACTGCTTTTTTAAGATTAGTGAATATTATGAACGACCTGAGGGAAAAATGTCCCTGGGATAAGAAGCAAACCATTCAAACTTTACGTTCACTTACTATTGAGGAAACCTATGAACTGGCAGATGCCATTACTGAAAATAACTGGAAGGATATAAAAGAGGAGTTGGGCGATGTGCTGCTGCATATTGTTTTTTATGCAAAAATCGGCGCGGAGCAAAATCAGTTTACGGTTGATGATGTTATCAACGGTATTTGTGAAAAACTGATTGCCCGTCACCCGCACATTTATGGAGATGTGAAAGTTAATGATGAGGAAGATGTGAAAAGAAACTGGGAGAAATTAAAATTAAAAGAAGGGAAAAAATCTGTATTGAGCGGCGTACCTGAATCGTTGCCGGCAACGGTAAAGGCTATGCGCCTGCAGGAAAAAGCAAAACAGGTTGGTTTCGAATGGGACAATCGTACACAGGTATGGCAAAAGGTTGAAGAAGAAACCCGGGAGTTGCAGGATGCCATAAAAGCCAACAACCAGGATGCCATTGAGGAAGAATATGGCGATCTTATATTTTCTTTAATTAACTATGCACGATTTTTGCATATTGACGCGGAAAATGCGTTAGAACGCACCAATAAAAAGTTTATACAACGGTTCACACAAATGGAGAAAGCCGCATCTGAAGATGGAAAAAGCCTGGCAAATATGACGCTCGAAGAAATGGATGCCATATGGAACCGTATTAAAACACAAAACAAATCAATTTGAAAAAGTTCTGGGGTGATCTGTTTTACAATAATGGATACCTGCTTATAGGAGCAGCCTGGCTTTTTACGCTTTCCTTTATTTTCAGCAATTACTGGTCATACACTTCATCGCCAAAGGGTGTAAAAAAATCGATGGAGAAGTATGTATGGCAGAATGAAGAAGATTTTGATAATCTTTTAAGAGATTCTTCTCTCATACGAAAACTGGCATATAATGAGGAAACAGAAGAAGATGTTATGAGGCTAAAAGATAAAGCGTATACCTTTTTCTTATACAATCAGATTGATACTGCTAATTATGAACTGCTTTTCTGGAATACACAATCTGTTTTGCCGGATGAAACACTGTTAATGAATGATAGTACCAGCTACATTAAATTATTAACCAACGGGCAATACCAGGTATTAAGAAAAAGACTAAACCCCGGCAACAAAAGTTTACTTGCCCTTTATCTCCTCCCCATACGGAGCCAATATGTGCTGGAAAGTGAATATCTCCGTAACGGTTTTGTGAACCAGGGTAATCTCGAAGAAAATTATACTCTCGTACTTTCTCCCAGTGAATTTCCCATACGCAGCAAAACAGGAGAAATATTATTCTACCTGCAATCCAAACCTTTTAAAAATACTGAGGGAAACGATTGGGTAACATTATTGTTACGCGTTATAGGCACATTACTTACTTTATTTTTTCTTCACAATATTGGAGTAGCTATTTCAAAAAATATCGGGCCAATTGCAGGGGTTTCTTTTATGGTTATTATATTGATTGGCTTAAGGTTTCTTAGTTATCTTTTTCATATTCCTGCCGACCTTAGAAATTTTGAATTATTCGACCCTAAAATATATGGTTCGAGTTTTATTTCGCCATCGTTAGGTGATTTACTGATTAATTCTTTAATCTTCTTCTGGCTTGTTATTTTTGCCAGGGTACAATTTTACAACCGCAATATTAATTTTGCTGCGCTAAGCCAGCAATGGAGAAGAGCGGTGCTCGTTTTACTTTCGATAGTGCTTTTAATTACCACACTTATTTGCGGACACATTATCCGCAGCCTGGTTGCAGACTCTCAAATATCGCTTGATGTAACCAACTTCTTTTCTTTAAATATTTACAGTGTTTTTGGTTTTACAGTATTGTGCTGTGTATCGATAAGTTATTTCATTTTTACGCAGGCAATTCTCAATATGATGGAACGGCTGATTGTAAAAGCCTATTACGTTCAGATTGTACTTGTGGCATTTATCGGCTTGCTGATTTTAAGTGTACGCGTAAATAGCCCTTATATTCTTTTTGAACTTCTTATACTGGTTTGGCTGCTGTTTTATGTTTACCTGATGAATAAAATTCAGCTAAACTTTGTAAAAAGCACCTTTGTTGCAGGCAATGCAATGTTTTGGCTGTTTGTTTTTTCAGCATCAATAGCTGCCATTATTATAACGCAAAACAGAAGCCGTGAGCTGGAACTAAGAAAAAGAACTGCGGAAAAACTGGTAATCCAAACTGATCCCGGAAGTGAAAGATTGCTGAACATTGTTACAAGGAGTTTTACCAACAATTTTTTCCTGAGCAACATTGACAAAATAATAAATCCATCCAAAAACGCAAGATTTAAAGACAGTATACTTAATGCATATTTTTCCCCCTTTACAACCCAATACGAAACAGAATTATTCTTTTTTAATGCAAATGAACAACCGCTTGGAAACGGCGGCAGGCTCAGCTACGATGAAATCAACAGCATATATTCCGTACAAGGTAAGGCAACAAAAATTGCTGAGTTAAGATATTATGAAACCGCTTTTGATAAATTCAGTTATGTTTATTCCCGCGAAATAAGAGACAGCGCTAAAAATATACAGGCATATTTTTTTATGCTTGCAAATCCTAAACGTTATCGCAGCGACGCCTTATACCCGGAGTTATTTAAGCAGGCTGAAGACTTCTCATTTGAAAATACGCCTGATTACGCCTACGCTATTTATGTTGATGGAAATTTACAATCTTATGTAAATGATTATAGTTTTCCTACGGCATTAAAAGAAGAAGACCTTCCCAGGCAGGATTTTTACGAGAGAACGGTAAACGGCTACAGTGAGCTTTGGTATAAGCAGGGTAACAAAGTAGTAATAATAACAAGGCGCAGCAGTTTTATTATGGAAGCAATTGCGCTTTTCTCATACCTGTTTGTAGGATTTTTAATATTGGTAGTTATTTTCCAGGTTGCGAGCATTATTATTCTTTCGGGCTTCAGAATCAGGGCGCTGCGTGCTATTACTGATTTCAATATACGATCGCAGATTTATGCAACAGTGATATTTGTGAGCGTATTTGCGCTTGTAGTTGTAGGTGGTACAACTATCGCATTTTTTACATCGTCGTATAATAAAAACAATAAAGACAGGCTGAGTAAAGCCATACAGGATATATCGAAGGGATTAAAAAATAAAATAAGCGACCATAGAATGAAAGACCAGGTTGTGCAGGTATATGATTCTGCATACGCAAGGGAACTCAGGCAAAAAATGGCAAACCTTGCACAATTATATGATGTAGATATTAACCTTTACAATTCTGATGGTTCGCTTCAAATTTCTTCACAGCCATTTGTTTATAACAAGGGTGTATTAAGCAGAATGATGGAGCCATTGGCATTACATAATCTTCAGCGGCTAAAAAAAATACAATACATTCAGGAAGAAAGCTATGGTAAAATGAAATACCTGAGTATATATGTGCCGATTTTGGGTGATAACCGCAATGCTATTGCTTATGTGAATATTCCTTATTTCAATTCGCAAAACAGGTTGAAACAACAGATTGCCAGCTTCCTTGTAACCATTATTACCATAAACGCGTTTATATTCTTATTAGCCGGCATCATCGCATTATTTCTTACCAACAGAATTACCGGATCATTTACACTTATCGGCGCAATGATGCGGGATGTAAATCTCGGTAAACACAACGCTGAAATCGTATGGACAAAAAAAGATGAGATAGGTGTATTGGTAAAAGAATATAACAAAATGGTGCAGAAACTGGAGAATAGTGCGGCTGCTTTGGCAAAAACGGAAAGAGAAGGCGCCTGGCGTGAAATGGCAAGGCAGGTGGCGCATGAAATCAAGAATCCTCTTACGCCTATGAAATTGAGTATACAGTATTTGCAAAAAGCAATAAGCAACAATGCGCCAAATGTAAAAGAGCTTTCGGCAAATGTGGCACAAACACTGGTTGAACAAATCGATCACCTTTCACGTATAGCAGCGGAATTTTCTCAGTTTGCTAATATCGGCAATGCCAAGAATGAAGTGTTTGATCTGAATACATTATTAAGTTCACTGGTATACCTGCATGATGTGCAGGAAAGAGTAAGTGTAAAACTCAATACAGGCGATGATCCGATAATGATTAATGCAGATAAAACACAAATCAACAGGCTTTTTACCAACCTGCTGCAAAATGCAATTGAAGCCATTCCCGAAGAAGATAACGGATTCGTATCCGTTGTTAAAGAATCAAATGGACGTCATGTGGTTATCAGCATAAAAGATACCGGTACAGGCATGCCAAAATCTGCACGCACCAATATTTTCACGCCCAACTTTACTACAAAAACTTCAGGCACAGGCTTAGGACTTGCTATCTGCAAGGGCATTGTTGAACAATCTCATGGTAATCTTTGGTTTGACACCGCCGAAGGAAAAGGAACAACCTTTTATGTTGAGTTGCCGTTGTATGAAAATGGAGTTGACGCTAATGCAACAGCAGTATATTAGTTCTTTCCGACCATTGTAATGTTTCCGGTAATTCTTTATCAGCAAACTCAATATGAATCACCCGCCTTCTCTGTTTATTAATTGTTCTGCCTGAACTATGAAGTAATAATGGCTTCATAACCATGATACCACCTTCCGGTACATTACAAATCGCTTCTTTTTCTTTTGACCAATTTATGGTTTCAAGTCTGTACAAACCTTTTAAATGTGATTTTGGTATAACTTTTAATGCGCCATTATTTTCATCTGTATCATCAAGATGAATGCGGATTGTAAATATATTTTCAAGATATTCGAGTGGGGGCTGAACTGCAAACTGGTTATATTTTATTGTCCACGGGACAAAATGTTCGAGTGATATTTTTTTATCTACTGAAATAGTCAAATCCTGGTGATAGGGCACATACCAGTTTGAATTTTCCGGCTTATCAAAATAAATACTTTTAACCGCAAAATAATTATTTCCAAATAATGCAGTTATAATATGCTTCAGCTTATCATTAAAAATCAATTGTATTACATCAGGAATTTCCTTCAAAAATTGCCGGATAGCAAATACATCATTTGATTTGCGGAATGTTTCATTTGATTTATCCGCTTTATCAATAACAGAAAGTATGTATTGAACTTCTTCTTTAGTATATACACATGTAATTGTTGTGAAGCCATTTTCACTCACTGCAAATTTGTGTTTCTCCATAACATTTTACAATAACGCATCATACAATACCTCTACCGGGTGCAATGCTTTTTTAGAAGCGCCGTCTTTGATCTGGTGCCTGCAACTGGTGCCTGGCGCCGCAATAATATCATCACCCTGCGCTTTTCTTATCGCAGGTAATAATACAAGTTCAGCAACCTTCATGGAAAGATCATAATGCTCTTTTTCGTAACCGAAAGATCCTGCCATGCCGCAGCATCCTGAAGGAATGGTTTGCACCTTATAGCCCGGGGGAATGGAAAGGATTTTAACGGTTGACGTTACAGATGATAATGCTTTCTGCTGGCAATGCCCATGCAGAAAAACTTTTTTTGCGGCCGTAGTAAATAAGCTGGTATCAATCCTGCCACGATCGAGTTCCATAGAAAGGAATTCATCAATCGTCCATACATTTTTGGCGAGTGATTTTGCAGCTTCATATATATCATCATCCGCCAGATCAATGTATTCATCCCTGAACGTGAGTATAGCAGAAGGCTCGATTCCTATCATCGGCATTGCTTCTGTAATTAATGGCGCAAGACTTTTAATGTTCTGCCTTGCAATTGTTTTTGCTTTGCGCAGTAATCCCTTGCTCAGCCATGAGCGCCCGCTTTCTATATGATCAGGGATTACCACGTCATATCCTAATTTTTCCAATAGCAATATAGCTTTGATGCCTATTTCGGTATCGTTATAATTGGTAAACTCATCGCAAAAGAAATACACCTTTTTCTTTGCAGGAGCAGGGGCTGTATTGTTTCTTTTGTGTATTTTATACCAGCTCAGCAAAGTGGTTTTATATAGCTGCGGCATAGAACGATCGGCCGCGAAGCCCGTAAACTTTTTTATTAACCCGCTGGCAAAACCATTGGTCATAAAAAAATTATATACACCCGGCACTATTGCACCGAGTTTTGAAAAATTACCGAAGTTGGCTACCATCCTGCTGCGCAACGGTACGCCATTCGCATCATAATACTGCTGTAAAAACTCAGCCTTCAGTTTTGCCATATCCACGTTAGAAGGACATTCAGATTTACAGGCCTTACAACTCAGGCACAGGTCCATCACTTCCTTGATCTCTTTATGATCAAAACGATTCGCTTTTGTGGAATGCGTTAAAAACTCACGCAGTATATTCGCCCTTGCCCTGGTAGTATCTTTTTCATTCCGGGTAGCCATATACGATGGGCACATGGTTCCGCCGGATAAATGTGTTTTACGGCAATCACCTGAGCCGTTACATTGCTCCGCATGTTGCAATACATCCTGGTTGTGATAACGAAAAACTGTTTTAAACGCCGGTGTTTTCTGTCCTGGTGTATAGCGCAGCATCGTATTCATTGACGGCGTATCTACGATCTTATTTGGATTGAAAATATTATGCAGATCCCACACTTTCTTTATCTCTTTCAGCAACGCGTAATTTTTTTCACCGACCATCTGCTTAATAAATTCGCCACGCAACCTGCCATCGCCATGCTCGCCGCTTAATGAGCCATTGTATTTTTTTACCAGCGTTGCTATTTCTTCTGCAATAATGCGGAAGAGTTTATTTCCCTCTTCTGTTTTCAAATTAATGATAGGGCGCAAATGTATTTCTCCGCTACCAGCATGCGCATAGTGTACCGAATACAAACCATATTTAGCAAGAATAACATTAAAGTCACGGATAAAATCCGGCAGGTCATTCACATCAACAGCCGTATCTTCTATAACAGGCACAGCTTTTTCATCGCCCGGCAGATTGCTCAGCAGGCCAAGCCCTGCTTTACGCAACGTCCATATCTTTTTTGTATCATCGCCCATCAATAACGGGAAATGATACCCTAGACCCGCTGCTCTCATTTCAGCTTCCGCCGCAGCGGCGGCCTGCACCACTTCGTCTTTAGTATCCCTGCTGAATTCAACAACGAGTATAGCTCCCGGATCACCCTCTACAAAAAAGCGATTCTTACTTTGTTCTATATTGTCTTTGGTGCATTCAAGAATAAAATGATCAATCAGTTCACTGGCAGAAACATTGTATTTTAACCCGATCAGGTTGGCACGCAATGCTTCATCAATCGTATTAAAATGCACACATAATAAACCGGAAACTTTTGGCGGCAGCGGAACCACATTTAATTTTATTTCTGTAATAAAAGCCAGCGTGCCTTCAGAGCCTGCTATCAGTTTACAAAAATTAAAATCAGGTTGGCCTGCGGTAAATGGCGCGGTATCAAGCAACACATCTACCGCGTATCCTGTATTTCTTCTTTCAATTGTTTTTTTAGGAAACTCCCTGCGTATCTCCTGCTGGTTATTATAATCACCCAATAAGCTCCGCACACGCTTGTATATGCTTCCTTCGAGTGTATCCTCTTCACATTTAGCATGAAAGCTATCCATATCCATTGCCCTGAATTCCGCTTCAGAACCATCACTCAGCAAAGCTTTTACTTCAAGCAAATGTTCTCTTGTGCTCCTGTATACCACGGAATTTGATCCGCAGGAATTATTGCCCACCATACCTCCGATCATTGCACGGTTAGCCGTTGACGTCTCGGGTCCAAAAAACAACCCATGCGGTTTTAAGAACATATTCAGTTCATCACGTATCACACCCGGCTGTACGCGTACCCAACGCTCATCTGCATTAAGCTCCAGTATTCTGGTAAAATATTTTGATACATCTACAATAATGCCATTGCCCACCACCTGCCCTGCAAGTGAAGTGCCTGCAGTACGGGGAATAAGCGATGTATGTTCCTTATTTGCAAAAGCGATCAGTTTTTTTATATCTTCTACGGTTTTAGGTATTGCTACTGCCTGGGGCAGTTCGCGGTATGCAGACGCATCGGTAGCGTATAGCGTCCTTATGGTATCATCCGTATAAAATTCACCTTCAAGTTCTGCTGCCAGCTCAGCTAAATTATTCGTCATATGTATTTGCCCTGTAAGCGGAAATGTATACTAGTTTTTGCAGCGCAAATTACTGCTAATTTTAAAGTGTTTCTCAGGAAAAGTGAAAGGCGGAAAAGGTACTATTCTATCTTCAGCTATACGAAGTTTCCAACTTCGTATTCCCTATGTTCTTCCGGGATTTTGTTCCGCTACTTTATTTATTACTATGATAATACATCAAATCAATAATACTTGCAGGCAGTTCTTTCGTATTCCAGTGTTCATGAACAGATAATGCCGTACCCATGGCTGTTGCCTGTGCTACTGAAGCCGCATATACTTCTATATCAGGAAAAGCATCTGCAAGCATGTGCATGTAAAGAGGGTTCTTTCCAAAACCGCCATCCACAAAAATGCGTTTTACCTCGCGGCTTCCTTCCAGTACCAGTTTTGTGGAAGCAAGCTGGCGATGAATAATATCAGCGATCAATTGATGATACGCTGCTTCATAGGAAGCAAAAGCGCTTATATCTCTTGAAGGGAAAACGGTGATTTGTCCTTCAGCCAGCGGGATGGCATTTGGATTATCAGCTAAACGACGTATTATATTACTATCGAATTTTATAGTAGTATAGTAATTAACAGGTTTGCTAAATTGTTCGGCCAAACGCTTTACCTGTTGCTCATGCTCATACCCTGCAAATAAGCGGGAAGCTTTAACAGGTTGTTTTTTGTAAGTAAGATAACACAGGCAATCCTGCTTTAACTGGTCTTCTGTTAAAGGTGTATCATTAAAAGGATTAAGGCTGATAGACCATGTGCCTGTAGACAAGAGAATAAAAGGCTCTTTAAAATTCAAGAGGTAGGGTATCAGCGCTGCAGAGCTATCATGCAATCCTATCCCCATCTTCACTTTGCCTTTTGGTATAGCTACATCAATGGTTTTATCGGCAGATTGTACAGGAGCTAATTTTTCGGCTATACCTTCCTGTTGTACCCAATCGTGATATGCCATTTTTGTAAAATCCCACAGCATGGTATGGCAGCCGATACTGGTTATATCAGATGAAAAATTACCGGTAAGCAGCGAACTGATATATTGCGGCAGGTGTAATGAATATTTTATTTTTTCAAAAACCTTCGGCTTATTCCTCATAATGCTATACAACAGCATACCCGAATTTAAACTACCCAATACAGGAGAGGCTGTATGCTGCGACACTTTAACCACGCCACCGTATTTTTCATAGAATGCTTTTTGCAGATCTTCGGGATAGGGCTTAAGATAATTGTATAATGGCGCAACAGGTTTGCCATCTGCATCCACATGTACAAGGCTTGCACCATAGG
Organism: Agriterribacter sp.; assembly: GCA_047601545.1. Classification (GTDB taxonomy): domain Bacteria; phylum Bacteroidota; class Bacteroidia; order Chitinophagales; family Chitinophagaceae; genus Agriterribacter. The sequence goes on along the minus strand of JASGIZ010000001.1, from coordinate 2,424,815 downwards.
CCGTTACATTAACCGCCATTATATCAAATTCCTTTAACTGTTGTATCTCTTCAAAAGATTGCTTTACCCAATTGGTTAATGCCTGCACGTCTTCACATATATCACCATCATCATCAGATATCTCGGTGAGGTTGGTGCTTTTTTCATACACAATCTCATAATCCTCATTAAAAAGAAATACCTTCTTATTAGTTTTTCCTATGTCGTATATCGCGATTACGGGTATCTTGTTGCTCATGTTGAAGAATTGAAGTTAGCTATCAGGTGTCAGCTATCAGCTATCAGATTCTCACCTTTATCTGCCAGTATCTCATCATATTCACTATTGCCTATTCACTATTGCCTATTGCCCACTGCCCATTCCCTACAATCCTGTCGCTACGGTTTTCGCTCCGCGGTTCTTAATTAATTTTTCTCTTACTTTTTCTTTACGGAAGAAGGCAACAGGATCAAGCACGCCGCCGGCTTGCAACCTGGCTTCAGCAACAAGCGGGCGCAAATCTGTGCGGAATGTATTTTGCAATATTTCCTGGGCGGCTACCACATCGTTATGCTGCTGCGCTTCTTTCAATGCTTTCCTGTCAACAAATAACGCCTGGGCATACGACAACATAATCGCTTCCACAGATTGTAATAAATCTTCTAACGGATCTTTTACGTTATGCGATGCATCAATCATCCAGCCCATATCCGTAACATGATCCATGCCTTTGGCATCCATCCCTTCTACGAGCTCGTTAAAAATGAGAAATAGCTGGTAAGGTTTAATGCTGCCGGTTGTTAAATCATCATCACCATATTTAGAATCATTGAAATGGAAACCACCGAGCTTTCCTTCCATCAGCAACAAAGCAACAATCTGTTCAATATTGGCATTAGGGAGGTGGTGTCCGAGATCAACCAGCGTATATGCTTTTGGCCCGAGTTTGCTGCTGTATAAATAAGATTGTCCCCAATCGCCCACTGTGGTAGAATAGAAATTGGGTTCAAATGCTTTGTATTCTACAAAGACTTTCCAGTCTTCAGGTAATGCCTTATATATATCCTGCAAGCCGCTTAATGTATGTTGAAATGCTTCCCTGAAATTTAACTGACCGGGAAAACATGAACCATCTGACAACCAAACGGTTAATGATGTTGACCCTAATTCAATACCGTATTTTATTACTTCAATATTATGATCTATTGCCTGCTGACGGATAGCTTTGTTTACATTTTGCAGTGACCCATATTTGTAACTCAATTCCTGGTTAGACTGGTCCTGGAAAGTGTTTGAATTCATGGCATCAAAACGCAAACCATTTTGTGCTGCAAGCGCTTTAATATGTGAAGCATTTTCAGGAATATCCCAGGGGATATGTAATGATATAGCGCCGCTGGATTGATTGAGCTTATGCAGCAAACCAATATCTTCAATTTTTTCTTCGAGATTGCGGGGCTCACCGCCGCCTGAAAAACGACCAAACCTTGTGCCGCCTGTTCCCAAAGCCCAGCTTGGTATGGCTATCTGGAAATCCTTTAGCTTAGCTGTTATCTTTTCTGCATCTTTAACAGTTGATGTAATATACTCCAGCCTGCGTTTGTGTTCTTTCAGCAAAGCTTCATTATGACTGTCTATACTGTATTGCTCTACCTGCATATCGTAAAATTTTATGGCATGTAAAAAACTTCTTTCAAAGGAATACTAACCGGTGATGCATCCGGATTAGTATCCATAATATCTTTCATATAATTCCACCAGCGTTGCATAACGGGATGTTTGGGTAAATCATCCAATGCTGTGCTGTCATTTATTTGTAAATATCCAAACAGGTTGTTGGTACGTTCATCAAGGAAGATGGAATATTCCTGTATACCCGTTTGCTTTAATAATGCCTGCAGTTCGGGCCATAGTTCATCATGGCGTTTTTTGTATTCCGCCTCGTAACCTTTATGCAGTTTCATTATGAAAGCATGGCGTTGCATGTTTTTGTTTTTTAAAAGCCTATCCCTCCTTCTCCCTTTCCAAAGGAAAAGGGAGCGGTACAGCAGAATAATTCCAAACGATATAACTACCACATCATCTATTCAATTAATCCGGGCTATAGTACATTTACTAAGCATTAGTACAAATTCCCGGCAGATTCCTCACCCGCCGCAAGAATCATTTAATTCAATACAACCGGAGGCGGGTTCGGAATGACGGTCCGTTCTAAAACCTATAAGGTTTGCCGCCCGGCATTGCAGCGCTGCAAACCTTATAGGTTTTATGGTCCTACACCTTCTACCTACACCTTACACCCCACACCTTCAACCTTCTACCTTCTACCTTACACCCCTTCCCCTACCTCACAAAAGCCATCGCCACTCCACCATCTACATTCAGTACATTACCTGTTGATTTATTAAGCAAGCCGCCTGTAAACGCGAAGCATGCATTAGCAATATCATCAGGTAAAATAATTTCGTTCAATAATGTGCGGCTTGCATAATATTTAGGCAGCTCTTCAATTTTAATTCCATACGCTTTTGCACGACCTTCTGCCCAGCCACCGCTCCATATATTACTGCCGGAAATAACCGCATCAGGATTTACAACGTTTACCCTTATATGATCTTTGCCAAGCTCAGCCGCATTAAGCCGGGATAAATGCAACTGTGCAGCTTTTGCAGAGCCATAGCCGGCATTATTCGGACCGCTCACCAAAGCGTTCTTACTTACTATATTCAGTACATCACCACCCATGTTCTGCTTGCGCATTATTTCAACGCCCTGCTGTGTTACGAGGTATTGACCTTTTACCAATACATCATATAATAAATCCCAATCTTTCTCCGTATGCTCTTCTATTGGCTTTGATATGGAAAGGCCGGCATTGTTCACTATAATATCCAAACCGCCAAAGTTCAGTACAGCCGTGCGGATGGTTTGCGCTATTGTGGATGCAACAGTTACATCCAGTACATCGCCGGTATATACATCTTTACCATATTTTTTATTGAACTCGGCTTTTGCTTCTTCCAGTCTTTCAGGGTTATTATCTGAGAGTATAACACAGGCGCCTTCATCAGCAAATTTTTGTGCGATTGCTTTGCCTATGCCGCCGGCGCTTCCGGTAATGAGCGCTATTCGTCCGCTCAATGGTTTTGGCTTGGGCATACGCTGCAGCTTTGCTTCTTCCAGGAGCCAGTATTCAATATTGAATGCTTCCTGCCGGGGTAAAGAAGTATATTCAGAAACTGCTTCAGCGCCTTTCATTACATTGATGGCATTGATATAAAATTCTGCAGCTACCCTTGCTGTTTGTTTATCTTTTGAAAAGGTGAACATGCCAACCCCGGGATACAAAATCACCACCGGATTTGCATCACGCATAGCCGGGCTGTTGGGATGCTTGCATGTTTCATAATACTCTGCATACATTTTACGGTATGCGTCAAACAAAGGTTCAATTTTCGCTTTGATGGCTTTTATATCACTAATGTCTTCGTCAGGTGCCAGATTCAGTACCAGCGGGCTGATCTTTGTTCTTAAAAAGTGATCAGGGCAGCTTGTGCCCAACGGTGCAAGCCTGTCAAGGTCATTTGAGTTAATAAATTCCAGTACACGATCATCATCTGTAAAATGCCCGATCATTTTTGTTTTGGAAGAGCAGAAGCCTCTGAGTACCGGTGCTAAAGCAGCAGCTTTATCCAGGCGCTCATTTTTAGGTAATGACTGGATTTTTGCTCCGCCAAAAGCAGTTTTACCTTTCATATTTTTTTCAAGATAGTCGGCACAGGCTTCAATTACTTCGAGGGTATTGATATAGCTTTCATAAGCTGTATCGCCCCATGTAAACAATCCATGAGATCCAAGCATGATGCCGCGGATGCCGGGATTTTCATCAAGGCATTTTTTCAGTTCAAGCCCCAGTTCAAAACCGGGTTTTCTCCACTCTACCCAACCCAATTTCCCGTTGAATAATTCCCGGGTGATGCGCTTTCCATCTTTTGCGGCAGCTATCGCAATAGCCGCATCGGGATGCAGGTGATCAATATGTTTGAAAGGAAGAAAGCCATGCAACGGGGTATCTATGGAAGGCGCTTTCGAGCTTAAATCGAAGATACAATGGTTAAACAGTTCTACCATCTCATCTTCATATTGCAAGCCGCGGTATACATTTTTAAGGCTTCTTAACCGCTCAACATATAATGCAGCTAATCCGCTTTTCTTCAATGTTCCCAAATCACCGCCGGAACCTTTTACCCACATCACTTCCGTTTCTGTTGCGGTTAAAGGATCTTTACTTATTACTTTGCAGGATGTATTACCACCGCCATAGTTGGTGAGCCGGAGATCTGCTCCCAGCAAATTGGAGCGATATATCAGTAGCGCCACTTCATCGCCTGCCAGTTCGGCCGCTTTGGCTTCATCCCACAAATAACTTACGTGCCTGAAAGTTTTTATACCAGAAGACATAAACTAATATTTAGTTTTAAAAATTAAGATTTTAAAGAATTACCATATCCTACCAGCAATACCGCAATAATAATGGTAATAATGCCTGCAGTAATAGTGAATTTTGTTTTTGAGCTTACGCCCTTCCATTCTTTTAGAATAACACCCCACATATTAGCTACAAGAATGATAAAGGCCATGTGTAATATCCACGAGCTGGGACCATTTCCCATTTTGCTTTCTCCCATCCCGTAAAAGAAAAACTGAAGAAACCAGGTAGTGCCAGCCAGAGCCGAAAATATATAATTTCGTAACAAAGGTGTTTTCTTATCTGTATAATCTCCAAAAGTTTTATTGCGGGCATTCAACAGCATGCACCAAATAAAATTGGTAGTTAAACCGCCCCACAAAATCACTACATAAGTTACATTATTCTGGTAGAGAAACGCTCCCTGCCCGGGGTTGGCATTTTTCCATAATTCGTTAGCGGTTTCAGCCATTGACTTACCGGATTCTATACCAAAATTAAAGCAGGCGCTGAGCACGCCGGAAATAACAGCAACCAGCAAACCAAGCCCGAATTTATATTCTGTTTTTATTGCTGCGCTTCCATGCGGGTCAGCGCTTGCTGTTTGCAATTCTTTTTCTTTCAAACTACCTGCTCTTCCGCATAACATAATGCCAAGTATGCAAACAGCTAACCCTGCCAGTACGGTTAGCCCCCAGTTGGTAGTAACCAGCATACCAAAAGTATCTTTTCCCGGTTTAGGAAAAAACTGGTAATACATAGAAGGGATCAATGCGCCAAGTACCATGGTAAGCCCGAGAATAATACTATTACCCAGCGATACGCCGAGATAACGAACACCCAGCCCATACGTAAGCCCGCCTATACCCCAAAGTACGCCGAACAGGTAAGTGATACCTATAGTAGCGCCATCTGTATGCTTAATGATTTCAGAAAAATTTGGAATGGTTAAATATGCTGCTAATGGAGGAACAATCAACCAGGAAAACAAACCGCCAACAATCCAATAGCTTTCCCAAGCCCAACCTTTAACTTTTTTGTACGGAATGTAAAAACTGCCGGAAGCGAAACCGCCGATAAAGTGATAAATAATTCCAAGGATTACCTGCATTCGTAGATTTTTTCAATAATGGAACATGCAATCTTATCATTCAAAAATATACCATTGCTATCAGAAACCCATCATGTGCTGTCATGGCTTCTACAGTTTATCAACCACTTGCAACAAAACGCATCAGGTACCTCCCAGTTTTTTCAGCAGTTCCTCTTTTCTGCGTGTTGAAACATCTATATTACTGCCATCTTCCATGGTAATATACCCGCCTTTTCCCTTATGATAATTCCTTACCAACGAAAGATTTACGAGATGTGAATTATGAACCCTGAAGAAATTGTATTCGGTAAGCAGCTCTTCAAACTCTTTTAATGTTTTGGCAACAACCATTTTTTTATTGTTTTTCAGGAAGATGGTTGTATAATTAATATCGCTTTCGCAGCGTATAATATCACCCACTGTAACATAGCTGATGCCACTTACCGTATGAATGCCAATACGCTTTGAAGCAGTATTCATAGCTTTCATATTATCCAGCAGGTTATCTATTTTTTTAGCTGTTTCAATTTTTGAAAGCCTTTGCTGCATTTTTTCAACGGCGTTCTTTAATTCTTCTGCATCAACAGGCTTTAATAAATAATCTATAGCGCTGAACTTAAAAGCCTGCACGGCATACTTTTCGTAAGCAGTTGTAAAAATTACGTCAAAATTAATTTCGTCTATGCCTTTCAGCAAGTCGAACCCGGTTCTATCGTGTATTTGCATGTCAAGGAAAATAAGATCAGGCTGCAGCCTTAAGCTTCCTTCAATTGCCGTTTCAATAGTATTATAGCTGTCTAATATACGAACAGACGATCTGCAATGATCATTCAATAAACCTGAAAGGCGGTCTACGCAATGGCGCTCATCATCAACTATTATGGCATTGATCATATCAATCGGAACAGTGGTTTGAAAAGGATTAAAAATAATAACAATCCTTCAATAATATGATTTTTTGGGGTGTATTCCCGGGGATTTCGCTTTTAGAAGAAACCGTTTGCGGGCTTCGTCCTTTCGACCGAGCCAACACGGGCATTATCCTTTAATCACTTTTACGCGAGGGAGAAAACTGCCGGGCATTTGTACTAATCCTCAACTTTTGCACTACTGCCATACTTTTTTTATAAAATAGCACACGGAATACACGGATGATACCGATAAACACGGATACATTCCGTGAATATCCGCGATATCCGTTTTATTATTCTTTGTGGCTCTTTGTGTATCCTTCGTGTACCTCTGTGAAATAACCAGTGAATATTGCAACCGGTAAGCTGGGAACTTAAAAGCGAAATCCCTGAAACCTTCACCCGTTTTTTGAACGTATATTTATGACGTAATACGTATTATGAAAGGATACCTGTTTTTAATTACTGCTCTGATAATAACTATGCCTGCCTTCTCCCAGCAATTTGGCGGCAATCCGCCTTCCTTTAAATGGAGGCAGATAAAAACAGATGAAGTAAAAGTTGTTTTTCCTGCAGGGCTTGATACCGCCGCGCAGCGTACCGCCGCCATTGTGCATTATCTTAATGCAACAACTTCGGCGACGGCTGGGGATAGTCACCGAAAGGTCACTATTGTTTTGCAAAATCAAACTACTGCATCTAATGGTTATGTGGGACTTGCTCCATGGCGAAGCGAATTTTATTTAACACCTGCCCTTGATAATTTCTCACTCGGCAGCCTGCCTTGGGTTGATAACCTCGCCCTGCATGAATACAGGCATGTGCAGCAGTATATGAATTACAGGAAGGGATTATCGAAACTGGCTTATATTATCCTGGGTGAAGAAGGGCAGGCGCTCGCCAATAGTGCCGCTATACCCAACTGGTTTTTTGAGGGTGATGCGGTTTTTCAGGAAACGGCTGTAAGCGAACAGGGGCGGGGAAGATTGCCTTATTTTTTCAATGCATACAGATCGTTGTGGCAATCCGGCAAAGATTATAGTTTTATGAAACTGCGCAACGGATCGCTTCGTCATTTTATCCCGGATCATTATGCATTGGGATATTTACTCACAGCTTATGGAAGAGAAAAATACGGGGATCATTTCTGGACAAAAGTAACAGGTGATGCAGCAGGATTCAGGGGAATATTTTATCCTTTTCAGAAAGCAGTAAAAAAATATAGCAATCTGTCGTATAAAGATTTTGTACAGCATGCATTTCAATTTTACAAACAGCAGGATACCGCTTTTTCGGATGCGGCTTTTATAACGAAAGGCAATAACTGCTATGTAAGCAATTATATAGCACCTTATTTTAAAGGAAATGATTCTATCATCGTTCTTAAAAAAACATACAGGGAAAGACCGGCGTGGTATATACTTACAAAAAGCAAAGAGAAAAAATTACGGGTAAAAGATATTGGTGATGATGACTATTACACTTATGCCGCCAATAAAATCGTTTACACGGCAACGCAGCCTTCTGCAAGATGGGATCAAAGGGATTACAGCATCATAAAAATATTTGACATTAATACAAATACCGTTAAACAACTAACGCATAAAAGCAAATACTTTACACCCGGCATTTCTGATGATGGAAAGAAAATAGCAGCTGTTGAATTTTTACCTGACCAGCATAGCAGTATTCATATCATTGATGCTGAAAACGGACAGGTGCAGGAAAAAATTTCTCCTTCGGAAGATATAGAGACGTTCAGTTTCCCTAAATTTTACAAAGACAATTATATCATTACATCTGCAAGAAATAAATCAGGTATGATGAGTATCGTATCCATTGATGTAAACAGCAAAGCCGTTAGTATGCTTACGCCCTGGAGCTATAATGTAAATGGATATCTTTTTATTAAAGCTGATACGGTATATTATTCCGCTGCCAGCGCCGGGCATGATAATATTTTCGCGCTAAACATCAATACAAAAAATATTTGCAGGTTAACGAATGAAAGCCTTGGGGCCTACCAGCCATGTATAAACGAAAATGGCAAATTGATTTGGAGCAGCTTCACAGCAACAGGCTATCAATTAAAAGAAAAACAACTTACCGCTGTGGGTTGGCAACCTGTTATGGGCACAACATCAGTAAATGCTACAGATATGTTTGTGCCGGATGCATTATCAGAAACTGGTAAATATAATCCTGTCAGCATACTACAAAACAACTATTCAGTTTCCCGGTATAGCAAGCTAAGTAATCCTTTCAACTTTCATAGCTGGCGCCCATATTATGAACAGCCCGAATGGAGTTTTACCGTATACGGAGAAAACATATTGAACACCTTTCAATCGCAGGTTTCTTATACTTATAATGAGAACGAACAGAGTCATCAGCTTGGTTTTTCCGGCACATACGGCGCTTTATTTCCCTGGATTGCCGGCGGCGCATCCTATACTTTTAACCGCAATACCAGCGATAGTACCCGCACCATTTACTGGAATGAAGTGAATGCAAATATTGGTTTAACTGTTCCGTTGAATTTTACCGGCGGCAGGTGGTATAAATTTCTTTCACTATCATCTTCATATAATGTTAACCAGCTAAATATTACCGGTAAATATAAAGACAGCCTTGTGTCTCCTTTGTTTCAATTCATGCAATCGTCTGTAAGCTGGACGAGCCAGGTGCAAAAAGCAACTCAAAATATTAATCCCAGGTATGCGCAAACTTTTTTGCTGAGATACAGGAACATGATTGATCACAACAAAGCACATCAACTGCTCGCATCAGGTTCTTTATATTTTCCGGGAATTGGAGTTGACCACAGCATTGTATTAACAGTCGCTTTTCAGCAACGCGATACCGTTAACAGGTATCGATTTTCCAATCTGTTTCCTTTTGCGAGAGGGTATGATGCTATTGACGCGCCGCGTATGTGGAAATGGGGCGCTAATTATCATTTCCCATTATGGTATCCAGATTGGGGCTTTGGACAGATCGTTTACTTTTTGCGTGTAAGGGCAAACGTTTTTTATGATAATGCGCAAATACAAAGCCTGCGTACCAAAGAGATTTTTACTTTACGCAGCACAGGCGCGGAAATTTATTTTGATACAAAATGGTGGAACCAGCAGCCGGTATCTTTTGGTATACGGCACAGCAGGTTACTGGACACTGATATTGCAGGATTAAAAAATGCCAACCGCTGGGAATTTATAATGCCGGTGAATTTGATAAGCAGGTAACCTCACCCCCAACCCCTCTCCATGCAATGGAGTGGGGCGGTACTGTAGAATAATTCCAATCTATATATCTACCACGTCATCTATATAACAAATCAAAACAACCTATCTTAGCCTATCCCCTGTCTGCCGACAGGCAATCTCCTTCTCCCTTTCCCAGGGAAAGGGAGCGGTGCAGCAAATCTTTAATAGGCAGTATAACTTCCAATTCAACTATTGTAATACTATGCTGCAACGATCAAAAGTGTGTCTTTTTATTCAGTCTGTCTTAACATGCATGGGCTGTGCTTAGGTCTCCTCCCCTTTGGCGAGGCTGGGAGGGGCTGCTTAATCACTCATCACTCGCTATCTTATCATAACTCGCTACAATACCTTTAATTAAAGATGAGCTGAAACCCTGGTGCTCCATTTCATTTAACCCTGCTATAGTGCAACCTTTGGGTGTTGTTACTTTATCAATTTCATGTTCAGGATGTGTATTTTTTTGCAACAATAATTGCGCAGCGCCCAAAACAGTTTGCGCAGCTATGAGACTTGCTGTTTTTGCATCAAAACCAATTTGAATACCTCCCTGTATATTTGCACGTATATAGCGCATGGCGTATGCCGTACCACAGGCGGCCAGCACAGTAGACGCATCCATTAATTTTTCTTCAATCACTACCACTCTTCCTAACTGGTTGAAAATATCTTTTACATATTCCAGTTGCTCGCTGGTAATATCTCTTGCACTGATGCAGGTCATGCTTTGCTGTATGGCAATAGCCGTATTAGGCATTGCCCTTACCGTAGAAATTTTTTTATTAAGTATACCATGAATATGCGATGTTGAAATACCCGTTATCACAGAAACCAGCACATGCCTGTTTTCATCAAACAATAATCGCAGGCTTCCCAACACTTCATCTACCTGGAAGGGTTTAACAGCCAGAATTACCAGATCGGCAAATTTTACCGCCTCTGTATTGTCATTACTCACCAATACGCCTTTTTCTTCAAGATGGGTAAGTGTGCTGATATTTCTTTTAGTGATGAGGATTTGCCCGGGATCAATAAAACCACTTTGTATCAACCCTTCTGCTATGGCAGTTCCAAGGTTACCTCCTCCTATTATCGCTATTTTTTTATTCATTGTTAATAATATTTCTCAGGCGTTAAATAATTGCGCACATAATCTTCTACGCCGTTTTCAAGTGTAAAAAATTCGTCTTTGTATCCTGCAGTTCTAAGCTTAAACATATCTGCCTCAGTAAAATACTGGTATTTATCCCTGATGTCTTCCGGCATATCTATAAACCTGATGTCAGGTTCCTTGCCTAATCCTGCAAAGGTTGCTTTTGCCAGATCATAAAAACTTCTTGCTTTGCCGGTGCCCAAATTATATATGGTTGACCGCGGCTGACTCTTCATCAACCAAACACAAACCTTAAGTATGTCTTTTATATAAATAAAGTCACGGAGTTGTTGCCCGTCTTCAACATCAGGGCGATGAGATTTAAACAGGTTTACAAAACCATTTTCTTTGATCTGGTTAAACGAATGAAATATCACGCTCGCCATCCGCCCCTTGTGATATTCATTAGGACCGTATACATTAAAAAACTTTAAACCAGCCCAAAACGGCGGCTTACTGATTTGATTCAACACCCATCTGTCAAATTCATTTTTCGATACGCCATAAGGATTAAGCGGTTGCAATCTTTGAGGAGTAATACCATCGCTGTAACCAAGCGTTCCATCACCATAAGTAGCGGCAGAAGAAGCATACACAAATGGTATTTCATACACAACACAATAATTCCATAAATCCTGCGAGTATTCTACGTTAAGCCTTTCAAGTACCTCATAGTTAAACTCGGCAGTATCTGTTCGCGCCCCCATATGAAACACAAATTTCACTTCCGGCTTATGTTCGTCCAGCCACTCAAGCAGTTCATCTCTGTCTACTTTATGAATAAACTTTTTGCCTTCAAGGTTATTCACTTTATCAACCCTTTCAAACTCATCAACCAGTATGAGATTTGTATAGCCCTGTTTATTCAGATAGCTTGTTAAACAGCTGCCTATAAAGCCGGCTGCTCCTGTTATCAATATAATATCTTCTTTGGTAATAGCCACCCCATTTGCCATAGTATATGTTACTTTTGGCGGCAAAATTACAGGAATCGTTGCAATGAGCAGCAAGCATTATTTACTATTGCCGGTTCTTAAAAAGGTTACTTATAAAAAATATTCAATCAAGATAAAGCCTGCCGTTCTTCCTTATCCTCCTGGTTATTTCACAGAGGTGCACGAAGGCTACACAAAGAGCCACAAAGAATACTAAAACGCGCTGTGTAACTTTTAACCGGCTTTTAAGAGAATGATAAAAATTTGTTTGCTATTCAATAAAATATTAGCTTGTACTTTACTATGGGCTGCAAGTTGATTTTACATCAAAAGTAAAACTTCGAAAAATGGATAAACACCAGCCTTCATTTATTACAGATAAAGTAGTAAAAAACAAAACCTGACATTTAAAATTAAGAAGATGAAAACAAAACCAATGCTCCCATTTGCCCTTTTAACAGGCCTTATACTACATTGCGCTTGCAATAAAAACAATGATGCAATAGGAAGCAAGAAAGACATTGCTATAAAGTTACAGTATTACCGGAATCTTTTATATTCAAATAAATTGAACAGTAAAGACTTTAATTTAACACTAAATAAATTTGAAGAGCTAATGCGCGATAGTATTATACAATCCGCTAATCATTAAAAATTCTTGATTTTATTCTTTCTTAAAAAACTAAGTTATGAAAAAACATCAAATTCATTCAGTCATTTCATTTGCAATATTGTCTGTCTTCCTGTTATTCTATGCTTGTAATAAAAAAGACGACAGTATAGCTCCGGTTAAATTCAACCAAGCAGGCATAGATTATTACCGAAAATTATTAAATTCTAATTCGCTTAAGGGCAAGGAATTCTATAAAGCGCTTAATAAGTACGAAGAATTGGTAAGAGATAGTATTATCAGTTTTTCTATAGGAGAAAATGCAAGCTCAAAAATTGCCCTTAAAGAAAATTATTATGTTACAACATTAAAAATTTGTTCAATCAATGGTCGAATTGGTAACACAGGAAACGGGCTATTATTACAAACAGGTTCAAATTCCAATGGGAAAGTGGTATCATCAGCGTTTGGTATTAGTGGACAACATGGAAATGTTTCTCAGGTTGGCTCTTTAGAACAAGGTAGTTCGTACCAGGGTGTAAGCACCATAAGAATTTATCTTCAAGGTTCTTATAGCACTTCGGGTACTTATTCTTCAAGTTTTGGTGGCTCAGTTGGTGCAGGTAATACTTCAGTTAATGCAACGTCAGGGTATAGTGCCACATCAAATGGATTTCAATCAAATTTATTTCTTGTATCTGTAAATATGCAAAACGGATGCCCAATTGCTATGTCTACCATACCAATATCACCAGATACTCAGATTGAGCCAATTCCTTAGAGGACAGCTTAAGTAAAAGCTGCAATTATCAGATTAGCTTCAAAGAATTGAAAAATGAAAGCTGCTCAAATATACTTTCCGAAACAACTACTGGCTGCAGGAGTCTGCATCATTTATCTGCTCATTTTTATACCGCTTCTATTAACCAATTTCATTCCCAATTCTGATGACCAATGGTATGTTTTGGATAATCCTCAATTAAAGTCTTTATCTCCACAAGATGTCTTTCTTCACCCATACAATGGGCAATATTCACCTTTGAATACCTTTTTCATTTTTTTAATTAAGAATGCTGCAGGTTTCAATGCTTTTTACTTTCATTTATATTCTCTTTTGTTACACACCTGCAACGCAATTATTCTTTTTTTTATCATTAAAAAAATTACCAACCTTAATAAACTATCTTATTATATTCCTTTTTTCAGTACCTTATTATTCTTATTTCATCCATTACAGATAGAGACTGTTGCCTGGGTTTCAGCAAGCAAATGGCTGTTAGTCACTTTTTTCATGTTGCTGGGCATATTATTCTACCTCCAGTACAGGATACAGTCTATGCCGGTATGCCTGCTTTATAGTTTTTTATTTTTTGTACTGGCAATTCTTTCAAAAGAAATCGGCGTTATACTTCCTGTTTTAATGCTGATTATTGAAATATGCTTTTTAAAAAAGAGCTATGCCGGTTTAAAAAAATTAATCCCCTTTTTATTACTGGCTCTCTTATTTGGAGTTTTCACTTTATATATTCCGATCTTCCGAAGCGATTTGCAGGAGCTGAGGGTTAAACCCCGATTTACACTTTTGGATGATACATTCCTGAGCGCCCGTTGTATAGGCGATTATATTTTTTATTTACTTACGCCCATCCACAGATCATGGAAATTGGGTTTAATAACAGGCAATGAAAATATATTTCCGCCCATTATAGAAATATTGGTATTTATAGCAACCGGCGGAACGCTCCTGTACCTGAAAAAAAGGTTTCTTACAGGAGGTTTCCTGATTTTTATGATTAACATTTTTTTTTCTTTGCCACTACTCCCTGCTTCAAGATCTGCATTAATTGCCGACAGGTACATGTATATCGCAGGAATAGGTATCTGGACGGGGTTGATAATTTTTTTCTTTCTAAACAGGCACAGGCCTATAATAAATATTCTGTTTGGAGCTTACCTGCTGTATATAATAATAGTTGCTTTGGCAGAAAGCTATAAATGGTATAGCACATTACCGCTAATCTCCAGCTCTATATATTAGCTCTCCAACATTTAAGCTCAAATAAAAATTACTTTATCTCCACCAGGTAAGTAGCGCAGCGCCAGATACCGGTATACTCTTTACCATGATGTTCACCTTTTTCATCGTCACTTCTTGATACTTCTATCATATATTTCCCTTTCCATTCCGGTAGAAACTCCGCTATACCATTTTTCCCTTCTATTTGTTTTGTCCATCCTTTGGGAGAAAAAACAGTAACATTCATTTTATCCGAAGCGACATCTCTAAAAAATCCCTCGATCGTTACGGGCTCATTTACCTTTCCACTTTTTAGCCGGAATTTCATCGGGTTAGCATTGTTCTTAATATCAGCCGCATCATTTTTTCCCACAATAACCAGGGCGCTTGCGTTAAACTGGTATACCGTAGTTCTTCCAATATCTTTTGCACTATGGCTTACCTGCAATGTATATACACCGTCTTTATTTGGCGTAAATGATGCTGTGTAATGATCTTCCTGTGGTGAGGTGGTCAATTGCGTTTTTTGTCCATCCGGCGCTACCAGCCATAATGTAAAATTTTTTACATCAGAATACCAGTCTTTTACTTTTTCGGGAGAGAATTCCGCATATTCTCCATAAAATATTTTCACATCCTGTTGTTGTCCTTTTTTTCCTGTTGCATTGGTGTCAATCCATAATGCATGGGCATATATGCTGATGCTTAACAGCAGCATAGCTGTACTAACAAATAGTTTCTTCATTAAATATATTTTTAAAGATTAGAAAGATTTTTATTGAACCGGCAGGCGCTTATACACAATTTCATTTAGCGTATAAGTGTTGCCGGGTTATTCAGGTAGTAAAACACGCGCTGCGGCTTACCTTATTTTAAATTCTCACTTGCTATAAAGATCCAGGCGTGCTGCGTCTGCTTCATACCGTAGTATATAATACAATTCTGTATCATCGTATCATCTTACGGGCAGGAGCATTACCTTGTGGTCGCTCCTGCCTTTCAGATATTGTAGCCACTGTTGCTCTTATTACTGTTGCAGAATATATACTTTTAATTTTCGTAAGGCACCCATTGAATGGCAGTAATGATACCACCCGTAACCTCCAGCCCGGGTGTAGCTGTAGCATTCGCTGCATCAATTTTATATACCACGCTCTTGTTATCTGTTGTGGTAATGCCAATATAGGCAATGCCATTTCCCGGAGAATAGTTTGTCATTGAAAAATCCGCAACACTTGCAGCATCAGGTATACCTGTTACCCATTTAAAACTTTGGGTTTCAAGGTTAATAATAGCAAACCTGTCAGCACCCTGCCACTGGCTTTTTTTATTTTTGGGATTTAAAGCAGCAACCACAGTATTGTTACCTACATAAGTCCATCCGGCAATATAAGCGCCTTCAGATACAGCTTCCACATTAAATAAATAGGTTTGATCAAATTCAGTTGTTCCGGATTTTATACGTGTAATGGAAGATGGTTTACTTGAATTAAAGAATTGTTCCGTACCTGATTTACCAACAGTATTAGCAGGAGAAAATGCATATACATCACCATTATCCACTACTGCAAGCCCGTTTTGAAAATACAGGCCAATAGAGCTTGTTCTGTTATCCCTGATTATTTTTTCTAATTGCATTTCAGGATAAGAAAATACAGCAATCCATGCGCTGTCAGGATAACTGGTAGTCCAGCCACCATCAGTTGTTCCTTTAATACAGAAATAAGGAGCAAATACTTTATTGCCAACCTGCTGTATCCAGCTAAACTCAGCCAATTCTCCGTTACCGGCCAAATCAAGCGCATTAAACTGTCCTTCACCTCTTATTACCAGACTATCTGTACTAACCTGGTACCAACGGCTCACAGAACTTGTTACACTTCTTCCCATTTTCACCATTAATATATCATTATCAACCGGTGCAAAAGCCTGCACTGTTTCCGATTGAAAATTACTCAACTTTTGAAGCTTACTCTGCCCATCAAGATTATATATGGTTACGGCGCCGGGGTTCCCCTGTCCATACAACATGCTGAAAAATTTATTACCTGAAGTTGTGTAGTAACGGTATGTGCCATCCTGCTCTATTCCATTGCCGGTAGTAGAAATAGTGCCGCTGTCAAGTGTAGCTGTAGTTAACAAATAATCAGCCTGTGATGTACCGGCAATAGGCAGTGCTGCTACTACAAATCTTCCTTTTTCAGGATCGTTTGGATCAGGATCGGGTGAAGGATTGTTGTCTTTTTTACATGCAAAGAACAGTGCACTCATCAGGAGTGAACACCATACATAATTGTACTTTTTCATTTTATTGTTTGTTTATTACTTTTAAAAAATTATTTAGCAAAGAAGTATCTGAGCTTACCGTAAAACCCTCTGCCTGGTTTTTGCAAACTGAAGTTGTCGTAAAGCTGATCGTTTGTAATGTTTTTACATTCCAATCCTATATTGTATCGGCCGTTCTTTAATGTGTAGATGATATTTACATCATGCGCCAGCTGCTGGGGAATACCGTATTTATCCTTACTGGTTCCCTGGCTCGGCCAATACAGGTAAAAAGCATGCACATATAAAAGGTTATATCCAATGCTGAGATTATCACCATCCTTCCATACATTTTTAAAATAAACGGCGGCATCCGCGTTACCAAACATAAAGGGCAGATTGGGCATGCGGTCATTATATACTAAACTCACACCTGTATATCCCGGCTCATATTTTCGCTTATTAATGATGTTCTGATAAGTAAAGTTTACACCGGCCGATAACCATGTCTTATAAGAGTATCTTATCTCGCCTTCACCACCTGTATTCTTTACACCCGCAAGGTTATCAGCAACCAGCATTGACTGGTTTGCATTCAGGCGGAAATAAATAAAATCCGTTGCCCTCCTGTAAATACCACCTGCAGATACAGCAAACCGGTGATCTTCATTTAACCTGAAAGAATAATGTGCTCCGAGATTTACATTATCACTCTTCTCAGGTTTTAAATTAAAATTGCTTTCCTGGTTTATCAGGTCGCCAAACATTTCTTCATTTTCGGGCAAACGGTTACTTCTTTCGTAAGAAGCTTTAACCTGTAATGCAGGCGTAATAAAATAACTTGCAGCAACGCCATAACCCAATTTACTTATGCTATTATCCTGGTCTTTATACGCCACGTCGCCGTAATTTCCGGAAGGGTGATACGATACCCTCGTATGCGCATGTTGAAACAAGTGTTTGCCAAAAGCCATTATACTCCATCTTTCTTTATAATCAAACTTGTAGCTGAAGCCGAGTATATTCTTATCCGTTTTTTGCGGTTGCTGGTATTTGTCATCATCAGGATATAATTCATCGCTTCCCTTCCTGTTGAATGAACTGTATACATTGTTGATGGCAACAGAATGATTATCGTTTATTTTATAAGACGCAGTAGTAGTAGCAAGCCCTATATTATTCCGGAACTTATACATCGTTCTTGATCTTTCGCTTCCAGCTCCTTCATACTGCTTGTAATTGCCAAACCAGTCGTAACGCCTGAACGCGGTGTCAATATTCTGTTCGCTGCCGAGGTTATAGTTGGCATTGACGGTAATATCAAGCCCTTTTATGATCAAATCTCTTTTCTGATATTTCAAAGCAGGCATAATGATAGAACCTCTCCTGTTCCACGCGCCAAATACAGATACCATACGGGCACCTGTTTGTATCTGCTTGCTGTTTTTTCCAAGTGTAATGCCTACCAGGAATTTGTCTGCCCATTTTTTATTTACAAACCCTATATTGGTAACCAGCGTTTCATTGTGATACCTGTCATGAAATCTTTTAACTGTTGTATTGGGATAATATCTGCCGGTATTGATGTCTGCCACATCAAGCGTTACTTTATAATTGTTATCGGAATAATTCTGGAAAGCATTCAACTGAACAGTAAATCCTTTACGTGTGGTAAATGCCGTATTGATTGCAGAACGATGCGTGTTAAAAGAACCATAAGAATAAGAAGCGTCAATATAATTCCTGTACTTATTACCGGTGATAATATTAACAGCGCCGCCCAATGCATCAGAGCCAAGCCAGATAGGCACTACACCCTTGTATACTTCTACCCTGTCGGCAAAATTGATGGGTATATTATTGATCTGGAAGGAAGAGCCGAAATTATCCATCGGCACACCATCTAAAAAAAACTTTACCTGGTTACCTGAAAAACCATTCAGTGAGAAATTAAAACTGGAGCCAACACCGCCGGTTTCTCTTACGCGTACGCCAGACACACGGTCAAGCGTATGCGAAAGATCGAGTGTGGAATTATGCAATTGCTTTGCATCAATGGCCGTAACATTATACGATTGCCTGTTTGCAAGCTGCGTTGCGGAGCGACCAATAACAGAAACTGTTTTGAGCGTGGTTTCTGCTGCACTGGTTTCTATAACTAATGTTTCGGTTGTATTTTCCTGAACTGCTATTTTCTTTTCTACCTGCGTAAAACCAACAGCCGATATAACAATTATACAGTTGCCGGCCGGTACATGTTTAAGGGTAAACTTTCCACTTTCATCAGCAGTGGTGGCTATAGAAGTTTTTTTTATGCTAATGGTAGCATGAGGAACAGGAGAACCGGCTTTATCTTTAACAATACCTGAAACAGTACCGGTTGAAGTTTTTTGTTGAGCAGTTAATAGCTGAATACAGAGGCATACTATGCCTGTTAACAATATTTTTTTATATTGCATACGCTTAAAATTTGAACAGATTTGAAAGCTCCGCCCCGGCGGATGAGCCGTTACAGTTGGTGCTGTGCGGCTCTTTTGTTTGTTTAAAATGATATATGATTCCTTTATGTTACCTGCATATTTTCTTTTTTTCTTTGAACAATGGATGTGTCTGTATGCTTTTGGGGAGTACTATTCTTTCCCTTTTTGCCTTTCTTTTTTTGTTTTCCCCACCATACAATAAAGCCTGTTACCGGTAAGCTTGCACCAATAAGGGCTGCAAAAAAAGCAAGCACCTTACCCGGGAGGCCTAATATAGCCCCCACATGTATATCATAATTCATCCGCCTGATTTTGGCGCCTGCCGGGGCATCTTCAAAACGGGTATCATATACTTTATTGGCTCCGGGTAGTTGTTGCCCGGTATGCTGGTCAAAAGTAAAGCTCCTGTTATTATAATATTTACCCACTGTGGGATATACATATATCAAGATTGCAGAGGAACGCCGCGAAGTATCGGGAAATGAATAATAAAAGCCCTTCGCGTCTGCATTGGCTTTTTCCACTTTGTTCCAGGCAATATCCATTATCTGTGCCGGTGTATATTTTCCTGATTGTGTTGAATCGGATACCGGGCGCTTAAATTCAGGAAGCGTGTCGCCGCCGGAGGTAACCCAGTATAAACTTTTGCTATACCATTCAATACCATATACCATGCCGGTTAGTGCGATAGCCAGTAGTACCAGCAGTGAGTAGAACCCCAGTACGTTGTGAAGATCGTAATTCACTCTTTTAAAAGTGGCCTTCCATTTGATTTTGAAGCTTTGTTCACGGGTGGCTTTTGTCCATTTTTTCGGCCACCACAGCACCATGCCTGTGATAAGAATGATCACAAATACAAGTGTGCCATAGTTTACTATAGGGCGTCCTATTTCATAAGGCAGCCATAAAAACCGGTGTCCGTTCAGTATAAAACGAAAGAAATCTGTTTCTCCTTCTTTTTTTTCTGATATGCTGATGATATTACCATCGTAAGGGTTCAACCTTATAATGGTATTCCCCCTTCTGCCTTTGCCTAAGGCAAGGTAGGCCGCTTTACCCTGCTGGTGAGAGGCATAGCTCACGGGCTTTCCCGGATACAGGGAATCTGCTATATGCATTAATTGTGACGGAGCCAGTACTGGCTTGTTTTGAGCTGCTACTTTTGTTTCAGGCTCAAGTAACATTGTAATCTCATCCTGGAAAACCCATATACATCCCGTAAGGCACACGATTACCATAATGATACCTGAAATAAGCCCCAGCCATAAATGCAACCATGCGGAAATGCTGTAGAATAAACTACGTGATGATTTCTTTTTCTTAACTGTAGTTGCAGGCTGCCCCATAAACAGTGTTATAAATTTTTTGCAAAAGTAAAAAAGCGAAAAACCAGTGATTTGCTAAATACGGAAAGTTTGTTACGAGATAAGGAAACTGACGGTAATGTGACAATGAATATTACAACATGCCCCAGTGATGCTTATGTATATACTAAAATGATGTTTAAAGTATTTGATGAACTTAAAAAACAGCCACCTAAAATGCCGGCTTTTACGCCTGAAATAATAAAACCCTTACCCGGTAAGGGTTTTATTACTATATTGGTGGAGCTGCAGGGAGTCGAACCCTGGTCCAAACAAATCCGCCATACGCCTTCTACATGCTTATTTGATGATTAGTTGTCGGAAATAAGCCGGACATCAACATACCCATTTATTCCTTAGCTGTATAGTTCTTATGTTATGCGCACAGCCTTGCATAACAGCATTCCGTTTTCTTTTTAAGTCGGCGGCGGCCCTCGGTAACAGACAGACCCGGACGGCGGCCCAAATGACTAACTAATCACTGATTAGGCAGCCATGGCATACTGTGTATTGCCATTTAAATTGTTGAATATTCAGATTAAGGTGCTAATTATCCAACGCACCGCATGCTTACTCGTACAAAGAACTTTGCTGTCAAAACCGGTCAGCCCCGGGAGTTAATGTGAGAATGTGGAAATATGAAAAATGAACCACAATTGCTTTCAAAGGCGAACTGCAAATATACAAAGAATATATAAAGCAGCCTCTACCAGGGAGAGGAGGAAGGGAGGAGAGGCTGCCGGCAGCGCTGCCATTCTTTATCTGCTGAAATATTCCTTCATCACTCTCGCATAATCTGCAAATGCAATATCAGGCTCCATTAATTCAGGATGCCAGCGTTTTTCCCACTCAAAACTATAGTATCCTTTATAGCCATCTTTGCGTAAAAGATCAATAGCTTCAAAAATCGGTACCTGGCCTTTGCCTAACAGCACGTAATTAATTTTATCCCCTTCAAGCGTAGCATCTTTAATGTGCGTATGGCGGATATATGGTTTCAATTTGCTGTATACTTCTGCCGGCGGTTCTTTGGTTATCGTCCACATATTTGCAATATCCCACACCAGTGCTGCTTTGGGATGATTTACCGACTCCATAATTTTTAAAAGATCAGCCGTATATACCACATCACCATGTGTTTCCATCAATACGGTTACGCTGGTATTTTTTGCATAGTCACCTAATACTTTTAAACCGTCAATAATCAATTCTATCACGGCGTCTCTCGTATCGTCTTTCGGGAGTTTATTAGGGAATACGCGGATGTAAGGACAGTTTAATTGCTGTGCTAAATCTATGTAGCGTTTTGCTTCATCAATATTTTTTTCTCTTTCTGCTTTATTAGTGTAATGCAGCGCGGTTGAAGCGCCAAGATTAATGCTGCGGAGTTTATATTGCTTTAATTTTTTTCGTGTAGCGGCAATGTTCGCAGCGCTGAACTCAGGGGCTT
The DNA here is from genome assembly GCA_047601545.1 of Agriterribacter sp. Taxonomy (GTDB): domain Bacteria; phylum Bacteroidota; class Bacteroidia; order Chitinophagales; family Chitinophagaceae; genus Agriterribacter. The sequence goes on along the minus strand of JASGIZ010000001.1, from coordinate 2,402,826 downwards.
TGGTAAGATTAATTTCACGCTTTAGCCCACGGAATTCTATACCACTGAAGCCATGCTGGGCCGCGAAGCTCAATATCTCATCAAAACTCCAGTCCGGACATCCCAGTGTTGAAAATGATAATAAAGGACTGGCTGTTTTACTATCAAAGTTATACCCGATAAGTGGTATAGGTAACAGTGCAACGCTGCTTTTTAAAAAATCTCTTCGATTAAAATGCTTCATAATATTTATATTAAAACAAATAAATATGGGCTCTTTTTATTTACCTTTTCCGGTCTTTATCCATTCACTCAAATTTTCTGCCGTTTACTCAGTCACCAATAAAACAAACCGGAAAGGATATTAATCTTGTATCAGGTTTTTCATAAGATATTGGATTAAAACGGGCCTTGATTTCTATCAAAGCCCATTTTTTTTGCCTCATCCGGAACAGCGGCTATTCTTTTGGTATCATAATTAAAACATACCATTCCTGTTTTTGCCAGCACAGCTATAGTTGATTTTTCATTTACGACCACTTCCAGCTTATAAAAAATATCAAAACTAATTTTTTCAAAATTAGGTATGGTTAAATATGCATAAATAGTATCGCCATAAAATAATTCTTTTTTAAATTCTATAGCCACATCGTTCATGATTAGCCCAACACCAAAAAAATTTTTTTCATCGCAGCCAAACTTTTTCAAAAACTGTATTCTCACTTCATGTAAAATAGATAGTATGCTGTCGTTGCCAACATGACCGCCATAGTTTACATCAGTAATGCGTATTGGTATGGTAGTTTGAAAAGAAAAGGTTGAGGAAACTTCAAGCTTTACCCTTGCCATGCTTTTGGTTTTAGGTAAAGATAAACAGCAACCTGTTTTTTAAAAATTATTTTGTGTTGTTTTGATGCAGCAGTTGCATAAGTTCTGCAATATCCATGAAGTTGTTGGTAGCAGGAACAAAGGTGGAATTACTTACTTTTTCCTTCCACTCTCTGAAAATATTTTTCCAATAACGGCTTTCTCTCAAAATTACATCGAGCAATTCTTCATTACCGCTACCATTTAAATACTGAATGGTATTTCTGAATTTTGAAGAAACACGTATTGATTGACCATTAGGCCCGGTCATTAAAAAATAGCTGTTAGGCAGGTCGAGCAGGCTGATATCTTCTTTAATTTCTCCTTTAAGATTATGAACCCGTTTGCTGAAACTGCTTCCAAGATCATATTTATCTGTGGCAGCCGATTGTTCTGCATCTACAAATGCTAACGAAGGCGTGGTTACAGAACCTCCATCACTATATACATTTATTTGTTTATTGTTTTCCTGTATCCTGTTTTTTCTTACCCCGGTGTTTGAAGCTATAAGCGATTTGCTTTTTTCTGAAGGTTGTGCCGGCTGTTCAGCAACAACATCATGCTGTACATTATTTTTTTCTGTACCGACACTTTCTCCTGGCTTTGTGGTTTGCTGTGCTGTGGTATGATTATCTGTAATTGTTTTATTGGTATTTATAAAATAATTAGTGGTGAGAAACAAGATGCCGATCACGGCAGCCGCCGCGGTGATTTTCAAGATTTTTGAAAGACTGACTACCGGTGCTTTACCGGCTGTATTATTATTGAGTATTGCCTGGATATTATTCCATGCAGCGGGTGGCGGGGTTTCCTCAGCATTAAAAAGTTTATCCTTAAATATGATATATTCATTATCCAGGTCGCCGGCTATTTTGCTCCACATATTTTCCGGTGGCGCTTCCCCGGCATGAAACAATTTATCCTTGAAAAGGATAAACTCGTTATCAAGGTCATGCACGATCTTGCTCCACACATTTTCTGGTGGGATTATTTCGTGGTCATATATTTTTTTGTTCCATTCCATGGGTCGTCAAAAAGGTAGCTTTAAGATGGTGTTAATCTGGTTCGGATTATATTTTGCAAGATGCCTTTAGCTCTTGCCAATTGTGATTTACTTGTTCCTTCACTAATACCAATCATCTCCGCAATTTCCTTATGCGAATAGCCTTCTATTACATAAAGATTGAATACTGTTTTATAGCCCGGCGAAAGCTCCTGTATAATGCCCATCAGGTCTTTCATGTTGAGCGAATCCAACACAGATAAATCCTTGGCTTCAAGTGCGTTTTCATGCCCTTCGGTTACCGGGTAAAGGTTAACCTGCCGGCGATAATGTTCAATAGCTGTATTTACAAAAATTCTTCTTATCCAACCCTCAAAAGAACCCTCGCCTCTGTACATGTGAAGATTCTTAAAAACTTTTACAAAACCATCCTGTAGTATATCCTGTGCGTCTTCTGCTTTATTGGCATATCTGAGGCAGACAGCATACATTTTTGGAGAGAAACGTTGGTATAAAACCTCCTGCATTCGTCTTTCTCCGGCAATGCAGCCTTTTATTAAGTCGGCTTCAGTGGTCATATGGTTGCTTTGTATTGACATTTTTCTGCATTGATATTGCGCCATGTTAACAACAGGCTTATATTGGTGTTTTATTTATCCAGTAAAAAAGAAATTAATTTTTTCATCGCTTTACCTCTGTGGCTATACGCATTTTTTTCCTGAAGCGACATTTCAGCAAATGTACGGGTATCGCCGCCTGGCACAAAAACCGGGTCGTAACCAAATCCATCTGTGCCCTGATGCTTTTCTATAATCTTTCCTTCGCAAATACCCTCAAATTGATGCTCTTTTCCATTGATTATTAGAGATATAACTGTTCTGAACCGGGCTGAGCGATTGGTCATTCCTTCAAGATTGTGCAATAATTTATCAATATTGGCTGCAAAATCACGCCCATCTCCTGCATACCTGGCGCTTTTTACACCCGGTTCACCGTTTAAAGCATATACTTCAAGCCCGGTATCTTCCCCAAAACAATCAGTGCCGGTCATTGTATAGATGGTTTCAGATTTTGTCCGGGCATTTTCTTCCAGTGTATTGTAAGGTTCGGGAATATCTATATCAATGCCTGCATCTTTCAGTGTAACAATATCAAACCCGTCTCCCAATAGTGAACGTATTTCGGTGACTTTGTGTTGATTATTGGTAGCGAAAATGAGCTTTTGCATGCATTAAAAATATTATAGTTGAAACAACTGTTTTAAACTTACCCAAAGCTGTGCTTTTATGGCTTTATCAGCTTCTATTATATGTAGTGCCGGGGCGGAAAGATACATTACATTATTAAACTGCTGCACCTGGAAATGCGGGAATTGCATGGGCAACGATATATCCTGCGTGCTCACATCAAACAATATTATTTTTCCGGGATTGGTAATACTGTTGATGACGGTATACCCCGTATTATTTGCAGATAAAATATTGATTAATGCCACATCTGCCATATTAAGTTTGCAGGCATTTAATATACCTGCAAGAAAATTGAACAATTGATCATTCAAAAATGGTGCGTCGGCAGCCTTTACAAGTATGCTGATATTTTTTTTATTTGATCCAAGATATTTTATGGCATCCGTTTGTTCTTTTGCAGGTTTGGTTTTTTCTGCGAATTGCAGATCAATTATAGGCGAAGTATAGAGCTGAGTCAGTGTTTCGGGTGGTAAAATAATTTGTTTTAAGCTCATGTTAATTTGATTAGCGGCTTTTAAGCCAGCAGGTTTTTTCGTTTCTTTGCAACAAAAATAGTGTTTTATGGTTGCCGCAATGGATATAAAAGTAACAAGTATAGAAAGGAGTAAGCTGAACGATATGTCTCTTGAAAATCTTCCTTTTGGAAAATATTTTACGGATCATATGCTGGAAGCAGAATATGAAAACGGCAAGTGGACAAATGTAGAGATCAAGCCTTATCAGCCACTTGTTCTTGATCCTTCGCTTGCGGCATTGCATTACGGGCAATCTATTTTTGAAGGTATTAAGGCTTATAAAGATGCTGATGGTGAAGCATTCATTTTCAGGCCTTACGACAATTTTAAAAGGTTCAACACTTCTGCACAAAGAATGAATATGCCTGAAGTGCCTGAGGAAATTTTTATAGAAGGGATGCGCCAGCTCATTTCCCTGGATAAAAGCTGGATACCCAATAAAAAGGATCACTCGCTGTATATTCGCCCGTTTATGTTTGCTACAGACCAGATACTGGGCGTGCGCCCTTCTGAAACGTATAAGTTTTTGATCATTCTAAGCCCAACCGGGCCATACTTTCCCAAGCCAATGAATATACTGGTGGAAGAAAGATATACCCGTGCGGCACCCGGAGGTGTGGGTTTTGCAAAAAACGCGGGTAATTATGGCGGAAGTATGCTGGCAGCTACAAAGGCACAACAGCAGGGCTACGACCAGGTATTGTGGACAGATGCTTTTGAACATAAATGGCTGCAGGAAGTAGGTATGATGAATGTATTTTTTGTGATTGATAATGTAGCCCTTACTCCTTCTCTGGAAGAGGAAACCATCCTGCATGGCGTTACACGTAACAGTGTAATAACCATATTACAGGAAATGGGTGTAAAAGTGGAAGAGCGCCGCATTCATATTGATGAGGTGGTAAATGCCCATATTGAGGGAAAATTGCAGGAAGTATTTGGCACCGGGACCGCAGCAACCATTGCTATGATACAAAAATTGAAGTATAAAGACTATGTGATGGAATTTAATGAAGCCAACTGGGCTTTAAGCTCAAAGGTGAAAGCGAATATGGATTCCATTAAAGAAAGGAAAGTAGAGGACACACATAGCTGGTTGTTAAGCATTTAGCTAGTAGCTGTCAGGTATCAGCTATCAGCATAACAGCCTGTTGTCCTGAAACCTGAAACCTGATACCTCATATTGGTATGATATTCTATATGATATAATCAAATGACTTTGATTATGACAAAAAGAATGTTTAACACCGCATTGCTTTGCTCTGTAATTATCGTAGCTGTTAATGTATTTTCGGCCTGTAAAAAAGATAAAGACGAGAACCCGAGTATTGGTTATAAAGAATATCGTCTCTATAATTCCTCAAGCGGCAGCCCGGTAGATGCAGGCAGTTTCCGGTTAGATCAATTATCAAATGGTAATGCAAAAATCACTATTTCCATAAGCCAGCCTTTTCGTCAGTCAGGCGCTAATTTTCAGGCGGTTATAAATAAGGAAGATGCTTCAGGTAATGAGTTGGTTTTCTCAAACTTAGGTTTGGTAAACGGTAGTACAGGCTCATTGGTAACCAGTCCCGTAATGAGCAGCGGTTCTAATCTTCCCATAAAATATACCGACCTGGTGGGGCAGAATGGTTATTATGTGAAAGTGCTTAATGGGGCAAATGTGCAGGCGCGGGGAGATATAGATTGAGCTATCAGCGGTCAGGTATCAGCTTTCAGCAGTCAGGTATCAGCTTTCAGCAGCGTTTGCGGCTTCGGGATATTTCTTAAATGGTTGCAGGTTACGAGTTGCAGGTTTTTGAGATCCCAACAGTAAACGCTGATAGCTGACCGCTGATAGCTGACCGCTGATACCTGACTGCTAATAGCTCAACTCCACATTTTTCAGAAATTTGATTATTTAATTTTGCTTTTTCCCATAAGGCGCTTACCTTTGCCGTCCCAAAAATAAAAGGTTAGAATGCCTACAATACAACAATTAGTAAGAAAAGGTAGAGAAATCATCAGGGCAAAAAGCAAATCCAGGGCACTGGATAGCTGTCCCCAGCGTCGTGGCGTTTGCACACGTGTATATACAACCACTCCCAAAAAGCCTAACTCAGCGCTTCGTAAGGTGGCAAAAGTACGTTTAACCAATAAAGTAGAGGTTATCGCTTATATACCGGGTGAAGGTCATAACCTGCAGGAACACTCTATTGTTCTTATCCGCGGTGGTCGTGTGAAGGATTTACCAGGTGTTCGTTACCATATAGTAAGGGGTAGCCTTGATACTGCGGGCGTAAAAGACCGTAAGCAAAGCCGTTCTAAATACGGAACAAAAAGAGAAAAAGCTAAAAAATAACAGGCTTAATTTAAGTCAAAGTAAGATAATATAAACAGTCATGCGTAAAGCACAAGCCAAAAAATTACCATTAGCACCAGATCCGAAGTTTAACGATAAACTGGTTACCAGGTTTGTAAACAACCTTATGTGGGGTGGTAAAAAAAGTACAGCATACGAAATATTCTATACTGCTATTGACCGCGTTTCAAGCATATCCGGCGATAACGGTTATGAAATATGGAAAAGAGCATTAAATAACGTTACGCCTTCTGTAGAAGTGCGCAGCCGCAGAATTGGTGGTGCAACTTTCCAGATCCCAAGTGAGGTTCGTCCTGACAGGAAAATTTCTCTCAGCATAAAATGGCTTGTACGTTATAGCCGTGAGAGAAATGGTAAAACAATGGCTGACAAATTAGCTAATGAAATCATCGCTGCAAGTAAAGGTGAAGGCGCTGCTTTCAAAAAGAAAGAAGATACGCACCGTATGGCTGATGCAAACAAGGCATTTGCTCACTTCAGAGTTTAAAATATTTTTTTTATTTTTTTTTGCCCTGTTGCATTAGCGGCAGGGTTTTTTTTTATAAAAGATGTATGAAAAAATTTACGGCAATCCTCTTATTGGTTATAAGCATTTCAGTTTCTGCACAACAAAAAAGCCCCGGTACCTGGCATGTGGTAAACGCGCAATATAATATCAATAAGAAATGGTTTGTTTGGGGAGAATTGCAGACCCGTTCACAAAAATTTTTAGGCAACTTTTTTTATTACGAAACCAAGGGTGGGGCAGGTATGTATATTGGTAAAGATTTTTCGTTGTGGGTAGGAACAGGCAGGTATGCCACATATAGTAATGATGGTAATTTCAAAAAGCCTTTTGCCAATGAGGAATTTCGCTTTTGGCAGCAGCTTAATATGAATAATTATGTACACAGGGTAAAATTTGAGCATCGCTACAGGGTAGAACAGCGCTGGCTCGCACATGGAGGATACAGGAACAGGTATCGGTACCGGCTGAATACTTTTTTGCCGCTGAATAATACTAAAGTAACTGCCAAAACATTTTTTCTTAATGCGCATGAGGAGATATTCTTCACCAATAAAAAACCACATTTCGAACGGAACAGGATATTTGTTGGCGCGGGCTATATGCCTGATAAGAATACTACTTTGATGGGCGGCTATATGTATCAATACGATTATTCGGCAGCAGGCACATCCTCCGCTAAAAGCTTTCTTCAGCTTTCTCTATTACTGCAGTTCCATCATGATGATACTGTGGAAAGAGTACCGCAGATACTGGATTAAAGCCCCTCCCAGCCTCCCCGCAGCCCAGGCTTATTAAAAGAAGGATTATAAATTTCTACCGTAATGTGTGCAGGCAGGGCCTTATACCTTATACTCTTCACCTTTTCCTTTGGCAGTTAATTTTTTATTCTTATTTTTGCGCCGCCAAAAGAGGCGGCAGTCATTCGGGTATTTACGACTTGCTTCTATTTGGCAGAATATGAGAGTATCTCCCACCATATAGTTAATTGTAGTTCCGGTAGTTCCGGAACGTTTTCAAATATTCATTTTTTCGTTTTAAAACTTTTTTCCAAATTATAATTTATGGCAGACTTAAAATTTCAAAGAAACTTTGGTATTGCGGCACATATTGACGCCGGAAAAACCACTACCACGGAGCGTATATTGCGCTACACGGGTATGATTCACAAAATAGGCGAGGTGCATGACGGTGCAGCAACTACTGACTGGATGGAGCAGGAAAAAGAAAGAGGTATTACCATTACCTCTGCTGCTGTAAGCTGCCAGTGGAATTTTCCTACAGAAAAAGGAAAAGCAACTGCTGATACAAAGAAATATTATTTCAATATCATTGATACTCCGGGTCACGTGGACTTTACCGTTGAGGTTGAACGTTCCATGCGTGTGCTGGATGGTTTGATCGCGTTGTTTTCTGCAGTTGATGGTGTAGAGCCTCAGTCAGAAACCGTATGGCGCCAGGCTAACCGTTATAAAGTTCCCCGTATCGGTTTCGTAAACAAAATGGATCGTGCGGGCGCTGACTTTTTAATGGTGGTTAAGCAGGTTAAAGAAATGCTGGGTGCAAAAGCGGTTCCCTTACAGTTACCTATAGGCGCAGAAGATAATTTTAAAGGTGTGGTTGACCTTATTAAAATGAAAGGTATCATCTGGCACATGGAAACAGAAGGAATGACTTTTGATGAAATAGATGTTCCTGCTGATATGGTTGATGAAGCCAACGAGTGGAGAGCTAATCTTGTTGAAGCTGTTGCTGAATATGATGATAAGCTGATGGAAAAATTCTTTGATGATCCTAACACCATCACAGAAGAAGAAATGCATGAAGCTATCCGTAAAGCTACTGTTGACCTGAGCATCGTTCCGATGATGTGTGGTTCTTCATTCAAAAATAAAGGCGTACAAACTGCGCTTGATGCGGTTTGCCGTTACCTGCCTTCACCGGTAGATATTGAAGCGGTTGAAGGAACTAATCCTGATACAGGAGAAATTGAAATACGTAAGCCGGATCCTAAAGAACCATTTGCTGCGTTAGCGTTCAAGATCATGACTGATCCTTTCGTTGGTCGCCTGGCGTTTTTCAGGGCTTATTCCGGTCACCTGGATGCAGGCTCTTATGTATTGAATGTAAGAAGCGGTAAGAAAGAGCGTATCAGCCGTATCATGAAGATGTTTGCCAACAAGCAAAACCCTATTGATTTTATCGAAGCCGGTGATATTGGTGCTGCGGTTGGCTTTAAGGAAATTAAAACAGGCGATACACTGTGTGATGAAGATCATCCTATTACATTGGAGAACATGTTTATTCCTGAGCCTGTGATCGCGATAGCTGTTGAGCCTAAAACCCAGGCAGACGTTGATAAGATGGGTATGGCAATAGGCAAGCTGGTTGAAGAGGATCCTACATTGCGTGTAAATACAGATGAAGATACCGGTCAAACCATCCTTCGTGGTATGGGTGAGTTACACCTTGAGATCATCATTGATCGTATGCGTCGTGAGTTTAAGGTAGAAGTTAACCAGGGTGCGCCACAGGTGGCTTACAAAGAAACTTTCTCTAATACTATTGAACATCGCGAAGTGTTGAAAAAACAAACCGGTGGTCGTGGTAAGTTCGCTGATATCGTATTCGAGATCGGGCCTGCTGATGAGGAATGGTTGAAAGAAAATCCTGGTAAGAACTTCCAGTTTGTGAATGATATTTTCGGTGGATCTATTCCGCGTGAATTTGTTCCTGCTATTCAGAAAGGATTTGAAACTTCAATGACCAATGGCGTACTGGCAAACTACCCGATGGTAGACATGAAGATCCGCGTATTTGATGGCAGCTACCACGATGTAGATTCTGATTCCATGTCATTCGAGCTTTGTGCAAAAAGTGGTTTCCGTGAAGCAGGGCGTAAAGCAAAACCGGTTCTTCTGGAGCCTATCATGAGGGTGGAAGTATTGACACCAGATCAGTATATGGGTGATGTAACGGGCGATATCAACCGCCGCCGTGGTATACTGGAAGGGATGGACACGCGTAATAACCTGCAGGTTATTAAAGCCAAAGTTCCGTTGAGCGAAATGTTTGGTTATGTAACACAGCTTCGTTCATTAACTTCCGCCGTGCAACTTCAACAATGGAGTTCAGCCACTACAATGCCACACCGAACAATATAGCTGAAGAAGTTATAGCTAAGGTGAAAGGAAAGGTTACTGCGTAGCGGAAAGAATAAGCAGGTCTTATTCCATTATAAAACCCTGTTCTGTATAATAGCGGAACGGGTTTTTTTATAAGGGTTTCCAACCTTCCAAAGGTTGGAAACCCTTTGAGCGTAAAAGGCTGATCTGTTGCAGAATGAATTTGCTTTTGCTTTTTTTTACAGCTGTTCACCAATCTTCTTTAACTTGTACTGATGTTGATGAACATCATTAAAACTGTTATTTGTGGTGTAAAGCCCGGAATTATTGTATTGGTATTGCTGCTTATATTGCTTGCAGGCTGCACCTCCAAACAAAAAGAATATACAGCATGGGAAGTATACAGGGGAGATAAAGGCAGCACGGGCTATTCCGCTTTAGATCAGATCAACAAAAGCAATCTCCATAAATTAAAATTAGCATGGATATACCACTCAGGCGATGCCCGTGAAGGTAACCGTTCCACTATACAATGTAATCCCATTATTGTAAATGATATCATGTATGTTACTTCTCCTGCGTTAAAATTAATCGCGTTACATCCTGCATCGGGAAAAGAAATATGGCGTTTTGATCCGTTTGCAGGTAAAGAACCCTCCGGGGTGAACCGCGGTGTTACCTATTGGGCAAATGGAAATGATAAAAGAATATTTTTTTCTGCAGGAATCTATTTGTATGCTGTACATGCGGATGACGGATCATTAGTAAACGACTTTGGCGATCACGGAAAAATAGATTTACGTGCAGGGCTTGGCCGGGATACTGCTACGTTAGTGGTGTGGGCTACATCACCCGGTATTATTTATAAAGATTTGTTGATACAGGGTACGGCATTAGGTGAAGGTTATGATGCAGCTCCGGGCTTTGTGCGTGCTTATTCTGTACGTGATGGAAAAATTGCGTGGACATTTCATACTATACCCCAGCCAGGAGAATTTGGATATGATACATGGGATACCGCGTCCTATAAGCAGGTAGGTGGAACCAATGCATGGGCAGGCATGAGCGTTGATGAAGAAAAAGGGATCGTATACTTACCCTTAGGCTCACCCGCTTTTGATTTTTATGGCGGAAACCGCAAAGGTGAAAATTTATTTGGCAATTGTATTGTGGCATTGAATGCCCAAACAGGCAGGCGTATATGGCATTATCAATTGGTGCATCACGATCTGTGGGATTATGATTTGCCTGCGCCGCCCACATTAGTGACGATACAAAAAGATGGAAGAAAGATTGACGCTGTTGCCCAGGTTACCAAAATGGGAATGGTTTTTTTGTTTGATCGTTCTACCGGTCAGCCATTATTCCCGATTGAAGAACGTACTGTGGGTAAGTCTGCATTGATGGGAGAATATACATCGCCCACGCAACCATTTCCTGTAAAGCCGGTGCTATTTTCACGGCAAATCTTTTCGGAAGATGATATTACGGACATATCCGATAGTGCACATCAATATATAAAAGAACAGATAGGGAATGCAAAGATGGGAAGTATATATACGCCCCCGGATACCAATGGCGTTGTGCAATTTCCCGGCACAAGGGGAGGAGCGGAATGGGGTGGCGCTTCTGTTGATCCGGAAACAGGTATACTATATGTAAATGCTAATGAAACGCCATTGCTGATAAAGATGAAACCTGTGCCAACAGAAGATAATGCCGCTGTTTCAAAAGGAGAAAAAATTTATACCCTGAATAATTGTACAATGTGCCACGGTGCAAAAAGAGAAGGTACGAATGTATTTCCTTCTCTATTGCAATTACAAACAAAGTATACAGAAAAACAGGCCGGCGATATTATACAAAAAGGTAAGGGACAAATGCCTGCATTTCCCAATATCAGCGAAGCAGACAAAAATGCATTACTTGATTTTTTATTTAATAGAACAACCATAAAAAATAGTTCTGCTAAAACTGGTAGCGCCAATCTTCAATATAGATATGTACACAATGGATGGACACCACTAACAGATAAAGACGGGCATCCCGGTGTAAAACCACCCTGGGGAACGTTAAACGCTATTGATCTGAATAAGGGCGAAATCATTTGGAGTATACCGTTAGGTGAATATCCCGACCTGGTAAAAAAAGGTATGACTAATACAGGTACCCCAAATTTGGGTGGAGCAGTAGTTACAGCAGGCGGACTTATAATTATTGGCGCTACATACGATGAAAAGCTGAGAATATTTGATAAGACAAATGGCAAACTGTTGTGGGAATACAAATTGCCTGCCGGCGGCTATGCTACTCCTGCAACGTATATGTACAATGGCAAACAATATATTGTAATTGCTGCCGGAGGCGGCGGTAAAGTAGGCACTCCATCAGCAGATACTTATGTGGCATTTTGTTTGAATGATGAGTAGCGATATGTGGACAACAGCTCTGTATGGATGCATTCAGCCTTCTAAAACTTTTCTGTTTCTTTGCAAATCCATTATGTTATTAGCACGCAAACCATATCACCTGCTTTTAGTATTTGCTGTACTGCTTGCTGTTATTTCACTGGCAGGCGCCAATAACAGCAAAACTGTTGATGTGCATCTTCGCGATACTTACTATGTATTGGATATTGTATTTATCATGCGTGCTATAACGATGTTGCTTTTACTGTTGTGGCTGCTGTATATCTTTACTTTTAGGTCTCTTTTTTCAATTGGGCTTGCCTGGGTACATATCAGCCTTACGCTTATATTATCGCTTATCATCAGCGGAGTCTTATTGTGGAAGGCAAGCAACTATATTGTAAATATAGATATGATGCATGTAAATATCCGCCGTACCACATTCCTGGTGCAAATATTTATCGCGTTAATGCTGCTTACGCAATTAATTTATTTCATTAATCTTTTAGCAGGAGTGTTAAAAAGGGTGAACTGAACTCGAACCGCGGAGGTGTACAGGGATTGTTTTGTATTTTGAGTTTTAAGGGATCTCTTTCGTATAGCAGGCGCTGAATGATGCCCGGAATCAATTAACCAATACAGGAAAAAAGTGCCTTCGTGATAAAAACGGATACTGTTGATTGATTTAATGCCTTTAATTCTTCTTGAAAGAAAGCCAGGTATTGCTTATTGCTTCAATACCACATCTATATTGCCTGAGCCGGGAAAATAATCTAAACGCTGGGACCGGTAATTTTTTTTGGCAACGGTTATTTTATACTGACTCTTTTGCATTAGATAAGGTAATGCTATTTTGAAAAGCCCTGTAGCATTGCTGCTGATAGTAGTATCTGTATCTATGGTTATTGAACAATCCGGAACAGGTTCTCCCTTTATATCCTTAATATTCCCATAAATCGTTCCCATCGCTCCATTGGGAATAATGGATAAATGAACAGGAGATTTGCTTAAAATAAAAGAGTCTGTAGAAAGTTTCCAGTAAGGAGATACCATTTTCGTAGCAATTTTTTTCCCTGTAAAAGATGCCGGTATTTGCTGAAAGGTTACCGGTTGGTCAGGCAAAACAGTTCTGCTCTCTTCCTTGTTACCAATATATACATTCAACTGTCCGCTTTCAAATGCAGGGTATTCGGCATTTAATTGCAGGGCTTTATCTTTCTCTGCAAAAACAGTAATGTCAAAAGGTTTGCTTTTTTCAGTAATGTAGTACCATAATGCTACGCCCGCAATCAATATCAAAACAAGCGGGATTATTTTTTTTGATTTAAAAAAACCGGCAGGCTTAGGTTTGTATTGCGGGTCTTCATAATCTTTTCCTACATAGGCGGCAATCTGGTCAAAATTATCTTTGCTGTAAAATATAACCTGGTAATACCGGAGGCTGGCTGGTAAATCTTTAATCTCAATATCATCGCTTACAACGGTAAGGATATTCCCGTTTTTTCTACCTGCTCTTTTTTCTCCGATATAAAAACCCCATTCCGCTTCAACCCATGATGAATTCAGGTATTCGACCTTACTGCTCACCACAATCATATGCCTGCATTCATCCAGGGCTTTATCAATAGCCTTTCGGTAATCACTGCTGCCTAATTGCGGTAAGGTTTCTGATGATAAAAAAACAGATAAATCTTTTGAATGCAGGTAATCGTAAATCGCTTTTGCCAATTCAATATCAGCACTTTTAAATGAAATGAAAATGTCTGTAGCATTGCTTAGTTCTTCCGGCATTGTAATATGTTTATTCTACAAGAAAAGCTTTTATCTTTTCAAAATCTTTATGCGTTATTCCGGCTTTTTCCAACTGGTCAATATCATCCAGGCACATGCTGATATATGTTGTTCCGTCTATATAGTTTTTACCTTTTAATGATGCATATACTTTTTTAGCATCATCAAATTTATTCTGTAATAAAAGCGTATGTGCCAGGTTTGCTTTGGCATATTCCATTTCACTGTCGTAATCACCCGGTTTTTTAAATGCCGGATTCAATGCTTCTTTTGCCGCATCTTCTGCCTCTTTATATTTTTTGCTGAATAACAAATACCATGATAGCCCGTTTAAATCATGCCCTAATGATGTGATGTCTGAAAAACTACCAGCCTTAATGTATGCTTTTTTCTTAGTAACCAATAGTTGTTGCAGCATAAGCTTGTTGGTAAGTGTGTTGGCAGATTGAATATCATACATCATACCATTCAGTTCCTGTTCTGCCCTTGCTGACTCACTTGTGGCAGTATATACCGATGTATCTATCTGTTGAATTCTTTTTAACTCATCATCAATATTGGCGATGAATGTTTTAATTGACTGCAATCTCTCTTTATATATGCCGGGATTCTTCTTATCTAAATTTTCATAAACAGTCAACAGGTCTTTAAACTGCTGTAGATTTTGTTTATGAGAACGTTCATTCTCTTCCTTTGAATAAGCACTTATTGAAAAATGGTTTGCCACAGCAATGTCAAAATTTATAGCTGCAATTTGCGGTTCCATATTTTCATTTGCAGCATACTTTTTATAAATGGCAAGCGCTTTATTCAATAATATTTTTGATGATTCAGTATTGTGAAGTAAATATATGTTTGCCAGCTTTTGCTGAACGGTTGCTAATGGTATATCAAACGCCGCCGGTGTTTCATCTGCAAATTTTTCATACAGTGTAATGGCATTTGAAAATAGTGCCTCTGCTGAATCAGATCCTAATGCTTCATTAAAGAATACTCCAAAATTATAACAGGTATTAGCCAGCGCGGGTTCATATACTTCCGGGTTTTCCACAGCCAGCTTACGAAAAGATTGCAGGGAAGCGCTAAAATAATTATGCGCCGCTGCGCTGTCTGTCTTGTTCACTACATAAGTGCCCAGATCTGCTTTTGCCATATGTACATTCCCTGCATATGTTTGTGTTTCAGCAAGCAAGGGATCAAACACTGACGGAGAAGTTGGCTGAAATTTTTTATATAAACCTGATGCATATTCCAGCAATACTTTAGCTGCGTCAAATTTTTGTTGCTGAATATACGCCGCTGCCAAATTTGTTTGAAGCGCAGCAATATCAGGCTCCTGCGATAATGGAGTGATGCTATCCAACTTTCTCCTGGTATTTAAAGCCTCTTTAAAAGATTTTTCCGCTGATACAAAATCGCTTGCATACATGCTTAATTTTCCCTGCCCGTTTTGTATATCTGCAGATAAAGCAGCATAAGCATTTGAAGTTTTATTTTTATTTACGGTAATCATTGCCTGCTGGTATTCTTTTACGGCTTGCGAAAACAGGCGTAACACTGCATGAATATCTGCAATGGCAATGGCGGTTTGTGTAAATGGTTGTATAAATGTTACGGCATCTTTTTGATACAGGTTGCTGTACATGCTATAGGATTGCTGAAGCAATTTTTCGGCATTGGCAAACTGATGTTTTGCTTTTTTAATAGTACCCGACTTATATAATACATTGGCAAGATTTGGCCCAAATGCATTTGTATTAGATTTATTTAAATCAGTATAAGCGGAGATTAATTTTTCGAAAATGGTTGCTGCTTTATCAAAATCATTTTGTTCTAAGAGGAAATCACCATAGCGGAGACTGTTCTCGTAATCAAGGCTGTCGTTGTCTGCAAGAAATTTTAATTTTCTTTCAGCCGTTTTCCAATCAAAACGAAGCTTTGCTAATGTAATTTCCTCCTTTAAATTCCTGCGATGCAGATTTATGGTATTATATACATTTGCTAAAGCCTCATCATTTACCGGCGATTGCCCCTTCAAATCTTTTAATTGCTGGTTGGCAATCAGTAGATTTTTTTCACTTTGAAGCGTTTCCCTCAGCAATACGGCTTCTTCTATTTTTCCTTCAGTAAAATATGCATAAGCGACTTTCTCGGTTGCTGATACTTCGTCGAGGTTAACCCGGCTTAAAGCCTCGGTTATTTCTGCCAGGTTTCTCTGTGATTTTACATATTGCTCTTCCAGCGAATCAATTGTTTTTTGATAGTTGCTGTTTTGTTTGTTTAATGCTGCTTTTTGTTTTTGCAAAGCATCGCTGAGTAATTTGTTTAAGAGTATTTTATTGTCCTGGTTTTGTTTAGCCCACACATCAGCCCTGCACATAATTATCGTATGCGGATGATTAAAAGGGTCGAGCGGCAGGTTTACTTCAAGTTTTGATTTTTCAGTGATAACCCATTTGTCCTTTTCAATAATAAGTATAGCGCTGTGGCCGGGTTTGCCATTTTGAAAATGTAAGGTATAGCTGCCATTATCTGTAGTTGATGTTTGATTGGCAAGAATTGCTTTTACTATAACGCCAGGCACTGGTTTGTTACTGCTGTTTTGTTCAAACACAAAACCATACAACTTTTGTGCATTTCCATTGTGGCAAAATACTATTATTAAAAAAGGCAAAATTTTAAGCAACTTATTCATGATTAACTTTTAAGTGCCTCCAGGTAAAGATTATTGCGCAGGTATAAAATAGGTGGATTAAATATATAGAATATTTTATCAAAATTTTGATGGATTTAGTTTCAACCCTTCGGATGCAGAAAATTTGATTGTATTTGTACCGGTTTTTTGGATATACAGGACAATCTACTGCCGGTTGTTAAAGTTTGTAATAACTATCAATTGTCATATTAATAGGTTATCTTCGCAAAGACAATTTGAGTTCTGTCGCTCTTGTAAACATTCTCTCCCCATTCTTTACATCTGCCATTTTCTCAAATATTTTTTATTGAATTATTGCACTATTATGAACATTTATGTATCAAACCTGGGCTACAGTTTCCAGGATGAAGATTTAAGCAAACTCTTTGCAGAATATGGCACCGTTTCTTCCGCAAAAGTTATTACCGATAAATTTACCAGCAAAAGTAAAGGCTTCGGTTTTGTGGAAATGGCGGACAAGCAAGCCGGCGAAACAGCTATTAAGGCACTTGATGGAAAAATGATAGAAGGCCGCCCATTGAAAGTATCCGAGGCCAGGCAAGAGAAGAAAACAAGAGTCGCAGCAATGGTTATGCTAAGCGTTGGTAAATAACGCATTGCAGGATTGGAAAAATTATTAAACACTACCTTTTACATAGATATGGATATAGAAAGAATAGAACATTATGTAAACCCCAGTATTCGTAACAATACAACTATTGATATTCATTTCAAAGGCCGGTCATCTGTGACTGGTCTTTTTGTTCGCGGGTATGATTATGAGGAGCTGAAATCAAAAAACTTCTGGCGCATAGTGCAATTTTCTCAATTGCAAAAATGGTCAGAAACGAAAGACATTAATATAGCGAGGATATTTAACGGGGCATCCTTTACTTCGCTTGCAGAAACGAAACTTTAATTTAATTATGGCAACAAGCTGGAACAAAAAAGAAAGAGAAAACAAAAAGAAAGAAGAACGCAGAAAAAAAGAAGAAAAAAAGCAGGAGCGTAAAGAGCAGGCAGGCAAAGGAAAAAACCTGGATGACATGATGGCTTATATTGATGAGAATGGCAATCTTACCTCTGTGCCACCGGGTGATAAAAAAAGGAAGGAAATCAGTTTGGATGAAATTGAAATTGGTGTTCCAAAGCAAAAAGAATTGAGCCCGGAAGAGTTAGTACGTAAAGGAATAGTGACCTATTTTAACAGTTCAAAAGGATTTGGGTTTATAGAAGATAGTGAAAACGCACAACGACTGTTTGTGCATCAATCTTCTTCGAGCCAACCTTTGAAAGAAGGTTTAAAAGTGACATTTGAAATTGAAAGGGGTCCAAGGGGATATACAGCCGTTAATGTTTCAAATGTTAAACAGTAATCACGGAATTTGATTAACTTAACACATATTATGGAAATAAAAAAAGAAGACCTTGCATTCAGCCATTATATATGGAATGAAGATAGTAACGGCATCAGGCAGGATATGAGCCCTACTCGAAAAGTTTTTGACAGGAACAATGGCACACATATTTTATGGATTGCTAATTGGTATACTAATGAATATCCTGAATTTCAGAAAGATGATATCGTGAAACTGGAAACATTGCTTTCTGAGAAATTACCCTCCGGTTTGCTGAGTGAAAAATCAGTTTGTAACTGGCTTGCGAATAATTAAAGGTCTGTAATATGCGACCCGACATATATAACCCTTCCCGGGAAAAATAGTACAATGCCTAAAATCACGTATAACAATAGAAACGCTGTATTTTTTACTTCCTTAAAAAAATCAGTGGATAGGTATTTTGAACAGACTGGTTTGAAGAGAACAGGCAATATTCATCTCTATATAAAAACGGTAATTTTTATTCTTGCAGCCATTGGTTTATATACTACACTGCTATTTATTAAAATGCCGGTATTGGCAGGCGTTGGAGTAAGCCTTCTGCTTGGTTTTATATCAGCATGCATAGGGTTTAATATTATGCATGATGCCAACCACGACAGTTATTCATCCAGCAAATGGGTTAACAAAACACTTGGGCTAACGCTGAACGCCTTAGGTGGTAATAGTTTTATCTGGAAACAGAAACATAATATTATTCATCATACCTATACCAATATTGATGGTGTGGATGATGATATTGCAAAAAGCCCTTTTATACGTATGTGCAGCACACAGCGATGGGTGCCGGCTCACCGCATACAACATTTGTACACGCCGTTACTATATGCCATCAGCTCAATGATATGGGTATTATACCAGGACTTTGACAAATATTTTAAAAGAAAGATATGCAGTACCCAACTTAGGAAAATGACAGTTACAGATCATATATTGTTCTGGAGCAGTAAACTGCTGTATATTGTGTTTTACCTTATTATTCCCATGGCGATGGTAGGATGGAAGTTATGGCTTCTGTATTTTGTATGCCTGCATATAGGGTTAGGATTTACTTTGTCAATTGTATTTCAACTGGCGCATGTGGTAGAGGAAACAACATTTGATTTTGCAGGCGATGGCAATGACAAACAGATAGAAAATGAATGGGCAGTACACCAGGTAAAAACAACCGCTAATTTTTCCTGCAAGAGTAAAATTATTTCATGGTTTGCGGGCGGGTTGAATTACCAGATAGAGCATCACTTATTTCCGAGAATAAGCCATATTCATTATCCTGCACTCAGCAGGTTCGTAAAAGCAGAATGCAATGCTTTTCAATTGCCATATAACAGCATACCTACAATGAGTGCCGCTATAGCATCGCATTTTCGATTTATAAAACTGATGGGGCAAAAACCATAGGTTATTAGTATATTGTACCGAAACAGCTTAGCTGCATAAGTTTTAACCCTGTAAACGTTGCTGATGTATTACATCCTGTATGCCTTTTTCTACCTGGTATCATTGCTGCCAATGCGCATTCTTTATATCTTCTCTGATCTGATGTTTTTCGTAGTTTATCATTGTATTGGGTATCGCAAAAAAGTAGTGCTTAATAATCTTGAAAAAGCATTTCCTGAAAAAACCGGAGCTGAACGCGCAGGTATAGCAAAACAATTTTACAGGAATATGATTGATTCCTTTATGGAGACCTTTAAGTTGCTGAGCGCATCACCACGCTTTTTGTTGCGCAGGGTAACAGCCAATTGGGAGATACTGGAGCCATTGCAAAAAAGTGGAAAGAGTTGCCAGCTTCACCTCGGGCATACTTTTAACTGGGAATGGGGACATCATGTATTGCAGATGAATACTATTTATCAGGTGCTGGTAGTATATGGACCGCTGTCAAATAAAGCGTTTGAAAAGTTGTTATTAAAAATCCGCATCAGGTTCGGAAGTAAATTTATCCCTGCTTCAGATATGAAGCATTCGATTGCGCAATACTCGGACACGCAATATCTCTTAGGGTTGGTTGCAGATCAAAGTCCGGGAAAGCCACAGCAGGCTTACTGGCTTAGCTTTCTTAATCAGCCTACAGCTTTTATTCCCGGCCCGGAAAAGGCTGCACGTAATCTTAATATACCGGTATTATTCGCATCTATCTCCAAAGCACGCAGAGGGCATTACCATGCGGAATTATCAATTGCAAGCGAACAACCTGCACTGTTAGCGGCTGGTGAACTCACGCTTATGTATGCACGCTTTTTAGAAAATTCTATCCGCCAACAACCGGAGAACTGGCTCTGGAGCCATCGCAGGTGGAAGCATGCCTGTAAACCGGAGTATGCGGAACAATGGATCGGAGAAGAACAGTCCATTATCTGAGGATATCAAATTCATGAATGATTTTAACTTCTTCCCGGCTGGACGATGTATGGCCCATTACCTTAATTTCACTAAAAAGCTTCTGCAAAATTAATATAGAATGCATTGATCTTACGGCCGCCAAAGCCCATATTTTGAAAAGCCGCTCGCCTTTTTTCATAAACTTGTCAAATCCTGAGTTATTTTCTGTTTTGGGAAGGGAATCTATATTATTCAAAACAGGATCTACGGCCTGCGCATATGCAAGATGAGCCACAAGGAGGGCGCTCACGGCAAACAGGGCTTTATATATCATCTTTTAAGTATGATTAAAAATTTAAACTCCTATTTTTCGCCTCTCTTCAAAAAATACAAGCTCAGCGAAACCAGAAAGATACCACCTGGTAAGACAAGGTGCTCAACGCGTATCTGTTCGCCGTTAAATTTCTTTTCTGCAAGTCCGCTCAGGTAGCTTTTACCTGCTGCCCCGGCGTTTTATTCACCTGGTTACAAGAAGCATTAAGTACCACAAAAAGCACAAAAACGGCTGCCAGGTAGTGTGAAATAACAATTTTTTCTTGTTCTCTCATAAGCTAAGATTACAGGTATATGCAATGGAAAACCATTGAAATTTCAGAGGGAGGCAAATAAATGCAAATGTAAGTCACAGGTAATTGCCTGCTCTTTAATAAGAAATACGGAAGATGGTTGTTTTTCATTTTGCAAATTTCCACTTAAAGCCACTCCAGCGGCCTTTATACATCCCTTTTGCAGCATTACTGATCCCCTTGGCATCAAAACCGGTAGCCTTATGTGCCGCATCAATGCTTACATACCGGTTCAGTAATTTACCCTGAAGCGAATACTGGTTTATTGGAATACGCCTGGAATAATTCTTTTTCCAGTCAGAGCGGTCTATAGATTTCAGGTAATCAAAATTTTGTCTCCCGCTTTCAATTGATCTGCGCTGCTTTTCAGATTTTTCCACGGCAATAAGGTTAGACAATTTATTATTAAAGCCGTTGCCGTCTTTATTTATTACATATAGTCCGTCTTTCAAAAAATCTATTCTTTTCTTAAAAGAAATAAATACCAGTCTTCTTACATTATAATAGCGGGTGACCCCTTCATTTGAAAGGGCAACCTGCAGGGTTATCATCGCATCACCGGTTATCGTGTTATGATCTTTTACAATTTTCTGCTTTAACATTTTGCCCTTAACAAATTGTTCATACAGTCTTGGATGTGGTATTGTCCTGTCTAATGATTTTACCCTGCCCAGGTTTGATACCTTATAGCAACCTTCATAACCGATAACATCTTTCCATATCTCACCCTTTTGGTTTTGCATTTTCAAATTTGTATATGGCCACATATTATTCGTCGTTTTCAGCATAATGAAAAATTTTGCTTCAAGCCTTAAAGCAGGCAATTTACATCATGCGTCGAATTTTACTGCAAGGCCTTACCTGGGATTTAAAAAACAAATGGAATTGTCCTTTTCTGGCGTAGTTTTTGAATAATTTCCATTATTCAATTCATAACAAATTTGTTATATTTTATTTCAAGTTAATAACATTTACGTTATATTTGTATCAGTGTTAACCTATATAGTAATTATGAAATTTTCAGAATTGCAAAGAATGTTGGAGTGCGATGGGGGGTATATTGAATGAACAACAAGGCACCATATCTACGCGCACCCAACCAAACCCGGGAAAATACCAGTTGGCAAGCATGGCACTAAAGAAGTGCCGACCGGCACAGCCAATAAAATATTAAGATTAGCGGGGTTGAAATAGACCTGCTTTAAGTAAACCTAAATGTTAACTAAGATGGATTCTGTTAAAAAAGTAACAGCAGTTATTGAAGCTTCAAAAACAGGCTTTGGAATTTATGTGGATGATGACAGCCTGCCGCTTACCAGTTATGGCGATACCATTGAAGCGGCGAAAAAAGATTTACATGAAGTTTTACGTGATATGATCAAGGCATATCCAAAAGGCAGGTTACCAAAGGCATACAACGGCGGCGCGTTAGAGTTCGTTTATCATTATGATATAGCGAGCATACTGGCAAATTTTGGTGTATTTGATACCACTGCACTGGCAAAGCGTTTAGGTATCAATGCATCGTTGTTGAGACAATATAAAGGTGGAATTGCCAAAGCCGGACCAAAACAAAGACAGAAAATAGAAGCAGGCCTGCATGAATTGGGTAAGGAGTTATTAGCGGTGAAACTATAGCATGACGAGGCCATGTAACGAGCATAACAACGAAGATTTACAAATAAACAGGCTTTTTTGTATAGAGTACCCACACCTCAGCATAACTACAGTATACATTATTAGTTGTCGATGGAGGAGGTAACTACAGGCAGGAAAAAATGACCTTTACCAATATTCATACTTCTACAAATAGCGCTCCTTCTTCTCAACTTTTTTGAGGTGTTAAAAACATACCTTTTGTTTGTGCATTATTTCTAAAGTAATTATAAAAGCTCCTCAACTCCCCATTGCTATACATGTGTTAGTTTGGGTATTGCTGCTGGTTATTCCTTACGTTTCAACTGACCAGATTTTCAATGCATTAGACCCTTCATCTGATAAAAAATATCTTTTATTCTGTCTGGCGCTGAGCACCGTTTTAATAATAATTTTTTATTTTAATTATTTTTTCCTCATTCCCAAATATCTGCTTGCAAAAAATACTGGTTCTATTTCTCATTCCTGTTGATGGCAATCGTAATCGTATTCGTATTCCTGCTTTCCGGTGCCATCTTTTCTTTTCCGATTTTAACCCCGAAACATTAACAAAAACAAATCCGGCTATTGAAAAAATAATTCCTGTCATTATAGTGAACTACTTTTATGACAGGACTTGGTTTAATAAGATCTTTGCATCAAAACAGCATGGTGATTTTTACAACTGCTTTCAGTCAGTATACGGGTGTGAGCTATGAGTTAAACGCCATTTAGTGGCGTTAAACATCCTTCACCCAAACAGGTGCTAAAGATAGCATCAGCAGTAAAGCAAATTGCAAAAGAATTGAAAAGCGTAGCCCTTTATGCGGCATAAAAAACAATAGTCGCCCAAAGTGACGACTATATATTTCAGTGAATTACAAAAAACCTTGTTACCCGACCTGGATTCGAACCAAGGCTATCAGAGCCAGAATCTGATGTACTACCACTATACGATCGGGCAATGGGGCTGCAAATATAATGGCTTATTTGGTTTTTAAAAAACACAGCCTGAATTTTAATCTTTCAACTTTTTTAAAATTAGTTTCGGTTTTGAGCTGCCGGCACTATAATTTGCATGTTCTATACGATTGCTCCCGGAACAGACATTGTTGAATAAATATTAATCACAACTGAATTATAACCCAACGCATGGCACTCTTAGAAAAGCAATTGGTGGTAAAAAAATCGACCCTGCCCAACGCCGGTAAAGGACTCTTTACCCGGAAAACCATCCCCAAAGGCACACGAATTGTTGAATATAAGGGAACCGTTACCACCTGGAAGGAAGTAGATCATAATGAAGGATCAAACGGCTACATATACTATATTAACCGCAATACAGTGATCAATGCCCGCCCTCATCCGGATTATCTCGCACGGTATGCCAATGATGCCAGGGGAATAGCTAAATTAAAAGGCATTACCAATAATGCGGTTTATGCAACAGAGAGTCTGAAAGTCTACATTGAATCAACAAGGGAAATACCTGCCGGCGCTGAAATATTTGTTAGTTACGGTAAGGAATACTGGGATACTATCAGGCATAATATTAAGCTGGATAAGAAGAACAAGCGTAAGGTGTAAGCTATTAGCTTTCAGGTGTCAGCTATTAGGTGTCAGCTATCAGCTATCAGGTGTCAGCTATCAGCTATCAGGTATAGGCGATGAGCAGTCAGCTTTTGGCTGATTGCTGACTGCTGATTGCTGACTGCTGATAGCTGACAGCCGATAGCTCATAACTCCTTTGCGGAGAAAATTCCACACTTTACTGTATATCTCCTCCAGTATCACAGTTTTTGTTTTGGGGCGCTATTGCTTTTCTCAGGGCATGATTATTGGCTTTCTTTCCCATTATGAAAGTAAGCAACGCTACAGATAAAATATCCGAATTGGTTCCACAGGCTATTTCCGCTATTAAAAAAAATATTATAACTCCTCTTTTTTCCGACAATCTCTTTCAGAAATATGCTGATGAAAAAGAACCATTGCGTTCTGAGCTTTTTACTTTACAGCAAATGGAGCAGCATGCGCGTTCATTGGCTTCCAAACATATGCTTACCAAAAGCAAGCCTTCTGAAAGAATGCTGAAACGCTTAAGCGATAATGAAAACATTTTGATGGATGTTCATAACCTGCTTACTGAAACCGTTAAACAAAACGGCAGAATTAATCCTGCGGGCGAATGGTTACTTGATAATTTTTATTTAATAGAAGACCAGATATATACCGGTAAAAAACATTTACCCAAAGGCTATAGCAAAGAATTACCGCAATTGGCCAACGGCGCTTCGGAAGGTTTGCCGCGTGTGTATGATATTGTTGTTGAGTTGATTTCTCACAGCGATGGCAGGGTTGATATGGAGAGCCTGTCTGGTTTTATCCGTGCGTATCAATCCGTAACTACATTGAAGATTGGTGAGCTCTGGGCGATTCCTATTATGCTGCGTTTGGCATTGATTGAAAACCTTCGGCGCTTATCTACAAAAATAGCACTGGATATACTGCATAAAAATCTGGCGGATTACTGGGCAGACCAGATGACAGAAACAGCGGAAAAAGATCCTAAAAACCTTGTGGTTGTGCTTGCGGATATGGCAAGATCAAATCCCCCGGTTAAAGGTTCGTTTGTAGCTGAACTCACGAGGCGTTTGCAGGGCAGAGGATCAGCGCTTGCTTTACCACTTAGCTGGATTGAACAATTATTAAGCGACAGCGGGCTTACCGGTAACGAAGTAGTGCAGATAGAAAATCAGAAACAGGCAGCGCTTCAGGTATCGGTAAGCAATAGTATCGGCAGTCTGCGTTTTTTAAATGCAACTGACTGGCGCAATTTTGTGGAGCAGGAAAGTGTGACAGAAAAAATTCTTCGGGAAGATATTGATGGCATATATGGCGAAATGGATTTTTATACAAGAGATAACTACCGCCATGTTGTTGAAAAATTATCTAAATACAGTAACAGCTCAGAGCCTGAAGTGGCAACAATTGCCATTGAACTTTCGGCACAGAACCCAAGCGAGGATAGAAAAAAACATATAGGCTATTTCCTGGTTGATAAAGGATTGAAAGAGCTGGAAAGAATAGTACAGGTAAAACTCCCCTTTAAAGACAGGTTACGGAAAAGTATAACTGAAAAACCGTTGTTTTGGTATTTAGCTGCGATCGCTGTATGTACGTTCCTGTTGTGCTGGTTTATTTTATCTGCCGGTTATATATACCCGCTTAAAAACTGGCAACTATACCTGTTGTCATTTTTCGGTTGTATTGCCGCGAGTCAATCCGCTATTGTACTGGTGAACTGGGTATCCAATCTTGTTATTACACCGCACCCGCTTCCTAAAATGGATTTCTCCACAGGTATTCCTGCTGAATATAAAACTTTAGTGGTTGTGCCAACCATGCTGAGTTCTGTTGAAGATATTGACAACCTCACTGAAGCATTGGAAGTGAGATGTATTGCCAACCGTGATGCTAATCTTTATTTTGCCTTACTTACAGATTTTAAAGATGCCTGTGAGGAACATTTACCCGAAGATGAAAGGCTTTTAACGCATGTGCAAAGGAGCATTCAGGATTTAAACCAGCGGTATGCCGGTGCTGAAGCCAATATGTTTATGCTGTTCCATCGCCCACGCAAGTGGAATGCCCGGGAAAAAGTTTGGATGGGGTACGAACGCAAGCGTGGAAAGCTTGAAGAGTTGAATGCTTTACTGCGCGGTAATAAACATGATAGTTTTTCTGTAATCATTGGCGATGAAAAAATATTCCCGGAGATTAAATATGTAATTACGCTTGATACCGATACTCAATTGCCAAGAGAAAGCGCATGGAAAATGACTGCAACGCTGGCACATCCGTTGAACAAAGCAGTATACTCACCAGCCAGGCAGCGGGTAACAAGCGGTTATACTATTCTTCAGCCCCGTGTTTCTAACAGCCTGCCGGGCGAAAGAAGTTCCATGTACGCAAGAATACATGGCAATGAGCCCGGTGTTGATCCATATACGCTTACAACGTCTGACGTATACCAGGATCTTTTTAAAGAAGGCTCATTTATCGGAAAAGGCATTTATGATGTTGATATGTTTATTCATGCGCTGGAAGGAAGATTTCCGGAGAACAGGATTTTAAGTCATGATTTGATAGAAGGCGCATACTCACGGTCTGGCTTTTTAAGTGATGTGCAGTTGTACGAAGAATATCCTTCCACCTATTTTGCTGATATGAAGCGAAGGCACAGGTGGGTAAGAGGCGACTGGCAAATTGCACGCTGGCTTTTCCCTTTTGTTCCTTCGCCAAAAAAACAATTCAGAAGAAATCCGATATCAGCACTTTCAAAATGGAAAATATTTGATAACCTGAGACGTAGCCTTGTTGCATTGAGCTTTTTGATAATTCTTATTTGCTGTTGGATATATATGCCCGGGACAGCCATAACGCTTACGGTAATAGCTGCACTGCTGCTGCCTGCTGTTATTAAATTCGCCTGGGATCTTATAGCAAAACCAAAAGATATAGGCTACTACGCACATGTGGTTTATATTTTAAAAAGCTCTGGCAATGCATTCTTCCAGCAGTTTTTGCATTTGGTATTTCTTCCGTATGAAGCATGGATAAATACAGACGCGATCCTGCGCACCGGATGGAGAATTTTTATATCGCAACGCAAATTGCTCGAATGGAATCCTTATGACAATACAGTAAGATCATCTCCCAAAACAATAGCACAATATTTTAAAGCCATGTGGCTGGCGCCTGTGTTTGCTATTGCCGTACTTGGCTGGTTAATTTATTCCAATCAACAGCAAATCGTTCCCGCAGTATTGCTTGTAACCGGCTGGCTTATCTCTCCTGCTATAGCATACCTGGTAAGTGAGCCGCGTAAAGCTAAAAAAGCTGTGCTCTCATCCGAACAAACCAGTTATCTGCATAAATTATCAAGAAAAACATGGGCTTTCTTTGAGCGTTTTGTAAATGCAGATGATAACTGGCTGCCACCAGATAATTACCAGGAAAATCCTGATCCCAAAATTGCACACCGCACATCACCAACCAATATCGGTTTATCATTACTGGCCAATTTAACTGCCTACGATTTCGGTTATATTTCTGCAACAAGATTAATTGATCGTACAATAAGAACGCTGGATACCGTTCAATCGCTTGAAAAATACAGGGGGCATTTATACAACTGGTATAATACGGAAACACTGGCTTGTTTGCAACCTAAATATATTTCTACCGTAGACAGTGGAAATTTTGTTGGCCACCTGCTGGTGTTGCGGCAGGGATTGTTATCACTTAAAGAGAACAGCATCTTTGTTTCAAAATCATTTAATGGTTTGCTTGATACGGTTGAAATAATGCTGGAAAAAAAACCTTCAGATGAAAACCTTATCCGTATAAAAAAAGAAATAGTAAAGCTAAAAAATGATCCGCCGGTAACATTGCGGCAGGCTATTGCTGCAATAGAACAATTAAAAGTATTATCAGCAACTACTATTTCACAAAGCAAAATTGAAAGTGCCAGGGTTGACTGGGTTTCATTATATGAAATACAGCTTGAAGATACTATTGCTGATATACAGGTGCTTTGCCCCTGGATATTCCTGTACCCGGCATCCGGAAAATTCAATGAGCTTATTGAAGCAATAGATTTTATTCCAACACTTCAGCAGCTTGTAAATATCCAGGTAAATACATTGCCTAAAGTAAAAGAGTATTATAAACCTGGTAATAGCATTGCAGAGAATCAATGGCTTGATATGTTCGTGTCATCTATACTGGAATCATCACAAATGGCAAAAGAAAGAGTATATGTGATTGAAAGCCTCGTTGCTATCTGCTATGAAAACACCATTGTTGATTATGAGTTCCTGTATAGTAAAACACAGCGGCTATTATCTATTGGTTATAATGCGGAAGAGCACAGGAGAGACAATAGCTATTACGATTTGCTGGCGTCTGAGTCAAGGCTTGGAGCTTTTGTTGCTATCGCGCAAGGCAAAATACCGCAGGAGAGTTGGTTTGCTTTAGGAAGACAATTATCCAATACCGGGCCATTGCCTGTGCTGTTATCCTGGAGTGGTTCAATGTTCGAATACCTGATGCCATTGCTGGTTATGCCATCATACGATAATACGCTGCTTGATCAAACCCATAAAGGCATTGTGCTGAAACAAATTGAATACGGCGAAAAAAGAAGTGTTCCCTGGGGCATTTCTGAGTCGGGCTATAACATGATTGACGCGGCAATGAATTACCAGTACCGTGCATTTGGTGTTCCCGGCACGGGATTAAAAAGAGGTTTGGGAGATGATCTTGTAATTTCGCCATACTCTACTATAATGGCGCTGATGGTTATGCCGGAAGAAGCTACAGAAAATTTGAAACGAATGTCGTCTTACGGCTTTGAAGATGAATTCGGTTTTCATGAAGCCATCGATTATACAACATCAAGATTACCACGGGGGCAGCAATATGCATTAATCAACTCGTATATGGTGCATCACCAGGGTATGGCTTTTCTTGCTTTATCTTATTTGCTGCTTAACCAGCCTATGCAAAAAAGATTTGTGAATGATGTGCAGTTACAATCAGCGCTATTGCTGCTGCAGGAAAGAATACCGCGGGTAACGGTATCTAACGCGCCGGCAATGCATATTGCAGAAAGTGGTATTGTAAGCAAAGAAGAAGCATGTCCGATCCGTGTTATCAACACACCACATACACCGGTGCCCGAAGTGCAACTGCTGTCAAACGGCAGGTATCATGTAGTGGTTACCAATGCCGGCGGCGGTTACAGCAGGTGGAAGGATATTGCGGTTACACGTTGGCGTGAGGACAGCACCTGCGATAACTGGGGAAGTTTTTGTTTTATAAAAGATGTGGACAGCAACGCATATTGGTCAACAGCTTACCAGCCATTAATGCAGGAAGGCGAACATTATGAAGCCGTATTCTCACAGGGACGTGCTGAGTTCCGCCGTCGTGATGCATCTATAGAAACACATACTGAAATTGTGGTATCGCCAGAAGATGATGTAGAACTGAGGAGAATAAAGCTAACTAACCGTTCAAGAAGAAAAAGAAAAATTGAAATAACCAGTTATAGCGAAGTGGTATTAACCACAGCGGTTGCAGATGCCGCGCATCCTGCATTCAGCAATTTATTTGTAGAAACGGAATTACTGGAGCAGCAGCATGCCATTATATGTACAAGGCGTCCACGCAAGCAAACCGAAGTGCATCCAGCCATGTTTCATTTAATGAAGGCATACAAGGCTACCGTAAAAAATGTTTCTTACGAAACAGACAGGATGAAGTTTACAGGCAGAGGCAATACTATTCATCAGCCGGATGCTATGCTGCACAACGGCGCCATGTCTTCAACACAGGGCGCTGTGCTCGACCCGGTTATTTCCATAAGATATGAAATAGAAATTGATCCGCAGAAAACGGCAATCATTGATATAGTAACCGGTATTGCAGAAACAAAAGAAAGCTGTACGGAGCTGGTAGACAAATACCAGGATAAATTTTTGGTTGATCGCGGTTTTGAATTATCATGGACACATAGCCAGGTGATTCTGCGCCAGATAAACGCATCTGAAAAAGATGCGCAGCTGTATGGAAAATTAGCCAGCGCGGTTATTTACCTCAACCAGGCTTTAAGAGCATCGCCTGATATTATTGAGCGCAATAACAGGGGGCAATCCGGTTTGTGGGGTTATTCTATTTCCGGCGATTTACCTATAGTGTTAGTACAGATTGAAGACGCGAAAAATATTGAGCTTGTAAAACAAATGATACAGGCACATGCTTACTGGCGCATGAAAGGTTTGGCGGTTGATCTTGTAATATGGAATGAAGATCATGGCAGCTACCGCCATACTTTGCAAAATGAAATACAGGCGTTGGTATCTCCTTTGGTTGGTGCGCAAATAAAAGAAGCGGCCGGTGGTGTGTTTATCCGTTCTTCTGACCAGATATCTTATGAAGACAGGATATTGTTTCAAACGGTGGCACGGGTGGTCATTTCAGACAGGTTTGGCACGCTGGAAGAACAGGTAAACAGAACGATCAAAACAAAAAATATTATCCCTTATTTCACGCCGCAAAAATTTTATCCTTCCATTACTACGGCTGTGTCAATGCCAGAAAATCTGCAATGCTTTAATGGCACCGGAGGTTTTTCAGGTGATGGAAAAGAGTATATCATATTTACCGACCCTGAAAAACTTACGCCTGTGCCCTGGAGTAATATTGTGGCGAACGAAGCATTTGGAACGGTGATTTCAGAAAGTGGCCAGGCATACTCATGGCGCGAAAATGCGCACGAATACAGGCTTACGCCCTGGAATAATAATCCTGTTGGCGACCTTGAAGGAGAATGCTATTACCTGCGTGATGAAGAAAGTGGAAAATTCTGGTCGCCGGCGCCATTACCAACCCGAAGTAAAACAGCATATATTACAAGACATGGGTTTGGGTACAGCGTTTTTGAACATAGCGAAGATGGTATATACTCAGCTATGACGGTATTTGTCGATCAGGAATCCGGCGTAAAATTCACATTGCTTGCGTTGCATAATCAATCCGGCAGACCGCGTAAACTTTCTGCAACCGGCTATGTGGAATGGGTGTTGGGTGAGTTCAAACACAAAACACAAATGCATGTGGTTACAAGTGTAGATACTAACTCGGGAACGATATATGCCAGGAACGCGTATAATCTTGATTTTGAAAACCGTATAGCTTTTTTTGATGGAGATCATACGCTTCAGTCTTTTACCTGCGACAGGAAAGAGTTTATCGGGCGCAATGGTACCAACCGCAACCCGGAGGCATTGAATAAAGTAAAGCTGTCTGGTAAATATGGCGCAGCGCTTGATCCTTGCGCTGCTATACAATCTCAATTTGATTTGGGTATTGGTGAAAAACATGAAGTTGTATTTAAACTCGGTGCTGCAAAAAATCAAACGGAAGCGAATGCGATAATCGAGAAATTTAAAACCACAGGGGCAATACATCAATCGCTTGAAACAGTTAAGCAATATTGGGAAGAAACACTCAGCACCGTACAAATTCAAACACCTGACGCGGCGTTGAATATCATTTCAAACGGCTGGTTGAATTACCAGGCACTGGCGTGCAGAATATGGGGAAGAAGCGGTTATTACCAGTCGGGCGGCGCATTTGGTTTCAGAGATCAATTACAGGATGTATTGTCTTTATTGTACACGAAACCAGAAATAGCCAGACAACAAATTCTGTTGAATGCATCACGGCAGTTTACTGAGGGAGATGTGCAGCACTGGTGGCATCCTCCTATGGGCAGAGGTGTAAGAACAACCTGCTCAGATGATTTTTTATGGCTTCCATTCGCTACGATAAAGTATATCAACTATACGGGTGATGAAAGTATACTTGATGAACAAATCACTTTCCTGGAAGGAAGGCTATTGAATCAAGGGGAAGAATCTTATTACGATCTGCCAACGAGGTCAGGCTATACTGCCGGCTTGTATACGCATTGTGTAAAAGCAATTGAGAACGGGTTAAAATTCGGCGAGCATGGATTGCCGTTGATTGGATCCGGCGACTGGAATGACGGCATGGATAGAGTAGGGGAGGAAGGAAAAGGCGAAAGTGTATGGCTTGCTTTCTTCCAGTACAAAATATTATGCGGCTTTAGTGAAATAGCGGATGCGAGAAATGACTTCGCATTTAAAACACATTGCCTGCAGGAAGCAGAAAATTTAAAGAAGAATATTGAAGCGCATGCATGGGATGGTAATTGGTATCGCCGTGCATATTTTGATGATGGCACGCCGCTGGGTTCTGTTCAAAATGAAGAGTGCAGTATTGATTCTATAGCGCAGAGCTGGGGAGTTATATCAAACGCTGCTGACGGAGAAAGAATAATAACCGCAATGAATGCAGCATACCGGCAGCTCGTAAACAAAGAAGCAGGCATTATTAAATTGCTTGATCCGCCTTTTGATAAATCTGTGCTTAACCCGGGTTATATTAAAGGCTATGTGCCGGGGGTGAGAGAAAATGGCGGACAATATACACATGCAGCGGTATGGTTTGTGATGGCATTGATGGAGCTGAAGCAAAATGAAAGGGCTTGGGAATTGCTGCAGATGATTAATCCATTAAACAGGGGTAAGGATAAAGCATCTGTTGAGCGATATAAAGTAGAACCGTATGTTGCTGCTGCGGACGTATATGCACAGGTGTCGCATCTCGGCCGTGGCGGGTGGACATGGTATACAGGCTCTGCAGGATGGATGTACCAATTGATTATTGAATATTTTCTCGGTATGCAAAAGCAGGGAAACGAACTTTATTTCAACCCTTCAATTCCCGGAGAGTGGAACGAGTTCTCTATCACTTACAAATATTTGAATACCGTTTATATAATTAAGGTAAAGCCCACCGATATTCCAGTCGCAGCACCGCGGATTTTATATAACGGATTGCCTGTAGCGGATAAATCTGTCAAACTGATTAATGATGAAGGGGAACATATGATTGAAGTGACGGTTAATCCTGCAATAAAAAATCCTTTACCTGTTACAACAGAGCGCGTTTCAAAACAAATTTATTAAGGTAACATTTAAAACAAATAATAATGAGCAAAATACAATTGACATTAAAGCGGCCGTGGGAAATTGTAAAAGAGCAATTGAAAGAAAATGATCATCGGCTTACCGATGATGATTTGGTATATGATCCTGAAAATACAGATGCATTGTTTGAAAGGCTTTCTCAAAAATTAAACAGAACAAAAGATGAGATCAGGGTATTAATAGAAAGTATTTCTGCGAATGAAGGGAAGGCGTCATGATCGTTATTGTATAACAGAATTATAGGCGCTTGAATTTTCTTAATCACCTTATACCATTTTTTTGCGTTATATTAAGCCATGCTGCGGCTTGCTTTACTTTCTGTTATATGCTATAAACCGGACGGCCAGGTATTATAATGCGCTGCACCTGCATTATGCTGTATTTTTTAGAAATACCGGCGCATCAATATTTGTAATAACTACAAGCTGCAACAGTTAAAGGTGCAGCGCACCGTGATAACAAAACATATGTAAAGAAGATTCATATCCACTGTTGTATTTTGCTTCTCATGCTATTTGTATGCTACAATATCGCTTGCCGTGCGGGCAGATTATGCTGCATTGCACCTGTATTGTGCCAGGTATTTAGCTGCAGCGCAGCAATAATATTTGTAGTATCGTAAGTACGCAGGAGTTAAGGAGCAGCACACCGTGACAATAATATATAGATAAGCTTATGCGCGTTTACCTGCGCTTATAAAATTTTCGCTGTCCTCCTTTATACCCTTTTTTCTTTGCGGGTTTGTATTCCGGGCCTGGCCCCAGCATTTGTGGCAATGTTGCTTTTTCTACTGTTGTACCAATTAATTTTTCAATAGCATTAAAGCTGTTCTGTTCCTTTTCTCCAACCAGTGTAAATGCTACGCCGTCAGCTTCGGCTCTTGCCGTGCGCCCAATACGGTGTACGTAATCTTCTCCGTCTCTCGGAACATCATAATTAATCACCAGGTCAATGGTATCAATATCTATCCCCCTGCTTAAAATATCAGTAGCTACCAGTATCGAAATACGCCCGCTTGTAAAGCCGTTAATAATATTTTCTCTTTGCGACTGTAACAGATCGCTATGCATTTCTTCAGCAGCAAAACCATGCTGCTTCAGGTTACGCACCAGCGACTTTACATTTTGTTTCCTGCTGCAAAAAATTAAAACGCTTTTATAAGGCGTGTGCTGAAGAAGGTATTTTACAAGTCCCGGCTTTTGTTCTTCAAAAACTATAAACGCCCGCTGCACAATTTTTTCGGGAGGTTTAGAAATAGCTATATTGATCTCAACAGGATCTTTCAATATATTTTTTGCAAGATTTTTTATTTTTGGCGGCATGGTTGCAGAAAACAATAATGTTTGCCTGTGTGATGGAAGTGCGGTAATAATTCTATTGATATCATCCTGGAATCCCATATCAAGCATGCGGTCGGCTTCATCTAAAATTAAAAAGCGCAAACCTTTCATTGATACATAGCCCATGTTAAGATGCGCGATAAATCTTCCGGGAGTGCAGATAATAATATCTGCGCCCATTTGCAAAGCTTTCTTCTCACTTGTAAAATTCTGCCCGTCGTTACCACCATATATGGCGAGAGAACTAATGTCAGTAAAATAAGTAAGCCCTTCTACATGCTGCGCTATCTGTATAGCAAGCTCCCGTGTGGGTACTATAACGAGCACGCTCACCTGCCCGCTTGAGCCTTTCTCCAGTAACTGATTAATAACGGGCAACAAAAAAGCGGCTGTTTTGCCTGTGCCTGTTTGCGCAGAAGCGATAATATCTTTACCATTGAGTATAGGAGGAATGACCTGCTGCTGTACGGGTGTAGCAGTTTCATAGTTGCTGGCCTCAATTCCTTCCATAAGGTTAGGATGGAAATTAAATGTACTAAAATGCAATTGGCTGATTATTTATGTTAGTCTGAAAATTCGTTTTGAAACAGCATAAAGATATACTTAATTAATGCACAGTCTCTAAGATGCCTGCAAAAAATTATATATACGCCCATTGACACACCTTATTTTGATCAGCAAAAGTTTTTAAATAGATAAATTAACAGCAAACTATCAATTTGAAATGCAAAGAAATCCGATAATGGTATACAGGCATTTCAACAGTGGATGGTAATAAATACGATAGTAGCTACGCATAACCTACTGATTGATTGATTAAATGAGAGGGCAGAATATCGCTCGCCTGGTGCGCGTTGATTAAATAATTGTTGTGAATTATTAATTAAGCTAAAAAAAATTCTTTTTTTTACAATATTGTTATAGATTTACCATTATCTTTCACTATGTAATAATACCTTGATTTTTCCCCTTTTGAAATAGTCACCCGGTTATAAAATCCTATCTTTTTGAATACCTACCGGCAAATAGTTGAATAATATCTTCCTGTGCTAATTATTGTTGATGTTCCCATATGGGGCGCAATTGGTGTGTCCATTATCCAATATTATGATGCCCTTAGTAACTAATTAGTTATCACCGCATGTATTGTATTTGAGTTTCAAAACCGATGTAAGAATAACCGGTTATGTAATGTTCAATTTTAAATCAAGTATTATGAGTTATCCAAAATTGCAAAGTAGTTTCAGGCTGTGCCTGGTGGCAATAGCACTTTTCTTTTCTTCTCTAAATGGGTATTCTCACCTCTTTTCACAAGTACCACAAAATCTTAATTGGCAATTGGGAACCACTACGAACGGCGTTGAGTTTTATTATGCTATTTCAAAATGTAATACGGAAAATATAGTCTTCCTGAAAATGAAAAATAAAAATAACTACAACGTTGAGGTAAGATGGAAAGAAGTATTTCAGACCCAACTGGAGGCGAATAAAGAACCGGGTGTTGAAAAGAAAATTATATTAAAACCCGGTGAAACATCGGAGTCAGACTGCGTAAACATCACACATCCTGAACTGGTAATTTTTTCTGCTCAAATAAACCCGACATATATGGTAACTATTTCAAAGTTTAATTATAAAGATATATCTATCAGTAAAATCAACTAAACATTCCCAACAATCAACTACAACAATATGAAACAATTTAACTCCTCCTTTTTGAAAAATGGACTTTTCGTCTTTCTCACATTTTTTTTCGCGCTGGTAACGTATACAGCCAGCGCCCAGGCACCCGATAGCAAGGGTACAGATTTTTGGTTAACTTTTCCCGGAAACTATAATCCGGGAGCTCTTACACTTTTTATTAGTGGTGATGAAAATACTACAGGAACGGTGACTGTTCCAGGCACGGGATTTTCTACAAATTTTACAGTTGTTGCAGGCACGGTAACTTCTGTTGTACTGCCAACAGGGCAGCTTGAGCTGAATCAATCTGATGTAATTGAAAAGAAGGGTATACATGTTGTGGCTGGAAAAGAAGTTACTATTTACGGGCTGAACAGGTATGTAGCTACTACAGATGCCTATCTTGCTTTGCCAACAGATATTCTCGGTACTTCTTACATTAACCTCGGTTATAAGAATACTAATATAGTAAATAGTACCCAGTTTGGGATTGTAGCAACACAGAATGCAACAAATGTAACCATTACACCCACTGTAACTACCGGAACAAGAGCAGCAGGAGTTGCTTATACAATAACACTTAACCAGGGTGAAACATACCTGTTAAGAAATACTGATGCAGCACCCCAGGATCTTTCCGGTACAATTATAACATCAACAAAGCCTATAGGTGTTTACGGCAGCATGCAATGTGCTAATATACCAATGGGATATTATGCATGCGACCATATAGTAGAACAACTAACACCTACAACTGCCTGGGGTAAAAATTTTATTTCAGTTCCGTTAAAAACCCGTACCCGTGGTGATACTTTTCGTTTCCTTGCATCTGCCAACAATACAACAGTAGAAGTGAATGGCTCTGTTGTAGCTACTTTGAATAAAGGAGAGTTATTTGAAACTATACTTACAACCTCTTCGCAGATCAAATCTAACAACCCGATCCTGGTTGCCCAATATTCCAATAGCAGCAGTTATGATAATGTTACTTCCGATCCATTTATGATGCTGATAACGCCCTACGAACAGTATTTGGGTAAT
Organism: Agriterribacter sp.; assembly: GCA_047601545.1. Classification (GTDB taxonomy): domain Bacteria; phylum Bacteroidota; class Bacteroidia; order Chitinophagales; family Chitinophagaceae; genus Agriterribacter. The sequence goes on along the minus strand of JASGIZ010000001.1, from coordinate 2,365,633 downwards.
TACACATTCTCCACTCCGGCTTCGGGGTTTTCGGGTAATTATGTAAACATTGTTGCACCTGCCGCTGCAGTGGGCTCTCTTAAATTAGATGGCGTTACTATTCCCGCCGCATCATTTACTGCTATAGGCTCTACAGGTTTTCGTGGTGCACAAATTGATATCTCGTTAGGGTCACATACTATTAATGGATCAAATCTTCCATTTGGTATTTTTGTATATGGATATGACTCTTATGATTCCTATGGTTACCCCGGAGGTATGTCCCTGGCGCCTGTTGCAAGTGTAACAACAGTTACTGTTGCTCCTGCCACAGGAACCGGTGCTGTAGGTTCGCCGCATTGTTTGCTGGCAACTGTTAAAGATCAAAATGGTAATCCTTTAACCGGTATCCGCGTTGACTTTACAATAACAGGTGCTAACCCAGGCAGCACAGGTTTTTCAAATACAAATTCAAGTGGTGTAGCTCAATATTGTTATACAGGCGCGAATGCCGGAACAGATAATATTGTTGCTGCTGTTGGAACAATTACAGCCAATGCTCAGTTTGTATGGACAGCAGAACCCAATGTTTACTACTCCAAACCCACGGGCGATTTACACAATGTATTAAGCTGGGGAATAAACCCGGATGGAAGCGGTACAACACCCGGTGATTTCGGCACAGGCAAAACCTTTAACCTTGCCAACCGCTCAGGCAGTTATACGATGACAGGGAACTGGACGGTACAGGGCACCCTGGTAAACCCCTCAGGCAGCCAGTTAAAGATAAACGGGTATACATTATCACTCACCACACTAACAGGTGCCGGTACCCTGAGCGGTTCAACCACCTCAAGCCTAGTAATAGCAGGAACCGGCGGAGGTAATTTTGGTACTGTCAACTTCACTTCAGGCGCAGGCATGTTAAAAGCGTTTACCCTTAACCGTAGTGGTACAGGCGGCGCAGCAACCATAGGCACAGCACTCGGAGTATATGATGTGCTCACCATTACCAGCGGCGCATTAACCACCGGCGGCAGGCTCACCCTGAAGAGCACCGCAAGCGGCACAGCAAGAGTGGCGCCTGTATCAGGCACCATCAGCGGTAATGTAACGGTAGAACGTTATCTCCCCGCAAGAAGAGCATGGAGGCTGATAAATGCCCCTGTAGGCGGCACCCAAACCGTAAACCAGGCATGGCAGGAAGGTGTAACCACGGCATCCTCCAATCCAAACCCTGCGCCGGGTTATGGCACTTATGTAACGGTAGGAACAGTAGCCAACGGATTTGACCAGAATATACTCGGGCAAAGCACCTCATCGCTGAAGAGCTTTACTTCCGCAGGCGCATTACAGGCAGTAACCAGCACACATGCAGCCCTGGTAGCCAACAAGCCCTATATGCTGTTTGTAAGAGGCGATAGAAGCATTACCATGAGAGGCAGCGATGTACCGGCAAACAATACCACCCTGCGCGCAACAGGTCCATTGTTAACCGGCAACCAAACCATACCGGTAGCAGCAGCAGGCTTTACGGCGGTAGCCAATCCATTTGCATCGCCCATCAACTTTGCAGGTATTAGCAGAACCAATGTAACCAACAGCTTCTATGTATGGGATCCAAAGATGGGGGGCGCCAATGGCGTGGGTGCATATGTAAACATCAGCTATAATGGCTCAGGATATGATATCACGCCAGCGTCTGTCAGCCCCGAAAGCCAGTATATACAAAGCGGTCAGGCATTTTTGGTACAATCAACCGGTATGGCAGGCAGCCTTGTCATTAAAGAATCAGATAAATCAGCTACGGCAGCGCAGCATGTGTTCCGGGAGGGTTCAGGTGTCAGCGGTCAGTCCTCAGCAGATGGAGGTCTGGTATTTGCACCAGCAAAGAATGCCACCGGTTTGAGAGTAAACCTGCAGGCGGCAGATGGTTCACAAAGAGGAGTGCTGGATGAAGTATTTGCATCATACAGCAGCAGCTTCTCAGATGATATAGATAATATGGATGCATTGAAGGCAGAGAATGTAATGGAAAACCTTGCCATTATAAGAAAAGGGCAATCACTGATGGTAGACAGGAGAAACCTGATACAATCAGCCGATACACTGCAACTGAACCTTTCCAACACATCGGTATCAACTTATATGTTTGAGTTCAGCCCGATAGAGCTGTCAGGCGCGCAATCAGTAACCCTGGTAGATCATTACCTGCAAACAAATACCGATATCAGCTTAACAGAAACCTCCCAGGTATTCTTCCAGGTAGGCAGCGACAGCAGGTCGTCATCAGCAGACAGGTTCAGTGTGATAATAGTGAATAAGAAGGGGCTGATACCAGGTATAGGAGAAAAGGCAGGCATAAGAGCATACCCGAACCCTGTAACAGCCAGTGGCGCCGTAAATCTTCAGTTTGATAATATTAAAGCAGGAATGTACAGGGTAGAGTTGCTGAACAGCACAGGGCAGATAGTATACAGCAGGATGATGCAGTTAAGCAATGGTACCTTTAACCAGCAGGTAAACCTTGGCAGGAACTTACCGGCAGGCGTATACCAGATGAAGATAACAGGAAAGGATAGCCGGACAGTGATAAAGATAATGAGAAGATAAGATAAGAAGGTATAGGGTGTGGGATACAGGGTTTTATACCTTACATCCTGCACCAACTGCCTTACATTTAAAAATTACACATCACCCTTATAAAACAACAATTATGAAAGTGAAAACTTTGCTTACAGCAGTGATTTTAGTATGTGCATTAAGCTATGCGCCATCGTTAAAGGCACAACCCGACCCGGGCGGCGATCCTGATGCCGTGCCTATTGACGGAGGAGTAAGCTTACTGGTAGCTGCAGGCGTAGCTTACGGAGCCAAAAAAGCTTACGACAAAAGAAAAAAAGAACAGCAGGAAGTTAAATAATGCAGGCAATTATACATTTTAAAGTCCGGAATACTTTCCGGACTTTTTATCTTAATAAATCTTATACATCTTTTATAAATACGCTATTAAATTTGCCAAATCATTTCATGGGTTTATTTTAGCGTATGAATAATTCTATCTTCCCAAATCAAACAGCTTTTTACAAAGGCAAAGTAAGAGATGTATATACCATTAATCACGATTACCTTGTAATGATTGCCAGTGACAGGATATCTGCATTTGATGTAATTCTCCCCAGACCGATACCTTTTAAGGGTCAGGTATTAAACCAGATAGCGGCAAAAATGCTAAAAGCAACAGAAGATATTTGCCCGAATTGGCTGCTGTCTACTCCGGCGCCGAATGCTTCTATCGGTAAAAAATGTGTTCCTTTTAAACTGGAGATGGTGGTGAGAGGGCACCTTGTTGGGCATGCATGGAGAACCTACAACAGTGGAAAAAGAACATTGTGTGGCGTTACCCTGCCGGAAGGGTTAAAAGAAAATGATGCATTTCCTCAACCTGTCATCACCCCCGCTACAAAAGCAGAACAAGGGCATGATGAAGATATATCTAAAGCAGAAATTATAGCAAAAGGATTAGCAACAGCAAAAGAATGGGAGACGCTATCTTCCTACACGTTACAATTATTTGAACGTGGACAAAGCATAGCCGCCAGGCATGGATTAATACTGGCTGATACAAAATATGAGTTTGGCAAAATAGGCGATACTATTTATTTGATGGATGAAATACATACCCCTGATTCTTCCCGCTATTTTTATGCAGATGGTTTTGATGAAAGACAAAAAAACGGTGAGCGGCAAAAGCAGTTGAGCAAAGAATTTGTGCGTGAGTGGTTGATTGAAAATAATTTCATGGGTAAAGAAGGGCAAACTGTACCAGAAATGAGCGATGAATGGGTGAACACAATAAGCAAAAGATATATTGAATTATATGAGAAGGTAACAGGTGAAAAATTTCAACCCGAAGCATTTAGTAACGAGGAAACCATAAACCGTATAAACATTGCTTTACAATCATTGAACATACTATAGTATATGCACAAAATAATATCGTTGCTTGTATTTGGTTTATCACTTTTAACCACAGGTATGGCACAGCAGGACTCATTGCACTATCTTATAACCGGCACATACACCTCCGGTAAAAGCGAAGGGATTTATGTTTATGTTTTTAACAGCAATAACGGAACATATAAAGAAGCAAGCCATGTAGAAGCATCCAATCCCTCGTTTGTTACAGTATCTCCGGATGAAAAATTTATATATGCCGTAAATGAAAACGGCAATAATGACAATGGAGGAGAAGTAAGTTCTTTTGCTTTTGATAAAAGCACAGGGGTGCTTACTCCGGTTAATAAACAGCTCACCGCAGGCGATGCTCCCTGTTATGTTGATGTTGATAAAACCGGTAAATGGATAGCTGTAGCCAACTATAGCAGCGGTACTTTATCAGTGCTTCCGGTTAATGATGCATCAGGAAATATTGGTAAAGCTGTAACTACAATTAAACATGAAGGCTCCGGTGTAAATAAGAGCAGGCAGGAAAAACCACATGTACATTGCACCTACATTTCTCACGATAATAAATGGCTGTTTGTTCCCGACCTGGGCATTGATAAAGTTATGATATATGCATTTGACGCTAACAATGGAAGCCTTAAACCTGGTGAACAAGCTTTTATTAAAATCAATGATGGGGGAGGGCCAAGGCATATTACATTTCATCCAAACAATAAATATGCTTATGTAATAGAGGAAATGGGGGGCGCTGTTAACGCTTATGAATATGCTGACGGAAAGTTTAAAGCGATTCAACATATTAAATCAGTGCAAAAAACAGATACCGGTTTTGTAGGCAGCGCGGATATACATGTATCTGCTGACGGAAAATTTTTATATGCATCTAACCGTGGTGGCTTTAATACAATTGCTATATATAAAATCAATCAAAGAGATGGCAGGCTCACACTCATCGGTTACCAAAAAACCCTCGGTGATTTTCCACGCAATTTTACCATTGACCCTTCCGGGAAGTTTTTACTGGTTGCAAACCAAAACAGTGATGATGTAGTTATATTCAAAAGAAATATAAAAACCGGGTTGCTTACAAGCACGGGCAAACGAATTTCAGTAGGAAATCCTGTATGCCTTAAATGGGTGAGTGTTAAATGAATTTGGAAATCTGATGATTTTCAGTTGATTTAATAGTCAACTACTAAAAAATGTTATAAGCAAAGCTTATATAGTAAAGCCCGCCAATCTGGGGATTGCCATAAGCATTCATATAATATTTGTTCAGCACATTGGTTGCTCCAAGTTTAACCAATGAATTAATAGAAGGAAATTTATAACCAATCATTGCATCCAGTGTAAAATATGATGGCACTTCACCGGTTGCAAATTCAGCAGTCCATAAAAACGAGGTTTGCCAGCGGCCGTTTACATTAAATACCACACGTTTATCTTTACCGAATCCAGCATGTCCTGCACCAAAGTTTATACGATGAGCAGGTGTATTAAAGTCTGCATTGAAGCCTGCCGGCACATTTCCTAATTTATCATGATAATAATTGGCAAAGAATGAAAGCCCGCTTGTAAGCCTGTAATCAATCCCGATACCATAACCTGAAGTTTTTACTTTTATAGGATCAACCTTTACTGAGCCATCTGTTTGTGAAGACATGTTGGCCGCATTCTCAACAATAGAGTATATCTGTGTTTGTGTTGCTGAAATTTGTTTGCCAACTAATGTTCTGCCTAAAAAGTTTTGGTACTCACCCGCATAGTAGTAAACATCTATCATTAATTTTTTTGCTATTAATCCTTTATACCCGATTTCATAAGACGTTACACTTTCCGGCTTAAACTCCCTGTACTGATAAGTGCCAATTGGTTCTGCAGCATTATTTAGCCTGAATACAGTACCGCTGCCCAAACCTGGCCCGGTTTTGCCGCCGGCAATACTCGAATTAAGTATCCAGGGTAATCCGCCTACGAGAAATTGCCCTCCACCAATTTCAAGATTGATGTATTGCTGTTGTGTTGAAGGAAAACGATATGCTGTTTGATAGCTCAGGCGGATATTGTGATCCTGCGCCAGCTTAACCAGGGCGGTTGCTCTTGGTGTGAATCTTCCTTTAAAGTTTTCATTTTTGTCGTACCTGCCTGACACGCTTAGTGTAAGCCTGTCGTTAAAAAGTTTTTTTGTAAGCTGTCCGTACGCACCATATTCATTGATTTTAATATTGCCGTCGTAATCAATAAACAGCGTTCCCTGCGAATTAAGGATATATTGTTTCCATGAAGCCCCAACAATCAGTTCTACAAATGGAATTACTTCTTTAAAATTATATTGCCCTTCTGCCACCCATAAATCGCTCTTGTCTAAAAACATGCCACCTGCCGGTATTGGCGTTGATCTTACCTGGTCGAACAATGTCTTGAAAGCTGCGGATCCTGCCGCAGGTCTTCCCTGGTCGGCAAAGGCGCGGGCTGCATTATGAGCTGCTGCATCATCAGCTCCGGCAAGTTTTGCCTGCGAAAATGCTGCCACATATTGAGGGAACCAGGCAGTGCTTGATTTCCATGCTTCATTCAACCTGCGGGCTGTGATTGTTGCATTATATGCTTCGCCTGCATTTTCCTGGGTAGTATAGCCACGTAAAAACCAGCTCTTGCTTCTCAGTTCTAATTTATATTGCCCGACTTTAGCGTCTTTAAGCGAGTACCTGTCACTGCCGGTATATACCGTGCTACCGGTTCCGTAGTATCCTGCAAATAAAGCTTCAAGCCTTGAATTGAATTTATAATGCAAAGCACCAGATAGCTTAAAATTAACTGTATTTGGATTTACCATATCACTTTCCGCATAACCTGTACGTGATGCGCTTGCCTGGGGTATTACATCATTTCTCAACCCAAAATAAAAAGGCATCAAATTGGTAAGAGGTTCATGTAGAGGCTGCGGAAAGTTATTAATAAAAGCGCCAATTTGTGCAGGCGTAGCATTGGCTGGCAACGCAGCGTCCATCATAGGAATGATATCTATTCCTGTTGCATTTTTTATGCTCTGCTGTGTTTGAAATTGTACTAATTGAGCAAGACTCTGCATAGTATAACCATTGTCCTGCATATTTGTTTCATCTCCGTAAACATTTATACCATCATAGTTAGGGTCTGACTGGCGGGTACCGTTACTGGTTGTTCTTGTTCGCCGGTTGTAATCTTCTGTACTGTTGGCGATCCAGTCTTTGGCCTGCAATAATTGAAAGCCTATTTTAAAAGCAAATTTATTATTGAATGCTTTTGCCCAGCGGGCAGACCAATCGTTATACCAGCCGGGTTCTGCACGTTGCGGGCTGGCAATATGATTCATGCCCGTTTTTACCTGAAAACTCAATCCCTGGTATTTAAAAGGATCTTTGCTATTGATGAGCAATGTACCATTTATACCACCCTGTCCATATAGTGCTGATGATGCACCAGGTAACAGCTCCATATTATCTACATCAAGTTCGGTTAGTCCCACAAAATTCCCGAGGGAAAAGTTCAGCCCCGGTGCCTGGTTATCCATGCCATCTACCAGTTGGTTAAATCTTGTATTACCTGAAAAGTTGAAGCCTCTTGTACTGGGTGTTTTAAAGGTGAGTGAAGATGTTGTAATATCCACACCCTTTAGCTGTCCTACCATATCATAATAGCTGGTAGCGGGGCTGGTGCGGATATTAGTGGCGCTTAATCTTTCAATAGATACCGGAGACTCCATTACCCTTGTTGCAGAACGTGTTGCAGCAACCACTACTTCTTCTCCCAGGGTAGCCGTTGGCGTTAGTTCTATTTCAAGTCCTTCAGAAGCACCTGATACTTCTGCTTCTTTTGTTTCAAAACCAACAGAAGAAAGTACAATGGTTAGGGGTAGTGTCCTGGCTGTGGATATTCTGAAATTTCCCCTCGGATCAGTAAATGTTCCTTCAGTAGTACCTTTAATGGTAACAGATACTGAACTTACAGATGAATGATCAGCGCTGTTTTTAACAGTTCCGTAAATTACCGTATTCTGTGCATACAGCGCAAGTGTAAAACACGAAAGAAATAAGGCCATCGCTGTTTTTAGGGTTAGTAGTTTCATAACAAGCAAATGTTTTAGTAATACAAGTTAACAATTGTTAGCTATATTTAAAATTTTAAGAAGATTTTGTTTGGAATGTATGACAGATGTTGCAGGATGTTATGAAGAAGAGCAGTAAGTCATAAGTGATATATTCACTATTGCCCATTCAATGCGTTTCCTTAAGATGTTGGTGATAACACCAACATCGGCGGTTGCCGTTGCGGGTGTTGTCACCCGCAACTACACAAGTGTTAAGGAAACGACATTGATTGATCATTGCCTGTTCACTACACTATTCTAAAAACAAATTGCCAGTTCGTTAAGAACTGGCAATAATGTATATAAGAAATGAGCAAAAAACTACACAAGTAATTTTAGGATGCGTTGCGCAGGTATGAATTATTCAATCCAAAGTTTGCATCGCGATGCCTGAATCCTGAACGTATACGGCTAAGGCTTTCTTTGGTAATACCGAGGAAAGAAGCCAGATAGGTTAAAGGAATACGCTGAAGCGCTTCCGGTTGTTTTTGAGTGAAATAATGGTAACGGTCTGCTGCTTCCATAAACCTTGTTGCAAAAAGATTTTCCTGCATTTCCATAATGAAGATGCTCATTATAGTGCGGTGTAATGCATCAATACTTGCATATTCGCGGCTGAGGTTCAATAGTTCCTGGTAAGGGATTACACCTATTACCGTTTCTTCAAGAATGTGCATTGTTTCTCTTGCCGGTGTGTTCAGCAGCAAGCTGTGTAAAGATGAAATAATGTGACTATCGTAGCCCAGCCATGTAGTATGCTCTTTTTGCGCTGTTTTATGAAACAGGCGGTATGAGCCTTTTACAATTACAAAAAGATCTCCGCAAAACTGATCCTGTTCAAAAACAAAATCATTTTTACGGTACTCTTTTAAAGTAATAATGCCGCGCAGGGCTTGCTGGCCTGCTTCGTCGAGGGGAGCGTATTGCTGACAAATAGCGATTACTTTCTCCATAGTTACAGGTTCAATTAATGATACTTTTTTCACGGGGGTAGAAATTAAATTCGATAAAATAGAATTATCAAATATTAAACGGGCTCAATCTGGCATTATTATAACTTTTGTTATTTTTCCGTCGTGGATTACCCTATGCTAATCGAAAATGTGAAAGATAAATACAGACATAATTATAAGTGTAACAATAAGAGGGTATTACACTACAATAAAACTGGAATACTTTACAGGTAATTTGGGAGCGCCTATATGCTTTTTAACCGTTTTATAAGGTTTACCGGATCGGGTGACTTAAAAATTGAGGTTCCGATAACAAGAGCGTGGGCGCCGGCTTCAATAATGGCAGGGGCATTTTCAAGCGTTATACCACCATCCACTTCTATAATGGTATTCAGCTCCATTTCGTTTATGCGTTGCCGTAACATCCTGATCTTTACTAAAGAATGATCTATAAACTGCTGTCCCCCAAAGCCGGGGTTAACACTCATGATCAGCACAATATCTATATCCTGTAAAACATCCTGCAGAACCTGTACCGGTGTATGCGGGTTAAGGGCTACACCGGCTTTCATGCCCAGCCCCTTAATCTGCTGGATATTACGGTGAAGGTGCGGGCATATTTCGTAATGTACAATAAGATGGTCTGCGCCGGCAACTTTGAAATCGGCAGCATACCTGCCGGGCTCCTCAATCATCAGGTGTACATCGAGCGGTTTGGTAGTAGCTTCCCTTACTTTGGCTATGATAGGCATACCAAAACTGATGTTGGGAACAAAACGGCCGTCCATCACATCTAAGTGAAACCAGTCTGCTTCACTTCTGTTCACCATATCACACTCTTCCTGTAGTTTCAGGAAATTACATCCTAATAATGAAGGTGCTATAATTGCCATAGCGGCGAAGATATGGAATAAAAGAGTATCCCTCACCCTCCTTCTCCCTCTCCGTGCAACGGAGAGGGAGCGGTACTACAGAATAATATCAAACTATATCACTACCACATCAGCTATAAAAATATATCCAAACAACTCGTTGAGTATTCACCACCCTTTACATCTACAACCTCCCCTTTCTCCATCGTATCAACCAGCTATGAATTAGGCGCCCCTCTCCACGGAGTGGAGAGGGGCCGGGGGTGAGGTCATTTCAAACTCTTATCCAACCCATGCGCTTTTTCATAATACAATTTGGCTTCTTCCTTATTTCCCAATGCCTCTTCACATCTGCCTGCATTATAATAGCCCTCGGCAAAAGTATTGCTCACCTGTATGGTCTGCTCAAATACAGCCAGCGCAGCTTTGTAGTCTTTTGAATCATACAACAACAATCCTTTCTCCACATACGCATCCAAAAAGGTATAATCATTCTTTATACACTCATCAAAGCTTGCAAGCGCTTTAGGCTTGTCATTAATATTAGAGTAATACAAACCCTGTATAAATCTCGCCTCGGATTTTAATTTAGGGTCAGGCGTAAGTTGAATTACTTTATTCGTAGCAGTGATCGCATTACTATCAGACCGCCCCGCATATACTGAAGCAATATCCAGCAGCGGCTCCATGAACATCGGTTCTTTTTGCACAGCTGTTTGCAGGGAAGTAATAGCAGCAGTTGTATCACCCTTATTCAACTGGATAGCGCCGCGCCTGTACCAGAAAACAGCGTTGGCGCTATCTTCCTTTAGCAAAGTATCATTCTGTGCTATCGCTTCAGCATATAAATTGTTTTTCAGCAATTCATTCATCAACTGGTAGCGCAGTCCCACAGAATCCGGGCGCGCTGCTACCTGCTTTTCCAACAGCATCAGTTCAGCCGTTCTGCTATTTGAGGTATTGCTTTTATCAGCATTGCCATTGCAGGCAAAAAGCAATACTGTTATAGCTGCAACAATTCCGGGTATATAATATTTAGCCATAATCTTGTTGATAGCAAAACATATTTAAAATCAGTGAACTCCTTTGCTGTAGCGGTTTCTGCCCCCTCTCCGCGAGGAGAGGGCTGGGGTGAGGCGTTTGACTGAATTTCAAACGACTATTAATATTTGTCTGACAATATTGATTTATTTATAAGAACTAATTTTATTCCTTCGCAAGCAACCCCTCACGCCACTATATATTGCTCCTCACGTTGCATATATTTTTCAATCGCCTCATCATATTTTTCCTTCCATTCCCCAATATCACCCCATGATGCACCGTCAACAATCACCTCACCATCCGTAACCTCTCCCACTTTAACAAACGGTACACCGCTTTCCTTCACTATCTTTTCAAAAGCCGCAATATTATCCGCATTCACGCTTACCACTACCCGGCTCTGCGATTCGCCGAACCAGAAAGCATCCGGTCTTACTTTAGTTGAGGTAGTTGCTTTAAATCCTAGATCATTATTAAACCCGCTTTCGCAAAGCGTAACAAACAAACCACCCTCGCTCAGGTCATGCGCGGAAGCAATGGCCTTGCTGCCAATCAGCTTACTAACGCTCTGCTGTAAACGATATTCTTCTTCCAGGTCAAAATGCGGCACAGGAGAATATTCCACCTTGTGCAGCTTATGTATATATTCACTCGAATTGATATCATCATTCACTTCCCCAAGCAAATAAATAGCATCACCCGCCTGCTTGAAATCAAGCGTCATCTTCGTATCAATATCTTCCAGCAAGCCCACCATACCTATTGTAGGAGTAGGATATACCGCGCCGCCCGGATGCTGGTTATAAAAGCTCACATTACCACCCGTAACAGGCGTATCAAATTTTTTACAAGCCTCACCCATACCCTTAATAGCATATACAAACTGGTAATACACTTCCGGGTCGTAAGGGTTACCGAAGTTCAGGCAGTTGGTTACACCCAACGGAACCCCACCGCTAACCACAATATTCCTTGCCGCTTCGCTCACTGCTATCATGCAACCCACAAATGGGTCGGCAAATACATAACGACTGTTACAGTCAACCGTAACCGCCAAACCCTTTTTCGTACCCTTCACTTTCACGATCTGCGCATCGCTTGGCGCGTTGGTTGATGTATTGCCCGTGCCCACCATACTGTCGTACTGCGTATATATCCAGCGCTTGGAAGCTATATTCGGGATAGTGATGATTTTCTCCGCCACCGCTTTCAGGTCCTTCGGCACAGGTATCGAAGCAGAGTCAAACTTTTTGATCTCCGCAAAATATTTCGGCTCCCTGTATTCCCTTTCATATACCGGTGCGCCGCCGCCTAATACCAGGCTTTCTGCCGGCACTTCCGCTTCCAACTCTCCGTGCATATAAAATTGCAGCATGCCGCCATCCGTCACTTCGCCGATCTGCGAGCAGGGCAGATCCCATTTTTCAAACACTTCCAGCACTTCTTTTTCACGACCCTTTTTCACGATCATCAGCATGCGCTCCTGGCTTTCGCTCAACAGCAGTTCCCACGCTTTCATATTCGCCTGGCGTATCGGCACTTTATCCAGGTCAATGCGCATACCCACGCCGCCTTTCGCACTGGTTTCCGCGGTAGAGCATATAATGCCCGCGGCGCCCATATCCTGCATGCCTACCAATGCACCTTTCGGGATCATTTCTAAACAAGCTTCTAATAATTTTTTCTCCTGGAAGGGGTCGCCCACCTGCACGGCAGGCAGGTCTTCCACGCTGCTTTCCGTAATATCTGCCGACGCAAATGCCGCGCCGCCCATACCATCCTTACCCGTTGCAGAACCCACGATAAACACCGGGTTGCCCTTGCCTTCGGCAGTAGCGCTCACGGTTTGCCCCGCTTTCACCACGCCCACGCTCATGGCATTCACCAGCGGGTTAGTATGATAGCAGTCTTCAAAATAAATTTCGCCGCCCACGGTAGGCACGCCAAAGCAGTTGCCGTAATGACCAATACCATGCACAATACCATTCATCAGGTGCTGCGTTTTTTCTTCGCTGAGGTTGCCGAAGCGCAGCGAATTCAGCGCCGCTATCGGGCGTGCACCCATCGTAAAAATATCACGGTGAATGCCTCCCACGCCGGTTGCCGCACCCTGGAAAGGCTCAATGGCAGAAGGGTGGTTATGGCTTTCAATTTTAAACACCACGCCCCAGCCGTCGCCGATATCGGCAAGCCCCGCGTTTTCCTCGCCGGCTTTCACCAGCAGCTTCGCGCCTTCGCGGGGAAGCGTTTTCAGCCACTTAATAGAATTTTTATAGCTGCAATGCTCGCTCCACATTACGGAGTAAGCGCTCAGTTCCGTAAAATTCGGTGTGCGGCCCAATATCTTTTTTATCATCCCGAACTCATCAGGACGAAGTCCCAGCTTTTCGGCGGTTTCAACTGTTGTTTCCATGTATCGTTGTATAAGTATAGGAAGGCGCAAAACTACGAAAACGGAATGGGATTTTGGGATTGTTGGGATGCCTGGGATAGCGGATTGTGGAGAAGAAGGGGATTTTTATGGGACGGGCTGTGGTGCTACTATCATCGCCTGTGGAGCCTGTCCCGATAAGCAAAGCGAAAGCGGGATCACTCACTTGTGCGTTCGGAGCGCTATTGGGCATAGGGCAACGGTGTTTGAAAAATTCAATCTTACGTACATGTATAGTGTTTATATAGCAGGAGAAATGAAACCGGGTTTTAATCAGTTTTACTTTTTCTTTTTCAGTGCGGCACGGATCTTTTTTACAAAGCTTACTTGCATTTCGGTAACATCGGCTACCTGCTTATCCGAAAGCCCCAACTTGGTGATCAGATTCTCAATAACTTCCCTTTTACCCCTTTCAATACCTTTTTCCAAGCCTTCTTCAATACCTTCCTCCCTGCCTTTTTCCAAGCCTTTTTTAATACCCCTTTCTATTCCTATTTCTATACCTTCTTCCCTTTCTATTTTTTTTATGGTCTCTATAATACCCATGGTAATTGTTCCTCCTGTTAATTGTTCAATCTGGTTATCAAATTTACGGTTTATTTCTACGTTTCCAATATAGATAAAGTTTTTCAAAAAAAGCAGCAGCTTCTCTATCTTTTTATGGCTGAATTTTTTGCTTTGTATCAACGCGCGGGCTACCGTAAGCCGGTGTTCCGCCAGCGCTTCTTCAGGCACTTTACCCTGCAACAGCGCCTTTTGCGCCGCCAGCACAATCAGGGCAAACGGGTTGTCCATCGCCAGTAGCTCCGCTTCCGTATGGTTGAATATATGATACGCATTATAGCGGTAAGTAATTTCAGTACCCATAAATGTTTTATGAAAGATATGCGGGTGCTGCTGCCGCTTATTGCCGGTAAATATGGCTAAAGCGGTTATATCCACCCCGTAGCGGTCGTATATCCTGTACCAGTATTGGAACATGCGTTTGGGGAAGCCTTTCACGCTGCTGCCCTGTATCTCAATATGCACCAGTATCCATTCCTCTTTTCCGTTTTTCAGGAATGTTTTTACCAGCATATCCACAAACCTGCTTCCCCCTTGCTTTTTAAGTTCAGGAAACAGTTCGGTCAGTTCCTTGTCAAGAAATACAAAGCCTTTACGAAAGTCAAACACTTTGTCTGCATTAGGAAAACAAAAGCGAAGCAAGTAAGGAAAAAGTTCTTCGAAAGCGGCTTTTAAGAGAGCATCATCTTTTTTGCGGGGTATATTGTTTTGGTTAGCTATAGTGTTTTTGTTCATAGCGTTTTACTGATGGTGTTTATAACAAGTCAAATATAATGTTTAAATATGAAAAAGAACGGCGCTGAGAGTCTGCGGTGAACTTAGGGTTTAAGGAAGCAGGGGTTCCGAACCTTTCAAAGGTTCGGAACCCTACAGCGTTGCTTACTTCTGCTTGCCATTTACAAGCTCACGTAAAAAAACAATTTCTTCCTTCAGGTTTTTTATAGAAGTTTCATAGCTTTCTGCAAGGCGTGCATGGGTTTCTTTGTTCTCCTGATATAAGTTGTCTATATGACCACCAAAAGCGTTATCTGAAAAATTCTGGTTGTAGATATTGTTAGGGCTCGTTTCAAAGAAATAATAAACCGGTTTCTCCAGTATTTCAGAAATTTTCAACAGCCGTTCCACGGTAAGTTTTGATTCGTTTTTTTCTATGTTAGTATAAGCGGCCTGGCTTATCTCAAGTTCAGCCGCCATGTTCTCGTGACTGAACCCTTTGTCTTTACGGGCTGTTTTTAGTTTTTCAAGCACTTTATCTATACTTTCCATTTTTGACGAATTATATAATTAAAAGTAATAATTTTTTTGTAAAAACTAATAATAATGCTTTAAAACTGATTATATATTTCATTTGAAAATAGGAGTTTAGCACAAGTATTAGCTCCGCATAATTATTCAATCTCCATTTGATAAAACTTCCATGTCCTGTTCGCATTCTTTAACGGCCTTCCGCATGGGATTAGTTAAGGAATGGAAGAAACTATATAAACCCCAATAAAATCTTAAGTAATAAGAACTTCTAAAACTTCCTATAATGAAAATAAATCTTAGAAAGATATGCCTTTTCTGCCTTGTTTTTATTTTGTTTAGTTGTAAAAAAAAATCAACGCCTGAAGATGATTTGGGCAACCCTGATGGATCAGGAAATATTGGGTCATTGCCAGTGGTGTCTTCTGATAATGTTATTTCTATTACATCTCATTCAGCTCAAAGTGGGGGGAAAATAACATCAGATGGGGGGAAAAACATTATTGCAAAAGGAATTTGTTGGGATATAGCTCATTCCCCTACGGTTGCAAAAAATAAAACCACAGAGGGTAGTGGCATGAATGGATTTACAAGCCAAATGAGTGATCTCGAATATAATACTACCTATTATGTTCGCAGTTATGCCACCAATTCAGTAGGCACAGCCTATGGAGATGAAATTAGCTTTACAACTTTACTTCCTTTTAAGTTTGGAGCCCCTCAATTTATAGACTCCTACTATTCTGGTATTGATTTGGGCTATAATTCTATTTATATTCCATCTTCGGGAGTTATTTATAGTCGTTCCTCTTCTTCTTGGCAAATTAATAAAGCACCCAAAAAAATTTCAGACCCTGTTTTCACTTTTACAGATATACCAACTTATACATATAGAACAGAAAAAGCAAAATATTACAGATCCTTTGCTATTGATAATAAAGAAGAGAATATTTATGCGGAGTTTGGAGGCTATCTATATGTAGGTAATATTCCAACCAAGTCCCAAAAAGTATTTACTCTTGACATAGGAGCTAACAGTACTCTTTTAAAAGTTATGTCAAATAATGATATTGTATTTACATCGGAAAATGACAATGGCTCTATTTTGAGAATAGCAGGTGGCGCAACTAGCATACAAACTGTAACATCCAATTTAGGAGCAGTCCCGATAAGTTTTGATCAATACAATTCAGACTACTACTACACATTAGATTATGGCAATAATACAGGAGTATGGAAAATATCTGCAAATGGTGGCGTAGCTACTAAAGTAGTAGACAATATTATAAGTCCATCTAGAATTGTTTTTGACAAAAAGGGAAACTTTATTTTGGTAGACAAGATCACAATAGATCAGGATGATTATTGTCAATTTAGCATTTATAATTCCGCTGGTAAGAAAATACAAGAGATTACTGACAACAATGGTAAAAAGATACTTGAGGCATTTGGAGGAGGTCATCAAGCTATACCGCTATATATTGATCCAAATAACAACTTATACTTTGCTCATAAGGAATTTAACGACAAAAATAACCTATGTAATCCGAATAGGAAAGGGGGAGATTACACTAATTATTTTGACATTTATAGAATTCAATTAACTGAACAATAAGTTTCCTTCTACACAGAGTGAGGTTTCTCCGCAGCATCTGCCCGTGAATAGCCTATGTGTTGGCAAGCGATTCTGCGGTAGGAGGGCTAATTAATACTTTGAGGTGCTAGGAGTAACTTTGAGCAAAAAGAAGTTATGCCACATCCCCGCCAAAAGGACTTAGCCTACGAGTCATTTAAGATATTTATACCAGAGGAATACCTGGTTGATTTTGAAGTGAACCATATTGAGAACAAACCTCAGGAATGGGTAATTGAACTGGTTGAAAAAGAAGACCGGATACCCCAGGCTTTGTATGGTAAAGAAGTTGTAATGGACGGTTATAACAATGAGATAGACATTTTAACCCATGCGTTTTCGCTAAAGAAAATATACCTGCGTCTGATCCGGCGAAGATGGAAAGAAAAGGGAACTACCAAACATTACAGTAATGAATACAACCTTCACATACCCGGCATGAAAACCACAAAGGAGTTCAGGGATTTTTTAAAAGAAATTGGTGGATGAGAAGCCGGTTAATTTTACAACCATCGGAGGATTTCTTCAACTCAACCCCCAAACCGTTTATAGCTGGTACCGCAATTACCTGAGCGGCTACCCCGAAGCTGTTGAAAATAAGCAATGGGGTAAAGATAATTTTACCGGTACAGATAAGCGGGAAAAATCAGTACCCGTATTAAAGCCGGAAAATTTTGGTGAACAGATGAGTGTGGATGAGAAAATGATAGATGAAGAATTTTATACCGTGATGACCAACCGTGATACAGGTAAGATAGCCCTGCTTGCCGAAACCCTTACTGTAGCTGAATTAAACAAGCTGATAGAGAAAATACCGCAAGTAAAACAACAGGTAAAAACCATTACAGCAGACCTCAGTCCCACGTACGAAAAATTCTGTGAACAAAGTTTTCCCAATGCCGTCATTGTAGCCGACAAGTTCCACGTAGTAAAACATATTGTGGAAGCGGTACAGACGTTAAGGCTTCGTCTTAAACAGGAAGAAATCGCAAAACTGCCCACCACCAAAAAAGAACGAAGGGAATATGAAAAACAAACCAGACTCATCAATGGCGAATCCAAGATAGAACTGCTTACCAGGAGCAGGTACGTGCTTTTTAAAAGAGCGGAAAACTGGACTGTCTCACAACAAAAAAGAGCCACCCTGCTTTTTGAAACCTTCACTTCACTTAAAACAGCTTATGATTTAACCCTGCAAATCAGGCAATGGTTAGATAAAGAAAACGTAGGCAAATACGAATGGCAGATAGAAAAGCAACTCATTCACTGGTACGATTGTGCCGAACAGGCAAAGCTACCAGAAGTAGAAAACCTGATACGTATTATTGGCAGTAACGAAGAAAAAATCATGAACTATTTTAAAACAGGTAAAACCAATGCAAAAGCAGAAGCCACCAACAGCAAAATACAACGATTTATAACCGCTAATTACGGGGTAAGGGATAAGGATTTCTTCTTATATAGATTAGCTCATTACTACTCCTAGCACCTCAAAGTATTAATTAGCCGGTAGGAGGGGAGTACTATTAGTTTAGCGTAAAATTACTTTATCTTGGTTGTCAGCTTATTTTGGTACGCTACCTACCACACAACAACAAACAAAAGCCCCAAGCATTTTGTAAATCAAGTGAGTTATGCATTGCCAAGTAGAACACAGAGCCGTATATCCGCATTGGCAAAATATATTTTTGGACGGCGAAATGATACGGTTGCTGTTTGTGTATACCGGCAAATAACTTATAGTTTAGGAGGCTCTGCCGTTTTCAAAATACGGTTTGTCCTTTCAGCCTTATCTAATACAATTCAACAAAACAATGTAAATTTGGACTATGAAAATTGCACTTCAATACGTCAACGACATCAATGGCAAAACAAAAGCGGTTCAGCTACCCTTAACAGAATGGGAGAAAGTACTGAACAAGCTTAAAAAGTATGAACAAGCTTTAAAGCTGAAATCAGACCTTAAAGACGCATTTGAACAAGTCGTAAGTCTTAAAAAAAACAAAGGACACAAGCAGACACTAAACGAATTTTTAAATGAGCTTTAGTGTTATCCCCAGCGACAAATTTAAGCGGGAAGCAAAACGGCTTATCAAAAAATTTCCATCTCTCAAAAAGGAGCTTGCTGACTTAGGTGCTGTATTAGAAAAAGAGCCAAATACAGGAACGCCTTTAGGCAATGAAACGTATAAAATAAGGCTTGCTGTTAAAAGCAAGGGAAAAGGAAAAAGTGGCGGAGCCAGGGTCATAACCTATATTGTTACTGAAAACAAAGAAGTTTACTTATTGACAATTTATGACAAATCGGAATTTGATAACATAGACGATAAAACAATCAAATTAATTATCGAAAGCTTAAATACTGACAAATAAGGAGAACTTTCTCAGCCATGGTTTGTGGCTTTCGGATCAAATATTCTCTTCTGGGTATAAACAAATATGACCACCGTTTTTTAAATCTCCTAAGGCACGAGCCTTGACGGTAAATGCTGAAACTTCCCCCCAGGGTTGTTATCTCACGAGCCAGACAACAACAAACAAAAACTCAAAGAATTTTGTAAAGGAAGTAAGCTGTGCATTGCCAGAAAGAACACCCGAAGTCATATATCCGCATTGGTGAAATATACATTTTGGACGGCGAAATGATATGGTTGCGGTTTCCGTACAGCGGCAAGTAACTTATAGTTCAGGAAGCCCTACCGTTTTCAGGATACGGTTTGCCCTTTCAGCCTTTTCTTTAAAAAACAGCTGATTATCATATTTCCCGTTCAGGGTATTATCAATACTAAAGCCTTTGGGAAGCTTTAATTTCGCCGGTTTTATTTGTTTTTTTGGCTTCATGGCAAATCAAAATTAAATCCCGGATTTATTTATTGGCTCCAATACTTTATTCCTTTGTCTTTGACTTTTCTCTAGCGGTTCGCGATTTCGTTTTACGAGTAGCTAATTTTGCCAGCCGCTCTTTATCTGCTTTTATAAAGTCGCTGATCGCTTGTTTTTGTTTGTTTGTTAAAGGTTTTCCCTTTATTACAAAGTCAACACCATCCGGTTCTTTTATATATCCCATGATTACCCGTTTTTAAAATATTTGTCAATTAATATGTTTGCCGCTACGGTGTTTATGATCATCAATTGTCCACCGAATGTTATGGCATTTAATGTTTTTTGGTAGTGTTCAATAAGCCTTGTCTTTGCGGTAAAAGAAACATAACCCGAAAAGCCGTATTGAAAAGAAACTTTACAGGCATAAGCTACTAAGTTCCCGGCAACACCTTCATAAAGTTTGTTCCGTCCTAAGTTAAAAGGTGCATTTTCAAGCAAATCCATATATATGTGGTCTGTATTGATTGTGAAACTTATCAACCCCTGAATAATGCCTGGGTTATCAACAATTGTTAGTTTATAAACCTCTTTTGAGTTATTATTTAATTCGGTTCTCCAATTGAAATTCCAACCATTTTTCCTGGTAACTTGTTTCAGATCAGCCGTTGTTAATCGTAAAACTTCTGTTCGGAAACTGTCTCCTGAAACTGTATTACGAATTGAGTTTGTTAAAAAATCAACCTCAAAATCAAGTTCTGGTTTCTTTAGTTTTTTCACTCTATAAATTTACGATTTTCAGGTCTATTTTACAAGTTAATGTCGGAATATGATGCCGTGCAGCATGACCGCAACCGGACTAAAGGAATGTCCATCGGGCATCCAAATCATCTTCAACAGATTACTCTTTTAAGTCTCGTGGGACACGAGACTTGGCGGTAGATGCAGAAACCTCGCGCTATGGTCGTTCTCTCTCACGAATTACAATCATAACAAACAAAAACCCAGTGAATTTTGTAAATCAAGTGAGTTATTCATTATCCGGAGGAACGCCGGAAGTCGTATATCTTCCGCCGTGGTTCGTGTCCCACGAAACACATCTTTTCTTCCCAACTATAAACAAGGGACTACCGTTTTAAGTCTCGTTAGACAAGAGCCTTGACGACAGATGCTGAAACCACCTGCCGTTGGTTGTTCTCTTGCTAATCACTATCACAACAAACAATAATCCAAAGCATTTTGTAAATGGAATGAGTTATGCATTACCGGGAGGAACGCGGGAAGTCGTATATCTGCATTGGTGAAATGTATTTTTGGACGGCTACAATCAGCGTTCACATCACTCTCCAACAGCCAATTCCTGAAAATTATATAAATTTGAGCAAAACTATACAAATGGCAAGTCCCGTAAAATATATGGTTGATGAAAAGGGGGAAAAAACCTCTGTTTTAGTTCCTATAAAAACATGGGAGAGAATGCAGCAGGATTATTCCAGGCTTCATAATAAATTGAAAGTATTAACAGGAATTAAACAGGGCTTACAGGAAGTGAAGCAGGCAAAGAAAGATGGAAAACAACTGCAAACTTTAAAAGATTTTTTACGTGAAAGTAACCGTTAAAATCACAAGGTCTTTTACCTCCGCTGCCAAACCGCTTCTCAAAAAATATAAGTCCTTATCAAAAGACTTACTTGATCTGGAAAAAGAATTGCAAACTACCCCAAGGCTTGGTACTCCATTAGGTCAGGATGCTTATAAAATACGCTTAAAAATTTCAAGCAAAGGAAAAGGGAAAAATGGAGGAGCAAGAGTTATTTCTTTGGTTGAAACCATCGTAATTGGAATAACTGAAAAGTTATCTCAAGAAGATGTTGTGGTAAACCTGCTTACTATTTATGACAAATCTGATGTTGAAAATATTTCGGATAAGGAATTGAGAGATCTTATAAGAAGTGTCATGTGATTCCTTCTCTACAGCATTACAATATTCCAAAGTTGAGAATAAGCAGGGAACCTATAAAAAGGAAAAACTATTATGACAACAATTGATAAACAAATAGAGGAAAAAAATAAGATTATCAAAGGACTTGAAAAAGTGTACGAAAAATTGATTGAATTCAAGAGATCAAAGAATAGTGTACTTGTTGTAATCCGGGATAATAAAATTGTAAAAATCAGACCTTAACAACTCTTCCTGCTGTAGTTTGAGTCTCACAAAACACATCTTCTCTTCTGACTATAAGCAAATGTGATCACCGTTTTAAAGTCTCGTGAGACAAGAGCCCTGGTGACAGATGCTGAAACCACCTGCCGTTGGTTGTTCTCTTTCAAATCACTATCACAACAAACAATAATCCAAAGCATTTTGTAAATGGAATGAGTTATGCATTACCGGGAGGAACGCGGGAAGTCGTATATCTGCATTGGTGAAATATATTTTTGGACAGTTACCATCAATAACCGGATGAAATTATTGATGAACGACCAATACAAAGATATTATCATTAGCTCATGGGATTCAAGGGTTGTGAAGCTATTGGGTGGACTACCGATAAATATGTATTAAAAATAAGATTTCTTAAACGCACATGAAAAATTTGTTACCCAAAGGAATAATGAAAATGGAGACAATAATGTAAGACCTTTGAGTTTCACCAAAAACGTCAATGCTGTGTCATCTCCAGTTTCATTCAATGTAAAACTACAAAAAGCATGTGGAATAGACATGCATAAAGACAGTATCAAGGCTTGTTATATGTTTTCGGGTAGTAAACCGGTTTTAAAAGACTATGGTACGCAAACTGTGCAGTTACGCCGGCTTTGTTCGGAGTTGGAAGCGCTATGTATTCAGGATGTGGTTATTGAAAGTACCGGGATATATTGGATACCGCTCTATGACCTTTTGCAACAAAAAGGTATCCGGGTAACCATAGCCAACCCGCTAAGAGTAAAACAAATACCCGGCAAAAAAACCGATACCTCAGACAGCGAGTGGTTATGTAAGCTACTGATGAACGGTCTGGTAAGCCCCGGTTTTATTCCCGATACCGGTTTGCGCCAACTGCGGCAGTTGAACCGCCAGCGGTTCCAATACACCAGTCAGTTGTCACAGGTGAAAAACCGTACCCTTAAAGTATTGGAAACGGCCAATCTCAAGCTAAGAAGTGTTCTTTCCAATGTGAACACTAAATCGGCCCGGCTGATTATAAAAGCCTTGTCGGAAAACATAACCGATATAGCAGTATTGCAATCATATTGTCTGCGCCGGGCAGCCCCCAAAGCCAAATTATTACCCGAAGCTTTAGATGGTACACTTAGCAATTATGACAGAAAACTATTACAGTTGCACCTTGCCGATTGGGATTATTTAGATCCGGCAGGTAACCATTTTAGAGCAAACGATGGAACAACTGATTGAACAACACTACAGCCGGGTGGTAACCTTGCTGGAAAAGGTGCCTGGCATAGGGAAGCAGGGAGCCAGAACCGTTGTTTCAGAAATAGGTGATGAATTAGGCAGTTTTCCTACAGACGACCATTTTACCAGTTGGACAGGACTGGCACCAGGCAACCGGCAAAGCGCTAATAAGTGGTATGCAAAACACACCACTAAAGGCAATAAGTATCTTAGGGCAACATTAATACAAATAGCGTGGGGCGCTGTACGAACCAAAGACAGTTATTGGCAGGCTCAATTCCTATACCTTAAGAAAAGAATGCCCGCTAAAAAAGCCATAGTTGCCATCGCCAGAAAAATGGCAAAACTGGTTTACAGGGTCATAACACAACATTATCATATGAAGAAAAAGGGGCAGCCTGCTTCCTCAATCAACGAGGTAAATGGCATGACCCTCAATAGTGACCGGGTAAATTTTGAAGTCTATCTTCGTTTCTCAAACTGCCCGAAAAAGATAAGAACAAAGGAATGTTGCTACATGCACGAAAGAGAAATTTTATTCTTCGTATTCGGACAGTAGGGGAAACTCTTTGCTGACTAATTTTCAAGAGAAATTTAATACATGCGATATATATTGACAGGGATAAGAATCTGATGATAGGCACTCATGGTGGCGGAGTAAATATACTGGCGCCCAATGCTTCATATTTTACGAGGATATTGTTTAATAAAAATGATCCGTCTAATTTGAATTCAAGCGTTGCAGCTATACTGGAGGACAGCTATAACGGTTTTTGGTTCGGAGGTAATGCAGGCATAAAATTATTCAGGAAGCATAATGATATACTATCTCCCCTAACCGGCGATCCGTTAGTAAAAAAAGTATCCAGGCTTATTACAAATTGTTTTTTTGAAGATTCAGCCAAAAAGCTGTGGATCGGCGCTGCTTCCGGTTTGTATTATTGTATGAATGATACTGTAATACACACAAGCATTGAAATGGGCGTTAACTGTATTCTGAACGATAAGAAAGGAAATTTATGGGTAGGCACCATACAGGGATTAGCACGCTATGATCAAAATAAAAATACTTTTCGCTTGTTTGCCACGGCTGACGATGTGCCGGGCAATAATATTATAGGTATTCTGGAAGATGATAAAGATAATTTATGGTTAAGTACAGATAACGGGCTGGTGAAGTTTAATACCGTCACCCATGCTGTTCAGGCCTTTACTACTGCCGACGGGCTGGCAGATAATCAATTTAACCGCTACTCATATTTCAAAGACAGTAATGGCGAATTTTTCTTTGGCGGGTTAAGCGGCATCACTCATTTCTATCCTGACAGCATAACGATGAATGCCAATCGTTCTCCACTTGTTTTTACAGATTTTAAAATATTCAATAACACCGTTCAGGTAAACGGGAAAGATGATATTCTGAAAAAAAATATCAGCTTCCTGCAGGGGCTTGTTCTTGAGCACAGGCGAAATGTATTTACCATTGAGTTTGCTCTGCTGAACTTTATAAAGAGCGAAAAGAACAGGTATGCTTATATGCTGAAAGGTTACGATAAGGGCTGGATCAGCACCAATAATCCCTCAGCAGCATATACCAATGTATTGCCGGGCAGCTATGAGTTTTTAGTAAAAGCAGCAAATAACGATGGTGTATGGACTGATCCTGTTAAACTGGGCGTCAAAATTTCTCCTCCGTTATGGAAGACATGGTGGGCGTATGCCATTTATACTATTGCCGTTCTTGCCGTTCTGTTTTTTATAATACAATATTTCTTTTTAAAGGAGATATTAAAAAAAGAAGAAGCGCTTCATGAGCTTAAGCTTAATTTCTTCACCAGGGTTTCTCATGAAATCAGAACGCATCTGACATTGATTATGATTCCGCTGGATAAGATTGTGAGTAATGCATCAGCAAATGATGCTATTGCGCATCAGCTTACCAGTGTTAAAACAAAGTTTTACAGATTGCTGAGACTGGTTACGGAGTTAATGGATTTTCAAAAGGTTGATACAAAAAATTTACAGCTAAAAGTCAGCAACAATGATCTTGTGCTTTTTTTAAAAGATATTTTTGACAGCTTCCAGGAGATATCTATTTCAAAGAATATAAGGGCTACGTTCTCTCACAATACCACCTCCATACTGTTGAATTTTGACCCGGAGTAATTGGAAAAAGTGTTTTTCAACTTACTGATGAATGCTTTTAAGTTTACTGCGGAAAATGGAAAAGTGGAAATGAATATTACGGAACATGCAGATGATATAGCTATCGCTATTAAAGACAATGGCAAGGGTATTCCTGCAAAAGAAAAAGATAAATTATTTACCAATTATTATCAGGTTGAAGATTATACCTCACCAAACACCGGTTATGGTATCGGGCTTGCATTAGCAAAAAGCATTACTGCACTTCATGCAGGTACTATAACTGTGGAAAGCGAAATAGCTGCAAGTGAGAAGGATGGATTTACCTGCTTTATGGTAATCTTACCTAAAAAAAATAATCTTTCTGTTACAACAGGAACAACTTCAAATTACCATGCTGATGCGTATACTGCTAACGGTAAAGAAAAAAATGAAACATTGAAAGATTTTTTCCCGGAGGATATAAACGGGCTTAAGCAAATACAAAATATTTTAATAGTTGAAGATAATGCTGAATTAAGAGCAGTAATAAAAGAAGAGCTTTCGCAACAATTTAATGTTGTTGAAGCTGATAATGGGTTAACAGGGTGGGAGATCGCAATAGCACAAATTCCTGATCTTATTATAAGCGACATTATGATGCCTCAGCTTGACGGTTTCGAATTATCACACAGGTTAAAACAGATCAGCGGACATCTCATATACCCCTGATTTTACTTACTGCAAAAAGCTCTCAGTCTGATATTGAAGAAGGACTGGAAACCGGGGCTGATGTATACGTCAATAAGCCGTTCAGCTCAAAAGCTATTCTGCTCAATACACGCAACCTGCTGATATCGCGGGAGAGAGCCCGGTTAAAATTCAACCGGCAATTTGTTGCCATTCCCGGTGAACCTGAAACGGCAACTGTTGATATCAGCTTACAGAATACTGTTGATCATGAATTTTTGACGAAACTTATTGCTATTATAGAGGATCGTATGGATAGCCCGGATCTTACATCGGATATGTTTTCAAGAAAAATGGCAATGAGCCTGCCTGTATTGTATAAAAAAGTTAAAGCATTAACTAATATGACCGTAAACGATTTTATAAAATCATTGCGGTTAAAAAGAGCGGCAATACTGTTGCAGCAAAAGCGCTATACAGTAAATGAAATATGTTATATGGTGGGATATAGCGACAGGCGATATTTCAGCAAAGAATTTAAAAAACACTTCGGTAAAACGCCCACAGTGTTTGGGGTAAGGGTCACCGATAATCAGTAATATTTGTTTGTTTTAATTTATATTTATTATGTCATCTGCAACACTTACTTCATTTGATCTTAGCGGTAAAACTGCATTGGTAACCGGCGCCAGCAAAGGCATTGGAAGAGCGATTGCTGTTATGTTAGCAAGCTGTGGCGCAGATATAATCGGTGTGTCATCTCAAATTCAAAAAAACAGTGAGGTAGAAAAAGAGGTTATAGCAACAGGAAGGAAATTTACAGCATACGCTGTTGATTTAAGCAACCGTGCTGAGTTGTATGCCTTCATTAAATCAGTAAAAACTAATCACACTGTTGATATGCTGGTTAATAATGCCGGCATTATTTTACGCAAGCCTGCGGCTGAACATCCTGATGAATACTGGGATAAAGTGTTAGCAATAAACCTTAATGCGCAGTTTATATTAGCCCGCGAATTAGGTAAAGAAATGATTCAGCGGAAAAACGGGAAAATAATTTTTATCTGTTCTATGCTTTCTTACCAGGGTGGTATTAATGTGCCAGGTTATACTGCAAGTAAATCTGCTGTAGCCGGGCTGGTAAAAGCATTGGCAAATGAATGGGCAGTGCATAATGTAAATGTAAATGGCATTGCCCCGGGCTATATCGCTACAGATAATACACAGGCATTGCGTGATGATGCTGCAAGAAATAAATCAATATTGGAGCGTATACCGGCAGGGCGCTGGGGAAATGCTGAAGATATCAGCGGCGCTGTTGCTTTTTTATGTTCGCAATATGCAGGCTACATACACGGAACTATATTAAATGTTGATGGCGGCTGGATGGCGCGCTGATAAAAAGAAAAATTATGGAGATACGATTTCAAAACAGTCCCGCGGAAGTGAAAACAATGGATACGCAATCGTTGCGAAACAATTTTCTGATGCAGGGATTAATGCAGGATGATAATATTACGCTGGTATATTCTCATTACGACCGGGTTATAGTGGGAGGTGTAAAACCATTAATAACATCCATTCTATTGCCTAACGAAGCGGAATTACGTGCAGATTATTTTTTGCAGCGCCGTGAAACAGGAATAATAAATGTTGCAGGCAATGGAACTGTAATGGCTGATGGACAATCATATGAAGTGAATAAGCTGGATTGTTTGTATATAGGTAAGGGGGTAAAGAACGTAAGTTTCTCCAGCGTTGATAAAAATAATCCTGCCTGCTTTTACCTGCTTTCTGCGCCTGCGCACCAGGCTTATCCCACAACATTGCTGAAAAAGGAAGATGCTGTTTCGAGCACCGTTGGAGCGCCGGAAACTTCCAATCACAGAACTATTTATAAATACATTCATGCAGATGGCATACAAAGCGCTCAATTGGTAATGGGGTTAACAATTTTGCAAACCGGAAGTGTTTGGAACACCATGCCTGCACATACGCATACCCGCAGGATGGAAGCCTATTTTTATTTTGATGTTCCCGAAAATCAAAGCGTATTTCATTTAATGGGAGAGCCTCAGCAAACACGTCATATAGTAGTGAATAATCATGAGGCGGTAATTTCTCCTCCCTGGTCTGTACATAGCGGTTGCGGTACATCCAACTATGGTTTTATATGGGGAATGGCAGGGGAGAACTATACCTATACTGATATGGATGCGGTTAATATTAACGAACTTCTGTAATCTAATGATGCATATGCCTGTTCTGTATTTCATTTTTATATTGATGAGTTGCAGTGATAAACCTGCACGGTTTTCTGTAACCAATCCCTCTGATTATGCAAGACCCCGATGAGTTGGTTGTTTTGTCGAGAGCGGATATAGAAAGGGGAGGTCCTGTCGGTAAAAGTTTTTCAGTTGTTGATGAAAATAATCAGCCTGTTGCTACACAGTTAGATGATTTTGATAAAGATGGCAAATGGGATGAAGCGTGTTTCCTGTATTCATTTAAGCCTAATCAAACCATACAATTTACAACAAGCACTAAAAGCTTTATTGCTCATGTATCATTAGCACATGTTCGGTTAAGAAAAAAAAATAAACGATACCACTTTCGGGGCAGATATTCCTAAAGAAACAATGCCTTTGCATAACCCTCCCACAGATTTTACCCAACAGCCCTTACCGCTGTATTTAACCGAGGGTCCTGCATGGGAAAATGATAAAGTTGCATTTCGCTTATACTTTGATATAAGAAACGATAAAGATGTTTTTGGCAAACTGGAACCTGCGCTTGTTATGGATACTATAGGCGCAAATGCGAACAGCAGTTATCTTAATCTTTCACATTGGGGGATGGATATTTTACATGCCGGTAATTCACTTGGCGCCGGTTCTTTAGCATTTAAGGTGAAGGGTATTGATTCTGTTATCAGGCTTGGTGGTGAAAATGTAATATCAGAAGTGTATGAGAAATTAGCTGATGGCCCTTTGCGCGCTGTTTTTATAATTACGTATCAATTTAAAATAAATGATAAGCCGGTAACTATTGTTGATGAAACCAGTATTTGGGGCGGACAATATTTCTATCAGTCTAAAGTAACCACCTCAGGAATGCCTGATGGTGTTGACATGCAAACCGGCATGGCTGATTTTTACGAAAATACTCCGGGTCATTTTATTGCGGATAATGCGGCAGTGCTTTACAGTTATGGTAAACAATCGGAGAATCATGATAATCTCGGTATGGCGATTGTTGTTCCGGCAAAAACATTCACAACCATCGATTCCTTACCCAAAGAAATAATAAAAGGCCGGCTGGTATATGGCCCTAAAATTTATGATAGTTATATTATAGGGCAAAACATTTCAGACAGCAAGCCGGCATTCTACCGTTTTTATTCCGGTTGGGAAAAATCAGACAGTACATTCACCACTTCGCAGGGGTTTGTATCTTATATAACAGCGCAGGCAAAAAATTTCTCCAGCCCTGTAATTGTAACCTGGAAGTAATTTTTAATACCGTTCAGTATATAGCAGCGCTCAAAAAATGTGATAATTTAAATATTTTTACAGAAGAGATTTTTCAATCTTACGCTTCTTTGCAGGGAATTGGAATGCACCCTTGAAAGGCAGTCACCTTTTTCGTTCTTTAAAAATGCCTTAATCTTGCAAAAAATAAAGCGATGTATTCCACTTTTTTAGCACTGCACTCACTCCTTCGTTGGGTAGTTGTACTTACCTTACTATTTGCATTATACAAAGCGTATAGCGGATGGCTTTCTAAAAAAACATTTACAAGATCAGACAACAGCGCAAGGCTTTGGGCTGTTATGTTTGTGCATATAGAATTCATAATAGGATTGGTGCTTTATTTTACCAGCCCCATTATTGAATTTTTCAGAAATAATTTTAAAGAAGCGGTTCATCAGAAAGATGTTCGTTTTTTTGGAATGGAACATAGTGTGATGATGTTGGTTGCTGTTATTCTCATTACTATAGGTTCTGCAAAAGCCAGGCGAAAAAATACCGATGTTGAGAAGTTTAAAACCCTGGCAATTTGGTTCACTATCGGGTTTATTATTATGCTTATATCCATTCCCTGGCCGTTTTCGCCTTTTGCAGGCAGGCCTGCATTCAGATCATTTTGATGTAAATTAATATTGCTGACCGATTAGAAATATCTGAAATAAACAATTATTAATATTTGTCGGGCATAATGATAAATTGTTTTGTTGTGTACTGCAAGCGGAGAAGCTGATTTTAAAACCATAAATCTGTAAATATGCTTTTCATTATCTTCTTTAATGCACTGTTTCAGTTGTTGGGCGAGCCGCAACCTAAGTTTAAAGAACAGGTTGTTGATAATAATATCTGGATCGGGTATGGTATGGCGGTAGGTGATGTTGATGGAGACGATAAACCGGATATACTGTTGGCAGATAAAAAACAATTTGTATGGTATCGCAACGGCGATTGGAAAAGGTTTGTGATGATAGATAATCTTACACAGCACGATAATGTATGTATTGCTGCAAAAGATATTGATGGAGATGGAAAAGTTGAGGTGGCTGTAGGGGCGCAGTGGAACCCGTCTGAAACGGGTAATGAACAACAGTCCGGGGCAGTATTTTTTCTTATTCGCCCGGATGATCCCACGCAATTATGGACAGCAAAGGAACTGCATCATGAAGTAACAACACATAGAATGAAATGGATAAAATCTGCTGAAGGAAAATATTACCTTGTTGTTGCACCGCTTCATGGAAAAGACAATAAGAATGGCGAAGGGGCAGGTGTAAAAATATTAGCCTATGCATTTCCGGAAGAGGTAAATAGTGAATGGAAAATTGTTCCCTTAGATACAACGCTTCATCTTACACATAACTTTGATATTGTTACAGGCGGTAAATCCCGGGGTATATATGTTGCATCCAGAGAAGGAGTGAAATTTATCTCAGATAAATTTTCATCTTCCCAAAATGTATCTTCACAAAACATACCGGGTATAGACAAAGGCGCTGGTGAAATT
The DNA here is from genome assembly GCA_047601545.1 of Agriterribacter sp. Lineage (GTDB taxonomy): Bacteria > Bacteroidota > Bacteroidia > Chitinophagales > Chitinophagaceae > Agriterribacter. The sequence goes on along the minus strand of JASGIZ010000001.1, from coordinate 2,334,731 downwards.
AAGGTTGGTAAAGCAGGAAAGGAGAAAAATTTTATCGCTACTGTTGAGCCGATGCATGGAACTGCGATAGTTGTTTATCTTAAAGATGATAATGCCAGGAGAATTGTATTGGATGATAACGTAAAAGAAGGGCATGCATTAGCCGTTGCGGATTTTACGGGAAGCGGCAGAGACCAGGTTGTAGCGGGATGGCGGGCGGCAAATAAAGATGGAAAAGTAGGCGTAAAAATATATACTATGCTGGATGCCAAAGGAGAGAAATGGGATACTGAATGGATTGATGAAAACGGAATGGCATGTGAAGATATTCAGGTTGCTGATTTAAATGGCGATGGCAAACCTGATATTGTCGCTTCAGGCAGAGCAACGAAAAATTTGAAAATATATTGGAACAATGGTAAGTGATAAGTGGCAGGGAATAAGAAGTTGCAGGTTACGAATTCTTTATTGAAGACAGATTTCTCAACTGCTGATAGCTGACTGCTGATAGCTGACAGCCCACAGCCTACTAACAATTTTATGATCATACTTATTCAGTGTAAAGACAGGGTTGGGCTGGTAGCAGGAATTTCCGGGGTATTGGCGGAGTTGCGATTGAATATTACTTCAATGAGGGAGTATGTGGCGGTGTCTGACGATAGGTTTTATATGCGGGTAGCTACTGCTACTTCAACAGATATTGAACAGCTTGAAACCGCTTTACGAAAAGTTTTACCTGCTAATGCTGAGGTAACCATTCATGAAAATCCGCAAAAAAAGATTGTGGTTCTTGTTACCAAAGAATACCATTGCCTGAGTGATATTTTGATACGCAATTATTTTAAAACACTGGGAGCAAGTGTGCAATGCGTTATAGGCAATCATGATGTGCTGAAAGATATATGCGACAGGTTTGAAGTGCCTTTTCATTATATATCGCATGAAAACAAAACCAAAGAGGAGTTTGAAAACCAGCTTACCGAAAAAATCAAGGCATATAGTTTCGACTATTTAATGCTGGCGAAGTTCATGCGGATATTGTCTCCTGCTTTTATCTCAAATTTCCAGGGGTCGGTCATCAACATCCATCATTCTTTCCTTCCTGCATTTATTGGGGCAAATCCTTATAAGCAGGCATTTGAACGGGGTGTTAAAGTAATAGGAGCTACCGCGCATTTTGTTACCAACGATCTTGATGAAGGGCCCATAATCGTTCAGCAAACCATTAATGTAAATCACACGCATACCACAGCCGATATGGTAAAAGCCGGAAAAGAAATTGAAACACTTGTACTGGCAACCGCACTCAAACTGGTGCTGGAAGACAGAGTATTTATATATGGTAATAAAACAGTGGTATTTGAGTAGAAAGAAGCAGCCCCGGCCTATCCTCCGAAGCCAGCCTGACGACAGCTACCTGTACACACAAACAGGTATTTTTAATACGGATAATACCCGGAACAGCCCCGGTGCAGCGCACCGTGATATTTGTAGCACGGAAAGCCAATATGGAATAAGCCGCAGCGCGGCGTAATATTAACCTGGTGCATGATGTTTAATATTGCGGTGCGCTGCACCTGGAAATACGTCATCCACTATAGTGCTGTAAATATTACCGCCGCGCTGCGGCCTGCGCTATTTTCAAATTCTCTTCTCGTATCTTTACAAATCTTAAGGCAAGAAAAGAAGATTTTATGAACAGTGTTTTACCGGCAGAAAAACTTCTGCAAAACCCCGCTCTGCTACCCGGGTTAAAAGTAATTGGAGAAAAAATTTTAAATAAAGAAAGACTTTCAGAAGAAGATGGCATACTTCTTTTTGAAAAAGGCAGTTTGGCTTATGTTGGTGCATTGGCAAATCATGTTAGGGAAAGGCTGCACGGTGATACTACTTATTTCAATAGAAATTTTCATATAGAACCAACCAATGTTTGCGTATTCAGTTGCAAATTTTGTTCTTATTCAAGGCTATATGCAAAGCGGGAAGAAGGCTGGGAACTGAGTACCGAACAAATGATGCACATAGTAAAAAGCTACGATGGCAAGCCCGTAACCGAAGTGCATATAGTAGGAGGTGTTCATCCCAAAATGACCATGCAGTTTTTTATGGATTTGATGCGGCAGATAAAAGCGCATCGCCCGGAATTACATATTAAAGGGTATACACCTGTAGAGTTGGATTATATGTTTCGCAAAGCAAAAATATCTGTTGAAGAAGGAATGAAGCAGATGAAAGAAGCCGGGCTTGATTCATTACCCGGTGGCGGCGCGGAAATTTTTCATCCTGAAATAAGACAGCAGATATGTGATGATAAAGTAGATGCCGACGGCTGGTTGCGTATTCATGAAGAAGCACACAAGCTGGGTATGCACAGCAATGCAACAATGCTATACGGACATATTGAAAAATACCGGCATCGCGTTGACCATATGAAACGCCTGAGAGATTTGCAGGATAAAACAGGCGGCTTTAATACATTTATTCCGCTGAAGTTTCGCAATAAGGATAATGAAATGAGTGATAAGCCTGAATCATCTGTGGTGGAAGATATGCGGATGTATGCAATAGCCCGTTTGTTTATGGATAACTTTCCTCATCTTAAAGCATATTGGCCAATGCTTGGCAGGCAAAATGCGCAACTCACTTTATCATTTGGCGTAAATGATATTGATGGCACTATTGATGATACCACTAAAATTTATTCGATGGCGGGTAGTGAGGAAACAAATCCTTCAATGAATACCGCTGAATTGGTATCACTTATTAAACAGGCAAGGCGCAAACCCGTGGAGCGTGATACGCTGTATAATGTAATAACAGATTATAGCGTTACGCCGGTGGAAGGCAAGGTTGTGTTGAATCAGGAAGGTTATTAGCTTCAGGTTACAAGTTTCAGGTACACAGGTTTGCACCATTCACTATTCATCATTGCCTATTCACTCTCTCCTTTTAATTCAGCCGCTGTGTTGCCGGTTTTTCTACAACAACAGTTCTGCCAGGTTTTCCGGAAGCATCAAAAGTTTTAAATGTAAAAGTTGCTGTTGCAGGTACCGGTGCAGTATATGCAGGCGACTGCATGGTTGGTTCTGAACCATCAGTAGTATAATGTATACTTATGCCTGGTAATGCCACATTCGCTTTTATCTCACCATTTTCAATAACTGCACCGGCAGGCGGAACCCTGTAATGATATCCTCCGTTGGTATGAGCTAATTTGGGAAACTCTTTTTGCGCGATAGTGTTTGCAAACCGGTTCCAGCCTTCATTAATTTGCTGTATTCTCTTTTCGCGGTTGGCTTCTTTCTCCCATTTCCTTTCAGGTGACCATGCGCTTTCTGCAAAGCCAATCAGTTTGGGCAGCATATAGTATTCAATCATATTTCTGCCTTTAATTGTTTCACTCCACAATTGCGCCTCCAGTCCTAAAATATTTTTCTGTGCTTCGGATTTTAATTTTTGCCAGGGGCTGTTTGGTTTATCCCATTCCAGCACTTCGCCCATTGAATTTTTAAATGTTGTATTAAACATGTTGAATGGTGCAAATGCCCATGCGCTTTTTGTATCAATAAAACCAGCCCAATATAAGCCCGGCTCTGCTGGGTCATTGTTATATGCAAGATCAAAATAAAAATTAGAAACATTGCAGAGCACAATATTATAGCCCTGGTTGGCCAGGCGATAACCCAGGTCGGGATAATCAAACATATTGTTCCATATATAAGGCACCACAGGCTTACCGGCAAACTCAGCATTAGGAGCAAGTCTGCCGGTTGAATCTTTAATTAAAAATGCTTCTTCCCAACCGTGTATCTCCAATCCTTTTTTCTCCAATCTTTTTAATAATGCTCGAAAGAAATATGCCTGAATATTTTTTACATTTTTAATTTCAGGATGCTGCTGCAAAAGCTCAAGCGCATGTGGTGATTTTGTCCATGCACCGTCTGCAACCTCATCACCGCCTGCATGAAATTCATGCATAACTAATCCTGCTTCTTTATACATCCTGCTAAACTCTTCAACCACTTTTTCATAAAACCTGTACGCCGATTCACGGGTTACATCAACCACATTATCCTTATACATCTGTGCAGAAATGTATGCTGATTTATCATCCGGGTCAGTTAGCCTGTATTCTTCTGCTGCTTCTTTTTTGCCTTCCTTCATAAATTTTTCATACCGCGCTTCCATTGATTTGATAGCAGCCCTTGCGTGCCCGGGAAAATTAAGCTCAGGAATAATACTGATATGTCTTTGTTTAGCGTATTTCAAAATCTCAATAAAATCTTTACGCGTATAATACCCGGTGCCGTAATTATCTTTTGAGTCGGCAAAGGGCCCGGAACCATAGGCAGGGTGTAAAGCAGGAACTTCCTTTCCGCTCAGGTGCCGGCGTTTAGCACCTACTTCAGTAAGCTCAGGCAAACCCGGAATTTCCACGCGCCATCCCTCATCCTCAGAAGTATACAGCAACATGCGGTTTATTTTATATTGTGCCAGCACATCCAGTATTCTAAAAATACTTTCTTTGGTTTGGAAGTTGCGGCTTACATCTACATGCAAACTACGGAAACCAAAACGCGGCGCATCATTAATTACTACATAAGGTAATTTTATTTGCTTTTCTTTTTCAAGATATACTTTAGTAGGTATTAAAGAAAGCAGGCTTTGTATACCGTAGAAAACGCCTGCTGCATCATACCCGGTAATAAATATACCTTCGTTATTAATAACAAGGCGATAAGCTTCATGTTTTTTGTCTTTTACCGATGCAGGATCTATCAAAAGATGAATGCCTTTTTGGGTATTATTGTTTTCTGTTGTCGAAAAAGTTTTTCCTGTAATTTCTTTCAGCCTTTCAGCCAGCAGCCTGGCTTCTTCATTTAATGAGTCAGAAAAAGTGATTGTTCCGATATTTAACTCAAAAATTCCATCAGGTTTTGAAAAGGATAAGGGAGTAGGGATAATCGGCAGTAACTGCTCTTCAGGTAATACAGATAATCCGGCGTTCTCAAAGTATGTTTTTTCAGCAGAAGCAGGCAGTTCATGATCTGCCCTGCCTCTCAGCAATTGTTCTTTTCTTATATACGGAATAAGCGTGTAGTCAGTAATGGGAGTAATATTTTCTTCTCTTCCATCATCGTCATAAAAAACAATGTAAATACCCAGCGGCTGATCTGTATTTTTAATTACATAGCCTGTGGCTTTGTAATCGATAGTAATAGAATCTCCTGCTTTTAAACTAAAACCCTGATTGGGATAAAGTTTAAACCAGTCGCCATTGATATGCTCCACATTAGCAGGCTGGGGGGTAGCGTTTGGAAGTATGGGACTGGGTGCTATAGAAAAGAATATCTTCCAGTTTTTATCTGTCAGTGTTCGCTCTCCTTTGTTCAGCAAATAAAACCGGGCTTTGTACCCTGTATCCTGGAAATTTGATATAAGCTCCCATTTAACAGCTATAGAAGCAGTTGCACCAGGAGGGGCTGCTTGTTGAGTATTTTGGTTGCAGGATGCAAAAAAGAACAAAAATATTACCGGGTAAATTAACCTTACATGCATGGGGATGAAATTACGACATGTAAGAGATGCGGGGCGGCAAGTTATACTATTGGAGGGTGATCTTTATAAAAAGAAAAGCACCTTTACTGTTTAAGGGCGCCCTATAAAGTATTTTACATTTTACTGTACATCGCAATTAAGATTGTCTGGTATTAATTGATATGCTGCTTTTTCGTCAGATGAGGTAACACAACCTCCGTTCATTAAATCCTGAATAGCAGCTTTGTAACTTTTGCAGTAATGGCGTTTATATATACTCCTGGATAGTTAGTCTATAATAAGCGAAAGCAGGTAAACCGAGATTAATGCCACCACGCCCATCCACACAGTAGCTACGGAATATACCCGCAGCATGGTTTTCATTTCAATCCCGGAAAATTTACTGATTACCCAGAAATAAGCATCATTGGCATGAGATATCATCATTGATCCTGCACCCATTGATAATATCGCCAGCAATCTTCCGGAACCGGTATCTAATTCCAAACCGGGAAGCAAAGGCTGTACGATTGATGCAGCGGTAATAATGGCTACAGTTGAAGAACCCTGCGCTGTTTTTAATAATGATGCCAGCAGGAATGGAAAGAAAATGCCGATTTTTTCAAGCGGCAGATTATCTCCAAGATGATTACCGATATTTGTTGCATTCAGTATAGCGCCAAATGCACCGCCTGCGCCAATAATTACCAATATACCACCTGCTTTTTCTGCGCCATCCTGTAGCATGCGGCTTACCTGGCTTGTAGCATGTTTATATAAAACCGGAATGGTGAGCAATATGCCGATGCCAAGCGCTATTACGGGGTTGCCTGCTACGCTTAATATTTTCCAAATCAAATGCTGCTCCTTTTCCATGGTAGCAAATGCTCCACCGGCAATCAAAATAATTGGTGCAATAACTGGCAAAAAAGCCTGCAACGCCGATGGCTTAAACGCATGCTCAGTATCCTTTGAAACCACCGGTATATTTTCTACAGCAAGTTTTTTGCCGGCATATTTAGCCCAGGTATACCCTGCTATACTTGCAGGAACTGCAACAATAATGCCCCATAAAATAAGTTTACCTAAATCTGTATGTAAGGTACCTGCTGCTGCGGCTGCTCCGGGATGCGGTGGTATAAGGCAATGAACAGCATACAGCCCGGCTGCAAGTGCTGTTGCCATAAATGGCATTGGCAATTTTGAACGTTGTGCCAGTTGATTATTTAAACCGCTTAAAACAATATATCCCGAATCGCAAAAAATAGGCAGGCCCACTAAAAATCCGGTAATATTCATTGCCAATGCTGATTTTTTTTCGCCGGTTCTTTTAAGAATGAAAGATGCCATTGCGTTAGTACAACCGGTATGTTCAAGAATTACACCCAGCACAGTTCCAAAAACAATAATAAAACCAAGGGATTGCATGATATGCCCAAAACCCTGTTTCATGGTGTTGATTACAGCATTTGCAGGTAGTCCTATTCCAAAACCCATAACGGCGCATGCAATACTTAAAGCAAAAAAGGCGTGAATCTTATATTTTACAGTAAGGAAAATTATAATCAGAATACTTACTACAAGTAACCCGAATACCTGCAAAAAAGTAGTTTCCATTACTAAATTTAAAAATTATTATACAGGAGAATATAATCAGTTCTTTAAAGATGGGAAAATTTTTCTATAGTCCGCCTTATAACTTTTTTTTGATAATGAATTATGGTTGTGGTTATTATGAGTTTATATAAAATTGGAAGATAATTTGAGCTGTTTTACTGTGATTTTTACATTCCCAAATGAAAATTGCGGCGGATACTACGAATTTTTGCCTGTTTCATACAATGATGCGGCAAATAGTAATGCACGATACCCGCTCATTATAGACATCGCGGGCTCAGGTGGAGAGGGGAGTGGTTCAATAGAACACCTGGATAGATTGAGATAGTATACTTCCGGTTTATTTCCGGCATAATTTTTTATAATTGTTGCTGATGAACAGATTAAAAACAGCATGGCGCATTATAAAAAAATCTTTTTTAGCTTTTTTAGCAGAGCGGGTTTTTAAACTAAGCGCCGCATTATCGTATTATACATTATTCTCTTTGCCCGGGCTTGTAATTATAGTAATATGGCTTGGAGATATTTTTTATGGACGTGCGGCTATAGAAGGCTCTGTGTATGGTGAAATAGCTGATCTGGTAGGAAGGCAGGCCGCTGTTCAGATACAGGATACCATTAAAAATGCAACATTATCAACCGGTAATAAACTTACAACTATTGTTGGTATAATTACGCTTATTATTGGTGCTACAAGTGTATTTGGAGAAATACAGGATTCTATTAACCTGATATGGCGGCTGAAAGCCAAGCCCCGCAAGGGTTGGGTAAAGCTTCTTGTAAACAGGCTGTTGTCTTTTTCAATTATTATAACGCTTGGTTTTCTGCTCCTGGTTTCCCTTATTGCCAATGGATTAATGGATGCTTTTATTCACCGGCTTACCATACTTTTCCCGGAAACAGAAGTAGCTGCGGTATATATTGCCAACGTAGTGCTCACTTTTGCGATTACTTCTTTTTTGTTTGGTATTATTTTTAAAGTTTTGCCAGATGCTAAAATACGGTGGCGCAATGTAAGGGTAGGCGCTTTTACAACAGCATTCCTTTTTATGGGTGGAAAGTTTTTAATCAGTTACTACCTTGGCCATAGTTCTATGACGTCCGCTTACGGAGCAGCAGGTTCAGTGATTGTAATTTTATTATGGGTATATTACTCCGCACTCATATTATACTTCGGCGCCATTTTACCAGGGTATATGCTATTGAAACAGGTTCGCACATATACCCCGATAAATATGCAGTTTGGGTGAAAGAAATAGAAATTGAGGGATGAACAGCCCTCACCCCCGGCTCCTCTCCACGGAGTGGAGAGGGGAGCCTCAATTCCAGACAGTGTAAAAACCGGCAAGAGCGGCAACCTGAAAATAGAAAGAACCTGAAAATATGAAAGTGGAAAATGGTTAAACGCCTGACTGGTTATACTTTAATAGCTGATGTGGTAGTGATATAGCCTGGAATTATTCTACAGCACTGTCCTTCTCCATGCGAAGAAGGATAAGAGCTTGCCTGCCGGCAGGCAGGCAAGAGGCTACTTGACCGGTTATATTTTGTAGCTGATGTGATAGTTAATATAGTTTGGGATTATGCTGTAGCACTGTCCCTCTCCTTTGCAAGGAGAGGGATAAGAGGGTGAGGGGTTATTTAATACCCGCCCTTTTCTTTAAATCTGCCGCGGAAATGGCTATCATTCTTCCTATAGGTTTACCGTTGCGGTAAGTAATAATCTTCATCGTTGCAGCATCTTTAGGCATAGTAACCGGCCCGGTATATTCCGGATAATATTTATCCGGAAAAGAATTATCAAAGCTGTAATAAATATCCAGCCCTTTTATTTCTGTAGCCATTGTTATAACCGGAAGGTTTTGAGCATCTTTTTTTGCAGTAACAATAGGGTCGTATATGGCAGGTGAATATTTTTTATCTGCTACATCAAAACGCTCAAATTGTTTTTCTACGCGACCTGCAAAATCATCCCAGTTTCTTTTTTCTTTTGGCGACCACACAGCTTCTGAAACAGCAAATGCTCTCGGCCAAATCATATATTGCAGGTGGCGCATATTATACACCTGTTCTGTCCATAAATTTCCCTGTCCGCCTTTAATAAATTGCGGGTCTACGCCGTCAGGTACAGGCTCAAACTGGTATGCCTTACTTAGTCTTAACGAAGCATATACGGGTGGTTCAATAGACGGGTCGCCCTGCATATAATCAAGATAAACATGTGTAGAAGGACTCATTACCACTTCATGCTTTTCTTTAGCTGCAGCAATGCCGCCTTCAATGCCTCTCCAACTCATTACAGCCGCATTGGGTGCAAGCCCGCCTTGTAATATTTCATCCCAGCCAATAAGTTTTTTGCCTTTGGCATTTACTATCTTTTCAACGCGTTTTACAAAATAGCTTTGCACTTCATCTAAGTTCTTCAACTTTTCTCTTTGCATTAATGCTTTTATCTGTGGGCTTTTTTCCCAAAAATTTCTTGCAGTTTCATCGCCACCCATGTGTATATATTCAAAAGGAAATACCTGCGCAACTTCTGTAAAAACCTTATCTAAAAATTCATATACTTTTTCATTGGCAGGGCAAAGCGTGTTATCAACCAATCCATAAAAATGACCTTTAGGCGGCCATACCATAAATTTCTCTCCGGAGTTTACCTTGTATTTATCCGCGCCCGGCGTGCATGAAAGTTCAGGATAAGAAGCAATAGCGGCAAGGCTGTGCCCCGGTACATCTACTTCAGGTAATATATTAATGAACTGGTCTTTTGCGTATTGAACAATTTCTTTCAAATCTTCCTGCGTGTAAAATCCGCCGTAATCACGAGGCTCATCAGGCAATGGGTTAGAAAAGTAATTGAAGGTTCCTGTTTTCTTCACGTTCCATGCGCCAACAGAAGTAAGTTTGGGATAGCTTTTTATTTCAATTCTCCAGCCCTGGTCATCTGTTAAATGCAAATGCAACAGGTTGAACTTGTATTTTGCCATATCATCTATAAACTGTTTCACTTCAGCCTTTGTAAAAAAATGACGCGAAACATCAAACATTAATCCCCTCCAGCCAAACCTTGGGTAGTCTTTTATTTCAACAGCAGGTATCGTCCAGCTAATATTTTTTACAGTGCTTTTGCTTTCTATTTCCTTTGGCAGCGATTGTAATAATGTTTGCGCACCATAAAATAAACCTGCAGGCGCGTTGGCTGATAAGGTTATATTATCACGGGTAACATTCAGGGTATATCCTTCATTGCCCAGTTCAGTATCTGCTGTGGCGTTTAAAGAAAGTATTATACTATTGGTATTTGTTGCAGATGAAGTTTTAATATTAAAGCCGGTTGCAGTGTTGATAGCTTTTTGCAGGTAAGCAGCTATTCTGTTAATCTCCTCATTATTATTGCCGGCAGTAATATATATACTGCTGTTTTCATTAAGACTATATACGCCCTGCTTTTCAATTAAAGATACAGGCTCCGGTATAATAGCCGGTTTTTGGGTTTGGGCAAAAGAACAAATGGTAATAAACAGGCAGGCTGCAATAATCGAAAATCTCATACTATTCTTTTTATATTTTTTCAGGGCAACAAGATATAAAAGAAAGTATATGCAAAAAAATACCCGGAAAGTTAATTTTCGGGGTATGTGCACATAAATTAATGATGCCATATCATTGCAGAATGTAGATAATGATTGCAGTAACAAAGGGATTTTAACATTAGGCAGTTGCTTTTGTTAGATTGGCGTTAAACTTTAAACGAAGGAGAAAATAAATCTTAGTAGATTAGCTTACACATTTATCCATGATGCTCAAGAAAACCCTGGCAAAAATTATTGTGGCGATTGTTGTAATTGTTACGATGCTGATAATATTTGGACCAAAACCCGCTACGCCGGTGTATGGTATGCAGTTTCCTGCTGTTCCTGCCGATGCAAAATTGCTTGAAGCTTTTATTAAAAACAATGAAGCGAAACATAAACTCAAACCAAATAACGAAGCAAGAATTGTTTGGTATAATGATTCATTGAAGCAAAAAACAAAATATGCTATTGTATACCTGCATGGGTTTTCAGCATCGCAGGAAGAGGGTAGCCCAATACACACAAATATTGCTAAAGCGTTTGGGTGTAACCTGTATTTGTCGCGGCTTGCAGAACATGGCATTGATACAAGTGCGCCGCTTGCCAACCTCACGCCGTCTTTATATTGGGAAAGCGCTAAAGAAGCGCTGGCAATAGGTAAACAAATTGGAGAAAATGTTATCCTGATGGGAACATCAACAGGCGGCACCAATGCTTTGCAGCTTGCAGCAAATTACCCCGGAGATGTATTTGCATTAATGCTGCTTAGCCCTAATATTGCTTTATTTCACGAACAGTCGTGGTTGCTGAATGATGCCTGGGGCCTGCAGATTGCAACGATGATTAATGGAGGAGATAGCCTTGTTTCTACAGATGAGCGACCGCTGTATAAACAATACTGGTATTCGAGTTACCCGCTTAAGGCAGCAACGGAATTGGAAGAATACCTTGAAACGACCATGACAAAAGAAAACTTCAATAAGGTGAAACAGCCTTTGTTGATGTTGTACTATTATAAAGATGAGGTGCACCAGGATAGTACTGTTAGCGTGCCGGCAATGCTCACCATGTTTGATGAGTTAGGAACGCCCCGCAATAAAAAAATAAAGCAGGCAATCCCAAATGCCGGCAGCCATGTGCTTGGCAGCTATATACGATCCAAAGATTTATTGACTGTACAGCGCTCTATAGAAGATTTTATGGAAAAAAAACTGGATATTGCTAAAATAAACCCTGGCACATTTACAACAATCAAATTCTGATCTTTCTGATTTTGTGGATTATAGTTTGTAAGGCATCTAATAAGCAAATATGGATCTGCCTGCTTATTTTATTGCCAGGAAAAATATTGGGTGGGAAATCAGTTCCATATTTAGATTATAAATGCTTAAATAACAGGGAATATCCGGAGATTATAATTTTCTTTAATTTTTGAAATAAGCAATATGGCAAATACGGAAGGATTTCCTAACTTGCCCGTCCCAAAAATTATGTCGGTACAGGAAAATTGGAATGAACGAAACAAGAAGCGCTTCTCAGGCTTCCAGGTGTTATACGATTACACCATGGGCTTTTTATGGATTTGTGTGGGATTATTCTTTCTGTTCAACAAAAAATTAGGTATAGAACTCATGAAAAGCGACCCTTTGATAGACACTATTTTTGGGATTGTAGGTATTGCCTACGGCGCATTCAGGTTATACAGGGGATACCAGAAACAAAATATTGGTAAATGAAACAGTTTAAAGAATCATATAAAATATTGATCATCTGCCTTTATGGTTTTATATTATCAATAACAATTAGTTGTAACGGAGGTAAACCAAAAATCGCCAATTGGTCGGATGATCTTACTTCGGGTACTATTAATATAAGCGCCGATGAGTCCTTTAAGCCAATTATAGATTCACAGATCAGGGTATTTATGTCTCAATACCCAAAGGCTGTTATTATACCACATTATAAATCAGAAGCTGAGTGCCTCAAGGACTTGTTGAACGATAGTATAAGGATGGTAATAGTAACAAGAGGATTAAGTGAAGATGAAGTTAATGCTTTAAAGGATACGATAGGTTTTAAGCCGGCCTTTGGCAGAATCGCGTCTGATGCTATAGGAGTTATCGTAAATAATAAAGCGAAGGACTCATTATTTACTATGAGCGATATCAGGTCTTTTATGAAAGGAATAAGCGGATTTAAGCTCACCCCGGTGTTAGATGGCAAAACAGCCACCAGCACCATAAGATTTATGGTTGATTCAGTATTAAAAGGGGAGAAATTATCTCCGGATATAGCAGGCGCTGATTCAAGTGTAGGTGTAATTAACTATGTTGCTAAAAATGAGAATGCTATAGGTTTTGTAGGTGTAAGCTGGATTGGTAACCCGGAAGATAAAGATCAACTCGCATTTTTAACCAATGTGCGGGTGGCATCTATTGAGGCAAGAGGTGAACCCGGAAAATTTATTAAACCCTACCAGGCAAATATTGCAACCAAAAGATACCCAATGGTACGGGGTTTGTATTATATACTTAAAGAAAACTATAGCGGGCTGGGCAGAGGATTCACTAATTTCCTGGAAGGAGAAAAAGGACAATTAATTTTTCAAAGAGCGTATCTTGTGCCATCTAAAATGGATTTTTCTGTAAGAGATGCACAAATAAGCGAAGAATAAAGGTTCAGTAATCAGTTTTATCAAATATTTTAAATCAAAAAATCGCAATCAAAGATGATCAAGCACACAATCAGATTAATAGTAGCTTCTGCTTTACTGTGCAATGTTGCTTTTGCGCAATCAGTAGACGAAGGGAAAAAGTTCTACTATTATGAAAAGTATGTGAGCGCAAAAAATGCGCTTGAAAAAGCCGTAGCCGCTAAACCGGATGATGCAGAAGCCGTATACTGGTTAGGACAAACCTTAATTGCACTTAAAGATACTGCAGGTGCTAAAGCCTTATTTCAAAAAGCGTTACAGTCTAAGGGTAGCGACCCTTTACTGCTGACAGGAATAGGTCAGGTAGAATTGATGGAGAAAAAAACAAATGAAGCCCGTCAGCGGTTTGAAACTGCTATAAGCCTCACAAAAGGTAAAGATATAGGTATATTAAATGCCGTAGGTTTTGCTAATGCTTCCACCGCCGAAGGAGATGCAAAATATGCTATTGAAAAGCTCACTCTGGCTACACAGGTTAAAAAATTCAAAGAGCCGGATGTGTATATTAATATGGGTGACGCGCAACGTAAATTAATGGATGGCGGCGCTGCAGTAACTGCTTATCAAAATGCCTTTGGGCTTGATCCTAAATTAGCGGAAGCCAAATATAAGATTGGTAAAATTTATGTTACGCAAGGCCCGGATCAAAAAGACATCTTTCTTAAAAATTTTGAGGAAGCTGTTACTATTGATCCTGCATATGCACCTGCATATTATGATATGTACAGTTATTGGTACAGCCGCGATGTAAATAAAGCAAAAGAGTATTTTGCAAAATACAAAGCTAATACAGACTTTACCCCTTCCGTTGAAGCTGAAGAAATCAGCCTGATCTATGCATCAGGCGATTTTCAGGGCGCTATTGCAAAAGCCGATGAAAAAATCCAAAAAGATGGCGATAAAGCTGATGCGAAATTATTCCGTACCAAAGCATATGCTTACGATAAATTAGGTGATTCTGTAAATGCTTTAAAGAATATGGAATTATTTCTGGCAAAAGCATCACCTGATATCATCCTGCCTGATAACTACGTAAAGATGGCTCAGATCTCCGCTAAATTCCCTGATAAAGTAGCGCAGGCTGATGAGTATTTTAACAAGGTAATCAGCATGGATACTGTTGTAGCTAATAAAGTAAATTATGCCAAGGCAGCCTCTGAAATGTATAAAAAGTTAAACGACAGGGCAAAATCTGCTGACTGGCTTACTAAAGTACTTACTTATAAACCGGATTATGGTAAAGTAGATATGTTTTATGCAGGTTGGGAGAATTTTTATGGAGAAAAGTTTGTTACTGCTGATAGCGTAGCTACTTTATATAAAGCAAAATTCCCTGATGATATGCAGGGCTACTATCTTGCTTTCCGTACAAAATGGGCAGCAGATACAGCTGCAATATCAGCAGGTATTCCATCGGCCGCTCCGGTTGAAGATGCTAAGAAATTTATTGAGTTAGCTGAAGTTGATAAGCAAAAAAATAAACAGGCACTATTACTTGCATATGGTTTTATGGCAGGTTATTATGCCAATAATCTAAAAGATTATCCAACTGCAGTAACCTATCTCGACAAAATACTGGAGGTAGACCCGGCAAATGCGGATGCAGCGGCTAATAAAAAGGTGCTTGAAAATGCTATTAACAAGCCACAAAAAAGTACCGCTCCCGTAAAGAAGCCAACAGGTACTAAATAGATTATAAATCTGTGCATATGTCATAAATCCCGGGATTAATTCATTCCGGGGTTTTTATTTTATTTAAAAATGGTTTTTAATTGCTGCTGCCTTATTTTTGCCACTGGATTAATCTACACATCTACGGAAAACGGAAAAATAGAGGTTATCGCAGTCAAATATTGGTTATGTTTCTCCGTTTTACTGTTTTAAAAGTAAATCTTGAGACGAGATGATAACGTATTTCTTTCTTCAGTCCAATCCGGTTTCTTCAGTAGACGTTAACAGTTCGTTTAATTACTTTCCTATCGCCCTGCAGTTAGTATTTGCATTAGGCTTTGTAGCCGTAATGATGGTTGTTACCCACCTGTTGGGTCCTAAAAGAGCCACAGCAGAAAAGTTAGACAATTTTGAGAGTGGTATTGAGAGCCATGGTAATGCGCGCCAACCGCTTGCTGTAAAATATTTCCTGGTCGCCATATTATTTGTATTATTCGATGTGGAGGTTATCTTCTTCTACCCATATGCTGTAAATTTTAAGCATTTGGGCTGGAGTGGTTTTATGGCGGTGCTGGCTTTTGTTGGCTTTTTTATTGCAGGGTTTTACTATATTATTAAGAAGGGAGCCCTGAAATGGGAAGATTAATATCCCGGTAATGTGCTGAATGCTTATGAGTGCATTGTGAATTTTAAAAATGAATTATGGCACGTCCTGTACGCTTTAATATAAGTCCGAAACCAAGAGACAATGAAGGGCATATCAGTATGCTTGATGCCCCTGAGGGGTATACCGGTGAGGGTTTCTTTACAACCAGGCTGAGTGAAGTAGTTGGTCTGGCCCGTAAAAACTCTCTTTGGCCGCTTCCGTTTGCAACATCCTGCTGTGGTATTGAATTTATGGCTACCATGGGCGCACATTATGACCTGGGCAGGTTTGGTGCAGAAAGAATGGGCTTCACACCCCGCCAGTGCGATATGCTGATGGTAATGGGTACCATTGCAAAAAAAATGGCGCCTGTATTAAGGCAGGTATATATACAAATGTCTGAGCCACGCTGGGTAATGGCTGTTGGAGCCTGCGCGTCAAGTGGTGGTATATTTGACTCTTACTCTGTATTGCAGGGTATTGACCAGATCATTCCTGTGGATGTATATGTGCCCGGCTGCCCGCCAAGGCCGGAAGCTATTTTGGATGGTGTACTGGCAATACAGGATCTGGTGCAGAATGAAAGTATAAGAAGAAGAAATAGCGACAGGTACCAGCAATTAATGCTGAGCTACGGTATTCAATAACAGCGTTCAATTTATATACCCGGATGGAATTAACGAACGAATACATAAAAGAGCGGTTAACGGAAAAGTTTGGTGAGCGCGTAAGCAACTTTACAGAGCCTTATGGTATGCTTACGTTTGAAACACCTAAAGAGAATAACCTTAAAGTATTACAGTTCTTATACGATGACCCTGATTTGAAGTTCCGGTTTCTTACCGATTTGCAGGCGGTGCATTATCCTGATCAAAAGGGTCGCGAACTGGCAGTTGTATACCACCTGCATAATATGATAGATAATGTGCGCATCAGGTTTAAAGTATTTACGAGCATAGAAACGCCCGATGTATATACCGCCACACAGTTATTTGCCACCGCTAACTGGATGGAAAGAGAAACATACGATTTTTTTGGGGTGAATTTTGTCGGGCATCCTAATCTTAAGCGTATATTGAATGTGGATGAGATGGATTATTTCCCGATGCGCAAGGAGTACCCGATGGAAGATCAGACACGTATTGATAAAGACGATGAAATGTTTGGAAGAGGAGGAACATTTTAAAAAACAGATCAATGGCTGAAGAGTTATTACAACATACGAAAGAACAGAATATAAAGCTTCCTGAGGGCTCGATAGAGAAGGAAACTGTTACCATAAATCTTGGACCTACACATCCTGCCACACACGGCGTTTTTCAGAATATTCTTGAAGTTGACGGAGAAAGGATCATTTCTACTGTACCAACAGTAGGCTATATACACAGGGCGTTTGAAAAAATTGCTGAAAGAAGACCTTTATACCAGATCACCCCGCTTACCGACAGGTTAAATTATTGTTCAAGCCCCATCAACAATATGGGCTGGCATATGACCTGCGAAAAACTCCTTGATGTAAAAACACCAAAGCGCGTTGATTACCTCAGGGTTATTATTATGGAGCTGGCAAGAACTGCGGATCACATCATTTGTAACTCTGTAATTGGTGTGGATACAGGCGCTTTATCTGTGTTCCTGTATGTAATGCAGTATCGTGAATTGATCTATGAAATTTATGAAGAAATTTGCGGCTCACGCCTCACTACCAACATTGGAAGAATAGGTGGTTTTGAAAGAAATTTCAATGCTACCGCATGGACCAAACTGGAGAAATTCTTAAATGAATTTCCTAAAGCATTAAAAGAGTTTGAAAACCTTTTACAACGCAACAGGATATTTGTTGATCGTACCAGGGGGGCCGGTTCAATATCTGCTGAAAGAGCACTGAACTACGGCTTTACAGGACCCAACCTTCGTGCAACGGGCGTTGATTATGATGTGCGGGTGCATACGCCCTATTGCAGCTACCAGGATTTTGAATTTAATATTCCCGTAGGTACAACGGGAGATGTATATGATCGCTGGCTGGTGCGTAACCAGGAAATGTGGGAATCGCTGAGTATAATACGCCAGGCATATCAAAAAATACAGGAGTTTAAAGGAGCGGAAGCGGAAGTATACCATGCCAATGTGCCTGAATACTATCTGCCTCCCAAAGAGGATGTATACACGAAGATGGAAGCACTGATCTGGCATTTTAAAATCATTATGGGAGAAACCGAAATACCGGCGGGTGAAGTTTGGCATAGTGTGGAAGGCGCCAATGGTGAGCTTGGTTTTTATTTGATAAGTGATGGAGGACGTGCGCCTTACCGCTTGCATTTCAGGAGGCCTTGCTTTATATATTACCAGGCTTATCCTGAAATGGTAAAAAATGCTATGCTGGCAGATGCAGTGATAGTTATGAGTAGTTTGAATTTAATAGCAGGAGAAATGGATGCATAATAATGAACAGAGCAAGAAAAATACAACCCGTTATGCGTAAAGTTACTTTTGCCCAGGCAGAAGAAGCAGGCAATATGTATTGGGCAAACACCACATACGAAGAACGGTTTAACGAACTTGCTGAATTGCGTATGATGGTTTTTGGAGGAGGAGGGAAAAAAATGGAAAAGGTAGTTCGCAAAAGATCTTTGTATGAAGAGGCAGATTAGCATGGAAGCAGATTTCCTGGATTTTATTGCTCTATGCAATAAACATGAAGTCAGGTATTTGGTGATAGGCGGGTATGCAGTAAGTATACATGGATATCCAAGGAGTACGAAAGATATGGATGTGTGTATTGAAATGAGTGAAGAGAATGCTGCAAAAATGATTCGGGTTATTAAAGATTTTGGCTTCGCAGGTTTAAACCTGTCAACATCCGACTTTTTAGCTAAGGATTTTATTACTCAATTGGGTTATGATCCTTTGAGAATAGATATTTTGAATGACCTTGATGGGGTATCTTTTGAAGAAGGGTGGCAAAATAAAAAAGTGGTTAATATTTTGGGGGTTGAAATAAACTTTATTGGCTATAGTGAGTTGTTGAAAGTGAAGGCAAAGGCAGGAAGGCCTCAGGATATAGCAGATATTAGTATGCTAAAAAAGAGGAATAAATCGAAATAAATGAGTATTCAGTTTTCGACAGAAAAACTTAAAAAAGTAGAGGAGATCATTGCCCGCTATCCCGAGGGAAAGCAGAAGAGCGCCTTGTTGCCGGTATTGCACCTGGCGCAGGAGCAGTTTGGCTGGCTAAGTTCAGAAACAATGGACTATGTAGCATCACTTTTAAACATAGAACCGATTGAAGTGTATGAAGTAGCTACTTTTTATTCCATGTACAACCTGAAACCGGTTGGTAAATATATGTTTGAAGTATGCCAGACAGGTCCATGCATGGTGCGGGGATGCGATGATATTATCGCGTATATAGGAGAAAAACTCGGCATAAGACCCGGCGAGACCACCGGCGATGGATTATTTACATTGAAAACGGTTGAATGCCTGGGCGCCTGCGGTTATGCGCCAATGATGCAGTTGGGTAAGCACTATAAGGAGCATCTTACCAAAGAAAAAGTAGATGCGATAATAGACGAGTGCAGGAGGAATGCAGCAACGAATAACTAATGATATGCGTTTTGTTTTTGCCATAATATTGTTCTTTACAGCAGCAATTGTGCAGGCACAACCTGATAGCGTGATAGTGAAAGAAAGTGTTGCGCGGCTGGAGAATGCATTGACAACAAAAAATCTGCAGGATATACAGGAGCTGCTGTATGATAATGTAAATTTCGGTCACTCCACGGGGTGGGTTCAAACAAGAGATGAAGTGATCAATGATTGCAAAAGTGGAAAGCTTGTATATCAAAAAATAGAAAGAAGCAACTTATATGTTGCAGCTATTGGTGAAGATTGGGCAACGGTAAGATATACAGGAGTGGCAGAAGGATTGAATGAAGGAAAAGAGTTTAAAATTGCGTTGCATGTACTGCAGGTTTGGGTGAAAAATAAAAAAGGTAAATGGCAACTGGCGGCAAGGCAGGCAACCAAATTGCCCGAACAACCAAAATAAAAATGAAGCGATAGCAATAACATCGCTGATCAAAATATGGGAGTAAAATTATTATTAAAGGATGCGCATGTGGAAGGTATCCGTTATTACGATACATACCGAAAACAAGGTGGCTATGCTGCGGTGGAAAAGGCCCTGAAGATGACGCCCGAAGCGATTGTTGAAGAAGTTAAAAAAAGTGGTTTGCGTGGTCGTGGCGGTGCCGGTTTCCCTACCGGCATGAAGTGGAGTTTCATCGCTAAGCCCGAAGGCGTGCCTCGCCATCTGGTATGCAATGCTGATGAAAGTGAGCCAGGTACTTTTAAGGATCGCTACCTGATGGAGTTTATTCCGCATTTGTTAATTGAAGGGTTGATTGTAAGCTCTTTTGCGTTGGGCAGTAATGCTACTTATATATACATTCGTGGCGAATATGCATGGATACCGGATATATTAGAACAGGCTATCGCCGAAGCAAAAGCAAATGGTTTTCTTGGAAAAAATATCCTCGGCTCTGGTTTCGATTGTGAAATATATGTGCAGCGCGGAGCAGGTGCTTATATCTGCGGTGAAGAAACAGCATTGATTGAATCGCTGGAAGGCAAAAGAGGTAATCCCCGCATCAAGCCTCCATTCCCTGCGGTAAAAGGCGTTTGGGATCGCCCGACAGTGGTGAACAATGTAGAAACGCTTTCAGCGATTGTACCGATTATGAATCTTGGTGGCGAAGAATATGCAAAAATCGGTGTAGGCCGCTCAACCGGCACAAAATTGATTTCCGCCTGCGGCAATATCAACAAGCCCGGGGTTTATGAAATTGACATGACCATCAGCGTGGAAGAATTTATTTACAGTGATGAATATTGCGGTGGCATCCCCAATGGCAGGCGGTTGAAAGCTTGTATACCGGGCGGTTCTTCCGTTCCTGTATTGCCTGCCAATCTTTTGCTGAAAACAGCTAAGGGTGAAACCAGGTATATGAATTATGAAAGCCTGAGTGATGGCGGTTTTGCCACAGGCAGCATGATGGGAAGCGGAGGTTTTATTGTATTTGATGAAGATCAGTGTGTGGTAAAGAACACCTATACACTGGCGCGTTTTTACCGCCATGAAAGTTGCGGACAGTGCAGCCCCTGCCGCGAAGGAACCGGCTGGATGGAAAAGATCTTAAAGAAAATTGATAGTGGTAAAGGTGATATGAGTGATATTGATTTGTTGTGGGATATACAGCGCAAGATTGAAGGCAATACGATTTGTCCTTTAGGTGATGCGGCAGCATGGCCGGTGGCAGCAGCCATTCGTCATTTCCGTGATGAATTTGAATGGCATGTATTGAATCCCGAAGAGTGCCTGCGCATGAATTACGGCCTGGCGCATTATGCGGATACGAGGGAAGTGGTGGCGTAGAGGAAGGTGGTTTCACGCGGCGATCGCTGGGGGCAACGCCGCCACGAATGATAGAATTCGCTGCGCCGCCGCACCGTTGCGAACGCTGCGAGAAAAAGAAAAAATTTCACGCAGCGACGCAGAGGAGCAGCGAAAAGACGAAAGAATAGAAAATCAACGATAAAACGTTGCGGCGCCGCACCGTTGCGAACGCTGCGAGAAAAAGAAAAAATTTCACGCAGCGACGCGGAGGGGCAGCGAAAAGAAGAAAGAGTAGAGAATAATGATAAACCGTTGCGTTGCAATTTCGTGGCGAGCGCTGCGAGAAATAAAAAAAGCTAACTTATGACCGAAAACGAAGTTGCTACCTTAGCGCTTGATATCGCATTCAGTATCTACAGGAAATATGGCCCTGGACTTTTTGAAAGTGTGTACGAAGAAATTTTCTGTTATGAATTAAGTAAGACAGGGATTTTCTTTACCAGGCAACAGGCAATTCCGCTTGTGCATGAAGAAGTTAAACTGGATGCAGGTTTCAGAGCTGATGTGATCATTGACAGAAAAGTGATTGTTGAACTTAAAAGTATAGAAGCTTTAGCTGATATTCATTTTAAGCAGATATTAACCCATTTAAAACTATCTGGGGTAAGGCTTGGGTTGCTGATCAATTTTAATGTGGTATTATTGAAAGATGGTATACACAGAATAGCAAATAAATTATAAACGCTGCGTCGCTGATTCGTTGCGTTCGCTGCGTGAAACAGAAAATATGGCTGAAGAAAAAAAATTATTCAAGGTTACTATCGACAACATCACTGTTGAAGTGGAACCGGGCACCACTATCCTGAATGCCGCGAGGCAGATAGGTGGTGATGTTACGCCGCCTGCAATGTGCTACTATAGTAAGCTCAAAGGCAGCGGTGGTAAATGCCGTACCTGCCTGGTAGAGGTAGCTGCCGGGTCAACTGCTGATCCGCGGCCTATGCCAAAGCTGGTAGCATCTTGCAGAACGAATGTGATGGATGGTATGATCGTGAAAAATATTACCAGTGAAAAAGTGCTGGATGCAAGAGCCGGCATAGTTGAGTTTTTATTACTCAATCACCCTTTGGATTGCCCTATCTGCGACCAGGCTGGTGAATGTCATCTTCAGGATCTTAGCTATGAGCATGGTAAGGAAGGCACGCGCTACGAATTTTCAAGAAGAACGTTTAAAAAGCACGATCTCGGCCCGTATATACAATTGCACATGACGCGCTGCATACTTTGCTACCGTTGTGTATTTACTGCCGAACAACTTACCAATAAGCGTGTGCATGGAGTGCTCGACAGGGGCGATCACGCTGAAATTGCCACTTATATTGAAAAATCGCTTGATAATGATTTTATCGGGAACGTAATTGATGTTTGCCCTGTTGGCGCTTTAACGGATAAAACGTTCCGGTTTAAAAACCGCGTATGGTTTACAAAGCCGGTAAATGCTTCTTGTAAATGTGATAAATGCAGCGGCAAAGTGCAGTTGTGGATGCGGGGAGATGAAGTATTGCGTGTTACAGCCCGCAAAGATGAGTGGGGTGAGGTGGAAGAATGGATTTGTAATACTTGTCGCTTTGAAAGAAAAGATATTAAAGACTGGACTATTGATGGCCCCGTAAAAGTGAACAGGCATTCTGTAATATCACAGGGGCATTATGTAGGTTTGAAAAAACCGAATGAAACATTTAGTAAAGTAATGAATGGAAGACAGCCAAGATTGTTAATGGATATTCACAGTGTAAGTGAAGTGAATAAACCGGATGTGAACCTGGCTGCTATTCCCGGGCAGGCGCATTCTACAGATTTTGATAAAAAAACGGAAAAATAATATTTCAAGCATACCGAATACACTTTTATGAGTATAAGTATACTGGCATTAGATTGGGCTTTTGTAATAGAGAAAATGGTATTGATCGCCATCGTTATTTCAGTTTCACTGGTTGTTGCCATGTATGCTACCTACGCCGAAAGAAAAGTTGCCGGCGTAATGCAGGACAGGCATGGGCCTAACCGTGCGGGCCCCTTCGGTATTCTGCAGCCATTGGCAGATGGTTTAAAATTATTTTTTAAAGAAGAAGTTATTCCCAATAATGCAAGCAGGTGGTTGTTTATATTAGGCCCATGCCTTGCTATGCTTACAGCAATGATGACATCCGCTATTATTCCCTGGGGAGGAACGGTAGAGATAGGCGGGAGAATGATTGATTTACAAATTGCAGATATCAATATTGGTATTTTGTATGTGTTTGGTGTAGTGAGCATGGGGGTGTATGGCATTATGATCGGCGGTTGGGCAAGTAATAATAAATTCTCGCTGATGGCTGCGCTTCGTGGTGCCAGCCAGGCAATCAGCTATGAACTGGCAATGGGCTTATCGCTCATTGCATTGCTTATGCTCACCGGCTCTTTAAGTTTAAAAACTATTGTAGAGCAGCAGATCAGCAGTAACTGGTGGAATATCGTTTACCAGCCACTCGGATTTTTTATATTTTTCGTTTGTGCGCTGGCGGAATGTAACCGTGCGCCATTCGATCTTCCCGAAGCAGAGAGCGAATTGAATATGGGTTATCACCAGGAATATTCTTCCATGAAACTCGGTTTCTATCTTTTTGCAGAGTATATAAACATGTTCATCAGTTGCGCTATTATTGCCACATTATTTTTTGGGGGCTACGATATGCCTTTTGTTGACGAAACAAAGCTTTCGGGTGTTACGGCATTGTTAACCGGTGTGGCGGCATTATTCGGCAAAACATTTATCCTGATCTTTATTTTTATGTGGATCAGGTGGACACTGCCCCGTTTCAGGTATGATCAATTAATGAATCTTGGTTGGAAAGGATTAATACCTTTGGCATTGTTCAATATGGTGCTTACGGCAGCTATTGCACTATATACAATGAAGTAATGTTGATTTTAATTGGGTTGTATGAATGATAAAAATACTTTTGTGCAACTTTTTATATAGTTTCTTCTTTGAAGAAATAAAAAGTAAATATGCAGTCATTAACACAAAGAGCAAAGTCGGTTGACAGGAGCCCGTTAAGTTGGCTTGAGAAGATATACGTTTGGAATATCTTTAAAGGAATGCTCATTACATTCGGTCATATTTTTAAGAAAAAAGCTACCATACAATATCCTGAGCAAACAAGACCATTCAGTCCTGTGTTTCGTGGATTGCATGTGCTGAACCGCGATGAAGAAGGGCGCGAACGCTGCACAGCCTGTGGCTTATGCGCCGTGGCCTGCCCGGCAGAGGCGATTACAATGGAAGCTGCCGAACGTTTACCGGGTGAAGAAAAATTATACAGGGAAGAGAAATATGCGGCAAGATATGAGATCAATATGCTGCGTTGCATTTTCTGCGGGTTGTGTGAAGAGGCCTGCCCGAAAGACGCGGTTTATTTAAGCGAAACTTTTGCTCCTGCAAACTACAGCCGCAAAAGTTTTATTTATGGTAAGCCGGATTTATTGATCCCCGACCCTGTAACAAAACCGGAAGAATTTAAAGAGGCGAAAGGGTTAATCGAAAAAAAGAAAAAATCAAAGTCCTGATATAACAACCAACGAACGACTACTATAATGGGAATTACACAAATGCTTTTTTGGTTTCTTACGGTACTTGCGCTTGGAAGCGCGCTGATGGTTGTATTCAGCAAAAATCCTGTGCATAGTATTCTCTGGCTTATTATTACATTCTTTGCTATTTCCGGGCATTATGTATTGCTCAATGCGCAGTTTCTCGCTATTGTAAACATTATAGTGTATGCAGGCGCCATCATGGTATTGTTTCTTTTTGTGGTGATGATGATGAACCTGAACGAAATATCTTCTCCATTAAAAAATAAATGGCTGAAGTTTGCAGGCGTTATTTCGGGCTGTAGTATTTTGCTGGTGCTGATAGCAGCATTAAAAGACACCGACACCATGCAACAGGAAGTTTTATTAAATACCGGAAAGATCGGTTTGATTAATAATTTAGGAACAGTATTGTTTAAAGATTATGTGTTGCCCTTTGAAATAAGCAGTGTGCTTTTTTTGAGTGCAATGGTTGGAGCAGTGGTGATTGGGAAGAAGTGAGAGGAAGGGGGAAGGTGTAGGGCATAGGGTGAAAGGAAAACCCGAAACCTGGAACTTGAAACCTGTATCTCAAAATTTGAAACTCGAACTATGACTATCAATCATTATATATTTTTATCTGTCGCTTTGTTTTGCATTGGCATCATCGGGGTGTTAACGCGCCGCAATGTGATCATTATTTTTATGTGCATTGAGTTAATGTTTAACGCAGTGAATCTTTTGCTGGTTGCATTCTCCAAAATGCATTATCTCGCTGCATCTGTTGCCGATCCGGCCACCACTGCCGGAACAGACGGGCAGTTGTTTGTATTTTTTATAATGGTGGTGGCAGCGGCTGAAGTAAGTGTTGGATTGGCTATCATAGTAATGATGTATCGCAACACACATTCGATAGACGCAAGTTTTTTGAACAGATTAAAACATTAATACGCAATCCGGGCAATTGCCCGGTCTGCGTGCTATATACCTGATATGAGTAAATTAGTTTACCTGGTTCCTTTGTTTCCTTTGATAGGATTTCTGATCAACGGGTTGGGAAGGAAAAGTATTTCCAAATCGCTTACCGGCATTATCGGCAGCGGTGTTATACTGGCATCATTCGTCGTAAGTCTTGTTTTATTTTTTGATGTTAAGGCTGGTCATTCTGGCGTAGTAAAATTGTTTGATTTTATTACTGTTGGCAGGCTTGATATTCCGTTTGCCTTCCAGGTAGATCAGTTATCATCTATATTCTTATTAATAATAACCGGTGTCGGCTTCTTAATACATGTGTATTCCACAGCGTATATGCATGAAGAAAACAGCGAGCACTATGCAAGATATTTCGCGTATCTTAACCTGTTTGTATTTTCCATGCTGTTACTGGTGCTTGGCGCAAACTATCTCATCATGTTCATTGGCTGGGAAGGCGTTGGTCTCTGTTCTTATTTATTGATCGGTTACTGGTTTAAAAACAATGATTATACCAATGCTGCAAAAAAGGCTTTCATCATGAACCGTATCGGTGATTTTGGTTTCCTGCTTGCGGCATTCTGGATCATACAACAATTTGGTTCATTAAATTTTGCTGATGTATTTTCAAAAGCATCCGGCATGCAAATGAATGACAAGGCGCTGGTTGGAATAACATTATTACTATTTCTCGGCGCTACCGGTAAAAGTGCACAAATACCTTTATATACCTGGTTGCCCGATGCAATGGCTGGCCCAACGCCTGTGTCTGCGCTTATCCACGCTGCCACAATGGTTACCGCTGGCATTTACATGATTGCACGCAGTAATATACTATATACACTCGCACCAACAACACAGGGCGTGGTAGCCGTTATTGGCCTGGCAACAGCTATTCTCGCAGCAACTATCGCCATCAAACAAAATGATATTAAAAAAGTGCTGGCTTATTCAACCGTTAGCCAGTTGGGTTATATGTTTTTAGGTTTGGGCGTGGGCGCATACACCGGTGCGGTATTCCATGTAATGACGCATGCTTTCTTTAAAGCATTATTATTCCTCGGCGCCGGCTCGGTTATACATGCCATGCATCATGAGCAGGATATCCGGAAAATGGGCGGCTTGAAGAAAGCGCTTCCTGTTACACATATTACTTTTCTTATAGGCTGTATAGCTATTGCAGGTATACCGCCGCTGAGTGGTTTCTTTTCAAAAGATGAAATTTTAGCTGCGGCATTTTCTGCAAGTACTGTATACTGGGTAATAGGTGTGCTGGGCGCTGTGATGACGGCATTCTATATGTTCCGTTTATATGCAACTACCTTCCTCGGTAAATTCAGGGGAACGCATGAACAGGAACATCACCTGCATGAAAGTCCGAAGGCAATGACCATTCCTTTGATTGTGTTGGCCATACTTGCTGCAATATCCGGTTTTATAGGTGTGCCTGCGGTATTGGGTGGCAGTCATGCACTGGAACATTTTCTTGCACCGGTATTTGCCGGCTCAGTTAAATTGCAGCATCCGCATGAAATAAGTCATAACACGGAATATATGCTGATGGGCGCATCTGTTGCATTAGCGGCTATCGCCATTTTATATGCGGTAAGCAGGTTCAGTAAAAAGCCTGAATTAAATGATGTAACCGGGTTGGGGAAAGTGCTGGAGAACAAATGGTATATAGATGAGTTGTATGATGCTATAATTGTAAAACCCCTGCGCGGCATTGCTGCCTTCTTAAATAATATTATTGAAAAGCTTGGTATTGATGGCGTGGTGAACGGCGTTGGCCGCGTTGTAAATTATGGCAGCAGGCAGTTAAGGTTATTACAGAGCGGGCAGGTGGGTGCGTATATTTTAATTATGGTTGTGGCGGCGTTGGCTTTATTCATTATTCAATTGTTTGTTTTATAAGCTATGAATCCTAAAGACGTATTACTTACTTTTCCGGAATTGCTGCTTTGGTTTCCTTTAATCAGCGGGTTAATAGCTTTTGCATTAAAGAAAGGCGACCAGGC
Source organism: Agriterribacter sp. (assembly GCA_047601545.1). Taxonomy (GTDB): domain Bacteria; phylum Bacteroidota; class Bacteroidia; order Chitinophagales; family Chitinophagaceae; genus Agriterribacter. The sequence continues at coordinate 2,306,989 of JASGIZ010000001.1, read as the reverse complement.
AAAAAAATGGGCGCTCACTTCTTCCTTTATTACAGTGGGTATAGTTGCCGCAAGCCTGTGCTTCACCGATCAAAAATATTTCAACTTTAATAACGTAAGCTATTTCTGGATGCCATCCATTGGCAGCAGTTTCGCGTTGATGTATGATGGCATGGGAAGAATGTTATGTTTGCTCACAGCCATTTCTTTCCCGCTTGTTTTCTTATCTACCTATAATAATGATTATAAAAAGCCAAATTCATTTTACGGTTTAATGCTGCTTACACAAGCGGGACTGATGGGTGTGTTTTGCGCGATGGATGCATTGGTGTTTTACTTTTTCTGGGAGCTGGCGCTTATACCGGTGTATTTCTTATCATCAATATGGGGTGGAGAAAAACGCATACAGGCAACGTTCAAATTTTTTGTATACACATTTGCAGGTTCATTATTATTACTTATCGGTATCATTTATGTATACCTGCATACGCCGGAAGGCACTTTTTCCTTGCGCACTTTTATGGAAGCCAAACTTCCACCCGGTAAAGAAAAATTTGTTTTCTGGTTATTCTTTATTGCATTCGCTATCAAGATGCCGGTATTTCCTTTTCATACCTGGCAGCCTGATGCGTACGAACAATCTCCTACCGGGGTAACCATGATACTAAGTGGTGTAATGGTAAAGATGGGTGTTTTCGCGTTGATCCGCTGGCTGGTGCCTGTATTTCCTTATGCTACACAAATGTTCAGCAATATTATCATTGTGCTTGCTGTTATCGGAATGATATATGCCTCCTGCATTGCATGGATGCAGGATGATATAAAACGGCTGGTAGCATATTCTTCCATTGCGCATATAGGGCTAATGTGCGCCGTTGTGTTTGCCCGTGCTGAAAGCGGTGTGGAAGGTGTGATGGTGCAGATGTTCAACCACGGTATTAATATCATTGGATTGTGGATAGTGGTTAATGCCATTGAAAAATACTGGGGCACAAGAAAGATATCTGAGCTTGGAGGGCTTGCCAATACTTCACCAACGCTTACTATTTTCCTGGTGATCATAGCACTGGCAAATATCGCTTTACCGTTAACCAATGCTTTTGTGGGAGAGTTCCTGATGTTTAACGGGTTGTTTACTTACGGTAAATGGACAACGGCTATAGCACTGATCAGTATTATACTGGCAGCAGTATATACGCTTAATATGATCCAGAAAGTATTTTATGGGCCGGTGAGAGCGCATTACCCGTTAGCCGGTGTAACAAAGCTGGACAAAGGAGCAATTATAGCTTTATCAGTGATCGTTGTTATCATTTTTGTATTGGGTGTTTATCCAAAGCCACTGATTGAGCTTACAATAAATACAGTGGGAGCATTTATGCATAAAGTGCAGGGGCTGTGAGGAGAGAGTGGTAAGAGGTAAGGTGTAGGGTATAGGGTAGGCGCTTGTAGCAGAAGTAAGGTTGAAGGTGTAAAGCAGATGATATAAGGAAGAGAGCGTATAGTAAGGTTGTCGCAATCTGAAAGCCGAAAGCTCAAAGCTGACGGCTGACAGCTATCAGCTAAAAATCACTATTAATAATTCAAGAGGTATTTAGAAGATTATGATCGCATTAATATTATCGGCATTATGGGGTGTAGTAATGATGTTCAGCGGAATTTTTTTGAAAAATAAAAAAGCCGCGGCTCCCGTTGCTATTACAGGTATCATAGCGTTGCTTGTAGTTACTTATCTTGAGTATAACGCTGTTTTTTATCTTGATGCTGATATACGCGGCATGCTGAAGTTCTCTCCATTCGGACAGGTTTTTACGGGCATTGTATTCTTCTGCACATTAATTTATTTTATTTTAAACGCTACTGAATTTGAAGAAACAGGCAATGATACATTTGAATACTATGCATTGATCTTTTTCATTCTCTCCGGTATTGGTCTCGTAACTTATTTCAACACCTTATTAATGCTTTTCCTCGGTATAGAGATCATTTCAATACCATTATATATACTGGCAGGAAGCGATAAAAAGAATCTAAAGAGCAATGAAGCATCATTGAAATATTTTTTGATGGGCGCATTTTCATCAGGTATTATGCTGATGGGCATTGCATTTTTGTACGGCGCTTCAGGAACGTTTTATGTTGATGGCATTAATGTTGCCACTGCAGGATTTAGTCCCATGATCGCGATAGGGCTGGTGCTTTTGCTTATTTCCATGTCGTTTAAGGTAAGTGCCGCGCCATTCCATTTCTGGACACCTGATGTGTACGACGGCTCTCCGACTGTAGTTACATCATTTATGGCAACTATTGTAAAAGCCGCTTCTTTTGTAGCTTTCCTGCGTTTGTTTGATAATGCTTTTGGTAAAGTACATGGCGAATGGCAAATACTCGTTGCGCTTATTACAGCCACTACTTTATTTATCGGAAATATTACAGCGGTTTTTCAGCAAAGCGTAAAAAGAATGCTTTCTTATTCCAGTATAGCGCAGGCGGGGTTTATGCTGCTGGCTGTATTTTCGTTAAATACATTTGCCAAAGAAGGATTAATATTATACGCCGCGGCTTATTCTCTGGCCACTATCGGAAGCTTTGCGGTTGTAATAAAAATGAAAGATTATTCTCTTGAAGGATTTAACGGGCTTGGAAAAACCCAGCCTTTCCTCGCGTTGATGAATACTATCTTCCTGTTATCATTAACAGGTATTCCTTTAACTGCAGGTTTCTTTGCCAAGTATTATATGCTGATCGGCGCTGTTAAAACCGGGCATCAAACCTGGCTGGTAATTTTTGCCGTGTTAATGGCCGCTATCAGCGCATATTATTATTTCCGCGTTATACAGGCAATGTATTTTAAAGAAGGTAACGCAGAAGCAAAGCCTGTATCTGCTGTATTTAAATATACTTTACTCTTTGCTGCTATACTGGTTATAGTATTGGGGATGTTCCCGAGTTTGCTGACGAAGGCGTTGTATTAAGAAGGTTGTTGATAGTTACAAGTTTCAGGTTGCAGATATTTAAACTACAAAGCTGCTGCTAAATAGTTGAGCTGCCCTGAAACTTGTAACCTGTAACCCAAATCTACCAACCATCCACCACATCTAATTCACCACTCCCACTGCTTTATTTTGCCGGCGTGCTTTCAACCCTTAATTTTAGGAAATAATTCAGTTGCTGCATGACGCTGAGCGATACACTTTCATTGGCATTTAAAACAGTAAGGGGCAATAAGCTTCGTACTGGTATTACAGTGGCTATTATGGCGTTGGGTATATGGGCGTTGGTAGGTATAATTACAGCTATCCAGGCAATGAACGCCAGCTTATCAGAAAGTTTTGCCACAATGGGCGCTAATTCTTTCAGTATACGTTTTCGTGAACGGCAGATAAGATTTGGCGATGGTGGCGGGGATGTAACCAAAACAACCAGCAGCAGTAATAAGAAGGTAAAAAAATCGAATGCAGGCCGGCTTATTACATACGAACAGGCAAAAGTCTTTAAAGAAAGATATGACTATCCTGCGAGGGTAAGTATAGGTTTAAGCGGAGTAGGCAGCCAAACCGTTTTTTATGAAGGCAAAAAAACAAATCCCAATGTTCGTGTTTCAGGCGGCGATGAAAATTATTTTGCGTTGAACGGGTATGAGGTAATGTATGGCCGTGATTTTAATAAGCTTGATGTAGAAACCGGGCGGAATGTTTGCGTGCTGGGATATGATGTAGCCTATAAATTTTTTGGTGAGAAAGTTGAAAGGGCGCTGGATCATATAATAAGAGTAGGAACGAATAAGTTCAGGATAATAGGGGTGCTTAAAAGCAAGGGCAGCAGTTCCTTTTTGCGGGCAGATAATGTAGTGTTCACTACGTACAATGCATTAAGACGTTTGTTTGATGTTTCCAATGCTTCATTTTATATAGGTGTTCAGGTTAACAACGTAAACCAGCTGGAAGATGCTATTGGTGAAGCGGAAGGTGTTTTTCGCAGTATCAGGAACCTGAATGTAAAAGAGCAAAGCAATTTTTATATAGATAAAAGTGATGCACTTGCGCAAACTTTCATCAGCCTGTTAGGCAATATATCAATGGCTGCAGGTGGTATCGGGTTTATTACATTATTTGGCGCCGCAATCGGGTTGATGAATATTATGCTGGTGGCAGTTACCGAGCGAACAAAGGAAGTGGGATTAATAAAAGCATTAGGCGGCAAGAAAAAAAATATCCGTCAGCAGTTTTTGTTTGAGTCTATACTGATCAGTCTTATGGGTGCTGTTATTGGCATTATACTCGGTATAATTGCCGGCAACCTGATAGGAATGCTGATGAAAGTGTCATTCTTTATCCCCTGGGCTTTAATCGGTATAGCCATCGTCATCTGTTCGGCTGTTGGATTGGCAGCCGGAATATATCCTGCATGGAAGGCTTCAAAGCTTGATCCTATTGTAGCGTTAAGATATGAATAATGCTGTTTTCAGCCGTCAGCTATCAGCGGTGCCTGTTTCGAACGTAAACCTAACAGGTTTTTCCTTTTTCTTACTCCTCGCCTGTTAGTTAACAACAGCCAGCTTATGCCTTACACCCTTTACCTTCCACCTTTCCCCGTATCAGGTTTTCCCCATATCTCCTATCTTTGCGCCCTTATGGCAACTCAAGATAATAACAGGTTCCAGGCGATTATTGCCCACGCAAAAGAATATGGTTTTGTATTTCCCAGCAGCGAAATTTATGATGGACTCAGCGCCGTGTATGATTACGGCCCCTGGGGTAGTGAGCTGAAAAAGAATATACGCGACTACTGGTGGAAAAGCATGACGCAGTTGCACGAAAATATTGTAGGTGTTGATGCCGCCATATTTATGCATCCCACCACCTGGAAAGCATCAGGTCATGTTGATAACTTCAGCGATCCGATGATTGATAATAAAGACAGCAAAAAAAGATACCGGGTTGATCATTTGATTGAGGCGCATATAGAAACATTATCCAAAGAAGAAGGAGATGTGTTGATTGCTGCAATGGATAAATTGCTTGCAGCGGAAGATTTTGCAGGGTTGAAAAAATTAATTGAAGACAACAAAATAAAATGCAGCATCAGCGGTACTGCTAACTGGACGGATGTTCGCCAGTTTAACCTGATGTTTAAAACAGAGTTCGGTGCAGTGGCTGCAGAAGTAAATGAAGAAGAAAATATTGTTTACCTCCGCCCCGAAACCGCTCAGGGTATTTTCGTGAACTTTTTGAATGTGCAGAAAACAGCGAGAATGAAAGTGCCTTTTGGTATTGCACAAACAGGTAAGGCTTTCCGCAATGAAATAGTAGCGCGTCAGTTCATTTTCCGTATGCGTGAATTTGAACAGATGGAAATGCAATTCTTTATTCGCCCCGGCACAGAAGGAGAGTGGTATAAATACTGGAAAGAAGCGAGATTGAAATGGCACCTGAGCCTGGGTATTCCTGCTGAAAAATATCGCTACCACGATCACGTGAAGCTGGCGCATTATGCTAAAGAAGCCTGTGATATTGAGTTTGAATTTCCAATCGGCTTTAAAGAAGTAGAAGGCATACACAGCAGAAGTGATTATGATTTAAGCCAGCACCAGGTATATAGCAAAAAGAAGCTGCAGTATTTCGATAATGATATTGACGAAACAACCGGTAAACCTTATGGCAATTACGTACCGTATGTAATTGAAACATCGATCGGGCTTGACCGTATGTTCCTGTTGATTTTATCACAGGCATACGACGAAGAAGTTCTTCCTAAAGAAGATGGATCAACTGAAACGCGTACCGTGCTCCGCATTCCTGCAAAGCTTGCTCCTATTAAACTGGCCATTCTTCCATTAACCAAAAAAGACGGATTGCCCGAAATAGCAAGGGAGATCATGAATGATTGCAAAGAAGATTTTTATTGTTTTTATGAAGAGAAGGATGCGATTGGTAAACGCTACCGCAGGATGGATGCCATAGGAACGCCTTTCTGCATAACAGTAGATCATCAAACCAAAGAAGACCAAACGGTTACTATCCGCTACCGCGACACCATGCAGCAGGAGCGTATTGCTATTGCGGATTTGAAAGCATTAGTAAAAGAAAAGATAAAATAGAAATTAAAATTAACAGGCTGAAGGGTTCCGGGCTTTTCAAAAGTTCGGAACCCTTTTTATATATCACTATTTACTATTCAAAGCCGTTTCCTGCCCCTCTAATGTATCATATACCGCTGCGCCAACATTTCAAAATGTTCCAGTTCTTTTTTCACCCATGCTTCATCTTTATTCAATTGCTCCGCCATTATTGACGCCACTACCGGAGCTGTATCTAAAGCTGCCCGGGCATCTAAAAAAAGCAGGCGTATCCTTCTTGCCAACACATCTTCAATAGTTATCGCCATTTCATTTTGTATGGCCCATATTACCTGGGCTTTCGTATATGCAAAATCGGGGTGAAGCTTTTCTTTTAATGCAGGATCATTATTCATTAATTGTTGAATAGCCGCTGCATCTGACCCGTAAAAATCCAACACTTCATTGCCGGTTTTTTTATCAGTCCATCCATGAATCCGTAATGTTTCTGTTTTACATTGACGGCGCTCCTGTTTGGAAGCAAAAACGGCATTATCAATCGCATCTTTCGCCATTTTTCTATAAGTGGTCCACTTGCCGCCTGTTATAGTTACGAGATTGCTTTTAGAAACAATAATAGTATGATCTCTCGGCATAAGTGCTGTGTTCTTTTGTCCCGGAGCTTTTACCAACGGGCGCAATCCCGCAAACACTGTTTTAATATCTTTTTTAGTAATGCCGGAAGTAAGGTAGCGGTTTACATTGCGGAAAATAAAAGCTATTTCTTCGTCAAGCGCAGTGGGTTCAAAAACAGGCTCCTGCACGGGAGTATCTGTTGTGCCGATGATAACTTTGCCATGCCAGGGCACCGCAAACAAAACACGTCCATCATCTGTTTTAGGAATCATCATGGCATGATTACCGGGGAAAAATTTTTTATCAACCACAAAATGTATGCCTTGCGAAGGAGAAACAAGATCCGCTAACTGATCATCATCCATCTGCATAATATCATCAGTAAATACACCTGTAGCATTTATCACTACCTTACCCTGTATCGTATATGCTTTACCTGTTGCAGCATCTTCTGCAACTACTCCTTTTACCTTTCCATTATCTTTTACAAGGTCAACTACTTCCATATAGTTTAAAACAGTAGCACTATTTTCCACAGCAGTTTGTGCAAGGTTTACAGCAAGTCTTGCGTCATCAAACTGACCGTCATAATATAAAATGCCGCCACTGAGTTTTTTTTGTTCAACAGCAGGTAAATATTCTTGCGTTTTTTTGGAAGAAAGTAATCGTGTTTTTCCAATGCTCAGTTTACCCGACATTAAATCATATATCTTTAGCCCGATAGCATAAAACCATTTCTCTTTCCAGCTATAAGATGGTAAAATAAAAGGTTGGCTGCTTGTTAAGTGAGGGGCGTTTTTTAAGAGATAACCTCTTTCCCGCAATGCTTCCATTACCAGCTTTATATTTCCCTGTGCAAGATAGCGAACGCCGCCATGAACCAGTTTTGTAGCGCGGCTTGAAGTGCCTTTGGCAAAATCAAATCTTTCTAATAATAATGTTTTATATCCCCGCGAAGCGGCATCAACCGCTGACCCCAATCCTGTTGCACCCCCGCCGATAATAATAATGTCCCACTCTTTTTCCGTTTCCAGCCTGCCGAGCATTTCATCTCTGTTCATATATAATTTGTTTCTGTCTTAAACCTTACACCCTTCACCTTCTACCTGCCTCCTGCCTTCTTCTTTCTATTGCTCCGCCCACACTTTAGCCGCTTTCACAGCCCTGAGCCAGCCTTTGTATAACTGATTTCTTGTTACCTCTTTCATATCGGGTTCAAAAACTTTTTCAATATGCCATTGTTGCTGAATTTCCTCCATGCTTTTCCAATAACCTACAGCAAGCCCGGCAAGGTAAGCTGCACCTAATGCAGTAGTTTCAATAATTTTCGGGCGGATTACTTTTGTGTTGAGTATATCACTTTGAAACTGCATCATAAGATTATTTACCGTAGCGCCACCATCTACTCTCAATTCAGCAATTGAAATGCCTGAATCTGTTTCCATTGCCTTCAATACATCCATAGTTTGATAGGCGATACTATCGAGCGCCGCCCTGGCTATATGTGCAGATGTAGTGCCACGCGTCATTCCCACAATAGTGCCTCTTGCATGCTGATCCCAATATGGTGCGCCAAGTCCTGCAAATGCAGGCACTATATAAACCCCGTCACTATGGCTCACTTTTGCTGCAAGTTCCTCTACGTCAGCAGATGATTTAATAATACCCAATCCATCCCGCAGCCACTGTACTACAGCGCCGCCGATAAATACGCTTCCTTCCAGTGCGTATTGTGTAACGCCATTTACTTTCCATGCAACAGTTGTAAGCAAATTGTTTTTTGAGGGCACGGCTTTTTCGCCGGTATTCATCAGCATAAAACAACCTGTGCCGTAAGTATTTTTAACCATACCCGGCTGTGTGCACATTTGCCCGAACAATGCTGATTGCTGATCGCCCGCAATGCCGGCAATCGGAATTTTATGCGCCGTTAAAATATTTTGCGTTTCTCCATATACTTCACTGCTGCTTCTTACCTGTGGCAGCATATTACCGGGCACATCAAATATTTTCTCCAGCTCACCATCCCATTGCAGTGTGTGAATATTTAATAGCAAAGTTCTTGAAGCGTTGGATACATCAGTTGCATGCACCTGGCCTTTGGTAAGGTTCCACAATATCCAACTGTCTACAGTGCCAAAACACAATGCTCCTTTATTTGCCTTCTCTCTTGCACCTTCCACATTATCAAGTATCCATTTTATTTTTGTGCCGGAAAAATACGCGTCAATAATAAGCCCTGTTTTTTCCTGTATAAGTTTATCAATGCCTTTTGCTTTCAGTTCATCACAAAAAGAGGCGGTGCGCCTGTCCTGCCATACTATGGCATTATAAACAGGTTTACCTGTTGCTCTCTCCCAAACGATGGTTGTTTCACGCTGATTGGTAATACCGATAGCGGCAATATTTTCAACAGTTAACCCTGCTTTGCTTATGGCCTCGGCAGCAACACCAAGCTGCGTGCTCCATATTTCATTAGGGTCATGCTCTACCCAACCCGGTTGCGGAAATAGTTGGGTGAATTCCTTTTGTGCTACGGAAATAATAAATCCGTTCTTATCGAAGATAATAGCCCTCGAACTTGTTGTGCCCTGGTCTAAAGCAAGAATATATTTTGACATTGCAATCTTTTGGTTTGAAGGTAAGGAAAAAGAGAATGAAAGTGGTAAGGGATACAGCAAAGCCTATCCCCTGACTGACGGCGGCTACCCTGTATACATCTTTATATTATTCGCGGTGCGCTACACCGGGGTTGCTATGGGTATTATCCGTATTAAAAATGCCTGTTTGTGAATACAGGGTAGCTGGCGGTCAGGCAAGCTCCATCTTCCTTTCCCCGGGAAAGGAAGTGGGGTTGTAGAATAATTCCACGCTGTATCACTACCACATTAGTTGCAAAATATAAGCGCGTAGCCGTTTTTCCATTTTTCCATTTTTCAAATTTCCCCATTTTCAAATTAATTCCCCTACCTTTCCACACCTCCACATTCCCATATTTCCACATTGGTTAGTTCCCTTACATTTGCATATATGGATAATTTCATTGTATCGGCACGTAAGTATCGCCCACAAACATTTAATACGGTTGTTGGGCAGGCGCATATTACAACTACCCTTAAAAATGCGATTAAAAATAACCAGTTAGCGCATGCATTTTTATTTTGTGGTCCAAGAGGAGTAGGTAAAACAACCTGTGCAAGAATACTGGCTAAAACCATCAATTGCGAAAATGTTCAAAAAGACGGTGAGGCTTGTAATAAATGTACGTCCTGCATATCTTTTAATGAAGGCACATCATTGAATATACATGAGCTTGATGCGGCAAGTAATAACTCTGTTGATGATATACGAACTTTAACAGAGCAGGTAAGGTTTGCTCCGCAGGCAGGAAAATACAAAGTGTATATTATTGATGAGGTGCACATGCTCAGTTCTTCGGCCTTTAATGCTTTTTTAAAAACATTGGAAGAACCCCCGCCGTATGCCATTTTTATATTGGCAACAACCGAGAAGCATAAAATATTGCCCACTATTTTATCCCGCTGCCAGATATTCGATTTTAAACGGATTACACCAAACGATACTGTTGAACATTTGCAGGAGATATGTGATAAAGAAGAAATAAAAGCAGATAAACCCGCCCTGCAGGTAATAGCCCAAAAAAGTGAGGGTTGTATGCGCGATGCGCTCAGCATTCTTGATAAAATTGTAAGTTTTACCAATGGAAAACTGAGTTACCAGAATACGCTTGAGCATTTGAATATTCTCGATGCAGATTATTATTTTAAGCTGGTTGATGCAATGATGGAGCAGGATGCGGCTGCTGCTTTGCTTTTGTATGACGATATAAACAAGAAAGGGTTTGAAGGCGATCTTGTGCTGAATGGATTTGCCGAGTTTATCAGGAATGTATTGGTTTGTAAAGATGATCGTGTAACAGCACTGCTTGAAGTAGTAGAAAGCTTTAAGGATAAGTATAAAGATGCAGCGAAGAATTTGTCTGTTTCATGGCTGATAAGCGCATTGAATATATTGAATGAAGCGGAGATAAATTACAGAGCTGCCAGGAATAAAAAATTACATACTGAACTGGCTTTAATAAAACTAACTTATTTATTACAGGCAGTACAACTGGTAAATGAGCCGGGAGCCGGTAAAAAAAAACTGATTGACACGGTAAAACCTGTTGCGTTCAGGCAGCTAAATCCGGTTGAAATAAAGCATGTTTTCCCGGAAAAAATAGCAGCTAAAACGGAAGCGCCGGCTAAGCTCACTATTGAAACCGGCGTTGTTGTTCCAAAAGAAAAAATACAACCGTCATCTGTATCCAAACAGCCTTCTGAAAATGTAAGCGGCATTGCCGTTAATATGGAAGAAAAGAAAAGCAAGCCTACGCTGGGCGCTTTATCTAAAATAAGAGAACAGATAGCACAACGAAAGCCGCAGGTAGCAGAGGTTAAAGATTTAACGGAAGGAAATCTTGAACAAGCCTGGGATTTATATATAGAAAAGCTTACGGAGCAAAAGAACCATTCGGCGGTTACAAATTTCAGGCTGGCTAAATTACAGGTGATAGAAAGTAATAATTTTGAAATTACGGTGGAGAGCAACATTCAGCAAAAATTTATTGAGCAGGAGAGGGGTATGCTGATTGAACATTTGCAATCATTCTTTAATAACCGTACACTCACCTATAGTATACTGGTTCGGGAAAACCCGGAAAGCAATATACCGGTAGAACGCCCTTTGAGCAGCAAGGAGCAGTTCATAAAAATGGCGGAAGAATATCCATTAATAAAAGAATTAAAAGATCGCCTTAAAATGGATTTGGATTATTAAAAACAGCCTGCCGTTTCAGGGTATAAAAACGCCGGATACAGAAAAGATTATATGCTTCATGGCTTTTGCTGTTTTTGCCTTAATTTCGACCTTCCAAAAAAGATATCTTAAAACTAAAATTTCTTATATACCATGGCTGAAGTAATCAAAATGCCGAGAATGAGTGACACGATGACTGAAGGGGTAATTGTAGAATGGCATAAAAAAGTAGGCGATAAAGTAAAATCCGGCGATCTGCTGGCTGAAGTGGAAACAGATAAGGCGACAATGGAGCTGGATAGCTATAATGACGGCACCTTATTGTATATCGGTGTTGAAAAAGGAAAGAGCGCTAAAGTTGATGATGTAATAGCCGTTGTTGGAAAAGAAGGAGAAGATTACAAATCAGTATTGGGTAGCGGCGCGGCTGCCAAACCAGAAGCGCCTAAAGCTGAGGCTGCTCCCAGGCAGGAAGAAGCTAAAAAAGAAGTATCCAAAGATGCGCCTGCTGCAACTGTATCTGCAGAGCAATTAGGCGTTACCGTTATCAGGATGCCTTTGCTGAGCGATACGATGACAGAGGGAAAAATAGTACAATGGCATAAGAAAGTAGGCGATAAAGTAAAGAGTGATGACAATCTCGCTGATGTGGAAACTGATAAAGCCACTATGGAAGTGGTTGGTTATGCAGAAGGTATATTGTTATATACCGGTGTGCCTGAAGGCGAAGCTGCAAAAGTGAATGATGTTATTGCAATAGTTGGAAAAGAAGGAACAGATATAAACGCATTGCTGGCTTCTTTAAAAAGCCCGCAGGGTGGTGGAAAAGCAGACCCCGCTCAAACAGCATCTGCGCCTGCTGCTACATCTGCCCCGGCTGAAGAACCGGCAACCGGCGCTGCTTCAGAGAATGGCAGGGTAAAAGCATCACCGCTTGCTAAAAAAATTGCACAGGATAAAGGTGTTGACCTTAAGCTTGTTCAGGGTTCCGGAGATGGCGGTAGAATTATTAAAAAAGATATTGACAACTTTACACCAGCTGCTGCGTCAACAAAAGCTGCACCTGCCGCGGCTGCTTCCGTAGCTCCATTCAATGCAACGCCTGGCACAGAAGGATATACGGATATCAGTCTTAGCCAGATGCGCAAAGTTATTGCCCGTCGCCTGAGCGAAAGCAAATTCAGCGCTCCGCATTTTTATCTCACTATGGAGATAAATATGGATAATGCGATGGTTGCCCGTGCACAAATGAATGAAGTGAGCCCGGTAAAAATCAGCTTTAATGATATGGTAGTGAAAGCCGCAGCTATGGCGCTTAAAAAGCATCCTGCGGTAAACAGCAGCTGGATGAATGAATCCATCCGCCAGTGGCACCACGTACATATTGGTGTTGCAGTTGCTATTGAAGACGGGTTGATTGTGCCTGTTATACGTTTTGCTGATCAAAAATCACTAAGCCAGATTGCTGCGGAAAGTAAAGACCTGAGCAGCAAAGCCCGCAACAAAAAATTACAGCCTAATGAATTCAGCGGTAATACATTCACCGTATCTAATCTTGGTATGATGGATATTGATGAATTTACTGCCATTATAAATCCGCCTGACAGCGCGATTATGGCGGTGGGCAGAATTAAGGAAGTTGTGGTAAAGAAAGGCGATGGCTTTGGCGTATCAAACTTTATGAAAGTTACATTGAGTTGTGACCACAGAAGTGTAGACGGGGCTGTTGGTTCTGCATTTCTTCAAACATTTAAAAAGTATTTGGAGAACCCGGTTACAATGCTGGTTTAATTTGAAAATATGGGAACCTGAAAATGTGTATGTGTGGAAATGGGTTTGGAATTTGTAAGGCTTAATTATCAAAATATAGGTTGATGAAAAAAATAGTGCTGTTTTTATGTATTGCATTCCTGGTAAATACTGCTTCGGCGCAGAAGGCGGTTTCAATTTTTAATGGAAAGGATTTAACCGGTTGGACGGCCCACGGCACAGAAAAATGGTATGTAGAAAATGGATTGCTGATTTGCGAAAGCGGGCCGGATAAAGCTTACGGCTATCTCTCCACCGATAAAAGTTATAAAAACTTCGACTTGACGCTGGAATTTAAGCAGAGTGCAAACGGTAACAGCGGCGTGTTTTTCCGTTCATCTATTGATGGTGTAAAAATCAGCGGCTGGCAGGCTGAAGTTGCGCCTCCCGGCAGCAATACCGGTGGTATATATGAATCATATGGGCGTGGCTGGTTAATTAAACCGGAAGCAGAAAAAGATAAATATCTGAAGTTTGGAGAATGGAATACATATCGTATACGGGTTGTAGGCGATGAAGTTACTACCTGGCTTAACGGGCATGAAATGATTACTTTAAAAGATGAGAAGATTGGAAAAGGGGAAGGTTTTATTGCATTGCAAATTCATGATGGCGGCGGCATTAAAGTTGCCTGGCGCAATATCAAGATAAAAGAAATTAAATAAAAAACAGGCGCTGATACTTCGGCGCCTGTTTCGCTTAGTGTGCTATGTTAATCGTGAGAAAAGAAACGTCAGACATGAGATGTAAAGCAAAAAAAACTTACTTCTTACCTTTCTCGTTTCACTTATACCCTAAACCCTACACCTCTCTCATGCAAATACCTTTTCAATCTCCTGCAATATTCTTTCTCTTTCTTCATCCGTTAAATTTGAGCCGGAAGGAAGACAGAGCCCATCTTTAAATAATGTTTCTGAAGTGCCATCTCCGTAAAAAGGAGCATCTTTAAATACAGGCTGGCAATGCATGGGCTTCCATAATGGCCTGCTTTCAATATTCACGGCATCTAATGCCAGGCGCAGATCTTCGCGGGTTTTAGATGGATGATTAATTAAAACTGTAGTCAACCACCTGTTGGAATAATATCCTTTCGGTTCTTCGCAAAAGCTGATGCCTTCAATATTGGAAAGTACTTTTTTATACCAGTCAAAATTTGCCCTGCGTTGTTGCACACGGTTTTTTAATACTTCCATTTGCCCTCTGCCTATACCTGCGCATATATTGCTCATCCTGTAGTTATATCCGATATGAGAATGCTGGTAATGTGGTGCAGCGTCACGCGCCTGTGTAGAGAGAAATCTTGCTTTTTCGGCAAGCTTTGCATCGTGTGCAACCAATGCACCGCCGCCGGAAGTAGTTATTATTTTATTGCCGTTAAATGATAATGCAGAGATCACGCCAAATATGCCGCAGTTTTGTCCGTTCAAATGACTTCCCAGAGCTTCAGCTGCATCTTCAATAACCGGTATTTCGTATTTGCCGGCAATGCTCATGATCTCAGGCATTTTTGCCGGCATACCGTATAAATGTACCGGAATAACAGCCTTAGGTTTTTTGCCTTTGGCTATCCTGTCTTTAATTGCTTTTTCTAACAACCCGGGCGACATATTCCATGTATCTTTTTCACTATCTACAAAAACCGGGGTTGCACCCTGGTAAGCAATTGGGTTGGCGGAAGCAGAGAAGGTCATACTTTGGCAAATTACTTCATCGCCTGCTTTTACATCAAGCAATATTAAGGCAAGATGAAGCGCGGCGGTACCTGAACTTAAAGCAGCAACATGAATGCTGTTGTCATTGCCCGGAACAAGAAATGATGCAATGTCTTTTTCTAATCCGTTTACGTTAGGACCCAGGGGCGCTACCCAATTAGTGTCGAAAGCTTCAGTTACAAATTTCCTTTCAGAACCACCCATATGGGGCGAGGAGAGCCATATTTTTTGGTGCATAGTGCCGCAAATTTACATACTAATAGCAGCCATTGCAAATGCTCAGGAGTGATATTTGATAATTCTGCTGGGAACGCCTACCGCAGTAACATCTGAGGGGAGGTCTTTAATTACCATTGACATTCCTCCAATAATTGTATTTTTCCCAATTTGGATGGCTTGTTTTGTAGCAGCATTAATACCCATTGAAACCGCTTCTCCGATCTGCGTATATCCTCCAAGCGAGGCGCCGGGAGCCAGTGTGGCATATTTTGAAATAGTACAATTGTGACCAATGGCACAGTTCATATTAAGAATAACATGGTCTTCAATAACTGAATGATAATTTATAGATACGCCGGGATAGATAATAACACCCTTGCCAATGATTACTTCTTTAGACAACCAGGCGTTTTTTGCCACTAATGAGGGAGATAAAACCTTATTGAAATCTATTTGTTCAGCTACTTTTCTTTTAGTTTGAGGATGAGCTATGCTTATTAAAACCCCTGCTTTTTCTTGTTCTTTCTCAAGTAAATTAATACCTCCTAAAACCTGGTAGCCACACACCATCTGGCCCCATTTTGATTTATCGTCATCAAGAAAGCCGCAAATTTCGAATCCTGTTGAATGGAAGAGGTCAAAATTATAGGCCACAAATTTTCCTACATCTCCGCTTCCTATAATATATAGCTTCATTCTTGATAAATTTCTTAGATTATAAAACTATTATCCTTAATAATGATTTATTAATGTGAAACAATCATAGTTTTTACTAATAGTTTTTCCCGGGTTGAAAATGGATTTATTTAACTAATATAAAAATTTTTTAGAATTTGTTACCATAAAATATCATGGTAAATTTAATCATTTATTTCCTGTAAAAGGCCTCATTGGTATATTATCTTCGGCATTAATCCCCTCTTTTTTAAAAACCTTTGCTATAGTTAACCTTATAATTTTTAAATCAAGCAACATTGAGCAATGATCTATGTACCAAACATCTAATTCAAATTTCTTATTCCAGTCTATGCTATTCCTCCCGTTCACCTGGGCCCAACCGGTTATTCCCGGTCTCATTTCATGGCGCCTTTTTTGAAAGTTATTATAAAGCGGAAGATAAGAAACAAGCAACGGCCTGGGACCTATCAAACTCATATCCCCTTTTAAAACGTTAAGCAACTGGGGTATTTCATCAAGAGAGGTACTACGTATAAACCTTCCTACTTTTGTTATGCGCAAATAATCAGGTAATAATTTGCCTTCACTATCTTTTTTGTCATTCATAGTTTTAAACTTGATTACGCTGAACACCCGCTCATTTTTTCCCGGTCTTTTTTGAAAGAAAAAAGGTTTTCCGTTATTAGAGAAAAATAAAAGGATAATGATTAATAGAAATACAGGAAAAAGGATCAGAAATATCGTTCCTGCAATCAGGATATCTGTAAAAGGTTTAAAAAAATGCTTGTACATGATTGTTATGCCTGTCTGTAAATATATTTAGAAGTTGTTTATATTTATTTGGTTTTTATATTCGATTAAAATTTGCTCCCACATGTATTTTTGATCATACCTGCAAACTATCATATTCCGGCAATTGGCTGCCATTTTTAAACGGGTATCTTTATCCGTAATCAAAAAATTCATTGCATCGGCAACCGCTTCAGCACTTTTAACCGGCACAATTAGCCCGTTTATATTATTTTCTATAATTTCATTGCACCCGTTTATATTACTCACTATGCTCGGAACGCCCATTGCGCCAGCCTGCAATACCACATTGGGAAATCCTTCGCGGTAGCTGGGAAAAACAAATATATCTGATATCGCTAAAAATGGCCTTACATCAGCCTGGAACCCGGCAGAATAAATACGTGGATGAGTTGAAATGATATGTTGTGTCTTTTCATCTACAGGGTCTATTCCCTTTTCGGGATTGCCAACAATAATCAATTTAATGGTTTGATATTTTTCAGCATTTATGATAAATGCCTCAATTAGTTCTTTAATTCCTTTATCGTTAACAAGACGCCCTATAAAACAAAAAACAATATCATTCTCTTTTATGCCGATTTTATCTTTCAATGCTGCTTTAACAGTTGTACTAATACTTTCAGGACTAAAATGAGTGGTATCAATGCCATTAGAACTGCCATTGCCTATTACTTTTAACTTTGATGCTTTGCATAACCGGTCTGCTATAATTATTTCTTTCAGGTTAAAGGAGTTTGGATAAACCTTGGTAGCACAGCTGTAGGTGATTTTTTCAACCATGTTAAGGATTTTTCTTTTAAATCCCTTTATTTCAAGCAAAGGCAGGCCGGCAACTGTATGTAAACGAAGCGGCACACCGGAAAGCTTTGCAGCCAGCATCCCCAATGTTCCTGCTTTAGGAGTATGGGTATGAACAATAAGCGGGCGCTCTCTTTTTATCAGCCTGATTAACTTAATTAATGCTTTTAGATCCTGGAAGGGAGATATAATACGTGTCATATATACTTCATGTATTAATACTCCTTCACTTTTCTTTACAGCTTCAAATTCGTCACCCGGGCTGGATACAGCATGAACTTCATAATATTGATTCATATATTTGAGCTGGTTCTTTAATAATCCGCTTAAAGAAACCGGGACCGTTGTTATTCTGAATAATTTAGGTTTAGACATAAAAGATTTAATATACAAATACCGCGTAAAATTTAGTAATTACTATATATGTTGGTATACCATTTTTGAAAACAAAAATATGTCCATACTTTAAAGGTATTGTCTGCTTTTTGCATAAGATGGTTATCTACAAGTTTCTTTACATAGTCATAATTAAAAATCCCCTGGCTGTAAATGAAATCTTTGTTTGCATATTGCAGGAGCTCATCTTTTAAAGAATCTCTAAGCCAATTACCTACAGGAACTCCGAAGCCTTGCTTGTTTAAATCAAGAAATCCTTCGGGGAAATATTTGCTGAAAGCATCTTTTAAAATTTTCTTTTTATTTCTTTTGTTCAAAAGAAATTCTTCCGGTAAACTGCTTGCATAATTCCAAATAATCGGGTTCAGAAACGGAGCTCTGCATTCTAAAGAAGCAAGCATACTTGCCCTGTCTACTTTTGTTAACATATCACCTTCTAAACTAAGCATTCTGTCTGCATTTCTCATCTGTGTAATATTCTCTGCTCCTGCAAACCCATTTTTCGTTTTGTAATATTCAAAAACATCATCGTTTTTCCAGTTTTGTAATAATAATGGCTCAATACTTTTACCGGGAAATGCAAGCGAAATGATATTCCAGTAATAAGTGCCATCATATTCAACTGCATTTATAAATTTCCTGATCCTGAATTTCATGCCTCTTTCATCTTTTTTAGTAGCAAATAACCTGTCTGCTATTTGTACTAAACCTTTATTAACAAATTTAGGTACAACAGAAGTATATTTTTTATTGAATTCTGCCATGTAGTATTTATTATATCCTGCAAATACCTCATCTCCACCATCCCCTGTTAATACTACTTTTACATTTTTTTTTGCTTTACTTGCTACTACATAAGATGGCAGGCAGGATGAGTCAGCAAATGGCTCATCAAAATTGAGTATTACTTTATTTACATCATCAAATAAATCATTTTGATCTATTATATATTCATGGTGATTGCTGTTTATAAGTTTGGCTACTGTTCTTGCTTTGTCAGATTCATCATAAGATTTCTCAGAGAAACCGATGGAGAAAGTATCAATAGGTTTATTAGAAATTTTGGACAGGCATAAAGAAACAATAGAAGAATCAACACCTCCGGATAAGAATGTACCGACAGGTACATCAGAAACTGCTCTTGATTGCACACTTTCAAAGACCAGTTCTTCTATCTTTTTTACAGAATCCTCGTATGTTGTTTGTATGGTTTTTGGATAAGGCTCTTCATTACTATATTTCTCACACACAGTTTCGCCTGTTTTGATATCATATTCAATATAGCATGCCGGCTCAAGTTTGTAAATATCTTTGTATATGGTATATGGCGCAGGAATATAAGTAAGCCTGAAAAAAAGATTAAGACCAACAGGAGATAATGGATGTTTATAACCAATTACATTTTGAATGGCCTTTAGCTCAGAAGCCCACATAAATTGCTCATGGTTGTTTAAATAATAGAGTGGCTTTTCCCCAAACCTATCCCTGGCTATATATATTTTTTGTTTTGTAATGTCATAAATACTGAATGCAAACATCCCATCCAGTTTTTCAAAAGCGCTTACGCCAAATTGTTCATATAAGCGAAGCACTACTTCCGTATCAGATGTGGTAGAAAACTGTGCATTGAATTGTTCTGCAAGATTTTTTCTTAAACTTTTGTAATTGTAAATTTCACCATTGAAAACAATTACCTTCTGCCGGTCATGGGAGAAAATAGGTTGTTTACCTGTTGAAAGGTCAATAATAGATAGCCTGCGCATGCCTAATCCAATTGTTTTGCCATTGCTAATATGGGAGAAAGTGCCATCATCATCAGGACCACGATGAAAAATGCTGTTATTCATAATAGAAATCTGTTCTCTGACCTGCTCAGCAGACTCAGATTTCCTGATAATACCGTTTATGCCGCACATGTATTTTTGTTTACGATAATTTTAAAAATATCAGGTTGCAAATATATCTTCTAAAAGGCGATGTAAAAATTGTTATATATCATATTATTATAAAGGATATGACTTATTAACGTATAGTAATTTCTTATTTGTATACTTCATTATCAAAAAGATAATTTTATCTTTGCGAACGCATAGCAATACTTCAATTAAGTATTTGCGATTACAGTTTGTAAAAACTAATCTGATATTTCCTCCAAATCCTAAAGTTTTAAAGAGAATTTACTTTGAATGCTAAAATAGCAAAGGGTAATACTTAAATGGATATATGTTAACAGAATTACTTCCCACAATAATAGGTTATGTACTAATTATTAATGGGTTGCCTTATAGTAAACTTAAATTATAACAGTACTTTGGCTCGATCATTTGTAAAAGATCTTTTTTCCGTTTCAGCAAGTAAAGGTATTGCTATTGTACTGGGTATATGTTCAGCTATGCTTACTGCAAGATATCTGGGTCGGAAGGTAATGGTATGATAGCTGCATTGATGGTGTACCCCAATTTGTTTATGTCAATCGGCTCCCTGGGAATTCAGCAGTCAACCACATATTTTGTTGGTCAGAAAAAATACAGCATTGATGAAATTTACGGATCGGTACTGGCCATCTGGATGTTTACTAACATTTTATCTATGGGTGTATGTATTATCCTGATCCAATATTTTACCCACCAGAACTATTCTTTAGTATACATGTTTCTTGCCATAATTGGCATCCCATTTACTTTGTATACAAACTATAGTGCAGGTATATTTCTTGGCTTGCAAAAAATTAAAGAATTTAACAAGATAAATTGGGTACCTGTAGCTATAAATTTTGTAGCTACTTTGTTTTTGGTGGTTGTATTAAAGTTAGGTGTACTGGGGTCAATGATTGGTACTTTTTCAGGGGCATTAATAATGTCATTTGTAGTAGGAAAGCGTATTTCCAGGTACGTTTCATTAAAACCTGTTTTCAATTTTTCACGTATTAAAGAAATGCTTGCATTAGGTATAACTTATGCCGTGGCCCTATTAGTAGCTAATATTAACTATTTTGGTGACATTGTAATTTTAGAAAGGTTGTCCACAACTTCTGAAATTGGTCTTTATACCAAAGGTTCTTTTTTAGCTCATTTTCTTTGGGAAGTTCCAATGCTAATGAGCTCGCTCATATTTTCGAGGAGCGCTGCTGCAAAAGATCGCACAGATTTTTCCAATAAAACCTGCAGGTTGCTGCGATTTGCCGGTGTGGTAATGTTAATTGGATGCATATCCCTGTACTTTTTGTCACCTTTGGTCATTTACCTGCTTTACGGAAAAGAATTTGAAGGAAGCAGCTCAGTCTTAAGGTTACTATTGCCGGGTATTTTTTTATTGACAATTTTTAAGGTGCTCTATATGGATATTTTGGGCAGAGGTAAGCCATGGCTATCTATGAAAGCTATGATACCATCCGCGATTTTAAATATAATTCTGAATATAATTTGGGTTCCCTCTTATGGCGCTAATGGTTCTGCGGTTGCTTCTGCTATCAGCTATAGTTTTGCGGCAATTCTTTTTTTGTGGATTTACTCAGTCGAAACCGGAATTTCAATAAAAAATATACTGACGTTTACAAGTACTGATAAAGAAATAGTCATGTCATATCTTTCTAAAATAAAAAAAGTGGTCAATGGCAAACCCTAAACTAAAATTTGTAGCGCTTTATTTTGGAAATCCGCAAAGTGGAATAAATAAAAAAGTTATTTCTCAGGTGCAGGGGCTTAGGGATAGTAATATAGATGCTGAATTGATTTTTCTTGGTAATAAAGGCGCCGACGAAGTTTTTGAGCAAGACTTTATAAAATTTTTGCCAACAAAAACGCCTCCCTATAAATCCTTTTTCGATAAACTGCAAGCAGTACGTTCCCTGCGTATGAGCTACGAAAAACTGTTTTTTGAAGGAGATGATAAGGAGGTTATTTACCTGAGAGGCTATTTACCTGCTTTTTGGTTTTATAAGGCTGTAAAAAAAACCAGGAAAAAAGTAATTCTTGAATTGCCATCTAACCCCTTTGGAGAAGCTTTATCACGCAAAAGTTATATTTATTATTTAAGCTTATGCCTATATCATAAGCCTATTTTGAAAAACCTGGATCTTCTGATTGGCACTACTACCGATCTTTTATATACCAATTTTAATCCGGAAAAATACAAGGTGGCTAAAATGGTAATTGGGAATGGTGTAAATGTAAATGCAATGCCCTTGAGGAAACGGGAAACTGATCTTTCTGGCCCGGAATTTAATTTTACCTGTGTTGCAGAGTTAAGCCCGCCTCATGGTATTGACAGAATCTTAAGGGGGCTAAGCGAATACAAAGGGAAAGATATTATTAATTTGCATATTGTGGGTAAGGGCGCCTTATTGGGCTCATTGAAACAGCTTACTGAAGAACTAAAGCTTAAAAATGTAACTTTTCATGGATTTCTTTCCGGCGATAAATTAAATGAAATATTTGAAGAAACAGATTTAGCACTTGCACCATTGGCAATTCATAGAAGTGATGTAACAACTAATTCCAGCATCAAAGCCAGGGAATACAGTGCAAGGGGGATACCATTCGCAATTAGTGGTATGGATGAAGAGTTTCCTGAAGGAACTTCATTTGTGTATCATATTGAGTCGAATGAAACATCCGTAGATGTTGAAGCGTTTATTGATTTTATGAAAAAGGTTATAAAAATGCCAGGTTACAAGGAGGAAATGCGTGAATATGCGGTTCAAAATTTATCCTGGGATATTAAAATGAAAAAACTGGCTGAATTTATAAAAACTCAATTATTGTAGTGAAAATAAAATTAATATCTTGAGTGAGAGTTACTCATTTATATTATTTAAGAACATAATAAATTAAAACACTGCTGTTATGTTTTCAGAAAAACATCTTAATCAATACACAGGTATGGAAAAAAAATCAATGCTTTCTTTAATTGCAATTCTTCTGTTTTTTAGTTCCTGCAGGGTAGGCAAACAATTGGCATATTTTCAGGATTTGAATGAAAATACCGCTAAGGTGCAACAGGTTAGAGTTGCTGCAGAAAACCCTTTACGCCTGCAATCAGATGACCAGGTACAGATCGTAATAAGCAGCGTAAGCCCTGAAGCTGCCCAGCTTTTTAATATGATGGGTTCTGCTATTGTGTCGGGTACAAGTTCGCAGATGATGCAAAGTATATATACCGTATCTCCATCCGGGAACGTTACTATACCAGGTATTGGTGATGTGCATATAGCAGGCTTAACTACAGATCAGGCAAAAGCAGTAGTAAGAGAAGCTGTTGCACCTTACCTTAAAGATGTAGTGGTTAGTGCTACACTAGTAAATTTTCGCGTTACCATAATGGGTGAAGTAATGCGCCCAAGTACATTGCAGGTTGCCGGCGAAAAGATTAATGTGCTTGAGGCACTGGGCATGGCGGGGGATCTTACTGTATTTGCTAAAAGAAATAATATTAAAGTTATTAGAAAAGCCGGCGATAAAGTTGAGGTTGCCCACCTGGATCTGAATAACAGCGAGGTGATGCGGTCTCCCTATTATAACCTCCGGCAAAATGATGTGGTATACGTGGAGCCAATTAAACGTAAAGGGCTTCAAACTGAAGGCTTAAATGTTATTATACCAATTGTTACAAGCTTTATTTCGTTAGGCATCGTGGCATTAACCAGATTAAAGTAGGTTATTCTTAAATTTTAAATGTTATAATAGTGCAAACTAATTCAAATAATATCCGGTCTCAGGCTATGAGTAGTTTACAGGATGAGTCATTAATTGATCCAAAACAGTTTTTTTTTAAAATAATTAATAACTGGCCGTGGATAATCCTGTCTTTACTTTTAATGGTTACATTAGGTGTTTTGTATAATCGCTATGCATCACCTGTTTACAAAGCACAGGCGGCTATTTTAATAAAAGATGAAAAGAAAGGCGGAGCCGGGTTGTTAGATAATCCTCTATTAAAAGATTTACAAATTACCGGAGGCGGCAAACTTGTTGATAATGAAATAGAGGTTTTGCAGAGCTATGATTTAATAGAAGCAGCAGTAAGAAGAGAGCAACTTTTCCTGAATATTAAAAGTAAGGGTAAATTAACAAGCAGGTCAATTTTTGGCGAAGAGTTTCCATTGACAATCAGGGTGGCAAATCCCGACACAATAGCAGAACCATTTAGTTGGCTGGTTACATATAAGCCTAATGAAAATAAATGGGAGATACTCTATCATGCTTCTCAACCGGCCTTGCCTGTTACTTTAGGTAAATGGTACAATGTGAATGGCATTATTGTAGAATTTTTAAATAATAACCTTTACAAACGATCTCCGAAAACAATTGATAGTGTTGATGTTAATCCAAAATACAGTTTTAATTTTAAGTCAATTGATGCTACGGTAACATCTTATTTAAGTTCATTAACCGTACAAGCTGTAAGTAAAACAAGTAGCATTATTAACCTGGAGCTTGTTGATTATAATCAACGTAAAGCCAAGGCTGCTCTAAATGCCCTTATTGACATATATAATACACAAGGGTTGGATGATAAGAAAGAAGTAAGCAAAAACACACTCGATTTCTTAGATAGCAGGCTGGCAATAATAGAAAAGGAACTGAGATTGGTGGAGGGGCAAGTTGAGAAATTTAAGAGCACAAATAAAATAACTGATGTTTCTGCGGAGGCCCAGCAATATCTTGACCAGGCCAAGGAAGTTGACTTTCAGAAAGCCGATCAGCAAACAAAATTAAATGTTTTAGAATCTATTGAAGAAAATGTAAAAGCTAATCAGGATGGAAAACTTGTGCCGTCAGCCTCAGGAATTTTAGATCCGTCTTTTGCCGAATTAGTACAAGGTTTAAATAAACTCGTTTTAGAAAAAGAACGACAGGAACAAAGATTAGGCGCAAAAAACCCTATAACTGTTGACCTTGGAAACCAGATAGAAAATGCTAAAACAAGTTTATTAGGTAATATAGCTAACCTTAAACAGTCGTATAAAATTGCATTAAATAATATCAATAGTAAAGATGCTCAACTGTCGCTGCGAATAAAAAATATTCCCCAGATTGAAAAAAACCTTGTTCAGATAAAAAGAGATCAATCTGTAAAAGAGCAACTATATTTCTTCCTGCTTCAGAAAAAGGAGGAATCTGCCATAACACTTGCATCAACAACTTTAGACTCCCGAAGCATTGAAAGACCGAGAAACTCAGGTATAGTAAAACCTAATAAACAACTTATACTTGCAATTTCAATTTTATTGGGGTTATTGCTGCCGGCAGCTATTATTTATTTTGCAGGCCTTTTTGACAATAAAATTGGCGATAAATCGGAAGTTGAGCAAAAAACTATAGTACCGATATTAGGAGAAGTGTCTTATACAAAAAAAGGAAAATCTCCTATAATAGTAGAAAAAGGAAGCCGTTCTATTGTAGCTGAACAATTCAGAGTAATCAGAACTAACCTTGGCTTCATTAAGTATAATGATGAAGCACCACGTGTTATTTTGGTAACCTCGCACCGTCCATCAGAAGGCAAATCATTTACCAGTTTGAACCTTGCTGCAAGTTTTGCTTTGTTGAATAAAAAAGTGGTTGTACTGGAATTTGACTTGAGAAGACCCAGCTTAAGCCAGTCACTCAAATTATTTCCGGAAAAGGGAATAAGTAATTATTTAAGTGATAATTCAGTTGATGTAAAAGACCTGCTGATTGAAATTCCTGATTTTAATAAATCATTTTATTTATTGCCGGCAGGGCCTATACCTCCAAACCCGGCAGAACTTATAGTTGGCGAGAGAATAAATAGTATGATGAAAGAATTAAAGGGAAAATTTGATTATATCATTTTAGATACGCCACCCTACAGCCTTGTTACAGACTCTTCGCTGCTATCAAAACATGCGGATGTAAATTTGGTTGTATTACGGCATGCCTACACGTTTAAGTTTGTGCTGAAAGAGCTAAATAAAAAAGTAGAAAATAAATCGTGGGATAGATTAAATATTGTTATTAACAGGGTAGGGGAGAAAAGGAACTACAATAAATATAATACCTATGGTTATACAGAATATTTTGATGCCCCTGAGAGAGAAAAAAAAGGGTGGAGGCAATGGTTTAAAAAAAGAAATAAACATTAATATAGCTGAGCAGGGCATTTTGAAAGCCATTCTTTTATAAAAAGTATGTTTGGTAAATATAAGATAGATAGATTTTTGGCGGCTTGGATTGCTATTCCTCTTTTCTTTCACCATGCGCACTATTTTTTCCCGGATAGCATTAAGCCTATATTGTCGCCTTTTATAATGATCTATGTAAGTATCTTTCTGTTTGCCGTTTTGGTTTTTATTCCAAATCCCCGCTTAAGTTTTGTAAAAGAATTGCAGATACTTTTATTGTTTTTTTTAATCCTGGTTATAGGATTAACCTATACCAATGCTATTGGGTATGGTAGTTCTAAAATTGCAATTTTGTATTTGTGGATTTTTGTGTACTATATATATGGCTTTATTATAGTAAATAATTTTGATGTATTTATAAAGATTTCTTTTTTTACCGGGGCAGTTTTTTTATTCTTATTGTATCAAAAATTTGGCGACCCAATTTCTTTCTTTCAATCAATGCAGGGAGAAATAGTAAGATTGGGTGTAACGGAAGATAGCAGCGGCAAATATATTTTTGCCTTAAATCCTATTTGGGTAGCGAGGTATCTTGGTCTTTTATTTTTGTTAGCCTTATCCGTAGTTCACAAAGGAAAGAGAAATTATATTATATATGCCTACATGGTATGCCTTTTTTTATACATGATTACTTCCGGGTCTAAAGGCCCGATTATAGCATTGCTTGGAGGTTGCGCAATTTTTTTAGCGGATAATAAGCTTGCTAACAATATGAAGTATATTTTTACTTTTTTGGTACTGGTTGCCGGTTTATTATTGTTACTGGACTTTATTGATTTTTTTTCCTCTTCATTTTTTATAGCAAGGTTTTCCGGTGAAAGCTCATCCGGTACGGAGCGGGAAGAATTGATAGATATGGCTTTGAGATATAGAGGAATACCTGGTTTTTTATTTGGAAATGGTACGGGCGATTTTGGGTATTTAATGAACAGAACCGACAAAAGGCTGTATCCTCATAATATTTTTGCCGAGCTCTATTATGAAAATGGAATAGTAGGCGTATCCATAATTATAATAATGATGTATACCGTGTTTAAAAAGTTTGCTATTATTTTCAGGCATAGAACCTTGAAATTAATATGTGCAATTTTCGTTTATTATGCATTAAATACAATGTTTTCGGGCGATCTTGGAGCTAACCAATTTTTCTTTATCTTTTTTATTTTATTGCACTTTGAAATTAAACTGGTGGAAAAAGAAGAAATGCTGCAGACCCTTAGTTTACAAGAATGATTAAAATGTAAGCTTCTGATTATTCTAAAATAAAAATATATCGTATCTCGTTTTCAAACTTTAATGTTATAAATTCTTCTTTGGATAATGAAAGTTTTACAGGTTATTAATTCTCTTGGTACCGGAGGTGCTGAAAAGCTTATAGCTGATTATGTACCACTCATGAATCAAAAAGGTGTAGCGGTAGATGTGTTGATTTTATCTGATCTTGAAGGGCCTTTTTTAGAGCGGGTTAAAAAAAATAATGTTAAAGTAATAAACCTCAATGCACGTTCATTTTATAGCCCGCTGAATATTTTTAAAATGGCAAAATATATCGGGGAGTATGATGTTGTTCATTCTCATCTGTTCCCTGCAAATTATTTTACTGCATTGGCAAAGATTGTTAAACCATTTTCGAATAAGAAAGTTAAACTGGTTACTACCGAGCACAATAATACAAACAGAAGGTTTGAAAGAAAGTATTTGCAGTTTATAGATCGGTTTATATACAATCGTTATGCTGCTTTGATCGCCATCACACCCAGTATAAAGCAGGTATTGTGGGAAAGAATAGGCCATCCTGATATATCGATTGTGTATAACGCTGTAAATATTCAGGAGCTTTACAATGCTCAGCCTGTTCCTTTTCCTGAAAACCAGGTAAATTTATTGATGGTAGCATCATTCAGCGATCGTAAGGATCATGGAACCATCATAAAAGCCATTGCCCAACTTGACAATAAATATCATTTGTATTTAGCAGGAAAAGGCCCGATGGAGCGTACCTGGAGAGAACTGTGCAGGAATTTGAACATTGAGAACCGGGTTCATTTTTTGGGTAGTAGAAAAGATGTTCCCGGACTGATGAAAGCTGCTGATCTGAACATATTATCCAGCAATTGGGAAGGCTTATCCTGTGCTGCACTTGAGGCCATGGCATCAGGTACCCCATTTCTTGGAACAGATATTAATGGCATAAAAGAATTGTTTGTTGATAATGATTTTGCATTATTCAGCAATGGAGATGTTGAAGGCCTGGTTGAAAAGATTAACAGAATTACTAAAGATGAATCTTTTTCAAAATTACAGGCTGAAACAAACTTTACGGCTGTACAGCAATATGATATTGAAATTATGACAGAACATTATCTTGAAATATATAAGCGGGTGATGCAAAAAAATTAGATTGCGGCAGGATGATCTTATATCACAGGTATTTTGTGAGCAATATAATATTTATGAAAATACAGCTTTACTCCATAGGAAAAACAGACGATGATAACGTAAAGAACGGGGTGCAGGATTTTACGCAACGTGCAGCAAGGTATTTCCAGGCGGAATGGAAAATAATAGCACCGCCAAAAAACGCAGCGTCTTTCACTGAAAAAGAATTGAAAGCTAAAGAAGCGGAATTAATATTTGATAATCTAAAAAAAGACGATTACCTCGTTGTGCTTGATGAAAATGGAAAAATGCTCACCTCTCCCCAATTGGCAACATTGATACAAGCCCGGGCAAACGAAAGTGTAAAACAATTAATATTTCTTATTGGTGGCGCATACGGTATTGATGAGCGTGTGTTGAAAAGGGCGAATTTTACCTGGTCATTATCTTCTTTAACATTTCCGCATCAGCTGGTACGGCTTATCCTTGCAGAACAGGTGTACAGGGCATGTACTATTATAAGAAACGAGAAATATCATCACGCATAAATTAACGCAAGATAATCTGTTGTTAAAAAGCTTTCAATTATCTTCGGAAAAAATCAAACGATGTCTATTACGCTTATCATTGTCATATTCACCAGTGTCACTTCCATTATTGCAATGAGCAATGCCAAAATGAAAGGAGAACTTATTTTTTGGCCGGCAGTGATTAAGAGTAACAGGCAGTATTACCGGTTTCTTTCGTATGGCTTAATACATGCAGATTATATACACCTTTCATTCAATATGCTGTCGCTATATTCATTTGGGGTATTTGTGGAAGAGCACTTGTTTTCAGCTCCTTATTTCTTTGATGATAAGGGAAAGATATTCTTTCTTATTATGTATGCCGGAGCATTAATTGTTTCAACAATACCTGACTATATTAAATACAAAGATGTATACGGATATACAGCATTAGGAGCTTCCGGCGCAGTATCTGCCGTTATTTTTGCCGGTATAATTCTGCAACCCAATCTTCCGATACGGTTTATGTTTATTCCATTCGATATTCCGGGATATATTTTTGGAATTATATTTCTTGCGCTTTCCGCATACCTTGCCAAAAAAGGTACTGGCAATATCGGGCATGTTGCCCACTTTTTTGGCGCTGTGTTTGGCGTTGCCTTTACTGTAATTGCAGTAAAAGCTTTTTCTACAGGTCATACAGATGTTTTGGGAGAATTTATGAGAGCGATTCTGAATCGTTAAACAGGTTCAAAATTTACCTGTAATACCCGCGTAGTTGTAGCGCAGATTTTAAAACGGTCATCTATTCGTTGATTAACTATCCAAACAATTTTCTTATTCATCTCCAGTACCCATACTTTTTCTTTTTCCGCTATTGACAATTTTTTGTCAATCAGAAACCTGGCAAGCTTCTTCTTTTTAGGCATACCCAATGGATAAAAATAATCTCCTTCTTTCCACCTGCGGAGCAATAAAGGGAAACGAATATTTTTAAGATCGAGCAATGCTATATTTTGATTGGCAGGAATAATCGTTTTGTCCTGCTGAAATTTCTTTTCTGTCAAACTTAGTTTTCCGGTTTCAAAAAAAACAAGTGTCGTTTCCTTTTCAATTACAATAACCTGATCGCCTTTATCTTGCAAAGGCGATATGATTATCCAGTTACGGTTTTTCAATATCCTGTGTGATGGCGATAAAATATATTTCCCCGTTTCACTATGCAACAGCTTTATTATTTCGTCTGTTTGTGCAGCGGTAAAACCATATGCTTTGGCAATCTCAAAAACAATGGTTTGCAGCGGAGATGCCTGCAGTAGTTTTAATACAGGAATATGTACTTCATCATTACGGGACCAGAGCAATTTCTTTTTTTGATATTCAATTGCCTGGTTGTATAAAATGGCTGCGTCTTTAAAGTGCGTAATTGTTTTATTGATATTTACAGATGCCTGTGGGTAAATAGCCTCAATTGCCGGAATGATATTATGGCGGATATAATTCCGGGAATATTTATCAGAAGCATTACTGGAATCTTCTCTATATACTAACTGGTTTTGTTCTGCAAAAGCGATTAAGTCTTTTTTCTGTGCAAACAAGAGCGGCCGCACAATTTTGCCTGCTTTTGGTAAGATGCCTCTCATGCCCGAAATTCCCGTTCCTTTAAACAAATTCATCAAAACTGTTTCAACATTGTCATCTGCATGATGTGCTGTAACGATATATGCAGGTACCTTCAAAGCTGTTTTCCTTTCAGCGTTATCTTCTTTGTAAGAAGATACAATTTCATTAAACCACTGATAGCGCAATTCCCTTGCTGCTACCTGGATGGAACATTTTTGCGCAGCGGCATATGCGCCGGTATCAAATCTCTTTACTAAAAATTCAACAGCATATTTTTCAGCAAGTGCCTGTACAAACTGCCCGTCTTTATCGCTTTCTTCTCCGCGCAACTGGAAATTGCAATGCGCTATTATGAATGTATAACCTGCGGCATAACATAATTCACACAATACTACAGAGTCAATACCTCCGCTTACGGCAAGCAGCAAAAGATCGTTATCCGCAAATAATTGCCGGCTTTTTATATACGTTTTAAAATTATTTATAAGAGTCTCATCCATTACTAAAGTGTAACTTATAAATCAGCAATATCTTCCAGCGCCGCCTGTAATTCATTGTAGGTTTTCATATCTTTTAAAGCCCCGGCTCTTTGCATTCCTTTTTTGTACCATGTTATTGCCGTTGTATAGTCATTGGCTCTTTCCAGTAATTTCCCCAAATGATAATAAGAGCCGGTATAATCAGCATCTCTTTCCAAAATACTTTCAAACAAAAGCTTTGCTTCAGCATCATTTCCCTCTTTTATGTATTCTAAGGCAAGTGCATGCTGTAAAAAATTGTCTGCAGGGTCATCTTTTAATAGTTGTTGCAATTTTTCTTTTCTTTCCATCCGTCAACAATATTTTAACGAAATACAGCCTTATATTCTGAAAGGCTTATTATATTTGTATATAAATTAGTTGCATAAACAACTTTTTGCCTGACTAATTAAAATCATCAAATATCTTCCAATGAAAATTTTAGTCTGCATCAGTAAAGCGCCTGACACCACAACAAAAATAGCCTTCACTGATAACAATACGAAATTTGCTACCGATGCTGTTCAATGGATTATTAACCCTTATGACGAGTGGTATGCCCTGGTAAGAGCAATAGAATTAAAAGAAAAAGATGCCTCCGCAGTTATTCATCTTATAACGGTTGGTGAAGCTGATGCCGACCCTGTTATACGTAAAGCGCTTGCTTTAGGTGGCGATGAAGCAATAAGAATAAATGCATCAAGCCAGGATAGCTACTTTATAGCCTCGCAAATTGCGGAAGTAGCAAAGCAGGGTGCATACGATTTAATTTTTACCGGTAAGGAAACTATAGATTACAATGGATCTTCCATAGGAGGTATGGTTGCAGAATTATTGGACCTCCCTTATGTTTCCCTGGCTACTACATTTGAGCTTAACGGAACCAATGCTACCATTACGAGAGAAATTGAAGGTGGTGAAGAAGTTTGCGAAGTTGCGCTACCCGTTGTTGTTAGTTGCCAAAAAGGAATGGCAGAGGCGCGTATACCCAATATGCGTGGCATCATGGCTGCCAGAACCAAGCCACTTAAAGTAGTTGAGCCTGTGGCGGTGGATAACCTTACCAGCATTGTAAGTTTTGAGCTGCCTCCTGCAAAAGCAGGTGTGAAGCTCGTGCCTGCAGATAATCCTGCAGAACTGGTAAGATTACTTCATGAAGAAGCTAAAGTTTTTTAAGCAAACCTTATCTACAATTTTAAATTACGAATTGCACATGTCAGTTTTAATATTCATAGATCAATCAGCAGGAAATATAAAAAAAGCTTCGCTTGAAGCATTAAGCTATGGCGCCAGGGTAGCAGAAAATTTGGGTGTGGATGCAGAAGGTGTGGTGTTGGGAAGTGTTAGCGAAGATATTGCAGCTTTAGGACAGTATGGTGTAAAGAAAATTTATCATGTAAATAAACCTGTGCTAAATCATTTAGATGGGCAGGTGTTTGCGAGTGTAATTGCGGAAGTGGTGCAAAGTTGCGGAGCCAAAGTGATTATGTTCTCCAATAATGTAGATGGTAAAGCAATAGCGCCGCGACTGTCTGCTAAACTTAAGGCAGCATTAGTATCCGGAGCGGTTGCGTTGCCTGATACGGCTGATGGAGGATTTGTGGTAAAGAAAACAGTGTTTTCCGGAAAAGCCTTTGCAAATATTTCACTAAATACGGATATAAAAATTATAGCGCTTAACCCTAATTCATACCCGGTTAGTACAACCGGAAGCGGTGTTGCAGAAATTGTTGCTTTTGACGCTAAAACAGATGCTGCAAAAGTTAAAGTAACAGCGGTAAATAAAGTAAAAGGTGAAGTGCCATTAAGTGAAGCGGATATTGTTGTGAGCGGAGGGCGCGGATTAAAGGGACCTGAGAATTGGGGAATGGTAGAAGAACTGGCGAAACTGCTTGGTGCAGCCACCGCATGCAGCCGCCCGGTAGCCGATACGCATTGGAGACCGCATCATGAGCATGTGGGACAAACAGGGTTGGCTATTGCTCCAAACCTGTATATAGCTATTGGTATATCCGGGGCTATACAACATCTTGCCGGCGTAAACAGAAGTAAAACAATAGTTGTAATTAATAAAGACCCGGAAGCGCCGTTTTTTAAAGCTGCAGATTATGGCATAGTGGGAGATGCTTTTGAGGTGGTACCTAAGCTTATAGAAGAGGTTAAGAAAGTGAAAGGCGTATCATGAGAAAACATACGAACCTTCAGCAACCGTCCCGGTTAACCGGGGCGGTTTTTTATTAAGTTTTCAGATTATCCTTTTTGTAAATTTCTTGTACATTCGCAGCAGATTATGAAGAAAATAGAACTGGAAATAGTTGCGTTATCGCATAGCATTACACAAACACATTCTTACGCTGTTGTCCTGGGAGAAACCAATGGGTTAAGGCGGTTGCCGATTGTGATTGGTGGTTTTGAGGCGCAGGCTATTGCCGTGGCGCTTGAAAGAATGCAACCGAGCCGCCCGCTTACGCACGACCTTATGAAGAATTTTATGATGGCTTTTAATGTAGAGCTTCATGAAATTATTATAAGTGATTTACAGGAGGGTATATTTTACTCAAAACTGCTTTGCAGTAATGAACATGATACTGTTGAGATAGATTCACGTACTTCAGACGCTTTGGCCCTGGCTGTAAGATTCGGCTGCCCTATATACACCTACGAGCATATATTGGAAAGTGCGGGCATATTAATGGAAGATTCCGGTAAAAAGAAAAAATCTGATGAAGATCAACCTGTGGTAAAAGAAACAGGAGGCGTTAAGGACGATCTTAAAGGAATGTCGCTTGAAGATTTAAATCAATTGCTTTCAGAAGTGCTCGAACAGGAAGATTATCTCCGCGCAATAGCCATCCGCGATGAGATTAATAACCGCAAGAAAAAATAGATTCGCTTTCACTTAATCATTTATCATCGTGGTGCTTTTCCCCAATTGTAAAATTAATATAGGGCTTAACATCACGTCAAAACGTAATGATGGCTTTCATAATCTTGAAACCATTTTTTACCCTGTACAATGGACGGATGTGCTTGAGGTAATTGGAGCGCCTGAAACAGCTTCAACCTGCCTGCATATAAGTGGAATAACTATTGCCGGAGATGCAACTGATAACATTTGTATTAAAGCATATCAATTATTAAAGAAAGATTTTCCGCAACTTCCCCAAATTGATATATTTCTGTATAAAGCTATACCAACCGGTGCAGGTTTAGGCGGAGGCTCAGCAGATGGGGCTTTTATGCTGAGGCTGTTGAATGAAAAATACAATCTTGCATTAACCGAAGCGCAGCTAATTGCATACGGTTTGCAATTAGGAAGCGATTGCCCCTTTTTTATTTTGAATAAACCCTGCTTTGCAGCAGGGCGGGGTGAGGAATTGGTTCCGGTAAGGTTAAACCTTTCTGGTTATACAATTGTGCTCGTAAATCCCGGATTGCATGTAAATACGGGCTGGGCATATTCGGGCATTACTCCATCTGTTCCGGTTAAATCTGTAAAAGAAATTATTCAACAACCCATTGAAACATGGAAGCACGAAATAAAAAATGATTTTGAAGTGCCTGTATTTCGTGAATATCCGGAGATAGGTGCTGTAAAACAAAAGCTATATGAAAACGGTGCTGTATATGCTGCCATGTCTGGCAGTGGTTCAACAGTATATGGCATTTTTTTATCTACATCTGTTCCGGGCTTGAGCTGGCCGGCATACTATATGCATAAAATAATAAGTGTATAATTGCAGCAAAAGTTTTAAAATCATGCTGTGCCTGTGTATGAAATATCTTATGGAAAGACTATACAGGGTACGGAATTTTTATGAGTATACCGGTGTAAACTTGAGAAAAAGATGCCTTATGGCGCTTAGGGGATCGAAAAAATATTTTGGAAGTCTGCGCGACTAATTTTAACTTGAATAAATTTTGTTTCCGATAGTACAAACAATTGTAGAAATGAACATTCTTTACATAGTTTTGTCACTTTTTGCGGTATGGAGACTTACACATTTATTAAGTAAAGAAGACGGGCCATTCGATATAGTTTTTTTGTTGAGAAAAAGTTTGGCAAATAGTTTTTTAGGAAAACTTATCGATTGTTTTTATTGTTCCAGCATATGGATAGCTCTACCTTTTGGGATTTGGCTTGGGCAAAATTTTATTGAAAAGACATTGGTTTGGCTTTCATTATCGGGAGCAGCTTCCTTGCTCGAACAAGCAACATCAAAAAATGATTCAGGTAATACAACAATGTATCATGAGGATTAAAATTTTAGATGTAACTAACAACTTAATTACTTTTTTATGTGTAATTGCAACGGTAAAAGAAGCTCGCTAAACATGCGATCAGATTCAACCTTTAAAAGCGTCGGACAAAAAGCTCAGGTATCGGCTAATAAGAACGAAGCTGCAATGTTTAAATACATAGGGAATACAGGGTTAACTGTTGTTGGTAATATTACAAAAAAAAGTTATCGTTTTAATTTTCCTGGCGATGTACAGCTCATTGCACAGGCAGATGTAGCCGGGATGTATGCTGTACCTGTGTTACGTAATATCGATTAACATTTAAATAACAGCTAAGAATTAAAATAGTAATAGAAATATAAATCCAACCGAAGATTTCAAAGTAAGAATCCCATAAACCACTGAGTGTTGCTCCAAATTTTATAAGAAACCTGAAAGAAGAATGATTTAATAACTATTTGCAGTAGGGAGACTATTCAAAAATACCAACGTTTAAGTTTATTCAAAATCACTTTACATTTATCATACCCTATAAAATATAAGGAATTACCTTATACAAAACTATTTCATCTCGGGCCACATTGAAAATTGCTTGTAAAATAAATTTTACTAATACTTGTTATTTAGCTCCTGGGTTGTTATGGATAATCAAGATAAACGTCTAATTGAAAAGGAAAAAAAAATTAGCCCTGACTCAAATGAGGAAAGTGGTTGTGAAACAATCAATACACACGTATTTAATGATGATAATGTAATTACATCTGTCAGAGTAAATGGCTTTCTATCAGATAAAGATCAACAACCGGCTTCTAAAAGAGCTATTAAAAACCCGGATTTTCTTTTTAAGTTTTTTATAAAAAACGGCGAATATGCCTATGCCAGGGCAAACGACATCGTAATGATCGAAAGCTGCGACCATCTCGTTATAGTTCATCTGGCGTTTGGCGAAATTTTAAAGAAAACAATTCGTCATGATACACTAAAAGATTTTTTGTTGCAGTTGCCAAAAGATCAATTTATTCGTATTGGCCGATTCTGCGCTATTAACATGCAAAGGCTTTCGGGCGGCAGTTGCAAAAATCAAACTTTCGAATTCGATTTCAAGTTTTCCGTAAAACTTAAACATGTCATTCCCAATACCATTTTTAACGGAATAGGGAATTAATTTGTTGCCGTCATTTTTAATGACTTTCACGTAAAAAAAAATACACTTCACGTTATACATGTTGCATTATTGATACTTTGATTTTAGTTTAACAATAAATACGGGGTGGCAGTTTGTTATTTGTAATAATTGCTATTATTTAAATGTTTGTCCATTATCGAAATTCCTTAGATTTTGTAACCTTCAAATAACTTTGATGATAGACACAGCATTGATATTATTACGTAACGAGTTAACATCTTATATAACTATCGAGAAAAACGATACTTCTGTAAATGTTGCAATTGATAATATTGGAATGCTTGAGCCTGGCAGCGGTAGTTCTTCGCTTTCAGACAGTATTATTATTACCTTGGTAAATATTGAAGAAGAAAGCACTTTAAAGAATATGCCGGCAATTAAGCGGCCTTTTTTAAACAGCGCTATATATCAAAACCCACCTGTTTTTCTTAACCTGTATGTTTTATTTACCAGCAATTATTCAGGCAATAGTTACCCGTTAGCATTAAGACGCCTTTCTTATATTATACAATTTCTGCAAAGCAAAAATTCTTTTTCATTGGCATCATCTGTATCAGGCAGCAGTATTGATTTATCACAACCGGATGTTGCTGATATAAAATTCACTATGGATTTATACACACTCACTTTTGAACAAATAAATCATTTATGGGGTTCGCTTGGCGGAAGACAGGTGCCTTTTGCCATGTATAAACTTCGATTGGTTGCAATAACTGATAAAGCAGTTATACGCGAAGTGCCGTTGATTGAAGAAATTGAAACGAATGCATTTCCAAAAAATTAAGCTATGTCTTTAATATACAAGCCATTATTTGAAGTAAAGTTGTTGCATGAGTTTTATTGTACCGGTGTTGATGGTAAAACTATTTTCGAATTCTCTGCGCAACAAGACCGGATGAATTTTTTGTTGAGTCAGTTTACAGAAAATAAACAATCAGTTAATACAGATATTGACTTTTTTTTCCCGGAAGTATTCCAAAAAAATTATGCTGATTACAATCTTAAAATAGTTCCGTCATATTCAGGTTTTAAGGTGTTGGTACGTGTAAGCGAGCGATTGCTCAGCGATGGATCAATTGTATATTACCCAATAACTTCAATACCTGCTGATCTTAATATATACATTGCCTTGTCTAAAAAAAATGCTTTATTTGATGCTTTCACAAACAGTACCATTACAAACTCCTTACCTTCAATTTACTTTTTTTCAAACGATACTGTTTTAAATACAAAAAGTTTTCCTTTTATAACGAATAATATTAGCGCTGTTGATAATACAAGAATTTACGACCAGGGAGAACTTGCATCGTTTGGCGTTAATGATATTCGTGAATATTATAAAGACATTTCCGGTAAGCAGTGGCAGCAGGTAACCGGCGGTGGTTTTGCAAATGAAAATGACCGCATGTTACTGCCTGCCAAATTTTATTATTCATTCAATAATTCTGCCGAAATATTTAACGCAGATTTTAATTTGAAAGATGCAAGCGGAAATATCATTAAAACGATTGCCTTCAATAGCTCCGACCCTGCGAAAAGAGTATTGCTCAATTTTTCAGGTGTTGTAAGCTCACTGGTAAATAATGATTCATTCTTATTTAATGAAGTTATGTATTCACTGGAAATAAGAGGGAATAATGGCTATGCAAAAGACTATAAAATTATTTTTAGTGATGTGTTGTACGATAAATCATGCTGGGGAATAGTTCATATAAAAGCTGATGCAGAAAATTCTTCATTCAATCTTTTTGATACAGACGGTTTTTTAATAAAAAGAAAAGATGCCTTAGGCGTTTGGACTGAAGCGCCTGTGTTTGAAATACCCGTAAAAAGTAAATTTATTTATTGGCGCTTTATAAATGATAAAGGAAAAGAGCTAAAGCTGAATCCATTGCTCGCAGATTATCTTTTTAAAGAAAACAAAATTTTATTAAGCAAAAGGCCAAAGGCAGTTTCCAAATTTTATTTTTTACTTCAAAAAGAGGGAACAACTGACACTGTTTATGTGCCTAACCCTGTGAGTTATGATCTAAAGAAAGATGATAGAGAACGTTTATGTTTTGATATATCTGTTCCCGAATCTGAATTATTTCCAATCATTTAATAAAATTAATTTCTAATTCAAAAACAAATATTATGGCGGCTGAATATAAAACCCCCGGGGTGTACATTGAGGAAATTCCCCACCTTCCACCTTCGATCGCTTCGGTTGAAACTGCTATTCCTGCATTTATCGGCTATACACAGATAGCGCAATGGAAAGCACCAGAAGACTTAAAAAACAGGCCCGGCGAATTACTTCGTTGTTGGAGTATGTTCAATATTTTGGTTATCCTGATCCTGAAAAGGAAAGCTTGTCTGTAACATTTACGGCAGATGGAAAAGTAAATGCTACGGTAGATGAATCCAAGCGGTCTAAGTTTTTAATGTATTATTCATTACAAACTTTTTTTGATAATGGCGGCGGCCCCTGCTGGATCAATTCAGTTGGAGACTATACATCAACCGGTGGTTCAATTGTGGCGCAGGATTTATTAAATGGTTTGGCACAGATTGAAAAAATAAATGAAGTAACACTGCTGGTTTTTCCTGATTCTATGAATCTTGATAATGCGGTTGATTATTATAATATTCACGATAAAGCAATTGAACAATGCGTAAAGTTGCAGGATCGCTTTACAGTAATGGATGTTTATCATGTTGCTGACAATTTAGATGTTTGGGATTTTGATATTAATGGCGCCGGTGGCGAAGGTGGTTTAAGAAATATACTTTCCGGCACAACAGATGATTTAAAATATGCTGCCGTTTATTTTCCAAGAATTTATGCGAGCATTGACTTTAATTATAAAACAGATCCCAACGATCAAACGAAGGATAATGATGCCGCTATTAAAATTATAGGTGCAGGTGCAGATAATCTTGCTGCTTTAAAAAGTACGGATAATGCAAAATATTTTCAGGCAAAAAATGCGCTAACTAATTTGGAAATGTTGCTGCCTGTTTCTTCTGCAATGGTTGGGATTTATGCCCAGGTTGATAATGCCCGTGGTGTATGGAAAGCGCCGGCCAATGTAAATATTGATGATGCTATCCGCCCTCAGTATTTAATTACAAAAGAAGAGCAGGCTACCTTAAATGTTGATCCTGTCGCAGGTAAGTCAATAAACGTGATCCGTTCATTTGAAGGCCGTGGCCCGGCAATAGTTTGGGGTGCAAGAACACTGGCCGGCAACGATAATGAATGGCGTTATATACCTGTGCGTAGGTATTTTAACATGGTAGAAGAATCAACAAAAAATGCGTCTGAACAATTTGTATTTGAACCAAATGATATAAATACCTGGGTACGTGTAAAGTCAATGATTGCAAACTATTTTACGCAGCAATGGAAAGCTGGTGCGTTGATGGGAGCATCTACCAAAGAAGCATTTTTTGTGCATATCGGGCTTGGTGAAACTATGACCGAGCAAGACATTTTTGAAGGAAGGATGATAATTGAAATCGGGCTTGCCGTAGTGCGCCCGGCAGAATTTATCATACTAAGGTTCATGCATAAAATGCTTGCGGAATCATAACTAAACATTATTACTAATTTTTAAATCATTATATAATGGCACAAAAAGGAAATTGCCCGCCGCCGCCTCCAGATGATAACTGCGGTTGTAAAGAGCAAGACAATCCCACACAAAAAAGTATAAACGCTATTCGTACGCAGTGGTGTAAAAATTTGTATGATTCAAAAGGAACAGTAACACAAAACGAAGCCAGGTTCAACGGCGAAAAAGAATTATACCGCGAAAAGAAATGCATGTTTGTGCATACAGAACAAAACTATCGCCGCTACAGGAATTTCGAAATAATTACAGGCACCGAAATAATTCAAACAAACGACCTTATAAAAACGAACGTTGCAAAACTTAAAGACTGGAACAAAAGCCTCAATGCAGCTTTGGTAGCTCTTACCAAACAAATAAAGGATTCAAAAACAAAGTTCAATGATCTTAATACGGCAGCTTGTAATTTAAAACGCAGCTACAACGAAAAATGTAACGGTTCCCAGAAAAAGGCACTTACCGGTCTTACTTCTGAAAAATGCGATGAAGAACCGAAGCCCCCGGTAGATGCCTGCAAAGACGCAGCTTCACAGATTGATGATCTTATATGTTTGCCCGGCGGATTATCTGCTGACATAGATTCAATCTGGCAATCTGCATCCGATGTTGTAGGTATACAAATGTTTTCAAATATAGATACGCTCGATCCTTTGCAAAAAGATCTTTCTGATAAAGCAATAAAATTTGAAAAGCAGATAAGTGATACGATGAAGCTTAGAAAAGGTGAATTAGACAAGTTACAGGACGATTTGGTAACATCTGTGAAAGCTGTGACGCTGGCTGCCATGGCAAGAAACAATTCAAGAGCAGAGTTTGAAGGAAATTATGATGCAGTTGAATTTTTATGTTGCCCTTCATGCGAACCCTGCCATTTCCCGAAAGAGATAATAAAGCAAGGGCAGAATGATGATTGTTATGATTGCCCGCCAAGATTAAAAGATTGCGAAGAGGCTATTTGTAACATATGCAATGAAGTAAAGGTTACATTTTGTTGCCCTGAAAAAGTGGAAACAACGGCTTCATATGTGGAAGATTAAATTAATAATTAAAAAAATCACTTATGCTTACTAAACATAAATATGACCCTATCGCTAATGGTTGGGATAATGATAAGATACTTGAATGTTGTGTTACGGATGGCGGCGATCCGACCTGCGTTGAATGTTGCTACGATATATGGCAAAAAGAATTAAAAACTGTTACGCAAACATATTCGCAGGCAATAGAAGAAACTACGCAATTGCAAAACAAATGGAATGTTATTTCCACGAGGCGCAATACGTACAAAACATGGTCGGATGAATTGGAGAAAGCAGAAAATTACGCAACAGAAATCTGCAATCAATTAGAATTGCTGGCGCTTCAATCGGATAAAATATGGTACAATGCCTGCAAAGCTGTTGATGCGATAGAGATTCTTTTCTGCATGATAAAAGATTATTATTACCAGCTTGATTATTTAAAAACAACGTATGATAATTTGCAAAATTGCATTATAAAAAACAACGATACTTCATTGGTAGCCGGCCAGGGTTTTTTAAAATATTTAGATGATTATAAAGCAAAACTGGATGCCTTAATTAAAACAAGAGATGAAATAATTAAGAGTATTACAGATGCTATAAAGTTTTCTAATCTTATTGCTAATTATATTTCTACAAGGGATTGTTGTGAAGATGGTAATTGTTATGATCCTTGTGCGAAAGATCAAAAACCCTGCGCTTTGTATGGTAAAGGTCAAACGGTATATTACGGTTTTAAAACAATCATCTGCGAATGGTATAACGAGTTTTGCCTTTGTGATGATTGTGGCGATAATCAATCCAATCAACAACAA
This sequence comes from Agriterribacter sp., assembly GCA_047601545.1. Taxonomy (GTDB): domain Bacteria; phylum Bacteroidota; class Bacteroidia; order Chitinophagales; family Chitinophagaceae; genus Agriterribacter. The sequence continues at coordinate 2,265,016 of JASGIZ010000001.1, read as the reverse complement.
AGCCGCAACAATAATAACAATAATCAACAGGATGATGAATGCGAAAGCAATTGCCGCTTAAAACCAACTTTAAATTTCCCTGCCTGCAAAAACACGTATAAAGATTGTATTAATACCTGGCTTGCAAACGATGATACAACTTTAAAAGATTTAGCTGACAAACTTCAGGAGGCAAAAAAGAAAAAAGAAGCGCTAAGTGCCTGCAAAACAAGTTTGGAAAATGCCATTAAAGCAGTTGACCCTAAAGAAAGATGTAAATAAAATTAAAAATTAAATCATTTTTTAAAACATATTTATTATGCCTGAATTTAAATACCCGCTTCCAAAATTCCATTTCGAACTTCAATGGGGTGGAACACGATTTGGCTTTACTGAAGTTACTGGTTTGGATTTTGAAACAGAAGTAATTGAATACCGCGAAGGGAATATGCCATCATACAATAAAACAAAGCAACCCGGGTTAACAAAATACACTGATATTGTTTTGAAGCGCGGAATAGTAATGGATGACCTGGAATTTTTTACAGAGTGGGCTAAAACTGCCATGTTCCAGGAAGGAAAGGAGAAATATCGGCGTAATGTTACCATTAAACTTTTAAATGAAGAGCATAAGCCAATAATTGTTTGGAGCGTGGCAAAAGCGTGGCCGTCAAAATATCAGTCTACAGACTTAAAAGCTGATGGAAATGAAATTGCCATTGAAACATTAACGCTTGTGCATGAAGGATTGGTGATGTCTAAACCATAAATTTCACCATAACAATTATATGCTATGGCAGAAATACTATATCAAACTGTCAATTTTCATTTTAAGGTAGATTTTAATTTAGATGCCGAAGATAAAACTGATATACGCTTTCAATCTGTAACCGGCTTAGATTCTACGCTTGATACTGAAACTATAAAAGAAGGTGGCGAAAACCGCTTTGAACATGTATTACCTGTGCGCAGAAAATATGGACCGTTAACATTAAAACGCGGCTTGTTAAAACCAGATGACTCTAAGTTAACCAAATGGCTCAAACGTGTTTTTGATGATGAATCCGTAGAGCCAATTCCAACAGTAAATATTTCTTTACTTGATGAACAGCATAATATACTTATGCATTGGACAATTAACAATGTTTGGCCGCGCAGTTGGAAAGTTGGCGAATTAAATGCGGAACAGGGTGCCGTGTTGATTGAGACATTGGAATTGAATTATAACAGGCTTTTATTCAATAATTAAATTTTAATAATGCCGGTAGAAATTCGTGAACTGGTTGTAAAAGCAACCATCGTCCAGGACAGCAATGCTGCTGCCGGCGGTTCAGGGCAAACCGTAAGCTCAAATAATGGTGTAACGTCAAACGAAGAAATAATAAATACCTGCGTAGAAAAAGTACTTGAAATTTTAAAAGACAAACATGGCAGATAATTCAAAGGCGCTTTCGAAGCTTGTAATCCATTCATTTAAAAAAAATGATTTTAAGGAAGAAGATAAGGAGAGGTTATTTACCACGCCTATCAATCCTGAATCATTTACAAAAAATTATAAAGTAGAGCTTGAAACAACAACAGCCCACGGCCAGTCAAACACAGATCCTAAATATAAATCTTCTGCACCGCAGGAATTAAAAATTGAATTTACATTGGATGGGACGAAAACACTGGAAGGCTATGTAGATGAATATAAAAAAATGAGCGTGCATGACCAGATTAAAAAATTGCTAAAATGCGTGTATGATAACGACCAGGAAATTCATCGCCCGAGGTTTTTAATTGTGCAATGGGGTTCTGAAATAGATTTTAATTGCGTACTGCAAAGCCTGGATGTTAATTATACATTATTTAATCCTGATGGTTCACCGCTTCGTGCAAAAATTAATGCAGCATTTATTCATTATGTATCGCCGGAAGAACGTGCTAAAAATAAGCCAAATCGTTCGCCTGATTTAACCCATTACATAAAAGTAAAACAGGGGGACAGACTTGATTTGATGAGCTATAAAATATATGATGATCCAAATTTTTTTCTTCAGGTTGGCAGGGTAAACGGATTAACGAGTGTAAGGAATATTAAACCCGCAACAGAAATTTATTTACCGCCGATAGATAAAACTTAGTGAAATGGAAGATGTACTTGTGCCACCATCAGCCAAACACGATGTGGCTACTTATAAAATAATGATCGATGGGGTAGAAGTGGAGCCCTCTTATCAACTGCTTTCGCTTTCTGTTTCCAAAGAAGTTAATCGCGTGCCTTCAGCAAAAATTATTTTTCGCGATGGTGATGCGGCCAAACAAACATTTGATTTAAGCAACCAGGAAATTTTCGTTCCGGGAAAAAAAATCCAGGTAAATATTGGAAGAGATGGTATTAACAAACAGGCATTTAAAGGTATTATCATTACACATTCTATAAAAGTAAAAGCAAATGGAAACAGCTACCTGCAGCTTGAATGCATGGATGAAGCTATAAAGATGACGATTGGCCGTCATAGTCATTATTTTGAAAATGTAAAGGACAACCAGGTTTTTGATGAATTAATCTCAAAATATAAATTACAATCTGATTCTGAAGCAACGGCTTTACAACATAAAGAGTTGGTGCAACATCATATTTCAGACTGGGATTTTATGTTGCTGCGTGCTGAGGCAAATGGCATGTTAGTAAATGTGAATGACGGCACAATAAAAATTGCAAAACCTTCTATTCAGAAAGAAGTATTAGAGATAGGTTATGGTTCGTCTGTTATTGAATTTGAAGCCGAAATGGATGCACGTACACAATATAAAAGTGTAAATGCATCGTCATGGGATTATAGTAATCAGCAATTATTTACAGCCGATACAACTTCGTCTTCATTTGCTCAGCAAGGCAATATAAATTCTTCTTCGTTAGCAGATGCGTTAAGCCCTGAAAAATTTGAAATGCATCATAGTGGCCACAAGCTTGAACAGGAATTACAAAGTTGGGTAGATGGCATTATGCTACGCAGCAGCCTGGCTAAAATAAGAGGCCGTGCAAAATTTACGGGTAATGCTTCTATTAAACCCGGAGATACAATTAAGCTTTCAGGATTAGGAGACCGGTTTAATGGCAAGGCGTTTATAACAGCCGTAAGGCAGGATTTTGGAAATGGAGTTTGGGAAACGCAGATTCAATTCGGACTTGATGCAAAGCGTTATGCTTTTTTACATAATGATTTGAATGATGCGCTTTCAGCAGGTTTGGTTGGCGCAATAAATGGATTGCAGATTGGAAAAGTTGTGCAATTGCAAAATGATCCGGATGGTGAAGACCGCATTCTTGTGCGCATTCCTGTAATAGATGCAAATGCACAGGGAATTTGGACGCGTGTTGCCAGCCTTGATGCCGGCAATGACCGGGGCGCTTTTTTCAGGCCCGAAATTGATGATGAAGTAATTGTTGGATTTATAAATAATGATCCGCGTGATGCAGTTGTTCTCGGTATGTTAAACAGCAGCAATAAACCGGCTCCAATAACTGCTTCAGATGCGAACGATGAAAAAGGTTTTACAACACGCAGTAAAATGCATTTAAGCTTTAACGACAATACAAAAACAATCGTTATTGATACGCCAGGCGGCAACAGCATTACCATAGATGAGCAAAGCATGAAGATTGAAATAAAAGATCAAAATCAAAATACACTAACAATGAATCCAACCGGGATAAGCTTGCAAAGCAATGCCAATATTGATATTAAGGCAGGCGCCGTGTTAACGCTTGGTGCAGGTGTTTCACTCGCTATCAGCGGGCCGTCACTTTCTGTAAAAGCAGATGCAGATGTAAGCATGCAGGGCGCCACGGCAAAACTTTCATCTTCCGGCATTACTGAAATCAGTGGTTCATTAGTAAAAATAAATTAATAACATGCCTGCAGCAGCAAGACAAACAGATATGCATACGTGCCCATTGGCAACGCCCAATCCGCATATTGGCGGTCCAATCACCGGGCCTTGTGTTCCGAATGTACTTATTGGCAATTTGCCGGCAGCAGTTGTTTCAGATTTATGCACTTGCGCCGCCCGCCGGATGCAATTGTAAAAGGTTCAACCACCGTATTAATCGGCGGCAGGCCGGCGGCAAGGCAAGGCGATTTGACCGCACATGGCGGCGTAATTGTGAGCGGGCTTTTTACAGTTCAAATTGGCGGATAAAAAAATAGTTGATATGAACAACACATTTAACTCGTTTCTTGGTACGGGATGGAAATTTCCACCAGAGTTTAATAATCAAACAGGCAACGTAGAAATGGTAAGTGATTATGAAGACATAAAAGAAAGTCTGGATATTTTATTATCTACAAGCCTTGGCGAAAGAAGAATGCAGCCTGATTATGGATGCAACCTGAATGATTACATGTTTGAGGCTTTAAACAGCACTTTAATTGGTACAATAAAACAAAAAGTGAGTAATGCAATATTGTACTACGAACCTCGGATTGTGGCAGAAAATATTGATGTAACGCCCGATGACTCGGTGGATTTGATTGAAGGCAAATTTATCATCAGTGTTGAATATTACATACCACAAACAAACTCAAGGTTTAATTATGTATATGATTATTATTTGAATGAAGCAGCGAGGCCGGTATGATAAATTGAATAGTTTATGTACGATTGTAATTGTTTAACTCATCCTTTTCAAAATGACCCGGGCATTAGCCAACACGAACGGGTAGTGGAAGATTTGCTCTCAGGTGCCGCAAAAATTGATGCCCGAAGCCTTGCTGATTTGCTGGATTATTTTGTACAGCTATCCCGCCATATCAATTACTATGATCCCAATTTAAATATCAGCGACTGGCAATCTTTTTTCAAACACAGCAATCCTTTTATTCTTGCTTCAGTAATTAATTATAAAATACAGGAAACCGATAGCGATTACAATTTTTATAATTCTCTTTTTGAAAAAAAGCCATCTGCTTCCGGCTTGCAATTGCAGGTGTATTTTATTTACTATCATTTCATAAGTAAAATAAATGGCTGGTATAAGGCATTTGCAGAAAGTGATTTGCCGATTGAAAAAGATATGCAGCTTTTAATAAAAGACAGGCTCCAGCAGCGACTCAAAGATTTTATTAAATATGCAAATGCTGCCGTAAAGTATTTTAGCATAAGCCGTATTGATTTTTTATCAATACAACAAAATGATATCTGGGGCCTTGACTTTGCAGATATATACACCATTGATAATTCTTTTAAAAAAAATACAACCGGCAAACACGAGCAATTAAATAATCTTTATGCAAGCGTTAAAAATATTTATCCTGTTTTTTTAAATGCCGTAAAAGTTTTATCTGCTAACGCGACTAAAAGTTTGGAACAAAGTTTTTTACCGTTAAAAGAAGAGTTGCAAAAAAAACATCCACCACATCTTGGGTTGTTGTTTGCGTTTTTAAATATGTTTCGGCAACTGCAAAACGATTTAAACAGCTTTACGCGTAAGCATCTTGATTTTTTTTATAAAGATGTTTTGCAAATAAAATCGCAGGATGCAATCGCAGATAAAACGCATGTAATTTTTGAAATTCAAAAGCAACTTAAAAATTATTTAATTAAAAAAGGAACGCTGGTTAAAGATGGGAAAGATGCCAACAAACAAGATATTCTTTTTGCATTGGATGATGATATTGTAGTGAATAAAACAGAAATTTCTGAAATAAGAACGTTGTTTTTAAACAATCAAAATGCATTTGCTGAAACTTATGTGGAAGGTGTTTATACAGCAACCGATGCAACCAAAGCAAATGGTGTTGATAAGGATTTTACAGATGATGATCCCAAAAATTTTCCAACTGTTGGCAGCAAGCTTAGTAAATACAGCGATCCTGAAACAAAAATTATTCAGCCTTACCCAAATGCAAGGCTTGGTTTTATATTGGCTTCGCCTGTTTTGTATTTGCAGGAAGGAACAAGAACCGTAAATATTACAATTGCATGCGAATTGAAAGAATCGCTTTGCGCTGATTTAGAAACAAATACTTCTTCTACTGCAAAAAATTGTTGCAATCCAAATGCTTCAACAATAACTGACACAAATGAATATCCAAACTTTTTTGCAGCTTCAAATTTTGTTAATAACATCAATGCTGCTCTCAATTTAAGTTATTATTACATCAGCCAAAACTTAATCAAAGATGCTGTAAAAAAAGGCATCAGTAAAAAATTAGCTGACACATTAAAAGAAACATTTTTAACCGAGGTTCATACACTTTGTTATTGCCCGGTGCAAAAACCAATTTTTGATAACACGGTAATGGAAGAAAATTTTAAAGCAGCTACATCATCGCTGCAACCGGGCGAAAGAGCAATTCTTGCGGATGTGTTTAAACCGCGTAAGGCTTTTAATATTTTATTTAGCGGCGAAAAAGATTGGATTGAACCGACAGAAATAACATTGCTGAGTATAGAGCATGTTGCTTCTTCAAATTACCTGTTGCACATTAATACTGTTTTAAACCCTGATTTACCTGCAGTAACTTTTTATAATAAAGACAACCTAAAAGAAGATTTTGATACAACGCAACCTGTTGTAAAAATTGAACTTGATGATAAAATAAAATTGAATAGTTCGTTGAGTGATAAAACAACCAGCAACCATAATAATGAAGAAATAAATTGCTGCCCGGCATCACTTAGTTGCAGTATGCAAAATGATGAACAAGGCGAAGATTTGCATACAGTTTCGTTGTATCATTTTTTCAGGAACCTTGAAGTAATCAAAAAAATAGGAACAGATGAAAAAGTTAAAACAGATGACACGAGAATTCATGTGGAAGTTTGCGGGCTAAAAAATTTTATTGTGCAGAATGATGAGAGTGTGCAGGATGTAAACAATGCAATTTATCCTTTTGGCACACGTCCTGAAATTATAGATTTTGATGTAGTCAATCCAAGAAGCGGAAATAAGAATTTAATCGGCCCAAATTTTTATATTGGCAGCAAAGAAATATTCTTTAAGAAATGGGAAGAAATATGCATAAACATTAATTGGAAAGATAAGCCTGTTAATTTTAATGATTACTACAAAGGTTATTTAGTAAGAGATAATTATCACGATTGCACCAACCCAACTGATAATACAAAAAGTATTTACGGGTTGAATGAATGTGATTTTGAAGTTAATCTTGCCATATTAGAAAATGGCAAGTGGGTTAAAGAGAAAGACAGCTCCTCCAAAGCGTTTCAAAATCTAACAACTATGGATTGGAACAGGCATTTATTCCAGCCTGGTGCTTGTAATAATGTTTGCGATGTTAATAGTGTTCTTTATAGTTACTCATTTTTTATTGAAAAAACAGACTTCGAGGGTAAAAGAAATTTTGTAAATCTTCAAAACGAATTAGCAAAATATAAACCGAATTCGAGGGCCGGATTTTTAAGATTCAATCTTCAAAACCAGGATTTTCTGCATAAAGATTATTCGTTTGTTTTAGCACGCCAAATGATGGCATTTGGCCGTTACCCGGATTTGATTAATGATGCGGTTTATGTTCAGGGTGGAATTCCTCAGGTATTTGATATTTCAATTTTCTTTGGAAACATTGGCCCTAAAATTATTGAAATAGCAAGTGATGTTGTTAACTCTGCGATTGTTGGTGTTTTGGACGACCTGATTCAAATTATTACTAATGAAATTAATAGTTCTGTTAACCAGCCTCTCTTAAATGGCATTATAAAAAATTGTAAAACATTGTTGAACGATGTTGTTACAATAGCAGCAATACCGGATATAGCAACACTTTTCAGTAATCCTTTTGATGTAAATACATTAGGCAATCCGGAAAGGCATCAAATTAATACTGCCATTAAAGATTTTGTATCAGATCTTTTTGATTTGCTGAAAACAAATTTATCAGGAATTGAAGACGATTTAAAAACCGCAATAAGAGACAGGTTTGATGATATACTGGTAACTTTAAATGTTAATGGATTATTTTCCGGCCTTTTTGGTGAGAAACAAGTTGTTATTCCTAATGAACCATGGACACCGATCATCAAACAATTATCAATTGATTATACCGCCGACGCAACCATTGAAGATATCGATCTTATTCATCTTTATCCATACACCGGCACATATAAACATGAAGAAATAGAATTACAGCCAACATTATTTCCAAATTTTTGTGATGAAGGAACTTTATTTCTGGGCCTGAAAAATTTGGTGCCGGGCGAAAACATAAATATACTTTTTCAATTAGCAGAAGCTACTGCAGATTCTGAATCGCCAAAAGAAGAAGTGCATTGGTATTATCTTGACAGTAATGTTTGGAAACCCCTTCGCAAAGGCTTTGAAGTATTGGATGATGCATCTGAAAACCTTACTACTTCAGGCATCATAAAATTTGCATTGCCGGCAAATATGACCAGCGATAATACAGTATTACCAAAAGATTTATACTGGATAAAAGCATCCATTGCGCAAAACAGTAAAGCAATTGCAGAAACATTGGGCATACATCCGCAGGCAATAGAAGTAATATTCACAAATGATGCTGCCAACGATAAATTACGATTGTATAAACCTTTGGCAGCGAAAAGCATTACAAGGTTAAACGAAGCAGATGCGAAAGTAAAAAGTGTGCAACAGCCTTATGAAAGTTTTGGTGGCCGCATACCGGAAATGCAAGGTGATTTTTACATTAGAGTAAGTGAGTTACTACGGCATAAAGGAAGGGCAATTCAGAAATTCGATTATGAACGAATTGCGTTAGAGGCTTTTCCGCAGTTATTTAAAGTTAAATGCATTAACCACAGCTTTGCGCTTGATGCTCACCAATATAAAAATGATTTTCCTTTTGCGCCCGGCTATATAATATTAGCTGTAATTCCCGATTTAAATAAACTAAAGGCCGGCAACTCGTTTGAACCAAAAGTTCCTGTAAGTATTATTGAAAAAATTGAAGCATACATACGCAAACGTACTTCACCATTTGTACGTTTCCGTGCAATGAACCCTCGTTATGAAAAAATAAATTTTTGTTTGCGTGTAAAATTAATAATAAGCAAAGATGAAAATTATTACACTGAAAAATTAAAGCAGGATTTAAGAGAATTACTTGCACCATGGGTAGTTGGTATTTACGAAAAACTTACGTTTGGGCAATGTATTTATCGTTCTGATATAATTCGTTTTTTAGAACATACCGATTATATTGATTATATATCAGATTTTAGGATGGGCAATGAATCTGAAACACCAGAGAATAAACCTAAACAATGTCCGCTTACGCCACGTTCAATTTTAGTGGCCGGCGAAATTGAAGTGTGCATTGATGATCCGGATTGCGAGCATTGGCTGGAAGATGAAAATAAAAAGGTGCTTAAACCTTGTGATATCAAATTAATCCCCGTTTCAAATTATTGTAAGACGAAACAGAACAGGTAAAATAATGGCAGATGCATCTTTAAATAAAACAATTAGTTCAACTAATTCAGGTTTCCCGGATTACCTGGATTTTAATAAACTGCGCAGTGAAGCCATTGCTTACCTTGGTAACCTTTCAGGTAAAATATGGACGGACCATAATGAACATGATCCGGGCATCACAATTCTTGAAGCGCTTATTTATGCATTGCTCGATTTAGGCTATCGCACAAACCTTCCTGCAGCTGATATTTTTGCACCGAATCCTGAAGACAAATCAACTGGTAATATTTTTTTCGAACCGAATCAAATACTCGCTAATAATCCCTTAACCATTACAGATTATCGCAAATTATTGGTTGATATAGAAGGTGTAAGAAATGCATGGCTTGGTGTTGATGACAACATTTCACCCGATTTTTGCAAACAAAACGCAGATGTTGCAACTGACTATAATGTACATGTACAGGAAGATATTTGTGCATGTACATTTTTGAATGGCTTGTATAATGTATATGTAGAACTTGAAAAAGATTTTCATTTAAATATACCAGATCAAAAAGAAGAACATGATGAAATCATCTATAAAATAAAATCTGCTTTAATGCAGTATCGTACTTTTTGCGAAGACTTTTCGAACATACAGGTTTTATGTAAAGTACCAATTGGTTTATGTGTAGATATTGAGCTTGAGCCTGGCGCAGACGGAGAAACTGTTTATGTAAGTATGATTGAAGCGCTGCGCGATTTTTTTTCCCCTTCACCCAAATTTTATACGTTGCCGCAAATGCTTGAAAAAAGCATTCCGATAGAAGAAATTTATGCAGGCAGGCCTTTCAATATTACAGAAAGCCATGGCTTTATTGACGTAACAGAATTTGAACAAATACAGTTAAGAAAGGAATTACATCTTTCAGATGTTTATCATGTTTTACTTGATGTGAAAGGTATAAAAAACGTTCGCAATCTTGCCTGGAAAGCATGCAATAACGATAATATTTATCCTGCTAAAACAGACTGGATATTTGCACTGCAGGAAAACTACATACCAACATTTGACACTTCTTGTTCTGCGTTTAATTTTTTTAAATATGGAATGAAGGTTCAGGTTAACCAGGCAAAGTATCAGCAACTATTAAATACTACTTTTTCAAACGGAAAGGTTTTATATAAAGAGCCTTCACCTAATCTTGATGCAGTTGCGCCGCAAGGTATTTATCACAACGATTTAGCGGATTATTATTCTATACAAAATGAGTTTCCACATGTGTATGGAATTGGCGAAGGCGATTTACCATCGAATGCTTCAAATCAACGTAAAGCACAGGCATTGCAGTTAAAAGGGTTTCTTTTATTTTTTGACCAACTGCTTGCCAACTATTTAACTCAATTAAAAAATGTCAGCTCGTTGTTTGCGCTTTCTTCTTCAGATAATGAAGTAAACAATCACACTTATTTTATAAACCAGTTAACCAACGTTCCACAATTGCAACAATTGTTGCGTTTTAAAACAGGCGCTGATGGAACAGGTTCGGCACAAAACACCGGCGGCATTCTTGCATACCCAACCGATAGAAAAAATTTTGAATTAGTTTTAAAGAATGGAAATATTAAAAATACTGATCTTGAACATAGGTGCAGCGATGATTTTCCGCCGTATGAATTTTGTTTTGGCGCAGTGCGGGATCAGTCTATAAACCAGCTTCGGGAAGATATGTTGTACGGAAATTATGAACCCGTAATTGTATCAACTAACGATGAATGTTTTTTCTTTTATCTTTTTACTTCTTCACCCGATTTTGTTTTAATCAGCAAGAAATATTATAGCAATGAGCAAGATGCAAAAAACGCTGCTGCATCATTAAAATATGCATCTACATTTTTAAATAATTTCAAAAGCTTTGCTACAGATATTTGTGAAAATAAACAGCAACAATTTTCTTTTGATATAGAATTGACGGTTGATACTTATGCCGGTTATCTTTCATTAATTATTGAAGATGAAAATTTGTACGTCTCACGCAGGCAGGATTTTTTAAATCATTTGTTAGCACGTTTTGCAGAACAGTTTACAGATTATGCTTTATTAAGCGCAGATTTTTTGCAGCCTGTTGATTTGCAAAAATCATTAATCAAAGCTGAAGAAAAATTCTTAATGGATTATCCCGACCTCAGCGGCAATCGTGGTAAAGCATATAATTATGCGTGCAACGGTTGGGAAAATGAAAATATTTCAGGCTTTGAAAAACGCTTTAAAGCATTGGCCGGCATAGATGACTGGAGAAGACATTATCTGTGTAATTTTTTAGTGGAAGAAATTGATAAGCTGTACAAACCGGAACTAGAAGTTGCATCCGATGCTATATTTATTTTGCAGGATGAATTAAATAAAGCTGATACAATTGCGTCGCTAAACACATTAAACCAAAAATTAAATAATGATGCATTTTTCGAAATGACATTTTTGGAATACGAAAATGCATGGCAACTTTTTACAAAAGATGATCACGGAAATAAATACATATACAATCATCTTTTTAAAACAAAAGAGGAAGCGGAAGATCAACAAGTTTTATTGCAACATATTTTTACGCATGCACCAAACAACAAAAACATTTTTATTTCTAAACATATTTTTAAAATTGAATTTAAAAATAATGACGGTAAAGTACTTGCTGAATATACCGCAAATGATAAAAGCAAATTGATTAAAAAGGAAATTGCCGATAAAAAATGTTTAGATATATCTGCTGATATAAATGTTAACCTTAAAAACGAAAAATTTTTTACATGGCAACCCGGAAGAAATGATGTAGGCAATCTTATAAAAGTTGGAGGTGAAACATTGCCTTTAAAATATATAAACGCAAAAGCATTTGAGCCCCCATACTTTCCTGAATATGTTAGCCTTACCGAAGACGTAAAATATTCTTATTCGTTCCGCGATGCTAATAAGAGAATGCTTTTTGAATCGGTTACAAAATTTAGCAGCGAAGCTGAAGCCGGCGAAGCTTTCAAAAAAATTATTGCGTTGCTTCCAATGCCATCAGCCTATGCTGTTAAGGAAAATGATAACAAGAATGGCTTTAAAATTTTTATACAAACTGATGAAACAAATGTTGCTGCTTACTTTAATTCATTTATTGAAGAAAACGATGCAACAAAAGCAATTGCTGAAATTATAAAACAGGTAAACGGTTATACATATTTATTGGATGTTTCGGAGCCGATGCCGATTGAATGGAAGTTTAATTTTAAACTTTCAGATATAAATAAAGACGCAGTTACGTTTGAATCAAAAGATGGGTACAGCAATGAAGGTGCAGCAATGAGTGCGGCTCAAAATTTTTATGCAGACATATCAAAGCTTGGTTTAAAAACATCTGCTAAAGATTTGTATTTGGAATCTTTCGAAAAAAAGATACAGGCAATTTGGAAAAGCGAAGCAGGTAAACTATTATCATTAAGCGATGCAAAAAAGCAAATACAAAATATTTTAAAGTTTCATATAACTTTATTGTCAAATACAGCGCCTGTTGAAGAAAAGAAGTTGACTGAAAGATTAAAAAGCTGGCAGGTTAATCAGGAAGAAAATTACAGGTATAAACTTGTTGATAAAGACAATTTGCTGGCTTATCATCCTTCATCCAAAAACATTGTATCGCAAACTCAAGCTAAAACAGAAATAGACAGGCTTGTTAATACTGTTTACGATATAACTTATATTAATACAGGTGGCAACGACATAATTTGTTGGCATGAAGATGAGAAAACAAAAACGCGCTGGTATCATTATCAAATAACGTGCACCAATAAATTTTATCAAAAAGGTAATTTTGAAGGTAAAGAATTAATACTTTTTGAAAGTGTAAAGGGATATACTTCAGCAGAAGAAGCGCGAACTGCTTTTAATGAAAATTACGGACTTGTTTTAAAATATGCACATCTTAAAGAAAATTATGGAGATAATGCTTACATAAGTTTGAAAGAAGCTGTTATTCATTCGCATAATGATTGTTTAAATTCAACAGCATTAGTGTTTGTACCAAAAGAAACTTTAGCGGAGTTTAATAATTATGAAGCAGAAGATGAAATTATTTTACTGGTAAAAACTTACCCGGTTAAGTTTATTAATAAAGGCAGATATAAATTTTCGCTTTATAATAGTGAAATAAAATATTACGACTGGCGCAGCAAAATTTATTATGCAACTGCTCAACAGGCAATGCAACAGTTTCAATTTTTTCTTGTGTTGCTAAAATACCGCGGTAATTTTTATGCAGAAGAAAATAAAACGGATTGCTTTAAAACTGATGAAAGGCAAACATCAAAATTTTTTATTTATATACGCGAAGTGCTTGCAGAGAGTATACATGGTTTTAACACCTGTGAAGATGCATGGAAAGCACTGGAAAAATTTATTTGTGTTGCACAAACTAAAAACGGTTTTCATAATTATTTTAAAAGGAAAGATTGCAGCCATGGATTTTTTGTAGCCTGCGGCGATACAGGTATTCTTCATCCCTGTAAATATGAAACGCCGGAACGAAGGAATGAAGCAATCACAAAATTATTCAATGCTTCTAAGTTTAATTTCTTTGATCACATCCAAATAGAAAATAAGACCAATTTATTATTGTATTTAAACAAAAAACCTGTTGCGAGAATTTACATCGGTGCTTCTGAAAATAATATTGCCAATCGTTGCGAAAGATTGATTGAATTTTTTGAATCTGTGAACATCTGCGAAAGATACATTCAAAACGAAAAGACTTTTTACCTCGCAGATGCAGACAATATAAAAATTGCAGAAACAGTTGATACATCAATTACATTGAATGAATGGAAAAAAAAATTGCTGGGCCTTGCCTGTTATTTTCCGGTTTACAGGAAAAATATTTCAACCAACCTTAATAATTGCAATTTTTACCTGCAAATAAAATTGCCGGGTTTTGGCTCTTGCAATGATGACAATAATGAAGCCGGTTTAAATATTATTGATAACTGCGAGCCCGGTTGCTATGTTGCATGGCAATCTGATTGTTGCTTTAATTCTTGTTGTGAAGCGCTGTTGTTTTATGTACGCTCAATGCGGTTAGCACAGGTGTATGAAAATTACAAAGCTGTATATGAATGTAACTGCGGCTATTATGGAATTGAGTTGCACAATGAATTGCTTCCCGGTAAACGAAATGAATATTTTTCTGTGGATACAAGTGAAAATGATCTAAATATTATTCGGTGGTTATGTGCCGATGAAAGCGACTATAATAATGAAAGAATTTTATCCCGAAAAGATATAAACACCTGCCTTAGTGAAGTTGTTGCAATAAGCCCGCAACAATATAATAATGAAATGATGGCTTGTGATGCTGTGGAACGTGCAAAAAAATTAATCAACAGTGAGGGATTGCATGTTGTAGAACATATTTTATTGAGGCCTCATTGTAATAATGCGAATGGTTTTTACGATTGTAATTGCGATGAAGCATTGCCTGCTCCATGTATTGATCTGAAAAATATTTGTCACTTTAAATGGAAAAGCGGTGATGATGAAGATGCTTGCACTCAGGAAGAAATTCCTGTTTGTTTTACGCCGGGCTGCGATCCATACTCTTTTATTGCAACCATTGCTTTACCCGCGTGGCCACAAAGATTTCGTAATAATAATAACCGCGCCATCATAGAAAAATTATTATTCAGAGAAGCGCCTGCACATGTTTTGCTGAGAATCTTGTGGCTCAACCCTCTCGATTTTTGCTGCTTTGAATATGAATTTAAATTATGGAATGAATGGTTGGCTAACAAGCTTTGCATAGACCATAATAATTGTGATTTTCTTAAACTTTTGTTTAAAAAAAGGTTTGATGTTATTTCAGATTGTGCAGAATGTGAACCATGTGAATGTAATAATGATGAGCCTGTTCATTGTTTTGATGAAGAACCAGATTATTGTTTCGATTTTAACACGCAGGTAAATAGTCTTTATTGCTGGAACAGTGATGATGATAGTTATAATTTTTCAGCATGCGAAGCTTGTAATTGTATTGAAGAGCAGGAAGACATAAATAAAGATGTTATTATCCAAAAAAAGCAACGGAAATCGATATTAGAAAAGGTTGAAGCCCGCGCGCAGGCAAAAGAAAAAAAAATGGAAGAACCTGCTGCTGTCATTTCGCATGAAAAAGTTAAGCATATCCAGGCAAGGGCATTTGCGTACAAAGAAACTATTCAAAGAATAGCAGCATCTAATCCTGAAAACAAAGTGCTTCAAAATGCACAAAGGTTTCTTGCTGACGTAAACCCCACCCCAAAGCGTTTTGACGATTTAATTAATCAGGTTCTTAAAGACAAATCAGATAAGACAAAAAATATAAAAGCGCTTACGCTTAAACAAAAGCAAACGGTTATACAAAACATAACATGGCAATATTTAGACAGGTTGTGTTTCAATCATCAAACCAATGATATTAAGGAACATACATTTTTATTCAGGCATTTGCGAAAAAATAAAATTAATATTAAATCAATATATGATGGATGGAATGCGAAAGAAGTAAAGGAAATTGAACCAGCAGCAAATATTGCTGAAATAAAAAAGTGGCTGGTATAAATCATTAATTAATGCAACATATAATTAAAAAACAGGTATTTGACCTGTCATTAAATAAAAAGATGGATGCGTTTAACATTCAGCATTTGGTGAGTGAGCATTACTGGCGTGAAATTATACCGGTGCTGCAAAATGCTTTTGATAATATTTCTACAAATGATGAGATAATTACGATTGACAAACTGGAAATTAATCTTGGTGCTGTTACTATAAAAGATATTGAAAAAGGAAGATGGAACGATGAAGTGTATAAAAGAATTTCTGAACAGTTGGATATTGAAATAAGAAATGTTTCATCTATTAAAAACACAAAAAAAGCAAAAAACTTAAACGCTGCGGAACAATGGTTGTTCTATATGCAACATGGTTATCTTAGCTGGAACACGATAAAAATAAATGAACAATGGCATCGGCAAGTGCTTGAAGTGTTTGCCACAAACGCTGTATTTATTGATCAACTTCGGGTAATTATTCAAACAAAATCTCATGCTTTAAAAAGAATCATTAACCAACATTCTGAAAGTTTTCTACAATCACTAATTGAAACATTAACGGCGAAGAGGCAAAATAAGTTATCAAAAATTATTGATGAGATAGTACCGGTAATTAAGTTTTTCCGGCGTAAAAACGAGGAACCTGTCATCAGTCAAAAAAAATTAAAACAACTTTTCTGGCAACAGGTTTTGCAATATGTTTCGCGTAAAAAAAATGTAAGCACATTATCTCTTGCAGTGTTTCTCTTAAAAGAAAATATTTCTAACCCTGAATTGATTCAACAACTTCCTGAAAGATTTTTTACTAAAAACGGGATAACATCGGCATCACTTAAAAAATTGAAAAAAGAAATTGAAGGATCGAAAAATGCATGGCAGAAAAAGGAATTACAACAAGAAAATATAATTGTTAATGAAGAAATTCCAACGACAGATGAAGAAGGAATTTTTATACAAAACGCCGGTATTATTTTATTGCATCCGTTCCTGAATATCTTCTTTAGAAATTTGGGATTAATCGGTAGCGAAAAATTTATAGACGAGGTAACACAAGAGAAGGCAATTTATCTTCTGCATTATCTCGCAACAGGAAATGTAAAACCCGAAGAGCACGAACTTGTTATTGCAAAGATTTTATGTGGATGGAGTTTGCAGAAACCTGTAACCAATACAATCGGATTAACAACGCAGGAATTAAGCGAAGCCAACTATTTACTTACAGAAGTTATTGAGCGTTGGGATGCCCTAAAAGATACTTCTTCTGAAGGTTTGCGTGAAGGTTTTTTGCAACGCAATGGAAAGTTGCTTGAGAAAAATGAAATCTGGCATTTGCAAGTAGAAACAAATTCTATTGATGTGCTGCTTGACTTTCTGCCGTGGAGCTTGCAAATAATTATGTTGCCCTGGATGAATAATATTTTAAAAACAGAATGGAGATAGTTAAATAATAAATCATTTTGGTAATGAAAGCTGTTCAAACAAAAACAGCAGCAACGCCTGCAAAAAAAAATACGCCTTTCTTTAATAAAGAGAGCGGTAATGATTTTTTCGCTTCATCTAAAAACGAACAGCCTTTTTTTTCACATAAAAATTCTTTCTTTAAAACAAATAGTTATCCCCTTCAAACCAAGCTTACTATCGGTAAGCCAAATGATATTTATGAAAAGGAAGCGGACGCAATGGCTGATAAAGTGGTGCAACGTTTAAGTATTGACAAAACTGATATATCAGGTAAAAGCGGGAAGCCTGTTCAAAAAAGATCTACCGAGCCTTTAAGCACATTCATTACTGGTGTTAAAGGGGTTATTCAAACCAAATGCGCTGCATGCGAAAAAGAAAAATTGCAAAAAAAGGAAGGGGATGGTCAACAATTATTAGAAAGCAAGCTGCAAAAAAAGCCAGTTTTTGAAAGCAATGCAGAGCCGCCGGATGATGATAAAAACATTCAGAGAAAATGTGCGGAATGTGAAAAAGCAGATGAAAAAAAGTTACAACGTAAATGTGATGCTTGCGAAAAGGAAGATAAACTATTGCACAAAAAAGAAGATGGTAAGAGCAAAATGAATGGCAGGGTGCAGACGAAATCCATTTTTGAAAGCAATGAAGAAAAGAATATTCAAAGAAAATGTGTTGAATGTGAAAAGGAAAAAAATAAAAGTTTACAACGTAAATATGATGCTTGCGAAAAGGAAGATGCTAAAAATGAAATGAATGACAGGGTGCAGAAAAAGTCCATCTTTGAAAGCAATGAAGAAAAGAATAATATTCAACGCAAGTGTGCTAAATGTGAAAAGGAAAATAAGCTGCAAAAAAAATCAACTAACGTTGCTAAAGCAGAACCTGCTGATATTGAAAGTAGTTTAAATGCAACAAGAAACTCAGGCAACGCATTACCCCAACAAGTACGAAGCCAGATGGAAAATTCTTTTGGTGCAAATTTTTCCAATGTGCGTATTCATAACGACAGCACTGCGAACAGAATGAGCCGGGATTTGCATGCCCACGCTTTCACACACAGCAACCATATTTATTTTAATACAGGCAAGTATAATACTACCAGCACATCGGGCAAACATTTATTGGCGCATGAGTTAACACACACTGTACAACAAAATGCAGTTACAGGCTTGGCAAGAAAAACTATTGTCCAGGCATTATGCGATCATTCTCACTGTTCCGGTGATCCCGCCACGCCATCATGCCCAAACCCTGCAGAGTTTATAACGAATGAAAATCTAAAGGGAATAAGGCTGTCTGTTTTTCAATCCGTTAAACATCCTGCTGTATTAAAAAAAGGAGATGTAAATGCTGCAGTTGTTTTGATAAAAAAACTTGTTTTAAATACCCATTGCGAAGGGTACGACCGCTTAGCAGTAGAAACAGAACCGGAACCTGAATTCGGCAACAATACAAAAGAAGCCATAAAATTTTTTCAACTGAATCACAAAGATTCCAATGGCGAACCACTTTTACAAGACGGAATTATTGGCCCGGCAACACTCGGCGCAATGGATGCGGAAATTGGTCTAAGCGTAACACCTTTACCTAAAAAAGCTGAAGGCAAGGGAACTTGTTTAGGTGTGGCAGAACAAGGCCCCGGGCTTACAAAAAAATGGGATACTAACAGTGCTGATTATTTAAAATTCCCCCCGTTTTTCCCTGCTGTTCAGGCATGGGAAATATCAAATTTTGACATTGCAAAATTCTTTTTAAAAACTGAGCACCGGGAATTTTTAAGAACTACTGTGGTTCCGGAAATAAAAGACGCCATCGCCAAATCAAAAACAAAATTAAAAGTCAGGATTATCGGCGAAGCAAGTACTACAGCGTCAAATGCATTTAATATGACGCTATCTCACAACAGGGCAAATTGTTTAAGAAAAACATTAATTGAATTCGGGCTTGATGCAGCGGCAATTGAAAGCCCTGTAACATTTTTAGGGGAAGAACTGGCTAAGTTTATGCCCATATTAAAAGGGCAATCATTGTTTCCTGTAGATAACGTGGAAGACCTCACAGAAAGGCGTGTAACAATTGTATTGCAAGGAGATGAAAAAGATTGTGATAAAACAAAGGCCTCTACTGTATTTTATGCTTATATAGCTTGCCATACACCTAATACCTATTTGGTAAACATAATGGATTTAAGCGACAATGCAATGCCCATGTACCGGGAGTTTGTTTGGGGGCATGATGATGATACCAAAGGATGTGATTTCAAACCTGGCTTTGGGCCGCTTTCTGTTTTTAAAATTGAAGCGAATGCACCATTGCAATTGGCAAAAACAGACCCGGATAATCCAATTGCGGATTCAGACTTTATAGGCCCCACTTTACATTTTTATGATGACAGGGGAATGACTATTCAGAAAGAAGGGGTAGTTCCTGCCTATATTCTTCCTGTGCCCGGCGATTGGATACCACCGCATTGTGAAACGCAGCATATTTTTATGACGGGCGAACTTAACCCGATTGGCCCGGTAAAATGCGGCATGATGCCTGTTCCTCCTGCATCAGATAAGTGTAAAGAAGATGAAGGCGAAGATTGCCCTCCGGATAGAAGGCAAAGGCCCGCAAAGAAATTTGTTGCTACGATGAAATGGCTTTCCGCAGACGTAATAAAACTTTTGAAAAAAATTCCATGGGTGAAAAAGGTTACTAAAAAAATTGATGACATACTCGACTTTTTTGGAATAGACATAAATACTTCAGTTACGGCCGCCTATATAAAAATTGGCACCACCGATGAAAAAGATAAACCCATTACCCGAAAATTCTATTTCATCGGCGGAGAAATTACAGGCTCATCTTTGCCATTATTTGATGCTGATTCAGTTTACGCCGAAGAATTTATACTTGACACGCCGAAGCAATTAGAAAAAGTTGCAGGCGATTCCGATTTTTCTGATTTTACAGATTTGATTATTAAAGGCGGTACCAATCATGTAGAATTGCATATCACCGGAATTGATAAACCAATTGTATTTAAGAGTTTCTTCTGCGATACCGGCGGCGATAAAAAAAGTAAAGGTTATTTGAAAACCGGTGAACTTTCCTGTTCACAATTGGATACAGTAAAAAGAGGTGATAAAACTTGTAAGGAACCGGAAGAAGATTGCCCGGATAGCCAAAAGCTTAAAGAAGATGATAAGTTTCTTGTAAAAATCGGGCGGGCTACTATTGCCGACCTTCCTGTAGCCGGTAAAAAGCTTGCTGATAAATTGGGTTGTGGCGTTACAGCTGCATTTATAAATATCGGCAGTATGAGCGGTGATGAAAAGAAAAGAATTTACCGAAAATTTATTTTCGTTGGTAAGAATGTTGACTGTAGATATATAGTTGAAAAAGGAAGCGAAAATAAAGATTTTCTTATTTCAAGGAAACTTACTTACCCTGATCCGAATGACACTTTTGCATTATCAGATTTTAGCGGTGGTGGGAGTTTAGACAAGAGTGGAGATTTATTAATTGTATCACCCAAAAATTTGCCATTACATATACAAATGCCGGGTATGTTTGATGGTGCATGCCAGGATGCAAAATCAATTGGGTTTGTAATCCCGGTGTCGGCGGTAGATTGCGGAATGGTTCCTGACCCAATGCACAGCACCACCCCAGACATTACAGATTTAAACAGGTGCGAAGAATTTAAAAAGAAAAATATAGCACTGATTACTGATGCTCTTTCTGATCTGAAAGGAAAATACAGCAAGATAGTAGATAGCATAACCGACCCGCCACGATTAATTTATCCTTTATATAATAATCTATTTTATGATGTGGGCAGATCACTTTCTAACGCAGTGTTCTTTGGAAAAAATTTCGAAGGCCAGTCTATAGTTACAGTTGTTGATATGCAGGTGATTTCTGTGTTTGCAGATCCAACCTATGGTTATCTTTTCACTGTAAAATTCTTGTCTGACCCTTGCTCTTACAACGAAGCCGGTGAACCGGTATTTATTTTGCCGAAAAATTGCAGGGAAGCATATATCACTAAAGAAGGAGAATACATTATTTATCCTTTACCTGATATTGATAACAAAACAGATGAAGACCAAACTAAACAAGATGATACACCAACCGAAAGCAAAAAACCAGATGATGAATGCCATGCAGATTGCCATGCATTAGGCATTATTCCCGGTATGGAAGCGCCGAGTCAAAAATTAAAATTGAACTTAGGCCCTTTGTCTCCTGAATCACCAAAATGTGGTGGTTGCCATGAAGATGTTCAAAGAAAAGAAGAAAGTGTTGAAAATCCGGTGCAAAATAAATCTCATAAGGAAATAGGTTTTGAAAGCAATCAAAATTTATTACTTGATAAGCACCTGCAAAAAAGATGTGATGCTTGTGAAAAAGAAGAAAAGAAGAAAGTTCAGCGCAAATGCGATGAATGTGAAAAGGAAGAACAGGAAAAATTACAGAAAAAAGAGAATTCAGTTTCTGAGCAACCATCCTCAGCCAATATAGAAAACACATTAAGCGCTTCAAAGGGATCAGGATTTTCATTGCCAAAAAATGTACTTCATCAAATGGAAAGTTCATTCGATACAGATTTTTCAGATGTGCGGATTCATAATGATACTAAGGCGAATAATATGAGTAAAGATTTGAATGCGCAGGCTTTCACGCATGATAATGATATATATTTTAACGCCGGAAAGTTTGATACAAATTCCAGTACGGGCAAACATTTGCTGGCGCATGAATTAACGCATGTAGTACAGCAAAATGGCGCAAAGGAAATAACTGCTGTACAAAAAAATACGGCAGATGATCATAATTTACAATCAGAAAATTTTAGAGGTGATGAAATATTAGAAAGTTGCTTTGATGGCGAAAGCGAACATTTCTTGAAAATTGGAAAAACAGGTGAACCAGTTGTAAAGTTGCAGGAAGCATTATTACAATTAGGATTTGAATTACCACAATTTGGAGCAGATGGAATCTTTAAACAGGAAACTGATAAAGCGGTACGCAATTTTCAAACTAAAGAAAACTTAAGTATAGATGGAGTTGTAGGCCCCTTTACAATTGGCAAATGGATTCATTGTTGCCCGCTTTAAATCCTACTCCTCCAAACCCCATTCCATTTCTTCCAGAGCCGCCGGAACCTCAACCGATATGTCCGGCTAATTCCGCGACTGAAGCAGAACCAACAATACAAACAAAAACTAATAATAAAACTTTTGTAAAACAGCATACCCAAAAACCTGTTGTACAGTGTAAACACCTAACTATCCGGGAATCAATTGATGAATTTTCTAAAAAAGTAAACTCTTCAGTAGCAACTGATCCTTTAGTTACAGATAAAGGGCAATTCTTTTGGTCGGAATTGGCAAAAGAACTGATCATGAAAGATGTACTTAAAGCTTTTTCTTTATTAAATCCAATAAGAGATAAAGTAACGGATTTAATAGCAGCTATAAGTAATGATAATGGTAAAGAAGTGGCAAGATTAATGAAGGAAATTCCTGCAGATATAGAAAAAAGCGGTGTTGCCAATGCACCTGATTTAATTAAAATGTTCTTGCCAGCAATAGCTGAAGATCCGGTTTCGCTCTGGATTACGTTTGATAAATTAGGCCATGTGCCTTCAAATTTTGAAAAGAAACATAAAAATTTTAATGCGTTTATCCAATTAAGGAATGCTGAAAAAACTGCATGTTTTTCAGTAGCTGAATTTATGAGAAGAAGGTTTGAGAAAGAAGGTGGATTTACGGATATAGATTCATCGAAAAAAGGAAAAACAAAACCATCATTTACTGTGAGTCCATTTAGCGGGGGTACACGCAATTTTGAATGGATTGGTGACAAAACAAAAGGAGATGTAATAAATTATAAAAGCGGTTTATTAAGCTCTTTGATCACAAAAATAAAATCAGCTATTGATGACGGATTTACCGTACACGCCAGGGTAGTAAGCGGCGTAAACTTTGGTTTGGGATTAAATGAACGTATTAAAGCAGCTAAAGGCAAAACTCCGGTACCTAATCCAGAGCCCGTAACCGGTGGTGAGGAGCATTCGCTTGTCATTATTGGCTTTGATGATATAAGTGATGAGTTCATCTTTTGGGATCCGGATTCCAGCGTAAGCAGTTTTAATGGCAAAACAGGTTTTGGTATTCTTCATTTTAACAACAATCGGTTTACAACAGCGGACAACAATTCAGATTTATTAGTTAACGCTGACGGAACTCATAGCAGCGGCCAAAAACGTTACCAGGTTCTACGGGTATTTATGTAAATGATCCAAAAATTTAGGTGTGTAAAACATCAATTTTAAATAATTCAAATTTCGATAATTTAATATGCCAATCATTTCAATTGCTAATAAAAAAGGTGGTGTAGGAAAAACAACTACAGTTATAAACCTTGCAGCAGCGCTTCAGTTGGCAGGTAAAAAAATATTACTGGTTGATGCAGATGCGCAGGCAAATCTTTTCGAACGTTTGGAAATCTCGACGAGCTTATTGCTATAATTAAACGAATACACGCAACTTCAAATATTGCATTAAGAATATTTTTTTTGAACAACAAAAAGCAATTTATTAAAAATTTTATGCCAGAAGAGACTTTTATAGAAAAAATTACTATTAATGAAATCGCAGGCAAGTATGCAGCCATACATGCTTATGATGGTATGATTTGGAAAGTAAGAAGCGGTTTTTTGACACTTGTATTTGCAGGATGGAGTTTAATAATAAAAACAGCAATAGATAATAAGTTGAACTTAGAAGATATTTTACAATATGTTTTCATCCTTTCTGGTTTTTCTTTAGCGCTTGCTATGGGTGGCTACAAGGTTGACATAAATTATGTAAAAAGAAAATTCAGAGTAATAAATGGCGTGAATGAGTTAATAGAAATAGCCTATTCAACTAATATCAATATACAAAGTGAGCAAAAAGAATTGGTCGAGCTGCTTAAAATTTTGGGTGACGTTCATAACAATAAATATATATCAAGAGCTTATACCAATGAAATAAACGTTAGCAGGCTTATTTATATTATCCCTTCTCTATTGGTTATATGCATTGTCCTTTATTACCGAATTAAATATTAGAAGAATGAAAAAGATTATCTCCTCTAAACATCTTGATGAATTCTACACACCAGAAAAATGCTTCATCGCCGAAGTATTAAATACAGAAGAATACAATTTCTTTTCAGTAGCGAAAGCAAGAGTAGAGCCGGGTATAATAACAGAGTTACACACATTGAAAGATACAGATGAAGCTTATTATATTTTATCAGGAAAAGGAGAAATGGAAATTGATAGCGAAACAGTTGGTATTGCAGAAGCAAATGATATAGTTTTTATTCCGCGCAATTCAACGCAGAGAATTAAAAACATAGCAAATGAAGATTTAATATTTCTATGTATTTGTGCACCGCGGTTCATACCTGAAAATTATTTTATGAATAAAGAATAACGCTTATGCTTATCATATCTATCGCTAATCAAAAAGGAGGCGTAGGGAAAACATCCACTGCCATAAATCTTGGCGCTGCATTGCAGTTGCTTGGCAAAAAAGTTTTGTTGGTTGATGCCGATCCGCAGGCAAATCTTTCCCAGTCATTAAATGTTCCTGATGAACCGGAGTTCAATTTATATACTGAAATAAAGAAAGAAATTTCGGGACAGGGAAATGAAATAACAAAGGCAATCGTTGAAGTAAAGCCGGGACTGGATATCATTCCGTCTTCTATCGAGCTTGCCGCTGCTGAATTAGAATTAGTAAGTATGTATGGGCGCGAACAGGTATTAACCTGGTTATTGCAACCTGTTGCAAATAATTACGATTTTATTTTTATTGATTGCCCGCATACTGTTGGTATGCTTACAGTAAATGCATTAACGGCAAGTGAATTTGTATTAATCCCTTTACAGGGAGAGTTTTTGCCATTAAAAGGTGTATATAGTTTTTTAAAGCAATTTGATTTGATTAAAAAGAAGCTGAATCCAAAAATAGATTTGCTTGGTTTTGTTCTAACTAAATTTGATGAACGTAAAGTGATGAACCGGCATGTGCAACAACAATTAGAAACTGAATTTTTAGGCAAAGTTTTTCAAACATATATTCGCTCAAATATTCAGTTAGCAAAAGCACAGGAAGCAGGAGTTGATGTTTTTTCGTTTGATAAAAATTCTAATGCTGCGGCTGATTACAAACAGCTTGCAGATGAATTGATGCAAAGATTAAATACTTTGTAGTTATCCATCACGTAAAAAAAATTTTTATGTCATATTGTTCAAGAGTTTATCGTCAGCGCAATGCACATACGCACGATGAGGGAAACAAACAACCTTTCTTTTCAAAGCAACATGATGTAAACAAATCGCAACAAAGCAATGCTTTCTTTCAAACAAAACTTGAAGTAAATGAACCGGGAGATGTTTATGAACGCGAAGCTGACTCAGTGGCTAATTCAGTGGTGCATCATGCACAAAATAACAAACCAGTCGTTCAACAAAAAGAAATATCGTCTGTACAAAAAAAAGATAATGCTGAAGAGAAAAAAGATAAATTAAAGAACGTGCAAAAAAAAGATGCACCTAAAGAAGAAGAAAAGAAGAAGCCTGTTCAAACAAAACATGAAACCGGTGCAATAAATAATGCATCGCCAAAAGTGGCATCAAAAATTGAACAATCAGCAGGTAAAGGGAACGCACTTCCTGCAAATACCTTGCATAACATGAGTTCATCTTTTGGCGTTGACTTTAGTGACGTGCGCATTCACAACGATAACGAAGCAACAACGCTAAACGAACAACTGAATGCGCAGGCATTTACACACGGAAAAGATATTTATTTTAATAAAGGAAAATATAATCCAACAAGTGCTGACGGAAAATTTTTACTGGCACATGAGCTCACACATGTTGTGCAACAGAATGAAAACGAGTTTCAACTTGCGCATGCAAATAAACAGGTGCAACGTGTGAAATTTGAGAACGGGCGTAAAAAATTTGAATGCCCGGATTTCGCAGGAGATATTAAATTAGAAGCCTGTTTGAATGATGAGGACCGGCTTCGTCCATTTGAAACTGGAGAAACGGTGATCAAAATTCAAAAGGCGTTGCGAAAAGACGGTATGGACTTAGGTGCTGACGGAATAAATGGTATTTATGGCGCCGATACCGGAAAAGCAGTTATGGCTTTTAAGCAAAAGCACAACCTCGGTTCAACTCAATTCCCTGATGTTGGGCCGGGAACAACAAAAAAGCTGGATGAATTATGTGCAAGCAAACCAACGCCTGAAAAGCCTGTACCGCCAAAACCTGAAGATAAAGGTAAATGCGGCCCTGGTACTTTTAATCCTTTTTGTTTGCCTATTCCAAAACATGAGGGCGATGTAACTACCCCTTGTAAGCCCTTTGCAGATAAAACAAGTGCCGAAACATTGAGAGATCAAATGAGTGTAGAAATTCCTTTATTAGCTGCAGCATCTACACATTGCTTAGAAGTTGCACCAGTTTGGAGAACTTATTTCGACAGAACTTCTACACCTTTTGCATTTTCTAATGAAGCTAGTTGCGTAGTTAAAGATGCTAAGAAAGATCCGGCAGCTTCTGTTGAAGCAAAAAGTTTAGCTAAAGGCCACCTTCAGGATATTATTGATAATTTACCAACCACTTTACAAGGTTTAACACCTACACCTTTCCCGTTCCCCGGAAAGCCAATTGCAGAACGTCGTATGCCGCTTGAAGAAGCAATTGCCGAAAAAATCCGCCGCTTTTTGCAGTGCAACCTCTATGTGCTTTCTATAATAAGCCGTCCGGAACTCCGGACAAATAGGGTGATGAATAATTCTAATCATTTATTGGCTTGTAAATGCTTTTTCTATTCCGGAAATTGTTCAATTATTACAGTAAAAGTCAAAGAGGATAAATAAAAAAGTAAAGGCGGTTAATATTATAGCCCTATTTTTATTTCAGAAGGAATAACTACAGCATTTTTGCTGTTTGTTTTTCGCGATGCGTTCAGCTTTGGCCGCCTGCCTTTGTGCTATGGCTGTATTTTTATCTGTTGTTTTTCCGTTAAGCACTTCCAGGGGAGTAAGCCCTCCCAAAACATCATGGGGGCGGTTATTAAAATCGCTGATCGCTTCAGGCAGATATTGGCAAAGGCTGTTAAAGTCAGCAATATGCCTGTGGTAAAGAAAATGGTATTTCAGGTTCTTGTTGGCAGCTTCGATCATGGAGTTGGAAAATTCAACATCCCTTTGAGCGATAATATGCTCCAGCGCCGGGTTGTTTGTTGCTTTTACAAAATCCTGTACCACTCCAAAGTTTTCAGACCCGTCATCCGTCATAAGGCAGCAATGTTCCAATGTTAAAGGTTGTAAGTAGTTTGTATATGCATTTTGTACCAGCTTCATCATAATGGCAGCTTTACATGAACAGCTTACGGCAAACCCTAAAATAGCTCTTGAAAAATTATCCTGGATAAGGTATATATAAGCTTTTATGTTGTCGGCTGTTCTGAAAACGGTTACATCAGCATGCAACAATTGCAAGGGAGCAGCGGCTCTTATACCTGTGGTATGGTTTTTCCTTCGGTTACCAGGTTTTACCCTGTTCAGTTTTAGTCGGGTAATATATTTGTAAAAGGTACTGATATGGAAAAAGGCTGCCCTGTCGCGTATAATCTGGTGATAAACGGATGCCAGCGGCCAGTGCATGTACCTGGCATCTTCACAATACTTTTTTATGGTATTCACTTCGCGGTGCAGGAGTTGGGCAGGATGTTTGGAGATACAAAGGCTGAGCGGCGATTGCGTGCATATAGGCTGTTTCAACTGCCTGTACTGCTGCCGTGAAAACCCAAGCAGTTTTAAACAAAAACTGAACCCGGTTTGTTTTGCCGCTTTTGCGATATTACTCAATACTACCGTATTCACGGCGGAAAGCCTGCTCTGCATAAGTAGTTTGTATTTATGCATAAATCGCTGAATAGCTATGATACGCAATAGTGCCATGTTTATTTTCTGCAATTTGCTGCTTGCTGCAATTTCCTGTAAGGTGTGAAAAAGGTGCAGGTTCCGGCAATACCAATCATACCCGAATAATTCCGAAACCGGTTTGTGCTGCCATTCGTGCCTGGTAGAGCGGGGGATGGCTGCTGATATGTCCTCAGGAAGGAATTGCAGGTAAAAAGCCACCATTACAAAGGGGTGATAGGATTGCCTGGAGCGTAGATGCATAAATAAATTATATAAAACTGGCTGTAATATAAAATTACAGGCTATAAAATAGTCATCATCTGCACCATTTTTTAAGCGAACAGGAGCGGCTTCATGATTAGAAGAAATAGATTAGAAGGCAAATAGGTTTTGAGAAAAAACCCTAATAAATATAAGAAGCCTGGTTATTAATTCACAGCAATTTATTTTTAAATCTTTCCAATACCTTATCCTTGTAAATATTCCCTATCGGCAATTTTATTGAGGAGTTTTTAAGTGCTACTTCGTTGTATTCGATGTATGATATCTGACGTAGCGCAACAATGAATGATTTGTGAATTCTGATGAACAAATCTTTGGGCAGTTTTTCTTCAACATCTTTCATGGTATTATATGACAGGGTTTTTTGTTTTCCCCTGCGAATTGCAATATAGTTCCGCGAAGATTCTATGTAATCTATTTCATCAATATCTATTTTTATGATCTTGCCTTTATGTTCTGCTTTTATAGTGATATAATTATCCGATGGAACAGCATGAAGAAGTTTCTTCTTTGTTTCTACCAATTCTACCAGCCGGTGAACGGTTTTTAAGAATCGATTATGGGTGATAGGCTTCACGAGATAATCTGTCGCCTGCAATTCATAGCTCTTAATTGCATATTCAGAATAGGCAGTACAAAATACGGTAAGAATATCTTTGTCGTATAGTTCTTTTAAATCAAGCCCATTCAACTCAGGCATTTCAATATCAAGAAATACCACCTGTGGTTTGATTTTTTCAATCATTTCCAGTCCTTTTACCGGGTGGGTAGAAGAGCCTGAAAGATGAAGCAATGAACTTTGGTTAATATAATTTTCCAGTACCTCTACCGCGGGAAACTCGTCATCAATTACAAAACATTCGATCATTTTAATTAGAGTTTATAACTAATTTAAAAGTGTAAAATTCTTTTTCATTAATAGTTTCTATATGGTGCCGGTCTTGAAATGCTATATCGAGCCTGTAATGCAGATTTTTTATTCCGATATTATGAGAAGAAAATGATAGTTTACCCTGCCTTTTTTTATTCCTGCAATAGAAATGCATGTGTCCCGGCCTAAGTGTTACTTTAATGGTAAGCGGATTTTCACTATCGCGGATATTACCATACTTAAAGGCATTTTCTACAGCAGTGATCAGTACAAGCGGCGGTATTATCTGGTCTTCCACATGCCCTTCAATTGTATATTCAACAAAATATTCTTTACCGAATCTAAGGGCATTAATGTCAATCAGGATTTGCAGGTGATCCAATTCTTTCTGTAAACTCACAGCTTTTACTTTGAATGCTGAATTCTCCAGTGAGTACCTTATAATTTCACTCATATTGGAAATGTTGGTAGCAAGCTCTGGTGCTATTTTAAGAGCCTGGGAGAACAAAACATTTAAAGTGTTGTATAAAAAATGAGGGTTGATCTGAGATTGAAAAAATGCATTTTCAATTTCCATTTTTTCCTGTTCCATTTTCATTTCTTTTTCCCGGAGCAGTGCATTGTCTAATTCCTGTGTTATTTTCTGTTGTGTAACAAGCGTATTCTCTTCACTCAATAGTCTCAACGCTCTTTCTTTACGAACATTATTTGAAAAGTAAAAGTATAGTAGTGCAAAAGTGAAAAACTGAACATATCCTAATACTGCGCTTTGTATAAAATTGATAAATTCTTTTGTATAGTATAAGGTAAAGCCGAATATAGGAAGTAGAAAGTAAAAAAAGATATAGCTGGCAGCGGCCATGATTATAAAAACAATAAAGAATACAGCTATTCCCCATGGTATTTTTTTCCCGCCCGGAGGTTGAGAAAATACAACACTATATAAAAGGTAAAAAAATGGGGTATAAGGAAAAGAATAGTTGGAATAATTTTGAGATTATGATCAGATAGGTAGTTGGTTATATAGATATAAAGGGCATACACACACCAGCCGGAAATATGCAGCAGTAGTGTTTTTCTTCTTTCTCCATTAAAAAAAACAGCCTCAATCATAAAAGGTTTATTTTAACGATGAACAGATATTGCTATCAGCAGGTATTATAATTCTTTTGTTAAAGAGTGTAGTAAGTAACCCTGGCGCTATCGTTATATCACCTAAATGAAATGGCAAGCATGAAGACAAGAAATCGAATAAAGCTTCATCTATCAGGCAAGACGAGTAAGTGTTTTTCTGTAGTAGAAATGATCGTGTGTTGATTTTAAAGATAGCAAATTCATGCGAATTAAATGCTATTTGACTCGTATCATTGTTTGATTTATTAATGTTTGCATAATTGGCGGGAGTTATTTTAGCAGATTTGTGCAGGTAAAGCCAGGCTTCCCATTGGTACGGATATTTTATAATTGCCTGTGATATTTGGTTATAAAGCTGTTGCATAGTACGCTGTATTGCAGCTTTTTCGTCTACGATCTCAAAAGACGATAATACAGAAGGGAGAAACCGTAAGTTGTTTGCAAACCTATCTGTTCTGTAAGAAACTAAGGGTATAATCGGAGTTTTTGTTTTTATGGACATATAGGCAATGCCGGAGCGAACTGCCAGTTGTTGCGCCAGAAAATCAATGGTGCAAAGGTTTTGGTTAGCCGGTATTCCTGCCCCTGTGTTTCCATCCATATATATTAACAAACTAACACCTTGTTTTAGTGCCCGGATCATCTTTATTGCCGAGGTTGATTCTTCTGCATCAATTATCTGAAGCGAATGACCATTTTCCACATGATACTTTTCAAAGTTCCTGTTAAATCGTTCGCTTTCTTTAAGGATGATGTTTCTATTAGCCACAAGGGCAAATGGTATGTAGTTTTTTTTCAGAAAATAATTAATAAGCCTGTAAGAACCCAGGTGGATGGTGCAAAATATTGCAGGGGCTTGCTTAAGTAATGAAAAATTAAATCCACTTTCATTTTCAATGATAATATGCTGCATAGCATCTGCCGGCATTATTTCATCCATGAGGCTAAGTTGTTGATGCAACAGTATATTGCGATAGAAGCGCTCATGATCAGTAACGGGAATGGTGGGTAGAAAATTGGATAGATTGGCGCTTACCAAAGCAAACTGTACTCCAAGTTGTTCCATTATGTCAGCCGTAAAGGGTTTTGCATATTGATTATACAGAGAACTGATTTCTTTTTCGTAATTATTAGCCATAGTTAACCTGTAGTTTATTGAGGTAAGAAGAAGGAATCTTTTTCAAGATTCCTTCGGGTGCTTCACAGATAAGGTTTTACCTGTAGGCTCCGGGCGGCAATGGCGGGGTAACCACAATGCATGATTCACTGCTAAGTAATCTTGCAGGAAGAGCAGCATCGCAATACTGCTTTAGTTGTTCGGGGGTAATCGGTTCCCCGAAGATGGATGTTCTGTTTCTCATGACGAATAGTTTAAAGAAAGAAAAATAATTACAAGACAAACCTCATTTAATTTTAAAATGGCGGCAAACCTGTTATGCAAAAATGCTTATTCGATATACGAACAGTTGAATGAAACGACTTACTCAATTATGCCATTTTAAAATTGTGTTACCGGCTGAAGCAGAAGTGTAAAATTCAGTATCGGCGCGGATTTCATAATAAAGTTTTACACCAAAAGCAATATTGCCGGTACGAACTACCGGATTGCAGGTACATAAAGGATGCTTGTTTTATTCATTTGGAACCTACAGTTCTTAATTTTATGCAGATCATTTTTTTCTGTTCCCGTGAGAATCAGTTCGGCGTTTTGCTCCATACGCAGAAATGATTATACACCAAACCTTAACTGATGAAATATGAGCTTGTTAAGCTGGAGAATATTTTCAGCAGCCGGTTCAACGACAGGCAAAAAGATGCGGATCAGGAGCAGCAACAAAAAGAAGTTGATCAGTTTGAATTTGAAACACAGCGGATTGAAGATGCTTTTCTTGGGATGCTCTTTTCCTCTGTTTCAGATGATGTACGAAAACGATATATACGACATCACCAGCAAAGGTTGCAGTTCCTGGGAGAGAAGTTGTACAGGTATATGGAAGCGAATAAGCTATGGTTAATTAACATGAATGCTTTAGTGAATTACCAGCGCCTGTTACATGCCATAGAACATTTGCTTAGCGTTATTGAAGTACACTTTGCATCTGATATGTTGATGGATAGCATTGCACCTACGATTTATAACCATACAGTAACTGAGGAGATCAGCATTGGTTTGGTTTTAGTGCAGGATAAACTTGCAAAACTCCGGATACATAGTGAACTTGCTGGTTTAGTAATAGAGAGTTTTGAGCTTTTTGTGAACCGAAGGGACTATCAGCTCTCTTGCTATGGGCAGATTAACATGATACGAAACATATTACAAGCTGTTTTGAAGTACGAACCTTTGAAGGGCGTTAAGAATAATAAAGGAGAAGATAAATGGCTGATTGAACTATTATGCAGACAAAATTTTAACCGTCTGCCCTTTTATAAATTCTGCAGGAGCTGGATATTAAAATACTTTTCCGGTGAGGTAAATGACAGGCTGTATTTATATACAAGATGCGGAAAGTTTTTTTCCAGGCTTGCTGTGAATAAAACCTATGGATGGAATTTACAGCGGATGACCATTACTGATATGCTGACGGATTATTTCCGGGATAAGTTTTTGTCAGAAAAGAGAAGCATACAACAGGAACTGTTAATCAGTAAAACAGAGCATGGAATTAATTCCCAAAGCGGGAAGCTGAATATTAATCTCACTGCTGATCAACTTGGGCTGTTCATGAGATTACTAAACGAAACTGAGATCATTAAAAGTACTTCTGTTGCTGCTATCATTCGATTTTTTTCGCAGCATTTTTCTACGATTGGTAAAGATCCTATGAAGGAACTGTCCTATGATTATTTAAGAATTACTTACAACAAAACTTCAATTCCCGCAATAGAAAAAATAGACACACAATTGCAGAAGATGATTAAGCTATTGCACAGCATAAGAATAGAAACCCGCAAGCATTGAAGGAAAAGGTTAGACACTACAATCATACATATATGCGCTATTTACCAGTTGATGAAAGCTTGTCGTTTAATATACGGTACCGGCTTCCGTTGCAATACAAAAAATACAAGATACAAAAAAGTAAGGTATATTATATAGAGGGAGAATGGGGAGAATATTTTTCACAGGATGGAAATTTTAATGGCTTTGGATATGAATATAATCTGAGTAATACAGGAGGTAATTTATCTGTAAAAGGACAGTATCGTAAACCGGTTATTTGTATACTTTATATGCTCAAAGGGGGGGTGGAGATGTCTGACGGAAATGCTCCGTTGAGTATAGCAGAATCGAACAGCTATATACTTTATTTGCCCAAAGGTATGGTACAGTGGCACCTGGTGTATGATTTTAGTAACTGGTTTATGCTTATAGTTAAACCAGCTTATATAAAATCTTTATTTAAAAACCTGGATCGGGCATCAGCATTTTTCAGGAACATAGTTATTAATCCCGGGATTTCGCATATTATACACGCAGGCAGCATAACTCAGGCTGTAAAAAAACAGGTTAAAGATATTTGCAAATACAGGTCGGAAAGCCCTGAATGGGAACTTACGCTTTCAGCTTACGGTAAAAACCTGTTGATTGCACTTTCAAATTCATTGCGCAGGCAATTAGAAAATGATCATAAAATTATAAATGAGGAGCAAATTACAAAGTATGTGCTTGAGCATATAGAAAGCGCGATTACAATCGATCAGATTTCGAAGGCTTTCGGCATAAACACAACCGCTGTAAAAAGGCTATTTAGAAAAATGTTTAGCAGTACAGTGCATGACTTTATTATGCAGCAAAGATTGCATGTTGCAAAGGAATTACTGCTAATAACAAGAGATAGCGTGTATACAATTGCGATGAGATCCGGTTTTTCAGATACTTCACATTTCGCAAGGCAGTTTAAACTGCGGACGGGTGTAACACCATCGGCATACAGGCAAGGGCATAAGGACAATGGTACAGTCGTATAATCCGAAAATTCAACAAATTATAATTCCCGTTTATGCCGCATATCCATATTTAACCATTCTAATTTTATATGGAGAGCGTAAATAGCCTGTTTTGGTAAATGTATTTCTCTCAGTATTGATGATAAAATATTATGAATAGGATAAACAAAGCAAATATTTTGGTCATGCAGGTTATTCCGGGGTTATTGATGTTGCTGTTTTTTTATACGGCGTTTAGCAAACTTATGGATTATCCCCTGTTCAAAGCAGCTTTGGGTGATGTTCCTTTTATAAGCCGGTTTGCCAATATACTAGCCTGGTTGCTTCCGGTTACTGAAATAATTGCAGGAGGGTTATTGTTTCACCCGTCAACCCGGAAAATCGGATTGCTGCTGTCACTGGCACTGCTCATTGTATTTACAGCTTACCTGTTTGGTATGGTTGTGAGCGGTATAAAACTGCCATGCAATTGCGGGGGAGTAATCAGCACTATGAGCTGGAAGCAACATCTTGTATTTAATGCTTTTTTTATAATACTAACCACCATTGCTGCTGTAAAATACACTTCTAAAAATATAGCAAGCATTTAAATATAAATGTATACTCTTCGAATTTTTTGCATGCAAAGTTGTAGCCGGCAGATAAACACCACTATTAGTTAATCTTAAATTTTACAATTATGAAAAAGTTTTTTTCGGGTATTTTAGCCCTTAGCCTTGCTATTGGCGCAGTGGCATTTACAGAAGTTAAACAATCATCTGACGAAAACCTGTTTTGGTATAAGCGCAACGCCGATGGCACATATGCAAACGATCACACACCAAACACTGCAACTTCGGCACCATCTACTTCATGTAGTGGATCCGGTCAATATTGTGTTAAAGGTTTTACTGCATCTCAGACTCCATCTCTGATAACAGATGCTACAGCAGCCCAGGATGAAAAATCTAAAAACCCATAGGATTGATTATATGTATTAAAGTGGGAAGCGGTTGCCTCCCACTTTAAATTATTTATTCCCTTTTATTCTGCGTCATTGTGGGATTGAAACTCAACACATCATCAGGTATGGGGTATGTATATCGTTTATCTCCCGGAGGAAGGCTATACCAGGTGTTGTTGATATAGCGATATAATGTTTTAGCAAACCTGTTGTCTTTATTCAGCCTGCGAAGGTCAGTCCATCTTAACCCTCTGAAACAAAGTTCTTTTCTTCTTTCAGATAGAATAATATTGAGTGCCTCATCCTCAGATGATGCTGCAAATGGAATGAATGTCCCGGTTTTCCATCTTTTAATAAGTAAAGTATTAAGCTTTTCCATTGCGTCAGGAATATTTCCTGCTCTGGCAAGGCATTCACTCTTTATAAGGTACAGCTCATCCGTTGCTATACCAGCAAAAAAATGATAGCCACCGCTCAAACCCCCAAGCGCAGTGTTTCCGTTGCCATAATTTCTAAAAAAGCAAGGTCTTCGCAAGTCATCGGATACATAAGACTGAAATAAAGAGGTATCTACAATATTAATTCCTGCCGTAGTTGGATAAGGATACCCTGCGGAACTAATCATGATTGCATTAAATATTACTTCATCGCTAAATCGGGGAAAACTGAAGGTTGTGGTAGTGTCTAAAAGGTTGTAATCTAACAAGGCAGAATTAGCAGCCAAAGCTTCATTGCAATAAATTAATGCGGAGTCGTAAATTTCCATTGTTTGATATACTCTTGCTAAAAGTGCATTCGCTGATGTTTTGGATGGTCTGGTTTTAAATAAAGGTTGTTCCGGAAGAATAGCCTTGGCTTCAAGCAGATCATGAATAACTCTTCGGTAAGTATCTTCCAGTGATGATCTGTCCAACTTTTCGGTAGCTGTAGTAGAAAGACGTAATGGAATGCCAGGTTCTGTTGCTGCAGTTAATTTATCATAAGGAGGCGCAAATACCTGCGCCAACTGGTAAAACAAATGAGCCCGATAGAACAAGGCGCTGCCTTTAATATTGTTCCAGCTTTCAATCTCTGCATCGTTTGGAGAAATTTTTCCAATGCCTTCCAGCGCTGTATTTGCATAAAAAATACTTATATAAGGAATATTCCAGTCCCACACTGTTTCACCTGTGTAAATGGATGTAGACCATGTTACGCAATTCTTTTTGAATGGTGTGATTAAATTATTAAAATAATTTTGAGAAATAGTATAATCATCGGCTCCCATTTCTCCCATTGCAGGTACTAGTCCTGTACCACTAACAATGCCATTCATCACATAATCATTGTCGAGTATTGCCTGATAATCCCTGAGGGATGAAGGAATAACAAGCGATTGATCAGGCTTTTCGTTCAAAAAGTTGTTTTTGTTACAGGCATTTACGATAAGTAATATACCTGTTCCTATGATAAATATTATAACACTGCGCATTGATTGATAATTTTAAAGTGATAAATTCAGGCCAAAAGAAAATGCCGCTCTTTCCCCGGGAATATTGTTGTAATAGGGATCAATGTTTTGTTTGTTTGCCGTCCATATTGGTGCAATATTGGTAGTGATCACAAATATTCTAACCTGATCAACGGGTAGCCATCTGCTATTTGCTTTGCTCAGGTTATAGGAGATGTTAATGTCTTCAAGCCTTATATTGTCTGCTTTCTCTACAAGTATGGAAGAATTGGCATAAAAGTTTTCTCTAAGCGGATCAACCGGGTATACATATGCAGGTACTGTAGTAATTTTTTCATCTCCGGGCGTTTGCCATCTTTGAGCATAGTCGGCATGTGCCGTCCAGCTTGACAGCGTATTATAGTTTATAGAGGAACGGCGGAAATAGTATTTGTATTTATAGCTTAAAGTAAAAGAAATGGAGAGGTTACGAAAATCAATTGTATTGCGAATGGCTCCATATATTCGTGGTTGCCGGTTGCCATTATCTATAACAGAGTCAAGCGGAGTGGTATTATATATGGCATTATAATCTGTGCTTGGCTTTCCAGCCAGGTATCCCTGTGGTGCACCGTTACTTGGGTCAAGTCCTTCCCATCTAAAACTGAAAAGCTCATACAATGGCTTGCCAACTATCGGGTTGATTGCACTATTTAGGTATATTCCTGCAGAGGAGGCTACGGGCATCAGGTATTTTGTAACTTTTGATGTGGTATATGAAAAGTTGAAGAAAGTAGTCCATACAATCTTTCCTTTTAAATTGTTACTGTTAATCTGTATGTCTATCCCAGTGCCTTTCATTGCAGCAACATTTCCATAAAAAGAGGGATTGTTAATGCCTCCAATGCCAAGTGTCGGATCAACCGGTGCTGCACCCAGTAAATCTTCTGCTTTTTTAAAATAATACTCAACAGAACCTGATATACGGTTATTGAACAATGCAAAATCTGCAGCCAGGTTTATCATTCTCACTTTTTCCCAGCGGAGTTTGTCGTTGGGCGGATTAAGAATTGTTGCGTACTCAAGTGGTGTACCAGAAGCGGATGGGCGATATGAAATTGTTGATACCGCAGAAACAGCTCTTGATATATTACCTGAATACCCAATCGTTCCCCTCAGCTTCAACTGTGATATCCATTTAGCTTTAAAAAATGACTCATTATGCAGCAGCCATGCAGCCCCTGCTGACCATAAAGGATTGCCTTTCATATTGGTTGACACGCCAAAAAGATTGGCTTCATCTTTACGAAAACTACCCGACAGGATATAACGGTCATTCATTGTCCAGGCAGCATTAGCATAGTAAGAAAGATAATTGTCGGTATATTTTGCCCTGGAACCGCCAGAACCAATCATCGCATAATCGTAAATATTACTATACTGCGGATAATAGCTGGTATAATCAATCGTGTTATTGATTTGAGATATTGATTCATCATACCCGTATTGGTATCCGCTATTACCACTTTTCGTAATCATATTTTTAACCTCATAACCTGCAATAGCCGATACATCATGCATATTCCAGCGTTTGTGAAAATTAAGTTGTGCCCTGCCCTGGTGAGAAATAACTTCATCTGTTCCGTTATAGAGTATGCCGCCTTTCGGAATGGGATAGCTTACATTACCAGTTGTAAAATCAACCTGCGTAAAGTTGTTGATCATGTTGCGTGCATAAAAAGAAGAGTCTGTATACAGGTTATAGGTTGATACCAGTTGGTACTGGTAACGGTATTTTACATCTGCGGACAGGTAGGGCGTAATAGAAAATGTTAAACCTGCATTGGCATTAAAATCGCGGGTAGTAATGGTATAATGCTGTTCGTAAATATCACGCAGCGGCGCATATTTCCAGTTCATCAGTTTGCTTTGCCCCGCCGTATCGGTAAACTGCTTATTATACTGCATGTCCAGGTAAGCAGGACTGCCATCAGCATTAGTAAACTGCGCGTAAGGGTAGAAGTTTTTACCGGCGATACTGTTATATGAATATCCCTGGTTGCCATTGAGGTGTTGCTGACCCTGCGTGTATTGTAACCCGGCTTCAATGCTGAGCCATTTATTAACCTTCATGGTATTACGGCTAAGCAGGCTCAACCTGTCATTATACTGTCCTGCCAGTGGAAGCTGATCTTTGTTATAGCCTGCTGATAAAAAATAATTGATGCCGGTTGACCTGCCTGAAAGATTAACAGCATACTGCTGGTTCAGTGAAGGTTGATACAGGTATTTTGAAATATCCTTGCGAACATCAAAGTTTTTATAAGCCTCAATTGCAGCATCAGCTTCATCTGCGGGTATAAGCCCGTCTCTTTTAGCACGCAACAATTCTACAACAGGCGTAAAGGGCGGGTGTCCATAATCCAGGCTATTGTAAAATTCATCGGTTTCATAGTACCCTGAAGCAAAGAGGCTTTTTTCCGCTTCTATAAAATCGGCTGATGAAATTGTGCGAACGTTATACAGATCAGGTCGGCCCTTAGAGGTGAAATTAGCAATAAAATCCACCTGTGGTTTTTGTGTTTTTCCCTGTTTGGTGGTAATTACAATAACCCCATTGGCGGCGCGTGCGCCCCAAATAGATGCGGCAGCGGCATCTTTTAAAATAGAAATGTTTTCAATAGTATTGGGATTGATATTATTGATATCACCATCATAAGGAAAATTATCCAGCACAATAAGCGGCTGCGCATTGGCGTAAATGGTACTGCGTCCCCGTATCAGGAATTTGTCTGTCGATGCCGCATCGCCTTTATTCATCAGTAAACCTGGTGAAAGATTTTCTATTCTTGATAAAAAATCAGAGGCTACCGTGCGGCTGATCAGTTTATCATCAATAAAATCAAAAGAGCCGGTAGCTCTTTCCCGCGGCAACTTTTGAAAACCTGTTGATACAAATACTTCAGATAGTATTTCTGCTGAAGCCTGCATGGTTATTACAAGAAAGTTATCTGCTGCATCAGGTTTCAATATTAATTTTTTATACCCAACGGCATTAAATACAATTGAATCCGCATGGTTTGTTAACCTGAAGCTGAAATACCCGGAATCGCTGGCAAGGGCATACACCCTGCCGGCTTTATTGCCGATGGTTACGCCAGCAACAGGTTGCCTTGAAGCATCATCTATTATTTTGCCTTTAATAACCGGGTTGGTTTGTGTAAATGCCGGTGTGGTAATATACCAGCATAGTATTATGAAGAATAATCCTATTCTCATTTGCATAGTTTTAATGGTAAATAAAAAGGCCGCAAACCGTTAAGGAGTGAAGTGATCAGCGGATGTCGGAAACAACAAAAACCCGCATGTTTTCTATGGACGGGGTAAGCTCCAAGCCATAAGGTGCAAGCCACGCTCTCATGTTTTCGATAGTGAGTGGCCCGTCCGGCAATTTTATATCAAGCAGCTCACCATGCAAGCCGTTTATAACAGGCACGGGCAGGTGAAGATTAAGAAAATCGCATAGCTGCTGTGAAATGCCATACAATTCATTTGAAGCGCCTTTGTCATTTAGTGTGTTAACCAGTTGCCTTGTGGCTTTGGGGATGGGTTTAAAACCTTTGCCTGCCGTTAAAGTAAGGCAGGGTATGTCCATTTGCTCAAAGCCTGTAGAAAGCCCGAAATAATTATCGAGCGCGCTTTTGATCATTAAAGGCATCTCGTCAAACATGGATGCAGGAGCGGTGAATTCAAAACAATAAGTATGCTTTAATTTCCAGGTGTCCCAGTTGGGATAGTCCGGCAACAGTTCGTACCTGTTCTTCACGTTCCATATTACCCTGTTGGCGGCAAAATATCCAAGCTCGGAAAATGCCATGCTGTACAGCGATAACAGGGGGCTATTAATGGTATAACGTTTTATCAGCCCGTTTGTTTCCGAATAGCCCGACATAGATACATAGCCGGTAAGATGGCCGGTAAGATTAAACGAAGTTTTTAAAGCATCTGTGGCCTCTGAACCGGCATTGCCAAACAATGAGCTGTCTGCATCGTAATTGCGGTCTTTTTTTTCGTTTGTGTTCATCGGAAGATCATTTAAAGCAGATAAAATATTTTTAGCCGTAATAGCCGCCGCGTCTGTTATGGCAATAACGGTTCCATTATTTACCCAAACATAGTGCGGAATAGCCTGATGTGGAAACATTTTCAGCAAAATACTATCCCTGGTAAGAGATGGCAGCCTGTAAGCAGCGTTTCGGGCAGCAAAAAAATGCATTACCCCGGCGCTATCCGCCACTGTGTTGCTATGGGGAACCAGCAGAAACTGCGCTTTGCCTTCAAATTCTTTTGCCAACGCAGTTATTTTTGGGAACTGCTGTATACATGAGCTGCACCAGGTAGCCCAGAAATCAAGGATAAGCAGCTTTGAATTATAATCACTCAATTGGATTTTAGAAACGGGGAAATTGGTGATGCCGGTAAGTTGTATGCCGGCAGGTATAGCATCCCCGATATGGAGGGGTTTTATATTGTTATTAGCCTGTGCATTGCTGATATTTACCCAAAGCAATGCCAGTAAGCAAAAAAACTGTTTCATTTTTGCAGGTTGTTTAATACACAAAAGCAGCCATGTGCAAAGCTGAAGGTTCAGCCATTACAGCAAGCCGGTTACACTTATGAACAAACGGCAAAAGGAAGGAGCCGGTGACACTATAGTAAAACATGAGAAAACTTTAAAAAACCAGGCCACTGCTCCCTGCCCGTTGCCCTGGCACTTACACCGGGTTCTTGGGCTTGCGGGCAAAGAGGATGTGGAACATTAATAAAAAAACGGGAAACGGAAGTGACAAGTAAACGTTGGAGTAATTACTGCGGTATACACGGTTTGCGTGTATAGAATATATTAAGCCGGGGCTCATTCCTTCTTTACCGAAGCGTGAGAAAATGCCCCATGCAACAGACAAAAATGAGCACCCGGACTTATTGCCGTTGGGATATGTATTTCCTGTTAAACCCATTACGTTAGTTTCTCACGCTTACGGTAATGAGTTATAGAAGAATCCAAATATAAAGAAAGTCAAATAAACGACAAATAAAATCTATAGATTATTATTTGTTGCATAAAATAATTATCCTTTTGTTATGTGAGTATTTATCATAATAAAAAGGTACAACCAAGATAGGCACTCGATTAAAAGAACAGCGTGAGGCTTATAAATGGGAAGTAGAAGATATAGCAGAAATGACCGGATTTTCTGCAAACACCATACGTGCAATCGAAAATGGAAGAGAGTGTAATATCAGTTATTTGATTGAGATAGCATTTGCTATTG
The DNA here is from genome assembly GCA_047601545.1 of Agriterribacter sp. Lineage (GTDB taxonomy): Bacteria > Bacteroidota > Bacteroidia > Chitinophagales > Chitinophagaceae > Agriterribacter. The sequence goes on along the minus strand of JASGIZ010000001.1, from coordinate 2,222,638 downwards.
GCATTCACCCCAAAGATATATTTGATGTAGATTTAACGGTTAAATCACGTTACAAGTTATCTGCAAAACGAAAAGAAAAAACAAGATTAACCAGCCGCATTAATGAACTTCTTCATTCAAACTTTTTCAGTACCCCGCGATTTGTTAAAGATGTATTGTTTGTGCTGGCAAAAGAATACAAAGCTAAAACAACCGCTTCCTCGGTTTCTGTAATTTTGTTACGTTTAGTGGATCAAGGCTATTTGTCGAATAAAAGACAAGGGCGTCAGAATATGTATTTTACAAAAAAGTAGAAGGTGAAACTAAATTCACGAGTAACGCGGGAAATGGCTGAAAAAGCATTTATACCGACACTCCACCGACAGCCTATTTTATTATATATTGATAATCAGATATTTAATTGATAGGAAAAAGCAATTTATACCGACACTTCACCGACATTTATAAGCGATTCATTTTGATTTTATAATAGCCATCTTTCCTTGATCCTATCCGTTCCAGTAATCCTAAGTTCCGAAGTGTAGCAATATTTCTCTCTATCGTCCTTTGAGTAGTATTGTATTTAGCAGCCAATTCCTGTAGAGTAACGTTCGGATTAATGCTGATCTCCCTAAGAATTAAAGTTTGTTTGTCGGCAAGCCTATAGCCTATTAGTGCTATCCACTTTTCAAACTCCATAGGCCGGTAAAACGTCACCGTGAAAAAGCCTTCCAGTCCAAAAGTTGGCTCTGGAAGGTTGGCATTAACCATTTCTTCTTTCATCCTTTTTATACCCGATCCAACCTTTTCTACCATATTCATCCGCAGAAAAAGACCAAAAACAAGCGAATTACGGGAAAGGCTTTTTGTGCCGAAATCTTCTTTTAAAATATTTCGCACCAACCCGCCGGGATTGGTAATATCTACTCGGTCATCAAAAATCTCTACATGGGTTACTGCACCCCGTTCGTAATAGTCGCGATGGCAAAGTGCGTTCACCAATGCTTCCTTAAGCGCTTCCTCCGGTATTTCCAAAACCTCTTTACGGGGGCCGGCACCTTCAATAATGTAATTAAGGTTGAGCTTTTGATGGAGGTAGGCAAATGCGCCGTTATATTGTTCAATAAGGCTGCCCTCAAAAGTTTTGTCGTCCATTATGTGCACTTTATTAGTGCCTTTAAAAAGCAGGCAGCGGGTAATTGCCTGCGGAAAAAACCTTTGCGGCTTCTTGCCAAAAAATAAAACAGCCCCGTTTTTAAAATGATGATCGCTTGTTACTAACTGTAGGTTGTCTAAAAGGGTTTGTGCGGGGAGCACGTTACTTATACTTGCAGTAGTGAGAAACCGGTTAAAGAGTTCTTCGTCAAAATCATCCGGGTATTTAAAGCTCCTGCACAGCCCTTCGTCAAAAAATATCCTGTCGGACAACTGGAAGAACTCACGCATTTGATTAGCAGACGTAATTTTTTCAGAGTTAGGCCCGTTGCGCACAAAAATGCTTCCCGAAACTATATAGGGCTTTTCTTTACCAGATTTGCATTGCAGGCAAAGCACTGTTTTTCCTTCCCTGGTAAGCTCCTGCACAGCAACTTCAATCCGGGGTTCAATGGTATTAAGAACATTCTGCAGCCTCGACCGCATGGTATTATCCATAGTAACGCCTACCGTCTTTCCATTATCTTCTATACCAATAATAACCGTTCCACCGGCGGCATTGGCAAAGGCGCATATTTCATCTGCCAGGTCGCTCGCTTTGGAAGGGATGGCTCTTTTAAATTCTATATTATAGCCTTCGCCCTGCTTTATCAGTATTTCCAGTTCTTCCGTTGTCATAATTTGTTTGTTGGTCATACTCCCCGTTCAAACGAAGCTATCTTTTCCTTACATAACTTTTCCACAATAGGTATCATGGTTGATACCCGCTCTATGAGTACCTGCAATTCCTCCCTGGTTATTGTAAAATCCTCCCTGTACCGGGCATCCACATATCCCTGCTTCAACAGCTCAAACAAGTGTTTTTCCTGCTTGTCTGTTTCTGCCCTGAATACATGAAAAAGTTCTTCCGAATTCGGCTTGGCTTTTTTACGCAGCTTCCAAAGGTTATGCGTCTTGGGTTTATAATCTGTAAAGACTAGCAGCGTAGCATAGTAGAGGCTTTCAGTAGCTTGGTGTAGTTCAAAAGCCCCAATCTTTAGATGCCCTTCGTTAAAATCAAATTTTGCATTTTTTAAAAAAAACCCCGATTGTGGAAACCAAGTGTCAAAATACCGTTGAGCTTTTTCTTTCTTTTCGGCATTCGTCAGCTCTTTGGGTGTAGAAAATTGTACTGTATTTTTATCATACAAAAGAATCCCTTCCTTAATAATATCCACCCAAAAGTATTCACCCCATTCCAGCCCTTTATTTATATAATCAATCTCATGTATTTCTAAATTAACCGGCGGGTTTATTCGCTGTGTTAAATCCATAACCTTACTTTCCTGGTCGTATGCTTTTTCAGGGTTGTTTTTAGTTACCACCAAAAAATCGTAATCGCTGATATATTCGTAAGTAATACCGTCAGATACATACCGGTGCTCCACATAAGTGCCTTTGGCATAACTGCCAAATAAAATGATCATTTCAGGGTTCACTACTTCCCTGATGATTTCTTTTATCCTGGTAATTTCAGCCTGTTTCTGCCCGGGTAAATGTACGAGGGAGGTCTTCATATTTTGTAAAGGTAGGCGTAAAAATAAAAATCCCGGGCAGGAATGCCCGGGAAGTTGCTAGCCTATGAAAAACACCTTAGGTGTAAGAGACTTGTTTGAGCTAATTGAATTGTTATTTATTATATTATTTGTTCTTATTTTCCTGTTGCATTTGCTTTACCCACTTATCATACATCTCCTTCGGCATTTCCCGGTAATGCAGTTTGGCAAGGGTGATATAAGCGGCTTCCATTTCATCATAGGCCTGCTTTGCAGTAGGCGCATTTTCCTTCTTCTGTTTCAGGTAAACCTTCTTTAAGGTTTCCGCTTTCAATAGCAAAGCCATTGGATTGGTAGCATGATATTGCAATACCAGATCACAACACTTTAAAATAAAGCCATCATAATAATTTCTCGCCTCATATTCGTATGCTTTTGCAAGGTCAAGTACGCACAAACCGATAGATTGCTGATTGCTCAAAGTGTCCATGTATATTTTGCTACGAACCGCATCGGCAGAAATATAGCCCGATGCCATAATCCATGCATCCGATGGGAAACTTCTGCTCGTCAATTCAGTATTATACCAGCCGTATTGCTGGCTGAAATTTTTGATATAGATATGATTAGGAGCAAGTGCAAGCCAGCATTTAGCACCGATTTTATCGGCTATTATTTTATATAGGTATGACAAACTGTGGCAGTTGCCTTTTCTATTGTTCAAAAGATCCGTTACACACATATTTTCCGATTCAGCCTGTTTCGGCATATCATCTGCTTTATAAGAAAAGAGAATGGTATCCGTTGTATAAATCCTGGAATTATATAAAACAGTTAACGTGTCGAATAGCGTTGAAAATATAGAATTATTTTTTAAATAGTATAAGCTATCCGGCTGATTATACTTTATTGTATGTTGAGTGTTTTGGTGATATTCTACAAACCTGGCGAGGTCGTTAATTTGTTGATCAAACTTTTCAAAATCTTGTTCCTCTCCAAGAATAGTATTCTCAGCTAAAAGAACCGCTTTTGAGAATTGCCCGTTTTCCTCTAATAATTTCTCTATTTTCTTAAAAGTTATATCATAATCCTCAATCCTAACTTTATATGTTACATGAGAAATGTTTTGCGATAGACCTATTTTAGGCAAAAGGAAAAATAGTAGTGTTGAAAATAAAGCCAGCCATAATTTGAAAGATTGCTCACGTATCATAAGCGATGGTTTAGAAGGAGACTCCATCATCAAAAAAACTGTCATAACCAAAAGAAAATTTTGACAACTGCTGCTTTAGCTTATCAATAAAACATTCTTGTACTACTTCAAAGGAGTGTATCTTATTTATACTTACAAATTTTACATTGTCTTCATAACTCCCTCGCACTTGTGTTAGATCTTTTCTAGTCAATGGACAAGTTATTGCTGACACCTTATAGATATATATCAATATCGGTTTCTCATAGTTATTGAAATCGAACTCAATTACTTTAAAAGGAACATCAGCAGGAACTTCAGGCGATTGATCAATTCCACATTCTTTTCGATTTCTATTATTGAACGCAATTACCCCGCCCATATTTTTTTTGGCAAATTCTCCGATAAAGTTGGTGTATTTTTTAAAATGACCTCCTGAAGCTGACGTAACTAATGAGTCCATAAAAACCGCTCCTCCATCGTCAAGATTGATACTTCTGACTTCTTTATTAGGCGAGATATGCTCAAACGAAATGATATAGCCATCTCGGGCTTGACCATGACAGCTATATATTATGAGAAGAGTTATTAATATTGAAATGATTGATTTCATTTTCTGTTATTGATCTGCTGGAATATTGATATCTTTTTGTCTCAATGAACCTTCCACAAAAGCCTTTGTATTGGACTGGGTAACTGTTTTAGAAGGTGGTAATAGAGTGATAGTTGGATTTGGGCCAAGTTGAATTGAATATCTGAAAATACCTCCCAGGCGCATATTATGCCGAAATTCACTTTTCCCAGGATTTCTTTTTTCTGCATCGGGATGTCGCATTAGTAATTTGTGACCGATTTCATGCGCTAAGGTGTTTGAAAAATCTTCATACACTTGCGGTGAGCTATTTCTCAAATTAAAATGGTTTAAATCAATTGTACTTTCGTAGCTTTTTGTATCTCCAACAGCACCACTTAAATTGTTTTGCCCTACAACTTGAAAGTTATAAAACATTTGTGGGTCGTTCTTGTCGAGCTGTCTACTATCAGGAAAACTATAGTTAGGATTTTCTTGCATTTCGCGTTTCTTATCACCTATACTCATATTTTCAACCCGAAATGTTTCTACTTCAAAATTATAATAAACTGGCACATTCCCATTTACGGTATTCGGGTTTGTCATTACATCTGACATTTGTTTATTTTGATTATAAACAGAATTAAGTATTCCTAACATTTCCGTACGTAGCGCTTGTTCGTTTTGATAAGTACTTCCAACGTCAAACGGACGAGCGGTTGATGGGTCATTTGTTTGAGAGGCTGCCTTTGCGGGATTATTCGTTACAGCAATAAGTACCTTAATAGTAATGACTTCCAACACAGGCTTTCCGTTGAACTTAATTGTGTTTATAATGCCTTCTTTTCCGTCTAAATCGACCGCTTGTATTGGGGTGTTACTTGCATACTGATATGGAGTCAACATGGGATATTTTTTCGTGATAGGGTCAACACTCAAGAACCTCTTTCCCGTTGTATTATCTAACCTCTTTTCAGCCTCATCATCCGTCAACACTTTCACTACTTTCATGGAGCGAATATTCACCAGGTTAGTACCGATCTGCTGCACATCTTCCTGGTCAAAAGCTTCATTGAACTGGCCTTTAGTGAGCGTAAGAATTTTCCCCTTCTTTCCAATTTCTTTGTATGGGTTTTGCGCATCTATGGTAATAGCACTGGTGCAGAACAACAGCAATGCCGTAAAGAATATTCTTGCTTGCATATAGTGTAGGTTAAGGTGTAAAATTTATTTTTTAGGTGTATTCTTTAAAGTTGGTTTTACATTTTTTAGTTTTTTCAATTCCTGTAACAGCTTCTTGTATTCCTGCTCACTTTGTTGTTTTTGCGTTTCCTCATCCATTGATCTCAACCAGTGTTGATATATTTCCGGTGGCATTTCCTGGAAACCTTTATCATCTATCTTTTTATAGAAAGCCTGCCTTTTATAGTATGCCTGCTCAATGCCGGGATATTGGTTTATTTGATCGGGAGGAGGATAGCCTGATTCCCTGAGTATATCATCAAGCTCAACTGTGGCAATATTTGCCTGCGCCATTAAAGCTGCCATATTACCAGGATCAATATCCTGTATTTTCTGTATAATGGCATTTGTTACAGCATCATATCCTAATTCTTCCCTGTATTCCAAAAGCAGGTCGCCTAAAACCCGGGCGTATAATTGCCTGCCGGACAATGTGTCTAAATATGTTTTATTGGCAAGCGCCGCGGCACTTACAAAAGTGGATTGCATCATCCAGCTTTCGGAAACATGGTTGCCATTGGTTGTTTCAAAATTGTATCTGCTGCCACCCGCATCAAAATGCTGGATAAAAGAATGATTGGGAGACAAGGAGAGATATGCTTTACCACCTAATAACTCTACAATGCAGAGATATAGTAAGGGTAAAGAATGACACTGTCCTTGTTGCGTATTCAATAACTTAATTACAAACATATTCCGGAAATCATTATCACCCACATAATCGTTAAAATCGTAACTAAGTTTTGAAAGGCGATATGTTTTACCGGATTGCTTATCGTAATAAGTATTATCCTTTTTATATAGTTGCTGCACGCCGTAATTTATGGCAGTGTTATTCTTTGTATCTAATCCTTCCCGCAACAAAAGCTGTTTTACTGCTGTTGCATATTTCTTAATCTTGTTTTGAAATTCTTCAAAAGAAGGAGGGTTATCATACCATGCGCTTTCAGTCAGGTAGACGGCTTTGATTATAGAAAACCCATCCGGGTTCAGTTGCAGTAATTGTTCAAGGTGCTGTTGATAAATGGCTGACCTGACCTTAAATAAATATTCTTGTTCTCTCTTGTCCTCTCCTGATAAATAGTTATTGGGTGAACGTTGCAATTGAGCGGGATTTATTTGAGGTTGTTGCCTCATACGCTCATTTTGTTGCTCATAAGGGTCATTGGGCATTATTGATTTCAGTCTTTGTGGTTGAAATAAAGGTGCAGATTGAAACTGCGGACTTTTGCCCGGCTCTATTGGCTGAAATGGCTTAAACTGCGGTATAGGAATTTGAGAAAATGAAACGAATACACAACTCATAAGAAATGCTATACACAGCAACCTGTATGCTGTTGCGGCATGTTTTGTATTGTTGTTGGTTTTGGGATGGTATCCAAACATTTTCATTGGTTTAAGCTGTAGAAAAGATAAGCGTATATTTTTAAATCACAGAATGATTTTTTAAAATATATGGAAACACTTAGCTGGCTTGAAGATTAATTACAGGGTTTATCTAGCGCAACTGCCTTCTTCATTTTATCTTTACCCCGGTTTTTCATAAGATATTGAATTCCGCTTGTTTTCCTTTCTTTTTAAATTCAATCATACCATTACATAGAATATTTTCCAACTTTTTCCGCTTACAAAATAGTTGGTTTTCAATTCTTTGTCCACTACCTTATAAGGAACCTTACAAGGTTTGTCATGTACTATTTTACAATAAATTCATTCTATTTGTGTCAGCTATTTACGCAGCGCATTAATGCCCTAAGTAGCGAACCTGAAAAATATTTGTGAGCATGAAATTGTGGGAGATGTTTTTAACGATCATAAGCTGGCAGGCGTATGCAATGTATATTGGTGTGGGATGTGTTGTCTATTACATCCTTATTACTATCCGGTTTGGCGGTTTAAAATTTTTCACCAGGGAAGGAAAGGTAAACGATGGACTGCCTATACTTAAGATGGAAGATGGGGACAAGCCGGGAGATACCAGTCAGAAACCCGGGCAGCCTTCATCGAACAGTCATCATGCAGAGATCGCTAAACAATTTCATAATCTTACAGAGGAAATAAATGCGCTTTTATTACAAGCCGCATCAGAAAAATTACCAAGAGAAGTTTTGCTCAATGCGTTGATGAGGCTTATAAGAGGATACAACTTTCACAATAACGATGCTGACTTACTGCAAGCCGTCAAAGAAATTATAATTGTTCAGGCTGCTACAATCTGTCATATTAATTATCAAATCGAGGAGTTAATTATATAGGTTCAAATTATATCACCCTGGTCGTGAGTGTAGTGAAGGGTGGGTGCGATGATGTGTGCATGACGGGGTGAATGTTCCTGGTAGTTGTCCTGTTTCAAACAAAGGTTTGAGGCAGGCAGCTTCAGGAAATTTTAAATAGATAAACAACAAAGTGAGTTATGAAAAAATGGAGAGAACGAAAAAGGCAACTTGTCATTATAACAATGATGCTGTTATGGACTAGTATCGTCAAAAGCCAGGATGGCACTAAGGGTATTGAAGATGCCAACAATATGGTGCGGGAATATTTTGATGTTGGCATTGATTTAATGTATGCAGTCGGCGCTATTCTCGGGCTGATTGGAGGTGTACGTGTATACCAGCGTTGGAGCGCGGGAGATCCTAATACGGGGCAAACTGCGGCAAGCTGGTTTGGGTCTTGTATTTTTCTGGTGATTGTGGCAACGGTGCTGAGGAGTTTTTTTGGACTATAGACTCTCATCCGCCCTTTGGGTACCACCTCCTCGCAGTGGGAAGGGAAGAACAGGAGGATAAGAATGCGCTTCGAAGAAGTGTTCAACTTAATTAAATTAATCGGCTTTATATGGCGAGCGTATATCAAATCAACAAAGGCATTAACCAGCCGGTGAGTTTTAAAGGGCTTAAAGCGCAATACATCTGGTGGTTGGGTGGCGGACTTGCGGGGCTACTGATTTTGTTTGCCGTATTGTACATCTGCGGTGTCAATATGTTTATCTGCATCGCCATTATTCTGATTATGGGATTGCTGTTGTTTACAAAAATCTACCAGTTAAGCAATACATATGGAGAGCATGGGATGTTAAAAAAAATGGGCAGGCGCAGTATTCCTGATCTGATTAAAAACAACAGCCGGAAAGTATTTATCGGGTTAACAAAAAACTAAGTTTTTGTTCAATTTTAAAACTGTGGTATGGAAAAGTGGTTGCAGGATATTTTACCGGTAATGGATGTGGAGCATGATTGCATTTTATCAAAGAAGGGTGATATTTCTATTGTCTTCAAAACGCACCTGCCGGAAGTTTTTACGCAGAGCAATGAAAATTATGAAGCAATTCACCAGTCACTGATCAAGGCGATCAAGGTGCTGCCAAAAGACAGCATCTTTCATAAGCAGGACTATTTTATTCAAAGCAGTTATAAAGCTGATTTTGAAAAAGAGGACGGGAGTTTTCTTACGCGCAGCAGTGACCTGTTTTTCAACGAGCGCCCTTTTTTGCAACATGATTGTTATATCATCCTGACTAAAAAACCTTCGGGTCGAAAACCTGCCAGTTCCCTTTTTTCAAGCCTCCTCAGACCATCGCTTGTTCCGGACCAAACCATCAGTAAAACCACCTTACAAGATTTTGAAGACAGCGCCGGACAGTTTGCAAGAATATTATCTGATAGCGGTATCAGGCTTGAACGATTAAAAACGGAAGCTATTATCAGTCATCAAAATAAGATGGGATTGATAGAGCGGTATTTCACTTTGTCTGAAAATGCTGGTGGTTCATTCATTAGCGACCTGGAACTAAAGGAATTGAAAATCGGAGATCATTATTGCCAGTTGTATACGCTGGCGGATGTAAAAGATTTACCGGCGCTTTGCGGATCAAGGGTCAATTATGATAAGTACAGTACAGACAGAACAAAGTTTTCGGTAGGCTTTGCCTCCACGCTGGGGCTATTACTTCCCTGCAATCATATTTACAACCAATACATTTTTATAGGGGATACCGGGCAAACCATCAAAAAGCTGGAGCGAAAGCGGTTGCGGCTGCAGTCGCTTGCTGCTTACAGCCGGGAAAATACTGTTGCAAGAGACGCTGTTGGAGACTTTTTGAATGAATGTGTGAAGGAGCAAAGACTACCGGTAAAAGCACATTTTAATGTACTCACATGGACGGCTAACCGAAATGATCTGAAGGATATTAAAAACCTGGTTACTTCAGCACTTGCGCAAATGGAAGCGGCTGCCAAATTGGAAACCGCAGGAGCGGCCCAAATTTACTGGGCCGGTATTCCGGGTAATGCTGCGGATTTCCCTATGAATGACACATTTGACACTTTCGCTGAACAGGCTTGTTGTTTTTTAAATCTTGAAACCGGATACAGAGATTCTATCAGCCCGGTGGGTATCAGGCTCGGTGACCGTTTGACAGGCAAACCCGTGCATGTGGATATCAGTGATGAACCGGTGAAAAAAGGGATCTGTACCAACCGTAACAAGTTTATTCTTGGTCCGTCCGGCTCCGGTAAAAGTTTTTTTACCAATCACATGGTTCGTAGCTATTACGAACAGGGAACGCATGTGGTACTGGTAGATGTAGGACATTCTTATAAAGGATTATGCGATATGATCGGCGGGTATTATTTCACCTACAGTGAAAAAGACCCAATCAGGTTCAATCCTTTCTTTATTGAGGACGGTGATACCCTTGATACGGAAAAAAGAGAAAGCATTAAGGCGCTATTGCTCGCCCTTTGGAAAAAAGATGACGAGACCTTCAGCCGCTCAGAATATGTAGCCTTATCGGGAGCGCTGCAGCGTTACTATGAAAAAAATACAGATTTTCCTTGTTTTAATTCATTTTACGAATTCCTGAAGGAAGACTTTATAAAAGTGCTGAAAACCGACCATGTAAAGGAAAAAGACTTTGATATTTCCAATTTCCTGTATGTGCTCCGACCCTATTATAAAGGCGGTGAATTCGATTATTTACTTAACGCAAAGGAAAACCTTGATTTGCTGAACCAGAGGTTCATAGTCTTTGAACTCGATAATATCAAAGACCATCCAATCCTGCTTCCTGTAGTCACGTTGATCATCATTGAAGCATTCGTGTCGAAAATGAGAAAGTTGAAAGGCATGCGCAAAATGCTCCTGATCGAAGAATTGTGGAAGCAGATTGCCAGGAAAGGTATGGCAGAGTCAATTCAATATTGGGTCAAGACGGTTCGTAAATTCTTCGGGGAATTTGTGATCGTCACCCAAGAAGTCGAAGACATTATCAGTTCCCCTATCGTCAAACAAGCGATCATCAACAACAGTGACTGCAAGATACTGCTTGATCAATCGAAATACCAAAACAAGTTTAACCAGATACAGGAGCTGCTTGGGCTGACAGAAAAAGAAAAGGCGCTAGTACTGTCAGTAAACAGGTCCAATGATCCTACAAAAAAATACAAGGAAGTTTTTATTTCCCTCGGTGGAGTGTTATCCAAAGTATACCGTACAGAAGTAAGCCTTGAAGAATACCTGGCATATACTACCGAAGAAATGGAAAAAATAAAAGTGCAGGAATATTCCCTCAGATATGGAAGTATAGAAAAAGGAATAAAGATGCTTGCGGCAGAAATGCGCTCACAGATGAGCTGATATTTTAAACCAATTTTTTAAAACTTAAAACAGAACTGATGAAGAAGATTTTTTATTTGATGATGTATGTAGTTGCCATTGCAACAATAGTAATGTTAGGATGTGAAAAAAGAAATGCTCCAAATGCTGGGGTTAATGAGTCTGATACATCCAAATACAGTTTAGATATTGTGACAGATAAGCCTGTAACTGCCGGGGAATTGTCCATTGTATTGCCTGTTGGAACAAGAATACAGGTCGCCAAAGATGGGTACTCTATAGATGTAACATTACCGGATGGCTTCGGCTTTTTATTTAAAGACAATACGGATAGTTTAACATCAATGAAAACACTGCCCGTAAGAACATTCGGAACATACACCTGTGTTTGTTCAGGAAAAGGGAGCAATTGCAGCGTTTTTTACCAGGAGGACGCTGGTGGATTCGGGTGTATACATGGAAGTTGCAGTGGAAGTTGCTCAGGGAGTTTTGTAACTACACTGTTTCAACAGATATATGGTGTAATCAATACGGAAGACGATGGCATAACAATTCCAAAGAATCTGCCATTTACTCCGGCCTCGCTTATGCCGGGAGCTAAGCAATTGTTTTTTGAAATTCCTGAAGTGCAGAAAAAGATTGCAGATCAGTATGATCTTATGTACCGCTATATTGCCAGACCGGACTTCAATAAGATAGACCCGGAAAAACAATTATTGCGTGATTATGTTTTTGTGAGAGTGCAGGTATATGGTGTAGATTTTTATATGCTGGGTCCTGTTGAATTCAGTAAGCGCACTGATTTGTTTGAAGTATATACAACCAAAGCGTCTTGCAAATGCGGGGAGAGTTCAAGCGGATGTACTATGGGATCGGGAGGGTTTTTAGGATGGAAAGTGTATTACTGTAAAGGAAATTGCAATGGATGTCAACTGACGGTTTCAAAAAGTCTTTCAACCGAAATTAAATTGCCCGGCAATATGCTTCCTATTAACCCCGTTCCGGCTGATTTTATAAAAAGACCGTAGGACATAAACACAATATGGAAAAATTCATGATGCTATATGATGATTCGACCGGAGCATTAAATGATAATCATAAGATGATCACTTTTACACCATTGTCACAGAAAGGGTTGTTATTAATTGGAAGCGTGACTTATAAACGAGTGATAACCGAATAATGTAAGAGCCATGAAAAAAAAGATAGCCATACTGGTACTTTGCCTTGGGCTTTCAATTGCCCCCACACAAAAAAGTCATGCCATAGTATGGGAGGTTATACGCCAGGCGCTTATTGCCGCAATAAAGGCGGCTGATCTTGCTGTACAGCGGTTACAAAATAAGACGATTTGGCTTCAGAACGCACAAAAGGCATTGGAAAATGTGCTGTCAAAAGTAAAACTGGATGAGATCAGTGATTGGGTGGACAAACATAAAAAGCAATATGAACAGTATTATGATGAGCTGGCTCGTGTGAAGGCTGCGATTTCCGGTTACAAACGCGTCAAGGATATTATGGTTAAACAGGTGAAGATCGTTGATGAATACAAACGCGCCTTAACGCTATTTAAGCAGGACAAACATTTTACATTGAAGGAGATTGAATATATGATACGGGTATATACCGGTATTGTTGATGAAAGTTTAAAGAACCTCGATCAATTGTTTTTAGTTGTGGGTTCCCTTGGTACAAAAATGACGGACGGCAAAAGAATTGAAATTATTAACCGGGCGGCGGCAGCGGTTGATGAAAATCTCAATGACCTGCGCGATTTCAACAGTGAAAATGTTCAACTCAGTTTGCAAAGATCGAAGGATGAAAATGAGATAATGTCAGTTAAAGCACTCTATAACCTTAAGTAAAAGCGTGAAAATGAAAGTTGTGATATTGATAATTATGATGCTATTGTTTAATAATGGCTACGGTCAGAACAACCAGATAAAATTATACATACAGCAAATCGCAGCTAATAAAGTTTATGTAGAATACCTGCAAAAAGGTTATTCCATTGTCAAAAATGGATTGCGCGCCATTGGTGATATCAAAGATGGGCATTGGCGTTTGGATATGATTTTTTTTGACGGATTGGAAAAGATTAATCCTAAGGTTCGGCAGTATGCTAAGGTGGCAGATATTATAGCGTTGAACATCCAGGTGATTAAACGAGGAAAGAAACTGGTACTTGAAATTAAAGATGCTGATGTATTTACTGAGCGGGAAGCCTTGTATGCCGCGAAAGTTGTTGATAGAATACTGGTTAATTGTGCAGCACTGATTGATGAACTGGGTTCGTTACTGAAAACATCTGAACTGAAGATGAGTGATGATGAACGGATTAAACGTATTGACGGGTTGTATGAACAGATGCGCAGCAACTATAGTTTTGTCAATTATTTTTCCGGCGAATGGCAACTATTGCAACTGCAAAAAAGTAAAGCATTGGGAGATGGTATTATAGCAAAGCAATTATTGAACGATTAAATATGGATAGATGAAAAAGTGGTGCGTAGTTTTGAGTGTGGTATTTTTTAGTTGTTATCCTGCTATAGCATTACAGGCACAGGCAACCGAACTGGCACAGTTGGCACTTAATATTGAAAAACTGGCACAGTTCAAACAAATACTATCTGATCTAAAAAAGGGCTATGAAATTTTGACCGGCGGCTACAAAGCCATCAGGGATATTTCCGAAGGAAATTTTAATCTGCATAAAACTTTTTTGGATGGATTAAAGCAGGTTAATCCTGTGGTTAAAAAGTATTACCGGGTAGCAGATATTATCAATGACCAGCTAAAGATTGTCGGGGAGTATAAGATCGCCCTAAACCGTGCAAAAAAGTCGGAGCAATTCCGGGAAGATGAAATTGCATACCTGATTGGAGTATATGGAAGATTAACTGATCATAGTCTTGAAAATCTTGATGACCTGATAACGGTTATTACAGCGAGTGATTTACGCATGAGTGATGAAGAAAGATTAAGTGCTATTGACAAAATATATGATGACATGAAAGATAAACTTCATTTCCTGCGGTCTTTTAATAGCAGTACACAAGTGCTGGCTTTACACAGAGCAAAAGCAGCCGGGGAAGTGAAGGTCATTGAGCAGTTATATTCGCGAGAGTAAGAACGGCTTTTTCAAAATGCGTAAAATGAAGGGTTATGAGAAGAGTGATTGGTATGTTCGCGCCATTTTTTATAGCTGGTATTTTGTTACCACAGTTAAGTTTTGCTCAAACCATTACAGGTTGGGCAGATGATATCAAGAGTCTGCATAGCGTACTTGATCAGTTGTATGATGACATGATCCCCCGTTGCGGTGAACTGATCAGTATAGGCCGTAGTATTGCTGCATTTGCTGCTTTATGGTATATCGCTTCGCGGGTCTGGGGACATATTGTAAGAGCGGAGTCCATAGATTTCTATCCATTATTCAGACCATTTGTTATTGGCTTTGCTATCCTGATTTTTCCTTCTGTTATTGCACTCATTAACGGAGTGATGAAGCCAACTGTATCAGGAACTTCGGCAATGGTTGAAAATGCTGATGTGGCAATCGCTGTACTGCTTAAAGAAAAAGAAAATGCCATTAAAAATTCCGATGTCTATAAAATGTATGTTGGGCCAACCGGTGAAGGTGACAGGGACAAATGGTATAAATACACACATCCTGATGAAGAACCTGACGGAGAAGGGTGGATGGCTTCCATTGGTAATGATATACGTTTTGCGATGGCTAAGTTCGGTTATAATTTCCGCAATGCGATCAAAGAAGTATTGGCTGAAATTCTGCAACTGCTTTTTGCGGCTGCTTCACTTGCCATCAATACGATGCGCACATTTAACCTGATTATTCTTGCCATACTTGGGCCCCTGGTGTTTGGTCTCAGTGTGTTCAATGGTTTTCATCATACACTTAAACAGTGGCTGGCACGGTATATCAATGTCTTTCTGTGGTTACCTATAGCAAATATTTTCGGAGCTGTAATCGGGATAATACAGGAGAATATGCTAAAAATTGATATTAACCAGATAGAGCAGTCAGGCGATACATTTTTTAGCCGGACGGATCTGGGGTATATGATTTTTATGATCATTGGTATACTTGGTTATTTCTCTGTTCCCTCCATTGCTAACCAGGTCATGTGGGTAGGCGGTAGCGATTCTCTTACCGGAAGAACTACAAGTGCAGCGATGGCGGCAGGCGGGGTTGCCGGAGCTGCCACCGGTGCGGTAATGAGCAGGGGTGTTTCCGGTGCAGCAAATATTATGATGGCGCCTTATAATGTATATGAAGGTTATAAAGAAGGAGGGGAGTCAAATACTTCAGCAAGCTCCCGAAAATCAGGAGATTATTTACATGATAAATTAAGTGGCTCATAAAACAGCTCAGGATGTTTACAAAAATGAAAAATATTGATACGGCTTTCCGGTATACCAGGGTATTCAATTTCTGTTTTCTTGGGGCATGTGTGATAATAAGTTGTTTTATGATATACAGCACCAATAAAACCATATCTGCGAGCAAAGGCAAAGTATATGTGATGGTTAGTGGAAAATTGGTAGAAGCGGTGGCCGTGAGCCGGGATATTCCTGTAGAGATCAGGGATCATATCCGAACCTTTCATTCGCTGTTTTTTACTTTATCGCCTGACGATAAAGCAATACAATCGCAAGTGGCAAAAGCTTTGTATCTGGCTGATGCTTCTGCAAGACGTGTTTACCAAAACATGAAAGAGGCGGGATATTACAGCAATCTTATTTCAGGAAATATTGCTCAGACAATTGAAATTGACAGTATTGATGTGGATATGCGAACTGCTCCTTACCGGTTTCGTTGTGCAGGAAAGCAGATCATTACAAGACCCACATCTGTACTTACCCGCAGTATTATTACACAAGGCTATGTCCGGACAGGGCTTGTGCAAAGTGATAATAACAATCATGGTTTTATAATTGAAAAATGGGAGATCATTGAAAACGGGGATATCAGAACCATAACAAGGTAACAACTATATAAAAATGATAAACATGTTTAAGATATTCAGAAAAAGAAAAGATAAGCCGTCTATGATGTACAGCGTGCTTCAAAAGACGGGAGAAGTGATTGAAAACAAGCAAAAACAATTGTGCAATCATCTCAATAAAAAAGCAGAAGGGTTTACTATTCGGCAATTAAAAATCGGACTATTTATTTTTTGTGCCGCCTATTTGGCAGGTATTGCTTTTGTTTTGATGCAGGTTTTTAATAATGGTAGCACAACAACACGTGTGCAATCTATACAAATCCCAAAGCATGCGTTACTTCAACCCGCACCAGACAGTATTAAAACAAATTTTGAACAACCCATAAACGCCAAATGAACATGAAAGGAATAAATGACCATACAATACTTTCCGCAAAATCTTTAAGGCAACGAAAATTCTTGCTTTTTTTACCTGTGCTTATTCTGCCATTTCTAACGCTTTTGCTATGGACATTAGGTATTGTTGGAGAAGTTAAAGCCGGACAGGAGAAAATAAATTCGTTTTCAGGTTTGAATCTGAACCTGCCATCTGCTGCACCTGCTAAAGACAGTGCCTGGAATAAAATGAAGTACTACGAACAGGCGGAACGCGATTCTGCCAAACTGCGATCTTATCTAAAAAGCGATCCATACCGCAGGCTTGAACCTGGAATAAATGATCAGGAAGCTACTTTAGATACTACGGAAATGACGGCAAGCAAAGAACATACAGTACACAATAACAAAAGATATTACAATCCGTATCCATCAGAAAACAAGAAAATGACAATGAAGAAAAGGTGTATAAAAAACTGGAAGCGCTTAACCGGGAGTTATCAAAAATGGATGAACAACAAAACCCTGCATTAATAAAAAGTGAACAATCAAACAAAACAACTGAAGTGATCAATCCTGATATTGCGCGGTTGGAAACGATGATGCAGGCTATACAAACTGAACCAACGGAGAATAAGGAGTTATCACAACTGAACCAGATGCTGGATAAGATAATGCAAATACAACATCCTGAAAATGACTTCTCGCAGGATTCCTTGCGGGAACTTTCTGCAAACAATAAGCGGAAGGTGTTTACTGTCAGCACTCCGGAAGAAAATATTGTTTCAGTGATTCAACCTGCTACTGGTTTAAATACCTTTTTTGAAAACTTATCCAAAGACAGCTTGCCTGATTCAATACAAAAGGCAATAGAAACGAACAGGTTTTATTCGTTAGATGAACCTGGATTAATTGAAACAGAAGGTAAAGCCATAACCGCTATTATACAGGAAAATCAAACGCTGGTTAGCGGCGCAACAGTGAAGCTAAGAGTATTGGATGAGATGTATATTGCCGGCGTGCATATACCCAAAGACCAATTTGTGTATGGAGTGGCAACTTTAAACGGAGAGCGTTTATCCATAACTGTGAGTTCCATTACTTACAACAATTATCTGTTGCCAGTATCGCTCGTGGCATACGATATGGATGGTCTTGCTGGCATTCATGTTCCGGGAGCCATTACCCGCGATGTTGCAAAACGATCAGCCGCTCAATCTGTACAGGGATTAGGCACGCTAAGCACACTTGATCCCTCATTTGGCGCACAAATGGCTACAGCGGGGTTACAGGCAGCGCAAAACCTGCTTGGTAAAAGCGTAAAGCTTATACGGGTGCATCTTTTATCCGGTTACAGGGTATTGCTTAAAGACGAGAGTCGAAAAAATAAATAAGTTCATTATTCAAAATTTTATGTGATGAAAAGATTATGTGTTGTTATGGTCATGAAATTATTGTTTCTCCTTATTTCCACCAGCTCAATTGCTCAAACTGAGCGGGATGATTTTAAAACAAATGTGATCCCCCCTATTAAAATTCCCATCAGTTTTGATAAAACCACAAGCCTGATTTTTCCATATACTGTTATAAGTGTTGACAGGGGAAGCGCGGCAATATTGGCGCAAAAAGCAAAAGGAGTAGAAAACATATTGCACCTCAAGGCCGGCAAAAGAGATTTTGTGCCAACAAATATCTCTGTTGTTACGGCAGATGGAAAGTTTTATTCACTCATGCTGCATTATGAAGAAAATCCTCAGCATTTATCGCTGCGGTTCGGAGATAAAACTATGGTGTTGTTTGACAGTACTTTCTCTAATCAGCAACAATTGGATAGGGAAGCGTATGCAGTGAAGGTGCAGCCTGACCAATTTATAAAAGCAATAAACGAAGCTGGTGCAAAAATGGAACTCGCGGGTGTTTTCTATTCCGGTAAAGCAGTTTGGTTTAAAATAAGGCTGATCAATAGTTCGCCCATTGATTTTAATCCGGCATATACACGCTTCTTTCTTCGTGATGCCAGGAAAGCAAAACGCACAGCTATACAGGAGTCTGAACTTGTTCCGCTATACAATAAACAATCGGGTAGGTTGCTACCCGGAAGCAGTGTGTATATAGTGCTTGCATATCCTTCATTTATAATCCCCGAAAGCAAGCGGCTGATTATACAAATTGGGGAACAAATTGATGGACGCACGCTCACTATGAGAATTAAACCAAATGTACTCCTTAAAGGAGGCAGATTACCGCAATAAGGTTAACCTTTATAAATAGCGAAGTATGAAAATTGAGGGAAGGGAAGTAAAAGAATTTAATACTGTATTAGATGAAGCATTGAAAAGCGGGTTAGTATATATAGTCGTGCCTGCTTTAAGGGATGATGCTTATCTACGTCCGGAAACTGTACATTTTTTTCAATATAAACGGGAGGCGGAAAACTTCGGCTATACTAAAAGATCTGTCGAAGGAGAAATTGTTGATGCAGTTCCCATATTACCGGTAAAGAATATAATTGACCGGAATCTGGAGCTACAAAGCCGGGAAAATCCAACTGCTGTTGAAATAAAAGACATCAAATTTGATATAAGCCTTATCAGGTTTCAGGAACAGGCACGCAGTGATATTTTCACGGAAGATATTATGCGGCAACTTAAAGTGCATCATATAATTGCTGATCTAAAAGAGTTAAAGAAAAATATCCAGGATGATAAATTGTCTTTTGAGGTGGATGGAAAAGGACAACGACAGGATGGGGGTGATCGTTTTGTGATAAAAATTGAACAAAACGAACACAGGGCTTTTACCATAACTTCTATAAATGCAGTAAAGCAGTTGGATACTGCATTATATATAAAAAGCGATGCAATGCAGGCTGACCTCCTCAAAAGTGATATTCCGGAAATAAAAACCATCTTCAGCCAGGAAAGAGAAAACGGAAACCGGTTTGTATCTTATCCAGCTAACGAAGTGCTGGGAAAGGATAGCTTTAGTTTTTTCAAATCTTCTTTTGGTGCTCTGCAGCATGCTTATGAAAATAGTACAGACAGGGATATTTATATTATTCGTTCGGTTATAGCAATAGAGCAGGTCATCAATCAACTCATGGAAAACAAAAAGGAAAAGCAGGCCGAAAACCAGTACACCCGGTCAGGAGGACAGTCTTTGTCATTATAAATTGAAAAGTCAAAAGCAGAAGGGGTATGTATTTGAAACAGTTGAACTGTTTTCTAGTAAGAGCAGAAAGCGATTGCAGGATTGGACCACACCATATTTCTTTGTATGTGGCATTGTTTCAGCAATGGTGTATTAATAACGGTAAAAGCCCGGTGAGTATAACTCAAATGCAGCTAAGACAAATCTCAAAAATTGGCCGTACGACATACCACAAATGTATGAGGGAGTTGGAAGGTTGTGGATTTATTAAATATGTTCCTTCATATAATCCTGAATTAGGGAGCTTGGTGTATTTGGAGGAACTGAAGTAAAGTATAAACCTGTATTTCAAATAAACAATAATGATCTAAAATGGTTTTATGTCTAATGATTATATTACTAAAATTGATCTTGAGCAATTCCGGATAAAAATAATGGAAGATATCAACAGGTTATTTAAGGACAGTCTTCGCTTAAGTAATGAAAAACCTGTGGGCTATAAAACATCTGACGCAAAAAAATTACTTAATTGTTCTACTAATAAATTAGTGTCTTTACGGATAAACCGTAAAATAAGGACCAAAAAAATTGGGGGTACACTTTATTATAATAAAGATGATATTAAAAATTTGTTGGAAGAAGGGTATTGATGTGTGAAAAGAAGCCCTGTAATTTGGAATGAGCTATTACAGGGCTTTTTGTTTGTAAGTTACACAGTAACCGGTTGACCAATTGTTGGAGATTCCGTTTGTATGGTATATCACAATGTGCCATCTATATTATATATCAGCGCTTTTTTCTTCTCAATCTTTTCTTCCATGCCTTTCATATCGTCCAGCACTTTTTCTTCATCAACATCCGCATAGATTTGTGTGGTAGTAATCTTTGTGTGTCCAAGCATTATTTGAACTGTTTCCAGAGGGATACCATTTTTCAGAGCCATTACTTTGGCGAATGTGTGCCGTGCAACATGAAATGTCAGGTGAATATAAATACCGCATATTTCTGCAATGATCTTCAGGCTCCGGTTTACTTCCTGATTACTTATCTTTGGAAAGATAGGCTCAAAATTGGGAGTGTCAATGTTCTTACCATAACGATACATTATTGAAATAGCACTTTTCAAAAATGGTACGGCACATAATTCATCGGTTTTTGCCCGGTAAATTTTGCAAAGCATTACATTGTTAGATGTATATTCAAAATCTGCAGGACAAAGTGCCATTACATCTGCAAATGCAAGCCCGGTATAACAGGAAAATACAAACAGGTCTCTAACGTAATTTAAGTTAAGACGTGTGAAGTCATGATTTTCCAATGCAACAACCTCCTGGAAGGATAATTTTTTGCGTTTGTTTCTTTTTAAAGGACACTTATATTTAGCGCAAGGGTTGAATGTCATCCATTCTATCCCATCTGCCGCCCAGTTTAGTATCCTCTTGAATCTTTGAATATGTTTTGCCAGTCCATTACCCTCACACTTGTCATGTTTCTTAATGGGATTTGTTTTAATGTAGTACTCAAAGTCTGTGGCAAATTGCTTATCAATCCGGGATAGATATATATCTTCAGTTTTAAAATGATGCTTTACAAATAATTTGAGATAATCAATAGTTGTAGCATAATTTTTAAACTCAATCTTGCTTTCCCATATTTGTTTGAAATAATTGGTCAGATCAAACAAACGATGCTCTTTAAGTTTTTTCTGAACGCCCAGATAAGCATCCTTTACTGCCTGGGCAGTAATAATTTCTTCCTGCCTTTCTAACTCCCTGTACTTTTGTTGTAGACGAAACCGGACTTCATTGATGTGATTATTAATGGCAGAAGCTTCAATATTCCTGCCTTTCACCATCTCCTGCCGGCTGTCCCAACTACTGAACTTTATCAGGTTTTTCGTGGAGATTTCTTTTGTTTCTCCGTCAACCGTAACTCTTGCAAAAATGTTTGCTTTGTTTTTTTCACCCTTTAATTTTCGGGCAATAAAATCAATACTGAATGTTTGTCTCTCACACATACAAATTCTTTTAATGGTTTTAAAAATTTGATTTCATTCTCACACTTCATTCATGTTTTCAGATATGTTTATATGGTAGCCGTGAGTAAAAAATGGCAGGATGCAAATTCGAATCTAACCTCCCCGCAGGTTCGAATCAGCCTTTAAAACCTACCAAAACTCGAAATTTTGGCATTTTTCAAAACATATCAGAACAATACCAGTTTAATGATTGTATCAATTTGATACATAGAAACTTATAAGGTTTCTGTGAGTACAAACGTCATACCGGATATTGCTCACGGAATTACTCACGGGAAGAATGCGTTGATTTGATAATATTTGAAAAGAAAGGAATAAAAAAAACCTTGCTAATCATGCGATTAGCAAGGTTTTGATATCATTTGACTGATATATAAGTCGGGAGGACAGGATTCGAACCTGCGACCCCCTGGTCCCAAACCAGGTATTCTACCGGGCTGAACTACCTCCCGAACCTAAAGGGTGGCAAAGGTAATGGAATGAAGGTTAATTGCCAAAATGAGAGAAAATTTTTTTGGAGGAGCTATGGGCTTTGAGCTATCGGCTGTCAGCCATCAGCGGTCAGGTATCAACATGCATGCAAAATCGTATCGTGGAGACAAGGCGCTTATGCTGACTGCTAATGGCTGATACCTGATAGCTCTTATCTCACCAAATCCCCTTTAAGCCGCAGCAGTTCTGTCTCCGCCAGTTTAGTATTATAGCGCGCCGCAATAAGCCGGTCATAAGCATCTTCCAAACTTTTTTGCGCCTCGCGTAATTCAAGAAAGGTAGAAACGCCGAGCTTAAAACGCTCCAATGCGATAGAAACATTTTCTTTGGCGAGTTCAATATTGTCTTCTTCCAGTTTTAATAAACTTACCTGGTATTGGTAATTATAAAAACCTGCTTTAACCAAAACATCCACCGCGTTTTTTTGTTGTTTCAATGCTATCTCCTGGTAGGCAACATCCAGTTGCGCCTGTTTTATATTGCGGTTAACGTTTAAATAATTAAGAATAGGAATTGATGCTGTAAAGCCATAATTAAATCCTTTATTCTGGCTGAAAATAGATGCAAACGGATTAATGTTGTTAACATTATTAACCTGCGTAAAATTATAAGCTGATCCAAAAGATATGGTTGGCCAGCGTGTGGCTCTAACTTCTTTAAGTATTATCCTGGAAATGTCAACATTCTTAATTGCCTGTAAAATTGTTGGGCTTGTAGATTGTATATTATTTTGAATATTCTCAATGGTCATATCATCATTAATAGGAATGCTATCCGATACCTCAAACGGTTCGGGTAGTTGCATGCCTGTTAATTGATTGAGTTGTTCTTTTGATTGAGCCATTATAGATTGCTGTTGCAGGCGTGTGGCTTTTTGTGCATTAAGATCAACCTTTGCCTGCAATAGTTCCGGTTTTGTACCAAGCCCTACAGATAATTTTCTATCTGCCAGCTTTACTCTTTCTTCATTGATGGACATTTGTTCATCAATGGCTTTGAGTTGCTGCTTTTGCCTTACTATAATATAATATGCATTAATAACCGCAGCCGTTGAATTTACAACCTGGTTTTTTAGATTGATGCTTCCGAGTGCATATAATTCATTTATACGATCTCTTGTTGCAAACATTTTCAAACCATCAAACAAAACAAGATTAAGATTGATGGCTGCATTTAAGTTTGTGGAACGTATACCTTTTCCTTCCACATTATCCCTGCCGTCAAACTCCTGCTTTTGCGCGGAAATGGTTTGCGCCCTTCCAACAGTTCCATTTACCGTTGGCAAAAACCCCCCGTAAATATATTTCTTATTGATGGCGGCAGCCGCTGAGTCATTTTCGGCCAGCAGAATATCGAAATTGTTTTTTAAAGCCGCTGCAATCGCCTCTTCAACCGTAACCAATTGTTGCGACCTTGCAATGCTGCTGCAAAAAACAAATACTGTAATAAAACTGAAAACTCTTTTTCCACTCATAAAGGTCAGGCTCTTTTTTCTTCCGTAAAATATTCGTCAATATGGCTCTCATGTTTTCTTGCAGAAAGAAAACTATACATGGCCGGAATTACAAACAAGGTAAGCACCAGCGAAAATATAATACCGCCCACAATTACAATACCCAATGGTATACGGCTGGTGGATGCTGCGCCTATTGACATGGCAATGGGTAAAGCGCCAAGCGCCATTGCAAGACTTGTCATTAATATTGGCCGTAACCTGGCTACTGCTGCTGCTACAACCGCTTCAGCTTTTGTTAAGCCTGCAATTTGTTTTTGATTAGCAAATTCCACAATCAGGATACCATTCTTGGTTACAAGACCAACAAGCATAATCATCCCGATTTGTGAAAATATATTGAGTGTTTGCCCGAATAGCCACAACGATAATACGGCGCCTGCAATGGCCAGCGGAACAGTGAACATAATGATAAAAGGATCAATGAAGCTTTCAAATTGTGCGGCAAGCACCAGGAAGATAAGTAATAGCGCAAGCACAAATGCAAACATGGTATTACCGGAGCTTTCAGCAAAGTCTCTCGATGATCCGGAAAGCGAAGTGGCAAATGTATCGTCAAGCATTTTATCAGCAATACCCTGCATGGCTTTTATACCTTCTCCCAGTGTTCTGCCTTCTGCAAGTCCTGCAGAAATGGTTGCAGATTTATACCTGTTAAAATGGTATATGGTGGGCGGTGTCGTACTCTCCTGGATATGTACCAGGTTATCAAGCGAAATGCTTTCGTTACGGCTGTTGCGCACATATATATTTCTAAGATCTGTAGGATTATTTCTGTCATTGCGTGGCACCTGGCCAATTACCTGGTATTGTTTGCCATCTTTTGTAAAATAACCAAGCCTCCTGTTACTATATGCCAGTTGCAGTGCTTCAGAAACTGCATCAATACTTACGCCGAGTGCACTTGCTTTTATTCGGTCAACCGTTACCGATAGTTCGGGCTTATTAAATTTGAGATCAATATCAACACCCTGGAAAACATGATTCTTATTTGCCTCTTCCAAAAATTTGGGCAGCATCTCGGTGAGCTTATCAAAGTTGTTGTTTTGTATAACAAACTGCACAGGCAAGCCGCCTCTGCGGTTAACCGAAATAGTTTGCTCCTGTATGGCAAATGCTCTTCCTTCAGAAAATTTGGGAAGATTTCTATTTACCATATCAACTATTTGTTGTTGTGATTTTGTACGCTGATTAGGGTCAACAAGCATAACGCGAACAAAGCCAGTATTTACAGATCCTGCGCCCGAAAAACCCGGAGCAGTTACGGTAAGCGCGGATTTTAACCCCTGTACAGAATCCATTACAAACCCGGTGAGCTTATCTATAAATTGATCTGTGTATTCAAAAGAAGAACCTTCGGGCATAGTAACCTGCAGCCTGAACTGGTTTCTGTCTTCCATTGGTGCAAGTTCTGATTGCAGGTTTTTACCAATTCCCCATATTATTCCACCGCAAATGAGAATAATTACAAAAGCTAACCAACGCCATCTCATAAATGCTGTGAGCAAGTGATGATACCCGTTTTCCATTCCTTTAAAAAAGGGTTCTGTTTTACGGTAAAACCATCCATGCTTATGCACGCTCTTTGTCATTTTTACATTCAGCACCGGCGTAATGGTTAGTGATACAAAAGCAGAAACCAATACGGCGCCTGCTACCACTATACCAAACTCACGGAAAAGCCTGCCCACAAAACCTTGTAAGAAGATAATGGGTAAGAATATTACAGCAAGCGTGATAGAAGTTGCAATTACCGCGAAGTATATTTCTTTAGAGCCTTCCAGCGCGGCCTGCCACTTGTTCATGCCCTGCTCCATTTTTTTATAAATATTTTCCGTTACCACAATACCGTCATCAACCACAAGCCCGGTGGCGAGTACAATGCCTAACAGGCTGAGCACATTTATGGTGAACCCGGATAGATACATTATGAAAAACGCGGCAATCAGCGAAACCGGGATGTCTATCAATGGGCGTATCGCTATAATCCAGTCGCGGAAGAAGAAATAAATAATTAATACCACCAGTATAACGGCAATGATCAGGGTCTCTTCAACTTCTGTGATAGAACGTTTGATAAAAACGGTTTGATCCAGCGCTATATCAAGCTTAATATCCTCCGGTATTTCTTTTTTTAATTGTTCAAAACGTTTGTAAAATTCATCTGCAATGGCAACATAGTTTGAACCCGGCTGAGGAATTAATGCCAGGGCAATCATGGGGACGCCGTTAAGTTTCAATACTGTTTCCTCATTCTCGGGGCCCAGCACGGCTTCTCCAATATCTTTTAAACGAACAATACTGTTGCCTGTGCTCCTTATAATAATATCGTTGAATTCTTCTTCTGTAGTAAGTCTGCCAAAAGTGCGGACGGTAAGCTCTGTATTGTTACCTGCAATTTTACCGGAAGGTAATTCTACATTCTCCCTGCTTAATGCGGACTGTACATCACTGAAGGTAAGCCCGTATGCATTGAGTTTTGAAGGTTGAAACCAAATACGCATGGCATATTTTTTCTCTCCCCAAATTTGTATACCGCTTACACCGGGAATGGTTTGTAATCTTTCCTGCAATACATTGGTAGCATATTCGGTGATCTGTAATTGATTTCTTGTATTGCTCTGCACCGTCATGGAGATGATGGCATCAGAGCTTGCATCTGCTTTGGTTACCACCGATGGCGCATCAAGATCCTGCGGAAGGCTGCGTTGCGCCTGCGATGCTTTATCACGAACATCGTTGGCTGCAGTTTCAAGATCAACACCTAAATCAAATTCCACGGTAATATTACTGGTGCCCTGGCTGCTTGAAGAAGTAAGGTTTTTAATACCCGGCACACCATTGATTGATTTTTCGAGTGGCTCGGTTATCTGCGATTCAATGATATCGGCATTAGCGCCTGCATAGCTGGTACGCACGTTAATAATGGGAGGGTCGATGGCAGGATAATCTCTTACACCAAGAAATGTAAAACCTATTATTCCAAACACTACAATAAGAATGCTTGAAACGGTAGCCAGCACCGGCCTCCTCAAACTCAATTCTGAAATATTCATTATTTTATATTACTGAGTTGTACCTGAGAATTAGGTTTAACAGCCATCAATCCGCTGGTGAGCACGGTATCTCCTAAACTAACGCCACTGAGCACCTGCACATAGGCTGAATCTCTTATGCCGGTTGTTACTGCCACAAAATCAGGAATCCCTCCTTTATACACTATTACCTGTTTGCCACGTGAAAGAGGAATTACCGCCTGGGTTGGGATTATAATTGCATTATCGTTTTTATCAAGATCAAGATCTACTTTGGCAAAAGCACCGGGAACAAGCGTCGGATCATTACTTTTGACTATGCCTTTAACTGTAAGGCTTCGTGTATTGGCATCAATAAAATATTCTGTAGCAAGAACTGTTGCCTGAAATTTTTTATCTGCACCATCTATAGAAAAAGTAATTTGTTTGCCGGGCTTAAATGCATTGCTGTATTTTTCAGGAACGGTGAATTCAAGTTTCAGTTGATTTACCTGGCGTATGGTGGCAATAATATCTGTAGGCGAAACATATGCTCCAAGGCTCACATTTCTCAAGCCGATTCTTCCATCGTAAGGAGCCCTTATTTCCGTTTTGCTGATATTAACTTTTACAAGCTGTATATCAGCTTTATTGTTGTTTACCTGCAATTGGCTGAGATCCACTTCCTGCTGACTTATACCCTGTATTTTTATAAGTTCATTGTACCGTTCAACGGTTTTTTCATTGATGGCTAACTGCACTTCCAGCTTTTTTAACTGGGCCTGCAAATCTTCATCAAAAAGTTTAACAAGCAAAGTGCCTTTCTTTACAAAGCTGCCTTCGCGGAAGTTAATGCTCACAACACGACCTGAAATTTCAGGGCGAATATCCGTTCCTTCGGCGGGAG
Source organism: Agriterribacter sp. (assembly GCA_047601545.1). GTDB lineage: Bacteria > Bacteroidota > Bacteroidia > Chitinophagales > Chitinophagaceae > Agriterribacter. The sequence continues at coordinate 2,194,889 of JASGIZ010000001.1, read as the reverse complement.
CGAGAGACCCGGCTACCTGTATATCTTCACTGATAGGCCGTGCTTTTACTACATATGCATCGGCTTGTACCGGGCGATTGCGGGATGGGGCAGGTTGGGTCGTTGCAGTTTTTTTCTCTTCTTTTTTTTGAAAGCAGGCAAACAAACAGGCAATACCTATAAATAATGGTAAGTATAACTTTCTCATCAACCGCGAAACTAATACAATTTGCAGATGAAAAGCCTATCTAAAGCGGTTTAGTGTAGGTTAATTAATGTTAAAGCCTCATCCTCCTTCTCCCTCTCCGTTGCACGGAGAGGGGGCGGTGCAGCAGAATAATCCCAAACTTTTTGTTCTTCCACATCATCTACAAAATATATCCGGGCAAAACGTTTCCCAATTTGCACATTTTCATATGCTCATATTTCCACACTCTCCAAACATTCTCAGCCTCCCCACCTCGCATTCCATCAGCATGCTCTGAACTTAGGCACCCCTCTCCACGGAGTGGAGAGGGGCCGGGGGGTGAGGGCTTACTCCGTCCGCAACGCCTTTACCGGGTTTGCTACCGCTACCTGTATAGCACGGATACTGACTGTACACAGCGCAATAACAACAGCTATAACTCCTGCCGATACCAATACCCATCCCTGTATGTGTATGCGGTAGGGAAAATCCTGCAGCCATTTATGCATTGCCCACCAGGCCACCGGTATGGCTATTGTTATGGCTATACCTACGAGCTTTAAAAAATCTGATGATAACATTGCTACAATACCCGGAACGGTTGCGCCCAGCACTTTGCGAATGCCTATTTCCTTAGTACGCTGAGCAGCGGTAAATGTTACAAGCCCGAATAACCCCAGGCAGGCGATTACTACAGCCAGTATAGCGAATATCAGGGCTATCTCGCCTTGTTTTTCTTCCGCCTTATATTGTTTCGCAAAATTCTGATCAAGAAAATGGTAGGTTGCCTGGTTGGTTTTATCAAAGCGGTTATACACTGCTGTTGTATATGCCAGTCCTTCCGCTGTTTTTCCTTTAGCGATCTTTACATATAAATTATCTTCTGCCGGGGCGGAAGGCGGCATAACCATTACAAGCGGCTCAATGGTATGCTGTAATGAATAAGTATGAAAATCTCTGATCACACCTACTATTGTTCTCTCAATAGTTGTTCCATCACCATCTATAGAAAATTGCAGTCTCTTGCCGGTTGCATTTTTCCATCCTAATTTTTTCATCAGCGTTTCATTGATCAATGCCGATCCATATTTGTCTGATGGATTTTCTATAGAAAAATTTCTCCCCTGCAAGAGTTTAATATCCATAGTAGGAATAAAATCAGCATCAATCATTAATTCCTGTGCAAGTGTTGTTGCTGTTGAAAATCCTCCTCCTTCTTTTTCAAAGCGATAGCCCATGCCACCAAGATCATTATTGCCTATAGGATTACCGGCGGCAGCAACGCCTTCTATCACCGGGTTCTGAAGTAACTGGTTTTTTATGGCAGAAACCTGCGTGCGTACATTCCTGTCGTCAATATGGAAAGTTAATACCTGGTCTTTATTAAAGCCGAGATCAGTATTTTTTACATAATTCAATTGCTGGTAAATAATAATAGCAGCAGCTATCATTATTACTGTTATCACAAATTGTAATATCACCAATGATTTTCTAAACAATACGCTTCCTGCCATATTACCCATTTGCCCTTTCAATGCCGGGATTGTTTTAAAACGGGAAAGAAAAAAAGAAGGATATATACCACTTACCGCACCAATTAATATTGAAAAAACAATAAGGCTTATAACTGTTGCATAAATTCCAAAATGGTTTACAGATAAATTTTTTTCGGTGAGATTATTGAAAAATGGTAATAAGAGTTGCACGAGCAGCGCGGCAATAACAGCCGATATGCATGTAACAAGGATCGCTTCAGTCATAAACATCCCTGCTATATGCTTCTTTTCCGAACCTATTACTTTGCGAACGCCAATTTCTTTAAGGCGGGTAGAAGACCGTGCCGTAGAAAGGTTCATATAGTTGATGATAGCGATGATCAGTATCAGCGCGGCGATAGCCATAAACATATATACCCGGTTAATATTACCATTTGGGCTCAGCTCAAACTCAAGGTTAGAATGCAGGTGAATAGAAGTAAGCGGTTGCAATTCCATTTTGTAATCGTCAACCCTCATTATTTTCTGTATGGTTTCTTTTGCAAATGCCGGAAGCTTTGATTGCAGTAATTTGTAGTCAGTTCCTTTTTTCAACAGCAGGTAAGTATATATGCTGAAGTTCTGCCAGTTGTCAGCGCCGTAATCAGCAGGCATTGCACGTACTGCACTAAAGCGTAAATGTGAATTTTCAGGTATGTCTTTTATTATACCGGTAACAACCGCGGGAAATTTTCCATCGAAAATGATGGTTTGATTAAAGCCTTTTTCTGCAGCGCCGAAAATTTTATTTGCCAGGCTTTCTGTAATTACAATTGATTCAGGTGAACTTAATCCCGTAGCTGCGTTGCCGTATAAAAAATCATATGTAAAGATTTTCAGTAAGGATTTGTCTGCAAAAAAAATATCCTCCTGTTTGATCTTTTTTTCATTGTAGGTAATAATGCCTCCGCCTTCAAGATCTATTCTCGCAGCATCCTCAATTTCCGGGAACCTGTTTTTAAGCGCGGCAGCAAACGGAGGCGAAGTATTTGCCTGCCTGATCTCATTGTTATTCCATCTTGCCTGTTGTGTAACACGCATAATCCTGCCGGCGTTTGCATTAAACTTATCATAACTCCACTCATCACCAATATACAAGGTGATCAGCCAGAAAGCTGCAAGCCCCAATGCTAACCCGGTTACATTGATAACTGAATAAATCTTATGGCGTGTTATATTCCGCCAGGCAGTTTTGATATAGTTTCTGAACATGTTTTTTGGCAGCGGGTTTTATTTGCTGTAAAAATAAACCCAATGCTTATGCCAACATATAACTGTTTGATTTGTAACAGTTTAAAGGCCGGGGTAAATATGCAACTGTCCGTTATCGAACATATGATGTGCGGAAGAGAACAGGTTGTTTATTAGATATACTTTTTCAGGAATAAATAAAACATCATTATCAACAACAGAATAATGATAGTTGTAACGGCAGGTATTAAAATATTTGGCAGCGGTTTTTTGAGCATGGGTTTTTTCCTGCGTTTGGATAATTTCTGAACGAGTTGCTTATTCAGCTCATTCATTACAACAGGTAATTGTTGTTTATCTTTTACATCTGACAAACCTTCTGCCGCATCACTTTCAAAATCTGCATCAATAAGCAGTTTTTCAATTTCATGTCTTTCTTCCGGAGAAAGCTTATCCTGCAGATAATCGAGCAATTTCTGCTGGTCAATATCTTTTGACCGGGATAATATGTTAAACAAATCACTGTTCATAAACCATCATTATCTTTCTGTTCTTTTTTGTTTTAATTTTTTTTCCAGGATAATTTTCAGGTTGCGCTTACCATTTTGAATATAGCTTTTAACCTGCATAGGAGTGTAGCCTGTAATATCCGCTATTTCAGTATATGGTTTTTTTTGCAGGTAGAAAAAAGTTACGCATTTTTTTTGATCTTCATTCAGCTCCTGTAATGCCTCCTGCATAGCCTCAAGTGTTTCATCTTTTTGCCGGTGGCTAAGCATGCCTTCATCATCTTCAGGATCTGTAATTATCATTTTTTCTGTAACCGGCACCGCATTCTTTCCTTTATCTCTTAGTTGCATCAGGCAATAATTGCGGGCAACCATATACAGCCAGCTTTTAAAATAAGTTACCTGGTATTTGTGCAGCTCTGAAATAGCTTTTAAAAAAATCTGTTGTACTGCATCTTTCGCTTCTTCTTCGTTTTTCAGGTACTTCATGCATACACCGTACAATAACAATGTATACCGTTGCATTAATACGCCAAGCCATTCATTATTACCATCTTTATAGTAAAGCGCTAATAGCCCGGCATCTGTTATATGGTTGGATTGAGAAGCAATCAAAACAATAAATAAAGTTTATATGGCTTAGATGCATAGTAACTCCAATTCCATAAACCGGAATGGAACTGATGACACTTGTTAAATAGTTGCAGCTTATTTTTTTGAGCCGAAGTTTTGTTTATAGGATATTACTGCTTCTTCTACAATTTTTAGGGCCGTTGCTTTATCCTGGAACTCATTCACGCTAACGGTTTTATTTTCCAGCTTTTTATATTCCTCAAAAAACTGGCGCAGCTCACTAAAAAAGTGCTTGGGCATTTCTTCAATATTATTGATGTAGTTTACACCAGGGTCGTTATTGGCAACTGCAATAATTTTATCATCTGCATCGCCGCTGTCAATCATCTGCATCACGCCAATTACTTTGGCCTGTACCAGACACAGGGGCTGAATGCTGAGGCTCGAAATAACGAGTATATCCAGCGGATCTTTATCATCTCCATAAGTTTGCGGGATAAAGCCGTAGTTTGTAGGATAATAAAATGAAGAGTATATAACCCTGTCTAATTTAAGCAACCCGCTTGGCTTGTCAATTTCATATTTTTGCCTTGAGCCCTGCGGAATTTCAATAACTGCATTTACAATACGTGGTGCGTTTTCTCCGGGTTCAACGCCATGCCAGGGGTGCAATACTGTCATCATATAAAAGTAGATTTTTGAAAAGATTTAAAAAAAGGTAAGATACGGGATTATTTTTCTACCGCATTGGTAGTATCGCCGGTAAAGGTATATTTAAAATCAACCCACCATTCATTATTTTGTTTTACAAGCTTAATCTGGTTGTTTTCTTTTTTGTAAGAGTTAGAATAATTGATAATGGTTGTTGAATCATTAAGGTTTTGTGATTTGTTTACCCTTATGCTTGCATCTTTATAAGCAGCCTTTTCTGCTGTAGAAAATCCCTTGTATTTCTTCTCAATTTCATCAAAGAGGCGTTCGTTGGCAGGGTCTTTCAAAATAAACAATCTTGCCTTTTTCATATTACCGTTAAGGGCAGCTTCAATAAATTCCCTGCCGGCTTCCAGCGGGTCATCAGGTTTTTTATAATTGTCTGAATTGGAACAGCTGAATAATAAAATGGCGAAGAGGCTTACGATAGATTTTGTCATTCAAAAAACAATTGTAAGCAAAAATAGAATAAAATGCTTTATTGATAGCTTGTAGAACCGTCTCTGACTTTTACCTTTTTTTTGCCACTGTTCTTTTTCTCCCATTCTTCTACTGCTTTGGGTTTTTCTACCGGCTTTTTAGCAGTGGCAGTTGAGTCGGCGGCTTTCATGTTGCCTTTATCTTTTTGTCCAAAAAAGTAGGTTTCCTGTTTGGTAATAAAGCCGGTATTGGGGTCGTAAAACTTCCATGTGCCATGTTCTACAGTAGCAACTTCCAGTTTCACAATTTTTAATTCCCATTTATCAGGCACCACCGGGTCGGGCACCTGTACACTGTCGTAAGGATTTTCAGGATTTGTTGCACGCCAGCTTTCTTCACGCAGCAGGTCACCCATTTTTGTATAATATTGTTGTTTGCCATCCTTCTCACCCCATTTATAATTTTCAATAGCAATCAAATCGCCGGATAATGCATATTTACGCCATGTGCCTTCTTTTTTGCTGTCTTCAAAAAAGCCTTCTTCTTCATATCCGGGTTCTCCACGCAATTCTTCTACACGAACAACCCAGGGGCCCTGCTTTTTATCATTTTTATCAACCCTGTTAAGCGTATCTCCTTTAACAGAAATGATAAAGCTTTTTAACTGAGCCTGGCCTTGCAGCGAGGCAATGACCAGGGCTGCAATGAATAAATGGCGCATAGTAAATTGTTTTAAAGGAGTTACAAAGGTAAACGGAAGAATAAATATAATGGTATAGGCAAAAGTTAAAGAATGAGGAAGAGGGCAAAGGCAATAGTGAACAGGCAATCGTAAATGATGGTTACAAGTTCCAGGTTAGGCTTACTATTTCTAAATATGTTTTGAATCTGAGTGCCTGGGGCTTGTAACCTGCAACCTTGCATGGCAGGGCAACAAATTATCAAATGTTAAATATGCGCTTACAGCCTGTTTTCGTTTTAGGAGAAATTTTCAATTCCTGATGAAAAAACAGCTATATCTTTTTCTACCTGTCATCCTGGTAATGACTTTATTCTCCTGCAAAAAAGATGATATAACAGAAACCATACAACCGGAAGAAGTGCAGAGGCCTGATTTTGCATATGGTGTTAATGCTGCTGATATGCTGGATATGGTAAATGAAGTGAGAAAAAGCGGCTGTAATTGCGGCGCTACCTACATGCCTCCGGTTACTGAACTAACATGGAATGATGCTTTAGGGAAAGCTGCATATGCACATAGCGGGGACATGAAAGCAAACAATTATTTTGATCATAAAGGAAGTGATAACAGTAATGCCGGAGAAAGAATTACGGCAGTAGGGTACTCCTGGATAACATATGGAGAAAATATAGCGCTTGGGCAAACTACCGAGCGGATTGTAATGAACAGCTGGCTCAAAAGTGAAGGGCATTGCAAAAACATTATGAATGCCCATTTTAAAGAAATGGGGGTTGGTCGCACTGATAATTACTGGACACAGGTATTTGCCGCAAAAAAATAAGGCTTATTCAGGATTGTTTACTACCGGCGAAAGCGGGTGAGCAAATTCCTTTTCACTTTTTGATATTACCAATGTTGCCACACCATTGCCGATAATATTGGTGATGGCCCGTGCTTCGCTCATAAATTTATCTACTGCCAGTAAAAAAGCAAGCCCCTCCAGTGGAATTTTATGCAGCGCAGTTAAAGTGGATGCAAGTATGATAAACCCGCTTCCGGTAACACCGGCTGCCCCTTTTGATGTAATCATTAAAATACCTACAACAGAAGCCATTTCCCAAAAAGAAAGATGAACATTGTATAACTGTGCTAAAAAAATAATTGCCATAGAAAGGTAGATGGAGGTACCGTCGAGATTAAAAGAATACCCTGTTGGCACAACTAATCCAACTACAGATTTGCTGCAACCCATCTTTTCAAGCTTGTTCATTAATGATGGTAATGCAGATTCAGAAGAAGAGGTGCCAATAACAATCAAAAGCTCTTCTTTAATGCCTGCAAGAAATTTCCAGATGCTGAGCTTGTAATACCGCAGTATAGCGCCTAAAATAATAAATACAAAAGCCGCCATCGTTCCATACATGGTGAGCATTAGTTTGCCGAGCGGTATTAATGTTTTTATTCCAAATTTTCCTACGGTAAATGCCATTCCGCCAAAGGCGCCGAGTGGTGCAAGGTACATTACATACTTCAACGCCCTGAATACATAATGCGTTATCATCGCTAACCATTTTAGTATTTTTTCCCTGTGCTTAACCTGGCTTAAAATAATACCGGTGATAATAGCAACTATCAGTACCTGTAAAGTAAAGTTCTCCTTCAGAAAGTCTATCCAGTTAAAATTACTATGTCCTTCCTTTGCATATTTTGAAGCGTCCTGCATCGGAAGCCCGCTTTTATCAATTTTACCCGGCTCAAAAAATAAGGCAAATGCAATGCCGAGTACCAGTGCGAAAGTTGTAACAACCTCAAAGTACAGAACGGCTTTTAACCCGATTTTCCCTACTTTTTTTAAATTGCCCATTCCTACAATTCCCAACACTATTGTAAGGAAAATGATAGGGCCTATGAAAACTTTAATAATGCTGATGAAAGTCTTTCCCATCCATTCTGTTTTAACAGCGGTTTCGGGAAAAAAATGACCAAGTATTATTGCTGCTATAATGGCGAGCAAAACCCAAAAGGTGAGGTTGGAAACAATCTTACTAAGCGTGCTTTTTGGTTTCATTCAAAAAATAAATGCTTAAATGTAATATAAAATGAACTAATGCCAACGTTATAAAAATTTTCATTCTATTTGTATGCTGAAATTTTTCAGCATATGCTTACTTAAAATTGAAATGTTATAATGGTAGATATAGGTAGTTGCAAAAACTTCTTTTTTATTGGTGTGGCCGGCACCGGGATGAGCGCATTGGCGCAATACCTTGTTGGGCTTGGTAAAAATGTATCGGGCTCTGATCGTTATTTTACGGATAAGAGTAAAAATGAAACTCAAATAAAATTAGAAGAATCAGGTATTCGTTGCTATGTACAGGACGGAGAGGCAATAATGCTAGGTACTGATATTGTTATAGCGTCTGCTGCAATCGAAGATACTGTAATAGAAATACAAAAAGCCAGACAACTTAATATTCCAATTATTAAAAGGTCGGAGTTGCTTGCATATATAGCAACAACCAGAAGAACAATTGCAGTTGCAGGTACTTCCGGTAAAAGCACAACCAGTGCTATGCTGTTTGATATTTTAAAGTATGCCGGTCTGGAGCCGGGCATTATCAGCGGCGCAGGATTGGTAAGCCTTATAAAAAAGGGGAAAATAGGTAATGCTGAAACCGGCAAGGGCGAATGGCTTGTAATTGAAGCCGATGAAAGTGATGGTTCAATTGTGCAATACGAAGCTGAAGTAGGCGTGCTGCTGAATATTGATAAAGATCATAAGGAGATTGATGTATTGATGGATATTTTTGATGTGTTTAAAAGAAACACACGTGGAATATTTTCCGTAGACCAATCGCATCCGCTTGCTGCAAAGCTTTCAAAAGAAAGCCGGTATAATTTTTCGGTTGATAAAAATGATGGTGCCGGGTTTATTGCAACTGATTTTGAACAGGAAGGATTGAATATCCGGTTTAAAATAAATGGAGTTGATTTTGCACTGAATACGGTTGGGTGGCATAATATGGAAAATGCGCTTGCAGCTGCTTCGGTTGCTGCTTTATTGGGAGTGCCTTTACAAGCCTGTGCTGACGCGTTGAAACATTATGAAGGTATTTACAGAAGGCACCAGGTGTTAGGAAAAAAGAATGGTGTAATGCTTATTGACGATTATGCGCACAACCCGGCAAAGTGTGCGGCATCAATAGCAGCGTGTCAGTATATAGCACCAAAAGTAGTTGCCTGGTTTCAACCTCACGGTTACGGGCCAACGCGGTTTCTGCGTAATGATTTTGTGCAGGAAATAGGGCATGTTTTACGTGCTGAAGATGAGATATGGATGAGTGAAATTTTCTATGCCGGGGGGACTGCAGAAAAAAATATTTCAGCTAATGATCTTATCAATGACCTGAAGGAGACAGGCGCAAATGCATTTTTTGTTGAAGACAGGAATGATTTTTTAAATATTGTGCGTTCACATCTTACAGGTAATTGCGTATTGCTGCTTATGGGTGCCAGAGATCCTTCGCTGGAAAACTTTGCTCAAAGTGTTTGGCAGCATTTATAGGTTGGAATAAAAAGCGAGTTTTGCTTTTCTCTTCCTGATATTCCATACAATCGCTTTAAAGAAAGCCTGCAAGTGATCGAACTTTCTCAACGTTGTGTAGCGTACTACATTAAACGGTATAAAAAATATGGAGAAGAACAGGAGGAAAAGGCTGAATCCTGCGGCAGTTGTATTATTGCGCATTGTCAAAATCCTGTTGCGCGTATTATAATATACTTCCATCGCTGTTTCCTGCCTGTTTGCAAGAGAGGATTTGCTGTATATAACAGCTTTAGGCTGGTATAATATTTTATACCCGCTTTTTAATACCCGTGCACTGATCTCGGCATCATCAAAATAAACAAAGAAATTACGGGGAAGCACACCTGCTTTTTCTATCGCCGTTTTTCTCATCATCATGGCACCTGAATATACACCATTGGTATATGCTTCCTTATCGTATTGCCCCTTATCTTTCTTTTTATTACCAATAATATTACTGGCACCAGTTATGCGGTTAACAGTTGTGCAACCCGCATATTCAATAACATTTTTGTTTTTATAAGAATATATTTTAGGACAGGCTATTCCTACTGTATGATCATTTAATAATGATGCCAGCAGGTCTTCTATTACATGCTCTGTTAGTTCTGTTTGATTATTCATGAAAAGAATAAAATCTCCTTTCGCCTGCGTTACTGCCCAGTTTGCCGCACCTTCCGGCCTGAGTGTGCTATCGGCACGTAATAATCTCATATGCTGATAATCTCCTCTAAACAATTGCGGACCAGGATCAATAGCTGATCCCATATCGCATACCAATACTTCAAAATGCCTGTAAGTGAGTTTTTGGGTAGATTCCAGGAACTGGCGTGTAGCATCAGTTTGATTCCAGTTCAATGTAATAATAGAAACTAAAGGGTTTGCTTTAATTGCTATATACCTTTTTTCCTGCCGGGTATTTATTTCTCTGTTCATAAACTATCTAAAGTGTTGAGAAATAAAGGATTTAAGCGTTGCCCTGGTTTAATGAGCAACTAAGTATGTATCAGAGGAATTGGAGTAGTAACAAAAATGCGAATCTGTATAAAGATAGTATTTATGTGGCCTGTTTAGTAAACTATTTTAAATCCACGATGCGTAAAATATAGGGTAGCGAATGTTTGATATCATGATTGTAATGATTGAAAAAGCTGTATAAATAAAACCTAAATGATATATAACCCGGAGTTCTTAATTATTTATCTTTTGTCAACTAAATTTATTTTTTAGGTCCTTTCTAATTGTCATGTTTTAAAATATTGATTTATAGCAAGTTGTGATTTATGCAGGGAAGAACTTTTTATTTTCCCAAAAAAACTTCTAAGAGTTTTCCACGATTTATCATTTAGCAATTCATTTGGTATAATCCTTGCATTTTGCCTAACCACTTTTGTAAAAATTTATCTAAATCCATTAACTATGTCCAATCTATACCCCAAAATTGTTTTTAAAAAAGGGCGCATTTCATTGGGAGTAATACTTATTTGATACTTCCTGTTTCCGGGAAAATGCATTGAAACAAATATTTATTCCTCAAAATGATTTTTAAAACTATGAAACGAAATTTCAATTGGCGTAACAATTTAACCTCTTTGATTATTAAATCGCCCAAAAACTGCTTTTTAGCAATTTTCTTTTTATGCTTCTCCACTAATTGTATTTTAGGACAAACCATGCAGACTACCCAACGGTCTGTGTATACCAGAATTGACAGCTATATAGGCGGATACCTTGAGTCTGTTCCTAATGATTATACAGCTAACCCCACAAAAAAATATCCCTTACTGATTTCTTTGCATGGAATAGGGGAGCGGGGTGACGGCAGCGCCGGCGTGCTGGAGAAAGTAGCAAATATCGGTATTCCTTTCAGGTTAAAGAAAGGAACTTTTCCTGCCAGTTTCAGCTATGGGGGTGAGAATTTTTCGTTTATTGTTATCTGCCCTCAAATAAATGGCTCGTCCTGGGAGGCATCTATTGAGAATATTATCAATTATGCAAAAGCGCATTATCGTGTAGATGAAAGCCGGGTATATTTAACCGGCTTAAGCATGGGAGGTATTTATTCCTGGATATATGCTTCCAAAACCGTGGAGAGAGGTAAAGGTTTAGCTGCTATGTTATTAGTAACCCCGGGGGCAACAGCTTCTGCCAGCCAGCTTAGTAATATAAGCAGTTCACAACTTCCAATATGGGTTACCAACAATAGCGGCGATGCAAGTAATAAACCTGCGGGCGCTATAGCGTTGGTGAATGCAATAAACAACACTGTGCCTGCGCCGCCTAAAGCTTTATTGACAATATTTACTAAATCAGGACATGATGCCTGGACAGCAACATATGATCCTGCTTTTAAGCAGGATGGTTTAAATGTGTATGAATGGATGTTGTCCAAAAAAAGAGGAAGTGTTCAATCTACAACTTCAACTCCTGTGCTTACTGCAAGTGCCGGAACAAGCCAGGTTATTACTTTACCTGCCAATACAGCAACACTTGATGCCAGTGGATCTAAAGTTACTTCAGGAACGATTACTTCATATACCTGGACAAAGCTTTCAGGTCCTTCGAGTGGCACATTAACGCTTGTTTCCAACGGGCTCCAGGCAAAGCTTACCGGTCTTGTAGCCGGCGTGTATACTTACCAGTTAACAGTAAAAGATAGTAACGGAAGTACGGCAAGCGCAACAGTAACGGTAACAGTGAATGCAGCATCAACTGGTCAGCCTACGGCAAATGCGGGAAGCGCCCAGACAATAACTTTACCAACCAGTAGTGTTACCCTTGATGGTTCATCATCAACTGCTGCTTCGGGCACTACCATCAGCTCATATAAATGGGTAAAAGCTTCCGGGCCTTCAGGCGGCAATATTACAAGCTGGACGAGTGTAAAAACCACAGCTACTGATTTAACCGCCGGCACTTATGTATTTAACCTCACGGTTACGGGTAGCAATGGAATTTCAGAAACAGCCGGAGTAACAATAACTGTTAAAGCTGCTGCAAGCGCAACGCCGCCAACAGCAACAGGCTGGGGAGGATCAATCACCCTTCCAACCAGCAGCATTACCTTAAGCGCTGTTGCTTCAAAACCTGCATCAGGCAGCAGCATCGCATCCTATTCATGGGTAAAATCGTCCGGGCCCTCCAGTTATAAAATAGCCAATCCGTCGGGTGTACAAACGGTAGTAAGCAGTCTTACAGAGGGAACATATAAATTCAAATTAACTGTAACGGATAAGAATGGTCAATCTGCAAGTACAGATGTGCAGGTTGTTGTATATGCTGCCAAAGCTGTGCCGCCAACAGCAATAGGCTGGGGAGGATCAATCACCCTTCCAACCAGCAGCATTACCTTAAGCGCTGTTGCTTCAAAACCTGCATCAGGCAGCAGCATCGCATCCTATTCATGGGTGAAATCGTCCGGGCCCTCCAGTTATAAAATAGCCAATCCGTCGGGTGTGCAAACGGTAGTAAGCAGTCTTACAGAGGGAACATATAAATTCAAATTAACTGTAACGGATAAGAATGGTCAATCTGCAAGTGCAGATGTGCAGGTTGTTGTATATGCTGCCAAAGCTGTGCCGCCAACAGCAATAGGCTGGGGAGGATCAATCACCCTTCCAACCAGCAGCATTACCCTAAGCGCTGTTGCTTCAAAACCTGCATCAGGCAGCAGCATCGCATCCTATTCATGGGTAAAATCGTCCGGGCCCTCCAGTTATAAAATAGCCAATCCGTCGGGTGTACAAACGGTAGTAAGCAGTCTTACAGAGGGAACATATAAATTCAAATTAACTGTAACGGATAAGAATGGTTTATCTGCAAGTACAGAGGTTCAGGTAGTAGTGTATGCTTCATCAACTGCAAACCGTACTATATCGGGTGCAACAACTGAAGAAGCAGTTGCAGCAGCAGATGTTGATATTATTAACCGTGACGGAGCGTTATCAGATTTTAGTTTTAAAGTAAGCCCTAACCCGGTTAAATCGGATATGAACATTGCTTTAAATGGTAATGCAACTGGAAAAGTTAGTATGATAGTTTATGATCTTACCGGTAAATCGCTCCTGCAGCAGGAATTTACAAAAGAAGGAACCGGAACAATTAACAGGAATGTAAACATATCCAGGCTTCCTGCGGGCATATATATAGTGCAGGTAATTGTTGATGGTAAATACAGGAAAGTATTGCGTATTGTAAAGCAATAGGTTTTATTTTCTAAAAAAATATATCTTAAATTAAAAACCGCCGGCTTGCAACCGGCGGTTTTTAATTTAAGATATACCTGTCTTCTTTAGTTGGAAAAGATTACTACATCCGTCCTTAAGTAGTTTCTTTAAATGTTGATAAATATTTTTTTTGAATCTTCTTTTTAACAACATTTTGGTATAATCCTTGTTAATTTAATGCAACTTTTATTTACAAAGCTAAATCCAATACTTTATGTCCAAAATCTACCACAACTTCTTTCCTAAAAGGAAATCTTTTTCTCAAATATTTAAAAGCTATTATTCTTAAAAGGGTGTTTATTATAAGTTATACATCCGGGTACTCCATTTTCTAAACCAATTAATTTCCTGAAAAATCATGAATTACCTTAAGTATGCAGGCCCAAAACAAGCCCGCTTCGCAATCCGTACGCTATTTTCCTTAGTTTTATTATTATCAGCTCTTTATCTGTCAGCGCAAACAATGCAAACCACTCAACGGTCTGTTTACACAAGAATTGACAGCTATGTTGGAGGGTATCTTGAGTCTGTTCCTAATGATTATACAGCTAATCCCACAAAAAAATATCCCTTACTGATTTCTTTGCATGGAATAGGAGAGCGGGGCGACGGCAGCGCCGGCGTGCTGGAGAAAGTGGCAAATATCGGTATTCCTTTCAGGTTAAAGAAAGGAACTTTTCCTGCCAGTTTTAGCTATGGGGGTGAGGATTTTTCGTTTATTGTTATCTGCCCTCAAATAAATGGCTCGTCCTGGGAGGCATCTATTGAAAATGTTATCAACTATGCAAAAGCGAATTATCGTGTAGATGAAGAACGGGTGTATTTGACCGGCTTAAGCATGGGAGGTATTTATTCCTGGATATATGCTTCCAAAACCGTGGAGAGAGGTAAAGGTTTAGCTGCTATGTTATTAGTAACCCCGGGAGCAACAGCTTCTGCCAGCCAGCTTAGTAATATAAGCAGTTCACAACTTCCTATATGGGTTACCAACAATAGCGGCGATTCAAGTAATAAACCTGCAGGCGCCATAGCGTTGGTAAATGCAATAAACAGTACTGTGCCTGCGCCGCCTAAAGCTTTATTGACAATATTTACCAAATCAGGTCATGATGCCTGGACAGCAACATACGATCCTGCCTTTGAGCAGGACGGTTTAAATGTGTATGAATGGATGCTATCTAAGAAAAGAGCCTCAGCACAATCTACAACTTCAACTCCTGTGCTTACTGCAAGTGCCGGAACAAGCCAGGTTATTACTTTGCCTACCAATACAGCAACACTTGATGCCAGCGGATCGAAAGTTACTTCAGGAACAATTACTTCATATACCTGGACAAAGCTTTCAGGTCCTTCGAGTGGCACATTAACGCTTGTTTCCAACGGGCTCCAGGCAAATCTTACCGATCTTGTAGCCGGCGTGTATACTTACCAGTTAACAGTAAAAGATAGTAACGGAAGTACGGCAAGCGCAACAGTAACCGTAACCGTGAATGCAGCATCAACCGGACAGCCTACGGCAAATGCGGGAAGCGCTCAAACCATTACTTTACCAACCAGTAGTGTCACCCTTGATGGTTCATCATCAACTGCTGCTTCGGGTACTACCATCAGCTCTTATAAATGGGTAAAAGCTTCCGGGCCATCAGGCGGCAATATTACAAGCTGGACGAGTGTAAAAACCACAGCTACTGATTTAACTGAAGGCACCTATGTATTTAACCTTACAGTTACCGGTAGCAATGGAATTTCGGCAACAGCAGGAGTAACGATAACTGTTAAAGCAGCAAGTACATCAACCAGTCAGCCTACGGCAAATGCGGGAAGCGCTCAAACCATTACTTTACCAACCAGTAGTGTTACCCTTGATGGTTCATCATCAACTGCTGCTTCCGGCACTACCATCAGCTCTTATAAATGGGTAAAAGCTTCCGGGCCTTCAGGCGGCAATATTACAAGCTGGACGAGTGTAAAAACTACAGCTACTGATTTAACTGAAGGTACTTATATATTTAACCTTACAGTTACGGGCAGCAATGGAATTTCGGCAACAGCCGGAGTAACGATAACTGTTAAAGCTGCTGCAAGCGCAGCTTCGCCAACAGCAGTAGGTTGGGGAGGATCAATCACCCTTCCAACCAGCAGCATTACCTTAAGCGCTGTTGCTTCAACTCCTGCAGCAGGCAGCAGTATTGCATCCTATTCGTGGGTGAAATCATCGGGACCTTCCAGTTGCACAATAGCAACCCCGTCAGGTGTGCAAACCTTAGTGAGTAACCTTACAGAGGGAACATATAAATTCAAATTAACTGTAACGGATAAGAATGGTCAATCTGCAAGTACAGATGTACAGGTTGTAGTGTATGCTGCAAGCACAGCTTTGCCAACAGCAGTAGGCTGGGGAGGATCAATCACTCTTCCAACCAGCAGCATTACCTTAAGCGCAGTTGCTTCAACTCCTGCACCAGGCAGCAGCATTGCATCCTATTCGTGGGTGAAATCATCGGGACCTTCCAGTTGCACAATAGCAACCCCGTCAGGTGTGCAAACCTTAGTGAGTAATCTTACAGAGGGAATATATAAATTCAAATTAACGGTAACAGATAAGAATGGTCAATCTGCAAGTACAGATGTACAGGTTGTGGTGTATGCCGCAGTAGTTACAGCTTCGCCAACAGCAGTAGGCTGGGGAGGATCAATCACCCTTCCAACCAGCAGCATTACCTTAAGCGCTGTTGCTTCAACTCCTGCACCAGGCAGCAGTATCGCATCCTATTCGTGGGTGAAATCATCGGGGCCTTCCAGTTGCACAATAGCAACCCCGTCAGGTGTGCAAACGGTAGTGAGTAATCTTACAGAGGGAGTATATAAATTTAAATTAACTGTAACAGATAAGAATGGTCAATCAGCAAGTACAGATGTGCAGGTAGTAGTATACGCTTCATCAACTGCAAGTCGTACTATATCCGGCATAACAACTGAAGAAGTTGTTGCCGCAGCAGATGGCAGTATTCTTAGCCGTGATGGAGTATCGTCAGTTCCCGGCTTAAAAATAAGTCCTAACCCGGTTAAGTCTGACATGAATATTAGTTTGGGCAGTGATGTAAAAGGAAAAATTAGTTTAATTGTGCATGATCTTACCGGTAAATCACTGTTGCAGCAGGAATTTACAAAAGAAGGAACCGGAGCAATTAACAGGAATGTGAACATATCCAGGCTTCCTGCAGGTATATATATAGTGCAGGTAATTGTTGATGGTAAATACAGGAAAGCACTTCGTATAGTAAAGCAATAATAGAATAGTCAGATTTATCCTTTCGGAATAATATAGCAGCCGGCTTTTACAGCCGGCTGTTTTTATTATCAGCAGCATACATTCAAGTAAACAGAACCTGTATAGAATCGCCGGTAAAACAGGCGTTATTGATTTGATTCCGGGAACTTCCATTTCCCTTTATTAAACTGGTTATATTCTTTGTATTGCTTATAACATTCTAAAATGTATAATCCTAATTCTGCTTCATTCACAGTTACCACATATTCATATAATGGACGGTAAAACTTCATAAAGGCGTCTAATTGCTCTCCATCAAGGTCAGTCAGTTTTTTTACAAACAGTTTATTGAAACGGTAATCAACATATTTATCCTGTTCTTCTTTTATCAGCCAGTTTTGCAGGAATTTCATATTCCTGTTTCGCCGGAACCGAAATACATTGATCAGTTCATCAAGATCAAGTCCCACGCCTGCTCCCATGCTGCCCGGGGAAAGAGAAGTGGTGCGAAGCCCGGGCTTTCTGTAATTAAAAGCCTTTTCATATTCTTTCCTGTTTTGTAATGAATCAAAACGATAACCTGGTTTTTTAACGGTTACATTCGGCAATTCTATCGCAGACACCTGTATTGAAATATCAAAGGCAGCAGGATTGCTAATAGTATTTACAGGGTATTTTGGTGTTTGTTTTTCGAGATAGGAAAACCAGATAGAATCGTTTTTGGTTACGCGAATGCTATAAAATCCCATTGAATCGGTTTGGGTGCCATTACCTGAACTTGTAAGTACGGATACAGAGGGTAAAGGGATTTTTTGTGTAATATCATATACGGTACCCTGTATTTCCTGCGCATATATTGCATGCGAAACAGAAAGTAGTATAAGTACCGGTATATATTTACATAACCTCATTAATCAATACTCTTTTCAAGGTAAGTTTTCCATTTGTGGTAAATATCACTATATTTTGCCGGCGATTTGCCGGGTTCAGCTATAGCAACGGGTTTATAAGATACAAATGCTTCCTCGGGAGTTTTATATACGCCTGCGCCAATGCCGCAGCCAATAGCAGCGCCGGCAGCGCCATCATTTTCATAAAGTTCTACAGCTACGCCTGTAAAGTTCACAAACAAATCTGTGAATAATTTACTGAGAAACATATTCGCTTTGCCTGCCCTGATAACTGTTGGGTGTATGCCGTTTTCTCTCAAAATATCTAATCCGTATTTAAATGAACAGGCTATTCCTTCCTGTACTGCCCTAAACAAATGCGCTGATGTATGTTGCGTAAGTCGGAGATTAATTATTTGCGCTCCGGGCATTTTATTTTCAAGCATACGCTCAGCGCCATTGCCAAACGGAAGTATGCTTAGCCCATCGCTGCCTAAAGCTACAGCTTCTGCCTGCTGATTTATTTCGATATAACTTAATCCCCTGCCCGCAGTGTCTTTTACCCATCGGTTCATAATACCTGTTCCGTTTATACATAACAGTACGCCGATACTTTTTTCCGTATTACTATAATTAACGTGGGCAAAACTGTTTACCCTTGATGCCGGATCGTAAGTAAGCTTATCACTAACTGCGTAAATTACTCCGGACGTACCTGCGGTTGCCGCAATTTCTCCCGGCTTCATTACATTCAATGAAAGTGCATTATTGGGTTGATCTCCCGCTTTATAAGCAACCGGGATGCCCGGGTTTAATTTTAACTCAGCTGCAACTCCTTTTGTGACTTTGCCATGAACGGAAAAAACAGGTTGTACGGATGGAATGAAAGCTTTATCAAAGCCATAATAAGCAATTACTTTATCAGCAATATCACCCGATTTAAAATCCCAGAATATGCCTTCTGATAAGGCAGAAGGGGAAGTAGATATTTCACCGGTGAGTTTCAATGCTATGAAATCACCGGGAAGCATTATTTTGTGAATATTTTTATAAGTATCAGGTTCATTTTGTTTTACCCATGCCAGTTTTGAGGCTGTAAAATTTCCCGGGGAGTTTAATAAACTGCTTAAACAATAATCACTGCCCAAATCATTAAATGCTTTATTGCCTGTTTCTACCGCCCTGCTATCACACCATATGATGGAAGGGCGAAGCACATTTTTGTTTTTATCTATAACCACAAGCCCGTGCATCTGGTAAGCAATACCTATTGAAACAATACCGGCAGGATAATATTTGCCGGAATTGTTAACCTGCTGTATTGCCTGCTTTGTATACTGCCACCAGGTGTCTGGTTCCTGTTCGGCCCAACCGGGTTGTTGTGAAGTAATAGCAGCTTCAGTTTCAGGAAATTGAGCAGAAGCAATGGTTTTTGTAGTAGCTGCATCAACAACAGATACTTTAACGGAAGAAGTACCTATATCTATACCAAGCAATAACATAAACGTGAATTAATTATCGTACAATATAAGTCAAGAAACGTAAAGTCAGGACGCATTTTGCCTGCGCAATTTCGGGTATTAAAACATAATACATCGCTATTTTGGAAGAGCGTCTTTGTTTTAACGCAATTTTACCGCTTTTTTATTTTCCCTGCTTAGAGGCAAATCTTATATTTGATTTGTTACATGGCGTAACGTGTTATTGATTTTGATGTAACCAGAAAATGAAAGCTATAGGAAAATATTTACTTAAGCCCTGTTTATTGTTTTTACCCGCTTGTTTCTGCACTTTGTATGTTTCAGCGCAGGTAAAAACTATTGCTTCTGTAAACAAGCAGATTGTTGCACAAAACGATTTACTTACACTCAGTTTCAGTATTGAGAATGCAGAAGATGTTCAGCAATTTATTCCACCTTCATTCACCGGTTGTAAAATTGTACAGGGCCCCACTCATGTAAACAGCTCATCTATTATAAACGGTGTTAAGAGCAGCGCTTATTCCTTTGTATATGTTGTGCAGCCGGTATCTCCGGGAAAGTATTGTTTTAGCGGCGCTTCAGCCAAAGTAAATGGTAAACGTTTAGTGTTTAATACTTTGAATGTGGATGTAAGAAAAGTTGCCGGTAAATCCCGCTATGATTTTTTTGAAGAAGGAGATGATAATGCACGTAAAGAATTATACAGCGATTATATTTTACGGCGTGGAGAAAACCTGCAGGATAAAATCCGTAAAAATCTTTTTATTAAAGTTGATGTAGATAAAACATCCTGCTACGAAGGAGAAGCTATAGTTGCCACGTATAAATTATATACACGTTTAAGATCTGAATCAAAAGTAACAAGGCGCCCGTCGTTTAATGGATTTAGTGTGTACGATATGGTTGATCCTTCAGTAGTTCCTTCCACTATTGAAAAATTGAACGGAAGGGATTTTAACGTTTACCTGATTCGTAAAGTTCAGTTATTTCCTTTGCAATCAGGCAGGCTTGAACTTGATGCCGCTGAAGTTGATAATGCTATCACTTTTTTAAAAGCCGAAGAAGCTATAAAAAATGGCGGTGAAGGGCTTTCTGCTTTGCTGCATGCATTTGAAATAGATGATATAAAAAACAGTGGTGTTGAAACACAGCAGGTAAGTATCAGGAGTAACCCTGTTGCCGTTACGGTTAAAGCGTTACCTGCCGGCAAACCGGAATCTTTTAATGGCGCTGTCGGATCATTCAGTATACAATCTGCCGTGAATAAAAAAACGGTTGCGTTAAACGATGCAGCTGTATTGAAAGTAATCGTAAAAGGTGAGGGAAATTTTGGGGTGATGAATACACCGGAAGTTCATTGGCCAAAAAACATAGAAGGCTATGAGCCAAATACCAAAGAAGATTTTTTGAAGAATGTAGTTCCTATGCGGGGATATAAAGCATATGAATTTACTTTTACGCCGAAGCAAAAAGGAGATATAATATTGAAGCCGGTTGAGTTTTCCTTTTTTGATCCGGTGGCTAAACAATATAAAACTATTTCAACTGATTCCATAAAAATCTCTGCAACAGAAGCCATCGCGCAAAATAATGTGCCTGCCATTAAACCTGCAGCGAATAGCATGGTTAATTACGCTGCTTTGCCCCGGCCTGTTGTATTGCTTATTGGCGTTATATTATTAGCTGCCTTCTCATTTTTCCTTTACCGTTATATAAAATTATCGGGTATGGAAAGTAGCGTAAAGAGCAATGCAATGATACGGACCGAACAAAAAGGAAAATTTACCAAGGCGCTCCCTGAAGATGTTCCTGTAATTCAAAGCCCGTTATTTAATGCAAGGCTTCTGCTTGTTCAGCAGGATTCCAGAGGATTTTACAGTGAGCTTAAGAGAAGCTTAAAAGATTATGCTGCCCGTAAATATGATTGTGCTGCATGTATCAATATTAAAGAAATAGAACAACAAATGAGAAGTAAAGGATTGGATAGTGAGGTTATTTCACAATTTTCTTTGGTTATAAAACAATGCGAAATTGCGCTTTATAATCCATCTCTCAATGAAGCAGATATGCAATCTGTTTATGATTTAGCTGATGATTTTGTAGAACAGACAAATGCCGGCGTATAAGCAAATATCTTTTGCTGAAAAAGGAGGTTGAACAAATAGATAATGATTAAATGCACCCATTAATATTGGAAGTTTTCGGAAAACTATTTTCGTATTAGTATCCTTTCTCTTTCCCATTTATTTCCGATATTGATCATTATAGTATATACGCCTTCACTAAACCTGCCCAGTTGCTCAACTGTAATGCTGTTCTGCCCGGCTTCTGCCATTCTTTGCCCGCGTACAACAATCTTACCTGTCATGTCTGTTAATTGATATTCTACATTTCCACGCATAGCTGAGTAAAAGCTCATTGTTATAGAAGATACAGCCGGGTTAGGGCTAATCCTGATTTTACTGTTTGTGTTTCCGGAAAGCCTTACAGATAATATTGAACTATACTTTAACCCTCCATCCTTGCTCGACACTTTTATACGATAATATAATATGTTGTTATCGGCATTAATATCTCCATCACTATATTTAAAGCTTCCTGTTCCTGTAAATGATGTGCCTGCTTCAATTCTTCCGATAGCATTGAAATTAATACCATCGGCAGATCTTTCTACATCAAAATAGCTTAGCTGTTCTGTTGTCAGTATCTTCCAGTTTAAGTCAATAATACTATTTTGCTGCACTGCATTGAATTGCAGGAAGTCTACCGGTAATACACTACATGTTGTAACATTTAAGGTTATAGATGCACATGTGGTGGTGTTACAATCTCCTTCTGCACGCACATAGTATGTAGTGGTTACGGTTGGATATACTACTATTGAATTTCCACTGCCAACAGCAGTGCCTCCACAGCTTCCGGAATACCATCTCCATACAGCATTTGTACCTAATGACCCGTCGACTCTTGTTAAGGTTATAGCATTGCCAGGGCATATTGTGCCTGATGCCGGAGACCGGGTTATGCTTGTAGGCGCCGTGGATGATGTTTTAGCGGATAATAAGAATCCGTCTGAAGCATACGCGCAGTCCCTGTCGAGAAATACAGTAAGAGAATCCGGTCCAACCAATACCCTGTAATATTTACCTGTATTACTTGACGATAAAGGGCTGATAGTATAGGCGCTGGCTACGGCGCCGCTGATATCAGTCCAGGTAGTATTGTTAGTACTTACCTGCCATTGATACATCACCGTTCCGGATATAACAGTAGTATCGCTTAATGTAGCGCTGAATGTTGTTGTGCCACTGGTACATCCTGCTGTGTTATTTACAGAAATGGTTGGCGTGGGGTCGCAAAGTCCAAACTGAATATCATCAATTGCCAGGTCGTTACCGCAACCTCCGGCCGCTGCATTTGTAATTTCAATGATAACGCTGGTAACGCCGGTTGGCATCACGAATTTCATGCCGTATTGAGTCCAGGCGCTGCTTGTAATTTCCGGCGTGGTAAGGTTTGTTATGATATTATTGTTTGCAGCGTTTCTAACGGTAAACGTTAATTTAGGGTTAATTATACCGCCAAATGCATCACACAAGCCGGAGTATGTTGAATTACCAATATTTGAAACAAATGCGAAAAGAGAATATTTAAGATTGCCGCATGATACGTTTACCTGGTCTTTATAAATTTTATTCGAGCGCACATCAGCATTAACCACCATCATTCTGCCACTGCCTGTTGTATGGTCTGTAAGGCTTATCCAGTTTGATGTGTTACCATTGTTGGCATTGTTGGTTAATGCATATTTTTCAACATCAAGCGGCTGGCTTGTGCTGCCTGTATAATCTGTAGTGCCGGTACCTGCAGAACCGGTGGCAGCGGGTATGGTGGTAGTCATTCCGGAGCCTGATCCAAAGTTCTGGAGGAATAATATTTTTTCAAGCGCCTGGCAGGGCGGCATTTCTGCGGTTGTTACGATAAAAAATGGTGTGGGATGATCTTCACCGGTATCGTCCGGCTTTCCGTTATTATTAAGATCGGGATTATCTCCGTCTGTAGAAATATCTTCTAATAACCCTGAATAGCCTGAGCCTTTGGCCCTGGCATTATTGTTATATACCTGGCCAATCACAATTCCACTTACCCGGAATGATACACGGATAATAAAATAATTATTAGCCAAAGGATAATTGGGTAATGTTTGATTGGCATTAAGCAGGTTGGCTGTTGATGTAGACGTACCAGCATACGCTGTATTAAGCGTTAACCCAAGTGGGTTATATACCCATGAAACGGACAAATTTGTTATGGCATTTGTAAGCGTAAAAGGGTTACCCTGTGTTGTTGTATTTCCGTTTTTTAAAAGCTCAACCACCTGCACATTAGATATATCCCAGTTACCAACATTTTTCACTGTAATATCATAGCTAAGATCATACTCTCCTGATACCCCGGTAGGTGTGGCAGATGAAAGCTTTTTGGCAACACCTATGCCCGAAATAATTTCAGTAAGGTCATTACTTTGGTAACAGGGCGTTTGTGTAATCGCTGTTTTTGCTCCTGTTAATATATTCAGCTCCCAATATTTATTATTAGCATCTGCAGCTATTAATTTTCCTTCGGCATAGTTTAAACCCACAACCTGAGCACCGGTTAAAGTGGCAATCAGTGTTGCCTTTAGAGGATTAGCGGTAGAATAATCTTCATAATTAACAGACATGTATTTATTATCCCAAACCATCAGCATTTTACCATCGGGTGTTAAGGTAAGGTCGCCTGATTGCTGGGTTATATTAACGCCCGAAGGAAGTGAGATTGCTTTAGTGGTTCCAAAAGTTCCTGTGCCAAAATTTACCGTACGCAGCGCCAAACCATAAGGGGAAGAAGATCCTGTAAAAATCAGTTGATAGCATAAGCCATCCGGCGCAAACGCAAAGCCGAGAATAGCCATATTATTATATACTGTGTATAAGGCTGTTGTTGGCGGACATCCGCTTCCCGGCGTCCAGCGCCACACATATGTATTTCCATTGGTATACCTGTAATAGTATAATTGATGATCTGCAGGATTGAATGAAATTCCGGCTCCCCATATGCTGAACCCCGGCCAGGCCAAACTGGGAACACATCTTTCAAAATTTGATAATGTAGTTGTTGAGGCGTTGTATTGAAAAACATTAGTACCCGCACTATCTCCGGTACACTTTACACCTACACTCACAGGGTATGAGGCAGTGGCAGGGTTAGCTGCTGTAGGTTGTGCAATCATTATCTTAACAGCTCCGGCACTACATATAAACAGCAGGAAGGTTTTTATGAATGATTTTCTCAAAGGGTAGAAATAAGTTTTCATACTATCGAATTAGGACGCTTTTCAAAAGGGCAAAACTGAATATTTTGTAGTATTCCAAAACAAAGCTAATACGTGTTAACCATTAGATATCCTCATTTCGATATACTCCCTGTTTTTTTCGATATTTCAAGACCTGGTTAACATATATCAATCAAATAAGGGTATTCATCTATCGATTTATAATATAACGTCTGCGTTTGCCTTTGAAGTATTTGATTGTATTATTATTAGATAACGCAAAACCCCGGCTAAAGTGCCGGGGTTTTGCGAAACTCATTTTTTACTGCGGTTATTTATAGCCTGCCATCAGGTTTTTGGCCAACTCCGTCATCTTTTTAATGCCTTCTTCAGGCAGGTTACCACGCTTAAATTCAGCCAGAATTTCAGGTAATTTATTCTCCATTTCAATAAGGAAAAGCGCTTCAAACTCCTTTACCTTGTTTACAGGAACATCTTTTAAAAGCCCCTGTGAACCGAGGTAGATAATAGCCACCTGCTTTTCAACTGTGAACGGGCTGTACTGTGGTTGTTTAAGAATTTCCACGTTACGCGCCCCTTTATCAAGAATGAATTTAGTTGCGGCATCAAGGTCTCCGCCAAATTTTGAGAAGGCTTCCATCTCACGATATTGCGCCTGGTCAAGTTTTAAAGTACCTGCTACTTTCTTCATTGACTTGATCTGCGCGTTACCACCCACACGGCTAACCGAAATACCAACGTTGATAGCAGGACGTATACCGGCGTTGAACAGGTTCGACTCAAGGAATATCTGCCCGTCGGTAATGGAGATCACATTCGTAGGAATATATGCAGATACGTCACCAGCCTGTGTTTCAATAATGGGTAATGCTGTTAATGAGCCACCGCCTTTTATTAAATGTTTAATGCTGTCTGGCACATCATTCATTTTTTTAGCTACTGCATCATCGCTAATTACTTTAGCGGCACGCTCCAATAAACGGCTGTGCAAATAGAATACATCACCGGGATAAGCTTCACGACCCGGAGGGCGACGAAGCAACAATGACACTTCACGATAAGCCACTGCCTGTTTACTTAAATCATCATATACGATCAATGCAGGGCGCCCGGTATCGCGGAAATATTCACCGATGGCAGCACCGGCATAGGGCGCGAAGAACTGCTGGGGAGCAGGATCGGCCGCAGATGCAGCAACGATAACGGTATATGCCATAGCGCCGTTATCTTCCAGCGTTTTCATTACGTTAGCAATGGTGGATGCTTTTTGACCGCAGGCAACATAGATACAATATACAGGCTTACCGGCCTGGTAAAATTCTCTTTGATTGATGATAGTATCAATCGCGATGGCTGTTTTACCGGTCTGGCGGTCGCCAATGATTAACTCGCGCTGACCACGACCAACAGGGATCATAGCGTCAATGGCTTTGATACCGGTTTGCAAAGGTTCTTTTACCGGCTCACGGAAGATAACGCCGGGAGCTTTACGCTCAAGCGGCATATCATACAGCTCACCCGTAATAGGACCTTTACCATCTATTGGTTCACCCAATACATTTATAACACGGCCAATTAATCCTTCACCTACTTTAAGTGAAGCAATATTGCCTGTTCTTTTTACTTTATTCCCTTCTTTAATCTCACCTGAGTCTCCCATCAATACCACACCCACATTGTCTTCTTCAAGGTTAAGTGCTACGGCTTTAACGCCATTCTCAAACTCAACCAGCTCACCGGCACGTACATTATTTAAACCATAAATACGCGCAATACCATCACCAACCTGTAACACGGTTCCTACTTCTTCCAGATCAGCACCTGCATTAAAATTGCTTAACTGCTGGCGCAATATCGCACTTATTTCGTCGGGCTTAATTTCTGCCATATCTGTTTTTTTATATTGTTGTTAATCGTTTTTTATTTACCTGATGTTTCTTACATATACATTGCTCTGGAATTGCCTTTGTATATCCTTTAAGTCTCTTATTATACTGGCATCAACCAGCTTATTGTCAAACTCAAGCACAAAGCCACCGATCAACTCTTCCTTTACTGCTGTTTCCAGTTCAATACTGGTAAGTACTGTATCTGCTTTTACTTTTTGTTCAATAGATTTTTTCAGCTCTTCACTAATGGGTTGAGCAGTTGTCAGCTTTACTTTATGAATATTTTTCAGCTGGTTGTATTGCTCAATAAAAGCATTTATGATTTCAGGCAAAATACTTTCCCTGCCTTTTTGCACCAATAATTTATTGAATGCAGCAGTTAAACTGCATATTTTTCCTGCGGTAACTGCTTCAATGATAGCATTTTTTTTATCTGCCGCTATTATAGGGCTGCGCACCAGGTTCACAAAATCCCTGCTTTGTTTACAAATAGATTGTAAAAGCAGCATGTCAGCATGTACAGCTTCCAACTGATCACGCTCCAGGGCTAAATCAATCAGGCTCTTGGCATATCTTCCGGCTAAACGTGGCTGAAGCATTGCTTTAGTTTAATATTTGAAAATTGAGACTATTCAGTTATAACTAAATCCTCAAAAGGATTAATTCAGTTTAATATCGTTTGCTAACTCCTTAATATAAGTTTCCTGCTGTGCTTTGTTCGACAATTCACGGCGCAATACTTTTTCAGAAACTTCTATCACTAAGTTACCCACCTGGTTTTTAAGATCAACAACCGCAGCCATCTTTTGATTTTCGATAGCCTGCTGTGTTTCTGCCATTATTTTAGCAGCTTCTGTTTTGGCTTGTTCTTTTGCTTCAGCAATCATTTTGTCTTTGATGGCTTTAGCTTCGTTCAATATCTGCGCTCTTTCTTCACGCGCCTGAACAAGTAATTTTTCATTATCACTTTGCAACTGCGCCATTTCAGCTTTAATTTTTTCGGCTGAAGCAATAGCATCATTAATACCTTTTTCCCTTTCACCTATCGCTTTCATAATAGGCTTCCATGCAAATTTGCCCAATACAAATAAAAGAATAAGAAGCGCAAGCGTTGACCAGATAATTAATCCTGGATCAGGAAGTACCAATGGGTTTATTTCTAACAACATATTTTAAAGCTTTACGAGCTATGAAATTTAGTGAAAGTACAGATCTTGTTGCCCTGTGCTAAAGATCTGTACAAAGTTTTGAGCGCATGCATTATTGCGGGTTGTTACCCAACAACGCAACAACCACAGCGAAAAGCGCAACCGCTTCTACCAACGCAGCCGCAACGATCATGTTTGTGCGGATATCATTAGCAGCCTCCGGTTGACGTGCAATACCTTCAACGGCGCCTTTACCGATCTGACCGATACCAATACCGGCACCGATCGCCGCTAAACCGGCACCAATTGCTGCAACACTTCCTACCATTTTTTTAATATTTAAAAGTGAATAAAAAACGTTTATACTATTATATTACAGGAATATCTTCATGATGATCGTGATGCTCTTCAATCGCCATTCCTATATATAATGCTGATAACATTGTAAAGATAAATGCCTGCAGAAACGCAACCAGTAATTCAATTGCATTAATAAAAACCGCAAACGGAACAGCCATTGCAGAAGCATATACTGATTTGAAAATGAAGATCAGGCATATCAAACTCATTACGAGAATGTGACCTGCAGTAATGTTTGCAAATAACCGTATCATCAAAGACACAGGCTTAATAAACACGCCCAGTAATTCAATCGGCATCAAAAATATTTTCATTGGCGTAGGTAAGCCCGGCATCCAGAAAATGTGTTTCCAGTAATCTTTTTTGCCATTAACATTTACAATAATAAAAGTGAAAACTGCCAGTGTGAGCGTAAATGCGATATTGCCGCTTACGTTTGCCCCACCCGGGAAAAGAGGAACCAAACCAAGCATATTATTAATCCATATAAAAAAGAATACGGTTAATAAAAAAGGCATGTATTTAGTGTATGCATGTCCTAAATATGGCTTGGCTATTTCATCACGTACAAATAATATAATAGGCTCAATAAATGATTGAAAGCCTTTTGGCGCTGATGTAACCCCTCTTTTTTTGTAGGCACTTGCTACAGAAGTGAAAATCAGTATCAGGAGAATAACGGTGAGGAACATGGAAACCACGTTCTTGGTGATGGAAATATCAAATACTTTTTTTGAAGCTTCTTCATCCACTGTGCCGTCAGCATTCATAATCCTGATCTTTCCTTCAACCAATTTGTAAGGATAGTTACCATTATATATTACAGGCTCGTGGTGTTCATTGAAAAGTTTAGCAGAAGAGAAGCTTTCAAAACCTTTATCTGTCTTAATAATTACGGGCAAAGGAATAGAAGTATGCCCCCATAAATGCCAGCTATGATGATCTTTAATATGGTCTAAAATAAAGCCGGTTACGTCAAAATTACCTTCTTCCCCATGTTTTGCTTCATGCCGGGCTTCTGTGCCATTATCCGGCTCATGATCCTGCGAAAATGATATATTACTATAAAAGCATATAAAAAGGCTGGAAACCGCTACCAATAAGGATTTGACGCTTTTTGAGAACATCTCTTTCTTGAAATTTGGCGCAAAGATAGGAGTTGGAGGTCAGAAATAATAATATATGAAATACGAAATCGGGAAATTTCTTCAAAGTTTATTAAAGCATGGATTTTACTGCCGTTTCTGTAGTAGTATCAAAAACGATTACCCCTTCTGATGTACTGTCAAGATGTGCAAGCATATCTCCCTTTTTATTCCAGGCAGCACTTAGCCCCATGCTTTCAAAATTGTCGCACAAGCCAATACAGTTCGACATTAATACCGGAATGGAGTATTGTTTAGCTACAGACGGATAATGCAGATATGCCTTATCAATACCTTTTTGAGATTTTGCAACACTTGCTATATATAATGCTGCGCCAAAACTGTTGATCTGTACGGCATGTTCAGGCTGCAAACTCTCATAACAAATTGCAGGTAGCAAAGGTTGATTTTCAATATTTATTACAATTTGTTTTGTTCCTTTTATAAAGAATGGCAACTCATCATCATGAAGTAATTGTTTGGCGTACAATTTTCTTTTGTGTCCCGGTTGAAAAATAATCATTCCAATCTGAACACCTGCACCAGCTCTTATAGGAGCGCCAACACAAATAGTAAGGTTAAGGCCCGAGCACCATTTCTGAAATATATCCAAGCGGTTATCACTTGTGTTTATTGCGAGCGCTTTAGCCAATTCCGGTTCATAGCCCGTAAGAGAAAGTTCAGGGAAAATAATTCCCCGCGCTCCTGAATGAGCAGCCAGGTCAATCAGTTCTTTGTGTTTTTCAATATTATCAGAAATATTGCCTTTTTCAGGTTTTATTTGAGCCACAGCTATTTTCATAAAAGCATTTGAGTTATAATTATTTTTTCTTGCGGATGATAATTTGCGAATACCGGTAATTCAATTATAAATATACCGGTTGATAACGCTTGTTATTGCCAGATGCTTTTTAGCTCATACACCTCTATATCTGAAGCTTTGGCAGTGCCGCCTTTTGCTGATAAGGATAAAGACCGGTTGCTATCATCTATATTAATGTTAATGGGCATAAACATGAGTCCGTTATTCACAAATATTTCAAGCCCTGTTCTGTCGGCATATTCAGGCTATTGTTAATAAACTATTTATTTCCAATATAGCTAAATATTAAGAGAACAGGAATTGCAGGAAAAACAGGTGCATTTTAAATTAGCCCAGCAGGGGCGCCTGCAAAACATGGGATATACCCTTAAGCGTTTTAGTTCAAAGCATTGTGTTGGTCAAAGCATACTATAATATTACGCCGCGCTGCGGCCTGTTCCACTTTTGCCTGGAATGCTACAAACCTGCCTGCCGGCAGGCAAGGTATTATGGCGCGCTGCACCGGTACGAGCTATGTTTTAAGCTGCAGCGCAGCGATAATATTTGTAGTAGTACAGTAAATATGTAAGCTAAAGGTGCAGCGCACCGCGATAACAAAAACGCGTGTGGAGAAATGATATAAAAAAATGCAACAGCAGATTTCATAGATACAATCAAATCGACTCCGGAGGTGTATATATAATTGTCATAACAGGTACGCCTGTAAAACAAGTGTATAAATATATTGAGCCGGCTTAAAAACCTTAGTAACAACTGAATGTATAACTACTAATTTTTGCCAAGCAAAAAAGCGAAGCAGCATGGTACACGGATGACGCAGATAAGACAGAATATCTCGGAATGTATTTGTTAAGTTCCGTAAAATCTGTGTGTTCAATGTTCTATTGGACAAAATAACTATGCAAAATTGAAATACACCTTTTCTGATTATCATCCGGTGTTAAATTGTATGACTTTTTTTGCCGGATGATCAAATATTATTTTGTGGGCGTATCATTTGCTTTTAAATCTTTTTTCAGTGCTGAAAATTCTTTTTTAGATGCTTTTGCATAATCATAACCCAGCTGAAATATGGCATCCATCTTCTTTGTCTCAAAGGTGCTGTAGTTATTGAGCTCATCAGGTTGCAGGTATATATCACAAAGCGTTTTTGAATTGACGGCTTTCAGCGCTGTAGTCATTCTGATAATGCGTGCAATCATTGCTTTATAGCCCAGCGGTCCTTCCAGTATACTGATGGGGTCAACATTTACACCTATTACTTTATTACAGGCAGAACGAATTTGTTCTACCGGAAAATTATTTAAAAGCCCGCCATCGCAGAGGTAGGTATTGTTGTTATATAATACCGGCTGAAAAACCAATGGGAAACAACAGGATGACTTTACTGCAAATGAAAGTGAACCTTCATTGAATATAAGTGATTCGGCATGAGTGATATCTGTAACGGCAATGTATAGTGGCATTTTCAGTTTTTCAAAACTGTCATGTGGAATATATTTTTTAACCAGCTTTTCAAAAACGATGGTGCTGAACAAACCGCCTCTGCTGGTAAAGAAATCAGAATAACTGAACAGTTTTTCTTTTTTGCTAAACTGCAGAATCTCATCGGGCATATATCCCTGTGCTATAAATGCACCAATTAAAGAGCCAACGCTTGCACCGGAGATCATATCCGGCCTGATATCCTGCTCAAACAAATATTTTAATATGCCGAGGTGGGCTATGCCCCTGAAGCCGCCACCGGAAAGTGTTATGCCGATATTTTTTTTGCTCATGTAGTTTTATTGTACGGGCTAAGCTAAAGAAATATGTAATGCGGTGTTTTATCCGGGTATTAAGGATTGGAAAAGCATAAATGGATGAAGCAGTACCAACACCTTTTTTTATTTTGATGGACTACTTTTACCGGGCACGCCTCCTGTATTTGACTTGTTTATGAAAAAACTGAAAGAAAAATAATTTTTTTGTAGCTTACTGTATTGAATCTACTGAGAAGCACTGCTATATACACTTCCTGTATACCGAAAACAATACTGCCATTTTTAATTTTCAAAAACAGTATTATGAACATTCCTGAAAAAGAAGAAATCAAACAAGAAGTTTTTGATCTGTATGATGATTACGCGCACAACCGCATTACAAGACTTGATTTTGTGCAGAAACTTTCTTTGTATGCTGTTGGCGGAATAACAGTATCTGCGTTGATGAGTTATTTAATGCCGGATTATAAAGATGCTATCCGGGTAAAAGCCGGCGACCCGGGAATTACAGAAACCTATATTAATTATCCGTCGCCCAAAGGCGGCGGCACTATTAAGGCATTGTTATGTATGCCAAGGGATAATAAAAAAAAGTTAGGCGGCATAGTAGTAGTGCATGAAAACAGGGGATTAAACCCGCATATAGCTGATATTGGCAGAAGAGCAGCCCTGGCAGGATTTGTAAGCCTCTCACCTGATGCATTAAGCCCGTTAGGCGGATATCCCGGCACTGATGATGCCGGCCGTGAAATGCAAAGCAAGCGCGACCGCAATGAAATGCTGGAAGATTTTATTGCAGCAGCGGAATATTTAAAAAACTATGAATTCTGTAATGGCAAAGTGGGCGCCGTAGGTTTTTGTTTTGGGGGATGGATTGTAAATATGATGGCAGTACGGATGCCGGAGCTGGCCGCGGCTGTTCCTTTTTATGGTGGACAACCGCCTGCAGAGGAAGTGCCCAAAATCAAAGCACCATTACTTATTCATTATGCAGAACTCGACACCCGTGTAAACGAAGGCTGGCCGGCTTACGAAGCCGCGCTGAAAGCTAACAACAAAAACTACACGATGTTTATGTACCCCAAAGCAAACCATGGTTTTAATAATGATACCACACCACGGTTTGATAAAGAAGCGGCTGACCTGGCGTGGAAACGTACCATTGATTTTTTTACAGAGAAATTAAAATAAGATAACAGGTTGTGCCGGTAGTTGCTGTGTTAAGCGTCTTCGCCTGACACAATTCTTTTCGCTTCCGGCAATGTTTTTAATGCAAATCATTTCAATACTTCACTATGCTTACAGGTATCAATCCGAAATTGCCTATGCGCAATAAGAGTGTAACGAAAGAGTATTATATAAACCGGTTGGGGTTTACTGTTTTTGGAAATGCTGATTACGACGGATACCTGATGTTGCAAAAAGATAATATTCAAATCCACTTTTTTGAATTTGCAGCGCTTGATCCTAAAGAAAATTATGGACAAGTGTATATACGCACTGATAATATTGATGAATTGTACCAATCGCTGCTGGATAAAAAGGCAGGCATTCATCCTGCCGGGCATTTACAATCAAAGCCGTGGGGACAAAAAGAGTTTTCACTGTTAGACCCGGATAACAACCTGTTGACTTTTGGGCAAGCTGCTTTTTAGGTATTACAGCTCATTCAGGCTGAATTCTTTGCATCATCTTCCCGCATGTATCAGGTAGTAATATTGTCCCGTCAGGTATATCGGCTTACCAGGCTTCACTTCAATATCTTCCTTATTTCGATAATAATATTCCCGATTTCGGTAATACAAAAAAGAATATCCTTTCACTTTTGTGGACTAACCCTGCTCAATAGTTACGGGCATTATTATACACGCAACCCTTGACGACATCAGCCAAAACAACAGATATATGAAGAAAATTGTCCTGCTCTTACTGCAAGTTCTCTCACTTGCCACACTGGTTAATGCACAAAGTGAAAAAGGTAATATAGAAGGTTATGTTACGACTTCCGACGGCGGCGCTGCTCCATACGTTAGCGTATTATTAAAGGGAGATAAAAAAGCTGTTATTACCGGCAACGATGGAAAATTTCTCCTTAGCGGAATAACTCCCGGCAGTTACATACTGCTTGCCACACTCGTTGGGCATCACCCGGTAGAGAAAGCCGTGGTAGTTGAAGCCGGTAAAACAACCACGATATCATTACAGGTTAAGGCTTCTGAACGGGAACTTCAGGAGGTAATCGTAAATGCCAACCGCAAATCATATATTGCTGAAAAGCCATCTGCTTCTTTACGTTTGAATGCCCCTCTAATTGAAGTTCCGCAGAATATTACCATTGCAACAAAGCAGTCCCTGCGTGATATGGGCCTGCTTTCCAAAACAGAGATCTTCCGCTTGTCGAGCGGTATTACAAGAAGCTACGGGAGCAGCATGGATATGACGGTGCAGATAAGAGGAACAAATGCCACCTATGGTACTTATAGAAATGGAATTGGCGGGCCCATTTGGTGGAATGCGCAGGAAGATGCCGCGATGATTGAAAGACTTGAATTTGTAAAAGGCCCTGCAGGGTTTATGCTTGCAAACGCAGAACCCGGCGGATTGATCAATACTGTTACAAAGCAACCTACCCACCAGCAAATTGCAGAAATTGGTTTTGGTGTTGGAAGCTGGAATATGATGCGTACCAATATTGATTTAGGTGGTGAATTTAAAAAAGAGGGCAGGCTTACCTACAGGTTAAATGCAGGCGTACAAAAGAATAATGAGTTTTACCAGTTTGGCAGATTTAACCGTTTTTTTGTAGCGCCTGTTTTAAAATATGAGTTTGATGAGAAAACCAGCTTAACTGTTGAACACAATTATGTAAAAGCAAGAGCACAGGAAAATACACATTCTATGATGTCTGTTAATGGTGATCTTTGGGCGCTGCCGGTAAATATTGCCATCAATGATCCCAATAATCCAATGTGGGGCGCAGCAGATATTTATAACCGTGTTTACCTGCAGCATAAGTTTAATGATAACTGGACAATGAATGCACAGGCTGCACATATGACCACATCATGGGGAGGAACTACTTTATATCTTGAAGGCTTATCTCCTGATAAAGATTCATTATACCGGTATTTGGCGCAAAATGACTGGTGGGGACGCCTCTCTAATGTTCAGCTCTTTGTTGACGGTAAATTCAATACAGGCAGAAAAGTTGAACATAAAGTATTATTGGGCATTGATTATGGTGATGGCGCAGAAGGCAGTACTTATGGAGATCATTGGGGAGAACCGGAAAACAGGTATCCTTTATCCATCGCTTCTCCTACTTATTACCTGCCAAAAGATACACTGGTTTTTAAAGGTGATAAATATTCATGGCTCACCGATAATAGGTGGCAGGCTGTATATGTGCAGGATCATATCAAAATGTTTGATAAGCTGATTATAACCATTGCAGGAAGATTTACGAGACTTACGTCGGGGCAGGACTGGAATACACCGGATGATCCTGCTTACGTAGTAACTGACAATAAGTTTACGCCAAGGCTCGGTTTAACTTATATGTTCACTCCTAACATTTCTGCCTATGCTTTACATGATGAAAGCTTTCTTTCGCAGAGAGGGGCAATATTCGGCGGCGGCAGGCTTCCACCATTAACAGGCCGTAATAATGAAGTTGGGGTAAAAGCTTTGTTCTTTAATAAATTGCTTTCAATAACAGCTTCCGTATATGATATTATTAAGAATAATGTAGGAACCAGCGACCCCATACATCCGGGCTTTTATTTGAAAACAGGGCAGATAAGAAGCCGCGGTGTAGATGTTGATATTGCGGGCAAGGTGAATGATAATTTATATATCAATGCCAACTATTCTTATGTAGATGCTAAGATTACAAAAGATGAAGACAAAACGCTTATAGGAATGGTAAATAACGGAACGGCAAAAAACCTTGCAAATGTGTGGCTCAAATACCAGGTAAATAATGGCGCATTGAAAGGGCTTGGTTTTGGTGGAGGAATGCAGTATACAGATAAACGCAGCGGAACATGGCCGGGTTACAGCTCAACAGACGGTAATAAATACCTGCCGGCATACAGCACTTTTGATGCTACTGTTTCCTATACAACGGGCAGGTTTAATATTGGGCTTAACGTATATAATTTAGCAAACAGGAAATATGCAACCAGCGGCTCATGGCAGCCGGATATACAGGAATGGTATTTTGATATAGAACCGCTCCGTAATTTTCGTTTAATGACTACCTTTAGATTATAGTATCAGCCGGTATAAAAATTAATTTAAAAAGCCTGTGCACTTCAATGTACAGGCTTTTAATATTATATTAATTTTGCCTCAAATACACAGCCTGGAATTTAGCCAGCGGAGCCATACGTGCCTTGGTTATACTAAGCGTATCGTCACTAATAATATAGGTATCGATATTACCTAAAACCTGGTGAAGCTTCGTTTCAGTTTCCATGCCGTTCAAGCAGGCCATCCTTGTGCTGATGGCTTGTGAAAGTTCAATTCTTCCATTGCCCGGCAAAGTATAATTGCCTGAAAAATTATTACAGCCGCCATTGCCGATAAAACGATTGTTGAATAATTTTAAAATGATATAAGGCTCCTTATTTTGTTTGGCTGTATCTATTGGTTTTCCATTAAGTTCAATCAGCTTCCAGTATTTCTCCAGCAGAGGGTCATCAACCTTTTTAAAAGAGATGGCTGTAGGAGTTCCTGCAGAATCGAGCGGTATGATTGCACCTTCTGCAACCTTATACGCTGCATTATCAATAGTAACGCTGCTGCCACCCGCGTTCCAGCTTATATTGCCTTTTGTTTCGGTTGACTTTCCGCTGCCTGTAATAGTAGTTTCTGTTGAATAAGTATTGTTGGCGTTGAGTTGAATAACTGTTTGAGCACTGTCTTTGCCGGAAAGAACAATGCCGGTATATGCTCCGCTCCAATCGAGTGAATTCCTGGAATTATGTGTGGTATCTGCCGGTTGTGCTGATGCTTCGGGCGTTTTGTTGCTATTATTGCACGACGCTATAAGTACAGCAATTAATGCCGTGATTAGACCCGATTTCATTTTGATTGTATTTTGGTTAATGATTCCATAGGCATTACAGATGTGAAAACATTTACGGAAGTATTACCGGTTTTTCTTTGGACAATAACAAGTTAAGAACTCTTGAGCAATGTACGATGCGCCTGATACGAATTTTTCATTACCATTAATAATCACCATACTTTGCAGGAGTATTTAAGATTACATAACACTCACTCTTATCTGTAAAACAAAAACATGGAAAGAAGCTTTATTGAAGATGAGACTTTTAAAGGCAAACAAGCCACAGAGATAAGTACAGGATATATTACATATGATAATTGCACTTTTACAGATTGTGACCTTTCAAACGCCGATCTTTCCCGCATTCATTTCATGGATTGCAAATTCTATGGTTGCAATATCAGCAATGCTAAACTTTTGCAGGTTGCTTTAAGAAATATTGCATTTAAAGACTGCAAAATGATGGGTTTGCTTTTTGATGATTGTGATGAGTTTCTTTTTGAAGTAAACTTTGAAAATTGCATACTGAATTTTTCATCCTTTGCCCGGCGAAAAATGAAAAACACCCGGCTCAACGGCTGTATGCTCACCGAAGTAAATTTTATTATGGCAGATCTCAGCAATGCCGTTTTGGATAAGTGTGATCTGTCAGGCGCAAAGTTTGAAAATACTATTCTCGAAAAAACCGATTTTCGTACTGCTGTTAATTACTCCATAAACCCGGAAATAAATAAAATGAAGAAGGCTAAGTTTTCCCTGCAGGGCATACCGGGGCTGCTTGATAAATATGATATAGTGATAGAAATATAGCTTCTCAATTGCCATATTTTGTTAAGTACTTTCCGCAGTGTGTAGTATATCCATTACAAAACAATAATAACGGGTACTATTTTTCAGACTTAAACAGCATCGTTTCTTTGTACTGCTGATTTGATTGGCACAGCCCCCGGTCCCTAATCCCTAACCCAGGAAAGTATAATCGTTGTTGTATTTGAATAAAGAAACAGCAAAAAAACCCGAACTTTTTTTAACCCTAAACCCTTTTGCTGTTTCTTATTTTACCTGCATCCTCTTCACCCATACATTTTTATCTTACTGCTTACCCTTTACCATCTGCCATTTCTTTCCTCCGCTTTAAACCTTACGCCTGCCCCTTCTACCTTTTTCCTCTACCTTTGCCCAAACACATAAATATGTCAATCACCACCGCGGCAGAACTTGAAGGCATGAAAAGAATAAGTGAAGTAGTTGCAAACACCCTTAAAACAATGCGGGAATATGCACAGCCCGGTATAAGCACGCTGGAGCTTGATGAATTTGGTGGCAGGCTTCTTCAGCAAAATAGGGCAAAATCAGCGCCTAAATCCGCTTACAATTTCCCGGGATGGACATGTATAAGTATTAATAATGAAATTGCTCACGGGGTACCTTCTGCCGAAAAAATTTTAAAAGAAGGCGATCTTATTAATATTGACGTATCAGCAGAACTGGATGGCTTCTGGTCTGACAATGGCGGTTCATTCATTATTGGAAATGATATTTACGGATTTCAAAAGCTGATCGATACTTCTAAACAGATTCTGCAATCTTCCATTAACAGGATCAAAGGCGGCGTTCGTATATCGGAAATAGGTTTATTTATAGAAACACAGGCAAAAAAATCGGGGTTCAGGGTTATTAAAAATCTCACAGGGCATGGTATTGGAAGAAATCTTCATGAAGCGCCTGAAGAAATAGCTAATTTTTGCGACCGTTTCAACCATACCAGGTTCAGGAAAAATTCAGTTGTAGCTATTGAAACATTTATTTCTACCAGTTCTACCCTTGCAGAAACCGGCGTTGACGGATGGACACTTACGGGAAACAGGGGTGGGTTTGTAGCTCAGCATGAGCATACTATTGTTGTAACGGATGATAAACCTGTTATCCTCACAATAGAAAATGGCATCTGGAATTAGAATGGCTTTGATGATATATATTTTCTTTCGCTTAAAACTTTTTTATGCAAAAGATGATTTTTGCCATAATGCTTTTGTTAGCAGCCTGCTTCAGTAAAACAGAAAAAAAAGTACCTGCAATAAATAATACTGCAGAAAAGATTCACGAACCAAAATACGTTTGGAAAAAAGTGCTTGACAGCGGTAGCTGGAAAAAGAGCTATAATTTCCAGCTGTTTAACATCCGTGATACTTTATGGATATTTCATCACGATGGCAACTGGTATTCTGCCGATGGCAAAGAATGGAAAAAATCTTCTTTACCTAATACTATACACAACCTGGCATTTCTTGATTATGTTCGGTTTAATAACAGCATTTATGGACTTGGACATTTTGAAGGAAATATAGAAACTTACGCTTTCAAACCGGCAATTTATCAAACAACAGATATGAAGCGGTGGAATACTATTGCTGCAAACAGCAATTT
Source organism: Agriterribacter sp. (assembly GCA_047601545.1). GTDB lineage: Bacteria > Bacteroidota > Bacteroidia > Chitinophagales > Chitinophagaceae > Agriterribacter. The sequence goes on along the minus strand of JASGIZ010000001.1, from coordinate 2,155,684 downwards.
GCCGGAACGGTTTTTCTATTATCCTTTTGTTTTCAATAATAAAATATGGATTATAGGAGGACAGGATAAAACCACAACCTTCTCCGATATACTAAGCTCAGAAGACGGCATTACATGGAAAAAAGAAAAAGATAATTTGCCATTTGGTGAGTGCATACAAAGCCAGGTTGTGATGCTTAATAGAAAATTATTTTTGCTGAATAATGATGTGTGGAGCTCAACCGACGCATTAAACTGGCAAAAGGAAACAGATGAAATTGTAAAAGGGGAAAGCATATTTGGTTATGCTGCCATAGTATTTGATAATAAGATATGGTTGCTGGGTTGTAACCGCAACGGAAAGTTTATGAGTGAAGTGCTGGTAAGCAGTGATGGTAAAACCTGGGAGGCGCAACATGCACCGTGGAGCCCGAGAGGAGGAATAACTGCTGCTGTTTTCAAAAATAAAATATATATGACCGGAGGCAAATATGGCGGACTGCCTGATAAACCCGAATTTGTATACAGCAATGATCTGTGGACGCTTGAAAAAATTGATTAGGATTGAGTAAGATATGAGCGTGTTTTATAAGGATGTTTTCATATCATTGCTGGCTCACTACCCCTCTCCAACAGCTCGCAGCTCAACCTTTTTTCACTGGCGGCGCATTGTCCTTCCACCTCCATAAGTGCAGGCAGGCATAGGTTCTGTAAGGGCTCCATCGGTTTGAAATTTTTAACAACGATTCCCTGAATTTCTTTTTATCCGTTCTGTCTAATTTATACAGGTTGATCATTGCATTCTGTATACCCAGGTCGTCAATAGAAAATACATCTTCTCTCCCCAAAGCAAACATCAAAAGCATTTCTACCGTCCACCTTCCCACACCTTTTATAGGGGTCAGATATGCAATCACCGCTTCATTATCCATCTTACTCAATTTATTAAAATCCATACCATGCTCCAGCTCAAACTGCGCCACATTTTTTACATAACTCACCTTAGCATTTGAAAGCCCGATGCCGCGCAATGTTTCAGATGCTGTATCAAGTATTTGCTGAGCGGTTGGCGCTTCACCATTATACAAATCAAGAAACCGCCGGTATATTACATCAGCCACTTTGGTTGATAATTGCTGGCTCATGATGGAAGCACAGAGGTAGATGCATATATTTTTTCGCTTTACCAATTTATGAGGCTTTCCTTCTAATAATTTATTTAATTTCCTATCTTTCGAAAGATGATTGATATAGTGCATACAACTGCGCTTATTTTTTGCTAAAAATAAGTATTGATTTTGATGATGGAGCGGGAAATCATTGTTACCAGCGACGGATCGCACACTATTGCTATTCCTGCTATGGGTGTAACCTACCATTCTGTTTATGGCGCTATTCAGGAATCGAAACATATATTTATCAATGCCGGATTTCATGCAATATATCAGCCAGCCATTCATATTCTTGAAGCTGGCTTTGGAACAGGATTAAATGCCTTACTCACACTTGCGGCAGCAGAAGGAAAAAATATACATTATACCGCTATCGAAACTCATCCATTATCTGCTGAAGAAGCGGCTGCATTAAACTACTGCAAGCGACTGGATAAACCGGGGTTGGAAAAACATTTTATACAGATGCATACCTGCGCCTGGGAGCAGCCTGTCGCTATTTCACCCTTTTTTACCTTGCATAAAATAAATCAACCCATACAGCAATTTCAACCCACCCTGCAATTTGACCTGGTATATTTTGACGCTTTTGCACCTGCTGCGCAGCCCGAATTATGGACGGAAGAAATATTTCGGAAAATGTTTATATGCCTGGGAGCACATGGCAGATTGCTTACCTATTGCAGCAAAGGAGATGTGAGGAGAGCAATGGTATCAGCGGGCTTTACAGTTAAAAAATTACCCGGGCCGCCTGGAAAAAGAGAAATTTTATCAGCAGAAAAAGTATAATAAGCTGTTTTCCTTCTCATAGATATGATTACCTTTATCAGCATTAAGCGTATTGCTATATGCTGATGGTTTTAAATATTCACCATTGATTATTTACTATTCATACAATTCACAAGAACTTGCCAAATGAATCAATTATCCCGACGCGATTTTTTACAACAAATCACTCTAGCCGGAATAGGTATATCCGCTTCAGGAATATTAAGCAGTTATGCAACAGTGCCTGCCGGCATGCGTTTGGGTTTGGTAACTTACCAATGGGGAAGAGATTGGGATTTACCAACACTGATAGCCAACTGTGAAAAAACGGGATTGCTTGCTGTTGAACTGCGCACGCAACATGCGCATAAAGTGGAAAGTAATTTATCGAAGAAAGAAAGAGAAGAAGTGAAGAAGCGCTTTGCAGACAGCAGGGTTACCTGCCTGGGTTATGGTTCTAATTTTGAGTATCACAGTCCTGATGCAGCAGTGCTGAAAAAAAATATTGAAGACACAAAAATATATATACAGCTTTGTAAAGACATTGGTGCTACAGGCATTAAAATAAAACCCAACGATCTGCCAGATGGCATACCGGGAGAGAAAACAATTGCACAGATAGCTGCCTCTTTTAATGAAGTTGGAAAATTTGCAGGCAACCTTGGTCAATTGGTAAGGGTTGAAGTACATGGCAGGTATACACAGGAATTACCGAATATGAAAGCGATATTTGACCAGGTAACTGAGCCAAATGTAAAAATTTGCTGGAACTGTAATGATGAAGATTTGCTTAAGCCCGGGCTCGAAGCCAATTTCAATTCTGTAAAAAAATGGTTTGGAGATACCGTACATGTGCGTGAGTTGAATATTGGTAACTATCCTTACCGGCAACTGATGAATTTATTTAAAGACATTAATTATAACGGCTGGATTTTACTGGAAGCAAGAACCGAACCTGCAGACAGGGTAGCTGCTATGAAAGAGCAGTTGGAGGTGTTTGAGAGGCTGGTGGCAAAGGGGTAAGAGGTATCAGCTATCAGCAGTCAGGTATCAGGTTTCTGGTTGCAGATTGTAAAAAACCTATAATGTTTGCCGGGCGGCATTGCTGCAAACATTATAGGTTTATATTTGACAGGTTGCTGGTCTGACTGCTGATAGCTGATACCTGATAGCTGATAGCTGACTGCTCAAAACTCACATAAAAAAACATGCATTACATATGGAAGATCAAAACAATTCACGGAGAGACTTTATCAAGAAAACCACATTAGCCGGTGCCGGCATTGCTATTGGAGGATTAGGCTTCAGCGCTAAATCTTATGGCAACATCATGGGTGCCAATGAACGTGTTACATTAGCTGTATTAGGCATTCACGGTCAGGGACAAACGCACATTGATAAATGGTGTGCTTTAAAAACCAGCAGGAACGTACGTTTAAAAACGCTTTGCGATGCGGATGAGCAATGGTTTGAAACAAGAGCTAAAATTGTTTTTGATAAAACCGGGGAAAAACCTGTAACGGAATGGGATATGCGCAAAGTTTTTGATGATAAAGAAATTGATGCCGTATCTATAGCCATGCCCAATCACTGGCACGCGCTGGGCACTATATGGGCATGCCAGGCAGGCAAGCATGTATACTGCGAAAAGCCTGCATCGCATGATTTTTGGGAAGGGAAAAAAATGATTGAAGCAGCCCGCAAATACAACAGGCGTGTGCAGGTTGGTTTTCAAAACCGCTCCATTGCCAACGTAATGGAAGCAATGAAGTTTTTACATGATGGCGGTATAGGTGATGTATTTATGGCAAGAGGGCTCTGTATAAAACCGCGCGATTCATTTGGTATTGCTCCCGACGGCACGCCGCCGGCAAGTTTGCATTTTGACCGTTGGGTTGGCCCTGCGGCGATGTTCCCTTATAATGAAAAGAAAGTGCATTATAACTGGCACTGGTTCTGGAACACCGGCAATGGAGATACCGGTAACCAGGGGCCTCACCAGTTTGATATAGCACGCTGGGGATTGAACAAAAACGATCATCCTGTGTCAGTATATTCAAACGGAAATATTTTTGGTATTGATCCTAAAGAATGCGCACAGGAAACACCTAATACGCAAACCTCAATCTTCAAATATGATGATGGAAAAATATTGGAATTTGAAACAAGAGGACGTTATTCCAACGGTGAATCAAGTTTGGATATAAGGATAGGAAATATGTTTTATGGTACTGAAGGTTACCTGGAACTGGATGGCGATAAATGGAAAGCGTTCCGTAAAAGAGAAAAAGAACCATTTGCAGGATCTAAAACAGGACCAAGCCAGAATGTAGACAACCCGCTCACCCCTCCCGGCGGCAGCGAGCATTATGCCAATTTTATTGATGCTATCCGCGCCGGCAACAGCGATGGTTTGCATTGCGATATTAAAGAAGGATTTTATTCTTCAGCGCTTCCGTTACTGGCAAATATTTCTTACAAGCTTAACCGTGCGCTTACCTTTGGCGGTGGAAAGAATGGTACGGAAAAATTTGTGAATGATAAAGAAGCGGATGCTATGCTTACAAGAACATACCGTAAAGAATATACCGTTCCTGATAAAGTATAATATCTTTTCAATAACAAAAAAATCCGGCAGGTAATATTGCCGGATTTTTTTCATTTATATTTTCGTGTATAATGTATAACCTTGCAGCAATCATTACAAAAGGATCAGCAGTAATAATGAAACCCGTATTTTATTTAGCCTTTGCAGCTACAGTATCCTGCTTATGGATCCGCTGCGGCAATCATGAAAACAAAAAACAGGCAGGCGCTAATATCAGCGAAGAAAGACGTAAAGAAATCCTGCAGAAATCTCCGGTGCTTACGCCTGAAGAATCTATACAGGCAATGGCGCTTGAAGATGGATTCAGTATACAAGCCGTAGCTACTGAGCCGATGATAAGCACACCGGTTGTACTACAATTTGACGATAAAGGCAGAATGTGGGTGATAGAAATGCAGGGCTATATGCCGGATACGGTAGGAACCGGAGAAGACAAGCCAGATGGCAAGATTGTGATACTTGAAGATAAAGATGGAAACGGCACTGCTGATACCAGAGCTGTTTTTATGGATTCTCTTATATTGCCAAGAGCGATGTGCTTAATTGAAAATGGAATTCTCATTGCCGAGCCGCCAAATCTCTGGTATGCAGAAATACAAAATGGTAAACCCGGAAAAAAAATACTGGTTGATTCAACCTATGCAGCCGGCGGTAATGTAGAGCACCAGGCTAATGGTTTGATAAGAGGATTAGACAACTGGATATACAGCAGTGATACTGATAAGCGCTACCGTAAAAAAGGCAATCAATGGTTAATTGAAAAAACACATCTCCGCGGCCAATGGGGAATTGTGCAGGATAATTACGGCAGGTTGTTTTACAATAACAATTCACAGAATTTATTGGGCGATTATTTTATGCCTGGCTTAGGCGCCGGCAATACGAATCAACGCGATGTAAACGGGTTTGATGAAAAAATTGTTGCAAGCAACAGGGTATATGCTGCCCGCCCAAACACGGGTGTTAACAGGGGATACCTCGACAAGTTTTTGGATGATAGTTTGCGCCTTATGGAATTTACGGCAGCCTGCGGACCTGTTATATATCGTGGTGGCTTATTCAGTGATGCGTATGATAATAACGCGTTTGTAGCTGAACCATCAGCTAATCTTATTAAAAGAAATATACTAACCGATAGCGGTTATAAAGTGACAGGTAAACAGGCATACGGGAAAAAAGAATTTCTTGCAAGTATTGATGAACGCTTTCGCCCGGTTAGCTTATACGATAGCCCGGATGGCGCTATGTATATAGTTGATATGTACAGGGGCATTATTCAGCATAAAACATACCTCACTGATTATTTAAAAAAAGAGATTGTAAAAAGAGCGCTTTCAAAGCCCTTAAACTGCGGGCGTATTTATAAAATATATCCTACCGGCAAAACACTCGTTCCGGTAATAATGCCTCAGAAACCTTCCGAGCTTGTAAATTTATTCAAAACACATAATGGCTGGATCAGGGATAAAGCCCAGCAAATGCTGGTTGATAAAAAAGATACCAGCATTGCGGATGTATTGAGAAATAATTTACGTCAACAGGATAATGACCTAATCACTATCCACTCTTTATGGACACTGGAAGGATTAGGTATATTAACGGATAAGGAGGTGCTTGCATTACTCACAAGCAGCAACTGGAAAATAGCAGCCCAGGCAATTACAGCAGTTTCATCTGTTATCAGTCAAAAGAATCATACAGCTTTTGAAAAAGCATTTGATGAAATACTTACCAAAGGAGATACTTTATTAGCGCCATATATCGCTTTCCAGGCAAAAGCGATTCAGCCTTTTAATGCAGCGTATAGTGAACAACTGCTTATTGCGCTTGCAAAAAAATATCCAAACAATATATATGTGGTGGATGCAGTTATCAGTAACCTCAAGGGAAAGGAAGCCGTTTTTCAGAAGACGATTTTAACTGTTGTTCCTGATACTTCGCTGGCGGTAAACAAACAAATACAAAAAGTATTAACATACATTAAGAACAATGAACTGAAGAAAAATACAGCATTGCTGAAAAAACAATTCCCGAAAGGCGTAAACCTCTTCCAGACCATTTGTAAAACATGCCATGGTGAAGATGGTAACGGCGTTACGTCTCTTGCTCCGCCATTAAACCGTTCTGAGTGGGTAAATGGTAATTCAGAAAAATTAATTTCGATTGTGTTACAGGGTTTCGCCGGCCCGGTTAAAGTAAACAACAAACTTTATAAAACACCCGAAATCAGTGGTGAAATGCCCGGGCTTATCAGCAATAAAGAAATAACTGACCAGGATATTGCAGAAGTATTAAGCTTTATAAGAAAAAACTGGAGCAATAATGCCGGCATAATTACGGAAAACGAAGTAGCTAAAGTAAGAAAGAAATTAAGTGGCAGGCAACAGCCATTTACAATGGAGGAGTTGAAATAAGCGGTTAAGGGCTGTTTTGGATGGTAATGAAAAATGATTGCCCTGTAGCATAACAATCAGGTTTTCCTGTTCACTTTTACAAAATCACTCACCAGCTCACTCACCAGCTTTGCAGCAAAAGCATTTGACTGGCCATTGATCAATTGTGCAGCTCCTTCGCATATATGCAGGTAAGCAATGTTTGGAAAGTATGCTGAGAAATTAATGTATTGTCTTGCCTGTAAAGCAGAGAAGCCAGATGGTATCGAGGCACTGGTGAGCATTTGCTCAATGCAATCCATATCTAATTCTATACCTGTAAAAGATTCTTCTGTAAATGATATTGCCTGCACAATCGCCTGCCGGAAATTAAGTTTTTCACGCAAACATATATCCTCAAAAGTTGAGTATTGGATGTATATATTGCTGTATAAATCATCCATCACACGCTGGCTGTTGTAATTTTCCTGTAAGCCGATAACAGCGTATTTTTTAAGAAAACCTTCTTCCATCGCATAGCGAAAACTATTGCCGCTATGCCTTCCCTCTGCAATGCGGTAACCGGAATGAGCATCTGCATTAATCACATTGATGGCTGCGTTGGATAGCTTTCCTGCTTTTTGTAATCCTTTAGCGGCGCCTTTAATCAGTGGGTACGCATTATTGTGACCACCACCAATTACAACCGGTATTTTACCTGCAGAGATGATTACTTTCACGAGGTCTTCTACTTCATTGTCTATAATATTGGCAACGGCATGCCTGTACGCATCAATCAGCTCATCCTGGTTTTTAGCGTTAGCGGTAATAAGTGATTTGATATCGCTGAAATCGAAATAACCTGATAATATTACTTCTTCTCCTGTAAATGCATCAGTGCTTTGTATGTTGCATAAAGCCTGCAAAAAAGGAAGCCAGATCGTTTCTGTTCCCCCCACACCATAATTTGCTCGCACACCAATATCTTCAGGAATACCTACAATAATATATTGCGCTTTTGATTGCGATAAGGCATCTGCCAGAGGCATATCAGGCAAATGGAGAAAACATTCTCCGAGCCTGGTTTCAAAGCGTCTTAAACGGGTAATGCTTAAAATGTCCTGCCGCTTATAAAACTTAAAATGAGGGTATGTCATGGAGGTATATTTCAATAAATATAAGTATAGTTTTACTGACACTCACACTGCCACTGAGAATTTGTTATGGTGGGAGAATAACCTCCTGTGGCTTTAAAAGTCAGGATTGCTTCGCCGCGAAATGAGGTTTTAAATTTACTTACGCGGCTCTCAAAGATGATGTAAAGGGTGCGAAATGTATAGGTTTATGCATACTTTTACGCCACTGCCCAAACTATATGTCAGGATTTAAATATTACTATTATGCCTAAATACTACATAATTTTTTTGCTGTTGTTTTTTTCATTGTTTTCTTCTCTCAAAAAAAAATATCGCAGACTGATAAAAGACTGGATGGTTTAGAAACAGCGCTTGAAAAATTGCTGAAAGACTGGAATGCTGCCGGCTTTGCCGTTGCTATAGTAGAAAAAAATAAAACCATTTACAGTAAGGGTTTCGGCTTTAGGGATATTGAAAAGAAATTACCTGTTACTCCCAATACTTTATTTGCTATAGGCTCCTGCACCAAAGCATTTACCGCATCGTTACTGGGATTGCTTCGTAAAGACGGGAAAATTGAATTTGATAGGCCTGTAAGAACCTATTTACCTGAACTGAAGTTTTATAATGATGTGATGGATGACCTCGTAACTGCCCGTGATATGATGTCGCACAGGACCGGGCTGCCACGGCATGATTTTTCCTGGTATTTGTTTCCAACAACCAGGGATAGTTCTATATATAATATCCGCTATTTTCAACCTACTGCCCCGGTGAGAGAAATATGGCAGTATAATAATTTTATGTTTGCCGCGCAGGGCGTTCTGGCTGAAAAACTATACGGTAAAAAATGGGAGCAGCTTATAAAAGAAAAATTTTTCGATTCGCTTGATATGAAAAATGCTACCTGCTATATAGATGATTTAAGAAAAAGTGAGGATGCTGCAAAAGGGTATGGATTGTTTAAGGACAGTATCATCAGGGAGATGGATTATTATGATGTTGGAGGAATGGGACCCGCCGGAAGTATAAACAGCAGTGTAAATGAAATGGCAAATTGGGTAAAGGCATGGATAAATAAAGGCGAATATAACGGCAGGAAGATATTGCCCGAAAATTACATTACCGAAGCTATTAGTTCGCAGGTAAGCATTTCCGGCGCGCTGCCAACCGATGAAAACCCTGATATATACTTTGCCACTTACGGGCTGGGATGGTTTTTACAATCATACCGTGGGCATTATTGTGTTTCACACGGTGGAAATATTGATGGGTTCAGCGCTGTTACCGGTTTTTATCCTTCCGATAGTATCGGCGTGGTTGTTTTAGTTAATCAAAATGCTTCTCCTGTTCCATCGCTTGTGCAAAAAATTGTTGCCGACCGAATGCTGAAACTTCCGCGTAAAGACTGGAATGCGCTCAGGCTGAAAGATAAAGCTAAGAATCAGAAGAACCAGCAGGAGGAGGGCAAGATAAAATCAAAAACTAATATTATATACGCGCCGCCAACGCATAAAACAAAAGATTATGAAGGATTGTATTCTTATAATGGATATGGCACAATAGATATCGTTTCTGAAAATGATTCTCTTTTTATTTTGCTTAAAAACAAAACATACTGGTTAAAGCATGCTACTTATGATGTGTTTTATTTGTATGATGTAGATAAACGTTACGGAATTGATACCAGCGATCAAAGTAATTTTGCCGTGCAGTTTGTGATAAATAAGCTCGGTGAAATTGAATCACTCGAAACGGAATTACAGTTTGGACTACCCGCTTTTGTATTTAAGAAAGTGCCCAGGCCTTTACCCGTAGCTGCGGAAACACTGAAAAAATATGAAGGTGAATATATATTGGGAGGAATGACGGCAAAAGTGTATGTAAAAAATAATTCTGTATTATATGTGTTTGTGCCGGGGCAACCGGAATATGAAACCATACCGGTGGGTAATGAGGAATTTAAATTAAAAATACTGTCAGGTTATAGTGTTAAGTTCCTGTTGAATGATAAAGGTGATGTTGAAGCGATGAACTTTATTCAACCCAATGGAACATTCAGGGCAACAAAAAAGAAATGATAATTACTGTAGCAAATAAAATATGAATATCACAATAAGACGAGCGGTAAAGGAAGATTGTCCGGGATTATTAAAACTGGTTAAGGAGCTTGCATTATATGAACGTGCACCGCAGGAAGTAACGGTAACCATGCAACATTTTGAAGAAAGTGGCTTTGGTGAGAAACCGGTTTGGTGGGCTTTTGTTGCAGAAGTAGATAATGTAGTTGTAGGATTTGCATTGTATTACATCAGGTATTCAACGTGGAAGGGGCAGGCAATGTATCTTGAAGATATTTTGGTAACCAGTGATATGCGTGGAAAAGGCATCGGCAATTTACTTTTTGAAAGGTTATTTGAGGAAGCAAAGGAAAAAGGATTCAATCGCATAGCCTGGCAGGTGCTTGAGTGGAATGAGCCCGCCATTAATTTTTATAAAAAATACAATGCTGCTTTTGATGGCGAATGGGTAAACTGTACGGTGGATATTGCGAAATAAAGCCAACCATCTTTTCACCACAACGTATATAAACTTTGTAAGAGGTTGTTAATAAGCTGCGTGGTTTATTATATAAGCATGTTATTTGATATTTTAGTAAAAATCTTATTCAATGCTGAGTATAACCTGTAAAAAAATATTCTACCCTGTTGCTCTTCTGTTTTTCATATCCGGCATTCTTGTTTCATGTAAAAAAGATGATGGTGCAGGTATAGAGAATTTAGCAAAAGATTCGGCCTGGTTATATACAAAGGATCTGTATCTGTGGAATCAAAATCTTCCTTCAGGCTTTAATGCGAGGAGCTATAGCGATCCCAATGCCGTAATGGTTGCCCTCAGGGCATATAGTACAGAGCCCGGTTTTACCGGACCTGTTGACAGGTGGAGTTTTGCCGCTACAAAAAAAGAATGGGATGATGTAAGCTCAGGTATAAGCGGTGATTTTGGACTGGGTATTTTCTTTAATGATGTAAACGATCTGCGTGTATCGTATGTTGAACCTGCTTCGCCGGCAGGAAATGCGGGTATAAAAAGGAGCTGGAGGTTTACTTCCATTAATGGTAACACTACTATTGACACAACTTCATCAAATATCACCCGCATAGCCAACGCTATACAAAACAGTAATACAGGAACGTTTATTTTCCATCGTCCGGATAATACAGATACCACTATAACGCTGACTGCTGCTACATACCAGGAAGAACCTATTCTCCTGGATAGTATATACAATGTGGGCGGAAACAAGGTAGGTTACCTCGTGTATAATTCTTTCCTGGGCAGTATATCAACTATAAAGAGCCGGTTTAATACACTGTTTAATAAGTTCAGTAGTGCAGGTGTATCTGATATGATTGTTGATCTTCGTTATAATGGTGGCGGGTATGTTGAACTACAAAATGAGCTCGCAAACTACCTTGTTCCTTCTGCTGGCAATGGTGCTGTAATGCTGAAAGAAAAATTTAATGACAAATACAGCAGCTATTACGATACAACAATTAACTATGCTAAAAAAGGCAGTTTAAATCTTTCCCGCATATTTTTTATTACCACAAAGAATACAGCATCAGCAAGTGAGCTTTTAATCAATAGCTTAAAACCATATATGGATGTTAAGCTGGTAGGGCGTGCTTCGCATGGCAAACCTGTTGGCTTCTTTCCATTATCAGCAGGTAACTGGTATGTGTTCCCGGTATCATTCAGGAGTGTAAATAAAAATGGAGAGGGAAATTATTTTAATGGGCTGCAACCAGATGCTACGGTGAGTGATGGACTGGAAAAAGCCTGGGGCGATATAGATGAAAACTGTTTGGCAGGCGTATTGCATTATATCAGCTCAGGATCGTTTTCTCGTATTGCTAACCGCGAACAACAGGATCTGTTAATAGAGCCGGGAAATGTAAAATTAGGCTCCAATAAATTCAGAGGTGCTGTTGATAAAAGGTTGCTGGAAAGATGATTTTTTGGATAATAAGGGTAGCGCCTATGGCACAGAACAGAAAGCAACAAAGCGGGGAATGACTGGTGAGATGTGAACAGTAAGAAGTAAAACATGAAACGTGTATTGCTGAAAGCTGATTGCTGACGGCTAATAGCCGATAGCCCATTGTATCCTGCCGCGTAGCGGCTACCCGTTTGTAGAAAAATGCTTTTTATAAACCTTCGCGGCTCTTTGTGTAAAAAAAAATTATAGCTACGCCCGCCGGAATAATTTAAAATACGCCCAAATCATAATTTGCAATTTTCGCCTGAAAACATATCTTCATCTTTTCTTCATAATCACTAATTACGATGACCGCAAAAAAGATCCTGCTTTCCCTGGGAATTACTGCCTTGTTGTATAGTAACAGTTACGCCCAAACCAATGATTTTACCAATATTGATCTCACCGGTTTAAATGCTTTCAGCACATCCGGCCCTAACTGGGCAATCGCATCCAATGCCGAAGCGGATATAAATAAAGAAGGTTACATGAAGGCTTTGCCTGGCACAGGTGCGATTGTTAATATTGTATCCGCCAAAAACAAATCTCATCTCATTACCAAAGAAGCCTTTGGCGATATTGAGCTTGAGCTGGATTTTATGATGGCAAAACAATCTAACTCCGGAATTTACCTGCAAGGCAGGTATGAAGTGCAATTGTTTGATAGCTGGCAAAAGCTACGCCCGACTTATATTGATTGCGCCGGCATATACCAGCGCTGGGATGATACCAGCGCTGGAGAGAAAGGATATGAAGGTATAGCGCCATTTACCAATGTTGCAAGGGCGCCGGGATTATGGCAGCACATAAAAATAAAATTCAGGGCGCCGCGGTTTGATGATAAAGGTGTAAAAATTGAAAATGCACGCTTTGAAGAAGTTTATCTTAACGGCGTATTGGTGCAGCAACAGGCGGAGGTTACCGGGCCAACACGTTCTTCTGCATTTAATGATGAAAAACCAACAGGCCCTGTTATGATACAGGGCGATCATGGCAATGTGGCGTTTCGTAATATCAGGTACCGCCAACTTCAGCCAAATGACAATGCAGTACAAACTAACGATAAGAAAGGACGAAGAAGGGATCTTCCTACGCCGATTATTGTAAATGCCGGAGCACGTCCTTATTTATTGCGCAGTTTTCTCAACTATAAAAATAAAATGCTTACGCATGGTATATCCGTAGCAAATCCCAACCAGGTTAATTATTCATACGATATGAAGACCGGTGGATTGTTCCAGGTATGGAGAGGTCAGTTTGCTGATGCCACTGATTTGTGGTACGAACGTGGCGAACCTTACCAGCGTATTGTTCCTTTGGGAAGTGTGATCGTATTGTCTGATGCGCCTGCTATTGCGGTGCTCAATGATTTTCAAACTACAGCCTGGCCGGATTCTGTTGCATTTGATGATATGCATAACAAAGGCTATGCACTTGATGACAACCGTTTCCCGACTTTTAAATATGAACTCAATAATATAACAGTAACAGATAAAGTATCTGTACCGGATGCATCAGGTATAACAAGAACAATAACCGTTGCCGCGCCTGTTGCTAATTTGTATTGCAGGGTTATCAGTGCTAAACAAATAGATAAAGTAAATAAAGAAACGTTTGTAATAGATGATAAATCTTACTACATCAACATTAGTGAAAAATTTAAACCTCTTATACGGCAGATAAATGGTTTGCAGGAGTTGCTTATTCCTGTTACGTCTGCAGATCCTGTAACCTATTCTATTACCTGGTAATTTTATTAAGATGACAATCAAATATTCAAACATACCTTTCTCAATAAAAAATGTTTTCTGTTTTCTGCTTATTTCCATAAGCCTTACTATTAAAGCGCAGGACAAGACAGATACAGTTCACGTTCAGAAAGAAGAAGATTTTTATGATATAGTTACCATACCTATTCCTGATGATATTATTCTTGAGGTTGGCGGTATGACTTTTTTACCCAATGATGCGCTGGCTGTTTCAACACGCAGGGGAGAGGTTTGGGTCATTACCAATCCTTATATGAAAGACGGATTAAAACCACAGTATAAATTATTTGCACAAGGTATGCACGAAGTGCTCGGGTTGAATTATATAAACGGGGATATTTACGCGGTGCAGCGGTCAGAGCTTACCCGCCTTCGCGATCATGATGGCGATGGTGAAGCAGATGAATATGAAACCGTGTATACATGGCCGTTAGCTGCTAACTATCATGAGTTTTCTTACGGTCCTGTTTTAGATAAGCAGGGCAATATGATCATCACTTTAAATCTTGCATGGGTGTATGATCATGGTGAAAGTTTATCTAAATGGCATGGCTGGATGATTAAAATTTCACCTGATGGAAAGATGAAACCTTTTGCTGCCGGTATGCGTTCACCGGCAGCATTTGCTTTAAATGATAAAGGCGATATTTTTTATTCGGAAAACCAGGGTGACTGGGTTGGTTCCGGCAGCATTACACATGTAGCTGAAGGAGATTTTGTTGGTAATCCTGCAAGCCTTGTATGGTCGGGATTGCCGGAATCAAATGTAAAATTGAAGAAATCGGATATACCAGATACAAACGAACCTAAATATGATGTGGCAAAAAGAGTTCCCGGGTTAAAGCCACCGTCTGTTTGGTTCCCGCATACTATCCTGGGTATTTCCACATCCGGTATTATCAGCTATGAAAGGCAGGGCAGGCTGGGGCCTTTTGAGGGACAGCTTTTTGTAGGCGATCAGGGGCAAAGTAAAATCATGCGTGTATATCTTGAAAAAATAAAAGGTGTGTACCAGGGTGCAGTGTTCCCGTTTCGCGAAGGATTTTCATCCGGTATCCTGCGCCTTAACTGGGGCTCTGATGGAAGCATGTTTGTTGGTATGACCTCCCGCGGCTGGGGTTCTACCGGCAGAGACCTGTATGGCTTGCAACGCATGGTTTGGAATGGTAAAACACCTTTCGAAATAAAAGCCATTGAAGCAAAACCTGATGGTTTCGAAATATCTTTTACGCAACCTGTAGATGTAAAATCTGCTAAAGATGCAGCTTCTTATGCAATCGGCAGTTTTACGTATCAATATCATCACAACTATGGCAGCCCTGTAATTAACCAGGGCAGTTGCCCTGTTAAAGCTATTGAAGTGTCACCTGATCGTTTAAAGGTCAGACTTGTGGTGGATAGTCTCAGGCTGGGTTATATTCACGAAATAAAAACAGAAGGCATTGTATCTGCTGATAAAAATACATTGCTGCATCATGTAGCCTATTACACGCTCAATCAAATTCCTGATGGCGATAAGCTGGTAATTACAGATGATAATAAAGTGAAGCCGGTTATGCAGCATGATCATATGGCGATGACAAGTAAGAAGGCCGGTGCAGATTCATCAAAAAAAATAACCGCCCCGCCAACAGGAAAGCATGTAATTAAGCAACCGGCAGCATGGAAGACCGGCGCTGAGCGTACCGTAAAATTAGGAACTGTGCCGGGATTAAAATATGATCTGGAAACAATTACCGTTAAGGCAAATGCAAAAGTAAAGCTCGTATTCAATAACAACGATGATATGCTGCATAATATGGTTATTACAAAGCCTGAGGCTGCAGATAGAGTTGGTGAAGCAGCGATGAAGCTCGGACTGAACGGAGAAAAAGCATGGTATGTTCCCGATTCTCCGGACGTTTTGTTTCATACAAAATTATTAGGTCCGTCAGAAACCGAAACGATATTTTTTACTGCACCGGATAAGCCGGGAAAATATCCTTTTGTATGTACTTATCCGGGACATTATTTAATGATGCGGGGAGTGTTGATAGTGACGAAATAATAATGCTGTGAAACTATTAAACTTCAACACTGGATTGCCAGGCAACAAACAGTGGAAATAAGATGAAATTCATTGTTAAAACTTCTGCTATTTATGAGTGTAGTTTAGAAAGGGCGTTTAAAACCCCGATGTTGTGCGATATTTCTAAAGTTCATACAGGATACGGGATTATGCCCAAAATTACACATAGTTCAGATGATGATGATTGGGGTAAGCCCGGCTCCGCCAAAAAGGTATATGCCGCTAAATCCTGGACACAAAAAGGTGGCTTCGTTTCTGTTGATAAAGTGATAGAAAGAGTAGAAAACAGGTATTGGAAAATAGAGGTCAGCGATTTTCAGTCGTGGATGCTTGGATTTTATAAATTTGTTGGAGAGTGGAGAACCACAGCATTAAATCCCGGTAAAATTCAAATTGATTATACATACCACTTGTATTCTGATGCATTATTACTGTATCCATTGAACTGGCTATTTGCTAAACTATTCTGGAAAGGATATTTAAAACAGGTTATAGAAAATATCAGGAAACTCGCTTACAGCAATGAGCCGTATCTATATGATTGAATAAGCGGCGTTGACAGGAATATCACATAAATTATCAAATACATTTTAAGCATGAAACTGATCAAATTATTTTTACTCTGTATGCTCACGATCCCTCTTGGGCATAATGCATCTGCACAAAAGAAAGATAAAATAAAAGTGTTGATCATTGATGGTCAGAACAACCATGATAATTGGCCGGAAACAACACCCATGATGAAGGGATACCTTGAAGAAACCGGGCTTTTTTCAGTTGATGTAGCAACTACACCGGCAGCAGATGCATCAATGGAAAGTTTTAAACCAGACTTCAGTAAATACAAAGTGGTATTGCTGAACTATAACGGTAAAGACTGGCCGAAGGAAACCAGTGACGCATTTGAAAAATTTGTATCGAACGGTGGCGGCGTGGTATCTGTTCATGCGGCGGATAATGCTTTCCCGGAATGGCCGGCATATAATAAAATGATTGGCATAGGCGGCTGGGGCAACAGGAATGAAAAAGACGGCCCGTATGTATACTACGATAGCACAGGTAAATTAGTAAAAGATAATACCGCGGGCGTTGGCGGCAGCCATGGAAAATTTCATCCTTTTAAAATTGTTACGAGAGATAAAAATCACCCCATAACAAAAGGTATGCCTGAAGTGTGGATGCACAGCGATGATGAACTGTATGATCGCCTGCGCGGACCCGCAGAAAACATGACTATACTTGCTACAGCATATAGTGCTAAAGATCAAGGAGGAACCGGCAGAGATGAACCGATGATGATGACGATCAGCTATGGTGAAGGAAGAATTTTTCATACTACATTAGGTCATGCAAATGAATCACAGGCATGTGTAGGTTTCATTACGTATTTGCAAAGAGGTGCAGAATGGGTGGCTACAGGCAAAGTAACACAAAAAGTACCGAAAGCATTTCCTGGCGCTGCGGCGGTATTGTTGAGAAAAAAATAAACCTGTTAGTGCATATAAAAAAGGGAGCGGAATTTTCGCCCCCCTTTTTTATACAAACCACTTCCTAATCAAAAATCTTATTCATTCTGTCAATCACCACTTTTAAGCGCTCCCTGTCGCCGCCGGGCACTTCCGCAGAAGCCCAGCCATTATAACCTGTTTTTTGTAAGGCTTCAATAATAACCGGCCAGTTATTATCACCTTCCATCAGCTCTACATCAAAACCTTTCCACAAACCTTCATCGTTCTGTTTTTTACGACTGAATTCTTTTACGTCAAGCTTCATAATACGCTTGTTCAATATCTCAATCCATTGCTCGGGCCAACCGTATCTTAAAATATTGCCTATATCAAAATACCAGCCAACAAGCGGGTGATTAATTTCATCAACGTATCTTGCTGCTTCGAGCGGGCTGATCAAAAAATTATTCCATACATTTTCTATCGCTATCTTAATACCTGTTTTTTCGGCATGCGGAATTAATTTTCTTACCTGTTCCTGTGTGCGTGTATATGCATCGGCATAACTTATCTTATCGTTTACCACACCTGCAACCAGTAATACTGTTGTGCCGCCATACATTTTACAATCGTTTAAAGATTGAATAACGGTATTAAAGCACTTATCTCTTACGGCAGGGTCAGGGGAGGAGAGCGGGGATTTCCAGTGTTCTGAATTTACCACTCCAGGTATTAATAAACCTGTTTTATCTCTTGCAGCTAAAATTTCTTTGTGATCGTACGTATGCGGCGAGCTGAATTCAACGCCATCATACCCAAGTTCCTTCAGCATTTTAAATTTATCCATCATCGGCATATCGCCCTTCACCATCTCTATCTTCAAACTTTTTTTAATTTTTGGTTTGAAGGTGTTTTTCTGTTCCAATACCATTGAGGGAAGCCCGATACCTGCGCCTGCAGCAATCAGGCTGCTGTTTTTAATAAATGTTCTTCTTTGCATAAGATTATTTGAATGGAGTAATGCCGGGTCTGGCAACTTCTGTTACAGGAATGGCAAGATCAAATGCATAGCTGTTGGTAGATGGGCCTAATATTTCTGTACTGTTCATGGCTTCATCCCATGTTATTTTTTTACCTGTATAGGCTGCCATTCTTCCCATAATGGCAATCATTGAGCTTAAGGCTACCTGGTCTCCCTGGCTGATGGTATTACCCTTACGTATAGCCGCAAACAGCTCGTTGTGCTCTGTTTGGTACATATCGTTGTT
This sequence comes from Agriterribacter sp., assembly GCA_047601545.1. Taxonomy (GTDB): domain Bacteria; phylum Bacteroidota; class Bacteroidia; order Chitinophagales; family Chitinophagaceae; genus Agriterribacter. The sequence continues at coordinate 2,137,054 of JASGIZ010000001.1, read as the reverse complement.
CTGACCGCTGTATGTCCACTGTTTTTTCCCTGTATTTATCTGGTGAATACTGGCAGCGCAATCTACCAATGCTCTTCCTTTAGTTCCCCACGATTCTACCGCATAGCTTCTTTCGCAGCCTTCCTGCTGGCGCGACATATGAAAGCCTTTGGCTCCATTCGCAAATTCATAAGTAATAGCGAAGTGATCAAAGATGTTACCGTTCTTTTCACCAACCCTTACCTGCCGCCCACCGGTGCCAACAGCATTTACGGGTAACTGATTGCCCAATGCCCAACTCATCATATCAATACTGTGTACGGCTTGTTCTACTATATGATCGCCCGACAGCCAGTTGAACAGCGGCCAATTGCGCAATTGCCATTCCGCATTATCAAGTTTGGGAGTATCGAATTTATAAGTGCGGTACGTATCTCCCGTATTATAGGTATTATATACAGCCAGCACTTCACCTATGGCGCCATCATTTATTTTTCCAAAAGTGGCTCTTTTAGGTTCATGAAAACGCCAGCAAAACCCTGACACTATACTCACATTTTTTGCTTTGGCTTTTTTTGCTGCTTCCAGCACTCTTCTTATTCCTGCCGCATCAACCGCTACAGGCTTTTCACAAAAAATATGTTTACCTGCTTCAACAGCGGCATCAAGATGTAAAGGGCGAAATGCCGGAGTAGTGGCAAGTATCACTACATCCACACCGGAGTCTAATACTTTTTTATAAGCATCAAAACCTATATACTGATGCTCAGGACTAACATTTGCTTTATCGCCATGTAATTCTTTAAGATTGGTAAGCGACTTTTGCAACCTGTCCTGGAAAAGGTCAGCCATTGCGTGAAGTACAACATTCGGGTCAGCGCTTAATGCCTGGTTTGCAGCACCGGACCCCCTGCCTCCGCAGCCAATTAAACCTACTTTTAAAGTATCGGCATTTATATTTTTTGATACCGGCTTTGCCTGGATAATATTAAATGGTAAGGCGCCGGCTGTTACTGCCATTCCCGAAAGTTTAAGAAAGGTTCTTCTCTTCTGATTGCTCATGGCTACAATTATTTTTTAGGTGAAACGCAATATAAAATTTTATTTGTTAAAATGCGTCCTGTATTGCAACGCAAACTAGCGTATATACTCTTGTGATATCAAATGTGAAATGTGAAAGTGAGACGTGAAATGTGACAATTCATTTCTCGTCTCAGGTCTCACGACAACCATTTTTTACAATCTCAGCTTCAGCATCTGTAAATCCCCATTCTTTTAACAGCGAATTATATTTTTCCTGCGGCAGGTTTATTGCATCATAATGACCGGCAAGTTTTTTTTGCCTGCAGGCCTCATATATGCTCACCGCGCAGGCAACCGATATATTCAAAGATTGTATTATCCCTACCTGCGGAATAATAAAATTACCATCTGCTAATGCTCTTATTTCTTCGCTTACACCTGCATGTTCGTTACCAAAAACCAGGGCGGTGGATTGTGTAAAATCCACCTCATATAAACTTACAGCATCGCTGCTTAAATGTGTTGCAAGAATTTTATCATATTTTTGGCGCAGATCTTTAAAACAAAGCTCCGCATCGGTATACTGATGAACGGTAAGCCATTTAGCCGCACTCGATGAACTCTTAGCCCCCCATTTTTTGTGGCGGGGGATTTTAGTATTCAACACATAAACATCCTGTATGCCTACAGCATCACAACTGCGCATCACAGCCGAAATATTATGAGGATCAAATACATTTTCCAACACAACAGCGAGATTGTTTTGCCGTTTATTCAAAACCTTTGTCAACCGTTCAGTTCTTTCTGGCGTCATATTTGTAAAATTATGCTACACATTAAATAATTAATCACTACCTGTTTAAAAACATACAAAAATCCTAATATCTGTTATGGTAAAAAAAATATTAAAAATATCAGGAATTGTTTTAGCCGTTCTGCCGGTGCTTGCCTTTATGCTTCCTTTTATCTTTAAAGATAAAATTACAGGCATTGTGAAAACTCAAATCAACAAAAACCTCAATGCTAAAGTAGATTTTAAAGATGTAAATATATCCCTGTTCCGGCATTTTCCGCGCCTCGCAGTCGGGTTAGAAAACCTTGATGTGACAGGTATTGAAGATTTTTCGAAAGATACACTTATAGCTGCCGAAAGAATTGATGTGGCACTGAACCTGATGAGCCTTTTCGGCAATAAAATGAATATATACAGCATTACGGTAGATAAGCCAAGAATACACGCTATTGTAAACAAAGGCGGAAAAGCGAATTGGGATATCGCAAGGCCAGATACTACTACCACTGCTGCTGAAGAAGCTTCTGATTTTAATATGCAGCTCAATAAGTATGAGATCAACAATGGTTATATCAGCTATAACGATATTCCTGGTAATATGAGTGCGGAAATTAGTAATCTTAATCATTCCGGCAGCGGTGATTTTACATCAGATCTTTTTACGCTTGCCACTAAAACTTCAGCGGATGCGGTAAACTTTACGTATACCAATATTCCATACCTGGTGAATGCAAAAGCGGCATTGGAAGCGGATATACGGGTTGATAACAAACAAAGTAAGTATACTTTTAAAACGGATGATATAGTATTGAATGATCTGAAACTGGCAACAGAAGGCTACTTTCAGTTTGTGAATGATACTACTTACGGAATGGATATTACATTCAATGCACCGTCTACTGATTTTAAAACATTGCTCTCTCTCGTACCTGCTATCTATAAAAATGATTTCAATAAAATAAAAACAAGTGGTAAAGCCATATTCAATGGTTTTGTAAAAGGTGAATATAATTCCGTAAAAATTCCGGCATATAATATTAACCTGGATGTAGAGAATGGATTTTTCCAGTATCCCGATTTGCCACAGCCGGTAAAAAATATCAATATTGCTATGAAGGTCAATAATCCCGATGGCGTTACTGATAATACTGTTGTTGATATTTCAAAAGGGCATATTGAATTTGGGAGCGATCCTTTTGATTTTACATTATTGCTGAAAAAGCCAGTGACTGATCAGTATATTGATGTGAATGTAAAAGGTAAACTCAACCTTGCACAGGTTACAAAATTTGTAAAACTGAGTGGCGATACAAAACTTTCTGGCTTGCTGGATGCAGATGCCACTGCCAAAGGAAATGTTGCAGTAATAACCCGGCAGAAACCGGGGCCTTTTACAGCCAATGGTTTTATTAATATCACCGATCTGAATTATTCATCTAAGGATTTTCCGCAGCCGGTAAAAAATTCAAGCGTGCAAATTCAGTTTGAAAACCCTGATGGCGTTCCTGACCATACGGTCATTAATATCCCTGCAGGGCATATTGAAATAGGCAGCGACCCTGTTGATTTTAATGTGCTGCTTAAAACGCCTGCGTCAGATCCTTCATTTGATGGAAGAGCAAAGGGTAAATTTAATTTAGGCACGGTATCTCAGTTCACTACACTGGAGGCAGGCACTTCTGTGTCGGGCATTATTAATGCTGATGTTGCTTTTAAAGGAAATAAATCATCTATAGATAAAAGTGAGTATGAAAAGATTAATACTGCCGGCACGTTGAGCGTATCTGGCCTTGTGTATAAAAGCAAAGATTACCCAGGCGGAGTGCAGGTGGATGAAGCTGCATTTACATTCAACCCTAAAAATATTACACTTAATAATTTAAAAGCGGCATACCTTAAATCAAATATTACGGCTAATGGTTCGGTAGATAATGCTATCGGCTATGCGCTGAAAGATGAACCTATTGCCGGCACATTAAATGTTAAGGCAGATAAACTGAACCTGAATGATTTTATGGGAACAGAACCTGCAACCGCAGATTCTGCAAAAGCAGCCGCTTCCGAACCTTTTGTTGTTCCTAAAAATATAGCCTTCACACTAAATGCAGCGGTTGATAAACTTACGTATGATAAAGTTGATTATAACAACCTGAGAGGTACGGTTGCTATAAAAGATCAAACCGTTACGTTGAAGGATGTGCAAATGGATGCGCTTGATGGTAAGATTGCCGTGAGCGGATCGTATTCAACAAAAGCAAGTACAAAAAATCCTGCTATATCATTAACCTATGATGTAAGCAATCTTAACGCTGAAAAAACTTTTTTCGCCTTTAATACTATTCAAAAGCTAATGCCTGTCGGCAAATTTATTTCAGGAACGATTAGTTCAAAGCTTACATTAAATGGAAAACTTGGCCAGGATATGACGCCTGAAATAGGAACATTAACCGGTAACGGCGCTTTACAATTATTACAGGGAGCACTTAAAAAATTTGCACCTGTTGAAAAATTAGCGCAAACTTTAAATGTAAACGACCTGAGCAATTTTTCAATGCAGGATGTAAAAACTTATATTGAATTTGCCAACGGAAAAATATTGGTAAAGCCATTTCATGTAAAAGTAAAAGATATTGATATGGAAATTGGCGGTATGCATGGCGTTGATCAGTCTATTGATTATGCTATTGCCATGAAGTTGCCACGCAGCCTGATAGGCAGCCAGGGAAATGCATTAATCAATAACCTTGCACAGCAGGCTGCCAATAAAGGCGTTGCGGTAAAGGTAAGCGATGTAATTAACCTGAATGTGAAGATGGGTGGTACTATTACCAACCCGCAAATAAAAACAGACCTTAAAGAAGCTGCAGGGGATATTGCTGCTGATCTTAAACAACAGGCTACTGATTTCGCGAAGCAAAAAATTGATAGCGCAAAGCAGGAATTAAAAGATTCCGTAACAGCAATTAAAAACCAGGTTATTAAAGATGTTAAAGATGATCTGGCTAAACAGCTTTTGGGTACAAAAGATAGTACTTCATCCGGCAAGCCTTTGGAAAATACTGCAAAAAACGCTGAACAGGCTGTAAAAAACACATTGAATAATTTATTGAAAAAGAAAAGCAAGGATACCACGAAGAAGGAATAAGAGCGTCCCGGAATATTCTATCCGGCCAGTTTGAAAAATACAATAATGCATTCCGTCTGGTAGCTGAATCATTACCGGAAATAAAGTATATAGATGGTGAAACACCTGAATCGTTGACTGACAGGATTGAGGCGCTGGCTAAAGAAAGAATTTGACAATTTATAGGTAAAGCCCGTATATGAAAGTATTCATCAGTAGAATCATCCCACAGGAAGGCATAGCAATATTGCAAGACGCAGGATTGGAATTAACCCAATACTCCGGTAAAGCAAACATACCCCAGGATGAGCTGATTGATATTTGTAACCGGCATAATATGCTGCTGAGCGTTGGAAGCAATAAAATCGACAGCAGGTTTTTACATGCCTGTAAGCATCTTAAAGGCATTGCACTGATGAGCGCCGGTTACGACAATGTAGATATTGCTACTGCAACCTCGCTTGGCATACCGGTAAGTAACACACCCAATGTATTAAGTAAGGCAACTTCTGATGTTGCTTTTTTATTGATGCTTGCTGTCTCGAGAAATGCGTTTTATATGCATGAAACCATCAATAAACAAGAGTGGGGCTTTTTTGATCCTACTGCTAATCTCGGTATTGAATTATATAATAAAACACTTGGTGTATTTGGCTTGGGAAATATTGGTACTGAGTTAGCCATAAAATGCAAAGCAGCCTATAATATGCCTGTTATCTATCACAACAGGAATCGCAATGAAAGTGCAGAAAAAGCATTGGGGGCAAAATATGTTTCCTTTGATACACTACTGGCTCAAAGTGATGTTTTATCTGTGCACGCTAATTTATCAGATGAAACCAGGGCGATATTTAATAAAACATCGTTTTCAAAAATGAAAGAAAGCGCCATATTTATTAATACTGCAAGGGGTGGGCTGCATAATGAGCAGGACTTAACCGAAGCCTTGCGGCACAAAAAAATATGGGGAGCAGGACTGGATGTAACAAACCCTGAACCAATGCAACCCGGTAATCCATTGCTGAATATGCGGAATGTTTGCGTATTGCCGCATATTGGCTCAGCTACTATTGAAACCCGGGCAAAAATGGCTGTTATGGCCGCAAATAATATAATTGCTTTGATGCAGGGAAAGCCAATGCCGCAGGTGATAAATAAAGGGGTGTATGAAGATGAGTGACTATACCTCTGCCGGAATAAAATAAGATTGCAAAAACTTATGCTTTCTCTTTGCTGAATAAACTTGTAGTAAATCTTTTCAGCACATTCAGCTTTTTGCCAAGTCCCATAAATTTACCGGCACCAAACTGAAGCGCTGCGCCGGCTGCTTTTTTAGCTATACTTCCTTTACCCAACATCATTCTTCCGCCAACAAAGCCTAAGCCCAGGTTAAGGGCAGTAGATAGCAGCGTAGATTTAAGTCCGGGCGTATCATTAAAATTGGTGAGCGTATTCTTTAATATATTGCCGGGAGTGATTCTTTTATAAGTAGCATGAAATCTTTCTTTAAGATTATCCTCCATTAACCGGGTTTGCTCCTCAAGCAATGCTATTCTGGCTCTGATATCTTCCGCTGTTTTTTTCTCGCTCATTTTAAAAGCTTATTTATAATAACGTTGTATAATGGCGTTTGAATAATTTGTTTACGAAAAGCATAAACAATAATTCCCAGCAGGATATAAAAACCGGCGACAATAAAAAATCCATAATGTAGTTCTCCCAACCATTTACCTATAAGTATAGCTACGGCGATATTAATTAAGGTTAATGCCATAATTGCAATAAAAACCAATATTAATTGTGTGGCTATGGATGTAGTTGCTTCGGTAGTGCTGTCAGCAACTTTTAATTTCCACAACTCTGCTTTCGCCTCAACGTATTTGCCCGCATCGTCAAGCAAATCTTCAATACTTTCGGAAATGGTTTCTTCTCTCATCTGTTCTTTTTAAGTGTCGCCGGTTTAATTAATTTCAATTTAGCTTACAGCGTTTTTAACCTGGTTAAATTTGGAAGCACCGGCTTCTGTTAAATCTTCAGCATCGTGCTTTGCTTTGCGGTATTTATCTTTCACTGTATCAACAAATTCGCCGAAAGAGTTTTTAAGCTGGTCGCCTACATCTCCAGCACCTTTTTTTATTTTGTTCCTTGTTTCAGAACCTTTGTCAGGGGCGAAAAGAATACCTGCGATTGCTCCGATTGCTGCTCCGGCTAATAAGCCCAATAACACTTTTGAATCTACTTTCATAATAATTGATTTTAATTGTCAATAGATTAGTTTATCAAATTTACCCTAATACTATATACATTATCCTGCCAAAAATCAGGTTGTATAAATAAGTGTTTGTTAATATGAATTCCCATTCCTCCTCTCGTTGCTTTGAGAAAATAATTCCACGCTATGAGTAACAGATCCCGTACAAAAGCCATTTCTCTTTAAAATTACGCCTTTTATAGAAATGGCACTGTTTTTACATATAGATAGATGAATACGGGTAGTTTAGTTTAGGGGTTTTATATAATAGACCGGGCTTTTTAGTCCGGTCTTATTTTTTAGAAAAAGTGTGGAATATTATTACCCCGGTGTATTTAGTTCCCCAAAAGTTTGCATACCTGCTTGTTGAAGCGCCTCCTTAGGTGCAGTTGCATACCATAGCGCAAGCAGTACACCATAACTTCCGCCGCGTTCAATCCATTCAAAAACGCCCCAGGCAGGATAAAATAACTCAGTTGCCATCTTCCATATAAACAAAAAGAAAATAAGCTGCCTGATTGGTCTGAATGATAATGAAAAAGCAGCAATGAGCTCGAACGTGCCGGTGATATGAGCGATTAATCCAGGATTAGTAAATCCGAGTGATTTATATTGATTCAGCAATCCCTGTTTTTCAATAAGATTAAGTCAGCCATGGTCAAGTAATAATAGAAATCCGAAACATTTTAAAGCGGTAATAACCTGTTTGTGCGTTCATGTTAGCAGGAGCATCCATCTTAAAAAAAAACTGCAAACCTTATATTCCTATGGGCATACCTGTTCAACTTATGGTTTTTCAGCCCCCCGTGAGACACGGGCCGGGCGATCGTCATGGCGCCTGTTATCTCACATTTTCTTTTCTCTGCCAAACGCTGATGTTTTATGTGTAAACAAAAAAGGCCGCTTCTTTACGAAGCAGCCCCTTCAAAAGTGGATATTGTATTTTATTTTTTTCCGGTATAGATTTCATTGTCTTTATTGCCACCGGCCATCAGGTAAGCAATAAGATCTCTCAGTTCATCGCCATTCAGCGCATTTATCATTCCGGGCAACATCGGAGAAATTTCTGATACACGTGTGCGCTCAACATCTTTTTTTGCAATACTTCTTACAATTTGCGGTGCAAAAGGATTTTGAGAAATAGCATAATTATTATTATCCTGGCTTACAATTCTACCGGTTACAGAACTGCCATCTTTCAGGAAAAATACAGTAGAGCCATATTGATCAGAAATGGTTTTGCTGGGCTCAATAATTGCTTCAAGCATATCTTTAGCTGAAAAGCGTGTACCCAACTGCGTTAGATCAGGACCTGCTGTTCCTCCTTCACCCTTCATATTATGGCAGGAAAGACACATTGACGCTGCGAACATTGCTTTACCATTTTCAAAATTCCTGTTGGTAATGCCACTGTCTATAACGGTCATAGCTTCGTCCAGTTGCCATCTTCTGCCCGGGCCTTTCGGTTGCGGCGTATTGTCTCCTGCCTGGAAGCCACTTTTGTTGGCGATAGAATCACCTGAAATGGTATTCAACCTGGCAAAATCTGCTTTGGGCACATTTGCTAAGGCTGCCTTTCTTGTATTGTTGATAAAACCCCTGAAGCTGTGACCGCCCTTATAGCTGAAGGCTGTGTAAAACCATGCAAAGTATTTATCTCTCAATTCCGGCGTCCACCCATTTTTTGCCTGGCTTAATACTATTGCATAATATGTTTGCTGAAAAGGAGGAACTTTTGACAACATACCGGCAATATCCATTCCGTATTGTGGGTTACGCATGATTAAATCTGATGAGTTGGTCAATGTTTTTTGATCATCAGGGTCATCTTTTGCAGTGGCAAGTAAATTCATTGTTTTTTCAACAGCCTTCGGCGCATCTATATATACCAGTAATTTACTGAGGCTTCTGTTAAGATTATTTGTTTTAGCAGGATAATGCGCATCAAAATACTCAGCAATTCTTGCTGTTATTGCAGCATCAGGCTTACCCATACGCAGCAATACCAGCTCAAAAGCACGCAGCAAATCCAGTTGCTGAGATTCGGAAAGTGCCGCGTAATCAATCGTTGTTAATGCAGCTATCAATTGATTTTTTACAGCAGGTTTACCTTGTCTTGCTAACGCTATAGCTGCCTGGGTAAGCGCAACAGGGTCTTTTTCCTGCAATACTTTTTCCTGCCATTGTTCTACCGGTTGATGTTCTACTGCTATACGGGCAGCGAACCGGATAAACCTGTCGCTGCTTTTTAACTGTGGCCATGCAACAGCAAGTGCATCAGCTTTAGGTGCGCTATGATAAGTTTCAAGCTGCCTGCGTATTTTTTGCTCTTCATTTAATGGAGCTGCTGCAACCGGGCTGTTATCTGCTTTATTATCTTCATAATATACCCGGTATAAATCTGACTCAAGCCTGCGGCCGCCGGTCATAAAGTATAAAGCGCCATCAGGTCCTATCACGCCATCTGTTAAAGGCAGGGGCGCTCCGGAAATAAATTCTTCTCCTTTTGCTTTATAAGATGAGCCGTCGCGTTCAAGGTGAATGGCGTAAATAATACCAAAGCTCCAGTCAAACGCAAAAATTGCTTTGCGGTATTTTTCAGGAAAACGGGTGTTAAGCCCGGAAACAACATTGGTAGGAGAGCCTTGGCCGATATTAAGTATGGCAGGTAAATTATCAGGGAAATAAGGTCCCCATTTATCAGTGCCCTGGCGCCATCCAAATTCACTGCCGTTTGTTACATGGCATATACGTGTTGGCCTGTACCAGGGTGTACCAAAGTCCCACTCCATATCTGAATCATAAGTAAATAAATCACCTGCCTCGTTGAATGCGATATCAAAAGGATTGCGGAACCCTGAGCTTATCAATTCCCATTTTGAGCCGGTAGAATCAACATGCGCAATCCATCCGCCATGTGTATTTACAACATCATCGTGCCCGTTAGGATCTTTTACCAGCGGCAATAAATTATCTATCTGCCAGTTGGAAGGGCCGGAGCCTGCATAGCTATCCATTTGAGGAATTTTGGTAAAATTTCCGGCAGCTATATAGAGTGATTGTTTGTCGGGAGAGAAAATAATACTATGCGGTCCATGCTCGCCTTCTCCATCCAAAGCTTTCAGTAAGGTTACCTTATCAAACTGGTCATCGCCATCAGTATCCTGCAGGCGATATAAGCCACTCCCTTTCGAAAATTTATCATCACTGCGATGGTTGATCATTACATACAAACTATTAAATGCATACAACAAACCGTGTGCATATCCCATTCCTACGGATGTAGTGTCTTTGGCAATAATAAGTTTTTCAACTTTGGGCGGAGTGGTGTCGCCTATAGGTGCTAACTGCATACGGTACAAAGCACCATACTGGTCAGACGCAATCAGCCTGCCTTTGTCATCAAAAGTCATTGCTACCCAGGAGCCGTCCCCGTTTTCAGAAGGACCAAACAAATGTTCAGCATGAAAGCCTGAAGGTAATTTCAACTTGTCTAACTTGGGATTTCCGGTTTTTGCATTCTCTTTTTTTTCTGCTTCCGGGCTTTTGCATGAGTGCATAACAAAAAGCGCCATTACAGAAAGTAAAGAAAACCGGAGGGAATAATTGTTTACTTGCATAAGTGGAAAATTGATTTGCGTATAAATTTATTATTTATTGAAGTTGAAAATGAAAAGCCTAGATTTATTTTATTGGGCTGCATAAAGCACATGAGAAAAACATTGTTGCCAAATACTTTGAAAAATGGAAATATTGTTTGCTGAAATGCATGATAACAGAAGTATATCCGAAATGCTGAAACAGGAATACAGGAAAATACATTTTTAGTCATGGCAAGTCGTTCAAGTCAATTATCGTGTGCAACAATTTTGTGGAACTGAATACAATTACAACTAAGGCTGTAAGCTAAATATTACATTTAAAACATGCGTCCTGCACCGTCCTGTAAATGTAATGGTTTTGCAATTACGTATGCTTTCAGCTCAGAAAATTCACTTTGATATGCCGCCTGCTCCATAATGCCATTACCAAATCCGGAGAATACTTACTTACCTCTTAATGTCTTCAACGCATTTGTCCATTTTATCAATTCAGCAATCATTGTATTGGCTGATTTGTCAAGCGCTTCATCGCTTACAAACTTTTCATCTTCATTAATATGTTTTGTAAAGAAAGGAATAGCTACGCTTTCCGTAAGCGGCATCATTCTGAGCGTGGTTATTACCTGCTTCAGCATTTGTGCAGAGCGTGTGCCGGCAGATAAACCTCCGTAGCTCACTATACCAACAGGCTTATATGCCCATTCTTCAAACAAATAATCCAGTGCATTTTTTAAAGTAGCAGGAAAACCATAATTATATTCCGGCGTAACAAAGATAAAAGCATCTGCGCTATCGATGGTTTTACTCCATTGTATAGTATGCTCTTTAGTATATTTTCTTAACCTCGGGTGATGCGGCTCGTCTAAAAACGGGAGATTAATTTCTTTAAGGTCAAGATGCTCAACCTGTATAGCATCATATTGCTTTAATAATTCCAGCATCCAGTGCGATATAGCAGGACCTTTGCGGGTTGGTCTTGTACTTGCAGTAATTACTTTTACCTGTATCATTCCTTTTAATTTTTATAATCTTCGTGAACAATGGCATTCCATTCAGGGTGCTTTTTTAAATACACCGCAACATAGGGACACAAAGGAATAATTTTTAAATTATTTTCTTTAGCATAATTGAATGTTTTTTCAACAATAGCCGCTGCTACTCCTTTCCCTTCCAGTATTTGCGGTACTTCTGTAATCGTTTAATAATTTAAAGTTCCGAAAATGCCATTTTTATAATCCCTCATTGCCTGGTTAACCTCTCCGGCAGTATTCATTACAAAATTATCTTTGGCAGCAACGGGTTCGTTAATTGGCTCTGCAGATAGAAATAACAATCTCGTATCCTGCTTTGCATGCACGATTACCTCTTCATTATTTTTTTCAAAGATAATAAGGTTATGTGCTGCTATGGTTTCATTATTTATACACACAGTTCCGCTGGTTATGTAAATCAACGTCCAGTAACCGGGAGTAGCCGAAAATTGAACACGTTTCCCTGCTTGTATAGTACCATTAATTAAAGTAACGGGGGTAAAGCTTTTCAAAGGCCCGGTGCTGCCATCATATGCTCCACTGATAAGCTGGAACGATGCACCTTCCTGCACAAGGACATCCGGCAAAGAAGATTGCCTTGCGGATTGATACGAAGGCTCATCCCACTTATGTTTGGCAGGCACATTAATCCACAACTGAATAAATTCCTGTACACCACCTTCTCTCAATATTTTATCTGTCGGGCCTTCGCTGTGCAGTAATCCCTTTCCTGCAAACATCCACTGCACATCGCCGGCATATACCGTTTCATCATGACCTGCGTTATCCTTATGATAACCTTCTCCCTGCAGCATAATAGTTACAGGCGCAAAACCCCTGTGCGGGTGCGGGTGTATGCGTTGTTTAGAACCCGGTGGAATTGTTTCCGGTAATTTGTGATGCAATACAATAAACGGATTTGCAAACCTGAAATCCTTATGGGGCAAAGGTTGCAGCACAACTTCTTCTCTGGTTATATTCTTTTCCCTGCCCGCCAGTATATGATCTATATTCTTTTGCATAGTGTATGTTTTTAAAAAGCAGTGTAGAGGTTGCGGGTTGCAAGTTACAGGTTTCGATCTGCTGGTTGCAGGTTGTGCTGATAGAGCTGACTGCTGATAGAGCTGACTGCTGATAGAGCTGACTGCTGATAGCTGACTGCTGATAGCTGACTGCTGATAGCTGACTGCTGATTTCTGATAGCTCACAACCCATTACACCAACACTCCGAATTTACCCGCCTGGTATTCACTAATGCTTTCTATAATTTCCTGTTGTGTGTTCATTACAAAAGGTCCATAACTTGCTATAGGCTCATTCAACGGTTCTCCGCTCAATACTAATATCACTGCATCTTCGATAGCTTTTATACTAACCTGCTCACCTTCATTTTGGAATAATATAAAGCTGTGTTCAGGAGCTTCTTCATCATTCACAACCGCGCTGCCGTTTATCATTAATATAGCGGTATTATATGTTACAGGTAAATCAATATTTACTTCGCTATCTTTATTCAACTTCACATCAAATACATTCAATGGAGAGTAAGTGGTTGCAGCACCCTTAACATTATTAAACTCTCCTGCTATAACATTTACTACACCTGTATTGCCGGGTAATGGAACACTTTTTATATTGTCTTTTGTAAGCGATTGGTAATGTGGCCTGGTTAATTTATCCTTTTTAGGAAGATTAATCCATAACTGCACCATCTCAAATAAACCACCTTTCCTGGCGAAATTTTCTTCGTGATATTCTTTATGCAGAATACCAGAACCTGCTGTCATCCATTGCACATCGCCGGGATTAATTACACCGCTGCTGCCGGCACTATCGTGGTGTGCGACACTGCCTTTATAGGCAATGGTTACTGTTTCAAATCCTTTGTGCGGATGTACATCCACGCCGCGTATATGGCCTGATGCACCAAAATCGTAAGCCGCGTTAAAGTCCAGCATCAAAAATGGACTGATTCTTTGCTGCGCTATACCTGCACCGGGAATATAATTATATACTCTGAAGCCGTCGCCAACCATACCTGGTCTTGCAGGCTTTTTTATTATTCTTTCAATTTGTTTTTTCATATCATTAAGTTTTATCGTTTTAAAATTATGTAATTCACTATTAACTATTCACCACTGCCTATTGTCTATTGCCCATCATTATTCCTCCACGCTTATATTAAATTTAGCTTTTGCCAACGCATCGTCAATAAATGAAAAGCTGTTTTTCATTTGATGGCGCAATGCATTTGCTATTGTTGTTATAACGCCTGTATTACTGTCAATTTCAACAATGTTGATATTTTCATCAAGCAGGTTGAATACTTTCTGTAGTTTTCTTTTATCTGTTGCACTGATATTGTTGTGTAAGAAAACAATATCAATGCCTCCCTGTTGAAATTTTTCAATCGCGTTTTCGCTGCTGCCGGTAATATACCATTCAAGATCCTTCCTGTTCAGTTCTTTTTCAATATTTCCAAACATTAAGGTGTTGTTTGTTACCAGTATAATATTTGTTTTCATATCGCTCCTTTTTTTGATACACAAAACTACTGCGAATGAAAACTTTTGGAAATAATACAGGTTAAGCGGAATACTTAATATAGATTAAGAAAGCGGCTTAAGCCATTTTGCTTTTGAGCATTTTGCTTAAAAATTCAGGGGTAACACCAATGTATGAGGCTATATATTTTTGAGGTAATTGTTCTATCAGGGATGGATATTTTGTACAAAACGCCTGGTATCTTTCAACGGCAGGAAGACTTAATGTTCCAATAAGTCTTTCCTGGTAATTGATAACAGAATTTTCAGCCAGTATTCTGAAAAAACGTTCTAATGCGGGGATCTGTATATATAATTGATCAAGATCTTCTTTGCGTATCCAGAATATCTCACTGTCTTCAATCGCATCAATAAACAGTGTGCCAGGCTGCTGTGTTGTAAGGCTTTTCATATCTGCAGCCCACCAGCCTGGTGGCGCAAACTGAATGATATGCGCTACACCATTTCTATCTATTGAATATATTTTCAGCAGCCCCGAATTTACAAAGGCAGACCCCTTGCTTACATCTCCTTCCTGCAGCAGAAACTGCTTTTTTCTTAACTTCTTTGATGTAATTGCCTTAAGAAAACTACGCTCCTCATCCGGCGACAAGGATATATGCATGGCGATATGTTTAAGTAAGCGTTCGTACATGGCAGTGCATAAAGATAAGGTGAAAGAAATAAAACTATTCAAGTGGCGATCATGACAGTTCGCGGCGGTATACCTGCTATGCTGTATTGTTCAGTATTAATGCAACAGTTGAATATTTTTCCTGACTTGTCCCCTTCAAATTTAGTGCGGTCATAAATTGTTGTTTATCAGCTATTTAATATTTTGTTTTGTTATTTTTACCGCACTAAGGGGTGTTTTTTATGAAAATCAGGGTGGTAAAAACGGCATCCCAAGCCAGTGCGGTTCAAGTGGTTCGGTATCAAAAGGGCAAGCGGATTATTCTACAACATATCGGTTCTGCACACAATGGTGCGGAACTGGAGGAGCTGATGGTTGTAGCACAAGAATGGATAAAAGACTATTCTAAACAGCTCTCTGTTTTTCCTGATGAAAGCCCTAATAAACTACTCCTCCTCAATCACTGTACTTTCATTGGTGTTCTACACAGTTATTTCTATGAGCAGATAAATTTGATTCAAGACAGGTTGGGCTTTGATAAACTGCCGCCATTATTGAACGACCTGGTTTGTATGAGAATATTTCGAACCCGCTTCCAAACTTCGTTCGTTAGAATTATTAGAGCAGTATTTCGGTATCAGCCACAGTCGAAAGAGTTATTATAAGATAGCCCCTGGGTGTATTGAACTGAAAGAAACAGTAGAAGGCAAAGTGGTTGCATTTACCAAAGAGTATTATTCGTTCAATTTTGATATTGTGTTCTATGATGTTACCACGCTTTACATTGAGGCATTTGAAGAAGATGATTTGCGAAAGAATGGTTTTTCAAAAGACAATAAATCCCGGCAACCACAGATATTAGTAGCCTTACTGGTTAGCAAAGAGGGCTTTCCGGTGGCTTATGAAATATTTAGTGGCAATACATTTGAAGGGCATACCATTATTCCTGTTATCAAAGCATTTATTGAAAGAAACAAGGTAAAAGAATTTACGGTTGTTGCAGATGCGCCTATGATTAGTTCAGAAAATATCGCCCAATTAACCCAAAACAATATCAATTATATTGTAGGAGCAAGGCTGGGCAATATCCCGGCAGATTTGCTTGAAATCGCAGATAAACAGATTGACAGGCAAGACGGCAAAAGCATCAGGATAAAAATGGAATTGGGTTATCTGATTTGTAGTTATTCTTCTGTGCGGTATCGCAAAGATTTGTATGAGATGAACAAGCAAATCGAAAAAGCAAAACAAGTGATAGCCACGCCTTCCAAAGCAAAGAAAACGAAGTTTACCAAAAACAATAAACAACAGATAGAACTCAATGAAGACCTTATCGAAAAAACAAAAAAGTTACTTGGTGTTAAAGGTTATTACACCAATTTGGAAGAAAAGACAGTAGATAATAAAACAATCATAGAGCGTTATCACGAGCTTTATAGAATAGAGCAGTGTTTTAGGGTGTCGAAAAGCGATTTGCAGACAAGACCCATATTCCATTTCAAGGAACAGCCCATCAAACTGCACATATTGATTTGTTTTATGGCATTGGTCATCTCTAAGCACATCGAAATAAAAGCAAGGGTATCAATACGAAGGTTTCTGGACGAAGCAAAAAGAATAGCGGACGGGCAAATCCTAAACCATATGACGGGCAAAACGGTATCTATCAAAGCCGAACCAACTGAAAAAATGAGGGGGCTGGTCGGCAAATTATTCCCACCGCACTAAAAGGGACAAGTCAGGAGTTCGCGGCGGTATACCTGCTATGCTGTATTGTTCAGTATTAATGCAACAGTTGAATATTTTTGCTATTGCTTAATGTATATTTTACCGCTTGTTATTCCGATTCCACCCACAGCTTGTATTGGGTCAAATGTGTACGGAGGCAGGAGAGGAATGACAAGCAGTGCTCCGAACCTTCCAAAAGCCCGGAACCCTATACTATTTTTATTACTCATGTTATGTACATGTTTATATATTTTTGAAAAAAATTATTCCCATGTTATGCTAAGATCAAATACATTATTTTTCCTTTTGCTTTTTGTTTCAGCCGGCTTTGCACAACAAAATCATCAAATGGTTTTTGAATCAGGTAAAGAAGGTCATAATACTTACCGCATACCTGCTGTTATACAAACGGCTTCGAAGCGACTGCTTGCTTTTTGCGAAGGCAGGGTAGATGGCGGGGGTGATTTCGGTAATATTGATATTGTAATGAAGTATAGTGATGATAAAGGAAAAACATGGAGTGTATTGAAAACAATTGTTGACATGGATAGCTTGCAGGCGGGCAATCCTGCGCCGGTGGTTGATCTCACTGATCCTGCTTACCCCGCAGGCAGGATATTTTTATTTTACAATACCGGCAATAATCATGAAAATGAAGTGAGAAAAGGAAGAGGCTTGAGAGAAGCCTGGTACAAAACCTCAACAGATAACGGAATAACCTGGTCTGAACCTGTAAACATTACCACGCAGGTACATCGTCCCAATCAGCCGCAGGTAAGTGCTGCATATCATTTTCCGGAAGACTGGAGAAGCTATGCCAATACACCCGGTCATGCCGTACAGTTTGATAAAGGAAAATATAAAGGCAGAATATTTGTTGCAGCCAATCATTCTACCGGTAACCCGCAACCGAAGTTTGCTGATTATAGCGCACATGGGTTTTATACGGACGATCATGGCAAGACTTTTAAACTAAGCACACCTGTTAATATACCTGGTTCAAATGAGTCAACAGCGGCATTGTTGGGTAATGATGTTTTGATAATGAACTCCCGTAACCAGCATGGTGATATTAAGCGAAGGATTGTTTCTTATAGCAGTACTGGTGGCGCAAGCTGGGATACTTCATACTTTGATTATTCTTTACCCGACCCGGTAAATGAAGGAAGTATACTCACTATAAAGAATAATACCATTGCTTTCTGCAATGCCGCTGATACCGCCAAAAGAGATAACCTTACTTTGCGCATTAGTAAAGATGGCGGCAGGAAATGGAGCAAAGCATATACTGTTGATAAAAGTGCTATCGGTTATGAAGGCGATTTCATCGCTTATGCCGATTTGGTTAAAATATCAGGTACAAATATTGGCGTATTATATGAGCGGGATGATTATAAGGAGATTGTGTTTAAGGTTGTGGAGATCAGGTAAATTTTGAATCCTGATAAAAGTTTGCAGGCAATATCAATGGTTACTGACGGCGGTGCTTACCACATCTCCTTCATATGGTGTTAGGATAGTTGCAGGGATAGATTCTACTGATGAAGGTATTCCTGGAAATACAATTCCTGGAAGTAATTAATGACGTTGGAATTAAATGGTTGTCAATAGATACCTTATTAGTTACAGGCGCTGATACTACCAGCGGTTATACAATGAAAACAAACCTTAAAATGGAAGAAACACAAGCCCGGGTAATTATTCTTTATGAAAAATAAATAGTTACATCACGCCATCATCTCCTTCTCAATCAAACTTCCAATCTCCTTCGTGGCGGCAGTGCTTTCTCCCGAAATATATTTCCACTGTAAATCCATATCTGTATCCAGTTCAAACGTTATGTCCTTTTGCTTGCCATCGGGAAACTCTATGGAAAAGATGATCTGGTCGTCTGAAGTAACTTTAAGTTTTTCATTTTTATAATTAAGCGTAAATGTTTTCTTCGATTGTGTATTTTTTTCTGCCATAACACTATACTTGATTGGATTAATTTTTGTTTTCTTTTTCTTCCCGTGCTTCAATACCACTTTGTAATATATATTGATTTGCTCTTTCTAAAGCTAAGGTAAATGTAGGAAGAACATTTGCCTTACCTATTGCAAACACCAGCCTTGATTTTTGCAGTTCTGATAATACCTGCCCTTCAGCTACGCCTGACAGAATGAGTTTTGTTTTTGTTTGCTTTGTTTGGTGTAAAACATCTCTCAATGTTTTAATACCGGTGGCATCAATCATCGGTACCTGCCTCATGCGTATAATAAGTACTTTGGGAGGTGTTTCCAGTGTTCGCATTGCCTCTTTAAATTTATAAGCAGCGGCAAAAAACATAGGACCTTTGATTTCGAATACCTCAACATTTTTGGGAATGGAAAAATTTTCA
Source organism: Agriterribacter sp. (assembly GCA_047601545.1). Lineage (GTDB taxonomy): Bacteria > Bacteroidota > Bacteroidia > Chitinophagales > Chitinophagaceae > Agriterribacter. Next base: position 2,117,966 of record JASGIZ010000001.1, on the reverse strand, counting down.
ATATCCTCTTTACTTTTTACTGTATCACCATCTTCCATTTCTTTAGTAAAAATATTTACCCCGCTAAACTGCACCATCTTGCGCATAAACAAAAAGGCCGCCAACACCATTCCTACTTCAATAGCCACCGTAAGGTCAATAAACACTGTAAGCAAAAAGGTAACCAGCAAAACAGCTACGTCACTCTTCGGGCCTTTTAATACGGCAACAAAACTTTTCCATTCGCTCATGTTATATGCCACAACCATCAATATGCCTGCAAGCGATGCCAGCGGAATCAACGCCACCCATTTGCCTACAAACAACATTATCATCAATAAAGTAATGGCATGAATAATGCCTGCGACCGGTGTACGGCCGCCATTTTTAATATTGGTAACGGTTCTTGCTATGGCGCCTGTAGCAGGAATGCCTCCAAACAGCGCAGAAAAAATATTGGCGGTTCCTTGTCCAACCAGTTCCATGTTTGACCGGTGATTACCACCAATCATACCATCTGCAACAACAGCAGATAGTAAAGATTCAATACCCGCTAACAGGGCAATCGTAAATGCAGGCTGTATTAATGCTTTTATTGTGGCAAAATCAGGATGCGGTAAAACAGGCGTTGGTAACGAGGATGGAATAGCTCCAAATTTGCTGCCTATTGTTTCTACCGGTAAATGGAACAGGTGCACAGCCGCGGTGCTCAGTAAAATAGCAAACACCGAACCGGGTATAACGTGTGTTATTTTGGGAGAAAGCAGGATAATAACAACAGTAGCAACAGAAATGATAACCGCGTAAATATGTATACCGGATAAATGTGCAGCATAGCTCATCCATTTCTCAATAAAATCAGCAGGCACCGTACCCATTTGCAGCCCCAAAAAATCTTTTACCTGCGAAGAAAATATAAGCAACGCTATGCCGCTGGTAAAACCCACGATTAACGGGTGAGGAATAAATTTTATAACGGAACCCAGTTTGGCAAAGCCCATGATAATCAGCATTACGCCGGCAATGAGTGTGGCGATGATTAAACCATTAACGCCGTATTGCTGCACAATGCCAAATACAATTACAATAAATGCACCTGTAGGCCCACCTATCTGCACGCGGCTGCCGCCAAGCGCAGAAATAATAAAACCTGCTATCACCGCAGTATATAATCCTTTTTCAGGAGTAACCCCACTTGCAATAGCGAATGCAATAGCAAGCGGCAATGCAACAATGCCAACAATAATGCCTGCCATTGCATCTTTCCGGAACTGGTTGCCGGTGTAAACTTTTAATGTATCAAGCAATTTGGGTTTAAGCATCAATAAATTTTCAATCAGTACACAGGAATACTTTTATAGCTTCATCCAGAATTTTAATAACCCGTTTAATGCTCCGCCTACTTCACAAAAATCACGGGGTATTTCGTCTTCCATGCTATGGAAAGTAGCAAGCCTTGTTCCGCTAACGGTGTCGGATAGCTGCCTGTAGAGGTAGCGGGTATAATAATGGTATAGTTCACCCGAGTAATCAATACTGTCATCAATTTTATCGGTATCTACCAGGTTTTCGTAAAACGAATTATAAAAATAAAAATGGTCAAAATTCTTGAACGACAACTGCGTGAAATTACCGTGAATGAAGTTCACATTTTCAAACCCGAGTACAGATGCTGCGTTACTTGCATATTGTACGAGATTTTTTCGTTGCTCCACTCCATAGTATATCGCCCCTGGCCTGAAGTGTGCCGCGCTCAGGCAAAACTTACCAACGCCGCTGCCAATATCCAATATACTCACATTGTCGTCAGCGGCAAGAAAGCCCGCGGCTGTTTTTGCAATGTTAAGAGGCGTCCAGTGCCGGCGCGCCAACATTTGTATATGAGAGGGATACAACTCATTAAACCGGGCATCAGAGGTAAACCATATGTCTGAAGATTGTTTGCTATGTGTATAAAACATAAAGAATAAGGTTTGAGCACAATATTGTATCTAATTATACAAAGGTATTCAGCGCCTGCACTCATAATAGTAAACTTTATCACTTTTGCATGGGGTTATTCGCTTTAAACGGTACTTTTGTACGGATGAGTATTAAAGGGCTGTTTCCTATAGATAAATGGGATTTTAAAAGTGAATCGGTTCTGGCAAATTTGCCGGAGAGGGAATTTGCTTTGCTTACTGCTGAGCAAACTGAAAGACAGTATAAGAAAGGAGAAGTTATTTTTAAAGAAGGCGCATTTCCTGATGGTATTTTTTTTGTTGTTTCCGGTAAAGTAAAAAAATACAAACCCGACTCTGATGGTAGGGAGTATATTATTTATGTAGCTAATACCGGGGAGTTAATCGGCTACCACGCTGTTCTTGCTGAAGACCGGTATCCTGATTCGGCCGCGGCATTGGAAGATAGTACCATTGCTTTTATACCGCGTAGCAATTTTTTAGAAGTGGTAAGGCAATCTGAGACACTTAACAAACAATTGCTTAAAACATTGAGCCACGAGTTTGCGGTGCTGGCAAACAGTCTTTCTTTATTTGCTCAAAAATCTGTGAGGGAGCGGCTGGCACTTCAATTAATAGTAATGAGAGAAAAGTATAAAGTGAATTTTAAGCCAGGCATGTCTGTTGAAATTAATATGAGCCGCGATGATTTGGCAAATCTTGTTGGCACCGCAAGAGAAAATGTGGTGCGGCTATTATCTGAGTTTAAGGAAAAGGGTATTGTTGAAACAAAAGGCAGAAAAATTATTGTGCAGAATGTAGCTAAGCTGATTGATATAGCTGATTATAAATAAAAAGTATGCCAGATACAAAAGCCTTTCTTAAAAAAGAAAAGCTTTTGCTGATATCTAATGAAAACAAATGCTGTGTTATTGAGAGATGTGAAATGCACTGCACACAGCATTTTTATAACACTATACGGGTTTGGCCTTACTGCTTAACCCTTCATTTCTTTAAAAAATGTCACATTTCCATCTTTTGCTACCATCAATATAAGCTTTTTGCCAGGCTCACTTAATTCTACAAAATAATTATCTGCATCATCAAATTGTGTGCCGTATAAAATCATATCTGTATCGTTGCTTTCATTATCATCATATAATATTACCCTGTCTATTTTATAATTATTGTATTTTTTGTTGATGTGCTTCTGTGCGTTTTTAGGTAAGTCGGCAAATGTTTTGGGAATAACAATGCCTACAAGATTTGAGTTAAAATCATAAAATGCCTTTTGAGTTATTCCATTTTGTGTAAAAACAGCTTCGTCAAAGTAGCCGCTTCTTTTCCATTGCACATTCGGAACATTGCCAAAATCAATATTGAACTGGTCTTTAGATTGAACACTTACATCATTTCCTTCCAGCTTTCTTAAGCTTTTCCTTTCTGTTTTTTCTTCTTTCTTTAATTCTTTAATATCCTTTCTTACGGCAACCTCCTGTTGCGTTTGTGCCTGTGTAGCGGTGATGGCTAAAAAAGTGGCTGCTGCTAAAACTATTATCTTTTTCATTTTTTAAAAATTTATGTTGTGTAATAATTGTTTACGATGTAAAGCTATACCTGTAGTTTAATGGACTGAACATAGAAAAGTTGTGAAGGCAAATAGTATCGGTGAATGGGCGAAAGGGTGTTTTTAAAATTTTGAATCACGGAGACGAGGGATCAGGAGCTACACAGCGTTTTCGTTGTAGGCTTTGCACCATTGCCTACTGGCAGCTACCCTGTATATATGCTTTTAATACCGGTAATATCATAGTATTGTAATACGTGGTGCAGCGCACCTCAACACCTGCCTGCAAGCAGGTATTATTGCTGCGCTGCAGCTATTTAAACACCCGGCACATAGCATAGCCTGAAATAAATAAAGATGCGTGTAGCTACCGGCAGGCAGTAATTTGATGTGAAGATGTGTGAATGTAAAGGATAGGCTGCCTGTAAAGTCGGGCAGCCTATAGCTATTATGAATGAAAATATTTAATCCAATATTCCCGCCAGCTCCAAACTTTTCTTTTTTAGTTTTCTTATCTCTATATCCTCTATAATGGCATCGGGAGCAAGTATGAGCGACACATTATTTTCTTTCCACCAGGTATTCTCTTTCAGCTCTTTAAAGCGGAGCACACCTATAAGATATTTTCTTTCGCCGGCATGCCATTCCTCAATCCATTCAAATTTATCGCGGGGTATTGTTTTCCAGTCATCAAAACTTACATAAGTGCGAATATAAAAATCATCGGTGAGCTGCTGCGGATTGTGATGATACAGCTTTTTATATTCGTAGCGGTAATCGTAACGCAATGCAGAAATATCACTCAAAACTGCAGATGCGGTGGGGAAACTACCTGCTCCTTTTCCATAAAAAAATTGTTTATCGGCAAAAGAACTTTCAATAACTACACCATTGAATTCATTCTTTACAAACGCCAGGGGGTCATCATGCGTTACAAACTGAGGCAATACAAAAGCAGCCACTTTTCCGTTGTTGAGCTTTTTTGCCTGCGCTACTAATTTTATTTCATGGCTTTTTTCTTTGGCAACAACAGCATCGCTAAGTTTTATATTCTGAATGCCATTGAAAACAATGTTTTCAGGCTTTTCTACAATACCATATGCATGTGTAAGCAGGAATGTCCATTTGTTCAGTGCGTCCCAGCCATCCACATCAAGTACGGGATCAGCTTCGGCAAAACCTAATTGCTGGGCGAGTATCAATGCCTGTTTAAAGTCGAGTTTATCTTCAAACATTTTGGTGAGAATAAAGTTCGTTGATCCGTTAACGATAGCGCGTATGGAATGCAGCAGATCATTGTCGTAGTATTCCTCAAGGTTTCTTATAACAGGTATGGAAGCGCATGCGGCGGACTCACACAAAAAAGGCTGGTTGTATTTTTTCTGCAACTCAAGAATTTCCGGCAAGTGTTCGGCTATCATTTTTTTGCTGGCGCTCACCACTGCTTTGCCATTCTTTAAAGCTGTAGATACAATTTCAAACGCTGGCTCAGATTCATTGATCACTTCTACTATTACATTTATCTCAGGATCGTTCAGCAGGCTGAAGCGGTCTGTTGTAAACAAGCTTTCCGGCGCATTTCTTTTTTTGCCTGCGTTCTTTATACAAACTTTTTTTATGGTAGCCTGTAATGATGGTGTTTGTTCAAGTACTTTATATAAGCCTTCGCCCACCACTCCAAAACCAAACAGCCCGATTGTTAATTGCTTATGTGCATCCATTATATTATCTGTTTATTATTTTTAAATAACTCAAAACATCTTCCCTTATAAAATTTCTCAGTATAAGTTCAATCTTATCATACTCAAGTAAAAAGCCATCATGGCCATACAGCGATTCGATTAAATGATATTCCGCTCCGGGTATATTATCAGCAATCCTTTTCTGTTCTTCCGGTGGGAACAAAATATCGCTGGTAACACCAATGATCAATGCTTTAGCGGTAATACGGCGCAATGCTTCTTCTACGGAACCTCTGCCCCTGCCGAGATCATGCGCATCCATACCCTGCCCTAAACGGTAATAGCTGAATGCATTAAAACGGTTCGCCAACTTTTCACCCTGGTAACGTTGATAACTTTCTGCTGCTTCACCGCCGAATGGATGAGGCACCGGCCATGCTGTTTTCTTGTCACGAGGTTGTGTCAGATTATAGGTGTCATAATTCCTGTAACTTAACAGCGCAACGCTTCTTGCAGCTTTCATACCGTTTATGCCGGCTTCCTGTGTATTGGTTTGCCAGGTAACGTCGGTTTCAATACACATACGCTGCGATGCATTGAGCGCAATGCCCCAGGGAGAGTGCTGTGCGTTGGTAGCAAGAGCAACTATATGATCAAATAGCGGCGGTTCTTCAACTGCCCATTCCAGCAACTGTTGCCCTCCCATTGAGCCTCCGATACCAATATATATCTTCTCAATGCCAAGAAAATCTTTTAAAGGTTTGTAAGTTCTTACCATATCTCTTGTGGTGAACAAAGGGAAATTATGATACCATCTTTCACCAGTTGCCGGATTCGTTTCTAACGGGCCTATGCTTCCGTAGCAACTCCCCGGCATGTTCACGCAAACAATAAAATATTTTTCCGGGTCAAAGAATCGCCCTTCACCTACCAGGCCCGGCCACCAGTCAGCAGGATTACTGTTAGCGGTAAGCGCATGAAAAACCCATATTGCATTATCCTTTTTTGCATTTAGTTTTCCCAATGTGGTATATGCTAAATGATACTCTGGTAATACAGTACCGTTTTCCAGAGTAAACGGTTGCTTATATTCAAAAACCTCTGTTGCCATGCTTTAAGACTCGTTTAATAATTTGGTGTTTTTGGGCTATCAGGTATCAGTCGTCAGCTATCAGGTATCAGTCGTCAGCTATCAGGTATCAGCCGTCAGCTATCAGGTATCAGCCGTCAGCCGCGAGCATATTCGAGCATATTAATAACTGCTGGCCACCGATAGCTAACTGCTGATAGCTGACGGCTGATACCTGATAGCTGATTGCTCTACACCTGCGCAAATGCCTGCTCAAAATCTGCTTTAATATCATCTATATGTTCAATACCCACGCTTATCCTTACAAGGTTTGGTTCAACGCCTGCTGCCTTTTGTTCTTCTTCACTGAGTTGTTCATGTGTTGTTGACGCAGGGTGGATTGCCAGGGTTTTTGCATCTCCCACATTGGCAAGATGGCTGGCGAGTTTTAATGAGTCAATAAATTTCCTTCCTTGTTCTTTTCCTCCTTTAATACCAAAGTTTAATACTCCTCCGGCGCCTTTAGGTAAATATTTTTTTGCAAGATTGTAATATGGGCTGCTTTCCAGACCAGGGTACCAAACATATTCAACCTGTGGATGATGCTCAAGCCATTGAGCTAAAGTTAAAGCATTATATACATGACGTTCTAATCTGAGTGATAATGTTTCTATTCCCTGTAATGTTAAAAAGGAATTGAAAGGACTCTGGCTTGCACCAAGATCTCTTAATCCTTCCACTCTTGCACGTATAGCAAAAGCAATATTTGGTAAACCTAAAGGGTTGCCTTCGCCGAACACCTGCCAGAAGTTCAATCCGTGGTATCCCTCGCTTGGCTCACTGAACTGTGGAAATTTTCCATTGCCCCAGTTGTAGTTACCTCCGTCTATAATAACACCCCCAATTGAAGTGCCATGCCCTCCTACCCATTTAGTGGTTGACTCTACCACTACATTAGCACCATGTTCAATAGGGCGTACAAGATAACCACCCGCGCCAAATGTATTATCTACCACTAATGGTAAATCATATTTTTTGGCGAGCGAAGAAAATTTTTCAAAATCAGGTATGTTAAGGCGTGGGTTACCAATTGTTTCGAGGTAAATTGCCTTAGTGTTATTATCAATAAGTTTTTCAAAAGATGCTACATTATCACCATCTGCAAAACGGGCTTCAATACCTAATCTTTTAAAAGTAACTTTAAATTGATTGTACGTACCACCATACAGGTAAGAAGTAGTAATAAAGTTATCGCCAGCCTGCAAAATATTATGCAATGCTAATAATTGTGCTGCCTGACCCGATGATGTTGCAACGGCTGCTACACCACCTTCCAACGCAGCGATTCTTTTTTCAAATACATCGGTGGTTGGGTTCATAATACGGGTGTAGATATTGCCGAATGCTTTTAGCCCGAATAAATTGGCTGCATGTTCGGTATTATCAAACTGGTATGATGTAGTTTGATAAATAGGTACAGCTCTTGATTTGGTTGTTGGATCAATTTCTTGTCCGGCATGCAATTGCAAAGTTTCGAAGTGATAGTTGCTCATTGAGAAACAATTTTTAATGTTGAATAATACGTGGTAAGGAGGTAAATGCAAAATCAATTGGACGTAGACACATTTAAGTGTCGCAGGAATGGATAGTATGCCTTAAGGCATACAGCAACAACCATAAACGCATAAGACAGCGTTATTTTTGATATTAAAATTGTTGCTTCTTGATTCCATTGCCTGTTTTATTTGAAATAGCCTATAAATTTAATCGACTTATTCTTTATTTTCCAATTTTTCTTTGTTAAAATTAACATTCCCCGTTACCTGGTATGGGTACAATTGTCAGTTTAGTTGTAAGAATAATGTTGTGTTCGCTTTGATGTTAAACTTTTTTTGTGCTTCATTTATCATGAAACATTGTTAAACAATATGTTTTGCCAAACACACCTATCAGAAACTTTGCTATCCGGAGGAATTTAATATGCGGGCAGGCATAAAAAAACTCTTCCAACAGGTCATCGGAAGAGCTTAATATATTATTGAAGTGGCATAATATCAGCTGGTCTTCTGACTTATCTGTCACGCCTGTAGCGTGATGGAGTTGGCACCTTTCCCCATACCGCATTATGCGGCACGGAACAGGTTGTCAAGGCTTCATTGGGCCAGTCCCTCAGCCTTTCTTGATAAGTGATTTTTAAAGAACTGGCGCAAAGGTAAATGCAAATCTTCTAAAAACTCAAAAAAATATTGTGATGAAAGGGAAAAATAAAATTTTAGTCATTATCTTTGTCCACCAGTTTAGTAGGGTATAAAAATTCGCTTTGATGGGGAATTGAGCTTTCAGGTACCAGCTTTCAGCTATTAAAGCAAGCAAATACCTGGTGGCTGATCGCTGGAGGCTAATAGCTTACAGCTAATAAACTACCCATCAATTAAGTGTACTATGACTCAGACGGATCCACAAAGCGAAATTCAAAGAATTTCACAATTAGCACAAAGCGCTGACATTGCTCAGAATCTTCGCGATATAGCGGCGCAATACCCAGGTGAGGTAATTTTTTCTACCAGTTTCAGTTGGGAAGACCAGGCGATATCTCATATTATATTCAGTGAAAATCTTGATATACAGGTTTTTACTTTAGACACCGGTCGTATCTTTCCTGAAACCTATTCTACCTGGAGCCGCACGCTGGAAAAATACAATCATCCCATCACAGCATATTATCCCGATGCGCTTTCCCTGCAAAAGTTTATTGCAGAAAAAGGGCCTAACAGCTTTTATGAATCTGTGGAGAACCGCAAGCAATGTTGCCATATCCGCAAAGTAGAACCTTTGCAAAGAGCATTGAACGGGAAAAAAATATGGATCACGGGAATACGTGCAGCGCATTCACCTGATCGTCATGATATGACGCAGGTGGAATGGGATGGCACTAATAATGTGGTGAAGTATCACCCTATTTTACATTGGACAACTGATGAAACTATTGCTTTCGTCAATAAAAATAATATTCCTTACAATCCTTTACATGAAAAAGGATTTGTGAGTATAGGATGCGCTCCCTGCACAAGAGCCATTCGCCCCGGCGAAGATTTCAGAGCAGGAAGATGGTGGTGGGAAGATGCATCAAAGAAAGAGTGCGGGTTGCATGTGCATGAAGAAGCAGTGGTAAGTAATAAGGGGTAAGTGGTAAGAAGGTGAGCGGTTAAGGGTGTATGGCAAACCAGTAACCTGAAACTTGCAACCTGAAACTTGAAACAACAGAACAAAAAGAAATTAAAATAAATGAGTACGCATCATCTTGATTATTTAGACGAGCTGGAGTCGGAAGCGATTCATATTTTTCGTGAGGTAGCCGGGCAGTTTGAAAAACCTGCATTATTATTTAGCGGCGGAAAGGATTCTATAGTATTGGTACATCTTGCATTGAAAGCATTTCGTCCCGGCAAATTTCCTTTTCCTTTAGTCCATATTGATACCGGGCATAATTTTCCTGAGGCATTGGAATTCCGCGATCAACTTGCAGAAAAAATTGGAGAGAAGCTGGTGGTAAGAAAAGTGGAAGATACCATCAAAGCAAAAAAACTTACTGAACAAAAAGGAAAATTCGCAAGCCGCAATCAACTGCAGACATATACATTACTTGATGCTATTGAAGAGTTTGGCTTTGATGCATGTATAGGCGGTGCAAGAAGAGATGAAGAAAAAGCAAGAGCTAAAGAAAGAATATTTTCTGTAAGAGATGAGTTTGGACAGTGGGATCCTAAAAAACAACGCCCGGAATTATGGAATACCTATAACGGTAAGATAAACAAGGGAGAGAATGTTCGCGTGTTCCCTATCAGTAACTGGACAGAGCTTGATGTATGGAACTATATCCGCCGCGAAAAAATAGAACTGCCTTCCATATATTTTGCGCATGAACGGCAGGTTCTGGAATACGAAGGTCAGTATGTGGCGATTTCTGAATTTATCCGCATTGATGAAACAGATGTGATCATTAACAAAAAAGTGCGTTACCGTACTGTTGGTGATATGACCTGTACCGCCGCTGTTGCCTCTGATGCATCTACTATTGATGATATCATCAGCGAGATCATTGCTACCAAAACAAGCGAACGTGGCGAAACAAGAATTGATGATAAAGTATCAGAAGCAGCGATGGAAGACAGGAAGAAGAGTGGATATTTCTAAATATAGGTATCGGCTATCAGCTATCAGCGGTCAGCCAGCTGACACCTGATAGCTGACACCTGACAGCCAAACAACAAACATTAAACCACCAACTATTCAATGGACATATTAAGATTTATAACCGCAGGAAGTGTTGATGATGGCAAGAGCACGCTTATCGGGCGCCTGTTATACGATAGTAAAAGTATAATGATAGACCAGTTGGAAGCGATTGAAAAGCAAACAAAGAATCGCGAAGATGGTGAAATTGACCTGGCATTGCTTACAGATGGTTTGCGTGCCGAAAGAGAGCAGGGTATTACTATAGATGTGGCGTATAAATATTTTACTACACCTGAACGCAAGTTTATTATTGCCGATGCACCGGGGCATATACAGTATACCCGCAATATGGTTACCGGAGCTTCAAATTCTGATCTTATTATTATATTGGTCGATGCACGTAATGGTGTGGTGGAGCAAACACGCAGGCATTCTATCATTGCCTCACTGCTGAATATGCCGCAGGTGATTGTTGCGGTTAATAAAATGGATTTGGTAGATTATTCGCAGGATGTGTATAATAATATCGTAATAGAATACGCGGATCTTGCAAAAGCACTAGGACTTGAAGATGTTACTTATATACCCATCAGCGCGTTGAATGGTGATAACATCGTTGAAAAGTCAGATGTTTTTTCATGGTATGACGGTCCTGCTTTATTACATCTGTTAGAAAATGTTGAAGTAGAAAAAGCGATCAATCTTAATCATGCAAGATTCCCGGTACAATATGTAATTCGTCCTCAAACAGAAGCGTTACACGATTATCGCGGATACGCGGGCAAGATCATCAGCGGTATTTATAAAAAAGGAGATAAAGTAACAGTTTTACCATCAGGTTTAACTTCAATCATTCAAAAGATTGAAACAGACGGCGGCAAAGAAGCAGAAGAAGCTTTTGCACCGCAGGCTGTTGTATTACATCTTGAAGATGACCTTGATATCAGCCGCGGTGATGTTATTGTATTGCATAAAGATGTGCCCCAAACTTCGCAGGAGCTTGAAGTATTGTTATGCTGGATGGATAGCAAACCATTAGTATCAGGCAATAAATATTTATTGCAGATCAATAGTACAAGAGTAAGAAGCGTAGTGAAAGATATTGAATACAGGCTGGATGTTAATTCGCTTGAGCGGAAATATTCTCCCGATCAGGTAGGATTAAATGATATAGTAAAAGCAACTATAAAAACTGCTCAGCCCGTTGTGTTTGATAAGTATAAAGCGTTAAGAGCAAACGGAGGTGCAATATTAATTGATGAAACAAGTAATGTAACCGTGGGGGCGTGTATGATACAGTAGAAGGGTTTCAGGTTACAGGTTACAGGTATTCAAAGTGCAAGCCTGTTAATAAATGGTAACCTGCAACCTGCAACTTGTAACCTGCAACTTGTAACCTGCAACCTGTAACCTGCAACATACACCACAAACCTTAAAACATTGGCGCAAAACAAATTCATACAGCAGTTAGCAGAGCGAAAGAAAAAAACTTTCCTTGCCTTCCCTGACAGGGAACTGGCAAAGCTTTTTATTGATGATCTGTTTGCTTTGCTTTTTTTGCCGGCTACTTTACGCCAGCAAAATACCTATGAGCTGGAAAAAGCTTTCGAATCATTGAAGAGTCATTTATCAACATTGGGATATGAAGTACTGCGTGATGGTAAGGCGGCACAAAAAGCCACAGATGTTTTTTTTGAAAATCTTCCTGACATCTATAATACTTTACTGAAAGACGCAGAAGCCATTTTGAAATTTGATCCTGCAGCGGAATCGGTAGAAGAAGTGATTGTTGCTTATCCCGGATTTTTTGCGATAGCAGTATACAGGTTCTCTAACCAGTTGTGGAAACAGGAGATAAGCATTTTACCAAGATTGCTTACAGAATATGCGCACAGCAAAACCGGTGTTGACATTCATCCCGGCGCTACTATCGGTGAATCATTTTTTATAGACCACGGAACCGGCATTGTGATTGGAGAAACAACCATTATAGGTAAAAATGTAAAGATTTACCAGGGAGTTACTATCGGTGCTTTGAGCGTTTCCCGCGAAAAAGCCACAGGTAAGCGGCACCCGACTATTGAAGATAATGTGATCATTTATTCCGGAGCTACCATCTTAGGCGGAGAGACGGTAATTGGTAAAAACAGCACCATTGGCGGTAATGTATGGTTAACAGATAGTGTTCCGGCAAACGTAATGGTAGAACATAAGAGCGATATCATTCAAAAAGAAAAAAAGACAGCTTTACAATAAACTTTTCAATGGAATCATGCAGGAACTAACTAATATACGGGGAAAAGTGATACTGGCAGCGGCTGGTCCCGGCGACCCTGATCTTATAACAGTAAAGGCTACACGCTGGTTGCAAAAAGCTGATGTTGTATTAACAGACAGGCTGGTGAGTAATGATATTCTTACATCGTATGTAAATCCATCTGCCGAAATTATATATGTAGGCAAACAATGCCGCAAAGGAAATTCCACACCACAGGAAACCATCAACGAATTAATGTGTACACATGCCCTTGCCGGAAAATTAGTGGTGCGTTTAAAAGGCGGTGATGTATCTGTCTTCTCCAATATACTGGATGAACTGCAGGTATTGAAAGAAAACAATATCGTTTATGAAATAGTGCCCGGTGTTACTTCAGCGCTTGGCGCCGCGGCTTATGCAGGCATGCCATTAACAGCACGTGGTTATTCAACGGCGGTAAGGCTGATGACCTATTATAAAAGCGATATAGTGCCTGATGATTACTGGAAGGAACTGGCCTCTACAAAAGATACGCTGGTATTTTACATGTCTGCTGAAACTGTAGAAGGCATTGTATCGAAATTGACCCGTAACGGCATTAGCCGCGATACTTTTATTGCGGTGATTGAGCAGGCAACCACGCCATTGCAGCAGGTACATGCAGTGAATATATACAACTTTGAAAAAATACAGGATATTGATTTTCTTTCTCCATCGCTGGTAATTGTGGGCAGGATAGCAGCGTTGCACAATGAATTTGCGTGGTTGGCTAACAGCGAAGAAAGAACACATTATTTTAAACCTGTAGCTACTTTTCAGAACAATTCAAACAACAATAAGAAAGCCCATGTTAGCAGAGCATAAGTTAAAAGCTTTCCAGGAACTGGTAACACAATCATCCCGCGAGGAACTGATTTGGATGAACGGATTTTTAGCCGGACTGGTTTCCGCTGAAAATGGCGTTGGTGCTGCCGGCTCCGGTGTAACTGCCGTTGCGCAGCCTGCTGCACCAAAAGTGAATAAAATTTCTATCCTGTTTGGAACGGAAACAGGTAACTCCAAAAAAGTTGCTACCGAGTTTGCAGCGCAGGCAAAAAAGCAGGGTGTGAATGTTAAGCTTACTTCGCTGGATCAGTATAAAGTAAATGACCTGGCTAAAGAAGAATACACTTTTTTGGTGATCAGCACACAAGGTGATGGCGAGCCACCGGCTACGGCGAAAAAATTCTACGATCATATTCACCAGCAAAATATAGCGCTTGATAAAATGAAATTCAGCGTGCTGGCGTTGGGCGATACCTCTTACCCGCTTTTTTGCAAAGCCGGTGAGGATGTTGATACACAATTGTCAAAACTTGGTGCTAAGCGTGTTGTGCCTTTGCAAAAATGTGATGTTGATTATGCTACAGATGCAGCAGCATGGTTTGCCAATGTAATGAAAACCCTGAGCGACCAGGGAGGAAGTGCTGCTGCTGTTTCAACGCCATCTTCTGCAAAACCTAAAGGCAAAAAAAATTATACGGGAACTGTTATTACCAATCTCAATCTTAACGACAGGGGATCGGCCAAACAAACACACCATATAGAAATAGGAACGGAAGATGAAGTGCATTATGAACCGGGCGATTCCATAGGGCTTATTCCGCATAATAAAAAAGAAACAGTTGCCGCTATTATAGCACTCACCGGCGCTGACGCAGATTCAACCATTGATTTCAGAAAAGAACGATATAGCATAGCCGAAGCACTGACAAGAAAAATCAATATTATTCATTTGCCTGAAAGAGTGGTAAAACAATACGCTGCAGTAACGCAACAGGAGATTCCTGATACCAGGATTGATTTGCTTGACCTGCTGAGGATTTATCCCGTTAAAGATGCAGGCCAGTTTGAACAGGTACTGCAGGTGATGGAACCTATCGCGCCTCGTTTATATTCTATTTCTTCTTCTCCCGAAGCGCATAGCGGAGAAGTGCACATTACTGTTGCGAGAGATAAATTCATTATTAATGGTGAAGAAAAATACGGATTTTGCTCTGATTTTTTAACGCACCTTGATGTAGATGCAAGCATTGACTTTTATGTGCATAAAAACAGCCAGTTTAAATTACCGGCTGCCGATAAAGACGTGATTATGATAGGACCGGGCACGGGTATAGCTCCGTTCCGTTCTTTCATAGCGCAAAGAGATGCGGTTGGCGCTTCCGGCCGCAACTGGTTATTTTTTGGTGACCAGAAATTTACTACAGACTTCTTGTATCAGACAGAAATACAAAACTGGGTAGATACGAGTGTGCTTACAAGAGTAAACCTTGCTTTTTCGCGAGATCAGAAATCAAAAATATATGTACAGCATAAAATGCTTGAGCAGGCAGATGAATTGTGGCAATGGATTGACAGCGGCGCATATATTTATATCTGTGGCGCTAAAGCTCCTATGAGCACCGATGTTGAAAATACATTATTGCAGATCATAGAACGCTATAGCGGAAAATCAATAGGCGAAGCCATTGCCTATTTTGATAAGATGAAAGAAGAAGGAAGGTATTTGCTGGATGTGTATTAAGGAAAGCTGTCAGTTGTCAGCTGTCAGCCATTAGCCATCAGCGTTGAGCTATCGGCTCATAGCTGATACCTGATACCTGATAGCTGATACCTGATAGCTGATACCTGACCGCTAATCGCTAACAAACAAATTTTTTAATATTTTATGTCTGAAAAAAACAACCTTTCGTCTACGGAGCACATTAAAATGAAAAGCGACGGGCTGAGAGGAACCTTAAGAGAAAGTCTGAAGGATGAAATTACAGGTGCTTTGCGTACAGACGACCAGGCGCTGGTTAAGTTTCATGGCATGTACCAGCAGGATGATCGTGACAGGAGAGAAGAACGCAGTGCTAAAAAACTAGAATGGTTATATTCCTATATGATCCGTTTACGCCTGCCCGGCGGTTTTATGACCGGTGAACAATGGGAGGCTTTGCATCATATTGCAGGAAGACATTCAACAGGTGTAATTAAAATTACCACAAGACAAACCATACAATTGCATGGTATATTAAAGAGCCATGTTAAGCCAACTATACAGGAGTTCAATACGGCAAAGCTGGATTCTATTTCTGCCTGCGGTGATGTAAACAGGAATGTGATCTGCGCGGCTCATCCCAAACACTCACCCGTGCACGAAGAAATATTCGCATATGCGGATAAGCTGAGCCAGCTTGGTTTGCCGAAAACAAAAGCGTATTACGAAATATGGCTCGACGAAAAACCTTTGGTTGATAAAAAAGAAGAGGAAGACCCGCTATACCAGGACAGGTACCTGCCCCGTAAATTTAAAATTGCCATTGCTATTCCACCTAACAATGATGTGGATGTATTTGGTAACGATGCCGGTTTGATTGCGATAGTAGAAAATAATAAACTCAAAGGATTTAATATAGTTGCCGGTGGCGGTATGGGTGCCACGCACGGAAATGCCAATACCTATCCGCGTTTGGGTGATGTGCTTGGTTTTTTAGATACGGAAGAGAAGGTGTTGAAAGCTATATACGAGATCATCACTGTTCAGCGCGACTATGGCAACAGGAGTGACAGGAAATTATCCAGACTTAAATATACCATTGATAAAATGGGTGTTGAAGCTTTTAAAGCGGAAGTAGAGAAGCGTTGTGGTTTTAAATTTGAACCTGCAAGACCTTACGAGTTTACCAGCCGTTCTGATTTTTACGGCTGGCATAAAAACCATGAGGGCAAATGGTATTATACTGCTTTTGTAGAAAGCGGCCGTGTGCTGGATGATGAAAAGCAATCATTAAAATCGGCGTTTCTTGAAATAGCGCTTACACGTAAAGCCAATTTCCGGTTTACCTGCAACCAGAATGTGATTGTTGCTGATGTAAGTGAAAAAGATAAACCTGAAATGGATGCAATACTTAAAAAGCATGGCATTATTAAAATAACAGATGGTGCCGGCGCGGTAAGAAAAGATTCTATTGCATGTGTAGCATTCAACACCTGCCCATTGGCGCTTGCGGAATCACAACGATATTTACCCGACCTTATCAGTAAGATGGAACCCATATTGCAGAAATATGGGTTGGAAGATGACAATATCAGTGTACGCATGACCGGTTGTCCCAATGGTTGCGGCAGGCCCTATGTTGCTGAGCTTGCTTTTATTGGTACTGCGTACGGACATTATAATATGCACTTAGGCGGTGACCGCACAGGAACGAGATTAAATAAAATATATAAAGAAAATATTAACGAGGCTGCCATTCTTCATGAGCTGGATGATTTATTTAAAGTGTATAGTAAAGAGCGGAAAAAGAAAGAAACGTTTGGCGATTATGCGATGAGAGCAGGATGGGTGAAGTAATGCCCTCACCCCCGGATCCTCTTCACGGAATGGAGCGGGGAGCCTACATTCAAAACAGCTTTATAAAATTTGCAGAACAGGCATGTGCGGGGCGGAAGCAATAAGAATAAGAAAGTAAAATGATAACGGATATATCAGGTTCAATTATGTAAGAGGTAACTGAAGCTGAAGGCCGACACCTGAAAGCCGATAGCTGATAGCTCAAACAACATGACAGAAACAAGCATAAAAGAAACGAATCAACTCTTCCCCGTTTTTTTAAAACTGGAGCAATTGAGGCTGCTGATTATTGGCGGAGGTAATGTTGGCGTTGAAAAGCTGAATGCGGTATTATTCAACTCACCTGCTACACAAATAAAAATTGTTGCATTGCAGGTAAGTGATGTTGTTCGTGCCATTGCGGAGCAACATGATAATATAGTAGTAATTGAAGAAGCTTATTCAGCAAAGCATTTGGATAATATAGATATTGTGATTGTTGCGGTAGATGATAAATCGCTCGGCGCACAAATTAAAGCAGATGCGCAAAAACGTGGTTTACTGGTAAATGTTGCGGATACGCCTGAGTTGTGTGATTTCTATCTTGGCTCTATTGTGAAAAAAGGAAATCTTAAAGTAGCGGTTTCTACCAATGGCAAATCACCAACCATCGCCAAAAGAATAAAAGAAACATTAAACGAAGTATTGCCTGAAGAGTTAGATGAAGTGCTGGATAATATGGAAGTGATAAGAAAAAAGATGAACGGCAATTTTGCCAGGAAAGTGCAGGAGTTAAATCATATTACCAAAACACTTTCGCTTAAGGATAATATTGATGAAAAAAGCAATGGAGAAAAACAATGGAGGCGCATAGCTACCTGGTGTTTGTTTGCCTTCTTCTTTATGTTCGTTGGTTATTTCATATTGTCATATTTGCCGTTAAGCAGTTTAATAGATACTATTAAAACAGGCTTCACAAGTTTAGACAGTAAGTTTTACTGGATGATTGCCGCGGGCTTTCTGGCACAGTTGGTTGATGGTGCTTTGGGCATGGGGTATGGCGTTGTGTCAACTACTGTGCTAATGTCACTCGGTGTAAATCTTTCTGCTATCAGCGGTAGTATACATACCGCTGAAATGTTTTCGAGCGGCGCTTCCGGTTACAGTCATTACAAATTTGGCAACGTAAATAAAAAACTATTTAAAGCCTTGCTGATACCGGGTATTATCGGAGCTGTTATTGGCGCTTATCTTCTTTCCCGGTTTGGCGACGAATATGCAGGGTATATACGTCCGCTGATTGCAGCGTATACCATGCTGCTGGGCATACGTATATTGATTATTGCTTTCCGCAAAGGGCAACGTAAACCGCAAAAAGTAAAAAGAGTCGGCTGGTTGGCCGGTGCAGGCGGCTTTCTTGATTCATTTGGTGGCGGTGGCTGGGGTCCGTTGGTTACAAGCACCCTCATATCAAAGGGACGCAGCCCGCGGTTTGTAATTGGTTCGGTTAGTATTACAGAGTTTTTTGTTACGCTTGCAAGCGCGCTTACTTTTTTTGCCATGATAGGGGTCAGCCACTGGCAGGTAATTCTCGGGCTCATTATCGGTGGTTTGATCGGCGCTCCTATTGCTGCACGCCTGGTTGGCAAGCTACCCATGAAAACCATGTTTATTGCAGTTGGTATTATGGTGGTGATATGGAGCGCAAGAATTCTTCTGAAGGCAATGGGAATATTTTAGAAGTTGTGCCATGCGGAGTTGAGCAATGATTGGAATTATTACTTCTCAAATTATTTTAAATATTGCTATAATCAGATTAAACGGGCGTATTCCAAAATTAAATAAGCAGGCGCACCTGCAAAACGGGAGATATACCCATGGGTTTTAGTGACAGCATTTAGCTGCAGGGTTTCCAATCTTCAAAAGGTTGGAAACCCTTTCCCATAAAGCATACTGTAATATCACGCCACGTTGCGGCTTGTTCCATTTTAGCCTGGAAAGCTACAAATATTATGGTGCGCTGCACCGGTACGAGCCATGTTTTAAGCTGCAGCGCAGCGGTAATATTTGTAGCGCTATAGTGAATGAAGTATTTCCAGGTGCAGCGCACCGTGGTAACAAAAACGCATGTGGAGAAATAGTAAATACAACTACACTTAATTTTCAAAGAAGTTTCTGGTATACACCGGTAATTTCCTTTTTAAATTCTCAAAAAGCGGAAACAAACAATTGATGTACTATTCATTGTCAAAACAGCAGAGGCTAACAGGCAGTACATGCAAAAGATGGTTTATACCATCATTTGTTTTTGTTTAAAGGACAAACGTTTTATACTTATAACCGGAAAATGATGAATTGAACTGAATCTGGCATTTTTTAAATCAGGAATCCGCAACTTTGCAGATAATGGCTTTATCATTGCACAGCCATATTAATGATATGAACCGGGTTACTTATTAAACTTAGCATTATGTCGTCATTAAATATCAATATACCTCATAGCCTGACAAAAGAGGAAGCTTTATCAAGAATAAAAGGATTGTTACGGCAGGTGAAAGAAGAGCAGGCCAATATCGTTTCAAATGTTAAGGAAACCTGGCAGGATGATAAAGGGGAGTTTTCTTTTTCAGCAATGGGATTTGATCTCTCCGGGTTGATAGATGTAAAAGATAATGGCGTGGATATTAATGCCAACCTGCCATTTGCTTTATCGCTGTTCAGCGGGAAAATAAAAGGTGTGATTACACAAAAGGCAACACAGTTGTTGTCGTGAGGGACGGAGCTATCAGCATTCAGCTATCAGGTATCAGTTTCACATGCGGCGACCTCTCACGTCTGACTTTTCACCTCTCACGATAACATACAGCTTCCCTGCATTTCCCAGCCTGCATTCTTCCCCCGCTTTTTCAAACTGTATCAAAACCGTACACTTTGTGTATCGGTAGCGTACAAAAATACAGCGCCGGTTCTGTTTAAGATATTGGTTTTCAATAGTGTTTCATTCTGGCACATCATTCCTTTATAAATTGCGGTTTTGTATTGATTTTTACCTTCCGGCGCATGCCGGGAGGTGTTTTTAAAAGAATGTACAGTATATATAATAGTTGGATAAAATGGACAGAGTAATACAAAAGAAAAAATGGAGTACGAAGCGGATACTTACGATAGTTGGTATAGCGGCTATTGTTGGATTAATTGGAGCAAGTTATTATTTCACTTCAGGCAAGCCAAAACTTAATGTTGATACCGAACGGATAACCGTAAGCGAAGTTAAGCAGGGTGTTTTCCAGGAAACCATTCCTGTAAATGGTGTTGTGCTCCCGCTCACCAGTATATATCTTGATGCCCAGGAAGGCGGCCGTGTTGAAGAAAAATATGTGGAAGATGGCGCCATCATGAAAAAAGGACAACCGATTTTACGGCTTTCCAACACAGACCTTTTAATGACATTGATGAGCCAGCAGAATACTGTATATAACACACTTACACAAATGCAGATCAACAACAACAATGCCTTGCAGAATACGGTATCCAAGCTTAACCAGATGGCTGATGTGGAAAGCCAGTTAAAAGAAGCGGAACGTTTGTATAAGCTGAACAAAGAATTGCATGAGCAAAAAGTGATCGGCTCACAGGAGTTCAGACAGTCAGAGATCAATTATAATTACCTGCTGGATAAAAAGAAATTGACGGAACGTATACTTGAGCAGGATTCACTGTCAAGATTACAACAGTCCAAACAGGATAAGCAATCTTACTCAGGCTCGCAGCAGGCATTAAATATTATGCAGAAAAAAGTGGGAGATCTGATTGTACGTGCGCCGGTTGACGGCCAACTCACTTCTCTTGATGCTGAAATAGGGGAGAATAAAAACAAAGGCCAACGGCTTGGGCAGATAGATGTATTGAGTGGTTTTAAAGTGAGGGTTGATGTGGATGAACATTATATCTCCCGCATTTACCCGGGGCAAAAAGGGCGTTTTACTTTCGCTGATTCATCTTATGAGCTTGAGATCAAGAAGGTGTTTACGCAGGTTACCAATGGCCGTTTCCAGGTAGATATGGAATTTACCGGTAAGGTGCCCAAGGGCATCCGTCGCGGACAAACATTGCAAACGCTGCTAGCTTTAAGCGAAGAAAGAAAAGCGTTGCTTTTGCCCCGTGGAGGATTTTTTCAGCAAACAGGCGGCAACTGGATATTTAAAGTTTCTGAGGACGGTAAAAGAGCATACAAAGTGAACATTGTGCTGGGCAATCAAAACCAGGATTACTATGAAGTAACCGAAGGATTAAATGCCGGTGATAAAGTGGTAACCAGCAGTTATGAGAACTATGGAAATATGCAGGAGTTGATTTTGAAGTGAGGTGTCAGGTATCAGCGGTCAGGTATCAGGCTTTTTGGATGCTGACAGCAATTACTGGTAGTTGACTGCACTGTCAACGGCTAATAGCTGATACCTGACCGCTGACACCTGATGACTATATTCAAATTTTATTACTGAAGGAAAAGATCATTTTTTTTATTTCAATTATTTCTTGTTCAAGTTCTTTAAATACAGGTTCGGAAATGTAGTTCAGATCCTTTGACAGGTAAAGCTGGTATTCCAATTCAGAGGCTGAGCCCGAGGAGATAGTCAAAAAACGCTTGAGGTCAGGTATGCTGCTTCTTCCACAGCCTTCAGCTATATTAGAAGGAATAGAATAAGCAGATCTACGCATTTGAGAGACAAGACCAAATGTTTCTTCTTTAGGAAAATATTTGGTGAGGGTATAAATTTTGAGTGTAAGTTGATGCCCTTTAGACCAGATGGCTAATTTGCGAAAGTCTCTCATATTGGTGTTTTTTGATTAGAACTTAATGCTGCTAAAGGTAAATGAATTTGCTAACTAATTTATTAAGCTATCGCTGACACCTGATAGCTGAAAGCTGACCGCTGACCGCTGATAGCTGACCGCTGATAGCTTCTTTGTAACCTTTTAAAAACTATTTCGTATATAATAAAATACATCATCAATGATTAAAATTTCAGATCTTGAAAAGATATATCGTACAGAAGAGGTGGAAACAGTAGCGCTCAATAAGCTTTCTTTTGAAGTAAAAGATGGTGAATTTGTGGCGGTGATGGGACCCTCAGGTTGCGGCAAGTCAACATTGCTTAATATACTTGGCTTGTTGGATGATCCCGATGCGGGTAGTTTTTTATTTAATGGTATTGAGGTGGCGCATTTCAATGAGCGCAAACGGGCAGACCTGCGCAAGCATAATATCGGCTTCGTATTCCAGAGTTTTAATCTTATTGATGAATTAACAGTATTCGAAAACGTGGAATTGCCGCTTATATATACAGGCGTAAAATCTGCAGACCGGAAAAAGAGGGTAGAAGAAGTATTGGATAAAGTGCAGATCATGCACAGGCGTAATCACTATCCGCAGCAGTTATCCGGTGGTCAGCAGCAGCGTGTGGCAGTGGCGCGTGCTGTGGTCAATAATCCCAAATTAATCTTAGCGGATGAACCTACGGGTAACCTCGACAGCAGCAATGGTAATGAAGTGATGCAGATGCTTACTGATCTGAATGAGCAGGGAACAACCATCATTATGGTTACGCACTCGGAGCATGATTCGAGGTATAGCCACAGAATTATACGCATGCTGGACGGGCAAACGGTAACGGAGAATATATTGGTGTAACCTCACCCCCTGCCCCTCTCCACGGAGTGGAGAGGGGTGCCTAAGTTCAGAATATGCTGATGAAATGTGAGGTGGGGAGGCTGAGAATGGAAAAGAATAAATGAATACTTAAACGTTGTGTTGGGATATGTTTTGTTGATGATGTGGAAGAACTAAAAGAATGGCTTTGTTCTGCTGCACCGCTCCCTCTCCGTTGTAAGGAGAGGGAGAAGGAGGGTGAGGCTGATGTGGTAGTTAATATTTTTCAGATTTGTTTTGCAGCACCGCTCCCTTTCTTTTGGAAAGGGAGAAGGAGGGATAGGCTGTTAAAATTAAAATATTATGATAAAACAATTTAAAACCAGACCGCAACAAATTATCATGTTAGTAGTATTGCTTGCATTGGTAATTGCAATTGCTACGAGGGTAAAGGCAGGCACCTGCACTGCAAAACAGGATGAAACATTAATGCAACATGATGAAGCAATATTTTCAAGGGGCAGAAGTTTAGCTTCGGAATTAAAAGATTTCCCCTGGAGCCCTGTTGTTTCTTTTTTTACTACCAGGTAAAGCGTACACTTTCTATATGGGGATTTGAAAATGTGGAAATGTAATAGTCGCTTTCAGCTATCAGGTATCAGCGTCCTCAAACACCAGGCAATAAACTAATAAACTATTAAAGATGATGCTTAAAACTATCAGCAGAAATCTCTGGAAAAATAAAAGCTATAGTTTTTTAAACATATTCGGGCTGGCAATTGGTATTGCCTGCGCCGGGTTAATTTTTCTATGGGCGGAGAATGAGCTGGCTTACGACAACTTTCATGCAAATAAAGATCAGTTGTATTTTATACGTGAGAACCATAAGTATGATGCTTATACTGCAACATTTGGCTCAACGCCTGTGCCCTTAGCCCCGGCTATACAGGCTGAAATTCCGGGTATTGCCAATACCTGCAGAATAGGCGGGGAAAATTCAACAAAACTGGTAAGTATAGGAGACAGGTCAATGTATGCCTCCGGCGGGTATGTTGACGCATCTTTCTTTAATATGTTCACTTTCCCTTTTACAGAGGGCAATGCTCAAAACGCATTTGCCCAATTGTATTCAATGGTCATCACGCAGTCAACTGCAAAAAAGTTTTTTGGCACTGATAAAAATGTGGTAGGAAAAACGGTGCGTGTTGACAATAAGCAGGATTATATTATATCCGGGGTGATAAAAGATATTCCACAAAATTCTTCGGTAACATTTGAGTGGGTGGCTTCTTTTAAGGTATGGTATAACGAAAGCGAGTCGTGGGCGCAGTATTGGGGCAACAATTGTTTATCAACCTATGTTGAATTGAAACCTGGTGTAAATCCCGCTTCCGTAAACAAGCTGTTGTATAATTTTATTCAGAAAAGAGAAAACCAGTCTACTGCGAGGCCCTTCCTGTTCGCCTTAAAAGACTGGCGTCTGCGCAATGAATTCGACAATGGTGTGCAAACTGGTGGTGGAAGAATCGAGTATGTGCGTTTATTTTCTGTTATAGCATGGATCATTTTATTGATTGCCTGTGTAAACTTTATGAACCTTGCCACCGCAAGGAGCGAAAAACGTGCAAGAGAAGTAGGCGTGCGCAAAGTACTTGGAGCGGGCAAAGGAAGTCTTGTTTTTCAGTTTATTGGAGAAACAATGCTCATGGCCGTTTTATCCGCATTGTTTGCACTGATCATCATGTTATTGGTTTTACCTGTCTTTAATTTGTTGGTGCAGAAAAACCTGGCGATAGGATTGTCGCAGCCTTTGCATATCCTTTCTCTTTGCGCTATTACTATTATTTGCGGGTTAATTGCCGGAAGTTACCCGTCATTATATTTATCATCTTTCAACCCGGTATTTGTATTAAAGGGATTAAAAATAAAAACAGGCAACGCCACTTTTATAAGAAAGGGGCTGGTGGTGCTTCAATTTACAATATCCATTATACTCATCGTAAGTACAATAGTAATATACCAGCAGATACAGCATGTAAAAAACAGGAGCCTCGGCTTTAATAAGAATAACCTGTTGCAGATAGACATGAACAGGGAAATGCAAAAGAGCTACGAGGTGGTGCGGCAGGATATTTTGCAGAGCGGAGTTGTTGAGGATATTGCTATGGCAAATCATAATACTTTGTATGATGGCAATAATACCAGCGGTTTTACCTGGGAAGGCAAATCTGCTGACAAGCAGATATTGATATCCACACGTTTGGTATCGCCCGGATATATGAAAACTACCGGGATGAATATTTTGCAGGGTAGAGATTTTGTGTATACGGATAGTATGCGGTCGCGAAATATGAACGTAATGATCACGCAATCTTTGGAAAAGTTAATGGGCAACGGCAGTGCGGTAGGCAAAACATTGCATGTGGGAAAAGACAGTAACGCCTATACTGCAAATGTTGTAGGCGTGGTAAACGATTATATGTACGGTAATATGTATGGTAAGCCTGACCCGGTGCTGTTTTTTTGTGTGAAGCCAGAAGATGCTACCATCGTATATGCACGGCTAAAGCCCGGGGAAAATGTAGAAGCCTCCCTGAAGAAGATTGAAGCAGTGCTGAGGAAAGATAATCCCGGCTATCCTTTTACCTATCATTTTGTGGATGACCAGTTTAATCAGATGTTCAATAATGAGCAGTTGATAAGTAAACTGTCAAGGGTGTTTGCTATGCTTGCAATTGTTATTTCCTGCCTGGGATTATTTGGGCTGGCGGCATATACTGCCGAGCGCAAGATAAAAGAAATAGGCATACGCAAGGTGCTTGGCGCAAGCGTTGCAGGAATTGCGGCCTTATTATCCAAAGAGTTTTTACAACTGGTATTGGTTTCCTGTATGGTTGCTTTCCCGGTATCATGGTGGATGATGCATCAATGGCTGCAGGATTATCAATACAGGATTGAGATCAACTGGTGGATATTTATTGCGGCCGGCATCGCTGCTATATTCATTGCGCTGGTTACGATCAGCTTTCAATCCATAAGGGCGGCGTTGGCAAACCCGGTGAAGAGTTTGAGGACGGAGTGAAAGCCTCTCTCCCCCGTCCCCTCTCCCCAAAGGGAAGTGGGGTGCCTAAGGTCAAAGCGTGTTGATGAATTTGTAGATAGGGGTGCTCATAAGGATAGGGTGATAAAGACATATGAAAGTTAAAATTTGGAAGCGCTTGTTTGGATTTGTTTTATATATGATATGGTAGATATATAGTTTGGAATTATTCTATTGCACCGTCCCTCTCCGCGAGCCTGCTGCCGGTAGACAGGGAGAGGGAACGAGGGTGAGGCTGGAAATGATAAATCAGAAATCAAAAAATCAGAAATCATCTTCTATGTTCAGAAACTATTTCAAAACTGCGTGGCGCAACATTACTAAAACTATTGGCTACAGCGCATTGAATATTGCCGGGCTTTCTATTGGAATGGCTGTGGCATTGATAATCGGGCTTTGGGTGCATAACCAATATTCGTTTGATAAATTTTTGCCGGAATATCAATCTGCCTATCGGGTGCAGCGCAACTATAACAGCAATGGCGATACGCTTACCTTTCTATCCACTTCATTAAAGCTGGCTGATGTGTTGCGCACCCAAATTCCGGAGATAGAATATGTGGCGGAAAACAATGGAACCTACAATCACGGGTTGATTGTGGATGATAAAAAACTGTATGTAACCGGCGCCTTATCCGGCACAGATTTTTTTAAAATTTTTAAGTTCCCTTTTATAAAAGGCAATGCCCGGGCTGCGCTGGCAGACCCGTATTCCATTGTGCTTACGCAATCGCTGGCAATAGCTCTTTTTGGCAATAAAGATGCGATGAATAAAATGGTGCGCTTTGATAATGCAAACGATCTTAAAGTAACGGGCATTATAAAAGATATACCGGCAAACGCAAGCTTCAATTTTCAATTTGTTGTCCCATCATCTTATGTATATGGAACAAACCCGCAGGCGAAAACAGATGGTTTAAGCAGCTACAGTAATAATAACCTGCAGATTTTTGTAAAGCTGAAACCCGGCGTAGCATATACGCAGGTAGCGCCAAAAATCAGGGAGATAGAACACACAGAAAAAGGCAGTGTTAATGCCATGAATTCTTATGTTACGTTGCAGCCTCTGGAGCGATGGCATTTATATTCAAACTACATCAATGGTAAAGACACGGCAGGTTTTCTTACTTATGTGCAGATGTTCTCCATCATCGGTTTGCTGGTATTGATTATTGCGTGTATCAATTTTATTAATCTAACAACAGCACGTTCTGAAAAAAGGGCAAAAGAAGTCGGCGTAAGAAAAGCCATCGGCTCACAAAAGAAAGACCTTATGATACAGTTTTTACTGGAAGCATTTTTACTTACAGGTATTGCCTTTGTGCTGGCTGTTGTTATTACATCGCTCGCCCTGCCGGCATTCAACACACTTACAGAAAGTCATGTTATCATTCCATTTACCAGCATTTATTTCTGGATGATTATGTCGGGTTGTTTAGTATTAACAGCTTTAATTGCAGGCAGCAGGCCGGCATTTTATCTTTCTTCATTCAACGCTGTAAAAGTTTTAAAAGGCACAGTGAGCACAGGTAAATCATCTATATCAAGAAAAGCATTGGTAGTCGTGCAGTTCAGTTGTTCCATTGCTTTAATCATAAGTACGGTCGTCATTTACCAGCAAATACAATATGCCAGAAACAGGCCATCCGGATATAGTTTAAACAGGCTGATGCAAACCAGCCTGAACAGTGATTTAAGCAAAAATTTTACGGCATTAAAAAATGAGTTGATAAGCAAAGGAATTGTATCGTCTGTTACTACGGCAACAAGCCCCGCTACAGATATTTGGTGGCATTCTGATGTTGACCAGTGGAATGGCAAAAACCCTGGCGAAACCATTGAAATGGGGACTGTGTTTGTGTCGGATGATTATTTTAAAACGATGGGGATGAACATAAGCGGGGGAAGGGATTTTTATACGGCGAACGACAGCACCAGTGTTATTCTTAATGAAGCAGCCATTAAAAGAATGCGGCTGAAAAATGCAGTGGGGCAAAAAATTATGTGGGGGAGAAAACAATACAGCATTGCGGGTATTGTAAAAGATGCACTGATGGTGTCGCCATTTAAACCCGCTGAGCCTACCATGTTTTATTGCACGCCAAATGCACTTGATAATATAATCTACCGTCTTTCGCCCAACATACAAACACAGGATGCCATTACGCAACTCACTGCCATTTTTAATAAATACGACCCGGCTTATCCTTACAACTATAGTTTTTCAGATGAACAATACGCATCAAAGTTTAAGCTTGAAATGCTCACAGGAAAGTTATCGGGTTTATTTGCGGCGCTTGCCATTTTTATTTCCTGTCTTGGCTTGTTTGGCCTGGCCGCTTACGTGGCAGAACAGCGCATCAAAGAAATCGGCATACGAAAAGTATTGGGCGCAAGTGTGCAGCAGGTTTGGCTGTTGCTTTCAAAAGATTTTATTCTTTTGGTATTGATAAGTTGTTTAATCGCTACACCAGTTTCATTTTACTTTTTGCATAAATGGCTCATGAATTATGATTACCGCATCAGCATTGGCGCAGGCGTTTTTGTAATAAGCGCATTGATGGCTTTACTGATAACGATTATCACTGTAAGTTTTCAATCCATCAAAGCGGCGATAGCAAACCCGGTGAAGTCACTCCGAACGGAGTGACGGAATCCCGATGCATATCGGGGTGAAAAGTTTAAGAACGGAATAGAAGAGTGTCTGAACTGTGATTAGTCTGATTTATCTGATTATCATGATTCAGAAAAACATAAAATCATAGAAATCATTTCATCATAAAAATCATGGGTCAGACAATGTTCAGAAACTATATAAAAATCGCGTTCAGAAATCTTGGTAAGAACAAAGCTTTTTCCGCGATCAATATTACCGGGCTTGCCATTGGCATTGGCTGCTTTGTGCTTATTGCTTTATATGTAATGGATGAACTGAGCTTCGACCGGTTTAATAAAAAAGGTGAGCGCGTTTACCGTATCAGCTCTGATATTAAGTTCGGCGGTGCAGAAACCCGCTATCCTTTTACCTCTGATATGATGGGGCAGATCTTTAAAAAAGACTTTCCCGAAGTAGAAGACTATACACGCATTTATACTTCCAATGGTTCAAAGCTTATAAAAAAAGGCAACCAGTTTATTAATGAAGACAAGGTAGGTCATGCAGATTCTACTTTCTTTGATATTTTCACCTTGCCCGCAATAGCAGGCAACACAAAAACCGCGCTTAATGAACCGAACACCGTTGTAATTACCGAAACCACGGCGAAAAAATATTTTGGTACAACCAATGCTGTCGGAAGGGTTGTGGAGACCAACGATAATGATAAAACCTTATACAAAATAACCGCCGTTATAAAAGATATTCCTTCCAACTCGCATTTTAATTTTGATTTTATTTTCTCCATGAAGAATGTGAATTATGGCTGGGGGCAGATCATGAGCCATAATTTTTATACCTATTTGTTATTGAAGCCTGGTACTGATGTTAAAGCTTTTGAGAAGAGAAGCTTAGATCAGTATATTAATAAATATGTATTGCCTGAAGCCCACCAGGTAATGGGCATTTCGAGTGTGGAAGACTTTGAGCGTTCAGGTAATAAGCTTAAATATTCGCTAACGCCCATGCTTGGCATACACCTGTATTCCGGCAGGCCATTTGAGATCAGCGCGGGAGGCAATATTCAATATGTATATATATTTTCCTTGGTTGCAGTATTTATTTTACTGATCGCCTGTATAAACTTTATGAATCTCACCACCGCGCGTTCTGCCAACAGGGCAAAAGAAGTGGGCATTCGTAAAGTGCTTGGCACAGATAAGAAAAATCTGATAGCCCAGTTTCTCAGCGAGTCCACCATAATGGCGATCATTTCTGCCGTGGTTGGCATTGGAATTGTTTTTCTTGCACTTCCTTTATTCAATAGTGTAGCAGGCAAGCACATGGAGGTTGGCAGTTTATTTACGCCAATGTTCACACTTTTCTTATTGGCGCTTCCTTTTATCGTAGGCCTGATTTCCGGAAGCTACCCCGCCTTTTTTCTTTCTTCTTTCAAGCCTATACAGGTATTAAAAGGCAAGCTTAAAACAGGCGGAGCAAACAGCGGCTTGCGGAGCGGGCTGGTAGTATTCCAGTTTGTTACGTCTATTGTGCTTATCATAGGAACGATCATCATTTACAGGCAACTGAATTATATACAATCCAAAAACCTCGGCTATTCAAAGGAGCAGGTGCTGATCATTAATGATGCGTATACATTAGGCAAAAACGCGGAAACATTTAAGCAGGAAATGTTGCAGCAGCCCGGTGTGGCAAACGGAACGCTGAGTGGTTTTTTGCCCACTCCTTCCGGCAGGAATGATAATCTTTTTTCAAAATCGTCCCGGATAGATGTAAAGAACGGGTTCACTATGCAGGAATGGAATGTTGATTATGATTACATCAATACCTTAGGTATGGAACTGGTAGCTGGCAGGAATTTTTCAAAAGATTTCGGTACAGATTCATCGGCAGTTATCCTGAACGAAACCACAGCTAAAAGCCTGGGCTATGATGATCCGATCGGTAAACCTGTTTATTCTATTTACAACCCTGAAACAAATGAAACGAGGAAGTATACCATCATCGGTGTGGTAAAAGACTTTCATTTTGAATCATTGAAAAGGGATATAGGCAAGCTTGGATTGTTTTTGAGAAGAAGCACAGGGCTGGCATCTTTTAAAATAAACACAGCCAGTGCCCCGCAGATCATAAAAGCCGCTGAGCAAAAATGGAAAGCAATATCCCCGCAAATGCCGTTCAACTATAAATTTTTAGACGCGGAGTTTAATCATGTATATGATGCAGAGCAAAGGGTTGGTAAGATCGCATTGTCTTTTGCTGTACTGGCTATCCTAATTGCCTGCCTCGGACTGTTCGGGCTGGCTGCATATATAGCCGAGCAGCGTACCAAAGAAATCGGGATACGCAAAGTGTTGGGCGCAAGTGCGACCAGTCTTGTTGCCATGTTGTCTAAAGATTTTTTAAAGCTTGTGCTGATATCATCAATCATTGCTTTTCCGCTGGCATGGTGGAGTATGAAAAGCTGGTTGCAGGATTTTGCGTACCGTATAGATATCAGTTGGTGGGTATTTGTAATTGCAGGAGTAATAGCTATATTGATTGCATTGATAACGGTGAGCTTCCAGGCGATTAAGGCGGCAATGGCAAACCCTGTTGCAGCATTGCGAAGCGAATAACGAAGTAATGCGGAGACACCGATTCTATGGGGTGAAGCGTTTAAGAACTGAATAGTTAAGAAGAAAAAATAAGGCGGTAACGAGCTTCAAACTCGTTGTAATTAAGAACGGAAACAGATGGAAAGGGGTTGTTCTTTATTTGATGAAGGTGTTTATCGTTGCTGATAATAAAATCTGCACGGCCGGCTATATAGCTGTCCACAAATTTATTATCGTCGTCGTCTTGGGTTACTAAGCGCCAATGATAATAAGGGTCAGTGTAAATAACGTTTGGTAAAAGCAACAGGAAGTCAAGTAGTGCATCGGCTTTTGTTAATCCATAGCGAAGCGCAATTTGTTCATGGTATTCGGTTAAAATTTCGTTTGACAATGACAACTCAAACTTATTTTGAAAAAGAGATTGATAAATCCAATGGTATTTGTAGCGGGGCGCTAAAGATACCAGGAAAATATTGGTGTCTACAACTAAGCGGGGTTTATTCATCAAGCCATTTATCTATGTCTTGTTCGGAAATGTTGTTATTGGTAATAGCTGCATCTATTTTATTAATCAGTTTTTCAGAGAAGTATTTTGCCAGCATTTGTTTTATGGCAAGCAGGTCTTCTTCGTTTGGCTGAAACGAATAAACTTTCAGGAGCTCTAATTGGAGGTCGGTCATTTTTTGTGTTATCATAATGTAAAAATAAAAAAATGTTTTATTCTTTCACGTCATCAAGTGGTTCATTAAAATTATCGGGGATGACGATTTTGCCTTTTAAACTGCCGAGGCGGCTAATTGTAGTGAGCATAAACAAAAGATTAAGAAACAAATTTAAACAAAATAATCATGATAATGAACTACCTCAAAACCGCCTGGCGCAGCTTATGGAAAAATAAGCTGTTTGCTGTTGTAAACATTCTTGGCTTATCTGTAGGGTTTGCCAGCATTATTGCTTTGCTGGCCGGAGTGTATATGTATTATAAGGCAGATGATATTCAGCAGCATAAAAAAGATCTGTATTATTTAAAATCAGTTGATCCGAAAGATGCATCAAACGGAAGCCTGCTTACTACCTTTCCATTGCTTGATGAAATAAAGCGCACCTGCCCGGAAGTAGTGGCGGCAACACATATCCAGCGATGGTATACTCCCTGGATTAAGCATGCTGATATTGAAGTGCAGGAGACGACTTGTTTTGTTGATGCTGATTTCTTCAGGGTATTTACGCTGCCGCTTAAATATGGTAATGCAAAAAATATTTTTGAAAATAAATACGATGTAGTGTTGTCTGATAAGATTGCAAAGCAACTGTTCGGCAACATTAATCCTGTTGGCAGGGTCATTACAGCCGATGATTCTCTTCAGCTTACGGTTGCCGGCGTATTAAACACCATTCCTTCCAATTCTTCCATAAAAGGAGACGTGTTTTTAACTACTTCCTTTTTAAAATATGCATTGCCGGGTTTTGAAAATGACGCCAACTGGTATAACCGGTTTGCCATCAATTTTTTAAGACTTCAGGATAATGCGAATATCCCCTTACTGGAGAAAAAGATAGCAGGCATTGTTGCCGCAAATTATGATAAGCGGGCAGGGGCGGCTACTATAATAACGGTGCCTTTTTCAAAGTATAAAAATGAAAATGCCGCATTGGTGCAAACGATAGTAAAAGGCTCGGTTGCCGCAGCCTGTTTTATTTTGCTGGTCATTATTTTCAACCTGGTAAATCTTAATACAGCTTCCATATATACCCGTGCAAAAGAGGTGGCAGTACGTAAAATAATCGGCAGCGGCAGGCTTCGGATATTTACACAGTTCTGCGTAGAGAACGGATTGATATTTCTTGTTGCCGTGGCAATGGCTTCGCTCTTATTTGCTTATATACTGATGCCGCAGCTCAATGCTATTTATAAAAGCCGGTTCACAGAGCTGTCTATAGGCGTGCAAGATGCTCCTGTGATCATTTGTTTTATTTTGCTGGGCTTAATAATGGTGATTGCCGCGGGTAGCCTTCCCTCACTTAAGCTCATAGGCTTGCCGGTTGCAACAGGCGTTAAGGGGCAATTATCGCGAAGCGTAAAAGGCGGAAGTTTCCTGCGTAATATTTTTATTGTGTTACAGTTCACGCTTGCTGTTGTATTCATCTGTGTAACTATCATTCTCAACCGGCAGGTGAATTATATGCAAAAGGCTTCGTTGGGTTTTGATAAAGAAAATGTAGTTGTTGTAAACCTTGAAATGGGTTTTAAGAACATTCAAAGAGATTCTGTTTATTTCGCAACCCTGCTCAACAGCCTTAAAAACAATTCTTATGTAGAAAGCGTTTCCATCAGCCAGGCAGTCCCCACCGATTATCAAAGCAATTATGATACATATGTTGATCCTGCAACAGGCAAGGAAGTGGTTCTGAGGTATTCAGCGACGAGCGCCGGGTATACCGGCACCTATTCCATACCGGTCATTAAAGGAAGAGATTTTGATGATGATTTACGTGCAACGGAAACCAGGTCTGTAATGATCAATAAAAAGGCGATGAATACTTTAGGTTGGAAAGATATTGCCGGCAGGCAATTGGTTTCAAAATTTGGCGGCGACCCTTTACATGTGATAGGTGTGATGGATGATTTCAATTACCAGAATATGCAGAACGGCATTGAGCCTTTAATGCATTTTTACTATAGGCCCGGACTTGATTTATCTAACCTTAGTTTGAAAATAGATCCGGGGCATACCAATGAAGTGTTGCAGCAGTTGCAGGCAGCTTTCAAACAAATGTCGGGCAGAAGGCCTTTTAAGTACAGTTATATGAGTGACATGGTAGATAAGCAGTACGATTTGTTGAATGGGATATTACGTATCACCAATTTCGTAGCTTTTCTTACCATCATTATATCCTGTATGGGCATGTTTGCCTTAATATCATTGTATGCAAAGCAAAGAGTGAAAGAAATAGGCATTCGCAAAGCGCTGGGTGCCAGAGTAAGTTCCGTGGTTATGCTGCTTTCGAGAGACTTTATATTATCTATGTTGATAGCCTGTGTTATAGCAACGCCTGTTGCCTTATGGGTGATGCATAGCTGGCTGCAGGGCTTTGCCTACCGCATACAAATTGAGTGGTGGATGCTTGCAACAGCCGCCGTTATTGCTATTGCCATTGCAATGATTACAGTGTGCATTCAATCTGTTAAAGCGGCAATGGCAAACCCTGTGAAAAGTTTGAGAACAGAGTAAAAACGTCTGAACCATGATTGACCGGATTAACGGATTAACATGATTCAGAAAAATATAAATCAAGATAGTCGTTTAATCATATAAATCCCGGTTCAGACAATGTTCAAAAATTCAGTTGCGCTTAAAACGGGTATCCCCCGAAAAGAATGTAATACCAGCAGGTCATTATCCCCGGTAATAATGCAGGATGCGTTGGCTGCTATGGCAAGTTTGGGAAACTTATTGTCTTTCGGGTCGCGGAAGGCGGCGCTGGCAAACCCGGTGAAAGCATTACGAAGCGAATAGCGAAGTAATGCGGAGATCCCGATGAAACGAAGCCGATATCGGGATGAAGAGTTTGAGAATGTGAAAGTATGAAATAACGAAACCAACTGCCGGTAGGCAGGGTATAGGCCGAGCATTTGAAAGTTAATGATATATAACTGCTGACAACGCAATGAGATAATTTGAAAATGAAACAATTTGAACATATAAACCCTGCATCATAAATCAATTTCTATGCTCAAAAACTATTTTAAAACAGCATGCCGCAGTTTGATAAACAATAAAATTTACAGCGTATTAAATATTGGGGGTTTGGCAACAGGTATGGCTGTAGCATTGATGATTGGACTTTGGGTGTATTACCAGTTTTCTTATGACCGCTTTCTGCCAGGCTATGAACAGGTGTATAGCATAAAATTAAAAACCATGAATACTGGAAGAATTAGTGTGAGTGGCGCTACACCACTTCCATTAGCTGATGTTATAAAACAGAATATACCGGGTGTAAAGTATGTAGCACAGCCCAATTGGACAGGCGGACATCTGCTGATAAATGACGACAAAAAGATTTTTCAGAATGGTGCAATAGAGGGCAGAGATTTTCTTAACATCTTTCAATACCCGTTTCTAAAAGGCAACAGCAACACCGCTTTGCAGGATGCTTACTCTATTGTATTGACCGAAACAACTGCAAAGGCTTTGTTTGGTAATGAAGACGCTATGAATAAAACCGTGCGGTTTGATAATAGCCATGATTTAAAAGTAACAGGCATTTTAAAAGATATACCTGCTAACTCAACATTGCAGTTTAATTACATTGTTCCTTTTGATTACGCCCTTCAAAACTATAATGGGATAAGCGAAAACCGTACAAACTGGCGGAATAATTCCTTTGAAACATTTGTAGCCCTGCAACCCAACGTTTCATATGCACAGATAGAACCACAATTGCGTGATTTAGAAAAAAACTATAATCCCGGAGATTATAAAACAAATAAAGCAGAAGTGATAATGCAACCGCTTAAGAACTGGCATTTATATGCTGATTATAAGAATGGTGTTGCAGGCGGCTTTATTGATTATGTAAAGATATTCAGCATCATCGGCTTGCTTGTGCTTGTTATTGCCTGCATCAATTTTATGAACCTTTCAACCGCACGCTCGGAAAAAAGAGCAAGAGAAGTAGGCATACGAAAAGCGATTGGCTCACGGCGCAATAGTTTAATTTATCAGTTTTTAATAGAAGCGATTGTAGTAACGGGTATTGCTTTTTTAATTGCGTTGCTTATGGTGATAATTGCATTGCCTGCATTCAATACATTAACCAAATCAAACATCAGCCTTCCTTACAGCAATATTTTCTTCTGGCTGATAATAATTGCTTATGTATTGATGACCGGCTTGCTTGCCGGAAGCCGGCCTGCATTTTATCTTTCTTCATTCAACCCGGTAATAGTTTTAAAAAGAACATTTCAAACAGGCAGATCGGCTTCATTGCCAAGAAAAATTTTAGTGGTATTGCAGTTCAGTTGCTCAATAGCTTTAATTATAAGCACCATCATCATTTACCGGCAAATTGGATATGCCAAAAAAAGACCTTCCGGCTACAATGCCAATCTTTTAGTAAGTACAGATCTAAGTGGCAGCCTGGAACAAAACTATGAGGCGCTGAAGAATGAAATGGTGCAGAGTGGCGTGGTAACAAGCGTTACCAAATCATCAAGCCCTGTTACAGATATTTGGTCGAGCCAGCGAATAGATAACTGGGAAGGGAAACTGCCTGGCGAATCTTTAGCGCTTTCTGCAGTGGGTGTGTCTGACGTTGATTATTTTAAAACAATGGGTATGCAAATTATCAGCGGAAGAAATTTTACAGGCTCATTGGGCACAGATTCCCTAACAGTTTTATTAAATGAAGCTGCTGTAAAACGGATGCGGTATAAACAACCGCTTAATCAGTTAATTACATGGCATGATGTACCGCAGCATGTAAGGGTTATCGGCGTTGTAAAAGATGCGTTAATGGCATCACCATTTGCGGAAGCGCAGCCTACTATTTTTCCTTATACACCGGATTGGTCTAATGTGATTACCTATCGCTTATTACCAACTGTAAATGCTCAAACGGCAATTACTAAACTTACCGAAATATTCAACAAATACAATCCGGCTTATCCTTATCATTATCGTTTTATAGATGAAAGCTATGCCGCCAAGTTTGATTTTGAAACACTCTTGGGTAAGCTCGCCGGTTTGTTTGCAGCGCTTGCGATCTTTATTTCCTGTTTGGGTTTATTTGGTTTGTCGGCTTACATGGCAGAGCAACGAACAAAAGAAATCGGTATTCGCAAAGTACTCGGCGCTTCTGTATTGCAGGTGTGGTTGTTGCTGTCAAAAGATTTTATTGTATTGGTATTGATGAGCTGCGTGGTGGCATCGCTTGTTGCATTTTATTATATGCACAACTGGTTGCAGCAGTATGATTACAGGATAACAATTACCCCTGTTGTATTTGTTATTGCGGGGGTTGCAGCAATTGCGATAACTATTATAGCAATCAGCTTCCAGGCAATCAAAGCAGCAGTGGCAAACCCGGTGAAGAGCTTGCGTACGGAATAGTGAAATGCTGCCCGGGTACTGCATAATATGTTAAGTATAATATAATTAACCAGGCTGGTAATCTGAAAGCCTGGCAATATATTCCTTTACAACAATAATCCTGGTATTATTAACCATGCAAAACGGTACACATTGTATCATAATCATACTCTCACTGTATCAAAAACGTACAGTTTAAAAAAAGGCAGGATTTTAAAAAATTGACTTTCAATTAATTGAATGTATGGCATTGAATTTTGTATAATGCAGTTATTATTGAATGTATAAATCCGGATTTTTATCATCTACATAAAAAAAAGAAAATGATCGAGCTAAGGAACATATCAAAAACGGTAAATGTGGGCGGCGCCAAAACCTATATTTTAAAAGATATCAACTGTAAAATAAATGAAGGCGAATTTGTTTCCATAATGGGGCCGTCTGGTTCAGGCAAATCCACCTTGCTTAATATAACAGGCATGCTTGATGATCCTACCGAAGGCTATCATTATTTTATGGGAGAAGCAGTACACCTGCTTAAAGAAAAGCAGCGCTCTCAATTATATAAAAAATATATCGGCTTTGTATTTCAGGCATATCATCTTATTGATGAATTAACGGTATATGAAAATATTGAAACACCGCTTATTTATAAGGATATGAAATCATCTGAAAGAAAAGCAGTGGTGGCAGATATACTTGATCGTTTTCAGATTGTAGGCAAGAAAGATTTATTTCCAACGCAACTTTCGGGAGGGCAACAGCAATTGGTTGGCATTGCGCGTGCACTGGTAGCAAACCCCAGGCTGATACTGGCAGATGAGCCAACCGGTAATCTTAATTCGAAACAGGGAGAAGATATTATGAAGCTCTTTAAAAAACTGAATAAAGAAGATGGTGTAACCATTATCCAGGTTACACATTCTGAAAAAAACGCGGAATATGGTTCAAGAATCATTAACCTGCTCGATGGCAAAATTGAAGAAACGATTTAATCAATACAGAAGCTTAAAAAGGAAGTAATGCAGAACGTTAAAAGTTTATTAGTTGGCATGGTGGTAATGGTAGTTTCACTAAAAAGTATTGCACAAGCAGATACATCAAATGCTGCTGTGCTCACTTTAAAACAGTGTGTTGATAAAGCACTCGACAATAATATACCGGTTAAGCAACAGGGGCTACAGTCGGATAAGGCAAAAGCAGACTGGCAGCAGGCAAAAGCTAATTTACTACCCAATGTAAATGGCAGTTGGGGCTATGGCTGGAACCAGGGACGATCCATCAATCCTTACAGTAATGAATATCTTAATCAGCATTTTTCTTCTTCCAGTGTGGGATTAAGTGCGGGTGTTACGCTGTTCAGCGGTTTACAATTACAAAATCTTATCAGGCAAACCGGTTATGCATTTCATGCCAGCGAAATGGAGTGGCAGCAATCTAAAGACGAACTGACACTGCGGGTCATTCTGCAATATCTTACCGTGCTTAACAATGAAGATACCTGGCACATTATGACCGAGCAGGTGGAAGTAACAAAAAAACAAGTGGAGCGTATGTCGGTGCTGGTGGAAAAAGGTGTGAACGGTAGTTATATGCTCTCCGATCTTAAAGGGCAACTCGCTAACGATGAAATAAGCATTATTGCTGCATATAATGCATTGCAAACAGCAAAACTTGATTTATCGCAGTTGATGAATATGCCTTATGATAAAAATATGAAACTGGAAAGAATGTCTGAAGCTGAGTTATTGGAAGTTTATCCTGCCGGCGCCGAACAGGTATATGCTGCGGCAATTGAAAACCTTGCACAAATTAAAGCTATAGATTTACGCACAAAAAGTGCTGAAAAAAATGTACAGATTGCAAAGGGTGCATATTATCCTACGCTGAGCCTGGGCGGCAGTCTCAGCAGTAATTATTCAAATGTATCCAATTCACTCATTCCAACAACTGTTACAACTGTTGAAACAGGTGGGTATGTAACAATCGATAACGTAAAAAATCCGGTAATGATTGATCAGCAAAATTATGATCAGCAAAAAATATCTTACAATAATCAAATAAAAAACAACGTGGGTACTTATGTTGGATTGAATTTAAGTATCCCTATTTTCAACAACCTGAGGGTAACCACTGCTGTAAAAAAAGCAAAACTGAACGCAAAAAGCGCAGCCTATGATGCAGCGCAAAACAGGCTGGTTTTAAAGCAATCTATCGAAAAAGCGCACCAGGATATGATATCTGCTTACGAAAAATATAAAGTGCTGCTGGAACAGGTTACACAATATAAAGAGTCTTTCCGCTCAGCAGAAATACGGTTTAACCTGGGTACAATTGTTTCAACAGAATACCTGATTACCAAAAATAATTATGACCGGGCAAGACTGAACCTTACCCAAACCTGGTACGAATATATTTTCCGTACGCGTATACTGGATTTTTACCAGGGTAAATTGAGTTTATAAACAGGCTTATCTCTGAAATCATTTAAGAATATATAAGGATAAACGGCAATCACTCTCCCGCTTATTTCTATACTTTTGCGCAAAACAAAAACCTATGTTCAAAAGTATGCTGAAGAAAAAGCTATCGCTGTTATTTGTGCTTGTCGGATGTGTTATTATTACACATGCGCAGTTGAATCTCTCTCAAAAATTATCTCAGGACACCAGCGTAACTATCGGGAGATTACCTAACGGGTTAACGTATTACATAAAGCCGAACGCCAGGCCGGAAAAGAAAGTAGAATTAAGGCTGGTTGTAAATGCCGGTTCTATTAACGAAACCGACGATCAGAGCGGACTTGCCCACATGGCCGAACATATGGCGTTTAACGGCACAAAAAATTTTAAAAAGAACGACATCGTTTCATTTTTGCAGGATATAGGTGTAGGCTTTGGAAGCGATCTTAACGCTAACACAGGCTTTGACCGCACCATATATATTCTTCCCATACCTACTGATAAAAAAGAAAATCTTGAAAAAGGATTTAAAGTGCTTGAAGACTGGGCGCATAATGTTACCTATCTCAGTGATGATATAGATAATGAGCGCCCCATTATTTTAGAGGAAAGCAGGCTCGGAAAAGGCGCTGAAGACAGGATATTTAAACAGGTTTATCCGCGCCAGATGAAAGGCTCGCTATATGGAGACAGGCTGCCGATAGGGAAGGACAGCATTATCAAAACCTTTAAGCATGATGCCATAAGAAAATATTATAAAGACTGGTACAGGCCTGATTTGATGGCCGTAATTGTTGTAGGCGATATAACAAAGCAGCAGGCAGAGGAAATGATAAAAAAACATTTTGGCGGTTTAACCAATCCTGCTAATGCACCCGAAAGAAAATATGCTGATGTGCCTGCATATACTTCGAACGATGCCATGGTTGTAACGGATAAAGAAGCTACCACTTATGATGCGGTAATAGAATATCCTGCTTATAAAATTGCTGCACCGGTTACTATCGGAGACTATGCGCAGCATCTTGCAAAATCACTATTTACCAGTATGCTCAACAGGAGATTGCAGGAGCTGACACAACAGGAAAATCCTCCTTTTGTGTATGCGGGCACGCAATTTGGCGGCTACGCAAGAGGCTACGAAAATTTTGAAGTATATACCGGCGCAGGCAATAAAGAACCCAGTGGCGCTGTGAAAGCAACAATGGAAGAAATTGAAAAAGTGAAAAGATTTGGATTTACAGAGCCGGAGCTGGAAAGAGCAAAGAAAAATATTCTGGCTGCATATGAGCGTGCGTATAACGACAGGAATAAAACAGAGTCAGCTTCATTTGTTGAAGAGTACATTACTCATTTTTTAGAGCAATCTCCTATACCTGGTATTGCGGTTGAATACGGCCTGGTAAAACAAATTGTTCCTGCTATTACACTGGCTGATGTAAATAAAGTAGCAGATAAAATAAAAGGTCAGCAGAATATTTTCGCTTATATATCCGGGCCGGAAGAAGCTAATGTGAAACTGCCTGCTTCTGCTGATCTGCTTAACACTATTGCCGCGGCTGAAAAAGCAGATGTAAAGCCTTACGAAGAAAAAACCATTGCTGCTGATTTGCTTACTCAAAAACCAACAGCAGGCAAGATAGCGGCTGCTAAAACCAACGCGGTATTAGGAACTACTGAACTTACACTGTCAAACGGTATTACGGTTACGCTCAAGCAAACTGATTTTAAGGATAATGAAATTTTAATGGGCGCTTCGCGATATGGAGGTACCAGTAATTATGGGCCTGCAGACAGGTATAATGCAACCTATGTGAACAACGTGATTGGCGCTATGGGGTATGGTAATTTTTCACCGGTTGACCTGCAGAAAGTTTTAGCCGGTAAATCCATATCTGCCTCACCATTTATCAGTGCAACTACGGAAGGTATTAATGGCAGCTCTACGGTAAAAGACCTGGAAACAATGTTTCAGCTTGCCTACCTGAAATTAACGAGCCCGCGAAAAGATACTTCTTTATTCAAATCGTTTGTGCAGAAGAACAAAGCACAATTAGCAATGCTGAGTGCAAACCCGGAAGCTGTATTTTTTGATACTACTGTAAGAACCCTGTATAATAACAGCCCGCTTGCGCCAATCAATGTTCCCAAACCATCTTATTTTGATAGTATAAATGTTGACAGAACAATTGAGATATACAAAGAAAGATTGGGTGATGCAAGCGGGCTGCATTTTGTTTTCACAGGCAGCTTTAAACAGGAAGATATTATACCGCTGATTGAAACATATATAGCAAGCCTGCCTGCCAGTGGTAAAAAATTTACTTATACAGATAAAAAGCTGAGACCGATAACGGGGAAGAAAGACCTTACAGTATATAAAGGTCAGGAGCAAAAAAGCATGGTAATTATTTTTTATACCGGCGAAGTGCCATACAGCGAAGATCTGGCTTTTAAGGCTAACGCTATAAGCGAAGTGTTAAATATCAGGATTGTTGAAGAGCTGAGAGAGAAAATACAGGGCATTTATGGTGGAGGTATTTTTGGAGAAGTAAACAAAGTGCCGTACAATAATTACCGTTTCATTGCACAATTACCATGTGGCCCGGAGAAAGTTGATACTTTGATAAAAGCTTTGCAAAATGAAATTAATAATCTTGTTAAGAATGGCCCATCGCTGCAAAACCTTAATAAGGTAAAACAGCAATGGAGAGAATCGCATAAGGAGCAGATAAAACAAAACGGACCATGGTTGCAGAATTTACTTTCTTCAAAAACAGAAGGAGATGATATAAGCCGGTTTACAAAATTTGATACGTATGTAGATAAGCTTACCGTGAAAGATGTGCAGGATGCGGCTAAGCTTTTCTTTAATGGAAAAAATCAATTTACTGCTGTGCTGATGCCGGCGGATAAGGAAGGTAGGTAAACAACAGGCAATGGCGGAAAGTTATAGCGTGTGTATTTAAAATTATCCCGGCAGGCGCACCTGCAAAACAGTGGATATACCCATGGGTTTTGGTGACAGCATTTTGCTGCAGGGTTTACAACCTTTTGAAGGTTGTAAACCCTTTGCCATAAAGCATACTATAATATTACGCCGCGCTGGGGCTTGTTCCATTGTAGCCTGGAATGCTACAAACCTGCCTGCGGGCAGCTCCCAGTACACCTATCTTTATCTAATCAGGCTGCGCTATATACAAGGTGTTTAAATAGCTGCAGCGCAGCGGTAATATTTGTAGCACAGTAGCGGATGTGGCATTTTCAGGTGCAGCGCACCGCGACAACAAAAACACGTGTGGAGAAATGATATAAAAAAATGCAACAGCAGATTTTACAGATAACAGCAAATCAACTCCGGATATATATAATTTTCGCAGGCGGGTGTCGACACCCGCCTGTAGAACCTGTTACTCTTTCTTCCTGAACCTTATTGTTCCACTCGATTTTTCTGTAGAGGTGATATACACCTCATAACGTTTGCCTTCAATAGTGGCAATCATTAATGCGGTATTAGGCGGTATAGAGCCGAGATTGTCTGCATACATTACCAGTTCGTTATCTTCTTTATCCGGGTCTAATTTTAAATGGAGCGTAAGTGGTTTATCGGTTAACCTTTTGCCGGATAATACCAACTGGTTGTTGAAAAAAACTGATATAGTATCGCCATCAATTTCTCCATTATCATAAAAGTCAACCTTTATTTCTTCATTAAATGATGGCACTTCTATTGTTTTCAACACATTTTTTGTTCTTCTTTCAAAACCCGGAATGGCAGGTGTAAGTATATTTGCTTTGCTTGTTTTGGCGGCAGAATCTTTTGCAATTTTTTCAGGAACATTGGTTGTATTTTGTTGATTACCTGCTATAAGTTTACCTGTTTTAGTTGTATCCTTTTTGGCAGGCGTTGCTTTGACAGCAGGCTTGTTTACTCGGGGCGTTGTATTTTTAACAACCGGTGGCGCTGATGTTTTAGGTGTTGTTTTTGGGTTGCTGGATGTTGTATTTGTTTTTGGGGTGATTTTTGTTCCCGGGTCTTTTGTAGCGTTCTTCACCAGCGGTGCAGCTTTGGGAGGTGCTACTTTGGTAAGCATTTTTCTTTCTAACTCTGTGGTGCCTGGCCCGCAGCCGTTAATATTAGATCCCGGAACATTGTAAGCCCGCCATCTTCCTACTAATTTTTCAGTGCTTCCCTGTTTCATAAAAGTAAGAATATGGGTTTGCAGGCAATCTCCCCAACCCACAGGTGTATTTCCCTTTATTCTTTCTTCTTCATTTACTACCACCGACTTACTGGCGGCATCATATTTTCCTTCAAGCCTGCAGATCACATAATATTTCTTACCGGGGTAATTGAAATAGGAATAGGAGTAACCGGTAATTTCCGACCCCCGGATATCCAATTCCAAAACATATTCAGTATTTCCATCTGCGGCAACTACATTGCCTACACTATTAAATGACCCACGCCATTGACCACTAAGGTTTTGGGCAGAACAATAATTAATGCCGCTCAGCAAAATCAGTACAAACCAGCCTTTCATTAATTGTAAAACTTTTATCAATGCAAAAATAACCTCAATACTAAGGAAATAGCCGCAAGAAATGAAATCATACGCCAAGAGTTCGTTAAATTTGCACCCCGTTTTGCAATGAACGGAAATATATTTATGATGAAAATAACTTTTCCAGATGGCGCGGTAAGAGAGTACCAGCCCGGAACAACAGCGTTGGACATAGCAAAATCTATAAGCGAGGGGCTTGCAAAAAAAGTGTTGGCGGCTTCCGTAAACGGAGTGGTTTGGGACGCAACACGACCAATTAATGATGACAGCACGCTGAAATTACTTACCTGGAATGAAGCAGAAGGAAAATCAACCTTCTGGCATTCTTCTGCACACCTGATGGCTGAAGCGGTGGAATCTGTTTTTCCTGGCGTAAAATTCTGGGTGGGGCCGGCTACGCAAAATCCTCCCGGCTTTTATTATGATATGGACCTGGGTGATAGAAAAATTACTGAAGAAGAATTGCTTGCGCTGGAAAAGAAAATGAATGAACTGGCAAAGCAGAATAATCCATACATCAGGAAAGAAATTTCAAAAACCGAAGCAGTAAAATACTTTTTTGATAAAGGAGATGAATATAAGCTCGACCTCCTGCATAACCTGGATGATGGCAATATCACTTTTTATACCCAGGGCGGTTTTACTGATTTATGCCGCGGTCCGCATATTCCGCAAACCGGATTAATTAAAGCTATAAAGCTTACCAATATTGCCGGAGCATACTGGAAAGGCGATGAAAAAAACAAACAGCTTACCCGCATATATGGTATCACATTTCCTAATCAGAAAGAACTGGATGAATACC
Source organism: Agriterribacter sp. (assembly GCA_047601545.1). Lineage (GTDB taxonomy): Bacteria > Bacteroidota > Bacteroidia > Chitinophagales > Chitinophagaceae > Agriterribacter. The sequence continues at coordinate 2,072,985 of JASGIZ010000001.1, read as the reverse complement.
TGCAGATGCTGGAAGAAGCAAAAAAAAGAGACCACCGCAAGCTGGGAAAAGAGCTGGGTATTTATACCATGGATGATGATGTAGGCCAGGGATTGATTATGTGGCTTCCTAACGGAACCATTGTAATTGAAGAACTGGAAAAGCTGGCTAAGGAAACAGAGAAAGCAGCAGGATATAAGCGCGTGGTTACACCGCATATTGCAAAAGAAAGCATGTATCTCACCAGCGGGCATTTACCATACTATGCGGATAGTATGTATCCGCCAATGGAGATGGATGGCGAGAAATATTATCTCAAATCTATGAACTGCCCGCATCACCATAAAATATTTGCGGCAGAACCCAAAAGCTATCGCGATCTTCCTTACCGCATTGCAGAATATGGTACTGTTTACCGTTATGAGCAGAGTGGTGAATTATTTGGTTTGATGCGTGTGCGCTGCCTGCATATGAATGACGCGCATATATACTGCACCCGTGAGCAGTTTGCTTCAGAATTCAGGGCGGTAAATGAAATGTACCAGAAGTATTTTAAAATATTCGGCATTGAAAAGTATATCATGCGGCTCAGCCTTCACTCTCCTGATAAGCTGGGCAGGAAGTATGTAAATGAACCGGAATTATGGAAGGAAACCGAAGCAATGGTTCGGGATGTGCTGATTGAATCAGATATTCCTTTTGTAGAAGTGCAGGATGAAGCGGCTTTTTATGGCCCTAAAATTGATGTGCAGATATTCAGCGTAATCGGCAGGGAATTTACGCTGGCTACCAACCAGGTTGACTTTTCGCAGGGGCGCAGTTTTAAACTGCAGTACACCAGTAAAGACAATATAGCCGAAACACCCCTGATTATTCACCGTGCACCACTGGGCACGCACGAACGTTTCATTGGGTTTTTGCTTGAACATTATGCCGGTAAGCTGCCGGTGTGGCTGGCGCCGCTGCAGGTAAAGATTTTGCCCATCAGCGATAAGTTTATGGATTACGCACAAAATGTTTTAGAATCTTTGAAAAATGCGGATATTCGCGCTGAAATTGACGACAGACCTGAAAAAATAGGAAAAAAGATACGTGATACCGAATTGGCAAGAGTACCTTATATGCTGGTAATTGGCGAAAAAGAAGTGGCAGAAAATAAAGTAGCTGTTCGCCGCCAGGGAAAGGGTGACCTTGGAGCAAAAGAAGTATCAATATTTATTAACAACATATTGGAAGAAATAAAAACGAGAGCCGCGGAATAGTACAAAGAATAAAGCAGGTAAATATACATTTAATACAATATCTATATTAATAACTTTAATTACTAAAACAATTAAAATCTCCGAACAGGGAGTATCACTTTAAAAAACGTAAATGGCATTTCCACAGAAACCTCCATTCCAAAGGGGCGGCTTTAATCCCCGTTTCAGAAAAGAACAACAGCAGGAACATCGCACAAATAATATGATCAGGGTACCGCAGGTAAGACTGGTTGGTGAGAATATTGAAGTAGGCGTATATTCCATACAGGATGCCCTTAAAATAGCAAACGAACAGGGGCTCGATCTTGTAGAGATTTCTCCAAATGCTGATCCGCCGGTATGTAAGATAATCGACTATAATAAATTTCTTTACGAGAAGAAGAAGAAAGAGAAGGAAATGAAAGCCAACTCTAAAGTTTCTGAAGTAAAGGAAATACGGTTTACTCCGAATACAGATGAGCACGACTTTAACTTTAAAGCCAAGCATGCAGAAGATTTTTTGAAAGATGGCAATAAAGTAAAAGCATATGTTCAGTTTAAAGGCCGTGCAATCATGTTTAAGGAAAGAGGCGAATTATTGTTGTTGAAATTTGCTGAACGTCTTGCGGAAATAGGCACACCTGAAGGGTTGCCAAAGCTTGAAGGTAAGCGTATGCTTATTATGTTTGCTCCTAAAAGTCAGAAAAAGAAAAAGTAATATATTTTTTTGTAGATAAAACCTGTTGGTTTTGCGTTGTAATAACTCAATCCAACAGGTTTTTTACGTTATATATATTATCATTAACCATATTTAACGTGGTGAAATTTTAATCTCGCGGGGTTCGTTATATTTTTGAATATGTTTTTAATAACACCCTAATCACTAAAGTAATACCTCTGTAGTAATATGAAGCCCATAATTATACTTTTATTTACTTTCTTTTTATCATCTTTTGCTTTTGCACAAACAGAAAGAACTGTTAAGGGAAAAGTGTATGATAGCGCTCATGTGGTTTTACAGGGGGCAACAGTTTTGCTCTTCAAAAAAACAGGTGGCGATACATTAAAAACAGTAACTGATAAATCAGGGCAATATAGTTTTTCAAAAGTGCAATCATCATCGTTTCGCATACGTGTTACCAATGTGGGCATGGAAGATGTTGAGCAGGATTATGATTTTGAAGCAAGCAAAATGGATATAACCCTTGCCAACATTACCATGCAGCCTGCTATTAAAACATTGCAGGAAGTAATAATAGCGCCGCCACCCATTGTAGTGAAAGAAGATACTGTTGAATTTAATGTCGATTCATTTAAAGTGAGGCCTAATTCATCTGTTGAAGAATTATTAAAGAAATTGCCGGGTTTACAGGTTGATAAAGACGGGAATATAACAGCACAGGGAAAAACCGTTACGAAAATAAAAGTAAATGGAAAGGATTTTTTTGGTGGTGACCCTAAAACCGCATCCCGTGAGCTTCCTGCCGAAATTGTAGATAAGGTACAGGTGGTAGATGATTACGGAGATATGGCAGCTATATCCGGTATAAAAGACGGCGATCCGGATATTGTGATCAACCTGCAATTAAAAAAAGATAAAAACCAGGGCGCTTTTGGAAAAGCATCTGCAGGATATGGAACGGATGATCGCAGGCAGTTTACATTAAGCGCAAACCTGTTTCGTGAGAATACACAGTTATCATTGCTGGGGAATATCAACAACATCAACCAGAATTTATTTGACTTTTCAAATGATGGCAGCAACCGGCGTGGCGGAGGTGGCGGCTCCGGGCGTACCATCAGTTCAGGTAGTTCTACTTCAGATACTAATGCTGATCAGAATGGTATAACAGATAATAAAGCTGTAGGGCTGAATTTCAGAACTGATTTTCCAAATAAAAAAGGTTCGTTGTATGGTAACTATAGTTTTTCAAACAGAAATACCTACATCACCCGCACCACTTCTCAACAAAATCTTTTTGATAATGGCAGCACTTATATAAACAACAGGGATAACCTGGCTGATAATACCGGTAGAAATCACAGGGTGAATCTTAATCTTGAATATAATATTGATTCATTCAACTATATAAAAATCCGCCCAAATTTCAATTACGGTTATGCTGATAATCGTAGTAAGGGAGTATTTGATTACCTGAGCAGCGGAGATACAACACAGTCCGGGTATTCTGGAGATACGGTTGCAAGTAAAGCGCCTAATTTTAATGCAGAAATCAGTTATAATCACCGGTTCGCCAAAAGAGGCAGAAATTTGTCTGTTAATATAAATCTTGGTACGTCATCCTCGCTGCGTGATGATGATAAAATAAATTTCACAAGAGAATATTTAAAAGCCGGCGGCTATTCCGATACTTTTCTTGATCAGCTAATAACGCAGGATAACCGCAATCGTAATTACGGAATAAATATCACTTATACAGAACCATTGTCAACACGGCGTTTTCTTGATATCAGCTACGGCTACAATTATTCATTTGCACGAAATGATAAAAGAACATATGATAAGAGCGATATAAATGGAGCGTTGGATTTTTTGGACAGCTTGAGTAACGCGTATGAAAACACTTTTATTAACCAGCGTGTTGGTTTAAGCCTGCGTACGGTTAATAAAAAATACAATTATTCATTTGGCGTAAATCTTCAGCCTGCTAACCTAAACGGATACTCTATAACTAAAGATAGCGCTTATACACCGCAAAAACGTTTGAATTTCGCTCCACAGGCAAGGTTGTCATACAATTTTTCCCGCACAAGGCGGTTGAACATGAACTACAGCGCCAACTTCAACCAGCCTGGCTTTAATCAATTGCAGCCGGTTCGTGATGTTTCCAATCCCCAATATCAAACACAGGGTAATCCGGATCTGCGGCCGGAGTTTAGCCATAACCTCAGGGTAATGTTTAATAATTTTAATTTTACTTCCGGGCGTGTATTGTTTGCAGGTATGAATGCCAACACCATACAAAACAGGATAGTAAATAACAATATTCAGTTAGACAGCAGCGGCGCGCAGTTGAGTATGCCGGAAAATATAAACGGGTACTATAACCTTTCCGGGTTTTATAACTATTCTGTTCCGTTTCAAAACCGCACTTATGTAATTTCATTAAATGGTAATGCAAATTACACGCATGATGTTGGGCTGGTTGATAGTAAAAAGAATGTAGGAAATAATTGGGTAACCACGCAGATGCTTCGTTTTGAATTTAATTTTAAAGAGTGGATTCAGCTTACGGCCGGCGGTTCTTATAGCTTGAATTCTACCAAATATACGCTTACGCAAAACGGAGCCAGGCTTAATTCAGGTGCGTGGGGTGCAAACAGCACAATGCGTCTTGATATTCCCGGAGGTGTGATTGTGAGATATGATATCAGTTATACTTTGAATAAAGGACTTGCTTCCAATGTAAATTCAAACCCAACATTGTTTAATGCATCAATAGAGAAAACATTATTTAAAAATCAAAGTGGTTTCATTCGTCTTTCAGGCTTTGATATCTTTAATCAAAATACAAGCGTAACAAGGCAGGTAACCGGTAATGCTATTATTGATAGCAGGGTAAACCGCTTAACCCGCTATTTCATGTTAACGTTTACATATAAGCTGATGAAATTCAAGGGGCAGCAATCTTCAGGTAATACTCCCCAGGGCATGGGGACTGAAGGGCAAATGAGAAGACGTTTTTCGGAATAGGGATAGGCGGGCAATGGGCAATCAGCCGTCAGCTGTCAGCAATCAGCGCACAGGCACAAACTTGTAAGGCACATTTAAAAACCTGCAACCTTTCCTCTTACTACTTCCTTCTTCCTTTCCCGGCCTTCTTCCTATCTTCGCACTTCATAAATAATGATGTGTGGGCAATAAACTTATTATCAAAAATATGGTTTGCAACCGCTGCATAATGGTGGTGCGCAGTGAGTTGGAAAAACTTGGTTATAAACCTACAGGTGTTACGCTTGGTGAAGCAGTATTGAATAAAGATATTTCAGCAGCAGAAAGAAATAATATAGCAAAAATATTAGAGCTTGTTGGCTTTGAGCTCATAGATGATAAAAAGAGCCGTATTATAGAAAAAATTAAGAATATTATTATTGATCTTGTACATCGGCATAACGGGGAACTAAAAACAAGCCTGTCTGATTTGCTTGGTAAAGAACTGCATCACGATTATAATTATCTCTCCAATCTTTTTTCAGAAGTGGAAGGCTCAACTATTGAAAAATATTTTATCGCACAAAAAATAGAGCGGGTAAAGGAATTGCTGGTATATGACGAACTTTCGCTCAGCGAAATAGCATTCCGGCTTAACTATTCCAGTGTAGCGTATTTAAGTAACCAGTTTAAAAAAGTTACCGGGTTAACGCCAAGTCATTTTAAACAAATAAAAGAGGAGAAAAGAAAACCGCTGGATAAAGTTTAATGAATGAAGGGCTCCGAACCTGTAAATCTTACAAATCAATTCCATAAAACAGTAACAGTTTGCATCGCTGTTGTTATCAACTTTGCATTGTTTAAATATCCCGGTTATGACAATGCAGGTTGAATTTACTACGCAAAAGGATAAAAATAAAAGTGCTGTAAGCATAAAGAAAACTTTCCCGGTTTTAAATATGAGTTGTGCGTCCTGTGCTGTGAGTGTGGAAAGTGTATTGAAATCTGCTGAAGGCGTTGTTGACGCATCGGTAAATTTTGCATCGGCAACAGTTGTGGTAGAATATCTGCCTGGTAAAACAAATCCCGGAGCTTTGCGCAATGTGGTGGAATCTGCCGGGTATGATCTGCTGATAGAAGATGATAATACACAGCAGGAAACACTTGAAGCAATACACGAAAAGAAATTCCGCCAATTAAAAACAAAAACAGTTTGGGCAATCATATTAACATTCCCGGTTGTTATTATCGGGATGTTCTTTATGAACCCGCCTGCCGGATGGGCAGGTATACCTTACGCCAATGAAATAATGTGGCTGTTTTCAACACCGGTTGTATTATGGCTGGGCAAAGATTTTTTTGTGAATGCATGGAAGCAGGCAAAACATCGCTCTGCCAATATGGATACGCTCGTTGCATTAAGCACAGGTATCGCATATGTTTTCAGTGTATTCAATATGTTGTTCCCGGAATTCTGGCATGCAAGAGGATTGCATGCGCATGTATATTTTGAGGCGGCTTCAGTAGTGATCTCATTTATTTTGCTGGGAAGATTATTGGAAGAAAAAGCCAAAGGAAATACTGCTACAGCTTTGAAAAAACTCATGGGCTTACAACCTAAAACAGTAACGATAGTACAGCAGAGCGGCGTGCAGGTACAATTGCCTGTAGAAGAAGTTAAAGCAGGTGATATGCTGTTGGTAAAACCCGGTGAAAAAATTGCTGTTGATGGTATTGTTGTTTCCGGGAGCTCGTATGTAGATGAAAGCATGCTGAGCGGTGAGCCTGTGCCGGTATTGAAGCAGGATCATGAAAAAGTGTTTGCAGGTACTATTAACCAGAAAGGCAGTTTTCAATTTAAAGCTGTGAAAGTGGGTAGTGCCACTATGCTTGCACAAATTATAAAAATGGTGCAGGATGCGCAGGGTAGCAAAGCACCGGTGCAAAAGCTGGTAGATAAAATAGCGGGTATTTTTGTTCCGGTGGTAATTGGTATAGCGCTGCTTACATTTATTTTATGGGTAGCTTTTGGTGATGATAATGGTATAGTACAGGGATTATTGGCGGCGGTGACCGTATTGGTTATCGCTTGCCCGTGTGCGTTAGGTCTTGCAACGCCCACAGCCATTATGGTTGGCGTAGGGAAAGGCGCTGAAAAAGGTATACTCATTAAAGATGCAGAAAGCCTTGAATTGGCGAAAAAGGTAAATGCAATAGTGCTTGATAAAACAGGAACAATTACCGAAGGTAAACCACAGGTAACTGATATTAGCTGGCTTAATAGTGATGAAACGAAGCAGCAAATATTATGCAGTATAGAAAAACAATCAGAGCATCCATTGGCAGAAGCAGTTGTTCAATATTTGGGAGATGAGCATACTGTTACTGTATCTGCATTTGAAAGTATTACCGGTAAAGGTGCAAAGGCAATAGTTAATGAAGCGGTGTACTATGTTGGTAATACCAGGCTGTTGAATGAAAATAATATTATTATAAATGCAGCGTTGAAACAAAAAGCAGTTGAATGGAGCGGTAATGCAAAAACAGTAATTTGGTTTGCTGATAATACAAATGCTTTAGCTGTTTTGGCAATTGCCGATAAAATAAAAAATACTTCTGCTGCGGCTATTAAAGCAATAGGGCAAATGGGCATTAAAGTATATATGCTCACCGGGGACAATGAAGTAACCGCTGCTGCAATAGCAAAACAAACAGGTATACAACATTACAAAGCTGAAGTATTGCCTCAGCAAAAATCAGCTTTTGTGCAATCGCTTCAGCAGCAGGGCAACATAGTAGCAATGGTAGGCGATGGTATCAATGACAGTGCTGCCCTGGCACAGGCTGATGTAAGTATTGCAATGGGCAAAGGAAGTGATATTGCAATGGATGTAGCCAAAATGACGATCATATCTTCTGATCTTACAAAAATTCCAAAAGCTATAAGATTATCCCGGCAAACAGTAAGCACTATAAAACAAAATTTATTCTGGGCGTTTATTTATAATGTAATAGGGATACCTGTAGCTGCCGGTATATTATATCCCATAAATGGATTTTTGCTAAACCCGATGATAGCCGGGGCTGCAATGGCATTAAGCAGTGTGAGTGTGGTGAGTAATAGTTTGTTGTTGAAATGGAAGGATTAAGGATCAATAATATCTCCCCAACAATTTATTTTCTACTATCGTTTTCTTCATTAACCCCGGATTGATCGGGCCTTGCTTTGCATATACAATTTTACCCCCGGGCTCAACCAGTATTGTATAAGGTAATGCGCCCTGCCATGCAGGGTCAATTGCTTCTATCAGTTTATATTTATCATCCTCCGAAAAAATATAGTTACTGTTGGATGCCTGTTGCTTTTTTAAGAATTGTAAAACCTTGTCTTTTTTACCGGGATTATCGGCGCTTATACTTATAAATTCAAAATCTCTTTTCCTGTACATCCGGTTGATCGTAATAAAATCAGGGAACTCACTTACACAAGGCCCGCACCATGTTGCCCAAACGTTGATGAGGCGCAATTTATCTGATTTATTCTGTAACAATTCTTTTATACCGTTTTCATCAATATGCTGAAGCGCTACAGGCTCTTTGGCCCATGCTTCTTTTGCCCTGATGATCCAGTCACTCTTCTCAATCCATTTTACCGAGCAGCCAAAAACTTTTGTTGTAGCCGGGTTTATTTCTTTATTAGCAAGCAATGCTTCAATAGCGTTTCTTGTATCGTGGTTCTTTGGTGTTTTTGCCGGATCTTCAACATCGTCTATGCGACCCTGGTAGCGGAGTTTTCTATTTTTATCAAATACAAATACATGTGGCGTTGCAACCGGGCCATAAGCTTTAGCGGTTTCTTCTTTATCGCCATCATACAGGTACGGGAAATTAAAGTTCTTTTCTTTTGCACGTATTTTCATCTCTTCAAAAGAATCACTGAGATCAGTATAATCCAATTCACTCAATGTAATAGAAGCAGGATCATTGGGCATAATCGCTGCTACTGCTACACTCTTGTCTGAATAATCTTTTGTTAGCTGAATAATGCGGTCTTCATAAGCCTGTGCAGTAGGGCAGTGGTTGCAGGTGAAAATCACAACAAGTATATCCTTGTTTTTAAATGATGCAAGCGTATACGTTTTCCCATCAACCGCTGGCAATGTAAAATCCGGCGCAGGTGCGCCTATGGCAAGCGTCGGATGTTCTTCAAATGAATGAGGAAATGCTTTGGAAAATATAGAGAGCAAAGCAAAAGTAAGGGCAATGAAAATTTTATTTTTCATAACCGTAAAAGTTTGGTTACGCTAAAGTTACAACTTGCCCGGTTAAAACAGACTTATCACAGGCAAACGCAATACGTAAACTATTTACCGCATCCTGCATATGGTCTGTGAGGTCAATATCTTCATTAATGGCTTTCAGAAAATATCGCTGTTCACGGTTGCACAATTCCTGGTGATCCGGTTCGTCCGTAAGATCAATCCATTCATCTGCTTTTTTGAATTGCTCATTACTGTTTAACGCAGCATGATGCACCAATAGCGATTCTGTTTTAGTATGCGCTTCTATTGAATCTGACTTACCTTTTCCACCGGCGCTTTTTGCCACAATAGATACTGAGCCTTTCGGACCAAAAACATCTTTAATAAAAAAAGCGGTTTCACTTACCATTGGCCCCCAGCCGGCTTCATACCAGCCAACGGACCCATCTTCAAAGCGTATCTGCAATTGCCCGTAATTATAATTACCTGCAGGAATTTCTTCTGTCAGTCTTGCACCAATGGCATGCACTGCTACCGGCTTTGATCTCACCATCTGGCACATTACGTCAATATAATGAACACCGCAATCTACTATCGGGCTAAGGCTCTTCATAAGGTTGCGGTGCAGTGTCCACATTTTACCACTGCTTTGCTGGTTCAGGTTCATGCGCATCACTAATGGCTTGCCCATTTGCTGTGATAGCTCAATAAATTTTTCCCATGAGGGATGATGGCGCAGAATATACCCTATCACCAATTTTTTATTCGCTTTTACTGCAGCGGCAACCACACGCTCAGAACCTTCAACAGTATCTGCCAAAGGCTTTTCTACAAATACATGACATCCACTTTCAAAAGCTTTTACTGCAAAAGCCTCATGCGTATCCGGATAGGTTGATATGCTAACCGCGTCTGGTTTTGTAGCTTCCAGCGCTGTGTAATAATCATCAAACAATGCATACTTTCCGCCTAATTTCTCATTCAATACTTTCTTGGTATCTTTTCCTGAAACCAGCCCGCATATTTCAAACGCGTCCATGTTATGATAAGCGGTTGCATGAGATGCGCCCATATTTCCGCATCCCACTACCAGTATTCTAAGTTTATTTGATGATGTATCAGCCATATTATTTTTTGAAAGAGATTTTAAAATAAAGTATCAATAAAGAAAGAAACAGGATGATTGAATTGGCAACAATAATAGCAATATCATGTTTAACAATACCGTAAAACAACCAGGTAGATACATTGCCGATCAAAATAAATACCATCCATATAGAAAGATCACCAACGGATTTGGTTTGCCAGGCTTTAATTACCTGCGGCACAAATGTTACAGAAGATAAAACTGCACCAAACAGTCCAACGTAATCAATCCATTGCATAGTATAATTTCAGGTTACAGGTTCAGCATTGCTTTACATATTCATCATTGACTATTCAATGTCGTTTCCTTTAAAGCTTGTGTAGTTGCGGGTGACAATACCCGCAACGGCGACCGCCGATGTTGGTGTTATCACCAACATCTTAAGGAATATTCACCATTGCCTGTTGATCATTCATCATTTCCTTTATTTCTCCATTGCTACAAGGACTTCTTCTGTAACGCCGGTAAACGAAAATCCTCCATCATGGAAAAGATTCTGCATGGTTACCATCCTTGAAAGATCGCTGAATAATGATATGCAATAATTGGCGCAATCATCACTGGTTGCATTACCGAGCGGGCTCATTTTTTCAGCATAAGTAATAAATCCGTCAAAACCTTTTACACCACTGCCGGCTGTTGTTCTGGTGGGAGATTGTGAAACAGTATTGATCCTTACTTTTCTTCTTACACCATAATGATAACCGAAACTGCGGGCAACACTTTCCAGTAAAGATTTGGCATCAGCCATTTCACTATAATGAGGAAACACACGCTGCGCCGCGATATACGTAAGCGCTACAATACTGCCCCATTCGTTAATAGCATCCAGATCCCAGGCGGTGCGTAGCACACGATGAAGAGACATAGCAGAAATATCAAGTGTTTTCTGGTTGAACCCGTAATCAAGCTCAGTGTAGGACTTTCCTTTTCTTACATTAAGACTCATCCCTATGGAGTGGAGTATAAAATCTATTTTGCCGCCAAAGTGTGCCATAGATTCTTCGAACAATTTTTTCAAATCATCCATATTGGTTACGTCAGCGCCAATAACAGGGGCATTCACGGCTTCAGCCAGTTTATTTATTTCGCCCATGCGTAAGGCAACAGGCGCGTTGGTTAATACAAGTTTAGCACCTTCTTCATGGCATTTTAATGCGGTTCTCCAGGCAATTGATTTTTCATCCAGCGCACCAAATATAATTCCATTCTTTCCTTTCAAGAGATTATACGACATATAAATGATTTTAAAATTGAGCGTAAAAATAGGAATTCGAAAGGAATATCATATAACCTTATAATGTTTTCAGGAATGATATAACATTAGCAGAGAATTCAGGAGTATGATAAGCCCCTCCATGATCGCCGGGCACGGTTTTAAATAAAGCATGTTTAAAAACTTTCACAAGATCAGATGCAGATCCGTTATCGCTATCCTTATCTCCGCATATTACGAGTATGGGTTGTTTTACTTTGTTTAAAACAGCTATGCTTGTTGATGGCTGATACCGCTGCATCCACATTAATGCTGTGCGATCAAGATTTTGTTTTTGTATGTTTTCAACAACTGCTTCAAGCCCGGGCACATCTTCTCCTTTTAACGCCCTGTAAAACATGATGCGCCTTGGCCAATCAGGGTTTGTAAAATCCGTGCCCATACCGCCTAATACTGCTGCATTCACTCTTTTATCCAATACCAATAATCTTGCGGTAATGATCGAGCCTCTTGAATATCCGATAGCGGTATAGTTTTTAATGTTGAGTTTATTTATCAGAAGCATGATGTCTTTTGCTTCAGCGTCATTGGCATAAGCTGTGCTGTCGTGGGGTTTGTCTGACCTGCCATTTCCCCGAAGATCAAGGATTATTACCCTGTAACCGGTTGCCAATAAATCTTTATATAAAGCTGTTTTCTTCCATGAATTACTGTTTACAATAAAGCCATGCACCAATACAACCGCTTTACCTTTTCCACTGGATTCATAATAAATTTTTGTATTGTCGAATGAAGAAAGATAACCTGAATCAACAGGGAATTGTAGAGATAAGGAGTCAGCCTGTGCATAAATAGAAGTGCTGTATACAACAGCAAAACAAAATAATAATAGCCGCATTGTGTGCCTGTTTAGGTATTGAAGATAATACATCAGGTTTAGGATATATAACTAAATATAAGTTATGGAAAATTTTAAAGGCTGCATCTAAACAAAAAATCTCTTAACATGAAATGCATACTTTTTTTCACGTGCTTATTGTGCACGTCATTGATGGCGCATGCTCAAAAAGAGAAAAAAACTTCAGAACAAGCGCCTGATTCCCCTCAAGTGGAGGCTGCCAGATTTCCCGGATTGAAAGATTTTCTTCAACGTAATCCGGAAGTAGCCAAAGTTTATTGGAAGACTAATGACACGATTGTTTTAAAAATGAAAGACAAAACAACAAGGTTGTATGATCTGTCCAATGAAACAACAAAGAAGGGATTTAATGATAAGTATGGCGATCCTCCAGTTCCGCCGCCCCCTCCACCACCCGCGCCACCACCTCCTCCGCCAAAAGAGAAACTAAGTTGAAAGCTGTTATAACAGCCGGTAGTGTTATGTTAGGATTACTATTATCCCGGATACACTCGTGAGACGTGAAACGTAAGCCGTGAGACTCGCGTTTGCTGCCTGCCATGCCTTTCGGTAAGTAAGCCTGACCTTTCACAATTAGCATAGTACCAGTATATATTGTTGCATTAATGCACCTTAATGCATAATAACCCTGAAATAAAAATTACCTTTGCCGTTGCTGCAAACTATGCTATCGCGGTATAATAAAATATGCTGAGGAAAGTCCGGACAGCACAGGGCAACGCACCGGTTAACAGCCGGGTTCCGTTATAAGCGGGAACAGATAGTGCCACAGAAAATAACCGCCCCGCCTCAGGCGGGGTAAGGGTGAAAATGTGAGGTAAAAGCTCACAATTCTGCAAGGTAACTTGCGGAATGGGTAAACCTTGTGTGCTGAAATGCTATGTATACCCTGATTTTTTGCCTGCCCGGCAAAATTTCTCCGGAATATCAGGGAGGGTAAGCAGATAGACCCTGCCAGTAATGGCAGGGCAAGATAAATGATAGCACACGACAGAATCCGGCTTACAGGTTTGCAGTAAATTATTGAGGTTGCCTTTTTAAAGGCAACCTTTTATATGCCTGGCTGAATGTTGAAGCTGCCCTGTTATCTTAATCTATGGCTTAAACTGCCACATTCCTTAACTTGCGGCATTTATTATATAGTATTTATGAAGATTGATTTTAAGAAATACAGCGATGGTTTGGTTCCTGCTATTGTGCAGGATAGTGAAACCCTGAAAGTGCTGATGCTTGGTTTTATGAATGAAGATGCATGGAATACTACTATGCAAACAGGTAAAGTAACTTTTTACAGCCGCAGTAAAAAAAGGCTCTGGACAAAAGGAGAAGAGAGTGGCAATTTTCTTGAATTAAAATCAGCCGCCGTAGATTGCGACAATGATACATTGCTGATAAAAGCGCATCCTCTTGGCCCCGTTTGCCATACCGGCGCTGATACCTGCTGGGATGAAAAAAATCATACAGATGATTTCCTGTATTATCTCGAAGATATTATTGAGCTGCGTAAAAAAGCATCTCCTGATGAATCGTATGTAGCTAAACTTTTTACAAAGGGCATTAATAAAATTGCACAAAAAGTAGGAGAGGAGGCTGTGGAAACAGTAATAGAAGCAAAAGATAATAATGAAGATCTTTTTCTTAATGAATCTGCCGACTTACTCTTTCACTATCTTATACTATTGAATGCAAAGGGATACCGGTTAAAAGATATTGTTTCAGTGCTTGAAAAACGTCATGCCACATAAAAAATGCCCCGCCCCGATCACTATCGGGGCGGGGCATTTTTTATGTAACAGTGAAAAATTATTTCACCGCGAAATCCGTTTCTGTATCACCCCACAATAAACTTACTTTACCGTCTTCTCCTATTTTAATAGTAAAGGTTTCAGTAAATGCAGGCGCTTTACTAACAGGCACCTTCACACGCAAAACATCATCAGCGTCACTATACTTAAAGGCACCCCATTGTTTCCATGTTTTATTAAAGATGATAGTCCATTCTTTATCGCCTGCAATGGTAAATAAACCATATTTACCTGCAGGTAAGTTTTGACCCTCTACAGTAATATCCTTATCTGTTTCAAATACGGTTGCTTCATTTGCTCCCGTGCGCCATACTTTACCTGGTAATGGCTCAAGGTCTTTACCAATAGTTCTTCCTTTTACAGAAGGTTGGCTATAGTTGATAGTAATAGTGGCGCCTGAAGTTATTTTTTCAGAAACTGTGGCAGGGGGGCTTGCGGGTTTTTTATCCTGTGCGCAGGCTATGCTGGTTACAAGCATTGTTGCTGCCAGTAAAGGCATAAAAATAATTCTTTTCATATTGTTGTTGTTTTTAAAGCGTTTGTAAATCAATATTCATGCCACCGAAATTATTTCAACTGCCGCTTATATAATTGAACGGTATTTTCCAAACCAAGATAAAGGGCATCACATATCAGCGCATGCCCTATTGAAACTTCATCTAACCACGGAATATGTTGTTTAAAAAATGCCAGGTTATGCATATCCAGGTCATGGCCTGCATTTAACCCAAGTCCTAATGCCTTTGCTTTTTGTGCAGCAGCAACATAAGGAGCAACTGCCTTTTGCGGGCTTTGTAAATATGCGTCGGCATAGCCTTCGGTATACAATTCAATCCTGTCTGTGCCGGTAGCTGCCGCGCCTTCCACCATTTTAACATCAGGGTCAACAAATATGGAAACGCGGATGCCGGCGTTCCTGAACAGAGATATCATCTCCGTTAAATAATCTTTATTTTTTATTGTATCCCAGCCGTGATCGCTGGTAATTTGCCCGGGCTCATCAGGTACCAGTGTTACCTGGTGCGGTTTGGTTTCTAACACAAGGTCAATAAACTTCTGCTCCCTGCAATTGCCTTCCATATTGAGCTCTGTAGTGATAGCTTTCCTTATTGCGCTTACATCGCTGTAGCGTATATGCCGCTCATCCGGGCGGGGATGAACCGTAATGCCATCCGCACCAAAGCGTTCAATAGCCGCAGCTGCTTTTAAAACATCAGGGTTATTGCCACCCCTGCTGTTCCTGAGCGTGGCTATTTTGTTTATGTTTACGGAAAGTTTGGTAGTATAATTCATAGGCAAATGTACTCCTAATATTTTCTTTTTGTTAAGCTGTGCTGTAGAATTGAAATTTGAATATATTTACAAAGGCTAAACGAGGTTTAATTATTGTAAAACGAAGCTGCCGCTTTAAAAACCTGACTGATGCAACAAATCAAACGACTTTTAGCAACATCAAAACCATTTTTTATTATATGGTGCATGCTGGCGGCTTTCGGTACTTATTTCTGCATGTATGCGTTCAGAAAACCTTTTAACGCAGGTACGTATGAAGGCCTTACGCTTTGGGACATACATTACAAAACCATCCTTATTATATCGCAGGTATTTGGTTATATGCTTTCCAAGTTCATGGGTATAAAAGTTATTTCAGAATTAAAATCAACCAGCCGTACAAAGCTTATTATAGGATTAATACTTTTTGCAGAAGCAGCGTTACTGCTTTTTGGTTTGGTGCCGCATCCCTACAACTTTGTTTGTTTGTTTTTAAACGGATTGCCGCTTGGGATGATATGGGGTATTGTATTCAGCTATCTTGAAGGCAGAAAATTTACAGAGATACTTGCTATTGGCTTAAGCATCAGTCTTATTGTTTCATCGGGCATATTAAAAACATTGTATTTTGATGTGAGAGAATGGTTGCCGGCAGTAAGTGAATTCTGGATGCCTTTTGTAATGGGGCTGATTTTCCTGCCCCTGTTTTTTTTATTTGTGTGGATGCTATCTGTTATTCCCGCTCCAACAGAAGAAGATATGCGTGCAAGATCGCCGCGTTTACCAATGAGTAATGAAGATAAGAAAAATGTATTCAGCAATTATGGCTGGGGGGTGTTATGCTATATTATATTATATACTTTTCTTGCCACGCTCAGAGATTTCCGCGACAATTTTGCCGTGGAAATATGGAATGAAGTAGACGCTCATTTTAATAAAAATGTATTTACTCAAACAGAAGCCATTGCAAGCGTTATTGTGTTGGTAACTATTGGCAGCCTATCTGCAATAAAAAGTAATATAAAAGGCTTTTGGTCGGTTAACGGTATTATTGCAATAGGTTTTGCCATCAGTGGTATGGCTACCTTCTTATTTCAGTTGCATAAAATTTCTCCTTTTTTGTGGATGTTTTTGTTAGGCACGGGTCTTTTCCTGGCATATATGCCTATGCAGATAGCATTGTTTGAGCGCATGATTGCTTTTTTCAGAATAAAAGCCAATGCAGGTTTCTTTGTGTATATGTGCGATTCAATTGGTTACCTGGGCAGTGTGGTATTAATGTTGTATAAAGAATTCTTTATGAAGGATCTTAAATGGTCGCTGGTATTAATAAAATTTACTTACCTGCAATCCATACTGTCACTGGTATTGCTTGCTGTTGCATGTGTATTTTTTATTAAAACAGCCCGGCGCATGAAGGTTAAAGATGTTGCTGTTATGACCGGCAACTAAAATTTAAAAAATTTAAACTGAAATATATGTCACGCGCTGCTTTGTTATTTACACCCGGTCCACTGTCAACATCACGCACGGTCAAAGAAGCTATGCTGGAAGATATGGGTTCGAGAGATCATGCTTTTGTGAACGCGGTTAAGAACATTCGCGAAGGGTTATTAACACTTGCGCATGCACCGAAAGAAGAAGGTTACGAATGTGTGATTATGCAGGGCTCCGGCACATTTGGTGTTGAAAGCGTAATAAGCAGTGTAGTGAGCGATAAAGATAAATTACTGATACCGGCTAATGGCGCTTATGGCGAGCGCATAGCAAAGATGGCCAAAATACATAAGCTCAATCACGAAGTGGTACGCTTTGATGAAGATGCTATCGTAACGCCTGAAGCTGTTGATGCGTTTTTGTTGACCAATCCGGATATTACACATGTGGCGTGTATTCACAGCGAAACAACAACAGGTTTGTTTAACCCTGTTGGCGAAATTGGAGCAGTATGTAAAAAATATAATAAAGTATTTATTGTAGATGCCATGAGTAGTTTTGGCGGTGTGGTAATGGATATGGTTGCGCTGCATATTGATTTCCTGGTATCATCTTCCAATAAATGTATAGAGGGTGTTCCGGGTTTTGCATTTGCTTTATGCAAAAAGAGTGAGCTTGAAAAAGCCAAAGGCCAGGCACGCAGTTTAAGCCTTGATTTATATGATCAATGGTACGGGCTTGAAACAAATGGCCAGTTCAGGTTCACGCCGCCAACACTCAGCATTATGGCTTTTCAACAGGCTATGAAAGAACTGGCAGAAGAAGGTGGTGTTTCTGCAAGAGAAGCAAGATATAAAACGAATAAGAAAATATTGGATGAAGGCATGCACCAGATGGGTTTTCAGCAATACCTTTCTCCCGGCATTCAGGGGCATATCATTACTTCATTTTTATATCCTGATTCTCCCGATTTCAAATTCGATCGTTTCTACAACAAATTAAATGAAAGAGGGTTTGTAATATATCCCGGTAAATTAAGTAAGGCTGATGCTTTTCGTATAGGTAATATCGGGCAGATATTCCCGGATGATGTGAAGGCATTACTGAAAGCGATTGAAGAAGTGATGAAGGAAGAGGGAGTACCGGTATAGGAATTTTACCTGTTGCTTATAACTTACTATGGAAAACATCGTGAGTTGTTTCCTGTTGATTTTATTGAACGGCGCTTACGCAGATTTGGTGCATCTGTTATTATTGCAAAATAAGTAATGCTTATTCCACACTAAGCAGTGTGGCACCCGGCAATAGCAACTGAGGCAGGATGTTGTTAATAGTAGTGTAATTATTTGGTGTATATTGATTAAGCAACGGTGCTTACGCTGAAGAAGGCATGCACAGCCCCTGGCATAACGTTAGACTATTTGTTTACAAGCGTGCATCAAAAAAGATAGTGCATGCTGCGTGATAAACTGTAAAAACAGATATTCCCCCTTTCTTGCTCATCTGAACTATCTGATTAAACAATGTTGTTATAGATGTGTTCATTGCCGCTGATCTGTTTTAAAATAAATGTAAAAAAATAATTTTTAGTAAAATTTAACTATCTTCATCTGAAAGTTATCATTTATGATAACATTTTGACTTAACAGGAAGGATGTTATCGGTTGCGTATTTCTCTTGTTAAGCATGGCTTTTAATGATTTTAGGTTTACTGCTTTACCAAACGAACGATTGTATTTTTTAACGCAAAACTAATTGTCATATGAAACAAACCTTCCGGCTATTATTCTCTTAATTTTTATTTTTTCTTACCTGTTGTTTTAATTGGATTAATCACAATTAAATGTACGGGACAAGTATGAGTTCAGCTATGTTATTCCAAAATCTGAATAATTACAGACTTCAAAAACCAAATCACACTTATGCAACAAATTCTGCTTCAAAAAGTAAAGCAAGCCTGTTTAACAGTTATGATATTATGCATAACTGCAACAGGTGTCTTTGCACAGTCGATTGCTGTTAAAGGAAAAGTAGCCAATGATAAAGGCGAGCCTTTGCCTAATGCTACAGTAGTTGTAAAAGGTACCAAAAATGGTACTACCACTAACGATGCCGGCGAGTTTAGTATTAATGTACCGGGAAAAAAATCTATTCTTGTAATTTCCGTGGTTGGGCATCAGCCACAGGAAATAACTGTAGGTAACCAAACCTTTATAGATGCCAGGCTTGCAGTTGGAGAAGGTGCACAACTGGAATCTGTTGTAGTGGTGGGTTATGCAACACAGAAAAAAGTTACGGTTACCGGCGCTGTTGCCCAGGTCAGAGGTACTGAACTGCAAAAATCACCTGCAGTGAACCTTTCGAACTCTCTGGCAGGCCGCTTGCCCGGAGTAGTAGCCACCAACTCAAGTGGTGAACCTGGTTACGATGGTTCGACAATCCGCATCCGTGGCGTTAATTCTTTAGGCAATAACGGTGCATTGATTGTTATAGATGGTGTGCCTGCCAGGGCTGGCGGTCTGGATCGTTTAAATCCTGCAGATATTGAAAGCATGTCTGTGCTGAAAGATGCATCAGCCGCTATTTATGGCGCCCGCGCTGCAAACGGCGTAATACTGATAACTACAAAACGCGGTAAAACGGGCAAGCCTCAGTTATCGTACAGTTTTAATCAGGGCTGGGGGCAACCAACCACTATTCCCAAAATGCTAAATGCCGTGGACTACGCTACCATGGCAAACGAAATTGAAGTATATAAATTACCGTCTGATGAATGGGCCGCAGCTACTGAAGCGTTTAAAACAACGGGGTCATATACAGATAATTCAGGGGCGTTAAAAACAGCGCCTTTTCAACCGGCAGACATAGAGAAATATGCTGATGGCTCCGACCCCTGGGGGCATCCGAATACAGATTGGTTTAAATCTACCTTAAGAGCATGGGCTCCGCAATCCCGTCACAATATTCAGTTAGCTGGTGGATCAGAAAATGTAAAATATCTTGCATCTATCGGGTATCAAAACCAGCAGGGGCAATATATAAACTCTGCAACCGGCTATAAGCAGTATGATTTTCGTTTAAATCTTGATGCCAAAGTAAACAAGTACATCACTACAACCTTAGGTGTTACCGGGCGCCAGGAAAACAGGTTTTTTCCTACAAAAGGCGCAGGGGCAATATTCAGAATGTTGATGCGCGGTTATCCATACAGGCCGGCTTATTGGCCGAATGGCTTACCAGGACCGGATATTGAATATGGAGAGCAGCCGGTAGTAATTACAACAAATCAAACCGGTTATGATAAAGACACACGCTATTATCTTCAGTCTAATGGACGAATTGAAGTAAAAATACCTGGTGTTGAAGGCTTGAAAGTTACAGGTAATGTTGCTTTGGATAAGTATATCCGGCAGGGTAAAACCTGGGTAAAACCCTGGTATATTTATGCATGGGATTATACTTCTTATGATGCAGACGGAAACCCTGTTCTTCAAAGAGTACAAAAAGGCCCTACTACACAACCTACATTAAATCAATATACAGAAGACCAGTTAAATGCAATGCTGGAAGCTATTTTGTCGTATGAGCATAAGTTTGGTGATCACCAGATAACTTTCCTTGCCGGGGTGACAAAAGAAACATCCAACTCAAGCTTCTTTAATGCATATCGTCAATATTTCCCTTCAACGGCTATTGACCAGCTCAATGCCGGTGGAGCGGTGGATCAGAAATCCGGGGGCAGTGCGTGGGAGCGTGCCCGTTTAAATTATTTCGGACGTGTAGGATACAATTATCTTGAAAAATATATTGTTGAATTTCTCTGGCGTTATGACGGGTCTTATAACTTCCCTGCAGACAAGCGTTTTGGTTTTTTCCCTGGTGTAAGTGCCGGTTGGAGAATTTCAGAAGAAAACTTTTTCAAAAACAACATAACTTTTATAAATGCATTAAAACTTCGCGGCTCATGGGGGCAGTTGGGTAATGATGCCGTATATGTGGGTGATAATCTTGTGGAATATAGTTATTTGCCAACATACGCTATAACAAGTTCCGGTTATGTAATTAATAATCAGGTAGCAACGGCTTATCATGAAAACGGAATACCCAACCCTGCTATTACATGGGAAGTTGCGAATAATTATGGTATAGGACTGGATGCCGCATTATGGAACAACAAGATCAATATAGAGTTAGATTATTTTCAAAACCGCCGTTCCAGTATATTATGGTTTAGAAATGCTTCTATTCCTCAATCTGCAGGTTTAACCTTACCTGCGGAAAATATAGGAAAAGTTGCAAATAAAGGATATGAGTTCAAAATTGGATATAATGATCAATTTGGTGATTTAAGATTTAATATAAGTGTTAACGGCGGTTACGCAAGAAACAAAATACTTTTCTGGGATGAAACACCGGGAAGACCGGTTTATCAGTTATCTACCGGTCATCCTATTCCCAATAATGTGTTTGACCCTGATGCCATGCTGCTATACCAGTATGATGGTGTTTTTAAGGATCAGAAAGATGTTGATGCCAATACACTGGATTATTCAGGTGTAGGAGGAGCGGGAAAGCTTTTCCCGGGCAGTATGAAATTTAAAGATGTGAATAGCGATGGAAAAATTGATGGAAATGACCGGATAAGGAGTGATAAAACGACTACCCCGCGATTCCAGGGTGGGTTAAATATAGGGTTACAGTATAAGAATTTTGATCTGTCTGTTTTGTTTCAGAATGCAAGCGGCGGTGAAGTTTTCCTTCAGACTGAATCTGGCACTATTGGTAACTATCTGCAATATACGTATGATCATCGGTGGACAGTTGATAATCCAGGTTCAGTTGATCCGCGCACGGTTGATAGAAATAATCAGTATTTCTCTAATCGTAATACATATTACATGATGAATACCAATTATATCCGTTTGAAGAATGTGGAAATTGGCTACAATCTGCCTGAAACTATTGGCAAAAGGGTTGGGATCAATAATTTGAGGCTGTATGTAAATGGACTTAACCTGGTTACATGGGCTGATCAGAATATTTTCGATCCTGAAGCAGTAAACAGCAGCTTACAGTATTATCCACAATCAAGAATTATTAATGCCGGTGTTACTGTAACCTTTTAAAACGATTTACTATATGAAAAAAATAATCAATAATATATTATTTATAATTACTGCTGGTATATTGTTTAGCGCCTGTAATAAAGATTTCCTGAACACACTTCCCCTTGATAAACCACCAGCTACTACGGTTTGGGCTGATCCATCTTTGTCTGAAGCATTCGTAACAGATATTTATAATGTTTATCATGATGGAATCCTGAATCAGGAAAGTATGGATTGTATAAGCGACAATGCCTTATACAATTTTGGAAGGGCGGATATCATGGAAGGTAATATCAGCCCATCTGCTCCGGGTTGGGTTAACAATACCTATGAATGGGGAGAGATGTATTTAAGAATACGTGCGACTAATCTTGCACTGGAAAATCTTGCCACAGCTTCATTCGACGCATCATTAGCAGACAGGCTTAAAGGCGAGACTTACTTTTTAAGGGCGCATTGTTATAACCAGCTTTTGCGTTATTATGGTGGCGTTCCTCTTATTAAGTCATCCTATTCTTTAACAACCCCAGACTTCAGTATCGCCAGGAATACCTATGAGGAATGTGTGAATTCGATTGTTAGTGATCTGGATTCAGCAGCTCTGCTACTTGATGGAAAGACCCTCGGCTTAGGCCGGGCAACGAAAGGCGCAGCTATGGCACTTAAAGCAAGAGTATTATTGTATGCGGCAAGCGACCTGCATGATCAAACCAAAGCTAAAGCTAAATCAACCTTACTTGCAGGTTTTAGCAATTATGAATTGCTGGGTTATACAAGCGGCGATCAAAAAGCACGCTGGGAAAAAGCCCGTGACGCTGCAAAAGCTGTGATTGATCTTGGCAAATATGGCTATAAGCTTGATTTGACTGCACCGTCTTCCATGGAACAGGCAATAACTGATTATACAGATATTTCTTTGTCAAGAAATGGCGGAGAGAATGAAACAATCCTTGCCAAATATTATGTAAATGCATCTACGGATGACTGGGGGGCGTGGTATCCAAGGAACAATACAACTAATGGGTACCATGGCTGGACATCGAGTGAACCAACACAGAATCTCGTAGATAATTATGAAATGATGGACGGAACCAGGTTTAGCTGGAGTAATCCAACTCATGCGGCTGCTCCTTACGAAAACAGGGAGCCAAGGTTTTATGCATCTATATTCTATGACGGTGCAAAATGGAAACCGAGAACTACAGATGGTGCAGGTACCGATCCTTACGGAGAAATTCAATTTGGTACATACGAAGTGGGAACTGCCGGTTCTGCTGCTACCTATTTTGGATTAGATACCAGAAATAGCCCGATTGAAAACTGGAATGGAACACGCACAGGTTACTCCATAAGAAGATTCACTAATGACAATGAAGCGATTGTTGATATGAATCAAAAGCAGGAAATACCTTCCATACAAATAAGGTATACTGAAGTTATATTTAATTATGTTGAAGCCTTGCTGGAATTAGGGGATGAGGCTACGGCAAAAGAATGGTTGCAAAAGATACGATTCAGAGCCGGGCTGCCTGCTTTTACAGAAGCAGGATCTGCATTAATGGACAGGTATAGAAACGAGCGAAACATAGAAATGTTATTTGAGGAACAACGTTTTTATGATGCCCGCCGATGGATGATTGCGCCTGCAACTCAGGGAGAAAAGGTGAGAATTATGGTAATAACCGGAAAGCTTAAAGCAGGAAAAGCGGTAACTACTTACAGGTATGATAAAAATAATTACGATTATACCTATAAAGTTCAGAATATCGAGTCGGGTGTGGAAAACAGATCATGGGATGATAAATTGTACTTCCCGCCAATAAAACTGGATGAAATGAATAAGAATGACAAGCTTATTCAGAATCCCGGATATTAAAAATTGAACTGATAATTTTTAGTTGTTTATGCTATGCCGGTGATTATTACCGGCATAGTTTTTTTTCTTAGTGTAGTAATGTCTTTTATAACTTTTATAATTCCCTGGCCTTGTATGGCAAAAGCAGATATTAATAGTGACGGCCTGGAAGATATATTTGTTGGAGGGGTAACAGCAACCGCGTTCGCCCCGAAATTCTCACAAAAAGCAGAACCGCTCTTTTAAGACAAACCTTTGCGTAATCTTCTGATTAATTTTATCAGTACTTTAGTAGCCTTATCATAAAATCTTCTCATTATAACATGAAACGAAGCGTAAATCTCTTTTTTGTATAAAGAGACTTATGTGTAGTTGCATCAGCCCAAAAAATAAAAGTATACTGATGAAACCAAAGCAAAAAAATTCCCGGCGCCTGTTTATAAAAAATACAGTTGGCGCATTAGCGGCATTTACAATAGTGCCACGACATGTATTGGGCGGTCAAGGATACCTTGCGCCGAGTGATACACTTACCAAAGCAATTGTAGGCGTAGGAGGTATGGGCAGGGGACATATTGAATATGCCGGTACTAAAGTGGTGGCAGTATGTGATGTAGATACAAGACATATTCAACTGGCGCTTGATGCTATGGGTGGAGGAAAGGGTGTAAAAACGTTTAGGGATTACCGTGAGTTAATCACGCTTCCGGAAGTTGATATAGTGCATGTGGCCACACCGCCGCACTGGCATGGTATTATTGC
Organism: Agriterribacter sp.; assembly: GCA_047601545.1. Lineage (GTDB taxonomy): Bacteria > Bacteroidota > Bacteroidia > Chitinophagales > Chitinophagaceae > Agriterribacter. Next base: position 2,048,309 of record JASGIZ010000001.1, on the reverse strand, counting down.
CGCGGATGCTGCAAGAGCAGGCAAAGATATATGGTGCGAAAAACCAATGACAAGAACAATAGGTGAAGGTAAACGCCTTGTTGAAGCAGTACAACAGCATGGAAGAATATTCAGGCTGAATACATGGTTCCGCTTTTCCGATAATTTTTATGGTATGAACACCACGGTTAAACCAATAAAAAAACTGGTAGCGAGCGGTATGCTGGGTTGGCCACTAAGAGTTACGGTGAGTAAACACACCGGTTTCGACTGGAAATTTTATTGGGTAGGCAAAACGCATCTTGAGCCGGAACCTATTCCTGCCGAACTGGATTATGAAATGTGGTTAGGGCCTGCACCCTATAAACCATATAATGCACATCGTGTGCATACTACATTCCGTGGTTACTGGGATTATGATGGTGGCGGCCTGGGTGATATGGGTCAGCACTATATCGATCCTATTCAATATTTTTTAGGGAAGGATGATACCAGCCCGGTATCAGTTGAGGTAGATGCGCCGCAGCAACACGATGATGCGGTGGGAACCTGGCGCAAGATTACCTATACGTATGAAGATGGCTGCCAGATTATACTTGATGGCGCAGGCACGGAAGAAAAAGCGGCTTATATAGAAGGCCCGAAAGGAAAAGTGTATAACGGATTTAAATGTGATATTCCTGATTTTGAAAGAAAGCTCGCTGCGTTTCCTGACCCTGAGCCCCAGGTTACTGATTTTGTGGACGCGGTAAAAAACAGGAAAAAATTTGCATTGAACGAAGCAAACGGGCATCGCTCATGCACTATTGTAAATATGGGTAAGATCGCATTACAGTTGGGTCGCAGTCTCAAATTTGATCCTGTTAAGCAGGAATTTATTGGTGATGAAGGCGCGAACCGTTTATTAAATCCGCCTTTGCGCGCACCCTGGTTTATTTAGGCTTAATGCAGATGATGAATAAAACTATTTTGTAACCGAACGATAATAATCAAATCTTTCATGCCACGTAAATTTTTATGTTTTATTATAAGCTGTGCGCTGTATGTTTCGCTAAATGCGCAAACAGATGACAACAGAACAGTTACTACAAAAATTGCAGATCTCCTGGCAAAAACTCCGGCAGATGATGCTAAACAATTAAAGGCAAATGCAGAAGCTGTTGCCAACCTTGGCGAAAATGGGATTGCAGCACTTGTTGCAGGTTTAAACGCCGGCGGAGATGATACGCGCCTGCATTATGCTATTAACGGGTTTTCGTATTATGCTACCCAAAAAGGAAGTGAAAACTGGCGTGAGCTTGCTGTAAAAGCATATGCCCGGGCGCTTCCTGAACTTACCAGTAAAGAAGCGCAGTTGTTTATTATTACACAACTGGAGCATGTTGGTAAAGATGATGCTATTGCTGCGCTTGAACCATTTTTAAAAGATGAACGCCTGTCTGACGCAGCCTCAAGAGCGTTGGCTGCTATTAATACGGAAGCTTCTAATAAAGCCTTATTGCAGGCCTTAGGTAGTGCTAACGGTAATGCACAGTTGTCGATTGTACAGGCGTTTGGGCATACAGCTTACGCCGGATCATTGCAGGCAATTACCGCACTTACAGGTGCCGGCGATCAAAAATTAACCAAAGTAGTTTTATATGCACTTGCTGAAATTGCTGATCCTTCTTCAGCAAAACTGCTTGCTGATGCTGCAGTAAAAGCTAATTATACATACGATAATACAGGTGCAACAGCTGCTTACCTGAAGTATCTGAACAATCTTGCAACAAAGGGCAATACATCTGCAGCAGAAAAAGCAGCAAATCAATTATTGAAAAAAGCTTCGGCAGATAACCAGGTTCAAACCCGTATAGCAGCTTTAAAATTATTATCAGCAATACAGGGCGATAATAATACAAAATTGCTTACTGGCGCAATGAAGGATAAAAATGCACAGTATAGAGAGGCAGCATTAAAATTTGCTCAATCCAATTTAACTGCCGGCAGTATTGGTCAGTGGTTGAAAACATTCAACAAATCTGGTGCTCCTGTAAAAGCAGCAATACTGAGGATGCTTGGAAACAATAATGTTACTGCTGCATTACCGGTTGTGTTGCAATCATTACAGAGCAATGATGCTGATGTAAAACTTGCCGCTGTTACTGCTGCCGGAAAAATAGGCCAACAAGACGCTTTACCTGCCCTGCTTAATATTTTAAAAACTGCGGATACCACGGAAGCTGAAACGGTCAAATCTGCTTTACTATCTCTTAAAGGCGACAGTGTTACGGCCAGAACAGGCGATGCACTCGCTGATGCCTCTCCTGCCGGAAAGGCTGCTATTCTGGATGTACTGGGTGCAAGGCGTGACGTGAAAAAAAATGAAAGATATCATAGCGCTGATGAATAATAGTGATTCGAAGGTGAAGAGTGCCGCAAGGGCTGCATTAAAGCAAATAGGTTCTCCGAGGTTAGCATTTGAATTAAATCCTTTATTGCTAAAGGCTGCCGATGCACAGGATATCACTGATATACAGGATGCAATGATTGCAGGGATAGCAGGTTTGCCAAAACCGGACCAACGGGCAAAATTTGCATTAGATCAGATGAAGAGAGCGCCGGATGATAAGAAGCATTTGTATTACAGGATATTATCAGGAGTGGGAGATAAAGATGGGCTGGGCACAGTAGCAGATGCTTTTGCTTCAGGGAACGATGCAACAAAAAAATCGGTGATAGAAGCGCTGTCTGGTTGGAAAGGCGGATTGGCTACTACTCAAATTTATCAGGTATTGCAGCAGGCAGGCCAACCTGGTTTAACCAAAGATGCTGTAGCCGGATTTATAAAACAAATCCGTGCTTCTGATAATACCGGCACTAATAAGCTGATTATGCTTCGCAATGCTATGGAATACGCGCAGGATGCAGCGCAAAAGAACCAGGTATTAAGTGAAGTAGAAAAATGTAAAACTTTTCCTGCATTGTTATATGCGGGTAAATTTCTGGATGATCCTGCATTGCAGCAAAAGGCAGGATCTGCTGTAATGAATATTGCTCTTGGCGATAAAACAATGTATGGTGATAATGTGAAGGCATTGCTTGAAAAAACAATTACTGTTTTAAAGGGATCTGAAAGTGAATACCAGAAAGAAGCGATACGTAAGCATATTACCGCTATGCCACAGGGCGCCGGCTTTGTACCAATATTTAATGGAAAAGATTTAACCGGTTGGAAAGGGTTGGTTGCTGACCCTGTTAAGCGTGCAAAAATGGACGCTAAAACGCTGGCAAAGGAACAGCAGAAGGCAGATGATATAATGCGCGAAGGCTGGAGTGTGAAAGACGGTTTGCTGATTTTTAACGGGCATGGAAATAATCTCTGCACCGAAAAGAAATATGGCGACTTTGAAATGTATGTTGACTGGAAGATTACAAAAGACGGGGATGCAGGTATTTATATAAGAGGCACCCCGCAGGTGCAAATATGGGATACATCACGCGTGGATGTTGGCGCACAGGTAGGATCCGGCGGATTATATAATAATCAAAAAAATGAAAGTAAACCGCTTGTGTTAGCTGATAATGCTATCGGCGACTGGAATACTTTTTATATTAAAATGGTTGGAGACCTTGTAACCGTTTATTTGAATGGAAAGCTTGTAGTTAATGGCGTTCCGCTTGAAAATTATTGGGATCGCAGTATTCCAATATTTCCCGAAGAACAGATAGAGCTGCAGGCACACGGTACCTATGTTGCATACCGGGATGTTTACATAAATGAGATTCCGCGACCTACGCCTTTTGTACTTAGCGAAGAAGAAAAAAAAGATGGATTTAAGATTTTATTTGATGGAACCAACCTGCACGAGTGGACAGGTAATAAAACCGCATATACTATTGAAGATGGCACAATAGCGGTTTATCCAAAAAGAGGAGGGAACGGTAACCTGTACACCAATAATGAATATAGCGATTTTATTTACCGGTTTGAATTTAAGCTTACACCAGGCGCGAATAACGGAGTGGGGATACGTGCTCCTTTAACCGGTGATGCGGCTTATGAAGGAATGGAAATACAGGTGCTGGATAACGAAGCGGATATCTATAAAAACCTTCAGCCTTATCAATACCACGGTTCAGTATATGGTATAATACCTGCAAAACGTGGCTTTCTTAAACCTGTAGGAGAGTGGAATGTAGAGGAGATACAGGCAATAGGAAACAAAATAAAAGTTACCTTAAATGGAACTGTTATTGTGGATGGAGATATAGCCGAAGCAACTAAAAACGGAACACCTGATCACAGGGAACATCCGGGATTGATGAATAAAACAGGTCATATTGGTTTCCTGGGGCATGGTGATATTTTATATTTCAGGAATATAAGAGTAAAGGATTTAAGTAAAAAGAAATAATCAACGGTGAAAGATTGTTAAAAAGAAAGGTCGTCTTAATTTTACTTTTCTCTTCACTTTTAAGATTTGGGGCTTACATTTGCAAAAAATTTTTTAGCCATGAAATTAATTAAATATGTAATGATTGCCGGTGTTGTAAGTCTTGCAGCATGCGGTGGCGGCGATGAGTCAAAAAAAGCTGACCAGCCGGCAGAACAACCAAAAACTGAAACGCCTGCCGAGGCAACACCTGAAACCACAGCTCCTGCAAGTGATGCCGCAGTACTTGAAATAACAGGTAACGACATGATGAAGTATGATAAAACAGAGCTCCATGCAAAGGCAGGGCAAAAAGTTAAACTTACTTTGCATCATGCCGGTAAACTGGCTAAAGAAGCAATGGGTCATAACCTGGTGATTCTTACATCAGGTGCAGATATTGCAGCTTTTGCTGCAAAAGCTGTTGATGCAAAAGCTACAGATTATATTCCTGCATCAGAATCTGCAAACATTATTGCACATACCAAAATTATTGGTGGTGGCGAAAGTGATACTATTGAGTTTACAGCTCCTGCAGCAGGAAAATATCCTTTCCTTTGCAGCTTCCCCGGTCACTACGGATTTATGAAAGGTGAATTTATAGTTGAATAATCTTATTTCACATTAATATAAAGGCCCATTGCAATTGCAATGGGTTTTTTATTTGTAAAGCTTCTTCAAAATAAAAAGGCTGTCACAATACTGCAACAGCCTTTCTGATACATAATTAATATTAATACCTGTAATGCTCAGGTTTAAACGGACCTTCTTTTGGAATGCCCAGGTAATCAGCCTGGGTTGTAGTTAATACATCCAGCTCAACACCAATTTTCTTAAGGTGTAAGCGGGCTACTTTTTCATCAAGATGTTTGGGTAATACATATACCTTGTTTTCGTAGCTTTTGTGATTTGTCCACAACTCAATTTGCGCCAGGGTTTGATTGGTAAATGAATTACTCATTACAAAGCTGGGGTGACCTGTAGCGCAACCCAGGTTAACCAGGCGGCCTTCGGCCAGTAAAATGATGTCTTTGCCATCAATAGTATACAAATCTACCTGTGGTTTTATGGTATCTTTTGTATTGCCATAGTTTTTGTTCAACCATGCCACATCAATTTCAATATCAAAGTGCCCGATATTACAAACGATAGCTTTATCCTTCATCAGTTTAAAATGTTCACCGGTAATAAGGTCGCGGCAACCACTTGCTGTTACAATAATATCAGCTTCTTTAACTGCGTCAATCATTTTCTTCACTTCAAAGCCATCCATGGCTGCCTGCAACGCACAGATAGGATCTATCTCAGTAACAATTACACGGCAGCCTGCACCTGCCAGTGAAGCAGCAGAACCCTTACCCACATCGCCATAACCGCCCACTACTGCAACTTTACCTGCCAGCATAACATCTGTTGCGCGGCGGATAGAATCTACCAGGCTCTCTTTACAACCGTACTTATTATCAAATTTTGACTTGGTAACAGAGTCGTTTACGTTGATGGCAGGAATAGGCAATGTGCCTTTCTGCATTCTTTCGTATAAACGATGAACACCGGTAGTGGTTTCTTCACTTAATCCTTTTACATGCTGAATAAGCTCAGGATATTTATCAAATACAATATTGGTAAGGTCACCACCATCGTCAAGAATCATATTCAACGGACGATCAGGGCTACCGAAAAATAAAGTTTGCTCAATGCACCATTCAGCTTCTTCGTTGGTTTGTCCTTTCCATGCATACACACCAATACCGGCAGCGGCAATAGCCGCAGCGGCATGATCCTGTGTAGAGAATATATTGCAGGAGCTCCATTTTACTTCAGCGCCTAATGCAATTAATGTTTCAATTAAAACCGCGGTTTGAATAGTCATATGAAGACAACCTGCTATTCTTGCGCCTTTAAGCGGTTGCGCGGCGCGGTATTCTTCGCGGATGGCCATCAGGCCAGGCATTTCAGCTTCAGCTAATTTTATTTCTTTGCGACCCCAGGCTGCAAGGCTGATGTCTTTTACCTTATAAGGCAAAGCAAAATCAATGGTTGATTTGGATACTGTTGACATAATTAATGGTTTAAAAAATATTGAAGAAGATTTGATTAATAATAACCAGGCAGCAAAACTACAATTGCAGAACAGAATATTAGTCATAGGTTGTATATTTGGGATAAATACCTGTTTTTTATGTTTTAAAAGAACAAAATTGTAGTTGTGCATGAAAAAAGCCGTTAAAAAAGAAAATCTGCCTTTACAGGTACCTGCGCTGGATGATAAAGATCTGGCTATTCTCCGGCTGTTGCAGCAAAATGCCAGGGCAACAGTAAGAGAAATTTCAGACACTATTCACCTGAGCACAACACCTGTGCATGAAAGAATAAAGCGCATGGAAGAAGCAGGTGTGATTAAACAATATGCAACGCTCCTTGATCATGCAAAAGTGAAAAAAGGATTGATGGTGATATGCTATGTCTCTTTAAAACAACACAATAAAACAGCCGGGGCTAAGTTTATAAAAGCCATCCAGGAAATGAATGAAGTGGTGGAGTGCTATAATATTTCAGGCGATTTTGATTTTATGCTGAAGGTTATGGCAGAGAATATGGATGATTATTATAATTTTCACGTAAATAAATTGAGTGAAGCGGAAAATATAGGCAATGTGCAGAGCGTATTTGTGATGGGAGTGATAAAACAAACGCATCAGTTGATTTATTGAGAGCTATCAGCTATCAGCCATCAGCAGTCAGCGATCAGCGGTGCCCCAGAAAGCTGATACCTGATACCAGAAAGCTGATACCTGATACCTGAAAGCTAATACCTGATACCTGAAAGCTAATACCTGATACCTGATACCAGAAAGCTGATACCTGATACCTGAAAGCTGATACCTGAAAACTGACAACTAAAAAAAATCAAATCATTTAATATGCTGAGCAACACCGCCATTATTATTATTGCTGTAGTTATTATAATCTGTTTTCTTGCCTTATATTTTTTTACATACAGAACTGATATAAAAATCGGCAAAGACCTTGAAAAAAAATCTGTTGCCGATACGGCATTGCAATTACAGGCTTATGAACGCCTTACTATATTAACAGAACGTATTTCACTCAAAAATCTGCTCTCCCGTATTTCTCCGGCAGATATGCAGGTTGGGGTTTATCAATCTTTGCTGGTAGAAAGCATTAAGCAGGAATATGAATACAATCTCTCTCAGCAATTGTATGTATCCAACCAGGTATGGGAAGCACTCTCTAATTTAAAAGAGCAAAATGTTTTTATCATTCACCAGTTAGCCGCCACACTTCCTGCCAATGCACCGGGTATTGAATTAAGCAAGCGTATTCTTGAATTGCTCGATGCAGATCCTAAAACTTCATTGCATTTTGTTGTGCTTGATGCGTTGAAGTTTGAGGCAAAAAAAGTAATGAAAGGAAGATAGGGTTGCTTTTAGCCATCAGCAGTCAGCTATCAGGTATTAGCTATCAGCTATCAGGTTGACACCTGACCGCTGATGCCTGACACCTGATAGCTAATAACTTTCTATATAAAATGTTAATAGAATTGCGATAAAGCATAACAGAAAAATAATCACACTATTTTCACGTTCGGCTGACTGCTTGTAAAAGTTATCTAATAGTCCTTACTTTTGTCGCACTTTAAAATAACAGCATAATATGAAATTGTTTTTCCTGCAGGTAGCTACTGATTCCATTAATAAAGCAGTTGCGTCACAACACGGTATTCCTACGCCGGGAACAGAAATCAGCCTTTGGGATTTATTAATGTCTGGCGGATGGATAATGGTACCACTTGCATTATTACTGGTGATAGCTATATTTTTCTTTTTTGAAAGATTAATTGCAATCCGTAATGCAGGTAAAATTGATGCCAACTTCATGAGCATCATTCGAGATCATGTAGTGAATGGAAATGTTACTGCGGCGCGTTCATTGGCAAAAAATACATTTAACCCGGTAGCAAGAATGATTGATAAAGGATTGCAGCGCATCGGCAAGCCTATTGAAGCTATTGAAAAAAGCATGGAGAATGTAGGTAAGCTGGAGATATATAAAATGGAGCGGAATATTTCCGTGCTATCGCTTATTGCAGGTATTGCTCCTATGTTTGGTTTTTTGGGCACTATTGTAGGGATGGTGCAATTGTTCTATGGTATATCATCTACGGGTGAATATACACTCAGCACTATAGCAGGTGGTATTTATACTAAAATGGTTACATCAGCCAGTGGTTTGATTATTGGTTTGCTGGCGTATGTAGGCTATAATTACCTTAATGCGCAGATTGATAAAAATGTAAATAAAATGGAAGCTGCCAGTGCAGAATTTATTGATGTGCTGCAGGAGCCGACGAGGTAGTTAATTTGGAAATGCCCCTCACCCCCGGCCCCTCTCCGCGCGGCGGAGAGGGGCGGGGGTGAGGATGCAAGAGGTACGCAGATACTAAGCGTCTTGTTTGGATTTGTTATATAGCTGATGTGGTAGAACAAAAAGATTGGACATATGCTGCAGCACCGCTCCTTTTCCCTGCCTACCGGACAGGCAGGCTTAGGAAAGGGAGAAGGATGGATAGGCTGGGAAGGTTGAACAGGCTGTGTTTTATTATTCTTTAAACCAGGTAAATAATGAATTTAAGAAAAAAATTAAGAGATCATGCTGAAGTGCACACCGGTGCATTGAATGATATCTTATTTATCTTACTGCTGTTTTTCCTTATCGTTTCAACACTCGCTAACCCGAATGTTATAAAAGTATCAGCCCCTAAGGGCAAAAGCGATACCAAGGCAAAGCAAACCGTAGTGATTTCAATTGATAAAAATAACCAGGCCTATATCGGTCAAAAGAAAATATTGCTTAATGATTTAGAAAAAGAATTGAAAATCATTCTTTCCAAAGAAACCGACAAGCCTTCTGTTGTGGTAAATGCAGATACGGCAGGGCACTGGGGCGATGTATATAAGGTACTACAAACTGCAAAAAAATTAGGCGCTTCTGCTGTTGCGTCAGTTAATGCGAATTGATACCATTATAATTAAAAAACTTTTCGTTGAAATTAATTTTTACCTGCCTGTATATGGCAAAGCAGGCGATGAAAACCTTGTAGGTCTTTGTGTTATCAGTAGTAATATAGAATTGCATCACTTTATTGTAATCCAGGCTGATATGTCGGCATGATGATGCTCAATACCTGATATTACTTCGGTCCTGATTTGTCCCTTTTCTTTGAAGGGCAGGCGTTTTTCCTTTGAAACGCAGGAAGAGCAACAGGTGTCGCAAAGACAATCATGATTAATACTGTGCTTTTTAATTTCATGATGTAATTATTTCTTAAAAACTCATAATTCATAACTCATCAATGCGCTTCCGCCATTTTCTTTGCAAGATGATCCATTACGGGGATGAATTTACCATCAGGGCTTATATCAATGAACTTTACATTCTTCTCAACTATACCTGTATGCGGTGCAGGCCAATAAAATACCTCTCCTGCTTTCACTGTTTCCTCTTTTCCATCTGCATACTTAAGCTTTAATGCCCCATCAATAACATAACCCCAATGAGGTGAGCTGCACATGTTTTCAGGTAATCCTTCAAAAAAAGGTGTAAAGTCAGCCGGTCCCGGCACATCCATATAACTAATAGACATTCCGCCAAGCCCCGAGATATTTGTAAAACCATTTCTCGGGTTTTTAGGCATTTTATTAACCGGCATATGGTATGAAGCGGTTTGCGGTTGATCAAATGAAGATACATTTATCACGGAAGAATGAAGTGTCTTCCATTCGCCATTGACTCTCTGTAATGTCCTGGTTTCTTTTGTCCTGCGGTCAATATCTCCCCAATTATCCTGCTGGTCAAAGCTTACAAAAGCTATATTATCACCTATCGTATAACTATAATTATCTCTCTTCAACTTCAAATCAAACGGTTTAATTTCACCAATAAACTGTGCCAATGTTTTAAAGCCTTTTACAGACTGAACTCCTTCTGCGGATGTATAAATAAAAGATACAGCATCTGAATTGAGCCAGCAGGAAGCCCATTGCACAGAATCGCCTTTTGCTGCAAAATGGCTTTCATTTTCTAACAGCTTTGTGATAGCTGCTTCATCTGCTTTCCGGTCAGATGAACTATTGCAGGATATGCATACAATAACAAATACAACGAATGTTAGTTTCATAATTGTTGCTTTAGGGATTATCAAATGTTGTGTCGCCGATAAAAGCACAGTCTTCGTTTATGCTTCCGCCGGCTTTATATTCTGGTTAACCCTGAACAAATTACCGGGATCATACTTTGCTTTTATTTGTGCCAGTTTTTTGTAATTATCACCATAACTTGCTTTTACACGATCCGTACCTTCGTCCATCATAAAATTCACATATGCTCCTCCCATTGAATAAGGACGCATGTCCGACCAATAGTTCTTTGCCCAATTGATCACTTTCTCTTTCTCGCCTGCATCATTGGTTACACCCACAATTACCATTGCATAATTGGCATCGCGATAATTCCATGCGGTTTCATTATCACCGATCGCAGATGCAACTCCGTTAATATTGTACATATGCATTGTGCTGAAAGGAGTAGGAAGTTTTTTGCCATATTCAACATGAAGCTTTATGGCCTCCGGGCTCAGATCTTTTATATAATCCGCTTTCCAATACCATAATAGCCCCGGCGGATACAACGCATCGAACAATGTTTGGAGCACCGGTACGGGCATCGGACCAACAAAGTCCAGTGAAGGGGCTTTCTTAGCTCTTATTGGTTTGAATATTGCTTCAGCCTTTTCCATATCTCCTGTATAGCACCATACTACCCCGCACATTTTTTTGAGGTGTAAATGTTCGGGGAAAGGAGCAACCGGTGGCACTGTCAGCAAAGCAAAATACCCGCTCAATTCATCGGGTGCTTTATTAATGAATTCATGATGCCATGTCATCATCTCTTCTGTATCCTCCAGTTCCCAAAGCATAGGGCCTGCATATACAGTATGTACCGGGCATAACTTAAAGGTGAATGAAACCACCACGCCGAAATTTCCGCCACCACCACGTAAAGCCCAAAACAAATCGGGGGTTTCTTGTGCAGAAGCTTTTACAAGTTTTCCGCTTGCAAGTACTACTTCGGCTTCAAGTAAATTATCAATGCTAAGTCCGAAGGAGCGGGAGAGATTGCCGAGCCCGCCACCCAGAGTAAGCCCTGCCACACCTGTAGTACCAAATATTCCTGAAGGTACGGTCATACCAATTTCATGTGTTGCTGCATCCAGTTCTTTCAGTAAGCATCCGCCCTGTACCTTAACCGTTTTTGAATTTTTATCTACCTTGATTTCTTTCATCAGGGATAGATCAATTACCAATGCATCATCTGCTATACCCAGTCCGGCGGCATTGTGACCTCCACTGCGAATGGCCAGCAGCATATTGTTTTCCCTTGCAAAATTTACGCAGGCAATTACATCATTCACATCTTTGCAATATGCAATAGCGGCGGGATGTTTATTGATCATGCCATTATATACTTTGCGTGCTTCATCATAACCAGTATCATCCGGCAAAATAAGCTCACCGGGAAAAATGCTTTTTAAAGTTTCCATATTGTTCATACAGCTTGTATTTAGCAGTTGAAAATTTTAACAAAGGTATACCTGCATATTACGGTCAGGTTTTTCCTAAACGTTCAAAAAATATCCTTAAACGTTCATTACTATTTTCCTAAAAAAATCATGAATCAAAGTTATATGGAGAACATGCGCGTCTGCTAACAATAACTGTTCAAAGAGTAGTAAAAAATGTTCATATCATTTTTGAACAACTATTTTTTTCAGCCGGTTAACCTGGGGATCAAAAGTAAATATGGATAAATGCAGCGGAAGGCTTTTTGTATTGAGAAAACCCTGAAAATATAATCAATACAAAAGTAATAATGCTGTTATACTGATGATATATTGCTTCATTTGTAGTTTTCGATTAAATGAACACTCAGACACAGGAAACAACATTGCCCGATAACTGTTCTGTAAAACACATCAGCAGCATCAGGCTTTTTTTCAAAAAAACAGAGGGCGTTACACCAAATTTTTCTGCAAAGCACCTGGAAAAATAAGCCGGGTTGCTAAAGCCTGTTTCATAGGCCACTTCGGATATATTCAATTTCTGCTCTTTCAACATGGACAATGCCTTGTTCATTCTCAAATCCTTGATAAAATCATTGGGCGAAAGCCCGGTTAGTTTAATGATTTTTCGATATAACTGTGGACGACTAACACATACTTCAGCACTTAATGAGTTCAAATTGAAATGTTCGTCACCAATTTTTTTCTCCACTACAGTAATAAGCGTTGAAATAAAATCTTCCTCTTTAAAATTTAATGATTTAATTGAAATATCACCTTTTGAAAATCGTTCATGGTTGCTAAGTTTTGCCATAAGTGAGGAGGTAACAATCTGTCCTGCAGCGGCAATCATACATAGCCGGTGCGCCAGTTTTATGGACTGCTTAAAAAAATCGCCATCGGCCGTAACAGGTTGAGCGGTACTGATACCAATTCTGAAAATTATATCCGGCTTTATTCCTTTCTTATTTTGCAGCTCCTCCTGGGTTTTCCTGGCATATGCTACAGCAACGCCCGGATCATCAAACACAGCGATAATACTATCATCAATTTCCCATTTCAATGCTCTGCCATTACAGTTGTAGATATTTCGATAGGCCACTTCCCTTGCCCAGGAGGGTTGCTGAAACTCGCAAAATTGTTTGGAACTGGTGGCGCTTGTAATTCCGGTTATGGCAGTTACGACAATGGTTCTGTACCCGGTGTCAGTGGTTCCATCCCCATGCTGAACATGACCCTGAACTATCTTATGTCCGGACCCCATCATTTTTTCATAAAATCCGGGTTCAACTTCTGTTAATGCACATGCTATATTGCCATGCGCCATCTGGTGCACCTTTTCACAGGTCTCCGCATCAGGTCCTTCAATCAGGCAAAACACTGTGCCCGCTTCCTGATTTACCCAAAATTGATGATAACGGACCCCAAACTGGCTTTGTATGGCTTTATCTGCGATATGAGCGGTTTTCACATCTTCAATGGTAACATTGTCTATTTTGTGAAAATCCATGAATAATGGCATAATGCTGGTTTTAATTGTTTATAGAACCAAATAGTTATTACCAGGTTTCTTTCAACCGTTTTCTATATTGCAGTGGCGGCTTTCCAAACTTCTTCTTAAACACCCTGCTGAAATGGGATACATTTTCAAAACCGCTATCTGGTTGAAATGGTTATATACATAGATGTATTTATTTTCCTGCGGGCATTTATAATGCAGAAACAGCAGGTCGTTTGCAGCTAATTGCTTAAACGTTTTGGGCCTGTTGGTTATATAATCGTACGTATTATCCATAATCAAAATGATTTTACGATAAGCTTGCTCGATCATAGCATTAATTCCACTCAGAACAGGTAAGTATTGTGCAGGATTATATTATAAAATATTGGGAAGTTCTTTAAAGTTAAATATTTTATAATCAAAATAACATATTTGTGGAAAACCCCGCCTAACCGAATTCGGGGACTTTTATCATCCGGAACCGTACAAATAACTCCTCCCGGTACCATTTTTCCTCCCGTGTTTTTTGAATGATATCTTTATGCCGGCTTTGATAGGCAAACGCTTTCATATCTTCCATGCTGCTCCATATGCTGAATGTAGCCTGTTTAATAAAAGGTATCTCTCCAATGCTCAGGGAATACAATAAGCCATCAGCTTTGTTTAGTTCTGCTGAACTGTCTTTAACGTGCTTCCAGAACCTGCCGAGTTTTGTAAGGCGTATGGTAGCCCTTGTGAGTACGGCTATTTTTCCTGTATGGGTGGTTGTTCCGGGTAATACTCCAAACGGTGTTTTGTTATCCCATCTGCCGTGACCGGATAAAGGCTCAAGTAAAAAAGTTTTTGTTTCGCATTTCCAGAATGAATACCAGCCGGCAATAAATTTTCCGTATAATATTTTTAACAAAGCCTGTTGAGTGCCAGGTAAGGGTTCGTTATTTCTCACTGTCAGCACAGCCCATTGCTGCCAGTCTGGTGTTTTGCTGAAGCCACCGCCTTTTCCACAGCCCAGCAATTTTCGGAAACGGATTCTTTTGTTGAACAATAATGGCAGGCGATGTATAGCCATGGCGCATAAAGCAAAAAAAATATACTTTTTGGGATAGCGGATAATAGTGAGCGATATCAATAAAGGTTCAGCCGGAATACTCATATATATGCAAACCTACAATGAAATTTTACTTATGTTAACCCAAATTAGCAGAAATGCCCTTACATTTACTACCTTGTTTAAAAAGGACTTAACGATTCCACAAATGAAAAAAACAACATCCCTGCTGCTGTCATTTATTTTCCTGTTTTTCCTGTTTTCCTGTAATAATAAAAGAAGCGGTAATCCAAGCGTACTGGTATTTTCAAAAACAGCCGGTTACCACCATGAATCAATAGCTAAAGGTATTCCTGCTATTGAAAAACTCGGTAAAGAAAATGGTTTTGACGTTGATACTACAACCAACCCTGAAATGTTTAACGATGATACATTGAAAAAATATTCAGCGGTAATTTTCCTTAATACAACCGGGTCTCTCTTTAACACTAACCAGAGGGTTGCCCTGCAACGGTATATACAATCAGGTGGCGGGTATATGGGCATTCATGCTGCTACCGATGCTGAATATGACTGGGGATGGTATAACAGGCTGGTTGGTGCACAGTTTCTCAGCCATCCCAGGCAGCAGGAAGCAAAGCTGACCGTAAAAGATAAATCTCATATCTCTACCAAACATTTACCTGATGTATGGACAAGAAAAGATGAATGGTATAATTTTAAGAAGTTGAACAATGATGTGCATGTACTGATATCCATTGATGAAAAAAGTTACGAAGGTGGAAAGAATGGAGCGAATCACCCGATGGCATGGTATCATGAATATGATGGCGGAAGAGCCTTTTATACAGAACTGGGACATACGGATGAATCTTATGCAGATCCTTTGTACCTGCAACATATGCTCGGCGGTATTCAATATGCCATCGGTAATAATAAAGCACTTGATTACAGCAAAGCAAAAGCACAGTACCCGCCGGATGAAGACAGGTTTACAAAAGTACCTTTAATTAACGGGCAATTTTTTGAGCCCACAGAATTAACAGTTCTTCCCAACCTGGATATTCTTATTGCCCAGCGTCGTGGTGAGATCATGAAATATAGTAATGAAACCAAAAACCTGAAACAGGTTGGTTTTTTAAATGTGTATTGTAAAACCAAAGATGGTAAAGCAAATTCAGAAGAAGGTTTGCTTGGTCTTGCCAAAGATCCCAACTTCGAAAAAAATCATTGGGTATATATGATGTATAGCCCGATTGATACTTCGGTAAACCGTTTGTCGCGCTTTAAGTTTGAGAACGATACTATAGATAATAAAACTGAACAGGTGATTTTGCAGTTTTATGAGCAGCGCGAAATTTGCTGTCATACCGGGGGTTCCATTGCATTCGGGCCGGATGGTTTGTTGTATGTGTCTGCGGGTGATAATTCCACACCATTTAATGAAGCGAATCAGCCATATACCACAAAAGGTTTTGGGCCATTGGATGATCGCCCCGGTCATGAACAATATGATGCACGCAGGAGCTCCGGCAACACCAATGATTTAAGAGGTAAGATTTTGCGCATCCGCGTAAAGGATGATGGCACTTACGAAATTCCTGATGGAAATTTATTTCCTAAAGGCACAGATAAAACAAGACCTGAAATATATGTGATGGGTAACCGAAACCCTTACCGTATTTCCGTAGATCAAAAAAATAGCTTTTTATATTGGGGAGAGGTTGGCCCTGATGCCGGCTCTGACAGTATAGGCACCCGCGGCCCGCGTGGTTATGATGAATTAAACCAGGCGCGTAAAGCCGGCTATTTTGGTTGGCCGTTGTTTGTAGGAAATAATTATCCTTACAATAGTTACGATTATGCAACCGGTAAATCAGGCGCAACATTCGATCCTGCCAAACCAATAAATGACTCAAGAAATAATACAGGGCTAAGAGAACTTCCTCCGGTATCACCTGCATTTATCTGGTATCCTTATGCAGCATCCACTGATTTTCCGCAGGTGGGAACAGGTGGACGTAATGCTATGGCAGGCCCCATTTACTATACGGATATGTGGCCGAAAGAAACCAGGTATCCTGATTATTACAATGGTAAATTATTTATTTACGACTGGATACGCGGTTGGATAAAAGTAGTAACCATGTTACCTGATGGTGATTTTGATATGATGGAACCTTTTATGGAAAGTACCAAATGGCATAATGCTATTGATATAGAAGTTGGGCCTGACGGTAAATTCTATGTGCTGGAATATGGAACAGGCTGGTTTGCTAAAAATGATGATGCGGGATTGAGCCGTGTTGATTATAACCCCGGCAACCGTGCACCTAAAGTTTCAAAGATCACTGTTGATAAAACATCAGGCAGTTTGCCTTTTACTGTAAAAGCGTCTGTTGATGCAAAAGATCCGGAGAAAGATCCGGTGACTTATATATGGTCTACCGGTAACGGACAAACGAAAGAAACAAAAACACCGGATGTTGATCTCACATTTGACAAAGCCGGTGATTACAGTATTGCGGTAGAAGTAAAAGATGATAAAGGTGCATCGGTAAAAAGCGATGCAGTGAATGTATATGCAGGTAATACAGCGCCGGATGTTGCTGTAGCAGTGGCAGGTAATCAATCTTTTTACTTTGCAGGAAAACCAGTGGCATATACCGTAACGGTAAACGACAAAGAAGATGGTGCTGCATTAGATGCTTCCAACTTATATGTTAGCGGCGATTTTATGCAGGGCAAGGATAAAGCAGCTTTACCGCAGGGGCATCAGAGTGTGATTGCAGCGGCAAGCGGTAAAAATCTTATGCTTTCGCTTGATTGTAAGAGTTGCCACAAGATTGATGAAAAATCAATAGGACCTTCTTTTACAGATGTGGCGAAAAAATATGTAAAAGATCCCAAAGCAACAGACTACCTGGTTGGCAAAATTATAAAAGGTGGCGGCGGTGTTTGGGGAGAAGTTGCTATGGCGGCGCATCCTGATCTTACTGAGCCCGATGCCAAACAGATTGTGCACTGGGTATTATCACTTGCTGATCAAAACGAAGCAAAGAAATCTTTACCTCCTTCCGGAACAGTGCCGGTTAAAGAAACCAAAGCGCATGAAGTGTTATATATATCTGCTACCTATACAGATAAAGGCGGCGCTTCAGCAAAGCCATTATTAGGTTCATCAGGCGCTGTATTGCAAAGCAGTAAAATAACTTTTGAAGATGTAAAAAATATGGACCAGTTTACCAAAATGAGCTATGGCGGTGCAGAGATAATGCTTTTGCCTGCAGCCCAGGGCTGGTTCCGTATTGATAGTATTGACCTGCAGGGCGTAAATGGTGCTGAGTTAGTGATCGGCTCAACGGGTGCGCGTAAAGGCGCTTATATTTTTGAACTGCACCTGAATGCTTCTGATGGTAAAAAGCTGGCAGAAGCAACATTGCCGCCGGCAGCAGGTGAAGAGAATAAGCCGCAAAGGGCATTGCTGAAATTTGCTTTTGATAAGATAACAGATACGAACAAACAGAACCTGTATATAGTAACCCGCCCGACTGACAATAATGAAAGATCAACGGTTGGTATTACAGTACTGGAATTGTTCTCCAGATAATTATTCTTATGCTGTGCAGAAAGGATCGGTGAACATACACCGATCCTTTTTACGTTATACAAATCATTACTTTTACAGTACATACAAAATATATTTTATGCCTGCCATTAATAAAAATTCCCGCCGGAAATTTATCCGCGATGCATCATTATCTGCAACTGCATTTTTTATAGTACCCAGGTATGTATTGGGAAAAGGATTTACCGCTCCAAGCGATAAGCTCAATATCGCCGGTATTGGCGTTGGCGGTAAAGCGGAAGTAAATCTTCCCTATGCGTATAATAACGGTTCAGATAATATTGTAGCGCTTTGTGATGTAGATGACCGGCAGGCAGTGAACGGGAGAAAAAAATGGCCGAAGGCGCCGTACTATAAAGATTTCAGGCAGATGCTTGAAAAAGAAAACAAAAATATTGACGCGGTAATTATTACAACCCCTGACCATATGCATGCTGTAATGGCAATGGCTGCCATGCAAATGGGCAAGCATGTATATTGCGAAAAGCCACTCACGCATGATATATATGAAGCCCGTGTGCTTACACAGGCAGCAGAAAAATACAAAGTGGTTACACAAATGGGCAACCAGGGCAGCAGTGGTGATGATACCCGCATAATTGAAACCTGGGTGCAGGGCGGGTTAATCGGCGATGTGCATACTGTGCATGTATGGACGAACAGGCCTACCTGGCCACAGGGTATACCAACGCCGGCAGGAAAATTTGCAATTCCCAAAGAAGTTGATTGGGATTTATGGTTAGGCACAGCGCCTAAAAGAGATTTCAATCCAATATATCTTCCGGCAATATGGAGAGGATGGGTTGATTACGGCACAGGTTCACTGGGAGATATGGGCTGCCATTTTATTGATGTGCCGTACAGGGCGTTGAAATTGAAATATCCTGTTGCCGTTGAAACAAGTGTCGGATCTGTATATACAGGATTTTTTCAGCAGGCAATATACCCGGATAGTTATCCGCCCTCTGCAAAAACACATATTCAATTTCCCGCACGGGAAGGAATGCCGGCAGTAGAAATGGTTTGGTATGATGGCGGTATCCGCCCTAAACGACCTGTTGAATTATTACCGGATGAAGAAATGGGCGAGGAAGACGGGGGGATAATATTCGAAGGATCTAAAGGAAAAATTATGGCAGGGCTGTTTGGACGTAATCCAACATTATTACCTACCCGCCTGATGAAGGAAACAACTTTGCCTGCTTCTACATTTGAATTTGTGGAAGGCGGAACAGAAGGCCACCAGCAGCAATGGGTAAAAGCCTGCAAAAAAGGATATGGCGCATATACCAGTTCTTCATTCGATAAATCGGGCCCGTTAACCGAAACGGTATTGATGGGTAATCTTGCCGTGCATAGCTATAATTATTTTGAAACTGATGCTAAAGGTCATAAGAAATTCAACGGACGAAAACAATTATTATGGGATGGTGAAAATATGAAGATCACCAATTTCGAACCGGCAAACAGGTTTGTGAAGAGAGTGTATAGAGAGCCGTGGAAGTTGTAACCCTCACCCCCGGCTCCTCTTCACGGGTGTAGCGGGGGAGTCTCAATTTAAAACAGGTTGATAAAATACAATGATCGGGAGGTTGTGAATGCAAAAGGTGAAAGGGGGAGAGTTTTTTATATCACCTTAAACGTAATTGACGGTGCCATTATCTTGCTTCCGTTCTTAAGCACTACAATAATATTATCAAGTATCATTTCATCGCCTTTCTTAATATTATCTTTTATGCTTTCGCGCCATAACTGGGGTAAAACAGCAGTATTGGTAAAATCACTGGTGCGCATATCGTCAGAAGATTTTTTCTGACCGGTATCCTCATCCTGATAGGTACTTTTAAATTTATAAAACAACCGGAAGCGTATGATGGAATAGGTATTTGCACTTTCATCTTTTGCCACAAGCGCGGAGTCAACAATTTTTGCCAGTGTTTCAGGGCTGATATCTCCGCCTTTTAATCCACCAATAGACATGGTAATTTTAGGTATTAAGGTTTTTGCTTTAGCGCCGGGTTTTACAGCCGGTTTATTTTGCGCCATTGCATAACCTGCGCCTAACAATAATATGCAGCATAAAATTTTTTTCATTATCTGTTCTTTGATGAAGAGGCAAGCTTTAAACGGTTGCAAATTATGGTTTATTATATAGATGTTTTGTTAAAAGGCGCTTTGTATATTCGTATGTGCAATTATATGCCTGCCCTGTAGAGAGAACGGGTTTGTAGCAGGGTTGCGGGTAATGACCTTGTTTCACCGGGACATTTCGTGTGTTTCGCAGAGGGGGGTATGTAATTTATGTTATTATCCCCATTTCATTACTTTTATATGATTACTTTTAACGCACAATTTGTTTTGCAATGAAAAAGATATTCCTGTTTATTATAGCGGGTTGTTTTTTATTTTCATTTACTAAAAAAGAAATTACCTGGGTAGCAATAGGCGATTCTATTACTTATCTCAATGATCATGCGGATGAAACCGGCAAGAGGATCACCAAAGGATACCTAACCATGGTACAGGAAAAAATGCCTGGTATTAAAGCCATTAATAAAGGGTTTAACGGCTGGACTTCCGGGGGAATAGCTGAAAAGTTTGCAACACTTGATATTAAAAAAGCAGATATCTACAGTATATTTCTTGGTACAAACGACTGGTGGCAGGGACGGACTATCGGCACTTTGGATGATTATAAAAACAATAGTGGCAATAACACGGTATATGGTTCTTTCCGTATTATTATTAATGAACTGCGAAAGCTGAACCCTAAAGCAAAAATTATTCTTATTACACCTTTGCAGCGGGCCGATTTTGTATATATAAATGATGCTCATAATAACGCTTACGGATCATACAAACCAAAGAACGATCAAACGTTAGCGCAATTTGCAGCAGCAATTAATACAATAGGTAAGTTCGAAAAATTTTCGGTGGTTGATTTATATAATAAGAGTGGAATCACACAACAGAATATTATCAAATACAAAAGACTGAGAGATCCTTCAACCGGCATTTATAAAAATTACGGCTACCCGGATTTTATCAATATTCCTTTTAACCCGGCTACGGATGAATATCCTTATCCTGTTGAATCTATTGATATGACTTATGATGGACTTCATCCTTCAGATAAAGGCTACGAAGTAATTACTAAAATGCTGTTGAAAGTGATGAAGTAATAATTGCCTTATTACTTCAGAAAAATGTTGTGGTGTGTAAAAGCGACAATAATGAGGGTAATTGCGACAAGAAGGAGTTGGAAGATACCATGGGCTGTCAGCTTTCAAATACTGTTTCGCGTTTCGCATCTCACATTTTATCTCTCACCTCATCCCAGCCATTTATGCTCCCGCTTCGTTGCGCTCTTCCTGTGCCATAGGCACAACCCGTTTATAGACAAACCGTTAATGTTTTGATTATGCGCCATAGGCGCTACCCTTGTTATACGAAATAAGGCCGGTAAAAAGCAAAAGCCTGATTTTCGATTCATCCGTAATGATGTCATTATAAAAGGCGCCGTTTTGTGTGAAAATAAAAAGGCCCCACAGATTTTACTCCATGAGGCCTGATATTTACCAACCCGTCCCGTATTAATTATATTTCTTTTTTAAAACAGTTACCTGCTCCTGCAGGTTATTAACAAGCGAAGCCAGTTGATTTACATCCCAACGCTGCTGGCTGGTTACTTTACTAACTACCATTTGGGCTAACCACAATTCAAGTATATCCTCACTGTTTACCTGGTATGGCTGATAAGATGGGTTATCACTCACCAGTGTAACCTTTGCTTTATTGCGATTATTTTTTTCCAGGCGTTTATATACAATACCTTCATTTCTTGATACAACTATATATGCCTGGCTGCTCCTTGCATCATCAAGGGTTTCTATTTTTTCGCCAACTATTATTGAACCGCTTGGCGTAGGTAACATACTATCTCCAACAATTTCAAAAGCACGATAGTTACCACCGGCTAACATGGGTAATGTAAAAGTATTCAACTCATCAATAAACTCTGCATCAGCATAGCCTGCCAGGTAACCTGCTGCTGCTTTTACTGGCACAAAATGAATAAGGTTATTCTCAGACATCAATTTTTGCTGCCTGCGCTTTGCAAGATAATTACCCTTTATTTCTGTAAGGTCCCGGCGCATCAAATCATCAAGCGTAAGCTTGAACATATCACACAATTTTTCCAGTACGTCAATGCGTGGATCAGCACGTTCCTCTTCATAAGCGCCCACAAGGGAACGTTTAATACCAAGTTTGGTCGCAAATTCTTCCTGCGTCCATCCACGCAATTTGCGCAAATATTTGAGGTTTTGACCAGCGAGCGATTGTGCCATGCTAATTAATTTAGCTGCAAACTACTAATTGAATTAGTTATAACAAAATTTTTTAGCAATTTTTTTATCAGGCTCAGATGATCAGCAGTTCAGGTTGCAGGTTTTCAGATTCACTATTCAGCATTGCCTGTTCAAAGCCGTTTCCTTACGAAGGCATAGTGTTTTTAAAGATTAAGTTCTTGATTGCCTCAAGCCGATACCCTGTACCATATCTTTATTTATCCAGGCTGCGCGCTGTATGGAAGGTGTTTAAATAGCTGCAGCGCAGCGATAATATTTGTAGCATAGTAGTGGATGTGGCATTTTCAGGTGCAGCGCACCGCAATATTTAAACATCATGCACCAGGTTAATATTACGCCGCGCTGCGGCTTGCGCTATATTGTTTGCCCTCTACAAATATTACCGGTGCGCTGCACCTGTATTGTGCTGTGTATCCCCTGTATTAAAAGCATCCATTTGCGTATGCCATATTACATTTGATTTGGGCGTGAGGCAAATTATCAGGACTTTTACAAAAACAACTGTTCGATTGCATGGCAGTATTAAAGCGTAAAAAAAAGGAACCGGTTATTTTAGTTACTAATGATGATGGTGTGATGGCGCCGGGTATTCGCAACCTGGTAGAAGCGGTAAAAGATTTAGGCAAGGTTGTGGTTGTTGCGCCGGATAAACCGCAATCAGGAATGGGGCATGCTATAACCATTGGCTCGCCGCTCAGGTTGCACCAGGTGAATACAATAGATGAGGTGGAAGCCTGGAGTTGTAATGGCACACCGGTAGATTGTGTTAAGCTGGCAGTAGATAAAATTTTAGGCGGCAAACCGGATATATGCGTAAGTGGTATTAATCACGGCGCTAATCATTCCATTAATGTTATTTATTCAGGCACTATGAGTGCGGCAATTGAAGCGTCTATAGAGAGTATTCCTTCAATAGGTTTTTCTTTGCTGGACTACAGCATGGAAGCGGATTTTTCTGCAGCACGGAAGTATGCAAATATTATTGTTAAAAAAATTCTTTCGCAAAAATCAGATAAGCATCTTTGCCTGAATGTAAATTTTCCGCCCGTTACGGAAGATCTTATTAAAGGCATAAAAATTTGTCGCCAGGCTTATGCCAAATACGAGGAAGATTTTGATGAGCGTAAAGACCCCGGCGGCAAAAAATATTATTGGCTCACCGGTGCTTTCGTGAACTTTGATAAAGGAAAAGATACAGATGTGTGGGCGCTGGCTAATAATTACGTTAGTGTAGTGCCTGTGCAATTTGATTTAACCAATTACGTTTTAAAAACCAGGCTCGAAAAAACTTTTCATAAGTGATTTTTAAAAAAGACAATTTTCGTTTAGGCATAGTATTAGGGCTCCTGCTGCCGCTGGTAAGCATGATAATATATTATTTTGCTAAGTTTTATCCCTTATACACTATTGGAGAAATGATGGATGCTTTTAAAAACAATAAAAGCCTGGTGAGGGCAATCAGTATAACATGCTTATTTCTTAATGTGGTTTTATTTACTATTTATATTAATACCAGGAAAGATAAAACGGCGAAAGGCATTTTTGCTATTACAATAATATATGCCATCTCCTCACTGATTTTTAATTACTTTGGGTAATTAAATATTCCCTTAGTGAAATATTACATTTTAGCCGGCGAAGCTTCCGGCGACTTGCATGGATCTAATCTTATTAAAGCAATAAAAAAAACGGATCATAATGCTGAATTCAGGGCATGGGGCGGTGATATGATGCAGGCTGCCGGTGCTGAAATGGTAAAGCATTACCGCGATCTGGCTTTTATGGGCTTTGCTGAAGTGGTGATGAACCTGCGTACTATTTTAAATAATATTTCTTTCTGTAAAAAAGATATACTCAGCTATAAACCCGATGCACTTATCCTTATCGACTACCCCGGGTTTAATCTCCGTATTGCCCGGTGGGCTAAAACGCAGGGGTTAAAAATTATTTACTATATATCGCCACAGGTTTGGGCATGGAAAGAAAACCGTGTTAAAACAATTAAGGAATGTGTAGATAAAATGCTGGTAATACTGCCTTTTGAAAAAGCATTTTACCAAAAATGGCATTATGATGTAACCTATGTTGGTCATCCGTTAGTGGAAGTAATAGATGAATATTCAAAAAAAGATGCAGGCGCCAACAATATACTTTCTTCCATTCAAAAACCAATCGTTGCGCTATTGCCCGGCAGCCGTAAGCAGGAAATATTAAAGAAGCTGCCTGTTATGCTGGAAGTAAGCAGGCATTTTACCGACTACCAGTTTGTGGTTGCCAAAGCGCCGGGGCAGGATGATAATTTTTATGCTGAACTGCTCAGTCAATACCCTGATGTAAAAAGTGTGAGCGGTAAAACATATGATTTATTATTGCATGCAAAAGCCGCATTGGTTACTTCAGGAACCGCAACACTTGAAACCGCTTTGTTCAGCGTGCCTGAGGTAGTTTGTTACAAAGGAAGCCCCATTTCTTATGCCATTGCAAAAAGGGTAATAAAAATTAAATATATTTCTCTTGTAAATCTTATTATGGATAAGCCTGTGGTAAAGGAATTGATTCAGCATGATTTAACCACAGCAAACACTATAATGGAGCTCAAAGCTATACTGTATAATCCTGTAAGAATTGAGCAACTAAAAACAGATTACCGGCAATTGCGCGATATTTTAAGTAAAGGCGGACATGCATCTGATAATGCCGCTAAAGCCATCAGCAGCTTTTTGCAAGGCGAACAATCATAACAATTACCGCGAACAGGAATAGTAAAATAGATATACGGTTTATACCGTGCATATATTTTATCCAGGAAGTATCTTCCCTGTTCGGGTCTTTCTTTTTTATGTAGAGATATTCTGCAATCTGCCGCCAAACACCCATGAGGTAAATGTTTATTTCAAAGATATTGATTTGCGGCATTGGTAAATTCATTTTTAATAATAAACACAGGGATGCAGGTTTCAGGTTTCAGTTTCAGGTTGACAGCATTCACTATTGCCCACTGCCATCAGGGATTTTGCTTTAAAATAACGTTATATACCTCAATACACCAGTCACTTAGTTAAGTAATAAAAGAAGTTTTATAAAGGGAATTGAGATTGCTTTGCCGCGCAACAGTTTGAGGTTGCAAGTGTACTCATGCGGCGCGCAATGACGGCGAGAAGTTGAATAGCCCTCAACAAAGTTGGGGGTAGAATGTCGAAGTTTTTGTTGAACCTCTGCGGGGTTCAATGTAGCATTGCCATAAATATACCACCGGTTGCATCCCAAACAGAGTTGGGGACTATTGAAATTAAACCCCATTCGGGCTATTTTATCGCTCATACTCCTTAAGTTGACGGCTATGGTGAGACACCGACCGGTAGCAGGGTCTACAGGTGGGTGTCGCCACCCACCTGCGAAAATTATATATACACCTCCGGAGTCGATTTGATTTTATCTATGAAATCTGCTGTTGCATTTTTTTATATCATTTCTCCACACGCGTTTTTGTTATCGCGGTGCGCTGCACCTTTGGTTTACATATTTACTGTACTACTACAAATATTATCGCTGCGCTGCAGCTTAAAACATAGCTCGTACCGGTGCAGCGCACCATAATATCTGTAGCATTCTAGGCTAAAGTGGAACAAGCCGCAGCGCGGCGTAATATTATAGTATGCTTTGAACAACACAATGCTTTGAACTAAAATGCTTAAGGGTATATCCCACGTTTTGCAGGCGCCCCTGCTGGGCTAATTTGAAATACACCCTGTTCATCGTACACAGCCCTAGGCTACGCTCTTTTTCTTAATTTCGCCCAATGAAATACCAGGTAGGAGATAAAATTTTGATACTTCATACAGATGAAGAAGGTGAAGTGATTGATATTATAAATGATAAAATGGTGATGGTTAATGTAAGAGGCGTAAAATTTCCTATATACCTCGACCAGATTGACTTTCCTTACTTCAAAAGATTTTCACAGAAAAAGTTTGAAGATAAAAAGCCTAAACAGTTTATTGACAATATTAAAAAAGAGAAAAGCTCAGCCAAATATAAAGTAACCGGGGGTGTATGGCTTTCTTTTTTGCCGGTATTTGATAAAGATGTTTTTGATGATGATATAGTGGAAAAATTCAGGTTGCACCTCGTTAATCAGTCAGATACAGC
Source organism: Agriterribacter sp. (assembly GCA_047601545.1). Classification (GTDB taxonomy): domain Bacteria; phylum Bacteroidota; class Bacteroidia; order Chitinophagales; family Chitinophagaceae; genus Agriterribacter. The sequence goes on along the minus strand of JASGIZ010000001.1, from coordinate 2,021,577 downwards.
TTACCGCTTTATATATACGGTTTGGTATGATGGAAGATTGGATTTTGAATTGGAAAATGAAGTGCCGGCGCTTGGGGATTTTTATCTTCACGATATATCTTTTGAAGCATTGAACGACGCTCCCCGTTTTTCTTTTGAGTTTTCATTAAGCAAACCGGATAAAAAAAAGGCGGAGTATTTTGAAACTTTCATTAAACCAAAAGCAAAGCAGGTTTTTAAGCAATTGGAAGATATGCGTTTAAAGCAGGAAGCTACTTTTTCTTACCGCTTATTTGAGGAATACCCTGACAGCGTGAAGGAAGAAAAACCTGATTTAAGCAAACTCTCCAAAGCAGGATTTAAAGTGCATGCCACAGGCAAAGCTTCGGTTATCCCTCCCCGTACGGTTGTTGATTTGCATATAGAAAAGCTTGCAGATGACTGGCATAAGATGAGCAATGTTGAAAAGCTTGACCTGCAGCTAAAGGCCTTTGAGCAGCATTATGATGCGGCATTGCAACATCATCAGTCTATGCTGATTGTTATTCACGGGGTTGGTACCGGCAAACTCCGTGAAGAAATACATGAATTACTGCGTTTAAAGAAAGAAGTAAAATCTTTTGTCAACCAGTTTCACCCGTCTTTTGGGTATGGGGCCACGGAGATATATTTTTAACAGCAAATAAAAAGAGGCTGTTTTAACAGCCTCTCCCGGAAATTACATTTTATTTTCTTATTCAACCGGTGCAAGATATTGCGCATAAGCATATCCTTCTTCTCCATCATCTGTTCTAACAAGCCACCATTGGTCGCTTGATTTGCTTACCAGCGTAATAATTTCATTATGTGCAGCCTTACCAACAACAGGCTGATCGGTGCCGGGTCCTTTTCTTATATTAAGGTTTGATTTCTCTGTAACTACCTTAACCTTTGATCCTGCAACAGCAGTAGCTACATTTATATTCATCACAACATCTCCTGAAAGAAAGTTGGGATCAATGGCGCCGTACACATCCCACAATTTATCTTTTACTGCGCCAGACGGAGCTTCACCATCTATATACAACACACCATCCTGTTCTCTTACCTGCAGGTTGCTTACGCCGGATGCCGTAGCAGTATCAACCAGTTCTTTATATTTATCCTGTAATGCCATATGATTTTATTTTTTAAATTATTTTTTTATTGTTAATCCTGAAGCATCAACTTTTTTAGGTTTTAATGCATCAAGTGCTATTTTTATTTTTTTCCAGTTAGCAGCAGTTGCTTCGCCGGTAACGGTAATAATACCATCTTTTGCCGTAGCCTTTACTGTTGGAAAATCTTTCAATGCATCTGTAATGCCTTTTGTGAGCGGATCATCTGCGGCTATTTCAACAGGAGCCGGAGCTGGTGGCGGAGCGATAGTGGTATTGTTCACTACGTTTTTTACCCCGGGAATTTGCTTTACTGTACTTTCACATGCAGTTTTATCAGCCTCGTCTTTGCATTCGCCACTAAGTGTTACCACACCATCTTTTACAGAGGCAACAAGATGGGAAAGTGCTGTATTTGACTGAATCTGCGCCTGGATGTCTTCATCTTTAATTTTGGGTTTGCACGAGATAAGCCATATACTGGTGATGGCTACTAACAGCGATGCGCTGAGCAAGCGGGAGAACGTTCTTTTCATAAATTTAAATTTTTGTAAAATATAAAACTGTTTATAGACAAATATGATGCCCTAATGGTTGCAATACCTGCAATATAAGCGTAACTCATTTATCCCCAATTTTTATTTCGAAATAATATAGGTAGCGCCTTCCAGCGCCAGCTCTGTATTTTCAAAAACGCTTTGTGCTTCCGTCAAAAATTCATCAAGCAGTTCATAGCGGCTGCTAAAGTGCCCTATAATAAGTTTACGGGCTTTAGCTTTTTGTGCAATTGTTGCCGCCTGTTTTGTGGTAGAATGTCCACGCATGCCTGCCTTTTCCTGCTGTGTATCAAGATAGGTGGTTTCGTGGTAAACCAAATCGCAGCCCTCTACTTTATCAATAATACGCTCATTGTAAGATGTATCGGCACAATATGCATAGCTCAATACAGGCTCAGGCGGTTGTGTGAGCAATGCATTCTTTATAAGCTCCCCGTCTTTGGTTTCATAATCCTTTCCCTCTTTTAACCAGGGATAAAAGGAAGAAGGAATTGCGTATTCTTTTAGTTTGTCAGGATTTAATTTTAGCGGTTTTGTTTTTTCTTTAAACAAAAAACCCCAGCATGGTATTCTGTGGCTCACGGCAAAGCAACTTACTTCTATTTTTTTGTCTTCATACAATACCATCTCTTTATCTATTGCTACAAAATGAATAGTGTAGGGCAGTATAATATCTGCTGCCTTAATATGCAGCTCAATAATTTCTTTTAAGGGTGGAGGAGAAAATATCCAAAGATCTTCTGTACGCCCATTCAATCCATAGCTGGTTAATAAGCCAGGCAATCCGAAATAGTGGTCTCCGTGCAGGTGAGAAATGAAAATATGTTTAATCCTGTTGCGGCGTATTTTGTAACGTGTCATTTGCAACTGTGTTCCTTCGCCACAGTCTACCAAAAACAAATGCTCGTAGTAAGCCACCACCTGGGAGGTTGGGTGCCTGTCGTGCATGGGCAGCGCAGAATTATTGCCAAGTATAGTTACCGCGAACAATTAAAAAAATTATGGGTGAAAAAGTACAGTAATTATTTCAATATATATTCTTTTTACACGAAGAATATACAGGTTTATTTCATTTGCTAAAATCGAATAAGGTAGCTGTGAAAACACCGCGCTCTCTTTTCCTGAATACAACATCCCAGTTGCCGGTATAGCGTAAGAGTGCAGGAACCAGGTAGTCGTCGTATTTAGTCATTTCAACCTGCATGTTCACGTCAAAGTCGTATACTCCTGCAGCATAGCTCATGGCATAATTGCGGGCAACAACTTCCATCGTTTTAATATTGAACCAGGTTGTCATCTCATCAATTACTACTTTATTCTTATTACCGCCTTCTGATTGTTCTTTTGCTTTTACGGAAAATATATAGCACATCTGACCCAGTTTTTCTTCCTGGTCAAGGTGATAGTCATACAACATTGCCATATCTTCATCAAAAATGGCCGTTTTGTTACCAATGAATGGAAGTCCCGGCACAGCTTTGCCCGGGTTAAAGAAAAGGATTTTTAATTGTTCTTTATGTTTGGCTGTACCTGATTTTCCTTTGGTGCTGATTTCTGTGCCTCGTACAATATTGGTTTCTCCGCAAATTGTATCACGGGCAAAGAATATGCCTGCATACAGTTGCGGAGTATAATAATTGTAGTTTTTATCATCATCATAAATATCGCCTGTTACTTCTTCTTCAAGCACATTGGTGTAACGGCAGCCATTATCTGCCCATTGATGTGTTTTACTATAGAGGGAAGCTTTTACTTTTTCTTTTTTATCAAGCATCCTTACATCATTCAGCGAGGTATAATTAAGAATGCGAAGATTACGGAATGCTTTATAGAAAGTGGTATCGTTTTTAACGATTTCAATAAAAGACGGAACGTTTACATTATTGCGTATGATGATTTCAGACAGGGTGATTACCTTTTTGTCAACAACAACGGTATCCGTTTGCTGGGCAAGTGCCGAACCGGTTAGCCGCAAAAAAGAAAAGATAAAAGCAATAAAAGTTTTCATATTACTTCAGGAAAGTCATCTTGTAATCCACTTTTATTTTTCCTTTAGAAATGTCTTCCAGTTTTCCTTTTATCAACCTTCTTTTTAAAGGTTTGAGATAGTCAATAAACAATTTACCTTCTATATGATCGTATTCGTGTAAAATTACTCTTGCAGTAATGCCTTTAAAAGTTTGTGTATGCGCCCGGAACTGTTCATCAACATATTCCAGTGTTACTTCCTCATTGCGATACACATCTTCTCTTATTTTAGGTATGCTTAAACAACCTTCGTTATAAGCCCATTCTTTTCCGTTAAGTTCTTTAATATGCGCATTAATGAAAACCTGTTTTACCCCCGGGGTATCAGCATACTTTTCTTTCTCAGCATCATCCATCCCTGCAAATATTTGTGTACTATCCATAACGAATAACCGAATATCCCTGTTGATTTGCGGGGCTGCCAATCCAACGCCGCTTGAAGCATACATGGTTTCCCACATATCTTCAATAAGTTTATCTAACCCCGGATAGTCAGTGTTTATATCCTTGCAAACTGTTCTTAAAACCGGCGCGCCATAAGCGACAATTGGTAAAATCATGCTATAGTATTAAAATCCAAAATGACGGCAAAAATAATTGAAATTCAGGAATAAAAGCCACATCAGCAAGCCTCATCCTCTTATCCTTCTCCGCCCGGAGAGGGACGGTACTGCAGAACATATCCAAACTTTATATCTGCCACATCATCTATTGAATAAATCCAGGCCTGTCATTTCCACATTTAACACCTTTGTGAAACCTTGTGTCTTCGTGCCTTTGCGGCTCCTCACTTAACCGAAAAACTATATACCGTAGTATGATGAAATTTTTCTCCCGGCTTTAGTATTGTATCAGGAAATGATGGTTGATTAGGTGAATCAGGATAATGCTGGGTTTCAAGACAAAGCCCTGCATGTTTATTATAGATTGCATTGCCGGGTGTATGTTTTAAAGTTCCATCCAAAAAATTACCGGTATATAATTGTACGCCGGGCTGTGTAGTTGCTACCTGCATAAATCTTCTGCTGTTTGCATGATAAAGCGAGCCTGTATTTTTCAGGTTCCCGGTTTCATTATCCAGCACAAAATTATGATCGTAACCAGGTTGAATATCAGCAATGTCTTTGCCTGTCTTTTTTGTTGTGGTAAAATCAAGCGGCGTGTTTTTTACATTAAGCAAACGTCCTGTGGGTATGAGATTATCATCTGCTTCAGTATAACGTGTTGCCGTAAGCGTTAGTTCATGTTCGAGGATATCCGCGTCAGCGCCACCGGATAAATTGAAATAGGTATGATTGGTAAGGTTAACCGGTGTGGCGGCGTCTGTTGTTGCCGTATAATCTATGCTTACGGCATTATCATCCGTAAGTTGGTATACTACCTCTATATTGAGATTGCCTGGAAAACCTTCTTCGCCATCCGGGCTGAAATAAGATAATATTATACTATTGCTGTCTGGTAAAGGAGTGGCACCCCAAACTACTTTATCATAGCCTTTTAAGCCGCCATGCAAAGTATTGCCATTATTATTAGGAGCAAGCCTGTAAATCGTATCGTTTAATGTAAACGCTGCATTTGCAATACGGTTGGCATACCTGCCTACAATACAACCAAAGCACGGGTTATTTTTTTGCAGAAATCCTTCAAGCGAATCAAAGGTTAAAACTACATTTTCAAATACATTATCCTTATCCGGAACATTAATGGCAACGATGGCGCCACCATAATTTGTAATCTTCACGGTCATGCCATTTTTGTTGGCAAGTGTATATAGCATCACATCTTTTCCATCAACACTCCCCCATTTTTCTATATCTGTTTTTTTGCTCATAATAGTAATCCTTTAAAGTGCGCGTGAAATTATAGTAAAATGTAAAATAATATGCTTATAAAAAAATCCGGGGCACTTGCCCCGGATTGGTGAGATATATGTTAGCCTGTCCAATTGATGATCCTGTGTTGCTATTGTTTTATAATTTTTAATTGCTGTACCTGGTCGTGGTATGTATAGCGGATGATATAAATACCATTGGTGATATTATTAAGATTGATGGTTGCGCCGGTATTTACCGTTGTTGTACGATATACTGTTTTTCCATCAATGCTTACCAGTTCCAGTGTGCCATCACCCTGCAATCCTCTTACGGTAACAAACTGTTTTGCCGGGTTGGGGTAGGCCTGGAGCGAAATACCTGCCGATACTTCTATCCGCCTGATTGCAGAATAAGTATAGCTCCCATCTATATCTACCATCTTTAACCGGTAGTAATGATCGCCTTCGCTTATGCCTGCATGTGTGAACTGGTAATGGTGCACCCCTGCTATATTTACCGCGGCTACATTGCCGATTGATACAAACTGTCTTCCGTCAATACTATGCTCAATACTGAAGCTGCCGGTATTTACTTCATCAGTAGTTTGCCATTCAATCAGCGCATCGTTGTTGCGCGCCTGTACCCGGAGCGTTAGCAGGCGCAGCGGCAGGGCAAGATCAGTATTGGTAATGATAAACGGAGAGAAGCTGGTGTATCCGCCCTGTGTTTTACTATACCTGCCGGCAGTATCTGTTGTTGCCGCGCTTATGGCGCCCATTTCCCATGCGGAAAGATAATGCGCCACTTTCGATTGTGTTCTGTCGAAGGATGGTTGTTCATCCTGCCCGTTCCACAAAAAGGTGAGCGTTGCATTGCTGCCGCCTGGTGTTTGTTCCTCTATAAACCAGGTACGGTTTACATTGCCTGTTTTTAAGGTATCGCCGCTATTACCATTTTTAAGTACATATGGCGCAACTCTTACAGAGAAATTATCCATTGCGCCGGCGTTGCTGAGCTTCACAAAATTCCCATGGCTGGTATCTGCTGCCACAGGGAAAACATTTTCTGCATTGTTATTTACCAATTTCAATTTACCGGTACCATTGGTCACAATAAAGTGGGTAGTATCAACATTTAATATGCTTCCGTTGATGGTGAGGTCAAAATCACCCAACAACAGCTTACCACCAATCCACCCCGGTACATCATCCGGTATACCCTGCTTAATATCAAGGTTGCCGTTTACGGTAATATTCCTGGTAATGGGTGCTATTGTCGAGAAGGACAGTGTATCCGTGTTGTTCTCCATATTGTATTCTACCGGTGTGCAACTCACAATCTCTGCTACTACTTTTCCTTTCAGCACATCAAAATACATCCTCTTACTTACTATGGTATTAGCGCCGGCACTGAGTGTAAACGGTACGCTGTCTATGGCACGCAGGCTGCCGTTGTTATTGTATATATAGAAGCGAACCCATGCTGCTCCGTCTATTGTTCCGTTGTTGATGATGGAGTATGATATGGTCACACTATCACCCGCTGAAAACCCGTTAGGATTGAATTTGATCGAATTGGTAAAGCGTTTTGCCATATCCGGCGCTTCTCCCACAATCAATGCGCGGGTTGCGTTATTGTTGCCTTCATTTTCCTCATCCAGCGTATTGTAAGGGTCAACCACTATCTTCATGATTTTTGTTCCCTGCGTTAATGAGGAGTAAGTAACGGTAGCCTGTACCGTTGTATCCTTACCCGGCTGTATGGCGTTGAAAGGCACATCATCACCTAACTGAATATCATCTACAAAAAACCGCATTACATTGGCAGTACTTACTTTTCCGCCTGCATTGCGCACTGTGCCTACAATGGTAATGTTCTGTGCAGGTAACGGGTTGAGGCTGCTGGGGGAGATATATTGTGATAATACTTCCAGGTCAGGTTTGCTATCCGTTACACGTATGTAGTAGAAGCCTGCATTATTGTTTTCATCCGGCTCACAAACCGTATTCAGTGAGTCTGCAACCACGCGTATTACATAATTGCCCGGTATGCCGAACATGTGTGAGAATGCACCATGCGCCGCATATTGTTCACCTGCTTTTACATTGCTGATGGTTTCTGAACTTATTTCAACATCATTCAGTAAGTAATGTACCTGCACATTAGCCGCATCTCTTATGCCCATATTTCTTATGGCAGGGAAGAAGTTACCGGTATTGTTAACTCTAACAATGGCAGGGTTAGCTGCTGAACCTGTTTCGTATGACAACTGGAACGGTATAAGATCGGCGCTAAGCGGAACGTTTTTCTTGTTGTTGCTCTTGTTTGATTCCTGTGTGATGTTATTATCACTGTCTGCAAATACTTCCAATGCATCCCCGCAGGAGTTGATGTTGCTGCTAACGGTGTATGCATCAGATACAACCGTAACAGAACCGTTTTCCGCAATGCCTGCTACCGGTTTTTTAGCGCCCACCTGCACGCCGTTCACACTGAATTTAACATTAAAGCCGCCGGTTGCCTTACCGGTATTTTTTATCACGGCAGTGAACTGCGTATTCGTACCATTATTCATCAGCGTTGGATTGGCTGTTACATCTGTTACAGAAAGATCAGGAGCAACAACGGTGATGGTGAATGTAAACTCGTTGTTGGTTTCATCTGCTTCTGCCACATCAGTATCTGCATCAATAAACACTTTTATAGTATGCACACCAGGTGTTAAAGACGGATCAGAGAATGTGATGGTTTGTGAAGATTTTCCTGCAAGAGAAGATATGGTTTGTGTACTGATGAGTGTTGATCCATCAAATATCTTCACTACGTGCGTTCCGGCTGTTACGCATTGCAGGTTAACCGCGTCAAACCTGAAGGAAGTAAAACTGGTTTGTGCAAAATTCTGAATGGTAAGATCAGGCAATGCAGGTTGCGGTGTAACTGTTTTACTATCTCCTACGGTGTATACTATATAATGCGGGCGAATAGTAGCCGTATTCGGAATTTGTTCATACTCTACATAAGTATATACCAGTTCAGCACTTATACTCACAGGATCAGTACTGGCCGGTATCTGCCAGGGTAAAATCACAGTCACTTCCTGACCGGGCGCCAAGGCGCCTGCATGAAATTCCTGTGTTTCAAATAACTCACCATTTATTTTAACGGTAAGCACTGCGCCACCCAATACTTCGTCAAAACCGCTCCACATATTATTGAGATCTCTTTCCCTGATTTTTATTTTGAAATCAAAGTTTGAAGTACCGCCTGCTATTGTGCTGCATGGGGTTGTGCCGGCTGAAACACTTATGCCACCCATTGATGGTTGCGGTACAGGCGGCGTGCATGCATTGGCTGCAGGACATGGCATGGGTATACTGTTGGATACTGCTGCGCTGGTAAAGGTGAAGTCTGTAACGGTTACCGCATAAGCGAAGTTTCCGCTGCCGCAGGTAACGCCTGTTACCAGTGTGCTGTAATTGCCGTTGGCATCGGTGGTTGTTTTAAATGTTTGTGAACCTGTGTTGATGGTTACTTCCGCACCGGCAACTACTACGCTGGTTCCTGTACCGTAGTATTCCGCATGACCGCTGATAAGTACCTGCAATTGCGGGCATTCCTGCCTTAAAGCGGTTGTTGTAGCGGTAATACCGCCCGGAAGGTTGGGCGAACCAACTGTTACCGGTCGGATGGCATAGTTATTCAGTATATTGCTTTCACCCAATGTCTGGCTGCTGTCTATCCAAACTTTTATCGGGTAAAAACCTTCGTCTGCAAAATTCAGTGTGTAATTGATGGTATTGCTGCCATTTGCAGGTACGGAAGGCAATACCGCGCTGCCTATCAGTATAGTATCCCTGTAAAATTTCAGTGGCACATTGCTTGCGGGCACAGCAGTACTATTGCTGATGCGTGCTGTCATAGTGAATGTTGTACCTGGCTGGGGGTTGCTGTTGCTGAAACTGATATCATTCGCAAATATTCTCAGGTCGAGTATATCGCTGGTAACTACAGGGCCTGATTTGTACGCAACGCCTGCTGTTGCCACGTTGCCATCCACATCTGTTACATCAAACTTATATCCCGCATTGCCGGTATTGTTGTTGTGTGTGAAAGTATAACTATATACTACGCCATTTATATAGTCTGTACCTGTTCCTTCTTTCGCCATGGTAAATATGCCTTCATTAATATCATTGAAGGTTTGATTACCATTCAGGTCGATAGATACTTTGGGATAACCAGCCATTGGCGCTTTATTGGTGGAAGATGTATAGAGTATCTTATAAGTGAATGTGCCTGTTGGCCCTGCTACAGGACTAACACCGCTTGTACCATTGTATGCACCGCCGGAAATATATTGTAATGAGGGCAGCGCTCCCGGCGTGTAGCCATTGCCGTTAACAACCACTGTTGCGGAATCTACACCCGCTGTTGAAGAAACAATTTTTATCTGCGTACTATACTGCCCTACTGTTGCCGGCGTAAATACAACCGGCAGACTTAATGTATTGTTTGCCGCGATAACGGTACCTGGCGTAAATATGGGCACAAAAGCAGCGTTGCCCGAAATAACATTGCTTAGTGTAACCGGCACATTGCTGTTATTGTAAATAGTAAAAGTATAGCTGGCGCTATTATTCAGCACAACATTACCGTAGCTATATCCATTAATGGGAGATATAAGCCATGAATATGTTTGAGCGATACCATTACCCGTAAGAACAGATGTATACTTTCCGGAGGAAGTAGTTAATACCACAGAATCAAGATAAGCTGCAACATTAGTTGGGGTGAAGCTTACTTTGATGGTATCTGCTTTGCCGGCGTTGATAGTAATAGGCAACACGGCATCGGTAGTAAAACCTGTGCCTGTATTAATTGAATTAACGGTTTGAGAAGAAGTGCTGTTGTTTTTAATTACCAGCGCTCTTTCAACTGTAATGCCTGTTGGCACACTGCCAAAAGATAAGGTATCAGGCGTTACCGCCATCAGGTCTGTAAAGAAGGTAGCATAATTGGTAATACTCCATTTACCTTCCTGGCTTTTGGTTCTCAGGAAAAGATTATGGCTGCCATTGCTCAATCCCGTTGTGTTAATGGTAGCTGAAATATTGCTCAAATCTGTTCCGGGTATAATACTGATGGCATGACCGGCGCCCGGGCCAGGATCTGTATCAATAAAGTATTCCGCGGCTGTAATATTTTGTGCAGCAGTTGGAGCGGTAGGATAGACAGGATTGGAGTCCACATTAAAGTCGCTTACATTGGTAATGCTCCATCGCCCTTCATTGCTTTTAGTACGGATATACAGCCTGTGTATACCATTGGTTAACCCGGTAGTATTTACAGATGCAGAAACATTGCTGATGTCAATACCAGTACTCACGCTGATCGTTTGTCCGCTGCCGTTACCCGGATCAGTATCAATAAAATATTCAGCAGCAATAATATTTTGCACCGGTATGGGAGCGGTTGGATAAGGAGGATCACTGTCTACAACAAAATTACCCAGGTTGGTTATACTCCACCGTCCCTCATTGCTTTTGGTACGGATATACAATCTGTGCACACCATTTGTTAACCCGGTAATGTTTATAGATGCTGTTGCATTGGTAATATTAACAGCGGCACTGATGCTGACAGGCTCACCATTGCCTATACCGGGATCAGTATCAATAAAATATTCAGCAGCTATAATATTTTGTGCTGCTGCGGGACCGGCAGTATAAGCCGGGTCGAAGTTTACAATGAATTCATGCAGTTCAGTACTACTCCATCTTCCCTCCGCGTTTCGAGTGCGGATACCTATGCGATGCACACCATTTGAAAGCCCGGCAGTATTAATATTATTGGGGGAAATGGTAATATTTATACCCGGCGTAATACTTAAAACGGTAGCGCTGCCAAATCCAGGGTCATTATCAATAAAATATTCAGCAGCCACAATATTTTGTGGCGCCGCCGGCGTTGCAGGATATGCAGGATCCTGCGCATATAACGTTACCGCACACACGAAGAGCATGAGAAAGAGTAAATACTTTTTCATTAGTTGAAAGTTTAGTGGTAAGTAGTAAGGAGTAAGTGGTAAGCGCTTATCACTTACCACTTATCACTTATCACTAATTGTTATTTCTTGAGCTGAAGGTTATCGTCATGCTATTTGTTCCGGATGGGATAGATGCCGGCACCGTAAGACTGTATATGGTTGGAATATTTGGTATTCCCGAGAGCTTGTAAGGATCTGGTCCGCCGAAAGCGCCTGCATCAGGGGTTACAACAGATCCTATGGTTAAGCCTGCTGCAATTGCAGGAGAGCTTGCAGCAAGCCTCCATTGTCCGTCTGTACTGTTGCCGCTGATTCCCTGGAATACCTGCGCATCAGTATATCCGCCGATATTACCATTGGAACCAAGATATGTTGAAAAGCCGCCTGGAGCTCCTATCGCTACATTGTTTTTCACTACAACGTTGATGAAGTTCAAAGTGTAGGAAACGATATTGTTGGCAAAATACCCGCCATACATGGCAACAGAATTACGGAATACATTGTTTCGTACTACATTATTGTTGTTCCCGGTATTAGATAAATCAAGATAGTTGATGAATATATTGTTGCTTATATTCCAGTTTTGAGCAATGCCTATATTGCCCGCTATATTCCCAACATAGCATTTATTAATATTCCAGTTGTTGGCTATTGTACCTGCCTGGGGTGACCAGTATATATTTATACCGTTTAATATGCACCTGCTGATGGTAATATTGTCTACACCATAACCTGCGGCATTTGCATTGGTAAAAGAAAGGCCTGCCAGTCCCAGGAACACAGATCCTGATGCTGCTGAATCAAGCCCGAAATTGCCGGCACTTGCCGGGTTGGGATTAGCCTGCAAACCGGGATTGCTGTTGGCATCGCTTAAAAAATACCCGGTACCGATAAAGGTGAGTTTTTTAGTAAGGCCGGAACCGCCATAAGCTGTAGCGCTTCCTTCAATATAAATCGTATCTCCTGCTGCCGCGGCAGTTACTGCTGCGGCAATATTATTGAAATCAGCTACTACGCCGGCATTATTATTAACGCGCCAGATTTTAGCATCGGCGTTTAAGGCAGAAACTGCAAGTATAATCAGTGTGTACATAACTATTTTCATATCGTTGTTTTTTGAACCCAAATATGATGGGTATTCAACACTGTTCCTATCCCCGAAAAACAGGATATTTAAGAAAAATATTAAAAGCGAAATCCCTGCCATATAACGGGCATATGGATGATAAGAAGGAATTATATTCGTGTATTCGGGGCATCACCTAAAAATCATGGAAAAAGGGGAGTGACAAAACCGTAAACCTGTATTTATTTTGAAAGTTATGAGAAAGGCTTTACTCATTGTTATAGTATGGAGCATTTCCAGCGACATATTTTCTCAACAACAATTTATTGACAGCCTGCTGAAAACACTTTCCGTACAATCACAGGATACTGGTAAACTTAATACCTTATCGCAATTAGGCCGTGCATATGTGGCATCTCAGCCGGATACAGCATTGAAATATATAACGGCATTGGGCAGCCTGAGTGAAAAACTGAAATATGCCAAAGGAACTATTGAGTTTTATTTCCTGATGATGCATTACCACAATTTTAAATCACAGTCTGATTCTGCCATCTGGTATGGAAAGAAAATGGCGGAAGCGGCACGCAACGACAACAATATTGAAAAGATGGTGAAAGCGTATCTGAAAGTAGGTGAGATATATGCTTTTAACGGAGATGTGGAAAGCGGGCTGAATTATTGCTTTGATGGTATTAAGCAAATCAAGGGAACAAAAGCATTTACGCCCGCAATGGAATCTGATTTTTCTGTAACGATAGCCAATATTTATCTCACCAATAATGATTACCAAAAAGCCCGGCCCTATTATGAAAAAGCGCTTGAAATACGCCGGGATTTAGGAAAAGAGTGGGAATATAACCTGTTGCCGCCGCTGATCAATCTTGGAAATATATATATGCACATGGGCGATTTATCGCGGTCGGAAAAAATGTATATGGAAGCGCTGGGCATTACACAAAAGCATTTGGATGTTCGTCATGAAGGGATGGTATACCAGGGACTTACGGAAGTATATGACAGGAAAAACAATCTGCCTGAAATGAAAAGCTATGCGGAAAAAGCCCTGGGTATAGCAACACAGGTAAATGACAGCAACAATATTTTTATGGGCATGCACAATCTTGCTGTTTACTATATGAAAACAAATGATTTTGCTAAAAGTAAACCTATGCTGATCGATGCGGTAAAAATTGCCGGTAGCCTGGGAGATAAGAATAGCGAATATGCGATATACCTGAGTTTGTCTGAAAATGAGGCTGCTCAACATAATTATCCTGAAATGACGCGCTACAGGGACAGCGCAGATAAAATACATAACCGGCAATTCACAGAAGCAACAGCCCTTCACCAGGGCATGTATGAAGCACGGTATAAAACGCTTGAAAAAGAAACCCGGATAAAATTACAGCAGGCCGTAATCCGCCAGAAAAATATACTCAACTATATTCTTGCCGGCAGCGCTATTGGTTTAATTATTCTTGCCGGGTCAGGCTATCGCAATTATACTCAAAAGCAAAAGCTGCAACTGCAACGCATAACCGAACTTGAAACAGAAAAGAAACTTGCTGCTACGGAAGCGGTTTTAAAAGGAGAAGAACAGGAACGAACCCGCCTGGCAAAAGACCTTCACGATGGGCTGGGAGGTATGTTGTCGGGCATTAAATACTCATTTCAAACTATGAAAGGTAACCTTATTATGACGCCTGAAAACCAGCAGGCTTTTGAACGCAGCATTGATATGCTGGACAGTTCCATTAAAGAAATGCGCCGTGTGGCACATAATATGATGCCCGAAGCTTTGTTGAAATTCGGACTGGATACTGCTTTAAAAGATTTTTGCAATGATATTAACCAAAGTGGCGTTTTAAAAATAACTTACCAATCCAATGGGCTTGAAAACACGGTAATTGATCAAACAACCGCCATTACCATTTACCGCATAGTACAGGAACTGGTAAATAATACGATTAAACACGCAGGGGCTTCATCTGCCATTGTGCAGGTTGATAAATCTGAAAAAGGAATAACGCTTACTGTTGAAGACAACGGCAAAGGCTTTGATACAAAAATACTGAAATATAAAGGTGGTATTGGCTGGAGTAACATCCAAAGCCGGATAGATTATCTTAAAGGAAAATTAGATGTACAATCCGAGCCAGGTAAAGGCACGTCTGTATTGGTAGAGCTCAATATAAATGCGTAAATCGAACAATAGATACAGGCAAACAAAAAATAAAATGATCGCACAGCGCACTGCTATATTGGTTATGTTGTTTTTTTTGTGTGGGTATATTTGTGCGCAACAATCAGGGATTGACAGTCTTCGTAATAATATTAATAAAGCGCCCACCGACAGCCTCCGTGTAGAAGCCTTGTTCAGCTATATGGAAGCAACCTTAAATAATAATACTTCCGATTTTGAGCCGTATGTAAAAGAAATGGCGCGGCTTAGTAAAAAAATTAATTTTAAGTGGGGATTAGCCACTGCGTATAATTTGAGTTTATCGCATTACAAAAACAAAAGCGAGTTTGAAACTGCCCTGCAATATGGTGATTCTTTAGAGGCGCTCGTAAAAAATGATACTGCTGAAAATATTGTTTTACAATTAGCGCATATGTATTCCAACAGGTCGAACCTGTATTACATGATTGGTGATTATATGAAGGCGATGGATGGTTATTTACAGGCGGAGAAAATTTTCTCAAAAATTGATCATTGGGGTATTGTGAATGCATATAATGGCATTGCTAACTGCTTTATTGACCTCGGTAATAACCCTAAATCATTAGAATATTCAAAGAAGGCTGTTGAAGCTGCACAGAGATTTAATGATAAACGGTTGCTGGGAAATATGGTGATGAATCAGGCTACCATTTTTATGAACCTGAAAAATTATAAAGCAGCAGACTCTGTATTGAATCTTGTGCGGCCGGTAGTGGAAAAGCTTCAAAATAATAAAAGTTTTTTCCTGTATTACCTTAACAGGGGCGATGTGGAAGCTTATTACAGCAAAGACACCTTGAAAGCATTGGACTATTACCAGAAAGCGTATCATTATGCATCATTAAACAAGGATGAATGGTTTGAAGCGAAGGCATTGTTTTCATTGGCGGGGTTTCAGCAGGATTTGAAACACAAAGATTTTAAATCTACCATTGATGAATTGTATCGTTTGTCTGTTGAAAATGGATATGATAACTACAAGTCAGAAGCGTATGGATTATATGCAGAGCTATATAATATAAAAGGAGATTATAAGAAGGCATTTGAATACCAGAAGTTGTATAAGGAAATGGCAGACAGCCTGAGTGAGGAAGATGCTAAGGAAGATGTATCAATGATGGAAGTGCGTTTTCGCGTTGAAAAAAAAGAACAGGAAATAAACCGGTTAAAAGCAGACCAGGAAGTTCAGCGGCTCTCCATCCGTCAAAAAAATATACTTAATTATTTACTGGCAGGCAGCGCGGCTGCACTGTTAATTATTTCTATACTGATTTACCGGAATTACCGTCACAGGCAAAAATTACAACAGCAACGTATAAACGAACTGGAAACAGAAAAACAACTGGCTGCTACGGAAGCAGTGTTGAAAGGTGAAGAAAGAGAGCGGAGTCGTCTTGCAAAAGATTTGCACGATGGTTTAGGCGGTATGCTATCAGGCATTAAATATGCCTTCCAAACCATGAAGGGAAATCTTGTAATGACACCTGATAATCAGCAGGCTTTTGAGCGCAGCATAAATATGCTTGATAGCTCAATACAAGAAATGCGCCGTGTGGCACATAATATGATGCCTGAAGTGCTGGTGAAATTTGGATTAGATACTGCATTGAGAGATTTTTGTAATGATATCAATCAAAGCGGTGTATTAAAGGTAAGCTATCACTCCAGCGGACTTGAAAATGCTGCCATTGATCAAACAACAGCTATCACTATATATCGCATTGTGCAGGAACTGGTAAATAACAGCATTAAACATGCAGGCGCAACTTCAGCTATTGTGCAGGCAGAGCAGCGTGAAGGAAATATAACACTCACCATAGAAGATGATGGAAAAGGTTTTGATACCGTAATTTTACAACAGTCTAAGGGAATTGGCTGGAGCAATATTCAAAACCGGGTAGAGTTTTTAAAGGGAAAGCTCGATGTAAAATCTTCCGGCAAGGGAACATCTGTTTTAATTGAATTGAAAGTATAATGGCAACAAAAATATTCATAGTAGATGATCACTATATGGTAGTGGAAGGCATTCGTTCCCTGCTGCAAAATGAAACCAACCTTGAATGGTTAGGACATGCTATGAATGCTTCATCCTGCCTGGCATTTCTGCAACAAAAACAATTGCCTGATGTGATATTGATGGATATTAATCTTCCTGATAAAAGCGGCATTGACCTTTGTAAAGAAGTGAAAGAAAAGTACCCGGGTGTATTTATTGTCGGGCTGAGCACATTCAACCAGCAAAGTTTTATACAAAAGATGATGGATAATGGCGCCAGCGGTTATATATTGAAGAACGCTACATTAGATGAACTGGTGGAAGCAATTGAAACAGTTATGAGAGGAAAAACCTTTTTAAGCAACGAAACCGCGGCAACACTTCGCAGACCGGATAATAATATCAGTATTCCTGTTATTACTTCGCGTGAAAAGGAAGTGCTGAAGCTGGTAGCTGAAGGCATGACTAATAATGAAATAGCGCAGCACCTGTTTATCAGCGCTACTACGGTAGAAACGCACCGTAAAAGTTTGCTGAACAAATTTGCTGCAAAAAATACCGCCTCACTGATACGCATGGCCACACAAATGCAATTGGTATAAAATGGCATGTCGTTCCGGGGCGAAGGAGTGTGATGCGTGGTAACCCTGCTGACGGCAGTCAGGGAACGCCACGCACCTCATAAAATAATAAGAAATCTTGCCATCTCAGCCACTTCTAAACTCACAGCAGAATCCTAATATTTTTAGTATCTTCGCTATCTTTTATGGCAAAAGCAAAAGATAAGGTTGTGCAGGATGATCAGTTGGTTACTGCCAACCATGAACATATAGATGTATTTGGCGCAAGGGTTCATAATCTCAAAAATATAGATATCAGCATTCCGAAAAATAAGCTGGTAGTGGTAACGGGCATCAGCGGCAGTGGAAAATCTTCGCTGGCGTTTGATACGATTTATGCGGAAGGGCAGCGCAGGTATATGGAAACTTTTGGCGCTTATGCCCGCCAGTTTATTGGCGATATGGAGCGCCCCGATGTTGATAAGATTACAGGACTTTCGCCGGTAATTTCCATTGAACAAAAAACCACCAATAAAAATCCACGCTCAACAGTTGGTACCGTAACTGAAGTGTATGATTTTTTGCGACTGTTGTTTGCGAGGGTGGGAGAGGCGTATTCCTACAACACCGGTAAGCGAATGGTTAAATGGAGTGAAGAAGAAATTGTAGAGAATATTTTCAAAAGATTTAAGGGACAAAAAATTTCTATACTGGCGCCGCTGGTGCGTGGCCGTAAAGGGCATTACCGTGAGTTGTTTGAAGAGATACGTAAGAAAGGATTTTTGAAGGTGAGGATTGACGGTGAGATAAAAGATCTTACGCCTAAAATGCAGGTTGACCGTTATAAGATTCATGATATTGAAGTGGTGATTGACCGCCTGAAAGTAGATGATGAATTCAGGGTACGTATAAGCCAGAGCGTGCAGCAGGCATTAAAGATGGGTAAGGATTTATTGTTTATCAGTCCGGCAGAAGGGAAAAATCCTACCGATGCCTCCTATAGCAAAATGCTGATGTGTGAAGATACCGGCATTTCTTACGAAGAGCCTTCGCCCAATAGCTTTTCCTTTAATTCTCCGTATGGCGCATGCCCGGTTTGTAAAGGATTGGGTTCTGTTTACCAGGTAAGTATGGAAGCGGTTATCCCTAACCGTGAGTTGAGTATAAATGAGGGTGGTATTGCACCGCTTGGTGAGGAAAGAGAAGCGTATATATTTAAACAGGTTCAACAGTTTGCTAAAAAGAATAAGATAAGTCTTGACAAGCCTGTAAAAGATTTACCGGAAAAGTCAATGAATTTATTGCTGTATGGTGATGAAGCAGGAGTGGAAAATATTGATGTGAATTTTGATGATACGCCAACTAACGGCAATATATACCTGACGGAATTTGAAGGTATAGTTAACCAGTTAAAACGTTGGTTTGCCGGAGGCACAAGCGAAGGAATTCAGCAATGGGTTGAGCAATTTATGGAATTGAAAACCTGTGAATCGTGCAATGGAGCAAGATTGAAAAAAGAAAGCCTTTGGTTTAAGGTTGATGAAAGAAATATTGCTGAGCTGAGCGAATTAAATCTTGATGAATTGATGCGCTGGTTTGGCGGCATCGAGAAAAGATTGACAGACAAACAGAATGCCATTGCTAAAGATGTATTAAAAGAAATAAGGGAAAGGCTTGGTTTTTTATTAGATGTTGGGCTTACGTATCTCACGCTTAACCGTGCATCAAGAACATTGAGTGGCGGAGAGTCGCAACGTATAAGGCTTGCAACACAAATTGGGTCGCAGTTACAAGGCATTACCTATATATTAGACGAACCTTCCATCGGCTTGCATCAGAGAGATAATCAGCGATTGATAACGGCGCTGAAAAACCTGCGGGATATAGGCAATAGTGTATTGGTAGTGGAGCATGATAAAGATATTATGCTGGCTGCAGATCATTTAATTGATATTGGACCGAAAGCCGGTTCTCACGGTGGTAAAATTGTTGCCCAGGGTAAGCCTGCTGATTTGTTGAAGCTGGATACGCTTACTTCTTCTTATCTTAATGGTCACCGTAATATAAAAGTGCCTGCTGAAAGAAGAAAAGGCAACGGAAAATTTATTGAAATAAAAGGCGCTTCGGGTAATAATCTCCGTAAGGTGAATGTAAAATTTCCGTTAGGGAAATTTATTGTGGTTACGGGAGTGAGCGGTAGTGGTAAATCAACGCTGATCAATGAAACCTTGTACCCTATACTCAGCAAACATGCTTATGGCTCAAGAATGCAGCCATTGCCTTACGGCAGTGTGAAAGGTTTGGAAAATATTGATAAGGTTATAGAGATAGACCAGTCGCCGATTGGCAGAACACCAAGAAGTAATCCTGCAACCTATTGTGGATTTTTTACTGAAATCAGGCAGTTGTTTGCTGCTATACCCGAAGCAAAAATCCGCGGCTATAATGCAGGACGATTTTCCTTTAACGTAAAAAGCGGCCGCTGTGATGTTTGTGAAGGCGGTGGTATGCGTGTGATCGAAATGAATTTTCTGCCTGATGTGTATGTGCCATGCGAAAAATGCCAGGGAAAAAGATATAACCGGGAGACGCTGGAAATACGGTATAAAGGAAAATCCATCAGCGATGTTTTGGATATGACAGTTGACGAAGCGGTGGAATTTTTTCAGGCAGTGCCCTATCTTTACCGTAAGATTAAAGTATTGCAGGAAGTAGGGTTGGGATATATTACACTCGGGCAAAACGCAGTAACATTGAGCGGTGGTGAAGCGCAGCGTGTAAAACTCTCCACCGAATTAGCAAAAAAAGATACCGGTAAAACATTTTATATTCTTGATGAGCCAACAACAGGTTTACATTTTGAGGATATACAGCATTTGCTGGACGTGTTAAATAAATTGACAGACAGAGGCAACACGGTTTTGGTGATTGAACATAATCTTGATGTGATAAAAGTGGCAGACCATATTATTGATGTAGGACCCGAAGGCGGAACAGGCGGCGGAACAATTTTGTTTGAAGGCACGCCGGAGGGGTTGGTGAAATGCAAGGAAAGTTATACGGGGTTTTATTTGAAGGAGGAGTTGAAGTAAGGTGTCGGCTGTCAGGTGTCAGCTATCAGGTATCAGCTATCGGCTTTAAGCATTGGCTGACAACAAAAAATATAAATTACTCTTTAAAAGCGAAGGTTGTGGGCAATCTGCTATCTGCTTGTAGCTAAGCGCTAAAAGCTGATGGCTGATAGCTGACAGCTAAAAAAATTATGCAACGAATTATCATTGACATGGACGAAGTAATGGCAGACACGATGGGTGGCATGCTTGGATGGTATAAAAAAAATTACGGGCTTCCGGTAGACTATTCAAAAATGAAAGGATCGTGGATGCTGGGTATTCCTGATCAGCATAAGGATGTTGTAAGGGAAAGATTATATAGTGAAGGGTTTTTCCGTCACCTGCCGGTAATGGAAAATTGTATTGATGTGATGGATGAGCTGAATAAAAAATATGAAGTATTTATCGTATCGGCGGCAACGGAGTTCCCAAACTCATTAAGAGATAAGCTGGAATGGCTGAACGAACACTTCCCTTTTCTCTCCTGGCGGCAGTTGGTGCTTTGCGGAGACAAGCGGATGATATCAGGCGATTATATGATTGACGACCATGTACGTAACCTGGTGCATTTTAACGGGAAACCATATCTTTACAGTACCATACTGAATAAAGATGAAACAGGGTATGAACGAGTGAGCAACTGGCAGGAGGTGGCGGAAAAGTTTTTGTAGTTTATGGTTTGTAGTTTGTGGTTGTCAACGCGCAGGCTAACCACAAACACAAATTTTTTAATTGCAGGTTTTTGTTATTGTTGATAATGTAATTTTTGTATTTGCTGCAATTCTTCTAAGCTGCATTGCATAGCTTTTAAAAAACGCTCCAGGAATTCTTCGGTTACAATCTCTTTATTTTCCCATTTGGAATAATCCTGCTGGCTGATATCCAGTTGGCTTGCAACGCCATGTTGTGTAAGTTTTTTCATAGTTCTGTAAACACGAAGTGTTTCTCCATAAACAGGCATAAGCACAAATTTCATGCAATGTAATTTTTTTTATAAATTTTTCCGTTTTAACCGAAAAATCCGGGTTGTAAAATACAACCGTTAAAAGTTGGTATAAACAGGAATAAGTGCAACCTTAGATGTAGTAATAAATATATTAGCCTTTTAGTTACTGATCTGCACGTTTTGTAAGTTATTTGCCCTTTCCTTGTTGAGAATGGTTTAACGTTAATGAAATTTATAGTCAGCTATGCTTGCACAATATGAACCTGCTGTAAAAGCAACGATTGTGTTTTTACGCCTGCTTGGTGTAAAAGTAAACAACGGCACCGTAAATGAAACATTGCAGAACCATCCTGATTGGCCAAGCCTGCTTTGCATCAGCGATTCATTACAAAAATGGAATATTCCTAATGCTGCAGGTAAAATAAGCACACAGGATATAGATTTACTCCCTGTTCCTTTTCTTGTTCGCGTAAGCGACACAGATAATGCGTTAACTGTTGTAACCGATGTAACAGAAACCCATATAAGTTATTATGCTTACAAAGATAAAAAGCCAATTACAGCAGAGCGGAATACTTTTTTACAAAAATGGGATGGTATTTATTTAATGGCCGAACCGGATAAAGCATCCGGGGAAAAGAATTTTTTTAAAGTAAAGAAGAAATTATTGTTAAGAGCGATAGTTCCTCTATCCTTGTTGCTTTTGTTGACTGCCTTATCTTTTTACGGTTTACAATCTGTGTTTAATGGCAATATAAACGGCGTGATATTAATGCAGTACCTTGTGTATATAGCCAGTATTGCTGTTAGCGCTTTATTGGTATGGTATGAAATTGACCGGAATAACCCGTTGCTGAAAAAAGTTTGCACAGGCATTTCTAAAGGCAATTGTGAGGTTATACTTACCGGCTCGGGGGCGAAGTTCTTAGGCTGGTTAAGCTGGAGTGAAATAGGCTTCTTTTATTTTTCAGGCAGCTTATTAAGTTTATTATTTGTGCCAGGCGCAATAAACGTATTGGCATGGTTCAGTGTTTTGGCAATGCCTTATATTATTTTCTCTTTGTATTATCAGTGGCGGGTGGCAAAGCACTGGTGTGTGTTGTGCCTCGCGGTACAGGCACTTTTGCTGATAAGCGGCATCAATATATTAACGAGGGGATTAATTCAACAGCCTTTTACATTATCAGCACCCATATTGTTAAAAACGGCAGGCTGCTTTTTATTGCCGGTATTGTGCTGGTACACCATAAAGCCATATTTTATGCGGTTGCAACAGGCTGTTGCAAATAAAAGAGAGTACCTGCGCATTAAATTCAATGCAGAAATATTTGAGACATTATTAAAAAAGCAAAAGCCTGTTACAATACCTGCTACTGATATTGGTATTAATATAGGTAAGGCTGATGCTACCCATACCCTGATAAAAGTATGTAACCCCTACTGTGGACCATGTGCGAGCGCTCACCCCAAAATTGAAAAATTATTGGAAGCGATAGATTATCTGCGGGTAAAAATAATATTTACTGCACCTGATGATGATAAAAATAGTATGAGTAAACCTGTAAAACATTTATTGGCCATTGCTGAAAAACAGGATGAACAGCTTACAAAAAAAGCATTGGACGACTGGTATCTTGCTGAAAAGAAAGATTATGATGCTTTTGCTGCCAGATACCCGGTAAACGGTGAACTGTTGACACAGGGAGCGAAACTGGCAGCCATGAGTAAATGGTGCAGGGAAATGGATGTTATAGCAACCCCAACATTTTTTTTGGATGGAAATCAATTACCCGACTCTTACAGAGTAGAGGATTTAGAATATTTTCTTTTGGCATAGTTCCCTAAAAGAAAATTCCGGCGGAACTTTCCCGTGCTGCGGAACGGGAGCCGGATGGCCAAAGCCTGCTGATGCTGAAAACTGCAGGTGGGAATCATTTTCTTAACTTTAAATTTTAAAAAAATGAAAAAAATCAAAATGAGTCTTGCAAATATTGAAGGCAAATTAAGCAGGGTCGAAATGAAAAAAATTATGGCTGGTAGCGGAGATGGTTGCCTGGTAGGAAAAAGCTGCTGGAATGCTTATAGAGCTGCCAATGGAGTGTGTTATCCGTTTGGGCTTGAATGTCTTTGCAATGCAATGGGTTCAGCAACATATTCATATGATTGTATAATTTATGCATAATAACCCTCATGAAATGGCAGACACTCAAAACCTTACAGCTTTTAATTTTTTTAGGATTATGACTAATAGTATAAAATCAGTAAGTATTCTGATTCTCTCCTTGTTGCCCTTTAGCTTATTTAGCCAAAACTTGAATAATTTAAAAACAGAAAAAGATATTATTCCTTTGCTATGCCATAAATGGGGAATGAACCTAAAAATTGATTCAGTTGTTAAACAAATTCCACCCACTGAATCAATTTCGATAATTAAATTTAATCCAGATGGCACAATAGTTATTAGTAATATCCAACCAGTTGTTAATGGAGTATGGAATTATAATATTAAAACACAAGTCCTGACTATACAAACAAAAAACAAAAATGAAAAATATAAAATTTTGAATATTACGGATAAAGAATTGGTAATAAAAAAAATAGACAAAACCAAACGGCTTAAAAATAAACGTTGGATTCGTCTGGAATAGACATTATTTATGAGGATTATTTACCCGATATTTTCTTTTGGCATAGTTCCCTAAAAGAAAAGCCCTGCGGAACTACCCGGACTGCAGACCGGGGTTGGGGCAGCCAAAGCCTGCTGAAGCTGAAAGTTGCGGGCAGAATCATTTATTAATTTAAATTTTAAAACAATGAAAAAAATCAAAATGAGTCTTGCAAATATTGAAGGCAAATTAAGCAGGGTCGAAATGAAAAAAATTATGGCCGGTAGCGGTGGTTTATGTCACTCCCCTGATTTTTGTGGAGGTCCTTGTACTTTTTCCAGTGGCCCTTGCGTGGGTAAAGAAGGGGAATGCCGTACCGATTCTAACAGTGGTGTATGTCAATGCTTAGGGGCATGTTAATAAATTCAAATTTTCTACGGGACAGCCATGTATAAAATTTTTATTACATGCTGTCCTTATTTTGGTAAGCTGCTGCAGAATAACTTCAGAAAATATCGAATAGAAAAAAGCATAACATGAGACTGAATGCTGGTTTATTGCTTCCAATAGTGATAACAATTATATCCTGTTCGCACAATACCACATCTTCCAACAATGATAGAACTTCATTGTTAAATATTGGTGATCCTGCTCCTCCACTTAAGGTAAGTAATTGGCTGAAGGGTAAGCCGGTTCAGCAATATGAAAAAGGCAAAGTATATATAATAGAATTTTGGGCAACATGGTGTGCACCCTGTAAAGCTGCAATGCCTCATCTTTCGGATTTGTCGCGTGAATACGGAGAAAAAGTAACAATAATCGGTATGGATATTATGGAAAAGCCAACTACCCCGCTACAAAAAATAAAGGATTTTGTAGATAGTATGGGGGTTAATATGGATTATACTGTTGCTGTGCAGGATAGTAATTTTATGGAGAAAGAATGGTTGTTTGCTTCGGGTGAGCAGGCAATTCCGCAAACATTTGTGGTAAACCAGGAAGGTAAATTGGCATGGATAGGTCATCCCGGCAAAATGAGTGAAGTGTTAAACAAAGTAATTAACAAAACCTGGGATATAAAAGAAGCGCTCAATAAACGTACTTCTGAAAAATATTTAATGAAACTTGATGATTCGCTGAATAAAGTATTAATGATTTACGCTGAAAACCGCACAAAGCCTGGTGATACGGGAATGCCGGATATGGCGCTTCTCAAGATTGAAGAAATTGTAGACAAAGAACCGGCGTTGAAATATGCACCTCTTGTTGCTTTTCATACTTTTGAAGCGTTGCTCAAAACAAACCCGCACAAGGCTTATGAATACGGCAAAACGGCAATAGCCACATCAACTTACCAGCAAACTCCATGTGCTTTCATTATAGGATGTATTGATTGGCATGCAGATAAATTAAATCTTCCCGCAGAGATATACCGATTGGGAGCAGAAGCATACCAGGCAGAAATTAATGACATGTTATATCCGGAACTGGTTAATATCCCCAGGCGTTACGCCAAAATGGCCGGGTGGTACTGGCGGGCAAATGAAAAGGAAAAGGCTATAGCTGCTCAAACAAAAGCTATTGAAGAATTGAAGAAAAGAAAAGGCATTTCCAAAGAGGATTTATCCTTTTATGAAGAACAGTTAATGAGTTATAAAAACCCGTAGTTATGTAGATACATTATAGGTTAAGCATAGCAATTATAAAAGTTATGGCAACAGTTGACGTGATAATGGTTTCAGATGCAAAAAATAAAAGCGCGTTTGATATGACGCAGGGCGCCATTGACAGTATTCGGGAACCTAATATGAATATTGTAATAGTTGAATCAAATATTAATGTAAGCTATCGTAAAGTAAAAGTCATTTATCCTGACAGTCCTTTTAATTATAATGGTTACCTGAATATGGGCGCTCGCCTGGGTAGCGGGGAGTATATTTTTTTTGGAAATAATGATCTATTTTTTGAGGAAAATTGGGGTAAGGCTATGCTGGAGGAATTAAGTGCCAATGAAATACTTTCCGGTTCACCGCTTTGCCCCAAAACCGGAGCAAAATATGGGATTCTACGCGATACCGGCAATTATTTGGGCTATGAGTTAATGTCCATTTTTTGCGGGTGGGCGTTTGTTATGAAAAGAAGCCTTTATAGCGATTTGGGTGGGTTAAATGAGCAGTTTAAATTTTGGTGCTCTGACGACATAGTTATACAGCAGTTAAAAGAACGCAATATTAAACATGCATTGGTGACCAGAAGTATAGTTCATCATTTAAATGGAGGAAGTAATACGTTAAAACTTATTGAAGATATTTCTGTTATGTTTGACTATACGATTAATCAGGTAAATAACTACGCTGAAATTATAGACGATGAAATATGGGAAAAACCTCATTTAAAAGAGCTTTATGAAAGATTTATTGATAATGAGGGGGCTAATTAAAAAGCGCCACATATATATAATTTAGATGATTAAACGATACTTTCTTTTGGCATAGTTCCCCAAAAGAAAAGCCCTACGGAACTACCCGGACTGCAGACCGGGGTGGGTGTAGCCAAAGCCCGCTGAAGCTGAAAGCTGCGGAGAGAATCATTTATTAATTTAAATTTAAAAAAATGAAAAAATGAAAATGAGCCTTGCAAATATTGAAGGAAAATTAAGCAGGGCTGAAATGAAAAAGATTATGGCAGGTAGTGATGATTATAGTTGCCTGGGATGTACAGAGGACTCCGAATGTGCACAAGTAAATAAAGGAACATGTACTAAAGAGTGTAGAAACGGAGGAAAGGGATGTAGCGCTTGGTAATATGTAAGCCAATAATAAAACAGGAGGTAAAATACCTCCTGTTCATTCTATTTATTGGAGTACTCGTTATAATGAAAATGAATAAAAACATTTTGGTGGTGAATCTTAGATTATTGTCTCTTTTAGCTATACTCTGCTGCTATGTTACGCCTCTTGATTGCGTTGGCCAGAGGACTAAAAAATTTACTATTGCTGTAAATTACAAAATAAATACAGGGAATACGCTATATGCCGGAGAATCGCATTTTTTAAAAGGATATCGAGCTGCTACTTTTTCCAGGGATAGCATAAGTGCAGATAGTAGTCGATATTTTTTTATGGGCGAACTTTTATATCCTACAGCCATCAGACTTTATACGCTTTCCGGAAAACCTGAGATCAATCATCTTTTTTTTATTGATTCAGGGTACCAGGAATTTGATTTGTCTGTTTATGATTCAACCATAATAATTTATCCAAAACATATCACCAAAGTTCAAGAGGAATATTTAAGGTTTATGAAGCAAATGGGGATTTCGAAAATGGAAGAAAAAATACCAGAAATAAAACTGAACGAATATGTTAAAGACTTTCCTGCTTCGTATATTGCCCTATTCGCACTTGCTTATCAAGCTTTTAATTACAACTTTTCGCCGGAGCTAAAACACATTGCATTATGTTTTGATTCCGTTATAAAGACAACAAAAGGATTCATGTATTTTTCCAGTCAATATATTGAACGGAAAAAAATTCCGCCTTTAAAGTTACATTATTTTAAAAAAAATGTGCAAGTTGATTTCAACAGACAGGATGGCAAGTACACATTTGTTGAATTTTGGTTTACAGGTTGTGCAGCATGTATACCTGTAATGTCTTATTTGAAGCTGCATTATCGGGATCTGTCACAAAAAGTTCATATTATAACGGTCTGCACAGATGAAGCGATAAGTAAGGGGGCATTGAAAATGCTAAAAAAGTTAAGCTTACCGTGGAAGAATTATTGGGATTATAGTGCTATGCAGTTTGAGGACTATGCACTTTTATACTCCTACCCAGCCAATATTTTAATTAACGATAAAGGATATATTATTGGCAAAAATATTGATTGCCGCAGAATAATTGAATTTATCTTATCTCAATAGTTCTTCCACTTTTTAGTTCATTAATAAATAATATGCTTGAAAATATGCGGGGTTACGATATTGCAATTATTTTATGTTGGTATGGACCATATCCTTGGTATTTTCCCTACTTTATTCATTCGTGTACTTTTAATCCAACTATTGATTTCTATATAATAACTGATAATAGGTGTATAATTGATAATAAGCCTAGCAATGTGTGGTTAATCTATATGACAATCAATGAAATTAAAGTTGTTGCTCAACAGAGGCTGGGTTTTAACGTTAATATAGACTATCCATATAAATTTTGTGATTTTAAACCAGCATATGGTTTTCTTTTTCCTGAAATAATTGGCGGCTATGATTATTGGGGATATAGTGATCTGGATATTATTTATGGTAATATAAGGTCATTCTTGGATAATGAAATGCTGGCGAAATATGATTTTATAAGTGTTCGTCATGACTATACAACAGGATGTTTTGCTTTATATCGTAATAATGAGAAAATGAATACATTCTTTATGCGCAGCAAGGATTATAGATTGGTATTATCGAATCCTGAACATTTTTGTTTTGATGAATGTAATTTTAGATGGAATGAGCTGGCAGAAGGTAAATCAATATTAGAATTGCATACCGATGTAGAAAGCCTTACGCATATAATTAAAGCGGCTGAACTAAAAAACGAGATTACAGCGCATTTTGATTTCATAGTAGTAGAAGGAAAAACAGGGCAAATTGTATTTGATCATGGAAGAATCATTTATAAAAATCAATTTGAAGCAATTTTATTTCACCTTATCTGGCTGAAAAGAACTTATTTTCCTGGTAAGACTCCAAAGAAAATACCTGACAAATATTATATTAGTCCGACAAGAATTTATCATCATAGGACATCGAAAAAGATTAGTGCTTAAAAGGAAACAAAACATTAATTTTCTACAAAACCGTGTCACTGTCATTTCCCCTATATAAACAACTTGACGCCATGGATTGCGGGCCCGCCTGCCTGCGCATGGTGGCTAAATATTATGGGCGCACCATATCGCTTGATTATCTCCGCAATAAATCGCAATATGGCAAACAGGGCGTTTCCTTACTTGGGCTTGCTGATGCCGCGGAAAGCATCGGGCTAAAATCTGTAGGAGCAAAACTAACCATTGACCAGTTGATTAATGATGCGCCGCTGCCGGCTATTATTTATTGGGATCAATATCATTTTGTAGTGCTTACGCCGGCATCCCGTAAAAATAAATTCGTGATAGCAGACCCTGCCAAAGGCATGGTTACATTAAACAGGGAAACCTTCCTGAAATACTGGGTTGCAACCACCGAAAATGGTGAAGCAAAAGGCATCAGCCTGTTATTAGAAAGCACCCCTGTATTTAAACAACTGGATTTTTCTGATAATGCAGAAACGGCGCAACGAAAAATAGGATGGAGTTT
Source organism: Agriterribacter sp. (assembly GCA_047601545.1). Lineage (GTDB taxonomy): Bacteria > Bacteroidota > Bacteroidia > Chitinophagales > Chitinophagaceae > Agriterribacter. The sequence goes on along the minus strand of JASGIZ010000001.1, from coordinate 1,992,147 downwards.
TTTGTTGGCGTATATTAAAGATCATAAGGCTTATTTTTTTCAAATCCTGCTTGGGCTTATTATCGGCAGCTTTATACAACTGGTATTTCCATACCTCACCCAAAGTATTGTTGATACAGGCATTAATACCCAAAACATTGGCTTTATTCAAATTGTTTTAACCGCACAATTAATGTTGTTGTTTTCGCAAACCGTAGTTGAATTTATACGCAGCCGCATACTCCTGCATATCAGCACACGGATAAATATTTCCCTGCTGTCCGGCTTTTGGTCTAAGCTCTTAAAATTGCCCATACAGTTTTTTGACAGTAAACATCCCGGAGATATTATGCAACGCATTGGCGACCACAGCCGCATAGAAAGTTTTTTAACCGGCACAGCCCTTAATACTTTCTTTTCCCTGTTTACCCTTATTATTTTTTCCTTTGTTTTATTGGGATACAGCCCCCTGGTATTTGCAGTATTTATAACTGGCAGTGTTTTGTATATTTTATGGATACAGCTTTTTTTGAAGTACCGGCGCACGCTGGATTATAAGCGTTTTGCCATAGCCTCCCGCGAAAACAATGCAACCATGCAACTGGTATATGGCATGCAGGAGATAAAGCTCAATAACGCGGAAAATACGTACAGGTGGCAGTGGGAGGGTTTGCAGGCAGCTTTGTTTAAGCTGAATTTTAAGAACTTGTCGCTAAGTCAATACCAGCAGGTGGGCGCCTTCTTTATTAACCAGGGTAAGAATATTATTATAACATTTATTGTAGCAAAACTGGTAATCAGCGGTGAAATAACGCTTGGCGCCATGCTGGCTATTCAGTATATTCTTGGGCAATTGAATGGCCCGGTAGAGCAGCTTACAGGGTTTACCCAACAAGCGCAGGATGCAAGAATATCGCTGGAAAGGCTGAACGATATTCATGTGCTGGAAGATGAAGAGCCTGCACATCAGCAATTCAGTCACAACTTACCGGAAGAACATGGTATTACTATTAAAAACCTTTCATTCACTTACCCGGGTGCTGGTAATGAGCCTGTGCTTAAAAACGTAAATACAATTATTCCGCAGGGTAAAATAACAGCCATCGTGGGCATGAGCGGAAGTGGAAAAAGCACACTGGTAAAGCTTCTTTTACGGTTTTATGAAAGTTATAAGGGTGATATTTACCTGGGCGCTGCTAACTTTAAAACGATCAGCCCTAAATATTGGAGAAGTGTATGCGGCGCCGTAATGCAGGATAATTTTATTTTTAATGATAATATTCAGAAAAACATTGCGGTAACAAATGATAAGATAGACAGTAAGCGGCTGACGCATGCCTGTAAAACCGCTAATATTTTACCTTTTATTGAATCGCTGCCCCTTGGCTTTTATACAAAACTGGGGGCAGAGGGCGCAGGTATCAGCGGCGGGCAAAAGCAACGTTTATCCATTGCCCGGGCTGTATATAAAGATCCCTGTTTTATTTTTTTTGATGAAGCCACTAACGCATTAGATGCGAATAATGAAAAAATTATACTCGAAAACCTGAATGCCTTTTTTAAAGGTAAAACGGTAGTGATTGTAGCGCACCGGCTGAGCACGGTAAAAAATGCGGATAAAATAATAGTGTTGGATAGAGGCGAAATAACAGAAGAAGGAACACATGAAGCGCTTGTTTTAAAAAAAGGTAAATACTTTGAACTGGTAAAAAATCAACTGGAGCTTGGAAACTGATGAAACCATAGTAACGCCTTCTGCAAACGGCACACACAAGGATATTGCATTCAGGAATGTGATTGCAATGCCGGAAAATGAGATTGATGACATTATTTCTCACAAGCCGCCGCATATTGTTCGCCGGGGCACTGTTTATTTTTTTATGCTGCTGCTCGTGCTTAGTGCAATAAGCTGGTATATCAAATACCCCGACAAAGTTATTGCCACGGCAAAGTTGAATAGTATAAATGCTCCCCAACAGGTAATTGCAAGAACGGATGGGAAACTGGTAAAATTGACGATAAGAGAAAATGAAAAAGCAGAGAAGGGACAGGTAATGGGGTATATGGAAAGTATAGCCAACCCTCAATCCGTAATCACGATTACGCGGGCAACTGATTCAATCAGCCATTTTATCAGCGAAAACCGCTCTGATGAAATCATCCGTTTCTTCCCAAACTATGAAAATGGCAGCGTAACAGATGACCTGGGCGAATTACAATCATCCTACCAGGTTTTTATGCAATCATTCATTACCTACAGGGATTATTTATACAACGGCTTTTACCTGTACAAAAAAAGAATGCTTCAAACAGATATTCAGCATATACAGGATATGCGCGGCGTATTATCCGTGCAAAAAAAATTAATGGAAGAAGATGTTAAGCTGAGCGAAAAAACATTTGATATCAATAAAAGCCTTTCAGAGCAAAAAGTGATATCGCCCTTAGATTACCGTAATGAAAAAAGCAAGTTGATCGTTAAGCAATTAACTCTTCCCCAGGTCAATACTTCCATAATTACAAATGAAAAAGAAAAGAATGAAAAATTAAAGGAGATAGCTGAACTGGAAAACCAGATAATTATTCAAAAAAATACTTTCTTGCAGGCATTGCAAACCATCAGGAGCCGGATACAGGAATGGCAGTATAAATATGCGTTGAAAGCTCCTGTTGACGGTGTGGTTTCTTATAGCGGTTTCCTCCAGGAAAACCAGGAAATAAAAGCAGGGCAGTTATTATTTTATATTCAGCCTGTGAATACCTCTTATTTTGTTGAGGTGTTGATTCCCCAGTTTAATTTTGGTAAAGTTGAGAAAGGTCAGCATGTTTTGCTGCGGTTTCAGGCATATCCATTTGAACAATATGGATCAGTTTCAGGTAAAATTGATTTAATTAAACCTACGCCTGCAGACAGCGGTTATCTTGCCCGGGTTGAGCTGCCGGATGGGTTGTTAACCAGTTACGGAAAGCACCTGCAATATAGAGATGGATTAATAGCAGAAGCAAATATTATTACAAAGGACATGAGATTACCTGAGCGTTTTTTCTATGGCTTAGCAAAATATTTTAAATGACAGCTAAAACGTAGATTTAGAAAAAATTATATTGAGATTGCTTCGCCCGCCGTAAAATACCTTCAACTCAAATCTTCATGCAAGCGGGCTTATAATGATATCATTACGATGAATTAAAAATCAGGCTTTTGTTTTGCCAGTTTTTTGTGCACCAGGGGTAGCGCCTATGGCGCATAATTGACACAATAACCGGTTTATCTACAAACAGATTGTGCCTATGGCACAGAAAACAAAGCAACGAAACGGGAAATGACTGGTGAGATGTGAAAAGTAAGCAGTAAAACATGAGACGTGTATTTCTGAAAGCTTATTGCTGACGGCTAATAGCCGGTAGCCCATTGCATCCTGCCGCGTAGCGGTTACCCGTTTGTAGCAAAATACCAGTGGTTTTATTTGCCCCGGTCAGGGGCTGCCTGTGCATACAATAAAATAGCCTTCAGGTGATTTAACCAAATGAGACAGACTTTAAGAATGCTTTTTTACAGCGAGCCACATTAATGTCATCGTTATATTTTACCTGACACAGGTTGGGAACTCGCAAAAACGCAAGAGTCTTTATGTTTTTCTGTCAGTTCCTTTTGTATCTTAACTTTGTGCCGCTTTTTATTTGAAACCACAAACAGCGTTTATGGATTTTAGTGATATGCATAGCTTACCCGCCTGGGAAGATCATAAAATGCTTAAAAAGCGATACGAAGGCGAGGAATGGAAGGTTAAGCCTCAACTCGATGCCGCTGAAAAATTATATAATAAATGGCGGGAGATATTTCTATTGGTTGAATCGTATTGCGAAACACTACAGGATTCAAAAGATTACGATCATGCGGAAAAAAACAAAGAGCTGATCTGGCAAAATCTCTTCATAGTTGCGCCAAAAATAATCGGCGCTGTTGCTGTTGATCTCTACACTTCAAAAATGGAAAATGCCTCTATCGTTCGCAATAATTGCCGAGAAATGATGGAACAAATTAAATTTACTGCAATGGTAGGCGCAGGTGAGGAGAAGTATGCTGAAGCTATTCAGCATGAAATGGATATTTTCCGCGAGTTGTTCAAAGCCTGGGTTAACACATTTGTAAAGGATGAATATGAGGATGAGTGGGGATTGTTTATCTAATCTTTTCCTTTTCTTAATATTATAGTAACAATACGCAAATAGATTTGCACACACAAAAAAAAAATTTACTGTGCAACTGTTTTGTTTATTAATATTGTGTGCGATTAATACACTCTTTTCTATCTCAATAATTTTTAAAGGGTTAATAAATTGCTGACTGCTTGCACATATAATGAGAAAGAATTATTGCTGCGCATATCCAATGGCGATACCGCGGCATTTGCCCTTCTGTTTAATCAATACAAGGATAAGATTTATACCATAGGTTTTAAAATAACCGGCTCAGCTTTCCTCTCCGAAGAAATAGTACAGGAGATATTTATGAAATTGTGGACTAACCGGAAAATACTACCGGAGCTGGAATGTTTTACCGCCTGGTTTAATACCATCACACGCAATCATCTTTTCTCTCTCATTAAGCGTAAAGCCGCCAGGGAGAACAGGGAAGTTGTTTTTGCTGATAAAATCCCTTCGTTTTATAATAATACAGATGAGAACATTCTGTTGAAAGATGTTGAGGAACTCCTGGAGAAGGCTTTGTATACACTTCCGCCTCAGCAAAATAAAGTATACAGGCTGATAAAAGAACGGGGTATGAAAAAAGAGGAAGTGGCTTCCCAGCTTAATCTGTCAACAGAAACCGTTAAGGCGCATCTTTCAAAAGCTATAAAGAATATCCGCGCATATTGCCTCGCCCATATGAATAATCCGTTTATACTGGTTATTACCATGTATTTTCTATAATAAATTTCAGGCAGGCTAACCTTTTTTTTTGTTGAGTGAGTCCTGTAGTGAGGAAGCTGTTACCATTACACTTCAGCAGATAATTGAAAACTATTATATGTCTCAATCGAGGTTGACATATTTATTTAACAGGTATATAAATAAGGAGCATACTCCCGAAGAGCAGGCTGAATTATTCAGGTTGATAGAGACCGGGGATATTAATGAAGCGTTGAAAGAGCTGCTTGACAAATTAATACAGGAAACAGGTGCCGGGATGCGTTTGCCGGAAAGTTCAGGAGATAAAATTTTACAGGCGATAATCGGGGTAATACCCGAAAAACCTGTAGAAATACCTGTTTATAAAAAGCGGCTTGTTCCTGTATGGGCGGGTATTGCCGCGGCTTCAGTATTGTTAATCGGGATATTTACCTGGTTTATTTTTCTTACTGGTGAAACAGGAAAATCAACAGACGAATCAGTTGCTGTAAAAGCTACTGAACCTGCATTGGTGCGCATCAGCACAGTAACCGGAGAAGGAAAAAAAATACGGTTGCCAGACAGTACAGAGGTTTGGCTGAGCCCTTCCAGCACTCTTGAATATCCCTCAGTATTTGCCGGTACATTAAGAGAAGTTAAACTTTCCGGAGAAGCTTTTTTTGAGGTTACCCATGATAAAAGCCGCCCGTTTATTATTCACAGTGGTAATATAGAAACGAAGGTTTTAGGCACTTCTTTTAATATACAGGCTTATGATAACCAGGAAGAAATAAATGTTACGGTTGTAACCGGAAAGGTGAATGTAAGCAACAGGGATAAAGTGGAAAATGTGGATATTGTTGCTAATCAGCGGGCTGTTTTTCACCGCAGTACTACTACGCTTGTAAAAGAAAATGCGGATGCCACCGCAGCGCCTGTTATGCTTAAACGCAAAGAAGGAGAGTTTATATACCAGAACGAAAGGTTGCAGAAGGTAATAGATGATATACATGAATATTTTGGAACAAGTATACAGGTTGCCGATGCTGTAAAAGAGTGCCCGGTTACACTTAATTTTTACCTGTCGGGTAAGATTGAGGAGATTTTAGAACCTATTTCGCTGATGATAAACGGCAGCATACAGGAAAAAGAAGATGTATTTTTTATAGATGGAAAAGCCTGCCCCAGAAAATAATTAATTAATTATTAATGTAAACCAAAACATACTTATGAACCAGCCCTATCATCATCCAACTTAAGTATATATAAAACCCGGACATAGAAAATGCCCGGGATATTATTATACGCGTTGTAAAAAATTGTAGTGATCCGAAAGTTTTGGAAGGCAAACGGGTACTACGCATTTATAACATATAACTTTTCAAAAATATGCAAAAAAATTGTATAGGCAGGATTGTACCTATAATACTAAAACTTATGCGATTGTCCCTGCTGTCAATGATTGTGATTTGTTCTTCTATCATGTCCCTGTCTGCAAAAAATGTAAAAGGGCAGGAACTGCTTGATAAAAAAATATCCATTACCCTGAAAAATGAAACATTATTTGAAGCGCTGGAAAAAATAAGAAAGCAGGCTGATATCCAGCTTTTCTACGCTACAAATATTATTGATCCTTCTGATAAGGTAAATATTTCTGCAAACAAAACTTCTCTCCGGGAAGTACTGAATGACTTGCTTGCACCTTATATGCTGAACTATATTGTTTCAAACAATAAGATAGTTATACGTAAAACTCCCGTAGCAGTTGCGATAAATGTTCCTGGTAATGCAGGTGATAACTTAATGCCTGCCATGTATGAAGAAAACAGAAATATTGATGTTAGCGGCCGTGTTATGAGCAGCACCGGAGAATACCTTGCCGGCGTTACCGTGCAGGTAAAAGGCGGCGGAGCGGCTACCAAAACAGATGTAAATGGTTTCTTCCGGTTATCAGTGCCAGAAAACAGCACATTGGTTTTTACATATGTAGGATATATGAATGAAGAGATGTCAATTTCAGGACGCACCAATTTTGATATCGTTTTAAAACCGACTGATTCCAAAATGGAAGAAGTAGTGGTTGTAGGTTATGGTACTCAAAAGAAAGTGAATTTAACCGGCGCGGTGGACCAGGTAACACAGGAAACACTTAAAAACAGGCCTGTTTCCAATCTTTCACAGGCGTTGGTAGGAGCCTCGCCTAATTTGAACATTACCATGCTGGATGGTAAACCAACATAATCTCCTTCTTTTAATGTACGTGGCACAACATCCATCGGGCAGGGTGGCAGCGCATTGGTGTTGATTGATGGTGTAGAGGGCGATCCACGCATGCTGAATCCCAATGATATTGAAAGTATATCTGTATTAAAGGATGCATCGTCAGCATCTATTTATGGAGCACGTGCAGCTTTTGGAGTTGTGTTAATTACAACCAAATCAGCGGCCCGTGGAAAAACTTCTATCAGTTACTTAACCAATATTTCAGTTAAGTCGCCAACAGATGTGCCCGACAATATTACCGACTCATACCCCTGGGCGCAGGGCTTTAATGATGCATGGTCAAGATGGAATGATAATGGCAGTTCGCCCACAGCGATAAATAAAACCCTTCCATTTTCACCTGCTTATCTGGCAGAGATCAAAAGAAGATGGGAAGATCCTTCTCTTCCAAGAATTGAGGTTAACCCTACAACCGGTGAATACCAGTATTATTACAGTACCAACTGGTATAAGGAGTTGTATAAAAAGCAATTCACTGCCCAGGATCATAACCTCACATTATCTGGAGGAAATGACAGGACAGCGTTTTACCTGAGCGGCCGTTATAATGGCCAGGATGGATTGTTCCGGTATAATTCGGATAAGTACGGCATGTATAACCTGCGTGCAAAAGGAAGTGTGCGTATTACCGACTGGTTGCAGGTAGAAAACAATACGGAATACTCCCGCATGAATTATCATCAGCCGCTGAATGTTGGAGAGGGTAGTGGTATATGGAGAAATATGGCTGATGAAGGCCACCCGCTTGCACCTTTATTAAATCCCGACGGAACATTATCTTTTCCTGCAGCATATACCGTAGGCGATTATTATATCGGCAGAAATGGTATTGATAATGCGCAGAGATTCTTGAAGAACAGGGTTTCTGCCAAGGCGGAGTTTTTTGAAAGAAGTCTGACTTTACGCAGTGATTTCACTTTTCAGAGCACTGATATAGCGTCTCAGCAAAATCGTGTGCAGGTGCCTTACAGCCGGTATAAAGATGTTATCGGATATACCGGTACTAATACCAATGATATAGAAGAACGCAGGAGAACAACGGAGTATATCGCTACGAATGTATATGCTGATTATGTAAAGTCTTTTAATGATGCCCATAATCTTACGCTCCTTGTTGGTTATAATTATGAGCAATCACTATATAAAAACCTTACTGCCCGTAGAAATGGTATTGTATACGCCGACGCAGATGATATTAACCTTGCTTTAGGACAAAGTATTGTAACAAATGGCGGCTATCAGAAATGGGCAATCGCCGGTGGCTTCTTCCGTGTGAACTATGATTTCAAAAAACGGTACCTGTTAGAAATAAACGGGCGGTATGATGGCTCTTCGAAGTTCCCGTCTAACCAGCAGTGGGCATTCTTCCCATCAGCATCTGTTGGCTGGCGTTTGTCTGAAGAAGCATTCTGGAAGGTTAGCCCGAAAATATTTTCTAATGTAAAAATCCGTGCATCATACGGGTCACTGGGTAATGGAAATATTAATCCATATTCATTTACTGAAAACTTTTCCATATCCCAGTCAGGGCGCATCATCAACGGAATCCGTCCGCAGCAAACAGGGCAGCCGGGTGTAGTTCCTTCCGGACTTACCTGGGAAACTTCTACCACGGGTAATATAGGTTTGGATCTTTCCAGCCTTGATAACCGGCTACAGTTTACAGGAGACTTTTACCGGCGCTGGACAAAAGACATGTTTACGGTTGGGCCTACTGTGCCTGCTATATATGGTACTTCTGTTCCGAAAGGAAACTATGCGGATTTGAAAACCACGGGGTGGGAAATATCTATAAAATGGTCAGATAATTTTATGGTGGCTGATAAAGCATTCAATTATGATGCAAGGTTCATATTATCTGATTATACCGCAATCATTACAAAGTATAACAACCCTGATAAAAACCTTACTGATTATTATGTTGGCCAGCGATTGGGAGAAATATGGGGTTACCAGGTTGAAGGTTTATTCAAATCCCAGGATGAAATTGATAAATCACCTTCCCAGGCAAATGTGCCCAATACCAATACCCGTAAAAATTACGTAGGCGATATCAAGTTTAAAAACCTGGATGGCGATAACCAGATTTACCAGGGCCTGAACCGTGTAGGGAATTCCGGTGATAAAACCATTATAGGCAACAGCCAGCCGCGTTATTCTTATGGGTTTAGCTTTAATGCTGACTGGAATGGATTTTTTGTATCAGCATTTTTTCAGGGTGTAATGAAACAGGATTGGTATCCATCACCTGAATCCCGCTTCTGGGGGCAGTATAATCGCCCTTATAATGCATACCCGCGCTGGCAGGAAAATAATATGTTCAGGGAAGAGTTGCAAAACTTCGATGCATACCTGCCAAGATTAGTTGGTTATATTGCACAGGGAACGGGACGGGCTTTGAATATTGCTAATGACCGTTACCTGCAAAATGCTTCATATATACGTTTACGTAACCTGCAGGTTGGTTATGGGTTACCTAAAAGCCTGATCGCTAAAATACATGCTACGGACGCAAGGATATATTTTTCCGCGGAAAATTTATGGACCTGGTCACCCATGTATAAATGGACAAGAGATACTGATGTAACCAATATTTATGGTTCAGACCGTGATTTGAGCTCGGACGGTAGGGGTACAAGCGGGGACGGTTATAACTATCCTATGCTTAAAGTGCTTTCGCTGGGATTAACTGTTAATTTCTAATCTTATTAATATTATGAAAAAAATATTGTATTACCTGTCAATGGCCTTTGCTGTTATATCATTTACAGCATGCGACCTGGAAGAGATTCCGGTAGACACTGCAACTAACCAGGCGATCTTTGGGTCTGCCAGTGGAATGGAATTATATACCACATCATTTTACGACTTATTACCAAATACAGATGTTGGTGTGTTTCAGGGTGATGATGCATCGGATTTAATTGCCCGTAATGGTGTGGATGATTACCTGGCGGTAGGCGCATTAAGTCCTGTAACCAGCAGCGGCTGGAGCTGGAGTGGTTTGAGGAATATTAATTATTTTATTGAAAATGCTGAAAAGAGTACGGTTCAAGGCAAAGAAAACTATATCGGGTTGGCCCGGTTTTTCAGAGCCTTATTTTATTTTGATAAAGTTAAAAGGTTTGGAGATGTGCCCTGGGTAGATAAAACAATAGAAGTAACTGACTCCACAACTTTAAAAGGTCCTCGTACAGATCGTTTTGAAGTAATGGAAAAAGTGCTTGCTGATCTGAATTATGCTATAGAGAATATTACGCTTACTTCTGATCCTTCACGTACACGCATTACTCAAAATGTAGCCAGGGCATATAAAACACGTATATGCTTGTATGAAGCTTCTTTGCGTAAATACCATAGCAGTTACAACAAGCAGGGCACCGCCAATACTTGGTACCAGGAAGTAGTAAATACCGCTAATGCAATTACAGGGTTTTCATTGCATAAGGCTGCTACTGATGACCGCTCTTACCGTGAAATATTCATAACGAAAACACCTTATACCGATGAAACTATCCTGGCTGTTGCATTGAGCTCAAACCTGCAGGTATACAGTTCTGCTAATCGCAGGTTTATTAGCCCTACTTATGGAAACCGGCCAAGCCTTACACGCAACTTTGTAAATACGTATCTGAAATTGGATGGAACTGCTTTTACCGATGATCCTGGCTACAAAACCACTCCTTTTGTAACAGAAGTGCAAAATCGTGATCTGCGGCTAAAACAAACGATACGTTTGGGTGATTATAAAAGAACGGAGAACAGCGTTCCGGTTGCGGCGCCGCCAAATTTTGCGCAAACGTATACCGGCTATCAGCCTATTAAATGGTGTTATGATGAGCGCTTCCCTTATGATGATGAGAGCGTGAATGATAATGCGCATATTATTATGCGCTGGGCGGAAGTATTGTTGAACAAGGCCGAAGCAATGGCCGAACTTGGAACCATGACAGACGCTGATTGGACAGCTACTATCGGCGCTTTGCGCCAACGTGCCGGAATTACCGGCGCAACGCTCACCACAAAACCATCTGTGGCTGATCCATACCTGGTTAGCTATTACCAGAATAAATTCACAGACCCGGTTCTTTTAGAGGTGATGAGAGAGCGGGCCGTAGAAATGGTTTTTGAAGGACTTCGTCCTGATGATTTAAGGAGATGGCATATAGGCGAGCTGTTCCAGGTTGCGCCCATGAATGGTATGTATGTGCCTGCGTTAGGAGAGTATGACCTGAATGGAGATGGAAAAAATGATGTTGTATTTTACCAGGGTACAAAACCAACCTCTACCAATCCTACTATTGCTTTTGTGGACGTAAGTACATCATCTGCTGTAGGACGTATTCAACTTTCTAATGGCACTTCCGGGGAAGTAAGATGGAACCCGGGAGCAAGAGAATGGCTGGATAAAAAATATTTATACCCGATACCGGAGCCGGACCGCGTTATGAACCCGGCATTGGGGCAGAATCCCGGCTGGTAATGATGATGAATGTTCAATAGAGAATAGATACTGATCACAATTGTAAATCATTTGCCACGCCCTTAAGGGCGTGGCAAATTCAAAAATGATCAATTAAATCAGACAGTTGTACATTCGCAGCTATTCACCGTTACCTATTGGCTATTCACCATTCCTTTTATCAATAACTTAAATAAATAAGATGAAGCAAATTGTTTTTTCCCTGATTGTTTGCCTGTTCCTTCAATCAGCTATTGCTCAAAAAAACAGCCCGGTAATTATTGCTACTTACAATCTTCGTTATAATAATTCCGGTGATAGTTTGAACGCCTGGCCCAACAGGAAGGAAAATGTAAAAGCGTTGATCCGCTTTCATGAGTTTGATATATTCGGCACTCAGGAAGGATTAATTGACCAGATAAAAGGCATTGTTGAATTAGATGAGTACGCATACACAGGCAAAGGTCGTGATGACGGAAAAGAAGCAGGAGAGCACTCTGCGATAGTCTACAGGAAAAGCAGGTTTCAGCTATTGCAGTCAGGAGATTTCTGGCTGAGCGAGACACCGGATAAGCCCGGTAAAGGCTGGGATGCCAAATGCTGTAACCGTATTTGCTCATGGGGAAAGTTTAAAGACCTGCAAACGAAAAAAGAGTTTTACTTTTTTAGCGTGCACTTCGACCACCAGGGTGTTGTTGCCCGCCAGGAGTCAGGAAAGCTGATGGTGAAAAAGATCAAGGAAATAGCAGGAAACAGTTCAGTAGTTTGCGTGGGTGATTTTAATTCAACGCCGGAAACAGAACAGATCAAAGAAATGCAAACGCTCCTGAAAGACGCTTACCAGGTAACTGAAACTCCGCCTTATGGTCCTGTCGGCACTTTTAACGCGTTTAAGTTTGATGCGCCCATGAAACAAAGAATTGACTACATTTTTGTAAGTCCTTCCATTAAAGTTTTGAAATACGGGGTGCTTACCGATGCTAAAGATCAGCGTTATCCAAGCGATCACCAGCCGGTAGTAATAAAAGCGGTTTTACCGTAGCGTTAAAAAATCGTTGCGCTGATGTAAAATTGCATTATAATTAATAAGGATGTTCTCTGCCTGTAAAAAATCCCGGCACATAGCGGGGATTTTTTAATGCATCAGGTAGCCGAAGCCGTTTTTATACTGATGCCCTTATCCGGATGAGGTAAACCCTTTTTTTGCGTGCGCTGTTTTCTTTAGATTTCCTTTAAAATATCTTTAGATTTTCTTTAGAAAAAATTTAGAAACTTAGTCAATTAATATTAGGTAATTTAATTAGTTAATACTGATTTAATTTTTGTTTATTTAGTCGTCAAGTATATGGAGTTGTATTTTTATAAAATAAATTCTTCTTTTCCTTCTATAAATTTCGCATCTCGTAAATCAATGCAGGCATTGAGAAGATAATTTTGCACCTCACTCTATTAATCTTTAAAAAATGAAATTGAATTTGATTTATGTCGCCTCTGCTATGAGTGCATGTTTGATTGTTTTTTTCCTGCAAGAAGGATGATAATACACCTAAAATTGAACCTTATACAGTGCCTGATACCTATTCTTTTACCGATGCAGAATATAAAGAGTCTGCAGCACGGATAAGCATGTGGATAGGGTACACCGGAATGCTCGGCAAATCCAATGTTCGCCAGTTGAGCCAGGATACTATTAACTACCTGTGGAATAATACCAATAGCGCCTTTACAGCGGAAACGGCAAGCAATATTCCCTACACCTTTGATGCGCTGAATACGATGAGCTATAAGCTTTCAGATAAAACTGCAGATGCAGCTACCTTTAAAGCGTATGCTGATTCCATGGTAGCTGTAAGCCAGTATTATAATACACCTGCCTCCAGGGGTGTTGCCGGCAAGATAGGCAGCAGGATATTTAATTATACAGGACTTGAATTTAACCAGGCTGTAGCCAAAGGACTGATGGGTGCGCTGTCGCTGTACAATATTATCAGCATTATGGATAAAATACCGCAGGATGACAATACAACGTCAACACCGGGATCAGGTACCGCTATGCAGCATAACTGGGATATTGCTTTCGGATATCTTGGCATACCTAAAGATTATGATACCTCTTTTAATTATGGAACTGCGCCGGTAAAAGCAGACAGGCCATTGGGCATTGGCGGATATTTTGCCGAAAGAGGTAAATATATCAAGGCCGGGGGTAAGGTATTTGAAGCATTTCGTAAAGGCAGGGCTGCAATAGGGGCTAAAGATAATGCGGTTCGCGATGAAGCCATCGTCACCATAAAAGAGTATGTTGAAAAAACAATAGCCGCTGCTGCCTATTATTATATTACAGCGCCTCAAACACGGGCAGAATTTTCTGCCAAGTTTCATGGACTTTCTGAAGCCTATGGATTTATAGAGGCGCTGAAATACCGTTCAGCCGGCAGTCCTCTTACTGCGGCAAATTATCAGAAACTTAAGGATATCATTGAAACCGATTTTTATGAAATTGGCCGATGATGCAAGCAATACCAAACTAAAAGAAGCGCAGGCAATATTTACTGCCGCTTATGGACAATTGCAGCCTTAAAATACATAAACAGTAAGGAATGATTTAAAAGCTTTTGGCACGTAAGTGTCAAAAGCTTTTGGAATATTATAAGATCATGTGCAACTAACTAAATTTTGAGAATATGAGTAAAAAGAAATGGGTTACAGCCCTCCTTGTTATGCTTGCAGGCGGAGCTTTTTTTATAGCCTGCAGCAAGGGTAACGGAGGCGATGATAACACAAATCTGCCCGGGACTGATGATTTCAAAAAACGAATGCTGATCAACTATGCAGACCAGATTATTATACCTGCATACACAGACCTGAATGCAAAAATGGTTACGTTGGAATCTGCCATCAATGCATTTCTTGAAGCACCATCAGCAGAAACCAATGAATCGGTAAAAACCCCTTTTAAAAATGCTTATCTCAGCTATGAATCTGTTTCGGCAGCCTTTTTAGGACCTGCTGCTGCATTATTGCTGAATAATTTTATCAATACATTTCCTGCGGTTACTGCAAAAATTGAATCAGCCGTACAAAGTGGTGTTTATGATTTTACCTTACCGTTAACTTCAGACAGTATACAAGGACTACCTGCTCTTGATTACCTGCTTTTTGCAGAAGGAGCCGTTCAAAAGTTTGCAGACGGTGCGCCTCACGCAGCCAATCGCAAACAATATGTAAAAGATGTACTGGCAAGAATGAAATTATTGGTCAACAACACGCTTTCACAATGGAACGGTAATTACAGAGCTTCTTTTATCAGCTCTCTAAAAACAGATGTAGGCAGCTCCATAGGTTTTTTGATAAACCAGTTTGCCTATGAAATGGATGCGATGAAAGGACCGCGTATCGGGTGGCCGTTCGGCAAGCAGTCTAACGGAATTGTATTTGCAGACAAATGTGAGGGGTATTACTCCGGTATTTCTGCCGCGCTGGCCGTAGCAAATCTTACGAGCCTGAAGAACTATTATACAGGCGGATCAGGAGACGGTATTGCAGAATACCTGGTGCTGCTTAAAAAAGAATCCCTGAATGCTGACGTGCTTGCGCAGTTTGATATAGCCCTTACAGCGCTGAAAGCTATTCCCGATCCGATGTCAGCTGCATTTACCGGTAATGCTCCGGTAATAGAAAATGCGTATAAAGAGGTTCAGAAATTACTTACACTGATAAAAACAGATGTGGCAAGCGCTACAGGTGTGCAGATCACGTATATGGATAATGATGGTGACTAAGCAACTGATACAGCAACCTGTTTCCATTGCTCCGCTGGTCACTTTTCGTATAGGGTTTGGCCTGCTGATGTTTTTCAGCCTTATTCGTTTTTGGTGGCGGGGCTGGGTTACTACCATATATGTACAACCTAAATTCCATTTCACCTATATGGGCTTTGAGTGGGTGCTGCCATTGGGCAATACGGGCATGCATATATTGTTCCTGGTGAGCGCCATTGCTGCGTTAATGGTTGCACTGGGTTGCTTATACCGGGTAGCCATTATCGCTTTCTTCCTGGGGTTCACTTATATCGAGCTTATTGATGTAACCACTTATCTCAATCATTACTATTTTATAAGCCTTATAGCTTTTTTAATGATTTGGCTTCCTGCCAACAGGGATTATGCTGTAGATGTATGGCTTAAGCCTGAAACGCGACGTACGCAGGTGCCGGCATGGACAATTAATATCATCCGCTTTCAAATGGCTGTGGTATACTTTTTTGCCGGGCTTGCAAAATTGAATGAAGACTGGTTGCTGAATGCAGAGCCTATGCGAACATGGTTACCTGCCAAAAGTTATTTGCCTGTTGTAGGCAGGTTTATGTATGAAGAGTGGATGGCGTATTTGTTTGCATGGTCCGGTGCTGTATACGATCTGTTCATCGTATTCTTTTTAATAAACAAAAAAACGAGACCTCTTGCCTATTGCATTGTGCTGATCTTTCATATCGCTACTGCTATTTTCTTTCCCGCTATCGGTATGTTCCCTTATGTGATGATCGTAAGCAGCCTTATATTTTTTTCCGGCAGCTTTCATGAAAAATTATTGTCTTTCCTGCCATTGTATAAGCAACGTTTCAAAACCAAATCCGTATATAAGTATACACGATCCGGGTTCATTACAGCGGGTATAGCGGTGTATGTGGCGGCGCAGGTATTTATCCCATTAAGGTTTATGCTTTATCCCGGGCATCTTTTCTGGCATGAAGAAGGCTATCGTTTTTCGTGGAGAGTGATGCTGATGGAAAAGGCAGGCACTGCCTATTTTACGGTTAAAGACAAAACCGGCAAGGCATTTTATGAAGTAGACAACAAGGCTTTTCTCACACCCTTACAGGAGAAAATGATGAGCACCCAGCCGGATATGATACTTACCTATGCCCGTTATCTGGCAAAAGAATATTCAAAAAGAGGTATTCCTGATCCTAAGGTGTACGGCGAAATTTATGTATCGCTCAACGGAAGACGATCCACCTTATTTATTGATTCCACTGTTGACCTTGCTGCCGAAAAGAAAAGCTGGAAACATTACAAATGGGTTCTTCCGTACAAAAAAGAAAATTGAAATGAAGCATATAATTACCCTGTGCGTGGCCCTTTTTCTGATTCATGGTTGTAGCATTGCCCAGGGCTACAGTGTTAGCGGTACAGTACGTTTTGGCGATGAGCCTCTGTATAATGCAACGGTAATATTAAACCCGGGAACTACCAGGATAACAAATGAGAATGGGTACTTCCGTTTTGCCGGTATGCCGGCCGGTAAATATGCGATAACCATTTCTTCAGTAGGTTTCAAACATTATGAAGCCGGCATAGAGATCTTAGATAAAAACCTTGTGCTGGATGTGAACCTTGTGCCGGGTGATACAGATACTTTGAAGTCGGTGCTGATTAGAGCGCAGGAAAATGCAGTGGTATCGGGCAGGTTAAAAGATATTGCCGGAACAGCCATTTATGCAGGAAAAAAAACTGAATTGATCAGCATGAAAAATATTAATGCAAATCTTGCTGTGAACAATACCCGTCAAATTTATGCAAGGGTACCCGGCCTGAATATCTGGGAGTATGATCGCGGCGGGCTGCAATTGGGCGTGGGCGGCAGAGGACTTAGCCCCAACCGTTCATCTAATTTCAATATCAGGCAAAATGGCTATGATATTAGCGCAGATGCATTGGGATATCCCGAGAGTTATTATACACCATCTGCTGAAGCGCTCGACAGAATTGAAATTGTAAGAGGGGCGGCAAGCCTGCAATATGGACCACAATTTGGTGGACTGATCAATTTTGTAATGAAAGAAGGTCCTCAAAGCAAGCCGTTTGAGTTTACTACGCGGCAAACAACCGGCAGTTGGGGATTGTTCAATTCCTTCAACAGTATCGGGGGAACTATTGCAAAAAAGAAATTAAACTATTATGCTTTCTATCAGTATAAAACAGGCGATAGCTGGCGGCCCAATAGCCACTATGACCAGCACAATGCCTATGCTCATATAGCTTACCAGCTAACAAGAGCGTTAAAAATTACCGGTGAATATACATTAATGAAATACCTGGCTAAGCAACCGGGAGGGTTAACCGATGCACAGTTCAAAGAAGACGCTTCCGTTTCTGTAAGAGACAGGAACTGGTTTAAAGTAGACTGGAACCTGATCAGCCTGAATATATAGCTGAACTTCAGCCTGGGGTCAAATTTTTCATTGTTAAGGTAATCTTCTAATTGAAACCTGAGCTGTGAAATATCAGACGCTAACTTATCTTCTGCAGTCATTTCTGACTGTACTTTTGCTCTTGCAGCTTTTAGCTGCTTATCGGCTTCTTTTTTTGCGCCGGAATTAAAGTAACGGGATATACATAGGCTTCCTCCAGCTCTCCGGGTGTATGTTTCACGCTTGTTTTTTTCGTGTTCATAGCAAATACTTTAAATGATATCGTTTAAGGCCTTTCCTTCTAAAAATAGTTGCCAACCTGCATCCAACATTCCATATTGCCGAATGAAATGATTTTTTATCAGCCGGGTATGTATCTTCAATATTCATTTGATGCTACTTTTCACGGCTTTACTGTAATCATTTCAGGGCAGGTTTCTTCTATTTCCTTATTGCTTTATTAATAGCTTCCGTTCTGTTTTGCACATGCAGCTTTTCGTATATACGGTGTATATGCTGTTTAACCGTGCCGTTACTTATAGAAAGCTTCTCGGCAATTTCTTTATACAGTAACCCGTTAGCCAATAGTTCAAGGATATCATTTTCACGATGGCTCAATACTTCAATACGCTCCCTGTCTTTTTCGTTTTCCCTGAAAATGTTGACGAGCTTTCTTGCGATATTCCCGCTCATGGGCGAGCCGCCATTGTGCAACTCCTTCAGCGAGTCAGCTATCTGGTTAAGCCCGCTGTTTTTTAATAAGTACCCTGAAGCGCCGGCTTTAAGCGCTTCAAATACTTTTTCATCCGTTTCGTATATGGTAAACATCATGAACTGCGTGGAAGGACAGCTTCGTTTCACCTGGCGTATGCATGTTATGCCATCCATTTCCGGAAGGCTGATATCCATAATAACAATATCGGGTTTAAGTTTAGGTATATCGTATAAAGCCTCCTCTGCGGTGCTGAATGTATCCAGTACAGTAAACTCCTTATCCAGGCTGAAGAAATTTTTCAAACCTGTTCTTACTTCTTCAAGATCTTCTACGATTGCCAGGGTTATGCTCATATCTTTTCAAATTAAACATTACGGGTATGATGTAAAATAGAACATTGGTTATACGGGAAAAGGTATCTTAAACTGTACCCGGGTCCCGTCATGAGTACTGATGTGCATTTCGCCTTTTATATCAGAAATACGTTTGCGCATATTGTGAAGACCGTTCCCTGCTTTTTTAAGTGCCGTTTCATTAAAGCCCACCCCGTTATCATGGATGATGATATGTAAAAGATCTTCGCAGGTTATATGCATCTTTACCCAGGTTGCATGGGCATGCTTAACGATGTTGTGCAATGCTTCTTTAACCGCAAGAAAAACATTGCGCCTGTATTCCCCGCTGAGTACAGCTTCAGGTATTTTACCGGGAACCGGCATGATACATTGAATATTGTTTTGCGATAAATATTCAACGGCATAGGCTCTTGTATAGGTGATTAGGTCCGGCAGTGTATCGTTCTTTTGATTCAATGCCCATACAATCTCTCCCATTTTATCAATCATTTCATGCGCATACCATCGCATTTTGCCCAGCTCCTCTTCAATGGGTTGCTGCATTCCTTTTTTTAGCCCGATGGTTTCACTTAAAAACCTGATCCTCGATAACCCGGCTCCCAGGTCATCATGCATATCTGTAGCGATCCTGTTTCTTTCCTGTTCAATAGCAGACTGCTTTTCCAGCAATGCTTTTTGCTTTTCCCACTTGCCGGAATAATAAGCATGTATAACAGCTCCCGCTATCGCGAGCAATATTATACTCATAACTGACCTGAACCACCATGTTTGCCACCAGGGCTTATTGATCTGAATTTGTAATGTTGTAAATGAACCGGTTTTATTACCGTCTGCAGCGGAAGCTGTTGCATTAAACGTATAGCTGCCCGGTGGCAGGCCTGAATAATTGATCACAAAATCCCTTTCAGCGCTTTGCCACCCTGAGTCAATACCTTTCAACCGGTAGTAAATTTTACTTTTACCTCTTTCCATAAAATCAATCACACCCGACTGTATGGTAATATTATTGCCGGTATAGGGCAATTGTATGGTTGAAATATAACTGATATTCCTGTCGCCCGGCAGCGAAATATTATTTACCAGCAGCTCTTTTATATAAAACGAAGGAGCAGAAGCCGCCGGGGTTGCGGCAGCCGGCTTTATGATATCGAAGCCGTTTACGCCTCCAAAATACAATTTGTTATCTGAAGAGCGCAAACATGCTTTCGCGTTGTATTCATATCCCTGTAAACCATCTGAAGGAGTGAATACATTGAATACCCCTGTTGCAGGATCAAGCATGGAGAGTCCTTTATTGGTGCTTATCCAGATCATCCCGGCTTCATCCTGCAAAAGCGCGTATACGTAATTGTTGCTTAATCCATCATCTGTGGTATAATGGTGAATGACATTTAAATCGGTATCGGCTTCAAGCAGCCCTTTCAGTGTTCCGATCCAGTATCTTTTTTTATGCTGATCGTATAAAACATAAGTGATAAGAAAAGATGAAAGGTCTTTTTTTATTTCAACCCAATTGCCATTTTTTATTTCGAAAATTTTCTGGCTACCCTCCCACAGTGATACAAACAATAAGTTATTGATAAAGGTGGTATAAAAAACATGCTTATTGCCGGGAAAATCCAGTTGCCGGGCAGTATCGGCTTTCTTTTTCAATTCAAATAGCCCGTGAGATTTTGTTGCAATAAGCCAACTGTCATTTGCAAAATCAATGATCTGCTCAATATAGGGATCATAGATGAATTGACTTTCGTTTCCGGTAAAATGAATTTTTTGTGCGGCAAAAGTCTGCCTGTTTAACCGGCACATTCCTCTTTCTGTTCCGATCAGCGCTTGATTATCTTCTTTCACCATAAAGCGTATAAAGTTAAAAGGCAGCCCCGGCACATTTTTTTGTGTAATGGATGAAAAGGCTTTCTGTTCCGGATCAAATATATTGATTCCGCCTCCCTGGGTGGCGATCCATACCTGCTTTTTCTCATCTTCAAAAAAGCAGCGCACTATATTATTGGTAAGATTATTTTTCAGGGAGGAGTTTTCCCGGAAATGCTCAAACCTGTTACCCGGTATCAACTGGTCAATTCCGTTTGTTGCGATGCCTGCCCAAACCGTTCCATCGTTATCACAGTAAATTGTATTGATCTTATTATCGCTGATAGAGCTTTGCCGGTCATTGTTTTTATTGAACCGCAAAACGTTTCCATCGCCGGATACCATGAATATTCCATATTCCTCGGTGCCCAGCCAGGTATTGTGGTAAATGTCTGTTGCAAGAGAAGTGACTTTATGTAAAGGCTGGGCGTTCAGCGCTTTTACATGGCGGATATTGTTTGCTTCCCGCATGTTCCATTCCATACATCCGTCGTTTGTTCCGATGATCATGAGTTGCTTTTGATCGTTGTATACAACGGTATTTATTTTTTGTGTGGCAAACCATGTGGAAGTATCACCCGTATTCAGATGGATCTTTAAAAGACCATGCTCCGCGGGCATCCATAAAATATTTCTTTTATTGTCGAGCCAGTTATAGGTGGCAGATAAATAATCATTGTGCCAGGAAATATTATTGCAGATCACTCTTTTTTTCAGGTTGCGGATACTGAAAGCAGTTAGCTGCCCGCCGATGTCGTAACAGATCACTTCACCGGCAGAAGCTGCCAGCGGTATAAAATAATGCTGTGCATTTTTTTTTACTTCAGGCAGAAAAAAAACGGTTGAATCTGCCACAGGATCATACCTGTTGAGTCCCTCTCCGGAGCCTATCCAGATATTATGCAGCGAATCTTCCACCAGCCCGGTTGTTTCCGCGCCCCTTATCGCATTTCTTTTTTCAGGAAAGGAATAAAAATTTTTGAAATTTTTCCCGTCAAAGCGGTTGAGCCCTTCATAGGATGTGATCCACAAAAATCCTCTTTTATCCTTTAGTATTTTTTGATTGATGCCCTGCGAAAGCCCGTCTTCCACTCCCCAATGCTGAATGCGGTAATCCTGGCTGAACGCCGCCGTAGCGTACAATACAAGCAGTATGCAGCAGTGGTAACGCATCCTTAAATGTAATGCTTAAATTGCAATAATAATCCGCTTTTACAGCCTGCTGATCTTAAGGGTGTATACGCCTGCATCTGTAATAATTTTTAACCAGTAAATACCCGGCGGTAATAAAGAAAGAGAAATATGGTTTGCCTGGCGCTGCTTTACCGATAATTGCTTTCCCGTTGCATCTGTTAGCTGTACCTGCCTGATCTTTTCGTTGCTGTTCTTCAATACAATTTGCATGTCATTACCCGTAGGATTAGGATACACTTTTATTCCGTTGTTACCCGCTATGCTTATCTTAACCACTGCGCTGTAAACAAATTTTCCATCGGCATCGAACTGTTTTAAGCGGTAATAATTGTTTCCTCCCGCAGGCGCGCGATGCTCAAAAGAATAGCTGTGCTCACCGGGAGTATTCCTGGAAGCTACCGAGCCAATCTTAATGAAAGTGACCGCGTCTTTGCTCCATTCCACATCAAAGCTTTTGGTATTGATCTCATTACTGGTTTTCCATTGCAGCGCAACCGCATCGCCATGATTATTTGCAGTAAAAGAAATAAAGCGGAGCGGAAGTATGCTGAGGTTGCCCATATACGTCATCAGTTCCGAAAAACTGCTGATGCTGAATTCCATATACCAGTCGTTTGTACCGAATGGCGCGATCGTTGGCACTATACTGGTCAGTTGACTGGTAGGTGTAATATTTTCATTGGTAACTTCAAGATCAACGGGTGAGCCTGCGCTTCCTTTTTTCTTCAGGATCTTTAAATCGGACAATGAAGCTGCCGGATAACCATTATTCTGTAAATACCAAAGCATATTGCTCAATTCGGTATTGGTGAAATACAACCTGAGCAAAACAGGTTGTGCGAGGGTTGGTGCCGGGTTGGGCTCTATATAAAAATTCCGGTCGAGGAATGACACTGTTGAGCCGTTAATAACAGCGCTGCGCAAACTGCTTCCCATCCCGTCTGTGATCCTTACGCCCCAGCATACCTGTTGCAAATTATTGCCCTGTGGATTGATGGAAAAAACAACATTGCCATTATCATCTCTTGCATCAATCCAGGCATTACCGGTCATATTGCTGCAACCCTGTGCACCAGCAACTTCAAAATCTCCGGGTATTGTTCTTACAATACATGCGGGATCCGTAATATCAAGGTCAAATGTATTGGATACCCGCCCGCACCTGTCTATTATTTGTACATCATATAAACCCTGTGGTATATTACGAAAGGTGTCTGAAAGCTGGTATACAAAGCTTCCTGTATTTTTTGGCCTGATACCGTATTGATAGGGTTTTAGCCTGGCTCCGGTATTTACTATAAAATTTTTGTTGCACGAAGAAGTACCGGCTAAAACGCTCACTGAAGTAATAACAGGGGGTGCAAACGACAAGGGAATAGCCTGGGGTACACTGCTGTCCCCGCACTGATCTTTTATTTTAAAGAAATATACGCCCGGCGTTGTAAGGCCATTGAACACGCTGTCATCCTGGTAACTGTATTGTGTTTGCCCAGGGGCTAATATTCCATACCGGAGCGGGTAAGTTCCGGTAAACCTTGTAACCACTGCAGTATAGGAGCAGGAGTCTGCAGCCAGGTTGGTATATATTACAGATATTCTCGGTAATCCCCCGCCGAGGCGCACAAACACAATATCTGACAAGATACCGCAGGCGTCTTTAACCTGCAGATCATAATCACCGGGCCCGAGCCCGGAAAAAGTAGCATTGTTCCCGAAAGCTATGACCGGGCGAATGGTCGTCATTGTATCGGTATGCTTACCGATGCCATAAGTGAAAGGAGGCGTTCCCAGCGTTTCGATGCTGCCTGAAGTGTACAGGCGGATTAGCCCGTTATTGCAGGTGGTTGGCTCTATAACAAAAGGAGAAGCTTCTATTCTTAACCTGAAGCCACCTGATGTGGCCACCCTGCCGCAAAAATCCGTCACCCTTACCATATAATTGGTATTGGGAAGAATATTGTTGATCTCAGCTCCTAGTCCTTCTGCGGTAGCAACCGTATAGTCTGCGTCAATTGTTTTTTTATACTCAATTCTATAGGGAGGACGGCCACCGGGTAAAATGCCGGGATAAACATATAAATAATCATCTCCCGAACCGCAAGCATTGCCCCATGAAGTAGAAGCGCTTACGGAACTACCAAATGGCGGCATTGTATTCCATGTAGCCGGGTTGACTGTAACGCCGGCAGAAATAAACTCCTGTGTACTTACCTCATCCCTTACCCTTAGCCTGTAAAGCGTGGCAGTGTTAATATCGCTTGGTGTGATGATGATATAGTTACCGCCACTTACCCAAACCTGCGAAGTAACCAAAACCCAGTTGGTACCCACCTGTTTTTCGTAGTAAAGCGTTGCGGGATTCGTATTGCCTGTTCCCCAAACGGGACCGCCTATCAGTGTTGCACCTCCGCATCCCTGTATATTTACTAACGAGGAGCCCTGCACCTGGGCATTACTGTTATAGCAAAAGACCAGGAAACTTATCAGTGTAAATATTCTTTTCATGACTACAGGTTTTGATCCCGTTAAATGTATATAGCCCTTGCAACTTTGGCAATAGAACAAAAGTTATAATGGCTGAACAGTATAGCTTATATAAGGGTGATAACTTTGATGTGTTTGCGTGGTGGATTGCGTAAGCGGGAAGAAGTTTGTCTAAGACTCACTTACCTTTTTTTGACCAATAGACGCGGGGAATAGCTACCTGGGTACCCCGAAAGCAGGAGGGTTCCGAACCTTTCAAAGGTTCGGAACCCTGTTCATAGCTTCTTCATTAGCCCTATCGGGGCATCATTTTATCTGTCGCCACGATAGGGCTGAACATTATCTGAGGATGAAAGTGACCTTTCAACCATTGTCATTGCGCCATTTAGTACAGATTCGGGATATCCTGCAAGCTTTGCAAGTTTAATTGCATTTCTCGTTTTGAGCCTGCCTTTGTTTAATGCATAATTAAAATGCAATTCTCCGTCAATAACAGAATCAGCAAAATGGTATTCATCAAAACTTTGTGATAAGTTACCCGCAATTTCAAGATCATGTGTTGAAGCTATAACTATATCACTATTTGCAGTAAGATAAAGAAGCGTATTGGTTGCCAGTGCAACGCGTTCAATTGTATTAGTACCCTTAAATATTTCATCTATCAAAAACAGATTTCGGGTACTGCCGTTTGCCTGGTCAGTAATCTGCTTTATGCACAGTAGTTCTTTTAAATAATAACTTTTAGCATTAAGCAGATCATCATTAATGGCAATACAGGAATATTGTTTCAGGATGGGAGATATATATCGTTTGGCGAAGCAAAAAGATACGGTCTGACTTAAAATGGAGTTAATCAGGATCGTTCTTAAAAAAGAGGACTTGCCGGACATATTCGATCCTGTTATCAATACAGATTTAGCACTAACAGTAAGGGAATTGGGCTGACAATTATCAATAACAGGGTGACGGGCATCTTCAAATTGTAAACACTCTTTTTTATCCGATAATACAGGATGGCATGTTTGAACAGAAGCATCAGACAAGACGGATGCAATTGAAATATGCATATCGGTTGCCCCAAGGAATTTATATATATTTAGCAAGGAATGCTTTTTATGTTGTGCTAATGTAAAAAGTTTGTGAAAAATATGTATTTCTGCCAGAAATACGCCCTTTACCAGTTCTAAAAGAAAAAGGATTGTTGCGGAAAGGTCGTCATGAGGCCTTCCAAAATTAAGGATACTGTAATACTTTGAAAACGGCTTTAAGTGAATAATATCTTCTTTGAAACCCGGGTACACCCTGGTATCCGGCAGAACATCTTTAATTTTTTTTACGCTTACTATGGAAGAATGTATATGCCTGAGCATATTATAATAAGGTTCATTCCTTACCTGAAGAATATAATGCAATGCGATGTTGACAAAAGCTACAACTAAAAAGAAAATGAAAGCCGGTTTAAAAAAGAATATTCCCGCAAATGATATTATTGATAAAGCTGTCAGAAACTGAAAAGCGGCATGCTTTTTAAATACATTTGGCTTCGCGGTAAAAATATCAACAAAGCCTTCGCATCCTGCTTTTTCCAAAAGCACTAACTCGTATAGAACCCGTTCCCTTATTGCGGTATTGTGTTGAAAATAGACAGATTGTTCATGAATTTCATTTAGTTGATTTAAGTCGTTGGTGGGGTGCAATAATATATGGTAAAGATATTGTTGGCCGATGCTGGTCTCAGTTCTGTCAATATACTCCAGCAGTGAATCAATATCAATATCAAGCAGCGTTTGCTCTGTTAAACTATGATAGTAGTATTTGTCCTTGCATAAGTTGTCATATTTTATAAAAGCGGCGCGGTTTCTGTATTTTTCTTTTGTACCTGCCCAGGAGGAGCGAATTGCGCTTAATATTTTATACTTTCTTCTATTTAAAAATTTCACGTTTGTTTCTTTTAATCCTTTAGCATATTCAACATTTCGTTAAGCTGCATATCATACTCATTTGAATGCAGGTTTATAGCATGACTTAAAAGATTGATACATTGTTGTTTTAATTCTTTATTGTGAATATTTTTCTGTTTATCAATTTTATATTTTAAAAAAAGTAACTGTACCTGGAATTTAATGACATTAAAATTCACGGACACCTTCCCTTTGGTAAATTCTTCAATTAATGTTTCATTCAAATGCTGTTTTAAAGTGGCTTCCGCTTCATCTAACCTGTTAGTCTCAATATTCAGCATAATCTTCGAAATTGTTTCGAAAAAATCATTTATTTGTTTGAGGATAAAATCTTTTTGCAGCATTGCCTACATATATTTTCATGATAAATAAATGCATTAGAATCCCTCCAATTATCAGATACGGCCGTGCTTTTTTAAACCAAATAAGAATAGGAAATAACAAAAAAGCCACTTATATGAACAATACAGATTTATGCCTGGCAAATGCACTTCGCGAAATGAAAAGAAATGAAGCCAGGATATTGTCATTCACGCGTCCAATCAAATGAGCATAGTCTGTTTTCAGAACCCGCATTTTGGATGCAACGTCTTCAATGCTCAGCAAATGAAGACGGTTTAAATTAATGATACTGTACTCCTCCAGCAGTTTGATGTATACATTGTGTAAAGAAGCGGAATCCCGAAAAAGCATTTTCAGATCGTGCCTGGTGATAAGCAAAACTTCAGCATCTTCTATACATTCAAATGTTTCAACGCTGTCCGAAAGATTTTGAAAACTGGCCAAATTGGTTAAAAACCGGTTTTCCCAGGCGATCATGCGGGTAATCTGTCGCCCGTTTTCATCATCATAAAATGCCCTCAGCAGGCCTTTGTTCACAAAAATCAATTTGTTGCAGGGAAAACCCGCGGGTAATATAATCCCGCCTTTTTTGAAAGAATGACAACTAAAGTATCTTTTGACATATCCCTCCTCTTCCGGAGTAATGTTTTCATATTGTTTCAACAGTCGGATAAGCGGCTCATGTTTCATAGTTTAACATTTGTGGCGTTTTAAAAAGCTGTTTTAATGCATAATGTCTGAATATTGCTTGTACTATAATACTATATCTCAATTCGTGGGGAACAGACAATCTTATCTGGCAAGAGGTGGGGTAAAACAGTTAATGCTATATTGCTTTAAAAAGTAAGCTGTTGGTGATTTCCTGCTTTTCAACACTAATGTACAAAGCTTGTTTCATATTATTATTACGGTTTACCGTAAATTTTTAAATATTACACTTTTCGCTGGTTGATGTCTCTACCAACCAGCAAAAAATTTGAAATGAATCCGGCTTTGATCCCGTTAAATGTATATAGCCCCCGCAACTTTGGCAATAGAACAAAAGTTATAATGGCTGAACAGTATAGCTTATATAAGGGTGATAACTTTGATGTGTTTGCGTGGTGGATTGCGTAAGCGGAAAATAAAACTTCAACACTCCATCAGGATATTTAATAGGTGAGCCATTAAAGTCTCCGCCACGAATATAGGTGAGCGGTCCCCCGGGGTTGCAGCTATTGGTTATTCTCCATCTTGGCGCCGCGGTATTGTCGTTTGCCATGTCAACCTCTACCATATCATTATAAGCCCCGCTGCCCAGCGATTCCCTGAAAACCCTTCCCTTTGCAGATGTGAAGTTGATCGTTCCATAGGTTTCAGGAATAAATTCATGAAGAAAACAACCTTTATATAAAAAAGGATTGGGGAGGGATCCGGGGGCATGGTTTTCAATATCGGTGGCGAATACAACGCTGTCTGGTTTTGCGTCAGGCGATACGTGTATTATCATACTCACGCTATCCACATACCTGAGACCGGGAATACCAACGCAGGTGTCTTTTATGTATCTTAACGTTACAGCAAACTTTTTTTCCTCCCCGTTTATTTTGATCCGCTTCGGTAATACTACTTTATTAAAGACCATTTCCTGGCCCATTATCTTTGCCTTCCAGGTAAAACCGGTAAGCTGTGCCTGTGCGGAAACCACGGAAGGAGAGGGAACTTTTTCCGGCGCGGTATAAGTTGTTGTGGTTGCATTTCCGTTAAGAATAGTTCCAATGACCCCATCTCCACCTTTTACTTTATTTACAAACCATTCTGCATTAAAAGGCGTTGGGAGAGGCAGGGGCGGCAGATCTTCGTCCCCGGGAGTAGGATTGTCAGGTTTTAACGCTGTGCCTGCATCCGGCGCTCCGGTAACAGTTAATGTCAGTGATTTTTTTATTTTCACCGACAAATTACCCCGCGGTGTAATTGCCAGCCTGGATAATTTAGACCAGTCAGTAAAATGTTTTGCTTTTACTGAAATGGTTTTTGCCACCGTATCAATATTTGCCGATGGGATGCGATACCATATACCACTTTTATCCTGGAAAGCAATACCCAATAATTCCGGCAGGCTGCCGTCTGTTTCTTCACCGGTATATTTAAAGCTGATGATAACAGGATTGGGAAATGTTATTCCTGAGGGTAATAACCGGTAAGCATTCAACCCGCCCGGGCAATTATTGGTGATGGGCTGTATGCTGAATGGCGTATTGACGTTAACAGCACCGGCTGGTATTATTACATCAATGTTGCCATCAGCAGAACTGATACTACCCCCCGCCGCGCCGATTTCTTTGGTTACGGCATCGCCATTAGGTATACCCACCGTTGTAATGGCCGGTTGGTAATCATTAATTTGTTGTGATGGTATTTTTTTACATGCTGCTGATACCAGCATTAGTATGATAACTAAATATTTTCCTCTTTTCATACCCGGTAATTGTTTTAGGCAGCTAACTTACTTTGTGAATAAACCCGGAACAATAGAACAAAAGTTAGGGGTAACAATTACAAGGCTGTAAGCAATGGGGAAATACTTTCGAGAGCAGATGAAAATGATGCAGATGGAGATGGTATAAGCGGCAGGGCAAACTATGTCTGGAATTTTTCAGACAGTCTTTTACATAGTGTAGCCTTTTATGTTAAAACACTTGCTGTGCCGGGAAGAAGAAACCTGAATGATGCGGCGGTGCAGCAGGGCCGGCAATTGTTTACACAGGCAGGTTGTGTTAAATGTCACGTACCTGATATGCGCACTGCGGTTAATGTTGCATTCCCGGCAGTGAGCAATCAATTCATTCACCCTTATACTGACCTGCTGTTACATGATATGGGCGATAGTCTTGCAGATAACCGCCCCGATTTTTTAGCTACGGGCAGGGAATGGCGAACAGCGCCGCTATGGGGGATAGGACTTACACAAAAAGTAAACGGGCATAATAATTTTCTGCACGATGGGCGGGCTCGAAGTTTACCGGAGGCTGTTATGTGGCACGGCGGCGAGGCGGAAAGCGCAAAAAACAAGGTGAAAGCAATGAGCGCCGGTGAAAGAGCGGCATTGATCAAATTCCTGGAGTCGTTATAGCATGTGTTATTTATGCAATTTTACCTTTTCAATTGTATGATTAAGCCTGCTGCATTCAGCGGCAAATGCCATTAAATGACTAACAACCGACACTTCTATCGTTGATGATAATATCTGTGCATCATTGTGCCCAACAGCCTGTACCCAATCTTTTACTAAACGATGATCTCCACCACCATGAAAATCTGTTTTCAGACTCCATGTTGTTTTTTGCCCTGTTCTAAAATCAGTAATGGTATAGTTTTCCATATCTCCAACTATATCTCCTTTAGTTCCCATAATTCTTGTTCGCCTTCCTTCATAAGAAGTTAATCCTTCCATGGAAAATGCTGCTGTAATATCTTTTCCAAAACGCATATTAATGGTTAAATGATCAGGCTGATCATTATCCATATCAAATACACATCTTCCGTAATTGGTGGTTTTTAATTTTTTAAGGATGATATAATTCCAGCTGCGCCTGCGCTCCGGCAGGTCAAATACATATAACCGTTTCCTGTCTCTGTAATAAATCTGCAGCGCTGAAAAAGGGCAGGCAGATTCCACTGCGCAGCCATCTGTACATCTTGCTGTGCTGCCTGCGGGTGCATTTTCTTTTGTAAATAATCTTAATCCTCCAAAGCATTGCACATCTTCAACCGGCTCGTTTATCAGCCATCTTAATATATCAGTATCATGGCATGATTTAGCCAGTATTATGGGAGATGTTTGCCGGCTGTTATGCCAGTTACCTCTCACATATGAGTGTGCCATATGTGCATATCCTATGGGCTCCATGTGTTGCACGCTCACTATATCACCTATAGTTTTTGCATTGATGATTTCTTTTAACTGCCTGAAATAAGGAGCGTAACGCAATACATGGCAAACACCAACTATTTTACCTGTTGATTTTGCTTTTTCTAATATTAACCTGCATTCACTTTCTGTAAGTGCAATTGGCTTTTCCAGTAAAATATTATAGCCGGCATCAAGCGCTTTTAAACATGGTTCAGCATGCAGAAAATCCGGAGTGGCAATTATAACAGCATCAGCAAACTTCTCTCTTTCAAAAACCTCTTGCCAGTTATAAAATCTTTTATCTGCTGTAATGTTATGTTTGCGTGCAAATCTTCCGTTGCGTACTGCATCTTTTTCTGCAACACCAATAATATTTAGCTCACCAGGATTAATAAGCGCATAATCAGCATAAATATTTCCACGGTTGCCGGCGCCTATTAAAATAGCTGTTACCGGTTTAAGAAGCGGTCGGTGCAATGGGTTTTTGTATACATCCTGCTTCAAACCAAAGAGTGAAGCTATTTCCTTCCATGTAAGAATAATGGATGCTGTTGCCTGGTTAAAGGTTTCAGCAGCAATGTTTTTAAAAGAAAAGTTTTTAAAAGGCATAAAAGATATTTATAGCTTCAGCTCAACGAACGGTATAGTAATTTAAGCAAACACTGTGCAAAACACAAATGGGCGGACATTCAAATTCAAGCCAGCCGCGCTTAAGTTGACGCATATGCCGTATCAAAATCTGAATTAAAGCAAAAATCCGGTGAAAGAAGCCATCTCATATTATCCTGCCGGAGCTGCTATTACCCGGGAACCATTAAGCATTAATAATCTTAACTTCTTAATGGCTTACAAAACCAACATTCTTTTTTCTATACTAAAAAATGTATTACCTTAATTTTACAATCATCGTAAAACACAGATCATGCCATCAAGAAGAAAATTTATACAAAACACAGCATTCGCTTTGTCAGCTTCCTCTTTATTGCCATATATCAGCGGAGCAACACCTGTTATTAAAAACACTCAGGCAAAAAAGGAATTTTTGGAAACCGGGATGGCAGGTTATTCATTTGTGAACTATTCTATAGATCAAACAATTGAGATGATGAACCGGATTGCTGTTTATAATCTTTCTTTAAAAGATTTTCATTTGCCGTTAGACAGCAGCCAGGAAAAGATTAATGAAGTGGTTGGTAAATTCAAATCTGGCGGAATTAATATTTATGCCACCGGCGTAATTTATATGAAAACTGAAGCAGAAGCAGATCGTGCATTTGAATACACCAAAAAAGTTGGTGTTGATTTAATTGTTGGTGTTCCTGCTTATGATTTACTGGCATATACAGAAAAAAAAGTAAAAGAGCATAACATAAAAATTGCCATACATAATCATGGTCCTGAAGATAAATTATATCCTGCTCCCAAAGATGTATACTACCGGATAAACAAAATGGATAAGCGCATGGGTTTATGTTTGGATATTGGCCATGCCGTAAGAGCCGGAGCAAATCTTGAAAAAGCCGTTGCTGATTATGCTGACAGGCTTTTTGATTTGCACATAAAAGATGTAACTGCTGCTAAAGCAGATGGAAAAGCAATTGAGGCTGGTCGTGGTGTAATAGATTTTCCGGCTTTTATAAAAGCATTGCGTGCAATACAATACAAAGGTAAATGCAGTATAGAGTATGAAAAAGATATGAAAGATGCATTGCCTGGCATGGCAGAATCAGCAGGATACCTCAGGGGTGTAATGAGTTAGTGATTATTCCTGTTGTCTGGTTAATTGGATTTCAGCTTTTCTACAAGGTCAATATATTCCTGCATGGCTGCTTCTGTACTTTTGCCTTTTAGTGCAGTCCAGGCTTCGTATTTTGCTTTAGCTACAAAATCAAAAGGATTTGCAGGAGCGTCGGTATTATTATCACCTTCTGTAGACTGCTTGTAAAGTGAATACAATTGCAATAAAGTTTCATTGCTTGGCTTTTCTAATAAAGCTTTGCTGTCTGCAGTAGCCTGAGCAAATTTTTCTTTCAGTTCCATGTTGCCAGGTATATTTTATGTGAAATTAGTAAGTATGGTCAAAATGCAAAAACATATATTCGTAAATTTATAAAAGAATTACGCTGTCAGGGAGCCGTAAGCAAGCCAGACATAAAATAACCACAGTACAGCCAATGTCGTTTCCTTAACGCTTGTGTAGTTGCGGGTGATAACACCCGCAACGGCGACCGCTGATGTGGGTGTTATCACCAACATCTTAAGGAAACAACATTGATAGTATAGCCTACAATATTTCGTTGATGTTCTTCTGAATATTCTCCGCCATTTTATGCATTGGCAGATCATTTGCATCTTTGCCAAAAGGTTCTTCAATTTCTTCAGCAATCAGCTCAAGGCTTGCCAGCACGTAAAAAACGAAAGTAACCATTGGCGCCACATAATATCCTAACGAGAATACGTAACCGAAAGGAAGTGTCATTACATAAATGAAAATAAATTTCTTAATAAATGCACTGTATGAATAGGGTATGGGTGTGTTGCGTATTCTTTCACATGCGCCACAGATTTCCATAAATGAAGATAGCTCTCCATTTAAAACAATAAGTTGTTCACCTGTAATTTTTCCCTGCGCGCGCAGCAGGTTAGCTCTTTGCATCATGATAGACGCTACCTGGACAGGTACATGCTTTTTTGTGTCAATAGCCGCAAGTTCCGGGTGGGCGTTTTCATCAAGCATCAGGCGGGTGGTTTCAGATTGTAAATGATCTTTTAAAGCAGTTGCAAACAAAGGGATCATCTTGCCGTAAAATTTTCGCGATTCATCGCCATGCTCCAGCATTGCGCCAATTTTAATGGCCAGGTTCCTGCTGTTATTTACAAGCCCTCCCCATAATTTTCTGCCTTCCCACCATCTGTCGTAAGCTGTATTTGTACGGAAAACCAGTAACATAGATATGGCAAAGCCTAATAAACTATGCATTACCGGAATATTTTTAACCCAACTTTTATCAGAAAGATGCAGGTATTCTATTTCCCAATATGCAATCACCAACGAATACAATACCATAAAACACATCAGGGGAGACAGCTTTCTGACTGTATCGTATTTATGAAACTGGAAAATAATACTGAACCAGCTTTTAGGATTATAAATCAGCATATGGTGTTATATGTGTTGAAGCAAATATAGACAGCAATTATTTTATAAATAATAGTAAAATTAAATTATTGGCACTCAATGCTTAAAATAGGTAAGGTATATTTTATCGCATAAAGCATTAAGAAAATACAAATGTTGCATGAAAATTGCTAATAAGAGTTTTTCCAAAAAGGTTTCTGTCATAGAACCTCTGAAAGACCGGCAAACTAAACTAAATTCAATTTTTTATGATCAGGTTCCCCTTAACTCTGTTACCCTTACTGCGTTATATACATATAAGATATTTCAATATTTGTGAGGCTTACAAATTATTAATCTTCTTTCTCTTAATCCTGTCGGGTACTGCTGCATTTGGCCAGCCTGATTTTGAAACTGCTGTTCCGTCAAACTTTTATTCAGCAAAAGGAACCCTCTCTATTAGTAACAGGCATTTTCGCCTGGGATCACAATCTTTGAGATGGGACTGGCAGGCTGGTGATGTTTTACAGATTACATTAACATCGGCTGAATCATCTGCTATTAATGGCGGTCTTTTTGATTGGCGTCGTGGTCATTTTGAGTTGTGGGTACATAATGAATCGGCTTCAAAAGATACATTTGAAATAAAATTTTTTAATACGCTGAATGTAGACCAGTTCAGGTTTAGGTTTAATATAAATTATGATGGCTGGAGGCGTTTATTAAGAAGTTATACCTATGATATGCTTCAGGGAAACAGTACCAAAAATGTTGGTAATACAATTAATATTGTAGCGCCTGCAAGTGGAAGCGGTACTATTTATCTTGATAATTTGCAGTATATGCGCACCTACGACTTTAAACAGTCTGATGATGTTATGCCGGATTTGTATGATTCGGCAATTACTAAAAATTATATAATCAGCAATTTTTATTATGAATGTTACTATGCTGCTCCACTCGTTGCTGTAACACAACCTACCGTGGTGGAACTGGCCGGTCTTGATTCAATACGTGCAAGGATAAAACGAGCTAAGAGAGGAACTGCACCTACTGCTTCTGAATTGAGTAATGCTATTACACAATATAATGCATTTAATATTGTAAAAGATGGTGATGCTATAAGAGGAAAACTTATCACCGATCCCAGCGCTATTGGAAACCTGCTATCTGTTTTTTCACGTAGTTATGTGCATAACAACAATACAGATAGCAGGGATAAAGCTGTTGATCTCTTGAAACTAATGTTTGATTCAGGTATTGCTGGAGGCAGCGGGCTGTGGTTTGCAGGAAAAAATACCGGGTATAACCAGATGCAATTTTTTGAAGCGCTTATAAATGTTGACGAGTTTGCCGATGCTGATTTAAAATACCGGTTATGGCATTGGATTAAATGGTGCACGGGTACCGGGTTAGCATGGAAATCAGACAGTAATGGCTTGTTTGATACTGATGATATACACACCCTGCAGAACGCATTTTTTGCTATGGTATTGTTTAGCGGGGATAATACAACAGCGGTAAGTGATTTAAAGAGACTGAAGGTTTACTTTGAAAAATTTTTAGAAAATCAAAAAGGAACAAGTGATGGTATTAAGCCGGATGGTACCAGCTTTCATCATGCTACACATTACAGTGCGTATATGTATGCTATGAACTCACTTCTTTGTAATATCCTTTGTTATATGCGTAAAACACCTTTCCAGATTAATGAGCAGGCATATGATAACTTAAGAAAAGCTGCATATGCTGAATCTCTCATGTCAAACAAAATTTACTATGCAAACAGCTTAAATGGACGCCACCCTTTTAGTTTGATAACTTATTATAACCAGCCTGCAATGGAACAGTTAGCATATATAGGGGGAGAGGTTGTTAACCAGGAATATGATCCTGTTGTTGCAGCTATGCATTCCCGCATGTACAGTTATGCAACCAAGATAGGCGGGGTAAGTGCAGAATCATTCCCGTCAGGTTTCTGGCAAATGAATTACAGCCCGCTTTCTTTATACAGGCGTGATAATTGGGTGGCTACTATTAAAGGAATCAATAATGATTTTTGGGCAACAGAAACATATGCTTCAGAAAATCGCTATGGAAGATACCAGGGATACGGAGCTTTGGAAATTCTGTACCCGAGTATTTACGGGCAGGTACTTGCGCCGAGCGGAATGATAATTACAGGATGGGATTGGAACAAAGTTCCCGGAACCACATCAATCATTTATCCTTATGATTCATTAAATCTTTCTGCCACGGTTAGCACCTTACTGGAAAGAAACATGCTTAATTTTGCAGGAGGTGTAAAATTCGGAGCGCCTTCACAATCTTCTTCTTCAGATATAATCCTGCAGGATCTTCATGGTGATTATGGAATGTATGGTTTGAATTTTCAGCAATCAAATTTAACAATTACGCACAGCTCTACATTTACATTCCGTAAGTCGTGGTTTTGTTTTGGAAAAAAGATAGTTTGTATTGGCAGTAATATCAATAATAACAGGTCATGGCGAAATACCATTACAACACTGTTTCAAACAACATTAGCATCACAGTCAACACCCGTTACTGTAGATGGATCTGATGAAACGGCGTTCCCGTTTTCTCAGTCATTTAGTAATTCCGGCGCTCACTGGATTGTAGACCCATATAATACCGGCTATTATATTATGCAGGGAAGCACCATCCAGGTAGAAAAGAAATTACAAACAAGCCCGGATGAGTCCGGATCCGGGGCAACAACTACAGCTAATTACACCAACGCATATATCGATCATGGAAATGCTCCTGCAAATGGTAAATATGCGTACGTAGTAATACCAAATACTACAAAAAATGATATGAGCACTTTTGCAGGTGTAATGTCTAACGCTTCCACAAGCGAATTTGATATTCTGCAGCAAGATGAACATGCACATATCATCAGGGAAAATGCTGATAATGTATTTGGGTTTAGTCTTTTTACAAGCAACACCAATTTAACCAGTAATGAAGTGCTTAAAGCTAACGATGTTCCCTGCCTGGTTATGCTGCAAATCAGGAATGACACATTGCGGATTACTGTTGTTAATCCTGATATTCATATTGTGAATAATGAAAGTACCGCAATACCTGTTACAATAGCGCTGTACGGGGGATGGCTGAAAGCCTCAGATATTCCCGCAAAATATGCTTCATTAATTTCCACAGAAGATAGTGAAACAATTGTAAGTTTTTCCGTAGCTGACGGATTTCCTGCAGAGATTGCTTTGGTAAAGTCTGCCTCTTCAGTATTGCCTTTATTATCCCTGAATTTGCAGGGTGTTGCAGATGCACCTGAAGGAAGGAATGTGCTTACCATGAAATTTGAAAATAATGATGTGGCAGATTACTCGCTTGAGTATAAACCTGCTGATGCGGCAGACTGGAAAATAATAGATACCAGGAATATACAGGGAGGTGACGGGGAACAATCATCCATATTCTATCATGTTAATCCTTTGCCTGGTGAAAATCAGTATCGTGTAAAATGTACAGACATTGACGGCACAATTAAATACTCTAATATTGTGCAATTGAAAAATCTGCAGGCTGCGCAGATACTCATAGCTCCGAATCCTGCAAAGAATGATTTCACCATCACACTTAAGCAACAGCCTGTTAAGCCACTGCAATGGAGCCTTTCAGATGCGTCCGGAAAAATTGTAAAAGCTGGCGTTATTGCTGGGTTAAGAGAAAGCGTGTTGGTAAAAGCATTATCAGCCGGTGTATATTATATTAAGTTTAGTGATGGCAGCTATTTCCCGGTTGTGGTAATGAAATAAGGTTGAAGGTGCAGGGCATAAGGCCTTAGAAGCTGTTTAAAAACGATTGCGTACGCTTTTAGTCACGAATATAATTATAGTGTTATGTTAAGACTATTATGTTGCAGATGTTCGTGAGAAGTGAAACGTAAGACGTGAGATTCTAACGTTTATCGTCTGACATTTCACGATTAACTAACACTGGCATAGCAACCTGGTTATTTCACAGAGGTACACGAAGGCAACACAAAGAGCCACAAAGAATAATAAAGCCCTTTGTGTATGCTTTGTGGCTCTTTGTGTTGCAAACCCTGTTGCGCCGATGCGAACACCGGAATTCGTGGCAGGAAACATATCAAGGGTTATTTAAAAAACTAATCTTAAACAGTTTCTTAGGCTCTGCACTTCTCACATCAGCATGCCTGCAATGCATCCGCACATCAGGCAGGCAATGGTTCCGCCTATCAATGCCTTTACACCCAATTCCGTTAAATTTTTGCGCTGGTTAGGCGCCAGCTGGCTAATGCCTCCAATCTGTATGCCGATAGATGCGAAATTGGCAAAACCACAAAGCGCATAAGTGGCAATCAGTAAGGATTTGGGGTCAGTAATTACATTGTCTGTTTTCATTTTACCGAGGGAAACATATGCCACAAATTCATTCAGGATAGTTTTTTCTCCCAACAGTTGACCTATGGCAACCATATCAGCTTTTGCTACGCCAATTAACCAGGCAACAGGCGCAAATACATAGCCAAATATCATTTGCAGGGAGAGCCCGTCATAACGGCCACCGGTAGCCGCTGTAATCCGGGTATTTATATTAGTAATGTTACCCGTCCAGCCGAGCAAAGCGTTTACTACCCACATCATAGCAGTAAAAACAATAAGCATAGCACCCACATTTACTGCCAGCTTTAATCCATCAGTTGTGCCCAGTGAAAGTGCATCTAAAAAATTGTCGCCTAATTTTTCTTTTGGTATGGTTAAATCTTTTGATACTTCCTCAGTATGCGCCTGCGGAAAAAGCAATTTTGAACATACTATGGCAGCCGGTGCGCTCATAATGGATTGGCTGAGCATATGCAGCGCAAAATAGTTTTGCTGCGCAGGATCAGAGCCACCTAAAAAACCTACATAAGCTGCCAGCACACTGCCGGCGGTATTAGCCATGCCGCCCACCATAATACAGAGTATTTCACTTCTTGTCATTTTTTCGAGGTAGGGGCGGATCATTAATGGCGCTTCTGTTTGCCCGAGAAAAATATTTGCTGCAGTTGATAAACTTTCCGCGCCGGAAATATTCATTTTGTTAAGCAGGTATGCAAATACATATACTATCTTTTGAAGAATGCCGAGATAATACAGTACAGAAGAAAGTGCCGCAAAGAAAATAATATTAGGTAACACCTGTACTGCAAAAATATATCCCCAGCTTTGCTTATCATCTGCTATACTGCCAAACAAAAACTCTGTTCCTTTATGACTCAGGTTTAATAATTCTACAAATGCAGAAGATACGCTGCCTAAGAAAATTTTGAAAATATCCGGATTGCATATTTTAGTATAGATGGAAATACAAAGTATAACAGCGCTTGCAAGTACCGACCACTTCAACAATTCAGTATTGCGTTTCAAAAATTTTATGATAAAAGCAATGCCTGCAATGCTCAGTAAAATTGCCATACCTGCATTACTGAATGTTGTACTTTTTATCATTCCGAAAAAGAAAATGAGCTGCCAGGCTGTAGCTGATGCAATACCATTAAAATCAAATTTTGTTGTGCTTTTTATATTGCGCCGGAGCTTGTTGATGATTATGTATAGCAGTATTATTCCAAAAAATACCCAAAATACAGGCTGCCCGGCAATTTTTGTATTAAGCACACCCATGGCAAACATGACCTGCGCAAAAACACCAATGCCAACAAGCTTCCAGTTTATTGCCTTTTTATTGTTGCTGAGTAAATAACAAACGAGTATCAAAAAACTCATACCCAAAGCGCCGCGGCTGATGTTTTCAAAATGGGATGTCATGAAATAGTTGGTTTATTGCGGAATTTTACCGGCAATATACGGAATTGGCGGGAGGGGAAAGATATGCGCAGTGAAAAGTTTGAGATGATTTTCAGGAAGAAAATAAAAACCGCTGCCTGCAGCTTTAAACAGCAGGCAGCGGAATAATTATATAACTACCAATTTACAGACACGTTGATTCCGTCGGGGTCATTATCAAAGCTGAGATAATAAGTATTGGATAATTTATCCCAGGCGTTTTCCGTATTTATCTTTTCTCCTTTGCTGTTGGTTATTACTGTAGCTTTAGGAGCTGAAGGAAGATATATCCGCATACTGTTTATAGTGCTGACCGGGCTTTTTGCTACAAAGCTGTAAGACTTACCATTTACTGCTTCATCATAAACCCGCGAAGCTGATGCCAATACTTTCGGTGCTCTTTTATTTTCTATCCTCCCGGTATTGTATAAAAAAGCCTGTGTTCCGGGCTCAACAACTTTTTTTGCCAGCACAGGCAGTTTCGGATCAAACAGATCAATTACCGGCCCGGTTATTATATAAGGTTCTTTACTTACGGCTTCATCCATTACAGCAACAATATCATAAGGCCCGCGTTTTAAATAAAAATTATTCTTCACTAAAAATTTTCCGGCTTTAGCATCCGATTCATACGCCTGCTTAATGATACCTGCATATTTTTCATCTGTTCCTGCCTGCATGGCAAACACTTTAGGATTCTGACGTAGCACATATACTTTGCCTTTTCCAACAACAAAGCTTTTATCTTCTGTGCCGGCTTCAATGCCTAACAATTTAAACAGATGATCAGCAGGCGCAGCATAATTGTTGCCGTTGGTATTCCACCATTCCATTACTTTCTGGTAAGGATCATCATCTTTTCCGCAGTAAACCAGCACACCGCCGCTCTTTACCCAATCAGCCAGGTATTTATGAACATCAGCATCATGTGGTTTCATGTTTGAGTAACTCATCACCAATACTTTTATATCCTTCAGTGTTGCCGGGTAAGAAAGATTTTCCATATGCACTGTTTCTACCGGAATACCGCGTTTTACTAACGGTAATGTTTGTCCGTAGAAGTTTGAAAACTGTGCATCTTCATAACCGTTATGCGTAGGGAAACGCTGGAACATAAGAGAGTTGCTCATCAACACACCTATGCCACCTGTTCCTGTAACACGGTTGGCGGACACCTGTATGTCATTCAATGCATTCACCATTACCTGCATTTGCGTTGAATAATATTTTGGTATCAATACTTTTTCATCGCTGTTGACAAGCTTATATGGGTGTGTGTATATCCTTTCCGGCCAGGGCATTACTTCATAATCAGCCACCATCGGGTAAAGCAGCTTGGCAGTAAAAGTAGCTTCATAATTTCTTTTATAATCTGCCCAGTCACGCGGCCAGTCTTCTATAGGGTCTGTAAGAAAAAACAGTTTTCTTTTTGTTGGCGCCGTCATCGAAACCATAGAGCCGTATTCAAGAAAGGCGTTCTCAAATACACGCTCTTTTTTTACACCGTTAAAAAATGTCGGTTCGCGTGATGTGCCTGTCCATACCTGGGCAATGTAGCCATCAATACCGGGTAATGAAGCCAGGCTTGCTTCAGGGCTTACAATCTGCCAGGAAGCATAATTTATCAGCGAGTGCGTGGGTATATACACTTTTACATCCAGCCCTTTTGTTTTGCCATAAGCCTTTGCGTAAGACGACACTTCTTTAATGGCATTATAATACAACTGGTACTTTAATTTGCTGGATAGATAAGTGTTCTCCGGAGATTCATGTTGCGCACGCCAGGGAAAGCCATAATATTTTTGCCATTCCTGTTTAAATACTTCGCTGTATCCTGCTCTTGCCCAAAATTCAGGTTCTTCAAGATAGATAGAAGTTATGCCGGCATCTATCACTCTTTTAACTATGCTCTCCTGCATAAATTTTATGAAAGAAGCAACAGGAACTACATAAGGAATATTTCTTCCGTGCCAGATAGTATCTCCTTTTACGGCTTGCTGTCCTTCGCCCAAATGATTCTGACCATCCCATTTTCCTAAAAAATAATCATCGTATTGCCCCCAGGCTATGCCCGTCATAAAATGCACTTTATACCCCCTGTCTCTCCATGATTTAACCCTTTCTTCAAATGTCATTTTCCCTCTTTCACTAACGCCGTATACAATAGCGATATCCGAACGTACATCAATTTCAGGTATCCAGTGATGCGCTGTTTGAAACGCAGTTTTTTCCTGCGCCTGTATATTGGCAAATAAAGAACATGACATTATTAAACCCGGAACAATATGCTTTAATTTCATGACAATAAATTTAAGCTATAATAAAACTATGGAACATCAACCCTTACCGCTTCATTATAATTATGCCGCTTTATGCCTTCGGTGGCATAATTAATTCTTGCGGCAGCCCTGATGAATACTGTTTTTCCTGATGGAATAGTGCCTTCTGTTGTAATAGTAACAGGCTGGCCTAAAAACGCATTAAAAGAGTCGCCTCCATATTCTATGGTTTTTGTGTAACGGTTATCCCATTCGCGGTAGCCTACATATGGCACCTGGCTTACAAATAAACGCACATCGGTAACATTCCCCCATCAGGCGCAATATCCGCTTGTGCCGCCTGCACTACACGATATAGCACAACTCAATCAACTCTTTTCCTCCATAAAATCTCATGCACTGCTATAAACATACTCCTCTGCTTTCTCTACAAATCCTGCTTCTACAGGGTTTATATGAATGTATTCAAGTTTTTGATAAAACATTTCGCTATTTAATATTTCCAATGGCTTAATATGTTGTTGCCATAATTGCCAATCATTGTTATTTCCATTTTTAGTACCGGCGCGTTTCATCATCCATAATAGCCACTCCCTACGGCTTTCTCCAGGATGTTGGCTGATTTCTATTCCTAAACTCCTTGACGTAAAACGCTTCATTTCACCAATAATTTTATCCAATGCTCTCCTTTACTACCTACAATCATGTGTATATGGCTTGTCATTATGCACCAGCCATATATTTCTAAATCCTGTTCACGCCGACAAAACCGCCAGCTTTCCAGCATTATCTCCTTATACTCATTGCGGATAAATAAATCAATCCAATATACTATACTCCAAAACTGATAAAATAAAGCTTATCATTATCGCCAAACTTATATTTGCGACTCATGATTAAATGTAAAAATTATTAATCAGCTTCTAAAATTAATTACAGGGCATCAGGTATTATCGGCACAAGCGAGACGCTCGCCTGCTTCCTGAATATTTTTAACACGCCTCATTTCATGAGTCCATATGCTTGCGCTATCTGGGGAAGCTGAATATGGATGAAGCGGCTTTATTCGGAAACCGTTTTGTATATTTTGACCACAATTAATAAAACCAAACCAAAATAATTGTATGATGACTATAAAAAAGGCTTTCATAAAAATTAAAATTTAATATCAAATTGTCTTCTGTAGACGGTACTAAATGGCTTGACCCCCCTAACATGTTGCAAATACCACATTGACCTTAATCCTTTACTAAAAGGTATCACTCCTGCTTTCTTAACATCCGATTGAGAAACACCAAAATCATCCAAAACTTCAACATTTATTCTTCCTCTAAAACTCTGGGTTCTTGAATTAAATTTATAATTCGAAAGTGATATTTTGCCATATTGTGTTCCTCCAATTAAAGTATAAAGATTATTCTCCCATTTAGGAAAGGATGGTAGTGGAAAGGCTTGTAGCTTATATTTTGACAAATCTCCATTAACCCTGAGTATTTCTGCCTTAATTGACCTTGCAAAGAGCTAAAAATGCCAACGCTCAGCCTATTCACCCAATCTGACGAAATTCTTATCGGCTTCAACTAAATACATCAACAAATAACAAATAACGCTACTGAACACTGAACACCCAAGCCCACCCACCACCCAACAAGATTTTACTAAAATATTTCGCAGTTCAAAATGTCGCCCTATATTTGGACAATATTTCGTCAATATTCATTTATGTCCAAAAGAACCATAGCAACATTAGGAGAAACTTTAAAAAAGTTGCGTTTAGGAAGAAAATTGCCCCAACGAAAAGTTGCAGCATTGTTAGACATTGACACTTCTATTCTTTCAAAGTTTGAGAAAGATATTAGGCAGCCGTCTGACGAATTAATTGAAAAAATTGCCTCAATATTTAATGTTAGCAGTGATACTTTAAAATTTGAAGCGGTTACGGATAAAGTAGCTTTTAAATTAATTGAAGACGATATTGACACTAAAACATTGAGAGTGGCAGAGGGCAAAGTTGAATATCTTAAATCCAAAAAGAAATCTTCTAAATAATTATGGCAACAAAAACTTTTTCACAGGCAAAGTTAGAGTTTGATAAAAAATTCAGTTCATCAAATGAACTCAATAATTTTTTACCGGAACATTTAACTCAAAACAAAAAGTCCATAATCAAAAAGAAAAATGGGAGCAACAACGAACAGTATTATAAATGGCAACTGTTATATTCTTTAGTAAACTCAGGAATGTATGCTAAAGATTACATAGGGGCGGAAGTATATTTTCCAAAAGGTAATAAAAATTCAGCTCCAATAAAATTTGATGGAGCAATCTTTGACGATAGCAATTGGTTTGATTATTACAAATCATTTCATACAGATAAAGACCAAGAATCTTTAGACTGGCTTCGTAAACATATTATTGCCGTAATTGAAATAAAAAAAGAAGATAACAAAGACGTAGAAACAGTTTGGAATCAGCAATTGAAGCCTGCACTAAAAGAGTCTGAAAATGATTTTTGCTTAGGAATATTGTATGATACCGAAAGGCTTTATCAATTTAAAAAGCAAGGCAATTTATTTTTACGACTTAACGAAGGTTATAATACTAAAAAAGAAGAAAGCCAAACGAAAGACCTACAGCTTCATTTGACGGATTCATACAATACAATACCAACTTATGACCAATTAATTCAAAGAATTTATCA
Organism: Agriterribacter sp.; assembly: GCA_047601545.1. GTDB lineage: Bacteria > Bacteroidota > Bacteroidia > Chitinophagales > Chitinophagaceae > Agriterribacter. The sequence continues at coordinate 1,947,589 of JASGIZ010000001.1, read as the reverse complement.
CCCCAAAATTGACAGAAGCAAAAGAACGATAGATGACCTTGAAATAATAAGCGGTGTTTACAGCACTCAACTTACTGATGGCATTTCAGCTATATTGAGAACAATGGACAAAGTAAGTTTGAAGAACCAAAGAGGTTATGAGATACTTATACAAATAATTGCCCTAAAAATATTTGATGAAAAAAGAAGTGCAAAAATCAATTCATTCTTAGACTGGCATAAAACTGATAAAGAGAAAGAGCGACTTGATTTACTTTTTTTCGTTACTGCCAAAGAAAGAAATTATATAGACCTTTCTGACAATAACATTCAAACATTTATTGAAAGAATGAGGCAATTATACAATGAAGCCTCACAAGAATATAAACTTATTCTTAAACGGGTAGATACTGAAACTATCAATTGGCAAAGAGAAGAACACATAAAGATTATTGCAGAGGTAGTAGAGCAATTTCAAGATTACAGTTTTGTAAAATCACATAAAACCGATTTATACCAAATTGTGTTTCATAAATTTGCCAGTGAATTTTCTAAAGCTGAAAAAGGACAATTTCTAACCCCTATACCAATTATTGATTTTCTTGTTCAAATTGTAAACCCAAGAAGCACTGAAAAAATAATTGACCCAACATCTGGAATTGCAGATTTCCTTTCTGTTTCCTATGTTAATTCAGAATCTAAACTTGATGACAATAATATTTATGGTTTAGATAACGATGAGCAAATGGTAATGCTTGCACAGTTAAATATGTTGCTAAATGGCGATGGCAATGCAAGATTAAAACATAAACCTGATATGGGTTCTATCACATGGAAGTTTGACGACCGAGATGATTTAGTAGAACTTAATTCAAAACTTCATAAATCAGGTAATTGGGATAATTGGAAAAACCAAACTAAACTTAAAAAATTTGATGTTGTATTAACCAATCCACCTTTTGGGGAGGACAGGGCTTTTGAACCCAAAGACTTTAAAGATAAAGAGGCAATTGAATGTTACGAAATGTGGGGACTTTATGGAGGTAAGAAGATAGATTTAGGTGTTGTTTTTTTAGAAAACGCATACAGAATTCTAAAAGAAAATGGAAGAATGGGAATAGTTGTTTCTAACTCAATTGCATCAATTGAAACCCATAAACAGGCAAGAAAATGGCTGATGGATAAAATGAGAATTGTTGGCATATTTGATTTGCCAGCAAATGTGTTTGGAGAAACAGGTGTGAATACATCTGTTATAGTCGCATATAAACCGTCCGAAAAAGAACTAAAGAAACTGAAAGAGCAAAATTATCAGGTATTTTTTAGAGGCATAGACAAAGTTGGTTATGAAGTTAAAACAAGTAAAAGAGTAAAGTTCTTCTCGCCTATTTACAAAATCAACTATGAAACATTTGAAACCGTAATTGATACAGAAGGTCGTGTTGTTTTAGATGAAGAATTTACAGAGACCATTCAACAGTTTAAAGAATGGTGCAAAGGGCAGGAAAAAATCTTACAAGACTTATTTATTAAAAAGAAATAGGAATGAGCAATAGTTATATAAAAACGCCAGCGTCTATATCCTTAAAATCAATTGAACAAAAGGATTATACGCTTTCGTCATCGCAGTATATGGACTTAATTATGCCTAACAAAAATTACAAATTTGTCAGGGACTTTCTTTCACGTCCATTAAAAAGAAGTGATTTAGGTAATGAGGTTGGAAGTATTAATTATATTAGTCAATCACCTTTCTATTTTATAAGAACTAAAGCATTACAATCATACTCGTATCTGCCCGATATTACAAAAGAAACGGCTCTGCCAATTATGCCTAATGTTTTTGTAAAGCAAAATTTAAAGGAAGGCGATTTGTTAATTTCTAAAGACAGCAATATTGGTGAAATTGTCATTTTAGATAGAGATTATAGCAATTATATGACATCTGGAGCAATCTACAGGCTTCCAGCCAATGAAAACAAATACTATCTATTGGCATTTATAAAACATCCTATTTTTAGAGAACAACTTGATTTTATGGTTCCTAAAGGTGCTACAATACGCCACGCCAAAACAATGTTTCTTGACTGTAAAATTCCAATTCCAAACAAAAAGCGAACTGAAACAATTCAATATATAGAATTGCTTACACAGGCAATTATCAACAAAGAAAAGCTGATTAAGGAACGCCATAATTCTATCATTAATACAATTGAAACCGAACTAAAGAAGAATCAAAAACAAAAGAAATTCAAACTTGATTTTCCTTCAATTAACGAAATTGATGATACTGGCAGATTAGATACAAATCTTTATAGAAAGGAGTTTAAAGAAATTGACTTCCTAATTAAAAACTATTCCAAAGGTTATCAAACTATTTTTGATTATGGCTTCACATTGTCAAGAGGACAAAACCTACAAGTCTCAAATATTGGGGCAAGTATTTATAGCAAAGAATATTATAATAATTTTTATACACTAATGCTTCCAAAATTTCTGTCAAAGTATGGAACAGTTGATACAATAGAGTATTTGGGAAATCCAAAAGACCTTAAAACACTGAGAAAAGGGGATTTGATTTTCGGAGCAGAAGGTTTTGAAAAAGGACGTTCAATTGTTATAATTGAAGAAGCTGACAGAACTATAACTAATATTCACGGTATTACAATTCAACAAGAAGAACACAATGTTATTAAAGCTATTTTCATCAAATGTTGCCTTGATTATTTAAGAGACAAAGGACTTATTGACCTTTTTGCAGTAGGCGGAAACGGGGGAAGTTTAGCTCAAAAATATTGGGATTATATTCCCTTTCCTAAATTTGACAGTAAAAAGCAAATTGAAATAGCAACTCTATATCACAATGACAAAATAAAGTATGACACAAAAAAAATATCATTGGACAATTTCTTAAAAATTGACAATGCTTACAACGAGAACGCAGGAATATACGAACTTGACAAGACAATGAAATCCCTTAAAGAAAAACTTGACAAAGCTATTGACAACATAGTAAACGACAAATTGGTTGACATGACTTTTTAGGCTACGCTTTGGTGGCACATTTGCAATTCGCTCAAACCAACTGCACAAAGCAGAAATTGCAAAAGAGCCACCAAGCTAACGCACAAGCAACACCCTGCGGTGCGACACAGACCGACATTATAGATGACCGAGGAGAAAGGGCGAACGTACAACATGGGGTTTGCCAAAATGGGGGCAGACGGAAGCCGTGTTTCAACTTTTGTAATTCTATTGGGCTGCATATCCAGCATGACGTTACTAATTTATCTTTAGAATATGTAATCAATTTTTTTATCTTTATTCAGCAGCAGTTAGCCGGGGCGGACGGAATTCTATTGCCTCACTTCGGCAAGCCCTGTTCGTTGTATATGTTCTAATGGTTGTTCTCAAATCATTTAACAGTTCATCGTTACTCTCCTTTGACAAATCATCTACATATATGCCTGACCAATTATAAGAATTTCTCTCCCAGTCATCCCCAGACCTAGCTCCATTGCCCAAACTTTGCGCAAGTAAAAACTCACCAGGCCTTCCACCAATAATCCATCTTCCCGCATTACCCAACGCATTTCCAACTCCACTCCAGTTTACACTACCGAGTCCATATCCTAAGGCTCCGCCGCCAACAGCGCCCATTAAAGCACCGTCCATCCCGTCTCCGCCATTGCTTTTAGATATATAATACCCGGCAAGCGCACCGCCAACCATACCAATGCCCATACCCCAAAACTGTCCGGCAGCCATATCAAATATATATCCCCCGCTCGGATCAACATTACTCACCGGGTTATTGCCCATTCCCGTATAGGGGGATGGGAACTGGTCGTAAGGATCAACCTGTATAAACCTCCCGGTCTGCGCATCATAGCTGCGCAGGTAAAAATCATTCCAGCCTGTTTCATCGTTAAACTCGCTGTAATCGCCCTGGTACTGGTAAGGATTTTTTAATGCATCAAAAGTCTTTGAGCTGATGCCCGCCATCTTCATGCCATACGGATAATAATGTGTTTCTTCCAGTATAGCACCCCTGGTATGTATCACCTGCAAATTATCAAAGAACACATCAACGGGACTTTCGTTGCTCACGTAAATATACACATATCCGTTTTTCGGCGCTGTTTTATTTGTAAGGTCTGTATGTGTTTTAACAACACTGTTGCTGCCCACTTTGCTGAACCCGCTGGCTGCTACCCTGAACTGCTCATCAAAAAAGATATAGTTGATATAGGCTTTAGGTACTGCGGGCGCTCCGGCAGCATCAGTGGTCTGGCTGCCGAGTAATGTGGTAACGCCTGATGTTACATCACCTATGCCATTAAGCTGCGATGCCGTTACCCCGCCATGCGCCGAGGCTGCTGTGCCACCGGTGGGGCCTCCCAGTAAACCGGTTAATATATCCAGCACCGGTATGGCGCTGTTGGCGCCTGTGCCGCCTGTGTTATTGGTAAAATAATAGCTCTTCCCAAATATATCTATCCTGTCGCCTGCCATTACTTTTACCACAAACTCAAGCCCTGTTTTGTTCCACAGCGCAGGCTATATTAATATACAGCTTCTTCAACTCCCTGTTGTTGGTACGCCACCCGCATTACCCGCCCTGCATACCAACAACGGCGCTTGCTAACACCAACAACGGCTTCAAATCTTTATTGATGGACAGTAACCAGCCCCGTATATTATAGGCATACTCCTGGCTGGACAGCAGGGAGGCGGTATAATTGCCTGCAGCATCCCGCTTATTGCCCATGGTCTTTCTCTCTATCTGACCAAGGGCATCGTATATGTTTGTGCTGATCTTCGTCCAGGCAGCGGGCAGCGCATTGCTGTTCACCAGTGTATTTTGTATTTTCTTCTGCGTTTGTATAGCCCTGCCCAGGTCATCATAGCTGATATCGGTAAGGGTAAGGGTACTTTGCCCTGTAGTGCCGCTTACTGCCGGCATCTGGTGCTTATGCACTATGCGCAGCGGCTGCCCGGCCCAGTTGTACTGCGTGGTGGTGAGATCGGTACCGGTACGGAAATTCTTTGTTTTTACCTGTATTATTCTTCCTTTATCATCATAAATATTTACGGTATAAATATAATTCTGGCTGCCCAGTATCAGCGCTCTTGTCCAGGTAACCCTTTTTCCTACTGGTATGTGTCTTCACATACCAGTAGGAAAAAGGCATGCTCATCATCTCTCTTTTGTTTAACTTACTTCTTTTATATGGCAGTAGTTTTAATTACAACCTTTGATTCTCCGCCTACCGCAGCGTCGCCTGCCAACACACAGGCTATTCACAGGCAGACACTGCGGAGAACTCTTACTCTGCGGAGAACAAAAGCTGTAAACTTGACTTGGTATATTGCACTCCCCCCTTAGCGGCTTTAGCTATTCCACTCTAAATTAGAGGGGTCAGCATAAAAAATTTGCTCATTAATCCCAATGTTCCAAGGCTCAAGAGCACTTGTGGAAAAAGTCTCAATAATACAACCATTTGAAAGCACAATTGCTAAATCCGATTTCAGGTATTTTGATTGTGGTGAAACCTCAATAATTGACAACCCTTCTAAATCTTTAATCTTTTTATCATCGTACTCTTCATATCCAAAAAGAAATCTCCCGTCCTGAACTACTCGCCACCAAGCGGTAGAAAGTCCTATACTCCAATTCTCGCCACTAATAATTAATTGCTCACCAGTTAATACAATTGATATAATTTTTAGCGGCAATAACGGCATCAATATTTTTATAATCTCACTCAAACTTTTCATTATTTAAGATTTACATGTGTTAATTGATTTAATCTGATTTTCCATTGAGCCAGACTCATGCCAAAAGGTTTTTGCGGAACCAAGCCTTCTGCGGTTACTCTTGCTGACCCATTTCCAAAAGATACTCTCAAAGGATTTGAACCTGATGGTTGCATGATTCTTGCTTGAACTCCATTTGGCAGATTGTACCCAACTCCTGCTCCTTGGGTAGAGAATTTTGGAATACCCGCACCATCCAAACTTTTGGCTAATAAATTGGCATCCTCAATAACAGCAGTACCGCCTTCTGTTACAATGAATCTACCTCCCCCCTTAGCGGCAAAATTTACTTCTGCCCCAATGAGCTTTGGACTCCTTGCTCCTAACCTCAACACTGTCATGTCTGCTTTAAGAGCAGGAGAAATTGTTCTAAGCAAACTTACTTTAGGAACAGGAAGCCAAATGGAACCAAACTCTAACAAATTATAATTCATCTGCCGCCACTGCTGCTCAGACTCCCATGACCGTGCATAATAATCAAATTCATTAATATAACTTTCAGGGTCACCCTCCCTGATCAGTGGTCCTCCGCCATTTTTCCTGTCTCTTATTAATGCCTGGTTATTTACCCAGTTGTTATAAGTTTCCGGTGATGTTATGGGCCAGGAAAAAGGTTGAACTTTGGTATAGGCCTCCTTTGCTGCTATAGAGCTACCTACAGTACTGGCCACACCCAGCAGTGATTGGAAAGCATTTCCCGCTTTAGCCGGAACTGATATTACCACTTCTGAAAGCGTTAGCGCTTTAGCGGCCGTTTCGCAGAATATGCATCCCCCGTCCGGATCCGCATTACTCACCGGGTTATTTCCCATTCCCGTGTAGGGGGATGGAAACTCATTGTAAGGATCAATTTGTACAAACCTCCCGGTCTGTGCATCATAGCTGCGCAGGTAAAATTCGTTCCAGCCTGTTTCATCGTTAAACTCGCTGTAATCGCCCTGGTACTGGTAAGGATTTTTTAATGCATCAAAAGCTTTTGAGCTGATGCCCGCCATCTTCATGCCATACGGATAATAATGTGTTTCTTCCAGAATAGCACCCCTGGTATGTATCACCTGCAGATTATCAAAGAACACATCAACCTGGCTCTGGTTGCTCACGTAAATATACACATATCCGTTTTTCGGCGCTGTTTTATTTGTAAGGTCTGTATGTGTTTTAACAACACTGTTGCTGCCCACCTTACTAAACCCGCTGGCTGCTACTTTAAACTGCTCATCAAAAAAGATATAGTTGATATAGGCTTTGGGCACTGCGGGCGCTCCGGCAGCATCAGTGGTCTGGCTGCCGAGTAATGTGGTAACGCCTGATGTTACATCACCTATGCCATTAAGCTGCGATGCCGTTACCCCGCCATGCGCCGAGGCTGCTGTGCCACCGGTGGGGCCGCCCAGTAAACCGGTCAGCACCTGCAGCGCCGGTATGGCGCTGTTGGCGCCTGTGCCGCCGGTATTGCTGGTAAAATAATAGCTTTTGCCAAAGATATCTATCCTGTCGCCTGCCATTACTTTTAAGGTAATGCCAAGACCGGTTTTATTGGTGCCGCTGTTGAGCTTATAGAGTTTGGCACTGTTGGCAGTGGTATTGCTGTAGGGATTATTGTTCGCCGGCGGGTTGCCATTGTGATTGAGGTAATCTGTTATACCGGTGGCAGTACTCTTATCCACTATATAAGCGCTGTTGATGGTATAATAGTCTTTTTCTTTATACACGGCGTTGGGTACTCCATCGGTGCTTATGTCTCCTTCCAGCGTTGCAGCAGGGTAAATATCCTGCTTATACTCATCAGTCAGCACCATCCTTATATTGCCCAAATGGTCTTTAATAAAATAATCATATACAAAGCCGGTGGGGGTGTTGGGTGTGGAGGCATTGTTGTATTGTGTGCTCTTATCCTGCCTTTCCACAGCACAGGCTATATTAATATACAGCTTCTTCAACTCCCTGTTGTTGGTACGCCACCCGCATTACCCGCCCTGCATACCAACAACGGCGCTTGCTAACACCAACAACTATGAAAATCAACTACACTCTCATCGGCAAAAAAAGTAATGACAAGGCACAGGTCGGGAGACCACAAGTGTTCGAAACCTATTTGGGTTTAATTTTGCGTAATGACGGCAAAAGAACTTATAGGATTGATACCAGAAGAGATATTTGAAGAACTATCAGCAGAGACAAAGGTAGATACGCAGGTTAAGAAACTATCTGGTGAGGTTATCTTCAAATTAATATTGTTTTCAATGTTGAACACCTCGAAGCCAAGTTTGCGTGTGATGGAGGCTTTTTTACAATCAGCACAATTCAAGTCATTCACGGGTTATGATATATTAGATGGGAAGTACAATTCGATAAGAGATCGTATTTGCACAATAAATGCAGATTATTTTGCAAAGCTCTTTGAACAAATATTTCTTATTTACAACAAGGAACTGAAAGAAGAAAAGGCTTTATCCAAAGCAGATAGCACATATGTGGCATTAGCCTCTAAGCTGTTTTCGACCGGGATGGAAAACGGCACAAATGACAAACGTTTTGTAAAGTATAGTGTCAATCTTAAGGGAAGTATACCTTCATCGGTAAAAGTTTTTACGACTCAGTCATACGTAAGCGAAGAACTTGCACTTACCGAAGTTATTAACGATACAGATTGCATTAAAAATGATGTAGTTGTTTTTGACAGGGGTTTACAATCAAGGGAATCGTTCGACAAGTTTACCAATAGCCAAAAATGGTTTGTGAGCCGGGCTAACCCAAACATAAGATGTAAAACCAACACTCGAACTAAGGTGGAAGAAAAGCCAAAAAGTAGTACTGTTACGATTGTAAGCGATGAAGCCGGCTATCTTATAAACAAAAAGGATAAAGCGACAGCACACATTTACCGGGTGATAAAAGCTATTGTAGACAAAAGCGGAGAGCCTATTTGTTTCGTAACTAATATAATAAATGAAGATGCTTATCTCATAGCCGCCTGGTATAAGCAACGCTGGGAAATAGAGGTGTTTTTCAAATTTATCAAGCAGCATCTAAACGTAAATCATCTGGTATCAAGAAATATTAACGGTATCAAAGTAATGATTTACATGACTATGATACTAGCTATCCTCATTATTGCTTATAAAAAAATAAACAGGACAAAAGGCTTCAAGATTGCAAAGTTGAAATTTGAACTGGAACTCGAAACAGAAATTATGAAAGCCGTGGTTATCTTATGCGGTGGAAATCCCGACAATGCCCCGCATCTATTTAGTTCTGCCTGATAGGTTTCGAACACTTGTGGTTTCCAACCGTTACCGGATAAAAGAAACCCATGATTGCGCAGGTGATCATCGGTGTTTTTAATGGCTATAAAAAATACGATCCTACGCCAGAGTTGTTCAAGGTCCGCATCAGGAGAAGAACCAAACCTGGTAATAAATTCGGCGAGTTCGAGATAGATACACCGCTTTGCCCGTTGGTATAGTCCAGCAGCGTCATTGCTGATGCAAAATGGATTCTCTTTCCCTCCTTATTGCGATCAAAACGTTTAGAGGAGTAGGTGTAGTGGTCGCTGTTGTACTTCTGTATCATGCTTTCAGGCATCAGGATACCTGCCTGAGCGCCAAGGTTGCTGGCGATCATTTCCCAGCCGCCTACGTTAAACTGGTCTTTTGCGCTTGGAAATTTGGAAATCCAGAGATGCTTCTTTTCGTCTGTTACACTTGCTTTAGGACGCGGCATTTCCGTTTTGATTAATATCTTCAACCAGGAACTTGTTATTTTAGGAGGTACCATAGCGCTTACCCAGGATTATATACGGCTGCCAATCCGAAGCGCTATTAATAAATATTCACTTACTCTTATAAATAAGTGATACGCAATTAAAAATGTCAATTCTGGGTCAAAATGCGGGGATGACAGGGGCTTGCCTGATGGCCAGAGACAGGTTGCTGGCTTTAATTTAAAGCCCATATCAAATAAATATATGTACTGATGGTATAAGCCACCAACCATTATTTTAGATTCATGGAATTCGCCACTATTCACAACTCACTCACTCCTTAAACTCTTCACGGGGTTTGCCACCGCTGCCTTAATGCTTTGAAAGCTGATGGTAATAACCGTTATCATTAATACAGCTATGCCGGCTATGGCGAATGTTGGAAAGCCGATATCAACATGGTAAGCAAAGCCCTGCAGCCAGTGCTGCATTGCCCACCACGCCAGCGGAAATGCAACAAGCATGGCTGCTGCAACGAGCTTTAAAAACTCAACCGATAACATGCCTGCTATGCCGGCAACAGAGGCGCCCATCACTTTCCTTATGCCTATTTCCTTTTGTTTTCTTTTAGCGGTAAATGTAGCCAGCCCAAACAAGCCGAGGCAGGAAATAAGAATGGCAAGCCCGGCAAAATATTTTGATAACGCGGCCACTCTTTGCTCTGAAGCATATAGCGCATTATAATCGGCATCGAGGAAACTGTAGTCAAAAGGAACACCGGGGTTATATTTTTTGTAGAGGTCCTGCAGTTTAGCAAGTGTAGCCTGTTCCGTACCTGCTTTTATTTTTACCAGTATGTTGGAGCCGCCGTTGAATGTGGTAATAAAACAGGGCTTGATGTTTTGGTATAAAGACTCAAAGTTAAAATCCTTTACCACGCCGATAATGGTTTTTCGTTTGCCGGATAATATTACCGGTTGGCCAACCGGGTTCTTCATACCCATTGCCTTCACAGCCGCTTCGTTAAAGATCACGTTTGTACTGTCGCCGCCAAATTTTTCGTCAAACGAACGTCCGTCAATGATGTGCAGTCCCGCGGTTTCAATCCAGTTATAATCTACATACAAGCCACTGAATTCAACCTGTTCATCGGGCTTCTTTGTTTTCCATAATACTTCGGAGGTGCTGCCATGCCTGCCGAGTAAATCGCCAAATGAAGCGGAGGCGTTTATAACCCCGGGCGTATTTCTCACTTCAGCCAAAAACGGCTGCATGCCTGTTTTTAATTGCCCTTCTTTTTTAAAGGTGATAATGTTATCGCGGTTATAGCCAAGATTTTTTGTCTGCATCATATTCATTTGGTTATATACCACTATTACGCCAATAATGAAAACAACGGAAATGGTAAACTGGAAAACGACCAGCCCTTTCCTTACTAATATTTCACTGAAGGAAGAAGGCAATTTACCTGCTAATATGGTAATGGGATTAAAGCCTGAGATGTATAATGCAGGATAGCTGCCTGCTATCAGCCCTGTTAATAATGTTACTGACAGTGCAGCAATTACCTGCGATACATTAACATGCAATGCCAGTTGCTTACCCGTAATGAGGTTGAACTGCGGCAGAAGTATGAACACTATGGCAACAGCGAATAAAAGCGATAAAAATGCCATCATAACAGATTCGCCGAGGTGTTGCAGCACAAGGCTTTTCTTTGTGGCGCCAATAACTTTTCTTACGCCTACTTCTTTTAACCTGCGCGATGCCCTTGCGGTAGCAAGGTTCATAAAATTTACACAGGCGAGCAGTAGTATGAAAAGCGCAATAAGGCTGAACAGTTTTACATAGATGATGCGCCCGCCGGTAATTTGTCCGTTCTCGTAAGTGCCATTCAGGTAGCGGTCGGAAAAGCGTTGCGCAAACAGCGTGTTTACCTCTGCATACTCCTTGCTGTTTTTAGAAATATTGAGTTTTTGAGCAATGTATTCTTTCAACTTTGTATTAAATGCCGCAGCATCGCTGCCCTGTTTCAGCAATACATATGTACCTGGGTCACTGTTGCCCCATTTTAAAAGGTTGGGGCGGCTCTTTAAAAACAAGTCGTAATTAAAAAGTAAATCGCTTTTTACAGAAGAAGTGGCAGGCAATGATTTAAAAACACCGGTAATATGAAAAATGCCGCTCAAATCAGTTCCTGCCCCTTCATTACTCCATTCAATGGTTTTACCAACAATAGTCTTATTGCCATGAAACAGCTTATCTGCCAGCGCATCGGATATTACCACCGCATTTGCATCGGGCAACAAATTATTGTTATCACCTTCCATTACATCAACGGTAAATACATTAAAGAATTCTTTGCTTACATACGCTTCATCTGAGCGAACATGTATATCGCCAACAGACAAAATACCTTTTGATGTGAACCAGGATGCAGGTACTACGCTTGCGGCATATGCAACTTCCGGCATATCCTGCTGCAGCGACGAAGCCAGTAAGCCTTGTGTATGTTCAGTAGTTTGCATACCTGCCGCCGCATCAGGAATGTTTTGCATTACCTGGTATAGCCGTTCATCGTTGTGGTTAAACCTGTCAACCTGCAGTTCATCATTCGTCCATAAATAAATGAGCAGCGCGCAGGCCAGCCCGCTGGCAAGCCCTGTTAAATTGAGTGTTGTGAAGAGCTTGTCTTTCCTGAGATAACGCCAGGTGGTTTTGAGATAATTGCTGAACATACTTGGGTTGCTTTTATTCTGTCTGCAACCAATACGATGCCGTGAATTATATTGCAGGTTATCAATTGTTTATATAATCAGGTTATTCACCTGCTGTCCGATTTTATTACATGGGTGTCCGGTTTTATTACAATTTAGTGCCGTTCTAAAAACAGGTTATTCTTTAAAATCTATATGTTATTGTTCCTTTCAAATTAAACGGAGTACCTGGCGTAAAATGAATTTCAGTTACTTCCTGCGGTTCATTATACAACCTGCTGGTGGTGGCAAACTGTGTTTCATTCCATTTTACATTAAAAATATTTTCGGTAACAATACCAAATATAAATTGCTTGTAACTGTAATTCAGATTCATATCCGTAATGCAATAGCCTTTTGCAACAATGCTGTTGTCTTCATTGGCTGGTCTGTTCCCTAAATACCTTGTTTTCACACTACCGCCAAAGCCTGACGGCAATTTGAAGCTTATGCCCCCGGAAAAAGTGACCTTAGGCGCCAATGGGATATAGTCATTGCCTTTGTCTTCTTCCAACGCTTTGGCTATTGTATAAGTAAAATCGCTGTTCAGAAAAATATATTTACCCAACTGGTAGCGAAGCCCCAGGTCAATGCCTTTTCGTTCTGTTTTGCCGCCCGGCTCTACAACGCCTTCATCGCCCACATATACGAACTCCTGCTGTAAATACAAATACCAAAGCGCCGCATTTACAACAAGGTTTTTAGCAGGCTTCCAAGTGGTTCCGGCATCAGCACCATAAGCTGCAGGTAAAATATTTTTGCCGGTTTGCTCCAGCACCACTCTTGTATCATTGCTGTGAAAGCCTTTGCCCAGTTTTATAAAATATTGCAGGTTGTTGCTCCTGTTGTAAATAAAATTAAGCTTTGGGCTGATGATGGTTTTGGTTGCTGACGGGTTTTGATAGGTTGTCGCCAGCTTATCAGCATAATCAAACTTAAAATGATCAATGCGAAGGGCCGGGTTAATGACCCATTTTCCCAGCTTAATATCAGCGCTTGTAAAAGCATAGAGATTTGATTCGTTAATGTCGCCCAGTTTGATGGGGTTAATCACCGTTTTCCTGTTGATGGTGTGCGATAGTTCGATGTCTTTTACCATATCATACCGCAGCCCGATGCCAGAATGCCAGCTTATGCTGGTATTACCCCATTGCATTTGTTTTTCCAATACCGATTCAAAACCGGCAATATCCCTGTTTTCCTTTTGCCTTATCTGGTCTCCGTTAACGGGATCGTTCAGGAAAAAAGTAAAATTGGAATACAGCTCAAAAACATACCTGCTGTAAAACAAATTGCTTTTAACCCGCGTGGTATTGTTGATGTAATGCAGGTGCTGCAGGTTAAGGTTAGTGCGCTTTGTGTTGCCCCCTTCCGTATCATCAATGCTGCCAAACCTTGTAATCAGCCCGGCATCTACTGCTCGTTGCGGTATTTGCCCGCTTGCATTCCACTTACTGGCAAGGTGGGAGAAAGAAAAAGAAATTTTATCTCTTTCCGACACGTAGCCGGTGTATTTGCCAAATACATTAAAGCGGTAAAAATTTTGAGGTGATTCAAAATAGCCGTCTGTATTCAAATACTCAGCGGCTATATAGGCTGATTGTTTTTCTGAGTGCAGCAAATCAAACATGCCCAGCATACGCAAATAGTTAAACATCCCCCCTTCAATTGTGAGGCCCGAATTTTCTAATCTTTCTTTTGTTTTAAATGCTACATAGCCGGCTGTTGCCAGGTTGCCTTTATCGGCATAGTAAGGGCCTTTGTCAAAATCTATTTTGTCTACTGTTTCAGGAATTAAAAAATGAAGGTCGGCATAGCCCTGCCCGTGTGCATGGCTAACCATGTTTACCGGCATGCCATCTACCGAAATATTTATATCGGTGCCATGATCAATATCAAAGCCTCTTAAAAATAGCTGCTCGGCCTTGCCGCCACCCGCATGCTGCCCGATAAAAAGTCCTGGCACTCTTCTTAATAATTCCTGCGAGGAATTTACGGGATTTATTTTTGTGTCAATAGTTGAAATAATATTCAGGTGATTGGCATCGGAGCTTACTACTACTTCGCTTAAATTAAATGCGGCTTTCATAAGCCGTATATTGCTTTTGCTAAAGCCTTCTGCATAGCGCAACGTTACCGGTATATATGAAACATGGCTTATTCTGATCGTGTCTCCGGTAATCGTATTTGCTAAAATAAAATAACCGGATTCATTGGAATGCGCATGTGTGCCTGATCGCTCATTAAAAATATACGCCCCTTCCAGCGGGATGCCTGTTTCATCAAGTATCCTTCCTTCCGCTGTTTGGGCGTTTGCAGCATTTATTAATAACAATACCGCTATTATTAAAAATATTTTCATAAAAGTATTAAAGAAGAAAACAAAGATTTATTTCACGAATTTGCTCCTGTATATATTATTTGCACCTTCGGAAATGATGATCACATACATACCCCCGGGCAGACCTGATATATCAATAGATAATTTTTGCCCGTTTAACCCTGATTTTTTGATCAATATTTTGCCATCGGTATCCATTACCCGGATATCTCCTTTTTTTATCTCATTTCTGCATAATATTTCCAGGCTGTTACCGGCAGGATTAGGGAAAATGGAAATAGCATTAACAGCGCTGTTTTTGATGCTTATTATTTTACTGTACGTATATGTTCCATCCAGGTCATTCATTCTCAGCCGGTAGTAAATGGTGCTTTCAGCCAGGAAATCATTATCTGCAACAGTATAGCTGTTGTCAGCGCCATTCCCGGCCTTAACAGTGTTTATATCAGTATAATTATTACCGTCAACACTTCGTTGAACTACAAACCTGTCCACATTGGTTTCATTTGCCGTATTCCAGGTAAGCAGCCTGCCCGTGCCACTGGCGGCAACGCTAAAGTCAAGCAGGTGCAATGGCAGGGTTGTGCTGGTGAGATCTGTTCCATAATCAGTCACATGATCTCTCCATACGGAATGGTAATGAATCTGGGAAGAAAAGACTACCCCGCTTTGGCAAACAAATTCTATCCATACCCGGGGCCCGTCAATACGAACATAATTGGTATTGGTGTTGAGAAAGGTACTTGCATCACCTTCAGATCCATTGCCGGTATAAGCAATATAGGTGCTTTCTATTCCGGCAGTATACACACTTGTTAAGGTTGACGCGGATTCGGCATCGGCATCATTTATCCAGGCCTGCATGGCGGCAATCAGCAGGTTTTTCTGGGGAGTAGTGAGTCCGCTGCATACCAGTCCCTGTTTTGTTGCAGGAAACTCATTTGTATTGCCATTGCTTTCGCCGGGCGACATGAGGCAGTCGCTGAATGAAGACGAAAGTTTGGCGGTTGATAACTGCGTAGTAGTTAAGGAGGCAAGAAGCGCTGTCATGGCATCATGTTTACTGTCCATCGGGGTATAAGTAACATTGTCAATCTCGAAGCTGGTAGGCTCCACGCCGATCATTTCCGGGGTAGTGCCCACTACCACACCATTGTTAAATGCAATGGTAAAAGCCATATGATGACCACCGATCTGGAGCATCCACGCGCCGGTAGTAGACGGCGTATTCAGGTAACCGACAAAATAAATACCCGCTCCATAACCCGATCCTCCCCCGTTTGCATTTAAATAATCGTCTGCAAGCAGTATCTGGTTAAAAAGATCGTATCCCTGGTTGCTGGCGGTACCCAGGGCTGCCTCCACTACTTCTTTGGCTGCTGCAAGCTCTGTGGTACTAAGGGTAGACAGTTGTATGCCGTTTCTGCAGCCTGAGCCGCAGGGCAGGTTACTCCACTTGCGTGCCAATGTAGTAGTATAGGTTTTTTCCAGTGTGTTTTGTTGCGTGGTGGTAAGCAGGGCTTTAAAGGCAAGCGCTTTTGTTACAACGTCCGAAACAGAAGCTGCTTTATACTGCTTCGACAAAACAATAGCAGGCTTTATAGTAAGGTTTTCAGTTTTTCCCAAACCAGTAATTGTTTTTACTGCAGGTTCAGGAACAATTCTTTTAGACAAAATAACAACGCCGGCAACGGTAGCGGCAGCAATAAGTATGGGCACTATTTTCATAACCATGTATTTTAATAATGTATAGAAGAAGGCTGTGTGATGGTTATATTTCCCCCGGTTGGCTGAAAGCGGCTTTTCTGTTATTTAGCAAATGTAATATATAAAATACAATTGAAAGCAGCGCTATTGCAACGATGTACCATATACCCTGTTGCGAAATTGTGGAGGTAAAGCTGGTTACAAAATTTGCTTTGCCAGAGCTCCTTTCTGCCATCCATGCAAGGGCTGCAACGGCTGCAAGCAGCGCTCCGGCAATTCTAAACCATTTATAATAGGCAGTTTTGCTTAAAAGCATCAGCGAGGGAACAATGAGTGCAATAATAAAAAGCTGCATACATTCAATGCCGAGGTTAAAGCCCAATATGCTTAGCGCCAATGTAGCAGATGAAAGATGCAGGTTTGTAAGAATGCCGGCAAAAGCAAGCCCGTGCACAAGCCCAAAGCCAGCGGCCACATAGCTTTCCTTTCCGGGAAAGACAGGGGAAACAGCGTGTATAGCCGATACGAGGATAGAAAAGGCAATCATAATTTCAACCGGCTGTGCGGGCAGCCTCACCCAACCCAGGGCGCCTATTAATAATGTAACCGAATGGCCGATGGTAAAGGCGGTTATTATTTTTAATAAATGAACCAGGCTATATTTAATGCCGCCAAAACTTCCCCATTTTTTATGATCAACTACCAGCATTGCCGGCAGCAATAATACCAGTAAAAACAGTAAATGATCGGTGCCTTCCTTAATATGATGCATGCCAAGGCTGAACATTTCTTTAAACCCCGCCCACCAGCTTCCTTTTTGCAGATTCACTTCTAACGGATGAATGAGGTTATCCCTGTTATCCCTGGCGATAACCGCAGCATTTTCGACGGGTGGCGCTTCTGCTTCTTCAAATTTCCCGTTCTCCCAGTCACTTCTTATTGATACAAAAGCCATATGATTGATTACCTGGTGCATTACCGCATCATAAGCCAGGTAAAAACTTCTGGTGCTTTCGCCCTCATCAGGGTTTAAAGCAGCATAAGCTATTACTTCCCAGTATGGCAGTCCGTTTTCCGGGTATATTCCTTTATCCATTTTTAACGATACAATATCAACCCGCCAGGGTTTATTCTTGTCAGTATAAGCTTTAATATGCGCTTTAAGATACTCTTTTAACTGAGCCCCAAGCCGCTCAATAAGTGTTTCAGGTTCCCGGGAAATATCGTTGCCAAACGCAAGCGCTAATTCAGGAAGGGGCAAATGCACCTCCATAGATACTTTTGCAGGGTTTACATCAAGGAAAATAAGTGTATTGGGCGACTGGTGTGCATTGGAAAAGCGGGGGAGCAGCCATAAAACAACAAGGCAAATGGCCGTTAGAAACAACCGCCATATTTTATGATGGCGGTTGTTTTGTAAAATACCGGAATATATATCAGGTTTTTTCATGTTTTATACGTAATCACAGCCCGATATAATCTCTTGTATGGTCTCTCATTACCGTATGGTAATGTATCTGGCTCTGAATAACAACACCGGTCTGGCAAATAAATTCAATCCATACGCTTGGTCCGTCAATTCTCACATAATCTGTATTGGCGGTTAAGAATGAAGTTGCAGTACCTGCAGTAGCGCTGGTATTGCTTGCATAACAAACGTAAGTATTAGCCAGCTCGCCCTGGTATGTGGTAAGAAAATCGGCGGCTGTTTCATCGTCAACATCATTTACCCATTCAGCAATAGCTGCCAATACTTTTTCCTGCGCAGCAGAACTGAGGTTGCTAACCTTTATGCCCTGCTTTGTGGTGGGGAAGGTATTGGTAGTAGATCCCGGCACCATTAAACAATCGGAAAAAGTACCTGATATTTTTGCTGATGAAAGTTCTGTACTTGTAAATGCCCCCATCATTTCCTGCATGGCCGTATGCTCAGATTCCAACGGCCCGCTATAGGTTACCCCATTATAGGTAAAGGAACCCTTAGGCTCTACCCCTTCATGTAAAGGCGTTATACTTGTTACGGCTCCTGCATCATAGGTGATATTCTGCGCATAGTGATGCCCGCCAAATTGCAGCATCCATTTACCTGTTGTGCTGGGTGTGCCGAGAAAAGCTATTATATAAAGACTTTCTGAATACCCGCTGGCCGATTGCCCCAGGTAACTATCCGCTTTTCTTACCTGGTTAAATTCGTCATAGCCATTTCCTTCTGCTGTTCCTGAAGCAGCCTCTATTACTGCTAAAGCAGCTGTTAGCTGATCCGTTGTAAGCGTACTGAATTCAAGACCATTTCTTATTGATACGCCACCAGGTAGGTTTGACCATTTTTTAGCATTAGTAAGATTTAATGTAAGTGTAACTGTAGATTTTTGAGTGGAGCTAAGTGTCTCCAGAAAAGCATTTGCAAGGCAAACCACTTTTTCAACACCTGTTGAAGAAGAGCAATCTGCTGTGGAAGCGGTATTAACCGTTAATGTAATCGAACATGACTGACCGCCAAAAGAAATGGCAAAGGATGCCGTTCCTGATGACGTTGGCGTGCCGGATATAGCGTAAGTCAGGTTGCCGGCGCCGCTGGCAAGGGTTCCGGCAGAAAGGGTTGCGGTTAACCCTGTTACGCCCGTGGAAGATATTGCAGATCCTGCAGTATAAGCCACGCCATTACCCCCCGTATAAGGTACTGTGGCCGTGCCGGTATAGGCAACATTGATAGTGGCTGCCGTAACCGTGGCTGATGCGCAATCAAGGGCGCTGACTGACGCGCCGGAACCTTCGCTGCTGGTATCGTCATTATCTTTATTGCACGCATAAAAAATGCCTGCAATAAAAAGAAGGCAGCAGGAAAAAAGCAAGAATTTTAGTTTCATACTGATTGAGATTTTTTTTTAACAGATGCTGATGTACTGACACTTTAACCAGCTTGCGGGCATTGAAAAAGTTTCAATAAAGATAGAAATTTTAATAGCATAAAAATCTTGAAACTACCGGGCAAATAAAAGCCAATTGTGGTGAACTGTGTTGATTTTGTGGTAAAATATAAAAGGGATATAAGGTGCTGCGCTTTGTCAGAATTTTGTCACGTAATAATATCACCGATCGCGGATCTCAGGTCGTCTTCATAGTTTTTACCGATGGGTATTTCTTCGCCTGCAATAGTTATTATTTTTTGCCTGATGGATTCAATTTGATCAACAGAAATGATATATGACCTGTGAACCCTTACAAATTTGCCGGCATTCAATTTTTCCATCATAGCTTTTATGGTCATGCGCACTACTACAGGTGCGTGATGCTGAAGGTGTATTTTCAGATAATTGTCCAACCCTTCAATAAATAAAATATCAGGCAGCATAATTTTAATGATGCCCAGGTCCGCTTTCACCATAATATATTTAGATTCTCCGGACACAGAAGCATGCTGAATGAGGTTATATGTTTCCCAGGCTTTTTGAATTGCCTTTTCAAAGCGCTGAAAAGTAAAAGGCTTCAATAAATAATCAATAGCATTCAGCTCATAGCTTTTTATGGCATAATCGCTATAGGATGTAGTAAATATCAGCATCGGCTTATGCTCCAGGCTTTGATAAAGCTCAATGCCGGACATAGATGGCATATTGATGTCCAGCAACAGCAGGTCTATCGTGTTCTTTTCAAGATATTGCAATGCATGGCTGGTCTTTGAAAATCCTTTTTCAAATTGAATAAATTCAATTTTTTTACAGAAAGATTCTACCAGCTCAAGTGTAAGCGGCTCATCGTCAACAGCAATTACCTTTATCATATCAGATCAATTGAAAGTACGACTGAATACGTTTCCGTGGTTTCTTTTATCTCCACCATATGCCTGTCAGGATATAATAGATTAAGCCTTTCCCTGGTATTGCGTATACCTATACCGGTAGCAGGCTCCCCGGTTCGCAAAGGTATTTTTTTATTAAAAGCGGTGAGCTGTATGCCGGTCTCGGTAACAAGAAGTGTTACCTCCACCACACAATTATCTACATCAGGGTTAACACCATATTTAAATGCATTTTCAATATATGTGATCAATATCAGCGGGCTGATCTGCTTATCGCCCGGATCACCGGAACATTGAAAGCGAACATCGGCAGTATTGCCGATTCTGGCTTTCTGCAATTCAATATAATTAACGAGGTACTCAATTTCTGTTTGCAGGAGAATTTTATAATCCCCCGAATCTTTAATAATATAGCGCATCAGCCCGGACAGGTTAATGATAGCATCCGAAGCTCTTTCATCTTTTTTTATGGATAATATGTAAATGCTGTTCAGCGTATTAAAAAGAAAATGCGGATTTATCTGGGATTTAAGGGAGCGAAGCTCTGCCTGCAGCTTATCCTCTTTTGCATGTGAAAGGTATTCTCTTGTTCGCAGCAGAATAGAAAAAAATAAAGCAATAACGAACAGGTATAAATGATGTCGCACTTCACTAAATAAGAAAGAGGTAATACCGGAATTGTGGTTGGGTGGCATTACAGGTTGCTGTTTAGGCAACGGCGGGCCTTCATGCGGGTGTATATCAAACCTTCCGGTGAATACTGAAGGCAGCATAACAACAGCAGCAAAACACAGGATAACGCAAAAAGCATATAGCACATACTTCTTAGGCAAATAGAATGTAGGAATAAACAAATAATAGTTCAGGTAAAAAAAACAGAGCAGGAGTGCATTAGCCATAATATCTCTTACAAAAGGGCGGGTAATTTTCAGAAATGGCTCTCCATCCAGCCTTGAGGATATCAGTACCGGCAGCACCAGGAATAAAGTGCAAAAGAAAATATGAGACAAGAGTACTCGGGTAGACAGTTTGGGCATCTTGCTGATTATTTTACCTGCAAGTTTTGCTTTTTTTAATAAAACCGGTAAATCTTGTGGCGAACAGGGCTTTAATTGGGGTAATCATATTTTTGGGCAGTTAAAATAATGCAGTGGGATAGAACTTTTCTCACCGAAGGTAAATCTGTTGGGCAGTAGTAAAAAGAGCAGGGGTATTTCGTGAGACACAAACCACGACGAAAGGGTCGGTGAAGATTGAAGTATTGCATCAACCCAGTAAACTGTAAATTATGTAAATCGCAGTAAGTTCCGTTAACTACTCATTCATTTCTGCTAATTACTCAACTTTTATTGCATAGAATGTTCTTTTTTGCATTTTTGTTGCACATATCCTTTGAGTATATAACCACCCTGTAACAATATTTTCAACTTACCTGCCTCTCCTCCTGAAATAATAATTCAAAAAAATTATTGACTATACACCTGCTCCGGTGTGACAGGAAATGTATTTGTAAATAAAACCCTCTATTAGCTATACCATGAATAAGTATTTGATAATGCTTTTGGCATTAACGCTGTCAAACCTTTGCAATGCACAGATTTCCATTAAAGGAAATATTACTGATGCCGGTGGGCAGCCGCTTTTTAATTGCAGTATTGTATTGCTTGCGGCTAAAGATTCTTTACTGGCGAAAAGCGGCTTGAGCAATAAAGACGGAAATTTTTCCATTGACCTGAATACAGCCGGTAATTATCTGTTGTTGATATCACACACAGGCTATACAGCGCTATCGAAAGAAGTTGCGATAAGTGAAAATAAAGTACAAAATATCGGCAATATCATATTGCAGAAACAGGCACAGCAATTACAGGAGGTAGCCATTACTGCTAAAAAGCCTTTTCTTGAGCAACAGATAGACCGCACGGTTGTAAATGTAAAATCTTCAATAACCAATATAGGCGGCACCGTGCTGGAAGTGCTTGAAAAAAGCCCTGGTATACGGGTTGATCATAGTACCAACACGCTGAATATGTCAGGCAAATCAGGCGTGCGGGTAATGATCAATGGAAAGCTAAGCTATCTTTCAGATGCTGCATTGATTGATATGCTGCGAGGCATCCAGGCCGCAGCAGTAGATAAAATTGAATTAATAACTACACCTCCTGCCAGGTATGATGCGGAGGGTAATGCAGGTTATATCAACATTATTTTAAACCAAACACCCGACGAGGGCTTTAACGGCAACTATTATATTACTGCCGGGGCGTTTAAAGGTACTTCTCCCGCGGCAGGTATTGATTTAAACTGGCGAAAAAGAAAGCTCAACATATACGGAAGCATCGGCGCCAGCCGGCATGCACAAAAGCAAACCATTAACAGCTATCGTTCTATTGTATATCGGGGAACAGAAACGAAAACTTTTATTAATTCAGAAAGGGATCCTTACCAGTTGAACTTTAATGCGCGGCTTGGTATGGATATTCAGTTAACGCCTGGCACCGTAATTGGTTTTTTAGCATCCGGCTATAATAACAAATGGGGAATGACGGCAGATAATGTTTCTGAAACCTATAATAATCACCAGTTAGACAGCCTGCTGAAAATCGGGAATTCGGAAATCAACCACTGGAAAAACCAGATGGTCAATGTCAATTTTCAGCATAAGCTTAAAAATAATTCCACACTTACTTTTAATGCAGATTACCTGCATTACGGCAACATAAACCCTATAGATTATGATAACAACTATTATAGCGGACAGGGAGATTTTGTAAAGAAAACAATTACCCGCAGCTCAAAAGAAACGAATATAAACATATTGCCTCTTCAGTTGGATTATACATTTAATATTAAAAACTCGCAATGGGAAACGGGTATAAAATCTGTACAATCAAGTTTCAGCAATGATGTTTTTGTTGGAGAATCAGTACAAAATACATGGCATGCCAATGAAGAATTTACCGGCATTTATTACCTTAAAGAAAATATACAGGCTGCTTATATCTCTGCAACTTTTCCGCTTAATCCAAAAAATCAATTTAAAGCGGGATTAAGGTACGAGCATACAAAAACAGATCTTGATAGCGATACTAAACAAAATATTGTAAACAGGAATTACGGTAATTTTTTCCCAAATTTTTTCTGGTCGCACAGTATTAACGACAACAACAAAATCAATTTCAGTTACAGCAAACGTATTACAAGACCAACCTTTAATAACCTGGCGCCTTTTATGATTTTTGCTGACCCTAACACTTTTCTTTCGGGCAATGCTAATTTAAAACCTGCCATAACAGATGGCGTGAAGCTTGATTATATGTATAAAGGTTATAGCATTGCGGCAGGGTATAGTTACGAAAAAAACAGCATCGGCGATTTTCAGGTGGAGGTAAAGCCTTCAGAAAATAAAGTATATCAAACAGCGCAGAATCTCGATTTTCTTAAAACAACCAATGTTACCATAAACCTTCCTGTTGCTATAACCTCTTACTGGTTCTCCTTTATAACAGCAAGCGGCAGCTACCAGCAGGGAAGAGCAAGCTATACCGGCAGAGAACAAAACATGCATTTGTTTAACTGGAGCATAGCAGGCGCTCAAAACTTTACCCTCCCTGAAAAATTTAGTGTTGAGTTGTCTGGTTTTTATACTTCAAAGAGCCTGGCCGGTATCTCAATGATGAAACCCTTTGGCAAATTATCTATAGCGGTTCAAAAGAAATTTAACAACAGCAGCCTTAAGTTTATGGCAGATGATGTTTTCAGCACTATGGTATTCAGGATTAGCGCAGATGATCCTGCCATAAATTTTTATGGAACAACTGACCTGAGAATGCTAAAGAGAATTTTTAAGCTGACATATACCGCTTCTTTCGGCAATAAAATACTTAAACAAAAAAGAGACAGGATTACTGCCTCTGAAGAAGAAAGAAAAAGGGTTTCAGAATAAAAAACCATAAATATATGCCATCACCATTTATTTTAAAGCCAGCCGAAAGCAGAAATGGAAAACCACTTGATGTTTTGGGAATGCCTGTATACGTTAAAACAACAGGCAGCGATACCGGTAACCAGTTGAGCATTTTTATAGCGGAGTATAAAAAAAACCAGGGCCACCGCTGCATACCCATGATGTAGACGAAACTTTTTATGTGCTGGAAGGCGAGCATATTTTCCAGGCTGGGGATGAACGCTTTTTTGGAAAGCCCGGAGATGTAGTTTTTATTCCGCGCAATACAGTACATACTACTTTATGTACAACGGATACAGGTAAATTATTGTTTACCGTAAACCCAACCGGGCCGGTTGAAAAGATCTTTGAGAAGCTGGATGCATACACTTCCATGCCATCTGTGGAAGAAGTAGTAAGGGTACACGAGGAATTAGGGTTAAAGATCGTTGGCCCCCCGATCACGCAATAGAATTCCGGATGTTAACTGCTAATCCGATTCCGCCGCCTGCTCATCTGTTATTCAGGTGCCTGTGTTTTATAGTATCTTGTTTATATCTTCTTTCCTGTGAAAAGATATTGCCGGGAACCGCGACTGCGTGATATTCTTTAACTATCAATTCAAAATTTAAATTAAATTTTATGCCAGATCAAGATGAATTTTCAACACGTACCCGTCTTTTCAGAAGGGATGAACATCCATTACCATTGAGAGCAGACTTTTACGAAGGAGATAAATTAACTACTGGTTTGGTTATCCGGGATGCACATTCTGCTGTTTTGGGCGTTAATAATGTCACCCGCTCTAAAGGTGTGATCGCAGGTTCAATTGACAATATCCCGGACGTAGGAATCGGAGGTAGAAGTGATGCAAAATATAATGCAGGTGTTTATGGATACAGTGAACATGGAACAGGAGTTTACTGCAAAAGTGTTAGCTATGAAGCTTTACATGCAGAAACACAATCATTCGAAACAGCAGCTATAGCGGCCTACCAAATGAATCCTGAAAGTGAATCCGCCGCTTTATATGCTGCACATGCCGACCCGAATAAAGTAGCAGCAGTATTTAAGGGAAATGTACATGTGCATGGAGATATTCTTTTAATGAATGCAGATATTGCAGAAGATTTTACGATAGCAGACTCATTGGCAGAAGTTGGTTCTGTAATGGTTTTTGATAAGGATGGCTCATTGATACCTTGTAATAATCCATATGACAAAAAAGTTGTTGGAGTAATTTCTGGAGCGGGAAGCTATAAACCGGGTATGATTTTAGATAAACAAAAGGAAATGACAAATCGTTTACCAATTGCTTTAATGGGAAAGGTTTACTGTAAGGTTGATGCTGATTTTAATCCAATTGAAATAGGCGATTTATTAACTACTTCTGCTACATTAGGTTGCGCAATGAAAGCTATTGATTCTTCTAAATCATTTGGAACTGTTATTGGAAAGGCTCTCATGTCATTAGATGCAGGGAAAGGATTAATCCCCATTTTAGTTACTCTCCAGTAATTTTTTATCGCTAAATAAATTTTATGGGGCTAATATTAGGAAACTTAGACTGTAAAGTCCTGACAACACAAGATATTCAGGTTGAAATCTCATTTGAAGTAATGGAAGGTAACCCTGATTTTGTAGAAGTGTACGCATATTTTGCAGACGATACACATGCTAAAGTAGACATAAAAATTAGTGAAGGGGTGACCCAATACAGGACAACACTTAAATTACTTCTTAGGAATGCAAGATATACAATTGCCTGCTGCCCAAGGAAAATTGATAGTAATGGTCAATATGTTGACCATTATGAAGAAGACGGCATCAACGTCTATTGGGAAAGCTATTGCATTTATAAATATGTTACTATTCCCTTAGGATCTTATGATGCAAATGATACATTTCCAATCCCTCTAATAACTCAAGTTGTACCATATCCAAAGAGAATTTCTTCTAAAAGCGGTGCGCTGATTTCCTGGCGGTCTGCAAGAGAATATAGCAGATACGAATTGTTGATTAGAGTTCCGGGGATTCGATCTTACGATATTATTGATTTTGATATTTCGAATAATGCTTATACTTATAACTTGTTAAGCCAGCATCTTTCTTCTACTCCAATTGACTTCATAATGAGTGATTTGAATAATCCTCATACATTTGAAATACAACTTAGAGGAATACAACCTGCAGCTCTTCAATTTCCCACGTACTATTCTAAATGGTCAAATGTCTTTTCTTTCAAATCAGCCAACGCACTTAATAGCGTAAAGGCTTTTTTTGATGGACACCCAATAAGCAATGGTATCAGGCAGTATTTACCTCAAGGTATCAATGTGAGCTTGCGAAATAAAATGCATATAGATGAAATCTAATTGAAAATATAAGAGGGGTTCAATTCTGAAGATGCGGTAATTTCGGTTTACTGCAGGTCGTATCTTGACGAATAAATCCCGGCAATACTTTTTTCCCGAGATAAATTAAAACTTAATAAATCTTTTATATGAAGCTGGTAAGAAAAAAGACCAACAGGCTTGCGTATCATCATATCACTCATGTGTAAAATATAAAACCAAACATATGCTTCTCGGGAACAAATACAGGAACATAAGTTTTTTTTGCATTGCTATACTGGCTGTACTACACTGGGGGTTTTACAGAACCTATATTCAGTTCTTCCCGGATTTTAAGGGTTTTAAAGTGGTCCATCATATTCACGGCACACTCATGTTGCTATGGGTGCTGTTGCTGATCGTACAACCCTTTCTAATCAGTATGAAACGGTATGCGCTTCATCGAACGGTCGGTAAGAGCAGTTATATACTGGCGCCACTTGTTACACTCTCCATTTTATGGTTTCGGGAGCTGGCTTTCATAAAATGCTGTCTGAAAATGCGCCTGCGCCGGTTGCAGTGGGTATACTTGCTCTGAATCTGCCCGGCGCATTCGGCTTTGCTGCGTTTTATATACTTGCCATGTTACACAGAAAGCAAAGTGATATTCATATGCGTTATATGATTGGCACCGCTTTATTAATGATCGGCCCGGGTCTGGGAAGGGGATTGATCATTTATGGCAATATTCCCTTTGAATCGAGTGTATCGTATTCGGATAAAATTGTACTGCTGATAGCTTTTGCATTACTATTATATGATATCATCAAAAGAAAAAACATAAAACCTTATCTCACTATCTTTTTAGTACCATTAATGGCGCATATTTTCTGGCTCACTAAAATGGGCCTGGTATGGCAATTTATCGGCGGCGGGTTTGCTAAAATATTTTATTAAATTATTTTATGGCGTCTTCATATTAATAATATCTGATTATATTTAAGAAAAACAACTGCCCATGCATGTACGCTGCTGCAATATAAAAGCATTATTACTATGCATGTGGCTTCCCTGTGTCGTGTGTGCCCAGTCTTTCCCCGATCTGAAATTTTTTCCCGTTCATGCCGCCACGCCATGGCCAACAAAAAAAATAAACCACCAGGTGGTTGACCAGCGGGGGCTGGCATGGTTTACCACAGAATCCTCTGGATTGCTGCGCTATGACGGTAATATTATACGACAATGTATTTCGCCGGACAGCATTACTTCAACCATGCACGAATTAAGTGTTGATAAAAGCGGGTGGTTATATATTTCCGCCGGTGAGGGACTGATCCGGTATGACCCTTTAACAGGTAATACAAAGCGATACAGGCATAACGATAAGGATACGGGCAGCCTTGCAGATGACGATAAGCCCAATCCCTTTGTAGACAGTAAGAACCGGGTTTGGGTTACAGGAAAGGGATTGCAACAACTTGATGTTGCCACAGGGAAATTTATCAGCTATCAAACACCGGCACTTCCTGGTGGCCTGCCTACACACGAATATAACCGCTTAGAAAATATGGCGGAAGATCAGCATGGCAATATATGGATCGCAAGCGCCTATGGTTTGTATAAGGCAGATACTGTTAACAGGAAGCTGATTCCATATTATCATGGACATTACAGTTGGGTTACCGGCATACTGACAGACAAGGATCAGCAGTTCTGGATAAGCACATGGGGCGCCGGAGTGATAAAATTTGACCCGGTATCAGGCAAATTCACAACCATAAGTTTACCTGATACTAAGTGGAATATTGCCCTGGGTATTTGTGAGTATACAGATATAAACGATAAGCGATGGATCTGCTTTTCCGATTTTGAGTCATTAATACTGCTTGATCCGGTTACAACGAAATGCAGGAGCTATTTAACGGGTAGGAGTATCCGTTCTTTCTACGCGGACAAATCTAACCGGCTTTGGTTATCTACTAACGACGGTATCTTTGTAGTTAATAATACCCAGCAACAAATTACGGTGTACCCTTTATTTCAGCAAACACATCAGTCTGAAGACGATTTCGGGCTCCCCCGTTTTTGGTTTGAGCATGATAATGAAATATGGTTATGCAATTATTTTGGAAAAGGCATCAGAAGCTTTACGCGGGACCTGAAATTTATTTCACATCGCCCGGCTATTCCGCCATCAGCAAATAACGACTATGCCAGGGTTATAAGCTATATACTTAAAGATAAAAACCATCATACCTGGTATTGCACAGATAGTGGTTTGGTAAAGCAGGCCGGAAACAATTACACGGTATTCTTACCGGAAAATGGATTTGTTGCCGGCAGGGGTACAAGCTTCAGGAATATCATTCAAAGGGCCGACGGAAAATGGTGGATACGATCGGTATGGAAGAGCATGTATATATTCGATCCGGACAAAGAGCAATTTATAAAGCAATATACGCCTCCGGGAGTAGCTGCATTGTCTGCTTCAATAGTAGATAAGCAGGGAAGATTATGGGTAGGTACAGATAAAGGGTTGTATTTTTTTGATGAGGCACGGGAAGCATTTATAGCGTTTCCGCTGCACAACCCCGACCTGGCAGGCGATAAATTATTGAACTATATACGCGATTTACTGGTTGAAGACGATAACCGGATATGGCTGGCTACCTATTCCGGCGTTGCCGTTTTTGATATTGCCAGAAAACAATTCAGCTTCCCGGAAGCAAATAAAGTCCTGGGGTTTAGCCCTTCTTTCCGGTTGTTGCAGGATAACAGTAAAAATATCTGGGTGGTTGCGGAAGAGAAATTAGTGGCATACAATCCGGCGACAGGTCGGGCAAAATCTTTCAGAAGCGAAATTGGCCTGCCATCAGGGTTTGACAAATTAGGTGTATTCAGAAAATCCGGTGATGGAAATATATGGCTCGCTTACAATGGAGGGCTATGCTCCTTTAACCCGGCAAAATTACTTGCAGCCGATGGCAGCAATGATGGCAGCATATTTGTGACGGATGTTTACGAAGATGCTGCCCGGAAAGCATATCAGGATGCTCATATTGAGATAAGCAGCGGTGTGTCTAACATCCGTATCAATTTTGCATATACCAATTACAGCATTCCGGAGCAAAATGCACTGTATTTTAAACTATATGAAGACGAGAAAAATGCAGAAAACGAAATGTGGCAAAGCAGCAGCGGGGAGATCAACTTTGTAGATCTTTCCCCGGGCAGGTATCAGCTTTCTCTCAAAGGCGAAAACAAAACCCTGAGCATTCCCCCTGTTACAGTCACATACCTGCTTGTTGTCTCTCCGCAGTGGTATCAAACATTTTTGTTTAAAACAATAATGCTTTTAATGGCAGCAGGAGTGGTATACCTGCTGGTGAAAATGAGGGTAAGAAATATCAGAGCCCAAGCACTTATCAAACAAAAGATAGCTGAAACGGAAATGGCAGCGCTGAAAGCGCAGATGAACCCGCATTTTATGTTCAATTGCATCAACAGCATTGACGCTTTTATTTACAGCAATGATAAATACAATGCCACGCTGTATTTAAACAAGTTCGCAAAGCTGCTCAGGAATATACTGGACCACAGCAGGGAAAATACGGTTTTGCTTTCAAAAGATGTTGATACGCTGAAAATGTATATCGAGCTGGAGGAGCTGCGGCATGAAGGAAAATTCAGAACCGTATTCAATGTAGATCCCGAGTTGCTGTGCAGCAACCTGCGCGTACCTCCTTTAATTATCCAGCCTTTTGCAGAGAATGCCATTTTGCATGGCTTAAAAAACAAAGCGGGTAATGACGGTATTTTAACCATTGACATACAAAGAAGAAATGATAATATTATGTATACTATAACGGATAATGGCATAGGACGGGAAGCCGCGGGAAAAATGGCAACCAATATGGCTTCCTCTTACGGAATGGAAATGAGCTTTGAACGCATCAGGCTGTTTAATGAAGAAGAGAAGCCTTCGGTGGAAATTACAGACAGGATGGATAACGGTATTGTATCGGGAACAATAGTAAAAGTATTGCTTAAGGAAAAGTACCTGGATAGTTAATTGGCGTCATGTCAGTTAAATTATGCGGGTATACTATCGTGAGATGCGAAATGTGAGACGTGAAATGTGAAATGTGAGACATGCCAGGTTTGACACCGCACCAACAATTATAATTCAGTTTATGATCAAAACAATAATCGTAGACGACGAGCCGAAAGGCCGCCTTGCATTGCAGGAAAAAATAAAAGCCTATTGTCCAACAGTTGAAATTGTTGGCCAGGCCGGCAACGGGCTTGAAGCAATCACGCTGATTGATAACCTTAAGCCTAAACTGCTTTTTCTTGATATAGAAATGCCGCAGATGAACGGGTTTGAAATGCTCAGAAAATTAAAGGAGAAAAACTTTTTCATCATCTTCACCACAGCCTACGATCAGTACGCGATACAGGCTATTAAATATTCGGCTTTTGATTACCTGCTAAAACCCATAGATATTGAAGAGTTAAAAACAGCGGTAAACAAAATCAAAGCCACCAGCGAAAACCAGTTTATAGCTCAACTAAAATTATTGCAGGAGAACCTGGCATTGCCGGTAAAAAAGTTGCACAAACTTGCAATACCCTCCCTGGAAAGTATTTTATTCTTAGAGATTCACCATATCATTCATCTTGAAGCAAACAGTAACTACACCAACATTTACATGGCAGATAAAACAAAGATTATTGCATCTAAAACACTTAAAGAATTTAGCGAGCTTTTGCCCGCCGATATTTTTTTTCGTACACATCACTCACATATCATCAATCTTAATTTCATAAAAAGATATATTAAAGGCGATGGCGGTCAGATTGAGTTAACAGACGGAAGCTATATTGAGGTATCCCGTAAAAATAAGGAAGCGTTTATGCAGAGGATTGGGTAATAGTGTTAATGTAAACCAAAACGACGCTTATTTGAGAAGGCAGATTGATCAGCCTATGGAATAGGCTATTTAAGATAACATGCACCTAATTCGTTGCCGGAAGTATTGATATAGACATTGTATTCCCCTAATGTCCATATACTACCGTTGGTAATATCAGCGATATATAAATCATAACCACCCCTGCCTCCTGAACGGGTGCCGGAAAGAAAGATATATTGCTCATTCACCGGATAAGCATCAGAATAATCTCCTGTGGGTTCATTAAAAGGTAACGACAACGGTGTTTGTGTATTGAAGTAACCAATATACAATTGATCGTGCTTGTTGGTAGCTGAATGCCAGCGGGTGAAAATAAAACTGCTGTCCGTTATGGCGACAGGATAATAGGCATATATACCTGGCGTGGAATACAGTGATTTAACAACCCCATCTGCTATATGATAACTGTATATAGATGATATACCGTTTTCCTCTGCCGCGTAAAGAATATACTGATCCCTGCCGGCAAAATAAGGCATGGATGCTTCTTTGTGCGGAACGGTATACCGGGCTGTAATATTTCCCAGGGTATCCATCCGCGTTAGTTTGCCCTTACTTTTAAAAATGATGGATAATCCGTCTGCTGAAAATTTAGGGTCTTCGTTCCTGCTGTTGGTTAAAGCAGCCGTTAAATTCACAGGCTGAGCAGCATCTCCTATCTTCCATATAAACACATCCCATTGATCTGTGCCGGGTGTAATGCCCATGAAAACAATTTTTTTTCCATCAGGAGAAAAATGAGCGTTCATTGGGTTTTGTATATTCCAACCTTTGCTCAACACGGTATTGCTGTTGGTATGGAAATCGTACAAAAACAATTTTGAATCGTTGCAATCATAGCAGGAATAGCTGTGATAAACAAGCCTGCCACTAAGGGCAGGCTTGCTTGTAATGGTATCAACAGGAGCGGGGACACCAGGTTGTTCATAAGCACTATTTTTTTTGCCGCAGGCTATGCCTGCTATTACAGCCGTAGCAAAAAAGCAAAAAAGCACAGCCTGTATGGAAGAACCATTTATTTTTAATAAGCACATTTTAATAACCGGGGTTCTGTGTAAGATTAGGGTTAGCATCTCTTTCCAATTGCGGTATTGGACAAATAAGTTTATCGTTGTTGCAATTATAATTAATAGGAACAGGAGCGCTTTCAATACCGTCTTCGCATGTGTATTTTACTTCCTGCAAGGCATTCATTACATTAACGGCAACACTATTACGAACAAGATCATCCCAACGCTGTCCCTCAAAAGCAAGCTCCAGCCGGCGTTCATCAAGTATAGCAGTTTTCATCTGCTCTTTTGATATGGGTTCTACATCCGGCAATTGTACCCTGCTCCTGATAAGGTTAAGTGTTGCTGCAGCACCGGCAAGATCGCCCGTTTCGTTTTGTGCTTCTGCTTTTAATGTAATAATATCAGCTAATCGCAGCAGGTATTGGTGATCTCCACTGCTCCAGGCATTGGGGTGTTTTTGTTTGTAATTGAAAGGTACGTATACAGAATAATCCTGGCAGGGATTCCAGTTTTCATCTGCCCAGTCAAGATTATTAATGAAAATAATATTGGCATTTTTCCTTACTTCATCATTTTCACTATCATATTTTGCTACAAGATCTTTGGATGGAACACAATACTTTTGCCATCCATCTTCAGGTGCCAGGTACAATTGTACACCCCAGTTTGCTAATTCTGTATTTGCAATAAATGGTACCTCCAAAATAGATTCATCATTGGTATAATGATCACCATCAAAAAGGTCTGCATAGTTCTCTAACAAATGGTAGCCTGCTGCACTGCTAATTACAGCATTGCAATAAGTAAGCACTTTGCTGTAATCACGATCTGAACGTTGCGCCCATATTTTAGCCATTAATGCATTGGCTGCACCTTTAGTTGCTTTCACTTTATTTACAGGCGGATCATCACCATAGGCATCAGGTAAATTTGTAATTGCCACTTCAAGGTCTTTCACAATCTGGTCGTACACTTCCGTCTCTGTTGATCTTGCCAGGTTTGTTTTTTCAGGATCGGCGGAATTAGAATTCAATTCAATAGGAACTCCACCAAATGTTTTTACCAATTGGAAATAGTGAAAAGCTCTCAAAAAGCTTGCTTCACCAATTATTTCATTTCTTCTGTTATCCGCATCCAGTTTTACATCAGTAACATCGCCAATTTTGTTCAGAATGATATTACATCTTGCTATCCCTTCATACAATTGTTGCCAGTCGAAAAGCATGCGGCTATTGCCTGCGGGAATGGTTAGCAAATCATAAGGCAATACAGCCTGGTCATTACTTCCGCCGGTATATGCATTATCAGACCTGAGATCGCCAAGCAATACATTATCCCATATGTAATATTCTTTATAAAAAATATTGTATGCGCCCACTATGGCATTTTCAATATCACTCGCAGAATTATAAGCATTTCCAGTGGTGAGGGAAGTTTCCGGCGTAGTTTCTAAAAATTTTTTACAGGAAGTTAATCCTGCAATGCAGGTACATAATATATATATGATGAACTTATTTTTCATTGTGTACAGTTTAAAAGGTGATGTTTAAACCAATGATAAAATCTCTTGATTGAGGATACGTGCCATAATCAATACCCGGCGCTATATTTTTTTCAGAACTGCCGCTTCTCCCATATAAACTTACTTCGGGATCAAAGCCTGAATATTTGGTGAAAGTGAAAATATTTTCGCCTGTTACGTATAAAAAGCAGCGGCTTATCTTTAAGCGGTTCGTTACGGCTTCCGGCAAAGTATAGCCCAATGTTGCTGACTTCAACCGCACAAAAGATCCATTTTCAATAAAGCGTGAAGAGATCA
Source organism: Agriterribacter sp. (assembly GCA_047601545.1). Lineage (GTDB taxonomy): Bacteria > Bacteroidota > Bacteroidia > Chitinophagales > Chitinophagaceae > Agriterribacter. Next base: position 1,913,397 of record JASGIZ010000001.1, on the reverse strand, counting down.
GAGAATTGGTATTGTCTCCGTAAGTTGCCTTTGGTATGTTAGTCACCTGCCCTGCTGTTGTCCACCGGTTTAATACGTTTTTTGTTTGATTGGCTTCATCTATCAATCCCTCAGTTTCTATACGGGTAGCATTAAATATATCATTGCCCTGCACACCCTGTACAAAAAAGCTGAACGTAAAATTGCCATAGCTGAAGTTATTCGTTAATCCAAAAAAATACTTTGGATTGGCATTACCAATAATGGTTTGATCGCCATCGCTTAAGTCTCCGCTTTTATCGATGTCACGATAGATAATATTTCCTGTAGCCGGGTCAACACCTTCCGATATATAGCCATAAAATAACCCTAAAGGTTTGCCTTCCTGCGCTATAGCTACCGTGCCACGCTCAGAGATATTACCTATTTTAATAGTGCCTCCATCAAGGCTGATGATTTTACTTCGGTTAAAAGAGATATTAAAATCAGTCGTCCATTTTAATTTACCTGTCAAATTTTTGCTGCTTACCTGAAATTCAAATCCACGGTTTTCCATTTTTCCAATATTCTTTATAGCGGTACTTCCCGGTATTCCAACGCTACCGGGAATAGGCCTGTCTAAGAGCATATTGGTGGTTTGTTTGATATAATAATCTGCTGTAAATAAAATGCGGTTGTTTAATATGGCGGCGTCTACTCCTATGTCAGTTTGTTGTGTTGTTTCCCATTTTAGATTTTTATTTTCCAGAGAAGACACTGCTGTGCCGGGCGTTATTACTCCGCCTATAACGTAGTTGCCGGATGCACTTACCAATCCATACGAAGCATAATCTCCAACCTGGTCATTTCCTACAGATCCCCACCCGGCTCTTAGTTTAAGATCGTTGAGCCATCCATCCCGGTTAAAGAAGCTTTCTTTAGAAATTCTCCAGCCGGCAGAAAAAGACGGGAAGTAGCCCCATACATTATCACTATTGTTAAACACAGACGATGCATCGGCCCTGAAGTTTGCAGTAAGGAGATAACGATCATCATATGTGTAATTAATCCTGCTGAGGGCTGATACATTTTTTCTGGCAGAAGATGCCGCACCACTTGTTTTAATAGATGCACCACTTACATTTGGTATAGCATCACTTCCAAATCCGGTGCCATGTATCCAGGAGCTCGATGTGTTTTTCCGGGATACCACGAATCCACCAATAGCGGTTATATTATGCTTTCCCGCAATTGTTTTGTTATAAGTAAGCGTGTTTTCTGAAATCCAGTAACTGGTTTGGCTTGAAGTAAGGTCGGCAATACCTTTAAAACCACGACCTTCACGGCTGGTATATGGATCAACCCATCCCTGGTAATTTCCGTTTAGCTGTTCTACGCCAAACATGGTTCTGAATTTAAGCGGAGCCGCCAAAGAAAATTCCGCATATGCATTACCGTTAAACCGGTAATTGATCCAGTCATGTTTGTTTTTGAGTATAAGCGCTACCGGGTTTTCCAGGTCCTGAATAAAGGGGTTCAATGTAAAAGTGCCATCATCATTATACACGTTTGTCACAGGGGCGCCGGTTAATACACTCATAATTGCACCATACTTTGCATTTTCAGTTACGTCAATATCTTTCCACCTGCTGTAGTTTATGCTCGTTCCTACCTTCAACCAACGGTTCACTTTATGATCAAGATTAATTTTAAAGTTCCCGCGATTGAGTTCATTGGTTATAACAACACCCTGCTGCTTCAGCCATGACCCCGAAATATAATATCCTGTATTTTCATTTCCTCCGGTAATGCCTAACTGATAGCTTTGTGTATGGGCTGTTCTGAAAACCTGGTCCTGCCAGTTATTATCTGCTGTATATTTAGACCAGTCTGCTGATTGCCCCATTTCATTCATTAATGTTCTTGTATTCAGCGGCATTCAATACATCAATTTTCTTCCAGACCTCAGACATGCCCTGGTAAGTATCAAAGCTTACTTTAGTTTTTTGATTTTTGCCACGTTTGGTAGTAATTAATACAACGCCATTTGCTCCTGACGCGCCATAAATAGCAGCTGCAGAAGCATCTTTTAATACCGTGATATTTTCGATATCGGCAGGATTAATCTCATTTGTACTTTCTGTGGGCACACCATCTATTAAATACAATGGCTCACTACCTGCAGTAATGGTAGATGTGCCTCTTATGCGTATAGAAAAGCCTGCCTGAGGCTGACCGGAAGGCCGGATAACCTGCACGCCTGCTGCTTTTCCTTCTATTGCATAACCAAATTGAGTGTTACCCCGGTTTTCAATATCTTTTGAAGAAAGGGTGGATACACTACCTGTAATATCTTTTTTTCGCTGCGAGCCATAACCCACTACCACTACCTGGTTAAGTTCGCTCTCTTTCTTTTTTAGTATAATTTGAAATGATGTTTGATTTTTTGAAATAGTAATTTCTTTTGTTTCATAATCTACATAAGAAACTACTAAAACAATATCATCAGCTTGCGATTGCAACGAAAATGTACCATCAGAAGCAGTGCTGGTGCCGCTGTTGGTGCCTTTTATTTTTATAGAAGCGCCATACAATCCATTGCCCGCCGAATCTGTTACACGCCCGGTTATTTCAATCGTTGCCTTCTGCTGTTGCGTATCGGGGTGTAATAAATTTTTTACAACAATTGTTTTTTCAACAATGGAATAAGTAAATGGCTGGTTTGCAAAACAAACCTGTAATGCTTTTTCTAACTCAGCATCTTTTAGATTAACATTTATCTTTTTAAAATGCTGCAGTTGTGTTTCCGTGTATAAAAAAGAATAGCCGGTTTGTTTTTTTATAAGCCGGAAAACTTTTTCAAGAGAAATGTTTTTTTCAGAAATGTTCACCATTTGTCCAAAGCCGTTTGCAGCGGCGGTGAGGCATCCGGAGATCATAAAAATCACAATCAATTTCATAATACGCCAGGTTTGGGTAACAAGCGGGCTGCCTTTATACGGCGCCCTCGTCAGCTTCCATAATTTCATACATTTGTACAGTTTGGGTTTAATAATAAGCAGTCTTGCCGATTTGCTTTTTTGTTATAATCCTTACATCCGGCCGTTTCGTCTCGCACACGAAGCGGCCTTTTTTTGGCTATCAGGTATCAGCAGTCAGGTGTCAGCTTTCAGGTATCAGGTATCAGCTTTCAGCTATCAGGTGTCGGTTATCCGTTTCAGTAGTCTCCTGTTCTAATAGAATAGCTTACTGCTGAAAATGAGGGGCTGAAAGCTGACACCTGATAGCTATTTATATACTTCAATCATATTTCCTGCTGTTTTAAAATGAACACTACCTGTTGTTTCAAGCATCTTTAATACGCTTGAAATGTTTTTATCTCTTGAAATATCTCCATAAAATTTTTCAAAAACAGCTTCTTTAAAATGTATATCCACATTATACCACCTGCTGAGCTGGCGCATGGTAGTATAAATATCTTCGCCTTTAAAACTGAATGACCCGTTTTTCCATGCCATCACCTGTTCCATATCCGCCTGCGCATTTATTTTAATATTGTCGTTCACCTGTGCCTGTTCGCCGGGCATTAAAGTAACCGTGTTGCTGCCTTTAGAAACTTTTACGCCACCTTCTAAAAGACTTACATTTAAAGAAACTTCATCCATATAAGCATTTACATTAAAGTGAGTGCCTGTCACCTGTATAGCAGTGCCATTCGATTTTACCACAAATGGCTTTGCTGCATCTTTTGCCACTTCAAAATAGGCTTCACCCTTCATTTCCACTTCTCTTGATGTGCCGGTAAAAGCAACAGGGTAGCGGATCTCGCTCTCTGTATTCAACCAAATTTTTGTTCCATCATTTAAAGTGAGTTGTATTACTTTACTGCCTCGTGGATTGGTAAGTGTATTAAAATACATTTCAGTATTGGATGCTTCATCACCTGTATATGCTATTTGTCCATCGGCAGTTTTTTGAATGGCTGTTTTTTCCTGCAGGGCGTTTGTGCCGATAGAAAGACTATCAACCGATATACGTTTGCCATTCTGCAATGTAATGGTAGCTTTTGATACAGCAGGTGCGGGAATATCTTTTGCAGGTTGCGGAACATTTGTTGCAGCTATGGGTGTTGTTTTGCCGGGAAAATACAAATACAGCAAAGCAGCACCGGCAATAGCAACCAATATAGTGGCAGCAGCCACCCAATATTTCCATTGCGGGGAGCGCTGCATTGGCGCCACCGCGGTTGGGTTGGTATATGCGTACTGAATTTTTTGCCAGCCGGCTTCGGCATTGTAACTATGCATTTTCTGCAATGCTTCACGCACATAAGCCGGATCAGTTAGCCGGGAAAACAGCGCTTTATTTTGGGGCGAAGCCTCCAGCCAGGCATCTAATTCCTGCTGCTCCTGCGCTGTAAGCGGGCTGCTTTCAAGGTGCTTTATGATAAGTGCCGAAACCTGGCTGAGGTAATCGTTCATGTAGTGGATTTATAATATGATATTGTGGTAAAAACAGGTTAATATTATATACACGAACAGGATTGATTTTTTCCCACGCGGGTTGTAAAGATTTTTTTTGATGGCGTGTATACAATAATTATCTGCCCGCTACTTAACCGGCAATGCCCGCTATTGCCGCCAGCAAGGGTAGCATACCCTTTTGCAAAAAAGCTTTTCGCAATAGTTGTATTGCCTTTCCTTTTTGATTCAAAACTGTTTTGGCAGAAATATTAAGCTGCTTTGCCGTTTCTTCGGTACTAAGCCGCTGAAAAAACAATAGTTTAAAAACTGCACCGCATTGCGGTGGAAGGTTTTCTATTTCCCGGTAAAGTGTTGCCAGTACTTCCGCATTTACAATATCAATATCATCAGAAAACACAGCCTGCGCAGTTAAATATTCTATTTCATTATGCGAGTGTTCGTGCCGCTTTTGCTTTCGTAAAAAATCAATACAGGCATTTCGCGTAGCAGTATACAAAAAAGATTTGATGTCTTTAATATGATAAAAATCTTTTCGCTTATGCAGCAGTTTTATAAAAGCGTCTACCACTATATCTTCTGCTTCCTGGTTGTTGTGCAGAATGCTTTGAGCATAATAACATAAGGAGCGATAAAAACTGTTGTATATATACCGGGTAGCTCCCTCATCTTCCCTGCGGAATAATTCAATAATATGATCAATATTAGCGTCGGGATTCATGTGGTGAGCTATATCCTATAGCGGTTTTCATCTCAATGATAAATAAATCAAACAATGTAACATAATATTTTTTGAGAAGCAGTATTGCCAATGCATGACCTGGTATTTAAAAAATTGCGGTATGGTTTAAGCCATGGATGCACGAATAGGATATGTAATATCCACTTGTGGTGCAAGGATTTCACTTTTAAAAAAATCTAAGACAACCTCAATTTGCGGAAGCCACGGGAAATTGCTTCGCCCGCCGCAAGATGTCTTCAATTCAAATCTTCATGCCGGCGGGCTCGCAGGAAAGTGTTTGTATTTTGCCATCAGCACTGAATCAACGTGTATAGCTATTCAACCCTTCGCCGTCATTGCGCGTTGCATGAGTAAACTTGCAACCTCAAACTGTTGTGCGGCAAAGCAATCTCAATTCCCTTTATAAAACTCCTTTTATTGCTTAACTAAGCGACTGGTGTTTTGAGGTATATAACATTATTTTAAAAGCGAAATCCCTGATTCGTGGGGTGCATTCGCGGTTACTTTTTTCCAAATTTCCTATCTTTAGCTGATTTCAAATTAAAATAAACCTTAAAGTAAATTTTTCATTTTGGTTCATCACACACTCCTGCTTATACTGGCACTGTTTTTTGCAATGGCTTTGTTGTATATCCTGAGCCAACGATTAAAAGTTTCCTATCCTATATTTTTAGTGATAGGCGGATTAATGATAAGTTTTATACCCGGTACTCCCAAAGTAAATATTGACCCGGATATTGTGTTCCTTATATTCCTGCCACCACTTCTTTTTGAAGCTGCATGGTATTCATCGTGGAACCAGTTTTTAAAATGGAGACGATCGATATTATTGCTTGGTTTTGGATTAGTGATAGCTACATCCGCAGCCATAGCTTATTTTTCTGTACATATTATTCCGGGCTTCACGCTTGCGTTAGGTTTTTTGTTGGGGGGTATTATTTCTCCACCGGATGCGGTTGCAGCCACATCTGTACTAAAAGGAATGCAGGTGCCAAAACGGGGCCTGACTATACTGGAAGGTGAAAGCCTGGTAAACGATGCGGCATCGCTCACCATTTTCAGATTTGCAATTGCGGCTATACTTACCGGTGAGTTTATATTGCAAAAAGCGGCTGTTGATTTTATGGTGCTGTCTGTAATGGGTGTTTTTGTGGGATTGGTTATTGCGCATATTTTATATATCGCTTTGCGATATTGGGTTAAAGCATCGAGTATTACCACACCAATGACTTTGATTGCACCTTACCTGATGTATATAGTGGCAGAAGAATTTCACTGGTCTGGCGTATTATCAGTAGTAAGCGGCGGGTTGTTTTTATCATTTCGCTCCAATGACTTTCTGAACTTCAATACGCGCATGCAAACAAAAGAAGTTTGGGCAACCGTAGGTTTTTTACTGAATGGTTTTGTATTCATCCTGATAGGGCTTGAGTTACCTGTTATTATTGAAGGTTTGGGTGGTTATTCTATTAAAGAGTCTATTTATTATGCGCTGCTCATCAGCTTAATGGTAATTATAATCAGGATAGTGCTGGTATATATATCTGCGTTTCTTCCCCGCTTGTTAAGCAAAAGGCTTCGTGAAAAAGAAAAAAGCCCTGGCATCAAGCTTCCTTTCATCATTGGTTGGGCGGGTATGAGAGGTGTAGTATCACTTGCTTCGGCATTAGCCATACCACTTGTATTGAAAAGTGGAGAAGAGTTTCCCCATCGAAATCTTATCCTTTTCATCACATTTGTAGTAATACTGGTGACCCTCGTTTTCCAGGGGCTTACATTACCGCTGTTTATTAAACTGCTGAAGGTAGAAGAAGTAGATGAGCATATACCCGAAGAAGAACAAATAGAATCAATACGGCTAGAGTTGGGGAAAAAACAAATTGAATATCTCGACTCAAAGTATATGTATGAGATGGAGCAATATGAAACCATTGCGCATATAAAAGAATTACTGGTGAGCAATATTACTGCTGTGGAAGACAGCCTGGGTGAGACAGGGAAAAAACAAAGCCTTAGCACACTCAGGGGCTTACAGAAAAAAATAATGCTTGAACTGGTAGCATTGCGCAGAGAAGGATTGAATCGTTTCAGGCTGGAACATAAATATGACGATGAAGTAATCAGGATTATGGAAAACAATCTTGATCTTGAAGAAGCGAGGTTACATAAGTATTGATAAGTTTTGTTATTGTAAGATTATTTAAATCTGCAGTTTATAAAAGGAACAACGCGGCGGCCGATTCTGTTGAATAAACCAACCTGCACAAGATTGCCTGATTGGCAATTATTAATTAAACCAATCATAAGCCCGTTAGCTTTCTGAACTTTATTGGCAATTCCACCAATAAGAATGCCATTGCATTTATACAGCGAGTTGATTAAACCACTCACCTGTATGCCATTGGTAATATAGTTCATGCTTACCAACCCATTAATGAAAACGCCATTGTTTTTACTGATTACAGTAATACCGCCGCCACTAATTGATAACCCGTTTATCGTGGTTCCGTATTTTATATAATGCAACTCACTTGTATCTGTATAGCCATATTTGGAAAAGAAATTAATTTTATGTCCGGATGAATCTTTACTACCAACAAAGCCATACATTAATCCATAAGGTCCTGCAATAATACCAAAAGCACCTAATTCAAGATTGAATCCATTAATATTAATATAGCCTTCTTGCTCAAAACCAAATGCCGGGGTTAAGCCTATAGCAAGCGCTTTTATTGTTGTATGTTTATTTACCGGAGTAAGCCCGATCCATTTCTTTACAACAGTATCCGGCACTTTTTCATATTGGGCACAGGCAAAAGAAAAAATAAATAATGGTACGAACAGAAAAACGAAACGTAAGCAAGTTTTATTCATGAGGTTAAATTTTCCCGGTAATTTATATAATCATTCTTTCTCTTTCGCAAAACATGCTTTTCTTTTTATGTAATACACATTTCCGCAATCAGGAAACATCTTTACGAAATTGGGAAACTGACATTTACATGACAAAATCCATTGCAAGTATATATTCTTTTACAAATTAAACTACACATCCGCTGATGATATATACCATCTCTATGCTCTGTTGCTTTTTAGGATTTTTTATGTTGTATAATACGTCTCAAAAAGCAAAGCTTTCTGCAGAAAGTTTATTTGAAAAATGGCTGCAACAAAATAAGTCCATAGCTAAAATACCGGGCGCTTTATTGATTATTATTCCCTTTATAGTACTGCCGTTAAAAGACGGATCTGGCGCAGGAACGTTTACGGCTTTCCTGTTACTGATGGCTGCGGCCTGTTTAATTATTATGATAGCTCCATTTCATTATATACGCATTAAACATATTGCGGGATTGGTAATGGGAAGCTTTTTACTGGAATTTTTATTTTCATAATTATGCCTGCAAATAAAAAATATCTTACTACCTCTCCATTACAACGTACATTGAAAGTCACCGCGGCATTTATCGGCGGTTATATGGTGAGCACTGCTTTTCACCAGTTGCTTATGCTTTTTTTGCCTAAAAAAGAGGTGCACATAACTATGCACTTTTCTGTATACATTATGTGGGCTGTATTAATGATCATTGCTTTTCTTGCTAAAAGCGGGTGGAAAATATGGGGATGGTATTTATTGGCAAGCGCTGTTTTATTTTCCCCCTTCATCTACCAATTTATAAATAAATAGACCAGGATAATAATGAATCTTCGTAATTACAATATATACTTTCATACACATACCATAAGTGGCATCATTATAACTGCGGTATTGTTTGTTATATTTTTTGCCGGTTCTCTTGCATTTTTTAAGAACGAAATTTCCGCCTGGCACAAAAATTCACCCAATAACATTGAGGCAAAAAGATCACTGGACTATAACAGGGTTGTTGACTCAGTTAAGAAAAAATTTAATTTGTATGGACGGGAGGTATCGTTATATATGCCTCCTCATTCCGGTAAGATCAGTGTATATGTATCAGAATCAAAAGACACCATTAATAACAAAGCAAAAGGAAATTTTTTTTACCTGGACCCCAAAACTTTCGAAACAACTGAGTATAAAAATTCATATGACCTTGGTGAATTCTTATATCGCCTGCATTTTCTTGCACAGGTAAATCAAATAGCAAAGTTTGGATTTCCATTGGGCTATTATATTGCAGGCGCGGTTGCCTTCATATTCTTATTCGCATTATTCACGGGCTTATTGGTGCACTGGCAAAAAATCGTTTCTAATTTTTACATATTCCGCCCATGGGAAAAATTAAAAACCGTATGGACTGATCTGCATACTGCATTGGGCGTAATCACATTTCCTTTTCTTTTTGTGTTTGCAGTAACCGGTACATACTTCTTAATAAGTTATCCTTTATTTACAAAGCCAACCATTGCTTTGCAATATGGAGGCGAGGAAGATTCATTGTCTGCTGATCTCGGCTATGGGAAACATGAGCTGGAAATGAAAGGGAAAACGGCTGTTATACCCGATCTCAATTATTTTGCAGACAGCGCAAAGCAAAAATGGAAGGAGGCAACTATCAATCATGTTGAAGTATTAAATTATGGCGATTCAAGTATGCAGGTGCATATTGGCGGATTAATACCTCCAACAAAAAAATTCACCAGCAGCGGCGAACTGGTTTTTGATGTGACAAGCAGAAATGTTATTAAGGAAAAAGATCCCGCACGGCCTTCCACCTATGCAGAAGTGGCAGATAATGCAGTATACGTACTGCACTTTGGCGATTACGGCGGCTATGCTACTAAAATCATGTATTTTCTTTTAGGTATATGCAGTTGTATTGTAATTATATCAGGTGTGTTGATATGGCTGGTAGCAAGAGAAAAAAATAATGTTCCTCCGCGAAAGAGAAAATTCAATATGTGGCTTACGAGAATATATCTTTCTATTTGTCTTGGTATGTTTCCTGTAACAACGGCTACATTTATTGCGGTTAAACTCAATCCGTACGGTGGACAGCATTTTATTTATTCCTTTTATTTCTGGAGCTGGCTTGCTGTAAGTGTTGCATTTTTATTTCAAAAAGATATTTATAAAATCTGCAGAGATAGTTTGCTGGGAGGCGCTGTTATCGGAATATGTATCCCCATAATAAATGGTATTGCTACCGGTAACTGGTGGTGGGTCAGCTATGCCAATCACTATCATGATATATTGATGATCGATGTTTTCTGGACACTGGTACCTGTAGCTGCATTTATCTGCTGGCTGCTGATGGTAAAAAAGCATCGGCAAAAAAATATTAAAACTCCTGTTGCTGCTATTAAAGCTCCGGCAGACATGCCTGTATAATTTAATCTTTGAATGCTTTGTAAATGACTTATAGTGATAAAACTCACTGTAAGCAGTATATTATTATTCCTACATTTGCGCACTTTTAAAATTAATTATGGCAATAAGCGCAAAATTGAATGAACGCTGCCAGGGCACATGCGAATTATGCAGTGCAGCTCCTGCGGCTCATGAATATACTGTCAGCCCTAAAAAAGATGATGCAATTGAAAACCAGGTAGCTCTTTGTGATACCTGTTTTAATAATTTGAGTGTAAAAGACAAAGACGGCTACTGGAGCTTCCTGGAAGGTACAATATGGAACCCGGAACCTGCCATACAGGCATTGAGTTACAGGATTCTTCAATCGTATAAAGATGAAGATTGGGCAAACAATATCATCGCCTCTGTAGAATTGGATGAAGATATTATACAATGGGCAATGAGCGCTTTTGAAGCCGCTGATGTTCATAAAGATGCTTTTGGCAATCTATTGGAAAACGGAGATAATGTTGTGCTCACCCAATCTCTCGATGTAAAAGGTACCAGCTTTTCCGCACCAAAAGGCACCGTGGTTAAGCGCATAAGGCTGGTTCCCGGTAATACGGATCAGATTGAAGGCAGGATCAATGAGCAAACTATTGTTATTCTTACCAAATATGTGAAGAAAGGATAAGGCTAACTTGCTTCTTTGGAAGCTGCCAAAGTTTGCCGTATACCTTCTTTATAAGATGTGGTTGCGAATGGAAATGCTTTATTGAATTTCCCGCTGTTGAAAAAATAATCCTGGTTATTTTGATATTGCATTTCCACCAGTTCCTTTATTTGTCTTGAAAACAACCCGGCTATTGACATCAGGAGCGGAGATAATATCATGAATGAAGGTTTGCGATTCACTACTTCTGCAGCTATTTCAATCAACTGCCTGCCATTTAATTTTTCGGGCGATGTGGGTAAATGCCAAACCTGGTTGTAAGCGCTTTCCGTATTACCAAGTATTGCGGTAGCTTTTGCTGCATCAGGTGTGTAGGTAATACTGTGAATTTTGCCGGCATCAGATTGCCAGTTGGCAGATTTTCCTTTTGCATAGTTGTTTGTTACCAGTATGTTTAAAATACCATTTTTTGCGCCGGGACCGTAAAAGTCTGCACTACGTGCAATAATGGCTTTTAAGCCTTTATCGGCCATAGCATCATTAATCATTTGTACCAATTGCGCTCTTACTTTTCCTTTTTTTGATGGCGGGTTTACCGGGCTGTTTTCCGTCATATCGGGAATAGCGGTTTTATCGTACATATAAACATTGTCGAAAAATACCAGCCTGCAATTATTGGCGATACATGCATTTATAACGTTCTGCATAATTACCGGCCATTGTTGTTGCCATATTCTTACATCATAAGTTAAGCCTACCACAAGATAAGCAACAGCTGATCCTTTTACAGCCGCATTTACTTCATCAGCATTAAGCAGGTTTGCAGTAAATAATTCATCGTCTCCATTTACCTGCTGCGGATTTCGGGCAACCAGCCTTACTTTATTAGTATATTTTTTTAGTTCTTTGGCTAACAGTTTGCCTATATCGCCGCCTGCACCTAATATTGTTTGCATTCTTTGTTGTTTTTGTGTACACAAATCTATTACGCGCTATAGCTGAAAACGATGATCCGGGTTAAGATTTTTGATATTCCATCAACCTTTTGCGAATCCGGCTTAGGCTTTCCGGCGCTATGCCAAGGTATTGTGCAATATAACGTTGCGGAATTCTCTGCAATACTTCTGGTTTGTTCTGCACCAATTCTTCAAATTGTTTTTCCGGAGAAAGGGAAAGTAAAGATTTAGTTCTGCGGATATTTGCTGTAGCCACATTTTCAACGATAAGCCTGAAAAGTTCAGCGGCGGCAGGAGAGGTTTTAATGACTTCTACCAGGTTAACACAATTTATTACCAGGCAAGTGGTTGGCTCAAGGGTTACGATAGTTGAAGCGGCACGTGATTGTCTGGAAAAACTTTCCAGGTCGGTGAGGAATTCATTTTCAAAACCAAAATTACAGGTTCGCTCTATGCCTTCATCATTTACAATATATTGCCTCAATGCACCTTTCACAATAAAAAACACTTCATGCGCCACTTTGCCTTCTTCCAGTAAAACCATATTGCGTTTATATTTTCTTTCATCAAAAAAAGAAAAAAAATAACCAGCCTCGTCATCGGAAAAGTTAGTGTACTTTCTTATTGTTGTTATTAAAGAGTACTGCATCGTTGCATAAAGTTAAAGCAGCGCTTTTAATTTTTCATTTTTTCATTTTTTGATGGGAGAGTAGCCTGTAAAATACAGTCCATCCTTCTTCAAAAGGCATTATATACAGGCCGTTAATTTTGTTATTGCTGTCAATAGAAATATTTACAGCAAATAAAGTGTTCCCGAAATTTGTTTTATATGCTGTATAAGATTGTTCATATCGCGTAAATGCACGTTTGGTTGTCTTACCGGCTTGCTGTTGTAAGCCGCTAAAAAATGCTTTGGCCTTATCAGCAGGCAAAGCGTTTTGCATTTCAGGAGAAAATGCGGCAAAAATGGCTTCAAAATTACCGGCATTGTAATATGTCTCAACACGATCTGTTACTGGTTTATAAGATGCTTTTCCCCTTTAGGCAATTATAGCTTTAGAGAATATACACGATATTAGAATCAGCGTGATTTTTTTCATGTTTAACAGGTTGCTTTTTTAATATTTTCATTGGTTTAAGGCTATAATTATTTAATAGTTCTGAATCCCTTTTATTGGAGATTGCATGTGAAAACCCAGGTAAGATTACCTGCTTATCAAATTTGTGAGATACCCACACTCAGGAACTTGCATCAGGGTATAGGCACTACACCTCACCTGTCTTTGAGACCTGTAAGCTGTATGATTTCATTTCTTACAGACGTTTCCATAATAAAATCATACAGCATAGGTACATGATATTTTCTGTAACCGGATTTGGTACAACTCCGTAAAATCTTATCGCTTTCTTCCATACATGCTGCATAGGCGTATTCAGAAAAAAGTTTTTTTTCATGTAAGGGAATGTCTATGAATTTAGCATCATTTACTCCTTTATGACTAAAAAAGAAAACCTCAAATCCTTTTACAGCTTCGGTGTCAAAATCAACAGGAACAATGCAGCCTGTATATCCATCATTGCGTGGGCAGAGCACATATCTTTGCCCAAGATTTACAGGCATTATTCCATTTTTAGGTAAGGTAAGTGCAAGTCGTGGATCGGATGGGCCTATATCCAGATCGGTGAAGAGTTTTTTTACAAGATCAAAATATTTCAATGCCCATTTTAAAGAAGGCAATCCGGAAAGATTTTTAGTGAGTTGCTCGTATGCTTCCATAATCTTATTTAAAGAATAAAAAATCTCACAGATGTTCGAAGAATATGTTTCAAAAATAGCTGAGATGTAAAAATAAAAAAAGCGATTAAGACCCAATACGCAATAGTATTGTATATATTACAACCAGGAATTTTAACATGACACAAATGATTGCCAAACAACGCTGGGTAAGATTAATTCCTGTCGCATTTATTACCTACAGCCTTGCTTATCTTGATCGTGCAAATTTTGGGTTTGCCGCAGCCGGGGGAATGGCTACAGATATTAAGATAACGCCTGCTATGTCTTCTTTGCTAAGCTCTTTATTTTTTCTCGGCTATTTTTTCTTCCAGATACCCGGTGCATTATATGCTGCCAATAAAAGCGCAAAGAAGTTAATCTTCTGGTCGCTGATATTATGGGGAGGCCTGGCAGCCGCAACAGGTATGATAAGCAATGTGAATTTTTTAATCTTTATCCGTTTTGCGCTCGGCGTGGTGGAAAGTGCGGTCATGCCTGCTATGATTATTTTTCTAAGCCGCTGGTTTACTAAAGCGGAGCGATCAAGGGCCAATACCTTTTTAATATTGGGCAATCCTGCTACTATATTATGGATGTCGGTTGTATCGGGCTATTTAATAAGATCCGTAGGCTGGCGCCGGATGTTTATTATAGAAGGCATTCCTGCCATTATCTGGGCCTTCTTCTGGTGGAAATTAGCAGATGATAAACCCGGTGATGCTCAATGGTTAACTGAAGATGAAAAAGCCGCGCTGGGAAATCAATTAAATCTTGAGCAGCAGGGTATAAAGCCCGTTAGAAATTATGCTCAGGCTTTCAGGTCAAAAACAGTAATACTGCTTTGCCTGCAATATGCGTTATGGAGCATTGGCGTATATGGTTTTGTGATGTGGTTACCATCCATCATCAATGCTGCGCCTGATAGTAATATTGTTACAACGGGTTGGCTTACTGCTGTACCTTTTTTATTGGCATGCATTGCCATGCTTACGGTTTCTTACTTTTCAGATAAAATGCTTACCCGGAAAATCTTCGTGTGGCCGTTCCTGTTAACCGGTGCTATCGCCTTTTATATTTCTTATCTTGTTGGCGGCAATCATTTTTGGTTATCTTTCATATTGCTGGTTATTGCAGGAGGAACGATGTATGCGCCTTATGGCCCATTCTTTGCAGCTATTACCGAGGTATTACCGAAAAATGTTGCAGCAGGAGCCATAGCGCTTATTAACAGCTTTGGTGCGCTTGGTTCGTTTGCAGGTTCTTATCTTGTAGGCTATCTTAATGGAACAACCGGCAGTTTCAGCGCTTCTTATATTTTTATGGCAGGTTCATTGCTGTTATCGGCGTTGATTACGATATTGGCATTAAAGAGGTGCTAAAGCGTTTCTAATACAGACAAAGCAATAAGAAGGTAATAGTTTAAAGAAATCAATTTCTTTTTCAGTGGTTGCTGGGATGGGTTATAAAACTGTATTGTTTGCGCATAGTTTTGCCCGGTTATAGCTTGGTAAGATGTTACAATGTTTGCCCTGTTTATTGGAGAATTATTATTGAATACAGTGGTATAGGCCCCATCAGGATTTATAATTGTTGAAGTTGATCCATTGTTAATCATAATCGAATGTGTGCCATTTGGATTTACCATTGTTGAAGTTACTCCATTATCAATAATAGTAGAATGTGTACCGTTTGAATTCACCACTGTTTTTACAGCACCATTTCCTAATATAGTAGCAATTGTTCCATCAGGGTTTATCATTGTAGAAGTTGCTCCATTGTTAATAACAACAGAATGTGTACCATTGGGGTTAATAATAATGGATTGTGCAAATAATAAATATCCCGATAGTAATAATACGGTAATAAGTAGTGATGATTTCATATGATGTTTGTTTTCGGTTAATGTATTTCCACTAAATTTAAAACAACATCTATAAATTACCTGTACTATTCCCGGTATTTAGTAAGATTTAACACTTAATGGCATCCGGTTAAAACTATAATTTTTAAAAAACTGGTAAAGAAAATCCAAAGTATATCCCATATTTTGCGGCTCCTGCTTCGATCATTTGCAATATCTCCTGACAATTAAAAAAGAAAAACCAGTTGTTTTCATTTACTACCTTTACACCGGTATAATACGCTAAATCAAACAACCGTTGCATGTTTCATTCTTCTTTTGTCAATTATCTCCAGGAAAAATTTACCGGTTTTTTTTCATCAAATACTATAATCCACACGCATACCCCGGTTGCCGGAGGAGATATTAACCAGGCTTTTTTACTTGAAACCAACCAGGGAAATTTTTTAATAAAAATAAACGCGGCAATATATGGATTGGATATGTTTGAAAAAGAAGCGAAAGGGTTGCTTTGTTTAGCTGATGCGAAAAGTTTGCGTGTGCCGATGCCACTATTCGACGGGAAATATCACCAGGAGTTATTTTTTGTGATGGAGTATATTGAGCCTGGAACAGCATCCGGTAATTTTTGGAAATCTTTTGGAGAAGGTATAGCCCAACTTCATACCAACAGTAATGCCTGCTTTGGGTTTGAACATCACAATTTTATCGGAAGCCTTATCCAATCAAATAAAGAACATGAAACCTGGGCAGCCTTTTACGCCAGCGAAAGATTAATGCCCCTGGCCGCAAAGCAAATAAAAGGGGTGTTTTAGAAAACGAATATACAGAGCAAATAGAAAAGATCGGTAACAAACTCAGTTCAATATTTCCTGAAGAAAAGCCGGCATTGCTGCATGGCGATTTGTGGAGTGGTAATTTTATGGCAGACGGGAAAGGAAGCCCTGTAATATTCGACCCCGCTGTATATTACGGTAACCGCGAAATGGATATAGCAATGTCTTTATTGTTTGGTGGTTTTGATGATGCATTTTATACGTCTTATCATTATCATAACCCACTGCAACCCGGTTGGGAAAGCAGGACCAGGTTGTGTCAGTTGTATCCATTGCTTGTTCATCTTACCTTGTTTGGAGGTAGTTATCATGAAAAAGTAATTGACATAATCAGGGAGTACAGGTAAAAAAGAAGTTGTGGATTTCATTTATTGAGCATACACTTTTCTCTACACCGCTTTCATCTTTTCCGCATCCCATTCAATAATTTTCTTTTCAAAATAACTGTCATTACATGCAAGACATGGCGCTGCTGCGCGAAAACCGAAAGTAGCATCTTCGTATACTGAACCGTTAGTTCTGATAGCATTGAAGAAATTGGCGAAATGCAGCACATGTTCGTCTTCACCGTCAGGAGCTTTATAAGTTACATCAGGTTTTATTGGGCGTTGCTTATCTTCTTTTGAATATTTTTTATCGTAAGCAGTTAATAAATTTTGCTGCATTGCCTGCGGATAGGTATTAAGGGCATCCCACCCGCCAATGCCTGGCGCTTTGGACAATATATTGTGTTGCACGGTTAAGCCGCGACTGAGCTCCATCACACCTTCATCGCCGATAATACGGGTAACGGAGTTTTCGCCTTTGCCGCTGCAAAAATTAACTCTTAATGTTAATTGAAATGCAGGATGCTCTTTTGTTTCAGGATAATCCAATATAGCAGTCATTACATCGGGCACATCTCTGCCGTCTTTCCAATAAGCTGTTTGCCCGGATGCAAATATTTTACCCGGGCCTTTGGAACCGGTAATCATATGTACACGGGTAACGAGGTGAACAAACAGATCCCCGGCAACGCCTGTTCCAAAATCTTTATAGTTTCTCCACCAGAAAAACTTCTTATCATCAAAAGGTTGTTTAGGCATTGAAGCGATATACCTGTCCCAGTCAACTGTTTCGGCTGATATGTCGGTTGGCATAGTATATTGCCATGCACCTAATGCACTGTGCCGGTCGTTTGATGCTTCAATGCAATTAATTTTTCCTATCTCGCCGGAGAGATACAATTCTCTTGCTTTTTTAAATACGGAGCCGCTTATGCTCTGGCTTCCTACCTGCATAATTCTTTTTGTTTGCTGCTGCACATCAATAACAGGCAGGCCCTCTTCTATTTTATGTACCATCGGTTTTTCGCAGTAAACATGTTTGCCTTTGTTCATCGCGTCTTTTGCTATGCGTGCATGCCAGTGATCGCCCGTTGCGATAATCACGGCATCAATATCTTTTCTTTCTAAAATTTCCCTGTAGTCGCGGGTAGTATAAATATGTTTACCGTACTTTTCTTTTACACGTTCAAGCCGGCCGGTATATAAATCGCAGGCCGCAGTCAGTTCAATACCCGGAATTTTTAAAGCCGTGTCCGTATCACTATTGCCCATAATGCCCATACCAATAGTAGCAACCCGAAGCTTATCGTTTGGTCCGATGATTTTTTGTTCCGGCAGTATAATTTCATTGCTTTCTTTAAAAGCCATTATTGAGCCTGCTGATAATGCAAGACCTGATGAGCCAAGTTGTTGTATAAATTTTCTGCGTGATGATTTGGACATATTGGTAAAGATTTATGGAAGGTTTATTTATCGGGGTATAAGTTAAATAATTTGTTTGAATGAATGAAACCGTATCCTCGCGGCGGCATACGCGCTCATTCCAGGATCCTACGAGATTGTTCCAGGTATTAAAACTTACTACCGGTTGATTGCAACGGAGAGTAAATACCAGATTTTCAACCTATATATAGCGATGTCATTATAAGAGGAAAGCCATTTTGATATTACTAAAAAATGTTTTAATTAAAGCGAACTTCAGTTGTAATGAACTTTTCTCACCCGTTCTCCTCTTTTTCTCTCAACACTTCTTAATTTTAGCGCTTCAAAAAATTAATCAGCATCATGAAGAAAAATTTTTTACTGCTTGTATTTTCATTTGTATATATAACCGGTAATGCTCAAAATGACAGCATTATCATAAACGCTATCCAAAAGGAAGGCACTGAAAATTCCCAGTTGGAGAAACTTGCTCATGAATTATTGGATAAAATCGGACCGCGGCTTGTTGGCTCACCCAAAATGCAGCAGGCGCATGATTGGGTAGTATCAAAATATACTGACTGGAATATTTCTGCCAGGAATGAAAAATGGGGCGAATGGCGTGGCTGGGAAAGAGGCATCACGCATATTGATATGATTGCGCCCTGGGTAAAATCGCTGGAAGGTACACAGCTTGCCTGGTGCCCCTCTACCGGCGGTAAAACTGTTACTGCTGAAGTAATTATTTTACCTGATGTAACAGACTCTGTTGCTTTTACAAAGTGGCTGCCTGCCGCTAAAGGAAAATTTATTATGATATCTATGGACCAGC
Organism: Agriterribacter sp.; assembly: GCA_047601545.1. Lineage (GTDB taxonomy): Bacteria > Bacteroidota > Bacteroidia > Chitinophagales > Chitinophagaceae > Agriterribacter. The sequence goes on along the minus strand of JASGIZ010000001.1, from coordinate 1,894,258 downwards.
CTACCGCGGCCTGATTATAACTGGGAAGAATTTGGCAAGAAGGAATCCGTTGAGAAAATGAAAAGAGATCGTGATACACTCACTGCAAGATGGGCTGACAGAATTAAGAAGACGGGTTATACTACGCAAACATTGCCTGAAGCATTGGAGAAAGCCGGCGCTGCGGGTATATTAACTTCATACTGGTCAAAAGGGTTTGGTGTTGATAAAATATTCGGCGCTAAAACAAAAAAAATTCCAACGGTTGATATTGCGCTGGAAGATTACGGATTATTATACAGGCTTACAGCATCGGGCAGCAAACCTAAATTAAGTATTCTTGCTGATTCAAAAGAAAAAGGCGTTGTGCCTACATTTAATACCATTGGTGAAATGAAAGGTACGGAAAAGCCGAATGAATATGTAATGCTTTCCGCGCATCTCGATTCGTGGGATGGTGGCACCGGTGCAACGGATAATGGCACCGGCACATTGGTAATGCTTGAAGCAATGCGCATTTTAAAGAAAATATACCCTAATCCTAAAAGAACAATACTGGCCGGACATTGGGGCAGTGAAGAGCAGGGCTTGAATGGTTCCGGTGCATTTGTGGAGGATCATCCTGATATCGTAAATAATTTGCAGGCATTATTTAACCAGGATAATGGAACAGGAAGAGTTACCAATATTTCCGGCATGGGATTTTTACATGCGTATGAATATATCAGCAGGTGGCTTTCTAAAGTGCCTTCTGCTATTAAAGATGATATTCAAACTTCATTTCCCGGTATGCCTGGCGGCGGAGGATCAGATTTTGCATCTTTTGTAACTGCCGGTGCGCCTGGTTTTTCTTTAAGTTCATTGAGCTGGTCTTATGGCACATATACATGGCATACCAACCGCGATACTTATGATAAAATAGTTTTTGATGATGTAAGAAGCAATGCCATACTGACTGCTATTCTTGTATATATGGCTTGTGAAGACCCGCAGCGCACATCAAGAGAAAGAATTGTAATGCCCGTTAATGCCAATGGTGAACAGGTAAAATGGCCTGCAAAAAGAAATCCCAACCGGAGAGGAGGATTGGATTAATATTATTGTGAGTCTTGTGTCGCCAGAGGTCGACAGCAGAGACGCCACGCGCAGCAGATTTCGAACACTTATGGTCTTCGACTTCGCATAGCGTATGTTCTCCCGGGACGGGTGCACTCCAAATTTTAGCCCCATTACCCCCCTCGCCACAGAGTGGCGAGGGGGGTAATGGGGCGAGGTTAAACTAATATGCAGCGAAAATTTGGAATGCATCCCGGGACTATGCCCCGAAAAGCAACTTATATTTAATGTTTGTTGTTGCACTATGCTGAAATATTTGTTGCGGCACAAGAGGGCGACGCAACTTAAGCTGATAGTAGCGATGCAGCCGGGTTCATAATAAAACAAATAATAAAATATATACCTACCAGATCAAACAACATTGCGCCTTTTTCCAACTTCTTTTCTCTGCGTGAAAACAAAAATCATTTCAACAATTTGTCTGTTTCAATTCTCAAAAAGCCCTATATTCATTCAGGATTTTTCATCAAACTTCATGTATCCATAACTGTTACTGAATGAAACTATTAACGCTTTTCGTTGCCATCTTAATTACGCTCGCAGCATGCAACCCAAAACATAAAGACACCGGTAAAATAAATCACCTGAAACTTATTGGAGATGATAATGGACAAACCATTGCTTTATACAAAGAAGGTGTTGATGAGCCGATAATGGTACAACATGCCGAAAATGATTTCAGACCATATATTCATCCTATTGTTGCTCCTGACGGAAAAGGTGTATTGACAGAGTTCAGCCCCGGCCATCATAAGCATCAGACAGGATTATACTGGGGATTTACAAGAGTGAATGACAGGGATTATTTTCATCATCCTGCTGACGGTTACTGGAAAAAAGTTTCCGCTGATATTATTCAGCAGGAAGGTGAAGAGGTAAAATGGCAAACCGTATACGATATGCTTGATGAAAAAGGGAATGTCATCATGCGGCAAACGCAGAACTGGGCGATGACTCAGGACAGCGGTAAATATTTTTTATCGCTGGAATGGAAAGGTGAAGCAAAAGCAGATGTTACGATTGGTAAATATGATTATGGCGGATTGTTTCTCCGCATGCCCTGGAAAGAAGGCATGAAAGCGGACGTAATCAATGCTGCGAGACAGAAAAATGAAAAGGCGGAAGGACAGCGTGCCATGTGGGTGGATGTTGGAATGCAGGTTGAAGGAAGGGATGACCCTGCGCATATCGCTATATTTGACCATCCTGATAACAGGGGCTACCCCCAACGCTGGCGGGTAGACGATCAGTTTGGCGTTGGCCCGGCAACAGCAAGAGATACAAATATTGTTATTAAAAACGGAGAAACCGAAACATACAGGCACCGGTTGATGATATATACCGGCGCGTTCAACGACAGGGAAGTATCAGATGAATGGGGAAAATATACCGGTAAAACTTCTTTATATTCTACTACGGAATTATGGGCGATGGCGCAACAGGAAGCGCTGAGCGCAAAATTTTTAACGCCTGATGAAGCTGTTGCTGCCATGACACTGAATGATGGCAATAAAGCAAATGTGTGGGCATCTGAGCCGATGATGACACAGCCCATGGCTTTTTGCTGGGATGACCGCGGGCGGTTATGGATCGCAGAAAATAAAGATTACGAATCAAGAGGCGCAGGTTTTTCGAATGCAGGTGATAGCAGGATAATTATTTTGGAAGATACCAACCACGACGGAAAAGCAGATACCCGGAAAATTTTTATGGAAGGCATAGCATTTCCATCTGCTTTAGCTGTTGGCTTTGACGGGGTGTTTGTTGGCGCTCCGCCAAACCTGCTTTTTATTCCGGACAGAAATCATGATGATATAGCTGATAAAGATATAGAGGTGAGACTAACGGGCTGGGGTATAAGGGATCGCCATGAAACATTAAACAGTTTTCACTGGGGGCCCGATGGATGGTTATATGGGTGCCAGGGATTTGCTACACCATCTAAAGTGAGAAAGCCAAAAGGCAAAGGGAAAATTTACAGGTATAAAGATCCGTTTCCTGAAAATATTTTAGAAGGTGATGGCGTGGATATCAATGGTGGTGTCTGGCGCTATCATCCCACAAAAGATAAATTTGAAGTGGTGGCGCATGGCTTCAGCAATCCCTGGGGAATTGATTATGATGCAAAAGGGCAATTGTTCATCAGCGCCTGTGTAATTCCGCATATGTGGCATGTAATACCAGGCGGTATATATCATCGCCAGGGTGGGCAACATTTTAACCCGTTTGTATATGATGATATAAAAACCATCACCGATCATAGTCACCGCTCTGCGCATGGCGGTGCGAGAATATATCAATCAGATGCATTTCCGGCAATTGACAGAGGAAGAATTTTTATGTGTAATATTCATGAGCACGCGGTGCTTTCAGATGTGCTGGAGAGAAAGGGCTCGGGGTTTGTTGCACATCACGGAGAAGATTTTATGCTTGCGAATAATGGCCAGTGGGTTGGCTTTAGCATGGAAGTTGGACCTGACGGTGGTATATATGCGCTTGACTGGCATGACGCCGATATATGCGGGCAAACAGTAAAGAATGCGGAGACCGGCAGAATTTTCAGGATAATGCCTGCTAAATCAGCAGCAGAGAACTGGAACGGAAGATATAGCGATCTCTCCACATTATCTGATCTGCAACTGGCGCAGCTACAAACCGGCAGGAGTGACTGGCATGCACGCAGGGCTCGTGTAATATTACAGGGAAGAACGGTAAAAAAGGTATTGGATAAAGCTGCTTACGATAAGCTGATGGAAATATATACGTCATCATCAAATGCTGATCATCGCCTGCATGCTATGTGGACATTGTATGTAACAAAAAGTATTACGGGTGATATGTTGATGAAAGCGTTGGACGATAAAGATGAATACATAAGATCATGGGCGATACAATTTTTGGGTGAAGATGGAAATGTGCCTGCAGTGGCGGCGGCAAAAATGATGGCGATGGCACAGAAAGATGCATCACCTGTTGTGCGTTTATATCTTGCTTCGGCTATACAGCGGGTTGATAAGGAAACTGGCTGGAAGCTTGCTGAAGCATTGGCAAAACATTCTGAAGACCAGACAGATCATAATCTCCCTAAAATGATATGGTTTGGTTTTGAAAAGATGGTGAAAGAAGATCCAAAGCGGGCTCTGAATATTGCTGTCAATTCCGGTATTCCATTGATTACCACTTTTGCTGCACGCAGAACTGTTGATGCAAATGCGATTGAAGATTTGGTAGCTGTGATAAACGCACAACCTGCAACCGTTGATTATTTATTGGAAGGCATGCTTGCCGGCATGGAAGGACGTGTTGACTTAAAATCACCATCCAACTGGAAAAATGCATATGCCGTGTTAAAGCGCAAGAACAACAAATCATCTCAACTTGCAGATGATATCAATGCCTTGTTTGGTGATGCTGAGGCAGCAAAAATTTCGCTGGCTGTTTTAAGTGATAAAAAGAATAGTATCGGGCAACGTATAAAAGCATTAAAGGCCTTGTCTGCACAACAACGAAACGAACTTGTGCCATTGCTGGAAGGATTATTGAATGAACCGCAAATGAAGATTGAAACGATACGGGCAATAGCGGCGTTTAATAACAACGGGCTTGGCAATATGCTCATGGCAAAATACAATAACCTGAATGATGAAGAGAAAGCGCAGGCGGTAAATACACTTTCATCGCGACCTGCTTATGGATGGATTTTGGCGCAGGCTATTAAAAATAATACGATACCACGTAAGGATATTTCGGCAAATGTTGCAAGGCAATTGCGCAGGGTGGTTGGTAGTGGATTTGTTGAAATTTGGGGGCCGATAGATGATAAACCTGCTAATAGTAAAGCGTATGAAAAATATACATCGTTGGTAGTTGGTGCAAATGCAAAAGCGCCCGATATTAATAACGGGCAAATTGTGTTTTCAAAAACCTGTGCGGTTTGTCATACGCTTTTTGGCAAAGGCGGAAAGATTGGCCCGGATTTAACAGGCAGTAATCGTTCTAATATTGATTACCTGCTTGCCAATATATTAGACCCCAGCGGTGAAATACAGGACGCGTATAAAATGCTTGTAATAACCACAAGAGACGGAAGAACGTTTTCCGGGAATCTTGTCTCTGAAAACGACAGGCAGATTACCATGCGTGTTGTGGGGCAGGATGATGTAGTGCTGAATAAATCTTCCATTCAATCGCGGGAAGTAATGAATACTTCTATGATGCCGCAGGGGTTACTGAATAATTTAAGCGATCAGGAGATAGCGGACTTGCTGGGGTATTTAATGAAAGGTAAATAGTAAAGGTCTTTGCATTGACCGTGCCCGCAGCATGTGCCGGTATATAAGCGCCCGTGGTACGTCCCCCGGTAACCGACATGTAGGTTATGTAAAAAAATATTTTGAAACGATTTCTTAGGAAAATGTATGTTTGGCATACAAATAATACTGCATGAAATCTACCTTAATGTCCGCTGCACTGGTTATGTTTTTATCTTCTGTAAATGCCCAAACAGAATTTGAAGGCACTTATGCTTATAAAACAGAGGTAAAATCTCAACTAAAAGATATCAGTGCCCAATCAATTAAAAACCTTTTATTGGCAGGAGACAGTACTGTGGGTTGGTACAAAAACGGAAATGAAAAACAGGTTTCAGGTATTGTGCAGGGGATTGCAGTGCCGGATAAGAAAAAAGTATATTTTATTTTCAAGGGTATTGATACTTTATACTACATGGATTTTAGCGATGGTATGGGTAGTCCGGAAAATTTAAAGAAAGAATTACCGGGTAAAAGAATTGCCGGCTTTGATTGCTTATCCATCAGCTTTACGCTTAATGGTGAAAAAAAGAAAATATTTTATGCTCCGATATTATATGTTAATCCTGCTCACAGCGCAGCAAATAAACTAAATGGCGCTAATGTGTTGAACGCAGAGATGAAGGCTTTCCGCATCGAAACAGTTACCAACAACCCTCTTTATGATGTTACAGAAACTACCTATAGCGTTCGGCCCGGGGCTGTTGATGATCGTGTGTTTGATCTTCCGGCGTTGCCCGAAGCAAAACTTAATTTCAAAAACCTGCTTAAGCCTGCAGAGTTTCCCGGCAAAGAAGAGGGATGGAAACGGTATATGCGAAATAATCTTAAAGGTGATATAGCTACCAGGTATCTGAAAATTCCGAAAGGTGAATCTTCTGCAGCGCAACAGGCAATCGTGGAGTTTTATATTTCCGAAGAAGGTCGCCCCGTTCATATATCAGTTGCCAATAAAAATGAAATTCATCCTAAGCTGGCAGAGGAAGCCATCCGGGTTATTAATGAATCTCCAAACTGGAAACCTGGTTCACTATTCGGTAAAAAAGTGTTTTATTTTTTTAGAATGCCGATTCAGTTCCTGGTTACAAAGGGATAGCGTAAGATAAGTTGTAATAAAAATATCCATATGTTACGACGACGTATCGGCGCCAGGTAATTGTAATGCAAATTGCAGCCTTACCTTATCAACGTAATCGTGCCTTTCTTTGTAATTATCCTTCCCGTATAATCAACTCCCTGCGCCATATACACATACGTATCGGTTGTTTGTATCCGCCCGTTAATTGTACCATCCCATCCTTTTTTTGTATCGGTAGAGCTATATACCAATTGCCCCCAACGGTTATAGATGCGGAAATAGTTCATTGTTGCAATGCCTACTCCTACCGGATGAATATAATCATTGCGACCGTCACCATTAGGGGTAAATGCATCAGCTACAAAAATATCCGGAGCAGTAGTGAATACGGTAACCTTAATATTATCTTCCCCAAAACAACCATCTGCCGTTGTGGCTTTAACGATATACGTAATGGTACTGCCTGCCATGTTCGACAGGTCGGCAACCGGATTAGGAATGGTAGTACTGCTTAACCCGGTAAAAGGTGTCCAGGTATATTGATTGGCTGATGAATCGCTTACAGTAATATTTAATTGCAAAGGCTGGCTGGCAACAATTGAGGTGTCATTTCCTGCAAATACGATAACAGGCTGGGTAACGGCAACATGAAATGTATCCAGCATAACATTAGGGCAACCCGCATTGGTAACGCTTAATATATAGTTGGTGCTTTGTTGCGGCGTTGCTGTAGCATTAATAGTATATGGCCATGAAGTTACAGTTCCGGTTCCTGTATCGGTTAATTCACTCGTATTTGTCCATGAATAATTGGTGCCGGCAGTAATGGTAGCATTAATTGGAGTGCTTGTTCCATAACAAATGGAAGCTTCGCCGGGAATAATAGTTGCTGCCGGAAATGGAACGTTGATAAATTCTACTTTAGCGATCGTGCTCGTGTCAGCAGGACAAACGCCGCTTTTTACCAGCGTTCTGTAATAAGTTGTTTGGTTAACGCTGTTTACATTATACTCCGCGCCTGTATTGGCAGGGGAAAAACTGTTCCAGTCAGAACCATTATAAGAATATTGCCAGTTTTGTACCTGTCCTGTATTCCCGTTAAGAGATATAAAACTATTTTGAGTTTGTGTTAAACAGATAGTTAAATCATCCGGGCTTAAAGTACCGCCATCACTTGTAGGATCTACTGTAATAATGGCTGCAGCACTGGTATCAATACTGCACCCGCCCCCGTTTTGTACCAAAGCTTTATATTGAGTGGTGGTAATGAGATTTTGTGCAGTATACTGTTGCGTTGTATTGTCAATGCTGTTCCAGTTGACGCCATCTGTTGAAGATAACCAGCCAAGTATATTACCTGTTTCTCCATTCAGCGTTAATACAGAACTATTTACATCAGTACAAACCATATTGTTGCCGGTAACAATACCTGCAACTGTTGGCGGTGAGGTGCTGACAGTAATAGTGTCTTTAAGATCTGCACAACTATTTACCTCCTGTGCGGTAATAATGCCTCCCGTGGCTCCGGGGTTAACGGTAATGATATTAGTGCCTGCGCCTGAAATTATTGTCCATCCGGCAGGTACTGTCCATGCATATGTGCTGTTTGCTAATGCCGGTATAGAATAAACGGTATTGGTATTACTGCAGGCGTCTTTAAAACCCGAAATCTCCAGTCCTGCGCAATCATTACGCAATGCAATATATGCGTACGCAAAATGAGCGCCTGGTGTGCAATTGCTTGTTTCAAAAGTAAGCGTTACCTGCTGACCCCGGTAAGCTGAGAGGTCAAAGGTTACTTCTGTCCACGGTTTAGTCCACACATCCTGTAGCAGCGTGCCGTTACTATTATTCTGACCCGAGTGAGAAAGAAACAGTGTAGGGCTTAACGAAAACCCGTCTGCTATTGCAGCGGCAGAATCCAGTGTTGCGCCGGTAGACGTTTGATCATTACCAACTGTTGCATTATTTAAAGTAGGTAAATAATATGATGGAGAAGCACAGGTAATAATGCCTCCCGGTCCTTCTACGGTTGCTGTAAATATAGGCTGCTGGTCAGAATTGTGCGTACCGTTTTCCAGTATCAGTGCATACGCATAAGTCATTGTGTAGGGAACTGATGCAGGGCCTGCAGGAACATTAACAATATAAGTAACCGATCTTACAAACCCTCCCGGGCTTCGGTCATTTGTTTGAAGATCCCATGAAGTAGCATCCGATCCTAATTTAATAGAATACCCATATGAATAACCGTTAATGGTTGGAATAGTGGAAAAGCCGCCAAACCTGTCAGTGCCGGCTGTTGTTAAAACCTGTATACCGGTTGTTGAAATACTGTATTCGGGAATGACAGATACGCCGGTATTAGGGGCGGCATACTGCCGGGTAGCTCCGTTTACCAGCCCGGTTTGTGCAGACCAGGAAGAAATATCTCCCGTAGAGAAATTGATATTATACGGGCATGACTGATCCTGGCTAAGGGCCGGAGAAATCCATAATACCAGCAATACGGAAATAATCAATTTTATCCTCGCCATCATACCTGTTAAATAATCATTATACCTGCAACATATAATGTTGTTTCTCTGTTTCAAATTATGAACTGCAATTTATTGAAATGAACAGCTTGTTTTGCCGGTTCCTTCTTTTTAGCGGTTAATTAGCAAAATGATGCGGTTAAGCCCCGGCTTTATATACTACGAAACGAGGCCGCATCCGGTGGCATTTTCACGGGTTAGGTACGGATATGTTTTATTACATTTTATCTTTATCCACCTCAAATAGAAGAAAAGTTACCCGATTCTTCAATTACGTATTTAAACTTTAATTCGTTTGGTACTTGCGCTACACCTGGTTTTGATAACTGCCGGGATTGGCAAATCCTGTTAATTATTGCGCCAGCGACACATTTACGGTTACACCTGCCTTGGTAGTAACAGTAGGAGAGGACGTGGAGATATAAGGAATACTGCGCTGCTGATCATAATAAAACTTGAGTTGTATCCTGTTGCTCAGCACAAGGTCAACAGAAGGGCTGATAAGAATAACTTTTTGCCCGCTGGTAGTATATGAGGTTGTTTGATCAAGATAGCTGTTGGAAGTAATATCATCGCGAAGGCTGAAATCAAAACTGAATTTAATGTCACTCGTTGTTTTTCCATCGCCACCTTTTTTCAGAAAATTAATACGGAATGGCAGATTCACTTTTGTTAAGCGCCAGGATGCGCTGGTAGTAAATCCGGTTGATTTTATTTCGCTTACCTGGTAATCGGTTAAACTAAGCGTTAATGTTCTGCTTTTAATATATTCCATTCTTACAGAAAGCTGGTTGGTAAATGATGCATCTACGCCAATTAATGGAGCAAACTGCTCCTGTATGGTTATATTGGGTATAAGAAAATATGGAATAAAGCTGCCTGATGTTGTATCTATAAATGAAGGATAACCTAATTTCCACAGGTCGTCATAATTAAGATTTGAGCTGAACGAATTCATGCTTAAGGTACTGCTGTAACCATGCCTGATGGAAAAACTAGTGAATATTTTTGCCAGGGCATTGATACGCGAAAGCCCGTTATAGGTGAGGTTCCAGTTAGGCTTGGGAAGATATCCTGAAAATGGATTACTGGTAACATTACTATTACCTGTTTTGATCAAGCTGATCTTATCCGCACTTTTTCCTGTATATGCAGCAAGAAAAGAAGGAATGAGTACATCCTGCGCATATTGCCCGTATCCCATATAATAACCATCATCACCCTTAACCTGGCTATATGGATTAAGGGAACCCAGCCTTGCCGAAAGAATTTTCCGGTAATCCTGGAATTGCTGAAATGTTTTGCTGATAGCACCCTGTTTTGTTTTTTGAAACAGGGTTTGCAGTGAAATATAACTGATGCTGAAACCTCCTGCAGAATAAGCATTCAAATGTTCAAGTACACCTGTTCTGAGCGTGTCTTTAAATAATTCGCTGTATGATTTGTTGAAGGTTTTTGAAAGATTAATATTGATCTGTAAATCTCTTACCGGCTCCAGTTGCGCTGTAATAGTATATTGCTGGTTATAGGTAAGGCTGGTTAATGTATTCTGCAAACTATCTGTTGAAATCCATCCTTTTTTTGCAGCGCGGTTAAGCCATGTGCTATCAGGTAATTTCCCGAATATGTATCCCAATCCCGGCGCGTTCGTTTTCCAGTTTTGCCCAAATGCTTTTGTGCTGTCCATATATCCCGGTATGTATGAAGATGATCCGGCGCTGTAAGAAATATTCATTCGCTTTAATGAAGTAAATATTTTTGCCGCAGCCTTAATCCAGGCTTGTGTTTCTTTGCGCTCTTTTTCTTCTTTGTTGATGGCTCCTTTTTTAACTTTTGAAGTATCTTTTGCAACAGCCGCTTCCTCACCTTTATCCATCCTTTTCAGAAAATGCCACTTGTCGTATAATCTTTGAAAATCAAGATCAATCGTTGCGGAAGCAGCATTGCTGTTTTGAAGAATATTACCCAGGCTGATGGCTGCCCTAGATGCCGCCGTCCATGAATAAGTTGTTTTATAACTTACATTGGCCGCCGTCCAGTCAAGTGCCGGTAATTTATTGGCAGGCAATACATACGTAATTCCTGTAGCCTGTGTATAAAAAGTAGTTCTTCCGCCTTTAAAAAAATTGCTTCGCACACTGTCCTTTTTTGCTTTGTTATCCAGCCTGCCATCAGGTTCGTCTATACGTGCATTGTTAATGGCAGAAAAATCAATATTTAAAGATTTGCTTACATCCCAGCGAAAGTTATAAGTTCTGTCGAATGTAAAAAGCTTTGTAAATGTTTCCGGTATTTTATAGTTGCTGACTGCGGATCCCGGCACATATACTTCTCTTGAACGCGAAGCAGCAAACTGGCGCGTTACATCCCAATTCACATTTAATAAAGAAGGTCTGAAGTTGATATTGAATTCCTTTATCATGCTCAGCCACGGCGATTTGCTGCGTATTAATTTTTTAAACGGCTCAACAAAGCGGGGCTGGTTGGAATAATTATAGGCAAGATTGGTTTTTGTTTTTTTTGATTCGCTGCTTTCTAATACAGGGCTGTGATGTGCTGTTTCAGTATAGGCATAATTATAGCTGAAATTAGAAATACTCCAGGGTTTTATTTTTGTGCCTTCTTTTTGTGTTTTCCGCACATTGGTAAAGCTGATGGTTTTAGTAACAGTAACATCCATCGCGGCGTTGCGTATAGAATCCCTGTCTTCGGGCGAAGCTGTTTTTAATTTGTCTTTTAGTGTAATGTCTTTATCGTAAGGGTCATATTCCGGGGTGCTTTTAGAGGAAGAATATCCTGCATAAAACGGAATTTCCAATCCTGCCGATTTAGGCAATAGTTTGCCAAGTTGTAAATTGGTTACCGCATCTATTTGCGAAAAATTATCCATCGATCTTTCCGTAATGCCCTGTTCTATTGTTCCAAAGCCTGCTGTATGCATACTTCCGGAGAGTGTAATATTGCCAAGATCGGCGAGATTAAAATCCACTCTTCCCAAAGCAGCCCAACCGCCTTTTTCATCAATATCCGAAAGCCGTAATTCATTTATCCATACTTCTGTGCAAACAGAACCCTGGCTACTGCTTCCCGGGTTTTCAACGCCAAATAAAAAACCACTCACTTCACCAAAATTGGGATTGCCCATCACCGAATACGTTCGCCCGTTAACCTCCTTGCGGTAAATAGCAGCAGTGCTTAACATGAGATTGTTTCTTTCAGATTTGAGTGATGTCAATACATCAAGGCTGAAATCCATATTATTTTCTTCCGCCAAATATCAGTGTTTACGGTTGCCCCGAATGTTGTGATTTTTAAAGGAATTTTTATTTCGTAAAAATTATTGATGAAGTCATCTCCGATTCTTATTACCGCATTAATTCTTCCATCAGTAAGCGGCGTTTGTCCTTCAACACTTTCTGCATGTATAAACATCAGCATTTTTTTAAACCGGCGAAAATCCATACTCAATGTTTTAAATACACTGCGGGTTTCACCGGAGGGCAGGTTGCATATCTGCAGGTTCATAGATTGTTCGTTCTGTTGAATATTTACACCCGATGTACTTAATGATTGTACCCGTTCAATACCGGGTGGTATACGATATACAACCGGTTGCCGCATATCATTTTCTTCTATGTTTACAGTGCCTGTGTTAAAGGTTACCGAACCTGTGTTTTTTAAAGATGTGTAAGCACCTGTTGTATCCAGTTCATATTCATACTTGCGCCATTGATTGCGGGCAAGTTCCATTTTAGCAAAACGAAGCACTACCGAATCTTCAAAACCGGTTAAAAAAATGCGGACAAACTGTATGGATTTAAAATCGCTGATGTCGCCGATTTTTTCTGTGTAACTATTAATGGGTATGCGAAACTGGTACCAGGTTTGTGTTTCCGTGCTGCCATTTGCAAGGCTTACCGTTACCTGCTTTTTATCGGTAATAAAATTTTGGCCAACCTGCATTTCGCTGCTTGTGCCGGGTTTTATTGCTACACGATACTGAAAATAACTTTCATTTTCGTTCAGGGAATTGTCGTTGTTCAAATCTTCCGCATCAGGGTAAGAGGTGGCTGCCTGGGTTTGCGAGGTCGTTGCCACCGGCGAATTTCCTTCGGGTCCATTAAAGTTTTTATACCTGCCTAAAATACCGGTGCTGCTGTTATCAAAGCTATCATCACGGTAATACATAAAATTATCTGATGAAGGATCAGTAACAGCCTGCCGGTAAGCACCGGAGGAAGTGCCAAACGAGCTGCTGATTTTTTGCAGGTAAGGTTGTAAAAAAGTTTGTTCATTCTGATTACTTAATCCATCAAAGCCTACATCCTGGTAAGCCCTGTCTTCACTATTGCTGTTAAAAGCCCTGGTTACCTGCACAGGATTTAAAGGTACTTTCCCCCATACCGAACTATCTTCTGATGCCTGCACATTAGGCGTTGACAATCCATTTTCAAATAATTTTTTTCCATCCTTCAAAATATCTTCTGATATATTGCCGAGATTAAAATAGAGTTGCCCGCCACTGCTGTTGGTGTTTTTAATAAACGGGTCGAGTACCCAGCACTCAATATATTCTATGTTGGCTGTTTCAAAATCTGATTGATCTATTGAGCGCATTAACCCGCCCCAGCGTTTTGTGGGATTCAGCAGTTTGCCATCTTCATCAATATTGGCAGCATCATAATTATACGGGCCTTTTTCTTTTGGGTAATACGCAAGATCAAAAGTAGTAACCTGGCTTTGTGAATAATCGGTTGACTTTTCAGGAAAAATTTCATTCTGGTATACGGCTCTCACCCTTGGGTCTGATAGCTCATCAAGATTTGATTTAAGCGGGTTTGATGAATTGTTCTTTGCCTGCAATACTGCCTCAATATTATACCAGGCTAATTTTGCGCGGTTCTTTCCGTAGTCGGTATTATCGTATAAAGCAGCCTCCGGAAACATCGTGTTTCCGTTTTCATCTGTTGCGCCCGCAGGGGTACTTGCCAAAGCCCAGTTTATAAAGGGAAACCGAAGATCAATAGCAGATTTTACGCTTTCAAAATCGTCAATGTATATAGCGCCTTCATCACCAATTTGCGGGGAATGACCTGGAATCAGCTTTGCTGCTTCTCCATACGCGGTAATAGAAGATGTGCCATTAGGACTATAAAACGGCAACCTGTCAAGCCATCGGTTTAAGCGGTGCAACTCGCTCTTATAATTAAAATCCCCGCCTATAATTGTATTGCGGATAGGATCCTCACCATAGCTCACCTTTGAAAAATAAGGGCGTTCGGATAACCGTGCCATAGTAGCGCCTAAAGTGAGCTTTTTGTTTGCCAGGTAATCCAGGCGAAGCCCCATAAATGTTTGCTGCTGCGTACCGTATGTTGCCTGGTTTTCGTAAGATACATTTACAGCGGTGCTGGCATTAATGATGGATTGATTAATAACGGTTACTGTACCAAGGCTATAATCCACTACATAGTCAATGCCTTCCGTTAAAGTTACTCCGCCGGCTGTTACAACCACGGATCCCTGGGGTACATTGTATGCATTTAGTGATAATGTAGATTGACCAGATGATGATGTTGCTTTTGCAGATCCCTTGAGTGTATAACGGTTAAGGTTAGTGTATGTTTGCGCTATAGATTTTATGGTGTCATATAAAGGCATGTACAGGTATTTATCTTTTAATGCCGGTGTGGAAAAAGCTGATGCAAGATCATTGCCAAAAGGTTCAAGAACGGGAAAAATCACACAAGCTTTATCAGACAAAACAGTATAACCTTCCACATAGTCAAAAACACCATCTTCCTGCGGATCATTCTGACTGTTGAGCCTGTCTAAATTCAGTAATGTGAGTAACGGCACACCTGCCTGGTCACCTTCCGGTAAATATCTTTTTTGCCCGCCACCGGGTTCATTATATAATACATTCAACTGAAAATCGGTTTGTGCAATCGTGCTGATATAATTGCCGTTATCTGCTTTCAGCGTGTAAATGTTTTTCATCATCAGGTTCCATATCGGAAGCCCGGTACGTGCCGCTGTTGCTTTAAGCAGTTTAAGAAAAAGTATTTTGGGTGTTCCTGAACTTGAATCAACCGGCACATCCTGCGCAAACTCACCTACCTGGTATAATCTTCCATTATAAGTATATTGGTATGCCACAGCCAGCACTTCGTTTGCCTGTAGTGTACTGTTTAAAGAGAGGTAACCTAACTGTGTGTTATAACTATATTCTGTTGAATCTAATTTTCGGGCATAGGTTTTTTCAAAATCCTGCACCTGTGTCAGCCCCATCGATGTTAGTGTATTTACTATCGTGGTAGGGTTTCTTGAGGAACTATTACCAACAATGCGGGAATATAAAGTGTTTGACTGGTTTCCCGGTAATTCAAGCGTATTGCCCGATCCACCCCATGCTCCGTAAGGCACTGGCTCTGCAAGATCTGTTAAACCCACTACATTTCTTGCGTTATTGGTAGTAGCAGATGTTCTGCTGGTTACCCAAACTTCTATTCTTTTTATTTGTACCTGCGAGTTTACAACAGGTAAAGTTTTCATTGCATCATTATACCTGTTTTTAAAATATTGTGCCAGGAGGAAATGCCTGTTTTCATCATAGTCGCCTGCTTTTACAGTAAATGATGTAACAGTGGCGCCGCCCTGGGAAGAGCTGGATTGTTTCTGCGATTTTTGCGAAGCAAGCACACCTGTTACATACAACTTTCCAAATTGCAATTGTGCTTTAACACCGAATAAAGATTGTACCGATGGAATTAAAGTACCCTTCGATTCAAAACTCGTATTTCCTAATTCTATTTTTTTTATTATTTCATCGGGCTTGCCTATGTATTCCAGCTTTAACTGGTTTTGCCAGTCAAAAGTAGATTGCGTATTATATGCAATAGGAAGTTTAACCTTATCGCCGATATTAGCAATAACGTTAAGATTTGCCGCCATATCAAAATCAAAACCACCTGATCTTCTTAAATTCTCAGCAAGTGTAGGATTGTTTATTTTTTGCCCCTGGTAACCTGCGGTTATGCTAACATTACCCTGTGGTTTAATGTTGATTGCTGAGTTGCCAAACAAACGGTTGAACAGGTCATCCGTTGCGGTAAGTTTGGGTGCCTGGAGGCTGCGGTTAAGGTTGTATATGGCATCAGCACGTTGCCTGAAATAATCCGTTTCCTGTTTCCTTGCCTGGTATTGCTGAAATTCATCGAAATCTAAAACCGTAGGCGTTCTGTAATAAATATTACCAATTTTTTCATACACATAATACTTTTTTTCTGCCGCGTCATATACAACAGAGTCTTTAAGGTTTGAGGGATCATTAAGGTCAAATCCCCTATTCCCGTTTTCTGTATACAGGTTTGTCCTGCGATCCCTGATAGGATATTTTAATGTGTCTGCGGCCGGAACATTTTTAGAGGGCACAGTATCATGCGCACTCAACAAAGGCGGCCAATGCGAACTATATGTTTTAACAGCTATGATAAAAGAAAATAAAAACAGTATTATTTTCTCAGTGCTCAGCAAATTCAACACTTCCGTAATATTAATTACGTAGATTTCTATCTAATACATAAAGTTTTAAAATTATTTAAATAAAAAAGGCAAGGGGTTCGCAACATTTTAATACTATAACTGAATGGTTGGTGGGCTTATGCAAATAACGTGCATTATTCTTTTTCTATTGCCTTTGTTTGTATATGCATTAGCGTTGTTGGTATAGTTTAACAAGTGCATAAATAAAAAAGCAGGCTGTTGATATAATCAAAGCCTGCTTCTGGTTAATATAATAATATGATGTTATTCTAAATATCCTACCACCTGGTATCCTCTGCCGTAAGAGGTGGTTACCCTGTCGTAAAGTACACCGTTGTATTCGTAATAGGTATATCCATTGTACACTACTTTCTCATAATCTGCAGGCAGTGCATCTACTATGGTTCCTATTTCCGGGTTTACTACCTCATAATAACCATTGCGGTCAAAGTAGAAAACACCTTCAAAAAAATAATACAATGAATTGCCAAAACTAACTCTCACGTAATTGGGAGGCAGGGTTTTAATGCGCATGCCTCTTGGCGGAGGAGCCTGGATATACCTGCCGTTGTTTTCCACAAAAAAACGGCCGTTATGATAATCGTAGGTGCGATTGTTGTATACAACACGTTCTGCGCCGGATGGTCTTTGCCTTGTGGCTACTACTTTTATTTTTTCTTTTTTGAACTGTGCATTATCCCTGCTGATGGTACCAACATTTCTCCTGTTGTCTTGTTGAGGAGAAGAGGGTTTCCTCTCTGATCTTACTTCTGGTCTGCTGTTGGATTGTCCTCTGTCTCTGTCCTGTGCAGACACATTTAATGAGCCGGCAGCTATAACGAACATAAACATTGTTGCAAATAACTTGTTCTTTTTCATAATAGTTCATTTTATATTTTATCAGATGCTTTTTTTCTGCTATTGGTTTATTCGTGTATCGTTAATTTTCGTTAATGAAAAAAGCTGATAACATTTTAGGTTACCGATAATTTTGATCAATCTGTTTTTTGTATTGTTTTTAATAATATTTGTATATGAAGTAATGGTTTACGTATATGTCAACTACTGTTTTCCTATTTCGTATATTCTATGGCGTTAGTTTTATTTTTTTCGAAATTTATAACGTTAAATATACTTGTAATAGTATAGCATTGGCAACTTGCCGTTGTTATGTTTTTCTTTAGGAATACAATATCCCGATTCACCGACAAATAACAGGAGTTTACCTATTTTAGAATTTCACTGCAAACTATCAGGATATTTTTGCCGTATCAAACTCACGCTTATGATGTTGTTGGTCATTCTGATGATGTAGAATATTCTTCAACAACAAATAATTTTTTATTTATTATTAAATATTTTTTTATGATTAAAAGAAGCATTCTTGTATGCATGCTGGTTACCGGTTTTGCCACGGTTTCTTCGTATGCACAGGAAAAAAAAGAACCGACTAAGCGTGACCCGGAAGCGTTGTTTAAAAAATTAGATGCTGATGGAGATGGAAAAATAAGTAAGGATGAGGCGGATAAAGCTGAGCATAAAATGATTAAAGATCATTTTAGTGAAATTGATACTAATTCCGATGGCTATATCAGCAAAGATGAATTTAAAGCTTTTAAGCCCAAAGGTGGTCCGCCCCGTAAAGACTAAAATCCGGCATTTACCCTGGGGGATTAATGGTGAAGGCGCTGATCAGTTTTGAGTGGGTTGAATCTGCAGTTTTTATTCCTGTTTATGTGAGCAGCCTTCACCATTCCTCTAAGTGGTATTATTATTCTATATATTATAAATTTTTTTATTGGTTATATCTGTACCATTGAGCCTGTATAAAAAGGCGTTATTGTTTTAAATATGTTTGTATGATATCAGCCAATAAGCATTTTTTAAAAAATGCGCTTTCGCTATTTTCTTTATTAGTATCAGGCGCATTGTTATTTTCTTCCTGCAAAAAAGATATTGCAGGTAGTAGTACCGGCACAACGGACAGCACTACTACAAATACGAATAGTGCCGTAAACGATACGGCCTGGTTATATGCCCAGGAAATTTATTTATGGTATAATTACCTGCCATCTTCTTTTAATGCGCAAAGCTATAGCGATCCCAATGCTGTAATGGAAGCCATACGTGCTTATAGTACAGAATCAGGGTTTAGCGATCCTGTTGATAAATGGAGTTTTGCTATTAAACAAACGGAATGGGATGATGTAAGTGCGGGTATAAGCGGTGACTTTGGAATTGGCATTTTCTTTAATGCCGCTAATGATTTGCGCGTGTCTTATGTTGAACCTGCATCGCCGGCTGCGGCTGCAGGCATTACGAGAAGCTGGCGCATTATGTCTGTTGATGGTAATACAACCATTAATACGGAAGATGCAACAATAGAGCGGATTGTTGCTGCTGTGTACAGCAGTTCATCCACTGCATTTGTATTCAGGCGACCGGATAATACGGATACTTCTATTACACTTGCTGCGGCAACGTATACGGCAGACCCGTTTTTGCTTGATACCGTATATACTGTTGGTGCAAACAAGGTTGGATATATGGTATACAATTCTTTTTTGGGTGATGTAACTGCTGTGAAAAATCAGTTCAGTACTATATTTAGTGATTTCAGCAGCAAGGGCATTACTGATCTTATTGTTGATTTACGCTACAACAGCGGCGGATATGTTGATTTGCAGAATGAATTAGCGAATTACCTGGTTCCAACGGCAGGTAATAGTGCTGTAATGCTGAAAGAATCTTTTAATGATAAATACAGCAGCTATTATGACACCACTATTTATTATGTAAAAAAAGGAGCACTTAATCTTTCAAGAATATTTTTCATAACGGCAACGAATACTGCTTCTGCGAGTGAATTGCTGATCAACAGCCTTAAACCATATATGGATGTGAAACTTGTGGGAAGGAGTACCTATGGAAAACCTGTTGGTTATTTTGGGATACCTGATGGCGACTGGTATATTTTTCCTATCTCATTCAGAAGTGTGAACAGTAACGGAGAAGGTAATTATTTTGACGGTATGACGCCTGACGCGGTTGTAAACGATGGGTTGGAAGAGCAATGGGGTGATGTGACGGAAGATTGTTTGGGCAGTGCGCTCAACTATATCAGCAATGGGGTGTTTTCCAATATTGCTTCGCGTAACGCTTCAGATGTATTGATCAATTCTGGCAATAAACAACTTGGTGGTAATCGCTTTAATGGTGCCGTAACCAATCGAAAATTTTCAGGTATTAAATAATAAAGATTTTTCGGGGAAATACTTTTTTTCATGTTTGGTATTGTTTTTTGATTGTAAAACCGGGATATAGTTCCCGGTTTTTTGTTAAGCAAATTGAAGCGTATTTCAGTAACACTACTATACAATTGTCCTGATAAAGGCTTCAAAGTGGAGATCAATATTCTCTTTAAGCTCTTTTTAAGGTTGTTTATCCCAATTTACAGCGGTTTACCACCAAATTTTATTAAATGACGATCGCTGAGTTCAAATGTCAGTCGAATGAAGAACAGGCTGATACTTTAAGGAAATATGGTGTGTTGCTGGCTGAACGTATTTGCTGGCATAGCCGGATTTATTTATATGCCCTGTCTTCCGTGTATATAGAGCTTTTTCACGATCTTAATGAGTTAGAAAATACACCGATAAGAATATTGCGTGTTTTTGAAGATCCGTCAGAATTGAAGGTATACCTGGATGAAATAGATATTTCAGAATTGATCCTCGCATCGTAATACGCTTTTGCTGTAGCATCATTACTCCGGAGCTCTCGTTCCATAATTAACAGCTTTTTTCTTTTCTCTCAGGTGAAGCGCTTTGAAATAAACTATCGGGAAAACAAGCAAAGTAAAAACAGTTGCCGTTGCCAAACCCCCGATAATTACTATAGCCAGTGGTTTCTGGCTTTCAGAACCTATTCCTGTGCTCATTGCCGCGGGCAGTAATCCTATGGCAGCCATTAGGGCCGTCATTACTACTGGTCTTGTTCTTATTTTTACGGCGTTTATTATCGCAATGGTTAAATCATTTTCTGCTTTCACCTGTTTATGAAATTCTGATATCAGTATAACACCATTCTGAACACAGATGCCGAACAAGGCGATAAAACCTACTCCTGCGGAAATACCAAAATTCATCCCGGTGATATGTAAAGCCAGTATGCCGCCAATGAGTGCAAAAGGCACGTTGATTAAAACATAGCCGGCATCTTTTACATTGTTGAACATGATAAAGAGCAGGATGAAAATAATGACCAGGCTGATCGGGACAACCTGCGATAATCGTTCGCTGGCGCGTACCTGGTTTTCAAATTCACCTGTCCAGCCAATGCGGTATCCCGCCGATAATTTTATGTGCTCATTTACATTTTGTTGTGCTTCAGCAATGGTACTACCCAGGTCGCGTTCTCTTACGGAAAATTTTACACCAATAAATCGTTTGGTATTATCGCGGTATATAAAGGCCGGCCCGGTAACCTGTTTAATACTTGCAATTTCTTTCAGCGGAATACGGTTACCATTAATAGCCGGTATCATCAACTGTAAGATATCTTCTTCATTTTTCCTGTAATTTTTATCATACCTGATGCTGATATCAAATTTTTTGTCTCCTTCATATTTCTGTGTAGCAGTTTTACCACCAATGGCCATTTCAATTACAGCCTGCGCTTCGGCCTTTGTAATGCCATTGATTGCCATCTTTTCTTCGTCAAGCAGTATACTTATTTCCGGTTGGCCTATATTCCTGAGTATGCCTACATCTTTTATTCCGGGCACATGTTGTATCTGCTCTATCACCTGGTTGGCATACTGATCCAGCTTATCCAGATCATCGCCGTATATTTTTACCGCGTTAGAAGCATTCATTCCTGCTACTGCTTCAGCCACATTATCAATAATAGGTTGGGAATAATTATAATTGATGCCCTGGTAATTTTTTAATTGTCTGTCCATATCTTCCACCAGGTCGTCCAGCGAAATTTTTCGCTCCCATTTTTCTTTAGGTCTGAGGTTTACCTGCATCTGCACATAGTAAAATCCGCTGGGGTCAGTTCCGTCATTGCTGCGGCCTGTTTGTGAAAGCACGCCATTTACTTCCGGGAATTTCATTAGTTCTTTTCTCAACACACTTACCATATCCACTGTTTGCGGCAATGAATAGCTCATAGGCATTTTTGCTTCAACCCATAACGCGCCTTCATTTAGCTGGGGCAGAAATTCTGTTCCCAACCAGCGGGTAGATATTATGGTAACAATAAACACGGCTACTGCTATTAATATAGTGAGTTTTTTTCTGGCAAACGTCCATCCAAAAGCTTTATGAACAAGCCTGTTTACAAAACGAGTAAAAAAGTTTTCTTTTTCCCGCACATTTTTTTTGAGCAGTATTGAGCACAATACAGGCACAAGCGTTAGTGTAAATAGCAGTGCCCCCAACAGGGCAAATCCTAATGTCCAGGCCAGGGGAGAAAACATTTTTCCTTCTACTTTTTCAAACGAAAAAATCGGCAACAGGGCAGAGATGATGATGAGTTTGGAAAAGAATATGGCTTTCCCCATTTGCACGCCTGTGGTTCTGATCAATCCCAGCTTTGCCAGCCGGTTAAATCTTTCCATGCCAGCCTTGTGTGCCTTATGATCAAGTGCTACAAATATGCCCTCTACCATTACAACTGCCCCATCTATTATGATCCCAAAATCAATTGCGCCGAGGGAAAGCAGGTTGGCGCTCATCCCTTTTAGTTTGAGCATAAGAAATGAGAACAACAATGCCAGTGGAATAACAATGGCTACAATAAGTGTGGTGCGCCAGTCGGCCATGAACAGGAATACGATCACGGTAACCAGAATGATACCTTCTACCAGGTTATGCATCACCGTTTTGGTACAATATTCCATCAGGTTATCGCGATCATAAAATGTTTCCATTTTTACATCAGCCGGTAAAATATGTGTATTCAGCTCATTGATCTTTTCCTTTACAAGCGCAAGTACTTCACCGGGATTTTCGCCCTTGCGCATAACAATAATGCCTTCCACAACATCATCGTTATCATTTAAACCAACCTGTCCTACTCTTGGCTTGCTTGCTTCGTTTACAATAGCCACATCCTTTACGAGCAGCGGGTTTCCGTTAAAAATATCTACGATGGTATTCTCTATATCTTTTATATTATCCAGCAATCCTATTCCACGCACCACATATGCCTGTCCGTTTTTCTCTATCACATCTCCGCCAACATTCAGGTTAGATTTACCAATTGCATCGTATAGTTCCAGCGGCGTTAAATCATATTGCTGGAGTTTTACAGGGTTTACCGATATTTCATAGATCTTTTCCTGGCCGCCAAACGCAACTATATCAGCAACCCCGGGCACGCGCCTGAGCTCCCTGTCAATCGTCCAGTTTTGAATGGTCAGTAAATCTCTTGTGTCCCTGTTTTCACTTTTCAGCACATAGCGGAATATCTCGCCTGTAGGCCCATAAGGCGGCTGTACGTCCGGATCAATGCCTTCTGGTAATGATACATTACGCAACTGGTTATTCACTTGTTGCCTGGCAAAAAAATCTTCAACATCATCTTCAAAAATTATTTTGATAACCGATAGCCCGAACATGGTGATGCTGCGCACATTCGTTTTGCGTTGCACACTGTTCATGGCAATCTCAATCGGAGTCGTTACAAATCGTTCTACTTCTTCGGCGCTCCTGCCATTCCATTCTGTTACAATAATAATCTGGGTATTCGTTACATCAGGAAAAGCCTCAATAGGAATTTTGAGAAAGCTGAATAAACCCGCTACCACAATAAGTCCCACCCAGAAAAAGGTGAAGAATTTATTTTTCAGGGAAAAAGAAATAATGCCTTTGATAAATTTATTCATAGGTATTTAATCATTTAAAGCATCATAAATCAACATCCCGTTCTTTGAAATAATGGTTTCCCCTTCTGTTAATCCACTTTGGATATAAGTGGTATCGCCGAGTTGCCGGTAAGGTTCAACACGTCTTGTTTCCAGGTTATACCTGTCTTTAAATATCATTACCCAGTATTTGCTTTTGTCAAAGATTACCGCGGAGGACGGCACAGCGATCATACTGTCTTTTTCTGCATAGCGAACGCTAACGGTACAGTTCATATCCGGTTTGAGCTTAAAATCATTATTGGGAATACGGACCCTGAATTTCATTGATCTTGTATTGGCATCAATAACATTGTAAATTTTTTCGATCCTTCCTTTATATGTTATTTCAGGGAAAGCGAGTGTGTTTACATCCGCTTCATAATTTTCTTTATTTGAGAGATATTACTTTCGTTAACGTATGCTACTGCCCATATTTCATTGGTGTTTGCAATAGAGAATAATGGTTCATGCTCTTCCGAGAGCAGCAGTTCATTAATGTTTATTTTTTTGGTGATCACAAATCCGTTGATGGGTGCAACCACAGGAAATACAGAGCCTTTTTTAAATTTATATATGCTGTAAATTTCTTTCAGCCTGGCAAGATTTGCCCTTGCCTTATTAAGTTCCGCCTCCGCAACTTTTACATCTTTTTCGGTATTCAGCTTTCCTGCAAAAAGATCGTTTTCTACCTGTAACTTTTTTTCAGATACCGCTACTTCATTGATGGCGTCCTGCCGCTGTTGTTCATAATTGGCTACCTCACTGCTTTGAATGGTTGCCAATACTTCCCCCTGTTTCACATAGTCGCCCAGTCCAACATTAATGGAGGTTACCAGTCCGCCTACCACAGAAAATACCTGCGCTGTTTTATTGTTGTCGGCTTCAAGTTTTCCAAACAGCCGGATCTCATTTTTCAATGCTTTTGGTGCCGCCTGGTAAAACGCACATTTTGCCATCATGGTATCACTCAGTGAAAAAGCTGTACTCGTTTCATTTACCTGTTTGTTGTTACAACTGCTTATTGAAACAATAAAGCAGACCAATACAAACATGCTGCTGTTTATTATGCGCTTCATTATTAAAAAATATCTTTTCCGATTAAGAGATTAAGCTGCTCACCTGAAATAACCAATTGCGTTTTTATTCTTGATAATTCAGTAAGTACATCATTATATGCTTCAAAAAAATCAATAAACTCTATAATAGATACATTTCTCTTTTGAAAATTATCCGTCATGCCTTTCACTGTAATTTCAAAATCTTCATTATAAAGCGTATGTGCTTTACGGTATTCTGCAATGGTTTCTGTGTAAACCAGGTAAGCGTTCTGAACATCGGCTGCAATTGCATTCTGCAGCGCCATTACATTATATTCAGCTTCCTGTATTTGTAATTGAGATGACCGGATATTGCCCTGGTTTTTATTCCATAAAGGCAGTGGAATGGAGATGCCGGCATTTACCTGGTTGTTAAAAGCGCCGCTTCGCTGATCATAAGAGCTGAAAAGATTGATATCGGGAATGCCGAGTCGTTTCTGGTAATGGAAGTTTTGTTCAGCCAATATTTTGTTGTGCTGCATAATCAATACATCAGGTTGATATTGCAATGCTGCTTCCTTTATTTCTTTTAGCGATTTTAGTTTAATGTATTTTTCTATTGCTTCTTCCGAGAAAAGAAAGTGCACTATGGAAGAGGTTTGCAGTAATGCCTGCAAGCTGCTTTGTGCTTCAAAAAAGTCCTTCAGTAATGCTGCCCTGTCATTATTTAATTTCATGTAGGCACCTTTCAAACGCACTACATCTTTTAATGGCACATTGCCTTTATCTGCCTGTACCTGGTACGCGGTGAGTAAAGTATTCAACAAGGCTAATTGACTGTCATATCTTGCGAGAAGCAATTGTTGCTGCCCGATGGTAAACAAGTCCTTGTGCAAACGGAACTTCAGCTGCCGCGCCAATTGCTCAAACTCAAGCTCAACAATTTTGGCATTGGTTTTTGCTATGTTAGTTTCTGCCTTTTTTTTGCCGCCAAGTAAAAGGAGCTGCTCTATCTGCACTAATTTTTGACCGGAACGCCCCACATGAAGTACTTTTTTGTTCTCCGGATCATAGGCATTGATCTCCGCGGTGAAAACAGGATTGGGATATAATTTAGCCTGAATCACCTGGGCTTTTGAGGCTTCCACATTCATTGATGCTGCCAGGAGATAAAAATTATTAATAAGATAGATGCTGTCAGCCTGCTGAAGATTTATGTTGAGTGTGTCTTGTTGTGCTCTTGCTGTGCCAGAAACCAGCAGTAAGAGCAGTGGGACAATTTTTAAAATGTGCATTATTTACCTGCTTGCAATTGGCAGCAAAGGTTTTAACAATGACCTTAAAAACTTCTTAAATTCAATAAAAATCAGCTTAAAGGAAGTGTGATAATAAAAATATTAGCAGTATTATCAACAGATTGATAAGTTATGGTTCCATTATGCAAAGCAATAATCTTGTGAACCAAAACCAGCCCTAAACCAAATCCTCTTTTCCCTTTGCTGTTTTCTCCTCTGAAAAAATGCTGGAAGAGATATTGGTGCTCATTTTCTGTAATGATGTCTCCGTTGTTTTCAATGCTGATGCGGATTGTGTTTTGGGCGTTGATAAATTTTATGCTGGCCTTATCATCACTGCTGTAAAAAATAGCATTCTGCATAAGGTTGCTTAATGCTGATCTTAGTAATCCTGCGTTTGCAGGAATGATTAATTCATTTTCTGATTCAGTTTCATATTCGATAGAAAAAAGAAAACCATCGTAAATATGTTGTAACTCATCTGCCACATCAAAAATCATTTCATCTATACGGATTTCCTCCTGCTTTAACACACTACCTGATTCTGCTTTTGCTATTTCCAGTAACGCATTTATGATTTCACCCAGATTTTTTGTTTCCTCTTTCTGAGTCCGGATGGCTGCTTTTATTTTTACCGGATCGGCTTCATTTTCTATGCGTTCAAAATTCGATACCAAAACTGCTATAGGTGTTTTTAATTCATGCGATATATGATGAATAGCGTGTTTCTGGAATGCGTATACTTCGTTCATCCGCTGCATCAGTTTATTAAAATGCTGGGCGAGGATACTGACCTCATTTTTTGAACTGTTAATATGAATGGGTTCATATTTTGCCTCGAAATTGTAATGACTGATTTTTTGTGTTACGGTAGCTAAGGGTTGTGTTATTTTTCGGGAAAGAAAAAAAGATACAAGAATCACTATGATAGAAATGATTATAAAGGTAATGACGAGTATAAACTTCAGGTAGCGCAGCTTTGCGTAACCAAAGCTATCAAACGCTTTGCTAAGCCCATAATACACCCGCCCACCTGATTCAACGTAAGTGCCTACCACATCATATAGTCCATCCTTTGTTTCTATCCATCTGTCTTCGGCATTCAGGTGTGACAGAAGCGCAGTTGAAAAAGGAACAGGTGTATCATCAAGGCTCGAATAAATCAATTCCTTTTTATCATTGAATAAAAGTAGTTTTTCGTCAAAAAGACTGTTGATGGTAAGCCGGTCGATTTCTTCAACCAGTTCGTTATCTGTTTTTTTTATTTGTGCAAGCAATTGTAATGTAGAGGCAATCTTATCCTTTTGGCGCATCTGAAATTCTTCCTCCCGGTTATACGCATAAAGGAAATAGATCAGCAAAAAAGCAAAACCCGTGATCAGTAAAATGGCTACCGAAAAATAAAAGGTTATTTTATTCCTGATTTTCATCTATTCAAAGTAATACCCATACCCGGTTTTGGTTTTAATATTTTGTTTCCCGAATGGTTTGTCAATTTTATTCCTGAGAAAATTGATATATACTTCTATGGTATTGGTGTTCACATCAAGGTGAGTTCCCCAAATCTCCTTTATTAATTCTTTTTTTGAAACCAGTTCACCTTTTTTTATAATGAGTTTCATTAAAATCTGAAATTCTCTTGGCGTTAAGGGGATCTCCTGTCCCTGCCGGGTTACTTTTTTATTATGGGGAGTGATAGTAATATCGTCCGCATTGATCAGTGCTTTACTTTCATCATTAGCGCCGGTTCTTTTGGTTAATGCATGAATACGCAACAACAGCTCACGCATGTAAAAAGGCTTGGTTAAATAATCGTCAGCCCCGCAGTTAAATCCTTTTACCTTATCATCAAGTTCGGAAAATGCCGTGAGCATAATAACAGGGGTGCTGTTGTTATATTCCCTGAAAGTTTTGCATAATTCAAATCCGTTTTTTCCGGGCAGACTTATGTCAAGAATGATGCAGTCGAACTGTTCTTTGCGCAAAATTTTTTCAGCAAAAAAACCATCATATACAGCCGTAACAACAGAAGATTCTGTCTGCAAAGCTTCGCTGATATTTTGATTCAGTGTTCTGTCATCTTCTATTAATAGCACTTTCATTATGCAAATGTATAAGATCAGTAACAAAATGTTGCTATATTGATAAGCTTCAAAATGCAGAAAAATTCAACTATAGTTGGTGGTGAGTATGATAAAAAGACTCTGGTGATATCTTCGTCGTTGTATGTAGCGCTATCCTCTCCCGCATAGCTGCGCAAATTGAAATACACCAAAGATACAC
Source organism: Agriterribacter sp. (assembly GCA_047601545.1). Taxonomy (GTDB): domain Bacteria; phylum Bacteroidota; class Bacteroidia; order Chitinophagales; family Chitinophagaceae; genus Agriterribacter. Next base: position 1,866,162 of record JASGIZ010000001.1, on the reverse strand, counting down.
ACTGATTTTTTCTGCACAGGTCAGCAAAAAAAATCTGTATATACCTGCTGGAGCAAATTATTCAAATCTTCTTGTTTTCGGATGAAATGTTTTCCATGTTTGCCAGAATTCCTGGTATGCCTGTATGGATTGGAGTTGTATTCCTTTTAAAGCGCCTTCAATGCATTGTCCGTACATATTCCATACCGATTGTGTTTGCATATCTGTTAGTGTATTAGCCGTATTATTTTTTTTCAAATGTAAGTACAGCGCCTTTTATACTGCGATTGAATACATGAAAAGTCACACTGTCTTTTTCCAATGCTATAAATAGAGATAATCCGGGTAAAGAGTCCTGAATGAGTTGTTGCGACAGGAGTTTGTTCCAGTCATAGGCTTTCGATGTGTTCATATGTTGTATACCTATCACCCACGATTTAAATTGCCATGAACCGGAATCTCTTTTTTCCAGGTTGCTTTTCAATGTTCCTTTATCGTATTCAGCAAGGTCTTCGTATTTTTTATTAAATAGTGTATCGGGCTGCAGGATAGTTGATTGCGGATATTGTGTAAGCTATGATGCCAGTGATGATTGAGCTGAAGGTATTTCCTGTAGCCTGCTGCCTTTGAGTTTGCCGGTAATTGCTTCACCTGTAGCCTGCTGCCACCAGCTTTTGGTGGTAGCATCTTCAAACATTGCGTTGAAGTGATCCATGCCTGCCAATCTGAAATTTTCCAGCCTGCCATTAACCATAGGGCTGTATACTCTTCCTGTTCTGCACACCTAATATCAATTTGCCTGAAGCAACTTTATTGATGGACGCGGCGGCAAAGTTTTTATTTTTTGGCTGATAAAACATTTTATCTGCTTCAAAGCGAAAGCTGAACATAAAGGAAGTGATACCATACAATAACAGGAAAATAGAAAGCACAATTTTTTTTCCGGAGGATGTAGACCTGAAGATATCAATGGAAGTGGAGATACCCATTTTTCTCCATCTTCAAAAATTCCCTTTTTCCATACAGGCACTGTTTTTTTTAATGTATCGATGGCATATTTGCAGGCATCGAAAGCGGTCTGCCTGTGGGGCGCCGCTGCCACTATAACTACAGCGCTATCGCCGGTATACAACGTGCCGATACGATAATATATAACGATGTTTTCGACAGTATATGACTGCATGACCGCTTCAGCTATCTTTCTCATTTCTTTTAAAGCCATTGAATGGTAGCACTCGAATTCCAGCCTGATCACTTTTTTTCATTGGTTTTATTTCTTACATTACCTATAAAAACAGCCAGTCCTCCGCAACCCGGATCACCTGCTTTTTCAATGCATATGGTTATATCCAATGGGCTATCTGAAATTTTAATATCAATTATAGTAATCGGTATGTTGTCGTGAGACGTGAAACGTGAGGCGAGCTTTTACATTTCACGTTTGACATAGCATTAGTTTTAAATCCTTAACGCTATTTTTCTGAGGGCGCTGAGTAGCAGTATCCTTTTCATTTAATGCAAGATCATCTTCTGTATATTCATCATTTACAGCAACCATATAGCAGGATAATTCTTTTAACGCAGGGTATAATGACTCTAATGTATTTCTTAATACTCCCACCGTAGCGCCATCACTCAACTCAATTTTTGCAGAAGCGCTTTCGAAATAATCTTTTACAATGAAGTTGTTTAAACTTACTTAAAAAACAAAAAAGCCCCAGGAATTAAAGAATTTTGTTTTGCGAGCAAAAAACGAATAATTCCGGGACTAATAGAAGAAGTTAAGATAGAACAACTGATATTGCCACATTTGAGCAAAAGAAAAAGAGGCTTTAAAACACGTTTGGACTTAGTGAAAATAGTACAGCTAATTATAAAGCGAATGAAAACCGGCTGTCAGTGGGGTGAACTTAGTATCAAAGAGTACTTTGAGAAGGAAGGACCTTGTTGGTAAACAGTGTACTACTATTTTAATAAATGGAGCAAGGACGGTTCATTCAAAAAAGCATGGATAAATCTGTTATCAGGTAATAAATCTTTGGTTGATATGTCTTCTGCCCAGTTAGATGGCAGCCATACACCTCACCTTCCAAACGGGGAGGAGAGGCTGTGGGATATCAGGGTCGGAAAGCTACCAAGGACGGGTAACAGTCTGTTTTTGTGCGATAATACGGGTCAGATGTTAGCGGTATCAAAGGCACAATGTGGTGAACACAATGACTTGTACGATATAGCGAACCTTTTTAAAGAAATGATAGAAGTTCTGGAGCACGCTGACATTGGTTATAAAGGCATATTTCTAAATGCCGACCCGGGATTTGACAGTGAGGAATTGAAAAGCCTATGTGCAGAAAATGAAATTGAATTAAATGTAAAACCCAAGAAATGAAATCAAAAACAACAGGTATGTGTAATTGGTTCGATGATATGTCCTGAAAAATCAGTTTTTTTGAATTTTTAAGTCCATATACCTTAATTCGATCATTGAGCTGATAGATATGCCAACTGCAGGTTTTGACGAAAATAAAAACGGGACAAAGCTGAAAAAATCACGCTTGTCCCGTAAGGTTGGCCTACCTGGATTCGAACCAAGACGAACAGAACCAAAATCTGTCGTACTACCATTATACTATAGGCCAATACCCGCTATAAAAGCAGTTGCAAAAATAGCTACTTGGCGCTTTTAAACCAAATTTTGATTGCTATAAAGCTTTAACGAGATAATAATTTTTTTTGCCCTTTTGTATTAATACATAGGTATCATGCAAAAGGTCGGCAGTATCAATTTTGCGGGCTATATCGCTTACTTTCTCCCTGTTAATGCTTACGCCACCGTTTTGTACCATCTTTCTCGCTTCGCCTTTGCTCGGAAATGTGCCTGTTTCAGCAAGAAATGAAACAATATCTATTCCGGCATTTAATTTTTCTTTGGGATAATCAAACTTTATTACGCCTTCCATATTCTCAAGATCATCCGCACTTAATGTTTCCACTGATGCAGATTGCTGCGAAAATAATTTCTCAGTGGTTTCTATTGCTTCTTTATACCCATCTTCACCATGTACAAAAACAGTTACTTCTTTTGCCAGTGTTTTTTGTAACTGTCTTGCACCAGGGTTCTGGCTATGTTGCTCAACCAGGCTGGTAATTGTTTCCGGTGTTAAAAAAGTAAATATTTTGATCCATCTTTCCGCGTCTTTATCTGAAGCGTTTAACCAAAACTGGTAAAACTGGTAAGGGCTTGTTCTTTCTGCATTCAGCCATACATTCCCTTTTTCTGTTTTTCCAAACTTGCCGCCATCTGCTTTAGTAATTAACGGGCAGGTAAAAGCGAACGCTTCACCATTGGCTTTCCTTCTTATCAATTCAGTGCCGGTAGTAATATTTCCCCATTGGTCACTTCCACCCATCTGGAGTTTACATTGCTTGTGGGTATATAACCAGTAGTAATCGTAGCCCTGCATCAACTGGTACGCAAATTCAGTATAACTAATGCCTGTGTCGCCTTCAATGCGTTTTTTTACACTATCCTTTGCCATCATATAATTAACCGTAATATGCTTACCTGCATCACGTAAAAATTCAATAAAACCTATTTTACCGAACCAATCATAGTTGTTTACCAATTCAGCGCCATTAGGTTTTGAAGTATCAAAGTCAAGATGTTTTTCCAACTGTTTTCTTATACCTGCCACATTTATTTCCAGTTGTTCCTCGCTCAAAAAATTTCTCTCTTCACTTTTGCCGCTGGGGTCGCCAACCATACCGGTAGCGCCACCAATAAGGGCAATAGGCTTATGCCCGTTTTTTTGTAAATGAACGAGTAGCAAAATCGGTACCAGGCTTCCAATATGTAAACTGTCTGCGGTTGGGTCAAAACCAATATATGCGGTGGTTATTTCCTTTTTTAACTGTTCTTCTGTGCCAGGTATAATATCCTGCAGCATGCCACGCCATTTTAGCTCTTCTATCAGCGTCATTTTATCGATTTTGCGCAAAAGTAAGGTTAGTTTGCCAAGGCTGTTTAAAAAGACAATATTTTAAGGGTGAGAACGTTCTAAAGGCTTGAATTTTAATGCTCTGCTAAAAAAATACCTAAGTATATTTGTAATAGATTGCTGTTCAGGCAAATGTTGGGCAGGCAAAAAATTGCTTACAGGAAAATTGATTTGATGAAACACTTTTTGTTGAGTATAGCTATCATTTGCTTGTTGGCAATTACGCATAATGCTAACGCCCAGTTCAGAAAATATTCCAACGAATTTTTAAATATCGGTGCCGGTGCAAGAGGCCTGGGAATGGGTGGCGCGCAGGTGGCTTCAACCAATGATGGTAATGCCGGTTACTGGAATCCCGCTGGTCTCACCAATATTAAAGATAATCCTGTTGTAAATTTTATGCATGCCGAATATTTTTCAGGTATAGGAAAATATGATTATGGCAGCGTAGCAATACCATTGAGCGATAAAAAAAGAACTATCGCACTGTCTTTATTACGGTTTGGGGTAGACGATATTCCCAATACCCTTTATTTAGTGGAGCCGGATGGTTCTATCAATTACAACAATATCCGCTCATTTTCATCTGCAGATTATGCATTCCTGTTTTCTTATGCGCAAACGTTAAAACAAAAAGGAAGCAAGCTTATCAGTTTTGGCGCAAATGCAAAAGTGATATATCGCAATGTGGGAACTTTTGCCAAAGCATGGGGGTTCGGTTTGGATGCGGGCGTACAAATACGGGATAAAAGATGGAAGCTGGGAATTGCTGCAAGAGATATTACTACCACGTTTAATGCGTGGAGCTTTACTTTTACGGATGAGGAGAAAGAAGTATTGTATCTCACGAACAATGAAATCCCGGTAAAGTCAACGGAGCTTACTGCACCCAGGCTGGTATTAGGCGGTGCATATGATTTTAAGCTTGGCAAAAATTTCAACCTCCTGGCAGAAGCAAATTTTGACCTCACTTTTGATGGTAAACGCAATGTGGTAATAAGTGCTGACCCGGTGAGTGTAGACCCAAGAGCAGGCGTTGAGTTGGGGTACAAAAACCTGATTTTTGTTCGCGGAGGTATTTACAATTTTCAGAAAGCATTGTATGATGGCGATACGCTCAATCAAAAAAAGGTTTGGATATACCAGCCTAGCATCGGTGCGGGTTTTAAGCTGAAACATCTTGCTATTGATTATGCATTTACAAATCTTGCCAATCAATCCAATCCACTATACACCCATATATTTTCCATACGTGTTGATTTAGTGAAAACCGACAAAAAGAAAACCGGAAAAAAATAGACCCATGAAAAAGTTATTACTCATTATATGCATACTTACCTGTTATATAGCCCGGGCGCAGTATAACAATGAGTGGATTGATTATAATAAAACCTATTATAAATTTCCGGTTGGTAAAAACGCACTTAATCGGATTTCACAGCCGGTGCTGCAGTCTATAGGATTAGCAAACACCCCTGCGGAACAATTTCAATTATGGAGAAATGGAGTGCAGGTACCTGTATATACCTCTGTTTCATCAGGTGTTTTAGGAAGTTCGGATTACATAGAGTTCTGGGGAGAAATGAATGATGGCAAGGCAGACGCAGGTTTATACGCTAATATTAATTTTCAGTTGTCAGATAAGTGGAGCCTTGAAACAGATACTGCTTCTTATTTTCTTACGGTTAATCCTGCAGGAAATAATTTAAGGCTGACAAATGAAGTGAATAATGTTGCTGGGAATGCATTGCCCGCGGATCAATATTTCATGCATACCGAGGGCAGGTATTTTAAGGATAAAATAAATTACGGATGGGCACAGATTGTTATTGAATATGTGTATTCGTCAGTGTACGACAGGGGAGAGGGATATACCAGTAATGATATTTACCCCGGCGGGGCATTGACTGAAACAATGCCTGATTTATACCCTTATATAAGTGGACCTGATGCTACCTTCACCATTAACGCTGCTGGTAATGCGGCTAATAACAGGAACATAGTTGCCAAAGTAAATGGTAATACGTTGGTAAATGTAGCTATGGATGCATTTTATGATCAACGGCAACAAATTAGTTTTCCTGTCGGTTCACTAAACAGCGGCTCTGCTAATGTTGAAATTTCAAATACCTCTTCAAACCTTAACGACAGGATGGTGGTAGGAAAGTATGAAATAACTTATCCCCGCCTGTTTAATTTTGGTAATAATACAAATTTTGCGTTTGAGCTTGCTGCAAATGCAAGCGGAAACTATTTGCGGATAAATTTTAACTACGGATCTGTTGCACCAATATTATACGATCTCACCAATTATAAAAGATATACAGGGTTGATTGATGAACCAGGTATTGTTAAGTTTGCGCTTTTACCTTCTGGTCAAAAAAGAAAACTTGTGCTGGTCAGCCAGGCTTCGGGCAATATAGTTATGACCACTGGTTTTCAAACAAAAAATTTTGTTGATTATTCACAGGTAAACAACCAGGGAAATTACCTCATCATCAGTAACCCGTTATTATATTCCGGGGCAAACGGAAATCCTGTAGAAGCCTACCGGCTTTACAGAAGTTCTGCTGCGGGCGGAGGTTATGATAGCAAGATTTTTGATATTGATCAGTTGACAGACCAGTTTGCGTTTGGAATAAAGCGTCATCCGTTTGCCATAAAGAAATTTTTAAAATATGCCCGCACTAATTTTTCAACAACGCCGGCATATGTTTTTTTAATTGGTAAAGGCGTATCTTATGTACAGGCAAAAACCAATGAAAGCAATGCATTGCTCGATAAACTGAATCTTATTCCGCCTTATGGTTATCCGGCATCTGATAATTTATATGCTTCAAATGATTATGAAACACTGGGCTTAATACCAATAGGGAGATTATCGGCTGTGAATGCAAATGAGATAGAAATATATTTGAATAAAGTAAAAGAATTTGAGGCAGTTGGGGTGAATGCGCCTCAAACAATAGACGGGCGGGCATGGATGAAAAATATTGTTCATGCTATTGGAGGCGGAAGCGCTGAATTGAGCCAGGAAATAGGCGGCTATATGAATAGTTTAAAGCAGATAATTGAAGACACTTTATATGGCGGAAATGTTGAAAGCTTTAGTAAAACATCGACTGTTGCCACCCAGTTAACTTCTGAGCAGTTGGAAAAGCTATTTGCTGAAGGTATAGGTATTGTAAATTATTTCGGGCATTCATCGTCTACCACAACGGAATTTAATATAGATGATCCCTATGCATATCAAAACCAGGGAAAATATCCATTGTTTCTTGTTAACGGGTGCCTGGCCGGTGATATTTTCAATTTTGAAACCGGGCGTTTATCAACAATAATTACCTTATCAGAAAAATACTTACTTGCTAAAGAAAGAGGTGCAATTGGGTTTATTGCCAGCACCCACTTTGGAATTGTGAACTATTTAAATATTTATTTAAATGGGTTATATAAAGCAATGTCTGGAAAAAAATACGGAACCTCTTTGGGCGAAACGCTTGAAGAGTCATTCCGGTATTTGCTGAATGCCGCCCCGGGCGATTACCTTGCAAGATTGCATGCGGAAGAAGTTACATTGAATGGAGACCCGGCAGTTAAATTATATGCACAGCTTTTGCCGGATTATGCTATTGATGATCAAAATGTGATTGTGCCATCTACGGTTTCGGCTATTGAAAATAACTTCACACTAAAAATTAAATACCTGAATATTGGACGGGCTATATCAGATTCGTTTACTTTAGAAGTTAAGCGGCAGCTTCCAAATGGTACTACAAATACTATTTTAAAACAAAAAGTTACCGGTAATAAGTTTATAGATAGCCTTACTTTAACCATTCCCACAAACCCAACTGTTTCAAAAGGAGAAAATAAGTTTATCATTACGTTGGATAGCGAAAACCAGATTCAGGAAGTATCTGAAACGAATAATACATTAATAAAGTCAGTATTTATTCTGGAAGATGAATTAAAACCAGTTTTACCATATACCTATGCAATTGTTAACAAACCGGATATTACATTTTATGCTTACGCTACCCAGTTATCGAAATCAGCAAACAGCTATACAATGGAGATTGATACTACAGCATTATTCAATTCTCCGTTAAAGCAAAATGTCACTAAAAGCGGCATTGGAGGTATTATAGATTTTAAACCCAATATCAGCTATGCGGATGGTACAGTTTATTATTGGCGCACCAGCAGTTCCGGAGGCAGTGGTGTATGGAATATTTCCTCATTTCTGTATAATACCCAACTCACACCGGGCTATAATCAGTCCCATTATTTTCAGCATAAAGATAATACGTATGATTCTATGCAACTTGGAGACGACAGAAAATTTAGTTTTAATGAAAGAGCCATTACTGTTAGAGCTAAAGTAGGTACCTATCCTTTTTATGTTGATGCCGCTATTGGCGTAAGCAGAAACGAGGAAGTTATCTCAAGCTGGACTTGCGAATTTAATACATTGCAAATTATTGTATTCGATGCATATACTTCAAAACCCTGGAATAATTATAATGTATCGACTACAGAAGGCAGGTATGGCAGCAGACCTGTATGCCATCTGCCACCATATAGTTTTAGTTATTTATTTGGTGATTCATCGCAACGAAGAAAGGCAATGCAGCTTCTTGATTCAATTCCTGAGGGAAGTAAAGTAATGATGTATTGGGTTGGAGTGGGAGAAGATACCTGGATAGCTGCAAATACTTCATTTATAGATGAGTGGAAAGCGGATACGGCCCACCTCGGTTCAAACAATTCTCTATATCACAAAATAAAGCAATTAGGATTAACGCAGATTGATAGTTTTACAAAAAATGTCCCGTTCTTATTTTTCTTCAAAAAAGGAGATACCAACCCTATATATCAAAAAGCGGGTACAGATCCATCTGATTATATTGTTGAAGATTTTTCCCTTATTGAGCATTTGGAAGATGGTAGTATGGAATCTCCATGGTTTGGACCTTCATTGAAATGGAAAGAATTGCATTGGGATGGCAGTAGTATTGATAATTCAGTTACTGATGTAAACGAATTACAGGTTTATGGAAAAGATAATGCCGGCGAGGAAAAATTAATCACAACAATATATGCTGCAAAGGATACCTCATTGAGTTTTATTGATAGTGAACAATATCCTTATTTAAAATTAAAACTGCTTACAAAAGATAGCGTATATGCAACACCCAGCCAATTGCAATTTTGGAGACTAAATGGTGAGCTCCCTCCGGAAGGATCGCTGGCCCCCAATGTGCTGTTGCAGGTAAAAGATACTGTACAGGCAGGAGAAAAATTAGCATTTGCCATTGCTTTTAAAAATATAAGTGAGCTCAGCTTTGATAGTTTGAAAATTAAGGTGACTATTATAGATAATAATAATGTGCCGCATATAACATATTTACCAAAGGGAAAGCCATTGGCGTCGGGAGATACAATTTCAGTTTACTACGAAATTGAAGCAAAGGATTATCCGGGTCTCAATACCTTATACATCGAATTTAACTCCGATGACGACCAGCCTGAGCAGTATCATTTCAATAATTATCTCCTGCATAATTTTTATGTAATAACAGATGAAGTGAACCCGTTGATGGATGTAACAATAGACGGGACACATATTCTTAACAATGATATTATCTCTTCTAAACCCAATATTATGATAAAATTGAAAGATGAAAATCTCTATATAGCCCTGGATGATACTGCTTTGGTAAAAGTTCAGGTTAAATATCCTTCCGGCCTGTTACGTACTTTCTATTATAATTCAGATACACTTCGTTTTACTCCCGCTGTAATAGGGCAGGGAAATTCAGATAATACCGCATCAATAGAATTTAATCCTGACTTTTTAGAAGATGGAGATTATCAGCTTATCGTGTCCGGAAAAGATAAGAGCGGCAATACTGCCGGGCAATCTCAGTATACCGTTGCTTTTAAGATCATCAATAAACCGATGATCTCAAACATGTTTAATTACCCCAATCCGTTTACAACGTCCACAGCTTTTGTGTTTACGTTAACAGGAAGTGAGGTGCCCCAAAATTTGCGTATTCAAATACTAACGATTACCGGAAAAATAGTGCGCGAAATAACCCGGCAGGAATTAGGATCAATCAGAATTGGAAGAAATATCACGGAATTTAAATGGGATGGCACGGATCAGTTTGGGCAAAAGCTTGCAAATGGAATTTATTTATACCGTGTTATAACAAATTTAAATGGAAAATCACTGGATAAATATAAAGCAGAGGGAGATAATACTGATCAGTATTTTAATAAAGGGTACGGGAAAATGTACCTGATGAGATAGGGAAATATTGATTACTAAAATATTTTAGCCTCCTCAATCATAAAAACAGGAGACAGGTATTTAGCGTAAAAGTGATTACAATTAGTTTTGTGTATAATCCTGAATTAATTTAGCTTACACAACATGCATGCTGATAGCTTTAAATCCAAAGCGTTTATCTCCTTTCTGGTAACCTATCTTATTCTTTTTCTTTTTACCTGCAAGAATGCGTTTTTTTGGGATACCACACATTTGGCCGCAGCGCAGTCCTGGTGGTATTATGATAATAATTTTAAATATTTTTTTCTTCCAAATAACATCGACAGTGGACATCCCAGCTTTTTTGCTATGTTGTTAGCGGTAACATGGAAGGTATTTGGAGTAAGCATCATTGTCAGTCATTTAATGATGTTGCCATTTTTGATATTATTGATCAACCAGGTTTATCATTTTACCAGGTTTTATTTTAAGGAAAATTGGGCGTACATATCTGCAATGATTTTATTTAACCCTATAATTTTAGGACAAAGTACCCTAATCAGTCCTGATGTAGTTTTAATAGCCTTCTTTTTTTTTACGCTGAACGGTATACTTTACCATAAAAAGGTTAATATAATAATAGGTGCAATAGTGCTTGGTGGTATAAGCATGAGAGGAATGATGTGTATTCCTTATTTGTATCTTTTTTCTGTATTAAGGGAAAAGAAAACGCTAAAAAAAGCATTGCAAAATGTTGTAGCGTTTCTTCCCGGAGTAGCATTAGTTGTTTTGTTCTTAATATTTCATTATAGATATTTAGGATGGATTGGATATCATAAAAATTCGCCATGGGCAGAATCCTTTGAAAGAGTAGGATTTCAAGGTTTTGTGAGAAATATTGTAGTGTTTGGATGGCGTATGGTTGATATGGGACTTATTTTTTTGTGGGGTATTTTATTTGTGATTATCCTGAAAAATTGGTCAGGATTTCATTTGAGTAAGCGAACAAAAGATATGTCATTGCTGCTTTTGTTATGTTTTTTCGGATCAGTGTTGATACAGCTTTTTTACAGATACTCCCTCTTGCACAGGTATTTATTCCCTTTAATATCTATAATAATTTGCATTTTTGGATCAATTACGGAAGAGTACACTAGCGAAAAATCGTTTAAAAAAATAACTGTTGTTGCGGCTATCGCTTTCTTCTCTGCTAATTTTTGGGTATTCCCTGATCGCATTGCCAAAGGATGGGATGCAACGCTTGCACATTTACCTTACTATAAACTAAGATGTGAAACGCTTAATTATATTAAACAACATAACATTCCTTTAAACCAGATCAGTGCGGCATTTCCATACGATATGGAGCGTAAATATATAGATCTGAGAAATGATACATCTAAATTTTCAGCACTACCGCCTGAAGAAACTCCTTATACACTCTATTCAAATATTGCAAATCAATATTCGGATGATCAATTATTATTGTTGAAAACTAAATTTATACCTGTTTATACATTCGGAGGATGGCCGGTTAGATTTATTTTATATAAAAACCCTGAATACCGATAATAGATTAATAGCAATTTATGCATTTAAAACAGGCAGTCCATAAGTCTAACAATTTTACACTACTCAGGCATGTAGCGGCCTTATTTGTGATTATAAGTCATTCATATGAATTGTTGGGAAAGTACGGTGAGGAAGGCCTGTCAATGCTTACAAATGGCACACTTTCTTTCAGCAGAATTGGTTTAATAATTTTTTTTTTATAAGTGGCCTTCTTGTTACGCAAAGCCTTATGGCATCTGAAAATATAAAACATTTCTTATGGAAAAGAATATTACGGATTTATCCGGCTTTAATAATATTGATTTTCGTGACGGTATTCATTTATGGGCCGGTATTTACTACAATTCCTTTAATAAATTATTTTACGTCTTCTCAAACCTGGCAATATTTTATTGGGGGAATATCGCTGATTAAACTAAGATTTTCTCTGCCAGGGGTATTTAATGGAGAAGGAGTTAATGGATCTCTGTGGAGTTTACCGGTAGAGTTCAGGTTATATTTATTGCTTGCTTTACTGTACATTATTGCCTGGTTTAATCGTAATATTCTTTTATTCTTAGTAGTAATTTTACTTACGCTTCTTTTTTTTATTGGTTTTCAAAAATATTTATCTATTCCAAAATGGTTTGACATATATATATATTGGGGACTATATTTCTTCGCAGGATCTCTTACCTGTTTATTAAAAGATAAAATCAAACTAAGTATCCTGATTTTTATTTGTTTCCTTATACTTTATTTTTTTTCTGTAAAGGAAGGCGTTTTAATCAGGCTGAGCGAGCTTTTTGTGATTTGTTATGGTTGTTTGCTTTTGGGCTTTCAGGCACCTTCAATTAAGAGTCCCTTTTTTTCTGAAAACGACTACTCGTATTCTGCATATATATATGCTTATCCAATTCAACAAGCAATAATTCATGTGACTGGGATAGAAAATATATCTCCATCAGGGTTAATGTTTTTTACAATAATACTTCTGGTTCCTTTTTGTTGGATGTCATGGAATTTTATTGAAAAACCTCTTCTCAGCAAGAAAGATTTTTTTGTAAAAAAAGTAAATATGTACCATTAAAGGTGATAATATAGAACATAACCGGCAATAGATGTAAGAAAGGAAATTTAATTAGATACAATATGCGTTCAATATGTTGTTTTTGTGGTAGTGAAGATTTAAAGTTACTATATGGTAACTTATATCATTCATATAAAAAGGATCACGGGCCATATACATTTTATACATGTAACAATTGCGGTTCAGGTCTCACAATCCCGCTTCCCCAACCATCCGAACTGGCATTGTTATATAAAAGTTTTGAAGGAGGAATGATCCCGGCTATAAGGAAACTCCGCGATACATATCCTTTATCTGCATGGTATGCGCAATGTATAAACCATGCGTTAAAGAACTCTACATTCTCAGGAAATAGTACATTCACCTGGATGGATGTCGGGGCCGGTAACGGGGAATTAGCTTTGCAACTGACAAAGAAATATCCTTTTGCTAAAGGGCTGGCAATAGATTTTCATAATGAACCTGAAGTATTAAAACAGCAGGGAAAAGTTGATTGGGAAAGCAAAGATTTGAATGCCGGAAATGTTTACCCAGATGCAGATTTCATTTTCCTGATCACCGTATTGGAACATGTAATGTTTCCTGATAAAATCATAGATGCTTTGCTCAATAGTTTAAATCATGAGGGAAGACTATATATTACTGTTCCGGATTTTGGAAGTATGGCAAACCGGCTATTAAAAAAGAAATGGCCCTACTTTTTACCCGGTGAGCATTTGTGTATACCAACAATAAAGGGAATGCAATTACTTTTAAGCAGGAAATGCAATGAAAAATCTGAGCAGGGGTTTTTTGAAATAAATGTTGGCAAAACTATCATTCCATATCCGGTTGGGTATTATATGGAATATTTTGCCGGTATAAAATTGCCGGGCACTCTGGCAAATATTCCTTTGTCAATTCCTACAGGACTGCTTGAAGCTTCTGTTACCCTAAAAAAAATTAAGAAACATTAATAGTTTCTTTCACAATATATTTTGGTCTTTTTTTCACTTCTATAAAAAGACTGCTGATGTATTCACCTATTAATCCAAGAAATAATAATTGTATACCTCCAAAAAACATTATTGCAATAATAATGGAAGTCCAACCCGGAACTGTATTGCCATTGAGATAAGCGAATACTGCATTTATCGCCAATAGAAAGGACACGAGTGAAATAATTGATCCAATTAGCAAAGAAACCCTGAGTGGTTTGAAGCTAAATGATATTACACCTCTCAAGCCCAGGCTTATCATTTTGGGAGAAGAATATTTTGTCTGCCCGTATTTTCTTCCGGGAGCATTATATTCAATAAAAACCTTTTTAAAACCTATCCACCCAAAAACGCCTCTGAGGAAAATCTCTTTTTCTTCAAACTGTAAAATGGCATCCAGTACACGCCTGTTGAATGCCCTGAAGTCTGCAACATTTTCTTCAATATGTGTATCAGATAAAAAATTGATCAATTTATAATACAGTTTGCCGGTGTATTTTTTTAGTACACTGATGTTTTGTGTTTTGATTCTTTTACCGGAAACAATATCATATCCTTCATTAAGCTTGTGTAAAAACTGCGGTATAAGTTGAGGAGGGTGCTGAAAATCACTATCCATAATTACAATATAGTTTCCGGCAGCATAATGTAAACCTGCAATTAATGCAGCCTGGTGCCCGAAATTTCTTGAAAAAGATATACATTTTACCAGGTTGTCCTCCGCAGATATTTCAGCTATTTTTTGCAGAGAATTATCTGTACTTCCGTCATCAACCCATATAATCTCTGTTTGTGAATATGTCACAGTTCTTAATTCCTCGTACAGGGGAATTATATTTTCTTCTTCGTTGTAAACAGGTATGATGATAGAAGTTAAAGGCAAAAATTATAGTTTAATCAAAATTAAATATATGAAGTATATTAACATATCCGGCATATAGATATTTTATCAGCCCGACTAAATACCGGAAGAAATTATTGAGCTTCCGGATTAAAATTGTTCCTATTTTTAAAGGAGAAAGTTTATTATGAAAAGTTCAAGACGAAAATTCCTCCGTAATTCAATAAAAGCTTCTGCTGCATTATCCGTTGGCGGTGTTCTTCCCGGCTTTACTGCAAAGAGCTATGCTGCTATACACGGCGCTAATGAAAGAATTAAAGTGGGTGTGATGGGTGTTAATTCCCGTGGTTTGGCGTTGGCGCAAAACTACGCGAGCCAAAAAAATTGTGAGGTAGCCAGTATTAGTGATGTTGACAGCAGGGCGATTGATACTTGTATTAAAAAGATAACGCCTGTACAAAACAGCACGCCTAAAATTGTTCCTGATTTTAGAAAAGCTCTGGAAGATAAAGCGCTTGATGCTATGGTCATAGCCACCCCCGACCACTGGCATGCGCCTGCGGCTATACTTGCCTGTAAGGCGGGTAAGCATGTGTATGTAGAGAAGCCCTGCTCGCATAATCCGCATGAGGGAGAATTGCTGGTTGCTGCTGCAAAAAAGTATAATCGCAAAGTGCAGATGGGCAACCAACGCAGGAGCTGGCCAAATGTAATAGCCGCAATACAGGAAGTAAAATCAGGCGTTATAGGACGGCCTTATTTTGGAAGAGGCTGGTACGCCAGTAATCGTGCTTCAATAGGTACAGGTAAAAAAGCAGAAGTGCCTTCCTGGCTTAATTATGATTTATGGCAGGGACCTGCACCAAGAGAAGATTTCAGGGATAATATCATACATTATAACTGGCATTGGTTCTGGAACTGGGGTACCGGTGAGGGTGGTAATAATGGCACGCATATGGTTGATTTGCTGCGTTGGGGCATGGGTATTGATTACCCGGTAAGTGTTACTTCTTCGGGGGGGCGTTACCGTTATAAAGATGATTGGCAAACTGCCGATACGCAGGTGGTATCCTGGGCTTTTCCGAATAATACTTTGATGGAGTGGGAGGGGAGAAGTTGCAACGGGCTGGGAATGGAAGGATCGAGCGTTGGAGTGGCGTTTTATGGGGAGAAAGGGACCGTGATAATAGGCGGCGGCAATAATTATAAGATGTATGATTTGGAGGGCAGGTTGTTGAAAGAAGTGAAGGATGAAGAGAAATTTGATGCAGGTAACCGCGTTGATCCTTTAAAAGAACTGGATGCGCTGCATATTCAAAACTTTTTTGACGGTATACGCAAGGGAACAGTTTTAAATTCAGATATAGAAGAAGGCTTTAAAAGCACACTGTTAAACCAGTTGGGTGATATTGCAATGCGTACACAAAGCACGCTCAGAACAGATGAACGCAACGGGCACATCATTGATAATGCTGAAGCAAATAAACTCTGGAAAAGAAATTATGAACAAGGTTGGGAGCCTGTTATTTGATTGTCTATCTTACATATCGTCTGGTACTTTTATTTTACATACGCTGAATGTCGAAACATACAAATACTGTTGCGCTTGCAGTAATTGGAGATGTGGGCGCTGAATCATCCGCTATCAGGAATACGTTGGAATATTTTGGATACAGGGTTATTTATATTCCTATCGGCAGGCCTAATGATTTTATTGCCGTTTTAAACCGGGAGATTTTATATGATGATGTTTCAATACTGGTTATTTCATCTCATGGTAATGGAGGAAAAATGGTAATGCCGGTATTGGCTGATGATATTTATACAGATGGCGAACCCAAAATTGATTTTGATGGTTCTATGGTAGAAGCCTATGCTCAGGCAACAGGCCTGACTGTTATATTAACCGGGTGTACCTTAGGGTACCTTGCAGAAAATTTTAAAAAGTCCGGGTGTAATAATGTTATTGCAACGGAAGATTATATAGACGGAAATACCGCGTTGATTTTTATACTGCAACTGTTTTACAGGTTAAGTGAAGGAGATAATATTACAACAGCTTTCGAAAAAGCTGTTGTAATCAATGATGAAACAAAATTATTCCAGTTGTATTGATTGCTACACGTTAAACCTGAAATGCATAATATCCCCGTCTTCCACCACGTAATCTTTTCCCTGCACGGCAAGTTTTCCCGCATCGCGGCAGGCAGCTTCTGATTTGTAATGAATAAAATCAGCATATTTTATAACCTCTGCACGGATAAAGCCTTTTTCAAAATCAGTATGTATAACGCCTGCGGCTTGTGGTGCCAGCATGCCCCTGGTAATTGTCCAGGCACGAACTTCCTGCACGCCGGCAGTGAAATAAGTATATAAATGCAGCAGGCGATAGGTAGACTGTATAAGCCTCGTTACACCGCTTTCCTTTAACCCCATATCTTCCAGGAACATCTGTCTGTCTTCATAACTTTCCATTACTGCTATCTCACTTTCAATGGCGGTGCTTATCAATAATATTTCCGCGTCCTCGTCTTTTACCAATTGCTTTATTGCTTCGGTATGTTTGTTGCCTGATATCACGCTTTTCTCATCTACATTACATACATATATAACAGGCTTTATGGTAAGGAGAAAAAGATCCGCAAAGAACTTTTCTTTATCTTCCTTGCTTACAGCAAATGATCTCGCATTTTTTCCCTGCTCTAAATGTTTCTTTAAATTTTGTAATAGTTCCAATCCTCTTATTAGTTCTTTATCACCGCTGGTACGGGCAGATTTTTCTGACTTGCTGATCTTTTTTTCAACACTATCAAGATCTTTTAACTGCAATTCGGTATCAATAATTTCTTTATCTCTGACAGGGTTCACGTTCCCGTCCACATGTATCACATTGTCATCATCAAAGCAACGCAATACATGAATAATGGCATCTGTGGCGCGGATATTTCCCAAAAACTGGTTCCCTAATCCTTCTCCTTTGCTGGCGCCTTTTACAAGGCCGGCTATATCTACAATCTCCACCGTGGTAGGTACTACTTTATTAGGTTTAACCAGTTTTTCCAGTTCAATCAGCCTTTCATCAGGCACGGTTATTACTCCTATATTGGGTTCTATAGTACAGAATGGAAAATTGGCAGCCTGCGCTTTGGCGCTGCTGAGTGCGTTAAACAAAGTTGATTTTCCTACATTGGGCAATCCCACAATACCAGCTTGTAATGCCATAATAATACTTTAAGGGTAATTTTTGAGGCGGCAAAGGTAGCATTACATAACAGATTTAAAAAACAATGCAGAAACATTTTGTGCGTTTACCTTTTAGCAATTAACTTCAACTATGACATTGACTTATATATGGATGGCGTTTTTTTTGCTGGCATTCGCTGTTGCCTTTATTAAATGGGCTTTTTTAGGCGACCAGCAGATTTTGCCCGCATTGGTAGAGGGTATTTTTAAGGCCGCCAATGATGGTTTTGATATTTCTCTTAAACTGGTAGGCGTTATGGCCTTATTCCTGGGCTTTATGAGTATAGGAGAGAAGGCTGGCGCTATTCGTTTTCTTTCAAGAATTGTAAGTCCTTTCTTTTCAAAATTATTTCCTGATATACCCAAAAATCATCCTGCTACGGGGCAGATGATGATGAATTTTTCCGCCAATCTTCTTGGGCTTGATAATGCCGCAACTCCTTTTGGTATAAAAGCGATGCAGAGCCTGCAGGAACTTAACCCCAATAAAGATATTGCCAGTAATGCGCAGATTATGTTTATGGCTTTGCATGCCAGCGGGCTTACATTAATACCGGTGAGTACTATTGCCATCCGGGCTTCTGTAAAAATGCCCGCCGCAAATCCTACAGATGTTTTTGTACCATGTATGATTGTAACTTTCGCAGGTACATTTGCCGCATTATGCATAATGGCATATAAGCAAAAGATTAATCTTTTTCAGCCCGTGCTATTGGCGTGGGTAGGTGGTTTATCTGCCATCATAGGCGCATTAGTGTGGTATCTTACCACGCTCAATCAAAACAGTATACAACTCTTTTCAAATACATTAAGCAGTGGACTGATCTTATTGATTTTTCTACTTTTTTTATTGGGAGGGTTGCGAAAAAAAGTAAACATGTTTGAAGCTTTTGTAGACGGTGCTAAAGGCGGTTTCGAAATTGCTATCCGCATTATCCCGTATCTCATCGCGATGCTGGTAGCTATAAGCGTATTACGCAATTCCGGCATTTTCAGTTATATGATTGAGGGCCTGCGTTATCTGTTTGGGTTAACAGGTATGAATACAGATTTTGTTGAGGCATTGCCTACTGCATTAATGAAGCCATTAAGCGGGGCAGGTGCGAGGGGTATGATGGTTGAAGCAATGAATACACATGGAACAGATTCTTTTATAGGAAGACTATCCAGTATTTTCCAGGGAACAAATGATACCACCTTTTATGTGATTGCGGTTTATTTCGGCGCCGTTTCGGTTAAGAATACCCGTTATGCCATCCCTGCTATGTTGCTGGCTGATTTGACAGGAATTATTACAGCCATATTTGTGGGGTATTTATTTTTTCATTGATTAAACAAGTAGTCAAATTCTTCTGATTTTATTTTCACAATTTTATTGTCTTTCATGATAACGGGTTCGGTTTTTTTGCTTTTTTAATTCAATTAATTGTTGGAAGGATTTTTTTAACCCTAAAAAGATTTTATTATGCAATTTTTGCTGTTTTTCTCTGAGAATCATAATAACTGGGTTAGGTTATTAAATTTTTTGTCATCAATAATAATTAAAAGTCCCTCTAATAATTTTTGGGCAATCCACTCAGGTGGGATATTGTGTCTGCCATCTGCCGCATTTTAACGCTTTCTTTAGCTAATGTATAGCCATTTTGCCTGGCCTCAATAATTCTATTTTTATAACTTTTTGTTGAAAGGGCGGTTCAAAAGCAAAAGTCTTGTTATTCAGCAGCCCGCAATAATGTAAAGATTTTTTTCAACCACATTGTGAATGTATACAATATTTGCGGGCTGCTGAAGGCTCTATGTTGTCGTGGTCTAATTTAAATTAACCTGCCTGTCCTTTGCATATTTTACGCTATACCCAAATCGTATTTTCTTTGTTTCACCAGGTGCCAGTTTCAACTGCCAGCTTAATACGCCGTTTTCTTTATTAATAGAAGCACCTCCGTCATCTGTAAGTTCCGATTCAATATCTTTATTGGTAGATAATGGATATTGATCTTTAAGCAGCATTTCCACCGTATCTTTTTTGTTATTCTTAACCGTAATCTCATAGGTCAATTTTTGAAGTTTGTTTATCCCGAGAAATTTTACACTGCTGTAATCGGCCAGCTTCTCTTTTTTAACCACCACCCGTTTATCTCTTCCCAATGTAAGATTTAAAGTGTCGAGCGTGGAATTGGGGTCAATAAAAGATTTACCTACATAAGTACCCTCAAAAATAATATTGGCATCGCCAGGCAGGAGGTTTAGTTTTTCCCATTCCGATACGTCTGCTAAAAGATACGCGTCTTTATCAAGTCGCGGCACGGAATAAAACTTATAATTGGCATCCACTGAATATTCTTTTAATACAGCCGTTTGCGCCTTACCGTTAGTAGGAATATCAAAAGGAATGTCTATATCAAAAATAACATTCAGTTCATTGTCGCTAACGGTTACATAATCTCCCAAACCTTCTTTTAAAGTAACTATAATGGCGCCACCTGACGCTCTCGAGCCATATATGGCAGTAGCAGCATTTTCTTTTAATACATCCATCTTTTTAATGGCTATTTTATTAATTTTTGAAAATTCCTGCTTCGTCATTTCAGCACCGTTAACAATATAGATTGGCGCTTTTTCTTCAACCGGTTTATCAACACTCCGGTTTGTACCATATCCTACCACAACCACATCGCTCACCTCAGCTATGCTATTAACGCCACGGATTTGTATACCTGATACCTTACCTGCCAGCGATTGCTCCATCACATTTACCGGGTTAATATAGGCAAGAAACCAGGTATTCATTGCAGGCGCATTGCCCCATTGGTTTGGCACTGATGTGGAAAGCGAAAGCTTTACCTTTTTCCAGTCTAAACCTGTGGTTTGCGTGATCTTTGATTTGTAAATTACTTTTAGCGGCGTTTTAATATCATCAACCCTAATATCATAGTAGGGAGTCCAGTATGCGTTGGGTGTTATGTAAGACACTACAAAATCATACTTACCGCTCACGGCTACGGATAGTTGCAGGTTAATGCGCCCTTCATTTTTGGTGTTCTTCTTTTCTTCTTCAGCTACCTGATTATTTATTTTAGTGAGCAGTTCATTCCATTTTTTTTGCTTTTCGTTTTGCTGCTTAAGCTCCTGCTGCAGTTCGTTGGATTTTGCTTTATAGTAATCCATCAGTTTCATTAATTCTGCCACGCTTAATCCGGTCTGTGAACCCTTGATATCTTTATTTGCCTTTAATACGTCCAGCAATTCATTAATGGTGGTTATTTGCACTTTCACCTTTGCTATTTCATCAGATATATTGTCTGCAGAATCTTTCAGTTGCTTTATTTTCTGGTTTTCCTGTGGCGTTACCAGGTAATTGCTGGAGAACTCAACACCCATTAATGTAACTGCAGAAGGACAATTAATCTGGATGCTGTTGATATCAACAGCATTGCTGATACCTTCAATAATCAATTCATTAGCGCCTTGCTGTAAGGAAGTATTGGCATTGTGGGTCATTTCCGCACCATTACGGTAAACAGTTACTGTTTTAAGAGATGATGGTACTTTGAGCGGCTCATCTCCTGCGTTTGCAAAAAGATAAAGCAATAAAAAGATGGATAAGCAATTTGTTTTTGTATACATATAAATGGCTTTCCACAACAGATGCGAAAATCCAGGTAATTACATAAAAGGAAAAATATGGCAGGTTTACCAGGGGCTACCATCTCCCCAGCCACCACTCATTGGTCAATGGTGTATTGATTGAAACTCTTTCTCCCAATGCAGGATGAATGATATTAACGCCGGCTCTATTTGCCGCTTTCATTATGCGGTCAATGGGATCATGCCAGGTATGCGTGGATAATGAAAATTTTGCCCAGTGAACAGGCAATAGTGTTTTTGCTTTTAAATCAATAGCAGCCTGCACCGTTTCTTCAGGAAACATGTGAATATTGGGCCACATTTCATTGTATTGGCCGTTTTCTAAAATAGCAATATCAAATGGTCCGTATTTTTCTCCTATAGTGGTAAAATGTGTATCATAACCTGAATCTCCTCCAATGAAAATTTTATTGTTTTTTGAGATTAACACAAATGAAGACCACAGGGTTTTATTCCTGCTAAATGTTCTTCCTGAAAAATGCCTTGCAGGTGTAGCGATAAACTCCAAGCCTTCCTTGGTAGTATAACTTCCCCACCAGTCGAGCTCAACTATTTTTTTAGCAGGAACTCCCCAGTATTCCAGGTGTGCGCCAACGCCGAGTGAAGTAATGAACAACGGCACATAATTTTTTAGTTTTTTTATAACAGTATAATCAAGATGATCGTAATGATCATGGGTAATAACAATAATATCAATACCCGGCAAATCATCTACACTGAACACATTGCTGCCTTCAAAAGCTTTAGAGCCTGCATAAGAAACAGGAGACACTCTTTCGCTGAATACAGGATCCACCAGAATATTAACGCCATCAACCTGCAGCAAATAAGAAGAATGCCCGAACCATGTTATTTCAGGCATATCTTCGGGCTGCAGAAAGTAAGACGGCTTAATAAATGGCAGCGCCTTGTGTGGTGAACGATTCGGATGCCTGGTAAAAAACATTTCTTTAGTGATCTTAGGAATAGATACTCCCGGTTGCATGGTTCTCGTTTCAGAAATATTCTGGAAACTATTGTTTTTGTAGTTGGGTGATTTTCTTATTCTTTCAAGTCTTTTTCCTGAAGGTAATTCTCCAAATGAAGTTTGTTGAAAGAAGAGATATATAATAAGTACTACTGCGGCCGCAATGATCAGGAATAGCATTGTATGAAATTAAACAGGAAAGATAGAAAGAACAAATTAAAAATCCTGTTGATAGCTTTGACAGGTCAGGGATTTCGCTTTAAAAAAATATTTTAATCTCAAAAAGATAAATAGCCATTAATTAGGCAATAAAAAAGGTCAATTAAAAAATTAAGATTGCTTCGCCCGCATGAAAGATGAATTAAAGGTATGGTGCGGCGGTTGAAGCAATCTCATGCAATTTTCCTGATGGAGATAGCTTTAAATTTTTTCTAAAAGGGAAATCCCTGTCTGATGGGTTGTCATTATCTTTAAGTATATGAAAATACTATGGCGGTATCTGCAACCGCATAAATGGTTGATTATTCTTTCGCTTGTGTTAGCAGGGATAGCACAATTGCTTACTTTAATTGATCCGATCATATTCGGAAAGATCATTGATGAATACGCGAATAATCCCGGTGATAAAACCGAAAAAGAATTAGTGAATGGCGTAGTTTTCTGGCTTGTGATTGCTGTAGCTATAGCACTAATTTCAAGACTTGTAAAAAGCTTCCAGGAATATATTACAAGGCTGGTGGTGCAAAAATTCGGTATGCAGATATTCAACGACGGGCTCAGGCAAACGCTTCGGCTTTCTTACCAGGAATTTGAATTGCAAAGAAGCGGTGAAACATTATCAACACTGCAAAAAGTACGCACAGATACGGAACGGTTTATCAACTCATTTATCAATATTCTTTTTTCATCACTTATTGGCATTGGGTTTTTAATATGGTATGCCATTACCAAACACTGGTTGCTGATACCTGTATTTATCATTGGCATTGTTGTGTTGGGAGGATTAACAGGATTGCTGAGCAAAAAAATAAAAACATTGCAACGTTCTATCAACAGGGAGACCAACCAGATGTCCGGCGCTATCACCGAATCGTTGCGCAATATAGAGCTGGTAAAAAGTCTTGGGTTAACTTTCCAGGAAATACGCAGGCTAAGAGAACATACCCAAAAAATATTTGATCTTGAAATAGCCAAAGTAAAAAAAGTGCGGATGCTCAGCTTCCTGCAAAGCTCTGCGCTTACGCTTCTCCGTCAGTCCATACTTTTTATTTTATTGTGGCTCATATTCAGGCATGTGCTTACAACAGGTGAGTTGATCAGTATGCAGTTTATATCCACTACTATATTCGGCCCGCTGCAGGATCTTGGAAATATTATTTTATCCTATAGGGAAGCTGAAGCGTCTATTCTCAGTTTTGATAAGTTGATGCAAAAGCCGGTAGAAAAACGGCCGGAAGAACCTGTTGCTATCGGCGTGCTGGATTCTTTACAGTTCAATGATGTGGTGTTTCGTCATAGCACTGCTTCAATTAATGCGATTGATCATATATCATTTGCGGTTAAAAGCGGGGATACCATTGCATTTGTGGGCCCATCCGGTTCGGGAAAATCTACTTTGGTAAAATTGCTTGTTGGTTTATACCGTCCGGTTTCCGGTGAAATATTTTTTAATAATGTGCCGGCATCGGATATGCGCTATAATGAAATGCGCAGGCAGATTGGATTTGTAACACAGGAAACACAATTGTTTTACGGAACGATAAAAGAGAACCTGCTGTTTGTAAAACCAGATGCAACAGATGAAGAAATCATTCATGCGCTGCACCAGGCGTCATGCGAAGCTTTATTAAACCGTTCTGAAAAAGGAATTGATACTATGCTTGGAGAAGGAGGTATGAAACTTTCCGGCGGGGAAAAGCAACGTATTGCCATTGCCCGCGCTTTGCTGCGCCATCCCCGGCTGCTGATTTTTGATGAAGCTACTTCCGCGTTGGATTCGCTTACGGAAGAAGCCATCACCACAACCATAAAACAGATTTCCGAACAACGTGACCCGATTACCGTTCTTATTGCGCACCGGCTTTCAACCATTATGCATGCCGATACGATATATGTATTGGAGAAAGGGAAGATTGTGGAAGCAGGAACACATGATTTCCTGGTAGAAAAGCGCGGGCTATATTATGCCATGTGGCGGCAGCAGGTAGGAGAGCGGAGAAGTGATGAAGTGGAAAGTGTTTAAGCAAATTTGAGATTAGTAATCCGCAGTAAAAATTTCCAGTTCTGTTAATGTCCCCCGCTGGCGGGGGAAGGTTTTCGAATGAATTGTTTGTGTACAGGGGTGGAAAATTAATTATATTAAACTATATGAATATTATGAGCAACCATGAAAATTACCATTATAACAAACAACTACAGCCTTATGCCAATAAGCTTCGCAAACAAATGACCAAGGCAGAAGCGTGCTTATGGAAATATGTACTGCGTGCGGGTAATTTAAATGGATTTTATTTTAGGCGTCAACGTCCTGTACTCAACTATATTGCAGATTTTATGTGCAAAGAACTGATGCTCATCATTGAAGTTGATGGTATTTCACATCAGTGGGATGGCGCTGCTGAAAAAGATGCAACCCGCCAAAAAAAACTGGAGGAAGCCGGCTTTACAGTACTACGTTTTGATGATGCTCAAATACTGAATAATATAGCCTATGTACATGTATACTTGTTAGATTGGGTTGAAAAACACAAATAGGTATATTTTTGTCCACCCCATTTACAATTACTTTGAGGAGTAAAAACTTCCCCCGCCAGCGGGGGATATTTAAAAGGCTGATAATTCTGGCTTTACAGATCCATATTTCCCATTTTTTTCTTACATTTCCATGACAAACGTTAAATATTGCTATTATGATCAAAATTTCTGAAGTTAAAAACGGAGATATTGTAAATGCACGTTTTGAAGATGTAATCAATACCGGGGAGGTAATACAGGTAGACCGGGAAGAAAGAAAAGCGCTGGTTTCTCATGGCGACCAGGAATTTTGGTATGATACAGAGGATCTCAGCCCGGTACTTTTTACGGTAGACAGCCTCCCAACGTTAGGATTTGTAGAATCCAGCGACCCTGTAATAATAGGAACGGGAAGGGCTTTTGTGAAAGGACCTTTCATCCTGCAGTTTCCCGATGCCGGCAATATTGATCATATACATTTGATTTACAGGGATGAACATCGCGATATTAAGGGACCGATTTTCCTTCATCAATTGCAGAATCATTATCACTCCATGACTAATTTTCACCTGGAATTAGCTTAACTTTGCCCCGCAAAATCCGGTTATACATATGTTTTCCCCATCAATTGGGGAAAATTTACGCTTTTTTTGTAATAATCAACAATATAGTCGTATCTTTGCGCACCCAAAAACGGTATGGCAAAACAGACACTCATTAAACAGGATGGAATAATTTTAGAAGCCTTGTCCAATGCGATGTTCAAGGTGAAGTTAGAAAATGGTCACGAAATACTGGCCACCATTTCCGGAAAAATGAGAATGAATTACATCCGTATTTTGCCGGGCGATAAAGTGGGTGTTGAAATGAGTCCTTACGACTTGAGCAGGGGGCGAATAATTTTCAGGTATAAATAATATTATAACGTTAAAACGCAAATAAGATGAGAGTAAGAGCATCCATTAAAAAACGCAGTGCAGATTGCAAGATCGTGAGGAGAAAAGGCGTGTTGTTTGTTATCAACAAAAAGAATCCCCGCTTTAAACAGCGCCAGGGATAATCGCTGATTCACATTCGAAAATTTAAATAAAGAAAATAAATTATGGCTCGTATTGCCGGTGTTGATTTACCAAAAAACAAAAGAGGAGAAATAGGATTAACCTATATTTTCGGTATTGGCCGTTCTACTGCTCAATACATACTTGAAAAGGCTGGTATCAGCCTTGATAAAAAAGTTAATCAGTGGAATGATGAGGAATTGAATTCCATCCGTAATATCATCACCAATGAATTCAAGGTAGAGGGTCAGTTGCGCTCTGAAGTTCAGATGAGCATCAAACGCTTACTTGACATTGCCTGCTACCGCGGTTTACGTCACCGTAAAGGATTACCGCTTCGCGGACAGCGCACCCGTACGAATTCACGTACCCGTAAAGGCAAACGTAAAACAGTTGCCGGTAAGAAGAAGGCAACCAAGAAGTAATAATATATGTATTGCCGCCAGATCCGGTTTACTTCCCGGGGAGGGGCAATTCGCTTTTTGTATAATAAACATTTAAAAGACTACCTCAGGTATTATGGCTAAAGCACAGCAAAACAGCGCAAAAGCCGCTGCTAAAAAAAGGATTGTAAAAGTTGACTCCTACGGCGATGCTCACGTAACAGCAAGCTTCAATAACATTATTGTAAGCCTGACAAATAAAAATGGTCAGGTTATCAGTTGGAGCAGTGCAGGTAAAATGGGCTTTAAAGGCTCTAAAAAGAATACACCATACGCTGCACAAATGGCTGCTTCAGATGCTGCAAGAGTTGCACTTGAAGCCGGTTTAAAAAGAGTGGATGTTTTTGTAAAAGGACCAGGTGCCGGACGTGAAGGCGCTATCCGTGCAATCGCTAACAGCGGTATTGAAGTGAACATGATTAAGGATGTAACTCCACTGCCACACAATGGTTGCCGTCCTCCCAAGAAAAGAAGAGTATAGCATGGTGAATAGTGAATGGGCAATATGAATCCCTCATTCACTATTCACTATTGCCTATTCACTAATAAACAGGTGTTCGATTGATTTTAGATTTTTAATGATCGGGCATCTTTAATTAAAAAATCAAATAAATAACTATGGCACGTTACACAGGCCCAAAAACAAGAATTTCCCGCATTTTCGGTGAACCTATTCTCGGTAACGGTAAATACCTTACCAAAAACAGTAATCCTCCGGGTCAGCACGGACCTTCCAAAAAACGCAAAGCTCCGGGAGAATACGCACTTCAGTTAAAGGAAAAGCAAAAAGCTAAATATACCTACGGTTTATTAGAGCGCCAGTTCCGCAAAACATTTGAAGAAGCATCACGCCTTGGTGGTGTTACCGGTGAAAACCTTATCAAATTACTTGAAGCAAGGTTAGATAATACCGTTTACCGTTTGGGTATCGCTCCTTCACGCCCTGCAGCAAGACAATTGGTTGCGCACAAACACGTAACTGTAAATGGCGAAGTGGTGAATATTCCTTCTTTCAGATTGAAAGCAGGCGATATCATCAGCCTGAAAGAAAAAAGTGCCGGCAATACTGCAGTTACAAGCCAGGTACGTGGTAAAAATCCTAAGTTCAACTGGTTGGATTGGAACGAAACTGAGCTTACAGGTACATTTATTACTTATCCTGAAAGGGAAAGTGTTCCTGAAAATATTAAGGAACAACTTATCGTAGAGTTGTATTCTAAATAATGATTTTCATCTTCACACAGAGTGAAGTTACAATAGTTGATTCTATTATTAACGCGTACTGCCTGAAGCGGTACAAAAACTTAAAACTGAAATTTAAATATGGCCATTTTAAATTTCCAAAAGCCGGACAAAATCATACTTCAAAAAGCAAATGAATTTGAAGCATCTTTTGAATTCCGTCCGTTAGAGCCGGGTTATGGTGTTACTATTGGTAACTCCCTCCGCAGGGTTTTATTAAACTCTCTCGAAGGATACGCTATCATTGGAATTTTTATTGAAGGCGCTGAACATGAGTTCGCTACACTGAAGGGTGTAACCGAAGATGTTACAGAAATTATATTGAACCTGAAACAGGTTCGTTTCAAAAAAATACTGGACACTGATATCAGCCAGGAAAAACTCACCATTTCCATAAAAGGAAAAAGCGAATTTACTGCTGCTAATATTGGCGAAGCAACCGGTTCATTCCAGGTAATGAATCCTGAATTGCTGATCTGCACCTTAGATCCTTCTGCCAAGCTGAATATTGAGATCACAATCGGAAAAGGACGTGGTTATGTTCCTTCTGAAGATAATAAAGTGAAAGACGCGCCATTCGGATATATTCCTACTGATGCTATTTTCACTCCTATTAAAAACGTAAAATACGGCATTGAAAACTTCCGTGTTGAACAAAGAACAGACTACGAAAAACTGTTGATGGATGTAACTACAGATGGTACCATTCATCCTGAAGAAGCTGTTAAACAGGCTTCACGTATCCTGATCCAGCACTTAATGATCATTACTGACGAAAATATTACATTCGACAGTAAAGAAGAAAAGAAAGATGATGTGGTTGATGAGCAGGTGCTTCAGTTACGTAAGGTATTAAAAACGCCGCTGGAAGATCTTGATCTGAGCGTACGTGCATTCAACTGCTTAAAAGCTGCTAAAATCAACAGCTTGAGCGAGCTTGTACAATACGAGCAGGAAGACCTGATGAAGTTCCGCAACTTTGGTCAGAAATCACTGGCTGAAATTGAGCAGGTGCTGGGCGAAAGAAGCCTGCACTTCGGAATGGATCTGCAGAAATTGGGATTGGATAAGGATGAGTTTTAAGTTAGTAGTAAGGAGCAAGTGATAAGGGTAAATGGTGAATAGGTAATAGTGAATAATGGACGTGGTTGTACCCTGAGACCTGCAACTTGAAACTTGTGCAACCAGGCAAACAAAAGAAATTATTTTATACATAATCTGTTGCGAAAGCACAGAGCCTGCGGTAAGTCCTTGACACGGTACAGCGGGTATTATTAACCAGTTTGAAATAGAAGAAATGAAAGCGTGATCGTATACCACACGACATTTTCAAATTTTCAAATTTTCAAATTTTCAAATTAAACAGTCATGCGTCACGGAGACAAGATCAACAATCTCAGCAGAACAGCGTCGCACCGCAAAGCGTTGCTGAGCAACTTAGCCAACGCGCTTTTATTGAACAAGCGCATTGTTACCACTCTTGCAAAAGCAAAAGCATTAAGAGTGTTTATTGAGCCGCTTATTACCAAAACAAAAAAGAACGAAAACAAAGAACAGATCAGCCACAACCATCGTTTGGTGTTCAGCGCTTTGAACAACAAAGAAGCAGTAAAAGAATTATTCACTGTAATTGCTCCTAAAGTTGCAGGTCGCCCCGGTGGCTATACCCGCATTATTAAATTAGGAAAACGTATTGGTGATAATGCTGAAACAGCTTTAATTGAACTGGTAAACTTTAATGAAGTATACGGTAAAGGCACAGAAAAAGCAGCAACAGGCACAACCAAACGTACACGCCGTGCGGGTGGTGGTAAAAAGAAAGCAGACGCAAAAGAAGAAACGGCTGCTGAAGTAAAACCTGAAGCAACCGCAACAGAAGCTGCTGAAGAAGCAAAACCCGAATAGCAGAATATTTACAGATAATTAGAAGGCAGTACTATTTGGTGCTGCCTTTTTTTGTTTGTATGCTTTTTAAGGAAAATGATAAGAAACCCGTCTCAAAAAACATTATTGAAAGTAGTTAAGAAAAACCTTTAAAAACATAAGCCAGAAATTTTGCATAATAATCAAATGGTTATTATCTTTATAGTGTTATAATAATTATTCAATAATTACAAAATGAACAACGATGAAATTAAGAACCTGATTAAAGCCGAAAAAGAGCAATTAAAGGCTTTTTTGAAAATGGCAGAAAAGTTTCAGTTTAGCGATGATGTGGTAGAAAAGCAAATTAACTTTTACCTCGAAAAATTAACTGAACTGAAACGAAAATTAAAGGAAGAATAACACAAGCCCAGGAAGGAGCTTCCTCCAAACTTTTAAAATATGAAAAAAGAATTAGAGCAGCTTTTGAAATTGGCAGGCACAAAAGCTTTTGACGAAAAACTGGAAACCCTGCATAAAAAATACAAGGATGACCCCGCGGCAAAAAAGCAGATTGCAAACTTTATAAAAGAAGGTGTAGCAGCTTCTGCAAAACGTATTGACCGGATGGAAACAATAATTAATATCCGGGAGCAACTTGCCGGTGTAGCTGATATTATTTCACTTTCCAGTATTGCACAAAATTATTTTGGTAAAACAAGAGGCTGGCTATACCAGCGTATTAATGGCAATATTGTTAACGGCAAACCAAGCAAATTCACAGACGCTGAACTGGATACGTTGGCTAAAGCTTTAAACGAAATTTCTGCAAAAACAGGCAAAGCCGCTAAAAGTATTAGCTCATTGTCCGTAATTGGATGATTATTATAGCACGCTCCGCATAGAGCCAATGCGGGCATTTAATTTTACTTGTCCTTTTTTCCGCCGCTTCGGCACTTTTGCTTAAGTGGCTTCGCAGTCTGCCGCTTCAACCGGTGGAGGAAAGTGAATCTGGTTGTAAAATTCAAAAACCCGTTCAGATGTTACTATATTGCAGTAATAAAATCTCAATATTATGAAATAGAGAGCGTGCGTTTTGATTGCCCGAATGCCGGGTGTATCATGTATTTCATCCACAACAGGTTATTTGATCAGGTAAATTGTTAGTATAGCTTGCTGTTCCGTATAAAATATCTTATTTGCTATTCCTGCTGCTTGTTGTTGCATAATGTTTATGCAGGAAACCCTATATCAATCAGGTATTTAGGAATTGATCACGGGCTCTCCAATAATTTTGTTACCAGTGTATTTCAGGATAACAATGGGTTCATGTGGTTTGGAACCTATGATGGATTGAACAAGTATGATGGCAATGCCTTTACCGTTTTTAGAAATATAATTGGCGACAGTACTTCTTTGCTTGATAACCATATTTATTGTATTGGTTCAGATAATGACAATAATTTATGGATTGGGGGAGCCAAAGGCCTTAATGTTTATAATGCGGCTAAAAACGTTTTTTTTAAGCGTCACTTTAAAAAATCTAACAGCCCGGTGGTATTGGAACTGAATGACATCGCATTTACTATTCAAAAAGCAGGTAATGTGATTTTGGTTGGTACTGCCCACAATGGGTTAATTGCTTTTGTTGCAAATAATACGGTGGGACAACAAATCCTGCCTCCCGAAAACGGGAACAACAACGGATCGTATAGTGTGTCTGCTATTCACTATGATTCGTTGCAGCACAATGTGTGGTTATGTGTTAATGACACTATGTTGTGCAAATATGATCTGAAAACAGGTATGATAGTTAAAGTGGTAAACAGTGCAATACAATGCAATGCAATTATTACAAGGTTTGACGGTAGCGTTATTATTGGTAATAATACAGGGCTATACAAACTTGATAATAATTCATTGACGGCCTGCAATGTTACGCCTAAAATAAATGTGAGAGATATTGTTGAAGATAAAGATCATAACCTGTGGATTGCTTCTGATGGCAACGGGCTTTGGTATTTACCGGATGGCAGCGGCAAGGCTGTTCCTTTTGCTTATGATGGCAAAACAATAAACAGCAACGCCATTTATGATCTGTATATTGACAATGAAGGACGAAAATGGGTAGGCACTTTAAGAGGAGGCATTAATATTATTGAGCAGGATAATCATCTGTTTAAAACTATATCATATAATGCTGATGTAAAAGGGGTGGATGATTTTATCCTGTCTTTTTGTGAAGACGACAAATATAATTTATGGATTGGCACTGATGGCGCAGGCCTGCGCTACTGGAACAGGCAAAATAATACCTTCACCAGGTACGTACACTCAAGTAATACCGGTTCAATCAGCAGCAACTTTATTACAGGTATAGCAAAAGATAGCAGCAATGATATATGGGTATCAACATGGTTCGGAGGCATCAACCGGTTCAATACACGGAATAACACATTTAAGCATTATGCCTGTTATAACCCGTTTAAAAAATATGAAGAAACCAATGTGTGGTTTATTTATGAAGACAACGGTACCCGCTTATGGGCAAGCACTACCAATAACGGGCATCTGTATTTATATAATCACCCTGCGGATAGGTTTGAGCTGTTTGACAGTACACTGGTGAACTTTCAGGTAATGGCAGAGGACAGATCTGGCAATTTGTGGGGCGGTAATTATAATACACTCGTATTGGTTGATCCTATAAAAAAGCAACACCGTTTTTTTGATATTGGTTACCCGGTAAGAAGTATTCATGAAGATAAGCGTCACAATTTCTGGATAGGAACTGAAGGAGGGGGATTACTGTTGTTTGACAGGGAAACCGGAACTTATACCAGGATTACAACCACAGAAGGTTTGCCGAACAATGCTATACTCAGGATACTTGAAGATGACAAAGCCAACCTGTGGTTAAGCACCTATAGCGGCTTATGCAGGTTTAACCCGGCTTTGAAAACATTCCGGAATTTTACCGGTGAGGATGGCCTTCAAAGCAACCAGTTTAGTTTTAATGCTGCTTTAATTTCAAAAAACGGAGCATTTTTGTTTGGAGGTATAAAAGGCTTTAACCTGTTTTATCCTGACAGTATATATGATAAAAACACTGTACCGAAGCTTTTCCTCACAGGGTTGCAAATTGATAACAAACCTGTTGAGAATGAAGAACGATATGTAACCGGCAGAAACAAAGATATACTTACCGGTATCACCATCCCATTTAATAAGGCGGTATTAACGCTTGGTTTTACTGCACCGGAATATACTTATGCCGATAAATTAAAATATGCCTATTTTTTGAAAGGATGGGATAAAAACTGGAATATTATAAATAATGCAAGAACGGCAAATTACAGTCGCCTGCGTGAAGGCGAATATACTTTTTATGTTAAGGTAATGAATGCAGACGGTATTTGGGGAAGTGAAGAGCAGTTGCTGTTTATAAAAGTATTGCCACCCTGGTACAGAACCTGGTGGTCTTATATATTGTATGCCGTTATAGCCGGAAGTGCAATTTATATGTACCTGCTATATAACAAACGCCAGGAGCGTTTGAAATATGAAATAAAGCTTGCCAGGCTTGATAAAGAAAAAGAAAAGGAGCTGACTGAAAGGAAAATCGCTTTTTTCACACACATATCCCACGAGTTTCGAACACCGCTTACTTTAATCGTAAATCCATTAAGGGAACTGCCTGAAGATATCGTATCAGAGCAAAGCAGGAAAAAAATATTAACCATTAAAAGAAATGCCGGGCGACTGCTAAGCCTGGTTAACCAATTATTGCTGTTCAGAAAAGTTGATGGCATAGACCAGCAGTTGCATTTTAAAAAATTTGATCTTGCAGAAGCATGCAATGAAGTGTTTTTGAGCTTTACACAATCAGCCTTATCTAAAAGAATCTCATTTGTTTTTCAAAAGCCTGAATCGGAAATATGGATAAATGGAGATAAGGAGAAAATTGAAATTATTTTATTTAATCTTATCTCCAATGCCCTAAAGTATACACCTGCCGGTGGAAAAGTTTCTTTCTCGGTTTTAATCAAAGAAGATATGGCAGATGTTATTGTTGAAGATACGGGCTGTGGTATTTCCGGAAATACAGGCAAAAAATTATTTGATGCTTTTTACCAGTCCGATAATAATGACCAGGCGTCTCAATCTGGATTTGGTATTGGACTGTATGTTTCAAATAAACTTGCCATAGCGCATTCCGGCAGACTGGCATATACCAGTGAAGCGGGAAAAGGCGCAATATTTACGTTAACACTTCCTGTTGTACATAAAATGGATGCCCCCGAACCGGCGGATAACGAATTGGTCATGGAAAAACAGGGTATTATTGCCGAATTGGTTGCGGATGTTCAAAATGATAGTGAGGAGCAGGTTTTTGAAAACCAGTCTGCGGTAATAGACAAAGTTATTTCAGGCCTGCCCACCATGCTGATCGTAGATGACAGTTTGGATTTAAGAAATTATGTAAGAGATATTTTTAGTGGGCAGTTTAATATTTATGATGCTGATAATGGTGTTAAGGCATTGGAAATTATGAAAAAGGTGATTCCGGATATAGTATTGAGTGATGTAATAATGAAAAAAATGGATGGGATAGAACTCTGCCGCAGAATAAAGGAAGATGCTTCGCTGGCACATATACCAATCATTTTATTGGCAGGAAGCGTTTCTGAGCAATCAAAGTTAAGAGGAATAGAATGTGGCGCTGAAGATTATATTACCAAACCATTTGATAAGGAACTGATCGTTGCAAGAGTTCAGAATATTTTAAAATCACGGAGCCTGTTGCAGCAATACTTTTTTAATACTATTACGCTGCAACCTGCTGCGAATATTACTGCCGATCATAAATCGTTTCTTGAAAACTGCATTGAAATTGTGGAACGGCATATTGATGATGATAATTTTACCGTGCAGCAGTTTTGCAGGGAAATAGGGTTAAGCCACCCGGCACTATATAAAAAAATCAAAGCTGTTTCCGGGCTTACTGTAAATGTATTTATACGATACCTGCGCCTTCGCAAGGCGGCCGAATTATTGATCAATACTAATAACACCATTGTTGAAATTACATATATAACTGGCTTTAGCGATATGAGGTATTTCCGGGAGCAATTTTCAAAGTTGTTCGGAATGAACCCTTCAGATTATATTAAACGTTACCGTAAGTCTTTTGGTAATAAAATAGCGACTCAAAAAAAGTAGACTATTACCTATTTTGCAGATTTACAGCTTATTATGAAGTGTAATCTACCCCAAGAAATATCATTTACCCCCTCTTTTTTATCATTTACCCCCCTAATAGAACTGATATTATCCTCTATATTTGTAACAATTATTTAACCAAAACTGCTTGCATATGCATCTTCTCATGTAAACGCTTTCTGCGAATACGCTCAATATTCTTTCTCCTTTTCTGATTATTTAAACCAATTTCATTTAAAGCATATGAAAAAAATAAACCTGATTGTTTTGCTATTGTTGTTTGCGGGTGAATGTTTGTTTGCTCAAAATAAGACAATTACAGGCACTGTTGCTGATGCATCCACCGGTGCGCCTGTATCAAAGGCCAGTATTAAAGTAAAAGGCACAAAAATTTTAGTTGCTGCAGATGAAGGGGGCCGGTTTTCACTACAGGTTCCAACTTCTGTTTCCAGTATCATATTAGAAGTATCAAGCGTGGGCTATACGCCGCTGGAAGTAAGGCCTGGCGCTGATGGAACTGTATTGGTGCAGCTTGTTTCTGCAAGCCAGCAACTCAGCGATGTGGTAGTTGTGGGGTATGGTACTACTAAAAAAGCCACGCTAACGGGTGCTATAAGTACCATTAAAGGCAAAGAGGTAACGGAGGCGCCGGTAGTAAACGTTAGTAACAGCCTTGCAGGCAGGTTACCCGGCTTAACGGCTGTTACAAGCAGCAGTGAGCCTGGTTATGACGGGTCAACGCTCAGGATCAGGGGTAGTAATACTTTTAATGATAATGGAGCACTGATAGTGGTTGATGGTGTGCCGGGCAGGAGCCTGGAGCGTATTGATCCCTATAGTATTGAAAGCATTACTGTTCTTAAAGACGCATCGGCGGCTATTTATGGTTCCCAGGCGGCTAATGGTGTAATTTTAATTACAACCAAAAGAGGCAAGTTGGGTAAACCGCAGATTACCGCAAATGTAAATTTCGGATTCAACCAGCCCACACGTTTACCAAAAATGGCTGATGCTGCTACTTATGCTACGCTGCTGAATGAAGTTGCTTACTATAATAATAGCTCAGTAGGCATGAACTCGGTGTATAGTGAGGAGCAGATAGAAAAATTCAGAGATGGGTCAGATCCCCTGCATTATCCTAATACTGACTGGTTTGGAACGGTTATAAAACCTTCTTCTGCCCAAAACAATCAAAATATTACCATTTCTGGGGGAACGGATGCGATGAAGTATTTTGTTTCTCTGGGCGCAAAGCACCAGGATGGTGTTTATAAAAACAGTGCTACATTTTATAATCAATACGAGTTCAGAAGCAATATTGACGGAAAAATAACAAAGGATATCAGCGTTGGAGTGGATATTGCGGGCCGTATGGAAGATAAAAATTTTCCGATACGCGGTGCCGGCGATATTTTCAGAGGTTTAATACAGTCATATCCTACCTCAGTAGCTATTTGGCCTAATGGAGAACCTGGCCCTGCTATTGAAGGCGGTAGAAATGCCGTAGTTACAAGTACTGATGTAGCAGGTTATAACAAGGATAAATATTATGCCTTAAATACCAATTTAAAGTTGAATATTAATATCCCGTGGGTAAAAGGTTTGTCGCTTAACGGAAACTTTTCTTACGACCAGGGCTTTGATTTTGTAAAAACATTCAGCGTACCGTTTAAATTATATACCTGGGATGGAACATCTGTAGATGCTAATGGCGACCCGGAACTTCTATCTAAAACATATGGTGGCGGTACAAACAACAGCCCCAGCTTATACCAGTCTTCCAGCAATAATTACAATAAGCTGCTTTATGGGCTAATTAACTACCAAACCAGTATAGGGGATCATGATTTAAAATTCCTGGTTGGTTCGCAGATGTCAAAAGGTAACACCGAATCGTTCAATGCTTACCGGGATATGTTTCTTTCAACAGCGATACAGGAATTATTTGCCGGGCAAACAACATATCAAACAACAGGAGGCTCAGGGGATGTAAATGCCCGGTTGAGTTATTTTGGCAGGATAAATTACAGTTATGCCAGCAAATATCTTGTAGAGTTTGTTGGCCGCTACGATGGATCCTATATTTTCCCGGAAAACAAACGTTTTGGATTTTTCCCTGGCGTTACATTAGGTTGGGTAGCTTCTAACGAAAACTTTTGGAAAAGTAGCCTGGGATTTATTGATTATTTTAAGCTCAGGGGATCCTGGGGGCAAACCGGTAATGATCGTGTAGCAAGTTTTCAGTATTTAACGTCCTATCTTTTCGGATACCAGTACGGAGCCATGAACGATGGTTCAACAACTTATAACCTTCCTTTTGTAACCTATTCGGGGTCGGCATTAACCGAGCTTAAAACCTTATATGAAAGCGTTTTAGCCAATAAAGACATTACCTGGGAAATAGCTAACCAGTTTGATATTGGTTTTAATGCAAGTTTTCTTAATAAGAGGCTGAGTGTGGAAGGCGATTATTTTTATTATAAAAGAAGCAATATCCTTTGGCCGCAAAGTGCCAATGTGCCGGCATCAGCGGGTTTATCGTTGCCAAGCGTAAACTATGGAAAGGTATCTAACCAGGGCTTCGATTTCAGTGTTACTTACCAGGATGTTACACCCGGTAAACTTGGATATTCTGTATCTGCCAATGCGGGATACGCAAAAAACAAAGTATTGGAATGGGGTGAAACTACAGGTGTTCCGGAATGGCAGCAAACAACCGGTCATCCCATGGGTTCAGGTTTATATTATCTTACTGATGGTATTTTTCATACGGAACAGGATATCCCGGCAGATATAACCTATAAGATCGGCACTACCCCGGCGGCAGGCGATGTTAAGTTTATTGATTATAACGGAGATAAAGCGATTGACGCAAATGACAGGGTAAGGATATATAAAAACAATATCCCCACTTTAACCCTCGGTGCCAATATTAATTTAAACTACAAAGGATTTGATTTGTCTGCATTAATACAGGGTGCAACCGGTGCGGTAGCCTATATTTATTCAGAAGCCGGGCAATTCGGTAACTACTTTCAACGCTTTGCAGACGAACGCTGGACTCCCGACAATACATCGGCGAGCGGACCTAGAACTTTTAACAGGGGTAACTGGTACTGGGCAGCCAACAACAATACATACTGGCTGCACAAAGCTGATTATGTACGTTTAAAAACGCTGCAGATTGGATATACTTTTAACAGCAAAACCATTCAGAGAGCCGGCATTACCAATTTGAGGATATATGTAAGCGGGTATAACCTGTTAACCTATAGCCCGGGCATTAAAGAGTTTGACCCGGAAATGGGTGCCAGCACTTCCGCCAATGGATCGGCAAGCAGCATAACAGGATATAATTATCCTTTGTCGAGGGTTATGTCTGCAGGGCTCACAGTAGGGTTTTAATATTATATCGCTATCATTAAAAAGAACTAAAATAATTTTATGAAGAAGTCAATTGTTCATTTATTTCTTCTGCTTTCCGCAACACTGATTTACAGTTCATGTAATAAAAATTCCTTAAACCTCTCTCCTGTAAATGCGGTAACGGATGATGCAGTTTTTAATTCAACAGATCCCGGACTTATGAAGGCCTTTGTGAATAATATTTACCAGGGTATTCCGGATGGGTTTAACTGGGGAATGTTATCATCCGTATCAGATGAATCGCATATGAATGCAGGTAGCTGGGCAGGTATGTCTTCAATTATGCTGAGCCAGCTTACACCAAGTAATTTATCGGCTTTTGGTAATGGCGGCTATTATGGTTTGTACAACTGGGCAGGCGTGTATGTAAAAATAAGGTCGGCCAATTTGTTTTTTTCTAAAATTGATGACTCACCTGTAGATGATGATACCAAAAATGCTTTAAAAGGCGAAGTGTATTTTATCAGGGCATATTTGTACCATAACCTGGTATCAATGTATGGAGGTGTGCCTATTATTACTAAAGCATATACTTTAAATGACAGTTTTAATGAATCGCGTAACACTTATGCGGAGTGTATACAATTTATATCTGACAACTGCGACAGCGCGGCCAATCTTCTACCCTCAACACAATCTGAAATAGGGCGTGCAACAAAAGGCGCGGCGCTTGCTTTAAAAGCCCGAACATTGTTGTATGCTGCCAGTGATCTTTATAATACTCCTTCTGTTTGGAGCAGTTACTCCAATCCTGAACTGGTTGGTTATACGGATGCATCAACCGCTGACCGCCAGGCCCGCTGGCAGAAGGCAAAAGATGCCGCAAAAGCCGTAATGGATTTAGGACTGTATGCTCTTTATAAACCTGCGCCTGCCACCCAGGACGAAGCAGAAGATAATTATTACAATCTGTTTATTTCAATGAGCACGAGTGAAGATATTTTTGCAAGATATTATACTACTAATATTACGGGAAGCTGGACTACCTATAACCCTGGCTTGTTTCATAATCCAAATGGCTGGCATGGTTGGGGTACTGAAGCGCCTACTCAGCAAATGGTAGATGAATATGAAATGAATGACGGCTCTACATTTAGCTGGAGCAATGCTACCCAGGCGGCTTCTCCATACAAAAACAGGGAGCCCCGTTTTTATGCAAGTATATTATATGATGGGGCTCACTGGCGCACAAGACCATCTGATGTAAGTGGCGATCCTAATGGCAATATTCAATCCGGGCACTATTATTCAGATGCTACTACCATTAAAGACGGGCTGGATACCAAAGGAGCTAATGGCGGTATTGATAACTGGAATGGCGGCTGGACAGGGTACTATATGAAAAAACTGATTGACGCTTCTATTGATCCGGTAGCTATTAAGCAAACCTATCCCTGGAGGTTTTTGCGTTATACCGAAGTGCTGTTAAACTATGCGGAAGCATGCATTGGACTTGGAGAGGAAGATGAAGCGAGAACATATATCAATATGATAAGAACAAGGGCCGGTATGCCGGACATTACAACAACAGGAACTGCTTTAGTAAATAGTTTAAGGCATGAGCGCAAGATAGAATTGGCATTTGAAGAACGCCGCTATTTTGATATCAGGCGTTGGATGATTTGTGAAGATGCATTTGCACCTGCAAAAGGAATATATATTCTTTATGGCAGCCCTTCATCTCCTTCTTCTTCTTATGGAACCGGCACCCCGGCTTATTCTGTAATTAATACTGTAGAAGACCGTTCATGGGATCATAAAATGTATTTCCTGCCGATCACTATAGACGAAATGAATAAAAATGATAAACTAATACAGAATCCCTTTTACTGAGAACGGGTAATAAATACCCTCTTCTGTAAATAACCATTAAGCTCAGGCAATAAAGTTTTTTGTAAAACAAATAAACTTTATTGCCTTATTTTTTTTTAACAATTTTGATAAAGTAAGATATCAAAATGAAAAAATCATTCGTACGATATGTATGCAAATACCTAACCGGCTTAATACTTTTTGGATATGCACAAAAAGGGATTGCACAGCAATCCGCTCCCGCAGGCAAAACCGGTAAACCTAATATCATTTTCTTTCTCACCGATGATCAACGTTGGGATGCATTAGGCGCAATGGGAAACACCATCATACGGACGCCGCATCTGGATAAGCTGGCAAGCGCAGGCATACTGTTTCAAAATGCCTATGCAACCACATCCATTTGCTGTGTGAGCCGGGCAAGCCTGCTGACCGGCCAATATGAATCTTCTCATAATATCCATGATTTTTCAATGGACCTTACATCGGAAGCATTGTCCCGAACCTATCCTATGCTGTTAAAAAATGCGGGATACCGGATTGCTTCCATAGGAAAGTTTGGAGTGGGGAAACACCCGCCGGAAGACATGTATGATTTTTGGGTGGATACAGAAGCCGGCGGCAAGGGACAGCCCGATTATATTATCACCGGCAATGATGGCAATCCCATTCATGATACAGATACATTGAACAATGCCATTCAGGAGTTCCTGGACAAGTTTGGCCATAACAATAAACCTTTTTGTCTTTCCGTAAGCTTTAAGGCGCCGCATGAACAGGATGGTAATCCTCCCAAATATATTACCCAGCCGGCATACGCAGATTATTATAAGGATGTAACCATACCAGAACCGGTAACCGCTGCTCCCAAATACTGGCAACAATTACCTGCATTTTTCAGAACAGATACCAATTTTGCCAGGGCGAGATGGCAGGGGCTTTTCGGAACGCCCGAACTATTCCGGGAAAATGTAAAAAACTATTACAGGCTTATATCTGGCGTGGACGATGTAGTAGGTAACACCGTTGCAACGCTCAGGAAACTGGGTATTGATAAAAATACCATCATCATTTTTATGGGTGATAACGGCATGTTTTTGGGAGAGCACGGAATGGAAGGCAAATGGTATGGATATGAGGAATCCATCAGGGTGCCGCTGCTTATTTATGATCCCAATATGCCGGATAAGATCAGGCAATACAAAGCGCCACAGATCGCTTTAAATATAGATATTGCCCCTACTATCCTTGCAATGGCCGATGTACAGGCGCCCAAACAAATGCAGGGCGTAAATTTGATAGATCTGGTCTCCGGCAAATTACCGGAAAGAAATGACTTCTTTTACCAGCATTATTTCCTGGGTGGTCCGCGCATTCCGCAGATGGAAGGCGTGGTAACAAAAGATTTTAAATACATGAATTATATTGAGCACAACTATGAAGAGCTGTATGATGTGAAGCATGATCCGCATGAAACCACGAACCTGGCCGGCGATCCAAAATATAAAACGGAACTGAATACACTGCGCAGGAGATACAAGGAACTGGGTAAGATATATGCTGTTCCTGCAAAGCAAAGAGCAGGCGCCAAAGCTGTTTTTTGATGGAAAGGGTGCTTTCTGTTTTAACTGAACAAATAGCCCATTGCAAAACCGCTCAAATTACTTTTCTTTGCAAAATTTATTTACATGCCTGAAACTCAAAAACGCGAAGCTATACTCCTGCTTGAAGACGGAAATGTATTTCGTGGTGAAGCATTCGGAAAGATTGGTACTACCACCGGTGAAATATGCTTTAATACCGGCATGACGGGTTACCAGGAAGTATTTACCGACCCCAGCTATTACGGGCAGGTAATTATTATGAATGCAGCACATATCGGTAACTATGGGGTAAAAGCTGCTGATGTGGAGAGTAATTCCGTTAAGATAAGAGGATTGATTGCCCGTAATCTTGAAGAAAGATACAGCCGCCTTCAGGCAGACAATTCATTGCAGCAATATCTTGAATCGCAGAATATTGTTGCCATTCACCAGGTAGATACCCGTGCGCTGGTGGCGCATATACGTACCGCAGGCGCGATGAACTGCATTATATCATCTGAGATAACTGATGTAAATGAGTTGAAACAACAATTAGATAAGGTTCCTTCAATGGATGGTCTTGAACTGGCTTCAACGGTTTCTACCAAAGAAGTATATGAAATAGGAAACCCGCATTCTCCTGTAAGAATTGCTGTGTACGATTTTGGTGTAAAGAGAAATATACTGACAAGCCTCGCGGAAAGAGGAGCGCATATAAGAGTATATCCCGCGAAAACGCCGCTGAAGGAAACTGAAGATTTTAACCCGCATGGTTATTTTATTTCAAACGGCCCCGGCGATCCTGCGCCTATGGACTATGCTGTAAAAACAGTGAAGGAAATTCTTAAAAAAGATAAACCACTGTTCGGTATTTGTCTTGGTCACCAGTTGCTGGCGCTGGCTAATGATATTCCCACTTTTAAAATGCATCACGGCCACCGTGGGTTGAATCATCCTGTAAAAAACCTGGTTACAGGCAGAAGTGAGATAACTACACAAAACCATGGTTTTGGTGTAGACCCTGAGGCTGTAAAAAAATCTGATAAGGTTGAAATCACTCACGTAAACCTCAACGATGATTCCATAGAAGGTATTCGTATAAAGGGGAAGCCTGCATTTTCTGTGCAGTATCACCCTGAGTCAACACCTGGTCCCCACGACAGCCGCTACCTGTTTGATGAGTTTATAGCGATGATGAAGTAGGATGTGTTATTGAATACGCGGGATTCAATTCAGGAAGTGGAAACTGAGCTGTTTCGTTGCGTAGTTTTGCAGTGCGCCCGCTGCGGGAAACATCCCTGCTTTGATGATAACACCGGAATTGGTTATTTTTGAAAGCACGAATCCTTCAACTGAACAAAAATGAAAATAGCCGTCATCAACGGGCCTAATTTAAACTTACTCGGCACAAGGGAACCTGGTATATATGGCAGCCAGACTTTTGAGCAATTCTTTTCTGAATTAAAGAACAAATACCCGGATATCGACTTCAGCTATTTTCAAAGTAATATAGAAGGAGAATTGATTAATGAACTTCAAAGAACAGGCTTTGATTATGATGGCATCATTATGAACCCCGGCGGTTATACGCACACGTCAGTGGCAATAGGTGATGCGATAGCATCTATTAAAACGCCGGTGATAGAAGTGCATATTTCCAATGT
Organism: Agriterribacter sp.; assembly: GCA_047601545.1. GTDB lineage: Bacteria > Bacteroidota > Bacteroidia > Chitinophagales > Chitinophagaceae > Agriterribacter. The sequence continues at coordinate 1,822,544 of JASGIZ010000001.1, read as the reverse complement.
GCATGCAAGAGAAGATTTCAGAAAGATATCTCACGTATCTGCCAAAAGCAGGGGCACCATATCAGGATTAGGCTTGAAGGGATATGAACTGGCGGTGGAGTTTTTTTGTAAGGCATAGGGTTGAAGGTATAGGATATAAGCAGGATGCTTATCTTCTTATCCAACCCGCTTTATAGGCTATCAGCTTTTCTTCCATAATTGCAAATACTTTATTTTTTAATTCAGGCAGATCATCAATGGTTAATCCTTCAACCGATATTTCATCTAAAAACACTGATCTGTTTTTGCCGGGGTTAAGCGTTAAAAATCCTTTGTACGGCATACGATCATAAGCATCCAAAAACAATACAGGTTTGACAGGCGTTTGTGTTTCAATGGCAATACGGAAAGCTCCATCATAGAAGAATTTAAGCGGCATGCCTGTTTCATTAAATGTGCCTTCAGGAAATATTAAAATAGAGATGCTTTTTTGTAAAACCGCTTTCAACTTTTTCACACTCTCCGACCTGTCTGAAGCATTATCGCGGTCTACCGTTACTATAGCATTTTTATAGATGTAGCCGAATACAGGAACTTTTGTTATTTCAATCTTGCCCAATGGTCTTAATGCCTGCCTGAATGTTTTTACTATGATGGCAGCATCAAGATATGAGATATGATTAGTCACAAATATATATGCCTTCTTTTTGTTTTGTGGCGTTTCGTAATAATTTTTGTGAAATATGCCAACCAGTGGAAACCATATATCAGCCCACAACATACAAAGCCGGTAAATGATATTTCCGCTTTGGATAGGATTTAAAAAAGAAGCGATGATAACAAAAGGGAAAATGATCAGCATTAAAACAATGAACAATAACAGCGCATATATGTTATAGAGTAACAGTAAAAATTTATACAGGATTTTCTTCATGATGTTTGTAATGCTTTCATCTTATTTACAATCACACTGCCATTCTTCATTTACATCAATAACGGTAATTACCACCATGCCACGTTGTGAAGGTGCGAATATAATGCGTACATGCTGATTATCGCTTGTATAACCTTCCAATGCGTATTTGGGATCAGGTTTGGAATTTAACTGGCTCTTTTTATAATTGATCGTTCCGTTGAATAGTATTTGTTTCACCTCATTTTCGTCAATATGCCTGCAGCCCATACGGCACCTTGCGTGTTTTGTATATATAACGGGAGTGAGGTTCCTGTTGAAGCCTTCATCCTGTACAATATCATTGTGCTGCTTCGTGCCAGGGTAATATTGCCATACAAGAAGAACGATTACGAATAAAGCAATACCTGCAAGTAATCCTGAAAACTTCCTGCTCATATTGTATTATGCCGATGCAAGAATGTCGGCGAGCGTGAGTAATTCTGTTTGTTTATACTGTACAGACTCTTCTTCAAAACATTTCGCAAACTCTTCACATAAAAATTGTATAACAGCTTTGTTCGGCATTGGCTTAAAGAATGAGGGATTTTCCGGAACAGATATTTTTTTGAAATAATTATCTACGTCTTTCTGCGTGTATATATGCCCGTTCATCGGATCTATATAGAAATGAATGCCTGTAGTTGTTTCTTTCTGCGGATTAAAATATTCATATGAGGTATCAAAATACGCGAGCAGATACTGACGTGGTATTTTAATTACTTTAACCGGTATATCAAGCATTTGGCAAAGCACCTGGTAAACAATACCATTAATAATCGAATTGCCTCTTTTGGTTTCAACAACTTTATTTAATAAGAACTCTTCATGGTGCTGGTAAGATACTTCTACACCCTTATACTTATGGTAAGTGAAAAAAATACGATTTAAAATATTGATTTGTTCCAGCGCGGTCAGATAGCTGTTTAACTCAAGCCAGGTGTTTCGCCTGATTTTTTCTATTTCCTGGTAAATGGTTGTATTTACAAGGTCAGGATATTGATATCTTGCTACAAGCAATGCACCGGTGAGCAAGTCCTGCGTATTCGCTTTAGAAAATTCATAAAACTCCTGTTGCAGATCCTGGTAGTGCAGCCTGTGAATAAGCGATTCAATTTTCCCCTGTACATTTTCATCAGGTGTATTTTCCCATAAATGCTCGAGGTTAGGGATGATGAGTTTGCCATAGCTGACAATCCTTTCACTAACTGTTTCAAACACGTCCTTGTCAGGATCATCTATCAGGGTCATTAATGCTGATATTTCGCGGGTTTCCTCCATAAGATGTAAAGCTGTTAGTTATAAGACGAATGAAATCCGCTTTTATTGTAGCGGCATTGCGTAAATAAATATCGCTTTCAGAAGGGAGATTCCCATTTTATTTTTTTCCACATAGGGTGGACAACTGTTGTTAGCGGGCCACTCATTTAATCATTTTCATAATAAAAAAGCGGGTTAACATTACCCGCTTTTTATTGACATCATACTTGTATACTTATTTTCTTACGCCCGTATTACCACCACCATCTAATGTAAGGTCAATAGGCTTATTTGTTTTCCACGCACCTCTTGTAAAATCAGGAATTTCAACAGAAGAAGATTTTTTGGCTATAGATGCACCGCTTAAAGGAAGAATACAGCTCCACGCTGCCGCATCATATACATTCTGATCGAGTGGTAAGCCGTTGCGCAGACAATCAATCAGGCGCCAGTCCATAATAAAATCCATGCCACCGTGTCCGCCAACTTCCCTGGCTATATTACCTATATGCTTTACAATTGGCGGCGTATATTTTTCATACAAAGCATCAAGCTCTTCTTTTTTAATCCATTCATGTCCAAATGCTATTCGCTCAGGTTCGGGGTATTTTTGAGCAATACCTTTTGTACCGCTCAATAAATGAATGCGTGAATAAGGGCGGAGTGTTGATACATCATGCTGCAGCATCATCGTTTTCCCTTTATTGGTTCGGATAACCGTAGTGTTCAGATTGCCGCGGTAAGGTTTATCAACAAACTCAGCAAAGAAATTATCCTTTGCTGCCATTTCTTTGGCAAGATTATTCAGCGTAAAATCATTGGTGCTCATGCTGGTCATATAATCCATTTTATCACCCCGGTTTATATTCAGGCATTGTGATATAGGACCGAGCCCGTGTGTAGGGTACAAATTACCGTTATGTTTATAGTTTTCTTTAAGCCTCCACATATCTGCGTATGCTTTTTTATTAAACAGCCAGTCTTTGCTTAAATCATGCAGATAAGCACCTTCTGCATGAATCAATTCGCCAAACAAACCATTACGAGCCATGTTTAACGTAAGCAGTTCAAAAAAATCATAACAACAGTTTTCAAGCATCATCATATGCTTCTTTGTTGCTTCAGATGTTTCCACCAGTTGCCAGCATTCATCTATGGTTAAACCGGCGTTAACTTCCGTTGCGGCGTGCTTACCGTTTTTCATCGCATATAGAGCAATCGGAGCATGTAAACTCCAGGGTGTAGGCGTATATATTAAATCTACGTCTTTACTCTCGCATAAGGCTTTCCAGCCTTCTTCGCCGCTATATTCTTTAGCTTTGGGTCTGCCCCTTTTTTCCAGTGTTTTTTGAGCTGAGGTAACCCTGTCAGGATATTTATCGCAAAGCGCTGTTATTTCCAGTCCGTCAATATAACTTAAACGACCCACAGCATCTCCTCCTCTCATACCTAAACCAATTACACCTACGCGAACAACATCCAGTTTGGGAGCAGCATAGCCGCACATATTGAAGCGCGGTTCTTTTTTTTCAAATGCTTTTGATCTGGCCATTTGCTCATTGGTAGCGGCACCAAATGCGTTGGCAAGAGAAGGAGCCGCTGCAACTGCTCCGGCACCCAAAGAAATATTGCGGATAAATTTCCTGCGGTTCGTACTCATACTAATTTTTTTATGATTGCTGCAAGTTCAGCAAAATTATCGTTATGCAAAGCTCATTACTAAAATAGCACAAACGTTTGCCTTAATTGCGCCATCAATTTATAGTTAGATTTACCCTTTCTCTAAAAAGTTGATAATGAAAAGTTATAATGTTGTTTTATTACTAAGCCTGTTGATGTATGTTATTATTAAGCCTGCAAGTGCATTTTCATTTCCGGTTCTCTATAACAACGATACTACTGTTTCTGTGCCGGCGGGAGGTAATACCTGGTGTATGCAATGTGATGAAGGAAGCAATACGATAAGCAATAAGGGTATACAAAACTGGACACAGCAGGAAACAACTTTTGAAACTTACGTGCGGGTAAATAATACCGGAACTTTAAAAGTTGGAATAAATGCAGGAACAGATGAAGAAAGTGTTTTGCGTTTAACAATTTCAGGTAACAGTAAAGATATAGCAATAAAAGGAGCGGCGTTTAAGGTTTATAATGCAGGAATATTTGAAATAAAAGATACCGGTTACATTAAAATTATTGTTAGCGGCAGACAAAAGAAAGGTTCATATTTTGCCGATATATCAACATTTGAATTGAGCGGAACTGCTATTACTCCTGCTACAGCTTTTGTAAAAAACAATGAAGGCAATTTTTTTTACTGGGGTAGGAGAGGCCCTTCCGTGCATTTGAATTATCCCTTTGCAGACAGTATAAAAGCAGCGTGGTTTTATAATGAAATTACTGTTCCTGAAAAACAGGATGTTACAGGTTCGTACTATATGGCCACCGGTTTTGCTGAAGGGTATTTTGGTATGCAGGTAAATTCCGTTTCAGAGAGAAGGATTTTATTTTCTGTGTGGAGCCCGTTTTCAACTGATGATCCTAAAAGTATTCCGCAAGATATGCAGATAACATTATTGAAGAAAGGTGAGGGTGTGCATACCGGTGAGTTTGGCAATGAAGGGTCAGGTGGGCAAAGCTTTTTGAGATATAACTGGAAGTCTGGCATAACATATAAATTTTTACTGCATGGCTTGCCTGACGGAAATGGCAATACTGTTTATACGGCATATTTCTTTGCACCAGAAAAAGGAGAGTGGATGTTGATAGCTTCTTTTAAGCGCCCCAAAACGAATACTTATCTCAAAAGGTTTCATTCATTCCTGGAGAATTTTATACCGGGGCAGGGAAACAAAACAAGAGAAGTATTATTTGGAAATCAATGGGTATGTGATGATAAAGGCAAATGGATTGAATTGGTAAACGCTGTATTTACTTATGATAATACTGCAGCTAAAAAATACAGGATGGATTATGCAGGCGGAGTTGAAAATGGAAGATTTTATTTGAAAAATTGTGGTTTTTTTGCCGGATACACGCCGTATAAATCTTTATTTCTGCGTAATGCAAATATGAAAATTCCGAAAATAGGTTTTAATAAGCTGCCCTGACATCAGGAGGCTAAAAATTCTACCATATCATTACCAAGGCGTGGGCGTTTTTCAAAAGTATATACTGCACTTTGACCATCAGTTATATTTAAATTAAAAAAATACCTTCCGCTGTTAAGATGCGCTACTCTTAGTTGCACTTCGAAACCATTGAATTTACCTTTCCTGCATACTTTTTTTTCGGTATCAGTAATGCTATATTCAAAAACCGGGTTAGGTACATTTTCTTCTTTAATACGCAGATGCAGTAATTCCATTACTACAGAGGGAAATTCAACTTCTAAAGCTTTCAAACTACCCATAATTACCTTGTTTATAAGTTATAGTAAATCATAATTGGTATAACTGAAAATCCTTACAAATAGTATAACAAATTGAAAAAAATGGATAAAACAAAGCATTTGTAGCAAAATTTTACAAATGATAAAAGGTTATCGTTATTTTTTTATACTTCCTTCTAAAGATGATAAACTATGCATAGGCAGGATTGAATAATTAATTCATACAATATGATTAGTGAAATTACATTATGGCAAGGTCATTGCATTAGTAATGAAAACATTTTGCCATGAATGATAATAATATGTCTGCGGCAATAAAAACAACGGTCAGGGTAGACCAGGGTATGGATGCTGTAAAGGAAACCATTAATGGCATGCTGGAAAACGACCCCAATATTTCCGGCAAACCTGTTAAGCACATTTCCGGTAATTCGTTCGTACTTGGTTGGGTTAAATCTTTTCAGATTGTTATGATTTCAGTTACGTTATGTAAAGAAGCTGAAGATTTGACGACCATCAGCCTGGAAGCAATAAAACCATCAGCCGATAGTAAAGCAAGCCGTATTGTGCAGGAAGGCTTTTATGACTTCTTAGCCTTTTTAAAAACAACATTTGTGCCTCAAAATATCCGCCGGGTTGATGGTGCTGCTTATGCAGAGGAGGATAATAGCAATACCGGGTTATGGAAATGGATTTTTTTCATATTGTTTGCTACTTTCATGACATGGTACTTCTACCAGCATTAAGTTGATCTGCCCTGCTTCTCCTGCATTCCTTTCCTTTATAAATCCCTTTTTTGACTGAGCCTGTAAATAAAAATTGCTGCACGCTGAATGAGCAGCGGATATTGTTTTGTATTGATGGTTTCGCCAGGGGCGTGAGAACCCGTTCCGTTGGGACCTAATCCGTCAATGCTGGGAATATGATCTGCAATAAATGATATATCGCCGGCGCCGCGTTCCATCGGATCATTTTCCAACACTTCACCCAATCCCATATCGGCATTCACTTTGTTGATTTCTAAAAAGAGTTTTTTATTACCTTCTTTGGGCTCCATAGATGGTATGCCATCATTAAATAATATTTCAGCACTTGTGCCATTGAGGTTATTATTCATTACAATATTCCTCATTAATGTGCGTATTTCAGCGCGTTGCTTTTCTCCTAAAAACCTCACATCACCCATAACCGTAGCTTTAGAGGCAATAATATTATCCTTGCCATATACTTTTACGTTATCTACTGAATCAATAACTGTTGTGCCTCCCGCAAATACGCCGGGATTAAATGTCAAATATGGCATTGCGCTCAAGCCTGTACGGAATGAATCAACAATGCGCACTGCTTCATATATAGCGCCATAACCTGCTTTATCACTAAATACACCTGATGAGTGAGCCTGTTTGCCATATACAAATAATCTCCAGTTATCAGCACCGCGCCTTGAAGTAGTTACTTTATTTATTTGCCCTCCTTCAAAGCTCAATGCCACATCATGTTGTTTTGCTTTTTCAATTATATCTGCTCTTGTAACAACAGAAGGGATGCCACCAACTTCTTCATCGCCTGTAAAGTATACGGTAATATTAGCATCTTTTAATGCGCCTGCCTGGTTTAATGCTTCAAGTGCTGCAAGAACGAGTACGGCCCCACCTTTATCATCAAGAATACCCTGCCCGGTTGCTGTGGAATCATTCAGAATTTTGAACGGGTTTGATGGCATATCAGGTTCAAATACAGTGTCAAGATGTGCGAGCATCAATATCTTTTTTCCTTTCCCTCCTTTTTTTACGGCAACAAAATGCCCGGCAGTTTTAATGGAGTCAGGCATTTTAATCCACTCCACGGTAAATCCCATTTTTTCAAATGCAGATCTCAATACTTCTCCGCTGGCGCTAATGCCTTTTACATTCATGGTACCGCTATTGATATTTACCACTTCTTCCAGCGTTTTAAATGTTTGTGGTAGTTGTTTGTTTACAGCATCAATGATTTTCTTTTCCGTTGAACTTAGCTTTTGTGCTGAAGCATTTAACCCGATACAGATGAATACCAGGAAAACAATTTTCTTCATGTTGATTTTTTAATGAGATTGTAAATTAATCAGAAATCCTGATATGCTTTTCACCACATAGGAGCAGGGTTTTATTCCAAATTAGCCCAGCAGGCGCCTGCCGGGCTAATTTGGAATGCCCCCAGGAGTAGTAATTACATAGGAAAGCATAGTTTATAACTATATGTTCCTATCTTCCTTATGCTCCTGTATGGTAAGAAACTCCCAAAAACAAAAAGCTGGTAATACACCAGCTTTGTTATCCAATAATTATTCTTGTGTTTTTTGAGTAGTTTTTATACTCAGGGTTTAGCTAATACAGAACAATCCCGGTGGTTTTTTAGGGTTGACCACCATAACAACCTTTTTGATCCTTATCCTAATTTTTTGTTCTCATGTTGATGATGTAAAAATGCGGCGATTTTATACGGATTGAAACTTTATTCGGTAATAGTATCCACTTAGTCGATTTTCCGGCATTTATATACGATAAGGGTTTTTGCTTATTAAATATAGATGATTAGGGTTAGCTGTATGGTGAATGCAAATACCTTAAGCCAGCAAAGTAGTATGGTGAAGAATTTTCTCTTTGCATGCTTTGCTCCATTGCGCCTGCTGCGTGAAACATATTTTAGTAACAAACAAAGTTGTATGAAAACAAAAAGCCAGTCTTTCGACCGGCTATCTTCCCAGTGAAACCAGTGGGCTTAGGGATAAGAAGTTTGCCCTGGACCTGGTGATTGCACGCTGCAATCTTTCTGTGGAGGTTGAACCTGTTACAACCTGTGATCCTGTATCCTAATCTTTTTATTTTCTTCTGTTGTGTTGATGATGTAAAGATGCTGCGGATTTATGCGCTTTGAAACTTTATTCGCCGGCGGTAATGCTTTGTTCGATGTTTAACTGTTTTTGCCGGATAAGGGTTTTTACTTACGGAGGCTGTTGATGTTTGGTAAGGATTAGCTATCAGGTGTCAGCTATCAGCCATCAGCTATGATAGCCGACACCTGATAGCTGAAAGCTAATACCTCACTTCACCACTATCCTTCCCCCTTCCGAGTGCGAAATAAATTCAGGTGCATACATGCATTGTATGGTTGCAACACCCGAAGAAAAATTACCCTGGTGTGTTACAAAAAGCGGGTATTCAAAAACGTAAGTGCCTTTTGGTAACCAGCTAAAAAAGAAATTGGTTGACGCGTCTTTTGTACTTTCATAATAACCCAAACCTCCCTGCCATTTATAGGAACTTAATACATTTACCGGTTCTGTGCCCGCGGCTCTCATATCTTTCATGTGTACATACTCCATATCCCTGTCTGCCCGCAATGCTATACGAACAATTAATTTATCACCAACCTTAAGATTTGTATTATTTTTCACTGGTTCAAGCACCGGGCCACGGTCTGTATTTTTCTGTATAAACAATTGTTTCTTTAATTGCAGCGGTATTGTTTCACCGGAAGGCGGCGTAATTTTATCAAGGTCTTCAAAATACTGCCAGTATACCGCACCCCAACTGCCTGATGTTTGTTTGGCAGCAGATGTAACAGCTACTTTGATATTACCCATTTCCGGTTTTATATCAGCCGTTGGAATACTTGTTTTGAAATAACCGGTACCGGCTTCAGCATTATCAGCATTAGTTATTGTTGTTTTTCCCAGCGTAACAGATACTGCCGGTTCATTGGCTAACCAATCGCTGCCTTGCAGCAATAAGGCATAACATGCTTCCGCAGTTGATTTGGTATTGCTCCAGTGCTGTGTTTGTTTTTGTTTCAGCAACCACAACTTCATATCATTCACCAACTGGTTATCTTTTGTTATTTCTCCAAAGGCCTCAATCAATAATGCCTGCGTTTCTACAGGCGCCTGGTGCCAGTAATATCCCCGCCGTACATCTTTCCAGTACATGCCCGTTTCTTCATTGTTAACAGCATTTTCTTTTAATGATGCAATTACGGCATTGGCTGTTTTTGTATCGCCGCTTCTGTATGCAATCAATGCAATCATCGCCTGCATATACCTGTTTTGCTGCAGCCAGTATTTTTTTGTTTGTTCCAGGTAGTAATTGAATGCTGTTGCGGATGTAGCTTTTACTTTGCTATTTTTAAAGAAGCTCCGCATATACAAATATTGAATGGCTGCATAACTCAGGTGATTTTCTTTAAGATTTGCTTTTGCTTTGATTAGCAGGTCATATTCTTCTTTTATCCTGTTGTCGGTATAGGACAATGCCTGTGTTAATATATTATTCCACTCACTCATTTTCTCCGCAGGTATAGCATTTAATTTTTGCAGATGTGCAATGCCTGTTACAATATACTGCGTAATAAAGCGATCATCTCTTCCACCTTTAAACCAAACAAAACCACCGTTAGCGGTTTGCATATCTTTCAGTTTATTAAAGTTGGAAGTTGCTTCATTGCCCATGCGCACCATATCAAAAAGCAGGGCAATATTTTTCTTTTGCTCAGTTTCGCTTTTTGCCTGCATCAGCCAGGGCGTTTCCTCTAATACAATGCTTTTTAATTCCTCGTTTTTTTCAAGCGCTGCGGAAAGACTTTTTGTATTGCCGGAATCTGTAAGCCATTTAGTGAAAACAGCTTTTATACGCGGCGCGCTGTTAGCGATATTTGATGCGAGCATATTAGCATAATATCTATTGAATGTTTGCTCAGCGCATTCGTAAGGAAATCCGGTAAGATAAGGCAGCGCCTGCACCGCATACCAGGCCGGGTTGGAAGTATACTCCACCGTTAGCCCGAAATTTTTTTGCAAATTGCCTGCACCGGATTTCAGCAATTTCTCAAATATGAAATTTTTTGTACCGCTGCTGCGCATGTTAAGTGGCAGCGCTTCTGTAACCAGCATTTGGTTGATTAATACAGGCAGCACATTTTCTTCCCCGTCAGATAATGTTTTGCCTTCGCTGCCGGTTGCAGTAGCAGTAATACGATACTGCAATGCGGTATTGAAATCAGCCGGAACGCTTATATCAAATTGCACAGCTATGCTTTGCCCTGCTGCAACAGTAAATGTTTTTGTTGGCACAGTATTGTTAAACTGCTGATCAACCGGTTGAAGGGTAGCTGCATCCAACAGTTCAAGCCTGGCAGCGCCATTTAGTGGCTTATCGCCAATATTTACAATTTTAGCGCTGAAGGCCATCTTATCTTTTTCCCTTAAAAACCTCGGCGCATTAGGTTGCACCATCAGCTCTTTTTGTGTAACAGCTAACTGTTGCACATAACCGAAAGCAAGTGCTTTACTATGCGCAATAGCCATCATCTTCCATTGGGTGAGTGCTTCCGGTATGGTAAAGCTGAAAGCGATATTACCGGCTTCATCTGTTTTCAGGTCAGGGAAGAAGAAGGCGGTTTCGTTGAAGTTTTTTCGGGTGGTTGTTACCGGTAAATTTTGATTTTCAGTATTCTTATTTTCTACGATAACTACAGCACCGGTTAAGGACTTTTTTTGCATTTTAGAATATTCAGCAGAATCACTTTCTGCTTCTGAAGCACTTATAAGGCCTTCAGCCATTTCATCTTTTGCAATCATTGGCGCTGCCATTCTTGCGACAGCCCGCTTTCTGCCACCACTATAACCTACCACTACTACATCCTGTAAACTGTTAGGTATAACTGAAACTGTTATCAACCTGTCATAATTCTTTTCATAATGCGCATTATCCACCGGAAATGTATTTCTTTCCTCAGACTGTATATTAGTAAATGACTGCCTGCCATCCCAATTACTATAGGTATAATATTGCGACCAAATATTGGGCACAACCCAACGGTGCGGCTTAAACTGATCTAATGATGCATCATACATGGAAGCCAGCATTTCTGCTGCTACTTTTTCTCCCTTGCTGCCGCTTATATTTACCTGCCATTTTTCTTCGCTGCCAGGCTCCATTTTATCTCTGAAGGTTGATATGTTAACAGCAAGCTGTTTGTTTGTCCATGGTACAGAAATAATATTATTGTTGATATATACGCGATTGTCTTTTACAAAAAACTGTACTATACCAAATCCTCCGCGTTCATCTTCTGTAATGGGAAAATTGAAATTTTTCTTTTCATTACTGATGCTGAGAAATTGATAAGAGATTTGTTTGCTGTTTTCATTGCGTCCCTCAATGGTTTTATCTGTTTGCTGGATAAGAAATATATCAGGAGCAGCGGTGCCTGTAATAAAACCGGCGGTTTCACCCGGCTGAGCGTTTGTTTTAATACCAGTATACCAATTATACTCAGGCAGCGGAATTGTTTTTGCTGCCGCATCATATAATTGTACGTATTCAATAGCTTTAATGTCATTTCCATCTTTATCTTTTGCAATGGCTTCAATTGCATACCAGCCCTGGGAAAATTTGAGATTCCCATTTGAAATTTGAAATTTCTTATTTGTTGTATCTGTTGCTGAATATATACTGTTATCTCTTTGCCAGTTGTGATAGTCTGATTCATCTTTATACTCATCATGCGGGAAGAGCTTGATATATTCCGCTTCACTAAAAATAAACTTATCTGGTTTATCCCAAAATCTCTCCCTTATCAAACGCTGCGGTGCTTTAAGCGGGTATATATTTACCGTTGCTTTTACAGGCTCCGGCTCACCGGATAAATTATTACTACCGATAAAAATGCTTTTCAGGCTGTCTGCCTGCAATGGCGTTCCGGGCAGATTAATATCCAGCACCAACGCTTTATAGCCTACGGGTATAACCGAAGCTGCGCTTCTTGTTTCACCGTTAATATCGGTAATATCTACCTGCACTGAATAGTCAAATACAGGATCAAGCTTTTTATCAATGGTAAGATCAGGTATCGCGTTAAACGCAAGGTTGAAATTTCCATTGGCATCAGTGGTTGTGGCGCCATTGGTTATTTCCATATTGGGCACATTAGGCATTGGTCTCCTGTAAAATAACCAGGGATAAATAAATCTTGCCTGCCTGAATACCCTGTATGAAACTGTAGCACCGTCAATATTATTGCCGGCATAGGCTTTTGCAGTACCAGTGATGGTAACGGTATCATTCACCCGAAAACTGCCTTTAGGTTTGTTGATGTCTACAAAAAACTTAGGGCGCTTATATTCTTCAACAGAAATATTAGCGCTTCCATTGGTATATTCCTCTAACGTAATGGTAAAATTGCCGTTAAGCGTATTTTGCGGCAACCTGAATTGCCCCTGTATGGAACCGTAATCGCCTGAAGTAAGCGATAGTGAATCAATCACCTGGTGATTGGCATCTCTCAATATAACTGTCATTGGTTTTTGTTCAAGCAGTATTGCCTTCCTGCTTTCCCAATTTTTTGTAACAGCTATGGCTTTAAAGTAAAGCGTTTGCCCAGGGCGGTATATGCTTCTGTCGGTAAAAAAGAATGTCTGGCTGTTTTGCTTTTCAAATGCTTCTTTGGTCATTGCATTGGTATTATATGCGTCATATCGGTTGTATATATACTGGTAATCATCCATAAAAAGATGATCTTTCTGCCAGTTAATTTCTAACCGTATATTCCTGTCTTCCCTGCCTCTCGCCGGCAATTGAAAATAACCGTTCTTGTCGGCAGTTAACAATTCGCCTTTCTGTAGTTTGTTTTTTCTGTCGGTATAATCATATTTAGATGTCCATACCTGCACTGTTGCCGAAGCAAGCGGTTTGCCGGTGTTCCTGTGCAGGGCAAAATACTCCTGTTGGCTATTTACAAAACTGATGGCTGAAACATAAAAAAGCTGCGCGGCTAATAAATTTTTGCTGATGCTGAAGTCTTTGTTCACACTTGCCAGCAGTGCATATTCTCCTACAGGCAAACCATCTACTTTTATTTCAACACCATGTTCAAGATAGTCATCTGTAGCAGGTAAGTCCTGTTTCCATTCTTTTGTTGCAGGAGCTGAAGTCAACTTTTGCCAATAGGTATCTTCGTATTTGTTTTGTAAACTATTTTTAAATATTTCAGTCAGCGGGATTACCCTGAAATAAACGGTATTAAAATTTTTGTATTTTACCAGCGTACGGAACGCTTCGCCGGGAACATTTACTTTTTCCGTAAACAGTTCTATTGATTTACGGAGAATATTGTTCAGCAGGTTCCGGCAATCCGCAGCGCCTTCGGTTTTAGGATAAAACTTTATTGTTCTTTCACAAATATCTTTTGCAGTTTTTAAAGCTGTGCTGTCGGGGTTGCTATTGGCTTCGTCATCCTTTCCTTGGTTATAGTAATATTGCGCCAATGCCGCCAGCAACTGTGCAACAGCCGGAGATTTTTCATGTTGCGCCGCGAGTTGTTGTAAAGCTTTTTCATACAAGGCTTCTTTATTGGGCATTACGCCATGCTCGTGTACAAATGCCAGTCTTCTTGCTTCTATATCAATTAACGCTTCCGGCGATACATCATTCTTGTGAAAAGCAAGTAACTGCCGGTAAATCAGCAATGCTTTGTATTGCAATGCAGCAGTATCTTTTGTAGTGAATTTTTGTTGAATAAAATTAGCGGCGGTTTCAAATGCGGCTTCATCATTTATGGTAAATGCGTAAGCGGGTTTGGTAATGTCTCTTTCATCATTCTCAAAATAATCCAGCGCCCTGTGTGCAAGCAGATCGTACAAGGTCGGGCGAAGCTTGCGGGTATTGCCTTTTATAATTACTGCTTCAAAATCGGTAAGCGATGTTTTCTGCAGCAGTTGTTCGTTTTGCAAAGAAGCAAGATACAGTTCAGTTATTTTTTTATGCAGGTCATCAATTGTCCAGGTGGCTATATCGTCCTTATTAAAGTCGGTTGTATTTGTTCTGTTATAAAATTTCCAGCGGTTATTTTGAAAATAGTGCCAGTACATTTCAGCCGAAATAGATTGCAGTATTTGCCTGGCAGGCTGATCTGCGACAGCAATTTCTTTTTCAATTTTTTGGATATGTGCTGTCTCCGCGTTTTCACTGGTTGTTCCGCCCAGGTTAACCTGGTATACCAATGCTTTTATTAGCTGCGGATTATTCTTTTCTTTTTTTGCTTTGGCATAAATTTTTTCTGCTTCTTCAAGAGCAGACTTCGTTAGTCCTTTCTTGTTTACCAGTTCATCAATTTTTTTCCAGGCGCTATCATAAGTATTCATACGGGTTTGGCTTTTTACGGTTACGAAAAGCAAGCATAGTATTAAGCATAAAGCAATGTGTTTCAAATGCATACCTGTGTTTTTAAGGGTATTCAAAATTACAGTTTGTTCTTTAAGTACTTTGTTATGATTTTACAGATGCGGAAAGAGGGTGGATTGCATATTCTCATGTTCCCGCATTTAACCTCTTTGTGAAACTTTGTGGCTCCGTGCCTTTGTGGTTTAAAAAAGGTTCACGCAGCGCCCGCAGCGGAGTAACGCCGCAGCGAAAACCCCTGTGCAACTCCCTGTTCTCCGTGCCTCTGTGGTTCAAAACTAAACCACCTGCACAATCAGGAACTTCAGATAATTCGTATTCTCCATGCCAGGTATAATAGGATGATCGGAGGATTGCGCCTGGAAGGTAACCTGCCGTAGTTTACGTCTTGCATCTTTAGCCGCCATACCAATTATTTCAAGAAAAAGTTCTGGTTGCACAAGATTGGTGCAACTGGAGGTTACAAGAAAACCACCGGGCTTTACGAGCTTCATTCCACGGAGATTAATTTCTTTATAACCGGTAATGGCTTTTTGAATATTCTCACGGGTCTTTGTAAACGAAGGCGGGTCAAGCATTACTACATCATATTGTTTTCCTTCTTTTGCCCACGCTTTTAATGCGTCAAACGCATTGATGCATTGAAAGCGGCAGATCCTGTCATAGCCATTCAATGCCGCGTTTTTTGTTGCCTGCGTACATGCGTTTTCAGAAATATCCAAGCCCAACACAGATTTAGCGCCATAATGCGTAGCATGAATTTCAAAAGTGCCTGTATAGCAAAACGCTCCTAATACATCAGCGCCTTTTACAATATGCTGAATGGCGCTGCGGTTATCCTGCTGGTCTAAAAAATATCCTGTTTTTTGCCCGTTCATTATATCAACATGAAACCTTAACCCATTTTCGTTGATGGTGATACTGGTGTCAAAAGGTTCAGACAAAAACCCTTTTTGTTGTGCCAGTCCTTCCAGCTCACGCACAGGTACATCATTACGTTCATAAATTCCTTTGGGAGAAAATATTTTCTGCAATGCTTTTACAATGGCAGGCTTCCATACATCAATACCCAATGCCAGGGTTTGAATAACAAAATAATCGTTGAATTTATCAATGATGAGTTGTGGTATCTGGTCTGCTTCGCCAAAAATCAACCGGCAGTTTTCAATATACCCAATCTGCCGCCGGTATTTCCATGCTTCGGCTAACCGCTGATAAAAAAAGTCTTCATTAATTTCTTCCTGCTTATTCCTGGTAAGCAGGCGAACAATGATCTGTGATTTGGGATTGATATATCCTTTACCGATAAACTTTTTATCGTGTGTATATACTTCTGCTGTTTCACCACCTTGTGTATCCCCTTCAATCGTCCTCACTTCATTATTGAAAATCCAGGGATGCCCGTTCAGAATTCTGTTGCTGATCTTTTGTTTTAAATAAACTTTTATCATGGGCGCAAAGGTATGAGCTGTCAGCATTCAGCCGTCAGGTATCAGCTATCAGCGGTAAGCTTATCGGCTGTCAGCCATATGTCATCGGTTTTCCTGAATGCCGAATACTGATACCTGATAGCTCACCGCTCACCGCCATTTTGACCTGTTCCCCACATTGGCAAACTTGTTGTTTATTTAAGTAGCTTCAATAATAATTGATGCATTATGAAAGATTTTGAAAAAAAAGATATTGATAATCAAGAAAATATAGCCCCGGAAGCGGGCGCCGACCTGGAAGTTGACTCGAATTTGGCAGATAATGAAAAATTTCCTGAGGATATGGCAGACGGAACTGTGGAAAAGTTACAGCAGGAGCTGGCTGAACAAAAAGAAAAATACCTCCGTTTATATGCTGAGTTCGACAATTTTAAACGCAGAAGCGCAAAGGAGCGCATAGACATTATGCAAACTGCCGGCAAAGAAGTGATTGTTTCTTTGCTGGATGTGCTGGATGATTGTGACAGGGCTGAAAAGCAAATACAGGAAAGCGAGCAGAAAGATGCCGTAACAGAAGGCGTACAATTGGTTTTTAATAAGCTTCGTTTAGTTTTACAAGCCAGGGGCGTAAAAGCTATGGATGTAAAAGGAGAGGATTTCGACCCCGATAAAGAAGAAGCGATTACGCAGATACCTGTAACTGATGCCAGCCTGAAAGGCAAGGTAGTGGATGAGGTGGTAAAAGGTTATTTGCTGAATGATAAGATCATTCGCTTTGCAAAAGTTGTAGTGGGGCAATAATTTGAAAATTAAGAGAATTTCCTGCCGGCAGGCAGGAGAAATTTGAAAATTATTCAACCCTGAGATTTTCAACTCACCAATTTTCAAATTACTATAGTACGTTTATGAAAAGAGATTATTACGAAATACTCGGCGTTTCCAAAAGCGCTTCGGCAGATGAAATCAAGAAGGCTTACAGGAAAGTTGCCATGCAGCATCACCCCGACCGTAATCCCGGCGATAAAGTAGCGGAAGAAAAATTTAAAGAAGCAGCCGAAGCATACGAAGTATTGAGCGATGCAAATAAAAAAGCGCAATATGATCGTTTTGGTCATGCAGGTGTTGGTAATAACCGCGGCGGCTTTGGCGGCGGCGGTATGAATATGGACGATATATTCAGCCAGTTTGGAGATGTATTTGGCGATGATATTTTCGGTAGTTTTTTTGGGGGAGGGAGAAGTGGCAGCGGCGGGAGACATCGTGGCGCGAAAGGCAGTAATCTCCGTGTAAAAATAAAGCTTAACTATGAAGAGATTGCCAATGGCGCCACCAAAACCATCAAGGTAAAAAAATATGTAAACTGTAGTACCTGTAGCGGAAGCGGTGCAAAAGACAGGGGTTCGGTGCAAACCTGTTCAACCTGCGGTGGCAGCGGGCAGGTGCGTAAAGTAACCAATACTTTTTTGGGCCAGATGCAAACAGTTACCACCTGCTCTGCCTGTAATGGTGAAGGAACAACGATTACCAATAAATGTACAAGCTGTAAAGGTGAAGGACGTGTATACGGTGAAGAAACGGTTAATATAGAAATACCGGCAGGCGTTCAGGAAGGTATGCAGCTCAGTATGAGTGGTAAAGGTAATGCCGGTGAAAGAGGCGGAGCACCGGGTGATTTGATTATTCTTGTAGAGGAAGAAGCACACGCGGAATTACAACGGGAAGGTCTAAACGTAGTTTACGATCTTCATATTTCTTTTACGGATGTGGTATTTGGAACACAGGTAGAAGTGCCAACAATAGATGGCAAAGCAAAAATTAAAATACCACCTGGCACACAAAGCGGAAAAATATTCAGGTTGAAAGGAAAGGGTTTTCCTGCAATCAATTCTTATGAGCGCGGTGACCAGATGATTCATGTAAATGTGTGGACACCGCAGAATATAAGCAGTGAAGAAAAAGATATGCTGGAAAAATTACATCAATCTCCAAACTTTAAGCCACAACCGGCAAAAGGTGAGAAGAGCTTTTTTGAAAGAGTGAAAGAGATGTTTAGCTAGGATTAAGTGAAACACGAAATGAGAGACTTGAAAATTCATTTCGTATTTCACGATAAAGCAGTTTCGTCAAAAAAAACTAATACTAAAAGGAAATAGTTTATTATCCTGTACACGCAATACTCATTTCTTCAATTCCAGTTTCTGTGCATCCTGCTGGGCTTTCAATGCCAGTTCCGTTGCAAGAAAACAATGCTCCTGCGGTATAGCCGTTTCAGTACGGTTAATTACATCGTTTACAAATTGCTCACCAAAAGGGAGGGGTTCTTTATTGCAATCCATGTATATTGTTTCTTTCTGATTTACGAGAAAGAGATGGTTGCCTCCTTCATGTCCTGCAATATCAATATTCTTGCGTAACTCAATATAGCCATCTGTGCCCAGTATGGTTAATCTTCCATCACCCCATGATTTTAAACCATCCGGGGTAAACCAGTCTACCCGTATATAACCTGTTCCCTTATCACCTCTTACCGTTGCGTCGCCAAAATCTTCAAATGCCGGGTATTGCGGATAATGTACATTGCCTACCTGTGAACAAACAATATCTGCTTTTGTTGAACCGGTAAAGAAAAGAAACTGATCAAACTGGTGAGAACCTATATCTGTAATGATGCCACCAAAATATTTTTTATCAAAAAACCATTCCGGGCGTGATTTTATATTCATACGATGCGGCCCCAGACCGATGGTTTGAATAACATTCCCAATAGCGCCGGCTTTTACCAGTTCACCTGCTTTTACGGTTGCTTTGTTTTCAAGCCGCTCGCTGTACATGATGGAATAAATGCGCTTTGTTTCTTTTTGTACATGGCGCACTTCTGCCAATTGTTCAAGAGAAGTAATGCCCGGCTTATCAACTAAATAATCTTTACCATGTTTCATTACTTCAATACCTAAAGCCGCACGCTCAACAGGTATGCCTGAACTGAGAATGAGTTGTATAGCATTATCTTCAAGTATTTCTTTTTGATTACGTGCAAGCTTTGCCTGCGGATATTTTTTTGCAAAAGCATCAGCAAGATCAGGTTCTTTGGCATAAAAAGAAACCAACTCACCGCCGCCCCTGGTTACAGCATCAACCATACCGTATATATGCGGATGGTTGATGTTAATCACAGAAAACTTAATTTTTGCTGCATTTTTTCTTACTGCAGTTGAACTTTCGGGAACAGATGATAATAGTGTAATGCCTGCAGCAATTTTAGAGCTATCCTTTATAAACCTGCGACGATTGAAGAGCAAATTTTTCATGTGTTTTAATTTATGGTAAATGCATGAGTGGATAAATTTAACGTATTATATGCCACGAATACGCGAATATTTTTCGCGCATGTATCTGTAAGGCATTCATGCTGTTATGGTTTGGTATGAAATGAAAACCTATACTATACCGGGTTTTATTTCGTTATATATACCGTTGTTTAAATTCCAATTCCTTATGACGAAGTATATTTTCATCATTTCTGCTGTCATTATATTCAGTTCCTGCACGTCTACCAATTCACTCAGGCTTACGGTTACTCAACCTGCGCCGGTAACGGTTCCATCTGATATAAAAAAGATAGCGATCATAAACCGGAGTGAAATAAACAAACAAAATGAAGTAATTGAAGTTGCAGATAAAGTTTTTTCATTAGAAGGAAAAGATCTTGATAGGGAAGGTTCTGCCTCCGGCGTAACCGGGCTTAGAGAAGCCTTTTTGAAATATGATCGTTTCAGCGAAGTGATATTACAGGAGAACCGTGTTAGTAACAATGTTGGCCCGGGCATTTTTCCTTCTCCCATTTTGTGGGATGATGTGATGAAACTTTGTAAGGTGCTGCAGGCAGATGCCATATTTGTACTTGAGCTATTTGATACCGATTCAAAAATAGCTTACAGCACAAGCCCCATAACAAAAACAACCCCGCTTGGCAAAGTAACTGTGCTTGAGCATACTGCTCATATGACAACACTTGTTAAAATGGGATGGCGGTTATATGATCCTGCACACAGGGATATACTGGATGAATATCCTTATCAAACAACATTGGATTTTTATGGCAAGGGCGTTAACCCTGCTACGGCAGCGGCTGCGCTTACCAGTCGCAAAGAGGCGGTTAAGCAGGCTGCGAGGCAGGCTGCTGATCAATATGCATCGCGCATATTTCCTTATTCGCTTAGGGTAGCCCGTGATTATTATGTGAGCGGAACTGATAATTTTAAGATAGCGAAGCGTAAAGCGCAAACAGGTAACTGGGATGGCGCCGCTGTGCACTGGAACCAGGAGGTAAATAATCCTGATGAAAAAATTGCAGGCAGGGCATGTTATAATATGGCGATCATCAGTGAAATTAATGGTGATTTAAACGGGGCTATTGAATGGGCTCAAAAATCGTATGAGCAATATAGCAACAGGCTTGCACTTGGTTATCTCAAGACATTAAAGGGCAGGCAGGTGAATGAAGAAATATTGAAGGCACAGAACAGCCACGCATCGAGGTGATTTTTAAATACATTTTTTAAAACAGTTTTCGATTTCAATAACATCTGTCATTGCTTCATTTAACACCCGACTTCATAAAAAGGAGAATTATAGATATCAGCCCAACTGCAAAAATGATCAGCGTTGTATTAATATCAAGCTTTGGTTGTTGATGGTTATCAGGTTTCATGATTTGGGATTTTGGATTATTAAGAATATGCACCTGCCATCTTTAACGACCTGCAAAAATAATATTGCATATCCGGGTTGTTAAAGATATGCACATTGTTTATCCTAATGGTTTGTACTTACTGGTAATAAACAAATACATTATATATCTGTAAATACTTCTGCAAACAGCAAAAAATAAAGCGTGTACATCATATACACGCTTTATTATAAAAAATATTTGAAACCTGATTGACTTATCGCAGCCTGTCAATGCTCTTTACCAATTTCTGATCCCTGTAAATACCCCTTATGGCAAACAGGAGGAGTAACGGGATCATAAAATAAAACACTGACCAGAAACTCGTAGCACCCTGTGTAAAATTTTTTATGGCATTGAAATAAAAAACGGAGCAGATAATGTACACGCCCAATGCTGCAAGCGTAAGCTTTATTTGCAGGCTCCTGTTTTTATATAAAAATATGGTGATGACTGGCAATAATCCCAACGCTACTGTAAATATCAGCAACAGCAAGTTACTCCCTGCGCTTAATGGAGTAAATTCATTAATGTCGTTAGTGAGTTTAGTGCCGGTATATATCGGGTACCTGATTGTTAAAAAAGCAAAAACACCAGCCAGTAAAAGCCATACTGTTTGAATACGCTGTAGCATAATTGATGATTATAATGTTATAAAAACAACAACTTCCGGGATAGCTTAAGCCATTGCTGTTTCTTTTACCTCAAGTTCAGGATATAATGGAAATTCCTTCATGAAATCATGCACATCATTTTTCACCGCCTCAATTTTTTGATCATCACCTGCATTCATTAATACTGTATCAATCATGTCAACAATTGTTGCCATGTGCTCCTGTTTTAAGCCACGTGTAGTAATAGCAGGTACGCCAACTCTTATACCTGAGGTGATGAAGGGACTCTTGTCATCAAAAGGCACCGCGTTTTTATTAAGCGTTATATGTGCTTTGTCTAAAGTTTCCTGCGCTTTTTTACCGGTAAGATTTTTATTGCGGAGATCTATCAGCATAAGATGATTATCTGTACCACCACTGATGAGGTCATATCCTTTACTTACAAACGCCTTTGCCATTGCCTGTGCGTTCTGAATAACCTGTTGCGCATAGCGCGTATAATCATCCGTTAATATTTCTCCGAATGATACAGCTTTAGCAGCAATTACATGCTCAAGCGGACCGCCCTGCATACCGGGAAACACTGCGAGATCAAGCAATGCGCTCATTGGCCTGATATTTCCTTTAGGATCTTTTATACCAAATGGATTATCAAAATCATTGCGCATCATTATAACACCGCCACGTGGACCACGTAATGTTTTATGCGTGGTTGAGCTTACAATATGACAATATTCAAAAGGATCATTCAACAAGTCTTTTGCAATTAACCCTGCGGGGTGAGCAATATCTGCAAGCACCAATGCGCCAATACTGTCAGCCACTTCTCTTATGCGTTTATAATCCCAATCGCGGCTGTAAGCAGAAGCGCCGCAAATAATCATTTTAGGTTTTTCTGCTTTGGCAGTTGCTTCCAGCTGATCGTAATCTACTGTGCCTGTTTCTTTTTTCACGCCATAAAAAAGCGCCTGGTAATTTTTACCGCTGAAGTTAGCAGGGCTTCCGTGGGTAAGGTGCCCGCCCATGCTCAAATCAAGTCCGAGAATCTTATCGCCTGGTTTTAAGCATGCTAAAAATACAGCTGTATTAGCCTGTGCACCGCTATGTGGCTGAACGTTAGCCCAGCCTGCATTAAATATTTTTTTCAAACGCTCAATTGCAAGCGTTTCAACCTCATCAATTACTTCACATCCGCCATAAAAGCGTTTGCCGGGATAGCCCTCAGCATATTTATTGGTGAGCACAGACCCCATTGCCTGCATAACCTGCAGCGAAGTAAAATTTTCGGAAGCGATTAGTTCAATGCCATTGCGCTGGCGTTCCAGCTCTTTATTAATAAGGTCGAAAACCTGTGTATCTTTTTGCATGGCGCAAAAATAGGGCAACATTCTTGAATTTTACTATTTTCACGTTTTAAAGCATTAATGCGGTGCATACATGAAAGCTATTATACCTGTAGCAGGAGCCGGAACCAAACTTCGTCCCCATACTTATACTCAGCCCAAAGCATTGATTCCCCTTGCCGGTAAAACGGTTTTAAGCATAATTGTAGATCAGCTGGCAGAAGCCGGTATAAGGGAGTTTATTTTTATTATAGGGTACCTTGGGGATAAAATTCAGGATTATGTAAAGGAACATTACCCGGATCTTACCTGCCATTTTGTATTTCAAAACGAAAGGCAGGGGCTTGGGCATGCTATATATCTTGCCAAAGATATTGTTGGATCAGATGAGGTTTTTATTGCCCTGGGCGATACTATCTGTGAGTACGATGTAAAAGAAGTGGTAGATAGCAATGAATCTATGCTCGGCGTAAAAAAAGTAGATGACCCGAGAAATTTTGGCGTGGCAGAAATGGGTGACAATGGTTCTATTGCCAAAGTAGTGGAAAAGCCGCAGATACCAAAATCCAATATGGCGCTGGTGGGACTATATAAAATAAAAGATACGGCGTTTCTTTTTTCATGCCTTGAAAAAATGATTAACGACGGTGTGAAGACCAGGAATGAATTTAATCTTACAGACGCGCTGGAGTGCATGATAAAAAGTGGCGTTCAGTTCAAATCATTTAAAGTTCAAAACTGGTTTGATTGCGGGAGAATTGATACGCTGCTGGAGAGTAATGCCATACTCATGAAAAAACTGGGTGGTAAAATTTCGCCGGAACATATATTTGAAAATGTGATCATTGTGCCACCGGTAAGTATTGCCAAAGGTTGCGAAATAAGAAACACTATAATAGGCCCTAATGTAGCTATTGGTGAAGATGCAAAAATCACTTATTCTATTGTGCGCGATTCCATTATTGGTTCTTTCGCTAATTTATATGATGTTGTACTGCACGATTCACTAATTGGAAGCGATACAGAAATAAAAGGTGAAACGCGTTCTTTAAATATTGGTGATAATACACAAATAGATCTTGGATAATGTTGCCGGAGGCGCGACAGGATAAAGATGCAAAGCGGGGACGCTTCGCATAGCTGTGATAGTTTCCGGAATCTTAAAAAAATTTGATGCTCGCAAAACGTATAATACCCTGCCTCGATATAAAAGACGGCAGAACAGTTAAAGGAACAAATTTTGTAAACCTGCGTGATGCAGGTGATCCTGTTGAGCTTGGCGCTTTATATGCAAAGCAGGGTGCTGATGAATTAGTTTTTCTTGATATTACCGCTACGGTTGAAAAACGTAAAACACTCAGTGAGCTTGCCAACAGAATTTCTCATCATATTAATATTCCTTTTACGGTAGGTGGCGGCATAAGCAGTGTGCAGGATGTGAGTGTATTGCTGCAAAACGGCGCTGATAAAATTTCTGTAAATACAGCAGCATATAAAAATCCTCAACTGATTAACGAACTGGCAAAAGAATTTGGAAGCCAGTGTGTGGTTTTGGCGATTGATACAAAAAAGGAAGAAGATGGTGAATGGTATGTCTATTTAAATGGCGGCAGAACAAAAACGGATACCAAATGTATGGAATGGGCAAAACAGGTTGTTGATCTTGGTGCAGGAGAAATTTTACTCACATCCATGAATCACGATGGCACAAAACAGGGTTTTGCGTTAGATATTACCCGCACATTATCAGAGCGGTTACCCGTGCCTGTTATAGCAAGCGGCGGCGGCGGAACAATGGAACATTTTGTAACAGTGTTTGAAGAAGGCAAAGCCGATGCGGCACTCGCTGCAAGTATTTTTCACTTTAAGGAAATTGATATTCCTGATTTAAAAACATTCCTGAAAGACAGGGGAGTGGAGGTAAGGATATGAAGGGTGAACAGGCAATAGTGAATGTGACACCTGCAACCTGCATCCACTTAAAACCCGCTGCGCGACTGAAGATATTCCTGTAATATGATCGTTGCTGCAATTTCATCAACGGCTGCTTTATTGCGGCGTTGTTTTTTTTTCATGCCCATGTCAATCATTGCCTGCTTTGCCATGCTTGATGTATAGCGTTCATCAACCGTTTCAACAGGTATTGACGGGAATTCCTTTTTTATACGTTCAATAATTTTTTTTACAAGGGGAGTGGCATGTGTATCTGAATCATCAAGGTTTTTGGGCTCTCCTATAATAATTCTTTCTACGGGTTCTTTCTTAAAATAACCGGTAAGAAACGGAATAAGTTTTGGAGATTCAACCGTTGTAAGCCCGCTTGCAATAATCTGCAGCGGATCGGTTACCGCTATACCGGTACGTTTTAATCCATAATCAATTGCGAGTATGCGTGCCATGCGCAAATATAACCAGCTTATAAGAGAATAGCATAAGGTTTAACCCGTTTTCTCTTCTTCGCACCCAATAGCACACGGAGCACACAGATATTACAGAGGCTTACGGATTGATGCAGTGATCTATTTCAGAAATATATCAATAATAACAAAAATAGCGAAAACAACACTGGCGATACCGTTAGCCGTCATAAAAGCAATGTTTACTTTTCGCAGGTCGTTGGGTTTTACAATGGAATGCTGATAAATAAGCATGCCTGTAAAAACAACCACTCCTATCCAATACCATAATCCAAATGCCCCGTATACGCCGGCGGTGATTACAATAAGCGCAGAAAGTAAATGAAGTATTTCTGATACCCGGAGGGCATTTTTTTTGCCAAGAGCGGCAGGTATGGAACGAAGATTTTGTGATTTGTCAAACTCCTCATCCTGTAAAGAATAGATGATATCAAAGCCGCTTACCCAGAACAGTACCGCAAATGAAAACAGTACCGGTAATAGATCAAACCTGTTGGCAACGGCAAGGTATGCACCAATAGGCGCGAGGCTTAATCCTAATCCCAATACAAGGTGGCATAATGCGGTAAACCTTTTGGTATAGCTATAGCCAAGCACTACCAGCAAAGCAACCGGTGATAAGAAAAAACAAAGTTTATTAATAAAAAAACTGCAAAGCATAAATAATATGCTGCAAATAATGGTAAACCAAAGCGCATTATTGGCTTTTATGATGCCTGCAGGAATTTCCCGGATGGCAGTACGTGGGTTTTTGGCATCGAAATTTTTATCGAGATAACGGTTAAAAGCCATAGCAGCGCTGCGCGCAAACACCATGCAGAGGATGACCATTAAAAAAATAAACCATAAAGGCTTTCTTGTTTGTTCAGGATCAAAGCTCCAGGCTGAAGGAAGATAATCCTTATATAAACCTGTAATCCATATATAGATGCCTTCTTTAGAAGCCAAACAAAACCCAATCATAGCAAAGGGCATTGCAAAAATGGTATGGGAAAACTTAATAAGGGACAGGTAATTTTTGACCGTCGTCATGCTGCAAATGTACAAATTGCAGGTATAAAACCTCCTGCTGATAATGCCCCGGATCATCACCCTGCCTTACCTGCACTTAATATTTGACCAAATGTTACGTTAATACTAAGGTCGTATTTATTATCACAGCCTTATCTTTGACTATATTAACCTCTATATGCTGAGAAAAAATATGCTTATTGCGAAGCCTTTTTTGTTTGCTTTTTTTCTGTTGACAACCGCTGCTGTATTCAGCCAATCTGATCGTATTCCGTCTGGCAGCAAGCAATACCAGTTGTTAGACAGGCTTGATATCAAGTTGCAAAATGACTCCATTCTTTCCTTTTCTACTATAAAGCCATACAACAGAAAGTTGTACACGGAAAGAGTTGGGTATATAGATTCGCTTGATAAGGCAGGAGTAATATCAGACCAGTTGTCGGATGTTGATCGTTATAACATCAGAAGTGTGTTGATGAATAATGCTGAATGGACAAAACCATTCGGCGATTCTTTTCGTGTGAACAAGCCGATATGGAATACTTTTTTCAAAACGCCGGCGCATTTATATGAAACATACAGTAAAGATTTTACGCTTATTATCGACCCTGTATTGAATCTGCAGGTGGGTAAATCTTCAGCGGTTGATAAAATGTTGTATACAAATACAAGAGGTATTACCCTGCGCGGCAATATTGGCAGAAAACTTGGTTTCTACACCTATATTACTGAAAACCAGGAAAGAGACCCGCTGTATGTTGAGCAATATGTAAACAGGCGTATCGGCCTGCCTAATGCCGGTTATTTTAAATTTTTAACCGGAGGAGGATATGATTATCTTGATGCAAGAGGCGGAATAGATTTTGCAGCGTCTAAGTTTATTAATTTTCGTTTTGGGTATGATAAACTATTTATTGGTAATGGATACAGGAGTCTCCTGGTAAGCGATTTCAGTAATAATTTTCTCTACCTGCAAATGGATGTGCAATTGCGCAAATTTGCTTATAAAAGTGTGTATGCTGAGTTGATTGCTCCATTCAACCCAATACCAAACAGGGATACGGTACGTTATAAAAATTATATGGCTTTTCATCACCTGGGCGTACAACTGGCCCGTTGGTTAAATGTAGGTGTATATGAAAATGTGATATACAATGGACGGAATGGTATAGAGCTGAGTTATTTTAATCCCATCATTTTTTACAGGGCTATTGAGATGCAGTTGGGAAGCGGTAATTCAAAAGCTACTATTGGTGTAGATGTTAAATCAAATTTGTTTAAAACCCTTCAGTTGTATGGCAACCTGGTGATAGGTGAATTTGTATTTAAAGATATCATGCATTACGGTAACGGAAGCTGGTGGAATAAACAAGCGCTGCAGCTCGGCGGTAAATATATTGATGTATTTGGCGTTAAAAACCTTGACTTGCAGGCAGAAATGAATTTGGTCAGGCCTTTTATGTATGCACATAATGATAGCAGTACTGCCTTCACGCATTATAATACCGAGTTAGCACACCCGCTCGGCGCAAACTTCAAAGAATATATTGCTGTTTTAAAATATCAACCGTTAAATAAATTATACCTCACGGGAAAACTGTTGTATTATAATAAAGGGCTTGATTCGGCAGGTGTAAATATGGGTGGCGATATCTTCAGAAGTTATCTTAGCCGCCCCCGTGATTATGGCTTTTTTATCGGGGGAGGAACTCCTGTAAAATCATTGCTTGCATCTTTTTCTGCATCGTATGAAATATTACAGAATTTATTTTTTGATGTAAGCATTGCCAACCGCAGCTATAACGTGCAGGGACAACCAAATGCCAGCGAATTCTTTTTTTCTACAGGAATTAGATGGAATATAGGTAAGAGAGAATTTGAATTTTGATTGCCCGCAGGTTTGAAGCACACAGGCAAAACTTATTTTGAGACAAGCCCTGTACCCGGCAGCATCAATTACACAATAAACATGACTGAAAGAGGTTGCAGGGATGTCTGAATATTGTGCCTGTAAAATATTCCAGCTAAAACAAGCTGCTATTAAAATGAGCTTATTGAAATTTATTATACCGGGAATTTTTTATGAAAATAATATTCCGGAACTTTATATGAAATAGCATCTCTATGGTGCATTTCAAATAATTTACCTGATGAATATCATCATGGTGAATGATATTATTACCCCCCTGCTACTGCAAACATATTTAGCTTGCAACGTTTTAAAATAATTGTTATGGAAGATATTAAAAACAAAACCGCATTGATTACAGGCGCCGGTTCCGGTATAGGAAAAGCTACTGCTGAATTATATGCTACACTCGGCGCAAACGTGGTAGCGAGTGATGTTAATGAAGTCCATGGTCAGGAAGTAGTGGCGCAAATTAAAGCTGCCGGCGGTAATGCCATATTTATTAAAGCTGATGTGAGCGATGCTGCTGCCTGCGAGGCTTTAGTGGCGGGCACCGTAAAACAATACGGCAGCCTGGATATTGCAGTGAACAATGCAGGTATTGGCGGCGAAGCTAATTTTGCTGCAGATATGAGTATTGAAGGCTGGAATAAAGTAATTGCTGTTAATCTCAGCAGTGTTTTTTACTGCATGAAATATGAGTTGCAGCAAATGTTGAAACAGGGCAACGGGGCAATCGTGAATATGGCTTCTATTTTAGGCCAGGTTGGTTTTGCTACTGCATCCGGATATGTGGCTGCAAAACATGGCGTGGTAGGTTTACACAAAATGCGGCAATAGAATACGCGGCTAAGGGAATCCGCATCAATGCTGTTGGCCCCGCATTTATAAATACGCCTTTGCTGGATAATATGGATGCGGCTACAAAGCAAATGCTTGTTTCGTTACATCCTGCAGGACGTTTAGGTGAAGCAAACGAAGTAGCTGAACTGGTGGTGTGGCTGAGTTCTGATAAAGCCTCATTCGTTAATGGAAGTTATTATGCTGTAGATGGCGGTTATCTTGCAAAATAAATATAGAAAACACAGAGATGAATTATAATTATGTAAGCGCGGAAGAAGCGGTAAAAATTGTAAAATCAGGCGATCGTATTTTTATACACGGCAGCGCTGCTACGCCTGTGCAGTTAGTACAGGCTTTGCAAAAAAGGCATTTGGAATTGAAAGAAGTGGAACTGGTTAGCATTACTAATATCGGTCCGCTGGATTTCAATCATCCTGATTACAGGAAAAGTTTTTTCTTTAATTCTTTATTTGTTTCGGCCAATACCCGTGCCGTTGCCAATAGCGAGGCAGGAGATTATGTGCCCATTTTTCTCAGCCAGATACCACAATTGTTCCGGAAAAATATATTACCTGTTGATGTAGCGCTTATACATGTATCACCGCCCGATAAACACGGCTATTGCTCACTTGGTACGTCGGTGGATATTGCAGTGGCGGCTGTAGAAACAGCAAAGCATGTAATAGCACAGGTTAATCCAAATATGCCGCGTACCCTGGGCGATGGTATTGTGCATGTAAATGATATTGACACACTGGTATTTTGTGATACACAGTTGCCGGAAGTTAATTATGCATCCGGATCATCAGATGTTAGTGAGCAGATCGGGCGCAATGTGGCTTCGCTTATTGAAGATGGCGCCACGCTGCAAATGGGGATTGGCACTATTCCCGACCAGGTATTGAAGAACCTGCATAATCATAAAGATCTGGGTATACATACCGAAATGTTTTCTGATGGTGTTATTCCGCTTATAGAAAAAGCTGTTATCAATAACAGTAAAAAGAAAATCAATACAGGACTTTCTGTTACCAGTTTTTTATTGGGCACACGACTGTTGTATGATTTTGCAGATAACAATCCTTCGGTGCTTGTTATGGATATATCTTATGTAAATGATACAAGAATCATACGGCAGAACCCTAAAGCCACTGCCATAAACAGTGCTATTGAAATTGATTTAACAGGACAGGTTTGCGCAGATTCCATCGGTACTTACCAGTATTCCGGTATTGGCGGTCAAATGGATTTTATGCACGGCGCTTCATTATCGGACGATGGAAAGCCTATTATCGCAATGCCTTCTGTTACATCAAAAGGCATATCACGTATCGTTCCTTTTTTGAAAGAGGGTGCCGGTGTGGTTACAACCCGCGGGCATATACATTGGGTGGTTACGGAATATGGTATTGTGAATTTATTTGGCAAGAACTTAAGACAAAGAGCCAAAGCGCTTATAAGTATTGCGCATCCTGATCATCGTGAGGCGCTGGAAAGAGCCATGCATAACAGGTTTCATACCAGCGCCTGATATATTTTTGAATACTGATTTTTGCCTGATAATCTTCATGAGTTGTATTGATGCAGGTCATATATACTCATTGCAATAGCGGATAATTTTGAGTATTATGACAGGTAACTTAACAGAAATACAGATTGACAAATTGCTGGAGCGGCAAATAGTTGGTCGGATCGGTTGCAGCATCAACAACAAAATATATGTTGTACCGATCAGTTATGCGTATGAAGGCAACAGTATATATGCGCATACATATGAAGGAATGAAGATAGAAGCAATGCGCAATAATCCTGAGGTTTGTTTTGAGGTGGATGATTATGGAGATATGTCCAATTGGCAAAGCGTTATTGCCTGGGGCAGGTATGAAGAAATTACCGATCCTGCAGATCGCGCTGCGGCTATACAAATATTGCTTCACCGGAATTTGCCCATGTTGTCGAGCGAGACCACACACCTGGGAAAAAACTGGCCTTTTAGTACAAATAATGAATCAATAGACGGCATAGTATTCAGAATAGTGATTGCTGAAAAAACGGGTAAGTTCGAAGCGTATAGCGAATAGAAATTCAGCTATGTTTGAATGTAGCTGTAATTAAAAAGCAAATGGTTTAAGTTTATATTAAACAGCAAGTGCTGCATACATTTTTCCGCCGTATGCTGAATTTCTTTCTCCCTGTTTCTCTATTCTGGTAAAACCGCTTTTCTGCAAGAGCATTTTAAGGTTACTGAAATTAACAGGAAACGGCACCCACCTGTTGGCCGAAGTAGTATCATATTCTACGATCAGTAATTTTTTATTGCCTGCAAAGTATTGTGCCGCCTTTTCCATAAAGGCAGTTTTATCTTTTATATAATGCAGTGCATTTGCCATCATTATTCCATCGAGTAAAGGCAATGGCAGTATATCTTTTTCGAAATCGGCTTTTTGAAAAATGATGCTGATATTATTTCGCGAAGCGGATAATTTTTGCTGAACAGCATCTACAGCGTAAATACTACTGCCGGCGGGTAAGCATTCTGCTAATGCATAGGTAAATGTTCCTGATCCGCAACCTAAATCTGCCCATGTTTGAGAAACTGTACTATCAATTGCCGTGCTGATTAAATATACTGCTTCTGAAATTTCCATTCTGCAATTTAAGCAGGATGAATTACTGTAATATGCTTTTATTATAGCGCTGCTTTACAATTTTTTACGCAACAAAAAATAAAGGCATAAACAATTCAAGCTTATCTTTAACAGATAACCGAAAAATGATTTGTTATGTCAGGAACATTTTCAAAAATTAAAAGCACGTTTAATCTTTTAAAGCGTATTGATTTTGACCAACTGGCTAAACTTTCACAAAAAGTAGACCTGCAGAAAGTGATGGAGGGATTTTCGAAGCTGGATGATAAGCAACTGAATATGCTGATGAAGATGATAGGAGGAGGTGAACGGAAGAAAAAAGAACTGCCTGAAATAAACGGGGATTTTTATGAACTGCATTTGCGGTTGAGTGATGAAGACAAAGCATTGCAATTACGGGTGCGTGAATTTATGGAAAGGGAAATTAAACCCATTGTAAATAATTATTGGCTGCATGATGATTTTCCGTTTGAGGTAATACCCAAATTTGCTGAACTTGGTTTATGCGGCGTTACGTATAAAGGCTATGGATGCCCCGGAAAATCATTTTTAATGGAAGGTATTATTGCTATGGAAATGGGAAGGATAGATGCTTCCATTGCAACTTTTTTTGGTGTGCAAAGCGGTTTGGCAATGGGTTCCGTTTATATGTGTGGCTCTGAGGAGCAGAAACAGGAATGGCTGCCTGCCATGCATGAATTAAAAGCTATAGGCGCATTTGGATTAACGGAACCTGAAGTTGGTTCAGGGGCAGCCGGCGGACTAACTACTACGGTTAAACGAACGGATAAAGGCTGGGTATTAAACGGACAAAAGAAATGGATTGGTAATGCCACCTTTGCAGATTTGATTATAATATGGGCAAGAGATGCAGATGATGGAGAAGTAAAAGGATTTATAGTAAGGAAAGATACGCCCGGGTTGAGTGTGGAAAAGATTAAAGGTAAAATGGCATTGCGTATTGTACAGAATGGCTTGATTACGCTTACTGATTGTGTTGTTGAAGATAAAGACAGGCTACCCGGGGCAAATTCATTTAAAGATACAGCGAAAATATTGCAGATGACCCGTTCCGGCGTTGCATGGATGGCTGTTGGTTGTGCAAGGGGCGCATATGAAAATGCGTTGGGCTATACACTCAAACGTAAGCAGTTTGGTAAGCCTATTGCTTCATTTCAGCTTATTCAGAATCATTTGGTAGAGATGCTTTCCAATCTTACTGCTATGCAGTCAATGGTATACCGTTTATCTGAGCTGCAGGATGAAGGACTGCTGAAGGATGAGCATGCTTCACTGGCGAAAGTATTTTGTTCATTGCGCACCCGTGATATTGTAAGCAGGGCAAGAGAAGTGATGGGTGGTAATGGCATCTTGCTTGATCATAATGTTGCCCGTTTTGTGGCAGATGCAGAAGCGATTTATTCTTATGAAGGAACAAAGGAAATTAATTCACTTATTGTAGGGCGGGCTATTACAGGTTTTAGTGCGTTTGTGTAATGCTCGTGTTTTATACAAGCACCTCCAATTGCTTGTTCAATGCTGAATAATAACGCTCAACAGCGCCTTCGCTATAGGAAAGATACAGGAATGGTTCGATCAATTCCAGTTCCATCAGCATGAATTTACCGTTTACCATTAATCCGTCGACACGTGCATAGAATGCATTTTTTGCAAAGTGATTGATATAGGAAGCTGCATGTTCAATTTCTGTTTGTGCCGGCTGTACAGGTATTATACTTCCTCCATAAATCTGCTGTACCCTGAAATCGCCTGCTTTTGGTTTTTTAATAATGGTATGACTATATATTCCATTAAAGAAAATAAAAGACCACTCGCCATCCTGTACTTCATGCATAAGTGGTTGAACCATAAAATCGCTTCCTGATAAAAGCGTTAACACAGTTGATTCTTGCGCTGATGTGAAGTTATTGTTCAATACCATTGTGTTTTTTGAACCACCGCTTACACATGGTTTTACGATTAATGCTGTGGTTTGTAATTGCTGAAACAGCGATAATAATTCTCCTGACCATCCCTTGTTAAGAAATATAGTAGGAATAATATTAAACCCTGCCTGTGCTATTGCTGCGAGATAATGTTTATCCATATTCCATCTCACAATATTAAAATCATTCAGCAATTTGATGCCGAGGCTTTGTATATTGTTGAGCCAGTGCTTAAACTGCTCATATTTCTGATGATAATCCCAGGGTGTTTTTAATAAAGCAACTTCATATTTATTCCAGTTCACTTTAGGGTCATCCCAAATTTCTGCAGTTATATCTATTCCCTTATTCCGGAGGTATGGCAAAAGATCTTCTACTTCATTAAAGCCATTGGCTGAAGAATATTTTACATCTCCGCTGTAAGTAATATAAGCTATCCTCATCTGTAATAAACTTTATTGGAGCGCAATATTATGGAAATACAATGTAGTGCGAACTCTTTCGCCTGTTTAATACCTCTACGTTTGAAATAGCGCAAATTCCCTTATTTTTGCCCAGCTTTTTTAACAGCATAAATAAACAATATGTCGGTTTTAGTAAATAAGAACTCCAAAATAATAGTTCAGGGCTTTACAGGCACAGAAGGAACTTTTCATGCTACCCAAATGATTGAATACGGAACCAATGTTGTTGGCGGCGTTACGCCGGGCAAAGGTGGTCAGAAACACCTTGATCTTCCTGTATTTAACACAGTAGCTGATGCTGTTAAAACAACCGGCGCTGATGTGTCTATTATTTTTGTGCCACCGGCTTTTGCCGCCGACGCCATTATGGAAGCTGCTGAAGCAGGTATTGGCTTAATCATCTGTATTACGGAAGGTATTCCGGTGCAGGATATGGTTAAAGCAAAGCTTTACCTGGCAGGCACAAAATCCCGTTTAATAGGGCCTAACTGCCCGGGTGTTATTACTGCTGATGAATGTAAAGTAGGCATTATGCCGGGCTTTATTTTTAAGAAAGGTAAAATTGGTATTGTTTCAAAATCAGGCACACTCACATACGAAGCCGCAGACCAGGTTGCTAAAGCTGGTCTTGGTATTTCTACCGCCATAGGCATTGGTGGCGACCCTATCATCGGAACACCTACTAAAGATGCTGTTGAATTATTTATGAATGATGATGAAACAGAGGGTATAGTAATGATCGGTGAAATTGGTGGAGGCATGGAAGCTGAAGCTGCCCGCTGGATAAAAGAAAACGGAACCAAACCTGTTGTAGGTTTTATTGCCGGTCAAACTGCACCTCCCGGCCGCAGAATGGGACATGCCGGTGCTATTGTTGGCGGTGCTGATGATACTGCTGCCGCTAAAATGAAAATTATGCGTGAATGCGGTATCACAGTAGTTGACAGCCCTGCTGATATTGGTAAAACAATGGCAGAGGTAATTGCAAAAAATGCCATAAAGAAAACAGCGGCTAAGATATAATCCGCAATTATTGCTGCTCCGGTTTATTGCAGCTTTTAAATCATTTAAAACTGCAGGGATACCCCTGCTTTTAATATTCCTTCATAACCATAGCCCAGTTCTGCAAAGGCGCCGAACTTTGCGCCAAAGCGTGTACCTATCAATCTTAGCTGGTAAGCAAATGCCTGGTTATTTCCTCCTGCTGAACCAATTATATTGTTAAATGAACACCCCGCAGACAATCCTGAGTACATGTGGAATAAAGGATCGTGAACATAATTATACTTTGCATTAACCAATGCCGTTAATATTGCCCAATCAAATTTTGCAGAAGGAACATGGTATGTTACCGTTGCTTTTGTATAAACACCTGTAACCCCCAGCGAAAAGCGTTTTGATATGTACCGGTTATATGCCAACGAAAACCCTCCAATGCCGGAAATATTATCAACCCGCGTATGATTGTTATCGGTATCAAAAAAATTGCCTGTTGCACCAGGAATTTCAGGAGCTGTTGCTATACCATAAGCAAGCTCAATTTCATTTTTTATAAAATTGTTTTGAGCAAAAGAAGAATTTGCAAAAAAAATAAGAAAAAGCAGTACCGGGATTTTTCTAAGGATATTCACCGTTTTATTATTTACTGCAAAGCTATACAATAATACACGTTTCACTATTCACAATTACCTGTTCATTTTCCCGCTTCATTTTGCTTTCTTTTCTGTGCAATATGTACAATTTGTTTGTAAACACAGGTTAATGTCAGGTATGCGTCGTTGGCACTATCCTCGTAATGCGAAAGAAGGCAGGTGCGCTGCATACAAGGTGTTTTAAGCTGCAGCGCAGCGGTAATATTTGTAGCACAGTAGTGGATGTGGCATTTTCAGGTGCATCGCACCGTAATATTAAAACATCCTGCACCAGGTTTATATTACGCCGCTCTGCGGCTTACTCCATGTTATTTTTCTGTACTACAAATATTAAGGTGCGCTGCACCTGTATTATACCGGAATTGAAGAAACGCTTCTGTTATTTAATTTGGAACACTCTTATAGCCAGCAAATTTCCCGGGCAATTATTTACTACGTTTTAATTTTGCATAATCAAATACAATATTGCAAAAAGCTTTCACTCCTACATCAAGCATACTGTCATCAATAAAAAAATCCGGTGTGTGATGCGGCGCTGCTTTTGAACGCTCCTGGTTTGCAGGCATGCCTCCCAAAAAGAAAAAGAAGGCTGGCGCTTTTTCTCCGAAAAAAGAAAAATCTTCAGCGCCTGTAGTCCAGTCTGTTTCTATAACTTTATCTTTTCCCGCTGCTGTTTGAAGGGATGGGAGCATCATTTGCACCAGTTCAGGATTATTATAGGTAACTAATGTTTTATTATCTATAGAAACCTCCACGGTTGCATTGCTTGCCGCAGCAATATTTTCCGCTGTATGTTTTATACGCTCATGCACATCTTTATGCATTTTTTCGTCCAGGGTTCTTATCGTTCCCTCCATAATAAGCTCTTCAGGAATAATATTGCTGCGAACACCGGCATTTATTTTACCTACTGTAATTACCACAGGCGCTTTTGTAAGCTCGGATTGCCGGCTTACAATGGTTTGCAGCCCGTTGATAATCTGGGTAGCCACTACAACAGGATCAATGCCGCTCCAGGGTTGTGAACCATGAGATTGCTTACCTTTTACTTTAATGGTAAACCAATCGCTGGCGGCCATCACAGCGGCGGATTTATATTTAATTACCCCGACAGGCGTTTGTGAATTAATATGCAATCCAAAAATCGCCTCCACTTTAGGGTTATCCATCACGCCTTCTTTTATCATTAAAGGCGCACCACCTTCCTCATCACCCGGAGGGCCTTCTTCGGCAGGTTGAAAAATAAATTTAATGGTACCGGCAAGCTGGTTTTTCATTGAGCTAAGCACAGATGCCGTACCCATTAAAATGGCCATGTGCGTATCATGCCCGCAGGCATGCATCACCGGCACTTCTTTTCCGAGGTATTCACCAACCGCTTTAGATGCAAAAGGAATATTTACACGTTCTTTAACGGGCAGCGCATCAATATCGGCTCTCAATGCAATAACCGGCCCCGGTTTATCTCCTTTTAGTATGCCCACTACCCCGGTTTTAGCAATACCTGTCTGCACTTCTAATCCCAATGATGTAAGATGTGCCGCGATATATTCAGCAGTTTTAAATTCCCTGTTAGATAATTCAGGGTTTTGATGGAGATACCTGCGCCATTCTATTACAGCAGGTAATATTGCCGTTGCTTTATCTGCAATTGCTTTTTGCAATTGCTGCGCCTGTATTGGTTGAAAGAAAGCAATAATTAAAGTAATGATAGAAATATTCCTCATAATATACAATATAGTGGAATAAAGCTAAGGTATCATTCATATAAGAGCAAATTCTATATTTATTATTTGGTTGGCGGCATAGAAAAGAGCGCGCTGGAAAACCTGTAACAGGAAGCGCAATAGTTATAATTGATCACATGGAAATGAAACATTTTTTACAATTATCAATGGTATGGTTTGGCGATGGGTTTTTTGATATAATGATTGCGGATACTTTTGGCCACGAATCACATTGATTATCACGAATAATTCCGGTGTAACAACCTGGTTATTTCACAGAGGCGCACAAAGCATACACAAAGTTCCACAAAGAATAATAAAACGCTCTGTGTAACTTTGTGTATGCTTTGTGGCTCTTTGTGTAGCAAATCCTGTTCCGCCGATGCGAACACCGGAATTCGTGGCAGCAAATATATCAATGGCTATTTAAAAAACTAATCTTAAACAGCTTCTTAGACTTCTACATGAAAAAGGCGTGATGTGTATGGTGTCTTCGGCGCCCACATTCGATAAATTGCCCGCTATTGCTGAGCGTGCACAGTACTACAGGGAAATTTGTAAAGGAGGAGCTGATATCCTTGAACCAGATTTACCCATTGAAGTAGCAGAGGCAATAAAAGTTGTGCAGCAATGATAGTGTTGGCGGTCATTCTAAACCAACATCCTTCCAACAAAAAATTTGCACATTGTTGTCTAAATAGTTAACTTTGCAAAGTGGAAACCATAAGACAAGTTATTGCCTACAAACGATACTTTTTGGACTTTTATGAGGACCAGACAGACGAAGTGCAGAGAAAAATTGAATGGACTTTAAATCTGTTACGAACTATTGACCGAGTTCCTAAAAAGTATTTTGACCATATGACGGGAACTGACGGATTATTTGAAGTCCGGGTAGAACTTGGAAGTAATATTTTTAGAATATTCGCCTTCTTTGACAAAGGAAATTTAGTCGTATTGGGCAATGGCTTTCAGAAAAAAACACAAAAGACACCGAAAACAGAAATTGAAAAAGCGTTAAAAATAAAAGCAGAGTATGAAAACGAAAAAAGAAAATAATATCATTACTCTCGACGAAATTCTTGACAAAAAGTATGGTAAACGAGGAGCAAAAAAGAGAGAGCAATGGGAACAAGAATTTGAGGCTTTCCAACTTGGCGTTTTGCTTGAAGAAGCAAGGCTTAAACTCGGTTTGACACAAGAAGAACTTGCTGACAAGTGCGGAACTAATAAATCTTACATTTCAAGAATTGAGAATAATGCAAGCGACATCAGACTTTCAACCTTAATGAAGATTATTCAGACAGGGCTTGGCGGACGCTTAAAATTGACCTTGCAATTCTGATAAAAAAGAACAAACCGCCAACGTGGAGACTTTGTACAAGTTGAGCTTACGGAATAACAATAAGTGGTTGTACCTGCTATCAACTTCGGTTCCGGCGGAACGAATATCTATCAACTCTTGTGCTTATTTTCAACAAAAATAAAACCGGACAGTGGCTCCGGCAGACGGAATGCTATTTCCTCACCTGCACAAATACCTGCCCATTGTGAATAAAGGATTACCTCTTTTAACAAAAAGGGCCGCTTTTTACAGCAGCCCTCATCTTATAATAGCCCCAAAACAAACAATCTTAAAATCCGGTATTATTTGGCAGAAGATTCGGATTTACATCTATCTCCGGTTTTGTGCGGGTGCTTTGGGTTGAGCTCTGGAACCCGCGTCAGCATTGAGTTATGGGTGTGAATTTGGGTGTCCCGGGGTGTTTTTATAGCTTTAAGCGGTCATGTTTGTGCGCAAAAAGCGAAATAAAAGTGGTACAGTCAGTGTCCAGATCATAGATAAGTCATCAGGGCGGTATGTATTGCATAAAACAGTAGGCAGCTCAGCGGATGCTTTGGAAATTGATTTTCTTGTAAAAAAGGCTAAACGCATAATACTTGCCCGGGGCGGTCAGCATGTACTTGATTTTGACAGGGAAGCAGAGCTACAATATGTAGATACTTTTATAAATGGGCTGGCTGATTTTTCCCTAATAGGACCGGAGCTTTTATTGGGTCGGATATTTGATGAAATTGGCTTTGGTACCATTCAGGATAGCTGGCTTCGGCATCTTGTTATCACCCGCCTGGTTTACCCCGTAAGCAAATTAAAAACAGCAGACTATCTGTTCAAATACAAGGGTATAGAAACCAGCGTATACAGCATCTACCGGTATTTAGACAAGCTGCATGCCCGGCAAATGGAACAGATAAAGCAAATCAGCCTTCAACATACATTAATGGTATTGGGCGGCAGGCTTTCGGTAGTATTCTACGATGTAACCACTCTTTATTTTGAAGCTGCTGATGAAGACGATCTAAGGAAAACAGGATTTAGTAAAGATGGCAAAAACCAAAACCCTCAAATTGTACTTGGGTTACTGGTGAGCAGAGACGGCTATCCATTAGATTACTCCATTTTTGAAGGGAACAAATATGAAGGAGACACTTTACTACCCGTCATTGAGCATTTTGAGCAAAAATATCAACCCGAAGCCCTTATTGTAATCACCGATTCAGGTCTGTTATCGCAAAAAAACGTTGATTTGCTTAAAGCCAGGCAGTATCAATACATTTTAGGAGCCAGAATAAAAAACAGGGATAAGGCAATTACAGAAAAGATATTGCGATTGGATTTAGCGGATGAACAAAGCGCCATCATCCCCCTGGATAATGAAGAGCGGCTTATCGTAGGCTTTCGAAAAAGCAGGGCAGTAAGAGATGCCAAAAACCGTAAGCGTGGGCTCGAAAAGCTGGAAAAGAAGATCAAATCCGGTAAACTTACCAAATCCAGCATCAACAACAAGGGCTATAATAAATACCTGAAGCTGGAAGGCGAAATAAAGGTATCTATAGACAGGGAAAAATTTGAACAGGACGCGTGCTGGGACGGGCTGAAGGGCTATATCACCAACACCCTGCTCAGTAAAGAGGAGGTTATTGAACAGTATGCCCAACTATGGAATGTGGAAAGAACTTTTAGGATATCGAAATCAGATTTACAGGTACGTCCGATCTATCACCGGCTAAGGAAAAGGATCGAAGCTCATATTTGTATATCCTTCGTTGCCTGTAAAATTTACAAGGAGTTAGAGCGACAGTTAAAACAGAAGGGATCGTTGCTTAGTGCGGAAAAGGTCATTGACATCCTGAAAACAATTTATAAGGTGACCATTCAAACACCTTTTTCCAATAATTTATACCAACGCCTGCTTATCAAAACCAACCAACAGCAGCAGGTGGTTGACCTGTTTGACCTCAAAATTTAGCCCCCCCTTGTTTTTGGGTGTCCCATCGCACAAAACCGGAAGGATTACCTCTTTTAACAAAAAGGGCCGCTTTTTACAGCAGCCCTCATCTTATAATAGCCCCAAAACAAACAATCTTAAAATCCGGTATTATTTGGCAGAAGATTCGGATTTACATCTATCTCCTGTTTAGGAACCGGGAATAATAATTGCTTTTCAGTAAATGTGGCGTTGAACACGGTGGTATGTCCCACAAAATCATCCCAGTTTTGCGTAAGATCATTTCTCACCTTACGTGTACGCAGCATATCAAACCACATTTTATTTTCAAAGCATAACTCAAAATAACGTTGAGACCATACTTCTTTTTCAAATGCATCCTGGCTTAATGAACCAATATCAGCGAGATTAGCCCTGTTTCTTATTTGATTTACATAACTGATGGCGGTTGCATTAGGCGCACCTTCTGCCCGGTTAGAAGCCTCTGCATACATCAGCATTACATCAGCAAGACGGTAAAGTGTATAATTGAGGTCGGATTTTAATGTGCTGGTTACGGCAGTTACATCAAACCATTTATAAATATAATGCCCGTTAAAATTTACAGTTACCCCTGTAGATGCATTAGGATAGCTGGTATAAAAGAACTGGCGTTCCTCTGCTCTTTTATCTCCTGCAGGAAATGATGCAACAAATTCTTCTGTCGGGTATACCGAACCATATTCATCTGAATATTTAGATACGCCGGAATAATTCGGGATAGTTAATGGCGTTAATGGGTTGGTAGAAGGAACAGCAGCAGCATACTGCACCTGGAAGATAAACTCTCCGCTATTTTTGTTGGAAGGATTTATCATGTCTGTATACTCGGTAAAAAGCGTATAACCACCGTTAGTAACTACATCCAGCGATCTTTTGGCAGACTCTGCATAATACTCATCGCCGCCACTAATGGCTGCGCCTGCATAGGTAAGATATACATCAGCGAGAAGAGATTTTACAAAGCCCATAGAAACCAGTCCTGTATTATCTTTCCAGCCAAGTGTAGACTGCTCTGCCAGTAACAGGTCGGGAATAATGATATTATCATATATTTCCTTTGCTGAAGTTCTTGGCAAATTCAAACCAGAAACTTCTTTAGGCACTTCTGTTACGCTTGGCACAGCTCCATACATTCTTACCAGGAAGAAATAATACAATGCCCTCATCGTATGCGCTTCAGCAAGCATATTGGTTCTTACTTCATCCGTAAGACCAGATGCCGTAATGCTGGGCAACTGTTCAATTGCCTGGTTACATGCGCCAACACCTTTGTATAAATTCTGCCACCATGTGTCAACATAAAAAGAGGTTGCATTATAACTCAGGTTCTGAAACAAGGTAAAACCTGTTTGACCCAAATCACTGTTTGACTTACCTGTCATAAACTCCATAAGGTTCCAGGTATTTCCCCCATAAGAGGAAGACTGACCACCCAGCATAGAACTTTGAAGATACTGGTAGCATGCATTCGTGAATGCCCTCGCTACTTTAAGACTGGATAATGATGATTCCGGTGTAATAAAATTCGTTGGTTCTTCTTCCAGGAATTTTTTACATGAAGCGCCCATTGTAAGAGCAGCCAGTAATATTATATAATGATATTTTATTTTTTTCATGATTCACTCTTTTGAAGTTAGAAACTAAGTGTTGCGCCTAAGTTCCATACGCGTGGACGCGGATAAGAAAAGAAATCGAGGTTTTGTGAGAATGATCCATTATTCCCATAGGAGGTGTTATATGTATCCACCTCAGGATCGTAGCCTGTATATTTTGTAATGATAAACAGGTTTTGAACACTCACATAAAACCGCAGCTTACTTATTTTCATCCTGTCAAGTGTTGCTGAGGGAAGAGAATAACCCAATATGAAATTCTGTCCTCTTATAAAGGAACCATCTTCAACCCACCATGTGTCAAATTTGGAATCCTGTGCAAACTTGTAGTTTCTTACCTGTGATATCATAGTATTCTGATGATCGGGCGTCCAGGCATCCAACACCGTTTTTAGACTATTGGCGATTGTCTGCCTGTCTTCTGATGAATGTTTAAATGTTGCTGCTGTATTTACACCTTGTACAAAACGTATATCAAAAGAGAAATCCCAATTTTTGTAATTCATGGTGCTGGAGAAAGTACCGGTCCATTTAGGATAAGCACGGCCGATGATGCTGTAGTTTTCACTACCATCTGCATTCAGCAGGTATTTTCTATCACCCGGTTTTAATCCCTGTGAAGCTGCAAGTTCAGTTTCTTTATCACTATATGTGCCCAGTCTTGTTCTGCCCCAGAAAGAACCGATTGGCTCTCCAACGCGTAATATATTTGTTTGTCCGAGGAAGTTAGGACCAGGGAATATATCTGCATTGCCATCTTTCAGCTTAATGATCTTATTGTTATTGGTAGAGAAAATGAAATTGGTAGTCCATGTAAAATTTCGGGATTGAATATTCACTGTATTAAGGTTTACTTCAAATCCCCTGTTTCTAACTGAACCAACATTTACATAAACATATGCGTTATTTAAACCTGCACCCCAGGGAATCGGCGCCTGCAAAAGCAGATCTTTGGTTACCCTGTTATAGAAATCGGCATTCAACATGATACGATTATTGAACAAACCAAGTTCTATACCTGCATCAAACTGCTGAGAAACCTCCCAACGTAAATCAGGATTTCCAAGATAGCTTGGTATGAGGGTAGATGTGCTTGCACCGCCTAATACAGTAGTACTGGGTTGTATTTGAGCTATGGACTGGTATTGGCCAATTTCCTGGTTACCCGAAGCGCCATAGCTTGCCCTTAGTTTTAGCTCACTGATGTTGCTGTTATCAGCCATAAAATCTTCCTTGGAAATTCTCCATGCCGCACCAACTGATGGGAAAAAAGCGTATTTATTATTTGCCCCGAACTTGGAAGAACCATCATAGCGTCCTGTAGCGGTTAATAAATATTTATCGCTGATATTATAAGTAACGCGGGCAAAATAGGAGTTCATCGCCCACCTGTAATCCTGGGATTCATTTGCCGAGCGAACAGATCCGGCCTGTTGATAATACCACTGGAAGATATCATCAATAAAATTCTGCGTTTCAGACCTTACTC
The DNA here is from genome assembly GCA_047601545.1 of Agriterribacter sp. GTDB lineage: Bacteria > Bacteroidota > Bacteroidia > Chitinophagales > Chitinophagaceae > Agriterribacter. The sequence continues at coordinate 1,778,580 of JASGIZ010000001.1, read as the reverse complement.
TTTCCTGGCGATATTCCTGCCATGAAGCTCCAAGCAATGCGGTCATTCTGTGCCCATTACTGAGATCTTTATTATAGGTCAGATAATTTTCAGACTGCCAGTAATTGTTTTTATAAGCATTAATGTTTGCAACGCCACCCTGGTCTTGTGAAAGGTTATGCAGGTCGCTGGCAGAATAGAAATTATTTTTCTGACTGCTTAAATTAAAGCCGAAGTCAGATTTAAACTCAAGCCCTTTTGCCAGCTTAAATAACAGGTAAGTATTTCCGAGTGACTGGAAGTTGTTGTTAAGCGTATACCTATTATTGGCAATATGCACAGGGTTTGCACCACCTTCCAAACCGTCAATATCGCTATTACCGGCCCAGGTGCCATCCGGGTATTTGATAGGAATAAGAGGCACTGCTTCCGTAACCATACGGGGAACATTCAATCCGCCATTACCATCAGATACCATGCGTTGCTGGCTTTTTATAACAGAAACGCTACCGCCTAATTTAAGCCAGGTTTTCACATCGGTATCCAATGTAAATCTTGTGGAATAACGATTAAAGTTGGATGTTGTCATAATGCCATCCTGGTTAAGATAACCGAGAGAAACACTATACAATGTTTTATCAGAACCACCCTGGAAATTCAACTGGTGACTGTGCGACAAAGCCGGTTTGTATACTTCGGCTTCCCAGTTGGTATTATACAGCGGTTTATCGTTTGTATCAAATAACAAAGGATAGTTTAAGTGGTTTAATGCTTTAGGAGGAGACCAAACCGCGCCATTTGGATCATATTTCTGTCCATTGGCAAAAGCTGTATTATACACTTCTATAAATTCATCTGAATTAAGCGCAGGAAGATGCCTGTATAATTGTGCTACATTCACATTACCATCATAAGTAACTTTTGAACCGCCGCTTCTGCCTCTTTTGGTTGTAACCATTATTACACCATTGGCGCCACGCGCTCCATAGATAGCTGTTGAAGACGCGTCTTTCAACACTTCAATTGAAGCAATATCGTTTGGGTTAATGCTGTTACCATCCACGCCTGCAACGCCGTCTACCACATACAATGGATCGAGGCTTGAATTGATAGAACCCAAACCGCGAACACGCACTTTAGCGCCTGCACCAGGTGCATTGCTGTTTACACTTACATCAACGCCGGCTACTTTACCCTGTAGTGCCTGGGTAATATTAGGAACAGGCATATCCATCAATTTATCTGCTTTAACTACAGCCACAGCGCCTGTTAAATCTGATTTTTTAGCCGTACCATAACCAATTACAACTATGTCAGATAAGTTACTATCATCTGCCGCCAAAATAACATTTGCAAGCTGATCAGGGTTGTTGGCAGCAATTTCGATTTTCTTATATCCCACATAAGTAAATACCAGCGTTGCCTTTGCGCTGCTTACATCTAAAGTAAAGCTTCCGTCGGGTTTAGTTGTTGTACCATTGTTAGTGCCTTTTTCCAAAACGCTAACCCCGGGAAGCGGTTCGCCTTTTTCGTTAATTACCTTTCCTGTAATCGGAACTGCATTTGCGGCAAGCGCACTTTCAGTTATTTTATCACCAACAATAACAACCAGTTGCTCACTTAACCGGCGGTAGGTGAGATTGGTAGTTTGCAATATCTTATCCATTACTTCAGAAAGACTTGCATTTTGTACATCAATTGAAATTAATTGCGCTTCTTTCAATAATTGATCTTTATACACAAAACGGAAATCTCCCTGTTCTTCTATTGATTTAAAAACAGTTTTAAGTTTGGCTTTTTCGAGTTTGAGGCTTATGCCCTGTCCATAACTGTGGGCATATGTTTGAGTGGAAAAAGCAAGAACCAGCAAGATCGCCATCTTCGTCATAAGCAGACTTTTGATTAATAAACGGCGCAGGCCTACGGATGCGCCGTATTCATTTTTTTTCATATCTTGTTTTTGATTTTAAACAAATGATGAACCGCCTTGCAGGGCAGTTTGTCTGTTAAATTGCGGAGGATGCTTCCAACATTCTCCGTTTTTATTTATACTATTTTTTTTTCATTATAATCATATGCAATTTGTTTTTTGTTTTTGTTTTATATTTTAATTTAATGGGTTTTTCAAATAACTATTTTATGGTTACTACATCCTTATTAATAACATATGAAAAGCTACCCGTTATTTTGAGTGCTTCCATTACCTGGGCCAGGTTTTCATTATCAAAAATGGCGCTAAACTGTGTTGATTTTGTTTTATCGTCCACATTAATCACAGCTCTCACATTATACCATCGCTCTATTTTGCTCATTACCTCCTGTAATGTTTCCGCATCAAATACCAGTTTGTTTCTTACCCATAGCGCTTCCAGCGCCATGCTGTCTTTTTTCTGGTAATGAATTTTCCCAACCACGATCTTCATGTTACCGGCATCATCCCCCGCTTCTTTTTTTTCTCCATTCCTGTCAGTAACATATTCAAAATTTTGATTGTTTACCCTGAGCTTTTCATCAGGCTTCAGGATAATCTTTTTCTCAGGGCTATTGTGAAGGGTAACCTCTACGGATCCTTTGATCAATGAAGTTTCAGTATTTGATTCGGCATCATAAGCTTTTACATTAAACACTGTGCCAAGCACTTTTATATCCAATGTTTTGGTATGTATGATAAAAGGCCGGCGTTCATCTCTCACTACATCAAAATAAGCTTCACCCTGCAGGTGAACTTTCCTGAAATCTCCGCGAAAATTTTCATCATAGGTAAGCCTGCTGTCCGCATTCAGCCAAACCATGGTGCCATCAGGCAGTTGAATACTGGATTTTGAGCCTTTACGTGTTGACACTGTATTTTGGGCTGTTGCTTCTTTTGTTGATGTCAATACTTCTTTCTTATAAAAAAAGAAAAACACTGCAACTACAGTTGCTGCAATGCCAGACAGCGCCAGCAGCCGGCGATAATTACCATTTTTTTTTTGATCTCCCTCATAGGTGCCGGGCAGGGCGGGGCTGGATATTGCTTCATCCGGAACAGGTGATTGTGTATCCGGGTGATTACTTAATCGTTGCAGATGCCTGTCAAAAAAATCATCCGGGGCTTTCACCTCAGTATGTTTGTTCCACATCTGGGAGATTAATTGCACCTGCCAGCTTAATTCCGGATGCTGCTTTATTATCTCCTCTAATGCATCAATCTCCTCCGGCGTTGCTTCGCCAGAGAGTTTTACACTAAACAACAACCAGAATTTTTCAGTATCCATAAATCTATAGCTATTATACAGGATACTATGCTGAATAAATTTGTACCAAAAGAAAAATATTTTTTTTTAAAAAATTTTACCTCCAATTTTACAGCAGAGAAATCTAAACATAACAACCTCAATTTTGGACCAGCTTGCCGGCATACCAGAACTACAGCAAAAGATTGCGTTGTACGATGACATGAAAGCGTACAGGAGTTTATGCGATCTTTTTTACCACCGGCTTTACCGTACTGCTTACGCGTTTATCAAATCAAAAGAACCTGCGGAAGAAATTGTGTCGGATGTTTTTATTAAAGTGTGGCAAATGAGAGTTAAGCTGGCGGAGATAGAGCATTTAAGTGTTTACCTGTATACCGTTACCAAAAATCTTTGCCTTAAATATATTACGCGGCAATATAAGAATCCCGTTATCAATCTTGATGAAATATCTTTTGAAACTACCATTGATTTTAAAACACCCGAGGAGCTATGCATCTCTTCAGATATCATGAAAAAAATAAGGGAGGCGCTCAATGAACTCCCGCCAAAATGCCGTTTGATTTTACAATTGGTTAAAGAAGATGGCTTGCGTTATAAGGAAGTAGCATCTGTTCTCAATATTTCTGAGCTCACCGTTCGCAACCAGTTAGCTATTGCTGTTAAAAAATTAGGTAAAGTATTGCCGGTTTACCTGGAAGCAGCCGTTAGCTATGAGCTATGAGGTGTCAGCTATCAGCAGTCAACATCCTGATTTTTCACAGGTAAGCATACGTTCAATGGAGAAGTTTACATTTGATGAACGTTTACTGAAATAAGTAATGCTTATGCAGCAGGTCAGCCCACATCGGCTATGGGCTATGAGCTATCGGCTATGAGAGTCAATGATCGCTGATGATTGATGACTGATAGCTGACCGCTATCAACTGTTCATTCCAGCGCAAATGCCACAACGCTGTCTCCTTGTTTTGTTCCCAGTTTTCCATGACCGCCTGCCGCGATCACTATATATTGTTTCCCCTTCCATTCATAAGTCATAGGCGTTGCCTGCGCGGAAGCGGGAAGTTGAGCTTTCCATAAAAGCTTACCTGTTTGCGTATTAAAAGCACGCAGGTGATTATCAAATGTTGCGGCAACAAATGTAAGATTACCTGCCGTAGTGATAGCTCCTCCAAAGTTCAGAGATCCCCATTTTTCAGCTCCGGGATATTTTGAAGGATCCATCATATAACCCAAAGGCACTTCCCATCTTTTTTCACCTGTGTGCAGGTCAATGGCAAGGATGGTTCCCCAGGGTGGCCGGGTCTGCATCATCAGTCCATTATTTGTTACGCTAAAAAGATAAGCACGCTTCATTACATAAGGCGTTCCGTGTTGCTTTCCTGTTTCTGTTCTTAATAAAACGGAGTCATTTTTCTCAAGCTCACCTATTTGTTCTCTTGGTATCATTCTTATAACAGCAGCCAGGCGGTTAATATTTGTGATCAATAAACTGTTCTTTTCATCATACGTCATACCACCCCAGTGAATACCACCAACATTGCCAGGTGTTATAATAGCACCTTTAAAACCGGGTGGAGTAAAATTGCCCTCATTTCGATATTGTGCTATTCGTTTAGCTGCTTCGGCCTTATCTTCAGCAGTAATGCCCCATGCGTCGGCGTTGGTTATGCATTGCAGTCCGACGGGCGCAGGCAGCACCGGGAAAGGTTGTGTTTTCCATGCTTCTTCACCAACAATATCAGAAGCAGGCACTGGTCTTTCTTCTACAGGAAACAACGGCTTGCCTGTTTCACGATCAAGAATAAATATGTGTCCCATTTTTGTGCCTACGGCAACTGCAGGAGTTTTTTTATTATTCTTTTCTATATCCAGTAAAACGGGTTGCGCGGCAATATCATAATCCCACAAATCATGATGAACTACCTGGTAATACCAAACCATTTTACCTGTTGATGCTTTAAGCACAACAATGGAATTTCCATATAAATTCTGTCCTAACCTTTCACCGCCATAATAATCGGGACTTGGCGAAGAAGTAGGAATAAATACAAGATCACGTTCTGCATCTGCAGAAATAACCGACCATGCATTTGCAGCGCCGGTAATCGTCGCGCTGTTATTTTTCCAGGTTTTCCAGGCCTTATCTGTGCTGTCTTTCGGCACAGGATCCCAACTCCATTTTAGAGTGCCACTCAACACATCGTATGCCCGGACTGTGCCTTTTGGATAATCTATTTTTTGATTATCGCCCATTGATGAACCTACCACTATGGTATTACCGATTATCGCCGGAGGAGAAGTAACACTCCATTCATTACCAAAACCTTCACGAAGATTGACGATGCCTTCATTTCCGAATGCGTAAACAGGTTTTCCATTTTGTGCATTCAATGCTATTAACCTTCCGTCAATAGTGGCAATGAATATCCTTGTTTCTTTTTTGTTTGATTTTGGGTTGGAGGTCCACACAGATACACCACGGGAAGTTATTTCAGAATAGTCTGCTTTAAGATTGACTCCGGGGTTATACATCCACTTTTCTTTTCCTGTGCCTGCATCAATAGCAAATACCCTGCACGTTGCTGTGCTGAAATAAAGTGTGCCGTCTATCATCAGCGGCGTAGCTTCAAACGCGGCTTTTTCTATCACTTTTGTTCCTTCATAAGTTTGCAGTTCTGCCGTATGGAATACCCAGGCTTGTTTTAAGTTTTTTACATTGGCATTATTGATTTGCTTTGCAAGGGAATATCTTTTACCTCCTGCATCATTACCATAGTTGAGCCACTCTTTATTTACTACCCCTGCTGATTGGGCTGATACAGCGTGGATAATTATTATGCATGCAAAAATCCCTGCTGATAATCGTAAATTATACATACGTATTCGTTTTCGGGAAAGTTCCTCGCGTTAAGGTGATGACTTTAGTTTAATACTTTTTTGTATGCTTCGTGTTTTTTGTGGTCAGTTTTTTTACCACAAAGAACACGGAGTACTGCTTCTGTACTGATATTGGTCAGTTTCTTAAGCAGGCTTTTAACCGAAGGTAGTTTAGTTAAGCTGAAAAATGTTACATTTATCCGCACATAAAAAAGTATAAATGAAATACGGCTTTGCGCTTTTTGCTTTTATCCTGGTTACTGCAACTTCTAACGCACAAAAAAAGGTACATAAAAAATGGAAGCAGCTTTTCAATGGAAAAGATCTTTCCGGGTGGACACCTAAGATTACGGGGCATGATTATGGAGACAATTATGGAAACACTTTTCGCGTAGAGAATGGTGTTATAAAAGTTTCTTATGATCAATATGATTCATTTAATGAGCAATTTGGACATCTTTTTTATAAAACGCCTTACTCGCATTATATCATTGCAGTAGAATATCGTTTTGTAGGCGAACAGGCAAAGGACGGACCAGGCTGGGCATACCGGAACAGCGGCATTATGATACACTGCCAGCCACCGGCAACCATGCATAAAAACCAGGACTTCCCTATTTCTATAGAAGTGCAATTACTTGGCGGAGATTTAACGGGGGAAAGAACAACCTGCAATTTATGCACGCCCGGCACAAATGTGGAAATGGATGGCAAACTGGTAACGCAGCATTGTGTTAATTCTACTTCCAAAACTTTTCGTGGCGATCAATGGGTAAGAGCAGAGGTGGTAGTACTTGGAGATTCTGTAGTTAAACATATTGCTAATGGCGATACGGTGCTCGTGTATCAAAAGCCACAGATTGGTGGCGGCAATGTTGCAGACTTTGATCCCTCTGTAAAAAAAGACGGACAACTCTTATCATCAGGATATATATCACTGCAAAGTGAAAGCCATCCTGTTGAATTCAGGAAAGTGGAAATTATTGATTTGGAAAAGGAATACAGGAGGAAGAAAAGGTAGAAGGGTTGGGCCGTGGGCTTGGGGCTGTGAGCTGTCGGCATTCAGCAGGTTGCAGGTTGCATGTTTCACGTCTCACGTTCACCATTGCCCATTCATTATTCAATGTCGTTTCCTTTAGCATAAGATCATCATAAAACTTTTAAATTATCAGCAACGCAGAGATTTATCGCACTGTTACCAGTAACCGGATAAGCCGCCTCTTTTTGTCTGGTCCCGCCGAAGGCGGGATTGAAAAAATGCGGAGCATATTTTTCAAAAGACAAAAAGCAGCGGCGTTCCGGTTATCTCGCCAAATGGTGGGACCGGCTTGAGGCAATCAACAACTTGCCCTTAAAAACGCTATGCCTTGTTAAGGAAACGACATTGATTCATTATTGCTTATTCACCTATATATTCCGCCTCATGCCTTATCGGGAAATTACAGGAAGCCGCGATAAAACATTTCCTGTTTGCCTCCTGTTGCAGCATATCCAATTTCTCTTTGTCTACTATTCCTTCAATAGTTATAACAGGATATAATATTACTTCTGTAAAATACCCGCCGCCGTCAGCGGTTTCAATCATTGTTCCTTTTGCTTCATCTTCATAATTAACCACAACAACGCCTGCTTCCGTACATAAATGCAAAAACCAAAGCATATGGCAGGAAGATAAAGACGCTACCAGCAATTCCTCGGGGTTATACCTCGACTTGTCGCCTCTGAATGCAGGATCTGATGAACCGGCTATATCATTTTTACCATCTGCAGAAATAATATGATTCCTGCTGTAAGAGGAGTAGGTTTTAGTGCCGGAGCCGGAATTGCCTGTCCAGGTAAGTTTTGTTGTATAGTGATGTGATGCTGCCATGATAATGCGTTTGTGAAGTTCAACAGGGTTCCGAACCTTTTAAAGGTTCGGAACCCTGTCCTATAAAGTATTATTAAAAGATAAATAAAAATCCCCGGCAACCTTTAAGCACCGGGGATTAATATTCTGTTTTATTCTTTCAATTACGATTCTGTAGCGCCTTCTACCAGCACAGCAACCTTATTGTTGAGTACTTCCGCAAAGCCACCATTGATATTGTATACTACACTATCGCCTGATTTATCTTTCAGCACTTTTACTTTTCCGGCTCCCAATGCACTAACCAACGGCGCATGCTTATCCAACACTTCAAAAGAGCCTTCTATACCAGGTAGCTGAACACCGTATACATGCCCGCTGAACAATTTTTTTTCCGGCGTTAATATTTCTAATTCCATTGCGCTTTATATTAATTATCCCTTAGCCGCAGCCAATAATTTTTTACCTTTTTCAATCGCGTCCTCAATGGTTCCTACCAGGTTGAACGCTGCTTCAGGATAATCATCTACTTCACCATCCATAATCATATTGAAACCACGGATAGTATCTTCAATGCTTACAAACACACCTTTTAAACCTGTAAACTGCTCAGCAACATGGAAAGGCTGGGAAAGGAAACGCTGTACTTTACGTGCACGAAATACCGTTTTCTTATCATCTTCACTCAGCTCATCCATACCAAGGATGGCGATAATATCCTGCAATTCCTTATAGCGCTGTAAAATTAATTTAACGCGGTTGGCAGTATTGTAATGCGCTTCACCCACCACCATTGGCGTAAGAATTCTTGAAGTGGAATCCAATGGATCCACCGCAGGGTAAATACCAAGGTCAGCGATTTTACGGCTTAATACCGTAGTCGCGTCAAGGTGAGCAAATGTTGTTGCAGGGGCCGGATCGGTAAGATCATCCGCAGGTACGTATACCGCCTGCACGGATGTGATTGAACCATTCTTTGTTGAAGTGATCCTTTCCTGCATCAATCCCATTTCTGTAGCAAGCGTAGGCTGGTAACCCACCGCAGAAGGCATACGACCCAGCAATGCTGATACTTCAGAACCTGCCTGTGTGAAACGGAAGATGTTGTCTACGAAGAAAAGGATATCACGCCCCTGGCCTTTTCCATCTCCATCGCGATAGTATTCTGCAACGGTTAACCCGCTTAATGCCACACGTGCACGTGCGCCCGGGGGCTCATTCATCTGCCCGAATACGAATGTTGCTTTTGAATCTTTCAGCTCATTCATATTCACTTTGCTTAAATCCCAGCCACCTTCTTCCATGCTGTGTTTAAAATCATCACCGTATTTCATAATACCGGCTTCAATCATTTCACGCAGCAAATCATTTCCTTCACGGGTACGCTCACCTACACCGGCAAACACTGATAAGCCGCCGTAACCTTTCGCGATATTATTAATTAATTCCTGGATCAATACTGTTTTACCCACACCGGCGCCGCCAAACAAGCCAATTTTACCACCCTTTGCATAAGGCTCAATAAGATCAATGACTTTAATACCTGTAAAAAGTACTTCAGAAGCCACGCTCAGGTTTTCGAAAGCCGGTGGTTTTGCGTGTATCGGGCGGCCGTTGGTTTTATCAACCTGGGGCAAACCATCGATAGCATCTCCGGTTACATTAAACAAACGACCTTTAATATCCTCCCCAACCGGCATCGTGATAGCCTTACCGGTATCCGTCACTTCCATTCCGCGAACCAGTCCGTCTGTACCATCCATTGCTATAGTACGCACACTGTCTTCTCCGAGATGCTGCTGTACTTCCAGTACCAGCTTTTCCCCGGATTCACGCTTCAGTTCAAGGGCATTAAAAATTTCTGGCAGCTCTCCGTCAAATTGCACGTCTATTACCGCTCCGATGATCTGTTTGATTTTACCTTTTATAGGCATATATTAAAATATTTTAAGGTATATGGGCAAATGTGCGGCAAAGGTAAGGTTCGGGTGATAATTGTCCAATTCGAATCGGGAATATTTTAAGAGAAATAGCGCCGATGTGGATATTATTATTATTAATAGCAAAAAAGCCGTGCGGTTAACACGGCTTAATAATTTGAAATCAGTCAGGGGAATGAAGGTCTGTAATCTGTGGTTTTTCGAAAGGGTACTGACAGATTTCTGGCTCTTTAGGGTTTTAGTGTTTCACAGGTTAAAGGTTGATTCGGGTTTTCAAGGTTTTTGAACTTGTTTTCTAAGGATCTGGATTGGATTTGGGTTTTTCAGGATCAGATTGGTTTTCAAAAGATCGGATTGTCATTTTTCAAGGTTTGGCTTTCAGGGGTACTGGATTCTTTCTCTTGAGTTACGGGTTTTCTAAAGGAAGCTGATTTTTCAGAGGAGTGGATTGCGTTGTCATTATTAACAATACAAAGATGCTACAGAAATAACCGTTGCGGAACTTAATTCGGCAGGGCAGGTATTTACTTCGATTTTTGGAAGGATTTGTTCGATAAGGAGTTGAAGAAGTTTCAAGAAAGGAGCAGTGATACAGGGAAGCATCAATTAATGTCACGTGGTTTTCACGCGGAGAACGCAACGGGGGAGCGGCGCTGCGTTCGTTGCATCGCTGCAATCGCTGCGGGAAATGATCTGATAAAATAAGACTTGTTGATATATGTTAAGCAGGCGCCTTTATTATTTTATCACAAACTTAAACACCAACCCGGCTAAAACGCCACCGATAATCGGGCCAACAACCGGCACCCAGGCATATCCCCAGTTACTGTCCCTTTTATTTTTTATAGGTAAGATGGCATGCATAATACGTGGACCCAAATCTCTTGCAGGATTAATAGCATAACCGGTAGGTCCGCCTAAACTCACACCAATACCTAATACCAGTAAGGCAATGGGCAGTGCATCAAGCGCACCGAGTTTCATGTCTGGCTTTGATAATAACAACGCACCCAATACAAGAATAAATGTGCCTGTTACTTCAGTAATAACATTATAAAAAGGATTTGGTATAGCAGGCGCCGTGCAAAAAACAGCGAGTTTAGCATTGCCATCTTCCGTTGCATCAAAATGTTTTTTATATGCCAGCCAGGCTACAAAGGCGCCAATCATCGCCCCGATCATTTGCGCTAAAATATAAGAGGGTACTTTATTCCAGTCAAAACTACCTTCTGCGGCTAATCCTATAGTTACGGCAGGATTAAGATGTGCACCACTTGCAGCGGCAGATGCATATACACCTGTAAATACGGCAACAGCCCAGCCGAAGGCAATTACAATTAATCCACTGTTGTTGCCATAAGTTTTTGATAATAATACATTGGCTACCACGCCCGCGCCCAGGGTAATCAGTATAGCCGTTCCTGTTAGTTCTGCTAAAAAGGGAGACATATGCAAGCTTGTTGTTGAATAAATAATAACGGAAAATAAAGAAGAGTTTCCGTATTTCAATAATTAGGAGGTCAGCAATCAGCAGTCAGCAGTCAGCAGTCAGCAATCAGCAGTCAGCAATCAGCAATCAGCCAAAAGCTTGATAGCTGAAACCTATCCCAACACCCCTAAACTCTTTTCAATTATACCCACACATTCCAATACCTGTTCTTCAGTAATAATTAAAGGAGGCGCAAGCCTTATTTTATCGCCGTGCGTTGGTTTTGCAAGCAAACCATTTTTCATCAATTCAAGACATAGTTTCCATGCGGCATCTTCATCATTGTGTTTTATAACAATCGCGTTTAATAAACCTTTTCCCCTGATAATATTAATATAAGGCGCATTAATCTTTTGCAATGCTTCTCTTAACAAAATGCCCATGCGCTCTGCATTCTCCGCCATGCCTTCATCTTTAAGCACTTTCAATGCTTCTATTGCTACTGCACAGGCAAGCGGGTTACCGCCGTATGTTGAACCATGTTCACCTGGTTTTATCGTCAGCATAATTTCATCATCTGCCAATACGGCGCTTACCGGTAATGTTCCGCCGCTCAAAGCTTTACCTAATATCAATATATCGGGTCTTACATTTTCATGATCGCAGCACAACATTTTTCCGGTACGGCATAGTCCGGTTTGTATTTCATCCGCAATAAACAGCACATTATTTTTTGCACATAATGCTTTTGCTTTTGCAAGATATCCCTCATGCGGAACCTCAACGCCGGCTTCACCCTGTACCGGCTCTGCAAGAAAACCGGCAACATTTTTATCGTTTAAGGCTTTTTCCAAAGCTGTAATATCACTGTAAGGTATAACTGAAAATCCCGGTGTGAATGGCCCGAATTGTTTGGTTGATGAAGGATCAGTACTGAATGAAATTACCGAAGTTGTTCTTCCGTGAAAATTACCGGAACAAACAATAATTTTTGCATCATTCTCCCGGATGCCTTTTACAGCATAACCCCATTTCCTGCAAAGTTTCAGCGCCGTTTCTACCGCTTCTACGCCAGTATTCACAGGCAATACTTTATCGTAGCCAAAATATGCCGTTATATACGCTTCATATTCACCTAAAAGATTATTATAAAATGCTCTTGAGGTAAGCGTGAGTTTTTGCGCCTGGTTTACCAGCGCCTCAATAATCCGCGGATGACAATGTCCCTGGTTTACGGCAGAGTAACCACTCAGGAAGTCATAATATCTTTTTTCATTGATATCCCAAACATGTACACCTTCTCCTTTTTGCAGCACTACGGGCAAAGGATGATAGTTATGCGCACCATGTTTTTCTTCAAGCGTTAAATAATAACTTGTTTTATCAGCAATAGTATCTTTTAAATGCATGACGGGTAATTACAGGAATAAAATAATAGTATACAAAAAATACGGAGGCACAGTATCACAAAAGATACCGGCTAAATAATTAAACCTTTATTAATGATTAAGAAAATCGAGGTTCTGATCCAGGAAAGATAATATGTAACCGGAATGTGTAATAAAAATGAATTTAATGCAAGATAAGTTTTATCGGGTGCATTCCAAATCATTTCTCCACACGCGTTTTTGTTATCGCGGTGCGCTGCACCTTTAGCTTACTATTTACTGTACTACAAATATTATCGCTGCGCTGCAGCTTAAAACATAGCTCGTACCGGTGCAGCGCACCATAATATTTGTAGCGTTGCAGGCTACAATGGAACAAGCCGCAGCGCGGCGTAATATTATAGTATGCTTTAACCAACACAATGCTTTATGGGAAAGGGTTTCCAACCTTCAAAAGGTTGGAAACCCTGCTGCTAAATGCTGTAACCAAAACCCATGGCTATATCCCACGTCTTGCAGGTGCGCAACGGAGCGGCGATCGCAAAGAAAGCCTCCGTGCAATTCCGGGTTTCCCGTGCTTCAGTGTTCCCCTCATTTTCACCTGTGGTTCAAATACCAAACTTTCTTTACTTTCCCTATCTTTACCCCAAAGGGTTGTACCACATGAATAAAAAACTCCGCAGTCAAAACTGGTTTGGTAAAAAAGGAAAGGATGGTTTTATATACCGTGCCTGGATGAAGAACCAGGGCATTCCTGATTACGAATTTAAAGGAAAGCCTGTTATAGGAATTTGTAATACATGGTCAGAGCTTACGCCCTGTAATGCTCATTTCAGAGAATTAGCGGAATCAGTAAAAAGAGGTATTTCAGAAGCCGGAGGTTTCCCGGTAGAATTTCCTGTAATGTCGTTGGGTGAAACGCTTATCAAACCTACGGCTATGCTTTACCGTAACCTTGCCAGCATGGATGTGGAAGAATCTATCAGGGCAAATCCTGTTGATGGTGTGGTATTATTATGCGGTTGCGATAAAACAACACCTTCGCTTGTAATGGGTGCATGCAGCGTAAATATTCCAACCATTGTTGTATCTGGCGGACCAATGTTAACCGGAAAATACAAAGGAAAGAATATTGGTACAAGCGATATATGGCGTTTCAGCGAAGCGGTACGTTCAGGGCATATGACGGAAGATGAAATGGAAGTTACAGAAGCATGTATGGCACGCAGCCGCGGGCACTGCGCTGTAATGGGCACTGCTTCCACAATGGCCTGCATGGTTGAATCACTCGGTCTTTCGCTCCCGGAAAATGCTGCAATACCTGCTGCAGATTCACGCAGAAAAGTATTAGCGCAGCTTTCGGGTATGCGCATTGTTGAAATGGTGAATGAAGACCTCAAACCAACGGATATCCTCACCCGAAATGCATTTGAAAACTCCATAAAAGTAAACGCTGCTATCGGCGGTTCTACCAATTTTGTGTTGCACCTGCTTGCTATTGCAGGCAGGGTAGGCGTTGAGCTTTCTTTAAAAGATTTTGATATACACTCACAGCATATTCCGCTAATTGCTAACCTTCAACCTTCCGGTGAGCATTTTGTTGAGGACCTGTATTATGCCGGCGGACTTCCTGCGGTGATGAAAGAGATTCTTCCAACATTACATGCAGATGCTTTAACCGTTAACGGAAAAACAGTTGAAGAAAATTGTATTGGTTCTGAGTGTTATGACCGGAAGGTAATTGCCACCTCCGAAGAACCCTTTAACGATATATCGGGTATTGTAGTAGTAAAAGGGAATATTTGCGAAGAAGGCGCTGTGTTAAAGCCGTCCGCCGCAAGCCCGCATTTATTAAAACATACCGGTAAAGCTGTGGTGTTTGAAGATATTGAAGATTATAAGCACCGTATTGATGATCCTGATCTTGATATTGATGAGAACAGTATAATGGTATTAAAACATGTTGGACCAAAAGGTTATCCCGGCATGCCTGAGGTAGGGAATATGGGACTTCCTAAAAAAGTTTTGGCAAAAGGCATTACGGATATGGTGCGTATTTCTGACGGAAGAATGAGCGGAACAGGATTTGGTACGGTGGTGCTGCATGTTTCCCCGGAATCTGCCGCAGGCGAAAATTTTTCTGTGGTGCAGGATGGCGATATCATTACGCTTGATGTGGTAAAAAGAATATTGCATGCGGATGTTAGCGATGAAGAGTTTGCAAGGCGTAAAAAAGAAAAGCAACAACCTGCATCAGTATATAAAAGAGGCTATGTAAGTTTATATATCAACCATGTGGAACAGGCACATGTGGGTGCAGACTTTGATTTTTTGAAAGGATCATCTGGAAGTGAGGTAACAAGGGATTCGCATTAGGTGTCAGCTATCAGCAGTCAGCTATCAGCAGTCAGCCATCAGTGTCATGTGCCATAAACGTTTGTTGCCGGTAACCTAACCTGCAACTTATAACTTGGAACCTGTTATAGGTAATTTAAACTGACCGTTCGACATAAATTGACAACCTAAAAATTATGAGTGTATATAGTTATCACATAGTTAGACTTTCTTTTTTTTCTGCACTATAGACAATGAGCTTTCCACTAAAAACAGACAATATTAATGAAACCAAGTGTTGGAGAGAACAACGAATTACTTTTAGATTCTTCAGGAAAAAAGTTTGGTGATGCAGGTTTCTATTTTTTATTGAATGACTCAAAAGGCAATTTTTGGACTCAATTTATTCCATCATTTACGGATAAACTAATTGTAAGTGATACTACAGAAAATATAAAAGCAAAACAAATAAGGCAAGGAAACCTCACCTTAACTGAACAAACATCAACCAATCGGTTGTAAAAATTGACAATTTTAGTTATCTTTGAAATCAATTTTAAACAGAAAATGATATGGTGTCAATAGTAGGAACATATGACAACGGCTACTTGAAACTTGACAAGGATTATTCAACAAAAAATCCTGTAAAAGTGATTGTTACATTTTTGGAAGAAATACACAGCAAATCTGAAAATGTGCTATCATTAAAAGACTTTTCATTTTCCAAAAGCAAAAAAAATCTTGAAAACTTCAAAGGTTCATTTTCGGACACAGTAATTGACGAAAGACGAGAAGAAATATGAAACTATTTTTAGACACATCGTCATTGTTCAAACTTTATCATCAAGAGACAGGAACAGAAGAACTTGAAAGTATCTTTGAAAAAGAGAAAGTAACTCACGTCTTTTTATCAGACATCGCCAAAGTGGAATTCAGTTCAACTGTTTGGAAAAAGGTTAGAACCAAAGAAATTACAACGGAACAAGCAGTACTGACTTTGGAACTATTTGAAAACGATTTTGAAAAATATATTTTTTCAACTACTGATAGTATAATTATTGAACAAGCAAGGAAACTAACGACAAAATACGGACTTGAAGGTTTAAGAACATTGGATAGTATCCAACTTTCGACTTGTATTTCGTTAGCCAACCAAGTTGACATATTTTTACCGCTGACAAACTATTGAAATTACTAATTGAAAAAGAAGGATTAAAAGCAGAACTACCCAGCCGCTACAGTAGTTTGGCGTAATGGTGGGCGATGTACTTCGTATGAACATTATTGCTAAATGTGACTTGTGTACTTCGTATCAAGTTTAGTGCTTAAAATTTGCCACTACGCCAGGCAGCAAACCGTAACCTGCATTAAAACAATAAGCAAATTCATCATTCTTCATCATTAATCCTTTAACGACATTAACATGTATAATAAATCAGGAATTTTTAAAGACCATGTTGCTATAGTAACAGGGGCGGGGCAGGGGATAGGTTTTGAAATTGCGAGGCAATTATGCGCAAACGGAGCTTCTGTTGTTTTGAATGATATTGATACAACGCTGGCTGCAAAAGCCGCTGAAACAATTACGAAAGACGGTTACTCATGCATTGCTTTTGCAGGCGATGTTGCTGATGAAAAGTTTATTAACGCGATGGTAAACGAAGCCATATCAAAATTTGGTAAGCTGACTATTTCAATAGCCAATGCCGGTATTACTTTGTTCGGAGACTTTCTGACTTATTCAGCGGATGCTTTATACAAAGTGATGCAATTAAATTTAGGCGGGAGTTTTTTATTGACGCAGGCTACTGCAAAGCAAATCATCAAACAAAAATCCGGCGGCAGTATATTATTGATGTCTTCCGTAACGGGCCATCAGGCGCATAAAAATCTTGCGGCTTATGGTATGACAAAAGCCGCCCTTGAAATGCTGGCTAAAAACCTGGTGGTTGAACTATCGGAATATAATATTAATGTAAACACTATAGCTCCCGGCGCTACGCTGACTGAACGTACATTAGGCGACCCGGAATACATGAGTACATGGAGCCGGATTACACCAATGGGCAAACCAGCTACCGTGCAGGATATTGCTAATGCGGCTTTATTTATGGTATCTCCGCTATCCCGTCATATAACGGGACAAAGCCTTGTGATTGATGGTGGATGGACGTCGGTAAGCCCATCGCCATATTAATAAAGTGAGACGTGAAAATTCAATATCATGCCCTGATTAAAGTAATACAGGAATGTACATAAATTTTTCCTGCCTGGTCAATACTTAGTTATAAGTTGTTTTCGTTTTTGCTGCATGAAAAATCCGGTATCTTTTTCCTGTATTGCAGCATTGCTCTTTTTAGGCTCATGCCAGTCTTCTGTAAGTACATCTCTTATACCTGAAATACCTTCTGTATCTGTTGCTAACTCAAAGTCTGAAGAAGCTGAAGCGGAGCTTGATAAAAAAGCTGAAGCGCCTGTCATGGTTTCAGATATAGACGCTGCAACGGTATTATCAAAACCGCAAATACCTATTTTATGTTATCACCAGATAAGAGACTGGCGTGGAAATGAAAGCCGCGGTGTTAAAGATGCTGTTGTACCTCCGGCAGTTTTCAAAAGTCAGTTACAAATACTGGCAGACAGTGGTTATCATACAATTTTGCCAGATGATTTATATAACTATCTTACGAAAGGTACAGCGCTTCCCTCAAAGCCAATCATGCTTACGTATGATGATGGGGATGCAGATCAATATAATATTGCCGCGCCTGAAATGGCAAAGCATGGTTTTAAAGGCGTGTTTTTTGTGATGACGGTTTCTTTGGGCAGGTCCATCTATATGACGAAAGAACAGGTAAAGCAATTGTCTGATAACGGGCATATCATTGCTTCACACACCTGGAATCACCAGAATGTAAAAACTTATACCGATACTGATTGGGATAAACAGCTTATTGAATCCGGCAAACAACTGGAAGCTGTTACAGGCAAACCCATAAAATATTTTGCATACCCTTTTGGTGCATGGAACAAGCAGGCAATTCCTGCATTGCAAAAAAGAAATATGATCGCGGCATTTCAACTCTCTGCAAAAATGGATCCGGATGATCCTTTGTATACCATACGCCGTATGATGGTGCCGGGAGACTGGAGTGCCAATACCATGCTGAATGCTATGAGAAGGACGTTTAGGTAGCAGAACTTTTGTTAGGTACATTCATCTAATTGCCTCACCCAAACTCTCTCCTGCCACGGTGGGCAGGTTCGCGGCGAGGGAACAGAACCCGCTATCATAGCTCGCTTCACGAAATATTACTTTTTTAAATCGGGTAATAATAAAAAAATATATAATAATTATAATAATAATTATATGATAATTATAATAAAAATATTACATTTATGTCATAATATTGAAACATGACGAATATAATTGACAAGTATAAAATACTTATCCACTCCGTTCCCAGGCTTATTGAAATATCAGGGTATAAGAATGAATACATTGCTCAGAAAATGGAAATGACACCTACGCACTTTTCTGCTAAAAAATCTAAAGGCAACTGGACGATTGATGAGGTGGGGAAAATATTAAAAACCATTTCCAATGAAGACGTGGAAAATTATCTTGACGACCTTGTATTTGAGGAATGCTTCCCTGGCAAGACGATTGATTCAAAGCAGTTTGAAAAAAGAATGGGATGGAAGTAGTGCTTGAAGAACGTTTTGTAAACGAACTTTTATTCTGTCCTAAAGATTTTCAGCAGGATTTTCGTAAAATATATCAACAACTTAAAATAGTTGATAACCCTTTGGAAATACGAAGTATCAGGAGGTACAAAACCGGCAGATACAAAATTTACCTCTGGAAAAGCAGGATATCGCTAAAGATTAAGGGGCATCAGGCTTATGTTGGTATGTTTTTGTATAATGAATTTTATGCACCTGAATAATGGCACCAGCAGCGGGAATCAACTCGTCTTCTTATAATTAAATACTGCCCAGCTATTCAAAACAACAGCAAATATGCCAAGTTTAATTATATGCGGCAATACATCCTTAAAGCCACTCCCTTTTAAAACTATCATTCTTATCAGTTCTATTAAATACGCGGCTGGATTAAATTTCGCAATGGTTTTTGCCCAGCCGGGCATGCTGTCTATGGAAGTATACAGTCCCCCCATCAAAATAAATATCATCATAAAGAAAAACATAACCAGCATTGCCTGCTGTTGCGTTTCGCAGAAAGTGGAAATAAGTAAACCGAAACCCAGAATTGCCAGAAGGTACATAGAAATGCAGGTGTAAAGCACCAGCAAATTTCCGGCAGGCACTATACCGTAAATTATCCATGCAACCAATAAGCCAATGGTAAAAATTACATTTCCCAATACCCAAAAAGGAATGAGCTTGCCTATAACGAAATGATATTTTTTGATAGGTGTTACATTGATCTGCTCTATGGTGCCCACCTCTTTTTCTTTTACGATATTTAAAGCCGATAAAAATCCGCCAACCATTGTAACCAGTATAGCGAGTATACCAGGCACCATAAAATAATGATAGTTCATTAAAGGATTAAACCAGTTGGATGAAGGAACATCAATTACCGGGATAGGATTAAACCGTGTTATTGTTACAAGTTTCTCTCTTAATTCCACGTTGTAATCACGCACTATACCTGCAAGATAAGCACCGCCTAAATTAGCCTTTGTTCCGTTGATAGCATTTACTGCAATAAATACTTTTGCTTTATCTTCTTTAATTAGATCTCTTTCAAAATGTACAGGTATTTCCAGTATTATATCTGCTTTATCTTTTTCAATAAGGGCAAACGCTTCTTTGAAAGATTGATTATAACCGGCAAAACGGAAATAATCAGATGCAGTTATCTTGGAAATAAGCTGTCTTGAATAACCTGAATGATCGTGGTCAACCACGGAAATATTAATGTTCTTTACTTCATAATCCGCGGCAAGCGGCATAATAATCAACTGTATAACAGGCATAACAAAAATCATTGCCCGTATAGACTTGTTTCTTATTATTTGCAAAAACTCTTTTTGCAGCAGAAATAATATTGTTCTCATTGATCTGTTGTTAGGCAAGTCTTATTTTAAAGCTTTTCAGGCTTACCAGTAAAAAGAATAATGTCATTCCGGTTAAAATCAATACTTCCTTCCATATAGATAATAGTCCCAACCCTTTTATCATTACCGCCTTTATGATAATATTAAACCATTTTGCCGGTACGATATTAGAAACAACCTGCAACGGTACCGGCATATTCTCTATCGGGAACATAAAGCCGCTCAGCATCAGGGATGGTAACAACATGCCCATAAGCGATATCATCATGGCAGCCTGTTGCGTAGTTGTTTTAATAGAGATAAATATGCCGAGGCTGAGGCAGGTAATGATATATAAGGTGCTCACCGCAAGCAAGAGAAATATATTTCCATTGATGGGTAATTCAAGCAGCCATACGCTCATAACAAGTATGATGATAATATCTATAAATGACAAAAGCAGGTAAGGAACAGCTTTTGAAAGTATTACCAGGAACGGCTTGAATGGTGATACCAGCAATACTTCCATCGTTCCGGTTTCTTTTTCGCGAACAATTGAAATTGCCGTCATTAAAACACAAAGTAGCATTAAAACCAAAGCCATTACACCCGGCACCATGGAGTGAACACTTTTTTGCTGCGGATTATAGAGCATTCTTGTTTCCGCGGTTATGGTATATGGTATTGTAATTCCGGTATTTAATTCCGATTGAAAATCCTGCACTATAGCATTGGTATAATTGGTAAGTGTAGTGGCGATGTTAGGGTCTGACGCATCGGCGATAACCTGTACCTGCGCTGTATGCCCGTGCAAAAGATTGTTGTAAAATCCTGCCGGTATGATAAGCGCCATTTTTATTTTTCCTTCCCTGAATGAAGCTTCAACCTGGTCGTGACTTAATATATTTTTTTCTACATCAAAATATTTGCTGGCTTCTATTTTGTTGATGAGCTTTTGCGAAGCCATGTCCTTTGCCTGGTCCATTACAACCATTCTTGAATTTTTTACCTCATTCGATAGTGCAAAACCAAATATGAGTATCTGTATCACCGGCATACCAAAAAGGATCAACAGGGTTTTCCTGTCGCGCAATACGTGATAAAACTCTTTACGTACAAATGTCAAAAACTGTTTCATCTGCTTATTTACTTTATACTATTCATTTCTTTTGGCGCCTCTTGCCAGTTGATAAAACACATCATCCATTGATGCTGCAGCAAATTTCTTTTTAAGGTTGGCGGGACTGTCGAGCGCTTCAATGCTGCCATCTACCATTATAGAAATCCTGTTGCAGTATTCCGCCTCGTCCATATAATGTGTGGTTACAAAAATGGTTACGCCGGCATTTGCGGCTTCATATATCATTTCCCAGAATTGCCGCCTTGTAACAGGATCTACACCCCCGGTAGGCTCATCTAAAAAAACAATTTTAGGTTCATGCAGCAAGGCTACGGAAAATGATAATTTTTGTTTCCAGCCTAATGGCAATTCAGCTACGAGTTTCTTTGCTTCCTGCTGCAGTCCCAGCTCATTGATCAGTTGCTCACTCTTTAATTTTATTTGTGTGTTTTTCAATCCATATATCCCTCCAAAAAAGCGGATGTTTTCAAGAATGGTCAGGTCTTCATACAATGAAAATTTCTGGCTCATATAGCCGATGCTCTGCTTGATCTTTTCCGTTTGCCTGTATATATCAAACCCGGCAATTACAGCTTTACCCGATGTTGGCTTTGATAACCCGCACAACATGCGCATGGCTGTTGTTTTACCCGCGCCGTTAGCGCCAAGAAAACCAAATATTTCTCCCCTGCTTACTGCAAAGCTTATCTCATTTACCGCGACAAAGTCGCCGAATTTTTTTGTGAGCTTTTCTGTTTGTATGACGGTATCGCTCATACTAATTTTTAAGTAGTTTAATAAAGCAATCCTCGATAGTAACAACGGCTGGCGCAATGGAAATGCCTGATAATCCTTCCTGCTCCAGGAACGGTTTGAAGTCACCCGGTATCTCTCTTTCAAAAGATATATGGGCATACTCTCCGAACGCGTAACTGTTAAGCGCTTTTGTATATCGCTTCAATGCCTTCAGCAGGAGGTACATATTATCAGCCTTCACTTCAACCAGCGTATCTCCATAATTACTGATAATATTTACCGGTGTTTCAACTGATAATATTTTACCGGATTGTATCAGCGCAATGCGGTCGCACATATTGGCTTCGTCCATATAAGGCGTAGAAACAATAATGGTAATAGCCTGCGCTTTCAGGCGTTTCAGCATTTCCCAAAACTCTTTTCTTGAAACAGGGTCAACACCTGTTGTAGGTTCGTCCAAAAACAAAACAGACGGTTTGTGTATCAGCGCGCAGCATAATGCCAGCTTCTGCTTCATGCCTCCTGACAGTTTCCCTGCCCTGCGGTCTTTGAATTTTTCTATCTGTATGTATATGTCTTTTACCAGGTCATAATTTTCTGCTATGGTCGTACCAAATAAAGTGGCGAAAAAGTTCAGGTTTTCTTCTACGGTAAGGTCCTGGTAAAGCGAAAACTTTCCCGGCATATAACCTGCCCTGTTTCGTATCTGTTTATAATCTTTTACGATATCAAATCCATCTACTGTAGCGCTGCCCCTATCAGGCAAAAGCAAGGTGGTAAGCATTCTGAAAATGCTTGTTTTGCCGGCGCCGTCTGGCCCTATCAAACCAAATATTTCTCCTTTGTTTACAGAAAAAGATACATGATCAACTGCAACCAGTTTTTCCTTTCCATATACTTTGGTTATATCTTTTACTTCAACAGAATACATCGTATTGCTTTAAGAGAAGAAATTTATTTGGCTATGAGCTATGAGCGGTCAGCTATCAGCTATCAGCTATCAGCTTTCAGCGTTAGCTTGTTAAAAACAAACCCTAAACCACAAACCCCAAACCTTCTACAATTTCACATCGGCATACATGCCTATCTTTAAAAATCCGTCATTTGCTACACGTATCTTAATGGCATAAACAAGATTAGCCCGTTCATCTTTGGTCTGGATTGTTTTAGGGGTAAACTCCGCCTTGTCGCTTATCCATTCTATAATACCCTCGTAATTTTTGTATTTGTCTTTTCCATCGTCTATCATCACCGTTACTTTCTGGTTCAGTTTGATTCCCGGAAGCTGATTCCCGGTTATATATGCCCGCAAAATAATCGTGCTCAGATCGGCTATTTTGTATAATGCTTTTCCTGTTGTTGCCATTTCATTTGCTTCAGCGTATTTGGCAAGCACCGTTCCTTTTGTTTCATTGATTATCCTGCTTTTATTTAACTGATCCTGCACCTGTTCAATCTGCGCTATTAATGGCAGCGCGTCACTTTTTAAACCAGAAGTTTGCGTACGCAATACGGATACCTGGGCGGCATCCTGCTTTTGGATTACCTGCAATTGCTTTTCTGTTTCTTCCACCTGCGCGTTAATATCATCAAGCTGTTTGGTTGTTGCAGCGTCAGCTTTTACAAGGTTCTGCACTCTTGCCTGTTCTTTTTTCAGGTTATTTAATCTTACCTGTGTAACGGACAATTGTTGCTTGTAGTAATTGGTTTGCGCGTTTATATCGGGCAACCTGCTGCCGGTAGCTTTTACCTGCGCTTCAAGCTGTTTTTTACGAAGTGATAATTGAGTACTGTCAATATAGCCAACTTCAACGCCGGCAGGTATTTCCCTGCCTTCTTCAATATTAAATTGCTTTATTATACCGGTAGCCTCTGCTGATACTATCGTTTCTACTGCTTCAAATGTTCCGGAAGCAGCATATTGGTTATTGTTATTGCCGCATCCCGAAACGATCATCGTGCACAGGATCAGTAATAACCAGCTCCCGGAAGAAGGACTGATACTAAGCTGTTGTATTGTGAAATTGCTTTGTTTCATATATGTATGCTTGATTATGTGGTGGTTTAGTTTCCTGTATTCCATTTAATGCTGTATTGTGTAAGCAGCAATTGTATTTCGTGCAGTGCTTTATTCTGCTTAGCCTGGTCTTCAGCATTGAGTTCACGAATAAAATCGCTGCCGGTGATCACACCATTTTCCAGTTGTGCAGCAGCCGCATTTTTTACATTTGTTCTCAATGCAATAATTTCATTATCCGTCTGCAAGAGTGATGTCCATTTGTCTACCTCGGCAGATTGCTGTTTACCTGTGATATTGGTATTGAAGAGAAATGTTTCTTTCTGCAGGTCAATGGTTTGACGCTTCAAATCGATAATTGATTTTTCTCTCCTGGCAGTATAAAAATTACCCAGCGACCAGTTGAGCCTTACGCCACCGAGGTAATAAGGCTCAAATTTATTGCTGAGCATGTTCAGCGCCGGCCTGCCGGCGCCACCCTGTACAAATAACCCAAGCTTCGGTAAATTTTTTGCCGCTATAAGATTTTGCTGCGCATCAAGCAGCTTAATTTGCTGCACATACAGGTTCAGCTCAGGTCTGTGTATTTCCTGCTGTACAAGCATTGGCTCAGGCCTTTCCAGGATAGTGTTTTCGGTTATATCCTGTTCTGTAAATAATCCGAGCATTGACGCGTAGGCTTTGCGCATAGCCGAAAACTCTATAGCCCTTTGCTTGTTTTTTATCATTTCCGCTTTAAGCACATCTGCATTGCTTCTCAACGCTGTGCCGTTTGCAACTGATGCTTCTGTTTTCTTTAATGTGGCTTCAATATCTTTATTCGTAATACTGTTTTGTTTAAGCTGTTCGTCTATTAACAGTATGCCGAAGAAAAGCTGGTTGATCCTGTCATTCAGCTTATACAATTCCACTTCAAGGGTTTGCTCTTCCACCGCTGCACCGGCATCCTGTATTTTCTTTTGCTGCTTTATCACACCTCCGTCAAAAATGGTTTGGGTAAGCTCCCCGTATAATTTATACTGGTCCTTACTTATTTCCGGTATATCTATTCCCTGTATTTTTACAGGTACCTGTGTTACCTCTGATTGATAAGTAGCCTGACCGTTAATATTCAGTTGAGGCAGGTAACCCGTAGAGATATTGGCAATAGTATACTGGTTGGATTTTTTTATAAGGTCGTGCTGTTTTGTAATGGGATACTGCCTGCGTGCCAGTTGATAGCAGGCTTCAATAGTAAGCGGCTGTGCATCAGCCAGCGTACAGACCAGGAACACAAAAGAACTTAATATCAGCTTTTTCATATACAGGTATCTTTAGTGTATTGTTTAATCATTTGATTAATGCTGTTAAAAAAAATTATTTAGCGTTCAACATTGCTTTGATCCATTTAGGTAACAGCTTTTTCCGTTCTTCCATCATAGCGGTAAAGCTTTGTTCATTAAGCATACCCACTGATTGAAAAACAGGTTTTGAGATAAAAGGGAATACGATCATGCCAAGCATGGAAATAATAAAATGCAGTGGTTGAATATGGGGTTGTTTTTCTTTTAGCTGCCGTACAAACTGAGAGGATTGTAACAACTTTCCCACCTGCATTTTTTTGAACAGTCCGGTATTATTTCTTATTTCGCTCAAAACAAAAATGGGCATATCCGGATTTTGTAAAAGCATATCAATATACCGGGTAGTAACCTGTTCAATCTTTTCTTCCAACGTAGTATCCTGGTCGAGCAATACCGGCGTTATAATGCCGAAGAACTGCTCCATCTTTTCCTGCATTATTATTTCAAATAGTTTTTCCTTGCTCCTGAAATAATAATTAAGCAGCGCAAGGTTAAGACCTGCCTCCTCGGCAATATCCCTGGTTCTTGTAGCTGCATATCCTTTTTGTGTAAATACCTTTCTGGCTGCTTCCCTGATTTTCTCCTCGGCTGAAGCCGCGGCCCTGATTTTTGCTTTTGCCATAAGCCTGTTTAATTGAAGCAAAGATAAAAACAGTTTTGTTATTTAAACAAATATTTTAATCATTTGATTAAAATATTTGTTTATTATCTCTGAACACAACATAATTGTATTCAGCATACCTGTTTATCTCACCGGTTGCCAAAGGGCGGTCACCCGAAAATTCCCTTTCGCGCGATATTTTTCCCGATTGAGTAAATCATTTATCCGGACTGCTGATAATTTCGCGGAAAATCTAAAAACTGTATGTCAATTAAACAAGTTTTACCCTTAGTACTATGCTTTTTTGTTCCTGCATTGCTTAATGCACAGGCAGGACAACTAAAAGGCTCCATTACTACAAGGGATGGAGAGCCTGCCCAAAATATCAGTATTGTGCTCGAAGGCTCAAAATATGCCGCTATAAGCGATGGAAAAGGTAAGTATGAAATAAAAAATATTAAAGCCGGTAACTGGATGCTTGTTGTTTCTGCTGCAGGCACAGAAACACAAAAACGGGAAATTACCATAAACGGCAATGAAACGCTTACCGCAGATTTTGTAATTTCCGAAACTGCCAAAGAACTGGCTGAAGTGCTTATTAACTCCAAGAAAAATACGGAACATGCTTCGGTAAGCCTGCGGTTAAAAACACCGTTGCTGGAAGTTCCGCAGAATATACAGGTGGTTGACGACAATGCGCTGGAAGCGCAGCAGGTCATCAGCATGAGCGACGGGCTTATCCGCAATGTAAGCGGCGCCACCCGGCTGGAGCATTGGGGCGACCTTTATACTAATATCACTGCGCGTGGCTCACAAATACAGGCTTTCCGCAACGGGTTCAATGTAGTGGCTTCTTACTGGGGACCATTAACAGAAGATATGAGCTTTGTAGACAGGATTGAGTTTGTAAAAGGCCCAGCCGGTTTCATGTTGTCGAACGGAGACCCGAGTGGCTTGTACAATGTTGTTACTAAAAAACCTACAGGCGTTACAAAAGGCGAGGCAGGCATTACTATGGGCAGTTTTGGCTTGTACCGCGGCAATATTGATCTTGACGGAGCGCTAACTAAAAACAAGAAATTATTATATCGCCTGAATGTAGCCGCGCAAAACAGGGGCTCACACCGCGATTATGAATATAACAATCGTTATGTAATTGCCCCGGTATTATCATACCAGTTAGATGATAAAACCAAAGTTACCCTGGAGTATAATGGCCAGTTTGCCAGTATGACCGAGGTAGGATCCTATTATATTTTTTCAAATTCAGGATATGCCACTTATCCACGCAATCTTACGCTTACCAATCCCGGATTGCCACCCACCAAAATAAACGACAACAGCGCTTATCTCATATTTGAGCATTCATTCGATCCCGACTGGAAGCTCACTGCGCAGGTTTCTCATTTTGATTATAAACAGACAGGTATGAGTTCATGGCCGTCTGTCTTAGACCCTGTAACCGGTTACATAATAAGGAATGTGGGTATCTGGGATGCCAGGAGTACCATGACGCTGGGACAGTTTTTTTTGAACGGCGAATTTTATACCGGCAAATTAAGGCATCGTGTGCTTGCGGGAGTAGATGCTGCTAACAAAGTATATTATGCCGACTGGGGGCAGTCGCATAATCTTGATACCGAAGACCAGATGTTCGATCCTGAAAACCCCACTTACGGAGTGCCTCCAAACGGCTACCCGGTATTTGACCGCAGCAAGCCTATAGAAGAAAGGGCTGCCATCGGCTGGGGTGTGATGAAGCAACGTTATTCCAGCCTGTATGTGCAGGATGAGATTGCATTTCTTGACGACAGGTTAAGGCTGACGCTGGCAGGAAGATATACAGATGTGAAGCAGGTATATGGCGTGGATGTGCCCTATCAAACAGGCAGGCACGTAACGCCGAGAGCCGGTTTGAGCTATTCTGTAGACAAAACATTCTCCGTATACGGCTTATACGACCAGGCCTTTATTCCGCAAACAGGTAGTTTAACCGGTGGCGGTAAGATCAAACCTGTTACCGGGAGTAATCTTGAGTTTGGTATTAAGAAAAACTGGTTCAACAGCACATGGTATACAACGTTATCCGTTTACCGCATATTAAAACAAAACGAATTAACTGCCGATCCCGCATCCAATCCTAATGCGCCTACCAGCATTGTACTCGGTGAAAAAAGAGCGCGTGGCATTGAGTTGGATGTAAGGGGAACTGTTGCCCGCGGCTTTACCGTAATGGCGAACTATGCTTTAACAGAGTCAAAAGTTACAAAGGTTGCACATGGTGTAACAGCTTATAGCAAGGGTGATATTGTTCCCGGTTATGCCAAGCATACTACCAACGCATGGCTTTCGTATGAGCTGCAGAACGGGGCATTAAAAGGATTAGGTATTTCCGGAGGGTTTACCTGGCTTAAAGACAGGTATACTGCCTGGGATCTGACAGGAGAAAGCTTACCTGATTATTTCAAATTAGACGGGGGTATTTTTTATGCAAGAGATAAATACCGTATAACATTTAATGTATTTAACATCCTTGATGAATACCTGTATAGTGGTTCCTATTATGAGCAGCCATCTGTATTGGGCGATTGGAGCTCTGTAAAGCCGGCTTATTATTATCAAACTGAGCCTCCGCGTAATGTACGGTTGAGCATCAGTTACAGGTTTTAAAAACTAACGCTAACCTGTTGCCTGAGCATTACTTTTTTTACTATAATAATAGCCATGCTATTTATATAATTCCTGTTTAAGAAATTAAGACAGGTAACGGCAGGGCTACCAAACCACAAGTGTTTGAAACCTCTGAAAAATCCCGATGGGATGTTTTATTAAGTTTGGCGATAATAATAAACTGTATTTTATCAGTTTGGCGGTAGTATATTAGATCGATTTGCTTATCCGGAATGAGTATAAGGAGATAATACTGGAAAGTTGGCGGTTTTGTCAGCGTGAAAAGGATTTGGAAATGTTTTATCAAAAAATTGAATACATTCATATGAATCCTGTAGAAGCGGAATTTGTAGAGCAAACAGAGGATTATCTTTATAGTAGTACCAGAAATTTTTATAATTTTAAAGGCTTCTGTTCCTGCGGGAAAGGAATGCTCCAGGAGCATATATGGCAGTGTATTACAGTATATACCGTTAAAACCGAGAAATGAAAAAGGGGATAACATTAAAAGACATGGCTAAAAAGTTAAACATGTCCGTGTCTACGGTCTCAAAATCCCTGAACAACGATCATGCTATCAGCGCTTTCACAAAAGCGCGGGTAAAGGAGTTGGCAGAAAGCTGGAATTACGTTGCCAATGAATCCGCCCGGCATTTTAAACTGAATAAAAGCTTTACGATCGGGCTGATCCTGCCGGATCTGCAGGATCATTTTTTCGTTGAAGCGATAAATGGCATAGAAGCAGTTGCAGGAAAGGAAAACTACAATATTATCCTGGCACAGTCGCATGAAGACCCCCGCAAGGAAGAAAGCATTGTGCATGTAATGATCAGGAACCGTGTAGACGGTTTAATAGCCGCTGTTACAAAGCATACGATAGACATGACATTATTCGAAAAGTTCAGAACAGTCGGCATACCGGTCATACATATTGTGAGGGAGCCACCCAATGATTGTTTCAGCTATGTTTCAATAAATAATATAGAGGGGGCATTCAGGGCAACCAATTTTTTAATTAAAAAAGGACACAGCAGGATCGCTCATATCATGGGACCCCAAACCATGCCTATTTCCCTGGCCCGTTTCGAAGGCTATAAGCAGGCGCTCCACAAAAACAGGGTCCCGTTAGACATGGCGCTCGTCCGGGAGGTTGATTTTACCGGGAAAGAAACAGAAAAGGCAATGTTTAGCCTCATGAAATTAAAATCTCCCCCCACAGCCATTTTTGCTTTTAAAAATGACATTACTTTAGACGCAATGGCATTCCTGAAAAAAAAGTATCCGCGCAGGCTGGCTTCTATTGATTTTACAGATTTTGGCACCCTTCCGCTCTTTAAGTACCTCGACCACAAGCCTGTTGCTTCCATTGAAGAAAATTTTTACGAAGTAGGGAGGCAGGCTGCCATATTGCTTTTTGATATGATCAATGAAAAGAAATCCGACCGCGACCAGGATCATTCAAACATCCAGATCCCCTGCAAGCTGATCCTTAACAGGTAACCCGCCGGTAAAACGCCCGGTTTTTCTTTTATAAGCTGCCATCGCCGCAGAAAATATCATTTTCCCAAATCATTTCAAACGTTGTAATTGGCTATTCTGGCATTCTGCCTGCCTTTTTATGCCTTTTGTATGTTTTTTTAAAATAAGTTTGGGAAAAGCCCCCATCAATTATGGCACTATTGTATACCCGCAGAAATTTCATTAAAACATCTGCTGTTGCCGGAGCAGGCATAGGACTGGCAGGAAGCGTTCACCCCTTGTTTGGCAAAGGGCTCTCCCCGCAGGGGAAAAGAGTAGGGATTATTGGTTTGGATACTTCGCACAGCATTGAATTTACCAAAGTGTTCAACCAGCAAAACGCTTTGCCCGATTATGATGGTTACAAAGTGGTAGCAGCTTACCCTAAAGGAAGTCTTGATATTGAATCTTCTGTAAAACGCATATCCGATTATACCGAAAAAGTAAAGGAAATGGGTGTTGAGATCGTAGACAGCATTGACGACTTATTGAAAAAAGTGGACGTGGTATTGCTCGAAACCAACGATGGGCGCCCTCACCTGGAACAGGCGATTCCCGTGCTCAAATCAGGTAAAAGAGTATTCATTGATAAGCCAATGGCAGCCTCTCTTGCCGACGGCATTGCCATTTTCGAAGCGGCCAAACATTTTAATACTCCTGTATTTTCCGCTTCCTCATTGCGTTACATTTCTTCAGCCCAGGACATTGCAAAAGGCAGGATCGGGAAAGTATTAGGTGCAGATGCTTACAGCCCCTGTGCCTTGGAAAAGACGCATCCTGACTTTTTTTGGTACGGTATACACGGCGTAGAACTGTTATATACCGTAATGGGTACAGGTTGTAAGGATGTAGTGCGAGTACATTCTGAAAATACGGATATAGCCATCGGCCGCTGGACCGACGGAAGAACCGGTACCTTTAGAGGAACAAGAACCGGTAAACATTTGTATGGTGGTACGGCTTTTGGCGAAACAGGAAATGCAACGCTTGGACCTATAGAAGGATATGAACCGCTGCTAAAGGAAATTATACAATTTTTCAACACAGGCATACCCCCTGTTAAAGCAGAAGATACCCTGGAGATACTGGCATTTATGGAAGCGGCGGATGCAAGCAAAAGAAAAAAAGGAGTGGCCGTTTCGCTGGAAACCGTATGGAAGAAAGCCAACGGTGAAGCGCAGTCCAAACTGAAAAAGTTCTATTGATCATTTCTGTTCTTGCTATTATTAAAACGACAATAAAAACAATGGTATGACCAGTTCCAGGAGGAGTTTTTTAAAAAAATCGGCGGCCGCTACAGCCGCGGTTTCATTGGGAGGCATATTACCCGGCTTCAGCGCTAAAAGTTATGGGCGCATTATAGGCGCGAACGAAAAGATACAGGTAGGGATAATGGGGGTGCACGCGAGAGGTCTGGCATTGGCCCAAAATTTTGCAAATCAAAGCAACTGCGAGGTAATGTACGTCTGCGATGTAGACAGCCAGTCGATGGACAAATGTATTGATGCAGTAAAAAAAATCCAGCAATCCGCCCCGAAACGCGCCGGCGATTTCAGGAAGGCACTGGAAGATAAGGCACTGGATGCTATGGTAATTGCAACGCCGGATCATTGGCACGCGCCTGCCGCAATTTTATCCTGCAAAGCAGGAAAACACGTTTACGTAGAAAAACCATGCTCCCATAACCCCCACGAAGGAGAACTATTGGTAGCTGCCGCTAAAAAATACGATCGCAAGGTGCAAATGGGCTCCCAGAGACGATCGTGGCCCCATCTCATCGCTGCTATTCAGGAAGTAAAAGAGGGCGTCATCGGACGTGCCTATTATGGAAAAGGATGGTATACAAACAACCGCCCGGGCATCGGCACGGGAAAAAAAACAGCCATACCTTCCTGGCTGAATTATGACCTGTGGCAGGGTCCCGCACCGCGTGAAGCTTACAGGGACAATATCCTTCATTATAACTGGCACTGGTTCTGGAACTGGGGCACAGGCGAGGGTGGCAACAATGGCGTACATACAATAGACCTTCTTCGCTGGGGCATGGGAGTTGAATTTCCCACAAGCGTAACATCTTCGGGTGGCCGTTACCGGTATAAAGACGATTGGGAAACGCCGGATACTCAGGTTGTAACATGGTCTTTCGCAAACAATACCCTGATCGAATGGGAAGGCAGGAGCTGTAACAGTCACAATGTAGAAAACTCAAGCGTGGGAGTAATTTTTTACGGAGATAACGGCAGCCTGGTGATCGGTTCAGGAAATGAATACAAAATCTACGATCTTAAAAACAAGCTCCTCAAAGAGGTGAAGAACGAGGCGCCTGTTGACGCAAAGAACACCATTAATCCTTCGCAGGCATTGGATGCTCTCCATATCCAAAACTTTTTTGATGGCATTAAAAAGGGTACCCCGTTGAATGCGGATATTGAGATCGGGCACAGGAGTACATTATTAAATCAACTGGGCAATATCGCGCTTCGCACATCGGGCGCATTAAAAATTGACGATACGAACGGGCATATCATCGGGAATAAAGAAGCCGGTGCCATGTGGAAAAGGGAATATGCGCCGGGATGGGAACCAACGATTTAACATCACACAATCTTATTAAATGTCGCTTCATTCAATAGATATTTTTGTAGTCGCACTTTTTTTCCTGATCATGATAGTGATCGGGATCAAGTCTTATTTCAGGAACAAAAATTCTGAAGATTATTTTGTAGCCGGCGGCAAGCTTCCCTGGTGGTTGTCCGGCATCTCTCATCATGTATCGGGGCATAGCGGTGCCGTATTTGTTGCGTATGCCGCTGTTGCATATACACATGGCTTTACCATGTATATGTGGTGGGCCTTCCCGGTTGCGATCGTTATTATGGCAAGCGCCAAAATATTCCCGGTGTACTGGGTTCGCCTCCGGAAGAATTTTCAGATACAATCGCCGCTTGAATACCTTAAAACCAGGTATGATCTTCCTACCCAGCAGATCATGGCATGGAGCGGTACCCTGTTAAAAGTGTTCGATGTAGGCGCTAAATGGGCTGCTATCGGCATCCTGCTGAATGTAGTGGCAGGCATACCTATGACGCCAGGCATTCTTATATCCGGTGTCGTTACGTTGATCTATGTAACATTCGGAGGACTATGGGGTGTTATTATAACAGACCTCATCCAGTTCCTTGTTCAGTTGGTAGGCAGCATAGTAATGTTTGTGCTGGTGGTAAAAAAGCTTGGCGGGCCGGAATCCATCACTGGCATCTGGAAGCAACTGCCCCCCGAACACAGCCAGTTGTTCAACGATCCCTACACCGCAGGTTTCGTAGGAATCATGTTTTTCCTGTATTTCCTCAGCTATAACGGAGGCATGTGGAGTCTTGCTACAAGATTCATTTCTTCTCCTTCAGAAAAGGAAGCGTCAAAAGCAGCTTGGCTATCCGGATTCCTCTATCTCATCTGGCCTTTGATCTTATTTTTCCCGATGTGGGCTGCGCCCCTGATACTCCCGGGGCTGGAAAATCCAAGCACATCCTATGGAAAGCTCATGCTTGAAATGCTTCCGCAGGGCATGATCGGGCTGGTCATCGCCTCTTTGTTTGCGGCAACCATGGGAATGACCTCCTCTGATGTTAATACCATTGCCGCGGTAATCACCCGGGATATTCTTCCCGTGGTATCAAAGAAATTTGCAAACGATAAAAATCCCCTGCGCACAGCGCGTATTACCACTTTTGTGTTTACCCTTGGTACCATTGTAGTGGCGATGAACTATGAGCGGTTCGGGGGAGTGCTCGGGTTGATCGTGAACTGGTTTGGTGCGCTTCTTGGTCCCACAGCACTTCCGTTATTATTCGGGCTGTTACCTGCTTTTAGATCATGCGGTTCTAAAGCCGCCATTGCCTCCATCGTTGCAGGGATCATCACATTCATCGTTACTAAAAATATTACACTTAACAGTTTGGCGCTCGAGGTAGGATTGCCTACGATGGTTGCCGCCGCTGTATATATTATTACAGGAATGCTCACCAGGATTGTGCCGGAAAGAGTGACCAGCCTGATGGCATCCTTAAAAAAAACAACACAGGATTAACAGTGGGAACAACATTCAACGATATAAATACCCGGGTCCTGCAATGCCGGAACTGCATTACCGGCGAAAATGAAAGCCTTACGCTGCACAACGGCCGGTTGCAAGCTGTAGAAAAGAAAGAGGAAATTAAAAGTGATTACTACGTTGCACCGGGCTTAACAGATCTACAGATCAACGGGATCAACGGGATAGATTTTAATGAAACGCCATTAACAACGGATGATGTGGTGAACGCCACCACTTATTTATTGAGCCAGGGCGTAACCACTTATTTCCCAACGGTCATCACCAACTCAGATGAAAGCATCATTTTCCTTCTGGACGCCATAGTAAAAGCCTGTGAAGCGGATCCCCTGGCGAATAGTTGCATAGAAGGCATTCACCTGGAAGGACCTTTTATATCGCCGGTCAATGGCGCTAAGGGGGCGCACAATGAACTGTACATTAAAGCGCCTGACTGGAAGCTGTTTGAGAGATTCCAGGACGCGGCAAAGGGCAAAATCAGGATCGTAACGCTTGCCCCGGAATGGGAAGAGGCGCCGGCCTTTATTGAAAAATGCGTTCAGTCCGGGGTGATCGTTTCCCTCGGTCATTCTGTAGCCAACAGCGCGCAGATCAGCAGGGCGGTAAAAGCGGGAGCAACCATGTCAACGCATATCGGTAACGGCGTTCCGCTTATGCTCCCGCGTCATCCCAATATCATATGGGATCAACTATCCGAAGAGGAGCTCTACGCCTGCATCATTGCCGATGGCATTCATATTCCCGATGCCTTTATAAAGGTGGTTCAAAAAATTAAACAGTATAAAACAATGATCGTAAGCGATGCCACCTGTTTTGCAGGAATGCCCCCGGGAGAATATACGCGCCACATAGGCGGTGATGTGATCCTGGATAAAAATAAAAGAGTGGCTTTAAAAGCCGAGCCAGGCATCCTGGCCGGAGCCGCAAAGTCAATACTGGAAAATATAGAAACGCTCCTGGAACACCGGTTGTATGACCTGAAGGATGCATGGCAAATGGCCTCTGTTAATATACAGGAATTTCTTTCGAAAAACAGTGCTGATTATAAGCTGCCCGTGAATGACCTGGTAATTTTCAAAAGAGAGGGGGCATCTGTAGTGATAAACACGGTTATCAAAAACGGGAAAGTTGTTTTTCTAAAAAATGAATAATAACCATTGAATCATATGACCCGGAAAAATGTTGGATTTGGAATGATAGGGGCAGGCACCATTGCTCATATTCATGCAAAGGCAATACAGGCAATTCCCAACGCTCACCTGGTTGGGATATACAGTGCAGGCAGGGAAAAAGCAGAAGTATTCGCCAGGGAACATCACTGCACCTTTTTTAACACACTGGAAGACATGCTGAAAGCGCCGGGCATTGACATCGTTTGCATCTGCACACCGTCTGGAATACACATGGAGCCGGCATTAAAGTGCATTGAAGCCGGCAAGCACTGCCTGATCGAAAAGCCCCTGGAAGTTACGCTGGAAAGATGTGATAAGATGATTGAAGCGGCTGAAAAAGCCGGCGTACAAATAGGAGTTGTATTTCCCTCGAGGTTTTATGATGAAAGCATCAGGATAAGGAAAGCAATAGATGATAATAAATTCGGAAAGCTTGCTGTAGGGAGCGCATATGTAAAATGGAGCCGTACCGAAGCCTATTACCAGTCTGCAGCCTGGAGGGGTACCTGGCAGTATGACGGAGGTGGCGCCTTGATGAACCAGGGGATCCACTCGGTGGATCTGCTGCAATGGTATATGGGACCGGTGGAAGCGGTACAGGCTTTCAGCGCCAATATACGACATCAGACCATTGAAGTAGAAGACACAATCGTGGCATCCCTGCATTTTAGCAATGGCGCTGTCGGAACGCTGGAATGTACTACTGCTGTTTATCCCGGCTCACTGAAACGCATAGAAATAATGGGCACTGAAGGAACGGCGATTTTGGAAGAGAGCAGGATCATTAAATGGCAATTCAGCAATGAAGAAGATAAAGTAATTGCTAATAAAACTGAAGAAAAACCCGTACAGGGTGGTGTATCAAACCCGGCTGATATAAGTTTTACAGGTCATCAAAGGCAAATTGAAAATTTCATTATAGCTATCCTGGAAAAAAAGGAGCCATTAATTGATGGAAAAGAAGGACGCAAAGCCGTAGAAATTGTGATGGCGATTTATGAAAGCGCCCGGAAAGGGTATACTGTTAAGCTAAACGTTCCTTAACGATCACCAAATAGTTACCGTTAAATAAGCTGTTATATGCTGGACAATGTAATAGAACTGACCAAAAGCAAGCTGAAGGTAAAAATATACAACACAAGGCAGGGAATGGGACAAAGCGCTGCCGGGGATGTAGTTGCATCCATTCGATCATTATTGGAGAAAAAACCATTCATCAATATGATCTTTGCGGCCGCTCCTTCGCAAAACGAGTTCCTGCAGGCATTATCGCAGGAAAAGGATATAGACTGGAACCGCATCCGCGCCTTTCACATGGATGAATATATTGGACTGAAAGACGATGCACCGCAGCGATTTGGTAATTTTTTAAAAAAAGGGATCTTTGACAGCGTTCCTTTTAAGAAGATTTTTTATATCAATGGAAATGCAAACAACCCACAGCAGGAATGTGAGCGGTACAGCAGCTTATTAAAAGCATACCCGGTTGATATTGTTTGCATGGGAATAGGAGAAAACGGGCACATCGCCTTTAACGATCCGCATGTGGCTGATTTTAACGATCCCCTTTCCGTAAAGGTGGTTCAGCTCTCTGCCGAGTCGCGCTACCAGCAGGTGCATGATGGTTGCTTTCCTGTTGTAGAGGAGGTACCGGCAGCGGCCATCACATTAACGATCCCTTCCCTTTTAGATGCGGCCATCATTTGTTGTGTAGTGCCCGGCAACCATAAGGCAGAAGCCGTATACCATACGCTCTACAGTGATATAACACCCCAAAATCCGGCGACCATATTAAGAACACACGACCAGGCAACGCTATATCTTGATAAAGACAGTGCAGTAAAAATTTAAAAAAAATTATTTAATACACACTTAAAACAATTGTATTTAAACTGAACTTTGTATAAAAGGATATGAAATAAGATCAGGCCCGGCATCAACGCACTTATGGCAGCACCTGATGATCATCCGGGGATATGAAACTTGCAGATGTAAAACACCATTGCGTTATGCCGTAGCTTTTATAGAACCAAAACAAATGCTAAATGCGGGACACATATACATATTCGGGTAACTATCGTGCAGGGATACCGGCCGATGGGGAAAACAAAATGGTTTTCGATGAGATATATACCATGTACTGGAAGAAGTTGTTTACAATAGCTTACAAAATGCTGAATGAAAAACAGGAAGCGGAGGATGTGGTACATGATGTATTCGTGAGCCTTTGGGTCAACCGGGGAAAGGTGGAGATCATATCTCTGGAAAACTACCTGCATACTGCCGTTAAAAACCTGGTGTTTACTAAATTGAAAAAGAGAGCGCATCAACTTGCCTACATTAAATCGCTTGGCGATCAAACATTAACATCTCCTTCAGTCGTAGCTTCCATCCACAACAAGCAGGTGCTGGAAAAAATACAAAATGAAATAGAAAGCCTGCCCGAGAAATGCAGGCAGATATTTAAGTGCAGCCGCAATGAAGGTATGCCGGTAAAACAAATTGCAAAAAAACTGAACATTTCTCCCAAAACCGTAGAAAATCAATTGAATAAGGCTTTAAAACAATTACGATTGGTGATCAGGACTTTCCTGAACCTTTTCTGAACTTCCGGATTTTTTTTGCATGACGTAGGGGATAAGGGCTTCCCGGCATACTATACTGTATGCACATCCCCGAAAATATATATGCTTTAATCAACAAGTACCTATCGGGTACTTTGAATGCCAGGGAATATCAGTTGTTGGATGAATGGTACCGGTCGTTTGCAGATGACGAAGAGCAATTGTTCTCCGATGAAAAAGAGCAGAATGAAACCGCTGAGAGAATAGCAGCCCGTATCGCCGGATCCATTGATGCTTACAGGCAGCTCACACGTGCCCGATCATACAAAAAACGACGCCGGTTGTATATGGCAGCCGCAACCGTGCTCATCCTTCTGTCCTCCTTTGGGGTGTATCGTTATTTTGTTTCACCTGATTCATCTAACCAGGTCATTATAAGCCAGGGTAAAAATGAACAGTTTCAGAATGATGAGATCAAACCTGGTGGAAATAAAGCGCTGCTTGTGCTTGCCAACGGATCAACCATTGTATTGGACAGTGCTTCCAATGGAACACTTAGCCGGCAGGGAAACATCCAGGTGCTTAAGCTGGACAATGGCTTATTAAGCTATACCGGGCAAAAAGAAAAAGGAGCTGCGCATGATGATTTTTTTTTTAACACCATAAGCACACCCCGCGGGGGTCAGTACCAGGTTACTTTATCAGACGGCACGAAGGTTTGGCTGAATGCGGCATCTTCCATCCGCTTTCCTGTAGCTTTTACCCGTAGCGAGCGCCGGGTATCCGTTACGGGTGAAGTATATTTTGAAGTGGCTCACGATAAACAAAAACCTTTTAAAGTAGAGGTGAATAATAACGAGATTGAAGTGCTGGGCACTCATTTTAATATCAATGCATACCATGATGAAGCAGCATTGAAAACCACACTGCTGGAAGGTAAAATAAAACAGACGGTTAGCGGAGGAGCCACCCAGGTAATTTTGCTACCGGGGCAACAGTCGCATATTTCCGGAGATGGCAGGATAACAGTGAAAAAAAATGTTGATACCGAAGAAGCCGTTGCGTGGATGCATGGCAACTTTCAATTTAAAAGCGCCGACCTGCATACCATATTACGGCAGGTAGCAAGGTGGTATGATGTAGAGATTGAATACAGGGGCCACTTCAATCTTCATTTTACAGGTCAATTGCCAAGGAGTGAAAATGTAAACACCCTGTTTAAACACCTTGCGCTGACCGGTGAAGTCCATTTTAAAATTAAAGACAGAAAAATAATTGTTTCACCATAACCAAAACTTCCGGCATGATACACACTACATTAATGTCAGGATTCGTAACAGACGGCTAAGCCTGTCTATTATGCCAAACCAATAAAAAACCGGACTTCGTTTGCGGCGAAATCCGGGTAAATATTTGGATTGCATAATACATTCATCATTACCGAGACAAATCATTATTTCACCCAAACAGCACAAAGCTATGCATTTCTTAACGCTTTTGAGACCCTGTCTTCAAAGCCGCAGGGTTCTTTTAAAAATAGTCAGGGTTATGAAACTAACAATAGTTTTAATAATGGCTGCCATGCTCCAGGTTGCGGCAAAGGGCTACTCCCAACAGATCACCTTACAGGAAAATAATATATCGCTACAGCAATTATTTGAAAAGATAAGAGCACAGACAGGGTATAAATTTTTTTATGCCGACGAAATACTGGTGAATACGAGAATGGTAGATGTGAAAGTGGTAAACGGCAGCATTGAACAGGTACTGGATGCCACTCTTAAAGGTCAGCAACTCACCTATTCCATTTCGGAGCGTACTGTGATCATAAGAAAAGAGAATAAAGCGCCGGTTGAAACAGCATTGACACCTCCTCCCCCTGTTGAGATCCGCGGAAGAGTACTCAGCTCAAACGGGGAACCTTTATCGAATGTTTCCGTATTGATAGCAGGCACTAAAACCGGAACAGTTACCGATTCTGATGGATATTTCACGCTTACCAGTCCAGATAATAAAGAGGTGGTGCTGGAAATATCAAGCATAGGCTACCATACAAAGAAAGTGAGCCTGGGAAAACAAACGAACATTACTATTATGATGGAGGCGGAAGCCACAGGATTGAGCGATGTGGTAGTGGTTGGGTACGGCACTCAGAAAAAAAGTGAATCTTACCGGCGCCGTATCTACCATAACTTCAAAAGACCTGTCTGTGGTTCCCACCCCGAATGTATCCACGCTGTTGTATGGCAATTTACCGGGGCTGATCCCGTTGCAAAGAAGCGGTGAACCCGGTGCGGATGATGTATCCTTATCTATCCGCGGCTTTTCGAATGCCCTGGTGGTGGTAGACGGTATTGTGGGAAGAGATTTTTCACGGCTCGACCCGAATGAGATTGAGAGCATTTCTATACTTAAAGATGCGGCTTCTGCTTCTGTGTATGGGGTGAGCGGGGGAAACGGTGTTATTCTTGTTACCACCAAAAGAGGGAAGATCGGAAAACCGGAAGTGAGCTACACCATCAATTATGGTCTTCAAAGCTTTGCTAACTTTCCATCGGTGGTCAACTCAGAGGAATATGCGATACTTAGAAATGAGGCTGCCATAAATGCCAGGCAGGCGCCGATCTACTCTGATGAAGAGATCCAAAAATACAAAGACGGCAGCGATCCCAACTATCCCAATTTTGACTACACCAAATACATGATGCATAAATATTTTCCCCAGTTGGAACAAAATATTGCTGTACGGGGAGGATCCGATAAAATAAAATATTTCTTTCTGCTGGGCCAAACATCACAGGCTTCGGTTTGGAAAGGCGTAAATGGCGGTAAGCTGGATTATGAAAAATATAATTTAAGATCCAATGTAGATGTAAAGATCACTAATGACCTGGATATATCGGTTGATTTTGGTGCAAGAAATG
This sequence comes from Agriterribacter sp., assembly GCA_047601545.1. Classification (GTDB taxonomy): domain Bacteria; phylum Bacteroidota; class Bacteroidia; order Chitinophagales; family Chitinophagaceae; genus Agriterribacter. The sequence goes on along the minus strand of JASGIZ010000001.1, from coordinate 1,737,683 downwards.
AAGGCCGCAATAATCTTATTAATAATTCAAATGAGATGTTTTCCTGGTATATGTACCAGACCCCGATAGGCCTGCCTAAAACACCTGATGGCAAAATTTCAAGCCGCGCTTATGGATTAACGGCCTACCTCGACCGTGATCTGACAGGTTATATTAAAGACCAGAGAAATGCTTTCCAGGGCGCCCTGGCGATCAACTATAAAATTCCTTTTGTCAGCGGGTTGAGCGCCAGTGTCAGGGGCGTGTACGATCTTTATGTCAGGGACCAAAAACAATGGCGTAAAGCATATAATACCTACCAGTGGGATGAAGCCACTCAAACCTCTTCCGTAGTAGGTTCACGGGGTGTTAACTCGTTGACGCTGGACAACTGGAAATCATCCAGCTCCAGGATACAGGCCTCCCTTAACTATGAGCGAACTTTTGCGGAAACCCATCATGTGAAAGGGCTTTTATTGTACGAAGTAAGCAACGACATGGCTACTAGTTTAACGGCATCCAGAACAGGCTATACTGTTCCCATTGACCAGATATTTGCGGGACCTTCCCTTGGTAAAAACAACGACGGATCAGCGTCAGATAATGGAAGGGAGAGCTATGTTGGCCGGGTGAACTATGATTATGCGGGTAAATACCTGCTGGAATACAGCTTCCGCTACGATGGTTCGGCAAAATTTCCGCCCGACAAAAGGTGGGGCTATTTCTCAGGCGTCTCTGCCGGTTGGAGAATATCTGAAGAAAAGTTTATTAAAGATAATTTCCCGGGCATTGACAAACTGAAACTGCGTGGTTCCTGGGGAAAGCTTGGTAGCGATAATACCGGCAACTTTCAGTATCTGACAGGATATAATTATCCTTCCGGCAGCTATATCCTCGGCGGGGATGTAGTAACCAGCGGTATGCTTGCCTCCGGGATACCGAACCCCAACATTACCTGGGAAGAGAGCCAGATTTATGATCTTGGTCTTGACATGAGCTTGTGGAAAGGCTTGCTGGATGTGCAGGCTGATGTATTTTATCGTAAAAGGGATGGATTGCTGGCAACCAGAATAGCCCAGTTGCCCAGCACCTTTGGAGCTACTTTACCTGCAGAGAACCTGAATGCTGATGATGCAAGAGGTTTTGAGATCGTATTGGGTTACAGCTCTAAAATAGGGGAGGTCAGGTACAGCGTTTCCACCAATCTTTCTTATGCAAGGTTAAAGAACAGGCACCTGGAGCAAAAAGATTTTACCGATCAGCGCGACAATTGGCGGAGTAACAGAGAAGACAGGTGGAGTAATGTTAACTGGGCCTATAAAGCAATAGGACAGTTCCAGTCAATGGCAGATATTTTGTCGTCTCCCATCCAGGATCAACGGCAAAACTCTACCCTGTTGCCGGGTGATTTGAAGTACCAGGATTTTAACGGAGATGGCATTATTGATGTGTATGATATGCAGCCTATTCTCAGGGGGAGCGTGCCGGAACTCAACTATGGCATGGGACTGAATGCCGGCTGGAAAAGATTGTCCGTTACGATCAATTTCCAGGGTGCTTCCCGTTCCAATATACTATCCCTGTACGGTAGTGTTTCTGATCCTTTTAAATATGACCATACAGCGTACAGTTATTTCTTAGACAGGTGGCACTTAGCAGATCCTAAAGCAGATCCCCGCGACCCTAATGCAGAATGGATCCCGGGAAAATACCCGCCTACGCTTGTCGGGGGAAATCCCAATAATGGTCTTTTTTCTACCTGGCTGATGCAGCCTATAACTTATCTAAGGCTGAAATCACTGGCAATAAGCTACGATCTTAAAGGTCTGATTAAAAAGGTGGGCATTCAGGATATGTTTATATCCTTAAGCGCACAGAACCTGTTAACCATTTCTTCCTTACGCGAAAGCTCTTTCGATCCTGAAGCTTCAGGAGAAAGGTATACCTACTATCCCCAGATCAAAACATACAATGTCAGCCTCAATATAAAATTTTAATATTATGAAAAATAGCTTAATTACAGGCTTTTTGATCATCATACTTCAGGCAGCCTGTATAAAAGATACATTAAACAGGAAGCCGCTGAACCTGATCTCAGACGAAGACGTATGGACATCGGAACAGATGCTCGACATTTATTTGATCCCGCTATACGATGCAGCATCCCCGGGATATCTCACATTCCCTTACCTGGCGAACATCACTGATGAGTCTTCTTATTACACTCCAGCCAGTGTGGCTATTAATAATTTTGGTAATTATTCTCTGGCATTGAATACAACGGCATATTCCTGGATCAGGCAGGCCAATTATTTTTTAGAAAAGATCAATACTGCAACCATCCCCGAAGCCAGCATCAAACGGTACATTGCCGAATGCCGCTTCATTCGCGCCTTTTATTATTTTGATCTTGTTAAAAAATACGGAGGGATGCCGATTATAAAAGATGTGCAAACCTTCAATAATAATCTTGGCGAATTGCAGGTGTCAAGGAATAAAGAGGAAGAAGTATATGATTTTATTTTAGAAGAACTTAATGCGGTCATTGCAGATCTTCCTGATTCCTGGAGCGGCAATAATGCCAATCGCGCTACAAAGATGGCAGCGCAGGCTTTAAAATCAAGAGCCATGCTGTATGCAGGATCAATTGCCAGATATGGCGCTGTGCAACTGAACGGACTGATAGGCATTCCTCCTGCAAAAGCAAATACCTATTTTACAGAGTCCATGAACGCTTCAAAAGCGATCATGGAAAGTAATAAATTCGGGCTTTACGATAAATTATATAATCCTGCCAGCCAGTCAGGCGATCCCGTAAAGAATTACCAGGATATCTTTCTTGATAAAAACAATAAAGAGGTCATCTTTCAAAAAGCCTATAGTTTTCCTGACAAGCCGCACGATCTTGATCACAAGTGTGTTCCCCAGGGTTATATCACTTCCTATGGCAGCACCATAGCTCCTACGCTGGAAATGGTGGAATCGTATGAGTATAAAGACGGAACCCCCGGCACCCTCAATGTGGATGGACTGGAATTTGATTCCCCCGATGATCTTTTTAAAGACAAAGATCCCCGTTTTACTGCAAGCGTTTTTCGTTCAGGCACACCTTATATTGGCAGCAGCCTTGAGATCTACAGGGGTATTTATGACACAGATGGAACATTGTACTCCAGTATAAATACACCTTTCCCCAAAGATGTTTCAAAAAACCAGGTGGGCAGGAGCGGTCCGTATGAGGCGACTACTTATAGCAGAACAGGGTTTTATATGAGAAAACTTATCAGTAATACAAATATCATTACCGAACCCAATTTTTCTGATCAGAATTATATCATATTCCGGTACGCAGAAATATTGCTCAATTATGCGGAAGCCGCGCTTGAATCGGGAACCAACCTGCCCGAAGCGCTTACCGCCATTAACCTGGTAAGAAGCCGTGGAGGCATAAAACCGCTTACTGCCGGCGAACTAACAATAAACAGATTAAGGAATGAAAGAAAAGTGGAGCTGGCATTTGAGGATAGCCGCTTCTGGGACATCAGGCGATGGAGGATAGGATCTGATCTTTTTAAAAGCACAAATATGCACGGCTTATATCCTTACCTGAAATATACCGGTAGCGGGTATAAATATATTTTTAAAAAGATTACTGGTGATATTGATGGAGGGAAATCAAGAATATGGGAAGAAAAGGACAATTACAGTAATCTTTCAGGTTATATAAGTACAAATAATAAAATCATTAATAACCCGGGGTGGTAATCTCCGCAAAATGAAATGAAATGAAAAATATCTTTTATTTTTTTCTGGCAACGATATTTGCCGGCAGTTGCAAAATTGATAATTATGCTTCCCCCAATGCCATGTTATCCGGGAAGCTGATAGATAATGAGACCAATGAAGCGATTGAGAATGGTGGTGTTAATGGCGGCGCTGTTATTCAGATGTATGATGGCAGCTCCACACAGCCCATATTGACCAATTCTTATCCGGACGGACATTTTGTGAACAATGCATTGTTTTCAGGTAATTACAAAATAGTTGCCGTTGGCGCTTTTAAGATGGCTGGAGACACCATCCGTACCGCAATCACCGGCAATACTGCGGTTGACATTAAAGTCCTTCCCAATGTAAGATTGAAAGCCACGCTCCAGGAACGCAGTGGGACAACTGCAACGGTCAAGGTGGAATACAGCAAACTTTTTGATCCTCAAACGCTGAACCAGTTGGCTGTTGTATGGAGCACCATTGATAATCCCAATATATTTTCAAGTTTTGAGGGCGGTCAGAAAATGGAAGATGTTTCTGCACAAGGGTTGACAAGCGGTGAAAAAATTTTTACCATTACAGGACTTAAAGAGGGAGTAAAGTATTATATCCGTGCTGCCGGCCTGACTTCCGCGCCTGGTAATTATTACAATTACAGTACCACCATTAAACCGTAGAATGGGTAATGGGCTTGATGGTTTCACTCAAAGACCTGAACAATAAATAGCTTTAAATAACCTGCATAAATCATTACTTACAGATGAAAAGAAAAACTTTTTTGTACTTATTTGCTGTTACGGCAATTGACCTTCCGGGCTTATCCGGTTGCAGGGTTGACGAATCGTTAATTAACAATTTGAAGAAAACCACATTCCTGTCGCAAATATTGGATGAACAAACCATTCACGAGATAGGGAAATCGTATAAAGTAATGGTTCCCTCTGAAAAAAGCAATGAGGATCTGGCAAAGCTGATCCTGACCGACAGAAAAAATAAATCGTATGTAAAACATTTTTCAAAAACGTTGAATAAAGAAGCGATAGGTTCATTTATTGATGAAAAGATCAAAGATGATATGAGCAATCAAATGACCATGGTAGTAAACGGATGGGTTATAGCCTTAACCGAAGCACGTCAATGCGCGTTATGGGCCAATTAAATAATCATAAAAATGTTTGTATATGTATATTGACGGAAGTAAGATAGATAATACTGTAATAGAAGGGGATATTTGCATTATTGGTGCGGGAGCAGCCGGTATCTGCATGGCCCTTGAATGGCTGAATACACCCTACAAAGTAATTCTATTGGAAGGCGGAGGTCTTGAGTATGAAGATAAAATGCAGGACCTGTATGACGGCAAAATCACCGGTCAGCCTCATTATCCTTTTCCTTTAAAAACGGTGCGGTTACATTATTTTGGAGGTACCACCGGTCATTGGGGTGGTTTTTGTTCCCCTTTTGATCCGATTGATTTTGAAAAAAGAGACTGGGTACCCCATAGCGGTTGGCCGATCAAAAGAGAAGACCTCGACCCTTATTATGCACGCGTTCAGCCATATTTAGATCTCGGGCCATATGAATATTCAGCAGATTACTGGCAAAGCAAAGATCCAATGCTGGTATCGCTGCTTTCAGATAACCCGGTGATCTGGAATAAAATGTGGCAGTTCAGCAGGCCGGTAAGCCGTTTCGGGCAGAAATACAGGAAGACAATAGCAGACGCCAGGAATATCCATTTATATACTTATGCCAATGTAACAGATATTGTTGCCAATGAAGATGTTTCCGTTATAAAAGAGGTGATCGCTAAAAACCATGCAGGCAAGGAGCATAAGGTCAGAGCAAAAAAATTTGTTCTGGCTTGTAATACTATTCAGAATGCGAGGCTGCTGTTGGCTTCAAACAGGCAAAATCCAAGGGGGTTAGGCAATGACAATGACCTGGTCGGGCGCAAATTTATGGAACACATTGAATTTTTTAGTTCGGCTGAATTATGGTTAAAAAAGCCTGACTCCCTAAAGTTATATATGGCCGGATATGAAACCAAAGCCCGTGCAGAGCTGGCTATCAGTGACGAACTACAGCGGAAGCACAAAATGTTGAACGGCACCGTTTCTGTAAGACCGCTGGCGGAAGAGAAAAAACAAAAAACAATGCCCGGGGCTGCAAATAAAGATCATATTGCCTATGAGCTCATTGTACGCATGGAGCAGGCCCCCAATCTTTCCTCACGGGTTACGCTCAGTGCTGAAAAAGACCCGTTAGGTGTTCCGCGCGCTTCCCTCAACTGGATGCTTACGCCGATTGAAAAAAGGAGTATCCGGAAAATATATGAATTATTAGGCCAGGAAGTGAGACGACAGGGAGTCGGCCTGGTGAAAATGTGTGCGTTCCTGTCGGATGAAAATGATATGGCGTGGCCTTCTACCACGAGTGGCGGTCCGCATCATATGGGTACAACGGCCATGAGCGATAACCCTAAGGAGGGTGTAGTGGATAAGAATTGCAAAGTTCAGGGTATTTCAAATCTTTACGTGGCCGGAGGCTCGTGTTTTCCTACCGCGGCCGCCCCCAATCCTACCCTTACGATCACCGCATTATCATTAAGGCTTTCCGATCATTTAAAAGAAACGATCACCCGGCAGCAATAAAGAAAAGTGTATTATTTACCCGGCAATTGTTTTACCATCTAAAAAATCAATATGGATTCGCGCAGGGAATTTATTAAGAAATCCGTTTTATTGTCCGGAGCCGCCGGCATTTCCGGTTTACTTCCTGCCTCAGTGCAGCGGGCTATTGCTATAGATCCTCCTGTAGGCAGCACCTATCTTGATGCAGAACATATTGTTATCCTTATGCAGGAAAACAGGTCTTTCGATCATTGCTTCGGCAGTCTCCGGGGGGTGAGGGGATTTAATGACCCCCGGGCCATAACGTTGCCTGATAAAAAGCCGGTTTGGTTGCAAACCGATGAAAAAGGGGAAACCTATGCACCTTTCCGGCTGGATATAAAAGACACTAAAATAACCTGGATGGGCGATCTTCCGCATACACGTCATAGCCAGGTTGATGCGTATAACGGAGGTAAGTACGATGGATGGCTGACCGCGAAAAGATCGGAAAACAAAAAGTATTCGGGGATACCATTAACGCTTGGTTATTTTAGCAGGAAAGATATTCCGTTTAATTACGCCATGGCCGATGCCTTCACAGTGTGTGACCAGAATTTTTCATCTGCCATGACGAGCACCACGCCCAACCGGTCTTTTTTCTGGACAGGCAAGGTCAGCCATGAACAGGATGGAGTGATGCAGGCCAATATGCGCAATGAAAATTACACCTATGCCAAAATGCCCTGGAAAACATTTCCCGAACTGCTGGAAGAAAACAATATTACCTGGAAACTGTACCAGAATGAAATAAGCTGTGGCAGCGAGCTTAAAAGGGAAGAAAGAGCATGGTTGGGTAATTTTGACTGCAATCTCCTGGAATACTTTGCCGCGTTCAACGTAAAATTTTATCCGCGTTATATTCAAACCCTGCAGAAGCTGGCAGATGATTTGCCCGGCGAGATCAACAGGCTGCAGAAGGAAAGCCCCTTAACAGATGAAGCCGCCAAAAAGGTACAAACAGAAATTGCCAAAAAACAGGAGACACTTGATAATGCCAGGCGTGAACTAAAGAAATGGAATGAAGAAAATTTTGAAAAATTATCAGAGAAGGAAAAAGCGTTGTTCCATAATGCCTTTGTAGTAAACAACGGCGATCCTTCTTATCATAATATTACTATGTTGCAATATAAAGAAGGCGATACGGTGCGTGAGGTTACCGTACCGGAGGGGGATGTATTGCACCAGTTCAGGAAAGACGTGAATGAAGGCAAACTACCGACAGTATCGTGGCTGGTAAGTCCCCAAAACTTTTCTGATCATCCCAATGCGCCATGGTATGGAGCCTGGTATGTATCCGAAATACTGGACATCCTCACCCAAAACCCGGAAGTATGGAAGAAGACCATTTTTATTCTGACCTACGATGAGAATGATGGCTATTTCGATCATATCCCCCCTTTTTCGGTGCCCGATAATAAACTGCCCGGAACGGGCAAATGTTCGGCAGGCATTGATACCGAAATAGAACATGTACGTATAGAAAGTGAGCGTTCACTAGGTGTCTGGTCGAGGATCGTGCGCGAAGCGCCTATAGGTCTCGGCTTTCGTGTGCCTATGATCATCGCTTCTCCCTGGAGCCGTGGCGGGAAGGTTTGTTCCGCAGTGTATGATCATACGTCTACCCTGCAGTTCCTGGAAATTTTTGTCAACAAAAAGTTTAACACCAACATCCGTGTTGATCATATCAGCCGGTGGCGGCGCACCATCTGTGGCGATCTCACGGAAGCATTCAGCCCTTTTAACGGCAATAAAATAGAAAAAATTCCCTTTTTGGAACGTAATGCCCTTGTGGAAGACATTTATAATGCAAAGTTTAAAGAAGCGCCATCGGGATACCGTAAATTATCAGTGGAAGAGATCAATGCGGTGATACATGATCCTGCTGCTTCCGGGTTGCTGCCGGGGCAGGAAACAGGTATCCGCCCTTCAACCGCTTTGCGATATGAATTGTATGCAGATAGTACATTAAATAGCGGCAAAACCGAAGTGACGTTTCAATTGAAAGCGGGCAATGATTTTTTTGGAGATATTGCATCGGGAGTGCCTTTTATAGTATATGCTCCGGGTAAATTTGCAGATGAGAAAGGCATTGCCGAAACTGCAAGAAGCTGGTGGTTTGCCCTGTCGGCAGGCGATACCCTGGATTATAGCTGGCCGGTAGCTGCTTTTGATAACAGGCAGTACCACCTAAGGTTATATGGTCCCAACGGCTTTTACCGCGAGTGTATGGGAAGCGATAAAGACCCTTTGCTAAGCGTAAATTGCCGTTATGAAGCAGGGCGAAATAAAAAGCCCACAGGCAATATCATCCTTGATATTACGAGCGCCGAAGCTTCGAGGCCTTTGCATATAGAGATCAGGGATAATGCCTATGGAAAGAAAGCCATAAAAAAGACGATCACCAGGGGCGTGGCTGAAAGCATTGTGCTTAATCTGAAAAGCAGCTATGGATGGTATGATTTCAGCATTAAGGTTGCCGGTTTTGATAAATTCGAAAAACGATATGCCGGGAGGGTTGAAACAGGCAGGGAAGGTTTTTCGGATCCCTTTATGGGCAGAGTAAACGTGTAAGAAGTGGTGGCCGGGCGTACAAACTGTACTTTACTACCGGAGCCGTCCCCAATCCGACCTTTAATTCCGGCAAAATAAAAATGTTCAATGAACCGAATACTGTCATTATTTCTTTTTGTACTGATATATAGCGGAGGAAATGTTGCTGTTGCGCAAAAACAAGCTGCACTGTTGTTTTATATGGATGCCATCGGCAAAGAAAGCCCCGTTCATACTCCCGCCGAATGGGAAATAAAAAGAACGCAGGTACTTAGCAGGATGCAGTTGGCGATGGGCGCTTTGCCGGACCGGGTAAACCTGCCTACTTTGAATATTCAGTATACAGACAGTGTAAAAAGAAAAGGATACACCAGGTATACTATATATTTTACAGCAGCAGAAAACGAAAATATCTCAGCATATTTATATGTACCGGTACAGAAAGGCGCTGTAAAAAAACGACCCGCCATGCTTGCCCTGCATCAAACAGAGGCTATAGGTAAAGGGAGCGTTGACGGCCAGGGACCTCATGTCAATATGGCTTATGCAAAAGAGCTGGCACAACGTGGTTATATTGTTATTGCCCCGGACTACCCCGGCTTTGGCGATCAGAAAGCGTATGATTTTAAGACCAACCGCTATCAGTCGGGAACAATGAAAAGCATATTCGACAATATGCGTTGTATTGACCTTTTGCAATCATTACCGGATGTAGACCCCGACAGGATTGGCGTAATCGGGCATTCGTTGGGTGGTCACAATGCTATATTTACAGGCGCATTCGATACACGTTTAAAAGTAATTGTATCCAGTTGCGGATGGACGTTGATGCACGACTATTTTAACGGAGACACAGCATCTGCTCAAAAATACGGCGGCAAATTATGGCCCTGGGCACAGGAAAGGTATATGCCGCTGATTGGGGATCAATACGGTTTTGACCCTGATAAAGTTCCTTTTGATTTTGATGAGGCGATTGCGGCGATTGCTCCGCGTGCCTTCTTTTCCAGCGCTCCTGTGCATGATGCCAACTTCAGCATAGAGGGAGTAAAAAAAGGTATAGCCAACGTAAAGGCAGTATATGATTTCCTGGATGTGCCGCAGCGACTACAGGTGTGTTATCCTGATTGCCAGCATGATTTCCCTTTGCAGGTAAGATCGCAGGTCTACGATTTCATTGACAGCGTATTTGGATTGGCCGTTAAACGAAAGGCAGGCTATTCCTACGCCGACAACCCGCATTACTTCAAAAGAATGGAATTATTCGCCGCTCAAAAGGAGCAAAAAAATATAGTGATGCTGATCGATTTAAACGGAACGATCACGGACGGAAAATACCTGTTGAAGCAATATGCGATCGAAGACGGTATTCATTATACGGCTGCCACCTATTCATTATGGGGAAAAGAAATTGTAAAAATAGCAGGCAGACTTAAGTTGTAAAAAAACTAGTGAATGAATAAAATATCTTATAGCAGATCCCGCCGCAGTTTTCTGGCACGCACAGGCGTTCTTGCCATTGGAAGCGCACTGCCGTTTGACCTGGCTGCTGATGCTGTAGCAGGAAAGAAAGAACAGATCATTGATATCCACCAGCATATTCACTTTCATGCACGCACAGACGAACAAATGGTAGCCCACCAGGAAGCAATGGGGGTAACCACCACCGTTTTACTGCCTTCGGGAAGGCCGGTCAACACGGCTTCCACTCACCAGGGCGTATCCAACGGGTTGCAGGCGCAGGCCGGAGGAAACGCGGAATGCTATTTGTTCGCCAAGGAGCATAAAAAACATTTCAGGTTTGGCGTTTGTGCCGTACCGGATGCCACGGATGCCGCGTACGAAATTGAAAAATACCTGAAGCTGGGCGCTGTGATCATAGGCGAATTAAAATTTGGCGTGGAATGCGACGCTCCTGAAATGCATAAGATATACCAGTTGGCGCAGGAATATGATGTTCCGGTGCTGATGCACTGGCAGCACGGGATGTACAATTACGGCTTCGATCGTTTTTATAAGATACTGGAACAATATTCCAGGGTGAATTTTATTGGTCATGCACAAACATGGTGGGCAAATATTGATAAAAATCATGCAGACCAGTCGGTACTGTATCCTAAAGGCAATGTTACCGCCGGTGGTATTACCGACCGCTACCTGAGCGATTATCCCAATATGTATGGAGATCTTTCCGCAGGCTCAGGGTTGAATGCGCTTACCCGCGATGAAGCCCATGCCAGGGTCTTCCTCGAAAAGCACCAGGATAAGCTACTGTACGGCAGCGATTGTGAAGATGCTTTCGGTACTGTGGCCTCAGGCAAATGTACAGGCGCCTCAGATATCCACACCATCCGGAATTTTTCTGCCAGTAAACAGGTGGAAAGAAAACTGCTTTATGAAAATGCAAAAAAACTACTTAAACTATAATATGATGATCCATTTCCTCCGAGGCTTATTAAGGCAACGTTCAGGTGTTGCAATTGCCATAGCGCTGATTGTTTTTATTTCATCCTGTGAGCAGAAATCGAAATACCCGGGGCCTTTGTCTGCCGAGGAATCTATGAAAACTTTTCAGTTTGCTGAAAACTTCAAAGCAGAAGTCTATGCTGCCGAACCCCTGGTGATTGACCCGGTTGACCTGGAATTCGATGAGGAAGGCAACGCTTATGTGGTGAGCATGCTGGACGCTTACAAGCCCGATTCGGTAAAAGGAAAGGACAAAATATTGCTGTTGAAGGATATTAACAACGATGGGCGGGCAGATACATCTATTGTTTTTGCAGACAGTCTCAGGGAAGCAACAAGCGTGCTGCCCTGGAAAGGCGGGCTGCTGGTTGCCGCCGCTCCGAATATCATGTACTTTAAAGACACCGACGGAGACGGGCGGGCAGATCAAAAGGAAATTCTTTTTACCGGCTTTTTTACGGGCAACGAAGAGGCGCAGATCACCAACCTGCGCTTTGGCATCGACAACTGGATTTATGCCAATAACAACGGGCAGGCGGGTGAAGTAAGCTTTACGAGAAAGCCGGATGCGCCGAAGCTAAAGATGAACGGAGCCGATTTCCGCTTCCGGCTCGACCGGGATCAGTTTGAGCTCACTACCGGGCCCGGGCAGTTTGGCCTGGCAATTGACGACTGGGGGCATCGCTTCTTCAGCAACAATACCATTCACATACGGCAGGTAGTAGCGCCGGGCAGATATCTTGCAAGGAATCCTCATTTGCCCCAAAGTCTTATGACTGCGGTATTCAATATTTCGGATCACGACCCGCTGATGTATCAAAAATCGGAAACACCCTATTGGCGGCAGACGCGTACAGACCGGAGAAATAAAGAATACCAGGAAAACCATCTTGACAGGGTGGAGTATGCAAGAGACCATTTTACGGGGGCTTCCGGCGGTACATTTTATGGCGGCGATGCTTACCCCGGGGAATATTATGGAAATATTTTTACGGGTGATGTGGCGGGGAACCTCGTACACCGCGACATGCTGACTGAATCCGGCGATGCTCCTTATATGACGGCAAAACGCGGCCCCGGGGAACAGGATAAAGAATTCCTGGCGTCAACGGATACCTGGTTCCGGCCGGCTAATTTTTCGGTAGGTCCCGATGGGCATTTATATGTTATTGATATGTATCGCCAGCACATTGAAACACCACTTTCTATCCCTCTCGATCTCCAGAGAGGTATGGATTTTGACGCGGGTAATACCATGGGGCGTATTTACAGGATCTTACCACCAAACAGCACCGGAGTAAAATGGGAAAAGCCCAATTTAAAAGACGCCACCGGCGAACAGTTGGTAAATACCCTGTCGCACAAAAACAAATGGTGGCGCACCGCTGCACAACGTTTGCTGCTGGAACGCCAGGATAAAACGGTCATACCGCAGGTGAAGCAATTGTTTGCCGAAAGCAGTGACCCGCGGGTGAGGCTGCACGCATTGTATGTGCTGGAAGGAATGGATGCGCTGGATGCTGCTATAGTGAAAGCTGCCCTTAAAGATCCGGCTGCAGGTATAAGAGAAAATGCCGCCATCCTTGCAGAACGGTTCCCGGCCTGCCTGAACGAGCTGGAACGGCTGGTGGAAGACAGCTCAGTAAGAGTGGCCTACCAGGCAACCTTCAGCCTGGGAGAATGTAAAGATAAAAGCATCGTTCCCTGGCTGGCAAAAGCAATGCAATTGCAGGGGCAAAGCAAATGGTTCAGGGCCGCCGTATTAAGCTCTGAACAGGGATCATCGGTAGACTTACTGGATGCATTGATAAAAAGTGGTTTCGCGGATAAGGACGAAGACTGGAGAAAAGATTTTTACAAAGAACTTTCTGAAATCATTGGAGCAAGGAATCAAATATTGCAGGTAATGGATATTTTGCAGCGTGCATCCCTTGGGGTTGTGATCAAACAGGCAGGCGCACAAGCCGCTTTGGTGAAAGGATTAATCGCCGGTTTACAGAGGGCTGAAGGCATAGACGATGGAACCAAAGCAAAACTGAAAGCTATTGACGTTGCTGCTGACAAAGACACTGCAAAAGCATTGGAAGATATAAAAACATTGTATACGGAAATAGCCAAAAAATAAGATCAATGGAAGAAAAAGAATATTCGAGAAGACGATTTATCAGTCAGTGTGCAGGGCACAGCGCTGCATTATTGGGCATGATGTTCCTGCTAAACAGTTGCGGAGGCAACAACCAGCCGGAGGCAACGGATCCCTGTAATGACCTTACCGGTGTTAGCGCGGAAGAGTTGGACAAACGAAAAAGAATGGCTTATGCAGACAAGTCTCAAGTGCCGGAAAGTTCATGTGGGAACTGCGGTTTGTACATTCCCTGGAAAGATCAAGCCGACTGCGGCGGCTGCCTGCTTTTTAAAGGCCCTGTTCACGCCGGGGGGCATTGTATACAATGGGTGGCAAAAGCAACGGGCTAATGGTTCCGGTACCTGGTAACCATTTGTATTTTCTGAAATCTGCTTTATTGTCTCTCCTGGGGGGGCGGCTGCGCCATACCCCGGGTAGCCGCGGGACTTATCCCACTGTCCTCCACCAATTAAGAGATTCTTACTGGCGGGCTGTCCTCACCAATGCTCTTAAAATGGGGCGTAAAGTATCATTATATGCTCAACAATAAATGCTTTATCGACAGTAGTATCCTAATACTGGAGAGGTATTTCCAAATTCTAATGCTGATGAATCACTCATGAAATAAAACAAGTTAAAAAACTCGGATACCAGGCGTGAGCGTCTCGCCACAAGTGTTCGAAACTTTCAAACAGAATTAAAGAGATGTGGCGTATTGTAGGGGTTACCTCCGCAAAGAATAACTATGGCTTTCATATAAAACCATCATCGCTTTCTTCTTCAGCCATTCCTCTTTTCCTATGCCCTCAAACACATGTTTTTCGCTGTGGTAAGATGACCGTACCAGTGGGCCGCTTTCCACATAATCAAATCCCATAGCATAGCCTGCTTCTGTATACTCATTAAATTCGTCAGGATGAACAAAGCGCTGAACAGGTAAATGTTTGCGTGTTGGCTGCAGATATTGCCCGATCGTAATTACATCCACGCCATTAGCACGAAGATCACGCATGGTTTGCAATACTTCTTCTTTTGCCTCGCCCAAACCGAGCATAATGCCTGATTTTGTGCGCATGCCTTTTTCCTTAAGGTATTTCAATACTTCCATGCTTCTCCAGTATTTCGCCTGTATGCGCACCTGGCGTGTCATGCGCTCAACGGTTTCAATATTGTGAGATACTACTTCCGGTGCGGCGTCAACAATGCGTTGAATGTTTTCCTTTTCGCCTTTAAAATCCGGTACCAGTGTTTCAAGTGTAGTATCCGGATTTAAAGCTTTTACCGCTTTAATGGTATTGTACCAGATAATGCTTCCGCCGTCTTTTATCTCATCCCTGTCAACAGAAGTAATAACCGCATGCTTAACTTTCATCAGGTAAATCGCCTCTGCTACGCGCTGGGGCTCATCCCAGTCAACAGCATCCGGCCTGCCGGTGGCAACCGCGCAAAATCCGCAACTGCGGGTGCATACATTGCCAAGAATCATGAAGGTAGCTGTGCCGGCTCCCCAGCATTCGCCCATATTAGGACAATTACCACTTTCACAAATGGTATGCAGCTTATGTGTATCTACTAAATTTCTTACGTTCTTATAACTTTCGCCTATCGGCAGCTTTACCCTGAGCCAATCTGGTTTTTTAGGCCGTGGTTCCGCCCCGGTAGTTGTTGCACATCCACTCATAGTTAAAAATTACTTTGCAATATGCAAATTTAACGGTCTTACTTCCGTTTGCCAAATAAGAAGGAAACGTAGGCGTTGAGGAAAAATTTCCTGGCAGGACTGTATACCATTTGCTGAACATCTTTAAAATAATATTCAACATTTAATCCGCCTTCTATACCAGATAATACTGTATTAAACCTGTTATAATCAAATCGTATGGCGGTTTTTGCATGTAAGCCGGGAGCAAGTTTCATTTCGTTCCAGCCTTTGCTTAAGCCGGCGCCGCCTAATATGCGATTGCTTAAAAATAGCAGGCTGTCCGGCGAATCATATTTTATGAATTTGTTTTGATTGTCAAGATCCTGTACTTCAATATAATAGGGACGCAAAAAGCCCAGAGAAAGACCCCCGGCACCTATTCCATATACTGAAACGCCATTTTTATTTCCTTTACCGCCTATTAAAATTTGCTGCCCAATAGCTCCTTTAAGCTGGTAGAATATATTTTTTTTGGCGTATATATAAGGATTGCCAAAAAAGATAAACCCATTATTTTCTAATTGCTGATTTTGTTTCTCCTCTTTCCGGTGTTTCTTTTCGTTAAATTCAATTTGATAAATGGTGGCACGGGTTACGGAGTTGGCGTGGCCAAATTCATACGATATTCCCCAGCCATCAGTATTTAATTTTATTCCGAAAGCATTTTGTTTGCGAAATGATGGAACGCCTTCTTCCTCCAATCTCATTATCTGGTTTCTCTTTTCTCTCTTCTGCTGCTTTTTGTTCCCTGTTTTTCCGGGGTTGTTCTGCTGACTGTATCCGGCAAACGCAAAAACGGCAAATACAATAACCGCAATGATTTTTTTCACCTTCAATGATTTATGTGTTCTTTAAACGTAAATTTAAACAAAAATAGTACAATGACTTCAACAGTAGTGTACGAAGGAAATTTGCGTACGGTTTGCACTCACCTGAAATCAGGAACCGTAATTGAAACTGACGCGCCCCTCGATAACCAGGGGCTTGCAGAACGGTTTTCGCCATCAGACCTTGTAGCAACAGCGCTTGGAAGCTGCATGCTTACTATAATGGGTATAAAAGCAAGAGATATGAATGTTGATATTAAGGGCATAAAAATTGAGATTGAAAAGATAATGGCTGCCGACCCACGGCGTATTTCAGGCATAAATTTAACATTTCATTTCCCGGAAACCCTTGACTTAACAGGCAAGGAAAAAACCATACTTGAAAGGGCTGCACATACCTGCCCGGTAGCGTATAGTATACACCCTGATATAAAAGTGAACACTGTATTTAACTGGCAAAATGCCGGCGCGCTGCAATAGTAAAGCGGCAGATATAATGGTGAGAAGTGAAACGGTAAACGTGAGAGAACTGTTTAAAGTTAGTTTTTGGAATAATCACTAACCGGTTTCCTGCGTTGCGCCGCGTGTATAATGATTTAGCATTACAACAAATACTTTTTTATAGCATAGCACACGAATCACACTAATTATCACAAATAATTCCGTTTTAATAAACTGTTTATTTCACAGAGGCACACAAAGCATGCACAAAGAGCCACAAGGAATAATAAAACGATCCGTGTAACTTTGTGTATGCTTTGTGGCTCTTTGTGTAGCAAATCCTGTTCCGCCGCAGCGAACACCGGAATTCGTGGTAGGAAATATATCAAGGGTTATTTAAAAAACTAATCTTAAACAGCTTCTTGGGGGGAAACAAAATAGCTTTCAGGTTATTTAACTAAAGGACCGCCTAAGTATAGCAGCGCCTATTGCGCAGTTGAGACATTTTTTTTGAAGGCAATACTCTTTGGTGAGCTGTATAAGTGCCTGCGAATCTGAAGCGGCAGTATTTTGAATATTCAGGCGCTCCCACTCCCGGGTGATATTGTTGTTTTCGGGTGAAATATCTTCCAGCCATTTTATTGCTTTGTTTTTATATACCTGCTCTTTGTGTATATATCCGTAAGCAAACAGGATAGGGGCAATGGTATTGATTAAAATATTATCAGCCATCTGCTTTCCCAGTGTTTTTTCTTTATAGGAAGATGTTTCATCAAATTTGTAATGATAATGCCAGTAATCATTAGCGGTTACCTGTAAAAGCTTTGCAATTTCTTTTACCGATGCCGCTGCTTTTACCTGTGCAAAAAGATGTAAAGAATTATTGATAAGCATAGCTAATTGCGCTAATCGTACGGTTGGGAAATTACCCGGTCGCATACGCAGAAAATGTACAGGCTCGTATGTAGGGGAGAAGTTATATTTCTTTTTATAAAAATTAAATTCCTTTTGCAGCATTTTTGGATAAGATTCATGGAAGCTGCTGTTTAATAAACCTGCCTGCCCAAGCAGAAATGATTCAAGCTGGTGTATTTGCCCTTTGTGTTTTGCAAGAATGTTTACCGGAATGGATCGTGCAATAGCTTCGAATGCATTGCTGTTAACCGGGTTACCAAAGTTTTTTGCAATCAGCCACCAGAAAACTTCTTCCCAATGTGCATTGGTTTGTTTTAAATATGCAGCAATTGTTTCGGTTTTTCTTTGAAGGCGTTCTGTCAGCAATCTTGCCTTCCAGCTATTCCATACTATTTCCGGCACTAAGGAAATACTGTTTTCGCAGGGAATGATCTTCTGGTTATAGATTAATTCCTCATAGCGTTGCAACAAAATTTTGGGCACTTTATCATTCAGTGATAATGCAGGGATTGGTTTCCCTTTTTCATCATATATATCTTCATCATGCTCCCACACAACATGAAGAATGATATTAGAATAATTCCGGTCATCAGTATGCCCATGCATTTTCCAATCTGATGCTTTAACATGCAGCTCTATATTCCCTGCCCATTTGGTATTATTTAAAGTTATAACGGCTTCTAAAAAATCAGGTCCCTGGTTGGTATTGAATTGACCCCGATAAGTGATAGATAAAGGGTCGCCGGAAACGGTGTGCAAATCAGTTTTATTAAAGTACTGCATTTGCCAGATAAATTGCAGCAGGCGTTCTGTCATAAGTTATAATTGTGGTGTTAAATAGCCGGAACTAAATTACGGAGAAATGGTTAAAAGGCAAAAAGCCTGTACCTCCTTCTCTCCAAAGCCCGCTGCCCGCAGGCAGGTTTCCATATGCTCAAATTATACTCCTTTGTGAAACTTTGTGTCTTCGTGCCTTGGTGGTTCAATACATTCCCGCATTTTCAAATTCCCCCAGCTCCCTCACCACCCTGCTCACAGGCAGCCCCATTACATTGTAAAAATCCCCGTTAATTCTTTCAATGCCAACAACACCTATCCATTCCTGTATGGCGTATGCCCCTGCTTTATCGTAAGGCTGATAACGATCTACATAAAATTCAATTTGTTCGTTTGTTAACGGATGAAACCAAACTTCCGTAGTATCACTAAAACTGGTTTCTTTTTCCCCGGCTGAAATTACAACACCTGTGATTACAAGATGTTTTTTCCCTGATAATGTATTAAGTATCTGTATCGCATCATTCCTGTTTGCAGGCTTGCCCATAATGATATCATTACATACCACAATGGTATCTGCCGAAATTACAGGTATATCTGCCGAGTAAACTTTACATTGGTCAGCCGCTCTGACTGCTATATTTTTCTGTTTGGCTATGTGAATGGCAACTGCTTCAGGAGATAAACCTTCGGGATAAGTTTCATCAGTTGATTTCACAATAATATCAAAATCTATAGCAGCCCATTCAAGTAATTGTTTGCGCCTGGGTGATTGCGATGCAAGTATAACTTTGGTCATCAGTGATATAATTTGAAAAATATCATGGATAAAATGCCGGTAAGCATTACAAATTTTACAGCGCCGCTCAGGTAGCCAAAATCAGCGGCAACGGTAGCAGTATATAACTTTCTTGTTATCCATAATAAAGGAAGAATAATAAGCAGTATACAATATAAAACACTCCACCACCAACCGAGGTAGATAGCATACATCTGTATAGCTATCAATGCGCCGGTTAACGCCATCAACCAAACACCGGTAAATACTTTTGCAACAGGGATACCCCAGGCAACAGGCATTGTGCGGCATCCAAAACGGGCATCTCCTTCCATATCTTCCATATCTTTTATCACTTCTCTTATTATAGAAATTACAAAAGCAAAGCCACCGTATAAAAATGCCAGCCGCATAATTCTGCGATGTGCTTCTGTTTCTAATAATGATGAAATTTGCCAGTTATGTAAGCTGTTAACAGAAAGATGATCTATAAAGAAAAATATGATCAATACTACCCAGGCGGTAAGCAAAGAAATAATAATATTACCCGATAATATTTTTTTCTTAAAGGTGGTGGAATACACCAATAACAGTAATACACAAACGATATTTGAAAATCCTATCCACCAGTTTTTGGTGATGTATGAAACATAAAATCCTATAATAATGCCTGCAATGGAAAAGAACCAGTGCAAAAGAATTGCCCAACGCCGTGGAATAACTTTTTCTACCACAATTCTGCCCGGCTTATTCACCAGGTCAATATTCAAATCAAAATAATCATTGATGATATATCCGCCTGCCGCAATGAATACGGAAGAGAGTACAATAAGCGCCAGCAATATTACTTCATCAGGAAAAAATATTCCGGGATGAATGGATGGAGAAACAATGCAAAAATAAAACAGAAACTGGGTAACAGCAATAAAAACCAGGTTGGGATATCTTACCAGCCTAAAAAATGCTTTCAGTTTCATGGCGTGAAGATAATTGCAGAAGTATTAAATCAAAAATGAAATACGTTAAACAATACCTTCTTTATTATAGTTTCTGTAATAATCAATAATAAGCTGCGAAAGTTCCTGGTAAAGCCGGTGCAGCACAGGATAATTTTCTAAAATGGAAAGATGCTTCTGAATGGTGACCATATCTCCTCTCCTTGCCGGCCCGGTTTGTAATAACAGAGGTTCATTATATTGCAATCGTTGTACTGTTTCAGTTAACAAAGGCAGCAGCAGCTTAAAATCTATGTTTTCTTTTTTGCAAAATTCATTGGTGAGCGTATAAAGGAAATTGGTAAAATTATTGGCCATTACCGCGGCGGTATGCACTTTCTGTCGCATTTCATCATCTGCATATTGCACCCTGCCAGATAAGGTGAGCGCGAATTTTTTTATACCCGTGATTGTTTCTTCCGTATTTCCATCAATTAAAAAAGGTATTTCAGGAATTTGTTCTTTTTGTGCCGATAAGCTTTGCAGTGGGTACAATACACCAAAAGAATGCGCCGCTTTTTGTAAAACATTTTTTGATACGGACCCCGCCGTATGAACAACAATCCCGTTATCAATTAATAACTGGGCAGCTATTTCGGGTATTGCATCATCAGAAACCGCAATGATATATATGTCCGCGTCGTGCCTTACGGCGGAAAAATAATTATTGCTTCCCGCTTCCAGCAAATCAGCCAGCGCATAAGCATGATCAATATTCCTGCTGATAACCTGTAAAATAGTATGACCAGCCGCTTTTATTTTTCTGCCTAAAACATGGGCAACATTTCCTGCACCGATGATTACTATCTTCATAACGTGAATATAATGTATAAACTGCAGTAATTTCGGCATTTGACAATAAGTACAGGATGAAGATTTCACAGAAAATAGCGTTGGGGTATACAGCCGGGAAACTGCAATTGCTATCGGTGGTTTCAACCAAAAAAGCCGCAGCAGAAGCATTTAAACTTTTTTGTACACCACAAAAACGAGTTCTGAAAAGATCATCCCCGGTTATTGATAAGGCTGAAGTAATTACTGTAAAATCAAACGGGCTTAATATATATGGATACCGCTGGAATCATCCCGCGAATAAAAAGGTACTGATCGCCCACGGGTTTGAATCTTCTGCCGTAAACTTTGAAGGATTTGTGTCGCCGCTTATAAAAAAAGGATATGAAGTGATTGCGTTTGACGCACCGGCGCATGGTTTAAGTGAGGGTAAGCAGATTATGCTCCCTTTATATAAAAATATGCTTAACGCGGTTTATAAGGCGTTTGGACCATTTGATGCATATATAGCTCATTCACTGGGCGGGCTGGCAGTTGCACATTTTTTGCCGCTCATTCCCCACGATCATGATACAAAGCTTGTGCTGGTGGCGCCTGCAACGGAAATTACCTCCGTAATGGATCGTTTTTTCCGTTTGCTCGGGCTTAATAATAAAGTAAGACAGGCTTTTGATAAGCTCAGCGGCGATATAACCGGGATCAGTCCCGCAGAAGCATCCATTCTCCCGACATTAAAAAATATACAGGCAGCTATGCTGTGGCTGCACGATACAGAGGATGATATTACACCATTTCGCGATGTTGAAAAAATAAAATCATCTGATTTTCCAGATATTAAGTTTATTATTACCAGTGGTTTGGGACACCGGAAAATATACCGCGATGCACAATCGGTAATGGCAATCACAGCCTTTTTATAAATTGCGTTTTTTTTGTTTTTAAAGGTTTACGCTAATATTGCAACAATTTTACATGAAAAACCTGCCCTGTTATATCATTTTTATAATCAGGGCGTTTAAGCACTACAATGGCAAAAAATTTATTAATAGTAGAGTCTCCGGCAAAGGCCAAAACGATTGAAAAGATCCTCGGAAAAGATTTTGAGGTAAAGAGTTGCTATGGCCATATCCGCGACCTGGAGAAGAATGATATGGGTATTGATGTGGACAATCACTTTAAGCCGCGCTATATTATTCCGGAAGAAAAGGAAAGGGTGGTGAAAGAACTAAAAGGGCTGGCAAAAAAAAGTGATGAAGTATGGCTGGCAACGGATGAGGACCGTGAAGGGGAAGCCATCAGTTGGCATTTATGTGAAGTATTGGGGCTTGATCCTGTAACCACTAAACGTATCGTATTTCACGAAATCACCAGGCCTGCCATACAATCGGCCGTGCAGAACCCGCGTGTGCTGGATATGAATTTGGTGAATGCGCAGCAGGCAAGACGCATATTAGACAGGATTGTAGGTTTTGAACTTTCTCCCGTGCTCTGGCGCAAGATGAGCATGCGCAATAACCTTAGCGCCGGCAGGGTGCAGAGTGTTGCCGTACGTTTGATTGCAGAAAGAGAAAGGGAAATCAATGCTTTTAATACCACAGGTACTTTTAAAATAGAAGCATTACTGGAGGCAAAAGATATCAGCGGCAAAACAGTAACATTTAAAGCGGAAGGCAGCCGTTATAATGCGGAAAAAGATGCTGCTGATTTTTTGAACAGTTGTATCGGCGCTTCTTATACGGTGAGAGATGTGCAGGTTAAGCCTGCAAAAAAATCTCCTGCGGCCCCATTTACTACCTCTACTTTACAACAGGAAGCGTCAAGAAAATTAGGATACTCTGTTAGCCGTACCATGTTGTTGGCGCAAAAGCTGTACGAGAATGGGTATATAAGTTATATGCGTACAGACAGCGTGAACCTTAGTGATACCGCGCTGAATGATATTACCGCGAGAATTAAATCGCAATATGGTAATGAATACGTGCAGGTACGCAAATACAAAAACAAAAATGAATCTGCACAGGAGGCGCACGAAGCCATCAGGCCAACGGCAATGGACAGGCTAAGTGTGGATGATGCCGATACCCGCAGGTTATATGAATTGATATGGAAAAGAACCATAGCCAGCCAGATGGCTGATGCGGAACTGGAAAAAACCATCGCGAAAATTAATATCTCCACCAATAAAGAAGACCTTACTGCACAGGGCGAAGTATTGACATTTGAAGGGTTTCTGAAAGCATACAGGGAAGATAAGGATGAAGAGGATTTGGAAGATGAAGCGCAGGAAGGCATGTTGCCGCCATTGGCGCCGGGGCAAAAAGTGGGCTTTAAAGAGATGAAGGCGATAGAACGGTTTTCAAGACCTTCTCCGCGGTTTACGGAAGCGTCACTTGTAAAAAAATTAGAGGAGTTGGGAATAGGCCGGCCTTCAACATATGCGCCAACCATTTCAACTATTTTAAAAAGAGGATATGTTGAAAAAAGAGATAAAGAAGGCGTAAGACGCGATTACAGGGTGCTGGTATTACAACATGATAAAGTTTCTAAACTAACAGAGCACGAAACAACCGGCGCCGAAAAAGCGAAATTGTTCCCTACGGATTTGGGGTTGGTGGTTACGGATTTTTTGAAACAGTATTTTGATGATATAATGGATTATGGCTTTACTGCCAGGATTGAAGAAGAGTTTGATGAAGTAGCCCGGGGAAAAATGAAGTGGAACAAAATGCTGGGAGATTTTTATACCCCTTTTAAGAAAGATGTTGATAATACGATTGAAACAGCGGAACGTATAAAAGGAGAGCGGGAATTAGGTAAAGACCCTGAAAGCGGCAAACCTGTTGTTGCACGCATGGGTCGCTATGGCCCGATGGTACAAATCGGCACAACCGATGATGAAGAAAAACCGAGGTTTGCGAAATTGCAGGCTGGCCAAAGTATAGAAACAATCACTTTTGAAGAGGCGCTTGATTTGTTTAAAATTCAGGGCGCGCTTGGTGAACATGAAGGTAAAGAAGTGTCTGTTGGTGTTGGAAGATTTGGCCCTTATGTAAAATGGGGCGATGATTTTATTTCAGTACCCAGGGGCACAGATCTTACGCTGGTTGATCTGCCAAAAGCGATAGGGTTTATTGAAGCTAAAAAAGTTGCAGACGCGCCTGTGGGTACTTATGAAGGAAAGCCGGTTACAAAAGGTTCAGGCCGCTTTGGGCCTTTTATTAAGTGGGATGGTATTTTTATAAATGTGCCGCGCAGGTACAATTTTGAAAAACTTATCCAGGCAGATATGAATGAGCTGATTGAAGCGAAGATGGAGAAAGAAAGCAACCGCTATATACAGCGCTGGGAAGCTGAAAAAATATCTGTAGAAAATGCAAGGTGGGGACCCATTATAAAATTCGGTAAGAAAATAGTGAAACTTCCTAAAAAGGCTGATAATACAAAGTATACGGCTGAAGACCTGCAACAGGTTTCGCTTGACGAAGTGAAGCAGTTTATTGAAGCAGAAATACCCGGGGCCTTTGCTAAAAAAGAAAAAAAGCCAAAAGCTGCTGCTAAGGCTGCACCCAAAAAAACGGCCGCTAAAAAGAAAAAATAATTTTCATTCTTCCGTTTGTGTAAAAATAACCGCCTTCTATGCGGAATGTAGTTATTTTTGAATTATGCTTAAAACCATACAGATACTCTTTTCAACATTCAGGCTTGCATGGCAGGAGTTGAGAAGTAATAAGCTGCGTACATTTCTCTCTTTATTCGGAGTAACTATCGGCATATTCTGTATTATAGGTGTATTAACTACTGTTGATAGCCTCGAAAGAAATATTAAAGATGGCATTAACGCTTTAGGTTCAAATACTATTTATATAGATAAGTGGGATTACGGTGCGGGGGGCGATGGTGATTACCCCTGGTGGAAATATGTGAAACGCCCCGAGCCCAAGTATGAAGAAATGCGTATGATAAAAGCGAAGACAAACGCTATTGAAAACATTACATTTACGCTAAGTACAGGCGGGCAAAATGTAATTAATGGAAAAGACATGATTCAGAACGTAAACGTCTATGGCGTGTCTGAAGAGTTTAATGCTATCCAGCCATTTGAAATAGAGTTCGGGCGTTACCTTACCCTTTCTGATATGGATAGAGGTACGGCAAGTACTGTAATGGGATATGAGAATGCAGCAAAACTTTTTGGTAGCGCTGAAAAAGCTGTTGGTAATACAATAATATTAAAAAATAAACGAATAAATGTAGTTGGCGTAATAAAGAAGCAGGGCAAAAGCTCTTTAGTAGGCGGATGGAATTTTGATGATTGTATTATTCTTCCTTACAGGTTTTTCAGAACAATTTTTGAAGAAAAAAATTCCCAGCCGAATATATTGGTGCAGGGTAAACCCAATGTTACTACAGAAGCTTTTAAAGATGAATTGCGGGGTAATCTTCGCGCCATTCACCGGTTAAGCCCTGGCACAGAAGATGATTTTGCATTAAATGCCGTTAGCGATTTCAGCGATAATATATCCAAGCTTTTTTCAAGTATAAAACTGGGTGGTTGGCTTATTGGATTATTAAGTCTTGTAGTTGGCGCATTTGGTATTGCCAATATAATGTTTGTAACGGTGCGGGAGAGAACGCCAATTATTGGTTTGAAAAAAGCAATAGGCGCCAAAAAAAGAATTATTCTGTCTGAGTTTTTACTGGAGTCTGCCTTTATCTGCTTTATAGGTGGAGCTATTGGTTTAGTGCTGGTATTTATACTGGCAAAAGTGCTGAGCGGGCCGCTCAATTTTAATGTATATATATCGTATAATATTCTTGGTGTAGCTGTTTCAATATGTATCATAATCGGTATACTTGCCGGCATTATCCCCGCCACCATTGCTGCAAGAATGGATCCTGTGGTTGCTATACGCTCAAAGTAGCATTAATTTCAACATATAAGGGTTTATCTGTAGATACACACTTTTTAATATACTATAACTCAATTTTTTTCGTTAGGTAGAGTAGACACATTAAGTCATTTATAAAATTATCCTATGATAAAATTTGTCTACATAGTATCCCTTGCTATTATGTCATTCCTGCTCTTTATTTTTTCAAAAGATAAAGTAGATGTGGTTTGTAATAGTAAAGCTACAGGAAAAATTGAGATCATAAAAGATTCATCACGGAACTATCTTGGCATAGTAACAGATGAAAATAAAATCTTGTATCCTTCTTCTATGTCAGAAGAGGTGGTTTTAGCTGCTGGTCAGCGTGTGGTAATATGTTATTCTATTGATTCATCATTATACAAATCCGGGCAACATCCCATACCTGTGCATATTGGCTCTGTCAATTACGTAAAATAAATCTCATCTTCTGTCCTTGTATTATGTGCTAACTTTGCCACATGCTGCAATCAACAGGTGAAGTTACAATTCTTGCTATTGAGTCATCCTGCGACGAAACTTCCGCAAGTATATGTTCCGATGGAAAAATACTTTCTAACATAATTGCCACCCAAAAAATTCATGAGCAATATGGCGGTGTAATTCCTGAACTGGCATCAAGAGCGCATATGCAGCATATAGTGCCTGTAGTAGATGCAGCCGTTAAAAAAGCAAACTGTACACTCACTGATATAAATGCTATTGCTTTTACGCAATCTCCCGGCTTAATAGGTTCTTTATTGGTTGGTTCGCAATTTGCCAAATCGCTGGCACTGGCGCTTAATGTGCCGGTTATACCAGTACATCATATGCAGGCTCATGTATTAGCCAATCTCATAGAAGAGCCGGCGCCTGCATTTCCTTTTCTTTGCCTTACCGTAAGTGGCGGGCATACTCAAATAGTTGTTTGCAATGCTCCTGGTGATATGCAGGTAATTGGTGAAACAATAGATGATGCTGCGGGAGAAGCTTTTGATAAATCAGCAAAACTGCTTGGCTTGCCTTATCCCGGTGGTCCATTGATTGATAAGTATGCAAAAGATGGAGATCCATTGCATTTCAAATTTCCTGAACCGCAAATAGCTGATCTTGATTTTAGTTTCAGCGGATTAAAAACCGCTATTTTATATTTCCTGAAAAATGCCGGGCAAAGTATGGTTTTTAAAGAAGCATTTACTGCAACGGAAAACGAACAGGCTGCATTTATACAGGCAAATATGAACGACATCTGCGCTTCCATTCAACATCGCATTATTACTATACTGCTTAATAAATTAAAAAAAGCTGTTGATAAAACGGGTATTACGCGTATTTGCCTGGCAGGAGGCGTATCTGCCAATAGTGGCTTACGTAATGCATTTAAAAAATTGGGCGAAGAGAAAGGCTGGCAAACTTATATACCTCCATTTGAATATTGCACGGATAATGCTGCCATGATTGCTATAACGGCATACTATAAATATCTTTCAGGAAATTACTCACCTGATTTAACTGTTAGCGCAAGCGCAAAATCTGACTGGTAGGGCATAATCCATCAAATTTCACTCCAAAGGTAAGTTGAGCGGTAAAGGCTGCAAGAGCCGGCTCTCCTGTAGGTTTTTTTCAACAATCGTTTGCATAGTTTATTTTGTTTAAAATTAAATCTCCGGAAACGTAGTGTGGATAATGATTCCGGGATATGATGCAACGTATGTACTATTGCTTTGTAACGTAAAAATATACTTTGAGGTGAGTAAATTTGATTTTTATTTTTTATAAATTTGGTTATTGCTTGTTTAATATCTTATTGCATGTACCAGAAACTGACTGATGAAGTTTTAATGCAATTACTGCGCGGTGATGACGCGGCGGCATTTGCAGAAATATACCGCAGGTATTGGGAGCGGCTGGCAGCGGCTGCAATGAAGGTTATCAACGTGCGTGAAGATGTAAGCGATATTGTTCAGGAAGTATTTGTATCTGTATGGAAGCGCAGGCAGGAAATTGAGTTGAAAGGCTCTTTGTTTGTTTATCTCCAAAAAAGCGTAAGAAATCTTGCTATTCGCTATATTGAAAAAAATATAACAAAGCGTAATTACCTGCAAACATTAGGCGAAGCATTTAGCAATGCTGAAACTGATGCCGCGCAGCAGTGCGAATTGAGTGAATTACAATCAACATTACATAAGGCGGTTCTGTCTCTCCCCTCAAAAATGCATAAGGTTTATACGCTCAGCCGAGATGAGAATATGTCTTATAAAGAAATTGCTGATCATTTGGGCATTGCCGAAAATACCGTAAGAAAACAATTGAGCAATGCGCTTAAATCGCTCAGGGCTTCTGTCAACCGCATTCTTTTTATTCTTCTTGTATCCCCGGCGCTATATTTTTTTTGATTGTATCTGCTACTTTTTTCCTGCTCACGTAACTTATAACCGGTAAAACAAAAATGGATATCAAATTATGACCGGGGAAGAGGCTATCGCTATATTACGTCGTTACAGAAACGGTACATGCTCCGATGAGGATGCAAAGATTATTGAGCAGTGGTACGCTGCGCTGGAGGCAGAAGGAATGGCTGAATGGAGTGATGATGAAAAGCCCGGTTTTAGCCGTGATGTTTTTGAACGTATCCAGGCCGAGATCATAAAGGAGCAACAGGCAAACAGCCCCGTGGTGAATGTGAAAAAAAATATATGGTGGAAAGTTGCTGCCGCAGCGGCAATTATAGTTGGGATAGGAAGTTTTGCATGGCTGAAATATGGAAGTAACGAAGATCGAAAAATTACGAAATTTCCGGGTAACACTATTCCTCACCGGTATGATGCAGAACCGGGAAAAAACGGAGCGGTGCTTACATTGGCAAACGGAATGAAGATTGTGCTGGATACGGCATCAGGCGGTATTATAAATGTACCGGGCGAACCCCAAATTTTTAACAAGGATGGAACGCTTACCTATAATGGCGATAACAGTTCGCACATCACTGCATATAACTCCATTGTAACGCCTAAAGGCAGGCAGTATAAACTTATTTTGGCAGATGGAACCAGGGTGTGGCTTAATGCTGCATCGTCCCTGCATTACCCGGTTGTTTTCAATAAAAAGCCAAGAAATATTGAGGTATCCGGCGAAGCCTATTTTGAGGTTGCAGAAAGCCTTGACGAAAAAGGAAATAAAATTCCTTTTATTGTGAAAATACTTCATGAAAAAGGTGAGCCGTCTGAAGTGCAGGTATTGGGTACTCATTTTAATATTAATGCTTATGATGATGAGCCTGATACAAAAGTTACTTTGCTGGAAGGTGCAGTACGTGTGCATAATGCCTTAAACAAGCCTGTGCAGATCAAGCCCGGACAACAGGCAAAAATAGGAGAGAAAATATCCGTGGATGAACATGCCGATATTGACCTGGTAATGGCCTGGAAGAATGGCGTATTCAATTTTAAAAATGTGGATATAGGAACTGTAATGCGGCAGGCAGAGCGGTGGTATGATATCAGGGTGAGCTATCCCCTCGGTATTCCTTCAGATACTTTGAACGGAGGCATTTCCCGTGATGTGCAATTATCAGAGTTTCTTGATATTATCAGGTATAGTGATATTAATGCAACCATCAGGGATGGAGTGGTAGATATACAACCGGCTTCGGCCGGAAAAAAATAGTGTTGATTTGTTACACAAAAAAACCGGCAGTGCGGGAACACTACCGGTCAAAGTTGTGGGACAATTTAATATACAATCGGACAAGACTGTTATTTAATCACCCAACAAACCAAAGTTATGCAAATTACTGCGTATGAGGACTGCTATTGCTATTGTAATAATACTTGCAGTCCTGCAATCAAAAACCAACACCTGCCACATCTTCCTTTCCGGCAGTTGCAGCAGGTTAAGAAAATGCTGTTGATTATGAGACTTACCGTTATTTTATTAGCCGCATGCCTTAAGGTTAGCGCCGGCGGTTATGCCCAGCAAATTACCCTTAAAGCTACGAATATGCCCTGTGAGGCGGTGTTTAAGGAAATCTCAAAACAGAGCGGCTACCAGTTTTTCTTTAACAAAAGGCTCATCAGGAATGCAAGAGCAGTGTCGGTCGAATTAAACAAAGTATCTATTGATCAGGCGCTAAGCATTTGTTTCAGGGATCAGCCTTTTGACTACGCTATAGTTAATAAAACGGTTGTAATCCGCAAGAAAGAAGAAAAGGTTATACCTCCCCACCCTGTGGTTACGCCTGCTGAAGAAATTCCACCTGTTACCGTGCGGGGAAAGATAATGGATGAAAACGGTACGCTCCCGGGAGCAACCGTACGCGTTAAAGCTTCCGGAAAAACTACACTTGCAGATGCCAGCGGGCTGTTTGCTATAGAAGCAAATACAGGTGATATACTTGAGTTTTCTTTTGTTGGTTATGAAACCAGAGAAATAAAAGTAGGACAGAATGTAAATATTGAAATAGTACTTAAGCCGGCAAACGCCGGGTTGAATGAGGTGGTTGTGGTGGGCTACGCTACTCAAAAAAGAGCGAGCCTTACCGGTGCCGTTACTACTGTGCAGGGAAAAGATATTGAAACTATTCCCACTGCATCGCTATCCAACACACTTGCTGGCCGTATACCCGGAGCAACAATTGTAAATAACTCCGGTTTTGTGGGCGCCAGTTCGTCTATACAAATTCGTGGTATCGGCACGCCAAACAGCACCGATCCTCTTTATGTAATAGATGGTATTGTGCGTGATAAAACTGCCTTCGATGTTTTGGATCCTAATGAAGTGGAAAGCATAAGCATACTCAAAGATGCTGCCAGTGCTTCAGTATATGGCGCGAGGGCCGCTAACGGCGTAATATTAGTTAAAACCAAGAGTGGAAAGCGCCAGAAGCCTGTATTCAGTTATTCGGCAACATTATCTACAGACAGAACAACACGACCCATTCAGCGCTATACAGCATTGCAGGAACTTGAATATAAAGAAGATTATGCTGAAACATATGGTAATGCTAACCCTGTTACCGAGGAGCAGAAGGATTATTTTAAAGACAAAAGCTACCAGGTGCTTGATTATATCTGGAAAAATCCTGCTTCTCAACAACATGATTTTAGTATTAATGGTGGCGGAGATAATATTACTTACTATGTAATGGGCGGCTTTAATAAGGCAAATGGTTCTTTTAAAAATACAGACTATGCCCGTTACAATTTCAGGTCTAACGTTACGGCGAAGATCAATGAGTATATGAAACTTAATGTGAATCTCAGCGGTAATCAAAGAGCGCTTGACCGGTTCTATTGGCCTTATGATTCTGAAGAATCTGTAACCGTTGCTGATTTTTACAGGGCAACTTTTAACTGGACACGCCTTTTACCATTTTATGCGTTGGCAGACGGCACACCTTCAACTGACCCGGAAGTTGGCTATGCGGTTAATCCCGGTGGCTGGAACCCGGTTGAACTCGTAATGCATGGCGGCTATCGTAAAATAGTGTATCGTACGCTCAGCGGCGTTGCCAGGTTAGATGTGAAGATTCCTTTTATTGAAGGATTAACTACAAGCTTTCAATACAATTATACCGGTAACGACAGAAACGCCAAAGCATTCATCCTCTTTAACAAATCATACAACTTTGCAAGACCAGATGCTAATAATCCCTATAAACTGGGAGATGTAGACCTGAGTACAGTAAGTATTCATAATCTCAGCAGTACTTATGAAATAATAAACCAGTCAGCAACTTTTGATAAATCGTATCAATTGAACTGGTTCCTGAATTATGATCGGAAATTCGGTAAGCATACTGTAAACGGATTGTTGGTTTACGAAAGGCAGAAAGCAAATGGAAATTATACAAGCGGCTCTGCCGGAGATTTGATAAGCAGCAGTGTAGATCAGATATTTAATGCTTCAACCGATGCAAGTAAACGGTATTTTACCGGGTATGAATTTGCAAGCGCAAGAGCTTCGTGGGTTGG
Source organism: Agriterribacter sp. (assembly GCA_047601545.1). Taxonomy (GTDB): domain Bacteria; phylum Bacteroidota; class Bacteroidia; order Chitinophagales; family Chitinophagaceae; genus Agriterribacter. The sequence goes on along the minus strand of JASGIZ010000001.1, from coordinate 1,706,008 downwards.
GCGCCTTCATTATGAATATGATGACAGGTATATCGCTGAATTTTCATTTCGCCGCGATGGGTCTTACATCTTTCCGCCGGACAAAAGATGGGGATTCTTTCCTTCCGGCTCTGTGGCGTGGAGAATATCAAAGGAAAAATTCTTTAATGTTCCTTTTATCTCTGACCTGAAGTTAAGAGGATCGGCAGGGCTATTGGGAAACGATGGCAATGGGAATATAGCGGCATATCAATTCCAGTATAACTATAGCCCGGCAAATGCTTATATTTTTGGTGATGCGCTGCAAAACGGTATTACCGCAGGAACGCCTCCCAATCCCAATATTACTTGGGAAAAATCTGTAACCTATAATGGAGGGATGGACTTCGCATTGTTTAAAGGCAGAATAACGGGAGATTTCGATTATTTCTATCGCCATACATATGATATTCTTTCCAGCAGGATACGTGTTATTCCTGCAACATACGGAGCATCGCTTAGTTCGGAGAACTATGCAGAAATGAGCGTAAAAGGATTTGAGTTTTCATTGAATTATAATGGCAGAGCCGGTAATCTTACTTATTCCGCCGGGGTAAACATGGGATACGCTAAAGATAAAGTGCTGGTGCTTGATGAAGCTGCTTCACTACCCAAGTGGAGAAGCACCATAGGCAAACCGCTCAACAGGATTTTTGGATATGTAGCCGAAGGGTTAATACATGAAGATAAAGATCTTGATAATATTCCTGATGGCTTTACGCAATGGACCCGGGATGTAAAAGTAGGTACTATACTATATAAAGATCTTCGGGGGGATGATTGGGAAAACAGCGCTGTTAATAACAAAGTAAATGTTTATGACCAGACCTATCTTTCTGAAAAAGCAGTACCACGAATAAATTATGGCATAAACCTGTTTGCCCAGTGGAAAGGAATATCTATAGGCGCGCTTTTGCAGGGCGTGGGTGGTTATGACCGCATGATTAGTACTATAAACGGTGGCGGCGTTTTTCAGGTAGGCAGCAGACCATACTTTGAGTTATGGACAAAACGCTGGACGCCTGAGAACACCAACGCTAAATATCCGAGAGCCGGTGACTGGGCTCCGGAATATGGGGCTGCCGGTTCCACTTTCTGGATGCGTAATGGAGCATACATGCGCCTTAAAAATCTTAATATAGGATACGAGTTTCCGAAGCAATGGATCAACATGTTTAAGATGCAGTCTCTGCGGTTTTTCTTTAATGCTACCAACCTTTTTGTGATTTCAGCAATAAAGGAAATGGATCCCGAACAAAATACACTGGATTCTTATCCGGTTATGAAAACTTTTTCAGGTGGCGTAAATCTCACTTTTTAAAACTGCAATGAATTATGAAAAATAGACTGATTAAAATAGCAATGTTTGCATCGGTAGTACTTGCTGCCGGCTGTAACGACGATAAATTTCTTGACTTAAATAATCCGAGCGTATATAATCCAACCGATGTTTGGAACGATGAAAAACTGGCATCCGCTTATCTTACAGATCTGTATGCTACACTTCCCGGCTGGCCGGTAAATGATGGTAATAATGCAGATGAAGGGGTGGGGATACTTACTGAAGATGCGGTAAACCCTAATAATGCTTCGTTCAAATACTGGCCTTATACCGCCGTTCGTAAAATAAATATTCTCCTGAACGAAATTGATGCCGGAACCCTGGCTGATGAAAAGAAAAATCTTATGAAGGCGCAGGCCTCTTTCCTAAGGGCATTTCATTACTTTAAAGCAGTGGTATATCATGGTGGAGTTCCTGTCATTAAAGAAGCGCAACTGCTTACTGATGATCTTTTTGTGCCAAGAAACAGCACTGCTGAATGTTTTGATTTTATACTGGAAGATATTGAAACCGCAATAGCAGGTCTTCCGGACAGGTTTACCGGATCAGACTACGGAAGAATTGATAAATCTGTAGCGTTGGCATTTAAAGGAAGAGTATTATTATATAAGGCAAGCCCCCAGTTCAATCCCTCAAATCCTTATGATAATACCTATTGGGCAGATGCTTATACTGCTACAAAGGCAGCTAAAGATTTTCTTGAAAGTAATGGCTTTGGACTTTATCCCGATTACTCCGGCATTTTTATGAATGAGCAAAACCAGGAAGATGTAATGGTGGTTGCCTATAAAAGCAATACGACAAAGCAGAATGGTCGCTATGAACATTGCGTGCGACCTCTAACGCAGTCTAAAAATTGTACAGGCAGTGATAATCCAATATGGAATCTGGTTGAATCTTACCCAATGAAAGATGGTAAGATGCCCGGGCAGTCAGCATATGCTTACAATATTCAAACTTTTTATGAAAACAGAGATCCCCGTTTTGATGCGACTATTGCTTATAACGGCTCAATCTTTCCATTAGGAGTGAGTGCGGATCGTAAACAATATACTGACCTGCTGTTAGGAGGTATCGATGATGGATTTGGCGTTGGTGAAAATTTTTCCCGTACCGGATTTTATACAAGAAAAGGTATAGATAATTCATTAAGCCAGGCACAGGTAGAATTAAACGGCGTTGATTGGGTGGAAATAAGATTTGCCGAAGTACTGCTGAATTATGCGGAGGCGGCAAACGAAACCGGCCACTCAGGCGATGCGGTTGACGTGCTTAAGCAAATACGCCAGCGTGCAGGCATTGAAGCAGGTAATGATAATATGTACGGGCTCTCATCAGGCATGACACGTGAACAGATCAGGGATGCTATTATTTTTGAACGGTATATTGAATTTACCTTTGAAGGTAAACGTTTCTGGGATTTAAGAAGAACGAGAAGACTGGGTGAGCTGAACGGTATGCACAAATACGGATTGCTTGCTACGCTACAATCCGGATTGGATCCTGCCGGCAAACCTGCATATTATTTTACTTCTTCAGATTTTAATTATAGTGTTATGGAACTGATCAATACAGGAGTGAAAGAAATGTATGCGCCGGATGCTTTTTATTTCTTTCCTTTATCACAGGATGAATTGCAAAAAAATGCTAACCTCAAACAAAATAAAGACTGGGGTGGCGATTTTGATCCTGTATTACAATAATCAACGGTTGAGTTTGGGGCTAATAAAAACCGGCCGGGTTTTAATACCAGACCGGTTATTTTTTATCGCTGTTGGCGTTGCGTGAAATATATAAGAGGTTGTTCATAAAATATGTTTCGAATCATGATAAAATCCGTTCTTGTTTTTTTTTCGGTGTTGTACTTTTTCGCAACTATTGCCCAGGAAAATAATAGCACTGTTGAAGTTTTACCTTCTCCTTCGCACGTGGAATGGGCAAACCAGGAGATAGGTGTTATTATACATTTTGATGTGGTGAATTTTGTTCCGGATTATGACTTCCGCAAATGGGGCACACATCCGCCTGCTTCTGTATTTAATCCTTCGCGCGTAGATACAGACCAATGGATCCGTGCTGCAAAAGCCGCAGGCGCTAAATACGCTGTGCTGGTAGCTAAACATTGTTCTGGGTTTAGTTTGTGGCCAACTAAAGCGCATGAGTATAGTGTTCAATCTTCACCATGGAAAAATGGCAAAGGAGATATCGTAGCATCGTTTATTGCTTCTTGTAAAAAGTATGGACTTAAACCTGGTATTTACGCAAGCGCTGCAGCTAATGGATATTGTTATGTTGATAATCCGGGACTGGTTCAGCCCGGCGCTCCGATGACACAGGAACAATACAACCAGGTAGTAACAACTCAATTAACAGAGCTCTGGAGCAATTATGGAAAATTATTTGAGATATGGTTTGACGGGGGTGTATTGCCTGTTAAAGAAGGCGGGCCCAATTTAGCGCCGCTATTAAAAAAATTACAACCGGATGCTATTGTTTTTCAGGGTCCTGCTGATGCAAAAAATCTGATTCGGTGGGTGGGTAATGAAGAAGGCTTAGCGCCTTATCCTAACTGGAGCCGTAGTGATGCGGGTACTTCGGCAAGCGGCACGGTGGCTATAGATAATATTAATGGTAGCCCCGAAGGCAGAATATGGTGTCCCGGAGAAGCGGATTTTCCTTTGCGTAAAGGATGGCAGGGTGGGTGGTTTTGGAAAGCAGATGAACAAAAGCTGTTAACGGTTGATCAACTGCTGTATAGTTATGTATCGAGCGTGGGTAAGAATTCAAATATGCTGTTAGGTATAGTAGTTGATACGAGTGGACAAGTGCCACAGGAAGACGTGCAGGTGCTTGAGAGATTTGGCGCAGCAATAAAAAAACGTTTTTCAAAACCATTAGCGGTTACCAATGGTAATACAAAAAGCCTGGAACTTATTACCGGAAAATCTCCTGTTAATGTACATTATGTGGTGATTCAGGAAGATATTACCGGTGGTGAACACATAAGAAAATATACTATTGAGCAATGGAAGAACGGAGGCTGGCAGGAAGTAGCAAATGGTATATCGGTAGGACATAAACGTATTCATGAGCTTAAAGATGTGGCTACAAAAAAACTTCGGTTAACCGTTACCGAATCATCAGCTATACCCTTAATCAAAAAATTTTCAGCTTTTTAAATTATGAAACATATATATCGTATAATATTTTTATTGGTTGCTTTCATTACATGTTCTGTATATTTTATTCAGGCACAGGTGTCTTTCCAGACAAATACATTGCTCATTAAAATAAATGGAAGCGGCAATGTGGAAAGTCTCTCTGATAAAAATGGTAAGGAATATCTTGCACCCGGTGTTACGTCACCATTGCTGGCAGTATCGATAAACGGGAAATTGCTGATGCCGGAACGTTTGGAGTGGCAGAAAAAAACATCGACCATTGTATTATATTATCCGTCCTGGAAAGGCAATGTATTTATCAAAGCAACGAACAAAAAAGAGTATATAACTTTTGAACTGATTAAGATACAGGAAAATATTTCAGTAGATTGGATAGCCTGGGGACCTTATCCTACCATCATCAGCAAATATATTGGCGAAACGGTTGGTACCGTTTGGGATGAAAACTTTGGAATAGGCATACAGGCGCTCAATATTAAAACACTCGGTGGCGCACCAACAACGGATGATGATATAGAACCTTCATACGATATTTTTCAGGAAACCGGAGGCGTTAAGGATATTTCACCTGACAGGAAAATATTGTTTCGCGGTCAAACAGCTAAACCTGCTGCTTTTGGAAGTGTTATACAGGCATATTGCCGAAACCGTAATAAGCCAAAGATCATTGAAAACTGGGGGCATGAAAAATATGTTGTGCCGGCATATCCTCGTGATGGAGGTGTACGGGGATCTAAAATCGCATTATGGGGAGCGCCCTCTGATCAACTGCTTACAGTAATTGAAAAAATAGAATTAGAAGAAGGACTTCCACATCCCACATTAAATGGTGAATGGGTAAAGTGTTCTTCCCTTGCATCATCATCTTACCTGATCATGAGCTTCGGAGAAAACAATATTGAAGATGCGCTGAAACTGACTCAAAAGGCAGGACTTAAATATTTATATCATCCCGGGCCGTTTTCAACATGGGGGCATTTCTTATTGAATAAGAACGAATTTCCAAATGGATGGAAGGGGTTAAAGAATTGCGTTGATATGGCAGCCCGCCGGGGTATTGATCTTGGCGTTCATACATTATCTTCTTTTATTACTACCAACGATGCTTTTGTAACCCCGGTGCCCGATAAAAGACTGGCAAAGGTTGGAGAGAGTATTATTACCGCAGCAATTGACGAAAGCACAAAGTCCATTGCTATTGCATCTCCCGTTTTTTTTAACCAGATGAAAAATAATAATCTTAAAACAGTAATGATAGGTACAGAGCTGATACGCTATCGTGATATTTCAAAACAAGCTCCATGGGTATTAGAGGACTGTATAAGGGGAGCCTGGGAAACAAAAGCACAGGCGCATTCAAGCGGAGACACTATTGCTAAATTGATGGATCACGGGTATAAAGTTTTTCTTCCTGATATTGATCTGCAGGATGATATCGCTGCCAATATTGCGAGTCTTTATAATCAAGCCGGGCTTAAACAAATTTCATTCGACGGGTTAGAAGGCAGTTGGTCAACAGGTATGGGGCAATATGCCACGCAGTTATTTGTAAAGAAATGGTATGATTTGCTGAAACCGGAACTGAAGGGGCATGTAATAAATGATGCGAGTGGACCGGGCCATTATTTCTGGCATATATTCACCCGTATGAACTGGGGCGAACCCTGGTATGCGGGATTCAGGGAAAGCCAGACACAATACCGGTTGAAAAACCAGGATTATTTTCACCGGAATTTAATGCCGCATATGCTGGGCTGGTTTTCGCTGAATGCCTCTACTTCAATGGAAGATATGGAATGGTTGCTGGCACGTGCTGCAGGCTTTGATGCCGGTTTTGGTTTATCTGCCGGTGTTGACGCTGTGCAGCAGCATGGTTATTCGGAAAAAATATTATCAGCTATACATGAATGGGAAACCGCCCGGCTTTCCGGTGCCTTCAGCCAAAAGCAAAAGGAGGGATTGAGAGATATACACAAAGAATTTCACCTCGTAAAAGAAGCAGATGACGAATGGCGGCTTTTTCCTGTTGAGACAAAATATTTCGAGCATCAGTCTAATGTAAAACAACCGGGCGAACCTGTGAATTCTGCTTTTACATTTAATAATCCGTATGCACCACAACCAATGCAGTTTATTATTAAGCTGCAATCAGATAAGGGTGGAGAAGCTGTATGGAATAATCCTGTGATTGAAATAAATAATTACGATAAGATTGAGCTTCCGTTTTCGCTCAGCGCTTCGCAGGTTTTGGTGTGTGATGGTAAGCGTATCAGATTAATGGACAGCAAATGGCATCTTTTAAAAGAAGTAGAGGGCTTTAATATCCCTGAATTAAACAACGGCAATAACAGCATTTCGGCAGATGGCGCTATTAGTGGCGGCAATAATACTGTTGTGAAAATTGAAGTGCGTTCTTTAGGAACAGGTGAGCTGGTAAAGGCGGGAAAAAAATGATTGGTTCTTTTGGTTCGCCTACCTGAAACAATTGAAGATAAATGTAATGATGTAGCAGCGAAAAGTAATAGTAACTGTTTGCTCCTGAATGCCCGTTGCAGAGGCTTGATATCCTATGCCAGTTGTTAGTACATTTTAATGCAGTTGTTGGGTTATAATAAAGTTGATGCGAACCTTCCTTCTACGCAGCGTTTGCCTGTGAATAGCCTTGTGTGTTGGCTGGCGATGCTGCGGTAGGCGGGGCAAACGCATATTAGTTGCGGTAATATTTCTTTATTTTAGCGCCAGCCTATGCCGGTGTGCCATCAAATATCAGAACCGTTTGGAATATACTCCATCACATTTACCTGTGCCCGGTGGTTGCATCTTTTCTCCACCACGAATACCTATTCTGTAGTATATAATTGGTTTGATTATCTGAAGTTGCAAGGTCATTATATTGTTGGGTATGCAATAATGCCCAATCATGTACATACTATAATAGGTTTTGTAAATACCGGTAAATCCATCAATACTATAGTGGGTAATGGTAAACGTTTTATGGCATATGAACTGGTATCACAACTGGGGCGGTAAAATCATCATAGTATATTAAAGCAATTAGAGCAATGGGTAAACAATACAAATAAAGCACGCAATAAGCATTATGAAGTATTTGAGCCCTCATTTGATCATAAGGAATGTATAAATGTTGAGTTTATTGAACAAAAATTGAATTACATCCATATGAATCCGTGCAGGTGGAATCTGCCGCTTGTGGTACAACCGGAAGAATATATACACAACTCTGCTAAATATTATATTACCGGTGAGCAGGGCGTATATGAAGTTTGTAACTACATGACGTTGCAGGATGTAGATTTGACGAAACAAAGACGATGAGTGCCCCTCGCGGAGTCCAACTCAGACACAAAGGCTCGGAGTTGAGACTCCGCGGAGAACCTCCATTCATAGAGGTTAAAGAATCCTCTCTCTGCGGAGAACAAAAAAGGATGAAGGCTTAGTACTTAAAAAAGCGACAGAAAATGAAATTTCTTTTTGGTTTAAAGGGAATAAATACAAGGGGGTTGCCCAATCATTTTCTGTCGCGTTAAGCAAAGCAAAGATTTAACCGGACGGTAAAATTACATTGCAGTTCTTGCTTAGGTATTGGATTTGGATGGTGTTTCCGGGTTAAGTGATGGTTTTCAGAAATATAGGATTTAGAAATCGGGACTTGTTACACAAAGAAAGGCTGAAGTATTTTCATAAAAAATAGTAGCAGATACTATTATTTCGTCATTTTTAAACTACAGTATAGGAAAACTACTATAAAGGGCATTTTTCGTGATAATTGATCAATTCAATCGCTGCCTTTTCAAAAGTAAAACCCTTATAGTATTGATATACTTCATCCAGTACCACATCTATTTCGGCTGTTGTATTCAGTACAACCAGTCTTTGCCTGAATTCTTTAATGCCGGGTAAGCCTTTAAGGTAATTAGCGTAGTGCCGGCGCATTTCCAATATACCTACCACAGGGCCTTTCCACTCTACAGATTTATGCAGGTGTTTACGGCAAACCGCGATTCTTTCTTCTAAAGCAGGAGGCGCAGCATGTTCGCCGGTTTTATAGTAATGTTTTATCTCATTAAAAATCCACGGATAACCAATGGCAGCGCGACCAATCATAATACCATCCACCCCATACCTGTTTTTGTATTCAACCGCTTTTTCAGGTGAGTCTATGTCGCCGTTCCCAAAAATTGGAATGGTAATGCGGGGGTTGTTTTTGACTTTACCAATAAGCGTCCAATCCGCAGAGCCTTTATACATCTGGGTACGTGTGCGCCCGTGTATTGCCAGCGCTTTTATACCCACATCCTGCAAACGTTCCACAACTTCTTCAATATTGCGGGTATTATCATCCCAGCCAAGTCTTGTTTTTACAGTAACTGGCAAACGGGTTGATTTTACAACGGCATCGGTTAAACGAACCATCAAGTCAATATCTTTCAATACACCTGCGCCTGCACCTTTCAGGGCTACTTTTTTTACGGGACAGCCGAAGTTGATATCGAGTAGATCCGGGTTGGTAACATCTACAATTTTCGCGGCAAGGGAAAGGCTTTCTTCATCCCCGCCGAATATCTGGATGCCTATGGGGCGTTCATAGTCGAAAATGTCAAGCTTTTTACGGCTTTTGATGGCATCTCTTATTAATCCTTCACTGGAGATAAATTCCGTATACATCAGGTCTGCGCCATTATCTTTACACACCGCGCGGAATGGCGGGTCGCTCACATCCTCCATAGGAGCGAGTAAAAGCGGAAAGTCAGGGAGTTGTATATTGCCAATAGAAACCATAGTATAAAACTGGTTGGCAAAGGTACAAGCGATTGTGCAAATGGCGAATAAAGGTATCAGCCTTGAGTTTTCAGCTATCAACTGTGGCACTGATGGCTGATACCTGATACCTGACAGCTGACACCTTACGCCTTAATTTCCCAAACCAAAGCGCTTGCGCCAAGTATAGCGGCATCAGCTTCTTTTAACTCACTGAAGATGAGCTTAACCTTATTCTGGAAAATAGGCAGCAGATTTTCTTCCATGTGCTGTTTGGTTGGTTTAAGAATAAGATCGCCGGCTTTGGTCATTCCACCAAATAATATAATCGCCTCAGGCGAAGAAAACATTACAAAATTGGAAAGTGCTAATCCCAAAATTTGCCCGGTATATTCGTATACTTCTTTGGCAATAGCATCTTCCTGGATAGCGCAATCATATACTATGCGGGAGTCAATAGCATTTAAGGGATAATTTCTTAACAGGCTATCCTGCCCGGGTCTTTGTTCAAGAAATTCTCTTGCAGTATATGCTACGCCGGTAGCAGAAGCATAACTTTCCAGTGAGCCTCTCATATTGGTGCCCGGATGTAAACGCCCGCCGGGGATAATAGTGGTATGACCAAGCTCTCCGGCAAAACCATCATGACCATATATTAAATGACCATTTGCCACAATGCCACTGCCTACACCTGTTCCAAGTGTAATCATGATGAAATCTTTCATTCCCTTAGCTGCTCCATACATCATTTCACCAACTGCAGCAGCGTTAGCATCATTGGTTAAAGCTGCGGGCACGCCAAATTTATCAGTTATTAATTTAGCAAGCGGAATAATACCTTTCCATATCAGGTTTGGTGCATATTCAATAGTGCCGCTATAATAATTGCCGTTAGGCGCGCCTATCCCTATGCCTTTAATATTTTCTATACCACCAACCTGCTGAACAGCAGGCTGCAGCGCCTCATAAAGTTCATGTATATAATTTTCTATATCAGGATGTTTCCTGCTCGAAATAGCTCCGCGGTAAAGGGTGTCTCCTCTATGGTCTACTATACCAAAAACGGTGTTTGTCCCTCCAATGTCGATGCCTATTGCATACTGTTGCTTCATACTTTCTATAGTTAATTTATAGTTGTTATTTGATTGAATTAATTGCTGATAAATTAATGTCCGCCGCCACCTTCTATAGCGCTGTAATCAATTCCTTGTGATTTGAGTACAGATTTTACCCTGAAAGCATAGAATGCAAGATAAGCAAAACAAATAACCGGAATAATATAAGAATGGTGAATACCTATGGCAGGAAGGTCAGCTAATTTTCCCTGCAATGGTGGAATGATAGCGCCACCAAGTATCATCATTACTAAAAATGCAGAACCCTGGGCAGTGTATTTGCCTAACCCTGCTATTGCCAGCGAAAATATAGATGGCCACATAATAGAGCAGAATAATCCACCACTTAAAAATGCATAAGTAGCCGTTTGACCTGTGGTAAATAACCCGATAAGCATTGCAGCCACGCCTAATCCTCCGAATATCATCAGCGTTTCAGCAGGTTTTTCTTTACCAATAAAGAAGCCGGCTATCTGGATGAGAATTACTGCTGCATAGGCATACAGCGGAGTAAAATTATTTCCTGCAACCAGGTTGGCTGCAATTACTACTCCAAAAGCTATATAGGGAACCAGTATAAACAATAATGTTTTTACAGATTTTACAGGATTGAAAACTGTTATGGCGCCTGTCCACCTGCCAATCATTAAACTACCCCAATACATTGAAATAAATGGTGCAAGTCCGTTTTCGCTATAACCTCCAAACCCGGGATGTTTTAATAGCTCACCAAGATTGCTCTGGATAGTTACTTCAACACCTACATACATAAAAATAGCGAGCATACCCAATATTAACTGGGGATATTTCATTGCGCCCCAGCCCGACGGATTTTTTTGCGCCCCGGCATTAGCACCAAAGAATCCAATGATCATAACAAGTAAGCCCGCCACCAGCAGCCACATATTGCGCAGGCTAACATCCTGACTTAATTTTTCATTATCTGCAAGCCCGCGATAGCTGGCGAAAATAATTCCAAAAACAATGGTCATTATAAGTGAAATGGCTATCAGCAACCACATTGCTTTTGGTGCAGGTTCAAAACTGTCTTCTTCTTTTACGTTGGGTAATTTTTTGCTGGTACGGAAAAGTATGGCAGATAAAAGGAATAATACACCAACTACAATATAGAGTGTGTTCATTGAGGTGATGGATGCGTTTGCAATATCTGTTTGATCAGCCGTTGCTTTACCAAAAAGCGCTAATGCAACAATGATGGGGCCGATAGTTGTACCAAAAGAATTAACGCCGCCTGTAAGATTCAGCCTGTGCGAACCTGTTGACGGATCGCCCAATGCAATAGCAAAAGGGTTTGCTGAAGTTTGCTGTAAAGAAAAGCCTAAGCCAATAATAAATAATGATACCAGTATACCTGCAAAGCCACCGAAATTAAAAGAAAGCAACATGAACAATGCACCTGCCGCACTGGTAAGCAAACCATATATAATACCGGTTTTCATACCCCAGTGGTTCATGATATCCGTATTTTTTACAGCAGAAGCAACGAAAAGCGCTAATGCCCCCACATAATACGCCCCGTAAAAAGCAAAGTCAATTAACTGGCTTTGAAACTGGTCTAAATGAAAATAATGTTTGCAAAAGGGAATGAAGATACCATTGCCTGCTGCTATAAATCCCCAAAAAAAGAAAACAATGACAAGTGTGCTTAAAGCGCCGTAATTAGTAGGTTGCTTTTGATGAGCCATTTTACGTTCGTTAGAATGATAAATATAGAAAGAGCAGGTGAAATTAAAGCATAACAATCGTTTGCGGCAAAAAAATATTCATTACAGGTTTTATTACCAATTATGTTTGGTAAGTTCGGGAAATTTTTATTTAAATATGGCTAATTCTGATCTCCTTACTCAACCTGAACCAATCTCCAAAAAAAACGCATTGGTGCCCCTGCTTATAATTGGTGCTTTGTTTTTTATTTTCGGCTTTGTAACATGGGCTAACAGTACGCTTATTCCGTATTTAAAAATTGCTTGCGAGCTCACCACTTCTGAAGCTGTATTGGTGACTTTTGCTTTTTATATCTCGTATGCAGTTATGGCTTTTCCATCTTCATGGGTATTGAAAAAGACCGGCTTTAAAAATGGAATGATGGTAGGGTTATTAGTAATGGCAGCGGGGCCCTACTGTTTATACCTGCTGCAAGTAGCAGGCAATTTGGTTTTTTTCTGTTTGCATTATTTGTTATTGGTACCGGGCTTACATTGTTACAGGCAGCATCTAATCCCTACATTACGATTTTAGGTCCCATTGAAAGCGCTGCAAAAAGAATCAGTGTAATGGGCATTTGTAATAAAACTGCAGGAGCAATAGCACCGTTGATACTTGGAGCTATTGTATTGAATGATAGTTCTGGTCTTGAAGCCAAGCTGGCCACACTTGATGCAACTGCTAAAGCAGCCGAACTTGATCTCCTTGCTGCAAAAGTTGTTCCCCCATATATAGTTATAGCAATTGTATTAATACTGCTTGGGGTTTTTGTTTATTTCTCTCATTTGCCTGAAGTTAAGGCCGAAGGAGAGGACGGTACTGCAAAATCTTCGGGTATAAACAGGGAGAGTATTTTCAGTTACCCATACCTCTGGCTGGGTTTTATTTCTTTATTCCTGTATGTTGGTGTGGAAGTAATGGCAGGCGATATTATTCAGCTTTATGGTAACTCTATCGGCATTAGTCTTGATGTGGCCAAGCATTTTACTACTTATACACTTATTGGTATGTTGGTTGGTTATATTGCCGGTATTATAGCTATACCTAAATACATTTCTCAAAATACAGTGTTGAAAATTTCTGCTATACTGGGAATATTGTTTACACTCGGAGCTATTTTTACAAGCGGATTTACATCTGTTTTCTTTATAGCAATTCTTGGTTTGGCAAATGCACTTATATGGCCTGCCATTTGGCCACTTACTATTGACGGGCTTGGAAAATATACAAAAACAGGCTCTGCACTTTTAATTGTAGGTATAGCCGGCGGAGCTGTATTACCAAGAATATGGGCAAGCCTTGGCGAAAGACCAGGTATTGGATATCAGCACGCATTCTGGATAATGGTGCCGGCATATCTTTTTATTTTATACTTTGCTGTCTCCGGGCATAAAGCCGGAAAAACAGTGAAGACTTCATAATGTCATGTTAAGCGTAGTTAGCCATATTTTTCAGTGAAAAGAGAGATGATAAATGTGAAATACCACATTTATCACCTCTTGCTTCACGCTTACCTTCACAATAATATTAATTCCTCTATAGCATTGAAGGGTTAATATCGAATTCTTTTTCTCTTTTGACCTTTTGCTTTTCTATAATTGAATGCAAATACAACACGCATAATATTATTGTTCCAATAATTTTTTTCCTGTAATGATTGTATAAATAAAAAACCTTCCTATATTCAATTAACGAATGCTCACCTAATCATATAAGATGGAAATTATTCATGTAAGTGCCGAATGTTATCCTGTAGCAAAGGCTGGAGGTTTGGGGGATGTAGTAGGAGCCTTGCCAAAATATCAAAATGAACTTGGTCATATTGCTAAGGTTGTTATGCCTATGTATAAAACCAAATTCCTCAATAATAATGTGTGGGATGTTGTTCATAAAGGCAGATCAAATATTGGAGATTACTGGTTTGATTATACCATTATAAAAGAACAAACCAATAAACTCGGTTTCGATCTTTATTTAGTTGATATTAATGGTTTGCTCGACAGGGAAAAAGTATACGGTTATGATGATGATACGGAAAGGTTTACGGCATTCCAGGTTGCTGTAGTAGACTGGATATCGGTTTGGGCGCATCATCCTGATATTATTCATGTACATGATCATCACACAGGATTTATTCCTTTCATCATTAAATATTGCTACAAGTATCAGCATCTTCAGCATATAAGAACAGTATTAACCATTCACAATGCACAATACCAGGGCTCAATGGGCTGGGAAAAAAGTTATTTGCTTCCACCATGGGATAGCTGGAAATGGGGAATGCTCGACTGGCAGAACAGTATTAATCCGTTGGCATCTGCCATAAAATGTGCATGGAAGGTTACTACGGTTAGTAAGAGCTATCTCGAAGAAATGCGCCAGTCTGCAAACGGGCTTGAAGCATTGTTTGAATATGAGAAAGGAAAATGTTCAGGCATATTAAACGGTATTGATGTTGATGTGTGGGATCCTGCAACCGATACTTATATTGAAAATCATTATAACGTAGAAACAGTAGCAGAAGGAAAAGAGCAAAGCAAAAAATTACTCTGCGAAAGATTTAATCTTGATGTAGAAAAGCCATTGATTGTATTTATCGGCAGGTTGGTAGGAGAGAAAGGCGCAGATATTTTACCGGCTGCTATTGCCGATAGCTTTTATTATATAGGAAGAAAAATGAACTTCCTTATTTTAGGAAGCGGTTTTCCCGAAGTGGAAGCGCAATTAAGCGGGCTGGAGAGATTATCGCAGGGCGATTACAATGTGTTTATTGGTTACAATGAAGCGTTGAGCCATTTGATGTATGCCGGTGCAGACTTTTTATTGATGCCTTCAAGAGTAGAGCCCTGCGGATTAAATCAAATGTATGCTATGCGGTACGGCACAATACCAATGGTAAGAAGAACCGGAGGCTTGAAAGATACGGTAGTTGATTACGGGGAAAAAGATGGTTATGGTATTGTGTACAACTGGGCTGCGGTTGGTGATATTACACAGGGCATATGGCGCGCTGTTCAATTATACGAAAATAAAGAGCGGATGCAGAAGGTAAGAGAACAAATGATGAAGATAGATTTTAGCTGGCAGCAAAGCGTAAAACAATATATCGCGCTCTACGAATCTATATTGCCGCAGGAGGAATCGCCGGAAACAGGAGTATCAAAAGCTGACGAGCCGGTTGAAGAAAAAAGTATTTAGCATACATTAATAATTCACCATAATCAATTTTCTATCATGAAAAAAAGTGTGATTGCTGTTATATTAGGAGGAGGAGCCGGCACGCGTTTATCACCCCTTACTGCAACCAGGAGTAAACCCGCTGTGCCTATTGCCGGTAAATACCGGCTGGTGGACATTCCTATCTCCAACTGCCTTAATTCCGATATAGGCAGAATGTTCGTGCTTACGCAATTCAATTCAGCTTCACTTAACAAGCATATTAAAAACACGTATTACTTCAGCCGGTTTAGTAAAGCGTTTGTAGATATTATTGCTGCTGAACAAACACCTGATAACCCCGGTTGGTTCCAGGGAACTGCAGACGCCGTGCGCCAGTCATTGCGTCACCTGCAGCAGCAGGAATTTGATTATGTGCTGATATTATCCGGCGACCAGTTATATCAAATGGATTTCAGCGAAATGCTGGATAGCCACGTTGAAAAAGGCGCCGATATTTCTATTGCAACAATACCTGTGGGCTCAAGAGAAGCGCCTGAGTTCGGCATATTAAAATCGAATGAAGCAAATATCATCACCTCTTTTATTGAAAAACCTAAAAAGGAATTACTGCCTGAGTGGGTGAGCGATACCGGAGATGAAATGCAGCGGCCGGAAGAATATATCTCGCATCAATGGGTATATATATATTCAACAGGAAATTGCTGTTTGATTTATTGCTCGACACCTATAAAGATGCCACCGATTTTGGTAAAGAAATTATTCCGAATTCCATCAGCACGCATAAAGTGGCAAGCTATCAATATGATGGATACTGGACTGATATTGGTAATATTTATTCATTTTTTGAAGCCAATATTTCACTGACCGAGGATATTCCGCAGTTTAATTTATTTGACAGTCAGCAAGCCATTTATACACGACCACGCATGTTGCCTCCGGCAAAAGTAAGCGGTACAACACTGGAGAAAACCATTCTTGCAGAAGGTTGTATCATCAACGCGTCGCGTGTGGAAAAAAGTGTAATGGGTATACGTTCGCGTATAGGTTACGGCACAACCATTGTAAGCACCTATATAATGGGTTGCGATTATTATGAAACGCTTGAAGATATGAACAGCGCTTCTGAAAGAGGATTGCCAAAACTGGGCATTGGTGAGAGATGCTATATACGCAATGCCATTATAGATAAGAATTGCAGAATCGGTAATGATGTGCGTATTAACGGCGGCAGTCACCTGCAGGATTCAGACCATCCGCTGTATACGATTAAAGATGGTATTGTGGTGGTGAAGAAAGGCGCGATATTACCCGATGGATTTGTGATATAGTTTGTGAATAATAATTCATTTAGCGGTCAGCTTTCAGCCGTCAGCTATCAGTGCGTGAAACGGCAGGCAGACGATAATTATTGCTCCGGCAAACGTGTTTCATTACGCAGTGTATTAATTTTGCAGGATAGCGAAAGCTATCCTGCTTGTTATTTAAAACGATTGTTATGGCATCCGGAAACAGTACTCCTGACAGGCAGGAATTAGTGCCAAAACCCAAAATGAGTTTCTTGCAGATATTCAATATGAGTTTTGGATTTCTCGGTATCCAGTTCGCATTTGCCCTGCAGAATGGAAATGCATCACGCATACTCAGAACATTTGGCGCCGATGTGGAACACCTCTCCTGGTTCTGGCTGGCAGCTCCGCTGGTGGGCATGATAGTGCAGCCCATCGTTGGTCATTATAGCGATAGAACATGGAATCGACTGGGAAGAAGAAAGCCATATTTTCTTGCAGGTGCAATACTTTCTTCTATTGCGCTTTGCTTAATGCCGAACGCGTCTTTATTTACTGCAATAGCGCCGGCATTACTGGTAGGAGCAAGCATGCTGATGATTATGGACGCATGTTTTAATCTTGCTATGGAACCTTTTCGTGCACTGGTAGCCGATAATCTTCCTGATTCGCAACGTACCACCGGATTTTCCGTACAAACATTTTTGATTGGAGTTGGCGCTGTTGTGGGCTCTGCATTTCCATTTGTACTTACCAAATGGTTTGGTGTGCATAATACTGCGGCAGAAGGTGTGGTAGCAGAAAATGTAAAATGGGCATTTTATATTGGTGCGATAGTATTCATCGCTGCTATACTGGTTACTATTTTCGGGACCAAAGAATATGCTCCCCATGAATATGAAAAGTTTCATGGCAAGCCAGCTGATGCTGATGCGCATCATGGATTAGGGCAGATATTTAAAGATTTTTCCCGAATGCCCAAAACAATGAAGCAATTAGGGCTGGTGCAATTTTTTAGCTGGTTTGCTTTGTTTGGTATGTGGGTGTTTACCAATGATGCTGTTGCAACACATACCTATGGTTTACCGATAGATGATAAAAGCTCTGACGCCTATAGAAGCGCCGGCGATTGGGTTGGTTTGTTATTTAGCGTATATAATGGTGTTTCAGCAGTGTATGCATTACTGCTACCCTTTATTGCCGCTAAGATTGGGAGAAAACTTACGCATGCTTTTTCACTGGTTTGCGGCGGTATTGGTTTAATAGCTATATATTTTATTAGCGATCCTGATATGCTGATCCTGCCTATGATTGGCATAGGTATAGCATGGGCGAGTATATTAGCGATGCCTTATGTAATATTATCTGGTTCTATACCTGCCGGTAAAATGGGAATTTATATGGGCATCTTCAATTTCTTTATTACTATACCACAACTTATAAATGGTATTATTGGCGGACCAATTGTAAAGCACATTTATAACAATCAACCCATTTATGCATTGGTGATGTCTGGCATATTTATGTTGTGTGCTGCTGTTAGTGTAATATATGTATACGACCCGGGCGAGATAAAGAAAATGAAATAATAAAGACCAGGCGATAATTCACCTGGTCTTTATCAATTAATTATTATTGTTTCATAAATCTCGTTGTCACTCTCTCTCCATTATCAATCACACTGATCATATACACACCTTTGGCAAGCGCATTGATATTTATTGTATGGTTAACGGTTTGCACATTGAGTTTTTGTTCCAGCACTTTTTTACCGCCTGCATCAATAATCTGTACAATGGCATTGTTGCCTGTTTTCTTTTTATATATAAGATTGATTACTCCGCCCGCAGGGTTAGGTCTGACTCTGAATACAGCGACATTGCTTAACCGTATGCTTACTGTTTTGCTGTAATCAAATTTGCCGTCAATATCACTTTGCTTTAAGCGGTAATAAACTGTAGGCGCATCTAACAGGTCAATGTTTTTATCAGTAAAGCTGTAACTGTGTTTGCCGGCAGTATTTTTAGCAGCTGCTTTGCCAACACTTACAAAGTTTATTCCGTCAATGCTTCTTTCAACATCAAAGTCTTTGGTGTTCACTTCATTTTCGGTTACCCATTGCAGTAATGCCTCACTGCCTTTTTGGATAGCGGTAAAATCAGTAAACTGCAATGGCAATGCTTCAAAAGTTCTGTTGGAGAAAAAGAATGTAGAGAAAGAGTTCACAGAAGCTTTCAGCACATAGCCGAACTCATAATCTTCATACGTAGTGGGAATAGGCAAAGCACTGGTGATGAGCGCACCTGAACAGGCATCCGTGCTTTTAAAAATAGCAAGATCAGTGATATCGGTAATGCCGGAAGCAGGATCAGCTTTCAATGCTTCAAACTCCGCTTTTGTAATATAGAGGCGAAGCTCAACATCAGCACCTGCAACAGCATTTTGCGGGTTGATGGTGATGTTGCGGTCAAGATAAGGGTGCCCTGTCCATCTTTTCGGATAGCGCCATCATGTATATATGCTTCCACATCGATTGTTCCCAGGTCATTTCCATTGGGTTGTATTTCAGCCAGCACATCCCCCTTACTATCAACAATGGGTACCCAGCTGTTGTTAGAGACATCAACTGCAACAGGCATAAATGCTGTGCAAATATTTGGAGTGAATATGGAAACGGGGGCTGGAATCAGGCTAGCCGTGCCAGGACCTGTTGGAACATTACCCACTCCCACAAATGCATTGGTTGAAGGTGTATATCTAAATAGTTTAGTATCAAAAGGGGCAGTATTTTCAGAAGCCCTTACAAATATTTCATCCTCACCATCAGGTATAAGCGCAAATAAATATCCCATAAGATTATAGGTAGAAAAATCTATTTTTTATTATAGTTTTCAGTGCCGGGGTCCCACCACAAGTGTTCGAAACCTATCAGGCAGAACTAAATAGATGCGGGGCATTGTCGGGATTTCCACCGCATAAAATAACCACGGCTTTCATAATTTCTGTTTCGAGTTCCAGTTCAAATTTCAACTTTGCAATCTTGAAGCCTTTTATCCTGTTTATTTTTTTGTAAGCAATAATGAGGATAGCCAGTATCATAGTCATGTAAATCATTACTTTGATACCGTTAATATTTCTTGATACCAGATGATTTACGTTTAGATGCTGCTTGATAAATTTGAAAAACACCTCTATTTCCCAGCGTTGCTTATACCAGGCGGCTATGAGATAAGCATCTTCATTTATTATATTAGTTACGAAACAAATAGGCTCTCCGCTTTTGTCTACAATAGCTTTTATCACCCGGTAAATGTGTGCTGTCGCTTTATCCTTTTTGTTTATAAGATAGCCGGCTTCATCGCTTACAATCGTAACAGTACTACTTTTTGGCTTTTCTTCCACCTTAGTTCGAGTGTTGGTTTTACATCTTATGTTTGGGTTAGCCCGGCTCACAAACCATTTTTGGCTATTGGTAAACTTGTCGAACGATTCCCTTGATTGTAAACCCCTGTCAAAAACAACTACATCATTTTTAATGCAATCTGTATCGTTAATAACTTCGGTAAGTGCAAGTTCTTCGCTTACGTATGACTGAGTCGTAAAAACTTTTACCGATGAAGGTATACTTCCCTTAAGATTGACACTATACTTTACAAAACGTTTGTCATTTGTGCCGTTTTCCATCCCGGTCGAAAACAGCTTAGAGGCTAATGCCACATATGTGCTATCTGCTTTGGATAAAGCCTTTTCTTCTTTCAGTTCCTTGTTGTAAATAAGAAATATTTGTTCAAAGAGCTTTGCAAAATAATCTGCATTTATTGTGCAAATACGATCTCTTATCGAATTGTACTTCCCATCTAATATATCATAACCCGTGAATGACTTGAATTGTGCTGATTGTAAAAAAGCCTCCATCACACGCAAACTTGGCTTCGAGGTGTTCAACATTGAAAACAATATTAATTTGAAGATAACCTCACCAGATAGTTTCTTAACCTGCGTATCTACCTTTGTCTCTGCTGATAGTTCTTCAAATATCTCTTCTGGTATCAATCCTATAAGTTCTTTTGCCGTCATTACGCAAAATTAAACCCAAATAGGTTTCGAACACTTGTGGGGTCCCACTCAAAAATTACACCTTTATCATCCAAACCTCCATAATCGGTTACACCATATAATTTGCCGTTTTTTTCAATCAGCGAACCAAGCGCTTCCTGACCTTCAGGAAAATTGTGTCTTAATGTCAAATCATTGCTTTCAGGATCCCATTCAAATATGTTGGTGTAGGATAGCATAAAAAATTTACCTCCTGTAAGCGTTAAAGTTTTAACATCATCGGGATAACTGGAGTGAGTTAAATCAACTGGTACATGTTTTTGAAATACCAACGAATTATTTTCCGGAGTCCATTCATTAATATCAGTCCCGCGCTCTTTAAACCCATAAAATTTGCCATTATATTCAACAGGCTGTCCTCTAAAACTCATTACATCGTCAGTAATTATTTTTGTGAACTGTTGTGTATTTATGTTCCATTTGCTGATGGGCGCATATTCGTAATCCTCTAATGAACTCTGACTCAGAGGAGTATTAGTAAAAATGTAAATGTTGCCATTGATGGTGTCAAGATGGCGTATATTACCCACAGGAAGAAAATCAGTGTTGCCTGCCGTAACTTTTGTATCAAAGAAATTAGAGATAGGATCAAATTCATACAAAAATGCTCCCCGGTGCATAGTACCGTATATTTTTCCATTGATTACCTTAAAGTCCATAGGTTCGTACCCGTCTCCTGACTCAATAAAGTCTCTCCGTACAGTTAAGCCAAGAGTAGCCGTATCAATACTGTATAACCTGTTATGGTATGTATCGGCAACCCAAATTTGTTTTACTCCCTGTGCCGAACAAAATTGCATCAATACCAATAAACCAGTAGCAAGTGTACATAGTTTCTTCATGTGTGTTCGTTTTAATAATAATAAAAATATTGGAGGATAAGTGAAGACAGAAGGAGGTTAATCAGGACTGAAGGATTGTAAGCCTGGCAGGCAGGTGCAAATATATATCATTACTATACATCTTAAATCAATACCCGCATTAAACTTAGTTAAACAAAAAAGGTCAGGCACATAGTATACCTGACCATTCAACTATTGCATCAATACCGGACAATACACTACAGCATGTATGCCTCCGCGAGCTGTCTGCCGGGACATGAGGCATCTGTGCTGACATTCGTAACGATTTGATTGCATGTATTACGTTATAAGAGATTTCTCCCTTATTGATCATCAATTGCAAACGTAGGATGGCGAAGGTGATTGACGTTTCACTGATATATACCACAAATTCAATGTGATTTCCTTCAATGATCGATGCGTTGCATGCGAAAAATTGAAATACACCCCAATTAATCCCGGCTATTTACTTTCGGTGAGAAAAGTTTAAATTAACGGAGCGGATGCACCTGTAAAGCATGAGCCACCCTGTTTTCCGGATAATTGTACATTTCAGGCAATAAAAACCGACTTTTTTTCAGCTTTGTTTTTATGTCATAAATTCAGGCTGAAACCCTATCTTTGCCCCCAATTTTTAAATTTTTGTAAAAGGTTATTTGTATGCAACTGAAAGGTTTGGTTTCTGTTTTTGCGATTGCATTAATTGCTATTTCCCTTTACCAACTGCATTTTACCTGGGCAGTTCACCACCATGAAGGAAAGATGGAAGCTAAAGCCCAAAACTGGGCTAACAGCAATTTTAGCGGAGCTTCCCAGGAGGCTAAAGATTCTGCCTACAACGCACGTTTAAAACGTTTGTTAGATAGCACAAAATCAACAACTGTTACTTATGGCATTACCGGCGCTACCAGCTATGAAAAAGCAAAGGAGCAGGAGTTAAGTCTTGGTTTGGACTTACAGGGTGGTATGAGTGTAACGCTTGAAGTAGAATTACAGGATTTATTAAAATCAATATCTAATAATCCCAAAGATCCTTCTTTAAATAAAGCGCTTGACCTGGCATCACAGCGCAAGGGCACAACAGATGCTGATTTCATCGGTTTATTTGCACAGGCATATAAAGAAGTAAATCCTTCCGGCTCATTGTCTGGTTTGTTTGCTAATGCAGGTCAAAGAAATATAAAGCTTGAAGATTCTGATGCGCAGGTTATTACCAGGCTCAGAACAATGGCAGGTGAGGCATTCCAGAATACCTTCCGTGTATTAACAAAACGTATCGACCAGTTTGGTGTTGCACAACCTAATATTAATCCTGATCCGCGTAAAGGAACCATTAGTGTAGAGCTGGCGGGTGTAAAAGATGATCCCGAAAGAGTACGTAAAATATTACAGGCAACTGCAAACCTCCAGTTTTGGGAAGTATATAACGGTAGCGAACTTCAATCCTCTTTTCTCCAGGCTGAAGAAATGCTGAAAAAATCCGGTGAGCCGCATACTTCAAAAAGTGCGGATACAACTGTAAAAGCAGCAGATACTACGCAAACTGCATCAGTAGCAAAAGATACCACTCAAACACTTTCTTTAGGCGACCTGAATAAAAAAGATACTACGGCTTCAGCAGGTACACCTGCCACAGCAGCCACACCTGCCAATACAATTATAGGATTATTGCAGGGGGCTCAGCAGGGCGAAGCCGCGCTTGCTTATGTAGCAACAAAAGATACTGCTTTACTCAGCGCTAATCTTGAATTATCAAAGGATATTTTTCCTGCTGATGTTAAGTTTGTTTATGGCATTGCTCCTAAAACAGAAACCGGTCGCGCTGCTTTTGTGCCTTTATATGCATTAAAGCTGCGCGAAGGAGATAAAGCTCCGCTTGAAGGCAATGATGTGGAAGAATCAATGATTTCTTATGATGAGAGAAGCAGGCCTGCGGTATCGCTCCGCATGACAAAGCAGGGCACAAAAAAATGGGGTGACCTTACAAGCGCAAACGTAAATAAACCGATTGCCATCGTGTTGGATAATGTGGTGTATTCTGCACCTAATGTAATCAACCCGATACTTGATGGTAACTCTCAAATTTCAGGAAGCTTCAGTGTTGAAGAAGCATCTGACCTTGCTAATATCTTACAGTCTGGCCAATTGGCTGCACCTGCAAGAATTGTGCAGGAACAAATGGTAGGACCCACTTTAGGCGCTGAAGCCGTTAAAGGCGGCGCCATGTCATTCATTATATCCTTCGTGGTAATCTTTGCGCTTATGCTGTTGTATTATAATACCAGCGGCTGGGTAGCAAACATCACTTTAATATTAAACCTCCTTTTCACTATTGGAGTGTTAGCAGGGCTTGGCGCTACATTAACTTCTGCAAGTATTGCGGCATTGGTGCTGGCAATTGGTATGGCTGTGGATACAAACGTGATCATTTTTGAGCGTATTAAAGAAGAAATTACCTGGGGAAGAAGTTATGCCACCGCGGTTGATCATGGCTATAACCGTTCGCTTCCTCCAATATTGGATGCACACGTTACTACTTTGCTTACTGCGATTATTTTGTATGTATTTGGTATGGGACCAATCAAGGGCTTTGCAACAACACAGATTATTGCTGTTGTGCTTAACCTCTTCTGCGGTATACTTATAGCAAGATTGGTTTCTGAGTGGTGGACAAATAAAAAAGGCCGTCACTTTGAATATTTTACAAAGCTTTCAAAAGCCATATTCAAAAAAGCACATTTCAAATTTGTGGAAGCCCGCAGGGTAGCGTACGGCATATCTGTTGTAGTATTGCTATTGGGTATCGGTTCTTTCTTTTATGGATTTGATGAAGGCGTTGAATACAAAGGTGGACGTAGCTATACTGTTCATTTTGATCAGCCTCAAAAAGAAGTTACTGTAAAAGATGCTTTACATGCTTCTCTCGGTGAGTTTCCTGTTGTAAAAACAGTAGGTAACAACCGCACACTGAATATCACTACCTCTTTCCAAAAAGAAAACCCGTCGCGTACTGCTGATTCATTGGTTGAAATGACAGTATTTAACGGGTTGAGACCCTTCCTTGCAGAAGGAACAACACATGCGGAATTTAAAAAGAAATATTTACAAAGTTCCCAGAGTGTACAGCCTTCTATTTCAGAAGACCTGAAACGCGGAGCTGTAACGGCAACTATTGTATCTATCATACTTATATTCTTGTATATCTTTATTCGTTTCCGCGACTGGAGATTCTCTTTGGGAACCATTATTTCTCTGGTGCACGACGTATTTGTAACTTTGGCGGTATTCTCCTTCCTGCGTCATATAATGCCTTTTCCGCTTGAAATAGACCAGCACTTTATTGCTGCTATTTTAACGGTGGTTGGCTTCTCAATGAATGATACGGTAATTGTGTTTGACCGTATTCGTGAATACAGCAAAACAATGCATGGAGAAAGCAAATCAAAGATCATCAATGCGGCAATCAATGATACACTTAGCCGTACCATTATGACTTCAGTAACTGTATTGATTGTGGTACTGGTATTGTTTATTTTCGGTGGTGAAGTAACAAGAGGTTTCTCTTTCGCAATGCTGATTGGCGTAATCACCGGTATTTATTCATCAATATTTGTGGCTGCACCAATATTGGTTGATTTTGCAAAAGATAAACCTTTGGGTAAATTAACACCTGAAGAAATTAAAGCAAGAGATAAAGCCAAATCACCGGCTGCACGCACTGTAGCTCATCCTTAATTGATAGTTTGATTATATAAAACCACCCCGGCGCCTTTTGCCGGGGTTTTTAATGCGCCTGAATTGTTTTAACATGCTTTGTATCTATGGGCAGGCTGTCAAGCTTGTAAAAAAATAAAAACCGAAGTACTGCCACATCTCTTTGCCGTGAATACTACGATAACAATAAGAACGTAATTTGCAGAGACACAGGTTACTATTTTTTAGATAAATCTGTAATTTTGCATTTCCTCCCAAAATAAAGGATAATTATTTATGAGCAGATATAATGAATATCTAAAGCAGATTACAGACAGAGAAGCCCAGGGGCTTCATCCCCAGCCGATTGATGATGCGGAACTGATGGGCGAAGTGATTGAGCAAATTAAAGATATAAACCATGAGCACCGGGAAGATTCGCTCCATTTCTTTATTTACAATGTATTGCCGGGAACCACTAGCGCTGCCCGTGTAAAGGCGAAATTTTTGAAGGAAATAATTCTTGGAGAGGCTGAAGTAAAAGAAATTTCGCCCGCCTTTGCTTTTGAGCAATTATCCCACATGAAGGGAGGACCTTCTATTGAGGTTTTGCTGGATCTGGCATTGGGCAATAATGATACTATTGCAAAAAATGCTGCCGGAATATTAAAAACGCAGGTTTTTCTCTA
The DNA here is from genome assembly GCA_047601545.1 of Agriterribacter sp. Classification (GTDB taxonomy): domain Bacteria; phylum Bacteroidota; class Bacteroidia; order Chitinophagales; family Chitinophagaceae; genus Agriterribacter. The sequence continues at coordinate 1,680,041 of JASGIZ010000001.1, read as the reverse complement.
CGAAGCGGATACAGATCGTTTGGAGCAGGCATACAGGAATGGGAACCCGGTTGCCAAAGATATTCTGGAGAGTTATGCCAGAGCAGAATTCTATACCAAGTTGCCGGATATACCCGAAGAGATTGAGTTGGTAACTTTTGTAGCAGGTATAGGAGATATTTCCACAGACCTGCTTTCTCCCGGAAGTGATGCGCACTCCAGGTCAGATCGTGAGCTTCATGGCCAGTGCATGTTTGAGCACAACAAAGAACAACAAAAACAACTACAGACGCTTAAAGAAAAATATCCTGGCAAAAGAGTGATGCTTGTTGCCGAAAAAGGCACCATGGGTGTAGGTTCTTCGAGAATGTCTGGCGTGAATAACGTGGCGCTATGGATTGGCAAACCGGCAAGTCCTTTCGTGCCCTTCGTTAACATTGCACCGGTGGTGGCAGGCACCAATGGTATTTCTCCGATATTCCTGACTACTGTTGGTGTAACAGGCGGCATTGGCCTGGACCTTAAAAACTGGGTAAAAAAGTTAGATGAAAATGGCAAACTGGTGGTAGACGCTGAGGGACAGCCGGTTTTAGAGCAGGCCTATTCCGTTGATACCGGTACTTTCCTTACCATTAACACAAAAACGAAAAAACTGTATAAAGACGGGCAGGAAGTAATGGATGTCAGTTCAGCATTCACTCCCCAGAAAATAGAATTCATGAAAGCCGGAGGGTCATACTCCATCGAGTTTGGTAAAAAGCTACAGACTTTTGCCGCCAAAACCCTTGGCATTGTTGCCCCGGCCGTATTTGCTCCGTCCAAAGAAATTTCAAATGCAGGACAAGGCCTTACCGCAGTAGAAAAAATATTCAATAAGAATGCCGTTGGAACCTCCGGTGCAACCCTGCATGCAGGCTCCTATGTTCGTGTAAAGGTAAATATTGTCGGTTCCCAGGATACTACCGGGTTGATGACTGCGCAGGAGCTGGAAGCAATGGCTGCCACGATGATCTCTCCGATAGTGGATGCAGGTTATCAGTCGGGCTGTCACACAGCATCAGTTTGGGATAGTAAATCTCAGCAAAATATCCCCAGGCTGATGAAATTTATGAATGACTTTGGTCTCATAACGGCCCGTGATCCAAAAGGAGTATATCATTCAATGACCGATGTCATTCATAAAGTTTTGAATGACCTTACGGTTGATGACCGGGCTATCATTATTGGCGGCGACTCGCATACCAGGATGTCAAAAGGAGTTGCTTTTGGTGCAGACTCCGGTACCGTTGCGCTTGCATTGGCAACCGGGGAAGCTTCCATGCCCATTCCTGAATCGGTAAAAGTGACATTCAAAGGCAAAATGAAGGATCACCTGGATTTTCGTGATGTGGTGCATGCCACCCAATTGCAGATGCTAAAGGAATTTAAAGGAGAGAATGTATTCCAGGGAAGAGTGATAGAAGTGCATATCGGCACCTTGCTTTCCGACCAGGCATTCACATTCACAGACTGGACGGCGGAAATGAAAGCCAAAGCATCTATCTGTATTTCCCAACCCGATACCCTCATCGAGTCATTGGAGATAGCAAAAGACAGGATTAAGATCATGATCGAGAAGGGCATGGATAATGAGAAGCAGGTGCTTAAAGGTCTTATTGATAAGGCAAATAAAAGGATTGATGAAATCAGGTCAGGAGAAAAGCCGCCATTAGCGCCCGATGATAATGCTAAATATTATGCAGAGTTTGTAGTTGACCTTGATATCATTGATGAGCCGATGATTGCCGACCCGGACGTAAATAATGTGGATGCATCAAAGCGATACACGCATGATACCATTCGCGACCTTACTTATTATGGTGGTGACAAGCATGTAGACCTTGGCTTTGTGGGATCCTGCATGGTGCATAAAGGCGATATTAAGATCGTTTCCAAAATGCTGAAAAACCTGGAGGAGCAGTATGGAAAAGTTGAGTTCAAAGCGCCTTTGGTAGTGGCGGCGCCTACCTATAATATCATTGACGAACTTAAGGAAGAGGGCGACTGGGATGTGTTGCAAAAGTATTCTGGTTTTGAATTTAATGATGCAGCTCCTAAAACCACGGCCCGCACAACATATGACAATATCCTGTACCTGGAGCGCCCGGGTTGTAACCTGTGTATGGGTAACCAGGAAAAAGCAGAGAAAGGCGATACGGTAATGGCTACATCTACCCGTTTGTTTCAGGGGCGTGTGGTGAAAGATTCAGACCGTAAGAAAGGAGAGTCATTACTGGCATCTACTCCTGTGGTGGTGCTTTCTGCCATCTTTGGCAGAACCCCTACCATTGAGGAATATAAAGCGGCTGTTAAAGGTATTAAGCTAACCCAGTTTTCACCACCTGTTAAAAATATGACTACGAGTGCTTCTGCCACTCACCAGGTTTCCTTTTAGACTTCCAAAATTTCTATTAGGCTATGAACTTATATAAAAAAATAAGTTTTGGTTGTGTGAAGTCTCAATTGGAGGATTATATGACCGCTGCTATATATATCAATGGTGTTGACCTCAGGATGATAATTGAAAGAATAGAGGCAGGACAACTGGCAAAGAATGGACTAAACACCCCGAATGGTTTTTATGAAGGAATATCTTCTTTTATCGCCTTTGATAACCAGAATCATTTCCTGTGTAAGCCCCTGGGTGATTATCTCTATTCCAATCAAAGATATGCGCTGTACGATTATAAGTACTCCGGTATTCCCGGAGATCACAGTCTTACCTGTAAAATATCAATTGAGCCCGAAGAGGTGATCTGGCATGACTTTAAAAACTTTTCCAAAATCATTCCATTTGAGCTGAACTACGGAAACCTTGAATTTCGCTTCTGCATAAACCAATATTTTGACGCAATAAATGCAGTTAGAAATAATACGGTGGAAAACCTGTATTCATGAACCCGCATAACCGAACTTTATTCCCGGGAGTCCGGTAATAGCACACACCATCGTATGGAACAAAATCAGGCAGCTAACGTTGCCGGAGTGCCTGCGCCTTTATAAAAAAGCGATCGACCCGCTGATGGCAGAAATGCTTAACAATATACGGAAGCTGTTCCCCATCCCATGTTTTACTTTTCAAACTCATTTCTTATTGCGCTAATGTTTTCCGTATTGAGTAAATGTTTTTCCCGACAGGGCATTCAACTAAATTTCTTTTCACAGTATCTTTTCGCTTTGCTTACTATTAAACAAAATATACGAGCATGTGCGAATTCAGAAAAATTATTGTTGCACCGGGGGGCTACGTGGCGCAATGCCCGTTCTGCCACTCCATAGAGATTGTTTACGGAACGTCTGTGATCTACATCGGCTCCTTAGACTGGGAGAGCTTTAATGAATATCTTACCTCCGTACAGCAAAATTGCCTCGCTTCGGAAAACAGGAACAAGAAAAGTATCATGCTGCATTTCAGCGGGAACGGTCCGTTACAAATGTTCCTGACAGCAGATGAACTGCATGAATTTTGCGGACTGGTAGACCAGGCAGACAGCGAAATGAATGCGAGGCATTTGATGGGGCTTTTTTCGGAAGAATAAAACCGGAATATAGTTTTTACTTAAATCATAAAAACAAATATTTCTGATTTCATAAATCTTTTTCCCGATTGAGAAACAGACGGGATTTCTTCAGCAGCAATTTTGCAGCATAAATTGACTGTTTTATGCCTGTTAAACAAATCCTTGTTGTTCTTTTTTTGAATATTTCCATCAGCTCCTTTGCTCAGAACGCCTCATTATATGGCAGGGTTACTACCGAAGACAATCAACCTGTAAGCCTGATCAGCGTTACATTATTAAATACCCGGTGGGGCACACTGACTAATGAAAATGGAGAATACCGTATACAAAATATCAAACCCGGTAATTACACCCTACAGCTATCTTTTACCGGATACATCCGCAAAACACAGCCGGTTACCTTAGACGCCGGCGGAAACACACAGCTTGATCTTACCATAAAAGAAGATTCCAAACAACTGGAAGAAGTAGTAATTGAAACCAGTAAGATCATGAACCGGGCTGCCAGCACCGCCAACAAAATGCCGCTGAATACGATGGAGACCCCACAGATTGTCCATTCTATTTCCAACGTCATCCTGCGAAAACAAAACGCGATGACGCTCGAAGATGCGATGAAAAATGCGCCGGGCATCAGCAAGCTGTGGGATGCCACCAGCCGGCCTGATGGCGGTTCTATTTTTGTAAGCCGGGGATTCCAGACAACTACAAAAGTGCGCAACGGCTTACCCAATATCGTAAATACCAACGTGGAAATGGCTAACCTTGAACGGATTGAAGTGATCAAAGGGCCTTCAGCCACCATGTTTGGCAGTATTGTATCTTCCTATGGCGGGTTGATCAACAGGGTTACCAAAAGACCTGACTTTCACAATGGTGGTTATGCTGATGTTTCTTATGGAAGCTATAATTTTTACCGCGCTTCGGCAGATGCCAACTTTGTTATTCAGCAGGATAAGATCGCGGCACGCATAAATGTAGCAGGACAAAACCAGGATAGCTGGCAGGACGCCGGCTTCCAGAGAAGCTATATCATTGCGCCTTCATTGCTGTTCAAGCCCAACAACAGGTTCTCATTGAACATTGATGCTGAAATTGTGGGGAGCAAAGGCAACAGCAATGGCGGTAATTTTATGTTTGTGGTGGCGCCAGGCACTATCAACAAAGCATTAAGCGGACTGCTTTTGCAGCAGGGGTTAGATGAACAGCAGGTAGGCGCCATCATGTCGCAGGCGCCCCAAACTTTTAAGCAAGCATTTGGTACGGATAAAGTAGATGAATTAAAAACCAGCTACAATCGTTCTTTCCTGTCCAACGACATCTATCCTACCACGCAATCCAATGCTTTTTTCGCCGAGGCATCTTATAAAATATCCCGGCACTGGACATCACAAACTGCCATCACCTACAGCAACAGTCATAATAAAGGATATTCTCCCTACCAGTACCTGCTGCCCAATTATCTCGGGCATTTTATCAACTCGATGATGACTACCGGTGTGCCTGATTTCGGAACGCCCGGACATGACAGCACCGGCAGGATGGTGTGGAACCCGGTAGGCACAACCAATACATTTGATGTGCAGCAAAACTTTATTTCCGACTACGAGATAGGTAAAGTAAGGAACCGTGCTATTATTGGAGTAGACTACGCTTACTACAAATCGTATGTAACCTATAACCGGTTTTACGGAAGTCTGTTTGGTGTTGTTCCTTATCCCGACCTGTTTGATGTGGTAGATATCTATGGCGCTTCTGCCAAAATGCAGGATTTTAATAAGCCTAATGTACTGGCTGCCTTTCAGAACCGGCCGCCCGGCACTTTGCCTTATAATCAAAAATCAAGTGTGCTCAGTGCGTTTATCAATAACGTTACCAATATTACAGATTACCTGATTGTGTCGGCAGGTATACGGATGGACAATTTTCGCAACATTTTGCTGAAGGAAGATCAAACCAAATGGTCACCTAAATTCGGTTTGATACTGATGCCGGTAAAAGACAGGTTTACCATATTTGCCAACTACCAGAACAGCTTTACCAATAAGTTTGGAGCAGACAAAAACAATAAACCGTTTGTGCCGGAAGAAGCTAATCAAAAAGAAATAGGTATTAAATACAATCTCTTTAAAAACAAGCTGACAGGCAGCATCAGCTATTATGATATTCTTGCGAAAAATATTATCCGTGGAGATATCAGCGATCCTATGTTTAACGTACAGGATGGTGAGCAGAAAAGCAAAGGGGTGGAATTGGAAGTTGTGGCCAACCCTGTTATCGGCTGGACAATATTGCTCGGTTATGGTTATAATGACAGCAAATACCTGAAAGCAGATGCCGATGTGGAGGATTGCGACCCGTAGGTTCAGGCCCGGCAAATACGCTCAATTTCTGGACCAACTATACTTTTACTACTACTGTATTGAAAGGGCTGGGCGCCGGTCTCAGTATAAACTATTCAGGTAAATCCTATGCATTCAATCAAAGACCTGATGGCGTATTGATCCTTCCTGCGTATACGATTGCGGGCGCTCATATTACATACGATACAAAACGTTATCGTCTTGGTGTAAAGATCAACAATATCACCAATGAAAAATACTGGATGGGCTGGAGCAATTATATTCCGCAAATGAAAAGACAACTGATCGGCACTGTTGCCATTAAATTCTAAATTTTATATCCCTATGCAATCTCAATTACGTGCAGCTATACTCTGGTTTTTACTGGTTTTCTGTTATCTTATTCACGGGTATTACCACTTGGCTGAATTATTTTTTGGCGTAGACATTAAAGTGCCGGAGGCAAAAGGAGCCGTGCCGGTATCTGCACATCTTTTTAGCGTATTTATTGAAATACTGCCACTGGCATTAGGGCTTTTAAGTCTTTACAAAACTGCAAAGTGGCTGCAATGGGTGAGCTTTATTTTCGCGATAGTGCTTGGGCTGCTGAACCTGGTGCATTTGGGAGGAACCATAGCGCAGGAAGCCGGGGAAATAAGGCAGGTGGTATTGCTCACCTTTATACTTGTTGTAAATATCCTGCTGATACAGGAAACCAACCGGAACAGAAAAGGGAGCGCCGTTGCAGGATGAATTGCAAGACCTGTTACCGAAACGCATAAGCCGCCGGAAAAGAATAGCAGTAAAAGCAGGAGAGGGCTTCGATGGGCGCTGCATCAAAAAAGATGGTTTGGTAAATGGCACCTGTATCTTGGTATTATTGCAGGCGCTATTTTATGTATAGTGGGGCTAACAGGCAGCATTCTCGTTTTCCAGGATGAAATTGATGTGGCGCTTAATAAAAACCTGTTTGAATCTTTACAGGGACAAAAGCGGTATAGCATTGATGAGATAATTCCGCTGGTGCAGCAAAAATATCCCGACAGGAAATTTGATTATGTTTTTCAAACAGATGAAGAAAATCCGAATGCCACTTACCGGTTTTACAATTTTACAAAGGAGGATGAGTTTTTTGTTAACCCCTACACGGCTGAATTATGTGGTGAAAGGTTAACAGAAAGCTCTTTTATCAGGATAGTGATGAATATTCACCGTACTTTATTGATACCCGTAGCCGGGAGATATATTGTGGGACTGGCTACACTGTGTATGCTCATACTTACCATCAGCGGACTTCGGTTGTGGGTGCCGCAGCAATATAAAAAATGGAAACAGTGGAAAGCTGTGCTGACGGTGAATTTTAAGGCAGGCTTCAAGCGCCAGAATTACGACTGGCATAATGTGTTAGGCTTTTATTCAGCGCCGGTTATCATCCTGCTTTCCATCACAGGTTTTGCCATAACCTTCAGCATGGTATTTATTGCTTTTCTGTTTATGCTTACCGGGCAGTCGCCACAATCTGTTGCAGGCATTTTCGGGCAGAAGTCGGCGTATACGCAGGGCGCAAAAAGCCTTTCAGCAACAGAAGTAGCGAAGATCGCTTCGGTGGAAATGCCCAAAGCTCAATTGCTGGGTATTGCTGTTCCGGCAGACAGCAGCATGGTATACAGGCTTGACCTTAAATCAAACGGACCTGCAAGAAGCGGCAACAGGATCATGCTGATGGTTGACCAGTATACCGGTAAAATAGTTTTGAACAGCGAAACAGATTTTCCGAATATCGGCAACTCTTACCTGTCGTGGCTTACACCTATTCACTATGGTACTTTCGGTGGTATGCCTACACGTATACTGGCATTGCTCGGCGGGCTGATGCCGCTCCTGCTATACATCACCGGTTTTATCATCTGGTGGCCCCGCTATAAAAAACAAACCGCTAAAGCCACTTATGTAGCGCCTAAACCTAACAGGGCAGAGCAGCAGCTTAATGCTATCCGCGAAGGAAAGCTTAGCCGGTATTTCGGGTTTTACTTTAAAAAGGGCTTCAGGTACGCGTTGCTGTTATTAGTAGCTGCTTTTATTGCCGGCGCTCTATATGGACTCATATCAGGAGTTATCATCCAGCCGGCTTTGTTCGCGGTGCTTTATACCGGCATCTGTATTATCGTTAACTTTATTATAGCGTTGCTGGCATTCATTGTTAACCTGCTTTTCTTTGCACCTTTCAAACGATCCAAAAGAAATGTATTCAAATATTTTTCCTTATCGCTGGCTTTTGTACTGGTCTTTCTCCCGGTAATTGTTGCTGTTGCCAAACTAAGCAGGAGTGTATTTTAGCTAAAAAGCATAAGCGGTTGAGAGAGCAATGCTCAAAAGATTAAAAAAGATAAATGTAAAGTCGCTTAGCCATTACTGATATGCAACTTGCCCGTGCAGATAAAACCCGGCATCGGTTTTACAGCATGTCGGCGCAAATAAGAAAAGAAAAGTATAAATATTATGATATGCTGGAGCAAACTCAAAAAGGCGACCTGGATACCACCGTATGGTTGCACTGGTTTCTTAGCTGTATACCGGCACGAGCGCATTGAAATAAAAATCCCGGCTACCTGAGGCAACCGGGCGTATAACACTACTGTATTGTATTTATTGGGGTTTAATAATATCACCTGCCTTCAATCCTTTACCACTTACTATTTTAGCAGTAGCGGCTTTGCCGCCATCTCCAAAATCACCGGTTATCACCAGGGATCCGGATTTTTTCAGTTGAAAGCCCAGTGACAATCCGGTATCAGGATCTTTTAGTTCTTCTCCTTTTAAATACACTACAAAGGTCATCCCGCTTTTTATTCCACTCTCAGATCCCGGCTTTACAACCGCAGTACCATCGCTGTTTACTTTAATAATTGAGCCCTGCCACAGCACTTTTTTTGAAGCAGCTTTTATGAGGTCAACACAGTTTACTACTGCTTTGCGAACTGCGCTGTCCATTAATGAATTATCATCAACCGCAGCCGTAGTGCCATACCCCATTATTTTAACGCCTCCTGCCTTGGCTTCTGCTGATCCGCTCGCCGTTTCGGCCATTACTATTTCACCGGTAGAGGCATCAATTATACGGAGATCAAGGGTAACCCTTGCAGTATTCTGCGCTTTGCTTTTTCCAAAAAAGCGGCCTGCACTATTTTGAGAATTCTGCAATTTATTGCCCCATTCGGTAATGCTGCCGGTAATCAACAGTTGCACGCCGAGCAGCTGGTTCAGCTTTGCGGCAGACTCCCTTGTTGTTGCACCACTTGCGCAAGGTCCTGCTCTTTAAAAACCGCATCCAGTTGTTGCCGCTCTATTACCGTAAATGCGTTACTTTTTACAAGTTCTGTTGAAAGCATCGTAATAAGCGTATTGGTATAATTGGATGTAGTTACAGATCGTTGCGTAGTTCGGTAGTTAACATCGCTTGTACGTACGGCAGAAGTTTTTACCTGCCCTTCTGTGCCATCAACAAAGTTTACTATGGCAAGACGTTTTTTCAGCAGTAAAGAATCCTCTGCAAAGGAAGATAAAGCAGATACTAACAGCAACATGATTTGCAATGAGATGAAATTTGTCTTTTTCATGTGAGTAGTGTTGAATGATTGATGAGAATACGATTAAAAGTTGTTAACAAAACAAGTGAATTCAAATGTAAAATATAGCTATGCATTAAAAACTTACATTTATTATCTGTTCGGGTTGATTTATTATTTGTGATGAAATAACGGGTTACAAAACTGTTGTGACGGGGCTTTGCTTAACGTGTACTTATGGTTGCTTTTATCAATAATATTGATTGGCTAAACTCCGCTACCTTTGCCTCCGTAAAATTTAGCCATAATAAATAATTCATTTGTTTCAGCATGAACTATATATGAACCGTTGTTTGCAACTTGCGGCATTGGCTGCCGGCAATGTTGCACCCAACCCAATGGTTGGAGCTGTGCTGGTGCATGAGGGACGTATCATAGGAGAGGGGTATCATAAAGCATACGGGCAACCGCATGCAGAAGTAAATTGTATTGCGTCTGTTAGTAAAGAAGATGAACACCTGATCAGTAAAAGTACAATGTATGTTTCCCTGGAGCCCTGTGCTCATTTTGGTAAAACACCGCCCTGCGCTGATCTTATCATCCGGCATAAAATACCAATGGTGGTAATTGGTTGCCGCGATCCGTTTACCAAAGTAGATGGTAAAGGCATTGAGAAGTTGAAAGCAGCCGGTATAGAAGTGATGGTAAATGTTCTTGAAAAAGAATGCAAAGCGCTTAACAGGCGATTTTTTACTTTTCATACAATACATCGCCCATATATTATACTTAAATGGGCGCAAAGTAATAATGGTATTATTGGGGGTGCGGGTAACAAACGTCTTCATATCAGCAATGCCTGCACGAACCGGCTTGTGCATAAGTGGCGCAGTGAGGAAGCTGCTATATTGGTTGGAACCAATACTGCGCAGCTGGATGATCCATTACTTACATCAAGATTATGGCCCGGTAAAAATCCGGTTAGGCTGGTGGTTGATACAGCGTTGCGCTTACCACATCACCTGCATTTATTTGACAATGCGGTAACCACTATTGTTTTTAACGGAGTGCAAAACACTATAGCATCATTTGATGATCTGAATAACGAGGAAAATAAAACATGGCATTACCAGGTAACTACTGATGTAAGCATTGTTCATCAAATAATACATGCATTGTATCATCTGCATATTCAGAGTGTGTTGGTTGAAGGTGGGGCAAAGTTGCTGCAATCTTTTATTGATGAAGGAATGTGGGATGAAGCACGGGTTATCACTAACGAAAATTTAGCGATGGCTGAAGGTATTAAAGCCCCGGTACTTGACGTTTTTCACCCAACAAAAACCGAAACTTTGTTTTCAGATCAGATAGTATATTATTCAAACATTTGATAAGATAAGCATTATATATTTAAATGAAATGAAGGACGCTGATTTTTATTATACTGTTGAACAGAAAAGCATAGCTGAATACAAGGATAAAGGAAGTCGTTTTATTGCAATCGTACTTCCATTTACTTCCATTGACGAGCTTAAACCAAATATTGAGGCAATAAAAAAGGAATATCCTAAAGCATCACACTATTGCTTTGCCTATCGTATAGGGCTTGACGGTAATGCCCATCGCGTAAGTGATGATGGTGAACCTTCAGGCACAGCCGGCAAACCCATTTTTGGAATTATTGAAAGCAGGCAATTAACGGATGTGCTGATAGTAGTAGTGCGGTATTTTGGCGGCACATTACTGGGTGTTCCGGGTTTAGTTAATGCTTACAGATCTGCTGCTGCGCTTACGCTGCAAACAGTGCCTGTTATACAAAAGCAGGTTGAAAAAAAATACAACCTTCATTTTGATTATACCATCATGAATGATGTAATGAAAATATGCAAGCAATACAATTGCAGCATTTTAAAACAGGAAATTCAACTGTTCTGCGATATGCAGATAGGCATTCCAAAAAACAGGCTTGATGAAGTAACATTTAAGTTGAAAGAAATACGGGGAATAGAAATAACTCCGGTAAAATAATAAGCCCGAACAAAAGCCCGGGCCTATATGAAAGTGAGCAACAGCTTTTTTACCTGTGATATTGTAACATCCATTCATACATATTCATGTTGTTTTCTTTGTATGTCGGATCTGTTGCTTTTGTCCATGCATCATGTTTTCCTGTTGACCATATAGTCATTTTGGCTCTCGGATCAGGGTTGTACGCATTTATGAAGTTTATAAAATCTTTGGTGTTTTTTACGGGAGCCTTATCATCGTCTTCGTTATGAAAAGCCCATACAGGCAGGTTAGCGTTTGCTATTGATTTTCCGTTTGCGTCAGAGGCAAAAAGTGAACTGCATATAGGAACGACTGCTGCCAGTAATGCAGGGTATTTTGCGGCAGTGGCCCATGTAAAATTTCCCCCTAAACTTAACCCGGTAACATAAATCCTGGTTGTGTCAATTCTGTAGTTTTTAATGGCATACTGTATCATTGCATACACATCTGCTACGGTAGTATAATTTTTTGACTGAGGGGAAAACACTATAAAAGAAAAATTTTCTCCGTTAACATTAAAATTGGCCGGGAATGTTTTGTTGTTGATTAGTTTGGGAACAGCATTGGTTAACACTTTCGGCAAATCTGTTGTGCCATTACCCATTTCGCCGGATCCGTGCAGGAATATAAGTAATGGATATTTTTTTGAAGTTGAGTCGTACCTTGCTGGCAATGCCCTGTAAAACCCAAAGCAGTTGTCAGTAATTTTTTGGCTCACAGCTACCTGCACAGGAGCTGCGGTTTCTGCTACATCAACATCTTGTTTGGTTGCAGGGTTGGTTTGTTGGGTACTACTACTACTTCCTTCTTTTGATACATCAACAGAATCTTTTTTACAGGAAAATAAGAGGGTTGATAAAATAATTGCATAACACAATTTTACAATTGCAGGTTTCATAAAGTATCAGATTTTAGTTTAATGGTTCTGCGCCACTATTAATCAAATCTGATGCCGCTGAATGATAACAAATGTGAAAATTAGTCTTCCATTTCTTTTTTGATATCGTCTGAAATGGTTACCAGCACTTTATCTATGCGGTGACCATCCATGTCTGCAATTTCAAAAGTAAAGCCGCGCCATTCTAATGTATCTCCGGTTCGCGGAATGCGCTCTAATTGATGTAGGATAAAACCGGCAAGCGTATCAAACTCCTGCTCTCCTTCATTCATCCATTCGGTTTTATTAAAGGTGCTCAGAAAGTCATAAAAAGGAAGCTGACCATCTATAAAATAACTGCCGTCTTCCCTTTCTTTTATTTCATAATCTACCGTATCAACCTGCGGAATTTCACCAACAATTGCTTCAAGAATATCGTTAAGTGTAATCATGCCCTGCAGGCTGCCATATTCATCCACAACAAAGCAGCAATGAATTTTTGTTTCTTTAAATCTTTCTAATACCTGGTAAGCGGTATTGTTTTCGGGAACAAATAATGCGGGCTGCATTATCTCTTTAAGAAGCGTTGTATTCTCGTGTATGTATAGATCTTTAATAGAAACAACACCTTTAATATTGTCAATATTGCCATCACAAACAGGATAAACGGAATGTGGCTCTGCAAAAATTTTCTCTTTAATTACAGCCTCATTTTTCTCAACATCAAACCAAACAATATCATTACGGTGTGTCATCAGCGATGTAATATTTCTGTCACCAAGATGAAAAACACGTTCTATGATTTCCTGTTCGGCTTCCTCTATCGTTCCCTGCTCGGTACCTTCGCTTATGATGGCTTTTATTTCTTCTTCTGTAACCTGGTTGTCTTTGGGTTTTATGTTAAAAAGCTTAACAGTGAGGTAAGTTGACTTGCTTAATAACCATACAAATGGGTATGTAAGCTTACTGAGAAAGCTCATTGGTTTTGCAACCAGCTTAGCAATGGTTTCAGGTCGGGATAATCCAATTCTCTTTGGCACTAATTCTCCAAGCACTAAAGTGAAATAGGTAATTACAATAACGATGATAGTGGTTGCGGTAATGCTTGAATAAGGACGAATAAAATCATACCGGTTTAAAAAATCTATCAGCTCTGTTTTTAACGCTTCACCTGAATAAATACCCGTTAATATGCCTATGAGCGTAATACCTATTTGTACGGTTGAAAGAAAAGTATCCGGGCGTTCTGCAAGCTCCAACGCTTCTTTAGCGCTTTTATCTCCCTTATTTGCCTGCGATTCAAGCCTTGCTTTTCGGGAAGAAACCAATGCGATCTCCGCCATGGAAAAAATACCATTCAATAATATTAACCCCAGTATTATCAGAATTTCAATCATATATTATGAAATTAAGCTAAAGAACCAAACCCCACTCTTTTATTGAAAACAGTTCCGGTTAAATAGCCAATAGTACAGCCAAGCAAAGCGCCGCAAAGAATATCAACAGGGTAATGAACGCCAATATATACCTGCGCATAACAAATAACCACAGCCCACAAAAACAACAGCCATCTCCATTTTACAGGAATAAATACTAATGTTTTAAATGAAAACATGGCAAGTCCAAAATGATTGGATGCATGCGAAGAAGGAAAGCTCCATTTTCCCCCACAGCCTACGAGTGAGCGAACGGCATCTGCAATCAGCGGATCGGCGCATGGACGTATTCTGCCAGCAAATGGTTTAATAATGGCGCTGCTGAACATATCTGTTATGGCAAAGGTGATCAGGAAAAAACAAATCCATCCAAATCCTTTCCATTTAAAATGTTGTAACATAAATACCAGGGCAAAAAGGTATAACGGCGCCCAGGTATATTGATTACGCATCAAAGGAAAAAACCAATCGAAAAACCGGTTATGCCATTCCCCGTTTATTTTAGAAAAAAGCGCTATGTCGTAATGAATAAGCTTATCCATGCAGGTTGGGATTATATCTCAAGGCGCATATATCAGTTAAAAATCCATGCAAAACCGGGCAGGAACAAAAAATTGTTGCGTGGTTATTGGATCGGTGATAATCCGGCATGAAAGAAAAAATTGTTTGGCAAATGTAATACTTTCTGGCTTCTTGGCTTAAATCTTGTGCCACAATATGAACAACAGGCTTTCTTTTGAAATTTTAAGCTAATTTCGCACCTCAAAATTTATTTGAAACGTGGCATTGATTAAGAGCATTTCCGGAATACGCGGTACTATAGGTGGTAAGCCCGGCTTAACCTTATCTCCCCTGGATGTTGTAAAATTTACAGCGGCATATGGCACCTGGCTGATTAGTAAAACAGGAAACCGTAAAGTAGTGGTTGGTCGCGACGGCCGAATCAGCGGGCCGATTATTCGTGATATTGTAGTAAGCACACTCAATGCTTTGGGTATTGATGTAGTGGATCTCGGCTTAAGCACTACGCCAACAGTTGAGATGGCTGTAACAATGGAAAATGCGGGTGGCGGCATCATTTTAACGGCAAGCCATAACCCAAAAGAATGGAATGCGCTGAAGTTGCTTAATGCCAAAGGTGAATTTATTTCGGGTGATGATGGCCGTGAGGTATTGGAAATTGCTGCGGCTGAAAATTTCGATTTTGTTGCTGTTGACAAACTCGGTACTGTAAAAGAAGATGATTCTTTTATGGCAAAGCACATGGAAGCAATACTTGCGCTCCCTTTGGTAGAGGTTGATGTTATAAAGGAAAGAAAATTCAAAATAGTTGTAGATGCCATTAATAGTACCGGCGCTGTATTTGTACCGGCTCTTTTAGAGGCCCTGGGCGTAAATGCTAAAGATATTACAGTTATCAATAGTGAAGTTCACGGCAGGTTTGCGCATAACCCTGAGCCGCTTCCTGAAAATCTTGTTGAGTTAAGCGCTACTGTTAAGAAGTTAGGAGCTGATCTTGGAATAGCAGTAGACCCTGATGTTGACAGGCTTTGTTTTGTTTGTGAAGATGGCAGCATGTTTGGCGAAGAATATACCCTGGTAGCGGTTGCTGATTATGTGTTGAGCAGGAAACCGGGCAATACAGTAAGCAATATGTCATCTACCCGTGCCTTAAAAGATGTAACTATAAAACATGGTGGCGAGTATTACCCCAGCGTGGTTGGTGAAGTAAATGTGGTAACGCGCATGAAGGAAGTGAATGCTGTGATAGGTGGAGAAGGCAATGGCGGAATAATATTGCCTGAATTGCATTATGGTCGCGATGCACTGGTTGGTATAGCGCTGTTTCTTACCCATCTTGCCAATGCACAAAAAAGCATAAAACAGCTAAGAGGCACTTATCCTGATTATTTCATCAGCAAAAACAAAATTGAACTTGAGCAGGACGTTGATGTAAAAGGCGTTTTTGAAAAGATAAAAACTAAATATAAAAGTCACCCTGTAAATACTGAAGACGGACTAAAAATTGAATTTGATAATGACTGGGTTCATCTGCGTACCAGCAATACCGAGCCTATCATACGCATATATGCCGAAAGTAATTTTGAATCAACTGCTAATAACATAGCGCTCAGGCTTATGCGTGATATTAAAGAATTGAAATAGCCTGCCATAATTTTTGAGTGAATAATATTTTTTGTGGAAAAGAGAATCTACTTTGATAATGCGGCTACTACCGCTTTAAGTAATGATGTACTTGAGGCAATGCTGCCTTATATGAAGGAAAAGTTCGGGAATCCGTCATCAATATATTCATACGGCAGAGAGAGCAGGCTTGCTATTGAAAATGCAAGAAAATCGGTAGCGAAGATTTTAAATGCACACCCCGCGGAAATATTTTTTACAAGTGGCGGAACAGAAAGCTCCAATACAGCTATTACGGCTTCTGTAAGAGATTTAGGTTGTAAAAGAATCATTACTGCTGCTATAGAGCATCACGCAGTATTACATACGGTAGAACATTTGCGCAACAGGGGAGAGGTTGAGCTGGTTTTTGTGAAGCTATTACCCGATGGTCATATCGATATAGAAAACCTTGAGCAGCTGCTTGCCGGCAGCGAAACCAAAACATTGGTTACTTTAATGCACGGCAATAACGAGATAGGTAATATACTCGATTTACATGCTGTTGGAAATTTATGTAAACTTTACGGTGCTATATTTCATTCCGATACGGTGCAAACTGTTGGGCATTACCCATTTGACCTGCGTAATACTCCCGTGCATTTTATAACCGGTGGCGGTCATAAATTTCATGGTCCGAAAGGAGTGGGGCTGCTGTATATTAATGAAAATGTAAGCATACATCCGTATATACATGGTGGCTCCCAGGAAAGAAATATGCGGGCGGGAACTGAAAACCTGTATGGTATTGTAGGCTTTGCCAAAGCGCTTGAGCTGGCTACGGCTAATTATCAAACTGACAGTACAGCCATAAAGTCGTTGAAGTTGTATATGGCTGAAAAGCTAAAGCAAAACATAAAGGATATATCATTTAACGGTGATGCGTTTGGCAAAAGCTTGTATACAGTGCTGAATGTTTCTTTTCCGAAAACGGAAAAGTCCGAAATGCTCTTATTTAATCTTGACATTCATAATATCTGCGCATCAGGTGGAAGTGCCTGCACCAGCGGCGCTGACCAGGGCTCGCATGTTATAAGAGCTATTAATAATAACCCCAATAAAATAGCAGTGCGTTTTTCTTTCTCAAAGCATAATACCAAAGAAGAAGCAGATGTGGTAGTTGAGAAGTTGAAAGCGTTGATTTAGGGATTAAAAACTCGCTTCAACCAACTCAATGTATCCTGTCTCCCCTCACTTCCATTTCCTGCATTACATCAGCTTCATATGCCAGCCATTCCGCCCAGCGTTTTCTTACTTTGTCTTTATCAATATATGTTTCTGCAAGTTCAATAAACAGTGTATAATGCCCAGCTTCGCTTTCCATAAAGCGACGGTAAAATTTACGCATATAATCATCATTCAATCCTTCACTTAACCGTTTAAACCGTTCGCAGCTTCTTGCTTCAATTAATGCCATGGTTAAAAGCTGATCTAAAAAACGATCCTCAATACTTCCGCCTTTTCGCTGAAATTCAATCAGCTTATTTACATAGGCATCCTTACGTTGTTTGCCTAACGATAATCCCCGTTTTTGCAATTCTGCAAGCACCAAACGAAAATGTCCCCATTCTTCGGTTACGATAGGAGCCAGTGCCGTTACCATTTCCTCTTTATCAGAATAGCGCTGTATTAAACTGATGCAGGTAGTGGCTGCTTTCTGTTCGCAGTAAGCATGATCCGTTAAAATATCTTCCATACTGATAGATGCCAGGTCAACCCAGCGGGGGTCGGTTGGCAATTGCAAACCAAGTATGTTTTTTACATCTTCTTCATTCATACCACAAAAATACAACTCAAAATTGTTTTTATTTTTCTCCCCCAACCCTGTAATTTTAAATTATGAGAGTAGTTTTTTTCTGTATTTCATTGCTTGTAACCGCATTGCTGATTTTTGCATTAGGTACTGCAACATGGGCGCCCCTTGCCCTGGGTAATTTTTTAAGTCCGCAACATGGCATATGGCAAAACGCCGAACCTGCTAAACAAAGCTTTGATGCTGAGCTCAGCTTTCCTGACCTGAAAGGCAATGCAACAGTATATATGGATGAAAGACTGGTGCCGCATATTGTTGCTGATAATGATGAAGATGCTTATTTCATACAAGGATATCTTCATGCAAAATTCCGGTTATGGCAAATGGAATTTCAAACCTATGCAGCCGCTGGAAGAATAAGTGAAATTGTTGGTGATATAAAGGATGCACTTGAATATGACCGCGCAGCAAGAAGAAAAGGCATAACATACGCTGCTGAAAATCTTTTAAAAGAAATAGAAGCTAATCCTGTTACAAAAGCTGAAGTAGATAATTATACCGCTGGCGTAAACGCGTATATAGCAACAATAACAGAGAGCAGGTTACCGGTTGAATACAAAATACTTGGCTATGCGCCTGAAAAATGGAACAATCTTAAAACGGCTTTGTTTGTAAAACAAATGACCGAAACGCTTGCCGGCTTTGAAGATGATCTCCCCATGACAAAAGCATTAGCTTATTTTGGAGATGCGAAGCTGCGTTTGCTTTTTCCACAGATTGCTGATTCACTTGATCCTGTTATTCCAAAAGGAACAATATACCCGGAAGCAACGGTTCATCCTATTCCGCCTGCATCAAAAGACTCATTATATATTCAACCTGATACTGCAATAGCGCAGGGAAAATTGAAAGAAGTAGAGAAACCTGATCCTGCAAATGGCAGTAATAACTGGGCAGTGAGTGGAAGCAAAACACAAAGTGGTGCGCCAATTCTTTGTAATGATCCTCATCTCACTTTGTCGTTACCTTCTATCTGGTACGAAATACAAATGATAACACCATCCATGAATGCATATGGTGTAAGTTTTCCCGGTGCGCCTGGTGTTATTATCGGCTTTAATGACAGCATAGCATTTGGATTTACGAGCTCGGAACGTGATGTGAAAGATTATTACGCCATTCAATTTAAAGATGAAACCAAAACACAATACAGGTTTAATAATGATTGGAAGAATGCTGATTTACGTATTGAAGAAATTAAAGTAAAAGGTAAACCACCTGTTTACGATACAGTAGCGTATACTGTTTTCGGACCTGTTACATACGACAATAGTTTTCCCGCTTCTGCAATGCCGGGCAAAGCATTGGCGGCAAGATGGAAAGCGCATGATCCCTCAAACGAATTGTTATTGTGGCATTATCTTGACAGGGCGAAGAATTATGAAGATTATGAAAACGCGTTGCAATATTTTACCTGCCCTGCTCATAATGTTGCGTTTGCTTCAAAGTCGGGCGATATTGCTATATGGCAGCAGGGCACTTTTCCTGCACGCTGGAACAGGCAGGGGGTATATGTAATGCCTGGCGAAGACAGTAGTTACATGTGGCAAACATTTATTCCGCGCAGTGAAAACCCTCATATACTTAACCCTGCAAGAGGATTTATCAGCAGCGCCAATCAGCGCCCTGCTGATTCTGCTTATCATTATTTTATCCCGGGTGAATATGATTTATATCGTGGAATAGAAATAAACAGGCGACTTGCAGCAATGAATAATATAACGCCGCAGGATATGATGAAACTGCAGAATGACAACTACAATGCATTTGCAGAAACAGCCCGTCCTTTATTGCTGAAGTATATTAATCAAAACAGTATTGAAGGAACAGCTTATAAATACCTTGATACCCTGCAAAACTGGTCACTCAAAAATGATGTAAATCTTATTGCACCAACAATTTTTACGTTATGGTTTAATAATCTTGAAAAACAGGTATGGGATGATGAATTTGAAAAAGCAGGTATTGATAAAATGCGCCCGTCTCAACCCACTTTAATTGAAGCTTTATTGCGCGATAGTGCATTTCCTTTTATTGATAATATTAATACGCCGCAAACAGAAACGATAGCGGATATAATAAACGCGTCATTTATACAAACTGTCGCCAATGCAGATTCACTTGCAGCTGTAAATAAGCTATCATGGGGTGCGTATAAAAATACAACCATCTATCATTTGCTTAAAACCAAACTAATGCCTTTTGCAAGAACAGCTTTGATGATTGGCGGCGGAAAACATGTAATTAATGCTACACAACACAACCACGGGCCAAGCTGGAGGATGGTAGTGCATTTAACAAAAGAAACCGAGGCATATGTTGTATACCCGGGTGGACAATCAGGTAACCCCGGCAGCCCTTATTATGATAGCTTTGTTGACAAATGGGCCGCAGGTGAATACTATAAGGCCTGGATTATGAAAAAAGGAGAAGAGGGTTCGGACAGGTTGGTTTGGAAAATGATTTTTAAAAAGGAGCATTAAAATAATTGCCGCGAATGCACGAATTGTTTTTTATTTGTGCATTCGTGGCAGCCAACTAAAAATTATACGAATGAAATTTATCGTATCACTGATATTGATTGCGCTGCTGAGTTTTGCATTATCACTATATTTACCCTGGTGGAGTATTGCCGTTGTATCTTTTGCAGTGCCGCTGGTTATATGGCAAAAGCCCTATCTTGATTTTATTGCAGGCTTTATTGCCTTGTTATTATTGTGGGGTGGGCTTGCATGGTATATCAGCGCTTCTAATAATCATTTACTTGCAGAAAAAATTGCAGTGCTGGTTATTAATAAAAATAATCCATTTACGTTGATAGCAATCACTGCGTTGACAGGCGCTTCGGTAGCAGGATTTTCAGCGCTTACAGGCTCCCTGCTCAGAAGCATCATCTGGAAAAAGGCGTGAATGGCATAATAATTTCAATAGCAGGCTATATTATTTGCATGAAAAAAAATCTTTGGTTAACGCTGCTCTTTTTATTTGCCTGCCTTTGCTCGTTCGGCACGCCGGTAACCGGCATTATAAAAAATAATAAGGGAGAAGTATTGCCATTTGCATCTATTGTAGTAAAAGGATTATCAGCCGGAACGACAGCCAATAATGAAGGCAGGTATGTGATCAGCCTCCCTAATGGTAAATACACACTGCAATGTATGCATGTGGGCTATACGATGGCGCAGAAAGAAATTACAGTCAGCGGCGCCCTGGTGAACGTTGATTTTATTTTATCACAACAGGAGCTCACACTAAAGGAAGTAGTGATTGGTAGTAATGCAGAAGATCCTGCTTATGAAATAATACGGCAGGCAATAAAAAAACGCCCCGTATATAAAAAACAGGTTGATGCTTTTGAATGCCAGGTATACATAAAAGGTCAATTGCGGTTGAAAGATTTTCCCAACACTATTTTCGGGCAAAAAGTAGCATTTGATGATGGAGATACCGGCAAAAACAAAATGATTTACCTGTCTGAAACCATTGCAAAATATTATTTTCAAAAACCAGATAAAGAAAAAGTTGTTGTTAGTTCAACACGGGTTAGTGGCTCTGCAGAAAGTTTTGGATTCAGCAATCCTAAGTTCCTGACTTTTTATGACAATAATATACAGATAAGCAATGTGCTTAATCCCCGGGGTTTTATTTCCCCAATTGCGGATAATGCGCTCAATTTTTACCGGTATAAATATTTAGGAAGCTTTACCGAAAATGGGAGATTGATAAACAAAATAAAAGTAATTCCCCGCCGTACATATGAACCTGTATTCAGCGGAGAAATTAATATTGTAGAGAATGAATGGCGTATACATAGTGTGAATCTCCTGCTGACCAAATCATCGCAGATGGAGCTTGCAGATTCACTTCATATTGAGCATCTATACGTTCCCGTTAGCAAAGATGTGTGGATGATTCACAGCCAGGTATTATATCCTTCGGTTAAAATGTTTGGGTTCGATGCATTTGGCAGCTTTGTATCTATATATACTAACTATAATCTTCAGCCAAAGTTTGATAAAAAATTCTTCAACAATATTGTGGTTAAGTATGATTCCGGCTCTAATAAATTGCCAAGGCAATATTGGGATACCGTTCGCCCGGTACCATTGCTTAATGATGAATTGCTTGACTATGTAAAAAAAGACAGTATGGAGGTGTTGCGTAGAGACCCGCATTATCTCGATTCTGTAGACAGGAGGCGAAATAGAATTACCGTTGGAGGGCTGCTTGTTTTTGGGCAAACTTTTATGCGGCAAAGTAAAAAATCTTCGTTCAGTTATCCGCCTTTGATTGATGTAGCTAATTTCAACACCGTAGAAGGGTTTAACCTGAATATGAATGTAACGTATTCAAGAAAGTTTACTGAAACAAGATATGTTTCTTTTACGCCAACGGTGCGGTATGGTTTTACTAATCATCATTTCAATGCAGACCTTTCCGGCGGATATACTTTTGGGCGTAAGCATACCAATGTTGTTTCACTTTCCGGAGGTAAACGGGTATTTCAATTAAATAATGAAGAGCCGGTTAATCCTTTTATAAACACCTATAATACTTTGCTTTCGGGAGATAATTATATGAAGATTTATGAAGCATGGTTTGCCAGGATGGATTATACAAGAGGTATTGGTGACGGCTTTACTATTAAAGCTTCAGTGAATTACCAGGATAGAATTCCACTTGAAAATACGGACAATACCTTCTGGGGCAAAAGCAAAAACTTTTCCAGGCGAACACCTAATTATCCTGTAGAACTTGTGACTTCAAATTTTTCGCGCCACCAGGCTTTGGTAACTTCTTTTACGTTAAGTTATCGGCCCGGTACTAAATATGTTCAACTGCCGGAACGTAAAATAAATCTCGGCTCTAAATATCCATTGTTCAGTATCAGCTATGCCAAAGGGCTTAATGGTGTTGCAGGCAGTGATGTAGATTTTGACCGCTGGAAATTTTCAATTAAAGATGATATCAACGCAAAACTTGCAGGTGTTTTCAGCTATCATATTGCAGCAGGAGGATTTTTAAATAACCATAAAGTTGAATTGCCCGATTATCAGCATTTTAACGGTAACCAATTGCTAACAGCAACTGAATACCTGAACAGCTTTCAATTATCCCCTTATTATGCCCGCAGCACAACGGCAAGGCTGTATAGCACTTTAAATATAGAGCATCATTTTAATGGATTTCTTACCAATAAAATTCCTTTGATTAAAAAACTGAATATTTATTTGGTAGCTGGCGCAAATGCGTTTTTGATAGATAAAAGCAATTACTATTATGAAGTATTTGCAGGTATTGAAAACGTGCTTAAAATTATACGCATTGATTATATACGCGGCTATGGCGACAGCGGATTTTATGACCATGGCATAAGGCTGGGTTTTAGAGGAATAACGGGGAATTGATAATAGGTGTCAGCTTTCAGGTATCGGCTTTCAGCTATCACACACAGGTATCAGTACCTCATTACTCCTTACCTTTCTACTTACCTCTTACTCATCTTCCTCATCTCAATTTTCCCTCTTATCTTTGCGCTGTTAAGAAATTTTGTTCGTCATGCAAACGATCCGCCGGAGGGCGTAAAATTTCGATCTTATGGCAGTATTACACAATCGCGTTTCTCAAAAGGAGCTCAGGCAACTTTTGCTGGAGGAAAGAGAGCCCCGCAAAACCATTTCATTTTATCAGTATTTTTTTATTGAAGACCCGCAGCAGTTCAGGGATGAATTGTATAAGACATTTAATACATTAAAAGTTTTTGGTAGAATTTATGTAGCTACCGAAGGCATCAATGCGCAAATAAGCCTTCCTGAAAGTAATTTTGAAGCATTCAGAAATCATTTGTATGCTATTCCTGCTTTGGAAAATCTCCGGTTGAATATAGCTGTTGATGATGATGGAAAATCTTTTTGGGTATTGAAAATAAAAGTACGGGATAAGATAGTGGCTGATGGTATTACCGACCCGGGTTTTAGTATGACTGTAAAAGGGAAATATGTAGATGCAGAAGGACTGAATAAGCTCACCGGCGACCCGGATACGATTGTAATTGATATGCGCAATCACTATGAGTATGAAGTAGGGCATTTTGAAAATGCTATTGAAATTCCGAGTGATACATTTCGTGAGCAACTGCCAATGGCAGTAGATATGATGAAGGAACATAAGGATAAGAACATCATTATGTATTGCACCGGTGGCATTCGTTGCGAAAAAGCCAGCGCATATATGCTGCATAACGGATTCAAAAATGTGTTTCACCTGGAAGGAGGCATTATCAATTATGCAAAACAGGTAAAAGAAAAAGGTTTACAAAGCAAATTCACCGGAAAAAACTTTGTGTTTGATGATCGCCTGGGTGAGCGTATAACCAACGATATTATCGCCCGCTGCCACCAGTGCGGGGAGCCCTGTGATGATCATACAAATTGTTTGAATGATGGTTGCCACCTGTTATTTATTCAATGTAAAAAATGTGCAGAAAAATACAGTGGTTGCTGTAGCACAGCATGCCGGGAAGTATACCAGATGCCGGAGGGGCAACAAAAAGCATTGCGCAAAGGAATTGACAAGGGGCAACATATTTTCAATAAAGCAAAAGCCAGGTTGCGCCCGCGGCTTGGTGAGGCATAGTGTATAATATCACTCAATTGACATACCTCATAAAAAAAGGATGAATCACAATGAGAAGAAAAAAGTCCCGTTAAAGACAAAACAAATAATCAAACAAAGTCCCGGTGCTAAAAACTTTAATCAGCATCGGGGCTTATTTTTTCAGGTGCATTTAGGTTGCCAACCTTTGCTGCAATTTTAAATCCCTCCTTTTTATAGCTGTACACAAAGCTGTTTGTATCTTTAAGCATATCTTTTAAATCTATTCAACAGTTTTGCCGTGAAAACAAGTTTAAGTATAGCTTATTTAATTCTATTCAGTATTTTATTATTTGTATTTCAGCAAAGCAATGCGCAACAGAGAAGGCCTAAAGATAAACCCAATATCATTTTTATAATAGCTGATGATTTAGGATACGGCGATATAGAACCATACGGGCAAAAGCTTATCAAAACGCCTCATCTTGCAAAATTTGCAAAAGAAGGGATGCGCTTTACGCAGTTTTATTCCGGTACTACGGTTTGTGCCCCATCGCGCTCTTCGCTTATGACGGGCATGCATACCGGGCATACCATTATCCGGGGTAATAAAGAAATGAAACCTGAGGGGCAACAACCCATTGCAGCTAACACCTATACCATTGCAGAAGCAATGAAAGCAGCCGGGTATACAACAGGCCTGTTTGGAAAATGGGGACTTGCCCGATGGAAAGCACCGGTGATCCTTTGAAACATGGTATAGACAGATTTTACGGCTATAATTGCCAGCGTATATCGCACAGGTATTATCCCGATCATTTATGGGATAATGAAAAGAAAGTGATACTTGAAGAAAATGAAAATCTCAAAAAAGCAGTTACCTACGCACCTGATCTTATTCAGCAGCAGGCATTAAAATTTATTGATGAAAATCAGCAACAACCTTTCTTAATGTTCCTTACCTGTATACTGCCGCATGCCGAATTGCTTGTGCCGGATGATAGCATCTATCGGCATTATAAAGGAAAATTTCCTGAAACACCTCATAAAGGAAATGATTATGGCCCGGATGCAACAGAAGGCGGCTATACATCACAACCTTTTCCGCATGCCACTTTTGCTGCAATGGTAAGCAGGCTCGATGTATATGTAGGACAGGTAATGCAAAAGTTGCAGGAATTAAATCTTGATGATAACACAATTGTATTTTTTACAAGCGATAACGGCCCTCATGTGGAAGGAGGTGCTGATCCTGTTTTTTTCAATAGCGCCGGCGGATTGCGTGGTGTAAAAAGAGAATATGTATGAAGGCGGCATCCGCGTGCCATTTATAGTAAGATGGCCGGGTAAAATAAAAGCCGGTGTTGATAATAATTATATCGGCGCGTTCTGGGATGTTTTTCCCACGTTCACACAAATTGCTAAAACAGCATCGCCATCTTACCTGGACGGGATATCCATTTTGCCAACGCTCCGTTCTTCAAAACAAACGCAGCACGAATATTTATACTGGGAGTTTCATGAGGGAGGTGGGAAGCAGGCAGTACGGAGTGGTAATTGGAAAGCTGTCAGGCTGAATGTATTTGATAAAAGTAAAACTGCTGTTGAGTTATATAATCTCAGCAAAGATCCTTCTGAAACAAATAATATAGCTGCACTATACCCGGAAATTGTGAAAAGGCTTACCAGCCTTATGGATGAAGCGCATACCCCTTCTGACATATTTCCTTTTGGTGAATAATAAAATCAACTGGTAATATCTAAAACAGGACGCCCCAAACTATTAAGGTTTGGGGCGCGTCCCGTTTATACAATAATTGATTGCTTTTAAATATCAATCGCTTCGCCATATGCGGCAGCCGTTGCTTCTTTAACACCTTCACTCATGGTTGGGTGAGGATGAGAAGCATTTAATATTTCGTGGTATGTTGTTTCTAATTTACGTGCCACAGATACTTCAGCAATAAGCTCAGTTACATTATAACCAATCATATGAGCGCCGAGAAACTCTCCATACTTAGCATCATAAATCACTTTTATAAAGCCTTCTGTTGCGCCGGCAGCACTTGCTTTACCTGAAGCAACAAACGGAAATTTACCAATCTTCAATTCGTATCCGGCTTCTTTTGCTGCTTTCTCCGTATAACCTATTGAAGAAATTTCAGGTGTGCAATATGTACAACCCGGAATATTATTATAATCAATGGTATCCGGCAGGTGATTATATTTCTTTTCGTTATAACCAATATGCTCTGCGGCAATAACGCCTTCTTTCGACGCTACGTGCGCCAATGCCTGGCCGGGAGTGCAATCGCCGATGGCATAAAAGCCCGGTACATTGGTCTGCTGGTATTTATCAACGGTAATTTTTCCTTTTTCTGTTTTGATACCCATTTGCTCAAGCCCGATATTTTCAATATTGGCAACAATACCTGCTGCGCTCAATACAATATCAGCTTCAAGTGTTATCTCGCCATTTGGCGTTTTTACTTTTGCTTTTACACCTGAACCACTGGTGTCAACACTGGTTACTTCACTGTTGGTATAAATTTCTATACCCTGCTTTTTATATTGTTTTTCCAGTTCTTTCGAAACCTCATCGTCTTCAACAGGAACTATTTTGGGAAGGAACTCAACTATAGTAACTTTTGTGCCCATGCTGTTGTAGAAATAGGCAAACTCAACACCAATTGCTCCACTACCTACAACAATCATGCTTTTAGGTTGTTGCGGAAGTACCATCGCTTCACGATAGCCTATCACTTTTTTACCATCAATGGGTAAACTTGGCAGTTGACGAGAACGTGCGCCTGTGGCCACTACTATATATTTACCTTCCACTATCTGTGTTTTACCGTCGGTACCGGTAACTTCAACCTGGCCTTTGGCTTTCAGTTTACCATAGCCCATCACTACATCTATCTTATTCTTCTTCATTAAAAACTGAACACCCTTACTCATTTTATCTGCCACATTACGACTACGTTTTACAACTGCCTCGAAATTATGCTTTACATCAGACGCTTCCAGGCCATAGTCTTTACTATGTTTCATGTTTTCATACACCTGTGCACTTTTGAGCAATGCCTTGGTGGGTATACATCCCCAGTTAAGGCAAATGCCGCCTAAACTTTCTTTTTCAATAATCGCTACTTTTAAGCCCAATTGAGAAGCCCTTATTGCAGCAGGATATCCGCCAGGACCACTACCTAATACTATAACATCGTATGCCATAACAGACCGTGTTTTAAAGAATGATATCAGGTAATAAAATCATTTTGACATAAATGTTATACCTGAAGGATTTTGCGAAAATACTTGCAAAACCTCAAAAGAAAAAATGCTTGAGAATATAAGTGGCTATACCGGGAATCCGGGTGATAAAAACCGGATAAACCCCGGCTTCTGTTGTTGCAGGTTTCTTAATCCGTGGCATATATGAGCTCACAAACCTGCAAAAAATAAAAAAGCCCCGGTAAAAACGAAGGCTTCTGTTGTTGCGAGGGGAAGGATCGAACTTCCGACCTTCGGGTTATGAGCCCGACGAGCTACCGCTGCTCTACCTCGCGATATAATAAGTTGATATTAATATTTAAGAACTGCTGTTGCGAGGGGAAGGATCGAACTCCTGATATTTTTATTTATTCCCCAATAGCGAGGCGCAAAGGTAAGTATCTGCATTTTATCAGCCAAAACAAATTTTGTTCTTTTACCTTTGCAAAAATTTTTGATTGCATTTAAAGCGATGAAGGTTGGTTTCGTAAATATTTTTGGTAAGCCTAATGCAGGTAAAAGCACATTGCTTAATTGCCTTATTGGTGAGAAACTGGCTATTGTTTCGCCTAAAGTGCAAACTACGCGGCACAGGATCAAAGGTTTTTTGAATACAGAAAACTACCAGATTATTTTTTCTGATACGCCCGGCATTATTGAGCCCAAATACAAACTGCATGAAAAAATGATGCAGGCGGTTAAAGGTAGTTTGGAAGATGCGGATATTGCATTATTAGTGGTTGATATTAAAGACAATCTTGAGGAGACTGATAACATGTTTGCTGCATTACGGTTAAAAGTGCCCGCATTTGTAGTATTAAATAAAATTGATAAAGCATCTGCAGAACGCGTGGAAGAAGCCAAAGCTTTTTTTCAGGAACGTGCATACAGCAAAAGAACCATAGCTATATCAGCGCTTCATAATTTAGGTATAGATGTTTTGTTGAATGCTATTTTGGAATTTTTGCCGGAGGGAGAGCCATTCTATAACGAAGATGATCTTACAGATTTGCCAACGCGTTT
Organism: Agriterribacter sp.; assembly: GCA_047601545.1. GTDB lineage: Bacteria > Bacteroidota > Bacteroidia > Chitinophagales > Chitinophagaceae > Agriterribacter. The sequence continues at coordinate 1,651,348 of JASGIZ010000001.1, read as the reverse complement.
TTTTGTTGGCGAAATTATCCGGGAAAAAATATTTGAGTTGTTTGAAGATGAAATACCCTATCACACCGCTGTGCTGGTGAATGAGTTTAAAGAAAAAACAGGTTTAATAAAAATTACGGCAGATATAATAGTACATCGCGAAACCCAAAAGGCAATTATAATAGGGGAGCGTGGCAAGATGATTAAGCAGATAGGAACAACAGCACGCCTGGAAATAGAAAAATTCCTGGATAGTAAAGTGTTTTTGGAATTGTTTGTGAAAGTCAGGCCAAAGTGGAGAGATAACGATGTACATTTAAAAGAATATGGATATTAGAGAGGCATGAGGTATATGGTGTAAGGCCAAAGAAGCCGTTTTCCTTATACCCCTCACCTTCTGCCTCAGATAAAACAGCGAAGATATAAAGCATAGCCAAAGGGACTGATCTATACTCCCTACACCCTATGCCCTACACCTTCCACCTTAAAAAAAATATGAGTTTTACAGTAGCAATTACAGGCAGACCCAATGTGGGCAAAAGCACGTTCTTTAACAGGATGCTGGAAGAACGTAAAGCCATTGTTGATAATATCAGTGGCGTTACCCGCGACAGGCAATACGGCGAAGCCGAATGGAATGGCAGGCAATTTAATATTATAGATACAGGTGGTTTTGTAGCCGGCAGTGATGATGTGTTTGAGAAAGAAATAAGAAAACAGGTAAAGATAGCCGTTGATGAAGCGAATGCTGTAATATTTATGTGCGATGCTGAAATGGGCATTACGCCGCTTGACGAAGCTGTTGCAGAAATGCTGAGGCAAACCAAAAAACCGGTGTTTCTCGTGGTGAATAAAGTAGATAATCCCGGGCGCATGCTGGAAGCAACGGAATTTTACAGCATGGGGTTCGAAAATATATTCTTTCTTTCCAGCATAAGCGGAAGCGGTACCGGCGAATTACTGGATGAACTGGTAAAGCTTATTCCTGACGAAAGCAAAGAAGAAAAAGACGAAGGCGCACTGCCTAAATTCGCGATTATAGGACAGCCTAATGTGGGTAAATCATCATTACTGAATGCATTGATAGGAGAGGAACGGACAATAGTAAGCGATATTGCCGGCACTACAAGAGATACTATACATACCCATTACAATCTTTTTCAAAAAGAATTTATTTTAATTGATACCGCAGGTTTAAGAAGAAAAAACAAGGTTGAAGAAGACCTGGAATTTTATTCCGTTATCCGTGCTATTAAAGCATTGGATGAAGCGGATGTCTGTCTTTTATTATTAGATGCATCAAAAGGCATTACCGCGCAGGATCTGAATATTTATTCATTAGCTGCCCGCAAAGGAAAGGGTATTGTGCTGTTGGTAAATAAATGGGATTTGGTAGAAAAAGAAACCAACACTGCACGGGATTACGAAAAAGAATTGAAAGAAAGATTAGCGCCCTTTAATGATGTGCCTGTTTTATTTATCTCAGTTAAAGATAAAGTGCGCATTTTTAAAGTAATAGAAACCGCATTAGAGGTATATGAAAACAGGAAACGAAAGATTTCCACATCACAATTAAATGATGTGATGCTGAAGGCTGTGGAAGCATATCATGCCCCGGTAGTAAGAGGCAATACGGTTAAAATAAAATATGTTACACAACTGCCTACCGTAGTGCCCAGCTTCGCATTTTTCTCCAATTATCCGGATGATATCAAACAACCATATAAAAACTACCTCGAAAATCAATTAAGGGCTAAATTTAATTTTAAAGGGGTGCCCGTTAGAATATTCTTCAGGAAAAAGTAAATACTGATTGTACTTTTTGACATAAAAAGAAATGACTGTTTGTTTATACATGTTTTTTTCTGAATGGCAGCAGGTTAAGCCATGATGATTTATGTTACATGTGTATATATTAGCTATCTTCAAATGTATATTGATTAAACCTTTATTTTAAATAATAAAAATATTGGGCTGCACAAACCTTCAAATATAAATTAACGTAACTTGGCATAACCATTGCTCGTTGGGATGTTCCGTATTCCTGGTTTTCGTCATCATCCTATTAAAAGCTTAATAAACCATACATGCAACTTAGAAACTGCCGTGCTTTTGTTATAGCGATTGCCTTTTTACCCATCCTTATCTTATCATGTAAAAAAAATGATAAGCTTTTTTCGGGTGGTAATCCTAAGGTTGAATTACCGGGAGATCCTCCTGTTTATCTCGCTTATAAGGTCAGAGACTATGAAAGCCTGAATCTCAGCTTTAAATATGATGAATTTCCAAATAAGGTTAGTGTATATTACGATGATACATTAACTACCGGTAAATATGATCATCTGTTTGCTACTTACACTTTTAATACCTCAGGATACTTAACAGCCAATGCTTTTTATAATGATGTTGGTGTTGTAAAAAGCAGTATTTCCATCGAAAGAAGTGATAATAGTATCAGTCAAATATTAGTACAACATGCTGAATCAGGTGTTGCACAAACAGATACTTTTAAAGTATCATTTACTGACTCATCAGGAGCGCCCGGCTATACATTCATGAATGTTGACTATGGAAAATATTTCTCCGGAATTCCTGTTACAATGAAGTTTACTTATCATAATAACGCCACAATAAGTTCTTTAGCAGGAATGTATACTTCCGGCGACGATGCTATATTTTTTCCTTCTTTTGATTATACATATAATGCGCTTAACCAGTTATCATCAAAGCAGTCAGACTTATATTACGGATCGGAATATAGTTATGAAACAGGAGGCAACGGGCTTGATAGTCTTTTTAGAATTTTAGGCGGTAAGGACTGGCATTACCTGGAAAACATCTTAAATTATGATGAAAATACAAGCATCTTTTTTTACCCGCTTTATGTAACCTTATCTACAAACAATAATGTAGATATTGATATATACATGCATCGATATGGAGTTTTGTCGGATATACGGTCCATTCCTAATGGATCAGAATATCCCAGAACAGAAGTATTTCGTTTTGTAAACAGTTTTGGCGATAGTAAAAGACTACTGCAATCTACTATTTACAATAATGATGAAGAGTATGCCTCTTACCAGTTTCAATATTAATGGAGTCTGGAATATACTTTAAGAAAGGACAAGCTTCTATACCCAACATTTCTATTAACTTTGCGGGCGATTAATTTTTGAGCCTCTAATGATATACAGAAGCAAAGCCCCTTTACGAATTGGTTTAGCCGGTGGTGGCACCGATGTAAGCCCTTACTGCGATTTATATGGTGGCGCTATTCTCAATTCAGCCATTTCATTATACGCTTACGCAAATATTGAACCTGTTGCTGAAAAGAAAATATATCTCACCGCAGCAGATAGAAATGAGCATCTGGAATATGACTATGCCAAAGCGCTTCCGCCTGATGGAAAACTTGACTTGCTGAAAGGAGTATATAACCGCATTGTAAAAGACTATGGATTTCCCGAAACAGGGTTCAGGTTACATACCTTTGTTGATGCGCCGGCAGGCTCAGGATTAGGAACATCCTCTACTTTAGTGGTAGCGATAGTTGGCGCTTTTGCAGAAATGCTGAGCCTGCCTTTGGGTGAATATGATATAGCGCATTATGCCTATGAAATAGAACGACAGGATTTAAAGCTTGCCGGTGGTCGCCAGGATCAATATGCAGCAACTTTCGGAGGTGTGAACTACATGGAATTTTACGACAATGATAAAGTGATTGTAAATCCGCTTCGTATAAAATCCAAATACCTGAACGAACTTGAAAATAACCTCCTGCTTTTTTATACTTCTACCAGCAGAGAATCTGCCACTATTATTAAAGAACAACAAAAGAATGTGCAGCAAAAAAATGACAGCTCTATCGAAGCAATGCATCAATTGAAAGAGCAGAGCCGCATGATGAAAGAAGCATTGCTGAAAGGGCGCCTGGGTGAAGTAGGAGAGATACTGGATTACGGCTTTCAACAGAAGAGAAAAATGGCAGCGAATATTTCTAATAATACAATTGAGGAGATATATGATGCCGCTAAAAAAGCCGGCGCCTCCGGTGGAAAAATATCAGGCGCAGGTGGCGGAGGCTTTATGAGTTTTTATTGCCCGGGCAATACACGATACCGTGTTATAGAAGCATTGCGACCTTTTGGTGGAGAAGTAAAGCAATATGGTTTCACAAAATATGGGTTAACAACCTGGTCTGTTTAAAATTCAATTTCAATAAATGATCAACACAATTAAAGATATTATCAATGCTTCTGTTGCAGTAAAACAACAACTGGTTACAGATGAAAAAATACTGGGTACCATAAAAACTCTGGTTGATGTAATTACCGGCGCGTTTAAAAATGGCAATAAAGTATTGTTTTGCGGTAATGGTGGAAGCGCTGCAGATGCGCAGCATCTGGCTGCAGAGTTTAGCGGCAGGTTTTATATAGATCGTGATGCTTTGCCTGCAGAAGCGCTGCATGTAAATACATCCTATCTTACTGCCGTAGGCAATGATTATAGTTATGATGTTATTTATGCACGGCTTATAAAAGGATTAGCGCAAAAAGGTGATGTGCTGATCGGTTTATCAACCTCCGGCAATTCTAAAAATGTTGTGCTTGCTTTTGAGGAAGCAAAGAAAAAAGGAATGATAACTGTAGGATTTACCGGGGCAACAGGGGGAAAAATGAAAGAGGTGAGTGATTACCTGCTGAACGTTCCATCTACAGATACTCCACGTATACAGGAATCGCATATTTTATTGGGACATATCATCTGCCAGTTGGTAGAAGAAAAATATTTTAATGGCAGGTAAAGTAACGGAAGCCATTATACTGGCCGGCGGACTGGGCACAAGGTTGCGTAGCGCCGTGCCTGATCTGCCCAAATGTATGGCGCCTGTTAATGGAAAACCTTTTGTTGCATATGTAATTGAAAGTCTTCGCAGGCAGGGCATAGGGCACTTTGTTTTTGCATTAGGGTATAAAAGCGAAGCCTTTGATAATTTTCTGAATACAGTATTACATAAAAATGAATACACTATTTCCCTGGAAGATGAACCTTTGGGAACAGGTGGCGCTGTTCGGTTGGCCTGCAACGTCAGCTTCGGTGAAAATGTGCTGGTAACGAATGGTGATACTTTATTTAAGGCAGATATACAGCAGGTTGCAGCTTTTCATAAAAGCAAATTTGCCGAATGTACACTATCCTTAAAACCAATGGAGAACTTTGACAGGTATGGCGCTGTTGAACTTGATGCGGAAGACCGGGTAAAAGATTTTAAAGAGAAACAATATTTTGCTGAAGGATTGATTAATGGTGGTGTGTACCTGCTGAACGTAAACGTGTTTCAAAAGAAACCCTTCTCCGAAAAATTTTCTTTTGAAAAAGATTATCTGGAAAAGTATTATCCCGAAGGAAATATATATGGCATAGCGCAGGACGCTTATTTTATTGATATCGGTATTCCCGAAGATTACGAAAGGGCGCAATACGAATTAAAGCAAGGCAATGATTGATTTTAAAAAGATAGATAAATCCTGGACATTGTTCTTAGATCGTGATGGTGTAATTAACCACGAAACCGTAGGATTATATATAACCAAATGGGATGATTTTGTTTTTTATGAAGGCGTGCCTGATGCTTTAAAAATCTTCTCAGAAAAATTCGGACGGATTATTATTATAACCAACCAGCGTGGTGTAACCAAAGGGTTGATGACGGAAGATGATTTGAAGGATATTCACATGAATATGCTGAGGATTGTTGAGGAAAATGACGGTCATATACATAAAATATATTATTGCCTTGATAAGAATGATGACAGCCCTAACCGCAAACCCAACCCGGGCATGGGCTATATGGCGAAGGCTGATTTTCCTGATATAGACTTTAGCAGAAGCATTATGATTGGCAATACAATGGGCGATATGAAATTTGGAAAGAATATAGGCGCGTCAACTATTTTTATTCCAAGTAACCGCCCCGCACCGGAGCTCCCTGATCCATATACTGATGCTGTATATCCTTCCTTAATCAGCGTGGCAGAGGCGATGTAGAAAAATGCCTGAAAAATTATCTTTGCAAAAAATATATACATGGCTACAACGGAAGTTGATTTTGAAGACGAACTGGAAAATGCTGAAGGATCGGAAGAATTATATGAGCGTATGTTCTTTACCGTTGATAAAGGGCAGGAGCCATTGCGCATTGATAAATTCCTGATTAACCGCATTGAAGGTGGTACAAGAAATAAATTGCAGCAGGCAATTGAAAAAGGGCATGTGTTGGTAAATGGTAAAGCTGTTAAATCAAATCATAAAATAAAGCCGGGCGATGAGGTGCTGGTATATTCAGAAAATTCACCTGAGTCAACAGAGATAGTGCCTGAAAAAATGGAGTTGAATTTTGTGTATGAAGATGATGATATTATTGTACTAAATAAGCCCGCGGGCATGGTTGTTCATCCCGGTTCTGGTAATTATAATGGTACGGTGGTGAATGGCATAGCCTGGTATTTGCAACAACAATCACCTGCTTTAACAGAAGTATCGCTTCCGCGTTTTGGGTTGGTGCATCGCATTGATAAAAATACCAGTGGCTTGCTGGTGCTTGCAAAAAATGAAAAAGCTTCGCTAAGCCTTGCTGAACAGTTTGCCGCGCATACAGTGCACCGCAGGTATATAGCGCTGGTTTGGGGAGACTTTGAAGAAAGTGAAGGAACAATCACCGGTCATGTAGGGCGTCATCAGCGTTTCCGGAAAATAATGGATGTGTATCCCGAAGGAGATCATGGCAAGGATGCTGTAACGCATTATACCGTTTTGGAGAAGTTTGGTTATGTGAGCCTTGTTGAATGTCGTCTTGAAACAGGGCGTACACACCAGATACGTGTGCATATGAAACATATAGGTCACCCGTTGTTTAATGATGATACCTATGGCGGCGACAGGATTGTAAAAGGAACAGTATTTACCAAATACAAGCAATTTGTTGATAATTGTTTTGCTATATGCCCGCGCCATGCGCTGCATGCAAAAACACTGGGCTTTATTCATCCCACTACAAAAAAAGAAATGTTTTTTAACAGTGAACTGCCGGATGATATGCAACAGGTAATTGAAAAATGGAGAAGATATGTGAGTGCAAAGGGAATTATGGAGGAAGGGTAATCATTGAGCGGTCAGCGATCAGCTATCAGTAAGCGCTAACCGCTGGTGGCTAATAGCTGATCGCTCACTTCCAATCTTCTTTCTTTATTATATACTCAAAATGCAACAGCTTTTTTCCATAGTGATCAAAATCTGCTTCATTCACTTTTACTCCACCTGTTTTTTGTATCGCTAATTGCGAACGGGTATTGGTGGCGCCAACATGGAAGTATATCTTATCTACAAATTGAAAAGCATAATCAAGTAATAATTTTTTGCAGGATTGATTATACCTTCCTCCCCAATATGCTTTTGCAAGAAAAGTATAACCAATGGCAATGCTGGAATTTTCAGGCTTATAATCATAGTAACGTGTAGAACCGATTATATTTCCTGATGCTTTATCAATAATAAGAAAAGCTGTATTGCCCGCAACCGCACCATCAAAAAACAATTGAAACACTTCTCTTTCATACCTGTCCTTCGCAGGGTGCTGTTCCCATATTAAAGGGTCGGATGCTACCGCGTATAATTTTTCAAAATCATCTTTATACAGAGGGATAAGCCGTACCAGATCATTTTCGAGGTAATCCGGCTGCCAGTCGGGTTGTATTGTTGTCATGCTCAAATACCAAAAATAAAAATGCATTTACAATTATCAAAATCAATAACAGGCAATAGTGAAAATAACATAAATTGTTTTACAATAAGCTTAATGCTGTTATTACCTCCTCCGGCGTTTCACAAAAACCAATCCTCGGCTCTACATGGTTATATAAAAATCCTTCCTCTTCCATTTTTTGCAGGTATACCTGTAACGGGTAAAAAAAACCTGCTGTATTCAATAGCAAAATTTTCTTACTGTGAATACTGAGTTGATTCCAGGTGAGCATTTCAAAAAACTCATCCATTGTGCCATAGCCGCCCGGTAATATCACAGCGGCATCACATAACTCATACATCAGCTTTTTTCTTTGATGCATAGTATCGGTGACGATGAGCTCTGTAAGTCCGGTGTGCTGCACTTCCCATTCAACCAATATCCTGGGAATTACACCGGTTATTCTGCCACCATATTCAAGAGCGGTGTTGGCAACACAACCCATAATACCTTTGTTGCCTGCGCCGTATACAATTTGTATTCCCGTTATTGCCAATAACTTTCCCAGTTGTTTCGCATCGTTTTCATATTGCGGGTTGTTGCCGGACCGCGATCCGCAAAACACTGCTACACTTTTAACACCCATAGTATCATATTATGACGCAATAATACGTTTAAATAATTACGCTGGTTAAGCAGGCTGAAGCGGATATTTATTTTTTGCATTTGAGCTGATCTTTATATTGTAAAGAGAACAGGCAATTACAAAAAGCAATTGCCTGTTTTTAAATGATAGCTTTTAATCATGATGCACCAACTCTCTTAATTCTTTAGCTGCGTTTACCATTTCTGTTAATGCTTTTTTAGTTTCGTCCCAATGGCGGGTTTTTAAACCGCAATCCGGGTTTACCCAAAGCTGCCCGGCTGGCACAACGGCTTTCGCTTTTTCCATGAGCGCTACCATTTCTGCTTTTGAAGGAACCCTTGGCGAATGGATATCGTACACACCCGGGCCAATTTCGTTAGGGTATTTAAAATCGGCAAAGGCATCCAGCAATTCCATTTGCGAACAACTGCACTCAATGGTGATAACATCGGCATCCATGTCGGCGATGTTTTGAATAATGTCGTTAAATTCCGAATAGCACATATGGGTATGTATCTGTGTTTCGTCCTGCACACCGCTTGCCGAAATACGGAACGCCCTTACTGCCCATTGCAAATATTCCTGCCAGTTTTCTTTACGCAATGGCAAGCCTTCACGAATGGCGGGTTCATCAATCTGTATAATTTTTATGCCCGCCTTTTCCAAATCAACTACTTCGTCACGAATAGCGAGTGCTATTTGTGTACAGGTTTCGCTGCGTGGCTGGTCGTTGCGTACAAAGCTCCATTGCAAAATGGTAACGGGTCCTGTCAACATTCCCTTTACCCATTGTTTTGTGAGGGATTGTGCAAAGGATGTCCATCTTAATGTCATTGGTGTTGGGCGGCTTACATCGCCGTAAATGACAGGCGGCTTTACGCAACGGCTGCCATAGCTTTGTACCCAACCGTTTTTAGAAAATGTAAACCCATTCAACTGCTCGCCAAAATATTCCACCATGTCATTACGCTCAAACTCGCCATGCACCAGCACATCAATGCCAGTGGTTTCCTGCCAGCGAATGGCTTCTTCGGTTTCTTTGGCGATCAAATCATCATACTGTTGTTGTGTTAGTTCGCCTTTTTTAAACTTGGCCCTCCAGCTTCTTACTTCAGTTGTTTGAGGAAACGAACCGATGGTTGTTGTTGGGAACAGCGGAAGTTTCAAGGCTTCCCGTTGTTTTGTTTTCCTGATTGAGAAATTATTTAAACGCTGGTCGTCTTTAGCTGTAATGGCTGCCACCCGTTGTTTTACTTTTTCATTATGGATAAGTGCGGATGTTTTGCGGCTTTCATTTGCAACTTTGTTTTCCTGCCATTTAATATGCGTGGCTGTCGCATTTTCTTTTGCAGCCAGCTTTTTCAGCGTTACTACTTCGTCAATTTTTTGTTTAGCGAAAGCAAGCCACTGTTTTATTCCGGGGGTTAAGGTTTTATCGTTTGTTTCCAAATCCAAATCGCAGGGCGAATGGATTAATGAACAAGAGGGTGCTATCCAAACCCTGTCTGCTCCTAATTTTTCAACTGCCTTATCAATAAACGCAAGCGATTGCTGAAAATCATTTTTCCAGATGTTCCGTCCGTCAACAACGCCTAAAGAAAGATTTGTTTTTGTTTTCACAAAGCCGGTAGCTAAAATATCATCCAACTGCAATGGACAGCGTACCAAATCAAGATGTATGGTTTGTACGGGAAGGCTCAATACGGTTTGCAGGTTGTCGCCGTAACATTCAAAGTAGCTTGCAAGTATGATGTGCAGGTGAGGGAATTTGTTTCTGATTTCCTGATATGTTTTTTCAAAAACTTTTCTTTCGGCATCCGTTAAATTCAAAGCAAGACATGGTTCGTCAAACTGGATGTAGTGTGCATTGGCATCATCTAATTTTTTCAATATCTCAATGTAAACAGGCAATAAGCTTTTTATCAGTTCAAGCCTGTGGAAGCCTTCTTCTTTTTCCTTGCCTAACAGCAGGTACGAAACCGGACCAATGAAAACAGGTTTGGCATTGATGCCATTTTCTTTTGCTTCCAAAAATTCCTTCAGCACTTTTGTGTTGTACAAAGTGAATTTTTGGTTGGCTGTGAACTCGGGAACTATATAGTGATAGTTGGTATCAAACCATTTGGTCATTTCCATTGCGGTTACGTCAAAACCGTTTTTTTGATAACCCCTTGCCATTGCAAAAAGCAAATCAATATCAGGAAGTTGCTTTGCTTCCATCAGGGAATGATACCTTTCGGGAATTGCTCCAACCATAAGGGTTGTGTCCAATACCTGGTCGTAAAACGAAAAATCGTTGCAGGGTATCAGGTCAATACCTGCATCTTTTTGCAGTTGCCAGTTTTGTTGGCGAATAGTTTTGCCTGCTTGCAGCAATTGCTGTACAGTGCTTTTGCCCTGCCAGTATTGTTCACTGGCTTTTTTGAGCTCACGTTGGCTGCCTATCCTCGGGTAGCCTAAGTTTTGTGTTTGCATTTTGTTGCTTTTAAAATGATGAAATCAGTTAAAAGCTCTTTTGCCAAACTTCAAAATGCAACGGGAAATAAAAGGAAAGTAAAGGTATGTACACAAGGGGTATATATAACAGGATACAATTGTCCTGTAAATTTATGTGTACATCAATTGACCGTCTGCCTCATTCCACGAAAGCATTGTCAATACAGTAAAGGCAGGTCTCCTGACTTGTAACATTTTTGCCGTCCTTCCCGCTTTTGGCAGTGGACAACAAGGGCAAAAACTTTTTGCGTTACTTACAGTTGCGGGACAGTTTGTGATTTGCGCACAATTCCCTATTAATCTACGTTAAGTAAAACCTTTGCTGCTTGATGAGAAATTAAGTAAAGAACTTGGTGACGCAAATGTACAATAATGTCTCAATAAGTTGATATGGTATGATCGGATTGTGTTGGTAAGTTGATGATGAAACTATGCTGGATATACGCAAACCGTAACGAAAATCAGGGCAGATGCCTCGTACCCCGGCATGAGGGCCCGCAATGGTATATGTGCTGTGGTGTATTGTTCAGTATTGATGCAATAGCTGAATGTTTTACTATTGCTCAATGTATATTTTATTGCCTTCCATTCCGAACACGCCCGCAGGTTGTATTGAATTAAATGACTATTGCGGCGGGAGAGGAATCTGCCGGGCAGCAGTACAAAATGACACAGGCCTCAACCGCAACCAATAATGTTACCAATGATGAACAAAAAATAAAGTTCTATCTTTCAGCTTTAATAATTCAAATATCATTATGTCTCCCTGGTTACTTTTTTCATTTGTAATTGGATACTTTATTATACTGCTTGTGGTAGCATACTTTACTTCCCGTAATTCCAATAACGATACCTTTTTTATAGGCAACAAAAACAGTAACTGGATGCTGGTAGCATTCGGTATGATCGGCACATCATTATCAGGAGTAACATTTGTAAGCGTACCGGGCGGGGTAGGCGATTTTGCCGGAGGAACCTTTAAAGGGTTCGCGTATATGCAGGTGACTATCGGCTATCTGATCGGTTATGCGGTTATTGCTTTTGTATTGCTTCCTTTATATTACCGGCTCAACCTCACATCCATATATAATTACCTGCAGCACCGGTTTGGAAATGTCGCCTATAAAACCGGCGCTTTGTTTTTCATCATCAGCAGAACAGTAGGCGCTACCGCGAGGCTTTATCTTGTTATAAATGTTCTCCAGTTTTTTATCCTTGATAAGATGGGAGTGCCCTTTGTGGTAACCACATCCTTCATACTATTGATGATATTGCTGTATACTTTTGAAGGCGGCGTAAAAACGATTGTTTATACCGACACACTGCAAACAACATTGATGGTAACCGGCCTTATTGTTTGTGTGATCTATATTCTTCATCACCTTAATATCAGCGGTGCGGAAGCGCTCTCGCAAATGAGTAATAAAGGCTATCTCAATGTATTCAATACCGATGTTAACAGCAAGGGTTTCTTCCTCAAGCAAATTGTTGGCGGCGCTTTTATTACCATTGCCATGACCGGGCTTGACCAGGAAATGATGCAAAAAAATATCAGCGTAAAACGGCTTGGCGACTCTCAGAAAAACGTGATGACGATGGCGCTTGTTATGACAGGCGTACTGTTCCTGTTTTTAATGTTGGGAGGTTTGCTGTATATGTTCACCTTATCAAAAGGTGGTGTATATACAGATGTGAATATTGATGGTAAGATAGTAAAGCAACTGCTGGTTGCCGATCCTAACAATGCCGGGCAAACGATGAATGTGATCGGCGATAAAATGTTCCCTTCTATAGCGATGAATTTTTTACCGCCGGCTATCAGCATTATGTTTATTATCGCATTAATATCGGCATTGTTTCCAAGCGCTGATGGGGCGCTTACCGCTTTAACTTCTTCATTTTGTATTGATATACTGGGATTGAAAAGCAGGACTGATTTGAATGAGAAAGAGAAGAAAAGAAAAAGGTTAATTGTACATTTTACTTTTGCCTTTATCTTCCTAATGTGCATCATGGTATTTTATATTATCAACAACAACAGCATTATTGATGTAATACTTGACCTCGCCGGTTACACTTATGGTCCTTTGTTGGGTTTGTTTTCGTTCGGCATATTTACCAGGAGAACGTTGCCCAATACCCCTTTAATAACTGTGATCAGTCTTGCTGCGCCGGTACTCTGTTATATCATCAGCAGAAACGCTGCTAACTGGTTCGGCGGTTTCCAGATAGGCATTGAGTTGTTATTGCTGAACGGCCTGCTTACTTTCCTTGGATTGCTAATGATTTCAAAAAGAAGTAGTTCTGTAAACTAAAATGCATAAATATTCGTTGTACCTGTAAGCCACCGGTTACCGGTGGCTTTACCATCTGTAAAGGATGGTAATATTTTACATGAAAACAATTACAACGATGAATGCAACCCTAAAAACATTAAAAGCAAATTATTGGGTAGAAAGTACAGATCAGAGCAACCGCCAGCTTCAAAAAATTGTGGCGGAATTTGTAGCCGGTTTTGAAGCTCTCGCAAAGGTTGGACCCTGTATCTCCATTTTTGGTTCTGCCAGAACAAAACCAAACAATCCTTACTATACTTTATCTGCAGAAATAGCACGCAAATTGGCAGAACACGGTTTCGGTGTTATTACCGGTGGTGGTCCCGGTGTTATGGAAGCTGCAAACAGGGGCGCGGCAGCGGTAAACGGCAAAAGCATAGGTTTAAATATTTACCTGCCTTTTGAGCAGCACAATAACGATTATATTGATAAAGACAAATTGCTGAGTTTCGATCATTTTTTTGTGCGTAAGATGATGTTTACAAAATACTCACAGGGTTTTGTAATGATGCCCGGAGGTTTTGGAACGATGGACGAATTTTTTGAAATAGCAACGCTTATTCAAACAGCAAAATTCAGGCAGATGCCAATGGTGCTGGTGGGCAAAAAGTATTGGGGCGGATTAATGAAATGGATAGAAGAGGTAATGCTGGTTGAAGGTAATATCAGTCCCGAAGATCTCACCCTTATTGATATGGTTGATACTGCCGATGAAGTAATAGATTGTATAGTGGACTTCTACCGCACACGGCCGCTTGCTCCAAATTTTTAATTGCTTTTTCTTGTATTACCTTTGCAGAAAAATAAGCATTGGAATTTTTACATCCGCTGGCAGAAACCTACGCCGGGCAATACACTACGAACGATGATGCATTGCTGAAAGAAATTGCGGATTATACCAATGAGAAACACCCCAAGGCGCATATGCTGAGCGGTGCGGTGCAGGGAAAATTGCTGGAAATGTGGAGCAGGATGATCAAGCCCCGCAGAATATTGGAGATAGGCACATTTACAGGTTACAGCGCGTTGTGTTTGAGTAAGGGGCTAACAGGAGACGGACTATTGTATACGATTGAATTGAGGGAAGAAGATGCTGCCATAGCAGGAAGTTTTTTTAACAAAAGCATTGTAAAAGACAGGATTATCTTGCAGGTGGGAGATGCCCGTGAAATGATCAGTACGCTGGATGAGGTATGGGATATGGTATTTATTGACGCGGACAAAGTGAGCTACATTGAATACTATAACGCTGTGATGCCGCGGGTAAAAAGTGGCGGGTATATCATTGCAGATAATGTGTTGTTTCATGGTGAAGTACTGGCAGAAGAAAAAAAAGGCAAGAATGCAAAAGCAATTCATGCTTTTAATGAATACATAAAGAACGATGAAAGCGTAGAGTGTGTATTGCTCACTGTGAGAGACGGGCTACTACTGGTAAGAAAAAAATAGTGCAGACATCTGATGAGAAAAAATGCGATTATTATTTTAATAGCCGGAATTATAATTTCCGCCACGGCTTCAGCCCAGAATGCCAATATCATTCAATATATCAATACGTACAAGTTTATTGCTATTAAAGAAATGCAGCGCTCTGGTGTGCCGGCTTCTATTAAGCTGGCGCAGGGCATATTGGAAACACAGGCCGGCACCAGTGATCTTGTGCAGCGCTCCAATAATCATTTTGGTATTAAATGTAAAACCGCCTGGTCGGGTAACAAAGTATATCATGATGATGATGAAAGAGGAGAATGCTTCAGGGCATATTCCAACGCGGAAGATTCTTATAAAGACCATTCTGATTTCTTAAGAAACAGTACGAGGTATGCTTTCCTGTTTAATCTTGACCCGGAAGATTATGAAGGCTGGGCCAGGGGATTAAAAAAAGCAGGTTATGCCACTAATCCAAAATACACGCAACAGGTTATAAAATATATTGAAGATTATAATCTCAATTTATATACACTTATTGCCATGGGTAAAAAAAGTATGCAGGATGAAGATGCGATGTATGCGGTAAATAACCCGGTTATTACTCCGCAGGTAATAGCAGTAAGTGCTGCATCAAGTAAAAGCTATACCAGGCCTGCGGCTAATCATACTGTAAAAGATATTAAGGCATTAAAAACTGTATATCCGCAGGGAGAATTTCGCATTAACGAAACAAAAGTAATATTAGCTCCCGCGGGCTCATCATTGCTGGCAATTGCAGATCAATATAATGTTAAGTATAAGCATCTTTTAGATTTTAATGAGTTTGAAGAAGGAGATGATGTGCTGGATTATGATCAGCTTATCTTCCTGCAAAGAAAAAGAAAACATGGCGCTACAGATTTTCATATTGTACAGCCGGGAGAGGATATGTATGATATTGCCCAGGCGGAAGGCATTCGCCTGGATAACCTGCTTGAGTACAACAATCTTGAAGCAGATGCTGTGCCGCAGGAAGGACAAAAAGTATACCTGCAAAAAGATGCGGCAAAACAGGCTTTTGCAAACGGCGAAAAAATTTTACTGCAAACCGGGTTTAATGTGGCTGATGTGCAATTAGCCGCATCAAACGCAACAAAACATATTGTATCAGGTAAAGAAACATTGTATAGTATTGCAAAAAAATATGCAGTGGGAGTAGACCAGCTTAAAAGCTGGAACAGCCTGCAGGGTAACGACTTAAAACCCGGGCAGGAGCTGCTTATTTATAAAAACTAAGGAATGGATTTGATACAGGTGCATGATAAAACTTTTAAACCCTATATTTCTGCCGGGGAGATAGCACAAAAAGTGAAAGCGCTTGCGCTTGCAATAGAAAATGACTATAAAGGAAAAACGCCGTTGTTTATCGCAATACTGAATGGCTCTTTTATGTTTGCCTCAGATATGTTTAAGGCACTGAATATGCCCGCCGAAATTTGTTTTATAAAACTGGCTTCTTATAAAGGAACAAAATCATCAGGACAGGTAATAACATCCATTGGATTAGACATAGATTTGGTAGACCGCGATGTTATAATATTGGAAGATATAATTGACACCGGCAAAACCATGCATGCTTTTTTGCCTCAGTTGCATAACCAGCATCCCGCCTCTCTGAAAATCTGCGCTTTACTGCACAAGCCCGAAGCCACTGAGTTACCCGTAGCTGTTGATTACTGTGGATTTTCCATACCCAACAAGTTTGTGGTAGGTTATGGGCTCGATTATGATGGACTGGGAAGAAATATCAGGGAAATTTACCAGTTGGTTGAGTAGTATAATCAACTGCTAAGTAATATATTGTACTTAATATCGTTAGAAGTATTAAACGTTTTTATTACATGCAACCGCGGCTAAAACAAATTGCTTTACTCTTCAGTTGGCTTTTCGTTTTTACATCGGCGTCAGCTCAATATTATTTACGGGGTGAGATACTGGATGAGAAAAATAACCCGCTGCAGAATGTGCGGATCATTATGCATTCAACCAGGTCTATACACTCCAGCGGAGCAGGGGGTGCATTTGGTATAACTACAAATCAAAAAAGCGATAGTCTTGATCTTTCTCTTGAAGGCTATGAGCCGCTATCGGTGCGGGTTAACACTACGCAATACCAGAAGATAGTAATGAAAATGCTGCCTTATACGGCAAGTGTGCAAAAGCAATATCTCGTTTCTTTTACTGAAAATCTTGCCGGGCTAACCAGTCGCAAAATGTTTGTGGCTGACGAAACATACAGCCCGCTTATTGAAAACGGATTTGTAAAAACAGATGATAATCCTGTAACCGGCTTAACGCTGAATGTGAACAGGGCATCTTACAGCAATATCAGGCGTTTTGTTAATATGAACAGTACCGTACCGGAAGATGCGGTGAGAATAGAAGAAATGCTTAACTACTTTAATTTTAATTATAGTGAGCCGGAAAAAGACAGCATTTTCGCTATCCGTTCACAGGTAACTTCCTGTCCGTGGAATAAAGAAAATCAATTGTTGTTTATACAGGCGGTTTCAAAAAAACTCAATCTTGACAATGTGCCGCCAAGTAACCTGGTCTTTTTGGTTGATGTATCCGGTTCGATGGATATGCCTAACCGGCTGCCGCTTTTAAAATCATCTTTCAGAAAGCTGGTAGAAAATCTTCGTGTAATTGATACTGTTTCCATTGTGGTGTATGGCGGTGTTACGGGTATAATGCTTCCGCCAACAGGCGGTGGAGCAAAAACGAAAATATTAGAAGCAATAGAGAACCTGAATGCCGGGGGCTTTACTCCCGGTGAAGCCGGCATACGGCAGGCATACCGGCTTGCGCATAATAATTTTATTCAGGGAGGAAACAACAGGGTGATATTAGCTACTGATGGCGACTTTAATGTTGGGGAAACCGGTGAGAAAGAACTTGAAGCGTTGATCACTCAAATGAAACAGGGGGGCATATACCTTACCTGCCTTGGTGTGGGCATGGGTAATTATAAAGATTCAAAAATTGAAATTCTTGCTAAAAAGGGCAATGGTAATTTTGCCTACCTCGATGATGAAAGGGAAGGAGAAAAAGTATTGGTGAAAGAGCTTACGCAAACATTATATGCTGTGGCGGATAATGTATCAATGCATGTAAGATTTAATAAAGATATTATCAAAGCGTATCGCCTGATTGGCTTTGATAATAAGAAAAGCGCTTTATCAGATACTACCAGTATGCTGGAAGGTGGCGAGATTGGTTCAGGGCATTCTGTAATGGCTGTGTTTGAAATTTCCCCCCGGCCGGAAAAACATCCTTTATCAAACGAGGTGTTGTCAACCGTTACTATAAATTATTGCAAACCCGGTAAAATGCAGTCTGCAAAAATGGAACACCAGTGTATGTATGATTACAAGCTGCTGGACAGCCTGGATAATCATCTGCGTTTTGCCACAGCCGTTTGTATGTTTGGCGGATTATTGCACAGCTCACCGTATTTAAAAAATGCATCGTGGGATGATGTATTGCTGCTTACTAAAAATGCCATGAACGTCAATAACCCGCTTGAAACAGAATTTTTCGATCTTGTTACAAAAGGCAGGAAAATTTATGAGCCAAACAAAAAAAGGAAGAAAAGGAAAGCGTGGGATTGAAAGCCTGCATGTCCGGCAGCTACGCTGATGTAAAAAGTATAACACTTGTGTGTACAGGGTAGCTGCCGGCAGGCAGGAAATTGTTTAATTTTCAAATTCATTCCCGCATTCTCTCTCATGCTCATATTGTTCCCGTTCATCCACATTTTGCTGTTCCCAATGCCCATTTCCCTATATTTGTTTTACGGAAACATCTTAATATTTGTGCATATGCATTCAATCATTCACCTGGATAAAATCAGGAAAAGCTACTTTATGGGAAAACAGGAGCTGCAGGTGCTTAAAGGTATATCACTTGATATTCAAAAAAACGAATATGTAGCGCTGATGGGACCTTCAGGTTCCGGAAAAAGTACTTTAATGAATATTCTCGGTTGCCTCGATTCGCCGACAGGCGGAGATTATTACCTGAATGGTCATCAGGTAAGTAAGATGGCAGATAATGACCTGGCAGAAGTGCGAAATAAAGAAATTGGCTTCGTATTTCAGCAATTCAATTTGTTGCCAAGATTAACTGCCGCAGAAAATGTGGCGTTACCACTTGTATATTCCGGCATATCAAAGAAGCAACGCACTGAAATGGCAATGCATGTATTGGAGCAGGTTGATCTTGCTGACAGAAGCCATCATAAACCCAATGAATTAAGTGGCGGTCAATGTCAGCGTGTGGCAATAGCAAGAGCGTTGGTTAATAATCCTTCATTGGTGTTGGCAGATGAACCTACAGGTAATCTTGATACCAAAACCTCTTACGAAATCATGAATATTTTCGGCAAAATACAGGAAGCCGGTAATACTATTGTGCTGGTTACACATGAAGAAGATATCGCTAATTACTCCAAACGAATAGTGCGCTTACGCGACGGTGTTATAGAAAGCGACAGGAAAGTGGAGAAGGCTGTTGCGGCAGGGTAACCCATCTCTTTATGGCTACAAAAATTTATACAAAAACAGGCGATAACGGAAACACCTCTCTTATCGGGGGAACTAAAGTTTCTAAATCTCACCTTCGTATAGAAACATACGGAACCGTTGATGAATTGAATGCGCATATAGGGTTATGCAGGGATATGCTTACCGATAATAAGAGCCGCAATACACTGCAAAAAATACAGGGCGATCTTTTTGTAATTGGCGCTTTGCTGGCTTGCGATCCCGGAAAAGACATAAAAATGGCATTGCCGGAAATTACTGACAATGATATTCTTTTACTGGAGAAAGAGATAGACAGTATGGATGCCGTGTTGCCTGCCATGAAATATTTTATTTTACCGGGGGGAAATATTGCCGTCTCACAATTGCATATTGCCCGCTGTATCTGTCGCCGTGCTGAAAGATGTTGTGTACGGCTTGATGGAGAATCCACAGTTAATCCACTTGTTTTAAAATACCTCAACCGGCTTAGCGATTATCTTTTTGTATTGGCTCGTTATACGGGGCATCTTAACAGTCTTGAAGATATACCGTGGGTACCCCAAAAAATTGATAAGTAAAAGTTTAAGAAGGCCGGCAATAATATATGCTTCTTTGCGAACTCCGCGCTTCTCAGCGTATGCCGCGTGAAACGCACCTGCGTACCTTTTAACTATCAATCATCTTCCCGTCTTTCATGTGCAAAACCCTGTCACTCATTTGGGCTAATTCTTCATTATGTGTTACTATCAAAAAGGTTTGCCCGTGCCTGTTTCTAAGATCAACAAAAAGCTTATGCAGTTCCCTGGCGTTTTTAGAATCGAGATTGCCTGTAGGTTCATCTGCAAAAACAATATCAGGCTTATTAATAAGTGAGCGGGCTACAGCTACACGCTGCTGTTCACCGCCGGAGAGGGCGTTTGGTTTATTATCCATGCGGTCTTTAAGCCCAAGAGTTTCCAGCAATTCTTTTGCTCTTGCTTCAACTTCTTTCTTCTTTTTACCTGCCAGCCAGCCCGGAATACACACATTTTCCAGCGCCGTAAACTCTGGTAGTAAGTGGTGAAACTGGAAAACGAAACCCATATGGTTATTCCGGAATGATGCCAGCTTTTTACCGGTTAACTGATCCACCCTTTCGGAGCCTAAAAAGATTTCACCGCTGTCCGGTCTGTCCAGCGTACCGATAATATGAAGCAGGGTACTTTTACCCGCCCCCGAAGAACCAATGATGCTTACAATTTCTCCCTGGCTTATATCAAGACTTACGCCTTTCAGCACCTGCAGGTTACCATAGGATTTTACAATGTTTTTGGCTGATAACATTACCGTTTATTAGGTTGTTTAAGGCGGGAAATTAAGCAATAGTGTTCATAATTGCCCAATGGCATATGCAATAAAAAAATCGCCTGCCCGTTCACCTTTTTTTTGAACGTGAATAAGTGAATTTGGAAATTACGTGCTAAACTTTACTTTTGCGGAAAATTTGCAGGCTGTAATGCCTGTAAAGCAAGTTAGCAATCTGATCATCCATAAAATTAAAATAGACAATGTTTTGGACACTTGAACTGGCATCCTATCTGGAAGACGCCCCTTGGCCCGCCACAAAAGATGAATTAATTGATTATTCCATACGCAGTGGTGCGCCTATTGAGGTAATAGAAAACCTGCAGGAACTGGAAGATGAAGGTGAGATATATGAAGGTATTGATGATATCTGGCCTGATTATCCATCCCAGGAAGATTTCTTCTTTAATGAAGATGAGTATTAATCAATATTAAATTATCCGCACTTATATTAAACCGTTCTTTTGCAGAACGGTTTTTTTATAACAAACTAACTGATGGTTTTCAGGCAACTTGTTTTAAATTGAGTTCCGGAATCCCCACTTGTGAAAGCGAGCTGATCAGCGCTCAACCGATGCTTGTTAATATGCTCATTGCGGTGATTAATTTAAATAACTTGTACCTGTATACAATATCAGCGAAATAAATGCTTTAAAAGATATGCACTGATATGTATGCAAAGTGTGTTGACCAGTTATTATGAAATATATTCTTATATCGTGTTTGTGGATTTGCTGTATGTGCAGCAGCGTATTTGCACAGCGCAGCACCAGACCAAAAATCGGGCTTACCCTTAGTGGCGGCGGTGCTAAGGGGCTGGCGCATATAGGCATATTAAAGGCAATAGACTCGGCCGGTTTGAATGTTGATTATATTACCGGCACAAGTATGGGCAGCGTAATTGGCGGTTTATATGCTTCCGGTTATTCGGCAGATACAATTGAAAGGATAGCAAGAACGATAGATTGGGATCTTTTACTCAGTAACCAATCCTCGCTGCAAAGTATATTCATGGCTGAGAAGGATGAATATTCAAAATACATTGTAGAGCTTCCCTGGCAAAATCACAGGTTTAATTTACCTACCGGTATACTTGAAGGGCAGGAGCTCTGGTTAAAATTTGCTGAATTATTTTTTCCTGTTTGTAATGTAAAAGATTTTTCAAAACTCAGTATTCCTTTTAAATGTGTGGCAACTGATGTGGGCACTGGTGAAGCGGTTGTGATGGAGTCGGGAGAAATCGTTTCTTCTATACGTTCAAGTATGGCAATCCCTTCTTTTTTTACGGCTGTTAATATGCAGGAAAGAAGATTGATTGATGGGGGAGTGGTGCGTAATTTTCCTGTACAGGATGTAAAAAGGATGGGCGCCGATATTGTAATAGGCAGCAATGTTTCCACAGGGTTATTAAGCTCACGCAATGTGCGCAACGCGATACAGGTATTATTGCAGGTGGCTTTTTTTCGCGAAGCAGAAGATCATAAAACAGAGATACCGCTTTGTGATATTTATGTTGATCATAACCTGGAGAAATATAATATGGGCAGCTTTGGCCAGGCAATAGATATTCTTGACGCGGGAATTGAAAGAGGAAAAGAACTATATCCCGTTTTAAAAAGACTTTCCGATTCACTGGATGCTATCTATGGACCGCAACCGCTTAAGGCTAATCGTTTGCCATCCACGGAAAAAGTAAGAATTACCTCTTTTGAAATAAGCAGCCTGAAGAATACAACAATTGAGTTTTTTATTAACACGCTTAACCTTAAAACAGGCGAATGGTATAATGCCGCAGATATTTCCCGGATGATTCGTCATGCATTCGGAACCCGGTATTATAACCGTATACTCTATTCCCTGCATGAACAACCGGATGGCAGTTACAAAATTATCTTTGATGTTATAGAGAATCCTTTGTCGTTTGCCAAAATAGGATTGCATTACGATAAGTTCAGCGGTATAAGCGCTATCGTAAATCTTGCTACCCGTAATTTTTTAATCTCTAATTCAAGAGATCTTGTTACTATTAATATTGGGGATAATTTCAGAGTAAGGGGGGAGCACCTGCAATATATAGGAAGGCATAAAAATGTAACAGCATCGCTGAGTGCTCAGTACGACAGGTTTAGTGTTAATACATACAATAATTTTATTGCCGACAAGCCATTCAGTCAATCCGGTTTGTTTAAAAGACAATATGCACGGTTTGATGGGAATATCGCTTTTTCGGCAGACAGAAGATTTGCTATTGGTTTAGGTTTCAGGGAAGAAATTGTGAAGTACAATCCTGTACTTGCATCAAACTTTGAATTTAAAGGCTCGGTGAGCATGCCAACTGCTTACGGATTTATTAAATATAATTCGCTCGATAAAAGAATTTTTCCTAACAGAGGTGTTAAGATAGATGCGGAAGCAGGTTGGGTGTTTAAACAGCGCGTGGATGTATCTGTGTTGAAGGATGGAAATCCATACCCTGAGGCTGTTTCCGCAATCTCTGACCTTCCTTATCTCAGAACCGCTTTTAACCTGGAATCATATTACCGTGTGTTGCGCAGGTTAACAGCAATGGCATCAACACAGGTGGGGGCTAATTTTAATTATACCAACAATATAATGAATGAATTTTCAGTTGGCGGGGTTTTACCGCTTTATAATAACCAGGTAATTTTTACAGGGCTTCCCGAAGGTTCGATATATACACCCACATTTGCTGCGTTTACGGGAGGCTTCAGGTATGAGTTCTTATCAAACACTTATGCAACCGCAAGGGCTAATGTTTTGTTTACAAATCTTATTAATAAAAGTGTATTCTTCAATAATCCCGATTTTATGTCGGGGTATGGGCTTTCTTTCGGTTATAATTTCGCATTAGGCCCGCTTGAAGTTGGCGCTATGTATAGCGACAGATCCGGTAAAATATATTCTACGGTGAGTTTTGGAGTGAGCTTTTGATTGCTATTGAAGCTACCTGGCGAGGGTAGGCATAAATTTGAGTATAGTTTTTCTGAAGCCTTTACGCTGCGCAAGCTGGCACGCATATGCCCAGTCATGATTTCCTTCAATAAGTACAACCCCATTATTGGTAATAGCAATATCCCAGCCAACTGATTTATTTTCAGGAATAACTAATGCAACTTTTTTTATAAACGCTATAGACTCCCGCCAATAAGGAACCTGAAAGCCTACAATGTTAATACCGGTGCGCGGATGAACGTTCACTTCTTCTTTAGTTATATCATAGTAAACGGCTGTATTATAAACACAACCTGTTTCAAGATCTACAGGCATAATAATATTGCCCGACATTAAATTATCAACATAGCCGGCAATACTCAGCTTGAGACAAAGGCTTATAATTTCAACCTCTCCATTATGTATCTGTGATAACACCCTGATTGTATTTAGTGCACTTGGAGCAATCTTCATCATATCATCATGCTGAACAATAAATTCTTCCAGCAAATCATAGTTTTCACTTTCCATTAATTTCAGCAAATCGTCTGCTGTTATATTTTTTGAATCAACAATTTTAATTTGTTTTCCACATCGTCCTCTTGAATTTTTTAAAACAATTTTTCCCTTCTCATCATCTAAAAAACTTTGTGCTAACGCCTTATTTTCCTGGAGTATTTTCAATGTACTCCATTTTCTGCCTATAAAATCTTTATAATGCGTCAAAAACTTTATTTTATCCGCAAGTATATCTTTTTTATCCGTCGGGTTCATTAATGATTGATATCTTCTTAAGGCACGTGCCGAAACATAATCAGCTCTTTCCTTCTCTGTTTTTTCATAAAAACGCAACGTGAAAAATTCGAGTGGTGTTATATTGTATTTTAGAGAAGAAGATATTATATCCTTATAAAGGGAAAATGATGAAAATTTTTTTTTCCGCTTTACAAAATTAAAATCTTTGTAAAATCTATCTTTTGCCTTAAAAGACAGGTGTTTTGTAAAAAAGGCCAGATAATCAGCAAAATAAAATACCCTCTTCAGCATATATATAATTATTATAGCGCAATTTCAATTAATAAGCTACAGGATTAGTATAGGAATGGCTAATTGGCTTTATTAAATAGGTGAATTTTAAGATCGCACAGCATCTTGCAAGTTACGATAGTCTTTTCACTTTAATAGCAACATGAAATGTTCCAGGGGCAATGATATCTTTTGCTAACAAAAAAAGAACCAAATTTTTAAAACATTTATATGTCTGAATTTAAGTGGAAAAAAATTGAATGTATACGACTTTTAACAAATTAAACACATTTTCTTTTACCTGCAAAGAGTAGCGAATATCAATTATTCATATACTGAAAGATTAATTTTTTAAATCCCTTTCTGTAAGCCATCTGCCATATATCATGTCCCCAATTATGATTTCCTTCTATCAGGAGCGGGCCGTTATTAGTAACCGCAACGTCCCAGCCAATAGACCTGTTGTTGGGAGTTAGCAAAGCGCCTTTTTTTACTATTTCAATGCATTCCTTCCAGAAAGGAACCTGGAAACCGATGATGTCTATCCCGGTGAGGGGATGCTTTTTTAAATCATCTTTTGTGATATCCAAAAATATGCCTGCATCTGTTACAATTCCGGATTCAAGCTCTACCGGCATGGCTACATTGCCGGAATTTAAATTATCCACGCTTTCATAAATGCTTAATTTCAGGCAGGCTCCTATTATAATTACTTCTTCATTTTGAAGCTGGGATATTACCCGGATAGTATTCAGTCCCCGTGGTGCAATATTCATTAGCGTATCGTGTTGAATAATAAATTCCTCTGCTAAATCAAAATTGTTCTCTTCCATTAATGTAATAAGATCCGGCACATTCAATTGCTTTGTTTCAACCACTTTAACCTGTTTGCCAGACATGCCCCTGGAATTCTTTAAGACAATTTTTCCTTTTTCATCGTTCAGGAAAGCTTCTGCTAATGATTTGTCCTGGCGTAACGTTTCAACAGATGCCCAATTTCTTTTGATAAGATCTTTGAAGTGGGCCAGGAATTTTATTTTATCTGAAATTACAGTACATTCCTGTGCAGGGTTCATTTGTAGCTGAAACTTACGTAACACGCGGGCCGATATATATTCTGATCTTTCCTCTGCAGATTTATCATAAAGCCTTAATTTGAAGAACTCCAGGGGAGACATGTTGTTTTTTATGGAAGATGACAGCACATCGCTGAATAAAGCAATGGAAGACATGCGCTTTTTTTCCCTCACAAATTTAAAATCTTTTATAAACTGCTTTTTTGCATGAGAGGAAAAGTTTTTCCCTACATACCCCATATAATTTATCCAGTGAAACATCTTCTTCAGCATCTAATCAATTTTAAATCGCGTTAAATACAAATGGTGTTTAAAATCAGCGGGATAAGCATTTTTATTAAGAACTATAAAATACCCCCTTACAAGAACCGGGTTAATCATTTATAAATTGCAGTAAGATTTTTTTCTGCCCTTTTCTTACAGGCAATTGCCAAAGCTCATGGCTCCAGTTATGGTTACCTTCTATAAGCAAAGGACCATTGTTGGTAATTGCAATATCCCAGCCAATAGATTTATTTTCAGGAATAAGTAATGCAGCTTTCATTATCATTTCCTTGCATTCGTGCCAGTAAGGAACTTTAAACCCAACTAAATTTAATCCGGTTAAAGGATGTGTTCTTACATCTTCCTTGGAAATGTCAGCGTATACTCCTGAGTCAGTTGTAATTCCTGTTTCCGGGTCAAGGGGCAAAGCAATATTTCCTGCTCTCATATTGTCTACATTCTCGTATATACTTAACCGTAAGCTGGTACCAATAATTATAACATTATTATTAGCAGTGAGTTGAGTTACAATTCGTACCGTATTCAAGCCGCGTGGAGCAATTTTCATTAAATCATCATGCTGTACCACAAACGTTTCTATTAAATCAAAGTTCCCCTCTTTCATAAAATTAAGGAGGTCTTCAGCAGACATATTTTTGGTTTCTATAACCTGAACTTCCTGTCCTGCTTGTCCTTTCGAATATTTTAAAACAACCTTTCCCTGTTCCTGGTTTAGAAAACTTTCCAATAATCCTTTGCTTTGCTCAAGCATTGCAAGCGTTGCCCATTTTCTACCCGAAAATTCATTAAAATGCTTTAGAAATTTTACTTTGTCTTCTAATACATCCCTGGAGCCCTTAGGGTTCATTTTTAGTTGATATTCATACATGAAGCCCATGCCGGCATATTCGCTGCGTTGTTCTTTTGTTTTATCAAAAAAACGAAGCTTAAAATAATCCATTAATGAAACGTTATATTTAAAACAGGAAGACAGGATTTCCTTATAAAGAGCCAGCGAAGAAATATTTTTTTTCTTTTTTACAAAATTGAAGTCTTTGAAAAATTGAGATTTGGGAGTTTTTAATATATAATAACCCAGATAAATTATTCTGTTTATCATAAAGCCTCACGATTAGGGGATGAACATATATGCCAAAAAACCATTTTACATAGATAGATTATACAAAATGTGTTTTCTCCGGAGCGGTAAAAGTAGAATAAATTCTTTGGGTTTCATATGGTTTTTTACTTATTTCTTGTGTTTGCTTTTTCTTCTGCCTCTAAAGTCCTCATTTCTTTAACATCCCTCAAAAATTCTGAAGCAAATATAAAATCATTCAGTTTTTGGTTTTTGCTATAGATTATTTCCTTATTGCTTCCTTCCCATTCCTTTACACCCTGGTACATGTAAATAATATGATCGCCAATCTCCATCACGCTGTTCATGTCGTGGGTATTGATAACGGTAGTCATATTAAACTCCTTGGTTACCTCGTAAATGAGCTTATCAATAACCAGGGAGGTCTGTGGGTCGAGCCCTGAATTAGGCTCATCACAAAAAAGGTATTTGGGATTTAATACTATAGCCCGGGCAATACCCACGCGCTTTTTCATACCGCCACTTATTTCTGCAGGAAATTTTTTATTAGCGTCCTTAAGATTGACACGTTCCAAAACTTCATTTACTTTTTTTAGTTTTTCGCTGTGAGAAAGTTTGGTAAACATATCCAGTGGAAACATTACATTCTGCTCAACGGTTTGACTATCAAAAAGAGCCGAGCCCTGGAAGAGCATCCCGATTTGCTGGCGCAATTCTTTTCTTTGTTCATCTTCCATAGCGGTGAAGTTTTGATCACTATATATAATCTCCCCTGCATCTGGCTCAAATAATCCTACCAGGCATTTCATAAAAACGGTTTTGCCGCTTCCGCTTGATCCAATAATAAGATTGGCTTTGCCGGCTTCCATTACCGCACTCACATCTTGCAATACTACTTTTTCACCAAAACTTTTACGCAGGTTTTTTATTTCAATCATATGGGTGTTGATTTATAAAAGCAATGCGGCCAGTATATAGTCTGCAAACAAAATCATAATACAACTGGTCACCACTGCTGTAGTACTTGCCTTTCCTATTTCGAGCGCTCCGCCATTTACAAAATAACCAAAATAGGCCGGAATGCTTGAAATGATGAAGGCAAAGGTATATGCTTTGGATAAAGCGAATGTTACATTAAAGGGTTGAAAGCCGCTGAGCAAACCTTCTTCAAATTCTTCAGGCGAAAGAATGCCTGATAAAATACCGGCCATTCTTCCACCCCAAATACCTAATACGCCGGCAATAACTACCAGTACCGGTATCATTAAAAAAGAAGCCAGAATTTTAGGCATGATGAGATAGGCTTTGGTATTGATGCCCATTATTTCAAGCGCATCTATCTGCTCACTTACCCGCATGTTGCCCAGCTCGCTGGCTATTTTACTGCCCACAACACCTGCCAGAACAATACAGGTGATGGTTGGTGCAAATTCAAGTATTACCGTGTCTCTTACAATTTGAGCGATAGTGGATTTTGGAATAAGATTACTCACGAGCTGGTAGGCCGTTTGAAGGGTAGATACCGCGCCAATAAATAGCGCAACAATTACAACAATGCCTAAAGAACCTATGCCTATATCCGAACATTGCTTCATCAGTTCCTTCCAGTACATTCTCCAGTTTTCGGGTTTGGTAAACATGCCCTTAATCATAAGCAGGTACCTCCCAAAATGGTTAAAAACCGTCATGTGTGTATATTATTATTCAAACAAAAATACCTGAAAATGATAAATCATGCTTTTTTTAAATGATTAACAACAAGTTCCCTGAGGTGAATGCGAAGAATTTCGGCCATACCCCTGCATTCTGAAAATCGTTTGTTGTCAAAATATTCCGCAAGTTCATGCGCCAACTGTTCTATTTTTTCATGCGGCGCTAATTCATCTTTATCTACAGATGCCTTTAAATCGCCTAACCTGTGCCGCTGTGCTTTTATTCTTTTAAATAATTGTGCGCGTTCCTCCTGCTGGTATTGCTCAATTACTTCCGGGTTAAGATGTTGCTGCACCAGTTCTACAAAAACCCTGTTTTCTTTAAAAAATTGTGGCAGGTAAAAGTTTTTTCTCCCTTCATATGATTGCTGGTCGAAGTCTATTGCACGAATGCTGAATTGTATATCATCAAAGTCGGGAGTGATATCAAATACAAAATTATAACTGCGCATATCGCCCAGTAACCTTGCAAAACACCTTTCGTTAAACTTTACAAACTCTTTGGCAATACGCTTTGGGTTATACCCGGTGCGATGCATAAAATCTTTTGCAAACACATCACCGGGCACCCCGGCAATATGTTCTTCAATCAGGGTATTGCCGTCAATAAGATAGTTAATGGAATATGGCGACAGAAGATGTTCAAGTTCCAGCCCTAAAATACGGGAAGCATCTGCTATTTTGATGTATAGATAGCTGTATACATCATTATAATTATTTACTACCTTAACGCGAAATGGCTGAGAATTACCGAATACACAAAAGTCAATTCGTTCCACATGCAAATGTTCTTCTGCCTGGTTGGCACCTGCGGCTTTTAATAACGAGTATATTCTAATTAAAGCCTGGTGAATTTCTTTTGCAAGTGTAGGGTTATACATTACTGTTTCCCAATACGTATCATTTCCTTTACTATCAAGACAAGGAAATGAACTGTCGAAATGTTTTAATGTTTCGTAGGATAAAGGCAATTGCATTTCTCTACCGTAACGTTTCAGGTATTTTTTAAAGGATTTGCTTACGGCATATACCTTTTTCTTTCTGGAGATATGATTGAGGTCCTGGTTTGTCATGTTATGTATGAGTTATCAGCTATGAGCCGTCAGCTATGGGCAGTCAGCTTTGAGCTATCGGTTGCTGCCTGCTTACTACTTATCACTTATCCTCCTCTACACTACTTCATTTATCTTCCTGTGTTTCTCCCACCAGGTTTTTTCATTCAGCTTACCTGTATCCTGCTTTGGGCATTTTTGCTGTGCATCTACAACGGCAATGATTACCATATTTACAATAGCCCTGACGGTGCTGCCCAGTTGAAGCACATGCACGGGCTTTGCCAGGCCCAGCAATACAGGCCCGATAGTGTCAAAACCTCCAAGCTCCTGCAATAAATTATATGCTATATTACCTGCACTTAAATTGGGGAATATGAGTGTATTTACATCCATATCAACCAAATCACTAAAAGGGTAATTTTCTTTAAGCAGATCTTTATTGAATGCCAGTATGCCCTGCATCTCACCATCTGCAATAAGCTCGGGGCTTTTTTGCTTTAAAATTTCTCTTGCTTTGCGAACCGTAATGGCTTCTGCCGTATTGCTGGTGCCAAAATTGGAATAACTAAGCATGGCAACACGTGGTGTAATACCAAATGATTTTACTTCCCTTTCAACCAGCAGGGTTATATCAGCAAGCTCCTCGGCGGTAGGGTTAAAATTAACGGTTGTATCGGCAAGGAACATAGGCCCCTTCCTGGTATCGATAATGTACATGCCTGCAATTTTGTTAACGCCGTTTTCTGTACCCACAATTTCAAGGGCGGGGCGTACGGTTTGCGGATAGTTACGCGTAAGACCGCTGATTACGGCATCTGCATCTCCTGTATTCACCATCATACATGCAAATCTTATGCGTTCTTTTATCACTTTGCTGGCTTCGTACCTGTTCACACCCCTTCGTTGTCTTTTTTTAAAATACAGGTCGGCATATTCATACCTTTTTTGCTTCCATTCATCACTTCGCGGGTCAATAATCGGAATGCCTTCAAGATCTATACCGTTATCTTTTGCAATAGCAAGTATCCTCTTTTCTTCCCCTAACAGTATTGGATAAGCGATGTTTTCATCCAGCACTATTTGTGCGGCTTTTAAAATCTTGGGATTATCTGCTTCGGCAAATACAACCCTGCGGGGATCTTTCCTGGCTTTGTTGCCAATAACGCGAAATAGCTGGTTATCATTTCCCAGCCTGTTATCAAGATCTATTGTATACTTCTCCCAATCTTCAATGGCATACTTTGCCACGCCACTTTCCATGGCTGCTTTAGCTACGGCAGGCGAGATGGTAGAGATTAAACGGGGATCAAGCGGTTTGGGGATAATATAGTTAGGCCCAAAAGCAATGTTATGCTGATTGTAAGCGAGATTAACGATATCCGGCACAGGCGTTTTAGCCATTTCTGCTAATGCTTTTACGGCAGCCATTTTCATGGCTTCATTAATTTGCGTGGCTCTAACGTCTAAGGCTCCACGAAAAATATAAGGGAAGCCGAGCACATTATTTACCTGGTTAGGATAGTCGCTGCGGCCTGTTGCCATTATAATATCCTTACGGGCAGAGGTTGCTTCTTCCCAGGTAATTTCAGGATCAGGGTTTGCCATAGCAAATACAATAGGTTTTTTAGCCATCGTTTTCACTATGTCGGATGTAAGGATGTTTCCGGCGCTAAGCCCGATAAAAACATCAGCATCTTTCATAGCATCAGCTATGGTTAAATCTTTTTTACCTGTTATTGCAAAACGACGTTTGGTATTATCAAGATCCGTTCTGTTTTCATGCAACACACCATCTTTATCAAATAAAATAAAATTGCTGCTTTTAGCGCCCAATGCCTCGTATAATTGTATGCAGGCCATAGCTGCGGCGCCGGCGCCACTTACCACAAAGCGAACCTTCTCTATTTTCTTGCCTTGTATTTCCAGTGCATTCAGTAATGCAGCAGAGCTGATGATGGCGGTACCGTGCTGATCATCATGCATTACGGGAATATTCATCTGCTCTTTCAGCTTCTTTTCTATGTAAAAACATTCCGGCGCTTTTATATCTTCAAGATTAATGCCTCCAAAAGTTGGTTCTAATGATTTTACAATCTGTACAAATTTTTCAGGATCTTTTTCATTGATCTCGATATCAAATACATCAATATCTGCAAAGATTTTGAATAACACACCCTTACCTTCCATTACGGGTTTGCCTGCTTCAGCGCCAATATCTCCCAAACCTAATACTGCGGTGCCGTTGCTGATAACAGCTACCAGGTTTCCCTTGGCGGTATATTTATATGCATTTTCGCTGTTGCGCTGTATCTCTTTGCATGGCTCTGCCACGCCGGGAGAATATGCGAGTGAAAGATCCCGCTGTGTTTTGGCGTCTTTTGTTGGAACAACTTCTATTTTTCCCGGTCTTCCTTTTGAGTGATACTCTAATGCTTCCTGTTTTCTCAATTCTTTTGACATAAACACAAAATTACATTACAAGGTAATTAAGATAATGATGCAAAAATAACATTACTATATTTGTTGCCTTTACTAAGTGTATAGAATGAACCGGCAGATAAAAAAAATATACCAGTACTTTTCGCATTTACTCCGCGTAAGACTGAGCAGGGTGCAATATATGATGGTGGTTTCAGTTATTGTGGGGCTTGTATCAGGGTTAGCCGCTGTATTGCTTAAAACACTGGTGCATTATGTGCAACACTGGATTTCGATTATTCCCGTTTCCAGGTTTTCTTATTTATTATTTCCGGCTATCGGGCTAATACTTACTGTTTTTGTAATAAACCATTTTCTTGGTGGCGCGCTTGAAAAAGGTATTCCAATGGTACTGAAAGCTATTGCCAGGAAATCTTCGTTTATTCCATTACGCCATACATATGCGCATATTATCACAAGTTCGTTAACGGTAGGCATGGGTGGCTCGGTTGGATTAGAGGCGCCTATTGTTGCAACAGGTTCGGCAGTGGGTTCTAATATTGCCAGGATACACGAACTGAATTACCGGGAAAGAACTTTACTTATAGCCTGTGGTGCTGCGGCAGGCATTGCCGCTGTGTTTAATGCGCCGATAGCGGGAGTAATATTCGCAATTGAAGTATTGCTTACCGATGCTTTAGTTGTCAGCTATTTTATTCCTTTAATTACCGCTACCGTAACCGGCATATTATGCTCAAAGATTATTTTGAACGAGTCCATCCTTTTCAATTTTACGCTTAAACAAAACTTTAATTATCATAATACGCCGTTTTATATTTTGTTAGGTGTATTAGCAGGATTTGTTTCACTCTACTATGCGAGAGTGTATAAAAAAACGGAAACATATATCCATCACCGTAAGATGAACGCTTATGTAAAGGCACTTTTAGCAGGATTAGTTTTAATGGGTATTTATTTTTTATTTCCACCTTTATTTGGCGAGGGTTATGAACACGTAAAGTTGATTGCTAATGACAGTATGGATAATGTAAGCGATAATACAACCGTGCTTTCTTACCTGCAAAAAGAGTGGGGTATAATATTATTTACCGGGTTGATAGTGCTTTTAAAACCGCTTGCAGCAGGTATTACAAATGGCGGCGGCGGTAACGGCGGCAATTTTGCTCCTTCATTATTCGTCGGGTCTTATCTCGGCTTTTTCTTTTCAAAATTATGTAGTGCCACCGGCTGGGTAAAATTGCCTGAGGGAAATTTTTCGCTGGTAGGAATGGCAGGCGTATTAAGCGGTATTATGTATTGCCCGCTTACGGGAATATTTTTGATAGCTGAAATTACCAATGGATATGAGTTGTTTATTCCATTGATGATTGTTTCGTCTATTGCTTTTTTTATTGTGAAGCAATACGAACGTTACTCAATGGATACAAAAAAACTGGCAGAAGAAGGACAGATATTTACGCATCAGAAGGAAAAGAATATTCTTACCACCATCAGCCTGCAGGATATGCTGCAGGATAATTATGATACTATAATGCTGGATAAAAAGCTCGGCGACCTGGTTGACCTTATTAAGCGTAGCGAAAAAAATATTTATGCTGTTGTTGATAAAAATGAAAAATTTACGGGTATTATAGAGTTAAATGACGTAAAGCAAAAGCTTTTTGAACCGCAGCTTTTCAATACAGTATCCATCAAGCATTTAATGAAGAAGCCACCTGCGGTTTTGTATGAAGATGAAAACATGCTTTCTGTAATGAATAAATTTGATATAAGCCATAGCTGGTATTTGCCGGTGCTCACCAAAGACAAAACTTTTGCCGGCTTTATTTCAAAAACGAAAGTATTTAATAAATACAGGGAGGTATTGGGTGAACAGGGAGATTTGTATTAATGAAAGAAGAAAGTGGTATGTGGTAAAGGGTAACTTGGTTGTGTTGTAAACTGGCTGCGGAAAGTTTAAATATTCATATTTAAAGTTTAAAGCCAAAACCTTATTACCTTAGTAATTATAGTTAAATATAACCTTACCTTATTACTTTATTAATTTTACGCATCCCTCAAAAATACTTTCATGATCTGTGATTTTTTTAATCCATTGGCGAATAATTAAGTAAGCCGGTTCTGAAGAGCGGTTTTATTATGCTTAATATTGAGCGGGCAGCGTTATGCTAATGAAAGAAGATACATTTATTTCAGTTGTAGATACACATAAAGGTATATTGTATAAAGTTGCCAATGCATACTGTAAAAGTATGGAAGACAGAAAAGATCTTATACAGGAAATGATCTTTCAACTATGGCGCTCATTTGAGAAATATAATGCAGCATACCGGTATTCAACATGGATATACAGAATAGCGCTGAATGTAGCTATTTCATTTTACAGGAAAAACAAGCCATTGCCTCTTACCTTACCTATAGAGGAGCATATATTAAATATCCGTGAGCCCGAACCCGGGCTTGATAATAACGACCAGCTAAAACTGCTTAATACATTTATTGCTGAACTTAAAGATTTAGATAAAGCGCTTATCCTGCTATACCTCGAAGAAAAGAGTTATAAAGAAATAGCAGATATAATGGGTATTAGTGAAACGAATGTAGGAACGAGAATTGGCAGGATAAAACAATTCCTCAAACAAAAATTTAATGCAAATCATGGGTAACAACATGGAACATACAGATATCCTGGCATTATGGAAATCGCAAAATGCCAAATTAGATGAGGCGATCAGTATTAATAAAAAACTTTTAAAAGAAAACCTGGCAAATAAAGCTAAGTCGGCGCTTGGAGGTTTAAAAGCCATACGCTGGGCAGGAATTATTTTTGGCTTGCTCTGGTGTGCAGCGATAGCTTTTGTGCTGATTGTGTCATGGACATATAGCAACTGGTTTTTTAAATCAGCATTCATTATTCATATAGTGGTATCTCTTATAGCCGTAGGCTTGTATATGTATCACCTCGTATTATTGAATAATTTTGATAACAGCCAAACAGTGGTAAGTGCGCAGAGAGCATTGGTTGAATTAAAGTTTTCCAATTTAAAAACATTAGGTATACTCTGGTTGCAACTGCCGGTATTCAGTATATGGTTTATGACGAATGACTGGATGCATAATTCGCCGGGTACCTTCTGGCTTATTCAGGTACCAATAGTTTTAATTCAACTTTTTATCGGCATATGGTTATATAGAAATCTGAACTATAGAAACCATCAAAAAAAGTGGTTTAAATGGTTTGTTAGTAAAGGCGAGTTTGGTAAAATAAATAAGGCGAATAGTTTTTTACTGGAGATAGAGGAGTTGGATAAGAAATAAACTATAACAACTGCGTAAAAGCTATACGCTCTTTTGTTTACTCCTATTCATCGCTTCCAGGTATTTCTCCCTCATCACTTCCTGCACCGGCACATTCTTTATTTTACTTTCAAGCCAGGAGATGATATCAAGATACATGAACGACCGGCTTTCTAACGGGTTGTCTTTGTATTTTTCCAGCTTTTCTTTCAGCACAATAAAGGCACTTTTTACCTGCTTTTTATCAAGGTGGAATGACTTTCTCAGGAAGCGGAATATTTCTTCTTCCACAATGCTCAGATTTTGCATTTTCGCCATAAAACGATACACTGATTTAATAAGGTATTCCAGCAGATCGTAGTTGCCGAGTTCATAATGTGCAATCAGGTGAAGCAATCTTGAATAGCATTGCAGGTCTGTTCTTAAATCAACCTTCCAGTTAATGATGCGGTTAAGATATTCGATGGCTTTTTCATTATCCCCGCTGCCAAAATATAAGCAGGCGATCTTGTAATAAAATACGAGTATGCGGTGGCGGTCCATCTTCAGGCGGTATTCAGAAATTTTTTCTTCAATTTCAGGAACAAGGCCCAATCCTTCTGTAAAACTACCCTCCAAAAAATGTTTGTTGAGCTTTGACGTATATAAATAGATGAAAGATTGTACACGGTTATTATCATTGCAATTGGCCTGTTTTGATGCATAAAACTGTTCAAACTTTTTCAGGTCTGTATTGAACTTCTCGTAATTCAACAGCATAAAATGGGCATTCAGCAGGTTATGCATTCCCTTTATATATAGCTGTGTATCCACTTTTATCATTGCCGGCTCCTGTTCAAATGCATTTACCCATTTCCGGCAATAGCGGTAATACATCAGCAGATCCTGCAAAATAAATCCATACCAGCAATAGCTTTCATACAGGTAATGTCTTTCATAAAAGCCTTTATACAAACCGGCATTTTGAGGCATATTGGTTTCAAAAAACGCTTTTATCGCCATGCGGTCTTTATCATCCCTGGCATGCCCCATATTAATGTACCAGCTGTATAGTTGTAATGAAAGGTTTGATAGTTTTCCAATCATTACAAGCCGGTCATCCGCTTCTTCCACTTCTTTTGCCAGCACTTCCGCACGGTTTTCCATACTGCGGGTAATATAGAGCGCTTCAATTTTCTTCTCAAATATTAATGCCTGCAGCGCATAAGTAAGCTGGTTATGTTCACGGGCAAATTCTTTTATCCGCTCCAGCGTTTTCAGGCTTTGGAGATATAGCCCTTTATCATATAAAATGCGGGCATAATCCATATACTCGTGAAGCTGTAACTGAATATTATTTTCATCTCTCAAAATGCGCAGGCTGGCTAATATCTGCCGGTATACATGCGATTTAAGGTTGGATAGCTGCTGCTTCTTTATATCCGGGTTGCGTTTTAAAAGCGTTTCTTCATCATAATCTTCCAACTTATCCAGGGCATCGAATAACTGGATGGTTTTCATATCAGGCGAGGAGGCATTTCGCTGCACAAAAAGCTTAAAATTGCGCTTTTCCGCTTTTTCCAGCGATTTTATTAATTGAAATAACTCGTCTGTCGAACGTTTGGGCATCGTAATCAAATTTCTGTAAAATCCGCTCTGGTAAAGGGTTTCATTGCAAATTAGGGGGTTTACCCAACGTAATATAAGGCTTAATTTGGTTTTGATTAGCCTTAATTACCGGTAAATTCGTAACCTGATTGCAAATATCTGAATTATGAAGCCCATATGAAGTTTTAATTTTCTTCGTTGAGTTTTCTTAATTACATAAAATTTATCTATGTCAAAAGATAAGATTTATATTTTCGATACTACCCTGCGAGACGGTGAACAGGTGCCCGGCTGTAAACTGAATGCGGATGAAAAGATAGCGCTGGCGCTGGCGCTTGAAAATCTCGGAGTGGATATTATTGAAGCGGGTTTTCCTGTTTCAAGCCCCGGTGATTTTGCATCTGTGGAAAATATTTCAAAGGTTATTAAGAATGCAACCGTTTGCGGATTAACACGTGCCATTAAAAAAGATATTGAAGTAGCCGCAGATGCGTTGAAAAATGCAAGACGACCACGTATTCATACCGGGATCGGCGTATCTGATCTCCATATCAAAACAAAATTTAATTCTACCAGGGAAGAGATACTTGCCCGTGCGGTAGAAGCCGTAAAGTTTGCCCGCAATTTTGTAGACGACGTGGAATTTTATGGTGAGGATTCGGGAAGGGCTGATTTGGAATTTCTGGCAAGGGTGGTGGAAGCGGTGATAGCTGCCGGCGCAACTGTAGTTAATATTCCTGATACTACCGGTTATTGCCTGCCACACCAATACGGCGAAAAGATCGGCTATTTAATCAATAATGTGCCCAACGTTGATAAGGCAATGCTGTCCTGCCATTGTCATAATGATTTGGGATTAGCCACCGCAAATTCTATTGCAGGTGTAATGAATGGTGCAAGGCAGATAGAATGTACCATAAATGGTTTGGGCGAAAGAGCCGGTAATACCTCGCTTGAGGAAGTGGTGATGATCATTAAACAACACGATTCATTAGGATTATATACTGATATTAAAACTGAACAACTGAACCCGATGAGCCGCCTGGTAGCAGATACCATGCGCATGCCGGTTCAACCCAATAAAGCCATTGTCGGCAGCAATGCGTTCGCACATTCATCCGGTATTCACCAGGATGGATTTTTAAAGAACGCAGAGAACTATGAGATCATTCGCCCTGAAGAAGTTGGCGCCGATAGTTCCAGGATTGTTTTAACAGCAAGAAGCGGACGTTCCGCGCTTGCTCACCGTTTTCAAAAGCTGGGTTTTGACTTCAATCGTAACGACATTGATGCATTATACCAGGCTTTTTTAAAGGTTGCCGATGTGAAAAAAGAAGTGAGTGATGAAGATCTGAAAGCATTGGCCGCCAATAACCATCCGGAAGTAGCAATTGCATAATAAGCAGATGTTTTCTCATGATGCGTTAAGCACTCTGATTGGCGTGGCGCTCCGGCGTCACGCTTCATTTAAAAAAGCGGTTTGCCTTTTAAATAATTTATGAAAAAGAATATAGCGGTAATTTTTGGAGATGGGATAGGACCCGAAGTAACGCAGCAATCGATTAATGTGTTGAACGCGATTGCCAAAAACTTCTCGCATGAGTTTAACTACACGTATAATCTCATGGGCGCCATCGCTATAGATAAAACAGGAAACCCGTTACCTGATGAAACAATTGATGCCTGTTTAAATAGCGATGCTGTGTTGTTTGGCGCTATTGGCGATCCTAAATATGATAATGACCCTGCTGCAACTGTTCGCCCCGAACAGGGCTTACTGAAACTAAGAAAGCGTTTACAATTATATGCCAATATAAGGCCGGTTACAACCTATGCCTCTTTGCAGCATCTTTCACCGCTTAAAGCAAAGAATAGCGAAGGAACTGATTTTGTAATATACCGTGAACTAACAGGTGGTATCTATTTTGGTAAAAAGGAATTGAGTGCTGATAAAACACAGGCTGTTGATGAATGCGTATATACCGAACAGGAAATTGAACGCATAGCGCACCTTGCATTTCAACATGCCGCGCAACGCAGAAAAAAACTTACGCTGGTAGATAAAGCCAATGTGCTCGAAACTTCAAGATTATGGAGAAAAGTAGTGCAGGAACTGGCGCAGCAATATCATGATGTTACGGTTGATTATATGTTTGTTGATAATGCTGCCATGCAGATCATTATTAACCCCAAACAGTTTGATGTAATTCTTACAGAGAATATGTTTGGTGATATTATCAGCGATGAAGCAAGTGTGATTGCAGGTTCGCTCGGCTTGCTGCCATCAGCATCTGTTGGTAATGGGTCAGCTTTGTTCGAACCCATTCATGGCTCTTATCCGCAGGCTGCAGGAAAGGATATCGCTAATCCATTAGGCTCAATCTTATCTGCGGCAATGATGCTTGACTATTTTAAGTTAAATGCAGAAGCTGATTTGGTAAGAGAAGCCGTTGACTGGACGCTCAAGCACAATTTTGTGACAAAAGATATTGACCCGGTCAATTTCTATCTCACAACAACTATCGGTGAACTGATTGTGGAATATGTAAGTAATAAAATGCCGGGAGAAATTCACCAGACAAATGTGGAGTTGAGAAAATCGACGATAATTTAGAAAAATAGTTCTTTGTTTTTTTGCGGGTGAAATGTATATTCGTGTATAATTACATTTCACTTTATGTTGAAGCGCAGCATATCAAATATTGTCAGCAGCACAGTCCTTGTGGTGGTTGTCATTATTATTCCTGCAATTCAGGGAGGTGTTATTTGTATATGAAATAAGTATTAAAGATATATAAGCCCGCCTCCTGAAGAGGCGGGTTTTTTGTTTTGCAGCATAATAATTTCAACATTTTAAATTAAACACAATGGCTTCCTATTACAATGATGCGACGGTAATTTTTTTGAATGGTTCTTTTGTAAAAGCCGCAGAGGCAAAAATGGATTTCTATAGCCAGTCGTTTCACTATGGCTATTCGGTTTTTGAAGGCATCCGTTCCTACAAAACGGTAAAAGGTGATACAAAAATATTTAAACCTGTAGAGCATTATGAGCGATTGAAAAATTCTGCACAGGCAATAAACCTGCCTTATATGTGGAATACGGATGATTTGATTGTTGCTACGTACGAAGTATTGAAACGCAACAATATCCGGGACGCTTATATCCGACCTGTAGTATATGCCCCGGCAAATATGAGTTTTGCGGTGAATACAGAATCTTTTATTGTGATTGAAGCATGGGAAATGGCGCCGTTCCTGGGAGATAAATTGTTGAGGGTAATGACATCTTCTTTTCAACGGCCTAACCCGAAAGGATTTAGGATAGAAGCAAAGGCTGCCGGTCACTATGTAAATTCCATATTGGCCAGCCAGGAGGCAAAAGCAAAAGGTTTTGACGAAGCGCTCTTAACAGATATGAATGATCATATAGCGGAAGGCCCGGGTGCTAATATGTTTTTTGAAAAAGACGGCAAATTGGTTACGCCGCCTCCCGGAAATATTTTGCCTGGCATCACCAGGGCAACTGTTTTTGAAATCTGTAAAAGGCTGGGCATAGCGGTAGAAGAAAGATTGTTTAAAGCAGATGAATTAAAAAATGCCGACGCTGCTTTTTACTGTGGCACAGCCGCTGAAGTAATTGGTTGGGAAAGCCTGGATGAGGTGAAGTTCAAAAAAGACTGGAATGAAACGGTGAGTAAAGTAGTTCAGGCGGCATATAAAAATCTGATTATTGAAAAAGAATTTGAACCGCAAAAACAGGAGAGTGTAAGAAAAAAAGAGATCCCTGCATAAACAGACAGGACAAGAAAAGTTTATAAAGAAGAATAATAATAAACAAAATGGCAGAATTAAATAAGTTCTCAAAAGTATTAACACAAGACCAGACACAACCTGCAGCCCAGGCAATGTTATATGGCATTGGGTTAACGGATGATGATTTAAAGAAAGCGCAGATTGGTATAGCCAGTATGGGCTATGATGGCAACACCTGCAATATGCATTTGAATGACCTGGCAAAAGTAGTAAAGCAGGGTGTGTGGGATAACGATTTGGTAGGATTGATTTTTAATACGATTGGTATCAGTGATGGTATCAGCAATGGTACGGA
The DNA here is from genome assembly GCA_047601545.1 of Agriterribacter sp. Classification (GTDB taxonomy): domain Bacteria; phylum Bacteroidota; class Bacteroidia; order Chitinophagales; family Chitinophagaceae; genus Agriterribacter. The sequence goes on along the minus strand of JASGIZ010000001.1, from coordinate 1,610,187 downwards.
TGGTATGCGCTACTCTTTGGTGAGCCGCGATTTAATTGCCGATAGTATTGAATCTGTTTGTGGCGGCTTTTATTATGATGGATTGATCGCTATACCTGGTTGTGATAAAAATATGCCCGGTTGTATTATGGCTATGGGGCGTTTAAACCGCCCTTCGATAATGGTATACGGTGGTACTATCGCTCCGGGGCATTATAAAGGCCAGGAGTTAAATATTATCTCAGCTTTTGAGGCATTGGGGCAAAAAATTGCGGGTAAGCTGAATGATGGAGACTTTAAAGAAATTGTAAAACATTCCTGCCCGGGTGCGGGTGCATGCGGTGGTATGTATACTGCCAATACTATGGCAAGCGCTATTGAAGCATTGGGTATGAGCCTGCCTTATTCTTCAAGCAATCCTGCCATAAGCGATGATAAGAAAAAAGAATGCCTTGATGCAGGTAAAGCCGTAAAGATTTTACTTGAAAAAGACATTAAGCCGAGAGATATCATGACGAAAAAAGCATTTGAAAATGCGATAACCGTCATCATGATATTAGGTGGAAGCACAAACGCGGTATTGCATCTTATTGCTATGGCAAAAAGCGTAGGTATTGCATTAACGCAGGATGACTTCCAGGCAATCAGTGATAAAACCCCTGTGCTGGCTGATTTTAAGCCAAGTGGTAAATACCTGATGCAGGAGCTGCACGCACACGGAGGCATACCCGCGGTAATGAAATATTTATTGAACAAAGGTTTATTGCATGGTGATTGTTTAACCGTTACCGGAAAAACGCTGGCTGAAAACCTTAAAGACATTGCCGAGATAAGTTTTGAAACACAGGATATTTTGTATCCTTTCGAGAAGCCTTTAAAAGCTACCGGGCATCTCCAGATATTATATGGCAACCTTGCTGAAAAAGGAAGTGTGGCAAAAATTTCCGGTAAAGAAGGCGAGCGCTTTGAAGGCCCGGCAAGAGTATTTGATGGTGAAAAGAAATTGATTGAGGGTATATCCTCCGGAAAAGTAAAACCCGGTGATGTGGTGGTAATTATAAATGAAGGGCCGAAAGGCGCGCCCGGTATGCCTGAAATGCTGAAACCAACATCTGCTATCATCGGTGCAGGATTAGGAAAATCAGTGGCTTTAATTACTGATGGACGTTTCAGTGGCGGAACACATGGTTTTGTGGTAGGACATATTACGCCGGAATCTTATGAAGGTGGGTTGATAGGATTAGTGGAAGATGATGATATTATAGAACTGGATGCCGTTAAAAATACCATCACCCTCAAAGTACCGGATGAAGTGATTGCCGAAAGAAAAAAACGCTGGACAAAACCGGAACTGAAAGTGAAAAATGGGGTCTTATATAAATATGCAAAATTAGTGAAGGATGCGAGTGAAGGATGTGTGACTGATGAATAGAATAGCTTCAGCTATTCCTGATAATTCGATTTTATTAACCATGAAATAACACCAATGCAACTACAGATCATCCAGAATAAGATATATGAAATACGCGGGCAAAAAGTGATGCTTGATTTTGATTTGTCTGATTTGTATGGAGTAGAAACGAAAGTTTTTAACCAGGCTGTAAAAAGGAATATAGATAGTTTCCCGGGTGAGTTTATGTTTCAGCTTACCGGGGAAGAATGGAATCTGATAAGGTCACAATTTGTGACCAGTTCCTCGCAACGGGCTGATAATCAGGAAGAGAACTGGTCACAATTTGTGACCAGTTCCCGAAAGCATAGGGGTAAAACTTATTTACCCTACGCCTTCACCGAGCACGGTGTAACGATGTTAGCCAGCGTATTGAAAAGTCCGGTAGCGAGGAAGATGAACATTGCCATAGTGAGGGCTTTTATTGCCATGCGAAAAATGGCGATACAATATGCAGAAGTGATAAAAGTGATTGATGATTTGAAGGAACGTATGGATGGACACGATGCTCAGTTGAACCAGATTTACGATGCTTTGGAAACCATGCTTGATAAAAAAACAGAAGATGAAAATAAGTTGAAAGAATGGAAGGAACGGGAGAGGATAGGATTTAAGAAACAACGATAATTATGTAATTCAAAATAGAGAATACCATGAGTAGCGCAACAGAAACAATGAAAAAGAAAAAACCGGAGAGTAAAGAAACAGCAACACGCCCACAGGGTAAAGTCAAAGCACAAACTTCTATAAGCGGAAGTGTGGCTGTGTTGGAAGCATTGGTTGCTGAAGGGGTCACCGATTTTTTTGGTTATCCGGGTGGCGCTATCATGCCTATATATGATGCGTTATACGATTACAGCGATCAACTCAATCATATACTTGTTCGCCATGAGCAGGGCGGTATACATGCGGCGCAGGGCTATGCACGTACTTCCGGAAAAGTAGGTGTGGTATTTGCAACCAGCGGACCTGGCGCAACAAATCTTGTAACCGGTTTGGCAGACGCGCAGATTGACAGCACACCTGTCGTATGTATCACAGGGCAGGTATTTGCCCATTTGCTTGGTACAGACGCTTTCCAGGAAACAGATGTGATCAATATTACCACGCCTGTTACCAAATGGAATTACCAGGTAACAAATGCAAGTGAAATTCCGGCAGCGCTTGCTAAAGCATTTTACATAGCAAAGACCGGCAGGCCGGGCCCGGTATTGATTGATATTACCAAGAACGCGCAGGTACAGCAATTCGATTATAAAGGATATACACCATGCAATCATGTTCGCAGCTATCGCCCAAAACCAATTGTGCGTAAAGAATATATTCAGGCTGCTGCTGAATTAATCAACAAAGCAGAAAAACCATTTGTGCTTTTAGGGCAGGGTGTTATTTTGGGTAAGGCAGAAAAAGAATTTAAAGCCTTTATTGAAAAAGCCGGCATTCCCACCGCGTGGACGGTGCTGGGGCTAAGTGCTATACCAACTGATCATCCGCTGAATGTTGGTATGCTGGGTATGCATGGTAATTATGGCCCCAATGTTTTAACCAATGAATGTGATGTATTGATAGCTGTGGGTATGCGCTTTGACGACCGCGTAACCGGCAGGCTGGATAAATATGCTAAGCAGGCTAAGGTTATTCATCTTGATATTGATCCCGCGGAAATAGATAAGAACGTACAAACAACCGTGCCGGTTTGGGGAGATTGTAAAGAAACGCTTCCCCTGCTTACCGCATTGGTTGAAAAGAAAGAACACAAAGAATGGTTGAATACATTCAGGGAAATGCAGGTGCAGGAAGAAGATGCGGTTATTAAAGATGAACTGCATCCCAATGGTGAAGTGATGACGATGGGAGAGGTGCTGGATGTATTGAATGAGCTTACAAAAGGTGATGCTGTTATAGTGACAGACGTTGGTCAGCACCAGATGGTAGCCTGCCGTTATGCTAAATTCAATAAAACAAGAAGTAATGTAACTTCCGGCGGGTTAGGCACAATGGGATTTGCGTTGCCGGCGGCTATTGGCGCAAAGTTTGGTGCAAAAGATCGTGATGTGGTAGCTATAATTGGTGATGGCGGTTTCCAGATGACATTGCAGGAGTTGGGTACGATTATGCAATTTGATGTGAATGTAAAAATTATTATTCTCAATAACCAGTTTTTGGGAATGGTGCGTCAATGGCAGCAATTGTTTCACGATAAGCGATACTCCTTTGTAAATATTACCAGCCCTGATTTTGTAACTGTTGCTAAAGGTTACAGTATTGCCGGAAAAAGTATTTCAAAAAGAGAAGATTTGAAATCAACCTTACAGGAAATGCTGCATCACAAAGGATCGTACCTGCTGGAGATAATGGTAGGCAAAGAAAACAATGTATTCCCTATGGTACCGCAGGGTTGTGGTGTAGCGGAGATCAGGTTGAAATAAATATTAATGACGCAAAAATCAACCATAGAAGAAATAAGGGTTCGTTTTGATAACGATGTGGAGCGTTTTTCCAATCTTGATACAGGGCAGGTATCAACCATTGATGCAACGGTTTCACTGGAGTTAATTACAGAAGCGGCAAAAAGAATTGTTCCGGAAGCTACACAATTATTAGATGTAGGCTGCGGCGCAGGGAACTATTCGCTGAAGATGTTACAAAAATTACCGGGTCTAAATTGCACATTGGTGGACCTGAGCAAACCAATGCTGGATAAGGCATTGGAAAGAGTTTCGCAGCAAACCAAAGGCGAGGTAAAAATTTTGCAGGGCGATATACGGGAAGCTGCATTACCCGGAAATCATTTCGATATTATACTCGCCGGCGCCGTATTGCATCACCTGCGCGATGATAAGGATTGGGAAGTCACATTCAGAAAGTTATATAGTTTATTAAAGCCCGGTGGCTGTTTGATGATATCCGACCTGGTGATACAGGAAACAGCCGCCATCAGCGAATATACCTGGGAGCGCTATGGCGATTACCTGGAAGGCGTAAACGGAAAGCATTACCGCGAGAACGTGATGGCCTATATAGATAAAGAAGATTCGCCGCGTTCTGTAACCTATCAAATGGAACTTATGAAAAAAGTTGGATTCCGGGCAACAGAGATACTGCATAAGAATATGTGCTTTGCAGCTTTTGGAGGAATTAAATAGTATTATGATTACGTCAAATGACCATAGTATTCCGACGGCTTATCGTGCAATTGACGCTGCTACAAAAGAACATGGATTTAGCATGGCGTCAGATATTGAAACCTGTTCTTTGCTTCGCACACTGGCTGCATCAAAGCCCGGCGGAAGATTTTTAGAGCTGGGAACGGGAACCGGATTGTCTACATCCTGGATACTGGACGGCATGGATGACAAGGCTGTGTTGGTTTCTGTAGACAATGATGAGGCTGTGTTGAAGATAGCCGGCGAATATTTGAATGCAGACAGCAGGTTACAACTCGTACATGCTGATGGGGAAACATTTCTCCGGTCGGTTGCCACAGAGAAATACGATTATATTTTTGCAGATACCTGGCATGGAAAATACCTGCTGCTGGAGGAAACGCTGGAGATGCTGGATAAAGGCGGGTTGTACATTGTAGACGATATGTTGCCGCAACAAAACTGGCCCGATCAGCACGATCAAAAAGTAAAGAAACTGCTACAATCGCTCGAAGAACGGAATGATATCGTTATCACAAAACAACATTGGGCAAGTGGGATTATTATTGCCGTAAAAAAATAAAAATATTGAGCCGCATAAAAAAGATACAAGAAATGAAACAGGAATTTACCATAACAGTGTATACTGAAAATCATATCGGTTTGCTTAACCGCATCGCCATTATGTTCTCCCGTAGAAAAATAAATATTGAGAGCCTGAATACTTCACCTTCTGAAGTGGAGGGCATACATCGGTTTACTATTGTAATTAACGAAGTAGAAGATGTGGTGAAGAAGCTGGTGCGCCAGATAGAAAAACAAGTGGAAGTATTGAAAGCGTATTATAACAGTAATGATGAAATTGTTTGGCAGGAACTGGCATTATATAAAGTGTCAACAGATAAAGTAATAACGGATGTTAAGGTGGAACGTTTGTTGCGTCAATATGGTGCAAGAGCTGTGGTGATTCGTAAAGATTATACAGTGTTTGAAACCTCAGGACATAGGGAGGAGATTGATAAGTTAACAGAAGTATTAGGTCCGTTGGGTTTAATAGAATTTGTAAGAAGCGCCAGGGTGGCTATCATCAATGCAAGCAAAGGGTTTTACGAAAAGCTGAGAGAATTTGAAGAGGAAAAACCCGGAACAGATATAGTAGAGAATGAATTTCTGGATAAGCAGGATGAGGTGTTTTCGATGTAGGTAGGAAAAGTGGTAAGAGGTAAGTTACAAGTTGCAGGTTACAAGTTGCAGGTTACAAGTTGCAGGTTACAAGTTGCAGGTTACAAGTTGCAGGTTACAAGTTGCAGGTTACAAGTTGCAGGTTACAAGTACTCGAAACCAGAAACCAGCAACTTGTAACTTGAAACCAGCAACTTGTAACTTGAAACCAGCAACTTGTAACTTGAAACCAGAAACCTGATAACAATAATTTTACAGGATATATTACTTTTGCAGCCCAAAACAAAAAAATAATTTTCCAATTTTCAACATATCAAATTTTCAAACTAACAACATGGCAAAATTAAATTTCGGCGGCGTTGAGGAAAACGTAGTAACACGTGAAGAATTTCCATTAAGCAAAGCCCAGGAAGTATTAAAAAACGAAACGATTGCAGTTATCGGTTATGGCGTTCAGGGCCCGGAGGCGCTGAACCAGAGAGACAATGGTATTAACGTAATTGTTGGCCAGCGTAAAAATTCTAAAACCTGGGATAAAGCGGTGAAAGATGGTTTTGTTCCCGGTGAAACTTTGTTTGAAATAGAAGAAGCATTAGAGAAAGGTACGATTATCTGCTACCTGCTAAGCGATGCGGCACAAATTGAATTGTGGCCAACCGTAAAGAAACATCTTACTGCCGGTAAAGCATTGTATTTCTCTCACGGCTTCGGTATTACTTTTAATGAGCAAACCGGTATTGTTCCTCCCAAAGATGTGGATGTGTTTTTGGTGGCGCCAAAGGGTTCAGGTACATCATTGCGTCGTATGTTTTTACAGGGTCGCGGCTTAAACAGCAGCTATGCTATTTACCAGGATGCTACCGGTAAAGCAAAAGACCGTGTAATTGCACTCGGTATTGCTGTGGGTAGCGGTTACCTTTTTGAAACCAATTTCAAAAAAGAAGTATATAGTGATTTGACCGGCGAACGTGGTACTTTGATGGGCGCCATCCAGGGTATTTTTGCCGCACAATACCAGGTATTGCGCGATAAAGGACATTCTCCTTCAGAGGCATTCAATGAAACTGTGGAAGAGCTGACACAATCATTGATGCCGCTGGTAGCTGAAAATGGTATGGACTGGATGTATGCCAACTGCTCTACAACCGCTCAGCGTGGTGCATTAGACTGGTGGAAAAAGTTCCGTGACGCTACTGCTCCAGTATTCAAAGAATTATACGAGAGTGTAGCAACTGGTAAAGAATCTCAGCGTTCTATAGACAGCAACAGCAAAACAGATTACCGCGAAAAGCTTGAAGAAGAATTAAAGGAGTTGCGTGAAAGTGAAATGTGGCAGGCTGGTAAAACAGTTAGAAGCCTGAGACCTGAGAATCAAAAATAAGGTGTGAGGTATAGGGTGTAGGAAGAAAGTGGTAAGTAGTAAGTGGTAAGGGGTAAGCAGGCAGGGGATGGTGAATGGTGAGCCAGCAACCTGCAACTTGTAACCGGTAACCTGAAACCCGCAACTGGCATCTGAAAATGAAAGCAGAAAACAAAAACGAAACGATAAAGCAAAGCCTTCCTGCCTGGTCGGGGAGGCTTAACTTTCATGACGCGATCTATCGCCTTAAAAAGATCGTGAACCGCACACCTTTAATGTACAACCAAAACCTCTCCCGCAGGTATGGTTGCGAAGTTTACCTGAAAAGAGAAGATCTGCAGATTGCCCGTTCCTACAAATTACGCGGTGCGTATAATATGATATCAAGCCTTAATGCAGAGCAAAAAAAGCAGGGGGTTGTTTGTGCAAGTGCCGGAAATCATGCACAGGGATTTGCATACAGTTGTGAAAAGTTAGGCATTAATGGTGTGATATTCATGCCGGTGATCACTCCACGGCAAAAAATTAACCAGACAAAAATGTTTGGGGAGGATTTTATTGAAATAAAACTGGTGGGCGACACCTTTGATGATTGTGCCGCCGCGGCAAAATTGTATACAGTTGAACGCAACATGGTTTTTATTCCCCCCTTTGATGATTATAGCATCATAGAAGGACAGGGAACAGTGGCCGTGGAAATACTGGAAGATGCTGCTGATATTGATTATGTTTTTATTCCCATAGGTGGCGGTGGATTATGCGCGGGCATCGGCGCTTATTTTAAGACCTTCAGCCCAAACACAAAAATGATGGGTGTTGAACCCGCAGGTGCTGCTTCAATGAAGGCTGCGCTTGATGCCGGGCATCCTGTTACACTTGCTGAAATTGACCGCTTTGTAGACGGGGCAGCGGTTAAGCGCATTGGCGATCTTACCTACGAAATTTGCAGTAAGGTATTGGATGATATGGTACTTGTTCCCGAAGGGAGAATTTGTACCACTATCCTGAGACTATATAATGAAGACGCTATTGTGGTTGAACCTGCCGGCGCATTATCCATAGCTGCGCTGGAGCAATGTACAGAAGAAATCAGGGGAAAAAAAGTAGTGTGCATTGTAAGCGGCGGTAATAATGATATAGACAGGATGCCGGAAATAAAAGAAAAGTCGCTGCAATTTGAAGGACTAAAACACTATTTTCTCATCAACTTCGCACAGCGCCCCGGTGCATTAAAAGAATTTGTAAATAATGTTTTAGGCCCTGATGATGATATTACCCGGTTTGAATACCTGCAAAAAACCAATAAAGAAGCCGGCCCGGCACTGGTTGGAATAGAACTTCAAAACAGAAATGATTATATTAGGCTGATTGAAAATATGAAGCAATACCAGGTTAATTTCTCAGAGATAAATAAAGACAACCAGCTTTTAGCCTACCTCGTATAACGGAATATTAACACCCGGAGCCTTTTTTTGAACAAAGTGTATTTTTTATCTCCTTTTTTGTAATTTTAATGCTTGCCTGCCATGTGATTAGAAAAACGTTTAGCTTTTCTAAGTTTTATTGATTTTTATTCAAAAAATCTTTTTGTATGTTAAGTAAAGGTTTGTACAGACCGGAATTTGAGCATGATTCCTGCGGTGTGGGTTTTGTCGCTAATATTAAAGGTAATAAGTCACACCAGATTATCTCTGATGCGCTTACCATCCTTGAAAACATGGAGCACCGCGGTGCTTGTGGCAGTGAAAGCAATACCGGCGACGGCGCAGGCATTATGATACAGGTGCCGCATGAATTTTTCTTTGCAGAATGTGTTAAGCTGGGCGTTCATTTGCCTGCTTTTAGTCGTTATGGTGTTGGAGTAATCTTCTTTCCAAAAGAACTAAGGCTTAGAGAAGAGTGTCGCGAAATATTTGCCCGCGCTGCAGAAAAGCTTGGGCTTGAAATACTTACCTACCGCAAAGTTCCGGTTAATACTTTTGATATTGGCCCGACAGCGCTTTCTGTTGAACCGGAAATGGAACAGGTATTTATAGCCTGCCCTGATCATATAGATAACCCGGAAGATTTTGAGCGTAAACTATTTGTATTGCGTAACTATGCTACGCATACCATTAACAATACCGTAAAGAAAGATGCGATTGGTTTTTATATCGCGTCACTTTCCTATAAAACAGTGTCATACAAAGGTCAGTTAACGAGCCACCAGGTTCGTACCTACTTTACTGATCTTACCAATAAAAGAGTAGTGAGCGCTTTTGGATTGGTGCATTCAAGGTTTGCTACCAATACCTTCCCCTCATGGAAACTGGCTCAGCCATTCCGCTATATTGCACATAATGGTGAAATCAACACTTTGCAGGGGAATTTAAACTGGCTTAAAACCAGTGAAAATGGTTTTTCTTCTCCATATTTTACTGATGAAGAAATGGATATGCTGTTGCCTATTGTTACGCCCGGCATGTCTGATTCCGCGTGTTTGGATAATATGGTAGAACTGCTTACCATGACCGGCAGATCATTACCTCATGTAATGATGATGCTGATACCTGAAGCATGGGATGGCAATGATAAAATGGACCCGATCAAGAAAGCATTTTATGAATACCATGCGGCAATTATGGAACCCTGGGATGGCCCGGCTTCTATTTCATTTACCGATGGAAAAATAATTGGCGCTACGCTCGACAGGAATGGTCTTCGCCCTTCAAGATTTTGCGTAACACATGATGATCGTGTTATCATGGCATCTGAAACCGGCGCATTACCGGTTGATCCGCGAATTGTAAAAAGCTATGGAAGACTTCAGCCCGGTAAAATGTTTGTGGTAGATATGGAGCAGGGAAGGATCATCAGTGATGAGGAGTTGAAGAGAGATATATGTACTCAAAAACCTTACAGCGACTGGCTGAATCAATATAAAATACGTTTGGAAGAACTGGCCCCGCCCCGTGTAACGTTTACACATCTTTCTGAAGAGTCTGTATTCAAATATCAGAAAGCATTTGGCTATAGCACAGAAGATGTGGAAACCATCATCAGACCAATGGCTGTAGATGGTAAAGAGCCTGTGGGCTCAATGGGAACAGATGTACCGCTGGCGGTATTGTCTGATCAGCCGCAACACCTCAGCAGTTATTTCAAACAATTATTTGCGCAGGTTACTAATCCGCCGATTGATCCTATCAGGGAAAGACTGGTAATGAGCCTTGCTTCTTATGTGGGCAATAACGGTAATCTTCTTTCCGAAGATCCAAGACATTGCCATGCGGTGGCGTTAAAGCAACCTATATTAACCAGTACTGAATTGGAAAAACTGCGTAGTATTGATACCGGTATCTTCCAGGCAAAAACATTACAGTGTTATTTCAGGGCTGATGGCAAACCTGGTTCATTAAAAGCGGCATTAGACAGGCTTTGCCGTTATGCGGTAGATGCTGTTGAAGACGGCTTTGAGGTAATAATCCTGTCAGACAGAGCCATAGATTCAGACCACGCCGCAATACCTTCTCTGTTGGCTGTTGCTGCTGTTCATCACCATCTTATCCGTAAAGGTTTACGAGGTCAGGTGGGGATAGTGGTTGAAGCAGGAGATGTTTGGGAAGTGCATCACTTTGCCTGTTTGATAGGTTTTGGTGCAACAGCTATCAATCCTTACCTGGCATTAGCTACTATACGCACTATGAAGGCAGCTGGTAAATGGGATACTGAGCTCGAATGGGAATACATGCGCAAGAATTATGTGAAAGCGGTTTGTGATGGCTTGCTGAAAGTATTCTCCAAGATGGGAATATCTACATTACAATCATACCAGGGCGCGCAGATATTTGAAATATTAGGGTTGAATAATGATGTGGTAAGTAAATATTTTACCGGCGCAGTAAGCAGAATAGAAGGCATGGGGCTGGATGAAATAGCTAAAGAAGCGTTGGCAAAGCATGTGCTGGCATTCAATCGTAAAAATATACCCGTTGATCGTTTATCCGTTGGCGGTATATACCAATGGAAACGTAAAGGAGAACACCACCTGTTTAATCCGCAAACCATTCACCTGCTGCAGTATGCTACAAAAATGAATGATTACAATACTTTTAAAAAGTATAGTAAAGCGGTTAACGACCAGGGAGAGAAAGCCTGTACATTGCGCAGTTTATTCCGTTTCAAAAAGAATCGCCCTTCTGTACCAATTGAAGAGGTAGAACCCGCAGAAAATATATACAAACGTTTTGCAACGGGTGCAATGTCCTTCGGTTCAATTTCATGGGAGGCGCATACTACGTTAGCCATCGCGATGAACCGTCTTGGTGGTAAAAGCAATACCGGCGAAGGCGGTGAAGATGAAAAGCGCTATGAATTATTGCCTAATGGCGACTCTATGCGCTCTGCTATCAAACAGGTTGCTTCTGCAAGGTTTGGTGTAACCAGCCAGTATCTTACTGAAGCAGATGAGCTGCAGATTAAAATGGCGCAGGGCGCAAAACCCGGTGAAGGCGGTCAGTTGCCGGGTGATAAAGTGGATGACTGGATAGGAAGAGTAAGACATTCCACCCCGGGAGTAGGTTTGATATCGCCGCCTCCGCACCATGATATTTATTCTATTGAAGATTTGGCCCAGTTAATATACGATCTTAAAAATGCTAACCGTAATGCACGTATCAACGTTAAGCTGGTTTCTAAAGCTGGTGTTGGTACGATAGCTGCCGGTGTTGCAAAAGCGAAAGCCGATGTGATATTGATTGCAGGATTTGATGGCGGCACAGGGGCATCACCTGTAAGTTCTATTAAGCATGCAGGTTTACCCTGGGAGCTTGGTTTGGCAGAAAGCCATCAAACATTGGTTAGAAATAAACTCAGAAGCAGGATTGTATTGCAGGCTGACGGACAAATGAAAACTGCCCGTGATATAGCGGTAGCTACCTTACTTGGTGCAGAAGAGTGGGGCGTTGCAACAGCGGCGCTGGTAGTTGAAGGTTGTATCATGATGCGTAAATGCCACATGAATACCTGCCCTGTTGGTGTTGCTACACAAGATCCTGAATTGCGTAAAAGATTTATGGGTGATGCTGATCATGTAGTGAACTTCTTCAAATTTATTACTCAGGATCTGCGTGAAATTATGGCTGATCTTGGCTTCCGCACTATTAATGAAATGGTGGGCCATGCGGATTGTTTGGAAAGAAGAGATGATATCACACACTGGAAATACGGCAAACTGAATCTCTCGCCTGTGCTATATAAAGAGCCTGCATCAGAATATACCGGGCTTTACAACCAGGAAAAGCAGGATCATGGACTTGCCACTGTATTGGATTGGCATTTTCTTGATAAAGCAAAACCTGCACTTGATACTAAAGAAAGAGTATATGCCGAATTTAAAATAAAGAATACAGACAGAACAGCAGGTACTATTCTTTCGAACGAAATAACCAAACGCTACAAAGCCATAGGCCTGCCCGATGATACTATACATTTTAAATTAACAGGTACTGCAGGGCAAAGCTTTGGAGCATTCAACACCAATGGTGTAACGCTTGAACTGGAAGGCGATGCTAACGATTATTTCGGTAAAGGATTGAGCGGCGCAAGATTAATTATATATCCTTCAAAAGAAGCAGGATTTGTGCCTGAAGAAAACAGCATTATCGGTAACGTCGCATTTTATGGTGCAACTTCAGGCGAGGCTTTTATAAGAGGTAAAGCCGGTGAAAGGTTCTGTGTAAGAAACTCAGGCGCTAAAGCTGTGGTAGAAGGTGTCGGCGATCACGGTTGCGAGTATATGACCGGCGGACGGGTGGTGATATTAGGCGATACAGGAAGAAACTTTGCAGCAGGTATGAGCGGTGGTATTGCGTATGTATATGATGTAAAGGGGCAATTTGCGGAGAACTGCAATATGGAGATGATTGATCTTGATCCTGTAGTGAATGGCGAAGCAGAGGAACTGCATGATATGATTACAAAGCATTACGCATACACAGCAAGTTCTGTAGCGAAATTTATACTGGATGATTTTGAAAACCAGTTAAAGAACTTTGTAAAAGTATTTCCAAAAGATTATAAAAAAGCAGTACAAAAATCAAAGCTGGCTGTTGAAGGCAGATAACCAAAACTATTTCATTAATAATTAATTCAACTGAGTAAAGAGAATGGGTAAACCAACGGGTTTTATTGAATTTACACGTGAGCTGCCAACTAAAAGACCTGTGGCAGAAAGATTGCAGAACTATAATGAGTTCGTAAATCGCTTCTCTGAAAAAGAATTAACCAACCAGGCATCCCGGTGCATGAACTGCGGCGTTCCTTTTTGTCATAGTAACAATGGTTGCCCGTTGGGAAATGTTATTCCGGAATTTAATGACGCGGTATACCGCAAGAGCTGGAAAGAAGCATACGATATTTTAACCTCTACCAATAATTTTCCCGAGTTTACAGGGCGTATTTGCCCTGCACCATGCGAGAGCGCTTGTGTGCTGGGTATCAATCAGCCACCCGTAACTATTGAAGAAATTGAAAGACATATTATAGAAATTGCGTTTGAAAAAGGATTTGTGCAACCACGCAAACCCAATTTGCAAACCGGTAAAAAAGTAGCGGTTGTTGGTTCCGGCCCTGCAGGGCTTGCAGCAGCAGCACAACTGAATTATGCCGGGCATAGCGTAACCGTGTTTGAAAGAGATGATGTGCCCGGTGGTTTGTTGCGTTATGGTATTCCGGATTTTAAATTGGAGAAATGGGTTATTGACAGAAGAGTGGATATTATGCAGCAGGAAGGTGTGGAGTTTAAATGCAATGCTAATGTTGGCGTGAATGTAAGCGTTAATGATCTTTTGCGAGAATACAACGCTGTAGTATTATCCGGAGGTTCTACTAAACCCCGTGATCTTCCAATACCCGGACGTAATTTAAAGGGTGTTTATTTTGCCATGCAGTTTTTAAAGCAGCAGAATAAGCGCAATGCAAAAAAAGATCCGCTTGCCAACCCTGCTATTGAAAGTAATATTTTGCCTGAAGAAGTAATAGCTACCGGCAAAAATGTTGTGGTAATTGGCGGTGGTGATACTGGCAGCGACTGCGTGGGCACATCCAACAGGCATGGCGCTAAAACTGTTACTCAATTTGAATTAATGCCTAAACCGCCCGGCGCAAGAACAGAATTTATGCCATGGCCTACATACCCGATGGTGTTAAAAACATCATCTTCTCATGATGAAGGTTGCGACCGTTACTGGGCTATAGCTACTAAAGAATTTATTGGTGATGATAAAGGCAATCTCAAAGCATTAAAAATAGTTGACCTGGAATGGAAATATGCTGATGATCAACGGCCCTCCCGCTTTGAAGAAGTGCCCGGCTCAGAAAGAGAAATCCCCTGTGAGCTTGCATTTCTTGCTATGGGCTTTGTGCATCCTCAACATGAAGGCATGCTTGATGAAATTGAAGTAGAATACGATGAAAGAGGTAATGTGAAAGCAGCAGAAAAATCTTATCAAACCAATATATCTAAAATATTTACCGCAGGTGATATGCGCCGCGGGCAATCACTTGTAGTTTGGGCTATTAGTGAAGGCCGTGAATGCGCACGCAAGGTTGATGAATTTCTGATGGGCAGTTCATTGCTTGAAACCAAAGATGCGTCGCTGGTATCGTTATGGGTTGATTAAAAAAAAGAAGCTTGTTAAATAGTAATAAAGCCATTTGGCAGAATAAATATCTGCCAAATGGCTTTTCTGTTTCTCTTTGGATGTGCAAAAGGATTCAGTCAACCCGCTGTTATGAAAGAACAATCATATTTTTTTCATTTTTCATAAATAATTATTATAAATTTGAAATTATCGGTAACGTACCCGGTTTTTAGCATATGGAGAAAAATAAGGACATATCCGGTTGGGTTCATTAAAAGATTTATGATCTGATGAAAATAAAACAAGCACTTATAAGCATCCTTGCCCTGCTATGCTTTTTTGGCAACAACAGCTATGCTTCCGGTGGGGATCAGCATAAGATCCGTGGGTTTATGATTGACGCCCCACGCGGCGTTGAAACAATGAATTATTATTTCCGGCTCATTGACTTTTTGCATGCAAAGCATTTTAATACCGTCATTTTCCGGCTGACGGATGACCAGGGCTCGGCTTACCTGTTCAAATCCCATCCTGAGTTAAAAATGTGTGAAGGAGCTTTTACCCCGGAAGAATTAAAAAAAATGGTACGATATGCTGCAGACATAGGAATTGAAATGATCCCTGAAATTGAATCGTTTGGGCATGCCCGCTATATTACCGAGACAGAGAAATATCGGTTACTGAACGACGGGCCGCCGGGTGAAGATTTTAATGCCATTTCCCCGGTAAGTGAAGATGCCTATAGCTTAATGAAAGACCTTTATACAGAGATAGCTTCGATCTTTCCCGGGCGGTATATCCATATTGGTTGCGATGAAGTGAACTGGGGAGCCGGCGAGTTATCAAAGAAAGCCCTTGCATCGGCATCAAAGGCTGAGATATGGTCGCATTATGTCAATAAGCTCAACGGTTTTCTGAAAACAATGGATAAAACAACTATTATATGGGGCGATGTTCCGATATACCATGAAAAAGAGATTCTTGAAATGCTGGATAAGGATATTGTGATAATGGACTGGAATTACAGGCAATCAGATAAAATACAAATAAAAAACGTTGCCGCCAGGGTGCTGGATCATGGCTTCAAATTGATAGGCAGTCCCGCAGTGCACTGGTGCGAATGGAGCGCAAGGGTGGGTGCATCCCAGTTTAAAAATATAAATGCCTATACTGAAGTATATGCTGCATTAGATAATCCTAATAACATGGGTATCATCCTGACAAACTGGGTGCCCACACGTTATTTGCAGAATAGCGAATGGGATATCTACGCCATTGCTGCCGCGATAGTTAACAATAACGGGAATTATAACTATATGGATGCCATCCCGGATTTTGTAAAAGACCATTTTGGCGCTGCTTATGATGCCGGCTGGGAAACCATTTTTAAAACAGTGTATGAAGGAGCTTTCCAGACGCCGGCATGCGGGAAAGTGGATAGTCTTAAATTTTCTCCCTGGTCATCGGCGGAAGATATCCGGGATATTATCACAAAAAACAGGCGGATACAAAAAAAGTTTGATGGGGTGACCAGGCAGTTGACAGCTTACCGTGATAATATCACCAGGAATAAAGATGATTTTGAAGATTTTGTATTAGCCATCAGGTTTTTGAATTATAATTACAACCGGCAGAATACATTACTGGATTTTTTTCAATCCCGTAAAAATGATATGGCTGCTGTGCAAGCTTACCTGAAAAGAGTTGCATCGGAAGACCAGGTTCAGCTATCATCCATATGTGCGGCATGGAAACGTGGAAGGCATTACAAGCCTGATGAGGCTTTGAAGAATTGCATGTCGGCTTTTTACAAGGCGGCGGAATATTCAAATCATTTAAGTGAAAACCCAAAGCTATTTATGGAAATATTGAATGGTAAGTAAAGTAAGAACATTTAAAATAACCGGCTGTATGGCGCTGCATCCAAAAACCTGAAATGCACCACAGTGATCTGAAGTGAATTATTTTTTATTAACTTGGTATAACTAAACCAAACTGCATGTCTGCTTATGACCATTATTCCGATGGGGAGCTGCTTGATGCTTTAAGAGAAGGAGACCAGGCTGCTTTTGACGAAATTTATCAGCGTTACTGGGCTGGTATGTTCCATTCAGCTTATGCCCTGCTGAAAGACCGTGACGCGGCGATGGATATTCTCCAGGAAGTTTTTATTTGGTTATGGCAACACCGGGAGAGCGTACAAATTGTATTTTCTCTTAAAACCTATTTGTCTTCGTCAGTATATTATAAGACGGCCAATTATATCAGGCAGGGGAAGGTACGCAGGGCATTTTTTGAAGAGCTCAAAACAATGCGTACCGAACAAACCGAAGAAGATGACATGGAGATCAAAGAGCTGACAGCAATCATCAAACAGCACACCAGCCGGTTACCCGAAAAATGCCGGCAGGTATATTACCTCAGCAGGAACGAGCACCTCAGTAACAAGGAAATCGCAGAAAGAATGGGGATATCCGTAAAAACAGTAGAAAACCAGATGACGATTGCACTCCGCAGGTTACGCACTTCCCTGAAAAAAATTGTTTTGTGGCTTGTTATCTGACTCTGAAAAAAATAACCCTTAAAGGTGTTTAATCAACGTATTTCCAAATAAATCCTTTAGATGAATGATACTTGCCCATGCAGGCATACGATATGTTTGCGCAAGATTCTACTTTCATAGCTTTTGCAGCTTCCGACACAGAATTGTATGTTCTGATTAATTCTCCGGATAATGTAAACTGCTGTACTTTTTTTCTTTTTGAGCGAAGCGCGTTTTGCAAACGTTGCTTTAGTTTTGAAACATTGATATTCTCTTTCGGTTTTCCATACCTCCAGTAGCTATCGGCAGTAAGCCTGGCTTTTCTATTCGCGGCATCGCTGATATAATTTGGCGGAACGCCTACAGCATTCCCTGCATCTTTTGCGCATTTATATGTAGTAATATATTTCCCTTCTAAGGTATATTGCGATACAGGCTTTACCTGGTCCTGAAAAATACTTTTCCTGGTATTTGAAGCAAACCCTTCTCTGACTACTTCACTGCGAGAAGATAGATACAGGTTTTTATAATAACAGTTAAGGATATTGTTGTCTTTCGGTCTGATTATTACAGAATGATCATTTAAAGAAAACCTCTCTACAAATAAAAAATATACATACCTGGCAACAGAAAACATATGTTTTGTTCCATCTTTACTTAACTTCATCTGAATGTGTACCTCCGGCTTGCTATTTCGAATAAGCTCTTTGATGGCAAGTTTAAGGATTCTGCCGGGTCGAAATGCTTCTGTGCCGTTTTCCCTGTATACGTATCTTGAAAGAGATTTAACCCTTCCATAGTTGGATAACTTATATGAACCTTCAAAATCAGGGATGTCCTTCCACTTTTCCCCGGGAAGATTTTCTGATACCGTATCTGTAATGGGTATTGGCTTACCATTTTTATCAAATAAGGATGCTTTTGATTTGATCATTTAATTCTATTTATTTATCAGGTAAGCCAAAAATAATAAAACAATATTTTAAAATTTATTTTTATGCACTTTAGGGGTAACCCTCTTTGGGAAATGCCTTATCTACAGCATCCTGATACAATGTACCATGTAAGGACAATTCTATTAGAATGGAAGAACAGGAATTTATTCGCCTGGCGGAAAGAATAGCAGACGGCACAGCAACCGATGAAGATATCGCGTTGTATAAGCGGTATTGCACAGCCTTCGCCCAAAAGGAGCCGGGATGGAATGCAGAGCTGGAAAACAAAGAAGCCATAGGAAAAGAACTCAGGAAAAAGATAGTCTCCACGCTCTTCGGAAGACCGGGTAACATATTGTATCGGCTTCATCCTGTTGCCCGCCTGGCGGCATCCATTGTATTAATGATGGATGCGTTGGTTTTGGCGCGTGGAAAGGCTACATGTGGCTTAAGACCGAAGGGCAGCAGGTAGCGTAACAAACAACTATTGTAAAAGATATTGCGCCCGGAACCGTACAGGTGGTAACCGGGTTAAACTACAGGATCACCGATAATATCACCAATGTACTAAGGACCGCTGTAGATTATATTGACAGGAAAAGTGACTTTTATTCGCCAAAAGCTTTGATCCAGTTAGGCAGCCAGGTGGCTTCGCTCACTACAAGCAGGTCTACCAATGTTTTGCTGGAGGATTACCTTAATTACAAAAAGACTTTTGGAAAAGTGGATGTAGATGTTGTGTTAGGTGCATCGGCCTAATCGGAGACAATAAACACCATTTTACTGCAAGGCACAGGCTTTCCAACCGATGACCTGGGGGATAAATGCCATCCAGGCGGCAACTGTTTCGGCAGTGCCGCAAACAAACACTTCGAAGGAATCGCTGACGTCTTTCTTTGGGAGGGTTCAGTTAAATTATGCCAAAAAATATTTGCTGTCTTTCAATGCGAGGAGGGACGGCTCATCGGTATTCTCGGAAAATAATAAATATGCAAACTTTGGAGCGCTTGGTGCCGCCTGGAGGATATCGGAAGAAAATTCATGAAAGGCGGAATTTTCAATAATCTTAAATTAAGAGCGAGTACCGGTTCTACAGGTAACCAGGCCATAGCACCATACCAGTCGCTCTATCTTGCTTCGGTTGCACTTACCGGCCAGGGAGCCGGCACAGGCACCAACGTTGGGCTGGCGCCGAATCTCCCTAATCCGAACCTGACATGGGAAACTACGGTGCAAACCAACCTGGGTCTGGATCTGGGGATACTGAACGATAAATACCGTTTCTCCTTTGACTATTATATAAAAAATACACATGATCTTCTGGCAACGGTGAATCTCCCCCAGTCATCA
Organism: Agriterribacter sp.; assembly: GCA_047601545.1. GTDB lineage: Bacteria > Bacteroidota > Bacteroidia > Chitinophagales > Chitinophagaceae > Agriterribacter. The sequence continues at coordinate 1,590,621 of JASGIZ010000001.1, read as the reverse complement.
GGGTTCTCAACTATTGTTGACAACGTGGGCAGTGTGCGGAATAAAGGGGTTAAAACGCTTTTAGGCGTTGATATTATCAATAATGAAAACCTGCGTTTTTCCGTGGATGCCCAGGCATCCAGGAATACGAACGTAGTAGTGAAGACAAAAGATGGCGAGGATATCATTGTTCAAAGCGAGGCTTCGCGAACCTCTAATATAGTGAGGGAAGGAGCGTCTTTATTTTCCTGACTTGTCCCCTTCAAATTTAGTGCGGTCATAAATTGTTGTTTATCAGCTATTTAATATTTTGTTTTGTTATTTTTACCGCACTAAGGGGTGTTTTTTATGAAAATCAGGGTGGTAAAAACGGCATCCCAAGCCAGTGCGGTTCAAGTGGTTCGGTATCAAAAGGGCAAGCGGATTATTCTACAACATATCGGTTCTGCACACAATGGTGCGGAACTGGAGGAGCTGATGGTTGTAGCACAAGAATGGATAAAAGACTATTCTAAACAGCTCTCTGTTTTTCCTGATGAAAGCCCTAATAAACTACTCCTCCTCAATCACTGTACTTTCATTGGTGTTCTACACAGTTATTTCTATGAGCAGATAAATTTGATTCAAGACAGGTTGGGCTTTGATAAACTGCCGCCATTATTGAACGACCTGGTTTGTATGAGAATATTTGAACCCGCTTCCAAACTTCGTTCGTTAGAATTATTAGAGCAGTATTTCGGTATCAGCCACAGTCGAAAGAGTTATTATAAGATAGCCCCTGGGTGTATTGAACTGAAAGAAACAGTAGAAGGCAAAGTGGTTGCATTTACCAAAGAGTATTATTCGTTCAATTTTGATATTGTGTTCTATGATGTTACCACGCTTTACATTGAGGCATTTGAAGAAGATGATTTGCGAAAGAATGGTTTTTCAAAAGACAATAAATCCCGGCAACCACAGATATTAGTAGCCTTACTGGTTAGCAAAGAGGGCTTTCCGGTGGCTTATGAAATATTTAGTGGCAATACATTTGAAGGGCATACCATTATTCCTGTTATCAAAGCATTTATTGAAAGAAACAAGGTAAAAGAATTTACGGTTGTTGCAGATGCGCCTATGATTAGTTCAGAAAATATCGCCCAATTAACCCAAAACAATATCAATTATATTGTAGGAGCAAGGCTGGGCAATATCCCGGCAGATTTGCTTGAAATCGCAGATAAACAGATTGACAGGCAAGACGGCAAAAGCATCAGGATAAAAATGGAATTGGGTTATCTGATTTGTAGTTATTCTTCTGTGCGGTATCGCAAAGATTTGTATGAGATGAACAAGCAAATCGAAAAAGCAAAACAAGTGATAGCCACGCCTTCCAAAGCAAAGAAAACGAAGTTTACCAAAAACAATAAACAACAGATAGAACTCAATGAAGACCTTATCGAAAAAACAAAAAAGTTACTTGGTGTTAAAGGTTATTACACCAATTTGGAAGAAAAGACAGTAGATAATAAAACAATCATAGAGCGTTATCACGAGCTTTATAGAATAGAGCAGTGTTTTAGGGTGTCGAAAAGCGATTTGCAGACAAGACCCATATTCCATTTCAAGGAACAGCCCATCAAACTGCACATATTGATTTGTTTTATGGCATTGGTCATCTCTAAGCACATCGAAATAAAAGCAAGGGTATCAATACGAAGGTTTCTGGACGAAGCAAAAAGAATAGCGGACGGGCAAATCCTAAACCATATGACGGGCAAAACGGTATCTATCAAAGCCGAACCAACTGAAAAAATGAGGGGGCTGGTCGGCAAATTATTCCCACCGCACTAAAAGGGACAAGTCAGGAAAAATTACGGGTTATCCAAATTGCGCTCCTGCCTTTACTATGCTGTTCCTGCCATTTCAACGAATCACGGCAGGAGGCCATTTCATCAGACTCCACCGTTATCGCTTCCGGAAAAAACCTGTTTAATCAATATTGCACCGGCTGTCATAGTATGCAGCAGAACGGTATAGGTCCAAAGTTGGCAGGTATAACGAAAGAGACTTCTGTAGAATGGTTACATCGTTTTATTACTGACCCTGAACAAGCTATTGTCTCAGGTGATGAACGGGCAAACCAATTATTTAAAGAATATAAAACCATGATGCCTTCATTTACAACGCTGAAGGATGACGATGTAAATGCATTGATCGCTTTTATGAATGTGCATCAGCCATCGGTCAGCTCAAAAAATGAAGCCAATAAAGGACTGGAAGACCCTATTCCTGAAAGAATAAAATTCGGCGGGCTGGTAGTAAATCTGGAAGAGGTGACAACATTCCCTGTTACTACGGTTAACGACAAAAAAACACTGACACGGATCACCAAGCTTGACTTTCAACCCGTTACCGGCAATGTATTTGTAAATGATCTTAACGGGCAACTATATAAAATAAAGAACGGGCAGCCTGTGCTGTATATGGATATTATTAAGCTGAGACCAAAGTTTATTTACCAGCCAGGATTGGCTACGGGCCTGGGCAGCTTCGCCTTTCATCCGGATTTTGCGAAAAACGGGCTCTTTTACACTACACATACCGAACCTTCCCATACAGTAAAAGCTGAGTTTAACTATAGCGACTCTGTTAAATCAGCCGTGCAATGGGTAGTAACAGAATGGAAAGTAAAAGACCCTGCTGCTGACAGCTTTGCCGGGCGCAGCCGCGAGTTATTCCGGGCAGATATGGTAAGCGTTATTCATGGCATACAGGAAATTACTTTTAACCCGCTTGCAAAGCCTGGTAATGAAGATTATGGTCTCCTGTATATAGGAGCAGGAGATGGTGGCTGTGTTGAAAACGGGTATCCCCTCTTAGCGACAGACAAAAGCAAAATATGGGGTACCATTCTTCGCATAGATCCGTTGGGCAGGAACAGCGCCAATGGTCACTATGGCATCCCTCCGGGCAATCCATTGCTTCAGAACGCCTCGAATAAAGCACCGTCCGAGATATATGCTTATGGCTTCAGGAATCCGCACCGGGTCACCTGGACAAAAAACGGTGATATGCTGGTTTGTAATATCGGTCAGCATCATATAGAATCCGTAAACCTCGTTGCGCCGGGTAAAGATTATGGTTGGCCTATCAGAGAAGGAAGGTTTGTTATTGATCCCAACGGAGACATCAATAACGTTTATCCATTGCCGCCGGATGATAGTGTGTATAAAATTACGTATCCTGTTGCAGCGTTTGATCATGATGAAGGTATAGCCATTTCGGGAGGACTGGAATATTGGGGGCATGACATCCCGCAATTGAACGGAAAATATTTATTTGGAGATATTCCGTCGGGAAGGCTATTCTATATCAGTACATCCGATATAAAACAGGGAACACAGGCAACTATTAAGGAGTGGAGAATTTCAATTAACGGGGCTCTTACAACGCTAAAACAAGCCTGTAAAAGTACGCGGGTTGATTTGCATTTCGGCAGGGATGCGCTGGGAGAACTATATATATTAACCAAAGCAGACGGAAAGCTGTATAAGCTGGCAGGAGTTGCGCATACGGATGAATAAGAAGTTTAGGCTATCAGGTGTCAGGTATCAGCTATCAGCCGTCAGCTATGGGCAGTGAGCTATGTGTTGTCAACATCCAGAAGACCTGAGACCCGAAACTTGTAACCTGCAACCTGTACCTGATCGCTGAAATCTGATACCTGATACCTGATACCTGATACCTGAAAGCTGATAGCTGATAGCTGATAGCTGACGGCTGACGGCTTTTCAACAAATTCAACAACCAATTATGATAATAAAAGATCCGGTAACATCTGCTGTTCAAAAACTACTATTCAACATTTATTACGGCTTCCTGTGCTGGTGGCGGCGCTTGGGTATATGGTAGACATGTATGATTTGTTCCTGTTCAGCATTGTTCGCGTACCCAGCTTGCAATCCTTAAATCTTTCTACCGAACGTATCATGAAAGACGGGCTGATGTTGCTGAACCTGCAAATGGCAGGGATGCTGATTGGTGGTATTGTATGGGGGATTATGGGCGACAAAAAAGGAAGGTTGTCTGTTTTGTTTGGTTCTATTTTAATTTATTCTTTGGCCAACATCGGAAATGGATTGGTAACTTCTGTTAGCGCTTACGCGGTATTACGGTTTATTGCCGGGTTTGGGCTTGCAGGCGAGCTGGGTGCCGGCATTACGCTGGTGTCGGAGATCTTACCGGATAAGCTTCGCAGTTATGGGGCAACGTTAGTTGCCACTATGGGCGTGATGGGTGCATTGCTTGCCTACCTGGTATCTTATTTTTTCGACTGGCGTATATCTTACTTTATCGGGGGCGGATTGGGATTGCTGCTGATGGTTTTGCGCATCCGGGTATTTGAGTCGGGCATCTTTCTCAAGTTGAAAGAGAAAAAAATTAAACGGGGCAATGTGCTCATATTGCTGAACAATAAGAAGCGGCTTTTAAAATATATCAATGGAATTATTATCGGAATGCCGATATGGTTTGTGGTGGGCATATTAATTACCTTCTCACCGGAATTCGGACAGGCGCTGGGACTCGAACGTCCTGTTAATGCAGGCAAAGCTGTAATGCTCGCTTTTTCGGCGCAGATAGCGGGCAATATTATAAGTGGTATTCTAAGCCAGTATTTGCAGAGCCGTAAAAAGGCGATATTGGTGTTTATGCTGATCTCCGTTTCTCTGGTGGTTATTTATTTGTTAGCTCCTTTGCATAGTACTACATGGTTTTATGTAATTTGTGCCGGGCTGGGTTTTTCAAGCGGGTACTGGACGCTTTTTATAACCGTAGCGGCAGAGCTTTTCGGGTCCAACATCAGGGCAACGGTTGCCACCACCATACCCAATTTTGTAAGAGCTACCGTTATACCATTAACTGCTCTTTTTTTACTGATGAAAAATTATACAGGAATTATTTACGGCGCATTAATGGTAGGATTGCTTGCTTATGCACTGGCAATAATTGCACTTTTTTATCTTGAAGAAACATTTAAAAAAGATATAAATTATTCAGAAGAAGAATGATAACCTGCATCGTTACATGGAAGACAATCAAATTATAATACGGATCATGCAGCCGGACGATATAGCGGCCGGGCTAAGCCTGTCTGCTGATGAAGGCTGGAACCAAACAGTAAACGACTGGAATTTTTTAATAACATATTCCGGAAGTATTTGTATTGCCGCCATATGCCAAAAAGAAATCATAGCAACAACCACGGCTATTCTTTATTCCGGCAGGGTTGCCTGGATTGGGATGGTGCTGGTGAAAAAAACATACAGGGGAAGAGGGATAAGCAAATTGCTGCTGGATCATGTTTTTGAAAAATTAAAATCCTTCCCTTCCATTAAGCTTGATGCTACGCCACAGGGGCAGCAGGTGTATACAAAATTTGGGTTCAAAGATGAATACCGTATTGCAAGAATGGTGAATACAGTCCGGCAAAAAATAACTATCCCTGCCGGCGATCTGTTGCCGGAAAAGGTTCGCCCGGAACATATGCACGGTATTATTGCGTTGGACGAAATTGTTTTTGGCGCTAACCGGGCACAGTTGATTGAAATGCTGGTAAAAACCTACCCTCATAAAGCCTGGGTATTAGTAAGAGATAACCGCATTACAGGATTTGCACTCGGAAGAGATGGAAGCAGGTATCATCACATAGGTCCGGTAACAGCGCTCACTATGCTAGATGCCGGTATGCTTGTAACACATGCGCTGGGTGAGCTTGCAGTAAAACCGGTTGTTATGGATATATTGTGTGATAAAGAAGAATTGATGTCTTCACTAATGGCTGCCGGGTTCAGCACTCAACGCTATTTTACAAGAATGTATAAAGCAGGAAATCCTTTTCCCGGTGTAAGCAACAATATGTTCGCTATATGCGGACCAGAGTTTGGATAAGTATTTTCTGCCCGGTTTTGGGGATGCTTTATCACGAACCGGTAGTTGTTTCCTATCACCGGAATATCGAAATTTGATTGCACGCTTGATATAGCAATAGTTGGCAGCCTGAGTAGCCATAATATAAAAAACAAATCAGGATACAATGTTTTCATTTATCCGCAATCATATTAATTATACACTTTTGATACCGGGCTTTCCTGTAAATGCTGTTGTTGATCATTTTGTGATCATGAAAGGGATGGGAACAGCAGTTCCTGAAAGGCTTTTTCCGAATAATAAATTTGAAATTTTTTTTAACCTGGGCGATAAGGTGAGCGGTAAAAGCTATATAGGAGCACAGGCCCCTGTTATTGAAGACAGTATCGTATCCGGGCTGAGACATACTTATTTTGACTTCTTTCCTCCCAAAAATTATTACATGGTAGGAATGCGGTTCACGCTTTTCGGCTTTAATCACCTCTTCAACATTCCTGCATATCATTTTACAGATAAAAACCTTTCGGCCGACAGCGTATGGGGAAATGAAATATTGTTAGTGCAGCAACGCTTGCTTGAAGCAAAAGATGACACTTCAGTGTTTGCCATACTTAATGATTGGGTCTTAACCCATTTGTCCAACTGTTCATTACCGCAAATAACCCAATGGAATCATCTTGAAAAGAAAATCAATGATCCGGGAATATCCGTATCAGAGCTGGTGAGCAGGCATATGGGCTACAGCCAGAAACATGCTATTCACCTGTTTAAAAATCATGCCGGAACAGGGCCCAATGCCATTAAAAAAATGATCCGTTTTGACCGGGCAGTGCGGAACATTTCACAATGCCCGGTCAGATCATGGACGGACGTTGCTTATGATTCCGGGTTTGCTGATCAAAGCCATTTCATCCGCGAATTCAAATCCTTCAGTGGTTATACCCCGCTTGAGTATCTTAATACAAAATCCATTGTTTATTACTTCTACGAGAACCTGCTGGCAGAACAGTAGCAGGTAAATTTTATTCTATACATCCGCATGTTGCCGCAGTAGCTTTGTATTTACAAAAGCAAATACAATGAAACATGTACAACCTGTATACTACCTGTGCTTAATAATATTGGCTGCAGCATTGCTTTGCTCATGCAGGAAAGCACCAGATCAGGGAGATACCAATCCTCCCGGTGACACAACCAAAGTTGCTGTCAACGCAGACACCATTTCCAGTCATCTCAGGTTTAAGCATGCCGAAAAGATAACCGGAAGCATTCCCCAAGGCCCGGCTGGCAGCTCTTTAAAAATATCTTTCAAAGACACACTCTATCTTGTTGATAAATGGAAGCTTCCGATAGAATTTCTGCATGCGGATACAACGAAAGACGTAGCAGGAGTATATATACAGGTGCACGTAGGATCAACCGGCGGAACCTTTTATTATGATGTGCCCGAAGTGCCTGATATTGCCGCCAATGATACGGTATCTATGATACTCGTGGGCATTGACCCGGAAGGACTGGAAGATCTTTCCGGCGTGCCTCCTGCCAAAGGGGCGCCTCCTTTTGAAATAACTTTTGTTCCTCACGATTCAACCGGCCAGGCACTGGGTGAAATTACCGTACCTGTTGCCATTGCTGAGCCAACAGCAGATCCCAGGGGTGAATGCGGGCTTCCTACAAAAGATGGGGAAGCCTGGTTTTGGAGCATGTCTTTTATACCTAATACAAGCGACCCTTTCGGAGATGATATTTTTTTTAACGCGCCTCATAAATTGTGGGGTATCGAAGGTCAGCGCATTTTCGGTTGTTGCCATGGGGGTACTACTTCCGAATACACTGCAAACTGCGCAGATCAGGATAAAGCATCTTTAATGTTCAGGACTTTTTTTAACTGGCCAAATGAATTGTATAAATTTTTTGAAGACGGCACATATGCGGGGCTGACAGAGTTTATTTCCGCTGATCCTTACCCTAAAGAAAGTAATTTTTGCGGGGTAGCCCCGGGAGTGGTAAAAGAAGATTTCGATCGCAGCTTCCTGGAAGGAACATGGACGCTCGGTTCCAATGCAGTGCTTTCCACACTGGGAACTTCAACGCCACAAGCGGGTAGCCTTGCAGCAAGACCGGATGGTATAATAGATATGGTATCCTGTCGTCTTCTGATCATAGTTCAACCTGACCAGGAAGGAGGCGGGCGTGACCTGGTGAAATTTTATACGCGGGTTACGCCGGGTTCCTGGCATGCATTAAACTGAACTATGTTATTTTTTATTGCTGTAACGGCATTGGCTTTAGGTCCTCCTCTGCCTGTCTGTGATTAGTCTGTGTACCGTTGTTGGTATTTGTGCGTTTGCACCACCAGCAACAGTAGATTTCAGGAAGTACCATTCAGGTATCAATCGTTGTTGGTTAAGCCAAAGCTGAAGCACATCCTCCTCAATCAACACTATCCATATTCTTTGCTAAATTATGCAAGAAGCGAAAATTATATATACACCTCCGGAGTCGATTTGATTTTATCTATGAAATCTGCTGTTGCATTTTTTTATATCATTTCTCCACACGCGTTTTTGTTATCGCGGTGCGCTGCACCTTTAGCGTACATATTTACTGTACTACTACAAATATTATCGCTGCGCTGCAGCTTAAAACATAGCTCGTACCGGTGCAGCGCACCGTAATATTTGTAGCATTCCAGGCTAAAGTGGAACAAGCCGCAGCGCGGCGTAATATTATAGTATGCTTTGACCAACACAATGCTTTGAACTAAAACGTTTAAGGGTATACCCCACGTTTTGCAGGCGCGCCTGCTGGGCTAATTTGGAATGAGCCCCGGAATATTGGGTGTATTTCAATTTTTCGTATAGCTTACTGTTGCATATAGGGTAATCGTATGCAGGTTCATCCTTAGAGATTGTTTAACGTAAATGTACTAACTTTTAAACTCCTTAATTCAAATATAAAACTTCGTGGTCGCAGTTGATTGCAATATGGCAAGACTATGGTTAAAAAATAAAGACCTGATTTTCAATTCATCCGTAATAATGTTATTATAAGGAGGAATCTGCTGTAGCAGCAGTTGCTATTTGCATATTTGCTGCCTGTTACAATAGATCTCATGCTGTATAAACCTGGAATGAGCATGGAATATTGAAAGCAGCATTTTTATATCCCCAATACACAATTTTAATACTGCATTTTCAACAGCAGGGATTGCCCGGATTGTATTTTCACAATCATAAAAAAAAATTACTTTAGCAACAGATATGACTGCCCGCGATTCAAATAATGATGCAGCGCTTTTCCGGCGGATCAGCGCCGGGGACGAACCGGCGTTCAGGGAATATTTTGATCTGCATAAAGTTGAATTGTTTAAAGTGATCATCCGGCTGACCAAATCACAGGCCATTACGGAAGAAATCATACAGGAAATTTTTATAGGTTTATGGGTCAGTCGCCGGCATTTAAGCACAGTGGATGACCCCGCGGCCTACCTCTACCGGATCCTGCTGAATAAAACGGCCGCTTACCTGAAAAAAGAAGTAAACCAGGAACGTATTATCAGGGCGGCCAGCCGGCAATACAAGCCGCCGGGTAATAGTACTACCGAGCTTTCGGTTGAAGCCAAAGAATGTTTGCAATGGATTGAAAAGGCCCTGGATCAATTGCCGCCACAGCAAAAAATTGTTTATAAATTAAGCAGGCAACAGGGGTTAAGCAATGACGAAATTGCCGGGCAACTGCATATTTCTCCCCATACCGTAAGAAGCCACCTGGCAAAAGCGATGGGATTTATCCGAACCTATTTAGGGGATATGGCCATGGCGCTTGTTTTGGTCGCGGATTTGTTCAGATCCAACTGACCTCAACTTTTTTTTCTTTTCCACTCATCAGTTTTCCTTTAATGCCACTCTATAGTCAGAAGAGTCGCTTGTATTGGTATAATTAAACTGAACGATCTATGACATCAAAAGAGAGGATAAAGCATTTATTAAGGCTTTTTGCCGACAATGCCGCTACAGAGGAAGATATAAAGGAAATGCTTTTCCTTTTGCGGCAGGATACCGAGGATAAGGAGCTGGAATCATTCATCCGGGAATTACGGCAGGAAACAAAAAATGATGCGTTGAACATATTGGTGGACTGGGAAGGAATGTGGGAGTCTGTCCGTCCGCCGGCCCCGGTTAAAAAGATGCATTGGTGGCGGGTGGCTGCTGCCGCTGTCATTATATTGGGGATCGGTTCTTATTTCTGGTTGAATCGCCATACAGAAACCGCTAAGGATATCGCCCGGTCCGGCACGGTGCAGGAACTTTCAAAGGATATTCAGCCTGGAGGCGACAAGGCTGTGTTAACGCTGGCAGACGGCTCGCAAATTGTGCTGGACAATACCGCCAATGGCAGGTTGGCCACCCAGGGAAATTCAGAGGTGGTCAAACTATCCAACGGGCAACTGGCATATAAAGGAACAGGAGATGGCGACAACGAGGTGTTATACAATACCATGAGTACGCCCCGTGGCGGACAATACAGCCTGATCCTGCCCGATGGCAGCAAGGTATGGTTAAATGCCGTTTCATCTATCCGTTATCCTACCGCTTTTAAGGGGGGTGAAAGAAAGGTGGAAATAACCGGCGAAGCCTATTTTGAAGTGGCGAAAGACCCTTTACATCCGTTCAAAGTGTTGGTTCATGCAGCTTCAGGAAAAGAGAGCATGCAGGTAGAAGTGCTGGGTACCCATTTTAACATCAATGCATACAATGATGAACCATTGGCGAATGCCACCCTCCTGGAGGGAAGCGTGAAGGTGACCGCGGCCGCAGGAAGCACTGTCATTCAACCGGGCCAGCAGGCGCAGGTGAATGAAGGAGGGAATATAAAAATGAATCCCGATATAAACATAGACGATGTGGTGGCATGGAAAGAAGGGTATTTTATTTTCAGAGATGCCGACCTGAAAACCATCATGCGGCAGGTCATGCGCTGGTACGATGTGGAAGTGAAATACGAGAATGAAAATATTCCCAATCGATATTTCACTGCCGATATTTCAAGAAATAAAACCTTATCAGGGGTTTTAAAAATACTGGAACAAAGCAATATTCACTTTAGGCTGGAAGGAAGAGTACTTACGGTTATATCATGATGGTGAAATGAATGTAAAATAAAACAGGAGGAGTAAAGCATTATAATTTAAAATGGCGATTGACCGCTAATAAAAAACCGCTCCGGGGTCGAGGCCGGAACGGCATACTGTAAGGGTCAATGCAATAAATACAATTTTGGAGAACTGCTTATTTTTTAACCCAAACAAAACAAAGTTATGCATTTGATGGCACTCTTTGTCCCGCCCAAAACGGGATTTACCAAAACCTGCCCCGCAAGGTTACGCGAGGCGCTGTTAGTTATGAAGTTTACAGCATTTATTCTTCTCTCGGTCTGCATGCAGGCTAGCGCCGGAGGATATTCGCAGACAGTTTCATTGTCAGGGAAAAACATTTCCCTGGAACAAGTGTTCAAAGAAATCAAAAAGCAAACCAACTATGATTTCTGGTATGAGGGCAAGCTGATAAAACAGGCTAAAAGAGTAGATATACAGGCAATAAACGCCCCGCTGGAGCAGGTGCTGGATATCTGCTTTCAAAATCAGCCCCTTACTTATGCCATCATCGAAAAAACCGTAGTGGTAAGACCGAAACCCACCGGTGATCTCTCCGCCAGGGAAGAGACTCCTTTACCACCCCTGGAAATAACAGGAACCATTACCGGGGAAAACGGCAGTCCATTGGATGGCGCCTCCGTGAAACTGAAAGGAACAGATAAGGGAACGGTTACGGATGCGCAGGGGAGCTTTACACTGCAAATACCGGATGGCGGAACGCTTGTTATTTCTTACATAGGATATCAAACGATGGAGGTACGGGTTTCAAAATCAACTTCACTGCAAATCAGGTTGAAACTGTCTGAATCACAAACCGATGAAATTGTAGTGGTAGGGTATGGAACGCAGAAGAGGAGGGATATTATCGGCTCCGTTGCAGAAGTCAGGCCTGATAAGATCGGCGGCTTAAATGCGGCGCCTACTTTCGACGCCGCATTGCAGGGGCAGATCCCCGGCGTTTCCATCCAGTCTTCAACAGGTGTGCCGGGAGCCGCAACTAAAATTCTTATCCGGGGCGCTAATTCCATCAACTCCAGCACCGATCCTTTATGGATCATTGACGGTATGCCGGTAAGCACCGGCCAACTGGGATACAATACCGCTACTGTCGGACAAAACCCTATGTCATTAATTAACCCTAATGATATTGAAAGCATACAGGTGCTGAAAGATGCGGCATCCACTGCTATTTATGGCTCACGCGGATCCAATGGTGTTATACTGATCACTACCAGGTCTGCCCGCGGTAAAATGCCGGTCAATAATATATCGGTTAATACCGGCACCATGCAAATGGCGCGGGATTTTAATGACCTTGGGTTTGCAGACACAAAAACCTGGTTTTCTATTCTGGATGCCACCTATGCCAATTCAGGAAGAACAGCCGACCCGATTGACGATTATTTCAGAACAGTTCCTTTGGCTACTTCTGAGTTGACAAGGGCGCAGGCCATGAATATTAATACAGACTGGTTCGACCAGGCATTCAGAAAAGGATCTTTTGTGGATGCTAATTTTTCCAGCGCAAAATCTTTTGACGGGGGTAATTTTTATTTTTCCGGCAATTACAGGGATGATAAAGGTATGATGATCAATAACCGGATGAAGCGTTATACACTCAGGAGCAATCTTGAATTTCATCCTTTAAAAAACCTCGTATTAGGCGCAAAGCTTAATTTTTCCTATTCCGTTAACAACAGGGCGCAAAACGATGATGCGGGATCTGATAACGGCAACCGCGATGGCAATTCAGGCGGTATCAACAATCTCACAAAATTATCGCTCCCCTGGCTGCCGGTATATGACCCTAACAGTAGCGTGAAGACTTATTACAATCCTTACGCGGGGTTTAATATAAGGGCATATGCCGATCCCAATAATGTTAAGAACGAATTGAGAACCATGAGAATGCTGGGCGGATTGTACGGTGAGTATGCCATCCCCGCTGTTAAAGGGCTCTCGCTGAGAAGTGAATTCTCATTTGACCTGATGCAGGCCACCACTACGCTGTGGGTAAATAAAGCCATTCGTTTGACCGGATCCAATATAGCTTCTTCTTACGGACTGGAGCAGGCATCGAATATTTATAATATCAACTATAACGGCTATGCCACTTATGCACGAAAGATCAATGACGATCATTCGTTTTCAATAGTTGCCGGCGCTGAGGCGCAAAGAAACCGGGGCTACCTGCGCCAGGCATCAGGCGAAGGATTAACAGGCATTTACCAGGAGTTGGGAAGACCTACCACTATGCTCGCGATGAACGGTGGTTTTCTTGATGAGGAATACCTCATGGGATTATTCGGGCGCGCCAATTACAGCTTTAAAGATAAATACCTGGTTGGTGCAAGCTTCAGAAGAGATGGAAGCTCCAACTTTACGGAGAAAAACCGCTGGGGTAATTTTGCTTCTCTCGGCGTGGGCTGGGTTCTGTCAGATGAAGCATTTATGTCTTTTGTGGGCAGCGGAACCTTCCTGAAGCTGCGCGCCAGCTATGGTGAAACAGGTAATAAAAACGTTCAGTCGGGGCTGAATGTGATCAACTATAACAACAGCTATTCCTACGGAGCCCCGGATATGCTGGGAGTGAATGGCACCCTTCCCAGGAATATTCCATCGCTGGATATTACATGGGAAAAAACCAATACCACAGATATAGGGCTGGATTATCATTTTATGAACGGGCGGATATCAGGTACTATTGAGTATTACAACAAATTTGTTAAGGATATGCTGCTGCAGGGGCCGGTACCTTCATCGGCAGGTGTGGATGGCGGACCTTATGAATATTATGCCAGCAATATATGGGGCAATGTAGGAGATATGGTGAACAGGGGATTTGAATTCCAGGTAAGGTCGGTAAATATTCAGTCTAAAAATTTCAGGTGGACAACAGATTTTAATATTGCCTTCAACAAAAATATTATTAAAAGACTCACGCCTGAAGCTGATGCAACCGGCAAGGGAATGATCAATGGAAAATTCATTTCACGTACAGGCCACATGCGTAATGAATGGTATATACCGGATTTCGCAATGATAGATCCTGCTACGGGAATTGAAATGATCTATGTAGTAGACAAGGATGTGTATAAGGAAACCGGTGAAACCGTAAGAATGAAAAATGCCAGAGGGGAGGATAGTTTGGCGTATGCAACCAATACCAATCTCGCGGCTAATATATTTGAACTGAAAGGCAAGTCTCCTGATCCAAAATATTATGGAGGTATTACAAATACATTCGAATACAAAGGGTTTGATTTCAGCTTTTTGATTACTTTTTCGGGGGGCAATTATATCTATGACTTCAATGAGCAGATTGCCTCTTATCCCAGTACAAAATACAATCTCAAAGCAGCCATACTCGATCAGTCGTGGAAAAAGCCCGGCGATGTAGCAAAATACATGCGGCTTTCTTACACCAACGCGCAGGAAATTAACGGTGTGCTGGTGAATGATTTTATACGTGAATTTGAATACATCAATTTTGATAAATACATGTATAAGGGAGATTTTATCAGGCTGAAGAATGTACAACTGGGCTATAATTTCAGTAAGGATCTCCTGCAAAAATTAAAGCTGCAGGGTGTTCGCTTGTATGTATCAGGCACCAACCTGTATACAAAAACAAAGTTTCCCGGCTGGGATCCTGAAGGAGCCGTTATGACTACGATAGACCAGGTACCTCAATTGAAAAGCTGGACAGTTGGATTAAATGTGAAATTCTAAAACGATTACAATGAAAAAAGTATATAGGATATTACTCTTCCCGGTTTTGATTTTATCGCTGGCGGGATGTAAAAAATTTTTTGAGCTGGACAATCCGCCTCAAAGCCCCTGGTCAAATGTTACGGAATTTGAGCGGGCTGCCATTGGTATCTATTCGAGGATCTTCAGCAACAGGAGCTGGAGCACAAGCTATATTGATTACAGTGTTCTCACGGTAAGCGCTGCTGACGATGTTGATTGGGTGAACTGGCCGGAGTGGGGATATAACCGTAATCCGGGTTCTTCCTTTCCATTAGCCGAAGGCATATGGGTGTGGAATTACCAGGCGATAGCCGCCTGCAATGATGCGCTTGACTTTGTTGCAAATAAGAATGGTGACCCTTATCCGGAAATGTCGGATGAAGACAGAACAAAAAATTTCAATCGTTTAGTGGGAGAATTTTACTTCCTGAGAGGGTTTTCTTATTATATGCTGATGAATGTATTTGGCATACCCTATCAGCCCGGCGGCGATAATAGTAAGCAATCCATACCATTGATAACTTCATTCGCGAAAGGAACAGCGGATGCCAGGGACTCTAAGATCGGGACCGTTCAGGAGCTGTTTGATCAGATGATCGCTGATTTTACCAAAGCGAAGGAGTTATTGCCCGAAGGTTATGAAAGCGGTATGAATAAATCGTACCAGTTGGGCAGGGCGAACAGGTTTGCCGCTGCAGCCATGTTGGCGCGCACCTATTTTGCCGTGGGCGATTATCAGAAAGCGGCGGAGCAGGCAACTTTTGTAATTGAGCAAAACGGCGGCAATTATGATCTTTCCCAGGATCCCATTGAAGCCTGGAACAAGAGCTCGCTTGACAGGGGCAAAGAAGTTATTTTTTATGTTCCGTTCTATGATCCGCTGGGAGATATAGTTCCCTATAACCTTACCGTGCTCAACAGCAATGCAGGAGAGTGGGGGCAATGCGGCTGGGTGGAGCCCCGCATGGCAAATGTTACCATTAAGCGATTGGGCTGGATGGATGACCCGGCTACAAACACGGGCATTAAACCTGCGGCATTAAACGATAAAAGATTTACGCAATTGATGTCTGTCAGGTATCCTGAATCTGATACCGATCCAGATCATGCACATGATACCCGCCCTGAAATAAAGGACAGGACTACTATCTGGAACAACAAATATTATCGCGGCGATAAAGGATTTAATACCAACCTGCCCGTTATCCGCCTTGCGGAAATGTATTTAACAAGAGCAGCTTCCCGGCTTAAAGCAAACGATGCTGCCGGGGCGGCTGCAGATTTAAATGTTGTTAAGAAAAGGGCATGGGATGTAGCTGTTGGCGGGGTATTTGTTCCTGTAACTGCAGCCCAGATCACACAGCAGATGATTGATGATGACAGGCTTATTGAAATGTTCAATGAACCGGACCGCATTGCTTACCTGCGTGGCTTAAAAGTTGATATTGGTCCCGGTGACAGGAATGTGGCTGTTGAACCTTATACCAGCGACAAATTTATCTGGGTAAGACCTCCCTCTGAATCACTATACCGCTAACCACTAAACGTTTACAGGTGCCTGCATTTTGCGGCACCTGTTTTTGATTATTGTATTCAAAAAAATGCTGTTGAATAGTTTCACCGGTCACCAATCATCCAGGCTTCTGTCTCTTGACGCTTTAAGAGGCTTCGATATGTTTTGGATTATGGGTGCCGGAGACTGTATTACAACAATGTCAGGCATACGGCAAACACCTTTCTGGACTACACTTGCCGAACAATTTGAGCATCCATACTGGAATGGCTTTGCTTTTTGGGACCTGATCTTCCCGCTGTTTATGTTTCTTTCAGGTATTTCTTCTGTTTTTTCTATTGATGCGCAATTCAGGAAGGGAAATAACCGTAAACAAATTATAACAAGAATTATAAAGCGTGGCGTGATACTTATGCTCCTGGGTATTTTTTATAACAACGGACTCAATATAAAGCCGTTGGCTGAAATACGATTCCCCAGCGTGCTGGGCAAAATAGGTTTATCTTATATTTTTGCCAGTATTATTTATCTGTACGCTAAAGAAAAAACGCAACCGATCTGGTTCTGGTCATTATTGATCGGCTACTGGTGCCTGCTGAAATTCACTGCTGCGCCGGATTTCCCGATGGGCGACCTGACTGAGCCCGGTAATTTTATGTCTTATTTTGATCGTACCTTTTTACCCGGAAAACTTTCCCGGGGTATACACGATACCAGCGGGCTTTTATGTACCATTACCGGTATTGCAACAACATTGTCAGGCATTTTAACCGGGAATTTTTTAAAAAAAGAGATTTTTTCCCCTGCAAAAAAGGCAGGCTGGCTTGCTATAGCAGGTGTAGTATGTATACTGCTTTCATTGGTTTGGAATGTTAATTTCCCCATCAATAAAAATCTTTGGTCCAGCTCTTTTGTATTGCTTACAACGGGTTTAAGCCTTTTGTTGTTTGCCTTGTTTTATTTTGTAATAGATGTAAAAGGTTACAGCAGGTGGTCTTCCTTTTTCAGGGTGATTGGTATGAATTCCATTTTCATTTATATATCGCCTAAAATTATACACTACGGGTATTTTGCAGATGGTTTGTTTGGATGGTGTGCCAATTTGTTTGGAATGTATCAGCCTGCTGTATTCCTGGTTTTCGTGATCATTACAGAATGGTTGGTATTGTATATCATGTACAGGAAAAAGATTTTCATCAGGATATAATAATGCGAAAAAGCATTTAAAATAAAATGTATCACACATTACATGAAAAAAGTAATTGAAATAGATAAACCAAGGCTTGAATCTCTGGATGCCCTGAGAGGCTTTGACATGTTCTGGATCATTGGTGGCGATGCAATTGTAAAAGGCATTGCTCTTATTGCAGGAACAGGTTTCTGGACTGCCGCGGCTGAACAAATGGATCATCCGGACTGGAACGGCTTTCATTTTTTTGATCTCATCTTCCCGTTGTTTTTATTTATAGCCGGCGTGGCTACGCCTTATTCCATTGGTAAAGAACTGGAAAAAGGAAAAACAAAAAATGAGTTATTGCACCGTATTATAAAACGCAGCCTGATCCTTGTCCTGATCGGGTTCATTACTGCAAATCGTCCTGACGGGCATTTTATATTAAAGCCATTGGGTGAGTACAGGTATGCAAGTGTGTTAGGCCGGATCGGGCTGGCATATATGCTCGCAAATATTATCTATCTCTACACAAAACCCAAAGCGCAGATGATCTGGTTTGGGGCTCTGATCATCGGGTACTGGTTGCTGTTAAAATTTACTTCAGCGCCGGGTTATCCTGCCGGAGATTTAAGTATGGAAGGAAATTTTGCATCCTATATTGACCGCTCTGTTATGCCCGGAGAATTATATTTGAAAATACACGACCCGGAAGGATTGGTAAGTACTATACCATCAATAAGCACAGGTTTATTGGGTATCATTACCGGCACATACCTGAAAAAGTCACAACTGTCGGGAAATACAAAATCATTGGGTATGTTTATCTGCGGTGTTATATTCCTGTTGCTCGCACAATTATGGAACCTTGATTTCCCCATTAATAAAAATTTGTGGAGCAGCAGTTTCGTTTTATATGCAGGAGGATTCAGCTTGATCTTACTATCTGTTTTTTACTATATCATTGATGTGCTTGGGTATAAACGATGGGCTTTCTTTTTTAAAGTGATCGGCATGAATTCTATCCTGATCTACATCTCAGGAATTTTCATTAATTGGGAATATACTACCAAAGCTTTTTTCAACTGGCTGTTGCAGTTTGCCCGGGAGCCATATACAGCGCTTGCATATGCCGTATGCATGGTCGCGGTAAAATTTTTGTTTTTATATGTGTTGTATAAGAAGAAGACATTCTTGAGGGTATAGTCTGTAAGTTCATCAACGATAAGCTGGGGATATCAATAAGTATTTTGTTATTAAAGCACAATATTTTTTTATTTCCCTGTTATCTCAAGTACCTCTTTCATCTTTACCGGTATACCACCACGTTGTTTGCTTAAATCAGCAGCCTGCATGAAGGCATATATCTCAAGTGTTTCTTTTACCGGAACAGGTGGGATGCCGGTATTGAAAAACTGAATTACCTTTTCAAGCAGGCCTTCATATCCCTGGAAAGTCCCGACAGGCGCAATGCCTTTTTCACCAAATGCAGTGCCTCCATAATCGTCTGCTCCTGTCCGTATCCCCCTGAAGCTTCCTATTCTGCCATCAGCCCAAATGCCTGTAACCAGGTCTGTGCCTGTGGTATATGCTCTTGTAACAGTAGTACATCCTGTTCCGAGCAGTGTGTATAATGGTTCTACGCCGTGAATGCCATACCAGAACAGATCAGTGTGCTTGTCCTGTGGGGGCGCGGGGCTATAAGTATCGGCACCCGTTATCCTGCCTATTTTTTCCCCTGATGCAAGCTGTGCTATCTGCTTTGTATACCTCAGCGTTGAAGAGGAGAAAAGCGGTACTTTATATTTTTCTGCTGCTTTATAAATGGTAACCACATCTTTAAAATTAGCAGCGATAGGTTTATCTATGAACATGGGTTTACCGGCTCTGATCACCTGCATCGCCTGTTCCACCCTCGGTTTGCCGTCATTGGTTTCTAATAAAATGAAATCAGCTTTTTGTAAAAGCGCGTTAATGGAATCAACGATCTCAACATTGTATTTTTTAGCTTCTTCAATATATGCCGGTATCCGCTCATAGCTCGATGTAATATCCCTGCTGCCATAAGGAAATGCGGCGGTTATAGTATACCCGTCTGTTGGTACTGGTTTTTCAGCACCATTTATTGATTTCATAAAATTGGTGCTGTGCGAAGTATCCAGTCCTATTATCCCGATGCGTTTATTATTTGCCGTTAGTGACATGCCTGATGCGCTCATCTGAAAAGGGATGCTGAAGCTCAACCCGGCAAGGGTAGTTTGTTGAATAAATTTTCGGCGGGAAG
This sequence comes from Agriterribacter sp., assembly GCA_047601545.1. GTDB lineage: Bacteria > Bacteroidota > Bacteroidia > Chitinophagales > Chitinophagaceae > Agriterribacter. The sequence continues at coordinate 1,570,853 of JASGIZ010000001.1, read as the reverse complement.
TTTGTTTTTTCATTATTAAAAGGGTCAGTTTTTTAAAATTGGGAACGTACCCAAATCTACATTAAATTTGGTTGTTTTGTTACATAAAAGCATATTATGGCCAAAGCCAAAAGATCTGCATCTCAAACAGGCGTAAAGGAAATTGCACGAAGAGCGAATGTTGCGCTGGCAACAGTAGACAGGGTAATTCATGGCAGGCCCGGGGTTTCTAAAAAGACCTTAGAAAAGGTGAAGAAGGTTATTGAAGAAATGAATTACCAGCCTAATATAATCGGCAGGCGGTTAGCTTCAATGAAAGCGTATCACTTCGCGGTGCTCATTCCGGAGATCAATGAAGAGTCCGGCTTTTTCTGGGAAGGGCCCGCAAGCGGCATTACATTAGCCTCGGAAGAAATAAAAGCGATGGGAGTGGAGGTTACCACTTTTTTCTTTGACCAGAATGATAAAAATTCTTTTGTTGCAAGCACCGGCAAAATATTAAAAGGAAAGTTTGACGGGGTGTTGCTTGCACCTTTTTTTATTGAGGAATCTATTGCTTTCACCAATGCATGTGAAGCTAAAAGCATTCCATATGTGTTCATTAATTCTGATATTCCTGATCAGAAAAGCCTTTCGTATATAGGGCCTGATCTTTTTGCCAGCGGGTATCTTGGTGGTCAGCTGATCAATTATCTTGTAAAACCCAGTGACCAGGTTTTGATTGTAAATATCTCAAGGGAAATTAAAAACACCAGGCAAAACCGGCTGTTGCGAAAGGAAGAAGGCGTGCGGTCATATTTTATGCATAACAAGCTCAGGAACGAAATTGTAAAAGTTGATATTACCAACGTAAGTGAAAAAACGATTGAGAAAAAGATATTAGAAGTATTAGTGCAAAATCCCCGTATCGGATTAATATTCGTAACCAATTCCCGTGTAGTAACCGTAGCAAAATGCCTGGAGAAAAACTATATCAATCATATACAAATCATAGGATACGATCTTATTCCTTCCAGCATTGACTATCTTAAAAACGGGCTGATAGATTTCCTGATCTGCCAGAAACCGCAGGAGCAGGGCTACCGTGGCATTATGACATTGTACCATCATCTTATCCTGAATCTTAAAGTACCGGAAGTGTATCATATGCCCATTGATATCGTTACAAAAGAGAATTATAGTTATTATAAGATCTAAAATTTATTTTGGTAAATACCTGCTTAGCTATAAATTTGATAAAAATAGGGTACGTACCCGGAAATTTAAATTATCTATCCCTCTTTATCTTTAAAGAATTCTTTTTAAAATAATATATGACTGATCTGTTACAAAAATATGCCGCTCTTTTGCAGCCTTCTGAAAGGCTTATAAAAGACTTAGCTTCGATAGATGGCGATATCATCATATTAGGCGTTGGCGGTAAAATGGGGCCGGAACTTGCCCGGCTTTGTAAAGCGGCTATTACTAAGGCGGGAGTAGAAAAAAAGGTAACAGGAGTAGCGAGGTTTTCGGAGCCGGGGCTGCAAAAGGAACTGGAAGAGGAAGGTATACAAACCATTAAGGCTGACCTGTTGGATGCTGAAGCATGGACAACATTTCCCAAAGTGAAAAATGTGCTGTACCTGGCAGGTACAAAGTTCGGCACAAAAGGTAATGAGCCTTTTACCTGGGCGATGAATACATTTTTGCCATCGCGTGTGGCAGAATATTATAAAGATTCGAGGATCGTGGTATTCTCTACCGGCAATGTATACCCGCTAACGGAAACACATAGTGGCGGAGCAACAGAGCAGATACCACCTCAGCCCACAGGTGAGTATGGTCAATCCTGCCTTGGCAGGGAAAGAATATTTCAATATTTTTCCGACAAGTATAATACGCCCATTCTTATTTACAGGCTGAACTATGCTAATGATGTAAAATATGGTGTACTGCTTGAAATAGCCCGCTCCGTATGGGAGGGTAGACCTATTGATCTTACAATGGGTAATGTGAATGTAATATGGCAGGCAGATGCCAATGAATATGCTATACGAAGCCTGCTGCATTGCTCAGTGCCTTCCACTATATTAAATATTACAGGACCTGAAACCGTTTCCGTGCGCCGGGTAGCGGAGTGGTACGGTAATCTTTTTGATAAAAAACCTGCCTTCACCGGGCAGGAATCTTCTACAGCGCTGCTCAGCAATGCCACAGAAAGCTTTAAGCGATTTGGATATCCGGCTACTTCATTAAAAGTGATGATGGAAATAATTGGCGATTGGGTAAGAAATGCGGGTACAACAATAAATAAACCAACACATTTTCAGGAAAGAGATGGAAACTACTAAGCATACACAAACCGGTTTGCCTGCTGAAATAGCAAAGCTTTTATACAACGGTACTGTTATTCCGGCGCATCCGCTTGTTTTAAAGAAAGATTCAAAGCAGATTGATGAACCCGGGCAGAGAGCGCTTACCCGGTATTATATCAGTAGCGGCGCCGGGGGAGTGGCCGTAGGTGTGCATACCACACAGTTCGAGATACGCGATAAAGCATTCCGGTTATTGGAGCCGGTATTAAAAATTGTTGCGGAAGAAATTGATTCAAATCCTTTAGAAAGACCATTTTTAAAAGTAGCCGGTATCTGTGGCGAAACAAAGCAGGCGGTTGCGGAGGCCGAGGTTGCATGCAAATATGGTTATCATATGGGTTTGCTGAGCATGGGCGGACTATCTCATTATACTGAAGATGCATTGCTGGAAAGAGTGAAAGCAGTCGTGTCTGTGATTCCCGTATTTGGCTTTTATTTACAGCCTGCTGTAGGAGGCAGGGTGCTGAGCTATGATTTCTGGAAGCAGTTTGCAGAGATACCGGGTGTGTACGCGATAAAGATCGCTGCATTCAACAGGTATCACACCATAGATGTGGTACAGGCTGTTTGTAATGCTTCGCGGCGGGATGAAATAGCGTTGTATACGGGTAATGATGATAATATTGTTGCCGATCTTGTTACGCCTTACCGTTTTGCAGTAAATGGAAAAATGGTAGAGAAAACTTTTGTCGGTGGTCTTTTGGGTCACTGGGCATTTTGTACGGCACATGCGGTCAACACTTTAAAGGAAGTGAAACATTGTATTGATAATAGGTATGCCGGTATTGAAAATATATTGGCTAAAGGCATTGAGATAACCGATGCCAATGCGGCGGTATTTGATGTGGAGCATAATTTTCATGGATGTATATCCGGTATTCATGAAATGCTGCGGCGCGAAGCTGTTATGGCGTATACCGGCTGCCTGTTAGAGAAAGAAGCTTTATCTCCGGGGCAATTGACCAAAATTGATGCTGTTTGTAAAAAGTATTTTCCTGTGCTCGTTTCAAAATAGGAGGAATTATGAAAGAAATACCGGTGCTGACAATTAGGCAACAAGCCAGGCAAAACAGGGAAGAAACAATAGCAGAGCGAAGGTATTTGCACAGCAACCCGGAGTTATCCTTCATGGAAGTTAATACGGCTGCATATATTCAACAGCAGTTAACAGGTGCAGGTATTAGCTGGGAACAGAAAGCAGGTACAGGTGTTGTAGCGGTAATTCATGGCGGACTGGGCAGCCTGCCTGTTATAGCCCTGCGTTCTGATATGGATGCGTTGCCAATAGCAGAAAATACAGGTGCGGTATACAGATCGCTTAACGCGGGTGTAATGCATGCCTGCGGGCACGATGCGCATATGGCAACCCTGTTAGGCGCTGCAAGAATATTGCAGCATATGCGAAAAGAATTTTCGGGTATAATTAAATTGATATTTCAGCCTGCGGAAGAAAAACTGCCGGGCGGTGCAAAAGCAATGATAAGCGAGGGTGTGTTAGTAAACCCGGTTCCTGAAGTTGTGTTTGGTCAGCACGTTCGCCCTGACCTGCCTGCAGGCAAGGTTGGTATTTGCAAAGGACTTTCCATGGCATCAATGGATGAGATATTTGTAAAGATCACCGGCAAGGGTGGTCATGCTGCCCAGCCGAATGCAGTGATCGATCCTGTAAATATAGCTGCGCAGTTAATAGTCGCCATGCAGCAGGTGGTCAGCCGTTTTGCAGATCCGTTAACACCAACCGTACTTTCGTTTGGAAAATTAACCGCAAACGGCGCTATAAATATTATCCCGGATGAAGTGCTGATGGAGGGAACTTTCAGAACCTTTGACGAGCAATGGAGATGCGAAGCGCATAAGCGAATGAAATTACTGGCTGAAAATTTAGCAGGTAGCATGGGAGGAGAATGTGAGTTTACCATCAATTGCGGTTATCCGTCATTGCATAATGATGAACAATTATGTGACAGGTGGACACAATATGCAACGGATTACATAGGTGAAGAAAATGTGATCCATACCGGCAAATGGATGGCTTCTGAAGACTTTGCATATTATTCGCTCAACAGGCCATCTGTATTTTATTACCTGGGCGTTGGGAACGCAAAAAAGAATATTACAGCGCCGCTGCACAGCGCAAACTTCAATATAGATGAAGATGCGTTGGAGATTGGTGTGGGGCTGATGGTATATATAGCGCTCCGGGAACTTATGCATCATTCAAAAACATTGACCAATACCAACAGCTTTACACGATGAAAAAGAGGTTATTATCTTTCGTATTCTTCCTGACCGTTATCGCTATTACGGCCCAATCTCAACAAAAAATTTCGATCATTCCCGAACCGGTTTCTATGACGCCCGGCAATGGAGGATTTACTATCAGCAACAGCACATGTGTTTATGTTATTGATGGAGGGGATTCTATAATGAATATCACAAAAGATTTTTCTGATAAATTTTATCAGTCATCAGGTGTGAAGTTGAACATTAAAAACAAAGTAACACCCGGCACAAGAAACCTGATACAATTTCAAAAAGCAGGTAACAAGACAATTGGCAACGAGGGATATGAACTTTCTGTTTCGTCTTCTCACATCATTATAAAATACAATAATGCTGCGGGTGCTTTTTATGCTGTTCAAACATTATATCAATTATTACCAAATGAAATTGCGTCTAAAACAATAGTGAAAAATGTACAATGGGTTGTGCCTTCTGTAAGTATAACCGATTATCCGCGGTTTCGCTGGCGGGGATTGATGCTTGATGTAGCCCGTAATTTTTTTGCCAAAGAAGAAGTGAAACAGTTTATTGATGAGATGGTGCCTTATAAATATAATATCCTGCATCTGCACTTAACAGATGATGAAGGCTGGAGGATTGAAATAAAATCACTGCCCAATCTTACCAGAACAGGTGCTTACCGCGGGAAAAGGTCAGGGCGGTGGGCGAATACTACTGTTGCAGACCCCGATGAACCAAAAGATTATGGCGGTTATTATACACACGAAGATATCAAAGAGATTGTGCAATACGCGGCGGACAGGTTTGTAGATATCATGCCTGAAATAGATGTGCCTGGCCATAGCCGCGCTGCCGTTGCATCATATCCTGAACTGACCTGTTCATCAAATAAAATGACAGTATATGATGGCGTGAAATATGTAAACTGGCCGGTTGCTGTAAAAGAAACCATGCTTTGTCCGGGAAAAGAAACTACGTATTCCTTTATTGATAAAGTAGTAACAGAGGTAGCACAGCTTTTCCCATTTGAATACATACACATGGGCGGTGATGAGTGCGCTAAAAATTTTTGGGAAGCCAGCGATTCGGTGCAACAATTAATAAAAAGAGAAGGACTGAAAGACATCAGCGAAGTGCAAAGCTATTTTTCCAAACGGGTAGAAAAAATAGTGGAATCCCATGGCAAAAAATTCATGGGGTGGAATGAGATCATTGATGGAGGATTACCTCCTGCTGCTACGGTTATGGCTTACCGTGATGAATCGTGGGGAGTAGAAGCAACTAAGCAAAAGCACGATGTTGTAATGACGCCCCTGCAATATACCTATCTCGATTATTTTCAAAGTGATTCATTGGTTGATCCGCCGGTATATGATAAGCTGCGGCTGAATCAAACCTATAAATTTAACCCGGTTCCTGAAGGCGCGGATGCAAATTATATATTGGGCGGGCAGGGAAACCTGTGGACAGAGCAGGTGCCGAATATGCGAACGGTTCAGTTTATGTTGTGGCCAAGATCACTGGCTATAGCTGAATCGGTTTGGTCGCCAATGACAAAGAAAAACTGGCTGCATTTTGCTGAAAAAGTTGAGCATAGCTTTGAACGTTTTGATATAGCAAAAATCAAATATTCCCGTGGAATGTTTGACGCGATCATCACAGCAAAAAGAGATGCCACAGGCAAGCTGATGCCGGTCATTGAAACAGAGCTGCCAGATATTGATGTATTTTATTCATTGGATGAAAGTAATCCCGATGAATATTACCCTAAATATGCCCGGCCGTTTTCTTTGCCTGATGATGTGGCTACTGTTAAGGTGGTTACTTACCGGAATGGAAAGCAGGTAGGAAAGCAGATCAATGTACCTGTGGAAGAACTGGCGAAGAGAGTGGTGGAGTGACCTTTTGCAGGATCGCGGAATCAGGGGGCAGGATTTTAGTGAATTAATTTGAAAATGAGACAATTTGATCCCGCAGTTGCGGGATGAAAATGAGGGCGTATTTCAATTTTCTCGGCGGGGTAATTTTATACAGATCCCTCTCCCAACCGAAGATCGGAAGAGGAATCTATCAGTGTAGTAATACCTACAGCGAAAAATTTCCTACAGGTGGGTATCTCCACCCACCTGCGAAAAATTGAAATACACCCAATGAGATGGATGTAAAAAAAACATATTTATGTTTGATTATATTAAAATTGTTTTTGTCATTTCCTTATGTTGTTCCAGTTTTTTGCTTTCAGCGCAAACGGTAACATTTTATGTTTCAAAAAACGGGAATGATAATGCCGCAGGAACAAGCAGTGAAACTGCTGTGGCTACCATTCAGCAGGCAAAGAAAAACGTAAGCGCATATATACAGCAACACAACAGGTTTGATACGATAAAAGTATTGATCGCTGCGGGCGAATATGAAATACAGGTACCACTTGTTTTTGAGCCGGGCGATGGCGGAAAAGAAAATGCTGTTGTTATATACAGCGCATTGCCGGAAAATAAAGTTGTTATCAGCGGCGGAAGAAAAATAACCGGGTGGAAAAAATTTAAAAATAATATTTGGGTGGCTGATCTCAAAAATATTGACCCGGCAAACAGGAATTTCAAAGACCTGTTCATTAACGGGGAGAGAAGGCAAAAGTCAAGACTGCCTCAAAACGGTTATTACCGCGTGAAGGGATTCCCCGATGGGAGCACACCTTATAATAAGCACAGTAAGCGTTTTGAATATAATGCAGGTGATATACGGTCTGACTGGAAAAGCTTACAGGATGTGGAAGTAGTGGTATACCATTTCTGGACAGATACACACTTGTCTATAGAATCAGTAGACGCTGAGAAGCAAATAGTATCATTCAAATATCCTTCCGGGAAAGCTTTCACAGATGATTTCAATACAGAAGGAGCCCGCTATATTGTAGAAAATGTTTGGGAAGGTTTACAAAATGCCGGGCAATGGTATGCCGACAGGAAAAGCGGTAAATTATATTATATACCGTTTCCCGGGGAGAATATGAATGATATTGAAGCTGTAGTTCCGGTGGCAAAATCTTTCCTGGAATGTAAAGGAGATGCGCTGACAGGAAATGAAGTGAGGAATATTTATTTTGAATACCTCAATTTTCAATATGCCAACAGCCCTTTGCCTGAGGGAAGCGTTAATAATGCACAAGGTTCTTTGGATCTTCCATCTGCTATTACATTGAAGGGCGTTAAAAATTGTTCTTTTAATTATTGCACCATCAGCAACCTGAGCGGCTATGCTTTTGATATACAGGAAAGCTGTGTTAATAATACTTTTCATCACAATACTATCTCAAATATTTCAGGTGGCGCTTTTAAGATAAGTGGCGGCACATTGAACGATCATCCTTTGCTTCGCACACATGATAATATCATTGCTGATAATGAGATTGCGCATTATGGCATTAATTATCCGTCTGCCGTAGGCATATTATTGCGACATGCCTATAATACAACCATTGAGCACAATAGTATACACGATGGTTTTTACACCGGTATTTCAGTGGGGTGGGAGTGGGGATACCAGCCCAGCGTAAGCAGGGGAAATACCATAGCGTTCAATCACATTTATAATATTGGCAAAGGTCAGTTGTCAGACATGGGCGCTGTCTATACATTAGGCGTTTCACCCGGTACAGTTATCAGCAATAACCTGATCCATGATGTAGATGCACATAGCTATGGCGGCTGGGGCATTTATAATGATGAAGGTTCATCGTATATCTTGGTAGAGAATAATATTGTATACAACACAAAATTTGCTGCATACAATATTCATTATGCCAAAGAGATCGTTGTGCGGAATAATATTTTTGCAATGGCTAAATTGCAGCAATTGAACAGAACGCGGATTGAGCCGCATCAAAGTGTGTTTTTTGAAAATAATATTATTTACTGGAAAGAGGGTGTGTTGTTAGACGGCAACTGGGATACGCTCGGCTATCATTACTATCTCAATCCTAATTTGCCGGATAATGGTACCAAAAAAATGAATCACACTTTTACAATGGATCATAACCTGTATTATAACCCTGGTTTACCGGCAGATAGTGTTGTGTTCTATAAGCAATCCTGGCACGACTGGAACAAAAGAGGCAATGATAACCATTCTCTGTATGTTGATCCGTTGTTTACAGACCCTCTTCATAATAATTTTTCTTTACAATCCAATTCACCGGTATTTTCGCTTGGGTTTAAGCCGATTGATATAAAAAGGGTTGGTCCACGAAATTGAATAAAAAAAAGTTTAATGATGTTGTATTTTAAAAATACGGTAACAGTATTTGTTGTTTTGCTGATTTATAGCGCCTGCGATTCCGTGCCGGGAAATAATAGTAAAAACAAAACAAATAAAATTGACGCTGCGCTTGCGGCAAAAGGTGAAATTTCTTTTGAGAAAAATTGTGCTACCTGCCATAACTTCAGGCAGGATGGAATAGGTCCGCAATTAAGCGGTATTACAGGCAAAGTATCTTCTAACTGGCTTAATGCATTTATAAAAGATCCTGCAGGTGTGATTGCCTCTGGCGATAAATATGCAGTTGCATTGCATGAGAAGTACAAAGCCATGATGCCATCTTTTGTTGCATTGCAGGATGATGAAATTAATGCAATCATTGCTTTCCTCGGTACAAAAGAAGTTGTTGCTGTTTCAGGTAATACGGATACAACTGCTATCACGAATCCTTTTCCCGAAACCATTCCATTTTCAAATATTGAGATCAACCTCAATTCTTTTGTACAGATACCGGCATCTGCATCAACAGCGCCGATGGCAAGAATAACCAAACTTACTTACCAGCCGGGCACCAATGATTTATTTGTTGTAGATCTCCGTGGCAAATTATACAGGATCGTTAACAACAAACCTGAAGTGTATATGGATATGGCAAAACTCAAGCCTCACTTCATTAATCAACCTGGCCTGGGTTCCGGGTTTGGGAGTTTTGCTTTTCATCCCGGGTTTCAAAAAAATGGTTTATTATATACAACGCATACTGAGGCTGCAGGATCTGCTCCTGCTGATTTTAAATATAACGATTCTATTAAAGTTACCCTGCAATGGGTATTAACGGAATGGAAAGTAAATGATGTTAGTGCCAATGTTTTTTCAGGTAGCGGAAGGGAGTTGTTAAGAGTGAATATGGTTAGTGATATACATGGTGTGCAGGAAATCACTTTTAATCCCGGCACCAAACCGGGCGATAGCGATTATGGAATGCTGTATGCCGGCATTGGAGATGGAGGCAGTGTTGAACATGGATATCCTATGCTCCCGCACAACAAAAAAAATATTTGGGGAACAGTAATACGTATTGATCCCAGGGGAAATAACAGCAGCAACAAACAGTATGGTATACCAGCAGATAATCCGTTTGTGCATGCTGCTGATACAGCCTTGCTGAAAGAAATATATTGTTATGGTTTCCGCAATCCGCATAGAATTACCTGGACAAAAGACGGCAAAATGCTCGTGTTCAATATCGGGCAGCACGATATTGAATCAATATATAATGTTAAGCCGGGAGAAGATTACGGTTGGCCTTTGCGGGAAGGGAATTTTTCTATTGATCCCTATGGCGATATTAATAAAATTCATGCATTACCACCGGACGATAGTGCATATTATATTACATACCCGGTTGCGGCATACGATCATGATGAAGGGAAAGCGATATCAGGAGGATTTGAATACACCGGCTCAATACCGGCGTTGAAAGGAAAAATAATATTTGGTGATATACCGACGGGCAGAATTTTCTATATTGAAAATAAAGATATACAAAAGGGTAAGCTTGCTCCAATTAAAGAATTGCACATAACGATAGATGGTAAACCAACTACATTAGTAAAGGCAAGCGGCAATGAAAGAGTAGAAATAAGATTTGGAGAAGATAATAAAGGACAATTATATGTGCTGACCAAAGCTGATGGAAAAATGTATAAGCTGGCAAATGCCGCTGTAGTAAAGTGATAAAAGGTCAATTATATATTCAAATGCTGAATGAGCTCCGGTAAATCAAATAGATCATCCCGCCCGGTTACCATAAAGGATATTGCACGGATGCTGAATGTTTCTGTGGCAACAGTTTCGCGTGCATTGAGGAATACACATGATGTGAGTTCCGATACTCAGAAAAAAATTTTTGCGTTAGCAAATGAATTGCATTACCGCCCCAATCTGAATGCTACAGGATTGGTTAAGGGAACGAGCAATACAATTGGTATTGTGCTTCCCTATATCAATAACTATTATTTTTCTACCGTAATAACAGGCATCCAGGAAATCGCTTATCAGCATAAGTATAATATCGTTTTGTTTTTAACAGATGACTCCCCGGAAAAGGAGCTATCTATTATTGAGGATTTGATGACTGCAAGCGTCGACGGGTTATTGGTTTCCGTATGCTCTTCGCCTGATTCCTGCCAGCACTATCAACAGGTGATTGATTATGGTATTCCAATTGTTTTTTTTGATCGGGTGCCCGGCAATATTGCAGCTTCCAAAGTAATGCAGGATGATTATAACGGGGCATTTAAAGCCGTTGAACATCTTATTAAAAGAGGGTATACAAGAATTGCTCATATAGCAGGGCCGAAAGAGCTGCATTTTACACAACAGCGGCTGCAGGGCTATTCAGATGCATTGAAGAAACATGGATTTAATATACAGCCCGATTGGATAATATATTCAGGATTTTCTCAAAAAGATGGAGAAGAAGATGCTGCCAGATTATTGCAATGCAAAAAAATGCCTGATGCGATTTTCGCGGTCAATGATCGCAAAGCATTAGGTGCAATGATTGCATTGAAAAAAAAGAGCATTACAATTGGTAAGGATATCGGCGTAATCGGGTTCACCAACGACCCTGCTTCAGAAATAATCTCTCCAACATTAAGCACCATTGCTGAACCTGCACTTGAAATCGGCAAAACAAGCTGCACGCTTCTGCTGAAACATTTAAGAAAGAAACATACAGTTGCAGAAGAAACTATTCTTCCCTGCGAATTGATTATACGGGAATCTACAAAGCGAATTTAACTGTAGCTACAGATTTATAATTGCAGCTTAATCTTTAGCCTGTTCAATCCTTTCACAACAAATATTATTGCAATTGCAAACAATAACGACCATAATATTCCCGCAGTTCCGCTTTGCATAGCCGTGGGTATTCTTGTAATATGCAATACACCAAACAGCGCGTAAATAATACCTGGCATTATATACGCAAGCAACGGGTTAGTAGCAACGGGCTTAAAAAAGTTTGTCCATCTGTGCACAGCTTTTATATCAATAAGCCAGTACAAAAAACAGAATAACAAACAACTTATTCCTGCGCTATATAAAGCCCAGGCAGGCGTAGCATATATTTTGGATATTTTGTAGTACGGTCTCAGCATATAACCGGTAATAAAAAGCAATACTATAAATATTAAAGCCCGGATATAACTTCTTTTAATGTCAGTTTGTGATTGTTTATCAAAAAATATAAGCGATAATAGTATGCCGCAAATTACAACAGCAGTATGTATAGCATTGCCTGCCTGACTTTTTATCCAAAACAGGTATGGCCTTTCCGCTACATAATTTGTTTTGCCTGCCATATAAAACAAAATGCAGTAGATAATCACGCCAATCAGGTATCCTTTTTTTGCATCAAAAACCTGGTATAATATGCAGGCATATAAGTATGCCCAGCCTATAAGCCCTAATATTCCCCACCAATGCGGTTGCATGTATTCCATACCATCTTCACCACCCCGGTAAATTAAACCGAGTACCAGTAACCCGGTAAAGCCGGCAAGCTGAAAAATATATTTCCACCATCTTCTTTTAAAAGTATATATATTCCATACCAGTATGATGCAGGTATAAAAAAGCAATAACCAGAGGCTCCTGCTCATACCTGTTGCTTTTTCATTAAGGTTATCTCCTTCTCCATTCACCATAAATACACCCAGCACTAATAAACCAAGTGTGCGCCAGATTACATGCCATTGTATCTGTAAAAAATCATCTCCTTTTTGCAACCTCCTGTTCATCGCAAATGGAATTGACATACCTGCAATAAAAAGAAATGCAGGAAATACAACATCAACAAAAGTCATTGCATCTGCATCAGCGGCTACATGCTTCATCCAGGCGGGAATATTTTGTATGCCTGCCAGTTCATTTACGAAAATCATCACGAGAATGGTAATGCCCCTGAAGGCATCAACGGATAATATGCGGTTAGGGGGAGAAGGCATGTAAATGATTTATTGCTTTTTCAATGTATTATCTTTTTAACAAAATAGTTTAGTTATTCAAATCTATATCCCCGCAGAAAATCACCAATATTCATTCTCTTTTTTCCTTCGAGTTGAATATCCTGTACTTCTATCCAGCCGTTATTGCATGCAAAGCGTAACCAGGTTTTCCCGTCGGTTGCATATGCACCGGGTGGAGCGGTTACGGCTTGTTTTAATTTTTTTGCAGAAAATATTTTCAGGGTTTTATCATTCAATATTGTGAATGCCGCCGGGTAAGGCGCTAGTCCCCTGATAAGATTATATATTTCATCTGCACTTTTATTCCAGTCTATTTTGCAGGTATCGGTAAAAATTTTGGGGGCATGTCTTAATTCAGCAGAAAATTGCGGCTGCTCTTTTTCTGCTATTGTTTCATTAACTAAACCGTCTACTGTTTTTACCAATAACTGCGCACCAATTTCCTTCATCTTATCATGCACTTCGCCCGCAGTTTCATTTTCGCCTATCGGTATTTTTTCCTGCAATAAAATATTGCCGGTATCTATTTCATGCCTGAGCTTAAAAGTAGTAACGCCGGTCTCTTTTTCACCGTTAATCACTGCCCGGTTTATAGGGGCAGCGCCACGGTATTGTGGTAGTAATGAGCCATGTACATTTATTGTTCCTATCGGCGGCATATCCCACACAACCTCCGGCAACATACGGAATGCCACTACAATTTGTAAATGAGCATTAAGTTGTTGCAGCGCTTCAATAAATTCCGGCGCTTTAAGTTTAGGAGGTTGTAAAATATGTAAGCCTTTTTCAACCGCATATTTCTTTACAGCGCTTTCATTCAGCTTCATTCCCCTGCCGGAAGGCTTATCCGGAGCAGTAACTACGCCTACAATATTATAACCTGCATCTACAAGAGCCGATAGTGAAGCGACTGCAAATTCCGGCGTTCCCATAAACACTATACGCACATCAGTTTTGTTCATATTACCTCGCTGAAAAATCTTTATATAATAAATACTTTTTCCTGGTGATTTTAAACGCACTCAATTCAGGTTCCCAGCTTTTCCTGATTTCATCTTCCGGCACGCCTGCTTTAACCTGCTGCCATAAATCATTATTACCTGCAAGCCTGTTAAAAAAGCTTTCTTCCATATTTCCTGATTTTGGTATAATGAAGAAGCTATCTCTTTTCGGAAAAAGTTTATATGCTTCAAGTAACCATTTTAATTGCAGCCTGCCGTTTGTTTTTTGCAGCACTTCTTCTACTGTTCCGCTCAGGTCCCAACCATAACAAAGCTGTCCATACAATTTAGAATTCTTAGCGCCTTCCGTAGGATTTGGTGTGAAAGAAAAAAGACTGTCAGGCAAAGCAGGATGTCCGATCCATTGAAATGGTTTAGGCGTGCCACGTCCTTCACTGAATACCGTTCCTTCAAAAAAGCAGGTGGAAGGAAAGAGATATACCGATTGCATATCAGGAATATTGGGTGAAGGTTTTACCGGAAGTGTATACCTGCTGTTGTGATCGTAATTGGCGCATTTTATAATAGAAATGCTGCATTTTGTAAGATCAATTGAACTTCGTTTATCCTCATCCGTGAAAATATCGGGTTGCGTATTTTTAAGATCAATCCATTTTTCACGAATAATCATCTTCGCATACTCACCCATCGTCATGCCATATACTGCCGGTATAGGTTGCATGCCAATAAATGATTTGTATTTCATATTCAGCACCGGGCCGTCAACATAAAAACCGTTCGGGTTCGGACGGTCGAGAATAATAAGCGGTTTTTTATATGCTATCGCTGCTTCAATGTAATCCTGCAAAGAAGAAATATAGGTATAGTATCTCACACCAATATCCTGCATATCGAACATTAAAATATCTATATCTTTTACATCATCTGAAGAAGGCTTTTTTTTATTGCCATAAAGCGAAATAATGGTGACGCCGGTTTTGGGATCAACATAGTTGCCTACTGTTTCGCCCGCATCAGCGGTACCCCGAAAGCCATGTTCCGGTGAAAATACTTTTTTAGGTGTTACGCCTAAACTTTTAAGTGTATCAATGAGGTGTTTATTCCCCACAATAGTTGTTTGGTTGGCAAATATGGCAACTGATTTTCCTTTTATCAGAGGCAGGTATTTATCAAAACGATATGCTGCGGGAAGTATAACATCATCGCCTGGCTGCTCTGATAATTGAGTATTGGCAGCTACTATGGTACGACTGTTGCATTTAAGATTAGTAAAAGAAAGCAGTGCCGATATTATCAGAAAGCTGATATTGGAAATTACCTGTGAAAAAATAAGTATAGCCATAATAAAAAATTGGTAATGCATGAATGTGAATCATTTTCAAAGATAACTATATGCACCTGTAATTATGGTGCATTTGCGGCTAATTAATCTTTTTGTATAATTATGAGAATCTTATATCTTTCCATCGTTTAATCAACAAAAACAAAATATATGAAACAGGCAAAAAAGGGTGATGTTGTAAGGGTGCATTATACAGGACGTTTAACAGATGGTGAGCAGTTTGATTCTTCTGTGGGACGTGAGCCTCTTGAATTTACCGTTGGTGCAGGGCAAATGATTAAAGGCTTTGACACTGGTGTTGAAGGTATGGCCGTTGGCGAAAAGAAAATTATCAATATACCATTTGCAGAAGGTTATGGCCCGAGGGACGAGCAGGCTATTATTGAATTTCCGCTTAGCCAGGTGCCTGAAGGCATGAAGCTGGAACCGGGCATGCAACTGCAATTACAGAACCAGCAGGGCTACCCGGTGCCTGTAGTGGTTGCAGAAGTTAAAGATGATGTGGTAGTGTTTGATGCCAATCATTCTCTTGCCGGAAAAGATTTAGTGTTTGATGTGGAATTGGTGGAGATAGTGTAAAAAAGTCAATAGACAATAGTCAATAGTGGATGATGAATTTTTATCATTCACTATTTGCTTTTATATGCTATGCTTACTCATCTGCAACCATTTCCTGCTCACTACTCCCAATGCCAGCCCTCAGCATTCTGTCTTTTCCCTGCATATCTTTTTTAATCATGCAATTGGTAAAGCCATTTTTCTCAAATATTTTTTTTGCTGCTTCTCCCTGTGCTTCATGAATTTCCACGTATACTTTTCCAGCGTTATTTAAATGTGAACTTGCAAACTTTGCAATGGCTTTGTAAAAAAGCAGCGGATCTTCATCTGGTACAAACAATGCGGTATGCGGTTCGTAGTTCAACACATTCTCCTGCATATCAGCCATATCAGTCAGAGGTATATACGGCGGGTTACTTACAATAATATCAAATACCGGCAATGTATTGAGTTGCGTTTCATTCAGCGCATCAACCAATAAAAAATCAATACTTACATTATTATTATCCGCGTTTTTTTTTGCAACACCCAATGCCTGCCCGCTGACATCTATTGCTGTTACGACAGATGCATCCAGTTGTTTTTTCAGAGCGACAGGAATGCACCCGCTACCGGTGCCTATATCTAATATTGTAAAAGGGGGATGAGAATGTGATTTTACACCTGTTATAATCCACTCAACCAGCTCTTCTGTTTCAGGGCGTGGTATTAATACATGTTCATTCACAAAAAAAGGAAGCCCGTAAAACCAGGCTTCCTGTAAAACATATTGTACGGGTTTGTGCTGCAGCAGTTCTGATAAATAATGCTCCAGTTCTTTTTCCTGCTGAACAGTAAGCTCAATCTCTTTTTTCAGTATCCTTTCCATCCGCCTCAGCCCGGTTATTTTTTCAATAACCATATCCGTAATATTTTCCGCCTCACGCTTATCATACAAAGCAATTAGCTTACCGGTTAATTTGCGGAAGGCTTCAACTACAGTCATAATGAAAATTCAGGAGTATTAATTTAATACACTGAGAAATTATTGGAGAGCTGAGCCACGAATGCACGAATGAATCATTCGTGGCTATCCAAATCTATTTTGCAGGTTCATCTAATCCGGGGTAATAAGTAACCTTCCACAAATCATAACGCTTAAACTGATTTAAAATACGTTGTTTAAAATTATCCCAGTTTTTATTTTGCTTAGGGCTCCACAATACTTCGCTCAGCGCCGACATACGTGGAAAAAGCATATACTCTACTTTTGAAGTATTGGGTATATATTCCGTCCACAGGTTGGCTTGTCCGCCTAATATATAATGATGTTTGTCTGCGCTTAAAGCTGCCGGCACGGGATCGTATCCGTAAACCTGCACCAAAGAATGGTACCCGCCGATTACGAGTGAATCCTCGTTTTTACGTTGAGAGTGATCGAAATAAACATAAGAAGAAGGCGTCATTATTACATCATGATTTAGCTTGGCTGCTTCAATACCACCTTGCTCACCCCGCCAGCTCATAACAGTAGCATTTGGTGCAAGACCACCTTCCAGTATTTCATCCCAACCAATAATAGCTTTGCCTTTACTGTTTAAATATTTTTCAATTCTTGACACAAAATAACTTTGCAGCCCATGCTCATCTTTTAAGTTATTATCTTTAATAAGCTTCTGGCAAAATTCAGATCTTTTCCATGAATCTTTCGGGCACTCATCTCCACCTATATGAATATATTTTGAAGGGAACAGCGCAGCAACTTCATCAAGCACATCCTGCAAAAAACCAAATGTATATTCGCTGGGGCAAAATACATCTTCATACACTCCCCACGACTGCTGCACATTTTTACCGGTAGTATCTCCACTCCAGGTTACTCCTTTGGCAGGTTTGGTTGGCTCATCCGGAAAGCAACTCAACTGCGGATAAGCCGCAATAGCTGCAGAGGCATGGCCCGGTAATTCAATTTCAGGAATGATAGTGATAAACCTGTCAGCAGCATACTGAATAATTTCCTTTATTTCCTGCTGTGTATAATAACTGCAATATTTTGTGTTATCGTTGCCTGTGCCCGGATGATGACCAATGATGGTTCCGTTTCTGCAACCACCCACTTCAGTAAGCCTTGGATATTTTTTTATTTCAATACGCCAGCCCTGGTCGTCAGTAAGGTGCCAGTGAAAAGTATTGATTTTATGCAGTGCCAGCAAATCAATAAAACTTTTTACAAAAGCAGTATCAAAAAAATGCCTTGACACATCAAGCATAATACCCCTGTAACCAAAACGTGGATAATCTTCAATGCTTGCAGCCGGAATTTTGATTGCCGCGGTTTTTTCCGCAGGTAATAATTGTATAAGCGTTTGCAATCCGTAAAAAGTTCCCTGCCTGCTATCACCATTAATTTTTACTGACGCCGGCGATATATTTAATGTATAGCGCTCAGGCTTATCAGGCGCTTTTATAAAAGTGCTGGTGGTAAAGCTTATAAAATTTTTGGTAGCCGATTTTACAACAGGCAGTTTAATGCCAAAATATTTTGTAAGATAGTTATTGAAAAAATCAACGGTTTCTTTTTCTGAATCCTGCTTTGCAACAATTACTGTTTGTTTATTAATAGTAAAGCTGCCGCTTTTTGCCTGCAATTTAACCGGTACCGGAATAATAGGTAATGTGGTTTGCGCCTGCAATTGCATTACCGCACAACCGAGCAAAAGTAAAAATAATTTTTTCATTACATTTTTTTTAGAGGAAATGACAGTAAAGTGACTTACTGTGTTTTCGTCGCAAATATCTGCAAAGTTTATCATTGCGGCATTTATTTCATTCTTTTGGTTAATCCTGGTTTTTAATGCGTATGCACCGGGTAATTTATTGACATCAGCTATTGTATCGACCTTGTTATGAAGGTAATAAACCTGGCAACGCTCATTATAAAAAGCTTAAGCACCCCGCCAATATTTTGTTGTACACAAGTTGGTAGCGCCTGCTAAAATTTGAAATTTTCTCAGCAAAAGCAAATGCTCCCCAACCGGTTTCACAACGTAAAATCATCCCGTTAATATTCTATTAACAAAGAAATTAAACAAACGTTTGATTTATTGATGCAGTAATCCATACCTTTGCCCACCTGATTAATTCCCTTACCCGGGTTTGGCCTGCCATATGATATACAATTTTATGCATGTTGTTTTATAACACCATGTAGTTTTTTAATTATAATTATGACAAACAGGAAGCTGCTTTTTTTTACAGGGTTATTATTTATGTCTTTCAGGCTTGCTGCGCAGGAACAGGATTCCATTTTAGCAAATGCAACCTTGCCTAACGTTATAGAATATGCGCTAAAGAGACAGCCTGTTGTTCAGCAATCTTTGATTGATGAAGAAATTACCAACCTGCAGATTAAATCCAAACTGGCAGACTGGTTTCCCCAGATCAATTTCAATTATTTGTACCAGCACAATTTCCAGGTGCAGACAAGCATTATTGGCGGTAACCCGGTAAAACTAGGCGTGGATAATACTTCAGCGTTGCAGTTTACCGGTACTCAAACCATATTTAACCGCGATGTTTTACTGGCTAACCGCACAGCAGGCATTGTGCGCCAGCAGGCAAAGCAGCAGACAGTGGGCAATAAAATTGATGTTGTGGTAAATGTGAGCAAAGCATTTTATGATGTGCTTGCATCAGAGCAACAGATAAAAGTAATTGATGAAAATATCGGGAGGTTGGAAAGAAGTTTAAAAGACGCCAGATCGCAGTATGATGCCGGTATTGTAGATAAAACGGATTATAAAAGAGCCACCATCGCTTTGAATAATGCGCTGGCATCAAAGAAGAGCAGTGAAGAAGCGCTGGCTGCCAGGAAAACATATTTAAAAAACCTGGTAAACTATCCTGCAAACGAAACGCTGAGTATAGTATATGATAGTTTGTCACTTGAAAAAGAAATCCTGGTAGATACTTTAAACGGTGCAGATTATTCAAAGCGGATAGAATATAAAATACTGCAAAGCCAGCGCCAGTTGCAGGAAGCAAATATCAGCTACAATAAATGGAGCTATATACCGAGTGTATCTGCCAATGGGGCGTATATACTCAATTACCTCAACAATGATTTTGGAAAATTATATAACACTTCCTATCCTAATTCTTATGCAGGGTTATCACTCAGCTTCCCTATTTTCCAGGGGGGTAAGCGCAGGTATAATTTAAAACAGGCGGAGTGGCAGTTAAAAAGAACTGACCTTGATATTGTTGGTTTAAAAAATTCAGTAAACAGCGAGTATAGTGCAGCGTTAGCAAGCTATAAGGCAAACCTTGCCAACTATATTGCTGTAAAAGAAAATGTGGCGCTGGCAAAAGAAGTATACGAGGTTATACAATTGCAGTACCGCGCCGGTGTAAAAACGTATCTTGAATTAATTACGGCAGAAACAGATCTGCGTACTGCGCAGATTAATTATTACGATGCATTATACGGCGTGCTGAGCAGCAAAGTAGATGTGCAAAAAAGCCTGGGACAAATCAATCCTTAATTACCAATTATTATTCATATACCAGAATCAAATTATTTATATGATTTTTAAAAGAATGAATGTTTACCTGGCAGGCGCAGTGTTGATAACATTATCTGCTTGTGGCAGCAGGCAACAGCAGCAACAAGGCCCTCCGCCTGCAATACCTGTTACTTTACAAGCAGTGCAAGCCACCACTGCGGTGTATCATGATGAATATCCGGGAACTGTTGTAGCATTAAATCAAACAGATATACGTGCGCAGGTTACCGGTTATATTACCGGTATATATTTTAAAGATGGCGATAAAGTAAAGAAAGGACAAAAGCTTTACGCTATAGATCAGCAATTGTATAATGCCAACTATCAGCAGGCCATTGCAAATTTACAGGTGCAGGAAACAAACCTGGTGAAGGTGCAGAAAGATGCTGACCGCTATCATGAACTTGATAAGAGCGACGCCATTGCAAAGCAACAGGTTGATTATGCTGATGCTGCACTGGAAGCCGCGAAGAAACAGGTAGATGCAGCAAAGGCTAATGTGAATGCGGTGAGATCGAATGTTAGCTTTTCAACCATTGTTGCGCCATTCAATGGTACTATCGGCATTTCACAGGTAAGAAGCGGAACATCTGTAGTGGCCGGTCAAACCATATTAAATACTGTTTCTACAGATGATCCTATAGCAGTTGACTTTGCAATCGATCAAAAAGAACTGTATCGTTTTACACAATTGCAGCAGCAAAAGAAGGCAAACGATTCAACATTCTCTATTGCATTTGGCAATAATGTTTATCCAAAGTTTGGGAGCATCAGCGTAATTGACCGCGCTGTAGATCCGCAAACCGGTACAATAAAAGTGCGGCTTTCATTTCCCAATGATAAGCATATGCTGAAAGCAGGTATGAGCACCACCGTTCGTGTATTGAATGCTGCCGGCACAGAATCTGTTATCATTCCTTATAAAGCAGTTACAGAGCAATTGGGCGAATTTTTTGTGTATGTACTTGGCGACAGCAGTAAAGTTACGCAGCGTAAAGTGCAGCTTTCAAGGCCAATAGGCGCTAATATAATTGTGAAAGAAGGATTGAAGGCTAATGAGCAGATTGCGGTAGAAGGTGTGCAGAATCTTCGGGAAGGCGCTGTAATAACAACACAGGCTCCGCAACCACAGGCTGCTCCTAAAAAATAGGTAAAAGATTTTAGAAGCAGCGCATTGATCACTCACTATTCGTTATTATGATAGCAGACGTATTTATAAAAAGGCCGGTAACGGCAATCGTTATATCCGTTGTAATTGTATTGGTAGGCATTATTTCACTGATCAATCTTCCGGTTGCGCAGTATCCTGAAATATCACCGCCCACAGTAAATATCTCCGGCAACTTTACCGGCGCAGATGCGCAAACGGTAGAACAAACAACAACTACCGCTATAGAAACACAGGTTAACGGTACACCCGGCATGACGTACATGAGCAGCAACAGTGCCAGCAGCGGTCAGAGTAATATTACCGTAAACTTTGAAGTGGGCACTGATATTAATATAGCAACACTCGATGTGCAAAACAGGGTGAGTGTGGCTGAGCCAACACTGCCTGATGCAGTAAAGCGTTTAGGCCTTACCGTTCGTAAGCGAAACCCCAGTGTAATGGCGGTGTTTGGGTTTTATTCACCAAATGGCTCACATGATGCATTGTTTATAGGTAACTATGTAAACATGTATGTTAAAGACGCGATACTCCGCGTAAAAGGTGTGGGTGATGTGCTTTCACGGTCAGATGATTTTAGTATGCGTGTATGGTTAAATCCTGAAAAGATGGCCGCCCTGGGCATTACGCCTGCTGAAGTAAATACCGCATTGCAGGAGCAGAACCTGCAGGTTGCCGCGGGTACTATCGGTGGTAACCCTCAACCCAATATGCAAACATTTGAGTACTCTGTGCTCACCAACAGCCGCATCAATAAAAAAGAAGATTTTGAAAATATAGTGGTGCGCAACAAACCTGCGGATGGAAGCATTACTTACCTCAAAGATGTGGCCAGAGTAGAGTTGGGTCGTTTTGATTATGGCATTAACGCGTTTGTGAATGGCGGTAAACCGGCTTCCTTCCTGTTGATATACCAGGCGCCGGGCGCTAATGCGCTTGATACCTATAAAGGTGTAATGAAAGCGATGGAAGAATTAAGAAAAACATTTCCAAAAGATATTGATTTTCTTATTCCGCTTGAAACCGTATCTGTTGTTAATGCATCCATCAACGAAGTGGTGCATACACTGGTAGAAGCATTGATACTCGTGGTATTGGTAGTATTCCTGTTTCTGCAAAACTGGAGAGCTACACTCATACCTGTGTTAGCCATACCTGTTTCACTGATTGGTACTTTCATACTTTTTGGTCCGCTTGGTTTTACCATTAATACACTTACTTTATTTGCGTTTGTGTTGGCAATTGGTATAGTGGTAGATGATGCGATTGTGGTGGTGGAAGCTGTGCAACATAATATTGATCACGAAAAAATGTCGCCGAAGGAAGCTACCAAAAAGGCGATGAAAGATATATCAGGCCCTGTAATTGCGATAGCATTGATATTAGCCGCTGTATTTATTCCCGTAGGTTTTATACCCGGTATTGTAGGCAGATTGTATCAGCAGTTTGCAATTACCATTGCTGTGTCAGTGCTTATTTCCGCATTTGTTGCGTTGTCGCTTACGCCTGCATTGTGTACTATTTTACTTAAGCCGTCAAAACCCGAAGATGCAAAAAAGAATGTACTGGAAAAATTCTTTGCATGGTTTAATAACTGGTTTGGTAAAGTTACCGGCAGTTATACAAGAGGTGTTGCCAAATGGGTAAGAGCAACGCCCTATGTATTGGTGATGATGGTAGTATTATTTGTTGGTTTATTCCTTCTTTTCAAAAATAAACCAACAGGATTTATTCCAACCGAAGACGAAGGAAGAGTAATGGTGACTTATGAAATGCCTGAAGCTTCTTCCACCACGCGCAATATTACTTTGCTGAGAACACTGATTGACAGAATAGGTAAATTACCCGAAGTGAGGGTGGTGGGTGGTATATCAGGATTAAATATTGTAAGCGGTTCAAACAGGTCCAATGCAGGTACAGTGTTTGTGAACCTGAAATCGTGGGACGACAGGAAAGGCGAAGGACATCATGCACAGGATGTGATGAATAAAATTCGTGGAGCGATAGCCGATATAAAAGAAGCGAGAATACTTGTGATTGCGCCGCCGGCTATTCCGGGTTTGGGCGCAACGGCAGGTTTTACATTTGAATTGCAGCAAACCAGCAGCACAGATGATATAAAGCAATTTGAAAAAGTTGCGCAGCAGTTTTTGGCAAAACTGAATCAACGTCCTGAAATTGGCGCGGCATATACATTCTTTACTTCAAAGTCTCCAAGTTACCAGGTTGATGTTGATAAAGAGCAGGCTAAGAAAATGGGCGTATCCGTATCTGAAGTGTATTCAACCTTGTCTACATTTTTAGGTAGCAGTTATGTAAACGACTTTAACTTATATGGAAGGAACTTCCGGGTAATGTCGCAGGCAGACAGCAGCTTCAGAAGCTCACTTGAAGGACTCGAAAAATTTTATGTGCGCAACAGCCAGGGCAATATGATTCCACTCGGTTCTTTAATATCAGCCAAAGTAATTGAAGCGCCTGCGGTAATATCACACTATAATATCTACCGTTCTATAGAAATAAATGGTAGCCCCAAACCCGGCGTGAGCAGCGGGCAGGCCATAGAAGCATTGAAAGAAGTGGCGCAAACATTGCCGGCGGGTTATGGGTATGAATTTTCCGGTATGAGCCGTGAAGAAATACTGGCAGGCAACCAGCAATCTGTCATATTTGCCATATCACTGGTATTTGTGTTTTTGTTTTTGGCAGCGTTGTACGAAAGCTGGTCAATACCATTTTCGGTATTGTTCGCAGTACCTATCGGAGCATTCGGTTCTATCTTAACACTTACTTTGCTGCCTAAATTATCCAACAATATTTACGCGCAAATCGGTTTAATTACGCTGATTGGACTGGCCGCTAAAAACGCCATATTGATCGTGGAGTTTGCAAAGGAAAGAGTAGATGCCGGTATAGATATTACACATGCAACCTTGCAGGCGGTGCGGCTTCGGTTACGCCCCATTGTTATGACATCGCTTGCGTTTATCCTGGGCGTATTACCACTTGCTTTTGCAGAAGGCGCGGCAGCAGAAAGCCGCAAAACAATAGGCTGGACAGTATTTGGAGGTATGATTGCCGCAACAACGCTGGCGATATTTGTTGTGCCGGTATTGTTTGTAATCATCACCAAAATATCTTACGGCAGAAAGCTAAAACGCCTGCAGGAAGAAACCGACAGGCAAAATAGTATTGATAAAGAGATCGTGAGCAGAGGGTGATACAGGCCAGAGGGTGGAAGGCGTAGGGAAGAAAGTGGTAAGTAGTAAGAAGTAAGTAGAAGGTATATAGCATAAGTTTTTTAGGCTTATGCCTTATATCTTCCACCTTTTACCATTAATAGCGGATGCAGGTTTTTGTACTTATACCCTCTGCTTTTCATGCTGTAAACTATAATAAACCACTCTTGCTGTCACTGCGATACCGGCCAAAGGTTGGGTTGAATTAAACGTATATTGCGGTGGGGAGAAACAGTCTCCCATATTTTACTGAGATGGCTTTAATATGCTACTTCCCTCAATGCTATAATATTCTTTTCCGTATTTCTGTTTAAATTTATAATATACAAACGTATGGTATGTTACTGCAAAATAAAGAAGTAGCCATTATAGGAGCAGGCCCGGTTGGTTTAACCATAGCAAGATTACTGCAACAAAAAGGGATAGATGTAACCGTTTACGAAAGAGATAAAAACGCACAAACAAGAATATGGGGTGGTACACTTGACCTGCACAAAGGTTCCGGGCAGGATGCCATGCAAAAAGCGGGGTTGCTGGAAACTTATTACCACAATGCAATACCTATGGGAATTATTATGGCAGATGAGCAGGCCAGGCTGTTGTCTTCAATGCCGCCTCAATATGATAATCCTGAAATAAACAGGAACAACTTAAGAAAAATATTGCTTGACAGTTTAATCGCCGATACTGTTGTGTGGGACAGGAAATGTATAGCGCTTGAAGCACACAACGGAAAGTGGCATTTACATTTTGAAGATAAGCCTGCAGCAACCGCCGATATTGTTATAGGCGCTAATGGAGGAATGTCTGCGGTAAGAAAATATGTTACGGATACTGAAGTTGAAGAAACCGGCACTTTTATTATCCAGGGTGATATACCTCGACCGGAAACCAACTGCCCGCAATTTTATAGCTTATGTAATGGCAGCAGGTTAATGGTTGCTCACAAGGGAAATTTACTGGTGGCAAACCCATTTAACAATGGCTCGTTAAGCTATGGCATTATTTTTAAAAAGCCTGCTGAATGGGAGCATGATAACGGGTTGAATTTTCAAGATACACAAACTGTTATAACATTTCTTACCAACAGGTTTTCCAAATGGAGTGAATGTTACAGAACGCTATTCCGTTCAACATCTTTTTTTGTCGGACTGCCAACGCGTAAGCTGCCCCTGGATAAGCCCTGGAAAAATAATCGCCCTCTGCCAATAACGCTTATTGGAGATGCAGCGCATTTAATGCCGCCTTTTGCAGGCATGGGTGTGAATACCGGATTGATGGATGCACTCATTTTATCTGACAATCTCACTGAAAAAAAATATGACACTATACAAGCTGCTATAAGTGATTATGAACAAAAAATGTTTGTATATGCAAAGGATGCACAACTTAAATCAGGTACTAACGAAATTGAAATGCGCGACCCTGATTTTTCTTTTCAGAAATTGTTCAGTTGAATGCAATGAACTCACACCGGAATGAAAATTGACTGTTATTAAGCTTACACGAGCTTATACGTTCTGTTACTTGTGCTTATGGCTGCTATTCTTCATAGAATTTACCTGCAAAAACCGGTGGCAAACTAAATATGAAGCGAAAGTTTTAAATGCACTTCAATTATTCATTTTTTTACATATTTTCATTTCCTTATTAAAACCAACTTTTAATGCATACCATATTACCCTTGCTTTTATCCATGATTGTTGTTATTGTGTTGCTGGAAATGTGGGCTGCCAAACTAAAAATCGCTTACCCTATCCTGTTAGTTGTGGCAGGTTTGCTCATCAGCTTTATTCCAGGTTTGCCGGTTGTAAAAATCAACCCCGACCTTATCTTTTTTATATTTCTTCCGCCTTTATTATTCGAAGCTACCTGGGCTGTTTCATTTAAAGAAATGAAAAAATGGTGGCGTATTATCGGGAGCTTTGCATTTTTGGTAGTATTCTTTACCGCATTATCCGTAGCGGTTGTTACCAATTATTTAATTCCGGGTTTCACGCTTGCATTAGGTTTTTTATTAGGCGGTATTGTATCACCGCCAGATGCCGTAAGCACTGGCGCAATTACAAAATTTGTAAAAATCCCAAAATCAACTTCTGCTGTACTTGAAGGCGAAAGTTTACTCAACGATGCTTCGTCTCTTATTATTTTCCGGTTTGCATTGGCTGCGGTAGGCACAGGTCAATTTATATGGCATGAAGCAACATTGGTTTTTTTATGGATGATTATTGGCGGTGTTGGCATCGGTTTATTGCTGGGCTGGATATTTGTTCAGGCGCATAAACGCCTGCCAACAGATGCGTCTTCAGATATTACCTTAACATTGATAGAGCCCTATTTTATGTACTGGATAGCTGAGCAACTGCATAGCTCCGGTGTGCTGGCAGTAGTAGCAGGCGGGCTGTTTATGTCTGCCAAACGGTTAACATTTTTAAACAGTGCAAGCAGGGTAAGAGGCTATAGCGTATGGGAAAGTTTTGTATTTGTTTTAAACGGCATTGTGTTTTTTATTATCGGGCTCGATCTCCCGGAAATTGTAGGCGGGCTTCACTCCCGGGGTATTCCTGTAAGCACTGCCATTGGCTATGGTGTACTGGTTACCGTTGTGCTGATTGTTGCAAGAATTATCAGCTCCTATGCCGCGTTAATAGCAACGCTTATTTTTCGCCCGGGTGTTGCACCACGCTCAACTTCCAACAAGCGGCGTTGGCTCATGCCACTGTTGTTAGGATGGACAGGTATGCGGGGCGTTGTGTCGCTTGCTGCGGCATTATCCATCCCGGTAATGCTGAAAGATGATATAGCGTTTCCTCACAGGAATCTCATATTATTCATCACATTTGTAGTGATATTGCTTACGCTGGTTGTGCAGGGGCTTACACTGCCGTATTTCATCAGGCGCAGCCGGTTGTTTGGTGTTATTGATACCAGGGAGACAGAAGAAGAAATGAAGCAACGCATGAAGCGAGGATTAAAAGAGCACGTATACAGCTTTTTGAAAAATAAATACGATAACAATGTTATCAGCGAATTAGGAATGGAGAAATTTTTAAAGCAATGGGAGGAAAGATCGAAAGCAGCAGATGGCGTATTGATGAATGAAAAAACAAAGGCCATTTTTGTAGAAGTGCTTGAGTTACAAAGGCAATACCTTACTGAACTCAATAAAGATCCCAAAATTGATGAAGAACTTATCCGCCAGCAATTGTATCAAATTGACCTGGAAGAAGAAAGACTGAAAGTAATTTAATACCCTAAGCCTGTACACACTGCTATAATACTTAAATACTGGTAATACTATAGTGTAATACGGTGCAGCACACCTCTATATTTGTAGTAATACAAAATTACATAGAACAAGCCGCAGCGCGGCGCAATATTAATCTGCTTCATTTTTGTTTTTCCTATCGGTATGTATCTTCACATACCGAAATACTCACTCTTTTATGCTGTTATGTGAAGACACATACCAGTAGAAAAAAATACAGTAATAGGATATACTATTGCTTTTAACCTGGCGGGTTTCGGATGGAAAAAAATTGAACTCAGTTATAACACCAATAGTTTATAATTTTATATTACACTTAAATAACTTTGCGCCGGGCTTATCAACAGCAAGACAGCAGGTGTGGCTAAATACAGGGCAATGCTGCAAGACCTGCGCCAGTGCTCATGAAATTAAAAGAAGGATTAACCAATATGGGCTTGTGTCAGGCGGGCTGATATGCAATATTGAAGCCTTCTGCTTCTGTCGAACAATTAGTAATAATATTTTATTTTACTATTTGATTATTTTACTGAACGTAAATCCATCAACGTTGGGTGATACTCTTTGAGCCCCAGGCCTTTAAAATTACAGTATTAAGTTGATAATATATTATATACGACTATGACCAAACAAATGGAAAAAAGTATTCCGGGAACAAATATGCAATACATAATCGTTGTTTCAGTATTGACATTTGTGTTGCCTGCAATTTGCACTATTGGACAAATCCTCATCAGTGGAGACACGGTATTTTCATTTGCTTTATTGGGCAAATGGTTTATCTTTTCTGCGGTTGGGCTCCGGCTTCTTTTGGCAGGTATCAGACAGACGACAAGCCCTGCATTTACCGCTAAAAGAGATTTTTCATATTGACAGCCCTGACAGCCTGCCAATTGTACGTGAATTGGGGTTTGCTAACCTTTGCTTTGGACTTGTTGGCATTGTTTCTTTGTTTATACCGCAATAGAGAGTTGTTGTTACTTAAAAATGATCTTGTTGATGAGCTCTGGCTTAAAATTTACCCTTTAATGCTTGGTAAAGGAAAAAAATTATGTGCCGTACAACTTGCATACACAAACCTTACTTTCATTAAGTCATATATTCGGGCATTCGTAACATACATCATCATTTACTGATCTTAAACACAGCTGCGTATTTACCTTTCCATTTAGCTTGTACAAGCGAAGGAATATTAATAACCAAAGCCCCGTTTTCTTCTTTCCATTTCAGCTTTGCGCCAGTGCCGAGCAATGTTATTTTACTGCCTGAAGCCACTGCAAAATTTTTGAAGCTTATATCCTGCGGCAACTGAAGATTATCATTTCCTGCTAAATAAAAAACATATTGTGTTTTCCCGTCTTCAGATTGAGTGAAATGAATATTGCCTGATTCATAAGGAGCCAAAGGTTGTGAGTTATGGATAGCTTCGCCATTTATTTTCATCCATGCACCAATTTCCTGCAGGCGCTGGTAAGCAACGGGGTCCCAATCACCATTTGGCCCGGCCGATATTCAGCAATAAGTTTCCACCTCTTGATACTATGCGAATCAACAACTGTACAATTTTCTGTGCTGATTTATAATTATCATTGGGCACATAGCTCCATGAATCACCCATTGTTATACAACTCTCCCAAGGGTAAGGCAATAATTCATGCGGCACTTCCTGTTCAGGTGTTGTATAGTTTTCGTATGGGCCGGTAACTGTTCTGTCAACAATAAGCAACCCGGGTTGATATGATCTTGCCATTTCCGCAATACTTTTCATATCAATATCCTGGTCTGTTTTAATACCACGCTGCCACTCAACAGTTGTGTCAACAGTTGATAGCGGACGAACCCAGCCACCATCAAGCCATAAAATATCAACCTTGCCGTAATCACTCATCAGTTCTTTAATCTGGTTATAGGTAAAGCTTTTAAACGCTTTCCATCTTTCAGGATATTTTGTGGGTTCATAATTTACGTTCCTGTCTTTTGGTGGAAAATAGGGCCACCAGTAATCATTGCTATGCCAGTCTGGTTTTGAAAAATAAGCGCCTATGGCAAAACCATCTTTCCTGAACGCGTTAAAAATTTCTTTGGTTACATTGCTGCGCGGGTTTTTAGAAAACGGCGTTTTGGCATCTGTTATCTTATAATCGGTTTCCCTGGTATCAAACATAGAAAAACCGTCATGATGCTTTGTGGTAAAGATCATATACTTCATGCCGGCATCTTTTGCTGCCGCCACCCATTTTTCCGGTTGAAAATTTACCGGGTTAAATGTAGTTTGTAAGTTTTCATATGCTTTTACATATTCAAAATAGTTTTTTGAATATGGGCCTTTTCTCTGTGTCCAGCCCTCATCTTCGGGGCAAATACTCCAGCTTTCTACAATACCCCATTGGCTGTAAGTGCCCCAATGCATAAACAAACCGAATTTCATTTTCTGCCATTTGGCAAGGTTGCTAACCACTGCTGTATCGGTTGGCGCTACATATTTTTTGTGTTGCGATTTTGCCGGAATGATTACCAATAATAAATAAATGAGGATTGAAATATACCGCATATCAATTTTTTTAAGCCGGGAAATATCGGTCAAAGATAAAGGGAAAGATAATAAACGTGTTTTAATAACTATAGTTCTCAATACAAACGATAACCGTTAGCTGTTTTATGCACAAATCTTAATCAAACATTTCCTTCTTTCAAAAATTATAAAATAATTGAGGCTGCCTTTTCAGACAGCCTCATGTTGTATGTTAGTAGCCCCAAAATCCAAAGCTTTTTATTATTATTGTCCTCCGGGTGGCCCGCCCCCGTTAAAACCCCTGTTGAATGATTGTTGCATTTCTGAAGCAGGTTTTATATCAAATCCTTTAGGAATTTCAAAAACTTTATCGTCAATGTCAGGATTTACTTCAATGCTGGTTACCTGCGTTTCCATTTTGAAGCCATTAGGTCTGCTCATGCTATAACCCATGATGAACCCATCAATTTTATCAAGCCCGGAAAATCCCCCCAAACCACCGCCACCAGATCCGCGAAATGACATGGCAAAACCGCCACCGCCACCTGTATTATTGCCCCCAACAGGATAACCTTCCGGTCTTTTAATATCTGTAGTGTACCAAACAATTGTTTCAGATATTTCTCCCTGCCTGTTTTTTGTTTTGATGATAGCTTTTTTACAATTATAACCCGCTATCTTTTTTGTTTCGCTGGTATATTCTATTTCAGGAGCTGATTGTTGAGCATTTCTTTGCCCTCCGGCATTTTCTCCCCTGGCAGCCCGTACGGAATCCATTCTTTTCTGATTGTTTTCCCTCATCTTGTTCTGCTCTTCTTCTGTAATATAAAACCCGGATTTCTTACCCATTGCTTCTGTAAGCGTGGTAGTTCTTTTATTTTTCCGGTCTATAATAACAGTGTTATTTCCAAAATCAGATTGACTTTGTGTCTTAATAAAATCTCCTTTAAAATATACCGTATTTTTTGATTCCATGCCTGATGGTCCTCCACCAAAGCCATCACCATCACCACCACCTCTGCGATTAGGATTATCAGGAAAAGTAATTTCAGTTTTGGATTTTACAATCAGGCGTTCTGCAGCTTGCTGTGCAAAAGCCTGGGCTGATACAACAACTGCAACGACTGTAAGTGCAATCCATTTCATAACACGCTTCTTAATAAAACAAATGTACGATTGTGTAAATACTATCAAATGGTGCGAAAGTTAAATAACGTTAATAAGTTTCGAAATAGCAGACCGTGCCTCCTACCCATTCCTTTTCTGCATTATAACGTACACCAATCATTTTGCCCTTGCTTAGCCGTGCAAGGTTAATAGCAGGGTGGGGGCGGGCATCATTATCCGGCCATACATACATAATTCTTATTTCTGCCTTAGCCGGTATATCGGGTGTTTCAATAATATCAGCATATTTTACCTTTCGCTGTAATATCCAGTTTTCGGGATCTTTTATGCGCTTAATATCATCAGGCGTTATATCAATTACCACACCTTGCCCTGCAAAGGAAAACAGTGGTTTTAATACATAGTTTTCCAAATCTGCCGGCACTTGTTTTATATCGCTTAAAAAGAAGGTTTCAGGTACAAAAGGATGTTTAATAAATGGCAACGTGAATTTACTGATGCGGTAAAACCAGTTGGGATGGGGAACCCATTCAACATTCCAGGGTTTTGTTATATCGATGATATTTCCAAGGTCAGTTCTGTTTTTCAGCTCATCAAATATCACCCGGTTATACATTCTTTTCACTGCAGTTTTTTTCCCGTTGTTCATGTAAAACAGGTTATTGCCTTCTGCAAATAACTCCGTAATGCAAACCGGTTTTATTCCTGTATAATCCTGCGTGCAGTAAAAATCTATACGTGTTTTTTGCTCATGAGGTTTTATTTCAAGCAGAATAACATTTTCTGCAGTATGTTCGCCAAGCAACAATTTTTTCAGCATGGCAACATAGCTGTCTTTCGTATACCCGTTTAAATAGTGCGAATAGTTTTTGGGGATATCAAAGTGTCTTTCCAATACTTCAGGATAATATACCTGGAAACCAAACAGGGTAGGAAAGCCCTGCATTTCTATTAACTGGGGCTCCAGTTCTCCATTGTCATTAATACATATACCAAAATCAAAAGCAATCATATGGCTGTGCGGCGTTTCGCCCGGCACATTTTCGCCGGGAGGAATTGCCCTGCTGGTAATCTTTTTAAAGTCTGCACTTGTAATGATATCAACAATACTTTCGCAGGCATCTGTCATTTTTTGTGTGAAATGTTTATCAGCGAAGATGGGCGTTTCCGCTACGCGGAATTCAATAGCGCCGGGATGTTTGCTTTTAAGATCAGCGAGAAATGCTTCGTAGTGTTCTTTTGTAAAGTTTTGGTTAAACGCTTTACGCAATGATGGTACCATCCAAAAATGTTTGCAGAAAGGTAGCAATATTTATAATACAACAGCCTGTAAATGTTCTATAGAATTGTTGAGAAAATTGGGTAATACATGGGCGTATGTCCATAATATTTTATCAGGGTCGTTGAGTTGCTCAATCATCGACGCCCATTTGGCTTCGCCATATGCTTTAATCACGCTTTTCTTTTTTTCTTCCTGCTGCAGGTACATGCTCATACCAATGGCATCAGCTTCGGGATGAAATTGCGTTCCAACCATATAATCATTAAACCGCACTGCCATAATCGCTCTTTCAAGCGGTATATGAGGCCTGTCTTTTTCAATACATAATATACTGGAACGTAGTGCGGCAAGTTGTGCATAGTTGGGTGATGTTACCTGGTAATCGCGACTGTCAACCGCATAAAAAGGATCATCCAAACCTTCAAAAATACTTTCACCAAAACCGGCATGCAGCACATGCATAGGAAATACACCGAAAGAGGTAGATTTTCGTTTGCTTACTACGGCCAGTTTATAATACCGGCAAATAAGTTGAAATGAATGGCAGATAAAAAAAGCAAATTTCTTTTGCTGATGTTGCGTATTAGTATTCCAGCTTTGCAAAGCTTCGAGCCAGCCGAAATATTTTTTTTCCCACTCGCTGCCTTCGCTGTCGAGCGGGCTGCCCGGGCCGCCACTGGATATATAAATATCGTAATCGGCGATATCAGGCACTTCCAGTTTCTGCCTTACCTCAAACTCATCCCATTGAAGATCAAGGTGATTAGCTTCTCCATATTGGTTCAGGATTTCGCGGATGCATCTCATTCCCTGGTTTGGAACGCCTTCATATAAATCCAATATTGCAACTTTTATGGATTTCTTTTCCTCCAGATTCATCCCGCAAAAATAAGGATTTTACAGGTGAATTGTCAATGGGCAATCAATGCCGTTTCCTTAAGATGTTGGTGATAACGCCAACATCGGCGGTCGCCGTTGCGGGTGTTGTCACCCGCACCTGCACAAGCGTTAAGGAAACGACATTGAATGGGCAATGGCGAAAGCTGAGATAAGGAAAGAGGGACTGCAACCTTATGTGAAAAACTGAAACCTGCAATCAGGGCAATGATAATAATAAGCAGGCTAATTCAATATATTTACAGATTGATGGCATATAATCCCTATTTTTAAGTTCCAATCCTCGAAGACCTTCCAGTCAGGTTATATTTCACACCTTTTGCTGTATTCACTTTTTATAATATCAATGCTGAAATGCATTAAGCATTATTTCAATTATATGGTTTTATTTTTCTTGCGGAAGATAGTTGGTTTGTTTTTTATTTGCACGTCGTGTGTTTCTTTTTCACAGGATATCAGCTGGATGTCGGGTGTATGGAAAGGAGCGGGCGTTGTTCCCGGCAGTTTATATGCTACCGATTACGTGAGAACGCTGACTATAGAAAAAATAGCCGCCAATAGATTTATGGGTAAACTGGTGAGTGAAGTGCGTGATGGAAAAGGTACACGGCAGGATATTGCTTTTACAGGGTTGTATCAAAACGGTGATTTGAAATTAACCTATGGACCTGTTTTATATACGAAAGAACCACCTTACGGGCAATGGTGGGATTGCAGAGCCTGCAAATCAACATCGTTGATACGCATTTCCGGCGATACTATATTGCTTACCTTAACCAATATTAATTGCGGACAAACCTGCGATGGTGAAACAAGATACTATAAACTGCTCTCAGCTTTTGATGCAGCCATACAAAAGAAAATTATAACGGTATTTGGTGAGCCTGGTACAGCAAAGAACGATGTTATAATAAGACAGGATACACTAAAACCTTCTGCAAAAATTATTGTTGACAGTACTGCAAATCCACTTTTGCGGGCAAAAACTCTTATAGCAACATATAAGGTGTTCTCACCCGAAATAAAAATAATGCTGTTTGATAATGGGGAGATAGATAAGGATATTGTATCTGTATATCACAACGGCAATAAAATAATGGATAAAAAAACACTTGGAACTGAACCGGTTATTTATACAATTACCGCAACAGCAGATAAAAGAATGCACGAGCTTATATTGGTAGCGGAAAACCTTGGTGATATCCCGCCTAATACCGCATTTATGCGTATTGTTTCCGGCGATGATCAATATGAATTGTTTGCCAAAACAAACCTGGAAGAAAATGCTGCTATTAAAATAGAATATGCCGGCAAATAAGGTGGCATTATTTTTCTAAGGTTGAATAAGCAATCGATTGCAAATCATTAACAAGTTTTGATATTGATTTTTTTGCCCGGTTAATGAAATTATTTTGCGTACGCCTTAGTATATCTTATTTTGTGCAGTCTCAAATTTATAATAATCAATTTTACCCTTACATACTATGGCATTAAAAACAACTCAACCCTCCGGGCGTTTATACTCTCTTGATGCTTTACGTGGTTTTGATATGTTCTGGATTATGGGCGGCGAAGGCATTGTAGAATCGCTTGCCAAATCAACTGATTCTCCTTTCTGGAAAGGCTTTGCAGAAGAGCTTACGCACCCGCAATGGAATGGCTTTCATTTTTATGATCTTATTTTTCCTTTATTTCTTTTTATAGCAGGTGTAGCCACGCCTTATTCGGTAGGGAAGGAACTGGAGAGCGGTAAAACGCGGCAGCAACTTTTATGGCGTGTTGTAAAAAGAGGCTTGCTTCTTGTATTGTTTGGTATAATTTATAATAACGGGTTGCAGCTTCACGCCATATCAGAAATAAGATTTGGCAGTGTGCTGGGGCGTATAGGCCTTGCATATATGTTTGCAAACATTATAGCACTGTATTTTAAAGAACGTGCGCAGGTAATTTGGTTTTTTGGAATAATAACCGGCTATTGGTTATTGCTGAAGTTTACATCAGCCCCCGGTTTTCCTGCCGGCGACCTTACTATGGAAGGTAACTTTGCTTCTTATGCAGACAGGCTTCTTATGCCGGGCAAGTTATATCTTGGCATTCATGACCCCGAAGGACTGGCGAGTACAATACCTGCTGTAGCCACGGGTTTGCTGGGTATTATCACAGGAAGCTTTTTGAAAAAGAACCCGCTTAGCCAAAGTAAAAAGGTATTGTATATGCTGATTGCCGGTATTGTGTTTATTATTGCAGCGCATATATGGGATATGGACTTTCCCATCAATAAAAATTTATGGACAAGTTCTTTTGTACTGAATGTTGGAGGGTATAGCCTGATATTGCTTGCGATTTTCTATTATATTATTGATGTGCAGGGATATAAAAAATGGGCCTTCTTTTTTAAAGTAATCGGCATGAACTCTATTTTGATTTACATGTCTGAACATTTTATTGACTGGAACTATTCTACCACAGCATTTTTTAAATGGGCTGAACAGCTTGCCGGAACACCATATAATATTGTAGTAGCAGCAATAGGCTATGTTCTTATTAAGTGGGCTGCTTTATATTTTCTCTATAAGAAGAAAGTGTTTTTGAGGGTGTAAAAGAGAACCGGGTAAAGGAAGTGTATAAAGAAAGGCGCAATACGAACATTATACAATAGCATTATCCGCCAAACGGCACACCGACTGATGCGGCTGTTTTCGAAAACCATTTAGGTCCGCTTTCAGTCATATATACACAATCTTCCAATCTCACACCAAACTCGCCGGGTATGGCAATAGTGGGTTCAATGCTGAAGCACATACCCGGCTCAAGCAACTGTTTATTTCCTTTTACTATATTCCCCCATTCATGCCCGTCCATACCAATACCATGACCGGTGCGATGCGGTAATCCCGGCAATTTATATCCCGGCCCGAAACCTGCATTCACAATTACTTTACGCGATGCCGTGTCAACACTTTCACAGGTAGCGCCGGGTTTTGCCGCTGCAAATCCCGCAGTCTGCGATTGTTGTTCAATATTCCATATTTCCAATTGACGCTTTGTTGGATCTGCACCAAAAACTATTGTTCTTGTAATATCTGCACTGTACCCCCCCACTCTGCAACCGCAATCCATCAATACTATATCGCCTTTCTTAAGTACCTGGGGCTTGCTGCTGCCATGTGGCAATGCAGAGGCTGCACCAAAAAGCACCAATGCAAAATCATGCATTGCGCCAAGCGCTTTGTGTTGTTTTGCAATAATAGCGCCCACATCAGCAGGCAACATACCTTCCTGCATTCCTTTAATAGCTTCTGTTATTGCTGATGCAGTGGCACCATTAGCTTTTTTCATGCCGTCTACTATAAAAAATCTTACCCGCTCCTCAACAGCAATATCACCACTACGTATGCCCGCATCCGTTAATGCTTCTGTCATCTTCTTATATGGATTCTCATCTTCTTCCCATATATATACTTTGTCGCCGATCTTAATATTTTCCCGCAATCGATCTTCTTCAAAAGCAGGGCATACATATACTATCTCTCCCTTTACAGGAATGAGCACTACCATCGGCCGCTCGCTTTGTCCCCAGCGCATGCCTGTAAAATATTCCATAGATGTACCGGCATCCAGCAGCAGCGCACCCATTTTTTGTTCTCCCAGCAGCCTTTGTGCTTTTTCAATGCGCTGCTTACGCTCGTCAATAGTAATCAATGGTATATCCGGCAGTTTCATGTTGCCCATATTATTTTCTTTTTTGTATGAGAATGATGTAAATCCCGTAACCGTAGCGCCGCCAGCTATCATTGAAACACCTGTAATAAAATGCCTTCTTTTCATTATATGCTGATACTTTTTTTACTGAAGATACTGTGTAATTGTCTATCCGAAAAGTTGAATAGTTATACACTTTGCATTAGTGCTGGCAGTAAACTACAAACACGCTCCCCCGTCCTTTCGATCCCGCCGCAACGTGTATTTTATGCTGTCTTCCAGAGGGCGGGATTATAATGACATCATTACAATGATAAAAATCAGGCTTTTGTTTTGCCAGCTTTTTGTGTGCCAGAGGTAGCGCCTATGGCGCATAATTGACACAATAACCGGTTTATCTACAAACAGATTGTGCCTATGGCACAGAAAACAAAGCAGCGAAACGGGAAAGCGAACAGGCAATGGTGAAATGTGTATTGCTGACGGCTGACAGCCCATTGTATCCTGCCGTGTAGCGGTTACCTGTTTGTAGCAAAATAGCAGTGGTTTTATTTGCCCCGGTCAGGGGCTACCTGTGCATACTCGAAAGGACGGTGCCCACAAACGATTTTTTCTAAAAGCGAAATCCCTGCGTATATCATAAGTATATTTGTTGGTATACTATGCATGATTTATTTGCTGCTCATTCATTATTAGACTGGATGCTGATATCGCTCGCCGCGTTTTTTATCGGGCTGTCAAAAGCCGGTCTTAAAGGTGTTGATATGTTGAATATCACCCTGATGGCAGTGGTGCTCGGCAGCAAAGCTTCTACAGGAATTGTATTGCCGCTATTATGCTTTGCTGATTTGATGGCTGTAAAATATTATCACCGGCATGTGCAATGGAATCATTTCTGGAAACTTATTCCCTGGATGGTTATAGGCGTGCTGGTAGGCGTATGTATAGGACAGGATATGGATGAAGCCGTTTTCAGGAAAGTAATGGCAGTATTTATTATACTAACGGTAATGATCATACTATTTCTTGAAGTGCGCAAAACGGTTGTTATACCTTCCAATAAATTATTTGTTTCGTTAATGGGGCTTGTATCAGGATTAACAACTATGCTGGGAAATCTTGCCGGCGCATTTTCCAATATTTACTTCCTGGCTATGCGTTTACCCAAGAA
Source organism: Agriterribacter sp. (assembly GCA_047601545.1). Taxonomy (GTDB): domain Bacteria; phylum Bacteroidota; class Bacteroidia; order Chitinophagales; family Chitinophagaceae; genus Agriterribacter. The sequence continues at coordinate 1,532,212 of JASGIZ010000001.1, read as the reverse complement.
CGACTTTATAGGAACTGCGGCTTGGGTTTTTCTCGCGGTAAATTATTTCAAACTTCCTTTCCAGGTATTTTTCTGGAAAAATATTACGGCTGCTACCCTTAAAACAGATATACTGCTTTTACCTTCACTGCTTATTGGTTTTTTTCTTGGAATAAAAATTGTGACAGCCATAAAAGATGAGAACTACAGGAAAGTAATTATAGTATTAACATTTATCGGCGCATTATTTATTTTTTTGAAAAGATGATGATGGGAGAGGGGCAATAGTGAATAAGCAATGCAGGCTGACTTTACCAGCCAGCCTTCCTGTTTAAACAATATTGTATTGTTCCATTCCATATTGTTTCACAATATCCTCAGGTACTCCTTTCCATACATTGGTAACATTACCAACATAGCCAAGATCATTAATCCCCATCTCTGTGGTAAAAAATCCTGATGCGGTTAAATCACGCATGCGGTTGAAGAATGCAACACCCTGCTCCATGCCGGGTTTTACATCTTCAGGATATGCAATATCATTTACCATGTCGAGGCGTTGAGCTTCGGTGGCATCTGCAAATGTATTACCATACCTGTTCAGGCATTGTATATCAAGCCATCTTAAGCCACCGCGTAATGGCACCTGTAACGAAGGCATATCTTTCGCCATGAATTCTATAAAGTCCGGCACTTTAGCGTCGGTAGCGCTGCCTGATTTATCATCTTTGGGAATAATAATGTCAGAAAGTATTGCAATGGTTGCCATTTCATTTTCTGTAAAAAGTTTTTCAGACAACAATCTTTTATTACGTTCTATTTCAAATTTTTCACGACCTGCTTCTGCAGCTCCTGTTGATGCAGGAGCTGCAGGAGCATTTGCATTTTTTTTATCGCCCGGTTGTTTACAGGCATCTATAAATATGCCTGAGGCAACGGCAGTAAATCCAATCGCTTTTAATGAATCTCTTCTTTTCATAAATTAAATTGATTAGATAAGATTAAACATTTTGTTTCTTTCTTTGGTCGAGTATATACTCTGCAGTGCGCCATGAAAGGGCGAGTATCGTCCATGTTGCATTTTTATCACCCTGCTGCACAAATGGAGCTGCATCTACCACAAATAAATTTTTACAATCGTGCGCCTGGCACCAACGGTTTACGGCTGATTTTTTAGGATCGTCCCCCATTCTTATAGTACCCACTTCATGTATAATACGCCCGGGCGCTTCAAGCCCGTAATTATCTTCCGGCCCGTGCGGTGAGGAAGTAACGATCGCGCCCATTTCATGCAACATAGACTGAAAAGTTTCCTGCATGTGCTTAGCCTGCTTAATTTCTTCATCAGCCCATTTGTAATGGAAACGCAAAACAGGTATACCGTATTTATCAACCACGTTTGGATCTATTTCGCAATAGTTTTCCTTTTTTGCTATAGCCGTTCCACGGCCTGCCATGCCCACATTAGCGCCGTAAAAACAACGGTAATCATCTTTTAAAGAAGCGCCAAAGCCACCGGCTTTTTTAGTTTTGCCATTGCGGTCGGGCACTTTAGCATTATACTTGTGAATGCCACCACCAAAACCGTAAGAAGGCATACGCATACCTCCGCCATATTCTATATGATAGCCACGGGGGAAATCAAGCTTTTTATTGTCAAGCCACCAGGGAGAATAGATATGTATACTGCCTGTACCGTCTTCATTAAAACGCTTACGATCCAGCAATTGGGGAATAAAGCCAGACATGCTGGCGCCGGTAGAATCATGCAAATATTTACCAACAACACCGCTGCTGTTAGCCAAACCACCCGGATGCGCACCCGATTTTGAATTGAGTAGTATGCGTGCAGATTCACAGGCACTGGCGCCGAGTATAACTGTTTTACAGCTTACCTGGTACTCCTGCATATCTTCCCTGTTCACATAAGAAACACCTGTGGCCAGCCCGTTTTTATCAGTAATGATTTCCCTTACCATCGCATTGGTAACCACTTCAAGATTACCTGATTTCATGGCTGGAATTACAAGACAGGATGAGGCGGAGAAATCGCCGTATACTTTACAACTGCGACCGCATTGCCCGCAATAAAAGCAAGGCTGGCGATCCTTGTTGCCGTCAAGCAATTCGGTTATTACAGATCCACGCCCTGTAATAACCTTTACACCGGCTTTTGCCGCAGACTTTCTTATAAATAATTCCGGAAGTCTGGGCTTGGGCGGTTTCATAAAAATGCCATCAGGCTCGTTGGGTATATTTTCAACTGTACCGTATAAGCCAATCAGGCGATCAACTTTATCATAATATGGTTTAATCTCATCATAAGTAAAAGGCCAATCATCAGTCAACCCGTCTTTACATTTAAAATCATCAGGGCCCATGCGGAGCGAAATTCTACCCCAGTGATTGGTTTTACCACCGAGCATCCTGGAACGGAACCAGTCGAACTGTGTGCCATCTTTCCTGGTATAAGGCTCCCCGTCAATTTCCCAGCCGCCATAGGCAGCGTCAAAATCGCCGAAGGCGCGAATGGTTGAAGCGCCTCGACGCGGAGACTCCCAGGGCCATTTGAATTGATGTGAATCTTTTGCAGGATCAAAAAAAGGACCGGCTTCAAGCATTAATACTTTTATTCCGGCACTGGCAAGCACATAACCGGCCATTCCTCCGCCGGCACCTGAACCGATCACTACAACATCGTGAACGGTTGAAGATTTCCTGATTTGAAATTTTCCCATATGTATAGAAGTGGATTGTTGGCAATCGTTTTAATGTAGAGCGTAAATCAAGTTAGGTATACTTAAAAAGAAAACAAAAAAATAAGTAAAACCTGCTGTGCAAATATCAAATATCCCGGATATGTGTCCTGCAGAACCGGTATTTATATGCAGGCGAAAATGTAGCAGGTCTGTAACAGAAAAGATGATTAATCGGTAATGCTTTTCCTTTCTAACCGCTTATGAATATTAACGGTTTCCATAAGCGCGGCAGCGCCATACCAGGGATGCAATTCCATTGCAAGTACACCTGATTTTATAGCAGGATCGGTTTCCGTAAGTTTTTTTGCCTCTTCAATTGTGGTAACGTTGAAAATATAAATACCACGTATCGGCTGGTCATCCATGAATGGCCCGGCAACAACCAGCTTTCCTTCTTTTGCGAGCCTCCCTATATTTTTCAGGTGAGCCATTTGTAATTCCGCTTGTTTTACCGAATCTTTTAATTGCACATTACCGGATTTAAGAAAAGCCATTACATATTTTTTCATGCCATAATCATCTGCGCCAAGTTTTTGGGCAAGCGCAGCATCATAAGAATATTGAGCAATGGCATTTGTACTGAGCTTAAAAATAAATATAGTCAGCAGCACAGCTTTAGCGAATTTCATAAAAAGAATTTTACCGTAAAATAATATTATCCTTTGTATTTATTAATGAGCCGGTGCCAGATCTTTCCGTATTAACTTATCAACCCTTTCCAGTTGTTTGGTAAAGCTATCCATCATCCAATCTTCATGTTTAACTAACCGCGCTGTGGCAGAGGCTTCTTCGTATTGCTGCATTTCTCTTAAACCAAAATGCGCTTCTGCCTTATTAACAGCAATCCAGAATTTCTGGTCATCTATCATTTCCTGCTGTTCTTCGGTGATGGCTGCATTTGAAATGCTGACTTTACTTTCCATCTCCTCAATTTTTTCTGTGTCTCTTCTGCAAAGCTCCAATACTTCTCTCCGTATCCTGTTTGCCCAAACCAGGTCGGCCATTTTTTCGTTTTCATCTTCAGTAACAGATGTAACCGAACGAAGATGCAGCAGGTATGCGAGGTTAATACCATTATGCCTGTTGTGCAATAAATAATAGCCACGCTGGAAGAAAAGAATGGCATTGTCGAGGTGTTCTGTACCCTCACCTTCTTCAAACAAATGCTTTTCAATAGAACCTGCCAGCGCCACTGTTTCAGGATCGTTGGTTCTTGTTAAATCAATTTTATCAAGTAAGGCCAATGCATTTTTTAAGGAGGTTACATAATCCGGCTCTCTTGTTTGATAAGTTGTTAAAGCAAGCCTTTGTACCAAATAAGTATTGTTAGATGTTAACTGGTGCGGATCATTATTGGCATTACATAAACCAAGCGCCGCTTCGAACAATGTTTTAGCCGCATCAAATTGTTTTTTACGCAATGCTTCTTCCCCCTGCGATACAAGAATAGAGAGCGATTGATCTTCCGGCTTGTCAGAAGGGGAAGATGCGGCTATTTCCGCCGGCGTCAAAGCATTGCCTATCTGGTTAACCACCTCTTTTGCTTTAGACCGTAAAGATGGTGGAATAAGCTCACTGATAAATGTATACACCGGGCTGTCGGGCGTTGGTGAATTCAGTACGGTATCAATTGTTTCACCAAGTAGTTTCTGAAAGCGCAATACTTCAAAATAATCTATGCTATCACCCAGATGTGTGTACCGGTTAATAGCAATATGATTAACATCAAACGGATAACCCAACAATTCTTCTGAAACAATAATGGTTGTTTTGGGTTTGAGGGCATGGCGTATACCCAGTTCATAAAATGCATTTACATTGGAAGTGGAAAGATCGGCTATTACAATATCAGCAGATAATAATTGCTGGTACATTTCCAGGTCGATAGAGCCGGAATGTTTAATCTCATCTGCTCTCACACAAATCATCTGCCTGCTTTCGACTACGGGTTTAATAAGTGCCTGGTAAGATTTGTCAAGATTAAGTTTTCTTCCTGTTGCCAAATCTGTTTTAATGCCAAAGCCCATCACCACGAAACAACGTTTTTGTGCCATATGGATGTATTTATTGCTTTTAAAAGTATAAAACCCCAAAAGTGTAAGGTGTTACCTTAATTTGTGCCAACAGGTAGCGATAGTGTGAGGATACGAAGGCAGGTATTAAAAGATATTGGTAATATTTGTTACCTGGTAATTCTGTTTATAAAGTTAGGAATTTCAGTAATACGGATTTATACCTGGTAGTGTGGGCGCATCGTTTCATATATATTCAACTGACCATGCCATATTTTCCTGTTATCAAAATTTGATGCTGCAAATTGTCTTCCGTTCTTTCCATATACTTTTCGTAAACCCGGATTGCTAACCAGTTTTTCTATACTGTTCACAAGAGCATCAACATTTCCTTTTTCAAACAACAGACCAGTATGTCCATCCTGTACCGCGTCTCTGCAGCCTGGAATATCTGATGCTATTACGGGCACCTCCAACGCGGCAGCTTCGAGAAGTACATTAGGCAATCCTTCCCGAAATGAAGGAAGCACAAGTATATCTGCTATTGCATATACAGGTACTATATCCGATACTTCTCCCATAAAAATAATCCTGGCATCATTATTCAATCGTTCCATAAATTCAGGAGAAAATGGATTTTCCGGAATGATTGGTCCTGCAATCAATAGTTTTATATTATTATATTTTGGGGTAAGCCTGTTAAATGTCTCAAACAGAATATCTATTCCCTTATCTTTTGTAAGCCTGCCTATAAAACAAATCACAAAATGATTTTCATGTAAACCGTATTTGTTTTTTAAGGCTGCCGATATTTCCATGACAGCACCCGTTCTTGAAAATTTCTGCAGGTCAATGCCATTGCTGCTGCCTTTCTCTATAACCAATCCCTTGTGTGGTAATAATATATTTCTTTGCTCCGCATGTGCTTTTAATGAAGGGCTCACCACTATTACCCTTTTTGCAATATTGCATGAAATCTTTTCTGTAAGGGTCATCAGGGCTTTCAGCATGCCTGTTTTACTGTCAGATACTAATCCGTGTAATGTAAATACCCGGTTTTCAAACCCGGCAAAATAGCAGGCCAGCATTATGAGAAAGCCCGATTTAGGATTGCCGGCATTAATAGCGTCAGGTTTTTCTTTTCTTAAAATCCTGATAATTTTGAAAAGCTGAAACAGATCGGTAAGAGGTGTGATTTTTTTGGTGAAAGCTATTGGTATCAACTTCGCTTTTTCCTCTTTTGCCAGGGTTTCTATCTCCCGTCCCGGCCCGCTCATAATTACCACTTCGTATCCATGCTCCACAAGGTAGTTTACCTGCCCCCTGAGAAAATGTGCGCAAAAAGAACTTGATACTCCTAATAATACCTTTGGCATACTGATAAAAATAGTAGATACCTGTAAAACTTTAAAATTTAATCTGAAAGATTATAATATATTACATTAGCAGATTGTTATTATAATAATATATCCAATTAAACCAATACTTATAGAAATTGCATTTGCTTCGCTACATTTTCTTAGGTCCCCTGTTTTTTATCCTGGTTACACTGTTATTTGTATGGATCAACAGAAACAGGAGGGTTATGCCCGTTATGTGGCTGGTGCCGGCGCTCATGGCTAAAATAATAGCCGGCATTTTATATGGATATATATATGCACATTATTTTCCTGTTAGTGATAGCTGGATGTATTTCGTAGAATCGCTTGCCGATACAAAAACATTATTCAACAACCCTAAAGTTTTTTTCTCAATAAACGTAGACACGGCAACCATCACCGATTTTTTCTCGAATGCGCCCAACGCTTTCTGGAGTAATGCAGGTGAAAACCTGCTGATAAAGCTGATGGCGGTGCTGAACGTTTTTTCCGGGGGCAATTATTATCTCACCAGCATATTATTTAATTGCTTTCCCTTTTGGGGATTGTATCTCTTTTATTCACTCGCACATAAATATTTCCCGGGCAAAGGATCACTTTTAATAATGTTTATTTTCTTTTTACCATCCTGTTTATTCTGGAATAGCGGAATGGATAAAGATGGCTTGCTCGTTTTTTTCGCAGGCATATGTATGTTTTACTTTGATAAATGCATGAGTAAGAATGCAACGATTAAAAACGTACTAATCTGCTTAGCCAGCTTTGCCGGTTTACTGCTTATACGCAATCTCAGCGCCATTACATTTTTAATTGCAGCAATAGCATGGTCAGTTTCTTACAAAACAAAACGATATGCATACCTGTATTTTCTGGGAGTATATGCCATTTGCATAGGCTTGTTTTTCTGGTCAGGCACTTCAAATAACACCTATAACCTTCCGGCAAAGTTTGCAGAAAAGCAGCACCAGTTTCTGCTATTGGAAGGTAATACCAGGCTATATCTTACGCCACTTGAACCAACGGTATTAAGCTATATTAAGGTATTACCTGAAGCGCTTAACCATGTTTTTCTTCGCCCCTATATTACTGAAATAAAAAGCCCTTTCCATTTATTGAGTTTTGCAGAAAACCTTGCAGTGATTGTTATAATTATGCTGATCATTAATGCTGCAGGAAGAAGAACCTTCTTTATACTCCATCACCCGTTTTCGTTATTTCTTTTATTTATAGCGCTTAGCAATTTGATTAGTATAGGCTATATGGCGCCTTTTCCCGGAACAATTATGCGGTATAAAGCCCTTTTCATAATTTTTCTATTGCTTCCCTTCATCAACTGCATTAAAACTTCACCCGCTAAGGCTGCTGATGAACTATATACTTAATAATACATTAAATGTTATTTGCATATTGAGCTTTTGCAATTAAAAGCTTGTTTTTAGGGATTATACTTCTGTTTTTTGCCTCAGGATGTTTTTTATTCAAAAAAAGCAATAGTTTCGTACACATTGTTGTAACGCTATTACTCAATCATTTATATTGAAATTTAGTTATATGGAATCACTTAGGTTTAATGCACTCAATCATTTATCCGGCCTGGGAAAAGAAATAACTGTTGAAGGTTCGGAGAAAATTACCAAAATTTTTGGGGAAAATGTATTTACTCTTAAAACTGCCCGTGAGTTTTTGAGCGATGAGGCTTATAAAAGCCTGGCGGCTTCTATTAAAAGCGGTAAAAAAATTGACCGCAATATGGGTAATCAAATCGGCGCAGGGTTAAGAAGCTGGGCAGAAGCAAAAGGTGTTACGCACTTTACGCACTGGTTTCAGCCCTTAACCGGCACTGCTGCTGAAAAACACGATTCTTTCTTTACATTAAAAGGCGATGGTACCCCAATTGAAGAATTTGACGGTGCGGCGCTTATTCAGCAGGAGCCGGATGCATCTTCTTTTCCTTCAGGTGGCCTGAGAGCAACTTTTGAAGCAAGGGGCTATACTGCATGGGATCCTACTTCACCAATTTTTATTATGAGAATAGGTGATGCAAATACACTTTGCATCCCCACTATTTTCGTTTCTTATACCGGTGAATCCCTTGATACTAAAACGCCTTTACTCAGATCGATAGAAGCTTTGAATAAAGCTGCTGTTGACGTGTGTAACTATTTCGATAAAAATGTTACCAGGGTAATTGCTACGCTTGGTTGGGAACAGGAGTATTTTGTGGTTGATGCCGGCTTGGCAAATGCACGTCCTGACCTGGTGATGACCGGACGTACCGTATTTGGTCACGCTCCCGCTAAAGGTCAGCAATTAGAAGATCATTACTTCGGTTCTATTCCTGAAAGAATATATGCTTTCATGAGAGATTTTGAAGAAGAATCTTATCGTCTTGGCATTCCTTTAAGAACACGCCACAACGAAGTTGCGCCTGCCCAGTTTGAGTGTGCGCCGATTTTTGAAGAAGCAAATCTTGCAGTAGATCATAACATGCTTCTAATGGATGTAATGATCCGTGTGGCAAGACGCCATAACCTGGCAGTTCTTTTACACGAGAAACCATTTGCAGGTATTAACGGTAGCGGCAAGCACAATAACTGGAGTATGTCAACCGACACAGGTGTAAACCTGCTTGCCCCGGGTAAAACGCCCAAAACCAACCTGATGTTCCTTACCTTCTTTGTAAACGTTATAAAAGCTGTTGATGATTATGCTGATCTTCTCCGCGCTTCTATAGCATCTGCAGGTAACGATCACCGCCTTGGCGCAAATGAGGCTCCTCCTGCTATCATCTCCGTTTTCATAGGTAAATACCTCAGCGAAATATTAAACGAGATCAAAACAAGAGTGAGTGATAAGTTCACAGAGCAGGATGAAATTCTGCTGAAACTGGATATTCATAAAAACATACCTGAGCTTTTGCTTGATAACACAGACCGTAACCGTACTTCACCGTTTGCATTTACCGGTAATAAATTTGAGTTCCGCGCTGTAGGTTCTACAGCAAACTGCGGTATACCAATGACGGTGCTTAACGCAATTATGGCTAAAACACTGGTAAACTTCAAAAAAGAAGTAGATGCTTTGATTGAAAAAGGTGAAAAGAAAGAAATTGCGATCATGCATGTGATCCGTGAGTATATTACCAGCTCTGAAAAAGTATTGTTTGAAGGTGATGGTTACAGCGAAGAATGGCATCATGAAGCTGAAAGGCGCGGCCTGCCTAACGTAAGAACCACACCGCTTGCACTGGATGCAATGGTTACAGACAAAGCAAAAGCCTTGTTTGACGAATTGGGCATCTATAATCACTCTGAACTGGAGGCGCGCCATGAAATTGAATTGGAAGCGTACATTAAAAAAGTCCAGATCGAAGCCCGCATTATGGGTGAACTTTGCACCAGTCATATACTTCCCAGTGCAATAAAATACCAGAATATTCTCATCAATAACATTAAGGGATTAAAAGAGGTAGGGCTACCTGAAGCTTCTTACGCTAATCAATTGCAGATACTTGAAAAAATATCTGAACATATTGCAGCCGTAGCTGATGGCGTAGAAAAAATGATAGAGGAGAGAAAGATTGTAAATAAAATGGACAACACCCGTACAAAAGCTATTGCATACCAGAGCCAAATCAAAGACGCTTTCTTTGATAAGATCCGGTACCATGTAGATAAACTTGAATTACTGGTTGACGATCAATACTGGTTGTTACCTAAATATCGTGAAATGCTGTTCCTCAGGTAATGATCCGTTTATTCAACCGGGTTCCGCTTAAACGGAACCCGGTTGAAGGATTAGATTCTCAAATATCTTTTTTTGACAAAGACTTTGTTTATAATACCTGCCAAGACCGGCAGGTATTACTTTTTGAATTCATTTTTAAATTCATTGCAAAAATCAGCAGCCTTTGCAATAATTTTTGCAACTTTGCCGTTGAAAAAACGGATATACATAATTGACTTATTAAATTGATTATCAACTGTCCGTTAAGCAAAAAAGTATACTGTTTTTCTCCTGTAAAACTATGGCTTATCCCAACTCAGGTTATTATTACAAAAGGGAGTTTTGCCAACTGCATTTTGACTTTATATGAAAAAAATCACAGTGCAATTCCTTTTAAAAAGCTTGCTGAACAAACTATATGATTGACGTAACGGAGATTATTCATAAAGCCTGGGAAGGATATGATGCTTCCCGGAAAATTGCCAGTATAGAAGATATCAGTATACTGGTATCCACTAACAGTGTTTTAAAAATTACGTTTGCCGACGAAGATTTTGTGATTGCCAAAGTATCCAGCTTTGGTAAATATGAATATTTTAAAGAAGATCACCGCATTATCCATTCGTTGTCGAACAATTTGCTGTATCCTTTTGAAAACCTCATTGGCAAATCCCTGCTTAAAAACAACCGGGTATATACCTATCGTTACAAAAAAGGAAAAACTGATATGTGGGTGGTGTTTTATAATCCCACGCGGGTAATGCAGCGGCTGCCGGCGCGACTGGAAGAAAGTCATATAAAAAGTCTTGGACGGCAGTTTGGAAAGTTTCACCTGGCCTGCAGCCGCATACGCAATGTGCTGCCCAAATCGTCCAAGACTCTGCGTACTGATATCCTTACTATACAGGAGCAGCTCGAAACGAACGAAAAAAAATTTGGCAATCGCGTAAATGCTGATATGCTGCGCTATCACTGCGATCTTTTTCTGAAAAACAGGCTGAAATGCAATGCAGGATCTTTTGAAACGATTCCTGTTTTTATTGACTGGAACATTGGCAATTTTTCGGTGATTAACAAGCAGGAACTTTTTAGCCGCTGGGATTACGACTGGTTCAGGATAAGCAGCCGCATCATGGATTTTTATTTTTTTAGCCGCGTGGTAAGCAATGCGGGGACTGGCCGGTTTTTAGTTATGTAATTGATACGATGATGGAAGACCGGTTTTTGTTGTTTTTAACCGAATATCACAAAATAAACCCCCTTATCGCCGATGAAATACGCTTTATGCGCGAAGCATACCGGTTTTTTATTCTCAATTATGTAATAAAAGACGGCAATTATTTTTTTGCGCCCGAGTATGCCAAAAAATTAAAAGCAGAGGCCTTTGATATTTACCTGCCCAGCGTTGACCGCGATTTTGATCCGGAAAAAATTATTAAAGCACTAAAACTTAAATAAATTTTCAGTTTTTCTTGAAATTTGCTCTCCAGGCAACCATCAAACAGAAAAATAAAAAACAGTTTTTTTTATTATTATGTGTTATTTCGCATACCTGCCAGTAAAATGCGGGGCCTAAGCATGATGGAAATACAGGACTTCAAATCTGTTTTGAAAGATTACCAGGTTATTTTTTTCGATGCTTTTGGTGTATTGCGTACTTATAAAGGCATGGTGCCAGGTATAAAAGAAACTTTTAACTGGCTCGAGGCCCAGGAAAAACAATTTTATATTATTACTAATGATGCCAGCCGAAGCCCCGAACTACTGGTGGAAACTTACGCAAAAGCGGGACTGATGCAGATAACACCCGACCGTATTATATCGTCCGGGATGTTGGCTAAAGAGTTTCTTGACCTGAAAGTAAAAACCGGGCTCGTGGCCTATCTCGGCACAGAAAACTCCGCTCACTACATACAGCATCCGGGTTTGCAAACGGTACCCCTTTCGGAAATTAACGAAGAAAATATTGAAGATGTAACGGCTCTTGTATTGCTTGACGATGAAGGCTTCGACTGGTTTGAGGGGCTAAACAAAGCAGTAAACCTGCTGCGCCGGCGCACCATACCTGCTATATTGGCCAATGCCGATGGCGCTTACCCGGTATCGGGTACCGAAATGAGCATTGCTATTGGCGGACTGGGCTGGATGATTGAAAAATTAGTAGGCAAGAAGCTGATACGCTTTGGAAAACCCGATTCGCAGATATTCATGTTTGCGCTGGAAAAAGTGGTCCGGCAAAATCCGGCAATTACCAAAAGAGATATACTGATGGTGGGCGATACCCTCCAAACAGATATTGTGGGTGCCAATAAGTTTGGCCTCGATACGGTGCTGGTGCTTAGCGGCAATGTGCTGCCTAAAGATGCCATTGGCGCCATTTCTTCTACAGGAATTTCTCCCACTTATATATGCAATTCTGCTGTAATAGAGGCTGACAGCGGCCATTAACAGTTCAATAACGTCAATTAAAACTTTTATCTGTTTTATAAGCAGGCAGGTGTACATTAACTATCGTTGAAAAAGGCAATCAATTGTTTACTGCGAAAAATAAACGAATTACATTATTTAAAATGTATGATATTTTAAATTAAGTTTTGATTTTTTATATTAAAAAAGCAAAATTTTTATTTTTCCTTTATAATAATCATATTTTTGTTGCTCATTATCTGTAATTTTATATTATTAAAGATTTTTTTTCTAAAACAATCAATTCATTTAATTATGTCACTGGCAAAACTTGAGTACATCTGGCTTGATGGCTATAAACCTACCCAAAGCCTCCGTAGCAAAACAAAGATTGAGAAAGACTTTAGCGGAAAACTGGAAGATTTACCTACCTGGTCTTTTGATGGTTCATCTACCGAACAAGCTCCCGGCGGTTCTTCAGATTGTTTGCTGAAACCCGTTTTTGTTTGCCCCGACCCCCAGCGTAAAAATGGCTACCTGGTAATGTGCGAAGTGCTGAATGCAGACGGCACTCCCCATGCATCAAACGGCCGTGCCCTGATTGACGATGATGATAATGATTTCTGGTTTGGCTTTGAGCAGGAATATTTCCTATGGAACCGCGCCACCAACAAACCTTATGGTTTCCCGGAGGGAGGGTTTCCTGGTCCTCAGGGTCCTTACTATTGCTCCGTAGGTGCTAATAACGCTTTCGGTCGCGCAATCATTGAAGAACATTTAGATGTATGCCTTGAAGCCGGTTTGAATGTAGAAGGTATTAATGCCGAAGTGGCTGCCGGCCAGTGGGAGTTTCAAATTTTTTCAAAAGGCGCTAAAAATGCCGGCGACCAGATTTGGGTTGCCCGTTATTTACTGGAAAGAATAGGTGAAAAATATGATGTTGCTATAAACTGGCATTGCAAACCTTTGGGTGCGCTTGATTGGAACGGCAGCGGCATGCACGCTAATTTTTCTAACACTACCCTGCGCACTGCGGGCAGCAAAGAGAAGTTTGAAAAAATATGCGAAGCTTTCCGCCCGGTGGTAAAAGAGCATATTGCTGTTTACGGAGCCGATAATCATCTGCGCCTGACAGGCAAACACGAAACTGCCAGCATCCACGATTTCAGCTTTGGTGTTTCTGACCGCGGTGCTTCTATCCGCATTCCTGTAATGGTTCCTGCAAAAGGCTGGAGCGGTTACCTGGAAGATCGTCGCCCCAACTCAGCAGCCGATCCTTACAAAGTGGCTGCCCGTATCATCAAAACCGTAAAGTCTGCAGAAGTTTAATTTTTCATACCCGAAAAATGCAGGTGATGGCGCATTGCAAACACGCCATCACCTGTATTTTATTATTTGATTGCTTTTGGGCTTATTCAATTTGTACAAATAAAAATCATAAGATATCCAGCGCTGCTTTCGAATCTTATGGTTAATATATAATGTAAAGGTATTGGTTACCGCCCGTTTGCTCTAAGCACAGTTATTTCTTTCTTCACTTCATCATCGTATGTTTTTTTAACGATATAATGCCAGTTGTTTTGCGGCACATCTACAAAAAACACTTCATCTTTTTTATGATTTTTTACAGCATCCTGGAATTCTTTCGGCATCATCTCTTCCCCAAAAAACCACCCGGTATCACCTTTGGTAGTATTGCCATCCATGGTATACTGATCAGAAAGTTTATCAAGCGATTCGCCCGCGGCAATTTTTTGCGTAATCACTTTTTTAAGGTCATCAATTTCTGCAGGTGATAATGATCCGCCATCCAGGAATATATATTGTGCCCTGTAATTCACAGATTCTGTTCCATCCAATACGAGGTAAGTTACGTAGCCTACAGAGAAAATATCTCCCTTGTTCTGCTTCAGCAGTCTTTTATCTATAAGTGTGGAATCTTTCCCTAATTTCAGGTGAAGTAAGGTGGGCTTAAGCGGCGCATTTGCATCAATAAACTTTTGAGCATCCTGCTGTGTTTTTATTTTTTCAAATTGCTCCCGTACGGTAGCCTGTGAAAAAACTGCAACTGAAAAAAGCATCAATAAAAAAGTAAAACCGGTTTTCATATCCAACTCTTTAAATTAAAAGTAAAACGATATATGAAGATAGTGTTTTATATTTTTTCGGAAAGACCCTGTACTGTCAATAAAATCTTAATAATGGATGACTTTATCTCTCTTAAAAAATCAAATTTTCACTTTGTGAAACATCTTTTTTTCGGTCGGAGAAAACGCCGGCGGCCGCAGGTTCTATGTATTGATGCTGTTCCCGGTCTGCTAAAATCCGGGTTACATACTTCTCATTCCTCCTCCAAAATTTGCCTATATTCAACAAAATTTTAAATATGCCTGTCGCTTTTTCCGTAAATATCCGTCGCTTATTCCTGCTCTGTTTTGCACTTACAATTATTCTTATAGCTGATGCTCAACCTCCTGAGCAATTGATAAAAGTTATTGTGGCGCCCGATCATGCCGACTGGGTATATAAACCCGGTGAAAAAGTGAAATTTACCATCACGGTTTTGCAGAGTGGTAATATACTAAAAAATGCCATCGTAAAATATGAAACAGGACCCGAGAAAATGAACCCGGAGAAAACAGATTCGCTTACTATTTCACCGGGAACGCTTACCATAGATGGCGGAACAATGAAGACGCCCGGATTTTTGCGTTGTATAGCAACAGCTTTTGTAAATGGTAAATCGTATCGCGGTTTGGCCACTGCTGCATTTAATCCTGCACAGATAGAACCTACCGTTGCCAATCCTTCAGATTTTAGCAGTTATTGGGATCAGGCAAAAGCAGATTTAGCTAAAACGCCTGTTGATGCAAGAATGACGTTAATGCCAGAGCGTTGCACAGAAAATGTAAGCGTATATCATGTAAACCTGCAGAATTACCGGGGCTCACGATTGTACGGTATTTTATGTGTTCCTAAAAAAGCAGGCAAATACCCTGCAATATTGCAGGTGCCTGGTGCGGGTATACGTCCTTATAATGGCGATATAGCCAATGCGGAAAAAGGATTTATTACTTTACAGGTTGGCATTCATGGCATACCGGTTAATCTTGATGCATCCGTATATAATAATCTTGCTGCCGGCGCGCTTGCAGGATATTGGAATATAAATCTTGATGATAGGGATCGTTACTATTATAAAAGAGTATATCTCGGCTGCGTAAGGGCAAACGATTTTCTTGTGAGTCTTCCTGAATATGATGGTGCAAACCTTGCTGTAATGGGCGGAAGTCAGGGTGGTGCTTTATCAATTATTACAGCGGCGCTGGATTCAAGAGTAAAATTTCTCGCATCTTATTATCCTGCGCTCAGTGATGTTACGGGTTATCTTAAAGGAAGGGCAGGAGGGTGGCCGCATTTATTTGATAAGAATAATCTTGCTTTTAATAATACTAAAGAGAAAATCAATACCGCTGCTTATTACGATGTGGTGAATTTTGCACGCATGCTGAAAGTGCCAGGCATCTATACATTGGGATTTAATGATGAAACATGCCCGCCTACATCAATGTATTCTGCATATAATGTAATTACAGCGCCAAAAGAATTATATGTTGTTCCGGAAACAGGCCACTGGACTTTTCCTGAACAAGGGGAAAAACTGACGAACTGGTTGTTGGGAAAATTAAAGGATGGGTTTTGAGTTAAAAGCTTATTGTTAATAGTAATTACAAATCATAAACTATAAACTCACAATCCTACATATATATCGTTTTAAATGCATGCTATGCTTTTAGGTTTTGATATAGGCGGAACAAAATCTGCGGTTACACTTGGACGTAAGTTGAACGATGGGTCAATTGATATTACCGGCAAAACAGCCCTGGCTACCAGTAAGCCGGTATATGAAATGATTGAAACCTTGTTTGTTGCTGCTGAAAGATTATTACAGGAACAAAAAGTAAATAAAGATGAACTAACCGGAATCGGCATCAGTTGCGGTGGGCCATTAAGCAGCAAAAAAGGCATTATACTTTCTCCCCCCAATTTACCGGGCTGGGATAATATTCCGATAGTTGAACTTGTGGAGAACCGTTTTGGTAAAAAAGCACTTTTGCAGAACGATGCCAATGCCTGTGCAGTAGCGGAATGGAAATACGGTGCCGGCAGGGGATACAGCAATGTAATATTTCTTACTTTCGGCACTGGCATGGGAGCGGGGTTGATACTGGATGGTAAATTATATTCCGGCACAACCGACCTGGCAGGAGAAGTTGGCCATTTACGCCTGGCAGAAATGGGGCCTGTTGGTTTTGGTAAAGCCGGATCGTTTGAAGGGTTTTGCAGCGGTGGCGGTATTGCGCAGCTTGCACAAACCAATGCAATACAGGAAATACAAATGGGCAGAAAAGTTTCTTTTTGCAATAACCTTGATGACCTGCCAAAAATAACCGCCAAAGCTGTTGCTGAAGCTGCATACAACGGTGACGCTGTTGCACTAGAAGTGTACAAAATCTGTGCTTTTTACCTGGGCAGAGGATTAGCATTGCTTATAGATATACTTAACCCCGAAATAATTATTTTAGGCAGTATATACGGAAGGAGTACAGACCTTATAGAACCGTATATGCAGGAAGTATTGAAAGCCGAAGCTATAGGAGATGCATTGCAATGCTGTAAAATAGTGCCTGCGGGTTTGGGTGAGCAAATAGGTGATTATGCAGCGCTTTCACTCGCTGGCATGATAAGTGCGCAGTGATGGTACATTGCTTTTTGATTTTACTTAAAGAATACAAAAGTGAGCTAAGCAAAGTATATCTGCAGTGAATGCTGCACCGTTGCAGGCCCCCACATGAAATAAATACCACACCCGGCTGCACAAAAAATATAGTACTCCTCTTAATTATGCATCTGCCATTGCAGGTATTTCTGCAACCTTGTATGCACCGGCATCTAATTTCTTTTTTGTTTCATCAAACGCCGTGAGGGTTTTTTCAATATCCTCCTGCGTATGCGATGCTGTGGGAATAAGCCTGTAAATAATATGTCCTTTGGGAATAACAGGATATACAACGATAGAACAGAAGATACCATAGTTTTCGCGCAGGTCCATTACCATTGCTGTAGCTTCTTCCACACCCCCTTTCATATATACCGGTGTAACAACAGTATCTGTTTTGCCGATATCAAATCCTTTTTTCTTCAAACCTTCCTGTAAAGCCAAAGCGTTTTTCCATAGTTGCGCTTTATATTCAGGATGGTTGCGTAATAATTCAAGCCGCTTAAGGTTACCTAATACCAAAGGCATCGGCAAACTCTTCGCGAATATCTGGCTGCGTATATTATAGCGTATATAATCAATAATGGTTTTGTCTCCCGCAACAAAGGCACCGATAGAAGCCATTGATTTTGCAAAAGTGGAAAAATATAAATCTATTTGGTTCTGCACGCCCTGCTCTTCACCTGCACCTGCACCGGTTTTTCCGAGTGTGCCAAAACCATGTGCATCATCAACCAGTAAGCGAAACTGGTACTTATTTTTCAGTGCAACAATTTCTTTTAGTTTGCCCTGGTCGCCGGCCATGCCAAAAACGCCTTCAGTAATAACCAGTATACCGCCGGCATTTTGCTTTTCAATAAGTGCCTGCGCTCTCTGCAATTGCTTTTCAAAATCAGCAATATCATTGTGCTTAAAAACAAAGCGCTGCCCCGCATGCAGGCGCACGCCATCAATAATACATGCATGACTTTCAGCATCGTACACAATTACATCGTGCCTGCTGCATAAAACATCAATAATACTCACCATACCCTGGTAACCATAATTCAGCAGAATGGCATCTTCCTTATATTCAAATGCTGCGAGCTCGCTTTCCAGTTGTTCGTGATGATTGCTGTTGCCACTCATCATACGGGCTCCCATAGGCAATGCCAAACCAAACTGCGCGGCGGCATCAGCATCTGCTTTGCGTACCTGAGGGTGATTAGCTAAACCAAGATAATTATTTAAGCTCCACACGATCACATCGCTGCCACGAAATTTCATGTGGCTGCCAATTTCCCCCTCTAATTTCGGGAAAGCAAAATAGCCATGTGCTCTTTCGCGGTGCTGACCAAGCGGACCATAGTTTTTTACCAATCTTTCAAAAATATCGGCCATAGTATTATGTATAAATAATTAATTAATAAAATATGCGTGTATGAACGGCGCGCAAAGTTAACCAATTCAGCATTAAGTTAAACCGCAAGAGTCTATGAGGTGGCAAGTAGAATAAGCAAATGTAAAGGGTTTATTTGTTAATGCAAATGCAAAGAATAATGATTTTAGATAATATTGTATAACAATCGTTATTTATGGAAAACATACACATCAGATGTCCGAAATGCAGTTGGAAACCTGATGGCGGTGCGCACTGGCAATGCACCTGCGGAACTATATGGGATACCTTTTCAACCGGCGCACGCTGCCCGGGCTGCGGCAGGGTTTGGGAATATACACAATGTGTTGATCGGTTAATGGGTGGTTGTTCGCAAACAAGCCCGCACCTTAACTGGTATGAAGGTCTGGACGATGCGATAAACCAATTAAAGCAGGCGCTTAAGGAAAGCTGGAGCATAGTGACAAGCGATTGATACAGGAATTATTATGTAGCCGGCTATAGTGCATATGGCATCGCCTGTTGCCACGCTCGCTTGTACTGTTGGAACTATATTGGGCATTTAAAACAGGTATTGATAATAAAAAAGCCTGAGAAGCATACCTATTGCAGCAAATGGAACACGGATAAAACGGCCATGACGGATATTCATGGAATGTATCCGCGTTATTCAATACCATCCGTGTATTCCGTGTGCTGTTACATTTGTGCGAAGAATGTTGGGTCTAGCGCAGGTTTGCACGCGCCGATTTTGTTGAATTGGAGGAAAGCTGGAAATATAGCAGCGCAGTAGATTATTATACAAAAAATAAAAAAGGGTTATTGGAAATAGTAAGTGTATATTAATAATGAAAGATAAGTAACAACAAGGCAGCAAGTCAGTTATCGCACAACGCCAGCGCTACAAACCTGTGCCAGGTGGGTATCTCTCAACTCAACACTTTAGACAATTTCAATAAATATTCTTTTGTCTGATCATTATCAACCAGATTATTTATTTGTTCAAATACTTGTGCTTCATAGCTTGCCGCAGCAACTCCATTTCCTATTAGTTTTAAATCACTAATAAAGCGGCTAATTATAAAAAAATCAGCTTCACTTAAAATAGAAAGCTCTTTCCTTGATGCTCGGGTGTATCTATCAACGTCACCTTTGTACCTTTCGTATATCCTTAACATTTGAATTGTAATCATAATTAGTTATGGGAGGAACATTGTGATAAATTAAATTAACTCCATCTTTTTGTTGCCGTTATTGGTGTTGCACATAGCTTATTGTGCTCCGGCTTCACCAACAGCGATTGTAAGATAGTATCATGTAAAACCTGTTCTTAAACTTATCTCATTTTATTCACGAGTATAAAACTCATTATAAAGGAACATACCAATATAGCCCTGGTATCCTTTGATTTTTTTGGCAAAATAAAAGTTCTTCAATAAACCCTTCTTCCAGCATTATTTCCATCCCATTCGTTTTTCAAACTGTTTTGAATCTATAAGTCTCCCGGGAAAACATTTTTCAAAAACCATGTCGTCTAAAAAATCTTCAACATCTTCATTTGAAATAGTTTTTAATATTTTTTCTACTTCATCAATACTCCAGTTGTCTTTAGATTTTTTTGCTGAAAAATGAGTAGATGTCATGTCTAATTTCCGGGCTATATACTCATTCTTATATCCCGAAATTTTGATAAGCCCGGAGACTGTATGGAGGAGTATTTTATATTTATCAATAATGCTGGTCATATATTAGGGCTTTATAATGTGGCTGTCTTCTCTTAGCTTAGATAATCCCTTACTTTTTGCCGGATAAAGTTTTTTACAGACTCCCAGGTTTGCCCTTTGAGGCTGACGGGATCCTCGGTTTCTTCGGCATCGTCAAAGTAAGTCAATGCCTGGGGTATTGAAATAAGTAACTGTTGTGAGCGAAACTTTTGCTGATAAAATGTTATAAAATCTTTAATGGAATAATGTTGTAATAACTCGGCTATATCCCACAAATCCTTTTTTACACCGCGTTTTAAGACGGCATTTACTTTCATGGCAATGATATCGGGAGTACTCATAAATCGAATACCTTGTATTTCTTTAGGTTCCCGTATAGTTGGGTAGTGGTAATATTTTACAAAATCTACTTTCACATCACCGATATATCCAAACAGTCCTATTGGATTTGTAACGTTCAGATATGTGAAGTTTTGGAAATGCTTTTCTAATACAGTTGCTATAAATTGAGTTTCAAATTCTTTCGTTGAAAAAAGGTCGAGGTCAGCCGAAATGCGATGACCATATTGAAGTGACAGTGCTGTACCGCCAACTAATTGAAATGTTGAAAGCGCATCCACTTTCATTAGTCTTCCTAATATGTCCAGTGTCCTGGGTTCGACTGTCTGGGTTTGTAGCATCTGAAATCAGTTAATGGCCGGTCAATAACAGCGGCCGCGAGATAAGTAGTATGAAGTGGTAAAAACTTTGCATTGAGCAAAGCGTCGGCTACTTTTTCATCTCCATAGTAGCGACGGCAGTTGCGGATATCTTCCACATCACCCCGCTCAAATACCCGCTCTATGATAAAGTTGGCCTTACGATCATAGTCCAGTTTGTCAAAATTCACATCCCAAAAGATACGGCGCTGAAAAACAGGTTTTTGCTTTGAAGACATGGTATAAAGTTACAAAATACCTTATTCCTTACCATGACAACGCTTATATTTTTTGCCGCTGCCGCATGACACGACAATGGCACTGCGGAAGGCCAACAGGTAAAAAAGCCTGTAAAGCATACCCATCACAACAAATGGAACGCGGATAAAACAGATATGACGGATATTCACGGAATGTATCCGTGTTAATCAGTATCATCCGTTTTACCCTACGCCTTTCACCCTACACCTATTTCTTCTTATACACTCTCACCCAATCCACCACAAACACATCAGGAAATTTTGTTTTGGCGAGGTCTTTTATTTCATTAGGCAATTCCATACTGAGGATGATATATTCATCAATTTGAGAGACGCCTTTGGTTACTTCATAAAACTTGTATCCATCCACATAGAAAATATATTTTTCCGGCGTCCACTCCAGCGCAAAGGTATGAAAGCCCTTGCCAATATCTTTAAGGTAGCTCTGCATACCGCGGGTGGTTTGCTGTTGGGCTCCGTATGGCCCCCAGTGCACATTATGAGATACAATATCATCACCCAGTTTTCTGAAACACTCCATTATATCAATTTCCGCGCCGTATATAGTTGGATTGTTACCGCCGGATAATTTGGGCGATTGCAACCAGAAAGCACCCCATACACCCGGCGATTGTTGCAATTGTGCCCTGCATTCAAAATAGCCATAGGTGGTCATGAATTTGTTTTGCGTACCCACCGCGCTGATGAGCATACTGTCGTTGCGTTTTAATGCATGCAGGTACAGGTAGCCATTGCCGATAGTAACTGCCTCCTGCGAAACAAATCCCAAAGCACGGGCGCCGATACCCCGCACTTCCCATTTGGCAGTATCGAGTGCATTGCCATTAAATTCATCCTGCCAGTATAATGCATAGCCGAGTTTTTCAGGCGTATATATAGTGTCAGAAACAGGACTCTGTGGCGGGCGCTGGGCGGTTGCAAACAAATGCATACTGATAATGTATGCAAGTAATACAAAGTATTTCATGGCAAATGCTTATTACATATAGAGCGTTGCACAGCGTACATTATACTATGGCTATATAAAAATTATACTCATTTTCTTTGCACACTTTGCCCGATTGTGCTCTGCGTGAAACATATTCGGTTATACCACCCTGTTATTCACCCTTCCTGAAGTAAGATTGCTACCAGTTCTTCCGCTGCTATACGCTGCAGGGTTGGAATGCTTTTTTACTATACCAGGTGAAGCTTTTAAAATATTAATGCTAAACTGTTGCCGGCTATGGCTTTGAGATAAAACTATTTATTCCACAACAACTTTGCAATTCTTCCATCTTTGCCTGCCAAAAAAATACTGTTGCCTTTTTTTGCTTTTCTGCAAACATGAAAGCTTTCATTGCTGATCAATTGCCAGTTCATTCCTCCGTCTGTTGAAATGTCAACACCGGAAGTGCCACAGGTGATGAGTTTTTTTTCTGTTATATATTCAACACAACTGCGGTAACCATGTGGTGATGTTTGGGGGATTGCCCAGGTTTTACCGCCATCTGCAGATATGGCGC
This sequence comes from Agriterribacter sp., assembly GCA_047601545.1. Taxonomy (GTDB): domain Bacteria; phylum Bacteroidota; class Bacteroidia; order Chitinophagales; family Chitinophagaceae; genus Agriterribacter. The sequence continues at coordinate 1,509,585 of JASGIZ010000001.1, read as the reverse complement.
AATTTCCTGTTGTAACCGTATCAGCGGCAAAGTTTCCGCCTACTGTAACCATATGCCTTGCCGGTTTTCTTTTTTTGTTATGGTATGCAGCCAGGGAATTTGCACCGGTTGTTTCTTTACCCTGCATTAAAGGGAGATCAATCTTTTCATTATGAAAAAAGAACCGGGCTTTGGTGCCTCCGGTTACAAAGGCTGCTTCTGATAATGAAGTGGTGCGTATGTTTGTACCACTTGATGCAAACATGGCTTCGCCGGTTTCTCCAACCGGTAAATTATTATTTGGCAAAGCCTGCCATGTTTCACCATTATCAAATGTTCTTGCCACAAATATTTTTCCATCAATGGGATCGCCAATTACTATACCACTTTCTTCATTCCAGAATTCCATAGCATCAAGAAACATCCCTTTGCGATCATCAACAAAAACCCTGCGCCAGGTGTTGCCGCCATCATGTGTTTTTAATATATAAGCCGGTTCGGCAATTGCCATAATAATTGCGGTAACAGCATCAAAGGCTTCAATATCCCTGAAGTCTGCTTTTTCAAAACCGGGTACCTGCATCCACTTCCATGTTTTACCGCTATCAACGGATCTCGCCACCATACCACTACTGCCGCTTGCCCAAATCACCTTATCATCAACAACGCTTAACCCCCTTAGTGAAACAGCATCTCTGCCGGCAAGTACTTCAATGGTTTGAGCATTGATGGTTGTGAGTATACCGAAAAGCAGAAGATACAAAAATGCAGATTTTTTATTCATACAACTATTTTGCTGACTGTTGTGTAACAGAACTTTTATAAAAATATCGTTATTATGGATATATGACAAACCGGAGAGGCAAAAGAAAGAAACCACACGTTATTCCGCCTCCTGATATATTTATTGTAAACATTGCCGCATACCCGGGGAATGAAGAACTCTTCACCCGGCTGTTAAATAATTACAATCTATTTTCCACAGCTTTTATTTTTATCTTGCAGGGCTTATGCGAAAATATGTAGATGAATATCGTCACAAGGGTTTACGTAAACAATTAATTGACTTACTACGCAGCAAAGGTATTACCAGCGAAAAAGTATTGGAGGCGATGAATAATACGCCACGCCATTTTTTTATGGACCTGGCACTGGATCGTATTGCATATGAAGATCGTGCCTTTCCTATTGCAAAAGAACAAACCATTTCCCAGCCATACACGGTTGCTTACCAAACGCAGTTGCTGGAAGTGAAGCCATTTGATAAAATTCTTGAAATCGGTACCGGCAGCACATACCAGGCCTGTGTGCTTGCGCAGCTCGGAGCACAGGTATATACTATAGAACGACAAAGGCTCATATTCGATATCAATAAAAACTTTGAGTATGTAAAGAAATTTCCTTCTATAAAATTTTTTTACGGAGATGGATTTGAAGGGTTACCCACATTCGCACCTTTTGACAAAGTTATTATTACGGCGGCCGCTGAAATTATTCCGCCAAAATTGATTGAGCAATTGAAACCGGGTGGTATAATGGTTATTCCTGTTGATGAAGGGCAATCTCAACGTATGCTGAGAATAACTAAAAAAGCCGACGGTGAAATTGAACGGGAAAAATTCGATCTTTTCAGTTTTGTGCGTATGCAACCTGGAAAAGAAAATGCATAGAAAAAGCCTATGTGGAAATATTGGATGCATTCCAAATTAAATGAGCAGGAGCGCCTGCAAAACATAATATAATTACCTTATCAATACTGTAAAAGTGAATTTTATACCGGCAGATGTCTAAATTAGCCCTCTTTGTTGAAACAAGCATATAATAATGTAATAAGCTTGCTGCCGAAGGGTTTGGCATCTTGCAGGTGGCTGTCCCGGATTTGAAATACGCAAAGGATATGTATATGTAATATATTCTTTAATAACGATCTTACTGTCTTACCTTATGTCATATCATTTACGTAATGCAGCAATATGTACGAAATATATTTTGAACATTTCAATAAAAAAGTTCCGCTTACAGAAGTGGAACAATCATTTGGTAAGGATAAATATAAACTCACCGGCGATCTCACCATTCATGGTGTAACCAAAGCAGTTACCATGGACTTGTTATACAGGGGAACAATTGAAAACCCAATGAGCAAAAAACCTACTGCGGGTTTTCAACTAACAGGAACAATTAAACGTTCAGATTTTCATATCGGTGATAAATTTCCCGCAGCAATGGTGAGTGATGAAGTGCGGATTAAAGCAGATGGCGAGTTTGGACAATAAGCATTAATAACATTAAATTATGAACGATGAAAGTAGCATTAATAGGAGCGTCAGGATTTGTAGGCACAGCAGTATTAAAAGAATTATTACAGAGAGGGTACCAGGTAACAGCTATCGTACGCAATCCAGACAAGGTTGCAAAGGCGGATGGGTTGGTTACTGTTAAAGCAGATGTGTTGAATATTGTTCAACTGGCGTCTATATTAAAAGGTAATAATGCCGTAATAAGTACATACAATGCAGGCTGGGGAAATCCTGATTTATACAATGAATTTTTGAAAGGATCTAAAGCGATACAGGAAGCAGTGAAAGCATCTGGCATAAAAAGATTTATAGTAGTGGGAGGTGCAGGAAGTTTATATATAGCGCCCGGCGTGCAATTGATAGATACACCTCAGTTTCCTGCGGAATGGAAGCCTGGTGCTCTGGCAGCGAGAGATTATCTCACATACATTCAAAACGAAAAAGAATTAGACTGGACATTTTTAAGCCCGGCTATTGAAATGCACCACGGCACTTCCGGTGTAAGAAAAGGTGAGTACAGAACCGGCAGGGATGAACCGGTATTTGATGCGGATGGAAAAAGTATTATTTCAGTAGAAGATACAGCCGTTGCTATAGTAGATGAGCTTGAAAAACCAATGCACCTCAAACAAAGGTTTACGATTGCCTACTAATGGCAACATCTATTTGGCATGCGAAGAAAATATTTTATAAAAAAGTTTTAGGGGGAGTAACAGGTATTGTCTATACTTGCACCAAATTGTCGCCAGAGGCTTTCTTGTATTTGATTTGTCATGTTTTATCAAAATTTTGTTGTCGCAATTAGCATTGCAGGCAACGGTACGGCTTGGCGATGTGGTGGTATTCCGTGATTCGTCTGTTGTAACCGATGCTAAATTTATAAATAAAAGTTCATTGTTTATTTTATTGCCCGGCGTTATTCGTTAGCCGAAACTGAAGCTGAGCAAACAAAAGTTGAGGATATATTCGTCCAGCCAGCATAGCAGCAAACCGAATGTAAGCAGCCGTTTTATTTTGCCAGCAAGTGCAAACTGTCAATATGGATGAAATGTTTGGTATTTAGCGTGTCAAGGGTCAAACCATTTACGACCGCTGTTGCAGCAATGAATAAATCTGGCTTATCAATAGTTTTGCGTTTGATTTTAAGTTGAGCAACAATGTCTGCTGCTTGTCTCGCTGCTTTACTGCCAAAGTCTAAAATCGTAAATCGTGTTAGCATACCATCCCAAAACTGTAAATGTGCTTGTGTTGCGCCATTAATAACTTCAAACTCTGTCACGCTTGAAATATAAAGCTGGTCATAGTCTTTGAAATGTAAAACTAATTTGGAATTTACCTTGTCAGTTTTGCGGAAATAATCAATCAAAATGGATGAATCCACCATTATTTTTTTGTCCGCCATGCTGCAATACTTTTTCGGTTTTCCTCAATCACATGTATTTCTTTGTCAGAATAGACAGGTCCATTGAGTAAAAATTCAATAAAGTCATCCTTGTCTTTCCTTGGCGGCATTTCCTCTGCAAGTTCCTGCCGTAACCTTGCTTTCTGTCCGGGTGTCAGACTTTTAACTAATGTCAAAAGTTGCTGAAACGGAACTTGTACTTTCATTTCCATGTCTCAAATTTACAAATTTCGTCGGAAACGTGGCCTACGAAAAATGGCTGCTTACGCCCGGCTTGGCGATGTGGCAGAACTCCGTGATTCGTCGGTTCGTAACCGATGCCAAATTTATAAATAAAAGCTCATTGTTTATTCTATTGCCCGGCGTTATTCGTCAGCCGGAACTGAAGCCGGGTAGCGAACGAAAAGCCGAGGACATATTCGTCCAGCCGCCATAACGCCAAGCCGCCTGTGTGTGCCCTGAATGGTGAATATAGTTTTTTTTTAGAAGAAGCCAGAGAGTGGAAGTCTCTTATGAGAGGGAGTAATACCCCTAATCATTAGTAAGCCGTCCCGCCCTGAGCGGGATGATGGCAGCGATGCCATATCTGAAGTAAGCGGGACTACAACTGCCTGTACTGACGAACAGGAACTGCATAAGAGGCATAATGGATTGGGATAAGTATGCACAACAATACAAAGTCCTGAAGGAACACGGAGTTCATTATGTAGATGCAGCAGCGACAGGCAGAAGGCTATTCATCTTACCGGGGGAGGTTTCCCTGTTTGTCTAAACGAAGGGAGAAGTCAGCAGATACCATAGTATCAGCGGAAACGAGCCATGCCGCAACCGGGTATAACATGGAGGTCTCACGAAGCTGTGAAGGGTTGAACATTAAGTTGCTTCCAATGCTGTAAGGAGGTTCAGTTAAAAGCTGCCAGCCTTAGAGGCAAAAGAGAAGCGGGAAGAAATTTTAAAAGTAGTAAAGGATGATTGAACAGGTAATCAGTCGTAAAAACATGCACTATGCATACAAACAGGTCATGCGGAACAAGGGTTCAGCAGGCGTAGATGGTATGCAGATAAAAGAGCTTGGAGGCTATATTAAAACTAATATGGTGTCCATAGCAACAAGCATGCTAAAGGGCAGCTACCAGTCTCAACCCATCCTGGGAGTAGACGCCTACCATGCATATGTATGGAGCAGAAGCCGAAAGGGCGGATGGAGCATAGCGCAAAGCCCAATACTGACCACCACAATAACACTGGAAAGATTACAACAACGCGGCTATGAATCTATGCTCGGCTACTAAGAAAAAGTAAGCCCACAACTTAATGAACCGCTGTATACGAGGTCCGTACGTACAGTGGTGTGAGAGGTGCACCTCATCGCCTACAAGCAGTGAGGCCGCCTACTCGATTAACGGAAAGTTGCTGATATCGGAAGGGATCTTACCCGGGGAAGTGTAAAACGATTTTTTCTCTCTTATGCCAAATAAAAGGCTACCGCTTTCCGGCCTGGCATAAGCCTGCGCATCAGGCAGTATAACAATAGGAGCGTTGCCGGCAAACATTTCATGCCGTTCTGTGATCCAGTACTGGCTTCTTACCGGCGCCATAGGTAACCCTATGCCTGCCTGTGCTGCTAAAATTGGTGCCCATGCGCCGCTGGCGATAATTACTTTACCGGCATATAATTTCCCCTCGCTGCATTCAACACCGGTAATGGTATTTTTATCAGTAAGCAGGTTAAATACTTCAACGCCCTGCTTTATAATTGCCCCCTGCTTTGCTGCCGCCCTGCCAAAAAAAGTGCCAAGCAGGTATGGGTCGCAGTATGCTTCACCGGGAATGAAGCCTGCTTTTTCAATCTCATTCGTTTTAAGCCAGGGTGATAATTCAGATACCTGCGCTGCGGTTATATAATCTGCCGGCTCATTATATTCCGCGGCGGTTTGCATGAGTATATCAAGATCGGCTACACGTTCCTGCGAGGAAGCAACATGCAGCACACCTGAGTACTGCACATGCATGCTTTCGCCTAATAATTTTTCCAGCTCAGGTATGGCTTTGTAGGTTTCGAGCGAAAGCGGAATGAAGTGCTTCTTCGTTCTTATTTTGGTGATCAATGCAGCAGCTCTGCTGGTAGCGGCATTGCAAAGCACATTGCGTTCCAGCACCAGTATTTTTTTACAGGGGTTATTTCGTGTATAGTAATAAGCGATGGTGCAGCCGAAAATGCCGCCACCAACAATTATTACGTCTGCATCTTTACCGGATGTTTGAAGCATAAAAGAATATTAAGAAAGTTTCACACAAAGGGTGCAGAGGAGCTAAGAGCGAAAATAAGATTTAATTAAATGTTCCATTTGGTTTACGTTGTTGCACGATGTTCATAAATGTACTGCAGTTGAAGTGTGCGACGCAACGATGCCGATAGTAGCAATGGCGCTGATTACATCAATGAAGGTATTTCACGCGGCGTATGCAGCGGGGCAATGTACGCGGCGAAAATGCATCATATCGCTGCTCCGCCGTGAGCGCTGCGTGAAATCCTCTTCTACCACGGCAACGAAAACGTCTTCACAAACGTGAAACATTTCATCGCTTCAATCACACCTTCTTTTATACCAAGCCCTGAATCTTTTATGCCACCGAATGGGGAACTTTCAATCCGGTAGCCAGGCACTTCATTGATATTTACAGTGCCCACCTTCAGCTCTTTTATAAAACGCAGCGCATAGCTCATGTTATTGGTAACAATGCCTGATGACAGTCCGTATGCCGTTGAGTTTGATAAAGCAATGGCATCATCAATGTCTTTAAATGTAAGGATAGGAGCGAGGGGGCCGAATGATTCATGCACTACCATATCCGCGTTTCTCGGCACGTCAACAATAACGGTAGGCTCCATTAAAGCGCCTTTGCGTTTTCCGCCCAATACTACTTTGGCGCCCTGCTCCACGGCTTTTTTAACTACGTTTTCAAGATAGATGGCCGCTGCCTCATCAATTACTGTACCCACTTTTGTTTCAGGATCGACAGGATCGCCGCAGGTATATTCTTTTGCTTTTTCAATAAATTTCTTTGTAAATGCTTCCGCAATTTTTTCGTGCACCAAAATTCTTTTCACCGCTGTACACCGCTGACCGCTGTTCCTGAATGAGCCTTCCGCAGCAAGATATACAGCAGTATCCATATCTGCATCTTCCATAATGATCACAGGATCATTACCGCCTAATTCAAGTATTACTTTTTTATAGCCGGCTGTCGCCGCTATTTTTTTACCAACAGGCACACTGCCGGTAAACGATACTATATCTACCCGTGGGTCTTTAACCAATGCTTCTGCCACTTCGGCTGTTGGTCCGAGCAAAGTGCTCAGCATATAATGAGGTAAACCTGCCTCATACAATAATGCTGTAAGCATTATTGCGGTAAGCGGCGTTTTTTCTGAAGGTTTTAAAATCACCGGCACACCTACTGCTAATGCCGGCGCCAGCTTATGCGCTACCTGGTTAAGCGGGTGATTGAATGGTGTAATACAAACCGCAAGCGATAATGCTTCTCTTGTAGTGAAAATTTTTCTTGCCTTGCCTTGCGGAGAAATATCGCAGGAAAAAACCTGTCCATCATCTTTCAATGCTTCCATAGCGGCAAAGAAAAGTACATCATGCGCACGACCTGTTTCATAACGGGCTTCCCTGATGGCTAAGCCAGACTCTGCGCTGATGGTTTGTGCAAAATCTTCTTTGCGTTCTACCAGCAGTTGTCTTGCTTTATCAAGAATGCTGAACCTGTCGTAACGATTCAGTTTCTTCCCTCCTTTTAAAGCAGTTTCTATAGCTTCGGCAGTATGCGTTGCATTAGCTAAAGTAACGGTGCCGACTACACGATTATCGTAAGGGCTTTTTACTTCCAGTATTTTGCCTGATTTAACAGCCTGGCCTGCTACGTAAGATGTAAGATTCATGTATGGAAAGATTAAGGTGGAAGATGGAAGGTATAAGGTTTGGAGTGAAGGGTGAGAAGTGAACAGAGCGTTCCATCTCACATTTTTCCTATCATGTTTCACGATTGATGAACGATATAATTAATTGACCTGACATTAATTTGTTCCGTTAATGGTAAAATCAAACACATCAAAATTTCTTGGGTCGCCGCTTGCTTTCATCTGGTATCTTTTATTGATGGGGTGAGAGATGATCAAAGGAACCATCTCCTCGTACCTGCCACCGTGAGAACGCAGCGTGCCATCCAGCGCGGAAATATCATGGTCTTTCGGGCGGCGCCCTACCACTACATCTCTTGCGGAAAGCACTACCAGGTCGCCGATCCGGTCTTCGGGCTGCTCCAGCAAACGGGTAGCCGTTGATTTATCATGTACTTCGGTTATGCCCGGTTGTAAGGAAAGCCAGTGCTTTACTTCCGGTATAATGGCTTTGTTGCTGATATGTACCACCACATAAGAACCCAATGCACCGTGATGTTTTACATACGGATCGGTAATTGGGCATATCACCCTGAACCCGTCACCAAATTTTTCTTCAAGAATTTCTTCTACAAAAATTACATTGGGAGTGCCGTCTGCTTTTACTTTCGCGTTCATGCCGTGGTCTGCTGTAGCGCCAACAATTGCTCCTGCTTCAATCAGCTTTCCTATCTCCGCATCCATCGCTTCGTAAAAGGCAAGCGATTCTTCTGCTTCGGGCGCATAGGTATGCTGCATATAATCGGTAAGGGATAAATACAGGAAGTCCGCCAATCCCTTTTTGATCAATGCCACACCAGCACGCAATACAAACAAACTTGCATCCGCGCTGTAAATGGCAGGCGTTTTATAACCGACAATATTTTCCACATCTTCTATTCCGTGAGTGGCTTTTTGGGCAAGATTTGCTTTTTCTGCAGAGAAAGCAATGCCGGTAAGTTTATAAGAGAGGATATCACGCAATTTTTCTTTTGCGGTAACCACAGCTACTTTCCTGCCTGCATTGGCAGCGGCAGCCAATATGGTTTCTGCACGCAGGTATTCAGATGAATTCATCATCACTTCCTGGTCTTTAGCCGCATCGTAAAAAAAGTTACCACTGATACCATGTACCGCCGGCGATACACCTGTAACAATAGACGAATTATTTACATTGGTAAACGACGGCAAAGCGCCTCTTACCATGCCTCTGAAACCGGTTTTGCTCATTTTTTGCAAATGAGGCAACCTGCCGTTCGCCGAAGTAATATCAAGATACTCATCTGCCGATCCATCAATGCAAATCACAACGATTGGTTTTGCAGCAGGGGCATAGTTGATATTATTGGCTGAAAAAGGAGTGGTGGAAATGGCTGTCATTGATGAAGTGTTTATAAATACTAAATTTTATATAGCAAATGTAAACATTTACCTTGAATGTTTATATTAAGTTTTTGTTGTGTGGAAAACCTTACTTATGGCTCTGTAATGAAGTAATAAATAACCAGCATCAGGGCATCAGCGGCGCCTACGTTAGCAGGTTTATGTGGTAGCCTGCCGTCAAAAAAAAGTGAATCTCCTTCATTTAACAAATAAGTTTCATGCTCAATCAGGTATTCTACTTTTCCTTTAATTACATATTTGTATTCATAAGCATCGGTTTTGATCATATGCGTTCTTTTGGCGCCTTTCTTCAGCTCCAGCAAAACAGTATCAACCGGGCCTCCGTCCATATTGCGGGTTAAAATTCTTTTGTATTTAAACCCTTTTGCGGTTTCTTTTTCAAAAGGCAGATAATCTTTCTGCGTTTTTATAATGATCTTTTGTTTGGCTTCTTTATTATGACTGATATCTTCAAAAAAATCTTTCAGGTCGATATTAAGTGCAAGCACAATATTCATGAGTACAGGTAATGAGGGTACAGTACAATTGTTCTCAATTTGCGAAATCAATCCTTTGCTCACCTGTGCTTCAGTAGCTAATTCCTGCACGGTTTTTTTCTGAGCCTTCCTGCTTTCTTTAATTTTATTGCTTATCTGTATGAGTATATCATCCTGCATATAGCGCGGGGTTTTCTGAACTAAATTAACGGTTAGTGGTAAAACGGGCAAATGTTTTGTGGGTATGCCACGAATGCGCGATGGATAGTGTGCGCTTTAATAGCATATGGAGCACATGGATGTTACGGATATTTATGGAATGTATATCCGTGATTTTCCGTTTGATCCGTTTATTTTTTTCACGCTGCATACTCAGCGATGCGACGTTAGCTGCGTTGAATATGCTGCGGCTATTGCGTGAAAAAGTTTGCCTGAATATTTTGATATGTTCCCTCGTAATATCAGGGTATATTTGCATTCCAATATTACTATATGTCTTTACTCGTCATTATTCGTCATGGGCAATCGCAATGGAATTTGGAAAACAGGTTTACCGGCATAATGGATGTGCCGCTAACTGAAACCGGCATTACCGAGGCGCATTTAGCCGGACAGAAACTGAAGCATATCGTATTTGATCATGCATTTACCTCCATGCTTTCAAGAGCGCAGCAAACGCTTGATATAGTGCTGGGGGAGATTGATGAAACGTATATACCTGTTACAAAATCTGCTGCACTTAATGAAAGAAGCTATGGCGACTTACAAGGATTGAACAAGGCGGAAATGACAAAAAAATACGGCGCTGAGCAAATAGAAATATGGCGGAGAAGTTATGATATACAACCACCCGGTGGTGAAAGCCTGAAAGAAACTGCTGCAAGAGTTATTCCTTTTTACCAGCATGAAATAGAACCTTTATTAATCTCGGAGAAAAATATATTGATTGTGGCGCATGGCAATTCACTGCGCTCATTAATGATGTATCTCGAAAACATAGATGCGGCTCATATAGCCGGAGTGAATATTCCCACAGGTGTGCCGAGGATTTATACTTTCAGCAGCCATCTGAAGCTGGTGGATGCGGTGTATGTGTAGGAGCTATCAGCTATCAGCAGTCAGTGTCATAAACAACAAACCATAAACCTCCAGCTCCTTTCTCACTTTTTCTCAAAATATTTCACTTCCTCTGCAAAATCGAGGTTGGGATATGCCTGGGTAAGGCTTTGTATCTTATCAAGGGTTGATTGTAAAAACTGTTTATGTGCGGCTGATTCGGGATTGAACGGGCGGTGCCTGAACGCGATAGTTATTTTCTGAATTTCTTTCATAAGATGATAAGCGGCAGGATCAATACATGCTGCAATAAATTTTTCCCACACGTATTGTGTAGCAAGATAATTGGGATGCACCATATCTTCCGAAAAAAAGCGATAGTCACGTAAATCATCCAGCACAAGTTCATAAGCCGGGAAATAAAACAACTTATCAAATTTTTCTACAAGCTGGTGAACGCATTGAATCAATACGGCCTTGCTCCTGTTATTTTCAATAAAGCCATCTCTGATATGCCGCACAGGGCTAATGGTGAAGATGATCTTTATACCTGGATTAAAAAAAGATAAGCGATATATCATTTCATCAAGCCCTGCTGAAATTTCCTCAACACTCAATAATCTTTTTTTGAATTTGCCTGCCGGTACTTTATGGCAATTGGCAACAATATTATTGTTCCTGTTAGTTGGATAATGCAGTTCACCTGATTTATCCATCCATTCATAACCGAATGCTGAACCTAAGGTGATGATTAACCAGTTTGCTGTTTTTAGAAATTCGTGTGCGCTTAACTGTGCATTATTAATTTCTTCAAGCGCTTTTTCTGCATCTGGGTTGGAAAACCTGCTATGGTGATCCCAGCTATGCCAGTTTTCATTGAAATAAAAAAGATCATCTTTGGTGTATGTTTGCTTTTCTATGTAAGCAATCAGCGCAGACGTAATACTTGAAGGATTGAAAAGAATGCCATTGGGGTTGCTCAGCACATTGAACTTAGCGTCGGAAAGATATTGGGCCATATGCTCAATAAAGCATGATCCCGTGAGCATAATTTTTTCGTTGTGCTGAATACGGGATAAAAAGGGTTTTACGTCAAATTCAAGTCTGAAATCCATGTATTATCTGAAAATTGATTGTGCAATGGTAATACTTTCCTTCAAAGCCTGTTGATTAAGCTGCAATGCTTTACCTGCATTTGAAAAATAAGCGATCAGTTGTTCTGTGTCCATATTACCTACCAGGTCATCATTGGCCATCGGGCATCCGCCAATACCCATCAGCACACCATCAAAACGTGTGCAACCGGCCTTGAAAGCGGCATCTATTTTCGCGGTGCGGTTTAACCGGGAGGAATGCAGGTGTACGCCGGTTTCTATAGCAGGAAATTTTTCAATAACAGATTTTGTTACACTAAAAACCTGTTCGGGCGTTGCCAGTCCGACAGTATCTGCCAGCGAAATTATACTAATACCTGGCGCCGTTATTTTTTCTATCCAATGCAGCACTATATCTTCATTATACACATCTCCGTAAGGATTACCGAAACCCATTGAGATATATGTCACCAGTTGTTTACCGTGAGCAACACACTTTTCCTGTATCGCAGTTACACGATTTAACGATTCAGCAATACTGCTGTTGGTGTTTCGCAACTGGAACGTTTCTGAAACAGAAAAAGGGAAACCGATATATGAAATGATATCATGCTTAAGCGCTTCATCGGCGCCACGTTCGTTAGCGATAATAGCGAGTAATTTCGTTGCGCTGTTTGATGTATCCAGGTTATCCGTTACCTCATGCGTATCTGCCATTTGCGGAATGGCTTTGGCAGAAACAAAACTGCCGAAGTCGATGGTATCGAAACCAACTTTCAGTAACGCATTAATATATTTTATCTTTTCTTCCGTAGGAATAAAGTGAGCCCAGCCCTGCATCGCATCGCGCGGGCATTCAATTAATTTTATTGCTGATTTGCCGGTTTTCATATTTGGATGCAAAATAAAGAAAGCGTAGATATTCTTATATTTTCTTAAAACCTGGGATTAACAAAATGCGTTAATATATTCTCATCGGGTAATTGCTCATCTCTGATTTTATTTGTATTTTTTAGCTTCTGAAATCGTGTTGTTGTATGAATAGTATTTTTTTACTTGTTGTATTTGGTTTATGCTTTTTTAATTTGCAAAGCCCGGGGCATGAAGACGATGTGGTGCAAACGCTTAAATACGATATTATCAGGTCGGGCAAGGTTGTGGGTATAATGACTGCCTCAATGAAAAAAAATAGTGTAAACGTTGAGTATGTAACTGAATCAAAAATTAATATGACGATGCTGGTATCTGTTGATGTATATAACAGCGTTTCCGGCTTGTTTACAGATGGTGTTTTGCAGAAAGGAGGTATTACAAGAAAAGTAAATGGTACTACCAAAGCTGATGTGCAGTTAACGCTTGACAGGGGCAAATATCTTATAAACGAATCAGGCAATGTAAGCTCCCTTCAGGCTATTATTAAGTATTCAACGGCATGCCTTATGTTTGTTGAGCCGGTAAACAGCAAGCAGGTTTTTTCTGAAGTATTCAAAAAATTTCTTGCAATAAAAAAGTTGTCTGAGCACAAATACGCCTTACAGATGCCGGATGGGTATCAAAATATTTATACCTACAAAGATGGCTATTGCATAGAGGCGGATGTTAAATCGTCTATGGCTGATCTCTTGATTCGGCTGAGGAAATAAAAACTCCTTCAAGCTGCCTGAAGCAATAGCTAAGTAACTGGCGGTAAGAAGGTTAAAAAAAATAATGTAACTCCTTTTTAATTAGCAGCATTTCAATACATTTGCAGCCCTCTTTGTCTTCGTAGCTCAGTTGGTAGAGCAGCTGACTCTTAATCAGCGGATTCGGCAATTGTTCTTTGAATATTGACTCCGTAGCTCAGTTGGTAGAGCAGCAGACTCTTAATCTGCGGGTCCAGAGTTCGAGCCTCTGCGGGGTCACTGATTTTCAATCTTTTGTGAGGGGATTTTGGAATAAACCTTATTTCAAAATCCCTTTATTTTTTATGCAAAATATCTTTGTTAGGTGATTATTCTCTTTGCCAGAAAATGCACATTTTTGAAAATGTGCCTAACAAAAAAGATTAAACCACTTTTACTTAAATGAATCAGTTTTACTTGCAGTCTTTAAAAGAGCTATTAACGCGCATCTTAAACAAGTTAACAATCAAAGTTAGCATATTATTGAACACGGATTAACAAAAAAGAATTAGTACGATCCGGGTTTGGTTATATTACAGAAGAGATAATGAAAAACAAGTTACAGAATCAGGAATTAATGATTATTTGACTCTGTTAAGCATTCAACAAACTTGTAAATATAGAGGTATAAATTTCTTTGAATTTTTAAAATCGAGTGAGAAAAGCATTTATGAATATTCAGAAAAATAGTCATTAGAACATCTCTGTCAACAATCAAACATTTGACACTTTTTTCAAATTGCTGTCTTTTGTTTGCCCTGTAACTACGGGATTACTATCTTTGTGCCGTAAAGTAAAACAAGGTGACAAAGGACATTATCATAGAACAACTTCGAGAACGTTTCGAGAAAAGGAAATCCTTTTCCCGACAGGAGTTTTATACCTTTTACACAGCGTTTAAGCCCGATTTAAAAGAAACAACTTTCAGGTGGATAATCTACAATCTGAAAGAGAAGCAAATTATCACTTCCATTTCAAAAGGTCTTTTTACACTTTCTTTTAAACCTGTTTTTATACCCGACATTGACAAGGCAACAAAAAAGATTTACACAAGTGTTGAGAAGCAATTTCAAACGTTGAAATTTTGTATATGGACTACGCAAAATTTAAGTGAATTTATGCTTCATGTTCCAGCAAAGCACATCACGATTTACAAGTTGAAAAAGAAGCCTTAGAGCCTGTTTATGATTTTTTAAAAACTCAAAAACCAGGAGATATCTTCATTCAGCCCGAAGAAAAAGAAATTGAACGATATATTTATGAAAGCAAAAAAGCCATTATAGTATTGCCTTTGGTTTCAAAATCGCCTTTGCAAAATGTAGATAAAGTTCAGACCACAACACTTGAAAAGCTAATTGTTGATTTATTTTCCGATAAAAAAATGTTTTCAGCATTTCAGGGTAGTGAATTGGCTCATATTGTCAATAATGCTTACAATCGTTATGCAATTGACTTCACGAAGCTGTTTCACTATGCCAAACGTAGGAGAAAAGACGTGGAGTTACGAGTGTTTTTAAAAACTAAAACCGACATTCCTAAAAATATATTGAATGATTGACCTAAAAAACACTTTCAGCCGAATGGATTGCTGAAAAAGAAAGAAATACGGCAAAGACCCAACGCTAATGGAGAGTATGATTTATGCTTTGTATTTGTTGGAGCAGTTGCAGTTAAGCGGTTTAGATTTTATCTTCAAAGGTGGAACGAGCTTGATTTTGTTGATGAAAGAACCTAAACGCTTTTCGGTGGACATTGATATTATCGTAAGTCCAAAAATCGGGAAAGAAGAATTGGAGAAATATCTTTTAAAAATTGAACCGACAAGTACATTTTCCCGAATGGAATTAGACAAAAGGCGAAGTTATCAAGGCAATATTCCAAAAGCACATTACAAGTTTATTTACAACTCAAACTTTGCAAATAAAAATCAATCTGGACAAGTTATTTCAAATCCCGAAAGAGAATTTTTTTTGGATATTTTGTTTGCTGAAAATCATTATCCAAAATTGGTTGAAATCCCATTAGAAACGGATTGGCTTTTACAAAATGAGGAGCGAATTGTTATTACAACACCCGATATTAATTCTATTTTAGGCGACAAACTCACTGCATTTGCCCCCGATACAACAGGTATTCCTTACAACGCAGAAAAGGAAAAAGAAATTTTGAAACAACTATTTGACATCGGCAATTTGTTTGATTTGCTAACAGATATTGATGTTTTCAAACAATCATTTTTGAAAACTGCAAAAGATGAAATTAAATACAGACCTGAAAGAGAAATAAAATCAGTTGAACAAGTTCTAAACGACATTATTGAAACCTCTTTGCTCATCGCAAAGAAAGATATTTTAAAAACCGAACAAGAAAAAGCTAAGTTTGCGGAAATCAATACGGGCATTAACCAATTCCGACACTTTGTTTTTGTCGGCAAATTTGAAATTTTAGAAGCACAAGTTGCATCAGCAAAAGCCGCTTATTTGTCTGCGATTGTCCTAACAAACTACAAAGAAATAAAGAAATTTAACGAAACAATCCCTTTGAATGATTATCTAATAACCAATCCAAACTATAATTTTCTGAACAAGCGACTGAAATTTGTAGCAAAAGGAGAAGCTCTTTTTTATTGGTATCAAACAATCGAATTGCTGACAAACCAAACTGACAATAAGAAGAACGCGGCATAACATTCGGTTTTGTGCAAGCGTGGCTGACGGAATAAATCCCGGCTGTTGTACTACTATCAGCTTCGGTTTCGGCTGGACGAATAGCTATCGGCTTTTGTGCTTATCTTCAACATAAAATTATTAATCAGCATCGGCTACGGGCAGACGGAATACTATTGCCACGCCTGCACAAAGCCGCTGCCCGTTAGTGGTAATTCTATGGCGACACCCTAAAATTGCACAGGCGACAATTCACACGACATAAATATTTTCGGCAAACCTTTGGCTGACGATTGACTTTTTTCCGTTCACTTCAATTTCCATTGTACCGTCAAACTTTTGACGACTGACAATTTTTATTCTGCTGCTCAAACCCAAACCAACCTGTACGACATATTGCAAAAACGAAGCACTATTATCTTTGACAGCAACGAGTTTGCAGGTTTTTCCGACAATAGCTTGCGACAATGTTTTTCGTACTTGTAATTTCAATTCGCCTTTGGCATTGGGTATGACATCACCGTGCGGGTCAAATTCAGGGTAGTTCAAAAATTTTTCAAGTTGTTCAATCAGTTTTGGCGAATGAATATGTTCTAATTGTTCTGCAACTTCGTGTACTTCGTCCCAAGTAAAATTTAATTTTTCATACAAAAACGTTTCCCAAAGTCGGTGCTTACGAACTACTTCAATCGCTTGCTTTCTGCCCGGCACGGTAAGCGAAATTTTGCCGTACTTTTCATAATGTATCAGTTTTTTTTCTTTCAGCTTTTTAAGCATATCATTCGCAGTAGCAGGTTTTACGTTAAGCGTAGCCGCTAATTCGTTTGTTCCTGCTTCGGCCTTTTCGGAAGTTTCCGAAGTAAGATGAAACAAAGCCTTTAAATAATTTTCTTCTGTTTGCGATAACATTGAACAAAAATACGAAGATTTATCAAATTTATTTTGTTAGGTTACTCTAACTTTATATTTTTGCTTCCAAAACAATATAGAAGTTAAAATAAAACTTACCTTATCATCGTTAATTGTTGCTTTGTTCTCAATCGCAGCAAACGCCCAAAGAGCAACAGTTTCGGGAAAAGTAACATCAGAAAAAGAACCTGTTCCTTATGCAAATGTGGCTTTGGACGGAACAAGTATCGGCACAATAACGGATAGTGTCGGGAATTTTATTATCAAAAATATTCCCGAAGGCACATACACGTTTTTGGTATCATTTATTGGCTATGAAAATTTTAAGAAAGTAATTTCTTTCCAAAGCAACGACAACGTAAAACTCAATGTTTATTTAACTGCCAACAGCACTTCGCTGAATGAAATTGTAGTAACAAGCGTTTCAAAAGCAACGCTCATTCGTGAAAACCCTATTGCTATTACAAGTATTTCAACTAAACAAATTGAACAAACAAGCGAAAGCAATATTATTGACGTGTTGGTTAAAAATGTAGCAGGATTAAACGCAGTAAAGACAGGTGCAAATATTTCTAAGCCTTTTATTCGTGGACTTGGTTACAACCGTGTGCTTACTTTGTATGACGGCATTCGGCAGGAAGGACAGCAATGGGGCGATGAACACGGAATTGAAGTGGACGCATACAACATTGCCAAAGCCGAAGTAATTAAAGGACCTGCAAGCCTTATGTATGGCTCTGATGCGTTAGCCGGAGTTGTAAGTTTATTTCCTTCTGTTCCTAATTACGATGACAACAAACTGCACGGAAAATTGACAAGCGAATATCAAACCAACAATAATTTAATCGGGAATGGTTTGCAGTTGGGCTACAACACCAAACATTTTTTGTTTGCTGTTCGTGGTTCTTATCGTTTGGCAAAAGATTATCGCAACCCAATTGACGGCAGAGTTTATTTGACCAACTTTAATGAAAAAAACTTTTCTGCTCTTGCAGGATACAAGACAGACAAAGGTTTTACGCATTTCAACTTTACATTGTACGATAACAGGCAAGGTATTCCTGACGGAAGCCGTGATTCATTGACAAGAAAATTTACCGAGCAAATTTATGAGGGCAATCAGGACACGATTAAAAATCGTCCTGTTGTTTCTAATGAAGAATTGAACTCTTACAAAGTGCCTGCACTTTCGCAGCATATTCAGCATTACAGAATTTATATGCACAGTTTTTATCAAATTGGGAAAGGCGATATTGATTTTTTGTTGGGCGTTCAACAAAACATTCGTAGAGAATACAACCACCCGACAATGACCGAACAAACAGGAATGTATGTACGTTTGAATACATTGAATTATGGTTTGCGATATAATGCACCAAAGTTTGCAAACATTGAAACGACAATCGGAATAAACGGAATGTTGCAAAGCAACAAAAGTTTGAATGCAACAGATTTTCCAATTCCCGATTACAATTTGTATGACGGTGGAATGTATTTGTACGCAAAATGGAAACACAATAAATGGACTGTAAGCGGTGGCGTTCGTTACGATGTACGGCAAGTGAATTGGAATAATTTTTATGTAAAACAAAATGCCATAACAGGTTTTGAAGAACACACAAACATTCCCGATACAATCAATGCAACCTTACAATTTGCTGCATACAAAAAAACATTTCAAGGAGTAAGTGCAAGTGCAGGAGTAACGTTTGAAGCAACAAAACAAATAAGTCTGAAAGCCAACATCGGCAGGGCTTACAGAGCACCGAACATTACCGAAATGGCAAGCAACGGACTTGACCCCGGAGCACATATTATCTACTTGGGCAACAGAAATTTTAATCCTGAATTTTCGTTGCAGGAAGATATTAGTGCAAGTGCAAGATTTAAAGATTTTTCTGCTGACGTTAGTTTATTCAACAACAATATTCAAAATTACATTTACTTAAATTTGGTAACAGACGTAAACGGAAATGCGATTGTTGATGCACAAGGAAACAAAACGTATCAATATCAGCAAGCCGCAGCACAACTATACGGAGCGGAATTTTGGTTTGCCGTACACCCTGAAAAATTAAACGGTTTCAGGTTTGATAACAGTTTGGCGGTTGTGTATGGCTTCAACAGAAAATCAATTTACAAAGACAAAGGTGTATATGGCGAATATTTACCTCTCATTCCGCCATTAAAATTGTTGAACAGCATTTCGCAAACAATAAAACCAAACTCAAAATGGCTTGCTTCACTAACGCCAAAAATTGAAATGGAATTTGCAGCAGCACAAAACAAATATTTAGGACTAAACAATACTGACACATCAACGCCTGCTTACGTTCTATTTAATTGTGGTATTGTAACAGAAATCAAATATTCAAAAACCCAAACACTACAATTTCAGTTGCAGATAAATAATTTGTTTGACAAAGCTTACCAATCAAATTTAAGCCGACTAAAATATTTTGAGTATTACACGCAATCGCCAAACGGACACTTGGGCATTTACAATATGGGGCGAAACATTTGTTTGAAAATAGTTTTACCATTTTGACAACTCGCAATTTGCAGACAGACCAAAGACGACACAAGAACGAAATGAAAAAGAACTACCGCTAATTCGGTTTGGCAATAGCGGGGCTGAAGTGCAAAACTGAACATTTGTACTTCTATTAAACTTTTGTACATTAGCCGAACGGAAGTGCTTCGATTGCCCCGCCATCGCAAAGCTGCCGAACCGTTGGCGGTAATGGCACAGCGACACTCACCCGACAGACAGAACCCGACCCAACACAGAAAAAAATAAAAAAGTCCAACGCACAAGGAAATTTTTTGCCAAGGCATTTGGCACATTTGGTTTTTCCCGACACACAAGCCAACGCTCAAAAAACCAAAAGAGCCAAATCCCTCCAAGCCCACCCACCACCCCAATTGTCCAATTGGAGTATTCTGACCACAAACTTGAATAATCAAAATTTACACCATTTCCCTTTCCCATTTTTCCTCAAACAATTTTTTGAGCATATCCAATTCATTTTGGTACATCGTATTTTTTCTTGTGCCGAAATACAATGTATTTTCCCACGGTTGGTTTCCCTGCCATACCATTTTTATTGCTCCGGCATCAAATGCTTCGTGGCAAAGGAAATCAGGCACAATGGAAAAGCCTTCGTTACCGCTTAAACATCGAATAATGGAACTGATATTAGGTACAATATAATTAGGGCTGAAATCGGGGTGTTCGTTAAAATTCTTTGACCAAAAGTTTTTCAGATGTTCCATATCTCCTGCGGTGCTGTACCATAATTGTTGTTTGAGAAAATCTCTTACACCTGCCATATCGTTATTTTCCAATAATGGCAATAATTCGGAAATATCCGTTTTATTTCCTGCAATCAATACTATCCTTTCTTTGGAAAATGCTTCGTACACGAAGTTTTGTTGATTGCCTTTTTGTGGCGTAACAATCATATCTAATAAACCATTGTCCAAATCAACCTGCATTTGGGGATATAATCCGAATTTGATAATCAGGTTAAAAGGCAGGCTTGCAACGTGTTCTTCCAATGTATATTGGAACGTTTCAAAACACATTCCTACGCTAATGGTTGTCCGTTCAGGTTGCGAACGCCTGTGAAAATGCTGTTCTGCACTTTCTAATTTTTGTAACGGTTCGAGGATAAAGTTGTAAAACATTTTGCCTTTTTCGGTAGGAACCATTTTTCGGGGCGAACGGTCAAACAACTTATATCCTGCATACGCTTCCAACGAGTTGAGATGCAGGCTTACACCCGGTTGCGAAATAAACAACTCTTGTGCTGCCGCAGACAGCGTTCCTGTTTCGTATATGGCTCTGAAAGTTCGCAGCCATTCTAAATTCCATTGCATAACTATAATTTTGCGATAAATCCTTATGCTATTCGATGCTATTAACGGCATACAAAGGGATGTTGGTCAGCCATGTTTCCTTTTTGTACTCTGCCAATGAAGTCCGTATCGCTGTTTCGGGATTGTTCTTTTGGCAAAAAAGCCTGAAGCTTGTTGATTTTAAATTTTCTCCTGCTTTTACTTCTATGGGAATAATGTCGTCATTTTCGGTCTGTATCAAAAAATCGAGTTCGTATTTGCTGTTGTCAAACGTGTGGTAATAAATGGAAAGCGTTTCGTTTTGAGTGAGTTGCTGAAAAACAAACTGTTCTGCCAAAGCCCCTTTAAATTCCGTAAATATAGTATCGCCTTGGGCTATGGTTTTAGCGTTCAGTTTTGACATTGCTCCCAAAAGTCCCACATCGTTGTGAAACAGTTTGAAAGCCGACAATTCCTGATAAGCAACCAAGGGCAAAGCGGGTTTGGACGTGTTGTAAATCTTGTGTAGCAATCCTGCATCGGTCAGCCATTGGATTGCCAATTCAAAATCTTTGGCTCTTGCTCCCTCTTTGATGACACCGTAAATGAATTTTTTGTTTTCTTTCGACAGTTGAGCAGGCATACTGTCCCAAACCATATTGATACGAGGCAAAATTTCCTTTGGAGCGTGTTTAGAAAAATCGCTTCGATACGAGGCAATTATTTGGTTTTGGATATGGCGAACGCTTTGCCAATCAAGGTTTTCTGCAAAATCTTTCACGGCTTCCGGCATTCCGCCAACGAACAAATAATAGCGTAAATAATTGATGAGTTTTTGGTGGAAAAAATTCAGGTTTTCCAAATCCTTTTTTTCCAAAAGTTCGGCAATTCCCGGTTCGTTCATTGCCAATAAAAATTCGTAAAAAGACATCGGATAGAGTTTTATAAAGTCCACTTTCCCCACAGGGAAAGATTCGCCGTGATGAATGTTTACGCCCAAAAGCGAACCTGCACCGATAATGTGAAATTCGGAAGCGTTTTCGTAAAAATATTTCAGTGCTGTAATTCCCTTTGGTGTGGCTTGGATTTCATCAAAAACAATCAACGTATCTTCCGCATTGATTTTAAGGTTGCAATACGCATTCAGCACGGTGGTAATTCTGCCGGCATCAAAGTCTGTTTCAAACAGGTTTTTCGGAGCATTCGGGTGTTCAAAATTGACGTAGGCAAATTGCTTGTATTCCGTTTTTCCGAATTTTTGCAAAAGAAATGTTTTGCCCACCTGCCTTGCACCTAAAAGCAGGAGCGGTTTCCTTTTGTTAGATAACTTCCACTTTTTCAGTTGATTAATTTTCTTTCTGTACATTTTTCTCTCTATTTTCTATTGCAATAATACACTTTTCTCTGTAATTATTTTCAATAAAATACACTTTTCTCTCATATAGCCAATCTTCTTCCGCACAAATTCCATTGCATATCTATTACTTTTCTGATACAAAGGTGCAATTTAAGTTATTATGATAATCTAAAAATATGATAGAAATTTGCAGTATCAATAATTTTAGTTTAACTCGGAAACCCACCGTCTTTGACGGTGGTAATGTTCGTTGGGCTAAGCCGAATGTTTAAATTTGAGGCTGAGTAAGTATAAGAAGCAGTCTCATGTAGTATATAAATGTGACTATCATATAGTATGGACGCCGAAGTATAGGTTTCGAATTTTAACAGGAGAAGTTGGGTTGCAAATGCAAAGGGATATACGAATGTATAGTGAATGGTTGGGCTGTGAGATAATAGAGTTGAATGTGCAGTTAGATCATGTGCATGTAGTGGTAAGTATACCACCGAAGGTATCAATTTCAACGTATATGGGCACAGTAAAGGGCAATACGGCGATTCGAATATTCAAGAATTATCCGATGTCGAAAAAGCGCCCCTACTGGGGTAATCATTTTTGGAGCAGAGGTTATTTTGTGAACACAGTAGGCATAAACGAAGATATGATAAGACGATATGTGAAATACCAGGAAGAAGAGGAGCGTAAAGAGGAAGGTAACCAACAGGGTTTCGACTTTGACCTTGGAACTTAGCCTATGGCTTTGCCCATAAATCCACCTGCTTTGCAGGTGGTAGTTTAATAATTCTGTTATTTGCGCTTTCAATTCCTTTTCCTTTTGAGGTTTTACGGTTGTTTCATAATAGCTTTCCGCATGAATAACGATCATATTAGCACCGTAAAAATCAGCAACCTCAAAATGTTCAAACTCCCGTTTAAAAAGCTCCCTCGCAAAATTCAGCCGCTATGAACGGTTTTTAAGCTTTGCGTAATTTTCATGTTCAGCAAGCTGCCTGCCAAATTCAGAATTTTTTTTGGACGGTAAAATTTCATACGGCAAATCATCATCATCCTCTTCCTCATGATCCAGCAATGCAGGGAGGGATTTTCGCCGGTAGGGTCAAAATATTGTGTTATTAATAGTCTGCTTGGTACTTCTTCAATTCAAAGATAAGAGTATTAAGAATCATCAGTCACTGAACGGGTTTTAAGCCCGTTTTTTTGTTAGAGGCCATGTGTGGGGGTTAGAACGCCCTCTCAATCTCTTCCCGCAATCTGCGGGAATACAGTATAAGCCGCTTAGATAGCGGCTTATTTTTTACAGGTATAATGTTCCAGAAAATTAATGGCTCTAAAATTTACCCGGATGCATAATTCTTCGGGTACTAAGCTATTTCAATCTTCCAGCCATTATTGTTGTACCTAATCCCAATACTGCAACAAGCGCAAAAGATACCCTCAAATTACTGAGCTCAGATATAAAACCAATAATTGGAGGACCGATAAGAAAACCTAAAAAGCCTATGGATGAAACAGAAGCTAATGCCACACTTGGTACCATTGTTTTTGATTTTCCTGCAAGACTATATGCCATTGGCACAACAGACGAAGTGCCGATACCTACCAGTAAAAACCCTGCAGTAGCAGTTCCTGCATAAGGAAATAAAATAGCCAGCATCATACCGGTAATAATAAAAATGCCACTTGATTGTAAAACACGATGCACGCCAAATCTTGTAACCAGCCAATCGGCTGTAAACCTTCCGGCAGTCATGGTAAACATAAAAGCCACATAACCTAAACGGGTAAGATCTTTTGGCGCATTTACAACTTTCTCAAAATAAATGCCGCTCCAGTCAAACATTGTTCCTTCGCATATCATACAGGCAAAGGCAATAATGCCTAATGTTATGATATACCTGTCGGGTTTTACAAATACCTTTTTCTTTTGCGAAGTCTGCTGATAATGTGCATCACGTGGCAGCATAAATTTTCTTGCAGCCAGCATTAAAATAAAGCCTAAAGCATATACAATGCAAAAGTGCATGAATACGGGAATGTTATCTGCAACCATATACGTACTAAGCAAACCTCCTGCAAAGCCTGCCATGCTCCATACACCATGAAAGGAAGCCATGATGCTTCTCCTGTATAAACGTTCTACGCCAACACCTTGCGTATTTAATGAAATATTAGAAAGATTACCGCAGATGCCAAAGAAAAACAAAGCACCAACCAATTGCCATAATGAGGTTACACTACCCAGCAATAATAAAACAGCAGGGTACAGGCAGGCGGCAATGCTTAATATTTTTTTGCTGCCGAAACGGCTTACGAGATAACCTGATAAAGCCATAGCGGTAATTTGCCCGATAGGTAATGCAAATAATACAGAACCCAGCAAACCATCGCTAAGGTTTAAAGCTTTTTGAATATCAGGAATACGGCTTGCCCACGTGGCAAACGTAATACCTTGTATAAAATAAAACGTACTTACGCCAATGCGGTAATAACGTTGTGTAGAAAAAGAAAGCGTGAGGTTCATGTACACTTTTTGCTTTATCATTAATGAATAATGACAACAATCATCTTACATAAAGTAAAACACAAAGGTAAATAATTATTATGAACGTAAAATTTGAAATTACCCCGATTTAATGGAAATTTAAGGCAGTTAAAGTTTTACATGCAAAACAGTATACTCACCATCTGCTATATCATTGCTTCTGTTACCTTTATACTCGGCTTAAAAATGTTGTCGCATCCTGTCACCGCCCGCAAGGGTAACCTGATTGCAGCGGCAGGTATGTTGCTGGCAGTGCTCGGCACTATTTTTTTATATCATGATGAAACCGGGAAAGCATTACACAATTATGGGTGGATTTTTGGAGGGATATTAATTGGCGCTGTGGTTGGAGTATTGGCTGCAAAGAAAGTAAAGATGACAGCGATGCCTGAAATGGTGAGTTTGTTTAATGGGATGGGTGGTGCCTGCGCTATGCTGATTTCTATAGTGGAGTTTAATCATTTGAATGTATTATTTGTGCGATCCGTTCAGGGAGAGTTCGTTTCTTCGTTGTTAACTATAGAAAATGCTAACGTTTTACGTGGGTTTTTACTTATTATAGTAATTGGACTGATTATAGGCACTATTTCTTTTACAGGAAGCATTATTGCCTGGGGAAAGCTGAACGGCAGTGTAAAAGATTTTTCGTTTAAAGGACAGCATATTTTTAATGTACTGCTATTGATAATCATTGTTGGGTTGAGTGCATGGTTCGTATATTCATCCGGCGAACCGGCAGGATTTCCTTTACCTGTTATTTTCTATTCAATACTATTGCTTTCTGTTGTTTACGGAATATTTTTCGTTCTCCCCATCGGCGGGGCAGATATGCCTGTTGTAATATCGCTCTTAAATTCCTTTACCGGTGTTGCTGCAGCTTGCGGTGGATTTTTGTATGATAATAAAGCAATGCTCACAGGTGGTATATTAGTTGGTGCGGCAGGTACTTTGCTTACTATACTCATGTGCAAGGCAATGAACCGTTCTTTGTTAAATGTATTGATTGGTTCTTTTGGTGGAACTACACAGGGGGATGGCGCTGCTAAAACACAGGGAGCATATAAAGAGATTTCTCTAAATGATGCGGCGGTAGTAATGAATTATGCCAGCAAAGTATTTATCGTTCCGGGATATGGGCTTGCGGTAGCGCAGGCGCAGCATGCCTGCCATGAGCTGGAAAAGATATTGGTGGATAAAGGTGTTGATGTTAAGTACGCTATTCATCCCGTGGCAGGACGTATGCCCGGGCATATGAATGTTTTGCTTGCAGAGGCGGATGTTCCGTATGAACAATTATTGGAGATGGAGCAGGCAAATGAAGCATTCAGCACAACAGATGTGGTATTGATATTAGGAGCGAATGATGTGGTAAATCCTGCCGCTAAAACAGATCCTTCATCACCCATATACGGCATGCCGATACTGGATGTGCAACTTGCTAAAACAGTAATAGTAAACAAGCGCAGTATGAAGCCCGGATATGCAGGTATCGAAAACGAACTTTTTTTTCAACCTAAAACATCTATGCTTTTTGGCGATGCCAAAAAAGTATTGCAGGAACTAATTGCAGAAATAAAAGTGCTGTAGATTATTTTTGCTGTTTTGAAATTAAGAAAACATTGCAAGTTCCAAAAGCATTAATTGAGTCATTAGCAAATGCGCCGGGGTTCGATAAAGCAGCTTTCGAAAATATACATCACTCAGGCGGGCAGGTAATTTCTGTAAGAATTAATACAGCTAAGTATCAGTTTGTAAATAAGCCTGGTATTGCTGATGAAGCAACCCCCCTTTTTTTTGAGCAGGCTACTCCTGTACCGTGGTGCAGCACAGGATATTACCTGCCCGAAAGACCCTCCTTTACGCTTGATCCCTTGTTTCATGCAGGCGCATATTATGTACAGGAAGCATCTTCTATGTTCCTGGAGCAAATAGTAAAAACAGTTTTCCCGGATTATTCGGTTATGCCTTACCGTGTGCTTGATCTTTGCGCGGCGCCGGGAGGCAAATCAACACATTTATCTGATCTCTTTACGGAAGGATTGGTTGTTGCCAATGAAGTAATTAAAACGCGATCAGGCGTACTTACTGAAAATGCCATTAAATGGGGAAATGATAACCTGGTAGTTACCAGCAATGACCCGAAAGATTTCCAACGCCTGAAAGGCTATTTTGATATGATAATAGTAGATGCGCCATGCAGTGGTAGCGGTATGTTCAGGAAAGCTGCGGAAGCTATTGAAGAATGGTCGCTGCAAAATGTAGCGTATTGCAGTAAAAGGCAGCAACGTATTCTTGAAGATATTTGGCCGGCACTTAAAGAAGACGGGATACTCGTTTATTCTACCTGTTCTTATTCCACAGCAGAAGATGAAGCCATAGCAGACTGGCTGGGTAATAACTTCTCTGTAGAAAATATTGCTGTTCCTGTGCAGTATGATTGGGGGGTTGTTGAAAGCATTTCACCTGAAAGAAAATTTACATGTTACCGTTTTTACCCTGATAAGATTAAAGGAGAGGGCTTTTTTATAACCTGCGTCCGTAAAAAAAACAGTGAAGGTATCTCCGGCCCGAACGTCAAAAAGTTTTCATTGCTGCCGAACAAAAGCAATGGAGTACTGGATGAATATATTGCCAATAATAATGAACTGGCTTTTATTTTGAAAGGAGAAGAAATTATTGCTGCGAAAAAAAAATGGATGGAGGATCTGAGTTTGCTTTTTTCCGGCATGTATATAAAAAAAATGGGCATAAATATTGGCAAAATTTTAAGAGATGAATTGATTCCTTCCCATGAGTTAGCACTGTCTATGCTAATGGTTTCAGATTTTAATTATATTGAATTGAATAAAGAACAGGCTTTGCAATATTTGCGGCGCAATGATATAAATGTTCAGCATGCCCGGAAAGGATGGGGAGTAGTAGTATATAACGGCTATAACCTGGGTTGGGTTAAAATGCTGACAAACAGGATAAATAACTATTATCCGAAATCGTTCCGCATATTAAAGCAATGAAATTGCCGTTATATAACCAATCCGTATTTTTTACTTATTTTCGTATGTTGCTGAAAATAAATAATATCTGATGAAGAAACTATTGTTTACGATATTTTCATTTGTTATTACAGTTACGCTTGCCGCTCAGTCGCCTGACCTCGTCATTCAATCCGAAGCAGGTAAACTATATCTTAACCATACTGTTAAGGCTAAAGAAAATCTTTATAGTATTGGAAGGCTTTATAATATCAGCCCCAAAGAAATAGTTCCTTTAAACGGCTTGACTTTAACCAGCGGTTTGGAAGTCGGGCAATCACTGAAAATTCCTTTGTCTGCAGGCAATTTTGCCCAGCAGGGCACGGCTGGTGCTGATGAAGCTTTTATCCCTTTATATCATACTGTTGAAGAAAAAGAAGGTTTATTCAGAATAGGGCAGAATTTTAATAAAGTAAGTGTAAATGATTTGAAGAAATGGAATAGTTTGTCAACAGAAAGTCTTGAAAAAGGCCAACAGCTTGTGGTTGGATTTCTTAAAGTAAAAAAATCACAATCGGCTTTAGCTGTAAACGGTTTGAAAAAAATCGGCGACCCGGTTAAGGCCGCTCCTCCTGTTGTGAGCAATACGTCTGTATCAGGCAATACAACTACTCCAGCAACTGTTGCAACAAGCGCCACTCCAAATACAATTACACCTCAAAATACGATTTCATCATCTGCTCAAACTACCGATGGGAATGGTTTTTTTAAAGAGCTGTATCGTCAGCAGTCGAGTACCAATGATGGTTTCAGGAGTACTATCGGCTCAGGCGCTATTTTTAAAAGTACCAGTGGGTGGCAGGATGCCAAGTATTATGTTTTGATGAATAATATTACGCCCGGCACTATTGTTCGTATAACCAATCCGCAAAACAGCAGAACAATTTTTGCGAAAGTGTTGGGTGAATTACCTCCCGGTAAAGAAAATGAAGGCTTGTTAATCAGGGTAAGCAATGCAGGCGCTGCTGAACTAAAAGTTAATGAGAAAGAAGTAAAGTTTTCTGCTGAAGTTTCTTATGCAAAAAGCTGATAGGAGATTGGGTTTCTGTTGTTTTTGAATATTCATACTTTTTACCAGAGAGAAATTAATTTTAAGGAAACATACATAGCAAATCTTTACTCAAAAATTGAGCGTTTTACCAGAGAATTACCAATTGGTAATTTCCGGTGTAAATGATCCTGCACGTCTTTTTTATTCGCAGATACTGTTTACTTTTAACATCTCCAATCTGAATATTCTTCTGATGTACCCGAGGCTTATTACCTGCAAACACTATTGAAAAAATAGTTACTTAATTATTGGAATAAGTTTAAAACTTATGCCGGTAAAAATGTATTCCTGATGTTGTCGAAAAAAATTTCACAAGCAATAAATATCGTTTCTATGGACACAAATAAAGCCACTCAAGCCCTCGAATTGGAGATCGAGAAAGAATTAAAAAAACGCGTAAAGGAAATTACCAGGGATTCAAGCCTGGCTCATATTATATTGTGGGTTTCCATTATAGCAAGCTTTGCTTCAGCTATTATGGTAGCTTCAGGACAGAAAATTTTTGTGAATAATATCTGGTTGGCCATCATAGCAGGTATTCCCGGGTTAGTAGTGCTGTTAGATAAAACATTTGATTTTGCCAGGAGATCATCATCGGGCATTATGTATAAAATAGAATTACAGGAGTTGAAGAATGATTATGATTTCGGAAAAATAAATGCATACAGGGCCGCCCAAAGGCTGCAGGAAATAACAAGAAGGCACGAGTCTTCATTTTTGCGGGTTGGATTTTTAGCCGCAGAAAGGCAGCAAATGGCGCCGGATCAGCATTACGCTGATACTCCTGCATACAAAGAAAACAAGAACGAACAGACCGAAGCGGGTCACCTGGTACAAAAAAGCCTTAGTACTAATGGAATTTCCGGCAATGGTGTAAAATAATATGTTTGCAAATTGATTTAAGAACTTTAGGCCTTCCGGTACATCGGAAGGCTTTCGCTGTGGACGCTTAGCTATTTCTTAAATCCAACCCTTTCCCGCTTACTAAAATCTTCTTCTTTTTGCTTTTTGTCGAGTAAGTAATTGAGTGCCTGGTAAATATCTTTGAAATGCTTTTGAGTGGATTGCTCTATTTCAGCCAGTTTTTTCTTCAGTTCCTTATATTGTAATGCCGTTTCCCTGAGCGCTATAAATGCCCGCACTACTGCAATATTCATTTGTACAGCTTTTTCACTTTTTAATATACTGGCAAGCATGGTAACGCCGTGTTCTGTAAAAGCATAGGGTAAATATCTTAAGCCTCCCCAACTTGAGGTGCCAAATTGGCTCCTCAAGTTTTGCCATTCTTCAATAGTAAGTTCAAACATGAAATCATCAGGAAATCTATTATTAATGTTTCTTCTTACAGCTCTTTTTAGTTGTTTTGTCTCCGCTCCGAATAGTACAGCTATATCAAAATCAAGTATTACCCGTTCGCCCCTTATAGTGAATATCTTTTGCTGAATAACAGTAAGTTGCATTGCTGGTGTTTTTTAAGTGGTTAATAGTCTCAAACATATTCAAATTCAATAAAATATCCAAAGCTTTTAGTCGAAGCCGGTTGCTGAAAACCCATAGCTCACCGCCCATCACTGTCCGCCGCCGCCATAAAATTTTTAAAAATTCTTTCTCAACTATTTGGCTATAAATAATCATACATATACCTTTGCACTCCCAAAATCAAAAGGGTACTTTACGGTATGTCTCAAAGAATCAGAATAAAATTACAGAGCTACGACCACAACCTGGTAGATAAATCTGCTGAAAAGATCGTAAAAACTGTACGCGGTACCGGCGCGGTGGTAACAGGTCCTATTCCTTTACCTACCCAAAAGAAAATATTTACGGTATTGCGTTCACCCCACGTAAACAAAAAGAGTCGTGAGCAGTTCCAGTTAGCTACACACAAGCGCTTACTGGATATCTATACTTCCTCTTCACGCACCGTTGATGCGCTGAGTAAGTTGGATCTGCCAAGTGGTGTGGATGTTGAGATCAAAGCGTAAAAGTAAAGCCTCGCCTGGCGGGGCAAACAAAAAAGAAACTTAGTTCTTACTATACTCCATCTGCCAAAGCCCGTAAAAAGGAACAAAGCAGCGCTGGAACAGCCGGAGAAAAACCAATAACACTGGTTCCGGTATTTTGAGAATTAAATATGAACTAGCCCTTCGAGGTTAGTTTACCACTGGTACTTCCCCTTTCGCAAGGAGAAATACGGGAAAAGGTCGGTGGCAAACGGGGATTGAAGCATGGATGATTTATATCCATCTGTCTCTTAAACTTAAAAGGGTATAAATACAAAACAATGAAAGGTATTATTGGTAAAAAAATCGGGATGACCAGCATCTTCAATCCTGCCGACGGCAAACAAACTGCCGTTACTATTATTGAAGCTGGTCCCTGCGTGGTTACGCAGGTTAAAACAAAAGAAACCGACGGTTACAGTTCTGTTCAATTAGGTTTTGGCGATAAGAATGACAAACACACTACAAAAGCAGAAGCCGGTCACTACGCAAAATCAAATACTCCCGCTAAAAAATTCGTAAAGGAATTCCGCGATTTTTCTCTCGAAAAAAATATTGGTGAAACAATTACACTCGACATTTTTGCCGAAGGCGATAAAGTTGATGTGGTTGGCACTACAAAAGGTAAAGGCTTTCAGGGTGTGGTAAAACGCCATGGTTTTCACGGCGTGGGTGAGCAGTCACACGGTCAGCACGACCGCCAGAGAGCCCCGGGCTCTATCGGTAACTCTTCTGATGCATCACGTGTATTTAAAGGTATGCGTATGGCGGGCCGTATGGGCGCCGACAGAGTAAAGGTGAAGGGGTTGAAGGTGGTAAAGCTTTTCCCTGAAGAGAATTACATACTTGTTAGCGGAGCGGTTCCGGGTTATAATGGTTCAATTGTTTTAATTCAAAAGTAAAGTCACTGCCGGTGCATGGTTAAGCTGTGCACCGGCAAAATTTTTATACAATGCAAGTAGATATTTTAAATAAGGAAGGACAAAAAACAGGTCGCACTGCTGAGTTACCTGATGAGATTTTCGGAATTGAGCCGAATGATCATGTGATCTATCTTTCCGTTAAACAATTTTTAGCGGCACAGCGCCAGGGAACGCATAAAGTAAAAACCCGTGCTGAAGTACATGGTGCAAGCCGCAAACTGCATCGTCAAAAAGGAACCGGCGGTGCCCGTAAAGGTAATATCCGCAACCCTTTATATAAAGGTGGTGGTACTGTATTTGGTCCTAAACCACACAGCTACGATATTAAACTTAACCGTAAAGTAAAAGACCTTGCAAAAATTTCTGCGCTTTCTTATAAGGCAAAAGAAAATGCAATAGTAATAGTTGAAGATTTAAAGCTTGATTCTCCCAAAACAAAAGATGCTGCAAGCGTAATCAAAAATCTGAACCTGGCAGAAAAAAGAACTTTGTTCGTGTTGCCGGATTACAATGAAAACGTGCAGTTAAGCCTTCGCAATATTCCAACTGTGTTGGGTGTATTGCTGGCAGATATCAATACTTACGACATTGTGAACAGCGATGTCCTGGTATTGACTGAAAACGCGGCAAAGATTTTTTCAGAAGAAGCTCAGGAGGCAGAAGCATAATTAGAAATATTTCAAATTAGATAGAAATGAAATTCGCAGATGTTCTTATAAAACCTATAATCAGCGAGAAAAGCAATAAGCTTTCTGAAAAAAGAAACACTTATGCTTTCCGCGTAGGACGTAAGTCAAATAAGCTTGAAATTAAAAAGGCTGTGGAAGAGTTTTACGGCGTAAGCGTAATAAACGTGAACACCGTTGTATCTCCCAGTAAAAGCAAATCAAGGTTTACAAAAGCAGGAGTTATCTCCGGTCGTAAGCCGGCTTTCAAAAAAGCTTATGTAACTGTAGCAGAAGGTGAAAACATCGATCTGTACGGTAGCTTATAGGCAACTAAATTATTATAGTTAGCGAAGCTGAAAATTTCGCAAAAAAGAATAAACCATGGCAGTAAAAAAATATAAACCGGTTACAGCAGGTACACGTTGGAAAATAGGAAATTCATACGCTGAAATTACTACCGACACTCCTGAAAAAAGCCTTCTTGAAAAGAAATCAGGCACCGGCGGACGTAACGCCCAGGGTCGCCGTGCAATGAGATATATTGGCGGTGGTCATAAAAAGAAATACCGTGTAGTTGATTTTAAGAGAGAAAAGAAAGGTATTAACGCGACTGTATTATCCATAGAATACGATCCAAACCGCACAGCATTTATCGCTTTATTAAGCTATGCTGATGGGGAGAAAAGATACATCATTGCTCCGCAGGGATTGCAGGTTGGCGCTACTGTAGTAAGTGGCGACAGCGTTGCTCCTGAAGTGGGAAATGCTTTGCAATTAAAAAATATGCCGCTTGGTACTAACGTGCACAATATAGAATTACAGCCTGGTCAGGGTGGTAAACTGGTGCGCAGCGCCGGTTCTTCTGCACAGTTAAGCAACAAAGAAGAAAAATATGGTGTATTAAAAATGCCAAGTGGTGAGTTAAGAAAAATTTTGATCAACTGCTACGCTACAGTTGGTGTGGTAAGCAACAGCGATCATAGTTTGGAAAGAGCCGGTAAAGCAGGTGTGAACCGTTGGAAAGGTGTTCGCCCACGTACCCGTGGTGTTGCAATGAACCCCGTAGACCACCCGATGGGTGGTGGTGAAGGAAGGGCTTCAGGCGGTCACCCAAGATCAAGAACCGGTAAATATGCCAAAGGGTTAAAAACACGTAAGCATAAAGGTTCTGACAAACTGATCATCCAGCGTAAAAACGGAAAGAAGCTTACAAAATAGTGGTAGGTGATAGGTAATAAGAGATAAGCAGATCAACAATTTTAAATCTCAAATTTCAAATCAGAAATATAGATTATGGCTCGTTCAATTAAAAAAGGTCCTTACGTAGCAGACTACCTTGAACAGAAAGTACTGGCTATGAATGAGGGCAAAACAAAAAAAGGTGTTATCAAAACATGGAGCCGCCGTTCCACTATTACACCGGATTTTGTTGGAAACACTTTTGCGGTGCACAATGGCAACAAGTTTATTCCGGTATATGTAACGGAGTTTATGGTTGGTCATAAATTAGGTGAGTTTGCACCAACAAGGAACTTTAAAGGACACTCAAGCAAGAAAATAGCATAATAAACAGTTGCGGGCTGCATGTAACAATGTAACCTGTAACCAGAAACTATAAAAAATGGAAGCAGTAGCTAAACTCAGAAACTATCCTACATCTCCGCGCAAAATGCGCCTGCTGGCAGATGTTATCCGCGGTATGGATGTAGAGAAGGCTTTGGCAATATTGGAACATCATCCACAGCATTCTTCTACGCCTCTTTACAAATTAGTAAGAAGCGCAGTTAGCAACTGGGAGCAGAAGAACGAAGGTAAAAGCGCAGCTGACAGTGCGTTGTTGGTAAAAACCGTTTTTGTTGACGGTGGCAGAGTATTAAAAAGAATGTTACCCGCACCACAGGGAAGAGCTTACAGGGTTCGTAAGCGCAGCAATCATGTAACAGTAATTGTTGACCAGAAATAAAAGTGAAAATATTCAAATAATAAACATGGGTCAGAAAGCAAATCCAATTGGTAACAGGTTAGGTATCATCCGCGGTTGGGAAAGCAACTGGTACGGAAACAAAAAGGATTTTTCTAAGAAACTGATTGAAGACAATAAGATCAGGACTTACCTGAACGCCCGTATCAATAAAGGCGGTATTTCAAAAATCGTAATTGAGCGTACGCTGAACAAGCTGATCGTTACCATACATACTTCAAAGCCTGGTATCATCATTGGTAAAGGTGGTGGTGAAGTTGACCATATTAAAGAAGAATTGAAAAAGCTTACCGGTAAGGAAGATGTGCAGATCAATATTCTGCAGGTTCGCCGCCCGGAGCTTGATGCTAATATCGTGGGTGATACTATTGCCCGCCAGATAGAAAACCGCATCAACTACAAACGCGCTATCAAACTGGCTATAGCTTCCGCGCTTCGTATGGGTGCTGAAGGTATCAAGATTAAAGTTAGCGGTCGTTTGGGCGGAGCTGAAATTGCCCGTACAGAGGAGATCAAACAAGGGCGTGTTCCTTTACATACTTTCCGTATGGAAATTGATTACGCCAATGTATTTGCGTTGACAGTATACGGAAAGATCGGTATTAAAGTATGGATCTGTAAAGGTGAGGTATTAAGCAAACGTGATCTTAATCCTAACATCATTGAAGGTAATAAAGGTGAAGCAGGTGTAGGTGAAGGCAGAAGAGAAGACAGAAGAGGCGGTGGAGACAGAGGCGACCGGAGAGGTGGTGACAGGAGAGGCGGTGACAGGAGAGGCGGTGATAGAAGAGGTGGAGACAGGAGATAAAAAAGAGGTTAAAGGATTAGGGTATAGGATGTGAGGTTAATGAATAATATTTAAAATTTTCAAATTGTAATATAATGTTACAGCCAAAGAGAACAAAACACAGAAAAGCACAGAAAGGAAGGATCAGAGAAGTGGCTAAGCGTGGTGCAACTATATCTTTTGGTTCGTTTGCGTTAAAGGCTTTAGAGCCTATATGGCTTACCAACCGCCAGATTGAATCTGCACGTCAGGCAATGACACGTGCCATGAAACGTGAAGGTAATGTTTGGATCCGCATTTTTCCTGATAAGCCAATTACACGTAAGCCGGCCGAAGTGAGAATGGGAAAAGGTAAAGGTAACCCTGAATTCTGGGCTGCTGTGGTAGAACCAGGTCGCATCATTTTTGAAGCTGACGGAGTACCAGTTCAGGTAGCAAAAGAAGCGATGGAACTGGCTGCGGCTAAGTTGCCGATTAAAACACAGTTCATCATCCGTCGCGACTATGCAGGAGCGTAATATCTAATGTTCTTAATTTTCAAACAGATAAGAAATGTCTAAGAAATCTGAGTTTTTAAGTAGCCTGAATGGTTTGAACGAGGTTGATTTGCAGGCTCGCATTAAAGAAGATGAAGTGCGTCTTAAGAAATTAAAATTTGCACATTCAACTTCTCCATTGGAAAACCCAATGAGTATACAATTATTGCGTAGAGATATCGCGAGATTAAAAACAGAATTAAAGAAAAAAGCTAAAAGCTAATACAATGGCTGAAAGAAATTTGCGTAAAACAAAGATTGGGGTGGTTACCAGTAACAGGATGGAAAAAACTGTTACAGTAGAAATTGAAACAAAAGTAAAGCACCCCATCTACGGTAAGTTCGTGAAAAAAACTACCAAATTCCATGCTCATGATGAGAAGAACGAGTGCGGCGTAGGTGATACCGTAAAAATTATGGAATCCCGCCCGTTGAGTAAAACAAAACGCTGGCGCCTGGTAGAAGTAGTAGAAAAGGCGAAATAATAAAGCTATCAGCTATCAGCCGTCAGCTGTTAGCCAGACATTATTAAATTGTATAAATGCTGACAGCTACGAAGCTGACAGCCAAAAGCTAAATAAAATGATTCAGCAAGAAAGCAGGTTAAACGTAGCAGACAACAGCGGTGCTAAAGAAGTGCTTTGTATTCGTGTGCTGGGAAACAGCGGTCAGGATTACGCAAAGATTGGCGATAAAATAGTAGTTACGGTAAAAGACGCCATTCCTGCCGGCGGTATTAAAAAAGGAACAGTTACTAAAGCGGTAATTGTTCGTACAAAAAATAAGCTACGTCGTAAAGACGGTTCCTATATCAGGTTTGATGATAACGCTGTAGTGCTGCTTAATCAGGCAGATGAGCCTCGTGGCACACGTATCTTCGGACCTGTAGCAAGAGAATTGCGTGATAAAGGATATATGAAAATTATATCTCTTGCACCTGAGGTGTTATAGAGCATTCAGCTATCAGCTATCAGCTTTTAGCGAATATGAAATATAAACTTAAACGGCTGATAGCTGATAGCTGACAGCCAAAAGCGAAATAAAATGAGCACAAGATTTAAACCCAAGTTTAACATTAAAAAAGGCGATTCAGTAGTGATTATTGCCGGTGATGATAAAGACGTTAAAAAACCACGTAAGGTTCTGGAAGTATTTCCTGAAAAAAGATCGTGTTGTAGTTGAAGGTGCAAATATCATTACCCGCCATACAAAACCATCTGCGCAAAATACCAAAGGTGGTTTGGTGAAAAAAGAAGCGCCTATTCACATCAGTAATGTAAAACTGTGGGATGCAAAAAAAGGTGAAGCTACCAAAGTAAAGCGCACCAGGGAAACCGGAAAATTAGTTCGCGTGTCTAAAAAGTCAGGCGCAACAATCTAAAATAATTTTGGTATCCTGAAAGATACCGGTTGAAATTAAAAGTTGAAAAGATGAGCACTACAAAATATACTCCAAGGTTAGCCGATAAGTACAAAAAAGATGTTGTACCGGCATTAATGAAACGCTTTGCTTACAAAAGTGTAATGCAGGTTCCTGCATTGGAAAAAATTTGTATTAACCGCGGTGTTAACGGAGCTGTAAACGATAAAAAACTGGTTGATATTGCAGTTGAAGAACTTGGTAATATCACCGGTCAGAAAGCGGTGGCAACTACATCTAAAAAAGATATATCGAACTTTAAATTACGTAAAGGAGTACCTATCGGTGCAAGAGTAACATTGCGCGGTGTAAAAATGTATGAGTTCCTTGATCGCCTTATTGCTGCTTCCTTACCTCGGGTACGTGACTTTAAAGGTATTAACGAAAAAGCATTTGACGGTCGCGGAAACTATACCTTAGGTATTACTGAGCAAATTATATTTCCTGAGATCGATATTGATAAAGTAAATAAGATCACGGGTCTTGATATCACCTTTGTTACTTCAGCTAACACTAACGAAGAAGCGTATGAGTTGCTGAAGGAATTAGGCATGCCTTTCAGAAACACTAAAAAAGATTAATCAACATAATTATTGCTCTGGTATAAAGCCGGAATGACAATCAATAATCTGAATTAAAACAATATGGCAAAAGAATCAGTAAAAGCCAGACAAAGAAAAAGAGAACACCTGGTAGAACTTTATGCTGAAAAGCGCGCTGCTTTAAAAGCTGCGGGCGATTGGAAAGCGCTTGATGCGTTACCAAAGAACTCATCAAAAGTTCGTTTGAAAAACCGTTGCCAGGTATCAGGCCGCCCAAGAGGTTATATCCGTTACTTCGGATTGTCGAGGGTAGCTTTTCGTGATATGGCTTTAAATGGTATAATACCAGGCGTAAAAAAAGCAAGCTGGTAAGTTGCCGAATATCTGAAGTAAGCAGTCAGCTATCAGCGATTAGCTTTGAGCGGTGAGACGGCTTCAGGTTTTAAGTAATGTATCCGGCAGAACAAAATAAATTTTCAACTGATTAATTCATAAAAATGGTAACAGATCCTATTGCAGATTTTCTCACAAGAGTGCGTAACGCCCAGTTGGCAGGACATCGTATTGTGGAAATCCCCGCTTCTAACCTTAAAAAGCGTATTACAGAGATACTGTACGATCAGGGTTACATTCTGAAATATAAGTTTGAAGATGACAGCAAACAAGGCGTGATCAAGATCGCGTTGAAATATGATGCGCAGACAAAGCAACCTGCTATCAGGTCTTTGGAAAGGATCAGCCGCCCGGGTTTGCGTCAGTATTCAAAACCAGCAGACTTTAAAAGAGTAATGAATGGTTTGGGTATTGCTATCGTGAGCACTTCAAAAGGTGTTATGACTGATAAGCAGGCAAAGTTGCAGAATGTAGGCGGTGAAGTACTTTGCTATATTTCTTAATTGCGAAGTAAGCTGATTGATAATTTAAGCTCTCTATACGGAGCTGAACACTTTCAGCCGGTAAACAATAAATATCAAATTTTAAATTTCAAATTATTATGTCTCGTATAGGTAAACAACCGGTTACAGTTCCCGCAGGTGTTACTGTTACAGTAGGAAATGATAACGTAATCACTGTTAAAGGACCTAAAGGCGAATTAAAACAGCCGGTAGATCGTGATATTAAAGTAGAAGTGAAAGATGGTGAAGTGAATTTCACACGCCCAACTGACCAGATCAGGCATCGTGCATTACACGGTTTATATCGTGCCATCACTGCTAATCTCGTAAAAGGGGTAACAGAAGGTTATAAAAAGCAGTTGGAGTTAGTGGGTGTGGGTTTTAAAGCATCTAACCAGGGTAATCTGCTCGACCTTACTTTAGGATATTCTCACAATATTTTGATTGAAATACCTAAGGAATTGAAAGTAGCTACTGCTCAGGAAAAAGGTCAGAACCCTACAATTACTTTGGAAGGAACAGACAAGCAATTGCTTGGGCAGGTAGCAGCAAAATTACGCAGCCTTCGTAAGCCTGAGCCATATAAAGGTAAAGGTGTTAAATACGCCGGTGAGCAGCTCCGCCGTAAAGCTGGTAAGGCTGCTGGTAAATAATTTTAATATTACTTCCGGCAGAATCGGAAGGAAAAATAAAGAAACATGGACGCAAAAGTTATCAGGAGACAAAAGATCAGGTACAATATCCGCAAAACAGTATCTGGTACGGCACAAAGGCCAAGATTATCGGTATTCAGAAGTAATACTGATATATATGCGCAGCTCATTAATGATGAGAATGGCGAAACTATTTTGTCTGCTTCAACAAAAGATAAAGATATTAAGGTGCAAAAAGCTCCTAAGGTTGAGTTGAGTGGTTTGGTTGGTAAAGCAATCGCTGCAAAAGCAATCGCTGCCGGTATCACAAATGTAGTATTTGATCGTGGAGGTTATTTGTATCACGGTCGTATTAAAGCTGTGGCAGAAGGTGCACGTGAAGGCGGATTAACACTCTAATGCTGGAGATAACAGAAATCATAAATACCCATAACAAGTATTATAATGTCAAAAGTAAATTTAAACAAAGTAAAAGCCGGTGAAATAGAGTTCAAGGAAAAAGTGGTTGCGATTAACCGTGTGGTAAAAACAACCAAAGGCGGGCGTGCTTTCAGCTTTTCTGCATTGGTAGTTGTAGGTAACGAGAACGGAGTGGTTGGTCATGGTTTGGGAAAGGCTAAAGAAGTTCAGCAGGCTATTTCAAAAGGCATTGATGATGCCAAGAAAAATCTGATCAAAGTGCCTGTAATGAAAGGAACTATTCCTCATGACCAATGGGCAAAAGAAGGTGCTGCTAAAGTACTTATCAAACCAGCCGCTCATGGTACTGGTGTGATAGCCGGAGGAAGCATGCGTGCGGTTTTGGAAAGCGCCGGTATTACAGACGTTTTGGCTAAATCTCTTGGTTCTGCTAATCCTCACAACGTGGTAAAAGCAACTTTTAAAGCATTAGGCTTGTTGCGTGAACCGATCGTTGTTTCAAAAGAAAGAAGGATAGCTCTTAAAAAAGTATTTAACGGATAACATCATGGCAAAGATTAAAATAACACAGGTAAAAAGCGTAATCGACAGATCTGAGCGTCAGAAAAAAACAATCTCTGCACTTGGACTTAAAAAGCTTAACGCTTCTGTAGAAGTTGAAGCTACCCCACAAATACTCGGTATGGTTACCAAGGTTAATCACCTGGTTAAGGTAGAGGAAGTGAAGTAAAAAGTAAGCAGCCCCTCCCGGGCCTCCCCAAAGGGGAGGAGGAGACCCAATCCACAGCCCTCGCTTTTTTAAGAGTGATTATTAAATATGAGATGTTGAATTGAAAATGAGGGAAAGAATGTGGAAGTATGAAAATGAGGAGATGTGGGAATGAAATACAAAGCTGGGAATTATTCAATAGATGATGTGGAAGAATTGAAAGTTTGAATATATTCTGCTGCACCGTCCCTCTCTGCAAGGAGAGGGATAAGAGGGTGAGGCTGGAAAGAGAGAAGGAGAGATAGGCTTTAGTTTTATTATTTTATAATTATTAATAAGCGAGCCCGATGTTTTCCGGGCGTTGAGTAAAAAAAGATAAACAATGAAACTGCATCAGTTAAGACCCGCAAAAGGAGCAACTCATAAAGAAAAACGTCTTGGTCGTGGTGAAGCATCCGGACATGGCGGTACATCTACAAAAGGTAACAAAGGTCAGCAATCAAGAACAGGTTACAAATCCAAGATGGCGCACGAAGGTGGTCAGATGCCTATTCAGCGTCGTTTGCCAAAGCGTGGTTTCAAAAACTCACATCGTGTTGAATACGCAGTATTCAACCTTGGTCAGATTGAACAGTTGTCACAAAAATATAATATACAGGAAGTTTCTGCTGAAACACTGTATATAAATGGGCTGATCAGGAAGACCGATATTGTGAAGATTCTTGGCAATGGTGAATTAAAAGCCAAACTTACTTTCAAAGTAAACGCTGTAAGCGAAAAAGCAAAATCTGCTATTGAAGCTGCCGGCGGAAGCATTGAGTTAGTAAAGTAATTTTCCTTACCTTGCGTAACGCATTTAAAGTGCGTTACTTTCATTTTGGGCTCAAACTAAAATACACTATTCGTGAAGAAATTCATTCAGACACTGAAGAATATCTGGACTATTGAAGAACTGAGGAGCAAGATACTTGTAACACTATTGCTTGTATTTATTTATCGCTTAGGTGCTCATATTGTATTACCAGGTATCGATCCTAATAAGCTTAATACTTTCTCACAAAATTCTCAAAAGGGTCTTTTAGGCCTGTTTGATACGTTTGCAGGCGGTGCATTTTCAAATGCCTCTATTCTTGCATTGGGTATCATGCCGTATATCTCTGCCTCTATCTTTATGCAGTTGATGACCATTCTTGTGCCGCAAATGCAGAAAATACAGAAGGAAGGAGACAGCGGCAGAAAGAAAATCAATCAATGGACAAGATATCTTACTGCTATAGTTACATTATTGCAGGCAGGTACTTTTGTTGCATATCTTACCAATCAAAACAGGGATGCGCTTATTCCGGCATATCAGCCTTATTTCTGGATATCAACTGTAATTATTCTTACCGCAGGTACTTTGTTTGTAATGTGGTTGGGTGAAAAAATTCAGGATAAAGGTCTGGGTAACGGTACTTCTATCATTATCATGGTGGGTATTCTTGCCCGTCTTCCCCAATCTTTTATGCAGGAGTTTGCTGCAAAAAATGTAAGAGGCGGCGGTGGTTTGATTTTCTTCCTTATTGAATTAGCGGTGTTGATAGCTATCATTATGGGATTGATTATTCTTGTGCAAGGGGTAAGAAAGATACCTGTTAACTATGCAAAGCAAATTGTTGGCAACAGGCAGTTTACCGGTGCAAGACAGTTTCTTCCGTTAAAAGTGAATGCTGCGGGTGTAATGCCTATCATCTTTGCACAGGCAATTATGTTCTTACCAACTTTGTTTTCTTTCACTTCACTTGAGTCAGGGCAGGGTATTGCCAGGATATTTTCTGACCACAGTAATGTGTGGTATATGATTATATATGCTGTAATGGTAATTGCATTTACTTTCTTATATACAGCATTGATATTTAATCCCAAGCAAATTTCAGATAGCCTGAAGCAGAGCAATGGCTTTATTCCGGGCGTAAAACCTGGTCAGCCGACAACTGATTATATCGGCCAGATAATGGACCGTATAACATTGCCCGGCGCTGTATTTCTTGCAGTAGTAGGTATACTACCTGGGCTTGCTCAGAGAGCAGGTGTTACACCACAGTTCTCCACATTCTTTGGTGGTACATCATTGCTGATTATGGTTGGAGTTGTGCTTGATACATTGCAGCAAATAGAAACGCATTTGCTCATGCGTCAATATGATGGATTGATGAAGAGCGGGCGTATACAGGGAAGACAAACTTCATCTCCCGTTTCCTTATAACGATATCATGGTTTATTACAAAACGAAAGAAGAGATCGAACTGATCCGGAAAAGTAGTTTATTAGTTAGTGCCACCTTAGCAGAGGTGGCAAAATTTTTAAAGCCCGGTATCACCACGTTGCAGGTAGATGCAATGGCGGAGAAATTTATACGCGATAATGGTGCGGTGCCTTCTTTTAAAAATTATAAAGGTTTCCCTTTTACAAGTTGTATTTCCGTGAACGATGCTGTTGTGCATGGTTTTCCCAACAATGTTGAATTGAAAGACGGAGATATTGTTTCAGTTGATCTGGGAGTATTAATGAATGGTTATCATGGTGATAGTGCCTATACATTTGCGTTAGGTTCTATTCCCGGCGATGTGAAAAAATTGCTGAGGGTTACAAAAGAATCATTAAACAAGGGGGTAGAAAAAGCTATAGCAGGTAACAGGATAGGCGATATTGCTTTTGCCATACAGGAGTATACAGAGCGTCAATATGGATATGGTGTAGTGAGAGAGCTTGTAGGGCATGGCTTAGGA
Organism: Agriterribacter sp.; assembly: GCA_047601545.1. GTDB lineage: Bacteria > Bacteroidota > Bacteroidia > Chitinophagales > Chitinophagaceae > Agriterribacter. Next base: position 1,466,558 of record JASGIZ010000001.1, on the reverse strand, counting down.
AGACATTTGCATGAAGATCCACAGGTGCCAAATTTTGGTAAAAGAGGAACCGGTTTAAAGATGAAAGAAGGATTGGTTATTGCTATTGAGCCAATGATCAACCTGGGTAAGAAGGAAGTATATTATGATACAGATGGCTGGACGGTGAGAACAAAAGACGGCAAGCCTGCGGCACATTATGAACATAATGTTTGCGTGCAAAAAAACAAACCTGATTTACTTTCTTCATTTGCAGAAATAGAAAAGAATGAGAAGGCGAATAGCAATTTGGATTCGTCGTATTAAAGCCAACCCTGACCTTTCCAAAGGGAAAAAATCAACGCACGGCCCTTGCTTTTCAAAATTGATTACTAATTGTAAGCTTTGTGCTTCCGCGGTTCAAATCACTTGTTTCAAAAATCTTTTTCCCGCTGCAGGTATAATTAAATAATTTCTGGCTTCAATAAATAACGTATATGCATGTACGGTGCAGTATGCTGTAGTGGGTAACAATGGTATCCAGAATAAAAAGCGTATAGGTGTGGTGAAATGAAGAATAGCTGCGGCTATTAAAATATAGACAGGATAGGTTATGGTTATCAGTCCGCATAATAGTGCATCATAAAAAATGGACCCTTTTGTTTTTAGGTAAGCCCACCTGCTTACCGGAAAATAATACAACGCGTTCAACAGCAAACCGGCAATAGCAGGGGTGAGTAACAATAACAAAAGCAATACATTTTTGTAAAAATGAAGATTGTTTTCGGCGATGTATTGCCGCGTAATATTGCTTAAACCAGGTATAGCATCCGATTGCTCTATTGCTACTGCGGCGTTATGTAATTTGTGTATAGTATCACATCTCCGTTGTTTTTTCAGCCCCTTAATTACTATTTGCCATGCATGTACTCTTTCTTTTTGTTCAGAGCGCATTGAGGGTACTACCGGCTCCAGTTTTTGAAACAATATTGTGTTGAATGTTTGTTTCCATAAGCCATCACTCAACCCTTCATCTATTGCCCCGGGATGAAAACTACCCCCGGTTTGTATTACAATTGTTTTAGCGGGGTGTTGATAATCACTGTATGTTAAACCTACAGGTACAACAGCTAAATTTTCTTTCAGGTAAGGATCAGTAATAGCATGGCGTGTAATTTTTGATACACCGCTTTTTATCGGTTTTAAATTCCAGTCGTGCAGTGTTTGCCCTTCCGCAAATATGATAATGATGCCATTGTTTTTTAATATCTCTTTGCAACGATCTATCGTATCAAAATTTTTCCGCAATTTATCTTTTTCTTCCGACAATCGGTAAACAGGAATACCATTCAGCCTGCTTAATAATATGTTGAATAGTTTATTATTGAACATATCGCTCCTGATGGTAAAATGCACCTGTTGCGTGCAGCAGCTACCAATTACAACAGCGTCCATCAAGGAGTCGGGATGATTGGCTGCAATAATAGCCGGGCCTTTCAATTTTTTTAATGACTTGCCACAAACTATTTTTTTTCTGAAGAAAAATAGCAAGCTGAATCTTGCGATTATTTTTATAATGCTGTAAAACAAAAAATATATTTTTACTTTCCCTGTTTGCCGGAGGCAAAAATGGCAGGTTTAAATTACACAAATTAATGAAGCAAAAACATCTTGTAGTGATCGGGGGAGGGGCTGCCGGTTTTTTTACTGCCGTAAATGCAGCCGCAATGAATGCCGGGCTCAAAGTAACTATACTCGAAAAAAGCAGCAAGGTGCTTGCTAAAGTGCGGGTTAGCGGGGGCGGAAGATGTAATGTAACCCATGCCTGCTTTGATATTAATGAAATGATCAGGCGATACCCGCGTGGAGCTAATTTTTTGAAAAAGGCTTTTCATCATTTTTTTACTACGGATACCATACAATGGTTTGAGGAAAGAGGCGTGAAATTAAAAACAGAAGCTGATGGAAGAATGTTTCCTGTATCAAATACTTCAGAAACCATTATTAGCTGCTTAATTAAAGAAGTCAATAAAAATGGCGTGGAGATAAAGATGAATGCGGATGCAAGGAAAATAATAGTGAACAACAGTGATAATGAAGCAAAAGCCAGTTTTGATATTCATCTTGCAAATGATAATATAGTACATGCAGAGTATTTGTGTATAGCCTGCGGCGGCTATCCCAAAGCGGTACAGTTTGACTGGCTAAAAGAGTTAGGACATACTGTTGCCATACCTGTACCGTCTTTGTTTACATTCAATATGCCTGACAATGCCATTACAAATCTGATGGGTATAAGTGTTGAAAAAGTGATCGTAAAAATAAAAGGCACTAAATTATCCGGGGAAGGTCCATTACTTATTACGCATTGGGGTATGAGCGGACCTGCTATATTAAAGCTAAGCGCATGGGGTGCAAGGGAGTTAGCGGATATACAATATAACTTCAGCGTTACCGTAAACTGGTTACCTGAGTTTAACGAACAAACATTGCGTAAAAAGTGGAATGTATTAAGGCAACAATATGGTGCGCAAAAAATATATTCCCGGAATCCATTTGGATTGCCTGCCCGGTTATGGGCTTATCTTTTGGAAGAAAGTAAAATACAGGCGGAACAACGATGGAGCGATATAACCGCCCTGCAGCAACAATTATTAATGCAATATCTTACTGCGCATCATTTTGATGTGAAGGGAAAAACAACTTTTAAGGAAGAGTTTGTTACCTGCGGCGGTGTTTCATTAAATGAAATTGATGTAAATACAATGCAAAGTAAAAAGATTCCCGGCCTGTTTTTTGCCGGTGAAGTGATAGATGTAGACGGCATTACAGGCGGCTTTAATTTTCAAAACGCCTGGACTACGGGCTGGATAGCAGCGAAGGCGATAAGCGGTAAGAGGTAAGTGATAAGCAAGTTTCAGATTGCCGGTTTTCCTGATAGCTGATAGCTGACAGCCGACGCCTTCCTTTACCCACACAACGCCTCAATTTCCCGGCTTGTTTTAGCAAGCGGCTTTCCTAATATGCGGCTACCTGTTGCAGTGATGAGGGCATTATCCTCAATGCGTATACCACCAAAATCCCTGAAAACGTCAAGCTTATTATAATTGATGAATGGCGCATGTTTATTTTCTGCCTTCCACATATCCATTAATTCCGGAATAAAATATAAGCCGGGTTCTACAGTTACTACAAAACCCTCTTCCAATTCCCTGGCAAGCCTGAGTGATTTTAATCCAAAGTCTTTGCTCTTCCTCAGGTTATCTGTATAGCCAACATATTGTTCCCCGAGATTTTCCATATCGTGTACATCAAGCCCCATCATATGCCCAAGCCCGCATTGAAAGAATAATGTATGAGCGCCTGCTGTCACCGCTTCTTTTATATCTCCCTTCATTAAACCCAATTGCTGCAAGCCTTCTGTTAGTTTTTCGCAGGCCAATAAATGGATATCAATAAATCTTTTGCCGGGAGTAAGGGCGGCTAATGCTGCTTCCTGCGCTTTAAGCACAATATTATACACCTGTTTTTGCAAGTTTGTAAATCTTCCGCCAACAGGAGAAGTACGGGTTAAATCACCTGCATAACAGGATTGCAATTCAGCGCCGCAATCACATAACAACAATTGCCCGTTTTTTAAAATATTACTGCCGGCATGGTTATGCAGGTTGACCATTTGTCGTGAGGATAATTGGAAAAGACAAATTTCCACCTGCACTTTTCGCTATACCTTCTATGTGTCCTGCAACCTGATATTCGGGTATGCCTTCCCGTGAGCACTGCATTGCTTTCAGTTGCATGTCTGCTGTAACGTTGATGGCTTTTTCAATTTCAACTATTTCTTCAGCAGATTTTATTGAACGTTGTTTTACGATGGCTTTAATAAGTGTAACCGATGCTTTATCCCTTATCAGTCTGAAGGTAATATTCAACCATTCATTTATTTTAACGGCGGTATCTGCGCGATAAGGTGGCAGGTAATGCACTGTTCTTTTTTCATTGGTATATTGTTGTAAAAGAGAAACCAGTTTTAATACAGGTAACACTGCGGTTATTCCGGACTGCTCTGCCTGCATTTGTATGGTTTGCGTTGCGCCTGTCCAAACAATATCATCGATAGTAGCTTCATTGCCGAAAATGGTTTCTGTATTGTTATCAATATCCATCACAAAAAATAAGGATGGTCTGTCAATACCTGTATAATAGAGAAAACTGCTATCCTGCCGGAAATGATAGAGATTATCCTTATAATTCATACTGCTTTCCTCATTGCCGGGAAGCAGGATAACACCGTTGCCAACAAGATTTTTTAATTCCTTTCTTCTTTCGATATATATTTGTTTGCTGAACATTGTTTATTTTTTTTATAAATCTTATCAGCTTAATGATTTAAAAGAGCATAACTTCTAATCAAACCGCTCCACTTCAAAAGGCTTGATATCTATGCCTGGCTTTTCTCCATTCACAATTTCCGATACCAATTTTCCTGTTCCGGCACCGGTACTTAAACCAATCATTGCGTGGCCGGTTGCCACAACTATATTGTTATACTTTTTTATTTTACCTATATACGGCAAACCATCTGCAGAGCAGGGACGATAGCCATACCATATATCTCTTTCTTCAGGTACCGGTATATCAAATGCTGTGTAATAGCGTTTAACAGCATTTATAATACCTTCTACGCGTTTATAACGGGGCGGTGTACTGGTAGGTACAACTTCCATTGTTCCTCCAAAGCGAATTTTATTTCCGTCCATAGGCGTAAGCGCAACCCTTCCTTCCATTAATACGGCGGGGTGATTTATCTTATAGGGAGAATTTTCAAGCGTAATAGAGTAACCACGCCCGGGCATCAGCGGAATTTTGGTATCTGCCAGTGCTGCGATCTCTCTTGACCATGCACCCGTTGCAATAACAACCTGCCCGGCATCATAGGCGTTCTTCACAGTAATTACTTTATTAATACTATTCCCTTTTTTCTCAAATTTTATAACAGCTTCATTAGAGATGAGCTGCACACCACTTTGTTTTAAAATATTAATAAGCCCATGCATTAATTTTTGCGGGTATAAGTGCGCATCGCATTTAAACAATATTGCGCCAAGCGCATTTATTGTTGTATGGGGTTCTAATTGTTGCAGCTCTTCCGCGCTAAGTAAAACCGTATCAAGCCCGATTGCATTTGCTTTTTCCACGGTATGACGTGCATGCTCAGCTACCGGTGCTGTCTGGAATATTTCAAGAAGCCCTTTATGCTCATACGCAAAATCGAAGCCTGGAATTTTGGTCCAGCTTTCATATTCTTTCTGGCTTAATATGGCAATATCACGTAAAGGTATAGCCGAAGTAGCTACATGGCGGTCGTTAGCGCTTTTCACAAATTTTAGTCCCCAGTCAATCAACGCACTTTTTATAGAAGGTTGCACATAAAACGGGCTTTGTGAATTGAACATCCATTTAAAACCCTGCCATACTATACCGGGTGTAGCCAGCGGAACAAAGTGGCTCGGGCAAACATATCCTGCATTGCCATAAGAGCAGTTGTTTAAAAAATCATCTTTATCTATAACGGTAACTTTATGTCCAGATTTTTGAAGATAAAACGCGGAGCTTAAACCTATAATGCCTCCGCCTACTATCACTATATTTTTCATTGTATTGCAGGAATTTTTTTTTGCAGGTTGCAAAATTAAAAGTTGCGGGTCAAAACTGCTATTTATATTTTATGCATTCCTGCATATATTTTAACCGTAATTATTTTGCTTGTGCCGGTATATTCTGCCTTTTGTAACATTGTTCGTAGCATTTTTTTGAGTGAGAGGTAAGGTTTTATATGTTCATATACTCCGGCATGCAGCCATATCATTTCAATGCCTGATGATCCTTCCGTCTTCCATCTCGATTGTTCTTTTGGTGCTTGCTGCAAAATCATTATCATGGGTTACAATTAAAAGGGTCTGCTTAAACTCTTCAGAAAGGCGGCGGAAGGTTTCAAAAACAATTTCACTGTTTTTCTTATCAAGATTTCCTGTAGGCTCATCACCCATAATAATAGCGGGATCGTTTATGAGCGCCCTGGCAATTGCCACACGCTGTTTTTGACCGCCCGATAAATGATTGGCTTTTTTATGCGCAAGATCTTTTATGCCAAGATTGTCAAGCCATTTCATTGCACGCACTTCAATCTCAGCTTCGGAATATTTGCTTAAACGAAGCGCAGGCAGCATTACATTTTTCAGCACTGTAAACTCATTCAGCAGGTAATGAAACTGGAAAACAAAACCAATTTTTTCATTACGTATATGTGCCAGCTCTTTTTCTGATTTGCTCGACATCAATTCTTCATCAATAAATAATTCCCCTGTATAATCTGTATCCATTGTAGAAAGAATATACAGCAGTGTGGATTTTCCACAGCCTGACTTACCGATAATAGAAGTGAATTCTCCTTTTTCAATGGTAAAACTTATATCATGCAGTACAGGCATCAGCACCGGGTCTTTAAAGCTTTTATTAATATCTTTTGCCTGTAATATTGTTGTGCCCATACTATTTCCCCCTGATGATAATTACCGGGTCCACCCGGCTTGCTTTTCTTGCCGGAAACCAACCGGCAAAAAATGTGGTGATTAAAGAAAATATAATTGCGATGATATAATACAAAGGATTGAAGTCAACAGGGAATGTTTTAATGGTTGGAAGCGCTGCTGTTTCAAACGGAAGCCGGTCAATAATGCTGCTTAGTATATAGCCAAACAATAAACCGGCAAAGCATCCTGTAATGCCAATGCTTATTGAAATGAACAGGAAGATTTTTTTTACATCAACACCTGCAAATCCAGTAGCTTTTAAAATGGCAATAGTATCCATTTTCTCAAAAATCATCATGTTGAGTATATTGTATATACCAAAGCCGGCAACAATAAGTAAGGTAATACCTACCGCGTAGGAAATAATATTTCTGATGTTGTTACCGGTTTCAAACTGCGCATTGGCAGTTTGTATATCTTCTGTATTGCTGTCAAAAACTTTCGCGTATTCTTTTGCTATTGCAGGAGCTTGTTTAATGTCGTGTAGTTTAACCTGTATATCGGTAATATAACTATTCGGTTTACCTAAAATGGTTTGTACGGTTGATGTATTTACAAAACTTTGGGTTTTGTCAAAATCGGCTAATCCTGACTGGTAGTATCCCACTACTTTTAAAGAAAAACGCTCCCCTTGTGCTGTGGTAATTTGTATTACATCGCCAATATCTGCAAGCAGTTTTTGGGCCAGCGGTTTACCCAGTATAATACTGTTGGGAACGTATTTCAAATCCATCGGTTTGCCGGTAGTAACATAATCATTGAACTTATAAAATTTCACTTCTGATTCAATATCAATGCCATTCATAAAACCGGTAATATCGATTGAACCGGAGTTAAAAAATACCTGTGTTGATACTTTTCTTGATACACCCGATACCCTTTTATCAGTTTTGATAAAATCCATTATTTTATTGGCGTTATAAATTTCCTGCCTGCTGTTGGGTGCTTTTATTGAACTGATAAAATTGTAGGATGTGTTGTACTGCTCAGACAGTTCTACCGGTTGGTGCTTACTTGGCGCTATGTCGCGGAATATCCTGATATGCGGTGTACGGTTGGTGATAAGCCCGTCGAGCAGTTTGTTTAACCCATTCATAAAGCCAAGCAATGTAACAAACATGGTAATACCAAAAGTTACGCCAACAGCTGCTACTATAGTTTGCCGCATTCTGGCCCTTAGTAGTGATATAGCTATTTCTATCAGCAGCTTTGGTTTCATTCCGCAGGGTTTAGCAGTTCATTTTCAGCGGTAATGCCAGAAATAATTTCAATATACCTGGTGTCTTTAACGCCTACGCCTACGCGCACTTTAGTTTTATCTTTCAGCAGCACATACTCATCATCAATAAGATAGCTTCTCGGAATTAATAATGCTTTTTCTTTTGTGGTAATAATGATATTGGCTTCTGCAGTAAGGTTAGGAAAAAGCTTTGGCGGGCGTTTGATAAATACAGCCTCTGCGGTAAATGTACGGGAGCGTTCATTCATCATCGGGTATATCTTGCTTATTGTTGCTTCAAATACTTCACCCTTATAACTATCCATTGTTATCATTACCTGTTGTCCCGCATTTACCTGGCTGATATCATATTCATCTATCTGAAGCTCCAGGTAAAGATTTTCTTTTTCACCAATAATAGCGATAGGTGTTTGCGCTGTCACCATTTCTCCCTGTTCTTTTAATACGCTGAATACTATTCCGTTGAGTTTGCTTCTTACGCTAAGATCTTTTTCCTGGGCTGAAGCAATGGAAAGGTTTGTACGTGCTTGCGTGGCCGCAAAATCCAATTGTTTTTTAAGCTGGTTATAGCGGAGCAAAGCGCTCTTATAATTTTGTTCCGAATTTTTGGCATTCAGTTCCCGCTGATCAAGTTCTGTGCGTGTGCCAATGCCCTGGCTCCATAAATTTGATTGGCGGGAGTATAATAAGGAATCATTTTGCTTTTTCTGCAGGGCAATTTCAGCAGCACCTGACAATTCCTGCAGCCTGTCCTGGTTATTGACAATAGCATTATAATCAGCAGATGTTACCGCGTTTTGCCTGCTCAATTCAGCGGTTGAATTATTAATGATCAGCAGCGTTTGCCCGGTTTTTACCGAATCACCTTCTTTAATATCCAGCTCTTCAATCACCCCGGGTATATTGGCAAAAACCTGGTATTGATTTCTGCTTTTTACAGCGCCGGATGCGTATACAGATTGCGTAATGTTTTGGTATTGCGGATGAATGGTTTCCTGCTTCTTTCTGCATGAAATGAATGCGAAGAGTAAAAAAGCACACAAAGCTTTTTTATGCATAATCGTATTGTTTATAACTGTTTTCAAAGTTATGTAAACAGAGGATATGCCAGGAGTGATATTTGTCATTAAAGTTTTTCCTTCAAAAACCAATTCTATTTGATCATTTTTACAGGTTAAAATCATTGAATAAACAGCTAAATACTTTATCTTATTAATGCGATAGTCTGTTTAAGTTTGACATCCTTACCGGGTGAGTTATAATAAATATTTTTTTATGAAGTATAAAATCAGTGTTGCGGTTTTATTCCTGTTTTTTTCCCACTTTGTTACAGCGCAATCTTATGTTCCTGAAAAAAACAATACCGCTGTAAAAGTAAAACCAGCGATAGCCATTAACGCATATGCATTTAATCTTGCTGATATAAGATTAACAGGCAATAGCCCTTTTAGGAATGCTATGCAAAAAGATTCTGCTTATTTGCTGCTGGTAGCGCCTGACCGGTTATTGCACAATTTTTATAAGAACGCCGGGTTGCCTGTAAAAGCGCCGGTATACGGAGGATGGGAAAGTGATGGCATTGCAGGGCATACGCTGGGACATTATCTTTCTGCCTGCGCTATGTTTTATGCTTCTACAGGAAATCCTGAATTTAAAAGGAGGGTTGATTATATAAGCGCTGAATTGTTGCGTTGCCAGCTGGCGCGTAAAACAGGATATGTGGGCGCTATACCAAATGAAGATTCCATTTTTGGAAAACTAAAAAGAGGAGAAATAAAATCTGGAGGTTTTGATCTGAACGGGGGATGGTCTCCCTGGTATACTGTGCATAAAATAATAAGCGGACTGGTTGATGCATATTTATATTGCGGCAATTCCACTGCGTTTAAGGTAGCGACCGGTATGGCAGACTGGACAGCCGATGTACTGAAAAATTTAAATGAAGCCCAGATACAGCAAATGCTTCGCTGTGAATATGGCGGCATGAATGATGTGCTTGCTAACATATACGGTATTACCGGTAATAAAAAATATCTTGCTCTTTCTTACAAATTTTTTGATGATTTTGTAATGAAACCTTTGTCGGAAAAAAATGACCCGATGCCCGGCAAACATTCCAATACACAGGTGCCGAAAGCTATTGGCAGCGCAAGACAATATGAGTTAATCGGAAATGAACGGGATAAAACCATCGCATCTTTCTTTTGGCAAACCATGGTGCATCATCATACATACGTGAACGGCGGTAACAGCAACTATGAGTATTGCGGAGAAGAAGATAAACTGAATGACAGGCTGAGTGATAATACAAGCGAAACATGCAATACTTATAATATGCTGAAGCTGACAAGGCATTTATTTGCATGGCAGCCCAGCGCCGCGCTGGGCGATTATTATGAGCGGGCTTTATATAATCATATTCTTGCTTCGCAAAATCATGAGGATGGTATGATGTGTTATTTTGTGCCGCTTCGCATGGGTACCCGCAAAACATTCAGTGATCAGTTCAATACTTTTACCTGCTGCGTTGGCACAGGCATGGAAAATCATTCCAAGTATGCCGAGCATATTTACGCCGAAGGTAAAGACGGAAGTTTGTATGTAAATCTTTTTATTCCTTCTTCACTAAACTGGAAAGTAAGGAGTGCTATTATAGAGCAGAACACTAATTTCCCTTCTGACAACAAAACGGAGCTAATACTTCATCCTAAAAAAAGTGAAGCCTTTGCGATACATATCCGCCAGCCCTGGTGGGCAAAACAAACAGTTGCAGTGAAGGTAAATGATAAAGTAGTGCCGGTGCAAAAAGATGCCGAAGGCTTTTTAACCATAACAGGAGCATGGAAGAATAATGATAAAGTGTCAGTTGAATTTCCGATGGAATTATACACAGAAAATATGCCTGATAATAAAGACAGGATTGCGTTATTGTATGGACCAGTATTGCTTGCAGGCATTTTAGGGAATGAAACGCCAGATCCTGTATATGGCGTGCCGGTTTTAATGACAGATAATCGCGACCCGAAAGTATGGATTGGAAAAACAAATCCTTCAACACTTGCTTTTAATTTAAATAAAGCCGGTATGCCGAAAGATGTTGCATTAAAACCGTTTTATACAGTGTCGCAGGAGTATTATAATGTATACTGGGATTTTTTTACAGTAACGCAATGGCAAACGCGGCAGGCGGAATACGAAGCAGAGAAGAAGAAACAGAAAGAGATTGAAGATATGACGATCGATTATTTCCGTATTGGAGAAATGCAGCCGGAGCGTGATCATCATTTAACTGCAGGTGAAAGATCTTATGTAAGCGATGCATTGGGTATAAATGGAAGAGAAGCGAGAAAAGGAAGTTACTTTGCCTTTGAAATGAAGGTAGATCCTTCTGTGCCTAATCGTTTGTTGTTTGTATATATCGGCGATGATAAAGACCGCAGGTTTGATATTGTGGTTGACGGCGAGAAAATACAAACCGTTGAATGGAAGGGCGGAGAAACAGGAAAATTTTATAATGCATTTTATGAGCTGCCTGCAGCGCTTATTTCAGGAAAGACCAAAATAATCGTAAGGGTCGAAGCAAACTATGATAAAACAGCGGGAAGAGTATTTGGGGTGAGGACGGTGAAGGGGAGTGATAAGGGTAAGTAGTAAGAAAGCAAAAGTAAGAAGGTGGAGGGCAGTTATAAATAGTATACGCCTGCGTTATAGAAGCAGGTTTAAAAACACGACAAACCTTCCGACCACTGCTCCCAACCCGTGGCGTGTAAAATATAGAAGCGACATTTAAGTAGCTTGCTGTAAAAACAGTATCCTTATTGTGGCTTTTTAAATATATGCTTTGCTTTAGAGTTGGTAATAGTAACAAACACTCTTGCCGTCTTTTCGAGCCCGCCCGCAGGTTGTTTTAATTTAAATGTGTATTGCGACGGGCGAAGCAATCTCTTATAAATTTTGAAAGATGAGATTGTTTCGCCGCAAAGCAGTATGATATTTTATTTTCGTATTGGCGGCTCGCAAAGACGGCAAGGAGCTGGTCAGATATATATCGTTTTCGGGCAAATTGCAATAAGGTAAGGCGTTGAATATACATTTTTCCTATTAGCAATAAAAGATGGATATTAAGCAGGCTGGTAAAAAATAAAGACTTGGTTTTCAAAAATAGGTATTGTAGAAGGCTGAAGAACGAGCCGTCATGAATTTGAATCGCAATTACTTTAGTTGACCTCATCATTTTAAAGACTAAAATTTTCTATATTTATATGTTGAAAAAAATCTTATCTCTTGCCTGTTTTATAGCTATCAGTGCAATACTCTTTGCACAAACAAATCCTGCATACAAACCAACAAGAGAAGAAATACTGGAACGATATAAACAAGCTGCTATATCAGATAGTACTATCAACCGGGGCAAAATTTTTAACCTCACTGTACAGCCAACATGGCTTGACGACGGAAAAGAATTTTTGTACGGGAGGTATACCCTGTTGGTAAGCATTATAAAGAACAGTCGAATGTTACCAATGCGTATAAATTAAAAGGCGACCTGTTGTTAATAGTAGGAGAGGCAGATACCAACGTGCCACCGGAGTCCACTTATCGCGTAGCAGATGCGCTTATTAAAGCAAAAAAGAATTTTGATTTTCTAGCCATTCCCGGGCTTGGCCATAGCGACGGCGGCCCGTATGGAAGAGTTAAGAAAAGAGATTTTTTTGTAAAATATTTGTTGGGAGTTGATCCGCCGGCCAGGAACAGGTAAAGCTAATCCCTCTTTCTCCCTTACCAAAGGAAAGGGAGCGGTACTGCAGCATAAATCCAAACTTCATAACTACCACATTAGCTATTTAATATAGCCGGGCAAAGCGCTTTAATATTAATCACACTTTTAGATGTACGAACTCCCCTCACGTAATTCATCAACCTGACTTGAATTTGGGCACCCCTCCCCGCGCAGCGGAGAGGGTCCGGGGGTGAGGGAATTTCTCCATTTTCAAATTATTTCACCATCCACTCATGCACTCCCGCAGAATGATCCGCGGATTGTTGAATTTCGAGTTTTAATGCTGTAGTTGTAACGGGCTCAAAACTTACAGTATTGTATTTATCCTTTGCAGTTTCGTAAGCTGTTGTGTTTTTTACAGGAACCCATTCTCCATCTTTCTTATACAATAATTTCCATGATGCAGGTGTACGGCATCCGCCAAAAGGCCCATCATCAAACCAATATACACCGGATGATGAAATGGTATACGCAGTATCGAAATCATATTGCAAAAATTCTGTACTGTTTTTCTTCGGCCACCAATGCAGGTATGAGGCACTTGCATCCTGTGAATCCTGCGGGTCATACTGATCATTCAATGCACGCAGCATGCGTTTATTCGTAACAGATCCTATAATTATACTTTTACTTGCAATAGTTGGCGCCGGTTTAGGTCTTGCCGCTGATTCGTTAAAAGGTATCCATACTTCCATTTCAGATACTCCACGGTTAGCCCATGCATAATATGGAATAGCCGTTACTATTTGTTCGCTGTGCTGCAATGCATCACTGTTTAGCTGGCGTTTGGTTGAGCTGCCTTTCATTTCTAATACTGTTACGCCGTTTAATAAGTCTGGTTTGTAAACAGCTTCTATGGCTTCGTCTTTCTTAACTACAATATTCATTACGGCAGAGTCCTTATTGTCAGGGCCTTCGAGGCAGTATACCAATGGGCCACGTTGTAAAGCAAAGCGGTTTTTATCTGCTTCCACTTTGTCGTTTGCAAGTATTCGTTTAGCCGTCATCGGTAGTATCAGTGTAACCTTGTCACCCTTTTTCCATTTTCTGCTTAATACGGCGAATCCTTTTTGCATATTCATTGCAACGGGGCTGCCATTCAGCAATAATTGCACATTATCCGGAGTTTGATCAGTGCCATACAAATCGCCGGGTACAGGCTTGTTTAATGCCCAGCCCGGTATACGTATATGAAGTGCGAATGCAGCGTTGGCTGACGCCGGATTAATAGTGATTTCATTTTTCCCATTCCAGGGATAATTGGTGTTTTGAACAACAGTGATATTTCCCGCAGGCAGTTTGATAAGAGATTCACTGCCCACAAAGAGATTTACGAATAAATCATTTTTGTTTTGCGCATATACGTAGCCCGGCATGGACGGAAGAAATCTCGTCATATTAGAAATGCAGCATGCACAGCTAAACCAGGCACTCCGCTGGTGCTGTCCTAATGAAGCCAGCGGATTTGGGTAGAAAAACCTGTCGCCGCTTAATGAAACGCCCGAAAGCAAACCATTGTATAATGTTCTTTCCATTACATCAATATATTTGGCATCACCATGTAGTAAAAACATCCTGCTGTTCCAGTATACATTGGCGATAGAAGCACAGGTTTCCGCATAAGCACTCATGTTGGGAAGATCATAAGCTTTTCCAAAAGCTTCGCCTGCGCCGGTTGCACCTATTCCGCCTGTAAGATAAATTTTCTTGTCTGTTACATCATTCCATATATCATCAATAGCATGCAGGTATGCGGCATTGCCCGTTAATGCAGCAACATCAGCCATACCCGTGTACATATATGCAGCTCTCACCGCATGGCCCAGCGCTTCATGCTGATCAACTACTTTTTTATTTGCCTGGCTATATTCATGATTCAAATGTCCGGGCGTGCCGCGAAGATCAAGGAAGAACTTAGCGAGATCGAGATACTCCTGTTTGCCTGTAACCCTGTACATTTTGGTTAACCCTGTTTCAACGATCTGGTGGCCGGGAAACTTTTCTTCTTTGCCATAACCAAAAGTTTTAACAAGCAGGTCAGCATTTTTAACAGCGATATTCAGCAGGTTTTTTTTGCCGGTTGCCTGGTAATGTGCCACAGCAGCTTCAAACAAATGCCCGCTGTTATATAATTCATGGCTGAGGTCTTCTTCTTTCTCCCAACGTTTGGCGCCTATCCATTCGTGGGGGTTACTAACTTTTGCTGTGCGGAAAGTATAAAGATATCCATCCGGTTCCTGTGCATCAGCTATAATAGCAATTAAGGTGTCGAGGTATTTTTCTAACTGATCATCTTTTCTTATCTGCAAACTGTAAGATGCACCTTCAATTACTTTGTATATATCCGTATCATCAAAAGTAAATTCAGAAAGTTTATCTGCTTTTTTCTTTCCGGCAGCAACAAGAAAATTATCTATTCGCCCATTCTTTTTACATTGCTCCAACGTATAGGGGATAGTTACTTCAGCATTCACCTTTATTTTAGGAGCCCAAAAATTATCAATTACATGCACCTGCGTAAATGGTACCGGTTGTATAGGATAGTCTGTTTTTAATTTTGCCTGTGCTGCTGCCGCTAATGATATCATCTGCATTAAAACAACAAGGCTATATACTTTTTTCATCATTAATAATTTTAGGCACTATAAAATTATGTATGTCTTAAGTGAATAATTGAGCTGATATTCACTAATTGTTGTAGAAATTTGCCTCACCCTTTGCCCGCCCCGCCCTTCTTCTCCGAAGCCTGCCTGTACGGTAGCTACCCTGTATACACAAATGAATGCCTTTTAATACAGGTGCAGCGCGGCGGTAATATTTGTAGCATGGCAAACAATATAGCACAAGCCGCAGCGCGGCGTAATATTAACCTGATGCATGATGTTTTAATATTGCGGTGCGCTGCACCTGAAAATGCCACATCCACTACTGTGCTACAAATATTACCGCCGCGCTGCAGCTATTTAAACACCTTGTATACGGCGCACAACCTGAATAAATAAAGATATGTGTACAGGGTAGCTGTCCGCTATACAGGGAAAGGGAGCGGTACTGTAAAAAAATCCCGGGCTATATCACTACCGCATTATCTATAAACGGAGATATTACTTAACTTAGTCGCCTGCCAGGATTGCTGTGCCATACATACTTCATGTTTTGCAAAGTATCTGCATTAATCGTGGTAAAGTTTTTAATTCTTTCATTCATAACATCATGCTTTATGTCAAAAATTAATGTTGCTATTATCGGGCTGGGGTTCGGTGCGGAATTTATACCTATTTACCGGCGTCATCCCAATGCGAATATGTATGCTATCTGCCAGCGTAGTAAAGAAAGCCTTGATAAAGTGGGAGATGAATTTGGCATCGGAAAAAGATATACGGATTATGATGAATTATTAAAAGACCCGGATGTTGATGCAGTGCATATCAATACGCCCATTCCTGATCACGCCACACAATCCATTAAAGCATTAAAAGCCGGAAAGCATGTTGCCTGTACCGTGCCGATGGCAACAACTGTGGAAGAATGCAGGCAGATAGTGGAACTGGTAAAAGAAACAGGGCTTACTTATATGATGATGGAAACCGTGGTATATGCCCGTGAATTTTTGTTTATGAAAGATATGTATGATAAAGGAGAGTTGGGCAAACTGCAGTTTTTAAAAGCAAGCCACCAGCAGGATATGGATGGATGGCCGAATTACTGGCCGGTCTTCCTCCCATGTATTATGCTACGCATTGCGTTGGCCCTGTACTTGGTTTAACCCGCGCTGAAGCGGAATATGTTTCCTGTTTTGGCTCAGGAACTATAAGAGAAGAGCTGCATAAACATTATAATTCTCCTTACGCGGTAGAGAGTACGCATATTAAATTCAGGAACGCTGATGTATGTGCATATATATATCGTTCTTTGTTTGATACTGCCCGCCAGTATCGTGAAAGCTTTGAAGTATATGGCTCTAAAAAATCTGTGGAATGGCCGTTGATTGAAGGAGAACCTTTGGTAGTGCATACTGCCAAAAAACCGGAGCCTGAAATTCCGGAAGAAGTGGAGTGCCCTGATTTTGCACATTTGCTTCCGAAAGAAATTCAGCGGTTTACTACCGGAGGCGTATATGATACAGACGAACATCAGCATTTATCTTTTACACAGGGTGCAGGTCATGGCGGCTCGCATCCGCATCTCGTGCATGAGTTCATATCCGCACTTACTGATAAGCGTGAGCCTTTTCCTAATGCAAGACAATCAGCTAATATTTCCTGTGTGGGTATACTGGCGCATGAATCGGCAAAGAAGGGAGGAGAGATAGTGAAGCTGCCGGAGTTTACGTTAGCAAGTGGTAAGGGGTAAGCGTTACAGGTTAGCACTTTACTGTTTAGCAACAGGTTTTGAGTTTGAGTACCTGTAACCTGAAATTTGTAACCTGCAACCTTCATTCACTTACTTCTTACCACTTACCACTATAATTCACCATACAAAATGAAAAAGAATATCCTGGTTTTGATGGCATGTATATTTTCAGCCACAATTTTAATGGTTTCGTGTAATCAGCAAGATAAAGATGATAAGCCGCGCAGGCTTGAGTTGTTATTCCTCGGGCATAAAAGTAAGCATCATGATGCTGAAAAATTAGCTGAAATATTATCGCAGGAGTATTTTAAGAGCGGTATCAATATTACCTATACCACTAACCCTGATGATATACTGAAAGAAGATTTTAAGCTATATGATGGATTGATATTGTATGCCAATCACGACAGCATTACCAAACCGCAGGAAAAAGCACTGCTCGATTTTGTGGATGCCGGCAAAGGATTTATTCCGTTGCATTGCGCCTCATGGTGTTTCCGCAATTCACCCGAAGTAGTTGACCTTATAGGAGGGCAGTTCAAAACACATCAATATGATTCCTTTACTGCCGTGATTGTAAAACCGGAACACCCGGTTATGAAAGATGTGCCTGCGTTTACAACAGAAGATGAAACCTATGTGCATGATAAAATCAGCAAGCGTATAGAAGTGCTTACGGAAAGAGTAGAAGGAGATCATCATGAACCATATACCTGGGTGCGTAGTTATGGCGATGGCAGGGTATTTTATACCGCATATGGTCATGATGAAAAAACATTTACTAATCCCGGATTTTTAAAACTGGTTCATAATGGTATTTTGTGGGCAGTGGGCGATCATGCCCGTTCATTGGTTGAAGCGTTCAAAGAACCCGCTCCGGCATATACCGAGGCAAAAATGCCGAACTATGAAAAGCGTGATCCACCGCCAATGTTCCAGGCGCCGCTATCGCCGGAAGAATCAATGAAGCTGATACAGGTGCCGGTTGGTTTTGAATTACAGCTTTTTGCTGCCGAGCCTGATATTCATAAACCCATTCATATGGCATGGGATGAAAGAGGACGCTTATGGGTAGCCGAAACAGTGGATTATCCCAACATGGTTCGTGAAACCAAAACAGAAGGCAGGGATTTAATTAAAATATTGGAAGATACAGACGGCGATGGCAGGGCAGATAAGTTTACGGTGTTTGCAGATAAATTAAATATACCTACCAGCTTTGCATTTGCCAATGGCGGTATTGTGGTGGCGCAGGCGCCTGATTTTCTTTTTCTGAAAGATACAAATGGCGATGACAAAGCAGATGTGAGGGAAACCATCATGACAGGTTGGGGTGTATTCGATACACATGCCGGACCCTCTAACTTTACATATGGACCTGATAATACGATTTGGGCTACGGTAGGTTATTCAGGATTTAAAGGTGTGGTTGGAGATAGTAAAGATACCACGCGTTTCTCGCAGGCATTATACCGGTTTACGCCGGATGGAAAGCAAATGGAGTTTTTGGGCAATACATCTAACAATACCTGGGGGCTTGGCTTCTCCGAAGATTTTGATGTATTTATTTCTACTGCCAATAATACGCATAATGCATCCTACACTATCCCTAAACGTCATTTTGATATGAGCGGGGAAAATAATGAAACCGGTATTGAAAAAACCGAAAGTCATTATGCGATGCATGTGGTAACAAAAAATTTGCGGCAGGTAGATGTGCATGGAGGCTTTACTTCCGCGGCAGGGCATAATTTATACACTGCGCGTAACTATCCCAAAGACTATTGGAACCGTATTGCTTTTGTGTGCGAACCAACGGGAAGGGTAATTCATAAAACGGTGATTGAACCAAACGGCGCTTCTTTTAAAGAAGGAGAAGATGGCTGGAATTTTGTAGCAAGCGCTGATGAATGGTTTGGACCTGTACAGGCAGAAGTTGGCCCGGATGGTGATGTATGGTTTCTGGACTGGTATAATTTTATTATTCAGCATAATCCAACGCCGGAAGGTTTTGAGACAGGTAAAGGCAATGCACATATTAACGCGTTGCGTGATTCTGCCAAAGGCAGGATTTACCGGGTGCATTATAAGAAGGATAAAGCAAGCAGCATTAAATCATTGAAGAAAGATGATGTCGACGGCCTTGTAAAAGCATTGCGCAGCGATAATATGTTCTGGCGCACAACAGCGCAGCGCCTGCTGGTTGAATCCGGCAATACAAAAGTGGCTGATAAGTTGTATGATATTATCAGCGATACAAAAACAGATGAGATAGGGTTGAACCCTGCAGCCGTTCATGCATTATGGACATTGCAGGGATTAAAACTGCTTGACGGAAAAGATAAAAAAGCGACTGAAGTTGCAGTTGCCGCTTTAAAGCATCCTTCGGCTGGTGTAAGAAGAGCAGCCATACAGGTATTGCCGGCAATTGCTGATGTTACAAAGCCGCTGATTGAATCAGGTGTGTTTAATGATAAAGATCTCCGGGTAGTGTTAGCCGCCATATTAAAAACATGCGACCTGCCTGCATCCGATGAAGCAGGCGATCTATTGTTTAAAATCGCGACCAAAGAAGGCGGCAGCGCTGAAGATAAATGGATTCAGAAAGCATTGTATATAGCCGCAACGGTACACAATGCAGGGTTTGAAAAAGCATTTAAAGCGAGCGGTATCAGCGAAAATATTGAATTGGGAAAAACGGGATTGATACATCGTATAATGATGCGTTCTGTATTGAATGTGCTGCCTTTGCAGCAGTATACCTATATCCGCCCCGGTACATTACCTGATTTAAGTGGTCGTGAAATATTTTTTACGGCGAATGTTGAAGTTGGAAAAGAGAACCCTAAAGGCGCGATAGTAGCGCATGGTAATATGCAGAACGGATATGCAGTATATCTCGGAAAAGATAAGCGGGTTAATTTCCAGGTGAACCAGCAGGGAAAAGCATCCACCATTCAATCAAAAGATACTGCGGCAGACAAATTTACCGTAACGGCGATTTTGCGTAAGGGTGGTAAAATGGAATTGCTGGTTGATGATAAAGCGGCGGTAACCGGCAATGCAAAAGGATTATTTAATATTCCATTACGCGACCCCGGCTTAAGGCTTGGTAATGATTACCGCAGCACGGGCGTTGAAAAAGCGGGCAACTATCCTGACAGCAGCCGTGGTATTGGTAAAATATCTGACGCACGGTTAGAAACTTTACTGGTAGAACAACAGAAAGAAAATTTAGGTAAAGCAGATGCGGTGATTGTTTTGAAAACCATTCCGCATGAAATGAAATTTGCACAGCACAAACTATCTGCAAAGGCGGGAACTATACTTGAAATTGTATTGGATAATGTTGACTTTATGCAGCATAACCTGCTCATACTTTCCCAGGGCAGTATGCAAAGGGTAGGAGATGCGGCAGATAAACTTGCACAAACACCAGAGGGTGCTGTAGCGCAGTACGTACCTTCCACACCAGATGTTATTGCAGCTACGCCACTGGTAAATCCTAACGAAAAATTCAGCTTAAAATTCCGTGTGCCTGATGTGCCGGGCGAATACCCGTTCATCTGTTCGTATCCGGGTCACTGGAGAATAATGAATGGAGTGCTTGTGGTGGCGCGGTAAAGTGTAAAATGATTTTTTAGATAAACAGGCTGTCCTAATAAATTATCAGATACGTTTAATTCAGGGCTTTTCACCTCATGCCGGTGTGGCATAACCAGGTAGCCTAAACTTATGCGCAAAGATATTTTTGTAATTTTAAGCAATGGAAAAATTAATCAAACCGGATTATTTCAAAACCTGGAAATCTATGTTGGACACAGATATTCAAAAGGAATTTTCCGCTATTGAACAAATAGCCTTGGCGTCTCACAGCTTTACATTCTATACTTCTGTTTCGGTAATATCTTCTTCAAAAATTGAAGGAGAGCAAATGGAAGTGGATAGCTATGTAAAGCACAAAATGCTGAATGTAGAATATTTACCGGAATTGACCGAAAAGCCGAATGATTTGTACAACGCTTATCTGTATGCAAAAGAAAACAAGCTGAACCAAAACAATTTCTTAGAGACACACCAACTGATTGCTGCCCACCTGTTGCCAAAAAACCAAAGAGGATCCATTCGCAAAACGGAAATGCTGGTAATGGAACATAAAACAGGAAGAATACAATATGAAGCAGCACCATTAAGCATTGTAAAAGACAGTTATTCCGCATTATGGAATGAAATTGAAACCCTGTTAAAACAAGAACTGACGATTGAAGAAGTTTTCTATTATGCCTCATTTATCCATTTGGCATTCGTAAATATTCACCCGTTTGGAGATGGCAACGGAAGAATTTCCCGGTTGCTCGAAAAATGGTTTTTAGCAGAAAAATTAGGAGAGAGGGCATGGTACATACAGTCGGAAAAGTACTATTACAAGCACGTAAACGATTATTATAAAAACCTGGCAAGACTGGGTTTGTTTTATGAAGCATTGGATTATGAAAAATCAATACCCTTTCTGCTCATGCTTCCGCAATCATTAACTTTTGAAAAATAACATGGAACTAAAACCATATCAACAGCACTTTCGCATTATTATATTTTAAGAATGCAAAGCTATCGCAGGTAAGGAGGGTAATTGTCCCGACATTTGTTAATAGCCAATGAATTATGTGGCAGGTATCAATACGGTTTTAGAAGATTTTATACGCCTTAGTGTTGCGGCAATATAAACCGCGTTTGCTATGTACATGGCAAAGAATACTCACAAATAATGCAACAGGTAGTATTTTTTAAAGTATACAACCGAAGTGAGATTATAGCCCAACGTAAGTAAAAGCAGAAAATGAAGAGAGACCACTCAATACATCTGCCATCGTATTATTGTACGGCTTGTTGATATTGTTGCCGGGTTTTTGCATTGCGATTTTTTCAATAAAAAAGCCGGGATCAGGAAATGTACAAAGGGGATTACAAGGTAACCGAAGCAGGACAGGCAAAGGATGGTGAGGAAATGCCTTTCATTTTCCGGGTCAATGAATTTACCGGTTATTTGTAGTTATCCAAAGCATTATTGTCGTGAAATCCGCCTGCCAGCTCTTCAAAAGAGCATCCTAATGCTGATGCTATAGTCTTAATAGTAAATGCCCTTGGGATACTTTTACCACTTTCTATCCGCTGAATTGTGCGGACTGTAATATTTGTTATGTCAGCTAACTGCTCTTGCGTAAGCCCTTTCTTTTTCCTGGCAAGAGCATTTTTTTTATGTGTTTCCATGTCAATAATGTCTGCAACAAGGATAATACTACTTGTCACAGCATGGGCATCCGCGGTCATCGCCTGCAGGCGACAAGACAATGGTGCAAGGCGGGGACGCCTTGCACAGCGTGGAGCTAAAAGGGTACGCAATACAGTATATCAAAAAATCCCCGCAATCGGGTTTAAACAGCTTCTAAGGTTTGCTAACAATATTGTAAATAAGATCTAATATCTTCGGGCGGATATTTTTGCCAGGAGAATTTCCATAAGTCACTCCTACGTCCGGATATACCCGGTTCGTCAGACAAATATATACCAGTTCATATTGGGGATCTACCCATACAAAGGTGCCGGTATAGCCGCCGTGACCAAAGGCTTTTGAAGATACCATTTGTGCATGCACAGGGTCTTCCGTATAGGTTTTAAAAAATCCCAATCCCCTGTTCGTAATGGTTGACTGATCCGAAGTAAAAAGGTCCACTGTACTTTCTTTGAAAAAACGACGTCCGCCATACGTTCCTTTGTTTAACATCATCTGGTAAAATATAGCCAGATCATTTGCTGTAGCAAACAAACCGGCATGTCCCTGCACACCTCCTGCCATTGCCGCTCCCGGATCGTTAACATAACCCAAAACCTGCATATTTCTGAACCAGGTATCATTTTCTGTAGTTGGTATAATTTGCGATTTATCGAACCGTTCCCGGGGCAGATAGCCGGTGCGTTGCATCCCTAAAGGCTGGTACAGCTCTTTTAACAGGAAGGCATCTACAGGCTGATGGCTATAACTTTCAAAAACCTCTTTCATCATATACATGCTCAGATCGCTGTACACAAACTGTCCCCTGGTTTTAACAGGAGCGTTTATTATTTGCGGCCACATTACGTCTTCAAAATAGCTTGCTTTTAAATAAGCATGATCCGCCACTTTCGTGGGGAAACTATCCGACTTAACAGGGCTCATATCCAACGGCTTCAGATTTGCGTAAAAAGGTATATATGGTACAAATCCGGCTTCATGAAGTAAAGCTTCTTTCACTGTTATGTCTTTTTTATCTTCAAACTTTTTCAACTCTGGTATGTACCGGGAGATGGGATCCGTAAGCTTAATCAAACCTTCATTGTACAAATACATAATAGCAGGTGTTGTGGCAGTGACTTTTGTAACGGATGCCATATCAAAAATATCATTGAGTTGCGTGATTTCGTGCCCGCCATAAGTATGTGTGCCAAATGCCTTATTATAAATTACCTGTCCTTTTTGTGCGACTAATACAACTGCAGCAGGAGCAAAATGCTCTTTGATACCCGCCTCCGCTATACTGTCTATAGCTGCAAGATCTTTTGCAGATATACCCACTGACTCGGGAACTGAGTAACCCAGCCTTATTTTTTGAGTAGCATCGCCATCACCTTTTTTATATTTGCGGCTGTAATTTTTATTAAGCCTGCCATTTACGGCAATACCTCCAAATATAGCCTGGGCGGCCAGGGAGGCGCTGACGGCATCATTTTCCGGACTAATGATAACAGGGTATTTTAGCTGGTCGAGTTGCGACAGTAATTTACTCACATTGCCCTGTGCCACAATAATTACTTTGGCATAAGCGCCGATTGCTTCTGAAAATGCCAGCAGGCTGTCATTAATAAGTGTACTATCTGAAATTTTGAGAATGATCTGATTATTAAACCTCACCTGGTTCAATAAACCACTATACCCATATTTGTCTTTAACCATACTTCCATCAATACTTTTGATATTCCAGTATTTTGAAGCAATACTGTCAAAATGCTGACTGTACTGATATGAAAAATGAATACTGGCTATAGATAGGTTCTGAAGATCTTTCAGCGGAATCTGTTCGTCTTTGTTATGCAGCAATACCAGCTTTTTTTCAGAGGATGATATTGCTCCGGCTATCTGCTGTGCGCCGTTAGCCGGTTGTGCCATCAATCTTAAAAATAATAAAATAACCAGTGTAAGAATAAGGACAGATGCTTTTTTCATATTTGATTGTTTTTATATTCTCTTGGCGAAACGCCTTCAATGCGTTTAAAATATTTCCCGAAAAAAGATTGTGAGGGAAAATTCATGCTGTCGCTGATCTGCTGTATAGTCATATCGGTTGACTTCAGCAATGCCTTTGCTTCGGTTATTACATAATTTTCAATCCATTCGCCGGCAGAGTTTCCACTGTTTTCCTTAACAATCTTAGAGAGGTATTTAGGAGTGAGGAATAGTTTGCCTGCATAGAAGTCAATGCTGCGCTCCGTTCTGTGGTGCTCCTGCACAAGCGCCAGGAATTTTTCCACTGCCGCCTGTTTTCTATGCATTTTTTCTTCAGCTTTGAGCTGCCTGATATGAGCATTGTAGCCAAAACCGTAAAAGAAAGCCCTTGTAAGGTTCCTGGCTATTTCCAACTGGTAAGGGTTTTCGCGGGCCGCGATAGCCCGCTGCATCATTTTGTAATAACCAATAAGCGCGTCCAACTCATCCTGATTGACGTTTATAACCGGGCTTTTCTGTATAGAAAGAAACGTAGGAAGTCTTTCCTCTATATTAAGACTTTCAGTAAAACGACTGGACATTATAATAAAAAGAGCGGAAAAATCTTCACTGATGTATTCATATTCCAGTATCTGGTTAGGCAGTATTATAATCAGCCCGGGAGAAGAGGTTTCATAGGTTTTTAAATTGATCATGCCTTTAGTGGTCCCTTTCAGGCAGATAATAGCCGTAGTAACATCTATTTTGAAAGGATGGTCAAAAGCAGCGCTGATGAGCGGCTTGTCTATCAGGATTACATCATTGCCGATGGAGTTTTTTTCAATATCCAAAAACTCCTCCTGCCATTTGAATGGTAAGATGTTTTTTTTCATCTCATTTTGTTGATGTAAATAAACGAAATACTATTCCAATAAAACGCTATTATTATGAAAAAGAGCAGAATAGTCCAAAATTATAGTATATATGACCTTTTACGGGCATGTATGCACAGTACTTTTGCGCAGTAGAATTGAAGCATTTCATTCTGCATGTAAAGCGTAATAAAAAATATGAAAAGAAGTCTGATTTTATTTTATCTCTTTTTTCTGTCCCTTTTAAGTTTCGGGCAGGAAAATCCTGTTTATGAGCTTACGCTCCAACAGACGATAGGCAAAGCCCTTGAACATCATCAGCAGTTGAAGGTTTCGGAAGCGAATATAGAAGCCAGGAAACAGCAGAAGGAAGTGGCCAAATTACAGCAAATGCCTGCGCTTACTTTCTCGGCAAATGCTTTTTACCTGGGAGATGTATTGCTGCTGAACCCTGATTTGTCGAAGGCCGGTAGCGCCGATCTTCCCCATTTTGGTAACACATTCAGCCTGCAGGCTTCGCAATTACTTTATAAAGGTGGCGCCATCAGGAAATCTGTTGAGCTGGCAGACCTGCAGACACAGTTGGCAGAGCTGGATTTGCTAAGGGACGAGCAGAGTGTAAAGTTCCTGGTTACCTCTCATTACCTTGACATATATAAACTACTCAACCAGAAGAAGGTGTTAGCGCAGAATAAATTGCTTGTGGAGCAGCGGTATGCGAATGTTAAAAAGCTTTATGAGCAGGATATGGTTACCCGCAATGAACTGGTTCGCGCCGAGCTGCAGATCAAAAACCTCGAGCAAAACATCCTGATCATTACCAATAACCATATCATTCTGAGCAACCGTTTAAGTTATGCTTTAGCATTGCCCGGGGATGCCATCATCATACCCACAGAACCTGTGGATGGAAAATCCATCAGCCCGCTGCCTTATTACCTGGAACTGGCGCAGCAGAAGCATCCTTCGTTATTGTCTGCAAAACAGAATCTTACTATTGCTCAAAAAAGTATAGACATTACGAAAACGGAGCTTTATCCTGCTATTTCGGCTTTTGGCGGTTACAATATGCAAAGACCGCTTACCAGTAGTACCCCGGCATTGGATCTTTACAGCAATACCTGGCAGGCAGGTGTGGGGCTCACTTACAATATTGACAACCTTTTCAAAACGAAAAGAAGAGTAAAAGCCGGAGAGCTTCAGAAAAATACCATTGAGCAGGGAATGGAACTATCTCGCCAGAATATTGATATGGAAGTTACGGCGGCATTTGTAAAGTATAATGAAGCGCTACAGCAGGCAGACCTGATGCGTGAATCACAAAGACTGGCCAACGAAAACTACAGCATCATAGAAGCTAAATATTTAAACCAACTGGCTATTACCGCAGAAATGACTGACGCTACTACAGCAAAACTGGACGCGGAACTGCAGTATGCCAATGCCGAGATTAATGTACTCTTCCAGTATTACAACCTTTTAAAAAGTACAGGTACTTTGTAAATATATTTTGAAACTTAATTAATCTAACTTATCTAATAATTATATCATCATGTCAGAAGAAAAAAATACAACACCAACCCCTAAGAACGGGAATACACCGCAAAACCAGCCGCAACAGGCTGCTCCCCAAAAATCACCCGAAGAGACGGCACAGGAGCAGGATCCTAAAACACGTTCTAAAAACAGATTGAAAGTGGGGTTGGTTAACCTGATTACTTTCGTAGTAATAGCAGGGTTATTTTTATGGATCGTTAAAAAATACTTCCACATTGGCGAAACAGATTTTACCAATGCGGCGCAGGTGGAGGAGTTCATCAACCCCGTTAATGCAAGGGTATCTGCCTACATCAAAGAAATCCGTTTTATTGATCACCAGCCGGTAAAAAAGGGCGATACGCTGATCATCCTGGATAATCGTGAAATTCTTACCCAGCTTGGGCAGGCGGAAGCAGCTTATCAAAACGCTTTAGCTGCCAAAAATGTAACGGCTTCTACAGTCAATACGGTGGCCAATACAATCAACGTAACGGCTTCCAATATTGCCGGTGCAAAAGCCCGTTTGGAAAATGCTTCCAAAAACCTGAAGCGCTATGAAAACCTGGTGGCGGCAGAAGCCGTAACCAGGTTTCAGTATGACCAGGTCAAAACAGAGTATGACATAGCAAAAGCTTCGTATGAGGCATTGATCAGTCAAAAAGAATCTGCAGGTCTTTCTACTACCGAAACCAAAGCAAGGCTGGCTTTGAACGATGCAGAGATCAACCGCACAAAAGCAGCTTTGGATATGGCAAAGCTGAACCTGTCTTACACCGTAATTACTGCTCCTTATGATGGTGTGATGGGCAGGCGTACCATTAATGAGGGGCAACTGCTGCAACAACCCGGAATGCAGGTGGCCACTATCGTGCTGAGCAGCAACAAATGGGTGACGGCTAATTTCCTGGAAAGCCAGATGCCGAAAATCGCCATCGGCAACAAAATAAGATTGACCGCAGATGCTTTGGGAGGACAGGAATTTGAAGGTGTGGTAACTGCTATTTCCGCGGCAACAGGGTCCCGTTACTCAGCCGTTCCTACCGACAACAGTACCGGCAACTTCGTTAAAGTGCAACAACGTATCCCGGTTCGTATTGAGTTTACGCAGAACAATAAAACGGAAGATGTACAGAAGCTGAGAGCCGGGATGAATATGAATATTTATCTCGAAGGGCAAAAAACACAGCAGTAGGTTCTGCTTCATTATCATGTTCATTTAAATGTAAAGACAAGTGTATAATAAAGGGTTATTTCATAAATGGGTGCCGGGGGTGGTAATGCTTCTGCTGTTTTTCCTGATCCTGGTCATTTTACTGGTTACCAATCCTATCTACCCGGCAAACATCGGGCAGATGGTGAGCAGCACCGGTATCATTGCCGAAGTATTTACCTGGGCAACCTTTTCGGGAACGATTGGCATGGGGGTAGCAATTCCCTTTATTATGCGGTTCAAAATGCGTTTTCGTTCCAAAGAGTTGATGCTGGTTTCGTTGCTTAGCATGGCGGCGCTATCCATTGTCATTGCAGAAACCAGTTCTGCGGAAGTCATCGTGGCATCCTGCTTTGCATTTGGATTTATGAAGATGTACGGAATGGTAGAAGTGGTGCTGCCTATACGGGGTATCCTTAGCCCGGATGGTAGTAACGGCGCTTTCTATTCTAAATTTTACCCTATAGCCATTGGTGCGGGGCAATTGGCCAACCCCTTTATTGCTAAACTTGCATTGGGGATTAACTGGCAGATGCTGCATTATTATTCCGCGGCGCTGTTCCTGCTTACGGCGCTGTTATGTGTTATAGTAATGCACAACCTGCGTTTTGCTCCAAAAATGTCACTGAAAGGTCTGGACTGGCTGGGGGCTGTTTTATTCGCTGTACCGCTGATGTGCTTCTCATACATTGTTATTTTTGGCCGGCAGCAGGACTGGTTTCATTCACCCAATATTACGTATGCAGCCATAGCAATGGTTATCTTTATCGGGTTATTGCTCTGGCGCGAGTTTACCATTCCCAATCCGCTGCTCAAATTCAAAATTTACAAAATAAGCAGTGTCCGCATTGGATTGTTACTGCTCGTCGGGCAGGGAATTTTTATGGGCGCATCTTCCATTCAGTCCATATATACCGCCGCTATATTGGGATATAACTGGATACAGAACGCTTCACTAAGCGTAATGTCTGTGCCAGGTATTGTTATCGCAGGGTTGGTAGCTTTTCACTGGACCAAAAACAATATCCCGCTCAAGATGTATATTTTTTCGTGTTTTGCATCTTACATCATTTACTTTACCATGTTGTATTTTATGATGGTGCCGGGGCTGAATATCGAAAGTTTCCTGGTTCCACAGCTTTTCAATGGCTACGGAATGGGGGGATTGTTTATTTCCCTGTGGATTTATACACTGGCAAAAGTGCCGCAGCAGGATATGCTTCCTTCGGTAGCGCCGGTAATGGTATTCAGAAGTATTATCTGTACAGCTTTTTTCACCGGCTTTTTCAGTTGGGCGCAATATGCCTTGCAGGTAGAAAGTGTAAGCAACCTTGCTTTTTATTTTGACCTTAACGCGATGGCATTGGATCCTTCAACAGGCAATTTTGGTTCAATACAACTGGGCGCGGTACTGGCGGCCAATAAAAAGCTGGCAGGCTATGTGATTATTGCAGGGTTTGCATTTCTCACCTTTATTTTCTTTCACCAGTTCGGTACTTTCCGCAACCGCCTGCATCACAACAAGGCTTTGCGCGAACTGAGAAAAAATAAAAAAGGAAAAACAGCAGAAAGTTTGAGCCGGGAAGAAAAAGAGAATTTGTCGGAAGAGATTAGTGATATTGCAGGAGTGTTATAAACACAACGCGCCAATTATCTTATTAAATTTTTTTTAAAGCATGAATGATAAAACAATTTTAATTACCGGCGCCACCCGAAGCATGGGCAAAGCCGCACTGCTGGCATTGGCAAAGCTGGGGCATACCATTATTTTTGTTGGGAGAAACGAAGCGGAAGCAAAAAAGGTAAAATCAGCAATCGTTACCGAAAGCGGCAACAGCAATATAGACTATTTGTTAGCCGACCTTATGTGTATTGAAGACATTTATAAACTGGCTGCTGCTTATAAAGCCAAATACAATCACCTGGACGTACTGGTTCAAAATGCGGGAGGTCTTTTTGGAAAAGAAAGAGAGGAAAGCAAAGATGGTATTGAAAAAACAATTGCGCTGAACCTGGCAGCGCCCTACCTCTTAAATATTTTACTGTTGGATGTATTGCAGAAGCGTAACGGCGCACGTATTGTTATGACGGCTTCTGCGGGGCACAGCATGATGGCAAAACCCGATTTTAATGATATAGAATTAAAACAGGGCTATTCTCCCAACAGGGCTTATGGTAATGCCAAGCTTTTCCTGATCATGATGGCCCGCGTATTACATCAAAAATTGAAAGAAAAAGGATGGAATATTACTGTAAATACACTGCATCCCGGTATAGTGATCAATGATAAAATGGAGAAAGATGCAAAAGAGAAGGGCTTCCTCGGCAAAAATATTTTACTTCCGTTAATGAAATTATTGATGAAAACACCCGAACAGGGAGCGGCAACAAGTATTTATCTTGCCACCTCACCGGAAGTGGAAGGCAGGAGCGGGCTGTATTTTTCCAACTGCAAACCTGCAAAAGTGAATGAAAAATATATTACGGAAGAAACAAAAAAAATAATCTGGGATTACTGCGGGAAAATTACAGGAACATCTTTTCAATAACCTCCGGAAATAATTAAGACTTAAAAAGACATATGGCTAAACAAACTTTAGAAACCAAGTGGTACCACTACCTGACGGCATTTTTTGCAGGTATATTTTTTATCAATATGCTGCCCCATTATATAAACGGTATTACCGGTAAAGCATTTCCCACTCCGTTCGCCGATCCGCCGGGCGTAGGATTGTCTGCTCCGGTAATCAATGTTGTTTGGGCCGTCATTAACTTTTTTATCGCAATCAGCCTGCTGTATTTCGGAAAGCTGGGGCATCGCAAAAAAAACATTTGGATAGCTGCCATAGCCGGAGCTATCTTGATGTCATTTTATGTGGCAAACTATTTTGGTACAAAAATATAAAATGTGAAAACAGAAGATAAAGGTTTGCAGGAAAGGACTTGCCAGCCTTCGCCTTTCCCCTCGGCCATATAACCCGTATTGCATTGCCTGATTACTTTGCCTGTAATACAATAAGAAAATTGTTATTATCGGTGATGGCTTCTTCTTCTCCTGCGGTTATATGAATATACGCCTGCTGCACAGGCACATTTGTTTGTTTTGCCACAACTTTTCCCTTTATAACCGCTGGCTAAGCATTTGAATAAGTATACTAGCTAAATAAAACTGTTGCAAAAGGAATAATAAGTAGAAGCGCTCTCATCAACCCCGGATTTTTGTTAAGAAATACAATTCAAGCAGAATGCACATGCTATCTACATTGCGACAAAGAACTGGCACTAAAATGGAGTGATTGTAAAAGCATCAGCACGATTAGCATAAAATTATTAGTCTGCCAAATTAACAGATTAATGATTTATAAAAAACCGTGAAAAAAATAATATAAAGCTGTTGATAATATTTACCTGATCATCACGTTTTTTACATCATTTTATATGTTTATTTGCAGAAAATTAAATAACCGATTTACAACCATCTTGATGAACCTTCTTACTATCCGTGTGCTAACCCAGGCACTGACACGTGGTTTTAGCATATTTATGCTCTTAATATTCCTTACCGGCTTTTCAAACTGCAGTCAGTCTTTTTCAGAAGAAAAAATTACTATCGCAGATACTACTGATAAAAAAGCGGTTGCTGCTGCCACCCGGGAAGCGCCGGTAACTGAAGCTGCGGTGCTTGATACGGCGCTTTATAATCAAAAAAATATTCAGTTAGCTAATGGCGATAGTTCTGGTTTGTGGCCTGTGCAGGCGCCTTATCCACTACCCGGCGCTATATTGCCCTTTAAGCGTGTGGTTTCTTACTATGGTAATTTATACTCAAAGCAAATGGGCATACTGGGTGAACTTCCCCGTGCGCAAATGCTTACTAAGTTAAAAGAGGAAGTAAAAAAATGGGAAGCGGCAGATTCAACAACTGAAGTAATACCTGCCTTACATTATATAGCAATAACGGCGCAGGGTAGTCCCGGCAAAGATGGTAAGTACCGTTTGCGTATGCCCTTTCACCAGATAGATTCTGTACTCAGCATGTCTAAAGAAATTGGAGCGCTTACTTTTATTGATATACAGGTTGCACTCAGCACGCTGCAACAGGAAGTTCCTTTGCTGGAAAAATATCTCATGCGTCCTGATGTACATTTCGGTATAGATCCCGAGTTTTCTATGAAAACCGGCGCACGCCCCGGAACGGTAATTGGTACATTTAATGCTGATGATATTAATTATGTGAGTGGTTATCTTGCTGATCTGGTAAAGAAATACAATCTTCCTCCCAAGATACTTATAGTGCATCGCTTTACACAGGGAATGATGACCGGGTATAAACAAATTAAAACACGCCCTGAAGTTCAGGTGGTGATAGACATGGATGGCTGGGGATTGCAGGCCCGTAAAATCAATACTTACCGCCAGTATGTTTATAAAGAGCCGGTTCAGTATGCAGGCTTCAAAATATTTTATAAAAACGATTTCCGCGAAAAAGGCAGCCGCACTATGACGCCCGAAGAAGTGCTGAAATTAAAGCCACAGCCTGTTTATATACAGTATCAGTAAATTTTTATCTTACTATATGCAAGGCAGCATAAATATTATTTTCAATGCTGCCTTTATTTTTTTGTTACAAGCTGCATTACTACTATTAAGCTTCTGTTGTAGCCTGTCCCGACAAGGCGGGATCACTCACTTCATCGTTCGGTAATACTACTTAGCTTAGTGCTGTCTCTGCCATTAATACCAGGCTGTTAAAATAACATAGTTTTAGTCGCTTTAAACTCGTATCAACCACATATAATATGTACTTTCGCGCCTTAAAATTATTCTCATGCATAAATTAATGGTAAGTGTAGTATTGTTGACTGCATTAGCTTCCTGCGGTAACAATAAAAACGCTGATAAATTTACGAAAGTTGCAGCCGGCGATTCAAGCTATACGGTAAAAGGAAAAATAACCGGGCTCGATAGTGGTTGGGTATATTTATACAATGTGCAAAAGCAGGCAGCAAAACCAGACTCAGTAAAGCTGGATAAAGGAAATTTTGAGTTCAAAGGGTTTGCTGCTGAACCACAGTTTGCTGTATTTGGTATTTTAGGCCGTGAAGATGGAAGACAATCCCCCCTATATATATTTCTTGAACCAGGCAATATAACTATCCAGGCTTCTGTTGATTCAGTTGCAAAAGGAAAAGTAAGCGGTGGTGCAAGCCAGCAGGAGTTGGAAAAATTTATGGCTTCTTTAAAGCCACTTGAAGAAAAGCAAAAGAAACTGATGGCAGATTATCAGCAGGCTGTTGCAACAGGCAACGCAGAAAAAGTAGGTGAAATTCAAAAAAATTATGAAGCGCTTGGAGAAGAAAACAAGGCGCTGGTTGTAAAATTCGCGAAAGAAAACCCGGCTTCATATGTAACCGCATTGCAGTTAGCGCAAACATTTGCTTACGATGTGGATCCCAATGAGCTTGAGCCATTATTTACAGGACTTGATGAAAAAATAAAAAATTCTTATTTTGGAAAGCAGGTTAAAGAGTCGTTGGAATCTGCAAAGAAAACTGCTATTGGTGGTGTGGCGCCTGAATTTACATTAACAGATGTTTCAGGTAAGCAGGTATCGCTTTCTTCTTTCAAAGGAAAATATACTTTAGTTGATTTTTGGGCAAGCTGGTGCGGACCATGCCGCCAGGAAAATCCCGCAGTAGTTAAGGCGTACAATATGTACAAAGCAAAAGGATTTGAAATATTAGGCGTTTCCTTAGATGAGAAAAAAGAAAACTGGCAGAAAGCTATTAAAGATGATAAACTTGCATGGACACAGGTTTCTGACTTAAAAGGCTGGCAAAGTGATGCTGCGGCATTATATGGAGTAAAAGGTATACCAATGAATTTCTTATTGGATAAAGAGGGAAAGATCATCGCTAAAAGTTTAAGAGGCGAGGATTTGATTAAGAAGCTGGGCGAGGTATTGAACTGATAATTTACTGATAAATTTTAAAGGAGCTGTTTCAATAATATGGAACAGCTTTTTTATTGTTGCCAATCAAATGTGGTATAATATTCCGCGCACAAAAATCTTCCTTATATTTATCACCGTTTACCGGTTGTGTGCCATTGGTTATCTGAGGTATATGGCGTTTTATCATCAACACTATATTTTTTCAATACAGAAACTCAGTTACATTTCATAAAATGACTCATTAGGTGGTTTAACCGGTATATCATCAGCGCCAGTCATCTGCAGGAGATTAATTTCAATGGTTTGTGCAAGGGAAGTCATCGGTGTATCTACCGGTGTGTTCTCAAAAGGGTCCTGCATCAGTATGGCCGTTTTCTCAATCGCAATGAACATTACAGGAAGCAAAATGGTCGTAGTGACCTCTAACCTGAATTTTGAGTCATCAAGGCTGAATGGGAGAATAATTGCAAAGAGATAGATAAGGGTATGTACCAGCAGGCTGTAAGATTTGGGGAATACTGTGTTCTTTATTCTTTCACATTTCCCCATACTGTCGCATAATCTCGCCAGTGTTTCGTTTAACTGTACCTGCCTGTACTCGGATATCAACCCCTCTGATACCAGGTGTTTAATATCGTCGGCATGTTTGTCCAGCAACGCGTTGGGAATATTGACTGCCTGAATTTGTTTATGCAGAAGATAATCCTCAACCCTTTTTGAGAAGGGAAGCCGTCTTAAGGATTCTCCTAATGCATAGTTCCAGATGATCTGGCGTTCGGCAAAATAACCTATGTGTTGCTTGGACTCATCCGGAATAAACTGGGATAGTTGCCTTATGAAAGTCCTGGAATCATTTACAATAGCTCCCCAGATAATCCGCGCTTCCCACCACCGTTCATAAGACTGAGCGGTTCTGAAAGCCAGCAATAAAGAAACAGCAGTTCCTACAACAGCCGGAATTCCAAGAGGCAGGTGAATGCTTGCAAAAAAAGACTTTTGGTCAAGATAACCTATCACGATTGCAAAAATGCAAATAAGTACGATCTGCCATTTTATAATGTTAACAAAATACCAGATGGATATTCTTTTATTTAACAGCACAGAAAATATTGTTTAAGATAAATAAACTACAAGCCCTTTAATATAATAATGTGCCAACTTAATTTAAAGCTTACAGACAGGCTCAGCCAAAATATATCCCGCCGACTGGCTGTATAGAAAAGAGCTATAGGCAGCTTTCTAAAATCATTTGCAAATTTATTGGTTTACAGATAATTTTGCCGTCCTGGAATTTTCGGGATGTAGCGCAGCCCGGTAGCGCGCTTCGTTCGGGACGAAGAGGCCGCTGGTTCGAATCCAGTCATCCCGACTAAAGCCAAACGGCGCCATTTGAAGGCAAATGGTGCTGTTTGGTTATAAAAAGACCTGTTTTTTAGTAAGATAAAAACTCAATAAAAAGACTTTTCATTATCTAATCTGTAAACATTATTCGCAAATACGCCTCGTCTTGCATTGCCTTTAAAATTGCAGTATCAATTTTTGCAAACTGTCTGTATAGGAAAGAAATGCTTCCCGCATCAGTACTCCTCCTCATATTTCCCTCACCGCACAGCTAATGCATAGCAATATGGTTTATGGCAAACCGTAGCAGGCTGTTTTTGCCGGTGAGCTTTAATTTCCCTGGCATATTCATGCGATGATTTGAAACAGCCAATATACTTTCTATATCCTGCACACGGAAGAATAGTTGTAAGATCAGTATAACCGATACATCATTCTGGGTTAAAAAACACGGTCCATTCAGTTTTTTATATCATTTGACAGATATATACCTATACGGCATACGGTTACAGGTATATATTTGTGCAATAATTGTAAAAAAAATAATAAATATCTAAAAGTAAAAAAAATGAAAACAGTTATCTTTTCAGCAGTCATGTTTTTAAGCATTACTGCAACTGCTGCTACACGGGTAAACCCGGTAAATGAAAAAGTAATGAAAACTTTTAGCGAGGTTTTCAGAAATGTAAGCGCCCCGGTTTGGAATGTTTCCGAAGAGTATTATGAAGCGTCTTTGATAAATGCTTCTGTTAAAACCCGCGCATGGTTCAATAAAAAAGGACACCTTGTTCAAATCATTCGCTATTGCACTGAAAGCAGGCTTCCTGCAAATGTGTTATACAATATAAAACAGGAGTACCCTGAGAAAGAGGTATGTGGTGTAATTGAAAGCACCAACAGCGCCGGTATTAATTACAGGATTATTTTAAAGGCGATATAAAGTATATACATATTAATGCGGATGCGCTGGATGAAACGGAAAATGCAGCAGCATATAAGAGGGGTGATAAATAGCTGATCGTAGCTTTTCTCATGTTTAAAAGGGATGGGGTATGCTTATCTTCTCTCTTTTGGACGTAGGCCGTTTCCTTCGGGGGCTGCTTCTCTGCAATGCACAAACCAGGAAATCAGCAAATGAAAATTCCGGCAGGGTATTCTACAGGCAGAATAAATCCCCTTAACAATCCGCTAAAATTTTGCCCGGTGTTTAGGTGATCTTTTCCCGGTATATTTGCACTCCTTTAAATCAATGTTGGAGAACCTGAATCATGACACGTTTATTTACACTTGTAGTGATTGCTATTTTAGCTTCTGTTTCTTTTGTTAAAGCACAATCAACCGTAACTATTTCCGGTAAAATAACCGACAGCAGATCAAACCCGGTTAGCGCCGCTACTGTTGCACTGCTGAATACCGGCAGGGCTGTTGTAACAGATGATAATGGTGTTTTTAACCTGGGAAATATTATTCCTGGAAAATATACCATAAGGATTTCCGCGGTTGGTTACGCGGCTATCAGCAGAGAAATTTCAGTTGCCCGGGGTATTGCGGAAAATATCGATTTCACATTGCAGGATGCCGATAATCGTCTTGATAATATTGTGGTGACTGCACAAAAAAAAGAAGAGCAGCTCCAGGAAATTCCATTCAGCATAAGCGCGTTAACGTCAAAAGAAGTAAAAGAATACAGGCTCTGGAATGCTAAAGAGCTTACGGCCATTGTGCCGAATTTATATTCCGCTAACTCCGGCGATGAAAGAAATGTTTCGTCTATACGTGGTATTGGTACCACTTCTTATGATCCTGCAGTGGCTACGTATATAGATGGTGTTAATCAATTTACTTTGGATACTTATACATCTCAGCTGATGGATGTGGAAAGAATAGAAGTGTTGCGTGGTCCACAGGGAACTTTATATGGCAGAAATGCGATGGGTGGTGTAATTAATATCATTACCAAACAACCTTCTGATGTTACAGGTGCTTTTGCAGAAATAAATATTGGCAACTACAATCAACAACGATATGGAGCCGGCTTTAGCACTCCATTAATAAAAGGAAAATTGTACCTCGGTGTTGCGGGTATGTATAACAAACGCGATGGTTACTACACCAATACTTATCGCAACGAATCGTTCGACAAACAAAATACTTATGCCGGTAATTATTATTTAAAATACAAGCCTGCTGAAAAGTGGATGATTTCGTTGAACCTGAAGCACCAGGCAAACAGGAACGATGGCGCCTTTACTTTGTCGGGAAGTGTGGATGATGCATTTGAAAACCCGTATAAAATCAAGCAAAATGCAAAAGGCAGAATGATTGATAATACTTTGCTCAGCTCTTTAGGTATTATTTATAGTGGCACTACATTTAATTTCAGTTCGCAAACCGCTTATCAATCAAATCTCAGGTACTATCAGGACCCGGTAGATGGTGATTTTTCCCAGCTTGATGCTGTTACCATTATCAATAATTACGGCAAACCATGGAATAAAGTAAAAACATGGACACAGGAATTTAAACTGAATTCCAATACTGCTTCTCCATTGCAATGGACAGTGGGTACATATATGTTTGCAGACGACAGGCCGAATAAACAAGCTACTCACTATGGTGAAGATGCAGGTTTGCTTGGTGTTCCCGATGTAAATTTTTTTACTATTAATACAACAACTGCTAAAAGCAAGGGCATAGCTTTTTACGGGCAGGCCACTTATACTGTTGTTGAAAATCTTGATTTAACAGCAGGTGTGAGGTACGACTATGAGCATAAACAATATAACCTGATGGGGGAGTATCAGAAAGATGGAGATGCTCCCATAACTACAACACCGGATACAAGCGCTGCTATTCACTATGGAGCATTTTCTCCTAAAGTAGGGCTATCATATAAAATTGCCGCAAGCAGTAATTTATATGCTACATACAGCCGCGGTTTCCGTACAGGCGGTATGACACAGTTGTCTTCTGATCCTTCTCAACCACCATTATATGAATACAATCCTGAATACAGCAACAACATTGAGATTGGTATTAAGAATAGCTTCTTTAATGAAAAACTGCATGCTAACCTGGTGCTATTTTTAACCAATATTACAGGCGTACAGGTTCCTACATTAGTGTTGCCAGATGCGATAACTATTATCAGAAATGCCGGTAAACTGCAGAGCAAAGGCGTGGAGCTTGAATTAACCGCCACGCCTGTAAAGGGTTTGCAGATAACCTATAATATTGGCTATACTGATGCATCATATACTAACCTTAAGCTTTCGCAAAACGGCGCTTCGGTTGATCTTGACGGTAAGAAACAAATTTTTACACCCGATGTTACCTCAATGCTGGCAGTGCAGTATAGTTATAATATTGATACAAAACAGCATTTGAAATTAATAGTGCGTGGAGAATGGGTTTATCTCGGTAAACAATACTTTGATCTCTCTAATAATATTTCACAAAACCCATACAGTTTGCTCAATACCCGTTTTGGTATTTCTTCAAAATATATTGACCTCATGTTTTGGGGGCGCAACCTGGGTGGTAAAAAATATATTGCATATGCATATGATTTCGGCGCTGTACATCTTGGCGATCCTAAAACATATGGTGTAACACTCGGGTTCAGGTTGTAAACCTACTACCGGCATGACTAATTTTATTTTAATAGGCGTATGCATACTGGCAGGTTTTTTATTGAGAAGATCTGGTACCCTTCCACAGGATGCACATAAAGGCGTAAATGCCTGGATTATCAATATTGCACTGCCGGCGGTTTCTTTTAAATATTTGCCGCATATTGAATGGAACAGCTCAATGCTGTTGCCTGTATTAATGCCGGTTGTTATATGGTTTTGTTCATGGCTATATGTAAAAATATATGCCAGTCGTACTGTAATCAGTAAGCAAACAGCAGCGGCATTGCGCTTATCTGCCGGTTTAAGCAATACTTCTTTTGTGGGCTTTCCACTTACTGTGGCGTATTTTGGTGAGCAGGAATTAAGCACTGCCGTCATCTGCGACCAGGTAACTTTTATGATACTTGCCACATCAGGAATATTATTGGCTGTAAATGCATCGGGAGGCACAAGTCATTCCTCATCATCCATAATAAAAAAAATAATTTTCTTTCCACCGTTTATTGCCTGTATTGCCGCGTTAACTATACCTGCTTTCGTTGATATATCTCCGTTAGATAACGTATTTGATAAACTTGCCGGCACTATCGGCCCGCTGGCTTTATTTTCTATAGGCTTGCAAATAAAATTTGAAGGCTGGAAAGATGAAGTAAAACATATTGGGTATGCCCTTCTGTTTAAACTTATATTAGCGCCACTGGTTGTGCTGATAATAGTATTGCTCACCAATACTAAAAACAATATAGCGCAGGTAACTGTTTTTGAATCTGCCATGCCTTCATTCTTAACCGCCAGTATTGTTGCCGCTCAATATAATCTTAACCCGAAATTATCTTCACTGATTACAGGTATCGGTATTGTTTTATCATTTTTAACTACAGCCATCTGGTACCAGGTTATAGTGCATTTTATAATTATGTAAATATTGGTCAGAAAAGGAGCTGGTTGACGTTGGACCGATAGAATTAAATACCAAAGAAAAAAAACAGGTGAATTGGCCAACATATGCGGACGGCATCGCAATAGTAGCAGGAGTAGTGATATTATTAGCAGGGCGAAAGAAATAAGATTTTATTTCAATGGCAATAATAATCCGTACCCTATTTATTTGTTCAAAAAGATATTTA
Source organism: Agriterribacter sp. (assembly GCA_047601545.1). Classification (GTDB taxonomy): domain Bacteria; phylum Bacteroidota; class Bacteroidia; order Chitinophagales; family Chitinophagaceae; genus Agriterribacter. The sequence goes on along the minus strand of JASGIZ010000001.1, from coordinate 1,426,720 downwards.
CTTCATTAAGTAAGCAGATATTTGCCGTATGCATTTAACTGCTGCGGCAAATACAATTAAATCACAGCTTGGCAGGTTGGGAATTGATGGCTTCCTGCTTGGTATTATTTCCGCCATAATATTTGCGTATTTCTTTCCCCGGCCGGGGATTATAACCCAACCCGTTTCGCTGGAGCAGGTGGCAGGTTACGGCGTTTCTGTTATTTTTTTCTTTTACGGGTTGAGGCTGAGTTTTAAGAAGCTGGCTATTGAGTTAATGAACTGGAGGATGCATATTGTTGTTCAGCTCACAACGTTTATAATATTTCCTGTTATTGCGCTGGCTGCTAAGCCATTTTTTAATGCTGACTCCATATTATGGGCCGGTATATTTTACCTCTGCACATTACCTTCTACTGTATCATCATCTGTAGTAATGGTATCAATTGCCGGGGGAAATGTGCCTGCGGCAATATTTAACGCGAGCATTTCTACATTGCTTGGTGTTTTTATTACGCCATTGTGGATGATACCTTTTATTGAAGAGAAAGCTGCGTACACAGGTACATCATCCATTATATTGAAACTGGTTATACAGGTAGTGGCGCCGGTGTGCTGCGGATTACTGCTGCATAAGTATGGCGGCGTATTTGCCGAAAAGTACAAAAAGCGTTTAAAGCTTTTTGACCAGGCGGTCATCCTGCTGATTATTTATACTTCATTTTGTCATTCTTTTTACAACCGTGTATTTGAAGCATTCAGCGTAGCTATACTTTTATACCTGTGTGCCGGAATGTCGGCTTTGTTTTTTGCGGTGTATTATTTAACGAGGTTTGTTTGTAAACTTTTTAAGTTTCAACAGAGGGATTGCACGACTGTATTATTTTGCGGTTCAAAAAAATCACTGGTACATGGCACGGTTATGTCTAAGGTTTTATTTACGGCAACACAACCGGTTAGCTTAATTTTGCTTCCGGTTATGATTTATCATTCCCTGCAATTAATATTTATGGGAATAATAGCGCAGAGATTGCGGAAGAACAGGGAGCTGGTTATAAAATAAATTAACAGTATGACAATTGATGAGTTTATTCACTTTGCCATTTTTGCAGGATCAGGATTTGTATTAGGCTTACTGATACAAGGAGTAATTACGCCACAATTACACAAACTCGCTCAAAAGAGTAAATGGGCGGGTGACGACCTGATTATCCTCACTGTATCAAAATGGATTATACCATGGTTTACGGCGCTTGGTATTTATTTAGGCTGGAAAAGGGTGGCGATGGATGAAAAATATCATCAATGGCTTGAGAATGGTGTAATCATCTTTTATATTCTGTCTGCTACTATTATTCTGTCTAAAATTCTTTCGGGGTTAACAGCAATAAAAGATGTGAGATCAGGCAAAGTATCTTCTTCTTCCTCTATCATAGGAAATATTATCAAGGTTATTGTTTATTGCATTGGTATGTTGATGATCCTGCAATCAATAGGTGTAAAAATAACGCCTATCCTAACGGCACTTGGCGTTGGGGGCTTGGCAGTAGCACTTGCCTTGCAGGATACACTTTCGAATTTATTTGCCGGCATCCAGATAGTATCTACCAAAAAAATCAATACAGGCGATTATATAAAACTTGATTCGGGGCAGGAAGGTTTTGTGGAAGATGTAAGCTGGCGTTACACTTCAGTAAGGGTAGGGGCCAATAGTATATTCATTGTTCCCAATTCAAAAATGGCCAGCCTGATCGTAACTAATTTCGATTACCCCAACAGGGAGTTTGTATTTGACATTCTTATTGGCGTTGACTATAACAGTAACCTCGACCAGGTGGAACGTGTTACGATTGAAGTGATAAAAGACTTGCAGGAAACAATGGAACAATGCGTTCCTGATTTTGATCCCTATATACGATTTCAGCAATTTGGCGCCAGTAGCATTGATCTGAAAGCTTATATAAGGGTAAGAGATTTCAACAGCCAGTTTATTGTAAAGCACGAGCTCATAAAAAGACTTAAAAAAAGATATGAAGAGGACGGTATAATTATTCCTTACCCTGCGCAAACCATATACATCAATAAGCAGGAAAACGATATTAAGCCTTCTTCAGCTTAATGGTAATTAATGCAGGTAACTGAAGCTCAACAAAAAGGGTGTAACCCTTATTTAACAACCGGATAATTATAACGCTTCTATTAATATATCCTTATAGTAAACTTCGGCTTTTCCTCCCCCGTGAATCTGTAAACCTATAAGGCCGGATTGGGGTATGGTTTTATCGCCTTCCACGTAATCTGCTGTTTTATGACCGTTAAGAAAGATAGTGATGTGCCCGTTATCTGATCTTACTTCATAATCGTTCCATTCATTGCGTTTTAAAATTCTTTTTAAAAGCACGGTATCCATAGGTGTTAGTGTTTTATTTCTTCTTGATTCATCATACAGGCTTCCCCAGTAGCCATCGCCTAAATCAGCCTGGTAACCTTTCATTTCGTTAGGCGGATCGGTTAATCTTACACTATGGAATTGTACGCCTGTATTTATAAAGCCTTCTTTGCCGATTAATTTAAACTTCAGCTTTAAATTAAAATTAGAGAACTTTTTTGTGGTAACTAAAAAATCATTCTGAGGAATAATGTGATCAAAATAACCTCCAACAATACTGCCATCCTGTATGCGCCAGGTTTTTACAGTATCACCTTCCCAACCGTTAAAATTGTGCCCGTTAAATAATTTTATAACTTTTTTCTGCGCAAAAATATTGACAGATAAAAATGCAAGTAATATGATGCAGCCGCTGATACGTTTAAAACTATGCATAAAAAATTATTGAGTGTTCTTTCAAAGATAGAAAGTATACTCAATGAAAAGTATAACAAATTATATATACATCTCCTTTGCCTATTTCAAAAGCCTGGCTTTATATCTTTCCGTAATTATCTCATTTTAATTTAAAATGAAAACAACGATCAATAAGGAGAAGTAACCAATAAATATACTATGGCAAGCAGGGAAACAGCGCCTATAATCAATACTGCCCACTCAAGCCTGTTGTCGGCAATAGGCAGAACTTTTGATGTTGGAATTGTCTCATTTTCCGGAGAAAAATTAACGATCCCTTCTTTCTGCATGCTCCTGTATTCAGGCGAAAGCGTGTGGCTGTTATTGTTAGTAATTACACTTTCATCCCGCAACTGCTCAATGGTGCTGATGGCAGGAGGGGTTTCGCTGACATTATCCCTTACCTGCACATGAACAATATTCCTGGTGGTATTTGATTTGATGGTGCGTATACGCGTGTTATTTATTGCCGGCTTTAGCGCTACAACATGGCTTATATATTTTTCTGAACTCCCCAACGAATCATAGTCATACTCATTACCCGATCCTGTTTTGGCAAGCGCCGGCGCGCTTGAAATATTGACTACTTTTTGTGCAGGGCTGTCGATTACAGCAGCATTGAAATTTTCAGTGGCAGGAAGATAAGCCGCCAGATCTTTTATTTCAGAAGGATATCTCCATGCGCAGCTTTTCTTTTCTATCCATACAAGATCAAATGGCTTTAATCCCATTTGCTGCAATTCCTCAAGGGAATATGGGCCTGTTTGTTTGTTGTTCCGCAATAACAAATACTCTTTCATGAATGTTGTAGTTTATGATCTAAAGCTCAATGGCATATTTCAGAGGAATAAGATGATTCAAAGCATTAGTCCGGGTTACAGACATTCGTAGGAAAAGGATTTATGGGTCAAAGTAGAAGTTGTGCGGGGTTATGCAAAGTTATTAGAGTATTTCAAAAAAAAGAACAGTTTACCATATTTTCGGTAAACTGCTCTTAAGGTACTATTTTAAACCCTGCTATACTATATCAGTTCCGGTTTTTGGATTATTTTATAATTTAAGCTGGCTCATAAAGGAAGTTAACAGCATGCCCAAGCCGGCAATATTGAATATTATCTTTTTGTTTTTGACAAAAGGACTGGCGGGCTCTGCACTTTTTTTCTTTTTCGATTTAACTTTGATTACAGTTGTAAACTGTTGATGATCAGCAACCATTTCAGCAGTTTCCACTTTTTGTTTTTCGCCCAGTACATTATATTCCATCACTTCGGCATTATTTGAATCAGGTTGCACATCGCAAACGGCATCTCCCGATATCGCCATAGTGCCTCCATATTTGTTTGCATTATCTGCTGCAACAAGATATTCGTAACCTTCAGGAATATCTGAAGCAAACGCATCAGGCTCGTTGATATATGATATATTCATCTTTTTATAATCTGAAGAGATGTTGTATTCTTTAAAATACCTGATTTGCTTTTCCTTTGCATTATTTACAATGGTAGCCCGGGTAAGTTCTGCTTTTGGTGCAAATTGCCTTAGCTCATGTAACTCTGATGGATACTTCCAGGTAATACTTTCATCTTTTATCCAGATAAGATCTAATTTTTCAAGGCGCATTTGTTTTAAGCCGTCAACAGTGTAGGGTCCGGACTCTACATTGTTTCTTAATAGTTGATACATTTTCATGATTACAGATTTTAGTGAATTCCTTTTCTTAAACCGTAAGTGAAATTACTCACGAAACTGACAAAAGAAACATGTAATCGCCCAGTGGGGGTTATTTTTCGCCCAAAAAAAGATGTGTTGTTATATACTAAAACGCGAATTATCTTTTGCAAAAAAGGTAGCCTGGAGTATCCATCCAAAAAGTATAACTGCCAATGCGCCTATTGCATTTAACCACAAAAAGCTCAGGTCAATTATCTTTTTTTCATTTAAGATAAATAATGTCACCACTAAAATTTCTCCGGCAATAGCACCCCAAAAAACAGCATTGCTTTTTATATGCTTTCCGTAAAAGGCAGCCAGGAACACACCGAGAATAACACCGTAAAAAAGCGAACCTAAAATATTAACGGCTTCAATTAAACTGTTGCCAATATTATAAGCAAACTGTGCCACTATAATACAGAATATGCCCCACGCTATTGTATATTTTCTCGACACGTTATAGTCTTCTGCTTCATCCATATTTTTATTGATGAATTTTTTGTGGATGTCGACAATTGTACTTGATGATAATGAGTTTAAGGCAGCAGCAATGCTTCCCCATGAGGAAATGAATATTACTGCAATCAGTAAACCTATTAAGCCTTTGGGTAAGTAATCTAAAACAAATCTCAGGAAGATATAGTTGGTGTCATTAGAGTCGCCGCCTACTTCCGGCTTGTCGATAATAGCAGCAACAGCTTTACGTAAACTATCTCTTTGTTTGTTTACCGTTACCAATGCTGCTTTTACAGCGGCATCATCTGTGCGCTCTGTAGCTATTGCCTGCGCAAGCTGTGTTTTTTTTGTTTCAAGCAAATCGTATTGTTGTTGTATAATGCGCAAGCTGTCTTTGTATATTGTTTTATCTATTTTAGATATCTGCGCTTCATTAAAGAATAACGGAGCTTTATTAAACTGGTAAAAAGCAAAAATTAAAACACCCAACAGCAATATTAAAAACTGCATAGGCACTTTTACCAAACCATTCATCAGTAAGCCGAGCCTGCTTTCTTTTATTGATTTAGCCGTTAAGTACCTGCCTACCTGGCTTTGATCTGTTCCAAAATAGGATAGCGCAAGAAAGAAACCTCCTATAATACCGCTCAGCAGATTATACCTGTCACGCCAGTCAAAGCCATTACCTTTTTCAAAACCGGTGGTAATAACATTTGTTCTTCCTTCGGCGCCACTGACTTTTAGTGCATCTGCAAAACTTACTCCTTCGGGCAAATATTTTACTACAAGATAGCCGGCAATAAACAAGCTTACGAATATGATGATGATTTGCAGCTGCTGCGTATATGCCACTGATCTTGCACCACCTGAAGCAGTATAAATGATCAGCAGTCCCCCCATAAAAATATTTGTCCAGTAAATATTCCAGCCAAGTAAGGATGATAGAATGATGGACGGAGCATATATGCTGATGCCTGTTGATAACCCGCGTTGAAGCAGGAATAAAAAGGAAGTAAGCGTACGGGTTTTTATATCAAATCTTTTTTCAAGAAATTCATACGCTGTATATAAGCGGGCCTTGTGAAATATAGGAACAAAGGTTATGCAAAGCACTATCATCGCCAGCGGCAAACCAAAATAATATTGAACAAAGCGCATTCCGTCTGTATACGCCTGACCGGGCGCAGAAAGAAATGTTATAGCGCTTGCCTGTGTGCCCATTATGCTAAACAGTATTATATACCAGGGCATTTCCCTGTTGCTCAAAAAATATCCATCCAGGTTTTTTGTTGACTGGTTTTTATATATTCCGTAAAATATGATGGCGGCAAGTGTTGTAATCAGTACCGTCCAGTCGATATAGCTCATGCGAAATATTTAGTGAAATAGATGAAAAAAATAATCTGCACTACAAGAGCTATTGCAACGGTAGTATACCAACCGCTCCATTTCCGGAATAAAGGAGGACGTTCATCTGGCTGCATATCGTTTGTTTTATTTGAATGACCTGCGTAATAAAAACGCTACTATTATTCCTAATAAAATACCTATACCAATTTTTTTGAACACCAGGGTTACCAGCACGCCTAAGCCTACGCCTATTATCACTGCTATACCGGAGTTTTTATTGATATCATCTTTTTTTTGTTGCGCCATTTGCTTTCTTAAGATTTGGGTTTGCTATGATATTTGCAAAAAGCCTGTATGCGCCACCAACGCCCGCAGGCAATTGCCTGAAAAACACCAGCCCGGTATATATAAACCTGCCTTTGCCGTAATCAGCAACGATCAAACTACCTTTTTGTTCTTCTTCACCAGGGTTTTTCATACTGAATACAGCTTTGTATGCTTCGGGAAAATTATCTGCAAAATAAATTCCACGCTCCTGTATCCAGTCAGCAAAATCTTTTTCAGATATTTTATTGGGCCAATTCAGTAATATATTATTGGGATCAATAAAATTTACACTGGCTTTCTCATCGGTTACCCTTCCCCGTGAGATGTTGAATGGATAAGGGCCTATCTGCGCTTTTACCGGGCCAATATAATTGCTCGTATTATATTGCACAACCAGGTTTCCGCCATCTGCTACATATTTCATCAGCTTATCATAAGCATTATTAAGCCAGTCATGCACATTATATGCTCTCACTCCTGCAATAATGGCATCATACTGTTTAAGATCAGCGGTGGCTATTTCTTTCTCTCCCAAAAAGCTGATATCATATCCCATAGCCTGCAATGCTTCCGGTACTTTATCGCCCGCGCCTGTAATATAGCCTATCTTTTTTCCGGCAGTAATAATCTCTTCATTAATCACTTTTACTTTATTAAGATAGAAATAGGTAATGGAAGGTATATGTGGGTATTCTATCTTTCTTAAAGTATAGCTCTGGTATAAATCTTTGTACGGTGCTTTCAGCGCTGCAAAAAAGCGCAGTTCTTTCTCTTTTGTTTTCTTTAATATATCTGTAGTGTTAAGCGTATAATTTTTAGTGTCGTTTTTTTCAAGAGATAAAGAGGAGTCGGTATATACCAGGTTCTGTACTCTTTTCCCGGCATTATATTCATATTGATAATATAACGCTTTGGCTTTTTGCAGTGAAGAAAGCGATGTAACACTCAACTTTACAGGTAAAGCAGGCTGATGATTGAGATGGGTAAAAACAAACCCCGGCGATTCCATCAGCGATAATGCCGGCACAATATACAGCGGCTGGTATTTCTCGCCATTAACGGGATCGGTATATTTATATTGAACAGGTTTTGAGAAAATAAAAAACTGGTTGTCAATTTCTGCTGATAAAGAAATGCTATAAGCCGGATCATTTTCCGGCATACCTGTTAACTGCTGGTTATCTACCACAAAATGCGCATCATTTAAACCTTTTACAAGCCAATAAGGCTGAGAATAATTAGCGTTTACCGGCACGAAAATGCTGCGGCTGTAATTCACCAGCCGGTTTGTTTGTAAAGGATTGGGAAGATCATAATTAAAAGGGCGGATTATTGTTCCGGAAATTTTTACATCGCTCCTGTTAATAACGTTTATGGTTATGCGCAATGAATCGCCTGCAACAGCATATGGCGTGTTGGTTGTGGCTTCAAAATAAAGCCCGGTACAGGCTTCTGTCAGCGCAGCTATTTCCCGGAGCTTTTTGCTTTTTTGTACCGGGGAAAATATTTCATCTCCACTTGCCATAATCTGCTGATATAGTTTCACCAAACCTGCCACAGACTTTTGGGGATATTCGTAAGAAAAATTATTGATGAGACTATCCAGTAATTGTGATGCTTTTGTATAAACAGGGGATGTTGTTTTTCCATTCTTGGCCCAGGTAGTTACAACATTATCCATCAGGTCTGTTGTTGCAGTATCTCCGGCAGTAAATGAAAAATACTCCCAGGCCTCGCCTCGTTGTGCAGGCACACCAAAGCCCTGGCTTTTATGCTGGCTCCTGCTTTCCGCAGCTATTTCCCCATAGCTTTTACCAAGCAGTGTATTAAAACCACCTGTATTTATTTTAAGCTGATTTTCGTTTTGCGTATTTTGCCCGCCAAAATTAAATGTGTTCCAGAAAATACGTTTTGCCTGCCAGGTAGTAACGCCGTTTTTTAATTGTTCAGGAAATTTGGTTGAATCGGCTGCTGCCGTAAACGCCTCCCGCGCTAAAACTGCAGAGGCAGAATGATGCCCGTGGCCTGCACGGCTATCCGGCGGAAAACGTGTAATAATCACATCAGGCTCAAAATTTCTTATCACCCAAACCACATCACTTAAAATAAGCTGCTCATTCCATTTTTCCAGCGCTTCCTCCGTGTGTTTGGAAAAACCAAAGTCATACGCCCTGCTGAAAAACTGTTCAGCGCCATCTATTCTCCTTGCTGCTAATAGCTCCTGCGTGCGGATCAGGCCAAGTTCAATACCCTGCTCATCACCAATCAGATTTTGTCCGCCATCTCCTCTTGTTAAACTAAGATAACCGGTACGGTATAATTTTTCATTTGCGAGATAGGCAAGCAATCTTGTATTCTCATCGTCAGGATGTGCCGCTATATACAATACGTTGCCGGTTACTTTAAGTTTTTTTAAACGCAATAATATATCAGCACTGCTTAATGTAACAGGGCTTTGCGCATAAATAGTAAATGAAAGAATAGAGAAAAGAAGGGTAAAGCTTTTTTTCATGTAGTTTGCCTTGTTTGCGCAATATACTGTTTCAGTGATATAAACCCGGGAAAAGTAAACAAATCAGAACCGGTATACGGCATTTTTTTCTCCGCAGTTATTGCAACAGGAAAATATAATTATCGTATTAAATATAAGAACCTTTGGTCAGGTTATAACTTTATTTTAACTCCCATTTTGTATCGGTAAGATTGTATATCTCCTGTATATCGTGAAGAATTTTATCAAAATCAAGTTTTAAATCTTTAAGTAAGCCGGTTTTTAAATCAAATACCCAGCCATATACTTTAGGATAACCATGATCTGCATATTCCTGCTGTACGCTGGCAAGCTTAATTACGTTAACGCATTGTTCCTGCACGTTAAGCTCTACCAGCCGGTTGTAACGTTCTCCCTCGTCTGTAATCGCATTCAGCTCTTCTTTATGCAGGCGGTAAACATCACGGATGTTTCTGAGCCAGGGGTTAAGTATGCCCATATCTTTTGCCTGCATAGCGGCTTTTACACCCCCACAGTTGTAGTGCCCGCAAACAATAATGTATTTAATTTTCAGGTATCTTACGGCATAGTTTATTACCGACATTACATTTAAATCAATTGAACAAACCAGGTTAGCCACATTGCGATGCACAAATACTTCGCCTGGCTCAAGCCCCATGATTTCGTTTGCCGGCACGCGGCTGTCGCTGCAGCCTATATATAAATAATCAGGTGTTTGATCTTGTGATAACTTTTCAAGGAAGCTGGCATCAGTTGAAATTTTTGATGCCACCCATTGCCTGTTATTTTCAAATATCTGTTCGTAAGAAACCATGGGCTTGTATTTAGTTTGTGTTAATGCAATGGATTTATGCCGGATATACAGCCATCAGCCATCAGCTATCAGCAGACTTACACCTTTCATCCTACACCTAACTCCTATTGTAAGTTATGGAAAACTTTCTGTACATCTTCGTCCTGTTCCAGTTTGTCAATAAGTTTAAGTACTTCCTGTGCCTGTTCTTCAGCTAACTGAACAGTAGTTGTTGGTATCCATTCCACTTCTGAGCTGATGGGAGTGATATTTTTTTCTTCGAGCGCTTTTTGCATATTTCCAAAATCAGTGAAGCCGCAACGGACCACTAATACTTCTTCGCCATTTTCACCCGTGCCTTCACCTAATTCTTCCAGGCCGTAATCAATCAGTTCCAGTTCAATATCCTCTGCATTTAAACCTTCGGGCTTTAATTTAAATACCCCCATTTTTTTAAACTGGAAAGCCACGCTTCCGCTATTGCCTAATGCGCCGCCGCCTTTATTGAAATGGCTTTTTACGTTAGCCACTGTTCTTACATGATTATCTGTTGCTGTTTCAACCAATACAGCCACGCCATGCGGCGCATATCCTTCATACAAAATCTCATCATAGCTCTCCATTTCCTTGCCCTGTGCTCTTTTAATAGCAGCTTCCACCCTGTCTTTTGGCATGTTCACACTCTTGGCATTCTGAAAACAACGGCGCAAAGCAGGGTTTGTATTCGGATCGGGGCCACCGGCTTTTACAGCTATAGCTATTTCTTTACCGATACGGGTAAATTGCTTTGCCATCCTGTCCCAGCGGGCAAACATGGTTGACTTACGTACTTCAAAAATTCTTCCCATTATTAAAATATTAAGGTCAGGTTATAAGTTCGGGGGGCAAATGTATGAAAATCATTGAACCACGGAGACACAATGGCACAAAGTTTCACAAAGGAGTATAATGTGAGAATATCGAAATGATGAACCACAGAGGCAGGGAGAACAGGGAGTTGCACAGAGGTATAATGTGGGAATTTAAAAATGTAAGGCCTGGCTATATTCAACAGATGATGTGGTAGTTATATTGATTGGAATAGTACTATAGCACCGCTCCCTTTCCTTAGGAAAAGGAGAAGGAGGGATAGGCTTTACCCAAACAAATCACTGCTCAAATACCTGTCGCCTCTGTCGCAGGCAATGAATACAATAGTGCCGGATTTAATTTCTTCACTCAGTTTTATGGCTGCATATGCAGCGCCGCCGCTGCTCATTCCGGCAAATATCCCTTCTTCTTTTGCTAACCTGCGGGTATAGGCAATTGCATCAGCCTGCGAAACATCAATGATCCTGTCTACTCTTTCCGGCTCAAATATTTTAGGAACATATGCTGCCGGCCATCTTCTTATACCGGGAATAGAAGATTCTTCCGTTGGCTGGCAACCTGTTATCTGCACTCCCGGATTTTTTTCTTTTAAAAAACGGGAGCATCCCATAATAGTGCCTGTGGTGCCCATGGAACTTACAAAATGAGTAATCTCACCATTGGTATCCTTCCATATTTCAGGCCCAGTTGTTTTATAATGAGCCAGATAATTATCAGGGTTTGAAAACTGGTTCAGTAAATAACTTTCTCCTGCCGCCGCTTTTGCTTCTGCATAATCGCGGCATGCTTCTATGCTATCCAGCAAAGTAACTTTAGCGCCAAAGGCTTCCATTGTTAACACACGCTCACGGGTAGACGAAGCAGGCATCACCAGCTCTGCTTCCATATTAAAAAGGCTTGCCGCTAAAGCAATAGCAATGCCGGTATTACCGCTGGTTGCTTCCACCAATTTGGTATTGCTGTTGATATCTCCGCGTTCCAGCGCCGCTTTTATCATGTTAAAAGCAGGGCGGTCTTTTACGCTGCCTCCGGGATTATTCCCTTCCAGCTTGGCAAATATTTTTACATTGGGGTTTGTATTCAGCTTTTGTAATTCCACCATTGGTGTATTACCAATCATATCGGCTATCAACGCCATAATCTAATAGCTTTTTAATTTTCTTTCTTCTATTATAATTTCTGAATTATGATATACCAGCGACCCTGGTTTTACACTGTTGGTCAGCCACACATTGCCACCAATAATACTGTTTCTTCCTATCACAGTGTTACCGCCAAGCACGGTTGCATTGGAATAAATGATTACATTATCTTCAATAGTTGGATGCCTTTTCATGGATGCCATACTCTTATCAACACTTAATGCGCCGAGCGTTACACCCTGGTATAATTTTACATGATCACCGATGATGGCGGTTTCTCCAATCACTATACCCGTGCCATGGTCAACATAAAAATGTTCTCCTATTACAGCGCCGGGATGAATATCAATACCTGTTTTGGAATGGGCATGTTCAGTAAGTATCCTTGGTAAAAGCGGTATGTCAAGTGTAAGCAATAAATGAGCGATCCTGTAAAAGCATAAAGCATAAAATCCCGGGTATGCCCGTATAATTTCAAATTCACTTTTTGCAGCAGGATCACCATTCAGGATGGCAGAAACATCTGTATTTAAAACCCTGTACAGCTCTGGCACACCTTTAAAAAAATCTTCAGCTACTTTATCAATATTGCAGTTGCAGCATGCTTTGGTAGCCCGCAGCATTACAGCAAGCTCGCTTTGTAAAACTTTAAATGTAGCTTCTGTTTCTTCTACCGTATGTTTATTATTGTCAGACAGTTCCGGGTAAAGCAGGCAAATCAGGCGGGAGGCCCAGTCTGCTATTACACTATTTGGGGGTACATCTTCCAGTGTTTGCTGTTTATCAAATACCTGCTGTGCTAATTCTTTCATTATATGTTTGCCGCATTAAGCATTTTGGTGGTTTTGGCTTTGCCGGCTTTAATGCGCAAAGTAAATGATATAATTGCTAAAAATGGGTGAAAAGATAGATTGGGTGTATTTCAGCGTTTAATAAAGCAATGGTTATGATGGTGACGGTAATGCTGCAGGTTTACCTCAATGCCCAAACCGGCATTTTCAGAAGCTGTTATTTTTCCACAATCATATGCCAATCCTTCTGCTATATCTTCTTCCGGCAGCAGTGGTACATCTGTATTTATACAAACACCGCTTTTCACTATTTTCAGTTGCCGGTGTATACGGTAAAGCGTACCAACATATACAGCTTGGAGCTGACCAATCTGAAAACATTTATAATTGCAGGTTAGCTTAAGAAAAAATAAGCATATAAAATTTATTTTTTTTTACCGGAAATTATTTTTTAGCTTTAGATTGAAAAGATTATGGCTAAAGTGAGCGGGGTATTTATCAATGCATAACCTTGACTAACTATGAAATTTCTTTACCTTTCATTTCTTTGCCTGCTCTCTGCAGCAGGTATTTCACAAACAAAGCTCTCTTTTTCTTATGACGCAGCAGGTAACCAGGTGCTGCGGAATATCGGAACCGCAAATCGACAAATGTCCACAAAACCCGTAGCGGATATTATTCCTGCCGAAAGCTTCACCGCATTCCCCATTCCTGTAACAAAAAATCTTAGCATAAAATCTTAGCATAAAATGGGTATCTGACAAAGCAAACCCGTTGCAGGTTCTCCGATTGCATTCAGTAAAAGGTCAGTTATTATACCGGCAAAAAATAAAAACTCATCAGGGGCAAACCGAAATTGACTTTTCGGGATATGTTCCCGGCATGTATATCTTAACCGGCACTAATGCTGACGGTAAAACCAATATTATAAAAATAATCCGTCAATAGGTAAAATCACTTTAAGTCATCATTAACAACACCAATATACTGTGAGCAATAGATTTTAAACCAACAGTATTAAATCTAATCTTATATGAAGTTCATCCTGCTACCTGCTTTTTTACTTTTAAGCTGCACCATTTTTGCACAACAGGAACTGTCTTATAAAATCGGTACAAAAACAACCGGTAAAGAAACCATTAGTAAAGAAACGCTGACACAAACCAGCAACCCGGCGGTTGTGGCAATGCAGCGTACGGGCGATGCTGAAATAGCAGAAACCATCGGCGCTTTAAAGGTCACACCCTCAGGAGCCGCTGTTTATACTATTCCTATCGCGTTACCCCCGGCATTGGTGGCGTGCTGCCGGGTATTGCTCTATCCTATAGCAGCCAGGGAGGAAATGGACTGGCGGGCTGGGGCTGGAATGTTTCCGGTGTTTCTTCCATTACAAGAGTGGCGGCAACCACTTTTCATGACGGGCGGGTGGGAAAAGTGGATTTTACCACAGGCAGCACGGGAGACCGCTTTGCACTGGATGGCCAGCGCCTTATGCTGAAAAGCGGTACTTACGGAGCAGCCAGTTCCGTATATGAAACAGAGCAATTTTCCAACCTGAAAATAACCGCCTATGGCGCCTCATCATTTGGTGCAGCATATGGTCCGGCCTATTTCCGGGTAGATTATCCTGATGGCTCGTATGCCATTTATGGAAACGGATCCAACTCCCTTTCCCGCACCAATTGGGCCATTACCTACCGGGAAGATGCCCGCGGATTACGGATAAGCTACACCTACACCGTAGCAGACAATAATCTTCTTATCAATAAAATCAGCTACGGCAGCGCCGGTGCAGCCACACCAATCAATGAAGTGCAGTTTATTTATGTAACCCGCGCCCGCACAGAGCAGTTCTATATCGGCGGGGTTTCATTTATGAATAAAAACCTGCTTAAAGAAATACGGGTGCTGGGAAGCGGCGGCACCGGTTACCGGAGCTATATCATCAGCCATAATACCTCGTCACATGGATATAACCGCCTTATTTCCGTTCAGGAAAAAAGCGGGGACGGCTCACTGATGCATGCCCCTGTAAGCTTTTCCTACAATAACACCACAAATGCTATCGGTAATACGCCTTCCGAATATACCAATATGCAAAATGTAGAGCAGCGCAATGCAGAAATGGTCGCACTCGATTATAACGGTGATGGTAAAATGGAATCTATTGTTTACCCAATTACCGGAACCGATGCCTATAAAAAATTCTGGTTTTTAAAAGATTTTCAATTGCAAGGCTCATATAACTATCCTATAGAATACATTCTTCCTACCGCTTTCAAAGCTATCTTTCCAACTGACATGCTTTATGCTAACGCAAAGAAACAACCCGGCCAGGGCATTACGCTGGTGCAGGAAACAGGAACCTCTACTGTAGAATTCAATGTATATGGCGAGGCGCCACCCAGCAGCGGCGCGCCGATAGGCGCGCAATACCAGAAAACCTGGACTGCACCCACCTATTTTTCACAATCTGATTGTGAACATACCACCCAGCAGCGAACCCCCCTGCAATATGTTTCCGGAGATTTTAACGGCGATGGGCTGACCGATGTTATAGCAGTTAGCCGGCCATACACTTATAACTCATGCGTGTCGCTGCCTAACCCGGGCTGCCCTGTTTACAGAAACAGCACAGACTCCGCTTCCTCAAAAGATTCTCTTACCCTTCAGCAGGAAGACAAGGGCTTGTCTAAAGACAGCGCCGGCACAAACGCGGTTACTCCGCCGGAAAACTGCTGTGCATGTTCTCTGGCTGTCAATACAAACTCCTACTTCTACTTTATCAACCTTGACCGCCGGCTTACCACCGGGTTCGCCGCTTCTGCCGGTAATTTCCCGGGTGGATATGCGGCGGGTGACAGAATTTATACCGCAGACGTAAACGGGGATGGTAAAACGGAACTGATCCTGGTAAAGAATGGATACATGTCCTGACTTGTCCCCTTCAAATTTAGTGCGGTCATAAATTGTTGTTTATCAGCTATTTAATATTTTGTTTTGTTATTTTTACCGCACTAAGGGGTGTTTTTTATGAAAATCAGGGTGGTAAAAACGGCATCCCAAGCCAGTGCGGTTCAAGTGGTTCGGTATCAAAAGGGCAAGCGGATTATTCTACAACATATCGGTTCTGCACACAATGGTGCGGAACTGGAGGAGCTGATGGTTGTAGCACAAGAATGGATAAAAGACTATTCTAAACAGCTCTCTGTTTTTCCTGATGAAAGCCCTAATAAACTACTCCTCCTCAATCACTGTACTTTCATTGGTGTTCTACACAGTTATTTCTATGAGCAGATAAATTTGATTCAAGACAGGTTGGGCTTTGATAAACTGCCGCCATTATTGAACGACCTGGTTTGTATGAGAATATTTCGAACCCGCTTCCAAACTTCGTTCGTTAGAATTATTAGAGCAGTATTTCGGTATCAGCCACAGTCGAAAGAGTTATTATAAGATAGCCCCTGGGTGTATTGAACTGAAAGAAACAGTAGAAGGCAAAGTGGTTGCATTTACCAAAGAGTATTATTCGTTCAATTTTGATATTGTGTTCTATGATGTTACCACGCTTTACATTGAGGCATTTGAAGAAGATGATTTGCGAAAGAATGGTTTTTCAAAAGACAATAAATCCCGGCAACCACAGATATTAGTAGCCTTACTGGTTAGCAAAGAGGGCTTTCCGGTGGCTTATGAAATATTTAGTGGCAATACATTTGAAGGGCATACCATTATTCCTGTTATCAAAGCATTTATTGAAAGAAACAAGGTAAAAGAATTTACGGTTGTTGCAGATGCGCCTATGATTAGTTCAGAAAATATCGCCCAATTAACCCAAAACAATATCAATTATATTGTAGGAGCAAGGCTGGGCAATATCCCGGCAGATTTGCTTGAAATCGCAGATAAACAGATTGACAGGCAAGACGGCAAAAGCATCAGGATAAAAATGGAATTGGGTTATCTGATTTGTAGTTATTCTTCTGTGCGGTATCGCAAAGATTTGTATGAGATGAACAAGCAAATCGAAAAAGCAAAACAAGTGATAGCCACGCCTTCCAAAGCAAAGAAAACGAAGTTTACCAAAAACAATAAACAACAGATAGAACTCAATGAAGACCTTATCGAAAAAACAAAAAAGTTACTTGGTGTTAAAGGTTATTACACCAATTTGGAAGAAAAGACAGTAGATAATAAAACAATCATAGAGCGTTATCACGAGCTTTATAGAATAGAGCAGTGTTTTAGGGTGTCGAAAAGCGATTTGCAGACAAGACCCATATTCCATTTCAAGGAACAGCCCATCAAACTGCACATATTGATTTGTTTTATGGCATTGGTCATCTCTAAGCACATCGAAATAAAAGCAAGGGTATCAATACGAAGGTTTCTGGACGAAGCAAAAAGAATAGCGGACGGGCAAATCCTAAACCATATGACGGGCAAAACGGTATCTATCAAAGCCGAACCAACTGAAAAAATGAGGGGGCTGGTCGGCAAATTATTCCCACCGCACTAAAAGGGACAAGTCAGGAGCGCCGGCACAAACGCGGTTACTCCGCCGGAAAACTGCTGTGCATGTTCTCTGGCTGTCAATACAAACTCCTACTTCTACTTTATCAACCTTGACCGCCGGCTTACCACCGGGTTCGCCGCTTCTGCCGGTAATTTCCCGGGTGGATATGCGGCGGGTGACAGAATTTATACCGCAGACGTAAACGGGGATGGTAAAACGGAACTGATCCTGGTAAAGAATGGATACATGTATGTGCACGGACTGAACCAGGACAACCAGCTTATACTGCTCTGGAACACTGCCGACAGCCGCATTAAGCCCCAGTATCCATTTCTTACAGGGGATTATAATGGAGACGGCAAAGCCGATATTATGATACCCACGGCAGACAACAGCAGCCTGTTCGCGCTTTTCCTTTCAACCGGCACAGGCTTTGTGAAAACGGAAAATACTTACCCCTTCACTTACCGGCCCAGGCAGGAAGGCGCTACATCCTATACATACGACCTGGTAGCGGTGGACGTTGACGGCGACAGCAAAACGGATATGGTAAACTACAGCACGGTAACCTATAATAACAGCGATAATGGAACACAAACCCTCACACCCTATTACAATACACCCCCCTCTAACGCTGATGGCAGGCCTGCATTTTCAGCAGGTACTTCCGTTACCCGCGCCGGCAACCTGCGGCATTTTCCCATTCCTGTATTCCTTCCCTCCGGCGGCCCAACGCGAACCTCGAATTTGCCGCGGTAAGCCATAAATGGGTAACGTATTTCCAGTTCAAAAGAGATCACCGCGAAGAAGCTTTGCTGCGCTCTGTTAACCAAAATGGGGTAGTGCAAAGCATTGATTACCGGCCGCTGGAAGATGGCGCCACGCACCCCACTGAAGGATTTACGGTGTACCAGCGGGGGGTTGACCAGGTGTATCCCTACACAGATATTGTTACAGCCCGCTCCTTTCAGGTGGTGCAGGGCATAACCCGCACCGTTAACGGCACGGTAACCGCTAAACAATATTTTGCCTATAAGGGTGCAACGCTGCACCTCCAGGGTTTAGGATTTCTTGGCTTTGAAGGTTCTGCACAAAGCAACCGCCATACTTCCTATAGTAACCGTATATTTTCCGTTGTTTTAACCAGCCCGCAGCTCCGGGGCGCTCCCATACAGCAGCACAGCCAGCTATACACCCCCGTTTTTTCAGGCAGTGTAACAGGCTATATCACTAAAACGGTTCATACTTACCAAAGCGAGCTGCTTTCCAATAAAGTATTTAAGCTGAAGAATACCCAGTCGGTTGAGCAAAATGCGCTGGATGGAACCACTGTTACCCGCCAGGCGCAATACGATGCCTATAACAATATTATACAGGAAAGTACGGCGTATACCGGGCTGGGCACGGTAACCGCTAATTTTACCTATACAAACAGTACCGGCACACCCTATTTTATCGGCAGACCTGCAAGCGCAACGATAACCCGCACCCTGAACGGGCAGGCTGCTTTTGTAACCACAGAGCAATGGGATTATACCACCGCCTCCCTCGTAAGCCAGCACCGGTGGAAGGGTAATGGTATCGCCAACTTTAACAAAGAAGATTTTACTTACGACAGCTATGGCAACCTGCTCACCAAAACCATCACACCCTATAGCAGTACAGCCAGAACAGTCAGCTTTACATATGATGCCACTAAGCGATTTATGACCGGCAGTACAGATGTTGAAGGGCTTACTGCTACTGCTACCTATAACGCAGTAACCGGGCTAAAGCTTAGTGAAACCAATGCATTCAGCCAAACAGTATCTTTTGCGTATGACGCCTGGGGAAGGTTAACAACTACTACAGATATATACGGAAAGCAAACTACGGCTGCCTACACAAAAAACAGCACCAATTATAATTATACCATTGCCGGCTCCGCTCAAAGCGGGGCTGCCACGGAGCAGGAGTTCGACCCGTTGAAACGGCTGATCAGGGAAAGCTATAAAGATGCGCTGGGTCAGTGGGTAAATGTAAAAACAGAATATGATGCCATGGGAAGGCCCTGGCGAAAGAGCGAGCCGTATACCGGCACCGCTCCCTCGCAATGGACTGCCACCGAATATGATGTATACAGCAGGCCCGTTAAGGTTACCCTGCCTGCCGGCAAAGTAACCAATATGAGCTACAGCGGGCTGAGCGTAACAGTGAACGATGGTACTAAAACTACCGTTACCACCAAAAACGCCATAGGACTTGTAACCACGCAGCAGGACCCCGGCGGCTCTGTTAATTATACTTATTATAGCAACGGCGCAATGAAAACCGCCGATTACGGCGGCAGTACACAAACCCTGGAGCAGGACGGCTGGGGGCGGAAAACAAAGCTGACAGACCCCTCGGCAGGCGTATATGTATATCAATACAACGCCTGGGATGAGCTGACCGGTGAAAATTCTCCCAAGGGTAACACCGCGTATCAATATGATGCCAAAGGCAAGCTCACACAAAAAACGGTAACCGGAGACGCCAGCACCGGCGATGTGCCCACCAGCATGGTTACCGTGTACGCGTACGATGCCACTACCAAACTACCCACCGGCGTTACGCTTACCAATGCCGATGGCAACAACAGCACCACTACGTTTAGCTACGACAGTTATAAGCGGGTTTCACAAACTGTAGAAGAAAACCCGAAGGCGCGTTTTACGAAAGCATTTGGCTATGACGCCTTCGGGCGCACCGGTACCGAAACGCAAACAGCGCTTAACAAAAGCAACAATAAAACCGCCACCCAAAACCTTAGCTATACCTACCAGAACAATGTGCTGAAAAAAATAACAACAACCGAAGTCGGGGCTGTATGGGAGCTTACCGGGCTGAACGCCCGGGGCCAGGTAACCACGGCAAGCCTGGGCAGCGGCGGACTGCAGCAGCAAAATACTTATGATAATTATGGATTACCCACCGGGGAAAAGCTGGTAAAGCAGGGTACGGAGCTGTTTAATTACGGCTATACCTGGAACGCCCAGCGGGGGCTGCTTACCGGGCGCAGCACCACGCTTTTTACCAGCGGCGGCCAGGCTTTAACGGAAAGCTTTCAGTACGACGCCCTTGACAGGTTAACGCAATGGAGCAACCCCGCAACGGGCGCTGCATTAACCCAAAGCTATGATACCCGCGGCCGTATAAGCAGCAATGGCGCCATCGGCACTTATACCTATGCCAGCGCCACTACCTACCTGCAAAAAGACGTTACGCTGAATACCGCAGGACAGGCATATTACAGCGGGCATGAGCTGCAGCAGGCTGTATACAACAATTTTAAGCAGCCGGTAACCGTAACCGAGCCGGGAAAAGATAAAATAACCTTCCAGTATGGCGCGGGCGGCGAAAGGGCGCACATGCAGTGGGGCTGCCCACCCCTTCAGGGGACGGGGGCATGGGGCAGTGCAAGGTACCAGCGCCATTACAGCGCAGATGGCACGATGGAAATAACCGAAGACGCGCAAACCAGCACAACCACCTTTATTTTTTACACCGGCGGCAATGCCTACAGTGCGCCTGCCATCCGGCGGCAATATTACTCCCCTTCAGGGGATGGGGGCGAGATGCTGTACCTGCACAGGGATCATCTTGGCAGCATTATAGCCATTACCGACGGCAACGGCGTAATAAAAGAAAAACGGCATTTTGACGCATGGGGCAACCTGGCTAAATTGCAGAACGGCAGCGGCACAACGCTTGGTTCTTTTACAATCACAGACAGGGGCTATACCGGGCACGAACATTTAACGGTAGGGCTGGTACACATGAACGGGCGGTTATACGACCCCGCGCTGCACCGGTTTTTAATGCCGGATAATTATGTGCAGGATCCTTCTAACACGCAAAACTTTAACCGTTATGCGTATGTGCTGAACAACCCGCTGGGTTATGTGGATCCAAGTGGAGAAGCCATGATTATACCTGCTCCACCGCCACCTGATCCTTTACAAGGCATGAGCTTATGGTCGTGGGTTGGTTTTAATACCGGTCATTATGCATCTACTTCCCTGTTTCAAACAGGAGAAACAGCTATGTTTGCGGGAAATTTCTCTTCTTTTGGAAGTGGAGGTAGCGGAGTTTCCAATGGAACGATAACGCCGGCTATGGTAGAAACTTATTACCAGCAGCAATGGGTGGGAATGGGAAGGAACAATATCAGCGCCAGCTATTCTGCAAAGGGAGGCTTTAATGTGATGTATAACTTTGACCCGGGTGTGGGCAATGGAACGGGTGTAGGTAATTTGTATGTTTCGGATGGGGAGATGGAGGGGTTGATGGGGGAGGAGAATTCTCCTTGGACTTCGGCATTTGCAACTATTGGTATTTTGGCCGCCGATGATGTAACAGGCATAGGGGCTATTGATGATATTGCTATTCCAATTATACTTGCTGGTGCAGCAGTATATGATTTAACCCAGCGGGTCTATGTAACGTATACGTTGACTGGGCCACAAGGTCAAAAATATGCAGGTAGAGCAAGCGGATTTGGAACTCCCCAATCTGTAATGATGAGCAGATATGCTAGTCATCATATGAGAGCCTTCGGTTATAGAAACCCTACTTTAGATGTAGCAGCTCAAGGTGCAGATGCTTATTTGGCAATTAGAGGAAGAGAACAACAATTAATAGATTTTTATGGCGGGGTAGGCAATCCCAATGTTGGAAATTCGATAAGAGGAGTTTGGTATTATAATCCCGCTGGGAGGGTATTTCATAAATTATCTGATCTTTACTTTGGTCCCTTGGCTCCATATACCGGGTTTTAAATATTTTATATTATGAAGAAAAAATTAAATGCGACCCAAGAAGCAGAATCATCGTGGATAAGGGAATGGTGTATTACCATTATAAAGTTTATCTGTTCTAAGAATGAAACAAGTAGATATATTTTAGAAATTTATAAAGAATCCTTTAGCGAAGATAGCAAAAATAAATATTTAGAAAAGGCTAGTCCTTCAATATACATTAAAGGGTTGCAACAAGCATACAAAGACACAAATGAATGGGCTTTAGGATTACCTAAAACGGATATAGATGAACTAAATAGTATACTTAGAGCTAAGTTTGGAAAAGATTTGAATACTTATTCCAAGCAAAATATAAAAACGATTGCTAAAATAGTGGCACGAGGCAAAATTAATAACGGTGATGAATTTAGAATAATTAATGAAAAAGTAAATGAAATCTGCCAAACGAACCCGGATTCGCCGGAATTGGATAACCTAAATCGTCTTTTATTAGTTTATGAGAAAAGTAGAGGAACTAAAAAATGATAATATAGACATTTAGCCGCTCAGAAGGTAGGCTTTCCCTACCGGTGTGTGTCTTCCACACCGGAACACTTAAAAGTAAATATCCAATAATTCTATCTGACCTTGCCTTTTGTGTTGTGCGTTCGCCATATAGCGCAAGCATATGAACTAACAATATAAAGGCTATTAAAAATACTCAGGTACCAGGCGCAAGCGTCTCGCCACAAGTGTTCGAAACCTATCAGGCAGAACTAAATAGATGCGGGGCATTGTCGGGATTTCCACCGCATAAAATAACCACGGCTTTCATAATTTCTGTTTCGAGTTCCAGTTCAAATTTCAACTTTGCAATCTTGAAGCCTTTTATCCTGTTTATTTTTTTGTAAGCAATAATGAGGATAGCCAGTATCATAGTCATGTAAATCATTACTTTGATACCGTTAATATTTCTTGATACCAGATGATTTACGTTTAGATGCTGCTTGATAAATTTGAAAAACACCTCTATTTCCCAGCGTTGCTTATACCAGGCGGCTATGAGATAAGCATCTTCATTTATTATATTAGTTACGAAACAAATAGGCTCTCCGCTTTTGTCTACAATAGCTTTTATCACCCGGTAAATGTGTGCTGTCGCTTTATCCTTTTTGTTTATAAGATAGCCGGCTTCATCGCTTACAATCGTAACAGTACTACTTTTTGGCTTTTCTTCCACCTTAGTTCGAGTGTTGGTTTTACATCTTATGTTTGGGTTAGCCCGGCTCACAAACCATTTTTGGCTATTGGTAAACTTGTCGAACGATTCCCTTGATTGTAAACCCCTGTCAAAAACAACTACATCATTTTTAATGCAATCTGTATCGTTAATAACTTCGGTAAGTGCAAGTTCTTCGCTTACGTATGACTGAGTCGTAAAAACTTTTACCGATGAAGGTATACTTCCCTTAAGATTGACACTATACTTTACAAAACGTTTGTCATTTGTGCCGTTTTCCATCCCGGTCGAAAACAGCTTAGAGGCTAATGCCACATATGTGCTATCTGCTTTGGATAAAGCCTTTTCTTCTTTCAGTTCCTTGTTGTAAATAAGAAATATTTGTTCAAAGAGCTTTGCAAAATAATCTGCATTTATTGTGCAAATACGATCTCTTATCGAATTGTACTTCCCATCTAATATATCATAACCCGTGAATGACTTGAATTGTGCTGATTGTAAAAAAGCCTCCATCACACGCAAACTTGGCTTCGAGGTGTTCAACATTGAAAACAATATTAATTTGAAGATAACCTCACCAGATAGTTTCTTAACCTGCGTATCTACCTTTGTCTCTGCTGATAGTTCTTCAAATATCTCTTCTGGTATCAATCCTATAAGTTCTTTTGCCGTCATTACGCAAAATTAAACCCAAATAGGTTTCGAACACTTGTGGCGAGACGCTTGCGCCTGGTTCCTGAGTATTTGCAATCTTGCGCCTGATTGGGGTGGGAACGTATTAAATAAGTCAACTTTAAAGGCGTTGAACCTAACAAAAGAACAGGGAAAGATTGCTATAGAAGGATTGAAAAAAGATTTAGGACTGAGATCAGATTTCCATGGAAAAATATTAAGTAATGGAGATTTAGTAAATCCAAAGACAAATCAAGTTCTTGGCAATTTGTTTGACTATCTGCCATAAAATAAAAAAACATGAAAGGAGATTACTTCATTTTTAAAACACATTGTGAGTTAGTAATTGTATCCAATGAGATTTCACTAAATTATATAACGGATAATTTAGGTGTAATTCCTACGAGATTTTTTCAAAAAGGAGAGCAATCGGTTTCTAAACATTCAGGTTCAATTATTATAAAACCACATAACCTTTGGGCATTTAAATCCGTGCCTACAGAGTTAAAGGAAGAAAGCATAAGTCATCATATTGAATACTTCAAGTCAATTTTTTCAACTAAGATTGATGTGCTAAAAAAATATAAAGAAGATAACCGTTTTGATGTTACTTTTTGGGTTTGGTTTGAAACTGATAATGCAGGAATAGGGTTTGGTTTGCAAGAAGATGAATTAGATTTTCTAAATAAGATATCAAATCGTGTAACTTTTTCAGTCATTTGTAATAAAAATGAATAAGAGTAATAGTTGACACCTTGGCGCAGGTCTGTAGCGCTGGCGTTGTGTGTTGGCTGACTTGCTGCCTAAGCATTACTTGTTTTGCCATAATAATAGGCATATTATTATTCAGCCGTTTTAGAAATTAAGATAAGTAACAGCAAGGCAGCAGGTTTGGTCCGGCACAAGGCAATGCTGCCAAACCTGCGCCAGAAGCGGTATAATTCTTACTAAAATTCCTGGTCAAGTGTTATTCCCAAACCCGCATTTGCCGAAGGCGTTATTCTCCCAAAATCATATACCAATCCTTCTGCTATATCTTCTTCAAGTAATAAAGGCCCGTCCGCATCTATACAATCAACCTGCGGCGCAAGCTGAACAATTGCCGCTGAACCAACCGTACTTTCATTCATACAGCCCAGCATGATTTTCATGCCGGATTGCCTGGCTTCTTTTATCATACTTAATGCAGGCGTTATGCCGCTGCATTTGGTGAGTTTAATATTAATGCCGTGGAAAAATCCATTGCATTTTTTTACATCAGCCGCATACACGCAACTTTCATCTGCAAAAAGAGGGAGCGGAGACTTTTCATGCAATACTTTCATACCATCCCAGTCATCTTTTGCAAGCGGTTGTTCCACCAGTTCCACATTCAAATCTTTCAGTACCGGTAATATTTCAAGTGCTTCATCAAGCTTCCATCCGGCATTAGCATCTACCCTAAAAACCGCATCAGAATTTTTTCTCAATGCTTCCATTATAGGAATATCTTCTTTCGTGCCCAGCTTTATTTTATATATCGGCCAGGGCTTTTCTTTCATCTTGCTAACCATCTTGTCTATGGTGTCAATACCTATAGTATAATCGGTAGGAGGGGCAGTTGATATATCTGTTTGCCATAGTTTATATAACGGCTGTTTCTTCAGCTTGCCGAAAATATCCCACGCAGCAATATCCAGCGCTGCTACCAAAAAATGATTTTCAGGGAAAAGGTGATGGAGATAATGCCAGTAACGTTCGGGTTGAGTAAACGAAAATTGCTCAATAAACTTTTTCTTCTGTTCAATATCTTCTATCATTTTTTCAACAGGAATATTGTAATAGGCTATTGCAGGCGCTTCACCATAACCTTTTATGCCATTGAAATCTAATTCAACGATTAATGCAGGCTGATGCGTTTTTGTTCCTTTTGAAATAGTAAACGGGTACCTGAATTTTAGGTTTGTTTTCCGGTAACGTATTTTAAGTGGCATTGATTAACTGGTTTGTAAAGGAAATTATATTGTCAT
Organism: Agriterribacter sp.; assembly: GCA_047601545.1. Taxonomy (GTDB): domain Bacteria; phylum Bacteroidota; class Bacteroidia; order Chitinophagales; family Chitinophagaceae; genus Agriterribacter. Next base: position 1,400,745 of record JASGIZ010000001.1, on the reverse strand, counting down.
TTTTCATTTCTTCCGCTCGACTGAATATAGCTTGACAGCTCACTATTCAAATCATCTTCTTTCAACAATTGCTCCAGCGGAATATGCATGCGGTAACGCCAGTAATACCGTGCTACAGACGGATCATTGATGCGTTCTTCTTTGGGATTTTCTCTTCGTATTTTAATATCTATACCCATTAGATCCTGCAACTGGAAAATACTCCACATGGCAGGCGAATATAAATGCTGGATGATAATGGCTTTGTCAATCCACGGCTCGCAATAATATGGCGCAGTACCGGGGTGCTGCATTTCATTATTAAAAAAACGTTGTGTCTTTTCCCTGTTCTCTTCCCACCAGGCCCTGATGGTGCTCATGTCGTGGGTAGAAGGCGTGATAACAGAAAGGTATGGCGCGGCTGCAGGATCAAAAAATTCACGACCAAGTTGTTTGGGCATACGTTGAATTTCAAGACTCAGTAAACCCAATATACGCATTGTTTCCGGAACACAACCAGGCACCATACCAAGGTCTTCTCCGCAAATAAGCATATTGGTGCTTTTTTTCAGCGCCGGTAATTTTTCCAACGCTTCTTTTGCCCAAAAATCATCCTGCCTCCTGTAGAAATAGTCTATATATAAATTTCTCAAAGCAGCCTGCGTCTGTGGGTTTAAATGCCTGAAAGATGATGTGCTTTCTATATCAATCCTGAAATGAAAATTTTGCCTGCCTGAATCTTCAGCTTCAAATAAAATAACGTTAGCTATAAGCGAAAATAAGGCAGCTTGCAGCATTATGTTATCTTCGGTTATGCCTCCGGCAGCGGCGAAATATTCTTCTACCTGCTTCTGCGTTGTATATTCTTTTTTAAGAGCATAAGTGCCATCTGTATGTTCATCAAGAAATGCTTTCAACAGGTTTTTCTTATCGCCAAATAATTCTTCAAGTGCTGCATCAGTTATATAGGGCTGACAAAACCTGCTGTACTCAAACGAAATTCCATTTTTGGCAAACTCATTAATATGAACCGGGGTAGCAGGAACAAAATGCCCCATCAGGCCTTCAACTGCATGCGTTGGCACGCTCCATATTCTGAAAAAACCGAGAATGTGATCAATACGGAACGCATCGAAGTATTCACTCATCTGCGCAAAGCGCCTGCGCCACCATTCAAAATTATTTTCTTTCATTCGTTCCCAGTTATAAGTTGGGAAACCCCAGTTCTGCCCGCGTACCGCAAAATCATCCGGCGGTGCGCCGGCCTGCATATCCATGTGAAAGAGCCCGGGTTCCATCCATGCATCACAACTGTTGCGGCTTACACCAATAGGTATATCACCCTTTACAATAATGCCGTTTTTGTGTGCATAATCAGTAGCGGCTTTTAGCTGTGTATGCAAATGATATTGCACAAAATAATAAATGCCTATGCCATCAAAATGTTTATGGGCAGGATTTGCGAGCGCTTCAATTGCAGAGGCATTAAATACCGAATATTCTTCCCACCCGCGGTAGGGAATGGTTTTATCTTTGCCCTTTGAATTTTTATCTCTCAGGTAGCTGTACACCGCGTAAGGCAACAACCATTGCTTATTAGCGTCAAAGAATTTCTTATACGCTTTCTGCTGAAAAAAGTCCTTCTTCTGCGCTTTATATATTTCTTTTATCGCCTTCCATTTAAACGATAATACCGCTTCATAGTCAACATCAGCTTTTTTATTTAACTGTCTGGCTTTTTCTTTAATCTTTTTTAAGAGTTCAGCATTCTCTTCAGGTGTGATGATCTCAATATTAAGATATAAGGGATGCAGTGCAAAGGCGGAAATAGCATTGTAAGGATATGAATCCTTCCAGGTATTGGTATCTGTTGTGTCGTTCACCGGCAGCAGTTGTATAAGATGCATGCCGTTTTTTTTAGCCCAGTCAACAAGCAATTTTATATCGGTAAATTCACCTGTGCCCAGGCTATTATTGCTGCGCAGGCTGAATACCGGGATAGCTACACCCGCCCCACGCCATTTGTTTGTGTTGAAATGTATAAACCCATCATGCAGTATACTGAACTTCGTTTTGCCGTTATTGTTATACATCAGGCGGTTGTCGCCATCTTCATAGCAAACAAAGATTTTCTTTTTTGTATTGTAAATACCATACTTGTAGGCAATGTAAAAATCAGCTTCTGAAAGATTTATTTTAATCGTCCACCATTCACTTTCTTTTTGAAGTAAAATGGCTTTCTCAATATCCCAATTGCCCAATTCGCCTGTGCTGCCCAGTATGCATACAGCTTCATCTTTTTTTAGCAGGGGAGCTTTTACCTTAAACAAATGTGTATAACCGCTGTACGGCTGAAGCTTTGCAGTATTTTTGGACTGCGGTAATAATACCTGTTGAAAAGGAGCAGTATAATAGGCGTTTTCTGCCTGCCCGGCAAAATTCCAGGTATCTGTTGTGCTGATTTCTGGCGTTGAAATTTCTTTAAGATTAATGGTTTTATTGTCATCCCATTCCTCTGCTATTGCGCCATTAATATCTTTTAAAAGATAGGTATAATTTATTTGTGCAGGCAGATTATCTGTGTCGTTTAGCTCAAGTGTATAATACCAGGAATTATCATTGAGGTATTGCATCAGCACAGCGGCACCTGCCTGTTTGTTTCCAAGTGCAGGAATATTACCTGAAAGCAGCAGCGACTGCCCGAATTTGGTGCTGAAACGTATATAAAAATGGATTTTGACCATACGGCTAAGCTATCGAAAATATATATTAGTTAAGCAATAAAAAGAAGGTTTATGAGGGAATTGAGATTGCTTTGCCGCGCAACAGGTTGGTATTTCAGGCCTGATCATGCGGTGCGCAATGGCGTGCGAGAGATTGAATGGCTATACACTTTGATTCAGTGCTGATAGCAAAATACAAAAACTCTTGCGTCACTGCGATCCCACCAGCAGGTTTGTCTTTAGTTAAATGTATGTTGTGGCGGGAGAAGCAATCTCTAATAGCTTCAGTAATTTAGATTACTTCTTTAAAGGATAATACTATCCCCCTTGTATTTTCCTAAAAGCGAAATCCCTGGCAATTTTCCCCAATATCTTTCAAACAAAAGAAATCCTTGCTATATTTGCCACAAATTTTAAAAAAGGTATGGATTCCGCAAGCAATAAATCAAAAGGACTTTTCTGGATATTGTTTTTATTATCTGTTGTGATGTTTTTTGTGGTGTATGCATTTGCCGGAAATTTTATTACTGTTGTCATTCCTTTTATCGGTTACTTTTTTGTGAAGGCGCTGGACATCATATAGTCTTCCGGTAAAGTGTTATTAAATAACTAAATAGTTAATCTCTGATGCTATTTGGAAACAGCTTCTTCCGCCGTAATATTTTTTAATTCAAATTTTCATCATGGCAGGATCGCGGTGACGCAAGAGCGTTTTCATTTTCAGCCAACACTAAACAAATTTTACAATTACTCAACCTCCTGCTGTCTTTGTGAGCCGCCCAGGCAATTCAAAAAATCAGGACTGATGCGCGGCGCGGCAATTCCGGAATCAGCCGATCAAAAGCAATCCCTGTTGATGATCGCTGTTAATTCAACATCATCTTTTCTCTAATTTGGCCACTTATTATTTATTTTGCAATGACTAAACAAGCATTTTACGAAGAAAAGATCAGGCAAAACACCCGGTTAATCAATTCTTTTAAAAAGCAACTTGTTTTATCTGCAATTTACCGGGTGGCGGCATTTGTTGCGCTTGCCGCATCTGTTTACTTTTTCATACAGCATTTCCATATGCTGCCGGCAGTTGCTGCTGTTTTATTGTTGCTGCTCTTTATATTTTTAGTGAAGCATGCTGTTCGCCTGAACGAGCAGAAAATCCTGCACGAAAAATTATTGTTTGTAAATGAAAATGAGTTAGGAATTATTAATAATGCGCCTAATAAAATGGATGATGGCAAAGCTTTTTCAGATAGAGAAGGCTACGCCGCTGATCTTGATATTTTTGGACCGGGATCATTATTTCATTTATTAAACAGGAGTAATACCCCTCACGGTAAGGAACGGCTTGCCAGCCTGTTGATATCTCCCCCGCTTAACAATAATATTATAAAGGAAAGACAGGAAGCCGTAAAAGTTTTTGCCGGTCAGGCAGATGCGCGCCATCTTATTACCGCATATGGTTTAATGCGGATGGAAGAAGAAGGGAACCTGAACAGCCTGCATGAATGGCTTAAAGAAGGAGAAAGATTGTATACAAAGAAATGGTTGCAGGTACTTCGCTGGGTTTTACCTGTATGCAATACCATCTTTTTGCTGCTGTATATAGCCAATGGCCAGTTATTGTATGTATTGTTGGGAGTTGGGTTGGGGTGGATAATAACCAGGCGTCATGCAAAATACATTCATAAGCAACACGGGCTTACCGGTAAAAAGCAGGCAGTGCTTGATCAGTATGCTGATATTTTAAGGACATTTTCAGCTGCGGATAACGGGAATGCCGTTTTATTGCAACGCCTGCAAAAATCTGCTGTGCAGGCGCACCAGGCAATTAAATCGCTGGCAAAATTATCTGCTATGTTTGATCAGCGGCTTAACCTGCTGGTAAATGTATTGCTGAACAGTATTGTGCTGTATGATTTGCAGTGCATACTTGAGCTTGAAAAATGGAAAGCAAAAAACAAAATACATTTTAATGAATGGCTGCATACGGTGGGAGAAATAGAAAGCCTGAATGCTTTTGCCAGCTTTGCTTTCAATAATGAAAACTTCGTTTACCCTTTATTGTTGGATGGAGATACTTTAACAATTGAAACCAGGCAGGCAGCGCATCCGCTTATTCCGGCAAAGGAAAGAATAGCTAATGATTTTGAAGCCGGCAAGCCTGATAAACTGTTGCTGGTTACAGGCTCAAATATGTCGGGAAAAACCACTTTTTTGCGAACACTCGGCGTTAACCTTATATTGGCGCAATGCGGTGCACCTGTATGTGCCGTTTCGTTTTCATTTTCACCAATGGAAATACTGACTTCTATACGGGTAAGCGATTCCCTGCAGGAGCATACTTCTTATTTTATGGCTGAGTTGAAAAAGCTGCAGCAGATTATTCATAAGCTGCAAACCGGCAAGCCATACCTGGTATTGATTGATGAAATTCTTCGCGGAACAAATTCTGAAGACAAAACCCACGGCTCAGAACAATTTATTCTGCAACTTATACAATACAATTGCATCACGCTTTTTGCTACACATGACCTGATGCTGGCTTCATTGGAAAATGATCATAAAGGCATCATCAATAACTGGTGTTTTGAAAGCGTGATTGAAAACGGTGAATTACATTTTGATTACAGGTTGCGCCGTGGTGTTGCAAGAAATAAGAATGCTTCGTTTTTGATGAAGAAGATGGGAATAATAGGAAGTAGTAAGGAGTGAGGAGGGAGAGGTTATGGTGGTTGAGCAAACCTGAACCTGTAATGAATAGTAAGCAGTAAGGAGAAGAGGAGAGAAGTGAGACGTGAAAACTAATAGCTCACAGCTCATAGCTGGAAGCTCACCGCCGACAGCCATTTCCGTAACCTAAAACGGTTCTCCATGTGTTTGCCTGATGAGTTTCTCCACCACATTCGGAAATGGATTCAGCACATTGATGAATGAATTGGTTATCCATCTCTTTCCAAACATACCCTGTATTAACCTGCCCGCCGTAAGCCTGGCCTTAAAATGTTCATTCCATTTAGCCTGGTATGTTTTTTCCATTTCATCCCTGCTGATTTTTCCCTGTAAAAAAAGGTGAATTTCTTCAAAAGCTATTTTACTGCCATGCATCGCCATACTCATGCCATTGCCACACAGCGGTGCAATCATGCCGGCTGCATCGCCAATCATAAGCATATGATGTTCCAGTTGTGTTTTTTTATCAAAGCTGATTTGTGCTATGGTTTCCGGTGAGCTGTATAAAAATGTTGCTTCTGAAAAAATTTTATTGAGATGTGGATTTTTGCGAAGTATTTTTTCTTCCAGCTCCCGTATAGAATTATTACAACGCTTAAGGTTTTTAGCGGTGGTAAGATAACACAGGCAATATTTATCATCTTCTATTTTAGAAATGCCACAATAACCATCTGCAAAATTATGCAATGCTATACGGTCTGCCGGGAAGTTTGTTTTAATATGGTATTTAACGCCTACATAGTTATTCAATTTACCCGGTTTTTTCTGCACAAAGCTTCTTTTCATTCTGATGTCAAGATTACTGCGTTTGCCGAAGGTGCCGCAAACCTGTGTTGCTTTGTACATTTCATTGCCATACTGTACATGAAAGCTGGAATTATTGAACCAGATATTATCAATTTTTGTTTCTTCTATTATTTCTGTGCCAATACTTCTGCTCAGGTCTGCAAGATAGGCATCCAGTTTATAACGGCTGATACCAAAACCACCCAACGGCAAACGGTGTTCAATGGTTCTGCCGGAAGGAGATGAAACAGTAAGTTGCATAATATGGGGCAGATCCCAATCGCTTAACGGCACACCCAGCTCTTCCAAAAAATTCCAGCACTCAAAACTGATGTATTCACCGCATACTTTATGAAAAGGATATTTGTCTTTTTCAAAAACCACTACTTTATAGCCCTGCCGGGAAAGCTGGATGGACAGGCATAACCCGGCCAGCCCACCACCAACTATGGCTACATCATATGTTTGTTGTTCTGTCATTTTGCTGTTATGAGCCAGCGGAAAGCCCATTTCCATTCAATTGAGTATTGTTCTATGCCCGACTGTTGCATGATACGCTGCCAGTCTTTTTTGGTAAACCCTCTTGCAACAGACAGCGGGGCGTCATGCCTGACAAGATAGCTTTTTGAAAATAATTTTGTTAAACCTTTTATTGAAAAAAAAGCTAAAAAATGCCGGTGGAGATCATTAATAAAAAATCCCATGGTACTGTTGTTGTGCATCCATTGCATCATATATACAAGCTCCTCATCAGTAAAGTGATGGCAGAATAAAGAGGAGAAAATAATATCTGGTTTATTAGCGCCAAAGTCAGCCGTTTCGTAGCTGCTGCATATCCATTGATATTTTTGATCACTTATTTTTTCTTTTGCAAAATCAATGCATGCGTTCTTTTTATCGATACCTGTAAGCGTTATAGTAAAACCGTTATTCTTTGCCCATTTATCTATGGCAATAAGATTATCGCCACCGCCGCAACCGATCTCGCAAATATTATATACTTTATTTTTATTTTCTACTGCAGAAAGTATTTTCTTCAATCCTGTTATGGTAATACCATGGCCACCAAGCCAGGTATTAATGAAATTCAATTCCTTCATATTCTGTTTGATGTCTTCAAACGGAATATGATCATCATCCAATAATTCTTTTTGGTATGAGCGACAGGAGAACTGCATGGTTTAAAATAATGATATTTCGGAGATTTTAATATTTTCAGCCAATCATTTTGCCAACAACAAATGTCTCCATCGTTAGTCCCGGACCAAAAGCTGCACCGAATATTTTCCTGTTTGTTTTTGAAAAATTGTTTTTCATCATTTCTTTCAATACAAATAAAATAGTAGGAGAGGACATATTGCCGAAATTTTCCAGCACATGATAGCTGTGGCTTAAGTTGTTGCTGTCGATCTGCAGGCTGTTACTAACAGCTTCGAGTATACGCTTCCCGCCGGGATGGATGCACCAGTCGGTAATATCATTTTTATGCACTGCACAGGATTGAAGCGCTTTATGCACAAGCTGATCAAAATCTTCTTCAATCAAATCAGGAATATAACCGCTCAGTGTCATCTGGAAGCCGGATGAAGAAAGTTCCCATGCCATATCTCTTTTGCCGCGGGGGATAATTTCAGCATAAAAATTTTCAATGTCGAAGCCTGTTAGCGCATTGTTACTGTGTGTAACAAGCGCTGCTGCTGATCCATCTGCAAACAACATGCTTGAAGTAATATTGTCAACAGTCGCTTCTTTTTGAAAATGCAGCGTGCATAGTTCTGTGCAAACAACCAGTACTTTAGCAGTGGGATCGTTTTTGCAGAAAGCGTCAGCAATTTTTAATGCATGTATGGCGGCATAACAGCCCATAAAATTTACAGAAGTTCTGAAAGTGGTCGCCGGCAGGTCGAGCAGGTCAACAATCTGCAGATCAAGTCCGGGCGCACTCATGCCGGTACAGCTTACGGTTATCAGATGCGTAATTTGGTCGGTGGGTATTTTTCCTGCTATACAATTCCGTATAGCATCAACTGATAATGGCGCGGCATATTTATTATATAATGCCATGCGTTGTTCTAAAGAAGGGAATGGCTCAAGGTTCTCACTTTGAGGATAAAATTTCCAGTCTTCCACAGGCTTGCTGTAATCAGCAATAACAGAATACCTTTTTTGTATGTCGCTCTGGTGATACAAAAACTTCATTTTACGCTGATCCGCTGTATTGGCCGCGTATACGCGTTGCATAAAGTACAGGATATCGTTCTGCCGGTGCTTATATGCCGGTACCGCTGTGCCTATATTGATGATTTTACTCAAAGTAATGGTTTAAAAAAATAATGATGAAAGCTATATTGGTGCAAACCGATGCGATGATGTTCATGCGCATGGTATTTCTATAATTAGCGTTTGAATTATTGTGCCAAACTCTTATTCCCCACATTAAAAAATAAATGATTACCGGCGACATACAAACGGTGAAAATATAAAAAGCGGTGTTTTGCAAACTGTAAAAGAAATACCAGGCTAATAGCAAAAACGCTAAAGTATACACGAAGCCGCAATATAAAAATGTGCCTTTATAGCCGAGCGTGTAGCTAAGTGTTTTTACATTGTCTTTAATGTCTGCCTCGTGCTGGTAAATTTGTGTTAATGGATAAAATCCTCCGATCAGCAGGCTTGCAACAATCATTGGTATAACAGGAACGGACAGGGTTTTACCTGCACTGCATCCATGATACACCAGCCAGAACGTAACAGCGCCCTGAAAAAAGATAACCGTAAAATACCCCGCGAATGGGTATTTTTTTAACCTTATACCGCGGTAGCTGTACGCTTTTGAAGCGAGTATGTAAGCGATTATTCCAATAGCAAAATATACACTGATGAAAAAGGAAGTAATGACGGCAACAACGTCGAATAATATAGTGGTATAAAACAATTGCCGTGTTGGTTGCAGTGGTTTTTCAATACCACCAATACTTTCGGTATCCCTGTCCATATAGCTGTTGTACCCGTTACTTGCAGGGTAAACCAGCAAATGCAGTATAATAAATATAGCAATGCTATGCATTACATTTATTTCAACCAGCTGGCTTAGCGCAAACCAATATACGGGCATGAGGAACAGGGAAAAATGAAACCTCAGCAACTGTATGGTTGATGGCTGAATAAATGTATTTGATGTAGCCTGCATAGCGTTGATAATATAACGAATGTATTGCCGGGAGAAACAGCCATTGTAAGGTAAGATTTTAGATGATAATTCAATCAACGTTTAATAATAAATACGAAGACTGAATTTTGTGGTTGCGTTTTAATTGTGAGTATTTGCTGCTTTTAAAATTTTTATCGTTACCATTAATTGCCCTGTATGCCGTTGCGTATGTTCCGCTGCATGAAAAAGCAGTCCCAGTACCGTAGACGGAATTTGTTTTCTGCCAACGCCCCGGTTCTCTGTTAATGTTTTTTCGTGTGTAGCAGAGAGCTGGGCAATGGCTTTATCAACCTGCATATTAAAATATTCAACCAGTTCTTTTGTAGTGATAGCAGATGGTGTTTCTTCCTGTTTCAGATACTGTAACTGCGCTTCATCTAAAGTTCCTGCTTTGGCATAAGTAAACAGCCTGTCGAGCACACCTGCCAAATGCCTCAGGTGAAAACCCGGAGAAGCAACACCTGCCGGTTTTTCCCAAAGTAATACATCAGGAAAATCATTCATGAAATGATTGATTTCTTCTTTTGCCTGTAATAATGCATGCGCTGCGGGTTGCAATAGAGAGGGGATACCGGGATGGGGACCGCGAAGCCAGACTTCAGGTTGATTTTGATTTGCCATGGTAATTGCATTGAGTTAAAGGTATTGCACAATAACATATAAAAATTAGTATAATTAAAAAACCGCCGGAGATATCCCCGGCGGTTTACGTATTATAAAAAGGATTGTTAATGTATTTTGAACATGCCCTGCTTGTGTAACTTGTTTGTGATCTTTTGTGATATTTTTCCAGAAGAAACTACTGAACGGCCACTATGTTCTACAGGGGTGAGGATATATTTTTCTGAGTATGTTTCAGAACCATCAGTATATGTCTCCGTTATTTTAAGTATAGATTTCGTTAATTCATTAATAACAACGGGAGACTTACTATTTACATCATCCTCCCACCAATATAAAAATGTGTTTGATTGTGTGGCATGCCATTCCCAGTTTGCAATATCAGCAGATATAAGAGAATCTTTACGAAGGTATTGAACAAGGTAAGTGCCTGAAGAGGAAAATATAACGGTAATTTTATCAGCATCATCAGAATCAAGATATGCGCCGGCGCCATCTTCCTGCTGCGTAAGTAACCAACGCCTGCATAAAAGCCTGGTATTATCACTGTCAGCAATTTCATTGGCTTTATTTGCGGTTATGGTAATATTGTTGCCATTATAAAATAATTTAAAGTTTATTTTTTCATTGGCGATTTTTATTTCTGATAAAGCTCCGAATCCGGTAAGCGTAACGGATGCACTGTCTGTAACCTTAAAACTGCCTGTAAATATGTCAAAGTCACTCGTTACAATAATATATGTACTGTCATTCAGAAATTCTATAGAAGTAAGATCATCCGTATCCTGAATTTTATTAGCAGTATGTATATCTTTAATACGCCCTGATAATGAACTGATATTCCATTTTCCTGCTATTGCTTTATATAATGAAATTGTTTCGCCGGGATCTGTTATTGTGCCCTCATCTTTTTTACAGGAGAAAAATGCAGTAAATAAAAGAGCGCAGAGAAAATACCGGAGCTGAAATTTGTGCTTCATTTTAATTGTGTTTAATTGTGGTTAGATATATGTGTAAAAAGTAAAATTTCTTTAACGGGGTTTACCTGATAAAATTGTTAATGTTTAATTATTGCGGATAAGCTAAGCAATATTATTCTTGTAGTTTTATTGTTATGCGCCGGGTTTTTGGATTTGAGGGTTGTTAAGCGATGCTAACCATACATAGCCTATCACCATTGCCAAAACCGATCCCGCCAATACACCTACTTTCGCCATATCCTGCACGGCAGGCTCATTAAATGCAAGCATTGCTATAAAAACAGACATGGTAAAGCCAATACCCGCCAATATACCAACGCCGGTAAGTTGCCGCCAGTGCACTCCTTCAGGAAGTTCTCCCCATTTTAACCGCACAAGTATTTTACAGGCAAATACTATTCCCAAAGGCTTGCCGAACAATAAGCCTAAAACAATACCATAGCTGAGGGTACTGGTAAATGCATATGTAATATTATCAGGAATAACTATGGCGGTATTTGCTATAGCAAATATGGGAAGTATAATAAAATTTACCGGCACATGCAGGGCGTGCTGCATTTTTTCAAGTTGTGATAATGGAATGGTAAATGCGAATATTACACCGGCTATGGTTGCATGAATGCCTGAATTATACATGCAATACCATAGTAAAATACCCAATACATAGTTCCACCACCCAAATGGTATTTTGAGTTTTGGCAATGAAATTAAAATTGTAGTAATAGTAATGCCTGCAAGTAAATATACCCATTGTACAGCGTTGCCGTAAAAAAAGGCGATGACAAGAATAGCGCCGAGGTCGTCAATAATAGCCAGCGCCATCAAAAATATTTTTAGCGCGGGTGGTATTTTTTTGCCAAGCATTGAAGCTACTCCCAATGAAAAAGCAATATCTGTTGCCATTGGTATGCCCCATCCATGTTCATAATTGGTTTCTTTATTGAACAGCAGGTAAATTACCGCCGGCGCTATCATTCCGCCTGCGGCGGCAAATATGGGTAATAAAGATTTTTTTACAGATGACAGCTCTCCTGTCAGCAGCTCTCTTTTAATTTCCATACCAACCAGGAAGAAGAAAACTGCCATCAGCCCATCGTTTATCCAATGCAATAAAAAATGGGGGAGATGTAAATATCCGGGCAAATGCAATGCCTGATTCCAGAAACCAGGATAGTCATTGCTGATCTCAGTATTGGCTAATATCATTGAAACAACGCTGCCTGCAAATAGTATTATGCCAACAGACCTGCTATCATTAATAACCCGTTGCCAGGGATTGATTATTATCCTGGTTATAAAATCTTTTGTCATGCGATAAATGTGCAGGTGGCTCTACTGTTGTTGTTGCCCTGCCAGTCCTTCCACTATCGGTTCTTCCGGCGCAGCAGCGTGTTGCACACTCATTTTTACGTTATTTAATTCTTCAAATATATGGCCGTCTTCATAACCAACGGATACATAGAGTGATAATGTTTGGCGTGCGGGTCCTTTAAAAGCACCCTTAACCGGCGTGCAATCCCTGAAATGCCGGCCGGCGGCAAGCTTTACATGCGCATTGGTTACCCATACATTATTGGTAGGGTCAATGCCTGCCCAGCCATAACCTGGAATCCATGCTTCAACCCATGCATGCGTGGCGCCTTCACCGCGCATACCGTTTTTATTGGGGCAAATGTACCCGCTTACATAACGGGAAGGGATACCTGCAGTTCTGAGCAGTTGGAGCAATACATGCGCAAAGTCCTGGCAAACGCCGGCTTTGTGCGCTAATATTTCATCAATAGTGGTTTCAATGCTGGTAACATCTTTTATGTATTTAAAATGCTTAAACACATATTCAGCAAAATATTCCACTGTAGCTGCAACGCTTCTGCCGGAATGTAAAACAGGGTCAACAATTTCTTTGATCGTGCCGGTTGCTTTGATTGTATCGGGTGTTGCCAGTTCTAAAAACAGCAACTGGTTCTCCATTTCTTTTTTAAGGTCAGCAAAGCTGCTATGAAAGTTTACCTGCAACTGGCTGCCCGGCGTGGTGCGTATAATGAGCCTGCTCTCAATATTTAAAAAACGATGCGGGATGAGCACATTAAAAGTACCGGTTTTGTTTCCCCAATAATCCATATAGGTTTCAACTTTGGGAGAATCGGTAATGGTAATATCGTGCTGCAATGTTTCCTGCTCCCGGCAAATAAAAGGATAAAGCTTTATTTCATTTGTGCTTTCGCGAACAGGTCTGTCATATTCATACCTGGTAATATGATGAATTTTATATACGGGCATTTAACAACGTTAGTTATTGATAAGAAAAAAAGTTTTGTCCCAACTGGTTGCTGAACTGTAACATTTCGTCCTGCACGCCATCGAGAAAAGATCTTAAGTTACTGCTGTTTAATGAAGTGTAATCCATGTATTTAATTCTGCTGCTTAACCGCCTGAATAACCTGAGTAGTTCATTGTTTGCCGGCGATTGATTTTCCTGCACAATATCGCTTAAATATTTTTCTATGCGGGTTAATGTATAGATAACGGAATGCGGAAAGTCTTCATTAAAAATAACCTGGTGCAGTACATTGCGGTTATAGTTATGTGTGCGATATGTTTTGAGATGCAACTCATAGCCGGATAAAGAGTATAGCAATTCCTTCCAGTGTATCATTGCTTTTTCTGAGCTGATATCATAGTTGATCATTGCATAATGCTTATCGCAAAATGTAAGTATTTCAAAACAGCGCTCCGTAAACTTACCCATGCTCATAAAACTCCAGCCAAGCCCGCGTGGCATGGTAATTTCTGCAATACCGGTAAATAATAAACTGTGTTGTGTAAGCTGTTGCAGTATCTGCAAAACGTCGCGTTCATCAAATCTTTCGTTTATGGTTGATTTGTTGATGTAATGATACATTGCGTTCGTTTCTTCCCACACTTCTTTGGTAATATGATCCTGTGCGCCTCTTGCATTTTCGCGGGCACGGGTTAGCATTACTTTTAATGAGCTGTGATTATTTTGATCGCTGATGAGCATACGCAAAGCAGCATGTGAATCGTGTTCAATTTCTTTGATGGTGTTTTGATCTGCCGTGGAAAAAATTTCGAGCACCGGCCGCCATGATTTATCGCCCAATACCACATTGTCTAACGACATAAGGTAGTGTGTCCTTGTGGCTCTTAATAAACCATCTGCCCTTTCCATATAGCGGCTTAGCCAAAATAAAGAGTCAGCAATTCTACTTAACATGTATGTTCCAAATTTGAGATTAAGAATTTTAAATTATAAATCCACTATCCATGTATCCTTACTTCCTCCGCCCTGTGAGGAGTTTACTACCAGTGAGCCTTCTTTTAATGCTACTCTTGTTAAACCGCCCGGCACAATTTTTACTCCATCGGGGCCGCATAATGCATAAGGCCTGAAATCTACATGGCGTGGTTTAAATTTTCCGTCAATAAAGCATGGCACAGTTGATAATTTAACAATGGGCTGCGCAATAAAACTTCTCGGATCTTTTTCAATTTCTACTTTCGCTTTAGCCCATTCTTCATCACTCACGGTGCTGCCCATTACCATGCCGTACCCGCCAGACTGGTTGGTTCTTTTTACCACCATCCTGTGAATATTTTTAAATACATATTCTCTTGCATCAGGTTCACTCATTTCGTATGTTGGCACATTTTCCAAAATAGGATCTTCGTTCAGGTAGTACTTTATCATTGCGGGCACGTAAGCATATACTGCTTTATCATCCGCAACGCCATTGCCTATTGCATTTACTATGGCCACGTTTCCTTTTCTGTAGGCACCCATCAAACCCGGCACGCCCAATACGCTGCCGGGATTAAATACCAGCGGATCAAGAAATTCATCATCAACTCTCCGGTATATTACATGCACCTGCTCCAGTCCATTGGTGGTTTTCATATATACTTTATGATCGTCTACCACCAGGTCGCGGCCTTCAACCAATGAAATACCCATTTGCTTTGCAAGGAAGGTATGCTCATAATACGCAGAATTATAAATGCCCGGCGTTAATAATACTACTGTCGGATTTGATACCTGTGTTGGTGCAAGCTTCAGCAGGTTCTGGTATAGCATTAAAGGATAATTATTGATTACCCTTACATTGTTGGCGGCGAAAATATCAGGGAAAATACGTTTTGTTACTTCCCTGTTCTCCAGCATATAGCTTACGCCGGATGGTGTACGGAGATTATCTTCCAGTATATAAAATTTTCCGTCATCACCCCTTATCAAATCAATGCCCGATATATGCACATAAATATCATGCGGCACTTTAATGCCGTGCACCTCACGTAAAAAATGCGGGCATGAGGAAATGAGCTCAACCGGAACTACTTGATCATTTAATATCTGCTGCTGGTTATAAATGTCTTTCAAAAACATATTCAACGCCTTTAAACGTTGCTGTATGCCTTTTTCTACAATATCCCATTCTTTGCCGGTAATAATGCGGGGAATAATATCAAACGGAAATATTCTTTCAATACCCTTATTATCGCTGTATACAGTGAAGGTAATGCCCTGGTTCATGAACAATTCACTTGCCAGCAAATCTTTCTGCTGAAGATCGGGAACGTTAAGGTTTTGGAAAGAAGATACCATTTTGGCATAATGATTCCGCACTTTTCCTGCTTCACACATTTCATCCCAAATACCTGATGGGCAGGTGTACTCGTTTAGCAAAGTTTCAAGGCTCATAGTAAAAATGGTTTGTTGTGCAATATCAGGGCTACGCATACCGCGTTGCCCGTTGGTTTGCGATTAATGGAAAATACCGATAAAATGAGAGCAATCCAAATTTTCGGTGCATTCATGCTAATACATTTTTTTATTCCAATGCTGCCTCAGGTCAAGTGTTTTAGGAAATTCTTTATTGATTTCAACTTCCGGCACATGCCCAATGGTTGCAGTTGTATTTTTTTGTGTGATATAATGCCGGGATGGAGAAGTATCTGCCCTGGTTTGTATTACACCCTGCGTATGCCCGTGATCCCAGAAACGACTTACTCTTCTTGATTCTGCTTCATAGTTATTTACAGGGAAAATATCATAACTTCTGCCCCCGGGATGGGATACGTGATACGTGCATCCGCCAATGGAACGGTTACTCCAGGTATCAACAATATCAAAAACCAAAGGAGAATCAACACCAATAGTCGGATGCAATGCGGATGGCGGTTGCCACGCACGGTAACGTATACCCGCAATATATTCCCCTTTTACATCGGTTGCTGAAAGCGGCACACGGCATCCGTTGCATAACAGTATATACCTGTCGCTATGCAGGTTGGTTAATTTTACCTGCACTTTCTCCATAGATGAATCTACAAATCTCGCTGTTCCGCTTGATGACATTTCTTCTCCCAGTACATGCCAGGGTTCAATGCCCATTCTTATTTCAAGCGTAATATCTTTTACGGTTACCGTTCCATAATGCGGAAAACGGAATTCAAAAAATGGATCGAACCAACTCATACGGAATGGATAACCGGACTCATTCAAAAATTCAACCACATCCTGCATATCTTTATGTACATAATAAGGCAGCATAAATTTGTCGTGCAGCTCTGTTCCCCAACGTATCAGATCGTGCTTGTAAGGTTTTTTCCAGAATGCGGCTATCAATGCTCTTATCAATAGCATTTGCACCAGGCTCATTTGCTTATGGGGAGGCATATCAAAAGCGCGAAACTCCAGTATGCCTAACCTTCCGGATGATGAATCAGGGGAATATAATTTATCAATGCAAAATTCTGCCCTGTGTGTATTGCCGGTTATATCGGTAAGTAAATGCCGGAATAATCTATCCACCAGCCAAAATGGTACACTGCTGTTTTCAGGAATTTGTTTGAAAGCAATTTCCATTTCATACAACTTTTCTTCCCTGCCTTCATCAATACGCGGCGCCTGGCTGGTTGGGCCAATAAACGAACCCGAAAACAAATAGGAGAGGGCAGGATGATGCTGCCAGTAGGTGATAAGGCTTCGCAACAAATCCGGCCTTCGCAACAGCGGGCTATCTGAAGGTGTTGCCCCGCCGATAGTGATGTGATTACCACCACCTGTGCCGGTATGTCTTCCATCAAGCATAAATTTTTCTGTGCCGAGGCGCGAAAGATATGCCTGGTAATAAAGTGTATCGGTATTGAATAATAAATCTTCCCAACTTTTTGAGGGGTGAATATTTACTTCAATCACACCCGGGTCAGGCGATACTACCAAACGTTCAATGCGATAATCTCTCGGCGGTTCATATCCTTCAATACGAACGGGCATCTGCAATTTTTCCGCTGTTATTTCAATAGAAGCCACAAGGTCGAGGTAGTGCTCCAAATGACTGACAGGGGGAAGGAATATATATATAATGCCTTCCCGTGCCTCAATACAAATAGCGGTTTTAATAACATCTGTTTCGAAAACAGGAGCGATGGTTGACTCTTCCTCTTCATCTGTTCTTTTCTTCTTCTCCTTTTCTTTTTCGTTCTCTTTTTTGTCAGCCATTTTTTGCGCCTGCACTGGTTGTTTAATAGCGGGATGTTCTGCCACTAACCCATACCGTGAGGCAATGATTTCCTGGTAAGAGGGGAGTGGTTCAAGCTCTTCAAACAGACTTCTTTCTACCTGCTGTGGTTCCTTGTTTTTTGCTACGGCAGGTAAACTACCAAGCGGCAGCCGTAATCCTATAGGTGAATTACCCGGCATAAGGAACAGGTATTCCCTGTTGAGCTGCCATTTGCAACTGCGCCATTTATTATTCCAGTAATTCCATTCAACAGGAAGTATAAACCCGGCGGGAGAGTCGAGCCCACGGTCAAGCAGTTGCCCCAGGGTACGGCGTTCAATGGAATCTTTTAAATTATATTTAAGCGGATCAATATTTACAGGCGTTTTGCCTTCCGTCCACAGAAAATAAAAAATATCTTCATATGCAGGTGTAATGTTTTCCGTGCTTATGGCGAGGCATTTCGCCAGCTCTTCCATAAACAATTGCGCATCTTTACAGGTATATTTTTGCGGGCTGTTTTCCAGCGCCATCAGGGATTGATTTTTCCAGATGGGATATCCATCTTTGCGCCAGTATAATCCATACTGCCAACGGGGCAGCGGCTCACCGGGATACCATTTGCCCTGCCCGTAATGCAGCATGCCATTTGGCCCGAATGCTTCCCGCAAACGGAAAATAAGATCATGAGATAAAATGCGTTTGTGCAATCCGTCAGCAGCGGTATTCCACTGTGCCGATTCCATATCGTCAATAGAAACAAAAGTTGGTTCGCCGCCCATTGTCATGCGCACATCCATCGCTTTCAAATCTTCATCTACCTTATAGCCGGTAGCGTCAATGGCTTCCCATTGTTCATCAGTATAAGGTTTGGTAACACGGGGGTCTTCGTGTATACGTGTAACAGTGTTTATGAAACTAAATTCCGTTTCACTTGGATCTTTAGCGCCAACAACAGGCGCGGCGCTTGCATAATCCGGTGTGCATGCCAGGGGAATATGTCCTTCGCCGGCAAATAATCCCGAGGTGGCATCAAGCCCGATCCAGCCTGCGCCGGGAATATATACTTCAGCCCATGCATGCAGGTCGGTAAAATCGGCTTCAGGGCCTGAAGGCCCGTCGAGCGATTTTATATCTGCGGTTAACTGAACAAGATAGCCCGATACAAATCTTGCTGCCAGCCCAAGATGCCGGAGTATCTGCACCAGCAGCCATGCGGAATCGCGGCAGGACCCCAGGGCTTTACTCAATGTTTCATCCGGCGTTTGTACACCCGGCTCCATGCGGATAGTGTATGCAATATCTCTGTTAACCGCCTGATTTATCTTTACCAAAAAATCAACTATCGGCGTTTCTTTTGATATATCTATATGCTGCAGCCATTGCTTTAAAAGCGTTCCGCTTTCTTTTATTTCAAGATAGGGGGCAAGTTCTTTTTTCAGCGCGCCCTGGTATTCAAAGGGAAAATGTTCCGCGTATTCTTCAACAAAAAAATCAAAGGGGTTAATAACAGTCATTCTTGCAATCACTTCCACTTCAATGCTCAGCTCCGTGGTTTTTTCCGGAAATACCACTCTTGCCTGGTAATTGCCAAAAGGATCCTGCTGCCAGTTTATAAAATGCTCAGCGGGTTTTATTTTAAAAGAATATGCTTCAATAGGTGTTCTGGAATGAACTGCGGGACGTAAACGAAAAATATGCGGCGATAGAGATACTGACTTGTCGTAAGTATAAGTTGTTTTGTGGTTTATTGCTACTCGTATTGCCATATTCGTTGGTTAATATAGTATATAACTATAGTTGTTGCTATCAAAAGATTGAAACCAAAGCACGTACAGGAATCCTTATAAGCTGTAGTACTTACGTCATCTTTGATATGCAATAGGGCAGTAGCAAACTGTGAAAATGAAATTAGCGTGTTTTTACAAGCTGGCAAAATTTGGAAAGGATTAATTGGGGTAAATTTTATATAGCTTGTGGCTTTTTGTGTTTTTGATGCAGGTTAAACATTGTCATATATATTGCCAAAAATAAAAAACAAAAAGCGCCAAGCGAATATGCTTAGCACTTTTTGTTTTTTATTACTGGCTTTTGTATGCTGTTGCTATTTAAGGTAATTATAATACTCCTCGTCTGTTGCACAATCTCACCAACCAGGCATTCCCCAAATATCCGGATCAGCGAAGTTAAACCGGCGCATATCATTCCAGTTTTCAATGCTGCAGCCCATAGCTATGTATTTCTGCAGCATTATGTCTTGCGTGGTTAAAGCACCGGAAGTCTGGCAAACCGCATCGCTTGCAAGGTACGCGCGGCGACGTCTGCATCATCCATAGTCGCCATATCAGGATTGGTATTGGTTATAGCCGCCACCCTGCCATTCGGTTAATTTAGCCTGCATTTCTTTTGCATAATCTATTTTTTTCTTTTTGCCGAATCTTCTCTGGAGTCCATCAAAAATAGCGTATACCACAGGTACTATTACCAGTGTAAGGAATAAGGAAGATAACAAACCGCCTATGATAACAATCGCCAAACCTCTGTTCATGTCTGCACCATCGCCTGTAGCCACCGCAATTGGAACCATACCAATTACCATCGCTATGGTAGTCATCAGAATCGGGCGTAAACGGGCATGGTTAGCCGAAATCAACGCGTCAAAGGTACTATCACCCTCAGCTTTCCTGTGGTTGGCAAAATCAACCAGCAGGATAGCATTTTTGGTTACCAGACCGATCAACATAATAATCCCCAGTATGGTAAAGATGTTTAAAGACTGGTTGGTTAGGGCAAGCAATAACAATGCCCCTATAAATGATAATGGCACTGAAAATATTACAATAAACGGCGTAGAGAAACTATCATACAAAGCTACCATCACCAGGTATACCAAAAGAACAGATGCAATCAAAGCAACACCCAGTGTACCAAAACCTTCTTTCTGATTTTCCATATTACCACCCCATATATAAGAAACACCAGGCTTTTTTTGCAATTTGGAAAATTCATTTTCCCACTCCTGTGCCACAGAACCAAGAGGTCGGCCAATTACCTGGCCCTGTATAGATACTGCAGGAGATTTATCTCTGCGTTCTAATAAAGTAGGTCCTGAACTATATTCAACATCTGCAAACTGGCTTAATAAAACGGGTGTACCATTATTATTAAGGAACTTCAGATTTTTAACGTCGTCAATTCCTGCACGGCCTGTTTCATTGAACTTGATATTTATATCGTACTCATTTTCGCCGGCCCTGTATTTATTATCGGTGTTGCCGGAAAATGAAGTTTGCATTAAAGCACCTACAGACGCAATATTTAATCCGAGAGAAGTCATCTTTTTCCTGTCTGCTTTCACACTGATTTCAGGATTACCTGCTTCAGAAGTTAATTTGACGCCTGTAGCCCCCGGGATTTTTCTTAATTCCGCCGCTGCTCCTTCAGCAAATGCCTGTGCATCTGCCACGTTAGAGCCAATTACTGTTAACTGCAACGGTGATTGTTCTGCACCCATAATACCCACGTTCACTGTTTTAATTTTTGCATCTACCAATACATTTTCTAATTCTCTTTTCAAAACAGCTGAGTACACTTTGGAATTCTCTTTGTAGTCTTTTTTCAGTTTTACCAGAATCTCAGCCTTATATCGTGAGCCGCCTACAGATATCAGTCCGTCTGATGCCTGACCAACGGTAGTGATCATATCTTTCACTTCGGGCCTGGCAGCAATGTATGCTTCCGCTCTTTGAGTTACTTCATTGGTTCTTTCCAAAGAAGCATCTTTGGGTAGTTCAAACTGTACATAAAACTCCCCCCTGTCTACACCCGGAAAGAAATCCGATCCTATATACCCTTTGCCAACCAGGGAAAAGGACGCGAACAGCAATACTATCGCTACCGCCAACGTCAATATTTTATTGAGCTTTGAACGTAGTGACCAGCTTAAAATACCCGATATCCAGTTGGTGAATTTTGTCAGCCCTTTTTCAAACCCATAAATCAATTTACCCAAAATTGATTTTGAACTGATCAATTCCAGTTTGCCAAAGCGGGAATACAACCAGGGCACAACAGTGAAGGATACTAATAAGGATAACAATGTAGAAATAATTACAGTTACGCAAAACTGCGCCAGGATATTTGCCACCAATCCTGTTGACATAGCGATGGGTAAAAACACCACCACAATTACAAGGGTAATGGCAGAAACCGTAAAACCGATTTCTTTTGCGCCATCAAAAGCAGCACGCACCTTATTCTTACCCATCTCCATGTGCCGGTGAATATTTTCAATTACCACAATGGCATCATCTACCAATATACCAACCACCAGCGATAAACCAAGCAGCGACATAAGGTTAAGGGTATATCCCATCAGCAACAAACCAATGAAGGTAGCAATCAAAGAAAGTGGAATAGCAACCATTGTAATAGCCGCATTACGCAAACTATGCAGGAAGAATAACATGATCAAACCCACCAACACAATCG
This sequence comes from Agriterribacter sp., assembly GCA_047601545.1. GTDB lineage: Bacteria > Bacteroidota > Bacteroidia > Chitinophagales > Chitinophagaceae > Agriterribacter. The sequence goes on along the minus strand of JASGIZ010000001.1, from coordinate 1,378,703 downwards.
CAATCACCAAATCATGCATCACATTATTGGCTGCATTAAGTGTAAATGAGGATGAGTCATTTGCAACATCCAGCTGAATATTGTTGCCGGCATAGTCTTTTTGAACCTGATCAATAGTAGCGCTTACCTGTTTGGATACTTCAACTGCATTTGCATCAGATTGTTTAAAGACCTGTAACAAAATAGTATTCTGCTGGTCAACACGGGCTATCTTCTCAATATCCTTAATGCCATCCTGCACATCGGCTACATCTTTCAAAAACACAATAGCACCGGAAGGTGTAGTGATAGGCAGGTTCCTGAGCTGATCAATAGAATTTACTTTACCCGCCAAACGGATAGTAGTACGGTTATTTCTTGTACTTACATTACCGGTAGGAAAATCAAGGTTAGACGTTGCCACTACCTGCTGTACCTGTGTAATAGACAAGCCGTATCCCTGCAATTTTACAGGATCTACGCTGATCTGGATTTCTCTCACCTCTCCGCCAATCATATCTACCTTTGCCACTCCGTTAATACGGGCAAATACAGGTTGTATTTTTTTATCTAACAGATCATACAATTCTTTTTCAGTAAGGTTAGATGTAACCGCCAAACTCATAATCGCAACATCATCAAGCGAAAACTTAGACAGGCTGGGTGTTTCCACATCATCCGGCAAATCATTCAGCACTGCGTTTATTTTACGTTGGGCATCTGTTAAAAGAAAATTCACATCCGCGCCGGTATTCAACGTGATCATGATCAATGACACATTTTCCATTGATTTTGATTCCATCTTCTTAATACTCTCCAGCGATGATACCGCGTCTTCTAACTTTTTTGTAACGGAGTTTTCTACTTCTGACGGAGATGCTCCGGGATAAATAGTTTGTATGGTAAGTACGTTTACCTCAAACTTAGGTACCAGCTCATAACCCAGGCGGGTGTAAGAAAAGATACCACCCAGGGTGAGTATAATAAACAATACGATTATTATACTGGGGCGCTTAATAGATATTTCAGTTATTTTCATTATTGCTTTATTTATTTAATTATCTGCACCGGTGTTTGATCAAATAAGTTTATCTGTCCTGAAGTGATCACCTTATCACCTGCGTTCAGACCGGACAATATTTCAATGTTATCTCCAAAACTTCTGCCGCTCTGCACTTTGGTTTCAACTGCTTTGTTATCCTTTACCACAAATATTTTATTATCGCTTACACTGCCCACAAAAGCGGTGCGCGGTACTACCAGTGCATCAGCAGATGTGCCTTCTCCGAATTTTGCCGTGCCATACATGCCGGCGCGCAACTCATTTTTCGGATTGGCAATTTCTATTTCTACAGGAAAGTTCAGGTTCGCGTCTGCTTTAGGAGCTATAAATGTAAGCTTGCCTGAAAATTTTTTGTCGGGTATAACGCTTACCAGCAGATCCACTGTTTGTCCAACTTTAATCCCGCCGATATTCTTCTCATCCACATTCACTTTTAATTTTAAGGTGCTGATATTTACCACCTCAAATGATGCCGTACCTGCATTTACATAACTTCCTGGTTCTATCTTTCTTGAATTAACAATACCGGCAACTGAGGTTTTAATTGAAACATCGCCTGCTGCTATCTGTGCTGTTTTTAGATTATTTTTTGCAGTTTCATATTGCAGGCGTGCTCCATCTAATTGCTGTTTGGTAACACCACCCGTAGTAAAGGCATTTTCAAATCTGTCAAGGTCTGCTTTAGCGTTATTAAGATTGGCGGTGGCATTAGCAACCGAAACGTTTTGCTTATCGCCCACTACAACAGCTAAGGTTTGTCCCGGATGTACATAGTCGCCTTCTTTTACCAATACGGAAGCTACCCTGCCGGCAACTTCAGCGCCCACAATAACTTCCTGTTTAGGGATAAATGTTCCGTTGGCTAAATAGCTCAGATCAATACTTTTTAATTTGGCAGAATCTGTACGAACAGAAACAGCCGTATTTTTTTTCGCCACCTCATCGGTAGCCGCTTTATTGGTTGCCTGGTTTTTGCCTAACTGAAACCGGATACTTGCTAACACTGCTACAATTACCACCACTGTAACAATGATCCGCACAACAGAAGTTTTTTTATTTTTCATTTTTATATGTTTTGTTGTTGTTTTGATATATTAAGATGGTTTGCAAATAATTGCTGGTATAAGCTTTGCAATTACCACCGGTTATTTATTAGTTGAGTAATGATTTTAAATTCCCGTTTGCTTTGATCAATTGTATTTCGGCTACTTTATAACCGAGCAATGAAATGGTTAAATTGTTTTGCGCATCTGCGTAAGCTTTCTCTGCATCCAGCAAATCGGTTAACGTAGCCAGCCCGTTCTTATAATTGTTCTGTGTATTATCCAGCACATCTTTTGCAAGAGAGATATTGCGCTTGTTGGTGTTTACGGTAAGCAGGCTGTTGTTTATCTGATATCTTGCATTTTCACTTGCTAATGCTAAAGCCAGCTTTGTATCATTAATTTCCGCGTCCAGTTTCTTAATATCAATATTCGCCTGGTTGATTTTTGCTTTGGTGGTACCACCATTAAATATGGGTATTGAAAGGTTAAGCCCCAGCCCGGAAAAGCCTGACCAGTTTACTTTTGAACTGTTATTGAATACAGGGAAATATGGCCCCATACCCAGGTAACCCAGGTTTCCTGTAAATGATAAACTTGGGTAGTATCCGGCTGCTTTTGCCTTCTTATTTAACTGTAGTAAATCCAACTGCACAGAGAGGAGCTTTATTTCTGTTCTGTTTAATACGTCCGGTTTATCAGCGAGTATAGCTGCATTTACTTCAAATGTTTCGGCAGGTAAGATAATATCCTTGTCCATTTCCATGCCAATAGCAAATTTCAAGGCATTTTCTGAAAGTTGCAGGGAGTTTACCATCTGCTGTTTAGCTGCTTCAAGATTGTTTACAGCAACGACAATACGATCCAGGTCAATTTTTTTTGAGAGTCCGGCATCCACTAAACCACTGATAATGCTTTGTGTTTTTGTTGTATTATCGAGGTTGGTTTGCACGGTTTGCAACTGCTGCTGCAATTGGAAAACCTGGTAATACGCATCAGCTACCTTTTCTATCAACTGCTCGTCTGTAAGCGTTTTATTAATTTGATAAAACGCTTTGGTTGTTCTGGCAGCTTTTAATCCTGTAAAAATAGACTGGTTAAAAAGTTGCTGATTAACACTTAATACTGCGTTAGATTGCCATTTTTGCCCAAAAGCCACCATTACGGTTTCACCGGGCTTACCAATAATTTCGCCCGGTAACGCACTTTTCTGTAACATCGGGTTATAAGTTAAAGTACCGGAGCCATTCACCTGTGGCAAGGCGCTTCCCTTAACTTCATCAATTAAATACTGCGCGTTTTCTACTTCCAGTTTTGCTTTCTGCGCTTCGGCTTTATGCTCAATAGCAAATTTCAGCGCCTGTTGAAGCGTTAATGTTTCCTGTGCTGTAACTATATTGCCCGTTAATATTCCGGCACAAACAGCAACCAGCAGTTTTGTTTTTTTCATTTGTGAATACTTAAATTTTTTATTCAATAACTGATATATGTTTTTCAGCGTTCTCACTGTATTTACATTATTATTTAAAATAATAGTTTAACAAAATTGTCAAATTATAGGTAAAAAAAATTGTTATTTCAAAAGCACTTTTAAAATGATCTCTTTGCGATCTTTCAGCATTTGCTGATACTGCCTGTCGCTGAAGTGTAACACTTTTTTAAACAAGGGCTGCACTATAACCGGGTAAGTAAGCAATGATAAAAGATTGAGCAGGAACTGCACCGGGGGCATTTTTTCAATAGTCCCTTTGCCCATCTCATCCTCAATCAATTTTAAAAAATGCTTCAATTCCTCATTCTTCTTTATATCTGCCAATACATCATTCTGGTGATTTACATCATCATTCATGCGCGACACCAGGTATACATCTATATAGGGATAAGCAAAAGAATTTTCAATCATAACATCAACAAATCTTTCAATCCTCATCCGGAAAGGAATATTTTCTTCTCCTGCAGAACTTTTCAGGCGGTTGGTCATGGCTGCTTTTGCATCCTTGAGCACTTCATCAAACAACACATCTCTTGAGCGGAAATAATAATTCACCAATGTTCTGTTTACACCGGCGGCATCCGCAATCTCCTGCGTGGTGGCTTTAAACCTGCCTTCCTTAAAGAAGAGCTTTTTTGCTGCTTCTTTTATCTGCTGTTCCGTAACACTGTCTTTAACTGCCATTTTACTTTATTGTTTGACAAAATTGTTAAACAAAATTATTCACCCATTTTTATTCTGCAAATTTTTTTTTGACAAAATTGTTAAACATCAGTCCTTTTTTTTGACAAGAATAGTATCAGATTGGTTTTCAATACCATTTTACAATAACAGGTGCAGAAAAATTCCGGATTGTTCAGCTATATAAGATGTAAATCCTTTTTTTGAGGAGAATTTGATTTTATTAATAATATGGCAACACTATTTACGAAAACGTTTTAGTAAATTTTTTCCCTCATTTCTGAAAACGATTCCATATTTTTTTGCATCTTGTTAACAATTAAGTAACAAATGACGATTGCCTGTGTCTATGATTAATCCTGTAAGTTAAGCTTGTTTGTATTATGTTAGTTGATCTCGTCATTGTTTCTTTTTGTGTATTCTTTTATGTTTTTGAAAACGATTTCAGGTATTAATGAAATAGTTTTTTACAGTCATTTCTTTCTTCTAACATAAAAATTGCCATTATGATCAAACCAACGCTGCTCAATAATCAGCTATTGAAACGGCCGATTATTTTACTGCTTTATTCAGTCATGTTTTTTTTGTTTCCATTCTTTTCCTTTGCCCAAAAACAAATATCGGGTACAGTAAAAGACAATACAGGCGCCCCGCTTGCAAATGTGTCTGTTGTTGTAAAAAATTCTGCAAAGGGCACTACTACCAATGCCTCGGGGCAGTTTACCATAGCTGCTTCTTCAAAGGATGTGCTTGTATTTTCATTTACAGGCTATGAAACCCGGGAAGTACAGGTAAATAATCTCACTTCTTTGGATATATCCCTTGCCACAGCTGCTAATGCGCTTAATGAAGTAGTTGTAGTGGGATATGGTTCACAAAAGAAAGTAAACCTGACAGGTGCGGTAGGAGTGGTTACAAGTGAAAGGCTGGAAAACCGCCCTATTGTTGATGCCGGCCAGGGATTGCAGGGTGTTGTTCCCGGATTGAATGTGAGCATTCGTAATGGCGACCCCACTACGGCACCGGAATTTAATATCAGGGGTTTTACTTCAATTAACGGTGGCAGCCCGTTGATACTCGTTGACAATGTACCTATGTCTTTGCAGATGATCAACCCGGATGATATCGCCAGCGTAACGGTTTTAAAAGATGCGGCGGCTTCGGCAATTTATGGAGCAAGAGCTGCATTTGGCGTTATTCTGGTTGAAACTAAACAGGGAAAAAAGGGAGGCAAGATAAACGTGATGCTAAGTACTGAGCAATCGCGGGCCAAGCCGATTTTCCTGATGGATGTAGTGACCAATCCTTATGACTATGTAACCGCGTATAATGTGGCTTCTATTCGTGCAACCGGTCAGCCTGCCTACGATGACGCTTATGTGGCAAAGACCAAGGCATGGGTAGAAAATCCAACCACCGAAAATGCGTGGGAAGTGTATAACGGCAGCTTCCGTTTTTACGGGAATAACAACTACCAGCATGATCTTATCACCGACAACGCACCGCAGCAGCAATATGACCTCTCGATTTCGGGTTCTTCAGAAAGAGTGAATTATTATGCTTCTTTCGGCTTTCTGAACAAAGACGGCTATCTGAGAAATAAAGAAAAAAATGAAAATTTCAAACGGTATAATATTTTGATGAAGGCAGATATTAAGGCAACCAACTGGATGACCTTTCATGAAAAAATTGCCTTTAATTCCCAGGTAAGTGATAAGCCTTATTTTTATAACTGGGATGTAAATATCAATTCAAGTGCAAGAAACAGCCCGCTTGCGCTGATTACCTTTCCCGATCTTCCTTATTATATTACACCCGGCGACCACGACCAGTATGCGCAATATATCGGAATGGGCTTTGGTGGTACCAACTTCTTTCCTTACCTGGAGAATGGCGGCCGCGATGGCTTCGTCAACAACGACACATGGCTCACCCAGGGGATAACACTAACGCCGTTTAAAGGACTAAAGATCAAGAGCGATTTCTCCTATGATCAGTTTTACCGTACACGCCAGGAAGTGGCCAGCAAAGTAGATATCGTATCCTCCAACCTCCTGGCAACACCGATGATCACCTACGGCTTTAGTGGCGATGATTTTATCAGGAACCGGAGCGATTACAATCAATACTACGTCTGGAATACCTATGCCGAATATACGCTCGACAATTTCAAAGACCACTTCATAAAAGTCATGGCAGGTTTTAACGAAGAGTGGGGCAGAAAATCCTGGATACAGGCAACTGCCCGGAGCCTGATCACTCCTACTATTCCCGACCTCAATGCCACTTCGGGCAATCAGCAAACTGCAGGTGGCAAATCGCATGTTGCTTTACAGGGATATTTTTACCGGCTGAACTATATCTATAAGGATAAATACCTGCTGGAAACCAATGGCAGGTATGATGGTACATCCCGTTTTCCGAAGGACAGCCGTTTTGGGTTTTTCCCTTCTGTATCTGCAGGATGGAGGATATCGGAAGAAGGTTTCATGAGCAACACGCGCAGTTGGCTGGATAACCTGAAATTACGCGCATCTTACGGAACCCTGGGTAACCAGACATTGACGGATGCCAACGGCAATGATATCTATTATCCCTATATCTCTACCATGGGTACCGGATCAGCTCCCTACATCATGTCTAGCGGTTTCATTCCTTATGTTTCACCGGCAGGATTGGTAAGCCCTACACTGACCTGGGAAAAGGTAATTGCAAAAAACCTGGGTATTGATTTTACCACGCTTAACCAGCACCTTGATATAACATTTGATATCTATACAAGAGATACAAAAGATATGCTGATGAATGTAAGCTACCCGGATATCCTGGGAACCTCGGCCCCAAAGTCAAATGCCGCTGATCTGAGAACAAAAGGATGGGAATTATCTGCTTCATGGCGCGATAAAGCAGGTACCGACTGGGGCTATGGTTTAACGTTAGCCTTAGCTGATAATACATCCAAAATCACCAAATACAATAATCCAACCGGAGCCATTGACAATTACTATGTGGGTAAGGATATTGGCGAGATATGGGGCTATGAGACCGTAGGAATATTTCAAACCGATGATGAGGTTGCTGCCGCTGCAAACCAGGATCAACTGGGCGCAGCCTGGAAAGCCGGCGATATTCAATATGCTGATCTGGATCATAGCGGCAGAATTGATCCGGGAGTAAGAACGCTGAATGATCATGGCGATTTGAGGATTATTGGAAATACTACCCCGCGGTACAGCTTTGGATTGAATGGAGATGTAAGCTTTAAGGGGATAGCGCTGAACGTTTTTTTCCAGGGCATTTTAAAGAGGGATTACCTTCCTGACAATGGAAACTGGAACGCTTTCTATCCATATAATGACGGACATCTTGAAAAATATGCGATCACGGAATCATGGAGCGAAACCAACCGGGACGCTTACTTTGCAGCTCCCACGTTTGGATACAATACCAAAAAGAATATTCAGCCGCAATCGCGCTACGTACAAAACGCAGGTTATATCCGGTTAAAGAATATCAGTATAAGCTATAACTTTCCCGAGAAGCTGGTCTCTAAAATAAAATTGACCCGTGCGCAGATCTATTTTGCAGGCATGAATTTATGGGAGTATACCAAAATGCATAAGCCGCTTGATCCTGAAAGCGTGTTTACGGTAACACAGGAATATTATTTGCAAAGAATATTCACCCTGGGAGCGAAAGTAAGTTTCTGAGAGAAGCTAAAAACAAAAAATTAAAGACATGAAAAAGACAATAATAAAGGTTGGAATATTTCTTTTTGCAACGTTCTTGCTGAACAGTTGCAAAAGAGATTTTCTTGAAAGGTATCCTCTTGACCAGATTAGTAATGCCACTTTCTGGCATACGGAAAACGACCTGATGATCTACAACAATGGCTTGTATAATATGGCAAGGAACAGCCAGAATGTTCCCATACTGCTGGGGAGTGATGATGGCTTCGAGAGCAATTGGTGTGCTTCCTGGTTTTTTGATCAATATTCAGACAATATTGCACCAACCCACTCGCGGGAGGCATTTTATGTGCAGACCCGCTCCGGTAAACATACTGTTCCTTCGAGCCCGCAGCAATATGGCTGGGTTGGGTGGGATTTTGTTCGATCCATTAATGTAGGGCTTGATCATTATTTTACTGCAGATATTCCTGTGGAAACTATTAATAAATATGCAGCAGAAGCCAGGCTTTTCCGTGGATGGTTTTATGGAGATAAGGTTTCAAAATTCGGGGATGTTCCCTGGGTAGGTCATGAGCTCAATGTAGATTCGGATGAATTGTTTGCCGCCCGCACGCCACGTGAGCAGGCAATGGATAGCGTTTTGGCTGATCTTACCTTTGCCTGCGAAAATCTTCCTGCAGACTGGGGCGACGGGAATGCTCCGGGCAGGCTCAACAGGTGGGCGGCTTTGCTGGTCAAATCAAGAATATGCCTGTTCGAAGGTACATGGCGCAAATATCACGGCGGTTCCGATGTGGAAAAGTGGCTGCAGGAAGCTGCTGATGCTGCAGAGGACTTAATAGATAACGGGCCCTATCGGGTATTCAGCACAGGCGACCCGCTGCATGATTATAATTCGTATCAACGCCCTGCCTATGGAACGGACTTTACCGGGAATTCGGAGATAATCTATTGGAGAAAATTTCAGACAGGCGTTCTCACCAATCACCTGATGGCATACTGGGTTGGATATAACGGCGGCGCTACCAAGAGTATGGTTGAAGATTACCTGTGTACAGATGGTAAACCCATTTCAATTTCACCATTGTATGAGGGCGATGCAGCATATGAAGATATTTTCCAGAACAGGGATCCACGTTTACGCCAGACTATTCTCTATCCTGACGATCAGGCGTATTACAACTACGAAAGGAGTCTTGCTTACAGTTATCCGCGTGTAACCGGCATGACGGGTGGTAATATCAGCACAACAGGCTACAATATTATTAAAACTTATGAGTCAGTAGCCGCTGGCAATGCTTACAATATCTCCACTACTCCGGTAATTGTACTACGCTTAGGCGAAGCGTCTGTTGAATTTTGCGGAGGCTAAAGCAGAACTGGGAACAATTACACAGGCTGACCTGGATAAGTCGATCAATAAACTGCGTGACAGGGTGGCGATGCCACATATGGATATGGGCGATATACCGGTTGATCCGAGATATACAAATGATGGGATTGCCCCATTAATTGTGGAGATCAGGAGAGAGCGCAGGGTTGAGTTGTTTATGGAAGGATTCCGCTATGATGACCTGAGGCGCTGGAAACAAGGCAAAAAACTTGAGATCAAATCTATGGGAATACTCTGGGATGCGGCAGCTATTGCCCGTTATCCCGGTGCAACACCAAAGTCTTCAGTTGATCCGGTTTCGGGCAAAACCTATATTGATGTGTATAAAGATTCGGATTGGGACAATCCGGTGTTTGATGAGAGCAAGCACTATTTGTGGCCATTGCCTTTAAGCGCATTATCTCAAAACCCTGAGTTAGGGCAAAACCCTGGTTGGGAATAAGTTTTATTATTTCGCACAGTAAATAAAAAGCATGAAAATAACGATAAAAGTGCCGCTGTTATCCGTAAGTGTATTGCTGTTTTTTTTACAGATCAATGCACAACAGGCAACGGATAATGAAATTATCAAATTGAATAACCCCATATCGGTTCCGTATATTAAAAGCCATCTTAAAAAAGCATCTCCGCGATTGGTATTGACGCCTGTGAATGAAAAAAATCTCCTGAAAAAAATCAAGAACGATCCTGTTGTTAAAAATTATTATGAAGCTGTTAAGCTGAATGCTGAACAAATACTTAAACAACCTTTTCTTGAAAGAAAGCTGGAAGGGAGAAGGTTACTGGGGGTTTCAAGGGAAATGCTATACAGGATGAATATTCTCTCGATGGTATACCGTATAGAAAAAGATCCTGTTATACTTAAAAGGATCAATGATGAACTGGCAGCTGTTTGCCGGTTTACTGACTGGAACCCATCTCATTTTCTTGACGTAGCAGAAATGTCGCTTGCGGTGGCTATAGGCGTTGACTGGGCAGGGAACAAACTTCCGAAGGCTACTGTAGTATCAGCAAAAAACGCGCTTATTGAAAAAGGTATCAATGCAAGTTTTGCAGGAAATGAACCCTGGTGGGTTAACGGAACCAATAACTGGAACCAGGTGTGCAACGGTGGTATGATTGCGGCTGCTATTACAATCGCTGATATCAATCCTGAGCTTGCCGCTAAAACAATTAAACGATCGTTAGATGGAATGCCAAATGCATTGAAGCAATATGCACCCGAAGGTGTTTATCCCGAAGGGGCCACATACTGGGAATATGGCACCGGTTTTTCCGTAGTTACCTCATCCTTTCTCCGTAGTGCCTTTGGTACTGATTTTGGTATAGCGGCTTATCCGGCCTTTATACAAAGCGCTGATTTCAGGATGCAATGTGTTGCACCTTCAGGGGTGTATTTCAACTTTGCTGATTGTGGCGATAGCGCGGGTACAAATGGCGACATTACACTTGCCTGGTTTGCTACAGAAACAGGTAACGGCGCTTATTTTGAAAAAGAAAAATTTATGCAGCCTCCTGCATCAATGGGAAAACTGCCAAGGCTTGCAGGTGCAGGACTAGTATGGCTGTCTGAATTTGAAGGAGGAACCGGCAGCAAACTTTCTACAGCTTATAAGGGAGACGGGCTTAACCCGGTAGTGATATTCAGGGGAGAAGGAAATGATCCTCATTCTTATTATTTTGGAGGAAAGGGCGGGCGGGCTTCGCTTAGTCACGGTAATATGGATGCCGGCAGTTTTGTTTTTGAGCTTGATGGCGTACGTTGGGTATTAGACCCTGGTGTGCAGGATTACAATACGCTTGAGCAGACAGGATTTAACTTGTGGGGAATGTGCCAGGATTGCGAGAGATGGACATTGCTGACCAAAGGAAATTTTGGACACAGCACTATCTCCATAAATAATGCAAGGTTTAATGTAGCGGGGCAGGCAACACTTGCTGATTTTAAAAGTAGCAGCAAGCCCGAAGCCACATTTAATATGACCGAAATCTTTCCGGGGCTTGTTGAAAAAGCAGAAAGGAAATTCGTGAAAGATTCAGATCATTCTATAACTATAGTGGATGAACTTGTAATGACCGATTCAGCAAAAACAATAAACTGGGCAATAATGACTACTGCTGAAGTAATACCAGCAAAAAATGGAGCTGTACTTAAACAGGATGGAAGATCGCTCAATTTGTCTGTTGCTTCACCGGCAGGCATACAGGTTTCCACGATTATGATGGATCCTCCGCCGATGGCGCTCGACAGGAGGATAGCACATTTAAAAAAAGTAGTATTGAATATTCCGGCATATATTTTTAATAATAAAAAAGCAACCATAACAGTACGTTTATCTTCACCGGAATAAATGTTTGGAAAAACAGATTAAGATGAACGTTGCAAAGATTAAACTATGAAACAGGATCAGGCTTACAATATATATAACTATTGCCTAAAAATCATAATTCAATGTTACTGTTTGTTTGTATTGAATAATGCCGTTGCGCAAAATGCAAAAGCTGATGGTTATCGCGGTATCTGGTTTACATTAGGACAGTTTTCAGCATACGGTGATAAATATTCAGGCGGACTCGGCACTTATACTTCCAGCCATGTGCCGGTAGCGGTATATGCCAAACAAGTGCACAAAACTTTTTTTGTATATGGCGGAACTACACAACAGGATGAGAAACACCTGCTTATTATGATCGGTTATTTTGATCATAAAAAGAAATCAGTGCCTAAACCTGTTATTGTTTACGATAAAAAAGGCGTAGATGACCCGCATGATAATGCTTCACTTTCGATAGATAAAGATGGTTTTATCTGGGTGTTTGTAAGTGGGAGAGGTACCAGCCGCCCGGGGCTGATTTTTAAAAGCAATGAACCTTACAGCATTGACGCGTTTGAAGAAATACTGCAGGGCGAGATGACATACCCTCAACCCTGGTCAGTAAAAGGAAAAGGATTTTTATATCTCTTTACAAAATATACAAAAGGAAGAGAATTGTATTGGAAAACAAGTGAAGATGGAAGGAACTGGACAGAAGACAAAAAGCTGGCCGGCATGGGTGGTCACTACCAGGTAACCAACCTGCATAATAAAAAACTGGTTTCTGTTTTTAATTATCATCCTGGTGGAAATGTAGATAAAAGAACCAACATCTACCTCGTTCAGTCTGTTGATATGGGAAAAACCTGGGCAACAGTAAACGGGAAAACCATACAAACGCCTTTAACTGATCCTGTAAACGATGCGCTTATAAAAGATTATGAAGCGGAAGGGAAGCTTGTATACATTAATGATCTGAATTTCGATAAAAATGGCAATCCGGTAATCCTTGCAGTGATCAGTAAAAATTTTCAACCCGGCCCCGTCGGTTATCCGCGTGTGTGGACCATTATGCATTGGATGGGGAATAGCTGGCGGTTTGATTCAGTATGTACTTCTACGCATAACTATGATATGGGCTCATTATATATTGAACGGGATAAGTGGCAGATTATAGGTCCTACAGAAACCGGATCACAGCAGTATGGCACAGGAGGGGAGATGGCATTGTGGGAAAGTGCAGACGAAGGAAAGACCTGGAAGAAGCAGGTTGCTCTCACGGTAAACAGTACCCGAAATCATTCCTATGCAAGAAGGCCACTGAATGCGCATTCCGGTTTCTATTCATTCTGGGCTGATGGCAATGCAGATACTTTATCAGTATCGAACTTATATTTCTGCAATAAAAAAGGGAAAGTTTGGAAACTGCCCTATAACATGCAAAATGATTTTGAAAAACCTGAACTTTTATTAAGCAGGTGTAAAAGATAAATGGAGAGATAATATTTACCGTATAAATCTTTCAGGAAATACGGAAGTCATTACCACCATACAAAACCAATTGCACGCCCAGGGATATAACCTTATCATTTGCCAGTCGAATGATCAGTTTGAAATGGAAAAAGATCTTACACGAACACTATATGCTTCCAGGGTAGACGCAGTAATAGCTTCCTGCACTTTATTTACAACCAATTTTGGTCATTTTGATATACTGACTCAAAACGACATCCCGGTAATTTTTTATGATCGTGTTCCAATGCAACCCTATCCTGCCTGTATTGTAAAAGGCGATGACTTCAGGGGAGCTTACCTTGCTGTTTCGCATTTGCTTGAGCTGGGGGCAAAAAGAGTAGCCTTTATTAATGGACCGCTGGGTTGTAATATTTATGAAGACAGGTATGCAGGTTTTGAGAAGGCGATGCAACGGTATAATACTCCTGTGATAAATAAATATGTTTTTTATCATGAACTTAATGAAGAAAATGCACGCAAGTCACTTCATGCTTTGTTTAATGAATCACCTTATCCTGATGCCATTTTCGCGGCTAATGATCTTACTGCGCTAACGGCTTTGCAGTTTGCAAAGGAGGTAGGCATTGCTGTGCCTGCAGCGTTTCGTATCATAGGTTATTCCAATGATCCACGCACATCTATAACTTCGCCCTCTGTCACCACAATTGATCAGTTTCCGGCATATACCGGGAAAGTAATTGTAAGAGAATTATTGAAGTTATTAAAAAACAATAGTCCGGTAATGACAGATCAGGTGCCGGTTATTACCCCGGTAGAGCTAATACGGCGTATGTCAACATAAACATTACATTTCAAACTTTTAAAGTAATTAATAATGATCAGGCTCAAATTTAACCTTGCTGCTATTTGTATAATGTTAGTATTATATGCCGCGATTTTATGATGATGCTACCCAAAAACTAGTTACTGGCAATACCAAATGGTGGTGCAGCGGTTTCTATCCGGGAACACTGGGGTTATTATACGAAGAAACCAAAGCTAAGACTTTGAAGACTGAAGCTGAAAAACGATTGCAGATACTTGATAAGGATGTAGTATTCACTTCAGCCAGTTCCCTGTCAGCACGTTTCCGTCCTTCTATTTCCTCTATACAATCGTGGAACAAAAGAGATAAATTTAATTGACCGGTATTGCTGTAGATGATCTTTCTATCAATGTGGATTTTAATATAGTGCTATGAGATTGCATGCTTAATTTTTTATCAAGTGCGCTAAAAAGAATAGAAGCTGATTTTTTACCGATATCAAATGCGGGTTGGGTTATTGTTGTAAGTGAAGGGTTAAGTAAAGATGCTGTTTGAAGATTGGAAAATGCTATTACCTTCACATCCCGGGGAATAGAGATATTTAATTTATTGCACTGTTCATAAGTAAGAATGGCATATTTCTCCACAGCGGCAAATATTCCGTCACATTTTTGCGTAGAAAGAATATTGGCTATGGCAGCGGCATCCTCATTATCACAATTGACAGAATACATAATTAAAGAATCGTTTGCGCTGACATCGTGATCTTTTAATGCCTGCAGGTATCCATTTAACCTTTTCCTGCCTATAGATGTGTATTGTGAAATAGCAAGATGTGCTATACGCCGGCAACCGATGGCAATAAGATGTGAGGTGGCTAAATAGCTGCTTTCATAATCATTCTGATGTTACTTTCCAACTGTTTTCGTCTTCTAACACCCTGTCAAAATATACAACCGGTATATCTTTATTTTGTAGAGCATGCATATGAGCATAATCCGTAGTGGTGCTTGATGCCGATATCAATACGCCATCTACCCGGCCGTTGAGTAAATGCCCGGCAAATTTTTTTTCCCTTTCAAAACTCTCATGGGTAAGGTATATCAATACATGAAAATCTCTTTCTCTGGCAATAGATTCAATACCATTAATAACCAGTGCAAAATAATTGTTTGCTATTTCAGGTATAATAACAGCAATGGTTTTGCTCTTATTCCTCCTGAGGCAACTGGCATGTGGATTAGGCTCATAGTTAAGCCTGGAAGCTAACTGCAAAACTTTTTCTTTGGTCTCTTTACTGATATCGTAACTGTCGCGCAAAGCTTTAGACACTGTTGCAATAGATAAATTGAGCATTCCTGCGAGTTGTTTAATATTGATTTTTTCCATACATATTATTGAGAAAGTTGGTATAATTTTTAGAAGCATTTTTAAAGCCATCCTGTCCTGTCGTATACAGAAAAATCCATGGGAAATTGCAGTAAACAATATACAAAAAGCTGACTTTATAAAAATCCATTTATCGGACACTTCCGATGTGAATGTAATAATCCGTTATATGATACTAGCCGGCAACTATGATATGGCTGTAGCAGATACGCTCTCAGCACAGAAGAAATACGACAGGGCCCTTCAGATTGCACATCGAACGGGTTTCCCGGAAATGTTCTCACTTGTATATGAAAGCATGAGCGACTCTTATTATCATCATAAAGATTATAAAAAAGGCAGCAAGCTCCTGCCCAGTGCACACAAGATTAATTTGGTATTGAATTATTTCAGAGCGACTTTTCTTCGGGTTCTCCTTTTATTTTTCAACCAGAAAAATTATCCGGTTACATACAATTTTACCGGATTTAACAGGTCTGTTTATACCGTTCCGTTTATCGGGCGAAACTTTTTTATTGCTTTTCGTTTTGAGCTTTAGCCAACCATTTCCGGGAAAAAAATATGCCGGGTACAGAATATATTTTATACCCGGTGAATTTTTAAGCTACGATCCCGCTTCCGCTTCTTTCTCCATCATCAGGTATGCCTTAATGAAACCATCAAGCTCTCCATCCATTATGGGTTGCACATTACCAACTTCGTAATCGGTGCGGTGGTCTTTTATCATTTTATAAGGATGGAATACATAAGAACGTATCTGGCTTCCCCATTCAATTTTTTTCTTGCTGGCGTTATTGGCATTCTTCAATGCTTCTCTTTTGCGCAGCTCTTCTTCATACAAACGGCTCTTCAGCATTTTCAGCGCTTTTTCCCTGTTCTCGCCTTGTGTGCGGGATTGCTGGCATTCCACAATTATACCTGATGGAATATGCTTTAAGCGCACGGCAGTTTCCACCTTGTTTACGTTCTGTCCGCCTTTACCGCCACTCCTGTAAAACTCCCATTCCAGGTCGGCAGGGCTCACTTCAATTTCTATAGAATCATCAACTAACGGGTATACATACACGGAGGCGAATGAAGTATGCCTTCTTGCATTACTATCAAAAGGAGATATGCGTACCAAACGATGCACACCGCTTTCCGCTTTTAAAAAGCCATAGGCAAATGGTCCTTCAAACTGCAGTGTGGCAGATTTTATACCGGCGCCATCACCTTCCTGCCAGTCCAGTTCTGTTACGCTCCAGCCCTGTTTATCGCCATACATGCGATACATGCGTGCAAGCATCTCAGCCCAATCCTGGCTTTCGGTACCACCAGCGCCGCTGTTGATTTGTAATACGGCAGGCAATTCATCTTCAGGCTGGTTGAGCGTGCTTTTAAATTCCGCTTCTTCAATTTTGGATAGCGCGTTTTCGTAAGCGGTTTTTACTTCTTCTTCAGCGCCTTCGCCTTCTTTCCAAAACTCAAATAATACCGCGAAATCCTCAATGGAGGTTTGCACCTGCTCATAAAGGTTTACCCAATATTCATTGAGCTTGATATCTTTCAGTATTTGTGTTGCTCGTTTATTATCGTCCCAAAAACCGGGAGAAAGTGTAAGCTGTTTATCATCGGCAATTTTATCACGTCTGTTAGCGACGTCAAAGAAACCTCCCCAACACGCCAAGGGCAAGTCTCATATCTTTAAGTTGTTCCTGTGTCATAGGTTGCAAAAGTAGGGGAAATATCGTCAGAACTGTTATTTATTGATATCATGTATAAAATCCATATTCCTGTATATTTTCAAGTGTAATTTTTTTTAATAATACCTGAATGGAAAAGGCTTTACAAAAACCCCAATTCCAGCTTCGCTTCTTCGCTCATCATATCTTTCGTCCACGGCGGATCGAAAGTGAGGTGAACGTGTACATCAGTTACCCCTTCTACTGATTCGGCTTTTTGTTGTACTTCAGCTATAATATCTCCTGCAACCGGGCATGCAGGCGCAGTGAGCGTCATCGTTATTTTTACTTTGCCTGTAGCTTCATCAATATCGAGTTTATATACCAAACCCAGTTCCCATATATTCACGGGAATCTCCGGATCGTGTACCGTTCTTAAAACTTCTTCTATTTTATCTCTTATTGCTGGTTCCATGTTTTAAAGTTTCATGCAAAGTTCGTAAACCTGCCTGTGGTAAACCGGGAAGCAGAAACACTTCCACATTCTCAAACTTTTAAATCACCAATTTTAAAATTAATTTATCTCTGAGGTTCAAAACGCCTATATCTTCGCCTGGTACGCCATCCCATACATCTTCATCTGTTTCAGCATGCTCAGCAAACCATTTGAGCGGGTAATAGACAGATGGCTCTTTAATCCAATTTCATCAATAAAATATATATCTGCATCGGCAATGTTTTTGGGTGTTTGTCCCGATAAAACGCTTACTGCCATAGCCACCAATCCCTTGGTGATAACCGCGTCGCTATCTGCGGTGAAATATATTTTACCGTCTTTGTAATCTGCGTGTAGCCATACCCGTGACTGACAACCCCTGATAAGATTTTCATCCGTTTTATATTGAGGATCAATCAAAGGCAGGTCCTTACCCATTTGTATAATGTGCTCATATTTTTCATCCCAGTCGCTAAAAAAACTGAATTCTTCTATAATGTTGTCCTGTTCTTCTTTAATCGTCATAATAAGCGGCAAAGTTCAGGAATTTTGGGGAGAAAGCCACAGGTTTCAGGTTATCACTTACCGCTTTTTGCTACTTTCGCTCAATGGCTAATAACTATTTTCAGTTTAAGCAGTTTACTGTATATCACGCTCAATGCGCCATGAAAGTATGTACAGATGCCTGTATACTCGGAGCATGGTTTGCTGAAAAAATTCCGGGTAAAAGTTTTGTTTTGGATATTGGCGCCGGTTCAGGATTACTTACGCTGATGCTGGCTCAGAAAAATAACGGGCAATTTCATGGCATAGAAATAGACCGGTCATCTTTTAAACAATTGCAGGAAAACATTGCAGCCGGTAAATGCAAAAAGCACATCACTGCCTTTAATGGCGACGCCACCACATACTCCTTTCCTGTAAAATATCATTTCATTATTACCAACCCGCCTTTTTTTGAAGGAGACTTAAAATCACCTGATGTTCGGAAAAATATTGCCATGCACAGTGCAGCACTTACGCTTGAAAAATTAACGGATGTTATTGATAAAAACCTTACTTCAGATGGTTCGTTTGGCATACTAATACCTTATCACAGAACCGAAGCCTATATTGATATTGCACAGGCAAAAGGTTTTTTTCTCCTGGAAAAATTATTGGTGAAACAAACTCCTGCGCATAATTATTTCAGGAGCATTTTACATTTTACCAGGCAGAAAGCTGATGCAATTCACACACATGAACTGGTAATAAAAGATGCTGATAATGCGTATACGGAGGTATTTACGGCACTACTGAAAGACTATTATCTTTATTTATAACCCTGCATAGTTTTTAAGATAGCTGTAATGTGATGTGAGTTTTCCTTTATCCGTAATAGTAGCTTTCTGTATTACTTCAGAACCATTCTTCAATAAATCTTCTAACACATATTTTATCAATTGTTCACCAAAATATCTTGATGCATCTCTTGGTAATTCGTTGGGCAGGTTTCCAACGGCCATCACATCAATAGAGCCTGGAATATAAGGAGCAGTCTTTTCAAAAGTGTTTCTGTCAATTCCGTATACAGGGTCTTCAATAGATTGATCTCCGACATTAATAGGTACAGAGCCGCCGGCATCGTCTGTAATATCTGCAATGGTTTGTATAATGAATTTATCATCCCGGATTGTTTCTTTTTCAAACAAACGGGGCAGATTTTTATCCCAGAATATCCCATTCATTAAAATATCCGTTTGGGTGGAATAAGGTAAAAATATGCTCTCAAATAACTCAGGATGTTCGTGAAATTCACTTCGGCTATACCTTCCTGTTAGCTTGTTTTTATAGAGATCAGCACCCTTTAGCTGCGTATATACGGGGTAGGCAAAACGCCTTGTAAGGTATTCATCAGGCTCCACTTCGTGTATACCCACCAGGTTCATAATTTCCAGTATGCCATGTGCCACTCTTCCTGAACCGGTTACTGCTATTTTTACATTTGGTATACGTAAACCGAAATAGGTATGGATCAGCTCCCTGAAATTTCTTTGCTTATATACTCTTTCCAGGTTGTATAATCCTGTTCGTTTGCCATAAGCCATCAAGCCATTATGCGCGCCTACCACACCTGCAAAAAAACCAAACCCTATTATACGCTGCCCGTCTTCATGCTCCAGGCATTCATAGTCTATGAGTGTGATATTCTTTCTGATGATTGCCTGTAATAAACTTCTGTTATGCGGCTGCTCTTTTTTTGTGTGTGAGAAGAAGAGATACGTTTTGCCGGAGATTAAATCATTTACAGGCACTTCCTTTATACCGAAGAGAAAGTCGCATTCGCTTACATCTTCTTTTACTTCAACCCCGGCGACGATATATTCTTTATCCGTAAAACAACGGTGTAATGAAGATTGTGCAACAATCTTTACTTCCTGGTTCTGTTTATGAATCCATTTACATTGTGCAGGAGTAAGGGCTACCCTGTTATCGGCGGGCGTTTTCCCTTCCCGTATTAAACCAATCTTTAGCATATATACAAAAGTAACAGTAAAGCGCTGACCGCAAATTGTTCAAAATAGAAATGAAAAAATATGGCTGTTCACATCATAATCTGTAATATTGTACCCCATTTAATGCCCAGATGGCGGAACTGGTAGACGCGTCAGACTCAAAATCTGGTATTGGCAACAATGTGCAGGTTCGATTCCTGTTCTGGGCACTGAAGACTATGGTTAAAACCATGGTTTTTTTATGCGCAATCTTCACTGATAAGCTCCGTATATAACATGCTTACTGCTTTATCGTTTTAACTGATACTGTATGACCGTTTTCCCAATTAACTGTACTACGTACATACCGCTTGGCCATTTGCCGGTTTCGGTTACAGTTATGGTATTATTTTCTGCTTTTCCCAACAGGCGTTTGGTGTAAATGAGTTGTCCGTTCAAATTAAATATTTTTATTGTTAGATATTCTTTTTGCACAGTAGTATATGCAATAGCGAAATTGCTATTGAAAGGATTAGGACTAACAGCACCTGTTGTAACATTATGCCTCTTTAATTGCACGCTTTTAATGCTGGTATATTTTTGAACACCTGTAGGCTGCATTGCGCAAATCCTGTAACAGGACTATATACCTGCCAAATAATTCCCAAACAGACCCGCCATACGCTTCTATGGTCGGTAAAAGAAAGTAATTCCACATCGTTCACAGTAAGGTGTATATTATACCTCCTGTTGCTTTTACAATGGCAGCTGCGGCATCAATCAAATCTGTGCTCATGCCTGTCCCTGTAACTTCTGTGCCATATTGAACATTTCCTGCATAGTATTTCCGCAGGTATACATAAAAAAAGATAATGCTTTTTCAAACATTACCTTTTCCTTGTGCCCGAGACTGGATTTGAACCAGCACGCCGTTGCCAGCGCTACCACCTCAAAGTAGTGCGTCTACCAATTTCGCCACCCGGGCATACCTGCTTTTTGGGGAGGGCAAATGTAAGGTATTTACAAATACACCTGAAATTTCCCGGAGAATATTATTGTCCTATGCCCAATAGCTCCACATCAAAAATCAGTGTAGAACCACCGGGGATTGTGCTACCAGACCCTTGCTCACCGTAACCTAATGTATAAGGAATGTAAAACTTGAATCTTGACCCTACAGGCATTAACTGCACACCTTCTGTCCAGCCCCTGATAACCTGGTTAAGCCCAAAAGAAACAGGTTCTCCTCTGTCTCTTGAACTATCGAATTTTTTCCCGTTGATAAGAAAACCTTCATAGTGTACTTTTACGGTACTGGTATCAGATGGCTTTGGACCGTCACCCATTTTTAATACCTCATACTGAAGCCCGCTGGGGGTTACTTTTACACCTTCTCTCTTTTTATTTTCTGCAAGAAATTTTTCTCCTTCAGCAATAACTGCTTCAGATTTTTTGCGCATAAACGCCTGCAATTGTTCTCTTACCGTCATATCGCATTGTTGGTTGTTAAGTAATGTATTTTTTCCGCGCAGCACATCTTCAAAGCCTTTATTCATTAAGGCGTAATTAATTTTTTCTACTCCCTGCGCTTTAAAAAAGGTAGCATCAAGCACGCCAAGTGCATAACTCAAACTGTCTAATGATGTATTCAACACCACAGCACCCGTAGCCGCAGCCGTGGTTTTTTGCGTTGTTGCCGGCTTCTTTTTTACTGCCGGCCTGGTTTGGGCCTGACTATTAAAATATACAGCACACAAAAGCACAATAACAATATTCTTTTTCATTTGAATGGAATTTATAAATAATATTTATTCACTTCTTAATGCATGACCGGTGAGGTTAATAAAAACATCTTCCAGGTTGGCCTGCTTTACTTCTTTTGGCCTTTCAAAACCTGTGGCTACCAGGTCGTCTATCAATTGATCGGGAGAATTAAGGGCGATGATCTTTCCCTGGTCCATAATGGCAACCCTGTCGCACAATATTTCTGCTTCGTCCATATAGTGCGTGGTAATGATAATGGTTGTTCCTTTTGCGCGGATATCTCTTATCAAATCCCAAAGGTTTCTTCTAGCCTGCGGATCGAGCCCGGTAGTAGGCTCATCAAGAAAAATGATTTTGGGTTTATTAATGATGGTGGTAGCAATAGAAAAACGCTGCTTTTGACCACCGCTCAATTCTTTAAACTTATTCTTCGCTTTATCTTCAAGATTTACCAGTCTTAATAAAGCATTAGCATCTACAGGCTCATTATACAAACCACTAAACAGGTTAATCAGTTCCGTAAGGTTAAGTCCCGGATAAAAACCGGAAGTTTGCAGTTGCACACCAATAACCCGTTTTATTTTATCTACATCTTTATCAATATTATACCCTGCCACCATTATTTCACCACTGGTTTTACTGCGCAGTGTTTCTATAATTTCAAGCGTGGTAGATTTGCCGGCGCCGTTTGGACCGAGCAAGCCAAAAATCTCTCCTTCCTGCACTTCAAAGCTGATACCTTTTACAGCCTCAAAACTGCCATAGTTTTTTACAAGATTTTTTACTGATATTATTGCAGACATGGGCGGCAAGTTAATGCAGATATAGCTTATGGCAAATTAATAATATTAGTGTTCGAGCATCCTAAACGTTAATCTTCCCGCTATATTTGCCAATTGTATTAAAGTATTTGTTAAGGTATGAAAGTATTTAAGTTTGGCGGAGCGAGCGTAAACAGCGTGGAGCGTATTCAGCAATTACCCGGTATACTTAAGTTATATGAAGGAGAAAAAAAAGTAGTGGTTATTTCGGCCATGGGTAAAACCACCAATGCGCTTGAAAAAGTAGCAGAAGCTTTTTTTAATAATCAGAAAGATGCAGCACTGCAATTGTTTGAGCATATTAAAACGCAGCATCTCAATACGGCTAAATATCTTCTCATAACTACTTACAACGAAACCTGTGAAAAGCTGGAACAGCTTTTTACCGAAATAGAATGGGCATTGCATGATAAGCCGGTAAGAGAATACGACTATTATTATGACCAGATTGTTTGTTCAGGCGAATTATTTTCTACAGCTATTATCAGTGCATACCTCAATGAAAAAAAGGTTGCGAATACATGGGTTGATGTTCGTGATATTTTTAGAACGAATGATAATTTCAGGGAAGCTGTTATTGAGTGGGATATAACAAACAATAATGTGGCGCAACAGGTTAAACCTGTGTTTGAAGATTATGATATAGTAGTTACGCAAGGTTTTATTGGCGCTACCGATGAAAACGAAAGTACCACATTAGGACGTGAGGGAAGCGATTATACCGCTGCTGTTTTTGCGAACATGCTCGACGCTGAAAGTGTGATGATCTGGAAAGATGTGGCAGGGGTAATGAATGCCGATCCCAAAATATTTCCTTCTGCCAAAGTGATAAGCGAGCTGAATTATGATGAAGTAATTGAAATGGCGTATTATGGCGCACAGGTCATTCATCCCAAAACAATTAAACCGCTACAGAATAAAGGAATACCGCTATTGGTAAAATGTTTTCTTGACCCTGCGTTACCCGGTACTATTATTCATGATAAAAACATAAAGTATTTGCCTTCCATTATAGTGCTGAAAAATAACCAGGCATTGCTGCATCTTCACTCAAAAGATTTTTCTTTTGTGGGCGAACATGAAATGTCGCGCCTATACCATCTCTTTGTTGAAAATAAAATCACTCCCAATCTTATACAAACAGGTGCAGTAAGCCTGATGGTTTCAACTGACGATAAAAGTGAAAAAACAGATCATCTTGCCGGTGAAGCCACAGAATTGTTTGATGTGCAGGTAGAAAAAGGGTTAACCCTGCTTACCATCCGCTACTATACGGAAGGCTTATTATCTGAACTTACACAAGGCAGGCAAACTGTATTGAAACAGCAATCTCCCGAAACTGTGCAGGTATTGATGAGATAATAATCTCTCGTTTTTAGCTTTACAATTTTATTACCCTTATTAATTTGTGTAAAGCAACTCCATCAATCACAAAATAATATACTCCTGCGGGGTAATTACTGATATCTATTGACGGCATAGCTGTTAAACCGGGACGCAATTCCGATTTCCCGGTTTTAAGGTTTTTGCCCTGGGTATCTGCTAACTTCCAGTAGATTTTTTCATTTGTTTGCACCTGTATTATAACGTTTATGTAGTTTTTTACAGGGTTAGGGTAAATGCCCGCTGTGTTTTTGCCGGTTGCAGATTGAAGCAATATAATGGTAGAATAAGTAAAGTTACCATCAACATCAACCTGCTTTAACCGATAAAAGTTTTTTCCGTTGAGTGGCGATTTATCGATAAATTGATACTGTTGCAGTACTGATGAATTACCGGCCCCCTCAACAAAACCGATTTCTTTAAAAGTGCTGCCATCGCTGCTTCTTTCTACACTGAATCTCCTGTTATTTATTTCTGTGGCTGTGCTCCAGGTTAAAATATTATTATTATTTTCCTGCTTCCCATTAAGATATAATCCTGTTACGGGAAGACTGCTTAATGCATCAAGGCGCGAAGCATATATATCAGATTCTGAGAATCCGGCCGCATATCCTGCCAGGTGATGATTGCATTATCCTCACTTAAAGCAAGCTGTGGTAAAGTTTGAATATTAGCCGCTGAAGAAACTATTGCGCCATTACCGGTAAGCAATCCGTTACCATCGGCACTTACATGTTGGGCATATATATCGTTTGCGGCGCCGGTTCTGGCATCGGACCAGGTTACAAAAAAGCCTGAATTTGTTGCATCAGTCTTTAGTTCAGGGGTAATTTGATCCAATAATTCATTGCAGATAATTATACCGTTTGCTGCCCATTCAGCCATGCCTGCAAAATCTATTTTTTGAGCATATATATCTGAATCATATTGGAAGTCTGCATCTCCATCTAACCCTGATCTGCTATCTTCCCAAACAATAAAAACACTGTTAAGACCGGTAACAATCCTGGGATTTAGCTGGTTATTAGCAGCGTTGCACACAACAATTCCATTAATGGCCCACTGCGGTTGCCCTGCTGAATTAATATATTGGGCGTATATATCTGCATCTGTCTGGTCTGTTGCTCTTGACCACGTTATTATGGCGCCATTCATCCCGTCAGATGTTAATTGGGGTAAATATTCAATGGCTGAAGTACCGGCAACCTGCACACCATTCGTTGTCCATGCACTGGTGCCATCAGCATTTATTTTTTGTGTATATATATCATTATTATTACCAGAGCGGTTATCAGCCCACGCTGCAATAGCTCCGCCATTTCCATCGCTGATTATCTGTACTGCATATTGCACATCAGTTGCATTACAAACAGGTATGCCATTTGCATCCCATAAAGCATTTCCTGCTGCATCCACCCTTTGTGCATAAATATCCGTGGCTCCATCACGAGCGTCTTGCCAAACAATGATAGCGCCACCATTTTCATCAGAAATTATTTGGGGAGAAGTTTGATCTGCGATGCTGGTGCAAATGGCAACATCACCTGCCCATTGCAATACACCGGAAGCGTTTATCATTTGAGCGAAAATGTCATTATTACCATTTCGGCTATCCATCCATGTTATAATATAGCTGCCTGT
Organism: Agriterribacter sp.; assembly: GCA_047601545.1. GTDB lineage: Bacteria > Bacteroidota > Bacteroidia > Chitinophagales > Chitinophagaceae > Agriterribacter. The sequence goes on along the minus strand of JASGIZ010000001.1, from coordinate 1,353,135 downwards.
ACTAGCCTGAATAACCCTGGGTCCAGATTGCCCACCGGTTGCAGTACATACAGGAGCTCCGTTGCTCGTCCATTGTACTAATCCGTTAACATCAATCTGCTGTGCATATATATCATTATTTCCACTCCTGTTATCCTGCCATACTATAACAGCACCGCCTGCTCCGTTACTTACAATTTGCGGGTTAATTTGACTTGATGTTGCTGCACTGATGGCATTATTAAGTGATGGATCACTATTCCATTGAGCAAATGAATGGAAATAAAACAGCATTAATAGGCAGCTATAAATAAGTTTTCGCATAAGAATACTTTTTTTGTAAGAAAGTATCTCTCGTCAAAAGTGAAGGAATAGTAAAAATACGTGATTACATGATTAGTTGTAACAATGTTAATTATTTAGCGATTAAAAAATTTTCCCTATCTCTGCAAACAACTGCTTAAAACATTCTCACTGTGTATTATTTCCGCCTGCGGGATCTTTACTGTTATTGTAATATCCACGCAAAAAAGAAATATTAGATGACCATACCGTTTGTACCATACCAAAAAATCTTGGTTTAAGCTGGTTTGTAGCAGTAGTTCTGAAATTGATCATATCATTCAATTGCATAACAGCAACAGAAGGATTTCTCCACGGGCAGGTCACCACTTTAAATCCTTTCATGGCAAAGTATACTGCTGATTTGTCAGCGCGTTCATAATGCCAGTCACAAACAATAATATCTTTCGGTATAAGATCAACAGATGCATATGTACTATTCTGGCTCGCTTCCCACATACCCATCCCTGTTGTATATCCATCAAGCATCCTGTCGCCCCATATCCATAATGTTTTGTTAGATTCTGAGAGATGATCTCTTATCTTTTTCACCTCGCTGGCAAACAAAACTGCTTTATCTTTTTTGCGGCATCTCGGGCATTGGGAATCTCCGATATAAAATACTTCATCCATGCCGGCGTGGAAATCATTTGTTTCAAAAGCTTCGCAAATTTCATCAACCAATGCAAAAACAATTTTATGCACTTTGGGATGAAGCGGGCAATAGCTCTTGCAATACAAACTATCTGCGTTTGGCCATTCATATTTTTCAGGCATTTTTACCCATGGGGTTTCATCAAACTCAGGATACGCTTTCAGTAAATTATATGTTTTATTAGCCCATGATTGATGACCGAGCAGGTTGATCTGTGGAATGATTTTAATGTTGTTATTTTTGCATGCTGTCACCATTTTTTTTACATCATCAGCAGACAACGCTATACTGTCTCTTAATTCCGGGTGGCTTGTAAACTTGTAATTAAAATCAACTCTTACAATTAATGTATTCACTTTGCGGGGCGCCAGCTCATTATTAATAAATGTAACAAATGAATCAACACCCGAGGGTAATGGAGCTGCTATACAAAATCCGCGAACAGGTAAAATACTATCAGGTGAATTTTGTGCAGTTGCTTTTAGCTTCATTAAAAAGCTGGCAGCAATTATTATTGGCAGCGTAAATAATATTTTCTTTTTCATATTTGCTAATATATGGATTGTGATGGAATAATAGCTCAATATGCAGCGGCAGGGTATATTGCAGGGCAAACTACATTATGAAGCGAAAATTTGGAATGCGCCCCGGCGGCACTCACCATATATACTATAATATCATTTCTTTACATTTGACATATAATATTTGCATATGAAAGAAGTTGTAATTGTATCGGCAGTTCGCACACCTGTCGGCAGTTTTGGAGGAAGTTTAAAAGATATTTCAGCAACCAGGCTTGGCGCTGTTGCAATAAAGGGCGCATTAGCTAAAGCAGCTATAGAACCTTCAGACGTACAGGAGGTTTTAATGGGCTGTGTGATTCAGGCAAACCTTGGACAGGCGCCTGCAAGGCAGGCTGCTAAATTTGCGGGATTACCAAACGACGTGGTTTGCACTACTATTAATAAAGTTTGTGCCAGTGGTATGAAGGCAATTGCACTGGGGGCACAAAGTATAATACTGGGTGATGCGGATATAGTGGTAGCAGGCGGTATGGAGAGCATGAGCAATATCCCTTTTTATGCAGATAGTGTAAGATGGGGGAATAAATACGGTAATACAACTTTGATTGATGGTTTGGCAAAAGATGGATTAACGGATGTATATGATGGAAAGGCAATGGGACTGGCGGCTGAACTATGTGCAAGCGCATGTGGTATCAGCAGAAAAGAGCAGGATGAGTTTGCGATTGAAAGTTATAAACGCAGTCAATCAGCCTGGGAAAAAGGTTTATTTGAAAATGAGATTATTTCGGTAGAAATACCGCAACGTAAAGGCGAACCCCTGATTTTTGCTAAAGACGAAGAGCCTTATAATGTAAAGTTTGAAAAAATTACAACACTTAGTCCTTCCTTTCAAAAAGACGGCACAGTAACCGCTGCCAATGCTTCCACCTTAAATGATGGTGCTGCCGCGTTGGTATTAATGAGTAAAGAAAAAGCCGAACAACTGGGGGTTAAACCAATCGCTAAAATTCTTTCTTATGCCGATGCGGAACAGGCGCCGGAGTGGTTTACCACAACGCCTGCTATAGCTGTGCCTAAGGCTGTTGCAAAAGCCGGGCTTCAAATGAGTAATATCAATTATTGGGAATTAAACGAAGCGTTTTCAGTTGTTGGCATTGAAAATGCAAAGCGTATGAAACTTGACCCTTCAAAAGTGAATGTACATGGCGGTGCAGTATCCATAGGACACCCGTTGGGAGCGAGCGGGGCAAGAATAATTGTAACGCTTATAAATGTGCTTAAAGCCAATAAGGCAAAATATGGCGCAGCAGGTATTTGTAACGGTGGAGGAGGTGCAAGTGCCATGGTTATAGAATATACAGGAAGCTGATTTTGATACTTTTCGGTTTTTAATAGGTATTTACACTTGTCTTTTTTATTTAAAAAATAATTTGATATTTGCGCCGTTATTTAACCCGCTAAGATTAATTTTTATTACAGTATCAACTATTAAACTTTATGAAAAAGATATCTTTATTATTCCTGTTTGCTGTTTCTTTTATGTTTGGTTTTTCGCAAAGCTTTATGCATGGCGCCGGTGCTGGTGTATTTATTGAGAGTGCTCCCAATACCGATGCAAACGCAGCTTTTGCACTTACTTATTCTCCACGTGTGAATTTTGTAGAAACCGAAGCATTGTCTGTTTCAATTGGCGTTCCCTTAAGCATGGGTTTTTCAGGCAGCTACAATTATAGTTATAATAGTTATTATGGCAGCTCGGAAGCAAATACCCTGCGTTTTATGTTCAATGCGCCTGCTATTATTAACTTAAATGTTGGTGCAGGCTCAACAAAAGAAAATGAAAGAAGGTTTGGCTTTTTTGTGGGCGCCGGATTTGGCTATCACTATGGTACTTATGCCAAAGAATACATGGAAGGAGATTATATTACTTATGAAGAGAAATATGGCGGTTCTTTTGGACCTGCCGGTAACCTGGGATTGCGTTTTGCTGTGGGCAGCCATCAAAAAAATATTGAAGCAAGACTATCTTATATGAAAGCAATCAGCGAAAGCAAAACCGCGGTATACGGTATTGCTGCATTGTTTAACTTTTAGTGAATGCTGAATCAAAGTCGTTTCCTTAAGAATGCATAGCGTTTTTCAAGGTTAAGTTGTTGATTGCCTCAAGCCGGCAGGCTTCGTATCTCCCGCACCAGGCGGGACTCTGCTTTTTGCTTTGAGGAGATATGTCAGCTTCATATCATTGTTCATCCATCCCTTTGATCGGCGTAGTACAAATCTCACACAAAAAAAGGTGGCATATCCGGATACTGGTAACAGTGCGATAAATCTCTGCTTTGCTGACTATTTAAAAGTCTTATCATCATTCTTACGATAAAGGAAACGACATTGAATAGTCAATAGTGGATATTGGCAATAATAAAGATGATGCAAAAAAAAATCTTTATATAACCTGCTTTTATCATGTAAATATTTCCGCCATCATGCACCTTGCACTGCCACCGCCATTGGTTTCTATTATATTTAATGGTGCGTGAATTATAGGGTTAAAGATTTGTAACGCCTTTATTTGTTTGTTGGTTAGTGAATGATATGCCTGTGACGACATTACTAAAAACTGTTCCCCTTTAGTATTTTTAACCTGCAGCATATTACCTGCAAAATGATTCATCTGGTTTATCGTGATAGGAATGATTTTTTTCCCTGTCATATTGATAGTGCTCTTCAAACTATCTTTTTGTGCCCGGCTCCTTATGCTTTCTAAACAAACCACTACATATTTATCTGCCACACACATCATTACATTGGTGTGATAAATGGGAGTATTATTTTTATCTAACGCATTGAATACAACCGGTAAATATTTCATTTGCCTGCAAAAATCATCCAGCACGTCTAAGTTAGTTCTCGGCGACAAACATGCGTACGCGATCCTGTTTTCCCTGTCAAGCACCATACTCCCTGTACCTTCAAGAAATTTATTTTTTTCTTCGTAATGCGTTAGGTTAATTATTTTTTCAATGCTGTATTTATTCTTTAGCATTTGCAGTAATGCCGGTTTACGCTCAAACCTACGATTAGGCGCATACATAGGATAAAGACAAACTGTATCTTCATGAAAGGATATCCAGTTGTTTGGGAAAATAGAATCGGGTGTATATGGGAAAGAGGTATCTTTTACTATAGTTACATCAATATGATGTTGCCGGAGCAATGATACAAAGTATTCAAATTCTTCTAATGCCTTTTGCTGGGCATTATCGGTCTTTCCTTCTACCTGGAAAGTATTATTCCCGGCCGTTTCCGCATTAAAGCTGAAGTTTACCGGTTGAATCATTAATATATGCGAGGTTGATGGCATTGTTGAATTTCAGTGATATTATATTTGCATTTAGTATGTTCTGTTACTCTTATTGCTTAGCATGGCCGGATAAAAACCTGTGTATTCTGTACAGGAAAAGCCCTGCAGGCTTTAAAACTGCCACGAATGCACGAATAAATTCCCATATTTAAACAAACATTTGTGCCCTGATGAATATAATATATCGGGATGGCTTTTTTGTTGTATTCTTAAATCATCCCGCCCTGTGCGGAACACTGGAATTCGTGGCATCCTCATTATAATTCATCACGCAGCAAAGGCATGCTCATGCAATGAAAACCTCCTCTTGCCCTTGATAATTCAGCAGAAGGAATTAAAATCAAGGTATCTTTTATGTCTTCTATTGTTATACCTCCCTTCTCAATATTACTGATTATTTCTTTTACACCGGTTACTTTAAATCCTTGCTCTTTAAAAGCATCAGCAGTTTTATTATTGCGGTCATAGCCTAATACTACGCCTTCTTTTAGTGCAAGCAAATTGCAGGAATCTGTCCATTGCTCTCTCACGTCAAATGGAAACTGATTATTGCCGGAATAGATAAATGATATCCTGCCTTTACAACCTAAATCATTTTTACTTATATCAATGAGCAGGTCTTCAAGATTATCAAAATAAACCGGTTCTGAAATCCTGTTTTTATGAAACTGGGTTATTGATAAATTGTTTTCTTTTCCATTTAATTCGAGTATATGCTGCACAGGATCTGAGTTTTCGTGTCGTATGGTTTTCCTTGAGAAATTTCCGAGCATCACCCACGTATCTCTTTTTACCTGTGTAAATATCGTATCAATGTGCATGTAATCCCTCTTACGTGGAATTTTAACCACGCTTACTTTTTCTGCAAGATTTTTTTCAAACACAATTTTTATTACCTGTTGTGCAGCTTCCATACTGGTGCGCTCACTCACACCAACCAGCAAATGATTTTTGCTTACAACCATCACATCTCCTCCTTCAAGTGTCACGCGTCTTTCATCAGAATCGGGCATAAGAAAATGGCGGTAAATATCCGATAGTTCAATTACTTTATCCTGGTAACGGGCAAAAAGCTGATGATTAAAAAATATATACTTGGTAAGCAATGCTTCTCTTGTTCTTGCAGCTTTAGCGGGTTTATTTAAAATGATATGATCTTTCACAACAATACCAATGTCTCTTGTAAAAATAAGGTTAGGCACAGGGGGGAAAATCATTGTTTTATCGGGTAAGCTGCCCGTTATAAAAACTTTTGCCAGTTGCAGCGGTTGCAAATTCAGCAGATCTTTTTGAATGAGATAGGAACAATTTTCTATAGCACACACACTTGCCACAAGCCTGGCTTTGATTGTTTCATCTTCAAGAATATCAGAGAGTAAGCTTTGCCATTCCACTACTTTGTCTGATTTGAAAAAACCCGGATGCTCCGGCTTATAAAAACTCCTGCTGTTCTTTGCATCATCAATATCATAGAGCTTTCCTTTTATTTTTTTTTCATCAAGAAAGTATAGAAGCAGTTTAGTATAATAATCATATTCGTCCCTTCGTATGGTTTCAAGATGAACAATATCTTCGAAAAGCCAGTCCTGCGCTTTTGAGGGAACAACTTTTCCAAGCCCGCTGTCCGGCGTATGTACCAATACTCTTCTAAGTGTTCCTATTTCAGAACTAACATTAATATCTGCTATGTTTTTATTGTTGGCCATATACTGTAAATGTAGATATTTAAAAATGCAGAAAAAATTTTGGATGCATTCCAAAGTGATAATATTTGTAGTACAGTGAAAAATATGTAAGCTAAAGGTGCAGCGCACCGCGATAACAAAAATGCGTGTGGAGAAATGATATCTGATCGCCATTGCTACCTGTGTAACAATATGGTTATTTCGCAGAGGGCACAAGGAAGCTACAATTCTGCATACTTTCAATATGTCTTAACATTTTATTTTAAACATTCAGGAATAGCATTTGTCCTTTACAAACGTGTAACAAACTGATATACCGTCGGAGGGCAGGTCAAAAAAAGCCGCCTCAACGGGCGGCTCAATTTTTTTATGCTCATGATTTTAAGTATAGGAAACTGCTTTGCACAGGGAAGCAAAATAGCCTTTCAATATGAAGAAAAGGTTAAGAAAGGCTAATCAAAAAGTTAAGTAATATTAAAGATAGGAAAGAGCAGTGAATTTTGAAATTTTTAATTGCTGTTTTAAAAAGTGTCTCATCATTTTTTGCCCGCAGATTAACGCTGATTTTTTTCGCAGATGAATTGTAGAAGTAAAGCCTGGAGATTTGAATTTTCTATGAAGCCTATGGTATCACGAAGGAATACTCCTTTCAAAGTTCCCTGCTACCGGCAGGCAGGCCTTCATCTGCAAATCATTGGGAAGCATCGCTGCTATATCGTATGATATTTAATATTGCTACAGGCGGCGTAAACCGTTGCTCGTTTTCAGGCTGCAAATGAATTCTTTCTACAACATCCATTCCTTCTGCCACTTTACCAAATGCTGCGTAACCCTGTCCATCATGATTATTGGCGCCGCCATAATCAAAACCGGGCTCATCTTCCACACAAATAAAAAACTCTGAAGTAGCAGTGCCCGGTTCATTTCTCGCCATTGAAATAATGCCGCGGGTATGCAGTATACCGGTTTTATTGGTGGGCTCATGAGGAATAGGTTTAAACTTTTCTTTTGAGTCAGGATTTGCCTGCCACACACCACCTTGTATTAAATAAGAATGAGGAGCGCCGGTAACCTGGTTGTCTCTGCGCAATACCCTGTAAAAAGAAGTGTTCTTAAAATAGCCCGAATCAATATTCTGAAGAAAAGCAGCTGCCGTGAGCGGTGCTTTATGCGGAAATAATTCCACCTTTATATCTCCGAATTTTGTCTGGATTACTATTACCGGATTATCATATTTTTTTTCAGAAGTACAGTTGCCGGTTGCCGCGTACAATACTATTGCAACAACAGTACTGCAAACAAAACGTATGTTAGTAAGCCGGTAGTAACCATTTTTCATGTAGGCAAATGTATTGTGTTTTGCGATAAAGTTTTCGTTACTTCGTTATTAGTCTGATAAATTGATCTGCACATTTTTGTTATGTTCCGGCTATATTGTAAACCAATTTTTACAGCAGTATTATGCTGCCTTGCTTCTTTTGCAGGCAGCCAGCATTTTCTTCCTCCGTCTGATACTTATCGCCCCGACAGGTTGAAGAAAGTGGTGATAACAGAAACAGCTATCAGTGCCGCTTTAAGTGCCGGGCTGTATTTTTTGTGGTATAAAAAATTTCCCCGCAGCAGGTTTCATTTTTTTAACGACAGCAGGGAATGGCTGCAGATGGATAAAATAGGTCACGCTACTACGGCTTATAATGTTGGCGTATTGCAATATGATATGATGCGCTGGTGTGGCGTAAAAAAAAATGATGCGATCATTATCGGCTCGGCTACAGCTTTGGGAGGCTTAACCATTATAGAGATCCTGGATGGATTCTCCACGCATTGGGGGTTTTCAAAGGCAGATATGCTTGCTAATTTAGTTGGCACAGCCATTTTTGCATCACAGCAACGATGGTGGGATCAGCAAAGAATCAGTATGAAATTCTCCGCTCATCTTTCTCCTTATGCGCAATATTATCCTGCTGAATTGGGTAATAATTTTACATCAAGAATATTAAAGGATTATAACGGGCAGCGTTACTGGCTTTCATTCAATATAAAATCATTTTTACCCGCTACTTCAAAATTTCCTGCATGGCCGGCTGTTGCATTTGGCTATGGTGCAGATGGAATGATTGGCGGGCATTATAACCCAACTGAAATTAAAGGTAAAGCCATCCCTCATTTTGAGCGTACACGCAGATTTATGTTATCGGCAGATGCTGATCTTTTCAGGATTCGTTCTATGGCACCTGTTGATGCGGCTACATATATACTCAGTCCATTTAAATTCCCCTCACCTACGCTTGAAATAAATTCAAAAGGAAAATTCAGGGCTTATCCATTGTATTATTAACATCAAAACAAAGGACGTCAGATATCAGGTTAATGCTTATATCATATTCAGTAATTTTACAGATTTGGTTATCTTTGCGCCCTTATGCAAGCGGCAAGAACAGTAGCTTTTCACACATTAGGTTGTAAACTAAACTATTCTGAAACTTCTACGCTTTCAAGGATATTGGAAAAAGAAGGTTTTGAGAAAAGAGCGTTTGACGATATTGCAGATGTGTACGTGATCAATACCTGCTCTGTAACTGATAATGCAGATAAGGAATGCAGGCAGATCGTTCGGCGTATTCAAAGAAAAGCGCCCGAAAGTTTTGTGGTGATAACAGGCTGCTATGCGCAGTTAAAACCAAAAGAAATAGCAGAGATAGAAGGTGTGGATCTTGTGCTTGGCGCTGCAGAAAAGTTTAATATCGCCAGTCACTTAAAAGAATTATCAAAAGGCGATTCCACCAAAATATCCAGTTGCGATATTGAAGATGTAAACAGTTTCAACAGTTCTTATTCATTGCACGACAGAACACGTACTTTTTTAAAAGTGCAGGACGGTTGTGATTATAGTTGTTCTTTTTGCACTATCCCGATGGCACGAGGAAAAAGCCGCAGCGACAGTATAGAGAATGCGGTAGCAAACGCTGAAGAACTTGCAGCAGCAGGGGTAAAAGAAATTGTATTGACAGGCGTAAATCTTGGTGACTTTGGAATAGCGGAAACTGGTGCAAAAAAGAAAGAAAATTTTTTTCAACTTATTCAACGACTTGATGAAGTTAAAGGCATTGAACGATTCAGGATTTCTTCCATTGAGCCTAATTTATTAACGAACGACATTATACATTTTGTTGCGAACAGCAAACGGTTTATGCCGCATTTTCATATTCCGTTGCAAAGTGGTTCAGATCGAATTTTAGGTTTAATGCGCAGAAGATACAAACGATCACTGTATGCAGAACGGGTAGCAACTATAAAATCGTTGATGCCTCACTGCTGTATAGGTGTAGATGTAATAGTTGGTTTTCCTGGTGAAACGGATGATGATTTTAAAACAACTTTTGATTTTCTGCATGGGCTTGATATTTCATACCTGCATGTGTTTACTTATTCAGAAAGAGATAATACAGCCGCGCTTGATATACAACCTACGGTGCCGGTAAACCTACGCCATGCCCGTAATAAAACGCTTCGCAATCTTTCATATATGAAAATGCAGCATTTTACCTCGCTGCACTCAGGAGAAAAACGCCCCATACTGTTTGAGGCATTTAATAAAAACGGTATGATGGAAGGATACACGGATAACTATATCAGGATATCTGTTCCATACCGCAAGGAACTTACTGATTGCATTACCGACTGGACCATTTAAAATACTTGTCATAAACTTTTTTGTGATTACATTGCGTTGCATCAACGCGAAAATCAAATGCCAGGAGGGTAGCAGATGAAAAAATTTCAGGTGACCATACAATTTACGATGGACGATGATTTTATGTCGCTTATTCCAAAACACAGGGAATATATCAATACATTAATAGAATCAGGTGTGATTGATCAGTATGTTGTAACAATGGAATCTCAGCATGTATGGATAACCATGTCGGCTAAAAATAAAAGGGAAATAAAAAAGCACCTCAACGGATCGCCGATACACAAATACTGGACTTTTGTAATTGAAGAATTGGTTGTGGTAGATGGACAACTATACAGGTTACCTGCTGTGCAGTTAAACTAACTGACAATATACTTTGTGAATTCGCCTTCTATGATCATGATAATAGTTTTTACATAATATTACCCATTAGCATTAGCAAGCTTACTATGCCTGTATCCATATATAAAGTAAATGATCAAGCCGATTCCGAGCCAGCCGATAAACCATGCCCAGTTGCTTTTCGTCATTCCGGTAAGAAGATATAAACAGGTGATTAAGCCCATCAATGGAATAAGTGAATGTTTTTTAATGATGGTGATAATGCTGATCACCATTGCCAGTATCCAGAAAATGATGAGAGAGATTTTAGGGGTCGCTACATCCATAAAGCTGAGTTTACCGGAAGTATATCCTTCATCTGCTGAAAAATCGAGATTGAATAAATCAGCAAAATAATTTTTAGACAAGAAGGATATTATAATAATAGCGAGTACAATAATGCCCGGGAAAATAAATTGCCCGTTAATATACGGCAGATGAAATCTTCCTTTAATTTTTTCCTTGGGTGGAATAAGTAATACACCGCCACAAACCAATACAAATGCGAATAGTGTTGCGATGCTCGTAAAATCTAACACGAAAGTTTTATCAGTAAAAATTATGGGTACACCAACAACTATTCCTGTTAAAATAGTGGAGAAGGAAGGGGTTTTATACTTTGGATGCACTTTTTGAAATACAGGCGGAAATAAACCATCCCTGCTCATGCCCATCCATATACGCGGCTGCCCCATTTGAAAAACGAGCAACACGCTTGTCATTGCTATTACAGCGCATATTGCCACAAGAAATTGCATCCACCCGATATTCAGGTTTTCTTTTTCAAAAATGAATGCCAGCGGATCACCCACGCCATCAAATTTTGCATAATTAACTGCACCTGTAAGTACTAATGATAATAAAATGTATACAACAGTACAAATTACCAGGGAGGCTATCATTCCTCTGGGTAAATCTTTCTGTGGATTTTTACTTTCTTCCGCTAACACACTCACCGCATCAAAACCGATATAGGCAAAGAACACACCGCTCACTGCCGCCATCACGCCACCAAAACCATTGGGCATAAAAGAGTGAATGCCTTCTTCATTGGCGGGCGTCCAGTTAAAGGTAAGTCCGTTTGAAAAAACCACATAGCCACCAACCAGTATTACCAGCACTACCACGGCTAATTTAAGAATCACCATCGCATTACTGAAATTGCGGCTCTCTCTTATACCCCTGAATACAAGGTAAGTTATAAGTGCATTAATAACAAGCGCCGGTATATCAACAATCATTTTTACACCGCCGATTACAGGGGCTGTTTGCCATGCCGCAATCAACTCTTCATTCGCTGAATTTTCTGCAAAAGCTTTTTTTGCTTCCATATAACTGCATGATAAATATTCAGGAACATGAATATTTAATTTGTGCATTAAAGAAGTAAAATAGTCGCTCCAGCTATACGCCACATATATATTACCGATGGAATATTCCATGATCAATGCCCAGCCAATAATCCAGGCAAACAATTCACCAAAAGATGCGTATGCATATGTATACGCACTACCGGCAACGGGTATGCGACTTGCAAATTCAGAATAACAGAGCGCTGTAAAACTACACGCGATACCACAGATGATGAATAACACTACCACACCCGGACCGCCACTAAATACCGCTGCACCCAAACTGCTGAAACTTCCTGCTCCAATAATAGCAGCTATCCCAAAAAAAGTAAGGTCACGCATAGTGAGCACTCTTTTTAATCCGCCGCCTTCGTGCATATCATCACTGCCTTCCGCAAGAATAGAAGAAATTTTTTTAGTTCTGAACAGGGAGTTGAACATCCGGTATTAGTTTGATGATTTTATTCATCCAAAATAAATTAAAAATATTTACCGGGCAAAAGCAAAACGTAGTGTTGGTTAGATAAGCTGGAGTTTAGCCACTTTAGGGTCAACAATTACTGTGTCATGCTCAAAATCAAGTTTTATTCTCCATTTCTGTAAGGTTGCAGCGCCGATAATCGCTTCTTCGCTTAGCCCCGGCACCACAAGAAACTCATCGGACAACAGTACATCCTTGATATAGAAATCTAATGTCACTCTTTCTTTTATTTCAATAAAATGTCCTTCACTGGCAGTGGATAATTTCCTTATTGTGCCCAGGCTCACAGGTGCTTCTAAATCGTCTAAATATTTAGGGTCTATGTACGACAGATTAGCTCCGCTGTCAAACAGCGTATACAGTGTTTTTTCTCCTTTTGATCCTGCAAATTGTAGTGGTAGTTTTAATATAGACATAGGTTTTGTTTCCTATAAAGATAACAATTTAATACTCTCTTTGCACCAAAAAACCAGCCAGTTCCTGCAAAGGCTTTTTTCTTGAACTGATAACAGCTATGTCATCCAGGTGTTTTAAAGCTATATCAAGGTATTTGTCCTTCAGATCTTTTGACCAGGTATCAACCTTGCAATCCCTGAATACCTGTAATGTTTTGGAAACTTTGTCTGCATCGTTACCAGACATAAGACGCAGCAGTTCTTTTTTTTGTGATGCGGTTGCAACCTCAAGTGCATGTATCAGTAAAAAAGTTTTTTTATTCGCCACAATATCTCCACCCGGTTGTTTTCCAAATTTTTTCGGATCACCAAAAGCATCGAGATAATCATCCTGCACCTGGAAGGCAATACCAAGATTTTTCCCGAATTTATATATCAACTCCTGGTTGCCCTCTCCGCTGCCACCGATCAACGCGCCCATTTGCAGGCTGGCGGCCAGCAGCACAGAGGTTTTAAGGGTTATCATATGCAGGTATTCATCTAATGTTACATTTTTCCGTTGTTCAAAATCCATATCCATCTGCTGCCCTTCACAAAGTTCTCTGGCGGTTTTATTGAATATGCTCATCAGCTTATGCAGATAAGGGGCATTAATTTTATTAAGGCATTCATATGATGCAATCATCATCACATCGCCGGCAAGCAAAGCGGTTGGTTCATTATATTTTGCATGTACGGTTTGCATGCCGCGGCGCAGGGTTGCCTTATCCATTATATCATCATGAATAAGCGTAAAATTGTGAAAAAGCTCCACAGCATTTGCAACATGCCATGCGTCTGCATGTATATCTCCAAACAATTCATTGCCCATTAAACACATTGCCGGGCGGATTCTTTTTCCACCTATGGAAAGAAAATATTCCGCAGGATCATATAAAGAAGGCACAGTTTCAGGAAAATGCCTTGTATTAAATGCTTTTGAAAATTGTTTTGTAAGTTCTTCAAATGAGAACATAATGGTAATAGTGTTAAATCGATCTAATAATGGTGGTAGGTGAAAGGGAGAAGGTGAGCAGGAAGCGTCATCTTACTTCTTACCACTCTTTTTGGTGTTTTTGTCTGATGGCTTTGATTTGGCGGAACCGGATATTTCAATGTCACCCGGCTTTAATATCCATTCGTAATCCAACTGTCGTTTACCGAGATTAGCTGCAATTACCCTGATCCAAACTTTATCGCCCATTCTGAATGTTCGCCCGCTTCTGCGCCCTGCCAAACAATATTCAGCTTCTATTAACCTGAAATCATCATAATCAAGCAGGCTTTGTATACTCACCAAACCTTCGCATTTATGCTCAACGGTTTCTACCCAAAAGCCAAATCCTGCCACACCACTTATAACACCTTCAAATTCCTCACCAATATAATCCTGCATAAACTCTACCTGCTTATACTTATTGGCAGCGCGTTCTGCATCCATAGCCGCTCTTTCCCGCTCACTGCAATGCCTGCATTTCTCCTCCATTTTTTTATCAGGGTTTACCTTACCATCCAATACTTCCTGCAAAATTCTATGCACCATTACATCGGGATACCGACGTATAGGCGAAGTAAAATGGCAGTAATGTTCAAAACCCAGACCATAATGCCCGATATTGTCCTGGGTATACACCGCTTTCGCCATAGTGCGTATACCCAATTGCTCCAGCACATGCTGTTCGGGCTTACCCTGCACTTCTTCCAGCATTTTATTAAATGAAGAGGCTATTCCCTCCGGAGACTTTGTATCAAACCTATGCCCGAATTTTTTTGCAAAATCCACGAAAGGCAGGAGTTTTTCTTCATCAGGCGTATCGTGTATGCGATAAGGAAAAGGTATAGGATGTTTATTCACTTTTATTTTCGCTACATCTTCCGCTACCGTTCTATTGGCAAGCAGCATAAATTCCTCAATCAACTGATGCGCTTCCTTGCTTTCTTTAACAACTATGCCAATGGGCTTGCCATTTTCATCCAGCTTAAACCTTACTTCCTGCGAGGAGAAGTTGATAGCGCCGCTCTTAAATCTTTGCCTGCGGAATTTCTGTGCAAGTTCATTCAGGAAAAGCACTTCATCTTTATACAAACCTTCTTTCTTTTCAATAATATCCTGTACTTCTTCATATGTAAACCTGTGGTCAGAATAGATTACTGTTCTGCCCAACCAATGGCTTTTTACTTCTCCTTTGGCATTGATTTGAAATATGGCGGAAAAGGTAAGTTTTTCCTCTTTAGGGCGAAGCGAGCATAATACATTCGAAATATGCTCCGGCAGCATTGGCAATACCCTGTCCGGCAGGTACACTGATGTTGCCCTCTGGTAAGCGTTCTTGTCAAGTGGTGTTTCCGATTCTACATAATAACTTACATCTGCAATATGTACACCTATTTCGTATACGCCATTCTTTAATTTTCTGTAGCTGATGGCATCGTCAAAATCCTTTGCATCAACCGGGTCAATCGTAATGGTGAATATATCACGCATGTCTTTGCGCTTCTTTATCTCCGCCGGAGGTATTATATCAGGTATTCTTGCAGCTTCTTCTAATGCATCATCTTCAAACTCCAGCTCAAAACCAGCATCCACCAGTATCTCTTTCATCGCCATATCGTTTTCATCACTGGCGTTCAAAATACTTATCACTTCTCCGTTAGGGCTTCTATCCCTGCTGCTCCATTCTGTAATGCGCACCACTACCCTGTCGCCATTTTTCGCGCCGTTTGTTTTATTACCGGGTATATACATATCCGGTGTTCCTTTTGCTTTATCAGGAATAAAAAAACCAAAATCTTTGTTCAATTCCAGTCGCCCCACAAATTCTGACTGTTTTCTTTCTATTACTTCTGTTATTTCTCCTTCCATTCTTCCGGCGCGGCCTTGTCGTGTAATTTTCACCCTTACCCTGTCGCCATGGAGGGCATGATTAAAATCCTGCGGACGAATAAAAATATCTTTCTCCCTGTTTTCTACTATCACATATCCAATGCCGGAACGCGTAACGTCGAGCGTGCCGGTTAATGTGCCATGCGAGGTTTTGTTTTTGGTGTTCTTGCTATTCTTTCTCCCCATAAATGAGATTATGATTTTACATTGAAATCCTTAATGAATTTCTTTACTAAATAATTAAATTCTTTTGATTCGTTAAATAAAAAATATGGCTCTATCGGTAAAACATACACCGGCATATCTTTTAGCTCAGCCTGAAATTTTATCAAACGTACGGCATCCTTCTCTGTTACTATTATTATTTTTTGAGATGATGCAATGGTATTGAACTGTTTTTTAATATACCTGAGATCATCAATTGTAAAAATATAATGATCCCTGTAATGCAATACGGAAAGCTCGTGTACCCGTTCTTTTACAAATGCTTTCAGTGGCTTTGGATTGGCAATGCCACAAACCAATAACACATCGGTTTGATTATTTAATGCCACTGCTTCTTTTGTAACCAAATGATATGGTGCTCCATATTTAATACCGGTGAAGAATAGTTGCTGTTCAAGTAAAGCGTTGATTTTACCTGTAACCAAATTTTTTTCTTCACTGCTTATATTCCCCGGGCATTTGGTAATCACAATAATATCTGCCCGTTTATAACTGCTTTTGGCATCGCGGAGATTGCCGGTGGGCAAAAAGAAATCTTTATAAAATGGATTGTTATAATCCGTGAGCAATATATTAAGGCCTGCATCTACCTGCCTGTGCTGAAACGCATCATCCAGTATAATAACATCTGTTGCGGGCTTATCGAATAATATTTGCGGAATGGCGAAGGCTCTTTCTTCACAAACTGTTACCGTTACGCCGGGGAACTTATTATGAAACTGCATCGGCTCATCACCTATATCTATTGCTGTTGTTTTTTCATCTGCCAAAACATACCCACGGGTTTTTCTTTTGTAGCCGCGACTTAATGTTGCAATATTATATTCAGGTAAAAGCAGCCGTATAAGGTATTCAACCATTGGCGACTTACCTGTACCACCTGCAGAAAGGTTACCAACAGCTATAATCGGGAAATTGAACCTGCTTGATTTGATGATGTTTTTATTGTACAGCCAGTTCCTGATTTTAACCGCAAGCCCGTAAAACAATGCAAACGGAAACAACATCACCCTTACTATTTTCATCCAGGCAGTATTAAAATTCATAGATGCGGTATGGCGTTACGCAATACGTTAAAGGTATATCAAATTTATCGGTATCATCTATATGATCTGCAGCATCAAAAAAAGACAAGCCGATTTTTATTACATCTTCACGGCATTGCGATAAAAACCTGTCGTAATATCCTTTGCCATAGCCAACCCTGTTACCTTTTTCGTCAAATGCCAGCAAAGGTACTAAAATCATATCAACCATATCAGCATCAACAATTTCCCCGCTTTCTGGTTCCATTATGCCATATTTATTTTTCTTTAGCACGGTATCATCATCATAGAGATAATTAATCATGCTATTGTTTTCTGTATCTGTTTTGGGAATAACAACCTGCAAACCCGGGTTTATGAATTCCAAAAAATCAACTATAGGAAAAGTGTCTATTTCTTTATTGGAATGTACAGGCAGATAAGTATGTAAACATTCAATATAAGGCAAAGATAATTTTTGAAACCGGATCAATACAAGATCCTGCAACTTTTCAATTTCATTATCTTTTAATTCAGCTCTTTTTTGTTTGTATAGTATCCTGGTATCTTTTTTCGTCATGAAGCTTTTTTCTTTTTATAATTGAAAAGGTTTCAGGCAGATATTAGATTTTCTGTTCTTTTTTCCGCAGTGGTGCAGTAATTGAACCACAAAGCCACGAAGGCACAAAGTTTCACAAAGAATCATCAGGATGGGCTTTTTTATTAATAAACACCGAAAATACCGTTGTGCCGTAATTACGCGATGTTTTGAAATGCGGGAATAACTTATAATTATTTCGCGGTGTATGCTCCAGCACAAACCATCCGTTCTCCTTTAATAAGTTATGTTTAAAAACTTCTGCCGGTAAATCATCAATATTTCCAAGCGCATAAGGTGGCCCTGCAAAAATAAAATCAAAATTTTCAGTACACTGGTTAATAAATGTGAAAACATCCATCTTGTATAGCTTAACCATTTTTCTGAACCCCAGCTTACGCAGATTGTCATCAATAAAAGCATACATCTTCGGGTCTTTCTCCACTATGGTAAGATCGGTTGCACCACGCGATGCCAGTTCATAGCTAATACTTCCTGTTCCACCAAACAGATCAAGCGTTTTCAGCACGCTGATGTCAAGATTATTCTGAAGAATATTGAACAAACCTTCCTTGGCAATATCGGTAGTTGGCCTGGTATGTGGCATATTCGCAGGCGGATTTATCCTTCTGCCTCCGGCCGTGCCGCTGATTATCCGCATAGCGCAGCATTAAAAATAGAAGTAAAAAAATGCCGGGGATATTCATCAAATGCCTCGCTGTATTTAAAATCAGCAGGGCGTTGGTCTAACTGCAGCAGCAAAAAATATTTCTGCAATTCGGCATACACTGCCGAATGATCATCAATCAAACCGGAAATCACCAGTTTCACTTTTTCGCAATCCACATTAAACTGGTGGCAGATGTTCAGCAAATGATAGGCTACATCTTCAGATGTTTCATATTCAAATGAGCGCATCAATTGCAAGCTGCCATCTTTAAAAAAACTAATGATCAGCTTGTTATTATAAAAAACCGCATTCAATTCATCTCCGGTGTCACCTATAGTTTGTTTTTTGATTTTCAAAAAAGAAGAATAGCTGTGCACAAATTCAGCCATCGGAAAATGAGCCGCAAAAATATTATGCAGCACTTCCGGCACCCTGTATATATGATATAGCTCCCATTCAGCCACATGATCTGCAAACTTCCTGCCTTTATTCAAATCTCCATACACCAGGTCGAGGGAAGGTTCATTAATAGCCGGCATATAAAATTTTTCCGGAACAAGTATACTATCGCCGAAATTGTAGGCAATAATTGTACGGTTATAGGATTTATTCAGCCATTCATTATGGCTTATAATTTCCTGGCAATGCGTTAATACATTGTACTTTTCAAGATTAAAGTGCTGTAATGCTAAAAATTCCCTTTCGGCTGTGTTTAAAACCGCAAAAGTGAGGTGATCCGCACCTATATCTATATATAAGTGGCAGCCTGTTGCATCTTCCGGCACAGTTGCGGGTACTTGTATCTGGTAAACAGCACTCAAAATTTAGTCTTTAAAACGGCAATAATAACACATTTGGCTTAAATTTTTGGGCTTTTGTGAATTGGTTGACGAGCTGCAAGGCGATAAACCTTCTGTTTGGATAAATTTTCTTAATACCATTGCAATGGTCTGTAGCTATAGCAGGATATTTGGAAAACTGATTTCCATTATATAAATTTGTTATTGTAATAAACAAAAAGAATTATTATAATCATGAATATTCAAACAGTTGCAGCGTATAAAAATTTAGTCATCCACCTTGCCAACCTGATTGAAATATCCGGTTACCGTAATGATTACATTGCTAAAAAATTGGGGATGAAGCCCCAAAATTTTTCTGTTAAAAAACAAAGAGCAAGCTGGAATCCTGATGAAGTTGAAAAATTACTTACAATCATAGATAACGAAGACGTTGAAAATTATTTGTTGCTTGAAAATATGCGTTCTTTAAAAGGTGAAGAAACTTTAACCTTAGATGAGTTGAAAAACTTCATTGAATGGAAGTAATTACTACAAAAACATTTGCTAAATCCTTGAAATCACTTCCGGCTAAATCTCAATCAGCGGTTATGGAAGTTGTACTTAAGCTTGATGTAGCGGTTTCACTCGAGGTTTCAGGTGTTGATTACAAAAAACTTGAAGGACAGAGAAAAGGTGAACGTTATTATCGCATAAGAGTTGGGGAACGGCGTATCGGCTGCGAATATATAAATCCAAAAATAATTTTAATCACTGTATTAAGTCGTAGTACCATATATAAAAAGTTTCCTTAACCGTAAATTAGGAAAGGGTTTTATCATTCCGATTCTCCATCATTTCTCCTGATCTTTAGCAATTATACCCTTATTTCCCCCATACCCCTGTCGTTTTGTCTATTGCTTTTGTGATTTTGTTTATCATGGCGAGTCCTCCCGACCTGTACCATGTCATTATTTTTTTAGTCGATAAGGATGTAGTTGGTTTAGATATCAATACAGAAAAAGAAGGCTACAAGGGATTGCGGTTATTGACGATGGTGTAGAAAATCACGAGGACTTGAACGGCAGGGTATTAGCTGGTTTTACGCCAAGAAATATCAATGGACTGGGTGCTCCCCTAAATACCAGCGCTCACGGTGAAGCATGTGCGGGTATAATTGCTGCTACCCAGAACAACAACGAACAGGTATTGCCGATGGTTGGGAATTTGAAATCCGTCCGCCGGAACCGCTGCCTGGCTTTTTGATAAAGATAAATATTTGGTACTAAAGCTTGGCTTTATTCGTCAAGTCCGAACTACAGTACAACAGAATTATTGCTGCTGATTGCTCCAATGTCCAGCCCAACTATTGGCAATACCCATGTTGTGCGTTCGCCTTATTTAGTTTCAATCATATAGTAAATTAAAGGCTTATTATTAACATTCATTACCTCATGTGTTTCTCCCTTTGCCCAAAAAGCACCATCGTTTGGAATAATTTGTTTTTTTGAATTCGTTTCAATTGTTAATTGATGTTTTTTTGAATCAAAAGTTTCATTATGTGAAGTGCCGTCTGCCAACGTTACTTTCAACTTTGCATCGGTCATTAAAATAATCCCGTGCTCCATATGTGAGTGAAGCCCCTTGCCGCACACATCCGCACCAGGTAAGCTTGTAAATTGTGTTATCTTAATTTTGTCATTATCAACTATAACTTTGCTTTGTTGAGCCCATACAGCAGATAACGCGCCAATTGTTAAACCTAATGTCAACCAAATCTTTTTCATAAAAAATAATTTTGCTTTTAATAATAATTTTTGTCTGTCAAAACTATTTTCAAAAATCAAAGACCAGTTTTCTAAAAAAGGCTAAAAATTTTCTGTAACGCTCAAATTTTATTTATATCAGTTTGTCGGCTTTTTCTAAACGCCAAAGGAGTTATTCCTTTTAGCTCCTTAAATATCCGGTTAAAATGTGTATGATTTTCAAAGCCGCATTCGTAAGCAATATCTTTTATTGGTGAAACTGATGAATGCAGTAAGTCTTCTGCATATTGTATTCTCCTTTTTTTTATCCAGTTTGCAGGTGTATCATGGTACACCGTCTGAAAATGACGCTTAAAAGTAGCTACACTTTTACAAGCAAGTTGCGCATATTGCTCAAGGGATAAGTTGCTGGTAAAATTGGATTCCATAATAGCTTGTATAGTGTAATAATTTTCGTTTGCCAACGTGTTAAGATACGCCAACAAAGAAGGGTTTTGATTATTGGATAATATGGAAAATAACAGTTCTTTAAATTTTAATTCAAGTAAATCCTCATGGGGCGGCGGCGTTTGCGAAAAATAAGGAAGCATAGAATAAAAGAAGGATTGGGATATGTTGCTTATTTTAAGAGGCAAGATATGGTCTGCTATCGTTGCTTTATTTTTATCCGACATCAAACTATTGCAGTTTTGCCTGAAGAATTGAGCAAGATAATCATCAGGAATAAAAAACACCAATACACACCACCCGTCTCCACCCAACTTTTCCGCTATGTGCGTGCCTTTTTTTACAAATACAGAAACCCCCTCGCATAAATCCCATGTTTTCCCCAACTTATGAAAAATTCTTCTTCCGCTTATCACATACGCAATGTAGCTACATTCTATAAAAAAACTCTCCTTACGTTCCGCCTGTGGACAATCGTATTGTGTAAACAACAAGCCTCTGCATTGCAGTTGTTTAAAATACCCCGAATGCTGTTTAACAGCTTGGTACAAATTTATCATTGCAAAATTTAAAAGTTGTCCAAACAGGTGACGCACAACACAGGTATTGCTGATATAGCCCCCCTCTGTAATATTGTTCCTGTCAATATATTTTTTGGGGGTGAAACTACAGCAGATATTGCAAACGGAATTAATTGGGCGTGGAATCAGGGACAGGCATCTGTGCTTAGTAATTCGTGGGGATTTACTACATATAGCCAGACTCAACCGGGATTTGATGTTATTATACAAGCAATAAATAACGCAAGAACTCAAGGTAGAAGCGGATTGGGTTCTATCGTTGTATTTGCTGCTGGGAATAATTTTGGTAATGGGGTTAATGACGTGGCATTTCCAGCTAATGTGAATGGCGTAATCACTGTTGGTGCCTGTAATAATGCTGCTCCGGCAGGCAACATCTGGTATTATAGTGAAAGAGGGCCTTCAATGGATTTAGTTGCACCTTCTGGTGATTTAAATCTCACTGGCGACTTGACTACTTTAGACAGAATGGGAAATTTGGGTTATGAAGTTGGGAATTATACCGGTCGATTTGGGGGGACATCCGCAGCTTGCCCGCAAGTTTCGGGAATTGCTGCTTTGATGGTATCGGTGAACCCGATCCTGACAGAGGCACAAGTAAAAACCATTTTGCAAACTACAGCAACGGATATGGGTACCACTGGTTTCGACAATACCTTTGGGTATGGTAGATTGTCTTGTCCTAAAATAGGTTGACGATTATTCGTCACTTAAATAACAAATTTTTCATGTGCGTTTGTAATATTGTAAGAAAACCCATTGTAAATCAAACTTTTTAATAAAAAAATTAAAGACTTATGCAATTTATCGTAAGATATGCGTTATATATCTGCAATTAATATTTAGCAAATTTCAGATACCAAATTCTTTTTGAACCTTATCTGACTGAAATATTAGACCTGTTTTATTCTGTGGAAAACCTGAAAATCCAATCATCCTGTTGAAGAGCACGTTTTATCCAATTATCCATTGATTGATCATCCTATGAAAGCTCCTGATCCTCTATCCTAATGTACGAGCCGGGAGCTTTTCTTTTTTTTAACTGTCAGCTATAGGCTCTAAGCCACCAGCTTTCAGTGTCTGCCATCGGTATTGCGCTTCGTGACCAGATAATAGTGAATTGTCAATAAAACTGTCATCAACTTCATCAAATTTCTTTTAGTGGTCAGGTATCAGCTTTCAGGTATCTTCAACTGTAAGCATCCGACCATGCTTTGTAACTTGAAACAGCAACCACCTTCAATTATCGACTATCAGTAATTGTCACCTAAAAGCTGATGGCTGACAGCTGATGGCTAATAACTGGCAGCCTACAGCCCCAACAAATCCAGCTTTTCCTTCTGCTCATATTTTACCGGGCGGGTGATAAAAACACCGGATCTGCCCACTTTTACATTCCCATCCAAACGAATCAAAACAGAGTCTTTCAAACCCAGGGCAAGAGCATTTCCCAAAATTTTACTCATGTTCAGGTTTACAGCAATGGGTACCGTAAATGTGTCGAGCCTGGCAATATGAATAGTTGAATCTAATTCTGTATGACCCAGCAAACGGTTGTCAACATAAATGTCAAGGCTGCCTGATTTGAAGGTGAGATTTGATGTATTGGGATTGTACAATTTTACATCAGCCGACAAAACTGCCTTTGAAAAATTTTCTCCGCCAAACTGTAAATTATCAATCGACACATATTCCGGAGCGACAATTTGTCTGCATGAAAATAAGCCTGCGACCAGCGAAAAGAGTAGGAGAGAAGGTATTAGTTTTTTGCTCATATAAAGATTTGTAATTGCAATTTATTGCTTCTGTTTAAAAGATGTAGAAAACAGGATGGTTAAATCTTCGCAAATTTGTGACTAAAAATATTAGTTTTAGGAGATTGAACGCATGAAATTTTTAGAAAATAGTCCTGATTAAAAATTTAGCAGATTAAAATTTATATTTTATGTTATTAATCAATAATTTAAATTAGTTTAAGTAAAATTTAATAATTAATTACTTTAAGAATATAGCTACAATTTTGCCCCTTTGTGACTGTTCTTAGAAATTACTCTAATAAAATTTAAAATAATTAATGCTATTAATTGATTTACAATATTTAGGAAGTGTTATTTATTATAAAAATTTAATAAAACTAAGATATATTAATATCGAGCAATGTGAGCGATGGCAAAAAATGAGTTTTCGCAACCGCTGTTCTATTGCCGGTGGAAATGGAAAAATAGATTTGAGCATTCCGGTGGTTGGCGGACGAAATTCAGATGAGATGATAAGGGATATAAAAATTGATAACATGCAGAAATGGCAGAACGTCCATTGGCGGAGTATAACCTCCGCTTATAACCATTCTCCCTGGTTTGAATTTTATAAAGATGAGTTTCAGGCCTTTTATAGCCACCGGTATGAGTACCTGTGGGATTTTAATATCGACCTGATGCAATGGGTGCTGAAGCAGTTGAAAGCCGATGTTCAGATTGGTTTTACTGAAACCTATAAAAAGGAATATACCAACCCCGGAACCCTGGATTTAAGGAATCAAATCCTTCCCCGCAATATCACCGCCTTTTCTGGCGAGAGTCCGGTTTACCGGCAGGTGTTTGAAGATAAAACAGGATTTATACCCTGCCTTAGTATTATCGACCTTTTGTTTTGCGAAGGCAATAATGCGCTACATTTACTTACCTGAAAAATCTGCACATGGAATTTATAGAAAACGAAAACCTTACAATAGCTGTTAATCCCAAAGGCGCGGAACTCACCAGTTTATACGATAAAACTACGAATACTGAATATATGTGGAGTGGTGACCCTGCATTTTGGGGCAAGCATTCTCCGGTACTTTTTCCGATAGTGGGCACGCTTAAAGAAGATACTTATTATTATGAAGGGCAGGCTTACCAGTTAAGCCGGCATGGTTTTGCAAGAGAAATGCCCTTTACGGTAGCAGATAAAACGGAAAAAAGCATTACTTTTTCACTTGTTTCAGGCACGGAAACATTACAAAAATTTCCATTTCCTTTCAGGTTTTATATTAGTTACGCGCTTCAAAACAAAAGCCTGTCGGTAACTTATTATGTAATAAATGGAGGCGATAAGCCGATGTATTTTTCAGTAGGCGCTCACCCGGCATTTAAAGTACCCGTTGCAGAAGGCACGGCTTATGATGATTATTACCTGGAATTTGAAAAAGATGAGAATGCCGGCCGTTGGCCGATTTCAAAAGACGGGTTGATAGAAGAGCAGCCGCTTAAACTTTTATCCGGTAAAAAGCTGCCGCTTACCAAATCATTATTTTATGATGATGCGCTTGTGTTTAAGCAGTTAAAATCGCAGGCGGTTAGCCTGAGGTCTGATAAAACAGGTAGGGGCTTTAATTTTCAATTCAGCGGTTTCCCGTTCCTCGGCATATGGGCTGCTAAAGATGCTGATTTTGTTTGTATTGAGCCCTGGTGCGGCATTGCAGACAGCGTAAATACCAACCAGGATTATACGCAAAAAGAAGGCATTAACCGCTTGGAAGCGGGCGGCGTTTTTGAGAGGGGATGGGCAGTAGAGGTGTTTTAGGATATTTTTCTCCAGAGTTTCTAAAATACCAGCCGGCAATTAGCCTGTATTATGAAGAGCAGTCGTCAATTTACTTAGGAAGTGAAATACTAACAGAACCAATGTTTTTTAAAATTTTGGTGCCGATGCTGGTTTTCCGCTAATTGTTTAGTGCAATAACTTATCAGGCGTTGCTACTATCAACACAGTATAAAATAAAAATTAGTTGAAATGCTACAGTATTTCAATGTCACAGGAACCGATGCCTATCCCATCTCTATAATTCAGACAATATGCTACAAATACACTACGGACGAAAATTCATCGGTGAAGCTTTACAATTTATGCATTCGTAGCATTATGATCATTTACAACAATCCTTCTTTATAAATAATCCTTTAATAAAATTAAGGATGGATAATACTATTGTTTTACCGCTCATTGCTGTTTTTTTGATAGTGCATTTAAAAAATAATATTCATACCGCAGCAACCACGATGATGTATTGAACCTGTTCATATTGCCAGCAAACTGTGTTCTGTAAGCAATATCAATACGGGATATGCTGTTGAATATAAATTGAATTCCCGGTGCTATATCAATAAAGCTTCCCTTTTTATCTAATGACGAGCCAGCCATAAACTCCGTATACAAATTTAGGTTAGTTTGTTTGTAGTTTTTATATGTTTTAGGAAGCAGCAGGTAACCTGCAGAAAGGCTATAACTCATCATATGATTACTGATGCCCGGGGCTGAAGATGAGCTAATGTTTTTCCAGCGGTTATTATAAGCGGCTGTTCCTGAAATGGCCAGTTTATGCAATAATTGTGTAGCGATTATGCCAGCGTTGAAACCACTATTGTTGCCGTCGGGCTCAAGCTCATCACTATATATTGTATAGGTTTCTTCGTGCACTTCGTTATTGACGTAATGCTGTTTTGTATGCGAAATAAAGCCGGGATTTTTTATGATACTCACCTTACCTGATGCAGCCATCCTGAAATGCGAATGTAAATTATCAACAGAAAGAAACCGGTATTTACCATATACTGAACCGCCTTCGAACATAAATTTTTTGGTAAACATATTTGAAGCGTACAGGTTGCCATGTATCATAAAATTTTTACTTAAACCCATCATAAGCTCTGGTTCAAGCCTGTAACTGTATGATTTGTCGAATGACATTGGCATCAATTTATTGGTAAGCCTTATACCAAAGCTATTGGCTGCCATGTTGCTGGCTGGCTCTGTCATGATATATAATTCCTGTGCTGACACATATAATATGTTCAGCAAAAAGACGAACAAAAAAGTATGTAGTTTACGCATTGTTGGTTATTGAGTGGTGAATAAGGGAAGGGCAGTGGCAATAGACAATGGTGAATAGTGAATGTTGCCCTTCACTATTGTTTATTGCCTGTTCACCATTGCCCACTTACCATCCTAAATGGTTACATGATACACTCTCTGAGCAGTGCTCTTATCTTTTTTTATGTTGCAGCAATCTGCCATATAACCTGTTTTAAAACATTCCATTGCAGTAGCATTGCTGAATTTTTTGTATGCCTTGGCTGTAAGAAAATCCTTATCAACAACCTGTATCTTTTTCTCGCCGGTTAATAACTGGTCTTTTACATTTAAAAAATGAATATTGATGCCGTCTATAGTAAGATGCGCATTATTTTTTATTTGTTGCTGATTAAAATTAGCATACACCCAAAGGTTGGCGACTGAAAATCCGGCATCAGCAACTTTTTTCTTCAATAAATCAAAATCAGGTTTAATACCAGGTCTAAAAACAATGGAGAACATATTGTTGTTAATATCTGTTTCAACAGATTCAACAAAAATGAGTGTTTTAAGAGCGGTATTGATGGATTTGCTGCACATGGAGCAGGTTAACCCGCCTGCCTGTAAATCGGCTTTAACTACCTGGCTGTTTGCTGCAAATGAAAATGCAATGAATGCTATAATGAAAATAAAATTTTTCATAAAAAATGTTTTAAGAAATAATAATTACCGTTAAGCAGTAATGATTGTAATACCAATCATTTCCAGGTTTGTTTAATGATAAACGAACCTTCATACGTTTTTAAAGTAATTATCAAATTCTGAAAACACAATATAAAACGGAGCGTGGTTGGGTGTTAATTCCCGGTGGGTGGGAATTAGTATAAGACTTGCTGTCTACAGAAAAATGCTGATGTAATAAGCCGGCTACAAAATATGCATGCTCCTGCAATAGTGGTTTTATTGAAGC
The DNA here is from genome assembly GCA_047601545.1 of Agriterribacter sp. Classification (GTDB taxonomy): domain Bacteria; phylum Bacteroidota; class Bacteroidia; order Chitinophagales; family Chitinophagaceae; genus Agriterribacter. The sequence continues at coordinate 1,325,463 of JASGIZ010000001.1, read as the reverse complement.
AAGCCTGAAATCTGTTGCAGTTACAACATTCTGAACATTATCGAATTTTACCACCTCAATATTATCGTGGCAGCAGCCGGAATTATCCATGCCGCATTTGTCGCAATGGTTTAAAGGCGTTGCAACATGATATTTTACACCTGCCGGTTTACCCATACAATAATGGGTATTAATTACTATTCCGCAGGAAACCACGAAATAAATAAGGGCGATTAATATGGTGGTAAATCTTTTCAAACCGGTTACAAAGGTATTGCACAGTGCTTACAAGTGCAAGCACTATTGTTTTAATTAACAAAGTTCCAGAAAATCCCTACTTTAAATAGCAACCCCTGGTATGGATATAACGGTGCAGCCATATTATTATTGGTGAAAGTGAAGCCATCAAAGTTTACGGTATTCAGGTTTTCGAGCCTTACAAAGCCGCTGAAACTCCTGATACGGAAATGTACAAATGCCGCTATATCAGGCAGGTTAGAAATTTTTATACTGTCCTGCGGAAAAAACTGACCTAACAAGGGGGAATAATTATCTGGTGTGTATGCAGTATAATATCTTGTATCCAATCCTGTGGCAAGTACCAGATTTTTAAAAAACCTGCCCTGGAATACAAAACGGTTACGTGTATACGCTAATGGTATATTGACAGGGGTGCTTCCGGCAGTTTTTTGAACAACTATATCAGTATACCAATGCCAGTGCCTGCCGATGGGAAAATCCTTACTCGCTTTTATTTGCAATACATTAAACAATTCTGCCTGTTCTGCTTCATAAAAATTTTTGAGATAAGTATAGTTGCCCATTAAATAATAATGCCCGCTCAAATCCATTTTAAGTGCAGGTAACTGCAATGTGGCAAAGAGGTGCGTAATATTTTCTTTATTGGTTCCGGCAACCGGCGCCTTAACCGGAAATGAAGTATAGTTTCTCAGCAGGTAAGATGGCGTTCGGTTTACGTTTTGAAAACCTACCTGCAGCGAACCTAATTTTTTGCTTAATAAACGTTCAAGACTTACATAGGCACTGTAATCGCCGGCATTAAACCCGGTTACATACAAATGTCCATACGCTTCTATATCCCATTTTTGATTTCTTGTACGGTTCCTGTACTCTCCGTGAAGGAAAATATTATAGGGGCGGTCACGAACGGTATCCTGCCATTGTAACGACAGGTTTTGAACACTTGCACCCACTTTTAAAAACTGCTGCTGGTTTTTTATATCAGGAAACTGGTAAATAGAAAAATCGTTAATGATTTCCCGCCACTTATTGCTATATGATATTGTATCAACAACATCAAACAAAGTGATATGATAGTTTGCTGCATAAAAAGCGGAATCAGGCGAAACGTTCTGGAATAAATATTTGTAAGTATTGTATTGAATGGTATGTTCAAACCGGAACCGCGGATAAAATAATTTAATAACGGAGGAATCTGTTACCAGCGAATCTTTTTTACCAAAATCATATTGCTGCCTTATCAGCAATTTAAGCTGAGTATATTTATTACCGGTTTTAAGAGCGGAGTTAAATATATCAGTAGAGTATACAGAACTTCCGGTAATGTTTATGGGAATATTAAATCTCGTATTATATACACCGGTTTTGCTGGTAAGAAAGGTATCGCTCCGTATGCCGCCGTTTTCTGCAGATTGAAGGCTGTTGCTTATTCCAATAAAGTATATGCCATATCTCTTATTGGGAGACTGGTAATAGGTATTGAATCTTAAATTAGAATGATTGGTATTTTGACTTTTAAAGAAACCGGGTGCATTGATGAGCCTGAATTGAAAAGCAAAATTCCAGTTTGGTTTTACATTTTGAGTGTGCAACACCTGTATAAACTGTTCCGAGCCACTGGCAATCTGGTAATCAAGTTCTGTAAACGGCCTTGTTGTATTAAAAAACTTTGTTTGTTCTATTGTTAAGGCATAAGGATCAAATGCATGAAAGCCGGCATCCCAACCGGGCTTCATACCAGGGTTAAATAGTAATGATGAAACAGCGGTTCCATTATTGCCGAGCCAGATATGCTCTGGCTTTAGCGGAACTTTAATGGAGTAATCAATAAGCGATGAATCAAATGTATAAGAGCGTACAGAATCGATATATTTAAAACGGATGCTCACAGAATCTAAAAAAGGATCACGGTGTTCAAACTTTATGGAATCACCACCACCACGGCCGCCGCCACCAATATTTCTTAGATTGTTTAACCTGCCGGGCAATTGGCCGAATGAATCAGCAGCAGCGCATACTAACAAAATCGTAATTATATATGTGAGCACTTTTTTCAAAAGCAGGATATAGTTTTTGAGTAACAGGCGAAAATACCTGAAATGATTATTGGATGCATAAAAAATATCATAATTCAGATAGCTTTAACTAATGCTTTGAAGATTGCCGAAAATTTAGGTTCAGCTTCGGCTGCCGCATGTAAAACTTCTTCATGCGTTATAATATTTTCTTCTTTTCTTATACCTATATCTGTAATCACGCTCATGCCAAATACTTTTATACCCGAATGAACGGCAACAATGACTTCCTGAACGGTGCTCATGCCAACAGCATCTCCTCCCAGTAAATTAATCACCTTATATTCAGCCCGGGTTTCAAATGTTGGGCCTGTAACGCCAAAGTATACACCTTCTTTCACCGCGATATTTAGTTGTTTAGCTATTTCCTTCCCTTTTTGTACGAGGTCCTTTGAATAGGGTTCACTCATATCAGGAAAACGAGGCCCAAACACTTCATCGTTTTTTCCAATAAGCGGGTTAACGGTTGCAAAACTAATATGATCTGTGATGATCATAAGATCACCCACTTTAAAACCTGTATTTACACCGCCTGCCGCATTACTGATAAGCAAAGTATGCACGCCAAGCAATTTCATAACACGGATAGGAAATGCTACTTCTGACGCAGGATATCCTTCATAAAAATGAAACCTGCCTGCCATCGCCACTATTTTCTTTCCGGCAATTTCACCAAAAATCAATTTGCCCGAATGTCCCTGAACCGTTGAGGCGGGGAAATGCGGAATATCAATATAACTGATTTCTTTTTCAACATTAATTTCTTTAATAAAATTACCCAGCCCACTGCCTAAAACAAGACCAACCTGCACAGGGTAATTATATGCTTTCTTTATAAAAGCAAGCGCCTGTTCCAGGGTTTCCGGTATCTGCATATATAAAAAATTGTGGCGGCAAAGATAAGGATTGCTTATTTGCGGAGAAGAGGCTTGTATAGAAATGTAAAAACCCGGATTGCTCCGGGCTTTTTGTTGTTTTATGGATTTGGGTTAGTGTAAGTGCTATTAATCGTTTTGTGGATAACCGCTTATAGCATATTTTTCTGAAATGGTTTTACCATCGCTTATAAACGTTTTATTGAAATCAAGCTGTGCAGATGTTTTTGTTGTAATGGTTACCCTGAGCGCTGAATTGCTTTGCACGGTTTCTGAATTTTCGTACAACTGAAAAATATAACCATTGCTGGAATTTTCATCGCTTATTAATGGCAGTTCATATGTTTTATTTGTAAGCGTTGCACCGGTGTTTACGGTTATGGTAGCCTTTTTATTTTTGTATACTATGCTGAAAGAAGCGTTCGTATCTGTGCCGGTAGTTTTATTTCCATCTATAGTTCGTTCCCAGCTAAGACTTTCACCTGAATAGTTTCCTTCAATTCTTGCAATACCTTCTTTTGGGGTTGAATTGTTATCTTTTTTTGAACATGAAAAGAGTGAGATGGAAAGCAGGAATACGAATGCCAGTGATTTCATGGATAATTTTTTTCTACAACGTAAGCTGTTGCAAATCTATTGTGTTGTAACAAAAGAAAGACAAATTAATGCCTGCTGCAACGGTTTATCATATGTTACATAATATGCAGGTTCTTAAATTTTGATAATAATCTTTTTACATTCAGCATTTAATATTTAACCCTAAGCTTGTTGTATATGATTGCTAAAAAATTAAAAATCTTTTTGTTTGCGATTGTTTTACCGGCGCTTCTGCTTGTTGCTGCCAGTTATTTACAAAAAGGCAATGTTGCCAAACATGGTAAAGAAACGTCTATACATAGTGAGATAAAACAAACCAGGTAATAACTATAGTTATAAAACCAAAAGCGGATGAACATTATATTCATCCGCTTTTGTAGTGTGTCCGGCAAGGTCATAATCTATAGGGTGCAAGTCCCGAACACGAGTTGCAGTACTTAGTGTTAGCCAAGAGCAAGGGTGTCGTGTGCGACTACGAATCTGAAAGAAGCAGGCGGCAAATATTCGAGCCTACGAACAGAAACTGCATAAAAGGCGGTATGGTATGGGTGATGTTGCTAAACAAACAAAAGCCCGATATTGCACAGAATGCCAGGACGTAAATGCAGAGGCTACATGAATAGAAAGGGTATGACCTTACCCGGAGAGACCTGCTAATAAGCCGGCAGAGATAGAAGCGTTATCAAAGCGGCAACCGATGTTGGAACTAAAGAACGACAAAGGGTATTATGCAGGAGTCAGCAGAAGCCATAGTATGCGGGATAAGAAGCCGGGGGAAAAAAACCGGAAGCATTCACAAACGCAGAAGGGCCGAATGTTAGAATGGTGAAGCAATCATGCCATTGATGGTAAAGCAATAACAACGGAAACACGTAAGAGAACTACCTCAGGCGATGATAAGCCGGAAGCTGAAAGAGTAACCTGAGGAGGAGTTGAGCCGCACCATGCAATCAATGAGAACAACACCGGACAGAAGTTTTTTTTAGTAGTATGCTCGAAGAAATATTAGACATCCGTAATATACAAAAAGCCTTTAAGCAGGTAACTGCCAATAAGGGAGCCGGGGGCATTGATGGTATGCAGACCGATGAACTTCGCGACTACCTCAATGCCTACTGGCAAACATTAAGGAAAGATATTTTAGAAGGCAATTACCGTGTGCAGCCCGTGCGCAAGGTAGAGATAGCCAAGGCACACGGCGGCACAAGAATGTTGGGGATACCTACGGTCATAGACAGACTATTGCAACAGGCAATCGCCCAATGGTTAAGTCCGAAGTATGAAGAAGAATTTTCCGGGAACAGTTACGGGTTCAGAGAAAGGCGCAATGCGCATCAGGCAGTATTACAGGCACAGGAGAATTTGAAAGAAGGATATGAGTGGATAATAGAACTGGATTTGGAAAAGTTTTTCGACAGGGTAAATCACGACAAGCTCATGGGTCTGCTGACGAAGAAGATAAGCGACAGGCGAACCTTAAAGCTGATACGCAGTTATCTGAACAGCGGCATCATGGAAAATGGCGTAGTAATACCACGTACGGAAGGCACTTCGCAAGGCAGTCCGCTAAGCCCGTTGCTGTCAAACATTGTTTTAAACGAACTGGATAAAGAGCTTACGGCAAGAGTCCACCGGTATGTAAGGTACGCCGATGATTGCAGTATCTATGTAAGGAGTGAGAAATCCGCCGAAAGAGTGATGGAGACAATCACCCGATACATAGAAATCATGTTTTGACGATATAATAAAGGCAGACAAGTTTCCAATTGACAACCCTGAACAAGAAATGTTTGACGTTGAAGGCGACAGAATGAAAACATTTCATTTGCAAGCAGACCATTACCGACAACACCTAAACAATATTTTGAAATTTGACTTTCAAGAAATAAATAAGGAAGCAGCACAAGCATATCTCAAAAAAGTAATTGGTAGAAAAATTAAAACCTTAACAACTGCGATTGATGTTGTGGCTTTGATTTCTGTTATTGGGGAACTGGTTAAAGCAGAGACAGGTGGAAAATGGTTTTTAGTAAAAAGATATGGAACGTATAATCCAATCTATGAACCAAACATTTTGACTTCGGGAGGAAATGTTTACTTAATTAGTAGTAGAATAATCGGTAAAGTCAAGTGGAGGAGTTCAAGACTTGAGGACATTTTTACTGATATTCATAGTACCTTGAGAGAACCAATTAAGTGGACAAAGTATTCAAAAAATAGAAACAACCTGATAATGCTGGAATAAGCCAGCCGCTAACATTCGGCTTGGCTATATGGCGGCTGGACGAACATATATTCAGCTTTTTGTTCGCTAATCGGCTTCAGTTCCGGCTGACGGATAACGCCGGGCAATAGAATAAACAATGAACAAGTATTTATAAATTTGGCATCGGTTACGGGCAGATGAATCACGGATTTCCGCCACATCGCCAAGCCGTACCGTTGTGCGTCATTTTAGGAACGACCGTGATAGACCAAAAGTTTTACAGACAAAAATGCTAATAGAACAATATACATCAAAATGGGTTGACAATTTTGAGAACATAAAATGTGAAATCGAAAAAGAACTTCAAGGGCTTGTTTATACTATTGAACACGTTGGAAGTACTTCTGTACCAAATTTGGACGCAAAACCGATTATCGACATTGACATTATATATTCCAACCAATCAGAATATGAAAAAATCAAGTTGAGACTTGAAAAAATAGGATATTATCACAATGGAAATCAAGGCATAGAAGATAGAGAAGTATTTAAACGAAACAACGGAATAACAAACAAAATATTGGACACCATAAAACATCATCTATATGTTTGCCCAGTTGACAGTAAAGCACTTGAAAGACACATTTTATCAAGAAATTATCTGCGAAAAAATGATTGGGCAAGGATAAAATATCAGCAAATGAAATACGAATTAGCTGAAAAATCTAATCAAAATCAAAAAGTATATGCTGCTTTGAAAGAACAGAATGTTAATAATTTCATTGATACAATTATAGAAGAAGAAAGGAACTTGTCATCTTCAATGACCGAACAAAATTTTAAACTACCACCTGCAAAGCAGGTGGATTTATGGGCAAAGCCATAGGCTAAGTTCCAAGGTCAAAGTCGAAACGCTGTTGGTTACCTTCCTCTTTACGCTCCTCTTCTTCCTGGTATTTCACATATCGTCTTATCATATCTTCGTTTATGCCTATTGTGTTCACAAAATAACCTCTGCTCCAAAAATGATTACCCCAGTAGGGGCGCTTTTTCAACATCGGATAATTCTTGAATATTCGAATCGCCGTATTGCCCTTTACTGTGCCCATATACGTTGAAATTGATACCTTCGGTGGTATACTTACCACTACATGCACATGATCTAACTGCACATTCAACTCTATTATCTCACAGCCCAACCATTCACTATACATTCGTATATCCCTTTGCATTTGCAACCCAACTTCTCCTGTTAAAATTCGAAACCTATACTTCGGCGTCCATACTATCTAATAGTCACATTTATATACTACATGAGACTGCTTCTTATACTTACTCATCCTCAAATTTAAACATTCGGCTTAGCCCAACGAACATTACCACCGTCAAAGACGGTGGGTTTCCGAGTTAAACTAAATAAAAACAGCCTAAGATTAAATTTATTTTTGTAATTTTGTATCCGAACGAATACACTTTTACAGATGTACTTTATTGAGAAAACGGAAGAATTTGATAAATGGTTGCGAAAGCTAAGGGATTTTAAAGCCAAGGCAAAAATCCTTTTCAGAATACAGAAGCTAGAAAATGACGAACATTTTGGGGACAGTAAACCTGTTGGGGACGGAATTAGCGAACTAAGAATAAATTTCGCAAAAGGTTATCGGGTTTACTTCAAAGAAAAAGACGGAAAAATTATTGTTCTGTTAATTGGTGGCGACAAATCAACTCAACAAAAGGACATTGAAAAGGCAAAAGAAATTTGGAACAAATTAAAAAAGTAAAAAATGGAAACATCAAAATTTGACATTGCAGACTATTTGGACAGCAATGAAATGATTGCCGAATATCTCAATACCGTTTTGGAAGACGGGAATGATGCGGAAATAATTACTGCAATCGGACACATTGCAAAAGCTATCGGAATGACCAAAATTGCGGAAGAAACTGGACTTAGCCGACCAAGTTTGTACAAAGCACTTTCTGACGGAGCAAAACCTCAATTTGCAACAATAATGAAGGTTTTGAAAGCCGTTGGTGGACAACTACAAGTAAACCCAATGACCGCATAAAAAAACGAACGCACAACATCGGTTTTGCAATAGCGGGGCTGAAGTGCAAAATTGAACGTTTGTACTTCTATCAACTTTTGTACATTAACCGAACGGAAGTGCTTCGATTGCCCCGCCTTCGGCAATACCAGAACCGTTATAGGCAATCGGGTAACAGTCATCCAGGTTTGAATTGTAGATGGAGGAGATCGAATCGAAGCCCACTCCGATACTTTTGTTTTCCAATCATGGGTAGTTGGGCGATTTGAAGTGAAGAATAATAATTAACTTTCTTTACCAGAGCGAAGAATGAATCGAAGCCCACTCCGATACTTTTGTTTTCCAATCATCAGCAGTTGGGCGATTTGAAATGAAGAATAACAATCAACTTTTTTATCGGAGCGAAAAAAGCCCTTATAGGACTGCCTATAACACTCGGTTTTGTGCAAGCGTGGCAACAGAATAAACTATGTGCTGTATATTGCTATCAACTTCAGTTCCGGCGGGACGAATATCTATCGGCTTTTGTACTTATCTTCAACAAAAAATAAATAATCAGCAGCGGTTCCAGGCAGACGGAACTCAGACTTCCACGCCTGCACAAAGCCGCCGAACGTTGTATGCCATTATACAAACACCCAACATTATGAAGCAGTTAAAAAGAATTGAAATACTACCCCTAACTGACTTTGACACATTAAACTTGCAAGTTGCTTCCAAGAAGCATTATGATTTGACAGTATTAGACCAAGCACAAACCAAAGAACTCCTTGTTAAACTGCGCGAAATCGTAGCAAAGACACCAGGTGCAATTATTGCTAGTAAACAAGGCGACAAAACGTATGTAAATACTCAAATAAAAGGTTCAAGAGACAGAGGAAAAATATTTACTTTTCCAGAACCAAATCCAATTTGTATCTATTATAGCTCTGCCAATAAGCATTTGCAACATTCATATGCCTTGAAAAATAAATTCTTCTCTGAAGAACAACATTTTGACGCAAATTATCATTACGGAAACTTTATAGAATACTTTCAAGAAACCTCAGAAGGTGTAACGTTATTAAGTACAACGATTGAAGGCTTTATCAATCAATTACTGCCAGACAATCTTCAACTTGAAATTGACGGAGTAGTGAAAAACAAGGATGTTGGTATAAATACATTTATTATCCGACTTACAATCGTTTAGACGGACTTTTGGTTGGCGTTTCAATAGCAACAGTTTATCAGTTTTTGCCAAATGTTTGGAACAAAATTTCTAAATATGGAAACCTATTTATTGTTTTAAGTTTGCTTATTTTGACAAGTGCATATTTTCTTTGTTACGACCAAATGACTTTTAACGCTTCTGTTTTTGGTTTTCCATTAGTTGCTTTGGGCTATGGTTTTATAGTTGTTAGTGCTATAAGTCCGACAAGTTTTCTATACAAGCAAAGTTCAAAAATTACAACATTCATTGCGACACTTTCATACGGAATTTATTTGACACACAAAGGTATAATTCACGTTACTCATCAGCTATTGAGCGACTTTCACATAGACAACAATTTAATGCTTCTAATTTGTATGGCGACTTGTGTTGCTTTTGCATATTTACTACATTTGACAATAGAAAAACCGTTTATGAAATTAAGAAACCGAATACTTGAAAAGAAATAAAACCGAACGGCCAACAAGGGTTTTGCGTCAGGCGGGCTGACGTGCAAAATTCAACTTTCGTTCTTTTTTGTAACTTTGGTGCAAGGTTGAACATGCGTGCATCTAATCCCGCCCGAACGCAAAGCCCCAAACCGTTAGCGGTCATTGTAGGACAACCAGAGATTGAACAGAATTTGGAAAATTTTTCAATATAAAACACTATGACGGACTTTGAACAGAAAAAATTATTTCAAGAAATTGAAAATAAGCTAAATCGAGCTTATGAGGAAAATGACGTATCGAAAATAAGAATACTTCTTTCTGAACAATGGACAATTCTTGAATCTTCTACGGGACTGTCTAATAAAGAACAATTTGTCACAGCAATAGAAAGTGGCAAGTTGGTTCATACGAAAATGATTAAAGAGGTTCAGGAAGTCAAACAGTTTGACAATTTCGCCATTGTCATTTCAAAGGGAAAAAACGAAGGACAATATTTAGATACGCCTTACAATTCAGAGCAATGGATAACAAATATTTACACAAAAGTAGCAATGAATTGGATTTGTGTAATGACAATAGAAGTTCCCGCAAATTGTGGAAACCCATAAAGCAGGAAACACTGTCCTATTTTACAAACGAAAAAAACGAATAAACACTAATAATTTTAGTTTTTGTAAATTTGTTGCTCATAGATTTTGAATATGGCAAAGAATAAAAAGATAAATGTTCAGGGCGTTGAAATTGTTTTATACGAAGACAACAGCAACGATTTTATTTCCCTAACCGATATAGCACGACACAAAGACCCCGACCATACGGATACTATCATTCAAAACTGGATGAGAAACCGAAATACCATTGAACTCTTGGGATTTTGGGAAACAATTTACAGCCCCGATTTTAAACCCCTCGAATTCGAGGGGTTTAGAAAACAAGCAGGGCTGAACAGTTTTGTAATGACACCTAAACGCTGGATAGAAAGCACCAATGCCATAGGAATTGTTTCAAAGGCAGGTCGTTACGGAGGGACTTTTGCCCATAAAGATATAGCTCTGGAATTTGCATCTTGGATTTCCATAGAGTTTAAACTATACGTCATCAAAGAATTTCAACGCTTGAAAGATGACGAAAACAACCGACTAAAATTAGAGTGGAATTTACAACGGACAATTTCCAAAATCAATTATCAAATCCATACAGACGCTATTAAGGAAAACTTGATACCGAAAGAAATTACGAAACAACAAGCAAGTTTTGTTTATGCAAACGAAGCCGACTTGTTGAATGTTGCACTTTTCGGAATTACAGCCAAAGAATGGAGGGACAAAAACACTGATAAGAGCGGAAACATCAGAGATTATGCAACATTAGAACAGTTGGTTGTTTTGAGCAATATGGAAAGTATTAACGCATTGCTTATTGAACAAGGTTTGACACAAAGCGAACGACTAATCCAACTCAACAAAGTTGCCATTACGCAAATGAAATCTTTGACAGAAAGTAAAGCGATGAAAAAACTAAAATGACACGACCGAAACAACAACGAACCGCTAACAAGGGTTTTGCAATAGTGGAGCGAAACTGCAAAATTCAACAATTGTTCTTCGATTCAACATTTGTGCTAAATTGAGGTTTTGTGCTTCGATTGTCCCACCATCGCAAAGCCCTGAACCGTTGGCTGTCACCCTATGAGCGACAGTGCAAACATCAACAGAGGAACAAACAATGAAAAACAATAAAAAATGAAACAAACAATTACAATTTTCGCATTAGCACTTTTCGCTTTGACATCGTGCAATGAAAACAAAACAGAAACTAAAACAGTGGCAAATCATCAAACAACAAATACAATGAAAAAGTTGCAATACACAATAGACATCAACGCAAGTGCCGAAAAAGTTTACAACACGATGCTTGGCATTAATAACATTAAAAATTACGAACAATGGACAGCCGAATTTAATCCCACTTCCACTTATGAAGGCAATTGGAAAAAAGGCAGTAAAATGTATTTTGTTGGCACAGGCGAAGACGGAAAACGTGGCGGTATGGTTTCGGAAATTGAAGAAAATATTCCAAGCAAATTTGTTTCCATACGTCATTACGGATTACTTCAAGACGATAAAGAAATTACCACAGGAACAGAAGTTGAAAAATGGGCAGGTGGGCACGAAAATTATTCTTACGAAGAAAAAAGTGGCATCACTACGGTTACGGTAGATATTGATACGACAGAAGATTTTGTTGATTATTTCAACACTACTTACCCAAAAGCATTGGCAAAGTTGAAAGAAATCTGCGAAAGCAGGTAAACAATGAAACTCGATTGGACAACTAACATTTAATTATTACGTTAGCCTTACTTTTTAAAATTTTGTACCTTTGTGAAAAGGAATTGTTATGGAAAATGTGCAAAAAAGAACGATAGATAAAGCCACAAGTGATAAAATTAGTTTTATCACATACATTGTTCCTGCCTTTGCAGAAGCCTACAAAATGAATGTTCAAGAAGCGTATTTATACCTAAAAAAATATGGTGCTTGGGATTTTCTAAATAAACATTGGTGGGCATTGCATACGGATAGTTCATTTTGGGCAGTTCGCAGTTTGTATAATGTGTGCTATAAAAACGGTGGGCTAAGATGAAACTCTATCACGGCAGTTACACCAAAATTGAGGTTATAGACCTTACGAAAGCCAAACCATATAAAGATTTTGGTGTTGGTTTTTATGCAACAAAATTTCCCAATCAAGCCAAAATTTGGGCGGAACGTTTGGCTGATGAAACCGATAAAACTGGCTTCATTACAGAATTTGAATTTAACGAATACGCATACAGAGATGAAAGTATTAAGGTTTTGAAGTTTGAAGCCTACAACAGCGAATGGTTTGACTTCGTAATTCAAAACCGCCAAAATGACACCAATTCCCACGATTACGACATTGTAGAAGGTCCTGTTGCGGACGATAAAATTCAAAGGCGAATAGATATTTTTCTAAGCAACAACATCAGTAAAGAGCAGTTTTTGGAAGAATTAAAATGGCACGAAGAAACGCATCAGATTTGCTTTTGCACCGTTGCCTCGTTGCAATTTATTAAACGATTTGAAGCCGAAAAACACATTTACGGCTTTTCGCACATAAGCGAACCAATCGTAGAAAAATTAGTCCTTGATTATGAATTTGACGAACAAACCGCTTCGGACAAATTATTCACATCAAAAACCTTTACTCAAATAGCCGACACATCAACCGAATTTCACTTAAAAACTTGGATAGAAATTTACGAATTGTTACTTGCCGAACTAAACCTAAAACCGAATGAAAAATAAGGGCGAACAGCTAACAAGGTATTGCCAAAAGCGGGGCTGAATGGCTTCGATTGAACATTTGTGCAAGGTTCAACATTCGTTCTTCGATTGAAATTTTGTGCTAAAAATCCCCGACTTCGGCAATACCCGACCGTTAGCGGCAAGCTTTCACGACCATCACAATGAAAGAATGTTATCAAATAAAAGACCCTCAAGAGTTGACTGATTATCTCAAGGAACAAGGCAGAGATGCTTTTTACGACTGGGATTATCAACTTCAAACAAACTATGGTTTTGTTCATAAATTAAAAAATGGACAGGTTGCATTTTTCGACAATCATTTTAATCAAAAAGCAATTTTATTTGACACTGAAAAAAAGCTGAAATTGAAAGTGAACCGGACAAAGAGCAAAGTAAGCCAACCCCAGGACAGCACATTATTAGGCTTTTCCTTTTACCGGAACAAAGAAGGCTGGCAAATACGCATCGCCCCCAAATCTATGTACAAAATAAAACAGAAGATGAAGGGTCAGACCAAGCGTAACGACCCCAAACCGGTAAAGGAAAAGGTAAAGAAGATGGACGCTGTCATCCGAGGGTGGGTCAATTACTTTTCGATAGCTAAAGCCAAAAGCAGGATGAAAGAAATAGACGAGTTAGTAAGGACAAGATTACGAATGGGGATATGGAAACAATGGAAGAAGCCGAGCACAAGGAAGTGGAACCTGGAAAAGTTAGGCATAGTCAAGGGTAAAGCGTATGAGTGGAGCAACAGCCGTAAAGGCTATTGCCGGATAGCACATAGCCCCATACTATGCCGTGCATTGAACAATGAGTACTTCAAACGGCAGCGATACGTAGGTTTTTCTAACTACTACTACTGGAAAACAGAACTCCAACAAAAGTTATTCTAACAAACCGCCGTGTACCGAACGGTACGCACGGTGGTGTGAGAGGACAGGTAGCGAATTAATCGCTACCTTCCTACTCGATTGATTATTAGTTTCTTTTTCATTTAAGAGAGGCGATAAGCTTTTTATTAAGCTCAACATAATCATCATTCTTGGCTTTTGTGGCTATTTCTATAGATTTATTTGCGGTTTCAACCGCTTCTTTATTTTTTCCAATCTTAGCCTGGCATTTTGCTTTTTGATATAAAACCCAGAAAGCTTCCTGATTTTGCTGAGCAGCTTTATCAAACCAGGTTAAAGCCGTATTCAGGTCTTTTCCTTTTTCAAGATAGTATACTGCGGCATTGTAATAAGGAAAATTTTCTTTACCCTTCAGGCTTTCAATCTGCGCGTTAATTTTTGAATCAACTTCAGTTGTTATGGGAATTACGGCAAGCTTTTTGTCCCAGCCCATCATCATATTTAAACTGTTGCCTGTAATATTGTCGAACAAAATAGAAAAAGATTCAAGCGAAAAATCAAGATCAACCGGGTTCACCTTAATGCGGATCACATCCTGGTCCTGTTTGTAAGCGGCAGGACTGGTAACATCTAATTGTTTGGTAATAATAATCGTCCATTGATAGGCTTCCGGAATAGTTAATAAGCCATACTTGCCGGCAGGAACTTTTTGTCCGCCGAAAGTAACATCATCGCCAAAAGTAATGGTTGTTGCTCCATTAGCGCCGGTGCGCCATACTTTGCCATAAGGTACAAGGTCGCCCCATATTGTTCTGCCTTTTACGGCAGGGCGGGAATAAGACAGCTCAACGGATGATAAGCCAAACTCCTGCTTAACTGTTTGCAACGGGGAGGGCGCAGGCGTTTTTAATTGTGCCATACCTGCACAAAACATACCTGAAAAAGCGGCAAGTAAAAAAAATCTTTTCATGTTGATTGTTTTGCGATTATAAAATTGATAATAGATTAAATAAGGATAGCTCCTGAGCATTTTATTATGCGACGAAGATAACAGATACGATAATACTAAGTAAAAATTATTCCGATCAGAATTGTAATGTAACCTTAATTTTTTTAGGTGCGGTTCCCTTGTTTAATTTCCATTTGGGTCCTTCTTTAATTAGCCGTATTGCTTCTTTTTCACACAAAGTGCAGGTAGAACTTTCAATATTGAAATCTGAGACGCTGCCATATTTGTTTACGGTAAAAGATAATTCTACAGAACCCATCAGTTTGCTGTATCCCTGCTGTGGAAGGCGTTCATTATTCAGCAGGTAGAGATCGTAATTGCTCCAACCGTCTGCGGGTTCTGCGTCTATTTCTTCATTATCATCTTCCGCTTTTTTAAAAGTACTTTTCTTTGTGCCATAGGCTGTTACTACAACTTCAGATAAGTCATTTTGTGCGATTTTTAAATTGATATTGTTTGAAGCAATGTTGGAGTGTAGCGTAAAATTCTCCGGCTGAAAGCCAACAGATTTAATATGTACCACCAGTTGTGTATCTCCATGCATCATATTGAAGTTACCATTGGCATCGGTGTATGCATATGTGCCCGTTCCGGGAATATTGATATTTACAAACGGCAAAGGTTTATGTTGATTATCGGTAACCTTTCCCTTGAATATATATGCAGGAATAGATGGCGCCGCATTCCTGTTTCCCGGGGCACGCTCAACGTTACTTACAGCAGATCTGCTTTTAAAATTATCTGTTGCCTGTACTTCAACTTTTTTTGCAACAGCTTTATCTTCCTGCGCTGCAATTTCTTTTAATGGTACACCTGTAATCCCGTTATCATCGGCTTTTAGTTTTATCTCGGCTTCCGCTGCATTGGGTTTTGGAGTTTCCTGTGTTTTAATGGCAGGCAAATGTGGGCTCCCTGTTGATGATTTTGGTTTTTCGGTTATGGGTGGTTGTGATATATCTGCTTCAGGCGATACTGATATGGCTGGCGCAGAGTCTTGTATTGCAGGAACTGCGGCAGGAGATTGTTCTTCCTGTTCAACAGTTTGTTGTTTGGTCTCTTTTTTCTGGGCGATGATTTTTTCTGTAGCTGGTTTCATCCAAAGCCATGTGGCGGCAGCGCCAAATATAATGAGGATAGCCGCGGCGGCAGTCCATCCCGCTTTTCTATATAATGGAATAACACGCGCCGGTTTGTTTTTTCCTTCCAGTCGTTCTTTCAATGCATTTATATCTGCAGGTACAGATGCTACAGGAGTCTCAATATATCCTTCCAGGGCTTCGGCTAAAAACGGGTCTTCCAGCGAAGCTTTTTCAAAAGCATGCATTTCAGCGGGCGTCATCTGCCTATGCAGGTAACGTTGAATATCTTCCGCAGTATAATGATCAATATGTTTGTGCTTTTCCTCCATTATGCTTCCGCTTTATCCATACATATTTTTAAATTTCGTCTGCCGTTTTGTATATAGCTTCTTACCTTATTCCAGTCGTGCCCGGTTATTTCCACAATTTCCTCATAGCATTTTTGCTCCAGGTAAAACAGCTCAATCGTCTCTTTTTGCTGGGGAGATAGTGTATCCAGGCATTTTCCCAGCTTATTAAACTGCTCTTCTTTTTCCAATGCACCATTCAGATGCACTATTTCCGCGGATTGCATATACTCCGGGTTAAATTCGGTGGTTTTCAGGTTTTTGGGAGTTCGCAACTGCATCAGGCAATAATTTTTGGTTAAAGTGTGCAGCCAGCTTTTAAAGTTGCTTACCTCATGTACCTGCAATTTTTGTACAAGTTCTTCAAAAATGTTCATTACCGCATCTTTGCTGCGTTCCTGTTCTTTAAAATATTTAAGGCATACCCCGTATACAAGCTCCATATAGCGCTGGTACAGTCCGGAAAGTATTTGCATGTCTTTGGTTTGCTTATACTTTTCCAGCAGTTCGGCATCACTGCCAGCATTAAATGATATGTCTTTAATAAAAGTCAATGGCGGCTTAAAGGTGAAAGTTAAGCATGTATCGGTTAAAAGCCAAGCGGAGTGGTAAGCGGCTGCAAAAGATTGCTTCTCCCGCCACAAGATGCTTTCAACTCAAATCTTCATGTGGGCGGGGTCGCAATGACGGCGAGAGTGATTTGATTTTATTGTTAACATTAAAGCAAAGTTTGTAATTACCTATACTCTTACCGTCATGGCGAGGCACAACTTGAAAATTGCAACAACATGGTGCTGCGTGCCGAAGCCATCTCACTTCATTCTATAAAAAGATAGAATTGATAGAGGAAATAAATCCCTATTGGAATGATTTATGGGAAGAAATCAAGCATTGGTAACGTAAAACATCATATTGCTTCGCCCGCCGTAAGATGCTTTTAATTCAATCTTTATACGGGTGGGTTCGCAATGTCCTGGAATACGAGCGTGTGTTGATTTTACTACCGGCACTAAGGCGCACTATTATCTTTTCGGAAAATATCTTCCTCGCCTTATGTATTTCCTTTTTCTGCTGCATCTGCATACAAACTGAACTTAAAATTTATTTTATGAAGTACATATTTTTTTGTAGCATTATTGTCTTTGCTTCCCTGATGGCGTTTCTTCCCCAAAATCCGCTAACCGTAAAAGGCATAGTAACCGATGCCGGAGGAAATGCAATAGAGCATGCAGGTGTAGCTGAAAAAGGCACCGGTAATATTACAGAGACAGACAAAAACGGTGCTTTTGAAATAACGGTAAAACAAGATAATGCCACACTGGTGTTTTCTTATACAGGATATGAAACAAAGGAAGTTAAGGTAGCTGGTAAAACGAGTATACATGTGGTATTAGCTCCTGCTATTGCTGAAGTTAATAAACTTGAAGAAGTTGTAGTAACCGGCTATGCCAAACAGGAGAAAAAAAGCATAACAGGAGCGAACTATACAATACAGCCTGCACCGTTACAGGGGCGTATGCCGGGCGTGAGCATCAGCAGATCTAAAATGCGTGACACAAGAGCTTATGATAAGACAGGTATGAATTTGTACGAGCCTGATGATGCAGAGTATAATACTGAAGATTATAATGGTATAACGGAGAACAGGTTTTTAACAGTAAAAGAAAACCCGCTTTCTACTTTTTCCATAGATGTTGATGCCGCATCGTACAGCAATGTGCGCAGGTTTTTAAACAGCGGTCAGCTTCCTCCTGCCGGGGCAGTGCGCATTGAGGAAATGATCAATTACTTTCATTACGATTACGCGCAACCGAAGGATGATAAACCCTTTGCTGTTTATACCGAAATAGCTGAATCTCCCTGGAATGCAGCCCACAGGCTTGTACTCGTGAGCCTGCAGGGAAAGAAAATTCCAATGGAAAATATTCCTGCATCAAATCTTACTTTTTTGATTGATGTTTCAGGGTCGATGGAGGATGAAAACAAATTACCGCTCGTAAAGCAATCAATGAAATTACTGGTTGACCAGCTGCGCGAACAGGATAAAGTATCGATAGCAGTATATGCCGGCAATGCAGGATTGGTATTGCCCCCAACAAGCGGCTCCAATAAACAACCCATTAAAGATGCTATTGATAAATTAGAAGCAGGAGGCTCAACAGCGGGTGGCGAAGGAATAAGGCTTGCATATAAAACTGCCCGTGAAAATTTTATAAAAGGAGGTAACAACAGGGTAATACTTTGTACTGACGGAGATTTTAATGTTGGCATAAGCAGCGACGCGGAAATGGAAAAACTGATTGAGCAGGAGAAAAAGAGCGGAGTATTCCTTACAGTACTGGGATATGGAATGGGTAATTACAAAGACAATAAAATGCAGATACTGGCTGATAAGGGAAATGGTAATCACGCCTATATTGATAATATGAGTGAAGCGAAAAAAGTACTGGTGAGCGAATTTGGCGGCACTATGTTTACCATTGCCAAAGACGTGAAGCTGCAGGTTGAATTCAATCCTGCGAAAGTACAGGCATACAGGTTAGTAGGTTATGAAAATCGTATGCTGAATAAAGAAGACTTCAATAATGATAAAAAAGATGCAGGAGAACTGGGGAGTGGCCATACTGTAACGGCTTTGTATGAAATAATACCGGTTGGTGTAAAAAGTGATTTCATTGAAAAAACAGATGCATTGAAATATCAAAAAACAAATGTGAATAGTGACAACCAATCACCTGAATTAATGACAATAAAATTCCGCTATAAAAACCCTGATGCTGACGTAAGCAAATTAATTGAACATGCTGTGATTGACAATCACGTTGAACTAAAGCATACTTCTGATAATTTCAGGTTCGCTGCTTCAGTAGCGCAATTTGGCATGTTATTGCGAGACTCTGAATTTAAGCAACAATCATCTTTCAATAATACTTTATCACTGGCAAGTTCGGCTTTGAGTAATGATAATGAAGGATATTGTAAAGAATTTGTACAACTGGTGCAAAAAGCCGGAGGGCTTGCAAAAAAGTTGAGAAAAAATAACGGTGAAGATATTGCAGGACGGGAATAATCTATGAAAAGCGGAGGTGCGGATAATCATTCTGCACCTTTTAATATAATTTTTTTTGGGAGCCCCTGCCTTTAGGAAAATGCCTCCAGCAATGTATAGCAATACCATTCCTGCCGCGGCAAATGAAATGGGCCTTTAAACAGATTTCCCTTAGCTGTTTGGGCAACACTGCCATCGCGGTGAAGATATCCGAACCATTCCCCGTGTACGGCATCCGCAAAATGACTATAGGCATAATCATGCACCAGCTTATGCCATTGCGCATATTTTTCATTGCCGGTGAGCTGGTAGGCCAGTAATGTGGCGATAATGGCTTCATTATGCGGCCACCAGAATTTCATATCCTGCCAGTATTCCTGCACGGGCTTGTTGTATACATCGCGGAAATACAATATACCGCCATAGGCCGCATCCCATCCGCGTTCCCACATATAATCGAGCATGCGGCAACCGAGGTTAATAAGACGGGGATCGTTGTTCCTGTATTTTGCTTCATGCAATATAAACCATGCGCCTTCTATTGCATGACCCGGATTCAGGGTCCTGCCATCAATATGGTCAATGATCTTTCTATCCGGAGATACCTGCTCCATTATACAGCGTATATCATCCTTCACAAAGTCGCGCTCAATTTCATCAATCCATTGCATGATCAATTCATCACATCGCTCATCGCCGATGGTTTTCCTTAATTGCTGCGCGGTGTTCATCATGATCATCGGCATACCAATACCTTTTGAAGGGCGCGTATTGGTAAACTTTGGTGGCAATATTTTTTCTCCATTTGCATAAGCAATGCAATCACTGAACGCTTTTCCTGCATTCTGCGCTGCCGTTTCATCGCCGCTGGCTTTAGCATAAGCTGCAGCGGCAATAACATAAAATGTTTCCGAAAAAAAATACCGGCGTTTGCGGATGGGTTTTCCATCGCGGGTTACATGAAAGAACATTTGCCCGTCTTCGTCAAAGCAATATTTGTTGAGAAAATCATAACCCGATTTCGCAGCCGCCAGCCATTCTTCTTTTTGTTCGATGGTATTATACAGCGTAGACAATAGCCATGTCGCTCTTCCCTGTATCCATACCGCCTTGTCATCATCTATCAATGATCCGTCTGCATCACGCATCAATAAAAACCCTCCATATTCTCTATCAACTGAGCGCGGGAACCAAAAAGGTACGGTATCGTTTAAGAGCCTGTCTTTATAAAAATCTTTTAATGCCTTAAGCTCTTTTGCAGTATATGTCATTGCTGAGTTTATTTAATGATTTCGGTTACGGGTATACGTACGAAATACAGGTCGCCTCTTCCTTCATACAGCATACCGATCGTATTATTGTCAATTTTCACCAGTGTAGAATAACCGTAACATTCATTTTCATCTATCAGTGTTTCATTTACCGGCAGCCAGCTTTCACCCAGATCAAGACTTGCTTTTATCGTCATATTATATCTTTCCAGCGCAGTATTGGGATTGCTGAAGAACAATACATCTTTCTGTTTTCCTTTTATATTTATGTTTGCCTTAATAAAGCTGCCCATACAAACAGGGTCTGCCAATGCGCTTTGGGAAGTAGCATGTTCTTTCCATGTTTGGCCCATATCGGTGGTTGTAGCAATGCTGCGGAATTTACCGCGGTTATCACGCATGTTCAGCATCAATGTGCCCGGCGTTGTTTCTGCTACCTGGCTTTCGGTTGTATTTGATTTGGCGCCGGTGCCGCTCTTCCATGTCTTGCCATGATCTTCACTGTATATAATTGCCGAATGCGGAATGCCTGGTTTTTTTTGCTCATCCCAGTATTGCGAAGGAAAAACCAATGTGCCGTTTTGCATGGCTATACCGCTGCCCGGCCCCTGGAAATACAAATGCCATACCGGGTTCTTTACCTGCGTTGTAATATTTATGGGTGCAGACCAGGTAAGCCCGTCATCATCGCTGCTCACCAGCACAAACTGTCCGGTTGTATCGGGCGAGAGGCCCGGTTCAGAACCTGCGATGGAACGGTTGCCTTTGCTCCATAATGCAGCTACCCAGGTTTTTTTAGTAACCGGATCAAACAAAACAGCAGGATCGCCTATACCATTGTTCTCATGCGGTTCGCCCATATCCATAATGATCTTCATGGGCTCCCATGTTCTGCCACCGTCTGTGCTGCGGCTTAAGCCCACATCAATATTCTCAGGAAGATCCTTTGAATTGTTATAACGTATATCGTATACAGCCAGCAGTGTTCCTTTATCCGTACTTACTATGCCGGGTATGCGATAAGTGTTCACTTTGTCATCTCCTTTTTTGCGGATAGCAATGCCGGTATGTTTCTTAAAGGAAGAAGTTTCCTTTGCGATAGTGTACATCTTTTGGTCGGTTGCTATTTGTGTTACCCGTGCTTCTATAATACCATCCATGTTTGCACCAGGTTTTGCCGTAGCGCTTACCCATAACCGGTGTTGGCCCGCAGGCAATGTTATTTCAAACGGAATATCGCCTGAAACAGATGACGGCACAACAGATGTGAAACGGCGGCTGGTATTAAAATCCTGCAACGGCCCTGTAGCATATACTTCCATTTTTTCAAAAGCATTCAATGCTGCATTGTTCAGCGTGTAAAATATTTTCTGAAGAGATACTCCTTTGCTGCCGGGTGGCACGATGATGTCTATTTTTATTAACGGGCTGGCTTTTACCCCGATCAGTACCGGCGTATTTACGGTTGAAGCTGTAATACTGAGCATTCCGTCACGCTGTGCAAACACCAGCGAAGCTGCAAGGCAAATACATATAACAGTTAAGCTTAACCGAAATAACATTAGTTTTCTTTTCATTATTATATTTTTGAATGATTTATGATTGTGCCGCATCCGCTTTTGGGCGAAGCATGCTCAATTGTACAATAAGGGCTGCAAGCACTACAACGGAAAGCATGGCGAAGTCCTTCCCGAGGTTGCCCTGGTCTGTGGATTTTCCCAACAGATCTGTTATAAAAGCGCCGGCAAATACACCGGTCATATTCATCAGCCCGTAAGCGGTGGCGCGGTATTGCGGCTGTACGAACTGGCATACCAGCGGCATATTGTTGGCATCGAACATACCGAAGCCGAAGCCAAAGCAAAGCGCCGAGCCGATAACGCTGACAAGTGAATCGCCAAAGCCGATGAACAACAGCGCCGGAATAGTAAGCGCGATGCCGATAGCGCTTGTATATACCCTGCCGCGGATATTTTTTTGCACCCACCTGTCGGATAGAACCCCGCCGAAGATAACACCGACAAAGGAAGAAGCTGCAATGGTAATGGTAGACAAGGGGCCTGCCGTTGCCATATCTATTTTCAGGTTTTCAGAAAAAAGCGTAGGCAGCCAGTTTTTTACACCCCAGCCGGGTAAGCTGGGTATGGCAAAATACAGGAGTATCACCCAGAATGAAATATTGGTAAGCAATACCGTCAATCCTTTGAACAAGGATGGTTTCCCCGTTGCTTGTTTCAGGAGATCATTAGCTGATAATGCAGGGCGTTTATATTCTTTCAGAAAGAAGGTGAGTATAACCGCATATACAACACCGATCAGCCCGAATGAATGAAAAGTTTCCTGCCAGGAGTATTTACCGGCAATGGTAGCGCCAAATCCACCCAATGCCTGCCCCATATACAACCCGGTCATGTGTATGCCAATTGCCAGCGATCTTGTTTTGTCGCTGTGGTAATCTGCTATTAATGAAAGCCCCGCGGGTATATATAGCGCTTCACTAACGCCCATCACTGCCCGAAGCCAGTACAACTGCTGAAAGCTGGTGGCATAGCCCATCATAAAGGTTACGGCAGACCATACGAACAAGCTCACCACGATCAGCCATTTCCGGTTCATCCTGTCTGCTATGATGCCCGATACAGGGCTCATCAACCCATATATCCATAAGAATACTGCCATCAGGTACCCGAAATTGGTGGCTGACTGCAGCTCGGCGATATCTACCTGCATAGACGGCTTCATGGTTGACAACATCTGCCGGTCCATATAGTTGAGCAAGGCTACTACCCATAGCAGGCCAACCACTATCCACGGATATCTTTTTGTATTCATTATTGTTTTGTATTGATGATGGATGCAGACCATATATCCGGCGTGCGAACGCCTGCTCTTATTTCCCCTCCGGCTATAAATATTTTATTCTTCCACGATACTGCCGTAGCGGTTACCGGTGTTTGAAAAGGAAGTGAACCTTCTTGTGTACATGAGTCTTTGCGACTGTTGTATACCAGTATTTTCCTGCTAAAACCGGGATGCCCGTTTAACAGGTCAACACGTTCCTTATTTAATTGTGCGAGGCGGCTTGTATCCTTTTCTGCTTTGACAGCAGCGTTCAATAATTCAGACTGGTGAAAGGTCTCGCCGGTATCACCGCCGAATAAAGCAATATGTTCATTATTCATCTTAATGCCGGTTCCTGCTGTAAGCGGATAAGGTAAAGCTGTTTTCTTCTCCCATTTGTTTTCCTTCAAATCAAGCGCATACACATCTTTATATAAATCGCTGATGCCTGATGCCTTTTTGCAACGACCGCCCAAAAGATATACATAATCACGGTCATCCATTGATTGCAATGCCATTACCATGTGCGAAGCAGCCACGGGCATTTGCGCCAGCGCTTTCCATCCGCCTGTAGTATCTGTAAGATTCAATGAGAAACATGCTGCAGAAGTTGCGGTTGCGGTTGCGGTTTCTCCGCCGCAAATGATCAGTTGATCGTTGTAAGCAACCATTCCTGCATTGGTGAGCGCAACAGGTAAATCGGGCAAACGCGCTGCATTTAATTCCTCTGTACTATTGTTCCATCTCAACTGAAATACCTTGTTGCTGATGCCATTTTCATTTTCTCCTCCTGCATATATTACCGCATCTTTGGTTGAGCAATTTGCTGCATAGGCAACAGCACTGCTTAGCTTAAACGGTTTGTCTTTTTTTACAAGTGTATCAACGTTTAACTCATAAATGAATACTTCATCATAATATTTCTTCTTCCCGCCCAGCCAGGGCAATGCGTCCGGAAAATCAGCGCCACCGCCTGCTATTAACACATTGTTCGATATACCTGTTACAGGAGCGGCAACGCCGCTTTTTCCCAATGCAGATAGAGAACTAACCTTTTTCCAGTCAGACACGAGTAAGGTTTTTTCCTCCCTGACAGAGCAATGCATACAAAAAATTATGATGACAAATAGTGATATGAAGTATCGTTTCATTTTATTGGCTCACCGCAGTTGACGTTTTTGAACTGTAGCTTGAAAAACGGATGGCTTCCGTGTCTTTTGTAAATTTTTCAAAATCTTCCCCGCTCATATTTTTTACCGGTAGCCGGAATTTGCCGCAATCCAAACCGGTCAGCTTCATGTATGCTTTGCCGGTAGCAATGCCACCGTATTTACCCAGCAGTCTTATCATCTCAATAGCCTGCTCCTGCAGTTGAGCGGCTTCTTCAGGTTTGCCCTGCTCAAATGCCTGTATGAGCCGGTAGTATAACGGCGCTGCATAGTTGTAGGTGCTTCCAACCGCGCCTTTAGCGCCAACAGATAAGGCGGGCAGCATATTTTCATCCCTGCCCCAGAGCATGTCATACTTTTTATTGTTGAAAAGCAGGCAGGACAGGTAATCCATAAAATCTTCGTGTGTGTATTTTATGCCGGCAAAATTAGGGATGCTGCCATCCACTGCTTTCAGCAGGTCATACATAGGAAAGTTTACGCCTGTTAATACAGGAATATGATAGTAATAAAAAGGCATGCCCGGAACAGCCGCTGCGATTTCCGCACAGCATTGTGCAAGCATCTGTACATTGGCGGGCTTGAAATAATTCGGTGCTGTAAATGATACGGCATACAACCCTGCTTTGCTGGCATATACTGCCAGCTCTTTGCAATCTGCAATGCAGGTACCGCCGAGGAGCGTCATCACTTTAAAATCAGGATCGGACTTTGTGCAGGCAGCCCATGCAGCGATCACTTCTTTTTTCTCTGTGAGGGTAAGTGAAACGCCCTCGCCTGTGGAACCACAAATGAAGGCTCCGGTGACGCCGTTGCTTTTAAGCAGGGCATAATATTCCGGTATGATGGCGCTGTTTAGTGCTCCGTCTGCATGCATAGGAGTGAATGGCGCTGCGATCAGGCCGGTTAAATGTTTAGTTGTCACTTGTTATGGTTTATTATTTGATTTTAATATTATTTTATTGCCCCATCCTTAAGGGCAGGGCAATAAAATTAAATACTATTATGGTTTAGCCGTAGCATATCCCGGTGTCTGATCAACCAGCGGATCATTGGTCCATATAGCCGGTTCAATCGGCCACAAGGTTTTATATGCTTCTGTTGCTTTGTCCAGCACGCCGTAAGGTTGACCGGCGCTTTTAAATACCAATGGCTCACCCGCATATTTCATCCGCCTGATATCGTACCAGCGTTTTCCCTCGTATACAAACTCTTTGCTGCGTTCTTCAAAAATAGCCAGTTCATTTTCATCCGGCGTACCATTCACAAAGGGTGTGGGGTCGGCATTGTCAAATGCCCGGTCGCGAATCTGTTTGATATAGAATGAAGGATCACTGCCTTCCGCATTTGTGATCTCGGCCAGCATCAGCAGCCTGTCTGCCTCCCGGTAAACCGGCCAGTCATTCGTAAATATCCTCAGGTTTGCTGAAGTCATTTCTCCCATGAATTTTACCAATGCCGTATTCCTGATGTCAACTACTACATTTGGTGGCGTGCCGCTTGTTCTGTAAAAATCGTAAAAAGTGGCATTCCTGCGTTTGTCTGCGGGATCGTACGACTGAAACAACTCAAAAGTATAGCCATACCGTTGAATAGGTTGAGCAACAGCCGTTCCAATATTTAGCGGATCAACCAGGGTTGGCGCCACAGTTGACGAATCCTTTACATACCGGTTATTGAAGTTAAAAAGGTCAAAGAGGAAAAAGGAGTAATTGGTACCCATTTCAGCTTCCCCCTCACGGTAACGAACAGCCAGAATAATCTCATTATTATTCTTGTTTTTAAAAACATCAGGGAAGCTGGAAAGCAGTGATGTCCCGGTTATAGCATTCAATGCCGATTTTGCCTCTGCCAGGTCAGCCGTTGTATTGTACACTTTTGCAGACCACAGGTACACTTCTCCTTTCAGCATTAATGCAGCCTGGGGATTCCACTGGCTTTTGTCGGCAGGTGTGGCAGCGGTTCCAAACAGGGTAACAGCTTTGTTTATATCCGATTTAATACTGGTGAGCACTTCCGCTTCTGAGGATCTGGCTTTACGCAACGCTACTGCATCGGTATTGCCATTCGATACCTCCGGTTCCAGTTGTAGCGGAACGCCGCCGTATGTGCGCAGCAAATGGAAATAATAATAAGCCCGCATGGCATAAGCCTGCCCCAGCAGGTAGTTCTTTCGGTCATTAGCTATAAAGCCAATGGCCTCCACTTTCTGGATAAAAAGATTGAGCTGCAGGATGGGGTTATAAAAACCCGCCCAACTGCCAACGCCTGAAGATGTTTCTTGTATAGCCTGGTTAATAATAGTCAATTCATTCAGTGATGCCCCCGTACGGTCTACATTGCTTAAACTACCACCCCTCATTTCGCCGAGGCGATAAAACATAAACTGGTTATCGCGGAATTGTTTGTGCAGACCCACCATAAAATTCGTGACCTGGGATTCAGTTTTCCAAAAGTTCCCATCGCCATAATAATCTTCCGGCGCCAGTTCTAATGACTTGGTGCAGGACATAGCTGTTGCAATTATTATTGCCACAGGTAATATATATTTAAACTTGTTCATGATATATGCATTTATTAAAATTAAAAGGTCAGGTTAGCGCCAAATACCAATTGTGTCGGTATCGTGTAAGCGCTGGTCTGCGCTCCTGTGCGTTCGGGAAGGTTAAGCAAACTGTTTGTAAGGTAGCCCAGGTTTTGGCCTGTGGCGGTCAACCTGAGACCGCTGATCTTTGCTTTTTTCAGCAAAGAAGAAGGCACATTATAACTCAATGAAACTTCCCTGAATGCGAGGTAGCTCGAATTCACATAAAACATGCTGCTGGGTCTGTCAAAGTTTTTGGCATTGAGCTGATCGGCCCATATATAACGGGGATACTTTGCGTTGGGGTTCTCCGGTGTCCAGGTCTGCTTCACAATGTCTGTAGCATTAAATTCACCCTGTGCACTCATCAGCGACCACAATTGCATGAAATCCTGCTGCACATGCCCAAATGCAAAATCGAGGCGTGCAAAAAGGCTGAACCCTTTCCATGATACGGTGGTATTAAAACCGCCTGTCCAGCGCGGAATTGTCCGGCCAAGTGAAACCCTGTCGCGGTAATCAATGGTATCGTTCCTGTCTATATCTTTCCACATTACATCGCCTAACTGGGTAGCCATCCAGTTGGCGCCAATCACCAGGCCTCTTTCATTAACCAGTTTTTGGCTGGCAACATTTCTGCCGGCGCCTCCGTTCAAATAAGCAGCACCTGCGGCGAGGTCTATTTTATTATATGATTCAAGGTCTTTTTGAGTACGGATGATCCCTTCGGATACAAACCCGAATATTTCACCCCATTCCTGTCCTTCCTGCAGGCCGCCAACCCATATTGACTGTTCTGTTTTAGGGTCATATATCAGCTCGCCACCCTGCCTGTTCTTATCATTTCCGTTGTAAGGAAGTTTGAGTACTATGTTTTTATTCCAGGCGGCATTGGCGCTAACCTGCCAGGTAAAATCTTTTTGCTGGATGATCTTATAGTTTACATCTATCTCAAAGCCCCGGTTACGCATGCTGCCATTATTGGTTCTGATAGTAGCAAAACCTGCGGAGGTAGGCAGGCTTATGTTGGCCAGCTTGTCGTCTGTAATCCTGTTGTAATAAGCAACAGACACATTCAGCCGGTTATTCAAAAAGCCAATATCAGCACCTGCTTCGGTAGTATTTGTTTTTTCCCAGCGCAGGGAAGGGTTGGCTAAACTCGTTTGTAAAAAGCCGATATTTCCGTTATAGGGAATTTGCGAGCTATAAGCGCCCTGTACTTCATAAATTCCAACGGCATTGTTGGTTCCGATACCTATATTACCGTTTTTACCCCAGCTTGCCCGCAATTTTAAATACGATAACCAGTTACGGGCTGAGGACATAAATTTTTCACGGTGCAGCAACCAGCCTACAGAGGCTGCAGGGAAGGTGCCGTACTGATTGTTGCCGGTAAGGCGGGAAACACCATCACGCCGTACAGTGAAAGAAGCAAGGTATTTACCATCCCAGTCATATAGCACACGGCCAAAACCTGACATGATGCGCTCACGGTAGTGGTAAGAGTCGGTGCTGCGGGTTTGTGTAGTTGCATTGTTCAGGGTGTATTGCAAATCGGCAAAATCATCCGTAGGCGCCTGGCTGCCTGATGCACCTACGCCCCTGGCATAAGCATCATAATACTCAAACCCGGCCATGGCATCAATATTGTTTTTGCCGAGAAAATTAATGTTGTAATTAACCGTAGCATTGTAGGTTTGGCGAATGGTCCTGTCGAATGCAGCGCTTGAAGCCCTTGTTCTGTTCCACCCCGCATTAGGATTGGTTAAGCTTAAAAAGCCTGTACGGAAGTCCTGGTTGAACGACTCTGACAATCCTTCATCATACATCCAGATGGCGCCCAGCTTTATATACAGAGACTTCATGAGGTCTACTTTAAAGGATTGCCCCAATGTGAATTTATCCGTTTGGTTGTTTACTTTGTATTTATCAATATTTATAATAGGATTACCGTCGTTGGCATCGCGCCCTAAGATTAATTCGCCATTGGCATTGGTGCCACGCATAGTAGGCGGAGCGGAGAGCATACGTCCCCAGTAATTGGCTTCACCGTTTTGCAAAGACTGGTCTCTCCAGTTTGCTTTGTTGAATTGCAGGCTGCTTTCTGATTTCAGCCAGTCTTTTATTTTATAGTCTCCGTTCAGGGTAAAAGTTAAACGCTTATAAAAAGTTTTCAGCGACAGACCGCCTTCATCATAATAACCGATATTGGCGAAGTAGGCGCCCCGGTCGTTACCGCCACTCATGCCCACATTGTACTCCTGTACGGTGGCTTTTTTGTAAAGTCCATAGTCGCCGTAATTAAAATCTTTATAGATCAGATCTTTTATGGTGCCGTTCGGGTCATAGGCGCCGGCATCGTTGGTAGGTACTGCATCTTTCATGGTCTTCCATCCCTGTTCACTATTGAGCAGTTCCCGGTTTACGTCATTCAATACCATGGTACTCCATACGGCACGATTGTCGTAATTGCCATTTAATATATTGCCATCGGCATCTTTATAAAGATTACCGGTACCCCTCGGGCCTACAGCACCCAATAAGCCGGGGTTTTGTGTACCGTTTTTAATGGCTTCAACTACCGCCCGGCGCTGCCAGTAAATGTAGTCTTCAGCAGAAAGAAAGTTATAAGGCACGTTGAGGTAGCTGGTTCCTCTTTTTACATCTATATTAATTGACGACTTTCCGGATTTTCCCCTCCTGGAAGTGATGAGGATTACGCCATTACTGGCACGGGCGCCATAAATAGCAGTGGCGGAAGCATCTTTCAGCACTTCCATGCTGCCAATATCTTCAGGATTGATGTCGCTCAAAGAATTCCTGACCTGTCCGTCCATTAATATCAGCGGGCTGCCGCTGCCATCAAAATTGGTTCCGCCCCGCAACACAATATTGGGTAAAGAGCCGGGTCTGCCGGTTCCGGTGGAGACTCTTAGCCCGGGAATGGTTCCGGCCAGCGCCTGTGCGGGGTTGGAGCGTAGCCCCGATTCCAGAACTTTGTTGTCGAGCTTGGATACCGAGGAAGTGAGCTTAGACCGCCTGACAGTACCGTAACCCACTACCACCACTTCATCCATTTTGGAAACATTGGCTGTTAACGTTATACTAATAACGGACGAGCTTCCTACTACAGCTTCCTGTGCTGTAAAACCGGTATAACTAAACACCAGTACATCGCCTTCAGTTGCTTTAATAGAAAATTCACCTGCTGCATTTGTTTGTGTACCATCCGTTTTCCCCTTTATTAAAACGGTAACACCAGGCAATGGAGTATTGTCGTCAGACGATACCACCGTTCCGGTAATTATTTTTTCCTGGGATTGGCTGACAAGAGAAATCGTCAGCAAACAAGCTAAGAGCCATACTCTCATAATTGCAGTGATCATTGTTGATTATTTAATTTTGTATTATGTATGACATAATAAAATTAAAACTAAATTTGTATTCTCAAAAACTTTTTTGCAGATTGTGTAGAAAAATCAGGAGCAATAATTATATAATTAATGTACAAATAATTACATATTGTATTTAAATAATCTTTGTAAATTATGGTTGATGAAGCCTTAAAAATAGAGCTGAAAACGGTGGATACCAGCTCGCTGGTAGATAAGGTAGTGGAGCGCCTGGTGGATTTACTGCAGCAGAGAAAGCTTAAGGTAGGAGATAATATACCGAAAGAGCTGGAGTTAACGGAAACGCTTGGTGTAAGCCGTACGGTTATTCGTGAAGCGCTTACCAGGCTGAAGATGATGGGGCTGATTGAATCTAAAAAGAAAAAAGGAGCAGTAATTACAAGCCCTGACCTCTTTGGCATAATGGGTAAAAGTATGAACCCGTATGTGCTCGATCAAACAACCCTGAAAGATATATTCGAGATCAGGCTTGTGCTTGAAATAGGGATGGCTGATTTTATTTTTCAGCGGATAACGAAAGAAGATATAAAGGAGCTCAGGAAAATAGTAAGCAAGGAACCGCCGGTAACGCAATACCATTTGTTTAATATTGACCATGAAATAAAATTCCACGGAAAACTGTACGAGATCACAGGCAACGAGGCATTAAAAAAATTCCAGAAAATGTTACTGCCGGTTTTTGATTATGTGCATAACAGCAGTCATTTACTGAAAGAACCTCCTCCGTTTAAACCCTTTGTATCACACAATCAATTGGTTGATATTTTGGAAAATGGAACGCCCGAACAATTCCGCAATGGTATGCGGGCGCACCTGGAGAATCATTTTGCACGGTTGTTTGAGTAGGAGAGGATAAAATAAAAACAATTCTAAAAATCTTCACACCTGAACATTTTTTCAAGCATATCAAAAAGTTCAGGATGTTTTTTTTTCATAAGATCGGGTCGCTCAAAAAAATATTCAGATACTACTGCGAAAAATTCTGCCTGGCTAGTTGCGCCGTAAGGATTTATGTCAGATTTATCCTGCACAATGTCTTTAATATTTTTCCGCATCATTTCTACCCAGGGTAGAATATATTGATGTTGTAAAAATATCTCCGGTATTCCGTCAGTATCCCCGTCTGTTTTATCAATCAGGTGCGCAAACTCATGCAGCGCGGTATTGTTCTTATCTGTTTTATTGCTGAAACCTTCTCTTAATGCATGTTTGGAGAGGATCATAATATGGTTCATTGCCCCTGTGCCAACCATTCCCATTACAGGACGGTCGCCGCCAGTCTGCTCAAACTGTTCGTTAAAAGTTTCAGGATATAATAATACTTCGTGAAGGTTAATATACTCCCAGTTAGGAAAAGCGAATATGGGTATGATGGCGCTTGCACCGATCAATACCCTGTCAATATCTTCTGCTTCAGTTCCAATACCGGTTATTCTTGTGGATGATAAAAAATGTTGTACTCTTTCTTCAAATTGTAGTTTATGTACTTCGCTTAATTTTTGATAGAATACGACATTTTGTTGAAGCAGTATTTTGTATTCGCCAGGCAATTCACCCATAATTTTTTTTCTCCCCTTTTCGGCAGATACAAGAAAAAGAAATGCAAACAGCGCTGCTGCAAACAGGAAGAATATGATTATGTTTTGCATATTATAAAAAAGGATGTAATATAAGAAGAAAGCAACGGGGAAAGCCGATGAGAACATATCATACCTGTAAGCATCCAAAACAGTACCTTTTAAAAGTGTACAAATGTCTTAATTTTAAAAAAGTAAGAAA
Organism: Agriterribacter sp.; assembly: GCA_047601545.1. Classification (GTDB taxonomy): domain Bacteria; phylum Bacteroidota; class Bacteroidia; order Chitinophagales; family Chitinophagaceae; genus Agriterribacter. The sequence goes on along the minus strand of JASGIZ010000001.1, from coordinate 1,293,054 downwards.
CGAAAACATACAATAATAATACAGGTTAAGGATTTGCAAAATGCGCATCACACAACTTTTTAATATTCAATATTCCATCATCCAGGCAGGCATGGTTTGGTCAAGCGGCTGGCGGCTGGCTTCGGCTGTAAGTAATGCCGGTGGGCTGGGGTTAATTGGCAGCGGCAGCATGTATCCGGATGTGTTGCGGGAACATATTCAAAAATGCAGGGCTGCTACCGGTAAAACCTTTGGTGTAAATATTCCATTGCTTTATCCTGATATTGAAAAACATATACAAATTGTAATAGAAGAAAAAGTGCCGGTTGTTTTTACGTCTGCCGGTAACCCTGCTATATGGACACCAATACTGAAACAGCATAATATTAAAGTTGTACATGTAGTCAGCAGCAGCAAGTTTGCATTAAAGGCTGAGCAGGCAGGTTGTGATGCTGTGGTTGCAGAAGGTTTTGAGGCGGGAGGGCATAATGGACGTGAAGAAACTACAACACTGGTATTGGTACCAAAGGTTTGCCAGGCAGTTTCCATTCCTGTAATTGCAGCAGGCGGTATAGCAACAGGCAGGCAAATGCTGGCGGCAATGGTTTTGGGGGCAGAAGCTGTGCAGGTAGGAAGCCGCTTTGTGGCAAGTAAAGAAGCGTCATCTCATATAAACTTTAAAAAAGCAGTGGTTAAAGCAACGGAAGGAGATACGATGTTGTCAATGAAACAACTTGTGCCGGTAAGGCTTATCAGGAATAGTTTTTTCAGGGAAATAAATGCTGCTGAAATACAAGGAGCCTCTATAGAAGAACTAAAAAATATTTTAGGAAAAGGTAGGGCAAAAAAGGGAATGTTTGATGGCGATATGGAAGCAGGCGAACTGGAGATAGGACAATCCAGTATTTTAATTGATGATATATTGCCGGCTGCAACCATTATACAAAACATCCGTTCCGAATTTGATGAGGCGCTTGCAGATACTATAAAAAAGACCTATATTTAGGAATATGAAACCAAAATTTTTTCTTGCAACAGCATTATTGATTGTGTTTTCGTGCGCAATTGTTAAAGTGAATGCATGTGTTAACCCCCTGGAAAAAAATAATGTTGACGTTAATAAGGTAAATGGAATTGTGTTTGATATGGATAGTAAGAAGCCTTTGAAAGATGTTAATGTAACTGTCGTTCTTCAGTCGAAGAAAGAAAAAATAGTTACTACTGATATTAGTGGAAGTTATAGCATCATCATGCTTAAGCCTGGTACCTACAAACTTATTTTTGAAAAAGAAGGCTACAAAAAAGTTGTAAAAGATAAAGTAGAAGTTAAAGAAAATACGCCCGTTCAAGTTAATATTGAGATGCCTGAATATATTCCTGTTTCCGACAGAGGCCCTTCAGCATGGCATTTCTTTGAATCGTAAGTTTTGATTGCTGAAAGGGATTAGTTTCCCCACTGATTTACGCTGATTATTTCTGCAGACATAGCTGATTTTTTGCAGACGCTGTATAAAAAACTGTAGTATCAAAGCAATCTATTCCTTCTAACGCTATGTTATATTATCATTAACCATCTGATATATTCATATCGCTATCTTTGCGGCATGTTAAAAGAAAAGATTAAAGCACTTGCATCAAAATATGCACCTGAATTGATAAAAATCAGGCATCATATTCATGCAAACCCGGAGTTGAGTTACAAAGAATTTGAGACCTCTAAACTGGTGCAGGAACATTTACGAGCATTAAATATACCTTTTGAAATAAAAGCCACAACCGGCGTGGTTGGCATACTAAAAGGAAAAAATCCTGATAAAAGGATTATTGCACTCAGGGCAGATATGGATGCACTACCTATTGCAGAAGAAAACAATGTGCCGTATAAATCAAAAAATGCAGGAGTAATGCACGCCTGCGGGCATGATGTGCATACTACCTGCCTTATAGGCGCTGCTAAAATATTAAATGATACTACAGATGATTGGGAAGGAACAGTTAAACTGATTTTTCAACCTGGTGAAGAAAAAAATCCCGGTGGTGCAAGTTTAATGATTAAAGAAGGCGTGCTTGAAAATCCTAAACCTTCGGCTATTATAGGTTTGCATGTGCATCCCCAGCTTGAAGTTGGCAAGTTCAGGTTTCGTGGCGGAAAAATAATGGCAAGTGCCGATGAAATATATATCACTATAAAAAGTAAAGGAGGACATGCTGCTGCCCCGCAGCAAACGGCTGACACCATATTGATTGCCTCACAACTCGTAGTGTCGCTGCAACAAATAATCAGCAGAAACCGCAACCCGTTTTCTCCCTCTGTTTTATCCATTACTTCTTTCCAGGGCGGGTATACCACCAACGTAATTCCCAGCGAAGTAAAACTAATGGGTACTTTCAGAGCGATGGATGAAGAATGGCGTTTTGAAGCGCATAGGCTTATCCGTAAGTTAGCTACAGAACTTGTGCAAAGTATGGGTGCTGAAATTGATCTGCTGATAGATGTAGGATATCCAACCGTGTATAATGATGAAAAGCTGAATACTATTACTGAATCATTTGCCGCAGCATATGCAGGCGCTGCCAATGTTGAAGAATCTGAATTGAGAATGGGTGCAGAAGATTTTGGTTATTATTCGCAGGTTATACCTGGTTGTTTTTACCGGCTCGGTGCAGGAAATATAAATAAGGGCATTACTTCCGGTGTACATACACCCACATTTAATATTGATGAAGATGCCATAGCGTTGGGCGCAGGTATGATGGCATGGCTTGGCGCGAATGTGAAGATGTAAATAATATAAAAAGATGAGAAGAATTGTTTTAATAACCGGTGCAACTTCTGGTTTTGGAAAAGCATGTGCAGAAAAATTTGCTAAGGAAGGATATGATGTTATAATCAATGGGAGAAGAGAAGACCGGTTACAATCTATAAAGGTTGAACTGGAGACAAAATACAGCATTTCAGCATTAACGCTTGCGTTCGACGTTCGTGACAGGGATATAGTTTTTGAGAAAATAAACAGTCTTGAAAATGGTTGGAAGAAAATTAACATTTTAATTAATAACGCCGGGCTTGCATTGGGAAGAGATTATTTTGATGAAGCTGATCTTGATGAATGGGATACTATGATTGATACAAACGTTAAAGGTTTGTTGTATGTATCAAAAGCTGTAATGCCATTTTTGATAGAAACCCAGGGGCATATCATCAATCTTGGCTCTGTGGCCGGAAAAGAAGTATACGATAAAGGAAATGTATACTGTGCAAGTAAATTCGCTGTTGATGCTATATCTAAAAGTATGAGAATCGATTTATTGCGGCACGGTATTAAGGTAACTTCTATTAATCCCGGTGCTGCAGAAACGGAATTTTCACTTGTAAGATTCCAGGGTAACAAAGAAAAAGCCAAATCAGTATATAATGGTTTGCAGCCCCTTACAGGCGAAGATGTAGCAGACGTAATATATTACTGCACCACACTTCCTCCGCACGTTTGTATTAACGACCTGGTTATATGTCCAACACAGCAGGCTGATGCTATTTATTTTAACCGTAAGTAATTTAGGCAGCAAATTTGCGTTGATTAAAGGTAGAAACCAATGTACTTTAAACAGCAGCAAAGCTGTTGATATAAGTCAAAGCTTTCAACCTAACCCTGTAAAACTGTTTTAAATGAAAAAGGTAGATTTTTTTATTGCCGTTTTGGTTTTTCTTACTTCTTTTAGCATTCCTGCTTTAGCTCAAAATGATAATGTAATCAGGATCAGCCCCTGCGATAATGTTTCCATTCAAAAGCAGGCAGACAGCGTTAAACATTTATTAGCCGATGGTGGTTTTACTGTTTTGCGTGAAGCCTCAATAACAATGGAGAGCGAATACGAAATTCCGATCATTGTTCCAATGAATGAAGGTACCTGGTATCAGTTTGTTTTTATTGGTGATGTGAAATCAAACACATATGAAGTGCGTATGTATGATTATAGTGAGAAACAGGTAGTTTACCAGAAGAAAAGATGGGGAGATGTTGATGGTAATGTTATCAGTTACTCTTATATCCCTAAAGTTTCAGAATATCACATGATAAAGCCTTTGCAGGTAAACAGTATGCAGAAAAAGAATTTGTGCGGATATGTAATGTTGTTTAAAAAAACTACCAGCCAGGAAGCAAAAGCTGCGAAATAATAATTTCAGAAAACATAATTAAAAATAGTATCAATACTGTCCTGTAGCTAATAATACCAGCGTGCATGCCTGCATAGTGGGGATGTTATTTTGTTCTGCAATTTTTTTCAATTCTTCGTTTTCTGTACCAGGGTTAAAAATTATTCTTTTAGGATGTAGCGAGACGATATAGTTGTAATACTGTTTTTGATTTTCGGGGTTAAGATATAAGGTTACCGTATCAATATCAGTAATTGGTTGAGGCTCTTTATGAATCTGTACACCTGCTACTGTTTCATCTTTTTTTCCTACTGCTTCTACTGCATGCCCGGCATTACGCAAACGGTTCAGCGCAAGATAGCTGTATCGCAAAGGATTGGAAGAGGCGCCAAGTATCAGTGTTTTTTTATTTGTTGCATTCATTTATAGTAAAGGTAAAAGCAAATGCTGAATATCTGGCAATAGCACACGGAACCCTGCTCTCATTCTCCGCTGAAAAATTGTATTTTATTATTACTTTTGTTCAGCCTAAAAGCATTTATATGAAATTCAGCAAGAACCTCGTATTCACCCTTATCACACTTATTGTAGTTGCAGCCTTATATCGTGTAGTTCCCGGAAGACCTTTTGGATTTGCTCCGCAGATAGCTATGGCTATATTTGCGGGCGCTGTAATTAAAGATAAAAAGGCTGCGTTTGCATTACCACTGGTTTCCATGTTCATATCCGATGCTTTTTATCAAATACTGTATGTGTCCGGTTTTTCTATTATACCCGGGTTTTATGAAGGACAAATCACAAACTATATTTTGTTTACGCTGCTTACCACCGTTGGCTTTTGGGTAAAGAAATTTAATGTGGTTAATATAATTGTTGCGTCAATAGCCGCGCCAACCATATATTTTTTATTATCTAACTTTTTGGTTTGGTTAAGCGGTACCGGTGGTTACCAGCATCCTCAGACATTTAATGGGTTAATGATGACAATGGCTGATGGCATACCTTTCTATAAAAATTCCATTTGGGGAACATTGTTTTTTTCTGCTGTTTTTTTTGGAGGATACTATTTGTTTTACGCACGTTCGCTTAAAGCAAAAGAAGCATAGTTGTTATTATAAAGATATTTTATGCCACGAATGCACGAATGAATATTTGTGCATTCGTGGCTGTATTTTGATTTATTATTTCGTAATTAAACGGTAATATTATTGGCTAACCATAATGATACAGGCAAAAAAGGGGAGCAGTTAGCTGTTGACTATCTTAAAGATCATGGCTTTGATGTCCTTCATACCAACTGGCGTTATGCTCATTTTGAAATTGATATAATAGCTACCCGTAACAATATTCTTCATTTTGTGGAGGTAAAAGCAAGGCGCTCCACAAAATTCGGCTTGCCCGAAGAAAGTGTAAGCAATAAAAAAATGCAGAATCTCATTAATGCCGCGGAAGCATTTCTTTATCAATACCCCGAATGGAAAAGAGTGCAGTTTGATGTGTTGTCTGTAACGATCTATAGGGAAAAGGCAGATTATTTTTTTATTGAGGATGTTTATTTATAATGACAAGGTCCTTCATCTTTTCCACCATTTTATAAGTGGCAGGACAGTACGCAACATTTTGCTTATGTACATGCATATAATCCGTCATTTTCTTTTTGGTAAGATGTGGAAAGCCTGCGCAATCATCAGGTCTTATGGGATATATACTGCATTTATTGTCTTCTAAATTGAGAAACTGGCAGGGTTGTTTTTTATTCATCCAGTCATTATCTTTTTCATCAAAATAAAGCCACTTGTCTTTAAACTGTTGTACCGACATGTTGAAGTGTGCGGAAATGCGTTTCAGGTCTTTTGCATTAAAAGTGGGGCTCATGGTTTTGCAGCAGTTGGCACAACTTAAACAATCTACTTCCGGCCAAACCTGTTTATCGGCTATCTCCGCCAGCGCGTCAAGATTTTTAGGCGGCTTATTTTCAAGCCTGGTAAGAAAAGCCCTGAATCCCCTTTTATTTTTATTTACTGCTGTTTTAAATGTTCGCAGAGTCAATTGCTGCATAATTATATTTTGATCATCCAAAATAAAGAATAAATACTTTAGCTTACAGCGTGTTGAATAAAAAAGCCCAGGCTTTTTATTAAGAACTTATGCTCGAATAATGTGGGAGTCTTACAAAAACGGGTTTAGTGCATACCTGCAATTAGAAAAATCGCTCAGCAATAATTCTATTGAAGCCTATGTGCATGATATAGAAAAGCTGACGGGTTTTATGCAATTAAAAAGCATTCAAAAAAATCCCGCCCAAATAACATTGCAGGATTTGCAGCAGTTTATAAAATGGATTGCAGCGTTGAATATGACGGCTTCATCGCAGGCGCGTATTATATCCGGGCTGAAAGCATTTTACAAATATTGCCAAACTGAACAGATAACTACAAAAGATCCCACGCTATTACTTGAAGCGCCTAAATTAAAAAGGGCTTTACCGGATACGCTGAGCTTTGAAGAAATAGAATTGATTATTAAACAGGTTGATCAAAGCAAACCGGAAGGAGTCAGGAATAAAGCTTTGCTGGAAACCATGTATAGTTGCGGACTAAGGGTAAGCGAAGCTGTAGAGCTAAAAATATCGCAGCTATATTTTGATGTTGGTTTTATACGCGTGGTAGGTAAAGGTGATAAGGAGCGGTTGATACCAATTGGGCGTGATGCTGTTAAGTATATTAATATATATAGAGAAACGGTGCGTAACCAGGTAGTAATTAAAAAAGGAGAGGAGGATATATTGTTTCTTAACAGGCGGGGCAGCCGTATGACCCGGGTAATGATTTTCCTGGTAATCAAAGACTTAGTTTCAAAAGCTAATATAAAAAAGAATATATCTCCTCATACGCTGCGCCATTCCTTTGCTACTCATTTAGTGGAAGGTGGTGCAGATTTGCGTGCAGTACAGGAAATGCTTGGGCATGAGAGTATTACTACCACCGAAATCTACACACATCTCGACCGAGATTACCTGCGTGATACGCTTCAAAGATTCCATCCCGGCTTTAAATAGGGAGAGTTCATAATTTCTTAACATTAAATCTTGCTTTTTTGGGTAACAAAAGATCCAAGATTCCGTTATAAGGCAGCGATAACGGAATATTGAGATCTTTGAACAAAAATTTAAAAAACGATTGATAAAAGTTAAAGAGAATCAAAAATTGGGCTTACAAAAGATAATTTTTAGATTTTTTCTAAAATATGCTTTTTAAAAGTTTTGTTGATTCCGCCAAACGTCGTACATTTGCGGCAAAATTTGGTAACCCTGATTAAATCCTTGCTTGTCCGCGACTAACCAGTCTCACCGTCTTTATGGAGTTTTCTTCGGGCGTATAATTTAAAACTTCTCATCAGGTCAATCCCACGATTGCAACATTTTAGGAAAATTATTTAGTGAAAAATAAAATGAACCATTCATCAGCTTATATAACCAAACATAGTATTATGCATTGCATAGTAGTTGTTGAAAAATATATCTTTGTATGGTCAAACAGTTTAAATCAAAAATTTAACAATAGGAATATGAAACAACAAAACGAAGTGAATTCTAAGGCAGGAACACTTAAAAGAAAAACCACCATAATTAATGTACTTGGTGAAATCAGCAAAGCTGCCTCTATGTTGCTGATTGCGGTAGCAGGATTCGGTATGATGTCTTTTACACAGGATGATACCTCAGTAAACAGCGTTGATACTAACCTTAACATAAAAAAAGAAGCAGTTGCTGAAACAACAGTGGTTGTTACTGCAAGCGAAGCGTGCTGTGGCGTAACAGTTGCCAAACCAGGCGATGAGGTTAAAAAGGCTTACTATATCAGCATGCCTGCAACCCACATGTTTTTGAAAGCTGACAGAGAAGCTGTCATCAGGTTTGAAGCTGAACTGTTTGCAAAAAAACTTTGGAGCATGGATATTGCAGACGCAGGAAAAAAAGCTGATACTGAAATGTTTTTCAACTTCAACGTAAGCAATATGGTTCCTCCTGTAAATGCAGGTGTATATGCAGATGCGGAAATGATTATCAACTTTACTGATGATATTGTAAAAGTTGCAAATTTTACAGCGCTACAGGTAAACGCTGCTGATAATGAGGTGATCGACAATTTTATTGCAGAACATTTTTCGATAAAAGCTTTTAATCCTTCTGCTAATTTGATTGCAGGTGCTGACGCAGAGATCACAAGGGCTTTTGAGAAAGCTAACCTGCCTTTCATCAGCTTACCTTCTCAAATTGCAGCTAATAATGCAGATGTTGAAATGATTCAGCATTACCAGGCTGAAGTAAAAAGCGCACAAACTCTCGCTACTAAATAATAAAGTTGAATTGTGTTGGTTATGGTTTTGATTAGAAAAAAGCCGGCAGTCGCCGGCTTTTTAAATTGCTGCTCTTTAAGGGCAGGGCAATAAATCAATTTTTTCTAACCAGCCATTTCCACATTTCCTTCCAGGTTATTTTCTTTCCATACAATAGAATACCGGTGCGGTAAATTTTTGCCGTAAGCCACGTAAAAAATAAAAAGCCAAGCACCAGTAACGCCATTGATAATGCAAGCTGCCAGGGAGGCACGCCAAAAGTTATTCTGCCCATCATTACAATAGGAGAGGTAAGCGGAAATAAGCTGCCAAAAACAGCCAGCCCGCTATCAGGGTCATTTATTGCTTTAGTCGCAATAACAAATCCTAAGATTAATGGCATCATTACGGGAAAAACCAATTGCTGCGCTTCGTTCTGGTCTTCGCTAACTACACTGCCAATAGCCGCAAAAAGAGCAGCATATAATAAATATCCTCCAATAAAATAGAATATAAAACACAAAACAATGCTTGTTACAGGCAAGGAAGAAAGCCCCTGCAAAAGTGTAAAGAATTTGTTTGAATTTACCTGCTGGAGAGCTGGATTTGACATTACGGCAGGATCAGACAAATTTTTATAGAAATCCGGGGAGATTAATGGGATGATAAATTGCAATAGCGTCATTAAAACTATCCATATCGCGAATTGTGTAAGCCCCACGGCACCGATGCCTATTATTTTACCAAGCATTAATTGAAAAGGTTTAGCAGAGCTAACAATTACTTCAGCAATCCTGTTTGTTTTTTCTTCCATAACTCCACGCATAACCATTGTTCCGTAAATCAGCAGTATCATATAAATAAGAATGCTGGATATAAAAGAAATAATATAGGCAACATCTGTGGCTCCTTTTTGTTCGCCCTTGCCGGAATCAATAGCATTTTCAACCTCTACATCGGCTTTAATTTTTTTATAAACATCCGGGTCAATATTAGCCGCAAGCAAACGCTTCTTTTCAACAGCACTATTGATTTTTTTTTCAATATCTGCTTTTACAAAAATGCTTACTGCTGCCTGGCTGTGTATTTTTATCTGTCCGCTATCTTTGTTATATGATTGTGGTATATATAAAAAAAGCGAATAGCCTTCATTTCTGTATTTAGCTTTAAATGATTGCTCCGATTCATTGTGAATAAAAATATAGGAGCTTTTATCTTTGGGAGTTGTTTCAATCTTCCCGTTAAAAAGATTGGCTTCATCTAAAACAGCAATGCTCTGAGTGCTGCTTTCTCCACTTACGGCAACAGCAATAATAACAGCATAAAAAGCAATAATTACTATAGGCACGAGTATCGTAGTGAGTAAAAAGGATTTTCTTTTTACTCTTGTCATATATTCCCGTTCTATTATTAATCCTATTTTGTTCATATACCAGTTAGTTGTAGTAATGTTTAATTATTTAAGCATCAATAGCTTTAAATTGCCTTGCAAGCGGGGTGCCTTCAACAAGTCTGATAAAAATATCATTCAATGAAGGCAGTATTTCATGAAATGAGATGATTTCAAGCCCTTTGCCAAGCAAATACTGTAATACATCGTGTGGCTTATATCCTTCATTTATTTTGAGAATTATATTATCTCCCTTGGTTCCGGATATTTCAAACACAGCATTAGGCGCTATTGTGTCCGGCTCTTTTTCAAAACCCACCATAAACAGGTTTTCCTTAAAGTCCTGTTTTACTTTTTTCACTGAGCCGTCCAGTATTTTATTTCCCCGGTTAATCAATACAATATGGTCGCAAATTTCTTCAACCTGTTCCATACGGTGTGTGCTGAAAATAATGGTACTGCCATTTTTTGCCAGCCTGAAAATCTCATCCTTAATAAGATTAGCATTTACGGGGTCAAGACCGCTGAAGGGCTCATCCAGTATGATCAGTTTTGGTTCATGTAACACTGTTGTAACAAATTGCAACTTCTGGCTCATACCTTTACTTAAATCCTGCACTTTTTTGTTCCACCAGGTTTCCATTTCCATGCGCTGAAACCAGAACTTTATTTTTTCCATTGCTTCAGCTTTGGAAAGCCCCTTTAATCTTGCGAGGTATAATGCCTGGTCGCCGATATTCATTTTTTTATACAAGCCTCTTTCTTCAGGCATATAACCAATACGAATGATATCATTGACAGCATCAAATTTTCTTCCTTCAAAAATAATGCTGCCTTCATCGGGAAAAAATATGCCGGTAATCATTCTGAGCAATGTTGTTTTGCCTGCACCGTTTGGTCCAAGCATCCCAAAAATGGAGCCCTGCTCAATATTGAAACTTACATCATCAACCGCTTTTTGCGTAGCGAAATATTTTTTTAAATGCTGTACCTCAAGAATATTTTGCATAATAATTTATTGGTAGCTGAATAGCATGTTTTGTTACATCTCTGCAAAAAAGCAGTATGGTTTACTGCTTATTGCAAATACTTTATAAAAATAAGATTGCCCTGCCGTTCAGCAATGAGGAAATGATATTATATTTTAAGCAGCATGGCTTCTATTGCGGCAGCAACATTTTCTCCGTCCATGGCAGCGCTTACAATACCGCCGGCATAACCTGCGCCTTCTCCGCAGGGATATAAGTTTTTTATTTGCGGATGCGCAAGGGAAGTATTCTCCCGGGGTATGCGAACAGGAGAGGAGGTACGGCTTTCCGTTGCAACTACTATTGCTTCATTGGTATAATAACCCCGCATCTTTTCTCCAAACTTTTTAAACCCTTTGCTTAAAGCCTGGTATACAAACGGTGGTAAAACTTCATTAAGTGATGAAGCATGAATGCCTGGTAAATAAGAACATTCCGGCAGAGTGGTAGAATGTTTTTTTCCTGAAAAGTCAACCATACGCTGCGCAGGGGCTACAAATTTTCCGCCTCCGGCAATGAATGCTTTTTGTTCTACGCTTTGCTGAAAATGCATCATGGCCAATGGTCCGTATTTGCGAAAAGCCGGAATATCTTTTTCTTCCACATTTACTACCATGCCGCTATTGGCAAAAGGGTTATTTCTTTTAGATGGGCTCCAGCCGTTTACAACCAGCTCTCCGGGGTTTGTAGCAGCAGATGCAATAATACCCCCGGGACACATGCAAAATGAAAACACACCATGTTCATTTACCTGCTCCACAAGGCTGTAAGAAGCCGGCGGCAGGTATGTGGTTCTTTGTGAAGTGAATTGATGATATTGAATTTTATCAATTAATTCCTGGGGATGTTCAATACGAACGCCTAATGCAAAAGACTTGGCTTCAATATTAAGCTGCTTATCATGTAATAAATGAAATATATCCCTGGCTGAATGACCTGTGGCAAGCATTACAGCATCTCCTTTAAATATATTATTATCCGATGTTTTTACACCTGTAATAATATCCCTGTCTGTAATAAAATCAACCACCTTCTTTTCAAAAAGAAAAATACCGCCATGATCAGTAATGGCATGCCGCATTGCTGTAATAATCTGCGGCAGTTTATTGGTGCCTATATGCGGGTGCGCATCATACAATATGTTTTCTTCGGCGCCAAAAGAAACAAATATATCTAGTATACGGTTAACGTTGCCGCGCTTATTGCTGCGGGTATATAGTTTGCCATCGCTGTATGTGCCTGCGCCACCTTCTCCAAAACAATAATTGCTTTCGGAGTTAACTATACCTTCTTTGTTTAGTAATGCTAAATCTCTTCTTCTTGCTCTTACATCTTTGCCTCTTTCTAAAATGATGGGTTGAATGCCATTTTCAATAAGATGCAAAGCGGCAAACAGGCCTGCCGGGCCGGCTCCAACGATGATTACTTTTTTTTTGGCGTGCGTTACATTTTTAAAATACAGCTCCGGCATTGGGCGCTGCCGGTAAGGCTCACTGATAAATACCTGCAGTGTAAGATTAAACCATATTTGCCTGGACCTGGCATCGATGGACCTTTTAAGAATATGGTACCCCGAAATATGGGACGGCTTAATGCTTTCAGATGCTGCTATATGGTTTTTCAGCGCATCATCGCTCTGTGCTTCTGAAGGAAGTACGCGGAGTGTAATTTTTTTTTGCATATTTACTGAGGTCAGGTGGTTATCCTAAAACTCTTTTACGCTTAAAATGGCAAATCATCAGGGGCTGCAGGCATATCTGAAGCCGTATATGCCGGCGCTGTATCGCTGGCGCTGTTTTCCGGTTGTTGCAGGCTTACGCTTTCCATTCTCCATGCATCAAGATTGGTAATATAGTTTACCTGCCCGTTCTTTTCCCACTTTGTTCCTTTTATATTAAAATGCACTTTTACGGTTTCTCCTGTATTAAAACGATCAGGCATCGTAGTTTTATCCTGCACACATTGAAACTTTGCGTAGTTCGTAATCATTCGCCCGCCAATATCTTCTGTTTTTTCAATAACAAACTCACGTGTTTTGAAAGTAGCTGTACGCTGAACTGGTTCAAATTTGGCAACCAATTTGCCGGTTAAATCATAACTCATTGTAAAATAATTAAGCGACAAAAATAGCGGTATTATTCTATCCTTTTTTTGAAATTTTATTTTTATGTTGATTAAAAAAAAATTACCTTGAAGCAAGTTTCAAAGCAAGCTGTACAAATGAAAAATAATATCCTCCTTACCGATATCCATTTACGTTTTTACAGCACCCAGCCGGAAAACAAATCAGCCTCAATTATCACGTAAGATTTAGCTGCGAATATTTTCGCTGATTTTTTGTTAGTGCGTAGTGACTTATATCCTGACAAACCTATCCAGTGTAATGCATGCGGATGCATCCTTAAAAATCCGGGAAGAAAATTTATAAATAGATGGGATGTGATTCCATTTGTTGATTTGAACAATAAAAATTGTTTGTACCGGAATGGACTTTTGATGAAAACAAAACAGTTCTTTAAAAAGAAAAAATAAGGTTCTTGGCGAATTCAGGTGCTGTTGTTATTGTGAAAAAAACAAGTGAATAAAAAATTTTTTTTTCAACAGGAAATGTTGATATTCGCCGCCCTGCCCTACTTTTTTCTGAATGAAAAATTGTTCAGGAAAAAGGGACGAAAATCAAACTGATATTCTTAACTCATTATATAAACTGCTTTATTGATAATGGAGAAAAATTACGATAAGGTATGGAATAGTTGTCTTTCTATTATTAAGGACATAGTTGAATGGCAACATTTTAATACCTGGTTCGAGCCTATTAAACCCGTAGCACTAACTGAGAAAGTTTTAACAATTCAGGTACCGAGTCAATTTTTTTACGAATACTTAGAAGAGCATTACGTAAATTTATTGGCAAAGACTTTGAAGAGAGAATTAGGAAAAGAAGCGAGATTGGAATATAGAATAATGGTAGACAGCGGTAATGATAAAAACAAACCGCTTACAATGGATGTGAGCGGGCAGGGCTTTAAAACATATTCTAATAACGAAATGGATTTTCCTTTAGTAGTAAATAATCCGGTAAAAAATCCCTTTGTAATCCCGGGATTAAAAAAGGTGCAGATAGATCCGCAGCTTAATGCCGCGTATTCATTTGACGCTTTTATAGAAGGTGATTGCAACAGGGTGGCAAGGCGTGCGGGTAAAACCGTTGCAGAAAAGCCGGGCACTACTTCATTTAACCCGCTGGTAGTATATGGTGGTGTTGGATTGGGAAAAACACATCTTGTTCAGGCTATAGGTAATGAAGTAAAACGCCAGCATCCTAATAAGATAGTATTATACGTTAGTTCAGAAAAATTCATCAATCAATTTCAGGATCATAGCCGTAATAATGCCATCAACGATTTCATTCATTTTTACCAGATGATTGATGTATTGATTGTTGATGATGTACAGTTCTTTAATCGCGCAGAAAAATCCCAGGATGCATTATTTGCTATTTTCAATCACCTGCATCAGAGCGGTAAGCAACTGATACTTACTTCAGATAAATCTCCTAAAGACCTTGAAGGTGTGCAGGAAAGATTGTTGAGCCGTTTCCGTTGGGGATTGAGCGCCGATATGCAGTTACCCGATTATGAAACAAGAATGGATATACTGGAGCGCAAGATGAAGAATGACGGGCTTGATATGCCTAAAGACGTGGTAAAATATATCGCCTACAATATACAAAGCAATGTGAGGGAGCTGGAAGGTGCATTAATATCTCTTTTGGCACAGTCTTCGCTCAACAAAAGGGAAATTGATTTAGAGTTGGCAAAAAAGGTTTTACGTAATTTTGTTAAGACTTCATCAAAGGAAATTACTATCGAAACCATACAAAAAATGGTGTGCGATTATTTCAATCTTCCTTATGAACGTTTGCTGCAAAAAACCCGCAAAAGGGAAATTGTGCAGGCAAGGCAAATCACTATGTACCTCGCCAAACAGTTCACTAAAAATTCTTTAAAAACTATTGGTGAGCATTTTGGCGGGCGTGATCATACTACAGTAATACACTCCTGCCAAACCGTTAAAGATTTAATGGACACAGACGGATTGTTCAGGGAAAGTGTAGTAGATCTTCAACAAAAAGTGCAATTGGCTGCTATGTAATTTGAAAATATTTTTTATAAGAGGCCCCTGCGAAGGGGCTTTTTTATTAACACTATGATCGTAAATAAACAATTAAAAATAACAGGCAAAGTACAGGGCGTATTTTACCGCGCCGGCGCAGCAGACGAAGCACTACGATTGGGCGTAAAAGGAGAAGTGTGGAATAACCAGGATGGTTCGGTTGGGCTAATTGCAGAAGGAGAGGAGGATGTGGTAAATGCTTTAATAAATTGGTGTGGTAAAGGATCTGCGGGAGCTGAGGTGAAAAATGTAACGGTAACTGACGGAGAAATTAAAGGGTATAAAAACTTTAGTGTAAAGCGATTTTAATATTTGGGTATTCTGATCTTTCACCCTATTTTTGCCGTCCTTTCAAAAGGGTTGGTGAGGTGGATGAGTGGCTGAAATCAGTAGTTTGCTAAACTGCCGTACGGGTAACTCTGTACCGCGGGTTCGAATCCCGCCCTCACCGCAGTAAATTGTATTTATTTAAGAGCCCGTCGGTATATCGACGGGCTCTTAAATTGTAAGCTATCATAAGTTTTTCATCTCCCATTCCATATTTATTCTTGCCTGTTTTTCATACTTGTTATAAAAATAACCGGTTTTATAAATCCGTGGCATTTCCAGAAAATGTTTGAGCACTTTAATCCGCCCCGGTATGTAAACAAAGTCAGGGTATATTTTGTATTCTTTTCTTATTAAACTGCTGTATCCGGTATAGTCTTCGCTGCCGGAACCGAGTATTGCAAGATCGGCATCTGTAAAAAAATTCGTGTCTTCATCAGCGGAAATGCTGTACGCCCTGGTTGCCATAATTTGAGCAAAGCATTTGTTAATTTGCCGGTGCGGCAGCGATAAAGCCGCCAATCTTTTACGAGCAAGCTCAGCACTTTTCTTTTCGTTGTCATTTTTTAGTGGGTTGTAAATAATGTCATGATACGCTATAGAAAAAATAACTGTTTGCCAATCATCGATCTCATTTTGAACAGGCAATAGTGATGACAATAAAAATTCAAGATGGGTTAAGTTATGATAATACCGATTATTTTTTGAGTAGTGCTCAATTATTTCAAGCCGGTATTTTTCAATCAATTTTTGATTGCTTGTTAATAATGAAAGCTGGGCCTTAAAAGCATTTTCGAACATAGGGATGGTTATGGTGCTGATTATGTATTGCTATATCCATTGTATAAAACTATTCTAAAATCTGATCCGATACAGGAGATTTTCCGAATGATTATTTGCCTGCCGAAAAAAACAGGGAAAATTTTACTCACTATTTGAAATGAACCTGCTTAAAAGCAAACAATATAAGCTTCGCACGCATGCAACAGCGCTTATGTGTAGCTGGTATGAATTTAGCTTTCCCAATCCTGTTAAATAATCAATCATGGTACCCCAACTAAAAGAAAAACTTACTGTTACCAGCACTGCATTTAAAGAAGGTGATCCTGTTCCTTCAGAATTTATCCACCAAAACCTGAATCCTCCATTGAATATTGCCTACATTCCCGACAACACAAAGGCGATTTGCATTATTATTGAAGCCACTGACGTGGCGGGTAAGGCATATGATAAATGGATGGCATGGAATATTAACTCAATAAAAGAATCAGAACTATCTTCCCCGTTCATGATGAGCAGGAATGCTACAGTCCCGATTGTGTATGGAGCGTTATCTGTTTTATCAGAGCAGACCCGGTATTATTTTCATGTATATGCATTGAGCGAAAAAGTTTCATTAAAGCAGGATATTTCAAACAGGGAACTGCGAAATATTATCCGGGAATATATTATTGCCGATGGCTCACTTATGGGCATATATGAAGAAGTAAATGTAATGGTTTAATATTGCATTTTACTAATACCATTAATTTTCACCAGGTTTTGAAAAGATATATTTCAACAATTTTCTGTTTTATTTGTATTATCTGTATCTCACAAAATTTGCATGCGCAATTTAACGACAGTGTGCATTATTACAGCAGGTATGCTACCACAGGTATTGTCAACCGTACCAATCAAAGTAAATCATTTGTGTTGAACAATGCTTTTGCTTTCAGCGTTAATAAAAAAACAATCTCTTTAAACAGCGCTGCATCGTGGATATATGGCGTGCAGGACAAGCGCTTAACGAATAATGATTTTGCAACCGGGCTCAATGTAGATTTGTATAAGAATACCCGCAAATTATATTATTGGGGGCTTGTGAACCTTACTTCAAGCTACTCTTTAAATATCAATCAGCAATTCCAGGGTGGGGCAGGAGCGGGTTATAATTTTGTGAACAAACCTAAGATAGAGGTGGTTATGAGCGATGGGCTTTTGTATGAAAGAAGCAGCCTGAAAATAGATGCTGTTACTGATGAGAATTACCAGACCATCAGGAACTCTTTAAGGCTTCGCCACCGTTGGGTTATTAATAATATCATTACCTGGGATGGTATGCATTTCTGGCAACCTTCGCTGTTGAAGTTTGATGATTATATTATTCGTTCTACCAGTAATATTTCAATAAAGTTGAGAAAGTGGTTAAGCTTTACTTCTTCTCTAACGTACAATAAAGTATCACGTACCAACCGTGAGAATTTATTATTGAGTTTTGGTATCACTGCAGAAACCTATTTTTAAAGCATACTTCATGAAACAACTGTTATTATTATTGTCTTTATTTCTTTTCCTGCAAGGCTACTCCCGGCAGAAATTTACCATCAGCGGTTCAGTAAAATCAAAAAAAACAGGAGAAACCATTATAGGCGCCAGCATAAGGAGCGGTAATGCCGGTACTACCAGTAACGAATATGGTTTTTTTTCACTCACGCTTTCTGCAGGTGAACATACTATTGAAGTGTCTGCTGTAGGATTAGCATTTTATACGCAAAACATTAACCTCAACAAAGATGTTACATTAAATATTTTATTGGAAGATGAATCCAAAACCCTGGGTAATGTTATGATTACCGCATCTTCCAAAAGCAGGAGTTTAAGCAGCCCGCAAATGGGTGTGGAAAGATTGACAACAAAAGAAATAAAAAATATACCCGTATTGCTTGGAGAAAGAGATGTATTAAAGACCGTACAGTTATTGCCTGGTATAAAATCTGCAGGCGATGGCAACAGCGGTTTTTTTGTCAGGGGTGGTGCGGCTGACCAAAATCTTATTCTGCTTGATGAAGCAACGGTATATAATGCCTCACACCTGTTGGGTTTCTTCTCCACCTTTAATTCAGATGCCATAAAAGATGTAACCGTGTATAAAGGCGGCATGCCTGCACAATATGGCGGAAGGCTGTCTTCTGTATTAGATATTAAAATGAATGATGGCAATAACCAGGATTATAATGTAAGCGGAGGCATCGGGCTTATTTCCGCAAAGCTGAATGTTGAAGGCCCTATTCAAAAAGATAAGTCTTCTTTTTTGGTTACTGCACGTAGAACCTATGCAGATATGTTTCTTAAACTATCTAAAGATTCATCGCTTAACCGCAATATTTTATATTTCTATGATATCAATGCCAAACTGAATTACAATTTTGGCGATAAGGATCGGCTCTATGTTTCCGGGTATTTTGGCCGTGATGTTTTGAAAGCCGGGGAAACATTCGGGTTAGATTGGGGCAATGCCACAGGCACAGTTCGCTGGAATCATATTTTCAGCAACAAGCTTTTCTCCAATACTTCTTTTATTTTCAGCAACTACAATTATAATATTTCCATACGCAGCGGCGCCAATGATTTTAATATTTTTTCGCAGATACGCGATCTTAATCTCAAGCAGGAGTTTCAATGGTATCTAACGCCAGGAAATAACCTGCGCTTTGGTTTTAATTCGGTATATCATATCATACGTCCCGGCGAGGTGGTGCCTGCCAGTGATCAATCCAGCTTTAATGCGCAATACCTGCAAAAAAGATTTTCATGGGAGAGTGGTATTTATGCAACCAACACCTGGAAGGCAACAGATAAAGTGAATATTACTTATGGCATCAGGCTAACCACCTTCAGCGTATTAGGCAAAGGAGATTTTTTTGCGTTTGATGCAGATGGAAATGTGACGGATACCATGCATTATAAAGCAGGGCAGTTTGTAAAAACATATATATATCCCGAGCCGCGACTGGCAGTGAGTTACCAGTTAAACAGCACATCATCTGTTAAGGCTTCGTATGTGCGCAACGTACAAAACCTGCATTTGCTCTCTAATTCCACTACGGCAAGTCCAACAGATAAATGGGTGGCAAGCACCAATATTATCAAGCCTGAAATTGCTGACCAGTTTGCTGTTGGCTACTATAAAAATTTATGGGATGATAATTATGAGCTCACTATAGAAGCGTATTATAAAAATATGCAGCACCAGATTGATTATCGTGATGGAGCAGATATATTTATTAATTCAGATGCTGTTGAAGCGCAACTGCTTTTTGGTAAAGGGCGTGCTTATGGATTAGAATGGCAGTTTAAAAAGAAAGCAGGGAAATTTACCGGCTGGTTAAGTTATACTTTGTCTAAAACAGAGAAGCTGATCAACGGTATCAACAACAACAAATGGTATAATGCAAAACAGGACAGAACACATGACCTTGCACTGGTGGCCGCATACCAACTGAGTAAAAAATGGTCGGTGTCTGCCAACTGGATATATTATACCGGCAATGCAGTTACATTCCCGGCAGGCAAATACAGCGTTGATGACCAGGTGGTATTTTATTATACGGAGCGCAATGGATACAGGATGCCATCTTATCACCGGCTTGATGTTGGCGCCACATGGCTTTTAAGGCAGCGGAAAAGATTTTCATCGGAGCTTACTTTCAGTTTGTATAATGCTTACGGAAGAGAAAATGCCTATACTATTACTTTTCGTGAAAGCGAAGATAACCCGGATAAAACGGAAGCCGTTCGTTTGGCATTGTTCAGGTATATACCATCTGTATCTTATAATTTCAAATTCTGATTATGATGAGGAATAAAATATATGGGGGTTTATTGATGTTGCTGGTTGTATTCATTTCTTCCTGCGAAAAAGTAATTGATATTAACCTGAATGATGCAGAAAAAAAATACGTGGTAGAAGCTGTGGTAACGGATGAGCCGGGCTCAGCGCAGGTATTAATATCTCAAACAAAAAATTTCAGTGATGATAACCAGTTTACCGGTGTTGCAGGCGCTACGGTAACCATCAGCGATGATGATGGTAATGATCATGTGCTGGCAGAATCATCTGCGGGTGTTTATCAATCTGCAGACATTACAGGCGAGAGCGGAAAAAAATATACGCTTAAAGTTGAAGTAGATGGTAATGTATTCACTGCATCGTCTACCATGCCTGCCAAAGTAAATATGGATTCTTTGTATGTGGCAGATGAATTTATGTTTGGCGAAGTAAGAAAGCTGGCGAACGTAGCATTTAATGACCCTGCCGGATTAGGCCAGAGCTATCGTTTTATTTTGTATATAAACGGCGCAAAACGCAACGGCGTATATATACGTAATGATGAATACACCGATGGTAATTTAACGAACATCAGTTTATTTGCCGGCGGCGATAATAATGATGATAAAGGTATTAAAGCAGGCGATATTGTGAGAGCGGATATGTTATGCATTGATGAAGCCGTATATAAATACTGGTATAGTTTTGGAACAAGCGGCGCTACCGGAGAGAGCAATACCGCTTCTCCCGCCAACCCTGTAACCAATATACAAGGTGGCGCTTTAGGTTATTTCAGTGCGCACACAGTGCAAACAAAAATGGTAGTGGCGCAATAATGAAATTATTTTTTGAACCACGAATGCACGAATTTATATTCGTTGCAATCGTTTTAATAAGCCAGACTTAATTTAATGATTTTTTTTGCAGGCTGCATCATTCTAATCAGCTTCCGTTCGGTAATACTATTCAGCATATTGCAGTTCTTGTTTTCATATTCAGTAAAGTAATAATTATATAGGTAATTAATAATTTCCGGCGGTTGCATTTTAGCCCGAATGGCTTATCTGTGAATGGCACTCCGCAGTACGGAGGTAACATGTGCAAATTTAGACGACGATTTGGCAACTTTTGAGATATTCAATGTAAAAAGTCTAATTCCGTATTGCGAATTAAAAAACAAAATCCGAAGAAAGGAAGTAACCATCGTTTATCTCAAAGCCAATAAAATAATACAATGGATTTGTTAGCAGGCATAAAAGATAAATCGACAGGTATTAGGTTTTTGAATTCAATATAAAACACTACTTTCCCTCTAAAGGCAAAAATACATTCACATCCGGGTGCATGGTATACAGCCTGTATCCTTTACCATCCTTTACTACAATCCCGCTCGACCTGTTGTGTTGCATAACAGGATTGTGCTCATATCTTTTCCAGTGAACAAGATCATCACTCACCGCAATATTCACCGACCATTCTTTCCATGCTTCGGTATCTGAAGCGTGGTAGTAAGCATAATACCTTCCATCATATTTAATCACTTGGTTCATGGCTACGGCATATTTGTCATATGCATCGGGGCCTAATGCCAATACAGGCTCATCCTGTACATTTGTCCAAACGTTCATGTCTTTTGATGTTGCCAGCCAAACACCCAGATCACCTCTTTCATAAAAAAGATACCAGGTATTATTTTCGTACCATATCGCAGGTGTGCCGTATGCGCCTTTATCAATAGGTTTACCGTTGGATTTGCGGATATCAATATTGCCTCTTTCTTTCCAGTTAATACCATTTGGTGATGTAAGTATATGCGCTATATCATCTTTCCCTTCCGCAAACATGTAATAAATGCTGCCGGCTTTTATTACACACATGTCTTCTACCCAACCTGAATCAAATATAGGCCTATCACTATATCGTTTCCAGTTCAGGCCATCTGTAGAAGTAGCATAGCCCAGGTGCCTTTCCGACTTTTCGTTATTATAACCTGTATACCACATACGGTAAATGCTGTCTTCAAATAAAATATAACCACGCTCTCTTATTTTTCTATCCCAGGTATTCGTATCAGTACCGGCAAAAACAGGATTATGCCGGTAGGGTTCAAAATGAGTTAATGCTGAAGGAAAAGAATCAGTGGCGGGAATATTTTGTTTTTGTTGTGTTTGCCGGCAACCCGTGATGGCAAAGAATGAAAACAGAATAAAGAATAGTTTACGCATAACTGGTTTATATATTTCCGGAAGACAAAATACAATAGCATATACCTATATCGCAAGGAGACAATAATACAATTTTGTGCAGCAATGACGCCTGGCACAGCATTAAAAAAATATACTTATACTATTTAATTCAATGGCGCTTCATCAGATGATTTAATCCAACGCACTTTTAAATTTGGTTCCGGTATATTTTTATCCACAGGGAACATTGGTCGTTCAATTCTTTTATAAGGCAATCTTGTAAGGTCCTGATCAACACCGCCGGGCGTAAGCGCTAATAGCCAGTCGGCACGCATATCATACAACTCCGGTTCAAGGTAACCAATTTTTACCACAACAACAGCTGCCTTGCGTGGTGCCAGTTTCAGGTTTGTGAAATCAGCTTCTTTATGATAGGGCTTTCTTTTTTGTGTAACAATCACAAACACTGAGCCGGTTTTAACAACCGCTTCAACACCTGCATTAGCATCACCTTCGCGAATGGCATGCACTGTTCCTTCTATTAATAACGGTGGTGCATACCTGCTGTCTACTTCAGCGCCAACCAATCCTTTTACTTTACCGCCAACACCTGCCGCCAATGCTTTTTTTATCATATCAGGGCCGGGTATAGAAGCATAAATCAATACAGGTCCATTAGCGGGTTTAAATTCTTTTCTTGCTAATATCTGTTGCAGCGACCATGTTACATCACCTGCCCCGCCTGCTGTCGGGTTATCACCTGAATCACTGATAAAGAATGGACGCTTTTTACTGGCTGTTGCTTTATCAAGACATTCCTTAAGATTGCCTGTAGGCGCTACGAAATGAAACTCATTTCTCACACGCCAGAAATGGTTTGCCAGTTCTTCAGCGGAAGCGGTTACTGCTGCTTCGTCATCACCTGTAACCATTATTACACCATGATTGCGTGGTTCATCTGCCCATGGATAGCCCATCCATATTGCTGCTTCAATAACGCCACTTCTGACAGCGGCTGTTTTTACATTTTCATATAAACTTTTTGCAGGCTCAATACGGGTGCTGGTTTGCTCACCCGGTAATAAAACCGGCACAGGTATCCACGCTTTGTATTTGGGCTTGCCTTTGCCAGATTCCAGCCTTTGCAATAATTGTTCAACAGAACGTTGCTTTGTTTCCTGCGCGTCTTCATGCGGCGCCATCCGGTAACAGGTAATCAGGTCTGATTGTTCTGCCAGGCGTACAGATACATTACCATGCAAATCCATTGAAGTAGAGATGATGGTTTTTTGCCCCACTACTTTTCTGACTCTTGTTATCATGTCGCCTTCCGGGTCATCAAGCCCAACTACGCTCATGGCGCCATGTATATCAAAAAATAAACCATCATAAGGAAGATTTTTCTTTAATGAATCAAGAATATAACCCAGCATTGCTTCATATGCTTCACGGGTTACTGCACCGCCGGGTAATGAACGGGCGGTAACGGCGGGCAGCCAGATGGCGCGGCTTCTTATATTGGAACCTCCCTGCATAAAACCCGGGTAAGAAGTATAAATCTGCTCTCCCCTTTTAATAGTGAATGCGGCTTCCGTACTTAATGCAGGTGAAAAAGTACTGGATTCAATGCCTATGCCGGCAATAGCAATACGGGGCAGGGGATTATTGTTTTGTGCAAATAATTGTAATGCAGTAATTGTTATTATAAGGAGAGATAAAATACGTTTGCTCATGCTTTATTATTGTAGAAGTTAATTTCAAGCTCAATTCAATAATCGTTGTTTTATAAAAATAGAGCATTTTGCTGTTAACTGTATATAATTTTCTTTTGAAGAAAAGTTTAAATTACATCTGTTGCGCTTCAAACGGAACATCTTCTTTTTCACGGAGGAATACAGCGAATTACGCCTTTCCCGGGAATATTCACCTAAAATTCTGCTATCCTGCGGGGGTATTCTTTAACTAAATCTTGTTTCTCCTCCGTATTTTTGCGCTCAATTTTAACGGGGCATGCAAAAAAAGGTTTTGGTTGTAAAGCTTGGAACTGCGGTTATAACCAATAAAGAAGGAAAAATAGACCAGGCTATTATTAAGAAGGTCGCGGTGCAGATCGCTGCATTGAATGATGCTTATAACGTTGTATTGGTTTCAAGCGGCGCGGTTGGTGCAGGTAAATCTTTCTTTCCCGGGTATAAGGGATATATTACTGAAAGAAAGGCCGCAGCTGCCGTCGGTAACCCTATGCTCATTCAATTATACCACAAGCATTTCTCAAAATACAATATTCCGGTGGCGCAGGCTTTGTGTGAGCGGCATCACTTTTCTAACCGTAAACAATTTTTGCAGTTAAAAGAAACCTTTAATGAATTCTGGCAAAATAATATTCTGCCGGTTGTAAATGAAAATGACCTGGTAAGTAATATTGAATTGAAGTTTTCTGATAATGATGAGCTTGCTACGTTAATTGCCATCAGCTTTGATGCAGATGCACTCATTATATGCACTTCTGTAGGCGGACTGCTTGATCATGATAAAAAAGTAATTCCGCTGATTGAAAAATTTGATAAGTCGGTTTTTAATTATGTAAGCAAAGAAAAAACCACGCTTGGCTTGGGTGGTATGTTATCCAAACTTACCTCAACAGAACTGGCAGTATCGCTCGGTATAAAAGTAATTATCTGCGGTTTGTCAGGAACATCGCCGCTTACCAATGCTGTTGACCAAAAAACCGGCACAACATTTTTACCACGACCATCAAACCTGAAAGCAAGACAAAAATGGCTGGCAAGCGGCTCCATTACCATTGGTAGTATTTATGTAGATAAAGGCGCTTCAAAAGCATTGCTGGACAGGAAAAGCCTGCTGACGGTTGGTATAAAAAAAGTAAACGGTAATTTCGTTGCCGGCGAAGTAATTCAGTTGATGGATGAGGATGATGCTATTATAGGTGTTGCCAAAGTAAAGTTGAGCAGTGCAGAAATTGTGAAGCAGATAGCGCAAAAAAATATTATTGCTGCTCATGCGGATGATATAGTGACTTTTTAAAATGGATGAAATGAGTGATGTATTAAATTTAATAAAGAAAACATACAATGCTGCTCCTGCCTTACGTGCAGTGGAAGACAGGCAGTTAAAAAAAATATTGCTGATGCTTGCCGACGAGCTGGAAGCACAACAAAAAACCATCTTGAAAGCGAATGAAAAAGATGTTGCAAAGCAAAAACCCGGTGATCCTAAAACAGATCGCCTGAGGCTTGATGAGAAAAGAATAAAAAATATTGCCAACAGCATACGTAAAGTAAGCAGGCTGCCTAACCCTTCAGAAAAAATTATTGAAAGAAAAAAATTACCCAATGGTTTGCTGCTTGAAAAAAGGACAGTGCCTTTAGGTGTTGTTGGTGCTATATTCGAATCAAGACCAAATGTAACTTTTGATATTGCCGCACTTTGTCTTCGCAGTGGCAATGCCTGTGTATTAAAGGGCAGTATAGAAGCAGAGCAAACCAATCTTGCCGCTATACAATTAATACATAGTGTACTTAAAAAAAATAAGCTGCCCGCGGAAGTAGTTACACTATTACCCGCTGCAAGAGCATCGGTGAGTGAATTATTTACTGCAGGCAAATATGTTGATGTATTGATTCCACGGGGTTCAGAAAACCTGATAAATTTTGTGCGTAAAAACAGCCAGGTGCCTGTTATAGAAACAGGTGCAGGAGTTTGCCATGTATATGTAGAACGAAAAGCAGATATCGGCAAAGCGGTAAAGATTGTAACGAATGCAAAAGTGTCAAGACCTTCGGTTTGCAATGCAATGGATACGGTAATTGTTGACAAAGCCATCGCTCCTGAATTTTTACCCGAATTACAGCAGGCATTAAGCAAGTATGAGGTAGAGGTATTTGCTGATGAGCCTTCTTTCAAATTACTGAAAGGATATCCTAACCTGAAAAAAGCAACTGCCGAAGATTTTGGCAGGGAGTTTTTAGATTTGAAAT
This sequence comes from Agriterribacter sp., assembly GCA_047601545.1. Classification (GTDB taxonomy): domain Bacteria; phylum Bacteroidota; class Bacteroidia; order Chitinophagales; family Chitinophagaceae; genus Agriterribacter. Next base: position 1,266,885 of record JASGIZ010000001.1, on the reverse strand, counting down.
GTGCGATAAAAGTGGTGAAGGGTATTGATGAAGCGCTTATACATATCCGTGAGCATTCCACCAAACATTCTGAAGCTATCGTTACTGAAGATAAAAAGAACGCGGAGTTATTTTTGAAGGAAGTAGATGCTGCGGCGGTATACCACAATGCGTCTACCCGCTTTACGGATGGTGAAGAATTTGGCCTCGGAGCGGAAATTGGCATATCTACACAAAAGCTGCATGCAAGAGGCCCTTTCGCGCTGGAAAAGCTTGTAACAGAAAAATGGATACTGAGGGGGAACGGGCAGGTGAGATAGTGGGAAGGCTATCAGCGGTCAGGTATCAGCAGTCAGGCCAGCAACCTGAAACCTGTAATCTGATAGCTGACCGCTGATAGCTAAAACCTGATACCTGACACCTTTTATTAAAACAAAAGCTAAATAATGCAACTCAACAAATCAGCGCTTTCGCAAATCAGTAATCCGGCTATACAAAAACCATGCAATGATATCTTTGATTTGCCGGAAAAGGTTTTGCAATTTGGTACCGGTGTATTACTTCGCGGATTACCAGATTACTTTATTGATAAAGCCAATAAACAAAATGTGTTTAACGGAAGAGTAGTTGTAGTAAAATCTACTGACGCCGGTGGCGCTGATGCGTTTGATGAACAGGATGGATTATACACGATATGCATACAGGGTTTGGAAAACGGAAAGCAAACTGAAGAAACCATTATCAATTCGGCTATCAGCAGGGTATTGTCTGCCAAATCTCAATGGAAAGAAATACTCGATTGCGCACATAATGCTGAAATGAATATCATCATTTCAAACACCACCGAAGTAGGCATAACACTGGTTGAGGAGGATATACATCAAACACCGCCGTCATCCTTTCCTGCAAAGTTGCTGGCATTTTTGCATAAAAGATATGAAGTATGCGGTGGTGAAGCAGAAGGCGGTTGTGTAATTATACCAACAGAACTGATTGTTGGTAATGGCGACAATCTGAAATCAATTATATTACAGTTAGCCGCTTATAACAAATTGGAAAAAGGTTTTGTTGAATGGCTGCAATCTGCCAATACGTTCTGTAATTCTCTGGTTGATCGTATTGTGCCGGGCAAACCCGCAAGCGATGTTAAAGAAAAGCTCGAAAAAACAATGGGCTATACGGATGATTTGTTGATTGTTTGCGAGCCTTACTGCTTATGGGCAATTGAAGGTGATGACAGGATACGAAAAATTTTATCGTTTGATGAAGCGGATGATGGAGTTGTTATAGCGCCTGATATTGAAAAATACAGGGAACTGAAGCTGAGATTACTAAACGGAACGCATACACTAAGCTGCGGTTTGGCATACCTGTCTGGTTTTATTTTTGTAAGGGAAAGCATGGCAGATAAAACATTCAGCGCATTTGTACGCGAACTTATGCTGAAGGATATAGCGCCGGCAATACCTGCCAATGTTGCGGATGATGAAGCAGAAAGTTTCGGCAACCAGGTGCTCGACAGGTTTGCAAACCCATTTCTTAATCACCAGTGGATCAGTATTACCATGCAGTACACTTCAAAAATGAAGATGCGGGTGATACCGGTGCTGCTGCGTTATTTTGCTATTTACAATACGGTTCCGCAATATATAGCCAGGGGTTTTGCAGAGTATATACTGTTTATGAAAGCGGTAAAAAATAATAGCAATGTATATGAGGGTGAGCTTAATGGTAATGCATACCCGATAAACGATGATAAAGCCGCCTATTTATACGAACTGTGGCAAAAACACGGCGACGCAAATATTGTAAAAGCAGTTCTCAGTGATAAAACTTTATGGGATGCTGATTTGTCCGCACTTCCTGGCTTTGTGGAAGCGGTGCAGGAGAATTTTGAAAGGTTGGTGAACAAGTAGGTTCGTGCTGGTCGCCAGAGGCGACACCACAGGAATGCAAAGCGAAGACGCTTTGCATAGCAGGGGATATTTTTTTAACCTTATGCCGCGGTAGCTATATGCTTTTGATGCAAGTATATAACCGCTTATTCCCAAAACAAAATATATACTGATAAAGAAGGATGCGATAATGGCAATACTGTCGAGCACTATAGTTACATAGTACAATTGCCTGGTTGGCGGAAGCGGCTTTTCAATGCCACCAATGCTTTCGGTATCTCTGTCCATATAACTGTTGTACCCATTGCTTGCAGGGTAAACCAGCAAATGCAGGATGATGAATATGGCGATGGTATGCACCATGTTTATTTCAACCAACTGGCTCAGCGCAAACCAGTATACAGGCATAAGGAACAGTGTCTTAGCCCCCTAAAAGACTGGACAAAAATTGTAAAACAATTTAGTCACAGTAAATTTAGGAACAATGAAAACAAGACGTCAATTTAGCCCTGAGGAGAAGTACAGTATCCTTCAGGAGGCAGAGCGGGAAGGGTTGACAGAAACAGCCCGCAAATACAATATAGCCCATTCTGTATTGCATTATTGGAGAAACAAGTATTTAGCCAAAGGAAAAGAAGGCTTAAAGGCCGGCTACTGGAAAACAGACCCCCAATTGCGGGCTTTGGAAGAAGAGAATGAGCGGTTAAAGAAGCTGATAGCCAAACAGGCCATAGAGCTTGAGTTTAAAACAGAGTTGTTAAAAAAAGGCGAAGCCCACTTTCAGAAAGGAAAGAGATGGTAGTAAAATTTGAAGATAAGGCTTCCCGCCTTGATCTCTGTAAGTGGGCTGAAGTTGCCAAAAGCAGTTTCCATTACAAGCAACATCCCGGTACCCGGGGGATAAAAGCCAGTACACATACACCCATCGGTGATGGTCTTGTTACCAACGAACAGGTGGTAGATCAAATCCGCGCAGTTTTGGTAATGGATTATTGTGTGTACGGCTACCAGGTAATGACCAAAGAGTTACAAAGCATGGAGTATGTCATCAACAAGAAAAAAGTTTACCGCCTGATGAAGCAAAACAATTTGCTGTGTGGCAGGAAAATTATAACACAGGGCAAACGTGTATTTGTAAAGTTCCGCCGGATAAATGCCCAAATGCCTATGGAATATCTATGCCTTGACATCAAGTATGTATGGGTGCATGGAGAAAAGCGGAACTATTATCAACTCGCCATAATGGATGTATACAGCAGAACAATATTGTGTTGGATTTTCCAGGGCAGTATCAAACAATCTGATGTGATCGGATTACTTCGCAGCCTTGACCTTCGGCAGTAGGGTTCCGAACCTTTCAAAGGTTCGGAACCCTATTCAACATGGATATCAGCAGTCAGTAAAATGTAATACAGCTAAAGGTGGCACATCGGGCACTGATCAGGGAGGACATTTATTTGGTAGTCGATTTGATGGTGCAGGAGAACAAATTAATTTGGTACCAATGAATAGTACCTTAAATTTGAGCCAGTGGAAAATAATGGAAAATAACTGGGAGAATTTGTTAAAGCAGAACCCTCCCAAAGTTATTAAAATTAAGATCGAAATAAAATATGAAGATGCAACCAAACCATTGAGACCAACAAGATTTCTTGTAACAGAAACTATTGATGGTGTTAATCAACCTATTAAAACTTTCATTAATTAAAACTATAATAATGTTACGCGAAAAGACTAAACAATTAATTCTCAATTCGATAAATAAACAAGATCAATCAATAGAATTATCCTCTCATTATTATAGAATGAAAATCGCTGACAATTTTATGGAAGGTGGTATTTTCGATAAAGTCAGTAATCTTCCAACTGATTTCTACCTAATGAGTTATCAGGACACACTTGAACTTCTCCGCATGTACAAAGAAGCTCTGGATACAGAAGAACGATTTAATATTATTGAGATACGTTTCGCCGAAAGTGGAAAGGAGAATGCTATATTCTATTGGGATCAGCAATTTTATGATGCAGATGTAGAGGCGAATAAAAAATATAAAAAGAAGAAATAAAAATGCAACTATTAACTGAATTTGAAATACAATACCTCAGCCCGATCCATGCTTACTATCCTACATGGCCGGGCAAAGAACGCCTGCTTCAGTTATATGACACTGGTAGAGAAACCCAGGTTGTACTAACAAAGGGGTTAAGTGATGGCGATGAATACCTGTATGAAATATACCTTGAATCAAATGACATTATTGCTCCTGAAGATTTCAGCAATAGCTGGCAGGCAAACCTCGTGTATGAGGCGGGAAGAATTGTACCGCAGGTTCCGGATTTCAAAGACAGATTGGCGCTCAACATCTATCTTTCTTTACAAGTTGAAATGGAAGGCGCTCCTGAAGAATGGTCTTTAAACAGCCAGGATGGTAATATAGGGCTGTTTATTGGATTACCTTCTGCAACATTTAAAGAAAGCACATTCAAGCCTCTAAATATCAAGCTTATGCGACCGGAGGAGTTATTATTTTCTATTGAGAATGATAAACCAGGGCGTTTAAAACTGGCAGAATTATATATACAGCAAGGCAACCCCACCATTTCAAATCTTGAAAGGGCAAGCGTAGTATAAGTTTCTAACCGGGTATTTCTTTCAAAACCGCTAAAAGGATCAAGATTTTAGCGGTTTTTTAGTTTACTTCAACCCGATTTCTCCTTTATTACTGTATGTTTAATGGTTAACAATCCCTGTCTATAAATACATTCCGCTTATATTTCTACCTTTTAAGGTTAGGTAACATCATCTTATCGCCTAAAATTGTAATTTCGCAGATAGTTTAAAATAAGTATTATGATTACGGTTTCACCTTCTGCTAAGGAGTATATAGTTAACCTGATGGCGCAGGAAAAAAGTGATGAAGGAACCTTTGTGCGTGTAGGCGTAAAAGGGGGCGGTTGCTCCGGTTTGGAATATAAGCTGACTTTTGACAAAGAAACAAAGGCTGGCGACGAAATTTTTGAAGATAAAGGCATCAGGATAGTTGTAGACATGAAAAGTCTTTTATATCTGTATGGCACTGAATTAGATTATTCAGGCGGGTTAAATGGTAAGGGGTTAACCTTTAACAACCCTAATGCTACCAGAACCTGTAGCTGCGGTGAAAGTTTTTCAGTTTAGTTTGAGCCTTTAATACACACATTGAAATTATGCCTAATAAGAGCGACGATATTTTAGAGGAGTATAGTAATAAGGAATACGAATTTGGTTTCGTAACAGATATTGAAATGGAAATAGCGCCCAGGGGATTGAGCGAGGAGACGGTACATTTTGTATCTGCAAAAAAAGGCGAGCCACAATGGTTGCTCGATTGGCGTTTAAAAGCCTATCAATCTTTTTTAAAACAACCTGCGCCGCACTGGCAAAATTTTGAATTGCCAAAAGTTGATTTCCAGGATATATCTTATTATGCTGCACCAAAATCGGGTGCAAAATTCAAGAGCCTGGATGAAGTTGATCCTGAATTGATCGCCACTTTTGAGAAACTGGGCATCCCTCTGTCAGAACAAAAAATATTAGCAGGTGTTGCGGTAGATGCTGTTTTTGACAGTGTATCTGTTGCCACTACTTATAAAGAAACATTAAAGGAACATGGTATTATTTTCTGCTCCATCAGCGAAGCAGTAAAAGAATATCCTGAACTGGTGCAAAAATATCTTGGTACGGTTGTGCCATATTCCGATAATTTATATGCTGCATTAAATGCTGCCGTTTTTTCTGACGGTTCGTTTGTATATATTCCAAAAGGCGTTCGTTGCCCAATGGAATTGTCCACTTATTTCAGAATAAACACTCAAAATACCGGGCAGTTTGAGCGCACATTAATTGTGGCTGATGAAGGCAGTTATGTTAGTTATCTTGAAGGTTGCACTGCACCTAAAAGAGACGAAAACCAATTGCACGCTGCGGTAGTGGAATTGATTGCTATGGAAAATGCGGAGATCAAATACAGTACGGTACAAAACTGGTATCCCGGCGATAAAGACGGTAACGGAGGTATTTATAATTTCGTAACCAAACGTGGTGTATGCCGCGGCGCTCATGCAAAAATTTCGTGGACGCAAGTTGAAACTGGTTCTTCTATCACCTGGAAATATCCAAGTGTAATTTTGCAGGGCGATTATTCTGTTGGTGAATTTTATTCAGTAGCTGTTACAAAAAACAAACAGATAGCCGATACCGGAACAAAAATGTTTCATATTGGTAAAGGCACTAAAAGCCGCATCATTTCAAAAGGTATATCTGCAGGCGAAGGTCAAAATAGTTACCGCGGACTGGTACAGGTAAGTGCTAAAGCAGAGAATGCAAGAAACTTTACGCAGTGCGATTCACTATTGATTGGTGATCGTTGCGGTGCACATACTTTTCCATATATAGAATCGAAGAACAATACGGCTACAATAGAACACGAGGCTACCACATCAAAAATTGGTGAAGACCAGATTTTCTATTTAAACCAAAGAGGCATTGACACAGAAAAAGCAGTCGCATTGATTGTGAATGGATATGCGAAAGAAGTATTAAACCAGTTGCCGATGGAATTTGCAGTAGAAGCACAGAAACTGCTTTCTATTTCATTGGAAGGCAGCGTAGGCTAAAATATAAAACAACTTATTTATCTAATTGGAAAGGATAAAGACAAAAAAGAAACACGAGCAATTATTATGTTACTAAACATTCAAAATCTACAGGCGTCAGTTGAGGATAAGCAGATTTTAAAAGGCATCAACCTGCAGGTTAATCCCGGCGAAGTACATGCGATTATGGGACCCAACGGGTCAGGCAAAAGTTCACTGGCTTCAGTGCTTGCCGGAAGAGAAAACTATGAAGTAACCGGTGGTACAGTAACTTTTGATGGTAAAGATTTATTGGATATGTCGCCTGAAGACAGGGCAAGAGAAGGTTTGTTTTTGGCGTTTCAATACCCCATTGAAATACCAGGCGTATCAAATATTAATTTCTTACGTACAGCATTAAACGAAATAAGAGCATACCATAACGAAGCTCCTATTGAAGCCAAAGAATTTTTGAGGCTTACAAGAGAAAAACAAAAGCTGGTGGAGTTTGATGCCAAGCTTACCAACCGTTCGTTAAACGAAGGTTTTTCTGGTGGTGAGAAAAAGAGGAATGAAATATTTCAATTGGCAATGCTTAATCCAAAATTATCTATACTGGATGAAACAGATTCAGGTTTGGATATTGATGCATTGCGTATTGTGTCGAACGGCGTAAACAAATTACGTTCTGATAAAAATGCATTTATTGTAATTACGCACTATCAGCGTTTACTCGATTACATAGTTCCCGATTTTGTGCATGTATTGTATGATGGAAGAATTGTAAAATCCGGCACCAAAGAACTGGCGTTGGAACTGGAAGAAAAAGGCTACGACTGGATAAAAGAACCTGTTACTACGGCCTCGGTTTGATGAATAAAGCATTACACAATTAACATGATTACTACAACATCACTATACGACCAGTTAACTTCTTTATACAAAGAAAAAAGAAACGATACAGAAAGCAGCTGGCTAACCAATTTACGCGAAGATGCATTTAAAGCATTTACGCGTACAGGTTTTCCTACTACAAAAATGGAAGACTGGCGTTTTACCAATATAGCGCCATTTTTAAAAGAAGATTTTATCCTGGCTCCCGGCGAAGCTTCGCTTGTTAATACAAAAAAAAACAGCAGCATTCCAAAATTTGAGGCACATGAAATTGTGTTGAAGAATGGTATGCTGAATGAAGATGTGAATATTCCGGGCGTAAGCATTTCACCTTTGCGCACCGCTTTAACAAATGATCGCTTTAAAAATTACTTGTCAAAGCATATTCCATTAAACAGCCAGCCGATGGCAGCGCTTAATACTGCCATGTTTGAGCATGGCATTGTAATAGAAGCTGATAAAAATATTGTTGCTGATAAGCCTATACATATCACGCATGTATACAATGCGGCAGAGCCTGTATTTGTGCAACCACGACTTTTAATAATAGCCAATAAAGGCAGCAAAATACAGGTAGTTGAATCTTTATTGATTATTGGAGAAAGCCCGATTTTCATTAATAGTGTAACCGAATGTTATGTAGCAGAGAATGCACAGGCTGATCATTATGTATTGCAGGTTACACCATCGAACGTTCGCTGGGTGAATTTTAACCAGACGGTACAGAGTGCTGATAGTCTTTATAACAACTACACCTATACATTACCGGGAGGTTTACTTTTCCGTAATAATATTCAGCTCGATTTAAACGGAACAAATACCGAAAGTCATTTATATGGATTATACCTTACCGGTGCAAACCAGTTAACGGATAATCATACCTGTGTTAATCACCTTAACCCGCATTGCTTTAGCAATGAGTTGTATAAAGGTGTATTAATGAAAGATTCAAGAGCGGTATTTAACGGTAAGATATTTGTAAAACAGGATGCTCAAAAAACCAATGCTTTTCAGCAAAACAACAATATGTTGTTGAGCAATAATGCGGTGATTGATTCAAAACCACAGTTGGAAATTTTTGCGGATGATGTGAAATGCAGTCATGGTTCAACGGTTGGTAATTTTAATAATGAAGCTTTGTTTTATTTAAAAGCAAGAGGTATTGGTGAAGAAGCTGCAAGAAACCTGCTGGTAAATGCTTTTGCTTTTGATGTTACTAACAAAATTCAGATACCAGCTATACAGGAGTATATTGAAAAGCTGATCACAAAAAAAATGGTTGAAGCGCATGCTTAATAGTGATGCCATAACAGAAAACGTATTGGATGTAGAAAGCATAAGGAAGGACTTCCCGATTCTGCAAACAAAAGTATATGGCAAACCACTGATTTATCTTGATAATGCCGCAACCACGCAAAAGCCTTTATCGGTTATACAATCGCTCGATAAGTATTACACAGAATATAACAGTAACGTACACCGTGGTGTGCATTTGCTAAGTCAGCAGGCTACAGAAGCATATGAAGTAGCGAGAAAGAAAATTGCTGCTTTTATAAATGCAAAGCACGATTACGAAATTGTTTTTACAAAGGGCACTACCAATAGTATCAACCTGGTTGCTTATACGTTTGGCAGAAAATTTTTGAAAGAAGGTGATGAGGTATTGATTTCTGCAATGGAGCATCACTCCAATATTGTTCCCTGGCAAATTATTTGTGAAGAAAAAAATGCAGTATTAAAAGTTATACCAATAGATGAAGCGGGTGAACTGAAGATGGAGGAGTTTGACAAATTGCTTACACCTAAAGTAAAGATCGTTGCCGTTACCTATGTTTCTAATAGTTTAGGAACAGTAAACCCTGTTAGAGAGATCATTGGTAAAGCACATGCGTTGAACATTCCTGTTTTGCTGGATGGCGCGCAGGCAGTGCAGCATATGCCGCTTGATGTACAGGAACTGGATGTTGATTTTCTTGCCTTTTCCGGTCATAAAATGTACGGGCCAACCGGCATTGGTATTTTATATGGCAAGGAAAAATGGTTGAATGAAATGCCGCCGTACGAAGGCGGAGGCGATATGATAAGTCACGTAACTTTTGCAAAAACCACCTACAATGAACTACCATTTAAGTTTGAGGCCGGCACGCCGGATATATCAGGCGCTATAGCATTAGGCGCGGCCGTTGATTATATACAACAGGCAGGCATACACGCTATTCAGCAATGGGAGGAAGAGTTGATAGCCTATGCGTATGATAAGCTTGCAGCCATTCCTTCACTCCGCTTTATTGGCGATGCCAAACACAGGGCTGGCGCTATATCATTTTTGGTGGGTAATATTCATCCCTTTGATATGGGTGAAATTTTAGACAAGCAATCCATCGCTGTTAGAACAGGGCACCATTGTACACAACCACTAATGGAGATATTCCATATTCCCGGCACAGTAAGAGCTTCTTTTGCGTGCTACAATACCAAAGCTGAAGTAGATGAGCTGGTGAAGGCTGTGCAGAAGGCGAAGAGAATGCTGGAGTAATTGTTACAAGTTTCAGGTATTTCAACTCAAAGCTTTTATGTGCATTTACGCCGCCTCTGATCTGAAATTTCCAGGGCCTGTTTTGTTATGCAGGATATAGTTTTTCTATCATCCTATAACTTCAGCCTATCCTTCGTTATTTTTTCAAGCGCTGCACTATAACCCGCGCCAATAGGAATAGTGGTGTGCTCAACCCATACCGAGTTTTTATCTATACGCGTAACACGCTTATTGGCTATAATATAGGAACGATGTATGCGGGTAAACTTAGATGCAGGCAATAACGATTCGGCTTCATTCATGGTAAGGCGCGCAAGTAATTTCTGATTGGCAGAGATGAAATGAAGGTAGTTGCCGGCGCTTTGCACATATATCAAATCATTAAGTAAAATCCTTACCTGCTCGTAGCCGCTCTTAATAAATATAGATTCTTCTTTTGTATCAACTATATTTTTTAATCTCGCCAGTTCATTTGCTTTATTGGCTGCTTTTAAAAACCTTGCAAGCGAAAAAGGTTTGAGCAGGTAGTCAACTGCATCCAGTTCAAAACTTTCAACTGCATGTTCGCTGTAAGCAGTGGTAAAAATAATCATAGGAGGTTGTGGCACAGATTTCAACCATTCAATACCTGTAATATCCGGCATTTTAATATCGAGAAAAATAAGATCCACTCTTTCCTTTTGCAGATAGTTTAAAGCCTCGAACGCATTGGTGAAACATGCCTTCAATTCGATAAAAGGAACTTTGGCTGAAAGAGATTTTACTACTTCCAGTGCAATGGGCTCATCATCTATGGCGATAGTTTTCAGCAACGAACAATAGAGATTTTAAAAGAATGTATCAAATATAACATAATTGCCATATTGAATTATGAGAAAACATAGTGCTTATTGCTAAGATATTTCTTTCATTTTTCCACTAAATATTTATCTAATTGAAGATATAAACTATCGCCTTCGCTCGGTTGTTTTGCATTTGCTTCAACAATATTTCCCAGTTTATCGGTAATTAAATAATGAGGCATTAAAATACTGCTGTCATTAGTTAATGCTTTATAAAGTTTATCATATTGTGATGCGCTTAAAAAAATATGGACTCCTTCAATATCGTATTTTTCAATTTGCTTACGCCATAAATACTCATTTCCCCGGGCTATATACAAATATGTTATATCATTTCTGTTTTTGTACCTGGTTTTTAGTGGTTTGGTAAAGTTTCTGAATTCCTGCAGGCAGGGACCGCATGTTGTTCCCCAGAAATCAATATATACAACTCTTCCTTTAAAATTATCAGCATATAATTTTTGAAAAGATGGAAAATTGGTATCAGTTGTTATAAACCTGATATTTTCGTTCGTATTTATTCTTGCAACTAAAAACAGTTTTACGGCAATGAAACAGGCCGTGATTATTATCGTATAGAAAAATGGCTTTAATAATGTGGTTCTATGTTCTTTTTTATAGATATAGAAAAAGTAAACGCTCAAAACCGATAAAATCAGAATAGAAAAAATTTTCGTATAAATAAGAAACACTAAAGTTTGATTTCTTTCAAAAACACTGTCAAGAATATTGGCTTTCTGTTGTTTGTCGAAGGAGTATAAATTTTGTACAACAATGATTAATTCTTCCCTCACTTCTTTTTGCCAGTCAAGATAATGAAGGAAGATATCTATTGCCAATAAAGGAATGATAGCAAATGCTATAGCCCCAAACCAAAATTTTCCGGTTCTGATCTTCATGCGCTATTATATTCAAATAATAAAATATGATGCCTGTTACCAATTCCTGTTGAAATATAACAGTCTGCTTTTTAACTGCTCCCAAAACTGCCTTACTTTACCCGGGTTTTGTTTCCACCTGCTGAATTCTTCTTCGGCCTGTTTTCTTCTTAATTCATTTATTTCATGCATTACATCAGCCTGTAATTGCTTATCAGTTTGTAATGCTGTTTCATAAAATGATTTTTCTACTTCTTTCAATGCGGCTCTTTCCGGTTGCCATAATAATTTTCTTTGCTGCACGGCATCCTGCACTTTTTCTTCATACAAGCCCGATGGCATCATCAATTTGGTAAGCAAAGGCATGAGCTCAATCATCATGATCAGCATAATTACCAGGCGATACCTGTATTTAACCGGCGGGTGAACAAGCATCAGGTCATCAAGGGTTTCTATTCTAGTTAAAAAACCATCCGTTAATCCTTTATCAAATTCGGTTATGCGTTGCTGTATGATGGCTTCTATGGCTTTTTCTTTAGCAAGTGCGCTATCCAAAGATGGCTGCACGTTACGTTTCCACGTAATCAAATCTTCTTCTGATTTCAGGTATGCCATTTTTTTAACCTTAGCTATCGTATACTCACCTATTTTGCCTGAGCCGCCGGTGCCATCCGTCTCCCTGATGTACGCATTTTTTAAATCAGTTATTTCCTGCTCTTTTAATTTTTGTTCATTGCGTATGCGCTCAATTTCTGTTTTTGCCTGTTGAAGCGTTATCGCATTTTCATCACGCACCTGTTTGGTATAAGCGGTAATCTTTTTTTCTTTTACAACAGGCAGATGTGCATTAATATCTTTCTCAAATAGCATTAATACAACAGGCTGTGAAATGAAAAAGCCAATCGTAAGCGCCAGTAATAATCTTAAAGAAAGTGACAGCCATTTGTTTTTACCACCGTTGCTGTTTAAGCCTGCAATCAACCCCCTGTCGATAGTGAGAATAATAAAACCAAAGAAAATTGCTGCGGGTAGTATGATCAGGATATCATCAAACAAAGTAGAAAAAAAATAACCCCAGGCTAAGGTGGCGAATAACCACGTTGCCATAACGGTATAACCGATTACAGTGTAGCGGAATTTATCCGGGCCGCAATCTTTCATTAATGATGCGTCTGCCGCTGCCATCCACCAAAGTATTTTGTCCCATGAGGATGGTTCAGGCTCAGGGTTTGATGGTGAGGTGAACAAAGTATTCTGTTGCTGTAGATCTGATTTGTAGTTCATGTTGCTGTGGGTATAAAAGTGATAAACGTTGTTTTACATTCTCCAGCCCGATGCCCGACCTGTTTTTTTCAGGATCGGCTTCTTTCCTGGAATGAACGCTGTTATAAACATCAAAATAAAGCTGTTCAGTATCGCATGAAATGTTAATTCTTATCCACGATTTTTCCTGCAGGCTGATACCGTGCTTAAATGCATTTTCTACAAAAGGAATTAACAACATTGGCGCTATTTCATGATAGCATTTCTCTGCTTTAGATGTGAAAGAAATGTCAATGCCGGGTGAAATTTGCGTACGTAATTTCTGCAGTTCAATATAATTTGTAAGATAAGTGAGCTCTCTGCTAAGCGGAATCTTATCCTGTTGATTTTCTTCCAGCATAAAATGCATCATGTCTCCAAGCTTTTGTACCGCCCCGACGGTACGATCAGCATTTTCCTGCAATGCTGTTCCGTATATGGTATTTAAAGCATTAAATAAAAAATGCGGGTTTATCTGTGAGCGCAGGAACTGCAGATCGGCAGCAGTTTTACCAAGATCCTTCTGAAGATTTAACATTTCGGATAGCTGTTCTTTTTGCAATGCATAAAACAACCAGGAGATCGGCGTGGAAATCAATAATAATATAGCGAGCAGAAAAAACAGAATGGCCGGGGAAGATTCATTTCTGCTGAATGAAAAAAGCATCCATCCTGATAGTGAAAGTACAATTGGAGCAATGAGCAATTGCTGAATAACCTTTTTAAACGGAATAGCATTTTTCTGCTGCCTGGGAAATAGCCGGTAAATATTAATAAAACAAATAATTATTGTTGGCAACAGGAAGAACACATAAAATATTGCTATGCCGTCATTTCGTAATAATCCGAAGTTAATCAGCAAAAAAAAGCCGGAGATATATGCAAGCGCAGTTGCTGTAATATTATTGATCAACATTATCCGAAATAAACGGTTGCCATTATCCTTCGGGATAGATTTGATCAGTAGTTCGCGTATATAAGCATAGGCGCCGTAGCATATAACAATCATTCCGGTTATGGAAAAACTGTATTGAAGTGAAATGCGCTTAAGTGGTACGCCCGAATGTTGCAGCAAAGTATAGATCCCCGTGCGGTAATAGGAAACAGCATATATACCCAGAAGCGCCAGCCAGATAGATATTCCGGTAATAATGGCAAGCATAAAAAATTTCCGTTTCAGAATAAGTACCGGAATTACATAGAGATTGAGCAAAAGATAGAAGGCGTATACAGCAAAAGCAGGAATAAGTTTAGGGAAAATATAGTAATAATAATACCGGGCCATTACGTTATCATAATAACCTCCGCCAGAGCGCTCTGCCATTTCCTCTCTCGAAATCGCAATATTATTATTGAAAAATTGGAGAAACAGCAAACAAACAACAATCGTTACAAAAATAATTTCCTGTTGCCGCCAGCGTATTTTCATTTATTATCATTCTTTCCGCAAGAATATAGCGTAGCCGCCAATTATAATTGATAAATGTGATGAAACTGGGGTTTGAAGGGATGAAATGGAATGGCTGCACAGCTCATTGTCCTGCAAGGACATCGGGTTTGTTGGTATACAATGCAGTTATAGAATAATATTAATAATAACCTCCTGTAGAATTATTATTCGGCGTATAGTTGAGCGGAGGCACAGATATACATTCAGCATTAACCTATTGTCAGCAGGTTATTACACGTCCTTCTGATACTGTGCTGGTGCTGATAACCGATTTGTATGAAGGTGGCAATCCCGAAGGAATGCGCAAAAAAGCCTCGGAACTTGTGGCGGCGGGCGTCCAGGTGGTTACGCTGCTTGCGTTAAATGATGATGGCGCTCCGTCTTACGACCATCACAACGCGCAATTCTTTTCAAATCTTGGTATACCTGTATTTGCCTGCACGCCGGATAAATTTCCTGATTTAATGGCCGCGGCTTTAAGCAAACAGGATATTGGTATGTGGGCAGCCAAAGAAGATGTGGTGTTGAAGAAGTGAGGTTTTCAATTACTATTCGTGTGCTTTTTCTATCTTATCGTTTCGCCTGGTTTCGTGAATAATATTTTTCAGGGCATCGTGAAATCAATTTTTCCGATATACCCCCAGGGTAACATCCGCAAATACTGCACTAAGTGGGAGGTTCTATTGGTATGTCGGTATGTGAAATGTGAGGCGTGAAATGTCAAACGTGAAAGTTCGTTTCATCCCACTTCTCACCACCCTGTAACCAGTAATCTTCTTGCGGCCTCCACGCTGCATTTTTGATATGTAGCATAGGCTTTGGCAGCGGCTTCACGTACATTGCTTTCGTCCTTATTATTAAGCCTGGCAGAAAGCGCGTCGTATAAAATATATGCTTCCGGGGCCATTAACCCGGTTGACCATAGGAGTGGGGTTGCGCCGGTATTTTTTAAATGATCTGTGAAATACTGTTTGCTGTAACAGGCAAGCATAATCGCATTTCTTACGTTATTGTTCTTCTTTTTAAAAGCTTTATCAATGGAAAAATCCATTAACCCATCATGCCCGGTATAGCCGATAATGTCGGATGCGCCTCCAAATAAAACCTGCTGATCAGCAATGCGGGCGGAAATGCTTTTATCACCCGAAGCATATTCAAGCATACTTTCCATAGCGGTTTTAATATAACGGCCATTATAAGCATCAGCCATCAGGTATGCCGGTTTTGTTTTATGCTTAAAGATCGATCTTTCCAATATGGTATCCGATACGGATTTTTGTGTATATACTAATTTCCAGTCGCTTTGCTTCTGAGAAAAAAATGTTTTAATGCCATACGCCGCGCCCCAATACAGGTTGGTGGCAGGCTGCTGACCATCACCAAGAGCGGAGGCTACTTTTACAATGCCCTGGTATTTATTGTCGCAAAGCGCTACAATTATATGAATGGATGTGGGTTTGGGGGAAGTAATATTTGCCACAGGATCATCTTCAGAACGATGCCCGAAGTTTGGCAGAAGAGCAAACAAGGCAAACAGTACGGCAATAACAACTATATAATACGCGAATTTGTATAACACTATGCTAAGAGTTGAAATTGATGATATTCCATAAATGCAACCGATAATTTAGGCATATTCAAATTTTCACATGGGGGCTAATGTTGCCAATCTTTCGGAAAAATCTTATTTCTTTGGCTTACCTTTTACCAGCTCATACGAATGATCTATCCATTCTTTCAGCAATTTTGTTGAAGCAGAACCATCAATTACAATGGTGTTCCAGTGTTTTTTATTCATATGATAGCCGGGCAACACACAATCATATGCTTCTCTTAACTCTTCCACTTTTTCGGGATCGCATTTTACATTGAATTGAGTTGGGACAGCCTCAAGAGAAAGCAGCAGGAACATTTTTCCATTCACTTTAAAAACCACAGTATCCGGCCGAATGGCTGATATTCTTTGGCACCCTTTTTTGAAAGACAGTATTCGCGGATTTGTTCTACGTCCATTTGTATTTTAGGCAAAGATAGGAAGAAAGGCGTAGGGTGGAAGGTGTAGGGTTTAGAGTGGAAATGCCAGGCAGAAGTAAGCAGAGGAAAGAGAACCTGTAACCTGAAACCTGCAGCCAATCAGGCTTGTATATGATTTCTTTAGAATAAGCAATGCATCACGCATTGGGTATAGTATCTATATTTGTTTTTGTTCTCTTATAGAATAATTTTCTTTATAAAAAGTATGCTATGCAATTAGCTTTAAGTTTTAAAAAAACATGCTGTTTCATCATATCACTGTTAACTTGTTTATTGTTACGTGCGCAAACAGGAACTGCGTCTGAGCCTGTGCGTTATGTGGGTGGTGTAACTATTGATCCTTTGGTGCATGAAGGAAGGTTGCGGTATGCCATAGGTACAGAAAGCATACAGGTGATGCGTGCCAACCGAAAACATACGGATATTGCCACTGATTCGGGGTGGACATATAATCATGCGCCTAATCTTGCCTACTGGAATGGAAAATTTTACCTGCAATACCTCAGCAACCCGGTTGATGAACATATTGCTCCCGGGCAAACGCTGCTAACTACTTCCGCAGATGGCAGGTGCTGGACAATACCACAAATTATTTTCGCGCCATACCAGGCGCCGGCCGGCGTAAAAATCCCGGAAGGCTATCATGGTTATATGATGCACCAGCGTATGGGCTTTTATACCGCACCTAGCGGTCGCTTACTCACGCTTGCTTTTTACGGGCATGCTGAAGACCCTTTCCAGGAAGACGGTATAGGAAGGGTGGTACGGGAAATATACAGGGATGGAACGATGAGCCCGGTATATTTTATAAAATACGAAAGTCATGCGCAATGGAATGAAACCAACACGGCTTTCCCTTTTTATACTTCTGCTAAAGACACCGGCTTTGTATCTGCATGTAATGCATTGCTGAAAGACAGGTTAAAAACATTGCAGTGGCGTGATGAAGATGATGACAGCGATACGTTGTATGCGGAAAACAGGAATGACGACCATCTTTCCGCGCTGTCCTATTTTCATCGCAAAGATGGGAAAGTGGTAATGCTGTGGAAGAAATCAAAAGCTGCATTATCCGGTGACGAAGGCAAAACATTTTCGCCGGTAAAAGTGCCAACGCTTATTATGAGCGGCGGTAAAAACTGGGGCCAACAAACAGAAGACGGGCGGTATGCGATGTGCTATAATCCTATTGATAATTCAGAATACCGATATCCGCTGATCATCGTTACAAGCGATGATGGTGCAATATTTGACGATATGCTGCTCGTTCAGGGTGAAGTACCACCAAGAAGATTTTACGGAAGATGGAAAGATTTTGGACCCTGTTATATGCGCGGTATTGATGAGGGAAACGGTAATGCGCCCGGAAAGGATATGTGGCTTACCTACAGTATGAATAAAGAAGATATATGGATCAGTCACATACAGATTCCCGTTACATATAAAGTTACTGAACCGGTGTATGATGATTTCAATACATTATCAACAGGAGGCGCTGTAAAAAACTGGAATACCTATTCTCCCCAATGGGCGCCTGTATCTGTTGCTGGTTTTCCAGGCAGGAATAATAAAAGTTTAAAGCTTAGTGATGAAGATCCACATGATTATGCGAGGGCTATACGGGTGTTTAAAGAAACACAACATGCAGACTTACGGTTTCGCATATACGCAGATCAAAATATTAATGGGGAATTAGCTGTTGATATCACAGATCGGTTTGGCAATCGTCCTGTTCGTATTAACTTCAGCGCAAATAAAGATATTACGATCGCCGATGGAAGTTGTATAAAAACTATTCAGCAATATCAGCTAAAACAATGGTATGAAATTCATGTTGTAATTAATGCCACGCTTAAAGGCAGTTATGATGTATATATTGATGGAAAGAAAGTTGCTGCAAACATGGCCCTGGCAGAAGCGGTTAAATCAGTGGAGCGTATTTCATTTCGAACAGGGGCATACAGGAATTTTCCAACCAGAACAACACCCAATGAAAAACCTGAACCTCCTTTACCTGGCGCAGATGAAAAAGTGGAGAAAGGAGTGTTTTATATTGATGATGTAAAGCTAAACGGCAAATAGAAAAATTATTATCAATTATAGGACTTAAAGGCTGTATACGCACGTGAGGCTAAAACAATAACTACTGAGTTTGAACATGACAGGGTGATGAAGGGAATTGAATAAAAAAGCAACAGAAAATGAAAAATAAAATGGATAGTTTTTAGGATCGGTAACATGTGGTAAGCACATGAACTTCATTTTCTGTTGCTGTGCAATGTTTTACCTGGACGGGGAATACATGCAGTCTTCTTTCGGATATAGGATTTGTTTGGCTGTTTCACAGGACATGGGTTATTCACAGGATAGGCTTTTCGGAACTGGACTAAAACGGTTAATCAAAGGATGTTTTTCGGATACCGGATTTAAGTTTCTCAGGATCTGGATTTTTGGACTTGGATTTAATCATTGGATTTGTTATACAAAGAAAGCACACAACTTCATAAATCCAAATAGGTAAAGGTTTGATTAAGCTGTAGCCTCTGCTCTACACGTTGGGAAATCTACGATATCATATATCTACACACCCGGTGTTATCAACATATTAATAGAACTATTGCCTATAAATCATAAGTGTAAACGTATAGGTGTTGGTATTTTATTTAATATGCACATCGTAGATTAACGATACCACTGTTGCTCAATAATTTTTGATTTTTTTTCTTTTTGCGCATTAAGTTGCGTTAAATCAACAAGATTTTCGTTTGGCTGCACCGTATTTTTACTGCATTTGGCTTATTTGCTTGTTTTAATAGCGCTGAGTAGTTCAAAAATCTGTTAAGAATTGAAATTTACTATAGCTTGCAGAAAACTACATCCATCTATGCGCCGCTTCTTTTTTTTAATGTTGACAGCAATTCCCTCCTTATCCATTGCACAAAAAAACCTGGAACTATGGTATACTGCTCCTGCACAAAAATGGACAGACGCCATGCCTGTAGGTAATGGGCGTATTGGGGGAATGGTTTTCGGAAGATGTGACCACGAAAGAATACAATTAAACGAAGAAAGCATATGGGCAGGATCGAAGATCAACAATAATAACAAGCAGTCTGCAATGCATTTACCTGAAATACAAAAAGCGCTTTTTGACGGCGATTATAAAAAAGCGCTTGAGCTGAGCAGTGCATATATGGTTGGCATACCCCCGCGGGTACGTTCTTATCAACCACTTGGAAACCTTTTTATTAACTATGCATGGACGTCAATGCCGCAACAATATAAAAGGTCGCTAACGCTTAATACCGGTATTGCAAATACAACATATACTGTAGCCGGAAAAAAAGTTAAACAGGAGGTTTTTGTTTCTGCGCCGCAGGATATGATGGTTGTAAATATTTCATCTGAAATTCCTGTTGATATTAGTGTGGCCATCTCGAGGGAACAGGATATTGATGTATATAAAAGTGAAAAAGACATTGCATATTATATTGGGCAGATCAATGATGATGAAGATGCTCTTAGCGGCCCTGCCGGAAAACACATGCGTTTTTCTGCAGTAATGAAAATAATTGTAACAGATGGCAAAACTGTTCCTGTACAAACAGACACTTCTGCCGGGTACAATATACAACAGGCAAAAAAAATAGTATTGATTATAACCGGTGCAAGTAATTATAATATTAAAGGATTAGATACGGATAATACCATCGACCCTCTTTTGCTATGTAAAGAAAAAATAAGCAAAGCCGCAGCATTTACCCCGGTTGCTTTACAACAACAGCATGAAAAAGATCATCGTTTATTGTTTGAGAGGGTAGCATTTAATCTGGGTGAGGATACAAATAGTAGCATACCAACCAATGAACGGCTTGAAAAAGTAAAAGCCGGAGCGCAGGATAATGGTTTGATTGTATTGTACTACCAGTTTGGGAGGTACCTGTTAATGGGTTCTTCACGCAGCCCGGGCGTATTGCCTGCTAATTTGCAGGGCATATGGAATGATATGTATAAAGCGCCATGGAACGCAGACTTTCATACCAATATAAACCTGCAGATGAATTATTGGCCGGCGGAGTCTGGCAACCTGCCGGAAACCGTGTTGCCGCTGGCTAATTTTATGCAACAGGTTACTGTGCCCGGCAGCGCTACAGCAAAAGAAATGTATCATGCAGGAGGTTGGACATTGCATCATCTTACCGATGTATATGGAAGAACAGGTGTTGCAGATGGCGTATGGGGCGTTTCACCAATGGCTGGTCCCTGGATGACGTTCCCGCTTTACCGGCATTATGAGTTCACGAAAGATAGCACCTACCTGCGTAGTGTAGCCTATCCCGTTATAAAAGGTTCTGTTGAGTTTGTGCTTGATTTTCTGGTAAAATCTCCTGAAGGATATCTGGTTACCAATCCCTCTCATTCGCCGGAAAATGCCTTTTTTGTTCCCGGCACTAACAGGAAAGAACAATCGCAGTTATCATATGCATCAACAATTGATGTGGAAATTATTCATGGGTTGTTTAATAATTTTATTAATTCGGCAGCCACTTTAAATACCGATGCTGCATTGGTGGAAAGGGTAAAGGCGGCACAGAAACTGCTACCTCCCATCCGGATTGCAGCCAATGGTACTATACAGGAATGGATAAAAGATTTTGAAGAAGTAGAACCCGGGCACAGGCATGTGTCTCATTTATTAGGCTTATATCCACTGAATCTCATCTCACCACATACCCCGGAACTTTTTGCCGCTGCACAAAAAACCATTGAAAGAAGGTTAGCTAACGGTGGCGGCCATACGGGATGGAGTAAAGCCTGGATTATTAATTTTTATGCAAGATTATTAAATGGTGATGAAGCGGGAGGGCAGGTACAATCGCTATTGCAAAATAGTACCTTACCCGGTTTATTAAGCACACATCCGCCATTTCAAATTGATGGAAATTTTGGCGGTGCGGCAGGAATAGCGGAAATGCTGCTGCAATCACAGAATAACGAAATGCATATTTTACCGGCACTACCATCCACCTGGCCTTCAGGAAGTATGAAGGGCATAAGAGCGAGAGGCGGCTATACGGTAAATATGAATTGGAAAAATGGAACGCTCACAACACTTATCATTAAAGCAGACAGAGCTGCTGTTTGTAAAGTGCGGTATAAAGACAAAGTAAAAGAAGTGAATTTGAAGAAGGGTAATAATAATATTGCTTTCTAATTAAACGGAGTAATACTGCCATATAACCCAATATTGCATAAAACCATTGATTTTCATGCAAAAAGCCAGATTTCTCTTTGTTTTTAACTTTTACGGATGCTTCGATCGCCTTCATTTTTATTGCGCTCAAAACGCTTACCTTTGCGCATCTCAAAAAGAAGAGCAAGTAAATGAAGCATATACGGAATTTTTGCATTATAGCCCATATAGATCATGGAAAGAGCACCCTGGCAGATCGTTTGCTGCAGGTAACTAATACTATCAGTGAAAGAGAAATGATGGACCAGGTGCTCGATGATATGGACCTGGAAAGAGAAAAAGGCATTACTATTAAAAGTCATGCTATACAGATCAATTACAAAAATTCACGTGGTGAATTATATACCCTCAATTTAATTGACACTCCCGGGCATGTTGACTTTAGCTATGAAGTGAGCCGTGCGCTGGCAGCCTGCGAAGGTGCATTATTGCTTGTGGATGCTACACAGGGCATACAGGCGCAAACCATCAGTAACCTTTACCTCGCTATAGATAATGATCTTGAGATTATTCCTGTCATCAATAAGATTGACATGGATGGCGCTATGATAGAAGAAGTGCAGGATCAGATTGTTGATTTGATAGGCTGTAAGCCTGAAGATATTTTGTTGGCAAGTGGCAGAACCGGGTTAGGCGTTGAAGGAATACTGGAAGCCATAGTAGACAGAATACCTCCTCCGGAAGGTGATCCCTCTGCCCCCTTGCAGGCGTTGATTTTTGATAGTGTTTTCAATTCTTTCCGCGGTATAATAGTGTACTATCGCATTATGAACGGGGGACTGAGAAAAAATGATAAAGTAAAATTTGTAAGTACAGGACAGGAGTATGAGGCGGATGAAATAGGTATATTGAAATTAAAAATGACCGAGAAGCAGGAAGTGAATTGCGGAGACGTAGGTTATTTGATTACCGGTATTAAAAATGCTAAAGAAGTAAAAGTAGGTGATACTATTACTTTAACAAATAACCTTAACCCGGTTGCCATTAAAGGCTTTGAAGAAGTAAAGCCAATGGTATTTGCCGGGATATTTCCCGTGGTTACTGATGATTTTGAAGAATTGCGGGATTGCATGGACAAGCTACAGCTTAATGATGCTTCACTTACATTTGAATTAGAAACTTCGCAGGCGCTGGGATTCGGTTTTCGTTGCGGGTTTCTTGGATTGCTCCACATGGAAATTATCCAGGAAAGGCTTGAAAGAGAATTCAATCAAACAGTAATTACTACTGTTCCTAACGTAAGTTTTGTTGCATACACTACCAGGGGCGAAAAAATCACTGTTAATAATCCTGCAGAAATGCCTGATGTTGTGAAGACTGACAGGATTGAGGAACCATATATTAAAGCGCAGATCATTACCAAGCCGGAGTATATTGGAAATATTATGACCTTGTGCCTGGGGAAAAGAGGGATTTTGATTAACCAGAGTTACCTGACTACTACACGCGTTGAACTGGTATTTGAGATGCCATTGACGGAAATAGTGTTTGATTTTTATGATAAGCTAAAAAGTCAAACCCGTGGTTATGCTTCTTTTGATTATCATCCTATTGGTTACCGGGATGCGGATATAGTAAAGATGGACATTTTGCTGAATGGAGATAAGGTAGATGCCTTGAGCGCATTGATACATCGCAGCAGGGCAGAAGACTTTGGAAGAAAGCTTTGTGAAAAATTAAAAGAGCTTGTTCCGCGCCAGCAATTCCAGATAGCAATACAGGCTGCAATTGGAGCCAAAATTGTTGCGCGTGAAAATATATCTGCCATGCGTAAAGATGTAACTGCTAAATGTTATGGCGGTGATATAAGCCGTAAACGTAAGTTGCTTGAAAAACAAAAAGAAGGTAAGAAGCGCATGCGCCAGATTGGTAATGTAGAAGTGCCGCAGGAAGCATTTTTGGCTGTTCTGAAATTGGATGAATAGCATTGCCCCAAAAACAAAAAATCCCGATAACCGCCAGTACCTTTTCTGATTTACTAACCGCAATTATTTTGTAAATTGTTTTCTTATCAGGTTTAATGCGCCACCTTCTTTAAACCATTGTATTTGTTGATCATTATAGGTATGATTTACAATAATGGAATCAGAAGTGCCGTCTTTATGATGAAGTACAACCGTTAATGGTTTACCGGGAGCAAAAGTGGTTAAGCCAAGTATATCGATGCTATCATCCTCCTGCACTTTTTCATAATCTTCTTTGTTGGCAAAAGTAAGCGCCAGCATACCCTGTTTTTTCAGGTTTGTTTCGTGTATGCGTGCAAAGCTTCTTACCAATATTGCTCTTACACCTAAATGGCGTGGTTCCATTGCAGCATGCTCACGGCTTGAACCTTCACCATAGTTTTCATCACCCACCACTATACTGCCCACACCTGCAGCTTTATAGGCTCTTGCAGTAGCAGGCACAGGTCCGTATTCACCACTTAACTGGTTCTTTACTGTATCAGTTTTATCATTGTAAAAATTGATAGCGCCGATCAGCATATTGTTACTGATATTGTCTAAGTGGCCACGGAATTTTAACCATGGGCCTGCCATTGATATATGGTCGGTAGTACATTTTCCTTTTGCTTTAATAAGGAGTTTCAGCCCTTTCAGATCAGTGCCTTCCCAAGGCGTGAAAGGTGATAGTAATTGTAAACGCTGTGAGTCCGGATTAACAATTACCTGCACTTTACTTCCGTCTTTTGCAGGGGCCTGGTAACCCGGGTCATCAACTGAAAAACCTTTGGGTGGCAATTCAACACCGGTTGGTTCATCAAGCATTACATCTTCACCATTCTCATTTTTTAATGTATCTTTTAACGGGTTGAAAGTAAGATCGCCGGCAATAGCAAAGGCGGTTACTATTTCAGGAGAAGCAACAAACGCGTGTGTGCTTGCCAAACCATCATTACGTTTTGCAAAGTTCCTGTTGAAAGATGTGATGATAGAATTTTTGCGGGTAGGGTCATCTATATGTCTTGCCCATTGACCAATGCAGGGTCCGCAGGCATTTGCCAGCACAATACCGCCAATTTTATCGAAGGTTTTAAGGAAACCATCTTTTTCAATAGTATATCTAACCAATTCACTACCCGGAGTAATAGTGAATTCGGCTCTTGTTTTAAGATTTTTATCAACCGCCTGTTGCGCAAGAGAAGCTGAACGGCTGATATCTTCATAAGAAGAGTTGGTACATGAACCAATCAATGCTACTTCCAGTCTTTCGGGCCATTGATTGGCTTTTACCGCTTCAGCAAATTTGCTGATGGGCCAGGCTAAATCCGGCGTGAACGGACCATTTACATATGGTTCCAGTTCATCCAGGTTTATTTCAATTAACTGGTCGTAATATTTTACGGGATCTGTATATACTTCAGCATCCGGGCGCAGGTGCTCTTTAATGCCATCAGCAAGCGCTGCAACCTCTGCTCTTTCTGTTGCTTTAAGGTATGCAGCCATCTTTTCATCGTATGCAAAAACAGAGCAGGTAGCGCCTATTTCAGCGCCCATATTGCAAATGGTTGCCTTACCGGTTGCGCTCAGGTTGTCAGCGCCTTCGCCAAAATATTCAACAATAGCGCCGGTACCTCCTTTTACGGTGAGTATACCTGCCACTTTAAGAATTACATCTTTAGCAGATGCCCAGCCGCTGAGTTTACCTGTAAGCTTTACGCCAATGAGTTTAGGCATTTTAAGTTCCCAGGCTAAGCCAGCCATCACATCCACGGCATCAGCGCCACCAACACCAATAGCAATCATACCCAAACCACCTGCATTAGGCGTATGTGAGTCTGTACCAATCATCATACCGCCGGGAAACGCATAGTTTTCCAGAACCACCTGGTGTATAATACCTGCACCGGCTTTCCAGAAACCGATACCATACTTATTGGAGATGGAAGAAAGGAAATCGTATACTTCTTTATTAACATCAACAGCGGTTGCCAAGTCCTGGGCAGCGCCAACTTTAGCCTGTATAAGGTGATCGCAATGTACTGTTGAAGGCACAGCTACTTTATCTCTTCCTGCAGTCATAAATTGCAATAATGCCATTTGTGCAGTGGCATCCTGCATGGCAACGCGGTCTGGTGCAAAATCAACATAATCTTTACCTCTTACATATGGTTTGGTAGCTGGTTCAAAAAGGTGGGAGTATAAAATTTTTTCTGCTAAGGTGAGGGGAGTACCGGTTAGTTTGCGTGCCGCCTCAACTTTTGCAGGCATTGCTTCGTAGGTTTTTTTAATGAGGTCAAGATCGAAAACCATAGATTATAGTATTTAAGATTTATTGATTTATAGGACCTAATCAATCGCCGTGCAGTGGACAGGAATTACATCCTGATGTGAAAATCCATGCGAATTTATCGAAAAATAATGGCTTAAATAACATGCAGGTAATAAACCCGTTATTTATTTTTTATAATTTTGCATTATGAACAGATTTAAGCAGTTTATCGAATGGCAGGTGTTTGGAGTTTGCTCCTACATTGGTGAAAAGGTAGGCATTGCCAATACTGTTATCCGCAAGCACTTCATTTATATCTCACTGCTTACTATGGGATCGCCCATTATTATATATATGTTCATTGCTTTTTGGGTGAACGTTCGCAATTATATCTGGAACCGCAGAAGAAACCCGCTCAGGTATTAATTAAGGTACGCTTAGCTATACATTGATTTACAGCGTTAGTTAATATTGAAATCAGTTTATAAAATAGATTGAAGTATTTACTGAGGCAGGCTTATAAATTTTAAGCAATAACTATTATTGTAATTTCTCTTGAAAATTAGTCAGCAAAGAGTTTCCCCTACTGTCCGAATACGAAGAATAAAATTTCTCTTTCGTGCATGTAGCAACATTCCTTTGTTCTTATCTTTTTCGGGCAGTTTGAGAAACGAAGATAGACTTCAAAATTTACCCGGTCACTATTGAGGGTCATGCCATTTACCTCGTTGATTGAGGAAGCAGGCTGCCCCTTTTTCTTCATATTGATAATGTTGTGTTATGACCCTGTAAACCAGTTTTGCCATTTTTCTGGCGATGGCAACTATGGCTTTTTTAGCGGGCATTCTTTTCTTAAGGTATAGGAATTGAGCCTGCCAATAACTGTCTTTGGTTCGTACAGCGCCCCACGCTATTTGTATTAATGTTGCCCTAAGATACTTATTGCCTTTAGTGGTGTGTTTTGCATACCACTTATTAGCGCTTTGCCGGTTGCCTGGTGCCAGTCCTGTCCAACTGGTAAAATGGTCGTCTGTAGGAAAACTGCCTAATTCATCACCTATTTCTGAAACAACGGTTCTGGCTCCCTGCTTCCCTATGCCAGGCACCTTTTCCAGCAAGGTTACCACCCGGCTGTAGTGTTGTTCAATCAGTTGTTCCATCGTTTGCTCTAAAATGGTTACCTGCCGGATCTAAATAATCCCAATCGGCAAGGTTCAACTGTAATAGTTTTCTGTCATAATTGCTAAGTGTACCATCTAAAGCTTCGGGTAATAATTTGGCTTTGGGGGCTGCCCGGCGCAGACAATATGATTGCAATACTGCTATATCGGTTATGTTTTCCGACAAGGCTTTTATAATCAGCCGGGCCGATTTAGTGTTCACATTGGAAAGAACACTTCTTAGCTTGAGATTGGCCGTTTCCAATACTTTAAGGGTACGGTTTTTCACCTGTGACAACTGACTGGTGTATTGGAACCGCTGGCGGTTCAACTGCCGCAGTTGGCGCAAACCGGTATCGGGAATAAAACCGGGGCTTACCAGACCGTTCATCAGTAGCTTACATAACCACTCGCTGTCTGAGGTATCGGTTTTTTTGCCGGGTATTTGTTTTACTCTTAGCGGGTTGGCTATGGTTACCCGGATACCTTTTTGTTGCAAAAGGTCATAGAGCGGTATCCAATATATCCCGGTACTTTCAATAACCACATCCTGAATACATAGCGCTTCCAACTCCGAACAAAGCCGGCGTAACTGCACAGTTTGCGTACCATAGTCTTTTAAAACCGGTTTACTACCCGAAAACATATAACAAGCCTTGATACTGTCTTTATGCATGTCTATTCCACATGCTTTTTGTAGTTTTACATTGAATGAAACTGGAGATGACACAGCATTGACGTTTTTGGTGAAACTCAAAGGTCTTACATTATTGTCTCCATTTTCATTATTCCTTTGGGTAACAAATTTTTCATGTGCGTTTGTAACCGTATGAAAACAGCGCAAAAAGCAAAAGCACACAAAAAGAGGCAGCAGAAGGACTATAAAGTCAATCCTTCGCTTCAAGGAAAGTACGATGACCAACCTTTGTTTCAGGACAAAGTGAATCGTGCTAATCATATCTTAAAAACTGTTGGTATTCCCAGGTTTTGATCCTTTTAAGGTTTAAACAGTAAATTCATGCTGATAATTTATTCTTTTGCCCTTCTTTAAAACATACCTGCCTTCAGCCGGTCTTTCAAAGATCATCCGGGAAATACAGGTATTTCATGCTGACTGGAATAAAGAAAAAAATCTGCCGCCTCAATTTATCACCTGCCTGGCCAATACGGAACAGAACCTTTATTTTTTTGCGCATGATAAAACAAGTGTGGTCCCGGATGCTAAAGTAGAAATACCTGCACCACCCGTTATTGTAACAGGCCCTAAGTTTAAACCTGTTGGACTGAAGTTCGGTAATGATCATTTAATGATCAAAGTGGCTTTTCATCCCACCGGCACTTACCGGTTATTGGGAGCTGATATGCAACAAACCGTCATAGTCTACAGGGTTCCGAACCTTCCAAAGGTTCGGAACCCTGCTTACCCACCCCTTCGCCGTGGTTCGTGTCTCACCATAGTCGTTAAGCTAAGCTTTTTTGTTGATGTTTAAAGAATCATAATGGGTTTGTTTATTTTTTGGTGGCAGGCATACACAATCTATAATCAGGGGCAGATAGGTATCTGATAGCCAGGCTTTAATGGGTGTCTTTTTTAATAGTACCAGTTTTAAAGTAGAAGCAAATTTGAGGCTTCGTTTAAAAAACATCAGCATGCTTACAGCCTGCCCGGTAACTGGCATTCCAGCCTCTCCTTTTTTACCCGTTTAACTTCATTGATGCGAAAAAATGATTTCCACGTCTTGAATACCAACTCTATCTGCCAGCGCAGGTAATAGGTTCTTCTAATTTCAGATGCAGGCAATATATCAGCTTCAACATTAGTAATGTAAATATTATAATGCAGCTTTTTTTTATGTTCTTTTGATATACCAACACCCTTGCTTTTAGCCTGCACCTGCGCATTGAGCCATCGTCGCTTAACCTCATGGTCAGGTATTTTTTCAATGATCATCCTGCATTTCAGCCGCTCCTTGTCATATACCAGCACATCCTGTTGCAGATGCTGCTGCCGGTTTGCCTGCCTGAACACCTTATTCCAGTTTAAAGACTTTCCATTCATGTTGTATACGCCCGCCTGGGGAGGTAACCTGTTCAGGAAGAATGCTTCAGATTGTATGACTGCCTTCAGATAAGTGGGAGAAACATATCCCAGATCGCGAATATGCAGATCACCTGCGGTTATAGCCGATATGGTTTGCTCTGCATCCTTGAAGTCATTACGCAAACCATCGGTTAGCTTTACAGACAACCAGTTACCTCTTACCAAATCATATTCGTATTGCAGGCTTATCATGCCATTGGTTTTGCTGAAATTACCATACCCCCTGTAGACTCCATTATAATCAGTAGGTAATGTAAACTTAGTAGAATCTTTTACTTTGATACGTGAAAAATGTGTGTTTAACCTTCCGTTCTCCCTGCCGAGGTGTTGCTTTAACGCCTGCTGTATTATTTCTTCAAGAAAATTAACCGCCTGAGCGCTGAAGCGCTGGTGCAGGGCTTCTTTGCTTACTTCTATGCCATGAGCCTGTCGCAGCTCTGCCGTCAGGTCCGGCAGGCTTATTTGATCTTGTGGGCTATCGCTTACCATCAGCGTAGCCAGGAAACCCTGTGCTGTTATTTTGCCACTGCTTCTTTTAATAAACCCTGTTTGCCTGCCTGTTTTCTCTGCCTGGGCAGAACAAAGGAAACCCTTAATGTTGGCAGAAATATCTGCGGCATGTTCCTCCAATAAAATCTTTTCCCGAATTGCTAATTTGTTTCTCCTCTTAGGTAGTAAATGCTTACTTTTGCAACGGGTATGCATTATACAAACATTCCTTATCCCATGCCCTTAAATAATACGACAATGAGGAGAAAATAAAAAAAACAACTCCCCACGGGGAGTTATTCATTATCAATGTGTTAGATATTATTTTCTTCTTAGCTTAACGACTATGGGGGTGGCATACAGCCCGACAATCACGAACCTATAGGAGAGGGCTGGCGCCTGGTAAGCGCTACCAATGCTTTCTACAACACCTATCAGGCTGGCGACAAAAGAAAAAGCGCTACGGTAGCCAAACGTAATGTAGATAAGGTTACCTATAATGGTCTCAACGCTACGCTTATAGCTCCCAACAACCAATCGGAAATGGTTTGTATAAAACCTGTAGGTTTTGCTGCCAAATACGAAGTATGGAACACGGATGAAACG
This sequence comes from Agriterribacter sp., assembly GCA_047601545.1. Classification (GTDB taxonomy): domain Bacteria; phylum Bacteroidota; class Bacteroidia; order Chitinophagales; family Chitinophagaceae; genus Agriterribacter. The sequence goes on along the minus strand of JASGIZ010000001.1, from coordinate 1,236,639 downwards.
CATGCGATGGATATTATCGGAATGTATCTGCGCTAATCAGTATCATCAGTATATTCTGTGTGCCATTGTATAAACGAAGATCGTTGAAATGCTAAATTACCCTGAATACAGGTGATTGAATTCATAACACTATTATATACCCTGTGCATCTCCGTGCTTCAATATATCTTATATGCTCTTAATTCCAGCCGCCACCAAGCGCCCTGTAAATATTAGTGACTGCATTGAATTGGCGGAGCCTTGCTTCAATCAATTCCATTTTAGAATCTAATGCATCGCGTTGCGATAATAGTACTTCAAGATAATCTGCTCTTGCAGATTTAAATAAAGCATTTGAAATATTAATAGTGGCTGTGAGCGTATCTACCTGTTTTGCTTTCAGCTCGAATATCTGTTGCTGATTTTTAATATTGGATAGCTCTGTAGATACTTCTATATATGCATTAAGCACCGCGCGTTCATAGTTATATACTGCCTGTATTTGTCTTGCATTGGCACTGTAATACTCAGCCTTAATAGCGCTTTTATTAATCAATGGCCCTGCAAGATCACCTGCAATAGAGAACAATAATGATTCGGGGAGTTTTACAAGATAAGAAGGATTGAATGCCTGGAAACCCAGACCTGCTACAATATTAAACGATGGATAAAATTCCGCCTTCGCCACTTTTACATCGAGCTTTGCTGCTTCAAGATCCAGCTCAGCTTGTTTTATATCGGGCCTGTTTTGTAATAATTGTGAAGGAATGCCTGTAGCAACCTGTGCCGGCGTGATGCTTAATATACCGGTTGTATCCCTTTCAATATGCTGGGGGTAACGACCAAGTAAAAAATTAACGGCATTTTCCTTTTCCTGGATTTTTTGCAGAATATCATATTCCAGACTTTGTGAGCCGAGTACTTCTCCTTCAAACTTTTTAACTGCGAGCTCAGTGGCTGCTGCTGCCTGTTTTTGTATCCGCACAATGTTAAGTGCATTCTGCTGCAGCTGTATGGTTTGCCTTATTATTTGTAATTGATTATCCAGCGCAAGCAGTTCATAATATGAGTTTGCTATTTCTGCGATAAGGTTTGTAACTACAAAATTTCTCCCTTCTATAGTTGAAAGATAACGGGTAAAAGCAGCTTTTTTTGCAGTGCGTAATTTTTTCCAGATATCTGCTTCCCATGATGCGGTTATGCCAAACCGGTAGTCGGGCAACCAATCAGGTACTTTCTGCCCTGGTGTGATATCTGTTGATGCATCGCCTGCCCCCTGGCTGGTATAACGTCCTGTTTTATCAATACCTGCGCCTGCGCCCCCTTCTACAAAAGGCAGTAACCGCCCTTGTTTAGCCCGCATTTCATTACGGGCAATAACTATTTCCTGTAACGTAATAGCAAGCTCCTGGTTGTTTTTTAATGCCGTATCAATGAGGCTTACAAGATGGCTGTCCGAGAAAAATATTTTCCATTTTATTATGCCGCTGTTGTTAACCGAATCAGAAGCATTGCTAAAATTTTCGGGTGGTGTTTTTGCTTCAGGCGCCTGCACCAATGCAGGAACTTTACAACCTGCATACAACAGGCATGTAAAAGCCATACCTGTTATTAAAATATGTTTTACTGGTTTCATTATGCGTTATCTATATCTTCAGTTAAAGGATTTTCTTCTTCGCCTTCTACCATGATATGCTTTTCTGATATTTTGGCGAAAATATAATAGATGCCCGGAATAAGTAATACGCCGAAAATGGTACCGAATATCATACCTCCTGCTGCGGCAGTACCGATTGTTCTGTTGCCCAATGCCCCGGGACCGGTTGCAAATACTAATGGTATCAAACCTGCTATAAAAGCAAAAGATGTCATTACAATCGGGCGCAACCTTGCACCCGCGCCATCAATAGCCGCTTGCAGAGGAGTACTTCCTGCACGGTGTCGCTGAACAGCAAATTCCACAATAAGCACTGCATTCTTACCAAGAATACCAATCAACATCACCATTGCTATCTGCGCATATATATTATTTTCAAGCCCCATGACTTTCAGTAAAAAGAATGTTCCGAAAATACCTACAGGCAGGGAGAGTAATATTGGCAAAGGCAATACAAAGCTTTCATATTGTGCAGACAATACAAGGTATACGAATGCAAGTGAGATGATGAATATATATAAGGCTTCGTTTCCTCTTCTTACTTCATCTAAAGAAATACCGGACCATTCAATACCAAACCCTCTTGGCAATTTTTTTTCAGCTACCTCCTGCACGGCTGCAATAGCAGCGCCACTGCTGTAACCGGGTGCAGGTCCGCCGCTTACTTCAGAAGAATTGTACATATTATGCCTGGTTATTTCAGACAGGCCATAAGTTTTTTCAATCTTCATAAATGCTGAATAAGGTACCATTTCATCTTTATCATTCTTTACATAGAACTTAAGAATATCTTCGGGCTGGGCGCGATATTGCGGTAAAGCCTGTACCATTACCTTATATGGCCTGTCGTATTTAATGAAGCCTGTTTCATAGTTACTTCCTATTAGCGTTGAGAGATTATCCATCGCGTTTTCGATGGTAATACCTTTTTGTTGTGCCTTATCATTATCTATGGACAGCATATATTGCGGAAAGCTTGCACTGTAGAATGTAAACGCAGAAGTTATTTCCGGGCGTTTGCTTAGTTCTTTTACAAAGTCTTTGCTAACCGCTTCCATCTTTTTATAATCACCGCTTCCGGATTTATCCATTAAGCGCAATTCGAAACCACCGGCAGCGCCGTAACCGGGTAATGCAGGCGGCGGGAAGAATTCAATACTCGCACCTTTAATATTTTTCGATTTTTCTTCCAGTTCATCCATGATTTCCTGAAGCGAATGCTTTCTTTCGCTCCAGTCTTTAAGATTAATTAAGCAACTACCCGAGTTAGCGCCCGTACCTTCTGATAATATTTCATAACCAGCCATGGAAGAAACGGATTTAACATCTTCCATTTTCTCTGCTATTTTCTGCAGGTCAAGCGCAACCTGGTTTGTTCTTTCAAGCGTTGAGCCTGGCGGAGTAAGTATTATAGCATAAAACACACCCTGGTCTTCATTAGGTATAAATCCTGAAGGCACAGAAGAACTAATAAACCATGTTCCGGCACAAAAGGCAACCAGTACAAGAAAGGTTACTACTCTTCTGTTGGCTATTTTTGCGACAATATTTTTGTATTTGCCTAACAGCTTATTAAATCCATTGTTGAATGACTCCAAAAAGCGTGATAATATATTTTTCTTTTTCTTGCCGTGTGTATTTCTGAGGATGATGGCACATAGGGCAGGCGTAAATGTTAGCGCTACAATACCCGATAAAATAATAGAAGTAGCCATAGTTACAGAAAACTGTCTGTAGAAAACACCTACAGGTCCTGACATAAATGAAACCGGGATAAATACCGCAGCCATTACCAGTGTAATTGCAATGATAGCGCCACCTATTTCTTTCATCGCCGCTTTGGTTGCAGCAAGCGGATTCAGGTTTTCGTGTTCCATTTTTGCGTGAACGGCTTCCACTACCACAATGGCATCATCCACCACAATACCAATTGCCAGCACTAACGCAAACAATGTGATCATGTTGACTGTGATACCGAACAATTGCATGAAGAAGAATGCGCCTATGAGTGAAACCGGTACTGCCAGTGCAGGAATAAGTGTAGAGCGCCAGTCACCCAAAAACAGGAACACTACAAAACTTACAAGCAGGAATGCCTCTACCAGTGTATGAACAACTTTCTCAATAGATGCATCAAGGAACTTTGAAACATCATAGCTCAGTTCGTAATGTATACTCTTGGGGAAACTGCTTGCCTGTATTTCCTCCATCTTCTTTTTAATATTCTTAATAACTTCTCTTGCATTACTGCCATAAGATTGTTTTACAACTATAGCAGCAGATGGTTTTCCATTGAGTGTTGAATACAAATCATAAAATGTACTTCCAAATTCAATATCTGCCACATCTTTTAAATGCAATAATTCTCCATCAGGAGAAGCCCGTAATACTATATTTTCATACTCTTCTTTAGTGGTAAACCGTCCGGAATATTTCAATACATACTCAAAAGCCTGTGATTGCTTGCCTGAACTTTCTCCCAAACGACCTGGCGACGCCTCAAGACTTTGTTCATCCAATGCTTTCATTACATCATCAGATGAAATTTTATACGCCAGCATCCTGTCGGGTTTTAACCATACTCTCATTGAATACTCCCTGTCGCCCAGCACATCGGCAAATCCAACACCATCTACACGTTTTAATTCAGAAAGAATATTTAAGTCAGCGAAATTGAAAAGGAAATTTTGTTCTAATGTGGAATCGTCGCTATACAGGTTGATGTACATCAGCATATTTGATTCTTCCCTGGTAATTTTTACACCTTCTCTTACAACCAGCGGTGGCAGTTTATTAATAACTGAAGCAATGCGGTTTTGAACACTCACCGCGGCAATATTAGGATCTGTACCTAACTCAAACACCACCTGTATGCTTGCTTCACCGTCATTACCCGCATCCGCGTCCATATACTTCATGCCCGGCACGCCATTTATTGCACGTTCAAGTGGAATGATAACTGCTTTTGTCATCAACTCTCCATTGGCTCCGGGGTATTCTGCGGTAACATTCACTTTGGGTGGAGAAATGGATGGAAATTGTGTTACGGGTAACTTCATCAGGGCAAGAACGCCGAGAAAAACAATAATGAGCGATATAACAATAGAAAGGACAGGCCTTTGTATAAATTTATTAAACATGGTTTTCTTCTTACAGGATTAGTAACAACTATTGTTTGATCAGTTGAAGATTGGATAGAACATCGCGGGGATCCCGAAAATCGTATTCGATTTTTTCATCCTCTTTTACGCTTTGCAAACCTTCCAGCAATATTTTATCGCCTTCGGTTATGCCTGAATCAACAACATAAATATCAGGTAACCTGCTTTTGATGGTAATATTCCTCGATTTCACCACGTTGTTCTTATCAACTACGTATACATAAATTTTGTCCTGTAGTTCGTACGTAGCTTTTTGCGGAATAACCAGTGAATTTCTTAAAGGAATAGTCATTTGTACTTTACCTGTTTCACCATGCTTAAGCAACAACTCTGTATTGGGAAATTTTGCCCTGAAGGCAATATTACCCGTTTCATTATCAAACTGGCCTTCGATGGTTTCAACAATACCTTTAAATTTATGTAATTGACCATTTGCCAATATCAGCCCGACATGATGAAGATTTTCCGTATCACCCTGTGCTTTATAATCGAGATATTCTCTTTCAGGCACATTATAATAGGCATATACCGATTTGTTATCCGAAATTGTTGTAAGCAATGCGCCTTCATCAATAAGACTACCGAGTTTTAAGGGAATTCTGTCGATAACGCCATCAAAAGGCGCTTTAATTTCCGTCATGGAAAGATGAAGTTTTGCAAGCGCCATATCAGCTCTTGCCTCATCTAATTTTGCCTGTGCAATAGCAGATTCTGATTTGGAGACAATGTTTGAATCAGCAAGTGTTTTTGCATTCAGCATTTCAAGTTCTGCTTCTTTTGCCGCCGCCTGTGCTTTCAGGTATTCTGCTTCATATAAAGTAGGTACTACTTTAAACAATACCTGCCCGGCTTTTACATATCGCCCTTCATCCACATTAATGCTCTGCAGGTAGCCTTTTTCCATGGCTCTTATTTCTACATTGCGTACAGACTGTATCTGCGCAACATATTCCTTGTTAAAAGAGGTGTCAACTTTTAAGGGGCTTGTTACAGAATACTTTACTTTTTCTTCCGTTTCTGCTTTTTTGTTTTTGCAACCTGTGCCGATAATGAGGGTGCATAAGCCTACCAGCAATGAAATCCTGTTCATTGAATGTTTGTGATTTTAAATAGCGATCAGTAAGGTTAAAGGCAAAAGGTTTGACAAGAAGGGTTTTTCATTAATTGAATATTCTAAATGATATACAAATCTTGCTTAACCAGGGCTGTTAATTTTTTTACCGGTGCAAACATAATACCACGAAAAAAAATTATAGCATTTGTGAGGGGCGTTAACAACAGATTTACAATATATAAGTTGGCTGATAATTATGTTAACGATATTATTTTTGAGGGTGTTACTCAAAAGTTAACACATGATAAACCGTTCAGCTAATTTTCTTCAGGAATTTCCTGTAAAAATCTTCCCGCATTTTAACAAAGTCCTTTTGAAGGTGAGCAACTTCATTGCGGAGTTTCTGTTGTTGCTTTTGCCAGTGTTTATCGGGAATATTTTTGGCGGAGAATTCTTTAAGCTTCTTTTCCTGTCGTTTAGCGTCAATCGAAATATCTTTTATGTATTCGTCTCTTTCAACAATAAAATTGTGAAAATCCTCCGCCTCGGCAATCAATTCTTTTGCTGTAGTATTATTATCCAGTACTTCGCTTAAGGTTGTTTTGAGCGTGTAACTCTCTTCTTTAAGCGAGTTAAGCGAAGCCTGCCATGCAACACATTCGCCCAGTGCCTGGTTTATCTTTTCTTTATTATATGACAAATCATTAAGCAATCCGTATTGCGCTTTTAATAGTATTTTGTTATTAATGGTTAGGGGCACAGATTATTTTTTTGCTTACCATATCTTCCGCAGGGCTTATATATGGAATACCTAAGCCCATACCTCTTAATATCAGCAGGCATGCCATCAGCATCATCAAATAAGGATATATGCTGCGTATATGTTGCCTTATATTTACATTAATATAATTTCCCCAGAATGCAATTGTCCACATTACAGGTAGCGTGCCTGCGCTAAATGCCACCATAAATATTACCGACCTTCCTATATTGCCTGTGGCTGTGGCGCCGGCTAAAGCAAGATATACCAGGCCACAAGGCAGTAACCCATTTAAAAAACCTATTGCAAAAAGGGTAGATTGATTTTTTTTGAAGAATAATCTCCCGAATGTTTTTCTGATCTTCTCAAAAAATGCGGTGGCAATATTCCTGCTTTTAAATTGTGAAGGAAAAAGCCTGGGTAATATCACCAGTAATAAAATGATAGTGCCTGCCGCGATAGACAATCCCTGCTGAAAACCTAAAAGTGATATACTGCGCCCGATGCTTCCCATTACTAGTCCAAAAAGCGAATAGGTTACAATTCTTCCGCTATTATATAATAATGTACCGGTAAATTTTGAATACAGGCTGTTGTCCTTTAAAGGAAGTGATAAAGCCAAAGGTCCGCACATGCCAACGCAGTGAAAGCTTCCTATCACTCCAATGGTAAATGCGGCTATGGCTGTTTCTAACATGTTATATTGTTTATGAATTACAGAAATAACTTTTCTTCAAAATAATAAGCACGGCTACCTGCATTCCAGTTTACCTGCAGGTTGTAGGCTACTTTTGTACCCGAAGGTAGTTCTACGGTTGTGGTACTATTCGTTGTTGTAAAATTCCTTTTAATATCCTTGTTATCATCTGAAGGGCAATACAATAATACTTCCCCGCTTACATCTTTTTCATTAAATTCGGCAGGCAGCGTAATAATCAAAGTATTATTCACCACCTCAAATGTTACTTTTGATGCTAAAGCGTTGGTTCTTTTAACCGCATCAATCTTTTCCTGGTGTTTTAACTCTTTAGCATAATAATCAGGTGTAACCAAATCAATTTTTTCATTTGATGACTTAAACACCAGCACTACTATTCCTGCAACAAAAGCGAGGTAAACAATCAAAATTTTATATCCCCAGTTCATATTAAGAGATTTATGGTTTTCAGTTTGTTGTTAATGGTGAGCTATCAGGTTTCAGTTTCATAGCTGACTGCTGATAGCTGACTGCTGATAGCTTATTCATACACTTCCGGTCCTATAAACTTCGCTTCAATTGTTTTTAATTTTTTCCCGTTTTGATACAATCCTATATGTATTACTTTCTTCCAGCTTGTTACATCTTCCCTGTTCAACTTTACAAAGAACTGCAGGTTGGCATAATCCTCTTTTTTTACTATTGTTGTTCCGCTGCCTACAGGTGTAATTTCTCCCTGCACGTCTTCAAGCCTTAGTTCAAACGGAATGTCTTCATGTGTTTTATTGGCCAGTTTTAAATTGTAAAGGTTTGCTATCCTGCCATCAGGTAGTGAGGTATATGTCATACCTGCGGTGCGCATAAGCCTGGCATCAAGGTCTGTGCGGGTTGCAATCAGTGTTACCAATAACCCCAATAATAAAACCAGGACGATACTGTATGCTTTTATTCTCCTTGTGAATTTCAGTTGTACACCATCATGAATACTTTTTTCGGATGCGTACCTGATAAGCCCTGTTGGTTTGTTAATGCTTGTCATAATAGCATCACAGGCATCAATACACGCAGTACAGTTCACGCATTCCAACTGCGTGCCATTGCGTATATCGATACCTGTAGGGCATACTCTTACGCAGGCGGCGCAATCAATACAATCACCTTTGGCCGGCGCTATAACAGGAGCTGTTTTTTCTTCAAGACTTTTGCAGGCGCCATCATTTTTACAATCTACGCATTTGCAATCGTGAGGTTCTCTTTTATCTTTTTTAGAAAACTTTCCTCTTGGCTCTCCACGGTTATAATCGTAAGCAACAACAATAGAGTTTTTATCCAGCAATACTCCCTGTAACCTGCCGTAAGGGCAAACCACTATGCATACCTGCTCCCTGAACCACCAATACACAAAAAAGAAAACAGTAGTAAAAACAAGTAACGATATCAATGTGCCCACATGTGCTGAAGGTGTTTGTATATATTCAATCAGCTTATCCATGCTTATTAAGTAAGCAAGAAAAAAATTGGCAATAATGAAAGAGAGTAAAAAGAAAGCGAGAAACTTGATTGTTCTCTTTTTAATTTTTGTACTGTTCCACGGCATTGTTTTTAACTGCCGTTGCTGTGCCGCATCTCCATCAATCCAGTATTCAATTTTTCGGAATACCATTTCCATAAAAATGGTTTGCGGGCACGCCCAGCCGCAGAATACACGACCATAAATCACCGTAAACAAAACAATAAACACAATAAAGGTGAGCATGGAAATACCAAAAATGAAAAAGTCCTGCGGCCAGAATATTAAACCGAAGATGATAAACTTTCGTTCTACTACATTTAACATCAGCAAAGGCTCACCATTTACTTTAATGAAAGGGAGTGCAAAGAAAATGATGAGATAAATGATGCTGAATTTAGTGCGTAAAGCATATAGTGCACCTTTCGGTTTTTTAGGATGTATATAATTCCTGCTGCCATCTTTTGTGATGGTGGCTACCGAGTCTCTGAACGAGCCTTTTTCATCATGTATTATCAAATCATCTTCAGTCATTGCTGTTTATGGCGGTATTTTATTTGTGAAAAGGTTATCATTGTAAAATGTACATTAGCTATAATTTATTTTAACACTGCGGAATCAGCAGCAGGCGCTGAAGCTGCGGGAGCCGCTCCCTGCTCTGTAAACAAATCTCCCTGTGGCACTTTTGCACCGGGAGGATTAGTGCCGCGCAACGTTTTAATATAGCTGGCTAAATAACTCATTTGTATTGGCGTAAATTCTTTTACCCAGGATTGCATTCCCTTATCAGGATATCCGATTTTAATACTGTGGTATATATCATTAAGCGAGCCCTTGTGCAGCCAGTAATCATCTGTAAGGTTGGGGCCTGCACCACCTTCGCCGGCTTTACCATGGCAGGGCCAACATTTATTAGCATAAATTTCTTTAGCCGCTGCTATACCTGCTGCATCAGCCATTGGTATATTATTTTCATCTACCTTATCTTTATTGTTAGCCTCGTATGCTTCTTTCTCTATTTTAGCTTTTTCCATTTCAGCCAGGTATTCCTGTGTTGGATTTTTACCTACACCAAATGCATGGTAATATCCCAAATAGAAAACGGCAACAAAAATCGTTACATAAAAGCCGTACTTCCACCATGGCGGCAAGGAGTTATCAAGCTCCTGTATACCATCATAATCATGGTCAAGTAAAATATCAGATTCTTTTTCTATTGCTACAGCTTTGGTGAATACTTTCTTATCAAGCGATGACCACCACCCGCTGAACCTGGAGCTTTTTGCAACTGCTTTGGCTTTTTCAGGAAGCAGCTCCTGGAATACCCTGCGTATAGAAAATGCAAGAAATAAAATAGCAGCTACTTCAATAGTAAGTACCGCCACAAATGCATAAAAAGCGCCTGCGGTTAATCCACCGTAGTTAGGTGCATCTGCCGCTACTGTTGAAGTGGCTTCGGCAGTTTGCGCAAAAATGGTTTGAGATGTAAGTGACAAACCAATGATGAATATAGCGCTTAACAGCTTGCCGGTATTTTTATATTTTTCAAGCGCCAGCCTGCTAACGCTTATCAATACCTGCCCCATGCCCCATATTACAAATGCAAGTACTATAGCAGAAACAGTTAGTAAAATTGCCAGCAGGTTACTTTTTTCTCCTGGTGCGGCGCTGATTGCGGCCTCCTGTGCAATAGCAGGTAATATAGCGCTCAGCAATAATGAAGTGCCGAATAGCTTTTTCTTTATGGATGTAAAACGGTTCATAAATTTTGTTTACAAGGTTGAGTTAGTTATCTCTTCAGAATCGAGTGGTATGTTTGATAAACGCTCCACGTTTTCTTTCTTCATCTTTTTCACCAGCACCAGCAGCACAACAAAAAACAGGAAAAAGATGATAAGAGAAATCATGGGATAAACATTAGCGTCATGCATCTTCTCTGCATATTGTTTTATGAATTTGAACATGGCGATTAATTTTTAGCGTTTTCAGATTTTGATATATCGGTACCAAGCCTTTGCAGGTAAGCAATCACAGCTATTATTTCCCTGTTGGGTGCCACCTTAATGCTATCTGATTTTAAATTGTTTGATATGCTCTGCGCCTGTGTCAGCAAGTCTTTATTTGCTATTGCAGGATATTCTTTTTTGTAAGGCACACCCAACTTTATCATTGCGCTTATTTTAGCCGGAGTACTTGTTGTGTCGAGCGTATTTTCTATAAGCCCCGGATAAGCAGGCATGATGGAACCTTCGCTCATTGATGATGGCTCACGCAGGTGGCGGAAATGCCAGCCATCGCTTTTCTTTAAGTTGCCTGCTCCTTCTCTGCTTAAATCAGGACCGGTACGTTTACTGCCCCATTGGAAGGGGTGGTCATATACAAACTCCCCGGCTTTTGAATATTCACCATATCTTTCTGTTTCACTGCGAAAAGGGCGTATCATTTGCGAGTGACAGGTATAACAACCTTCTCTTACATAAATATCACGTCCCTGTAATTCAAGTGGTGTATATGGTTTTACAGAAGCGATGGTAGGAACATTTGATTTAACCAGGAAGGTTGGGATCATTTCAATAACACCACCAATAATCACTACTATCAGGCTCATAATCATCATCTGTACCGGTTTTCTTTCAATCCATCTGTGCCAGTGCTCACCTGCATGTTTTACATATTCTTTTTGAAGCGGTGCTGCTTCTGCAGGCTCATCTGCAACGAGTTTGCCTGCTTTAACTGTTTTGTATACATTGTAAAACATAATGAACACACCAATCAAATACAATGCGCCACCAAAAGAACGCATCATATAAAACGGCTTCAGGTAAGTAACAGTTTCAAGGAAGGAATATTTAAGAATGCCTGCTTCAGTGAACTGTTTCCACATACTGCTCTGGGTAAAACCTGCCCAATATAAAGGCACTGCGTAAAATATTATTCCAAGTGTGCCGAGCCAGAAATGGTTGTTAGCTAATTTTTTAGAATACAATGGTGTATTAAACATTCTTGGTATCAACCAGTAAAGTATACCAAACGTAAGCATACCGTTCCAGCCTAAAGCGCCTACGTGCACGTGAGCAATAATCCAGTCAGTAAAGTGGGCAATAGCATTTACGTTCTTTAATGAAAGCATCGGGCCTTCGAAAGTTGCCATACCGTAAGATGTAACGGCAACCACCATGAATTTTAAAATTACATCATCTCTTACCCTGTCCCATGCGCCGCGCAGTGTAAGCAAACCGTTAATCATACCACCCCAGCTTGGAAAGATGAGCATGAAAGAGAATACCACACCGAGTGACTGCGCCCAGTTGGGTAAAGCTGTATATAGTAAGTGGTGCGGCCCAGCCCATATGTACAGGAATATTAAAGACCAGAAGTGTATAATAGAAAGTTTGTAAGAGTATACCGGCCTGTTAGCTGCTTTAGGCAGAAAGTAATACATGAGCCCGAGATAAGGTGTGGTAAGGAAGAATGCGACTGCATTATGCCCGTACCACCATTGCACCAGCGCGTCCTGCACGCCTGCATACCAGCTATAGCTTTTGAATAATGAAACAGGTAATTCAAAAGAGTTTACAATATGCAGCATAGCAACAGTAACAAACGTTGCGATGTAAAACCAGATAGCAACATACAGGTGCTTCTCTCTTCTTTTAATAATAGTGCCAAACATATTCCAGCCAAATACAACCCATATAAGCGTGATGGCAATATCAATCGGCCACTCCAGTTCAGCATATTCCTTACCTGCTGAAATACCGAGAGGAAGTGTGATTGCCGCTGCGACAATAATAAGCTGCCAGCCCCAGAAATGGATTTTGCTTAATGTATCGCTGAACATTCTTGCTTTACATAAGCGCTGCAAAGAATAGTACACACCCATAAAAATACCGTTGCCCACAAAGGCAAAAATAACGGCGTTGGTGTGCAGCGGTCTTAACCTGCCGAACGAACCGTATTGCGTAATGTTGAGTGAAGGGAATATGAGTTGAAGAGAAACCCATAAACCTGCCAGCATACCAACCGCGCCCCAAAGTATGGTGGCATACGCGAAGTTTTTTACAATCCGGTTGTCATAATAGAATTTTTCTGCCTGCATATAGATTTACTTGTTTTGGATTTTTGGTTCTGAAGAGGTTGAGTTTTCCACTGGGAGCTCATCGTCAAAAAGCATTCTTACAGAAGGAGTGTAGTCATCATCATACTGCCCGTTTTTTACGCTCCACAGAAAAGCGGCAAGGAATGCTCCGGCAACTACTATGCTGATACCTATTAATAAGAATAATGCACTCACCAGTGGAAATTTTGATGGAGCAAAAGTATTTGTCACCGGTGTGTTAAAAATTGACGGCTGTCAACGGGAAATATGATTAAAATCAGTTTCAGTGGCGCAATAAACCAAAATGTATTATTTTTCTTCTTATAAAATATTGTTTCAAAACGATTGCTATGGAAAAGATAATTCCTGTTGATGCTTTCCTGGTACGGTCATGGATTGAGGCAAAGCTTTCTCCTGCTGATGTTGAAGCGCAATTGCAAAAAGCGGGTTTCTCTGAAGAAACCATTGCTGCTTACCTTCGGGAATATAAAAAAGAACGTTATGCCGGGCGCCGGTTTAATGGTTTTGTTTGTGCAGGTGTTGGCGCCTTCCTGGGGTTTTTGAGTTGTGTGCTTTCCATTATTAACCCAATACCTGAACTATACCATATTATATTATTCGGGCTCACCTCAGTGGCCATACTTATTATTTGTCTGGGCTTATATTTTGTGTTTGAGTAGCCTAAAAAACATAACCCCCAAAATAGGATTTGAGGGTTATTTTGTTTGGTGCAATCAACGAATCAATGGGTATGCCGGATATATGCTGAAACTATTTTAATTAACCGGCAGATTGCTCAATCAACTTTTCGGCCATAGGAAACAGCAGGTTATTTTCGAGATGTACATGTTGATGCAAATCTTCTTCAAAGGCTTTTAATTCCTCTAATACTACTTTAAATGTGTTGCATGCACCTTCGGGTGCCATGTAATCATTGGTCAATATTCTTACCTGCTCCATTATTGCTCCTGCTTCATCATGCTCGTGCACCATCATGGCCACAGGGTTACTTATATATGCTTGTTGTTTACTGATCTGCTGTTTACTGTTTATTGCAGCAGCTATTTCTTTTATCCTGGGAAACAGAACCATTTCTTCTTTCTGCATGTGCTGGTACATATCATTTTTTAGGTACCTGAAAAGTTCCTGCACTGTTTTCATATAAGGAAAATGATTGCCATGCTTTGATGCAACTTTAGCCAGGTGTTCTTCAATAACGGGCATTAACTGGCGTATATAAAAATGATGCCTGATAAGTATATGGCGGATTAATTGTTCCGCATTCACGTCATCATAATAAATATGGGCAATTTCATTCTTTGCATTTGAAGCCTCCAGTTCTTTAATAATATCATCAACCTGTAATCCCTTTTCAGTGCAGGCTTCTGCAAGTGTGCGTTTCCCGCCACAGCAAAAATCAAGATGATATTTTTCGAGTATTGGTACAAACTGGTTATGCTCAATTGCAATTGATGCCAATGTTTGTTGTTGTATGTTCATGATGATAAATAATTTTTGTAAAGTTGAGCACTAAACAAATATTATTTTATGATTGAAGTCAGCTTGTCTTCCTTTGACTGATGTTTAACAAAAATATACCTGCTGCAAGCATAATTGCAGCAGCAAGCAAAAGTTCATTACTATAAGGAAGTGCAATAAAACTGATAGCTGTGATGCCCTGAAGCATTAAAAGAACTTCGTTTGCAATAACGCCCGCAGTAAAAATTTTTACAGCGGTTAAAGTCAATGGTTTGATTTGAATATTTTTTTCAACCATCAAAAATGCAAGCAGGAAAAGTGTAATTACACCAAGCAGTATAAGGTGCAGGTAACCTATTACAATAGGGCGGAATCCAAAAGCAAGCTGGCTTAATGATGGTATAACAGAGCCCAGCTGCAATAATAATTTAATAGTTAATGCTATGCCGGATAATATAAACAACCACAATATGCTTTTGGGAATAAGCATTTTTATCCGCACATATTGTTTTTTTACATGTTGCAGCGTTACTAACCAGCCAATCATTTGACTAAAGGCTGCCAATACCACAATAGCAAAACTCCATTGCGGAATCGGTAACCATAAAGCCGATAATACATAAGCGGGAATACAAGCGCCTGCAAAAAGCCAGAATATTTTTTTTTGAACAGGCACGGGAAGAGTATAAAGAAACTTAGCAGACGCAAGCCCCATGCAGGCAAAGAAGAACCACCCATTGTATTGAAAATGCAGGTAGAAATATACTGCTGCCAGGTACCAGTTTTGGTGAATGGTTTTTGTTGCCATCATAAATGCAAGCGAAAATGCCCCTGCGGAAGAAAGCACATTAAAAAGCAATGCTGCTTTCATCCACCAATGGTTTATATTTTTTTCTGTTAGCCTGTTTAGATCTCTCCAGAACATAAATGCGAATACATAAGAAATGAAAATAGAGAGGGTGGAGAAAATAATGGAGTATAAGCCATATCCCTGTATCGGAAAGGTAATCAGCATGCCATATGCTGTGAAAAGGTTGGCGTTTATCAGCCACTTATATCTTTTAAAAACAGCTTCTGTTTTTTGTTTTGAGAGATATTGTACCAGCAATAACATTAATACATGCGTAACCCATCCCGAAAATGCAAAATGCGAATGCCCGTGCAGTAAATGTTTCTGGTCAATGAAGGGAAGTGAAAAAAGAATTTTATACCGGAGTATAAAACCCGCTAATGCAACAAGTAGTAAATTCAATAATGCCAGCTTTGTATAACGATGTATAGTAAACTGAGTAGTATTCATGTGGGGCAAAGTACGTTATGCGGAAGGATTTTTATTGTGATTGAGATCATATAAAGGGGGAAGGCTAAGGGTAGAGGATTTCAGGCACAGGTTGACTGTGTTGCTAATAGCTGATAGCTCACCGCCCATCAAACATACACTTTCCCTTTATCAATCACTAATTCTCCTTTATCGTGTAAATGCCGCATGGTGCGTATTACGGTTTCTACACGCAAGCCGGTCATGTTAGCAATTTGTTGCCTGGTAAGTTTTACCTTATTGCAGATAGTGCAAACGTTTTTTTTGTTTTTCTTTAAATAGGTAAGCAATGTATTTATACTTTTTTCAGGATCATGATGGGCAAGCTCTTTCACTAAAATAAATTTAAACCGGAGCCTTTCACTCATAGTTTTGCTGAAAGCCATGTGAATATCAGGCCTTTTCAGCCAAGAGCTGATAAAATAGTGATTTATGTAATCTTATAATTACAGATTCTGTATCTGCAATGGCACTTGCAACATATGGGCCATCATCAAATAAAGGTATTTCTCCAAAGCACTCACCTGGCTCAATAATGTTTTGGATAAATTCATTGCCATTATCATCAATATTTACCCAACGTATGCTTCCGCTTACAAGTTGATGATAAAAAGAGCAGAGACTTCCTTCATTATATATCACCTCACCTGCCGCAACTTTTTTATAAGTAGCTCCAAGTGTAAGTAAAACATCAATATCAATCATCATATAGCCTGTTATTTGATCTCAAAACTATTTGCGCTTGCATTGCCGGTGTATGATTCTGGAAAGCCGGCACTATGATTATCATCATGTTTACAGGCTAAAACGTCGTTTGTGCCTTACCGTTTGCAAAACTATGACTCTGCGCATAAATATGCAAGAGGACTCTGTGTAAAATTGTGCATTCAAATTATAACAAACATAAAAAACATTGATTATGAAAAAACTGTTGATGCTGCTTTTTGCCGCTATATTATTTGCTGCTTGCAGTGGCGGGCAGGATAATAGTGGAGAAGCTGCCAAAACTGATGATGCTTCTAAAAAAACTGAAAATGGTAATCCATCCTATGATCCCAACAGGGGCGAAGGCAAATTTACAAAGGTAGAAGTAGGTGCAACTTTAGATGCGGCAATGGCAGCTAATGGCGAAAACGTATTTGGTGTAAAATGCGGTAGCTGCCATAAGCTTTCAGAAGAGAAGCTGGTAGGCCCCGGATGGAAAGGCGTTACCGGCAGGCATTCTGCCGAATGGATAATGAATTTTGTTACCAATACAGATGAGATGCTTAACAAAGACCCTGAGGCACAGGCTCAATTAGAAATATGCCTGGTACGCATGCCAAACCAGAATTTAAGTGATGATGAAGCCAGGTCACTCTACGAATTCATGCGCAAAAATGATGGTGTAAAATAAACTTTATAAAAATAGTAATAGCCCCTTTCTGTAATATCTAAACAACCATTTATGAAACGTATTAAATCGTTACTGCTGATCACAATGATGCTTATGGCGGTAACAGCATATTATTCCTGTAAACCTAAAAACGCCGGTACCGCTGTAAATTCAGATGCTGCATCTAAAGTATACGTAGCGCCCGGCAAGTACGATGAATTTTACAATTTTGTTTCAGGAGGCTTTAGCGGGCAATTAAGTGTTTACGGATTACCCAGCGGAAGATTGCTCAGGGTAATACCCGTATTTTCTGTTGACCCTGAAAAAGGATATGGGTACAGTGAAGAAACAAAACCAATGCTCAATACTTCTCATGGTTTTGTTCCGTGGGATGATTTACATCATACCGAACTTTCTCAAACCAATGGTGAAATTGACGGGCGATGGATCTTTGTGAACGGAAACAACACACCACGTGTCGCAAGAGTTGACCTTAGCACTTTCCGTACACGTGAAATAATTGAAATACCTAATAGTGCAGGCAATCACAGCTCGCCTTTTATTACCGAGAATACCGAATATGTAGTTGCCGGCACAAGATTCAGTGTTCCCCCTGATAATGTAAATGGAGATGTACCCATCAACAGCTACAAGAAAAACTTTAAAGGGTATATAAGTTTTATAAGTGTAGGTAAAGAAGATGGTAAGATGGATATTGCATTCCAGATTCAATGCCCCGGTATTAACTTCGACCTGAGCCATGCCGGCAAAGGAAAGTCTCATGACTGGTTTTTCTTTAGCTGCTATAATACAGAACAGGCAAATACTTTGCTTGAAGTAAATGCTTCACAAAGAGATAAGGATTTTATTATGGCGGTTAACTGGAAAAAAGCGGAAGAATATTTAAAGGCAGGCAAAGGAAAAAAAGTTGCTGCTAAATATGCGCATAATTCATATGATGAAAAATCGCACAGCGCCACTTCTGAAATTAAAAGTGAGGTGACTGTGCTTGATGCGAAAGAATTAAAAGATATATGTTACTTTATTCCCTGCCCTAAATCACCGCATGGTTGTGACGTTGACCCGACAGGAGAATATATTGTTGGCAGTGGTAAACTGGCAGCGCTTATACCTGTATTCAGCTTTGATAAATTGCAAAAGGCAATAGCTGATAAAGCGTTTGAAGGTGAATACGATGGTATACCTGTTGTTAAATACGAAGCAGCATTACATGGTGAAGTGCAGAAACCCGGACTTGGTCCTTTGCATACAGAGTTTGATGGTAAAGGAAATGCCTATACTACTTTCTTTGTATCAAGCGAAGTGGTAAAATGGAATATAAAAGATTTGAAAGTAGTTGACAGAGCTCCTACTTATTATTCAGTAGGCCACTTATGCATACCTGGTGGCGATACCAGGAAGCCAAATGCAAAATATGTAATAGCGTATAATAAAATTACCAAAGACCGTTACCTGCCTACAGGCCCCGAATTGGCACAGAGTGCACAGCTCTACGATATAAGCGGTGATAAAATGCAGCTTATACTTGATTTTCCAACTATTGGTGAACCACATTATGCACAGGCTGTGTCTGCAGATGTAATTAAAAACAATTCAGTTAAGTTTTTTAAGATTGATGAAAATGTTAATCCTTATGTTTCAAAAGGTGAAGGAGCAACAAAAGTGGTGAGAACAGGTAATAAAGTAGATGTTTATATGACCTGTATCCGCTCTCACTTTTCTCCTGATAATATAGAAGGTATTAAAGTTGGCGATGAAGTATATTTTCATGTAACTAATCTTGAGCAGGATTGGGATGTACCGCACGGATTTGCAATAAAAGGAGCAAACAATGGAGAACTGCTTATTATGCCTGGTGAAACCCAAACATTGAAATGGGTAGCAGAGAAGCAGGGTATTCTTCCATTCTACTGCACAGATTTCTGTAGTGCATTGCACCAGGAAATGCAGGGATATGTAAGAGTATCTCCTGCCGGAAGTAATGTGCAGCTCACTTTCAGTACCGGAAAAAATGTTCCCGTAGCTGATCCTACAGTTCCGGCTAAATAAGATTAAAGTGGCCGGCATATTTAAATTTTTGTATGCCGGCTGCTTCACAAAACTTACCTCCAAACATATACTCAACAGTATAAAATTGAAATATGAAAACGTATAAAATATTTTTTTCAGCCTTTATGCTCATTGCTGTTGCTGCCTGCAATAATACTGCGGATAATACTACTGCCACTGATAATGCTACAGCAACTGTTGCACCTGCGGGTGGCCAGGAAGCTGTAAAAGACGATGAGTCAGAGAAAGATGTAGTAAAAGTTGCGTTGGGTTCTAAAGACCATAGCACATTGGTTGCGGCTTTAAAACAGGCAGACCTGGTAACATCTCTTTCCAATGCAGGCCCTTTCACAGTGTTTGCTCCAACCAATGCTGCATTTGATAAATTACCTGCCGGAACTGTAAAAGCCCTGATGAAAGATGATAAGAAAGCAGATCTTCAAAATATTTTGCAATACCATGTTACAGTATCCTCCATCAAAGCAGAAAACTTAGTTGATGGACAAACACTCGGAATGGTTAATGGCGATAATGTAAGCGTAAGTGTGAAAGATGGAAAAATAGTATTGAATGCTACTGCTGCCATTATTGCGTCTGTACCGGCTTCTAACGGAATTATTCATGTAATTGATGGCGTGTTGTTGCCCCCTGCAAAAAAATAATGCTTAAAATAATATCCAACACCTGTGAGACCTAATTTTTAAAATATTATGCAAGATGAAAACAAAACTTGCCGGAGGAACAAGATTATTATTGCTGGTTGCGGCTGCAGGATTAATAGCTGTGTTGTTTAATCCTATCTGGAGAATCGAACTTGATGCTCCGCAGTACCCTGAGGGATTAAGTTTACAAATACATGCCGGTGGATTAAAAGGAAATGTTGATATCATTAATGGGCTTAATCATTATATAGGTATGAAAACATTGCACAATGAAGATTTTGTGGAGTTTAAAGTACTACCTTATGCTATTGTATTTTTTTCCGTATTATTTTTATTAAGCGCATTGCTGAATAAAAGATGGTTGCTGTATACATCATTCCTATTGTTTGTTTTGTTTGGCATACTGGCCATGTATGATTTCTGGAAATGGGAATACGATTACGGCCACAATCTCAATCCTGATGCTGCTATTAAAGTGCCGGGTATGGCTTATCAACCTCCTTTGATAGGATTTAAACAGTTATTAAATTTTGGAGCTTATTCCATTCCCGATACAGGAGGATGGCTTTTTATCGGTGCCGGTGTGTTGCTGCTGGCCGCTGTTATTATTGAATGGAGGAAAGCCAGGCCAGGAAAATCTTCCGCGGTAGCGTATGCAACTTCTGTTATACTGTTTACTGTATTATGCAGCAGTTGTAATACCGGGCCGGAAACTATTGCAGCAGGTAAAGATAATTGCAGCCATTGTAAGATGAGCATCAGTGATATTAAATACGCTGCGGAACTGGTTACACAGAAAGGAAAAGTGTACAAGTTTGATGATATAACCTGCCTGGTATCATTTATAAAAGATAAAACCGTTGACGGAAAAGATATAAAGCAAATATACTTCAGCGATTTTTCTGCGCCCCACGTCCTCGTAAAATCCGGTGAAGCTTTTTTATTGAAGGGAGGGTCAGTACATGCGCCAATGAATGGAGATATAGTGGCATTTTCAAATAAAGATAGTTTAACTAAAACAGCATCTCAACTCGGGGCAGCCGAAGTAAGCTGGCAGCAGGTAAGTCAATGAAAATTATACTATTTATATTGAGTTGTATTCCGTTGCAATCATATGCCGGTGTGATAAAAGTAGGCAGGCCGCAGCAAAATAAATCTGTAAGCGCTGCAATTGCCATAGCCCAAACCGGCGATACCGTGCTTGTTGATGCAGGTGTATATTACGAAAGGAATCTCATCATCAATAAATCAATAGTATTAAAAGGTATCAACCGCCCGGTGCTGGATGCCGAAAAAAAATATGAAAATATTTCCGTAAAAGCAGATAATGTAACCATTGAAGGTTTTGTGCTGGAGCATACTGCTGTTTCAAGCATTGTTGATTATGCTGCTGTAAAAATTTATAACAGCCGTAACGTGTCCGTTATTAATAATATCATAAACGATGCATTCTTTGGTATATACTCCCAGTATGGAACATGCTGCCTGATAAAAAATAATACGCTGGCAGCGTACGCTAAAACGGAACAATCAAGCGGCAATGGTATTCATTGCTGGAAGAGTGACAGTATGCAGATTATTGGCAATACTGTTACCGGTCACCGCGATGGTATTTATTTTGAGTTTGTAACCAACTCGGTTATATGGCGTAATCAATCTTTTAAAAATCTTCGATACGGCCTGCATTTTATGTTCAGTAACGACGATGCTTATATCAGTAATATTTTTCAAAACAACGGAGCAGGAGTTGCAGTAATGTTTTCAAAAGGCGTAAAAATGTTTAATAATTGCTTTAAGGAAAATTGGGGCGATGCTGCCTATGGTATATTGCTGAAAGAAATTAATGACAGTTATATTGAGGGAAATCATTTTGAGAAAAACACATCAGCCATATATGCGGAAGGCGCTAACAGGATATATGTAAAAAGAAATATTTTTAAAAATAATGGATGGGCGTTTAAAATACAGGCGAGCTGCTCAGATGTAGTGCTGGAATACAATAATTTTTTAGGGAATACTTTTGATGTTGGCACAAACGGCTCTCTTGTATTAAACAGGTTTAATAATAATTATTGGGATAAATATGAAGGATACGACCTTAACCGGGATAATATCGGTGATATTCCTTACCGACCGGTGAGTATGTATAGTATGATTGTAGAAAGAAATCCACCCGCTGTGATTTTGTTTCATAGCCTGATAGTGTCGCTGATGGATAAATCTGAAAAAGTAATACCCAGCCTTACCCCGGAAAATTTAAAAGACGAACATCCCATGATGAAGTCTCTGTCGTTATGATAATAGCTAATAATATTAATAAAAAATTTGGCAGGCTTAAAGCACTGGATAATGTAAGTGTGAGTTGCAACAAAGGTGAATGTATTGCATTAATCGGGCCGAACGGAAGTGGTAAAACAACATTTATTAAAGCAATATTAGGAATGGTTTTGTGTGATAGCGGATTTATTACTTTTAATGATAAGAATATATTGCACGACTGGGCATATCGCTCAAAGATTGGTTATATGCCACAGATTGGCCGCTATCCTGATAATATGAGCATTGGGCAGTTAATCGCCATGATGAAAGATATACGAAACTCTGCGACCGCACAATTGGATGATGAGTTGATAAACAAATTTGAACTGGATAAATTATATGATAAGCGCATGCGCACGTTAAGCGGAGGTACAAGACAAAAAGTAAGCGCTTCGCTTGCGTTTCTTTTTAATCCGGATGTGTTGATACTGGATGAGCCAACCGCGGGGCTTGATCCTGTTGCCGCTGAAGTTTTGAAAGAAAAAATTGTTTCGGAAAAAGCGAAGGGCAAGCTGGTGCTTATTACTTCTCATATATTAAGCGAGCTTGACGACCTGGTATCGCAGGTAATATACCTGCAGGATGGTAAACTGATTTTTCACAAAAAAATTGAAGAACTCCGCGTTGATACCGGGCAGGAAAAATTATCGAAAGCCATAGCAACTGTAATGCTTAAAGGAAGATAAGATGAAGAAGATACTCAAATATGTTATCATAGATATTCTCAGGAATAAAATAGTGCTGGCATATACTATTTTTCTGCTGGTATTATCATTAAGTATTTTTAACCTTGAAGACAGCAGCGCCAAAGGCATTTTAAGCTTACTGAATATTGTGTTGATTATTGTACCAATGGTAAGCATATTATTTGCCGCCATTTATATTTATAATAGCGCCGAATTTTTAGAGTTATTGGTCAGTCAGCCGCTCAAAAGAAAAGCCATCTGGTTAAGCATGTTTGGTGGCTTGTCTGTTTCACTGGTTGCTGCGTTTTTTATTGGAGTGGGAATACCTGTACTATTGTATGAAGCTTCTCCAACAGGTATCATGTTAATTATGTCAGGCGTTTTGCTTACCATAATTTTTGTTGCAATGGCATTACTCGCCGCGGTAAGCATAAGGGACAAAGCAAGAGGAATAGGAACAGTAATATTATTATGGCTGTATTTTTCTTTATTGTTTGATGGCATTGTATTATTTATTCTTTTCCAGTTTGCTGATTACCCGGTCGAAAAAGCCATGATTGGCATCACTGCACTTAACCCGATAGGATTAAGCCGCATACTGGTATTGCTGAAAATGGATGTTTCTGCAATGATGGGTTATACCGGCGCCGTGTTCAAAGATTTTTTTGGAACCACTACAGGTATGATAATAAGTTTGCTGACACTATCACTATGGATTGTGTTACCAGGGTGGATATCTGTTAGAAGGTTTAATAAAAAAGATTTATAATAAACCATAAATAGTTTATATGAAAAGGCATGCGGCATTATTACCGCTTTCAAGAGAACATCACAGCGCATTGATTCTTGCGCAGCTTATTAAGAAAGATGCGCCGGCGTATAGAGGTATGCCAACCGATACGCAGGGGAAGCTTAATTATGCTGTTGCTTTTTTTGAAACAGACCTTATAGAACATTTTTATAAAGAAGAGATAATACTTGAAAAAGTGAAACATGCAAATGTAGAGATTGAAACATTGTCAAAAGAAATTATTGCGGAGCACAGTGCATTAAAAAATCATTTTGTACAGTTAAAAACTGCTATTGATAAAATAGCGGCTCTTGACGAACTGGGTAAATTGCTTGAAGCGCATATCCGTAAGGAAGAGCGGGTATTATTTCCATTGATACAGGAACATTGCAGCGAGGCATTATTAGCTCATTTATAAAGCAGTACGATATATGAAAAAAGATATCAAAAACCGGGAAGATATTGAATTGCTTATAACACGTTTCTATGATAAAGTAAGATCGGATGATACGATAGGATATATTTTTAATGATATAGCAAAAGTAAACTGGGAAAAGCACCTGCCTGTCATGTTCGGCTTCTGGGAAAATATTCTCTTTTTTACGGGTGCATATACCGGTAACCCAATGCTGATCCATCAACACCTTAACCGGGTGGTGCCGCTTACCAAACCGCATTTTAAAAGATGGGAAGCATTGTTTCTGCAAACAATTGATGAATTATTTGAAGGAGAAAAGGCTACACTTGCACGCCAAAGAGCATTGAGTATTTCAACAGTGATGCAGATTAAGATCATTGAGTAGCTGATAGCTGTCAGCTGTCAGCTATCAGCTATCAGGTGTCAGCTATCAGTGTGTCAGCAATCTGCTGTAGTTGAATACTGCTGCTGCCTAAAATCCTGAAACCTGAGGCTTGTAACCTGAAACCTGAATTTACAAAATGTTCTTGCCGACAGCTGATAGCTGACAGCTCTCTTTACAACCCCTTCATATTTGCACTTGCAGATGAAAGTATTGCAGCCAGTATAACAATGCTTATACTGCTTGCAGGCATTAAAATTGCCGCTACCATTGGTGATAGCAATGCCCGTATAGCAAAAGATAATCCCACTATATTATAAAGGATAGATACAATAAAAATAGCAGTAACAATTTTTTTACCTGAGCGTGCATATTCCAGGAACTTACCGGTGAGATGAACATTACTGCCATCCAGTATTGCATCACTGGCAGGAGTGAATTGTGCTTGATTTTCACTTACGGCTATACCTACATTGCTTTGTTTTAAAGCACCTGCATCATTTAATCCGTCACCAAGCATCATAACATGTTTGTGTTGCAATTGCAATTGCTTTATATAATCCAGTTTCTGCTGTGGTTGCTGTTCAAAATTGATATTGGCGTTGCCATTAAATATATTTTTGATGTTGGTCTTCTCGGTATCATTATCACCGGATAGAATATGTTGCCCATACCTGCCTTCAGCTAATTCGCCAGACATTTGATTCAACCCTTCCCTGTATTGATTCCCGATTTTGTATGCGCCCAGGTAAATATTATTCAATACAACATGCACATGCGGGCCGGTTATATTAATAACCGGCCGGTTGATTCCTCCAGACCTGATAAAATTCGTATTACCTAATCTTACAGGAATTCCATCAACCATTGCTTCAATTCCTTTGCCGCTATATTCTTTGAAAGAAGTAATAACAGTATTTTGGATGGAAATACCATTAATGGACGCAGCAATAGCTTTACTTAAAGGATGTGAAGATTGAAGGGTAACAGCTTTTATTGCTTTTAATTCGCCAGGCATTAATAGGGTGCCTTTATATATTACATTGGCTATATTATGCTGTGTAAGTGTACCGGTTTTATCAAACACAACTGTGTCAACAGCAGCCATTGCTTCAATAACCGAAGCATTTTTTAAATACAATTTATTCTTTCCAAAAATGCGGAGCATATTTCCATGTGTGAATGTGGCAGCAAGCAATAAGGAACAAGGGCATGCTACAATTAATACAGCTGTTACTGCAGGTAAAATTTTGGAAGGGTCATTTATCCACCAGTATACAGCGGTGCCGATAGCCACAGTAAATAAAGCCATGGTGAAATACCTGCTCCAGGGATGAACGAATGATTTATCAGCATTCTTTTTATCTGAAAAAATATCATTGTTCCACAACTGGGTAATATAACTCTGGGAAGTTTCATTCACTACTTCAAGTGCTATCATTCCTCCAACCTGTTTGCCACCGGCATATATTAACTCTCCCTTTCTTTTTTGAAGCGGGGTATTTTCTCCGCTAACAAAACTGTAATCTACATTGGCATCGCCCTTCAATAATATAGCGTCAGCCGGAATCATTTCTTCATGGCGTATAATAATATGGTCGCCTTTTTTTATTTGTGTTACGGGAATGTTTTTTTCCTGTTGTTCCCGTATAACGGTTACGCCTAACGGAAAATAAGAAAGATAATCCCTGTCAAAAGAAAATGAATCGTATGTTTTATCCTGGAACCATCTGCCGATCAGCATAAAAAATACAATGCCGGTTCCTGAATCAAGATAACCGGCCCCGGTTCCTGAAATGATTTCATAATAGCTTCTTCCATACGTTACCAGTATGGCTAAGGCTATTGGTGCATCAATATTCAAAAACTTCTGCTGCAACCCTTTCCATGCAGACACAAAAAAGCCACTGGCAGAAAAGAATAATACCGGGAGAGATAAACCAAAGTTCAGCCATATGAATGTTTCTTTCAAACCGTTCTGCTCAATATTTCCTGATGAAAAATATTCAGGGAAACTCAGCATCATGATGTTGGAGAAGCAAAACCCCGCTACGCCGATTTTATAAATCCTCTTTTTATTAAATCGTACTTCTTTTTTTGTTTTGGCGTCATTGAGGCTTATATAAGGTTCATACCCAATAAAAGCAAGCAGCCCTACTACTTTTCGGAGCGATATTTTGTTGTGATTGAAAATCACAAAAACTTCTTTACGCTGAAAATTTGCCTGCGATTTTATGATACCTTCATTAATGCGGTGCAGGTTTTCTAATAAAAAAATGCAGGAAGAACAATGCATCTGCGGTAAGCTGAATATCACATTGGTTTGTGCATCATTACTAAACTGTACCAACTTTCGTATAACGGATTCATCTTCGAGATAGGCAAATTTTTCAGCAACAAATTTTCCTTTTACCTTAATGCCAGGATTTTTATCAAAATTATAATAGCTGCAAAGATTGTTTTCATTCAGTAACAGGTATACCTGTTTGCAGCCCTCGCAACAAAAATTCTTATCATCTGCTACTATTGTCTCATCGCATTGCTCTCCGCAGTGATAACAGGTGGTTTTTATAATGGGCGGTATAATGATATTATTTTTGTTTAAGGCCAAAGATTGCTTGTGCATTTATCTTTGGATTTATTTGTAAAAATGCAACGCCTGTAACTGTGGTTGAATGACTGAAGTCAGATTGTTGGCTGATTTTAATCAGCTTTCTAACTAATCCCCTCAGGTAGCTCCTGTAAAAAAGCCCGTGACGTTAATTCAGCCACGGGCTTACAAAAAATGTAAAGCGCAATAACTAACTTCCTCCAAATACTTTTTTCAGCAAGTCAGATGTTCTTGCCAGAGGGTCTTTCCGTATTTGTTGTTCTTCCTGCCCAACCTGGTAAAATATGCCACTGAGCGCTTTTTCCGTAACATAGGCTACAAGGTCAGGATTTATTTTGTTGAGCGAAACTTTATTATATGCCGTAAACACGGTGTTCCAGTATTTTGTTGCATCCACTTTTTCAAGTGATTGTTCTATTACAGGGCGGAAAGCCTCTGTGAGTGATGTTGTGGTTTTATCTTTTAAATAACCGGTAGCGGCAAAATCACCACCTTTTAAAATATTTGCCGCGTCTTTTATACTCATCTGCCTTATAGCATTTACAAATATCGGTGCAGCAGATTTTGCGGCATCTTCGGCAGCACGGTTCATAGATAGTATAGCTTCATCAACCTGCTTGCCTAAACCAATAGCACGTAATTTTTGTTCTGCTTTTTTAGCTTCTTCCGGCATTAATATTTTAATAGCCGCATTACCAAAATAACCATTTAGCGCCGATAAGCTGCTTCCCGCTTTTTCGGCGCCAACAGATAAAGCCTCTTTTAACCCGGCTGCTATTTCATCTGTACTTAAACTGCCTGAGCCACTACCTAATATATTGCTTAAAACACCTGATGATTTTCCGGTGCTGTCTTTTTTATCACCCAAAACTTTTTTAAGTATTTGTGCTTCAGACGAGGAAAATAAAAACAACGCGATAATCAGACAAAGAAGAATTTGCTTCATAAGATTGATTTTGTATGCAAACAAATGTAGGCACTATGCCAATGCAATGTTGCTAAGAAAATATTAATATGTGAAAGCAGTTAATCTTTCACAAACTTTATAACTCTTTGTTCGCCTGCATATTGTATGCGTGAGAAATAAATGCCGGGCATTAACCTGGCTATATTGACGAAAGAATGTTTGATTCCATAGATTAATAATTTCCCTTTAACATCATAAATACGGTATTCATCAGGAATAATTGTTTTTCCATCGCTATCGCGAAAATAAATTTCGTTTACTGACGGATTAGGATAAATAATTATACCGGTTGTTGAAGCAGTGCTATCCTCTTCCCCGGGTTTTGTTTTCCATGCTTCTTTTAATGCATATGATTGCAGTATACCTGCTCTTTCACCATCCTCATCAAACAAACTTCTCATGCGTTGTTTTTGCCCATAGGTAAACATGAGTATACAGGCATCATCCGAAAAATCCATATAGTTCATAAACATATCGCCTGTATTGCTGGTATTACAGGAGCCGGGTGTTATTTTAGGAAAAGACGAACAGCCGGTATTATATGTTTTTTGCCACGGTGTATCGTCCACACCGTCATCTCCGCAATCTGTATCGCCCCACAAATGTTTTAAATTAAGCCAGTGACCAACTTCGTGTGTAGTAGTCCTTCCTTTGCTGTAAGCAGAACTTTCATTACCGATTGTGCCAAACACATCAGTTCTGATAACTACACCATCTTTCAGTAAATCACTTCCCGGAAAGGTAGAATAACCTAAAAGACTTTTAGAAAGGTTGCAAACCCAGATGTTAAGGTAATAACGGCTGGCCCATGCATCATCTCCACCTGAAGAAGAAAATTTCATTTTGTCGTCCTGCTTCCAGCCTGTTATATCAGTTTTTTTATAAACAATACCCGTGGTAGCATATCCCTCAGGGTCAACTTTGGCTAATACAAATTGTATTTTGCAATCGGCTGCTAATGATGCAAAAGGTTTGGGAATATTTACAGTGTCTGCATTTAACTTTCCAAAGTCATTATTCAATGCATTAATCTGTGTTTGTATCTGGGCTTTACTGATACGCTGGTTTTCGGTATTGTATAATACATGCACCACAACGGGTATTATTATTGTCATGTCTGACACTACAGTACCGGCTTCTTTTTTTACTATATTACTTGCAGACATGTTTATTCGCTCATAGCGTTCACGCAAAAGCGGGTTTACAGATAATTGTTCCTGCCAGTAACCGGAAGTGCCGCAATTTTTTTGGGCATATACCTGCAATGCAGTAATGAGGAATGTGAATATAACAATAACAGATTTCATCGGCTGATTTTACATCAGCTTTTCACCTGATACTAAATTTAAAAAAGATAATAGCCGGAGCTATTTCCACATGGTTTTAAAAAGATGACTGGATTATTGCTATAGATCGGGAAAAGGAGGAGAAAACAAAAATAACTTAAAAAGATTGCGGTGTTGACTATGATTTTCCACAAGGATACAATAGCAGCATAATTACCCGTTAAAATGTATGTGTAAAATATTTCAGTTCAGCGCCAAAACCTATTTTTGCAGCAATCAATTAAGATATGGTAAGAAATTTAACAGGTGTTTTTTTCATGGTTATCCTGGCAGTTGCATGTAATAACAACACTGATAAAAAGCCGGAAATTCAAACTCCTGAACCCTCCAATAATATTCCTGCGCCGTCAGCGGTATCATATACTGTTGTAAATATTTACCCGCATGATACTGCGGCATTCACACAGGGGCTGATATACTATAAGAATAATTTGTATGAAGGAACAGGTCAGAAAAAAGAATCTACCCTGCGGCTTGTTGACCTCAAAACCGGTAAGGTTGAAAAAAAAGTTGATATAAACCCTGAATGGTTTGGAGAAGGCATTACTATTTTAAATGATACCGTTTACCAGCTCACCTGGCAGGACCATGTAGTATTGTTATACACACTAAAAGACATGAAACTTGTTAAGCAGTTTAAATGGTCAAACGAAGGCTGGGGAATAACGCATGATAATACGAATCTTATTATCAGTGATGGGACCGACAAATTATATTATGTGCGACCTTCTGATTTTAAGTTGATGAAAGTTATTTCGGTTTCCAATAATCTTGGTCCGGTTAATAATCTTAACGAACTGGAATATATTGATGGATATATTTACGCCAATCAATGGGAAACAGATTATATCCTGAAAATTGATCCGGCATCGGGGTTTGTAAAGGGCGTGCTTGATTTCAGCAATGCGCTTAAAAAACTTGCGAATATCAATTATGAAAAAGAAGCCGTAGAGGAAGGAGCCGTATTGAATGGAATAGCCTGGGATTCTGCAGGCGGCAGAATGTTTGTTACCGGTAAACGGTGGCCAAAGTTGCTGGAAATAAAGATGAATTAATACAGAGGGTGAATTTGCAGAACAATTTGTTGCCACAGCTTTGCAGTATTAATCTGTAAAGCTGTGGCAATTGTATTTCTATGATTTCTTCATCCTGTACTTCTTATTCACTTTTTTATTATTGAAATATTTGTCAAGCTCTTCAGGTGAATCACCTACTTCAACAAGCGGCACTTCGATCAACGCAACCTGCATAGCTTTTAATTCATCTCTAAGCTTCTGCGTTTTTGTTAGAATTTCCGGGTCTTTATCACCAACAAGCGTGTTATTCTGGAGCAGGTACTCCAATCTTTTAATACTGTTGCGCACCAGCGTTGCCGAGTTTTGTTCAGCGGTTTTACTTGGTGCTACCGACTCTTTCACAGGTACCATTGCTACGCCCACACTCGGCAAAATTTTACCTGCAGTTTTTTGCCCGTCAGTTGGTAACGATGAAAAAACAGTACCGCCTAATGATGATGCTGCAGAGGTAAGGTCGAAAGAGTTCCTGGTTCCTTTTGTTGAGCGAACTTTTTTGTCTAGTGTCATAAACGTTGCTTTCAACTGGTTGGAGTAGCTTCTGATATTCTTTTGTACCTCTTCATACTCCAATACTTTTTGGGGGTAGTTAATATTTTCTTTTACAAATATTTGTACTACAGCAGTATCTCTTGCATTAAATTTATTTGAACCAATAAAGTTTACGATTACCACCCGTTGCTTGTCTTTATCGGTGGACTTAACAAAGCCGAAAGGAGGCGACCATTTAAAATCATCGCCACATTTTGTTATAGGTGTTAAAGGCCTAATAGGATAATTACTGGTCATTATGATTTTATCAATCGGGAAGTTTCCATCCTCGCATTGAACTCTGAAGCTTACGCTGTCGCCTTCATCTACATATAAAATACTGTTGACAGCGGGTTTTATTTTTGAAGGTATAATCTCGGTATTGTAAAACATTACCGTTATTGAAGTATCAATCTTGTCAGCGGGGTTGTCAAGATTTTGAACACCGAGGTTTATTTTATATTCCTGGTCGTATTTAAGTCGCCCATTTAAAAAGAGTGCTTTCTCCGCTTTTAAATGCAGCACGCCCGTGCTTTTATTGATCTGCACTCCGGGAGGTGAATTCCTCAGGAACCAATAATATTTTGAGACATCTTTATTGATCAGTAGTTCATAGTTGAGAGAAGAGTCGGTGCTTAAGGTAATATAAGGATTGAGGTTCCTGATCCTTAAAACAGAATCAACCTGCGGAATAGTTTTAAAAGACGAATCTGGCTTGGTAGTAGTGTCTGCCTTTATAATATCGGATTTCAACTTAGCTGAATCCTGCACCTGCGAAAGTGACTCAAGGGAAAAACCGATCAAAAGCAAAAGGATAAATGGAATTTTTTTGTGGTTCAATGTTCCTGTCTTTAAAAGGGTTATGAAAATCAGTCGCAAATTTAAAGCAATAAAGCTTAAAAACGCTGCTTAATACGCTTTATGTATGTAGATGATTGATAAAAATCCTGAGTATTATAATGAGTTGTTAAATAAAAAAGGGTTAGCCTTAAAAGACTAACCCATCATCAAAACTAACCGCACATCAACTACTAATCATAGGAAGTTATTATTGAATATCAATTTGCTTGCTTATTGCCTGGGCATCTGGTTTTTTAGGAATAAATACTTTCAATATACCGTCTTCATATTTACCCTGTATGTCAGCGGCATTTATTTTATCGCTGAGTGTAAAGCTTCTTTTAAAGCTATTGTAGGTAAATTCCCTGCGAACGGTTTTATATTCTTCACTGGTAGCGCTTTCTTTTTTTTCGTAGCTAATGGTTAATATGCCATCTTCTACACTAAGTTTAATATCTTCTTTCTTCAGGCCGGGAGCGCTTAATTCAAGGTGATAAGCGTCTTTGGTTTCATGAATGTTAGCAGGAGCAGCATTCCATTTACCGGCACTTCCATCGGTTCCGAAACCAGACCAGTCATTGATTAATTCATCAAATATTGAAGCATAAGATTTTTTTACCGGTGCGCCATTAAGTTTTACGAGTGTCATAGTGATTAATGTTTTATTTTTTTTAATTTTTTAATTATGTGGATTGATAATCAAATCGTATTCCATCACATAAATTAGAAGAAAGCTGTGCCAAATTTTCTTATTATCAAATAAATTATGCCATTATGGCAATTTTAAATTATTTTTAATGACATTTAGTCGCAATGATTATCAAGCGAAGTTTTACTTAATTTTGCAACCTAAAATTTAGCATAATGTATCCTTCAGAAATTGTAATACCAATGAAAGAGGAATTAACAGATAATGGTTTTGAAGAACTGTTAACTCCCGAAGAAGTTGATAATGCTTTGCAGAATAAAGGCACAACTTTGATAATGATTAATTCAGTTTGCGGTTGCTCGGCAGGGAGCGCCCGGCCCGGTGTATTGATGGCAGTTACCAATGCTGAACAAAAACCCGATCATCTTACCACTACTTTTGCCGGCTACGATGTTGATGCAGTGAAAAAATTAAGAGAGCATTTATTGCCTTATCCGCCATCATCACCGGCAATAGCATTATTTAAAGACGGGCAATTGGTTCATTTTATTGAGCGCCACCAAATAGAAGGCAGACCTGCTCAGTTAATAGCAAATAATCTTATTGCTGCATTTAAAGAGTACTGCAATTAATTGTAAATGTTTTTTAAGAAAATCCTGTCTTAATTGATAGGATTTTTTTATTATGCTTATGTGTGTTTACAACGTAACGGTTTTATTTTCTTTCAATCCACATTTTTGAAGTAACATTGTGTACTTACTAACTCAACAGCATGTATCCCAACCTGTATTTTTTGCTTAAAGATGTTTTTGGAATTGAGCCGTGGGCATGGACAAAGTTTGTGAACTCATTCGGTTTTTTTGTAGCCATTGCTTTTATTGCCTGTGCCATTGTTCTTACAAAAGAATTAAAAAGAAAAGAGCGGCAGGGGCTTTTATTTCCTGTTGAAGAAACAATTACAGTTGGTAAGCCGGCAACTGCTGCAGAGTTAATAACAAATGCCATACTTGGTTTTTTGGTGGGGTATAAAGCATTAGGTATATTTCTCAATAAAGACCAGGTGCCCCCGCAGGAATATATTTTTTCCGGCAGTGGAAGCGTGGGCGGAGGTATACTTTTAGCGGCATTATTTGTTTTTTTAAAATACCGCGAAAAGAATAAGCAAAAACTTGCAAAACCCGAAGAAAGAAAGATACGGGTATGGCCGCATGAAAGAGTAGGGGATATCACCGTCTTTGCAGCCATTTTTGGTTTTGTAGGAGCTAAAATTTTTGATAATCTTGAAAACTGGGACAGGTTTATCCAGGACCCGATAGGTAACTTATTTTCACCCAGTGGTCTCACTTATTACGGAGGTTTAATCTGCGCTACTATTGCTATCCTCTGGTATGCACGCAAAAAGAAAATCAGTATTCGTCATTTAGTTGATGCCGCCGCGCCGGTATTAATGCTTGCATATGGTTTGGGAAGAATAGGGTGCCAGGTTAGCGGCGACGGCGACTGGGGAATTTTAAACAGTGCATATATTACTGAAGTACATACGGGTAAAGCGGTGTTAGCACAACCGGGCGATCTTGAAAGAACGATACAGGCAAACCGGTCTGTTTACATTGCTGAATTTAAAACAGACAGCGTGCCGCATAAATCTGTAATTGCACCCTCTTTTTTGCCGGTTTGGACGGTTGCATATGCTTATCCGCACAATGTGAACGAGCAGGGCTTTAAGCTGGCAAATTGTGAAGGCGATCATTGTAACGCATTGCCGGTTCCTGTGTTCCCAACGCCTTTATATGAAATAATTACCTGCTTAATATTATTCGGCGTATTAATGGCTATCCGGAATAAGTTTGCAATACCCGGGCAATTGTTTTCCATTTATCTTATTTTAAACGGGTTAGAGCGGTTTTTTATAGAAAAGATCCGGGTAAATACCAGGTATGAAAATATTATCTTTCATCCAACCCAGGCAGAAATGATCTCCACATTGCTTGTGCTGGCAGGTATAGGGCTTTTCTTTTGGGCGAAGAGAAAAGGGTGAGGCGTGTAAGAGGTTACGGGTCTCAGGTTACAGGTACTTCAAATTAGCCCGGCAGGCGCGCCGCAAAACAAGGGATATACCCTTAAGCGTTTTAGTTCAAAGCATTGTGGTGGTCAAAGCATACTATAATATCTCGCCGCGCTACGGCTTGTTCCATTGTAGCCCGGAATGCTACAAATATTACGGTGCGCTGCACCGGTACGAGCTATGTTTTAAGCTGCAGCGCAGCGATAATATTTGTAGTACAGTAAAAACAGGTAAGCTAAAGGTGCAGCGCACCGAGATAAAAAACGT
Source organism: Agriterribacter sp. (assembly GCA_047601545.1). Classification (GTDB taxonomy): domain Bacteria; phylum Bacteroidota; class Bacteroidia; order Chitinophagales; family Chitinophagaceae; genus Agriterribacter. Next base: position 1,201,874 of record JASGIZ010000001.1, on the reverse strand, counting down.
GTGTGGAGAAATGATATAAAAAAATGCAATAGCAGATTTTACAGATAAAAGCAAATCGACTCCGGAGGTATATATAATTTAAAACTGTTGCGAACCTGCAACCAGTAACTACTTGAACTTTCCAGTACTATGTAATACCAGCTATCCCTCTATTTTGCCATTCATTGTAAAGCTATGTTCTATGCATTACAAAGTACCTACCTTTATCAGGTAATAATTAGCAACCATACAACATACTACAATGAAAAAGATATATGGAGTGATACTGATGCTTTTGACCGGAGCATTTTCACTGAATGCACAAACACAAAACAATACAATAAAAGGAGAGATAAATTCAGCAACAAAGCCGGTTGAAGCAGCAACGGTTTCGTTAATAACTGTAAAAGATTCTGTAGTGGTAAAGGTAGAGGTTACTAACAAAAGCGGAAGGTTTGAAATTGTTTCTGCAAGGCAGGGAGCCTTTTTACTGCTGATCAGCGCCGTAGGATTTGAAAAACAATATAAAGGCCCTTTTCAGTTGGGGAATACAAAAACGGATATCGATGCCGGTGTTATAACATTACAGGCTGCCTCAAAGGATTTAAAAGCGGTTGTGGTAACTGCTAAAAAACCGTTGATAGAGCAGAAAATTGATAAGCTGGTGGTGAACGTAGATGCCGCGCCTACCAATGCAGGCGCAACTGCTATGGAAGTGTTAGAAAAATCTCCCGGCATATCTGTAGATAATGACGGCAATATCAGTTTAAAAGGAAAAGCCGGCGTTGTGATAATGATGGATGGTAAGCCAACTTATCTCTCAGCCGCAGATCTTGCCAATCTTTTAAAAAATACGGCTGCTTCCTCTATCGACCAGATAGAAATAATGACCCAACCATCCTCCAAATATGATGCAGCGGGCAATGCGGGCATCATCAATATAAAAACCAAAAAGAGTTTAAAAAGTGGCTTGAATGGGAGTGTTACTGTTGGTGGAAGCCTTGGGTTCTTTCCTAAAGGAGATGCTGTATATGTAAATCCCCGCTCTCAAAACAGCCTAAATTTTAATTATCGCAAAAATAAACTCAACATTTTTGGCAGCTATAATCCCAATTTCAATAAAGGAAGAAATGAGCTTAACATCAAAAGAAATTTTTACAATGCTGATGGTTCTTTAAACTCAGGCGCCGACATGACTACCTCTTTTAAGGGGCGTAATAATAATCACAGTGTAAAGCTTGGTGCGGATTATTTTATTGATAAGAAGAATGTAGTAGGTGTGGTATTTACAGGTTTCGGATTTTTCGGGCACCCTAATCCGTCAACCGTAACCAATATATACAACCCTGATGGCAGCTTGCAGTCCGGGTTATATTCTACCACGGCAAATAATATGAAATTCCGCAACTATACAGCCAATGTAAATTACAAGCATAGCTTTGATAGTACAGGTAAAGAATTTTCTGTAGATTTTGATTACGTGAAGTACAATAATGTATCTGATATGCTGCTCACTACCTATCCGCGTGATTATACGGATAAACTTGGCGACCCTGTAATGTTAAAAGGACATCTTCCTTCAAATATAAATATCTATTCTGCCAAGGCGGATTATACTCATCCGCTGAAAGGAGACGTAAAAATTGAAGCCGGCATAAAAAGCACTTTGGTTAAGAATGATAATATGGTAGATTATTCGAGAGAGGCTGGGGGTGGTTGGATGCCTGATGCACGGTCAAATCACTTTTTGTATGAAGAAAACATTAATGCAGCTTATGTAAACCTCGGTAAAAAGTTCAATGAAAAATGGAGCGGACAGGTTGGACTAAGAGCGGAAAATACAAATACGAAAGGAAAGCAGATTATCAATGACTCCTCGTTTACAAGGCATTATACCAATCTTTTTCCTACTGCATTTGTAAGCTATGCCGTTGATAAAAACAATCAGCTGACGTTATCGTATAGCCGCAGGGTTAACCGGCCGAATTATGAAAATTTAAACCCGTTTACATTTTTTCTTGATTCCCTTACCTACAAAAAAGGAAATCCTTACCTGTTACCGCAGTTTACGCATGGTATAGAGCTAAGCCATAACCTGAAAGGTAAATATATTTTTACGTTAAATTATAGCAGAACAACAGATGTGATATCAGAGATAATACGGCAGAATGCAGATGAGAAAATAATATTTGCTACTACTGAAAATATATCCACTTTCAGAAATATGGGACTGGCGATTACAGCCCCTTTTAAATGGTCGTCGTGGTTTAATACCAATGTGTTTGCCAATCTTTATAACAATCATTATAAGGGAATATATAATGCAGATCCGATTGATATTAACTATACAGCATATATGATAAATGTTACCAACAGTTTTACCATTGCAAAAGGTTTCTCCGCAGAGCTCAGTGGTTTTTACAGGTCAAAATCAGTTGACCAGCTTTTGGTGATAGATCCAATGTATCAAATGAGTATCGGGCTTCAAAAGTCATTACTTAAAGATAAAGCTACACTCAGGCTTAATTTCCGCGATCCTTTTGGATGGCAAAAGTTTGGTGGTGTAAGTCGTTATGGCGATGTTGATGTTACTATTCGTAACCGATGGGATACCAGGCAGGTTTCTGCAAGCCTTACCTATCGTTTTGGCAAAAGCACTATTGCGCCATCACGCAAAAGAGCAACCGGGGTTTCAGATGAAATAAATTGTGCAGGTCAATCGAATTAAGGAGGTGGTGAACAGGCAGTAGTGAATACGCAATAGTTTTCTCCTTATGCTTTACGCCTTCTGCCTCCCACCTCCTCCAGGATAGTTTAGTTTCTCATGTTTTGGTTTTTTGATCCCGTTGGTCGCAACGGGATTTTTTTTGATGAATGGAATAAGTGAAGTTCATTTTACTACTTTTGTTTTTAAATTTTTTTTATGCCATCATTTGATATAGTTAGTAAAGTAGATGCGCAGGCGCTGGATAATGCGGTAAATGTTACAAAAAAAGAAATTACCAACCGTTTTGATTTTAAAGATTCGCATGTTGTGATTGATCTCAATAAAAAAGAATATAAGCTCAATCTTGAAACAGATGGTGATATGCAAATGCGGCAATTGACAGATGTGTTGATTAGCAGGGCGCATAAACAAGGCATAGCGCCGGAGGCATTCGACCTTTCTAAGGAAGGCGCTCAAAGTGGTAAAGTATGGAAGAAAGAAGTGCTGGTAAGAAATGGATTAAAACAGGAAGATGCAAAGAAAATAGTGAAGCATATCAAAGATTCAGGGCTTAAGGTACAGGCTTCCATCAATGATGATTTGGTAAGAGTGACCGGTAAAAAAATAGATGACCTGCAGGCGGTAATACAGGCATCAAAAGCCTGGGGATTGGAAATTCCATTACAATATGAAAATATGCGCTCCTAACAGGCTGGTTACAGGTTACTGGTTTCAGGTTTGCGTTGAAGAAAGCTGATAGCCGGTTGCTGATACCTGGTACCCAAATGTGCTAAACCTGTTCTTAAACCTTAATTTTATTGTATTTCCGGTGCATAACTATGTGCGTACAGAGTGCATATAAAAAGGAATAAAAATTTGGAAAAAGTATATTCAGGATAGTATCTTTAATGAACAAACGCTACAAAATCTGGAAACAGGAATAGTAGCATAGAGAAGCGGAAATCCGTCAGAAGATGGAAGCCTCTCACGAAAGCATCGGGTTAAGTATAATGAAGGCGAAAGCCGGAAGAAATACAAAACTTGATGCTTTTTCTTTATCTGCATTTTACAAGCTTCCCTGTATATTATTCTTTCAAAAACAAAAAGTATAAAAGTTTCAATATCACTGTGTAAATTAGCTGCTATTATATCCCTCCCTAAGATTTAACGTCAGGCATAGCTATGCAAGCTCCAGGTTTTTTCAACTTATTAAACCATTAAGTAATAATGCCCGCACCTAAGAGCTCTTCACAGAAAAAAGTATTCATCAGCTATCGTGTACAGGATACCTCTGCAGATACCGGCAGATTAGTAGATTCACTGAAACAGGTTTTTTATGAAGACCAGGTATTCATGGATATTGAAAAGCTTGAGCCGGGTGTTGATTTCAGAGTAGCGCTTGCAAAGTCTCTCGAAACCTGCGATGTGCTTTTTGCAGTTATCGGACCTGGATGGATCGGGACTGATAAAAATGGTAATCCCCGCATTAAACATGCAGAAGACTGGGTGCGGATTGAATTGGAAACTGCCCTTAAAAGAGATATCCGCATAATCCCTGTTTTGGTAAGGGAGGCATCTCTCCCACAGCCTGAAGAGCTGCCGGAATCATTATACCCTTTGCTGAACAGGCAAACTTATGAGATCAGCAATAAGCGATGGAAATATGATACAGATCAACTGATCAAATTTCTAATCCAAATTGGATTTCAGCCCAGGGAACGGGATATTCCCCTTCCTCAAAAACCTGGCGGTGCAGGCAAATGGCTGATGTATGGATTAGTTGGTTTAGGAATATTGGTATTAGTAGCTTTGTTTCTTGAAACATTTAAGGATAAGAGCCCGACAGAAAAGAAGAATGACGATAATCATTATGCAGTAGATTCGCCAAAAGCTCCTGTAAATAATAATCACAAACAAGTAAAAGAAGAAAATATTGACATAGCGCCTGTGAACGTTGCCGGCGGATGGTTTGATGCTACCAGCCAATATATAATGTATATTAACCAAACGGGCAGCACATTAGAATTAAGAAGTGTGGCAGCTACAGGAGTAACTACAGGCGAAGGCGTAGGAACTGTTGAGGGAGATAAAATGAATTTTAAAGTTCAGTTGTATAATGTTGGAGTAATATCAGGATCAGCTTCTGTTAGAGAAAACAGCCGGACGTTGAATGGCAAATTTATTATTACGGCAAACGGAGCTTCTTATACTGAGGATTTTTATTGGACAAGGCAATAAAGCTGGTGATTTTGCAAATCCGGCTACATTCCTGTTTTTACACTGTTCAGAAGCTTAAGTTGCAGGAAAGCAAACATTATTCCATTCAACTGTTTTCTTATAAGTGTTCTCAATCCTTCAACAAGATAAGGTTCATTTAAAACTGATCTGTATGCGCTGATCATCATTTTCTCACTGTCTTTACAAAATTGAAGAATATTTACAGATAACTGCGTTTCAGTAAAGGTTGGCGCAGGTGATGCTGAGTAATTGTTTTCTTCAGCGGGTTCAATAGCTGTAACAGCGCCTATTGATTTTAGCTGCGAGGATAATTCGCAGATATATTGATTGCTTTCCAGGGCCAGCCAACTGATGTTGTCTCTTAGCTGCTTATCTTCTATTGCAATAGAAGCTATTTCATATTTCTGCTTTTCTACTTTAAGAATATTCATCAGTTGAGAAACGCTCTCAACAAGATGTTGAGGAAGGCGGAAGGATGTCGGCTTGATCATAGTAGAGGTTTTGTTTAAAGTTACAAAAATAGTATCACATTTTGCTGAGTAATATAACTACGTATTACTGCGAACAATTGCAATGCCATGTTTGGTTATTCCCAGGTTATAATAACAGTACTTAAATCATTTAACGATTAATTATTTCTTATTTTGCATGATAGCAAAATGCTGATGGCTGATATAAGCATAGTATAATGAAACGTATTATAAAAAAATTCAGAATAGATAAGCGTATACGGGTGGGATATGGCTCAGCCTTTGTTATTTTGCTTTTTTCATATTTGCTCTCACTCTACTATAATGTGCAGTCCGATAAACAGGCGAAGTCTGTTCAAAAAACAAATATTGTTATCAATAAGTTTAATGATTTTATTTCTTTAATGAAAGATGCCGAGATAGGATCGACCCGGTATTTTCTTACCAGGCAAAGAAATGCATTAAACCCTTATTATCAAAGCCGCAATGCCTCCAATTCCCTGTTACATAACCTCGATTCCAATATAACAGATAATGCTCAGCAAAAGCAATTGATGAGGCAGTCCAAAGCTTTGCTTGATAAAAAATTTTCTGTTATTGATAATAATATTGATGAACTGCAAAATAATAGTCATGTGGTAACAGACAGTTTTCTTGTTAATGAGGAGTATGCAAAAGCTGTAATGGATAGTTTGAGAAATATAATTATTACAATGCAGAATGCTGAAGAAAAGATATTGGATGACAGAAGTAAAGTTTTGCAGAATCAATACAGAAGGTTAAATGTAATTATAACCGCTTCTTTAATTATTGCTCTTTTATTGTTTATACTGGGCTTTATTACATATATAACTGAAAATAGAGCAAGGCGGCTTGCTGATCAAAAAGCGGAGGAATACAGAGACGAGCTTGAAAAAAGAATTGAAGACCTTGATAAGGCTAACAAGGAGCTTATAGAAATGAGAAGGCTGGAAAAATTTACAGCAACAGGGCGTATCGCAAGAACAATAGCACATGAAGTAAGAAACCCTTTAACCAATATTAATCTTTCTGTTGATCAGCTAAAATCCGAGCAGGATCTGGAAGATGAAGACCGTACTATATTTTATGATATAATTACGAGAAATAGTCAACGGATTAACTCTTTAATTACAGAATTGCTTGACTCTACAAAATTTATAGAACTCAAGGCTCAAACTATTTCTATTAATCAATTGATTGATGAAGCCCTGTTGCTGGCTGAAGACAGGATAATGCTTAATGACATAAAAGTTATTAAGCAGTATGGAACAGATATTTGTGACCTTACTGTTGACCAGGAAAAAATCAAGATAGCCTTTCTTAATATAATAGTTAATGGAATTGAAGCTATGGAACCAGGTAAAGGAATGATGACCATAAAGACTTACACCAGGCAAAAAAAGTGTTATATAGAAATTACAGATAATGGCAGCGGGATGGATGCAGAAGCGTTGAGCAAACTTTTTGAGCCATATTACAGCAGAAAAGCAAAAGGAACCGGACTCGGGCTTACTAACACGGAAAATATTATTTTGAGCCACAAGGGAAGTATAAATGTTGAAAGTGTTTTAGGCAAGGGTACTACTTTTATTATTAGCCTTAACCTGCCAGCTTAGCTTTAATATTATATTTGATTGCTATGAAAATTAAAAACTATTCATTGTACCAGGTTCCGCCCCGTTGGTTATTTTTAAAAATTGAAACAGATGAAGGTATTACTGGTTGGGGAGAGCCTGTAATTGAAGGGCGTGCTGCTACTGTAAAAGCTGCCGTACATGAATTGATGGAATATCTTATTGACAAGGACCCGATGGATATTGAAGACCATTGGAATGTGATGTACAGGGCGGGTTTCTATCGTGGTGGACCAATATTGATGAGTGCTATTGCAGGTATAGATCAGGCATTATGGGACATAAAGGGGAAATTTTTTAACGCGCCTGTTTACCAGTTGATAGGAGGTAAAGCAAGAGATTCAATAAAGATATATTCATGGATAGGAGGGGATAGACCCGCTGATGTGGCCAACGCCGCAAAAGCAGCAGCTGTTGCAGGATTTACAGCCATTAAAATGAATGCCACGGAGGAGCTGCAGTATATAGATTCCTTTGTAAAAGTGGAAGAAGTATTAAAGCGTGTTTCGGCTGTCAGTGAAGCAACAAACAGATCTATCGGCATAGGAATAGATTTTCATGGCAGGGTACATAAACCAATGGCAAAGGTTCTGGCAAAAGCGTTAGAACCTTTTCATCCTATGTTTATAGAGGAGCCGGTATTGCCTGAAAACAATGAGGCGCTGAAAGAAATTGCAGCGCATACATGTATCCCCATTGCTACAGGTGAAAGAATGTTCAGCCGCTGGCAGTTCAAAGATTTGTTGAAAGCAGGGTATGTGGATATAATTCAACCTGATCTGTCGCATGCCGGGGGTATAACCGAATGTAAAAAAATAATATCAATGGCTGAAGCATTTGATGTGGCTGCGGCGCCGCATTGTCCGCTTGGGCCTATTGCTTTAGCTGCATGTTTGCAGGTTGATGCCACCTGCCACAATGTATTTATACAGGAGCAAAGCCTTGGTATTCATTATAACCAGGGCAGCGATCTGCTGGACTATATCACTGATAAGTCTGTATTCAGTTATGAAAACGGGTTTGTAAAAATTCCCTCCGGCCCGGGTTTAGGTATTACTATAAATGAGGAGCATGTTATAACAATGGCTGAGCAGGGACATAACTGGAGAAACCCTGTGTGGCGCCATAAAGATGGAAGTATAGCGGAATGGTAGAAGCTGTGAGGTGTAGCGTGCAAGGTGGGCGGTGTAGGGTAAACGCAACCTGAAATCGTCAGGCGCCATAACAATATAACAGGTTTAAAAACGATCATGCATATGAAAAAGGTTTCCGTCATTTTGTTTTTTTGCTATAGTGTTCTTGCATGCAATCAACCTGCTGAAAATAAAGCTGTGGTACCCGATACCGTTAGTATGCATAAAAATGCACTGATAAAAGTGGAATGGTATGATAAAACGATACCTCCGCTGGTTGATACCAATGCAACTGCAGCAATAATAGGGAGAGGATTTGACTGGTCTGAAGGCCCGGTTTGGATTACAATAAGGTGAATATACTGGTGAGTGGCGCAAGTGATGTAAAGGGCTACAACCTTATCACCGAATACTGCAAAGCAAATGCTTCCGGCGCTTCGGATATACAGCTTACCGTTAATAAAGAGATCAACGCGGTTGCCAGTGGCTCAAGCGATATTATTTATAAGAGTAGCGCCACGGTATCCAATGTAAAAAGCAGCGGAGCAAGCTCGGTGAAGAAGAGTGGGAGATAGGGGGAATTATCAATGGTCAAAATACGATTTGCTTATTAAGCCGGAAATTTTCTCAGAAGAATAATGAAGCTCCCGTGTGATTTAAATGCCATTCATCATAAAACAAATTGTTGTTTTTTACGTAAAAACTGTCTCTCGAAAAATCATAGACAGTTGTGTTTTTTGCAATTTCTTTTAGAGCAATTTCCAGGTTTTTATATACCGGTATTTCAAAATAAAAAGGAGAAATAAGGATGATTGGCTTAACATCGTTTTGCACACAAATGTTTACACATCTATTTAAAATTTCTATAGCGGTTGTGTCAATAGCATTATCAGTTGCAGGAAATGGAAATAAAGGTTTTGAGTAACTTTTTTTATCAATGCTTCCATAAACCGGTTCATAACCTTTGATTGATGTATGCCCTAAATTTGTATATGCATTTTGTATAATTGTTCCAAATAAGGAGTTGTAGTTATACGTTTTGCAAATTTTAGATTTATATTTTTCTATTTTATTAAGTTCGTCAATGGTGTTGTATATACCCGGGTGAGCATTTGCAAATGGCAATAAAGTATTTGTTTGAATGTCGTTATATTTTTTTATTTCTTCTTCATTGTTGATTTTAAATAAGCTTGTTGGCATCAGGTCGAATAAAATAACTTTTGGTTTGTGCCGTTTCAGTAAAACTTCAAGTATGGCAAAGCTATAATGTAAGCCCATTTTGTCTCTTCCTCCATTAAAAAAAACTGTATTTAATTTTTTTTCAAAAATGTCTGAAACATAATGATGTGATGCCCTTGAGGAACCAAAAACCAAAATATCTGCTTTTGTAGAATCAAGCAGATAAATTGTAGCTGCATCATCGCCGTGCTTTTGCTTGTAAAAAATATTTTCTAAAAAAAATGCACCAACTCTGTCACAAACAAATACAATGATAAATAGTATAAATATTTTTTTGAAAAGTTTTTTCATTAAATTTAAAATTGAAAATATATAAACTGGCCGCCGTTTAAAACTCCGATCCATAATAAAACAATAATCAGGCTGGCATATCCAATCATTCTGAAAGTATTGTTTTTGCTATAAATGAGTGAAAATTTATTGTTCCATTTTTCTGTGTTATAATCTGCTATAAACAGGAAAACGATTAAGAGAATACTGTATACCAAATATGATGCATTGCCAATAAATAAGCTCCCTTTTTTAAATGAAAAAATGTTATAGATGATTGTTTTTGCTTTGTCCAAATTAGATGCTCTGAAAAATATCCAGGCAAGGCTGACTAAAGTAAAATTTAATGCCCATTGCAAGAGTTTTGGAAAAAAAAGTTTTGGAAAAAAATTGTTTAAAATTATTTCACTTATTAAATAAAAGCCGTGCAGGGCCCCCCAAATAATGAATGTCCAGTTTGCGCCATGCCATAAGCCACTTATTAAAAATACAATCATTAAGTTTACCTTGTTCCTAGTTGCGCTAACCCTGTTTCCGCCCAAAGGAATGTATAGGTAGTCTCTAAACCAGGTTGATAAAGAAATATGCCACCTGCTCCAAAATTCCTTAATTGAAAGCGATAAATACGGATGTCTGAAATTGGTCATTAAATCAACACCCAAAACCCTGGCGCAACCAATTGCGATAAGCGAGTACCCGCTAAAGTCGCAATAAATTTGAAACGTAAAAAATATCGTTGCAGTCAGGCAGCTAATGGCGCTATGATGTTCCGGCGCGTCAAAAATGGTATCAACATAAATAGATAACCTGTCGGCAATACAAACTTTTATAAACATTCCCCACAAAATCCACTTTAGACCTTTTGTGATGCCATCATGATTAAAAACTATTTTTTGTTTTAACTGATGAAGAATGTTTTGAGGTCGTTCAATTGGTCCTGCAACAAGTTGAGGATAATACATTACATACAACGAATAAATTCCAAAATGTTTTTCTGCTTTTTGCCTTCTGTAATATACTTCAAAAGTATAGCTCATTGCCTGGAAAGTGTGAAATGATAAACCAATTGGCAACATTATGCCAAGCATTGGAATGTTGTTTTTAATATGAAAAGCACTTAAAAGGCTGGTTAAGTTATTGTTTAAAAAATTATAGTATTTAAACACAACAAGCACGCCAACATTAGTCACAATACTGGCAACTAAAAACCATTTTCGTTTTTTCGGTTCTTGTATTTTTTCCAGATAAATTCCTGCGAAATAGTCGATGACAATTGTTGAAAATAGAATTAAAATATAGATTGGTTTAAAAACCATATAAAAATAGCAGCTAATAGCAAGTAAAAAAGCCCATCTTAATTTATGTGGTAAAATGTAAAATGTTATTGTAGTAATTACAAAAAATATTAAAAAATGAAGCGAGTTAAAAACCATAGAAGTATAAAAAAATAGTTATTTTTTTTGACTGGGAGCCTGCTAAAGTATTTTATAAAAATAAGGGCGATTGCTTATTATCCGTGGGGCGAATTTCCATAGCTTTAATACATTAGCGGTAAATCCAGCCCAAAGCCCTAAATTTTTCACCGGATTTTTGAATTCAATAATAGTTTGCAGCAAAACTCCGGTCAAAAATACAGGGATCGTTAAGGTATAAACAATTATTTGAATGATATACCAGGATAACCCGAATTGTTTTCGTATTCGCAAAAAATTAGAAAGCATAATTTGAAATCCCTTTTTATCATAAAGGTTGTAATATCCCTGTCCTGATGAGCCAAAAGTTTGATTAGCAGTCTCACCCTGGAGATGAATAATTTTATATTGTCCGTATATACAGAGCCTTCCGATTTTTTTAATTCTTCCACACCATTCTGCTTCTTCTGCATACAAGAAAAAATCTTCATCTAATAATCCTGCCTTTTGTATGGCTTCTTTTTTTGCCATTAAGAAAGCGCCATTTATCCAGTCTACTTCAATTTCATTATCCGAATCAGGTACGTTGGTTTTTTTTATGTTTATGGATTGCGCTAATAGTTTTAAAACCTTACCAATATATGGAAGTGGTAAGAGATTGTTGAGTCCTCCTGTTATCACAAAATTACCGGATATTTGTGGAGAACCATCCCGGTTTATTAATTGAACACCGCAAGCTGCATACTGAGACAAGTGGAATGTTTCGCAGCATTTTCCTATGATTTTATACTCGTTCAGCGTATCGGAGTTAAGTAATAACAGCATGTCAGCTTTTGCCTGGCGGATACCTTCATTATTAGCCCTGGCAAACCCCGCATTATAATTCATTTGTATCCACTTAATACCGGGAAACGCTGATGTAACTATTTGCTGACTTTCATCTTCTGAAGCATTGTCAACCACAATTATTTCAAATGGTATGCTGCATTTTTCGTTAACAATAGTATGAATGCAATCAACAACAAGTTGCGGAGTTTTATAGTTTACTATTATTATACTTAACGTCATTGCAATATTATCTTACTTGTTGCGTGCAGAAGAAAGTTGTTTGGTAATTAAATTATTCAAAAGCTTAAATGGAAAAGTTGCAAAGCCTAATATTACCTCTTTAAAAAAGGTAATATTGAATCCATACACTTGTATGTTGATGTTGATATGCTTTATTATTGCCTTTATCTGCAAATAGCAAAGTAAGTTATATATTATTTTCCGTGTTGTTTTAAATTGTAATGGAATCTGTTGCCCATATTTATTTCTGGCGGCAGAAAAATCATTCAAACTTTCAGTTACACACTCACAGATTAGTTGCTCATTAAAATCAATTAACTCTATAATTTTTCCTGTCGATCGTCCTCTTCTCTCAAAATCCCTGCTAATAGGATTTACCCAGTCAGTATAAGGATTAAGGATTTGTATCATTGGAAGCAATTTGGCTCCATCAGCCGTAGTAATCCATGTAATGCCGCTTGAGCATCCTAACAAATGGGTGCAGTAAAAAGTAAGTGCTGCTGTTTCTCTCAGGCTTAATGTACTGCCATCAATAATATTTTCTTTTGCACGCTCTATACGTTGTGCAGAAGAGAGTATAATTGCAACATGATTATTATCCGTTATTTTTTCTGCAATGCGAATGGCATTTTCCCTGCTGATTGCCAACTGCCCGCTTTGAGGTGCAAATTCAAACAGGATAACACTTTTGTATTTTGAAAGAACATGGTTTTGTGCAAATTCAGCGGCTTTTTGCTTTTCAGCATCAGATAGCGCTAGTACAGGAATTGAATCAACCGTTACAGGATTTGGGTAACCGCGAAATATAGTTGAGCGGATACAACCATCATAATTCGCCTGGTTATCGTCCATTATATGCGTTATAAACACCTCATTCCACACACCTTCCTTTTTTTGAGCTGCTAATTTTTTTTTCAATAACCTGAATGCAGTTATATCATTTTTTGAAACTTCATTTATTTTCATATACTTCATCAACAAAAGGATTTCCTTCGATTATTTTTTTGCAAAAACCGGCTATGCCCCAAGTTAAGTGACAGCCGGGAAAGTCCTGCTTTATTTGTTTGGCAACAGTGGTGGCATACAGGCAATCCCCGTTAGAAAAAAGCTGTACTAATAATATTTTAAATGGACTTATGTTTTTGCTCATTCGTAAGCATCATTATAGCCAGGTCATTGAAAGAAGTTTTTGGTTTCCAGCCTAATGAAAATATAGTTTCAGGATTTGAAACCAGTTGACTATATTCAGCAACAAAACCAGGTTTTGGTTTCACAGACTCTTGCCAATCTCTTTTAATCAATTTAAAACACACTTCAATATAATCCTGTATGGAGTATCCTTCTCCTGTTCCTAAAACGGCTTCCACTACATCATTTTGTTGCACTAATGTCCAGGCAGCTTCAACTATATCACCTGCATATCCCCATTCTTTCTTTACCGTTAAATCTCCAATCTCAATTATTTCTTTACTGCCATGTTCAATATTTTTTACTGCGGCTGCTATCATTTTACTCACATGGCGGGGAGACCTTCTTGGGCTATCGTGATTAAAAAAATAACCTACGTATGCCTGTATGCCCAATCGCCTGTAATATCTTGCTGCGTAAACTGATTGAATCCTGCTTATGGAATAAGCATCACGCGCTTCAAAGGGATCTGTTTCTTTAATAGGTAGTGATTCATTCTTAAACTGCAGCCCGCTGCCGGAAATGAAGACTTTAGAATAAGGAGAATAAAGCTTTACAGACTCAAGTACATTAAGTGTACCTGTGGCAATTGAAAGATGATTATCGTATAATGCGTCATGCCTTGTTGTGGAATTGGCGGCAAGATGAAAAATATAACCCGGTTTATTTTGTTCAATAATATTTTTTACAAAAGCGATATCACTAACATCGCCAATGACATTACCCGCTTTTCTTGAAGAAGAAATAACATCGATATTATTCCTGTTCAAAAGATCAGCAAGATAAAAGCCATCTTGTCCGTTTGCACCGAATATTAAAGCTTTCATTATTTAATTTTCTCTATTACAAATGTGGCAAAAGTATAGTTATACTTTCCTAAGTATGTGAAGTCCGGATTAGAGCATTCCCAATCTGGATTGTTGTCAATTAATTTACAGTCAGGAATATATGACAAAAGCCTTTTTTCCAAATCATGTTTGGTGTAGAATCGGGCATCTACATCAGGTTTAGCATCACCTGGCTTCCAGCCATCTTTATAGTCGCAAGTAAGAACTGCTATACCATTTAGGGCCAATAACCCTTCAATACATTTTATAAAAGATTCATCGTCAGGATCGTGTTCAATAACAGATGTTGAAAAAATAATATCATAGGTATTTTTTTCAATGCCAGGTTTTGTATAATACTCTTGCAGATAATAATTTATAACTGGATCAATTTCCTCAATTTTAAATCCCATTTTTTTTAAGGACATTGCAGCAGTATCTTCATAGCTACCAACGCAAAGTATTTTTGGTTTTTTTTTATCCGGCATTAAACGATAGACAGTGTCAAATACAAAGGCTTGTTGAACATTTGCTTCAGCTATTTTTTTTGCCATTGTGAGTGGCACTAATTCCTGTAGTTTGGCAATAGCAGGTGCGTATTGCTTTCTTGCATTATTATCTAATATCCTGTTTAATGAAGTGTTTTGAGGTAAAATAATAGGAGTATATTGGTGTTCTTTAGCAACACTTAGCATATCTTCACTAACAGTCTCTGTATTTCTCAACCATGTAAACTCTTTTGTTTGTAATCCAAGTATAATACGTACGTTTGTTTTAAATTTTTTCCATTTGCTTATATGGGGCGTTAGCTCAGATTTGTTTTCTATTTTCAGAATAGTGTTTAATATCCGATTGTATTCCCAAACCAGATTTTCTGTGCTCCATTCAATTTCCAGGTTTTTTAAGGAATCTGTTCCTTGGGAAATAATCTCTTTGATTGTAGATTCACCATAAATTATAGATGGTTCAAGGTTATGCAGATGGCGAAACATTATGCTGTCGGATACTACTAACGGCCTTTTTGCGGCAATTGCATAGTCTGTAGTACTGGAAAGCCCCCGGTTGTTTTCGTCCTGGTATAAAAAAATATTTACTGTGTTTTTGGCTAAAAAATCTATGACGCCTTCCCTATTTAAAAAATTATGACTTGCAATTAAATTTATTCCCTGTTTTTTTATTTTTTTCCTGCATTCATTTATTAATCGCCGGGCATTGCTACCATCACTATCGCCAAAATCAGCAAAGGGAATATTGAAACGTATTATTGCTGTGTCGAACTCAGCTTGTACAGCATCAATTATTTTTTCAAACCCTTTATTAGGAGTTGCGAATCCAAAGCTTCCTATAGTTGG
Organism: Agriterribacter sp.; assembly: GCA_047601545.1. Lineage (GTDB taxonomy): Bacteria > Bacteroidota > Bacteroidia > Chitinophagales > Chitinophagaceae > Agriterribacter. The sequence goes on along the minus strand of JASGIZ010000001.1, from coordinate 1,186,336 downwards.
AGTTTTCGGGAGGGGATAATTGTTTCTATATTCAGGAACAAGCCTGCCTGTTTTAAAAACTAGAGGATTTTTTAGTAATAATGTTGGGTCGGGTGCAATATAGTAGTCAAATAAATGATTGGTAACTCTATCTGCCTTGTATTGAGTCACTTCATGCAATATTCCTATCTGCGGAATATGTATATGTTTGTTTAAGGGTCTATATTTCGTGTGAATTATCTTTTTCCTTAACCAAGGCATTGTAGAAGGGTAATAATTATAGATAATTGCAGACGGAGAATAAAAGCTTATTGCGGCATCTAACTCATTCATGTCGGAACATTCTACATAAATGAATTCATATAAATCTGATGCCTTTAGGGCTTCAGCCGTGGTAATGCCAAATTCATGAACCCCACATTGCCTTTGTGGATGGGAAATAAAAAGAATCTTAATTCTCATTAAAATAATGCCTGAAGCTTTAATTTTATTTCTTATAAATGGTAACCTTAGGCAATGGGAATATAAGCCCGATTCCACGGTCTAAAGTTTCCTTTTCTCTTTCCAAAAACTCTTCTTTAAAGTGCCAGGGCAATACAAGATAATAATCAGGGTTCATAGCACGGCTTTCAGCCTCACTAATTATTGGTATGTTAGTGCCCAGTGTAAACGCGCCATATTTATCGGGGTTTCTTTCTGCCGCGTAGTCGATAATGTCTTTATCTATTTTGCACCATTGCAATATGGTATTACCTTTTGTTGATGCACCATAAATATGAATTTTCTTCCCTTCTGATTTTAGTTTAACCAGGAGTGAGTGCAGCTCATCTTTTACAACATTAATTCTATTCCAAAATGACTGGTATGGCTTATCTGTATCCAGCTCCATATCAAACTCTTTCTGCCTGGTTTCATTAAGCAGCCTGATTTCTTCCGGTGTATCATAAGCAATATTGGTATCATGGGTTGCATAGCATCTTATACTGCCGCCATTTATATCGTTAAATTCAATTTTAAATAACCGCATGCCCGCTTTCTTCAGAATAATTTCAATTACTCCAAGGCTGTAATACTCCAAATGTTCGTGACAAATAGTATCGAAGGAGTCGAGACGAAGCATGTCGGGCATATACGACATTTCAAATACCCAAACACCTCTGTGTGATAATAATTGTTTAACGCCCTTTACAAACTCAACCGGGTTTTCAAGGTCATAAAACATAGCTATGGAAGTAATTACATCTAATGTTTTTCCTTCCAGCACTTCTACCAGCTTTTTAGAAGGAAATATATCCTGCACAACAATAGCATCTTCTTTAATTTCCTGGGCAACATCCGAAGGGTCTATACCATATTTCATTCCTCCTTTTGGATAATAGCCTAATAAAGTACCATCATTACAACCGATATCCAATACAATGGCATCCTTTTTTTTAATGATTCCTGTTACAGAGTCGACAATACTTTTCAGGTGATTGCGCATGGTATTATTGGTGCCGGAGCGATACCAATATGCGGCATATAATATTTCGGGCGGCACGGTATGCTCCATCTGCAATAAACCGCAGGCATTTTCATCTTCCTCAGGATTGCAGCGTACGAGTGTACAGGATATTTTACGGGTAGAGGGCGTTTCTTTGCCGGGCTTAATAAAAGAGCCCTGCAAATATTGAGGCCCCAGGTCTATAACTTTTTTTAAAGAAGAAGATCCGCATACCCTACAGGTTGTTCTTGTTTTAATGTGCATAGGATTATGTATTATTTTAAAGTCAGTGATTGTTTTTAATAAAGTTGATTAATGCAGCATTAATAGTATCTATGCATTTATTTCGTTCGAGGTTTAAAAGAGCCAATTGTTTTACCACAACATCTTTTTGTTCGGGAAGTACTTTTTCAAACTCGTATACTTTTTCCTGTTCATGCCAGAGCCGGCAATTCACATCTGCTAACTGATAGAAAACTTCCCCGATATTGCCGGTTACATCTGCAACTTCATTGCCTTCCTTTTTGAATACTTTATTAGCTGCAAAAGAAAGCCTTTCAACAGGAATTTTGCCTGCTACGGCGTCGGCGAGGTATTCGTCAATCTCCAGTTGTAGCTGATGAGCCTGCGCTTTAAGGCTTTTAAGCCTGGTAATATCTTCTGTATGGTATTCCTTCAACTTCACAATTGTTAGCTTATCACAAAGCATTCCCAAAGTTTCTGCCATACTATTTTAATATTAAGGACGCAAATTTATAATACTATATTTTAAAATAATTATTTTAATTGATTTACTATTATATTATATATAATTCTTTTATTTAGGGTATATTTGAACAACGTTTCAATCCGGATACTATTAAACCTGTTTATGAAAAAAAGCGCTGCTATTCTTATACCACTCACTTGTCTTATTTTATTTGCCCCTTTTGTTTTACGATGCCAGGTTGCCGGTTTTACAACTGCAGATACAATTTGTGTTTCGCAAAATATTAATCTTACTAATACCAGTGTAGGAGCTACGAACTATTACTGGAATTTTTGTGTGGCAGATCTGTTAAATACGCCCCCAACCGGAACAAATCTTGGAAACCCCGGAGGCACTTTAAATGGGCCTGTATTTTCAGATTTTGTTGAAGTAAATGGAAATTTTTACGTGTTTGTAGTTAATCATTATAATCCTACCGGGATAGTAAGGTTGGATTTTGGTAACAGTCTTTTAAATACCCCTGTTGCTGTAAATCTTGGCAATTTTGGTAATACTATCCGGCAAAGGCCTGAAGGAATACAAATTGTTTCTGAAAATGGTAAATGGTATGCATTTATTGTAGCTGGTGACCGGGATCTTCTGGATACTCCACAGTTAATTAGAATTGATTTTGGTACAAACATTCAAACCAATAGCCCTGTCGCAACTGATTTAGGAGATATAGGCAGCATGAATCAGCCACTTGATTTATATATGTTTAATGAAAACAATGTGTGGCATGCATTTACTGTTAATAAGGATGGTTCCATGTCAAGATTTACTTTTAATAATGGTTTGAACAATCCCCCTGTAACGCAGAATTATCCATTAGGCTTAAATTATCCTACCGGAGTTAATGTAGTAAATGATAATGGCAAATTTTATGTATTTGTAACAATTGCACTCAGCAATACTATTGCGCGGCTGGATTTTGGGAATTCATTATTAAATAACCCGGTGGTAGCTGACCTGGGAGATCCCGGTAATACACAAACCAGGGCAAGAGATATCTATATAATGAGATTTTGTAATTCTATAGTTGGGTTTATTGTTAATGGCCCAACTGGAGGTCCGGATCCCAATGAGTTAATACGGTTAGATTTCCATAATAATATAGAAGGCATTCCTTCAGGCATCTCACTGGGCAATATAGGAAATCTTAGTTTTCCTCATTCCCTTTCAAAACTGTTTAGGGTTGGGGACAAAATATATAGTTTTATAACCAATGTTAGCAATAATACAATTACACGGCTGGAATTTCCCAGCTGTAGTAATGCAAGTCAGCAAAGCTTTTCAGGACAGAATCCTCCAGCCATTAAATATAATGCTCCCGGAACGTATAATATCAATTTAACTATTGATGATGGGTTACCAACCCAAACATCCTTTTGCCGGCAGGTAGTTGTTGTACCGCAGCCTGTGCATACACCCATTCAAACCATAATACTTCGCCCGGGTGAATCTATAAAAATTGGTACGGGAAATATCTCAGGAAATTATACATGGAATATTACAAATAGCAATACAGATTCCATTACTGTAAACCAGGAAGGACTGTATTATGTTAAAACAACGGGTTATGGTTGCAATAATATTGACAGTTTCAGAGTTGTTTTTTCCAGTGCAGACTTTAGTTATCAGCAGGATGTTTGCGACCCTTTAAAGCTCTATTTTAAGAATGAAACTCCTAATTCAACTACAATCAACTGGGATTTCGGCAATACACTCTCTGCACCCGGAGACCCGGGTCCTTCAACCGTTTACAATCAATTTGGCAGCTATACAGTTAAGTTGATAATAAAGAATTCATTAGGGATAATAGATTCTGTAATGAAGCAAATATCAGTTAATGTACAATTCGACAACCTGATAATCACAAATGATACAACAATTTGTAAGGGCTCAGGAATACAACTTAATGCTGTTGCAGCTTTAAACTATTGCTGGACACCTGTGGAGGGATTAAGTCAAACAGATATTGCAAGCCCCATCGCTACTCCGCAAAATTCAACCGTATATTATTTAAACACTTTGATTACGGGGCAAAATATTATTGTTAACGGAGATTTTTCTGCAGGCAATACCGGATTTACGTCGGAATATAACTATGTTACAAATAATACTACTGAAGGCGAATATTTTGTTGGAAATAGCTCTTTAGCGTGGAATCCTCATTTAATATACAATTGTTCAGATCATTCCGGTACAGGTAATATGCTGCTTGTAAATGGCTCACCGGATGATAATAAAGTTGTTTGGACTCAGACAATAAGTGTAGCAGCTAATACCAATTATGCCTTTAGTACATGGATAGAGTCGCATTTTCAAGATAATCCCGCTCAGTTAGAATTTTTTATTAATGGTATAGGTATTGGAAATCCGATAACTGCAAGTTTACCTATTTGTAATTGGACACAATTTTATACAACATGGAATTCCGGAAATAATACTTCAGCTATAATCTCAATAGTAAATAAAAATACTGTTTCATGGGGTAATGATTTTGCATTGGATGATATTTCTTTTGCTCCGGTTTATATCAAGCGTGATAGTATAAGCATAAATATTGAAGAGCCACATGTTAAAACAAGTGAAGATACAACGCTGTGTGAAGGGGCTATAGTACGTTTTAATACCCAGGGAAATTTTGCTAAATATACCTGGGCTCCTGCGTCAGGCCTTTCAAATATAAATATACCTGACCCTGTTGCATCTCCATCTGCTAACACAACTTATATTGTTAACGCTGTTTCTCAGTACGGCTGTAATGCAAGCGATACTGTGAATGTAAATGTAATTCCTAAACCAATTATTTCTGTTTCTGACGACACAACTATATGCCTCAACAATGCTGTTCAGCTAAATGCAATTGGTGCCGGGATAAGCTATGCATGGACACCTTCTGCGGGTCTTAATAATACCGCAATTGCTAACCCTGTTGCATCTCCTCTTATACCTACAACGTATGTTGTTGAAGTTGCTGATGTAGTAAGCGGTTGTAAAAATACTGATTCAATATTTGTAGGAGTAAGGCAAAATCCGGTATTTGCTTTATCCGGGGACAATGAGATATGCTTTGGCGAAAACACCCGGTTAGAAGCAAGCGGAGGAAATGCATATAAATGGAGCCCTGAAACTTCCGTAAGTAATGTTAACTCCCCGGAAGTGATTGTATCTCCAACAGAAACAACCATATATGCTGTCCAAATAACAGAGCATGTTTGTAACCGCGATACTTTGATTGAGATGAATGTTGTTGTTCACCCCTCTCCCTTAATAACCGCACAAAAGTCAAATGATATTAATTGTATTACTACTACAGCCCAGCTTAGCGCCACAGGCGGAGACCGGTATATTTGGTCTCCTTCAGTAAACCTGGATAATGCGAATGTACATAATCCTGTAGCGAGCCCTGACAGTACTACTATGTTTACTGTAAAAGGTACTAATCAATACGGTTGTTCTGCTGAAGATAGTATATCTGTTAAGGTAACAAAAGAAGGAAACCCCCTTTATCTTGTACCTAATGCATTTACGCCAAATAACGACGGAATAAATGATTGCCTGAGTTTAAAAAAATGGGGGTATATGCAACTGGAAGAGTTTTCCATTTATAATCGTTGGGGAGAAAAAATATTTACTACTAAAAACAGGATGGATTGTTGGGATGGTACTTATAAGGGAATTGTGCAGCCGAATGGAACTTTTGTGTATATAATAAGGGCAAAAACTTTTTGCGGAGATATAAACAGAAAGGGGTTGGTAACTTTAATCAGGTAAAGCAGATGATATGTTGGCTTTAGCCTTTTGCGTAATATTCTTCCATTGAAAATAATCAAAGAAGGTGGAGGAGATATTTGCAGCTACTTCTTTAAAAGTATTTAAGATTTCTTCAGCGAAGAAACGAGCATTATTATTGGCAGTTATTTTAAGTCTTTTATTGGAAATATTCTCAGGTATCCCCCATGCCCCTTCCTCAAAAGATATAACCGTGCAATTTGCCGCCAATGCCTCAACCACTTTTGTTTTTATGCCTCCACCTTCTGAAACCGGGTTCAGGAAAATATCAGCTGCTGTAAAATATTCATCAATATCATCAACAAAGCCGGCGTAGGTAATGTTCATATCCGAATATGCTTTGAGATCGTTATAATGATCAGGCAGACCACTACCGCAAATCAGTATATTATATAGCTGCCCCGATTTCATCAATAATGGATTTAATGCTGTTAATATAAAATCCAGTCCCTTCTGGTTTGGCGGATATTTTAAAGCGGCACTATATAACAATAATGATTTTCCTGCATCAAGCTGATGCCTTTTGCTGATGACCTTTTTGGCAGCATATTTTGCTTCTTTTGAAGGAGCTGCATCTCTTTCAGTACCGTAAGTAATAACTGCGCATTTATCTTTCTGCAATCCAAAATGGGCAATGGCATAGGATTCATCTTCAGGCGTAATAAAAAAGCTCATATCCGCCGCGCGGTGCACCATTTTTTCATAATACCATAAAATGCACCACCACCATTTACCAATACTTTTAAATCTTAACCCTTCAATATTGTGTGAGTGAATTACAAGCTTAATGCCCGTAAACTTTTTTAGCAACCAGCCAAGCCATCCATAGTACGGATGTTCAAGTAATACATGGGTTATACTTCTTTCCCTGATTATTTTTTTGAAAGAAAAAAAATAAAACAGATTGATATACCGGAGCGGGCTGTTGGATAAAATCGCCAACAACTCATAATTGCCGTCAGCATTGGTTTTTGTAGTGCCTTTTACTGTTGCGCAGGTAAAAGATACTAATGCCGAAAAATATTTATAGAATAAGGCAATGTTTTTTTGCCCTCCGTTAACGGAGGGAAGAAAGCGATAAGGCGCAATAGCCAATACCTGTATCTGCTTATCAGGACCTGTCATCAGGCTGTTGCTGTTTTTCTTTGCTTCCACAGCGCAAATGCAGCACCTGCCAGAGCAAGATAAAATAAAATATTTCCAAAGTAAATCAGCTTTTGCCCGGTGTAATAAGATGCAGGCTCAAATTTGAAAATGATCTCATGCTTTCCCGCCGGTACCGGCATACCTCTTAAAACATAATTCACTTTAGCGTAATCCGCTTTTTTGCCATCAAGATAGGCATTCCATCCTGCGGGATAATATATTTCGCTGAATACGGCGAATTGTGGCGAATTACTGTTGGAACTATATTTTATTTCATCATTATCATAACTTAAAAGCTTAATGGTTGCTGCAGCATCATAAACAGGATTATTGCCTGTTATACCCTTAAGGCTGTTATTAACTATAACAGTGTCCTTCGGTCCGAATTTATCCAGCGCTTTAATTTCTTCAACAGGTCCATCTACATACTTAATATGTTTTACAAACCATGCTGCTCCAAGTGCACTATCATTTTTATATACGTTATATTGACCCTGTTGTTCCTGTGGCGGAATGATAAAATACCTCGTGTCCAGCATATTCAGCACATCCATATTCATGGGGCTTTTGGCGAGTTGGGTTTCAATCAAATCCTGGTAAATACGCAATTTTGCCGGATGATAACCAGCAACTGAACGATGAAAATAGGAGGTAATGGCATCATTAAACCTGTCCTGCGAAAGATTATACACCCTGTAATGAGGATCTTTATCCTGCAAAATTTGTGTATTGGCAGCGTTCGGATTAAAGCTTTGAGATTGATAATTGTCCTCATCAAGATAATTGTCGGCGTTTAAATAACGGTTGCTGATCACTAAAAGATCAATCGTATTAATAACAGTAAATATAATGATGACAGGTAAAGGCTTTAATACATTTTTGATATACAGGAATAATAACCCAACTACCAATCCTGCAAATAGAAGCGCTCTGAAAACGCTTGACAGGAACATGCTTTTGCGTTCTGCTTTCAATGCGTTTATAATAATACTGCCCATTTCATTTGAACCGTTCTGCGGATTCGAATAAGCAGCTAATATTTGTGTATCAACAGCGGTTTTGAAATCATTAAAAAAATAGATGAGCATGGTTATTACAAAAAGCCCGCCCAGTGTATAGTATATCTTTTTAAGTGATGCCTGCAGTTCTTCCTTTACTTTAGCTGTGAATAAAATTTCCTGCAAGCCCATTACAGCCAGCACCGGCAGTAAAAATTGAGGAATAATTAATGCGGTATTGGGAGATCTGAATTTGTTATAAAGGGGAAAATAGTCAAGCAGGAAAGAATTAAATCCTGAAAAATTTCTGCCCCATGCCATAAAGATAAATAAAGCTATAGCACCGGCTATCCACCATTTGATGGGGTTTTTTACCACTACCATTGCTATTATGGCAAGAAAACAAATGATAGCGCCATAATATAATGTGCCCCCGGTGGCTTCTTCCATACCGCCCCAATACCTGGGTAAAGATGCAGCCAGTTGTATAGCCTGATTTTCAGGAATATTTCTTTCAACCAATTCACTTACCAGCTTTGAATCCTCATCAAAATGCATGAACGAGCTTTCGCCAAACACACCCGGCATAAATGCGGTAAGGATTTCACTCTTTCCAATACTGTACTGAAAAGCATAATCTTTGTCAAGCCCTTTTGTGTTTGTTGTTTTTATTTCGGTGCCGGAAGTTTCGATTGTTTTGCCACCACGCATGGTATACTTTGCATATTCGGCAGTAGTCAGTAAGGTCATTGCTGAATTTGCTACAGAGGCAATACCCGCAAGGGCTGCTAAAGCAATTGATATAGCCAGATGCTTCCAGTCTTTTTCTTTCACCCATTTTACAATATATCCCAGTGTAATTATTCCCGCGGCAATAATAAAGTAATAAGTAATCTGGGGATGATTAAATGCCACTTCCCAATTACCTGCTATAATTGCAAGAGCTAATCCTGTCCGGTATTTTTTTTGATAAATAAGCAACAGCCCTGCGAGCAGCGCGGGCATATAAGCCATTGTCCACATCTTGGTATCATGCCCTGCCGCAATGATCAGTGCGTTATAGGTTGCATAAGCAAAAGCAAGGCTGCCTAAAATGCCGATTACGGGGCGTATTTTCAACGTACAGCACAATATGTAAAAACTCAGGCAGGCTAAAAAGAAAAAGCCTATTGGTTTAGGCAAACCTAATGTAAATACCGTATGCAGGTCGGGAATAAAGGATTTTGCTTCCATTGCCACCTGGTAATTTGGCATGCCGCTGAAAAGATGCGTATTCCAAAAGGGAAAATGTCCTTTCTGTGCTTTGTATTCAAAAGAGTTTTGTGCCATTCCTTTCCAATGCACATTATCACTTTGAAATAAAACCTTACCCTCCAGCGCCGGGCGGCAATATATAACCGCTACAATTAAAAAAATGCCGATAGCAATAAGATGAGGTACAAGCGCTTTGAAATTGAAGTTTTTCACCTGTTGAAATTTAAGGCGGCAAATTAATGCTATTTTTAATCTTCCCTTTAATTTTAAGACACTAATATGATATCAGCCATTCTTAAAGATAAACCCACAAAATTGTTTATTGTGATTACCGCTTTTTTTGTTGCTAACGCTTTAATAGCAGAATGTATAGGCGGTAAAATATTTTCACTGGAAAAATTGTTGGGATTTGAGCCTGTAAACTTTACTATATTAGGCTATAGCGGCTTATCTTTTTCTCTTACCTGTGGCGTATTGCTTTGGCCACTCGAATTTGTGATAACAGATATTGTGAATGAATATTACGGACCTAAAGCGGTGAAGCGTATCAGTTATACCGCCGTAGCATTGATCAGCTATGCATTTATTATGTTTTATGTAAGCATTCATATACCGCCGGCAGACTGGTGGCCGGCTTCAAAAAAACAGGATGGTATTGATGATTTGCAAGTAGCTTTCAGCGGTATATTCGGGCAGGGTATGTGGATTATTTTCGGAAGCCTGGTTGCCTTTTTGGTAAGCCAGATAGTTGATGTATTTGTGTTTCATAAAATAAAAAAAGTTACGGGCGAAAAGAAAATATGGCTCAGGGCTACGGGTTCAACACTGGTATCTCAGTTAATTGATAGTTTTATTGTGCTTACCATCGCTTTCAAATTCGGTAATAACTGGACATGGAAGCAGGTAATAGCCGTTTGCTGCATGAATTACATTTATAAGGCAACAATAGCTATAATACTTACACCGGTTATTTATTGGGCAGAAAAAAGGATTGAAAAGTATTTTGGCACTGAATTGACCAGGCAGATGAAAAAGTCGGCAATGGGAGAGGAGAATAATTAGGATGTTAGCAATCTTTTCTACACATAGTAGCATAGAAAAATAGTTACACATAGTGTGTTTTGGGATAAATAGGAGAATCAATAATTTACCGGTATCATTTTTATGTAATCATTTAAATCAATATGATTGTTTTTTGTAAAAACATCACCTGATAATGAAAGTTTTACAATACGTGATACCCTGAAATCGCGGTAATCATTGCGCCAATGGCACCAGGCTATAAGATGCCAGTTGAGAGAATAGAATATCAGCCCAATCGGTTCCAGCTTTCTTACACTTACCTCGCTTTTGTTATTCTGGTATTCAATGCTGATGCAGGTTTGGCTGGCAATGGCTTCCTGTAACTGGCTCAGATAAGCAAAATTGTTTTGAACATATTCGCAGCTTATAGCCTTTATCTGTGGTTCCAATTGTTCAATTTTATCTTTCTGCGACCCACGTAAAACCGTCTTCACCTTATTAAGGGCAGTTTCATAATGCTTTTTTATGGAATTGTCTCCAAACCTGCTGGCAATACTTTCCATCAGCAGCAATGCATTGGCTTCTTCATTGGTAAATGAAACCGGTGGTAAAAAATAGCCCTGTACTATAAAATAGCCGCGACCTGCTTCAAAACTCACAGGCACGCCTATTTCCGTAAGTGCTTTCACATCCCGGTACACCGTTCTTACGCTTATTGAAAATTTTTCTGCTATGCGTTCCGCCGGTAAAAATTTTTTGGATTGAAGCATCGTGAGGATACCCATCAGCCGGTCTATTCTGTTCATATTGCCTGTTTTCAGCTTAAATTAAATGTTTTAAAGCGCTTCTGATACCAGATTGCACATAAATTTGCGGTTTTTACGAAGATTTTTTACGCAATCGTTTTAAATAATTTCTTCAATATGCATTAAATTTTTGAAAATTTTTTATAAAATAAGCTCGTTAGGTTATGAATTAAAAAAAATATCCTACATTTGCTGAAATTTTTAAACTAAAAGAATAAAATAAACTTATTATGTGTGGCATTGTTGGCGTGTTTGATTGTAAAACAGGCACCGAATCATTAAGATCTAAGATCCTCAAAATGTCTAAGAAAATCCGGCATCGTGGTCCGGACTGGTCAGGTATATATAGCGATGATAATATAGTATTGGCTCACGAACGTCTTGCTATTGTTGACCCCCAATCAGGTGGTCAGCCCTTGTATACCAAAGACAAAACTTTGGTATTGGCTGTAAATGGCGAAATATATAATCACCAGGAAATCCGCAAAACATTACCTGATTATGAATTTCTTACCCAATCAGATTGTGAAGTTATTCTGGCGCTGTACCGCAAAAAAGGCATCAGTTTTCTTGAAGACCTCAATGGTATTTTCGCATTCGCTTTGTATGATAAATCAGACGGCAGCTATTTTATAGCACGCGATCATATTGGTATCATTCCTTTCTACATGGGATGGGATGAATGGGGGAATTTTTATGTTGCTTCTGAATTGAAAGCACTTGAAGGTGTTTGTAACAATATAAAAGAATTTTTGCCCGGTCATTATTTATACAGCAAAGACGGCGGCTATGAATTAAAAAAATGGTACAAACGCGATTGGGAAAAATTTGAGAAGGTAAAGGATAATGTTACAGATATTGCTGCATTGAGAAAAGGACTTGAAGATGCGGTACATCGCCAGTTAATGTCTGATGTTCCTTATGGTGTTTTACTGTCAGGCGGACTTGATTCATCCATCATTGCTGCTGTTACAAAGAAATTCGCATCAAAAAGAATTGAATCAGGCGATACGCAAACTGCCTGGTATCCCCAGTTACATTCTTTCGCTGTTGGATTGAAGGGTTCTCCTGATCTGGCTGCGGCAAGAAAAGCGGCTGACCATATCGGCACCGTTCACCATGAAATACATTTCACCATACAGGAAGGACTGGATGCTATACGTGATGTGATTTATCATCTTGAAACATATGATGTAACCACCATCCGCGCTTCTACGCCCATGTACCTGATGGCAAGGATTATCAAATCAATGGGTATTAAGATGGTATTATCCGGCGAAGGCTCTGATGAGTTATTTGGCGGATATCTTTATTTCCATAAAGCGCCAAACCCTGAAGCTTTTCACGAAGAAACTGTACGTAAGCTGAGCAAGTTGCATTTATATGATTGCTTACGCGCCAATAAATCATTGGCTGCATGGGGTATTGAAGGACGTGTTCCGTTTTTGGATAAGGAGTTTATGGATATTGCCATGCGTTTAAACCCTGCTGATAAAATGATAAAGCCGGGAAAAATGGAGAAATGGGTATTACGTAAAGCATTTGAAGACTATCTGCCGGAAAGCATAGCATGGCGTCAGAAAGAACAATTCTCAGATGGTGTTGGCTATAGCTGGATTGATACACTCAAAGCAGTTGCCGCTGAAAAAGTTACCGATGAGCAATTGGCAAATGCGAAATACAGGTACCCTATCAATCCGCCAATGTCAAAAGAAGAATATCATTATCGCTCTATATTCAGTGAGCATTTCCCATCAGATACGGCAGCGGCATGTGTACCTTCTGTACCATCGGTAGCTTGCAGTACGCCGGAAGCGCTGGCATGGGATAAATCATTCCGGAACCTCAACGATCCTTCAGGCAGAGCTGTAGCTAACGTGCATAACATGGCATATGAAGGAGAGCAGGAGTTGGTGAAATAAATTTGAGATACAAGGTCAGCTATTGGGAAGGTTGTCGTAAAAGGCAACCTTTCTCTTTTATGGCATATGCCTCATGCTGCAAGATGGAAATTATTCAGTCGTTTCATCTACCAAATACAATATCGACTCATAATTTTTCCCTGTTGCTTCGCTCATGGCTATTTCGCAGGGTTTTGAAGTGGAATAATATCCGTCACAGTTTCCATCCACATGTTTTGCTTCCATCTTTGTGGCGGCATGTGTAAGTTCGGGAAATAAGAAACCTCTGTCGCCTGCCATGCCGCAGCAACCTGCATAGTGCGGAACATGTACAGCATTTGAAAAATGAGCGGCAATTTTTTCAAGCCTGTCTTCTGCTTTCATTTTATATACCGAACAAACCGGGTGCAGTGTAATAGCTTTCTTTTTGCCGGATACTTTTATAAATGGTATGATATATTTTTCGATATACTGAATACTGTCAAGGATGGTTAGTTGATTAAACTTATTCTTATTCTCCTCAGTTAAAGATGGTTTGCATTGCAGGAGCGTAAGCGTACAGGAAGTAACATCTGTTATTACCGGGAATCTTCCTTCTTCAGTAATTGCCCATAATGCTTCAACGGTTTTATTGGCCATATACTTAAAAGCATCTTTATAACCTTTTGAAGAAAACATTTGCCCGCAGCACAATTCTTTAAGGGTGCCAGGAAATCTGACCTGTATTCCTGCCTTTTCAGATACCCGTAAAAATGTGTTGAGTATACTATCTTTTCCATCTTTTGCAGCTCCCATCATGCGCGAAATACAGGCAGGAAAATAAACTATGGTTTGATGATAGTCTGAATGTGTATTGTTATCTTTCAACAATTTTAAAGAAGGAGGGGAACTTAAGTTTGAAGACCAAAGTGGAAAGGCCGGAATAATTTTTTTTATAGCACCGGTGAGATTTGCCATCGCATTTTTGCCCAGTATGGTATTTAAGAATATACCGGATTGTAATGCAAAACGAACCAGCGATACGGTTGAAGCAAAATGTTTTGCTATCCAAACTGCTTTACTATTATTAGCTTCTGAATGTTCTTCAGCCCTTAATCTTTTCACAAGGTCGCCGGTGTTTATATCTACCGGGCAGGCCAGTGAGCACATGCCATCAACTGCGCAGGTTTCCAGCCCGTCATATTCGTATTGCTGTTGTATTTCCTTACGCAGGTAATCTTTACCCTCTGAGCGTAATAATTCCATTTCTCTGCGTACCACAATTCTTCGTCTGGGTGTAAGTGTTATATCCCGGCTCGGGCAAACATGTTCGCAATAACCACATTCAATACATTTATCAACTTCTTCTTCCACTACCGGCAAAGGCTTTAGGTTTAGCAGGTGCGCATTTTTATTATCGTTAATAATTACGCCCGGATTAAGCAGGTTGCGGGGATCAGCCACAGCTTTTATTCCTTTCATTATTTCATAAGCTTCGCCTCCCCATTCGGTTTCAACAAAGGGGGCCATATTTCGCCCGGTACCATGTTCAGCTTTTAATGTGCCGTCATACTTATGTACTACCAGCATAACCATTTCTTCAATAAACCTTGCATATCGCTGCACTTCACTTTCCGCATTAAAAGTTTGTGTTACTACAAAATGAATGTTTCCATCTTTAGCATGACCAAAAATAATGGCATCATCGTACCCGTATTTCTTAAATAATTGCTGAAGATCGATAATGGCATCGCCCAATTTATCAACGGGGAAAGCAATATCTTCCAATATAACCGTAGTGCCTCTTGCTCTTACGGCGCCCACTGCCGGAAACATGCCTTTGCGCAGCTTCCATAAAAAAGCCTGCTCTTTCCTGTCTTCCGTAAATTGTGGAATACCGGAAAGTGAAAGCGTGCCGGCTGATGTTAAAAATGTATCCCTTTTCGCATCAACTTCTTCTTTGGTATTTCCCTGGAATTCTATCAGCAAAGCTGCTGATTCAGGCGGCAGCGTTTTAAGCATTTCCGGAACACCATCAATATTTTCTATTGATCTCAGGGAAGCCCTGTCCATTAATTCTACCGCTTCTGCCTGTGCCTGTATTAAAGGCACTATTGCCTGGCAGGCGGCGTATATATCCGGAAAATATAACAACCCTGTTGATTTGAACGGGTAATCGGGAATGGTTTTCATGGTTGCTTCAGCAATAAAGCCAAGCGTTCCTTCTGCGCCAATAAGCAGGTGCGCAAAAATATCTAAGGGATGTTCGTAGTCTATTAATGCGTTTAAGCTATAGCCTGTTGTGTTCTTGGTAAGATATTTTTGCCGTATTCGATTGCGCAGCTTTTCATTTTCGAGTATGCTTTGCCGGCAGGTTTTAATAACCTGGAAAATATCAGCACATTCTTTTTCAAATCTTTCATAATCTGATGGTATTGCTGTAGAAAAAATTTTCCCGGCCGGCAATATAAATTTGATATGCTGTGCGGTATGATAAGCGTTAAGATGAACACCGCAACACATGCCACTGGAATTATTGGAGAGAATGCCACCCATCATTGCGGAGTTAATGCTCGACGGATCAGGGCCTATTTTCTTTTTGTATTGTTTGAGCCTGGCATTCACCATTGCCCCGGTAATGCCCGGCTTCACTTTTACGGATGCGCCATTTTCTTCAATATCAATACCGCGCCAGTGCCTGCTTAAATCAACCAGTATACCGTCTGTAACAGATTGCCCGGATAAGCTGGTGCCTGCCGTTCTGAATGTAAGTGGTATATTATATTGGTGAGAGAACGAAAAAAGTTTTTGTATTTCTTCTTCTGAAACGGGCTGTACTACAGCCTGTGGTCTTAAATAATAAAAACCCGCATCTGATGCATAAGCTACCAGATCAATAAGCCTTGCTTTTATCCGCTCTTTCGGTAATATCTTTTCTAATAGTATTCCGGTCTCTGTATTTTGGTACATCATAGTGGTGGCAGCAATAAAATCCTTTACGGGGTTTTAGGTTCTGCAAATGTCCAAATAAGCCGTCATATAAAAGTTTACTTTCTTACAAAATTCTTATACTTTTATTCCCCATCCTTTTCTGTATACCCGTTTCAGGTATTTGTTCGCGCCGGGATTATTGGTAAAGCTGAGATTGGCGGCATCCCATTTTAATGTTTCGTCAGGCACGCGAATGGCCACTGTGCCAAGCAATATAGCTTCAGTCATTGGCCCGGATTGTGCAAAATGAGATTCCGTTTTTTCTCCTCCAAGGCAGGCATCAACAAAATGATGATAGTGATTCCTGCTTTCAAATTTTTTAATATTGAGGTTCCTGAATTTTTCTTCAGGAAGCAATATAGGCGCCTCGCCGCCATGTGGTATTAATAAAGCGCCTTCTGTTCCAATAAGCATTGCTGATTCTGCAGGATATTTTTCCACGGAATATAATGCCCTTATTTCTTCAGGAGGGTAGAATAATCCATCAAACCATTCAAGCGTAAGTTCATTTCCTTTTGTATAATCATTACCCGGGAATTTCCATGTTATATGATCCCCCTGCGGCCATGTATCTGCCCTGCGCTCCGGAGCGTTTTTCCACGACTCCTGTACTTCTGCGATAACAGAAACAGGCGCTTTTAATCCTAATCCCTTCCAGACAGCATCAAAAATATGGCAACCTATATCGCCACTCCAGCCTGTGCCGAAATCCTGCCATGCACGCCATTTGGCTGGATGATATATATTGGGAGCATAAGAACGTAATGGCGCAGTGCCTGTCCATAAATCCCAGTCCAAGTTAGCGGGCGCTGCTGCTTTTTCCGCAGGGCGTGGGCCAACTAATCTATACGCATCTATCGCACCCGGGCGATTAGAGCATAGGTATACATGTTTGATTTTTCCGATTATACGATCCTTAATCAGTTGCACTGCTGTGCGGTCGCATGATGTTGAAGCTACCTGCGTTCCCAATTGTGTTATTACGCCCGCTTTTACGGCTTCTTTGGTAAGCGATCTTACTTCAGCAACATCATGGCACATTGGTTTCTGGCAATACACATGTTTGTTTAACCTGATTGCGTTGTATGCTATAATATAGTGATTATGATCTGGAACAGTAATATTTACTGATTGAATATTATGCTTTTCGTTTTTCAGTAATGCTCTCCAGTCGCTGTATATACGGGCATTGGGAACAAGTTCTGCGGCCTTCTTCAGATTATTTGCATCTACATCACATATGGCTGCAATATTAACATTGGGATGGCTTTTAAAATTTCCGAAATCATGAAAACCCATACCACCCACACCAATACAGGCATGATTGAGCTTGCCCTGTTGTGATGCAAGTGCCTTTGATGAGTGCAATAAAACAGCAGGAGCAATGGCTGTAGTAGCGGCAGAAACAATAAATTTTCTTCTTGATAAGGGTGTTGATTTTTTAGACACAATACAAGATTTTGTTACGATAAAATAAACCTGTAATGACTTATATATGTTATACAGATCATCATAATAAAATTAGGGTTATTTGCACATATTCCAATTGGGGAATAATTTTACTGGTAAATAAAAAAGCCTGGCAGTTAATACCAGGCTGACGAAATAATTGCAGCAGATGAATCTCTGTTATTTTCAATAATGAAATGCTAAACCGCATTTTGATTAACTCCGCACAGATAGAGGTATTCCTTCATCGTTATTTTACCTTCCATCAGGTAAACGTACAATACATCAAGGTCTATCTTCCTGCTTTCGAGTTTATTTATCATTTCTTCGTCAAAGCTCAGGTCTTTAATAATTGTTTCCATATTATAAAATTTAACATCACAATTGCGGATATCGCAACCAAATTCTTACTCATACGTAAAGCAAACGTGAAAATTCCCGATGTGGAGCAAGCAAAAAATTATGGCTGAAGCAAAAAAGAAGGTATAACTGATACCAAATAAAGCGGATAATAGCTTTTATTGATGATGCACGGCAAGCTATATAATAGCATTATCAGGTTGCAAAGATAATGAAAAATATACAAACCTGGTTTATGTTGAATAGATGGCGCTGTTTTAAGTTTTTGTAATGAAAATAAACTTCGAGATCGGGTATAGATCCCTCCCTGGGTCGGGTGCCCCGTAATGCTATTATGATCTGAAAAAAAGGCTCAACAGTATTTACATTGCTGAGCATTCCAACTGTAACTTAATCTTCATGCTGTAGTTTGTAACCCAGGCTATGCTGTAAATAAGCTATACTGGTTACAAGGAGCAATTTTACGATCCATTTTTTCGTGTAACTCCCAGCCCTTTGTGCTTCCGTGGTTCAAAATGTATTATGCTTTACTCAACAATTCTAACACAGCCTTCCCCTTTCCGTCTGGCGTTGTATAGAAAGGGCGTTTCTCTATTTCATATTGTTTATCTTCAGGTATACCAAGTGCGTGATATACTGTTTGATGTATCTGGTCAATCTTAACAGGATTTTCTATTGACTTACAGGGACGCTCATCCGCAGTTTTGCCATACACAAAACCTTTTTTAATACCGCCGCCAAACATCAGTATAGAACAACCATCTGTAAAATGCCTGTGCATACCATAAAATTTCAAATCGTTTAATATATCAGGTTGGTTTACCTGCTCCTGCACTTTTGCATCAGGGCGGCCTTCAACCATCATATCACGACTGAATTCGCTCGCAAGAATAATCATTGTTCGGTCGAGGTGTCCGCTTTGATGGAGATCCTTAACTAATTGAGCAATGGGTGCATCCATCAATTTTTTCATTCCCACCATCCTTGTGTGCCCGTTTTCATGCGTATCAAAGCCCATGAATGGTTCATACTCTGTAGTAACGCTGATAAATCTTGCGCCCTGCTGTGTAAGGCGTTTTGCTAATAAACATCCTAAGCCAAACCTTCCGGTATTATATATATCATAAGAAGCCTTAGGTTCAAGGCTTAGATCAAACGCTTTTGCCTCAGGAGAATTTAAAAGCATATATGCCTGCTCCATTGAACGCTTCAATGATTCTTTCTGGTAGTCACTTCCAAATTCGCTTAAGGGACTTTTATTAATGAGATCTGTATAGAGCTGATTACGTTTTTCAAAACGTTTTGCATCCATACCAACAGGAGGTCGTACGCTTTCCAATCCCTGGCTGGGATCAGGAATCATAAATGGTGCATATTCGCTGCCCAAAAATCCTGCAGTATGAAATGCTTTTAATTCTTCTGCTTCGCCTACGGTAAACCGCTGCCCTATATCCACAAATGCAGGAATAACAGGGTTTTTAGGCCCTAATTCTTTTGCAACCCATGCGCCTATATGCGGTGCTGCAACGGTTTGCGGCGGCTCATAGCAGGTATGCCAATGGTATTGATGGCGTGAATGAAGGATATGACCCATATCGGCGGCAACATAAGAACGGATTAAAGTTCCTTTGTCCATTACACCGCCAATAGATTGTAACCCTTCTGAAAAGTTAATGCCATCCAGCACTGTGGGTACGGGCTTAAATGTGCTCAATACACGGTTGCCTTCCATACCTGTTTCAAAAGGTGTATATCTTTTAGGATCGAATGTTTCAGTATGCGCCATGCCGCCTGCCATCCATAATAAAATAACGGTATCGGCAGAAGTATTGCCTGCGATTTTCTTCCTGCTGTTGCATCCGCTTAATATGGTGGGCACAGGGGCAGCAGCTGTCATTGCCGCTAAAGCTGCAGCACCTGTTTGCCTTATAAAGTCTCTCCTG
This sequence comes from Agriterribacter sp., assembly GCA_047601545.1. GTDB lineage: Bacteria > Bacteroidota > Bacteroidia > Chitinophagales > Chitinophagaceae > Agriterribacter. The sequence continues at coordinate 1,166,478 of JASGIZ010000001.1, read as the reverse complement.
TTCCAATTGCGTTTCATGTCAGTATTATTTTGAATGAAAACCTGTGGTGTCTGTCAACGTTACAAAAGTGAATAGTCAATAGGCAATGGTAAATAGTGAATGGCCAGTTATGCTCAGGGGTTACCATTTCATTTCTCACAGAAATACGCTACATATTAGCCCTGATATCACACTAGTATATCAACTGAAATTCCGGATGCAAAGCCATCGCCCACATAAAATCCTGTATTGCTGCTTCTGTTGGCGCAGTACCTAATGCTTTTTCTGCTACATCTTCTTCAGCTTTATCAGGTAACCTGCCTATAGCATTCCGGTATACTTCCTTTACTAAGGTTTTTGTATCGGAATATTTATTTTTCCATTTCACAGCGCCATATTTCATGGCATCATTAAATTTTGAACCATTCGTTAATTCCAGTGCCTGCAATAAACTTGCCTGCGAAGTGCGGCTGGTAGAAACAGTTTCCCGGTTTGGCCTGCCCAGCGCAGTTAAAAAAGGATCATTCTTTACAAGAGACGCTCTTGCAAAAGGTATATGCTTATTAAAATCTTCCGGCAATAATTTGAATAGAGCCATACTGTCGGCATATACAGGCTGAATAGCTACACTCACAGCGTCTGCAAATTCTTCAGCAGTTAATCTTCTGCGCAGCATTCCATTAAATACAAAATTGGGCGACATTATCTGTTCCGGTTCTTTCACACCAACAGAAGGAAGCTGATATGTTTTTGAAGTAAGGATTTTGTAAATGAGTTTTTTAATATCATACCCGCTTTCAACAAAATCATATGCAAGCCAGTCCAGCAAATCCTGGCTCCAGGGTGCATTATCCATGGCATCCATTGGCTCAATAATCCCACGGCCCATTAACTGCGCCCAAACTCTGTTTACCAGAGTACGGTATAAGCGTCCGTCTTTAGGTTGTACCAATAGATCTGCCAGTTGTTTAAGGCGCTCCTGCGTAACGGCATTGGTATCAATTTCACCTAATTCTTTATATAGCACACGGCGTGGCGCCATAATACCGGTTGGTTTGTCGCAACGGTTAATTTCGAGTATGCTATCACAAAACAAATTGGCAAATGCATAAGAGTCTTCCAGTTTCCAGTCGCTGATAAAACTATCATGGCAGGATGCACATTTCAGGTTTAATCCTAAAAATACCTGTGCTACATTTTGCGCCGCCTGCATTTCCGTACTTTGGCTTGAGTTAATGGTTCCTCTCCATTTAATACCTTTTACAAAGCCTTGCGATTCTTTAGTGGGACTTACCAGTTGTCTTACAAACTCATTGTATGGTTTATTTTCTTTGAGAGAAGTATATAACCATTTAGTAATATCCCATCTGCCGCCGGTAATATAACCGGTGCCGGTATAGTCATTGCGCAGGGCATCATTCCAGAAAGTAAGCCAATGTTGCGCATAGTCATCATTACGGCTCAGTAACTGGCTGACTAATACAGAGCGTTTATCTGGCTTTGCATCTTTAAGAAAAATATCTATTGAATCAGGGGGCGGTAGAAGCCCGGTAACGTCAATGTATACACGCCTTATATAAGTACGGTCATCAACAGGCGTTGCCCATTTTATTTTATTCTTTTGAAAATAGTCGTTTACAAAAAGATCCACCGGATTGGTAAGATCGCCTGTGGCTGCCGGAATTTTAGGAAGGCGTGGAGCTAACTCAGCTACCCTGTATAAACTTTTTAACTGACCGCTTGGCCATGGAGCGTCTTGTTTAATCCAATATTCAATAACAGCAATTTCTTCTTTTGTTAAGCCCTTGCCTTTGGTAGGCATCGCTTCTTTATCGCTGCGGGGAAGCTTAATGCGGCGCAGTAACTCGCTGTTATGAATATCACCCGGAACAATTACTTTTCCATGCTCGCCACCTTTAAAAATTGCTTCTTTTGAATCAAGCTTTAATTCGCCTTTTACTTTTGCAGAGCCATGGCAGTTATAACAATTATGTGCAAGAATAGTTCTTACCTGGAGATTTAATTCCTGTACCTGTGTTTCATTTAGCGGACCGGTTTGAGCAGTAAGTACAAAATTACCTGCAGTATTTTGCTCTCCGGCAGGTGCATCATTGCCGGGCAATACACTTGTAAGGTAGTCCTCACCGTGAGTAAGCGAAGCACCGTAGTGCCCGGCGATGGTTACTCCAAGCGCAGTGAAAGTGAGAAGCGTTCTTTGTATTGTTCTGTTTGAAAATTTATAAGCAGCCGCACTCAGCAAACCGAAAATCATTGTGGCAATGCCCGTCCATTTATGAAGCGAAAAAACATCACTCCCATATTCCTCAGTTCCGGCCAGCAACAAACCAAGTATTACAGACAGCACAGCAGAAGCCGCGCCGGTATATACCAATATCTTTATAGCAGCATTAAACTTATCAGACTTTCTGCCTAATAACTCCATAAACAATGCTATAAACAATAAGCTGATGGGAAAGTGAACAATCATTGGATGCAATCGCCCTAAAAAAGCCCAAAGCCAGAAACCGGTTTCTTTAGCGGATTCATTTGCCGGATCTGCCATTCCAGGCACAACAAATAGTACAGTTACTAAAAATACAAGTGCAAAACTTTTTACAAAAAACTTCGCGGAATGGATTGAAACGCGCTGACTGGCAAATAAAATTTTCAAGGATTTCATTTGTGGAAAAGCAAGCTTAATTTTAAAACAACAATTTAACCAGAATAATATAAATGACCATCCTGCACTATGGGTATCCCTGGCTAATCCTTCTTTAAAAGTATTAAAAGAGCTTAAAACCTAAAGTTTAACAAATCGTAAAGAATACTTTTCGCCTTCATAGGATAGTCTTATGAAATAAGTTCCTGCAGGTAAATGATGAACATTGATGGTTTCAGTAGAAATTCTACCCTGTTTTTTCCGGATGCCCAGTAATTTCATATCGCTGCTGTATATTTCAATTACAGGTTGCAATACATCTTTTTTAAAATCAATAATAATATTTGCATTTGCCGGAACCGGGTATATGGAGGGTTTTGCAGTTGACCCGTTTGACAGGGTTACAAAAACGATTTTGCTGTATGATTGATTACCATCCGTATCAACCTGTTTTATTCTGTAATATACTTTTCCGGTACCAGCAGAATTTACATTTACATCTACATACTCATATGCAGCTATGGTATTGCTATTGCTATTGCCTCTTCCCTTAACACGTCCAATTATTTCAAAATGTAATCCATCACTGCTTTTTTCTACTTCAAAATGATCATTATTGACTTCTGTTATTGTTTCCCATTTCAATACTGCATTTTCGTTTACCACAGAAGCCTGTATGTTTCCCCACTCAACCAGCAATGCGGTATTGCCGGTAAAACCGATACCATAGGCAGAAAGCCCTGTGCTGAAATTTGCGGTAACGGCATAAGCTGTTCCGTATGTGTCAAACCCGCTGATGGGCGCTATTTCAACTTTGTCAGGTTGTGGATTATCAGGTGTTATTGTATTGATGGGAACATCTGATTTAATCATGTTGATGTTTTGCCAGGCTATGCCTGTACCACTTTCATATCCTTTTTTTTCTGTGTCGGAATAATATAGTGTTATTTCATATCTTCCTTGCGGATTGTTGTTAGCCGGGCTTATGATGAATGTTTTCTGAGCTAAATATTGTGATTTGGTGTTATTCCAAAAAGGCGTTACACTATTTCCAAACCTGTCAATCCTTATATTAGTACAACCGTAATCCCAACCTGTAAGATTTTTTATTTTGGCAATAATTTTGCCGGGCGAAGACCGGTCGTAAAAATACACCTCTGCAAAGGGACCTAAATATATATTTGAAGAAACGTCAAGCGTGTCTTTAACTGCATTGCCTGCTTTAATATAATAAAACCTGATTACAGGTCGTATGCCTTTAGGATAATATGATACGGAAGAAAGTGTTGCCTCGCATCCTTCTCCAATGGAAAATATGGTATTGCCTTTTTCAACATTACCGGTGTCAGCATAAGCATAAATGTCGTCAATGCCAAAACTTGTTTCGGTGCTGTTATTTATACACATTTCTATAACCACATTATTTGTTCCATCCCATTTAAATGGCGTATTGAATTTAAAATTATTCCATCCATACACTGTTTTGAAAGATGCCAGCGAAGCAACAGCAGTAGCATTATTCACGATATTGATAGTGCCATTATTTACCAATTCAGTATACGAAGTATGCGCAACTTTTATATTAATATTTTTGAAAGCTTTATTTGTATTTTTTAGAAGGAAGAAACTAAACCCTGTTATGTTACCTGCCTGTATTCCCGCTTTTTTCAGCTCATCTGCATGATATAGGATTTGTGCTTTTTGGTTCTGCACAGATCCGTTAAAAACCCTGACATCAGTAATGTCTTCATCATATTCTCCTACCTGCAAATGAACAACCGAGCCTGGCGGTACAGGACTCTCATCTCGGGGAAGTATAACAATAGTTGTACTAATGCATGCTGTTCCTTTAAAAGCATTACTGCCACGGTTAATGGAAAAACCTAATTTTAAAGTACGGGATTGCGTATAGTTTTCACCGCTATATACGCGGATTTTAAAAGGCTGAATATTATGTGAGCCTGCAGGAAATGTAATTGTTGTGCCCTGGGGAAAACTATAATCAATATTTTCAACAGCATCTGAACCAGGTTCAGGCAGCAATTGCACGCTCACATTTGTTAAAGGATTGCTGGTTATGTTAAGATTAATTGTATAGTCTTTGTATTTTCGGCAACCTGTAATTCCTGAAGGTACTCTTTCAAGCTCAGTATAAGCAGTTGCAAAATTTATTTTAGGAGGGCATTCGGGGTTTTGATAAGTAGGGAGTATTGCTGTCGACGTAATAAGCGTTTTGCGATCTTCTAACAGCAGGCTTGCTATCATTCTTTCTTTTTGACCTGGTGTAAACAGCGTATTACACGCTGTATAATTCATAAAGTTATTTTCTGTTCTTATGTTATAAGGCAGGTTATTGTTACACCTATTGGCACCTGTGCGGCACATAAAATTTATTGTTCCATCCCCGTTTATATTATAGGAAATCGGGTCTGTATCATCCACCATATCTCCATCTCCTGCCGGGCATTCCGTGCTGATGGCTGAGCCCTCAAAAGGATGATAAAGATTGAAGGCATGCCCTATTTCATGCACAAGTGTTTTAGAGTCTTTTCTCATTTGAGAAGCAACTATAACAGTACCATCTACCAGGCTGCTAATAGGCAGATAAGCATACCCCGCAACAAGCGGCGCTTCAACTCCGCCCTGACCATTAATTTTGTTTACCACATAAATATTATAATACTGCGATTTATCCCATGCAATAGGTGCTTTCATTTCAAAGTCGGCGCTAACATCATCATAAATAGCTCCGTATACAAGATAGTTTACATTTTCCGACATATCTACACGGTCAATGCCATTGGTTGGGTTACAATCCGGGTCGCGTTGCGCCAATACAAACCGGATGCCTATATCACCTGCTGCATCCGGCCCTGCCGGAGTGAGTGAGCTATTGCTGCCACTATACACATCATTCAGGTAATTGATTGCCTCAACTATATGTGCATCAGTGGGGTTATATATAGTTCCAATATCCCCTCCTGTATGCAATACATGCACAACTACAGGAATATTGTAAATAGCCATTTGCTTTTTTTCAGGAGACGGTTGCGATCTTTTTTGAGCAATGATATTTTTAAGTTTCAATTCATTGTCAATGATATTCTTTGCAATGGAAGGGTAATTCTTTTTTATAGAAGCATTGGCCTTATCAAAGGCACAAATGGTTTGCGTGTAACCCATGGTTACAACTGCGAGTAAGGCGATTAGGCATATACTCCACTTGAACAGGTATTTTCCTCGCATATAACGCAGATAATATTGTACAATATCTCAACTTTGTTACAAGCATTATGCTGAAACATTGCCGAAATGTCAATTAGAATCTCAAGAGCCTTTCTAAGGAGAGTGTAAGTGGATTAGAAGGAGATAGAGGATTTTTTTATTATAGGTTGCCGAACAAAGATAAGATTTAAGGAAATATATATACTTATAATAAGAAATTATTTTAACAGGCACGGGAAAGTGTAAGAATACATACAATCATCATTAAATGGGGTTGCTAATAAGTACAACATGTATAAGGTGGAAGAAGAGGTCCCGAGCGGATTCGAACCGCTGTAGGAGCTTTTGCAGAGCTCTGCCTAGCCACTCGGCCACAGGACCATTTTACAGGGTTGCGAAAATAGGATATTTTTATGAACAAAAACAAATATATTGATATGCATCATATAGCAGCTTCAGAATTGATTATTAATAATCGTGGTGCTATTTATCATTTAAATCTGCTGCCGCAGGAACTCGCCCATACTGTAATAACTGTTGGAGACCCGGATAGAGTAGCTGAAGTAAGCAAATATTTTGATGCCATCGATTACAAAAGGCAGCACAGGGAGTTTGTTACGCATACCGGTCGTGTGGGTAAAAAAAATATTTCTGTGGTTTCAACCGGAATAGGTACAGATAATATTGATATTGTATTGAATGAGCTTGATGCATTGGTAAATATTGATCTCTCTTCACGCACCGTAAAGAATACGCTTACTTCATTGCAAATTATACGGATTGGTACTGCCGGAGCGCTTCAGGCGGATATCCCGGTTGATAGTTTTGTTGCCAGTTCTCACGGTATCGGAATAGATAACCTCCTTCATTTTTACAGGTATGAAAATAATGAAGAAGAAAGGCAACTGCTTCAATCCTTTATTACTCAAACACAACTGCATGATAATATCGCTATTCCATATATAAGCAGTGCCAGTATAAATCTTATAAAAAATTTTACCCGTGAATATTATAATGGTTTAACCGTAACCTGCCCGGGGTTTTATGGCCCGCAGGGAAGGATTTTGCGTATGGGTATTAGTCACCCTGGGTTTATTGACAGGTTAACTGAATTCAGTTTCGGGCAGCACCGCATCTGCAATTTCGAAATGGAAACAGCAGGCATTTACGGGTTAGGAAAAATATTGGGACATCAATGTTTAAGCCTTAGTGCTATTGTTGCCAACAGGGTAAATAAAACATTTAGCGAGGATGGAGCCGCAGCAGTAAATAGCCTTATCCGAAAAACGCTTGAAATAATTGAACAGGTATAGATGTTAAACTACAATTGATAAGAAGCCAGGTAAATTTGTTTGAAAATATCTTCATGCAAAATCTCTCCAATCCTCGATATTTGCAACAGGAGGAGCATGATATGCACGATATAGAACCATTTTATAACTGGCAGCATCTATATACTTCCAATACCGATCCGCGTTCGCCTTTTTACGGGCGCGAGTATAGTGAGTTTGTTTTTTCTCAAACCATATACAATTATTATATACACCCGCAGTGGGATGAATTTGGTTCGCGAACATTATATATGAAAATCCTGTTCGCCGATTATGAACAGGGCTATGCCATAATAGAGCTGATAGGAGAGTGGAACGATGCTATTGAAAATGATATACAAACCCTGCGGCGGGAAGTAACCGATGTGCTTTTTTATGAAGGCATCAAAAAGTTTGTCATCATCGCAGACAATGTATTGAATTTTCACAGCAGCGACGACAGCTATTACGAAGACTGGTTCCAGGAAGTGAACGAAGAAAACGGCTGGATTGTAATACTGGATATGCCCGAACAGTCGCAGCACGATTTTAAAAAAGCAAAATTAAACAGGTATGCAGAGCTGCTCGATTTCCCCAACTGGCGCACTTTACAGCCTCAGCACCTCTTTCAATCCATAGATAATCATTTGCTAAAACGGCTCGATATGTAAAAAAATCAGCCACACTGATTTTTTACGGCCTTTGTGTGTTAAATTTGCGCCATTATCTAACCACTTCTTTCTGAATATGACCTGGAAACAAATCTTCACTTCTTCCATCGGGAAGAAATTCGTGATGGCACTTACCGGTATTTCTTTAATTGCTTTTTTAGTAGTGCATGTGGGCCTTAATGCATGTATATGGGCTAACGACAGCGGCGAAATGTTTAACAAAGCCGCCCACTTCATGGGTTCTACCATTGTTATCCGCATTGCAGAAGTGGGACTTTTTATTGGCATCATACTTCATATAGTACAGGGTTTAATGCTTGAATTTGAAAACAGGAGCAAACGTACCATTGGTTACCAGGTTCCGCTGGGTAACCGCGGCAGTAGGTGGTATAGCCGCAGCATGGGTTTGCTCGGAACGCTTATTCTTCTCTTCCTCATTATGCATATTTATCATTTCTGGACGCCGAGCCGCCTCGGAGGTATCGGTAATATACATTCCCTGCAACCGGTTGAGTATAATGGTAAAGAGTATCATAACTTATATGCAGAAATGATCACTGTGTTTCAGTCGCTGCTGGTAGTGATATTATATGTATTGGGATGTATTTCGCTGGCATATCACCTCATGCATGGTTTCAGAAGTTCATTCAGAACACTTGGTTTGCATAATGATCGTTATTATAAAATAGTGAGTGCTACAGGTGTGGCATTCTCCATAATAGTACCTGTTGTGTTTGCTATGATGCCCATCTCTATTTATTTGGGATGGATACAGTAGATAGTGGTAAGAACTAAGTGTAGAAAATAATTATTACTAATCAGATCATATTATCAACGTAATTAAGCTATGTTGGATTCAAAAATACCTCCTGGAAAATTAGAAGATAAGTGGACCGATTATAAAGGGCATGTTAAACTGGTAAACCCCGCTAACAAGCGCAAGCTTGAAGTGATTGTAGTGGGTACAGGGCTTGCCGGAGCATCGGCTGCTGCCGCACTTGGTGAGCTTGGTTACAGGGTTAAAGCTTATTGCTTCCAGGATTCTCCGCGTCGTGCGCACTCCATTGCTGCACAGGGTGGTATAAATGCTGCCAAAAATTATCAGAACGATGGTGACTCCGTGTTCCGCCTTTTTTATGATACCATCAAAGGAGGCGACTATCGTGCACGTGAGTCAAATGTGCATCGGCTTGCTGAAGTGAGTGTGCATATTATTGACCAATGTGTTGCACAGGGCGTACCTTTTGCGAGAGAATATGGCGGTTTATTGAATAACCGTTCTTTTGGTGGTACACAGGTAAAAAGAACTTTTTATGCTGCCGGGCAAACCGGTCAGCAATTATTGATAGGCGCTTACCAGGCGTTAGAAAGGCAGGTTGCACTTGGTAATGTAACCATGTACTCCCGTCATGAAATGCTGGATATAGTAAAAATTGATGGTAAGGCAAGAGGTATTATATGCCGCAATCTTGTTACCGGTGAATTAGAAAGACACTTCGGCCATGCAGTATTGTTATGCAGCGGTGGCTATGGCAACGTATTTTATCTTTCTACCAATGCAATGGGCAGTAATGTAACCGCCGCATGGAAAGCACATAAAAAAGGAGCATACTTCGGAAACCCCTGTTTTACACAAATACATCCGACCTGTATACCTGTAACCGGCGATCACCAGAGTAAGTTAACGCTGATGTCTGAGTCATTGCGTAACGATGGACGTATATGGGTGCCGAAAAAGAAAGATGATCCCCGCAAAGCCAACGATATTCCGGAAGATGAAAGGGATTATTATCTTGAAAGAAGATACCCTGCATTTGGTAACCTCGTTCCCCGTGACGTTGCATCAAGAGCTGCAAAAGAAAGATGTGATGCAGGCTATGGTGTTGGTACAACAAAGCAGGCGGTTTATCTCGATTTCAAATACAATCTCATTAATAAATACGGAAAAACAGAAGCCGGAAAGCAGGGCATTGAAAACCCTGACCAGGAAACACTGATTCGTCTCGGTAAAGAAGTTGTGAAAGAAGAGTACGGTAACCTGTTTGATATGTATGAAAAGATCACAGGTGAAAATCCGTATGAAGTGCCCATGCGTATTTATCCTGCTGTGCACTATACCATGGGCGGCTTGTGGGTGGATTATGAATTGATGACTTCCGTTACCGGGTTATATGCTTTGGGCGAATGTAATTTCAGCGATCACGGTGCAAACCGCCTGGGTGCATCTGCATTGATGCAGGGGCTGGCTGACGGTTATTTTGTAATTCCATATACATTGGGCAATTATCTTGCTGATGAAATTGCAACAAAGCCAATACCAACCACGCATGAAGCGTTTGCAGAAGCGGAGAAAGCGGTTGCCGATCGCATCAATAAGCTGATGAGCATTAAGGGTAAACAATCGGTGGAGAGTTTACACAAGCGTCTTGGAAAAATTATGTGGGAAAAATGCGGTATGGCGCGTAATGAAAAAGGGTTGAAAGAAGCGATTGAAGAAATAAGGGCATTGAAAAAAGAATTCTGGAGTGATGTGCGTATACCCGGAGAAATAAATGAAATGAACCCTGAACTGGATAAAGCTAACCGTGTTGCAGACTTTATTGAACTGGGTGAACTGATGTGCCTCGATGCATTGAACCGCGCTGAAAGCTGCGGTGGTCACTTCCGGGAAGAAAGCCAGACAGAAGATGGCGAAGCGCTGCGTCATGATGACCAGTTCATGTATGTATCTGCGTGGGAATATAAGGGAGATAGCGACTGGCAGTTGAATAAAGAGCCGTTAGATTACGAAGTAATTAAACCATCCCAAAGAAATTATAAATAATAAAATCTTGGCGGGTAAAAGGGTAATATTGAAATGCAGGAGGATTATTTATTTGTATATGGTACTTTAAGAAAGAATTACAATCTTACACTTAAAGAGAAGGTTGCGGGTGATATTACATATCTCGGGCAGGCAAAAGTAGCTGCATCGTTATATGATTTTGGTAAATACCCTGGCGCTATAAAAGAAGCAGGTGGCAAGCATGAGGTAGTAGGAGATGTTTATATTGTGAATGATCCGGAAAAGGTGTTTAGCGTGTTAGATGAATATGAAGGATATGAATTTACAAGAGAGAAAAACAGTATCAAACTAAGATCGGGAAAGTCCATTACTGCATGGGTTTACTGGTATAGCCGCAAACCCGTGGAGAAACAGAGAATACCGTATAAAGACTATTTAAATTATTTGCGAAATAAAAAGACAGCCTAATTGCATGGAACATTATAATATGAATTTAACACTGAAGGTCTGGAAACAGAAGAATAAGGATGTTAGAGGAGGTTTTGAAACTTACCAGGTAAAGGATATTTCTTCTGAAATGTCTTTCCTTGAAATGTTTGATGTGCTCAATGAGCAATTGGTGCATGATGGTAAAGAGCCGATTGCATTTGACCATGATTGTCGCGAAGGTATTTGCGGTATGTGTTCCATGTATATTAACGGTCGCCCGCATGGGCCCTGGCACGGTACTACAACATGCCAGTTGCACATGCGTGCTTTTAAAGATGGCGATACTATAGTGGTTGAACCCTGGAGAGCAAACTCTTTTCCTGTGCTGAAAGATTTGATTGTTGACCGCGGCGCTTTTGACCGCATTATACAGGCCGGCGGTTTTATTTCAGTAAACACCGGTAACGCGCAGGACGGTAATAATATTCCCATCGAAAAAGATAAGGCTGACCAGGCATTTGCCGCGGCTGCCTGTATAGGTTGCGGCGCTTGTGTTGCGGCATGTAAAAACAGTTCTGCTATGTTGTTTTTATCAGCCAAGGTTTCCCACCTGGCCTTATTGCCACAAGGTACACCTGAAAGAAAAACACGCGCTTTGAAAATGATTGCTCAAATGGATAAAGAAGGCTTTGGCGCATGCACCAACACTGGTGCATGTGAAGCAGTTTGTCCAAAAGAAATTTCATTGGATAATATAGCGAGACTCAATAAAGAATATCTCGGTGCAGCAGCTACTATAGACAAATAAGCAGCGGCCGATTTATCATTTTTTGATGATAAACCACAATGCAATACAGGAAGATGCGGTTACCATTGACCCGGTAATTAATCAAATTATTATCGAAAAAAAACTGCAACTTTCCGTTCTGCGCCTCGATAAAATCCACCCTGTTATCTCCGGCAACAAATGGTTTAAGCTTAAATATTACCTGCAGGATGCAAAAGCCAAAGGCTATAATAGCATACTCACTTTTGGCGGCGCATTTTCCAATCATATAGCAGCTACTGCGCTTGCAGCATCTTTACAAGAATTACAATCCATTGGCATCATAAGAGGGGAGGAGCCTGAATCATGGAGCCATACCCTGCTTAAAGCAAAAGCCAATGGTATGCAGTTGTATTTTGTTTCACGGAATGAATATAATGTATTGAAAAGAACAGGTGATAATGATCTGCTTAAACAATTTGGCAGCAACTATATTATTCCCGAAGGTGGTTATGGAACACTGGGTGTGAAAGGGGCAGCAGATATACTAAGCGTTGTTGATACTTCAGACTTCACACATATTGTTTGCGCTGTGGGAACCGGAACTACGATAGCCGGACTTATAAAAGCGGCTTTGCCGCATCAGCGTATTATTGGAATAAGCACCATGAAAAATAATGCAGGATTATTACCAGAGATACTCAAATTATTTAATGTGGAAGCCTTACCCGATAATTTTGTTCTCAATCACGATTATCATTTTGGCGGATATGCCAGGCATACGCCGGAATTATTGTGCTGGATGAACGATTTTTTTTCGGTTTCACATATTCCCCTTGATTTTGTGTATACGGCAAAAGCCATGTACGGCATTATGGATATGATTGAAAAAGACTATTTTCCACCTGCATCAAAAATTTTAATGGTGCATACAGGTGGTTTGCAGGGTAATCTTTCCACAAAGCCCGGGCTTTTAAAATTTTAGAGCAGGTACTGCGTTATCTTTGCGTATTCCTTAAAAATAAATACCACTGACATCCAGTTTTGTATGAAAATGCTGCTCCGGATTTTTTTTGTTGCAAGCCTCTTTGTCATGGGGAATATAGTAAATGCTCAGGATACCTTGCCGGCATTTACAGTTAAGCACAGAAGCGGGAAAGTGATACTGAGCTGGGTGAATGATTTTAAAGTTGTTAAACAAATAAGTATACAACGCTCTGCTGATAGTTTAAAAGGTTTCAAAACCATTCTCACACTTCCTGACCCTTCTTCTGTTACAAATGGTTTTTTAGATAATAACGCGCCTGATACGGCATCATTCTATAAATTATATATACTGTTGGATAGCGGTAAATATGTATTCAGCAAATCGCAAAAACCTAAAAAAGATACTCCTCCGTTACCACCACCGGTAGTTAAAAAAGAGACACCTGCTGTAGAATTAGCTGTAACAACTCCCATAAAGGAAGAAGTTCCTGAACAAATTCCTGCAAAAACCTATGGACCGGAAACAACAAAAATATCTAACAAAAAAATGAGCGATGGTTTAAAAGCCGATAGTGTAAATATGGTACGCCCCGAAAACTTCACTCCTTCGGGCTTTATATTTACAAATGCCCAGGGAAATGTTACTGTGATATTGCCTAAGGGTAAGACGGAGTTTTTTACCATTAAATTTTTTGATAGTAACGGGGATGAATTATTTCGGTTGAATAATCTTAAAGAACATACGGTTGTGGTTGATAAATCAAATTTTATGAGGGCCGGGATTTATCGGTTTGAATTATATGAGAATAATATTTTAAGAGAGAAAAATAAAGTAGTCATTCCGAGAGATGCCACTATCCGCTGATAAGCGCACAATCGAATACCTTTTCAAAATTTTCTTTCACAATATTTTTTACTTCTTCCATATCAACTTCAAAGCCTAACTCATTTGCTATAGAAGTTACCTGTTTATCCTGGATGCCGCAGGGAATAATATAATTGAAGTAATCAAGGTTGGTGTTTACGTTCAGTGCAAAGCCATGCATTGTTATCCACCTGCTGCAACGTACACCCATTGCACAAATTTTTCTTTCTTTTCCTTTCATAAAAGGCTCAATCCATACCCCGGTTTCACCTGCGGAACGCTCGCCATTTATATTATATGCTGCCAATGTAAGTATAATCACTTCTTCAAGATTGCGCAGGTATTTACCAATATCAGTATAATATTTTTCCAAATCAAGTATCGGGTATCCAACTATCTCGCTGGTCCATGAAAAGTAATATCTCCACCGCGGTTGGTGGGGTAATATTCAATACCTTTTTGAATGCGATCTTCTTCACTTATAAGAATATTGGTATCCTTGCCACTTTTACCAAGCGTGTATACAGCGGGATGTTCGCAGAAAAGTAAGTAGTGTTGCGTTGGTATTTCAATAATACCATCGGCAGCTTCTCCGGTAAGTATTTTATTTTTTACAATAGCAGCCTGCGATTTAGCATTTACATTTTGTTGTAGCAATTCTTCCTGGTAGTTCCATGCCTGCTTGTATGCAATATCACCAAGGTCTTTAAAAAAAACTTCCTGCATGGAGGCAAAGTTATGTAGATATTGGGTCAAAAGTATTATTTCACGCAGCGAACGCAATGCTGTCTTCCCGCAATTAGCGGAGCAAAATTTTCAAAAAAAACGCGTTGAGCCGCCACCCGTTGCGGGCGCTGCGTGAAATAACCATATTTCAGGTGGCAACATTCACTATTACCTAATGGATTAGCTACCTTCCATCTCCGTCCAGTAAATTACCTAAGCCACCAAGTATGCTGCCCTCTTCTTTTCTCTTAAAGCTTCCATAGGAAAGTATACGGCTTGCCAAACGGCTTACGGGCAGCGTTTGTATCCACACTTTACCCGGACCACGAAGCGTTGCGAAAAATACACCCTCACCTCCAAAAATTGTGTTGCGTATACCTCCAACGAACTGAATGTCGTAGTCAATATCTTTTGTATATGCAACCAGGCAACCGGTATCAATGCGGAGTAATTCTCCCTGGGTTAACACTCTTTGAAATACGTGTCCGCCGGCATGTACAAAAGCCATCCCATCGCCTTCAAGTTTCTGCATAATAAATCCTTCACCGCCAAATAAACCGGTGCCGAGTTTACGCTGAAATTCAATACCTATGGAAACACCGCGGGCAGCACACAAAAAAGCATCTTTTTGACAAACCACTTTACCCCCTAATTCATACAAATCAAGCGGAATTATTTTACCGGGATAGGGAGATGCAAAGGCCACTCTCTTCTTTCCCTGCCCAACATTGGTAAATGCCGTCATAAAAAGGCTTTCACCTGTGAGCAGGCGCTTACCCGCGCTAAATAATTTATTCATTATACTACCGCCGGATTTCTGTGTGCCGTCGCCGAATATGGTTTGCATTTGTATGCCATCATCCATCATCATAAACGCACCGCTTTCCGCCATAGCTGTCTCTCCCGGGTCAAGCTCAATATCTACATACTGCATTTCTTCGCCATAAATACGATAATCAATTTCATGTGCTGTTTGCATGGTTTAAAATTTTCGTTCGTTAAAAATACTGCATAGTGTAGAAATAAGAAATACCGTTTATAAAAGAAATCTCAGCATAAATACGTTATTTTAATAAATTATTGATATGGAGAGCGATTCCCTTTATTATCTTCTTGGCTTTTCAGTATTAGGCGTATTGTTAATTTCGCTCATTCCTGCCATATTCTTCCTGCTGACATTACAAAAGACCCTGAATGCTATTTCCCCCGAAAGCAGGTGTATGCAACCAGCTCATGTATGGCTTCTGTTAATTCCTGTATTCAATATTGTATGGATTTTT
The DNA here is from genome assembly GCA_047601545.1 of Agriterribacter sp. Lineage (GTDB taxonomy): Bacteria > Bacteroidota > Bacteroidia > Chitinophagales > Chitinophagaceae > Agriterribacter. The sequence continues at coordinate 1,150,796 of JASGIZ010000001.1, read as the reverse complement.
ATCACGGTTACCCGGATTGCAGACTCTATCAAAAATGAATGTGCAGGATTGAATATTCCTACGGCAGAATCTCGGCCTACCTATGGGATAGGGCTTGTTATGAGTATACTGTGGCTATGCGGCATAATACCTGTTATCGGAATGATTGCATCATTGGCGGGGCTTATCTGCTGGATAATATATTGGGTAAAAGTGAATGACTATAAAAATATCATCATTTCAAACCGGGATAATTTTCTGCTTGATATAGAAAGGGAAGCGGTTCAATCCTCCAACCGTTAATCGTATTTTACAAATTTTTCTTTCTCTTCAACGGTTACCTTTTTTGCATTGTGGTAATAATGGCAGGAGATGGGTGTGCACCACATTATGTAAAATTCAATTTCCTGCATCTGTTATTCGGCTGTCAGCTGTCAGCTATCAGGGATCAGCTATCAGCTACACAGCAACTGACGGCTGAAAGCTGAAACCTTGCAGCTATTAAACACTATCTAAATTACTCATTATGAAAATGCATTTAACGATTGCCGTTATAGCGGCAACAGCTATTTTATTGTCATGTCATCAAAGGCAAAAGGAAAGTAATAGTGCAAAGAATATTGCTTTAGATGAGGTTAGCGCCAATGTCTCTTTGAACAAATTGTTTAAAAATGAAGAAACACAACAGGAGGGAGAATCCAAAGAACCGCAACAACAAAAGCCGTCAATACCTGTTCAAACATTACCGGCGCCTGTTCCTGCAGATTGGGATAAGCAAATTATTAAAAACGCGGAGCTGCAAATGCGGGTAAAGGAATTGAAACCTTCAGCTACTGCAATACAGGAAGCTATAAGATCATCGGGCGGCTATATTGCGTCTGCTTCGGAAGTTCAACTTTCCAGCCAATTAAAAAGTGAAATGGTAATACGTGTGCCAAGAGAAAAGTTTGAAGCGTTATTAAACAGGTTATCAGGCTATGCAGATAGCATTACACAGAAAAGCATCACAAGTGAAGATGTAACAGACGAATATATTGATACGAAAGCAAGAATACTGGTAAAAGAAAAACAAGAGACCAGTATTTTGAATTTTTAAAACGCGCAAAAAATATTGCAGAAGTATTACAGGTGCAGCGGGAAATAACCGGCCTGCAGGAAGATATTGAAGCCGCTACAGGAAGGATCAATTATATACAGCACCAGTCGGCTTTGAGTAGTATTCACCTGGTGTTTTACCAGGATATACCCGTTGTAGATGTGCCTGATATTACACCGGGATTTGGATTAGAAATATTGAATAGCGTTAAAACCGGGTGGACTATTATACAGTCGCTGATTATTATGCTGGTAAGCATTTGGCCAATCTGGTTGATTGGTATAGGCGTTTGGTTTATGTTCCGGCGCAGGAAATTAAAATTGGTAACTCAAACAAAATAATGTGCTTTTTTATACATTCGGTTTATTAATCGGGTGATATGAAAAAGAAAAAACTGGTGGTACTTACGGGCGCCGGCATTAGTGCCGAAAGTGGACTGCAAACATTCAGGGATACTGATGGTTTATGGGAAGGATACAATATAGAAGATGTTGCAACGCCACGCGCCTGGCGAAAAAATCCGCAATTGGTTCTGGACTTTTATAATATGCGCCGCAAAAACGTACGCGATGCCGTACCCAATGCGGCGCATATTGGTTTGGCAGCACTCGAAAGAGATTTTGATGTACAGATCATCACTCAAAATATAGACAACCTGCATGAAAGGGCCGGCTCAACAAAAGTGCTGCACCTGCATGGAGAAATATTAAAAATGCGCAGTGAGAAAAATGACCGGCTTATTTATGACATACACGATGATATAAAGCTGGGCGATACTGCGGAAGATGGCGCCCAGTTACGCCCGCATATTGTATGGTTTGAGGAATCCGTGCCAATGATAGAACCCGCTATTGCATTAGCCGGTGAAGCTGATATTTTTGTGGTGGTTGGTACTTCACTTGCTGTTTATCCTGCCGCAGGATTGATCAATTATACCGCAAGAGATATTCCTAAATATATTGTTGATAAAAAGATCCCGTATACATCTTCATTACATGATATAGTGGCTATTGAAAAACCGGCAACGGATGGGGTGAAGGAGTTGACTGCGCTATTGCGGAAGCTCAAAAATATTGATTAGGAAAGTGAAGTTTGTAATGAAGAAATAGATGAGGCCATAAGAAGAAGCTGACATTAAAATGGCTTGCTGTAAAAAAGCATTTTTAAAAGTCTATCTCATTTGGTTAAATCACCTGAAGACTATTTTAATTTATGCACAGGTAGCCCCTGACCGGGGCAAATAAAATCGCTGGTATTTTACTACAAACGGGTAACTGCTACGCGGCAGGATGCAATGGGCTATCGGCTATTAGCCGTCAGCAATCAGCTTTCAGAAATACACGTCTCATGTTTTATTTCTTACTTTTCACATCTCACCAGTCATTTCCCGCTTCGCTGCTTTGTTTTCTGTGCCATCGGCACAATCTGTTTGTAGATAAACCGGTTATTGTTTCAAATATGCGCCATAGGCGCTACCCCCGGTATACAAAAGAAGCTGGTAAAAACAAAAGCCTGATTTTAATTCATCGTAAAGCTGGCGCGGGTCTGAGGCGATGGCGTTGTGTGTTGGCTGACCTGCTGCCTGAGCAGTAACAGCAGGCAGCAGGTCTGGCTAAGCAAAGGCTATGCTGTCAAACCTGCGACGGAGCGTGCTGTACGATGTGTCTTCGCATCGTACGCCTGTGTTATCGCCTCCGGCGATTTTATAGTACAATTTCTTCTTCTTTAAAAACAATGCCCTCCTTCTCCAATTCTTTCAGCACAGGCTCATATATTTCCGGTACAACAGGAATATGCAGGCCTGTTAATTTTATCTCATCTTTCAAAATCATTACAGCAGCTATCCCTAACGGCAATCCTACTGTTTTAGCCATTGCTGTTTCAAGATTGTTATCTCCTTTTACCACCAGCGAGCTTGTTATTTTCTTATGTGCTTTATTACTCTCATAAACCATTTCATGCATCATAATGATCATATCCCTGTTTTTCGCATGCAGTATTAATTTTTCTTCTGCACATAGTTGTAAAATTTCAGCAGCGGTTAGCTGTCCTTTATCTATAATCTCGTCGCTATATAGTTTAAGGTAAGCGAGCATTTCTTTTTGTTGGAGAGATGAATGATCGGCTAACCCATGTCGGGAGAGCTGTTGCTGAAAGAAAGCCTTGTAAGATAATTTTCCTGTGTCATATCGCTTATCCTCATCCGTTAGCTTTAATGCAACAACCTGTTTCCAGCCATAACAAAAATCGGGATGGCGTAAGGTGGTTCGTATAAAAGTATTACAACTTTCAAGTCCATACAGTGCACTATAACTTAAGGAATCGCGGTTGGGATACCAGGCATACTTTCCATATTCCGGAATATTTACTGTTCTGGTTTCATCAAACAACAATTCATAAGGCACAGATACCATTTCACCATTCTTCTTATACACTGCGCCGGCCTTTCCTGCCAATATAATATTTCTCGGGTTCCAGCTTATTTTATAATGCCAGGGATTATCATCGCTTTCCGGCGCAACAAGGCCGCCGCAATGCGAATAGAAAGAGCTTATATTTCCGCCATCATTTTTTATGCGGTGAATCAGTTGCATGGCGCTCATGTGGTCAATGCCGGGGTCGAGCCCCATCTCACACAAAAACAATAAACCTTTTTCTTTTATTATGGATGCAGATGCCTGGATGTTTTTATCTACATAGGAGGCCGTAAGTAAATGCCTGCCGCTTTCCATACAGGTTTGGGCTACTAAAAAATGCAACGATGCCGGCAGCATGGAAATCACGATATCAGCCTCCTGAATAAATGTTTTTCTTTGTTCCCCGTTATGAATATCAATTGCCGCGGCAGTTGTATGTTGCGCTCCGCGAAGCTTAGATTCAACGAGCTTCAGATCATTATCTGCCACAGTAAGTTGCCAGGCGCATTCCAGGCATTTTTTTTTGAGGTATTCAATAAGTACAGTAGCTGACTTGCCGGCGCCGAGTAATAAAATTTTCTTCACAAATGTAAATTTTCAGGATAGCAATGTAAGCCATTTCTTCCGGCAAAAAACTATTCACATCAGGTGGAAAAAAACACCTTTTAATCCCTGTTTTTTTACGTGAAAAGCGCTATAAATGCGGTACATTTGCAGGCATTTTAATTCACAGTAAAAAGTATAGCAATAAGAACGGAAAAATAGTTTATGGAAGATAATCAAACGCCACAGGAAACAAACGATAACAACCGCATAATACAGGTGAACATTGAGGAGCAGATGAAGACTGCTTATATCGATTATTCGATGAGCGTAATTGTGGGAAGAGCCCTGCCTGATGTACGCGACGGACTGAAGCCCGTGCATCGCCGTATTTTATATGCGATGAATGAATTGGGCCTGAATCATAGCAAACCTTTTAAAAAATCGGCCCGTGTGGTTGGGGAAGTGCTGGGTAAATATCACCCGCATGGAGATGGTTCTGTATACGATGCGATGGTGCGTATGGCGCAGGACTGGAGCATGCGCTACACCCTTGTAGACAAGCAGGGTAACTTTGGTAACCAGGATGGTGATGGTCCGGCGGCAATGCGTTATACCGAGGTAAGGTTGCAGCGGCTTGCCGAGCACATGCTGGATGATATTGAAAAAGATACCGTTGATTTTAACCTGAACTTTGACGATTCAGAAAAAGAACCTTCTATTCTCCCTACCCGTATTCCGCAATTACTGGTGAACGGTTCAAGCGGTATTGCTGTGGGTATGGCCACCAATATGATGCCGCATAATCTTACCGAGGTTATTGATGGTTGTATAGCGTATATCGATAACCGGGAGATTACAGTTGAAGAATTGATAAAATATGTAAAAGCGCCTGATTTTCCAACCGGTGGAATCATTTACGGGTACGAAGGCGTACGTGCTGCTATGCATTCCGGAAGGGGAAGAGTAGTGCTTCGTGGTAAATTACATGTAGATACAAAAGCCAGTGGCCGCGAGCAGGTCATTATTACTGAAGTTCCTTACCAGGTTAGCCGCGATGCGCTTACCAACAGGATAGGAGAGCTGGTAAATGAAAAAATTGTGGAAGGTATAGCGCATGTAAACAACGAATCAACAGAGAAAGACGGCACACGTATCGTGATTGATCTGAAAAGAGATGCTATTGCCAACGTTGTTATTAATCAACTCTATAAGCATACAGAACTTCAAACTTCTTACGGTATAAACAATGTAGCCATTGTAAAAGGCCGCCCTAAAATACTTAACCTTCGCGATCTTATCAGTGAGTTCATCGAATTCAGACACGAAGTTGTGGTGCGTAGAACGCAGTTTGAACTGAAGGAAGCACAGAAGAAAGCGCATATTTTACAGGGATACCTGATTGCACTCGATCATTTAGATGAAGTGATTTCCCTCATCCGCAATTCTGCTACGCCTGAAATCGCCAAGGAAAACCTTATTAATGCAGGTTGGGGATTGGATGAAATACAGGCAAAAGCTATACTGGAATTAAGGTTGCAGCGCCTTACCGGCATGGAGCGTAATAAGATTAAAGAAGAATATGACGAACTTATGAAGCTGATAGCCTATTTGCAGGATTTGCTGGCCGATGAAGGCAAGCGTTATGAAGTAATTAAAACAGAACTGACTGAAATAAAGGATAAGTTTGGAGACGAACGTAAAAGCGAAATTCAGTACCTGGCAGATGAAATGCGCATTGAAGATTTGATTGAGGAAGAAGATGTGGTTATCACCATTTCTCACCAGGGATATATTAAAAGAACTTCGGCATCAGAATACCGTCAGCAAAATCGTGGCGGCAGGGGAGCAATTGGCGGTAAAACCAAACAGGAAGACTGGATTGAACACCTGTTTGTGGCCTCTACCCATCATACCATGTTATACTTTACAGAGAAGGGAAGGTGCTATTGGTTAAAAGTATACCAACTTCCTGAGGGAGATAAAACCAGCAAAGGAAGAGCAATACAAAACCTGATACAATTACCGCAGGATGATAAGGTAAGAGCGATTATTGATATAAAAAATTTAGATGATGAGGAGTTTATAAAACAGCATTATATAGTACTTTGCACCAAGAAGGGTATTATTAAGAAAACACTTTTAGAAGACTTTAGCAGACCGCGTGCAACCGGGGTGAATGCCATTACCATCGTAGAGGGCGATGAATTGCTTGAAGCGAAAATGACAGACGGCAATAGCGAAATTATGATGGCTGTAAAAAGTGGAAGAGCGATACGTTTTCCGGAAAACAAAGTTCGCCCTACGGGCAGGGGTGCTATTGGCGTAGCAGGTATTGAAGTGGATGATGCGAACGACGAAGTGGTTGGCATGATTTGTGTCAAAAGGGAAGACAAATTGCGTACGGTGTTGGTTGTGAGCGAGAAAGGCTTTGGAAAAAGAACTGCTTTTACAGATGAATCAGGTGAAGATGTGTATCGCATAACCAATAGAGGTGGTAAGGGTGTTAAAACAATTAATGTAACGGATAAAACAGGATCCCTGGTTGGAATACTGGATGTTAGTGAAGAAGAAGATTTGATGATAACCTGTAAATCCGGCATTACCATAAGGATGGCAGTAGGACAGGTGAGCGAGCAGGGAAGGGCTACTCAGGGTGTTAAATTGATCAGGCTTGATGAGGATGATGCTATAGCGGCCATAACCCAGTTATCCCGCTATGGCGCCGAAACCGGTGCTGAAGGAGAACAAAAAACTAATACGGAAGAGAATAATGCCCCGGAGAATAATGCTCAATAAATTTTGTAAAAAATAGAGAAATCAACAAATAACAAAACAATACACAACATGAAAAAAACAATGCTTGTTATCATTCTGGCAGTTTGCACATCAGGTGTTTTTGCCCAGAGTATTGACAAAATAAACGACATGGTTAAAAATGGGGAGTTAGATAAAGCGAAAGAAGGAATAGACCAATTATTAACGAATGCAAAGCAGCAAAAGAAAGTTGAGGCGTGGATAGCAAAAGCTAAAGTATATGGGGCTATAGCGGCAAGCGATAAATTTAAAACACTGGTACCTGATGGAAGATCTGATGCTTTTGACGCTATTAAAAAAGCAGAAGAGATTGACAAAAACGAATTAGTAAAACAGTTGACGCTTGAAAGTTATAAGCCTGTTTATGATTTATATGCCGGCTATTTTGACCTTGGCGCCAGCCAGTATAATGCTGAAAAATATGAAGACGCTTTAGCTACTTTTAAGAAATCGAATGACATAAGCAGTTATATATTTTCAAAAGGCTGGGGACTTTCGCAGTTAGATACAACGTTAACCTATTACTCAGCACTTTCAGCAATGAATGCAAAGAAAGATGATGATGCGGCAGCTTTATTTCAAAAGATGGCTGATGCAAAAATCGGTGGCAAGCCAGAGTATGTAACTATTTACCGTTACCTCGCTAAATACTACCTTGACAAGAAAGATATTCCTAATATGCAGAAATATATTAAAGCAGGCCAGGAATTATATCCTAAAGATGATTATCTGCCATTGGTAGAATTTGATTATCTGCGCAACCAGGGTGATAAGAAAGCTATATATGCAAAATACGAAGAGATCATTGCAGCTAATCCTCAGAATTATGAAATGATCATTGATTATGCCAACGAATTGTTTAATGAAACTCACGTAAGTGATGCAAAAGACAGGCCGGCTGATTACAATGACCGTATTGCAAAAATCGAAGATTTGTATAAAAAGGCTTTGGCTATTAAACCAGATGCTTTGGAAGCAAACCTTAACCTTGCCAAACATTATTTCAACCAGGCATTGTTTATTGAAGAAGATGCAAATAAAATCAAAGGCACAAAACCTGAAGATGTGAAGAAAAAGGATGAACTGAAAGCACAGGTTGTAGCACTTTGTGATAAAGCTATTCCTCCATTTGAAGCAGTATATAATAATCTTATAGCTAAAGAAACGCTGAAATTATCTGAAAAATCTGAATTAAAATCAGCTTGTAATAACCTGGCATATTGCTATGACAGGAAGAAAGATAAAGCTAAATCAGATTTCTACCAGAAGAAATATGATGAGATTGATAGCAAAAAATAGTGTATCAATTAAATAATTACTACAAAAGGGGAAGCTTATACTTCCTCTTTTGTAGTATTGTGATTGTTTAAAGCAGTTGAAAAAATAATTTATTGCTATTGCAATCCTGCCTGGTTATTGTTCTCTTATAAATTTCAGGTTCTTTTTTATTCCCTGCAATTTTGATCGCTTTAATGGAGAATGCCTGAATATTTTTTTGAAGCTTTCTTCTGTCATTTCTTCCCAATCTTTTTTTGTGAAGTTAAGGATCTCAGGTATCGGGGCAAATTGAGTTTCATTAGTAGGAGTGCTAAACCTGTTCCACGGGCAAACATCCTGGCAAACATCACAGCCAAACATCCAATTGTCAAATTTTCCCTTCATATTATCGGGTATCAATGCATCTTTCAGCTCGATAGTGTAATAAGAAATACATTTACTGCCATCTACCACGCGATTATCCAATATAGCGTTTGTTGGGCAGGCATCAATGCATTTGGTACATGTGCCGCAAAAATCCTTGGCTAAGGGATCATCATATTCCAGTTCCAGGTCTACAATGAGCGTGGCAATAAAAAAGAAAGACCCCGATTGTTTATTAATCAGGTTGCCGTTTTTTCCAATCCACCCAGGCCGCTGCGTTGTGCCCAGGCTCTTTCAAGCACGGGGGCTGAATCTACAAAGCCTCTTCCATTCACATCGCCTATCTGTATTTTTATTTGCTCAACAAATAATCTAAGTTTAAGCTTTATTACTTCATGGTAATCGGTGCCCCAGGCATATTTTGAAATTCTGGGAACATCAGCGCCTGTAGATAATACATCAGAAGGATAATAATTGAGTAATAAGGTAATAACCGATTTTGCTCCCGGAACTAATTTCTGAGGGTTTACCCTTAATTCAAAATAATTTTCCATGTATTGCATGGTACCATTGTAGCCTTTGTTAAGCCATGTTTCAAGCCGCCGGGCATCATCATCCAATGGCACAGCCTGTGCAATGCCGCAATAATCAAAGCCCAATTGCGTTGCTATCTGTTTAATGCGATTTGAATTAGTGATGGGAGTCAAATAAAATAATTTCAAAAAAAATTAGTAATTACAAAACATAATATCTTCGTGCTTACACAGCCCTAAACTATTAATCATGAAATTTAAACACCTTTTGCTTTTGATTGTGCTGCTCTGCTTTGCACAAAATTACCTTATTGCACAGGATAAACTAAACATTAAGTTCGGAAAAATAACTCCTGCTGATTTTGATCTCTCAAAAAACCAGTTTGATACCAGTGTATCTGCAGTAGTAATAGCAGATATAGGCAGTTCAGCGTTTGATGGCAATAATAACGGCTGGTTTTCGCTGAATTTCAAGCGCCATACCCGTATAAAGATTTTAAACAAGAATGGGTTCGATGCAGCAAATGTAGAGATTCCACTGTATTTTTCCGGACAGGATGAGGAAAAAGTGCAGGGTATAAAAGCCATTACCTATACTTTGGAAGGAAATAAAGTTGTGGAAACCGAACTTGATAAGAAATCCATCTTTAAAGATAAAATTGACAAAAACCGTATGCGGGTAAAATTTACACTTCCGGGTGTTAAAGAAGGCTGCATTATTGAGTATAGTTACAATCTGATATCTGATTTTCTGCAAAATCTTCAGCCCTGGGAATTCCAGGGCAACTACCCGGTATTATGGAGTCAATACGAAGTGAGAATGCCGGAGTTTTTTAACTATGTTTTTTTGTCGCAGGGGCATTTTCCTTTGGAGCATACTGTGGAAACTTTAAGATCGTCCTATGATGTTTCTGATGGCTCCAGCACTACAAGTACTTCGCATACTAATATATCTGCCAATGTTGCTGCTCATAAATGGATAGCTAAAAATGTACCCGCTTTAAAAGAAGAAAGCTTTACTTCTACTTTACAAAATCATATCTCTAAAGTTGAGTTTCAACTTTCGCAATACAGGTTTCCCGGGCGCCCGGTTAAGGATATAATGGGTAATTGGGGAAGCCTGGCAACATTACTTATGAAACATGAAAATTTTGGAGAGTCTCTTACTAAAAATAATAACTGGCTTGATGATGAGCTGAAACCAATAACGCAGGGAGTTAACGATAAACTCGAAAAAACGCGTAAAATTTATGCCTATGTACGGGATAGGTTTACCTGCACCGGCAAACGGGGAATATTCTTATCAACAACTTTAAAATCAACCGATAAAAGTAAGAATGGCTATGTGGCAGATGTTAATTTATTATTAGCAGCTATGCTCAAACACGAAGATATAGACGCATATCCCATACTGCTGAGCACAAGAGGACATGGTTATACAAACGAGATTTATCCGCTGATTGATAGATTTAATTATGTGATCTGTGGTGTTACCGTAAATGATAAAAGCTATAGTCTTGATGCTACAGATCCTTCGCTTGGCTTCGGTCGTCTTTCAGATGAATGTTATAACGGGCATGCAAGAGCAATCTTTCCGGATATAGCAAGGGCTGTGTATTTCAATCCGGATTCATTAAATGAAAAAAAGCTGGTTACCGTTTTTATTCGTGGTGAGAAACCCGGAGAATGGACCGGGCATTTTACATCAAACATGGGTTATTATGAATCGTTAAATGCCAGGTCGAAAATAAAAGACAAGGGAGAAGAAACGTTCTTTAAGAATATTCAATCTTCCTATACCGGTGAGATGGAATTGACGGATAAAAAAATTGCGCATCTGAAGGATCTTGATCAATCCATAAAAGTGGAATATGATTTTACACTGAAGCTGGATGAAGATATTATTTATTTCAGCCCGATGATGAATGAGGGATATAAAGAGAATGTTTTTAAAGCTGCGGAAAGGTATTACCCTGTTGAGATGCCTTATGTGTTTGATGAAACGTATATTTTTAATCTCGATATACCCTCAGGTTATACTGTAGAAGAATTACCGAAATCAACCAAAGTAAATTTTGGGGAGTCAGATGGATTCTTTGAATACCTGATAGACAAAACGCCTGAAGCAATACGCCTGCGGTCAAGGCTTAAAATCAATCGTTCAACTTATGGACCGGAAGAGTATAATGACCTCCGTGAATTTTTCAGTTATGTAGTAAAAAAACATGCTGAGCCAATTGTTCTGAAAAAGAAAAAATAATTTCATGCTGTACAGAAAATTCCTTTTAACATTAATAACATTAGTTGTTGCAGTAAGCAGCTTTGCCGGCGACGGAGATTATGCGGTGAGCAAGATACCTGAGGCGTTGATGAAAAATGCTGATGTGGTGAAAAGAGCTGAAGAAATGCGTTTCGAAATTATTGATGCAGGCAAATCAAAATTATATCATAAATACGTACTCACCATTCTTAACGAAAAAGGCGATAAGTATGCAATGGTATATGAGTATTATGATAAGTTGCGCGAAATAAAAAATATTGAAGGTTCATTATACGATGCTGCCGGCAATAAAATTAAAAGCCTTAAAAAATCAGATATTAAGGACTTAAGCGGAACAAGTGATATAAGCCTTGCTGATGATAACAGGATAAAATTGCATGGCTTCTACCATCGTTTATATCCATATACTGTAGAATATGAAACCGAAGTTGTATATAACGGAAGTTTCTTTTTCCCGCCTGGACCCGGTTGATAATGAAAAAATTGCTGTAGTGCAAAGCGCACTTACCGTAGTAGCGCCGGCCGATTTTACCGTACGTTACAAGGCGTTTAATTATAAAGGCGAACCCGCAATTCAGCCTGAAAAAAATAACAAAATATACCGCTGGGAAATTAAGCATTTTGATGCGATTGAACTGGAGTACGCTTATCCTTCGTGGGATTATATTGTGCCAATGGTTTACCTCGCGCCAGCAAAATTTCAACTGGAAAAGTATACAGGAGAAATGTCTACATGGCAGGGATTTGGAGAATTTATGTATACGCTTAATGCAGGCAGAGACAAACTTCCCGATGATGTTAAACAAACTGTTCATCAGCTAACTGCCGGCGTGGGTGATGTAAAACAGAAGATAAGTATTCTTTACAAATATATGCAGCAGAATACACGCTATATAAGCGTGCAGTTAGGTATAGGCGGGTGGCAAACTTTTGATGCTAATTATGTAGCTACAAAAAAGTATGGTGATTGTAAGGCGCTTTCAAATTACATGTACTCATTGCTAAAAGAAGCAGGTATAAAATCCTGCTATACGTTAGTAAAGGCCGGCAGGAACAGTAATTATTTGAGAGAAGATTTTCCAAGCAACCAGTTTAATCATGCTATTTTATGTGTGCCTTTACAAAAAGACACCGTATGGCTGGAATGTACAAGCCAAACCCTGCCTTCTGGTTACCTGAGTTCGTTTACTGCCAACCGCCCTGTTTTAATTATAGATGAAACAGGAGGCAAATTAGTAAGAACACCGAAATATACTATTTCACAAAATGTACAAAGCAGAAAAACCATAGGCACTATTGCTGAAGATGGTCAATTAACAACAAAAATCAATACAACTTACAAGGCTATTGAGCAGGATAACCTGCATCATCTTATTAATGACCTTTCTCACGAAAAACAATTGGAATACCTTAAAGAACAAATCGATTTGCCGCATTATGATGTTACCCGGTTTGAGTATAAAGAAGACAAATCCGCTTTGCCGGAGATAGATGAAGAACTGGAAATAAAGGCGCTTAATTATGCTTCCATAACAGGAAAACGTTTATTCGTTTATCCTAATGTCATAAGCAGGTTCTCTTCAAAATTGAAAGCCGATGATACAAGAAAGTATCCTGTATCTATAAAAAATGAATATACTGAAGTTGATACAACAGAAATTGCATTGCCACCCGGCTATCAGTCAGAAGCTTTGCCTGCCCCTGTAAAAATTGAAAGCAGGTTTGGTAAATACATAAGCTCAGTGGAGATGAAATCAGATAAACTTTTCTATTACAGGCGATATGAAAATTTCAGTGGTGAATATCCCGCCTCAGATTATAACGACTTTGTAAAATTCTACGACCAGATATACAAAGCCGACCGCAGCAGAGTGGTGTTGGTGAAGAAAGAATAAACAATGAACAATAGTGAGCAGGCAATGATGAATAGAGAACAACGCATTCACTATTCACCATTACCTATTGCCTGTTTCAGCTATAATGCATTATCTTTAGCCCCCTTAAAAATTGAGGGTAACGATTATTTGTTCAAAAAAATATTCAGCAATATGAGCATTATTACAGGCAACAGGGAATATTTTCCTGGTATAGGAAAGATTAAGTATGAAGGTCCGCAATCTGATAATCCGCTTGCGTATAAGTGGTATGATGAGAACAGGGTAGTAGCAGGTAAACCAATGAAAGATCATTTTCGTTTTGCGGTGGCTTACTGGCATACGTTCTGCGGCACAGGTGCTGACCCTTTTGGTCCCGGTACAAAAAAATTCCCCTGGGATGAAAATGCTGATGCAGTGCAAAGAGCAAAAGATAAAGCAGATGCTGCGTTTGAATTTATCACCAAACTGGGAGTGCCGTATTATTGTTTCCACGATATTGACCTGGTTGATGAAGGAAACTCACTCACTGAATATGAAGGCAGGGTAAAAGCAATAGTTAACTATCTGAAAGAAAAACAAAAAGCCAGTGGTGTTAAATTACTTTGGGGCACAGCTAATGTGTTTTCAAATCCACGTTACATGAATGGCGCCTCTACCAATCCTGATTTTGCTTCAGTGGCATATGCAGGTGCGCAGGTAAAAAATGCGTTGGATGCTACGATTGAGCTTAGTGGTGAAAACTATGTTTTCTGGGGTGGAAGAGAAGGTTATATGACGCTGCTGAATACAAACATGAAACGTGAACTGGATCACCTTGGTCAATTCCTCACTATTGCCCGCGATTATGCCCGTAAAAACGGTTTTAAAGGAACCTTCTTTATTGAGCCTAAACCATGCGAACCGACAAAGCATCAATACGATTATGATAGTGCAACCGTAATCGGCTTTTTACGACAGTATGGTTTGGATAAAGATTTTAAATTGAACCTTGAAGTAAATCACGCAACACTTGCCGGTCATACTTTTCAACATGAATTGCAGGTAGCGGCTGATAACGGCATGCTTGGTAGTATGGATGCTAACCGCGGCGATTACCAGAATGGTTGGGATACAGATCAATTTCCTGTTAACCTGAATGAGTTAACAGAGTGTTTGCTGATCATTCTTGAAGCGGGCGGCTTTGCAGGCGGCGGGGTAAACTTTGATGCGAAAACAAGACGTAACTCTACCGATCTCGAAGATATTTTCCATGCTCATATAGGCGGTATGGATGTTTTTGCAAGAGCCCTGGGTATAGCTGATAATATTCTCCAAAAATCTCCTTATAAAAAATTCAGGAAAAATCGCTACGCTTCCTTTGACAGCGGTACAGGAAAAGAATTTGAAGCAGGCAAATTAAGTCTTGAAGACCTTAGAAATTATGCTGCTGAGAATGGAGAGCCTAAACAAACCAGCGGTAAGCAGGAGTGGCTGGAAAATATCATTAACCAGTATATATAATAGCTATCAGCAGTCAGCTACCAGCTTTGAGCCGTGAACTATGGGCTATCCGGATGCTAACAAAACTTGCTGACTGCTGACCGCTGATAGCTGACCGCTGATAGCTGACCGCTGATAGCTGACCGCTGATAGCTGATAGCTGATAGCTGATAGCTGATAGCTGATAGCCCGCATTTGCATATTTTTCGTAGCTTTACTGGCTTTTTAAAAACCGGTAACATATAAAATATTGTTGTTAAATGAAACTTTCTTCCCGTTTACAAAAATTTAATGAGCCTGAAACACTGAAGATGGCTAAGCTTGGCCGTGAATTGAGAGCCAAAGGCGTAGATGTAATTGATTTAAGCCTTGGCGAACCAGATTTTGATACTCCTGACCATGTTAAGGCTTCAGGAAAAAAAGCGATTGATGATAACTATAGTCACTATACGCCGGTTGCGGGTTATGCTGACCTTCGCGAAGCGGTATGCGTGAAACTCAAACGTGATAACAATCTTGATTATAAACCAGAGAACATACTGGCTTCAACAGGTGCGAAACAGAGTTTGGCAAATGTTATTTTAGCAGTTGTTGATATTGGCGATGAAGTAATAATTCCAACGCCTTTCTGGGTTACCTATTCAGAGTTGGTTCGTTTGGCTGATGGCAAACCTGTATTTATTCAATCATCTATTGAAAGCAATTATAAGATTACACCTGAGCAGCTTGAAAAAGCAATAACGCCCAAATCAAAGCTGTTCATGTTTTCGTCACCCTGTAACCCTTCAGGCGCTGTATATACCAAAGAAGAACTGAAAGGCCTGGCTGAAGTATTTAAAAAACACCCGGATATTCTTATTATCTCCGATGAAATTTATGAGTACATCAACTATAAAGGAAAGCATGAAAGCATTGCCCAGTTTCCTGAAATAAAAGACAGGATAATTATTGTAAACGGTTTGAGCAAGGGCTTTGCCATGACCGGGTGGCGCCTTGGTTATATAGCCGCTGATCCGGCAATAGTAAAAGGTTGTGAAAAGCTGCAGGGGCAGCTAACAAGCGCTACCTGCTCTATTACGCAGCGCGCCGCTATTGACGCGCTTACCGGCGATCTTACGCCATCTCACGACATGCTGAAAGCATTTACTGAGCGCCGTAAGAGAATTCTGGATTTATTGAAAGAAATCCCGGGTATTGAATGCGCTGAACCGGCTGGCGCTTTTTATGTATTTCCTAAAGTGGACGCTTATTTTGGAAAAAAGGATGGCGACACGGTTATCGCGAATGCGGACGATCTTTGTATGTATCTTTTGAATACGGCGCACGTATCAACTGTTACAGGCTCCGCGTTTGGAGAGCCAACCTGCATACGTATTTCATTTGCAAACAGCATGCAGAATATTGAGAAAGCTGTTGCAAGGATTAAAGAGGCGCTGACGAAGTTGAAATAGCATTTATAATGGTATTGTAACAAAGAGGATGTATCAAAAATAAACAAAGGCTCTGAGAATCGTCTAAACGACTACCTGTCTCCATCAGGTATCCGAATAAAAAGAGGCTGTATCGTGCTTTTGATACAGCCTCTTTTATGTTAGATAGATTTCAAAAAATTACTCTTCTGCTACTTGAAATGTAACCGGTTGCTTCCTGTACGCCCTTACCTTTTTACCATTTTGCATTGCCGGATTCCATTTAGGGCCTTTGGCAATAGCCTCAACCACCACCTCTGAAAGTTTTGTTCCTTCTAAAGTTAATGCTTCAACATTGGAAATGGTACCATCTCTGCCAACAATAAATTGAGCAAGACAGGTCCCGGTTTTTCCCGCTCTCTGAAGGGTGTCTATATAACGATTTATTTCTCTTGAAATATATTTTGTCCATTCACCTTCACCCCCGGGAAATGTGGCTTCTTTTTCTACACCCTGATGAATCATATCATCTTCGGAAAGAGCAACTTCTTTAACTTCAACTTTGTCCTTTCTTTTTACGGCAACTATCCTCAACTCATCTAACTCAACTTCTTTTATTGTGGTTTTATCTTTATATTTTAACTCACCACTTTTCGTTACAACATAAAGAATGTCAGCCTTCTTATCCTTACTTTCTATCATGTTTATCGTTGCAATATCGGCTGGATCAACTTTATCCATTTTTTCCTTTGAGGTTTCTTCTCCGTCTAAAACATATATAATTTTACCACTCTTCATTAATTGCGACGCTTGAGTGAAAATACTAAAATCATTATTGATTATGCCTTTGTCAATTGCCTCTTTTCTGGTCATCTTTACTGCCTTATTATCGTTGTATATCACAATTATTTTATCATCTTTTGTAACGTCAATTGATTTTATTTTCCGGGGAACTGTGTCAGTATGTCGTTCTATAAGTACTTCATTTGTTTGGTTTGATGCTGCATAAAAAGGTGGCTGAGGAGTTGCAGGAGAACTTTTTGCAAGATTATTTTCTTCTTTGGCTTTCGCGTATTTGTTCAAAGCGTCTAAAATATCTTGTGCTATTTTTTCCTGGTTAGCCGTATTTTTTATAAACGCAAGATCATTTTTATTGGTGAGGTAACCGCATTGAATGAGAACAGCAGGATAATCTATTGCCGGTGCGTCTAATACCCAAATACCTCTTTCAGTTCTTTGTAATGCTTCTTTAGCAATAGTATATGTTTTGCTTATTTCAGCAGATAAGATACTTGCAAGTGCCCTTGCACTTTTTTCCCGGGCGTTTTGTTGTCTGCTTATGTAAATATCAAATCCTGAGTTATTTTTTTCCGGGCTTGCATTAACATGTATTGATATAAAAGCGTCGGGTTTTTGCTTTAAGGTCCAATTTACTTTTTCAGCTACAGGTTGAAAAACATCTGTTTCTCTTGTTAATAAAATTTTTATGGCAGGGTTTGCATTGAGTTGCTGAATTTTTTTGGCTATTGACAATGCAATGTCTTTTTCCCAGGTACCATCTAATGCTTTGCCTCCGGGTTCCCTGCCACCATGCCCTGCATCAATAACAACAGTGATGGTTTTTTCAAGGGCAACATTAGCGGCAACTTTTTCTTTTGCATTAATCTGTTTTGTTTTGATGGCAAACGCTGCAAAAACAATGGTCAGCAACGGCAACACCAGCACACGGGTGATATAATGTACACGCGGGTTTTGCATTTTAGTCAACATAAGTATTCTTCTTTTTATAGATGATGAAAAAAAGTTGCTGGTTAGCCCGAAGCTGTGTTGAGGATAGGCTGCCTGGATAATCATAGCAGCCAATGCGCTGGTATCATTATCTTCAACAGCTTTGCCGTCGGCAATAAATTCGTGGATCATATTCATTTCGCGGCGTATCAGCCAGAAGAAAGGATTACACCAGAAAAGAATCAGCACAATATTCATGAACAATTTATCTGCGCTATGTTTTTCCTGTACATGTGCCAGTTCGTGTTTAAATATTCTTTCACCAGTAGCCGAGTCTATATCAATTTTATTATTCCAGAAAATATTCCGGAAAAAAGAAAATGGTGTTCCTTTTGCATCAGTATCAATAAAGCGTATACCGTAAATAAATTGAGTGTTGTTCTTTTTTATAAGTCTTGACAAATTATACAGCGTTTGTAAAAGCACATACAATAAACCAATGCTTACTATTATGTATATGCCTATTATCAGCATTTCACCGGTTATCAGTGGCTTGCCGCCTGCATTGGCTTCAATTATTATTTCATCGCCGGTGGTTACAACATTTAATAGTTTTATAACCTGGCTTGTACGCTGCGAGGAGTCGTGCGTAATATTGATTTTAATAAGCGGAAAACTCAGGCTTATTATTACCGCACATAAAAGATAAAACCTGTTCCAGCGGTGAAATAATTTATTGTGCAATGCCAGCCGGTAATAGCTGTATAAAATACCGGAGCAAATGATTACTTTCAGTAAATAGTAAGCAACTGCAAGCATATTAAACAGTTTAGGTTTTAATGTATGTTTATTTATGTTGCTTTTTCAGTTCTTTTAACAATAGCTCAAGATCTTCAACACTCAGGCTGTTTTCCTTAACCATAAAAGAAACCGCGTTGCTGAACGATCCTTCAAAATAGCTTTTCACCATATTCTTCATGGTGGCTTTGGAGTAAGCGTCTTTGTTGATTAAAGGATAATACTGATGCATGCGCCCAAATACTTCTACACCTACAAATTCTTTTTCAATCAAAATTTTTAAAATAGTAGCTACTGTATTTTGATGCGGCTTGGGGTTGGGCTGCGCCTCTACCAATTCACGTAAAAATGCTTTTTCAAGTTTCCACAGGCTTTGCATCACCTGTTCTTCTGCTTTCGTTAAACTCTTTACGGAGCTCATAGTATTTGTTTGTGAAATCAAAAATAGAACTAAGAGTTTAGTTTTCAAACTATTTTTTTAGTTTTTTAAAAAAAATTACTTTTCTGTATCATCTTAGCGCAAACTATCCGTTCTTTGTAAACTGTTATCAATCTTTTAATTATTGAGATAATTCATTATGACTGAAACAATTTTAGAACTTGAGCACGCAAATATTTACCAGGGGCAGTCGCTTATTTTGCAGGATGTAAATATTCGTGTAAATCGGAGCGAGTTTGTTTACCTGGTGGGTAAAACGGGTACCGGTAAATCAAGTTTGTTGAAAACTTTATATGGCGAGCTTAAATTAAAGGAAGGAGAGGGCACTGTTGTTGGATATAAATTAAGAGATATGGACTGGAAAAAAATTCCGTTCCTGAGAAGAAATCTTGGTATTGTTTTCCAGGATTTTCAATTGCTTACTGATCGTAATGTGCATGATAATCTCAAATTTGTTTTAAGAGCAACAGGCTGGAAAGACGAAAAATTGATTGAAGAAAAAATTTCTGATGTTCTTGATAAAGTGGGTTTGAAAACAAAAGGCTTTAAGTTTCCGTTTGAATTATCTGGCGGTGAGCAGCAGCGTGTGGATGTAGCCCGCGCATTATTAAATTCTCCTAAATTAATATTAGCAGATGAGCCTACCGGCAATCTTGACCCTGAAACATCTGACGAGATCATGCAGCTGCTGTTTCATATATCCCGTGAGTTTGGAACCACTATAGTAATGGCTACACATGATTATCGCGTAATCAGCAAATTTCCTGCAAGAACCATTCGTACGGAAAGAGGTAAAGTGATAGATAACGCAGCAGTTACGCTATAAGAGGGTATTATAAACTGTAGTTTATAATAGTTTACTCAGTGAGTAAAGCACTAACAGCGCCATTTTTTTACTTATATCTTTAAAAGCTTTATTGAGTTTTATTATTTCAGCAATATATGACATTGAAATAATCCGCGCTACATCTTTTAGCTGCTCGTCACAGATAATGCTTTATTACATTCTTTCAGATCACCTGTTAATTCCGAAAGCCCTTCTCTTATAAATTTATCGATTTGGTCAATATCTTTTCTCGTTGTGAAAGTAGCTTTTATTTTTTGCAATTGCTCATCAAAAGCCCTGCCCGGTTTTCCAATATGCTTTTTTAGCTTTTTAAGTTCGTTTTCAAGTTTCATAAAATTGTTTTTAAGGAAGCAAATGGTTCGGTTATTTTTTCTTTGTTAACTCCTTTTCTATTTTGGTTAAGATTTGCAATTGTTCAAGAAGCTCATTTACTTCTTTTTCATAATCCATACCGGTAAGCTTCATCATTTTTCTGTATTGCTCCAGGGCATGTTTTACAAGCATTTTCTTAACTAAGATCGTTTTTAATGCTTCGCTCATAGGTTAGTATTTAAGAGCTATATGATTGGGAATAAAGTTAATAACATTTTTATTATTATTGAAGGCGCGTTTCTGATTGGATGCATTTACAAATTTTCTCTCGCTGTGCTAAGCGAGAACGCTTAGCACAAATCCCGATTTCCCTTTCCTTAATCTCCTCATAAAATTTTACATTCGCACTTCTAAAATCAGTTGCTGTATAATGTATTCACCCCAATCAGCTTTTCACGATAAAAACACGATTAATGCAATGCAAAATAAAAAGCTGGGTGAAATGCTGCAATATATCAATACCCATTCTCCATATTATCAACAGCTTTTCAAAATCAGTAATATTGATATCTCCACCATACAAACAGTGAAAGACCTGGTATTGCTGCCGGTTACCAATAAGGAAGACCTGCAGCAGCATAATGAAGATTTTTTGTGTGTGGGCAAAGACAGGATCATCGAATATACTTCCACCTCCGGCACTTTGGGCAGCCCGGTAACTATCGCATTAACTGAAAATGATTTGCAACGGCTGGCATATAATGAATACAGTTCTTTTGTATGCGCCGACGGTAAACCAGATGATATTTTTCAACTTATGCTTACGCTCGACCGCCAGTTTATGGCAGGTATGGCGTATTATTCCGGCATACGGAGATTGGGAGCAGGAGTGGTAAGGGTTGGCCCTGGTGTACCTTCTTTACAATGGGAAACCATTGCCCGGCTAAAGCCAACAACTATTGTTGCGGTTCCTTCATTTATTGTAAAGCTTATCCAGTTTGCCGCAGAGCATAAGATAGATATCAATACAACTTCAGTGCAAAAAGCCATTTGTATTGGGGAAAATATCCGCAATACAGATTTTTCTTTAAATGTATTAGGAAAAAAAATCACTGAAAACTGGAATATAAAACTCTTTTCTACCTATGCCTCTACAGAAATGCAAACCGCGTTTACAGAGTGCAGGGAAGGCAACGGTGGGCATCATCAGCCTGAACTGATTATCGTGGAACTGCTGAACGAAAATAATCAACCCGTTCCTCCGGGTGTTCCCGGTGAGGTAACTATTACCAGCTTAGGGGTGGAAGCAATGCCTTTGCTTCGTTACAAAACAGGTGATATATGTATGGCTTTTGACGAGCCCTGCAAATGCGGGCGCAATACTTTAAGGCTTTCGCCGGTAATCGGTCGCAAAAAGCAAATGATCAAGTTTAAAGGCACTACCCTTTTTGCTCCTGCGCTTTTTGAACTGCTGAATGGTATGGCTGAGGTGAGGGAGTATGTGGCTGAAGTATATTCCAACGAAATTGGCACGGATGAAGTGCTGCTGTATTTGGTGCCGACAAGAAATACGGAAGAGTGCGACCACCAGATCAGGGCATACCTGCAGGCAAAGCTGCGGGTATCTCCGCATATTAAATATATGCTGCCGGAAGAAATGCAGAAGCTGCAATTCCCGGAAACAAGCCGTAAACCTGTGAAGTTTATTGATAAGCGCACGAGTATGTGATGTTTTCTTAAAGTTGTTCCCGCAAATTTGCGCAGATCAAACCCGAATGAATATAACCGAAGATCGCTTTGATATTGTTTATTAAACCATACTATAACCTCTAAAAAAATTTTATGAAAAAAATGCTACCTGTTATTTGTGTGCTGCTTGCTGTTAAAAGCTTTGCACAATTCACTCCTTTTTCCGGGGGTGGTGATACCACTTTACGCTGCCTGCTTACGCGGATGTAAACAGCAATTATCGTACCTGTACCAACAATGTATTTGGGTTACTTCCGGATAATGGTTTTCATAAACCGCCTCTAATACTTTCCGCTTATGTTTTCAGCCTTCCGTTTACGATATACGAAAAATATATCTTGCTAAATACAATGTTTTTGTTTTGCGGTGTATTTCAATTGTTGAAAATCAATTAATTTTAATATCATTAGCTTGTTATTGTAAGCAATCCCATGGAACAGCTTCCAATATTTTCAGGCTGACAATAACAAACAACCAACGACATGAAAACACTGAACAATAACCTGCTGCTTGACAATAGCCCGCCAGTTAATATATATACTGTATATCATAATCATTTAAAAACACTATTATGAAATCCTTTATTTTCTTAGCATCGTTTTCACTCATTACAATTACAGCCAATTGCCAGATAGACAAAAAATACTGGCTTGTTGGCGGCACAGGTAGCTTTTATACTTATAAAGACAACTACACTACTTCGGGGCAACCATCAATAACAGGAAGGCTCACAGAAATTAACCTTGCTGCAAACATTGGTTACTTTTTTATTGACAAATTCGTAGCGGGGCTTCGACCAGGCATTAATTCGATAAAAAGTCGGGGACTGAATAGTGCAAGTGCTGGCACGAAAGAAATTGGTTTTTATGCAGGTCCTTTTGTCCGTTATTACTTTTTGAATAAGGATAGAACTTTTAATATCCTCGTTGATGGAACTTATCAAATCGGGAGATATACAACTTTTGCTGGCAATGGTACCTTGCGCAATGCCTCAATTTTCATAGGTCCAGAAATATTTTTTAATACTGCAGTTGGTCTTGAGTTTTTACTTGGTTATCAATACCAGAAAAAAAACATCGAAAACGGACAGCAAGGGTTTAATGATGAAAGGAGAGGATTACAAATATCAGTAGGATTTCAAATTCATTTAACAAACAACTAAACTTCAAATTCATGAAAAAAATATTGTTTGCATCGGTTTTACTGCTAATCAGTTTTTTCGTTAAAGCGCAGACTATATCCCTTGGTACGGATAATGAATATTGTCCGAATGTTGAATACGAGTTTACTGTAACTCTACCAGGTCCATATTATTCAATATCAGCTTCACAAATGCAGATAACCCAGCAACCAACGGCTTTCAATGCTGCAAATACAAATTTTAAGTTCAAAGCGAAATTCGCCGACGTAAATAGTAAGCAGTTTGTTGAGATTCAATATAATAGTAATGGAAAAGATGTTTTCAAGCCAGAATACAAAAAAGTAAAATCTCTTTTCTATGCAAATGCTAATAACTGCGATGTGATACAACCCAAATTTACCAGTAACAATGCGCCGGTTACCAGCTTTAGCGCTCCTTTATGCCAGGTTTCAACTTTTAATATTACATTTTCAAATATAAAATGGTATACAGAGTTTGAATCGCCCAAAATATGCTTTGGCTCAATTTCAGACTATGAATACTTGCTTCCCGCAGGTTGGAAATTAGGCAATAATACATCTAACGGAACTGCCTGGTTGCAGGGAACAAACACGGTTACCATTACATCTGATTTATCAACGGGGCATGGTTCAACAATCTTAATAAGGCCAAAAAATACCTGTGGGGCGAACCTGGCTAATGGTCAAATCCCAGCCCAAATCGGTATTATACGGTCTGCTGGCAATTTAACAATGTCTGCATCACCCAATTCAATACCCTGTGGCTCCACCTCACCGGTAACTTTTACCATTAACAATACATCTTCACTCACAGGTATTACAGGGTATGTCTGGAATTTGGGCAGCGGTAATGGCTGGCTATACAATGGTAGCTCCGCACCTTCATCTATTAATACTTCAACCAACTCAATTATACTCACTCCGGTTTGTGGTGCCGGGCTCTCTGCACCGTCTGTTAATATTACACTTAGCAATGGCGGAAATAATTGTTCTATTAATGTTCCCGCAGCAACATTAAATATATCAGCTCCGGCATTAAGCATTCAGGGAACGCAATCACTGTGTGCAGGAACTCAGAATTACTCTTTAACCGGCATGCCGTGTAATGCTACTAATATATGGTCAATACTACCTCAAAGTGGGGTCGTCTCTTTAAACCAAACTTCAGGACAAAATACCTCACTAACAAGAGTAGCTGACGGTAATATTACACTTACAGCAAAAGTTTCCGCATGTGGTGCTGAGTATCCGGTATCCATTCCTATCCATGTTGGTGCCTATTCCGGGTCGTATTACAGCTTAAATGTTTATGGCGGCACAAGCGGGCAGCCTCTTGGGGTTTGCCCAAACCAAACGTATAATTTTTATGTGAGCAGCTCCATACCGGCATCCAATTTTAATTGGACACCACCAACAGGCTGGACAGTAGTATCTGGTAACGGTAATTCTTCAGCCTACATTAAGACACCAACTTCAGTAGGAGGAGGTACTGTTTCTGTATCCTTTACAGAAGTTTGCGGCACTTCTATTACACTAAGTAAAGGGGTTTATTATAATTCAAATCTGTGTAATTTAACAAACTTATATACTATAGCTCCAAACCCTGTTACGTCAAATATCACGATAACCAGCACAAGTCCGGAAACAAGTTATTATATATCACAGGTTGAGATTACCGACTTGTACGGACAGGTAAAAATGAGCAAGTCCTGGTATCCATATAAATATCAGCAGGTAACGTTTGATGCCACTTATCTCTACCCCGCCGGCAATTATATAGCTCGCATATATACTGGTACGCAATGGTTTTATAAGCAGTTTGTAAAACAATAGATTGTTTGAAGGTAGTTTATGCATTGTATTGCCCGGGGAATTACCCCGGGCAATTATTTTTTACCAGCTATAGCATTATACCTCCGGTAAGGTAGAAATATTTGATACATTTGGCATTATTTGTTTTTTTTGCGGTCGTTTGTAAGTTAACAGATTATAATTTCTTTCAATGACAAATGTTGGAGCCAGTACGCTTTCCTTAAATGATTTTTCAGGGATTGTTGTTAAAAATGGAAAGGTAGGAGTAGATAATAAAGCCCTTGAAAAAATGGAAGCCAACTTCCGTTTCCTGGAACATTTCTCCGACCAGAAACTGATATATGGCATCAATACCGGTTTTGGGCCGATGGCTCAATATAAGGTGAGCGCTGAAAATGTGTTGCAACTGCAATATAATCTCATTCGCAGTCATAGTTCCGGTAGCGGTAAATATCTTGATCCCGCGCTTGTAAGAGGTTTAATGGTTGCGAGGCTTAATAGTCTTTCACAAGGCTATTCCGGTGTACACCCTGAAACTGCAGAAGTGCTTACTGCACTCATTAATAATAATATTACGCCATGTGTCTTTGAGCATGGGGGTGTTGGCGCCAGCGGTGATCTTGTGCAGCTTGCCCATCTTGCATTGGTATTAATAGGGGAGGGCGAAGTAATGGTTGATGGTAAACCACAACCTACCGAAGCAATTTTCAAACAATATAATATTAAACCGCTTTCTATTCATATACGCGAAGGACTGGCGATACTGAACGGTACATCAGCCATGACCGGCATCGGCCTGCTTAATATTATATATGCTAAAAAGCTGTTGCAATTTTCCGTGCTGCTTTCTGCCATGACCAATGAAGTAGTTGAGGCCTATGATGATCATTTCTCTCATGAATTAAATGTTGTAAAAAAACATAAAGGGCAAAATCAGATTGCATTTATGCTTCGCAGTTTGCTGAAAGACAGTAAACTCATCCGCAGCAGATCCGAACATTTATATAATCCCGAGAACATAAAACATGATGTGTTTGAAGATAAGGTGCAGGAGTATTATTCTCTCCGTTGCGTAACGCAGGTATTGGGACCGATATATGATACAATAACAAATGCCGAAAATGTAGTGGTTGATGAATTGAATTCTGTGAATGATAACCCGGTGGTTGATCACCAGAATCATAATATATTTCACGGCGGCAATTTTCATGGTGATTATGTATCGCTCGAAATGGATAAATTAAAAACCGCTATCACCAAGCTTTCCATGTTGTCTGAGCGGCAGTTAAATTATTTGCTGAATACCAAGCTGAATGAAAAGTTCCCGCCATTTGTAAATCTTGGCGTGCTTGGTTTCAATTTCGGTATGCAGGGTATGCAGTTTACAGCTACATCAACTGTGGCGGAGAATCAAACGCTTTCTTTCCCGATGTATGTGCATAGTATTCCTAACAATAACGATAACCAGGATATAGTGAGCATGGGATGCAATGCTGCATTAATTACTAAAAAAGTAATTGATAATGCATTTGAGGTTCTATCTATCCAGATGGTAACCATATTGCAGGCAATAGATTTCGCGGACTACTCATCAAAACTTTCACCTGCAACAAAAGCAGTATACGATACTGTAAGAAGCATATTTCCGAAGTTTGTTGAAGATAAGCCCCGGTATCGGGAGATGGAAAAAGTGAAAAATTATTTTATAGAGAACGATATAGCCGGCTTTGCTTAATTGTCTTTTATTACCTGCACTCAAATTTTATTTAAAAACATTATTTTACAATAAATTTTATCTCACATAATGAAATGCGCATTAGTAACAGGGGGATCAAGAGGTATTGGCAGGGCTGTTTGTTTAAAGCTTGCCGGTATGGGGTACTATGTGCTGGTAAATTATAAGGGTAACCAGGCTGAAGCGGAAAAAACGTTGGAGCTGGTAAAAGAAAAAGGCGGTGAGGGGGTGCTGATGAAGTTTGACGTATCAGACAGGACTCAGGTAAATGAAGTTTTAGGTAAATGGACAGAAGAAAATAAAGATAATACCATTGAGGTATTGGTGAATAATGCAGGTATTAAAGATGATGTATTATTAATGTGGATGAAAGATGAGCAATGGGATAATGTATTGAATACAAGCCTGGGTGGATTTTTTAATGTTACCCGGCTTATTGTGCAAAATATGTTGATGAAACGTTATGGAAGAATCATCAACATCGTTTCATTATCCGGTTTAAAAGGACTGCCGGGACAAACCAATTATTCTGCTGCAAAAGGTGGCGTAATTGCGGCAACAAAAGCACTGGCGCAGGAAGTAGGAAAAAGAAATATTACAGTTAACGCCATTGCACCGGGTTTTATTAGAACCGATATGACAGAAGGGCTGGATGAAAAGCAATTGAAAATGCTTATTCCCGTAAACCGTTTTGGTGAACCTGAAGAAGTAGCACATGCAGTAGCATTTTTTGCTTCACCGGAATCAGGCTATATTACAGGAGAGGTGCTGTCGGTAAACGGGGGGATGTATAGTTAAGGCCCCTCACCCCGCAGTGGAGAGGGGTGCCTAATCTCTCAGCATGTTGGAAAATTGTAAAGGTCGGGCGTTTGAGAAATTGTGGCGATTAAAATATAAAACGAGGGTACTTGTGGGGTTTATTTGTAGAAATGTGGGAATTAATTTGAAAATCAGGGAATTTGAAAATGTGAGATTGCGGCAAAGTTGGTGTGGCTTAGCTATATTCAACAGATAATGTGGAAGATGTTAAGTTTGGATATATGCTGTAGTACCGTCCCTCTCTGCAGGAGAGGGATAAGAGGGTGAGGCTCTCTTTTTTAATTTATTATGTACAGACGTGTAGTCATAACAGGTATGGGCATTTACTCCTGCATCGGGAAAAATCTTGATGAGGTAAAAGATGCTTTGTATGCCGGTAAGTCGGGCATTATTCTCGACCCGGTACGCAAGGAGATGGGCTACCGCTCGGGCCTAACAGGTTATGTTGACAGGCCTGCTTTGAAAGGTTTATTAGACAGGCGTGCAAGAATCATGCTTCCTGAGCAGGGTGAATATGCATACATGGCTACGCTTGAAGCTTTGCAACAGGCGGGCATCGACCAGGATTATATTGACCGGCATGAAATGGGGATACTCTATGGTAACGACAGTTCTGCCAAACCCGTTATTGATGCTATTGATATTCTGAGGGAGAAAAAAGATACCATGTTGTTAGGATCAGCATCGGTTTTTCAAACCCTTAATTCAACTATTACCATGAACCTTTCAACCATTTTTAAGTTGAAAGGAGTAAACTTTACCATCAGCGCTGCATGTGCCAGCGGCTCTCACGCTATAGGCTTAGGCTATCATTTTATAAAAACAGGCTTACAGGATAGAGTCGTTGCCGGTGGGGCGCAGGAAATAAATGCGTACTCTATGGGTAATTTTGACGCGTTATCTGCGTTTTCTGTTCACGAGTCGGAGCCGCAAAAAGCTTCCCGCCCCTTTGACCGCAACAGGGATGGGCTGATACCGAGCGGGGGAGGAGCAACAGTGATTTTAGAATCACTGGATTCTGCACTGGCAAGAGGAGCAAATATTTGGGGTGAAGTAACAGGGTATGGCTTTTCTTCGAATGGAGAGCATATATCTAACCCAACAGTAAGCGGTCCGGTAAGGTCTTTGGAGATGGCGCTGAGAGATGCGGGACTGAAGGCAAAAGATATTGATTATATCAATGCACATGCTACTTCAACACCCGCGGGAGATGCCAGCGAGGCAAAGGCGATTGCAGCAGTTTTTGGAGCGGCGCAAACGCCTGTCAGCTCTACCAAATCGATGACGGGGCATGAATGCTGGATGGCCGGTGCAAGTGAAATTGTGTATGCTTTGCTGATGATGCATAATGATTTTATGGCGCCGAATATTAATTTTGAAAACCCTGATGAAGACTCTGCCAAATTGAATATTGTAAAAACTACTACGGAAAAGGATATAAACGTATTTTTGTCGAACTCTTTTGGCTTTGGAGGAACCAATTCAACGCTGATCGTTAAAAAGTGGAGTAAATAGAGAATGCTTATGAAACAGAATGAACAAATCATTGAGAAGATAAATCATTTCCTTGCTGAAGAATTTGAAGTTGATGAATCCGGCATCATGCCTGAAGGTAATCTCAAAGAAGTGCTTGAGTTGGACAGCCTTGACTATATTGACCTTGTTGTAGTTATAGAAAACAACTTTTCTTTTAAAGTAAAGCCTGAAGATTTTAACGGCATTGTTACGTTCAACGATTTTTATAACTACGTTATCTCCCGCGTAAATTCTAAAGAAACAGCCTGATGCCTTCCTGGCAGGGAAAATCTACCGGTAATAAGTTAGGCTACAGCATTTTCATTACTATACTGCAAAAGCTGGGTGTTCGCCCTGCCTATGTTTTGCTTCGCTTTGTTTCCTGCTATTATTTTTTATTTGCATGGAAATCATCTAAACATATACTATACTATTTCAGGCAAAGATTGGGGTATGGCTACTTCAAATCTTTAGGCGCCTTATACCGGAACTATTATGCTTTTGGTCAAAGCCTAATTGATAAGATAGCGATAATGGGTGGCGGTGCCAGCCAGTTTACTTTTGATTTTGATGGTGAAGAACATTTGCATGAAATGGTAAGCATGCAAAAAGGCGGGTTGCTGCTTAGTTCGCATGTAGGCAACTGGGAAGCTGCCGGGCATTTGCTGGAAAGATTGAATACAAAAATCAATGTAGTGATGTTTGATGGTGAGCATCAGAAAATAAAAGATTATCTCACCTCAGTAACGGGTGAAAGAAACGCTAATATCATTGTCATTAAAAATGATCTTTCACATATTTATGCAATAGACCAGGCGCTTAAAAACAATGAACTGGTTTGTATGCATGCCGATCGTTTTGTGGAAGGCAACAGGACTATGGAGATTGACTTTCTTGGCGCTCCTGCTAAATTTCCTGCCGGGCCTTTTATAATAGCTGCACAATGTAAAGTACCGGTATGTTATGTTTTTGCCATGAAGGAAAAAACAACACACTATCATTTTTATTCCACAGATGTACGCACTTATGATTACGGCAACAAGCCTGAAGCCATGCATAAAATGCTGGAAGAATTTACCCGTGAGATGGAAGAAAGAATAAAGTTGTACCCTGTGCAGTGGTATAATTATTACGATTTCTGGAGTAAGAAAACCATGCTTATTAATTCATTGTAATCAATACCGGTTTAAAAAGTGTTTTTCTGATCTTTGCTCTCCCAATAAACTGATTGTTATTTATTTTTTTGAATTGTTTTGGCGTGATCATAATATCTTCATCCCGTGTATCAAATATCAGTTCCTTTGTAATTGTACCGTTATTATCAATTTTACTTACCATAACCTGTCCGCCAAATCCCGCCACATGGGTGGCAGGTGTTTCATCTTCTTGTATGTGTTCATTCTTTTTATTATCAAGGTATAAAAAGTAATATCCTGTTTCATCACTTATAAGTTTAAAACCCAGCGTTTCCGTTGTATTTGTTCCTTTTTGTTTTTTGGGTACCTTTCTCATCCAAATGAAATTTCCTGCGGCGTCTATTTTTATGCCTAAAATATCTTCGTAGTAATAAATGGTTTTGGTACTATAGCCGGAGCTGGATGTTCCGGTTGTTCTGACATTAAAATATTCTTCTTCGCACGCAATGAAAATACTTCCGTCTTTTTCTACAATAATATTTCTAACCTGTAAATTGGGTATCTCGTATTCTTCATCTTTTTCAATCTTCCGTCGCTTTCTGTTTGTCTCAAATTTTTGCAATTCTTCAACCGGAAACCTGTAATAACCTTTTTTGTAATTTCCAATCTCTCCTGAATTTAGTACTCCCAAAAAAACACCTTCCGTACTTTTGTTTTTAGCGCTTTTGCTATATGTACAGGCAATAATCATTTCATGAAAAGTATTTTCCAGAAGAGATGCTTCCTGTATGAAATATTCATTAAGGGAAATTTTTGCCTGCTCCGGCTTCGGTTTGTTATTGCTAAACTTAAATACTTCAAGCTGATAGTCCGGATTACCAGATTTGTCCTTTTCTTTTCTATCCTCCGAATTATATACTTTGGCTAAAAGATAACCGTTGCCATTTGCATCAACCGCATAATCCAGGTTGTCCATTCTTTTTTCAGTGTAAGGCATGGTAAATTCATTACCCCATATTTTTTGAAGATTTTCATCAAACACATGAATTCCCAGTCTGTCGTAACTGTTTTTGTCATTTCTTATTTCCGGCGCCAGGCGATAACTCACCAAAAGTCTCTTCTGGTCTGCATCAAAATTAAATTGATATTTACTATACTGCCTGTCGTTGTCTACATCAGTTCTCATTCGGTTTACACCAAGTTTATTGGCTTCAATCAACGTTATATATTTATCATTCAGTTTCCCTTTTTTAACGTCTACAGCGGTAGCATATAATAGCTCCTTCCGCTGATCTCTGTTCCAATCACTTCTTATCCAATAAAAATTATTCCCGAAATGTACAGCTGTTTCACTCATCATATTACCAGTAGCTTCCGGTATATTTACAACCCGCTCGTCAGTTTGCGTAAGTGTTTGGGGATTAAATTGTGTTATATATAATGCTTCCCGTTTTACAGATAAATTAACTATTCCATCTTTCTCATTTCCCAAAAAAGTTAAATCCTGCGTTCTTTTGGGCAGTTCATATTCAGAACCTGTTTTAAATTGAAATTTTTTGCTTTGGGCGTACAGCGTACAACCTGGAATGCACAGGGCAAGAAGAAGAAATTTTCTCATGGTTTTATGATGCTGTCTTAAGCGTAATTTAAGTTAAAAAAGATATTACGTTTTTAAAACGTAAAAATGTTGATGAAGATATAAAATATATAGTTAGCCCGTGTAAATTTTGGGATAGGATTTTTTACGCTGTTATTTGTTGTATTGCTACCCGGAGCCTGGTTAACGCAATTAACCGGTATAGCATACTTATATTGATCCCCCTCTTACCAATACCGATTCGATTGTTCGGTCCTGTATGAGCGTATTGCCGGAAATTATTGCCATCATGCTTTCAAAAGCAAGCTTACCAAGCTTTTTACCGCTGGTTTCTATATAGGTTACCTGGGGGTAATATAATGTGGGTATAAATCCATTGCTTATGGCAACCACTGCAATATCGCCTGGCACTTTCAATTGTTTCTTCTGAATGGCTCTCATTACGCCGGTAAGTATTTCATCGGTCATGCAAAAAATAGTATCCGGTTTTTGAACAAGATATCCGTTGGTAAGTTCTTCAGCGTGTATTTCGCTTGATGAGTATGCCGTAATACATTCAATATTGTATTCCCGCATAATCCCGGTAAATGTATTAAACCGTTTTTTGGTAATTAAAAAGTTATTGTTGCCAAAAAGCGCCAAAACCTTCTTTTTTTGCTTTTCTGCAATCAGGTTGGCAGCTATAGACGCTGAGTCAATATCCGCAACGCATACCTTGTTGCAATCAGACCTTTCCGGCACCCTGTCAAAAAAAATAATGGGTACATCTACTTCTTTCAACCTGAAAAATGATTCGATATTTTTAGTTTCAGGAGTAATGCAGGCAAATAATCCGTTTACCCTGTTTTGCCGGCACAATTTTATATTGGCATTTTCTATTTCAGGGTCATCTCCGGATTGTAAGATCATAAGAGTATAATTATTTTTCCTGCACTCTTCTTCGAGTGCGGAAATTACCGACTCGTGAAAAAAATTAGAAATTGATGGTACGATTACTCCGAAAAGCCTGTTGTTTTGAGTGCGCAGGTGTACTGCATTTATGTTTGGCTCATAATCTAAGGTATTGGCAAGCTCTGTAACCAGTGATTTTGTTTTTTCAGATATGTCAGGGTGGTTTTTTAATGCTCTTGATACGGTTGAAATACTAAGCCCTGATATTTCAGAAAGCTTTTTGAGGGTAGTATTAATCATGCGCAAGCAGTTTATTAAAACAAATATACGAAAATTATCAACCGCAAACGTTTGCGAAAATGTTTGCGGTATTGCCCGCGGCAGCTTATACTATGTTGCTGATGTCTGTGTGTTAAATAAAAGCTATAGTTTTACTTTTAATTGAATAATGTGTTATTATTTCAATTAATGCTTTATTTGAGAAAACAAATTTTAAATCTTTAACTCCAAAACAAACGAAACATGATGATTGCTTTGCGATATACCGCGATGGTATGCCTCGCGGTATGTGCTTTATTCTCTTTTGCACAGGCACAAACTGTAACCGGTACAGTTATGGATAATAAGGGAGCCAATCTTCCGGGAATTTCAGTAGTAATAAAAGGCACAAGCACAGGAACCGTTACTGGCGATGACGGAACGTTCACATTAAATAATGTAAAAGCCGGAGCCAAACTGGTTTTTTCCGGTGCTGGTTTTACTTCCCGGGAAGTTAGTGCTACTCCGGGCACAGCTATGAATATTGTTTTAGAAACTACCGTTGCTGATTTAAATGAGGTGGTAGTTATTGGTTATGGTACTGCACGCAAAAAAGATGTAACCGGCTCAATGGTTACCATTAGCGAGAAAAATTTTAACAAAGGTATTATTACCAACCCCGATCAATTAATTCAGGGTAAAACACCTGGTGTAATGGTAATTAATAATACCGGTCAGCCAGGCGGCTCTGTTACAGTGCGTATCCGCGGTAACTCATCTATACGTGCAAGTAACAATCCGTTATTTGTGTTAGATGGTGTACCAATGTCGGGCAATTCTCCATTACCTGCGGGAAGAGGCGGCTTTGCATCAGACAGAGGAAATCCACTTACTTATCTTAACCCAGGTGACATAGCCAGCATGGATATCCTGAAAGATGCTTCTGCTACTGCTATCTATGGTTCAAGAGGTGCTAACGGAGTTGTAATTATTACAACTAAAAAAGGTAAAACTGGTGAGCCGACTGTATCGGCAGGTGTGTCAGTAGGGGTATCTGATTTAAGAGAGCAACCTAAAGTTTTAAATGCTGGTGAATTTCGTGAAGCGCTTAAATATTATACGCCTGACGATGCAACAGCTTCAGACTTTGGCAGTGATGTAAATGCTTTTAAAGAAATAACAAGGAGTGCTATTGCTCAAAATTATTATGCTGATGTCTCTGGTGGTACAGAGAATGGCAAATATCGTCTTTCTGCTGGTATATTAAACCAGGAAGGTATTATTAAAAACTCTCAGCTTAGAAAGTATACTTTGAATTTTACCGGAAACTATCGTTTTCTTCAAAGCAGAAAGTTAGGACTTGATTTCTCTGCTTTTATAACACAGAACAATAACCAGTATGCTCCTATTGATGTGGGGGTGGGTGCTGAAGGAAATATTATCTCCCAGGCGCTACAATGGAATCCTACCCGCCCTTTAAGAGACGATCAGGGCAGTCTTACGTTCGTAAATACAAATACACGTAATCCATTAGCGAGTCTTGATGCATTTAAAGATAAGGCTGTAACCAATACACTTGTAGCTACTATCTCGCCTTATTATAAAATAACCAAAGATCTTGAATATCGGTTTACTTATAGTGCGATGAGATTAACAGGTAACAGGCTTGGAATGTATCGCGCCGGTATAATAGATCCATCAGCGCTTAATAATGAGCAGGCATTTGTTGCCAATAATGCTGAAACTAATCAGCAAATGACAAACACGCTTTCTTTTAACAAACAAGTTTCTACAGACTGGAATATTAATGCAGTAGCAGGTTATGAGTTTCTTGATTATGATTATAACAACAGTACTGAATTTGGAGGTGGTTTCACTTATTATGGGTTAGACTATTATGATTATTTACAGTATTCAACTATTACCTCCCGTGAAATTTCATCTTACAGAAGCCCTACCAATCAATTGCAATCTCTTTTTTTACGCGGTGGTGTTAACTACAAAGACAAGTATCTACTTACTGCAACTGTGAGAAGAGATGGTTCTACACGATTTGGTGCTAACAACAAATATGCAACATTCCCTTCATTGGCGTTGGCCTGGAATATTGCCGGAGAAGACTTTTTGAAGGACAATACAACCTTCAATCAGTTAAAGCTTAGATTAGGCTGGGGCAAAACAGGTAACCAGGAGTTTCCTTCAGGTGCTTCTTTAAACCGTTTAACTTTTGGTACACAAAGTGTCAGCCAGGCTAACTATGGTAACTCTGATCTTAAATGGGAAACTTCAACTACTTATAATGCTGGTATCGACTTTGCCATCTTGAACAACCGGATCTACGGTTCTATTGATTATTTCAACAAGAAAACAACCGATGCATTGTTTGAGCAAACCCTGGCACAGCCTGCACCATCAGGACGCATATGGGTTAACCTTGATGGAGAAGTAGTAAACAAAGGTGTTGAAATTGCACTAACAGGAAATATAGTAAAGGGCAAAGACTGGAACTGGGATATTACAGGTAACGTTACCTTCCTTAAGAATAGTGTAAGTGGTTTATTGGGTTATTATGAAACCGGTGCTTTAAGAGGACAGGGCTTCTCCGGCGTAACTGGTCAGCGTATGGTGAATGGGCAACCACTAAACGTATGGTATTTGGCTATTTACGAAGGTATAGATCCCCAAACTGGCATGAGTATGTATCGCGGACAGGATGGCAGCAAAAGCACCAGCAATGATCCTGCGCTAAATAAATTCTATACCAATAGCCCAAATCCAACAACATTGTTGGGTATTTCTACCAATGTTTCTTATAAAAAGTTCACATTGGCAGCGAATATGAACGGAGCAACGGGACACTATTTATTTAATAATACGGCGGCTACCTCTTTAGGAATAAGCAATCTGCCATTAAGAAATATCGGTTCGTCATTCTATAACACAAGCGTTAAAGAATCCACGTCAAACTCTGCCGCAGCATCAACCCGCTATTTAGAAAAAGGTAACTACATGAAAATGGCAAATCTTACTTTGAGCTATAAAGTAGGTGATATAGGAAATGTCTTTAAGAATGTTAACGTATCACTTACCGGACAAAATCTGTTTATCATTACTAAATATACCGGCTTTGATCCTGAGGTTAATACAGATGGCTCATCAAACGGTATCCCTTCTTTGGGTATCGAATATCTGCCTTATCCTCCTGCAAGAAATATATTACTTGGAATCAACTTTTCTCTTTAAATAATTTATTATTATGAAATCAAATTTCTTATTATATCTGTTAACGTTGGGACTGCTTACCACAGGGGTATACTCCTGTACCAAGCTTAATGAAGAATTTAAAGGTGAACTCGAAGAAGGGAGTTCTAATATAGACCCGGCTGGTTTACTTGTAACAGCCTATACTGCTTTGAATACACCTTACCAGCAAGACCAGAAATGGGTTTTGCAGGAAGTATCTACTGATGCAGCCATAGCGCCTACACGTGGCGGAGACTGGGATGATAATGGCATTTATCGTGCTATTCATCAACATGCCTGGAACGCCGACAATGGTTTTATGAATAGTACTTATGTAAGTTTGGGTACAGCCATATATAATGCTACAAACGTGTTGAGGTTTAACCCTAATGCTCAGCAGGCAGCAGAGGCAAGATTTATACGTGCTATTGCTATGTTTGATATGCTGGATTTATATGGAATTGCTTCTGTTAGGGAAGGCGATGCGCTTGAAGATTTCAGGATTGCACCTACCGTACTTCAACCTCAGGCAGCAATAGACTATATAGTTAAAGAGTTAAACGAAATCATTACTGCCTTACCTGACAATGGTCCAACTGCTGCATATGTAGCTAATAGAAATGCTGCAAAAGTATTGTTGATGAAAATATACCTGAACAAGGGTGCCTTTTTAAACAGGCAAACACCATCATTTGATGTTACCGATATGGACCAGGTAATTACACTTGCAAAAGAAATTACAGCTTCCGGCTTATATACTGTTTCGGCATCTGGTAAATACTTTGACAATTTTGCGCCGGATAATGACGTAAAATCAACAGAGAATATTTATACCCTGCTAAATAGTAATGGAGTAAGAGGTGGAAACGTTAATAGAACCTGGAATACTATTGCTCACTACAATATGCTTCCGGGCGGATGGAATGGCTGGTGTACCTTATCTGATTTTTACGACAAATTTGAGTCTGTTGATGAAAGAAGAGGTATTTATTATAACTATCCTGCAGATACCACATCTAACAGAACAAAAAGTTATAACAGACAGAATGTTGGTTTTTTTGCGGGGCAGCAGTATAGTTGGATAACCAATCAGCCTTTAATGGCAAGAAATCCTGCAACAGCATCTCTTGTGTTTACTAGAGAAGTAACTATACGTACTTCCGGCGCTACTATTGAAACAGCAGGTATCCGCCCCATGAAATATGCTTTTGATTATTCAGTAACTGGTCAAAGAAATAATGATTGGGTTGTATATCGTTATTCAGATGTATTACTTATGCAGGCTGAAGCCATTCTTCGTGGAGGTACCGGGGGAACAACTACAGAGGCTTTGGCATTGGTAAATAGTATCAGAGCTAATCGTGGTGTAGCAGCGCTTGCTTCATTAACATTGGATAATTTACTGGATGAGCGTGGGCGGGAATTGTATTGGGAAGGCTGGAGAAGAGAAGATCTTATCCGTTTTGGAAAATTCCTGCAACCTTTCCAGGAAAAACCTCAAACTTCAGATACTAAATTTCTGGTGTTTGCCATCCCAAGCCAGCAAATTGCTGTAAACCCAAATCTTACTCAAAATGCAGGTTATTAATTTGCTTTTATATTGACAATATTAATTGTCTTAATAATAATGCCCCCAATAGTTTAAATACTTGAGGGGGTTTTTTATGATATAAATATGAAAATATATTCGCCGTGGTTCGTGTCTCACCATAGTTGTTAAGCTAAGCTTTTTTGTTGATGTGTAAAGAATCATAATGGGTTTGTTTATTTTTTGGTGCAAGGCATACGCAGTCAATTATCAGTGGCAAATAGGTATCGCATAGCCAGGCTTTAATTGGTATCTTTATTCGCCGTGGTTCGTGTCTCACGAACCACAAAACTGTCAAAATTCTTCTCTCAAGTCTTTTAAAAAGTCATACTCCTTTATATCAAGTTCATAAAACCGCGCCGATGAATACGTATAATTTAAATAATCATCCGCCAGTCGCCAATGCTTTGCTGTAGGGTTCCGATGCAGGTAGTCCAATTTCTGGCAGGCAACCTCCCGGGAATATAAATGAATAGCTAAGGGATCTCGTTGCCAGAATTCATGCAGCTTATTACTGGCGTCTACGGCATACAAACTAAGCATAGCCCGATTCTCACGCAGCAAATATTTCCTGAATTCGTGAGCCGTATACTTGAGAAAAGAGCCTTGTGCCGTTTCTTTCCCATTCATGGCATTTATCCTCCATATTACATGGATGTGGTTTGGCATAATCACAAAAGCGAATACATCAATCTTGCCGGCATTACTCAAATATCTGAATGAACTAATGATAATATCTTTGTATTGGTCGTTCAGTAATAATTTCATCCAGCTATTAATGGTAGCTGTCCA
Source organism: Agriterribacter sp. (assembly GCA_047601545.1). Taxonomy (GTDB): domain Bacteria; phylum Bacteroidota; class Bacteroidia; order Chitinophagales; family Chitinophagaceae; genus Agriterribacter. The sequence goes on along the minus strand of JASGIZ010000001.1, from coordinate 1,112,304 downwards.
AAAGTATATTTCACCAATGCGAATATGCGACTTTCGGTGTTTTTCCTGATAATTCATAACTCACTCAATTACAAAATTCTTTGCTTTTTCATTGGTGGATTTGTAAGTAGTTGTAGTGGTTCGTGGGACACGAACCACGGCGGGAGATTTTTTCATATATCCGCATACTTTTTAACCAATTATTTTAATAATTCTCTGGAAAAAAGTTTAAAAAAACTTATTGATTTGAGGTTTTATAATTCTTTATTACCATTTTACCACACTATTGTTAAGGTCATGATTGTAAAATTTATGCAATTTATTAGCATCATTGGCAAAACACAGCACTATAATTGTGTACCTTTGCAGTTTTGAATGAAGAAAATAATTACTATATTTTTCTTATCTGTTTTTGTCCTTCAAACAGTTTCGCCTGGAGTGATAAGTATTATATTTTCTGAGAGTATTACTATTAAGCAGGTAAATTCCAATACAGCCTGCAATGAAGAAGATATTTGTAAAGACTTTAAAAAGTACAATATAGCTGAACCTGAGAATGCCATTTTTCTTCTTTTTGATACTATGTTAGAAGATAATAAGCTTAGAATTAACAGGCAGGTGTCACTTACTACCAATCAATATTTTGAAATATCTGTTCCTCCTCCCAACTGCTTGTCATAAATAAAATTTATTCCACGTAATTTTTTACGTTCTACTTTGGACAGCTTGAAAATTTTTTCAGGTCTCATTATTTTATAATAATTATTTATGGCAGCAAATAAATCAATTTTTACATACGCAAAAAAAGACCTTGTTTCGGGTCTCATTGTTTTTTTAATTGCATTACCCCTTTGCCTTGGTATTGCCCAGGCGTCAAATGCCCCGCTTTTTTCAGGAATTGTGTCGGGTATAATTGGGGGTATTGTTATTGGTTATCTCAGTAAATCCCAGTTGAGTGTAAGTGGCCCGGCAGCAGGTTTGGTATCAATTGTGGTGGGCGCTTTGGCGGAGTTACAGGCATTCGAAATTTTTGTATGTGCTGTAATGCTTGCCGGACTTTTTCAATTAATACTTGGGTTTTTAAAGGCAGGTACTTTTGCCAACTTTTTTCCTTCGAGTGTTATTGAAGGTATGCTTGCCGGTATTGGCCTTACTATTATTTTTAAACAGTTACCAGATGCGGTTGGGTATAATGGCCCCGATCAGTTGATTGGTATGAGAGATGGTGAACGGGGTATGAATGTTGAGATTTTAACCGGTATCACAGATCATATTAAATTAGGAGCGCTTCTTATTACCGTGATTGGAATAGCAATACTTGCATTGTGGCAAACAAAAAGTATGAAGAAGTTCCAGCTGATCCCGGCAGGGTTACTTGTTGTTCTGGTAGGTACATTCCTGAATATGTTTTTTAAAACTACTGCCGGAACTTTACATCTCGACGATGAGTTCCTCGTGCAGCTTAATGTTCCCACTTCTGCCAAAGACTTTTTTGCGCAGTTCAGTTTCCCCAATTTTAGTGGATTTTTAAACCCTAAGGTTTGGCAGTTTGGAGCCATGATTGCTGTGGTAGCATCTATAGAAACATTGCTTTGTATTGAGGCTACCGATAAACTCGACCCAATGAAACGCAATACATCGGGTAATGCGGAACTAAAAGCCCAGGGAATTGGTAATATACTCAGCGGTCTTATCGGAGGCTTACCCATAACATCTGTAATTGTGCGCTCAAGTGCTAACATCAATGCAGGTGCAAAGTCTAAGCTCTCCGCTATTTTTCACGGTGTATTGCTTTTAACCTGTGTTGCATCTATTCCGGCAATTCTAAATTATATACCTAAGTCTGCGCTTGCTGCCATTTTAATATATACAGGGTTCAGGCTTGCACGCCCTGCCTTGTTCAGGCATATGTATAAAGTTGGTCCTACAGAATTTATACCATTTGTGGTAACTGCTGTAGCTGTTGCACTTCCTTTCCTCGGGTTATTGAAAGGCGTGGCAATAGGATTTGTGATCAATATATTCTATTTATTAAGGGCTAATATGCGGATACCGTACTATTACCGCAGGGTGCAATCTGATAATGGAGATATTACCCGTCTTGAATTGGCGCAGGAGGTATCTTTCCTCAACAAGGGAAGCATTAAGGAAACATTTGGTTCTATTGCTGACGGAAGCACTGTGATTATTGACGCTTCTAATTCGGAGTATATAGACTATGATGTGCTTGAAGAGATCCGCGAGTTTCATGATGTGCAGGCGCCTAACAGGAATATCACTGTTTCTTTGGTAGGGTTCAGGAATGATTATAAAATTCCCCAGGGCTCAAATGTGCACTACCAGATGATGGATGAATTGGCGACTGATAAAGGCGCCAAAACATCTGCCGGTAAACACAAAAAGCTACTTAAAGAACTTAATGCAAATAAAGTTTCTGATGAATGATTAATTTCTTACTCGTTATCTGTGCGCACTAAGAATGTGCCCTGGTAATAAGCTTTCAATAACTGATTTGCCGGCTAATGCAGCCGGCATTTTTTATTAAAAGAATCTGCATTTAGCTGCAGGGTTTCCAACCTTCAAAAGGTTGGAAACCCTTTGCCATAAAGCATACTATACTATTACGCCGCGCTGCGGCTTACTCCATATTGGTTTTCGGTGCTACAAATATCACGGTGCGCTGCACCGGTACGAGCTATATTTTAAGCTGCAGCGCAGCGATAATATTTGTAGTAGTACAGTAAATATGTACGCTAAAGGTGCAGCGCACCGCGATAACAAAAACGCGTGTGGAGAAATGATATAAAAAAATGCAACAGCAGATTTCATAGATAAAATCAAAGGAATTGAATGCCCGAAAGACTCCGGTGAATGAATAATTGTAATTTTAAAATTATTTTTTTAATGAGAGATTTACTTACTTTCATGTTCTGATAACTACCCGCCTCCTGCGGTAACAAACAACTGCCATGAATGATATATTATCCTGCATTCCCCAACGGCCGCCATTTGTAATGGTAAGCGAAATAGTAAACGCAGGAGAACAAACCTGCACAACAAAATTTGTAATTGGCGCTGATAATATTTTTCTAAAGAATACTGTATTAACCGAGCCGGCTTTGATTGAAAATATTGCTCAAACCGCTGCGGCGCATACCGGCTATTTGTGCAGGCAAAAAAATGAACCGGTACCGGTTGGTTTTATAGGCGCCGTTCAACAGCTTGAAGTATTTGATTTGCCGGCGGTGCATGATGAGCTGAAAACGGAAATAACTATTAAAAATCAGGTGTTGAATGTTACGCTTATTTCGGGTAGTATTACCTGCAGGCAGAAACCCATAGCACAATGTGAAATGAAAATTTTTATTTAAACTGATAAATAAATAATATGAGTGAAACGTAAGACGTTAGATTCTCACTTTTATCGTCTGACATTTCACGATTAACTTAACACTGGCATAACAAACTGGTTATTTCACAGAGGCATACAAAGCGCCACAAAGAATAATAAACCGCTCTGTGTAACTTTGTGTATGCTTTGCGGCTCTTTGTGTAGCAAATCCTGTTCAGCCGCAGCAAACCACCGGAATTCGTGGCAGGAAATATATCAAGGGTTATTTAAAAAACTAATCTTAAACAGCTTCTTAGAAAACAATAATAAATATTCAAGAGAAATAAAACCTGAAATCCTAATTTGAAAATTTTGGACTAACAACTTGCACACTTACCAATTTTTGGTAACTTTGGAGAAAGTTTGACAAAATGAAAAATACATCAATTTCACTTGGAAACTATTTTGATCAATTCGTGAGTAGCCAGGTATCAGCAGGACGATATAAAAATGTGAGCGAAGTTATCCGTGCCGGGCTTCGGCTTTTAGAAGATGAGGAAAGTAAAGTTCTTGCATTAAGAAATGCAATACAAGAAGGAATAGATAGCGGAATAGCACACGATTTCAGCCCGGACAAACATCTTCAAGAATTAAAAGCAAGAAAAAGGAACAGTGGCTAAATATAAATTGACCAATAAAGCCGTTGAAGATTTGACTAAAATTTGGTATTATACATTTGACAAATGGTCAGAGAAGCAAGCTGATAAGTATTACGAAATGTTGCTTGAAAACTGCCAACACATTGCGGATGATCCAAACATTGGGAAACACTATAAAGGGATAAAAGAAGAACTTTTTGGATTAAAAGTCAATCGACACATTATCTTCTATCGAATATCTAATAATAACCCGATTGAAATTACGAGAATTTTACACGAACGTATGGACTTGAAGAACAGAATAAACGAATAAAAAAACTACCAGCAACAACTTGGTTTTGTGCAAGCGTGGCAGACGGAATAATATTTCCACGCCTGAACAAATCCCTGTTCGTTATACGAAATAAAATATCCAAAATGCAAAAAACTTTATCCGGCAGGGTTGAAATAAACGTAAGATTTAATGAAGCTGACCCTTTGGGTATAGTATGGCACGGGCATTATATCCGTTATTTTGAAGATGGGAGGGAAGCATTTGGTAATGAACATGGTATTGGTTACCTTGATTTTTATAAAAAAGGATTTATTATACCAATAGTAAGTATTCAATGTGATTACAAGCGGTCTTTAAAATATGGTGAAAGAGTAGTTGTGGAAACTACTTTTTTGCCTTGCGAAGCGGCTAAATTAAAATTTGAATACAGGCTATTTAACGCTGTAACAAACCAGGTAGTAGCAACGGGATCGTCTGTACAGGTTTTTCTGGATAAGGAAAAATCAATGTTGCAGCTTACCAACCCGCCTTTTTTTGAAGAATGGAAAAAGAACAACAGACTGATATAATTTTTTAACCAGACTAATGAACCCGGTTTATATTATTGCTGAAAATATCGTTTCACCGATTGCTGATACCGCGCAGGATAATTTCGCGTTGTTGAAAGAAGGCATATCCGGTATCCGGCAGCATAATATTCCACGCTTTTCTCCGGATCCCTTTTTTGCTTCTTTATTTCCTGAAGGAAGTTTTTCTAACAATAACGCATACACGAAGTTTGATCAGTTGCTGATGGCATCTGTCAGTAATGCATTATCCCTGACAAATATTAATGCTTCTGATAAAAGAACGGGCTTAATCATTTCCTCCACCAAAGGCAATATAAGTTTGCTTGAAAGTAATAAACAGGATGAAGCCCTTGTAAAACGAATATCCCTGCCTGTGTCTGCAAAACTTATTGCAGAACATTTTAAGATCATCAGTAAACCATTGGTCGTTTCTCATGCCTGCATATCCGGGTTGGTTGCGCTGATTACGGGCATGCGCATGATTCAGTCAGGAAAATATGATAATATTATTATTGCCGGCGCAGATATCATCACCCAATTCATACTTTCGGGTTTTCAGTCTTTTCATGCCATCAGTAACCAGGCATGCAAACCTTTTGATGCAAAACGTACCGGCATCAATCTTGGCGAAGCTGCAGCTACTGTTATTCTTTCTTCTCAAAAACCAAAAGAAGAAAAAAACATACAGCTCAGTAGTGGTGCTGTTAGTAATGATGCCAATCACATTTCCGGCCCTTCAAGAACCGGTGAGGAATTATACCAGGTAATACGGCAGAGTATGAAAGAAGCCGGGGTTGTTACGGGCGATATCGGTTTTATTTCCGCACATGGAACAGCTACCATATATAATGATGAGATGGAAGCCAGGGCTGTTAATCTTGCAGGGTTGCAGGATGTGCCGTTGAATAGCCTGAAGGGATATTATGGTCACACCCTTGGCGCTGCCGGGTTGGTGGAAACTGTTGCCTGTGTTTTATCTCTGAAAGAAAATGTAGTTTTACCTACTCCCGGCTTTGAAACGCCTGGCACAACCAAACCCGTTAATGTTACTACAGGTTTGAAGCAGGGAGATTATATTGCATGCCTTAAAACCGCATCCGGTTTTGGCGGCTGCAATGCCGCAATAATTTTAAAAAAGCATTAAACATATAAAAGATAACTGAACCCTTTCATGGAATTTTACACAAAAGATACTAAGACGGCACTCGAAGCAAAACATCTCGCTCAGTTTATTGCATTTGGCCCTGTAGTTTTCCAGGTAGCAAAAGTGGTTAGAGATAATGGCATTTTAAAAGCTATTGAAGATAGCGCCGGTATTGGCTTAACTATTGAAGAGATCATTGAAAAAACAGGCGTACCGCGTTATGGCGTGAGGGTACTGCTGGAATCTTGTTTGGGTATTGGCCTGATATTACTGAATGATGACAGGTATACTATTACAAAAACAGGTTATTTTATTTTGCACGACCCGCTTACAAAAGTGAATATGGATTTTGTGCATGATGTATGTTATAAAGGCCTGTTTCATCTTGATAAAAGTATAGCAACCGGTAAGCCCGAAGGGCTGAAGGAATTGGGTAATTGGCCAACTGTGTATGAGGGATTATCTCAATTGCCACCGCATATTCAGAAAAGCTGGTTTGGGTTTGATCATTTTTTTTCTGATATGGCTTTTCCTTTAGTAATTAAGCATGTATATAAAGACGGTATTAAAAACCTGCTTGAAATAGGCGGCAATACCGGTAAGTGGGCTATTGCTTCTGCCCGGTATGCGGATGATATACATGTTACCATAATGGATTTGCCCGGACAACTGGATATGGCAAAAAAGAAGATGGAAGAACTGGGGCTTTCCAATCGTGTGTCATTTCATCCTGTGAATATATTGGATGAATCGCAACCCTTTCCTAAAGGGTTTGATGCCATCTGGATGAGCCAGTTCCTGGATTGTTTTTCTGAAGATGAAATTGTATCTATATTGAAACGTTGTGCAAATGCTATAGACGAAAATGGCTATGTACTTATACTGGAAGCATTTTGGGATACACAGCGTTTTGAAACGGCGGCTTTCTGCCTGCAGCAAACATCCATATATTTTACAGCGTTGGCAAACGGCAACAGCCAGATGTATGATTCGAAAGTGTTTAAGCAATGTATATACGATGCGGGTTTTGAAATTGCAGAGCAGGTTGATAATATAGGGTTGAGTCATACATTGTTGAAATGCAGGAAGAGGAAATAGCTGTGAGCGGTCAGGTTTTAGGTATCAGCGATCAGCTTTTAGCGATCAGCGATCAGCTATCAAGTATTAGGTATTAGGTATCAGCGGTTAGCAATCGGCAACAACTTAACCTAATACTGACTGCTGACACCTGACCGCTGACACCTGACTGCTGACACCTGACCGCTGAAAGCTACCCCTTTAAACTAAACATATGCAAACAGAAAAAACAGATGTCCTGGTAATTGGTGCGGGTCCCGCCGGAACCGTTGCCGCATCTATCGTTCACCAGGCTGGCTACAAAGTACGGATAGTAGAAAAATTACAATTTCCCCGGTTTGTAATAGGGGAGAGTTTACTGCCGCGATGTATGGAAGCACTGGATGAAGCTAAATTTCTGGACGCTGTAAAAGCAAGAGGTTTCCAGGAAAAGAATGGTGCGAAGTTTGTAAAAAACGGCAAGGTTTGCGATTACCAGTTTGCTGATCAGTTTACGCAGGGCTGGAAATGGACATGGCAGGTTCCCCGTGCTGATTTTGATAATACGCTTGCAACTGCAGTCGAAAAAATGGGTGTGCCCATTGAATATCAAACTACCATAACCGGTATTGTTTTTAATGATGACGGAAGATCTGTAACAACTGTTGAAGACAAAAACGGTAACAAAAAACATATTGAAGCCAGGTTTATTATAGATGGCAGCGGGTATGGCAGGGTTATACCGAAGCTGTTCAATATGGAACGTCCGTCAAATCTTCCTGCGCGTAAAGCTTTGTTTGCGCACACGGTTGATAAAAAACGTTCAATGGCTGATGAGCCAAACCGTATTACGATTGTAGTGCATAAAAAAGGAGTATGGATATGGATCATTCCATTTTCCAGCGGTATTACATCCGTAGGTTTTGTGGGAGATAAGGAATTCTTTGACGGATTCCAGGGAACTGATGAAGAAAAATACAGGGCGATGCTGGCAAGCGAAAAAGATATTGCCGAAAGATTTAAAGATGTTGAACTGGTATTTGAACCCAGAACATTGGAGTCGTGGTCTGCCACCACAGACAGGTTTTACGGAGATGGTTTTGTATTGACAGGTAATGTTACAGAATTTCTTGATCCTGTATTTTCATCAGGCGTAACACTGGCTACCGTTTCAAGTCAGTTGGCTGGTAAACTGGTAGTAAGAAAACTGAAAGGCGAAACCATTGACTGGAATAGGGAATACATGGATATTATGATGCAGGGCGTAAATACTTTCCGCTCCTACGTAATGGCGTGGTATGAAGGAACACTGGATACGATCTTTTTTGCTGATGATCAGAACCCGCTGATCAAAAGTCAGATTTGTTCTGTACTTGCAGGCTATGTGTGGGATACAACCAATCCATATGTAAAAGATCATACTACTGCATTGCATAAATTGGCCAGGATTATTAAAATGAGAGATCATTTAAGAGAGGAAGGAATGGCGTGATTAGGTGTCAGGTATCAGTAGTCAGCTATCAGCAGTCAGGTATCAATGTAAGAGAGAAGTGAGAAGGGGGATGCGATAATTGATATTTAAAAAGATCAGTAATTAGTAAACAGTTTTAAAAAAGCAGGGGCTGTGTTCAGGTCGCTTCCCCTTTGGGGTGGCAGGGAGAGGCTGCTGGTTTTTTCACCATTGCAACATATCACTACATATAGCATTATTTCCGGCAACATCGCTTCAAAAGATGGCGCTGTTTTGTTTGCGGAGCTGTCATTATCTCCGCAGGATTTTTTTCTTGCCTTATACAAACACCTGCAAACAGATTATCCTAAATTTTATAAAATGGATAATCTCTGCAAGCTTGGTTTTTTAGCAACAGAAATATTGCTGCATGGGAAAAATATTAATGAGGCGTACGAAAAAACCAAAACGGGCATAGTGCTAAGCAATGCCAATGCAAGCCTCGATGCGGATATAGCTTATTTTGAATCCGTGAAAAATATACCGAGCCCTGCCCAATTTGTATATACTTTACCTAATATTGTGATAGGCGAAATCAGCATCAGGCATGGTTTTAAAGGAGAAAATGCTTTCTTTGTGGCTGAGGAATTTGATGCAGCCTTGCCGGAGTTTTATGTGAGTGACCTGTTTAAAAGGAAAAGTATTGATTGTTGTATCGCGGGCTGGGTAGATTTTTTAGGACAATCGTATAAGGCTGTACTTTATTTGGTGGAAAATCACTCAACGGAGCGATCTTTGCCGTGGAAAACTGAACATATTAATAAAATATACGAGTTAGCAAATGGAAAAATTAATGGCTGATCTGAAGCGACAGATCATTGCACAGTTAAACCTGAAAGATTTGAAACCTGAAGATATTGGTGATGACCAGCCTTTATTTGTTGAGGGACTTGGATTGGATTCTATTGATGCGCTTGAACTGATTGTTTTACTTCAGCAGGAATATAAGATTAAACTTGCCAGCGCAGAAGAAGGCCAGAGCGTGTTTCGTTCGGTAAGAACAATGGCGCAATATATTACTGAGCATCAACCGAAGACCGTGTAATTTTAATTTGCAGGTTTCAGGTTGCAGGCATTGAGCAATCTCAATTTTCAAATTTTCAAATTTTCAGATTTCCTTGACTAAGCCGGTTTTCATAGCAGGTGCAGGCGTAATATCTGCCATTGGCAACAATGTGCAGGAAAACCTCGCTGCGCTTGAGCAGGGAAAAGCAGGAATGGCAAAGATGGAATATCTTTCTTCTGCCCATAAAGAAAAATTGCCGGTGGCTGAGGTGAAGATAGATAATGAAGCATTGGCTGCTCTTGCAGGAATGCCGGCTCATACCAGCCGCACAGCTTTGCTTTCTGCCATTGCCGCAAAAGAAGCATTGGAGCATGCAGGAATAGGAAGCCTTAAAGGTTTGCGTAGTGGTTTTATTTCCGCCAACACAGTTGGTGGTATGGATAAAACAGAAGATTTCTTTGCAGATTTTTTAAATGACCCTCAAAAAGGGAGATTAAGAAACCTGGTACATCATGAATGCGGTGCTGCCACAGAACTGGTGGCTGATGTGCTTGGTATAAAAAATTATGTATCTACTATCAGCACGGCTTGTTCTTCTTCGGCAAATGCAGTGTTCTTTGCCGCAAGACTGATCAAACAAAATATACTGGATATTGCTGTTGCCGGAGGCACTGATTCGCTCACAAAGTTTACGCTCAATGGTTTTAATACATTAATGATACTTGATAAGCAGTATTGCCAGCCTTTTGATGAAAACAGGCGTGGTTTGAATTTAGGTGAAGGTGCCGGATATGTAATGCTGGTTTCTGATAAAGTTGCGAAAACATTAAAGCAAAATCCTGTTTGCGCATTAAGCGGTTACTGCAATGCGAATGATGCATATCATCAAACCGCATCTTCTCCTGACGGAACAGGTTCTTACCTTGCGATGAAAGGAGCGCTTGCACAAAGCGGTTTAAATCCTGCTGATATTGATTATATAAACCTGCATGGCACCGGCACGCAGAATAATGATATTGCAGAAGGTACAGCCATCAAATTATTATTTGAAGGAAGGTATCCGAAAATGAGTTCTACCAAATCATTTACCGGTCACACACTTGGTGCAAGCGGCGGCATTGAAGCGGTATTTTCTGTACTGGCTTTACAGTATGGATTGATATATCCTAATCTTCGTTTTGAAATGCAGATGGCAGCATTACCTTTTGCCCCGGAAACAATTTTTCGTAAAGGAGAAAAAGTAAATCATGTGCTGTCAAATTCTTTTGGTTTTGGCGGCAATTGTTCTTCACTCATCTTTTCAAACCTGCAGTTATAATGTATATAAGAGCGGCAGCCGGCATATCACCCCAAATTTCTTTTGAGCAGATACTCCGGTTGCCTGCATCATATAGTGGCAACAGTTTAAGCTGTGCAGAGCCTGATTACACAAAGTTGTTTGATGCACGCATGATAAGGCGCATGAGCCGCATTATTAAAATGGGTGTTGCTGCTGCGATAGATTGTTTACAGCAGGCCGATCTGCAAAATCCCGGAGCTATCATAACCGGAACCGCTTATGGTTGTCTTGCAGATACAGAATTGTTCCTGGCAAAAATGGTGGAGAATAAAGAAGAATTACTCACGCCAACTTCATTTATTCAATCTACACATAATACGGTTGGCGCGCAAATAGCGCTGATGCTTAAATGCCATAATTATAACAATACATTTGTGCATCGCGGGTTTTCATTTGAAAGCGCAATGCTGGATGCTATAACATTATTACATGAAAATGCTGTTGAAGATATATTGGTTGGAGGCGTAGATGAAATAACCGATACAAGCCATATATTGCTCAGTCGTTTCGGTTTATATAAACAACATTCGGCCTCTAATCTTGATTTGTACAAAGAAGCTTCCAAAGGAACGATAGCCGGTGAAGGTGCAGCATTCTTCCTGTTATCAAATCAATCTTCCGGTAACAACTATGCGAAGCTGGAAGGTATGGATACTTTATATAAGCCATCTTCAACGGAAGAAGTGGCTGTATTTATTAATGATTTTTTGCAACGCAATAAGGTACAGGCTACTGATATTGATGTACTGGTATCCGGTGAAAATGGAGATGCCGGTAATGATAAAATATATAAAGAGTTAAAGAAAACGTTGTTTAAAGATATTGCCACGCAACCTTTCAAACAGCTTTGCGGCGAGTATCCTACGGCTGCTGCGTTTGCATTATGGCTATGTTCCAATATTATAAAAACCGGTAAAATACCTGCACATAGCGAAATGAAAGCACCTGAAAAGATTTTGATCTATAATCATTATCTTACTATTCATCATTCATTATACCTGCTTTCCGCATGCTGAGATTCAATATCATTACCGCTGTATTTGTTGTGCTGTTGATAGCGCTCATAGGTATACATTTTTTCTACGGCTTTCCTTATTATGTATTTGCAATACTGCTGGCGTTGTATGCCATAGCACTCGCCTATGGCAGCTATAATGTACGCTCCAATTTTTATATAAAAACCATCAGTTCGGCTAAAACGCCCAACAAGCAGATAGCTATAAGTTTTGATGATGGCCCTGTAAAAAACTTTACGCCGCAAATATTGCAGATCCTTAAGGAACACGAAGTAAAAGCCGCATTTTTTTGCATTGGTAAACATATTAAGGAGAATGAAGACTTACTGAAACAGGTACACGAAGAAGGGCATATTATCGGCAATCACAGCTATTCACACGATTTGTGGTTTGATCTTTTTTCATCCAGAAAAATGCATGAAGATCTGCAGATGATGAATAATGTGATGGAAAAGACCATAGGCAAAAAACCTAAGCTTTTCCGTCCGCCTTATGGTGTAACCAATCCAAATCTTAAAAAGGCCATTCAGCAGGGCAGGTATATTACCATCGGCTGGAATATACGCTCAATGGATACCGTGATAAAAGATACCCAAAAGCTGCTTGCAAAAGTTACGGCTTCGTTAAAACCTGGCGCTGTTGTTTTATTTCATGACACGAGCAAAACCACGCTGGAGATACTTTCCGCGTTTATTAAGCAGGCAAAGAGCATGGGCTATGAAATTGTGCGGTTAGACAAATTGCTTAATTTGGAACCCTATGCGTAACTTATTTTTATTATCATTTGCACTCATATTTGCCTTAACTGTTCAGGCGCAGTACAGCGGTTATAAACCTGTAACTGATGCTGTTGCTTTTAAAACGCAGTTTGCAGAGGCATCTAAAAAAACAAATTCTATTAAAAGTGATTTTGTACAGGAGAAGAATCTCGGCCTGCTTGCAGAAAAAATTACATCCAAAGGAAAATTCTGGTTTAAAAAAGATAACCTGGTGCGGATGGAATATACGCAGCCCTTTCAATACCTGATGATATTGAACGGCACAAATATATATGTGAAAGACAGCCAGAAGGAAAATAAAGTATCGGTAAAATCAAATAAACTTTTTCAGCAGATCAATAAAATAATGGTAGACTGTGTGAAAGGTGAGGCTTTGGAAAGCAGTGATTTTACCGTAAAGGTTTTTGAAAATAATACTGCTTATCTCGCGGAGCTTACACCGGTAGATAAGAATATGAAAAAGCTTTTCAAAAATATCAATATGATTATTGAAAAGAAAAGTTTTGGCGTTGCAAAAATTGAAATGCATGAGCCTTCCGGAGATAATACCATTATTAATTTTGTGAATCGCGAACTGAATACTAATCTTCCTGATGCGTTATTTACTATACATTAGTATATTTTTCTTCAGCACCGCCTGTTCATCTTCCTACAAAACATTGCAACGTACGGAAGCAGATCCGCTATGTGTGCAAAAGTTTAAACCTGCATTTACAACAGCTTTATATGCTACACAGGTTGATGTAACCGGTAAGCATTTAAGCGGGTTGCTCATTATAAAAACAATGCCCGATAGCAGTGTGCGCATCGTTTTTTCCAATGAAGCCGGGTTTAAATTTTTTGATTTTGGATTTGAGGATGATGATTTCAAAGTGCATTATATCTTTAACCAAATGGATAAAAAGGCGGTGATAAAAACATTGCGTAAAGATTTTGAACTGGTATTGATGCGCCACCTGGATGCTAAGAAAGCTTATACAGCAAAAGAAGCTGAAAGCTTATATCATGTTTTTCCGGACGGAAAGGATATATACTATTATGTTACCAATAATGCCTGCGACAGTTTAATTCGTATGGAACGGGGGAGTAAACGCAAAAAAGTGGTTGAAGCTTTTATGAAACCCGGTGCAGACAGTATGCCGGATAGTATTGGTATAAAGCATCATAATTTTAATTTTGACATTCAATTAAAACGTTTGCAAAAAGATGCTGAATAATGATTTTTTTTATATCAGTTCTGTTAAAAATGATGAGCAGAATATTATGGCAGAACTGCATTTGAACCCGGAGCATCATATATTCCAGGGGCATTTTCCGGGTCAGCCCGTGGTGCCGGGCGTATGCCAGGTACAGATGGTTAAGGAAATACTTGAAATCGTTCTTGGTAAAGACCTCCGGTTAAAATCGGCGGATCATATAAAATTCCTTTCGGTAATCATTCCTGAAAAAAAAGCGCTGATAAGCGCTGCAATTAAGTATATGAAAGATGAAACAGGCTTGAATATTACCGCTACGCTTACCAAAGACGAGAAGGCATGTTTGAAAATGAAAGCCACTTTCGTATAATTTATTTTTTATCAGAATGCCCTAAATCTTTGCCGGGGTTTACAATATCTCTCACCAATTGCTTTAATTCTTTTATTTCCGGAAACCGGCCTTCTCTTTTTCTGTCGAAAATGGTTTGCTCATTTATACTTATAGTATAGCACCCGCTTATTTCAGAAGGGATAAGGGTTACAGCTTTAACGTCATCAGAAAAAGTGGTAAGCAGCTCCTGTGCCATATACGCGGCTCGCAGCATCCAGCCGCATTTTGGGCAATACTCAATAGCAATGGTTGGTTTCATCAGTTTCGTTTCTTTGATTTTGTTTTTGGGGGATCTGAAAGAATTTCGTCAACGGTTTTTAGCTGCGCATCATCATGCTTCTTTTTTATGTAGATGGTTTTGTAGATAGCCTGTTGCGGATTTTGGCGGGATATAATCGTAATATTCACTTTTTCTTCCTTTGCTTCAAACGGAATCCATAAACTATTGCCTGAAAATTTGCCGGATGAACTATGAAAAGCTAATTGGGTACTGTCGAGCGGGCGGATCCTGCCATCTGCAAACTTTCCTTCAACATTAATATAGTTGTAAGCACCTTTTTTTAAGCTGTCGGTATAAAGATTGAAATAGATGCTATCAACCTTTTGCGCAAACAAGGCTGCCGGAAAAATGATAAATGATAATAGTATAATTTTTTTCAAGCCTGATATTTTACAATAGCTATAGACGGTGACATACAGCAAAGTTATGTATGCAGTATTTTAAAATAACAAAAGTTTAAGAAGTTTGGGGGAGTTTGCAGGTTTCAGGTTCTCACCTTTCACGTTTCACCATTCCCCACTCTTACTCAAACTCTCTTATTTTTTCAAATTTTTCTTTCAAAACAACTCCTTAGTTTCGCGGCCGTATGAAAGAATTTGCATTTATAATAGCGGATAAATTATCCATCAGGCCGCAACAGGTTGAAACAGTTATTGCTTTGTTAGATGAAGGCGCTACCATCCCCTTTATAGCCCGGTATCGCAAAGATAAAACAGGCGCTTTGGATGAAGTGGCTGTGCAGCATATTGAGGACGAATTAAAATCGCTGAAAGCATTTACCGAAAGAAAAACCGCGATAGAAAAATCTATTGCCGAGCAGGGAAAGATGACAGAAGCATTACAGCAAAAGCTGGATAATGCTAAAACCCTTGCCGGGCTTGAAGACATCTATCTGCCATATAAACCCAAAAGAAAAACCAAAGCGCAAACGGCAAGAGAAAATGGATTGGAACCATTATCCATTTTTATGCTGGAGCAAAAGAATGAAGATATTAATGCCTATGCTGCAACCTTCATTAATGATAAAATAAAAACCGCTGACGAAGCCTTGCAGGGTGCAAGAGATATTATAGCCGAGCAGATTAATGAAGACGCGCAGGTGCGTGCTAAAATGCGAAAATTGTTTGAAGATAAAGCTGCTTTAAGCAGTAAGGTTATTACAGACAAAGAAACAGAAGGCATTAAGTTTAAAGATTATTTTGATTATAGTGAACCGGTATTAAAAGTGCCATCTCACCGTGCGCTGGCAGTATTGCGTGGTTTTATGGAAGGCATATTGCGCATAGCTATTGAACCTGAAGAAGAAACCGCGCTCCCCGCGATTGAAGGGTTATATGTAAAAGGAATGAGCGAAAGCAGTGCGCATCTTAAGAAAGCTGTAAAAGATGCTTATCGCCGTTTGCTGCAGCCTGCATTGGAAACAGAGTTCAGAACATTGCTGAAACAAAAAGCCGATGAAGAAGCGATAAATGTATTTGCAGAAAATCTAAAACAATTATTGCTGGGTGCGCCTTTAGGCGGTAAAAGAGTGCTGGCGATTGACCCCGGCTACCGGACCGGTTGCAAAGTGGTTTGCCTGGACGAAAAAGGCGATCTCAAAAAAAATGATTTGATATATGTGCATGAGCCGGGCAGGCTGCAAAGCTCAGCATATACAATAAGGCATCTTGTAGATACTTACCATATAGAAACATTTGCTATTGGTGATGGCACTGCGGGAAGAGAAACAGAACAGTTTATAAAAAAACTCAACCTTGGGTTACCCATATTTTTAGTGAATGAAGATGGTGCTTCTGTATACTCCGCATCAGAAACCGCAAGAGAAGAATTTCCTGATCAGGATATTACGGTACGCGGCGCCGTTAGTATCGGCAGGCGTTTAATGGATCCGCTGGCGGAACTGGTAAAAATTGATCCTAAAAGTATTGGTGTTGGCCAATACCAGCATGATGTAAACCAGTTCAGGCTGAAGGAAAGGCTTGATCAAACCGTGGTAAGTTGCGTGAACCAGGTGGGTGTTAACTTAAACACGGCAAGTAAACATTTGCTTGCATATGTAAGTGGTATTGGTAGCACACTGGCAGACAATATTATAAAATACAGGAATGAAAACGGCGGCTTTACAAACAGAAGCCAATTGCTGAAAGTGCCACGCCTGGGAGGCAAAGCATATGAACAATGCGCCGGCTTCCTGCGCATAAAAGCAGGCAATAACCCGCTTGATGCAAGCGCCGTTCACCCGGAAGCATATACTTTGGTTGAAAAAATGGCCGCTGATAATAATGTTGCGGTGCAGTCATTAATAGGTAATGAGGCCATCGTAAAAAATATCAATACTAAAAAATACATCAGCGGGCAGTTCGGCGAGCATACTATCAACGATATTTTAAAAGAATTGCAAAAGCCCGGACTTGATCCCCGGAGTGAATTGCAGCAATTTGAGTTTGCCAATATTTATTCCATAGATGATGTGCAGGTTGGTATGATTGTGCCGGGTATAGTAACCAATATTACCCGCTTTGGTGCTTTTGTTGATATTGGTGTAAAGCAGGATGGGCTGGTGCATATTTCTGAAATAACACACAAGTATATTGATGACCCCAATGAGGCGTTGAAGTTGAACGACCAGGTAAAAGTGAAAGTGCTTGAAGTAGATATGATACGCAAACGCATAGCACTATCTATAAAACAAACGCAGGAAATACCGGCACGTAATGAACGCAGAGGCAATAATCCATCTCAAAGGCAACATGAAAAGAAAGCGCCCGATTTGTCGCAGGCTACATTTACCGATGCGTTGAGCGCTTTAAAAAAGAAATTTGAAAGATAATTTATATTGTAATCTGACTAACCTCTTCAGCAAACTTATTAATAAGGACATAATTTAGTTCTTATTTTGTATATTTGCAGATGCAAACGAAAAAACGCAAGAATAAGGAGGCTCAGGAGGAGGCTCGGTTTCGGATAGTTGATTATTTAAAGAAGAAATTGGGGACTCAAAAGCAGGCAGCCGAAATATTTTCTGTAACAGAAAGGTCCGTAAACAAAATCTGGAGTAAGTATAAAACAGAGGGTAGGCGTTCGCTGGTCAATAAAAAGCGAGGAGTAAAGGGAGGCAAAAAAATTACCGGTAAACAGGCAGCAGAGGTACGCAACCTCATCAAAGATAAATTACCTGACCAGCTAAAGTTACCGTATGGGTTGTGGACAAGAGAAGCAGTGCAGCAACTTATAGCTCATCGCTACGATATAGCGTTAAGTGTCAAGCAGGTGGGCCGCTATTTGAAACAGTGGGGCTACACGCCTCAAAAGCCTATCCGTAAAGCATTTGAGCAGAAGCCGGAACAGGTTAAAGAGTGGTTGAACAGGGCGTATCCAGCCATAAAGAAACAGGCGGCAAAACAAAAGGGTACTATATACTTTGGAGACGAAACAGGGATGCGCAGCGACCATGAGGCAGGCAGAAGCTATGCACCTAAAGGACAGACACCTGTTGTAAAAAGCACAGGTCAAAGATTTTTGCTCAATATGATTTCAGCCATCAGCAACAAGGGGTATTTACAGTTTATGATTATAGAAAGGTTTAACGGAGAAGTATTTATAGATTTCCTGAAACGGCTGATCCGTTACAGCAGAGAGAAAATATTTTTTATTACTGACGGTCATCCTGCCCATAAAACAAAAAAGCTGAAAGCGTGGTTGGAAGAAAACAAGGATAGAATAGAAGTGTTCTTTATCCCACCTTATAGTCCGGAGCTCAATGCACAGGAATATTTGGATCAAGGATGTAAAGACAAATGTTATCGGTAAAAAACGACTGATCAATAAGGCTGAAATGCGCACAAATGTTGAAGGGTTTATGAACAAAAGAAAAAACAACAGAAAGCAGGTGCAGAAATATTGCCATGCAGCCCACGTCAGATATGCTGCGTAGAAGATTTATACGAACTAAATTAGGTAACGATTAATAATAGCAGTACTGCAGCTAAGTACAAAATAATAACTGCTATTTATTCATGCGGTTGATATTCTTCGCGGTGCCTTTGTTGTATTTTTACCCAAAATATTCTTATGCGTATCGTCCCATCCATTTGTATGCTTATGTGTTTTTCATTAAACACCTACTGCCAGCTTACTACCAAAGCTATTGACGACCTGGTAGAACGTTCTATGAAAGCCTTTGATGTGCCGGGTATAGCGGTAGGTATTGTGAAAGATGGAAAAGTAATACATGCAAAAGGATATGGTGTTCGCTCTCTGAATACAAATCAGAAAACAGATGAAAATACTTTATTCGGCATAGCATCAAACAGTAAAGCATTTACTGCTACGGCCCTGGGCTTGCTGGTTGACCAGGGCAAAATAAAATGGGATGATAAAGTGCGGGATTATATTCCTGAATTCAAATTGTATGATCCCTATGTTACGGAAGAATTTACCATACGTGATTTACTTACACACAGGAGTGGTTTGGGGTTGGGCGCAGGCGACCTGATGATATTTCCCGACTCCTCAAATTTTGAATTGAAAGATATCATCCATAATCTCCGCTATCTTAAACCGGTTTCAAGTTTTCGTTCAAAGTATGATTATGATAACAATTTGTATATAGTAGCCGGTGAAGTGGTGGCAAGGGTAAGTGGCAAAAGCTGGGATGATTTTGTGCAGCAAAATATTATTGACCCGTTAGGGATGAGTAAAACCGGTGCTTCTTTTGACAGGCTGAAAGATAAAAGTAATGTAATTGACGGACACGCACCGGTTGATGGTAAAGTACGGGTAATAGGAAGAAACACATTGAGGCTTGGGCATGCCGCGGGTGGAATAAATTCCAATATTACCGACTTAAGCAAATGGGTGCTGCTTTGGCTGAACAAAGGAAAGTATGGGGAAGGGTTGTCTAGGCAATTGTTTTCCGGAGATGTATATCGTGCTGTCACTTCACCGCAAACTATTGTACAGGTTGGCAGCCCAGGTGCATATAATACGCATTTTGCTGCTTACGGGCTCGGCTTTTTCCTGAGCGATGAAAATGGATACAAGCGTGTTGCGCATACCGGCGGACTGGAAGGAATAGTTACACAGATAACAATGTTCCCCGAACTAAATCTTGGTATTATTGTTTTAACCAACCAGCAGGAGGGGGGTGCATTCACCGCTATTACCAACCAGATAAAAGATAATTATTTCGGCATAAAAGGAACAGACAGGGTTGCAGAATATTCCGCTAACAGGCAAAAGCAATTAGCTTCTGCAAAACAATTGACAGATTCTATCTGGAATGATATAAAAATGGTGCAGCAATCTGCAAAAGAAAAAATTGATGTTAACCTGTACACCGGAACGTATACAGATGCCTGGTTTGGAGATATTGCTGTTTCGTTGAAGAATGGAAAGCTCTGGTTTGACTCAAAACGTTCATATAAGCTAACTGGTGAAATGTTTTATTACAAGGGAAATACTTTTGTAGTGAAATGGGAGGACAGGAGTATGGATGCAGATGCCTTTGCTATTTTTACTTTGGATGAAGGAGGAAAAGCTGTTGGCCTTACCATGAAAGCTATATCGCCTTTAACGGATTTCAGTTACGATTTCCAGGATCTTGATTTTAAGAGGGTGGAGTAGGGGTTTGGCCGCTAACGCATGAATATATGCTACTAATGCACGGGTAATATTGATCAATACCATTCGTGGTTACCCTCCCTGTAAAAAACTAATCGCTTTCATCATATCATCATGCAATACCCTATCCCCGGCATTAAAGGAAACTTCTTTCCTGAATGTGCTTACGATATCTTCAACCATAGCGGAACTTCTTAATGGTCGCCTGAATTCGAGTGCCTGTACTGCTTTGTTTTTCTGAAATGCAATAGTGCTTCCCTGCAAATATTTTCTTATTGTTCGGGCAACGGCAACCTGTCCGGCATGAGGGCGGATATCCTGTATTTTTTCATCAAAAGGTTCAGGTGAACAATCAAATGCGTCAAACGAAATAGCAGTAATAAGATTTGCCCAACGGATCAATCTGTCGCATTGTACCAAAATATAAATGCCATAAGCCGGCATGAATTGTGTGCCGTTAATCAACACGAGCCCTTCCTTGCTCTGCAGGTGTATGGGTTGCCAGTTTTTTTCTTTCCAAACAGTGGCTGTTTTTTTCTTTTCTCCGTTATGCCAAACCTCACCCAGGCCAATTGAAGGTAAACTCATATGGCTCTAAGGCGCCAGGTCACCGGAGGCGCCCAAAGAACCCTGTGTATAAATAACAGGTAGAATATTTTCGTTGTGCATTTCCGTTAACCATTCCCTGCATTTTACAATGCGTTCATGCGCATCAAAAGTGACAGATACATCCTGGTTGTATTCAAGAAGATTTTTTAACTGATCGAAATTCAGCGGAGTTTTATCAAGCGGCAAATAATTGTAGCTCATGCAGAAGAAATATTTATGCTGTAAAAGTAAGAAAAGCAACCCGTTGACCTTCCTTAGCTGCCCTGACCTTAAGGGCTGGGCAACAATTAAAAAAACCGCCCCGATCTTTACCGGGGCGGTTCATCATAAAGAAGTTCGCATTACTTCAGCTTCATATCACTAATAATTCCCTGTATACGTTTATCAAGCTCAGCATTTACTTTGTTATAATCTGCGGCGCTTGCTAATTCGGTATTCACACTAAAGTAAAATTTAATTTTGGGCTCAGTGCCGGAAGGGCGTGCAGAAATTTTGCTGCCGTCTTCCAGTATAAACTGCAATACATTCGACTTAGGTAATTTGATTTCCCACTCTTTACCGGTTTGCAGGTTCTTACCTTTTCTTAGTTCATAATCCAGCAGTTCAACCACCGGAGAACCGTTGATGGTTTTAGGAGGATTATCGCGATAAGACTGCATCATCTCGGCAATTTCTTCCTGCCCGCGCATGCCTTTTTTCGTAATTGAAATAAGATTTTCTTTAAAGAAGCCATACTTCACATACAGGTCAACCAGTTGCTCAAAAAGGCTCTTACCGTTTTCTTTTGCATAAGCAGCCATCTCGCACAAAATAGCTACTGCGCTCACCGCGTCTTTATCTCTTAATTTTGAACCAACCAACAAACCATAACTTTCCTCACCGCCAATAATATAATCTTCCACACCCTCTTTTTCTTTAATCAGCTCTGCAATCCATTTAAAACCCGTAAGCACATTATAGCACTTCACGCCGTTTTCTTTTGCAAAGCGATCAATCATATCTGTGGTTACTATTGTTTTCACCACCATATCGTTCGGCTTTGCAATGCCTTTCGATTTGCGGGCTTCTATCAGGTAGCTGAATGCAAGCAAAGCAGTTTGGTTACCATTCACCAGCAACCAATCTCCTTTGGTATCCTTAATAGCAATACCTACCCTGTCAGCGTCAGGGTCTGTGCCCAGCAAAATATCCGCATCAATTTCTTTTGCTTTCTTCAGGCCAATGCTCATTGCTTCACTTTCTTCCGGGTTGGGATATACTACCGTTGGGAAATTGCCGTTAGGCTCTGCCTGTTCCTCTACTATAGTTACATTCGTAAATCCGTATCGCTTTAATAATTCAGGCACAAGCTTTATACCTGTTCCGTGAATGGGGGTGTATACAATTTTCAGATCATGCTGTTGGGCAATTACATCAGGATATACGCTTAACCCCTTAGCCATCTGCCAGTATGCTTCATCAAGGTCTTTACCAATTAAAGTGATTCTGCTTTCGCCACCGCTCCATTTTACATCGTCTATTGAAGCGATCTTGTCTACTTCTGCAATCACGTTTTTATCATGCGGCGGCACTAACTGTCCACCATCATTCCAGTATGCTTTATAGCCATTATACTCTTTGGGATTGTGTGATGCTGTGCAGACAACGCCTCCCTGGCAACCCAAATGACGGATAGCAAATGATAGCTCCGGTGTGGGGCGTAACACTTCAAACAAATAAACCTTAATGCCGTTTGCCGCCATTACGTTGGCGGTTATTTCTGCAAACTGGCGACTGTTGTTGCGACTGTCATGTGCGATAGCCACACGAATTTCTCCGCCGGGATATGTTTTGTTGAGATAGTTAGCAAATCCCTGTGTAGCCATGCCTATAGTATACTTGTTAACGCGATTAGTACCCACGCCCATAATACCTCTTAATCCGCCCGTACCAAATTCAAGGTTGCGATAAAACGCATCTGTAAGCTCATCAGGATTTTCTGCCTGTATTTTTTTAAGCTCAGCTTTGGTGGCTTCATCAAAACTACCGGTTAACCAGGCGTCTATTCTTTCTTTTATTTTAGCATCCATATTATTGGGGTATTATTTATTTGCAATCATTTTTTTGTTCACCGAATATCGGCTAAATAAATAAAAAAGCAAATTATTCCAGCCATGCACCGGTTATTTTTTCATTATTGTCAACTTCTACAAAAATATGTTCCTGCAAAGTTGTGGCTATAGCAAAGCCTATATAATCCGTATGCACAGGGAAAGTTTTATGTGTTCTGTCAACAAGGGCGAGTGTCTGAATTTTTTTTGGTTGATCTTTTAAGAAAGGCTGCAGGGCATATAGCATGGTTTTACCGCTGTTGGCAACATCATCTACCACAATTACAACTGCATTATCAAAGTTGCGGTTTTTGCTCAACGTAATTTTGCGTGGAAATCTTTTATCATCAATCTCCATTTCTATGATGTCTATTTCACCGGTGAATATGGCTGCAAGCAAAGTTTTTAACCGTTTTGCAATCACTACGCCATTTTCTTTTATGCCTGCAAACAGTAATTGCGTTTCACCAACATTACGTTCCGCTATTTCATAAGCCATGCGCTGCAGCTTTTTTGCTACCTGCGCCTCTGTTAAAATATAGTTTTTCATCCTCCGTTATTAATCTTGCCAAAACTAAGTGGTATTGCTGAATAAAACAATTCGTACTAAACATCTTATCTTAGCGTTACATCCACTGAAATGATGCAGTTTATTCCGCAAATACTGTTTATTAGTGCTGCCATTGCAGGCATTGGTCTTTTTGCCAAAAGATTATTACAGATACGCAGTAATATATTGCTGGGAAAAGACGCTGATTATTCCGATCAGCCCGGACTGCGCTGGAAAAACCTGTTTTTACTGGCTTTCGGTCAAAAGAAAATGTTCCGTAATCCGCTCGTGGCAGTACTTCACTTTTTTGTGTATGCAGGTTTTTTAATCATTAATATAGAAGTGCTGGAAATTGTGCTGGATGGTATACTGGGTACACACCGTTTGTTTGCTCCTGTATTAGGAAACCTGTACACTTTCCTGATTGATGCATTCGAAATACTGGCAGTATTAGTAATAGTTGCGTGTACTGTTTTTTTTATACGAAGAAATGTACTGAAGCTAAAACGTTTCATCAGTCACGATCTTGATGGCTGGCCGGGGAGTGATGCCAATTATATATTGATGACCGAAATTGTATTGATGTGTTTATTGCTTACTATGAACACATCAGACCTTGTTTTGCAATCACGGGGTTATGGTCATTATGCTGAGCATGGCACAGGGCAATTTGTTATTTCGGGTTTGCTCACGCCAATGTTTTCCGGGTTGAGTGATGGAGCGCTTGTAGCAATAGAGCGCACCTGCTGGTGGTTGCATATACTCGGCATTTTTGCTTTCATGAATTATCTTCCATATTCAAAACATTTGCATATAGCGCTGGCTTTTCCCAATGCCTATTATGCAAGGTTATTGCCTAAGGGAGAGATGATCAATATGCCGGCAATACAAAATGAAGTATTGTATGCCATGCAACCCGACCAGGCGCCTCTTCCTGATGCTAACGCACCTGTACCAAAATTCGGAGCGAAAGATGTATTTGATTTAAGCTGGAAAAATTTGCTGGATGCATATTCGTGCACGGAATGTGGAAGATGTTCTGCAGCTTGTCCTGCTAATATTACCGGCAAGGCATTATCTCCCCGAAAAATTATGATGGATACGAGAGACAGGCTGGAAGAAGTTGGAAAGAATATCACTGCAAATGGCGGTTTTAAAGATGATGGCAAAACCTTATTGCACAATTATATTTCTGTAGAAGAAGTACGCGCCTGCACTACCTGCAATGCCTGTGTGGAAGAATGCCCTGTTAGTATCAGTCCGCTTGAAATTATATTAGAACTACGCCGTTCACTGATAATGGAAGAAAGCAATGCACCGCAGGAATGGAATGTGATGTTCTCTAATATCGAAAATAATTTTGCGCCCTGGAAGTTTAGTCCTGATGACAGGGATAAGTGGGTTGAGGGATAGCTGTAAGTGGTAAGAAAGGTGTGTATTGTCTATTCACTATTGCCTATTGCCTATTGTCATTTACAGCCCTACAGCCTGTACCTTAAACCTCTAAACGTCTTACCACTATTATTCCTTCTTCCCCATCACGCTTAAATTCACCGTTAATTCATCAGCCATAGTAATACTTCCGCCACCTACAGTATAATCTCTGCGGTTAATTTTAAATTCTCCTTCAAATAAATAATCATCGCCCCTGGCGGTTGCTTTAAAGGGAAAAGAAATTTCTTTGGTAACACCCTTGATGGTGAGTTTTCCGAATACAAATAAATAGGCTTTATCGGTGCTTGTAGTAATTTTTGTAGAAGCGAAATGTATCTGAGGGTATTTATCAGCATCAAAATATTCTTCCTGCTTCAAATGGTTGTCGCGTTGATCTATGCCGGTGTTAATAGTTTTCGTATCAATCGTTACATCAAATTCAGCGGTATTTAAATTGTCAGGGTGAAATATTATTTTTCCTTTCAACCCGGAAAATGTTCCACTCACATTTACGCCAAAATTTTTGATTTTAAACTTTACTTCCGAGCCTTCATCAACGGGTTTAAATTGCTGGGCAAAGCTCAGATTTACAAACAGGAGAAGAATGCTTGTAAAGAATGTTTTCATAATGATTGATTTAAACAAAGATATTTCTCTATTTGTTAATATATTCTTTAAAGCGTGGAAATAATTTTATGATAATACCTGGTTTGGTTGCTGCAGCTTTCAGTGTTGCAATAGTATAGTAATAAATTTCGTTTAGCTTTGAAATAAATTATTGCCTATGCATGTTCCGGTAATGGCAGCATTATTTGCAAACCAGGAAAATCCTGAAATACTTTTTTGGGTAGGTTGTGCCGGCAGCTTTGATCAGCGTGCACAAAAAATCACCAAAGCATTTGCAACCATTCTCAATAAAACAGGAATTAAATATGCTATCCTCGGCAAAGAAGAATTTTGCACCGGGGACCCGGCGCGCAGAGCCGGCAATGAATTTTTGTTCCAGATGATGGCTTACCAGAATATCCAGGTACTGAATAACTACAACATCAAAAAAATAGTAACCGCCTGCCCGCATTGTTTTAACACACTCAAAAATGAATACCCTGAGCTGGGTGGCAATTATGAAGTAATACATCACGCCACATTTCTGCAGCAACTGATTGACGAAGGAAAGATAAGAATGAAAGAGGAAGGTGGCTTTAAAGGAAAGCGGATTACCTATCACGATAGCTGTTACCTGGGACGTGCCAATAACATATACGAAGCCCCGCGCAAAGTGCTGGAAGCGCTGGATGGAGAACTGGTTGAAATGAAGCGCTGCAAAAGTAAAGGCTTATGCTGCGGCGCCGGCGGAGCACAAATGTTCAAAGAAGAAGAAAAGGGAACAGTAAGGATAAATATTGAAAGAACAGATGAGGCATTAAGCGTTAATCCGTCGGTTATTGCTGCTGCCTGTCCTTTTTGTAACACGATGCTTACAGATGGTGTAAAAAATAAAGAGAAAGAAGACCAGACAAAAGTGCTGGATATTGCGGAACTGGTGGCAATGGCGATGGAGTGAGGGATATAGCAGCCCCTCCCGGCCTCTCCAAAGGGAGGAAACCTGTACGCAAGGCCTGCTTTTCTAAGAAGCTGTTTAAAAACGATTGCGGGATTTTTTGATATAATGATTGCGTACACTTCTAACCACGGATCACACTCACTATCACGAATAATTCCGTTTTAGCAACCTGGTCATTTCACAGAGGTACACGAAGGATACACAAAGAGCCACAAAGAATAATAAAGCGCTTTGTGTAACTTTGTGTATGCTTTGTGGCTCTTTGTGTAGCAAATCCTGTTCCGCCCGCTGCAAATACCGGAATCCCTGCAGCAAACAGGCTTTTCCAATCCTTTCCGTATTTTTGCAGGATGGATTTAGACTATCAACAATTACTTCCTGAAGATTTTGCTCCATCCTCCAGGATATGGATTTACCAGGCAAACAGGAAGTTTATGCTTTCTGAAGTATTGGCAGCCGAAGAAATATTGAATGAATTTGTTGGAAAATGGAATGCGCATGGCTCGCCGGTAAAAGGTTTTGCAACCATATTTTATGGACAGTTTGTTATACTGATGGCTGATGAAACACAAACCGGTGTCAGCGGCTGCAGTACTGATAGCTCTGTAAGAGTTATTAAGGATTTGGAGCAAAGGTTCAATATCACTTTGTTCGACAGGCAATTACTGGCTTTTATAAAAAATGATAAAATAGAGCTTTTGCCTTTATCTCAAATTCAATATGCTGTAGAAAACGGTTTTATTCAGCCGGATACATGCTATTTTAATAATACAGTGCAGACAAAAAGAGAACTTGAACAAAACTGGATTATTCCTGTTAAACAAAGCTGGCTTGCAAAAAAGATCAACTTTGCAGTAACACAATAAAAAATAAAAATATGGTTGTTGAAAAAGATAAGGTAGTAAGTATTCAATATAGTGCCAGTGATGAGCAGGGAAATATAGTTGACGGGAATATGGATTTTGAACCGCTTGAATACCTGCATGGCCATGATAATATTCTTGCCGGTCTTGAAAATGCATTGACCGGTTTGAAAATAGATGAAGAAAAGAAAGTTGTGCTTACACCCGGTGAAGCCTATGGAGATTTTAACCCTGAGCTGGTATTTGAAGTGAGCCGTCAGCAATTTCCGGAAGGTGCGGATGGTTTGCAGTTAGGAACAATGGTTCAGGCATCTGACGGGCAGGAATTACTTGTGACGGATATTGATGGCGATAAAATTATCCTGGATGGTAATCATCCTTTTGCCGGCAGAACCCTGGAGTTTGCAGTAACGATTAAAAATATCCGTGAAGCCAGTGCGGAAGAACTTTCACACGGGCATGTACATAATGCACACACGCATCATCACGAACACAAAGGAGATGGAAGCTGCGGACACGGATGCGGATGTTCACATTGATAAGAAATTGCACTTTACATTAATAAAACGCCGGGAGGAATAGCTATACTATTGCTCTCAGCGTTTCTTCTTTTTCCAGCAATCTCTTTAACAAAGTAATCTGGTTTTTTGCCCTGATAAAATTATGCCCGGGGTATTTTGAACCGTAATAAACATCATTGCTTACATAGTCTGCCACGTAACGCAAAGCCTGCATGTAGATCAGGTAACAACCACCATCAAAAAAGCTTTTACACTCTGCTTCACTTAAATCGCCCTCCATGCCGGCAAGGTATCCCTGCACGATTGCCTTATAATATTCGTTGCGTATTTCAATTTTAGAAAAATCTTTTTCTTCTTCACTTACCGGCGACAGGCAGGTGCGCATCATATCGCCAACATCACTGATAAAATAACCCGGCATAACAGTGTCAAGGTCTATAACGCATATGCCTTTATCGTTATCATCAAACAATACGTTGCTGATCTTTGTATCATGATGTGTAACCCTGATTTTAAAATCAGGGTTATTTTTCATAGCCTCAAATTTTTCTACGATATAATACTTGTTTTCCAGCCATGCAATTTCTTCTTTTGCCTCAGTAATTCTTTCCCTGTTGCCGGTTTGCAGCGATTGCAAAAACTGGTTATAGCGCAGTGTGAGATTATGAAAATCCGGGATTGTTACTTTTAATTGTGATACGGGGAAATCATTCAGTACATGCGTAAATCTCCCGAACTGCCTGGCAGCTTCATAGGCCTGCCCCGGGTTTTGCACAACATCTACCGTATGCGATCGTTTTACAAAAGGTACCAGCCTGAAATACCCTTCTCCCTCTACAAAATGAATATCATCACCCTTACTTGTAAACACATTGCGCACAAAAAAGTATTGGGGATATTGCCTGGCAAGGTATGAACCTATCAATCGTACATTATATGCAATGTCTTGCGGAGCTTTAAAAACATTATGATTGATCCGTTGCAGAATATAAGCCTCGCCGTCGTTTTGATTTATTTTCCAGGTATGATTGATCAATCCTGACCCGAACGGAACAACTTTCAGTTCCGGGGTGTTCAGACCAAATTCCTGAAGTACAGTTTTAAGCATCATTCGAAATTATTTAAAAGTATAGGAAAACAACAAACCCTGCGGCTATAAATTCAATAATCTTGAAAAATCACACAATCGTTTCCGTAAAGGCGTTCAGTCTTACCGTTCTCGCAAATCTTGCAAATCAATATCCTGAAATTATACCTGAGCTGAAGCTTATTATTGAAGATCAGCTGCCTCATGAAACGGCGGCTTTTAAATCGCGTGCACAAAAAATATTGAAACAGTTATAATATACTGTCCGGTTTTATATTTGCGCCATGAAATCAGATGCTGTTATATTTGATATGGATGGTCTCCTTATTGACTCAGAACCTTTATGGGAAGAAGCAGGAGCTGAACTTTTAAAAGAATTCAATATTCAACTCACACCTGAACAATATCATAGCTCAACCGGCTTGCGCACTGTTGAATGGATAGCACATTGGTTTAATTTTTTTAAGGTTGAGGAACATTATGCAGAAAATGCAGTAACAGGCATTATCAATAAGGCAATTGATAAGATAGAGAAACACGGTGTTGCTATGCCGGGTGTGCCTGAAATCTTTTCTTTTTTTAAGAAGAAGGGATTTAAGATGGCGATTGCCACATCTTCGCCCGTAAAACTGGCTGATATTGTTGCCGATAAATTAAATATCCGGCAGTACCTGAGTTGTATTACTTCTGCAGAAGAATTAAGATATGGGAAACCGCACCCCGAAGTATATCTTAACTGCGCTATGCAATTGGGTGTTTCACCATCTCAGTGTATTTGTTTTGAAGATTCATTTAACGGGATGATAGCGGTTAAGGCGGCGCGGATGAAATGTGTGGTTATTCCTGCCCCATCTGTTTTTAATGCAGGTAAATGGAACGCCGCTGATCTGAAGCTGCAAAGCCTGGCGCAGTTTGGTGACGAGCAATTAAAGGGGCTGATGAAAAATTGAGGAATAATCAAACCCTTTCATCTCTGTATGTAATAAATATGCACCTTCCAGCTTTTATGGTGCACATCCATGCCTACGTATATATTTTGTCCTGTAAAATCACACAGTTTATCTGAAATAGGTTTCATAACTTAAGGTTTTAGTTAAATTTATTAACCTTTAATGCTGTATTTCAAATATAAAAACTGCGGTAGGCGGAGCATCAAAGATTGTAATTAAAACTGCTGCCATATAAAAGAAGTAAGTTAAACAAAAAAGAGGCGATGAGTATGCCTTGCAGAGTCCAGCCCACGCACAAAAGGCTCGGAGTTGAGACTGCGGAGAACCAAAGGAATGGCGAAAATTTCTTCCTACTTTACCTTATTCAATAATTGTATATGATTGGCCCGATAACCATTAGGATCGAATGATATTGCATTTGAAGCCCATTGTTTTATATTGGTGATTGTAAGATTTCCTTTAAAGGATGATTTTCTTAAATACATACCCAGCCCCGCAAGCGATGCGGAGAACCTCATGTTTTCACTTGAATTATTGAATGCAGCACCATTATCATATACATCAAGTGCTATTAATGTACTGGGGTCATTAACTGCTTTCTTATAGCGAAAGCTTATAGCAAATGAAGGAGCAGACCTGAAATTAATATTACTACCCGACGCCGGTTTTATTTCATACAAGGCTGTAATGGTTTGCCCGGCGCCAATTTCGCCGGCATCTTTACTATCGTCTTCAAAATCACTGTTGGCAAGCGCCCGGTTTTCATAACCAATTAACCTGTATGCTTCAACAAGCTCTTTATTAAAACTTACCTGCACCTTTACATCTTTTGCAACGGTCACAAATTTGCTATATTCATCTATAAACACTTTTTTCAGTTCTTCTTCGCTGCCAAGGTATTCATAAGTGCCATCACCTTTATTGGCAATTTTTTCCATCATAGACTCATTGTAATTACCTAAACCAACGCCTAACATAGTAAGATAAATTCCCCGGGTTTTATTATCTTCTACCAGCTTAATCAAATCACCGGTATTTGTAATACCAACATTAAAATCTCCATCTGTTCCTAATATAACCCTGTTATTTCCGCCGGGAATAAAATTTTGTTTAGCGATTTCATATGCTTTTTGAATACCGCCTGCGCCATTTGTACTTCCGCCGGAGCCTAATTTTTCAATAGCACTGACGATATTATTTTTCTGTGTTCCCGGGGTTGATTCAAGCAGTACAGCTTCTTCACCTGCGTATGTTACAATAGCAATTTTATCAGATGAGCGCATTTGTTTTGCAAATGTGATAAAGCCTTTTTTCAGTAATTCAAGTTTATCATCACTACTCATTGAACCCGATACATCTATTAATAAAACAAAGTTGGCCGAGGGGAATTGCGCCTTCTGAATACTCTTACCTTTAATGCCAATGCGCACCAGCTTATGTTCTGCATTCCAGGGGCAGGTGCTCACTTCACCGTTTACGGCAATAGTATTATCATCAGCAGGATCAGGATAATCATAAGTAAAATAATTGATAAACTCTTCTGTGCGTATCGCTTCAGCATAAGAACTAAGATCAGAAGAACTATTTAACAGTCTTTTTGCCAGCGCATATGATCCGCCATCTGCATCTACCGAAAAGGTTGTAACTGCAGAGTCTGACGTTTTGATAAACTGATTTTCTACAATGGAATCGATATTGCCTACTACACCGGCATTACTCCAATTGTCTGCCGTATAATACGATCCTGATCCTCTCATCTTTTCACATGCAGTAAATACTATGATAAAAACCGCCAGTAAAGGGAACAGGCTTTTTTTCATTATGTTTTTTCTTTCTCTGACATGGCACTTTGTAATATCGTTGCTCATCTCAGGGAAATTTTTTTGCCTGTTGCTGATTGCAAGACTCCCCGCAGACCTCTTCTCAAAGCCATGTGTGTGTAAGCTAATATTTTGTGCTGCTGTGAAAGCATATACCGGTATAGTACATAGCTCCTGTTACAACCATTAGTTTTTCAATAGCTTTGTGAACATCATAATCTTTTTCTGTATGGTATTGCATAATGCAGGTATAAAGGAATTAGAACATGCTGCTGCAGATAATCATCGTCAACTATTTTGTACAGGCACAATAATGAATGCCGGTGAAGTGCATTCACGGGATGGGCTTACCTACACATTCACAAAGCCTGCGATTGAAGCCAGCGTAGCTTTTCCTGCAATGGATGAAATAAATGCAGGCAAACAATTAGACCAGATGATAGGCTATTACCGTATGCACAAAGCTCAGAATGTTGGATGCTGGTCATTAGTACCATCACAACCTGTGGATTTAGGTATAAGACTTTTGGCAAGAGGCTTTCAGCCGGGATGGCAACCCTGCTGGATGGCGCTTGATCTTAAAACTATCACCAATCATAACACAGTACCTGAAAATGTACTCATTCAACCAGATAATGCATCTTCCGTGTCCGGCATAAAAGATCTTCCTTACAACCAGGAAGACGGCTATCTGTCATTAGCTTTATTGCAAAAACATCCTGAGCATGCCCAACGGGTGGTTGCTGTTGTTGATGGGAAAATTGTTGGCCAATGTGGCATTTTCTTCAGCACAGGTGCGCTTGGGGTGGCTGGTATATACAACGTAGGCGTTATACCTGCTATGAGAAATAAAGGCATTGGCAGATCTCTTGTACTGGCTGCATGCAGGCTGGCAAAAGAAAGAGGATATGCATATGCTACACTCAATGCCAATGATATGGGGCGGCCTGTTTATGAAAAAGCAGGATTTGTATTTATCAGTTATGGTATTACATGGTGGCTGATCGGTAAACATTATTTTACGGATCCACCAGCTGCAAATATTATTGCATTAGCAGAAGCTGTAGGCCTCGGTAATATAGCAGCGCTTGATACTTTATATTCGTTCTCTGATTCTTCTGATCTGAACAAACCGCTTGCCAATGGTATGACGCTTATTCAGCTTGCCGCGGAATGTAACCAGCCTGCTTCAGCGGCATGGCTGATTGAGCATGGCGCTGCTTATACAATTATAGATGCATGGAATTTTAAATGGAAGGAAAAGGTATATGATTTATTGTCCCGTGACTCTGCTGAAGTAAACAGGTTATATTATAGCTGGAATGGTACACTGATGCATATTGCAACGCTGCGAAATGATATTGAGCTTGCAAAATTAGCGCTGTCCGCCGGTGTTGATTTAAAAATCCTTGATACAGATCATCAGAGTGACGCTCTCGGTTGGGCAATGCATTTTAACAGGCCCGAAATAATTAAACTGATACAGGAAAGGAACAAATAGAAGTATACTGGATAGAAACTACTTCTGCGCCTTAATCGAACTGGCTTATATATAACCGGTAATATTTTCCTTTCATTGCCAGTAATTCCCGGTGAGTGCCGCGTTCAATAATTTTTCCTTTGTCAATTACGCATATAATATCCGCATTACGTATGGTTGATAAACGATGTGCGATTACAAAACTTGTTCTGCCCTGCATCAACCCGTCTATTCCTTTCTGAATAGCAATTTCTGTCCTGGTATCAATAGAACTGGTGGCTTCGTCGAGAATAAGAATGGGCGCATTGGCAACAGTGGCACGTGCAATATTCAGCAATTGCCGTTGCCCCTGGCTGAGGTTAGCGCCATCACCTGTTAATACAGTTTGATATCCCTGTGGCAATTGCGTAATAAAACTATCAGCCGCAGCCAGCTTTGCAGCATTCATTACTTCTTCATCTGTAGCGTTTAATCTTCCATACCGGATATTTTCCATCACTGTGCCGGTAAACAAATGCGTATCCTGGAATACAATAGCCATTTCTTTGCGCAACATATCACGATCCAGTTGATAAATAGAAGTACCATCTAAATCAATATCACCGGCATTAATAGCATAAAACCTGGGTAAAAGATTTATAATGGTTGATTTGCCTGCACCTGTTTCTCCAACAAAAGCA
This sequence comes from Agriterribacter sp., assembly GCA_047601545.1. Lineage (GTDB taxonomy): Bacteria > Bacteroidota > Bacteroidia > Chitinophagales > Chitinophagaceae > Agriterribacter. Next base: position 1,078,505 of record JASGIZ010000001.1, on the reverse strand, counting down.
ATTTTCTGTCCCGGCAATGCCTGTATATTGATATCAGACAATACTTGTTTTTCCGGCACATATCCAAAGTCAACATGTTTAAAAACGATATTGCCTTTTACCGGTTTGCTGATCGGCACAGGATTTTCCGTTTGGCTTTCGGGTGTTGCATCAATTACAGCAAATATACGCTCAGCGCCTGCAAGCGCCGCCTGCAGGCTGTTGTACTGACTGGAAATTTCATTTACCGGTCTTCCAAACTGCCGTGCATATTGCAGAAAGGCTGCAAGTCCTCCTAAATCAAGTCCGCGGGTAATAGCCAAAATACCACCAACAATAGTGGTAAGAGCATAATTGATAGTACTCATATTTACCATCAGCGGCATCATCATGCCTGAATAAAATTGTGCTTTACCGGCCTTGTCGCGAAGATTTTCATTAAGCACATCAAATTGTTCCATCGCCAGTTGCTCATGGCCGAATACCTTCACTACTTTCTGTCCCGCTATCATTTCTTCCACATAGCCATTTGTGCTCCCTATGGCAGCCTGGTTATCTATAAAATATTTTTTGCTTTTATTAATGATGGCTTTGGCAGCCCAAAGCATAGACGGAATCATAAAAAGAGAAACAATAGATAGCAGCGGGCTTATATACAACATCAATGATAATGTGCCTGCCAGTGTAATGCTGCTCACGATAATTTGTGTAATGCTGTTATTTAATGCATCACTCACCGTATCCATATCATTGGTAAAACGGCTCATCAAATCGCCATGCTGGTGCGTATCGTAAAATTTTATGGGCAGGTTTTGCAATTTATCAAACAGCTCTTTTCTTATTTGCGCAACAGTTAACTGTGCTACTTTGATCGTCAACCTGTTTTGCAGCATATTAAACAAACTGCCCAGCACATATACCGCAAGCATCACGAGGCATATTTTAAGTAAGCCATTGATATCATGCTTCAACACATAATCGTTAATGGCAGGGCGCACAAGATAGTTACCCGCCAGTGTGCCCGTAGTGCCCAGCAACAAGGATATCCCTATAAATACCAGCAGTAATCTGTGTGAGGAATAGTATCGCAATAAACGCCACAGAGCCTGCGCGCCGTTCTGTGGTTTTTCGGTTTTAATCTGGCGGAATTTATTGCCGGGTACATTAGCAGGTATGGTTCCTTTATCGTTATTGCTCATGCTCATACAGTCTCTTCTTTATTCAGGTGTTGCGATTGATAAATTTCCTGGTAGATGGCATTATCATTTAACAGCGATTCGTGTTGCCCGATGCCCGCAATATGTCCTTCATCCAATACAATAATTTTATCGGCATGCTGCACGCTGCTGATGCGTTGCGCAATGATGATTACCGTAGTATCGCTTAAATATTTATCAAGCCCTTCCCGTATATCCCTGTCGGTGGTAATATCCAATGCACTGGTACTATCATCCAGTATTAGTATTTTAGGTTTTTTGAGTAGTGTTCGGGCAATGCATATGCGTTGCTTTTGCCCGCCTGAAAGATTTACCCCACCCTGGCCAAGTATGGTTTGATAGCCGTCGGGAAGCGAACGGATAAAATCATCGGCACTGGCAATACGGGCAGCTTCAGTAATATCAGCCTCGGCAGCATCAGGATTGCCCCATTTCAGGTTGTCGTAAATAGAGCCTGAGAATAATTGGTTTTGCTGCAGCACAATACCAATGCTGCCGCGCAATTCTTCCAAAGCATAATCTTTTACATTCACCTCATCAACATATACTGCGCCGCTGCTTACATCATATAAACGCGGTATCAATTGTACCAGCGTGCTTTTGCCAGAGCCTGTTCCGCCAATAATTGCGACTGTTGCTCCTGCTTTTACGTTAAAACTGATATTTTCAAGATTTGCCTTTTCACTTCCCACATTATAGCGAAAACAAACATCATCAAAACGGATACTGCCATTTTTCACTTTCAATCCTTTTTCTACAGCACCGGGCATATCAGTGAGTGAAGATGCTTTCAACAAAACTTCTTCAATACGATCACCCGAAGCAATGGCTCTTGATATCATCATAAAAGTCATGGATAATATCATGAGTGCAATTAGTATTTGCGTAATATAACTTAGAAAAGACATTAGTCCACCCAAAGGCAATGAACCTGCCATTACCTTTTGCCCGCCAAACCATGTTACTGCTACCAGCGAAATGCCCATGATCAATTGCATTACGGGCATAATCATAATTACAATACCTGATGCTTTTGCTGCAATGGTCATCAGGTCAATATTCACTTTTTCAAATTTTTCTTTCTCATAGTCCTGTCTTACAAATGCTTTTATCACCCGAACATTCAACAGGTTTTCCTGGACGGTTCCATTAACATTATCTACCTTTTGCTGCATTTTAATAAAATAAGGCAGGCCTTTGCGCAACAATAAAAAAATGCTGATTGCCAATACCGGGATGGAAAATGCCAATACCAATGCCAGCTCTTTATTAATCATGATAGCAAACACCACGGCGAAGATTAACATGAGTGGCGCCCTTAATAACATGCGTAAACTCATCATTAATACCTGCTGCAATACATTCGCATCATTGGTGATGCGTGTAGTGAGTGATGCGGAACTGAAATAATCAGTATCGGCAAATGAAAAGGTTTGTATTTTATGAAACAAGCCTCTGCGCAGGCTTGTAACAAAACCCACTGAAGCTGTGGAAGAATAATAAATATTTCCAAGATTAGCCAATATAGCAACCAGCGCCAGTCCGATCATTGCCAATCCTGTTCTCAATACATGATGTAAATCTTTATTTAGAATACCTCCATCAACCACTGCGGACATTAGCCTTGGTTGTGATATTTCGCATACCACATCAATCAAAACAAAAACGGGTATAACAAGAAAAGCTTTTTTATAGGGCTTGAAGTAAGGATAGAAGTTGCGTATGTTCATGGAATAAAAGTAGGCCTTAGTTTTTTATTAAAGGTAAATTGTGAATTACCTGATTGCGAAATGACTGCTAAAGAAAATACTGAGTATTTTGTCTGAAATTGGTGAGTGATGCAAATGCCTTTATGTTTTTAATGCCGGAGTTATATGAAAAGATTATTTTTATTGCTATCTGTTATTATATTTTATTCGTGTAGAAGTACAGATAGCAAGGTTCAAAAGCCTTTTACTTCAACCATTCTTACAAAACAGGTCTTTAAAATCAATACAGAAAGAGCAAACTATTAAAATAAAGCTACAGGAAACAACAGAAGATAAAATAAAACAGGTTTTGTAAACCGGGAATATTGATGGCATTAATATTGGAGTGGAAGAAAAGGAAAAGCGCATCTTGAAAAATAATTGCGATAATGTACTTCCTGAAAAGTAATCTGATATTAGCCTGTCACTTAAAAATTACAAATCTTTTAATAGTTAATTTCAATGTACCTGTTGCGGCTCTGAACATTTGAAAGATCCTGAGGCATATTATCAGCCTCAGAGAGGCTGCCCGTTTGCAGAGAAAAATAATAATTCAAAAGTTTGCGCTGTAGCTACTACCCTTATAGTTATTATGAAACAACAAATCCCCTAATTTTGCTTCATTCATATGCAAAATAAGCCCGCTGATATAAAAGTTGCTGTTGATGCCATCGTATTTGGCTATTCAAAACATGATGGTGTTTCTGTTTTGCTGATTCAACGCAAGTATGAGCCATTCAAAAACGGATGGGCAATACCCGGTGGCTTTGTATTGGAGAACGAATCGCTGGAAGATGCTGTTCGCCGTGAACTGCTGGAAGAAACCGGCATAGAAGTTAATTACCTTGAGCAGCTATATACTTTTGGCGACCCTGACCGCGACCTCAGGCAAAGAATTATTGCCATAGCATATTTCGGTTTGGTTAAAGCTAGCCAGTTCCGGGAACTGAAAGCCAGAACCGACGCGGAAAACGCGAAATGGTTCAGTATAAAAAAACTCCCTGAGCTTGCATTCGATCATAAAAAGATATTAAATACCGCTATTGAGCGGCTGCGCAATAAAGTACGGTACCAGCCTATAGGTTTTGAACTGCTGGATAAAAAATTCCCCTTCTCCGATCTTGAAAAATTATATATAGCCCTGCTTGGTAAAGACATCAACCGCCGTAATTTCAGCAAAAAAATCCTCTCCTTTGGTTTTTTGGAAGAAACCGGGGAGCTGTCAAAAACAGAAGGTAAGGGCAGACCCAGCAAAATGTTCAGGTTCAACCCTGTGCGTTATAAAGAACTGCTGAAAGAAGGCTTTCATTTTGAAATATAAACCGGCGCTTAACGTTATAGTATGCGCACTAATGCAAAACCTATTTTGCTTTATTTTGAAGCAAAATTTGCATATTTAAAAACCGGCTATTATATTTGCTTAATAAATACGCAAATTTTATGAAAACAATCAATTTGAATACCGGGCAGGGAATAAACGTTACTTTGTTTCCCGATAATCAACCCCATGTAAACATCCGGGACATTGAAGAAGATGATGAAGTGAAAGTGATTTGCTCACTAACCGATAGCATTAAAGTGATACAATTACTGGAAACAGCTAACGCCCTCGATAATCTTTTCGCTAAAAAGAAATTACTGGTAATTCCATACCTGATGGCTGCACGTTACGACAGGTTGATGCAGCATGGCGACAGTATAGATGTTAAAGTGGTGGCTGACCTTATCAATAGCTGTGGTTTTTCAAAAATATTGTTGTTTGATGCTCACTCCGATGTTTCTACGCTCCTGATAAAAAACGCCGTGAATATTACCAACTGCCAGATGGTTGAACAGTATAATATGCAGGATGGTGTATTGATTTGTCCTGATGCCGGCGCCGCGAAAAAAGTATCAAAATATTTTGAGTGGAATAAAAATTTAAAGGATATAGTATACTGCAGCAAGAACAGGGACCTGGCTACCGGCAAACTTACACTGGAAGTACTGGAGCCGCAGGAATGCGAAAACAGGAACTGCGTGATCATAGATGATATATGTGATGGCGGCGCAACTTTTCTTTCCATAGCAGAAAAAATAAAACCCAAACATCTTACTTTAATTGTGAGCCACGGTATTTTTTCAAAAGGTTTTGCAACATTAGAACAAAAGTTTAACCAGATTATAGTGAGCGATAGTTTTAATAAGATCTATACGTCTAAAATTGTAAAAGAAATACCAGCCATACTTGAAGGGTAATATTACCACAACCTCATAATAAATACCACTAACCACAAAATTTTACTTACATGAAAATGAATCCCTTTTTACTCACAGATTATTATAAAGTTGGCCATGTATTTCAATACCCCCCACATACTACATTAGTATACAGCAATCTTACGCCACGTAAAAGCAGGATGCCCGGTGTTGATGAAATGGTGTTCTTCGGTTTGCAGTACTTTATCAAAGAATATCTTATTACATATTTCAACGAAAACTTTTTTGAACAGCCTAAAGAAAAAGTGATGCGTGAATACAAGCGCCGCATCAGCACTTCCATAGGCGATTTACCTGATTACTCACACATAGAAAAATTGCACGACCTTGGTTATTTGCCTGTAGAAATAAAAGCATTGCCGGAAGGTAGTCTGGTGCCGATGAGAGTGCCTTGCCTAACGGTGGTGAATACACTCCCGGAGTTTTACTGGCTTACTAATTTTTTAGAAACTATTTTATCGGCTATTACCTGGCAGCCATGTACAAGCGCCACTATAGCGTTTCAATACAAAAAACTATTAACACGCTACGCTGAAGAAACAGGCATGCCGGCGGATTTTATACAATGGCAGGCGCACGATTTCAGCCTCAGGGGCATGAGTAGTTTTGAAAGCGCCGTTATAAGCGGCATGGGGCATTTAACTTCTTTCAGCGGAACAGATACTGTACCGGCTATTGATGCGCTTGAGCAATACTATCATGCAGATGCTGAAAAAGAACTGGTGGGTGGAAGTGTTGCGGCTACAGAGCATAGTGTAATGTGCAGCGGCAGTAAGGATGGAGAACTGGAAACGTTCAAAAGGCTGATCACGGAAGTTTATCCTTCAGGTATCGTAAGTATAGTAAGCGATACCTGGGATTTATGGAGAGTGTGTACGGCATATTTATCTGAATTAAAAACGGCTGTATTGCAGCGCAACGGTAAAGTGGTGATACGACCTGATAGTGGTGACCCTGTAAAAATTATTTGTGGTGATCCTGAAGGAAAAACGATAGCCGGGCAAAAAGGTGTGGTGGAATTATTATGGGATATTTTTGGCGGAAGCATTACCGGTGCAGGATATAAATTACTCGATCCGCATATAGGTGCTATATATGGAGATAGCATAAACCTTGAAAGGGCAGATGCTATTTGTAAAGGATTAAAGGAAAAAGGTTTTGCCAGCCAGGTAGTTTTTGGTGTAGGCAGCTTTACCTATCAATACAATACCCGTGACACATTTGGCTTGGCAATGAAAGCTACTTACGTGGAAGTGGATGGTGAAGGCAGGAATATTTTTAAAGACCCGGTAACAGATGACGGCACAAAAAAATCAGCTACAGGTTTATTGCAGGTAAAAAATATAAACGGCACATATACCTTGTTTGATAAAGTAAGCTGGAAGCAAGAAAAGGAAAGTGAACTACAAACAGTATACAAAAACGGGAAACTTACAAAAGAATATACGTTAGCGGAAATACGGAAAAGGTTAAACGCAGCATTAGAAACGTATGAAAATGGAAAAATACATAGCGCAACAACAAAGGTTGCCTGAGAGGCATCAGCCAATAGGTATCACCAACATAGGAGGGGTATAAAAAGGTAGATACACATAATTTTTTCTTTAACTTATGCAACTTCTCTATGTGTTTCTATTGTTACTTATGCTACTATGCGGTAAAAAAATATTTTTATTCTCCAATGCTGCGATCTTGTAATCAGGTGAATAAATAACATTTATTATCTCCGCATATGAAATATACCACGCAATGGCTTATTTTCTATCATCTAAAACTCACATGTTAACTGATTTTGTGCTCAGTTAAAATCTGGCATTCTTTTGGATTTCTATCCATACTAAATTAATCATCAACATGAAAAAAACATTGCTCTTTGCTGCCATGGCGGCAGTATTTGCTTCCTGTGGTAACAATGCAACCGAAACCGAAACTGTAACAGTTAAGGATACTTCGGTAACATTATCAGACTCGGGAAAAGTTTCTACAACTACTACCACAACTACCACTACCACAACCACAACTTATGCTGCTGAAGAAGGAGATGTGATGTGGAAAGACGGGAAACTGATGGTATATAAAAACGGAGGTTGGGTCGTAGCTGAAAAAAATATTACCCTTAACGACGGCACTGTGGTTTCAGTAAAAGGAAATGTTACCAATAAAGATGGTAAAATGATCAGCATTAAAGAAGGTGAATCGATAAAGAAAACAGGAGCGTTTTTTGATAAAGCCGGTAATGCTGTTTCCAATGCATGGGATGCTGCTAAAGAAGGTGTGAAAGATGCAGCCAATGCTGTGAAGGAAGGCGCCGAAGATGCAGGTAAAGCAATTAAAGACGGCGCTAAAAAAGTAGGGGAGAAAGCAAAAGAGGCTGGAGAAAAAGCGAAGAAAGCCGTTGAGTAAACCGGCGGATGCGCAAGAAAGATACGATAACAATAAACCTCACAGGTTTATAACCTGTGAGGTTTTAAAAGAACAGTTTATTACGCTTACAAAGGAATTCTTATTCCGGCATTGATAAAAATTGATCTTGATTTCCCTACATCAATCTGCGATATATCATTTTGAACATTGGTAAGCGACCATTCGTATTTCGCTTCCATGAAAACAATGCCCAGATCAAGCCCCGCACCTGCAAATACCCCAAAAGCAGCATTCTTAAAATCATCTTTACTCAAACCTTTTGCCTTAGCATCGGTAAGTATAAAAGCCGACGCCCCGCCAAATGCCCTCAAGCCAACCAGTGATTTTTCGTTTCCAATAAGATTAAAGCCAAGGGAAACGGGAATTCTGAAACCACTTATATCAAACTTTACGTCATCCGAATTGGTATTTTCTGTAACATATTCTGTAGTTTTCTTTACCCAGAAAATTCCTGGTTCAATATATACTTTCTTACCGAAGGCTACAGATCCTCCAAGCTGGTAGCCGGCCTTTGATATGTATTTTCCTGTATTGGGGTCTTTAGAGAAATCAGTAAAATTTAACCCAACCGAAGGTTTAATTGCCACCTGAGCCTTTACAACAGTAAATGAAAAAAGTAGCGCTATAAAAACAGGTTGAACAGGCTTCATAAAGTTTGTTTTTGATCTGTCAATGCAGATAGCATTGATGGACGTTGTTAATGAATTATTTGAAAATGAGCATAGGTTAACTCCACGACGGGTATAAGGAATGTGAATATAAGAAGTGCCAGTCAAAATTATTTTGTAAAATATTTTATTTAAATATTACCGTTCCATAAATCCTTGCAAGTTCAACTTTCATTTGTTCTAAATGTTGATGCGTTTGCAATAATGTCATTTGCTCTTCAGGTGATTGAGATTTCTCCAGGTCGCGAAGGTTTTCGAGCATTAGTCTTTTAATTTTGCGAAGCTTAAGGTAATGCAGTGTAGACTGTACCTCTTCTTTATAAAGTTGTTCCCTGGTTGGCAAAGGTCCATCATAATGTTCCTTCCAGTTATGGCTTAATTCATACCTGGTATCCATTAGTCCAACCACAATCGTGCTAATGTCCGGGTTTTCATGGTAAAGAAAACTTTTTATATTGATATCAAGCCCGTTGTTTACGTTTTGCCGGTAGGCTTCAATTACCTGCAACATCTGCGCACTATCAATTAGCTCGTATAAGCCGTTTGCATCAAATTCTTCAAAAATATACCCGCACACTTTTTGATCATCTGCCCATGTGTAATTACCAAATTCCAGCAGTGCCCTGGTGATATTACGTTCTACCAGTTCGTCCTGGTTCAGAAGGTTTAATACTTCTTCATCAGTAGGTTCAGTTACTGTAGTTGCTGTTGTTTCGTCTGCTTCCTGTGATTGTAGTTTATTTTCCTGTTTGCTTACACGTTCCCGTATAAATTTGTTTACCAATGCAATCAATCCCTGTTCATCTATCTTCAGCAAACCTGCGCTTTGCCGTATATAATCCTGCTGTTTGGTAAAGTCTTCCGTTCTGTTTAAACGGGATATCGTTTCGGCAATACGGTTAACAACTGCTGATTTTTTTACAGGATCATTTTGTGCATCTTTTAATGAAACTTCCAGTTGAAAAAGAATAATATCTTTTTTATTTTCTGAAACAAACTGCCTGAAAGTATCTTGTCCAACTTTTTTTACATAACTATCCGGGTCTTCATTATCCGGAATCAATACAAGCTGCACGTTCAAACCTTCTTCCAATGCAAGGTCTAACCCGCGCAATGCTGCTTTTATACCTGCATTATCACCATCGTATACAATCGTAAGGTTATTGGTATATTTTTTTATAAGCCTTAGCTGATCTGGTGTTAATGATGTTCCGCCACTTGCAACAACGTTTTCTATACCTGCCTGGTGCAGGGAAATTACATCTGTGTAACCCTCTACCAATAAACATTCATCTGCTTTATCTATAGCCTGCCTGGCAAAATAGGAGCCATATAAAATTTTGCTTTTTACGTATATTTCATTTTCCGGCGTGTTAATATACTTAGGCGCTTTATCAACTTTGCCTATTACCCTTGCGCCAAAGCCAATTATTTTACCGGTTTGATTGTGTACGGGAAATATTATACGTCCACGGTAATTATCAACAAGCTGTTCATCGCGCAATACAACCAAGCCTGTTTTTTGAAGGTATTCAGGATTGTATTGTGCTGCCACTGCAGCCTTTGCAAAATCATCACGTTGCCGGTTGCAGTAACCTATCTGAAATTTTTCAATAATATCATTGCTGAATCCGCGTTCATGTAAATAACTCAGGGCAGTGTCCTGTCCTTCTTCTGATTCGAGTAGTGCCCGGGTAAAATATTTTTGGGCAAAACTGTTTATAATATAAAGACTATCTGCCGTTTGTTGTAAAAGTTTTACTTCGGGGCTAACTTCCGTTTCTTCAATTTCTACATTATACCTGTTTGCCAGCCAGCGTAAAGCTTCAACATAACTGTACTTTTCATGCTCCATCAAAAAGCTGATGGAATTACCGCTTTTGCCACAACCAAAGCATTTGTAAATTTCTTTGGCGGGCGATACCGTGAAAGAAGGTGATTTTTCGTTGTGAAAAGGGCAAAGCCCAAGATAATTAGTGCCCCTTTTCTTCAGTTTAACAAAGCCTCCAACAATATCTATGATATCGATACGTGATAGTATTTGTTGTATAGTATGCTGTGTAATCAATTGTTATGCAAATATCAATAAACCAGGTTAGTGTACGTGCGTGGGAAGGAGATTTTTTTTTAAAGGAATGGTTTGCAACAATTTAAAAATGTGTTATACGTTATACACCCTGTTGTCTATATCCTCGAATAACTAGAATAATTTCCTATGAAGCGAATTATACTGTTTCTACCCTTACTGCTGTTGATATACATCAATTCACAGGCAGGGAATAAAGACGGGAAGAGCTCATTAGCTTTGGTTGCGAATTTTACCGCCAGTGTTACATCTGGCTGTTCTCCATTGAATACGCAATTTACCAGCACATCATCAGGTGATGCTGGCGATCCTATTGTAAGCTATAGTTGGAATTTTGGTGATGGAAGCCCTGCAAGTACTGCCGCCAATCCAACACATACATATAATAATAACTCAGGCAATCATATCTATTATAATGTTACGCTAACTGTTACAACTCAAAGCGGGGCAACTGCAACCGAAACAAAAAATTCATACATTTTTGCAGCTATTAAGCCTGCATTTAACCTGGGGGCTGATTATGTTGCATGTGAAGGGGAAGTGGCACACCTTGAAACAGTTAGTGGTATATATTATGATTATGCCTGGAATCCTCCTTATTATACCAGTCATAGCGGAGATTTTTCTTTAAACGCCGGTTTAAATACTATTTCGGCTACGGTAAGTGTAGGGGGATGCAGCGTTTCTGATACTATTAATATTACCGCTGCTGCTCCCTTAACGCCAAAATTTGGATATACAGTGTTAAGTAGTTGCGGTGGAGAAGTTAAGGTGCAGTTTTATGATAGCACCACTTCCTGTAACGCCGCCAACGGAGTTGGTTATATTGGATGGCTTATTGATGGAGATCCATACGAAGAAAGCAACCCTGTTCATACGTTTTATTCGGGTGGCTCACATAATGTTTATCTCTTTGTTTCGAATATGGACGATTCATATTCAACAGATATGAATGTAACAATAGAATTGCCCAACCCCACAGCAGGGCCTTCACCAATTGATTTTGGTGGAGACAAAACCATTTGTGCGGGAGGCAGTGTGCAATTAGATGCAGGTGATGAGCCTGGAACAACCTATGCCTGGACTCCTGCAACAGGCCTGAGCAGTACAACTATTTATAACCCGGTTGCAAGCCCAGCATCTACACAAACTTATACCGTAACCAAAACAAAGTGTGGTGTTGATATAACCGGTACCGTTACGGTGAATGTAAATGCTGCACCTGTTGTTAATCTTGGTGCTGATCAACAAATATGCCCCGGAGGTTTTGTTGAAGTAGATGCCGGTAATGCGCCAGCCACCTATGACTGGAGCACCAATAACGGCATGTCGTATTACAATACAAAAACAAGCCAAAAACTATATATATCGCACGCCGGAACATACTGGGTGGAAGTAACTAAAAACGGATGTAAGGCAAGTGATACAGTTGTTGTTACCATGAAAGAAGCTGTTACAGCAGCATTTACAGCTACGCCATCGGGTAGTGGAAGCTGCGGGCCATTTACTGTTGCCGTTGCAGAAAATGCTGCTGTTTGTACCGGCTCAATTGCTGATCATAGCTGGGATTTTGGTGATGGTACTGTAATTACAGGGTACAATCAATCATATAGCCATACTTACAGCGCAGCCGGCACATATACTATTACATTGATAGTAACAACTACCAATAATGATAAAGACACAATCTCGCATACTGTATCATACACAGGAACAGCTTTCAGTGTTAACCTTGGTAATGATACCACGATATGTGCAGGAAATAATATAACAATTGACGCCGGAGCTGGTTCATCATACTCATGGAGCAATGGAGAAACCGGCAGAACAATCACTGTATCTCCATCAGCAACCACAACTTATTCGGTAGCTGTTACCAATAGCAGTGGTTGTACAGCCTCCGATTCTAAGATAGTTACAGTGGGTGCTGCATTTACTGTTAATCTTGGTGCTGATCAACAAATATGCCCCGGAGGCTTTGTTGAAGCAGATGCCGGTAATGCGCCAGCCACCTATGACTGGAGCACCGATAACGGCATGTCGTATTACAATACAAAAACAAGCCGAAAACTATATATATCACACGCCGGAACATACTGGGTGGAAGTAACTAAAAACGGATGTAAGGTAAGTGATACGGTTGTAGTTACCGTGAAAGAAGCTGTTACAGCAGCATTTACAGCTACGCCATCGGGCAGTGGAAGCTGCGGGCCATTTACTGTTGCTGTTGCAGAAAATGCTGCTGTTTGTACCGGTTCAATTGCTGATCATAGCTGGGATTTTGGTGATGGTACTATAATTACAGGATACAATCAATCTTATAACCATACTTACAGCGCCCCCGGCACATATACTATTACATTGATAGTAACTACTGATAATAATGATAAAGACACTATACCGCAGACTGTGTCATACACAGGGGAAACGTTCAGTGTTAACCTCGGTAATGATACCACGATATGTGCAGGAAATAGTGTAACAATCGATGCCGGAGCAGGTTCGTCATACTCATGGAGCAATGGAGAAACCGGCAGAACAATCACTGTATCTCCTTCAGCAACCACAACTTATGATGTAACTGTAACCAGTGCATCAGGTTGTACAGCAACAGATTCAAAAACAGTGAATGTAGGCTCAGCCGTTAGTGTAAATCTTGGTAATGATACAACGATATGCTCAGGTAGCAGTATAACACTCGATGCCGGGCCTGGTGCTTCATATTCGTGGCTCAGTGGTGAAACAACCAGGACAATCACAGTAAGTCCAACAGTAAATACAAATTATGGTGTAACTGTAACCAGCGCATCGGGTTGTACCGGATCGGATTCAAAAACAGTGAATGTAGGCTCAGCCGTTAGTGTAGACCTTGGCAATGATACAACGATATGTTCAGGCAGCAGTGTAACAATCGATGCCGGAGCAGGTTCGTCATACTCGTGGAGCACCGGAGCAATCACCAGAACAATCACAGTAAGCCCTACAGCAAATACAACTTATAGTGTGACTGTAACGAATGCATCAGGTTGTACCGGATCGGATTCAAAAACAGTGAATGTAGGCTCTGCCATTAGTGTAAATCTTGGTAATGATACAACGATATGCTCAGGTAGCAGTATAACACTCGATGCCGGGCCTGGTGCTTCATATTCGTGGCTCAGTGGTGAAACAACCAGGACAATCACGGTAAATCCAACAGTAAATACAAATTACAGTGTTACCGTAACCAGTGCATCAGGTTGCACCGGCAGTGATTCCAAACTGGTGAATGTTGGTGCCGGGTTCACTGTTAATCTTGGAGCTGATACTGCTTTCTGCCCAGGTGGCTTTATAACATTAAAATCGGGTGTAAGCGGAGCTACATATTTGTGGGGCAGTTCATATGCAGGCGGTGGCTATAATGGGAAAGCAACGCAGAATTTAAATGTGCTTCATACAGGTACCTTCTGGGTGAGTGTAACTAAAAATGGCTGTGTTGGCAGAGATACTATTCAGGTAAGTCATAAGGATACAATTGTGGCAAAATTCAATACCATATTGGCTGGTTCGGGAAGTTGCGGGCCATACACTGTAACTGTTACAGAAAATTCCGATGTGTGTACCGGTTCAGTTGCTGACCACTCCTGGGATTTTGGCGATGGCACAGTTGTAACCGGGTACAACCAAACTTATTCACATGATTATGTTACAGCCGGTGATCATACTATCCGACTGATAGTTACTACAACCGGTGGAACAAAAGATACTATTGATCATATTGTAAGCTTTACCGGCTCATCCTTTACCGTGAACCTGGGTAATGACACCACCATATGTTCAGGCAGCAGCATAACACTTGATGCCGGTAATGCAGGCGCTACGTATACATGGAGCAATGGACAAACCGGCCAAAGCATCAGTGTAGCTGAATCGGGAACTTATGCTGTGGAAGTAAATAATGGATTGTGTAAAGCAAGAGATACCATACAGGTAACGGTGTCGGGTACCCTGAATATAAATCTTGGTAACGATACAACAGTATGTCCTGGTAACAGCCTGGTGCTTGATGCAGGTTATGCAGGAGCAACATACGCGTGGAGTGCAAATGCTAACTATTCAACATTACAAAATCCAACTGTTTGGCCAACTGACCCCGAAAATGTGTACACGGTAACTGTTACACAAGGTGCATGCAGCGGAACAGGAACCATCAAAGTATATGTTAACTCCACATTGCCTGTAAACCTTGGTAATGATACCACGATATGTTCCGGTTCATTTATTACACTTGATGCCGGCTACCCGGGTGCAACATACCTGTGGAGCGATGGTCAATCGAGCCAAACCAATACTGTAAATGGATCATTAGGAGTATACAAAGTAACAGTAGATCTTAATGGATGTACCGGCGAAGGCTCAATAAATATCTCATTGATTAATCCGCCGGCGCCTGTAAATCTTGGTGAAGACATTAATGTATGCTTTGGTAATAGCATTATGCTCGACGCAGGTGAATATGCGGGTTTAACATACCTGTGGAGTACGGGAGAAACTACCAGAACCATTACTGTTTCTTCAAGTGGCACATACAGTGTAACAGTAGCTGGTTGCGGCGCTCCTGTAACAGATGAAATTAATGTTACCATGGGTAACATATCTGCCCCGGTAATTACACAATCAGGTCTTGAACTGATTTGTACACAGGCAGACAGCTACCAGTGGTATAAAGATGGTATTTTAATACCCGGAGCAACAAACCAAAGGTATAAACCAAGAGGCTATGGAAATTACTCAGTTGTAGTTACCAATACAGCTTTAGGGTGTTCAGGTAAATCCGCTGATTACTGGTTTGTACCTTCGGGTGATTTCTACCTTGGCGATATAAGAGTGAAGATTACACCTAACCCAGGCGGTGGGCAAACAAAGCTGGTATTGTCTAAACTTCCTGAAAAACCAATTAAGGTAACTATTTATGACAGGATAGGCAGAAGCCTGACAACCAGGGAAGTAACCAATAAAGTAACTGATATTAATATGACTATGTATGCCAAAGGATTGTATTTTGCAGAGTGCATACTTGATAATAACAGAGTAATTCTTCCGCTTGTAACACAGTAAAATTTTTCGCGAACCTGGTGGACAACAACCCATCCGACGGGGCTTCCCTGTCGGATTTTTTTTTACACATACCCGTGGCAGATTAAGTTATTCTTCGTATTTTTAAGATGCTACATATAGCATCCGCCCCATGGCACTGGAACAATTCAATTAATTACTTCACTTTAAAATTGTATGCCCATGGTTACTACAACAGACATCGACCAGTTTACAGAGGAATGTAATGCCTGGAGAGAAGCATTACGTTCCCAACGCGAAGAATTTAACAGAATGAAAAATGAGCTGGAAACAACTGCAGCGCATATTACGAGTAAAGATGCGCTGAAGGCAGTTGAACATTATCAAAACCAGTTTGACATTCAACTCTCAAACATCCATGATGTGAAGCAGGCTGTTAAAGCCCATGCAAAAATGTGTGCTTTACAACCGGCAGGAGATGATATACTGCTGTCGGACCATGAAAAGATCGCATCAGCATATTATGATCTGCAGCGTACATTACAGGAGCTTAAGGATGATTTTCAGCAGTTTCTTATAAGCTATTCATAAAATATATATTTCTGCGTATGCACCGGAATACCTGCAATTCCGGCAGGTATTCCTTTATACCTCATTCAAACTATTTATAACGATTAAAATTATTTGCCATGGCTGCCGAGTTCGATACATCCCATGTAAAAAATATAGTGCTACTTGGGCATGCAGGCTCCGGTAAAACGGCGCTTGCTGAATGCCTGCTTTTTGAAGCCGGTTTAATTCCCAAACGGGGAACAATACATGAAAAAAATACGGTAGGCGATTATCATGAATTGGAAAGGGAAAGAGGAAATACTATTTTTTCAAAACTGATGCATACCAAATGGCGGGGATATAAAATTAATATTATAGATACGCCCGGTTATGATGACTTTTCAGGTGAAGTGATATCGGCGCTTCGTGTAGCCGACACCGGTATTATGCTGTTGAATGCTGCAATGGGCGTGGAAGTTGGTACAGATGTAATATGGCAATACACAGAGCAATTTAAAACACCTATGATATTTGCAGTGAACCACCTTGATAATGAAGCGGCTGATTATGAAGCGACCATTCAGGAAGCAAAACAGCATTTCGGTAATAAAATAACCATTATACAATATCCGCTTCAGCAGGGCGAAGGATTTCACTGCATTGTTGATGTGCTGAGGATGAAGATGTACAAGTTTAAAGATGCTGGTGGCAAACCGGAGAAACTGCCAATACCTGAAGAAGAACGTGAAAAAGCAGAACAGTTGCACAAAGAGTTGATAGAAGCAGTTGCCGGCAATGATGAAACATTAATGGAAAAATATTTTGATAAAGGAGAACTGGATGAAGATGAAATAAAAACCGGGATGAAAAAGGCTATGATCAATCATGATCTGTTTCCACTATTCTGTTTATCAGCAGAAAGAAATATGGGTTGCGGAAGATTGATGGGGTTTATTGATAATGTTTGTCCCAGCGCCAACGAAATGCCTGCACAAGTAACGGTGAAAGCTGATAAAGTTAATTGCGACGCAGCCTCTCCGGTATGCGCTTTTGTATTTAAATCTGTTTCTGAATCTCATGTTGGTGATCTTTCTTTTTTAAAAATATTTTCAGGAACACTTAAAACAGGAATGGAGCTTGTTAACGAAACCACTGGGATTACTGAAAAAATAAACCAGCTTTTTGTTGTTGAAGGAAATAAACGGGTTAATGTAAATGAGCTTAGTGCCGGTGATATTGGCGCTACTTTAAAATTAAAGAATACCCATGTAAATAATACACTGCACGAAAGAAGCAACCGCTATGAATTGCAACCTATTGTTTTTCCGGCAGCTAATATGAGCATTGCCATAAGCAGCCAGAAAAAAGGGGAAGAAGAAAAGCTTGCAACTGCGCTTCACCAGTTGCGCGAAGAAGATCCAACCATTATTGTAGAAGTTTCACAGGAGCTAAAACAAACTATACTGCATTGCCAGGGCGATATGCATCTTGCCGTTATAAAATGGAAGCTGCAGCATCAGCATAAAGTGGATGTATCATTTACTGATCCGCGTATTCCCTATCGTGAAACGATAAGAACTCCGGCAGAAGCTGTATATCGCCATAAAAAACAGTCAGGTGGTGCCGGGCAATTTGGTGAAGTGCATATGCGAATTGAATCCTGGTTTGAAGGTATGCCTGATCCGGAAGGACTGAATGTGAGGGGCAGGGATGTGCATGATTTGCCCTGGGGCGGTAAGCTTGCTTTTTACAACTGTATTGTAGGCGGCGCTATTGACCTGCGTTTTTTGCCCTCTGTTTTAAAGGGTGTTATGGAAAAAATGCAGGAAGGGCCATTAACAGGATCGCATGTAAGAGATATCAGGGTTTCTGTTTTCGATGGTCGTATGCACCCGGTTGACAGCAATGATATTTCTTTTAAAATAGCAGGGTTAATGGCATTTAAAAATGCATTTCAGTTAGCAGCGCCGCAATTGCTTGAACCAATAGCATATGTTGAAATATTGTGCCCGGAAAATATTACCGGGGCTGTAATAGGAGATTTGCAAACGCGCCGGGCATTAATTGAAGGAATAAATACCGAAGGTAATTTTTCAAAAGTGATGGCGAAAGTGCCTTTAGCTGAAATGAACGATTATGCTTCAACCTTACGCTCTTTAACACAGGGCAGGGCAAAGTTCAGCAAGCGATTTTTTGAGTATGCTGTTGTGCCTTTTGAAATACAGAAAAAACTTACAGAAAACTATAATAAATTAAATAAAGAGGAATTGGTTAGCTGACAGTTTTTTCTTTTAATCTTTTAGCCCGGCTATTATATTGATGGTTAATGCCACTATAATGGTATTGTACGCAAATGAAATTAATCCGTGCAGCAGTACCATGCGGCGTATTCTTTTTGAAGATATCTCAACGTCAGATACCTGGAATGTCATCCCTATTACAAAAGAAAAATAGGCAAAGTCAATAAAATCAGGTGCTGTATCATTGGGAAAATCAAGACCCGCTTCCTGCGTATTTTGGTCGTCTTTCCTATTGCCATAATACATATGTGCATAGCGTGCGGTAAAAATAGTATGAACTGCAAGCCAGGAAAGGATCATACCTGCTAATGCAAGCGGCACATGCCATGCTTTTTGAGTGCTTGTTTCATTTTTTGCAGTAAGCAGCAGTATTATAGCCAGCATACTTGCAGCGGAACATATCAGTACAATAATAAAAATGATTATCCTGCTGGGATCATCCTGGGCAGCCTGCCTGCGTATTTGTACATGTGGTGAAGTATAAAAAGATATCCAGTAAAGGGTTAACAGAATTAAGCAAAATACATCCCAGCCAATCATTATTCTGGAGGCAATATCAGTGTTAATAAACAAAAACGGAATACCAACAGCAAAAGCTACACATATCAATAGCCTTGCAATTGCATGCTGGCGATTTAACCAGTTTGGTTTATAAATATTTGTCTCAGGCTTATTCATAAATGATAATGTAAGTTGTTTTTATCAATATTGAAGCAATTATTTTATTTTTTAAAAATGAAGTATACAGCTCCAACTAATAATGCACAACCAATAAGATGGTTAACAGTAAGCGTAAGATTTTTGAAAACAATTTTAGAGAAAATAATAAATACCACCAGGGTAATAACCTCCTGTACTATCTTTAGTTGCAGCAATGAGAATGGACCACCTAATTGATCTGAGCCTATTCTGTTTGCCGGAACCTGGAAACAATATTCAAAAAAAGCGATACCCCAGCTTACCAGTATAATAAGCCATACCGAAGTTGTGGCATGGCTGCTTTCCCTGCCAAAAAACCTGAGATGTCCATACCAGGCAAGTGTCATAAATGAATTGGATAGCAACAACAGGACGATAGTATAAAAATATTTCATAGAAAATTTTCCGGAAATATATAAAAACTACTGATGGCACATATTAAATTTCAAATTCCACTTTCAAAATAAATCCCTTTCCGGGTGAAGTGGTCATTTCAACATTACCCTGGTAAAGCTCAATGCGGTTCCTGATGTTACGTAGTCCCATACCTTCAATATTGTCTGCTGTTAAATCAACACCCACACCATCATCAATTATTGTAAGGTGAATTGTAGTACCCGTTTTCCGTATAGTAATATTAGCATTTTTAGCTTTGGAATGTTTGGTAATATTATTCAGCTGTTCCTGGATAATTCTATACAGCATCAACATATGGCTTTCCGTTAACCCTTCCTCGTAAAAGTCTATCATGTCTACCGTTATATTAATATCCTGTACTCCCGATATAACATCAGCCAGGCTGTTTACAGAATGTTCAAGTCCCAATTCCCTGAGGAGAGGGGGAGAAAGATTCTTCGATAGATTTCTTAGTGCTGCTATCGCTTTATCAATGTATTCATTACTTTTTTTTAGCAGGCCCTCACGTATATTATCATTGGTGATGGAGTGTTCTATATAAAGTTTAACTACCCCCAGTAATTGATTCACGTTGTCATGAAGCTCTTCTGCAAGCTTGCGCCTTTCGCTTTCCTGCATATCCATCACTGTTCTTGCTAATTGACGCCGGTATACTATTTCTTTTTCATTCAACTGTTTCTCCAGGTTATGCTGTTCTGTATAATCCTGCATGGAAACAATCATCCTGAAAGGCTTGCCATCTTCGTGTCGCATTATAGTAAACCAATCGGCAATAATTTTATAAGATCCGTCTTTTGATTTAAAGCGATATTCATTATGCAGGCTTTCAATATTTTTCTCTTCCATCGCCATATGAAGCCTGTTCAATACCTTTTCCTTATCATCATTATGTATGTTTTGCTTCCACCACTCAAATCCTTCCTGCAATTCATTGTCATCATACCCAAATAATGTTTTAATATTAGGGTTGTAATAGAACTGGCGGGTCTGCATATTCCAGTCCCAAAGCCCTTCCTGTATAGCTTTATTTAAAATATTATAACGCAAAAGATTTTCTTTAAGCATCTTTTCTTCATCAATCTTTTGCGTTGCATCCTCAACCAATACAATAAATGAGTGCCGGTTATCATTTTCAACAAACTGCTTTACCTGTATATTACAAACCACGCCCGAACCGCTTTTGGTGAGCATCGTCAGCAGGTGAGGCATTTTTGTATGTTGATCGTTCCCGGGAAATAACTCAGAGAAGATATCTCCTGTTTTTTTCCCGGACTTAACTATCAGTGAAAAATGTTTATTCAATAATTCGTCATAGCTATATCCCACAATTTTACTGAGCACTGTGTTTGCGTAGCAGAAATTATACTGCGCATCCAACTTTGCTATTCCGATCTTTAATGAAGATAATATAGCTTCCATCTCTATACCTGAGACAACCTGTGCGTTATTTTCCTTTGATTCTATTTTCATTCTTATTTATCAAATGAACAAGGAATAAATAGATTATGTGATGAGGTGTTTTAATATAGGAATATGTTGCAGGTGATTTTAACCTGCATTTTTATGATTGGCAACTAAATAAAATACAATATAGCAACTTATTTTTTAATTTGAATTATATGTAACATATTACGTATTAATACTGGGATGATGGATGCAGATAATACGAAAATTGACCTGGCAACAAACAAAAAACCTGTTGATGAGGAAGTGCCCGAATCCAAAGCTGTATGGTTAAAGGCTTTGCTTAGCCTTGCATTATATATTGGTATTTATTACTTTTTTTTTCATAGCAATATAAAATGGGTGCTGCTGCTGGTTGTTGTTATGATTGTGCATGAAGCCGGGCATTTTATTGCGATGAAAAGTTTTAACTATAGAGATGTGCAGCTTTTCTTTGTGCCTTTTCTTGGTGCGTTTGTTTCCGGCAGGCCGGATAAAATATCACAACGGCAAAGAGTAATTACATTGTTAGCCGGGCCATTACCTGGCATTATAATCGGGCTGTTTTTTTTCTTTTTATACTTACACAATAGCGAAATCTTTTATTACCAGCTCTCACTGATGTTTGTATTGCTGAATATATTTAACCTGCTGCCTGTTAGCCCGCTTGATGGTGGGCAGCTACTGGAAAACCTTTTTTCCGGAGCTAACAAAGTAATTCAGCCTGTGTTCCTGGCGTTGTCGGCAATTGCTTTGTTTTATTTTGCTGTAATCTCCCATAATTATTTTGTTTTATTAATTGTGTGGTTAATCGTTACAAGGCTTAGGAAAGCAGTTGTTTTATATAATGTTTATAAAGAGCTCGACAGCACAGGCATTAATTATCATAAAGCTTACGATGCTTTAACTGATAAAGATTATATGGATATACGAAGTGCCCTTATTAAACAGGTGCCTTCTCTTAAAAATTATGATGTTGACGAAATTGCTGAGGATGAAGAACCCGTATTGCGTTATGTGCATAAGTTGCTCGAGGGTTCAGTTAAAACTGATATGACATTGCAGTATAAAATAGCTGTAATAATTATATGGGTTACATTTGCTGTTTTACCTGTTATTATGTATGTGGAATACGCGCCAGCCTTTCGCATATTTTAATTATTTTTTTAAAATGAACATAATGTTTGAGCAATATAATTTCAGCGTTACTGACAGATTTTTACGGTATGTGCAGGTAGATACACAGTCTGATCCTGCTTCACTTTCATCTCCTTCTACTGAAAAGCAAAAACAGCTTTCCGCAATGCTTGTAGATGAATTACTCAGCATGGGCGTTAAAGATGCGGAGCTTGACCACAACGGTTATGTATATGCAACTATTCCATCTAATACGGAAAAGAATATTCCGGTTATTTGTTTTTGTGCTCATGTTGATACATCGCCTGATTGCAGCGGCGGCGGCGTAAAACCTGTTGTGCATCGTAATTATAATGGCAATGATATTGTATTGCCTGATGATCCCGCACAAATTATAACTACTAACGATCATCCATACCTGAAAGAAAAGATTGGCAATGATATTATTACTGCATCCGGTACAACATTATTAGGCGCTGATGATAAAGCAGGCGTTGCCGTTATTATGGATATGGTGCAATTCCTGGTTACACATCCTGAACTAAAGCATGGCACTATAAAAATATTGTTTACTCCTGATGAAGAAATAGGCAGGGGAGTGGATAAAGTAAATATTGAAAAGTTAGGCGCTGATTTTGCTTATACGCTCGATGCAGGCGAGCTCGGCAGTTTTGAAGATGAAACTTTTTCTGCAGATAGTTTTACCGTAGTTTTTTCTGGCGCCAGTGCACACCCTGGTTATGCTAAAGATAAACTGGTAAATGCCATAAAAGTTGCTGCAACATTTGTAGAAGGGCTTCCTAAAAACGGACTATCGCCAGAAACAACTTCAGGAAGGGAAGGCTTTGTGCATCCTGTGCATATCAACGGCATTGCAGAGCAGGTGAGCGTACAATTTATCATAAGGGATTTTAATACAAACAAGCTGAGTGAATATGAATTGCTTTTACAGCAACATGTTAATGAAGCATTAAAAAAACACCCCGGATCTTCTGCAACTGTTGAGGTTAAAGAACAATACCGTAATATGAAAGAAGTATTGAACAATCACCCTCACGTTTGTGGATATGCGGTTGAAGCTATACAACGTGCAGGTATTGAGCCTAAACCTGGCAGTGCAAGAGGCGGCACTGATGGTTCACGGTTATCATTTATGGGATTGCCATGTCCGAATATTTTTACGGGAGAAATGGCTTTTCACGGCAAGCATGAATATGTGAGTATACAGGATATGCAGAAAAGTGTGGAAACTATTGTGCATTTAGCCGGTATATGGGAAGAGAGAGGATAGAGGTAAGGCTAGTTTGTGAAAAGCGCTTTTAATTCCGCAGCGTCATTGGGTTTCATTTTTCCGCCGAGTATTAATCTTAATTGTCTTCTGCGAATAGCGCCTTCATACAATCTTTGTTCGGCCTCTGTTTCGGGAACCAGTTGCGCAACCGGCGCAGACCTGCCTTCTGCATTTAAAGCCACAAACGTGTAATAGGCTTCGTTACTTTTATATTTATGCTGGTTCTTCAGATCTTCGCCCCAAACTTCCATGTGCACTTCCATAGAGCTGGTAAATGCCCTTGTTACTTTGGCATGAATATATACGGCATTACCAAGTTTAATGGGCGCTTCAAAAGATATATTATCAACAGAAGCTGTTACAACAGGCGCATTAGCATGCTTTTGCGCAGACAGGGCTGCAGCTATATCCATCCAGTACATTAATCTTCCTCCCATTAAATTGCCAAAAACATTGGTGTCGTTCGGCAGCACAAGTTCCGTCATCTGTATCAGCGATTCACTGGCTTTCTTTGATTTTACTTCCATACTAAAATTTGCGCAAAGATAGAATAAAAAAGACCATCCTGTATTTCACTAAAAGCACATAAAGCAGCTTGCTCCATGCAGTGCTGTGTTAATCGTGAAACGTCAGAAGTTAAACGTGAAAATCTCACTTTTCACTTTTCGCATCTTGCAATTTTTAAATGCTCACACTTTCCAATCCTTCCAAAAACGCATCATCTGCATCTGCACCAATACCAATACCATCAGGCAATGCAACCATAAAGCCATTATATTTTACTCCTCCTTTTACCGGGTCAGTTTTATGACCAAGCATGCAGGTATCCATATCGTAGAATTGAATATTATTTCTTGCGGAAGCAAAATGTGCAAATGCTGTCAGCGCCACACGACTTTCCAGCATACCGCCCATCATGCAGGGAATATTGTTTTTCTCACAAACAGCATTAATTTTTTCAGCCTCTAATATACCTCCGCTCTTCGAAAATTTAATATTCACATAACTGCATGCGTTAGCTGCAATCAAACGTTCTGCATCATGGTGGTCAAACACGCTTTCATCTGCCATTACAGGTATAGGTGAGGTTTGATGCAATGCCGGAAGATAGTGATCATTATATCTCCGCATAGGCTGTTCACAAAATTGAATATCATATTTGCCCAAAGCGGTAAGTGCGTACAAAGCGCCGTCTTTTGTCCAACCCTGGTTAGCGTCTATGCGTAACCGTATGTCGTTGCCAATGGCATTCCTGATTTGTTTTATCCGTTCAATATCCTCATCCGGATCTTTACCCAGTTTTACTTTAATAATATGAACAGCCTTGTTTTTATATTCAATAGCAGTTTGCGCCATTACGCCGGGAGTATCAATGCCAATGGTAAGATCCGTTTCCATACTTTTTTTGTTACCGCCTAAAAAAGCATATAAGGGCTGACTGGCTTTTTTAGCAGCAATATCAAACAATGCCATATCAAAAGCACTTTTAATGGTGCTATTGTATGCAGTAAAAGCATGTAATTCGCTCATGCGCTCTTCTGTCTCCAATGCATTTTTACCTTTCCATATTGCTGCAAAATCTTTTGCCATTTCAAAACAGGTTGCCTGTGTTTCCCCAACAATCATCGGAAAAGCGGAGCATTCTCCAACACCGTATATCCCTTCATCTGTATAAATCCTGATAAAAATATTCTGGGCATAATGCATCGTGCCGGTAGCGATGGTGAAAGGGTGCATTGGTATGCTGAATTTATATATAACTGTTTGTTTTATTTTCATATTTATTTATTGAGATTTGGCAAAATAAGTAAAGAAATAAGCAAAATCAGTAAAATTATTCACTGACGAATATCTCCCTGTTACTTACTTTTGAGGTTTAAAGAAAACCCTGATATGGATCAAGCTGCTCCTGTTTCATTTGACAATACTGAAAACGCGTTTGAATACAAAAGTGATGCTGCGCTGAAAAAAGCCAGGTTCCTGTTTTCCTCAATGGGCTATGCTTCGCTCGTAAAATTAGGCACTATCATTACACCCTGGGCAATTAAAGTTGGATTGCCTGTAAAAGGAATTATCCGCAGCACTATTTTTGAGCAGTTCGTTGGCGGGGAAACATTGGCGGAAACAGCTAAGGTGGCAAAAAAATTAGGCGAATATCATGTGGGTGTTATACTTGATTATGGTGTTGAAGGAGGCGATTATGGCGAAGAGGCTTTTGATCATTCCATGAATGAATTTATAAGAGTGATTGAGTATGCGGCCACGCAACCCAATATTCCGTTCATGAGCATAAAGGTAACGGGCTTTGCAAGATTTGGTTTATTGGAAAAACTGGATTCTTCTGTTTCTGACCACCAGGGTTCATTAATGAAACGTTATACCCAGGCAGTAAATACCTTAACGGATGATGAAAAGAAAGAGTGGGAGAGCGTGCAACACCGGATGGAAAGAATTTGTAAAACCGCAGCAGAAAAAAAAGTAGGTGTATTGGTTGATGCGGAAGAAACCTGGATACAGGATCCTGTTGATGTGATAACGATACTGATGATGGAAAAATTTAATAAAATACATCCCGTTGTATATAATACAGTACAGTTATATCGTCATGATCGTTTAAAGTTTTTAAAAGATTCTCTTGAAGCTGCAGAGCTGAAGCAATTTATTCTTGGCGCCAAACTGGTACGTGGCGCATATATGGAAAAAGAAAGAAAACGTGCAGCAGAAATGGGGTATGCTTCGCCTATACAACCCGGTAAGCAGGCAACGGATGACGATTATAATGCCGGTATAATATTTTGTATTGAGCATCTTGATAAGATTGCGCTTATTGTTGCATCGCATAATGAATACAGCAACCTGCTTGCTGTGCAATTATTACTTGATAAAGGACTTCCGCTTAATCATCCACATATACATTTTTCACAGTTATATGGTATGAGCGATAATATCACTTTTAACCTGGCTAAAGCAGGCTGCTCCGTTAGTAAATACTTACCATTTGGCCCAATCAAAGACGTTGTGCCATACCTCATGCGCAGAGCGCAGGAAAATAGTTCTGTTGCCGGCCAAACAGGCCGCGAGCTTGGATTAATAAAAAAAGAAATGCAGAGGAGAAAATTATAATTGGATGAGGAATTATTGCCTCACAACGGAAATGTATTTTCCCTTATTTGCTTCTTCAGTTTTATACGTTCTGCTTTAACAATTCATTAGACCTGCTTTGCTATGCAGATGTTACGCTTATGCCATCTTTTGGCATTGTTTTCATTTTACTATTTAATGAATTACAACTTTAACAATCTTAAATTACTTACTTATGAAACTGAAGAACATGTTGTTTTTTGTTGCTGCACTTACCACATTTAGTTTATTTTCTCTATCAGCACAAAGCCAGGTTCAAATTGGAGTTAACGGGGGCAGGCTTGAAGGAACAGGAAGCTCACAATGGGGGTTTGGCGCACACGTTAAATATCTTATTGCCGACAAATTTGCGATTGGTGTTGCAGCAAGGGGTTATCCGAAAAATGTAAAAACAAGTGATGTTAGTTTCGGAGGAAACAATTATAAAATGGCACAGGGAAATACACTTGTTCCTGTAACAGCTTCGCTTGACTATTATTTTGGTAAAGCGCCCGTACGTCCATATATCGGCGCGGATGCAGGTGCTTACTTCCGGCAATATGTTTTGACTATAACTCAAAATAATGGCAACAGTTCATACTATAATACGAGCGATAAGAAAACATTTTTTGGTGCAGCTCCAAGAGCAGGCTTAAATGTTGAGCTTGGACCGGTAGGTATATTCGGGCAGGCCGGATATAATTTTTTATTCGGATCGGGTGATAAAAATAAGATCACGGTTCCGGGGGTAAACAGCGACTTGGATACAAAACCGGCAGATAAATTCTGGACTTTTGATGTGGGCGTATTTTTCAAAATAGGCGGTGGTAAATAATTTACACTAACATTTCAATATATATCAGCAAAAACTCCTGGGCATATTTGCCGGGAGTTTTTATTTGTGAAAAAAATCATCACATAGGAGCATCCGAATTTTTTATACTATGCTTATTATGTATCTTATGTTCCTATGTGGTGAAAAGGGTATGCTAATCAATACCTGAAGATGAATTGATTTTTACATCGGCATATTTCCAGGCTTCATCAAAAGCTGCTTTTGTTTTTTGAGCTTCGTTATCTTTTTTCTGATGCATCAATGCATGGTATAATCCGATTAACGCCCAACCATTTTTACGCCATATTTTTAAATCCTGCTGATAAACTTTTTCCGCTTCAACAAATTTTCCGGCTTTTATGAGTTGTGCCCCTAAATAATGCCGTACAGAAAAAAACCAGTCAGGCGGCTCATTATAATTCAGGTTATCTTCTGTAGCAACTGCTTTATTTAATAAAGAGATTGATTTACCCGCCTGGTTTTGTTTTGCTGCTATTTCAGCCATTAAAATTTTTTGTGCAATTTGTACAAGGTCTACTGTGGTATTTATATTCCACACCGTAAGATGTTGTAGTGTTGTATCTGCTGCCAATACATTCAAACTGTCTGCTTCTTTCTGTGCTTCTGCCAGCTTGTTTTTTCCTGTATAAGCCATGCCTCTTGCATAATGCCAGATTGCTCTGGGATATATAAGATCATTGGCAGGAGCGGGGAGTGAGAGAATGGTATCCCACATTGCAAATTTGGTAGCTATATGATAAGGTATCGTATAATAGTGTTGCAATGTGCCCCAGCCGGGCGTGCGCATAATTTCTGTTGATGTATTTTGTTGTAACATTTTAGCTGCATTCCATGCTAGTCCGGAATTGCCTTCAAGTGTAGCTGTTGCAGCTAAGAAGTGATAATTGTGCGGATAATACGCAAGCGGGTAAACGCCCTGTGCGTGGCAGGTAGTGGTGTAAATACCATCTGCTCTAACAGCTTGTATATTGGAGAGAGAACCAGAATGATAATCGCCCGTGTTAATATAAATATGTGAAGGCATATGCACCAAATGCCCTGAACCTTTCACCAATGTATCCAGTAATGCTGCACTTGTCATTGCTTTTTCAGGAGTAGCAGATGCTTCTAATGCATGTATGTAAAAGTGATGTGCCCCGGGATGTGTTGGGTTAGCTTTTATGAGGTGCTCAAGCACAGCAAGCAATGGAGGTGTCCATGCATTTGGTTTTTTGGTTTTCTTGTCGTATAAATCCCAGGGATGAAGATCCATCATTGCTTCTGCATAAAGCGCGCCTACGTCGGGATCGGTAGAATATTGGTCATATACTTTTTTCATTGCGGCTGCATAAGCTCTGTCCAGCGGTTTTCTGTCAGCAGGCGGGTTTGCTGCATATCTTGAAGTTAACGCCCGGATAAGCGCGGCTTCTTTTGGCGTAGTATTTTTTGAAAGTAGTTGTGCTTTTGTGACTGCTGCATATGCACGCTCAAAATTATCTTCTTCCATTCCGCCATTATAGTTTGGCCCCAGCACATAGGCAAATCCCCAATAAGCCATTGCACAATTTGAATCAAGCCTTGCGGCTTCGTAAAAAGATCTTGCTGCTTCTGCATGATTAAAACCATAAGCCAGCATCATTCCCTGATTAAAATATTCCCGGGCTTCTTTATTATTGGTTGAAATTTTGAAAGTAATGCCTTCAAGTCCTGTAAGTTTCGGCGCCTTTTTGCCTGATGTATACCAGCTTTTATCAGATGTTTGAGGCGGAAGACAGCCAATAGCCTGTGATACCTTGCCTGATTGTGTTTCTTTCTTTGTTTTGTTATCCTTGCAGGCAATAAACAGCAAAACGGCCATCAGAATTGAATAAATGCGCTTCATTTGAAAAGAATATTGATTGTTGAAATAAGCGGTTTTGCACAGGCAGGTGCATTAGCGGCAAGGCAGGTGATAATGCAACGCTTTCAACAATATATTTAGTAATGTGAAATATGGTTGAAGGTAATTACAAAACCTGAATAATGCAATATTGATTGATCGCTGTAAAAGAGATATAGCATAATTATTTGCCTCATCTTTTTTATCATCATTATCATTTATTGGTTACTCCATTGAAATCTGCGAAATTTGCCCCGGAAAAAATGGCATCATAGTATGGCGGTGAATAAAAAAGCATATAACAAACTCATTCATTTACTTTCAGCAAAGCATGTAACGCTTGTTGCAGTCTCCAAAACAAAACCTGTAAATGATATCCAGGCTTTGTATGATACAGGGCAGAGAGATTTTGGTGAAAATTATGTGCAGGAAATAACCGAAAAGCAGCTCCTTTTACCGTTAGATATTCGCTGGCATTTTATTGGTCACCTGCAAACCAATAAAGTAAAATACGTTGCTCCGTTTGTATATATGATTCATGGCATTGACAGTCTGAAATTATTGAAAGAAGTAAATAAGCAGGCGTTAAAGTGTAATAGAATAATTCCGGTATTGCTTCAAATACATATTGCAAAGGAAGAAACAAAATTTGGACTGGATGAAAATGAATTACAGGAAATACTACAGCATGCAGGTGAATTGAAAAACGTTGAAATCAAAGGACTGATGGGCATGGCTTCTTTTACCAGCGATCAGGCAGAAGTGCGTTCCGAATTCAAATACCTGAATTCGCTTTATAATAAAATAAAACTTACCTCTTACCACTTGCCATTTACCACTTTATCAATGGGGATGAGCGGAGATTATATAATTGCTATTGAAGAAGGAAGCAACATGGTTCGTATTGGCAGTTTGCTATTTGGATCAAGGGCCTGACGTAATAAAAAAATGCGGATCCTCCACTCTCCGGAACCCGCATTTTGCTCGTATATTAAAAGATATTAAAGTGGCCTGATCCAGATATTTCTGAACGCCATCGGGTTACCATGATCCTGCAGCGCCAATGGTTCTTTAGGATTATGCTTTTCGTAATTAGGTGTGCCAATGTATTGTGTGGCACCCCAAATGGTTGTATTGTTCTGCACCAGCACACCATTGTGAAATACCGTAATACGGGCGGGGGTTTTAACCGTGCCATCTTCACTAAATGATGGCGCGGTAAAAATAATATCATATGCCTGCCACTCACCCGGGCCGCGTGATGCATTTACAAGCGGCGGAGTTTGTTTGTATATGCTGCCCGCCTGCCCGTTTGAATACGTGCGGTTATTATATGAATCGAGTATCTGTAATTCATATTTTCCCATTAAAAAAAGCCCGCTGTTACCGCGTCCCTGGCTTTCACCCACAACTTTTGCAGGAGTGCGCCATTCAATATGCAACTGACAATCACCGAAAGCTTCTTTGGTTTCAATACCACCTGTTCCGCCAACAACAACCAATGCGCCATCTTCTAATTTCCATTTTACATCACCGCCGTCTTTTTGTGATTTCCATCTGGCGGCATCTTTACCATCAAATAATACAATAGCATCAGAGGGAGGATCTGCATTTGTTTTTCCTGGTGTAACCACTCTTACCTGCGGCTCCCAGTATTCTGTTAATTTAGGATCGCCCTCCCTGGGCGCTTTTTGAGCAAAAGAATATAAACTGCCTAAAGCCAGGCAAGCACTCATGGCAAACTTTGATAGACGGATAATCATAATCGCGAAATATTAATTTGTGTAAAATAATACAATATATACAAATATAGCATGTGCGCATCAGGGATTTCGTTTTTAAAATAACGTTATATACCTCAAAACACCAGTCGCTTAGTTAAGCAATAAAAGGAGTTTTATAAAAGGAATTGAGATTGCTATTTAAAATTTTGCAGGTTAAAACCAGTACCTTACTTTTGCGCCGTAAAAATTAAAGTATGATTCGTTTCGCACATCATCGCCATCATTTCTTACCGCAGGGGTAAGCCGGTGCTGTATGTGCATATCAATACAACATTTACTGGGCTTACTGATGTAAGCCCTTTTTATTTATAAATTTTGCAAGATGCTAAAACTGGCAGTACAAAAATCAGGACGGTTGCATGATGATTCCATGCGGTTATTGAAAGAATGTGGAATCGGCATTTCAAACGGCGCCAACAAATTAAAAACAGAAGCGAGTAATTTTCCGCTACAGGTATTTTTTTTGCGTGATGATGATATACCCCAATACGTAGAAGACGCTGTTGCGGATATAGGTATTGTTGGCGAAAACGTGGTGTTTGAAAAAAATAAGCCTGTTGATATAGTAGAGAAATTAGGTTTCGGCACATGCAGGCTGAGCATTGCAGTAGCCCGCGGGGAATCTTATACCTCCGTTCAATCCCTTCAGGGAAAAAGAATCGCAACAAGCTATCCTTTTCTTACACAGCAATTTCTTACAAAAAATAAAGTAAGTGCAGAAATACATGAAATCAGTGGTTCTGTAGAAATTGCGCCGGGCATAGGCCTGGCAGATGCTATATGTGACCTGGTGAGCAGTGGTTCAACATTACTTACCAATGGACTGAAAGAAACGGAAACAATATTGAACTCAGAGGCTGTGCTTGTTCGTCATAAAAAATTTAATGCAGAGCAGCAGCAATTGCTTGATAAATTATTGTTCAGGATACATGCGGTTAAAAAAGCAAAGAACAATAAATATATTTTGCTGAATGCGCCTAATGAAAAGCTGAATGATATTATAGCGCTCCTGCCGGGAATGAAAAGCCCTACAGTTCTTCCACTTGCAGATAAAGGCTGGAGCTCGGTTCATAGTGTATTAAGTGAAGATGAATTTTGGGATAAGATTGAAAAACTTAAAGATGCCGGCGCACAGGGTATTTTGGTAATACCCATTGAAAAAATGGTAATGTAATAATTATGAAAATTATTCTCTATCCTGAGCAAAAAGAATGGGCTGCGCTTACTAAGCGTCCTGCATTGGATAACTCATCGCTGGAAGCTGCCGTGTCTGGAGTATTGAACACCGTTAAGCAAAAAGGTGATGAGGCATTAAAAACATTCACCAGCCGTTTTGATGCTGTGGATATTGAAGACCTCGTTGCATCGGCAGAAGAAATAGCCGGGGCTGCCGGGTTGTTAGGCAGCAATCTTAAAAATGCAATACTACAGGCAAAGGAAAATATATACAGGTTTCATATTTCGCAAATAGCTGCCATTGAAAAAATAGAGACAATGCCTGGTGTAACCTGCTGGAGAAAACCTGTAGGTATTGAAAAAACCGGGTTATATATTCCCGGAGGCTCTGCACCTTTATTTTCAACCGTATTAATGTTGGGCATACCTGCGTCAATAGCAGGCTGTAAGGAAATAATACTTTGCACTCCGCCGGGTAAAGACGGAAAAATTAATCCTGCAATTTTGTTTGCAGCGCAAACTGCCGGCATAACAAAAGTGTTTAAGGTAGGAGGGGCGCAGGCGATAGCCGCAATGGCATATGGCACGCAAACTATTCCTGCGGTATATAAAATTTTTGGGCCGGGCAATCAGTATGTTACCTGTGCCAAGCAAATGGTTCAGCGTGAGGGTGTAGCTATTGATATGCCTGCCGGCCCGAGTGAGGTGTGTGTATTGGCTGATGAAACTGCTGAACCAGGTTTTATTGCTGCTGATTTATTATCGCAGGCAGAGCATGGCGCCGATAGCCAGGTTTTATTTGTATCAACATCAGCAATACTTGCAGAAAAAGTGAATGCAGCGCTTGATAAGCAACTGGCCTCATTACCGAGAAAGGATATAGCAATAACTGCGCTTGCTAATAGCAAAGCCATTATAGTAAAGAATACGGAAGAAGCCATTGCATTAATCAATGAATATTCGCCTGAGCATCTAATCATCAGTTGCGATAATGATGAAAGCATAAGTGAAAAGATTATAAACGCCGGTTCAATTTTTCTCGGCAATTACTCTCCTGAAAGTGTGGGCGATTATGCCAGTGGCACCAATCATACTTTGCCAACCAACGCTTTTGCCAAAGCATACAGCGGGGTAAGTGTAGATAGTTTTGTTAAGAAAATAACTTTTCAAAAATTATCAAAACAAGGTTTAGAGCGTATAGCTGATACCGTTATACTGATGGCAGAAGCCGAAGGATTGCAGGCACACGCCAACGCGGTTAAAGTAAGATTGTAAAAGATAAAACAGGGAATTATGAATTTTAATATAGATGATCTTGTTAGGGCTAATGTAAAAAAGCTGGTACCCTATTCTTCTGCAAGAGATGAGTTCAGCGGTGAAGCGAGTGTGTTTCTCAACGCCAATGAAAATAGTCTTGGCTCTCCGTTAACCAAATGGTATAATCGTTATCCTGATCCTCATCAACAAAAAATAAAAGAAAAACTTGCCAAAATAAAGGGCATTCCTGCTGCTAATATTTTTATTGGCAATGGCAGTGACGAATGTATTGATTTACTCTATCGTGGTTTTTGCAACCCGGGTAAGGATAATGTAATCATTTGCCCGCCTACGTATGGCATGTACCAGGTGAGCGCTGAAATCAATGATGTTGAAATCCGTAAAGCGCCTTTGCTTGATAATTACCAGCTCGATCTTGTACATATGGAAAATCTTGTTGACGATTTTACCAAGATCATCTGGTTGTGTTCTCCCAATAATCCTACCGCTAATTCATTGAACCGGGAAGATATAGAGATGGTGTTAAATAATTTTCCCGGTATTGTAGTAATAGACGAGGCGTATATCAATTTCTCGCGCCATCGTTCTTTTATACAGGATCTTGCTGATTATCCTAATCTTGTTGTGCTGCAAACCCTTTCCAAGGCCTGGGGCTTAGCCGGCTTACGGCTGGGAATGGCATTTGCCGGTGAAGCAATTATTGCTGTTTACAATAAGATAAAACCCCCGTATAATATTGCGCAGTCAACACAGGATCTTGTATTGAAAGCGTTGGATAATGTAGAAGAGGTAAATGATATGATAAGAGTGATTGTAGCTGAAAGAGAAAAATTGAAAGAGCAATTGTTTACACTTTCGCAGGTGCAACATATATATCCGTCTGATGCCAACTTTTTACTGGTAAAGCTGAATAAAGCAAGCGCAGCTTATGATTACCTGCTTGGAAAAGGAATTGTAGTGCGGGACAGAAGCAATGTGCAATTGTGTGAAGACTGCCTGCGCATTACTGTTGGCACCCCTGCTGAAAATGAAGTGTTGGTCAACAGCCTCCGTGATTTCGAAGCGGGGAAGTGATTTTTGAAGCATTTTATAGTACATGTTTCCTTATCTTGCAAAACTTATTTTAATACAATGGCAAAACGTATTTTATTTATAGATCGTGATGGTACCCTCATTTATGAAGATCCTCCTGAATACCAGCTGGATTCTTATGATAAGCTTACTTTTTACCCGCACATGTTTGAATACATGACGAAAATAGCTACCGAGCTCGATTATGAACTGGTGATGGTTACCAACCAGGACGGGCTTGGAACTGCCAGGTTTCCTGAAGAAACTTTTTGGCCATTGCATAATCTCGTAATGAAAAGCCTGGAAGGAGAAAACATTCACTTCAGCGCTGTGCATATAGACAGAACTTACCCGCATGAAAATGCGCCAACACGCAAACCGGGCATTGGTATGTTAACAGGATACCTCAATAATGCTGCTTATGACATTCCCAATTCATTTGTTATAGGCGACAGGATCACCGATATTCAACTGGCAAAAAATATTGGTTGCAAAGGCATATGGATTAATAACGATGCAGGACTGGGAGCGGCAGAAATTTCTGATAAGGTTTCTGCGCTGCAGGATACAATAGCTCTTGAAACAACCAACTGGAAAGAGATATATGAGTTTTTAAAACTTGGCCTGAGAAAGCTAAGCCATGAACGCAATACCAATGAAACGAAGATTAGTATAGATATAAATATGGATGGTAGCGGCAAGGCTGACATTGCAACCGGGTTAGGTTTTTTTGATCATATGCTTGAGCAGATTGCGCGCCACGGTAAAATTGATTTAAAAGTGCATACCAGAGGTGACCTGCATATTGATGAACATCATACGATTGAAGATACAGGGATAGCGCTTGGTGAAGCTTTTGCCCGGGCGCTTGCAGATAAAACAGGCATGGAAAGATATGGTTTTGCATTGCCCATGGATGAAGCGGACGCGAAAGTGCTGATTGATTTTGGTGGAAGAAACTGGATAGTATGGAACGTGGAATTTAAAAGAGAAAAAATAGGGGAGGTACCTACAGAAATGTTCTTTCATTTCTTTAAATCATTTTCCGACGCTGCTAAATGTAACCTGAATATTGAATGCAATGGCGAGAATGAACATCATAAGATAGAAGCGATATTTAAAGCTTTTGCCAAAGCTATACGCATGGCTGTGCGGCGGGACCCCATGAGTAATTATTTGCCGAGCACCAAAGGCGTGTTATAAATATTGATTGAGCGCTTTAATTTTATCTTTATGCCATGAAAGCATTGATTGTTGACGATAACAAAATTGCCAGAACAACTATGAAGCAACTGGCAGGCCAGGTGAAAGATATTGTAGTGGCAGGTGATTTTGCTAACGCCATGGATGCTTACAATTTTTTGCAGGAAGAACCTGTTGATTTATTATTGCTTGATATTGAAATGCCCGGTATGACAGGGTTGGAGCTCACCAAAAATCTTGGTAATAACAAGCCGGTGATTATTTTCACCACTTCCAAAAAAGAGTACGCTGTTGAAGCCTTTGAACTGAATGTTGCCGACTATATTGTTAAGCCTGTAACGCCGGCAAGGTTTATCCAGGCTATTGAAAAAGCCAGGGAAATCATTGAAAGTAACCGGCAGGAAATAAAAGTGGATGAAGATGAGTTTATTTTTATCCGCGACTCTAATATTGTGCGCCGGTTAAAAATTGATGATATTTTATTTGCAGAAGCAATGGGTGATTATGTAAAGCTGCATACAGCTCAAAAATTTTATGCTATACATACCACCCTTAAAGCCGTAGAAGAAAGATTACCTGCTTCAAAATTCATCCGGGTGCACCGCTCATACATTGCTGCCGTTCAAAAAATAGATACTATACAGGATGGCGCCCTGGTTATTAATGGCAAATCTGTGCCTGTTGCAGATGCTTTCAGGGCGGCACTGAATAAAAGAATGAATATACTATAGCCACCCGCCACCGATCCGTTTCCGCACTCACCGATAGTTTATGCCTGCCCGCCGACAAACGTTTTTCCGCTGTCATTTTTCGTCGTCTCTTTGTGCTGTTAAAGCAAACGTAGTTCTTACAATTTTTTTCATAAGCAGTTAGTTTTGGTTAAACGGGGCTGTATTTCCATACAGCCCTTTTTTATTTTTTAAACAACAAAATGAACATCAAACAAATCATAATATTCGTTTTTCTTACGGCTTTGCTTATAGCGCTCATGTATGGATTGCTGAATGCAATTGATAATCATAAAGATGTTTTAAGCGTTATTTTTTGGAGCTTAACGGTAATATCAAACATTGCATTTATCTGCATTTTTTATCTGCGATTTATGAAATCGGCAAACCACCGGGAAAAATAACCGGATTATTGTAAATTGGGCTTCAGTATATAATGAATGCTTATTTTAAATACCTGCTTCTCTCCGTTTTTATTGCAGCGCTTTTACTGATCGTTTTTTTACAGTTCAACTCTAACAGGAGCATTAATAAGTTAATTGATGGCAACGAAAGCATGCTGAATCATATAGAAGTAAAAGCAAACCTGCAGCGCCTGCAAACCAATATTATTATGCTGGAAAGTAAGGTAAAGGGGTCAGTGATCAGCGGAGCAGCGCAGGAGCCGGATTACCTGGCTTCAGAAATAAGAGCGGTAAATGAAATACTGCCGGTATTAGATAGTCTTACGGAAGACAGTTCTGTTATTCCCCTGATGCATAGCCTTGGTAATTTTGTAAAAGATAAAATAGACTTTAATAACAAGATAATTAACGCGTTTCACACCAAAGGAAAAGCCGAAGCAGAGCTGCTCATCAACACGCAACGCGGCAAACAATTAACCGACTCAATAAGGTTAATCTGCTCCCGGGTAGAAGAGATGCATCAGCGCACTGTTACCGGGCTTATAGAGCAGGCTGATATCAACGGTATGAAAGCTAAAACACTTGGAACTATTATGGGGGCAATTGCAGTGCTGGCTTCCATTTTTATTTTTGTGTATGTAGCGTACAAGGTAACACAGCAACAGCAGTTGATTACAAGATTAAATATTTCAGAAAAGAATGCCAAGGATGCAGCGCGTACAAAAGAAAATTTCCTGGCAAACATGAGCCACGAAATACGGACACCGCTTAATGCCATCCTGGGATATACTAATATATTACAACGAAAAGACCTTGATGAAGTATCAAAACAACAGGTTCAAATTATTCAGCGCTCCGGCGAAAACCTGCTGGCTATTGTAAACGATGTACTGGATCTGTCGAAGATTGAAGCCGGCATGATGCGTATTGAATCAGCGCCTTTCAGCATGAGAGGACTGATTCATTCTGTAGAAACAATGCTCAGTCCTAAAGCTGCGGAAAAGCAATTGCAGCTAATCACAACTGTTAGTAATGATGTGCCAGACGAACTGGAAGGAGATGCTACAAGACTCACCCAGGTTTTAATTAATCTTATTGGCAACGCTATAAAATTTACGGAACAGGGAAGTATTTCAATTGAGATCAATAACCTTGGTATTAATGGCAATATAATTCAAACAGGTATTACCGTAACAGATACCGGCATAGGTATAGCAAAAGAAAAACTTGATTTAATTTTTGAACGGTTTCAGCAGGCAGAAGATGCCGTTACCCGTAAATACGGAGGCACAGGGCTTGGGCTTTCTATTGTAAGCGAACTGGTATTGCTGCAAAAAGGAACGATCAGTGCCGGGAGTGAACCTGGTAAAGGAACAGCCTTTCATATCTCTATACCTTACAAAATATCTTCTCTTCAAATATCTCCTGCCGCTAATCAGCTCCGGGATATTTCATTACATACCGGTTTTGGTAAAGTGAAAATATTGGTAGCAGAAGACAATGAGATTAATCAAAGCCTGATAAAACACCTGTTTAAGGAATGGCAGCTTAATTACGACCTGGTAAAAAACGGCAGGGAAGCTATAGCATTATTGCAAAGAGAAAACTATGATCTTGTTTTAATGGATATACAGATGCCTGAAATGGATGGCTATACTGCCACGCAACAAATCAGGGAAACGCTTAAAAAAGATGTACCTGTTATTGCCATGACAGCGCATGCAATGGCAGGCGAAAGAGAGAAATGCCTTAGTTATGGCATGAATGAATATATTTCAAAACCCCTGCGTGAAGAATTATTGTATAAGATGATTGCCATGTTTACCAGCGGAAATGAGTATAAGAAAGAAGCAGATAGTATTATAAAACAAAGCGCTGCGCAATTTCATGCTTATCATACAATTAACCTCCAATACATGCGGGAAATAAGCATGGGCAATGCGGAATATGAAAAAGCAGTAACAGAACAGTTTATGGAAATCATTCCTGAAAACCTTGAAGCACTGCAGCAATGCTGGCGGTCGGGTAATATGGCAGCGTTGAAACAAACTGCGCATAATATGAAAACGTCTGTATCAATAATGGGGCTTACCGATACACTGCAACCTTACCTCGATGCATTGGAGCATGAGGCGCTTTCTGAAAATTCTTTTCAGCAATACTATACTTCGCTGGAAAATGTATGCACTATGGCGCTTGAAGAAGCAGGGCGGCTGCACAGAAGTTTATAGCGCTCCTGCCCGGAGCCGTTATTTTTCATCAAACACAAAACGCTTATGCCAGGCATATTAAGTTACGGCGGACTTTTATATGATGATACCGGTGATAAAGTGAGCGTATTGGCGGTGCCGGTTCTATCGGTGATGGTTGGGTATGTGTGGTTACTTCTGATTAGTTCTCCTCAAAAATCACTTCCGTTATAATATAACTATGGACGTTCGGGGTTATTGCTTCCCTGCTTCTGCATCTGCTTTCTGCGTTGAGCAGCTTAACTAGCTATTGCATTAGTCAAGTACCTTAAGAGAAATCATGCGAAGAGGTTGACGATTTCCGCCAAATAAAACGGCAAAACCTTATCAGAAAAAGACACCCCCAGTACAGCTTATGTGAGAAGATAATGATATTCTATGCCAGGTTCGTCCTGGCTTTTTTATGCCCTTGCATCAACAACCACCCTCGCTATAACCAGCGCATACCAAACAAACCTTCCTATGAATAAGCTAAAAAAGTATGAACAAACTTTAAAGCTGAAATCAGACCTTAGAGAGGCATTTGAACAAGTCGCAAGTCTTAAAAAAGCAAAAGGACATAAGCAGACACTAAA
Organism: Agriterribacter sp.; assembly: GCA_047601545.1. Taxonomy (GTDB): domain Bacteria; phylum Bacteroidota; class Bacteroidia; order Chitinophagales; family Chitinophagaceae; genus Agriterribacter. The sequence goes on along the minus strand of JASGIZ010000001.1, from coordinate 1,038,928 downwards.
CGAGTTTTTAAATGAGCTTTAGTGTTATTCCCAGCGACAAGTTTAAGCGGGAAGCGAAACAGCATGGCTTCCAACTCCCCAAAGTGGATATCCTTCATTTAATGCAAAATCTATAGAGCCGGTTATTTCCAACTGAGGTTTTTTTGCCTGCCATATTCACCTGGAGAATAATATTCTCTTCCCGGGAGCGATAGCTATGGAAGACGATCTTAACAGGTTGTAATTTTCGGGAGACATGCCTTTGCATATTAAAAAAATTATTATGGATACCAAACCGATCAGGCGCACCTCCCAGCTTTTACTTGTATCAAGAGAGCATCACTTCGGATTGCTGTTTTGCTGGAAGATAAGGCAGGGCATTAAAAGGTCAATAGCTGTGGAAAGAATGCTCAATTATCTGCGGTTTTTCTTTAATGGGCATTTAATTACAATAGGAGAGAAGCTGCATGATCACGACCGGCATGCGTTCATAGATGTTTATCCGGATGAATTTTGGCTCAATCAGTCTGCGTCGCTGTAGCCTGAAAGGTTTCACGCAAAGTGGCAAAGCAGCAAAGGAAATGCTTTGTGCAACTTTGTGTCTCCATGCCTCCTTTGTGGTTCCTCTCCCTCACACACTCATATAATTATTGTAAAACTCATAGTTCTCCTTGGTAACAATATCTATAGGCATGAAGGAGATGTTCTCAAAAGTTTTTCCCAGGATAAAATGCTGGTACAATTTCATCAGCCCCTGGTAGCCCTGCTCGCCAGGACTGTGGCAGATGAGGATATCAATGACGTCTTTCTTCAGGTATTCAATATTTTTTTCAATAAAGTCGTATCCAATAAGCAGGATATCTTTTTTTCTGGAGCGTTCCAGGTATTGCGCTACCAGGAAAACCCTGGAATTGGTTACGAAGACAGCTTTTATTTCCTCCTTTTCATCAAATGCTGCTGCCAGCGCTTTTTCTACTGCGGTATATCCCGCCGAGGTAACATCAATCTTTATAATATTGTTTTGAAGGCTGTGGTATTTATGATAAGCGCGGAAGCCCTCTTCAATCTGGAGAAGATAGTTATGGTCATCTACTTCCTTTGAGATGTTCAGCACCAGGATGGTGCCTTTGCCATTGAGGCTGAAGTTCATCAGGTGTGCGCCTAAATAGCCGCTTCTGAACAGGTGTGGCCCTACGTAGCATAAGCTTTCCTGGTGGGGAATGTTAGAGTCAATCAATACATAGGGGATATTGCGTTCTTTGCACAGGTTGGTGAAAGCTGCAGCTTCATTAATAAAGGAAGGCGCGAGGAGTATGCCGTCGGCATTGCTTTTAAGGACCTGCCGGGTTTGTATATCGAAAGATTTTCTGTCGTTGAGATCGAAAAAGTAATAAGTCGTTTTAATGCCGTATTCACTGATGGTGGTTTCCGCTCGCCGGATGCCTGCCAGCGGTGCTTTCCAGAAATCCGTTTCATCAGAGACCTTAGGTATGAGCACTGCAAAGTGATATACTTTTTTAGAGGCAAGCCTGCTGGCCAAAATATTCGGCTGATAATTCAGTGCTTTAATGATCTCGTCGATCCTGGCTTTTGTTTTGGGCGACACGCCATCCCTGCCGTGAAGCACCCTGTCAACCGTGGCAATGGAAACATTAGCTCTTCTTGCGATCTCTCTTACTCCTGTGAGCTCGTTGGTCTTTTTTTTCATGATGATACAATACTTAAACTGGATGCAATTTTACGGGTACGTAACCATCTGCGCTTTTTGCAGCAAAGCTTTCCCGGAATGAGGCGAAAATAGCATATATCGGTCTTTTTTATAAATCTAATTGCTCGAGATACGTGTACGTAACCGATTTAGAAACGCTTCTTTTATGCCATAATTCCAGCTATAATTACGGAGTATTGGCAGCGACGAACTATTGCCTGTATTGGGTTTTGTCCGTATTTCACTATAATAAAACGATACAATGCGCCTGATGCCTGCAGTGCCTGCTCCTATTGTCATACCGGGAGCACAGCCTGTATTATGCCGGCACAAAGCAATACGATATATGGGTGTTGCTCCTTATAAGGAGCTTTCAATAAAAAGCCGTAGGCGCGTATATCAGACGGATATACAGGCATGATGAAGATTTTTTAAAAATACCGGGAATTAAATTTTTTTCTCAATGTAAAAGAAATTACATTTGGGTACGTACACGGAAATTGCTCATTTAATCTGATATAAAAGTGAAACAATCCTACAACCGCCGGAAATTTATTAAGATATCTGCCATAACGGGCGCCGGGCTTTCTCTCGCCGGTACTGCGCTTCCTTTGTTTGGCAGGAATATGCCCGCCAGCGGAAAAAGAGCCGGGATCATTGGCCTCAATACTTCTCATAGTGTTGAATACACCAGGGTGCTGAATGCCGGCAATGCTCCTGACATCTACGGGGGGTACAAAATTGTGGCGGCATATTCCAAGGGCAGCCTGGATATTGAATCTTCTGTAAGCCGCATCCCCGACTATATTGAGAAAGTGAAAGGCATGGGAGTTGAGATTGTGGACAGCATTGACGATCTGCTGAAAAAAGTAGATGTGATATTCCTGGAGACCAATGATGGAAGAAGACATCTTGAACAGGTTATCCCGGTGCTGAAGGCCGGCAAAACCGTATTTATTGATAAGCCAATATCTGCATCCCTTGCAGACGGCATTGTTATTTTTGAATTGGCCAAACATTATAAGGTCCCCGTTTTTTCTTCGTCCACACTCAGGTTTATGTCTTCGGCGCAAGATGTGGTAAAAGGCAAGATAGGGAAGGTGCTGGGCGCTGATACGTACAGCCCCTGTTCTCTTGAAAAAACACATCCTGATTTCTTCTGGTATGGTATTCACGGCGTAGAGATATTATATACGGTAATGGGAACAGGTTGTAAAGAAGTGGTAAGAGTGCATACCGACAGTACTGATGTAGCTACAGGCGTGTGGGAAGATGGCAGGATAGGTTCTTTCAGGGGAACGCGCACAGGCAAGCATACCTATGGCGGCACGGCTTACGGTGAGAACGGGGATGCTGTATTAGGCCCGGTGCAGGGATATGAGCCGCTGCTGACAGAGACCGTGAAATTTTTCGAGACCGGTATACCTCCTGTAAAGTCTGAAGATACCCTGGAGATGCTGGCATTCATGGAGGCGGCGGATGTAAGTAAAAAGAGAAATGGGGCACCTGTGAAGCTTGAAGAGGTATGGAAGAAGGCTAATGTTGAAGCACAGCGTGCATTAAAAAAATTGATCTGATCACATTTTCTGATCCGGGTTCACCCCATAATCTTATTATATATTTTATGAAGAATTCGAGAAGAAGCTTTCTTAAAAACTCCATTGGAGCTTCCGCAGCAGTTAGCTTCGGCGGAATACTGCCGGGGTTCAGTGCAAAAAGTTATGCCCGCATCCCGGGGGCAAATGAAAGGATCAAGGTGGGTATAATGGGGGTGCATGCCAGGGGACTGGCGCTGGCTCAAAATTATGCGCAGCAGAAAAACTGCGAGATCATACATATCTGCGATGTAGACAGCCAGTCTATGGACAAATGTATCGCCGCTGTGAATAAAATACAGGGTAGTGCGCCTAAGGGCACACCGGATTTCAGGAAAGCGCTGGAAGATAAGGCGCTGGAAGCAATGGTGATCGCTGCTCCGGATCACTGGCATGCCCCTGCAGCCATACTCGCCTGCAAGGCAGGCAAACATGTATATGTAGAAAAACCATGTTCACATAATCCGCATGAAGGGGAATTGCTGGTAGCGGCAGCAAGGAAATACAACCGCAAGGTGCAAATGGGGTCCCAGCGCAGGTCGTGGCCTAATGTGGCGGCAGCCATACAGGAAGTGAAGGAGGGCGTGGTAGGCAGACCTTATTATGGAAAAGGATGGTTTGCCAGCAACCGCGGACCTATAGGAAAAGGCAAAGCCGCGGAAGTGCCTTCCTGGCTTAACTATGATCTGTGGCAGGGACCCGCCCCCCGTACCGCTTATAAAGACAATATAATCCACTACAACTGGCATTGGTTCTGGAACTGGGGCACCGGTGAAGCAGGCAACAATGGCGTACATATGGTAGACCTGCTGCGTTGGGGCCTGGGAGCGGAATTCCCTGTGAGCGTGAACTCTTCGGGTGGCCGTTTCCGTTATGATGACGACTGGGAGACACCCGATACACAGGTGATGTTATGGAAGTTTGCCAACAACACCATGATGAACTGGGAAGGCAGGAGCTGCAACGGGCGCGATCTGGAAGACAACAGCGTGGGCGTGGCGTTTTACGGCGAAAAAGGCACGCTGATTATTGGCAGCGGCAATACATATAAGATATATGACCTGGACAATAAGCTGATAAAAGAGGTCAAAGACGAAGCTAAAATTGACACAAAGAGCCGGATAAGCCCCTCCCAGGCACTTGATGCCATTCACATTCAAAACTTCTTTGACGCTATAAGGAAAGGAACAGCTTTGAATGCAGAGATAGAAGACGGTTATAAAAGCACATTGCTCACCCAGCTTGGCAATATAGCAATGCGCACCGGGTCTGAGCTGAAGATAGACCAAACGAACGGGCATATTCTTGATAATGACAGGGCCAGCGCTTTTTGGAAAAGGACTTATGAACCTGGTTGGGAGCCCAGTATCTGACCTGCTGCTAAACGACCGGTCCAAAACGAACTGAAATGAAATTCTCAAGGAGAGCTGCTATATTATTTTTCTTTACAGCCCATTGTTTTCTATGCTTAAGCGGTCAGGATAATGTTAAGCCCGGCCGGCGGCTTGGGAAAAATTAGCCCCTTATTTTGCTCCTCCGGCAGCGTGGAAAAACAACTACGGCTCATATCGTTCTCCCCTCCAATTTTATGACGGGCGCAGTGTAAAAACGTCTGACGACTGGAAGCTGCGGCGTAAAGAGATCCTTACCCGCTGGCAGGAGCTGATGGGGCAGTGGCCGCCATTGCTGGAAAACCAGGAAATGAAGGTCATTGATTCGGTACGCAGGGATGGATTTACACAGTATCGCGTACAGTTTCTCTGGACGCCGGATGAAGCAACGGAAGGGTATTTGCTGGTACCTGCGGGAAAAGGCAAAAAGCCGGCGGTCATTACCGTTTATTATGAGCCTGAAACAGCAGTAGGAATGGGAGATGCCGATCACCCCTACCGTGATTTTGCTTACCAGCTGGCAAAGAGAGGGTTTGTGACCCTTTCACTCGGCACCACAGCGGCAACAAAGGCGCAGACTTTCTCCATATATTATCCCGATATTGATCATACAACGGTAGCTCCGCTTTCTATGTTGGCCTGTGCGGCAGCCAATGCCTGTTATGTGCTTTCCAAAAGACCGGAGGTAGACCCGGCGCGGATCGGCATTATGGGACATTCTTTCGGCGGCAAATGGGCCATGTTCGCCTCCTGCCTTTTTGAGAAGTTTGCTTGTGCGGTATGGTCCGATCCGGGAATAGTATTTGATGAATCGCACGGCGACGTCAACTACTGGGAGCCCTGGTATCTGGGCTGGCACCCCCGGCCCTGGCGTAAAAGAGGGATGATCATAGCGCAAAACCCTGCGAAGGGATTATACCCCAGGCTGGTGGCGGAGGGATATGATCTCCAGGAGCTGCATGCGCTGATGGCGCCGCGCCCCTTCCTTGTATCGGGAGGATCAGAAGATACTCCCGCAAGGTGGATACCGCTTAACCATACCATTAAAGTAGACAGCCTCCTGGGATACAAAAACCGTGTGGGCATGACCAACCGCCCCGCGCATTCTCCCACAGCAGCATCGAACGAGACAGCTTATTTATTTTTTGAGCATTTTCTATTACATAAGAAAACCCTCTCCGGCGGGGGCAACTAAAAACTATATTATAGATAAACCTTCAACACATGAATTTTAATACACTGGACTTAATCGTTATCATTCTTTTCTTTTTAAGCATGCTGTTAGTGGGAGTGTGGTCCTATTTCAGGAGCAAGAGTTCAGAGGATTATTTTGTGGCCGGGGGAAAGCTGCCCTGGTGGCTGGCCGGTATCTCGCACCACGTATCCGGCCATAGCGGCGCTGTGTTTGTAGCCTATGCTGCAGTGGCTTGTACACATGGGGTCACTATGTATATGTGGTGGGCTTTTTGCTGCCGTTGTTGGTGTTGTGCATAGGCTACTGTGCTTTGGCATCACCAACAACATTCCAAGGCTATATTAATACACCAGCTTCTTCAACTCCCTGTTGTTGGTACGCCACCCGCATTATCCGCCCTGCATACCAACAACGGCGCTTGCTAACACCAACAACTGTGAAAACGGTATAATACACTTTTCCGGTAAGCTCCCTGCCCTATTTAGGAAGTAACCAATCCTTTCCGCTCAGTTTTGTTTGTAAAGCTAAATTCCCCTTCACAAAATTTATATTCCCTGTTTGGCCTTCTCCGGTATAAGAAAATACGCTCTCGTTTTCTCATTGATCTTTGTAACCATATTTATGGCCAGCAGTACCTGAAAAAATGAAAATGTAAGAATGAGCAGCAGAAACGGAAATTCCAGACTGGCGACTTCCTCCATAGGCGTCGTGAATAGTTGACCGTTGAATAATTTCATTTATTTTAGAGCCTGGTTACACCAAACTATTACTGTATGAATAAAAATATAGGGATAGCGCTTTTGCTTTCAATCATAGCAACCGGCGTACAGGCGCAAAAGTTAAAAAGCTATTCAAGCGGCGCTACTATTTACTACCTGCAAGGCAATGAGGTTAGAAGTTATGCCAGCGGAACGGTATTGTATACTATTGATAAAAATAACTTTAAAGATCATTCAACGGGGAAAACACTTTATTACAAGGATGAGCATCTTGTAAAGAATTATGCATCGGGCAAGGCTTTGTTCATAGCAGATGATGCCAGTATCAAAGATTACGCTTCAGGTAAAACATTGTTTTTTAAAGACGATAATACCATAAAGGATTATGCGACCGGTAAAACCGAATATTATTTTGAAGATGGCGCGTTTCCTTTGTGGGTAATTGCCTGTATTGTGGATACCGGAAAAAACAGGTAAAAACAGCCTCTCGATTTTTCACAAAAAATGAGGTTTTTATAAATATCTGCAAATAAAAAATCCCTGCATATCTTTTTTATGCAGGGATTATATATGTAAGGTGCTTCTACCTTCCTTCAGTCACTTCCTGTATCGGTCTTCCTATTGAGCCGCTTGGCATTTGTATGCGTAATAATGCGGCCACTGTCGGCGCTATATCCGTCATTCCGGTTACGCGGTTGGTATAGCCGGGTTGTATTTTCCAGCCCATCCATACCAACGGAATATGTGCATCATAAGGATACCATGTGCCATGCGTTGCACCTTTCAGGCTGCCACCTTTCCAGGTGGGTTGAACAATGATGGTATAGTCACCGCTTCTTTTTACGTTGTAACCTTTAATGAGCATGTCTTTTATAACATCGGGCAGCGGGGCGCAACCCAATTCTTCGTTGCTAACAACGTTGGCAATACCCTCTGCTTTTAATGAAACCGTTTTCACCATTGCATCTAACTGTTTGCGGTCAACATTTTTCTGGTTTATCTCATCCCAGTTCATGTACAGCTGGTAATTGGTGAAAGCCAAAACAGGTTTTTCAAGGCCAAATTTCTGTTTTAATGCTTCTGTTAACGCTCCGGAAAATTCTTTTTCAGTTATTGCGCCTGAGGGCATTTTATTTTCGAGGTAATAACCCGGCGATTCTGAAACACCGTGATCTGCTGTTATAAAATACAGGTAGTTATTTTTACCGAATTTTTTATCAAGATAGCTGAAGAAGTCAGCAAGGTCTTTATCAAGACGGAGATAATCATCTTCCTGCTCTATAGAGTTTGGCCCGTAAGTATGACCTATTGCATCAGGACTTGAAAAGCTTACTGCAAGAAAATCAGTGAATTTGCCACCGCCGAGATCATATCCTTCAATAGCCGCTTTGGCAAATTCGAAAGTGAGTGTATTACCGTAGGGCGTTGTACGTACCGCGCCATAGTTTTTGCCGATAAACTGTTTCAGGTCTTTAGGAAACACCGGTCTTTTTTCACCATTGGCAGTTCCTTCATAATCTTTGTCGTCTGCTGTGCTCAAAGTATAGGTATCTATCGGGTAAAGTGTATTCCAATCATTTTTGTAATAATTGTCAACTATCTTTTTTTCATTAAATCGTTTAGCCCATTCCGGTAGTTCTTTCATATAATAAGTGCTGGTAATAAAATTGCCATCACCATTATACCAGAATGCTCCTGTAGCGGCATGACCTCCGGGCAGAATAGCAGCTCTGTCTTTAATAGCTATGCCAACTGTTTTGCTTTGATAGTTTGAGGCTATCCTTAATTGATCGGTAACGGTTGTAACAAGATTATTATGAGGAGATTGACCTCTGCCGGGCTTTTCTGCGCCCACTGTCATGGTAGAGTCGTCATTAACACAGCCGATATCTTTCCCGGTTTTCCTGTCGTACCAGTCATTACCGATAATTCCATGTATGGCAGGCGTTGATCCTGTATATACGCAGGTATGTCCGCACGCGGTAATGGTAGGTGAATAATCAATCAAAGTGTTTTCGCAGGAAAAACCATCACGTATCAGTCTTTTAAAGCCACCTTGTGTATAGCGGTTTTGATAGCGATATAAAAAATCCCAGCGCATCTGGTCAACCATCATACCAATTACAATTTTTGGCTGGGATGGCGTGGCAGATGTTGCTTTAGCAGTATTTTGACTGTAAAGAACACTGGATAACAATAAGCTTAAGCCTAATACGAATGTTAAACGGCTTTCCTGGTTTAATTGTGGCATACGCATAAAATAAAAATATTAAAAGAGAATGGGCAGGCAAGGTAAAGATTTTGTTATTAACTGAATGTTAGTGATCCTTAATATTTGTAAGATGATTTTGCCATATTGCAGCTATCCCCGGCTCATTTTCTACGAGTTTATTTTTCCTGCCTTTTCTTTTTACCAGTTCAAACGAATCATACAGCGCCCCGGTTGCGGTATAGCATTTGTAGGGAAGTACATCACCTTCCACTGTTATAAGCTGGTATAATTGTGTATGGCCGCCGCTCTTATCCATCCAGTCTTTTTTATTTTCTTCATACATTTTTGAACCGGATACAGATATCACATACATGGTTCCGGAAAACTCCGGGCCATTTTCATAAGGGATTTTTTTCATGCCTCTTGCGTAAGCGTGATCATGCCCCTGTAGTATAAGGTCAACTTTATACTTATCAAACAAGGGTTTGAAATTATCTCTCAGCCAGGGGTTATCACGGCTTTTGCTGATGGAATAAACGGGGTGGTGAAAAATAATGCAGGTCCATTTGTTGGGGTTATTTTTTAAAACCGAATCAAGCCATAATTTCTGACTCATTAAGTCCTCCGGCACTTCTTCCGTTTCATTAGAGTTTAACGAAATAAAGCGCATGCCTTGTATATCGGTAAAGTATACAGTCTCTTTCAGCTTTTCTGTTGCGGGACCATTTTCGGGCAGGTTAAACTGCGGCCTCCACAATGCCGATAAATTGCCATCTTTTGTTTTGGAATATTCATGATTGCCGGGAGAAGGTATGCCGGGTATCATGGCATGTATAAAACTTCCGCCATAAAACAGTTCGCCCCATTCTTCATCATTATCGCCGCGGTTAACAATATCTCCCGCAGGCATAATAAATAAAATCGCAAATATTCTTTTCATAAAAAATGTATTGATTATTTAGCAGGGTAATATTTTTCGAGCCATACGAGCATTTTCGCAAACACATCCATTGCTGCCGCAGGTCCAACACCATGTTTTTCTTCGGGATAAATTTCCAATTGAGCAGGTACCTGCAGATCCTGTAATTTTTTGTATAGATTTTTTGCCTGGCTTACGTCAACCAACGGGTCTTTACCCCCATGAAATAATATGGTAGGTACGGCAGTTTCTTTGGTGAGCAATAATGCCGGGCTGGCGTCTTTGGTAATTTGCGCATTAACATCTTTTTCACCAAGAAAACGGATAACGGTATTGTCGGCGTCGCTGCCATCCGGGCGGATGGATTTATCGGTAAGATCAGTCGGGCCCCAGAGATCAACTACTGTCCTCACCTGTTTTTTGGCATCGTGTCCATAAGCATATAACATGGCGAGATGCCCGCCGGCGCTGCCGCCCATCAGCGCGTACTCATCCCCGTTATATTTATATTTTTTTGCGTTTTTTGAAATGAATTCAATTACTTTCTGTACATCCTCGATCTGTGCCGGAAAGCGATTCAGTGTATCTTTCACCAGGCGGTAATTCATGGATGCAACCACATATCCTCTTTTGCCTGCCAGTTCGTCTACCAGTTGTTTCGGAAATTCAGATTTATCACCGCCGCTCCATCCGCCGCCGTGGATATAAAGAATAACTTTAGCGCCGGGTTTAAGATCATCAGGTATATAGGCATCAAAGGTATTTTGATTACCAGGGGCATTACCGTATTTGATATTTTTTAGTTCCCTGTAATGCTTGTTCCTGTATTGGGCATAGGGGTCAACCTGCGTAAGATCTCTGCCAAGCCCGTTTCTTAAACCTTTTTCATCCAGGTATTTTACCAGTGCGGCAGGGTGATCTGTTTGTATGCCCTGTATTCCTTTTGATAAAGCGGTATGCCATATTTCAGCGTTTTCATCATCGCTTTCAACATCCATCCAAACGGCAACACCGTTATCATTGGCTGTTGCAATCATTGCAGTATCATCAATATTATCCAGCGCTTCAATACTGCCCTGGCTCAGAAAAAAGGAAAGTTGATCTTTGTTGGTTACTCCATCAATCACACTTGTAATCAACGGCATTCCGGGAGCTGCGGAACGCCATTTTTTATATTGTGAGATGCTGTTCAGGTAAACAGCCACATGGTTTTCCATACCTGCCGCCTGTATTTGTTTGTAAGTTTCTGTAACATCAGCATCTTTAAAATCAAGATAAATATTAATTTTTCCTTTACATGCTTTCAATACTTCGGCAAATGTTGGTACGCGATATGTTTTTTTTGCGGGTTTATTTTTATCGCTCACTTTGAGTGCCTGTATTTCCGCAAGTGTAAGATCGTTTACATTTCCTTTTCCATCCGTCATGCGGTCTACGGAAGCATCATGTTGTAAAACGAGATAACCATCTTTGGTTGTCCGGAGATCTATTTCAACATAATCCGCCCCGCTTTTTATCGCTTCTTTAATTGATGCGATTGTATTTTCCGGCACTTTTACATGATCTCCCCTGTGAGCAATAACTACCAGGTTATATTTTGTTTTTGGTAAGGCTGCATGCTGATCCTGGGCAAAAATGTTCAGTATGCAAAGCCATAAAGCGAGTGTTGAAATAATCCTTTTCATTTGGCTGATTTAAGTAAATTATTGTTCCGGGCTATCCGGGTAGCTTGCAAGATAGTAACTGCTTTCACCTGAGCATAAAAAATACATATGATACTCATGGAATGATAATGTAATCAGCGGTAAAGCTACCTGTTATACCAGTTGTTGTTTATTAAGTTTAAATGACCAGCAGGCTGCAGCCGCGTATATCGCTGTTATCTATTCTTCCCAATATTTCAAAGCTGCCATCATTGTACAGCGTGCCTGCATCTTCGGTAGCTATAAAACTGCATGAATATATATTGGCAAGATCAATAACATTTACGGCGCCCCTTGTTTTGTTTGATGAAGGAGTGAATATATTCAGGGGGTCTTCTTCATCGCGGATCAGTATTTTCATCCACGGCGGACAATAGAATATTCCATCACCTTTTGAATATGCCTGTGAAAGCAGCTCCGTCATCCCATATTCCGAATGAATATGCGGAACGCTGAAAGCCTGTTTCAACTCGTTATGCACTTCCTGGCGTGTCATTTCCGTTCTTCTTCCTTTCATTCCACCGGTTTCCATTATAGTGGTATATCGCAGCGGCATGGGGTATTGTTCCGCAAAATCCAGCAAAGCAAATGTTACACCTATCAACAACGTTTTCTGCCTGTTATTTTCCAGGCCAATAAGCGTGTCAGCTAATTTCTGTTGCTCATATAGATAAAAACCACTTTTGGGGTGGCGGGATAACCTGATCAATTCATCAACCATTACTACCAACGAAGAATGTTGCCGTTCAAGATAGGAGGGGAGTAAACCGATAATACAGTATGCTGACGGATCGCCATAAAACCGTGCAAACCCTTTGCAAAAACTTTTCGTATATATACCCGGTTCCTTTATATAATGCCTGCTTGGGGTTGTTTGCGTTGTGCCGCTGCTTTCAAAAACCAGTTTAGCATCAAAATCAGTTGTTTTAATGCGCTGTGTTTTAAAAAACCGGATTGGTAAAAAAGGAATAGCGTTAATATTGTTTATTGCTTCCGGGTGCGGATTGGTTAATGAAACAAACTGCCTGTAAATGTTGTTATGTTCATACTGAAACCGGAAGACTTCCAACGCAACCTTTTCAAATGCTGAAATGTTAAAATCAAATAAACCCTTTGCTATGTCGTTATATGATGAAATTTTATTCAACCGGAATATTTACATTTGTTTATTGAATACAGCGTTATGAAATTAAGGTTAGCGATATTTTTTTTATTTGCGATAGTTTCCTGCGGCAAAGATAAGTTCAATAGTAAACCTACGCTTACATTAAAAGAAACAAGTGGAAATTATGTACCGCTTGGAAATTATGCCGTTAAGTTTACACTCGAATATACAGATGCCGAAGGAGATATAGGAGGGCAACCGCTCTGTGTTCAAAAACTTTCCTCTTCCTACCCTTGTGTTAACAGTAATTACGATCCTACTTATATAGATACAGCGGGGCAGTTTTTTGTTATTCCTGCTACGCTTCCTGAATCTTCAAATCAAAAGGGGGAAATTGTGGTTACATTAAGTGATATATTGCTGAACAGGATTCGCTGCACTGAAGACGACACGCTTGAAGATGCTACTTTTAAATTTTGGTTTAAAGACAGGGCAGGTAATGTAAGCGATACGGTTACATCCCCTGTTATCAAAATAGAAAAATAAGTTAGCCTCTGCTTTGGCATCTTTGTTTGAAGGTTTTACATACATTTGAGTCTATAATTAAATAGGCATGGCTAAGAAATCTAAAGAAAAGCAGCAATCTGTTTTGAAAGACGGTTCCTATACATTTCTCAAAAATTACCTCAACAACCCTTCGCCTGTAGGCTTTGAAAGCAGCGGGCAGAAAATATGGCTTGATTACATCAAACCTTATATCGACAGTAGTTATGTAGACCCTTATGGTACTGCGGTAGGTATCATCAATCCTGATGAACCATTTAAAGTAGTGATAGAAGCGCATGCCGATGAGATAAGCTGGTTTGTAAATTATATAACCGGCGAGGGGCTCATTTACCTGAAGCGTAATGGGGGAGTGGACCACCAGATAGCGCCTGCAAAGCGTGTCATCATTCATGGAAAAAAAGGTCCGGTAAAAGCTGTTTTCGGATGGCCTGCTATACACACGCGTATAGGCGGAGGCGATAAGGAAGCACAGCCTAAAGTAGAGAATTTATTTTTAGATACCGGTGCAAGAAGCAAAAAAGAAGTGGAAGATCTGGGTATACATATCGGCTCGGTAGTTACGTATGAAGAGGGTTTTGATGAACTGGCGTATGGCTATTACATAGGCCGTGCAATGGATAACCGTATTGGTGGATTTATGATTGCCGAAGTAGCAAGATTGCTAAAAGAAAATAAAAAGAAACTTCCTTTCGGGCTATACGTAGTAAATGCTGTGCAGGAAGAAATTGGTTTGCGCGGAGCTGAAATGATAGCGAGACGTATTAAGCCTGACGTGGCGATTATAACGGACGTTACGCATGATACGACTACACCAATGATCAACAAGATTATAGAAGGTGATATTGCGTGTGGCAAAGGTCCGTCGCTTGCATATGCGCCGGCAGTGCATAATAAATTATTACAGGTGGTGCAGGATGTTGCAGAAGAAAACAAAATACCTGTTCAGCTAAGAACATTAAGCCGCAGCACGGGTACTGACACTGATTCGTTTGCCTATGCCAATGATGGTTGCCCGTCTGTGTTAATTTCTATTCCGCTGAGGTATATGCATACAACCGTTGAAATGCTGCATAAGGATGATGTGGAGAACACTATTAAGCTGATGTACGAAACGGTGTTGTCATTATCACCTAAAACAAAACTTAGTTATATTTAGCGGTGCTGAATAACCTGTTATATATTGATCCGGGAAGCGGTAGTTACCTTGTGCAGGTAATTGCAGCGGCTGTGCTTGGTATTGCATTTTATTTTAAAACTTTTGTTGCCTGGATCAAATCTCTTTTCCGTGGAAAAAGAAATGCTTCCGGCGAGGAGGAGCAAAAACATGAATAGCTATACCATCCATCCTTCTTCCTACCGTGACCCTGCGGGTTTTATATTTGAATATGAGGGAAAGGTTTACAGGCAGGTTAATAAAGTTTATTCAGGCAATTATGCACTGTTACATTCCTCGGGTTTATATGCTGCTTTACAAAAAGCCGGAAAGCTTATTGCTCACGAGCCATTACAGGAAAATATAACCGGCAGCAATGATTGGTATGTAACTTTATTGCCGCAGCAACTGGCTTTTATTTCGTATCCATACGAATGGTGTTTTGATGAGTTGAAAGCCGCAGCATTGCTTACGCTCGATATTTTGCAGATATCGCTGGATCACGGAATGATATTAAAGGATGCCTCACCATTCAATATTCAGTTTGCAGGTGGTAAACCTGTTTTTATTGATACGCTATCTTTTGAAAAGTATGACCCGGCAAAGCCCTGGATTGCATACCGGCAGTTTGTAGCATGTTTTGTGGTGCCCCTTGTGCTTTCATCATATAAGTCAACTGATTTTATAAAGCAGTTGCAGCTATATCCTGACGGTATATCCACTGCTTTTGCTGCGAAAGTGCTTCCTTTTAAATGCAGGTTCAGGCTATCTCTTTTGCTGCATGTATATTTACCGAATACTGTTAAAGGTACAAGCGGGAGCAAAGCACGCATTAATACTTCTTTCTCCAAACAAAAATTGCTTAATATAATTTCCAGTCTTACGTCACTTATATGTTCGCTCAAGCCTGCTAAGGCGCAATCGGCCTGGCGTAATTATTATGAAGAAACGATATTAAGCGATGCCTACCTGCAGGAGAAATTATTGCTTGTAAAAAATTGGATAAATGAGGTGGCTGGTGATACTGCTATTGACATTGGAACCAATACCGGCATATTCGCGATTGCAGCAGCGGAAAGATTTAAACAGGTTATTGCAACAGATAATGATGATCGTTGTATAAATGATTTATATCTTACATGCAAAGCGAAGGCAATAAAAAACATCCTGCCACTTTGTGTGGATATCGTTAATCCTACGCCTGCTATTGGTTGGGACAATAAAGAGCGTACAACATTTTTATTGAGAGCAGGAGCAGATTTGATTATGGCTTTGGCGGTAATACATCACCTTGTTATCGGAAGAAATATCAGCTTAACCCAGGTTGCCGCATTATTTGGCCGGCTTGGCAAATATGTTATTGTTGAATTTGTTCCAAAATCTGATCCTAAAGTTTTGGCAATGATAAAAAACCGGGAAGATATTTTTCATGATTATAGTGAGGAGGGGTTTGAGCGATGTTTTTCAAAGGAATTTAATATTCTTAAAAAGGAGACTATTGGATCATCAACAAGAATACTTTATTTAATGCAAAAGAAGTTATAAACCATTATATGACAATATAAGCCCTGTCAATACTTTTAGGGTAGTATTAAATAAATATTTCAAACAACAACTACCAATGTTAAAAGACTCTGCAGTATTTGTATATTGAATAGTTTAATAATATATTATATCAATGATAATACACTCTAAAAGGATAGCGATATGCATTTGTATAAATATTATACTTTTTGGAGGTGTTTTGTATTTAGGAAATCCTATCTATAATAGTGGAGATGATGTGTTTTGTTTATATCAGTTAGCGGGGGGATTTGGTTTTGAGCCTACTGAGTTGGTTGATTATAATTATGTACTCAACCCATTACTTAATATAGTTGTAAAAAATCTTTTTGTAATTTATCCGGATATAAATTGGTACACATGGATGCTGATAGTATTCCATTATATAGCCACTACCATAATTTTAATTTTAATAACCAGGGAAAAAGCCAACTGGAAAATACTTTTAATTTATGGAGCACTGTTTTTAGTATTTGAAGCACAATTCTTACTTGGTTTAAGCTTTACAAATACCAGCATAATACTTACAAGCGCAGGTATATTATTGTTGTTGTCTATTCAGAATAAGCAATCCTTGTTGTATGAACTTTTATGTATCGGCGCGTTTGTATTTGCATCTCTATTCAGAGTATATACCCTTTTTCCCTTTGTAGTTTTGGTTTTGCCATTTTTATTTTTATATAAAAAAACAATGTTACCGAAATTTGCCCGGATAACAATAGTCGGGAGCATCTTAATAATTTTATTGAATCAGTATCATCAATCTTACTACAAAAGAAACATTCCTAATTGGGCTGAAAAAGAGCAATACAGGCAAATACTCTACAAGTATTTTAATCATGATGGAGTATATAATATACATATATCTGGCCGGGAAACTGAGATTGCTTTAATTAAATATGCTTTGCTTTTTGACACAGTATATCTTAATTCACGTAAATTAAAAAGCATATACAAAGAAATTTCAAAAAAAAAATCTTCCAACTTTGAAGTTTTTAACGTAGATACATTAAAGTGGTTTTTAATTAATAACCGAATATATTTTTTTTCTATTTTAATACTTATTGCCTTTTACACTACTGAAAGGAGAGTCAAAATTACTTCGCTTGCAACTTGCGGTTTGCTTGGTGCTGAAGTGCTATTTTTGGCGATGTACATGAAATTACCTGGATATATTTTGCCTGGCGGAGCCGGACTCATTTGTTGGATAATACTTTTTTATTCAAAAGATGATCTCAAAGAAGAAGAGCCAAAATTTGCCATACTAAAATTATTTTTAAGCTTTTTATTGCTTTTTTGGGCAACTGTTCGTGTATATAAAGTAAGCAAGATTAACAAGCAGTATAATATTTATTTTACTAATATGGCTGAAGAAATTATTCGCAATAATAATTACTTATTTGTGGTGCAGGATAATGGGTTTGCTACTGATTATTTTTATGTTTTTGACAGCCCGTCAAAATATAAGCTGAAAAATATATTACAAGGGTGGCAAAACTCTGATGATGTAAATATTAAGATAATGCGTTCATATAAAATTAATAATGTTGCAGATATCCCAGGGTCCAATGATGTACTTATATGGGGTAAACCTGTTCAGGCATTGCTTAATTATTTTGAAACGACTACAGGAAAAAAATACTGTTTTTCGGAACCTCTGAAAGAATTCAAATATGCAGAAGTGAGAAGACTTGAAGAATGCAAGTAACATGTACAACAAATCCATCATTTATGGAAAATACAACAATCATAATAGACACTGCAATCAAATGCCCCGATTGAAAAAAGCTTGGCAATTTACAACAAGGATGGAAGCCATAGACAATAGTTTTGGTTTTGATATGCAATAGAAGGTAGAAGAAAGGTGAAGATTGATTTAATTTAAAAAAATATACAGAGCAATTTGATTATGGCTGCGATTGCCTAATGTATAGTAAAGTTGAGCTGTAAGGGCGGTTGCGTGTATACTTATCGTTGATAACAAAATATCCCTTTTTATATTTGGCTATACCTTCCCAGTTATAGCCACGATATTCAACGGGAAATTCCCATAAAGGCTTCCATGTAAAGCCCTTTTTAGTGTATTGCATTTCAATCAGCCGGCTATAGTCCTGGTATTCCCCGTTAAGTTTAATAAGCTTGTTGTTAGCGGTATCATTTTCAGGAACCCTGTATATCGTATCTCCGCCACCGCCTTTATAAAAAACATTAAGCGCAATAAAGTTGTTTTTTTTGCCAGGAGTAATATCCGTGATTCTGAAAGGCAACGCCTGTTCAGGAATGGAATCGGTTTTAGTATCTGATAGTGTAGCATTAACTATATACGCGTAATTACGTGCAAACAAATTGTATTCGAAAAATAACACCAGCTTTTTCCCGGATAACATCATAGATTCAAAGGCGGCATTGTAGATGTGACTGCCATTTGCTTGCAATGGCTTTGCAACAGGAAAGCAGGTTTTACTTAAATAAACTGTATTGTTTTTCAATTGTCCTTTTAAAATATAGGCAAGCGGAGAGGGCGTATTTGTTTCAACAGAAAAATAAACCACATCATCTTTTATCACAAATGCTTCCAGTCCCTCATATTCCTGATTTTGCTGTTTCATTATTGCGGCAAGCGTATCAAGTCCGTCAATCATTATTTTTTCAAAACGGGCTTCATAAGCAGTGTCTTTCATCGCCCGGTCAAGTTCAGGCAATGGAATGGCGTATATAACAGCTTCTCTTTTATCCTGTATGCGGCATTCAGATAGCAGGTATAGTTTTTTATCTGCTACCTGTAAACCCGAGAACTGGTTGTCATAATATGAAATTTCTTTCGGGAGCTTTATATTGTAAATATCAAATAGTGCTGTTTGTGCATTTGCCTTGCATACTAAGAATAATGCTGTTAAAAATATAATTCGCATAATATGATTACAGATATAAATATAGTACTTTAATTGCCTGCCGATGGAGCTTGTCTGGGCTAATTAATACTTTGAGGTGCTAGGAGTAGTAATGAGCTAATCTATATAAGAAGAAATCCTTATCCCTTACCCCGTAATTAGCGGTTATAAATCGTTGTATTTTGCTGTTGGTGGCTTCTGCTTTTGCATTGGTTTTACCTGTTTTAAAATAGTTCATGATTTTTTCTTCGTTACTGCCAATAATACGTATCAGGTTTTCTACTTCTGGTAGCTTTGCCTGTTCGGCACAATCGTACCAGTGAATGAGTTGCTTTTCTATCTGCCATTCGTATTTGCCTACGTTTTCTTTATCTAACCATTGCCTGATTTGCAGGGTTAAATCATAAGCTGTTTTAAGTGAAGTGAAGGTTTCAAAAAGCAGGGTGGCTCTTTTTTGTTGTGAGACAGTCCAGTTTTCCGCTCTTTTAAAAAGCACGTACCTGCTCCTGGTAAGCAGTTCTATCTTGGATTCGCCATTGATGAGTCTGGTTTGTTTTTCATATTCCCTTCGTTCTTTTTTGGTGGTGGGCAGTTTTGCGATTTCTTCCTGTTTAAGACGAAGCCTTAACGTCTGTACCGCTTCCACAATATGTTTTACTACGTGGAACTTGTCGGCTACAATGACGGCATTGGGAAAACTTTGTTCACAGAATTTTTCGTACGTGGGACTGAGGTCTGCTGTAATGGTTTTTACCTGTTGTTTTACTTGCGGTATTTTCTCTATCAGCTTGTTTAATTCAGCTACAGTAAGGGTTTCGGCAAGCAGGGCTATCTTACCTGTATCACGGTTGGTCATCACGGTATAAAATTCTTCATCTATCATTTTCTCATCCACACTCATCTGTTCACCAAAATTTTCCGGCTTTAATACGGGTACTGATTTTTCCCGCTTATCTGTACCGGTAAAATTATCTTTACCCCATTGCTTATTTTCAACAGCTTCGGGGTAGCCGCTCAGGTAATTGCGGTACCAGCTATAAACGGTTTGGGGGTTGAGTTGAAGAAATCCTCCGATGGTTGTAAAATTAACCGGCTTCTCATCCACCAATTTCTTTTAAAAAATCCCTGAACTCCTTTGTGGTTTTCATGCCGGGTATGTGAAGGTTGTATTCATTACTGTAATGTTTGGTAGTTCCCTTTTCTTTCCATCTTCGCCGGATCAGACGCAGGTATATTTTCTTTAGCGAAAACGCATGGGTTAAAATGTCTATCTCATTGTTATAACCGTCCATTACAACTTCTTTACCATACAAAGCCTGGGGTATCCGGTCTTCTTTTTCAACCAGTTCAATTACCCATTCCTGAGGTTTGTTCTCAATATGGTTCACTTCAAAATCAACCAGGTATTCCTCTGGTATAAATATCTTAAATGACTCGTAGGCTAAGTCCTTTTGGCGGGGATGTGGCATAACTTCTTTTTGCTCAAAGTTACTCCTAGCACCTCAAAGTATTAATTAGCCAAAACACTTCCATTATTAAAGGCTTCCACGGCTGGGAAGGCAGAACCACTTTAAAGGTTAATAACCAAGACTGGGTTATAATCACAATGAAAAGACACAGCGGCAAAATCATTTCTTTGGCCCAAGCTGTGCAGGGCAACAAAAACGGCAATTTCGTTTATGAGATGTTTGAAGATAAAAGCATTAGCCTTTTATCGGTTGATAAGATGGCAACAGAGGCAGCAATAAAAGCAGCCCATTACGAAGCGCTGGCAAAGTTTGATGCAATGAATGAAGCCGGTGAACTGCCTGAGGTTCGTTTATATGAAATTAAGCCGGGCCAATTGTTGAGATTTGAAGGCTACGGTTATTCAATGCAGGTTAAGTATGTAGTTTATGAAGTTGTTACCGGTGAATATGGCCAGCAATACAAATGCATTGATTTAAAAGAAAAGCATTTCACCGTACAAAGTCACTTACAGCCAGCAGCAAAAAAGTTTGGTATTGGCACCTATTACAATGAAGGTGAAATGATGGATCAGGACGAACTAAATAACCTCATTATTGAAGTAGGACTGTTAACCAAACAAAGGGATCAGGACGCACAAGAAAAGCAGAAAGAAGCAGAAAGGGTAACCGCTGAAGCCCTGGCAGCGGGTAAAGAGGTTATAACCTCCATCCCTGCAGGCGCTAAAGCTGTTATTATTGGTGAATTGATGCAGGATGACAGCGACCCAATGACAGATTATTTTAGCTGCCATTGTACAAAAATGATCTTTTTAGCCTTCAGCACTCACACCCGTGACATTTTCGATGAAATGCGTAAAGCTGCAGAAAATAGTACGTTTACTAAACACCTGGTTACAGGTGAGGAACACCGAGAAAAATATACAGGTGGGCAAGGTTACTATATTGGCAGCTATCGCAGCGGCTGGCGTATAAGCAAAATGCCGATTGATTCCAGGGCTTTAGAGATGCTACAAATTGCGGTCGGGGAAGGTCGTATACTTTATACCTACAGAGCTTACAAAGCCCATACAAACAGTTTCTGCAGCCGTGCAAGTCATTGAATACAGCGAAAAGGCTATTGCTGTAATTGGAGATACAAAGCCAATTAAAGAGCTCCTAAAGACCTTAGGCGGCAAGTTTAATTTTCGCCTTACTTGTGGTGCCGGCTGGATATTTAGCAAGACAAAGACCGACACTGTAAAAAATGCATTAGGCCTGTAAAGCCTAATGCACCGGTTTTGTGCGGGTGCTTTGGGTTGAGCTCTGGAACCCGCGTCAGCATTGAGTTATGGGTGTGAATTTGGGTGTCCCGGGGTGTTTTTATAGCTTTAAGCGGTCATGTTTGTGCGCAAAAAGCGAAATAAAAGTGGTACAGTCAGTGTCCAGATCATAGATAAGTCATCAGGGCGGTATGTATTGCATAAAACAGTAGGCAGCTCAGCGGATGCTTTGGAAATTGATTTTCTTGTAAAAAAGGCTAAACGCATAATACTTGCCCGGGGCGGTCAGCATGTACTTGATTTTGACAGGGAAGCAGAGCTACAATATGTAGATACTTTTATAAATGGGCTGGCTGATTTTTCCCTAATAGGACCGGAGCTTTTATTGGGTCGGATATTTGATGAAATTGGCTTTGGTACCATTCAGGATAGCTGGCTTCGGCATCTTGTTATCACCCGCCTGGTTTACCCCGTAAGCAAATTAAAAACAGCAGACTATCTGTTCAAATACAAGGGTATAGAAACCAGCGTATACAGCATCTACCGGTATTTAGACAAGCTGCATGCCCGGCAAATGGAACAGATAAAGCAAATCAGCCTTCAACATACATTAATGGTATTGGGCGGCAGGCTTTCGGTAGTATTCTACGATGTAACCACTCTTTATTTTGAAGCTGCTGATGAAGACGATCTAAGGAAAACAGGATTTAGTAAAGATGGCAAAAACCAAAACCCTCAAATTGTACTTGGGTTACTGGTGAGCAGAGACGGCTATCCATTAGATTACTCCATTTTTGAAGGGAACAAATATGAAGGAGACACTTTACTACCCGTCATTGAGCATTTTGAGCAAAAATATCAACCCGAAGCCCTTATTGTAATCACCGATTCAGGTCTGTTATCGCAAAAAAACGTTGATTTGCTTAAAGCCAGGCAGTATCAATACATTTTAGGAGCCAGAATAAAAAACAGGGATAAGGCAATTACAGAAAAGATATTGCGATTGGATTTAGCGGATGAACAAAGCGCCATCATCCCCCTGGATAATGAAGAGCGGCTTATCGTAGGCTTTCGAAAAAGCAGGGCAGTAAGAGATGCCAAAAACCGTAAGCGTGGGCTCGAAAAGCTGGAAAAGAAGATCAAATCCGGTAAACTTACCAAATCCAGCATCAACAACAAGGGCTATAATAAATACCTGAAGCTGGAAGGCGAAATAAAGGTATCTATAGACAGGGAAAAATTTGAACAGGACGCGTGCTGGGACGGGCTGAAGGGCTATATCACCAACACCCTGCTCAGTAAAGAGGAGGTTATTGAACAGTATGCCCAACTATGGAATGTGGAAAGAACTTTTAGGATATCGAAATCAGATTTACAGGTACGTCCGATCTATCACCGGCTAAGGAAAAGGATCGAAGCTCATATTTGTATATCCTTCGTTGCCTGTAAAATTTACAAGGAGTTAGAGCGACAGTTAAAACAGAAGGGATCGTTGCTTAGTGCGGAAAAGGTCATTGACATCCTGAAAACAATTTATAAGGTGACCATTCAAACACCTTTTTCCAATAATTTATACCAACGCCTGCTTATCAAAACCAACCAACAGCAGCAGGTGGTTGACCTGTTTGACCTCAAAATTTAGCCCCCCCTTGTTTTTGGGTGTCCCATCGCACAAAACCGGACAAAGACCGACACTGTAAAAAATGCATTAGGCCTGTAAAGCCTAATGCATTTCCATTCCATTTTTTAACCTCCTTTCCTTCACTTCACTTCGATAAATAATCAATTATGCAAAAAGTAGTGTATAAGGGGTATGATTTACATATTAATCCTGTCGTAGTTAACCCTAACAGAAGGCGTACACAAACTATACTTATTTATAAAGACGGTGAGTGTGTAGGCGCTGTTTATGCTGACATAGATACTCAGAATGCTATGGATAAGGCAAAACTAAAGGTTGATTTGTTCATTAAAAATCTTGAAAGTTAATGAATTCCCCCACCATTTTTAACCCTCACAATTATTATTATCATGTTTATACTATATCGTACTGATGTTTGGCATACATATAAAAGCCGCGATTTAATTGCTGTTTGTACTACTCAAAAACACTTAATTAAAATCTGCAAAACAATAGCCCAAAATGATAACACAAAACTTTCAGAAGATGATATGTATTGCCTTAATTACTTAAAGCAAACGCAAGGTTATACAGGAACCGGTGAACTTGTTTATGAAGAAATAAAGCAAAACACAATTTTATGACCTTTCAAAATTTTCAAAATGCACACAACAAAACAACAAATAGTAAGCAATGAAAACTTTGCTTCAAAGCTCATGCTACCAGAAATAAAGATATACCTCATTTACTGCGGGGGTAGTAAAATAGAATACTTTGTATTCAGAGGCGAATCATTATTATTCCATGGCAACGACTACAAGCCAAGCCCTTTACATTCTATTGATGGGCTGGAAAGCATAATTGACCTATTGGGCTTTATATGCCTTAAAGAAGGGGATACAGATAGCGAGTACTTTAAAGACTATACAGCCGAACAATTGGAATGGTGCAGGTCCTACGAATGCGAAGCCTTGCAGGGGCTTGTATTGGATTATGAAGACAAAGGAAGCGAGTATCACCAGGAAGCTGTAACGCACTTTAAAAATGCTTTCACTTATTGAACTCCTTTAAACAATACTATTATGAAAGTTATTTGTATTCTTCCCCATAAGACACGGGGCAAAAAAAACAAAAAATTAACCCAGGCTTTTAACTCCATTGTAGTCGGCCATACTTATACGGTGGTGTTTGAAGTTGGCATATTCTACGAGCTTGAAGAATTCCCGGCAAAAAGAAAAGGTGAACAAATACTATGGGATAAAAACTGTTTTGTCCCTCTGGAAGATGATAATTATGAAGATGAACTATGCGAAAAACTGGAAAAGCTTCTCGAAGTATTAACCAAACATTTAGACAACAATTAACCACCCTCAAAATTCATAACAATGAGGCAGCCACTCATTTAATGCAAAAGGAAGATATGAAAGGCAATTATTTAATGCCCGCCGAAAACAATAACCAGTTGCCTGCCGTAGTGCTATGTACGGTATTTCATGCGCTTGCTGAGTATTACACACCGTATAACAGGAACTTAAAAAAGCAGGTGAAGCAAATAAAGCCTAATGTTGAGCTTTTCGCTGATTTTCGCATGAATAGATTAGAAGTGGCAAAGAGTGAAACACATGAAGACATCCTGTTATAGATAAAATTAATGCCGGCTATTACTGGCACCGTCTGAGAACTGATACCAATTTTAACCATGCCCATGCCTTTAAACCAAAGGCATGGGTTTAATATCTTTATCAAATGAATATCTGGAACTATATCAAAGCGGATCCGTTTTTTAAAGACCTACTGCCCGACCTGAAGAACTTTAACCGTAAGATAGCCGGGTCAAATACCAAAGGTGCACCGCTGGAATTTACAAGCGAAGAAAAGCAAGCCATTAGCCAGGCTTTAAAAGCAATACCGGACCTTAACATTTGGAGGTATGTAAAAGCCGATAGTTTTTTCCGGGACTTATTACCAGGTATAAAAAACTACAAGCGGAAAATAAGCGGTAAAAATGGGAAGGGTAACCCGTTGAGCTTTTCAGAAAGTGAAATGCAGGATGTCAGTAAAAAGCTGGATGAGCTAATAAAGAAAACAAAGCTTTAAAGTTTGTCTGCAAGTTAAAAGCCAGGAAATCAAATTGGAATATGAAAGCAGGATATCACAACGAAATTTGCCCCACAATTTACCCCAAAATATATAAGACACTGATAATCAGTGCCTTTCTGTGACCCCGTCAGGATTCAAACCTGAAACCTTCTGATCCGTAGTCAGATGCTCTATTCAATTGAGCTACGGGGCCGTTTACTATTCAAAAACTTTTTTCCCCACTAAAAACCTGCTGATCTGCAACCAGATATCTTCAGTAAGGGCGGCAAAGATAAGGCTGTAAGCCTATAATGCCAAAAGAAAATGCTGAAGATTAACTTCAGCATTGTGATATCTTTTACGTTCGCCTTTCACACGCTTAATAATGCCATCTTACAAATGCTTCCATAGCGGCATAACGGGTAAGCCCTAATCTTGCATACAAATCAGCGGTATTGGCATTGCGCTCTTCTGCCCTTTGCCAAAACTCACGGGAGTCTGTACCCTGGAATGGCACAGAATCTTTTTGTGATTGATGAATAAATATTCCGAAGCGTTTTTTCAATACCTGTTCAGGACTCATTGGTATTGCCATTTCTATTTCAGTAATATCCCACTCCTGCCATGCGCCTTTATACAACCAAACCCAACAATCTTTTACCCATTCATCGCCCTCAGCCTTTATTCTTTTTAAAGATTCAAATACAATTTCCAAACAAACTTTATGCGTGCCATGCGGGTCAGCAAGATCGCCGGCACAATATACCTGCTGAGGTTTTATTTCGCGAAGCAGCTGCATGGTCAGTTTAACATCCTCCTCTCCCATTGGTTTTTTTTCAATAGTACCGGTTTCGTAAAACGGAAGATTCTGGAAATGCGCCCTGTCATCAGTAAGACCCACATAGCGGCAGGTTGCTTTTGCCTCACAGCGGCGAATTAATCCTTTAATGCTGCGTATCTCTGCAGTATCTGATTGTCTTGATTTTTTTTGCGCGAAATAAGAACGGGCTTCGTCGGATATCTGGTGAGATTTTGTGCTGTCTATTCCAAACATTTCATCAAATCCAACAGCAAAATCTAAAAAGCGGGTTACAAATTCATCAGTAACCGCAATATTACCTGATGTTTGATAAGCTACATGCACTTCATGCCCCTGGTCGTGCAGGCGCTGAAAAGTTCCACCCATTGATATAATATCATCATCAGGATGCGGAGAAAAAATGATCACGCGTTTAGGAAATGGCGTTGATCTTTCCGGTTGACTAGGTATTTGAACCGGGCTTGGTTTGCCGCCGGGCCAACCTGTAATGCTATCGCGAAGCATATAGTATACCTTCAGGTTTATATCATAAGAATCGCCATGTTCAACCAGCAAATCGCCAATACCATTATCCATATAATCGCTGTTGGTAAGGCTTAGCACAGGCTTATTTAATTTTAAAGCCGTGTTGATTACAGCGCGGCGTATCATCTGGGGAGTCCACTCCGATTCGCCGGTTAGCCAGGGCGATTTAAATCTTGTAAGCTCTGATGCTGATTGTTCATCTAATACAAAAACACAATCATCATGATTCTGCAAAACAGATGCAGGTACTGATTCTGTAATATTATCTTCTACAGAAGATTTTATTATTTGCGCTTTCATTTGCCCCCATGCCAGCAAAACAACTTTTTTGGCTTTCATTATTGTGCTGATACCTGCGGTAATTGCCAGCCTGGGCACTTGTGATATATTAGCAAACTCATAAGAATTTGCAAGCCGTGTGGAGTTTTCTAACGTTACAAGCCGTGTTTTTGAAAATATGCTTGAACCAGGCTCGTTAAACCCTATATGCCCGTTAATGCCAATGCCTAACACCTGTAAATCAATACCGCCTGCATCTTCTATCATTTGCTCATATTGAGCAGCATGGGCTTTTACTTCATCCTTTTTCCATTCGCCGCTTGGTATATGACAATTCGCCTGGTCAATATCAATCTTATCAAACAAATTTACTTTCATAAACCGATGATAACTTTGAATAGCATTTTCATCAATCGGGTAATATTCATCAAGATTAAAGCTGATAACATTTTTAAAGCTCAGCCCTTCTTCTTTGTGCATGCGCACCAATTCTGCATATAATGTTTTGGGAGTTGAACCGGTTGCCAAACCAAGTACAGCTTTCTTTCCTTCTGCCTGCTTTTGCTTAATTAATTTCGCAATTTCCTGTGCCGCAAATGTAGAGCCAGCTTTATAATCCGGGAAAATGCGACAGGGAATTTTTTCGAAAGAATCAACCATGCTCATAGCTTATTTTATTAAGGGGTTATTTAGATGATACCATTGTTAGAATTGGCGCGCTAAGATAATTTCAAATTTCCATAAATATCAAATAGCAGACTTTATATTTTAGGCTGAAACGCGTGTTTTAGCAGGAAAAATTGCAAACAAACGATTGCGAAAAAAAGATTTACAAAACCCAATGTATTTTCAGAAGGAAGAACAGCAAAATTTATTTAGGCGCTTTTTTCTTTGCTTTAAACATTTCCAGCATTCTGTCTGTTACAACAAAACCGCCTACAACATTTAAAGTACCAAGTATTACAGCGAAAAAACCAAGTATTAATGCCGGATAATTACCAGGCTCAGCTTTGCCCATTACTATAATGGCACCTATTATTACCACACCATGAATAGCATTTGCGCCGCTCATTAAAGGTGTATGCAAAACAGACGGAACATGTCCTATAACTTCTATTCCCACAAAGATCATTAGTATTACTATATAGATAATCTGCTGGCTGGCAGAAATCCAGGATAAAACTTCATTCATAAAAATGTATGTATAGGTTACAACATAAAGATAGCAATAAATGTAATTTACCCGGCAGACAAGGGCTAATTAATACTTTGAGGTGCTAGGAGTAACTTTGAGCAAAAAGAAGTTATGCCACATCCCCGCCAAAAGGACTTAGCCTACGAGTCATTTAAGATATTTATACCAGAGGAATACCTGGTTGATTTTGAAGTGAACCATATTGAGAACAAACCTCAGGAATGGGTAATTGAACTGGTTGAAAAAGAAGACCGGATACCCCAGGCTTTGTATGGTAAAGAAGTTGTAATGGACGGTTATAACAATGAGATAGACATTTTAACCCATGCGTTTTCGCTAAAGAAAATATACCTGCGTCTGATCCGGCGAAGATGGAAAGAAAAGGGAACTACCAAACATTACAGTAATGAATACAACCTTCACATACCCGGCATGAAAACCACAAAGGAGTTCAGGGATTTTTTAAAAGAAATTGGTGGATGAGAAGCCGGTTAATTTTACAACCATCGGAGGATTTCTTCAACTCAACCCCCAAACCGTTTATAGCTGGTACCGCAATTACCTGAGCGGCTACCCCGAAGCTGTTGAAAATAAGCAATGGGGTAAAGATAATTTTACCGGTACAGATAAGCGGGAAAAATCAGTACCCGTATTAAAGCCGGAAAATTTTGGTGAACAGATGAGTGTGGATGAGAAAATGATAGATGAAGAATTTTATACCGTGATGACCAACCGTGATACAGGTAAGATAGCCCTGCTTGCCGAAACCCTTACTGTAGCTGAATTAAACAAGCTGATAGAGAAAATACCGCAAGTAAAACAACAGGTAAAAACCATTACAGCAGACCTCAGTCCCACGTACGAAAAATTCTGTGAACAAAGTTTTCCCAATGCCGTCATTGTAGCCGACAAGTTCCACGTAGTAAAACATATTGTGGAAGCGGTACAGACGTTAAGGCTTCGTCTTAAACAGGAAGAAATCGCAAAACTGCCCACCACCAAAAAAGAACGAAGGGAATATGAAAAACAAACCAGACTCATCAATGGCGAATCCAAGATAGAACTGCTTACCAGGAGCAGGTACGTGCTTTTTAAAAGAGCGGAAAACTGGACTGTCTCACAACAAAAAAGAGCCACCCTGCTTTTTGAAACCTTCACTTCACTTAAAACAGCTTATGATTTAACCCTGCAAATCAGGCAATGGTTAGATAAAGAAAACGTAGGCAAATACGAATGGCAGATAGAAAAGCAACTCATTCACTGGTACGATTGTGCCGAACAGGCAAAGCTACCAGAAGTAGAAAACCTGATACGTATTATTGGCAGTAACGAAGAAAAAATCATGAACTATTTTAAAACAGGTAAAACCAATGCAAAAGCAGAAGCCACCAACAGCAAAATACAACGATTTATAACCGCTAATTACGGGGTAAGGGATAAGGATTTCTTCTTATATAGATTAGCTCATTACTACTCCTAGCACCTCAAAGTATTAATTAGCCAGTGTTTTCCGTCTTGCGGAAATGATCTAAATTTGCCATACCTTATAAAATTTAAGTGATTAAATTTTGCCGGCTGTTCGCGCAGCCGGTTTTTTATTATAACACTTTAAAGTGTGGTGAATAATAATAGTGCCACCAAATAAATAGGCAACTATTTTTAAAAGATCAACAATTTATTTTTTATTACCTGGCTTTCTTCGCCAATATTTAAAAGTTGTGGGTTGGTCCAATATCGTTTCTGTTTTTTATTTTGGTAGTTTTCTTTAATCCCTGGCTTTGTTGACCTGGTTATAAAGGATCAGTTATGTATCAGGTTTCCCGGCTTGCATGAATCAGTTTATCTTTTAAGCTTTATTATTCCCGTTTCGATCCTTAAAAACAGACCCACCCGGTCAGCGGATTTCCGTTTCCCTTATGGAAAGAACCCCCTGATATAATACACGAACTCCGTCAAATAATACAAATGGGTTCTATAGCGTTATATTGTCATGATGACCTTCTTTAAGATACCAAAACCAATAGAAACCTATTTAGCCTTACTCATTGTCTTTCCAATTCTTCAGTCGTGTAACAATGACGATCCCGTTAACCCTGATAAGCAGGAACATGTATATGTTGCAGGTGGAATAAATTCAAGAACTGCTTCAGGTGTTTGGATTGATAGCACTTTTATAAAGCTTACAGAGAATCAGACCCACACGTTGTGCACCTCCGTATTTATTTCAGGTGAAGATATATATGTATGCGGTACCACATATGGTGGTGGTAAAGATGTTCAATGCTGGAAGAATGGAAATCTATTGCCATTTGAAAGAACTGATTATAATGGATTACCTCAGTATGTAACGGTTTCTGGTAATGATGTTTATTTATGCGGGCAAATCAAAGAAAAGAGTGATGCTGCATTTCTTGCGGTTTATTGGAAGAATGGAAAGTTTATAAAATTAGAAAACCAAAAGGCTTCTTTAGCAAATGCAATGCAGATTGTAGGCAGCGATATATATGTGGTTGGTTGGGCAAGATTCCCCCGTGAGTCTGCGATGATCTGGATAAATGGAATTGCCACCAGGCTAAATAGCGAAGCTTTTAAGAGTTATGCATCAGGAATTAAAGTTGTTGGGAATGATGTATATGTTTCGGGATGGACTGAAGATTCCCTCGGTACCGGAAAAGCCTTGTATTGGAAAAATGGTGTTGAATACAATTTAACGGCTCCTGGCATTAATGGTGCAGCAACAGATATTTTTATTGACGGGAGTGATATTTATTTCTCAGGGGACTTATACACTTTAGATAGTCTTTATACTCCGGTTTATTGGAAAAACGGTGTTGTAACCACTTTGGGAGATTACAATACTTATAATTATGCTTCATCCATATTTGTGAAGGACGGCGATGTTTATGTTTCCGGGTCATATGGAAGCAAGGAGAAATCCAAGGGCGTATATTGGAAGAATGGTAATAAGGTTGTGCTTCCTGCTGATACCTCTATGACTTCATATACACAATGTATATTTGTGAAGTAAGATAATTGCAAGTATGAGTAAAAGGTCAATCATCTATTTATTAATAAATATTCCGCTTACTTACCTTCTTTTTATTTCATTTGGCTGGCTTTCCTATGCAGTGATTGGAGGTAATCCTACTTTCTTTATTCCATTTAAGCTATTAATATTATTCCCCTTTGCAATTACCATTACAATTGCATTAGTAGTAGTGAAGCGCTTGAAGATTTATGAAGCGCCTGTAATACTTCTGTCGTTGACTGAGATCGTTTGCATGTATCTTGCTTTCTACCTAATATTTTTTTAAAAATACTTCGCAAGAATCACATTAATT
This sequence comes from Agriterribacter sp., assembly GCA_047601545.1. Classification (GTDB taxonomy): domain Bacteria; phylum Bacteroidota; class Bacteroidia; order Chitinophagales; family Chitinophagaceae; genus Agriterribacter. The sequence goes on along the minus strand of JASGIZ010000001.1, from coordinate 1,007,640 downwards.
CTTGTACAGTTTGTAATTTTATGTAAGAGAATTTATACTTCCATTACTTCATGTTATTTGTAGTAAGATTCTCCAACCAATCACTATCATACCAGCAGGACTATTCAGGCAAACCAGTTCTATTCATTTATTTTTTTAAATAATTAACAATGGCATACGGTGGTGCGATATATGGAATAAATGCTCCTACTCCTTATCAGATATATACCGATCAGAGGGATTATAATGATAAGGAGCGAAGATATAATAATGAGTTGCAGCGTGAACAACGCCGAAATAATGCGAAGGTTGCTAATACTATTAATGCAGCCTTTGATAGGAACCATTTAACTACCGGCACTTCTGCTGATCCTGTGATTAATGGTATGGTAACTGACCTTATTAATAAGTACACCAAGATGTACAATGATAGCAAAGGTTCGTTGGATGCAGGGGATATGACACTTGCCATGCAGGGAGATATGATGGCGGTAAAGGCTTACCATGATAATGTGAATGTTATTAAGGCTAATGCAATGAAGGCTGCAAATGACGTAGCAAAGCAGTATCCTGGCTTTTCGGCGCAAGAGCTTTATCAGAAAGCAATGGATCGTGGGCTTTATAGGAACGGAGGTGTGATCGCCAACCTTGAAGATTTTGATCTGCAGCGAAACTATGTTGACGATGTTATTGATGATGATTATAATTCTCTGCATGTTGGCGATAAAGGAATGTTTGATGAGTTGCAAAAGTTGAAGCCGGATAAGTTAGACAGGCAAATTGTTACCAGAGATAGAAATGGAAGAGAAATTAAGTACCGTGGCACTGCACGTTTTATTCCTAAATACCAGGAGCTCACATATGACAAGGAAACCGGTGAACCTAAGATTGGATTACAGACATTGCCGGTAACCACCCCTGAGGGTAAAGAATATTTGGATAAGGTTACGGGAAAGCCAGTTAATGTTATTGACGAAAGCGCTTTTAATGACCTCATGCAGAACAGGCAGTTGGGTGCGAGAATTAATCAGTTGGCAGATCAACGTATTGATGAAATGCAGCGCAACGGCATTAAGCTTGATGATCCGGATAAAAATATTATTCGGCGGCAGATTGCCACTGATCAATTGAATAATGTATTTAAGAGAGACACATTCTTTAGTGTTTCAGATAAGCAAACTTTACCCAAAGGACATAATTATCGTGTTGGCCGCGCAAGCAATATTACAAATCTCAATATAGATGCAATGCAAGGAGATTGGATGGGTAACAAGGATTTGACTCCGCAATTGGGAGGGTTTACTGTAAAGGATCCAAGCATGCCTGGCGGTAATGCAAGCGCTGAGTTATGGTTAACTCCCGAAGGAGGTTTAATGGTAAAGACGTTCAAATATAACTCCTTTGGTAAAAGAATAAGTCCTAATGAGCCTTATGTATTGCGGGGAGACAAGGCAAGGAATTTTATAATAGATAACGGCGGCTGGTCAGCAAACAAGAAAGCTGATATACTGGGTTTATTGGATTTGTATAATGACTCAGAAAATTATGATCCAATGCAAGGTGTACCAAAGGTTAATTGGAAAACAATTGTTTCTCCAACAGAAAATAAACCTGAAAAGGAAGAGAATAGCCACTCTACGCCAAATACAAAGCCTGTACCACAGACTAAAAAAAATATTTCAAAAAAGAAAGTAACCTGGTAAGCTATGGACGAGAAAGAATTAGAGAAGTTATATAATGCAATGTCACAGCAGTTTGATATTGGTGATTATAGTGGCTTTAAGTCAAAGATGCAGACAACTGATGACCGTAAGCGATTTTACGATGCCATTGGGAACGAAGGTTTTGATCTTGGTAACTATGACACGTATGAGAGTCGTTTGTCTGGGTTAAAAAAAAAGAAGTTGGCCCCGCCGTTTCTTCGCATGGCTCCGGGCTTTCCCAATCCGATGCTATTGACCTTGCCAACCAGCGTAAGGAAAATATGGCGATGGCAGATGAGTGGGAAAAGTATAATACCAAAATGCTTCAGACTGCCGGTGTCGGCGCTCCGCAGACTTCTACAGAGGATTATCGCAAAAAGGTAGAGGAATTAAATAAGAAGCTTACTGATGCCGGCTATAGCGAAAGTGATGCAGATGATATTGCAGGGCTGCCGACAGGTGACCTCTACAGCTATAGCCTCAAAGAAGTTCTTCCACTTAAAAAATCAAACCCGGAGCGATACCAGCGCTATTTAGCCTCTATAAAGTACCAGGGTGAGATTGTGAACAGGATTGAAGCAGAGCAGGGAAAACAGACTGCTAAAGAGGTTGTACAGTATTTCAAGCAAATACAGAATGTGGAAGATTATGCTACAGCACGGCAGGATACTCGTGCGCTTACTGATCTTGCAAATGGTGATCCATCTATTATCCGGAATATAGTTGTGGGAAGGTCTATTGCTTATGGTGCAATGCTTCCTGATAAGGATAACGCAATTAAAAGCGATCCTCGGTATTTGGAGAATGGCGGCAACCTTAATTACTATCAAGTATCAGGCATGCATATCCTGGAAGATACTGAGCCTGCTACTGCAGCCATGTACAACAGGTTATTGTCTGTGAAGAATGTTGGTTCAGGCCTTGATGATAGTAAAATAGGATATGATGTAAAAGCCCGGGAGTTGGAGAACATTGGGCTCGGTTTAAATAATGTTGCTTTAAAGCAGCACCTGGCTGATCATCCTGATGATGAGAATGCAAAGGAAAGGTATGTTCAATTGCAGCAGGAGTTTGCAACACAAAATTCGAGGTATCCTGCAGCAGCGCAAATGGACACGCAGAAAGCGATGCAGGAGGCAATTGGTTCCCGGAATGGTATATTTAAAAAGTTTGTTTTGGGCATTGGTAGTGATGTCCGAGATACAAAGAACTGGTTGGGCGATATGCTGCTTGCACCGTTCAGGTCAGATGAGAATAAAACCCTCTCAGATCTTGAATTGTTAGGAGAGAAAGAGTTTACCTCAGCAACACAACTTTATTCTCCGGAAAATGAAAGATTGGTTGGAAGTGATTTTGTGGTGAAATTCAGTCCTGATCTACAGTTGGCAATAAATGCGATAGCTGATGATAGCAGCCTTGAGTATGAAGACAAGGCAAGGAAGGTGTCTGATCTGATATCACATAACTTTGATAAAGTTGATCATATTGCAAATAGCAAAGCCGGGAAAACAAATTTTACCGCAAAAGCAATTACCAGCAATATTGGGTCGGTGGCATCACAGTTGGTTTCTCAATTATCTATTGCTTATCTCACTGGGGGTTCTGGTAATGTTGGCAAGGCAAGACAGCTTGCAACGCTGTTTGGGTCTACGTTTGCGACGACCTACGATGATTTTTATAGTGAAGCTATCCGCAATAATATTAAGGATCCTTCTACTTATGTCACTTTACATGCTGGAATAGAAGCAAGTTCTGAATTGATCAATAATGATTTTGCTATGGCAAAGCGCATGATTGGTGGCAAGGGCGCGCTTGGTGCAATCATGGAAGGTACAACAGAGGAAATTTGGAATACGGCAAGGAAAACCGGAATCTGGAAGGCTTTACTTGAAACAGGTAAGGCTGCTGCGGTAAATGCATTAAAAGAAACGGAAGAGGAAGTTGTTGGTCAGGTTGCCCAAAATGTTGTTGACAGTTATGCATTTGACCAGGACGTAGAATTTACAAGCGGTGTGAGTGATGCTGCAATTGGGACCATGGCCGCAATGATGCCCATTGGATTGCTTGGCTTGCCGTTTAAATACAATGAGGTTACCAGGAATAAGAAGTATGCCTTTTATGAAATGGGTAGCAGGCCGGATGATTTTCTTAAAAGCATTGAGAGTGATCTCAAAGCCGGATTGATTACACCTTCCCTGGCGCAGGAACAAATTGGTTTTGTGAAGAAGGCTACAACTGCTGTCAATTCTTCAATGTCAACCCGGGTAGACGGCACTCCGCTCACAGACAATGCCAAAACTGAGTATTTGAAGATACTACTGAGAAAGAAGATATCGCCAGCAATAGTTCCTTTCCTGCATACAAGCAGCAGTTCCCTGAAGCAACTGAGGAAGAATACAATACTCAACGAGAAGCTGGCCACACCAAAAAGCGATCAAATACCCAAAAGGCAAAAATTATTGCTGATAAAATCAGGAGCTTTAAATCTCCCAGGAATATACTGCAATCAAACTTATTTGGTGTTCCCATTGCAGTGTATGATGCTACTTTGGAAACTGTAGCTACTGTAATAGAAACAGGTGGAAGGCTTGCAGATGCATTGGCAGAAGGTTTGAAATATGTAAGGTCCCAGGGTGTTACGGACTTTGATGAACATGGCTTTACTCTGCATCTTGAAGAGCTGACCGGCAATGCAATTGAGGATTTGGGCAGGCAAAGCAGCGCTGCTCTGAAGGTTACCAGGTCCGCAATAAACAAAACTGTACAAACCGGTAAAATCATAGGTGATAAAATTACGCTCACTCCAAAGCAGGCATTGCATAAACAGATCAGGGACTATATCAGGGGTGAGAAAGCCGGGTATAAAGCAGGGACTGCTGAACATAAGCAAAGCACCGCGGTTATGGCTGCAAAGATTAAGGATACCTTGACAGACGCAAAAAACAAGGGTTTTATAAGTCCCGTTCAGTGGGAAACGCTTTTCAATCGTGCAAATGCAATTGGATTATCAGGTAAGCGCTTTAATAAGTTTGAGCAGTATGTTGCCAATGTATTGCAGGATGCTGAGTACCAGGCAAAGCTTGATGCTGCCAGAAAACTTCAGGGAAAGATAGCTGCCGGTGTTAATTCCAAATCTTATGATAAAAGCGCCTACACTAAACAATCAGTGAAACGATTTGCAAAGATTGATCCTGCTGATGTAGAAAGCATTGACGATTATATTAATCTGGCAAGCAAAGTTGTTGGTGTTGCTGAAGGATTAAAGGCTTCTACAGTTAAAGGGCATGCAGTTACAAAAAATGAGAGCTTTAATATAGACGGGAATGCCCTTGATCAATACGTAGATGCCCATGCAGCCTACGTTTCAGAGAAATCCAAGGAGAAGCTTGCAGAGGATTATGCTGACCTGGTTAATCGTGCAATTATTGATCCTCAAACCATGTCCCTTAAAGAAATGCAGGGGCTGATTGATGCCATCAATGGCACGGATGAAGATGCTGCCCGTGCTGCTGCTGAGAGGTTTGAAGCAAAGGAAGAAAAGATGGATGCCCTGAGGACTGCTGTTAATTACAATAGGATTGCATTGGTTCAGGATCCGGCACTTACCAGGGAAGAGAATGATATCATTGCAAGGTTGCAGTCTTTGGATATAAGTAATCTTTCTGCTCAACAGCTTGCGGCGTTGAATGATGTTATCAATAACATTATTATCAACCAGGATTTTACTGGCTCATTGCCGCTTGCTATACTTTCAGATGTTCAGAAAAATATTATAGCTGCTGATAAGGCGGTTAAGGCAACCGGCATTAAAAACCTTGGCAGTATCCGGAATATCTTTATTCAGGGATTTTCTTCTACTTCCCTGGCCCATGATTTCATATACAAGAACACCAAGCTTGCCTCCGTAGTTCAGATGCTATCCGGCATCAGTGATATATTTAACGGGCATGCAAGATCCCGTATTTTTCAGGATGATACGGTGAGGGCATATACCAACCTAAAGAAGGGCATGAAGGATGTGGATAGTGCTGTGAATAGAATACGCAGGGGAGTGCTTGCTGATGTACAAAATAACTTTGGTGGTAGCCCTGACCAGTTAGTTGCTGAATTTAACAGAAGAAAGAATTGGATCAAGCAATCAGCGGAAAGGCTATTACAGTCTGACGTTACAGAAGAGGCAAGGAAGGGAGAGGTTATTATGAAAGTGTATGATGAGTTACTGGAAAATTCAAACAGTGTAGCAGATGTTGTAAAAAAATCATCTGCTGATAATATCAAGCTGGTTGACTTTTGGAGGAAAGAATTTGACAAACGCAAAGAGTTCACGCAAAAAAACACAGAGTTATTTAACAACAAAATTTGGGAGGATGTTGAAAACTATACCGCTACAAAGTTGAAGGTACCGGGTGGTGATATAACTATGGACGCTCAGGAGTTGAAAGATATTTTTACAACCACATATCTATCAAACAACGTAAGCCAAAAGCTAGCGGGATCAAAAACCCATAAGATACGTAGCTTTAATTTGCCGGCAGGTCGTGTTTTAAATCTTGACTTTGACAGAGTACAAAGCCATGTGTTCTTTAAAACAAATTATGATGTAGAAACATCCGCAGCAATTGAAAAGGTTAAGGCATTTATGGGTGATACAAGATCAACTGATCTTTATGGCGGTCCCGGTAATAAGAAAATTGTTATGCTTTCGCTGCGGGATGCTGTAAATGCACAACGCGGTCAGGTACCGCCTGCAACTGCTGCAGACAGGGTTGTGAATAACCTTACCGATATGGTACGCATGAAGGCTGTAAGGATTGCGCTCGGTTCGGTATCACAAGTTGTAAAGCAATATCCATCCGTTGCAATCAATACACTGCTTAATCTTGGAATTGATGCACCACTTTTCGGTAGAGCCTTGATGGTATCAAACAACATTCCTCTGTTTAAAAATTATTCAATAGGATTGAGAGGGGACACCAAGGCTGGTTTAAGCAGGGAAGTGACCTTGAATGAAATAGCATCTGCACAATTCGGCAATCTATGGGATAATGCTTCCACTCAAATAATTGAGAAGGGAAAGAAAATTACTCACTTCATTATGTCAGCGCTCACTAAGTCTGATGTATCAGTTGCCCGGACTTCATGGCTGGCCTATTATATGCAGAGTCTGAAAGATCAGGGTATTGATTTCAAAAACATTGATTGGAAAACAGAGCATGAACATCCCAATGAAATTGCTGCTGCTTATGCAGAGCAACAGGTATCACGCACTCAGAACCCGAATGATACCAGTAGCCTGGCACCATTCTACCGTGAATCCCGTGGCGCCTCAGCTTTCTTTAAAAACCTTGTGCTACCATTTTCAACATTCAGCGTTAATAGCCGTGTACGCCTTACAAACGACGTACAGAAGATTTTGTATGGTGGTAATAAAACAGAAGCATTCAAGTCACTTGCCGGCACCATGGCCGAAACAGTTGCCTTCAATGCAATCAAGATTTACCTGATATCATATCTCACCACGGCTGGTGCACGCGGTATTGCATCGATGTATGGCATGTGGGGTGATGACGATGATGAAAGCGCGGACAATAAGGCTGAGCTCAATATAAATGTTGCCGGTACCGATTTAAGTGTATCAGCCAATACCAAAAAACTTATAGCCAACTCGGCCAGTGATTTCTTCTTTTCCGGCCTTGGTTCGCTCACCCAGGCGAAAATGAATGAGGGGATTAATTTACTGTATAAGGCTTCCGCTGTTGAATCATACAAGGATGGGACCGTAAATAAATTTCCTTCACTGTTCTACAGCAAGTCCCTTACTGATCCTACTCCTGACTATTCCGGGTACGGTTTGTATGGCATACTTGCAAGCAAGGTTGCTGCTATGAAGAACAGTGCACGCTATAGCCTCACAGGAAGCTATGCCGGCGTTAATCCTTTCCGGCAGGACGAAACAGTCACACTCACCCCGGAAGAGCAGGAATTGTACACTATTTCCTTTATCATTGATGCCTTTGGTGTTGCCGGCATTTCAGATGCTGATCTTCTCACCCTTAATCAAAAACTCAAGTGGATAGCTGATAAAAAGCTTGCTGACAAATATGGAGTGCAGGATAAACTTATGGAAAGGAATGTTGTACCGAGATAGGAAATTATTTAAAGAATATGTAATTTGGCAAACCTACAGATCAGTAGGCCCAATGCTGTTATATAATACTTTAATAACCAATAATATGAACATAAATTATATGTTATTTTTGTATTTTGATATTATTAATCGAACAATTGTTTGCTAATATGAATGTTTTGGCTTTATATTTGTTCTTAACTTATAAATTAAGTTGACAGGGGTCTTTGAATTGATACCAGAATTATCTGATGGATTAGTTCAGTTTTACACCATCAAGCTTGGCAATAGTGAATTGTCAGAATTCTATTTATTTGATGAAAAAAATTTCCCTGAGCATGAGAAAGAGGTAGCGTTACTTTATTCCATAATAGGAAAAATGAAAGCCCGCGGAGCGAAGCATTATTATTTTAAACATGAAGGTCCTGCGCATGCAATACCAAGAGTAAAGCAACACATTATAGATGCAAATTCTGAAGATTATGGAATTAGGCTGTATTGTATCTATTTAACAGACTACTTAGTGGTATTATTGAACGGTGATATAAAGACTACTCAAAATCCAATTGATTGTGCGAATGTTGGTAGACACTTTAAAAACGCGGTTCGTATAGCTGAGAAACTTGATAGGAAATGTTTGGATGGAGACATTGATTTTACTCAACCAGATTGCTTAACTGACTTCGAGATTGAAATATGAAACTTAAAAATTTTAACAAGGTTATTGATAATACGCCTGATCATGTACACAGATTTGTTGAAACTTCAATGAATATTCTTGATCGTATTCATGAATTGTTAAACCAAAAATTTGATGGAAAACAAAAATTGCTTTCTGAGAAAATGGGTAAAAGTGAAGCGGAGGTTTCTAAATGGTTATGTGGTGTTCAAAATTTTACTTTAACAACTATCTCTAAACTTGAGTCTGCATTTGGCGAATCAATAATTTCAGTTAGAAGTGATGCGGCGGATGCCACATTTGAACAGGTCAAATGTGGATCAATGGGACAAGTTACAAGATTACAAATAGACTCATCAGGTTCCCTTAATACAAAGACTATTAAATATGAAGATGTTCAAGTCAAAATAAAGAGGGACAATTCAAACGGGATATGTTAATCAAAAAGGATATGTTAATATGAGTGACAGTAATAATGTATTTGATATTGAGCTGATAAACCTTGAAGATATTAATATATCTGCAGCCAGTATCGAAAACAAAACAGAGTTTACAGCACTTGACAGCACTTCATATTCTCACGATGTTGATTATCGGTTCAAGTTTGGCGTAAATAAATCTCAAAAGAAAATAAGAGCCATATTTGAATGTAAAATATTTACATTTAATAATTTAAGAGAAAAGATTGAGGTTGAAGGAAATTTTGATATTGCATACGTATTCCTTATTAAAAATTTTGATGATTTGATAAATGTGAGCGAACATTTAGAATTGGAAGATAATCTGGTATTAAGTATCGCAAATATAATATACTCAACATCACGAGGGATAATATATACACGTTGCCAGGGAACAATTCTCAATAATGTAATCCTACCAATATTATCTACAAAGAAACTTAAAGAACTTTTGGCTTAGCTTAATATCCTGAATTTGATAATTTCATTTGATAGATTATCAAATGTTACCAAACCAAATCAGCCGGCAGTTTATTCTTGCAACACTGCAATAGATAATTATTTAGTATCAAGCTGCAGGTAATAAAGACTCACCCGGATATGATGAAATATTTGCTTCACATGTATTAATAAAATAAATCATCCCATGGCATTCACAGTTGAATTTATACATGGCAGCCGGGATGGTTTAGCTGTAGATATATCAGGGAAAATTGTAACTCCAATGATTATGCATATTATAGTTTAGGTGGCATCAGATGGGAACAATTACTTGAAGCTGGTAAAAAGTATGGCTGGATGCCACAAGGGACAATTCTCCAAAATACTATAGAAACCTCAAACCCGGTCAGGAGTGATTATAGTCCATGTTCCTGGGGTTATGAACCATATAAGGTGTTTACGAAGGAAGATTGTGTAACCCTAACAATAGCATTGGAAGAATGCATACATGACAATATAAAACTGCAGGGAACAGATGAACCCGATTTAGGAGGTGGGTTAGCCGTACCTGTAGTAAAGCAAATGATAGACTTCATGAAGTTTGGAGACTTCATATTTGTATGGGATGATTAGCATTAAAGCACTAATTAATATTATTTGAGATACTGTTTAACACAGAAATATGCCTTCTTGGTGTGCTGGAATGAGTTCCATACGAATACTACATTTATAATAACCAACATTAACAGAAATGAGCACATTAATTGGGTTAAATTAGCATTATGACAACACAAGGATTAGTAAAGAGTTTTCTTCTCATCATTGTAATTTCTATTATTTCTTGCAAAAAAGACAGTCATAAACGGTTTGTACCGGAGATTAAGTCCAACAAATCTGAGGTTACTTTTTTGGCTGAAGGCGGCCGCGATTCCATACTGATAACATCTACAGAACGTTGGAAGATAAAAAAAACTGTAAATAGTGAGTGGTTTCAGTTCAGTAGAGATTCCGGAGAAGCAGGTATAACAACTGTTTATATAAATGCACAGCCTAATGTATCAAGTGCCGGCCGTGTTTCCGAAATAGTTATTAACAGTTTGGAAGAGGTATTAACTCCTGTCAGTGTAGAGATCAAGCTGGATATTTCGCACCAAAGTTTACCACTTATTTCACAGCAAAGTTTACCACATTTAAAGAGGTAAGCGATATTGATTTCGGAGTAAAGCCCGCCTGACCGGACGGGCAGGTTTACCAGGGCTGTTAGTTTTTAAGCTGACAATACGGCGCAAAGTTTACCACTTGCCGCAGGTAAAGTTCAGCTTGATTTCACAGCAAAGTTTACCACTTTTTGTTATGGTGTAAGGGCATTTTATTCACCCGGATTTGTTTTGTGCACAAAACAAAACATGTCCAACAAAGTGATTACAATGCACCATGTACGTTCTATTATCCGATTTTTGGAAAAAGGCTATTCCGTCCGCTCTATATGCCGGGAACTTCCCCTTTCCCGACCTACCATAACCGCTTATGCCCTGCGCCTGCAAAGCCACACAGCTTCGCTACAAGAGTTGCAAAGCATGAGTGATGCCGCCCTTGCTGCCATCGTTTACACAGAGCCACCTCCTGCGGCAGAAGAAGATGCCCGTAAATCCATTTTTGTACAGCAGGTTTCTTATTTTTTAAATGAACTTAAACGCACCGGTGTTACCCGCTTATTGCTCTGGCAGGAGTATCGCAGGCAGTATCCTCAGGGCTATGGCTACACCCAGTTTTGTGTATCTCTTGCCCGGTATCGCAATGTTGTTCAGCCTGCGATGCATATTGATCATCAGCCCGCCCTGGTCGTAATGGTAGACTTTGCAGGAGATACCATGCATTATGTTGACAGCGTCACCGGCGAAGTGTTTAGCTGTCCCGTATTGGTTTGTGTATTGCCTTATAGCGGCTATGGTTTTGTAAAAGCCCTGCCCGATGCCAGGTTGGTTCACCTGATTGCCGCCCTCAATGATTGTCTTTCGTTTTTTGGCGGTGTACCCCATAGCCTTATGACCGATAATATGAGGCAGCTTGTTGCTAAGGCATCCCGCTACGAACCCACTTTTACAGATGCTATTACCCAATGGGCGCAACATTACAACATCGCTTTAACGACCGCCCGTGTAGCCAAACCAAAAGATAAAGCTGCTGTGGAGAACGAAGTAAAGATTATCTACCGCCGTATTTACGCCCCGCTGCGCGATAAAGTTTTCCATAGCCTGCAAGCCCTTAACCATGCTATAAACGAACAACTTGCTATCCATCACGCACAATTGTTCCAAAACAAGGATTACAGCAGGAAAGATTATTTTGAAAAAGAAGAACGCCGCCTGTTGCAACCACTGCCCGCATCACCATTCCTTATCAAACACCGGGTGCAGGCTAAGGTTCAGAAAAACTATCATATCACCCTGGGAGAAGACTGGCATCATTACAGTGTTCCCTACGTGCATATTGGTAAAACCGTAACAGCCGTATACGACACTGATACGGTAGAGATATACCTGCAGTTCCAGCGTATTGCCCTGCATAAGCGCAGCTACAAAAAACACGGGTATACCACTGTAAAGGAGCATATGCCTGAAGGGCATCAGCATTACTTTGAAAGACGGGGATGGACGGCTGATTACTTTATCCGGCAGGCTGCAAACATTGGCAGCAATACCCGCCAATATATTGAGCGCCTGCTGAAGGGTAAACGATTTACCGAGCAGACCTAAAACGCCTGTCTTGGTATTTTGAGGCTGGGTAAGCAATACGGTAACGACCGGCTGGAAGCGGCCTGCACCCGCGCCCTGGCGGGCGAAGTATTCACCTATCGAACCATTGACAATATCTTAAAAAACAACCTGGATAAACAACCCTTTGTCTCCCAACAGGAACTCTTTAAAACACCGCCCCACGATAACCTGCGCGGTCCGCAGGCTTACCAGTAAACTCCTGTATGACTTATTCACACTCAAAAAATAAAAAACAATGAACACAAACACAACAGCAACACTCCAGCAGTTCAACCAGCTTAAACTTTACGGAATGGCAAAAAGATACCAGACCCTTATAACCCTGCACAGCCATGAGCAGCCGGAAGCCCATACGCTGGCCGCACAGCTTGCCGAAGCGGAACTATCCTACCGAACCCATCGCCGTACCGAGCTTTACCTGCGTTTGTCAAAGCTCCGCTACAATGCAGTGCCAGAGCAGATCAACTGCTCACCATCCAGGGGTATCACTAAAGAACAGCTTGCAGTATTGTGCGATGGAACTTTTATCGACAAAACGGAAAACATACTTATTACGGGAGCTACCGGTTCAGGAAAATCATACCTGGCATGTGCCATCGGCAAACAAGTCTGCATGCTGGGCTACAGAACCATTTATCTTTCCATGAACCGCTTTATTGAAGCCCTTGCTACGGCTCGCTTAGATGGATCTTATATCAAATGGCTTAACCAGATAGCTAAAACACCCCTGCTTATTTTAGATGATTTTGGATTGCAACCCCTTAGCCACGACATGAGGGTAACAGTATTACAAATCCTCGAAGATCGCTATGCCCTGGGCGCCACCATTATTACCTCTCAGCTCCCCATTAACAAGTGGTACGATTATATAAACGACCCCACGCATGCTGATGCAATTTGTGACAGACTGACAGCCAATGCTCACAAGATATCTTTGAAAGGTGACTCTTTGAGAAAAAAAAAATGATTAGCTTTACCTAACGCTCTTACACATAATATCACCTGGTAAACTTTGCAGTGAAACGGTGGTAAACTTTCACCGAAATTTCCATTATTAGCATTCAGTCAAGCTGTCACTTGTGAATATCCTAATCCTGTAATTTCTTCTCCATAGTATCTTCCATAATAATAAATGACCATGAATATTGATGTGCATTGCCCGCACTTATGCCTGTAATACCTATTTTAGGCATTGCATGATGTTTTTTGAACCACTAAGACATATAAACATGATGGTGCACAAGGTGATTGACTGCGTATTGTTTATTATTTATTGTTTCAATTTTCATGAATCCTGGCATTTTTACGCTCCTTATCTCATCCCAGCCAAGGCAGGATAAGCAAGTGAACAGGCCTGCTACAAATAATTTGATCAATATAATTCTCGTCTGCTGCTTTCTATGCTTCAAGTAAATAAGACTGTTTATCTATGCTGATCAATACTGCAGATACTTCAGGAAACGATAAAGCAAACTACTGGCCATTACAGGTGTTTGATTTACACGATACAATACTGAAAAGATTTATATGACAAATGCAGATATTTGTCAACTTTTTTAAAATGAAGATTAATATCTTAATTTATTCCTTAGAATTTGTAGAACAAATTACAGGTATTATCAAGATGTTATAGTGAAATATTATAGTAAAATCACTTAGGGACTAAATAAAGTCTTTCATAATTCCCGCTCAACAAGATTAAATTTTTAAATTTTAAAAGTCATGTATATACAAGTATATTTATTAATAACAAAAATTTTATTCCTTTTTACATAATGGAAGCCTCATGTATCCCTTTGTGGTATTGAGTATATGAAGTAAAACTAAAATTTTACTTTTTTTTATTAAAAACTTGTATATACAAGAAAACTGACTATATTTGAATTGTCGCAACTAAAACTTATTTCTTACTGCCGATATTCCTGGGCAGTAAGTTGCGATGAACGATTGGTAACATTAAAACTGATTGCATGAAAAAAATGATTGTTTGCTTTTGCAGATTTGGTAAACTCACAGGTGAAACCCGATCTGTAACGTTGTCTTTTTTTACGACAGCGTTTTTTTTAATTATTTCTTCCTGGCTTGCAGCAGCCCCTTCCGGAGTGAATTTTTCTAGAAATTCGGATGCGAAATTTTCCAACTACTCTCCATTTCAAGCTTCTTCTATCGAGATTAGGGGCACAGTAAAGGATGAAAAAGGAGAACCACTTGCAGGTGCTTCTGTAACTGTAAAAGGAACAAAAACAGGAACAGTAGCAGATGCACAGGGAAACTTTAAAATTAATGTGCCATCGGAAAAATCTGTTCTTATTATTGAACACAGTGGCTATGAAGCATTCGAAGCCCGCATTGGTTCTGAACGGTCTTTTACGGTATCTCTAATTTTAGATCAGAGGAGCGCCTCAATGGACTCTGTCATTGTTATTGGTTATGGCACTACAAGAAAAACTGATTTAACGGGTTCTGTGGCTTCTGTTAAGGAGTCAACGTTAAAAGAGCGCCCTGTTGCATCTGTGGCACAAGGATTGGCAGGTCGCGTTTCGGGAGTACAGGTAAATTCCAATTCTGGTCGTCCTGGAGGTAGAACTAATATTCGCATACGCGGTTTCAGCTCTATTAATACCTCTAATAATCCACTATTTGTTGTTGATGGTGTGGCTATGCCCGTTGGTATACAAGTGCAGGCAACTTCCGCAATTGATTATATCAATCCTAATGATATCGTTTCCATAGAAATACTAAAAGACGCTTCCTCTACTGCCATTTACGGCGCGAGAGGGGCCAATGGTGTTATCCTTGTTACTACTAAAAGGGGACGTCAGAATGCGGAAGGCAGGGTTACTTACGATGCTAATGTCAGCACTAACACAATCGGTCCAAACAGGATTGAAGTATTAAATGCAGAAGAGTTTCTTAAGGTAGAAGATCTGGCCTACACAAATATAGCGAAGTTTGATCCTGTTGGCTGGGCAGATGGGAAATATACTTCTCGTAATCCTGCCTTTTCCCGAAGCGACTCCCGCATGTTTGATGCCAACGGAAGACCCAAATACGATACCGACTGGCTTAAGGCCACTACTCAAAGTAAATTATCTCAAAATCATGACCTTGGTTTTAGTGGCGGTGGTCCTAATGGCTCATATTCTGTTGCGTTGGGTTACCGAGATGATCAGGGACTGTTACTTAACTCCTATTTAAAAAGATATTCAGCAAGATTAACGCTAGATCAGCAGGTAAAAAAATGGCTGCGCGTGGGAGCTACTTTAAGCTACAATAATCAGGCAGAGAATATAGTAGATCAGGATTATCAGGTAATGCGCAACATTGCTGAAGGGTTACCATTTCAGCCAGTTAAATACGATGATGGAACATGGTCGGAGAGCCAGGACTATCCATTTGCCGAACCATTTTGGAACCCGGTACAATTACTAACAGAAAGAAAATTTATTGTTAAAAGTCAAACAACAATTGGTAGCGCATTTTCCAATATCGCTTTTTCTAAAGATCTTGAAATGAGAACGGTGTTAGGTGCAAATGTTTTGAATCAGGAAATTGATCAGTCTACTTCCCGGGGTTTGTCACCATCAACTAACGGATCAGCAAGCGTAAACAATAGCCGTGAAGAGTTTTGGTCGCTGGAAAATTATCTTACCTACTCAAAGAATATAACTGATGCTCATTCTCTAAAAGCTATGGCAGGTCTTTCCTGGCAGCAGCAAAGGTATTTTGCTTCCAGCGTAGCTTCGCAACAGTATTCAACTGACTATTTTCTCTATAACAATCTGGGCGCAGGTAGTTTGAATTCTGGTTTTGGCTCTGGCGCATCTTCATTTGCGTTCAACTCTTATTTCGGCCGTGTTAATTATACTTTTAAAGATAAATACCTGGTAACTGTAACCGGGCGTGTTGATGGTTCTTCCCGCTTTGGAGATAACCATAAGTATGCATTCTTTCCTTCTGCGGCATTAGCCTGGAAAGTTTCTGATGAGCCTTTCCTGCAAAACAACAGTGTGATTTCTAACCTGAAAATAAGAACCAGTTATGGTATGACAGGAAATTCTGAGATTCCTTCCTATAGTTCTTTATCTGTATTAAGTTCAAACTATGTGGCTATCCTTTCTGATGGAAGGGTTGGTGGCACTGGAACAGGAAGACTGTCTAACCCTGATCTGAGATGGGAAAAGACTGCACAATCAGATATAGGTATTGAACTTGGCTTATTAAATAACAGGGTAAATATCGAAGCTGATTATTACTATAGAAAAACAACAGACATGTTGCTTGACGCTCCTGTTCCAACAAGCAGTGGTTATTCAACTATACGTAAGAATATAGGCTCGATGGAGAATAAGGGATTTGAGTTTACTTTGAATACTACCAATATCGCTAACCGGAATTTTACATGGACAACCAACTTTAATATTTCCTTTAATAAAAATAAAGTGTTGTCGTTAGCCACACCTGCCGATATTTTTGGGATAGGCGGACCTGGTTTTACAAACCAAACAAATATTATTCGTGTAGGCGAACCTGTTGGATCTTTTTGGGGATTGGTACGATTAGGAACATGGGGCAGCGACGAAGCTGCAGAGGCGGCCAAATTTACCAGTTATCGTAATGGTCTTACATTATTACCCGGCGACATCAAATACCTGGATGTGAATAAAGATTATGTTATCAACGATGCGGACAGAATGATCATCGGTAATGGCTATCCTAAGGCATATGGTGGATTTTTAAATACATGGCGTTATAAAGGATGGGAAGTGGTATTAGAGCTGCAATACTCCTACGGAAATGATATTCTTGATCAAACCAAACACTCCAGTGAAGACCGGCAGGCTCTGGCTAATAGTTATAAATCCGTATTAAACGCCTGGACGCCCACCAATCAGAATACCATGATTGCTCAGGTGAGGGACACCAGGGCTGGTTATGTTACAAATGTTGATTCTCATTGGGTAGAGGACGGTTCTTTTATCAGGGGGAAAAATGTGCTGTTAGGGTACACGCTGCCGGCTGCAACTACCAGTGCGCTTCATATAAGCAGACTTAGAATATTTACATCGGTGCAAAACTTTTTCCTGGCAACAAAATACAAAAACGGCGATCCGGAAATTACGCTTAATACTTTCGGTTCAGAAGCCAATAGGGTATTTGCGCAAGGACAAAATTTTCACTCGTATCCCAAGCCTACTATATGGATGGCCGGAGTTAATGTAGCTTTTTAAAAATTTCAAAAGATCATTCTATATGAAATCATATTCTATAATAAAGTTTGCCAGCATTGTATCGCTCTCTATTGTGCTGGCAATTTCAGGGGCCGGTTGCAAGAAGTTCCTGGAGGAAAAAGATCCTTCGAATCTTACACCAGACAATTTTTACACGATTCCGCAACACGCTGAAGCAGCTATCGCTGCAGCCTATTCTCAAACAAGGTTTATTACCGGTGGCGCCAATATTATATCTATTAATTATCAAATGCTTGATGCGGTTACCGGGATCGTTACTACGGAGTCTGCGCAAAATTCAGATTTGAATAACTTGCTAGGACTGGCTCATGATGCAGGTAATCAACACGTAATTAACTGGTGGAATGGATTGTATCGTGTGATCGCTCAGGCCAATCTCGTTTTGGATAAGGTGCCGGGTATTAATCCAATGGACGAAGCCCAAAAGAAATCTATTCTGGGGCAGGCGGCTTTTCTGAGAGCATGGGCTTATTTTTATGCGGTTCAAATATGGGGGGATGTGCCTTTGATCCTGTTACCACAAACAGCTACTTCAGAAGACTTCTATCCGTCAAGAACACCTGCAGCCCAGGTATACGATCAAATTGTAACCGATCTGGAATTTGCTGAAACGGCTAATCTACCATGGACGGATGTTTCAGGCCGTGTAAATCGTGCCGCTGTAAAATCTTTATTAGCAAAAGTGTTTCTTACAATGGCCGGACAACCTTTGAATAAAGGGGCAGAATATTACGGAAAAGCTGCTACTAAGGCTAATGAGGTCATTACCGGAGCTGGTATAGATTTGTTTACCGATTACGCCTACCTGCATGATTACGCTCATAAAAATGCAGGTGAACATATTTTCCAAATCCAGTATAACTCTAGCATTGTTGCCAATAATGATTTGCAGATTCTTTGGCTACCTAATTTCAAACCTATCACAGCCTATACAGCATCCTTCGGCACAACTGTACCTACGAAGTCTTTTTATGATTCTTACGAAGCGAATGATTTGAGAACTGAAGATCAAAGGGGCTTTTTTTACAGTACTTACTTTACTGGTGGTACTGGCGCCTCGTATGATTTGGATGCACCATACATTTTCAAACATTTTGATATTGTAGCCAATGGTAAGCCTGGAACTGCAGGAACAGCCAATAGTAGTCTTAATCTTCCACAAATTCGTTTTGCAGATATTCTATTAGTATACGCTGAAGCACAGAACGAAGTTTCCGGACCAACACAAGATGCTTATAATGCGCTCAAGAAAATAAGAGACCGTGCAGAATTAACCACTCCCATACTGTCATCTTTCGATAAAGATTCTTTTAGAAAAGCTGTTTGGCGGGAACGTTGGTATGAATTGTGTTTCGAGAACGTGCTTTGGTTTGATATGGTGCGGACAAAAAAGGTATTTAATACTACTACTAAAGATTTTGATGATTTTGTAGGGCATGTTAATCTTAGTACCAACAAGGCTTTGGCGGAAAAACATTTATTATTTCCTTTACCACGGCCGGAAGTACAAAACAATCCAAACCTTACCCCACAGAATCCGGGATATTAGCTAGGCAGTTTTTTGGACATAGATAAGGAAAGATTTTCCTGCTGCAACAATGCGGTGGGAAAATCTATTACAGTCTTCTAAAATTTCCAACATGATATTATTTCACTTGCTCTTACGCAGGGTAGTAAGTATAGTTATAATGGGGCTGTTAGCAGGTAGTTGTAATCAACCTGTTAGCAATAAACAAGCTGATATTGTAGATCATTTGCCAGACCTTACGTTGACATTTAGGAACGATTCAATTATTCGTGATAGTAATTTTGAAGGCGACAACTGGCACACAACCTGGGCGGCAGACGGACATCAATATGTATTACAATGCGACGGTCAGGGATATAATACAAAACTATGGCGGTTAGTAGGGCATCCACCCGATTTCAGGTTTGAAGAAGTAGATGCTCATCCTGGTCCCAAAGAAAAACCGCATGAACGATATTATGGGTTTGGTATTCTTGGAGTAGGACCCTCCATCTATCACTATTTCTCCACACCCGACAGATGGTATACTGATCCTCCGTGGAATTTTATAGGTAACAAGGTTGTTTATTCGCCAGATACGGGACGGACCTGGAGAAATCAGGATGGTAGTTCTCCTGTTGTATTTGAAGAAACAAATAAAAGGAACCATGATAATATGGTTTTTTTTGATGAGCTAGATCATACCTTTTCGCTATTGACAATGCTACAGATGGGAAAAGGATATGAAGATAACGTTGATGGATATGTGTATGTATATGCGCCTAATGGTGGAGTGGAAGGTAAAATAAACCAACTCGTACTTTATCGTGTAAAAAAGGATAGTGTATTAAATAAAACCGCTTACGAATATTTTGTTGAAGCTAGCAATAAAGAAAACACAGTTTGGTCAAAAAACTTAAAAGATCGAAAGCCTGTATATACTTTCCCGAAAGGGTATGTAAATAGATTAAAACATCCCTATTCCTGGCATCCAAGTGTAGTATACAATAAAGGGCTTGGATTGTATATGATGGCCAATTGGGGAGTAGGGGTAGATACTTCAGGAATGTGGTTTACAAAACCAACATATCTGGGTATATGGATTGCAGATGCGCCGTGGGGGCCATGGAAACAGGTACATGAAGAGTTGCAATGGTTTCCACCGGGAGGTACAACAGAGGGGCAATGTTATCAACCGCAAATTATGCCTGGCTGGATTGCAGCAGATGGAAAGTCATTCTGGCTATCGTGGACGCAATATCCAAAGGGCTATTATTTTCAGACACAGCGTGTTGATATCGCCATTGCTGAATAAATCTGTTCTTAAATTATATTAACCAGTCAATTGTTTGTTATGTGTTCAAGCATAATTAGAATAACCCTACTCATTTTTATCGTCTGTACCCTATTCCATACTGCTATTGCTCAAACCGACCCGCTAATGGTTTTTGTTAAAGGAGGCACATTTGAAATGGGAAATAGCCGTACGGTTGGTGATGCCGATGAAAGACCTGTGCATAAAGTAACATTAAACGATTACTACATAGCAAAAACCGAAGTGACTGTTAAGGAATGGCGATTGTATTGCAAAGATAAAGGGATTGAAATGCCACCTGAGCCCGAATGGGGCTGGCAGGATAATCATCCGATGGTAAGTATTACCTGGGAGGAAGCAAATGCATATTGTAAATGGCTGTCAGCAAAGACAAAAAAGCAGTATCGTCTTCCAACAGAAGCAGAATGGGAGTATGCCGCACGGGGTGGAATAAAAGCAGAAAATAATCTGTATAGCGGTAGTGATCAATCTGAAACTGTTGCATGGACAAGGGAAAATAGTTCTTCATCTACGCATCCCGTTGCTCAGAAAAAACCTAACGAGCTAGGCTTGTTTGATATGTCGGGTAATGCGTGGGAATGGTGCAGCGATCATCTTGATGATTATATCGCTGGCGATCAGGTAAATCCCACAGGAAGTACCGCCAGTGTTTTTGTTGTGCGAAGAGGCGGAAGTTGGAGTGACAAGGCCTATAGTGCACGAACAACTTATCGGATTGGAAATTCTCCCCGAAGAAGTTATCATTCTTTGGGTTTTCGCATTGTGATGTCTGTCAACAATTAAATACATATTGATTTATAAAAAATAAAACCATGGTACAACACAAAAAAATATTACCCATATACTCATGGGTATTTGTTTGTTTAGTTTCATCCTGTTCTCGATCATCCACAGATTCGATGCCGATTGTTGATATCAGGCTCGATTCGAATTATCTGCAAATAGAAAATAGCAGAGGCGATGAATGGGCGCCTACATGGGGTAAGGACGACATATTATACACAGGCAACGATGATGGCTCCAGCTTTGGCGGGGTACCCGCGGGTAACATCGCTTTTGGTAAGTTGGAAGGAAACGATCCATACCAGCTCACAGGCATAACCATTAACGGCATGGAAGAGTATGGAAAAGAAGGAGAAAAAACTGCAGATAGTGCCAGTTGGAAGACCATGAATTCATATAGTGTTGACGGTGTATTGTACATGTTTGTAACGCGTTGCTTGTATCCGGAACAGTCAGGCGACACAAAAAATCGTCATGTCTTCAGGAGTTCAAGTATTATCAGATCTTCTGATAATGGTAAAACATGGACGAGATCAGCAAAGGAAAATTATGATAATCCCATGTTTCCAGGAAAGCGCTTTGGGGCTCCTTATTTTGTTTGGTATGGCAAAGATGGTGCAGCAACTGTAGACAATGCAGATAAGTATGTATACGCAGTGTCGAATAATGGTCATTTTGAAAGTGGCGATAATTACATTATTGGTCGTGTTTTAAAAACCAGATTAGCTGATTTGAACGCGGGCGATTGGGAGTTTTACACGGGTGGCGATGGAATGAACGACGCTGGTTGGGGCAAAAATATGGAAGTAGCTGCACCCATTATAACTGATACCAATAACTGTAGCATGACTGGTATGACTTATATACCAGGGTTGAAGCGTTACATCATGGTAGTATGGCACTATACCACCTATAATCTTAGAAAAGATCCCCGTACCATTAATGAATTTTACGAATCACCCCATCCCTGGGGGCCCTGGACGAAGTTCAAAACACTCGATACAAAAGAGTTGGGTTGGTATGTGCCGATCATTGGTCAACGGTTTCAGTCCGACGCAGTGAATGGAGAAGTAAAATGTTTCCTGTATCCAACAGGTAACTATCAGAATAGGGAACTTTATAGGCTAAACTATATACCCCTTACCATTGCTACACATCCATTGGAACATGCTATTCCTGATTACACCGGTTGGAAGAAATAAATTGAAAGAATATTTTCAACATGTATATACAAGTTAAAAATTTACATCTTATCTTTGAGTCATGAAAATTGGAAAGGAAAGAATATTATCAATGTATGAGCAGTTATTTCTGCTGCGCAATTATGAGGACAGGATCTATTATATGTTCCTTGAGGGGATTATGCCGGGTACGATTCATCAGAGCCAGGGGCAGGAGGCTTGTGCAGTGGGGATGTTATTTGATTTACGTAAGGAAGACTACATGACGTCTACCCATAGGCCGGCGGGACATTGCCTTGCAAAGGGCGTGTCTTTAGAGTCGATGATGTGCGAGATGTTTGCTAAGGCGAATGGTTGTTGCAAGGGCAAAGGTGGGGCTATGCATACCGGTGATATTAGCGTAGGCGCTATTCCGGCGGTAGCTATTACAGCTGGAGGCATGCCTGTGGCGGTCGGCATCGGGTTGTCGTGTAAAATGAGAAAGACAGATAACGTGGTGGTTTGTTTCTTCGGCGATGGTGCTAGTAATGAAGGCGCTTTTCATGAGTCAATGAATGCTGCAGCCATTTGGAATCTGCCCGTTGTGTTCGTATGTGAAAACAATTTATACGGCGCCTCCACACATATTAATATGGTGGCTAAAATAAAAGATTTGGCTGATCGTGCTGCAGGTTATGGAATGTCGGGTCAGGTAGTAGATGGTAATGACGTGTTAGCAGTAAATAAAGCGGCCAATGAAGCCATTGATCGGGCAAGAAAAGGAAAAGGCCCTACCTTTTTAGAATTGAAGACTTACAGGCGTTGTGGCCATTCGCGTAATGATGCATGTGGATACCGGAATAAACAAGAAGAAAAGGAATGGTTTGAAAAAGATCCTTTAGCACGTTGTAAAAATTATATCCTGGAACAACGATTAGCAACGGTTGAAGAAATAGAAGATGTTGAGAAAAAAGTGCTCCAAAGGATTGATGAGGCAGTTGAATTTGCAAAAGCCAGCCCTGCACCAGCTCCGGAAGATGCACTCCTTCATGTATACGCTTAAAATTATCAACAGACGAATAAAGACAATATGGCTAAATTATCAATTGCTGAAGCTTTGCGCGAAGCGATACGGGAAGAAATGAGACGGGACGAACGTGTATTTTGCCTTGGAGAAGATATTGATGTAGAGGGTGGTTTTGGAGGGGCCTTCACGGTTACCTTAGGGTTGTCCAAAGAGTTTGGACATGAGCGTGTACTCGACACACCGATCTCTGAGATTATGATTGCTGGTGCCGCTGTTGGTGCTGCCATGACAGGCATGATTCCTATCGCAGATGTTCAATATGGAGATTTTCTTTTTTGCATGATGGACCAACTCGCCAATAATGCTGCAAAAATGACCTACATGTCCGGAGGTACGGTTAAGGTGCCAATGGTAATGCGGGCCCCGGTAGGCGCAACCACGAGGGGAGCACAACATGCACAAAGCCTGGAAGGTTTTTTTACACATATCCCCGGTCTGAAAATTATATGTCCCTCTACAGCGTATGATGCCAAAGGGTTATTGAAGACAGCCATACGCGACAATAATCCTGTAGTGGTGTTTGAGCATAAACTCCTTTATGGAAGTAAAGGCAACAGGGCAGAGAAATCTGCATTAAGCCCGGTAGGCGAAATACCCGACGAAGAATACCTGATTCCATTTGGACAGGGGACTATACGAAGAGAAGGAAGAGATATAACCATTGTAGCCAATCTGCTGATGGTATATAGAGCAATGGAAGCGGCTGAAGTATTAGAAAAAGAGGGCATTAGCGTAGAAATTATTGATCCGCGCACGCTGGTCCCTTTTGATTATGAATTGGTGATCAACTCCATTCGTAAAACATCCAGACTAATGATTGTGGAAGAAGATACCAAACGAAATGGATGGGGTGCTGAAGTAGCAGCGCAAATAGCCGAAGATGCATTGTATTATTTAGATGCGCCGATCATCAGGGTGGCTGGTTATGATGTTCCCATACCATTTGCACCTGTTATGGAAAATTATGTGGTACCCTCTGCTGCACGTATCGTGGAAGCAGCCAGAAAATTAATGAAATCGTGAAAATTTTAACCCAATTGAAATGGCATTAGTATCAATGAACACTTTAATGCATCAAGCGCTTGACGGAAAGTATGCAGTGGGGTATTTCGAAGCCTGGAATATGGAATCGATACTTGCTGTTGTAGATGCAGCCCAACGAACCAAATCGCCTGTTATTATTGGATTTGGTGGACAATTTGTAGGAAGTAAAAAAAGAGAGATTAAAGAAAATATTTACCACTACGGACAGTTAGGTAAGGCTATAGCAGAAACGGCCACTGTACCCGTTGCTTTATTATTAAATGAGGCGCATGAAGTAGATATGCTTTTACAGGGAATGAATTCGGGTTTTAATGCTATTATGTTCGAAGGACATGATGTACCGAAGGAAGAGTTTATCCGGATTAATAAACAACTGGTACAGGCAGCACATCAGAGAAATGTTTGTGTTGAAGCCGAAATCGGCAGGCTGCCGGATGCTGATATTGCAAACAACAGTATTAGTGATGGAGAAAAAACCGATCCTGATGAAGCAGTGTTTTTTGTAAAAGAGACCGGCATAGACGCTCTGGCGGTGTCAATAGGCAATGTACACCTGCTCGAAACCGGCAAGGCAAAAATTGATTTTGATTTAATCAAAACGTTGAGAAAGAAAATAAAGGTGCCACTGGTTTTACATGGAGGAACCGGTATTGCTGAAGATGAATTGAGAGAGGCGGTAGCATTAGGTATGTGCAAAGTAAATGTTGGCACCTCACTCAAACGCGCTTATTTGAATGCCATTCAGCAATACCTGCAGAGCAATAATATTTCGAAAATGGATCCACACAACGTGATAGGGAGGGGTGGTGATATGGATATATTATCCATAGCACGTGAATCCGTTGCTAAAGAAGTAGTGCGTTTTATTAAAATAATAGGCAGTGAAAACAAAGCCTGATTAACCTGAGTTGACATGCTGAACAAAATTTTGATGCCATCGGGAGGACAAACAACCGATGAAATGATGATACTTAACTGGAATAAGCAGGTAGGAGACTTTGTTAAAAGAGGAGATATATTATTCGAAATTGAAACAGACAAAGCAATACTTACGGTAGAGAGCTTTGCTGAAGGAGTATTATTGGATATTAAATATCCTGCCGGCGAAATGGTAAAAGTAGGAGAAGTGGTTGCCTTGATTGGAGAGAAAGCAGATGTAGAAAAAGTTGATCAGAAAGATAGCATGCCCAATAATATAATAGCAGTACCGACGGTTCAGCAGAACGAAATCGTGTGTAAAGATATTATTGAGGAGAAGGATATTTCAGTGATATCAGCCTCACCATTAGCAAGAAAAATAGCTGCTGCCGAAAATATTACTTTGAAGGATATTTTTGAGAAGACTCAGGGAAAGACGATTAAAAAAGCAGATGTCGAGCAATTCCTTCTTCAAAGAAAAGCTAACAGCACCGGTACGTCGTTTGCTGATTTTGAACCAACGAAAGTCGAAGATGACTATACGGTGATGA
This sequence comes from Agriterribacter sp., assembly GCA_047601545.1. Classification (GTDB taxonomy): domain Bacteria; phylum Bacteroidota; class Bacteroidia; order Chitinophagales; family Chitinophagaceae; genus Agriterribacter. The sequence continues at coordinate 981,838 of JASGIZ010000001.1, read as the reverse complement.
ATGTGTTGCCTATTAGAAAGACCATAGCAAGGCGCATGGCAGAAAGCCTGTCCGTCGCTCCACATTACGTGATTTCGATAGAGGTGGATATGTCCGCAGCTATAAGTCTTAGAGAGCGGTTTAACGCGAACATTGATAAAACAGACAATAAGATATCTTATAACGATATTCTGATGAAAGTAATTGCTGCGGCAGTACGAGCGTTTCCATTAGTAAACAGCAGTTATTCAGGAGATCAAATCAAAGTATTTAAAGACGTTCATATCGGCTTGGCTGTGGCAACGGATACCGGAATAGTGGTGCCTGTTGTAAGAGAAGTAAACAAAAAAAATATTGTAGAAATAGCACAGCAAAATACTGCTAATATCCAAAAGGTCAGGGTGAACCAGTTACAGGAATCCGATTTGCGTGGTGGAACGATTACGATTTCTAATTTGGGTATGTTTGGTATTCATCAATTTACCGCTATTATTAATCAACCGGAGAGCTGCATTCTCGCTGTGGGTGCCATCATAAGAAAGCCAGTGGCAGCTATTGATAATAATGATATTGTAATAAGACCAATCATGACGATTACCGGCTCTTTCGATCATCGCATAATCGATGGCGCTATAGGTGCTCCTTTTCTGCAAAAGGTAAAGCAGTTGTTGGAAGAACCGAGTCTTTTATTATGATTAGGTAGCGTATGGGAATTATTTGTTTCAGCTATTTAAATAACGAACGATGCTTACCCAACATGAAATTGAACAGGCAAGAGTACAATCTATTGATTTTTTTACCAGGGCTGGCATTTTCTTAACTGAGAAAGAACGGCAGGAAATTGAGGTAGCCGATTTTGGTTTAGGTGATTTGTACAAAATCGGTTTAGAGGTTTTAGTATACATCAACACCGAAAAAGTTTGTGCCAAGGAGCTTGTTATGTTTCCAGGGCAAACCTGTCCTGAGCACATTCATCCCACAATTGGTAAAATATCCGGAAAAGAAGAAACCTTCAGATGCAGATGGGGAAAAGTGTACTTATATGTAGATGGAGCAGCACAAGGAGGTAAATATGTAGAAGGGCTCGGAGAACATGCGAATTATCTTGTTTGCGCAAAAGAAATCGTGCTTCTACCAGGAGAACAGTACACTATTATGCCTGATACCAACCATTGGTTCAGAGCTGGAGAGGAAGGTGCAGTTGTATCGGAATTTTCGACAACAAGTACAGATGAATTGGATCGTTTTACAGACCCAAGAATAAATCGTTTTACCGTTATTTCTGATTAATTTTAAACAATGACTACGGAGCCAACAGCGATAGTTTGCACGGGAATATTATGCGCTGATATTCTGGGTAAAACAATTAATGCATTGCCGGCAAAAGGGAAGTTGAGTCTTGCTGATGAAATATCTATGCAGGTAGGTGGATGCGCAGCCAATGTTGCCATTGGCATTGCCAGGCTCGGCATATCTTCAACGATCATCGGCCGGGTTGGTAACGACGGGTTGGGACATTTTATACAAAGCACATTACTCAATGAAAACGTAAGTACGGCAGGATTGAAAATGGATGCAGCCTATTGCACCGCGGCATCGATGGTGATGATTGATTCATCGGGAGAGCGTACGATCATCCATGCTATGGGTGCTAATGCTGCTTTTTGTTTTGATGATGTGAAGCTCGACATCGTGAGACAAGCCAGCATTCTATTGATTGCAGGTACATTCCTGATGCCTTCATTTGATGGAGCAGGAACGGTTGCCTTATTACGGTATGCAAAGCAACACGGCGTAATATGTTGTATGGATACCGCCTGGGATGCTACAGGGCAATGGTTGGACTCCATCGGAACATCATTAGAATATCTCGATTGGTTTATGCCCAGCTACGATGAAGCGGTAGAGCTGAGTGGTAAAAAAGAACCGGCCGAAATAGCTGCCTTCTTTTTAGATAAGGGCGTTAAAAATGTTATCATCAAGTTAGGGCACGAAGGTTGTTTTGTTCAACCCGGTAGCGAAGTTGGTTACCGGGTTGCTTCGTACACAAATATTGCGGCTATAGATAGTTCTGGTGCGGGTGACTCATTTTGTGCTGGCTTTATTACTGGCTTAAGCCAGGGCTGGCCCATTTATGATTGCGCCGTTTTTGCCAATGCTGTAGGAGCACATTGCGTAATGAAAGTGGGTACAACCGCAGGAATCAAATCAATGCCCGACATACTCGAGTTTATCGAAATGTCTTCGGAATAACAGTTGCTGTTATTCCGAAAACCCGATGGAAAGATTCGTCGGCTCCTGCAATGCAGTTTTTACCCATAATGTCTTTCCATCCCAGCGGTATTCATCTGCTGCAAGGTTTTTATCCCCTATTTTTATTGATTGTATCTGCTTCGCGCCTCCGGCAATTTCAAACACTGGGTTCACAGTCCACCGAACAGGTTGTATTCGGATATGCAATGAAGCTGATTCGGCAATGATTTGCAGTGCTTTCCTTTCCAAAGAGTATACTTCCGGTTTACAGCGTCCACCCTTAACGGTTAGTAGCGGCGGCTCAGCATAACTGAATGCAGTATGTAACAGATCATTTTCGGCAGCATCCGTCATTCCAATCAGCCAGGTCCAGGTTTCGGTTCTCATTTGTTTGAGTACGCCCAATGCATCCCGGGTGGTTGTTATTTCGCTTCTTATAGGGGCTGGTCGTTTAACCGCCCAGGTAATGAGCGAATTATGTGAAGGCCCTGCCCATAATGATTCGTTGATGGAACGTCCTGTATTAAATCCCTGGCTCAATGGCCAGTGGCCACCCCAGTAAGCGGGCGTTACTGTTAGTCCTTTGTCGTAAAACGGGCCAAATGCAAATGGTTTTTGTGTAAGCATTGGGTTGAAACTAAAGGCCGACATCGGTTCATTTCGATGTAGTTTCATGGAATAGATAACGGGCTCTGCCAATGTTTTCCATGAGGTGTCTTTTTCTGGTAATGAAACCAATTGTTGTTCGCCGGTTTTAAAAGAGATCAGGCGAAGCGGATTTTCTGGCATCACATCAAAAGGCACCGAAGCCTGTGACGCTAAAAGGATAAATTCAGCCACCTCATATTCTGCTTGCGGAATACTGGTAAGCGTAAGCGCTCTTATGCCAGTGCCATCGGGATAAAAATAGTAGTCCTCCCGGGCATAGTCTCCATTTACTTTATAATTGAAATCACAGCTTTGATAACTCCATCGAATATGGATTCTGGAAGGAGACGATTCTATTATTGCTACATTGCCGTAACGCAGTTCCTTATCCATCAGAGGTTCCGGACAATCCGTAAATCCATCGTTCGGAGAAATTCTTTCAGCCCATTCGTAGCTCAGCCCAGTATTGTATTTACTTGCCCATATGGGAATATAACTGGCGCCTCTCCAAAATACCCAGCGTGAACCATTGGGCAAACAAACTATATAATCCGATTTGTCATCTTTCCATGCATTCGCATACTGAAGTGGTTCGTTTTTACCATTTACGATATTAAGAATAGGCACGTCATAACGAAGCTTTGTTGTAACAACGCCAAATTGTGGTACAGGAATAGGCTGGCTGATCATTGTTGGCACCTGCTTTTTCCATACCTCCACGCCATTTTCATCTGTTAATACAATATTCAGCGTATCATTTTTTTCTTGCCGGCTGCTGGGCGATAGTAGTTGTATCATTTCTTTTCTGCCGGAGCGTAAGGCGATTTTTGCGGAAGTAGTTTTTTGTTGATCTGATTCGAACCATGCATTAAGTTCAACCTGTTTTGTTTGGTTAGCCCGGTTGATGGCAGCGAATTGTATAATGGATTTTTCTCCCTGTTGTAACAATAGCCAGTCGGCCGGTACCAGTATGGCACCCATATCTACAGGGTTGATAATTTTTTCTGGTTGTGTAGTAGCATCACATTCAAATTGCGCCCACAAAACTTTTTTTCTGCCCAGTGTTATTTGTTTTCCTGTATTGCCTTCGTAAAACAGTACTACTTCATCAGCTTCGGCCGGAATATTCTGGCGGATGATCTCACTCTTCTTGTCGGGAAAAGAGAGGTAGTTATGATTGATCTCTTTCCCCCGTTTGAGGAAACGGATTTTTATTTTAGGCGACAGATCTCTAACAATTGCCCTGCGTATCACTACATCCATTGAGTTACCCACGCGATCCAGTCCAAAAGGTGGCCTCCAGGCATGGGATTTCTCTATGCTCCAGGAAATATCTTTTACCGAAGGAAATGATCCGGCGTATAGATTATGGGAACATATAACAAACAGGAGCATCAAGAGACAGCGGTTAATTCCACGATGGCCAACTAACGGCGGAAGTTGCAAGCAAATCATATCGGCAATTTTAATGGCTGATGTAAATGATCGACCTTTTATATACATATTCACTTATAAACTCAATCTTGCAAATTCAAAGTCTTGTATTAAATTTGGTCGTTGATTACAAATATACAAAACTTGTATATACAACTTAGGACTATCTCTAAAAGTTGTATATGCCAGATAATAGTTTTTTTGTTAAACACATACTTAAATAGTTGCCCATTCTATGCAAAAAGAAGAGACGATTCCATTGTATAAAAAACTGATTGAGGATTTAAAGCGATCGATTGCCGAAGGAAAATTTAAGCAGGGAGATTTGTTGCCATCAGAGAACGATTTATGTAAAACCTATAATACAACCAGGCCAACAGTACGACAAGCTTTGACCGGCCTTACCAATATGGGTTATATTACGCGGCGTCATGGAAAAGGCAGTATTGTAGCAGAACCTCCGCGCGGATTAGGCATTCTTTCTGTAAGTGGTGTAACAGCAGGGGTTGGGGACCTGAATCTTAAAACGATTATACTGGAGAAACCGGTTAAAAGAAGCTGGCCTCCGGAGCTGATGAAGGATCTAAACTACGCCGAACAAATAGCAGGATGCATTTATTTTACAAGGGTGCGTATTATTAACGATGCTACCATATTATATGAAGAAACCTTTCTTACCGACATTAATTTATTACGGTTTACATCCAGGAATCTGGATAATCGTTCATTTCTAAAGATTTTAAGTGAATACTACCAGGTTGAAGTAGTAGGTGGCGAACAAAAAATATGGGCAGTCGCCGCAGATAAACCCATCGCAAAAATTCTAAAAATAACAGCGGGGCATCCCATTGTACATATGAAAAGGAAGCTGAAGACAAATGTAAAAGACTTAAATATCTATTCCTGGTTGTATTGTAACACCGAGAACTACTATCTCGATGACCGTTTTTAAATACCCAACTAATAATGACCGCATGATAAATGCGGTTTTTTTATAAAAAAATATATCTTGTATATACAAGTTGTAATTGTAATCATTATATTTGTTTTCCTTTTCTAAGTATAAATACAATAACATGACGATTGCAGAAAAAAATAAACTCATTGATGACAGGGTTCATACTTCCCGAATGTTGGGTAATAACAAATCACTGGTATTACATGGAGGAGGAAATACTTCAGTAAAAGTGAAAGAAGTGAATTTGGTTGGTGAAGAAGAAGATATTCTTTATGTAAAAGGTAGCGGGTGGGATCTTGAAACAATTATCAAAGATGGGTTCTCTCCGGTTCGCATCAACCATCTTCAAAAGCTTTCCAAATTGCAAGCGCTTTCTGATTCGCAGATGTTGAATGAACTGGTGACCCATCAAACAAAAGCTTCGGCACCTGTGCCATCAGTGGAGGCGATTCTGCACGCCATTATCCCTTATCGTTATGTAGATCATACACATGCTGATGTTATAGTGGCTATTTCCAACTCTGTTAATGGTGACGATATTCTGAAAGCGTTATTTGGGGACACCGTAATTTATGTGCCCTATATTATGCCCGGCTTTGATTTGTCAAGGTTATGCGCCGAAATTCTTGAAAAGGAGTTAACGACAGAAAAAAGAGGCATTATTCTGTTACATCATGGTGTGTTTACCTATGGTGATACTGCAAAAGAATCTTACGATAGAATGGTTGAGCTGGTAAGCGTAGCGGAAGACTATCTTGCAAAAAACGCGACACAAAAGCCTTCAAACAAAGTATATAAAGAACCGGCAGGTCTTGCGTTGGATCTCGCTATGTTACGTAAAAGAGTATCCGAAGCAGCGGGGTTTCCGGTTGTTGTGCAAAGAGCCACAGATGGTAAAAGCATGGATTTTTGTAACCGCACAGATGTACATACTATAGCACAACAAGGCCCCGCTACTCCAGACCATGTTATTCGTACGAAGCGATTACCATTGGTAGGAAGAGATGTGGATTATTTTGTAGCAGCATATAAAGATTATTTTAATGAGCACGAACCAGTGGCAAAAGATCGGAAATCGATGCTCGATCCCGCCCCGCGTGTAATATTGGACTCCGTGTTGGGTGTTTGTTCCATAGGTAAAACAATCAAAGATGCCCGGATTGTAGCCGATATTTATGATCATACCATTGATATCATACTCTCGGCTACTAGTCTTGGTGGCTATGTGGCCTTGCCAGCAAAAGATATTTTTGATGTGGAATATTGGGAATTGGAACAGGCCAAACTCAAAAAAGCAGGTAATCAACCACCATTCACCGGAGAGATTGCTTTGGTAACAGGTGCTGCTTCCGGTATTGGTAAGGCATGTGTATTATCCCTGCTTGCCAGAGGAGCAACTGTTGTAGGGGTTGATATTAATACAGCAGTTAATGAAGTTTCTGCCAGCCCTGCGTATCGTGGTATGGTGGTTGATTTAACGTCAGAGGGCAGTGCTAAAGCTATAGTTGAGCAGACTGTATTGCTGTTTGGCGGGTTAGATATATTGGTATTAAATGCAGGTATTTTTCCGGAGAGTAAAACGATCGCTGATTTGAATTATGACAAGTGGCAACGGGTACTGCAGATTAACCTGGATGTTAATTTTTGTTTGATGCAGGAAGCTTATCCCTTTCTTAAAAATGCGCCTAATACAGGAAGGGTTGTTATTATTGGGTCTAAAAATGTAGCGGCTCCCGGCCCCGGGGCGGCAGCTTATTCCGCTTCGAAAGCAGCATTAAACCAACTGGCAAGAGTAGCCGCAATGGAGTGGGGTAAAGATCGTATCAGAATTAATTCTGTACATCCCAATGCTGTTTTTGATACCGGCATATGGACAGAGGAAGTACTACAAACGCGTGCCGCACATTATGGATTGACGGTGGATGAGTATAAGAAAAATAATATTCTTAAAACTGAGATAAAAAGTAAAGATGTAAGTGAATTGGTAGCTGAATTATGCAGTTCGGTATTTGCTAAGACAACAGGAGCACAAGTGCCCGTTGATGGAGGAAACGACAGGGTTATTTAAGTGCCCATCAGTACGAATCAATAGACCTATCTAAAGATCAGGTTATATGAAGCAGCCGGACAACAAAAAGACGAGGAGTCACAATAATATTCAGCGGGGATGAAAAAATACAAACTCAATCGGTTATTCAATGCATCATCTGGCAAATGTTTCGATGTTGCGATCGATCATGGTTTTTTTAATGAACTATCATTTTTAAAAGGCATCGAACGTGTTGATGCTGCTGTAAAAACACTGGTGCAGGCTGCTCCAGACGCCATACAACTTACAGTAGGGCAGGCCCATTATCTACAGGCTATTGCAGGTAAAAACAAGCCTGCTTTAGTGCTTCGAACAGATGTAGCCAATGTGTATGGCAATAGTTTGGTGAGACCATTGTTTAGCGAGATGATTGAAGAGCCGGTACTGCAAGCTATACAACTAGATGCCACTGCCGTAGTGGTAAACCTGTTTAATATCCCGGGAGAATCGGATCTTGCCCGGCACTGTATTAAAAACATCACCCAACTGAAGAAAGTGTGCGATAAGTATGATTTTCCTTTGATGATTGAGCCGCTGGTATTTAGTGCTGACCAACAAAATGGCGGATATGGTGTTGATGGTAATATCGATAAAATTATTCCTTTGGTTCGCCAGGCGGTTGAGTTGGGTGCTGATATTATCAAAGCAGATCCAACCGAAAATATAACAGACTATCACCGGGTGATTGAAATAGCCGGGCAGATACCGGTACTGGTAAGAGGCGGTGGTAAAGCTGATGATCGAACTATTTTGGAACGAACCTATGAAGTAATACGTCAGGGTGCATCAGGCATTGTATATGGCAGAAATGTGATACAGCATCGCAATCCGTCAGGCATTACACGGGCGCTTATGGCGATTGTACACGAAGGAGCTATACCTGAAGACGTTTTAAATATGCTTTGATAAATCAGGAATAATGGAAAAAGTACATGTTGGTATTATTGGAGGTGGATTGATGGGGCAGGAAGCTGCAGCAGCATTTGCCCGATGGTTTATGTTGAAAGACTTTCCCGTGCAACCTGTATTAAGAGCTATTTGTGATACCAATGAGGCGGTACTTTCCTGGTATCGCAATATTCCAACGGTTGCAAGTTTCGAAACAGATTATAAAAACCTTCTTGCTGATGAATCCATTGATGTAGTATATGCGGCGTTGCCACATCATTTGCACCAACAGGTATATACGGATGTTTTATTGGCTGGTAAAGATTTGATAGCCGAAAAGCCATTCGGAATAGATAGAGATGCGGCACGTACGATTGTAGCAACAGCACAAAAAAAGGGACGCTTTGTGCGGTGTAGTTCGGAATTTCCTTACATGCCTGCAGCGCAACAGTTGATCAGCGAATTAAAGCCCGAAGTATTGGGGCGAATCATTGGTATTAAAGCAGGCTTTTTGCATTCCAGTGATCTGGATCCCTTAAAACCACTCAACTGGAAACGCCAGTCCGCTTATTGCGGCGCGATTGGTGTAATGGGTGATTTAGGCATGCACGTAATGCATATCCCGCTGCGTATGCATTGGAAGCCAGCTACAGTGTATGCACAACTGCAGAAAATTATTACAAAAAGACCAGATGGAAAAGGTGGCTGGGGTGAATGCGACACATGGAATAATGCAGTGCTACAGTTGGGTATTTTTGACGAGGGGGAAACGATACCCATGACGGTTGAACTAAAGCGTTTAGCCCCCGGAGAGACCAATACCTGGTACCTGGAAGTATATGGCACTAAAACATCGCTGAAATATAGTACCAGTGATACAAAAGCTTATTGGTGTTATTCCCCGGTAGATAAAGCATGGCAGCGTAAAGAGGTTGGTTTGGGAGGAATGGCTTTTCCTGTTGCTTCAGGTGGTATTTTTGAACCCGGTTTTCCTGATTGTTTTCAACAAATGCTCGCAGCCTATTTCGCAGAACGTGCCGGATTTTTGAACGGAAGGTTTGGCTGTGTTACATCGGAGGAAGCCTGGTTCAGCCACACTATTTTTAGTGCGGCGCTCACATCTTCGAACAATAATGCTGTAGTGAAGATTGAATAGCAATAATGGCAGCCTGAAAGGAGTAGTAGAAATATATTTTAAATAAAAACGATTGTATGAAAATTGCCTGCACCTGGGTGCTCTTATTGTTTGCTCTTACAGGGCGTAGCCAGCAAAAGGTTTCTAACCTTCAGTATGTTGATCCAACAATAGGAACTGTTGGTGTTGTACTTGGGCCCGCTTACCCTACGGTACATCTTCCCAATCATATGATCCGGGTTTTTCCTGTGCGTAAAGATCATCTCGACGATCAGATCAGTTATTTCCCGCTTACGGTAACGTCTCATCGCCTTTTTTCTGTGTTTTCGATAATGCCTGTCAACGATATTACAGATACTGCTATTTGGAAAAAGCGATTCGAATACAGTAAAGAAAAAGTTACCCCCTATCACTACAGTGTGGCGCTGGATGAAAGCAATACTCAAGTTGAATTTATTCCTGGTAAAAAAGCCGGGATGTATCGCATATCAGCCTTAACAAAAAGTCTTGTATTTCTTAGATTGGGTGTTATTAATAAGGAAGGAGCAATCACTACGAATGGCAAACGCGTGATCACGGGCAAAGAACAGTTTTCCGGAATGCAGGCTTTTTTTTATGCTGAGACCGACGCTGATATTACGAGTACACAACAGAGAGATATTGCTGGTAAAAAAGAGTTGTTGGTTGAGTTTGGAAAACATACAGGAGCGGTACAATTTAGATATGCAGTGTCTTATATCAGTATAGAACAGGCGAAAATGAATTTTGAAAAAGAACTTGCCGGTATCACATTCGAACGGCTGAAAAAAAATGCACAGGAAGAATGGGATAAAGAATTATCAAAAATACAGGTAGAGGGTGGTACGCTGGCGCAGAAGCGTGTATTTTATACCGCGCTTTACCGCTGTTTCGAACGAATGGTAGATATCAACGAAAATGGGAGATACTACAGCGCATACGACCATAAGGTACATACAAGTTCGGCTCCTTTTTATGTTGATAGCTGGATATATGATTTTACAATCGGCTTGTATCCGCTTCAGTCAATCATTAATCCTGCAAAACAAAATGATTTTATTAACTCTTACATTGCCATGTACGATCAGTCTGGCTGGATGCCCTGTTTTGCATTGGTAGATGGAGATTGGCCCGCGATGACCGCTAATTATCCCGCTGTGTGGATGGCCGACTCATGGTTTAAGGGCATCAGAAATTTTGATATTAAAAAGGCTTATGAAGGACTGAAAAAAAATTCGCTGGAAGCTACTGTATTACCCTGGCTCAATGGGCCTGCTACTTCGGTATTAGATAGTTTCTATCATCAACATGGTTATATACCTGGTCTGCCACCGGGCGAAAAAGAGACAGTGAAAGAAATTCATCCGGAATGGGAGAAGCGGCAATCCGTTTCTATCACACTCGAAAATAGTTATTGTGATTGGGCTATTGCCCAACTTTCTAAAGCAGCCGGTAAACCAGAAGATCGATCAATGTTTTTGAAAACTGCAGCGAACTACAGAAAAATGTATCGAGCAGAAAAAGGGTTTATGTGGCCCAAAGATGAAAAAGGAAATTGGATAGAATCCGTGAATCCCGGACTGGCTGGGCGTGAGTATTACACGGAGAATAATGCGTATGTTTTTAACTGGCATGTAAAACATGATTTTGCGAACCTGTTCGATATGATGGGCGGTATAGCAGCGGCAGAAAAAAAACTGGATGAATTGTACAGAACGGATATTGGTGTTCCCAAATTTCGTTTCTGGGTGGTTCAGCCTGATGCCAGCGGGTTGGTAGGACAATTCCCGATGGGCAATGAAATGGGCTTTTTTATACCGTATCTCTATAATCATACCGGCAGCCCATGGAAAACACAAAAACGGATTCGCTCCCTTTTAGACACCTGGTTTCCTGATAATCTCTTTGGTTATCCGGGCGATGAAGACGGGGGAGGAATGTCTGCTTTCGTTGTTTTGTCGATGATGGGTTTCTACCCGGTTACACCAGGTGTACCTGTTTATCATATAGGAAGCCCGGTTTTTAATACCATTACCATAACGAATGGCAACAATAAGAAGTTTATTATCAAAGCAAAAAATAATAATCTTTCAAACGTTTACATTCAGTCGGCTTTGTTGAATGGCAAACCATTCAATCAATCGTGGTTCACACACAAAACTCTTACAGATGGTGGCGTTCTTGAATTTATAATGAGCGATCAACCTAATAAGCAGTGGGCGGCCGATAAAAAAATGTTGCCGCTTACTTCTTTAGAAATGAACCCTGAAGAATACACAAAAAATTAATGAACGCTAAACGCCGGTAATGAAAAAAATATATTGCTGCCTGGTATTTATTATGACAACTTTTTCGTTGTATAGTCAGTTGATTAATCCAACGGGTGATTTCGCAGATTATGCAAGCCCGTTGACGGGTACAGATTCTAAACGGCATCTTTCTAATGGTAATACCTATCCCGTGATAGCACGTCCCTGGGGGATGAATTTTTGGACGCCTCAAACTAATAAAGCCGGCGATGCATTTATCTACGAATACAATAGTGATCAGATTAGGGGATTTAAACAGACGCACCAGGCAAGTAATTGGATTGGAGATTATGGCCAATTTGCAATAATGCCAGGTATCGGTAAACTGAAGTTTACCGAAGACGAGAGAGCCGATTGGTTCACCCATAAAACAGAAATTGCAAAACCCTATTATTATAGTGTTTACCTGGGTGAGGCGAATACTACCACCGAGTTCACCACTACAGAAAGAGCCGCCTATTTCAGGTTTACATTTCCACAGACCGACAGTGCGTATATTATAATTGATGCGTTGGATCAGGGCTCCTATATCCGTTTGATTCCGGAGAAAAATATGCTCATTGGTTATGCTACAAAAAATAAAGGAAGTGTTCCGGATAACTTTAAAAACTATTTTGTTATCAAATTTTCAAAACCTTTTGCTTTTACCCATTTGTTTAAAGACACTGCCTTGGTAGCGGGCATTACACTGGAGGCTAATCATGTGGGAGCCATAGTTGGTTTTAAAACCAACCAGTTGGAAAAAGTAGAAGCTAAGATTGCATCTTCTTTTATTAGTTATGAACAGGCCGAAATAAATTTGAAAGAATTAGGTGATGATAGTTTTGATGCCGTAGTACAGAAGTCAAAAGACGCGTGGAATAAAGAACTGGGGCACATTGTTATCGAAGGCGCTACTATTGATCAGTCCAGAACTTTTTATACCAACTTGTATCGTACCATGTTATTTCCGAGACAGTTTCATGAAATAACTACTGACGGTCAGGTGGTGCATTACAGCCCTTTTAATGGTAAAGTTTTGCCTGGATATCTTTTTACCGACAATGGATATTTTGATACGTTCAGGGCACTATTCCCTTTGTTTAGTATACTCTACCCGGAAATGTATTCGAGAATACTACAGGGTATGGTGAACGCTTATAATGAGAGCGGGTGGTTGCCAGAGTGGACGAGTCCTGGTCATCATCGCCACGTAACTTTTGGTGCCTATTCAGCTGCTATCATTGCCGATGCTTATATAAAAGGCATACGAGGGTATGATATTGATCGATTGTACGAAGCCATTTTAAAAAATACGCAAAGTGAACCACCCTCAACGATTTCATCGGTAGGTCGGTTAGGCGTTACATATTATAATAGCATTGGTTACGTACCCTACGATGTAAAAATTAAAGAGAATACGGCCAGAACTATTGAATATGCTTATCTCGATTTTACCATCTATCAATTAGCAAAGGCATTGAAACAACCTGAATCAGAAATACAACTTTTCTCCAAACGTTCTTTTAATTATAAAAATCATTTTGATCCTTCAACCGGGCTGATGCGGGGGAAAAATAAAGATGGCAGTTTTCAATCGCCCTTTGATCCCTTTAAATGGGGGGATGCATTTACCGAAGGCAATAGCTGGCATTACACATGGGCCCCGGTAAATGATATGAAGGGCTTAATAACGCTTATGGGTGGACGAAAAAATTTCGCCAATAAGCTCGACTCTGTATTTACCCTTCCTCCCATATATAACGAGAGCTGGTATGGGTATGTTATTCATGAAATACGGGAAATGCAAATCGTAAACATGGGGCAATATGTACACGGTAACCAGCCAATGCAACATGTGCCGTATTTGTTTAATTATGCCGGAGAGCCCTGGAAATCTCAGTACTGGGTACGCGAAATTATGGATCGGTTGTACAACGATTCTCCTGCGGGTTATTGTGGCGATGAAGATACCGGACAAACTTCTGCGTGGTACGTTTTTTCGGCGCTTGGTTTTTACCCTGTTGCTCCCGGTACCGGGGAGTATGTTATTGGAACACCTTTATTTAAGAAGGCAACAGTAAAACTTCCCGGAGGTAAAACCTTGGTGATAAATGCACCAGGCAATAGTAAAAACAATCGGTATGTAGGTGGTTTACAGTATAACGGAAAAAGCTATTCGAAAAACTGGCTTTCACATACTGCATTAATAAAAGGCGGAAAGCTCGATTTCTTAATGCAGGCAATACCGGAGAAAAAACGGGGTATATTGGAATCCGATGCACCGCTATCACATTCTTCAGACAACTAAAATCGCCATATGTCAAAAAATAAATACAGTGTTTATCTTGTTCTGGTAAGTGTGATCGCTTCCTTAGGCGGACTCTTGTTCGGCTTTGATATAGCCGTGATATCGGGTGTTTTACCGCTTGTGCAGCAGCAGTTTTCATTAACCCCGGCGCAGGAGGGGTGGTTTGTTTCTTCTGCCTTGGTAGGTTGCATTATTGGCGTGGCGTTTTCAGGAGAGTTAGGCGACCGGTGGGGTAGGAAAAAAATGCTGGTGAGTGCCGCCGTATTATTTTTTATTTCAGCAATTGGTTGCACTTTTTTTCAGGAAATTTCCGCTATTATTATTGCTCGTATTATAGGTGGCATTGGCATTGGAGTCGCATCTATCATTGTTCCATTGTACATATCCGAAATAGCACCTGCATCTATACGCGGCAGGTTAGTTACCTGCTATCAGTTAGCGATTACCGTGGGGATATTGCTTGCTTACCTTGCAAATGCAGGCTTGTTAAAAAATGCCTTGTCATCACAGCAGGAGGTTTCCGGTGGATTGTTTCATTGGCTGTTTATTGAACAAGTATGGCGTGGCATGTTTAGCATGTTTGTAATTCCGTCATTGCTGTTTTTAATTGGATTGATATTAGTGCCCGAAAGCCCGCGATGGCTGATATTAAAAGGGCAAACGCCATTGGCCACCAAAATTCTTCAAAGGATTTCCGGTGATCTTGAGGGGGCTTCTTCAGAAGTAGCAACCATTAAAGGTAGCTTACAGGATAAACAAGCCAGTTATCGGGAGTTGCTGGCTCCGGGAATGAGAAAAGCATTGTTATTAGGATTGTTGTTGCCGTTGTTGTCTCAATTAAGCGGCATCAATGCGATCATATACTATGGCCCTACTATTTTACAGAATGCGGGCATCCCCATTTCAGAATCCTTATCCAGCCAGATACTCTTTGGCGCAGGCATCGTTTTATTCACGTTTATCGCAATATGGAAAGTTGATCATTTAGGACGTAGGAAATTGTATTTATGGGGAAGTGCCGGAGCAACAATTGCACTCTTTTTGACGGGCATATGTTTTTACACAGGCAACACTTCAGGTGTATGGCTATTCTTGAGCGTATTGCTTTTTCTGGCAAGTTTTGCATTTTCAATAGGTCCGTTAAAATTTGTAATCGCAGCGGAAATATTTCCCAATAAAATTCGTGGAAGGGCTATGGCATTAAGTATTATGGTGATGTGGATTGCTGATACCATCGTTGGACAAATTACACCTATAGCATTGCGAAGCTGGGGAACTGCTGCAACTTTTTGGATGTTTGCAACTTTTTGTCTCATTGGTTTTATTGTGGTTGCAAAATTATTACCAGAAACGAAAGGTCAATCATTAGAACAAATTGAAGATTTCTGGAAAGTTGCCCATTAAATTACTATCACCTTATATGAATCCAGATGTTATATTCATAAAAAACAAATTAGTATCGCTCGGCATAGATATGAATGGTGGTGCAATCACCCATTTTTTATATAATGGAAGTAAAATGAATCCATTGAACTTTCGATTTTCAAAAAAGCAAATGCCGGCAGTAAATCGTAGAGGAGCCGCCTTTAAAGGGCACTTTTTATGTGCAGGAAGATGGGGCGCGCCTTCGGTAGGTGAGCGTAAAGCAGGAGTACCATATCATGGAGAAGCAGCCAATGCTGAATGGCAACTGGACCAAAAAGAAAACCGAAAGGTTGTAATGTCAACAGAAGGAAATAAAGAGTTTTTGAAAATCAGGCGGATTGTAAAATTGTATTCCTATCAGCCGGTTTGGCATTGTGAGGAAGAAATAACAAATACATCTTCACTGGCGCGGCTTTTTAATATTGTACAACATCCTACAATCGCAGCGCCTTTTCTGGATGCTGACACCAGAGTTTTCTGTAATGCAGACAAAGGATTTCATTTTGAGCATTATGAAAATCCGGCTTTATTGAGCACAACCTGGCCATGGGGAGTGAATACCAAACGAAAGAAGATTCGCCTGGATAAAAGTACCAGTGGCGATACAGGTGTTTATTCATTTGCCATTAAAAAGAACAATACATTTGGGTGGATAGCTGCTTATGCTCCCAAACACAATCTTTTGTTAGGGTATATCTGGGATCGAAGTGATTACCCGTGGATCAATATCTGGCAGCAATACAAGGGGCGAAGTATTATATATCGGGGACTAGAGTTTGGTACCACGGGCATTCATCAACCTTTCAATAAAATAATAAATTGTGGCAATCTCTGTGTTTTTAATGAAAAAGTACTGGATTATCTGGATGCAGGAGAGAAGATCAAGAAAAAATATTTTTCCTTTCTTATTCAACCTCAAACTCCAGTAAAGTTATTGACAGATATTTTAATAGAACAAAACCAAATCAGACTATATAGTAAAAATGATATTATAATTCGTATTTCTATTTAGCCTACCTGCAAGCTCCCTCTGTTTTAGTGCCGGAGCCAGTTCTGAAAGAATGGAGGATATATGCTCCATTCTGCCTGAAATTCACTGAAACAATAAGCGATTAAAACGACTTATCCTTCACACACCTAAACCCTAAATTATTGCTGCCACTGCTAACTTCGCCTTTGCCGCGGCTGCCGGCCTTGTAGCGTATGCAATATTCATCGCTGCATAAAAATGAACCGCCACGCTGCACGCGTTTTACGGAGCCCGGTTCATC
Organism: Agriterribacter sp.; assembly: GCA_047601545.1. Lineage (GTDB taxonomy): Bacteria > Bacteroidota > Bacteroidia > Chitinophagales > Chitinophagaceae > Agriterribacter. The sequence continues at coordinate 965,141 of JASGIZ010000001.1, read as the reverse complement.
AGGGTCAAAACTGTCTGCCGGGCCCCGGGGATTATCTGAGGTACTTGTTTTATAATAATCAGGGCGATAAAAATCTGAACACCATTCCCACACGTTGCCATTCATATCATACAGCCCGTAATTATCAGGCGCAAAAGTTTTTATGGGAGCAACACCTGCATAACCATCTTCTTTGGTATTGCCTTCGGGAAAATGCCCCTGGAAAATATTGGCAACCCATTTACCGCCGGGCTTTAGTTCATTCCCCCAATAATAATCACTATACTTTTTTCCGCCCCGTGCGGCAAATTCCCATTCTGCTTCGGTTGGTAATCGCTTACCTGTCCATGCTGCATAAGCCGCTGCATCTTCATAGCATATATGCACTACCGGTTCGTTCATGCGGTTTTTTATGGAACTGCCCGGGCCTTCAGGCTGTTGCCAGTTGGCATAATGTATATAGCGCCACCATTGCAAAGGATTATCCAGGCTCACTTTATGAGATGGGGGAGTAAATACTGCTGAGCCCGGTACCAGTTTATCTGCAGGTACTCCGGGAAAATCTACCGGGTTTAAAGGGCGCTCAGCAACTGTTTTATAGCCTGTTGCTTTTACAAAAGCAGCAAACTGTGCATTGGTTACTTCGTGCTCATCCATCCAGAAGCCATTTACTTTTATTGTATGTATGGGTTGTGCGTCAGGAAAAGCATTGCTGCCCATTTCAAATTCACCCCCGGGTATCCAAACCATTTTAACGCTGTCGTATACTTCGCCAACAGTTACAGGTTGGTTGTTTTGCATAACAGCAGCAAGGCGGGAGGGCGGCGCAACACAGTCAACCATGCTGTCTTTAACATGATTGCCGGCAGCAATTTTTTTAGGTTGCTGCCGGCACGATAATAAAGTATATGCAGATGTAAATAATGCCAGGTATATAAAAACGTTTGCTGCTTTCATCAATCTCAAATTTCAAATCCCAAATTTAATGCTCCAGCAATTTCAACGCCTCATCATCTTTATACGTAATGATGAGTTTTTGTAAGGATGTTTTTAGCCCGCTGATAAGCTTTGCATATTTTTTATCATTGTAAATATTATGCAGCTCATGCGGGTCTTTTTCCAGGTCAAACAATTCCCATGAATCAATGCCGCCATAAAAACGTATCAGCTTATACTTTTCCGTGCGTATACCAAAGTGCGGGTTTACATGGTGTGGTTGCGGAAACTCATAATAATGATAATACATTTCTTTACGCCACTGCGGCTGAGCGTTCTGTGCGGATAAAAGCGGTACTATAGAAACCCCTTGTATATCATCCGGAATTTTTACGCCGGCAATATCAAGAATAGTAGGTGCCCAGTCAATGCCGAGCGTAAATTTATTGATAACGGTTCCGGGTTTAATTACGCCGGGGTAGCGCATCACAAAAGCGGTTCTCAATGATTCCTCATACATAAAACGTTTATCAAACCAGCCATGCTCACCCATATAAAATCCCTGGTCAGAAGCGTATATAACAATGGTATTTTCAGCTAACCCGTTTTTATCAACATAATCAAGAATACGGCCGATATTCCTGTCTAAAGAATGTGCGGTAGCCAGGTAATCTTTCAGGTAGCGCTGGTATTTCCATTCCACCAATGCCTTACCGCTTAATTTTTTCTCATCAAATTCCTTACTCACTTTTCCTTCGTAATAATCATAATATGCTTTTCGCTGCTCAGGTGTAAAGCGTTTGAACAGCCAGTCTTTTTCATAATCAACATGCACTTTAATATCTTCTTTTAGCCGCATGGTTTTGTCAATCGTCATATCCTGTTTTTGCGCGGCAAGCCTCCCGTCATAATCATCATAAAAAGTGGGGGGAAGCGGGAAATTGACACTGTCATACATGCCTAAATCCTGTATATCAGGAAACCATTCCCTGTGTGTTGCTTTTTGTCCTACAACAAGAAAAAACGGTTTTGCTTTATCCCTGTTGTTTAACCAGTTTACAGATAAGTTTGTAGTGATATCCGTAACATATCCTTCGTAGCGCGTGGTATCTTTTTTGGCATTTACAAAATCAGGGTTATAATAACTACCCTGTCCCGGTAAAACATTGCAATAGTCTAATCCATTTGGAATAGCGCCAAGATGCATTTTACCGATCCAGGCGGTTTGATAACCGTTTTGCTGCAACAGTTCAGGAAAAACCTGCTGGTTGATATCAAAACTTTTTTCATTGAGTTTATAGCCATTGATATGGCTGTATTTGCCTGTAAGCAAACAAGCCCTGCTTGGGCCGCAAATGGAATTGGTGATAAAAGTATTTTTGAATATCGCGCCGGAGTTAGCAATCCGGTCAATATTGGGCGTTAGCGCCAACTTGCTTCCATAGGCGCTTATGGTTTGATAAGCATGATCGTCAGAAAATATAAAAATAATATTGGGCCTGGAAGATTTTTGTTGTATTGTTTGGGCCTGCGGGCTTGAATATAAACCTGAAGCAAACAATAGCCCAATGAAAAAAACGGATTTTATACTCATATCTTAACGCTTAATAATGCAATTTATAAAAGATTAAACTACCAGGCTTTTTAAACCTGAATTTTAAAGCGGCAAATATATGGAAATTAGTCTACTTTTTAAATAGACTAATGTATTTAACACTACACATCTATTCTATATCTTATTCGTGCACTCTCGGCAGTATGTGTTTCAATTTTTAAATTGAAAAGTATCCTCGTGGTATCAATCATGGAAACAACGGAGTAATATTATCTCCGGAGTTAATAAGCAGGTTTGCAATGGGAATGCTGAATATTATGGATGTGCCGTTGGTATTATTTACATGAATATTACCCCCAAGGTAATCCATTCTTTTTTTCATATTGCGCATTCCATTTCCTTTCAGAGATTGAAATGATACATCTTCTATACCTATCCCGTTGTCTGATATATTGATTTCAAGGTTCTCAGCTATAGTGAATGTTATGTTCACTATAGAAGGAGAGGCGTGTTTAATGGCATTGTGCAGACACTCTTTAACAGCAAGAAAAATATGGCGTCTTGCATCGCTGGATATATGAATGTATTTTACAGGTTCTGAAACAGAAATATTACAATCAATACCAACCTGGTGCATAAAGTTCATGGCATATTCCCTTAAATAAGATATCATGCCCGGCAGGTTATCGTTTTTATGGTTAAGCGACCATACTATTTCATTCATTGATTGTATCAGTTTTTCAGAGTTTTCAGAAATTCTTTCCAGCTCAATAAAATGATTATCGCCCATTTTTTGTTTTACCATGTCGCTCATCAATTTTATGCCTGATAAACCATCCCCCAGCTCTGATTTCAGTTCATTGGAAATTTCAGAACGTACAGACTGCAGATCCGATAGAAGCCTTTCATTTTCCGGCAAGTTTGCATATGGCGCACCTGCCATGAGAGATTTTGTTTCAGGAACAAGCCTGGATTTATATACCAGCCCGGTGTTAATACATATCATATCCAGGATAACACCTGTTTGTAAAAAAATACCGGTGTCTAATGTGTCTGCCCATCCTGGTTTAAACGAGCGGGAAAAAAGTGAGAGTAAAGCCCCTGTGCCCAGCATGATACTTCCGACTAATAAAAACCCGACAATAGGTTTATTTATTTTATAAGTCTTAAGTAACAGACCTACTAAAAAGATAAAAGCGATTACTGATACAAGAAGGTGGATGGCTTCCTGTAACCAATTATTATCAGACATCTGGTACCAGCATAAATTAATAAAGGTATAAGCAAGCATTAATTTTATTGCAATGCCGGCTTTTCTATCCATGTCAGGCACAAATCTGCGGCTGTCAACAAATAGCCTTCCAAATTCAACATACAGGCAAATGGCTAAAAACTCAAGGTCCCTGTCTAAAACTTTTTGATTAAAATGAAACGGGCCAATATGCACCTCGTTATTTGCAATAAGGTATTTTAAAAAGAAATAAAGCCCGGTAAGGACGCAATATGCTACATAAAAAATATATTCTCTTCTGCGAAAAAAATACCATTGCACCAGCGAATAGAGTACCTGGAAAACTAATATGCCTAATATCAACGGTTGCGGAAGCATCGAATACGGAGTAATATATACTTTGTGGAAGCATATTACGAAAAAAAATGGTATTTAGAATGGATTTGGTTAATAATACAATGCCGTTGACCAAAAAAATATTATTTTTTCTCTTCCATGTATAACTTAAAAGTCTTCAAACTATTTTCCAGGTAAGTTTCTTTGAGACTTTCAGAAAACAGTCCGTAAAATTTTTCCCAGGGATACCATTTCAAATCTTCCATAATCCACCAGTCAACTTTTGTTAAGCCGGTATTGTCGGTATTTTTTACAACGTTAAAACCACTTTGAAAAGCCTGTTTGTTATTAGTTGTAATAACAGCTATAATACTGTCTGTAGAAACCCGTTGCAGTGTTATTGCATTTGTTTTATTATCAGCCGCTTTCCAGGTTACTGTATTATCGCCTTCAAAATGGTATGCTGCGGTTTTATCCTGCAGCAGCGGATTCCAGTTTTGCCAGCTTTTAATTTGCGACAGGGAATTGGATACACTATCCTTGGCGACTGATAAAAGTATTGACCTGGATACACGCACATGCGATGGCAAAAACAATGATATAATAAATATGATCAAACCTATACCTGTAAAGCCAATCAGGATTTGTTTTATAAGCCGCATACTTCTAATGGTAAAAAATAATTGATTATGTAAAAAATTTATTCCCTGTTGCCTGTTCAATGCCGTTTACTTAAGATGTTGGTGATAACACCAACATCGGCGGTTGCCGTTGTGGGTGTTGTCACCCGCAACTACACAAGCGTTAAGGAAACGGCATTGATTGCCTGTTCACCATTTTCTCATTCCCATTTAAATAATTTAACGGCTAAAGTATAACCGATAACTGCCCATATAGCAAGTACGCCTAACTGTTTGCCGCAGTCAGAAAGATGAACACCCTCAAAAGCTATATTGCGCATAGCATCATTAAGATGTGTGAGCGGAAGTATTTTACAAACCGGCTGCAGCCAGGCAGGGAAATTATCTATCGGGAAAAAAGTGCCTGACAGCAGGAACTGGGGCAGGGTTAGTATATTGGCCAACGGCGGAATAGAGCTTTCATTTTTTGCAAGCCCGCTTACTAAAAACCCAAACGACATAAATACCATCAAACCAATAAAACTTAGTATCAATAATTCAACAAAAGTCAGCCAGCCATGCACGAGCGTAAAGTGAAAAAAGTAATGCCCTATCAATAATATAACAACGGCTGTTGTTAATTGAAAAATCACGCGGCTTAAGCCTTCTCCCAATACAATATATGTTCTGCTGATGGGCGTGGCAAAAAAGCGTTTTAAAACGAGTGTTTGCCTCAAATTAAAAAATAGAAACGCAACACCAAAAACACCGGCGCTTAATAATGAAAAACCTAACTGACCAGGCAGTACAAAATCGATAGTACGATAAGTCCTGCCGGGTATTTTTTCTATATCATTATTAACGGCTGCAACAGTGGGGCGGTCAGGAAATTCCTGTTTGTCCAAATTGGTAATAACAGCGTCTAATATAGATTTCAGCACCTGTATATTCTGCGGATTTACCGCTTCTGAACTTGTCAGGTTTACGATATATGCCGGTGAAGCAGTTTTATTATTTTTTTGAATTGATATAGTTGCCGTCAGCCTTCCTTTTTCAAGGTCTTCCTTAGTTTCCTCAGTGCTTTTCTTTACAATCTTAATACCAGGAATATTATTTATAATCTGGTACAACCGGCTTGTGGTATCAGTATCAGGTGTAAATGCGGCACGCAGCGAAACACCTCCCGAGCCGCCGAGAAAACCAAATACCAAAATAAATATCAGCGGAAATGCAAAACTGAAAACAACTGATGAAGGGCTTCTGAAAATTGCGGTAAGGGCTGCCTTCGTTATGGCAAGCATGGCTTTAAACTGGCTATAGGATTTCGACATGCAATTTTATTTCCGGCGGTGAAGATAGTTGTTTTGGAAAAACAAACAAGTTATTCCACTGTTATATCGTAAGGCAATCTTGTTTGTATTGTTCCCGTCATATCTTTTATACGTTTTATCTGCTGGTACAGTAAAAATGCCTCATCACCCAATTCTTCTTTAATGGCTTTTGTTTTGATGGCTTTGCTGTAATTGTTTTTCAGCATGTCAAGAAAGGATTTTGGTTCAGGGTATTCTCTCAGGCTATACTCTTTAAGTTTAGCCATTCCTGCAGCGCAATCTACAGCATCCTGCAAGCCGCCGATCTTATCAACCAAGCCTAATGTTTTAGCCCGGTTTCCAGTCCAAACTCTTCCCTGCGCAATACTGTCAATAAGCGATATATCTTTTTTTCTGCCTTCGGCAACGCGGTTTTTGAAATCAGCATATATTGTATCTACTTCACTTTGAACAATAAGTTTTTCCGCTGGTGTTAACGGACGGGTAATCGTACCTACATCAGCATTGTCAGCAGTTTTAACCTGGTCGAAAGTAACGCCGAGCTTATTTTTAAAAAAGTTCTGCATGTTGGGTATTATTCCAAACACACCTATAGAACCGGTAAGTGTATTGGGCTGGGCAAAAATGCTGTCTGCTCCACAGGAAATATAATAACCACCTGAAGCTGCAAGATCTCCCATAGAAACCACTAAAGGCTTTCCTGCCTCACGGGCAAGCTGGGTTTCGCGCCATATAATTTCACTTGCCAATGCGCTGCCGCCGGGAGAGTTTACGCGAAGCACTATCGCCTTAATATTTTTATCGTTTCGTGCACGCGCTAAAATAACCCTGAAATCATCAGAGCCAACCTGGCCGTCTTCTCCTTTGCCATACACAATATCGCCTTCGGCATAAATAACTGCTATACGGTTGCTGCCATATTTTTTTAAGTTGATGGCTTCTGCATAACTGCCGATAGTAATAAAATTGATTTCGTTGACTTGCGGCGCGCCACTCTTTTGCATGAGCTCAGTTTTCACTTCGTCATCATATTTTACCGCGTCAATAAGTTTGTATTTCACTGCGTCAGAAGCAGATTTGATGGCATAGGCATTTGCATATCGATGCAAAGTTGCCGTATCCGTTTCCCTGGTTTCAGCTGTTGTAATCAGTAATCTTTTATACAGATCTCCAAGCCATACTGTTGTTTGCAAACGGTTGGCTTCCGTCATTTTTTCTTCACGCAGCGGTTCTGTGGCACTCTTAAACTTTCCATCGTAAAAAATCTGGGGCTCAATCTCCAGTTTGTTCAATGCGTTTTTAAGGAAGAAAAGTTGCGAGGTAAAACCTTTCCATTCTACTGAACCTTTTGGATTGCAATAAATTTTGTCTGCCGCATTGGCTACATAATATGCTTTTTGCGAAATAACATCACCATAAGCAATGATGAATTTTTTACTTAGTTTAAAATCAATAAGCGCATTTCTTATTTCTTCGCTTGCAGCATAGCCGTTAGCATTATCATTGCATTTTAAATAAATGCCTTTTATGGATGAATCGCCTTTTGCATGGTCAATCAATCGTACAAGATCATATAATGGAACCGGCGTCATATCTGCATCTCCACTCAAAGCTGAAAATGTATTATCCTTTTTTCTGTCGCTAAAGCTGCGCGAAAGATCAAGTACCAGTACCGATCTTTCCGATACTGTTTTTTTCTGTTTGCTTGCAAGACTGCTTGCTATAATAAAAAATATGAAGAATATTACCCCGGTAAAAACAATTAGCGCCAGCAGGGCTGCCGTAAAAAACTTTAAAAAACTCCTCACGTGTGTAAAATTTAATCTGGTAAAAATAAAGATATTTGGCGCTTGAAATTACATTCTATTCATGAATACGGCATATTTACTGACAGGCGGTAATATTGGAGACAGGAAGCAAAACCTGGAGGATGCTGCGGCTGCGTTGGCAAAAGAGGCTGGAAATGTAACAGCATTATCCGGCATATATGAAACGGCGGCCTGGGGCAAAACAGACCAGCCATCCTTCCTTAACCAATGTGTTGGCATTGAAACTTCACTTGCGCCAATGGACCTGCTGCATATAATTATGGGTATAGAAAAAAAAATGGGCAGGTACCGGGAGGAAAAATACGGACCAAGGATAATTGATATTGATATATTGTTATATAACGGCGATATTATAGATGAACCTTCTTTGCAAATCCCTCACCCGCAGTTGGTAAACAGGCGTTTTGCCTTAGCGCCGCTGGCTGAAATCGCTTCAACCGTTATTCACCCTGTTTTTAATAAAACAATTAGTGAGCTATTGTTTGAATGTAAAGATGTGCTTCCGGTAAAGAAGCTGGAAAATTGGTGACAAACTGTTTTAACAATTGTGCAGGGGTTTGTTTAAGTTTGACTTTCTTTATGAATTATCATTTCATTACCATTGAGGGGAATATAGGAGCAGGCAAAACCACATTATCGCATTTACTCAGCAAACATTTTAATGCACGACTGATTTTAGAGCAATTTGCAGATAATCCTTTCCTGGCTAAATTTTACGAAAATCCCAGGCAGAATGCTTTTCCGCTGGAATTGTTTTTTATGGCGGAGCGATATAAGCAGCTCAAAGATTTGATTCATACCCAGGATCTTTTTCAGAGCATTACCATATCTGATTACCTGTTTACCAAATGCCTTCTTTTTGCAAAGGTGAATTTGCCTGATGAAGAATTTTTATTGTACCAGCGGTTGTTTGATATTATTCACCAGCAGCTTATTCAGCCTGATATTTTAATTTACCTGCATGCACCGGTAAGCACATTGCAGCATAATATACGTAAACGCGGACGCGTATACGAGCAGCAAATACCAGATGATTATTTATTTAATATACAGCAAACCTATACGCACTATATAAAGCAGCATAATATTAAAACGCTTTTTGTAGATGCATCTAAAGCAGATTTTTTAGGGAATGAAAATCATGTGAAAATAATTGTTGACGCTTTGGATAAAGAGTATGAAAACGGGCAGCATTTTATATCGCTGTCCTGAAACTTTAATGAATGAATCAGGAAGATATTATTAAGAAACAGCATAACCCATTTGAATCAGTACAGATACCGGAATTCAGATATTTGATTACAGGCAGGTTTTTGTTTATTCTTTCGCTGCGCATGATGAGCACACTAACAGGCTGGTGGATTTATAAACTCACCAGCGCTCCTTTTGCAATAGGCTTAATTGGTTTATCTGAAGTTATTCCTGCACTAACGTTAGCCCTGTATGCAGGACATTATATTGATATGAGCGAGAAAAGAAAATTACTCATGACAGGCGTTTTTGCCTATGGCTGTGCCTGCTGCGTGTTATGGTTTTTATCGTCTGATTTTACAAAAGCTCATCTCGGCAATCACCGGATAGCCGTGTGCATTTATGCTGTTATTTTTTGTACGGGTATTATAAGAGCTTTTGCCGGACCAACCTTTAATGTAATACTTTCTCTTATTGTTCCGAGGCATTCACTGCAAAATGCCACCACCTGGAACCAGGGCGCATGGCTCACAGCTTCAGTTACAGGTCATGCATTAGGAGGGTTTTGTATTGCACTGGTTGGCATTCATGGAACGCTTGCATTTATTTGCGGCGGAATATTTGCGGCATTTATTGTATTAACCAGGCTTAAGCGCAAACCGCCCATAGTAATTAACAGCGAAAAGAAAACATGGGAAAGTGTGAAGGATGGTTTGCGCTTTGTGTTTAAAACAAAAGATTTACTTGGCGCTATATCGCTTGATATGTTCGCCGTATTTTTCGGCGGTGCTGTGGCAATGGTGCCGGTATATGCCAGCGATATTTTAAAAGTTGGCCCGGAAGGCTTTGGATTTCTTAATGGCGCATCAGATGTGGGCGCTATTTGCAGTGTGCTGTTGCTTACCATTTTCCCGATGCAGAAAGCGCAGGGGAGGAGGTTGGTTATTGCAGTAGCGGGTTTTGGTATTTGTATAATTGTTTTCGCGTTGTCTAAATGGTACCTGCTTTCTTTCCTGGCGCTTATGCTCAGTGGCATACTGGATGGTATTAGCGTAGTGATACGCGGCACGATTATGCAATTAAAAACACCTGATGAAATGAAGGGCAGGGTAATGAGCGTGAACTCTATGTTTGTAAACTCAAGCAATGAGCTCGGCCAGTTTGAAAGCGGGTTAACTGCCAGGTTAATGGGCGTTGCACCTTCCGTGGTATTTGGCGGATGCATGACGCTGATAGTTGCCATTATTACCTGGTTTAAAGCGCCGCAATTGAGGAAGCTGGAGTATTAGCTGGTGCAGAGAGATAAAGTTGCGGAAGAGCATAGTAATATGGAAGCCGGGAGATTTTGTAAAAGATAATCACAGGTTCCGGCTGCTCACTGCTTACTCCTGCTTTTCTTACCACTTACTCTACGTAATTCAAATCCTTTCCAAAAGTTTCTTTAGTAAGTATAACAGCAATAGTTCCGATTAACATGATAATGATAGCAGTTATCCATCCGCCGGTATAGTAGCTGTTGGTAATGCCGCGCAGCCATTGAAATAAGGGAAGAATAAATATTGCCAGCATACCGCGAACCATATTGGGAATGGTGGTGGCAGCGGTTGCTCTTATGTTAGTGCCAAATTGTTCGGCGCCCATTGTAACAAAAATAGCCCAGAAGCCTGTGCCGAAACCCAGCCCCGCACATATCCAATACATCCTGCCGGCAGCGCCGTTCCACTGCGTGGTAAAATATAATACCATAAAAACAGCTGTGATGGCGTAGAATAAAAACAACGCATTTCTCCTGCTCTTCATCCACTGGCTTACAAAACCAACCGCAATATCACCCAGTGAAATAGCGGCATATGCAAACATGATTGCTTTGCCAGGGTCAATTTTTTCAGTGATGCCCATCTGCTTTCCAAACTCACTCGAAAATGTTACAAGCACACCAATTACAAACCATGTTGGTAAACCTATCAGTATGCCGGTAATATATCGCCTGAACCTGTCTCCGTTTGTAAAAAACATCAACAGGTTTCCACGCTGTACATCTAACTTTTTTGCATGATGAAACATACCCGATTCGAAAACAGAAATGCGTAGTATTAATAACAACAATCCTAACCCACCACCAATGAAGTAACATATGCGCCATCCTCCAGTACCGCTAAAAGTTTCTTTCATTATAAACGCTACCACAGCACCGGTAAGCCCTATGCCTGCAACAAGTGAAGTAGCAATACCCCTTTTTTCTTTTGCTGTTAATTCAGAAACAAGCGTAATACCTGCACCTAGTTCACCGGCAAGACCAATACCTGCCACAAAACGTATCAGTTTGTACTGAGTAACTGTTTGTACAAAACCATTGGCAATATTGGCGAGTGAGTATAATATTATAGAGCCGAACAATACACTCAGCCTCCCTTTTTTATCGCCCATCACACCCCATATAATGCCGCCAATCAGCAAGCCCCACATTTGCCAGGTAAGTATACCTTCGCCATCTGTAAGTATAGCTGCATCTGATAATCCCATGTCTTTTAAGCTCGGCACACGTATAATACCAAACAGCAGCAAATCATATATATCTACAAAATAACCTAATGCCGCTACAAGCACAGCTACATTAAAAATGGAAGCATTCGTTTTTGGCTGAGACATGAAAAAGGATTTATGAGGCTTTTGTTTCTTTCTTTTTTCCAAAAAATAATTTCCAGAATACCGGTATAGTTGTTACCAGCACTATTACAATTACAATAGCTTCAAGATGATCTTTTAACTCAAATCCAAATTGTTTTCTTACCCATATCTGTAAAAAATGCCCGGCAAATATCATGCTGACCACCCATGCCACACATCCAACAATATTAAAAAACATGAACTTTTTCCTGTCCATATTTACTATACCTGCAACAATAGGAGCAAAGGTGCGTATAATGGGTAAGAAACGTGCAAATACTATCGCGCCGCCGCCATGCTTTTCAAAAAAGTCGTGCGCATCATACAAATATTTTTTCTTAAAGAGAAAGCGGTCTTTCCAGTGAAACATGGCTGGTCCGATTTTTCTGCCGAACCAATACCCCAGCATATTGCCGATGATACCCATCAATGATACAAGCCCTACCAACAAAAAAAGATCTACCCATTCATTTTCGAAACGATCAATGCCTATTGCTTTATAAAACTCATGCATAAGGTTGCTGCTATAGATACCTGCAACAAACAGGAGACTATCGCCGGGCAAAAAGAAGCCGGCAAATAATCCTGTTTCTGCAAATACAATAAACAGTAGCAACCATAAACCACCGTTTATTATATAAAACATTGGATTCAGCAAATCCTTCCACGTAAATTTTTTGTGCAGGCTTACTACGGGTTTGGTTGTTAATGCAGCAGCATTCGTTGTAACGCTTTCAAAACCATCAGCACTTACCATTATGGAATCGGTACCGGTTATATTTATGCCGGCAAATCCTGCTTTATCCGGGGTGTATGTTGTTTCTTTCCCACCCTGTGAAATCACAACGGTTGCTAATCCTTCTCCATACTGATTAACAAACTGAACTTTAATTTCTTCCTGTGCCATTACCGTACATCCCAGGAGCGCAAATATCACCAGACTACAAATTCTTTTAATCATAAGCTATTATTGATATACTAACCGGCCGCAAAAATGCAATTTCTATGGTAATTTGCCGCCCTTTTGGTGAGATTCTTTTAATAATAATTACTGTTTGTTAATACTTTATTATTATTCCGCCTTAAAAGCCAGTGCTTTCTCATCGTCAAACTCACCTTCTGAACGGGCAATTACACAACTTGCTAATGTGTTGCCAATAACATTTACGGAGGTTCTTGCCATATCCATCAACTCATCTATACCATAAATAGCCATAATAGGCCAAAGCGGAAATTTAAAAGTGGCTGCCGTTGCAATTAATATAACCAATGATGCCCTTGGCACCGCGGCAACGCCTTTGCTTGTAAGCATTAACGAAAGCCCGATCATAAATTGTTCGCCAAAGGTTAATGGTATGCCGGCTGCCTGCGCCACAAATACTGATGCCAGTGAGAGATACAATGTTGTTCCATCTAAGTTGAATGTATAACCGGTGGGAATCACGAACGAAACGATTTTTCTTGGAACGCCAAACTTTTCCATGTTTTCCAAAGCAATAGGCAAAGCCGAGTCTGAACTGGTTGTTGCAAAAGCGATGGAAGCAGGTTCTTTAACGGCCTGTATAAATTTTTTAACAGGAACTTTTGCCAGGAACAAAGCGATGGGCAGCAATACCAGCAGTAAAAATGCAAACAGCGCCAGGTACAAAGTAAGTAATAAAAGGAAAAGATTTTTTAATATATCTATGCCCAGATGCCCGACCGTTACGGCAATGGCAGCGCCCACACCAAAGGGCGCGAAATACATAATTATATTGGTGAATTTAAACATCGTTTCCGACAGGCTTTCCGTAAACTCCAGAAGTGGTTTCTTTTTCTGTTCACTAAGCATGGCAAGCGATATACCAAATACCAGGCTGAAGAATACTATGGGCAATACATTTCCCTCGTATATGGATTTGATGATATTTTCAGGGAAAATATCCAGTATATGATCCTGCCAGGTTTTACCGGGTGCATCCGGTAATTTATTAATAAGGTCAGGTGAATGTGGAATCTGAGCGCTGTCTAATATGGCAATCATTTTTTCCTGCATCACTTTTTCTGATGAATGCGGCAGCTCTTTTAAAAGGCTTGGCGGCACTTTAATGCCTTCTCCTGCTTTGGTAATATTTATAAAAACAATACCTATAATAAGTGCGAATGTGGTAACAATTTCAAAATACAGGATGGACTTCCAGCCCATGCGCCCAACCTGTTTTAAATTAGAGTGACTGGCTATACCAACCACCAGCGTAGAAAACAATAAAGGCGCAACAATCGTTTTTACAAGCCTTAAAAATATTTTGCTTAAAAATTGCAGGTTTTGTGTAAAGGCAGGGAAATCAAGACCCAATTCAACGCCAATTGCCATGGCAGCCAATATCCAGGTGGTGAGCGATTTTTTATATAATGCAAATAGAATGATACTTGCTATTACAATCCATCTGCATACAAATAATAATGACTCCGGTAAGGTTATCCAATTTTCAAAATGAATAAAATGAAGTATAGCGACAACGGTGAATATTGCCAGCGATAAAAAACCAACAGTATGTTTATTCATATAATAAAAGCTGGTAAAGTTTCAAAACTAACAGAAAGTTATTGCAAACGAACAATAATTGCTTTTTTTTGCTACTCTTCTACACAAAAACACCATCTTTTCATTGGTTTTGGGCAGAAATGTTTATTTTTCAATTTCATTCATAAAAATATAACTGTGTATGAGCTTATTTGCAAAGAAACCCCTTGCCGGACTAATTGCGGAAGCAGAAGAAACCGGTTCGCATAGTTTAAAACGTACCCTTGGTCCCTGGGCGCTTGTTGCACTTGGTATTGGAGCAATTATCGGAGCAGGATTATTTTCTATTACCGGGGGAGCTGCAGCAAACCAGCCGGCCCGGCTATTACCATTTCATTTATTGTTGCTGCATTAGGTTGTGCTTTTGCAGGATTGTGTTACGCCGAGTTTGCATCCATGATACCCGTGGCAGGCAGCGCATATACGTATAGCTATGCTACAATGGGCGAATTTATTGCGTGGATTATTGGTTGGGACCTTGTGTTGGAATACGCCGTTGGCGCGGCTACTGTAAGTATAAGCTGGAGCCGTTATCTTATTAAATTTCTTGAAGGGTTTGATGTTCACCTTTCACCGGCTTTTACAGTTGGACCCTGGGATGGCGGTATTATAAATTTACCCGCAGTTTTTATTGTTGTATTGATGAGTTTGTTATTGATTAAAGGAACGCAGGAGAGTGCAACAGTAAATGCTGTAATCGTGGCGTTGAAAGTAGTTGTTGTATTAATATTTATTTTCTTGGGATGGAAGTATATAAACAATGATAACTATGTTCCCTATATACCTGAAAATACCGGTAATTTCGGCGAATATGGCTTCAGCGGTGTAATACGGGCAGCCGCCATTGTGTTTTTTGCCTATATAGGTTTTGATGCGGTAAGTACGGCCGCACAGGAAGCTAAAAACCCCAAGCGGGATATGCCGATCGGAATTTTAGGCTCACTTGTAATCTGTACTGTTCTTTATTTGCTGTTTGCTCACGTAATGACAGGCGTTACCAACTATACTTCTTTTAAAGGACAGGATGGTATTGCTCCAGTTGCTGTGGCAATTGAACATATGGGTAAGCCTGATGCGGCTGGTGTAATACATCCTGATTATCCGTGGTTAAACCGTGCAATCATTGTGGCCATACTTGCAGGTTACGCTTCTGTAATATTAGTGATGCTGCTGGGACAAAGCCGTGTATTCTTCAGTATGAGTAAAGATGGTTTGTTGCCAAAGGTTTTCTCCAGTGTTCATCCAAAATTTCAAACGCCTGCACGCAGCAATTTAATGTTTATGGGCTTTGTAAGCTTGTTTGCAGCGTTTGTACCTGCCCGTGTGGTGGGAGAGATGACCAGTATTGGAACGCTGTTCGCCTTTATACTGGTTTGTATCGGCGTGTGGGTGATGAGGGTAAAAATGCCTGATGCGCCCCGTGCATTTAAAACGCCGCTTGTGCCAATTGTGCCGATATTGGGCGTGTTTACCTGTTTTTTCATGATGGCGTTCCTGCCGTTGGATACATGGATCCGTTTGATTGTTTGGATGATTATAGGCTTTGATATTTATTTATGGTATGGTGTAAAACATAGTCACCTGTCTTCTGGTTCTCCCAAAACTGTTCCGCAAGGCAATAAAGTAGTGGGAGTTACCGGGTTGGTATTGTCTTTATCACTTGCTGTAATAGCATTTATACATCACCATATTAATAATGAGGATACAGGATTGTTTTATTTTTCATTGATATTTGCAGTCGCGCATGCCGCTCTATATGTTTCGAGGATAGTAAAAAAATAATATAAAAGTTCGCTCAATAAAATTATATAAGCCCGCTGAAACCAACCGGCGGGCTTTGTTTTGAATAAGATCTTATTCGTACCGGAATGCATGGCACACGGAATACGCGGATGATACTGATCAACGGGCACATGTTATTATCCTTTCAGTAAATAAATAACGTAAATTTTAATTTACAAAATCATTATTTTTGTAAAATATATTTTACATTATGATACCAAGAAAAGGAAACACGCTCCCGGGCATCACCAAAATACTTGTGGTTTTAGGTGAAAATATCAGGCTTGCGCGATTGCGCAGAAAACTGAGTACAGCGCAGGTTGCAGAAAGAGCAAATGTCAGTCGTCCTACTTTGCTATCAATAGAAAAGGGACAGTCTTCTGTAGCAATCGGCTCTTATGCCCAGGTACTTTTTGTACTAAACCTGGAGAAAGACCTGCTCAAAGTTGCCAACGATGATGTATTAGGCAGAAAACTCCAGGATGCAGATCTCGGAGTTAAAGAACGGGCGCCTAAACGCATGAGTTAAAAAATATCATATGGCTGCATCTGCAAAAAAAGATATCCTGGTATATGCGCATTGGAAAGGAATGCCCGACCCTTTATTGATGGGAATGCTGTCTGCATCACCTGCAAAAGGTAAAGAGACATTTTCTTTTGAATATACTGATGACTGGTTACAGTCCGGGTTTTCACAAATGATCGACCCGGACTTACAATTGTATGCCGGAGCTTTTTATCCCAGGGATGATAAACCCAATTTTGGAATTTTTCTTGATTCATGCCCTGACAGGTGGGGCCGGGTTTTAATGCAACGCCGGGAAGCAGCTATTGCTAAACAGGAACAACAACAGCCTAAAAAATTGCTGGAGTCAGACTTTTTGCTTGGAGTATATGATGGTTACAGAATGGGAGCTTTGCGTTTTAAGGAAAAAGAAGATGGTGCATTTCTTAATGATAATAAAGAAATGGCCTCTCCTCCATGGACATCACTGAGCGCATTAGAGCAGGCAAGTTTAAATTTGGAAGAAGATAACGCTGATGATCCTGAATATCTTAAATGGCTCAATATGCTGATTGCTCCAGGTTCTTCTTTGGGAGGCGCAAGGCCGAAAGCAAGCATACTGGACAGGCGGAAAGACTTATGGATAGCAAAATTTCCCAGTAAAAATGATAACAAAGATGTTGCAGCGTGGGAGATGGTAGCCAATCAGTTAGCAAAAGCCTCCGGTATAAATGTTTCTGAAGGCATGTTGATGAAATTCAATAATAAACATCATACTTTTCTCACCAGGAGATTTGACAGAACATCAAAAGGTGAGAGGATTCATTTTGCTTCAGCAATGACATTATCCGGTCATATGGACGGAGAGGATGCGGAGGGAGCAAGTTATCTTGAGTTGGTTGAGTTTATTTCAAAATATGGAGCTGCTGTTGAAAAAGACCTTGAGGAGCTATGGAGAAGAATTGTGTTTAGTATTTGTATTAAGAACACCGATGACCATTTACGCAATCACGGGTTTTTATTGACAAATGAAGGGTGGATACTGTCGCCTGCTTATGATCTTAACCCGAACGAATATGGAACAGGATTAAGTTTAAACATATCAGAAACAGACAATGCTCTTACGCTTGATTTAGCAATAGAGGTTTCAGATTATTTCCGTGTATCAAATGATAGCGCAAAAAAAATTATTCATGAAGTTTTGTCATCTGTAAAAAAATGGAGGAAAGTGGTTGCTGATTATAAACTTTCAAACGCTGAAGTGCAAAAGATGTCAGCAGCTTTTGAATAAAATTAATGAAGGTGTATCCGTATTATAGTATGATAATAATGATTTATTTTTTGGAAATATAAACCATTATCTTCTTTATTGATGAGTCACGAATGCACGAATATATTACCAAAAAACATTCGTGCATTCGTGGCGATTTTGTTGTATTTAATAATCATCCAGCACATGCGGAACGCCGGAATTCGTGGCTCCATTCAAAAATTTATTTTTCCAGCGGATGTTCCTCCAATAATTTTTCAGGTGAGTAGAAGTCTTTTTTCGCCCGGGTTTCTTCCCTCACCCTTTTCACGCTGCCTGCATGTACCGGCGAAGCCTGGTTGCCGAAGGCATTGCGCACATAGGTGAGCACAGCAGCTATTTCCTCATCATTCAATAATCCTTCAAAAGGCGTCATTGGCACCTGCCCCGGGTATTTAACACCATTTACTTCAATAGGCCCGAGCATACCTTTTAAAGCAATTTTTATCAAACGCTCTTCACTGCCGGTTACCCATTTGGAGTTTCTTAAAGGAGGAAATCCGGAAGCCTGTAACCCTTTTCCATCGGGTTGATGGCAGGTGGCACAGAAGCCTTCTCTGGCATAAATTTCTTTTCCCTTCTTAAATAATTCCAGGTCATTTCCTTTTAATGACGATAATATATCTTCCTGTTTCTTTTCTTCAACCAACTGGCCTTTTAAATGCGCCACAGCAGCATCATAAGCATGTACCATCCATTCATCGAGCGGTTTTTTAGCAGCTTCTGCCAGTATAGGTAATCCTTTTTCTTTACCAATCCATGAGGCAGCTACAATTGCCATTAATCTCACCCTGCTGTTTTCGTCCTGCACGGCCTGCATTAATAAATCTGCCTGGTCTTTTACCTGGTGGCCGGTATAACGTACAACCATAACCGCTGCGGCTCTTACCCTGTAATCTTTTGCTTTAAGCAGTTGGTGCAGTAAAGACTGATCTACTTTATTGGCTCCCCAGCTAACCCAGAGCGCTTCAAGCATATTATGTTCGTAGCGGGGATCATTTTTATCAAGTGCGTTTACCCATTTTGCCAGTGCCGGCAACACTTCCGTGGCACTTCTTCCTCTTAATTCTCTTTTTGTTCTGTACCGGGTGCGGTATTCCGGAAGCTTGAGATTATCCAGTAACTCTTCAATGCCTGCACCTGCAACTTTAGCCGGTGTAACCAATGGTCTCGACGGGTAGGTAAGGCGGTATACCCGTCCATGCATGTGATCGCGTAACGGGTCTCTGGCATTATGCTGCATATGACCAATCAATATATTATGCCAGTCAATTACATACAACGAACCATCCGGTGCAAATTCCATATCTACCGGGCGGAAGTTTCTATCCTCACTAACGATCAGGTCTACCCGGTGATGACTTTTATATCCTGTACCGCTGTCTTCAATAACATGTTCTTTAGTGCCCAAAAAGCCGATGGTATTGTTGATAAGCAAGTCGCCCTGCACTTCATCAGGAAAATGCCGGCTCGATACAAATTCCAATCCGGATGTTGGGCGAACCCTGTGCGCTTCTTCAATCAGGTTGAATGATTTATGGGTAGCCTCTCCATATCTTGGCAATACCGTACCAGGCAACATCCAGCGTACGTCGGGACCGGAAGTTTCCGCAAAAAAGGGTTGCCCCCAATCGTCAAATGCAATACCCCATGGATTGGGAATAGAAAGTTGTGCGGTGCGTTCCAGTTTGTGCAACTGTGGCGCATACCTGTAAAAGCCGCCATTGGTACCGCGTACAGGACCATACGAAGTTTCTACATTGGTGTGAAGAAATACACCTTCACCCATATATATAGCGCCGGAAGGATCTGTGGTAAATGCGTGAATATTGTGATGGGTGTCGTGATCATCAAAACCACTTAATAGTATCTGAACCTTATCTGCTTTATCATCGCCATCTGTATCCGTATATAATTTAAAATTTGTTCCCTGCGATACGTATACGCCTTCAGGCGCAATTTCAAACCCCACGGGCAAATGCAGGTGATCTGCAAAAACCTTAAGCTTGTCAGCTTTGCCATCGTTATTGGTATCTTCAAGAATAATGATTTTATCGTCGGGCTTTGTATCACCAGGCTTGTAATGAGGATAACTGGGCATTGTGGCAACCCATAATCTTCCTTTATTATCAAACGACATTTGCATTGGCTTGGCTAATTCCGGAAAATCCTCTTCTGATGCAAATAATTCAATTTTATACCCGGGCGGAACTTTTAGTTTTTTTACTGCCTCTGCTCCTGACAAATAAGTAAGGCTTCCATTTTTTTCCGGGTTGTAATTGGTAGTTACGGGAGGTAACGCTCTTGTATTTTTATCAGCAGCGGCCACATCCATTTTTTCACCTTTCAATGCTTTCCATATTGCTGTATCACGGATGGCAGTCATCTGGCGGATCTTTTCAATTTCTGCGGGGTAGTTGTCGGGACCAAAAGGATTATAACGACGGCCATATACATGCACGCCATTGGGGATTTTATAGTCATTATGCCACATCCAGTTTTTTTCCATCACTGCATCATACACCAATTTTTTGTTTGCTTCGGAAACCGGTAAAGCTCTACCGAAAATTTCATCTGCCAGCAATACGCCAAATTTTTTATAGCCTTCTTCATTTAACTGGGAACCATCTATCGTTAAATGCTCTTTTGCATCATCGAACCATTTTCTGACAGGCGTAAAAACATCTATAAATAAAACGCCGTTTGCATCAGCAACCTGTTTCATTCCATCGGCATATAGTTTAAGATTTTCATTTTCTTTTTTCCCATCAGGAAGATCATAGGCAGCTGTTAGGTTTTCAAAAGCAACCGGTGAAACAATTACTAGCTGCGCCCGTGAAGAATCACCTTTATAATGCTGGCTTAACGTGTGCTTAATAAAAGCATCTAATTCAGCTTTATAATTATCCAGTCCTTCTTTTCCCTGGAAGGATTCATTGTATCCAAAAAAAGCTATAATGATATCCGGCTTATGACGTGTGAGCCATTGATCGGGAGAATCAAAAAAACCTTCACTTCCTGAATTTTTAGCAAGCTCTGTTTGAAATTTTTCAGCACCGGGAAAAGCCCAGGGATCATTTCTTGCGGCATGCGGTCTGAAGCCCGGCGTATTACCTCCATCACAAAAATTACGGAAATACAGCATGCTGTCGGGATAGCGTAATTGCATTTCCGTCTCAAAATAATCATAATTAATCATTCGGGAACCAAGGTTATTGCCTACTAAAGCAATACGCATTCCTTTATTAATTTTTAGAGATGCAGTGTTTTTTGAACCGCAGGACATAAGTAATACGCCTGCAGAAAAAAACAGGACAAAATACCAGATTTGGTTTTTTGAGTGGAAGATATTCATGTGTGCAATCCTTTTATAGGCTATAAATATATGTTTAAACTGGTTAAGTACAACGGAGTGCATTTAATGAAGTTATTTTTTGCCGCCGCATATCTCTTTATGGGAAATAATTTCCGGCTTTTACTCAATTGAAACACTCAGTTAATAGCCTTCATTTTGAGTTAGTTTACCATTCAACACCTCATCAGAAGGAATGGGGAATAATAGCTCCCTTTTAGTTAAGGTTAAATTTGTGCCGTAAGAAAATTTATGACCAACATAATCATCAAACCCGCCATTAGTTTCATTATAAGCTTTGCGCAACCGTACCATATCAAACCATGTGAGGTTTTCAAAACACAACTCATGCCAGCGTTCTCTCCATATGGCCTCTCTCAATTGATCTTTTGTTAACCCAGATAATGCCGGTAATTGCGCCCTGGAGCGAATTGCATTTACTGCGTCATATGCTGCCTGTGCAGGCCCTTCTGTTTCATTGGAAGCCTCTGCATATGTAAGTAGTAAATCAGCATACCTGTAAATACACCAGTTTAAGTTGCTGGTTGTTGTACTTGTTTGTGCAACAGAGTCAAACAGCTTATAAATAAAATATCCGCCTAAATCAACAACCTGGTTTCTGTCTTTTTCATTTGTGAACTGCGTAAAAAAGAATTCTTTTTCTTTTGCTCTTAAATCATTTGCTTCAAAGGTATTTACAAAAGTAGCTGTTGAATAAATACCTCCTGTTTCATCAGAGTAAGCCGAAATATTTTTATTGTATGGTATAATCGCAGATTGCCAGCTACCATTTATTGTTCCGCCTAAATACTGAATCATAAAAATATTTTCTTCTTTGTTTTTCATTGAAGGATCGTGAAGGCTGCTATAGCTTGCAAAAAGTTTAAAAGCACCTGAATCCATTACCTCCCTGGCTTTCTGGGCAGCTAATGTATAATATGAATTTCCTTTTTGTAAAGGATAGCCGGCCATGGTTAAGTATACTTTGGCTAAAAGTGTTTTTATCGCTCCTAAGCTTGCGCGCCCTGTTTCATCTTTCATTGATAAACCGGCTTGTTCTGCTGTTGTTAGGTCAGATACGATAAGATCATATACCTCTGCCGGTGTAGATTGGGCTGCGTAAAATTGCGGAGAACTAAGATCAACAGGTTCTGTTACCAGTGGTATGTTGCCAAACATTTGTACCAGGTTAAAATAATAGAATGCTCTTAAAAAATATGCTTCGCCTAAATATTTTTTACTTTGATCATCAGTTATGCCGGGAATGGCTGGTATTTTCTGAATAGCAAGATTTGCATTTGCTATGCCTTTGTAATACGACTGCCAATACGTATATCCATAACCGTTAGCAGCGGTATTTACAAGGTCTTTCACAAAATAGCTGTTTACGGCCTGTCCTAAATCAGTAGCTGCCAGCCCGGTAGCAAACTCCAGCATCATCCAGGCACCTCCACCAAAACCGCTTGATATAGGATCGCGGAGCGGTGCATATATGGCATTTATGCCAATTTGCGCATGCTCAATTTTTGTATAAAAAGTAGATTGTGTAAAATTCGTCGGGTCCTGCTCATCAAGAAACTTTTTGCAACCCGTTGTTGAAAGCAGCGCTATTGATAACAGCAGTAAATTGTATGTATAAAATAATCGTTTCATTTGAATAAGAATTTCTGATTAAAAATTATAAGCTGACATTTACACCAAGCATAAAAACTCTTGGCTTGGGATAATCATACAACCCAAAACCCTGGTCAAAAGGAGACCCTGAGTTTGAGACCTCTGGATCATATCCCCAGTACCTGGTAATTAAGAAAAAGTTTTGGGCAGAAGCAAAAAGTCTTATTCTGTCAAGTTTTAAACTTGAAACTGTTTTTGGACTGAATGTATACGAGAGCAATAAATTACGTCCGCGTATAAATGATCCGTCGCTTACTTTGTGTGTATCATTATTGGTTTGATAATATGCATTGATAGGACGGATTTGAGCGATCGCCGTATTTTGGTTTTCCGGTGTCCACGCATTCAATACCGTTTTATAGCTGTTAGCAATACCCTGGCGATCTTCGGCAGAGTGAATGCTCCTGTCTAACACATCATTACCATACATAAACTGCAGATCAACCATTAACGACCAGTTTTTGTATTCAATGGTATTCATAAAAGTTCCAAAGCCCGCCGGCATACCTCTTCCTATTATTGTCCGGTCATTATCATTAAGGGCACCGTCTTCGTTAATGTCTTTGTACTTTATATCTCCGGGCAACATTTTATACGTTGCAGCTTCAGCCTCTTCATGCGATCCCCATGTGCCTAAATTTATGCGCCCATAAAAAGAACCAATAGGTTCGCCTACACGAATAATTGTATTTCCACTTATAATATCGCTTCCGCCTGTGAGGTAAACAACGCTGTTTCTGTTAATAGAAATATTAAAAGTGGTATTCCAGCTAAAATTATTGTTTTTCACATTCGCAGTGTTCAATGCCAATTCAATGCCCTTATTCTCCATACTGCCTACATTCATTGTAACGCCTGTATAACCTGTTGATCTCGGAACAGGCGCAAACAGTAACATGTCTGTTGGCTTTCTGTGATATAAATCAACCTCCAGGTTAATGCGGTTATTTAATAATCCCAACTCGAATCCAACATCAATCTGGCGAACTTTTTCCCATTTTAATGCCGGGTTGGCCATACGCGATATACCCACACCAATAGCACGCTGCGCGTTGAATATTACATCATAACCACTTGTTGTCATACCTGCCAGAGGAGTGTAGGGTGATATTTCAGCATTACCTGTTATACCATAGCTGGTTCTTAATTTTAAATTAGAGACAATTGTTGAACTTCTCATAAACGCTTCATCAGATACTTTCCATGCCAAAGCTGCTGAAGGAAAAAAAGCATATTGATTTTCTGTACCAAATTTTGAAGAACCATCTCTGCGGCCCGTTAAGGTTACCAGGTACTTATCTTTAAATGTATAGTTGACGCGGCCAAAAACTGATTGAAAGCCATAAGCACTTGCAACAGAACCCGGTGTTTGCGGTGAGGCACCGGCTCCAAGATTATTTACATTAAAGAAATTGTCGAAAAAAGTTTGTGTGTTTGCCTGGAACTGGTACCTGTTTGCATGTTGCCATGATACACCTAATACGGCATTGATGCTATGTATATCCGCAAGGGTTTTGTTGTAAGTAAGATAGTTATCAAGCTGCCAGGAGTTTAGACGATTATTTATAACACTTGCTGAACCGGTAGAGGAAATATATTGAAGGTCAATCCCATTATAATTATCTACTCTCTGATTAAGGATATTTGTGCCCAATATGCTGCGAAGCTCCAAACCGTCCATTAGTTTGATATTGGCATATACATTTCCCAATATCGTTTGTGTGAGTAATTTATAGGTTCTCTCTTCTATAACACGCAATGGGCTGTCACCACCTTCCATTCCGGGATAATCCCTGTTTCTTCCCCAGCTGCCATCGGCATATTTAACCGGGATAATTGGTAGTTCTTCCAGCACCTGGCGCATTACTGTTATACCGCCTCCGCCAAGCTGATCAATTTGCCTGTCTGTTTGGTCGTTATAACTCAGCGTACCGCCTATTTTAAGCCACTCTTTAATCTTTGTATCAAATACAAAACGGGCTGCATATCTTTTTAACCAGGATCCTTTTACTATGCCCTGTTCATTGCGGTGATTGAGAAAAACACCGTAGCTGCCATTTTGATTTCCACCTGTAACGCTTACCTGGTGATTTTGACTAAAAGCTTTTCTGAATGTTTCTTTTTGCCAGTTGGTATTATACAAAGGTTTTCCGTTGGCATCAAATAACAAGGGATTGATTCTTTTGAGTTTTGGATCGGTATATTTTGTTCCTGTTGCCCAGCCAACCGGGTCATATTTTTGTGCGTTGGCATAAATCAGGTCTTCAACAGCTAAAAATTCTTCAGAATTTAGAACAGGTAAAAGTTTAGGCGCATAACCAAAACTGTAATCATCATCATAGGTAACTTTTCCACCACCGGAGCTACCTCTTTTTGTAGTAATTAATATTACACCATTTGCACCTCTTGCACCATAAATAGCCGTCGAAGAAGCGTCTTTTAATACATCAACGGCAGCTATATCATTTGGATTAATATAATCTATAGGAGTGCTTCCGTTAGGTAAATCATCGGCATTTAAAATTACGCCATCAACTACATACAGTGGGTTGTTGGTATTACTAATGGATGATATACCTCTAATCCGGATATTTGCTCTTGCGCCGGGGCGCCCTGAGTTTGAGGTGGCGTTAACGCCGGTTACTCTTCCTGACAGGTTTTGATTAAGCGAAGCAACGGGCCGTTCCTGCAAAGACCTGCCGGTTACGCTTCCTACAGCGCCGGTAAGGTCTGCTTTCTTCCTTGTGCCATAACCAATAACCACAACATCCGCCAGGTCTGTTGCGCCCGCTGCTGTTAATTGAATGTCCAATGCAGCAGATTTGCCTACTGTTACTTCTTTGGTAGTAAAACCCACAAAGCTTATAACCAACACACTACTCTCTGTAGGAACGTTAATGCTGAAGCGCCCGTTTTCATCAGTAGTAGTGCCGTTCGTAGTACCTTTTACCATTATGGAAACGCCGGACAGAGGCTCACCGGCGGCATTTGTCACTCTTCCGGTTATATCTGTTGCGAATAGCGATTTTATATTGGCAGTAACTGAATCTTTTTTGAGAGAATTTGTGGTTGATTTGCTGGTTTCATCATCTGCTGTTTCGGCAGTGGCGGTTGTTATTACAAATGCTGTTGACAATAAGGCAAACATCTTTTTATAATGCCAGGCAGCGAAAAAAATATCCTGCTGACGGCACATTTTCTTTGTTAGTGTTGTGATAAGAAAATAAAAAGACTCCTGCCTGTTGAGGCGGTTTAATCTTTTGTTCATGAAAAAGAATTTGTAGTTGGTAAAATTGTTGATTTGAAAAGCGGCACAAATGACCTGTGACCAGGTTACCCGAGGGCTGTTAAGATGATGAGGCGATAATCATAAGCAAATCGTTTTAGTTTAAAAATACTGGTTACCATACCCTGAAATAATCCCCAGCGCACATCTTCTTTTCTGATAATAATCAGACGCATTATATAAGGGTAAAACGGGGTGGGATTAAATGGACAGCCGTTCAATATAATGCAACACAATAATGGGTAGCAAAAGATTGTGTTAACAAAAGAAACGGATTGCCTGTTTGTATTAAATTGAAAATAATAAAAAATATTCTTCTATAAAAATAACTTTAGTAAATGAATGAAATAAATAAAATATATATTGTCCAATATAATGCTTTGGCAAAAAAAATACCTCGTCCTGCACCGTCCTATACTATCCTGTGATTCTATTTCGTTACCATACAGGCTTTTTTATGCTGAATATAAAAGGATGAGCTACAATATTTAAATCCTTACATTTATACCTGTTATTGCTAATACTATAACCCAATGGCTCAAACTTTTGTTGTAGGCGATATACATGGTGCGTTAAAAGCATTGCAGCAGGTTATTACTGTAATTGATTTCAGGAAAGATGACCTGTTGATTTTTCTTGGTGATTATGTAGATGGCTGGTCTGAGTCTCCGGGCGTAATAAGCTATCTTGACGAATTGAACAGTATGTGCAATTGTATTTTTATCCGTGGGAATCATGATGTTTGGTGCCAGTCGTGGTTAAAAGGCGAATACCCTAATCCTTATTGGTTGCAGCATGGCGGCAGGTCTACGGTGGAAGCATACAGAAAAATAAATGAAGAAGAAAAGCAACAGCATCTTGCGTTCTTCGACAGGACGCAGAATTATTATGTTGATGATAAAAACAGGTTGTTTGTACATGCAGGATTTTCATCAATGCATGGTCCTGCAATGGAAAGCTATGAAAGTAATTTTTACTGGGACAGAACGCTTTGGGAAGTGGCAGTAACAATGGATAACAGGATACAGAAGCGTTCTGTTCTGTATCCTAAAAGGCTAAAGCTGTTTGATGAAATATTTATTGGGCATACACCAACTACCAATTACAACATAGATATACCCATGCAGGCAGCCAATGTTTGGAATGTAGATACCGGCGCCGCATTTACCGGAAAATTATCAGTGCTGAATGCCGATACAAAAAAAGTGTGGCAGAGTGATATTGTCCAAAAGTTATATCCTGGTGAGAAGGGGAGAAATGGATAAGATATAGTGGTAAGTGATAAGAAAAGCAGGAATAAGCAGCAACCAGAAACGCGACCCCCGTATTAGATATACCTCAGGAGTTGATTTGCTTTTACCTGTAAAATCTGCTGTTGCATTTTTTATATCATTTTTCCACACGCGTTTTTGTTATCGCGGTGCGCTGCACCTTTAGCTTGCCTGCCGGCAGCTACCCTGTACATGATGGCAAAGGGTTTCCAACTTTCAAAAGGTTGGAAACCCTGCAGCTAAATGCTGTTACCAAAACCCATGGGTATATCCTTTGTTTTACAGGTGCGCCCGCTGGGCTAATTTGGAATGCAACCATTTTTTATTGTGATTATATTTCATTTACAAAGCATATCTTAGTAACCCTGTTCATTTAAAATTTCATTTATGCTTGCAGAAAAAAATACATCGTTTAATGCTTCGCGCCGTTCATTTTTAACTAAAGGTTCTATAGCATCATTTGGTTTACTTGTTTCCGGATCAGCTATAGCAAAGGGGCTTTTTTTACCGGAAAAACCAAATTCAAAATTCGCGGGTGTGCAGGTGGGTGTAATTACATACTCATACCGCAGCATGCCTCATGATATTCATCAGCTTCTTCAGTTTATTGTTGAGAGCGGCGTGAGTGCTGTAGAACTGATGGGTGATGCCCCTGAGAAATATGCCGGCGTACCGGACGATAAAACGAAGGTTGCGGAATGGCGCGCCACTGCATCAATGGATAAGTTTAAAGAAATACGTAAAATGTTTGAGAAAGCGGGCGTAAGTATTTATGCGTTTAAGCCAAACGCCTTAAATCCTGGTAATACTGATGCTGAAATTGAATATGCTTTAGAAGCAGCAAAAGCATTAGGCGCAAATTCCGTTACTGTTGAGTTGCCAAAAGATGCCGCACATTCCCAACGGTTAGGCACACTCGCAGCTAAACATAAAGTATATGTAGGTTATCATGCACATACGCAGGCAACGGATACCGCATGGGATACCGCTTTGAGTCAATCGCCATACAACTCCATGAATCTTGATTGCGGGCACTATATCGCCGCCGGTGGAAATAATACAGCAGAAACATTGCTGGCGCTTATACAGGCAAAACATGATCGCATTACTTCCATGCATTTAAAAGATCGTAAAACAAAAGAAAATGGTGGCGATAATCTGCCCTGGGGCGAAGGCAATACACCTATACCCGCTATACTTAACCTGTTAAAGGAAAAGAAATATAAAATACCTGTTTCTATTGAGCTGGAATATAAAGTTCCGGAAGGCTCAGATGCCGTAAAAGAAGTTAGAAAATGTGTGCTATTTGCTAAACAGGCATTAGGCGCATAAATAAAATTTTTATACAAAAAATTAAAGGCCTTACCGGTTTGCGGTAAAGCTTTTTTGTTTAACTGAAATTATAATAGTTGTATTTGAGATAGTTATTGTTGCTTTTTTGGTATGGTTTTGCAATGGGTATATAGTAAACAAATGCTATGGCACTCAATCTGATCCAGACATTAGCGCAGCGGGATGGGATATCCACGCTGCCTAAAATAGACCCCAACACTCAGGAGATTGTTGCAGATGCAGAAGTGTACGCTGATAAACTTTCGCAGGCAGCGATACCGGCAACATTGGTTGGCTTGTATAAATATTCAAGAGATGAGCGGCAGGCAGCCAATATTTTAACTACGGGATTTGCCAATAACTGGCGTGAAGATGTATTTGGTACGAGCAGTGAAGAGCTTATAGCAAAAATTGCTAAATATGCTGCCGTGCCTGAAGGTGAAGCAAGCGCAAAGCTGGATAATGTTTTTGAAAACACAGCTCAGTTGATTAAAGAAAATTTGAGTGAACCAACCGGCGCTGCTGTAAAAAACTTATTTACAGAGCAAAGAACGAATATTTTATCGCACCTGCCTGCGGCAATAGGCGCCGGTAAAATGTTGGATGATAACAGTCTTGATGATCGTACAAACAAAATGGAAGGTCCTGTATCAAGCCTTATGCATAAAATAGAAAAAGCATTTGCCGGAACTGAACGTCCGGAAGATAAACAAGGCATGTAATTGGGGAAAATTGTTGCATTTCTTACCCAATTTTATTAAGGAAAGATAGTTCCGGCTGCATTATTTGTGTGTAGCCGGGGCTTCTTTTACAGTGGGCGTCGTGGTATTAAAAAACTGGTTAAAATCAAAGCCATTTTTATAAAAATACAGCAGCATTAAAAGTAACCCGGTTGCTGCCAGAATAGCTGCTCCTATCCACCATTTTTTGTTTTTTTCTGTAATAGCTGTTTCCGCTTCCTGCTGCCTGAAAAAGCGCTCACTGACTTCAACGTCTCCACGAAGTATGGTGTGGTTAACATCGTTTCTTATTACTCTTACCGCAGGTACAGGCACTATAAAATCATATTGGATTTTAGGAGCGTTTAATACAGTAACGCCATTATCTTCCATGCTGAATTCACCTACCTCTTTCCACGCAATTTTTTTTCCTTCTTTTAAACTATTTTTTATATCGAAGGAAAAATCATTCAATTGCTTGATTGCTTCCCATTCTGCTATACCCGTTTGATTAGTGATGTATTGAAAAAGGCTTTTAGATGGAGTGTCCTTTGCATCATCTAATATTATCTTATAAGTTGGCGGTAAAATAACATGGTCAGAAAAATTGCTGATTGCAGGAATTCTCTGTAATTCCAGTGTTCCCAGTCCCGGTAATGCAAGCGTTTTATGCTGAATTAAATATTTGTATAGTATATTAAACATATTGAATATAATAAGCCTAAGGTAGTATTTTTAATTATAGATTACCCGGACACTTATTAAAAATAAGGGGCCGCAATATATGCAGCCGTGTTAAAATTATTGGGTATTATTTCTATTGTTTAGTAAGGGGCTTTGTAAAACTATCAAAGTTGAATACAATGCCACCCATTATATTAAAGCCATATACTTCGTATTGATTCCAGCGCTGGTAAGTATTGTTGAATATATTATTTGCCTGCACCCAGAGATTGAATTGTTTTGTTGCACGAAACTCAAGCCCTGCGTTAAGATCAACCGGGCTTCTTGCCATTTCTGATCCCAAATTCCTGTTCATGTATTTTGCACCTTCAAAGAAAAACAGATCAGATTTAAACCAGAGGTCTTTTAATACTCTCCAGCGGAGTGCAGCGCTAAGCTCTCTGGGAATAACTCCCCAGGGTTGCTGCTGTGTTTTTTGTTTGCCGAATAAAAGCCAGTTGAATTTTGCCGAGAGAGAGAAATCTTCTGCCTGTACCACACCTGCTTCCCCGTGAACCTGGAAGGCATTTAATTTATCTTCTTTTAATGCTACAAATGTTTTTCCATCACTCAATGCATTTGCGGCATAATCATTCACAAAAAGCGGTATATTATAAAACTGCACTAATCCTACTTTGGCATTATAAAAGAATTTTTCAAGGAAAGTGCCTTTCAAACCACCATAGGTTTCATTTATTCTTGTATTATACAATGAAGCAGGCAGTGCCAGGTATGGATTTAAAGAAGCCCATCTTTGATAAGAACCTTTGTCATAATGCATCAGCCAACCGAATTGAAGAATAGCTTCTTCTCCACTAAGTTTCACATCGGCCATCAAATCGGGCAGCAACTTAAAGTTTGAATTATCCCACGAAGGAATAGCGCCGCCATGTATACTGAGTGATTCATTTTTGAATTTGATGGCAATAGGAACAGTGAAAATAAAATTATTAATTGATTGTGCAGATTTAGGTGATAATTGTGTGTAATCTGCATTAATGCCGAGCTTAATGCTCAATTCATCACTGATTCTTTTCTCAAGAGGCACATCGCCTGCTATATTAAATTCCCTGTTGCTATGGTTGTCATTGAAAAACGAAACCTTCACATCAGGATGATATAATAAACCAAAACCCGTCGGGTCAATATTTCTGAAACCTATATTTGCATCAATACCTAAAAATCGTTGCAACAATTCATTCTTATTATAATTGTATGCAGATTGATCATATCCGTAGAGATAGTATGCTTTGTTGCTCAATCCTAACCTGCCATATAGTTCCTGGTTATTGGCATTAATAGTACTGCCATAAGCACTGGCGCCTGCATCAGCATATTGCTGCCTCGGCACCGCGCTTCCTTTTGATGATATATAATGGCCGAGTATATTAAGTGAAGAATTGGGTTTATTATCAAGCGTTAAACCTACCTGCGCATAGGGCGTTTGGAAATTACCGTAACCAAGTTTTATAAAATTGGTTGCAGCCCAGCTTCCGGTTGAATCAATATTTAATGGCGAGGGAGTAACAGCAGCAGGCTGATAAACCAGCGCAAGGCTGTTTACCGGTATAGTGTATTTAAATACGGGCTTTGCTGAATCCGGTACAGGCGGAGCCGCGTTGAAATTGATTTTAGCCGCATCTTTCAGCGTTGGTTTAAAAGATGAGGTAATATCAATGGTTTGCTTTTTTGCAGGCTCCTGTGCCTTTGCGGATGTGTATAAAAACAGGATGCCGCTTGTGATTATGAATAACCTGGTAATATATATTTTTGTTTGCATTGTGATCATTTTTTTAACATTAAATGGTGAGTTAAGCATCAGCCCCCGATCTTGCTGTCTGTTTTTTCTTCCGTAATTACTCTTTGCAATTTGTCGCCTGCCTCGTTCTTCAGCTCAGTTATTTTGCTGTTGTCAACCACACTCTGTAATGTTGCTTTAGCATTGAAATAATCTTTTTCTTTTAAATAAATATCACCCAGTAAAATATATGCTTTGGTAATCCAGTAATCGTATGACCCGGATTTATTAATGGTTTCAAACGCTGCTTTGTCTGCATTCTTCAAATCATTAAGCTTCAGGTATGAATTAGCTATTTCATATCTTGCCTCAGCCGCAAACGAAGCTTTATTGATGTTCACTACGTTCCTGAAATTCTGAATGGCTTCTGAGTACTGGTCTTTATCCTGCAGGCTTCTTGCAGTTACCATGTACGCCAGTACTTTATCATCTACGCTTATATTTTTTTCTTTCAGTAATTCCTGTGCATTAGGTACCGCATCCGACCATTTTTTCTGTTGATACTGGCTGCGCAATAAACCTCTCATCGCTTCTAAACGATTTTCACCACCTGCTGCCAGTTCTTTAAGTTTTGTGAAGTATTGCTCCGCTTTGGGATAATCCTGCAATTCAAAATAGTATAGTCTGCCGGCAGTAGAGGCAGCCATTTCTGCATACTTGCTTGGCCGCGGTCTGCAACTTCTGCATAACCTGCTGAAGCATTTTTCCAGTCTTTGCGCTGGTTGTAAATTTCACTTCTTAAAAACCATGCATCAATGGCATGAGCGCCATCAGGAAACTTAGACAGGTAAGTATTCAGCGCAGTAAACGCCGCATTGTAATCCCTGTCTATATATTTATTTTCTGCTGCTTTATAGGTAAGGTTTTCTTCTTCATTTACCGTTACTGACCTGCCAACACTTTTCATGAAGTTTACATATTCCTCTGTTCTTCCTTCTGCAGTATAAATAGCTTTTGCATTCTCAATAGCTTCTTCTGCTTCCGGTGAATTGGGGAATTGAGATACCAGTTTTTTAAACTGGTTAAGTGCTTCATCGTTATTGTCGAGATTATAATAACTCAGTCCAAGCTTTAGTTGCGCTTCCGGCTTTAAGTTGCCTGCAACCGGTGCATTGATAACATTATTTAAATATGGTACGGCATCGCGGTATTTTTCATCAGCAAGATATGTTTTAGCTATTTCAAGATTAGCATCCGGAATCAACATGGAAGCAGGGAATTTCTTATCAAAGCTTTTTAAGAGATTGATTTTTTCACCTGAACTGTTTACGCCCGCAATCATTGCTGTTTGAAAAGTTGCATAGTCTGCAGATGGCCATGAGTTACTGATTACATTGCCGTACATTGATCTTGCTTTCGTAAATTCTTTATTCATGTAATAGCAATCGGCAGCTCGGATATAGGCATCCTGCTCAACCGGCTTTGCATTCAACGCAGCATTTTTAACCTGTTCAAAAAAGTTTACAGCCTGTTTGTAGTTTTCTTTGCGGTAATAGCAATATCCAAGATTATATTTTGCATTGGTAGTACTTACTTCACCGGATGGCGTTCCGGGATTGCTCAGGTAATCATTATAAAAACGAATGGCATCGTCCAGGCGGCTTTGGCGGTAAGCAATTTCTCCCTGCCAAAAATTTACATAAGCTATTACCGGTGCATTGTAAGGATCTTTCAATGCTTTATCCAATAATACTTTTGCCCCGTTCAAATCCTGGTCGTTTATCAATTCCATCGCCCTGCCATATAATACTTTCGGGTACATTTTTTTGATGGCGTCGGAAGGAGATTGTATTTTCTCCAGAATATTCAGCGCTTCGCGGTAATTATTGGTATTGGCAAGAAGCCCTGCTGCAATTTCAGCAGCCTCTTTCTGGTAGGTTGAGTTTGGATATTCATCAAGAAATCTTCTGAATTCATTCAGCGCTATATCCTGGTAACCTAATTCATAAGAAAGTTTTGCGTAGTTGAATTTAGAAACCTCGCGTTGAGAAAGGTTTACATTATTGGTAGCGCCGAAGGAAAATGCATTTCTTGCATTGGCTTTATCACCCAGTTTAAGGTAAGCATCTCCTAAAATATACATAGCATTCTGGCTAAGAGAGTCTTCACCACCGCTAAGCTGCTTTAAACCTTCAACAGCTTTTGGTAAGTTGTTTGTCTTGTAATAGCTATAACTTAACTCATACAATGTTTCCCGGCTAACTTTTTTTGATTTATTTACATATGATTCAAGATGTGGAAGCGCTTTTGCATAATCTCCTTTTTCAAAAAGGCTATGCCCAACCAGTTCTTCCATTGAAGCATCTTTTTTATTCTGAGGTTTATTCAGCGATTCCTCTCCATAGCTCAATGCCTTATCTTTTTGACCCTGCATATAATATATGTTGGCAACATATACCGGCACTATATTTCTGTAGTAGGTGTCATTTTCTATTTTCTGAAATGCAGCCTGGGCTTCTTTATAATTCTTTTTTGAATAAGCTATCATGCCATAATAGTAGTTGGCATCCTTATAATTGGGATCTGCGGAATTTGTAGCAATAGCTTTCAGCAGGGGCCCGGCTTTGTCATATTGGTTCATGGAGAAATATGCATAGCCCTGGTGAAACTTCATCGTAGCAATCTGGCGGTTACTTAAATTGCCGGTATTGGTTTGTTCGTAATATGCCAGGGCATTGCTCAAATCATTTCTTCTGAAATAATATTCCGCCAGGTAAAAACTCATTCTCTCTTTCAGAGAGGGGTTATAATTTACCCGCATAAAGTTTATAGCTTCATCAGCGGCAACACTTTCATTTTGCAACAGGCGGCAGGCAATGGTATAAAAATGTATATCATCATATACAATGGCATTATTGCTTTTATCAGTAGAGCGTGTAGCAAGGCTTAGCTCCCTGAAAACCGGGTAAGCCAAACTGAACTGTTCATTCTGAAAATATTCTTTTGCCTGCTTGTATGCTGCATCCGGGTCGGTGAGGATGGCGCTTTGCTGTGCATTTGCTCCCGCAAAAAAAGATGCTAAAGCAACGGCGGTTAAAATAAAACGTTTTTGCATAATTGTGTAATGGGTTATCTGGCAAACGCAAATATCAAACCATGCGTTGCACGAAGTTCCCCTCTCTTTTGTTACAATTTTCTTAAAGTAAAAATCGCGCTAAGATACTACTAACAATTTTTTTGTAAGGATCGGTTTTATAATCGTGTGGATAAAAGGTTTGTATCACGTATTTTTGCGAAAAAACAGAATGAAACGGCTTTTATCTACAAGTTATACTGACTGGGCTTTTAACATTGCTTTATTTGTTTTGCGCATTACTGCAGGGTTGATGATGATACCACATGGTTATGACAAGCTTGTTAATTTTGCTGAAAAGAAAAATACTTTTATGAACTTCCTTGGCATTGGAAGTACAGCATCGCTTGCGCTGGTTATTTTCGCGGAATTCTTCTGTTCAATTTTTGTAATGATAGGTTTATTTACGCGCTTTACCGTATTACCCCTTGTAATAGCAATGGCAGTGGCATTATTCAAAGCGCATGGTAATGCTATTTTTACGCAGGGAGAAAAAGCCGGCTTATATCTTGCCATATTTCTCGGTATATTATTGGTTGGCCCCGGTAAAGCCAGCGTGGATGGCGTGATGGGGAAATGATTTGGGTGATAAGCAAACAGCGCGAGTAATGAAGGGGCGATTCATAAATCAAAACGTCTTCCACGCGGTTTTATAATTTGTGCAATCCGGTTTTTACAGCATACAATGCTAAAGCAACCCTTGTTTTTACGCCGAGTTTTTCAAATAGAGCATCCCTGTAACTTTCTACTGTTCTGGTGCTGCAAAACATTTGCTCTGCTATTTGCTTATATGTGAGCTCTGTACAGACATATTTTAAAAATTCACTTTCTCTTGCTGTAACTGATATACCTGCATTTTTGTTTTCATCGCCGGCGGCAATGTTGTAAAGTACACGGCTTGTAGCCCAGTCGGGATAATAAAATCCTTTTTGTGTTAACATATCAAGCGCATTGGATAATTCCGCCGGATGCACGTTCTTATGCAAATAACCCTTTGCGCCACACTTTACCATCTTTATCAGCGAATCATCGTCCTTTTGCATGGTTAACGCCATAATCATTACACCAGGGTTATTTTCCTTAATAATAGAGGCGGTTTCAAATCCATCCATTACAGGCATAGATATATCCAGCAAAACAATGTCTGGTATATTTTTTTTGATTTTAAATTTTTCCAATAGTTGTTTTCCGTTCTCACATTCGTATAATACTTCGTATCCTTTAAACTGTTCTATTATTGAACTTATAGCTTTTGCTATTAATAAATGATCATCTACTATAACGACGGAGTGGACCATATGTCAGTTGATTAATTTTTTATCCTGAATATACAACTTTAATGTTGTTCCATTACCAGGGCTGCTCTGCAGGCTAAAATTGCCATCTATTAATTGAATACGGCGTTTCATATTATTTAATCCCATTCCCCTGCCTTCTAATTTTGTGTCATCAAATCCTTTCCCATTATCCGACGCAATTATAGATATACCGTCTTCCTGTTTTGATACAACAATCTTTATCATGCTGCATCCTGCGTGTTTAAGGCTGTTTTGAATAAACTCCTGCAAAACTCTTAATAAAAAACTTTTTGCTGTCTTATTCATGTTGATGTTATTATCGCTGTCTGCAATTACTTCCATTCTGCAAATGCCTGTGTCATTCACTCTTCCCGCTTCTTTATTTAATAAATTTATAAGCCCCTCTTCCTGTATATCTGTGTTAGAAAGTGTTTTTGCAAGATCCCGAAGCTCATTTAAAGAATCGTTGATGATATTGCTTATATTACTAATCTTACCTAAAAGCTCAGGGTGAGTATTTTCAAATTCCATTTGCTGGGAATAAATGGAGGCCAATGTTAGCTTTTGTGCAACACTATCATGAATTTCACTGCCTATAAACTGCATCGTTTGTTGCTGGGTTTGAACCTGGTTATTCAGCAGGTCGAATTTATGTTGCTCTTCGGTAGCGGCTTTCTCTTTCTGATACATGAGCTTTCTTTTTCTATACTGAATTATAAAAATTATTATACCCGCAATAAGAATGAGTAAAATAATATTAATCAAAACTATAAATACAATTATTTCTGACTTCCCCATATAAAGGA
Organism: Agriterribacter sp.; assembly: GCA_047601545.1. GTDB lineage: Bacteria > Bacteroidota > Bacteroidia > Chitinophagales > Chitinophagaceae > Agriterribacter. The sequence continues at coordinate 927,975 of JASGIZ010000001.1, read as the reverse complement.
TATTGTAAAACACAAATACATCAGGTAATTCAAATTAATCAGGATCATCCAGTAAGCATTAAAAATGGCCGGGTAGTTTTTTGCCAGCGTATTCCATAGGCCAAACAGCGGCAAAGATCCCAGGTAAAAGATAAGGAGGCCGATGCAAACCCAAAACATCATATTACTCCGGTAGTATAAAATTTGCTCACTCCTGATAAAATCAAACAGGAAAAATAAGGTAAGTACAAGCAGAAAAACGTTGCCGGTAATATAAGAGAAAGAAAAAAACCACAATTGCTTATCTCTAAAGTAAAAAAAATCTGTTGCCAGTGAAAGCGTGTAAATGATAAAGCCTGCAACAGCCAGCTTTTTTTTCGCGGGGTTTTGAAACCATTTGTAAAACAACCAGAAGAAAAAAATAAACTGAAAGGGTATGCTGAAATAAATATTAACGAAAGCGTTGAGTTGCCGGTTATGCAATACATAACCTATGAATTCGCAAACCAATTCTGTTGTTGCAATTATTACCAGGTAAATTACAAACCATTTCCAATAGTTCTGTTTCAACTTTTGCCAATAAATGATACCCGTAAAGGCTGCCAGTAGTTCAAAAAAATTAAGCAGTAGCCTCAATAATAAATATTTGTCCATTCATTTTAGTTTTGAGGGTAATTGCCTCCGCCTGCAGGTGGGGGTATAAGGCTTCCATGGTTTTGCTGCTCAGATTGAGCATCTCCGGCTTTAAAGAAAGTCCCGAAAATTTCTTTGCTGCTGGAATCAAGCGGAAGCAATTTGCAGTTTGTTGTTTTCTTTTGAGGATCAAAATCAATATTCATTTTGCGTTCTTCATCCCAGTAAGTAGGTACCATAAACAAGGTATGGTGGTTAGCATATTCTTTTGGCAGGTCATTTAGTTCCGGAAACGTTCTCATTTCCGTAGTGTCAGGATATTTTGCATAATATATTCTTATTCCATAATGATCTGTATTTACACAGGAGTCCTTGCAGAGGGTTTCTTCAAGATAACCGATAAAAGATTTAATCCTTTTAAGATCGAACCAAATAGTTCTTGCATCTAAACTGTCTGTTTTTATTTCATTGTTCCATATATATTTCTTCCCTGCATCATTTGCATAGAGCTCCGCCATTCTTTTTGCCAGCGTATATTTTATTAATCCACGAGGAGGCGTTCCGTCGCTGCCAAAGCAGGCAGCGTCTTTACAAAAACCAGAAGCGGAACTTACATTGCAGGCCGGGTTTCTGTGCCAGCAATTTTGAAACACAATGATGAGCAGCAGCAGAATGATAATAGCAATCAGTACCTGTTTCATTTTGTAAATTTTTTTAGTGATTAGATTGGGGTATTTAAAGATAATTCAAAAAGGCAGCTTTTTTTACCCTTTACAGGGTTGAAAAGACGGTTAATGATGCCTATCCCTGCAGTAATAGCTTTAAATCTGTTCTTTGAGTTGGTGACTTTGCTTTAAATATGTGTTTTTATACGGGAAAACTCCGTTTTTTAACGGATATGGTATACCCTGTTTTCCCTCGCATTTTTTTAGTCAAACACTCATTGACTGTCACTTCCCTTTTTTTCAATTTTGTAATATGATTTGATAGAAACATGCATGCTACACTAACAAACTCATAACTGTAATCTTAAAATGTTGATGATAACAGTTGTTTTACGATGGTCATTGATTTGTAAACCAATTTAATTAAAGCGTATGAAATCTATAACTAAGTATTCTGTACAAAATTATATAGTGGCCCCTGCTGCACTTGCAGTTAACCAGGCTCCGCCAAAAAGTATAATTGATCAAAAATGGCATATATCCTTGTCGGGTGTTGCTATAGCAGATGTAAAATGCAATAGTAATAATGATTGGTCAGGGGAAACACTTCAACTGTTTCCTGATATTCGAACTCCCATTCAATATGCCATCAACCAGTTTTCTATTCCAATCCCTGATAATCCGCCATACACCGTTGAAGGAGATGGAAGTAAAGCGTATCTTTTTAATGTTGAACAATATACAATTGACGCTGCGCTTGCTTCAATTTTTGATAGCAATACTGCGGTAAATGCAGGTTTTTCAGTTAACTCCTGGCGCCCTGTACCTTTTAAGCAACTAAATGGAGAAAATAACGCTCCTGCTTTAAAACGAATATTTAATGGTGTTTTGATAGATGTTGCTACGAGGGATATTGACGCATATCTGTACAGGGTGAGTTATCAAATAAATCTTTTAGGAAAAATCGTATTTGCAAAATCAGCCATTTTCTAAATAACATCACACGAACCGCAGCAAATAGCATACGGAATTCAGTTAACAATCATTTTTAAAAATTTTAAACTCATTTTATGAAAACGAGCATCTTGAAATGCATAATAGCAATACTATGCCCTGTTGTTATGGCTACAAGCTGTAGCAAGGATAATGCAATACTCAATGACAATAATACTGCATTGAATGAATTTGCCGATAAAAAAACATCCGGTACTGTTTGTAGTACATGCGATGTAAGTAGCAAAACCTATGATTTGCTGGACCAGTTAAAAACAATGCCGCTTAATGAAGGGAACAATGTAGTGGCAACACTTTCTAATGGTGCAAAAATGATTGCCCAGGTAAAAAAGGGGGTGATTGCCGGGTGGTATATGCAGAGTAAGTCCGGAACCATATATAATCCATCGTCTGCTACTAATACTCAACAAAAGATGTCAAGAAATAACGGGCTATTCCCTATTTATCGAATTTGTTTTTACCTGGATGGACTTTATACCTGTTGGCTTGTAATTAAAATTTAAAAATAATCTGTACAGGTATTATTAATCATTTAATAATCTTTAAATCATTTATTATGAAAAAAATTTTTTTGCCTTTATTGATTGCAATGCTTTTTAGCTATATTTCTTTTAAAAGTTTCTCCCGGCAATCTCAAAATAATTATACAAGTGCTTTGAGCGTGGTGCAAACACAGCCGGATGCAGTATTGGAATCTGTTAATTATGTGCAGGTTCATTCCGCGCAGGCATCATCAGTAAACTGCGATGTATACCTGGCACTTATTGCTACTTTACAGGAGCGGTTAAAATATGCATCTCCGTCACAAAAGCCGGGTATTTTAGCTGCAATTGCAAAAGCAAGAAATGATTACAGAAATTGTGTCAATGCGCATTGATTAATCTTGTAATGGCTGATTTGTAATTTATGAAGCATTGAAAAATGTCCTGGAGGCAGATCAGGAAACAGGTTGTCTTATTTTGAGACAACCTGTTTCTTTTGATGATTTTCTTATTCAGAAAAACGGGTGCATTTCAACTTTTTCGTATTAATGCATACGACAACCTTGCCCACAATTTACGCCTCGGGGCATTTCTCTACACCACTCTCCCCATTACCGGGTCACTGATACTCGGTTTACCTGTTTCTACGCGCCCTGCATACCGTTTTTCAAAATCATTATTGCCTTTTATTTTCACGCTGAAATCATACCAACCCTGGTATTTGCCCGTATCAATAGTGATGATTGCCTGCGCGCCTGCACCTAATATTTTCGTTTGTGTTTTACTCTTATAAGCATTGTCAGGCACTTCGATGGTTAAAGATTGTTTGGAATTGTTTTTTAACCTTAAAGCAATGCTGCCTGTAAGATTTTTTTTGCTTGCAGGAATTGATTCATATTCGCACAACACATCCAGTAACGGATCATTTACCGTGCCTTTAAACTCCCGGAAAAAACCATTTGGTCCATATACCTGCAGGTGATAATCTTTATCAATAGCCCATTCATCTGTTAAGCTGTCTCCGGCAAGTACTGCATAATTCCTGGGTAATATATCTGTACCCGGCACATAAATATTAAATGGCGAACCGGTTGCATTCTTCCCGAAGACTTCATTCTTTGCATCCAGCTTTATCCTGAATGATTTTTTGTCGTCACTTAATTTTCCTTCAGCATATAACTGGTATGGTAATGCACATGATGAACGTGTGCCTTTTTCCTGCTGCGGCATTACAGGCGAAGCAAACCTGTCGGTGTTGATTTGCTTCACTTCTTCATCAGTCAATAATTTATAACCGGAAGGCATTGCCTTAAACTGCGCTTTGTGTATGCTTTCCAAAAAGGGTATTCTTTCTACCGGCGTTGGTGCGGGTATTTTTTCACCGTTATATAGCCTGAATGCAGAAGTAAGATTTCCGCTCACTGCTCTTCTCCAACCGGTAACTTCCGCAGATTCAATTTTCTTTCCTGTTTTGTGCGAAAGAAAATGTTCCATAAACTGAATAGGAGAGGTGAGGTCAAATACTTCCGAGCAAACCCATCCGCCGCGCGTCCAGGGTGAAGCAATTACTAACGGTACCCTGAAACCTAAACCAATCGGGCTATCTCTGTCATCTTCATCCGCAGGTTTTGTTTTCATCCAGGTTTGTTCTTTGCTTACATAATCTGTTTTTGTAATAATGCCTGCAGAAACCTTTCCGCTGTTTTCTTTATAAGGATTTGGTGGAACAAATGGCGGAACATGATCAAAATACCCATCATTCTCATCGTAATTCAGAATGAATATTGTTTTTTTCCACACTTCCGGATTTTGCGTGAGTATATCAATCACCTCACTTAAATACCATGCGCCATACCAGGGCGAGCCGGGGTGATCAGAAAAATTAGAAGGCGCTACAACCCACGATACGGTTGGCAGCTTCCCGTTTTTTACATCTTCCCTGAACTGGAATAATACATCACTTTTCGGTATCTGCATTTTTCGTTCAGTACCATTATCATCGTATGTAATTGTGGTTAATGACCTGTATTCAGGATCATTCCTGTTATCAGCAAAAGCTTTATTGTGCAGGTTTTTTTGCAGGGGAGAAAGCTTTTCAAAATTTTCAGGTGTATATTTCTGCATTGCCATATTCACATATTCCTGTTGCTCCTTTCTTTGCTTAAGCTCACGTTGCAGTCTTTGTAAATCACTGCTGCCTTCAGGCAATGCTTTTATTTTTTCTTCGAGAGAAGAGATGATGCCGGGCAATAGCTTTGCTGCTTTAGGTAAAAATTTCATGTGTCCGTGAGAAAACCGGATATTGAATTGCGTGAACCATTCAATCGGGTTGTCGGTAAAATTCGCTAACCAGTCTTCTTCTTCACCTTCAAATCCTGTATCTATACTCACTTCATTCTGGTATATTTTCCAGGAAACATTATTTTCTTCCAGGTATTCAGGAAACGTTTTCCATGATGCTTCTTTATCATAATTAACATCAGAATTGTACACATTTGCAATTACATTTTCATCATGTTTTCCGCGTATTGTACCTGTCCAAAAGTATAACCTGTTGGGTGTGGTGCCTGTAAGCGAAGAACAGAAATGCTGATCACAAACGGTAAATGCATCTGCCAATGCATAGTAAAAAGGAATATCTTCCCTGTTATAAAATCCCATGGTGAGCGGCATATCTTTACATTCCTTACGCCCGGAACGTTTCGCATCAAGCCATTTATCATGCCTGCCTTTATTTCTCGCGTCAACCATATTGTCCCATGAATGGGGCAGTGAACCGAGCCATGTAGATTTGCTGTCTCTTATATTCAACCGAAATGGTGCATATGTTTCGCCTTTAGCGTTTGTTTGCGCCCACACCTTATTTTTGTTAGGCAGGGATATGGCTCTTGGATCATTATAACCTCTTACGCCCTGCAATGTTCCATAGCAATGATCGAACGAGCGGTTTTCCTGCATTAAAAAAACAATATGCTCCGCGTCAAGATAGGTAGAACCTGCTTTTGGGTCAATAGCAAATGCTTTCTGGATAGATTCGGGTAAGCCTCCAAATAACCCGGAACCACCGGAAAGGAGCGCTGCTTTCTTGATAAATGCTCTTCGGGTATCCATAAAATGAAGTGGTATATACGGTGAAATTATCGATTAATTAAATACAAAACCTGTATGCAATATCAAGAGATTGTTATATGTAATATATACTGCTACCTGAATAATATAAATGCAATGATAAGCGTAATAATGATATTAAATAGTTGTGCTATCAAAAAAGCGCCGAATGCAATAGCATTATTCTTACGGAATAGTTCCTTGAAATTGGTTTCAAGCCCTATGCTTGTAAATGCAAGTACAAACCATAAAGTCTGCATGTTTTTTAAGGGTTCTTTTACCACAGCAATCGTTTCCTGGTTAATAAAAAAAGAAAACAATAATGACGCTGCAATAAAACCGATCACAAATTTGGGGAACCTTTCCCATATAATGGATAGTGTGGGTTTTTGATCAACGCCGGCTACGGCTTCTTTTTTGGTAATCGTCCAGTAAACAGAAATAGCGAATGCTGCTATGCCCAATAATACATTCTGTGAAAATTTTACAATGGTACTAACTTTCAACGCTTCTTCGCCTACAAGCGTGCCGGATGCAGCCACAGCGCCGGTAGTGTCTATAGTACCGCCCAGCCACGCACCTGTTACGGCTTCCGGAAACTGAAATGCATTTGCTATCACCGGCATAAATATCATCATCGGTATGGCAGTGAGCAAAACCATTGAAACCACATAGCTCAATTTCTTTGAATCTCCTTTAATAGCGCCTGCAGTTGCAATTGCTGCAGAAACGCCGCAAATAGAAACAGCGCTTGCCAGCATAATGCCCAGCTCATCATCAACTCTCATTCTTTTACTTATCCAATATGCGAAATACCAGACAGATACCACCACTACAACGGCCTGTATTAATCCTTTTGAGCCTGTTTTAAGCACATCCGAAAACAAGACGGATGTGCCTAAAAGCACCAGCCCGATTTTTACAAACATTTCTGTTGTTAGTGTTTCCCTGAACCATTCGGGTAATTTTATAAGGTTGCCTATAACCAACCCCACCACTAAGCTGAATATTACTGCTTCAAGATTATAATCTTTCGCGAAAGAACTTCCGGATATAATGAGGGCAAAAATGCTTAGTGCAAAAACCACAATGAATACGATCACCACATTTCGTATGTTCCTGCCTGTTAGCCAGGCGCCGATGATTACAGTAATAAATGCAATCAAAAACTGGGCACCTATCCTGGAAAGATTGTTTGCTGATAATACAGTGCCGAATAATTTTTCCGATGAAGGCCATCCATAAGACGGGGCGGCAAAATGAAATCCTGCGATAGCCGCGATAATGATTAGAAAGCCGAGCACAACTACTGCCCAATCTTCAACAAGCAAAGGTTTTTTTTGTAAAGACATTGACGTATGGTTTAGACCCTCTAAAGTAAAATATTATTTTATGTAATGTTGAAGAGATGCATGATTGTTTTTAGCCGCAAAGGTTGCCAGCCTTCAGTATGTTTGCTTTAAACAAAATAAATCCCTTATCTTTGCGTTATCATATAGCAATTGTGCATTGCAATCTAATCTAAGCACAATACTCCGCTTGCTTAATTTTCCTTCTAACTTGTTTGTCTAAAAATCTTTTATCGTTTGCTGCTGTTTATTGTAAACTAAAATCTGATATATGCAGAAAACAGGATTTTTAATTGACATGGATGGTGTGATTTACAAAGGCTCTGAACCTATTCCCGGTGCTGTTGAATTTATAAATGGCTTAAAAGAGAAAGGCTTCCCTTTTTTGTTTCTTACCAATAACAGCCAGCGCACCAGCAGGGATGTATGCTATAAGCTTTTAAAAATGGGCTTTAATGTTACCGATGATGATATATTTACCTGTGCTATGGCAACAGCAAGATATCTTGCTTCTAAAACACCACAAGGCACGGCTTATGTAATAGGTGAAGGCGGCTTATTGACTGAGTTGCATAAAGCCGGATATTCAATAGTGGATGATCATCCGGATTATGTGGTAATAGGCGAGGGGAGAACAATCATGCTGGAGTCTGTTGATAAAGCAATCAACATGATCATGAAAGGATCAAAACTTATTGCCACCAACCTCGATCCTAATTGTCCTGTTGCAAACGGAAAATACAGGGCAGGTTGCGGCGCTTTTGTAGCAATGATAGAAGTGGCAACGGGTAAAAAAGCATTCAGTGTTGGTAAACCCAGTCCGGTAATGATGCGCATGGCAAGAAAAACACTTGACCTGGCAACAGATGATACCGTGATGATTGGTGATACCATGAGCACAGATATTCTTGGCGCCGGTTCAATGGGTTTCACCACTGTATTAACGCTTTCAGGTGTTACACAGGAAGGCGATCTGGATGGATTTGGATATGCGCCTGATTTTATCGTAAAATCCATTAAAGATCTATTGAATGAAGAACTTTTTGAAAAAGTAATTGAAAAGCATGGCAGGAAAGAGTTGGTGTTTGGCTGATAATAGCAACTGGCAATAGTGAATAGGGAATCAATGCCGTTTCCTGAAGATGTTGGTGATAACACCAACATCGGCGGTCGCCGTTGCGGGTGTTGTCGTCTGCAACTACACAATCGTTAAGGAAACGACATTGAATAGGGAATAGGCAATGAACTATCCCTGTTTGCATCATTCACCATTGCTTATTCCCCGGTACTAATATCATGTCTCGTATTACGGGAGATATTATCCACCGTCCATTTTATCCTTTTTTCAAACGGAAATTTTCTGACGGTACAATCTTGTTTGTTACAGATTTTGCAGGAGAAATCGAAGCATCCGTCTGCATGTACAAAAAATTCAACGGTTTCTCCAAACTCTTTACGTACTAATGAAGACAATATTTCTATTTCTTCGTGTGCTTGTCTTACATTCAGATACCAGGGAACGGTAAGATGGCAATCGGTGTGCAATACATTTCCGAATTTTATGATACGCAAATTGTGTAAATCAATCCAGTTAATCCTGCGGTTTTGATCAAGCAACTGAACCATTTTCTGCAACAATTTCCTGTCAGCTTCATCCATTATTCCGGCAATTGAACTTCTTACAATGGCATAACCGGTATACATAATATAAACGGACAAACCAATAGCAATAGTCCCATCGAGCCATTTCAATTTAGTGAGCCATATTACTATCAGTCCAACGATTATGCCGAGTGTAGACCATGTATCACTTTGCAGGTGTTTGCCACTCGCAATCAACGCTAATGAATTATTTCGCTTACCCACACTTACACAATATCTCCCTGTAATAAAATTTATTATTGCTGTAATAGCTACCAGCAAAATACCATAGTCAAGTTTTTGCAGTTCATGTGGATATAGAAAATTATATATTACCTGGTATATGATAACAATGCCGGCAATAAAAATGAGGCTTCCTTCAACTGCGGCAGATAAAAACTCTGCTTTGCCATGCCCGTAAGGATGGTTACTATCTCTTGGTTTTGCTGCTATATATAAGCTGTATAAACTTATAAAGCCGGCAAAAACATTTACCGTGCTTTCCAATGCATCGGTAAGTATTGATACTGATTTGGTGATATACCATGCAATGATTTTAATGATGAATAAAACTACTGCTACGATTGTAACAATTCTCTGCAGCCTTAAATTTATTTGTGCCTGTTGCAAAATACCACCTGTTTTGCGCAAATATATTTTTAATTCCGTCAAATTAAGGGTGTAAAAAAGCCCGCATCAATGAGCGGGCTGTAATACACTGTTGTTATCATTTCTATTGTTTCTTCTCCTTGTTATCTTTGAAACGTTTGTCTGCTGTGCCGTCCTTTTTTAAATGTTTATTTTCTTTATATCGTTTATCCGGCGTACCATCTTTCTTTACTTTTTTTTCAGTACCGGCTGCTGCGGGAGCCGCTGTGGCAGTAGCCGTTGTTGTAGTTGTTGCAGCACTGGCTTGCTGTGCACTGGCTGTTGTTTGTTTTTTTGCTGTTTTGCTTTTTTCCCGGGCAGGCTTGGTGGTTTGCGCAAACATAGCGCCTGTACTGAATGTAAATACTAAAATAGCGAGCAATAGTTTTTTCATATTTGTATGTTTTAAAGTAATATACATAATTACGCATACTATTGTTGATGTTTTATTAACCGGTTGTTAAGGAAATTGGTTTAACAAGAGGTTTACATCAATGGAATAAAATAACACTTGTTAGTTTTATTTGAATTCATCTATTTTTGTTTTCACAAAATTATTTTATGCATTTTGAATTAAGTGAAGAGCAATTGATGATTCAAAAAGCGGCACGCGACTTTGCCATAAATGAATGTTTACCAGGCGTAATTGAGCGGGATGAAAAGCAACAGTTTCCTAAAGAACAAATATCAAAACTGGCTGATCTTGGTTTTATGGGAATGATGGTTGATGAAAAATATGGAGGTTCAGGATTAGATACCATCAGTTATGTACTTGCTATGGAAGAAATCAGTAAAACAGATGCAAGTGTTAGTGTATGTATGAGTGTTAATAACAGCCTTGTCAATTGGGGATTGGAAAAGTATGGAAATGAAGAACAGAAACAGCAATATCTTACCCCGCTGGCACAGGGTAAAAAAGATGGAGAACTATATATAGGCGCGTTTTTGCTAAGTGAACCTGAAGCAGGCAGCGACGCTACTTCCCAGCATACTACAGCAGAAGATAAAGGCGATCATTATATTTTAAATGGTACAAAAAACTGGATTACCAATGGCAATAGCGCCAGTGTATATCTTGTAATGGCACAAACGGATATTTCAAAAGGAAGTAAAGGCATCAATGCTTTTATAGTAGAAAAAAATACCCCGGGTATTACTGTAGGTGCAAAGGAAAATAAACTCGGCATCCGTGGAAGTGATACGCATAGTATAATGTTCCAGGATGTAAAAGTGCCCAAAGCAAACAGGATAGGGGAAGATGGTTTTGGTTTTACTTATGCTATGAAAACCCTTGCAGGCGGGCGAATAGGAATTGCGGCGCAGGCGCTCGGTATCGCGTCGGGAGCATATGAACGTGCAGTTGCTTATTCAAAACAAAGGAAAGCATTTGGCATAGAGATCGCCCGGCACCAGGCCATTCAGTTTAAGCTGGCTGACATGGCAACCCGTATTGAGGCTGCCCGGCTGCTTTGTTTACGCGCTGCATGGGAAAAAGATAATGGTATTGACTACACGCTCAGCAGCTCAATGGCAAAAGTATATGCTTCGGAAACTGCAATGTGGGTAACTACAGAAGCCGTTCAGGTACACGGCGGTTATGGCTACGTGAAAGAATATCATGTGGAACGCCTGATGCGTGATGCAAAAATTACACAGATATACGAAGGCACGAGTGAGGTGCAGAGAATAGTGATAGGGAGAAGTGTATTGAAGTAGGTTAGGATTTGGGCATTGAAGAACTGTTCTTGGCCAATTTCAATTCGTTGCTGCTAATTTTTTCAACCTGCTTAACCCGGTAAGTACATAAATATAATACTTAAAATTATCATCCTGTGCTGTCCTGCCCTGTAATATTGGGAAAGAATGAAAATAACATCAGATACGGTATCCTGAATAAAATTTTTACGCTCCGTAAATCATGCGTGAATATTTTTACTATATTTCCACAATGTTTTATAAAGAATCAATTCTTTTAATCATCTAAACTAATATTAATGAACGAAAACGTTAACAAGTCGGCCCTGTTTAACGGTAGCTGCTTTGCCCTCATCACGACTGCTTTTACCTTCTCTATTCGCGCAGGCATCCTGTCGCAGGTGGGTGATAGTTTCGGACTTACCGCAGAACAATTAGGATTTATCAATTCCATGTTCTTTTTTGGTTTTCCTATTTCTATGATCCTTGGTGGATTGCTGTATTACAAAATCGGACCTAAGGTTATTATGCAGGTTGCATTTGTAACACATACCATTGGTATATTAACCACTATTTTCGCCAGTAGTTACCCGGTATTGCTTGTCTCAACATTATTCATTGGTTTTGGTAATGGTTGCACAGAAGCAGCCTGTAACCCCATGATTGCCGATATGTATTCCGGCGATAAAATGAGTAAAATGCTTAACAGGTTTCACATGTGGTTTCCGGGGGGTATTGTAATAGGGAGTTTAATTTCTCAGGCATTAGGTAAAGACGGGCTTAATTTAAGTTGGCAAACACAAATGTGGGTTACCATGATTCCCACAATTATCTATGCTATATTATTTTTTGGAAAAACCTTCCCCAAACCCAAATTACAAACTTCAACTTCAATTGCAGAGAATCTGAAAGCAATGGCAACGCCAACTTTTATTTTCCTGTTTATATGCATGTCTCTCACCGCTATTTCAGAATTTGGCCCGCAACAATGGGTGGGGTTAATTATGAGTAAAAGTGGAGCAAAGCCGATGCTGATACTTGCTTTGGTAACAGGTTTGATGGCAGTTGGACGGTTCTTTGGCGGATCGGTTACACATGCTTTGGGGCAAACAGGTATATTATTGATGGGCGCTATTTTTACCGCGATTGGTATATACCTGTTCAGCACTGTTACCGGCGGTATGGCGTATATAGCTGCCATATTCTTTGCCATAGGCGTTTGTTTCTTTTGGCCTACAATGGTGGGCGCGGTTGCACAGCGTGTTCCCTTAAGCGGTGCGTTGGGTATGTCAATTATCGGTGGTGTGGGAATGTTCTCTACTGCAATATGGCAACCCATCATCGGTAGCTGGATTGATAAAGATAAAGCCGCTCACGCTGCATCTGGTTTAACCGGCGATCAGTTAGAACTGGTAGCAGGTCAGGCAACACTTGCTAAAATGGTTGCTTTCCCGTCAATATTAATTGTGTTGTTTATCATTTTCTTCTTCTGGCAGAAAAATGTAAAAAAGCCGGGAGGCGTTCCTGTGGCAGCACACTAAAATTAAAATTGTTTAATTGATATAAAGAGGTTGTCAATATGGGCAGCCTCTTTGTTTTAATGCTGGGTTCCGGACCTTTCAAACGTTCGGAACCGCTGTATTCGTGGCTTATCCTTAATTTTGAATCGCTATGGCGCTTTATATCACTTCTCTTAATTCAGGCAGTAATGGTAATTGTTATTATGTGGGTAATGATGATGAGGCTGTATTAATTGATGCCGGTATTTCATGCAGGGAAACGGAAAAACGAATGAACAGGCTTGGTTTGCCAATCAGCCGTGTAAAAGCCATCTTTGTTTCTCATGAACATGGTGATCATATAACCGGGGTTGCAGGACTTTCAAAAAAATTTCAACTACCCGTTTATATCACAAAAGCGACCTATACTGCTGCCGCTATTCCAATAGCTTCTGAGTTGTTATATGATTTTGTGCATGAACAAATGGCTGTAATCGGTAATCTGCGCATTACAGCTTTTGCTAAATGTCATGACGCCAGTGATCCTCACAGTTTTTTTATTTCAGATGGAAACGTGAACGTGGGTGTGTTTACTGATATTGGCAACGCCTGCAGTAATATCGTTCGTTATTTTAAAAAATGTCATGCGGTATTTTTAGAATCAAATTATTGTGAAGATATGCTGATGAAAGGCACTTATCCCTGGCATTTGAAAAAAAGAATAAGTGGTGGCGAGGGGCATTTATCCAATAAGCAGGCACTGGAATTATTTCTAAAGCATAAAGGAGAAAAATTAAGTCATCTTATTCTTTCGCATTTATCTAAAAACAATAATAGCCCGGAGCTTGTTGAAAAGATATTTACAGAGAAAGCAGGCAATGTAAAAATCACCGTAGCCTCACGGTATAATGAAACGCCTGTGTTCAGGATTGAGCCTCCGGTTGTGAGAAGTAAAATAATTGAAAGACGGGTTGCTATTGTATCAGCGCAGCAACTTTCTTTATTCTGAAGATGTATTATTTATTGTTGAACAAAATTTTGTAAGATGAAAAAAAGACGTTTAGGAAATACGGACATTGACATAGCGCCGTTGCTGTTCGGCGGCAATGTATTTGGTTGGACAATTGATGAAAAACAATCTTTTGCATTGCTTGATGATTTTGTGACCGCGGGTTTTAATGGCATAGATACGGCAGATTCATATAGCCGCTGGGCGCCTGGTAATTCCGGAGGAGAAAGTGAGATTATTATCGGAAACTGGATGAAAGCCAGGAAAAACCGGGATAAAGTTATTATTGCTACAAAAGTCGGCGCTGATATGGGGCAGGGTCATAAGGATGTTTCTAAAAATTATATACTCGAAGCTGCTGAAGCATCACTAAAAAGATTACAAACTGATTATATAGATCTTTACCAAACACATTGGGATAATGAAGAAACACCGGTAAATGAAACGCTGGAAGCGTATGATATGCTGGTAAAGCAGGGAAAGCTGAGATGGATTGGTGCATCTAATCTTTCACCGAAAAGATTGCAGGCATCTTTGCAGGTGAGCAAATCAAAAGGGTATCCAGCTTATCAAACATTACAGCCCGAATATAATTTATATGACAGGGAGAAATTTGAAAAACGGTATCAGCCTTTTTGCCTGGAAAATAATATAAGTGTTATCAGCTATTATTCTCTTGCTTCAGGTTTTTTAACAGGTAAATACCGTAGTGAGGCTGACCTTGCTAAAAGTAAGCGTGGCGCCGGCATAAAAAAATATTTAAACGAAAGGGGGCTCCGGATTTTAAAAGCTTTAGATGAAGTATCTGAAAAATACAATACAACACCGGCAAGCATTGCTATTGCCTGGTTGATTGCACAACCTGCTATTGCCGCGCCTATAGCGAGTGCAACCAATACAGCACAATTGAAGGCATTGACAGATGCTGTTAGTATAACTTTGGATGATGATGCTATTAATATTTTAAATATTGCAAGTGCATATTAGACTTATGCAGCAATATTTTTTTAAAAGGAGATGAAGAAGTGAAAAGTTCTTTAAATGCTTATTATATTATTCGCCCGTAAAACAAAGGCGTACGCAATACTGCGCACGCTTTTGTTATTAGTTTACATAAGCACAGAACTATTAAGATTCTGCGAGTTTAAATGTAATGGGTAATGTTAAACGTGTCTTCACAGGTTTTCCTTTCACTGTACCTGGTTTCCAGTCGGGCATCTGGCTAATAATTCTTACTGCCTCATCATCAAAACCATTACCCGATTTATCACCTGTTGTTGTTGGTTTTGTTACTTTACCGTTTTCATCAATCACAAAAGATACCTGCACGGTTCCCTCAGCATCCTTGTCAATGGCTGCCTGTGGATATTCTATTTTATTTATAACAAAAGCAGATAGCGCTTCTTCACCTCCGGGGTATTGAGGCATCATTTCAGCATTGGTATAAATGCCATCTTTATCTTTTTCTACTTTTTGCCCGTTTTCTTTGTTGATGATTACAGATGCTGTTCCCTTCTTTTTCTTAGTAATGGCAGGTGTATTTTCCGGAGTAACGGCTGATTCATTTTTTACTGTTGAAACATCTGAACCATTCTTGCCGCCAGCATTTTCGCTGCATGAAATAAGTGAAATTGTTACTGCGGAAAACAGTACCGGGAACATGCTTTTCTTTACATTAAATGTAGTCATAAACTATATTTTTAATTAGAGACGCAGTGTATACTAAAAATATGATGCCGTTTCGCTAACTGGTTGATTATTATAAATTTTTACGGGAATGCCTGTAGAAATTACTACCCGTAACGGGTAAACGAAGTATTATTTAAACACTTTTGTGCTATTGAATGTATAAACCAGCATTTACCTTCCATTTGCAGCTAATAGTTTCAGCCGCGTGTCAGAGGTTGAAACTAAAATGAGGAAACAAATGGTCAGGTTTGTTTCCCTCTGAAAACAAAGGTTTACAGTTGTGATAATTGTAAACCTTTTCTTATTGATGTACAGATTTTTTTAGCTTGCATCTTTTTATCTGTTAATTTGCCACCTGTTGTTATTTGGGTTTGTTTATTTTATTAAACTTATCAAAGCATAGCCAGCCATGTATAAAAGGTTTTCAAAAATTGTATTTGCAGTTTTAGCTGTATTGTTTTTCCAGCAAAATATCTTCGCTCAAAGCATTTCATCAATGAAATGCGAATATGTTGAAACTCCGTTAAGCATTGGGATGCAAAATCCACGGTTAATGTGGCAGGTTGCATCTCCTGCTGCAGTAAAGCAAGCTGCGTATACTATATATGTTGCTTCTTCAAAAGAAAAGCTGCAACCTGGTAAAGCAGATATTTGGAGCTCGGGAAAAGTAAATGCTGACAACCAGCTTGTTTATTACCAGGGAAAAAAATTACAGCCGCATACAAAATATTGGTGGAAGGTAGAAGCAGGCCTTGCTGACGGGAAAACTATTTCAAAAGAAAGCTGGTTTGAAACAGGAAAGATGACGCCAACCGATTGGACTGCTTCCTGGATAACAGATGCACATGACACTGCCTGTTCCCCTTCACCAATGTTTCGTAAAGTTTTTGGGGTAAACAAACCAATTGCTTCAGCTAAATGCTATATAAGCGGATTGGGATATGCTGCACTTTCTTTTAATGGAAAATCATTAACGAAAAATAGCCTTGACCCTGGGTTTACCGATTATGGCAAGCGGGTATTGTATATGACTTATGATATATCTGCCGCATTAAAAACCGGGAAGAATTGTATTGGCGTGCAATTAGGTAATGGCTGGTTTAATGAACAAACGCCTACTGTCTGGAATTTTCACCTGGCACCCTGGCGTAAGCGCCCGCAAATGATTTGTGAAATACATGTTACATATAAAGATGGCAGCAAGGATATTATTAAATCTGACCAAACATGGAAAACTTCAACAGGTCCGTTGTTGTTTGATAATATACATATAGGCGCTACGTATAATGCACGCCTTGAACAGAAAGGCTGGAATACTGCAGGCTTTAATGATGCATCATGGAAGCCTGTAACAATAACAACTGCAACTGCTCCCATTATTGAAGCGCATATCATGCCTTCGGCTACAACTGCAGATACTATTCCTTTTGTGAATGTTAAAAAAATAAATGATACCTGCTATGTTTTTGACATGGGGCAGAATTTTGCAGGCGTTCCTTTTTTACAAATAAAAGGAGCAAAAGGCACAGAGGTAAAACTAAGGCACGCAGAAATGTTATATGCAGATGGTAATATTGATCAGCGGAATATCAGCATGCATCTTCGTCCGCGTAATGCAAGAGAAGTGATACAATCTGATATTTATATATTGAAAGGAGAAGGAAAGGAAACTTTTATTCCGCCATTTACTTACCATGGTTTTCAGTATATAGAGCTTACTTCCGATAGACCAATTGTGCTTGCTGATGTAACATTGCAGGCTTTAAAAATGCATAGCAATGTAAAGGAACATGCGTATTTTAATTGCTCTAATAAATTACTGAATGACATATATGCTATCTGCAAAAATTCTTACCTGAGTAATTTGTTTGGATTGCCAACGGATTGCCCTACCCGTGAAAAAAATGGATGGATGGCAGACGGATTCATGGTGCAGGAAGCTGGTATGATCAATTACGATTCGAGAAATATATATGCCAAATGGGTAAAAGATATGGTTGATGCGCAGTCTGCAGATGGCGATGTGCCGGGCATTGTTCCAACTTCAAGGAAGTGGAATTCAGAATGGGCGGCCAATATGGGATGCCGCTATTTTTATTGTTCCTTCATTATTGTATAAATATTCAGGTGATGAAGAGAGTATGAAAAATATTTATGCTACCGCTAAAAGATATCTTGAATTTGTTGCCACCACAGAAAATGAAAAGGGATTACTGACCAAAGGGCTTGGCGATTGGTTATATTATAAAGCCATTACGCCTGTAGATTTTATGGTGTCCTGCTATTATTATAACGATAATATATTGATGGCAAAAATGGCGAATATAATTGGGCGTGGCAGCGAAGCTAAGCAATATGAAGATAAAGCTGCGAAGATCAAAGATTCCATCAATAAATATTTTTTTGATCCCGCACAGGTATCGTACGGCAATAAAACACAGTTGTCTTATGCGCTTCCGTTATATATGAATATTGCGCCTGAGCAATACCGTAAGCAACTGGCAAAAAACCTTAATGATACATTGGCTGCAAATAACTATAGCCTTGATTTTGGGTTTATAGGCAGCCTCGTTGTGCCGGAAACATTATCAAACTTCGGTTACGCGGAGTCGGTATATAAGATGGTTACAAAAGAAACACTGCCATCCTGGGGGCACTGGATTAAAAGTTTTAACGCTACCACACTGTTTGAAGCCTGGGATGTAAACCGTAATATTGGTGACGCTTCACGCAACCACCCTTCAATGGGCGCTATATCTGCATGGATGTATAAAACATTAGCCGGAATAAATGCTGCCGATGATGCACCGGCATTTAGAAAAATAATTATTAAACCAGCATTTATAAAGGATCTTGATTTTGTTGATGCGGGTTATATGTCTCAATACGGGCTAATAAAAAGTAGCTGGAAAAGAGAGGGTGAAAAGCTTACATTGAAAGTTACCATACCATCAACATGTACAGCTGTAATTGTGTTTCCGGGGCAGCAGCGTAAAGAAGTTGGGGGAGGAGATCATGAGTTTAGTTTTAGTGAAGAAGATGTAAAAAATAAATAGCATTGTTTGTAAGGATAATCTTACGCCAACAGACAAACTGATTGTGCCAATTTAAATTTCTTTGATCATCCATATATTATAGGATGTATGTCCTGAGTTGCCTAGTGGTTTATCCAATTGTTTAAACCCCTGCTTTTCATATATGCTTATTGCATCAGAAAAATCAGGAAAGCTTTCAAGATATATTGCTGAATAACCCAATTGTTTGGCAGATTCAATACTTTTTTGCATTAATGCTTTACCTGTGCCTTTGCCTCTTGCGTGTGCAGAGAGATAGAACTTTACCAGTTCAACGCAATTGCCAGGTAGCCCCTCGGTAGGGTAAACGCCGCAACAACCAATAATTTCTCCTTCCATTTCAGCAACCCATAAAATGGATTTTTCTTTTTGAAATAATTCAAACAAATGATCCGTTGTTGGATCTGAATACACGGACCCGCATTTCGGAGCATTATATTCTTCAAATACAGCCCTGATCATACAGGCGAGAGGTATATTATCGGCGATTACTATTGTTCTGATATTCATATATAGTCTATTGCCCGGGGCTAAATATAGCTATTTATATTAAACCAATTTTGAAGCTGCAATACAGATGAGCAGGTTATTACTCATTGATGCAGCGATATTCAAAATAGTTATGTCAGGCTGAAAATGATGGTAATGTACAGATTTAAGACAGTATTGTTTTTTATGTTGGCTATAGCTGCATGCAAAAAAAATAATGATACTGCTATACAGCAGGAACCACCTGCCGCTATAAAAGGCCTGATCGCTCAAATGCAATCCGATAATCCTGATTGTACTTGTCATTCGCTTCTCAGGCAGTACATCTGGAACAACGAAAATGTATATGTTCTTTCTGCCGATGATGCGCTTAATGCTGCAGAAGGATATGTGTGCGATTGGATTCCCGGGTATTATAATGCCAAAGGGGGGCAAATGTCAATGGAATCGGGATCGGAGAGTTATCAGCGATTTTTGAATCAGAGTACATTTGTAAAAACTGTTTGGGTGTGCAGGTAATAATGTTAAACCTTTTATTTATAACGTTTATAGCTTTACGCGTTTTAAGTTTTCGTCTAATGATTTTTTTTATTAAATTTCAAATATCACCGGCTTGTTAACTATTTCATAACTGGCATTAACTACGCTTGCATTAATAAATGTAACCCTGTATTTTTCAACAATCCCATATGATTCATGAATGTGCCCACAAATATGCACTTTGGGTTTAATTTCATTTACTTTATTGAATAAATCCCGGCACCCTGTGTATTGACCGTTTTGAGTTTTGTCTAATATCCGAAATACAGGGCCATGCGTAACCAGGATATCTGTATCCGAAGGTATCAACTCCCAATGCCTTTTAATTTCTTCTCCTCTGTGCCTGTTAAAAGCCCAATTAAAAAACCATGGTGTAACAGGAGAGCCCCAAATTTTAATTTTTTCAATAGTTGTTGAACTATCATTCAGATAAATTACATTTTCAGGAATTACTTTTTCAATATGTTCTTGTAATGCATTCTCAAAGTAAAAATCATGATTGCCGGCTATCAAGATTTTATATTTAAAATCCTGTTCTTTAAACCAATTCATGAAATCTTCAATTTCTGACGCTTTACCCAGCATTGAAATATCACCGGCATGAATGAGTACATCTCCTTTAGGCAGCATTAACTCACTATGTTTATTATGTGTATCAGATATTGCTACGAATTTCAACTGGCAAATTTTTGGGTTTCAATAGCTCTGATTTTTTTCATTATGTATGATTGCCGGTATAAGGTTACAGCCCTTCTGCTACTTCTTTCGTCATTGCATCAATATCCTGCAACTGCATGCATTTAAAATGTTTTTCAGGACAGGTCTTAGTGCCGTAATTAGAGCAGGGCTGGCATTTTAAACCAGGCACTATATAATTTGTATAATTAGGCTTGTTGTTGCTTCCGTAGTAAGGTTCTACATCTAATTTGGGAGATGTTCCCCCCCATACCGCCAATACTTTTTTCTGAAAAGCGCAGGCTATATATTGCAAGCCCGTATCGTGAGATATTACAAGCTTAGCCTGCCTTACAATATCCGCAGATTCATTAAGCGAAAATTTGCCACAGGCATTATACACCTTAACCGGGTCAACAGCGGCAATAGCATTTCCTTCCGGAATATCTTCTTTGCCACCTACTAAAATTATGGGGTGTTGAATATGGCTGCACAACTGCTTTAATTTTTCAACAGGTAGTTTTTTAGTATAGTATGATGCGCCGATAACAATCGCTATATATCCCATGCGGTGCGACATAGGCAGGTCGTCTTTTTTTATATAATCTTCAGCAGGAATAAAATAATCCAATCCCTTGCCATCATCTTTTATACCTAAGGGTTTTAATGCATTAAGGTTTCGTTGCGAAATATGAATGCCGGGCATAATATTGATGCCGAATTTTGTAAGCAGAAATTTTTGAACGCTCAGCTTACGATAACTATACCATTTCGTTTTAGTATCTGTTTCAAGATATAGTCTTAACGTCCGCAGGTTTTTATGCAGGTCAATAATATAGTCAAATTTTTCCTCTCTTATTGTTTTGATGATTTGTGAAAAGTCTTTATCGAAATAATGGAATTTATCAATATACGGATTTGCAATGGTAACCGCTTTGAATTTTTGTTTGGTAAGAAAATGCAATTCTATTCCCGGCATTTGTTGTTTTAAGCAACGGATAGCTGGCGTTGTTAAAACAATATCACCTATGGAAGAAAGGCGAATGACGAGCATTTTTATTTTTTCTCTTTTAAAGGCAGATCTTTTAGCGATGATTTGTTCGGGCGTTACTGGCATATTGCAGCGAAGGTAAAGCCGGTAAGATATTTGTACAATCTTTTTTACCGGATCTTTTTGAAATGGAAAGGCTGTTGCAGCTGTAAAGTATAAGGGGCTGACGCTGGTTTGGTAGCAGGGCTTGTACTTAACCAGGTCTGCTGCCTTGTGTGTAATAATCTATTGCACTGCTATCTTCCCTCCCGGCAGTTTTCTACAGTTATTATTTTAGATGCTTAAAGCTCATGCAGGCAGTTTTGTAAAACACTATTACAAAACTGCGGACCTGCACCGGGAAGGATAATGCTATTCAAGTTTTCTGTCATAAAAGCTATAAGATAAACTTATTGGCACTCTGAGATCAGTTCTTTTTTCTTTGAAATCTTTTGCGTTATCAAAACTGTATATCTTATAGACTTTGTCTCTGATGTCGATTATATAATAGTTGGTAATTTCCTTATTTGGCTTTAAACTATCCAGGTCTATTATGTGAGATTTTTTGTTTTCACATGGGTGCTGCTTTGCAATGATGAAGTTATCATTATTTCCTAAAGCGAAAACGTCATGATTCACTATAATTTTTTCAGGAGCATAGATGTTGTCAGCGTTTGTACTAAAGACGATTTTCCAATTTTCTTCGTCCCACCCAACGAGATAAAAATTATTTGCTATTCGTCTGCCCGATTCATTAGCCCCAAAATAGCAACTCGCCAGTCCAAAACAAATAAATATGACAGCTAATTTTTTCATGCTTATTCTATGAATGATTTCTGTTCCGCTTACTTATAATGGTAAAGCATTGGCGATATAATGGAATGCACACACGAAAACTTAGTTATTGTGTACAGGCTTTCTAAAAATCAGGGATCGCCCTCCATATAGCCAAACCGGTTATTGGCAGAAGTTTTTAAAGCTTTTTTAATTGTCCAACTTTGCTCCGGTTTTTGTCAACCTGTAAAGATACTGATACATAAACGTCGCTTTTTGAAGATTTTATAGCCGTGCCTTGTTGAAGTTGAGCATTGATTTCTTTTGGAGTGAGGTTGTAAATAGCTCCGGTTATCGGGTCAATAATTAAACCAATAATTCCTCCAATTGCTATATTGCCTATATACCAGGCATTGAACTTCTTAGTTAATTTAGTTTCATAAGGCAGATAACCGTCCAGCTTTATCATAACAGCATATTCTCTTTTCCTTGCAAGTTTTGTTTCATAGGGAGTTCGTCCAACTTCAACTTCATCAATTAGTACTATAGCTTTATCGGGTGTGCTATTAAATTTTACAGCTTGTCGGCTTCCTGAAATGATAGTTGCACAACTGCTTGTCAACAAAATAAAAGAAAGGCAAAGAAAGAAAGATATTTTTCTCATAAAATGGTTAATTTATTTGTAATTGATATTGAGGTAAAGTAGTTACATCCCCATCGTATTTATAGAATTCAATCTTCATTCTGTAACAAGAACTCCATAAGTCGGGTTTTTTGGTTTCTACAACTTTAACTATGTTGGCTCCGCTTTTTCGTGCAAGGTCTCTTGCCTTAACAAGATTTGAATTGAAGTCGCAGTTGGTCGAAAAGCCTGAGTCGCCCAATTTGGCTGCTCCAACCTTTTTTGCGGTTTCGGGAACTTTATGTTTTATGTCTAAAAAAGCAACTTTGTCATTTATCGTCAAAGGCTTTTCCGGACTGGTAATATTTGTCTTTATTGAAGGTGCACAACCAGATAGTAGAAGTACAGCACTTAAAATTATTATGTTTTGTCTCATTGATAAGTATTAAAGTATCAGTT
The DNA here is from genome assembly GCA_047601545.1 of Agriterribacter sp. Classification (GTDB taxonomy): domain Bacteria; phylum Bacteroidota; class Bacteroidia; order Chitinophagales; family Chitinophagaceae; genus Agriterribacter. The sequence goes on along the minus strand of JASGIZ010000001.1, from coordinate 904,901 downwards.
TGAAATTTTTGCCAACGGTTGAGCATTTGTGTTTGCGGCGGAATTTGGAAAACGTTCCGCTGGGAACAAATACTGAATAAAGATATTAAAAGTTCATTGTTAATTCTACAGCTCAATTTATAACGTCTGGCCGGAACTACAGATGATAGACAAATGCCTTGCGATTTCAGATATTTCCGAAGTCGTACAGCCATTTTTGCATAGCCGGCAATGTAGAAAATATTGTTTTCTTTATCGTCTAACTATTGTAGAAGTTGTTCTGTTTTTTGCTTACAAAAGAAATGTGTCAGCATGTTGGAAAAAAGTGCCGGATTATATCCGGCTGGTTGTTCGTTAATTGTAAATCATCTATGGTTTATTAATCCTTCACCAACTCCTGTATTTTTCTCCTGTCACCCACAATCCATATAATATCATTCCACTCAAATATGGTGTGTGAGTCAGGGTTTAAAATACGCTTGCCGTCTCTTTCAATACCAACTACCAGGCCGCTTGTTTTTTCTCTTATGCCGGATTGCCTGATGGTCATGCCTTTTAATAAAGTGTGCTCATCAACCACAATTTTTTGCAGGGCAATGTTGTCGGTATCATCCGTTTGATTTTCTACCGGTTCTTCCGCGGCATCTATGACCGGCTTAAATGTTTGCAGTTGTTCATCTGTGCCTATCACACCAATATCATCCAGCGGGTATAATCTTTCCTGTGCGCTTGGTGCGTAAATGATTTTTTCTCCGCGCTTAATAAAAGCGATATTAATGCCGTATTTTTCACGCCATTCCAGTTGCTGCAATGTTAATCCTATAAATGGCGCATTCTGGTTTACGGTAAAATCAGCAAGGTGGGCATCCCAGGGCGAAAACGACGAATTGGGATCGCCATTTACAGCAGCAGCTTCGTTTTCTCTTTCGTTAAGATTATCTATAAAACGGCTGTGAAGCCTGTTGTAAAAGCTTTGTATTCTTTTAGAAAAAACAAACAACACAATTATCGCCACGGGCACAACTACTATGAAGGCGATAAAGCTGGAATAAAGCCTGTCAACCATAAAGCCTACAAGCAATACCGCTACTAACACACGGCAAACTTCCAGTACTAACAAAGGTCCGTGATTATATTTCTTATCGAGCCATAGTGTTGTATACGCAGAATTATGTGGTTTTCGTGCCATCAACGCCCATATAAAAGGCGCAGCCACGGCAAATGTAATAACCAGCACAAGCAGTTTGCTTAATCCCAGGTTATCTAAGCGTTCATTTAAAAAAGGTAATAAAAAAGTAAATGATAACAGCATCAACGCTACTATTATTATTGCATTTGCACCAATAATTAATGCATACGATCTCAATACAATTCTCCATTCACTTTCAGCCTGTATATTTTGAGCGCCGGCAGAATAGCGGTTTAATGTTTTTAATAATTGCGGCGGTAATAAGCGGCTGATGAAATTGTAAAACGGTTCTGAAAATTTAATAAAGTATGGCGTAGTGAATGTGGTAATGGCTGATACGCCAACAGCTACCGGGAACAAAAAATTGCTGGTAACGCCTAAGGTTATACCAAGCGTAGCAACAATGAAGGCGAACTCACCTATCTGAGCCATACTCATACCTACCTGTATGGATTGCTTTAATGGCTGACCGGATAGCAATGCACCGATTGTAGTGCTACCCATTTTACCAAAAATGGTAAGCAATGTTACCCATAATATTGCCCAGCGGTGCTCTATCATAGCGGCAGGGTCAATCATCATACCTACAGATACAAAAAATATAGATCCAAACAGGTCTTTTACAGGTTTGAAAAGATGCTCAATTTTTTCAGCAGAAGTTGTTTCGGCTAATATAGAGCCCATTACAAAAGCGCCTAATTCAGCAGAAAAACCAATTTGTGTAGCAAGCACCACCATGCCAAGACATAAACCTATTGCAAGAATAAGCAGCGTTTCTTCATCCAGTAATTTTTTTGACAGTCGTAAAAAACTCGGTAGTAAAAATATACCTGCCATAAACCAAACCGCCAGGAAAAAAAGCAACCTTAAAATAGAGGAAATCATCTCTGTTCCGTCAAATTGTTTGGTAACTGCCATGGTTGATAATAGCACCATCAGCAATATCACTACAATGTCTTCTACTATCAGTACACCAAATACAATCCCTGCAAACTGTTTTCTTTTTACACCCAGCTCATCAAATGCACGTATAATAATGGTGGTTGATGAGCTTGCCAGTAAACCTCCCAGGAACATACTGTCCATAACAGACCAATCCATCCACCTGCCAACAAAATAGCCTAAAACAAGAATAGCAACAATTTCAACAATAGCTGTTATAGAAGCCGCGCCTCCTACACGAAGCAGTTTTTTAAAGCTGAACTCAAGCCCAAGACTGAACAATAAAAAGATAACACCAATTTCAGCAAGGGTTTTTACATTTTCATTATCAATAATTGTTGGAACAATGGATACATGAGGCCCAACCAGGAAACCTGCAATAATATAACCGAGCACCAGGGGCTGTTTAATACGACGGAACAGAAGTGTTACAATGGCACCTGCCGCTAAAATAAGCGCTAAATCTGCTATTAATTTTGGTAGATGCCCCATTGACTAAATGTTCAGCTTTTATTAATTAAGAATAACGGTAGCCTTTACCGGTCAACAACGTTTGTTATAAAATCCTTTGGAAAATTTTAATGCGAATGCCTTGCCAGGGCACAAAGCTTTATCGTTAAAGCATTAAGCAAGGCTTAGTCGCAAATTTAATCATTTCACTGCTAAAAGCCGCTCCATTACATAAAAAACTGCGGGACAAAATGTAGCATTTTTCAAAGTGATTTTCGGGCGGTTTATCAATACATCTTCACCGGTATAAGGAAAGCGTTCGCAATCTGAAGGGCGCTGCTCGTAAATGCTGCAATAATTATCCGCGCCTAAAAAAGGGCAGGGGCTTTGTTTGGTAACATAATCTCCATCTTCATCAAGCCTCAGGTAGGTATCTATAAAAGCGCTTTCTTTCATTTTAAGATGCCTGCTTATGCGTTTTATATCAGGCGTTTTAAAACGGGGCGAATAATTTTTACAGCATGCCGCGCACTTCAGGCAATCAATATGCTCAAATGCTTCTTCATGCAGATCAGAAAGACGGTTTAAAATTTTGTTTTTGTCAGGTTTGTGTAAAAAATGAGCATAGGCCTTTTGCCGGGCAGCAGCTTTTTTTTGCCATTCTTTGTCTTTCCATTCACCAGTCCTGAATGGCGGTATATCTTTTTTATCGTTGCTCATATTAGTTAAGCGGTAGAAAACCAGGCTGCAAGTTACATAACTATTAATGCACAACAGTTATCTTTGCGGCGCAACAGCATATGGATTCACTAAGAGAACAGATATTAATACTTGTAAGCACGCCCATTTATATATTGATCATTGGCCTTGAAGTGTTGCTGAGTAACTACAGGCATCAAAAATTATATACCTGGAAGGATACCGTAACCAATGTATACCTGATGGTTATGAACAGCGCGATAGATCTTATGTTTCGCGGTGTGTATATTTTAATCCTGGATTATTTTTATCGCCATCATGTTATTGGGTTTAATAATGTGATTGTGTATTGGGTAATGCTGTTATTGCTTGAAGATTTTTTGTATTACTGGCTTCACCGCTTTGATCATGAAATAAGATTGTTCTGGGCAGTGCATGTAACGCATCATTCATCAGCGCATATCAATTTTTCGGTTGGTTTCCGCTCCTCTGTTTTTCAGCCGCTGTACAGGTTTATTTATTTTATTCCACTTGCGCTGATGGGATTTAAAGCGCTTGATATTGTATTTATGTATTCAGCAACACAAATATGGGGCATTTTTGTACATACCGAACTGGTTAAGAAAATGGGATGGCTGGAATATATTCTCGTAACGCCTTCGCATCACAGGGTGCATCATGCTTCAAATCCTAAATATCTTGATAAAAACATGGGCATGTTCCTTATTGTTTGGGATAAGCTGTTTGGTACATTTCAGCCCGAACTTCCCGAAGAAGCATATCAGCCAATCAAATACGGATTAACCAAACCGCTTGAAAAAGAAAGTTGGGGCAATATTATTTTTCATGAATGGAAAAGTATATTAAGCGATTTAAGAAGAACTGATATTGGCTGGCGTGAAAAAATGGGTTATATATTCGGCCCACCCGGCTGGAGCCACGATGGCAGCCGCCTTACCAGCGAAGAAATGCGAAAGGAAGAAGAGGGAATATGTGAGGAGGGATATGTTGGGGAAGTGGTGAGGAGTAAGTGGTAAGAGGGGAGAAGTTAAGAGTGCGGTCAGAAAATTGACAGCAGAACCAATACAATATTTTCGGAATAATTGGAGGGCAGGATCTGCTGTCTTACACCTTATATCTTTCACCCAACACCTTCCACCTTTTCCTGCTACGCCTCTTAATCGTATCTTTAGTTAAATAAAGTTTGCAGGAATGGATATTAAAAATAATATACTCGAAACGATAGGAAATACCCCTTTGATAAAATTGAATAAGATCACAAAAGATCTGCCTTGTACTGTTGCTGCAAAAGTTGATTATTTTAACCCTGGCAATTCCATTAAAGACAGGATGGCCATTAAGATGGTTGAGGTAGCCGAGCAGGAAGGTAAATTAAAACCCGGGGGAACAATTATTGAATGTACTTCCGGAAATACAGGTATGGGGCTTGCCCTGGCTGCATCAGTAAAGGGTTATAAATGTATATTCACGTCTACGGATAAACAGTCAAAAGAAAAATTTGATATTCTGAAGGCACTGGGTGCAGAGGTAATTGTGTGCCCTACAAATGTTGAACCTGATGATCCAAAGAGTTACTATTCCGTTGCAAAAAGACTGGCAAAGGAAATCCCGGATGCTTTCCTTTGTAATCAATATGATAATCTGGCTAACCGGTTGGCGCATTACGAAACAACCGGCCCTGAAATTTGGGAACAGACTGATGGAAAAATCACACATCTTGTTTCAACTGCCGGAACAGGCGGTACGGTTACAGGAACTGCAATGTTTCTCAAGGAGAAAAATCCAAACATACAGGTGTGGGCAATCGATGCTTATGGTTCACTGCTCACAAAGTTTTTCAGAACCAGAGAGCTGGATATGAACCAGGTGCATCCCTATATATCCGAAGGGTTCGGTGAAGATTTTGTGCCGCAGAATTATGATATGAGCGTAATAGATTATTTTGAACAGGTAACGGATAAGGATGGTGCAATTATGGCGAGAAGGCTGGCTAAGGAAGAGGGAATATTCTGCGGCTACAGTGCCGGGAGTTGTCTGCAGGGGTTAATGCAGTTAAAAAGCAGGTTAAAAAAAGATGATCTTGTTGTATGTATTTTTCATGATCACGGCAGCCGTTATGTTGGTAAAATATATAATGATCAATGGATGATGGAACGCGGTTTTATGGATGTAAAAACATTTAAGGATATTGTTTCGACACGCGCTGAAAAACCTTTGGTAATTATACATCCGTCGGAAACGGTAGCCAAAGCATTTGAGTTGATGAAGCAATATGATATTGAAAATATTCCGGTGATAGATAAAGATGATCTCGTGGGATCAATATCGCAGATTGTATTGTATAATAAAATTTTCGACAGCCCGGGTATAAAAGCGGCGGCTGTGAGCACTATTATGGGTACTCCTTACCCGTTGGTATCATTTGACACGCCCGTGGAGCGATTGGTAAAACTTATCAACAAAGAAAACGGCGCCATACTCGGTAAAGATGAAAGTGGAAAAATGCACATTATCACCAAGTATGATATCATTGAATCGATGGCTAAACTTTAAAATTCTTTCACTCTTGTCATTTATAGCTCTACAACTTTATTGAGGTTAAGGCTTTGATTATTAGTTGATAGCAGGTATTTCAGCAATATATGCTTTGATGTTCAAACTGTAAATCTTCTGTGATGTTGATAAGTAATATTACGAATGTTAATAAAGTCTTAATACGAAATAAATAGTAGAAAAAAAAGTTGCAAAATTGGGGGAAACCGCTATAGGCCGGTGGATAACTGGTGAGTATCTTTGGAATGAAGTTGATTGATGAGGAAAACTACACCTCAACCGTCCAATTCCTTGAACCGTCCTAAAAATAATTGAGTCCAGATCCTTTGAAAAGGGTAGATAAAATCCAATATCAATCAACTTTCTCTTAAACGTATTTAACCATTAAGCCATATATCCGGTAATCCAGGTCCTGAGAAGCTATCAAGTATCCAATAATCTTTTCTGAAAAACCGCCCCCGTGAAAAGTCCAATTAACCTAAAATGAGAAACTGATGAACCTGGACAATGTATTTTGTATGAGGTCCCTAAAGTCCAATCCTTAGAACATCTATTCTTAGAGGCTCTAACAAAAAGAAATGAGGCTGTCTCACCCAGAGGCAGCCTGTTTTTTATAATGCTTATTACCGTTTATTTTCTGCCTATATTTGTTCCCCGATTTAGCCGGCTCATATAAATAATTGAAAATGACGAGCCTATTTTTGTTAGTATAAAGTAAATTCATTAATCTTGAATTCCAACTTAAGCGCTACAATGCAACACGAAGAAGATTTTGATGCAAATTTGGCCGGTGAAGATAAAAGTAGTGAGGAAGCCAAAAGCAGATGGTTTAAAAGGATAAAAAAGGGTATAACTACCTCCACCGCCGAAAAAAAGGAAGCCCCGGACGGCTTGTGGATGAAATGTCCTAATTGTAAATATACCTGCACTGTGCTCGAACTGAAGGAAAACCTTTTTGTTTGTCCTAAATGTAATTATCATCACCGTATCGGCAGTCATGAATATTTTGATATTCTTTTTGACAACCAGGAGTATGAAGCGTTGTTTGATAATGTGCGGTCGGTAGATTTCCTGCAGTTTAAAGACCTCAAGCCCTATAATAAACGCCTGGAAGAGGCTTATTCCAAAACCGGGCTTAATGATTCCCTTTCTGTTGGAGCAGGAAAGTTGCATGGTAATGAACTTGTAGTATGTTGCTCGGACTTTAACTTTATCGGGGGATCGTTGGGTAGTGTAATGGGTGAAAAAATTGCCAAAGCAGTTGATTTTGCTATTAAGCATGAATATCCTTTAATGATTATAAGCAAAAGCGGAGGGGCAAGAATGATGGAGAGTGCTTTTTCACTTATGCAGTTAGCCAAAACATCCGGTAAGCTATCTCAGCTTGCCGATGCAAAACTTCCTTATATATCCTTATGTACGGATCCAACATATGGCGGAACAACCGCTTCTTTTGCCATGCTGGGCGATGTTAATATAGCAGAGCCCGGAGCGATGATCGGATTTGCCGGACCGAGAGTAATTAAGGAAACAATCAAAAAAGATCTGCCCCCTGGTTTTCAAAGTGCTGAATTTTTAATGGATCATGGGTTCCTCGATTTTATAGTGGAACGCAAAGAACTAAAAGATAAGCTGGCTGTGTTGCTTACACTGTTTAAATCATAGCCTGTTGCTGCATTAATGTATGTCTATCAAAAACCGTTCTGCATTTTTTGAATATTATATTGAAGACAGGTATGTTGCAGGGCTTGTATTAACCGGCACTGAAGTAAAATCTGTAAGAGAAGGTAAAGCAAGTTTTAATGACAGCTATTGCTATTTTCACAAAGGAGAGCTTTGGATAAAAAGCCTGCATATTTCAGAATACAGCCACGGTACATATTATAATCACGACCCTTTACGCGAAAGAAAGCTGCTGCTAAGCAGAAAAGAGCTGAACAAGCTGGAAGGAAAAATAAAAGAGAAAGGATTTACAATTGTGCCTTTAGCGCTTTTTTTTACGGAAAAGGGCCTGGTAAAACTGGAGATAGGATTGGGGAAAGGAAAGAAAACACACGATAAAAGAGAAACCATTAAAGCGAGGGACTCGGAGCGGGAAATAAAACGGAAATATGGTGTATAAAGATATTTGAATGCCATAAGCAATTTATTTGCAATAGTTTTAGAAATCCTTCGTTAGATGGTATCCAATATTAATCATTATTCCCAATTAAGACGCATGAGGGTAATAATCATCTTTATTTTTTCAATATCCTTTTTAAATGGATTTAGCCAGGGTATAAAAGGCAGTTGGTACGGAAGTGCCGATATTTTGCTTGGCGGTTCTCACAATAACTATCTTATTGAATTAGATCTTAAGCAGGAAGGCAATGACATAAAAGGTGTAATCAGCTATTATTTCAAACAAAGCTTTCAGAGTTTTTATGTAAAAGGCACTTATAATGCCGGTAAAAGAGAGATAACCATTAAAAATATCCCTATTACTTATTTCCGCGCTTCTGCTAATAATGGTGTTGAGTGTATCATGGATTTAAAAGCGATTGTTACAGCCTCAAGAGTGAGCACAAATATTAAAGGTGTATTTACTACCCAGGGTAAATACAAATATACCTGCCCGGATATTGCTTTCGATTTTGTATATGGCGAACAATTGAATACTGATAGCCTTGTTGATAAGTTTTCTCCTATAACCAAAATGTGGAAACCCACTGAAGAAGATGTGGTGGTAAATCCGCAGGAAGACAGAACGCCTGACTCCGTAGACCTTAAAGTAAAAGAACCAACTTTTGAACAACTCGAAGCCAAAAAAATTCAGATAGAATTTAACAAGCGCACAGAGGTAGTAACAAAAGAGTTGTTGGTAGATTCAGATTCACTGCGGCTGACTTTTTATGATAATGGTATAGTAGATGGCGACAGCATTTCAGTATTCTATAATAAAGAGCCTATATCAACCCATCAATCCTTAACTGAGCGGGGTATTATATATTATGTGGTGCTGGATTCTACCAAACCTTATAGTGAAATAAGTATGTTCGCTGAAAACCTTGGTACTATATCTCCCAATACCGCACTTATGGTAATTACGGATGGTATTAACAGGTATGAGGTATTTCTGTCGAGCAGCTTATCGCAAAATTCTACAGTGCGCATCCGCCGGAGGAGGTAGCTGTCAGCTTTCAGGTATCAGCAGTCAGGTATCAGCTTTTGGCTGTCGCCAGCTTGAAACTATAAGATTTGGCGGGCAGTAATCCGGACGCAGCAAATCTCCTATGTATTGATGTTATTGCTTTACACTAACAACTGATATCCGGCATCTGTATCATGACCGCCAACTGATAGCTGACTGCTGATAGCTGATAGCTGATACCTGAAAGCTTACTGCCCCTTTCTCGTTATCTTGCGGCATGGTTATTACAGATGCAGCATATTTAATCAGCAGCCCTGATTATACAAAGTGCCCTCCGCCAGTCAGACCGGAATATGTATTTACCGGGAGGAGTAATGTGGGTAAATCTTCTCTTATCAATATGCTTTGCAATAAACAAAAGCTGGCAAAAACTTCTGCGTCGCCGGGCAAAACCCAGATGATCAATCATTTTATTATAGAGAGTGTTTCCGGCAAAGAAAAAACGCAGTGGTATATTGTTGATTTGCCGGGGTATGGTTTTGCTAAAGTTTCGCAGCAGCAAAGAAAACACTGGGAGAAAATGACAAAAGACTACCTGACCAAACGGCCCAATATTGTAAACGTTTTTGCACTGATTGACAGCCGGCATTCACCCCAAAAATCAGATCTCGATTTTCTTAACCAGTTGGGTGAGTGGGGTATCCCCTTCACCATTGTTTTTACAAAAACCGATAAATCAACCCAGCAGGATGTAAGCCGCAACATCAAAGCATTTTTAAATGCAATGAAAAAAAACTGGCAATTCCTGCCGCAGCATTTTACTACAAGCAGTATAAAGCAAACAGGCCGCAATAAAATTTTAGATGCTATTGATAACTGGAACGAAGCATTCAAAAACCAGGGTGGAATTTCCGAAGAATAGGAGAGACAAACCCTCTAACGGTATGCCAATACCGCTTTTAAGAAGCAGGATGGCAGCAATCAGTTCACTACTTTATTGGCGCAACTGCTGCTGGCAAATGCCTCTGGTTTTGCTTTAAATGCAAAGCCCATTCCGAGTATATAACCCATTGCTTCACGTAATGCTTCATTACTTTTAAAGTGTGGGTTAGTGTTGATGTCGGCATGAACTTCCATATCAACATCATACTGCGTAAACAGGTCGCATAATTCATAAGCAATCTCAATGCTTTTAGCAACTTCTACCAGCATTCTTTCTTTGATAGAATATTGCTTTTTTGTTTTTTCATTATGGATGAACATAAATCCTCCATGTCCTTCACGAAGAAATACAATTACCGTAGCAAATTCTGTTTCTGCTCCTTTAACCTGTGAATCGGTGCCGATGCAAACTTTAAGGCGAAATCCATTTTGTTTTTCGCGGATAATAGCACGTTTTACTTCTTCTTTGATAGGAAGCTGGAATCGTTCTCCATTAAATTTTCTCCATAACATATAAGAGGGGGTTTGTGTAATTTACATATTTTTTTCATTCCTCACTAAATGTTTATTTCGAAATAGTTATTATAGTAAAATATTATGATTTTTCCCCACTCATCAAACTCAATATCTGCTTCATTGTTTTTTGCATGCCTTCGCTGCTGCCGTCAAGAAAAATGGTATTCCCTTTACCAACTTCTGCAAAATTTTTAATGGCTTCTGTCCACATGCTGAATAAGATTACGTTGGTATCCAAATTAGCCTGCTTCATTTGTTCTGCGGCCTGGCTCATACCTTTTGCTACCTCTTCACGGAACAGGGCTACACCCTGACCACGTAATTGCGCAGCCTGTCTTTCAGCTTCTGCAGCTATTTTAATGGCATTACCTTCAGCTTCCGCGGCTTTTGTTTTAGTGATGAGCAATGCCTGTCCTTCGTTTTCAGCGGCTGCCTTCAGGTTATTGCTGGCAACTACTTTACTCATGCTGTCAAGAATCATTTTATCAAAAGTAATGTCGTTGATCTGGAGATCTAATAAATGATAACCCCAGTCTTCAAGTAAATGATCGATTTGCTCTTTTACATATTCAACAATCTCTTTGCGCAGCCCTAATATTTCTGCCTGCTTTTTTGTGGCAACAAAAGAACGTATTGTTCCTTCAATCGTTCTTGTCAGTGCCTGCATTAAATCCCGCTCGCTTATAAATTTGAACGCAACTTTTTTTATTGTTTCTTCTTCGGCGTTTTGCACTGCATACAGCAACATGCTTTTAAAATATACATTTGCCTGGTCGGCAGTTACTGCCTGAAATTCCATTTCAACCGAGCGGTTTTGTATAGAAACACGACGGTAGATCTGTTCTAAAATAGGAATTTTGAAATTCAGGCCCGGTTTAAGTATACGGCGGTATTTTCCAAACATGGTAATAACTGAAATAGTGCCCTGGTTAACGGTAACCAAGCCACTAAAAATGATGATGATAATAACCAGTATCCAGGCATAGCTAAAAATTTCGCTCATAAAAAGGGTTTTTATAAGTTGAAAATAGCGTTTTTTTTGGTCATACCTTTGTAAACAAAAGTTTATAGTAACTTAAAAGGATTACCTGCTCGGTTTTATAAGAATAATTTTAATCATAAAGAGAACATTACATGAAGTTTGATATTATTATTATTGGCGGTGGTCCTATAGGGCTGGCTTGTGCGCTGCAGGCTAAGAAACATGGATTGGAGTATTGTGTGCTTGAGAAAGGGTGCCTTGTTAATTCTCTCTACAATTACCCATACAACATGACATTCTTTTCTACATCTGAAAAATTGGAAATAGGAGGAGTGCCGTTTGTCTCCATCGCGTCGAAGCCCACACGTAATGAAGCTTTAGAATATTACAGGCGTGTTACATTAGCTAATGATTTAAATGTTCGCCTCCGGGAAAACGTTAAGCTTATTACACCTGTAAACGGCAAATACGAAATCACAACAACGCGCGGAAAGTATATTGCAAAATATGTTGTTATTGCTACCGGGTTTTATGATTTGCCGGTATTAATGAATATACCCGGAGAAAACCTGCCTAAAGTAACACATTACTATAAGGAGCCGCATTTTTACGCTATGCAAAAAGTTGTGGTAGTAGGTGCTAATAATTCTGCGGTAGACGCGGCATTGGAAACCTATCGTAAGGGTGCTGATGTAACAATGGTTATTAAACAAAATGAAATAGGGAGGAGAGTAAAATATTGGGTGAAGCCTGATATAGAAAACCGTATTGCCGAAGGTAGTATTAAAGCATTTTTTCGTGCTACTTTATCTGCTATTTATGAAGACAGGGTTGACATACAAACACCCGACGGTATTGTTACTATCCCTAATGACTATGTAATTGCAGCTACTGGTTACCAGCCACAATTTGATTTCTTGAAAAAGGCCGGTATTACCTTGTCTGATGATGAAGTATTAAGGCCAACATATGATCCATTAACTATGGAAACTAATATGAAGAATATTTACCTGGCAGGCGTAGTTTGCGGAGGCATGGATACACATACCTGGTTTATTGAAAACTCAAGGGAACATGCTGATATAATTATGGATGATATTGCAAAGAAGCAGAAAGGAATCTCCCGGCCATAATTTCCTTTGCTTCTATTTAGAAATTTTTAATGCACTTTCCCCGAAGTGGCATCAAAAATATGCAGGGCTTCATTTTGTATGCCATCAAATGAATTACATCCATAAAAGGAGAATACATTTTTTTCCCTGTAGGACTGCAAAGACATTTCTGCATAGCTGTTAATATTCTCGGTATAATCTTTTGCACTTCCTGTAAAAAAATACTCAATATGATCGTTTGCCTTGCTGACTTTAAACAACCTCATTTCATACACTTTATATTTCAAATCTGAAGAAATGCTGGAGATAATTTCCAGTTGATTTTTTCCTGTATACTTAATTGAAAATGTTCCCTCCTGGCTTTTTTCAGCTTTCTGCTGTATCGTTTCGCTATTTGTTTTTGACCAGGAAAATGCGCCTTTATATTCACCGGTGATGTCTTTGCTTTCGTTGTATTCTATAGGATTAAATGCTGTGCCGGATGCGCTGTTTTCTTTTTTGCATGAAAAGAGGGTAAGCGATAATAATGTGATAAAAAGAAATGGTTTCATGGATCAGATATAAATGTTGGACAAATAAACGGGTGAGCGAAAGGCGTATTGCTATGGTGACCCGGGAGCATTTTCTGCAATATCAGCTTATCGAAAGGATAGTGAATTTCGTCTGAAATTTCTAACTGTCGGGCGAATTGAAGCGTGTAAAATTTTTTTTTGCAGCATTGTATTTTAACGGATGATAAAAGCTAATTAGAAGAATTTTCAGGAAATATTTATTGAATAACCTGCAAAAAAAGGCGGCTTTATGCCGCCATTGTACCCAAGTGTTATATATTGACCGTCCCGTTTTTGATTGTTATACCATAAATATATAACCGAAGCTTTGATATTTTCACAACATTGAGCAAACGGTTGTTTTTTCGAGTGTTTGGTAACCGAAAATTTAAACAGAGATTTCCAGGTTGATTAACTAATGGTAAATAATTATGGAATGCTAAGGTATTTATGAATTTGCAAACTCATTTGCCATTGAGGATGTTGTTTAATATAATCAATAATAAGCGGCGTAACTATTGAGGCTTTACTCCATTCCGGTTGAAGATATAACTTGCATTTACTGCTTACCTGCTTTTTAAATTGCTCTGCCCATTTAAAATCAGATTTGTTATATACTACTATTTTCAGTTCATCTGCTTCTGAAAGTATTTCAGGCAGCGGCGCTTTAAATTTTTTAGGTGATAAGCAAATCCAATCCCAGTTTCCTGATAAAGGGCTGCTTCCTGAAGTTTCAATGTGTGTTCTGAAGCCAGCTTGTTTTAATGAGGTTGTTAGTTCGTCAAGATTATGCATCAAAGGTTCGCCGCCGGTAACTACTGCTATTACATTATTGTTTTGAGGTGAGGCACATTCGCCCGGAAGCTCGTTTAACGCTTCTGTAACGATAGCATTTATTTCTCTTTGCGGATGTGCATTGGCATCCCAGCTTTCTTTTACATCACACCAAACACAACCAACATCGCAACCGCCAAGCCGTATAAAATACGCAGCCTTGCCCTGGTGCATACCTTCACCCTGCAATGTATAAAATGCCTCCATTACGGGAAGCGTTTGTTTGTCTGTATCAACTGCTGTTTCCAAACTCACGGTTTATTTAATGTGTTGTATGGGGGATAAGCTACAGGTTTCAAGTTACTGGTTTCAGGCAGCATTATTCACTATTGTCTATTCACTACTGCCTAATCAAATATACTTTCCTTCAGCCGCAAGCAATGTGTTTTTCATTAAGGCAGCAATAGTCATAGCACCTACACCGCCGGGCACAGGGGTTATATAACTGCATTTAGGCGCCACAGCCTCAAAATCCACATCGCCTTTAATGGCATATCCCTTCTTTTTCGTTTTATCATCTACTCTTGTAATGCCCACATCAATTACTACAGCACCTTCCCTTATCATATCCGCTTTTAAAAATTCGGGCTTACCTAAAGCAGCAACTATAATATCAGCCTGCAAACAAATTTCTTTCAGGTTTTTTGTATGCGAGTGGCATAAGGTTACTGTGCAATTTCCTGTTGCTGTATTCTGGCTCAGCAGAATACTCATTGGCCTGCCAACAATATTGCTTCTGCCAATTACAACAGCGTGTTTGCCTTTGGTTTCAATTTTATAATGCTCGAGTAATAATAAAATGCCATAAGGTGTGGCCGGAATATAAGCAGGTTGCCCCTGCACCATTTTGCCGATATTGGATGGATGAAAACCATCAACATCTTTTTCAGCAGCAATGGTATTGATCACTTTTTCTTCCGAAATCTGTTTGGGTAGCGGTAATTGAACCAAAATGCCGTCAATGGCGGCATCTGTATTCAGCTCCTCAATCTTTTTTAATAAAGTAGCTTCATCTATTGTGTCTTCATAACGGATCAATGTAGACTCAAACCCGATTTCTTCGCAGGTTTTTACTTTTGAAGCCACATAGGTTTCGCTGGCGCCGTTTGTGCCGATTAATATAGCCACCAGGTGGGGCGTTTTTTTGCCTTCCTGCTTACGATTATCAACTTTCTTTTTCAGGTCTTCTTTTACAGCCTGTGAAACTAATTTGCCATCCAGTATTTGCATGGCGCAAAGGTAGAATTGAAAACCCAAAGATCAAAAGGCAAATCATATCTTTGTAATATGTTATCAATCAGCAAAAGGGGGCAGATGATGCCTGCTTCTCCCATAAGAAAATTGGTTCCTTATGCGGAAAAAGCAAAACAGAAGGGAATAAAAGTGTATCATTTGAATATCGGACAGCCGGATATAGAAACTCCTGCGCTTGAATTAGATGCCGTTCGGCATTCAAATTTTAAAATATTAGAGTATAGCCACAGCGCCGGTAATGAAAGTTATCGGCGCAAACTGGTAGGTTATTACCAAAAGCAGCAGGTTGCTGTTGATTATACTGACATTCTTATTACTACCGGTGGTTCTGAAGCTATTTTATTTGCTATGATGAGCTGTATGGATGCGGGTGACGAGGTGATTACACCTGAGCCGTTCTACGCAAATTACAATGGCTTTGCTGTTGAAGCAGGGGTAAAAGTAGTACCTATTCCTTCTTCTATTGAAAGTGGTTTTGCATTACCTCCCATTGAGGCATTTGAGCAAAAGATCACCAATCGTACCAAAGCGATTCTTATCTGCAACCCTAATAATCCTACCGGGTATTTATACAGCAGGGAAGAATTGGAAATTCTTAAAGCAATTGTAAAAAAGCATAACCTCTTTTTGTTTTCGGATGAGGCTTACCGTGAGTTTTGCTATACCGGCGAACATTTTAGCGCCATGCGTTTAGATGGCATAGAAGAAAATGTAATTCTGCTGGATACTATTTCAAAAAGGTATAGCTCCTGCGGGGCAAGAATAGGCGCGATGATTACCAAAAACAAACGGGTTATTGAAACAGCATTGAAATTTGCACAGGCAAGATTAAGTCCGCCGGGTTTTGGACAAATTGCCGGAGAAGCCGCGCTTGATTTGCCTGATAATTATTTTGATGCCACTAAAGCAGCATACAAATTACGAAGAGATACACTTGTAAAAAGGCTGAATGATATGCCGGGAGTATTTTGTCCGAACCCCGGCGGTGCTTTTTATGCAATGGCTAAATTACCTGTTGATGACAGTGATAAGTTTTGCCAATGGATACTCGAATCTTTCTCTTACAATAACCAGACAGTAATGATGGCCCCGGGAACCGGTTTTTATGGCACACCCGGTTTGGGAAAAAATGAAGTTCGCTTTGCCTATGTGCTGAATGTGGATGCGATAAACAAAGCAATGGATTGTTTAGAGAAGGCGTTGGAGGAATACAGGAAGCAATAAAGCAGATATTTGCAGATCCGCTTTATTGCTTTGGTTTTGTTATTTCCTATTTTGTCAATACCATTTTTTTCGTTTCAATTATATTTCCATTTACTGATAAGGCATAATTATAAGTTCCTGCGGGCAGCATGGTTGCATCTATGCGGATTGTTCCACTTTCCTGTGCCTGAAGATTATATTGTTTAAGCATCCTGCCCCCTGCGTCGTATATTATAATTTGAGCCTTCCCCCTGTTTGCAGGTAGTTTATAACTTATTGTTGTAGATGTACTAAATGGATTGGGACTATTTTGCTCAATTGATGCATTGGATAATGATAGTACAGAAGAAGTATTTAATTTTAAAGCTGATTCTATTTTTTTAAATCGTTCTTCAAACAATGCATTCTGAGCTTTAAGTTGTTCATTTTCTTTTTTGAGGCTGTCATTCTGCAAACTTAATTCCTGAACAGCCTTAACTAAAGGAACTACAAAATCGCTATATCTTAACCCGTAGTAATCATTTTCATTTTTTGGCGCGTCAATTCCGCTGAAACTATAATTCATTTTTTTAGCAACTGCTTCTACTTCCTGTGCAATAAATCCTGTGTAAAGCACTTTGCTTCTTTCTGTTGCAGCACTTCTGTCTTCGTTCTGTGTATTGTTAACTCCATTCTTATTGGCTGATATATCGCCAATTTTTTTATTAAAGGCAGCAGCGTCAAAATTATACGTTACTGGGCGCAATTTGTTAATAAATGCCAGCCCCGGAACATTTTCAGTAATATCTTTTTTAAATCTTCCATCTGAGATTACAGACCAACCCACAGGACCACCTATACTTGTAACACTTCCGTTTCCGATACGAACCTGGTTGTCTCCTGTAACAACTGTATTATAACCTATTGCAGTACTATTGGTAACACCAGCCTGAGGCCCACGTGCAAACCAACCCAAAAAAGAACTATTTGTGCTTGTATAATATCCGGCATAAGTGCCTACTGCTGCGTTGTATGCTCCGCTATTGTTATACATAGAATAAGCACCAATAGAAGTGTTGTTTCCGCTGGTAGTGCTGTAACTCATAGCATCATAACCCATGGCAGTATTAAATGACCCTGTAGTATTAAGCAACATTGATTGATTCCCAGCAGAAGTATTATATGACCCGGTATTTGTGGCATACAAAGCTTCACTGCCAATAGCTACATTATTACCTCCGCCTCCATTCAAACTATACAATGCTTTATCTCCCAATGCTACCTGGTTGTTTGTAGTTTTATTTGAATACATTGCCTGTGAGCCAATGGCCACATTATGCGCTCCTGTGGTATTCTCATACATTGTTTCATTGCCCATAGCCACATTATAGCTTCCGGTGCTGGTAAGAAAAAGAGAAGCAAAACCCAATGCGCTATTATAGCTTCCTGAAGTACTGTTATAAAGCGATGCATAACCAGAGGAAGTATTCCTGCTGCCGGTGGTAGTGCTCCTGAGTGCTCTGAACCCCATTGCTGTATTATATGTGCCCGTTGTTAAAGAAGCGAGGGTATAGTCTCCCACAGTAGTATTGTGTGTTCCTGTAGTGGCTGCGTTTCCTGAATTTGGCCCTGTAAAAAAGTTTGTTGTTCCCGGCGCATGTATGATACGCGAGCCCTTTAAATAAAAACTTGTTCCTGCATAGATGGTTCTCCATTGTTTTGCAACAGTACCTATATCCAAGCTGTTGTTTGATGTTGGGATAAGGTGCTGATTTATAGCGGTAGGTGATGCAAGATTTGATAATGTAGTATTGGCTTGCCCAATTACGTTTTTATTGTAAAAAATGATAGATATAATCAATAACCCGATAGCATGCTTCTTTAATTTCATAACTTAATTTTTAAAGTAATAGAAGTTGTGTACGCTTTTCTATGAGCACAATACGGGCTTGTGCCATGCAAATAATCCTTTATAAACTATTTATACCTCTGACTACTGATTTCTGCTGGTTTTTTTAGCAATAAATGTCTTAAGCGTAAGATATCAGACAAGCTGTTTAATCGTCAATCATAAAGGGGAGAAGGGTAAAATGATTATTCTTAAGGCTAATCAAACAGGTGCGTAATTACAATATTTTCAGCTATTGAAAACAAGGATTTAGTAAACGGTACTAAATATTGAGGCAATGGTACCAATATTTAATGCAATGATACCAGGTGTTATAAAAGTTTGTAATTATTCCTGCCTACGCCTGCGCTGTAGGTCCTCCAAAATTCATTGGTATTTGTATTTCTTCAATATCCTGTATAGTGCCGTTGGCTGCTTCAAAACGTTTTACGTTATCAATAAGCGCTTTCATAAAGCGTTTGGCATGTTGGGGCGTAAGAATTATTCTTGATTTTACTTTGCTCTTGGGTGTGCCGGGCATTACATTTACAAAATCCACTACAAATTCAGCATGACTATGTGTAATGATTGCAAGATTGGCATATATCCCTTCAGCTACTTCTTCTGAAATTTCTATATTTAACTGGTTTGGTTGTTGTTGATCTGCCATGATGGGAAGTTTGTGCAAATGTATATAACAGATATTGAGTGCAATCAAAACTTATATAAAAATCTGTTTTTCTCTCAAAAATCAGCAGATAATAATATCCTTATCTCTGATTTTTTGTTACCTGCAATTTTATCTAAGCCGCTGCCAATGCCGGTTTTATTACTGTAGATGGCTTGCCCCCATTTTATCCATAAGCTTGCTGATTTTAATACATTGTATTTGATATTGAGATAATACCGCATGCCCTTATCATAAAATACCGGCACGGCATAATAGTATAAAACATCATTTTCATACGCGTACAATCGCGAATTATAACTATCACTTTCAAAATACTGCAACCTGGTATTAATGCTTAGCTTACTCATTTTTGGCTTAAAGAAAATATCAAAATAACTGAGGAAACCTTTTTCGGGGTTTTCATTTTCACTTGTATACCATAGTAACTCAAATCTTTGCCTGATGCTCCATGCAGCATTTAACTGGTAATTGATTTGCGTACGCCATGTTTTGTTTGAAAAGCTGATAATCTCATTTAATGCGTTGCCTGCCGATTTATTATTTAGAGGTTTATTTATGAAGCGAAACCTTGTAGAGGCTTCGGCCTGTTTTGAAGGAATATAGGTGCATTGTAAAAAATATTCCTGCCCACGGGATGGTGCGTCAACCCGGTATTTCAGCCAGGCAAAAGAAAATAAATCAGTATATGCATCCAGCTTTATTTTATAAACCGGGCGAATACTTATGCCTGCATATAAACCATTTTCATTGGTGGGTAATGTATTTACCGTAAACGCATTGCCATAAAGCGATTGGTATTTTGCAGAAATATTTCTATAGAGAAACATCATATCAACCCTCCGGTCTGCACTTACCAGCAAACCATTTATCGCAGCGATATTGTTATTCTTATCAAAGGCGGTTTCCCCAAAAAAGTGAAGGTTGCGGTAAGTAAAACTGTAGTCAGCACTATAATTCAGCCAGCTTTTACCGGCAAAAGCATGAAGATTATAAAGCACTTCTTTTTTTTGAACAGCATTCTTGAATTGATATTGAACAGCGTTTATACCTATCTGCCATTTATTACTTACATACTTTATATTGCCACCATAACTGATGAGTTGTAAACTGCCTTTGTCTTCAATTTCACCCGGCGTTCGGTGATAGCCCGATACATGAATAGATGAAGCAATATCTTCAGAAAGCGTATCTGTGCTGGTAAGGTTGGCATCTAATTTTCGCAAAGAAAAAAAACCTGTTGCCTGCCATCGTTTAATGCCAACCGTTAGTGCTGCGCCCCTGTTAAAATAATAGGATCCGGAGGAATTATAGGGCTTTAATACTGCCGATTGCCGTTTAATATTGACCGCATCTCCACCTTTTCCGAATGCCAGGCCCTGCCAGTAAATCAAACCTTGTCCCATGTTTACGGTATAATCACCAAGAACAACAGATTTAATAATACCCATATTTCCTGCAAAAAAATGAAAGGAATAAAAATCAAATCCATATTTCGAGCTTCCTTTAAAGAAAGTTTCTCCCGCATCTTTGCCGGCAGTTATTCCATATTGCAGTAAATTTTTGTATTGATATTTGTATCGCATCATTATTCGCGACGGGTCGCCGGTATAAAAACTTTGTCCTGAGTCTTTGGGGGAGTAACCATCACTTTTTTCGAGCGTTCTTGAATAACGCATTAAAATACTATGGTATCCTTTTTTTAGCCTGTTTTTAAAATCTCCTGTTAGGGTAATGGCATCCGTTACGGTAATGTAGGGGAGTAGCTTTTGTATGATTGGAATATCCCATTCCGGCACGGCCTGCAACTCATATATGCTGATAAGTTTTCCCAATAATTTCCTGTAAGTGATAAAACTTTCAATTTGCAGCGGGTTTAAAATTTGCAGATCCTGTAAATCATTTACCGAGGCAGTATTTAGATTAACAGGGTTTTTTCTGAAATATTCTATTTGCTGTATCCAGATATCGTCAGTTGTTTCTGCATCTTCATTTTGCTCGGTTATATTTTCGAGTTGTTGTTCTACACCGGCGGCAGGCTGTGTTTGGGCATATACATCCAAATATAAAATCAGGCATATTATTATAAGCGGGCACTTCATTCCTTTTCCTGTTTTTTAATAGCGTACAGCAGTAAAATGCCGGGTGAAATTCCGAGTTGCTGATGCATGCTCACGGTAACATCTACCCGCAGTTCTTTAAATAAATATCCAATACCTGCATACCACGAATGGTTTGAAGTGACAATACCCGCCCTTGCAAAAAGTTGTACAATGGGTTTGTATTGAAATGAAGCATGAATACCTGTTGCGCCACCTTGTTCTTTTATTACTTCCACACCGCTAAAAAATGATGCGGAAAAATCATATCCTAATCCGGCCTTATATACAGACATCAATTTTTCATCTGTATGCCTTCCAAATTTGCTGCTCAGCGGGTTGTAAATATTAATACCTGAGTGTAACTGCTCCGTAATATGAAATATAGCACCGATATCAAAATTTAAAGCCGAAGCTTTGCCGTATGAAGGAATGTGCAAGCTGAAGTAATTGAATGTAGCGCCTATATCAACTTTATCACCCAGTTTTCTGCCATAGCCGATTGATATTTCTGACTCATTGTATGCTTTATAACCATAATAATTGGCAGATAAAGAAAAATTTCCCGAAGAAGTTGGTATGGCAAGAACAGTTGAATAAAGACCCAGCTCTGCCAGCATAAATCTTTTTTCACCATACACCGCTGCACTGAAATTTTTTACTGCTGCAAGCGCAGCAATATTATTGTTGATTGAAAATATATCTGAAAAATTTTTGCTGTAAGCGCCTGAAGAAGTATACCACGCAACTACGGGTGAGCGGACGTTTTGCGACTGGCTGTATATGTTTAAGCAAAGAAAATAAGTAAGCAGGTTAGCGATTTTCATTTGATGGTGTTTTCAACAGTAAGGTATGGATTTTAATGGAAATTGAAACGGGTAATTTGAAGTTTTTTGTTTATATTTTAAGGTTCTATTTGTAGAACTTTTTATATACCGTTGTAGGTTGGTTATAGTCAGGTATTTTATTTAAATTTTAGAACGACTCCCTCTATTATAAACTCAAACTTGTTTCCAAAGGTTGAAAATAACTTTTGAATTAGACGATTTAAGTTAACAAACTTGCTGATGAAAATAAACACTGATATTGATACCAAAATTAGATTTTCTCGTCAGTTACCGATTAGTACGTCCCCTTATATTCAGGGAAGCGAGAAAATATATGCTACAGGAAATTTTGGCGAGATTATTTCTCAAAAAATTTCGGAAAACAAATATTCATTCTGGTATAGTGTCTACAATGCAATTGTAGATTCTACAATATACATCCATAAGGAGTCTGATTGGTTGGGATTTAGGCTAATGCTTAAGAATGATCTGTGTCACACAATGAACGGGAAGGAGGAGATATATCTAAAACAAGGTCAATTTAATTTTGTTTATTTACCTATGAGTGAAAGTAGTTTTACAGTTAAAAAAAGTCAGTCTTATTGTGTATTTGATATGTGCATTGACAAGTGTTTTCTTTTTAAACTTAGAGAAAAATTACCTATAGCTTTTATTACTGCTGTTGAGAGAAATTCTCCCAAACTATTATTCTCCAATGCTTGTTGGAGTAACGTATATATCTTAGATACAATTGAACTACTTATGTGTTCTCCCAGAAATGAAGATATTGCGATTACTTTAATAAAGCAAGTACTTGACTCAGCGGCAAATAAAAAAGAGAAGATACCAATTACTTCAAGTCAAAATCTGGCAATTTGCTCTGTAAGAGATATAATAAAACAAAATTTGTCATCTCATATTTCCATTAAGGAATTAGCAAAAAGAACAGGGATTAATACCTGGCTTCTAAAAAATGGATTTCATCAGGTTTTTGATAAAACTCCTTATCAGTATCTTTTGTATGAAAGATTAAAGTTTGTAAAAACATTACTTCAAAAAACTGATTTTACTATTCAATATATAGCCGAACAAACGGGGTTTTCATCTGCTGCATCACTAGTTACCCAAGTTTACCCCTAAAAATATACACTACATAATTTTTTTGTTTTAAAGTAGTGATAATACTGACATTTTTTTGTTGGTATTATTTTTTGTTTATTTTTATAGTGTATAATATATACATTACAATGGCTTTTATCAGGAAAATCAAAAAAGGGGATGCCACCTATCTGGCTAAGGTAGAATCGTACAGGGAGGACGGAAAAGTAAAGCAGCGGGTGCTTGAATACATTGGCAAAGAAGAAAGCGGTGTTGCTGTACAGAAGGTGGACATCAATAAACTGGAGCTCCACAATGTCAAACGTCACGCAGATGTAGCCGTTCTTTGCGGTATTGCCAAACAGCTCAACCTCAACTATCTTCTCGGCAAGCACCATAAACCCATCATCGCTTTGCTGATCGCACATTTGGTTTGTAAAGGCAGCATCAGCATGATTGGTGATTGGATAGAACATTCAACCATAAAAGATGTTCTGGGGCTGGAACAATTAGATACAAAGATGTTGTACAATGCATTGGATTTTCTGGAAGAATGTGATTTTGATGCTGTTGAAGAATCGCTTTTTGCCCTGTGGAAAAAACTGGCTCCCAAGGACAACGGTTCCTTTGTGTTAGACGTAACTGACACTTATTACAATGGCAAAAACGATGAGAGTAACCTGCGCAAGGGCAAAGACGGCAAAGTGTCCAAACTGGTGCAAATAGGTTTAGGTGTAAGTTTTGAAAATGGTTTACCCATATTTCACAAGATGTACAATGGCAACATATCCAACATCAAAGTGCTGGAAGACCTAATGATTATAATGTCCCGGAGGGGCATTCCATCTATCATTATGGACAGAGGATTTTATAGCGAAGCCAATGTAACATCTTTACAAAAGTTGGGCATGCAGACGATAGTAGGCGTAAAACAATCGGCAGGCATTAAGACAAATATCCTTAGCACCATAAACCGGGATAGCATCTATACCAAAAAATGTCAGGTAGCGCTCAAAGACACTTTTGTGTATGTACAAGAAGTTGATTTTCTGTTCGGAAAACTGGTGATTATATATAATCCTAAATATGAAGCCCTCAAACGAGATAAAATGCTGGCTACAGGTTCAAGCGATGCAGAAGCTAAATATGTAGGCTTCTCCCTAATATTTCACAACACGGTGCTGAAGCCAGACATAGTCGTAAAAAAATATTTTGATAAAGACATTGTAGAAAGGAGTTTCAGAACAATGAAAGGTGATGTGCAATTGCATCCTATCCGCTTATGGATGCCGCAAAGAGTAAAGGCACACATCAAAATATGTTACCTGTCGCTCTGTATGCTGTCTTATCTGCAATACAGATGTAGAAAACTCCATCTCTCCGCATCAGCCATTCTTAAAGAACTGCAAACAGTTTACAAAGTGAAACTCAAACATAAAACCACAAAACAGGAATTTGAAAAGGTCGTAACACTCTCCAATACTCAAAAGGATATTCTCAAACTCCTAAAGTGTAGTGTATAAAATAGAGGGTAAATTTGGGTAAGTAGAGCATTTAAACGAGAGTTTAAACTGACACCTAACGCATGGCGACTTCTTCTGAAAAATAAAAATTTATAAATATGATTTGCTATATTATTTAACAATCACGCTTATGCCGGGAAAATGTTCGTCATTCTTAGTAAGTAGTTGCGAAGAGAATAGGACTTCCATCTTTGTTAAATAAACAGTAAGGGTTTGGTTCGCATTTACGTATACTTTTTTTTGCGATTCTTCTTCAGAATTTCCCAATCTCTGAATAACAATCACCGAATCGTTTGCATTAGTGTTGTTCTGTAATATCACGTAATTCAACAAAGAATCATTACTATTTTTTATAGTTAAAGGGTTGCTTTTGGATGGTTCTTCGTAATATTCACACACCCCTATCTTCTGAGATGACCCTGGTGATAACATTAGGCTATACGCTTCAATTAAAAACGAGCTATTTTCTAAACCACGTTGAATTGTGTGTCCTTCGATTACACAATCAACAATGGTAAAATTTTTACTGTCATTCCTTGCATATACTCCAAAATATTTCTTATTTCCGTTAACTACTGGACTGTTTTTAAATATGTTTGATAATATGGCATGAGCCGTATGAAGTGAGAGCTTCACGTACGGTTCTGTGAGAGGCTTGGGCTGAAATGCCCTTGCCTACTCGCCGTTGTACTCAAGAGCCCGGTGCAGAAGCGTATCGCCTGCACCGTAAATACCGCGGGGGTAAAAATATAGTAAAACAAATCAAAACCAGCTTTATATGCAAAAATCTATGCTAATAAGTATACTGCCGGTAAGTATAACAATACGAACAAACAACCGTTAAAGAAAAAGCCGGGTAAAAGGCAGCCCGTAATAAAAAGAGAAAAGCTGCTGAGAAATCAGTAACTTTTTCATTTTAAAGCTGCGGGTGTTCCGGCATAGCCGTTGTTTGTTTGTGAGCGTCAAAGCGCTTTGGCAACACCAACAACAGGGGGTTAGAAGTGTTAATATAAAACGTAAGTACTAAAACAGATTAAAATTAAAAAGAGGCACAGGCAATGCAACAGTTTATTATGCTGTTTTGCATTTTCCTGTACCTCACCAATTTTAATTTCCGGGTGTTACCCTAACTTCCCTGTTGTTTCTGATTAATATATTCCTGTTGTCTTTCAAAGTCTTTGTCATACGCTTTGATGATTGCCTTAACCAGCCTGTGGCGTACAACATCATCCTCATCCAGTTCAATATGTGTAATACCTTCTATGTTTCTTAAAATACGGGTTGCTTTCTCCAAACCACTCTTTTGGTGTTTGGGCAAATCAACCTGTGTAAGGTCGCCGGTAATGATCGCCTTGGCATTGGCGCCAATACGTGTAAGAAACATTTTGATCTGCAGGTCAGTGGCATTTTGCGCTTCATCCAGGATGATAAATGCATTGTCGAGCGTACGGCCGCGCATATAGGCAAGTGGCGCAATTTCAATAACACGCGTGCTCATGTAATATCCCAGCTTATCGGCGGGTATCATATCATCCAGCGCATCATATAGCGGGCGCAGGTACGGATCAATTTTTTCTTTAAGATCGCCAGGTAAAAAACCCAGGCTTTCACCGGCTTCAACCGCAGGGCGTGTAAGAATGATCTTTTTTACCGACTTGTTTTTTAATGCTCTTACTGCAAGCGCTACCGCAGTATATGTTTTACCTGTACCAGCCGGGCCAATTGCAAATACAATGTCGTTTTTATCGGTAGCGGTAACCATCCTTTTTTGATTAGCCGTTCTGGCCCTTACGCTCTTGCCATTAGGTCCAAAAACCAGCACATCATTGGGATTGCGTTCTACAAAAGCATCCACTGTTTCCGGATCATCTCCACCAAGTATTTGCTCAAAATAGTTCTCACTTACATTACCGTTTCTTTCAAGGTACTGGATAAGTAATTCTATTTTTTCTTTTGCTTGTCCTATTTGTTCCGGGGCGCCGCTTAATTTTATTTGTGTACCGCGACTTAAAATTTTAAGGAGAGGAAACTTTTTCTTAAGAATGTCTAACTTACCATTGTTAACGCCAAAAAATTCAATAGGGTTAACAGTTTCGAGGTTAATAATTGTTTCTGTCAATGAGGTTCAGTTTTAAATTTTCACAAATAGTCGTTTAGTGACTAACCCATCCATGAAATCAAATTTAATGAATAGCAATTGAAATAGCTAATAATAACTTATTAACAGATGTGGAAATGATTTTAAAACCTTGCTAATATTTTCAGGTTAAGTAAACGGGGTGTTAAACGATTGGGCATTGTATATACCGTATTTGAAAAATCTTTTATAAACATGTATGATATTGTATTTGCCCTGTCTAATAAGTTAAATACTTCAAAGCTTGCCCAGATATTATCAAATTTCCTGAATGGATGATGGCTTCTGCGCAAGCCCTTATCGCTATCAAGCAACAGCGCGCTAAAACCAATATCCACACGCATATAAGGATCTATAATCAGCGCATTTCTGTACCGCACGCTACCGGGAATATTATAGGGCATATTAGTGCCGTAAATCATATTCAGATGAACTTTAAAATTTTTATTCGTACTTAAATAATCCTGGAAAAACATACCAAAAGTGAGTAGCCTGTCTGTTGGTCTCCGCATCCATCCTTTATCAAAACGTGTACTATCCGTTACAACCTGGTCTTCAGTTGCTGAGGTAATAAATTCTCCACCTGCATTTTTATAACGGTAGTAATAGAAATCATCAATTTTTTCCATCGTCTTCATTAAACCGATACTTACCCAGCTTTCAGCATCCTTAACCAGCTCACTGAACAGCCGAAGCTCAATGCCCGTTGCATAGGCTTTAGCGTTATTGCTGCCAAAATACCGTATACGTACGTTGTCTATATCATACGGATCTATATTCCACATGTTTTTGTAATAGGCTTCCATTGTAAATCTTGAGGGGCGGTTAAATGCATTAAAATTATGATCAGCGCCTATAACAGCCTGCCAGCTTTTTTGTGCTTTTACATTGGTATTTACCGTTCCGTCATATCTTCTCAATTCACGGTAAAATGGCGGTTGGTGATATGCACCCGCAGCAATTTTAAAAACCCAGTCTTTGGTTGCACCGGGCAGCCAGGAAAGCTGCACGCGTGGTGATACAAGTAATTCTTTACTGAGTGAATTATAGTTGAAACGCACCCCGCCCTGCAGGCTGATATTTGACTCACTGCCCCATGCAATATTATCCTGGATATAGCCGGAAAATTTATTGATGTCAAGGTTAGCGTTTGAGCGGATTACTTTATACAGTTGCAGCTGATCGTTAGGGTAGGGGAGATTATATCCCGCAGAATCCTGTGCTTCCCATTCGGTAAGGTGATCGTTGATCAATGTTTTTTCCGCCGTTAATCCCCATTGCACATAATGCCTGTCGTTATCCCATGATCCTTTGTGCGATATATTCCAGTTGGAAATATTAAGCTTGTTCCTTGCATGATTCATAAATACCCCGGCGCCTAAAGGATTAACGATAGCGCCGAAGTCTGAACTGGTTTTATCAAAACTTCTTTCACCAAACAGGTAAGCAGCCCATATATCGTATAACTCCTGTTCATTATTTTCAAACCTGCCGGCCAGCCATTTTAATTTTAGTTTTTTACTGATCTGCTGTGTGGCGGCAAAACCAATCATCGAGGTAGTATAACGGTCTTTTTCTTTGCCGTCAAAATATATATCAAGCCCAAGATTAGTACTGAACAACGGAGAAAGAACAGATGAGGTAAGTTTTGCTTCCTCTGGTATTAATGTAAATTTTGTTTGGGAGAAATTGCCCAGCATTTCAAACTGCCAGGTATTATTTAACTTATACGTAAGCAATGCCTGTATATCAGATGATGAGGGTATATAATTGCCTTTTGTCTCCTGCGAGCTAACCAGGTTTCTGTTAGAGCGATTACGTACCCCGATGAGGTAGGTAAATTTCTCCTTTTTTGAACTGCCCTCAATGTGAAACCCCTGCTCCAGTAAACTAACATATGCTGAACCACCAAATGCTTTTGGTTTCCTGTATTGTATGTCAAGCACACTACTCATCTTATCACCATATTTTGACTGAAATCCGCCATTGTAAAAATTAATGGCCCCGGTTAACTCAGGGTTAATAAAACTTAACCCTTCCTGTTGCCCGCTTCGTACAAGATAAGGACGGAAAATTTCAAAGTCATTTATGTAAATGAGATTTTCATCATAATTACCACCACGTACATTGTATTGGGAAGAAAGTTCATTATTGCTGCCTACCAGTATTTTTATAAGGCTTTCTACGCCCCCGGTTGCAGAAGGAATAGTGAGTGCATATTTAGGATTTACACGCACAAGGCCAACTTCTCTTCTGTCACGGTCATCTTTAATAATAACTTCCTGTAATTGTTTGGCGCTCCTGCTTAATCGCACAACAACTTTTTCCTGTTCTCCGGCATTCAGGTAAAAGTTCCTTTGTACATCGTAAAAGCCAGATGAAGAAAATACAAGTGCAATGGCTCTTTCGGTTGGCACTTTAATCGTAAATGTTCCGGAGTCTGAACTGGCAACACTGGTTTGCCTGCCTAAAATGGTAACGGATACTTTGCTTAAAGGCTGTTCGTTTTCGTCGACCACTTTGCCCGAAATGGTAGCAGTTTTTTGCTGCGGCATTGTTTGTAACGATGCCAGCATACAATACAGCAATAATAAAGTTTTGGCAAAATGCATTTGCAAAATAACGGCTTTGTAAAGGCAATATTACACAATGTTGTTTACAAGTTGCAGGTTGCGGTTACCTGGTTTCACCTCTCACGTTTCTCCATTGCCTGTTCACCCGTTCTCTTTTGTAAAATTCCCTTCCCGCTGTGGCCCCGTGCCGTCTGCCAAAGGCATGAGTTCAAAAAGTAAACAGTCCTATATTGTTTGTATATATAACAAATGAGGCTGCTTCCTGAAGAGCAGCCTCATTTTGTAGGTACTTTGTTTGTTGTGTAAACAATAGGTTGGTTGTATCAACCTGCTATGTAAGCTTAATGCAACACACTATTGCAATATGCTCTACTGGGGATCTTTGCTGATATTGTAAGTATACAAGCCTTCAAAACCTGGATAGAACCCATCGAATTTTACAGATTTGCCGGCTTTCTGCACTGCTGCGTTTAACTCTTCCACATTCGTTACCGGGCTATCATTTACCCTCAATATCACGAACCCATCCTTCATTCTTGTTTGGGCATCTATTAAGCCATTCTGATTTATTTTCTTAACAACAACGCCACCGCTTTGTCCATATTCTGTAGCTTTCTTTTTGTCAAGCGCAGTAAAGTCGGCGCCAAATTCATCCAATGCAGAAACTTTTACAACATCATATGTGCCGGTTTTGTTTTTGAGGGTTACATTGGCAGTTCCTTCTTTTCCATCTCTTAAATAATTAACGGTTACTTTATCACCGGGTTTAAACCTTGCAATTTGCTCAACCATCTCATTGCCTGAAATTACCGGGAAGCCATTTACTTTAGTAATGTAGTCACCGGCTTTTATTCCGGCAGCAGCAGCAGCGCCATCTTTGGGCACTTCTCTTACATATACACCCAATCCTGTTTTGTATCCTACTTTTTCTTTTTCTGAGTCAGGCGCTTCATCAGGCAAATAGCTTATACCGAGATACGCTCTTTGTACAGTACCAAATTGTATCAGGTCGTTCACAATTTTCTT
Organism: Agriterribacter sp.; assembly: GCA_047601545.1. Classification (GTDB taxonomy): domain Bacteria; phylum Bacteroidota; class Bacteroidia; order Chitinophagales; family Chitinophagaceae; genus Agriterribacter. Next base: position 874,706 of record JASGIZ010000001.1, on the reverse strand, counting down.
TACAATATTCACCGGTATTGCGTAAGAGTAACCTGCATAAGAACCTGTTGGCGATGCTATAGCAGAGTTAATGCCTATCAGCTCACCGTTAAGATTAACCAATGCACCACCACTGTTGCCCTGGTTTACTGCGGCATCTGTTTGTATATAAGATTCAATAGGCGCCTGGCTTTTGCGGCTGTTCAATCCTAATGTTCTTCCCTTGGCACTGATGATGCCTGCGGTAACAGTGGTTTCAAGATTTAAAGGATAGCCTATCGCCAACGCCCACTGCCCCACCTGAACCGCGTCAGAATTTCCGTATAAAAGAAAAGGAAGGTTCTTTGCCTCTATTTTAAGTACAGCAAGGTCACTGCTTGGGTCAGCACCAATTACTTTAGCGGTATAAGATGTTTTATTATTTAAGCCAACCTTTATTTCTGAAGCGCCATCAATTACGTGATTATTGGTGATGATATAGCCATCCTGGCTTACAACAACACCAGACCCGGAAGCTCTCTGGGGAACACTGCGCATTTGTCCGCCACCACCAAAAAAATCATCAAAAAAATCATCAGGCACCAAACCCTGAAACGGATTGCTGCGGCGTGGGAGATTATTACTTGCCTCTTCTCTGCCAATTACAGTTGTAATATGTACAACTGCCGGCAGGGCAGCTTTAGCAGGCTGCACAAAATCTGCTATTTCGCCCGGTGCATTATTATTACTGTCAAATAACCCGGCATAGTTAGAAGGTACTTTTATTCCATCCTGTATTGCTACGGGTTTTGCATTGAAATGATTGTAACCATACAATACCCCGAGTGCAGTTAACCCGCTTATGAGCATTGTAAAAACAACTTGTTTAATTTTCATCGCTTCTCGAAATTTATTTTTGTAATCCAAAATTATAAATACTTACCTAATTCTCAATCAAATGCTATGCCTTTGTTGTGCTAAACGCCCAAAGCTGATAAAGTGGCATTTCACCTGTTTTGCTTTAACAAATGATTAGGAAGAATCTGGTGTGTTTCAAACCGAATTTACGGCAAGGTTCGTAATAGAAATGTTAATGATTGTTAGGCGATTGCAAATCGGGATATTCGGCGCTCATTTAATTTTCAACGGCTGATTTGTTTTGTATTGATAAGAGAAAATGCATGGTATCTATTCCATCCGCATAGTCATTTAACTGCGGTTGCTGGGTAGAGCCGAAAGGCGTTTTTTCATTTCCGGCTATGCATTGTATTTCTTCAGGATTCAGCGACTGATATATTTCATCTTTATTACTATAAAACTGGTAATGCAACTCGCTTATGGGAGAAAAAACCGGGTTATCTTCTACAAGAACAATAGAACCATTTGTCATGTAAAACTTTTGATTAATAATATGCATGGCAAGATGGTAATCATAATTATGTTTGTATTTATGATTTTCTATAACGCGGTCATATTTTTTAAACGCTTCCAGCAAGGGAATAAAATCATAGTGCTGCGGCACATATATTTTTGTAACATTCCGGCAGCCTAAACCAAAATACATATACACATCGTCAGAAAGCGCCAGCAGTTCTTCATAAGTTTCTTTACCTGTAATTATGGCAACTGAAGTTCTGTTTCGTCTGATAATATTCGGATACTTTTTAAAGTAGTATTCGAAATACCTTGCCGAGTTATTTGAGCCTGTGGCAATATAGGCATCACATCCTTTCAAAATTTCTTTATATTGAATAAATGCGGCTGCTGTGCCATTCCATTCTACAAGTTTATCGGTAAGATATTTTAATAAAACACTGTCTTTGGCAGACAGCTTTATTGTTTGTTGATTACCCGTAATAAATGTGCAGAGAAAATCATGAAATCCTACCAGGGGAATATTCCCGGCCATTGTAATACCCACATTTACCGGCGAGGTATTTTGCTCAGGTAATTTATAATGGCTGATCCATTGTGCTAATTTTTCTTCATTCAAAAAACAGTTAACAATGTTTTGAACGGCATCATCTATAAACTCCTCCGTAAACCAGGCATTTTGCTGGCTGGCAGTTCGTTTTGCAAATGCCCACTGTATATCATCACTTAATATGTACTGTTTAAGCTGTTTTAGCAAATCCAGCCTTTGTTGTAAATTCAACATAAATATTTATTCAGATGTAATTATCTTTGGCCTGCAAATCTAATAGCAAAATATTACCCGTAAAATTGTAAATAAGTATGGCAATTAAAATAACAGATGAGTGTATTAATTGCGGGGCTTGTGAACCTGAATGTCCAAATAATGCAATATATGAAGGCGGTGTTGAATGGGCTCTTGCAGATGGTACTACAGTAAAAGGAAGTTTTACCTTAATGGATGGTACAACAGTTGATGCCGGCGAGCGTTTTGCGCCGATCAGTGTTGATACATATTATATTGTTCCCAATAAATGCACAGAATGCCAGGGCTTTCATGAAGAGCCGCAATGTGCAGCAGTTTGCCCGGTTGACTGTTGCGTTCCCGATGAAATGTATAAGGAAACAGTGGATGAACTGATAGCTAAAAAGGAAAAATTACATTTTTAAGTTTTAAATAAACTCTTTAACTTTAACTGCGTGAGATTATTTGTTAACAGGTATTTCTTTTAAAATTTCTTATAATGACGTTTCGGCGTCATACTACAGGCGGGTGATATTTCCCGTTTTGGGTGAAGGCAACAACTCCTTCACCCTTATTTTTTAATATTATTTAGCGCTATGCCAAAAGTTCCCTTTCTATCCATCGCATTCTGTTTAGCTGCCTTTTCGTGCAACATGCCCAAATTTAAAAATGATAAAGAAAGGATTAATGCTTTAAACAGCATACAACAGGCCGATGTGGATTTTTCTGACCGGTCAAAGGAAATTGGTATGAAAAAAGCATTTCTTGAATATATGGATGAGGAAGCCGTTTTGCTGCGCCCTCATAAAATGCCGATAGTTGGCGCTATGGCTGTAGATTTTTTAAGTTCCATAAACGATTCATCATTTACATTAACCTGGCACCCGGAAGGGGCCAATGTGTCAAAATCAGCGGATATGGGGTATACCTATGGTGTTTACAGCATGCAAATAGGCGATTCTTCATATAAAGGTACTTACGTAACCATTTGGCAAAAAGATAAAAATGGAAGATGGAAGTTTTTACTGGATACCGGAAATGAGGGTATCGGAGAATATTCAACCGACGAGTAGTTTAATTTAAATCAACAACAAAAAGTTGTTTCTTTGCGTGCAAATTCGTAAACAAACATGAAGCCCAATATTGCATTTGTTACCGGAGGTTATTCCGGAGAATCAGTGATATCTTATAAAAGCGCTGTTACCATAGAAAATCATCTTGACCGTGGGAAATATAATGTTTATACAATTGATATTACTACCAATGGCTGGTTTTATAAAGATGGAAATGAAACTAAGGAAGTAGACAGAAACGATTTTTCTATCATCGTTAATAATACTAAAATTACTTTTGACGCCGTATTGATAGGCATACACGGCACGCCCGGCGAAGACGGAAAACTACAAGGCTATTTCGACCTGATGAACCTGCCATATACTTCCTGCGATGCGGCTACTTCAGCGCTTACATTTAACAAACGTTATACTGTAGCTGTGGCAGCCTTTAGTGGTATAAATGTTGCACGTTCTGCCATACTTATAAAAAACCAGTTTGAAAGCGCCGATGAGGCAGTTAAAAATTTGCAGTTCCCGGTTTTTGTAAAGCCAAATAACGGTGGCTCAAGTATTGGCATGTCAAAAGTAAATCAGCATTCAGAAGAGCTTGGCAAGGCTGTCGCAAAAGCATTTAATGAAGATGACCAGGTGTTGGTTGAAGAGTTTATAAAGGGAAGAGAATTTACAATTGGTGTTTTTAAATCAAATAACAAAATAATAACGCTGCCTATGACTGAAGTAATCAGTAAAAAAGATTTTTTTGATTACGAAGCGAAATACACTGCCGGAATGGCCAGTGAGATAACACCTGCAGAAGTTGAAGAAAGCATCGCCGAACAGGTTCGTTCTACAGCCAGAAAAGTATATAAGATTTTTAACTGCAGAGGAATAGTGAGAATTGATTTTATTTATGATGATGGTAAAAAAGAGCCTTTCCTTCTTGAAATTAATACAGTGCCCGGACAAAGCGAAGCAAGCATAGTGCCTAAACAGGTTAAAGCAATGGGTTGGACGTTAAAAGACTTTTATTCAGCACTTATTAACGAGGCTTTGCTGCAAAAACAAGAAGGCAGGAACTAATTGGCATAGGTTTTAAGATATAACTAAAATATGTTTAAAGTAATTACTGATCGCCCGTTTTGGGCAAATCTGTTAATAGCATTAGGGATAATAGTATTATTGTTCTTTATCTTTTTAAAATCTCTCAATTATTTTACACGCCATGGTTCCTATTTAAAAGTGCCTGATGTTAATAATAAAAATATAAAAGAAGCCTCGGATTTGCTAAGTAAAGAAGGTTTTGAGGTGTTGGTGCAGGATTCAGTTTATTACGACTCTATTCCACCACTAACAGTAGTAAAGCAATTTCCCGAGCCCGATGCATCAGTTAAAGTAAACCGTACTGTATACCTCACCGTAAACAAGGCTGTTCCTCCTGTAATTGAAATGCCTAATCTCATAGGCATGAGTTTCAGGAATGCTGAGTTGGAATTGAGATCGCGTGGTTTAAAGCTTGGCGATACAACGTATAAGCCGGATATTGCCAAAAATGCTGTATTAGATCAGTTGTATAAAAACGCTACCATCCGCCCGGGCACTAAAATCACTATGGGCAATACAATTTCATTGGTACTTGGCGCCGGTATAGGCAGTGAAGAAATGGCTGTGCCCGACCTTTTTGCCATGAACTTTGAAGAAGCTTCCGCATTGCTTGAAGCAAACAAAATAATTCTTGGTAGCATAGTTTCAGACGGGAATATACAAGATACCGCCGCTGCGTTTATTTTCCGGCAACAGCCACAACGGTTTAATGATGACGGAACAATGAACAGGATACGGCAAGGCCAGATGATTGACATATGGATTACCCCTGAAAAGCCGGTAAAAAGGATAGATTCTGCACAAAACAAACAAAACGCACAGCAGGGTACCGGGGGCAATGAATATTAAATTATACACTTTATTCAAAAAACAAATTATATGCAAACCATTTCATCCGGGGAATTAAAAAAAAGAATAGATGCAGGTGAAAAATTAAATCTTGTAGATGTCAGAGAACCACAGGAAAATGCAGAATTTAATATAGGAGGTATGCTGATTCCCCTGGGGCAGATAAAACAAATGGATGCAACCGAAATTGAAGATTTAAAGTCTCAGGAAATAATTTGTTACTGCAGAAGCGGTAACAGAAGCGGGCAAGCCTGTTTATTATTAGAGTCGATGGGATTTGAAAATGTAAAAAACCTTACCGGTGGTATGCTTGAATGGCAGCAAAAGTTTTAAAAAGCGGCTATCATTGCCATTATCATAAGTTATTATAATACCTGGCTGTCATTTTGATTTTATCAAAAAATTAGCTGTCAGCATTAAAAATATATAAATAAAAACAAATGTAAGACTATAGATATCCTGGTAAAAACTTGTTTAATCTAAATATTTTCGTAATCTTTGTGCCGGTTATTGTTTTCTTCCACTCTAGCCAATAAACATCCCAATTTCCTTCCTCCAGTATCCATATGTTTAAGCCAAAAGCCTATTGCTTTTTTAGTTTCTTAACTCCAGTGTTGTATTTAAAACCAGTATTAGTTTTAATTAAGCCCTTAATACTGTACTGAAGTATGAAAATTTTTAACAACAGACCATTTATCGTTCCTCGTTGGATTATACTAATTGCAGACACAGTTATTACAACTGCTTCCTTTGTATTATCCTATTTTATTCTAAAAGAATTTCGTTTTCCTCAACTTATAAGAGGGCATTTTTTCATATATGCATCATTATTTGTTGCAACCTCCCTCACTGTTTTTTATGCAATGAGGATTTACAGAGGTTTAATCAGGTATTCTAACACCAAAGACATGTTCAGAATTTTTTCTGCAGTTTTAGTTGTTAGTATTATATACCCCGTAGTTTCGGAATTAATAGCAACACGTTTGTATAAGGTTCCGCGTATTGATATGCCAACATTACTGGTGCTTAACTTTTTTATCAGTTCATCGTTGCTCATAATGCTAAGAACCTCCATCAAAGAAGTGTATATATTGGCAAAAAGCAGTGCTTTATCTGATGTAAAAAAAGTGCTTATTTACGGTTCTGATCATCACGCAATTTTAATAAAACAGGCTATTGAAGATGCCAATAATGGAAAAGTAATAGTAAGCGGTTTTATTCAGTCAGGAGGAAAAAAGATCAATAGTAATATTGAGCAAAAAAGAGTATATCATTCACGTGAGCTGAAAGATTTGCACAAAAAATTTAATATAGACAAAGTAATACTCCCTAATAAATCAGGGAACGCTGAAATAAGAGAAATCATAGATGAATGCCTTAATTTGGGCATCCAGGTGCAAACGGTTCCCCCGTCGGAGCAATGGGTAAGCGGAAAATTGAGCATGGGGCAAATCCAGGATCTAAAAATAGAAGATTTACTGCCACGCAAACCTATACAAATCAATAATGAACTTGTTTCAAAAGAGATTTTTGGTAAACGTGTACTTATAACAGGGGCTGCCGGATCAATAGGTTCTGAAATTGCACGCCAGGTAATGTCTTACCAGCCGGAAATGGTTATTTTATGTGATCAGGCAGAATCGCCTCTGCATGAAATACAACTCGAACTTGAGGAGAATTATCCCGCTAATAAAATCAAAACATTTATTGCCAGTATAAGGAATCTGCGCAGAATGATACTTCCGTTTAAAGAGTATCGCCCGCATATTGTGTTTCATGCTGCAGCTTATAAGCATGTTCCCATGATGGAAAAATATCCTGAAGAAGCTATCCTGACTAATGTGATGGGCACGAGGAATATGGCAGATCTGTCAGTATGCTTTGGGGTAGATAAGTTTGTAATGATTTCTACAGATAAGGCTGTTAATCCTACCAATATAATGGGTGCTTCAAAAAGAATTGCTGAAACTTATGTTCAATCTTTGAATAGTGCATCTGTTAATCCACCGGCAACAGAATTGCTTTCAGGTATACTCAACAATGATGGTGATGACGAAGCAATGAGTGTGGCTAATAATAAAACAAAGTTTATTACAACACGTTTTGGAAACGTACTTGGCTCCAATGGTTCAGTTATACCACGTTTCAGGTCACAGATTCAAAGCGGAGGCCCGATAACCGTTACCCATCCTGAAATTACCAGGTATTTTATGACCATTCCTGAAGCTGTTCAATTAGTATTAGAAGCCGGCATTATGGGTAATGGTGGCGAGATATTTGTTTTTGATATGGGGCAACCTGTTAAAATTGCTGATCTTGCCAAGAACATGATAAAGCTTGCGGGGCTGGTTCCTGATAAAGATATTAATATTGTTTATACAGGATTAAGACCCGGGGAAAAACTGTATGAAGAGTTATTGAATGAAAAGGAAAAGACCTTGCCTACTCATCATGAAAAAATAAAAATTGCAAAGGTTGTTTCGAAATCTTATAAGGAGGTATTGAACGATATAGAAACGCTTACCGATTTATGCAAACATGGAGACAACTTCAAACTGGTAGGTAAAATGAAACTTATTATTCCTGAATTTATCAGCAATAATTCGGAATTTGCAAAACTGGATGAAGCAAAACCAAAAAAGAAAGTGCTGTTTGTTCCGGCTTTTTCTAACGCCATAAATATTCAGAATTAATTATAGCTGTTTTGTATAGTAAAAGGCTGTTCTTAAAAGATCAGCCTTTTTTTATCGCTCTGTTCTTTCCTCCATATTCAGATTATCATCAAAAGGGCTTTTGCTAAAAGGGTATATCATCTGGTTTAAATATCCTTTGGGGTAATGGGCTTCGTGCAATCCTGTTCCCTCTGGCCATTCATTTCCCGGCAGGTAATATGTACCGAATATTTTATCTATAAATGGTGATGGTACAAATTACTAACCCAATTAATGCCCACTTCTTCCTTTTGCTCAACATAAAACTCAGCAATGCAAAAAAGAAAGCAGCAATAATAGTAGCTGTAAGCAATGTTTTCATTGAGGCGGCAGTATATGCATTTCTGAATTCGGGAGATGTGAGCATTTCAGGAAACAAAAAGCAGAATACTGCAAAGAAGGAAAGCAGGCTAAGAAATATGGAGATATAGCCGCTTATAATGCCTTCACCTATTACCAGGCGTTTGTTTTTCATGCAAAGGATTTAGGTTTAAACGGATTTTGGGCTGGTTGTAGTATATATTCCCCGGGGTATGGAGTTATTGGCGGCATTAGCAATAATCTTTGGTATTATAGATGGTCTATGCTTATGATTAATCCACTACTTCCAATATACTATATGCTTCAATCTTCGGTACTTTAAGTAATGTGCTATGGTTATTGTAGGTAAATGGAATTTTTTTATTTCCGGGCTGCAATCTTATTTCTTTCGGTTGTTTTATTTGCAGCTTAACTGTAAGATTTTCTAAAGGAGTTAATTTTTCATACACCAATACATTCGGGTTATTATGCTCACCTCCTGCATTAATAAGGTGCACATACAGTTTGTTATTTTTTCTGCGGATTACCTGGTGAATATGCTCTGACCCTGGTATAGTGCTTATAAAAGATGGAACAAGTTCTGCAATTACTTTCTGCATAAGGTTTTTTAAAAGTCCATTTTGATTGCGGTTATAAAAATCGCCCATATCAATATAGATACCGGCAGCTTTTCCTTTGCCGGCTTCGGCTATACTTGCCAGAAAGTTGTTAGTGCCAAAGCGCCAGTCATCGGCCGTGAGTTGCGTTCCAAAAGTTTTTAACGCTTTGATTTGCTTCGCCTGTTGATATATAGTACCCATTAAAACAATTTCGCCATCAAGCCCGGCAAACAGTCCGTCTTTTTTTGCAGGCTGCTCAAATTGCACGCCCAGCATAGCAGCAAAATCTGCAGTAGCTGATGCGCCTGTTACCAATAATTTTCCTCCATTTTGAACATATTGTTGCAATTGCTGCCTGCCGGCCGGGTCAATATGTTCCCATTCAGGAATAATCAATAAAGGATATTTTTCCATGCTGCCGGGTAATTGATGGTCCATCAAAATATCGACAGGGTAGTGGCAATCGAGCAAAAGATTTAAAATGCCTTTTATTGCTTCCTGCCCGTGTGAATTATATAAGCCGCTGTTAGGGATTCTCTTCCAGGCATAGGTTGAAAATAACAATCCTATCTGCGGAACGGTTTCTGACTGAAATGTATATTCCTTTCTCTCTTTAGTGAACTTAATAATTTCAGCCATCTTGCGGAAATGGTATGGCTCTGGTGTACCATCCCTGTTTTGCTGCCAGTAAGTTTGAAATCCTCCTCCCATAGCCAATACTTCGGCAGCTTCCTGTTGTAATTGAACAACCGATTTTGTTGCCTTGGAATTATTCTTCCACGCAAATGACCACGACATTAAATCCCAGGGTTTTCCCTGTAGTGCAAGGCACCTGCTTTCAAATGCGGAACTGTATAAACTATTGGCGCCTGCAACATCGCCCGATAAATAATCTACCGGAACATCAACCGGTTCCGGCATCATTGACGAAAACGACCAGTTGCTTGTAACACTGAATGTTGGTGCAACAGCATGAGCGGCATTTGCATATTTTGTTATATAATCTCTGAAAACTTTCCTGTGAAATTCCATCCATTCAAAATAATGCGCTTCGCCTGTTTGGGTCGGGATAGCAGTAATGCCGGTTTGCTGTGTAAATTTTTCCGTTGCGGCAGGGGAATAGTCAGGAGCTAAAACCCAGCAATCGCCATCTACCCAAATACCATCCAGTTTATAATCTGTTGCTAATTCTTTTATTTGAGGTATCAGTAATGAGTCTGCATAACCGCTGAAAAGCGATGTGGCATTTTTATCCTGCTTTCCATCCGCATTGTATCTTGCCCAGTTTGGATGATGATTGATGGCTGCATTATCCCATACGCCGGAATAATGTACAAACAAAGGGATTTTGTATTTGCTTGTTACATTTCTCCATATCGTAAGAATATCTTTATCAAAAGCAGGCGCAGGGTTACCAACTTTTGTAGGATAACCAGAAATCCCGGGATGCCCTTTGCAATCAACCTGTATAAAGTCCGGTTTAATGATAGAAAACATTGAATCCAGCATCTTGCAGGTAAACGTTTTTCCTATACCGGAATCGTTGAGGCTTGCGTGAAAATCAAGATGCAGCCCTGCAAACCTTTCTCCAGGTTTATTGTTTCTTTGCTGGGCTGTGATAAATTGAGAAAAAAAGAAAAAAGCCAGGAGAAATACAAATGATATTTTCATTGTTTCAGATTTTCTTTCCCGGGTATACTTTTACCGGAGAGCCTTCTGCCAATAATACTGACAGCGGTTGCGAATGCTGTAATATACTAAAAGATGAGCCATATAAATTTTTGAAATCACACATTATGTGGTAATCCTTTACAGGATAAATATTCCACCCCGGATGTTCTACTTTATACTCTTTTGTGGTATTATCTTTTTGTTTTGAGTAACCCCAATAATGCGCTGTAATAAATTCTTCTTCGCTTCCTTCAATAACAGGATGTGAAACCGGAAAAGCATTCATGCTTATTTTATTCGCCAGGCCATTGCCCCATTGATATTGTACGGTAAGTAATTCTTTAGATTGAGTTATTGTTGAGCTGGTGGGCATTGATTGATATCGTTCCTGGTATAAAGTATTTGCAATAAAGGATATTGCGAATCTCGGTACGATCTCTTTAATGAAAACCACGCCCCTTTTCCAATTGTCATCTTCTTTATAGCGAACATAAAAACGGAGATTGATCTCTTCAAAATTTGTATGATATGGAATAGCAATATTTTTTACACGTGTATTCCAAAAACGAAAACCAACAAGGCTTACATAACAAGTATCATTAAATAAGTCAAGCTCTGTTTTTGAAGGAATATTTGGTTTGAGGATTGACGGATCAACCCTGTAATTTGCTATTGCTAATTTCAGCCATTCGGCTGTGAGAAAAGGCTTCAACGGCTGTTGATTTGCTCCCGAAGATAATTTCTTATTGAATATTGTAGCAGATATTTTCACGACCACAAACAGACCATCTGTAAAAAGCTACAACCTCCGGGAGGAGGTTGTACTTGAAGTTGATTGACACTAACCCACCAATGTATGATGTATGACTTTCTTAAAGAAAATGCATGTTGGGTTTGAATATTGTAATAAAGCTAATACATTGTTTACATATATGCAATACCTCAAATAGGTTATTTTGCATTAATTCTCAACAAATTAAGAGCAGCATTTAAAAATTATGTACACTTCTTGTTTTTGTTTATAAAGCATTTTAAACAACCCCTTTTTTGTAAAAAGAAAGCATTTGTTATAATACAGCATGAAAGCTGTAAAGCTAAAAAGCATCACAGGAGATGAGAAATAATTCCTGCCTGCCTTTTGCTATCTTATTACTACTTCTTTAATAAGATTTTCACCAAGCGCTTCATTTACCCGCTGAATGATTTTATCTTTTTGATAAAGCAATTCATTTTTTAAGGGAGCTACAGTTGTTGAAATAAAAAGGGTATGCTGTATAATTTCAATTTTTTCTGTGTATTTGGCAATCGTTTTACCCATAATATGTTCCCATACTTCAGTTATCTGGAAGGCTTGAATATTGCCTTTCAGCCTGCTTTTCTGCAGGAATATTTTAAGCGCCTGCCCAATTGAATATTCACCCATAATTATACAAAATAACTGGTTTATTAATATCGCATCAAAATTATTACCCGCAAAATTTATAAACTGAAAAGCTGGTATTGTACACCAAGCTTTTTCAATGCTTCATCCAACCTGTTGCAATGAGTATCCGTAATAAAAATCTGTCCCTGGTTTTTAATGCATACTCTCGATAATAAATTATGCATCCTGTCTTCATCAAGTTTTTCAAAAATATCATCCAGCAGCATTAGCGGCGGAAAGCCTTTATGCTGTAAAAGCGTTTCATATTCGGCAAGTTTTAAAGCAAAAAGCAGGCTCTTTCGCTGTCCCTGAGATGCAAGAGCTTTAAAAGGTCCTTCGTCAATTTTAAATTCAAGATCATCCCTGTGAACACCTTTGGTGGTGCGTTGAAGAACTGAGTCTTTTGACCTGGTTTGTTTTAATAAATTTTCAAAACTATCTGATTGCAAATTACTTGTATAATTTATTAATAATTTTTCATTAGATTTTGCTATTTCATTATAGAGCTTAATAATCAGGGGTATAAAATCCTTACAGAACTCCTGTCTTCTTTTAAAAATAAGATTGCCCTTTTGAATTAGCTGCGTTGAAATTACCTGGAAAAGCGTTTCATCCATTTTTCCCTGTTCGGCAGCCTGCTTTAACAGGCTGTTTCTTTGTTGAAGTAACTTATTGTAATCTATTAAATTCTGTAGGTAACCTAAATCTAATTGTGAGATAGTATAATCAATGAATTTTCTTCGTTCATCACTGGCTTCAGTAATAATGGCAACATCATCAGGCGCTATCATTACACAGGGAAACCTGCCGATATGTGCGGCAAATTTTGTGTACAGCTCTCCATCAACAGAAAATTCCTTTTTGCCATTTTCCCTCACTACACAAGCTACTTTATAGGGCATCCCGAGGTTTCTGAAATTGCCTTCAATACGAAAGCCTGATGTGCCGTGAGTGGTATTTTGCGCATCGGGTTTATTAAAATAACTTTTGGTGAAGCACAAATAATATATGGCATCAAGGAGGTTGGTTTTGCCACTGCCGTTTTTTCCGCAAAAGCCAATAATGCTTTTATTAAAGGAAAATGAACCGGACTGGTAATTCCGAAATTGAAAAAGCGATATGTTATCTAATATAAGCATCTCTTCTGCCACCAATAATTGGCCGAAAATAAAACTGAAAATCAGAATTTTGGCAACAGAGCAAGGCTAATTTGAAATTCTGAATTTGAGATTTAACACATATATTTGCCGCTCAAATTTTACCACGTGAGTACAACAACCAAAGAATCTGTAAAATTTACCAAAGAAACTTATTTATACTGGTATGAGTTGATGCTTTTGCTCAGGAAGTTTGAAGAAAAAGCAGGTCAGCTGTACGGTATGCAGAAAATCAGGGGATTTTGTCATTTATATATTGGGCAGGAAGCATTGGCTGCAGGTTGTATGACAGCTACAAAACCTGATGATACTTTTATTACCGCGTATCGTGATCACGGATTGGCAATAGCAAAGGGTGTAACGCCTAAATCCTGCATGGCTGAATTGTATGGTAAAGCAACAGGTTGCTCAAAAGGAAAGGGTGGAAGCATGCACTTCTTTGGTGTGAAGGAAAGATTTTTTGGCGGACACGGTATTGTTGGTGCGCAAATAGGTACAGGTGCAGGATTGGCTTTTGCAGAACAATATAAAGGAACGCATAATGTAGCACTTGTTTTCTTTGGCGATGGTGCTGCACGCCAGGGTATGTTACATGAAACATTTAACCTTGCGATGTTATGGAAGTTGCCTGTAATTTTTATTTGTGAGAATAACAATTATGCCATGGGAACTTCTGTACAAAGAACTTCAAACGTTATTGATATTTATAAGCTGGCTGATGCATATGAAATGCCGGGCGACAGTGTAGACGGTATGAGCCCTGAAGCGGTGCATGAAGCTGTGGCACGCGCTGTAAAAAGAGCGAGAGAAGACGGTGGCCCTACTTTACTTGAAATTAAAACATATCGTTACAAAGGACACTCTATGAGTGATCCTCAGAAGTACCGCACAAAAGAAGAAGTAGAAGAGTACAAGCAAAGAGACCCGATTGAATATACAAAAGAAAAATTGCTGAAGGATTTTAAAGTACCGGAAACCGAAATAGAAACCATTAACGAAAGAGTAAAAGCAGAGGTAGATGAATCAGTGAAATTTGCAGAAGAAAGCCCTTGGCCAAGCGATGATGAGCTGCTGAAAGATGTATATATTCAACAGGATTATCCTTTCATAGTAGATTAATATTCCTGCAACAATATTTATAACCCTGAAATAATAACTACAGAACAATAATAACAATGAGTGTTACAAAAAATCATGAGGCGGCAGTGCCGGAAAAGCATACAACCCTGGGATTTTGGGAAAAGAACAATAAGAGTATACTGATTGCTTTAAGTGCAATAATACTATTAACCGGAGGTTACTTTGTATATAAGTATTGGTTTAAAATGCCTGAAAATCAAAAAGCGGTTGAAGCGATTGCAAAAGCTCAGCAATATTTTGCAGCCGATTCTCTGCAAAAAGCATTAAACGGCGACGGGCAGAGTGCCGGGTTTTTAAAAGTAATCAGCAAATACGGAAGCACACCTTCAGGCAATCTGGCTAAATTGTATGCAGGTGAAACCTATTTACAGCTTGGAGATTTCAACAATGCTGTAAAATACCTGAAAGACTTTAACCCCAATGGTTCGCTGCAAACGCAGGCGTTTGTATACGGGTTGTTGGGTGATGCTTACTCTGAATTAAAGAAGAATGATGAAGCGATTGATAATTATAAAAAGGCTGCAACAATCTTTGATAAAAACGCGGCAATGTCTTCAGAATATCTGTATCGTGCTGCCAGTTTATACGAAATGACTGGTAAAAACAAAGAAGCGATTGAATTATTCAAAGAGCTGAAAGATAAATTTCCTAAAACTGAAAGAGGTTTTACTGCGGATAAATACCTTGGAAAATTAGGTGCGACTGAATAAATAAAAATCAGTAGTATCTTTTGATATTTCAACAAAAATTCTGATGGCTGATATTCAAAACAGCAATTTATATAATGTAGATGCAGGCATTCTCCCCGAGGATGCCTGTATTGTAATTGTACGCACTGAATGGAATGCAGCCATTATTGATAAGCTGCAGGAAGGATGTATAAAAGTTTTACAGCAATATGGCCTAAAATCAAAAGTAGTAACAGTGCCCGGCGCTTTTGAAGTTCCATTTGGCATAATGAGCTATTGGAATGCAAAGCAAAATGATTTAATAAAGCCGGCAGCCTTTATTGCGCTGGCATGCGTTATAAGGGGCGATACGCCTCATTTTGATTATGTATGCAAAGGCATTACCGATGGTGTTGTTCAATTAAACCTAACACTGCCTGTGCCTACCATTTTTGGTGTGCTTACAGTAGAAAATGAAGAACAGGCTAAAGAAAGAATTGGTGGCAGGCATGGGCACAAGGGCGAAGAAGCAGCTGTTACTGCATTAAAAATGATTGGTCTTCAAAGATCATTTTCTCATACATGATCTCATTCATCATATTTCGGAAGAAATAATACAGATGTTTTAATTAGAATTGTTATTTTTAACATTCCAGATCATTCCCTTAAATCCCATTGAAGTTCTTCAAATCAGCATTTTAATTTGAAATAACAATGGCATACTGGCTTATTAAATCAGAACCCTCCACCTACAGTTGGGATCAGCTTGTAAAAGATAAACAAACCTTTTGGGACGGCGTTAGGAACTACGCGGCCCGCAATAACCTTAAAGCAATGAAGAAAGGCGATGAAATGTTTTTCTATCATAGTAATGAAGGTGTAGAAATTGTTGGCATTGCTAAAGTTGCAAAAGAGTTTTATCCTGATCCTACAACAGATGATGATACATGGGTAGTTGTAGATGTAAAGCCCGTGCGGAAGCTGAAAAACCCTGTTTCGCTTGCACAAATAAAAGCCGATAAACGTCTCGCTGATATGGCACTTGTACGCCTCGGCAGGCTTTCGGTACAACCTGTAACTGATAAGGAGTGGGATATAGTATTGGAATTAGCAGGAGAGAAGTAGTGCGCCGGCAAAATAATATTTAGATGATTCATTGTTCCAGCACATAATTGAGTGAATATAAGAACTTGCCTGCCAGATATAGCGTTTATTGAAGAGATGCAGTACCGCCTCCTCTCTTTCGGAGAGGAGGAAGGGAGGAGAGGCTGCTTTCCCCACTGTCCGTTTTCGTACACCCTGCGTTCAATTTCGCACACCCTAAAATAGGATAAGCTTATAATGATTTGATTATCATTTGATTGAATACTGGCATGTCCGTTGTTTCCAAATGTGTAATATTATACACCCGGGAAAATAACAGTATGTTCAGGAACTATCTCACCATTGCTTTAAGAAATATCAGACGTAGTAAAATTTATGCGTTCATCAATATTTTTGGTTTAAGCCTTGGGCTGGCTTGTGCCATGCTCATTATACTTTATGTAAAAGATGAAGTAAGTTATGACAGGTTTCACAAAAATGGTGATCATATTTACAGGATTACAACAGAGAGCGTTAATAAGGATAACGGAACCGGAAGGGATGGAATTACCGGTTATTTGCAAGGCCCACGGTTTGCAGCGCATGTGCCCGGTATACAGGCTTTTACAAGAATCCAGGAATGGGGAGAAGATTTTAAAACAGGAACAGAAGTACAAACCATTCACTTATTAAAAGTTGATACATCTTTCTTTTCTATATTTTCTTTCCCGCTGTTATATGGTGATGCCAAATCATGCCTGAAAGGTGCTAACAGCATTGTAATATCCGAAGACCTGGCTGAGAAACAATTTGGGACAAAAGACGCTGTGGGGAAATTAATGATGATGAAGCAGGACAGCATTTTTGTTCCTTACCAGGTATCTGCCGTTACAAAACGATGCCCCCAAAATTCTTCTATAAAGTTTGAAATGCTTGTACCCATAAAAGTTTCAGCAGAACGTTATGGGAATAGCGAGAACTGGTTTAATTTTTCTTTGAACACATTTGTATTATTGCGCCCGGGGGCAGATATTGATCA
Organism: Agriterribacter sp.; assembly: GCA_047601545.1. Classification (GTDB taxonomy): domain Bacteria; phylum Bacteroidota; class Bacteroidia; order Chitinophagales; family Chitinophagaceae; genus Agriterribacter. The sequence goes on along the minus strand of JASGIZ010000001.1, from coordinate 857,773 downwards.
TGTTCAAAAAAACATGCAACAGTTTTATGAAACAGATTCAAAGGAAGCGATGGAAAGTTTGAAGGCAAGATTTGGAGATGTGATCTCTAAATACAGCTATACATTACAACCGTACATGCAAATACACCTGAGTAAAGATTTGCCTGCACAAAACGGGTTGTCTGATGCCAGCAATCCTGTATATTCTTATCTCTTATCAGGCATAGCCTTATTTATTTTGCTGATTGCCTGCATTAACTTTGTAAACCTTACGGTAGCCCGTTCGGTTAAGCGCGCCAAAGAAATTGGTATAAGAAAAGTAATAGGCGGCAACAGGCGTGAACTTATCGCGCAATTTTTAGGAGAATCGTTTTTGTTATGCTTTATCGCTTTTGTATTAGCCATAGTTTTGGTGCAGCTCATACTACCGGTATTCAACACACTGTCTAATAAAATTTTAGCATTCAGTTATTTGATAGATGCAAAATTGGTTGCCGGTTACATTGCATTGTTTTTATTAACAGGCTTACTGGCAGGTTTCTATCCGGCCATGGTATTATCGGGTTATAACCCTATACAAGCGCTATATAGCAGGTTTAATTTAGGGGGTAAAAATTATCTGCAAAAAGCCCTGGTAATATTACAATTCTCCCTGGCTTCATTTCTTATCATCGCCACCTTTATTATACAGGCGCAGTTTAATAAACTGGCCCATGCGCCATTGGGTTATGATGACAGCAATCTGGTAACTGTAAATAACGGAAGTATAAACAGAAACAACATACCGTTATTAAAAAATGAATTGATGAAAAGCCCTGATATTATAAGCGTGGCGCCTAAGAATGGCGGACAAAATGGAACAGTGGCAAAAGTAGGTAATGATTCCACGATCAGTTTTACTTATGAAACAGTGGATGAAAATTATATTCCGTTATTGAAAATCCCGGTTATGATGGGAAGAAATTTTTCAACCCGGTTTCCTTATGATTCTGTACAATCTGTAATAGTAAATGAAAGCTTTGTAAAGGAAGCAGGGTGGAAAGATCCTATAGGCCAGGTGGTTAATTTTTGGTATGATAATAAAAAGTACAAGGTAATAGGTGTTGTTAAAGATTATCATTACCAGCCTATGACTGCTGAAATCAAGCCCCAGTTATTTACCATGAAATATAGTAACCCGCTTCAGATGGTATTTATAAAAATAAAGCCTAATGCCACAACCGCAGCCTTAAAACATATTGAAGCAACTTTTAAAAAATTATTCCCTGTCAGCCCATACAGTTATTCATTTAAAGATGAAGCAAACCGGAGGGCGTATGAGGCAGAATCAAAATGGAAGCAGATCATGATGTTCAGCGCCATACTTACCATTTTTGTTTCCTGCATAGGGTTATTTGGATTATCCGTATTAGCTGCTGAAAAACGCACAAAAGAAATTGGTATACGCAAAGTGTTAGGCGCTTCTGTAAACGGGCTGGTTGGCATTCTCTCAAAAGATTTTTTGAAGCTGGTACTTATTGCGTTGATAGTAGCTGTTCCCGCCGCATGGATGGCATCCGATAAATGGCTGCAAAATTATCCTTACCGTATCACACTAAGCTGGTGGTTATTTGCGGCAGCGGCATTGCTGGTGATAATGATCGCGTTAGTGACGGTGAGTTTCCAGGCGGTGAGAGCAGCGATTGGGAACCCGGTGAAGGCGCTGAGGACGGAATAACCCTCACCCCCAGCCCCTCTCCACGGAGTGGAGAGGGGTGCCCAGGTTCAGAGAATGTTGATGAAATGTAAATGGGGGAGACCCAGGATGTAAAGGCGTAAGAAAATACAAAGCGCTAAGCCCGGATATATTCAGTGGATGATGTGGAAGGTATATAGTTTGGGTTTGTTCTACAGCGCCGTCCCTCTCCGCGAGGAGAGGGAAAGAGGGTGAGGCTGTTTTGTTTGGATATGTTTATAGATGATGTGGTAGTTATAAAGTTTGGAATTATTCTACAGCACGGCTCTCTTTCCTTAGGAAAGAGAGAAGGAGAGATAGGTTAAATAATCGCTGAAAGCCCATAGCTTACAGCACAAAGCTGATAAAATGTTTAAAAACTATTTCCTTATTGCCATCAGGAGTTTTAAGAAAGATAAAACCGATACGCTGATCAGCCTTTCCAGCTTAATTACAGGACTGGCGGCTGTAATGCTGATCGCCGGTTATCTTAACTATTCCACGCAGTTTGAAACAAGCTATTCTAATCATAGCCGTATTTACCGCCTGACCGGCGCCGACGACAGGAATAATGATGGCAGCACTGAAAGTGTACCGCTGGGCTTGGGACCAGCACTTACAAGAGATATCCCCGAAGTACAGGAGCAGACCCGTATTCAAACATATACGGAAAAGGTATTGATCAACAACCAGTACACGGAGTTTAAGCTAAGCCGGGTAAACAATAATTTCTTCTCTATATTTAATTTCCCCTTTCAGCAGGGCAATCCTGAAACCGTATTAAGCAATCCTAACAATATTGTGCTTACTGCATCTACAGCCAAAAGACTGTTTAATACCACCGGGGTAATAGGAAAAACTTTTACTACAAAAGAGGATGCCTATATTATTGCCGGGATAGTAGAGGACCTGCCGCAAAATTCATTTTTGCGGACGGAAGCCTTCTGTTACCAGGCTCCCAAACCTCCCCTGGCAAAAGCTGATCTGGAGGGAGGTTATGTTGCCGGAAATGCTTTCATCTTTTTAAACAAAACGGCCTCTGTAGCGGCAGTAACTGAAAAGATCAACCGGCTTTGCAATAAGTTAGGGCTCACTCATTTCAAAATAGCATTGCAGCCTGTTTCGAGGATACACCTGTATTCATCCGACATCGAAAGCCCTTTGACAGCATACAACCTGAGCGATATAAAATACATATATGTGTATGGTTGTATAGCCCTGCTGCTGCTCGTGATAGGCTGCATCAACTTCATCAACCTCAGCATTGCCAGGAATATGGAAAGAACCATGGAGATGGGGATCAGGAAAGTAATGGGGGCACAGAAAAAGCAGATCGTCGGGCAAATACTTGCAGAAACAGGGATGTATTTTCTTATTGCGGGCCTGCTGGCGCTCCTTGTTGCCGGAGGGGCGTGGAAGCATTTTGCTTTCCTGAGCAATATCGAGGCAGGAATATCTTTTATGCTCAACCGCAACACCCTGCTCATACTTGGCGGGATATGCCTGCTCTCCTGCTTATTGTCAGGATTATATCCTGCTGTATTTTTAGCCAATACTTACCCTGCAACGGCGCTTAAAAAGGGCTATCGCAACCCGAAGTTGAATTTCAGCTTCCGGAAAGCATTGATAGCCGTTCAGTTTACTATTTCAATTGTATTGATCATTGCCACTATTGTAGTGCGCTCCCAGTCGCATTACCTGAACAGCAAACCGCTCGGGTTCAACAAAAACAATCTTGTCAGCTTTAAGCTTCCTTTTTTAAAGAATTATCCGCAGGCGTTCAAGAACGAGCTTTTACAAAATCCCGATATCCAGGCTGTTTCGCTGGCTTCCACAGAAATAGGAAAGAGCTACAGCATTACCACCGTACTTAAGAGTCCCGGAGATTCTACTATGGTCTTACCGGCAGCTATTATAGATGCCGATGCGGATTTTATGAATACGCTTCAGGTCCCCATATTGCAGGGGAGGCGTTTTGCCGCAGGTCACCCGGCGGATATGGCAGATTATGACAGCAGCAACTGGACAGGCGCTGATCCCCGGCGGCCAATCATTGTATCGGAATCGCTGGTAAAAGCCTTACAGATCAAAAAGCCTGTTGGTAAAATACTGGATAAGGACATCTTTTTAAAAGGAACCATCATTGGCGTTTCAGGCGACTTCACCGGCACTTCGTTCAAAGATAAAACACCCCTGATCGCCATGAGGTACAGAGCCTCCGGATCGAATCTTACCGATGCCTATACCCGTATCAATGCAGCTAATACGGCAGCCACTATAGCCTATATGAGCAGGCTGTATAAAAAATATTTTCCGCAGGAGAGATTTGATTTCAGCTTTATAGACGAACGGGTTGCCAGTCTGTATGCCGCAGAATCAAGGCTGACCAGGCTGATCAATATTTTCGCCGGGCTGGCAATAATATTATTATGCGCGGGATTGTTCAGCCTGGTTTCACTGGTCATCCGGAAGCGGACAAAGGAAATTGGCATCCGGAAAATTTTAGGCGCTTCCGTATCAGGGCTTGCGCTGTTGATAGGCAGAGAGTTCCTCTGGCTTATCTTACTTGCTTTTTCAGCCGGCGCACCGCTGGCATATATGGCTATGACAAAATGGTTGCAGGGCTATGCCTACAGGACAGATATCCACTGGTGGTTTTTTCCTTTAGCCGTTGTGATAATCTTTTTCATCGCTTTTATAAGTGTTGGCATTAAATCAATACTTGCTGCCAGAGCTAACCCGGCGGAAGCATTGAGGACGGAGTAAAGCCCCTCACCCTCCGCGCGGAGGAAAGAGGGTGAGGCTGCTTAATTTGGAATTATACTATAGCACCGCTCCCTTTCCTTAGGAAAGGGAGATGGAGGGATAGGCTCTACCTCCATATAAGCGAACCACTGCACGCAATGCCACTGACGCTGCTGCCGGGGTTTCGCAACCAAACCGCGCCGCTGTTTTCATTGTCGAGGTCATATAGCTTGCCGTCGGCAGGGATCACGATGATATACCCGTATTTGCCACCGGTACTAACTACCCACGAACCATCGGGATAATCATGATCGCTCCAGGGTGTGCCTTTTTGGGTAGCGCCGGTAAAAGCGATGTACTTGCCGTCTGGCGAAAAGACGGGCCTTTGCTCTCCGTCATAATCAATTGCGTCAAATGTGGCGGCGGTAGTTATTTGCTGCGGGTTATCGCCGTTGCTGTTGCACATCCACAAGTGTTTACTGTTACGAAAAACAAATTTTGTTCCTTGCGGGTTTACTGTAAAATAACTGCTGCCTGCCGGTAATGCAAGCACTTTCGGCGCTGATGCGTAACCATCATCAGGACTGCAGCGGTAAACCGAGTTCCCAATTCTGAAATAAAGCGTATTATCGGCTGTCCATACGGGTGTGCCATAATGCAGAAAGCTCACACCGTTCATCTGCCAGCTACTGACTATATCTCCACTATTCGCATCAAGAATAACAATAGGCAGATCGGAGAAATGCTGTGCATCTGCCGCTACATATTTTTCATTGGGAGAGAGGTGTGCGTAAGTATCTGAAATATCTTCCCATTCAAAGTTGAAATCACGGAGGTTATTGCCGCTTTTAATGTCATTGTAACTGATATTACTGCTTTTTGTCCGTATAACAAAACGGCGTTCATCAAAATTAAATGTACCTTCCACATCCATCGTCAGCAGTATTTTTTTATTATCCCACGAAATGTCAAAAGCATCAAAACGGGAGGAGGCTGTTCCCATTTTCATCATTTCTTCCTGGTAATCACCCGTGCTTAATGTATAAGAACCGGCGCTGCCTGCAAAAAACCAATAGAGCGTGCCCGGCAGCTTTCTCAACCTGTTTCCATCGTTGCCGCCGTTATTGTTTTTCTGGCAGGTGCATACAAAAAGCAGGCAGCACAAACATATACTTTTTAAAATTTTTGCATTCATCATTGCTATTCATTTTAACCGGTTAAAGCTACTACTGCCTGCAAAGGTTATCAATCGCAGGAAACAGCTATTTTCATCTACTGGTTTTCAGGTAAAGCAGCATAATATTTTCACAAGCAATGGTTGCTTTTCTTACTTCTTCTAACTCATTTGGGGGATTGCAATTATTAAAAAAGTAGCAGAGGTTTGCACTTAATTGCATACCAGGTAAGGTGCACTGTCCATTTTTATGAACCTCATTAATTCTTAAATAATTTTATCATGAAATCAAAATTTTACATGGCGGTATTATTGATAGCATCGCTCGGTTCTTATCAGCAGATTTTTTCACAGGCTAATACGGCGCTATCTAACCTTGTTTCGCCAACTGCAATAAATCAAAATCTTACAGCAGGAACAAATAATACTTTAAACCTGGGAAGTACTGCGCAAAACTGGAAGAATATTTATATCGGCACAGAATATTACCTGAAAAATGTTCGTATTCTTTACTCACCGGGAACGAGTAATTTTTTTGCAGGACAAAATGCAGGCAATGCAAATACCACAGGTTATGGTAATACCGCATTTGGCTATAGGGCACTGTATAGCAATACAACCGGTAATACAAACATAGCTATTGGCGCTGCCGCACTTTATTCAAGTGTTGCAAGCAATGGCAGTATTGCTGTTGGAGATTCTGCTTTACTGAAAAGTACAGGGCTTTTGAATGTTGCTGTAGGTAGCAAATCGCTTATAAGCAACACAACGGGTATTGGAAATGTTGCGTTTGGATACAAAGCGCTTGACTTTAATACTGCCGGTCATAGAAATACTGCCTTAGGATATTATGCAGATGTTAGTGTAGCCAACCTTACTAATGCTACTGCCATAGGAGCCAACGCACAGGTAAACACATCCAATAGTTTGGTGTTAGGTTCAATTAATGGTATTAATGGCGCTACAGCCAGTACCAATGTGGGTATCGGCACAAACTCTCCCACGCAAAGACTGCATATAGTAGGCACCCAGTTACTTGATGGTAACCTCACATTCGCTTCCGCCACAGAATCCATACAATTTGCTAACCCCGGCGCTACACCGGCACCTATGATGTATATGTTTTCTTCCGGAACAGTTAACGCAAATCGCATGGTGATAGCTCATTCGCCTGCTTTCCCTACATGGGGTTTACAATATTCGGATAATGGAGACCAATTTGATTTTCTGGGCGCCGGCTCGAGCAGAATGTCCGTAAATCTCTCAACCGGTAATATAGGTATTGGGGTAACAGCGCCGGTTTACCGATTAGAAGTATGTGGCACTATCCGGGCAAAAGAAGTACGTGTTGAAACCGGCTGGTGCGACTACGTATTTGAAAAAGAGTATAAGCTCAGGTCAATTGAAGAGCTTGAAAAATATGTTAACGACAATAAGCATTTGCCAGGTATTGCACCCGCAGGCGAAGTAGAAAAAGAAGGTTTAAAAGTAGGAGAAATGAATAAAGCCATGATGGAAAAAATTGAAGAGCTGAGTTTGTATGTTATTCAATTAAATAAAGAAAACAAAAGATTGCAGACAGAAATTGAAGCGCTCAAACAGAAATAGTTTTCCATCTCAAAAAAAGAAATTGATATGAAAAAAATTAAAAACCGCTTTCACAATAAGGTGGCTTATCCATTAATATTGCTTGCTATTTTGTTTGCAGGCAATAAAGGAGTGAGCCAGCAGCAAATTGACTCTTTTGTGCTTACCAATACTGCCTGTGGTGTATACCCGGAAAAAGGAAGCTTGTTGGAATCACGCTCAACATTAAGTGCGGGTAATGGTTGTTTCACCACTATTGCAAGAGGTAAGGGTGTTGTATTTTTTAAGGGTCATGATAAAATAATACTGGGCCCGGGCTTTCATACAGAGCCGGGTGCAAAGTTTGTTGCTTTTATTGAAACAGATTCTGCCATACAATCACTAATACAGGAGCAGTTGATAAAAAATATCGGTATACTCAACAATAATAGCATTGCTAAAAAATTTCCACTTACCAAAACATTTATCAGCCAAAATTCCCCCAACCCATTTAGTAATAATACTGTTATCAGTTATGGAATAGCCCAAAAGTTTTCTTCAGCACAAATAATGATATATGACGCATCAGGCAGGAGGCTTAAGCAAATTAATGTTTCATCAATGCAGGACGCGGGTACTGTAAATTTCAATGCTGCTGCATTTACTCCCGGTATTTATAGCTATTCTATGTGGATTGACGGGCAATTGAAAGAAACGAAAAAGATGATTATTATTAAATGAGCATAGCTGAAGTTTTTTAACGGGCAAACAATATAGGCGTTTTTTTAAAAAGTGTACTTTTCGTACACTTTTTGTTTATATAATATGACAGGTTTAATATTTAGATGGTAAGCCACCAGTTTTATTATACCATGTATTGTAATACCATTATATATTTGCCGGGCTATGATCGTGGATATTTTGCCCCACCTGGTTTGATTTTCAGGAGGTTATTTGTAGCATGATATTTTCTTAACAGCGTATAGCTTGCCTGATGGTGTTTTAGATAATGTAAGCATGGATCAGATTAAAGAGAAAAAAAATATTTGGAAAAGGATCGGGAAGATAACCCTCAAAACGGTTGTGTTCCTTTTGTTGTTCTTTTTATTGATAGCCGGTTTAATACTTACCCCCCCGGTTCAGCAATTTATTACTGGCAAAGCCACTGCTTACCTCCAAAAAAAATTGGATACCAAAGTTTCCGTTGGCAGGCTGTATATAGGCTTACCTAAAACCGTTGTGCTGGAAAATATATATCTTGAAGACAGGCAAAAAGATACATTGTTGTATGGTGGTAATATAAAAGTTGATATTAGTTTGACAGACCTTATACTTGGCCGCGGAGTGAACGTTAGCAGCGTTACTTTAGAAAACATAACAGCAAAGGTGAAACGACAGCTGCCGGATACCACTTTTAATTTCCAGTTTATTATAGATGCTTTTGCATCAAAAGATCCTAAGCCTGAGGATAAAACAGATACTTCCTCAACACCAATCAGTGTGGGTTCAGTTACGCTTGATAAAATAAGGGTTTTATATAAAGATGTGGTAACAGGTAATGATGTAGAAGCAAATCTTGATCATTTTGATACGGAATTTGATGATTTTGATTTGGATAAAATGAAATTTGGAATAGGAGATACAAAGCTCAACGGGCTTTATGTTAAAGCTTATCAAACAAAGCCATTGGTGGTTGAAAAACCGGAAATAATTGAAAACGCTGAGCAAAAAGAAACATCATTACCAGGTATATCAGTAAAAGAGATTGACCTGCAGAAAATATATCTTGATTATAAAAACGATGTTTCTGCATTTTACACGTTGCTTAACCTCGGGCAATTGAAAATAAAACCTGATAAAATTGATTTATCAAAACAGTTAATAAACCTCGGTGATATTGCATTAAATAAAACAAACGTGGCTATACGTTTGGGTAAAACGGATACTACGAACGTAACGGTAAAACCTTCCGAAGAACCCGCCGCTTCTTCAAACTGGAAAATACAACTGGCTTCGCTTAAACTTGATAGCAATAATATACAGTTTGATAACGATAATGCGCTGCGCCAAAAATCAGGAATGGATTATATGCATTTAAAAACGGGTGATTTTACTTTCCATATCAATGATTTTACCTATAATAATGATTCAATCGCCGGTAAAATTGAAAAAGGAACTTTCAGGGAACAAAGCGGGTTTACACTACAGCAATTACAAACAGATTTTTTGTATTCAGGTAAACAGGCTTACCTGAAAAATCTCTATATAAAAACACCAGGCACTGAGTTAAAGCGTGATGTTGCTGTGCAATATGAATCTATTGAAGCGCTCCAAAAAGATATTGGCGGTTTACAGCTTGATTTGAATATAGAAAGCAGCAGGGTACAGGTGAAAGATATCTTAACTTTTGTTCCATCATTGCGTTCGCAACCTGCATTTGCTGACCCTAACACAACCTGGCTTTTGCATGGTAATATCAGGGGGAGTGTTGCAAATATGCTGATAAATAATTTACAGGTAAGCGGGTTTCGCGATACAAAAGTAGCTGTAAGCGGAAGAATAACCGGGCTGCCTGACGCAGATAAAATAAATGCAAACCTGCAGATCAATAATATCAGCAGCAGCAAAAGAGATATATTGACTTTTGTGCCGGCCGGCTCACTGCCTGGAGGTATTACATTGCCGGATAAAATTTCCTTCGCCGGGCAATTAAATGGTGGCGTAGAAAAACTCGCAACCGATTTGAAACTGACTACCAATCTTGGAAACGCTTTTTTAAAAGGAAATACACAACATATTACTGATGCAAGGCGGGCAGTATATGATCTCCGGCTTCAGACACAATCACTTGATATTGGCACTATCCTGCAGGATAAAAATAATTTCGGAACTGTTACAGCTGATTTTATAATAAAAGGAAATGGTTACGATGCCAAAACCGCGAATGCATCATTGCAGGGTAAAATAAAATCTGCCATTCTTAAGCAATACAACTATAAAGATTTAAATCTTAGCGGAAGTATTGCGCAACAAAAAGCAGATATACATGCCGGCATTGCTGACCCGAATATTCACCTGTCTTTAAATGCTGCTGCTGATCTTTCCACAAAATATCCTGCTGTTCAAATCGATGGTACTATTGACAGTATTAAATTAAAGGAATTACATTTAAGTAATGATGTGATTGTATACCGTGGAAATATCTCCGGGGATTTTCCAAATACCAATCCTGATAGCCTTGAAGGAAAGCTGTTTATTTTGCAATCATTGCTCGTACATAACCAGCAGCGCATTACTATGGATAGTATACAATTGCAGGCGGTAAGAACAGATACAGCACAAAGCATTCATTTCCGGAGTGATATTCTGAACGCGGATTTGCGGGGAAAATACAAACTAACGGAAATGGCTACCGTAATGCAAAACGCTATAGAGCCCTATTTCTCTACAGATACATCCGGCGCAACAAAAAAATTATCTCCCTACGATTTTACCATCAACGCACAGGTAATAAACAAACCATTGTTTAAATTATTTATTGACAGTCTGCAAAAGCTTGATACCATTACCATACAAAGCCGGTTTTCTGATAGTGTAGGCTGGGACGCTTTGATTAACGCACCGGCAATAAAAGCCGGCGCTAATGCGGTTAACAATCTTGTAATAAAGGCAGATGCCGGAGATAGCGCATTATCCGCAGGTATACATGCTGCACAAATTACAATAGGCAACAGCATATCAATGTATGGTACAAATGTTACTGCTGATATTGCGCACGATAATATTGATTTTACATTAAATGTTAAAGACAGGGCACAAAAATCGAAATACAATGTACATGGGGCGTTTCAACAACTGAAAAAAGGAGTTTACCGGTTTTCATTAAAGCCGGGTGGTATTTTGCTGAATTATGAAGATTGGGCTATTCTTAAAGAAAATAAGATTGTATTGGATAATGGCGATATCAATGCTTCAGGTTTTGTGCTGGATCATTCCGGCGAACAACTAAGCATTAACAGCCTTTCAGCAGAACGTAATGCGCCGCTTGAGGTAGCTTTCAAAGATTTTAAAATAGCTACTTTAACGGGTTTTGCTCAACAGGACTCAGCTTTAGCTGATGGTATACTGAATGGAAAAGCAACGTTGACCAATATAACAGCTTCGCCGGTATTTGTGGGCGAACTCACTGTAGATAACCTGAGTATAAAAAAAGATACTGTTGGCAATATACAAGTGCTGGTGGATAATAAAGTAAATGATACCTATAATGCGAGTGTTACTATTACCGGGAATGACAATGATGTAAACCTGTCAGGAAATTATTTTGCAAATACCGGCAGTTTTGATCTTTTGCTCGACATCAGGCATCTGCCAGTGAAAACAGCGCAGGCGTTTTCCGCTGGCGCTATCAGGGAATCTTCCGGTTATTTAAATGGTAAATTCAATGTAACGGGTACGGCTGATAAACCATCCGTTAATGGAGATTTGAATTTTAATAATACTGCATTTAATCTTTCAATGCTCAATAATATTTTTAAGATTGACCAACAAAAGATATCAGTGAGTAGTGAAGGTATACGGTTCAATAATTTCCAGGTAAAGGATTCTTCCGGAAATGATTTGTCTATAAACGGCCTTGCCGCCACAAGCAATTTTGCCAATTACAATTTTGATCTCGATATAAAGGCAGATGATTTTCGTGCATTGAACAGTACCAAAAAGGATAATAATTTATTCTATGGGCAATTATATTTTGATACCAGGTTGAAAGTAAAAGGCACAGAGTCCGCACCATCGATTGATGGAAGGCTTGGAATAAACGAAAAAACAAAAATGACTGTTGTGCTTCCGCAAAATGATCCGGGCGTTGTTGACAGGCAGGGAATTGTTGCATTTATAGACAAGAGTGCTCCCAAAAACGATTCCCTGTTTTTGCCGGCCTATGATTCCATAAATACTTCTTCTGTGCAGGGAATGGATATCTCCGTAAATATAACAATAGATAAAAAAGCTGATTTTACGTTGATTATTGATGAAGGCAACGGTGATTTTTTAAATGTAAGGGGTGAAGCAGCTTTGAATGCAGGCATTGACCCCAGCGGTAATATTAATTTTACCGGATCATACGAATTGGAAGAAGGCACTTATGAACTGACCTTTAATTTTCTTAAAAGAAAATTTGATATTGTTAAGGGTAGTAATATTATATGGGAAGGCCAACCTACTGAAGCAAATGTGGATATAACGGCTAAGTATACTGCCAATACAGCTCCGCTCGACCTGGTAAAAAATCAGTTGGGTGACGATATTTCAGGATCGGAACGCAATACATATTTAACAAGAATGCCTTTTGATGTGATGCTGAAAATGTCGGGCAAACTGTTACAACCTGCTATCTCATTTGATATTATTCTTCCGGAAGATAAAACTATTGGCGTGTCAAACGATATCATAACTACCGTTAATACAAAACTGGAAATGATGCGGCAGGATGATGCTGAGATGAATAAACAGGTTTTTGCATTGCTGCTTTTAAACAGGTTTGTAGCTGATGATCCTTTCAGAAGCAGCAGCAGCACAAGCGCTTCCACAATGGTAAAACAAAGTGTAAGTAAACTCATGACAGAAGAACTGAACAGGCTGGCAGCAGATCTTATAAAAGGTGTTGAGTTAAATTTTGATGTTGAATCATCTGATGATTACAGCACCGGTGAAAGAGAAAGTCGTACGGATTTGAATGTAGGGCTTTCCAAGCGTATGCTTAATGACCGGTTAACCGTAACCGTGGGCAGTAATTTTGAATTGGAAGGTCCGCAGAATTCTAATAATCAGCAGGCAACGAATATAGCCGGCAATGTAATGCTCAATTACAGGCTTTCTGAAGATGGCAGATATATGTTGCGGGCATACCGCAAAAATCAGTACCAGGGAGTGATAGATGGTTATGTTGTAGAAACCGGTATCGGTTTTACTATTACGATGGATTATAACAGGTTCAGGGAAATTTTTGAGAACAGGAAAGCTGCGGCCGAAAGAAGAAAGATGAGACGGGAAAGCAGAAGAGCGGAACTGCAGCATAAGACTAATGTAAAAGGAGAAGATTAATGCGCAGACCAGTTAATATATTATTTGTTGCAGGAATGGTTTTCATGTTCGCATCGTGCAGTACTACCCGTACGGTGCCTGCCGGTGATGCATTGTATACTGGTGCAAATGTTACAGTAAAAGCCGGGCATCTTAGTAATAAAAAAAAGAAGACTATCAGAACAGCAATGGAAGCGCTTACCCGGCCATTGCCTAATAAAAAAATATTAGGTATTCCATTTAAGTTGATAATGTATAATCTTGCAGGAGATACAGTAAAGGAAAAGTCGATAGGTGGCTGGATAAGAAGAAAATTTGGAGAGCCCCCGGTATTATTAAGCAGTGTGAGTGTTGACAGAAATAATGCGGTATTGCAGAGTAACCTGCAAAATGAAGGTTATTTCCAGGCTGTTGCAGAAGGAGACACGATCGTAAAAAATAAAAAAGCAAAGGCTGAATATACGATCACGCCGGGCAGTCAATATACCATCAATAACGTTGATTTTGGCAGTGATAGCTCTGTGCTTCAAAAAACAATTAATAAGAGTAGTGACAAAACATTATTAAAAAAGGGAGATGCCTTTAATCTTGCTGTAATAAAAGCCGAAAGGGAACGTATAAACGCTTACCTTAATGAAAATGGCTTCTACTTTTTTGATCCTGATTTTTTTATTGTAGAAACAGATAGTACTATCGGTGACAATAGCGTTAACCTGTATGTAAGATTAAAACCTGGCGTACCCAAAAATGCAAGGCAGGTTTATACTATTAATAATGTATATATCTTTCCGGGCTTTAGTTTAAATGCGAGAGCGTCTGACACGGCAAAACAGGAAGCAATAAAATATGATGGATATTATGTGACAGACAGGCAGAAGATGTATAAACCTTCGATGTTTTCACGCATGATGTTGTTTTCCCCGGGTGATGTATATAACAGGCGAGACCATAATCAAACCATCAGCAGGCTGATCAATCTCGGTGTGTTCCGCTTTGTAAAAAACAGGTTTGAACCAGTGGTTATTAATGATTCAGCTAAACTGAATGCATTTTATTATCTCACATCGCTTCCCCGGAAAGCCATAAAAGCGGAGATAAATGCAAGTACAAAATCAAATAATCTTACCGGCTCATCTTTAACTGTAGGCTGGCGTAACCGGAATACTTTTGGCAGTGGTGAATTATTATCCATCAGTGCTACCACCGGGTTTGAGGTGCAGTTCAGCGGACAATTAAAAGGATATAATACATACAGGGCTAGTATTGAGAATAAATTAACGTTCCCAAAATTTGTAGTGCCGTTTCTTTCATTGAATACCCACGGCGGCTTTGTGCCAAAAACAAATATGCTGCTTGCGTATGATTTGCTGGTAAAAGAGAAATTATATACGATGAACTCGTTCAGGGCGGAGTATGGTTATTCATGGAAGGAAACAATTAATAAAGAGCATGAATTAAACCCGGTTGCAATTAATTATGTGCAGCCGATTGTTATAACACAGGAATACCAGGACAGTATCGCAAATCAACCTACATTAGCAAAAGCGGTGGAGAAACAATTTATACTCGGCTCTAATTATAATTACAATTACAACCAGCTTGCAGGCAACAACGGGTTACGAGGAATGTATTTTAACGGCAATATAGATTTATCCGGCAATATAGCGGGGTTAATTACGGGAGCCGATGTAAGCAATGGAAATCCAAAATCCATATTTCATGCGCAGTTCTCCCAATATGTAAAACTGGAAACTGATTTGCGTTACTACATACATCTTTCCGGAAAAAATGTTTGGGCAAACAGGGTTATTATCGGGTTTGGATATCCCTATGGAAATTCTACAGAGCTGCCTTTCATAAAACAATTTTTTTCCGGTGGTAATAACAGCCTGCGTGCATTCCGGAGCAGATCTGTTGGGCCGGGTACATATAAGGATACCGTCAATACAAGGTTTCTTTCTGATCAGTCAGGTGATATAAAACTTGAATTTAATACCGAACTAAGAGCCAAATTATTCAGTATAGTGCATGGTGCTGTATTTGTTGATGCGGGCAATGTTTGGTTATATAATGATAATCCGCAAAAAGCCGGCGCAAAGTTTACCAGTAGTTTTATGAAAGAACTTGCTGTGGGCACAGGCGTGGGCTTGCGTTTTGATATTTCGTTTCTTGTACTAAGGCTGGACATTGCTTTTCCATTGCGTAAGCCATGGCTTGCTGAGGCTGACAGGTGGGTGATTGATGAGGTTGCATTTGGCGACAAAACCTGGAGAAAAGATAATCTTGTGTTTAATATCGGTATTGGTTATCCGTTCTAAAATAGCATCGGATGTTGCAGAAGCCTGCGATATATTTCGGCGCCACAAAAAATCCGATAGAAGATTGTAACATTTTAGCCCTGCGTTCTTCTGTCAATTCTTTTGCAGCCGGTCAGCCCTTCGCGAAACCTGAAACCTTATACCCCTTCCCGTGGCTTTAATTCCACATTTTATCAATTATCATAAGATAAAAAACTATATTTCTGCTTAATGGCAACGCTACACAAAGCTGGCAGGCGTTTTGAAAACTATTCTCACAAAATTTACTTTATGAAAAAAGTTATTGCAGTTTTTGGAACATTTATGTTGCTGAGTGTTGTTACCGTTAAAGCACAAAAAGCGGGTATTATGGTGAAAGCGGGTCTTAATCTTGCTAATGTTACCATTGATAAGGATGGCGCTGTAGACGATGCAAAAGGTATCGCATCATTTCATGCAGGTTTACAGGCAGATTTACCGATTACGAGATTTTTTGCTATTCAGCCGGGATTATTTTTTACAGGAAAGGGTACAAAGCTTGAATGGAATGGTATTACTTCTTCTACCAAGCCATATTATTTAGAATTGCCGGTAAACGCTGTTATAAAACTTCCCTTAGGCGAAGATGCTGGTTTCTTTTTTGGCGCCGGGCCTTATGTAGCAATGGGTATTAGCGGAAAGAATAAGGTGTCAGGGAATATATTAGGCGTTAATTATAATCATACAGAAGATATTAAATTTTCAGATGATGATCCGTTTACTGATAATGAAGAAGGCGCCGGTTATGGTGTGATGAGAAGATTTGATTATGGCTTAAACGGTACTGTAGGCGTTGAAGGAAAAAGAGCTTTATTCTCTGTTAACTATGGTTTAGGACTTGCAAAATTGCAATCAGGAACTTCCAGTTCAGATGATGAGTTGGGTAAACACCGGGTGCTTAGCTTTAGCGTGGGTATAAAGTTATAATAAACCTATTTCCTGTTGCCTATAGAACACAATCAACTGCTTACGAATAAATCCGGTGTAACAACCTGGTTATTTCACAGAGGTACACAAAGGATACACAAAGAGCCACAAAGAATAATAAAGCGCTCTCTGTGTATCCTTTGTGTATGCTTTGTGGCTCTTTGTGTAGCAAATCCTGTTCTGCCGCTGCGAATACCGGAATTTGTGGCAGGAAATATATCAATGGTTATTTAAAAAACTAATCTTAAACAGCTTCTTATACCGGAGGCGGTTTTTTTTATCATAATATATACTTGATGCTAAAAATCTGCGTTATATCATGATAAACCTAAATATCTATTTATGAAAATCAGGCATTTACTTTTAACATTAGCAGCCTTTATTATATTAGGCACAGTAGCATCCTGTAAAAAAGAGGATAAAAAATCAAAAACGGAATTACTAACTGCGGCATCATGGAAGGTAAAGGCAACCGTTGCTGTCAGCGGTTCCACCAGCATAGATTTGTTTTCTACCCAGGACGAATGCTATAAAGATAATTTGTATTCCTTCAAAACAGATAATACAATTGTTATTGATGAAGGCGCTAAAAAATGTGATGAAGAGGATGACCAATCATACTCCGCAGATTGGAGTTTTGCAGAGAACGAGACTAAACTTATTATTGATGAACAAAATTTAACCTTAGAATCACTAACCGCTAGTGAACTTAAGCTAAGCTATACTTCTACCGAAAATGATATTACTTATACTTATACAATAACTTTCGGACATTAATCATCTCCGGTAATATTATAAAAAAGGTTGCTGAAAGGCAGCCTTTTTGCATTTCATTATTACAATACTTCTGAAGATTTAAATTAGTTTTGCCCACAAAAAAGGTGAAGCGAATATTTATAACCGTTGCTGTTTTTACGATTAATGTAATAGCTGTTGCCCAAAATAAAAAACCTGTAACTTCCGGTAATCCTCTTTTCAAAGGCTGGTATGCCGACCCCGAAGGAGTGATTTTTGGAAAGCAATACTGGATATATCCAACCTTCTCTGCACCGTACAATAAACAGGTATTTCTCGACGCGTTTTCCTCACCCGATTTAATTACCTGGACAAAACATTCCCGCATAGTAGATACTGCTGCCATTAAATGGGCAAAGCGTGCTATG
This sequence comes from Agriterribacter sp., assembly GCA_047601545.1. Lineage (GTDB taxonomy): Bacteria > Bacteroidota > Bacteroidia > Chitinophagales > Chitinophagaceae > Agriterribacter. The sequence continues at coordinate 840,085 of JASGIZ010000001.1, read as the reverse complement.
TGGGCGCCTGCCATTGTTGAAAAATCCGGGAAATATTATTTGTTTTTTGGCGCTAACGATATTCAGAATGATAATGAAAAAGGAGGTATAGGCGTAGCTGTTGCAGATAAGCCGGAAGGTCCTTTTAAAGATCATCTCGGCAAACCATTAATAGATAAGTTTTACAATGGTGCGCAACCAATAGACCAGTTTGTGTTTAAAGACAAAGACGGCAAATATTATATCATATACGGCGGTTGGCGGCATTGCAATATTGCCCGGCTTAACGATGATTTTTCAGGATTTATACCATTTGAAGACGGGGCAATATTTAAAGAAATAACGCCGGAAAGTTATGTGGAAGGACCATTTATGTTTATCCATAATGGCAAATATTATTTCATGTGGTCAGAAGGCGGATGGACCGGTCAAATTACAGCGTAGCATATGCAATAGCAGATTCCCCCTTTGGGGCCTTTTCAGCGCATAGGAAAAATTTTACAGCAGGATCCTCGCATCGCGAATGGCGCAGGACATCATTCTGTAATACAAATTCCGGGTAAAGATGAATGGTATATTATATATCATCGCCGCCCTGTAACAGAAACGGATGGCAATTCACGAGAGACCTGCATTGAGCGTATGTATTTTGATGAAAATGGTCTTATCAAACCAATAGTAATTACAAAAGAAGGTGTTAAAAAGCGCAAGCTTAAATAATTTTTTTTCGTCTTCACTACCTGTTTATATGACTTATAAAGAAACAATTGAGTACCTGTACACTGCATTGCCAATGTTCAGCCGCATTGGTGATGCTGCCATAAAGAAAGATATAACCAATACTGTAATACTTTGCAGGTGTTTAGGAAACCCTCATCAGCAATTTAAAACCGTGCATATTGCCGGAACTAATGGCAAAGGCTCTGTCAGTCATATGCTGGCTTCAATATTACAAAGTGCCGGTTATCGCACAGGTTTGTATACTTCGCCACATTTAAAAGATTTCAGGGAAAGGATTAAGGTGAATGGTGAACCGGTTAGTGAGGATTTCGTTGTGCAATTCACGGGAAAAATCAAACTGCTTATCGCGGAAATACAACCTTCTTTTTTTGAAATAACGGTTGCAATGGCATTTGAATATTTTGCCGAAATGCAGGTAGACGTTGCCATTATTGAAACCGGCTTGGGCGGCAGGCTTGATAGTACAAATGTGGTACACCCGGAAGTTTCAGTTATTACCAATATCGGCATGGATCATATGCACCTGCTGGGAAATACATTGGCGGCAATTGCTTTTGAAAAAGCCGGTATAATAAAACAAGGCGTGCCTGTAGTAATTGGCGAAACAAACGTTGAAACCTCTGCTGTATTTACTGATGTATCCCGTGAAAAGAATGCGCCTATCATTTTTGCAGACCAGGTTAGGTATACGGAAGAGCACACTTATAAAGATCATCGCTTACATATCACCGTAGTAAGGAAATCGGGTAATGAAAAAGCAGGTTTCAGTCTTGACCTTACCGGTTTATACCAGGCAAAAAATGTAGTGACGGTACTTGCCGCCATAGACACTTTAAAGCATAAAGGCTGGCAGCTCTCTGATGAAAATATACATAAAGGTTTAAAAGATGTAAAAAAATATACAGGCCTGCATGGCCGGTGGGAGCAGGTTCATTATAAGCCGGATGTTTTTATTGATGTTGCGCATAATGAAGATGGCATTAAACAGCTTGTTGCTCAAATTGAATGGATGAATTTTCATGCGTTGCATATTGTTATCGGTATGGTAAAGGATAAGGATATTGAAAAGATATTGACATTGCTGCCCAAAGAAGCAAATTATTATTTTACAAAAGCGCAAATTCCCCGTGCATTACCGGAAGATGAGCTTGCAGCGAAAGCTTTGCAACATGATTTACATGGCAATCATTATCCTGGTGTAAATGCTGCCGTTAAAGCCGCAATGCAAAAGGCGCACCCGGATGATTTGATTGTTGTATGCGGTAGTGTATTTGTGGTGGGAGAATTAGAAATAAATAATATTTTATAATAATTTTAAACAGCCCGGGCCTTCGCCGGGAATATTCGTCTGTTAACTTTTGTTCACTATACTATGATAAAATCAGATTATAGTTTCCCCGGATCAAAACCTCATTATTATTTGCTGGACGGGCTAAGAGGCGTAGCAGCAATCATCGTTTTGGTTTTTCATTTTTTTGAATACATATTTCCATATCACAGGGATAGCCCGTTGGGGCACGGTTACCTCGCCGTAGATTTTTTCTTTGCCCTGTCTGGCTTTGTTATCGGTTATGCATACGATCAGCGCATTAAAACAATTGGTATAGCAAATTTTTTCAGGAACAGGTTAATTCGTTTACAGCCAATGGTGATTTTAGGCGCTGTGCTTGGATTGCTGTCTTATATATTTAATCCCTTTGCATATAATATTGCAGATGCGGGCTGGACAAATACGATTCTTGCATTTCTTGCAACCATGTTATTGGTTCCCCTGGCGATTTTACCCAACCAGGCAGATAATGTTTTTCCGTTAAATCCTCCCTCCTGGTCTTTGTCTACGGAATATATTGCCAACATATTTTACGCGCTTGTGCTAAGCCGTGTTTCAAAAAAAATCCTGTTATTGCTTTATGTGGTTTTTGCCTGCTGGCTTGTATATATTGGCAAACAAAGAGGCTGGTTGATAATGGGCTGGGAGAGTCACTACTATTTTGACGGCTGGACAAGAACTGGTTTTTCCTTTACTACAGGTTTAGTGTTGTTTCGTTTTAATCTTATTATCAAAAACAAGATACCCGCGTTTATATTATTAGTACTGTTAGCTTTGGTTTTCTTTATTCCGCATGCAGATAATGATTGGGTAAGGGAGTTAATGATAGTAATGCTTATATTTCCTGTTATTATTGCCATATCAGCAGGTGTGAATGCTAACGGTTTTGTAAAACAATTATGCATTTTTTTAGGAAGATTGTCATATCCATTGTATATGACACATTATTTTTGTGTATCGGTGTTTGGCTCTTATTATCTTTTGCATAAACCATCCGGTGCAACATTATGGGTGATGGTGATTGCATTGATCATCTTTATACTTGTATTTACTTACCTTGTCATGCGTTTTTATGACGAACCTATACGTAAATATCTTGTGAGCAAATGGGTGAAAAAAGTGACAATAAATAATTAATCATAAAATCATGCCCGTTTTTTATATAAAGATGAGAAACCAACTATTACCCACATTTTTATTTTGCTGTTTAGTTGCACAATCACAACCGCTGCCTGAACATAACCTGCAATTTAAAAACCTTGCACATCGTTGGGATGAAGCTATTCCCCTGGGTAATGGAATGCTTGGCGCATTAATATGGCAAAAGGATGATAAACTTCGCTTATCGCTTGACAGGGCAGATTTATGGGATGAACGTAAAGCATTGGATCTGTCGAAATTTAATTTTAAGTGGGTAGAGGAGCAGGTGTTGAAAAAGGATTATGCACCTGTTCAAAAATCGGGCGATCACCCTTATGATAATCTTCCATACCCAACCAAACTTCCGGCCGCTGCAATGGAGTTTAATATGAGCGGGCTGGGTAAGGTTGTGTCAAATGTATTGGATATTAAAACGGCATTGAATACAGTGAAATTTGAAAACGGAGTTGTGTTCAATTGCTATATACATGCTGTGCAGCATGCAGGATACTTTGGGTTTGAAAATCTTCCTGCATCTTCTACCCCCGATATTATAAAAACTTTATTACCGCAATTAGTAGTGCACAATTATAACAGCGGAAAAACAGTGGCGCAGCAGGATGACAGTCATGCCGGTGAAGGGTTGGAAAAATTAGGCTATGCAAAAGGAACTGTTACCAACAAAGGCAATACTATTCTTTATCATCAACCAACTTATAACGGGCATTTTTATGAAGTAAAAATTACCTGGCAAAAATTTCCGGGCAATAAGTTGATTGGAGGATGGGTAATTGAAAAAGATAAAGCAGCATTCATACAACCATTTAACGCTTCATCAAAAGAACCTACAGGCTGGAATAAGCATGTCGCCTGGTGGGATGCATTCTGGAATAAGTCATCACTTCGTTTACCCGACCCCATTATAGAAAAGCAATATTATCTTGAAATGTATAAGTTAGGAAGCGTGGCACGTAAAGGAGCGCCTGCTATTACATTACAGGCTGTATGGACTGCTGATAATGGCAGCCTGCCGCCCTGGAAAGGTGACTTTCATAACGACCTCAATACACAATTAAGTTATTGGCCAACATATACGGCTAACCGCCTTGCAGAAGGCGCTACGTTCACCGACTGGCTTTGGAAAATCCGTTCTAAAAATCTTCAATATACCAGGCAATATTTTGGAGTAGATGGATTAAATGTGCCGGGAGTAGTAACATTAAACGGTGACCCGATGGGAGGGTGGATACAATATTCTTTATCGCCAACTGTAGTTGCCTGGTGTGCACAGCATTTTTACTGGCAATGGAAATATTCAATGGATGATGCATTTCTTAAAGAAAGAGCATATCCTTACCTGCACGAAGCTGCCAATTATCTTGAAAATATTACAAGAGAAAAAGATGGCGTGAGAACATTGCCCCTTAGCTCAAGCCCTGAATACAATAATAACCGTATTGATGCATGGTTTTTGCAATGGAGTAATTTTGATCTTTCTCTGGCAAAATATTTATTTACTGTTGCAGCAGAAGTTGCAACAGCAATGGGAAAAAATAAAGAAGCAAAGCATTGGAACAATATATTAAAACAATTGCCGGGTTATGAAGTAAATGAAACAGGATTTACTGTTGCGCCCGGACAAAATCTTAATGAATCGCATCGCCATATGTCGCAATATATGGCAATATACCCGCTGGCACTATTGGATGTAAATAACCCTGCCGATAAAGCTATTATTGAGAATTCGCTGAAGCGCCTTGAAGAAAAAGGAACAAGGGAATGGTGCGGGTATTCTTTTTCGTGGATGGCTTCGCTGTATGCAAGAGCGTATAAAGCAGATAGCGCCGTAAAACAGTTGAAAATATTTGCATCCAACTTTTGTTCAATCAATAGTTTTCATTTGAATGGCGATCAGAAAGGTGGGGAGTATTCAAACTTCACCTATCGCCCCTTTACGCTCGAAGGTAATTTTGCATTTGCGCAGGGCGTGCATGAATTGCTGTTACAAAGTCGTAATGGATATATAGAGGTTTTCCCCGCAGTACCCCGCAGCTGGAATGAAGTATCGTTTACCGGTTTGCGTGCCGAAGGTGCATTTCTGATAAGCGCAAAAAAAGAAAATGGCGTACCTACCACCGTAAAAGTTGTGGCGGAAAAAAATGGGATACTCCATATCAAATTACCTTTTAAAACCTGGCTTTCAAAAAATATTGACAGGCGTTTGACCACACAAAATGAGCTGGGCGTAATTGCTGTTGCGCTTAAAAAAGGACAAGCAGTACTGTTTGAAAATGGATATGAATGAGGGATGGGAATGGGCAATAGTACATCAATGTTGTTTCCTTAACGCTTGTGTAGTTGCTGGTGACAACACCCGCAACGGCAACCGCCGATGGTGGTGTTATCACCAACATCTTAAGGAAACGGCATTGAATAGTAAATAGGCAATGATAAAACGTGAGACCTGGAACTTGCAACCTGCATCCCTACTTCACTAACTCTTCATACAATATATTCACCACTGCCCTTAGCGGCTGGTTAAAATCATCAACATACACAGGGTTACATCCATTGGTAATGGCAACTATTCCAAATTTTTCTTTTGGCTCAAAAAACATCATACTATATAAACCATAGGCTGAACCTGTATGCCCGGTTAAAGTTTTACCGGGAATAATCTTCTTTGTTTTATGTAATGCCAGTCCGTAGCCTTCTTCGCCGTCTGATACCGGCGTTTGCATAATACGGGAGCTTTTCTTTTTTATAATTCTTACCCCTTTATAATTGCCGGAATACATGTGCATCGTCATATATTTTGCAAGATCTGCAGCAGATATCTTCATGCCGCCTGTAGGTGAAAAAATGGGTGTGCTATAGCCCATAACATACTGTTCTATTTCTGTTGTTCGCGGATTGTACGCCATTGGTGCAGCGGCAAATTTTCGGGTGGCGGAATCATATTCGTAAAGGGTAACGAATTTCGTGGAATCTAATGCACCGACCTGGTAACCGCCATATAATCCTAATGGGTCAAGTACATGTTCTTTCACATATTTATCAAAACGTTGCCCGCTGGTGCGTTCAATAATAGTACCTGCAATATTGAAATTCAGGTTACAATATTTATAATCTGCACCGGGTGCATAATCGCTGTAGCATTTTGCCCAATCAGCATTTTTAGCGGGGTTAATAACATCAAGTGTAAAATATCCCTGCGAATCATTAAGGCTTGATGTATGCGACAGGAGCATTTTCAATGTGATTACTTTATCAGGAAATTTAGGATTGCGCACTGTAAATCCAACCAGGTGGCTTACATCATCATTAAGTGATAACTTTTTTGCTTCTGCCAACTGCATAATGGATGTTGCAGAAAATGATTTTGATATGGAAGCTATTCTGAAGATATCTGAATCTTTGAGTGGGGTTTGATTTTCTACATTCTTTAATCCAAAAGAATGAGTGTATATCATTTCTCCTTTTTTTACTACTGCAACAGAAACGCCGGTCATATCATATTTCTTCATAACGCTATCAATACGGGAAACGATTTTTTCCTGTTGCGCAAAAACAATTGAACAGATGGTGAGGAGCGATAAAAGCAGTACATATTTCTTCATATCATAAATATAAAACTTGATTGCGGTGTGGTTAAAAGCAATATAAAACTAAATTACTGCCATTCAAATCCTTCAGCCTTGGGAATTCTGTCAAATATTTCAGCAAAATGCAGGGGAGGGGTTGCAAGCCGCCTGCGTTCGGTATTAATCCATGCGCCATCTACTGTAATTACTGAGGCGAGTGTTTCGTTGTTGATATAAATATGATGCTGCATTGTCCACCGGGAACCATCTTTACGTGCTTTAAGCATCTGTAGTGTAATATCTAATTTATCACCAAACTTTATTTCACGCTTAAAAACGCATTCTTCCCGAAAAAGAATGGGACCCATTTTATGATCAGCCATCACCGTTAAGCTCAATCCCTGCTCAGTTAAAAAACACATTCTCACATAAGCACCCAAATCATAATACCTGGAATGCAGCATGTGAAAATTGGGATCAAGATCAGCCCAACGTACTTCAGGAGATTTTTTATATACATCCATTACTTTGCATTGTAAAGCAGGCGATAGTATTCATCAGCCATTCTTCCTGATTCAAAACGGAAACGAACGTCCTTCATCGCATTTTTCATGATCTGCCTCCATAAGTCGGGGCGTTCATAATATAACGGAAGAATCTCCCCTTCCAGGATTTCATATAATTTTCTCAAATCATATTCATCCTGGTCGTGTACGCTCATATTGGCATAATCTGCTTTTGGTATTACAAAACCATTATGACCATTATGAATGAATTCCGGTATCCAGCCATCATCGGTTGAGAAGTTTACGGCGCCGTTCATGGCAGCCGTCATGCCGCTTGTACCTGAAGCTTCACGCGGCACACGGGGATTATTCAACCATATATCTGCTGCCTGTTTCAGTCTTTTGCTTAATGTAAGTTCATACCCAATACATACTGCAACGTTTTTATAATTTTTGCTGAGATTTACCAGGTAATTAAAATCGCTGATAGCGGGGTAGTCAACAGGGTATGGTTTACCGGCCCAGATAATCTGAACAGGGTATTTTTGATTGGCTAATAAAGCTTCAAAGCGTTGTTTATCTCTTGTAATTAGATCTGCCCTTTTATATCCGGCAAAACGGCGTGCCCATACAATCGTTAAAACATTAGGATCAAATAATTTTCCTGTTTGATCAGCCACTGTATCAAAAGAGCGCTTTTTCAAAAACCATTTCCTGTCTATAAAATTGTCTTCATTATTTTCTTCTGCGGCATAATACAGTTGCTTATCTGCCCAGTACCTGAAATTTTGTGAATTGGTTATATGAATGATGGGGCATACACCTTCATATTTTCCCCACATAGCCCTGCTAACATGCCCATGCAATTCACTAACGGCATTGGATAACCGTGCAAACCTCAATGCAGCAAGTGAATGATTAAACTGGTCATCCGTTATGCCGGTAAGTTTCCGCACTTCATCAAGTGGAATACCGCAGAAATAACTCATCTTCTGGCAGAGATATATATCATGCTTTTCATTACCAGCTTCTTCAGGCGTATGCGTAGTAAATACCAGTCTTTTCTTTACATCTTCTTTGTTGCCGAATTTTTTATATAGATAAAACGCTGCTGAAAAACCATGTGCTTCGTTAAGGTGATAAACCTGCGGGTCAAATCCTATTTCATCCATCAGCTTGGCGCCACCTACGCCCAGTAAAATAAACTGCGCAACTTTAGTAGCAACATTCGCATCGTATAATCGGTGCGTAATAGTTTGTGATATATAATCATTCTCCGGTAAATCTGTGCTCAGTAAAAAAATCGGGGCACTCTTGAATGTTTCAGGGTTAAGGTAATATGCTTTTACCCAAACAGGATGATCATGAATATTGATCTGGAACTTGATATTATGATCTTCGAGAAAATTATAAATTTTTTCATTCCATTGTACCTGCAATGTCTGGTCCTGGTTGCGTGACTGGTCGTAGTAACCATACTTCCATAAAATACCAACGCCTATCAGGTTTTGTTTTAACTCATAGGCACTACGCATATGTGAGCCTGCTAAAAATCCGAGTCCGCCGCTGTAAATTTTAAGCGGTTGGTGAATGCCAAACTCCATTGAAAAATAAGCTACCCTTGTTGTGTACCTTTCATCAGGTGTATAAGGTACTTTATAGTTAGTAAATGATGCCATGCTGGAAAATTTCCTTAAAAATTGTGCGCAATATAGCAGGAATTTTTTAAACATGTATATTTCTCTCTCCATCTATACCATATGACAATATTCTATGTGAAGAATTATAGCCAGGCTATTTAACAGGATGTACAGGGCAGTTCATCTGTAAAATAGTGAAATATTTAACAGCCTTACCTAACCAATGGCACTATTTTCACTGTATTATTGCAGCATAATTAATTAGTGAAACACATTCCCTGCACATTACCAGCAAGCTGCATTCAGTTCATTATTGTGAATATATTTTTAAATTAAAACTTACGGTTATTATAGAATTCTACACGGTCCCCATTTCTTACTAAAACAGGAAACAGCCGATGAATTCTATATCAAAAAAAATAATGGTAATTACGCCATTACTATCGTTTCAATATTTTTTTGTGTATGCGCAGATATACACCCATCGTTTTGAAGCGGGTATAAATGCAGGCGCGTTTATTTATACGGGAGATCTTACGCCTGCGGCTTTAGGTTCATATGCTACCATCCGTCCGCAGTTTGGTTTTCATGCGGCATATATTCTGAACAGGTCATTTTCTGTGAGAGCTAATTTTTCTTTTGGATCGCTAAGAGGTGATGATTCGAAATATGCAACACCTGCATACAGGCAGCAAAGAAATTTCAAATTTACCACACCGGTTACAGAATTTACAGGAATGATGGTTTGGGATATACTCAAAAAAAATGCTGTAGAGCAAAGGCGCGGACTTGCACCATATATTTTTGCCGGTGCAGGTATTTCGTTGTTTAATATTCAAAGAAATTACAGTCAGTATAATGCCACATATTTTGATGCTGAAACAACAGGTGCAGGTTTAGCTGCAGATATAGCACATCGTACCCCCGTATCACTACCCGTAATACCCGTGGGTGCAGGACTGAAATATTTTATTTCACCAAAATTGGCTGTGCAGGCAGAAACTAATTACAGGTTTATGTCAACGGACTACCTGGATGGTTTTAGCCGCGCAGCCAATCCTGCAAAAAAAGATAACTACTATAGTTTTTCGCTCGGGGTAGTATTGGCATTAGGCTACAGAGACAGAAATGATTGTCCCCCTGTGAAGCCCTGACAGATGATATATAAATTCCGTGGTTATATCGCTACGGAGTTTATATACGTCGTCAGCTATTGCATAGTGGGCAATGTTCCAACCTTTCAAAGCTTTGAAATATTATTATACAATTATTAAGTGCAGTATTTTTGCAGCATGGTTACCATCCTGCGCCGTCCATATTCCATATAATGTATACGGGTACTGGATTTTTAAAAGTAACAAAGATTGTAACCATACCCTTAATAAAGATTTTTAATACGCCAAAACCATTACAGCCGAAAGGGTAAGACGAGTAATATATAATCTTTACCACAAAGAACACGAAGAAAAAAACACAAAGGACACAAAGAATAAAAACTACTCTGTGCCCTCTGTGCAAGGCTTTGTGCCCTTTGTGGTTAAAAAATAACTGACAAAAATGACTGAAAACGAAATATCACATAAAGTAATTGGCTTAGCAATGGAAGTTCATACTGCATTGGGTGCAGGATTGTTGGAAAGTGCTTACAAAGAATGTTTATATTACAAAATAGGAAAGTCGGGATTGTGGGTTGAAAAAGAAAAACCAATGCCTTTAATTTTTGAAGAAGTAAAATTAGAGTGCGGTTATCGGATAGATTTATTGGTGGAAAATAAATTGGTTATCGAAATAAAAAGTGTCGAAGCCTTAAATGAAGTCCATTTGGCACAAACACTGACCTATATGAAGTTGGGTAACTACAAATTGGGGTTATTAATCAACTTTAATGTAGCATTATTGAAAAATGGAGTTAAACGAGTAATAAATGGCACTTTGTGAACTCCGTGCAAAACTTAGTGAACTTTGTGGTTAAGCATATATTATGAAGCTAAAAAATTATCAAGATAAGGTTTTCAAGGCACTCAAAGATTATTTGAGTGCCTTGAACGACTTTAAAGCCAAATACGAAAAGGCTTTAGAGATTGACCCTGATTTGGCAAGGGATTACGATTTTCCCAAAAAGAAGCCTTACCAAAAGCCCAGTCAACGCTCTTTTTTCTCTACCACCTTCAAGTCTGGAAAAAGCGCCATCAACAGCATTATAATAGATCCGAATAAAACAATATACAACCCGTATTTTCTTTCAGGACAAGTACCCATTTCGCAGCGTGCATACAATAAAAAATTTCTTGCAGCCCAGGCTATACCCAATGCACAAAATATAAGATTCCCTCTCTTTGCCCATACTTTAGGTATCAGAAAAAAGCCAATGGCAATAACAGCAAAAATAAGATGCAGCTTAGCCGGTTTTCCAAGATTGGTGCCTGCATTATCCATGCCGGTAACTATTTTTTGCAGAGCAGGAATTTCCATCCAGGGTAAGTAGCAGGCCACAATTACCATTAGTGCCGCTGCAATCCCAATCCATTGAGAATATTTCATGTATATTGCCTTTATTATTTAAAAACAGCCTGCAATTATACTATTTTTCAGGTATGTGGATGGTGCTTTAAGCACTATTACACGTAATTAAGTATTTTTACCGTGGATATTAAACCAACCAGACAAGCCAGGACTCATGACTGCGAACACCCCTGAAACATTTTCAATTGAACATTTGCTCAATCATAACTATACTTATGCCGAATCTGTAGGGAGTGATGCTAACCTGCAGCCGCTCTGGAACACGTTTTTTAATTCATTATCCAGGTTCACATCATCCGAAATAGAAGTAAGGAAGCAGGATATATTCAGAATGCTGAGGGAGAATGGCGTTACCTATAATATCTATGGCGACCCGTCGGGGCTTAATCGCCCCTGGAATCTTGATATTATTCCTTACCTCATTGATAAACAGGAATGGAGCACAATAGAATCGGGGCTGGTACAAAGAGCAGAATTACTCAACCTGATTTTAAGAGATATTTACGGAGAAAGAAGATTGATAAAACAGGGTATTCTGCCGGCAGAACTTGTATATAATCACAATGGATTTTTGCGGCAGTGCGCGGGTATAAAACAATTGCATCAGCATAGCCTTATTTTATACTCTGCTGATCTTGCCCGCAGCCAGGACGGCAGTGTATGGGTTTTGAATGATAGAACGCAGGCTCCTTCAGGCTCAGGATATGCATTGGAGAATCGCATAACAATGGCGCGTGTTTTACCGGAATTATTCAATGGTTTGCAGGTGCGGCACCTTTCCTCTTACTTTGAAACCTTACGCCATTCATTACGCGAAATTGCTCCCGTAAAGAATGGGGATACACGTATTGTTATTTTTACGCCGGGTTCGTCTAACGAAACTTATTTTGAGCATTCCTATCTCTCAACCTATCTCGGTTTTTCACTTGTGCAGGGTGATGATTTGATGGTGCGCGATAATTATGTGTGGCTGAAAACGCTTGGCGGTCTTGAAAAAGTAGATGTGATATTGCGCAGGGTAGATGATAGCTTTTGTGACCCGCTTGAATTAAAAGATGATTCTATACTTGGTGTGCCTGGATTGGTGCAGGCAGTGCGCAGCGGTAATGTTACTATAGCTAATCCGCTTGGCAGCGGTGTATTGGAAAATCCGGGGTTGATGCCTTTTCTGCAAAGCATGTCGAGATATTTTTTGAACCAGGATTTAATATTGCCCGGTATTGCTTCGTGGTGGTGCGGGCAACCAAAAGAAATGCAGTATGTGCTTGATAATATTCAATCGCTCGTGATTAAAAAAATTTTCAAGCAATCACGTATAAGCACTTCGGTTGATGGTGCGTCACTTTCAGAAAAAGAAATAGAAAAACTTAAGCAGTCCATTAAAGCATACCCCTGTTTATATGTGGGGCAGGAAAAAATTTCCATTTCGCCTGCACCATCTTTAATAAATGGAAAAATTGAACCACGCACTGCATTGTTCAGAACCTATTTAACAAGCAACGCGTATAGTTATACCGCTATGTCGGGCGGGCTTACAAGAACATCGCCTAATAATAATTTTCTTATCTCAAACCAGTTGGGCAGTATTAGTAAAGACACATGGATTATAGCACCTGAAGATGAAAACAAGCCTGTTGTTCCAAAGGATCATATATTGGTTTCTGCTTATAAAAAAGGAGACATTACCAGCAGAACTGCTGAGAATCTTTTTTGGGTGGGAAGATATGCAGAGCGTGTGTTGGGCACTGCAAGATTTCTGAGAACTGTAATGCAGTTTATTACGGAAGGGAACAGGCATAATCAAAGCAACGATATAGAAACGGAAAGACACCTGCTGGAAGCAATTACGCATTATACGGCCACATACCCGGGGTTTTTGGAAGACGCGGAAAAAAAATTCGCAAGCCCCTGGAGGGAGTTAAATGACGTTTTGTTTGATGAAAAAAGAAATGGAAGCCTGTTGTATAATTTCAGGCTGTTTTGCAGGGTTGTATATGCGGAAAGAGATCACTGGTCTACAGATACCTGGCGTGTAATATGGAGTATGGAGAATGTATTGAAAGCAACGTATACTTCTGATACAACGCATATTCGCGCATTGAATATTCTTGACAGCATTATAACATCGATGGTGGCATTTATCGGGTTGAACAGGGAAAGCATCTCACGTGAACAGGGATGGATAATGCTTGATATGGGCAGAAAAATTGAACAATGCATGTTGCTCACAAGTATGCTGCGTTCAACTATGGTAAATAAGTATGATGAGCAGGTTGATTATAATTTACAGGAAGCAGTTTTAAAAAGCAACGAAACCCTTGTAAACTATCGTTACAAATACAGGGTACATATTCAGCATGCACTGGTGCTTGAATTAATGTTGCTTGATCCGAATAATCCCCGCTCTATCATTTACCAGTTAGACAGATTGAAAGCATATTTAAACAATCTGCCAAGGCTCCAGGATGGATTTTCATTGCAGCCACATGAAAAATTGATATTTGAGGCGTACAGCCTGCTTAAACTTACTGACAGGGAGCAGTTAACGAGCCTGGATGAAACCAGGGGGCAATATAAATTGCTTGATGAGTTTTTGGAGAAATTATATCAACTGTTGTTTGATATAACAGGCGCTGTATCCAAACTTTATTTCAAGCATGCACAAAAGCAAAAGCAATTGTTTACTGCTGAATCTTTTTAATTTTATTCATGCATTACAAGGTTACGCATTCTACTGTTTATCAATACAACCAACCGGTAAGTCTTTGCCATAACCTGGCTTTGCTTAAGCCCCGTTCAACAGCTACACAAATTTGTCACAGAACAGAGCTGAATATTGATCCGCAACCTGATATTATTAATGAATACGAGGATTTTTTTGGGAACAAGGCTACCTATTTTGCTATTCAGCAGGAGCATAAAAAACTGGTTGTTACCGTAACATCATTTATAGAAAATACCAATACCAAAGCCATACCATTTAATTTTTATGAAAGCATGGCCTGGGAAGAAGCCAAAAAGCAAATAAGTGATCCCAACCCGGAAAACGCAGATATACGGCAATATATAAGCGAAACACAGATGACTACGTGCAACAATGAAATAAGGGAGTATGCCCTGCTTTCTTTTGAGCCGGGTAAACCATTGTTTGATTGTGCCAATAACCTGATGCAAAGAATATATACTGATTTTAAATACACTCCCGGGTTTACCACTATTGCGACACCTGTTGCTGAAGTAATGAAAAAACGCAAAGGCGTTTGCCAGGATTTTGCGCATCTTGCTATTGCATGTGTGCGGTCTTTAGGTTTGCCTGCATGCTATGTAAGTGGTTATATTGAAACCGTGTCCAAAGACGGCGCCACCAAACTTACAGGTGCAGATGCCAGCCATGCATGGTTTTCTGTATTTATACCCGGCACTGGCTGGGTAGATTTTGATCCCACCAATAACCAGGTTCCATCTTTTCAGCATATTACTATTGCTTGGGGCAGAGATTATACAGATGTTACCCCGCTTAAAGGCGTTATACTCAGCAGCGGCAAACACAAGTTAGATGTGGCTGTTGATGTAAAGAGGATGTGAAGTATATAATTTATAGTTTTTAGTTCGGGGATATACTGTATCGTTACCATTCGCATATTGTATCAAAAACGAACAGTATATATTGAAACATATTCCGCAAATGTTTGAAACCCAAACTTTTGGGTAATTGGCATATTATTCACGCGGATGTTGATATATTTTGTTACTATGATCAGGAATTACTTAAAAATAGCCTGGAGAAATCTTGTCCGTAATAAGGCTTTCTCTGCGATAAATATTATTGGCCTTGCATTAGGACTGACCTGTAGCATGCTTATTTTTTTGTGGGTGCATGATGAAAAAAGCATTGATGATTTTCATGAAAACGGGGATCGGTTATTCCAGGCATATGAAAGAAATTTTTATGATGATAAAGTAGATGCAGGTTATGCCACCCAGGGATTACTGGCAGATGAGCTGAAGCGAAATATTCCGGAGATAGCATATACATCCGGATTTGAATACGTAGCTCCGCCAGGTACATTAAATACAATTGAAGCGAATGGGAAAATAATTAAGATGCAGGGTTTTTATGCCGGCACAGATTTTTTCAGCATGTTCAGCTTTCCATTGCTGCAGGGTAAAGCGCAATCATCATTACAATCACCAAACAGTATTGCCATTTCACGCAAAATGGCGGAGCAGTTTTTTGGAAGTGTAGCTAATGCTGTAACCAAAACGATGTTGATTGATGCCAAAGCCGAATATACCATTTCAGCAGTATTTGAAAACATTCCTTCAAACTCCAGTTTACAGTTCGATTTTTTATTACCCTGGCAGGAGTTTATAAAACAGAACAAATGGGTAAATAACTGGGGCAATACTTCGCCTGCTACGTATGTGCAATTGAAAGATGGCGTAGATACAAAAAAAGTGGAAGCCAAAATCAAAGATTTCATTTATAACTATACTGCAAAAGATAAAAGTTTTACTGTTGAATTAGCAATGCAGCCGTTCAATCAAAAATACCTGCATTCCAATTTCAAAAATGGTTATATAGATGGAGGCAGGATTGAATATGTACAGCTCTTTACCATCATCGCCATATTTATTCTTATTATTGCCTGCATTAATTTTATGAACCTGGCAACAGCCCGTTCCGGAAAGCGCGCCAAAGAAATTGGATTGCGTAAAGTAATTGGGGCCATGCGCTGGTCGCTGGTATGGCAGTTTTTGGGCGAGGCTTTATTAATTACTTTCTTTTCAATAATAACAGCGCTTTTTGTTGTAGTGCTAATACTGCCGCTTTTCAACAATTTAACCGGAAAGCAATTGGCGTTGCCTTTAGCAAATCCTGTTTTCTGGTTGTCAATGTCAGGATTATTATTGGGCACAGGATTAATTGCAGGCAGTTATCCGGCATTATTTCTATCTTCACTCAACCCGCTAAAAGTGCTGAAGGGAAAACTGAAATTTGGCTGGGCGCCGGTATTTTTCAGACAGGGATTGGTAGTGTTTCAATTTTCTTTATCAATACTGCTTATAGTAGGCATGATAGTTATTTACCGGCAGATGGATTATATACAAAATAAAAACCTTGGCTATGACAGGGAGAATCTTTTATACATTCCTATCGAAGGTAATCTTGCTGGGAGGTACCCTGGCTTTAAGGAAGAAGCGCAGCGCCTGCCCGGCATTCTTAGTATTTCTAAAATGAGAAATTCTCCCACCGTAATTGAGCATCACAATACCAGCATCAGTTGGCCGGGTAAAGCGCCTGATCTTACTGTTTCATTTGCAGATGCTGTAGTGGGATATGATTTTATTAACACACTGAAATTATCTTTAAAAGAAGGGAGAGATTTTTCAAGAGCGTTTGGTATGGATTCTATCAACTTTATATTGAATGAAACTGCCGTGCAAAAAATAGGGTTCAAAAATCCAATTGGCCAAACTGTTTCATGGGGAAACCATGCCGGTAAAATAATAGGTGTGTTAAAAGATTTTCACTTCAATTCTATGCACCAGGCTATTGAACCATTAATACTTCGGGTGGATGAAAACTGGAGCTGGGGAACAATATTGGTTCGTACCAAACCAGGAGAAACAAGGAAAGCTATTGCAGGACTGGAAAAATTATGCAAAACAATTAACCCTCAGTTTCCTTTTACTTATCAATTCTCTGATCTTGAATTTGAAAAGTTATACCGGGGTGAACAGGTAGTAAGTAAGCTATCCGGCATTTTTGCATTTCTTGCTATTTTTATTTCCTGCCTTGGGTTATTTGGTTTAGCAGCATTTGCTGCAGAACAGCGCACTAAGGAAATAAGTGTACGTAAAGTATTAGGCGCCTCTGTATCAAACATTATTACATTGCTGGTGAGCAATTTTTTAAAACCTGTAGGTATGGCATTGATGATTGCTTTTCCACTGGCATGGTATATTATGCAAAAATGGTTAACTGACTTTCAATATAAAATTAATATTGGTGCAGATGTTTTTATACTGGCAGGCATATTAACTTTTATGATAGCAATTTTTACGGTGGCTTTTCAGAGTATAAAAGCTGCATTGGCTAATCCTGCAAAAAATTTAAGAGCGGAATAGTAGGGTGCATTTCAATTTTTCGTATTTAAAATATGTCTACGCATAAAGTATAGCTCCCTCCTTTGGTTGGGGTGAAGCTGTGGGAATTATGTTGGGGTATAGTACAATCGTTGAACATTTATCCTAATGCCGAACATTGCACTATAGCCAGGTCACCCGATCCCGCGCCCAAGGCGGGAAGGGATCTGCCTGATTACTTATGGGCAAAGAATACACACAACAATCTTACACATAATGTTAAACGGGCGAAAAATTGAAATACGCCCGAACGGTATCGTTTATTACTTTTGGAAAAGCTTTTGCCAAAGAATTAGAAACAATAACAATACTTTGATTACATGATACTCTAAACGTGATAAAAGTTACATTCATGTAAATAAGTATAGGTACTTTTGAAAAAAACTGTAATGGCAACAATTCAATTAAGCACACAGGATTTTAAAGATAATATTTTCAATTACGAAACAGAGCAGGAATGGAAATATAAGGGTAGCTTGCCCGCTATTATTGATTTTTATGCAGACTGGTGCGGGCCTTGCAAAATGGTTGCACCTGTGTTGGAAGAACTCTCCAAAGAATATGAAGGCAGGTTGATTATATACAAAGTAAACACGGAAAAAGAAGAGGAATTATCTGCAGTTTTTGGTATACAAAGTATACCAACCTTTCTTTTTATTCCTGCGGAAGGCCAGCCAACGATGCAACCCGGCGCCCTGCCTAAAAATATTTTCAAACAGGTAATAGATGAACAGTTGCTGGTTAGTAATCTTTCATAAAGTTTTAAATAATGTTGCATGACTGATGCTAAGCAGCTTCATGAACTTTTTCCCAACCTGGAAGAAGGGCTGTATGAAGAATTAATGGAGCATGGAGAGATAAAAGAAGTTACTGCCGGAATGACGATGCTTAAAATAGGGCAGACTATTCGTTCCACGCTGATGGTATTGGAGGGTATTGTAAAACTTTACCAGGAAGATGATGAAGGAAATGAGTTCTTCATGTATCATATTCAACCCGGGCAGGCATGTGCTGTATCAATGGTATGTGCTTATCAACAGGAAAAAAGCCAGGTAACGGCTAAAGCGCTTACTGATGTAACCGTGCTGACCATTCCGCTCGAATTTATGGATAAATGGCTGGGCAGGTATAAAACCTGGCACTACTTTGTTATCAGAACTTATCGTTCCCGGTACGACGAATTGCTGAAAACCATTAACGAAATTGCCTTCAAAAATATGGATGAACGCCTGGAGTTTTACTTAAAAGCACAGGTAAAACAATTGGGCAAACATGTTAAACTCACGCACCAGGAAATAGCAACTGATTTAAACTCTTCCCGTGAAGTTATCAGCCGGCTTATGAAAAAAATGGAAAGGAACGGATGGATCATCATCAACAGAAATTCTTTTGAGTGGATAAAAGATTAATGATATAAATAAGCTCCTTAAGTAACCTTAATCACTGATAGAACAACCCGCACCTGGCATCTTTGCTTTGCAAAAATTACAAACAAAGCATGGAACTTGCAGGTTATATCATTTCTTTATTAATAGGCATTGCGCTGGGATTATTTGGCGGCGGCGGTTCTATATTAACTGTTCCGGTATTGGTATACCTGTTCCGCATACAACCTGTAGTTGCTACGGCATATTCCTTATTCATTGTAGGCTCCACCAGTCTTGTGGGCAGTTATCCAAAATATAAAAGGGGAGAGGTAGATTTAAAAACGGCTGCCATCTTTGGTACATCTTCAGTAGCGATTGTATATATTACGAGGGCATTTGTTTTGCCGGCTATTCCAGAGCATTTATTCAACATTTCTGGATTGACGTTTACAAAATCAATGCTGATAATGTTGCTGTTTGCAGCGCTGATGATTGTGGCGGCACTGTCAATGATAAAAAGAAGCAGCCACGCGGAAGACAGCGAAGGAAAACCTGCAACATTTAATCTTTCAAAAATACTTTTCCAGGGTGTATTGGTTGGTTTTGTTACTGCCGTTGTGGGCGCCGGTGGAGGATTTTTAATTATTCCGGCGCTGGTAATATTAACCGGCTTACCAATGAAAGATGCTGTTGGTACTTCGCTTGTAATTATAGCTGCAAATTCACTCATTGGTTTTATTGGCGATGCCGGCCATAGTAAAATGAACTGGATGTTCCTGCTTTCTATAACCACTCTTGCAGTTGCAGGTACATTTATTGGAAATATATTAAGCAGGAAAGTATCAGGGCAACATTTGAAAAAAGCATTCGGCTGGTTTGTGCTGGCTATGGGGGTTTACATTTTTGTTAAAGAATTATTTTTTTCTGCAGCAGTAGCGTATTAAAACGCGTATATGTAACTTAAGTCATGTATACAAACTAAAAACTATCGGATATTTGCATTGTAATATAACTATAAACAAAGTAGTATGAAAATAGAACAAATTTATACAGGATGTCTTGCGCAGGGTGCTTATTATATAGAAAGTGACGGAGAAGCAGCGATCATAGATCCGTTGCGTGAAGTACAGCCATACCTCGACAAAGCTGAACGTAATAAAGCAAAAATCAAATACGTATTAGAAACTCATTTTCATGCAGATTTTGTATCTGGTCATTTGGATTTAGCTGAAAAAACAGGCGCCCCCATTGTATATGGCCCCAATGCAAAGCCGGCTTTTGATTTTTACGCGGCAAAGGATGGAGAAGAGTTGAAGATTGGCAAGGTTACCATCAAAGTGTTGCATACGCCCGGGCATACCATGGAAAGTACCTGTTATTTGTTGAAAGATGAAAGCGGAAAAGCGGTGGCGTTATTCAGCGGAGATACATTATTTATTGGTGATGTAGGCCGCCCGGATTTAGCACAAAAAGTAAAAGCAGAACTTACACAGGATAAACTCGCCGGTCATTTGTATGATTCTTTAAGAAACAAAATAATGCCGCTGCCTGATGATATAATTATTTACCCTGCACATGGGGCCGGAAGCGCATGCGGAAAAAATATGAGCAAAGAAACTACTGATACGTTAGGGCATCAAAAAAAGACCAATTATGCTTTACGTGCAGATATGACCAAAGAAGAATTTATTAAGGAAGTAACAACGGGTTTGGTTGAGCCGCCTGCTTATTTTCCTTTAAATGTTATGATGAATATACAGGGTTATGAAAGCATAGATAAAGTATTGGAAAGAGGATTGCATGCAATGACGCCGGATGCTTTTGAAACTGCCGCGAATGAAACAGGCGCAGTAATGCTTGATGTAAGAGATGCGCAGGTTTTTGCAAAAGGGTTTATTCCCAATTCAATTAATATAGGGTTGGAAGGCTCATTCGCTCCCTGGGTGGGTACGCTTATTCCCGATATAAAACAGGAAATTTTGTTGATATGTGAACCGGGCACTGAAGAAGAAGTGGTTACCCGTCTCAGCCGCGTTGGTTATGATTATGTAATTGGTTATTTGCAGGGCGGTATTGAAGCCTGGAAGAAAGCAGGTAAAGAATTAGATACCATCACCAGTATAAGTGCTGAAGAGCTCGCAGATATACAGTCAAAAGAGCCATCCATAAATATTCTTGATGTAAGAAAAGAAAGTGAATACCTGAGTGAACATCTTGAAGATGCAGAAAACACGCCGCTTGATTTTATAAATAATGCAATGACAGCCATTGATAAACATAAAACGTATTATGTGCATTGCGCGGGTGGCTATCGTTCTATGATTTTCAATTCTATTCTTCGTGCAAGGGGATATGATAATCTTATTGATATAAAAGGTGGTTTTAAATCTCTTAAAGAAAGCAACAGGTTTAAGGTTACAGATTATATATGTCCTACAACGCTACTGTAATTTCTGGCTAAAGAAACGGAATATCAAAATATATCCCTGCGGTAGTTTAGCGGGAGGGGATGAGGTATGTCCAAGCAATAATATTTCTAATCATTTTAAATAAATAGTATGTTGGCTTTTCTGAAAAAAATTATTGGCGGCAGTAATATTGACTACAAAATGCTTTTACACCAGGGAGCAATTATTGTTGATGTAAGAACACCCGCCGAATTTAACAGCAGGCATATAAAAAGCGCTATCAACATTCCACTCGATCAGCTAAAAAGCAAGGTGGTGGAATTAAAAAGGAAGAATAAAGTGATTATTACCTGTTGCCGCAGCGGTACAAGGAGTGGAATAGCAAAAAGTATTTTAACCACCGCCGGGCTTGAATGTTATAATGGCGGAGGATGGAATACACTGGAAAACAAAATAATATAATATGAAAGCATCCATTATTTCTGGCTGGAATGCGATGAGGATTTTGCGTGCAGCGATGGGTATAGTTACCTTAATATTCGCTTTTATGGATCAGGATTTTCTTTTAGGAATAGCCGGTGGGCTTTTGTTGGGTATGGGAATAATGAATATTAGCTGTTGCGGCGTATCAGGATGTAACGTACATTCGTACAGTAATAAAGCTATAAAAAAGAACAAAGAGGAAATTCAGTACGAAGAAGTGGTTTAATAAAATCATGATTGCTTGCCGTCAGTAATTCAGTATTAATCACCAATTAAAATGATAGAATATGACTGAACTGATGGTACAGGTAGATAACCCTGGATTTATCGCTTGTGATAGTATTAAGAAAGCAATGTTATCTGTGCCGGGTGTAAAGGCTGTAAATGTGTCAAAAGAACAGGCAACCATTACAGTAATGGGGTATGAAGTGATCAGGCAATCTGTTCTTGATAAATTAACCGAATTAGGTTACCCGGAAAAAGTAAATAATTCATCTTACTTGTTTAACGATTAGATTAGTTTTTTTTGATTCAGCACAGTAAAAATTTTTTCAAAATCATTTGCATGGTTAAAGGTTTTTTATTGCAATTATTGATAATCACAGCTGCGGTTATTAGTAGTTGTGCGGGCAATAGCGATAATGGCAAAGGTATTGATGCAGTAAAAGCTTCTCCTGAAACGCTTCCTCCGCTTTCTTTAAAAGATATGAATGGCAACAGCCTTAATCTTGCTGATTTTAAAGGGAAGAAAGTTTTTGTAAATATGTGGGCAACCTGGTGCCCTCCATGCCGTGCAGAAATGCCTTCTATTCAGCGATTGTATGAGCAAACAAAAGACAAAAATGTTCAATTTGCTATGATTGCATTGGACGAAGATTTTAATAAATCCATTTCGTACATGAAATCATCCGCGCTTTTATTACCAGCTTTTCATCCTACAGAGGCATTGCCTGCTTTGCTTGACGTGCAGGGCATACCTGCAACATTTATTTTTAATGAAAATGGTGGTTTGATAAAGAAAATTGAAGGCGGGGAAAACTATAATACCCCGGAATATGTTAAATTGTTATCCCGGTAAAATAGGAGGAGAATGGTATAAAATCAATACAGCAGTAGTTTTACCGGAATAAATAAATATAGATGATAGAGATTTTAAAACAACCATGGCCCTGGTATGTAGCAGGCGCTATAATCGGTTTGATTGTTCCTGCTTTACTCATTTTAGGTAATAAGCATTTTGGCATTTCGGCAAATCTGCGCCATGTTTGTGCCGCCTGCTTCCCCGCAAATATCAGTTTCTTTAAATACAACTGGAAAAAGGAAATATGGAATTTCTTTTTTGTTGCCGGTATTCTTACAGGAGCAATTATTGCTTCACAGTTTTTAGCAAATCCTGAACCTGTAAAAATCGTGCCGGCACTTGCAACAGAACTTGCAGGTTATGGAGTTACTGATAATAGCAATCTCGTACCAAAACAGCTTTTTAGTTTTGAAAGCCTGTTTACACTAAGAGGATTGATTATGATGGCAGGAGGGGGATTTCTTGTTGGATTTGGCTCCAGGTATGCAGGAGGATGTACCTCTGGTCATGCCATTATGGGACTGAGTGAATTGCAATGGCCATCCCTGGTAGCTACCATAATGTTTATGGTTGGTGGTTTTATTATGGCAAATCTTATTTTACCATTCATTCTCAGCTTATAAAATGCAAACAGTACAACAGAACATAGCAACAATTAATGCTGTTAATGAAACTGATAACGCAGCTAATACAGATTTTGAAGTTCGTTCCTTAGATACAATATGTGTTAACGAATCGCAGCAAACACATCCCTGGTGGTATAATATTAAATATATGGTAGTAGGCATCATATTCGGTATGGTGTTTGTAAAAGCTGAAATTATTTCCTGGTTCAGGATGCAGGAAATGTTTCGGTTGCAAAGTTTTCATATGTATGGTGTAATAGGAACCGCAGTGGTAGTAGGTATTATTTCAATATGGCTTATCAGGAAGTTTAACATCAAAACCATTTACGGGGAAAAAATAGAATTCCATCCTAAAAAATTTAATAAAGGACAGATATATGGCGGTTTGCTATTTGGATTAGGTTGGGCTGTTACAGGCGCCTGCCCTGGACCAATATTTGCACAAATAGCAACCGGCGCATATGTGGTAATAGTTGTTTTGCTCAGCGCTATTGCCGGCACCTGGGTATATGGATATTTCAGGGAGAAATTACCACACTGAACGGGAGAATTAATTCGTAGTAGTTTTCATGTGAAGATAGAGATGATAAACATGAGATATTTACATTTAACATCTGTTGTTTCACGCTTAATATTTTCACTAATTTTTTTGCAGATATTTCCTGGTATTTGTAATAATTTTAAGGAATGAAACCCTCTGTGCTGATATGCTGTATGATGCTGGCGTTTATGCCAGGCGGAAGGACGCAAACTTCACAAGCCGGTTCGGGTTTTATTACAAAAGCATTTATTCCTGAAAAAAAAGTAGCGATTGATCAGTCTTCAGGATCTCTCGCCATGTATTTCCAATCTTTGCATAAAAATAAAATTGATCAGTTAAGCGCAGCATATAACTGGGTAACAACGCATATCAGCTATAATGCTGACAGCTCTTATTATTTTAATGCTGTTGATTATGATGCCAAGGTTGCTGCAACATTAAGAAGGCGAAAAGGCGTTTGTGAAAACTTTGCCGTGCTTTTTGCCGATATTGCTGCTAAAATGGATATACCGGCTTACGTGGTACATGGCTATGCGCCTGCGGCAGCTTCCGGCAAAAATGCGGCGCATAGCTGGTGTGCTGTATATGTTAACGATGATTGGTATCTGTGTGATCCTACCTGGGATGCAGGTTTGCCTTCCAGGAATAATTATTTTATGGGAAGCCCATCGCAATTTATTGGCTCGCATGTTCCTTTTGACCCGATGTGGCAATTGCTGGAAAAACCTGTGGGCTACAAAAGAGGAAAAAATAATACGGTATTTAACTACAAAGATTCAATTAAAACTTTTCTTAACTCAGATAGTTTGCAGCAGTTTATAGCCATAGAAAGGCGGATGAAACAAATGAATACCGACAAAGAATTGTTTAAAATATGGCAAAGTTATAACAGGATGCATATTGTAATTATTGCCGAAGAAGGAAACATGAACCTGTATAACGGCGCTGTTGCTGATTTAAACAAAGCCACTTCCCTGTTCAATGAATTTGTGCAATACCGCAATAACCGGTTTCTTCCTGCAAAAGCTGACCATGAATTGGCAAAAATGCTGGATCCTATTGATATAATTATAAAAGAAGCGAAAAATAAAATCAATAACATTGGATTAATTGTTGAGAATTACCAATATAATACTTCGGCATTACAAACCAGGCTTGAAAACCTGCTGAAACGCAGTGAAGAACAGAAATTCTTTCTGAAAAAATACCTCGCTTCGGCCATACCAGATCGTGAACGGCTTATGTATCGCTGATTTGTAAACCGTATTCGTCCTTTAGGGCTGTTAAAGGGTTCATTACTTATCTTTATTGCTTACTATTTTTAATGTGTACAGTAAGGTTATTTGTACTTTCTCTATTGTTGCCGGTTTCACTGGCAGCTAAATCCCGGGATATGCTTTATTCAGACAAAGGTTTAATTATAAGTGTAGTGTGCATAAATACGTACGGGAACTTTATATACTGATCTTCTTGCTTATCAATTGATTTTATGATTTTCGGGCTGAAGATGCTTAAGGGTGGAAGGGTGCATTTCAAATTTTCGCACCATTACTTCCCTCGCCACTCCGTGGAGAGGGGATAAAGGAGTGAGGACAAGCTAATATGCAGTGAAAACCTGAAATGCACCCGGGTAGAAGCAGCGCTGTAAACGCAGTTGTTTTTTGTAATGACTGGAAGCCGGATGTAAAAATCAGATAATCAAATAATCTAAGGAATGCCGCAGATAATAAATTGTTGTTGACATTTATCATTTTTCGAAAATAAAGTCTGCAAAAAATTTTTTTTTGTTAAAGATTGGTTATAGATTAGAGTTCATATAAGAAGTAAATCTTATCTTTTTGTATTGGAGGAAAAGTAATTTCTATCCTTTTGCTCAAAATCTTTTATCCTCGTTGTGGTTTTGTTAGTGCGTGCGTAAGAATTATCAGCGTATTTAATCCAAAAAAGTCTTAAGCCTTAACATGGCCCATAAATTTTACCTGCCGGGCTTATTTGTGATTAAACCTACGCTAGTTTTTTAAACCAAACTATAGTAATTTATGCCGCAATTCAACACCCCACTCTCTTTTGCTCCTCCCCAAAAGTGTGGTCAAACAACACAGAACAACAAGACGTTAATAACGTTTTTTATTTATGGATTTTTATTTATCACTGCAACTTTGTTTGTAGCTACTAACGGTTATGCACAAAACACGGATGTACAGGCCCGTCAACAAGCACAGGAATTTTACAATAAGATTAAAAGCCCTGAAAAAACTTTTGAAGAATTTTACAAAATTTCAAAAGATTATTTTAAGAGTAAATCCCTGGCTTCAAAAAGGGTTGGGGTAGGTTCTGATGATGCATGTGCTAAAGTAAGACCTTATTGTGGCAATGGAGACTTCGAAAGCGGTCTGGATCCTAATCAATGGTCAGGCGCTTATGGTTATTGGTATGGAGGATTGAATGTTGATCCTGCCAGCCTTACCAGCGGGCTGCTTTCCGGTACAAATCCTGATAATGTTTATGATTACAATGCCCGCCAGACTATTGTTGACAGCAATTCCCTGGACCCGATTGTTGGTATCAGGCGGGTGCCGGTTAACGGAAAAGCCAAAGCCCTCCGTTTAGGAAATGCCTATTGGGGTGCCGGGGCGGAAATGCTGGCTAAAACACTTGTTGTTGACGCTTCGGAAACGATATTGAATTTTTGGTATGCTGTGGTATTTGAAGATCCTAACCACAGTTATGAGGAGCAACCTGCTTTTAGTGTAAGGGTATATGATTGTTCAACTGGCCTTGAATTACCCAATGTTTGTAATTTAGGTAACGGAAGCAATATTGTTGTTTCTGATGCAAGTAACCCTTTCTTCAAATCTGCATATGCAGGAAGTGTAGCTTATCGTGACTGGAGCCGTGCCCAGGTTAACTTGTCTGCATATATAGGTAAAACCGTTACTATTCTTTTTACTAATAAAGACTGCCAGCCTACCGGGCATTATGGCTATACTTATTTAGATAACATGTTTACAACTTCATGTCCCATTCCTGATCCGGGTGATCCTATACAATCCGGTAATATAAAATTGGCAGCAGGAAATGATACATGTGGGATTGGCAAGATTTGTGTAAAATATGTTTTGCCTTTTGTTGAAAATGCCGGTGTTAAAACTACAGGTACAGCAAATGTAACTTTGAATATTTATCAAAACAGCACACTGGTAAAAACTGTGAATAGCGGCGCTGTAAGCACTTATAATGCTGATTCATCTTATTGCTTTAGCATTAATCCCGCAACCCTCGGAATAAATACAGCTTTGGACGGGTTTGATTATGCTATTTCCGGCTCATTTAGTCTTTCCGGGTTTGTGCTTTCTCCCATTACAATTGGAAATCCACCTGCCGGTCAAAAAGCAGGAACCAATAATGATTACCTGATCATTTGTCCGGTGGCTCCTGATCCCAATGTTTACTACTCCAAACCCACGGGCGATTTACATAATGTATTAAGCTGGGGAATAAACCCGGATGGAAGCGGTACAACACCCGGTGATTTCGGCACAGGCAAAACCTTTAACCTTGCCAACCGCTCAGGCAGTTATACGATGACAGGGAACTGGACGGTACAGGGCACCCTGGTAAACCCCTCAGGCAGCCAGTTAAAGATAAACGGGTATACATTATCACTCACCACACTAACAGGTGCCGGTACCCTGAGCGGTTCAACCACCTCAAGCCTAGTAATAGCAGGAACCGGCGGAGGTAATTTTGGTACTGTCAACTTCACTTCAGGCGCAGGCATGTTAAAAGCGTTTACCCTTAACCGTAGTGGTACAGGCGGCGCAGCAACCATAGGCACAGCACTCGGAGTATATGATGTGCTCACCATTACCAGCGGCGCATTAACCACCGGCGGCAGGCTCACCCTGAAGAGCACCGCAAGCGGCACAGCAAGAGTGGCGCCTGTATCAGGCACCATCAGCGGTAATGTAACGGTAGAACGTTATATCCCCGCAAGAAGAGCATGGAGGCTGATAAATGCCCCTGTAGGCGGCACCCAAACCGTAAACCAGGCATGGCAGGAAGGTGTAACCACGGCATCCTCCAATCCAAACCCTGCGCCGGGTTATGGCACTTATGTAACGGTAGGAACAGTAGCCAACGGATTTGACCAGAATATACTCGGGCAAAGCACCTCATCGCTGAAGAGCTTTACTTCCGCAGGCGCATTACAGGCAGTAACCAGCACACATGCAGCCCTGGTAGCCAACAAGCCCTATATGCTGTTTGTAAGAGGCGATAGAAGCATTACCATGAGAGGCAGCGATGTACCGGCAAACAATACCACCCTGCGCGCAACAGGTCCATTGTTAACCGGCAACCAAACCATACCGGTAGCAGCAGCAGGCTTTACGGCGGTAGCCAATCCATTTGCATCGCCCATCAACTTTGCAGGTATTAGCAGAACCAATGTAACCAACAGCTTCTATGTATGGGATCCAAAGATGGGGGGCGCCAATGGCGTGGGTGCATATGTAAACATCAGCTATAATGGCTCAGGATATGATATCACGCCAGCGTCTGTCAGCCCCGAAAGCCAGTATATACAAAGCGGTCAGGCATTTTTGGTACAATCAACCGGTATGGCAGGCAGCCTTGTCATTAAAGAATCAGATAAATCAGCTACGGCAGCGCAGCATGTGTTCCGGGAGGGTTCAGGTGTCAGCGGTCAGTCCTCAGCAGATGGAGGTCTGGTATTTGCACCAGCAAAGAATGCCACCGGTTTGAGAGTAAACCTGCAGGCGGCAGATGGTTCACAAAGAGGAGTGCTGGATGAAGTATTTGCATCATACAGCAGCAGCTTCTCAGATGATATAGATAATATGGATGCATTGAAGGCAGAGAATGTAATGGAAAACCTTGCCATTATAAGAAAAGGGCAATCACTGATGGTAGACAGGAGAAACCTGATACAATCAGCCGATACACTGCAACTGAACCTTTCCAACACATCGGTATCAACTTATATGTTTGAGTTCAGCCCGATAGAGCTGTCAGGCGCGCAATCAGTAACCCTGGTAGATCATTACCTGCAAACAAATACCGATATCAGCTTAACAGAAACCTCCCAGGTATTCTTCCAGGTAGGCAGCGACAGCAGGTCGTCATCAGCAGACAGGTTCAGTGTGATAATAGTGAATAAGAAGGGGCTGATACCAGGTATAGGAGAAAAGGCAGGCATAAGAGCATACCCGAACCCTGTAACAGCCAGTGGCGCCGTAAATCTTCAGTTTGATAATATTAAAGCAGGAATGTACAGGGTAGAGTTGCTGAACAGCACAGGGCAGATAGTATACAGCAGGATGATGCAGTTAAGCAATGGTACCTTTAACCAGCAGGTAAACCTTGGCAGGAACTTACCGGCAGGCGTATACCAGATGAAGATAACAGGAAAGGATAGCCGGACAGTGATAAAGATAATGAGAAGATAAGATAAGAAGGTATAGGGTGTGGGATACAGGGTTTTATACCTTACATCCTGCACCAACTGCCTTACATTTAAAAATTACACATCACCCTTATAAAACAACAATTATGAAAGTGAAAACTTTGCTTACAGCAGTGATTTTAGTATGTGCATTAAGCTATGCGCCATCGTTAAAGGCACAACCCGACCCGGGCGGCGATCCTGATGCCGTGCCTATTGACGGAGGAGTAAGCTTACTGGTAGCTGCAGGCGTAGCTTACGGAGCCAAAAAAGCTTACGACAAAAGAAAAAAAGAACAGCAGGAAGTTAAATAATGCAGTGCTAAAATAAACTTCATATAAAAATCGGTCGCCGCAGTATTTACTGCGGGCGGCTGGTTTTTATTTTTTAAAAGAAGCTTTGTTACTACAATAGAAATTTTATGAGGACAAATGGAATATTTTTACAGTTAAGATCACTGAACCGCTATATTGATATTAGTTTTATTGCAAAATTTATAGGTTTATTTCTCCTTTTTTATTATACCAATATATTTTTTGTACAACTCACGCTGCCCGGCAAATGGCACAGCGATTTTTTTTCAAATAATTTGAATTATGTACAATGGCTTACAGATTCACTTACGCATATGTCGGGGTATATTGCAAACCTGCTGGGCGTAGAAAATTATGTGAAAACAGAAACCAACAGCATTGTATCTGCAACCAACGGGAGGGGCGTAATTGTTAAATGGGAATGTATCGGGTTAGGGATATACAGTTTCTGGCTTGCATTTATACTGGCGCATAAAATGAATATAAAACGCAAAATTTTATTTTCTATAAGCGGACTCATTTTAATGTGGCTATTAAATTGCATCCGGATAGCTTTATTATTATATGGGATTGAACATAACCTGAAAGCCTGGAAAAAGAGTTGGAAGTTTATTGGTAATGTAAACCATCACGACCTTTATAACTACGTCTGCTATATTCTGATTATTGGAATGATTTATTTTTACTACAGGCGAACTACTAAAAAAACTGCTACGCTTAAAGTAAATTCAGAACAAAACAAATCCTAATCCTTTTTTTTGCGTGATCGCTTAGTATTATTGTTCTGGGGCGGAGCTATGTTATTCGTAAACTCCCTGTATTTATCATTTATATACACCAGCATAGCAGCTTTATCACTTGCCCTGCAAAATTTATAAGTAGGTCTGTAATTCAGCATAAACGTTTGTAATGAATCGCCCTTCAGTCCTGTTATGTGTGAGATATACTGATACGGGAATTTTGAATCTATATAATATTCCTGCTCCTGCTGATAAAATGTTTTCTTAAACCTGCGCTGTTGTTTCTCCTTTTTTGAGAACCGGGTAACCGGGCTGAATGTAACGCCTATGCCATCCGTTGGCGTATTGCCTTTACCGCCAACCAGCTTGCTTTTTGGCGTTCCCAATACATCCGCAAATTCTTCTGCCCTGCTTATAGAATCTACCTGGTATTTGCTTAACCCGCCAACATCAACATCTTCAAGCTGAATGATATTTTGAAAAAGATAGATATCCAGACCATCTGTCAACATGGATTGTTTTACGATAATTGTATCAGCAATATAGCTTACTGAAGAAAAAATAATTCTGTCGCCTAAGGCAGCCGGTATTTTATAATTACCTCCCATATCGCTTATTGATATGGCATTGGTATTCACATTTTTTACGGTTGCCGCAATTACTACCCGCTCATATCCCCTGTCAAATATTTTTCCGTGCAAAGAATATTGACCCCGGCCACATACACAAATCAGCATAAAAATGAGCAATGCCCCTGAAAATCTAACGTTCATAAGTAACGCAAAGTAAACCAGATAAATTTGTTTAGAAAAAACTTTATCAGCCGTTCCCACAGTGATGAACGGGAGCATATGTAGGCCCGGGGGATTATTTACCTGACAAAAGAGCCGCGTTTTTCGCGGCTCTTTTGTCAGGTAATTTAGTAGTAATGGATTTATTAATTCCAGTCGTTATTTACTTCTGCAGCAACATTAGGGTTATAATTTTTTTCCACATCAGGTATAGGGAACAGTACGTGCTTATCCTGAAAAGGCTGTGTCCCGTCGCCCGGTTCGGCAGCCCTTTCAGCATTGATAGTTTGTTTGGCTATTCCCCAGCGTATTAAATCAAAATAGCGTGATTGCTCGCCACATAGTTCTAACTGTCTTTCACGCATCAGGATATTCATTGCAGATGCCTGGTCTCCCAATGTAGTGTATTTAACGGCGCCTGCTCTTGTTCTCACATCATTAATATAACCCAGCGGTTCTGCACCCGTATTAGATTCCTGGATATAGGTTTCCGCTAACATCAGCAATACATCTGCATAGCGTATTACCTGGGCGTTGATTGGGCTGGCAGGACCGCCATATGTTTTTACCAAATTGTAGTACTGGTATTTTTTCCATTTATAATCTCCCTGCTCATCATCGGTATTAAATGGAAAAGTAACCGGTCCATCATCGCACTGCTCGCAGTATACGGTGGCGCCACCGCTGGCTGCGTTTCCATAAAAAGTTGATTTAGCCCTTGGGTCAATATAATTACCACCTCCTGCAGGGTTAGGATAGGTAAACGCTTGTACCGCGGCATTGGTAATATACACATTGTTCCAGTCATTAAAGCCGTATTCCTGGGCCCTGTCCGAATGGGTAGCTTTACCGCCCCAGGTTTCCTGTCCGCCAAAAACATAATACTGATTGCCAATGCCCCAGTCTGTCCACTCGCCATTAATTACCTGAAATATATTTTCAGGGCTGGTTTGATTGGTTGTACTGAAAAGTTGATCGTAAGACGGGTCGAGCGCGTAGGTGTAAGGAGTTTGTGTCAGTTTCAATAATTCTGTTCTTGCATCACCCCATTTTTTCTGGTATAAATACATCTTGCCCAACAAAGCAGTTGCTGCACCTTTGGTAGCTCTTCCTACATCTGTACTTGTATAACTAACAGGTAAATCTGCCTGGGCATCTTTCAAATCTGTTTCTACGGCCGCCCAAATGCTTTCTGCGGAGGAACGTTCGGGGTAATTATTATTTACCATACTTTGGTAGTCGGTAATCAAAGGTGCATCACCCCATAGCGTTACAATATTAAAATAACTATACGCCCGCAGAAATTTAGCTTCAGCTATATATTGTTTTACCTTATTCTGATCATCTGCATCAGTTGGATTCCAGGCTGCGGCTCTGTCCATTACAATATTTGCCCTGAAGACCATGCGGTATAAGCTTCTCCAAAGATCTGCTATCTGGGGTTGATTTGTTCCAAAAGTATATGCCGCCAATTGGGCAAGGTCGCCCTGCATATTATTGGTTCTTTTTGCTTCGTAACCGGCCAGGTCAAAAATAAAGTAGTATTCCCTTGCCCAAAGCCCATTATGCAATAAAGTTGCATAAGTGGCTACCGTTGCCTGGTTAAGCGCATCGCTGTTGTTAAAATAGGTTTCGTATGAATAGGCGCCCTGGCTTTCAATTTCAAGTAATGATTTTTTGCAGGAGCTGATAGTGATAATCAAACCTATTACCACCGAAAAACGAATAAAATATTTCATGTAATAAAAATTATATTATTAATAATAGGTTTCTTAAAATCCAAGTTGTATACCGGCGAGGAATGTTCTGGGTTGTGGTATTTGCCCGTCGTCAATACCTCTGTTAAAGATGAATGACTGACCGCTTTGTACCATTACTTCAGGATCATACCCTGTATATTTGGTAATAGTAAATAAGTTTTGGGATGCCACGTATATCCTTATGCTTTTAAAGCTTCCATTAATAAAGCCGCTCAGTTTTTCCTGGTTAAATGTATAACCAATAGTAAGATTTCTTAAGCGGGCATAGCTGCCATCTTCCAGCCACCAGTCTGAAGCGCGGAGATTGCCGCTTGCATTAGCATTTTGACCAAGCCTGGGTAAAGAGGCAACGTCACCAGACTGGCGCCATCTGTCAAGAATAGCGGTTGTTGCATTATGACCTGTTGCCATAATCATGGTATTAAAACGGGTTGCATTTAAAAGTTTCAGACCACTTACCCCGGAAAATACTATATTAAGGTCAAAATTTTTGAAGCTGACTCCGGCATTAAATCCATACACCAGTTTTGGAATAGGGTTACCTAATATTTCCTGGTCGGCAGATGTAACCTTGTTATCGCCATCCAGGTCTTTAAAAATAAAATCTCCCGGTTTTAACCCTTCCTGGTATTCCGTTGAGGCAGAGCCGGTTTTGGCATTCAGCGCATCTATTTCTGCCTGGGTTGAAGCCACTTTATCCAGTCTGTATCCATAAAAAGCGCCGATGGCTGAACCGGCCGCTGTGTAGGTAAATGCAGATAACTGCTCAAATGCGCCCGCCTGAATGGGAGCAGCAAATTCGCTGCCCAGCGATAATACTTCGTTTTTATTGAACGCTGCATTTATGCTCACATTGTAGCTAAAGTTTTTTGAAGTTTTGTCGGCATATCCTACCTGAAATTCAATACCCGTATTTTGGGCGTCGGCAGCGTTTACGGTTTTGCTCGATTGCGTACCGCTCAGACCAATACCCGAGCTGGAAGGAATAGGTACTGAAACCAGTAAGCCGCTGCTTTTTCTTTTATACCAGTCAACCGTAATGTTTAATTTATTATTTAAAAAACCAAGGTCTAATCCTATATCTGTTTGATCAGTTTGCTCCCATCTTAAATTGGGATTTGCCAATGTGCTTACCGTTGTGCCTGGCACAAAAGCTTCGTTGGTACCAAAGGAGTATACAAGGTTACCGGTTGGGCTTCCTGCAAATGTGAGAGGAGAGGTAAGAAAGTTGGGAATATTATTATTGCCCGTGCGCCCCCAGCCAACACGTAGCTTTCCTTCAGATAAAAAAGGCAATGCGGTATTTATAAAATCTTCATTGCTGAAACGCCATGCGAGGCCGGCTCCGGGAAAGTTTCCGAACCTGTTGTTGGCGCCAAAGTTTGAAGCTCCGTCACGCCTGAAGCTTGCAGTAAAAATATATTTATCATCAAAACTATAGTTTATACGCGCAAAATAGGAGATAACAGATGGGCGCGCATAATTATAGCCTGAACCATTAACCGCCTGTGTGGATGCTACACTGATGTTCTGAATATTGTCATTAGGAATGTTTGAACCCAGACCGCTCAGGCTGGCAGTATTGCCTGCGCTGAGATAGCTATTACCCAATGTGGCAGACAGGGTATGCAGTCCAAACTTTTTGTCGTAAGAAAAATAGTTTTCAAACGTGTAATAGGAGTAATCATTATAGGATTGAGTGGCTTGTCTTGAATAACCCAGGTTATTGGATGCAGTATAAGGATACTGGTAACCAACATTTCTTCCGCCACCAATGGTTGCAGATAGCTGGCTGCGGAATTTAAGCCCTTTAATCAGGTTGACTTCTCCATATAATTGTGGAAAAAAAAGATACTCTTTGTTCTTTTGTGTTTTCACATTTATTTCCTGGAGCGGGTTATTTACATTGCTGAAATCATCAACGTTAGTAACAATGGAATAGCCTCCTAAAACAGATTCATCATAAATGGGCTTATACGGAGCATAGCCAATAGCAGAAATAACGTTGGTTAATAAACCGGTAGTGGTAGTTTGCCTGATATTTAAGGTTTGCCCGAATTTGAAACGTCCTAATGTTTCTTCAAGAGAAAACCGCGCATTTATTCTTTTATTCGTTAGATCTTTAATAGTAGACTGCTGCGTGATATAACCAAGCGAAAGATTATAAACCACTTTATCACTACCTCCGTTTATGTTCACGTTATTTTCAGAAGCCAGTCCTTTTTGAAATATTTCCTTTTGCCAGTCAACCCTGTCTACCAGCACATCCTCTGTGTTAAACTTTGCAGGTAAAGTGTTATTGCCGGTTGCTGCAAAGTCCTTTAACGCATCAATATACTGTGCTGCATTTAACACATCCAGTTTGCGCCAGGCCTGCGCCACACCCCATTGTGATAAAACAGAAACTCTCGGCGCGCCGGAACGTCCTTTTTTGGTAGTAACAATTACCACGCCGTTTGCCGCAGCGGCGCCATAGATGGCGGTGGAAGAAGCGTCTTTAAGTACGGTAATATTTTCTATATCCTGGGAACTAAGGGTATTAAAAAGATTTTTATCACCCTGTATCCCATCAATAACATACAAAGGATCAACACTGGTAAATGACCCTGTACCACGTACAATAATCTGCGCATCGGCGCCTGGCGTTCCGTTAGACTGTACCACCTGAACGCCCGCAGCTTTTCCTATTAGTAATTGAGATGGGTTGGTTGAAGTGTTGGCGCCAGCCTCTTTTGCATTCACCACGCTTACAGCTCCGGCAACTTCTTTGCGCTTAGCCGTACCATAGCCAATTACTACCACTTCCTCAAGCCCTGCAATAGCCGGTTCAAGCGATACAGATACAAGCTGATCAGGATTTCTAACCACTACTTCTTTGTCTAAGTAGCCAACATAAGAAATAATGATAGCTGTGTTTGATTTAGGGATCCGAATAGAGAAATTTCCATTTTCGTCTGTTAATGATGCCGCGGAATTTCCTTTTATTTTTATGGTAGCACCAGCCAGTCCGGCTCCGCCCGGGCCTGTTACTTTACCATGAATGTTCAGTTCATTTTGTGCAAATACCTGTTGGATTGGGATGCAATACAAAAGTATCACCACCATTATTGACGAGATCGTTAGTTTTTTTCTCATAACAAATTACAGTTTTAGATTATTAAGCTTGAAAAATTTTCAGTACGTTTTTTTCATATGGTATTATTTTTTTTCCACTGCTAATATTACTGCCCCGCGTGCAGGCACTGTTAGTTTTACACCGTTTGTTGTTTGCGCAGACCTTGCTTTGATGGAAGTATAATTTTCCGGCCGCCGGCTTCGAGTGTTGTACCACTGCCATTTATACTTACTTTCCTGGAAAATTCTCCATTATCATTACCGCCTTCAAGACTATACCAGTAAAACCTGTTTCCCGGTTTAAAGTTTTTCCATTTTAATTCAACGGTTACAGGCGCGGTGCCGGTATTTATAAGTGTTGTGCTGATCTGCCCCGAGCTGAAAGTGGACGCGTATGCTTTAATATCACTGCTGCCTGATATGCTTACCGGTACTAACCGGTCGCCCAGTAATTTCTGAAAAAAATACATATAGTAAAAAGAGGGGCGGGGTGTCCATTTAGCTATACCCGGCTCGCCTCCATCACTGAATAAACCATGATCATTGCCGTTGTTCCAGCCGTTCAGTAAATTCCATCTTGCGGCCAATCCGTATTTGTTTTTCATTGTTTCTCCCAATATGATTGTTGCAAATAAGCCGCTGATATTGGAAACCTGCTGTTTTGATCCGGTAGCAAACATATTCCATTCTGTTAAGGCAACAGGCTTTATAGCACCTCCGTAAGTTTGTATTTGCGAGGTAACAAAATTCATCATCGTTGCAGGAACAGTAAGCGCAGCATTCAGTATATCCTTTGCATTTGAATTTGTTTCATACGGAGTGAAATAATTGTGCACTATATAATAGTCATTAGTGCCATTCAATTCAGGTATCATGGTTTGATTCCATGTTTTTACGGTATTGGTTTGCCAGGTTTCTGTAGCCGCTTCGTATGTTACAGCGCCAATGTAAATGGTTTTGCCAATTTCGGTGGCAGCCTTGCGCATGGAATCTGCAAATACTTTAAAATGCTGCGCATATAATTTACCTGTCAAATATTCCGGCTGACCATCTTTGTTTTTGGAAACATCAATACGATAACCCGCTTCCCAATCACCATAACTTTCATTACCAATTTCCCAGTATTTTGTTCTGCCATTGTCATATCTAACCCAATCAGCGGCAAGATGAGCCGCTGCTGCAACGGGATAGCTACTTGTGCCATAACGTGCGTATCCGTAATTAATAGTGATCACGCCTTCATTATTGCCGCTTTGCTTCCGCATTTCGTAATACTGATCAGTACTGGCGCTCCAGTTATTATTTATCTTTCCGTACCAGTATCCTGCATTTTGTAATGTGCCGCCGGCATTCATTATTTGCGAAGGCGCATCCTCCGGAGGTGAGTCCTGTGGCCGGTTCCAGAAATAAATATCACTCGCACTACCTGCCGGCCAACGGATAATGTGTGGTTTCAGGTTGGTAATATGATTCATAAATAATGGCTGATCTACCATTGGCGTCATCCAGGTATTGGCATTATGCCCGGTAATGGTTGTTGGTATTTTAGTAATGATGGAGGATGCATTTACTGTTACAATATTAGTGGTAGCCGTATTCGGAACCGCTGCTTCAGTATATTCCGGCGCAGTAAATGTTTTTGCCTGCCAGTCGTTAAGAAAAAAGCCCATTGTATTTGCAACATCCGGATCGGTAACAGGTTTTACTGTTGTAGTATCTGTTCCATCTGTTGGCGGATCGGGAGTGTTACTGTTTTTTTTGCATGAAACAGTTAATACTGTGGTAAACCACCAGAATAATATACTAAAACTTGTTTTCATAAATTATTTTACTATCAGTATATCATCGTAATACACTGTTTTATCTGTAGTGCCTTCTATTTTAAAATCTAACCTGCTGTATCCGCCACTAATAAAGTTTGCAGGAATTTTATAGTAGGTCCATACATCTTTATTGATAGTAATGGTTTTGCTGCCGGTTGCTGCCGGTCCACCCCACATATCATTACCAGGCCATGGATTGTCCGGAACAATAGTAATATTTACATCGCTGCCTTCACCTCTTGCCCAAAATGTAATATACTTCGCAGCATAATAATCTGTAAATGCAAGGTTAGGTGTTGCCCAGTTACAACCCAGGAATAAACTTAAACCTCCGTCAACATAATCTACCCGTAATGATTTTGTTCCTGTTTTTATTATGCCGTCATATCCATAAGCAGAGCATCCCCATGACCAGCTTTGAACAGTACCGCCATAAGCAGCAGCCTGACCCCAATCATCATCAAAAGCAATAAAATTCAATGGAATATTTACGAACTCCTGTGTAGTAGTCATTTTACCTGTTGCATTTGTAATATCCAGTGTAGCCTTACTTGTTGTTGTAGCAGGCATAGCGATAACTAAACTATTTTTGTCCTGAGAAATAATTGTTGCCTGGTCTGAAGTGCCGGTTAAAACTACAGTTTCCACATCACCCAGGTTTGTACCTGTTAAGGTTATTTGTGTACCTTCTTTGAAATTATAATCAGATACTGATGATACTGTGGGATAAGCCAGTACTCTGAATGGCAGCACCAATTGTTTACCCTGGCTATTGGTAAAAATTACATTTTGCTCACCACCATGCGCTGTGTCAGGTATTCTGAAAAGAATTGCTGTTTCAGTATTAAGTGTTGAATAAAAAGGCGCAGGTACATTTTCTTTTTCAAAAACGATGCTGCGCATATCACCCAACCCGGTACCGGTTACCGTTACCATCGCTCCGTTTGCAGCCGAATCCGGATTGATGCCGGAAGATTTAGGATCACCCGGGCGTACTGAAGGACTACCATCACTATCACCCTTGGTGCAGGCTGTAAAGCATATCATTGCTGCTATCACAAAAGCAGAAAACATGCTTATTTTATAAATTGATTTTGTCTTCATTGTATAAATATTTTATTGGTTGATATTAATAATAAGGAACAGGGTCTTTTGCCAATTCAGGGTCCTGCAATATTTCACCCGCAGGTATTGGCAGGTACATGTAGTTCTCAGAAAAGCTTGCATAGGCTGGCACATCAAATGTGCCTCTGTTTTGCGCTTCTATAATTTGTTTTGCTTTAGCATAACCCTGCCTTTGTATATCAAACCAATAATCTCCTTCAAACGCAAATTCTACTCTGCGTTCGTGCAATATATCGTCTAAAGTTAAACTTGTTTTAGCAGGAAGTTGCGCTCTTTGTCTTACTTTATTAAATGCTTTCAATGCTTCCGCATCAGTAGTAGAAGTGTTGGTACCTAAAACTGATTCTGCATAAATCAATAAAATATCAGCATAACGTAAAATCATTGTATTGATGCCGGAGTTCATTCCCAATACAGACTCTCCACCATAGGCTTTACCAGGGCCAACCACGTATTTTGCAATATTGGAACGGGTTGTATTTTTTTGTCCGCCATCTGTTGTAGCCTGTAGTGTATCATATACATATCCGTTGGCCATAAACGCATTATATGCAGGGCTTGCCTCTCTTTGTGGCTTCCAGTCCAAATGGCTCCAGCCATGTTCCATTACAGACCATCTGCGGCGAAGATCTCCTGACTCGTATGCACTCAGAATATCCATTGAGGGTATATATAATTCCCACATACTGGCCTCCGCAGTTTGCATATTAGAAGGACCTCTGTCAGGGTTTTTCTGGTTACCAGACCCCCAGGGGTTGCCTGTAAGCTGGTGCTGAATAGAAAATAATGATTCAATATTGTTATTATTGGCGCTCGACATAAACATGCCGGCATAATCGCTGAATAAATCATACTTGCCGGAATTAATCACCTCTTCCGCTTTTGCTTTGGCATTTGCATAATCTTTATTATAAAGATGCAGTTTAGCCAACATTCCTTTTGCACTGTATTTGGTAAGCCTGCCTGCCTGTGGATCGGTTTCCGGTAAGCCTGCTTCTGCCAGTTCCAGTTCTTCTTTCGCAAATCTTAATACATCTGCTTTAAGATATCTTGGTATATTAAAGTTTCCTTCCAGCGCTGTTTTACCCGGCTCGGTAATGATCGGCGCATCACCCCATATACGTCCAATATAAAAATATACTGTACCCCTGAAGAAATGACATTCTGCAATGGCAGGGTCAATAAATGACGCATCTCCTCCCATTGTTTTCTTCTGCTCCAGCGCATTAATGTATTCACTTGTCCAGCCGCCTATTTTGTAAAACACTTTCCATGCATCGGCAATGCGTACAGATGTTGCTGCGAACGAAAAATTAAGAAAAGGAGGGTCATCATTACCACCGGTATATTCATTACCTGCCATCACATCACCAATGGCATCCATGGCCCTGTTTTCATAGCCGCTCCAGGGTAAACCATATAATGTACTGGTAAGCCCTCTTACTTCTTCTGCTGTATTATAGTAATTGTCTAATGTGGTACCATCAAGCGATGGCCGGTCAATAAACGTTTTTTTGCAAGATGTTAATCCTGCCAGCAAAACGATTATGGCAATTATTTTTTTATGTTTCATTTCAATCATTTTTGTGTGAAGTAATTGTTACAGTTCAATATTAATTCCCGCGGTAAATGTTCTTGGGTTGGGGTAGTGCCCTGCATCAACATTCATCAGCCTTATATTATTATTGAATGCACCAACTTCGGGGTCATAACCACTGTATTTTGAGAAAGTATACAGGTTTTGTACAGACAAATAAATTCTTGCATTATTGATCAATGCCTTGCGGGTTAATTCCTGCGGTAAACGATATCCAACAGTGAAATTCTGTATGCGCAGGTAAGAACCATCTTCAACATACCTGTCAGACATATATACGTTGTTGGTATTGGTATTGGTAAACCTCGGAAGTTTGCCATCTGTATTATTCTCAGTATACCTGTCCATAACAGTACGCATCTGGTTGTAATATGGATTATCCATTTTTTCCAACTGCCAGCGCAGGAAATTGAAAATCTTTGCGCCATAGCTTCCCTGTAAGAAAATAGAAACATCTATATTGCTGAACTGGAAAGTATTTGTCATTCCATAAGTGAATTTTGGCAACGGGCTTCCTATATAGGTAATATCGCTTGCATCAATAACGCCATCAGGTTTGCCATCAGCTCCGCTTACATCCTTAAACCTGATATCACCCAGCCAGGTATGTGTTTGATCAACAGCATAACCAAATTGCGGCTTGCTGTTATTAAGTTCATCCATGGAGCGGAATAATCCATCGGTTTTTAAACCAAAGAATGAACCAACTGCATAACCCGGATTAGTATAAGTAACCGTATAATTATCGTAATACAATTTACCTGTTAAACCTGCGGTGGAGTTAGCCATTTTATCGAGCTTGTTTTTAAACTGCGAGTAAATGATATTTGTTTTCCAGGTGAAATTTTTCTTTTGAATATTAGTGGTATTAAGACTGATGTCTACACCTGTATTTGACATTTGGCCAACATTCCCGATAGGCGCTTTTAAATCATCCCATTGATCACCAACGCCAATCAGCCTTGGCCCTGTCAGGAACAACAACATATCAGTAGTTGTTTTTCTATACACATCAACGGTTAAATCTGCCCTTCCATTAAAGAAACCAATATCTACTCCAAGATTTTTAGTAACAACAGATTCCCAACTGAGATTAGGGTTGGTAATACCATTCAGGTAGCTTGAGTTGCCAAAACCAACAGGTCCTGTCCAAAAGCCAATGGCAGAAGTGTATGGAGGATTCTGTGCGCCGGAGGGAAGATTTTGATTACCTACTGCACCGTAACCCGCTCTT
This sequence comes from Agriterribacter sp., assembly GCA_047601545.1. Taxonomy (GTDB): domain Bacteria; phylum Bacteroidota; class Bacteroidia; order Chitinophagales; family Chitinophagaceae; genus Agriterribacter. Next base: position 798,021 of record JASGIZ010000001.1, on the reverse strand, counting down.
ATTTTAAGATAACTCAAAGCCGGTCTGAGTGCATCCATAAAGTTTTCATTGCTTACTGTCCACGCTACAGAAGCTCCCGGAAAGTATCCCCATTTGTTATTAGGTCCAAAATTAGATGAACCATCAGCCCTGTAACTTACCTGCACGGAGTATTTGTTATCGTAAGTATATCCTGCTCTTGCAAAATAAGATTCCATTGCCCACTGACTCTTTCCCCCGCCAAGCTCCCATGTTGTTCTGTCGCTGCTGCCCGAGTTAAGATCAAGTATATTATTCTGAAGATCTACTTTTTTACCATTGATACCTTCATAGTAAGAGTATTGCGCTTCATGACCTGCAGTAGCAGAAATATTATGCTTACCAAATGTTTTATTATAGTTCAGGTAATTCCTGATGGCATAGTAATAACTGTTACCACGTCCGTCAAATAACTGGCTTCTGAGACTGGTATTACCTATGTTTCCTGATTTTTGGAAAGCGGTATTGTTATTCAGACCCAAAGAGTATGAAATTTCATTTTTTAGTGAAAGCCCTTTGATAAATTCAATATCGGCATATATATTACCAAATACCTGTGAGCTTACTGATTTATTGCCACGGTAATAACTTCTCGCAATTGGGTTATCCTGCCCATACTGAAAACCGCCAATGGTACTGCCACCGCCCCAGGTTCCGTCAATATTTTTTACAGGTATCAGCGGGCTTTGCACAGCGCCCCACCATATTGTGCCTTCCGCGGCATCAGCCAGTGTTACATTCTGTTCGCTTCTCGAAGCATTGGCACTTACACCAATTTTTATCCAGCTTTTTAATTGATGATCAAGGCTGAATCTTGTGGAATATCGCTTAAAGTCAGAACCTATCAAAATACCTGATTGATCAAAATAGTTTAAAGACAGATAATAACTTGTTTTATCTTTTGCACCGGAAAAACTCAACTGGTGGTTCTGCACCTGTCCAATACGGAACATGGCATCCTGCCAGTCTGTACCCCTTCCCAGCAATGAAGGATCTTTAAATTCATCAGAAGGGGTAAGTCCAACAATTGGCGCAACCTCATTCTGGTATTGTGCAAACTCTTTCAGGTTCATTAAATCAAGTTTGTTTGCAATACGAGACTGGCCGAGATACACATCATAGTTTATTTTTCCTTCGCCGCTTTTACCTTTCTTGGTTGTAACAAGTATTACGCCATTGGCGGCAAGAGAACCGTAAATAGCCTGGGCAGAAGCATCTTTCAGTACATCTATTGATTCAATATCGCCCGGGTTAAGCGTTGCCATCACACTGTTTCCTGTTTGCCCGTCTGAACCGCCTAAGCCTGCATAGCCTGAGCTGCTTTTTGTGTTCGATAAAAATGGAACACCATCTATTACTATTAAAGGGTCGTTGCTGTTGATTGTTGTAACACCACGCACTTTTATATTAACGCCACCACCAGGTTGCCCGCTGTTGTTCGTAACAGTTACGCCTGCAACTTTACCCTGTATTGCCTGGTCTATACCCGCTACAGGAAGATCTTTAATATCTTTTGCGCTAACTGATGAAATAGATGAAGTAACATTTGCTCTTTTTGCAGTACCGTAACCTATCACCACCACCTCGTTCAGGTTTTGTGCGGTAGATTCAAGTATAATTTCCATAATTTCCGAAGAACCTATACTAACTTCTTTCAGCTTCATGCCAATAGAGCTTATCACTAATGTTCTTGCATTGGCAGGAACATTGATGGTAAATACACCCGCAGTATTTGTAGCGGTTACAATCTTTGTATTCTTAACTTCAACGGTAGCGCCGGCTATCGCGTTTCCGCTATTGTCTTTTACCGTTCCCGTAACTTTTCGTTCGTTTTGGGCATACACGGTAGTAATAAGCAGTAGCGCCAAAAGAGAACATAACACTGCTCTTACTTTCGCCGCCGTTTTGTTTTTGTTCATATACGTGCAATTGTGGTTTTAAAATGTAGATGATTAATATTTAATGTTCATTTTTATCGTTTGCTCGTTGCCATTATACGATATGGCTGTATCAGCCTGGGCTGAAAAATCAATGTTTGTCTTCTTGTCTTTATCTATCCATACTATTCTGAAAATTTTATTTTTAGATATGCCTTTAAAGTCTCCGGTGCATTTACCGATGGTAAGGGTTCGACCCGCTTCTTTGTAGCTGATTGGAATATTGCAGAACGCGCCTTTCTCGTAATTGTAATTCACGCCTTCATCCTCATACAAATTAAAACTGGCATCGCGTCCTGTATAAATATATAAGGTGATTTTATCTGTATTGATATCGTTGGTATGTTGAATATCCGGGCCAACAGGAATGATAGAACCTTCTTTTACAAATAACGGCATTCTTTCATACGGCGCTGCGGCATCAATATACTGACCGCCTTCATTATATTTTCCGGTATACATATCATACCAGCCCTGTCCTGCCGGTAAATACAATTTTCTTTCTACCACATGTGGTTTGTATACCGGGTTTACCAGTATAGATGAACCGAACATATATTGATCACCAATATTCTTTACGTTAGGGTCAGATACAAAATCCATGATCAGACCACGCATCAGTGTATAGTTGCTGTGGTAAATATTTCCTGCCATTGAATAGATATATGGCATCAGGCGGTAACGAAGCTGGTTGTAATACAGCATACTCTTATATGCAGGATGATCTGCCGGTGCTATATTATATATTTCACGATAAGGATACTGGCCGTGCGATCTGAACAAAGGACAGAATGCACCAAACTGGTACCATCTTGTATTCAATTCTCTCCATTCTTCAAGTGCTTCACTTTTAGGATCAGGTTTATCGTATTTATCTTCTACAAAAAATCCTCCTATATCTGTTGTCCAGTATGGTAGTCCGGATAATGAAAAATTAATCCCCGCAGGTATCTGTCTTTCCAGTTCATCAAACCTTGCAGCTATATCACCGCTCCACGTTGCTGTACCATAGCGTTGCATACCGGCATAAGCCGAACGGGTAAGAATAAAAACACGCTGATCATTATTGGCTTGTCTTTGCCCTTCATAAATGCCTTTAGCGTTTTGAAGCGCATAACCATTAAAGTATTGTGTGGCAGGCCCGAGTGCTGTAGGGTTCATTAATGCTTTACGCTTTTCGATAGTTGCATTAGAGAGAATATCCGGTTCCGTTGCATCTAACCACCATGCATCAACGCCTTTGCTGAATAGTTTTGAATTGAGTAAATTCCAAAAACCTTTCCTCGCATCTGCATTATAGGCATCATAAAAAGTAGATACATATCCTTTACCTATCCAGTCGCGGGTTTGGTCTTTTATATTTTGTTTGTAGAGCCAGTTGTTTTTATCAAATAATTTATAACTCTCAATGCCTTCGTAAAACTTAGGCCAAACAGATATCATAAAATGAGCATTATACTCATTATGCAATTTTTTGATCATTCCATCCGGATCAGGAAACCTGGTTGAATCAAATTCCTGGCTGCCCCAGGCAGCTTCCTTCCAGTAACTCCAGTCGAGTACTATATTATCCAGACCAATTTTTCGTTTCCTGAACTCGGCAACGGTATTTTCAATTTCCGCCTGGGTCTTATAACGTTCACGGCTTTGCCAGAAACCTAAAGCCCATTTAGGAACAATAGGAGCTTTACCTGTTAATTCACGGTAACCGCTGATGACATCATCTGCAGTTTCACCATAAACAAAATAATAATCTATTGCTTCTGCAGCTTCAGATGAAATAGCCATTTTGCTTGCAAGAGAGGGATCAGGGCTGAGCCATTTCAACGAAACAAAAGCCTGCGTTGATTCCGGTATCCATTCTATTTTAATGGGATACTTTTTTCCTTTTTCGAGTTGAACGGCAAAAAATGAAGGCCCGGGGTTCCATCCTTCGCGCCATTTATCCAGCAGCAGTTTTCCGTCAAGCCAGTATTTAATATAGCCTGACGCCGAAAGATAAAATTTATGCTCGCCGGAAGTGTCGGTGCTTATATATCCTTCCCATTTTACTTTTCCTTTATCCATCGGGAAGCCGGCAGGAATATTTTTTAATGAAGGAAGAAAAGCATAATCAATTTTATCTTCCTGTTGTTTTACAAATATTTTACTGCTGTCTGTTCTATGGCTGTATGTGGCAGTCAACCCTTTTGATTCGCCATCTGATCCTGTAAGTGATAAAGAAGAAAGTTCTTGTTTCTTACGGTTATCGCCAAACGAAGTAATGGAGTAATTATCCCACAATAATCCATATTTACGGGACGAAACAAGAAAGGGTACGGATACGGTGGAGTTATATTGGGTCAGATCAACATCCTTATTTTTATAATTGATCATACCGGTTTGCGGCTGCCCCAAGCCATAAAAAGCCTCTTCTGTTGGCGATTCAAATACCTGACTCACCTGGTACAATGGTTTCTCATCAATTTTAACAGGTGTGATCGTTTTTCCGCCACCCGCTTTTTCCTGTAGAATAATATTGCCTGTGCTGTCTTTAAATATCACTTCTCCGGTAGTTAAAGAAACACTTGCCGATATACTGTTTGTTTTTAAAACAGCTTCTGTGGCATTATGTTGCATAGTCCAGGTAACAGCAGGAAGTTTTGAGGAATCCCGCATAAGGCTTTCAGTTATCGGAAAATCTGTCGCGCAGGTGGCCGTTACACGGATAATTTTTGGAGTAATGGCTGTTAATCTTACTGAAAATGCACCACCGGCTGTACTTTGTTTAAGCTTAACAATGAATCCATCATCTAATTTAACAAGTTCCTGCCCGGAAGTGCATGCAAAAAGGAAGAGATAAGCACATGCTATTATGATATAAATATTTTTCCTTATACAAGTCAACATTCAGCAATCGTTTCAGTAATATGGGAACTTAATTTATGTATACAAAACTAATGACAGAATTAAGAAGACAGGGTAGTGAAATGTTCAAAACAGGGTATCCAAATGTTATGTATAAGGGGTGCATTTGTTTATTTGTAGGGTATGGAATGTTAACTGATATTGATTACCAGTGATTTTGATGGATACCGAAATATTATATTACCCAGTTTTCAGTTTGTAGTCCGCTTACACGGCTGAATTCTTTGTTATTATTGGTAACCAAAATATGGTTTACGCTCTTTGCATGGGCGGCTATTAATGTATCGAGTGGGCCAATAGGCGTTCCTTTTGTTTCGAGCTCGGCCCTTATAATGCCATACTCTATGGTTGCGTTGTAATCAAAGGGTAAAATATCAAATGGTACCAAAAATTGGTGGAGTGCAGTAAGATTTTTAGCTACTGCCGCACATTTGCTACCCCATATTCCAATTCAGCAAGGGTGATAGCAGATAGCACTATCTGTCCCGGAACAATGCTATTAAACTTTTCTAATACAGATGCAGGTTTTTGTTTTATAATGTATATGCAGATATTTGTGTCAAGCATCTACGGCATCAGTCAAAGAGTTCCCGGTTTTGAGGTAAAGGTTGGGTTCTGTTATTCATGAAATCCGTTGAGAATTCCGACAGGCTATCGTAGAAGCTCTGCCAGGGATTATGGTATGGAATAATATAGATGACATTTCCCATTTTTTTTATATAAGCTTTGTCATCATTTATTCTTAGTTCCTGGGGCAAAGGAATAGATTGAATGCCTGAAATGTTTTGTATGTCTACAACTTCTATCTTCATGATTTTCTAAAGTTACAGATTTAGCTCCTGCTTTTTGCAATTTTTGAATATTTCTTTCAATGGAGCGTTCTGATACCTGGATGAGGTTGACCTATCCAGTTGGGTTCACCTGCCGGGCTTAAACCATCGTCCCTCTGATTACCAAACAATTTGATGAATACTTACATGCTTTAAGGCAGGCTTAAGTATTTTAATTATTATTGCATGTAGCCCGATTGCGATTATGTTCAGACAGTCCATTCATCTTATTGCTTGCATGCTCTTATGCTGCTTGTGGGGATATTCACAAAAAAATGAATACCAGTTCATGCACCTTGATGTGCGGCAGGGGCTTTCGCATAGCCAGGTAAATACCATTTTCAAAGATGATAAAGGGTTTATGTGGTTTGGCACAATGTCAGGGTTAAACAGGTTTGATGGTTATGATTTTAAGGTATTCAGGAATGATTTGCTTGATACTACTACGCTAAGCGATAACTATATCAGCAATATTTTTGAACTGCCCGGCCGGAAATTGTGGATTGTAACAAGGAATGGTAATAATATATATGATCCCAAAACGGAATCCTTCGCCCGGAACGATCAACAGTATCTCGCCGCTCTTTCCCTGCCGGCGGGAAACGTTACCTTTATTTCAAAAGACAAAAAGGGAGATTTCTGGTTTGTATATCAGAATCTTACCGGCGTATATAAATACTCACCAGGTACCGGGAAATCAGTTAAAGTGCTTAAGCAATATGAAGAAGCTTCAGCATCAGCAAGCGATGTGGCAGCACTGGCGCATGACCAGGGTAATAATACATGGATGATTTATCGTAACGGGGTCCTTGAAAAAATAGATAATGCTTCGGGAAAAGTAAGTTTCAGAACAGAAGAATTGCATACAAGAAATGCAGGCAAAAATGAAAACTACGCCCTGTTTATTGATAAAGATAACGAGCTCTGGATAACAGTTCCGCTGTCTATAACACATGGCGGCATTTACTATTTTAAGCCTTCTTCCAATACGCTCAATTATTTTTCAAAAGAAACTGCCGGTATGCAGCTAAACTCGAATATTGTTTCCGGCATTGTACAAGGTAATGATGGCAGGATATGGATAGGTACTGACCATGGTGGCGTAAATATTATTGAAAAGAAAAGCATGCAGGTACAATACCTGATGAACGATGCAGAAGATCATACAAGCATATCTCAAAACAGTATATGGAGTATTTATAAAGATAATGCCGGGGTAATATGGTTAGGCACTTTTAAGCAGGGTATTAATTATTACAGCAGTCAGTTAGCTTTATTTAGCTTATTCAAACACAAAATATCCGATCCCAACAGTTTGCCTTTTGAAGACGTGAATAAGTTTGTTGAAGATAAAGACGGTAACCTGTGGATCGGAACAAACGGTGGCGGGCTTCTTTATTATAACAGGGAATCAGGAAAATTTAAGAGTTTCCGGCACGATCCTAAAAACATAAACAGCATCAGCAGTGATGTTGTGGTTAGTTTATGCATTGATCATGAAAATAAATTATGGGTAGGAACATATTATGGAGGATTGAATTGTTTCGATGGTAAAAAGTTTATACATTTTCGGCATAATGCGGCAGATACAAGCAGTATATCCGACGACAGCATCTGGGAAATATTTGAAGATGCTGATAAAAAACTTTGGATTGGCACATTAACCAGCGGAATGAACCTGTTTGACAGGGCTACTCAGACCTTCCGGCATTTTGATGTGGAAAACCGCTCGCTTCACTCAAATTATATATCCGTTATCATTGAGGATAAAGAAAAAAATCTCTGGCTGGCAACATCCTACGGTATTGATGTGATGGATAAAAAATCCGGTGCGTTTCGCTATTATGGACATGATGATAAAGACCCTTTCTCTTTAAGCAACAATAATGTGATGTCTGTTTTGCAGGATAGCCGTGGCAGGATCTGGGCCGGCACCCGTGAGGGGTTAAACGTGTTGGATACGGAGAAGGGAAAATTTTCTGTATTCAGAAAAGAAAATGGACTGCCCGATAATACCATACTTACCATATTGGAAGATGACGCTCATAATTTATGGATAGGCACTCCCAACGGGTTGAGCAATGGCATTATAAGTACAGATAAAGAAGGAAAGATCATTATGCGGTTCATCAATTATGATGAATCGAACGGTTTGCAGGGCAGGGAATTTAATGATAAAGCAGCATATAAATTAAGATCAGGTGAGCTTGCTTTTGGCGGGCCTTATGGGTTTAACATATTCTTTCCGGCAAAATTTCCTTCCGCAAATAAGCTCCCTAAAGTAGTATTCACCGGTTTAAATATATTCAACCAGTCCGTAGAACCTTTAAAAAAAATAGACGGACATGAAATACTTTCCGAAGCTATTACTGAAACAAAAGAAATTACACTCAAGTATAATCAAAACGTATTCTCTATTTCTTTTTCAGCTCCGGGTATAGGCATGTCACCTAAAAACAAGTTCAGGTATATGCTGGAAGGGTTCAATAAAGAATGGCTTTCTACAGATGGGCGGCAGCGAACCATAACGTATACAAATATTGACCCCGGCAAATATACTTTAAAGATAAGACCAGACAGTAATGACCCTGCAAGCATTGCTGAAGCAACAACACTACAAATAAATATACTGCCGCCATTCTGGAGAACAATACCGGCATTTCTGCTATATATTTTTGCTGCAATTGGAATTTTACTTTTAGCCAGGAAGCTTACAATACAAAGAGCCAATATGCGCTTCAGGATGGCACAACAACAAAAAGAAGCGGAACGTATTCATGAACTGGATATGATGAAACTGAAATTTTTTACCAATGTCAGTCATGAATTCAGAACCCCTATTTCACTTATACTTACGCCGGTTGAAAAGCTGATGAAAGACCCCGGCGAAGATGTTCATAAAAAGCAGTACCAGCTTATACACCGTAACGCGAAAAGGTTACTTGGGTTAGTTAATCAATTACTTGATTTTCGTAAGCTTGAGATGAAGGAACTGAGATTGCAACCTTCAATGGGAGATATCATTGGTTTTCTTAAAGAGCTTACGTTTTCATTTACTGATCTCGCTGAAAAAAAGAATATCAACTTTACTTTTTATTCTGCAGCGGAATCGGTTGAGATGTCCTTTGATGCAGATAAGATAGAACGAATAATGTTTAACCTTTTGTCAAATGCATTTAAGTTTACAAGGGAGAATGGTAAAATTAGTGTGCATATAAATGTATCAGATGATGCGTATGCTAAAAAAATGCTTGAGATAAAAGTTTCCGATAGCGGTATTGGTATACCAGAAGAAACCAAAGAAAAAATATTTGAACGTTTTTTTCAGCATGATGTACCGGGGAATATGCTAAACCAGGGTAGTGGTATCGGTTTAGCCATCTCAAAAGAATTTGCCAAACTGCACGGTGGAGATGTTAAGGTTGCCAGTATAGTAGGAGAGGGAACTACGTTTACAGTGCTGCTGCCATTAACAGCTTCATTTACGCATTCATCTCATATAAATAATATTGAAGCTGAAGAAACTTTAGTGCAGGCAGTTGAAGAAGAAAACGGTCACACAACAAGCCGCAAAAAAAGTATTTTGATCATTGAAGATAATGATGATATACGGTTTTATATACAGGACAACCTCCGGAATAATTATACAGTATACCAGGCGGTGAATGGAAAAGAGGGTTGGAAAAAAGCGCAGGAACTGCAACCTGATATGATCATCAGCGATGTTATGATGCCGGAAATGGATGGCATGGAATTATTGAAAAAAATAAAATCAGACCCGAATACTTCTCATATACCTGTTATATTATTAACCGCCCGTGTAACCGACGATCAGAAATTAGAAGGTTTGAATACCGGTGCGGTAGATTATATAACAAAACCTTTCAGTTTTGAAATGCTGCAATCACGCATAAAAAGTTTATTAGCGCAGCAGGAATCAATGCGGAAATTATTCCAGAAGCAAATAGAAATAAACCCTAAGGAAATCAGCGCCACTCCGGTTGATGAAAAGTTTATAGAGCAGGCTGTTGAAATAGTGGAAAAGAATATAGCTGAAACAGAATTTTCGGTAGAAGATCTGAGCAGGGCTTTATTTATGAGCCGCGTTGCACTATACAAAAAATTGCTTTCATTAACCGGTAAGACCCCACTGGATTTTATACGTATCATACGAATGAAACGTGCTGCGCAGTTAATGGAAAAAACACAGATGAGTGTATCTGAAATTGCCTATGAGGTGGGCTTTAACAATCCTAAATATTTCACCAAATTCTTTAAAAAAGAATTCGGAAAATTACCTTCTGAATATATTGCGGAGAACAGGAAGATCGCTAAAAGTTAATTTGCCGTCATTTTGAAAAAAGCCGTGGATCTATCGGGATCGTTCTCCTGTAAACAACTTTTACTTTAGAAAAATCGGTGTGGTTTGGATTGAGTAAAACGTTAGGTTCCTCAGGCATAATAACCGATGGCACTTCCAATGCGAAGTATTTGTTTTGCCTGATAAAATTATCTCCCACCATTCCCAATGCCCCCGGCGCAGGATTAAAATACCAGTTGTTGGGCAGATCTTTAATATCTGTTTTATAAATTTTATCATCCGGAATTTCAAGGCAGATCATGCAATAATCAATCAGCGGAATTTTTGCCATGTGCACAACACTTTCCAGCAAAGCCAGCGAAGGCGAATTAGCTGTATACAATATGTATGTGCCTTTACTATGCCATCTTCCTGCAAATGCCGCTGCACCGGTTCCTTTCAGATCGTCTATATACATGCATCTGCTGATGCGGTAAACATTTCTCATTATGCAAAAATTCCGTGCTCTATTCTGCCAAGTTCATTCATTAACATATCTATGCCTATTGAAGTATCCAGAAACTCTTTGGGCTTTTTATTATCAAGCGCCATCACTGAGCTGTCCATCCAGGTTTTAAAGCTGTCCATATTGCCAAATACTTCTTCGCCGCGGCTGTATAGTTTTGCTAATTCTATTAACCTTTCAGACTGTTCAGGATTTAATTTTTGGGTGGCTGCATATCTTCTTAATGTGCGATCTGAGGTTCTGATAATTTTAGTGATTTCCGGTACGGTAATACCTGTATTATCCATGAAGTTATCTAAGGCTTTTTTGGGAATGCCGCTTCTTATAACTGAAATAAAATCTGTAGAATTATTAACTTTTGAAAAAGAGGGAAAACCGGACATACCCAATAAATGGATAGACCTTGATATAAAATTTTGCAGCATTGAACCTGGAGTTGCAGTGTAATAAATGGCTGCAGGCTCTTCTGCCATGCTTGCTGAATGTATGGGATATTCTTTTTTCTTTGCCATTTCCTTCTTGTATTATGTCCCAAATATACGGTCATTTGTCCGTATTTAAAAATTTTCTACCCATTTTTTTTAAATGCTCTCAAAAAAATCCTGTGGGTTGGTCAGCATGGAAAATCCTGCGGTAACTATTGCAAAAATGAGAAGCAGTAAAAAGAGTATGGATGGAATTAAGCCGATAATAGCACAGACCCGCCCGGTTTTAAGGTTATTGTATGATGAGGCAGTATACAGTTCGGGGTTTTCAACGAACATGGATTGGCGTTTTTGGGGATTTCATGTTCCGTTCGCCCATAACCGAAGCCCAATACAGTTGCTAAAGTTGAAGGTAAGAACTAAAAGCCAAATTAAAAAACGTCAAGCAGGAACTGAAGTACAATAGAGAACAAAAAGCTGATGATTTGTTCGTCCAGCTGCCATAACGCCAAGCCGCCTGTGTGTGCCCTGAATGGTGAATATAGTTTTTTTTTAGAAGAAGCCAGAGAGTGGAAGTCTCTTATGAGAGGGAGTAATACCCCTAATCATTAGTAAGCCGTCCCGCCCTGAGCGGGATGATGGCAGCGATGCCATATCTGAAGTAAGCGGGACTACAACTGCCTGTACTGACGAACAGGAACTGCATAAGAGGCATAATGGATTGGGATAAGTATGCACAACAATACAAAGTCCTGAAGGAACACGGGGTTCATTATGTAGATGCAGCAGCGACAGGCAGAAGGCTATTCATCTTACCGGGGGAGGTCTCCCTGTTTGTCTAAACGAAGGGAGAAGTCAGCAGATACCATAGTATCAGCGGAAACGAGCCATGCCGCAACCGGGTATAACATGGAGGTCTCACGAAGCTGTGAAGGGTTGAACATTAAGTTGCTTCCAATGCTGTAAGGAGGTTCAGTTAAAAGCTGCCAGCCTTAGAGGCAAAAGAGAAGCGGGAAGAAATTTTAAAAGTAGTAAAGGATGATTGAACAGGTAATCAGTCGTAAAAACATGCACTATGCATACAAACAGGTCATGCGGAACAAGGGTTCAGCAGGCGTAGATGGTATGCAGATAAAAGAGCTTGGAGGCTATATTAAAACTAATATGGTGTCCATAGCAACAAGCATGCTAAAGGGCAGCTACCAGTCTCAACCCATCCTGGGAGTAGACGCCTACCATGCATATGTATGGAGCAGAAGCCGAAAGGGCGGATGGAGCATAGCGCAAAGCCCAATACTGACCACCACAATAACACTGGAAAGATTACAACAACGCGGCTATGAATCTATGCTCGGCTACTAAGAAAAAGTAAGCCCACAACTTAATGAACCGCTGTATACGAGGTCCGTACGTACAGTGGTGTGAGAGGTGCACCTCATCGCCTACAAGCAGTGAGGCCGCCTACTCGATTGGTGGCAGGTTTTATTTTTGGTCATAGCCTAATAGATAAGTCTAAGTGTCCACCAAAACCAAGTTTAATTATTTTTTGAAGTGTCGAAATTCGGGCTTCTTTAATATTGTTCTCAATTTTTGAAATATAGGATTTGGTCGTACCAACTTTATCCGCAAGTTCTTCTTGTGTCAAACCTTTTTCAAGTCTTGCTTGTTGAAGTAAAACCCCAATTTTAAAATTTTCGTAACCTGCTTCTAATTCGTCACGTTTCTTTGTGCCACGTTTTCCGTAGTTCTTTTCTTTGAACTCTTCAAGTGTCATCATATTTTTATTTTTCGCTTTCATATTCTGCTTTTATTTTAAGTGCTAATTCAATTTCTTTTTTAGGTGTTTTCTGCGTTTTCTTTTGAAACCCATTTGCCAAAACAACTAATTGTGTCTTGTCAAAAAAGCAGAAAATCCGAAAAATATCGCTCCCTAACTGAACTCTTATTTCATAAAGTCCATCCGTATTTTCAATGTGTTTTAAATACGTTTCAGGAACTCGTTGCATTTCTTCGACCAGGTCAAATGTCCAAACTATTTTCGCCTTTACTTTTTTGTTCTGCTTGTCAAAAAAAGTGTGGAAATAGTCTTTGAAGAAGATAATGGTTCTATATTTCTGTTTTTCGTTCACAAAGCAAAGATACAAATGTTTCCCTAAAGTGCAACTAAAAGAAAACTTTTGTATCAAAAATAATTTCTGCTAATGTTCAACCTATTTAGGATAACTTACGGTCTTGAAGGTATACCGCAAAAGCAATGAGTGCAGCACCAAAGCACATACCTGTGCCAATGAGGCGTACAGCATCAACTCCTCGAATGGCCGTCCAAGTCAGACGACTTATCATAGCTAAAAGGCTCATTACCCCAAAGAAAGTAAACATGAGGAAAACGCGAGGAGTAAACCTGCGTTGATTGTCTTTTTAAATTGTCCATCTGATTTAAGATTTATTATTAATTTTCATATAATGTCTGTGATAAGCTTAATATTTTTTTCTGTCGGGGAGTGTCGTGTAAACTTGCCGCCAACATACAGTTTTGCGTCCTTGCCATATAGCACCAATGCAATTATCGCACATATTACTCCGGGAATGCCGTAACAACAGCATCCTACAATGGAAATAATTCCTAAGGCCAGCACAGCAGATGCATTGGGCAGTGGTTGTTGCGACTGCGGCGCAAATAGTGAAGTGCCCTGCATTTAAAGAAATATTTGATGGTTAAATATTTTGAAAAAGTAATGAGCAACCAGGATACAACTGAATAGAGCTCAATAATTCTCCTTTCATCAGGGCAATAAAACTTCTTTGCATACCGCACCCCGGGCATTGCATATTCAAATATTTTACTGAAGGGCATTGGAGCTAATGATGCTCTAACCAATTGATCCATTCAGCAACCAAGAGTACCTGCAATTGAATTTGTATTACATGTATTTAATAGGCCTGGGCAAACAATACCCGTTTATTGCTCGGCTTTCCGGTCAATATGCAGGCGCCAGCTTCTTCCTTAACATCTAAAGGTATGCAACGAATAGTAGCCTTTGTCAATTCCTTTATTTTTTCTTCTGTTTCACTTGTACCATCCCAATGTGCCGAAATAAACCCGCCTTTGTTTGCTATCAGGTCTGTAAATTCATCCCATGTACTGGCAGGAGTTATGCTTTCATCACGGAATTTTTTCGCCCTGTCAAACATATCCTGTTGTATCTGCTGCAATAAATCAAATATTTGCGCAGATAGATTATCCATGCTGATAGAATTTTTCTCCCTGGTATCTCTTCTGGCTATTTCTACCGTATTATTTTCAATATCTCTTGCACCAATAGCAATACGCACAGGCACACCTTTCTTTTCATACTCGGCAAATTTCCAGCCCGGGCGGGAGTTATCGTTATCATCATATTTAACGCGTATGCCGGCTAATTTAAGCTCATGCATTAAATCCTTAACCCTCAAATCTATGAGTTGTTTTTGTTCATCACCTTTGTAAATTGGTACAATTACAACCTGCAGCGGAGCTATTTTAGGCGGTAATACCAACCCCTCATCATCACTATGCGCCATAACCAAAGCGCCAATTAACCTGGTAGATACCCCCCATGATGTTGCCCAAACAAATTCCTGCTTATTTTCTTTTGTCAGGAACTGAACATCAAAAGCTTTTGCGAAGTTCTGTCCAAGAAAATGAGAAGTTCCTGCCTGTAGTGCTTTGCCATCCTGCATCAGCGCTTCTATACAATACGTATCTACCGCACCGGCAAAACGTTCATTAGGTGTTTTCACACCTTTAATAACAGGTAAAGCCATCCAGTTTTCAACAAAGTCGGCGTACACATTCAGCATACGAACGGCTTCCTCAACTGCTTCCTGCGATGTTGCATGTGCAGTATGTCCTTCCTGCCATAAAAATTCCGCTGTTCTTAAAAATAAACGTGTCCGCATTTCCCAGCGAACCACATTAGCCCATTGGTTTACGAGGATGGGCAGATCCCTGTAAGACTGGATCCATGTTTTATAAGTATTCCATATAATAGCCTCACTTGTTGGGCGTATAACCAGCTCTTCCTCCAGCTTTGCCTCGGGGTCAACCATCAGCTTTCCTTTTTTGGCAGGATCATTTTTCAGGCGGTAATGTGTTACAATAGCACATTCTTTTGCAAATCCTTCTGCATTCTTTTCTTCAGCTTCAAATAAACTTTTGGGTACAAATAATGGGAAGTAAGCGTTTACATGCCCGGTATCCTTAAACATCCTGTCTAACTGATCCCGCATATTTTCCCATAAGGCAAATCCATAAGGTTTAATTACCATACATCCTCTTACCGCTGAATAATCGGCCAATTCGCCTTTAATAACGAGATCATTATACCATTGCGAATAATCCTGTGCCCTTGCCGTAATTTCTTTGCTCATAACTATTTTGAATATATTAACACATGAATTGCGCAAATGTAGTAACTTCATTGTGTAAATGTTAAAACCCTCTTATCATGAAGTCAAGAATTTTACTTTTGGGTGTTGCGCTTATAGGTTTGGGTAGTTGCTCAACCATGTATAAATCAGGCCAAACACCAGACGATGTGTATTATTCTCCTGCTCCGCAATTAAGAACGGCTTCATCTGATGATGAAGATGAAAACTATGTTCAAAACGGAAGTGACGAATACGTGAATGTTCAGACAGAACAGGACCGTTCAGCATACAACAGCGATGACAATTACCTGCGCATGAAAGTAAGGAATCGTTCTATGTGGTCTGCCTTTGATAGTTATTCTATGTATGATGCCATGTATTCTTCTTATTACGGAGGTTTTGGCGGGTATGGATTAGGCTACGGCTATAACCCTTATTCATTCTATTCTCCATATTCCATGTACTCTCCTTATGCTTACTACGGTAGTGGTTGGGGATTAGGCATTGGCTGGGGTGGATTATATGGCGGTTGGAATAGCTTCTACAACCCCTATAATTCATTTTATAATCCATATTATGGAGGAGGTTATTATTACCCCGGTGGTGGAAAAGGAAGTGTAACACGGCCGGCAAATTCATACAGACCCAGAACCTATAACCTGGGAACATATGGTAATAACAGTAGCGAACGTGTAAATAACGGTAATACGCCAAGAAGGGTTTTCAGAAGCAATGACAATAACTATGTCACTCCAAATTCAGGCAGGGTTTCTGGCGGAACAAGCCCAAGGAGGTCAACCTACAGTTCTGGCAGCGATAGCAGACCTTCAAGGACCTATGATTCTCCACGGAGCAGCAGCAGTTCTTCGTCTTCTTCAGGTTATACTCCAAGTTCTTCGTCTGGTAGCAGCAGAAGTAGCGGTAGCAGTGGTGGTGGTGGTAGTGCTCCTTCCCGTCCCGGAAGACAGTAATGATAGCTGATGATCATTTAATAAGTTTGATTGTTGAAATAATTAAGAGCGGCTTACCGCTCTTTTTAGTATAATCAGTTTTTTTCCATGGTTGCTTAAATATCTTGAAAAATGAGAGTAATTGTTACGTTAGGCTTTATTTTATGCAGTTCAGTTTTATTTGCACAGGAGCCGGCAGATGCTATACGATATTCATGGCTTACGCCGCAGGGTACTGCAAGGGCACAGTCAATAGGAGGCGCCGTAACAGCTTTAGGAGGCGATATAACTGCGCTTTACACAAACCCTGCCGGCTTGGGTATGTATAAAACAAGTGAGTTTGTTTTAAGCCCCGGCTTTTCTTTTGCTAATAATAAAACATCTTACCGAGGAACATCGGCAACAGATGCAAAAAGCAGTTTTAACTATGGCCCGATTGGCGTTGTTTGGGGTATACCTTCTACCAGGAATAGCAATTGGAAGAATGTGAGTGTTGGTATTGCCATCAATAAAACAGCAAATTTTAATAACCGGGTATTGCTTCAGGGCAATAACAATCAAAGCTCTTTCTCCGAAAAATACCTGGAGACACTTTACAATAATGGAAATCCTGTTGACATGGTATCAGCAGAAAATGATTTCCCTTCTTCAGCAAGTTTAGCGTACTGGACATATTTGGTTGATACAACAGCAGACGCTGATGGAAACGTTGCCGGTTATTTTAGCAATGTATCCGTGGGGTCAGGCATAAAGCAACGCCAAACAATAACTACCAGCGGTGGTATATCTGACTTTAGCATTGGCCTCGGTGCTAATTATAATGATGTGTTTTATATTGGAGGTTCATTAAACATC
This sequence comes from Agriterribacter sp., assembly GCA_047601545.1. Lineage (GTDB taxonomy): Bacteria > Bacteroidota > Bacteroidia > Chitinophagales > Chitinophagaceae > Agriterribacter. The sequence goes on along the minus strand of JASGIZ010000001.1, from coordinate 780,863 downwards.
AGCACACTAACCTTTACACGCACTAGTACTTTTCGTGAGGAGGACGCAACATCTGTTACGGATAATTATTTTAATTATTTTGAAGCAGAAGAATATTTGAGAACTAATGGTGTAGGTGCTTCTGTAAAACTGGGTATTATTTTTAAACCCGTTGATGCTTTGCGTGTAGGTATCAATTTTCATAGCCCCTCATGGTATTCTTTTAAAGATACATATACCGGATCGCTCACAGCAGATACAGAAAACTATGCCGGTGTGCTATCTAAAAATTCAACTGATCTTACTGACGGATATCCCGGAGAATATAATTATCGCTATAGAACACCCATGCGTATTGGCGCAGGACTTGCTTATCTTTTTGGTGCGCAGGGTGATGTAAAAGCACAAAAGGGATTTATAAGCGCCGATGTAGAATATGTATCCTACAAAGGTTCTTCTTTTAATGCCCAGGATAACAGCAACGCTGATGATAAAGCCTATTTTTCTGACTTAAATAAAACAATTGATAATGTTACCAAAAGTGCTGTAAACCTGAGAATTGGGGGAGAATTAAAATTTGAAACATTAATGGTCAGGGCCGGCTTTGGTTATTACGGTAATCCATACACGAACAATTATTTTGGTAACGCGGCAGATGTTACTAAAGGCAGCCGCATGAACATCAGTGGTGGTTTGGGCTGGCGTAATAAAGGCATGTTTGTTGACCTTGCCTATATTCACCAGATTATTAAAGATGCTTATTATCCTTACAGGTTAGCTGACAACGAATTTAATGTAGCAAAGGTTAACAGTACTGTTGGAAATGTGTTGCTCACTGTCGGGTTTAAATTTTGATGATAGTTTGAGATTGGTTGATAGTTTGAAAAGCAACAATAACATTTCCCTGTATTTTGCTTAACAAATTACTCTGAAAACGGTAACGGTCTGGTCTTAAACTTGTTATAATTTCAGATCATAAAACCTCCAACATGAAACGTATCTTATTATCTTCTGTAGCAATTACCCTTGCTTTATTTAGTGTAACGTCATTATCTGCCCAGGGCATAAAGCTTGCATTACATGCAGGCGCTAATATGGGCAAAATTGATGGTAAGTCTTTTAAGGATGAATACAAATTAGGATACCATCTTGCAGTGGCTCCTGAAATAATGTTTTCATCAAAATGGGGAATACAACCCGAAGTAATGTTCAGTCAAACAAATACTTCTTCGTCAACTGAGTTTGAGGATATCTACAAAATTTCTTCCGATGAATTAAAAGATGTAAAACTGAATTATTTAAGCGTCCCCCTTTTACTTTCATTCCGCCCTGTTTCCTTTCTTACTTTCCAGGCTGGCCCGCAGTTCAGCATATTAATGAACAAACAAAAAAAGTTTCTTGAAAACGGGCGTGATGCATTTACAGATGGAGATTTTTCCATGCTGGCAGGTGCGCAGATCAATATTTTGAGATTAAGAGTATACGGCCGCTATGGTGTTGGCTTAACAAATATCAACGATATTGATAACCAGGATAAATGGAAAAGCCAGACCATACAACTCGGTGTTGGACTTGCATTATAATAATAAACCTTTTCCTTATCAAAATCCGGGCAAACGCCCGGATTTTTCTTTTTACTGGCATTAAAGTTGACAAATATACAGGCTATATATTTTAACCCTATTTTCGTTACAAGAATGTCATATTGACCGAGAAAAAAATAACATGAAATCAAAAGAACTATTTGCAGGGCCGGAAGACGAAATGGAATTTATGCCCATTATTCCTTTGAACGAAGATGACGCTGAAAATGCTGATGAAGTAGCTATTCCATCTGAAATTGCCTTATTGCCTTTGCGCAATACCGTGCTGTTTCCCGGGGTGGTTATACCCATTACCGTAGGCCGCGACAGGTCGGTTAAAGCAGTAAATGATGCATATAAGGCTGACAAATTGGTAGGTGTTGTAGCGCAAAAAGACAGTACTATCGAAGAACCTTTAATAAAAGACCTGGAAACGGTAGGAACGGTTGCAAAAATTATCAAGCTGATAAAAATGCCGGATGGCGGTACAACCATCATTATACAGGGAAGGAAGAGATTTACTATAGAACAAATTATTACTGAAGAACCTTACTTCAGGGCAGTTATCAGGTTACTGGAAGAAGAAAAAATAGCATTGGAAAGTGATCAGCATTTTGCTGCCACCGTAAGTTCTATAAAAGACCTCGCTTCACAGATCATATTGTTGTCGCCTAATATGCCTTCTGAGGCTTCTGTAATACTCAAAAATATTGAGAACCCTGCATTCCTTATTCATTTTGTAAGCAGCAATATCAATATAGATCTGAAAGAAAAGCAGGAGCTTCTTGAAATAAATGATATTAAAATAAGAGCCGAAAAGCTGATGCATTTGCTCAACAGGGAATTACAGTTTGCCGAATTAAAAAATCAGCTTACCAATAAAACCAAAACAGAATTAGATAAGCAGCAGAAAGAATATTTTTTGCAGCAGCAGTTAAAAAGCATTAAAGAAGAGTTAGGCGGAGATTCAAATGAACGGGAGATCCGGGAAATGCAGAAAAAAGCGGAAACAAAGAAATGGCCGGAAGCTGCAAAAGAACTGTTCAACAAAGGTATTGCCAAGCTTGAACGCATGCACGCATCAACTCCGGATTACTCTGTAGTATATAATCATCTCGATTTAATACTTGAACTTCCCTGGGAAGAAGGCACAACTGATTCCTATGATTTAGGTAAAGCCAAAAAAATCCTGGACAGGGATCATTACGGCATGAATAAAATAAAAGAACGGTTATTGGAATATCTCGCTGTATTGAAATTAAAAGGCGATATGAAAAGCCCGATCCTTTGTTTTGTGGGACCTCCCGGTATTGGTAAAACATCGCTTGGCAGAAGTATAGCATCTGCGTTGAACAGAAAATACGTAAGGCTAAGCCTTGGCGGTTTAAGAGACGAAAGCGAAATACGCGGTCACAGGAAAACCTATATAGGCGCAATGCCCGGCCGCATCATTCAATCTATCCGTAAGGTAAAATCATCAAACCCGGTTATTATTCTTGATGAAATTGATAAGGTAGGCAAAGACTTTCATGGAGATCCTTCTTCAGCGTTGCTGGAAGTACTTGACCCTGAACAAAACCATACTTTTTATGACAACTACCTGGAACTTGAATACGATTTAAGCAAAGTGTTGTTTATAGCTACCGCTAATGACCTGCAGAATATACAGCCTGCGCTCCGTGATCGCCTCGAAATCATTGACCTCAACGGTTATGCTGTTGAAGAAAAGGTTCAGATTGCAAAGCGCCACCTGGTACCCAAGCAAAAAGAAATGCACGGGCTTAAAAATATGCCGGTCAAAATAAGCGATCCTGTTTTGGCAAAAGTAATTGAAGATTACACCCGTGAAAGTGGCGTGCGTGAATTAGACAGGCAACTGGCATCAATAATGCGGGCATTGGCAAAAGAATATGCCATAAAAGAAAAACTGAAGCCGACAGTTACCGGAAAAGATGTACAAAAAATTTTAGGTAAACCGAGATATAGCAATGATTTATATAAAGTTGCGAATATACCAGGCGTAGCCGTAGGGCTTGCGTGGACCTATGTAGGCGGCGATATTTTATTTATTGAAACCAGCCTGAGCGAAGGAAAAGGAGAATTGAAATTGACCGGCAATCTTGGTAATGTAATGAAGGAGAGCGCTATTTCCGCAGTTACTTACCTACAGGTAAATGCAAAGAAATATGGTATTGATCCTGAAATATTTCAAAAGAAAAATATCCATGTGCATGTGCCGGAGGGGGCGGTGCCTAAAGATGGTCCCAGCGCTGGTATTACAATGATGACTGCTGTTGCATCAGCTATCGCGGGTAAAAAGGTAAAATCATATGTTGCTATGACAGGTGAAATTACTTTGCGTGGACAGGTATTACCTGTAGGTGGAATTAAAGAAAAAATTCTGGCTGCTAAGCGTGCCGGGATGAAGGAAGTTATTCTCTGCTGGCAAAACGAAAAAGACGTACAGGAAATCAACTCCGATTATATTAAAGGAATCAAATTTCATTATGTAAAAACCATGCAGCAGGTGCTGGATATAGCATTGAATTATAACTCATGATACCAGGACAGGACAGCTGAACCTGATACCTGAAAGCTGATACCTGACAGCCACATATTGATATATGGTAATAAAGTAACCTCTTATTTAAATTATATAGGAGAACAGGTGTTTTTACTAAGGGGTTATACGAATTTTGTATGGTACTCTGTAAACCTTGGTGAAAATGATAAAAGTTGCTATTGTGGATGATCATCCGGCAGTCAGGCATGCCTGGATGTTATTTTTAAGCACCGATCAAACCCTGAAAATAGTAGGCGTTTTCAGCAACGGAAATGAAATGATTGAAAAGCTTGCCGAAGTAAGCCCGGATATAATACTCATGGATATCAGTATGCCTGGCATGTCTGGCATGGAAGCTACCAGGAGAATAATGAAACTTAATGCGGATGTAAAAATTATTGCGGTTAGCACCCATTCCTCTTCGGTATATAAGAAAGGGATGATAGATGCTGGCGCAAAAGGTTTTGTGTCTAAATTTTCAGTATCAGAACAATTACTTCACGCTATTAAAGAAGTGTATAAAGGAAACACATATATCGGTGAAGACTTATAATGAAAGCGTTAATCATTGAAGCCTGCAGCCAATACATCAACCTTTGATTCCTGGTTATAAAAGCCGGCGAGTTTCCTGATAATATTTTCCACCAGTGCATCCGGGCAGGAAGCGCCACTGGTAATTAATACTTTTACAGGTTGTTTGTGTGGCAAAAAACCGGTAGTTAACAATTCCGTTTTTGTGTGAAAGTTGTAATGAAGAATTTCACCAGGCGATAAAATCTTTTCCTCGCTTTCAATAAAAAAAGTCGGCAATACCAGTTCGCATAATTCAACAAGGTGCGATGTGTTTGAGCTGTTATAACCACCAACCACTATCGCTATATCAGCTTTAGTATCTGCCAGCATTCCACTCACAGCAGTTTGATTATCGTTGGTAGCATAACACAGTGTATCTCTTGTATCAGCAAAGCGCTCACCTACATTACTATCATCAAGCCCATAATGATTGATCATGAGCATTTTTAAGTAATCAGCAATACCCTGCGTATCGCTGGCCAACATGGTAGTTTGGTTTACAACGCCTATACGTTGTAAATCTTTCCGTGGGTCAAAGCCCTCAGCGTATCTTCCTTTAAATTCAAATTCAAACTCAGCGGCATTTTTTTCACCGGTAATATATTTTCCTAATGCAATCGCTTCTTCCATATCATTTACCACAACCGCAGGCGCTCCGGCAGCGCTATGCGAAAACGTTGCACGGGTTTCCTCATGTTTGGGCTTACCGTGAATAATGATTGAATATCCTTTTTGCGCTATCTGTTCTGCCCGGTTCCATACTTTTTCAACAAAGGGACATGTTGTATTGTATTTTCTTACGCTAATACCAATATCCTGCAATTGCTTTTCAATAGCCAGTGTAGTTCCAAATGCCGGTATTATTACTATATCATCTGCGGTTAGGGCTTCAAAAGGGATCAGTTGTCTGCCATAGGTATCCTGCAAAAACTGAATACCCTTTTCCTGCAGGTCTTCATTTACATGAGGGTTATGGATCATTTCACTTAGTAAAAATATCCGTTTGCCGGGGTTTTCTTCTACTGTACGAAAGGCTATTTCTATAGCATTTTCCACCCCATAGCAAAAACCAAAATGGCGCGCCAGGTATATATGTAATAGACCTAAATCAAGAAAAGTTGGCGTAAAGTCCTTCTTCATTTTATCCTGCTGCTTTCTGAATTTCTTTATAGCAGAGATTAAAGGGCTTCTGTATATGATAGGAACATTAAACTGCTTCATTCAGTATGCAAAATTATGAAGTTTAAGGGAGGAGAAGAACTTATATTCCAACCACTCGAAAAATGTGTATCTTCCGCCATAATAAAATAAGCATATATAATATGACGGGAAATAGTGTTAAGCGATCATTTAAACGGGTAGAATGGAGCTATAATACAAATATCTATGAGGTTAACTTTCGACAATACAGCAGGGAGGGCACTTTCAATGCTTTTTTAAAAGAACTGCCCCGGTTGAAAGACATGGGCGTGCAAACCCTTTGGCTTATGCCAATTACACCTATAGCAAAGGAGCAGATAAAAGGAACGATGGGAAGCTATTACGCCTGTTCAGACTATACGGTGGTTAATCCCGAATTTGGCAACCTTGCTGATTTTACAAATTTTGTAAAAGAAGCGCATAAAGCAGGCTTTAAAGTAATACTTGATTGGGTTGCTAATCATACCGGCTGGGATCATATATGGACGAAAACCAACCCCGGTTTTTATAAGAAAAACCCGGATGGCAGTTTTATGGCTGCCTCAGGTATGGATGATATAATTGAACTGGACTACGGCAATCCCCTGCTGGTCACGACAATGATTGATGCTATGAAATACTGGATTACCACTTGTGATATAGACGGCTTCCGTTGTGATCTTGCCTCCTGGGTTGAGCTGCATTTCTGGCAGCAGGCAAGACCCGAACTGGAGAAAATAAAGCCTCTTTTCTGGCTTGGTGAATTTGACGCTATTGAAAACCCTGAATACATGCAGGTATTTGATGCAGCTTATGCGTGGAAATGGATGCACGCTACAGAAGACTTTTACAAGCACAACAGGAGTGTGCAGGCATTAAAAGATTTGTTATTGCAATATGAGAAAACGTATCCGCCCAATACTACAGGTCTGTATTTTACCTCCAATCATGATGAAAATAGCTGGAATGGAACCGAGTTTGAAAAATACGGAGACATGGCTTTAGCGCTGGCCGTTTTAAGTTTTACATGGAATGGCATTCCGCTAATATACAGTGGGCAGGAAATGCCCAACCATAAAAGGTTAATGTTTTTTGATAAAGATGTAATTGAGTGGAATGGTAAATATGAACTGGCTGGTTTTTATAAAACATTGTTGAAATTACATTCAGAGCATCCTGCGTTAGTAGCAGGTAGTCCCCTGGTTCAAACAAATATGTTGCCTATCATGTCTGATAGCGATATACTCGCATATCAAAGAACATACGGTAAAAACAATGTGCTGGTTTTTTTTAACCTGTCACCATATCCTTCAACCATACAGCCCGAAATAAATATAGCCGCGCCATTGAAAGAGCTCTTTACCGGCGAATCAAAAAACTTTATTACAGATAAAAAAGTATCGCTTCCGCAATGGGGGTATAAAGTATATGTGAATTGATTTATTGCTCTGTTATAATGGTAAACTGTGGCTGAAGAGCAGGCGAATGTTCATACAACATGCCAATAAACGCATCACCATATTTCGCATAATAGGGCAATATATTTTCTACTCTTTCCTGTAAACTATTATTGGGGAACAGGTGTGTTTTCAGTTTTACGATTTGTGCCTGCTGATCCTGGTGTTTTCTCTTTTCAGCCCTGAGCATTTTCTGCGCTAACTTTTTCAGGTTCTTTTCAGCCCTTGTTTTTAAAACATCAGCATGCTGCCTTAATGTAGGGTCTATGCCGGCGCTGATTTTTTTTATTTGCTCATATATATCTGCCAAAGCAGTACCTTCCTTTTCAATAGATAATTGCTGATGGCTTTGCGCTTTAACCAATGTGCTGAATATAGTATTGGCATCATCAAATAAAAGCTCAGCGCCTATGTGAAGCCTGGCTGCCAGTTCAGCCATTTTTTCTTCTATTATCAAAAATGAATTTCGAAGCACCAGAACCGGGAACGGAATAGTATAATGCGTAAACAGGTCTTTTAATTCAAGCCAGTATGCAATTTCAGAGCCACCGCCTATAAAAGCGATATCCGGTAAAATAGTTTCCTGGTAAAGGCCCCGCAGCACAACATTCGGGCTAAACCTTTGAGGATTATGCTCCAGCTCTTTTTCTATTTCTTCTTTCGTAAAGTATAGCTCTGTATTATTTATGCGAAAGCCATTGCCATCTTTTACAATGCGTTCACGCAAATGATCTTTCATATAAAACAGGTTAATATCTCTTGGATTTACCTGTATATGATATTTCTCCGATAACCGCCGGGTTGTTGCTTCAACAATATTTTTAGGTGTATGCTTAAAGAGATCATCTTTAAATACCGCTGTCATTTGTTGTTTTAAAACAGGCGTATCTGCTATTAAAACAATCACTCCGTATGCATTAAAAAAGAAATCAACCAGCTTTAAAGTAGCTTCCTGTATAGTTGCGGATTCCAGGTATGCTTCTTTGAGCACTGCAATCAATGCAGTACCATATTGAAAAATAGAAAGTTGCCCGCTGATCTGTTCAATAACCACTTCAATACCTTTAGTATGCATCCTGCCTACAGCGCCGGTTTGCGTGGTTTGCCATGTAAGCCTGTCGCCATTTAAATTAATATGGTTTAGTTCTTCCAGGTCATTATCCTCGCTTCCCATATAATATACCGGCACATAATTGTTCTCCGGGAATTTACTTTTCAGTTCTTCCGCAATCTTTACGGTATGTAATATTTTATATACAAAGTATAAATAACCGGTAAAAATATTGGGCTGATGTGCAGTACAAATAGTGAATGTATTTTCAAGCGATAATCGTTGAATATTTTCTAACACCTTTTCAGAAGTATCGATGTTTTTGTATTGCTCAGTAAGTGCAGCAACAAGTAATGCCCGGTTTACGCCCTTACTTTTTTTATCTGTAATAGCATTGTGTAAACCCTGCCAATCGGGTGTATTGGTATAGAAATTTTTTAAGAAATCAGGTTGATTAATATAGTCTGTAACCAAATGTGAGAAAGCCTTAGTTGTTTCGTGTTTTATTCCCCTTGGAGTATAATTCATGACGTTATTGAAAATAAAAGCAAATGTATAGTTAATTCAGATTGCGGATCAACCGAATTGATAAGCACGTTAAATTCCGGTTATTAACACGAAAAATTATGTCAGATCACTCATAAAACAAAAAAAGCCGCTCCAATTTTAACATTGAAGCCGCTTAATATTCATGTTGTAGTTTGTTGTTTGTTTATCTGTATCCCACCATTCCGGAGTTAGCTTTGCAACCTCCTTTTGAAGATGCACAGGAAGAAAATGTAGCTCCGATTGCGATTACGAGCATAATTACTGCAACGACTTTTTTCATGTTTGTAAGTTTTTAGGTAGTAATAAATTGTTCTATGCACGGCGCTCGTAGGAGTAGGAAATAATCTTAATTTTTCAAAGGGAGGTTTGGATATACTACCCGGTAAGGAGTATTGCAAAGAAACAAACCATATGCCAAAGGAACAAGTTAATATTCTATTTACGCTATATCAATCATGCCGCTGATTTCAATAATATTTTGTTTATCAATATTTTGTAGCCTAATGCATGTACTTCACTATCATTTAATTTAACATTCCTCAACAATAATAATTGAGATTATATCCATGATTCATGCCAGAGCCCGCATAAATTAAAAATCTTCTTTAAAAACACAAAAGGTAAAGTCATAAGAATTTCCGAAGTTTGCCAAGTTTATTCTAACATTATAATATGCCATTGCAACTTACTCGTCCGGTAGCCTTTATTGATTTAGAAACCACAGGCGTAAATCTTGCCACAGATCGTATTGTAGAAATTGCCATTGTAAGATTATCTCCCGATAATACAAGGGTTGTTAAAAGAAAGCTCATCAATCCCCGGATGCCTATCCCGAAGGGTGCATCAGAGGTTCATGGTATTACTGATGATATGGTGAAAGATGCGCCGGCTTTTAAACAGGTAGCCAATGAAATCAGGCAGTTTCTTGATAACTGCGACCTGGCAGGTTACAACTCCAATCGATTTGATATACCATTATTGGTAGAGGAATTTTTGCGTGCCGGTTTAGACTTTGATATTACAGACAGGCATATGCTGGACGTTCAAAAGGTTTATCACATGATGGAACCCCGGACGCTTGGCGCAGCTTACAAATTTTATTGTGATAAAAACCTCGAAAATGCACACAGCGCAGAGGCAGACGCACAGGCAACCTGCGAAATCCTTGAGTCTCAGCTTGAAAAATATCCCCAGTTAGGGTCTTCGGTAGAATCTGTCATGAAATTTACAGGAAGTGAACCAATTGTGGATTTCGCACGCAGGTTTGTGATGGAAAATGGCGTGGAAATCTTTAATTTCGGCAAACATAAAGGCAAACGGGTGGTTGATGTTTTGAAATTAGAGCCCCAGTATTACGACTGGATGATGAAGGGAGATTTTGCCATGCATACTAAACAGAAGTTGACCGAGATTTTAAACAGAACCCTGTTAAAGAAAGCGTAAAATATATTTCAACAAATAAAGTATCAGGTAATTTTATAGCATAAAAAGTTATATACTTGGAAAAACTAGTGATTATACCAACTTATAATGAGAGTGAAAACATAAAGCTGATTTTGCTGGCCGTAATGGATATGCAGCTTGGCTTTCATGTGCTTGTGGTGGATGACAGTTCTCCCGACGGAACAGCCGATGCGGTAAGAGCATTGCAACCGCTTTATCCCGGGCAAATATTTCTTGAAGTAAGAAAAGGAAAACAAGGTCTCGGAACTGCATATATTCACGGTTTTAAGTGGGCGCTCGAAAAAGGATATAAATACATTTTTGAGATGGACGCAGATTTTTCGCACGATCCTGCAGACCTTGAGCGTTTGTATAAAGCCGGCCGTGCCGGTGGAGATGTTGTAGTAGGTTCAAGATATGTAAAAGGCGGAAATACGGAGAATTGGGGATTTGAAAGAAATGTACTTTCAAAAGGTGGCGCATTATATACCAGGATAGTAACCTGGATGCCTGTTAAAGACCCAACTGCCGGTTTTGTTTGTTATAAAAGAGAAGTGCTGGAAACCATCAATTTTGATGAGATTAACTTCGTAGGGTATGCATTCCAGATAGAAATGAAGTTTGCCGCATGGAAACTCGGGTTTAAAATAGTTGAAGTTCCTATAACATTTATTGACAGGAAATTCGGCGCTTCCAAAATGAATAAGAATATTGTGAAAGAAGGGATTTTGGGAGTATTGAAAATACAATGGCAGAGCTTGTTTAAAAACTATCGCCGCAAAGTGCGCAATAGTTATGTAGAAATTTCTTCAAAGGCTCCTGCGGAAGCCCTGAACTAAAGCATATAATTATTCAATATTATATTGCTTATTTATTGAATCCTTCCTGAAGAATTAATTGCAATTATATATTTCCATTTTTTTTGCAAAGTTTACAGGCGTTTTCAGCTAATTCATCATTTTTTTGCAGAATGATTCTATTACGGAATTACTTTGATTGCTATTGCTGTATTTTTACAGCATATAGATTATACAGAAGCCCGGGAATAAGAATGGCTTCATTATAAATGATGAGCATGAAAAAAATAGTTTTCTTCCTTGTTCTCCTGACAAATGCAACAGTTTACGCCCAAAAGAAACCACTTGATCATACCGTATATGATAGCTGGCAAAGCATTGGTGAAAAAAAGATAAGCAATAATGGTAAATGGATTGCTTATGTAATCAATGTTCAGGAAGGTGATGGAAACCTGGTGATTCAATCTACAGATGCAACTTACAAGAATATCATACCAAGAGGGTATAGTGTTACTATTACACCCGATAGCCGCTATGCTATCTTTAAAATAAAACCACCTTACGCTGATACCCGCCAGGCGCAGATCAAAAAGAAAAAAACAGATGAATTTCCCAAAGATTCACTGGCTATAATGGAATTGGGAAAAGACAGCATAACAAAAATAGCAAGAGTAAAATCATACCAGGTTCCTAAAAAAAATGCACAATGGGTGGCATGGCAATTAGAAAAACCAATAGCAGACACATCAAAAAATAAATCTGCGGATTCACTTACGCTTAAAATAGATTCCATTAAAAAAAATACAACAGCACCTACACCGGAACAGGCTAAAAAGAGGCAAAAAATAACTAATCCGCCTGCAATAAAGGCAGACTCCGACTATGCTGACCCCGACAAAGATGAAGACGTAAAAACGGAAGATGGCACTGCTTTATCTATATACAATCTTAATACAGCTGCTGCTGAAGTGGTTCCGTTGGTGAATGAATACATATGGAGCAGGAATGGTAATATTCTGCTTATTGAAACAACCCGCAATAAAAGAGATAGTTTGAGTAAAGCTGTGGTAAAAATTTTCAGAACAGCGGAAAACCGGTTTGATACTATTGCAAGAAGCGGCAATGATTTTAAAAATTTTGTTATAGATGAAAATGGAACACAGATAGCTTTTGTGGCAGAGAGAGACAGCAGCGCCAAATCGTTGCAAAAATTTTATAAACTCTGGTTCTGGAAAAATGGTCAGGATACTGCGGTAATGCTTGCTGATAAAAATATTACAGGCATGCCGATAGGTTGGGGGATAAGTGAAAATGCAATACTGAAATTCAGTAAATCCGGTAATAGATTATTTGCAGGCACGGCTCCTATGCAGCCGCCTAAAGACACTTCGCTTATTGATACAGACCTTGTAAAAGTGGATGTATGGAATTATAAAGATGATTACCTGCAAACAATGCAGCTAAAAAATCTTGACCAGGAATTGAAAAGAAATTATCTCGCTGTAATAAACCTCAGCAATAAAAGGTTTATTCAACTGGCTGATAAGGAAATACCAATGGTGCTTACGGATGCAGATGGCGATGGAGATGTCTTTGCCGGTATAACAGACATCAATAACCGGATTGCCTTGCAGTGGGAAGGTAATACATTAAAAGATGTATATAGTATTAAAGCTGATGACGGAACAAGGCAAATCATAAAAAAGGATATTGAAGGGCAGATAGGAACATCTCCCGGAGGAAAATACATTTTCTGGTATGATGCCAAAGCGAAAGCATATTTTATCTGGAAAAATGGCTCACTGAAAAATATTACAGCAAAAATTCCGGTTAAACTTTACCAGGAAGACTTTGACATGCCAGCCAACCCCACAGCTTATGGTATTATGGATTGGACACAAAGTGATCTTGCTGTTTTAATATATGATCGTTTTGATGTGTGGCAGGTTGATCCGGCTGATGTAATAGCGCCGGTAAATATTACTAAAACAGGCAGAAAAACGGAAACAAGGTACAGGTATATACAAACAGATCCGGAAGAACAGTTTGTAACTCCTTCACAGGAGCTATTGTTCTACACTTTCAACGAAACAAATAAAAACTCCGGCCTGGCAAAACTGAATTTTGTAAGTAATGGAAAGCCTGATCCGGTATTCAGCGGGCCATTTTTAATTGAAAGAAATTTGTTGAAAGCGGCAGATAGCAACGTATATGCCTACACGAAAGAAACCTATGTTGCATCTCCTGATTTATATACTAATGCAAACTGGAATAAAGAAATAAAACTAAGTGCCATTAACCCGCAACAATCTACTTACAATTGGGGAACAGCAGAATTGTTTAAATGGAAAGCTTATAATGGTAAAGAAGCAACAGGTATAGTATACAAACCTGAAAATTATGATCCTAAAAAGAAGTATCCTGCCATCTGTTATTTTTATGAAAAGCTGAGTGACGGATTATTTCAGTATATACCACCTGCGCCTACACCAAGCCGTTTGAATATTTCGTTTTTTGTGAGCAGGGGCTATATTGTTTTGGCGCCTGACATTTCATATACTGATGGCTATCCCGGCAGGAGCGCTTATAATTATATAGTAAGTGGTGCAAGAGCATTAGTAAAAAAAGGTTGGGTTGACAGTACGAGAATTGGTTTACAGGGGCAAAGCTGGGGTGGTTATCAGACAGCATACCTGGTTACTCAAACAAAGCTATTTAAAGCGGCATGGGCCGGAGCGCCTGTTGCAAATATGACCAGCGCTTATGGCGGCATACGCTGGGAAAGTGGTATGAACCGCCAGTTTCAATATGAAAAATCGCAAAGCAGGATAGGCGCAACCTTATGGGAAAAGCCGCAACTGTATATGCAGAATTCGCCGCTGTTCTATCTTCCAAAAGTTACAACACCATTGGTTATTATGCATAATGATAATGATGGCGCAGTGCCCTGGTACCAGGGCATTGAGTTATTTACAGGCTTACGTCGTTTAAACAAACCAGTTTGGTTATTAAACTATAATGGCGAAGCGCATAATCTTATTCAACGGAAAAACAGGAAGGATATACAGATACGTGAGCAGCAATTTTTTGACTGGTTACTAAAAGATGAAAAACCAACACAATGGTTAAGAGAGGGCGTACCTGCAACAATGAAAGGAAAAATTTGGGGGTTGGAGTAGGGCTGATAGCCGTCAGGAGTCAGCTATCAGCTATCAGGCGATAAAAGGTAATAAGACTTTTTAAGAGGCACTTATAAAAAATAATCTTTAAAGCAAACAGCCTTTACATCTAAAGGCTAAAAGCAAAACCAAAATAAATGAACGCGAAACAGGCAGCAGCATTTAAAGCAGTAAGTTATATTAAGGATGGAATGATTGTTGGGCTTGGAACAGGCTCAACCGCATATTGGGCCATTCAGTATTTGGGTGACCGTGTACAACAAGGCTTGAAAGTAACGGCAGTAGCTACTTCTGACGAAACAGAAAGATTAGCCCGGGAAGTTGATATTGATGTGCAGCCATTAGACCAGGTAGATATATTAGACATTGATATAGATGGCGCGGATGAGGTAGATAAAAATCTTAATCTTATAAAAGGAGGCGGTGGCGCATTGCTGCGTGAAAAAATTGTAGCAGTTGCAAGCAAAATGTTTATTGTAATTGCAGATGAAAGTAAATTGGTTGAAACCTTAGGCAAATTTCCTTTGCCGGTTGAAGTAATCCCGTTTGGCTCTACACATACGGCAAAAAAACTTGCCGCATTGGGTTGCAAACCTGTATTGCGGATTAAAGAAGGAAAAACCTTCATCACTGATAATAGTAACTATATTTTGGATTGTCATTTTAATGTAATTGCAGATCCGGCAAGATTACAGCAACAGATCAATGCTATTGCCGGTGTAGTTGAAAGCGGGTTGTTTGTAAAAGTAGCATCAAAAATAATTGTTGGTTCTGCGAATGGAACAGTGAAAGAAATTTCATAGTATTGTCAGGTTACAGGGGGTAATTGATATGAGGCAGCAGTTGGAATTGAATTGTGTTCTTTAAGAGCGTAATACTATATAGTTGTTCGTTTTGTTTAAATTGTTATATTTATCCTAATAACCTCTAAACAATAATTATGGAACAAAACACAAATCCCGGAATGTTCGGATGGTGAAAAAAGGTAGTATTTGAAAATTACGCCAATTTTAAAGGGAGGGCACGCCGGTCAGAGTATTGGTATTTTACATTGGCTACGCTCATTTTAATTTTACCTTTTTATGCACTTGCTTTAATAGGCGCCCTCTCCGAGAATAGATGGTTAACAGCAATCTGTGGTATGGTTTATTTTTTAGCAGCACTGGGATTATTTCTTCCATCTTTAGCTGTAGGAGTACGGCGGTTACATGATACAGGCAAAAGCGGTTGGTATTATCTCATTGGTTTAATACCATTTATTGGGGGTATAATATTATTGGTTTGGTTTTGCACTGAAGGAACCCGCGGCACGAACGAATATGGTGAAGACCCTAAAAACCCTGCTGGCCCTGATTTTGATTTTGAGCAGGATAAATAGTAAGCTTATTGTTAGAATATAAAAGTGCGGGGTAAGTAACTCCGCATTTTTTATTTTGATTGTATATCATTTTATCATTCCTCCAACCGGCAATCCACTTGGAACCCTGTCGGGAATTCTCCTGTCATAGTTATCATCATTCAGCGTATTTAAAAACTCAACTATTGCGTCAATATTTTTGAACTCTACTTTAACCATTTGAGCCAGTGAATCAAGATTGTCCTGCGTTACGCTTTTGTTGGGAGGCGGCTTTCCGCGGAGGTCTTCATAAAAAAGCAATACATTATCTAAGGTTTGAATTTTCCCGCTGTGCATATATGGCCTTGTTACCCGCAAATTGCGCAGTGTTGGTGTTCTGAAAGCATAAGTATTGTTATAACCGGAATCCTGCACAGCATTTTTTTCATTTTCCTGTACCCCTAATACATGCAATTTAAAATCAGACAACATGGGGCCGCTATGACATCTTGCACATCCGGCTTTAATAAATTCTTTCATGCCGTCAAGTTCCCTGGCTGATAAAGCATTTTTATCTCCACGCATATATTTATCAAACCTTGAATTATTAGCAACCAGAGATCGTTCAAATGCTGCGAGGGCTTTTGTAATATATTGTATTGTTATGGTGTCACATTCAGGAAAGCTTTTTTTGAACAGTTGCTTATACTCCCGGATCTTATTTACTCTCTTTGCAACTTCATTGGCTATGCTGTCTTCTTTAAATGAATGACCACGCATTTCTTCTAAAGTTTTTACAGGAAAAGTCGCCTGCTCTTCCAATCCTTTTGCACGCAGGTCCCAAAACATTGGGGCTTCTTCAGGTATATAATCCCCATCGTTATCAATGCCATTAAAAACCACATTTAATAATGATTGCGAATTACGTTTAGTAAAAGGAATATCGTTATGCCTGTTAAATGTTCTTCGTTCGCCCAATCCTTTTCCATTTACTCCAATAGATAATTCAAGGCTCTCTGCGTAACCAAACTCGGGATGATGGCAGGTGGCACAGGCAACATCTTTTTCGCCTGATAAAATGGGATCGTAAAAAAGCAACCGCCCTAATTCTATCTTTTCAGGAGTTGATGGATTATCTTTGGGGGACTTATATTCAACTGGCAATGCATCAATCTTTCCGAAATCATCTGCAGTGCTTTTAGTTTTCACAGGCTTACCTTCTTCTTTCGGAGATTTACATCCATCAACAATAATCGTAAAACCTGTAACCAATAGAACAATCGTTAATACTATTCTCAACATCTCTCTTAATATATGCAAAAATTATTTTGAAAAATTATATAAATGTAGTTTATTCAGGATACTTACCTGGTGTATTAGCAATACCTAAATTCTGACTTACTAAAACATTATTTTATGATTGAGGTCATATATAACATTATAGAGGCAATGCATGCATCGCCTCTGTAATGTTATTCCGTTTTCATTCCTCTTGTCTGTGGATAATCTTTTATCTTTTGCAATAAAGCAGCAAGCTCTTTAACTACTTCCGGGTATTTTTCTGCCAGATTATTTTTCTCACCAATATCTTTAGACAAATCATACAATTGTGGTTTTGGCAAATTGCCAAGTTCAATATTAACCTGTTTATTAAAAGCCGGACCGTCATTCGGTTCTATATATTTCCACTTGCCTTTGATGATGGAAAGGGCATTTGCATGTTCTATTACAAACTGCCTGCCTTTAGTTGATTTACCAAGCAATACATCCAGTGCATTAAAACTGTCGCCGGCTTCATCAGCAGGCAATTGTTGATTGGTTAGTGCAGCAAAGCAGGAGAGAAGATCAACCTGGCTGAATAATGCATTACTGATTTTGCCAGGCCGGATGCCATTAGTCCATTTCACAATAAACGGAATTCTTGTTCCTGCATCAAAGGCGCTGTATTTTCCGCCGCGCAAAGGCCCTGCAGGGGTATGGCCGTTCAGCTTTATTACCGCACTGTCAGCATAACCATCATCAACCACCGGTCCGTTATCACTACTGAAGATGATCATAGTATTATCTGATATACCTAAACTGTCTAACACCTTTTGTATTTGCCCAACAGTGGCATCCAACTGGAGAATCACATCACCTCTTGAACCTAAACCACTTTTATTTTTAAACCTGTTATGGGGTGCGCGGGGCACATGTATATCATGCGTTGTAACCATCAGGAAAAATGGTTTTGTTTTATTGGAAGAAATAAATGCAGTTGATTTTTCTATCAGCTTATCTGCAATATCATCATCATTCCAGAGGGCGGATTTGCCACCCGTCATATAACCTATGCGGCTAATGCCGTTAATTATCGTTTGATCATGACCGTGAGATGGATGCAGTGTTAATAATTCAGGGTGTTCTTTACCCGTAGGCCAATCACCTACTTTTTCCTTATAGTTCACTATAATAGGGCCGGCAGGATCAAGATTTACCACATGATGATTTTCTATATACACGCAAGGTACCCTGTCAACCGTAGCCGGAAGAATAAATGAATAATCAAAACCCAATTCATTTGGTCCGGGCTTAATTTCTCCATTCCAGTCAGGGCCTGCTGCACCACCCAGACCAAGATGCCACTTGCCGACGATAGCTGTTGCATAACCCGCTTTTTTAAGTACTGCCGGTAATGTTATTTTATCAACAGGTATGATTAATGATGCATTGCCCGGTGCTATACCTGTACCTTGTTTGCGCCAGGCATATACACCCGTCATAAGTGAAAACCGGGAAGGTGTGCAGGTAGCTGAAGCAGCATGTGCATCGGTAAAACGTATACCCGCTGCTGCCAATGTATCTATATGGGGTGTTTTGATTTTTGATGCGCCATAGCAACTTATATCTCCGTAACCCAGATCATCCGCGTATATGATTACAATATTTGGCTGCTGTGCATTTACCATATATACTGATACCATCAGAAACAATAATATGCTTAAAACTTTTTCACGCATAGTAAATTTTTGAACTCAAAGATGAGATAAAAATAAGGGTAAAAAATGGTTTAAGTAATTAACAAAGCTTTTATAAACCTACAGGCTTTTAATTAATCTTATACAGCAATTACTAACTTTTAAACTTGAATGATTATGAAAAAGATTTTGACACTTATGCTTTCAGTTATTTTGGTTTCTGCTGCTTTTGCACAACATGGTAATAATGATTTTTACAGAGACAAAAAATATAACCATGGTAAGCCCGGCTATTCAAACAATTTTGATATACAGCGCAGAAACGACATGATCGCAAAAGTGAACTACGAGTATGATCAACGTATTTATTGGGTGAAGGAAAGCCGTATGCGCCTGCGTGATAAAAAAAGAGAGATCAACAGGCTTGAAGATGAAAGAAGAGATCGTGTTCGTATGATATATGCCCGTTTTGACAGGAAAGGACCTAATCCTCACTGGAAAGATGGTTATGTTATTCACTAAATTCCTACCGGATAAAAGCAAAGGCTGCCCGCATTGGGCAGCCTTATTATTTTATATAATTTCAAAAGGCTAAGCAATTTTTTTCTCCGCTACTTCAAGTTGTGGTATATGTTTCCACAAAGCCGCAGAGCTTACCGGTTGATTGGTAGCTATTGCTTTATTCTTTAAATGCCTTTTAAAAAGATGCATATAAGGGCAGTCCCGGAAGTTAGCGAGATATATCTCGTTAGGTGATTCGGTTGAACCACCAAGGCCTAACACGAAAAAATCATTATTACCATTATTCTCCGGAATGAACGCAAAACTATTTGAGATCAAACTGTAATGATGCCTGCATTCAAGATGAAATTCCAATCCTGTTGCATTGTCTCTTAGTTTTAAACCAGTACGTTCGATCACTGTATATAACTTCGGCGGAAATAAATTATTCAATACAAATTTTTCGAACTGCTCTGCCTTACGAAGGCTGTCGGGAATTACAAACCTGTTGTATTCCGGGCTGGGAGGAATTATGGCTACCATAGGGTATAAGGTTGGGGAAGATAAGGAAACTATTTTTGAGAAGGGTTATTGTTGCAACAATAAAATTAAATTGAAAATTTAACCGGGATCAAATGAACTCCTTAGAATAAGGCTGACTGACCACCAGGCTTATCCGGCACTTTCAAATCCAGCTTAAACACCCGGTTCATTTCTTTTATAAAATGTGCAGCCAATAATGGAGATTCCTTTTCAACATTCTGGTGTACAAAAAAATACAATTTTTGAAGCCCTGTTTTGCGCCATTTGGCAATACGTGCTATCCAGTCATCAAGCCTGGGAATATCAGAGGAGTGATTAGCGCCCACGTACCGGATAAACGCTGCGGGTGTTGTCAGTCGCATGTGCAACATATCCCTTCGCCCTGCGGTATCAACAATAATATTTGTCATGTGCAGGCTTTCCAGCAAATTACCATATGCTTTGCTTACTTTCTTATCGTTGAACCATGCTTCATTACGTACTTCCACTGCAAGCGGAATCCCTTTAGGAAAATCTTTTAAAACAGACTTTAAGCGGTCAAAATCTTTAGGTGCAAAATTATCATGTAATTGCAAAAAAGCCATGCCCAGCTTCTCTTCAAAATTGCTGATAGCGTTGCAGAAATTCTCTACCGGTTCCTGCACATTAATGAGCCGGCGATAATGTGTAATTAAATCTGTAACCTTTGGAAAGAATTTAAATCCCCGGGGCGTTTTGTTTTTCCAGGTTTCCACCTGTTTAAAATCGGGCATTTTATAAAAAGTGGCATTCAATTCAATACAGTTGAACTGCCGGGAATAATAACTCAATTCATCTTTAGTGCCTCTTGGATAAAACCCTTTTAAATCGCTTCTGTTCCATTTGGCACAACCCACATATACTTCAAAAGGCTTATCATTTCTGTGTGCTTTTAAGAGTGCCGCAGTTTCCGGCGCATCTTTCGGCAAAGCAAAATCAACTTTTCCCGGGTCAGATACTTTTCCAAATTGCATGGCAGATGTTTTGGATACAAAGTAAGGAAATAGTGTGATGATGAGATTAAATTCCTCCCTGTTTGTAAAAGCAATTTGATCCTAAAACTTACTTTTCACATTCCACTCCTTATAAAACTGTTGTAAAAAGTTTTCAAGAAAAATATGCCTTTCCGCAGCCATTGCTTTACCGGACGTAGTATTCATTCTATCTTTTAATTTCAGCAGCTTATCATAAAAATGCTGAATAGAGGTTTCTGCGGGACTGACAGGGTTATAAATTTCTCTTTGCCGGCTTCCTCCATATGCAAATACTCTTGCCAGGCCAACAGCACCAAGTGCATCCAGCCTGTCTGCATCCTGCACAATTTTAGCTTCAAGGCTATCAGCCATTTTACCTTTGCTGAAAGAAACCTGCGAAACAATTTCTATCACTTTATTTATGGTTTGTTCCGGCACATCTAATGCTTTTAATATCCCGGTAATCATTTCTTCTGATCTGTCAATGCCATTATGTAATTTATAATCACCCACATCATGCAGCCACGCAGCAAGCCCCACCAGGAATATATCAGCATTTTCTTTTTCTGCTATTTGCCCGGCAACACTCACTACACGTTCTATATGAAAATAATCATGCCCTGTTCCTTCTCCTGAAAATTGTTGATGAATGGTTTGTTTTACGGAATTCAAAATTTGTTGAGATGTCATAACCGGTAAAGATATCACATTGCAGCGACGTACACTTATTGTATAAAATTGAGTAGAAGGATTATTGTATCAAATCCGCAAACCTAACTTCCACCGCTTTAGCCAAATCAACCGGGCTTATTACAATTTGCAAACCTCGTTTTCCGGCACTTATTACAATAGTATCTTCCAGTGCAGATAATTCTTCAACAAAAGTGGGAAACTGTTTTTTCATTCCTATAGGAGAACAACCACCGCGTATATAACCCGTTACCGGTTGCAATTCTTTCACCGGCAGCATTTCACAGTTCTTATTGCCGGAAACTTTTGCTATTTTCTTTAAATCAAGATTAGCATTACCGGGAATAACAGCAACTATATAAGAATCCTGTTGCCCCTGCAATATAAGTGTCTTATAAATTTTTTCCGGTGCAACACCAATGGCCCGGGCAACATCAACTGCACTCTGATGTTCATCCATATCTACTTCGTAGGCTCTGAGCTCGTATGAAATATTCAATTTATCGAGTATCCGGGCCGCGTTGGTTTTTATCATGATATGAAACTGCTGAAAAATTTATCTTGCTCCATCAAATTAAAGACAGCTATACGCATGCTATCTCTGCACTTTAAAAATAATGCTTTGCAAACTTAGCTATTTAAATACAGATCTGATAAGCACTAATATAGTTGACCCGATGGCTACAACCCATAAAAGTATTTTGAAAAATACAGGCATTTTTTTTACCGGCCTGTCAATTTTTGGGGTGTAGTCTAATTGTTTTAAAAATTCCATCTCGTTATCGTCTATATTCATTTTATAACAGTATTTCTGTTAATGATAGCCACAAATGCACAAATAAAGTTTTAAAATTATTCATTAGTGCATTTATGGCATCAGTTTATACTTTCACCATTCCCCTGAATCCTCTGGCTCCATAATATGATTCTGCACCATTGTGATATGTAAACACAGTATCATAGCGACGATCACAAAATAATGCACCGCCGAGCTTGCGGATAGGAGCAGGGGTGAGTATCCAGCTTGAAGTCTTCAAGTCAAACGTGCCAAGTTGCTGTAATTCCCGGTATTGCTCTTCCGTTAAAATAGCAATACCCATTTCTGCTGCCATACCAACAGCACTATGTGCAGGTTTATGTTCTTTGCGTGAAGCCAATGCTTCGGGGTCATAGCAAATACTTCTGCGCCCTTTTGGCGTTTCTGTAGCGCAGTCAAAAAAAATATATTCACCCTTTTTTTCATCATACCTGATAATATCCGGCTCCCCGCCTGATATTTCCATTTCATTCAGCGACCACAACTTTGCCGGATTAGCTTCCAGCTTTGCCTGCACATCATCCCATTCAATGGCTTTATGCCGGTTTTTGTTTTTTTCAAAACGAGTCCTTAATATGTTCAATAGTTCTTCAGACTGTGAGACCGAAAGTTTAATATTTGTTTTCATGTTTTGTTTACTGCTATTTTATTTTTTCAGCAATCTCACTGTATATTCTTCTTAGCTACTATTCATTCAAGCCCCTGCCTGCAATTATTTGGGAAATATATTTTTCAATTCTTGACTCCCGGGTTTTAGATTGTTTGGCTTGTGAGAAATAAAAAAGATAGGCTCGTTGTCGTCCGAGAGTTAATGCCGAAAAAGCTTTTTTGAGCACGGGTTTTTTATTGAGCTGCGTTTGAAATTCTGCCGGCATTTCGTAGTCTGAAGTTTTTTTCAATTTCACTTTCAGCCCGGCTTTTTCTATTTCAATAGCTTCATAAATATATGCTTTCAGCATTTTTTTCTTTTTCGTAATTTCTTTTACATCGGTAAAACGTATCTGCCGCGCAGACTGTACATTTTTGGTTTGTTGTATCAGTATATGCTCGTCATCCTTCATCAACGCACCTTTAAAAAACAGGAAAGCACAGTATTCTTTAAATACGTGTATTAAAACAACATTTACAGCATTGTATTGATAACAGGGGTAACCCCACTTTAATACTTCTTCAAGCCCGCAATCAAGAGCAATGGTTCTCATTTCTTTAATCTCTTTCTGCCATTTTTCGTTGTCTTCAAAGTAAAAATCTACTTTTGGATTCATGCGCTCAACTCTTTAAATTATTTCTCCTGCTGATTATGCAGATTAAAATACAACGCTGGTATTCGCTAATATCGCTGATTTTAGGGAAAACCAGAGACTTTGCAGGAAATTTTGTATTATAATTTCAATGTATCTAAATCAATTTTCAAGCTATTGTTTCTGAAATACCGGTTTAACGGGTATACGCCAATGCAAAGTGTGATTAAAATAGTAAAACTTTCATTAGCTAGTGAGGCATAGCCGAATTTTTGCTTTCTTCTTTTTGCCATCCATATAATAAAAACAGAAAGAACAAAAAAATAAACCCTATTACCAACTCGAAAAACGCGAATGCTTTTCGGAGCCGCTCAATCCATTTTATCAAGCACCAAAGTGCCGAATGCAAGTAATGTACACAACACTGCTGCAATTGATGCATAAAAAGCAATGGAATCAAATTCATTCCGAACAGGGGAGAAACAGGAGTTTTTAATTCATTTGCTTTCCCGTCATCAAGCAAATCATCTTTCTGCCATTGTCCAATAGCTTCTTTCAGTAATCCCGCTTTTTTTATTTACCCTCATTAAAGACTATATATGAGATTGAGGTGTTTTGGTATTATTAAAAATCAAAGTACACATTGCAACCGTAGGTATTAAATTTTTCTTTTTCTAATCCTTTTTTATAAAAAAGTCCAACAGTCACGCCATGCCCGTTCTCCCTGTCTCTTGGTGTTGTGAATCTGAAACCGGCTCTCACCATCGGGCCGTAAGACCGTGCAGAAAAATCCGAATATGAGCTTTTGGAAACAGTAATGCCATAGTAGCCAAAGCCTGCTCCTAAATAACCGCCAACACGACTATCATTTTCCATTGTTGATTTGTAACCGAAGTTGTAATCGAGCACTAACGGTATATCGTAAGCGAAAGCAAGTCCATAATCATTATAGATGCTGTTGGCAATGCCAATGCCAACTCCTAATGGCATTCCTACACTTACTGAAGTGTTATCATATTCAACAAAATTATACCTGGGGAAATAGGAGGCGCTGGTTTGAAAAAGTGATACAGCATTATTATTGCCATCAGTAGATTTACCATCAAGAATTGAAATAGTAGCACCTGCGCTATGCATAAAGCTTTGCGATTTTACTACCTGGCTGATAAAAATAAGCGTAATGACCGGGATGATTGCTTTGAGTGTCATATAGGTTGATTTAAATGTAATATTAGCATAAAGTTGAATTACCTGGCGCCACAGGAGCATTTTTTTTCGCAATACCAAATCGGCTTACACTAAGATATTAGCAATAGTTAATTCTTTAATCTAATAATATTTTCAATAATATTTGAAAATTCAAAAATTAATTATAGCTTTGAACTATGAAACTGGAAGAAGCAAAACAACAATTCATCAATAGCTGGGGCGCTTTTGGCACCAACTGGGGCATCAACAGAACGATGGCCCAGATACATGCATTGCTGTTGATAAGCCCAGATCCCTTAACACAGGATGATATGATGGAGGCACTGAACATCAGCCGGGGTAATGTAAATATGAATGTTCGCGACCTGATAGGCTGGGGGCTGGCAGAAAGAGTAATATTGCCCGGTGAACGCAAAGAATATTTCACCGCTGAAAAAGATATATGGAAAGTAGTCAAACAGATTGTGAAAGAAAGAAAAAAACGGGAGCTGGAGCCCATGCTTCAACTGATGGATAAACTGGAGCAAACGGAAGGCGATAAAAGGGACAGACACGTAAAAGCATTTATGGATACGGTAGAGGGTATTAAAAAACTCGGTAAGCATGCGGATAAAACATTAGATACTTTAATAAAGGCAGAAGAGCATTGGTTTGTGAGCAATATGGTGAAAATGTTCAGGTAGGGTAGAAGGTGTAAGGTGAGGGGTGTAAGGCTAAACCCTGTTGCTGATAGCCGGTTTATCCCGAACGCCTTTTACCTTTTAGCTGCTTCGGGCAGCTTTTATTTAATAGTAATATTTCAAATATTTCTGAAAATTTAAATAATTTAATATGAAACAAAAGCTGCTTATTTATGATGATAACTGCCCGCTCTGCGCATGGTACAGCAACCTGTTTGTAAAATATGGGTTATTGCAACCTGAAGAAAGAAAGCCCTTTTCAACACTTGATAATAATATTCTTCTTAAGATAGATTTCGCCAAAGCAAAAGATGAAATTCCTTATATAGATACAGCCTCAGGCAAAGTATTATATGGCATTGACGCGCTGGTTGATATACTCTCTGCAAAAATGCCCTGGCTGCCTGCCGTAACTAAAGTAAAACCGGTAAACTGGCTCTTACGAAAATTATATAAGTTTATATCTTACAATCGCAAAGTAATTGTAGCCAAAAAATGCGGAAAAGGCGATATTGATTGTGCGCCCTCTTTCAACATGTTTTACCGCCTGCTGTTTCTGGTATTGTTCCTGGTATTTAATTCCGCGATGGTCTATCCTATTCACACCTATATTCTTTCAACCATACCTGCCTACACAAAATCTTTTTATGAAGTGGAAACTGCGCATTTTATTCTGGTAGCGCTTAATTGTACACTTGCTTTTACGCTGCCTGCTAAAAGAGCTTTTGAGTATATAGGACAGGTGAACATGCTTGCGCTTGAAACCGTATTGCTTTTGCTGCTGCTGATTCCTGTGCTTGCATATTTTCCCTCTGCGGTATGGATTGTCTGCCTGTATTTTTTGTTGCTCACCATTTTCATTATCAGTGAGTACCTGCGGCGTATGGATTATGCAGGTATCATCACCAGCAACCGCTGGCTGGCAGCAATCAACATCACTTCTTTTTCCGGGATTATTCTTTACATCATCAGTTAAATGTTTCAATATGAAAAACAAAAAAATAATTATTGCCGGTGGTACTGGTTTTATTGGTGAAGAAATGATCAGGTATTTCGGAAAAGACAATCTCCTGGTTATTCTTACCAGGCAAATGATAAACGCGTTAAATAACCGTAATAAATATTATTCCCTAAACAGCACCGATCTTGAAAACGTGCAATATATTAAATGGGATGGCATTAATACAGGCGATTGGGTGGCGCAGCTTGACGGGGCGGATATGGTTATCAACCTTGCAGGTAAATCTGTAAACTGCCGTTACACACCAAAAAACAAGCAGGAGATTTTTGATAGCCGTACTGATAGTGTTAATGCCATTGGCAAAGCCATCAACCTGTGCAAAAAACCGCCGGAACTCTGGATAAATGCTTCTTCGGCTACTATATACCGTAATGCTATGGATCGCCGGCAGGATGAATATACCGGTGAATATCATAACGACTTCTCTGTGCAGGTTTGTAAAAAATGGGAGAAGGTATTGTATGAACAGGATACACTTTATACCCGCCAGGTAGCACTGCGTATGGCAATCACTTTAGGGCCCGGTGGTGTGCTTATTCCTTATTTTAATTTGCTCAAATTTGGTTTAGGCGGAAAACAGGGTAGCGGTAATCAAATGTATAGCTGGGTACATGTGGAAGATACCTGCCGAATGATTGAATGGCTATATGAACATAAACAACTTTCAGGCACGTTTAATTGCTGTTCGCCTAACCCTGTAACCAACACGGAGTTTATGCGCACGCTACGCAAAACAACTGGTCACGCTTTTGGTTTACCGGCCTATGAATGGATGCTGAAACTTGGAGCGCCATTAATAGGTACCGAAACAGAACTGGTATTAAAAAGCCGGTGGGTTGTGCCTACAAAGATCATTGAAACAGGATTTCAGTTTAAATATCCGTTACTGAAAGATGCACTGGCTGATATTATAGGGAAAGTACCGAGGCGGCAGTATCATTTGTTTTAGGAATCTGGAAAGGTGGTTGAAATTATTAAGAATAAACCCTTTTGCTTTTAAAACAAAGAAATAAAACCATTACATTCGTATGAGTTAATAATATTAAAACGTTATTGTTTTTATTCATTATGATTTAATGCTGCTACATCCCTACTTGAAAGAAACCAGGCATATGAAGTTTCACCCAAAGCTATCTATTATACTTATTATTTTATTGCTGAGCCTATTTTGCAAAGCAGATACTTTTACAGTTACTACTAATGCAGATTCGGGCCCCGGAAGTTTACGTGAAGCAATCCTGGATGCTGCAGCTAATGGTTCGGCCACAACAGATTATATTGCATTCAATATAGCAGATGTTACAAGGGCCGGAAGGACTATCTTACTCAATACAGCACTTCCTGATCTTAGTTCTGATTTAATTATTGACGGCACATCTCAGCCCGGAGCAGCTTTTGGCATTAGTGATGCTAAAATACAAATTGAAATGATTGGTTATGATCCGGTCTATAGGGGGTTGGGTGGTGATAATCTTTCTGACATAAGCATATTTGGATTATATATAAAAGGGCAGGGAAGTAGTGGCGCAGGCCTTTATTTTGGAAGAATTAAAAATCTTCAGTTCGGGCAGCCGGGTAAAGGAAATCTTGTAACAGGGTTTAATATTGCATTTTATTCTGATAATTTTAATCAAAATCTTGACCGCGCAGAAAACTTATCTTTTCAGAGTAATATGATGGGGCTTGATGAGAGCGGTACTTTTACTAATAATGCCCTTGTTAACGCCAGTAATTTTTATATTAACGGCGTAAAAAATCTTATAATAGGCGGCTTGGGAAATAAAGAAGGTAATTTATTATGTGATAACTATTCAGCAATGGATATTACTTATTTACGCCCCGACGATGCCGGTTATCTTAAAATTCATGGTAACAAATTTGGAACAGATCCAAGCGGGATAATTAAAATTTCAAACCCTAATTCATCGGATTTTCAAATAAATGGTTTTAATGATGGCACTGATTTTCCCGAAGGAACAACTGAAATTGAGCTTTCGATAATTAATAATATTATAAGTGGCCGCATTTTCATTGTTAAAATAAAAAGTAAGTTTATTATTCAGGGCAACCGGATAGGAGTTGGTGCTGATAATATAACAAGTTTGGGTAATGGTTTTTTAGGCCTCATTATGCTGCATTTTTGCGGAGAAGGTTTAATCGGGGGCAATGCCCCGGCAGATAAAAATTATTTTGCTAATGCAAATGGCAGCGGAATTTGGGAGTTTCATTGTGGTAATATTACAATATCAAGAAATAGTTTTTTTTGTAATACCCAGAAAGGTATTGAATTTAACGTGTGGTATTTTTATAACAGGCCTCCGCCTTTCGTAACTATTAATACTATTAACAGCACAACGGTTGCCGGTACCTCACTTCCAAAATCTACGGTTGAACTTTTTTATGATGATGCGTGCCCTGGCTGTGAGGGTAAATCATATATTGGAACAACCATTGCAGATGCAAACGGCAATTGGCAATATAACGGGGCTTTCAGTGGCGGAATTGTAGCTACTGCCACTGATACATTAGGCGCCACTTCAGAGTTTTCCACGGCAACCATTAATACCGATAGTGTTATAGTAAAAAATGCAACCTGCAGCAGAAATAACGGTTATGTAAAAAAGGCAAGAGTTATTAGTGGTACGGATTGGTACTGGCAGGATGAATCAAACAATATAATCGGGCGTGATAGTGACCTGGTTAATCTCGCTCCGGGCAGGTACCGGCTGGTAGCAACAATTGGTGGAAGCTCATGTAATGCAGAGAGCATTTGGTTTGAAATCAGGAATATTGAGGCGCCGCAAATGGATACAACTCAAATCAATATTACGCACCCAACCTGTGGCTTAAACAATGGCGCTTTAATGAATAATATGGTTTTTAATAATGCATTGGATTATAGTTGGGTTAACCAATCTGGTATAATACTGAACGCTGATTTTGAAGAGGATAATCCGTTTGATAAATTATTCCCGGGTGACTATTTCCTTAAAGTCAGGTTAAAAGAAGATTCTACCTGTTTTAAAAAATATGGCGCATTTAAGCTTATAAACCAATCCGGACCTCAATTGAATTTTGACAATATCAAAATTAATTATTCTACCTGCAAAAAAAGTAATGGATCTATCACTAACATAAGCTATCAGAGCACAACAGGAAACGTATATATATCCTGGGAAGATAGTGTTGGCGTTACTGTAGGTAAGTCGATTGATATTAATAATCTGAAAGCGGGTAAGTACAGGCTAAAGTTTAAGGATGAAAGCGGGTGTGATACAATTATTACGCCCTATTTTAATATATCAGACAGCGGGTTTATTTTTATTGATTCCGGTGCCGTTCAAATTAAACCATCAGGATGTAATGCAAGCTCCGGGAGTATTACCGGCTTTAATATCGCAGGCGCTGAACAATACCAGTGGGTAAATATTAATTCCAATATCATTGTTGGTGATAATATCGATCTTACAAATGTGCCGCCCGGGTTATATTCATTACAGCTAAACAATCGTTTTTCGTGCTCAAACACACTCTCACCCATTACAGTTGCACAGTCCGGATTTAAGACGATTAATGTTAACACAAGTAAAATAAACGATGCCAGTTGCAATATTGCGAATGGCGCAGTTCTGATCACTTCTTTTACAAGTGATACTGCAAATTTTGATTTCGAATGGAGAGATAGCTCCGGTGTGATAAAAGCAAATACTTCATTATTGGCGAATGTTGACCAGGGTAAATACGAGTTATATGCCACTGATGAAAACGGGTGTACTGAAAAAATATTCCAGGCTTCCCTGCAACAATTAGGTATCCCTGTTTTTGATTATAATGAAATGCAGGTTAAGCCAGATACATGCAATATGCATGTCGGCAGTATTACAAATATGAATGTTAAAGGCGGGAGAGCTCCCTATACATGGGAGTGGACAAATGCTGCAAGTGTATTTGTTTCAGATAAAGCATTCATTACCGGTATGCCACAACATACCTATATTGCTGTTATAAAAGATCAAAATCAATGTACGGCAACCAGTAAAGCGCTGATTATATCAAACATTGAAACAAAACTCAATCCACCACAGGTTACCGATCAGGATATACCGAGAAACACATCTGCCATAATCTCTGTAATAAACCCACAGCAAGGCAAATATGAGCTTTTAAGCGATGCCAGTGGTTCCACCATTATTGGCGTTTCGAATGAAGGTGTTTTCGAGACAGCTTTGATTAGTGAAGATCGTTCCTTTTTCATCCGCTATTCTAAAGGAGATTGTTCAAGCGAATTGTCAGCGTTAACAATTAAAGTATTTGATTCAACTTTTATCTACGTTCCAAATACATTTACACCTAATCGTGATGGTAAAAATGATGTTTGGCGCCCAATCATATATGGGAAATTGAATAGCTTTTCAATTTTAGTATATAACCGCTGGGGGCAGGTAGTATATTTCAGTGATAATATTAAGAATACCTGGGATGGTACTTTTAAAGGAAATAATTTGCCAACCGGCCTGTTCCTGTATTCAATAACAGCTAAGGATCACAGAAACAAGCCTGTTAATATTAAGGGGTATGTTACTATCGTGCGATAGCAAAGTATAAAAGTATATCCCCGGCGTTTGTTTATATAAAACTTTTATAATTACTGGAATAAAATGGCGTTAATCCATAAATAAATATTACATGGAAGAAAATACCCAGGTCGATCTCCTCGTTGATATTGAATCTACTCATTTGGTTCAGGCAAGTTCAGGTAAGCGATTTGCTAATTATATCATTGATCTTGTTACTTTTTATATTGCGGTTTTTGCATTGACTTTTATATTCGCAATGATAAGCCCAACCTTTGTTGATTGGCTCAATAGCAACGATAACAGTGCCGGATTTGGATTGCTGGATCGTTTGTTCGGCCTTATTTTATATGGCTTATTTATGGGATTGATTGAGACCCTTACCAAAGGAAGATCTTTGGGAAAATTAATCACCCGCACAAGGGCTGTAAACCAGGACGGCACTACTATTTCAGCAGGTACGGCTTTCTTACGTGGATTATGCCGCGCAGTACCTTTTGATGGTTTCAGTGCTCTTGGCTCTCCGTCTTTTCCCTGGCATGATAAATGGACCAAAACATATGTGATTGATATTAAAGAATCCACTATTTACGAATCTTAAGCACCGCTTTAACGTATTTTTCTTTTAGCAAATAAGTATGCAGGTGCATACAATATCTCCTTTGATATATTGCCAAAAGTTTGGTTTTGTAAAAAGATAGTATGTTTAAAAGATTAATAAGATTTGTTGCTTGTTTAATTATTATATCTATTGCAGATACGGGTGTTTTTGCCCAGCCCGTATCATTAAAAAATGCCGTAGTCAATATTGCTCCGTCTGTTCCTTCACCCATGCGGGAAACGGTATTTAAAGTGCTTTCGGAAGAAATAGCACAGCGTACCGGCATTACGCTTAAACCTTCAAGTGATCGTGCAGCAAAACCTGCTCAAACCATAATGATCGCTTTGTCATCTGACCCGGCGCTCAATAGTCAAATACTTTCCAAGCTTGATAAATCCGGGCCGGAATTTAAAAAAGAAGGCTTTCGTGTGGTAAGCATGCCAGATAATACAATATGGATTACGGGCGCAGATGCCCGTGGCGTTTTATTTGGTGCAGGCTGGTTGTTGCGCAATCTTCATATGGAAAAAGGCCTGGCGCTACTTGATGCACCGGTCAATCATGCTTCCTCACCTGTATATGCCATAAGAGGTCACCAGTTGGGCTATCGCACTACAGCAAACTCTTATGATGCATGGGATGTGAAACAGTATGAAAAATATATAAGAGAACTTGCCATATTTGGAAGTAACTCCGTTGAAGGTATTCCTTTTCATGAAGACGATTCACCAAGCCCGCATTTTAAAATACCTGCCGCTGAAATGAATGTGCGCATAAGCGAGATATGCCAGGCTTATGATATGGATTACTGGGTGTGGACACCTGCTACTTTCGACCTGGGCAATAAAGAAAAAAGAAAGGCTGAGCTTGATATGCACGAAACATTTTATAAAAAATGTCCACGGCTTGATCATATATTTTTCCCTGGCGGCGACCCAGGCGATAATCATCCTTCAGCAGTAATGCCTTTCTTAAAAGAGTTACAAAGTCGTTTGGTAAAATATCATCCTAAAGCAAAGGTCTGGATTTCATTGCAGGGCTTTAACGAAGAGCAGGTAGATTATTTTTACCAATACCTCAGGCGAGAAAATCCGGATTGGCTGGAAGGCGTGGTATCTGGTCCCGGCAGCCCGCCCATAGCAGAAACCCGTTTCCGCCTTCCTGCAAAATACAAGCACAGGCAGTACCCTGATATAACACATTCCATCCGTTGCGAATTTCCTGTTGAAAAATGGGACCAGGCTTATGCACTTACCCTTGGCCGTGAGTCGGTAAATCCGCGTCCATTTGCATTTGCAAAAATTCATCAAACATATGCGCCGTTTACAGATGGTTTTGTTTCCTATTCTGACGGTTGCCATGATGATGTAAATAAAGTAATATGGAGCATGCGTGCCTGGAATCCGCAGATGAATGTAAATACTATACTGGAAGAATACACGCAGTTTTTTTTCAACCCTGCTGTTGCCAAGCCTGCGGCTGCCGGTATTGCCGCGCTGGAACAGAACTGGAATGGCCCGCTGCAACAAAATGGTGGCGTGGAAGCCGGTTTTTTATTCTGGAAAAATCTTGAAACAGCAAACGTATCATTGCAAAATAACTGGCGCTGGCAAATGCTTTTGTTAAGGGCATATTACGATACATATACACGCCGCAGGTTAATATATGAACAATCGCTGGAGCAACGGGCTAATGAAATATTACAAACCGCAAATACGTCAAATGCCGCTGCCATAATGCAGCAGTCATTATCACTGGTAAATAAAGGCGACAGTGAGCCCATATCAGTTGATTTGAGAAAACGTATAGAAACACTTTGCGAAGATTTATATCATTCCATAGGCTTGCAAACCAGTGTGCCGAAATATAAAGCCAAAGGATATGAACGCGGCGCGGTGCTTGATTTTGTAGATTACCCTTTAAATAATCGCTGGTGGCTTACTGATGAATTTGAAAAAATAAAACAGGAACCGGCACAAAAACAGGTTGAACATTTGCAGTTGATAAGCAAATGGGAAAGCCCGGGTAGTGGAAATTATTACGATGATATATCAAGCGTGAGTAAAGGCCCGCGGGTAAAAACAATGTCTGATGACGCTACAGATATAGCCTGGTGGGATAATGGAAAGAGCCGGAAACGTTTATCGTTCCAGACTTTTCAGCGCTGCCCTGTAATTGAATATACCAACCTCGATCCCGGTACAAGGTATATGATTCGTGTTTGCGGATCCGGCGATGCGCTTATCCGTGCAGACGGGCAAAGGCTGTCACCTGTATTATATAATAAAGAGCCGGAGACCTTTAAAGAATGGATAGTACCGCTCAACGCAAATGCCGATGGAAAAATGACTATTTCATTTGATGAGCCCGAAGAGTCAAATCTCAACTGGCGCAACCAGTCAAAAATATATGATATATGGTTGCTGAGGGAGGGCTCTGAGCTTTGAGCTGCGGGCTGTCAGCAATCAGCTATCAGCTATCAGCTATCAGCGGTCAGCAACAACCAGTATTAAAACAAACTTAATTATTACTTCACTTCTGATTGCCGACTTTCAACAGCCCATAGCCCACAACCATAGCTGAAAGCTGATTGCTGACAGCTAATCCCTATATTCATTATTTTTGTTCCGGGTTAAAATATAGTACCCTCATCTGTAATATGGAATATACCATCATTATCAGCCTGCTGATTATAGCAGCTAATGTAATCATATCAAATAAAGGTTTTAAAAGCATTGAATTTTTCAGCCGCTACTCATTTGAAGTGGAAAAAGTAACCTTGTACAAACAATACGATCGTATTGTTACATCAGGGTTTCTGCATGTAAACCGGATGCATTTAATCTTCAATATGCTTTCGTTGTTTTTATTCAGCGGAAGTCTTGCCGCCATATTAAATCCATTCTCTTACCTGCTGGTATATTTCGGAAGCCTGATATGCGGAAATTTATTCGCCCTTCTTATTCACAAAAAAGATGGCGATTATAGTTCTGTTGGCGCATCCGGCGCAATAAGCGGATTGATATTCGCGGCTATTGCCCTTGCGCCAGGTTTCAGTATTGGATTATTCTTTATGCCCATCGGCATCCCCGGCTGGATATTCGGGCTTGCATTCGTATTATATTCTATTTACGGTATCCGTTCCCGTAAAACCAATGTTGGTCACGAAGCGCATCTCGGTTCTGCAATAGCAGGCATGCTGATCGGTATCCTGCTCGACCCATCGGTTTTACTAACCAATTTATTCCCGATACTGATTATATTAATTCCATCGTTGATATTCCTGTATATCGTCGTTAAAAAACCACATTTGCTGATGGTAGATAACCTGTTTTACAAACAGCATTCAAAATATTATACCATCGAGGACAAATACAATTCAAAAAAACTTGACACACAAAAACAAGTAGACCGGATACTCGAAAAAATCCACAAACGTGGCATAAACAGTATTACCAAAAAAGAAAAAGAAATACTGGATGAGTATTCAAAAACGGTAAGATAGTATAGTGTTTTCTTTTGTGAACCTGGCTACAATACTATTATTAAGCTACCGTGGCGTCGCACTCTTGTACTGTAGAATTTCTATTCAGCAAGTAGCGCAGCGGTAATATTTGTAGCACTATAGTGGATGAGGTATTTCCAGGTGCAGCGCACCGCAATATTAAAACATCCTGCACCAGGTTAATATTACGCCGCGCTGCGGCTTGCGGCTATATTGTTTTGCCATGCTACAAATATTACCGGTGCGCTGCACCTGTATTGCGTTGCGGTATTCTCTGTATTAAAAAGCATCTATTTGTGTATACCGACTCATAACATTATTTCTTTAACAACTCAAACAGCAACTCCGGTTCATTCGTTGTTATGTAATCAAACTTTTGGTCAATAAACCATTTCATATCTTCCGCACTATTAACTGTCCAAACATTCAGCTCTATTTTATTTTGCTTTGCCTCAGCAACCCAGCCCGGGTTTTGCCTGAACACATTATAATGATAATCCAATCCCTGAACATTATCTGCTATCAGTTGTGCAGGCGATTTATCACCGTTAAGATATGCAACGTTTGCGCCCGGCTGCAGTTCCAATACTTTTTTTACAATATCATAATCAAAGCTGATATACATTACCCACGGTTCAGCTTTTAATTCCTTAACCAGCTCAACACATTTTTGTGCAAGCCTTTGTCCACGTTCTTTGCTTATGATTGAAGCTTTAATTTCAAAAACAAGTTTTGTAGTATGCTGTTGCATGCCGGCAATCAGGTATGTTCTTGCTGTAGGAATTGTTTCACCATTGGATAATTTGGATTGCGCCAATGAAGCATACGTGTTTTCTTCAATCTTCATGCCGGCATATTTATCATCATGATTCACAATCAAAGTATCATCCTTCAAATACAAAGACGAATAGTTTTAACATTGGTGCCAATATTGGATCAAACACAGAATGGTCAATAGGAGCACGGCTTTTATTGGGAGGAAGGAAATAGCCGGTGTGTAACAGTTTGTTGTTTATACGATAAATGTAATCGCATTGGCGGACAGGCGGTCTGTAGGAAATGAAGGATTTAAAATAATCTATTTAACATAATATAAATTATAAGACTTTTTATATTGTCCTACCTAAATAGTTGATTACCAGC
The DNA here is from genome assembly GCA_047601545.1 of Agriterribacter sp. Taxonomy (GTDB): domain Bacteria; phylum Bacteroidota; class Bacteroidia; order Chitinophagales; family Chitinophagaceae; genus Agriterribacter. The sequence continues at coordinate 744,700 of JASGIZ010000001.1, read as the reverse complement.
AATGAGCGTTTAGTTCTTTGAAATTGTTGGTGAGCTGGAAATATATAAAATACGGTTCAATTCTTTTACTTTAAAAATCAATTATTTATGGAAGATTTAAAAACAAAAGTAACACTCTTAAACAGTGCGCAAATTGCAAAATTGATTGTTTACATGGAAGCAAAGCTCTTTTATGAATTGCGAAGTATAAAATCAATTGATGATAGTATTTTACTGCCACGAAATGATAGGTATAGAGCTGTTTTGAAGCGAAGTCAGCGGAAAATGAAAAGGCGTGCTGCTGCGCTTGAATTATTGACCAGTGAATACAAAAGAATACATGCAGTTTCGATGCAGAAATATTTATAGTAAAATGCGTATGAGTTTCAACCCGTTTATAAGCTGCTGGTTAAGCGGCTATATTACGTTAGTATTAACCCCTTTCAATCAGGAGCTTATAAAGCTCGTTTTAAGCGGCATAATAGCAATTGTGATACATTCTATTCATGCTCGGGTGAAAGCCCGTAAAGATGCTGAAAAATAGCTCTGATTGCATTCTTTATTAATTCTTATGAATACTCTGAAAAAAGAGCTTGAAAAGATTATAGAAACAAAACCTTTCAAGCAGAAAAGAGTTACACAAATGGCATTGAGGGCGTCTGTTATTCCACCTGAAGATACAAACCGGGTTGTTTTTTATCTTGATAAAGAAACCCATTTGGCTTTAGCCGCTAAAGGTTTGGAGTACAAAATGACAGTTGACGAAATGCTGCGGCGTGCATGTTGGCTATTGGTTTCTACCTCTTAGCTGGTTGGTACGTGTCTATAACATGTACCAACTCCTGCCGTTTGCAACATACTTTAAAAGTATGCTTCTACTCAAACCCTGCCGTTTGCAACAGTGATTTTTCTTAAATTTTTTATTAAAAAAGTCTGACATTATGGCAAGATTTCGTTTTAGTCGTAGGTCTTTATTTAAGCGTAACCGTTCTGGTTATCGTGGTATGAGGCGTGGCGGATTTTCCCGTTCCCGTGCTGCCTATAAAGGCGCTCGTAATGTTTTATCCTCGAAGTTTTTTGGTTTTAAGCTATCTACCGTTCTTTTTGCAATTGGTAGCTTTTTAGCTTTCAAAAACTGGGATACGATAAAATCAAAGTTTGGTATTAAATAACATTAATTTTTCTTATATGAAGAAATTTTTTAGTTTTTCCATGCTTGCAATAGTTGCGGTATTGGCTTATGTGTTCCGTGAAAAACTTGGTCTTACTAAATTGTTTGACAAGTTTAAGGCTCTCTTTAGTAAGAGTACGGATAGTACTACTATTACTACTAATGTTTAATCGGCTTAAGAAGCCAAAATTTTATTTTTTATGGTTGTTAAACAGGGTGAAAGCAAACAGGAAGTTTTGCGCTCCGGTACTTATAGGTCAATTACAGTAATACCATATCTTGTTGCTGCTGCAAACAATGATAGGTTAACCGCTTCTGATTTAGATGCATCACAGGTTAATGTAAAAGTTATTTTGAAACGGAATAAGGCAACTTATCTTATTATGAATGATAATTTGAAACTGTTGGCGTTTGCAAATACTTTAAAGAAAGGATTTCAGGAATTTTATAACGGTTTGGATATTGTTTTTCCGGCTGCGTCTGTGAAACATGTTTCAATACGTCCGGTTACTTTGGATTTTGGTACTAATATTCGGTTAAATGCTGGCGATGAATTAGTAGCCGAAGTTAAAGTAGCAACTACTGGTGCATTTTTTACTGATGTGAATGCTACTGATAGTTATGCTGAATTTTATTTCAATCCATCCGTAGGTTATGAAGCCGGTGTACCTGAAGTTGTTTGTGAAGTTGTTCAGGCTAATGCTACAAAACAGTCGTTTTCGCTTGGTTCTGGCGTTACTGATGTTTCCTTTATTAATTTTGATAAAGATGACTTGGTAAGTCAGGTTATTACGACTTTGCAGCTTTCATCCGATAAACTGGATTTAGGTTTATCATTTAACCAATTGCAAGCAAGGCGTACACAATTGCTGGGTGAACAGGCTAATGTTCGTTATGGCAGTTCTCTGCCTGTGACTGTGGCAAATCAGGCAATTTTCCGGGCTTTGGATTTCTTCCCTCAATCTATGCCGATTGTGTGCGGTGAGGAGTTAGATACTGCTAAATTGGATATTTCTTTTAATGGTGCTAATGTAGTTGCGTCTCAAAATTATGTAGTCTATCGTAGGGTTTCGACTTCAAATTACCTGAAACGCTTTAATGCTTACAACAATAATAGGTTTAGCTTCTACTGCTATTACAAAAGGTATTGAAAAAGCTAATTCAAAGATTAGTCAGATAAATACCGACCTCACTAATAAGAAGATTGAGGAATTAACAGCGTTGGGGCTAATTCCTTCTTCTGTGACCGGCAATAGTGATACTGTTTCAAATGTTGCGGATGCTGGTAACAATACTGCAATTGTATTTGTAGGTGTTATAATAGCTATTATTGCAATTTTAAAAAAATGAGTTTTTGGAAGTCGGTTTTGAATGTAATCAATCCCTTACCTGCTATTATTAATGCAAATAAAGTGGAAGGGCAATCTTTCGGTAATAAGTTATTGAATGTTTTTAATCCTGCGCAGTCGCTAATTAAAGAAAATTCAGGTCTAACCTCACTACAGTTAAGTAGTGAGGTTAAGGCTTTGAACTCTGGCGGTTCTGTGCTTACGGATGCTGAAATTGCTTCTGCTGCTGCCGGTGTAATACCAGCGGATGTAGCTGCGGTTTTGGCTTCTAATAGCGATACTGTTACTGCTGTACCTGCAACTACTACTGATGATAACAGCAATTATATGCTGTTTGGTTTGGTTGCGGTTGTTTTAATTTTTATGTTTAAAAAATAATTCTGTGGCTTTTAATCTCGATGGATTGAGCAGTATAATTAGTGCTGCAACTTCTGGGGCAAGTTCAATTATTACTGCTGCTAAAGGCAATACAACAGCTACCAGTACAACTTTTGGTATAACTCCTGTTACTTCTTCTAATGGTTCTACGTCAAATGTTATGGGTTATGCAGTTGTAGGGGTTATAATTTTAGCGGCTTTTAAAATGTTTTCTAATCGCCGTAGGTAAACAATCTTTTTTTTTAATTATTAAACATTTTGTATGCGGATTTATCAATTATTCCATACCATTATTGACCGTTTTGTACCGATGGATGAAACAAGTAAAAATGAATTGCAGTTGGAGGCTGCAAAAGATTATACTTCAATCAAGTTGGATGCTGAACGGATTGTAAAACTCAATCAGGAAACCATTGAATACAATGCGTTAAATCCTGATAAACAAAAGCCGTTGTTAAGGCTTACTTCGAAGCATAAGGTTATACAGGTTTTAGAATTATGGTATGTGCGCTATATTATAGCTGCTTCCTATGTAGTTCTTGTAAGGCAGGTAAAAGACTTTATGAATGGTAAGCCTGATGAGGATGAGGAAAAAGATGATAATGATGATGGCAATGTTTTTGAAGAGTTTAAGAATTTTATGCGTTTTAAAAAGCAAATGATTTGAAAAAACTGAATTTTAAAAGGAGCGGTAAAACGCTCCTTTCTTTTTTGCCTTTCGGTTTATTTGTGCTTGTGGCTCTGTTTATTTTTAATTATGTTAAAAGGCGTGGTTTGCTTGGTGCTTTTGGTGGATTGCTTGGTATTGAGGAAAGCGGCGCATCTTTGTCTTCTGAACAAAGTGAGAGTGTTGTTAATTCGCTTTCCGGTGAATTGACTGCAAAAGGTGTAACGGTTACCAATGAGCATAAGTTAGTAGCAAACCAGTTGTTTAATTTGATTAATGAGGCGCATTTAAACCCTTTTTCTTCCCGCTTTTATTCTCAATCATTATATACTGATACGCAATTACAGGTAGTGGCTATTTTGCTTGATTATTATTCTTTCATGGATGGTACATATCCGGCGAATTTAAAAGCTATTATGTCTGCGTATGGTGTTAGGGTTGCGAATAACAGACAAAATCTTTTACTTGGTTTTATTTGGGATAATACAAAAGGAAATTTGTATGACCATTTAGCTTGGTATTTGGATGATTCTTTACCGATTGATAACAAGTATCTCGGTACGCAACACCCTGCTGATGTTAAGCAGGTTATTTTAAATGCTTTAAAAATGTAGTATGATTTCAAGATATGGAAATTATGATATTTTGGAGCAGGATTATTTGGAGGAATTAATAAGGCAAACGTTACCAAATTGTAAGATAAATAATATTGTGCCGCATAACGGATTGGTCGGTATTTCTCTTGTAAATCCGTGTCCAATTTTGGATGCTATTGTTTATTTTGGTCATGTTGGCAATTTGGGGGCTTCTTCGTCACCTTCAGTTCAAACGTTATTGGCTGATGATGTTGAATTTCCTTTTGAAAAGTTTGCTTATGCTTCGCCCGTATTATTTAAGGGTTTTAATTATGTTTCGTCCGGTTCTTTTTTTTCCGGTTGGAAAATAATGTTGGAGAATCCGCCTGTAAATCCTGTTACTGTTACGCCGCCTATAAGTGTAGCCGTTGAATATCCTGATTTGTTTGTTTTTCCAGATATGAAAAACCCGTCCGGTGCAACGGTGAATTTTGGTTTTTTAGCCGGTGCAGTTCATGAGCCTTTATTACTTAGATTTATATCAGGTGCTGATAGTTCTTCATTTGATATAGAACTTCCATCAGGTCAGACTTCATTGCATGGATTGTTGCCTATTAATATTACATCTGGGGTTCAGTTGCGGATATTCAGGCAGTCAGATTTGAATGTAATAGTTTTTCAAAAGGCGTATAATTACCTTTCGTTGCCGTTTGTTTTAGTAAGTAGTTCTGTTGTTAGTCCTAATTATAGCTTTACATTCGGTTCTAATGGTTTTTATACTGGTTATACTATACCTACTAATTTTGTTGCTTTGACTGTTTCTACTGGTTCTACGCTTACGCCTATTAATGGCGGTACTTATCCTACTAAAACAAGGATTATATCTGCTTTTGGCGGTGCTACTAACGTTAATGTAGCTTATAATGTAGCCAAAACATATACGTTGCAAGGTGGTACTGTTGTTACTCGTAATCTTACAACTTTAGTAGGTTATAATAATTACACTTTACCGACATAGTATGAATGTATATGAAACTACCGTGTATAACACGGCTGTAAATAATGAAGTTCCTTCCGTTGTGGCTTTGTTGATTGTTGCACAGGCAAAACATGAAAGTTCAAATTTTAGTTCGAACGTGTTTAAGCTAAACAATAATGCTTTTGGTTATAAATATGTTGGTCAATCTAACGCAGTTCGCGGTTCTGCTGCTCCTTCCAGTGAGGGTGATTATTATGCCAGATATGATACGTTGGCTGATAGTGTTATAGAGGTTGTAGATTGGTGGAAAAGAAGGATTAGACAGGGTTTGATTAATGATTGGTCTGATATTGCTACTGTTGACAATTATTCTTCCGCTCTTAAGAAAGCTGGTTATTATGGAGATAGTGTTGCTAATTATACGGCGGCTTTAAAAAAGTGGTTCAGTACTTTAAGTGATGGTAATGAGTTAAATTATTTGGCTGGTGCTGCTTTAATTTTTGGACTTTATTATTTGTTAAGTTAATGTCTTATGCAGTTCGTTTTATAGATTTTAATCGTAATGTAGTTGGCTATCTAAAGGATAGTAAGGATTATATGCGGTTAGAAAGTAAAAGGCGTTTAGCGTCTACGTTTCGTACTTATATGGGTGCGCGTTTTGCTGGTTTATCATTTCAAAACTATGTTTTTTCAGTGCGTGGATTTTATCCACGCTTTGAAATAGTTAGGTGATTTTTTCATTGGGCGAATGCCGTTATTTATTATTTTATTATGGCTCGAAAGAAACAGAATTGGCAAAGTTTCTTTAAGATAACCGTGTACTTTAATTCCGGTACTAAAAGCTATCGTATGAGTATGGATAAGAAGCCGGGTTTTATGAGTAATCTTAAGAAGCGTAAAGACGTAATTAAGTATACGGTTGAAACCTTCCGTGTTTATATTTCTTAATTCTTAAATTAGTTATGCCTTTCTGTCAAAAATTAACTACTTATTTAAAAAAGTGGTTTAAAAAAGTTGATACGTTTCTACTGGATAATACTGAAACTGCTGTGCAGATTGTAGGTAAGTTTAAGTATTACATTAATAATCCGGTGGCTGACTTGCTCATGCAGATAATTCCAGGCGAATTAGACGATACTATTTTATTTTCTGTTCGTAAGGCTGTTGATTTGTCGTTAGATAAATTGATGTTATTATCTGGGTGTACGCATGATGTGGATTTAGAATCTAAATTATTGTGTTACTCTCGTTTTCTTAGGAATCTCCCAAAGGATATCCGGGATGCGCAACTGTTTAAGTTTGCTTCTTTACTTGCTAAACAGTTGGACGGTGGTCGCTTTTCTCAAAGTGATTACGATATGATTACACAAAGTGTTTACGTTTCAGATGTTAGTTAGTAAGTGCGTCCCGTAGATTTCCATTCCTTTGAAACCATGCCCAGCAAAATTGCTGGGTATTTTTTTATTCTTCATTACAAAACTTAATGCAATGCAAAAGATTATGCAATTATCAGTCTATAAGACTGAAACAGGTTTAAAAATTATTGATGAGATGGTTGGTTACGGTGAGGATGAAATAATCATTAAAGATGTGGTTAATATTCCTCTTGAATGTCGTGTGTTAATGTCTGGTGAGCAAGTGAATATTATCTGTAATCACGGTTTACAACTTACTCAAATTGTTAACCATTTATATAGTACCGGTCGTGTTACTAATGGTGAATATTTGAGGCTGATCAGCCATGTGCATCACATTTACCGTCAACCAATATACTTAATCAAATGAGGCGAAGTAATGAACTGTTTCCGGTTGAAATTGATTTTGTAAAAGTCTATGCTGTTTTTAGTCGTGTAAGTCGGGAATTATATCCTGATAGTGTTAAAGTTGATAGTTCTGATTGGGCAATGAAAATATGCTATACAAAATACCAATTGGATAAAACCGTAGCAATGTTGTTACGTTCTGACCATTTAGTTTGGTTCATTGATTTTATTCATGTTCCCGTTAGGATAAAAAATGAACCTTTAAAAATTCCTGTATGATAGATACTATTGTTTTACGTGTACATAACATGTCAAAATATAAATTACTTTATGAGCAATATTACAATCCGACGAAAGAAAGGAATACGATTACAAAAGCGTTTGTTAGTGAAGATACTGGCGAATATATGGAAGTGGATTACTCTGCTGCACTTGTGTTTCACGATAATAACCGGGTTTTGCCTCTTGTCCATCGTAGCACTAAGCATGTGCCTTCCAGTCATTATTCTGTTAGTTATGTTATCAATACGCAAGCGGATTTCATAGAGTTTAATTTCTCAATTCCTAAATATTTATGGGCTACAAATATTTTTCAGTTTGTGAATTTGCATGACCAAAGCGAAATATTACTGTTCAGCCAGTTGAGAAAATTTATTTATGAATTTATAGTTGATAATCTTCCTGAATTTCCATTGTATGACGATATAGAGATAAACCGGATAGATTTATGTTATAATCAATTTTTTCTTACAAAAGCCGATTCGCTTGCTTATCTCGCTGAACAAAATAAGCTATTGGTAAAATATGCACGTACCAGTAAAAATAAGTTTAGGGCTTATGATACATCGGTAATGTATGTTACCCGGCGTTATAGCTTTAAGATTTATCACAAAGGCACTGAATTTGCAAAAGGTGATTACAAAAGGCTTTGTGAATATAATCCAAAAGGTTATGATTTGGATTACTTGCAGAAAACTGCCGATTGTCAATTGCGTTATGAAATGTCTTTCCGTTCTTCTTTTTTTGACTATATAGTGAAACAATATTATTACAGTAGTGAGGTGAAAGCTGGTGATATTAAATATTCTGGTCATCCGGTCGCAAAGGCTTATTATAATATGGCGTCTTTTGGCGGTCAAAAACTTGGAGAGAAATTTTTCTCTGTATCAAAAAAATACATGTTAAAAACTCCGTGGGATTATCCGGGATTAGATTTTGATACAAAGCATGATAGCAGGGCAATGACTTTTGATTTGCAATTATTCCAGATTTTAGTAAAGACTTTTTGGGATAAGGTGAATCAATACCAGGTAAGCCGGCAATTGGATATTGTAGAAATTGACCGGCGTATAACTCACCATATTGAATCTACTGCATTAAAAAAGCGTGCAAGGTTACCGACTGAAAGCGTAAAAGAGAAGGGGCGTATTAGATTACTTTCCGTTGCACTCCTCTCCCATTATATGAATATTGAAACGTTAAAGGCTTATGTTCCTGAACGTTCTTTTTATAGGATGAAAGCCGATTTAAAATTGTTAGGATTGGATACAATTACTCATGGTTTATCAATTCCACAACCAAAATTGGATTATTCCGATTACAAAATTTATTTATCAAAATATCATTAATATGCGTACCTCATTTCGTTATCGTGTAGCTTGTAAAAGCTGTACGGATTTTGTTTTTTATCAGTATAGATGTGGTAACAATTTGTATGGGTTAGATACTATTGATTGGTATCCTGATATTGTATGCCGCTGGCGTATAAAATTTAAAAAGCCGATTAGCGATATTTATTTTCTTCATTCTTAAAAAAAAAAGCAAATGACTTCCGATAAAGTAGATCGTTTTTTAAACAATCGGTTTCTTATTTCGGTCAATCGGCTGGAAAAGCATTTAGATATTCCAATTGGTACTATTAACCGGGCGCAAAAGGGAGTTAGAGAAATTCCTGAACATCATGTTAAGAAGCTGGTTAATGAGTTAAAAGACTATGGATTTAATCAGAAAAATTTTTAGGGTTATATTTTAGTTTTAGAGGTGTGCGGGCGGGGTTTTTACCCTGCCCTTTTTTATGCACTAAACTTTTAAAAAAATCGTTCATTACAAAAACCTTTGTAAAATGCAGGTAAGTAGAAAAACAAATATTGTTGGTGAATTATGGGAAAAGAGTGTGTTACGTAATTTCTTTCCGGAGTCTATGTATAGGATAGTTGATAAAACGCATAGTGATGAAGTGATAAGGGCAAGGCAAATTGAGAGTAGTTATAAACCGGATTTGACGTTAAGAGATTTGAGCAATGATAAAATATTCTATGTAGAATGTAAATACAGGTCTACGGTGTATAATGATAAAATTGTTTGGACGGATTATGAACATTTGAAGCGTTATCAGATAGTAAATATTAAGTATCCGGTATTTATTGCCCTTCATTTGGAGTTAAATAATTCGCTTTATTACCTCGCTCCTCTTACTGCTTTAACATACCCTGAAATATATAAGTCTGTTTTGAAAGGCTATGATAGGTTACTACAGCCTATTTGTTCTGGTGATTTATGGCGGCTTATAAAGTAACTCATTATAAAAAGTTCCCTATAAAAACACCTTTTTTTTTGTTTCTTTTTGTAAAGACAAAAAGAAAAGCCCCTGCGGCTTGAGCAGAAATAAACATGAAATGCGAAGCATACAAAATTAAATTATTGAGCGGAGCCGAAATATAATAAGCCGTAGAGCGAAGCGGTGCGGCGTTAAATAGCCTATCATCGCAGATACAATATTTTCTTTCCTGTTCGGCTTCGTCACAGTTATTCACATGTGTTAATAACTTGAATATGTTTATTTGCTGGATTTGTCGTTATATTGCTCTGCTCTTTTAAAATGCTGGTTTTCAATTCTCCACTAAAGGCAAGTAAGGTTATCTATTTAACCTGAATATAAATTATAGGAAAAATATCCTGTTTAGATGTAATACCTTGTTTATCAAAGTTAAATCCATATTACATCATTCATATAACTTTTGTAGATCAGCCACCCAAATTCATTATCATGGCGGATATGCCAACAAGCGCTTATGCTGCTATTTTTATTAATCCTAAATAGTCTAAAACGAGAATAGAAAAAAAACATACGATAAACAGCACCAATAATATTTCAAATAGTTGTTTAATCGTAGGTTTCATTACGGAGCGGAATAATATTACAGCAGTTACATGAATTAAAACACCTAATGACATAACCGACAGCCCCAGGAATAAAAACTGTCCGAATGTAAAAGCAGCTATTGAAAAGCCGGCCAGCATAAGCAGGCTTCCTGTAATTTTTAAGGGAGAATTAAGATACTTAACCATAGGATACGACTGTGTGATTTAAACGACACCTTGTATTCAAAATTATTAAATAGCAGGTGGTATGTGTTAAAATCACACGAAGTATTCACAGTAATTTACCGAAGGCTAAAATGCAGCAAAAAGATGCAATTATTTACCAAATTCCCCTGTCCATACAGCCTCTTTATTAAACATGTTTATACCACTGTCTGAATCGGTGCATGCAAACATGCCGGTCCATTCATCATTAAGGTCAAAGCAATTATATGTTCTGCCATCAGCAGAAACCATATAACCAGTCCACTTACCTTTTACATCAAAGTTTAAAACTACCATCTGGTCTGCTAAAACTGCATACCCGGTAAGCCTGTCATTTTTGTCATATAAATAATAACCAACCCAGCTTGAGCCCATAACAGGGTTTAAGCTAAGTGAGCGAAGTGGGTTTATGGTTTCATTATAGTGAGGATTTACTTTGGTATTAAGCTTGGGATTAATCAATGCATTACTACCCGGATTAATGGCAGCATTTGAATAAGGATTCAGGTTCCAGTTGAACTGTGGATTAATTTTCAGGTTTTTTTCGGGGCTTATCCTTTCATTAGAACTGGGGCTTAGTGTTTTGTTCAAAGTAGGATTACGGTTAGCAGGGATCTGTTGAGCATAACCGGCATTCACAAATAAGAAAGCAACCAATACTAAGGGTAAAATACATTTCATGCGCACTAATTTTAATTTGGGTACTATTTACATTACCACATAGGATATTGAATGCGTAGAAAAGGTTGCAACAGGTATTGGATTACTGTAAATAAACTAAAAAGATTGTACTGTAACAATTACAAACCTGCCGCAGCTAAAACTGCGGCAAGTTACATTAATCACTATAATAATTACTTAAAAAACTATAAAGTTTTCAAAACACTGTTCATATTTCTAACTGCATCGGCAGACTTGGCAAACAATGCCTTTTCTTCATCGTTCAAATTAAAGTCTACAATCTTCTCCCAACCATTTTTGCCAATAATTACAGGTACTCCAAGACAAATATCTTTTTGACCATATTCGCCATCAAGATACACACAGCAGGGCATTAATCTTTTTTCATCTCTTACAATACTTTTTACAAGATCAGCGCCGGATGCACCTGGCGCATACCAGGCTGAAGTGCCGATTAAACCGGTTAACGTAGCGCCCCCTACCATTGTGTCTGCCGCAACTTTCTTAAGCGCTTCTTCGCTCAAATAATTACTTACAGGAGTTCCCTGGTACGTTGCAAGCCTTGTAAGCGGAATCATTGTAGTATCGCCATGACCACCTATTACAACGCCTTTAAGATCGTTAGGAGAAGCAGGAATGGCCTGGCTGAGATAATATTTAAATCTTGAACTATCTAAAACCCCGCCCATACCTATGATCCTGTTTTTAGATAACCCGCTTGATGTAAGCGCCAGGTATGTCATAGTATCCATAGGATTACTGATGATGATAATGATAGCATCAGGAGAATGTTGCAGTATGTTTTGAGTAACATTTTTTACAATGCCGGCATTGATGCCAATCAACTCTTCACGGGTCATTCCCGGTTTGCGGGGAATACCTGATGTGATTAATACCACACTACTGCCCTTTGTTTTGGCGTAGTCGTTTGTTACCCCTGTAATTTTTGTGTCAAACCCAAGTAATGTTGCGGTCTGCATCATATCAATGGATTTTCCTTCAGCAAGACCTTCTTTAATATCTAATAAAATCAATTCTTCGCAAAGCGCTGCCCTGGCAATATTATCAGCACATGTTGCGCCAACGGCGCCGGCTCCTACAACCGTTACTTTCATTGTTATATATATTTAAATCTTAAAAAATGTTCAGCAAAATAAACTATTTAATATACTTCAGCAAATCATCCATTTTAGCTGCGCCTTCAAATGTTTTGAGCAGTTCATATTTCTTATCGTATATGGCGATAAATGGAAACATCTTCAGCTTAAAATAGCCTGTAAAAAAGAATTTGGGATCATACCCTACCGTAATATTTTTATAACTTTTCAAATCGTATTTATCGTAAAATTTTTTGGTTTTATCGAAAGCTATCGGTGTTACCATTAAAATTTGAGTATGTTTGAACTTAGCAATATCAGCCTTGATCATTTCAGTTTCGTGCTGGCAATGTTCACAATCAGGGCTGAAAACCATAACAAGGGTTTTCTTGTTTTTAGGCAGGTCTTTTTTAGTATACCAGGTAGCACTGTCCGGTAAAAGCACCGAAAATTGCGGCAAAGGAAAATGCGTATAGGCTGGTGCGATACTGTCTTTTTGGGCAAAGGAAAAACTGGATACTATTAAAAAGGATACAAATACAAGAAAGTGTTTCATCCGGCGGTTTTTTGTTTGAAGATAAGATGTAATATGAAACAGGCAAGTTAATGGCATGTTGTTAAAAAAATGCTGATATAAATATGATTTTAACATAGTTACGCAACAATATGTAGATTTGTATCGTCGTTTTTTGTCATGAATAGATTTATGGATAAAATTATATGATGAAAAAAATTTATTTACTCGCCATTGCTGTAATGCCACTATTTACTGCTATGGCACAAAAATCAGCTAAAGCGGCTTCCGTTGCCAGCGCAGAAATACTTCTGCTGAAAGAAACCAAATACGACTTTGGAAAGATTCCGCAGGGAAAACCAGTTAAACATATTTTTGAAGTAATAAATACCGGTAAAGAGCCTTTGCAGATTGAAAACGTACAGGCATCATGCGGTTGTACTACTCCTGAGTGGGATCATGCACCCATTGCACCGGGAGCAACAAAGCAAATAACTGTTGGTTACAATGCTGCAGCCGGCGGGCCCTTTGAAAAGACGATTACTGTTTTTTATGATTCAGGCAAAACAAAACAGTTTATAATTAAAGGTGAAGTTTGGCAAACACCTGCCGAAGCTGCACCTGCCAATGTAAGTGTTCAATTATTAAAAACTATAAATTAATACTATAACAATGAAAAAACTACTTTTTACATTAGTTGCCTTTGCTGTAACATCCTGGGCTGTAGCGCAAAACACAGAAACAAAGGCAAAAGCTGAAGACTTTGTAAGTTTTAAAGAAAAGAAACACGACTTTGGCAAGATCAAACAAGGCACGCCGGTTACGTATGATTTTGCGTTTGATAACATCAGCGACAAGCCTGTTATCATAGAAAATGCATGGGCATCATGCGGATGCACTACGCCTACCAAACCAGAGCAACCTATTGCAAAAGGAAAAAGCAATGTAATTAAAGCAGGCTTTAATGCCGCTGCTGCCGGAACTTTTGACAAAACAGTGTTTGTAAAAATTCAGGGGGTAGATATTCCGCTGGAGCTTAAAATAACCGGAGAAGTATTGAATGCAGATGCTTATGCTAAGTATATTGCTGAAAAGAAAGATAATAAAGGCAGTAAATAACTGACGCTTAAATAGACTAATTGTATTATAAAAAATCCCTTTGCAACTGCAAAGGGATTTTTTATAATACAATTTATTACTTCTTACCTGCCAACCTGTACCCAAAGCAGGCTTCTATATTAAAAGCCGTAAATTTTCCACTGTATTTATTACGGCTTGCTTCAGCAAATTCATTATTACTGTTATAGTTGGGCAATACCTGGGAACTTATATCCTCTCCGTCCGGAAAAGAAAAAGATACTTTATCACGTGAAAAGCTAACGCCGATACTGAAATCAAACAAAAATCTTTTACCCTTTCCGAAAACTGTTTGCATACCTGTTCGCCCCATTAAATACCATTCCCTGTTATGTGTATTATACCTTTGCCATTTCTGATAGGATTGGTCATTTTGGTACAGGTATTGCCAATCTGCAAACCTGGTGGTAACCCATTTATTACCAAAAGAAGCAGATATATACGGCCACGCTTTTGACCTGCTGCTGATGAGTTTATTGCCTGCAATATAATAGCGTAATTCCTGCCTTAACCTTATTCCACCTGTGGCTGAACGCTCATAGCCATAATCACCATAAATATAATCTGCCGCCAGCCTTACCGAAAAGGAAGGATGAAAGCGGTATTCTGCCCCGGCTGAAACACTGATATCACTTTCCCATAGCGATAAAGGTGTAACTGATATGGGCAAACTATACAGCAATGCCGGTTTATTGCTCTTTTGGGCATAGAGTGCAAAACCAAATAAAACAAACAAAGGAGCGAGGATATACTTTCTCATTGCTGATGGATCATTTTATTATTTCAGATAATACCACGGGGTTAGCGGGAGCACTGATATCATACAACACCATTCCTCCTTCTATCATGCATATAAGCAGATCGTCTACCGGAATACAATCAAAGAAAGTATATCCCTGTTTGGTAGCAACCTGTTTAGGCCTGGCGCCATCATGCACATCAAACACGCCCAAACCCGCGGTGCCATCACATACATACAAATATTTATTGTGCAACCCTAAACCCTGCGGATTACTCATATCCTGCTCATATACATTTGAAGGGAATTGTACACCTCCGCTTATATCATAAACATATAGTGCATTAATATTACCGCTGCAGGTATTGCCTGTTCTTACCGTAACATAAGCGTACTTATCATCTGCAACCACGGGATCGCATGCCGTAAGATGTGAAGCCGAGCCTTCAATAACCGGCTGTTTGGGGTTGCTGATTGAAATAATGTACATAGCATTTGTAGAACCGATAAATAATTTATCCTTCCAGGGAAATATGGTTTCAATACTGTTATTCCAACCAAGTTGCAGTGAATGTATCTGTTCTGGTTCCGCAGGGTTTTGAAGGCTGAAAGTATGTAGCTCCTGTCCATCTACTACATAAAGGTATCCGTTAGAAATAGTAAATCTTGCGGTAGAACCACCCTTTCCGGAAGTTGATGAACCTGAACGGTTATCTTTTGCACAGCCGGCACATATTGCCAGCATTAGTATCGGTATATATAGCAGTTTCATTTTAGTATTTACATTTGGGTGAGTAAATTTTTTTCTTGGTCCAGCCTGTAACAACACCTTTTGAAGGATCAACACATTCAAAATAGCCGCCCTCCGGAGGCACTGTTGATGACGCTAATGTAAAAGCGTTTTCAATAGTTTTGGTCACGGTTATATTTTCCGGCGAGCCAATATCAAGCACCAGCAAATCATTATAAGTATTGGTATAAAGCGAATTATTAAGAATACTTATTTCCTGCGCCCCCGCTATCGGTATAAATCCTTTTCGTACCGGCTTAGCGGGATCAGCAATAGAAATTACATGGATGCCTTTGCCATTGTCTACCTGGTATAAAAAATGATCTTTTACATAGATCTTACCGGCATTTTCAATAGCTCTTGGTTGTTCAAAACTAATAGAAGAAGGTTTTGCCTTTTCAGCATATACCGGCACATAACCTTCTGTTTCTTTTGGAGGCGGAGGATCGACAGTGCAACTGCATATATACAACAGGCAAAGTGAAGTGATGAGTATGCGCTTCATAAAAACTATGTTTTTGACTTTATAAAATTGGTAACAACGCGGGCTGTTTTGAAATGCGTGACAAGCAAATTTCACAAACCATTGCATCACGTTATACTTATTTTTTTGGTTGTCCCCATAACATTATGCATTGAAATATGCAGGCGTATGCCGCTTCAGTTCAAAGCTCCTGAAATAATGATGAAGTAAAAATGTTTACCTGAATTGAACTGCCTTTGCAGGCTGTATTTTTCTGCTTACTATGGCAGGAATAAGCAAGGTAAACGTGCAAACCAGTATAGTGCCGATTACCACCAGCGCCACCTGCCACCATATTATTTTTACGGGTATCACGGTCATGTAATATGCATTTTCATCTGTAAAAGACAGGAAATGCGTTTTCACCTGGAGATGACAAACACCGATGCCGATAATCAGCCCTAAAATTGTTCCTGCTAAAGTTATAAAACCACCTTGTATGGTAAATATTTTCTGTACCGTCCAATCCGTGGCGCCAACAGTTTTTAACACACCAATCATACGGGTACGCTCAAGCACCATAATAATAAGGCAGGTAATTAAATTTATAATGGCAATCACAATCATTACACCTAAAACTATATAGCCGTTTGTATCCTGCAGGCTCAGCCAGTCAAAAATATTGGGGTATATATCTTTAATCGTTTTACTCCCCCACTCTCCCGGTAATGATTCAAATATTTTATCATTAATCTTATCCATTTCACGATAATCATCCAAAAATATTTCGTAGCCGCCTATTTCTCCTTTTGTCCAGTCATTCAGTTTTTGTACAAGCTGCAAATCACCTATTGCGTATAACCTGTCATATTCCTCCATATAGGTTTTATACAAGCCTACAATAGTCAGCTTATCGGGACGGGGCTTATTTTCAGCACCTCTGAAAAAATATATCAGCAGCTTATCTCCCACCTTTAATTCCAGTTGCTTTGCCGTATATTCTGAAATAACTACTTCACGACTATACGTGCTGTCACTAAACCGGATCCATCGCCCTTGTGTTAAAAATTGTTTCATGGAGTTAACGTCATAATCCCGGCCAACTCCTTTAAAAAGTACACCTTCAATAGCGCTGTCTGTTTTGAGTATAGCATATTTTGTGGCAAATGCCTGTATATGGCTTACACCTGGTGTTTTTACAATACTATTTGCAATACTATCATTACGCATTATAGGAGATTCTTCGGCTATTGCTGCTTTATATTGCTCATAATGCTGAAGGCGCAGATGACCTGAAAAACTGAATATTTTTTCGCTGACCGCCTGCTGGTAACCATTCAAAAATGCAAGGGTTAATATCATTACCGCCACACTGATGGCTGTTGCTGTAATGGCTAATCGTAATATTGTTCTTGAAAAAACACGTTGCCTGTTAAATGCTATTCTGCCTGCTATAAATGAAGCTATATTCAATTCCGGTATTTTACTAAATTGTGAAGATAAAAGAAATAGCCGATGTGTAAACGTTACTTTTATTCGCTGATTATTTGTTGTGTGCTTTTATATGCCAACAGCCTGTTTGCACAGCGTGAGCCTGACAAAATATTTATGGATAATATAAAAACCGTTCAGTTATCTCTGAATGGTGATCAGCTTGCCTATCCCGTTATCAAACTCAACAGCAACGAAATGCTGCAACTTAATTTTGATGATATGGATGCAGACATCAAAAGTTATTATTACAATTTTGAATTGCGCAATGCAGATTGGTCTGCGGTACAGATGAGCTATTTTGATTACGTGAAAGGATACACGAACCAGCGCATTACCACCTATCGCAGTGCGTCGCAGGTGCTTACGCGATACACGCATTACCAGCTTAGTTTTCCCAACAGGGATATTATGCCAACCAAAGCCGGCAACTATGTGCTTAAAGTTTTTCTTAACGGGGATACTTCAAAGCTTGCTTTTACCAAACGCTTTGTCGTATATCAGTCTTCCATCAGCATCGGCGCTCAGATACAACAGCCATTTAACCAGCAATATTTCAGGAGCCATCAAAAGATTCTTTTAACAGTTAACTCGGGCACACTGAATGTTAGTTATCCACAGCAACAAATAAAAGTAGTTATGCTGCAGAATTACAGGTGGGATAATTGCATTCAAAACATTAAACCAACTATTATAAGAGGTAATTCATATGAGTATAATGCGGAAACCGATTGTTTGTTTCCCGCAATGCGGGAATGGCGCTGGCTTGACCTGACCAGCTTCCGCCTGTTAAGCGACAGGGTACGCAGGCAACAAAATACCAACACAGCTTATGATTTGTATGTTATACCGGATGTTTCCCGAAACACGCAGCGCTATATTTACTACAAGGATTATGATGGTTTATATGCTGCCATCACCAACGAGAATGTAAATCCCTTCTGGAGCGGCGATTATGCTACGGTTCATTTTACGTATGTGCCGCCGGGAAATGCGCCTTACTCCAAAAACGATTTGTATATTATAGGGCAAATAACCAATTATGGAAAAGACAATGATGCTAAGCTGCAATGGAATGAAGAGAAAAGACAATATGAAACAACCCTGTTTTTAAAGCAGGGTTATTATGATTATGTATATGGACTTGGAGAACCATCCACTAATAATATAAAATTCCTTACCACCGAAACAGAGGGAAATATCTGGGAAACCGAAAATCAATATACGATTCTGGTTTATTACAGGGAGCTGGGTGGAAGGTATGATCAGTTGCTGGGTGTTTCTTCAATCAATTCCATGCAAAATCGCACGGGACAGTTTTAGTATTATTTAGCCTATTGGCATATTTTCTTCGTACGTAATTCCTGCCACGAATTCCGGTGTTCGCGGTGGCGGTTAGTTTGAATACAAAGAGCCACAAAACATACACAAAGTTACACAGAGGGGTTTATTATTCTTTGCGGCTCTTTGTGTATCCTTCGTGTACCGTTGTGAAATAACCAGGTTGTTACACCGGAATTATTCGTGATAATGAGTGTGATTCGTGGTTAGAAGTGTACACAATCATTATATCAAAAATCCCCGCAATCGTTTTTAAACAGCTTCTTAGCGTCAAAAGAAAGCGCTAAACTCACCAAAAAGAATACCTTTTGGTGAAAATATTCAATAAAAAGTATTACTATTGGTGAAATTACTGGAAATGATTGACAGGATTCTCCGTAAAGAAATTGAAAGCAGGTTGTTCAGGGACAAAACTATATCGTTACCGGGGCGAGGCAGGTAGGTAAATCAACGCTTATCAGAACAATATTAAGGGAGAAAGATTTTCTTTTTCTTGACGGCGATGATTCGCTGGTAAACCTGCGCCTTGCCAATCCCAACACCAAAGAAATTGAAAGCATTATCGGTAAAGCCGAAATTGTTTTTATTGACGAAGCGCAACGGATAGAAAACATTGGCATTACAGCAAAAATTATTCACGACCAGTTGTCTTTCATCGTTTATCCGCTTACATCATTCAGCCGCAACCTGAGAAACGATATTGGCGCATTATGGGAAAATTTTCTGGTGACTGAACGGTTAAAATACAATCACTACCATAAAAACTATTGCAACCGCTATTTCTGGCGCACCAAACAACAGCAGGAAATTGACTATGTGGAAGAAAAAGACGGTAAAATAGATGCGTATGAATGTAAATGGAACCCGAAAGCAAAAGCCAGGATACCATCTAATTTTGTTACAGCGTATAATGCGGAAGTGAAAGTAGTTACTTCAGAAAATTTCAGGGAATTTGTGGGCTTAGGGTAGTTATTCTTTGTGGCTTTTTGTGTATTCTTCGTGTACCTCTGTAAAATAACCAATCCACCTCTCTTTTTTTATTTTTCACTCATCCGTATCTTTACTATATTTGCGGCGGCAAGTCTTATACGACCAGCTCCTGCTGAACTCCCCCAGGACCGGAAGGTAGCAAGGGTAGGCGGTTGTAGCGGTGCGATGTAAGTAACTTGCCTTTTTTATTTTGTATATTCGTTGCCCGTTTAGTTATAAAACTGTTTAAAAAGACAACATAAATTACCTGGTTATGAAATTTTTTATTGATACAGCGAATCTTGCCCAGATTAAAGAAGCCAATGAATTAGGGATTTTGGATGGTGTAACTACAAACCCGTCATTAATGGCAAAAGAAGGTATAAAAGGTGAAGAAGCTATCAGAAATCACTATAAAACCATTTGCGAAATGGTAGATGGCGATATCAGCGCAGAAGTTATTTCTACTGATTTTGACGGAATAGTTGCAGAAGGAAAATCACTTGCCGCAATACACCCCAATATTGTGGTAAAAGTACCTATGATTAAAGATGGTGTAAAAGCGCTGAAATGGTTTACGGATAATGGTATAAAAACCAATTGTACACTGGTGTTCTCTGCGGGCCAGGCTATCCTTGCCGCTAAAGCAGGTGCAACATATGTATCACCATTTGTTGGCAGGATTGATGACAGCAACTGGGATGGCATGGAACTGATTGGCCAAATGGCGCAAATTTATTCTTTGCAGGGCTTCAAAACACAAATATTGGCAGCTTCAATCCGCAGCTCTTTACATATAGTAAAAGCAGCAGAATTAGGCGCTGATGTATGTACCTGCCCGCTTGAACCAATCCTCGGTTTATTAAAACATCCTTTAACTGATATTGGACTGGCTAAGTTTTTAGAAGATGCCAGGAAAATGAAACAATAATTATGTATTGATATTATAGTGACAAACCATATTGATCTCAGGGTTTCTTTGTCGTACAGCCAGATCATTAAAATTGCTTTACCCATATCCGCTTCGCTGCTTGTTCCGCAAATCAATTTTATTACCAATAATATTTTTCTTTCCGGCCTGGGCGAAAGAGAGCTGGGCGCCGCCGGCATTACAGGTGTATTCTACCTCATTTTTGGAGGTATTGGCTTTGGATTGAATAATGCGCTGCAGGCGCTCATATCAAGGCGCGCCGGCGAAAACAGGATTGCGGATATAGGAAAAATTTTTTCACAGGGCGTTTTTATAGCATTAAGTATTGCAGCAATAGGCATTGCTATTACTTACCTGATAGCGCCGGTTATTTTCCGGTATACTATCCACTCTCAGAAAACTTATGAAATGTGTGTTGAGTTTTTGCGAATAAGAATATGGGGGCTTCCATTTTTGTATCTCTACCAAATGCGTAACGCATTACTGGTTGGCACAAACAACAGCAGGTACCTGGTTATTGGCACACTTGCAGAAGCAATATCAAATATTTTTTTCGATTATACGCTTATCTATGGCCGTTTAGGATTTCCGGTGTTTGGTTTTAATGGCGCAGCCATTGCATCTGTTATTGCTGAGTTTCTTGGCATGTTTGTAGTATTTGCAGTTATTCATGTAAAGAAATTTCACCAGACCTTCTCGCTGTACAATCATTTTCATATTGATAAATCCGTTGCAAAACTCATTCTTGTTCAATCTTCGCCTCTCATTCTGCAATATGCCATCAGCATAATAAGCTGGGAGTTTTTTTATATTCTTATAGAACATCACGGACAAAGAGATCTTGCTATCTCCAATACCATGCGTAACATTTTCGGCTTCTTCGGAGTGTTTACCTGGGCATTTGCTGCCACGAGTAATACAATGGTCAGCAATATTATCGGGCAGGGGCTTATAGAAAAAGTTATTCCGCTGATTAATAAAATCGTACACATAAGTACCGGCACAGCCATTGTGGTATGCCTTTTTCTTAACCTTTTTCCCGGGTTGTGCTTATCCGTTTACGGCAGAGATGAAGCATTTATACAGGCAGCAATTCCCGTTTTGCGTGTAGTATCAACAGCGCTGATCATTATGTCTTTTTCAACCGTATGGTTAAATGCGGTAACGGGCACAGGCAATACCATCATCAATCTTTCCATAGAATTCATTGCTATTACTGCCTACACCATTTATACATGGATAGTGCTTGAAAAGCTTAATTTGCCCATTACCTGGGGCTGGGCTGCGGAATGGTTATACTGGATAATCATGTTCGTATTTTCTTACCTGTATATTAAAAGCGGAAGATGGAAACTGAAGAAAATATAGAAAGAAATTTATTTTGGATTACACTTAAATAATATTTACTCTGAGCGAAACATTATAAATTGCAACTATGTCGGTACAACAGTCACAAAACTTATCAGCAGGTGCAAGGTTTAAAAAAGCAATGGCTGAAGAAAAACCTTTGCAAATTGTTGGAACAATCAATGCCAACCATGCGTTACTTGCAACACAGTCAGGCTTTAAAGCCATATATCTTTCAGGCGGAGGAGTGGCAGCAGGGTCACTGGGCATTCCCGATCTTGGTATAACAACGCTGGAAGATGTGCTTACCGATATATACCGCATTACAAATGTTACTGATACACCGCTGCTGGTGGATGTTGATACCGGCTTCGGGCCATCGGCCTTTAATGTGGCAAGAACGGTTAAGTCGCTTATAAAAGCAGGTGCGGGTGCATTGCATATTGAAGACCAGGTTGGCGCAAAACGCTGCGGTCATCGCCCCGGAAAAGAAATTGAGAGCAAAGATGAAATGGCTGACAGAATAAAAGCCGCTGTTGATGCAAGAACTGACGAGAATTTTGTGATAGGTGCAAGAACAGATGCACTGGCCAATGAAGGATTAGAAAAAGCTTTGGAAAGAGCTGTTGCTTATAAAGAAGCGGGCGCCGATTTTATTTTTGCGGAGGCGGTAGGAGAACTAAACCAGTATGGCGAATTTGTAAAAGCTACAGGCATTCCGGTCCTTGCCAATATTACCGAGTTTGGTATGACGCCAATGTGGACTGTGGAGGAATTAAAAAAAGCAGGTGTTGGTTTGATATTATATCCTTTATCCGCTTTCAGGGCTGCCAACAAAGCAGCGCTGAATGTTTTTAATGCTATAAGAAAAGATGGTACGCAAAAAAATGTTTTGGATACCATGCAAACCCGCGCCGAGTTATACGATAGCATAGGGTACCATGCTTTCGAGCAAAACCTTGATGCGCTTTTTTCAAAAAATAAATCATAAATCATGAGTACAGAAAATATAACAACAGGGTTTAAACCCAAAAAAAGTGTAGCGCTATCCGGTGTAACTGCCGGCAACACTGCCTTATGTACCGTAGGAAAAAGCGGTAACGATCTGCACTATCGTGGTTATGATATACTCGATCTTGCAGAAAAAGCTGAATTTGAAGAAACCGCTTACCTGCTTATACACGGCAGCCTGCCAACAATTGCACAATTCAATGCATATAAAAATAAGCTGAAAGCATTAAGAGGATTACCGGCTGTTGCTAAAAATGTGCTGGAGCAAATTCCTGCATCCGCTCACCCAATGGATGTATTGCGCACCTATACCTCAACGTTAGGTACCGTTTCTCCTGAAAAAGATGATCATAATACAGCAGGCGCAAAAGATATTGCAGATAAGCTGCTGGCCTCATACAGCTCTGCCTTGCTATACTGGTATCATTTTTCGCACAATGGCAAACGCATAGAAGCAGAAACAGATGACGACAGTATTAGCGCACATTTTTTGCATTTGCTGCATGGCAAAAAACCTTCCGCGTCCTGGCAAAAAGCAATGCAGGTTTCTTTGAATTTATATGCGGAACATGAGTTCAATGCTTCAACTTTTACAGCAAGAGTAATTGCAGGCACAGGTGCTGATATGTATTCTGCCATTACAGGCGCTATTGGTGCTTTGCGCGGACCTAAACATGGAGGAGCAAATGAAGTAGCGTTTGATATTCAAAGCAGGTATACCTCACCCGAAGAAGCAGCGGAAGATATTAAGGCCAGATTGGAAAAAAAAGAAGTGATCATTGGCTTCGGTCATCCGGTATATACTGTATCTGATCCGAGAAATAAAGTAATTAAGCAGGTGGCAAAACAACTTGCAGCAGAAGCAGACGATACGTTGTTATATAACATAGCGGAAAAACTTGAATCATTAATGTGGAGTGAAAAGAAAATGTTCCCTAACCTCGATTGGTTTTCTGCAGTATCTTATCACCTCATGGGTGTGCCTACATTGTTTTTTACACCGCTATTTGTTATTTCAAGAGTTACCGGCTGGAGCGCACATATTATTGAACAACGGCAGGACGGAAAAATTATTCGCCCAAGTGCTAATTATACAGGGCCGGAAAACAGGGAATTTGTGCCAATAATAAAACGCTGATAGTTCACATACAATTACAAATTTCCTTTCTTCAGCTCCTCAAATGCATAATCCGCAGCTCTTGCGGAAAATGCCATATAAGTAAGCGAAGGATTTTGCGTGGCAGTTGACGTCATACAGGCGCCATCAGTTACAAAAACATTTTTACAATGATGTAACTGGTTCCATTTGTTAAGCAAAGAAGTTTTAGGATCATTGCCCATGCGCACACCGCCCATTTCGTGTATATCAAGCCCCGGCGCTTTTTTTGTTCTTGCAGTTTTTATATTGGTGAACCCGGCTTTGGTAAACATCTCCGTAAATTCATCCTCATAATCTTTAATCATCTTTTGGTCATTATCATCGTAGTCTACAGAAATGCTTAACTGCGGTATACCCCAGCTATCTTTTAACTGTTTATCCAGCGTTACAAAATTGGTTTCTTTAGGAATGGTTTCTCCCATCATATGCGAGCCCACACGCCAGGGCGCCAGCGGAGGGTTTAAAAGCGCATTTTTTAAATCAGCGCCAAAACCTGAGGAATCAGTATCCAATCCGCGATAAGCGCTGAAGCCCGCAGCATAACCACGGAGAAAATCCGTTTCCTGCTTAAATACATTTCTGAACCTTGGCACATAACCACCGCCTACCGGGTTTCGCCCATCGGTTTTATATTCTTTCATACCATCATACTCAGCACTGATGGTTGAACTGTAATTATGAAATGCTATATATTTTCCAAGCAGGCCACTGTCGTTTCCTATACCATTTGGAAAGCGTTTTGATACAGAGTTTAACAATATAAGATTGGTATTAAGCGCCGCTGCATTTACAAAAATCACTTTAGCATAAAATTCAATCTCCTGCTTTGTGTTGGTATCAATCACTTTTACACCGGTTGCCTTTCCTTTTTGCCCGTCGTATATTATAGAATGCACTACGGAGAATGGGCGTAAAGTAAGATTACCTGTTTTCTCTGCCCAGGGAATTGTAGACGCATTGCTGCTGAAATAGCCACCGAAAGGACAGCCTCTCTGGCATAAGGTCCTGTTCTGGCATTGTCCCCTGCCCTGGTAAAAATGCACCTGCTGAGGACTGGAAATATGTGCGCCTCTGGCACTGATGATATGCCGGTTGGTATAATTTTTATTTACCTGCTCTTTAAAATAATTTTCAACAGCATTTAAAGGATAGCCTGGTAAAAATTCTCCGTCAGGCAATTCAGCAAGCCCGTCTTTATTACCGGAAATACCTGCAAACTTTTCTACATAACTATACCAGGGTGCTATATCCTTATAACGGATAGGCCAATCAACGGCAAAACCATCACGGGCAGGGCCTTCAAAATCATGATCACTCCAGCGTTGTGTTTGCCTTGCCCATATCAGCGATTTGCCGCCTACCTGGTAACCGCGTATCCAGTCAAACGGTTTTTGTTCAACATAAGGATGTTCTTTATCTTTTAAAAAGAAATGCAGTGTATCTTCTCTGAATGCATAGCAACGGCTTACTATCGGCGATTCTTTTTGTATATCCAGCGGCACTTCTCCCCTATGCTCAAATTCGTAAGGAAATTTATTTGTTGTGGGATAATCTTTAATATGCTTTACATCTCTTCCTCTTTCGAGCAGCAAAGTTTTTAAACCTTTTTCTGTAAGTTCCTTGGCAGACCAGCCGCCACTGATACCAGAACCAATCACTATGGCATCAAAAGTTCTGTCTTTAATACTATCTCCGGTAATTTCGGGCATACGTAATTGTTAGAATGTTCTTATTAAGATTGTTTAACAGGAAAATATCCATTATACCTTCCGGGCACCAGTTCATATTTACCCAAATCCGTCATCACATATTTTGAATTCATGAACCCCTGTATAATTCTGCGTTTAGCAATTTTCAGGAAAGCAGCAGCTTCTTTTGTACCGCCTTCTTCCTTTGCAATAGCAGCAAGTAAATCAATTCTTTGTTTAACATCGCATTTGGCAAAAGTATTTCCATACTTATCTTTTGCAAGCCTGTCAATACTATTTAAACCGGCAATAAAATTTTGCTGATCTTCTTCATTATGGCAATCGTCAACCATCTTTAAAGTAAACAAATGAAGGTTCAGATTTTTTGCTCCCTGTATATCACTTACCGGGATAATTGTTTCCGCTATTGCTGCAAGCAGGGCCTCCTGGTCTGCGGTGATATTTATTTTGTTTAACGCGATGGATGCTTTGCCGGGGTCGCCTGAACATGATGGCATAATAGCTATGCCACCGGCAATGATCATGAGGTTTTTAATAGCTGAACGTCTTTTCATATTTTAAAGATAAAAACTGCCGGATAAATTTCCTGAAAGAATATTATACTATAATTTTAACCAGCCGTAATATTGAAAGAATTTATAAAGCTTTTATGAATTTCGTAACGTCGGTAAAAGAAGGCCCGTCAGCAAAAGCCTTCACCTTTTTGCCCGCCTTATCATACAGCGCCACAAAAGGAAAGCGTGTTACGCCATAATAATTTCTTACCACGAAAGTTTTTTCTTCCGTACCCACAACAATATTTTTATAGTTTTTCAACTCAAACATATCTTCAAAATGCTTCACATCATTTACCGCCAGGTATGTAACCATTACCACCTGTTTATCGTTAATCAGGCTTTGATAATTATCTATCATCTCTTTGGTAAAATGCTGGCAATGCTCACAATCAGGAGAGAAATAAATTAAAATGGTAGCCACATTTTTTAACTGGGCAGGTGTAAATATTTTCCCGTCAGAACGCTTGATGGAAAAAGGTGCAATCTTATCTGTTTTCGCTTTGGATTGTGCTTCAGCGCTTATTATACAAACAATGCTGATAAACAAAAGCCATAATCTGTATCTCATCTGTTAAAATATTCCGTTGAAGATAATGTATTTTAATTATGTGCCGCCTGTACTATTGAATATTTGACTAAATGATAATTGCTCAATATCTTTTGATATTCACAATAAACCCTACGCCGTATACATTGTTTATGCTAACAGTATCAGACGCGGAAAGCAATTTTCTTAATCTTGAAATAAAAACGTCAAGGCTCCTGCCGAGGAAATAATCATTTTCACCCCATAATTGTGTTAATATTTCTTCTCTTTTTAAAACCTTGTCAGCTCTTACTAAAAGATATTCCAGCAGCTCTGCTTCGCGCCTGGTAAGAAAAACGGGGGCATTGTTACCAATTTTTAATTGCAGGGCATCTTTGTTATATAATATATCTCCAACTACAATAGTATTGGCAGGTGCAACTGAGGCTCCTGAACTTTTCCGCCTGATAATATTTTGTATGCGCAATACCAGTTCATCAATATCAAATGGTTTGGTAATATAATCGTCAGCGCCAATTTTTAACCCGTAAAGCCTGTCTGCTTTTTCATTACGTGCTGTAAGAAAAAGAAAAGGAATATCCGGTGAGATTTTGAGGATGCGGCCGGCAAGCTCAAATCCATCCATCTCCGGCAATCCCACATCAAGTATAACAATACTGTAATCGCCGGAATTTGCCTTGAAATTATCAAGCGCATCCCTGCCGTGTTTAACCCACAATACTTCAAAATCCATTACTTCAAGGTATTGCCTTACCACATTACCAAGGTCATGTTCGTCTTCAACAAATAATATTCGCTCTTTCATATAATTTTCTTATACAGGAATAGTAATAATAAAAGTTGATCCTTCGCCGGGCGTACTGCCTACAAACAAACCCCAGCCATGTGCATCAGCGCTTTGCTTTACATAATACAATCCCAAACCCAAGCCGGACACTTCTGCCATGCCATCATCCTTACTCCTGTAAAACTTTTTAAAAATATTTTTCTTTGTTTCTTCCGTCATACCAATGCCATTATCCTGCACGGTAATTTGTATATATTTTTTAGTATTGGAAGTAGACACCGTAATTTCTTTTACCTGCTGATTATTATACTTTATTCCATTATCCATAATATTCAGGAGCATGGTAGTAAAATAAAACCTGTCAAGAAAAACCGTATCGTTTTGAGCCTCTTTACGCAGGTTCAGTTTTACCTCTTTATCAACCAGGTTTAAGCGGTAATCCAGTAATATTTCATCAAGAAGATTGTGAAGCGAATATTGTTCCTTTTGCAAAGAAAGTTCATTAAGCGTGGTAAGATCAAGCACCTGTCCTACCAGTTTTTGTAATCTTCCTGCCTGTCTTTGAATAATACCCGACAAAGCATGAATATTTTCTTTTTTCTCTGCAATCTTGTCGTTCTGTAAGCTCCGGTTGGCCACTGTTATTGCGGTAATGGGTGTATTAAATTCATGGGTAATGCTGTTGATGAAATCAGTTTTCATTTCAGAAAGATGTTTTTGCCTGAGCCAGTTTCTGAATGTTATGTAAAACATGGTAACAATAATAAGCAATGATATTAGCGACAACACAAGTACCGGCATCATTTTATTAATCACTTCCCGTACGCGGTTATGCGTATCAACATATAAAGCAAAAACAATTTTATACGTGCCCGGTATTGGTATGCTTACTGTTAATCCGGTGGTGCGGTTTTGTATATTGATGTTTTTTAAATGCCCTCCTATCCTTATACCTTCCGGGCGCTGATAGGCTGCGTTAATCAGGGCGTAAGTTTCTTTTTTATGGTAAAGAGAAATATAATTGCCGTCCTCCAGCAACAGATCCAGCGACTCAATTACCAAAGCGCACTCCAGCGAATCTTTAATACCTTTTTGTTGTTTATAATCAGCGAGTATCGCTTCTATTGACTCATGCCTGCGAAGCGTGGTAAAAATGCTGTCGCAAACTTTCTGCTTTTCAATTTGGAACAGGGCCCTGTTATGCCTGTACAATTCCGATAGTCGTGGTATATTCCTGTTAAGCACTGTATCAATAATGCGCTGCCCTCCGGGAAACAATTTATCGTTTGTAATTATTTTAGAATAGTATTCGTTAATGGAAGATTTTTCTGCAAAGCGATATCGTTTATTTTCCAGCTCATAGGTATTGAAAATAAGAAATACCTGCACAGCAGAAAGTATGGCAAAACTTATGACAGCAATTATCCGGTACGTTAGTAATGAGTATTTCATCGCATTATAAAACTGCGCTACTTTAATTTTATAAAACTATATTGGCTATGCCCGCCAATGCATTTTTTTGTTTACAAATTTTGAAAATACGTTTAATAATAATAAAACTTTCGCTTATTTAATTTCCGTTAACATTTGGTTTGAGTTCTGTTGACAAGTTAACGTTTTTCCTGCCTTTAACTTTGTTATAACAATTGAAAGCGATTTCAGACCAAAACTAATGCTGTATGAACAGATGCTGCTATTCAAGAATTGCCCGGATCTTCCCGTGTGCATTATATATACCTGCTAAAGTCACAAGCATTAATCAGGGTCAATTTTCAGTCATTCATTTCAGGTTCACTTTTCTAAATAGTGTTATTTACTCATAATGTGAATTAGTACAGCCGTATTTACACAATTATCATCAATACATATGCAGAAACGATTACAAACATTCATCTCTCTTTTAGTTTTATTGTTTTTCTGTTTACAGGGCTTTACTCAAACAAAAAAAATAAGTGGCGTAGTGAAAGACGCTACCAACGGGGCTTTGCTATCAGGAGCAACAATTAATGTAAAGGGGAAAGAAGCCTCAACACAATCAAATGCCAATGGCGAATTTTCGATTGATGCCAATATCGGGGATTCGCTCGTGTTTTCATTTGTAGGTAAAAAACCTGTTACCCAGGTAGTTACTCAAAAAAACATCCTGGAAATTATGTTACCCGACGATGACAGCCAACTGGGAGAAGTAACAGTGGTTGCATTCGGTAAGCAAAAAAAATCGAGCCTTGTCAGTGCCATTCAATCGGTAAATGTTGCAGATTTAAAAACGCCGGTAACCAATCTCACCAGTTCTTTTGCAGGAAGGATTCCGGGGGTTATTTCCTATACCCCTACCGGTGAGCCGGGTGCGGATAATGCATTGTTTTTTATACGGGGCGTAACTACTTTCGGTTATAAAACTTCCCCATTAATATTGATTGACGGATTTGAGTCAACAACTGATAATCTTGCCCGTATACATCCAAATGACATTGAAAGCTTTTCTATATTAAAAGATGCTTCTGCAACGGTACTATATGGTGCAAGAGGAGCCAATGGAATTATAATGGTTAATACCAAATCCGGTAAAGAAGGTCCGGTTGCGGTAAATGCACAGGTAGATGTGAATGTTTCAACCCCTACAAGAAAAATTGAAACACTTGATGGCGTTGATTATATGCGCCTATACAACAGTGCCCGTATTTCCCGCGATCCTGTACTGGGGGCCTATTACAGCGAGCAAAAAATACAGGCTACTGAAAAAGGGGAGAACCCGATGATATACCCCAATACCAATTGGTATAATACCTTGTTCAGAAACTCCGTAACCAACACAAAAACTAATCTGAACCTGTCTGGTGGTGGCCAGGTTGCCACCTATTATGTATCTGTTGGTTACGATAAAGAATCAGGATTATTAAAAGTAGACAACCGTAATAACTTCAATAATAATATTGATATCAACCGTTTTTCTATACGATCCAATGTCATTATGAAGCTAACCAAAACAACAACGCTTGATACGCGCATACAAGGACGTTTTGAACGATATAACGGACCTTACCGTAGTGCATCGGATATATTCGGAATGGTGATGAACAGTAATCCGGTTGATTTTCCCGCAGTATACCTGCCAGATTCTGCAAACCAGTACACACAAAACATTTTATTTGGAAATACATATGTAAGTGGCGCATTAAAATACAATCCCTATGCTGAAATGGTGAAGGGTTATGAAGACAGGAATGAAAATACCATTACCGCGCAGGCTACACTTATGCAAGATCTGAAATTTATAACCAGGGGTTTAAAATTCCAGGGAAGGGTGTCAGCTACTACCTGGAGTAAATATGCCAGCAAACGTACTTATGATCCATTCTATTATGACCTGGAATCGTACAACCAGATAACCGGCGAGTATAAATTATTTCCGCTAAATCAAACAAGTGGTTCTGCATATTTGGGGAATGTAGAACCATGGCGTGATGCCAGTGCGGATTTTTATACCGAGGCCAGGTTAAACTGGGACAGAAGATTTGACAGGCATAATGTAGGCATCATGGCAGTGGGAATGATGCAGGAAAAACTACTTACCGCAGGTAACAGCTTATCAATATATGAGACATTACCTGAAAAAAACATGGGTGTTTCCGGAAGAGTAACCTATGATTATGATAATCGCTACTTTTTTGAACATGCATTTGGCTATAATGGTTCAGAAAAATTTTCAGGCAATCGCAGGTATGGCTATTTTCCATCTCTCGGTATTGGCTGGATGATCTCTAATGAACCATATTGGAAAATGTCTCCCAATATCATCAGTTCTTTAAAATTAAGGGCTACATGGGGATTAGTAGGTAATGATGCTATTGCCGAACGTAAAGACAGGTTTTTTTATCTTTCTGATATAAGCCGTGGAGGCAGGGGATATAGTTGGGGAGCCACTTTCATGAACGCATATAGCGGATATACCATTAACCGTTATGCAAACGAAGATATTACCTGGGAAATCGCTGAGAAATGGAACCTTGGCGCTGATATAAACCTGTTCAACGATGCGCTGAAACTTCAGGCAGATATTTATACTGATACCCGTTCAAATATTTACATGCGCCGGGAAAACTTTCCTGCAACTGCCGGTCTGGAAGCTGCTATCAGCGGAAACGTTGGTAAAGTAAAATCAAAAGGGTTTGAAGCTTCAGCAGATTACCAACACACATTCAGCAAAAATTTATGGTTAAGCGGAAGGGTTAATTTTACTTACGCAACCAACAAATATATAGAGCTTGATGAAAAAGATTATCCTGATGCTTACCTGAAAAGGCAGGGGCATAATATCAATCAATGGTGGGGACTGGTTGCTGAGCGTTTATTTGTTGATGAAAAAGAGATTGAGAACTCGCCTGCGCAGGATTTTGGAAGATATATGGCAGGCGATATTAAATACAAAGATATCAATAACGACGGCGTCATCAACAGCAATGACATGGTGCCCATGGGCTACCCCACAGTGCCGGAGGTACAATATGGATTTGGATTATCAGCAGGATATAAAGATTTTGATTTCTCATTCTTTTTCCAGGGCAATGCAAGAGTTTCTTTCTTTATAAATCCCGGTATAGGTGGAGGAACAGAGGGTAATGAAGGTATAGCGCCTTTTGCTTTCAGAAGAAATGCATTAGCAATAATAGCTAAGGATTATTGGAGCGAAACCAACCCCAACGTTCATGCTTTTTGGCCCCGGTTATCAACAGACCCTTTACCTAATAATACCGTACAATCTTCATGGTGGCTCAGGGATGCTTCTTTTCTCAGGCTAAAAAGCCTGGAAGCAGGCTATAGCCCAAAATGGGCTAAAAAATTGGGATTGAAACAGGGAACAAGAATTTATGTAAGTACTATTAACCTGTTTGTGTTTAGCTCATTTAAACTCTGGGACCCTGAAATGGGACGGGTTGGTTTGGGTTATCCTCCTAATAAACGATATAATGTAGGTATTCAGATAGCTCTTTAATAGCAATAAAAACATTTTAGCAAGTAGCAATAATAAAGAAAAAGAACTACTACAATGGCAAATAAAAAAACATTGATCATTATACTGGCTTTTACAGCTGTATTTTCTTCCTGCAAAAAATATCTTGATGTTGTGCCGGATAATACACTAAAGCTGGAAAATATTTTTGACCTGAAAAAAGACGCCTGGAATGCATTGGCAGCAGCATACTCTTATATTCCACAAGATGATCAGACACATGTAACAACCTGGGCATTGGGTGATGAATGGGTAGGGAGACTGGATTTGTCTGACTACACTGATAATCTCCGGGCTATTCGTATTATGCGCGGTCTTCAATCAGTTACCTCTCCTCAATTAGGCCTTTGGTCTGGCACACAAGGTGGCAAAGCTTTATACCAGGGTATAAGACAAACTGAAATATTCCTGGCAAATATTGATAAGGTAAGAGACATGTCAGACCAGGAAAAAGCCGATTGGAAGGCACAGGTAAAATTCCTGAAAGCATATTATGCATTTTTACTCATCCGGCAATACGGCCCCATTGTTTTGCCTACCATAGTAATAACACCAGAATCAGGAAAAGACGAACTTTTTCAGCCCCGGTCAAAAGTAGAAGATTGCTTTGCTTTTGTATTAAACCTCATGAACGAAGCCATACCTGATTTAAAAGAACGCGCAGGCGAAAATGATTTAGGCCAGGTTGATCAAATTGTTGCCAAAGCCATAAAAGCGCGGGTATTATTTTTCCGTGCCAGCCCGTTTTACAATGGCAACCAGGAATATTTCGGTGACTTTACTGATGCAGACGGTCAGCCGTTTTTCCCGATACAGTATAATAAAGAAAAATGGAAAGAGGCTATTGACGCTATTAATGAGTCTATTGATCTATGCGCCGCAAACGGAATAAAGCTCTACACTTTTGATAAAGAACCCTATTTATACGACAGGGCGGATTACCAGGCAAATACAGCCAATATGAAAAAATTGTATGACCTGCGCATGGTGATCTGCGACCCATGGAATACAGAAGTTGTTTGGGGATACTCTAATCTCAACTATTATGGACAGGGAGAGTTGGCCACTCTTCAAACATCAGGCTACCACAGGGATATGGTGACGGCGTTGTTAACGAACCTTCATACTCCTGGCAATGGATGGCGGCTACCTATGCAATGGCCGAGCGTTACTATTCAAAAAATGGTTTACCTATTGATGAGGATTTAACCTACGACTATAGCGGGAGATTGAATATTGTTACAACGCCCGGGGCTGCTGAACCGGCATATCAAAGTATGAGAGGCATTCTGCAACCCGGTGCAGAAACCGTTAATCTTTACCTGAACCGTGAGCCGCGTTTTTATGCCAACCTTGGTATTACAGCAGGTTACTGGAGGGCGCATACCGTTCGTATCAATACCATGATGTTTGCCGGAAAAGATGGAGGATATAATTCATCTCAACATTCAACAGATTTTTTGTGCACGGGTATAGGCGTTCAAAAATTTGTACATCCTGAATCCCAGTCAGGGGCGTGGCAAAGAACCATTAAATACCCTTACCCGCTTATGCGCATGGCAGATTTGTATTTAATGAAAGCAGAGGCACTGAATGAATATAAAGATGCACCTGATGCAGAAGTATATGATGCCATTAATTTAGTTCGCAAAAGAGCGGGTATACCTGACGTAGAAACTGTTTGGAGTGATGGATCTATAGCAAAAACTGTTAACAAACACCGGACTAAAGAAGGTATGAGAGATATTATATTACAGGAAAGAGGTGTGGAACTGGCGTTTGAAGGAAGCCATTTCTGGGATATGCTCAGGCATAAAAGAGCGCCATCTTCTTTCTCCTCACCGGTATGGGGATGGACACACACCGGCACAAACGCTCAAACTTTCTTTAACCTTGAAGTAAAACAGTCGCGCAGGTTCACTATTACAGATTGTTTGTGGCCTATTGATCTAAACGAAATGAATACAAACGGTAAACTTATTCAAAACCCGGGCTGGTAATAAAATTCCTAATTGTTAATATGCTTACGAACATGAATACAAGAAAATATTTTTACTTATTGTCCGCTGTTATACTCATAATAGCAGCATGTAAGGAAAAAGAAAGGTTTTCTCCAAATAGTAGTGATAAAACGCCTCCTGGCCAGGTTTCTAAAATAACATACACAGCGCTTTACGGAGGCGCAAGATTATACTTTACAGCTCCCGATGATGAAGATCTGCTGAGCATTGAAGCGGTATACACCAATTCAAAAGGACAGCCATTTACTTTCGCGGTATCGTATTTTTCTGATTCGCTTGATGTGTACGGACTGGCAGATACAACAGGTACCAATATACAGGTATTTGCTGTTGACAGAGCCGGTAACCGTTCTGCACCTGCAGATATTAACGTTAAGCCATTGCAGCCTGCCTTTATAAGAGTAGCAGAATCAATTGTAGTTAAACCGGGCTTTAGTTCTTTTATTCTTGACTGGACAAATGAGCTGGAACAGAATATTAACGTATATGTTGATTTCAGCTATACACAAAACGGAGAGCAAAAATCGTACAGCACGGTATTTTCTTCCAACCTGGCAGCAGACAGGAGATTCATTAATGATCTTTACCTGGGACCCGGGTCGCCTGTAAGCGTTAAAGTAAGAGTGGAAGATACTTACGGTAATGTTACTCCTGATATTGATAAAGGCCAGATCACCTTATATGAAGATTCTAAAATATCTAAAGCAAACTGGGTGCTGCCAAACCCCAATGATACTATTGCCGGCATTCCTATGTGCTTTGGTGATGGTTTGGAAGGAAGAAACAGGTATGTGATTGATGATATTATTGACCGGGGAGATAATTTAAACTTCATGCATACCAACAGCCGCGGCCGCACCGGTAAAAAAGCTGATGGTAATATGCCATGGAACTTTATTATTGACCTGGGCGATTATTATGACCTGAGCCGGATAGTAACCGTGCAGCGTCACTCAGGTGGTATTGCAAATATTTCGAGAGGACAATACTATCAATCAGAAAATGTTGGCATCTATAACATCTATATTTTAAACGAAGATACCAATGAATGGGAGCAAATTACACAACATAAAATTCCTGTGCCGGTTGGCTTAAGTGAATTGGAGTTTGTAAAATATGGCGAAGCAGGAGATATGGCATACATGTATCCGGATGATCCCAAATACACCAAAAAAACACGTTGGTTCAGGTATGAAGCGGTAAAGGGTTTTTCAGGAAACTATACGCTCGATGATGCCAACTGTTTATCAGAGATCACACTGTATGGTAAAAAAAGCAATCCATAACAAAGCATTTAAAGCACTACTTATATTATGCAAAATAAACTTGTTCCATTTTTGATTTTTGTTGCCTTTTTGCTCAGCTCCTGCAGCAAAATGTACGACAATATACAGCAATATGCTGATGAGCAGGTATATCCTGCCAAGTATGATACCATTATCGGCTATATAGGATACGAACGTGTAGAAATTGAATTGATGAAAGCCGGGCGTATACCATCGGGCCAAATAAAATTAGGTAAAGCCCAAAAAACAGTTGTAGAGTATGACGACCAGGTAATCACTATTGACTCATTGGTATCATGGGTGAATATTACCGGCCTTACCCAGCCTAAATTATACAGGTTTAATATTTATACAATTGATGAGCACAATAATAAATCTGTGCCGCAGGAAATAGCATTGATACCTTATACTGAAACAGATTTTCAATCACTGGCAATATCCGCTCCCAAAATAATGGCATCGCCTACTGCCGCGGTTATTGAGTGGCCAAATGGTTTGTCATCTACATTGCTGGATTACCAGGGATTGTCTTATGAGTATACTGATAAGGATAATGAAGTGAGAAAGGGCACGAGGGAGGAAAATCCAAGGTTTGTAATAGCTAACCTTAGCCCATCGCAGGAGGTTACAGTAAAAGTTACGTATAAAATAATCCCCAAAATCAACGACAGCCCTATTATTGATACTTTGGATCTTGTTGTTCCGCTTACAGTTGTAATGCCAACGGAAACAACACCTTTTTCTCCTGCTGAAAGAGCTATATTAGAAGCAAATGGTGTTAGTGAATTTACTACAGCAGGTGTATCAGGCTTTACCAGGCTTACTTACCCGGTGCATGCAAACTCACTCCAGGATATTTTTTACTTTTCTAACCTGAAAGAGCTCGATCTCACCGGGGGTACACTCTTTACACTACCTACATTAACCTACGACAGAAATGGTGCGCAAAGCACCGTGGGCGGTGGCAGTTATGATTCATACCTCGCTAAAGTGAGTGATATAACATCATCTGATATGCAGGCGCTGAAAGATTTGCTGGAGCTTGGTTTACTGGAAAAAGTGAAATATTTTCCTCACTCCATGGGGCTTGATGATTTGCTTGCTCCTTATGTATCCAGCGGTGTGGTTGAACTGGTAGAAACAGAAGATAATGTTCTGATTGACCTTACCAGGTTTTCAGTTAATGGTGTTGTGCAGGATAATGCATGGAAAACAAATATTACATTTCCTGCAACAGATGCGCCATCCGCTACAGGGCTTCAAAATGTATTAAAGGCAGTACTTGCTGCAAAAAATGCAACTTTAGTTATTGCATTGCCAAAGGAATACAAGTTTAATGTAAAAGAATATCCATACATCAGGTTTAAAGTATATGCGCCTGCAAAATCAACATTTGCCAGCCCTTATGAACCTTTTCAACGTTTATGGCCACGCATTATGAATTATATGTGGTCGTTCAGCGGCAACTCAAATTTTGGACAGGAATATTGGGACTATAGTGCAGATAATTTCAAAATTGCAGATGCTGATTTGCAGAAATGGACAGATATTAAAATTGATTTATCTCCTGCATTAGATAAACATAACAGGGTATTTCTTTTAAATATCGGCGGAGAGCCGGGTATGAATTTTGATGCAGCCTCCAATATAACATACTATTTCTCTGATTTCAGATTTTCGAAGGAATAGTAAAAAGAAAGACAAAAAACCTTTGAAAAAAGATCCGGCTGTAATTATAGCCGGATTTTTTTATAGCCTGTATTTTTTCTTCGTTTTTTGCTGTTCGTATGCTTGCTAACATTTAATATCTGTCCGGCTTGTTTGTGTATATTTCACTTAATAAAAATTTTATGTAGCTTTCATTTTCTATTTTACCTTTTATTACTAATCAAAATGAATAGTAAACTTTTTTGCCTTATTACGCTATTCTTAATACTACACGGCTTTTCTGCAACTGCGCAAAATGCAGAGATAGAAAAGATATTTCCCTCAAATACAATCTTTCATCGAAACATTGCATACGCCAGCGATAACAATAAAAAGCATTTGCCGGATATTTATTTGCCGGGAAAACAAACCGGAAAGCTTCGGCTGGTTATATGGATACATGGCGGACTGTTGGTCCACAGGTTCGGAAGCCGGATCATTATATTTTGCTCATCATTATTGATAGCAATACTGTTACCGCTTTTGCTCATTATGCAGTCATTAACAGGACTGGCAATAACATTGTTTCTTTTTGGCACTTGGTTTTAATGCTTTGCTTTTATCAATTGTTGCCATTGTATATTATTTTAAAAAAGAGTGAATCTGCAGGTAAAACAGATCGGGTTTTGTTTTTGACCTTATCACAAAACATTTCCAGGTTTCCGTTGATGCTAAAAACTTCTCTGTGCCGGTTGCTGTTCTTTCAGTTATGTCCATTCTTAATGCAGACTCTAATCCGTTTTTGTCTGCTTGTATTTAAAATATTCCATCCTTGAGTTTATCACCCGCTTTTAGTACGGCGGAATACTCGAGAGAACCTGGTTTTTCTTGTCGTAGAAGAGTTTTCATCCACTCTATACTTTGTTATATAAAGGCATACCCAATATCTCTTTTAATCAATATGCAAAAATTGCTATCTTACCGATCCAAATTTAATACCTGCTATATGAGAGCTTTTGTAGGTTTGTTTTTTTTGTCTTCATTAATAATAACATTCATGTCTTGCAATGAAACGCAACAAAAGAAAACAGTCGATGCAACCCCACCCGAAAAAGGCAGCTATGCTTATGATGCCGCATTTCTGAAAAAATATCTCAACAACATTATTGAACTACGGAATAATGATGGTGCAAGAGTATTGCTTACAGGAGATTACCAGGCAAGAGTAATGACAAGCGCTGCCAGCAATGATACCGGTAACAGTTTCGGCTGGATCAATTATGATCTTATTGCTGCTCAAAAATTCAAACAACAATTTAATGCAGTAGGTGGTGAAGAAAGATTGTGGATTGGACCTGAAGGCGGACAATATTCATTTTATTTTAAAAAAGGAGATTCATTTAATATTAAGCATTGGCAGGTACCTCCTGTTATAGATACGGTTGCATATAAAGTAGTGCATGAAGATAGCAGCAGTGCAACTTTTTCGAAGGAAGCAACGGTAGATAATTTCAGCGGCACCACCTTTAAAATTGAAATTACCAGGTCAATACACCTGCTTGACCAGGCGTTGCTGCAAACTCGTTTAAATACTGCTGTGCCCGCAGGTGTAAAGTGGGTGGCTTACGAAACCAACAACAATATAAAAAATACAGGAGATAACGAATGGAAAAAAGAAACAGGTTTAATGTCCATATGGTTGCTTGGCATGTTCACGCCATCTGATGAAACGGTTACAGTTGTGCCCTTCAAAAATATTGCAGATGCTAAGAATTATGTAACAGATAATTATTTCGGAAAAATTCCGGAGGACAGGCTGCTTGTTCGCGACAGTGCTATACTATTAAAATGCGATGGCAAACATCGCAGTAAACTCGGGCTCTCACCTGCAATTGCAAAACCAATTGCCGGTAGTTTCAACTTCAAAAGAAATATTCTTACTGTTATATTATTTCCTGTAGATAAAAATGGGGCATATGTAAACTCCAAATGGGAAATGCAGCAGGAGCCTTATAAAGGAGATGTTGTAAATGCATACAATGATGGCCCGCTGGAAGATGGTTCGCAGTTAGGTCCCTTTTATGAGCTGGAATCTTCTTCTTCCGCACATCCTTTAAAACCCGGCGAAACACAGCAATACAAACAGGTAACCTGCCATTTTGAAGGAGATTATAATGGTTTGGATCAACTGGCACGACAACTGCTCGGCGTAAAATTAGAGAGTATCAAAATGAAATAGTATTCTCTAAGCAGGTATTAAAGATTATTATACTGAAAACATAACAGCGATGAAATTATATAAAACTACTGCCGGCATTATTGTAGAAAAGGAAGGATCGTTTTATAAAATAAATGATGGATTTGATGAATTGGTAAACAGGGATGGTTTGTATGGTTATTTATCATCCGGAAAATTTCCTGCCATATCTGCTGACGAAGCCAATCAATCTATACAATCTTCCCTCCTCCCTCCTATTGGCACGCAGGAAGTTTGGGCAGCAGGCGTCACTTACTTGCGCAGCCGCGATGCACGTATGGAAGAATCAAAAGAATCAGGCGGCGCTACATTTTACGACAAAGTATATGTGGCAGAAAGACCTGAAT
Organism: Agriterribacter sp.; assembly: GCA_047601545.1. Classification (GTDB taxonomy): domain Bacteria; phylum Bacteroidota; class Bacteroidia; order Chitinophagales; family Chitinophagaceae; genus Agriterribacter. The sequence continues at coordinate 704,634 of JASGIZ010000001.1, read as the reverse complement.
TATTTTTCAAATCACTTTCACATCGTGTAGCGGGTAGTGGCGGGACGGTATATATCAGGAAAGATTCAAAATGGGATGTGCCTGAACCGGAGTTAACACTTTTTATCAATTCAAAAGGTAATATACAAGCCTATACGGTGGGCAATGATATGAGCTCAAGAAGTATTGAAGGAGAAAACCCCTTATATCTGCCACAGGCAAAAACATATGAAAGAAGCGCTGCACTGGGTCCTTGCCTGTATATTCCCGGGCAACCCATCAACCCCGACACCAATATTCATATGCTGATTGAACGGAGTAATAAACCTGTTTTTGAAGGCACTATAAAAATCAGTCAGATGAAAAGAACATTACCTGAGTTGGCAGGTTTTCTTTTCAGGGAAATGGATTTTCCGGTGGGTAGTTTTTTAATGACGGGCACCTGTCTTGTGCCGGATAATGATTTTACATTACAACCAGAAGATATTGTTAGTATTACTATAGACAATATAGGCACGTTGATGAATATGGTAAAGTATAAGAGTTAATTTGAAAATGAGGGGAGAATGTGAGATTGCTGAAATGTGAAAATGTGGAAGATATATTGATTGGAATAGCACTGCGGCCCGCTCTGCTTCCTTTGCAAGCCTGCCTGCAGCTACCCTGTACACACAAACAGGTGTTTTTAATACGGATAATACCCGGTGCAGTGCGCCGTGATAAATAAAAATATGTGTATAGGGTAGCCGCAGAGGGAGAAGGAGGATGAGGCTTTGATGTGGAATGAATGTGTCACAAATACAGGAATACAAAAATTTTAATTTTGCCACTCATGTATGAATAAAGAATATTTTTGCATTAGTGTTTTTTATGTTGGCAAAATTATTATTAACATTCCCTGAATTATAAGTGCTAATATCCTGAAGATAGCAGGTTAAAAACAGCACAACAAAATACCAATTCATAATTCCTTATTTTTGAAAGGTTTTTTAACTGGTTTTGAGCATATATATCAAACAAGCCAGCTAAAATTATTAACGGCTGTAAATACAAGAATACTTATTACATATGTCGAATATTTTGATAATAGATGATGAAAAAGCAATACGGAAAACTTTAGGAGAAATTCTTTCTTATGAGGGGTATAAAATAGATGAGGCCGGGGATGGAGAAGAAGGCTTAAAAAAATTCAAAGAAAAGACTTACGATGTTGTGCTCTGTGATATCAAAATGCCTAAAATAGATGGTATAGAATTTTTAGATAAAGTCGGAGAAATAAATCCTGATGTTCCGGTTATTATGATATCCGGGCATGGTACTATTGAAACTGCTGTGGAAGCTGTAAAAAAAGGAGCGTATGATTATGTATCAAAGCCGCCGGATCTTAACCGCTTGCTGATCACCATTCGCAATGCAATGGATAAGACAGACCTGGTAACAGAAACAAAAGTATTACGCAGAAAAGTAAGTAAGGTAGAAGAAATGATCGGCGAGTCTGCGCCCATTATAAAAATTAAAGAAACGATTGATAAGGTTGCACCAACAGATGCCAGGGTGATGATTATGGGGGAAAATGGTGTGGGTAAAGAATTGGTTGCACGCTGGATACATGAAAAAAGCAATCGCTCCAAAGGCCCATTGATTGAAGTAAACTGTGCAGCTATACCAAGCGAATTAATAGAAAGCGAATTGTTTGGTCACGAGAAGGGGTCATTTACATCAGCCGTAAAACAACGTATTGGCAAGTTTGAACAGGCACATGGCGGAACATTATTCCTTGATGAAATTGGTGATATGAGCCTGAATGCCCAGGCAAAAGTGCTAAGAGCTTTACAGGAAGGAAAAATCACCAGGGTTGGTGGCGATAAAGACATCAGCGTGGATGTTCGCGTAATTGCAGCAACCAATAAAGACTTACTGCAGGAAGTGGATGAAAAGCAATTCCGGCTCGATTTATATCATCGCCTGAGTGTTATCATCATTCATGTGCCTTCATTAAACGATCGCAGAGATGATATTCCTTTGCTGGTTGATAAATTTTTAGCTGATATCTGCACAGAATACGGCATACCTAAAAAAGATATTGATGGCGATGCCATGAAAGCATTGCAGGAAAATAACTGGACAGGTAATATCAGGGAACTGCGTAATGTTGTTGAACGCCTGGTTATTCTCTCCGGTAAAAATATCAAAGAAGAAGATGTAACCAATTATGTAATTCCCCGAAAATAACAAGTAATGAAAACGGTGTATTGCATATGTGGCTTAGGCGCCGATGAGAGAATATTCAGTAAGCTTACCTGGGATACAGACATTGATGTACATTACATACAATGATTAATACCGGAGAAAAATGAAGCGCTTGACGTGTATGCTAAAAGAATGGCTGCACAAATTACAAATGCAAACGACCTCATTTTAATTGGCGTTTCCTTTGGTGGGATAATGGCCATCGAAATAGCCAGGATTATCACTGTTAAAAAACTCATTCTCATTTCTAGCATAGAAACGCATTACCAGCTACCTGCATGGATGAAATTATGTGGTAAACTGCGGTTGTATCGCCTGATCCCGACAGGAGTATTGCATGACATTCGCCCATTAAAATTATTTGAGCCTGTTGAAAATTATTTTCTCGGTTCATACACTCCTGACCAGAAGGCGCTTGCCCATGAATACAGGAAAAATGTAAATCCTGATTATTTAAAATGGTCGATCAGGCAAATACTGCGTTGGAAAAATGAGCAGGCACCCGAAAATTTTTATCACATTCATGGCACGGCAGACAGAATATTCCCAATCAGGAAGATAAAACCTACACATCGTATTGAAGCCGGAAGACATTTTATGCTGTACCACAAACCGGAGGAGGTATCTGAGGTGCTTAAAAAAATTATATAATACTACTGTTTACTGAGACAATATATTTTTATTAACAAATTTTAAGAAATTTTCCTGTAACATTCTGCCATAATCAGCTACTTATAGCCATGATAAATATTTGTACTATTTTTGGCAACTTTTTAATATAACGTTTCAACAATGGGCTTGATAATTTTTATTGTATGTGCTATCGGTTTTCATATTGGTTTGTACGGCATGTTTAAAAAAGCCGGCATTGACCCTTGGAAAGCGCTTGTTCCTTATTACAATACATGGGAGATGGTAAATAAAATGCCATTAAAGAAATACTGGTTTTTCCTCCAGTTCATCCCAATCGTAGGACAATTCATTTCTATCTGGATATATATAAAATTCGTGGAGCATTTTGGCCGCTTTTCAGTGCTGCATCATGCGGCGGCGGTATTTCTTCCTTTTATATATTTCCCGTATCTCGGATTTTCAAAAAATGAAAGATATGCAGGCAATGCAGTGGTGAAGAATTATAAAAAATCTTCAGCAAGAGAGTGGATAGATGCAGGTGTTTTTGCAGTTGTTGCTGCTACCATCATCCGCACTTTTATTTTTGAAGCGTATGTGATACCAACAGGCAGTATGGAAAAAACCCTGATGGTAAACGACTTCCTTTTTGTAAGTAAGCTGAGCTATGGGCCAAGACTTCCGAATACACCGCTTGCCATTCCCTTTGTGCATCATACCGCTCCTGTTATTAATACCAAATCTTATCTGGAATGGATAAAACTGCCGTACAAAAGATTATGGTCAACCCCTATTGACCGCAATGATGTAGTTGTATTTAATTATCCTGTTGGGGATACCGTTATAGGCGAATATGAATCCAGTGTGAACTATTATGATGCATTAAGAGAGAAATATAAAGGGGATAGACAAGCCATATTAGACAGGGATGATATAATAGTACGGCCGGTAGACAAAAGAGAAAACTTTATTAAACGTTGTGTTGGTATTCCCGGTGATACTATTCAGTTAAAAGAAGCAGTTCTGTATGTAAACGGTTCGCCTGCTTATGTGCCACCAAATTCAGCAACCAATTATTTAGTAACACCTAAAGGAGTTGCACTTGATGAGGATGTTTTAAAAAGTGAATTTAATGTAGATGAAAAATATGGGCAGATATCTTATGAAAATGGGAAATATCTGATCACATTAACACCGGGTGAAGCAGAAAGAATGAAGAAACAGCCATACATAGAAAGTGTGACAAAAAAATTAAATTACCCTGACTATATAGAGTTTCCCGGAGATTCTCCACGTTATTCTAAAGTGTTTCCACAGGATAGTGCCCACTACAAATGGAGCGAAGATTTTTATGGGCCGATATGGGTACCTAAAAAAGGGGCAACCTTAACATTAACGCCTGAAAATATTTCAATTTACAGAAGAGCTATCAGCGTATATGAAGGCAATAAGCTGGAAGAAAAAGATGGTAAGTTTATTATCAATGGGCAGGAAACCAACCAGTATACTTTTAAGATGGATTATTTCTGGCTGATGGGTGATAATCGTCACAACTCACAGGATTCAAGGTTCTGGGGTTTTGTGCCGGAAGATCATGTAGTAGGCCGTGCTTCTTTAATATGGTTTAGCTGGGATAAAGGCCCAAGGTGGAACAGGTTATTCAGATCAATCAAATAATCATTCATTAACAGCATTATAATGCCTGCAGAAAAAAAGCATATTGCTTTAAGCTATTCGGTATTTGAATCTGCTGAGGTATTAACAGCCAATGACAAAGCTTTACTGCTGGAAGCCCGTAATGCTACCGGTGATGCATATGCGCCTTATTCAATGTTTCATGTTGGTGCTGCAGCGCTACTGTATAGCGGTGAAATTGTAAAAGGCTCCAACCAGGAAAATGCTTCCTCACCTGCAGGACTTTGTGCTGAAAGAGTTTTGCTTTCGGCAGTTTCGTCATTTTATCCTAAAATTGGAATTGATACCATTGCTATCAGCTATTTCAATAAAAAGAATAATAAAAGCGGCAGACCTGTGGCGCCTTGCGGCATCTGCAGGCAAAGCATTTTAGAGTATCAGCTGCAACAGCAAAAACCAATCAGGCTGATACTTGCCGGAATGGAAGGTGAAGTACTTGTAATAGATAATATTAGTGACCTCCTGCCCTTTTCTTTTTCAGGATCGGATATGCTGTAATCAGCCGGGCTTGCCTGTAGCATTAACGTTGTATTCCAGCGTAATATCTGTAACGGCATAACCAACACAGGTAAGAATTAACCCTGCTTTTATGTCTCTTTCTGTCAGCACATCATTCATGCTCATAATAACCTCACCACTTACACATTTTGCTACACAGGTTGAACATCTTCCGCCTTTACAACTATATGGCAGCGCAATATGCTGATCAAGCCCTGATTGAAGTATGGTTTTGGGATACATCGTTTCAAATGTAATATGCTGTTGTAGAATGCTGACCTTTGCCGGTTTGGGGTTTACAATCAGTGGCGGAGCCGGTAATTTATCTATAACAAAATGTTCTTTTTTGATTTGCCTGCTGTCAAATCCCATCAGCGTGATGGTGTACTGGCACATACGCATAAACGGTTCCGGCCCGCAAATAAAAAAAGAAGTTTTTGCAGGATCATGCTTTACATACCGGGGAACCAGTAATGCTAATTTCTCATTATTCAATCTCCTGTAAAAAAGGTCTCCCTGGTCTGAGCTCCTGAAATCGAGCCATCTGAATTTTGTTGGAAAATCATCCGCTATTTTCTGTATTTCTTTTCTAAAAATAGTACTATGGTTTGATCTGTTCTGATACATCAACACAACTGCGTTGGCGTTTCTTTTGTATAACAGCTCTTTTATTAAAGATATTACTGGCGTTATACCACTGCCTGCAGCAAGCAGTATCACATCCTTATCTTCATAACTTCCTGCATTCAATACAAACATGCCTGACGGTGCAAGCGTTTCTACTATGTCGCCAATAGTATAGTGATCAATTAAGTGCCGCGAAATTTCCCCGTTATGCATACGCTTTACGCTGATCTGTAATTTTTCGTTTACTCCCGGTGCTGACGAAATGGAATAAGAACGACGAACCTCGCGGTTATTTATTGTAAAAATCAAAGTAAGAAACTGCCCGGCTTTGTAATGAATATCATTGCCCTCCGTTTCCTCCAGCACAAAACTAAAAGCCTCTTCGGTTTCAGGAATAATATCAACAATGCGCAGCTGTAAAATCCGTTCCATTTTTATTTTTACTTAAGGTTGCAAGTTACAGGTTTCAGGTTTCAGGCTCCCGCCTCTCACGTTTCTCGTTTCACTTCCCACAGTCTATCTCTTTAACAACCGGAATATTATTTAATTTATCTTTGATATATGGCAGAAGATTTAGTGATTTCCTCCGGTACAAAGGCAGAGCAATACCAAACGCTCCTACCACAAATAAAAGCATTGATAGAAGGAGAACCAGACCTTATAGCGAACCTGGCGAATATTACAGGAGCGTTGAAGGAACAATTCGGCTGGTTTTGGGTTGGTTTTTATATTGTAAAGCAGGAAGAGCTTGTATTGGCCCCCTTCCAGGGGCCGGTTGCGTGCACCCGTATTCGTAAGGGGAAAGGCGTTTGCGGCAGTAGTTGGGAAAGCGCATCAACAATTATTGTTCCTGATGTTGACAAATTTCCCGGGCATATAGCCTGCAGCAGTTTATCGAAATCTGAAATTGTAATACCGGTTATAAGAAATAATATAGTTGTCGCCATTCTTGATGTTGACAGCACATCATTATTTACATTTGATGCTACCGATCAATTTTACTTAGAGAAAATTGTGGAGTTGATTGAATGGTAATTCAGTGCACGATTATAATACAGCAATGCATGTTTGAAAAACTGATTAATAATCTTAACAGCTACCTGAGTTTTACAGAAGAAGAAATGGCAACTTTTCTTGCCATGTTTGAGCATAAAGCCGTGAAAAAATACGACCATATTACCAGGATAGGACAAGTGTGTAATTATGTATATTATATAAATAAGGGGCTGTTGCGCTATTATTATGTGACAGGCGATAAAGAGTATACTGCCCGAATATTTATGGAAGACTCCTGGACGGGAGAATATGCTTCCTTTCTCACCCGGAAACCATCAACCGTAAATATTGAAGCGCTTGAAGATACAGAGCTGTTTATATTAAATTATGATGTTGTACAGCGTGGTTACGAAAAAGCCAAAGTGTTTGAACGATTCGGAAGATTAATGGCTGAGGCATTGTTTATTGATGTGGTAAACAGAAGCTCTGATTTTTTAACCAAAACGCCGGAAGGACGCTACCGCGACCTGTTACAACAAAAGCCGGAGGTTTTTAACAGGGTGCCTTTAAAATATATCGCGTCTATGATAGGGATAGAACCTGAAAGCCTGAGCCGTATCCGCAAACGAACTGCCTCCCGGTAATGACTTAACCAAAGTCAAGAATCTTATTGTATTTCGTAACTCTCGTCAAGTTTTAAGAAGTACCCGTATTTTAATTTTATACCGAAAAACAAACGGGTACAGGTAACGAAATCAAACCAAATTACTGACTGGAGTAATCCTGTTCACCGTTCCATCCCACCAATTATTACTGTATGAACAAAATATATTCCATCATCAGCTTTCTTATAATAGTATCAGCTAACGTTACTGCACAAACGACAAATACACAGGTAATACGCGGACAAATAGCAGACGATATTTCCCGGGCGCCTGTAAGTGGCGCTACGGTATCAGTAGAGAAAGCCCCGCAATTGACAACTACTACCGATAATAACGGGAATTTTGTTTTACAAAATGTTTCTCCCGGAAGACATACCCTGAAAATAACTTTTGTTGGTTATGAAGAACAGGTTATTCCCGAAATATTGGTTACCTCGGGAAAGGAAGTAATACTCAATATAGCCTTAACGGAAAAAGTTAATACACTTACCGAAATAACACTAAAAGGAAAGGGTAAACGAAGTATTAATAATGAGATGGCAGTAGTAAGCAGCACATCATTTAACCCCGGTGATACAAGAAGATTTGCAGGCGCTGTAGGAGACCCTTCAAGAATGATTACAGGATTTGCGGGTGTGGTCAGCGCTTCAGATTCAAGAAATGATATAGTGGTACGCGGCAACTCTCCTGCCGGTTTATTATGGCAGATGGAGGGCATGGATATCCCCAATCCCAATCACTATGGTTCACTAAGCAGTACCGGAGGACCCGTAAGTATTTTAAACAGCAATAACCTCGGCAAATCAGATTTTTTTACCGGCGCCTTTCCTGCACAATATGGTAATGCTGTTGCCAGTGTTTTTGACTTGCGTATGCGAAATGGCAATGCAAATAAATCAGAGTTTTTGGGTGAAATAAGTTTTACTGGTTTTGAATTTGGCGCTGAAGGGCCTTTCTCTAAAAAAAGTAAAGCATCTTATATTGTAAATTACCGCTACTCAACCGTCGGTATATTAAATACATTGGGATTTAATATTGGCACAGGCGCAGCCTCACCGCAATACCAGGATATTAATTTCAAAATATTTATTCCCTTATCCGTTAAAAATAAATTTACAATATGGGGAATGGGTGGACCAAGTAATATCAACTTTTGGGGTAATGACGCTGATACTACCAGGAATGATAACCTGTATGGTAATGAAAACGAAAACATGCAAACCAAATATTTTACAGGTATTGCAGGCGCTACGCTTGAAACAAATTTTAGTGAAAAAACCTATGGGAAGTTAAGCCTGGGCATAAGCCGTACAACAGAAAATATATTACATGATTCAATAAGTGTAGAGAGCAGGGAGGCATTTCGCGACTGGGAAAACAATTACAAAACAACAAGGTTGTCTCTTGCATATTTCTTCTCACATAAATTCAATGCAAAAAACAATATTATAGCCGGGGTTAATTCAACACTATATCATTTTAATCTTTTTGATAAACGAATTTATGGAGGGGGCAATTATGAATTGATAAGGCTTAACCAAAAAGCAAGCACTGCATTGCTGCAGGCATATACGCAGTGGAAACATAGATTTACAGATAAACTTTCGTTAAACGCAGGACTTCATTTCCAAACGCTCACCTTAAATAATGCTTCGGCTGTTGAGCCAAGAGCAGGATTAAAGTATGATATCAGCAGCCGGCATTCACTCACTGTAGGATATGGTATGCATTCGCAGATGCAAAGCCCGGTAATATATTTCTTTCAAAGTTATGTTGATGGAAACATTGTTTATTCGAATAAAGAGCTTGGCTTCACCAAAAGCCAGCATATAGTATTGGGGCATAATTATAAAATCAACCCAACAATTATTTTTAAAACAGAATTGTATTACCAGGATGTCAGCCAGGTGCCGGTTGAAAGATTTGCATCAGGTTTTTCTCTCCTGAATGAAGGCGCTGATTTTGGCATTGTGCGAAAAGATAGTCTTATAAACAAAGGCTCCGGTAAAAATTACGGTGTTGAATTTACTATTGAAAAATATTTCAGCAATGATTATTACTTTCTCATTACAACAAGTTTATTTAACTCAAAATATAAAGGTAGTGATGGTATAGAAAGAAATACTGCCTTCAATACAAAATATGCATATAATATTTTAGCCGGCAAAGATTTCAGCATAACTAATATACCGGGAACATTTTCCATTAATGCAAGAGTTTCGGGAGTTGGGGGAAAATATACATCACCTGTTGATATACCGGCTTCTGTTGCAAATGGAAACACCAAATACGATGAGGTGATTGCGCCGTATTCAATACGCCAATCTCCTTACTTCAGAGCTGATCTCAAATTTGGCTACCGCAGAAATTACAGGAAATCAACCCTGGAAGCGGGTGTAGATCTCAGAAATTTTACCAATCACAAGAATATTTTCATTCAATCGTATAATCGTCGTACCAACAGTATTGTAAATCAAAATCAGCAGGGATTTTTACCTGTACCATATTTTAGGTTCACTTTTTAAAATAATACCCAACAGCATTTTCTAAGTAATATTAAATTACTGGCATATTTTTATATAATTGAAAGCATTATATGAATAATCTGCCACTTACCGTAAAACGGTCAATCGAACTGTTGGGCATATGCCTGCTGCTCGCCATATTTTCTGTAGCCAGCAATATTATAATGCCATTGCTCATGGCATTTTTTGTGAGCCTGGTATTATTGCCTGTATATCGCTTTTTCCGGAAAGTAAAAATACCGGAGGTTATTGCTATTGTATTAAGCATACTTACGGCATCATTGGTAATTTTAGGGATTGGTACGCTACTTTCATTTCAAATTGGTAACCTCGTTCGCGAATTTCCACAGATAGAGAAAAATATTAACCAACACTGGGAAACATTGAGTACATGGGTTGAACAGAAGTTTCATGTAAGTGCCTCCAGGCAGCTTTCTGTACTTAATGCACAAAGCTCAAAGCTTTTGAATAATGCAGGTTCTTATCTCAGCGGAGCCGCGGTAACATTAACCGGTATTTTTGTTTTTGTTGGCCTTGTTCCCATTTATGTTTTCCTGCTCATGTTTTACAAAAACCTTTTACTGCGTTTTGTTTTTCTCTGGTTTAAGCAGGAAGACCATCCGCAGGTTGAATCAGCATTACGTGGTACGCAGGTAATCATTAAAGAATATCTTTTTGGCTTACTTATACAGATAACCTATATGACTATCCTGTTAGGCACGCTTCTTATGTTGTTTGGTGTAAAGCATGCGTGGCTTATTGCCATTATTTTTGCAGTGTTGAATCTTATTCCTTATGTAGGCGCTTTAGTTGGAAATATTATAGGTGTGCTGCTAACACTTTCATCATCAGATGAGCTTTCGAAAGTATTATTGGTGTTGGGTATTATAGCAGCAGTTCAATTCCTCGACAACAATATTTTAATGCCCCGTATTGTTGGCTCAAAAGTTAAAATTAACGCGCTGGTAAGTATTGTGGCAGTTATAGTAGGTGGAACAATTGCCGGTATATCGGGCATGTTTCTTTCATTGCCGCTTGTTGCCATATTTAAAATTATGTTCGATCACTCTGCGGGCTTTAAACATTGGGGATTTTTGTTAGGGGATGAAAGACCGGGGCTAAGCCCGATGACATATCCCGTTGTGAGGTTAAGAAACAAGTATGTACGAAAAGCAGATGAAGAAAAAGAAGAGCGGGAGGAGAAAGAATAGCACAAACCAATCAGTCTAAAATCCTTTTTCTTCAACAAACCTTTTAAAGAACCCGAGCGATTCAGGGTTTTTTACGGCACCCGCATTTACGGGTTTTCTCATTAATATTTTCTTTACAGGCATTTCCATTTTTTTTCCGCTGATGGTATAGGGCAGGTCTTGCACTTCGATAATCTCATCAGGCACATGCCTGGGAGAATACGCTGTGCGTAAGGCAGTTTTTATAGCAAGCATGATTTCTTCATTCAATAACATACCTTCTTTCATTACAACGAACAAAGGCATGTAATCGCCACCGTTAGGCAATTCTATGTTCACCACCAGGCTGTCTTTTATTTTATCAATGGTATCAACAGCGCGGTAAATCTCCGCCGTTCCTATACGCACACCCTGCCTGTTTAGTGTTGCGTCTGATCTGCCCAAAATTACCACGCCATCGCGTGGCGTTATTTTTAACCAGTCACCATGCCGCCAAATACCGGGATATGTTTCAAAATAACTGGAGGTATATTTTTCAAAATCCGGATCGTTCCAAAAAAATACCGGCATGGAAGGCATTGGCCTGGTTATTACCAACTCTCCTACTTCATCTGTTACCGCATTGCCATCTTCATCAAAGGCATACATGCTGCAACCTAAAGCCCTGCCCTGTATTTCACCCTCGTAAACCGGCCGCCAGGGTATGCCACCGACAAAAGCAGTGCATACATCTGTTCCGCCACTCATGCTGCACAGCCAGATATCTTCCTTAATATTTTTATATACATAGTCAAAGCCTTCAGGCGGCAACGGAGAACCGGTAGAACTTATGGAGCGCAAAGCCGATAAATCATAAGACTCACGGGGAACTATACCCGCTTTTTTACAAGCCATAATATATGGCGCACTGGTACCAAAATGATTAAGCCCTGTTTGTTCTGCCATCCTCCATAATACATTCATATCCTGGTAACCCGGACTTCCATCATACAACACAATTGTTGCGCCGGCAAGCAATGCGCCGTGCAGGTAGTTCCACATCATCCAACCGGTGGTGGTAAACCAAAAGAATTTTTCACCGGGCTTAACATCATTATGAAACCACAGGTATTTATAATGCTCAAGTAAAACGCCACCGTGACTATGCGTAATTGCTTTGGGTATACCTGTTGTACCTGAAGAATATAGTATCCAGATGGGGTGTTCAAATGGCACGGGTACAAAATGCAGCTCATTAAAAGTTATTTGCATTATATCGTTCCATTTACCGGCTTCAATAACTTCTGCTGTACTTTGTGTTTGCAGGTATGGAATAAGTATAAGTTTTTCAACAGAAGGCAAAGCCGCTTTAATTTTCTTTACTGCATCCAGCCTGTTGAATAATTTTCCATTATAAGTATACCCATCAACAGCAATTAAAATTTTAGGCTCAATTTGTTTAAAACGTTCAATTACACTATCAACACCAAAATCAGGTGAGCAACTGCTCCACACAGCTCCTGTAGCCATTGTAGCCAGCAATGCAACAGATGCTTCAGGAATATCAGGAAGATAACCGGCTATTCTATCGCCGGCTTTTATATGATGTTGCATAAAAAAAGCCTGTAGCGCTGCCGTATTTTTTTTTAGTATATCCCAGCTTATACTGGTCAGCGGCCGGGTTTCTGATTGAAACAGGATAGCAGCATATTTGCTGTTTTCATTTCTAAAAATATGTTCCGCGTAATTTAACGTACCACCCTTAAACCATTTGGTATGCGGCATAGCGTCATCACTCATAACAGCGCTGAATGGGCTGTGCCAGATTACATCAAAATATTCGGTTATACTCTTCCAGAACAAATCAGGATGCTGAACCGTCCACTCCCATAAAGCTTTATAATCGTTGCCCGGTACGCCATAATGTATGCCGAGCCATTTTGCATAATAGCCCAGGTTTGATCTGTCTTTCCATTCAGCAGAAGGCATCCATAATACAGCCGGCTCCATAAACTTCAATTTTATTTTACTATTTTCCAGCAATAACGCTTAAGCTTACCCGAAAAATCAAAGGGCGTTGTTGCACTGGTTATATCTTTTATTGCTGAGCAATGTATATTTTCTTTATCTAATACAAACTTTGTAAAATTGGTACTGAAGTATAATATGCCTCCGGGCGACATGGCATACAATACGTTGCTGATCAATTCCACATGATCTCTCTGTATATCAAGAAAATCATCTTTCATTTTTTTACTATTGCTGAACGTAGGCGGGTCCATTATTACCAGGTCAAACATATCTGGTTTCAGTTCCTGCAGGTATTGTTTAACATCAGCATTATCAAAACGAAATGCGGGGGAACCAAATCCATTCAATGCCATATTTTCTTCGGCCCAGGTAAGATATGTTTTAGAGAGATCAACCGTTGTAACTGCAGAAGCGCCTCCTGCTGCCGCATACACGCTGAAAGAGCCGGTATATGCAAAAAGATTCAACACCCGTTTTCCGCCAGCTTCCTGCCTTACCATTGATCTTGTAATACGATGATCCAAAAACAAACCGGTATCTAAATACTCAGACAGGTTTACTTTAAACTTTAGTCCGCTTTCTTCTACAACAAAATATTCTTTTTCCTCGCTTACTCTTTGATATTGCCCCAACCTGCCCTGCTTACGCTGACGCTGCTTTATATATATATTTTCCTGCGGCACCAGCAGTATTTTTTCAATCAGAACCAAAGTGGCATCAAGCCATTGTTTGTGTTCTTCATCACTCAGTCCATGCCTGCGGCGATATTCCGCTATATATAATTTGTCTCCATAAAAATCAATGCTTAAAGGAAACTCAGGAAGATCATGGTCGTACACCCTGTAACAGGTAATATCCTGGCGTTTTGCCTGCTTATGAATATGTTTAAAAACTTTAGTAAGCCTGTTTTCAAACATCTGTAGCTTATCTGGAGAAATTGCCGGTTGCATGGCTCAAATCTAAGCCATACATGCGATTATATCAGCATCATTATGTGCATTTTTCAATCAAACCACTCCTCGCCTTTTTGTTTGGTTATTGTGGCTTCTATTGTTATTTTACCGGCCGCAGGTTGTTTGCTGTAGATAACTATGCCTGCTATTTTTCGCAGCAGGGGCACAATATTAGCCGGCAGGAATTTCATTAGTGAATCCGGCATGCTCAATATATTAACAGATGTATATAACAGGCAACTATCTGTAAGCTCAGCTTTGGAAGGCATGTTATAATTGTTGGAACGAATATTAAGGCGGGATGAATCTGATAATAAGCAGTAACTTTTTACCAGCGGCATTGATGTGAAAAGAGTTCCTTCAGGCGTTTGCTCTATATTTTTATTGCTTTGCCAGTAAGTATAAATACTGTTTGCATCGGGCCCTTTAATATCAAAGCTGAATGAAGGTTCAAGTATATTGTTCACTACTTTTTTTTCTACGGGATTAAAATCCGCGTCGTAGGTATAACTGACAGCAGTATCTATTCTGCTGATAAACTTACCAACCTGTAAATGATAATAAGTATTATTGCTTAGAAACAGTGAATCAATATTAAAATTAAGCAGGCTTGATATTTTTGTTTTTGCAGTATCTGAAAGCCGGTTGTATAATGAAGCAGGAGGCTGAACAAAAGCAATATCAGCAGGAAGAGCCTGATTAATACTAAATACCTGTTGCAGCATTTGAGTAGGTTTGTTCAGTATAATATCAATGACAGAAGATATGCCTGTTTTATCAAATCCTGCGCTTCCACTAATATTTTTTACGGCATCATTACCTGAAAAAATCCACGCAATATGATTGGGGATATCAACATTCTGCTGCAGCCTCGCTCTTTGTATATGCTGACCCTGTACCAATATTTTTTCCGCTACAGCTGCAATCATGCTTTTATCAGCTATTCCGGCATTGCCAACCAGTATCTTTTTTTTATATACTATTAATTCAAGGCCGGTTTGAGAAGATATATATCGCTCCGTTCCTGCTGCTTTAACAAAGCCATACCGCCTCAATCCTTTGGCAAAGTCTGTTTCATCTTTTACTTCAAGTACAGCATACCAGGCATTAAGCGGCTGATCTTTTACATGAAAAACAAATATATAATCGGGGATTTTAACCATATCCTTCCAATCCACTTCATCTGACAATGAAAATATTTTCCCCGGCTTCCAGAGTTTGGGCGTTGTAATATAAGTCCAGATAACAGTATTGGTTATACGCTTTGTATCAATACTTATAATATGATCTGCATCGGCAGAAACCTGCTCTTCGTTGTAAGTTTTGAAGAAAAGAAAAAAGTATACGGCTATGCCAATCGCAGGTACAATAATTAACCACCACTTTTTTCTCTTCATTAATAATGTATTTGGTCTGTTGAATTCTTATCTTCTGAAAGTATATGGTTGAGGTTATCTATAATATTGAATAAAAATTCAAAGCTGTTATTATGTGTTCCTTTGATTGACATTGTACCTGAACTTTGTATCATGCCATCTTTAATCCTGCTTTCCATTTGCAGGTTACCAAGATTTTGTTCAAGATATGTTTTGATTTTTTTAGTGGTTTCGGTACTAAGCTCCGGATCAATTTGCTGTAATAATTTTTGTGTATTTACCTTAAAGGAATAATTGTTTTTAAAAACCGACTTTTTAATATCCTGGGGCAATTTCCTGCTGGTATTGTTCAGGGTAATATCAATCATCTCTTTAGACGTAGTAATTACAACTTTGTCATCTTTTACAATAAAAAACAGGCTGTTTACCGGGTCTTTTTCAGGGTCAAAACTCAGCTCATAATAACCGCCTTTGTTCGCATATTTAAAATGCTCTTTCTCCGCATATTTCACCGGAAGGTCAACCAGTTTTTGAAGGAAGTCAGGTCTTTTGGTTTCAATAGCAATAGTAAAATTGGGTGATAATTCCTTCTTTGTTTTCTTTACTTCTGTTTGATTAAAATCCTTATCATATTCGTAAGTAGTATAACTCACGGTTTTTGATGCCATATCATGCAATACCAACACCATATTTCCAGGCATGATTTCAGCAATGGCTTTTTCATCAATAATGATTTCCATCAGGTCAATGTATACATTTACAAGATCTCCATATTCTTTGAAAAAATATCCGTTAGACAGGTATTGCTTTAATACCCTGTAATAATAGTTGCCAACCGCTTCTGTATTAAAGGAACCAGAAAAATATGCTATGTTGTCAGGATTAATATAATTGGTCAATGAGGTTTTTTGTTTGCTTTTAAACATATCTTTTCCAAGCTGAGCCAACTCCGGATCAGGTGAATACAATTTTTGTTCAACACGTATTTTATCTTTATCAAAATACAGGTTAACGCCGGTAGTAAAACCCTGGTTTGTTTTCCCATTATTTATATTTCCGCCAAACATTCCATATAATTTTAAATAAGCTGTTGACCATAACTGCGTCATCAGGTTATCATAATTAAACCACGCGGAAATATGTGCTGAAGGATCGATTGTTTTTGTATAACGTATATCTCCCTCAATTGAAACCGGTGTTGCGGAGAAAACTGCATTGATCAAACTATCGGAAATATATTTTTGTTTGGCATTGATATAAGCATCCTTCTCCTTATACCATTGCTCTCTTTTTGCAGCTTCCAGGCTATCGGCAGGATTATTATCATACAAGGGTTTATCATATATAGAAGTGTCCGCATCTGCAGGTGCAGTATCTGCCCAATCCTGTTCTTTTACAGGTTCTTTCTCAACAGGTTTTATTTTTTTAGCGCCTTTCCTGGCTTTTGCAGTTTTTTTTGATTTGCCCGTTACTTTCTTATTTTTTTGAGGAGCAGGTTCAGGCGCATATGAAGGAGGATCAACAGTTATACTGTCAACCGATGGATAATCAGGCTTTGTTAAATATACAGAATCAACCGGTACTGCCGCTGTATCTGTATAAGAAGGATAGTAATAGTAATCAGATGGTTTGGTATATGTTGTATACACGAGTACGGCCAGTTGGTTTGCCCATCCAAGATATTTGTCGTCGGAAATGGTTAAAAATTTATACGGCTTATCTTTTGACGTAATGATTTCTGTTTTGCTATTGCTTTGCATCAGTCGTAAAAACTGTTGCTCATTCTTTAATTGCATAAGTGTAATAAAGCTTATGGAGCTATCCTGCATTAACACATACTGGCATATGTCTTTTTCAAGATTAATACCGGTTTGTTCAACTGAGCTCAGGCTGTCAATACCCAGCGTTTTATACAGTTTGCTCTTAATAAAATCGTATGAATCTATTTTACTTACAGGAACACTTTTGGTAAGGTTTTCACCTGAATACTTTATTACAAGCGCTGCGTCTGCAGGCACTTTTGATAGTGAGCCCTGAGCAAATCCTATGCATGTAATACATGCAGCAATTAGTGTAAAAATGACTTTTTTCATGTGTCTATTTAATAAGTGTAATAGTATTTTCAATTGTTTTCTTTTTAGTAATAATATCAAGCACACTTTCTCTAAGCATTACCGCCCTTTTATCTGCTGCTATCTTGCTATCGCTGTTGCTGGCAGATTTTACCTCACTATCAAATCGCATAATACCCGTATAATTTGCGTCATTAAAAATTTCTTTATCGGCATTGCTGAGTTTATCATATGCTATTTTCAGCGAGAAGTTACCCATCCTCGAAAATACTTTTGTAACCGCCTGGTATGCGTAACTGTCCTGTACATCACTTGCTTTTGCCTTTTGCTTTTCTGCCACTCTCCTGAATGCCAGGTTAAGGTTCTCAATTTTATCGAAAGAGCATTTTACGGTAGCAATATAATTTTCAAGATCAAGGGTGCTGGTAACATTACTGATTCCTTTGCATTTGGCGAGCAAGTTTTTTATTTCATCTGTCTTTTGTGTTATATCCAAACGGGTAGGTACGGGTCTGCCGTTGATGGTTTTCATTTTCATCATAGAATTGATCCTGGTTTTACTCTTACTCATGTTTACAATAAACTGAAAAGAGCCGGAACCGTCGTCGTGAAGGTCAATTTTTTCAACAACCTCAAAGCAACCGGGCAAAATCAATATGCACAATAAAACCGGAAGGATTATTTTAAGCATGTACATTAATAAGATTATAAACAGTCAGTATTGTTATATTAACGTATTAATGCATACAAAAGTACATGGTCAAACAGTAATTATAAAAATAATTAATTGAAGTTTTTTTGACGACAAATAACCTGAAAAAACCTCAGACTTTATGTATTTCACTTGAAAAGTGGAAAGTGATAGCAGGGTTATTGGCAATTTCCGTATTCAGGAACCATTCGCTTTGGGCAAGATATACCAACTGACCGTCTTTATCAATTACAACGTTCCCGGTTTTAAACCGGGTGAAATCATCCAGTTTCTTTTTATCATCGGATGTGATCCAGCAGGCTTTATAAAAAGGCAAAGTATTAAACTGAACAGATGCACCGTATTCCTGTAATAAACGATATTGAATTACTTCAAACTGAAGATCACCCACACAACCGATAATCTTACGGTTACCGCCATGCTGTGTAAATAATTGCGCAACGCCCTCGTCGGTCAGTTGCAGCAATCCTTTTTCCAGTTGCTTTGTTTTCATCGGATCTTTATTCACTACTTCCTTAAACAGCTCCGGAGAGAAACTGGGTATGCCTGTAAAATAAAAATCGGCGCCTTCGGTAAGCGTATCGCCAATTTTAAAATTGCCTGTATCAAACAAACCAACCACATCGCCGGGAAAAGCTTCTTCAATAATATCTTTTTGCCGTGCAAGAAATGAATATGGATTACTGAAACGAACGTCTTTATCAAGACGAACATGATGATAGTATTTATTGCGTTCAAATTTTCCTGAACATACTCGTAGAAACGCAATCCTGTCTCTATGCTTTGGATCGAGGTTGGCGTGAATTTTAAAAACAAAACCGCTGAATTTTTCTTCTTCCGGGCAATTTTCACCAATTGAAGTTGGGCGGCATAAGGGTGATGGTGCTATACGGATAAATGTATCCAGCATTTCCTTCACGCCAAAATTATTTACGGCACTACCAAAAAAAACGGGAGCTGTTTTACCCTGCAGGTATGTGTCAACGTTAAGCTCTCCATATACCCCGTCAATTAATTCAACATCTTCTCTCAGTTGATTTGCATCTTTCTCTCCTACTCTTTCCGCCAATGCTTCGTCGGACAAATCAGTGATGTGCACAACATCTTCATCATTTGCCTTGGTGTTTGCTGTAAATAACAACAGGTTTTTATCATGCAGGTTGTATACACCCTTAAACTCTTTACCATTGTTGATTGGCCAGGTCATGGGGTGCAACTGTATATGCAGTTCTTTTTCTATTTCTTCCAGCAAATCAAATGGCAGTTTCCCATCACGGTCCATTTTATTAATGAAAACAATTACCGGCGTATCACGCATACGGCACACTTCCATCAATCTTCTTGTTTGCTCCTCTACCCCATTCACACTATCTATCACAAGTATTACACTGTCTACCGCAGTAAGTGTGCGGTAAGTGTCTTCAGCAAAATCTTTGTGGCCGGGAGTATCCAACAGGTTAATCAGTTTTCCTTCATATTCAAAGGTCATCACGCTCGTTGCTACAGAGATACCACGCTGCTTTTCAATTTCCATAAAATCGCTGGTAGCATGCTTTTTTATCTTATTGCTTTTTACTGCTCCTGCTGTTTGAATAGCACCGCCAAAAAGCAAAAGCTTTTCTGTAAGCGTTGTTTTACCCGCATCCGGGTGAGATATGATCGCGAATGTTTTCCGCTTGTTGATTTCTGCTGTATATTTCATCGGGGCGCAAAGGTAATAATATGTTGCTTACCTGCCTACCATAAATAAGGCATTGCAGAAAAGGAGTTTACCATTCTGCCAGAAATTCCTGAACAATACATTATCAGCGAGATAAACAATATTTCCACGGTTTACATCCTGAACACCAAATACTAAACCATCGCTCAGCTTTTTGCGGAGTTTGGCGCCCACAAAGCCGGCAACGATATTGTCTTTTTTAATTACGCCGACATTCCAGCCTTCATTGATGAATTCATACACATTATCATCCATCTTTAAAGTATAATAAAAATCAGGATATCCAAATGCAAGAGGATGCGTATTATCTAACTGAACTTTTAATATTGAGCCAGGCGTGGTTGATGAAATAACATCACGTTCAAAATCACCAAATTTTTTCAATGGCGCATAAGGATCTTTTTTGTCAGACGAATCCTCATCTTTTTTAAATTTCAAACCCATATCCATTTTTGCCAAAAAGGCTACAGCGCTTTCCATTGCAATAATTTTTCCGCCTTTGTTTACCCATTCTTTTATATTATCAAAGCGACCTTTTTCATTTAAAACAGCATAGTTTCCATCAGGCATTATCAGCACATCTATATCATTCCATTGCGCTCTTGATAAATCATTTATATTGATCAGTGTAACAGGATAATTCAATTCTTTTTCAAGAAAAAACCAAATTTCTCCTGCCGCATTTGAGCCTGTTCCTTCACCTGTAAGCATAGCTACTTTAGGTGGTTTTAAATAGCGAACATTAGAACTACCGAAATCGTACCCCTTATCAACAAAGCCGGTGTTTACCGGAAACGCGGCAACCTGTTGTTCATTGCAGGCTTTTGTTACGATATTCCATATACTATCTTTTATTGCATTGTTTGCAGTTTTAAGCACTATGATAGAACCCGGCTTAAATGTTTTACCATTTACTTCAAATTCGTTTGAAGCAAACCTTAATTTAACGCCCCGCTGTATAAGCGCCGAAACCACTTTAGCGCTTTGCATTCCTTCCCATGGAATTACATAGCCGTAAGTTTCTGCTGAAATATTATTTATTTTCTGAGGCTGGGGATAAGCGCCGGTGGCGTTTATTTTTTCCTTTACCGCAAAAGCATTAACACCATAAATAAATGGCAGTGACCATGCGGTAATATCATATGTAGCAGAATCTACCAATACTGTTTTAGGCTCAAATAATACGCTTACCAATGTAGAATTGGGCTGAACAGCGCTTATCACCACGTCTTCCCTGCCGATAGTAAATGTTTCATCCTTACCACTGAAATAATTATATCCTTTTGCGGTACCCAGCCCGGAAGTATACTGTATACCATTTTTATCGAGAAGTGCCAGCAAAGCATTAATATTTTGAGATGTGCCGGGCGTATTTTTAATTACAAAAGTTTTATATGTTCCGGTACCGGTTGTAACTGCATCATTAAAAAACTTACGGAAAGACTTTATAAGTTTATCCGCGTTTTTAGAAGAAATTTCGATAGTGCTCATACCCGTTGTATAATGGTGAGCAATGCGGTCTTCGAGTGTTAGTGTATCTCCTTCCTGCTTGTAAACTCCCAACCCGCCGGCAGGTCCGCCACCCTGCTCATAAGTCATACCAATCGCGCCATTATATATCGGGTAGGTATCACCGTAAGAAGGATAATAGAGGTCAAATATTTCTTTCGTAAAAAACAACCAGCCGTTCTGGTCAAAATATTTTGCATTATTCTTACCAATGCTCAATTGAAATTCACGCTGCCAGGGTGTAATAATTTCATGATACGGTTGCGCAGCAGGAGCAAAATAATAAGGATTATTTATGCCTTGTTCGTGATAATCTACATGTATCTGCGGCAGCCACTGGCGGTATAATTTTATTCTTTGCTGTGTTTCAACCTGGGTTTGCCATGCCCAGTCGCGGTTCAAATCAAAGTTGTAATGGTTTGTTCTTCCGCCCGGCCATGGTTCACGGTGTTCTCGTGCATCAAGGCGCGGATTATAATTTTTACCTACCACACTATTAAACCAGTTTACATAACGGTCACGTCCATCAGGATTAATACAGGGGTCAATTACCACCACAGTATTTTTCAGCCATTCTTTTGTTGATGTATTATCAGGATTTACAAGTTCAAATATAGTTTTCATGGCAGCTTCGGAAGAAGATGTTTCGTTGCCATGCACATTATAACTCAGCCAAACGATAACCGGCGTGTTCTCTGCAGGCGCCATTCTATCTAACGACATATTTGCCAGCCGCAAATTGTTCTTCCGTATATTTTCAAGATTCTGTATATTTTCCTGTGTTGATACAAATGCTACCATCAACGGGCGCCCTTCATTGGTTTCACCATATTGCTGAAGCTTTACAGTAGCCGGCAATTTATCAGCGAGATAATTGAAATAATTTACAATCTTAAAATGCGGTGTATATCTCGTTCCTAACTTATATCCTAAAAAACTGTCCGGAGATTGAACCTGTGCTGTAAGGGAAAAAAAAGAAATTAGTAAAAAAGATAAAATAACAATTCGTTTACTCATGCCACATTTTTTATGCAGCAATTTAAGGAGAAACCGCTCTCAATGGATTATTTCGTAAAAAATTCTTTACGTAACTTCCGCCATCAATTGTATCAGATGAAGAAATACCTTTTTGTTTCAACACTCCTGGTTTTCAGCTTTTCCTGTAAATATGTTGCTAAAAAGGAGACAGGTGCATTATCTGCCAACCCGTTTTCCTATACTATACAGAAAAAAATTATCTGCTCAAATGGAGCCGTAGTATCTGCGCACCCGCTTGCCAGTATGGTTGGTGCAGCAGTATTGAAACAAGGGGGGAATGCTTTTGATGCCGCCATTGCTACCCAGCTTGCATTGGCGGTAGTATACCCCGGTGCAGGAAATATTGGTGGTGGTGGCTTTATGGTGGCGCGAACAAGCAACGGAGAAAATATTGCTATAGATTACCGCGAAAAAGCACCGGGTAAGGCATCGAGAGACATGTACCTCGACAGTGCCGGCAACCCGCTGTTAGATAAAAGCCAGAACGGGCATCTTGCTGCAGGTGTTCCGGGAACTGTTGCCGGGTTATTCGCTGCCATGCCATATGCAAAACTACCTTTTAAACAATTGATTCAACCGGCAATCGAGCTTGCGCAAAATGGCTTTGCTGTAACTGAAGCTGAAGCAGCGGATTTAAACAGTATACAGGAAGATTTAAAAGCATTAAATACACAGCCCAATGCTTTTCAAAGACAAACGGCCTGGAAAGCGGGAGATACACTTTTGCAAAAAGACCTCGCATTAACATTAACGCGTATACGCGATGAAGGTAAAAAAGGGTTTTACGAGGGAGAAACAGCCAGGCTGATTGTTGAGGAGATGAAAAGAGCCAACGGGATTATTTCTTCTGAAGATTTAAAAAACTACGAAGCGGCTAAAAGAAATCCTGTAGTATTTAACTATAAAGATTACCAGATAATAGCTATGCCGTTACCAAGCAGCGGCGGAATTATTTTACAGCAATGTTTAAAGATGATTGAGGATAAAAATATCGGAGGACTGGGATTTCACTCTGCTGCAGCTATTCAATTGATGATAGAGGCGGAACGACGTTCATATGCAGACAGGGCAGAGTATATGGGAGATGCCGACTTTGTAAAAGTACCGGTAAAAAAACTTACCGGCGACGCTTATGCAAAAGAAAGAATGAAAGATTATATACCCGGCAAAGCCGGCAGCAGCCGGCAAACAAAAGCAGGGGTAATTGGTAAAGAAAGTGAAGAAACAACACATCTTTCAATAGTTGATAAATGGGGGAATATGGTTGCCGTTACTACTACGCTTAACGGAGGTTATGGCAGCAGAACTGTTGTAGGTGGCGCAGGGTTTCTTCTTAATAATGAAATGGATGATTTTAGTGTAAAGCCCGGCGTACCTAATATGTATGGCGCATTA
Organism: Agriterribacter sp.; assembly: GCA_047601545.1. Lineage (GTDB taxonomy): Bacteria > Bacteroidota > Bacteroidia > Chitinophagales > Chitinophagaceae > Agriterribacter. Next base: position 680,794 of record JASGIZ010000001.1, on the reverse strand, counting down.
GGCACCGAAGCGAATGCTATTCAGCCGGGCAAACGCATGCTGAGCTCAATGACACCAACGCTTTTGCTGAAAAATAACCAGCCTTTTATGGTTGTAGGTACACCCGGCGGAACAACTATCCCTACTTCTGTTTTTCAATCTATACTTAACGTTGCTGAATTTGGATTAAACGCTGAAGATGCAGTATACAAACCGAAATTCCATCATCAATGGATGCCGGATGTGGTATATGTTGAAAAAGATTTTCCCGGGCCTGTTATTGATTCATTGAAAGCTATGGGATATACTATTGAACAACGGGGTCAGATTGGGAGAACGGAATTGATCAGAATATATAAAGGGAATAAAGATTCTACGTATAGATTTGAGGCGATTGCCGACAAAAGAGGAGATGATGATGCGGAGGGGTATTAGCGGTTATTTGCATTGAAAGCAAATTCTTAAAGCAACATTGCAAAACACATCAATAATGCTTAAATTTGTGGCATGGCGGCAAATAAGCAATATAACAACGATGGCCAACCGAAACAGGTTAATGAGCCTGATGTTATGTATACTGCTGCTTCTGCAAAGAAAAATGCTGGCTTTGTTTTCGAATCAGAAGATCAGAGATTACTTAAAGATGCTGACGCTCCTCCTATTGAAAAATTAATGAGTTTTACCCGCATGATACGCCGCAATGCTGTGTTTAAAAAACTTCAATAATTTACATCATAATATTTATGGTTATGGATGTAATGGATGAAGGTCTTCTTGATTTCTGGCGAAAATTAAATAACAACAACGTACGGTTTATTATGGTAGGGGGTTTAGCCACCCGCTTTTATGGCTATAACCGTAATACTGATGATATTGATATGTGGATGGAAGATACCCCTGGCAACAGGATAAACCTGCGCAAAGCATTCAAAGAGCTTGATTACGGTGATTTTCCTTCTATTGAAACCATGCAGTTTGTTCCCGGGTGGACGAGTTTTCATGCTGCAGGCATAGTGCTGGATATTATGACGGAGATGAAGGGACTGGAAGATTTATCATTTTCGGAATGCTATAATATGAGCAATATTGTTAGTATTGAAGATGTAAACATACCCTTTCTGCACATCAACCATCTTATACAAAATAAGAGAATTGTAAACAGAAAGAAAGATCAGATAGATGTGGAATACCTTGAAAAAATAAAGCAACTCAGGAAATTATAATTAACATTAACCTTCTTCAGCAGTTGATATTTTAAGCCCTGCAATAGAAGCAACCAACAAAAAAATAAAAAACATTCTCCAGAAAGTAGCTGGTTCATTAAATAGTGCAATGCCTACTATTACAGATCCAACGGCGCCAATTCCAGTCCATACAGCATAGCTGGTGCCAATAGGAATAGTTTGAATGGCTTTATTGAGCAACAAAAAACTGAGCGTAATGGAAACAAAAAAACCAATACTCCACCATAAATGCTTAAAGTTGTCGCTCATTTTTAAGCAGGTTGTAAAAGCTACTTCAAATAATCCGGCTACTATTAATATAAACCAGGCCATAGTACTATGTTTTTAAACCGTTAAATACCTGTAATAAAAAAGGGAATACTGATTATTCCCTCTTAAACAGAACGTAAATATATTTATTAATTGCCAAACAGTCCTTTCACTTTATCTAATATGCTGCCACCGCCGCCTTTCGAAAAAACAACCATAAGATCCTGAAGATCAGTATCGCCATCCCCATCAAGATCAAGCCCACCACCCTGTACTTTTGATAGTAAACCGGCAATATTCATATTTGAAGTTTGTCCACCTGATAATGAGTTGAAAATATTCTGGATATTAAAACTATTATCACCCGGGTCGTTGGTTTTGCTTACCAGGTTACTTAACACCGAAGGAATAAGGCTACCTGCAATACTACCGGCAGCGCCTTTATCCAATCCAAATTTGTCCATCAGGTTTTGGATAACGCCGCTTGATAATTGCTGGCTGATATTATTTGTTGCAGTTCCGCTGTCCTGCCCGCCAAACATTTTCAATACATCTTTTAATCCACCACCCTGCGAAAGCAATCCCTGAAGCCCGCCGGCAATAGAATTTGTAGTTTCAGCAATCGCTTCTTCATTGCGATCATTGGGTATGGCAGGATTATTAATAATTGAACTGCCTGCATGTTGTTTTACGAGATCTAATAAGTTTTCAAGCATGATCTTATGTTTTAAAGTGAGTCGTATTTTCCGGTATCGAAGTTGTATTGTGGAAATTTATTTTTCCCTGATGGCTTTAAACTCAGAGCCTGTTTTCCATTCAGGAAATTTTTTTTCGTTGCTAAGTTTGTAACCAACGTCAAAGAGTAAACGCATATCATCTATAATACCAGACAAATCCCATGATTTACTATACTCATCTGCGGGGCTGTGGTATCTTTCATTATTGTATTTTTCTTTTTCCGCTTCGCCCCAGGCTTCTCCATGTTCAACAGATACGCTTCCATTTTCAACATACAGTGAGGGAATTCCAATTTTAGCAAAATTGAAATGATCAGATCTGAAATACCAGCCGCCTGATGGATCAGGTTCCCCTCTTGTAAATCTGCCTTGTTTTTTAGCTGCGGCTTCAATATATTCATCTAACTCAGATTGGCCTTTACCAACCACCACAATATCTTTCATTTTACCGAACGGTTGTAATACATCTATATTAATATCTGCTACTGTTTTTTCCGGGGCATAAACCGGGTGCTTTGCATAATATTCCGAGCCAAGTAAGCCCTGCTCTTCCGCAGTAACCGTAAGGAATAAAACCGAACGCTTAGGTTTTTCTTTAAGCTGTGTAAATGCTTTTGCAATTTCAAGCAAAGCAGCCGTACCAGATGCATTATCCGCAGCTCCGTTATATATTGAATCACCATTAACCGGCTCGCCTTTGCCAAAATGATCCCAATGTGCAGTATAAATAATATATTCATCTTTTTGTTCTGTTCCCGGCAAAAGCGCCAGCACATTTTTAGAAGTGGATTTTTTGAAAGTGCTGTTGATAACAACAGAAGCTTTCATTCCAAGCGACACAGCTTTAAAATTTTTCTTTCCGGCGGTTTTCATAACAGTATCGGGAATGCCTGCCAGTGTAAATATTTTTTTAGCTGAGGGCATAGTAATCCATCCTTCCATTGCGGCGCGAGACATATTATTATCTTCTGCCTGTAAATACAATCTTGATTTTGACCAACTGCCGCGAACCACATTCCAGCCATAGCTCGCAGGCTTATCATCGTGAATGATTATGATGCCTGCCGCGCCCTGCCTTGCCGCTTCTTCAAATTTATAGGTCCATCTTCCATAATATGTCATGGTTCTGCCTTTAAAAAGGCTGCTGTCGAAAAAGCCGGGATCATTTACCAAAACCAATACCACTTTTCCTTTTACATCTAACCCGGCATAATCATTCCATCCAAATTCCGGCGCCACAATACCGTATCCCGCAAAAACCATTTCAGCGTTTTCAATTTTTACCTGGTCCTGCATGCGACGGGTAGCAGCTACAAAATCATCAAGGTATTTTAATTCCACTTTTCCTTTAGCGCCTGAGATGGAAAGTTTATCTGATGGTTGGGATGTTATTTCAACCATTGGTACTTCCTGAAAAAAACTATTGCCATTACCGGGCTGCAGCCCAAGATTTTTATACTGCGTCTCAAGATAGCTTATGGTTTTTTCTTCCCCTAAAGTAAAAGGTTTCCGCCCTTCAAATTCATCAGACGCCAAAACTGTTATACAGGCATCAAAATATTTTCCGGTAATAAGAGCGGCGATTGAAGTATCACTATCATCCTGGGCAGGATCTGATTTTTTCCCGTTTCCACCGCAGGATGTTATTCCTGAAATTGCACCGGCGAGTAAAGTGTAAATAAGGATTCTTTTCATATATACGCTTTAATTTAATGAAGATAAATACTTTTGTAATGCAGTAGAATAAAACAATAATGATGTAACCGGTAATTATTATGGAAACACTTTCAAAGATATTTCTGCAATCAGCTATAAAAAGGGTGAAATACTACAAGGATTTGGCAGATAAAACCTTTGCACAATTAGAAGACAAAGATTTTTATTATCAGCCTGATGAATCATCTAACAGCCTGGCTGTTATTATTCAACATGTAAGTGGCAATATGCTTAGCCGGTGGACAAACTTTTTAACCGAAGACGGAGAAAAAAGCTGGAGAAACCGCGATACGGAATTTAATGACCAGCATTACAGCAAAGCGGAATTGCTGAATATCTGGGAAAAAGGATGGAGCTGTTTTTTAGACGCGTTAGAGAACTTAGGAGAAAGGGATCTTTTAAAAACCATTTACATACGCAGCGAACCTTTAATAGTAACTGATGCCATTAACAGGCAGTTAGCGCACTATCCGCATCATGTAGGGCAAATTATTTATATCGGCAAAATGCTTAGAGGAGACAAATGGAAAAGCCTCTCTATAGAAAAAGGGAAATCGGATGATTTTAATAAGGAGATGAACAAAAAATTCAACTAAGATTATTATTCGCCCACTTTGCGCCAATCCATTACTTTTGCGCAAATTTTGTAAAACCCCCATGAAAAAAATAATCCTTTGTTCTGCTGTTTTGTTTTGTAGCTGGTATGCAGGTGCACAGGTATCTTATGGCGTTATGGGAGGTTTGCAACACATAGATGCAAGGGTAAAGATTTTTGAGGGACCTGTAGTTCCGGTGAGGCCGGGATATGGCTTTCATGTCGGCGCTTTTTTAAAAGTTCCCTTCGATAAAGATTTATACTTTGTTCCCCAACTGCTATATAGCTTAAAAGGTTTTACCGTACAGTACAATAATGCATTACGTGATTCTGTAGTGAATAACAAATTGGAGATGCATTATGTTGAAATTCCTGCATTGCTGCAGTTTGATACCAGGAATGATGGTGAGGGTATATTTTTTCAGTTCGGCCCATCTGTTTCAGTTGCTTTTGGAGGCACGGATAAAAAAACTTTTTTGAACGGGAAAGAAAGAAAAAACCCGGTGAAATTTGCCAATACCGCTTATGGCAGGTTTGAAATGAACCTTGTTGGAAAAATTGGCTACCAGGTAAAAGATAAATGGTTTGTTGCCGGCGGATATGCTTTTGGGCTAGGAAATATTGTAAATGATGATTTAAGTCCGCGGATAGCGCCCAGGATGATAACTGTAAGCGCGGGATTTTTCTTTCCGGGGAAGTTGTAAGTTACGTTTCACCTCCATCAAATAAAGTCTTTCATGAAACCCGGTTGCTTTATCCTGATATTTTTACTTTTAGCTTTGTATTTAGCTTCATCATTTCCTCGGTAAGGCTCAGCAATTTTTCTATAATAGTTTTATCAACATTCAGGTTATAACCGGCAGGTTCCTGATTAAGCGGTTTATTCAATATAGTAATGCTGCCGCTTTTTATGGTAATTAATGCGGTATATTCAATATCCAATACCTTTGCTATTTTCTCAATACGACTAATGGTTATTTCCACCTGCCCGTTTTCGATCTGGCTCATGGTAGCTTTACTTATTTCAATCTGTTTGGCCAAGGTTTCTAATTTCAGGCTTTTCAGCAGTCTGTAATATCTTATGTTTTTACCAATTGCAGCAGTTAAATTCATGGTTAGCTTTTGAGGTGTAGTGAATTGATAGATTTAAAAGTAAACAAAATTTGATATAATCAAACAAAAAACAGCGACAAAAATTATCATTATAAATTTTAAGGTATAATTTCAACCTGCTAAGATTGGTAACCTTAGCGGCTGCCAGCCTGCAAAAACCAATTGCTAACCGGCATAAAGATTAGCTGACGGGCTATGAGGGAGAAAAACCGTATGCCCTGTGTGCGCAACACACTTAAGACGGGTATTAAAAACACTTTAAAACTAAAAACTATGACATCGGTAATAGATTTAAAAAAATCCGACTTAACTCCTTTGTCAACTGAAGATGTTTTTTCAGTAAATGGCGGGATGGCTCCCAATATTCCACCGTATGCAACTTATATTAAATACGGGCAAAAATTACTTCATGAAATTGGTGATTTTGCACGTGGAATGTGGGATGGGCTTATAAGTTAGATCGACTCTTTTAAAATTAAAAATCATGAAAAAAACAATCAATATCAGCAGTATAAACCTAAGTGAATTATCGCTTGATGAAACCATTGATATATCTGGCGGGCATGATGGCGGATCGTATAATTTTGGCAAGGCCGTTGGAGAATCCATAAGAAATGGATTGAAAGCTGCCGGAGAAGCAATAGGTAATTTCTTCGAGGGAGTTGCTAAAGGCTTGTCCAAAATTTAGATTTATTTTATCAAGGGTAAAATAAAATTTTACCCTTGTTTTCTCTTTTTTACAACTATGCTAAATCTGAAAGAATATCTCCTCTACTATAACAATTTAATTTACCGGCATACTACTTTGAAAAAAAAGATTTATTCTTTATTCAAAGCGTTAATAATAATTTTACTTGCAACAACACTTACAGCTTTAATTGTTTCAATAACAGAAAGGATTCTCCATCAATTTGGATACGATTCAATTAAAAATAAATTAGCTGCAAACAAAGCATATATAAATGAAGCAACCATCGTAAAGCAAATTCTAATCGCCGTTATAATTGCGCCTTTTGTTGAGGAAATTATTTTCAGATTGCCTTTAAATTTTGAAAAAAGAAGTATTGCGCTAAGTATTTCATTAATGGTTTACAGGTATTCCGGAGATGGGCTATTTACATTTAGCACAGACCCTATACATAATTGGTTGAGGTTTTTACTTACAATAAGCGCTTACATTTTAACCGTCTGCTTTCTTAACTCAAATTATTTAAAAAATCTAAAGAACAAAAAACAAAAAAAAGTTTATTATATAAGCGCCATCGCGTTCGGATTAATCCACATTAGTAATTTTACACCAATTCAATGGTCTGTTTTTTTTGTTTACCCTATATACGTACTACCGCAAGTTATTATGGGGTTACTGCTTGCTAATTTCAGGCTAAGGTATGGTTTTTTGTGGGGTCTATTATTACATGCCTGTTTGAATGGAATATCTGTAATCTTAAAGCATCTTTAAATACAATTGCTGCGTAAATTACTACCTTAAAATTTATAAAAATGATACATTGAATGAAAAATATCCAAAACAGCTTACTATTTAAAATACTATGTATTCTACTCATCGCAAATAATGTACAGAAAGTTTACACATCAATAATGCAGGGTCAATTCAAAATCTCAACATTCTTTTTTACATTAAAGCATCGCTTTGTTTTACAATGCACCCGGTCACTTTCCTGCGTGCATTATTAAATGCACGAATAGTAAACAAAGTTTGATATAGTCAAACAAAAAACGGTGATAAAAATTATTATTATAAATTTTAAGGTATAATTTCAACCTGCTAAGATTGGTAACCTTAGTGGCTGCCAGCCTGCAAAAACCCATTGCTAACCGGCATAAAGATTAGCTGACGGGCTATGAGGGAGAAAAACCGTATGCCCTGTGTGCGCAACACACTTAAGACGGGTATTAAAACTGGGCAAATACCGAAACCCATGCATATTGCGAATAAGTAGGAAACAAATTTAAAAGACATGCTAAATACTATTGGCTTAGAAGAAATGGGGTTTAAACCACTATCAGATCAGGAAGTTCAGGAAATTGAAGGAGGGCTTCCTAAATGGATGCAAGCATTTGGAGTTGGTTGGCTCGTGAATCAGGTAATCTCCAATTGGGATGACATTAAGAAAGGCGCAAAGGAAGGGTGGGATTCAGTACAATATAAATAATTTAAAACCTCTTTTATGCAAAAAAAAATCGAGAATTTAAATCTTACACCTATAGATAATGAAGATCTATTAGCGATCGAAGGAGGTAGTTTTTGGAGGGATGTTGCTTATGCAGCGGCAGCCACAGTTAAATTTATTGGATATGCTTTTAAAGATGCGGTAGAACATCCAATTCGGCCAAGTGAATACAGGTGAGATATCCTTTTGGAGCATCAAATGAATGTTTGGTGCTCCTCTTGTATCTAAATTAAATTCAGAGCAAAAAAGAATGGCTACCTCAATGATCCAAAGCATTTACCAATTTGGCAAACGAATAAAGACAGTATACCTCGTACCATGTGCAGTTTTTATAATGCTTTTGCTATCCATAATTACAAATCTTATATCAAATTTATTCTCCTCAAGATTAAAAACCGGGTTTCCAGAATTTAAATCATATTGGGAAGAAATTGCTGCAGGATTGATAATTGCTCCTTTACTGGAAACAATTTTCTTACAATGTGCTATAATTGAGTCTTTTAAAGCAAAATCAAAAATAAAATGGGGTGTGCCAGTTTCGGCGACAATATTTGGTTTACTTCATTTCTACAACCCGTTTTATTTCATTTATGGGATTTTGGCGGGATTTGTTTTGGGATTTGTTTATGTTATTCCAGACTTATTATGGAAACGAATTTTATTCACCTATTTTACTCATCTTCTATACAATCTAACTGTATTTATTCTTAGCAAAGAAGGTTGATTTTTATTTAAATAAATGGAAAAGATCAGACTATTTTTAAAAGTTTATTAAAACAAATATTGCAATTCAGAGTTTAACATTTTCCAATGCACAAAGCTAACCATTTTACACACTTGCTCCACTCATCTTCCTCCGCCATTTACATCACCATCCTGCTCCTTGTAATAGCAGGCTTAGGTTCCTTACCATTCATTCATACCAGCATCGCCACCAAAGCGCCGGGTATTACGCGACCACTTACCGAACGTACGGAAATAAAGCCCATAACCACCGGCATCATTGAAAATATGTATTACAGCGAGGGCGACACGGTACTGTCCGGCGCATTAATTGCCTCCATCAAAGATGATAATACGCCTGTACAGTCCATAACGAATGATTATGATATTGAACAACGCAAACAGTTTATACACGACCTGAAACTGCTTACTTCAGGGCATGGCAATGCCACGATCAGCAGCCTTACCAGTCCGGTTTACAGGCAACAGCTTACCAGGTATCTCTACCGCCTTGCCGATCACGAAGCTTCTTTAAAAAAAGTGAATAAAGAAATGGCGATGAGCAGAATGCTTGCCAGGGAAAAAGTAATAGCACCTAAAGAAATGTTTGATAAAGAAGTGGAGAGCGAAAAGCTGCAGGCCACATACCAGGCTTTAAAAAGAGAGCAGATCAGCGCCTGGCAGCAGGAGCTGTCAAAATATGAAGCCGATTTATCTCAGCTTAGCGCCGACCGGTCTAAAATATTTACCGACAAAAAAAATTATGAAATAAAAGCGCCTGTTACCGGCATTATCCAGGGCATAAACAACTTATATCCCGGTAATATGGTACAAACAGGACAAACCATTGCCACCATTTCGCCTGAAAGTACTTTAATAGCGGAGTGCTATGTAAACACACGGGATATAGGGCTGTTGAAAACCGAGCAACCTGCAAGGTTCCAGGTAGATGCGTTCGACTATAATTACTTTGGTATCCTTACAGGAAAAATAATCAGCATTGATAATGATTTTACGCTAATAGATAACCAGCCGGTTTTTAAAGTACGTTGCTCTTTTGATACTACCCAATTGCATTTAAAAAACGGGTTTACCGGGCGTCTGAAAAAAGGACTGTCGCTGCAAGCCCGCTTTGTTGTTACAGAAAGAACGCTATGGCAATTATTATTTGACAAAATTGACGACTGGCTGAATCCCTCCGCACCACCAACACCTGCCTATGAAAAAAGCAATAAAAGTTAAACAGAGAGATATAACAGATTGCGGTGCAGCCTGCCTGGCTTCAATAGCAGCCCATTATAAACTGCGGTTACCTGTAAGCCGTATAAGGCAATATGCGGGCACAGATAAACGGGGCACCAATGTTTTAGGTTTAATTGAAGCCGCTGAAAAGCTGGGGCTACAGGCAAAAGGCGCCAAAGGACCGTTTGAAAGCCTTTTTAAAATTCCTTTACCCGCTATCGCACATTTGGTTTTAAAAAACCAGTTGCATCATTATGTAGTTATTTATAAAGTAACAAAAAAATATATCTGCTTTATGGATCCGGCAGATGGCAGGCTGCACAGGCAAACACATGAAGCATTTAAAGAAACATGGAGTGGCGTAATAATCCTGGTATTGCCCAATGATGATTTTGCGGCAGGCAACCAAAAAACAGCTAACGTAAAAAGATTCTGGCAACTTATAAAACCACATAGTGCTGTAATGATACAGGCATTGGTTGGCGCTGTCGTATATACTATCCTGGGGCTCTCCTCTTCCATTTACATACAAAAGTTGATTGATTTTGTATTGATAGAAGGAAATGTTCGGCTGCTTAATTTATTAAGCATAGCCATGATAGTGGTACTTATTTTTTCTGTGGTGATCGGCTATTATAAATCGCTGTTTGCATTACGAACCGGGCAAAGCATAGATGCAAGATTAATATTGGGGTATTATAAACATTTACTGAAGCTGCCGCAAAGATTTTTCGATACCATGCGCGTTGGTGAAATTATAAGCAGGGTAAATGATGCGGTAAAGATCAGGATGTTTGTAAATGATATTTCTTTAAATCTTGTGGTGAATGTACTGATCATTGCATTCTCAATAGCAGTTATGTTTTTATATTACTGGAAGCTTGCACTGATTATGCTCCTGATTATACCTGTATATACCCTGATATACTTTATAAGCAATATTATTAATAAAAAATGGCAGCGTACCTTAATGGAAAATAGTGCCGAACTGGAAACCCAATTAGTGGAAAGCTTAAATGCCGCCGGCACCATAAAACGGTTTGGACTGGAAGATTATGCCAACGAGAAAACCGAAAACCGCTTTTATAAGCTGCTGCAATCTATTTATAAAACCAGCATATTCAGCCTGCATCTCGGCAATATCTCTGACTTTTTTACGCGGCTTTTTACCATTATTCTTTTATGGGCAGGTAGTTATTTTGTAATACAGGGCGAGCTGTCTCCGGGCGAACTGTTGTCGTTTTATGCATTGATCGGCTATTTAACCGGCCCTGCGGGAGCTTTGATTGGTGCCAATAAAAATATCCAGGATGCCCTTATTGCTGCCGACAGGCTTTTTGAGATCATTGATCTTGAAACAGAAGCGGATGATAAGAACAAAGTGATGTTGAAGCCGGGACTTACCGGCGACATAAAATTTACTGATGTTACTTTCAGGTATGGAACACGAACGATGGTATTTGAAAAACTCAGCTTATTCATTAAAAAAGGAGAAAGTACTGCTATAGTGGGAGAAAGCGGAAGCGGCAAATCAACTCTAATGTCGTTATTACAAAACCTTTACCCTGTAAAAGAAGGGCAGATCAGTATTGGCGATTATGACATTCAATACATAGATATAAAAAGTTTGAGAAGAGTGATAGGTGTTGTTCCGCAAAACATTGATCTTTTTGCCGGTACTATTATTGAAAATATTGCTATTGGAGAAACTGAACCGGATATGGAAAAAATCCTTTTCCTATGCCGGCTTACCGGGGTTAATGATTTTATTGAAAAGTTGCCCGCCACCTATAATACGGTATTAAGTGAGCATGGTACTAATTTATCAGGCGGACAAAAGCAAAGGCTGGCCATTGTAAGGGCATTGTACCGCAACCCGGAGATACTGATATTAGACGAAGCCACCAGCAGCCTCGATCCTGCAAGTGAAGAAAAAATTCAGCAAACGCTCCATTGGTTTAAACAGTCAGGCAAAACAGTCATTATTATCGCTCACAGGTTAAGCACTATAAAAAACTGCGACATCATCCTGGTATTGAAAAACGGGAACTTAATTGAGCAGGGTACACATGAATATCTTCTTTCACAAAACGGGCATTATCATCAATTGTGGGCATATCATTCTTTATAGAAAAAGGCTTCCCCTTACCAAGAGAAGCCTTCTATAATAGTTAAAATATTTATTTTTTCTTTTTCAGTGAGGCGCGGATCTTTTTTACAAAACTTACCGGCACTTCGGTAACATCAGCTACCTGCTTATCTGATAGTCCCAGCTTGATGATCAGGTTTTCAATAACTTCCTGCTTGCCTTTTTCAATACCCTTCTCGATACCTTTCTCCATACCCTTCTCGATACCTTTCTCCATACCCTTTTCAATTCCTTTTTCTATCCCCTCTTCCATTCCTTTTTCCCTACCTTTCTTCATCCCTATTTCAATACCCTCTTCACGCTCAATTTTTTTTATGGTTTCTATAATACCCATGGTAATTGTTCCTCCTGTTAATTGTTCAATTTGGTTATCGAATTTACGGTTTATTTCCTTGTTTCCAATATAGATAAAGTTTTTCAAAAAAAGTAGCAGCTTCTCTATCTTTTTATGGCTGAATTTTTTGCTTTGTATCAACGCACGGGCTACCGTAAGCCTGTGGACCGCTAACTCTTCTTCAGGCAATTTACCCTGCAACAACGCCTTTTGTGCCGCCAGCACTATCAGAGCGAAGGGGTTATCCATTGCCAGCAATTCAGCTTCGGAATGGTTGAATATATGATACGCATTATAGCGGTAAGTAATTTCAGTGCCCATAAATGTTTTATGAAAGGTATTCGAGGCGCTGCTGCCGCTTATTGCCGGTAAATATGGCTAAAGCGGTTATATCTACCCCGTATCGGTCGTATATCCTGTACCAGTATTGGAACATACGTTTGGAAAAGCCTTTTGTGCTGCCGCCCTGTATTTCTATATGTACGAGTATCCATTCTTCCTTTCCGTTTTTCAGGAATGTTTTAACCAGCATATCTACGAATCTGCTTCCGCCTTGCTTTTTGAGCTCGGGGAACAGTTCGGTCAGTTCCTTATCAAGAAATACAAAACCTTTACGAAAGTCAAACACTTTGTCTGCATCCGGAAAACAAAAGCGAAGCAGGTAAGGAAAAAGTTCTTCAAATGCTGCTTTTAAAAGAGCATCGTCTTTTTTGCGGGGCATAGTATTACCTTGGTTAGCTGTAAGTTTTTTATTCATAGCAGGATCGTTGTAGCGATGGTGTTTATAACAAATCAAATATAATGTTTTACTCCTTATAAATCTTCACCTCCATTTTTCCATTTTTTTTATACCCTCTATACATCCCTTCCGTATTAAAAGGCATGGCAATATTACCCTTGCTGTCCACTGCTATCAGCCCGCCATCACCGCCGAGGGCCGGTAAGCGTTTCATCACCATTTCATCGGCAGCCTTTTTTAAAGGTATTTTTCCAAACTCCATCATATCACTGATGGTTTTTGCCATAACCAATCGTATATAATACTCACCCCAACCCGTGCAACTGATGGCGCAGGTATTGTTATTGGCATAAGTACCGGCGCCAATGATTGGCGAGTCTCCTACCCTTCCAAAGCGTTTATTCGTCATGCCCCCTGTGCTTGTTGCGGCGGCGAGGTTTCCAAATTGATCCAACGCTACCGCACCAACTGTACCAAACTTGGAATCTTTATTAATATTAATGAAATGATACGAAGAGCTTTTTTTGCCGGAGTGATCGAGTTCTGTTTTCAGGGAATCTTCTTTTTTCACTTCCTGCAGCGCTTTCCATCTTTGCCCGGTAAAAAAATAAGAAGGATCAACTATTTCCAAACCAGCCTGCAGGGCAAACTTATCAGCGCCTGCACCGGTCATCAGTACATGATTGCTTTTTTCCATTACCGCTCTTGCAGCAGTTACAGGGTTTTTTACGGTTGTAACCCCGGCAACGGCTCCTGCCGCTAAAGTTTTGCCATCCATAATGGAAGCGTCCAGTTCATTTTTACCTTCATTGGTAAATACAGCGCCCCTGCCTGCATTAAACAAAGGGTTGTCTTCCAGTACTCTTACTGCAGCTTCTACCGCGTCAAGAGAAGTTCCGCCTTTTTCAAGTACGCTGTATCCTTTGTTTAAAGCCTCTGTTAAGCCCTCGGTATATGCCTTTTCCAGTTCCGGGGTCATCTGGTCTTTCAGGATGGTACCTGCACCTCCGTGTACCACTAACACTATATCCGGCTTCACAGTTTTTACCTGTCCGTATCCACTAAAACTCCCTAAAAACAGGCAAGCCCAAACAATATACTTCATAACAATAATTTGAGGTAAGTTAACGATAATGTAAAATGCAGCAATACTGCTGTTTTAAAAATGTAAAAATTGCTATTTACCACCTTCATTGAATTTGTCCATCGGTTTGATTTACTTATTTTTACAATTAATTCTCCAGCCTGAAAACTGTATTTAAAATATTAAAGATAACGCTGCTGTCATTACTATTCCTGATAGTTTTGACCGCAGTATTAATCAACACTACTTTCTTTCAAAATTTCCTGGTAAAAATAGCGGCTAATCAACTCTCTAAAGATCTTGAAACAGAAGTATCCATACGGCATGTAAATTTCACGCTCTTCAATACTATGAATCTTGAAGGCGTATATATACAGGATCAGAACAAAAAAGATACGCTGCTTTATGCTGGTAAAATAAAAGTGAATATCACTGATTGGTTTTTCGTAAAAGACCAGGCAGAAATTAAGTATATAGGGCTTGAAGACGCGATTGTGAATATGCATCGCACAGATTCGGTATGGAACTATGCATTTTTGATTGATTATTTTTCAAGCCCTTCAACCGGAAAAAAGAAAAAGAAATTTGCATTGCTGTTAGGTAAAGTTGATTTAAAAAATATCAGCTTTAAACGAATAGACGAATGGCGCGGGCAAGACCTGATGCTCTACCTGAAAGCGCTTAATTTAACAGCAGACAAAATCAATTTTCAACAAAAACTTGTTCATATTGACGAACTTAAAATAGACGAACCTGTTTTTGCCATATACGATTATCCGGCGTTGCGCCCTAAGAATCCAAAGCTTGCAGCCTTTAAAAATAAGGTGGATGCTGCGCCAACCGCTTTTAATGAAGATGGCTGGGATATTGCCGTAAAGCAAATGAATATTACCAACGGCGCATTTAAAAGCGACAGAAAAACGCAGAGAGCAACCTATGATTATTTTGACGACAGTCATATTCATTTCTTTGCCATTAATGGCGACTTTAAAAAAGTGGCGCTTAACCACGATACAATTTCGGCTGATATAAAACTGAACACGAAAGAAAGATCAGGATTTACAGTTAATGAACTAACGGCTCAATTCAGGATGGAGCCCGGCGCCATGATTTTTGATAAGCTTGATATTAAAACACCCTATAGTCATCTCCGCAGGTATTATTCTATGCGCTATAATGATTTTGATGATGATATGCAATCGTTTATCAGTAATGTTAGGCTTGATGGCAGGTTTTATAACAGTAATGTTCACACGAATGATATTGCATACTTTGCACCCGAATTAAAATCGTGGAATAAGCTTATAAGAATAGATGGCGATGTAACCGGAAGCATTGATAACCTGAAAGCAAACGACTTTGTTGTTGAAGCCGGCAGAAACACCCGGCTTAACGGCAATTTAAAAATGCGGGGATTGCCTGATATAGATTCTACCTATATTGATTTCAGGGCAAATGATTTCAGAACGAATTACAGTGATGTGGTTACAATAGTGCCTTCACTTAAAGAAATTACAGAGCCGGATCTCAGCAAGATAACCGATCTGCGTTTTAAAGGAACTTTTACCGGTTTTCTGCGGGATTTTGTTACATATGGTACTATACAAACAAACCTTGGCTCCATTACATCAGATCTTAATATGAAAATACCCGCTAAAGGCGCTGTAAGGTATTCAGGTAAAATTTCAACCAATAAATTAGATGCAGGAAAATTAGTTGGACAGGATAATGTAGGATTGGTATCATTTACAGGCGATATTAAGGGAACAGGTTTCAGTTCATCCTCACTTGATGCGGAATTAGATGGAAAATTTTCTCAACTGCAATTCAATAATTATGATTACCGGGATATAGCGGTAAAAGGAAGAATGCAGAAAAAATTATTTAAGGGTGTAGTAAATGCGAAAGACCCTAATTTGATTATTGACCTGAATGGTGATATTAATTTTACCGGGGAAAAACCTGAGTTTAATTTTTTTGCAGATATACAGCGGAGCAACCTGCAGATTTTAGGATTTACCGCCGCCGATATGAACGTGATTGGAAAATTCGATATGAATTTTAAGGGTGATAATATTGATAATTTTTTAGGAACTGTTTCGCTGTATGATGTGGCTGTTACAAAAAGCAATCAAACTTTTGTATTTGATACGCTCACATTAAGCTCCCACGAAGTTGACAGGCAAAAAATATTGCAATTGCGTAATACGGAAGCTTCTGCATTCCTTATGGGTAACTTTACCATTCGCGAATTGCCGGATGTTGTAAAGCAGTTTTTAAATAAATACTATCCCGCTTATATTCCTCCTCCTAAAAAAGCTATTAAAGACCAGAATTTTCTTTTTCAGCTTGATGTAAAAAATATAGATCAGTATCTAACACTCATTAATCCTGCGCTTAAAGGTTTTAACAATAGCACGGTTGTAGGTTCTCTGAATTCACAAACCAATTTAATGGCTATCAGCGCCATGATACCATATGCATCGTATAAAAATATCGGCGTTCAGGATTTCCGGTTAACGGGGTTAGGTAATATGGATAGCTTAAAAGTAACAGGCATTATAGGCAATACTATTGTAAATGACAGCCTTCAGTTTCCCGGAAGTAAAATCACTATTGCATCTGCCAATAACGTTTCTCAGTTAAATATCAGTACTGCTGCAACACAAACCATTAACGATGCAAAGTTGTCTGCCATCATCACCAATTTGCAGGATGGCGTTAAAATTCATCTTGACCCATCGAGTATTGTATTGAATGATAAAACATGGAAGATAGATGATGGTGGAGAATTAACCCTGAGTAAGACTTATGTAGATGCTAAAAATGTAAAATTCAGTAATGGAGACCAGGAAGTATCTGTAGTAACCCGGCACTCGGATGTGGGCACATGGGACGATATTGTGGTAGAATTGAAAAAAGTAAATATCGGCGACTTTATGCCGTTTGTAGCAAAACAACCCAAATTGCAGGGTATTGCTACAGGCTCTGTTACATTTGAAGATGCTTTTCGCAACATGTATATTTCAGCCAGTCTTAAAGCAGAACAATTTCGTCTTGAAGATGATTCAATTGGTGTGGTTGATATTACAGGTGCATGGGATGATAAAAACAGGAAAGCTACTTATGAAGCTATTTCAGGTAGCCCTAATTATAATTTCAGTATAGCGGGTTCTTATGATGCTTCAGATTCGTTGAGCCAACAAATAAATGCAGGCGCTAATTTCGAAAACACCAGTATTCATTTCCTGGAAAAATACCTGAATGTAGTTTTCAGTGATATGAAAGGTTTGGCAACAGGTAACCTGCGTATGGTTGGTAATGTGAGCAGCCCGGACTATGTGGGTACTGTGAATGTAAAAAACGGAGGATTAAAAGTTGATTACACGCAGTGCTATTATACTTTTGACAGCGCCAGTTTTATTTTTTCGCCGGGCAAAATTGATTTTGGTACTATAATCCTGCACGACACGCTTCATCACCGTGCAGGAGCGGCTGCTAATTACGGCACGCTTACCGGGGGTATTGAACATAGTAATTTCAAAGATTTTGTTTACAATATCAACATTAATACAAATCGTTTGTTAGTGCTGAATACCACACGTGCCGATAACAGTACATTTTATGGTAAAGTTATTGGTAAGGCAAATTTCAGATTGAGAGGGCCTGATGATGATATGCGCATGTCAGTAACCGGAGAACCCGTTGACAGCTCAAGTATATATATCACTTCATCTTCATCAAAAGAAAGCGCAGATGCTGATTATATTATCTGGAAAAAATACGGACGAGAAATGAACCTTGATTCATTAGGCGGATTATCGTCTGAAATGAATATCGACCTTAATCTTACCGCTAATAATTTCACCCGTATGTTTATGGTGCTTGATGAAGTTACCGGAGATATCATTGAAGCTACCGGCAAAGGAAATCTTGTGATGAGAACCGGTACCAATGCACCTTTTACCATAAATGGCAAGTATACTATTGACAGAGGATTTTACAGGTTCAGTTTTCAGGAAATATTTAAAAAGCCATTTGTTTTAATGCCCGACGAAGGCAGCTATATCCGCTGGGATGGCGATCCTTACCAGGCTGAAATTAATCTTAAAGCAAAATATTCGGCAACTGATGTTAAGTTAAGCTCTTTATATTCACAACAGGGTCAAACAAGCGATCCTGAAGTTAGCAGGCTTAAGGGAGAAAGAACTGATGTAGATGTTTTATGTACACTAACCGGCTCTCTGGGAAGACCCGATATCCGCTTTGAAATAAGCCTGCCCGGTAATAGTGATGTAAGAAACAGCCAACGGTTGTTGGGCGATCTGTCGCGTATAAATAATGACGATAACGAGAAAAATAAACAGGTTGCCTATCTCATTGTTTTCAAAAGTTTTGCGCCCATCGGGCAATACAATGTTCAGCAGGCTGATGCCACCACATTTGCGTTTAATACAATAACGGAATATATATCCGGGTATTTAAGCAGCTCTCTCAAAACCTTGTTATACGGATTGTTTAAAGATCCTAATCTTTCTATAAGCTTTAATTATACAAGAGCATCTATAGACCCTACAGGTACCGGAACCGGCTTAGGCAATACCGTTAACCTTACACGCGATAATATCAGCCT
Organism: Agriterribacter sp.; assembly: GCA_047601545.1. Lineage (GTDB taxonomy): Bacteria > Bacteroidota > Bacteroidia > Chitinophagales > Chitinophagaceae > Agriterribacter. Next base: position 662,065 of record JASGIZ010000001.1, on the reverse strand, counting down.
CCAGTTCATCAAATCACTATTGAATGATAAACTGGTAATAACCTTTGGCAGCGATTTTAACTTTATAAGCAGTGGCTCGCAAGCTGCATTAAATGCACAAAACACCAGCTTCCTGTTTTTGCCGGATGTGACTGCCGAATATAAAATCACCCCCGACGGCAAATTCAGGGTCAGTTGTTTTTACAGAAGCAATTTTGATGCACTATCTACTACGGGTAAACGAAACCGCGCCGGGGGAAGTATTTCTTTCAGAACAGAATTTGACCCCGAACAGCTAAAAAAGCAGAAAGAGCAATCCCTGAAGAAAAAAGACATTCAGGATTCTACCACGCTAAAACTGAATTAGCATACCTATAAATATCTTATTTCCGCTTCAGCCTGAAATTTCTTTTTCCTGATTTTTACAGCGGGCTTGTATTCTTCCTGGTAAGTTAATATGCCTGCTGATGCAGTTGCTATTGCAATAATTGTTGAAATATGAAAGATGAGGAAGTTGTCATTATTGTTTGCTTTATCGGGTATAATATAGCTGTACACAACAATGAGTATAGAAGTTGAATATTCAAACAACAAAGCGTAATAAATATATTGATAAGAAATGGAAGCATCTTTGAAAGAGATTTTCTTTGAATAACTGAGAATAATCCATGTTATATAGAAAAGCACGAGTAACACCCCACTCAATACGATGGCAGTTTCCATACCATTTTCAAGCCATGTTATGAGCGAAACAGCAATCTCTAAAATCAATAAAGGAAGTAGTATTTTTTGAAGGCTTCTTTTGATACTATCAACTTGTGTTGTTTTTAGAATAATAAAAAGAATAAGTGGTAAATCAACAAGATTATATAACCGCTCAATCATATCTAATACCAATGATTGATGAAGACATTCAAGAGAACATAGTACATTAATTAACCCGGACCAGCACCAATAAACAGAAAACCATAGAAGCAATTTATTACCCAGCAAGTTTCGTATGGCTGCCAGTATAAGAGGTATAAAAAAAGAAACTGCTGCAACCAGTGAAGCAATTTTATATAAACTATTTGGCTGGTTCACAAATATTAGGTTTTAGTTAAAGCGGAAAATCTGATTGCTTATTGTTGTTGCCTCAGGGGTGAGGGAATTATACTATTATTATAAATTGCAGGAAATACTAAATTAAAATACTTAGCTATGTAAGTTTTCACATTGTAGTAAATACATCTATTTCGTGTTTAAATGATTAAATAAAATTTACCAGCCATATTAACAAACATCAAATGTTTTTGTTACCCTGTTATAATAACTTTCAGTTTAAATTAAAAAATTGAAAACATCAATTATGAGGCTATATTTATCAATGCAAGCAAACTTATCAGATCAACATCATGAAGAAATTATCGGGCGGAAATAATAAAAGAACCTTTTGGATATTGCTGTGCCTTGCAATTGGCATAAGGCTGTTTGCAATGAATGAAAGCCTGGTGGAATCAATATATGCTGCCTCTGTATATAACTATATTGGCGCTTTTTTCAGATGGCTGTTTGGATGGATCCCATTCAGTATTGGAGATGTGCTGTATATATCCGTGGTTTTATATGGCATTCAGAAGCTTGTGTATCTTATAAAATATATACGCAATAATCGTATAACGGCAGTTTTCAAAAAAGAATACCTGTTTGGAATATCTGGAAAAATTATAGGTATTTATATCATTTTTAATTTGCTCTGGGGTTTAAATTACGATCGCAATGGCATACGTCATCAAATGAATATTGAGCGGCAGGAATATGCTAAAGAAGATTTAGAGGAAGTGAATGCATTGCTGCTGGCAAAAGTAAATGAATGTAAAACCGGGGCAGCAAACCAACAGCATACTTATACTACTTCTGAAATGGTTTTTGCGAAAACCTGTGATGTATATGAAAAGATTTCTGCTCAATATCCGTTTCTGCGATACAGTTATAAATCTATAAAATCATCATTCTTTGGCAAGCTTGGAAATTACATGGGATTTTCAGGATACTATAATCCATTTAGCGGTGAGGCGCAGGTTAACACAACTATTCCAATGTTTTTGCAGCCATATGTCTGTTGTCACGAAGTTGCACACCAGTTGGGTTATGCTAAAGAGAATGAAGCCAATTTTGTTGGATACATTGCTGCAACAGCTTCAGAGGATTCTATATTCATGTATTCTGCCTATTTAGATTTGTTTTTGTATGCCAACAGAAATCTCAGGAGAACAGATTCTGTTGCCGCAAAACAATTTTCAGCACAGTTAAGTCCCGGGGTGCAAAAAGACATCCAGACAATGAAAGATTTTTATCGCAGTTATCAAAACGCGATAGAACCTTATATCACCTGGATGTACGGAAAATATCTTGAATCCAATCGTCAGCCATCCGGCATGCTTTCATATAGTGAAGTAGTTGGAGATTTAATTGCTTATTATAAAAAGTATGGAAGAATTGGGGGGAAATAGAAAGCGAGCTATCAGGTGTCAGGTATCAGCCGCTGACAGCTAATAGCTGGCACCTCCCTAACACTCACTCAGCCCCAGCGGAATATTTATGGCAAGTCCGCCTTCTGCTGTTTCCTTGTATTTATGATTCATATCTACAGCTGTATCCCACATTGTTTTAATAACCGCATCAAGAGATACTTTGGCAAAATCCGGCGTGCTTTGCAGGGCAAGTTGCGAAGCTGTAATTGCTTTGATGGCTCCCATTGTATTTCGCTCAATACATGGCACCTGCACCAGTCCTGCAATAGGGTCGCATGTTAACCCTAAATGATGCTCCATTGCAATTTCAGCGGCCATAAGCGATTGTTTTTGCGTGCCGCCCATCGCTTCTGTTAATGCGCCTGCCGCCATAGCAGATGATACGCCAATCTCTGCCTGGCAACCTCCCATAGCGGCAGAAATAGTAGCGCCTTTTTTAAATATACTTCCTATTTCAGAAGCAGCAAGTAAAAAATGTATGATGGATTCTTCCGTATCTCCATCACCAAAAATAATATAGTACATTAATACTGCAGGTATTACGCCCGCAGCACCGTTAGTAGGCGCCGTTACTACTCTTCCAAATGAGGCATTTTGCTCATTTACTGCAAGCGCAAAACAGCTAACCCAATCGAGTATATATTTAAATCCATTACCTCCTGCCATGATACCTTTTTTCCAACTGTCAAAATCAGTATATATCTTATCTCCCAATAACTTCTTATTGAGCATAGATGCACGTCGCTTCACAAATAAACCCCCGGGCAAAATACCTCCTTCATGACAACCTTTAAAAATGCAATCCCGCATCACATGGAATATCCGCAGTATGCCTTCTCTTGTTTCTCTTTCAGACCGCCAGGCATTTTCGTTTTCCAGCACTACTTCGTGTATGCTTAATCCTGTTTTCATGCACCAATGCAAAAGATCTGATGCAGTATTAACAGGAAATGGCAACACAATATCATTTTTCGATTTTCCCTCCTCTCCTTCCTGCTTTACAAAGCCGCCACCTATAGAGTAATATGTTTCTGAAATTTGTTCACCACCTGCAAGATCAACCAAAAAACTAACTGCATTGGGATGATACGGTAACGATTCCCGCATGAGAAATACCAGGTTGGTATATGGATCAAACCGGACAATTTTTTTGCCTGCAAGATTTATCTGTTTCTCTGATGCTATATTCTCAATACGTGCATTAATTTCATCAACTGCAAAAGTTTCAGGATCTTCTCCACATAAGCCTAATTGTATGGCTATATCTGTGCCATGGCCCTTGCCGGTTTTTGCCAGCGAGCCATACAGCCATACTTCAAGTTTAACTACTTTATCAAGCTGATTATTTTTTTCAAGCTTCTGCACAAAATATTGCGCGGCACGCCACGGACCAAGGGTGTGAGAACTGGATGGTCCCACTCCTATTTTAAACATATCAAATACTGAAATAGATTCGTGCGGCACAATAAAATTTGTATAAAGATAAAGGCTTTGATACATACATAAACTGATGTATCAAAGCCTTTATAAAATCAGGCGTGAAAGCTATTGAACAGAAAGTAATTCTATATCAAAAATTAAAATAGCATTTGGTGGAATAACAACTACCGTAGCGCCGTTTTGGTCTGTCCTGGTTGCGCCGGCACTTCCGTAAGCCAGGCTTGGCGGAATGAATAATTTTATTTTTCCACCGGGTTTTATATGCTTAAGTCCTTTGATCCAGCCGGGAATAAGTCCCCCTAATGTATAGGTAAAGGGCGTTCCGTTTGTTTTATCAAATACATTATCGTTTTCTAATTTACCGGTATAGTATATGGTAATATCTGAACATACATCCGCTGTATTTCCGGAACCGGCACTTTCTACTATATAATATACACCTGAGCTGTCTTTTGAAGCATTAGTAATGCCTTTATTACTAAGATACTCTTCTACTTTCAGCGTTTCAGCAACAGGAGCTTTAACTTCAGTTTCTTTATAAGGGCACCCGCCGGCATCTTTTTTCAGGCATGAGGAGAAGAACAGTGAAAACACACCTAAAGCACTAAACGTCAATAATTTTTTCATAACCTTTACAATAACTTTATACGCAATGATACAACACAAATTTAAAACGTTGCATTATTGCTCCATTTTAGCTTGTTTTTGTTTTTTGGCTAATAATTCCTTGTACCGCTGTTCATTCATATCCCAGCGATGTTTTTTGCTAAAGATTGCAAAAAATGATGCAATCAGGAGTACCGCTACTATCAATATCACAGGATTGATCTGTGCATTTGCCACCATTGCAGCTCTTTTATCCCAACCCGAAAAAAGGTTGACAAGTATAGGTAAAGTAAAAATTAAGCCAAGTGGAAGCCCTATAAGCCATTGCCGCCAGGTTTTTTTTTCTTTTTCCCGGTTTTCCTCCCAAAAAAGCATAAAATTCGTTTCTTCTTCACTCATTATTATCAGCAAACGTTTAACTGCAAATATACTGTGTTGACTGCAGGTTGCAAGGTGCAGATTTCAGGTATCACCACTCTCATTTCACCATTCACTATTCAATGCCGTTTCCTTAAGATGTTGGTGATCACACCAACATCGGCGGTCGCCGTTGCGGGTGTTGTCACCCGCAACTACACAAGCGTTAAGGAAACTACATTGATTCACCATTACCTATTGCCCATACACTGATAAAAATTAGTTTTTGTACCTTGCAGCCCTAAAAACCAATAATAGTTAAACCATAAAGTTTTTTACATTGAAAATCGCTCACTTAATAGCACAATATCTATACGAGAATAAAAAAATGCAATTGCAGGGTATCGGCGAATTTTTTCTCGATAACTTTTATGAAAATCCTTTTGAAAATGAAAAAGGCAAAAGTAAAGTTCCCGGAAACGCTATTCGATTTGTGCCTGATAAAAAATGCAGGGAAGACAATGGGCTGGTGGCATTTATTTCTACACATACCAAAAAAATAAAGCCGCTTGCATTTTCAGATCTTGAAGATTTTCTAAGCATAGGAAAGCAACTCCTGAACGTAAGCAAACAATTTTATATTGAAGGGCTGGGAACGCTTTTGTTGAATGACAAAGGCGAACTGGATTTTTTACAGGGAAATGAAATTTTTACCGCACCGGCTATTGATGATAGAAGCTCGCTGCCTATAAAAGAAAGAATTGACGACCACCAGGACAACCTGGATTATGAAAAATACAACAGCAAATCTTCAAACGGTGGATTAAAGAAAGCCATTATTGGATTAGCTTTTGCAGCAGGAGTTTTTATTATCGGGTGGATTGGCTGGTATTTTTTTAATCAATGGGAAAGCGGAAAAGATAACACTGAAAATAAAGCTGAAAATATCCAACCCGTATTGCCATCCACACAATCAGATTCATATTCGGTTTCTGCATTGCGTACCGATACGCTCAGTACAGGTACGCCTGCAGTTGATCCAGCTACCACAGATAGCTCATACGATGTAATTATTGAAACAGCCACCAAAACAAGAGCTTTTTACAGGGTTGGCGAATTAAAGAAAATAGGATATAAAGTTGAGCTTAGCACTAAAGACTCTGTCAGGTTTGATATATTAACTTCAATAAAAGGTCCTTTATCTGACAGCAGCAAAGTACTTGATTCCATTACAAGATTTTTTGGCAGGAAAGCTAAATTAGCCCGTAGAGAATAAATGAAACGCATCACTTTCATCCTGTTATTGTGTTATGGCATTATAGCCTTGCTCAATATTTCCTTTTCTTTTTCGGGCAATCAATTTTACAGGTTTTTTACGAAGATATTATTGATGCCATTGCTGATATCTGCTATTGCTGCAGAAACAGGTTTAAAAACCTTGCACATAAAAATATTTGCTGTAGCCTTGCTTTTTTCATGGTTCGGAGATATTGCCCTGCACCGGGAAAATTACTTTATTCACGGGCTCATCGCATTTTTAATTGCGCATATATGTTACCTGTTATATATGCTGAATATTAAAGGTTCTAAAGGATTATTGCAATTTCAACCGTTATTCGGATTACCGGTGGCGGTATACCTGGTAATATTATTATTTGTATTGAATGACTATCTTGAACAGTTAAAGATACCGATATACATTTACGGGTTTGCAATCTGCGCGGTTTGGCTATATTCCCTCAATCTTTTTTGGAAGACAGATAAAAGAACAGCGGCATTATTAAGTTTTGGTTCCTCACAATTTGTAATGTCAGATTCATTGCTCGCTGTTCATAAATTTATATACCCCTTTGAAATATTACCGCCGCTTGTAATGCTCACTTATTGCTCAGCGCAATTTCTACTAACAGTGGGGGCTATGCGATATTATAACCCGGGTACTCAGCAAAATAATTCAATATAATACTCCGGGAATCAGGCAGGATGTTTTCCTTCTTCAATCATAATTAACGCAAATACTGCATAGTTTGCTATATCATAATAATTGGCATCAATGCCTTCGCTTATAATGGTTTTACCGGAATTGGCGAGAATTTGTTTTATACGTAAGAGTTTAGATAAAATAAGGTCTGTAAAACTTTCCTGGCTCATTGCGCGCCAGGCTTGCCCGTAATCATGATTTTTATTTTGCATAAGCAAACGGGCTTCTTCTATTGTTTTATCATATAATTTTTCAGCAACAGCAACATCCAGTTCCTGCACTTCATCAGCGCCAAGCTGCAATTGAATAAGCCCAATCACGGCGTAATTCAATATTCCCTTAAACTCCGATGTAATACTGTCTCCAATTTTGGCAATTTTATTTTCCTGTATGGTGCGTATGCGTTTAGCTTTAATATATATCTGGTCAACAACCGAAATAGTGCGCAGCACTCTCCATGATGTACCGTAATCTGCTGTTTTTTTTATAAAAATATCTTTGCTTTCTTTTACTGCTTTATCGTATTGCTGTAGTGTATTCATTATTCCTGTTGTTGCTTTTATTCCGGATGAACTTATTTTTGCCTGAAATTTCAAATTTCTCAAAAATAAGCTGAAAAGCATTAATGCATACAATTAACTGTAAAGGTAAATTACTGGTACTTGATACGCCGGTTGTAATGGGCATTATTAATACAACGCCTGATTCGTTTTACGGAAACAGCCGGAAAGAAACTGTACAATCGGTATCAGAAACTGCAGCTCAAATGATTGGGGAAGGAGCTGCTATTCTTGATATTGGCGGCCAAAGCACAAGACCGGGAAGTATAAGGTTAACTGCGGAACAGGAAAAAGAAAGAGTGATTCCTGCCATTGATACTATTTTACAAAAGTTCCCCAATGCCATTATTTCGGTTGATACATATATAGGCGAAGTTGCCTATAAAGCCGTGCAGGCAGGTGCATCTGTCGTAAACGATATAAGCAGCGGAGATATGGACAAAGATATGCTGGCTACCGTTGCAGATCTGAAAGTGCCTTATATATGCATGCATATGCAGGGAAATCCCGGTACCATGCAAAAAAATCCGCGTTATAATGATGTTACCGCCGAAGTGTTGGATTACCTGGCACAAAAAGTGGATACATGCCACAGGCTTGGCATTAATGATATTATTGTTGACCCGGGATTTGGGTTTGGAAAAACAATTGAGCACAATTTCCACCTGCTTAGAAATCTATCCACATTTAAAATATTGAACTGCTCTGTTATGGCGGGTTTATCAAGAAAATCCACCGTTTACAAAACTCTGGGCACAACCCCGGAAGAGGCATTAAATGGTACCACCGTTTTACATACCATCGCCCTTTTAAACGGAGCGGATATACTACGGGTACACGATGTGAAAGCAGCATCTGAAACTATTATGCTTTTGCAGAAATACAAGGGACAAAATCCCTCGAAGGTTAACAAATGGTAATTGCGGCTTTTACCTCAATAAATAAAAAACCAGGCTTTAATATTACATTATAAAACCTGCGTATATTTGGATAACCTCATCCCTTATGCGTAATTTTTTTCTTTGTTTTGTAATGCTAATCTTTTCCTGCAGGATAAGTGCACAATCTCCTCTTGAACAACAAGTGGTTTTGCTTACCCGCGTCATTCAGTTAAACCATTATAATCCCCGGCAAATTGATGATAGCTTTTCATCGCAGGTATTTGACAGGATGCTGAAAGAGCTGGATGCTGAACATCTTTATTTCACTCAAAAAGATATTAAGGAACTTGAGTTATTCAGAAATTCGCTTGATGAAGAAATGAGAGGCAATATCAAAGCATTTTTCACTGCAAAATTAGGTGCAAAATATAAGGAACGCCTTCAAAAAGCCATTGCAGTTTTAAATACAGTAGCGCAAAAGCCATTTACTTTCGATATTTCAGAAAACATCAGCAACAGTAAGCAGCAACTTTTTCCCACAGATGATGCAGCATTTGAAAAAAGATTATATGCGTATTACAAGATGCAAACGCTTTCGGAAATTATAAGCATGGCCGAGCAGGGCAGTATTGTACCGGATAAATCTTTTATCACAAAAACAGAACCTGCCGCCAGGAAAAAGATCATCACTAATGAAAAAAACGATCTTGAAGAGATATTAAATAACCCTGATTTTCAGCAGCAAATTAACGATACTTACCTTGAAACAATTGCCAGTAATTTTGACCCGCATACTAATTTTTTTGAGCCTGAAGAAAATGAATCCTTTAAAGAGCATTTAAGCAGTGAAGCATATAAATATGGTTTTTCATTTGAGAAAGATGAGAAGAGTAAATATAAAATTACGCTGCTTACGCCGGGTGGGGCTGCATGGAAAAGCGGAAGTATTCATAAAGATGATGAGATAATATCCATTCAACCGGATAATGACAGCACTATATACATGGATAATGCAAATGCTGAATCGGCTTTATCTGCTTTGGATAATCCTTCTAATAAAACAATAAAAATAACGGTAAAGTCAGCAGATGGTTTTGTAAAAACAGTTGTACTACAAAAACAAAAACAACATAATGATGAGAATACGGTGAGAGGTTTTGTTTTAACAGGTAGCAGTAAAACCGGTTATATTTACTTACCCTCATTTTACACCGAATGGGAAAATGATGGCAGCAGCAGTTGCGCCAATGACGTAGCAAAGGAAATTGTGAAGCTAAAAAAAGATGGCATTGAAGGATTGATTCTTGACTTACGCTATAATGGCGGTGGCAGCCTGCAGGAAGCTATGGAACTGATCGGGATTTTTATTGATGTAGGACCAGGCTGTATTATAAAATATAAAGATGGTAAAGCATTTATATTAAAAGATCCCAACCGCGGAACGATGTATGACGGGCCTTTGGTGGTTATGATAAACGGGCAAAGTGCTTCGGCATCTGAGTTGGTTGCAGGTACCTTGCAGGATTACCAGCGGGCATTAATTGTAGGCAGTAACAGTTTTGGTAAAGCAACAATGCAATCTGTTCTGCCTTTAGATACGCTGGCTGCAGATCCCCGGGTAGAAAGCAGGTTAGCAAAGATGTATGGTTATGCTAAAGTTACCGGTGGAAAGCTCTTTCGCATTACAGGAAAATCAGCTCAACTGAACGGTGTAAATCCAGACATAGTTTTGGCTGATGCATTTGAAATAAACGAATATACCGAACGCTCTCTTGATAATGCCTTATCATCAGATACTATTATGAAGAATGTGATGTACACAAAACTGCCAGGTTATAAAATACCAGCGCTAAGTTCAAATAGTAAAGCCCGTATAGCCCGGGATAAATATTTTACGAGCCTTATCCAACTGATACAAACACTGAAAGCTTCCCGGAAAAACAATATCGTTCCATTAAAATGGGATGAATATCTGCAATGGAACAAGCAGCAACAATATCAACGCATTCCTGCATCATACAGGGAACACCATTCCTTTGAAATAAAAAACTCATCTTTTGATAATAATGTAATAAAGCTTGATGATTATTACGCACAGGTGAATGAATACGTAAAAAACGAAATAGCGCTGGATAAATATATTGAAGAAGCCTATCATATTTTAAATGACATCATAAAAACCCCATAATACAATGAGAACACGCTACATGGCTGCTGTAACCACATTTTTTTTATTAGTAAGCTGCTTTAGCTACGCGCAGGATGACAGCCCTGTTACAAGTTTAAATGAAATCAATACCGCCGTAGCAAAAATATCGCAAAAATATCTTGCGTATATGAGCGCCGTTGCGCATAATAACAACAAAGCAAAAAAAGCCGAAAAAAAGCGGGATGAACTGCTGGAACAAATAATAGATTCAAGGGCTGATGTAATGGGCGTTCCGGGATACAAAGGAGATAAATCTTTAAAAGAGGCAACACTTGAATATCTTAAAATTACAAGTGATGTAATGAATGAAAAATATGAAAAGGTAGTGAACATGGAAGCGATTGCTGAGCAGAGCTATGATAATATGGAAGCTTACCTGCTTATGCAAAAAGCCATCAGCGATAAAATAGAGGAAGCAAATGAATTCAGGCGTAAGAAAACAGAAGAATATTGTAAGAAGTACAATATCACCTTAGTGGACAGCAAAGATGAGCTAAGCGATAAATTGAAAACGCTTAACGAGGTTCACGACTATGAAAATACAGTATATCTTATTTTTTTTAAATGCAGTGCCCAGGAAGATCAGCTAATGGAAGCGCTGAAAAAAAAGAATATCACCGCGATTGAACAAACAAAGAATGCTATGTCCGGATACGCAGATGAAGGATTAGCCAAACTTGATACGCTTAAAGCTTACAAGAGCGATCCTCTTTTGAAAAATTCATGCAGATCAGCATTGGAATTTTTCAAGAAAGAAGCAGAAAAATTTTCAGTGCTTACTGATTTTTTTATGAAGGAAGAAGCTTTTAACCAGGTCAGGAAAAATTTTGAAAACAACCCATCTGCCAAAAATGATAAAGCTGAAATTGACAAATACAATAAAGCAGTGAATGAAATAAATGTATCATCAAAGCAATACAATCAAACCAATCAATCGCTGAATGAAACACGTAAAAGAGTATACGACAACTGGAATAATGCGGTAACAACATACCTTGACAGAAATGTGCCTTATGCCAAATAGGTTTTCTTTCTGTGAGAAATAAATTTAAAAGCCCCGGTTCCATAGAATTGAACCGGGGCTTTACGTTGTATTTATAAATCTTTTATTACTATGGAGTTTTTTTTCTTAAAGCCGGTGCCAATGGTTTTGCCGGTCTTTTTGCAGTATCAGGCTTTACTTGCGGTACCGGTGGGGCGGGCTTAGGCGATGAAAGCACATCCAGTATTTCAACTTCAAATACGAGGTTGCTGTTGGGTTTTATTTTACCGGAACCTTGTGAACCGTACCCCAATACTGATGGAATAAAAATATTCCCTTTTCCGCCTTTTCCAAAGCTTTTTAAACCATCTTCAAAACCTTTAATTGACCCACCTTGTCCAAGTGTAACATTGTATGGCTCTGTATGACGGAAAGTTGAATCAACATTGCTGTCAAATACAGTACCATCAAGTAATTTACCGGTATATTTTACTACAAGCGTTTGCCCATCCTGCGGCAATTCGCTGCCGGCTTGTTTTACTTCAACATAAGTGCCAAGCGCTGTTTTTGTTGGTTTGATATTATTTTTTGCAAAATATTCTTCAAGCGTTTTTTCGTCTTTTACTTTTTGCCCTATTGCACGAATAGAGTCTTCCTGCATGAATTTTGTTCTTTCCTTCATGAAGTCGTCCTGCGCAGTTTCGCTTTTAAGTATTCCCAATACTTTAAACGTAGTTGTGAGATGCTCACCTTTCTTAAACCCCGGAGGCATCATACCCATGCCTCCTTTAAAAATACTATCAGTAAGTATACGCGTAACAATGCTGTCTCCGGTTCTTACCTGTTTAAAAATCTCAAAATATTCTTTAGGAAGCTGCATGCTGTCTATTGGCTGGTATTGCGGCAACTGACTGTATGTATCTTTCAGCAAAGAATCCTTGTACTTCTGTGCAAAATGAAACTTCATTACTTCGCCATAGGCAATAGTTTTGCCACTGCCGTTGCTGATGATCTTATACTCCATGCCATTTTTAAGTTTTTTAAAGGAGCTGTTTCCTTTATTGCATGACATAATAAATCCACTGAGTGCAATCGCTCCAATAAACCAAATTGCTTTTTTCATAATTGATGATTATTGTAATTGTGATGCGTTTTCTTCTATCGCTTTTTTAAATTGTTGAACTGTTTTTTGTAATGAATCAGCACTTCTTCCACCGGATGCATTAAAGTGGCCCCCGCCATTAAAATATTTCCGCGCAAAGGTATTTACATCAAAATTACCTTTACTGCGAAACGACCATTTTCTTTCCTCATCCCTGTCAATAACCAACCCTGCTAACTTTATTCCCTGTATCGATAACGGATAATTAACCAAACCTTCCGTATCGCCGGTGCGCACATTAAATTTTAATAAATCAGATTTAGGGATAGCAATCAGTGCAGCGTTATACTCGTAAAATACTTCCATGCGGTAAAGCAGTACATGCCCCAGAAAACGAAGCCTGTCTTCAAGAAAATTATCATACAGGTTTTCATGAACCTGGGAATGCTGTAATCCTTTTTGTTTTAAAACCGCTACCATATTATGCACCTCTGATGAGGTAGCCGGAAAGCGGAAGGAGCCTGTATCGCCTATAATGCCTGCATAAAGGCATGAGGCGATATCCTGGTTAATCAGGCCTATATTACCGGATTCAGTAATAAAATCATACACCATCTCGCTTGTTGAACTTTTAGCTGTAATACTTATTCCATAATTAAATGCCTCTTTTTCAGGTTGTTCATGATGGTCAATTAAAATTTTAACACAATTCAGTTCCGTGAGCTTTTGTGCAAGATGCCTGGTTCTGTGCATAGCGTTAAAATCAAGGCAGAAAAGCCATTCTGCAGCGTCAAGTGCAGCCATCGCTTTTTCCCCGGCAGCTTCAAAATCGATTACATTTTTGCAGCCGGGCATCCATTTCAAAAAGTCAGGCCAATTGGTTGGAGATATTACGGTGACCTGGTGTCCCAGTTGCGTAAGAATACCTGCCAAAGCCAGGGACGATCCCATAGCATCAGGATCCGGCTTTTGGTGCATGGTAATAACAGTCTTTCGGGGAACTTGTAATAACGGATAAATCTCCTGGATGGGTTTCATACAAAGGCGCAAAAATCATTTATAATACGCATTCAGTCAAATATTTTTTAATTGCTTCTTATTTTGATTTTAGTGACATGATAATTTATACAAATATCAACATACTTGTATTTACCGAAACATTACCTTTGCTGCCCTAAAGAAAAAAATATGAGTAACAGAACCTTTACCATGATTAAGCCTGATGCATTTGCTAATGGTCATTCGGGCGCTATTATAGACAGAATTATTAAGGCTGGATATAATATTGTGGCATTAAAGCTAACATCTCTTTCTGCTCAAAAAGCCGGTGAATTTTATGCAGTGCATAAACAACGTCCTTTTTATGGAGAATTGGTTGAGTTTATGAGTAGCGGACCTATTATTGCAGCCATTTTAGAAAAAAATAATGCGGTAGAGGATTTTAGAAAACTAATTGGCGCTACAGATCCTGCTAAAGCAGATGAAGGCACCATACGCAAAGTGTTTGCAGAAAATTTAGGAAGAAATGCCATACACGGCAGCGACAGTGATGAGAATGCAACTGTGGAAGGTAATTTTTTCTTTTCTGCCTTTGAAAGGATATAAGTGTTTCTAATTAGTAAAGTTTAACAATAATCAAGAATTTAACTTTTAAAAGCCATTTTTTAAATTTTGGCATAATCTTAGTTATAGTATAAACATCTTTCTCAAGGGTTTAGGGTTGAAACTAAAGGGGGCTCATTTCCATGGGCCTCAATTTTTTTTATATAACTCTTACTTGCTTTGTTTCTCCAGCGCTGCTATATTATCATCCCAATTATTTCACTGATGTTAGCCGGAGGCAGTGAAGCGGCTTCGCTGGCCAGAGATACCGTATTTTTCGCAACAATGCTCATTATTCTTCTACAACCGCTTCTTCTCCATACATTTGACTTTTGTATCTTAAAGAAGGTGAAGGTATAAAAGCTCCCAATCCCAGTTTGTGCCATTTTGCATCCACATTTGCTATGGTTTTTTCATCAGCCACAATTATATTGGGCCAATCTCTTTCAAAGCCATCAAATGCTTTTGTTTTGCGGGTACCATCCAACCCGAGGCAGGCTGTTATTTTTCCCTGCGCATCTTCAGATTCGAAAAGAAAATGATCACGTTTTGGATCCAGGTTATTGCAAAACCGCCACAACGCCACAGTTAAATCATGAGGATTCACCTTATGCTCAACATACAGAATCATCTTTACCGCCTGCAAACCCGGAACGCCGGAGCAAATTTTTTTATGCAATTCTTTAATATGCCCCTTCCTGTTTTTTTTAACTGCTAATATCAAACATGGAATATTGATCTCCTGCAAATCAACATTAACCATAGTGAGCTCAGGAAAATTATCCAGCAAAAATTTTTCTTTTACTTTTTCATTCGGGTTACCAGTAACATATTTTTCATCTGATTCTTCAGCAAATTTCCTTGTTCCATCAATACACATTTTACCGCCAAAACCAAGTTTACTGCAACTATGATCCAATACATCCATTGGGCGGAAGAAAAAATTACATCTGTGCTTACATTTAAATTTGCAAATACCTGCTGAGCAAGTTCTTTATAATGCTGTATGCCGGCAAGTTCATCAGCTATCACCAAAATTTTATTAAACATCATTTGCCCTGCACCCCACATGGCATACATTACCTTTTGCCCCTGCCCTGCAAATTCTTTTTTAATCTTTGCAATAACCAGGTTATGAAATACACCTTCTACAGGCATTTCCATATCCATTATTTCCGGAACCATTGTCATTTTAATAGGAGCAAGAAATATCCGTTCAGTAGCTTTTCCCAGCCATGCATCTTCCTGTGGAGGAATGCCCACTATCGTTGCCGGATACACCGGATTTTTTTTGTGTGTGATGCAGGTAACATGAAAACGCGGATACCAGTCTGGCAATGAATAATAGCCGGTATGATCACCAAACGGACCTTCCCAAATCATTTCTTCCGTGGGGTCAACATAGCCTTCAATAATAAAATCAGCATCAGCGGGAACTTCTATTTCAGGTTGTGTTATACATTTTACCAGCTCAACTTTTTTCCTGCGCAGAAAGCCTGCCAGCATATACTCATCTACATTTTCGGGCAATGGAGCAGTAGCAGCATAGGCATATGCCGGGTCGCCGCCCAGAGCAACAGCTACAGGCATTTTTTTTCCTGCAGCTTTATACCCATTATAATGTTTTGCAGATACTTTATGCTTGTGCCAATGCATACCGGTAAGCGTTGGCCCGAACACCTGCATACGATACATACCGACATTTCTTATTGCCGTGTGTAAATCTTTTGTATGAATAACCGGTAATGTAATGAACGGCCCGCCATCTTTAGGCCAACATGTAATTACAGGAAGCTTCCCAAGATCGGGATTTTCAGTAATCACAATTTCCTGGCACTCTCCTCTCCCCTTTTTTACTTTAGGCATCCACGAAGCAAATTGTCCAAGCTTTGGGAGCATATTTAATTTGTCTAATATCCCTTCTTTGGGTTTTGTCAATAATTTAAATAATGCTTCAATCTCTTTGGCAATATCATCAAGATGTTGCACGCCTAATGCCATACACATTCTTTTCTCACTACCATATGCATTCATCAAAACGGGAAAATCATATCCTGTATTTTCAAATAACAAAGCTTTGCCGCCATTGCCGCTTTTGCTGATGCGGTCGGTAATTTCAGCTATTTCAAGATGGGGATCTGCAAAGGTCTTTATTCTGACAAGCTCACCTGATTTTTCTAATGCATTTATAAATTCCTGCTGATGCTTATATGCCATGTTTTTTATCTTGATGATAAAGATAAAATCAAACTACGTAGCATCAGGATTTTATTGCAAATAATTATGCAGAAATAATAATCCTGTATTACAAAAACAGATTTACCATACAGGGGAGAAGGAGCATTATTAATAAACATTTTTAGGACATCCTAAGTCGCCTGACCTGCCTCCGATTTTTCCCAATGATTTTCCTGAAGTAAATAGCCTGTATGTTATTGTTATCCCGGAAAAATAATACCAATCTTTAGTTTTGGGATTTCCTCTCTGGGTACCTGCGGCGGGATAGTCCGGATTTCCGTTCTTTAACTCATCTCCCCTGTACGCAAGTGCAGCAGGCGTTGTTCCATGCACGCCTGATATTAATATATTATAATCAGCATAAGTGGTGCTCACATCATCAAGGTAATCAGTAAATGTTTTATTGAACCTGAACTCCCATCCTAAGTTAACTCTTTCGTTTATTGCAAATTTAATTCCGGCGCCAAAAGGAATAGAGATTTGATTAAGGCTATATATCTTTCTGTCTGGGTATTGCGAAAGACCCTGACCTTCTGTACCTAATGGTTCAAGCCACCATTTTTTGCCGGTTGAATCGTAAGTATACGGAGAAAAATGAAAAACAGAAACCCCGGCAAAAACATAGGGAGTATATCTTTTTTCCAGCACATCAAAAATATCGTATACAACAGTAGCGCTAAGGTCATATATCCTTGAGACAAAATCAAGGTTTCTCAGCCTTTTGGAAGCGCTTGCGCTATACTTATCCGAGGCTTTAATAGTTCCGATAGTAGCCAGACCACGTAAGCATAACTTATCGGTTATAGCTATATTTCCACCCAGGGAAAAGGCTGGTTTTGCCTGTGAAAAGGTATAACCA
Source organism: Agriterribacter sp. (assembly GCA_047601545.1). Lineage (GTDB taxonomy): Bacteria > Bacteroidota > Bacteroidia > Chitinophagales > Chitinophagaceae > Agriterribacter. The sequence continues at coordinate 644,756 of JASGIZ010000001.1, read as the reverse complement.
CTTTCCTGGAGCTCGCCCTGGTAATTGGCTAAACCGCCAAAGCCTTCAATACTGAATCTCTGCAAAACTTTTTGGGCAAACCCCTGAGCATAAATATGACCTATACTAAACAGGCAAAGTATGGCAGCAAATATTTTTTTCACCGGCTTTTGTTTTTAATGATATATCAACAATAACGCATAAGTTGGAAAAAAATTTAATAAATACAAAACAAAATATAATGCCAAAGAATTTTATATGCGGACTCGTAATTTGTTAATTTTTTCCACGTAAAGAAAAGCCCGGGAAACATCACGTATTACCACAAGCTTTTAGGATATTCTCCCTTGTTTACCAATGCATTAATGCTTGCTTCAACAACAGGGGCATCTTCTTTATACGTTACACCAAACCATTCGGATTTGGTAGGAATAACTTTTAATACACTGTCAGGAAGTGTAATAAACTTCGCTGCAACATCAACCACATATATTTCAGCTTTGGGCTGATCGATATTTTTTTGCAGAAATTCATCAAACATTTCCTTACAAATGCTGAAAACATAAGGTGTAAAACACCAAAAGTTCATTGATACTTTTGAATCAGAAGGCACTTCAACTTTTTTATCCCCGTCTTCATAAACGATCTTATCTCCTTCTGCATATATTTTGGTGCGCTCTGCTATCTGAACCAAATTACCTGAACCATCTACTTTGCAAACACCACGGCTTACAGAACCATTATCTGAAAGTGTTTTTACCAGTTCATAGCCTATCAAACCAAAAGTGTGGTCGTTGGCAGATTCCGTTAAAAACTTATACGCTTTTTCAAAAGCGTCCCTGCCATAAAAATCGTCGGCATTAATAACAATAAAAGGTTCTTTTACAGCCGGTGAAGCGCACAAAACCGCATGGGCAGTACCCCAGGGTTTGGTCCTGTCTTCAGGTATAGTAATATCTTCTACAAAAGAATTTAAATTTTGAAAAACATAATCAATAGCGATTTTACCTTTTAATTTGGGTTCAAATATGGCTTTGAAATCTTCTGCAAATTCCTGTCGGATGATAAACACAACCTTACCAAAACCGGCACGTATGGCATCATAAATGGAATAATCCATAATTGTTTCGCCAGACGGTCCAAAACGTTGTATCTGCTTTAAACTTCCATATCTTGAGGCCATTCCTGCGGCCATAATAACTAATGTAGGTTTCATATTATGATGCTGTTAATTTAAATAACCCTCATATCTGAGAATAAATGAGGTATTGACGCTTAATTTTTAAGCAGCGAAAATAAACAATAAAACCTAATTGATTATATATGACGCTTATTTTGCAGTTTGATAAATAATTAAACTGTGGAATGGATATAGCTGTGAAGCTGATCAATTGTTTCCTGCTGTGCAAGTATGGTTTCCTTTACAATATCCAGCACAGAAATAACCCCATAAAATTCATTATCAACAAACACCGGAAGATAGCGGATATTATGCGCTGTCATTATTTCCATACAATCTTCGAGTGTATGATCAAGCCCAACCTTAGGTAAATGTTCCAGCATAATTTCACTCACCGGAGTATCACTTGATGATTTACCGAGCAAAATTACTTTACGGGCATAGTCTCTTTCGGTAGCCAGGCCGCAATAATGCCCGTCATAATCCACTACAATTACAGAACCGATGTTTTTTTCCGACATTATTTTGAGCGCTTGTAAAACAGTAATGTCTGGCGTAATAGTAATGTTGTGGCGTCCTTTTCTATGGAAGATATTGGCAACCGTTCTCATATTTAAGAGTTTTAGTTCACAAATAATATGGCATAAAAATATCGTTCAAAAGATACGATATTTTTCTTACCATATATCAAAATTGTACCCAAAAAATATTTTTATCAAACAATAACTTTTTCCAATGCAAGTTTATATAAGCAGTACTACGTGTTAATCAGGAATTCAGACCAATTGAAAACCACCAAACTAATCAATATCCTTTTGATGATGAAGACCAACTACACTTTGCTTTATACCGTTTTTTTTATCAGCCTGTTCAGCAATACTGCATCCGCGCAGCAGGGCATTACTGCTATTTATACTGATTTTAACGGGTACTGGTCATCTTCATCTACTGCCATCAGTTCAATAAAGCCGGATAATAATCACAATGTATTAGGTTTTACCTGGAATGGCACCACCTACTCCACAGGCGTAAATGATGCAACATTAACTGCATATGGCATAAGCTTTTCAGCCTTAAATTTCCAGGCATTTCCCGTAAGAAATATTACACTTGCCGGTACAACAGCCTTGCCTGCTTTCGGGCAATTGGCAGATGGTGTTGATAACGGAGCATCTTCACCTGCGCCCTTTTCGCTGCCGCCGGATATCTCAGCGTTCCTTACAGATGGAACGAAAGGATTAAATATAGGCACGGGCGTTGCTAATATTCCGGCTAACACTTTAATTTTTGATTTTGGAGGAATTATTGACCCTGCAAAGATCGGGGATGGAGTGCCTGATATTCTTGTAACCCAGATTGCAGACCCTGGTGGTGCTCTTGACTCCGTTTATTTCACCGATGGCTCAGGAGTAATAGTGGGTAACAAAGTTGCAGTAAATCACAGCGCAGCTTCTGTGCCTGTTGTAGGCAAATGGATTGTAGATTTTTATGCTGTTAACGGAACGCTTGCGGCAGGCTATACTAAAACAGAACGACCAATAAGAATATGGGCTGCCGACCTCAGCGCCTTTGGAATTAATGCCGGCAATTACACTTCCGCGTTAAATTTCCGGTATAAGCTTAGTGGATCTAGCGACCCGGCATTTTTAGCGTTTAATGCGGAGATTATAGAAGTAACGAGCGCTAATGATGATATAGCCAATACTAATGTAGATGAACCCGCAGCGATAAATGTAACCGCAAATGATCAGCCCTCTGCTATACTTAGTTTATCATCTCTGCAGGTTACAACAGCACCCGCACATGGCACCACTTCAGTAAATACTACTACAGGAGTAATTACTTATACTCCTGCATCAGGCTATAGCGGCATAGATCAATTCAGTTACCAGGTTTGTGATAATTCTACCATAAATCCGCAATGTGATGTAGCATTTGTTACCGTAAATGTGGGCAACGCTGACGTGGCAGTAACAGAAACAGCAAGCAGTATGTCTCCACCCGTTAACAGTAATATTACCTTCACCATTACTGCAATTAATAACGGGGCAAATAACACTTTCGGAACAGAGATCAGCACATTACTTCCCAATGGTTATACATTCGTTTCCGCTACCACGTCTGCGGGTTCTTATAACAGCAGCACCGGTATATGGACAATTGGTAACCTTACCAGTGGCAGTAACGCGGTTTTACAAATTACCGCTCTCGTAAATGCATCGGGTACATATGCAAATACAGCTACAATTTCAAGTGATTTATTTGACCCGCAATCATCCAATAATACAGTTACAATAACGCCAATTCCTGTTGCGGCTTCAAGTGACAGAAACGTTAGCAAATCTGTAGATAATCCATCCGCGCCTGCCGGCAGTAATGTTGTTTTTACAGTTACGGCACTTAATAATGGACCAAGTAATACTACCGGCGTAACGGTAAATGATATACTTCCTTCCGGGTATACCTATGTTTCCTCTGCCACAACACAAGGAACTTATAATAATGCTGCCGGTGTTTGGACTATAGGAGATATTTTAAACGGAAGCAGTGCAATATTAACAGTTACGGCTACCGTAAATGCAACAGGAGCATATCAAAATACCGCAACTATCTCAGGCACAGAAGCAGATCCTGACAATGCAAACAACAGCGCTTCTGTAACCGTAACGCCTTCAGTTGGTTTACCTGTATTTGCTGCAGGAACCGGTTCATCACGTTGCCAGGATACCGGCAGAATAATGTATAGTGCTTCTGCATCAAATACCACAGGTATTACTTACAGCTTATCTCCAATTTCTGCAGGTTCAATCAATGCCATAACAGGAGAAGTAATCTGGAATCAATCTTTCAGTGGCATCGCAACTGTATCAGCAAGTGCAGCCGGGCATAATGGTCCGTCGGTTTCTCAACATACGGTAACTGTTACTGCATTACCTGTAGCATCTGTTTCATATGGCGGTATACCTTATTGCAAAACCGGCAGCGTGGCGGTAACGCTTACAGGACAAACAGGAGGCAGTTTCAGTGCTGCTTCAGGTTTGAGCATTAATGCAGCAACAGGAGAAATAAATTTAGCAGCATCTACGCCCAATACATATGAAGTAACGTATAACTTCAGTAATAATGGTTGCAGCAACAGCACAAAAACAACAATCATCATTAATGATATACCAACAGTAGTTGTTACCGATCCTGCATTTGTTTGCGCACCTGCAACAATAAACCTTGCGCTGCCTGCTGTTACTGCAGCAAGCACGCCTGCACTTACCTATACATACTTTACAGATGAACAGGCAACAATTGCTTTACCTGACTATAACGCTATCTCTGAAAGCGGAACCTATTATATAAAAGGAACAAATGCATCAGGCTGTAGCGATATAAAACCTGTAAATGCAGTCATAAAATCTATCGCTCTTACTTTAACCAGCAGCACAGGTGCAGTAATTAGCGGAAGCAATTTTACGCTCAGTACCAATGCGGATGTTGATTATGAGATATTTTCCTGGTCGCCGGCTGCTATGTTTACCAATCAAACCGCAAAAACGCAAACAGCGGCACTTAAAGATTCGTCTGCAACTTTTACTGTTGTGGCAGTTTCTGAAGATGGCTGCACAGACACTGCCAGTGTGAAAGTGAATTTAGCTGGCAATGCAAAAGATCTTTTCATTCCGAATGCCTTCACACCAAATCATGATGGCAGGAACGATGTATTTAAAGTATATGGAACAACAGTGACAGGTGCAGAAATAAGAATTTATACACAATGGGGAGCGCTTATCTACGAAACCAATGATAATACCAAAGGTTGGGATGGTACAAGCAAGGGTATAGCTCAACCCGTTGGCCCGTACATATACGTTGTAAAAGTGAGAACAAACGACCAGGATACATTCCTGAAAAAAGGTACAGTTAACTTAATACGATAAAAGATTCGAGATGAGAATATTGAGGATTATATTATGTATGTGGGTATTGCTGATCAGCAGCCGGGCAATCAGCCAGGTAGACCCGCATTTTTCACAATACTTTATTCAGCCTATGCTGCTTAACCCGGCATTAACCGGCGCGATAGAAGGAGATTACCGTGTATCTGCTGTTTGGCGCAGCCAGTATGAAAATACTTTTACAACGGCAGGTGTTTCAGCAGAAGCTGTTACCAGTAAAAACCTTAACCTTGGTATAAGCATTCTCAACCAGGCATCTTCAGATAAATCATACAATTTGTCCAACGCTTACCTGAGCGCTGCTTATACAGGAGCAAGATTTGGTAATCACTACCTGGTGATGGCTATGCAGGCTGGCTTTATAAACAGAAGATTTGATATAACCAAATTGCAGTTTGGCGATCAATGGGCTGCCGGCATTGGATACAATCATAACAGCACATCAGCAGATGTATTAACCCGTCCATCTGTTTTTACGTTTGATGCAGGAGCAGGTGTTTTGTACTATGATGCAACACCAGATAAAAAAGTAAATCTATTTGCAGGATTTTCCGGATATCATTTAAGTCAGCCAAAAGATCCGTTTATCGCAGGTTCGGGCGAAAAACACCAGTTACCCATTCGCTATAGTGCGCATGCAGGGGCAAGAATTATATTGAATGATTTCTTCAATATCGTGCCCAATATTCTGTACATGCGCCAGGGAAATAATGAAGAGAAAATGGCAGGCGCTTATGTACAAATTAATGCCAGCGAAAATGTTGATGTAATGGTTGGCGCCAATATGCGTTTTAATGATGCGCTTTCGCCATTTGCAGGTTTTTATTACAAAGGATTAACCGTAGGCATGAGCTATGACACAGGCATTTCAACAAAAGATGCCATGACCATAAACCGTAACAGTGTTGAGGTTTCTATTTCCTATACATGGTGGCGTAAAAACGCCATGCAAACAAAACCATTTTATTGCCCCCGTTTTTAATTATACAACATGCACCTGAATAATACACTATATACAAAATTATCATTGCATCTTTTCACAATAATCCTGCTCGTGATTAGTTTGACCGGTTTTTTGCAGGTTTCTGCACAGGGCAACGGACGTGGATATTATGTTAAAGCTGAAAAATTATTCAAACAAAAGAGATACTATGACGCCATACAGTATTATGAAAAATACCTCAGTATGGAACAAGCCACTACAGCAAGGTCTCAACCTTTTGCTGTTCAGAAAAAGGTAAAAGGCAAATCAAATTTAAGCACGCACAATGAATCCGTTTACCATCTTGCAGAAAGCTACCGGCTTTGCAACAATTATGCAAAAGCAGAAAAATGGTATGAAGCATCTACTCATTTTGATAAAGATGCTTACCCTGAAAGCCTTTATTGGTACGGTGTTACACTCAGGGCAAATCAAAAATACGATGATGCCCTTGCTGCATTTACTGCCTTCAGGGAGTCTTATACAAATATGGATAAGCTTTTAACAGGCGCTGACCGGGAGCTTGAGAATCTTAAATTTATTAAACAGCAACCGGAAAAAGAAAAACAAACTTTTTTTGTAACACCTGTACAAACTTCGGGTAACGTATCGGCTTATGCCATGAATATCGTTTCACCGGAAAAAGTAATATTCACTTCAATAAAAAATGACAGCAACACTGCAAATGGAATCCCAGGTTATTCCGCGCAGTTATTTGAAGCAGCATCAGATGGCGCCAGTATAAACCAGCCGGCAATAATAAAGCTACCCGAAGAAGACGGCTGGCACAACGGGTTAGCAACTGTAAACAGCAAAGGAGATAAAATGTTTTTTACCCGCTGGAAGGTTATTAATGGAACAACGTTGTCGTCCATTTATATATCACACAAAACAGATACCGGCTGGAGTAACCCTGTAAAACTGAAAGAACCTGTAAATACCGAAGGAGCCAACAGTACGCAACCCTATATAACAACAGATGATAAATACCTGCTGTTTTCTTCTGACAGGCAGGGAGGAATAGGCAAATACGATTTGTGGTATGCGCCGCTGGATAGCAATCTCAATCCATTGCTGGTAACCAATATGGGCAATATTGTAAATACTGCCGAAGACGAATGCTCTCCCTCCTATCATCAAACAACAAGAACACTTTTGTTTTCGAGTAATGGTTTAACAGGCATGGGTGGTTTTGATATATTTTCTGCAAAAGGAGATTTTCAATTATCCAATTGGGAAAAACCTAAAAATGCCGGAAGCCCTATCAACTCATCAAAAGACGAATTATATTATATAAGCACCGATGAAGATAACCTATGGAATACGGGCATTTTCAGCTCAGACAGGAATTCAGAATGTTGCCTGGATATGTTTGCAGTGCGGCAGGATAATACACAAATCATAAAAGGTTTGGTAATTGACTGCAAAAGCGGGGAGCCGCTGCAGGGTGTTTCTCTTTCTGTGAAAAACGCAAAAAAAACCGGGAAAAGCGGTTTTACGGAAACAACAGGAGCTAACGGTGATTATAGTTTTACACTTAACAATGCTTCAGGATTTGAAATAGTAGCTGAAAAAGAAGGATATGAACCATTTACCCGGCATTATACCGTTTATCTGGATTCAGGCACAGATACCATCCGCAACTCAGACATCTGCCTCTCCATGGCCGCAAAATTGAAGGACAACGCTGTGCAAAAGGCGCTTGATGTATTGAATGAAAGTTCAACTATCGCTAAATTCTCATACAACAAATCATCGCTTGATAAGGGCATACATGTTGAGCTCGATTCACTCGTATCTCTTATGAAAAACAACCCGGATATAGTGATAGAAGTGGGCGGTTATACCGATGGTAAAGGCTCTGAAGAATACAACCTTGGATTGGCGCAGAAACGTGTGGACGCATGTATAAAATACCTCACAAATAAAGGCATTGACAGCACAAGGCTAATAGGCAAAGCTTACGGCGAATGCTGCCCTCTTGAGCCGGAAACAATTGACGGAAAAGATAACCCTGCCGCAAGAGAAAGAAACAGGAGGGTTGAATACAGGCTGATTGAAAAAGAATAATAACAGGGCAGCAAATATCAAACAGGAGGTTATTAAAAGTGTATATAGTCATCCATTAGTTAAAACAATGAGAAATGAACGAAGTACTTTTAATAATTTTGAAAACATTATCGCAAACGGTTGCGTATAATTTCCTCATCAATTAAAGTAAATCTTACATTTTCTTAACTTTACTGCAATACATATTTATATAACTAAAACTTTTTGCCGTGCAAAACTGCTTTCATCCATTATATCTGCCCGGAAGTAATGTGATTTTTTCTACACCTTTAATTCAGTGAAATAATATTGAAGGTAATGCAAACTTATAGCCTGCATATAAATGAATTATTCAGCCAGATGTCACAAAACAATGAATCAGCATTATGGCAGCTTCATGAAAAATTCTTCCCGAGAATTTTCAGGTTTGTATTAGCATTAACCGGAAATAAAGAAACAACAGAAGAAATAGTAAATGATACTTTCCTGGATTTATGGCAAAAAAGACATTTGCTGTCCAACGTAACCAACCCTGATGTATATATTTTTATTTGCGCAAAAAACCGGGCAATCAAACAATTAAAAAAGGAAAATAACTATATTCGGGCGCTTGAAAATTTTCATGATGTGCCATGCAGCATAACACTTACTCCACACGATATGCTTGTTAGCAGCGAAATTTTACGGCGCATAAATCTGGCTATACAATCGCTGCCTCCGCAATGCAAATTGATTTTTAGCCTTGTAAAAGAAAATAACCTCAAATATCGTGAGGTAGCAGTTCTTTTAGGGCTTTCGCAAAAAACCATAGAAAACCAAATGACGCTTGCGTTAAAAAAATTAAGCCAGTCCATTCCGCTTACTTTAATCTCCTGAAAAAAAATTTTTACTCATTGGGGGTATTTCTTTCATAAGCGTATCCTAGTATATAAAGATAATACCAGGTATGTCTGCTTCAAGAATTTGGGAGTTGCTGTTACGTAAGTTCAATAAAGAAATTACAGGTGAGGAATTGCAGGAACTGGAGCTTCTTTTGCAGCAACAGCAGGATATATCTGAGATTAATGAAATTTTATTAAACCTTCACCGGCTGCCGCTTGAGCACATTACAGATGACGCTGATATTCAAAAAAGCCGCGAAGCAATACGGTTTAAAATAGCTGAAGAGCAAAAAGAAGTGCTGAAAGTAAATGATATTATTGATTCAGAGGCAACCAGCTTTTCACTTGAAAAATGGTACAATAAGTTTAAATGGGAATGGAGGATAGCGGCTATAATTGCTGTTTTATTCTGCTGTGTCTGGCTCTTAAAAAAAGAGGATTTGGCTCCGGCAATACAAAGCAATGAAGTAGTAACTACTGCCGGCTCAAAAACAGCGGTAAATCTTCCTGATGGTTCATCTGTTATTTTAAATTCAGGAAGTAAACTAACCTATAATAAAGATTTTGGTGTAACTGCCCGCGAAATTTATTTAAACGGCGAAGGTTATTTTGATATTGCTAAAAATGAGCATCTGCCCTTAACCGTACACGCAGGCAATGTTGACATAAAAGTAAAAGGAACAGTTTTTAATGTTAAAGCGTATACAGAAGACTCAACGGTTGAAGCATCTTTAATTACGGGAATAATTGAAGTTTTTTCTCAGTCTGACCCTGAAAGGAAAATATTATTAAGACCTAAGGAAAAAATATTGATCGGCAAATATTCTGCCATATCCTCTATGCCGGCAGAAAAATCTGTGACTCCGCGAGGCGAGGTAATTATGCAATTAGGCAAAATAAAAGCAAATTCAACTGACAGTAGTATAAACGAAATAGCCTGGATACAAAACAAGTTTGTTTTTACCAAAGAATCATTTTTAACACTTGCGCAAAAAATGGAACGCTGGTATAATGTATCTATTGTTTTCCGGGATAAAGACCTAACCTCCCTAACCTTTACCGGGTCTTTTGAGAAAGAAGATATTGTGGAAGCATTAGATGCGCTTAGGGAGACTGCTGCATTTGATTACACTATTGAGAACAGGAAAGTTATTATCAGGAAAAACAAATAATCCGCCTTAAAATTATAATACTTACTAATCATCAAATATAAAACTGTACGATATGACCTAAAAACAAAATAAAAAAGGAGATGCGTCAACATCTCCCGTTAAGCAAACTGGGAACACCGGCAAAGTAGTTCCCGCATTTTTACACTCAACAATTAAAGATATGCTTTTTTCCAAAACTAATTGGGACAGGCTTGCTGCGCTCTATGCCCCGAAATGGAGATTTATTATGAAAATTTCTTTCATTATTACAACATTCCTGGGTTTGCAAATCAGTCTTTTGGCCAATGCACAAAAGGAAATCTCATTAACTGTTAAAAAAGAACCGCTCAGAAAGGTATTAAGCCTTATAGAAAAAAATTCAGATTACCGCTTTTTATATACCGATGCTCCTGTTTTTGAAACCAGCAGGATTACCCTTAATGTAAAAAATGCCCCTATCGGAGAAGTATTAATCAAAGTACTTGAAGGAACGGGGCTGGAGTATAAGATAAACAACAACGAGCTGGTAGTATTGTCATTTACTCCGCCGTCAGATAATCAACAGCCAATTACAGGTAAGGTAACAGATGAGAGCGGCAGCCCGGTTGCAGGCGCTACTATACAGGTTAAGGGAAGCTCTCAAACAACTATTACAGATGTAGATGGAAATTTTACCATTGACGTTGATCCTAATGCAACGCTTATTATCAGTTCTGTTGGATACCTGAATAAGGAAATAGCTATTGCAGGAAAAACAACATTAGCTATTTCACTCGAGCGCGACCAAAAGAATTTGTCTGAAGTTATTGTTACAGCACTTGGCATTGAAAGAAATACCAAGGCGCTGCAATTTTCCGCCACAAAAGTAGATGGTGATAATTTTACCCAGGCACGCGAAAACAACACAGCAAACGCACTGGCCGGAAGAGTGGCAGGAGTAAATGTTACCAAGATTGCTTCGGGCCGGAGGTTCTTCGAGAGTTGTTATCAGGGGAGCAAAAACACTGGGTTCTTCTAATAATCAGCCATTGTATGTAATTGACGGGGTTCCGATGGATAATACAAACTACGGGCAGGCAGGCACATGGGGTGGTGGCGATATGGGTGATGGCATGAGTACCATTAACCCTGATGATATTGAATCAATGACAGTTCTGAAAGGTGCAAGTGCAGCCGCATTATATGGATCAAGAGCTGCACAAGGTGTTATTCTTATTACTACCAGAACCGGTAAGGGGTCTAAAGGTTTGGGCGTTGAATTAAACTCCAATTATGTGATGGAAACAATAAACAATGTAACCGATATGCAGAAGACCTATGGCGCGGGCGGTTATGTGGGTGCTACCCTGGAAACACAAAAAGCTACAAAGGCAGAAACGCTTGACCAGGTATGGAACAATAACTGGACCTATAACGGATGGGGACCAAAGCTGGATGGAAGCCCTTCTGTTCAGTTTGACGGCACAACCCACCCCTATTCCTATGTTGGCGACAACTGGAAAAAATTTTATGATATAGGTAATGCTTACACAAATTCTATTTCACTAACAGGAGGGAATGCTACTCAAAATTTCAGAGCTTCTCTTTCAAATTTAAACAGTAATGGTGTTGTTCCCAATTCCAGGTATGATCGCATAAATGGTACCCTTTCTGCTAATGGCAGGTTTGGAAAGAAACTTCGTATGGATGCCAAAGTGATGTACACTAATGAAAAAGTAAAGAACCGCCCCGGTCTTTCAGATGCACCAGGCAGTGGCATTAATACAATGTACTTTATTCCCAATAATGTTGATGTGCGCAATATGATTGGCGATCCCAACAAGCCCGGTGCCGTACCATCATTAGCTCTGCAAAACGAAATGGGCATAACAATTGCCGACGGCAAAAGCCCCGGTGAAGAATATGCATTTACGCCGGACATATACACGAATAATCCGTATTGGGTTGCATACCAGTATATTAATTCTGATGTAAGAAACAGAGTTATTTCCTCGGCATTAATGCGATACGATTTTACAGGTTATTTATATGCACAGGCAAGAATTGGTTATGATTATTCTACCAAAAGAGGAACACAAAATACACCACAAGGTACAGGATACAGGCGCGGTGGCGAATTATCTGAATATGAAACCCGTGTAAGCGAGTTAAATATAGAAGGTATTATAGGTTTTGAAAAAAATATCAGCAAAATAGCGGTTAAGGCATTTGTCGGTGGTAATCAAATGAGGGGCATGTGGGAAAACCTTAATTTGAGAGGTACGGGATTTAATACCCCTTTCCTTTCTAATATCTCAAACGCAACACTAAAAACTTATGGATATGATTATGGGAAATCAGGTATCAATTCATTATTCGGCTCTGCTGAATTTTCATTCAATGATTACCTCTTCCTGACAGCTACAGCAAGACAGGATTGGTTTTCAGTTTTAGATCCTAAAACAAACTCCATATTTTATCCGTCTGTTGGTGCAAGTTTTGTATTCAGCGATGCTTTTCAACGCCTGCCTGAATGGTTAAGCTTTGGAAAAATAAGAGCTTCGTGGGCACAGGTGGGTAACGCTAGCTCGGTAGGATCATATTCTACCATTGTAAGTTATCTGGCAGATCAAACTCATGTTAATGCAAATGGCCAGGTTGTACCACTCGGCAGAATGAACTCTCAATACAATTTACCTAATTCTGCATTAGTGCCTTATACTTCTTCAGAAACTGAGTTTGGTATTGACCTTCGTTTTTTGAACAACAGGTTAGGATTGGACTTAACATATTATGCTCAAAAAACTACAAATGATATTCTGAATGCAAATATTTCAAATGCATCTGGTTTTTCCAGCACCACGGTTAACCTGGGACAAATCAGAAACAGGGGCATAGAGCTATTGCTGTCAGCTACCCCATATAAAAGCAAAAGTATTACATGGGACATGTCTTTGAATTTTGCAAAAAACAATAGTAAAGTAATAAGCCTGATTGAAGGACAAACTGAGTTAGGAGTTGAAGATCCAAGAACTTATACTGCTGCCATCAAACATATTGTGGGATACCCTTACGGTATGATAACAGGGCTTACACAAAAAACAGACCCCGCCACCGGCTTATTAATGTTTGATGTAAATGGCGCACCATTATCATCTGATCAATTCAGTATTATTGGCAGGGGGGTTCCTGATTTTACAGGTGGGTTTACCAATGCTCTTACATGGAAAGGATTTAACCTTAGTTTTTTAATTGACTTTAAGTCGGGTGGTGATATTTATTCAGGCACAAATGTTATGATTACCAAAGCCGGATTTCATAAACAAACCTTATTGGGAAGAGATGGCGAAGCGCCGCTTGTTGTAACAGGCTTGTTTGAAGACGCCGCCAATCCTGGTACATACAAAGAAGAAACAAGAACATTGATTAAAGGACAGGCATCAAGTTATTGGAATTATTTGGGAGACAGAACTGCAGACAGATTTATGTATGATGCTTCATTTATAAAATTGAGACAAATTACTTTGGGTTATTCACTTCCGGCAAAACTATTAAGTAAAACACCATTCAGGGCTGCTATGTTCTCAATTGTTGCCCGAAACCTGGCCATACTGTATAAAAATACAGAGAATATCGATCCGGAATCAAGCTACACAAATTCCAACGGGCAAGGCCTTGATTATTTCGGTTTCCCGGCAACACGCACTTACGGATGTAATCTAAGGTTGACTTTCTAACATTTTAATTGAAACAGTATGAAAAAGATACTATATATTATTGTTGCAACCGTTATTTATGCAATTAGCGGATGCAATACCAAAGAGCTGCAGGATCTTAATAATAATCCACAGGCTCAACCAACTATCAATCTGAATTTTTTGTTTACAACGGCTCAACTTAGTGCTGCATCCGGCGGTATTGAAGATCACGCCCGTCAATTTAACTGGAAAACAAATATAGGGATGTGCGCTTATGCCATTCAACACCTGGCTTTTCTTAGCCAGGGTGTTGCCCCGGGAGATAAGTATACGGAGGATTTTGAGGCATCTTACATTCCTTTTCAATACATGTATACCGGAACCCTGAAAAATGTAAATGAAATTTTATACCAGATAGATTCAGGATTTGCAAAGGGACAGGACTACAATAATTTAAAACAGGCATCAAGGGTTTTGAGGGCTTTTACATTTCAACGCCTTACAGATTATTATGGAAGTATTCCATACTTCAATGCATTAAAAAGCCATGATGGTGTATTTTTTCCATCCTACGACAAACAAAAAGATATCTATTTGGATTTACTGAAAGAGCTGGATGAAGCTACTGCAGCTTTTACTGCAGCGGCGCCAGACGGTTTTGCTGAGGGTGATATTTTTTACGAAGGGGATATTGGTAAATGGAAACGATGGGGTTACTCTTTAATGCTGCGGTTAGCCATGCGCATATCTAATGCTGATGCGGCTACCGCTAATACTTATGTAGCTAAAGCAGTAGCAGGCGGCGTTTTTACCAGTAATGATGATAATTTATTTGTACCAATGGCATTAGGCCCAAGCATGGTTAATAATCAAAACGGCTTATCACGAGCATTTATTCCCGGAGATGGTGGACAATCATCTTTTATGAGTAAGACATTAATTGATTTTCTGAAAGGGACAAATCCATTATCAGCGGCAGATGATGATCCCAGGCTAATGATTCTAACTGCAGGTATTGGTATTTGGGATGCGGAAGATAGCTGGAAACCATCAAATACAAATCCTGTTGACCAAAAAGGAATGCCTAATGGCAAAGATGAAACAATGCTTAGAGCAATAGAAGGAATACCTGCAACAGCGGCGTTTAATCCCAATTTATTATACTCAAAAATAAATCCTAAACTTTTAGACAGAGACGAACCTTACCCGATTATGAACTATGCAGAAGCTGAATTTTTATTAGCTGAAGCAGCGCAAAGAAATATCGGAGGGCTTTTGCCTGCCGACGCAAAATCGCACTATGAGAAAGGAGTAAAAGCTGCAATGCAAATGCTGGTTAAACACGATCCTGCATTTATAGTTACCGATGCGCAGGTATCTTCCTACCTGGCAACATATCCCTATGGCGTTACCAAACCTGCATTAGAAATGATTGGCGATCAATTATGGGTAAGCCAGTTTTTAAACTGGTGGGAAGCATGGGGTAATTATAGAAGATCATCTTACCCCACCCTCGTGCCAACTAATTATCCTGGCAATGTTACCAATGGAGTAATACCAACAAGGCTGAACTACCCAGCGGATGAGGTATCTGGTAATCCTAATTATGCTGCCGGAGCAACTCAACCAAACACCTGGACTACAAAAGTTTGGTGGGCAGGTGGACCAGAGTGATAAAGAATAATGTTAGATCAGGCGTGAAATATAAAAGACGCTCACACATCTCATATTTTACACCTGCTATAGCTGTGTACTGCTGTAGCATACATCTATAAATCACAAAAAAATATTTAAACTATGAAAAAAGTATTGATCGCGATTGCCATCGCCGGCATAACACTATCTGCCTGCAAAAGAGATCCCCACCCGGGAAAAGATAAAGACTATACACCAGGTACACCTCCCGGCGACATACGCCAGTGGGTACGCCAGGCTGATGCAACACCAACAGTAGTGCCAGCCGACTTTGTAGGCATGCACCTGCACAACTGGCCCAATTTTCCTGAATGGGAAAAAGAATACGGTGGCAAACCCAGCCCTACCCCACCATTTAAGTATGGCGCCAGGCGCTTGTGGAACTATGCCGAGGCAACCGCATGGTGCGCTGTAGATATAGGATATATGGAATCGAAAATCAATGAAGAACGTAACTGGACAATGCTGGATGAAGTGATCAATACAGAAGCTGCAGAAGGCCATAAGCTAATGATCACTATTAACGGAACGCCTAAAATGCTGTCAAGCCATCCTGAGCGCCCCGGAGCTTACCCGGGTTGGCCCGGCCACCAGTATGCGCCAAAAGATGCAGCCGCATTTGATAAGCTGCGCAAATACGTGGCTGACCTTGTTGCACGGTATGGAAACAAGCTTTCTTATATTGATACCAACAATGAGCCCGACCCTGAAAACCCTATACCGGAAGAGCTGAACTATTGGGTAGGTACAAAAGAAGAGCACGCCGAATGGCACCGGGTACAGCGTCTTGCGGTGCCACACGGAAATAATGCACCGCTGCTTATCGGCCCTTCTATGGTGGTTTGGGATTGGGAACAGGATAAAGTTCATGACTATTCTCTTTCTGTACTTGTTGCAAAAGATACGAAGGGTACACGATTGATTGATCACCTGGATGCATACGGGTTTCATTATTATACCTGGCCGGATACAGACCCGTTTGAATACTGGCAAACGCTAACTGCCGTGAGAGCAACATTGAAAGCTGCCGGCAAAGAAGACATGGCCATTTACGATACCGAACATGGGGCGATTGACGGAGTAAACTGGAATGATGAGACAATCGGTCAACAGGCCACACAGGTATTACGCCATAGTATTATCGCCGCAGGTTTTGGAGTAAAGATGATCGCCTGGTATTCCGGGGATGGCAATAACCTCGGAAAACCATCTTATGGCGGGCCGGTATCTGATGCGCTTACAAAAGTGTATAATGACCTCACAGGCCTCGAAGTGCATGAAGCGGCTATTCTCAAGGATGGACGTTGCTGGATAAGAGGTATAAAGGGTGGGCACATAGCTGAATTTATTTATTGAGCATCCGCTTACATAACCTTGATCAAAACCCTGATGCCTGTTTATATGCAGCCGCTGCTATCCAACCCTTAAAATAAACTGCTGAGCTTAACGGCCGGTAGCTTGAGGGTTAGTGTTAACTTACAAAGGCACCCCTTATTATCAGGGGAGATAAACTTCCCGTTATCTCCCATTAATTTTATTTCATAAAAAGTGTTCCGTAATGAAGATACCTGCTCTTTTTTTTTCTCTTATAGCAAGCATAGCATCTTGCACGCATCACCCAACATTTGACCCTGCAAAAAACTATCAAATAATAGCAAAGCATAGCCAGAAAAGCCTTACGCTGAGCTATAACAGGCCTTTGCAAACCGTTAATGATACAGAAGAAGCTGCCTACCGTTGGGCAATTAAATATTATCCCGATTCAACAGCGCAGATCATTTCGTTGCCATCGGGTGAAGCAATGGAAGTAGCAGAAATAAAAGACCAGGTGCTGCCTTATGTTACCAATGCTGATTCATCAAACATAAGGCAACGTTTTCGGATTACGCACAATAATGATGGAACCACATATCTGGTTTCTGCTTACAGCAACTATTGTGTTGATGTTTCTGAATCTGACACTTCAGCTTATGCCGTGATCACTACCTGGCCGGTTGAGTCAAATCCTAATCAAAAATGGAAAGTGCTTCGGTCGCCCGATACTTCAGTGGTATTTGCCAGCTTGTTAAGCGGTAAATACCTCGCCGTTACACCCGGCACTAAAGCTGCCGGGGCAAATATAGGTCAGTGGCCTTTTGCAGATCGTGAAGAGCAGACCTGGACATTGCAGCAGCAGGATAACGGGGCGTACACCATACGCAACCGCTATTCCGGGATGTACCTGCAGGAGTCAGACGGGACATTATCTTTACAATACAATGTGCAGCAATCGCCTGATCCTTCCGTTACTCATTCGCACTGGTACTTTGATGATGCAAAAGATGGTTATGTAAAGTTCAGGAATGCAGCTTCAGGATATTGTATGGATGTGAGAGACGGCGTACCTTATGACGGCGCAAATATTATGACTTATGATTGCAATGATAACGGAGACAACCAGCATTGGAAAATAGTGGAAGTGAGCAATATAAAATAAAAAATTATTAATGGTGAGAGAATGGATCTTTTGTAGCAATATAAACCTATAAGGTAGGCAGCGCGGGTATTTCCCCCTTTCGGGGGGACGACTAAAGGGGCTTGCCCGGCAAACCTTATAGGTTTTACAACCACCATATAACCTTAGTAACATACGGAACCATAGCAGAACAACCTTATTACCTTCAAAACAACACTATCACTTTTTCACAAATACCATCATGAAAAAAAATATCCTGATCGCACTGTTAATCATCAGCCCCTTTGTGTTTTTTGCTCAAAACCCTGTACAGCTATCACCTGCTATCAACGGGCCGTTAAAACATCTCAATTCAAACCCCAACTATTTTACCGATAACACAGGTAAGGCAATTTTTCTTACGGGATCGCATACCTGGGAAAATTTCCAGGACATCTATTCAGAAGAAAATGCGCCCCAACTTAACTGGAAAGAATACCTGGATATGATGGAAAGCAGGCACCACAACTTTATGCGCTTCTGGGTTTGGGAACATCCTTATGGCGCTTCATGGAGCAGCATGCCTATTACCATTGAGCCCATGCCCTACCAGCGCACGGGTAAAGAAAAAGCATTTGACGGTAAACCAAAGTTCGATTTAGATAAGTGGAATGAGGATTATTTTAAAAGAATAAGAGAACGTGTAACAGATGCCGGCAAAAGGGGGATATATGTTTCCGTGATGCTGTTCCAGGGATGGAGCTTAAACAAAATGAGCATTAAAGGGATGGATACGTTCGACTCTCATCCTTACAATATAAAAAACAATATCAACGGCGTAGATGTAAAAGATAAGGGCATAGATAAAGACGGCTCACCTACCCTGCACAGCCTGGCCAATAAAGAGGCGCTTGCCCGGCAGGAAGCGTATGTGAGAAAAGTAATTGAAACCGTGAATGATCTTGATAATGTATTGTATGAAATCATTAACGAAGGCGGAACCGTTGAATGGTGCTATCATATCATCAATTACATAAAAGAGGTAGAGAAGAAAATGCCCAGACAGCATATGGTTGGGCTTGGCAGCAGGATCGGGCCACCTATGTTAAATAAATTACTATGGGACAGCCCGGCAGATTATGTTTCACCCGGCTGGGAGCCACAGGGTTGGGCCGTGCCAGGCTCGTCTGCGGTTGATGATTATGCTAAAGATCCGCCGATTCCCAAATCCAACAAGGTTTGCATTATTGATACAGATCACCTCTGGGGATATGGCGGGCATTATGTATGGGCATGGAAAAGCTTTATGCGTGGATTGAATCCCATCTTTATGGATTCCTGGAAACCTATTCCAGGAAAAATGACCACAAAGGAAATGGACTGGGCTTTTGTTACAGGCGAAATTATCCGCGTTGACAAAGATTTCCCCGATTACGCCCCGTTAAGAGACAATATGGGTTATATCAATGACCTGGCAAAACGCGTTGACCTGAAAAATATGAAGCCCAGGAGCGACCTGACTACTACCCGGTTCTGTCTCGCAAACCCCGGGAAGGAATATATTGTATACTACCCGCATTTTACCATTATGGCAACCGTAGATCTGTCGGCAGTTGACGGCGAGCTGAGCGTTGAATGGTTCATACCTTCTATAAACCGTACCATTAAAGCGCCTGCTACTATAAAAGGCGGTTATTTTAATGCGATAGAAGCGCCAACGTCTATGGATGCTGTATTATATCTGAAGAAAAAATAATGATCTTGAAACAATACATTTTATAATGAAGAGTTGATTGCAGTACCCTGTGAAACTAATGAATTGAATAAAACACACCAATAGCTGATTGTAAAATCTTCATCCATTTAAGCTGTATAAAAAGAAAAGAAATGCCTTACTTGAAAAATTGTTTTACAGGGTTAATCTTCGTTGTTTTTCTGAACAACACTTTTGCCCAAACATCCGCTAATATTTTTACGCTGAACAATAGTGAAAAGATGCAGATTGATATTTTTACGAATGGTATCTTTCGTGTGCAAATGAATAAGAATGGTGTGTTTAATAATTCGCTGATGGAACGATACGAGCTTATTAACAGCCAATTGAGCAGGGAGCAAATGAATGCTACTCAAAATGATTCTTCATATGTTTTAGAAACTCCGATATACAGGTTATTGCTGAATAAGCAAAATGGCAACGTAACAGTATATCAAAAGAACGGAAACCTGTTGAAAAGAATAAAATTCAACCACCTCACCGGCAATCAGTTGCAACAATTTACCACATCTGTACAAACAGCATTTGGCGATTTAGCAAAGCATGATGCCATTATAGGCGATACCGCAAAAGATATAAGCAGGAATACGGCCGGCATTGCACAGGAAATAACAAAGGAAAGCTTAATTGATTTCGACTTACAGCCCAACGAGCGGTTTTACGGTGCGGGAGCAGCCAGCAGGAAAAACATCCAGCACCGGGGAGAGCTGCTGAGAATATGGGCTACGTACCAGGTGAGCGATATGGTAACACCTTTCATCATGAGCACCAATGGCTGGGGCATTTACAATAACACCACACGCATCAACTATTTTGATGTAGGCAAGTTTTCACCCAATGATCTTTTGATATATAACACCGAGGATAAAATTGATTTTTTCCTGTTTCTCGGAAATAACATGTACGATATAATTGATAAATATACGCTCGTAACCGGGCGTCCGTATCTGTTACCCACTTGGGCGTATGGGCTGGCATTCGGTGGCAACACAATGGAGAACCAGATAGATATGATGAATGATGCTGTTCGTTTTCGTGAAGAAAAAGTTCCATGTGATATTTTCTGGATAGAGCCGCAATGGATGGCAAAATATTACGATACTTCCACCAGCAAAAGCTGGAACCAGAAAAAGTTTCCGGGTGAGGTTTTCTGGGAAGAAAAAAACAATAAAAAGAAATATGAGCAGCCGTATTTGTTTATCGGCAGGCTGCATAAGCTGGGATTTAAACTGGCGCTCTGGCTGTGTATTGATCATGATTTAAGTGTTGAAGCAGAAGATGAAATAGCAAAAAAACAGGGCCGGACTTTATCCGGCAAAGAGCACTGGTTCCGGCATTTAATGAAGTTTGTTGACCAGGGCGTAGACGGCTTTAAGCTTGATCCGGGAAGAACATTAGATGAGCATCCTGACCGGAAGTACTATAACGGGCTTACCGACAAAGAAATGCACAATGTGAACCAGGTATTGATGCCCAAACAGATGTACACTACATTCAGGAACCATACCGGCAGGAGAAGCTTTCACCACTATTGCGGCGCTTATGCAGGCACACAGCGTTGGGCTGCAAGCACCAGTGGTGATAATGGTGGCGGACGGGATGCGCTGTACGACCAGTTGAATTTAGGGATCAGCGGATTTGTAAATACTTCCGCTGATGTGCTGGAAGTAACCAACCGCACTTTTGATCCAGAAACAAACATGAAGCTTTCCTTCAATGGAATGCACCTCGGTTTTTTTCTGCCCTGGGTACAAATAAACAGTTGGTATGGATTGCATCATCCCTGGTACTTTAGTCCTGTGGAAAAAGAAGCGATCACTTTTTATGCGCAGCTCCGCAATATGCTGCATCCTTACATATACTCCGCCGCCATAGAAGGAAGCCGGACCGGCAAGCCGATGCTAAGAGCCATGCCCCTGGAATATCCAAACGATACTGCGGTACAGAATATGGTATATCAATATATGTTTGGAGAAAATTTTTTGGTAGGCGTATTCAACGATTCTGTTTATCTGCCAAAAGGGAACTGGATTAATTACTGGACAGGCAAAACAACAACAGGCGGCAAAACAGTGCATGCAGAAGTGCCGAAAAACAGGGGTGGTGCATTATTTATAAAAGCTGGCGCGATCATACCCTTTAAAAAGCTGTCTCAATACGTTGAAGAATTTCCGGTTGATACACTTACCATAAAAGTATACCCGGAGGGAGCAAGCAGCTATACATTGTTGCAGGATGATGGTATCAGTTTTGATTATGAAAAAGGCAGCATTGCGTCTACAACATTTACATGTGCTCAGAAAGGCAACAACATTAATTTTTCTGTAAGCCCAACGAAAGGCACTTATAAGAATATGCCCGGAAATATTGTGTATAAAATAGAGATGGCTGTTAAGCAGAAGCCAAAGCAGGTGAAGCTGAATAATAAGCTCTTTTCGCAATGGAAGTGGAGCAATGGGGTGATGACATTGAACATAGGCGGCAATACAACAGAATTGAAATTGGAGATTTTGCATTGAGTATACATAGGGTTCCGAACCTTATGGAAGGTTCGGAACCTTGTACTTTTACATGTCATTTCGATCCCGCCCGCTTGGTGTATTGATTTAAATGCAATTTACGGCGGGAGAGAAATCTGTTGGGCAATAGTGCATTCTAAACCTATAAGGTTTTCCGGGTGGCATTGCAGCGCTGCAAACCTTATAGGTTTTACAACCACAATGTCCGGCAGATATCTCCCGCGCAAGAGAGCGATGCAATTATAGCGCCCGTATTAGCTCAGTCGAAATGACGGATGCAGTAAATGATTTAAGTTTGATGCGATGAACTCGCATGGATGTGAAAGAGGTTACATTAATGTATGCTTTGCTTTAGTGCTGGTTGTAAAAACAAAACACTTTTACCGTCACTGCGAACCGCCCGCGTGTTGTATTGAATTAAAGGTATATTGCGGCGGGTGAAGCAGTCCTCGCAGTTGCAAAGATGCATACGCACGAGGATTGCTTCTCCCCCCTTAACATTGCTCCAACTCAGGTTTTGATGCGGGCGGGCTCGCAATGACGGCGAGTGGTTGAGTAATTGTATATCTTGTTTTAATGCTGATTGCAAAACCAAATACGTCATTGGCAGGCACGAGGAATCTCTTACAGCGTGATGGCAGACTGCGATTGTAGCGAAGACAGATGCTTCTCCCGACCCTCGGTTGGGATCATGACAAGTTGCGGTGTGGTGTTCAGCCTTGGTATATTATCAAACACATTAATAATGATAACAAATTTTACTACCGCATGGAAAAAAGCCTGCTGCATAACCTGCATCAGCTTTTCCCTTGCCTGTAACAATACCACTCAACCCGTCACCGTTCCGCAATGGACAAGCCATGAGATCACCCTTCAATCAGAAAAAGAATATACCAATCCCTATACCGAGGTAGATGTGTGGGCATCGTTTATAAACGATAAAGGCGACAGCCTGGTAAGACCCGCTTTTTGGGACGGAGGCAATACCTGGAAAATACGTTTTGCGCCACCCGATGCGGAGCACAAATGGAAATGGAATATTTATGCATCGGTTGATGATAAAGGGCTGCAAAAATCCGGGGAATTATCATCTGTACCTTATACCGGTACCAATAAACTGGTAAAGCATGGCTTGTTGCGCATGTCTCCCGGAAAAAGAAATGTTGTGTATGCTGACGGTACCTCCTTCCTGCTTGTAGGCGATACGCCGTGGTCACTGCCCTACCGCGCTACTACAAAACAGGCAACCATATATGCTGAAGACAGGCAAAAAAAAGGCTTCAACACGGCATTGCTGATAGCCGTACAGCCTGATAAAAAAGCCGAAGGCCCGGAAACGCGGAATACGGTAGAGGGTTTTGCCCGCGGCTTTTATGATATACCTGCTGGGCATCTGAACAAGCTCAATCCGGCTTATTTTCAAACGCTTGATTCATTAACTGCAATCCTGCACGACCATGAAATACTGCCTGTTTTTGCGCCGCTGGCACACGGTTATGGATGGAAAGGAAAGAACGCGCTTGGGCCTTCAGCGCCGGACGATGAATATGCACGTTTTGTAAAATACCTTTTAGCAAGGTATGGAAGTCGTGCAGCCTGCTGGCTGCTAAGCCTGGACGGTCATGGGGACGCCCCAGGCGTTGTACCTGCAGGAGAAACATTAGAAAAATGGGATGCGTATAAGCAACCAACAGGTTTGCATTATAATCCCTGCGATGATTTCCTGGCTGACTGGGCGGTGAATGACAGCAGCCATTGCTATCATTACAACCGCAAGCACCAGGGTGCTGCCTGGCTCGATTTTCAATGGGCGCAAACCGGGCACGATGGAAAACATTTGTATCATAAAGTGGAGAGCATGTATGATAACAAGCCCACCAAAGCTGCGATGAACGGCGAGCCTACTTATGAAAAAATGAGTGAAGGCAAACATGGATTGGGCTGGTGGCAGGGAGAAGATGCATGGAACGAGCTGATGCACGGTGGAACAATGGGCGTTGTATACGGCGCTGCATGCTTATGGCAATGGAAAATTACGCCTGACGAACCGGGCTGGGAAGAATGGACCAACGCGCCGTATTCATGGCAAGACGCATTGAGCTTTGAAGGCGCTCAGTATGTTGGCGCTATATCCCACGCTTTTGACGGATTTGATTTCAGCGATATGGAAAGAAGATGGGACCTCGCAAACAATAAACAACTGCTGCTTGCAAAAGAAGGCATCTTTTATATTTCCTATTTGCCAAATGGCGGTTCTGTTTCAATAAACAATATCCCCGAAAATTTTCCATTTTACTGGTTTGATCCTGTAAGAGGTGAATTTCATGCAAATGGTATTACAGGCACAGAAAAATTATTTACTGCTCCAAACACAACACAACCCTGGGTATTTGTAGCAGGAAACAGAGGTAGTTAAAAACAACAGATAAGTTTCCGGCATTTGCTTTACTCATTATATGAATGAAATACTAATAATAAAATGCCGCCGCGGGTTTACAAACTTTTCTGCATTAGCGAGGAGCCTGGAACGTAAGCGGTTGCTTACGATATGCTTTTACGTTATGTCCATCCATATATGCCGGGTTCCATTTGGGTGCCTGCTGTATCAATCGTATAGCTTCTTCATCAAGAGAATATTCCACGGATTGTACAACTTCTACGTCACTGACATTTCCTTCTTTATCAATAATAAACTGAATCACTACCGTTCCTTCCTTTTTAAGGTTTCTCGCCCTGTCAGGAAATTCAATATTTTTCTGAATAAATTTCGCCCAGGCTTTATCTCCGCCGTCGAAAGAAGCTTCAACTTCATCCTTAACCGTGCGGCTATCCCATTTTCTTTTATCTTCTTCGCGTTCTAAACGGATTGCTGTTGTATCCATACTTTCAAGCAATTTACCCTGCGCATATTTTTCCTTGCGAAAGAGCGTAGAAGAATCCGTCATATAATACCACCAGTCGTTTTTCTTCCCATCATAGGTATTACCAGATGAATCAACCTTTCCGTCAGCACCAAAAAATACAAATTTACCATGAGGAATATTTCCTTCTTTGTCTTTATAGGTCTCAATTGCCATCAACGGACCATCGAAATGATAATATTTCCATTGGTATGCAGTATCGTTTAACTTACGGAAACAACCCAGGTATTTTGCCTGTTCTATTTTACAGGGCTTCCAGTTTTCATCAAAAACATAAAGGCTAACATCGTCTTTTTTATTTTTTTGTGCAAAAGTACCGGCTACCGGCAACAGGAGTAGTAATATAAATAGTGTTCTCATAAAATTATAATATGGCAAAGTAAAGCAATAAGTATATAAAGAAATAACTTACCCAATATTTCTTTACTGATTACATTTGCTATCTATGGCAATTCCTTTAGCTGAAAGATTAAGGCCTACATTATTAGATGAATTAACCGGGCAGCAACACTTAACCGGCAAGGGCAGTGTATTGCGTAAAGCCATTGAACAGGGTAAAATACCTTCAATGATTTTATGGGGACCGCCAGGTGTTGGCAAAACAACCATCGCAAACATTATTGCTCATACATTGCAGGTACCTTTCTATACGTTAAGCGCTATCAGTGCAGGTGTAAAAGAAGTGAGAGAAGTGATAGAGAAAGCTAAGCTGCAACCGGAAAGCATATTGTTTATAGATGAAATTCACAGATTCAATAAAGGACAACAGGATGCGTTATTAGGTGCTGTTGAAAAGGGAACGATTACTCTTATTGGCGCTACCACTGAAAATCCTTCTTTTGAAGTGAATGCCGCATTGCTGAGCAGATGCCTGGTATACGTGCTGAAACCTTTGAGTGAAGATGATATGAAAGCATTGCTGCAACATGCAATAGTAACAGATGCTGAACTTAGCGCAAGGCAAATTACTTTAAAAGAAACATCGGCATTAATCAATATTTCCGGCGGAGATGCCAGGAAATTATTGAACCTGCTTGAAATTGTTATTGAAGCATTACCTGCCGGTAAAGAAGCTGTTATTACAGACGATATAGTTATGGAAATTGCGCAAAAGCGGATTGCGCTATACGATAAAAACGGGGAACAACATTACGATATTATTTCCGCTTTTATAAAATCCATTCGCGGCAGTGATCCTAACGGCGCCGTATACTGGCTGGCAAGAATGATAGAAGGTGGTGAAGATGTGAAATTTATTGCCCGCCGCCTTGTTATACTCGCCAGTGAAGATATAGGCAATGCCAATGCAAATGCGTTATTATTGGCAAATGCAACTTTTGATGCCATAAATAAAATCGGCTATCCCGAAGCGCGGATTATTTTAGCACAGTGCACTACCTATCTTGCATCATCGCCAAAAAGTAATGCTTCTTATATGGCCATCGGCAATGCGCTTAGTGCAGTAAAAGAACATGGAGATTTACCTGTACCGCTTCATTTAAGAAATGCGCCTACCCGGTTAATGAAAAATCTTGACTATGGAAAAAATTATGAATACTCCCATGATTACGACAATAGTTTCTCAGCGCAGGAGTATCTTCCGGAAAGATTAAAGGGCACGCCTTTTTATATACCTGGCAAAAATGCCAGGGAAGAAGAAATGAGGAAATGGTTAAAAACACTTTGGAAAGATAAATACGGATACTAAAAGATTATCATAGATCAATTGTAATATGAACCTGCATTGGACATTAAAAACGTTTGAAGAACTTTCTAATACCGAATTGTATAAAATATTACAATTACGCTCAGCAATATTTGTGGTAGAACAAAATTGTGTATTCCTTGATATGGACAACCAAGACCAGGCATCATGGCATTTGTGCGCATGGAATAATGATGAATTAGTTGCTTATACAAGATTGCTGCCTCCCGGTACATTATATACTGAAGCATCAATCGGTCGTGTAGTAAGCTCAAAAACTGTGCGGGGTAAAAGCATAGGCAAAGCACTGATGCAACGCTCCATAGATGGCATATATGTATTATTTGGTAAAACAGCCATTAAAATAGGCGCCCAGCTTTACCTGAAAAAATTCTACGAAAGCTTTGGATTCCGGCAGGTCAGTGATATTTATCTTGAAGATGGAATTGAGCATATTAAAATGCTTCTAGTATAAATTATCATATATCAACCACACGCCTGTTATCATAAGTCAATAGCTTCCCGAAAAATAATATTCGGTATTATCCTCCGTTAATTAGGCAGTCCAAATACTTTTTGAAAGCTTTAAATTCCGCTCTCATGAAAAGACGTATACCTATCATTTTACGCGCCTGTGCTATAGCAGCCATAAGTTTATTATCGGCTAAGTCATACAGCCAATACAATTTCCTTGGAAAACCTGTTTACGAAATAGGTATTAATCTTGGACCATCCAATCTTCTCGGAGATCTTGGAGGTAACAGAGGTGTAGGAACTACCTTCATCAAGGATAACAATATCCAGATGACAAAGCTCATGAAAGGAGCTTTTATTACGGTACGTCCAAGTGAATTTATCGGATTTTCTCTTGCTGCAAATTTTGCAACATTAGAAGCGGCAGATAGTGTAATTACTGATAAAGGCGGCGCTGAATTAGCCAGAAAGAATAGAAATCTTTCAGTAAGAACACCTATCAAAGAACTTATTTTAACTACAGAAATATATCCTACAGTATTGCTTGAAGAAGATGACAAAGATCTTTCTCATAAATTTCGTCCTTATGGTATTATTGGTATAGGTGTGTTTCATTTTAATCCACAAGGAGAATATATAGATGGAAATGGCGCAAAACATATGGTGAATTTACAGCCATTGCGTACAGAAGGACAGGGAATGCCCGGGTACCCTGATAGAAAGGAATACAGTCTTACTCAAATTAATATTCCTTATGGTATTGGTATCAGGTATTATTTCTCAGATAATGTAAGCGTAGCTTTTGAAGCTGTAAACAGAAAAACTTTTACTGACTACATTGATGATGTATCAACAACGTATATTGCCGACAGTGATTTTGATGCATACTTTGGCGCAGGTTCAGCTACGGCGCAAATGGCAAAACAAATAGCCAATAAAGCACAACAGGTAGGTTCAGAAACCAGGATTCCGGGATATAATACAGGAGATAAAAGAGGAACAACCGGCAGAAAAGATTCTTATTATTCTTTAGGCCTTAAATTCAGCTTCCGCTTAGGCTCAGGTAATAATGGAACTATTGCCTGCCCTGTAAGATTTTAATCACATAATCCAAAATCGTCCATATGAAACCCATTCAAAAAAATCTTTCAGCACGCATTATTACAATAAGAGTATTTGTAATTGCAACGTTAATTATTTATACCCTTATTGCTAATATGTAATTTATAAGAAATTTATGCAAAGCTGTGTCGAAATATTGACACAGCTTTTTTATGGATATACCACATTAGTTTGTCTGTGTCTATCGGGGGCAATTAATTAACTTGCACAAAATTATAATTGATTGCCCGATGAATTTAGATTTCAGTCCCGAAGGCTTTGGAAGCCACGTCATACATTCCACTTCAATTAACAACGGAGAAAATGCCCACCTCTTCCCTATCGTTGCATCATCAACTTTTGTTTTTGACAGTGCAGAACAGAGAATGCGCAGGTTTTCCGGCGAAGAAAAAGGATTTATATATTCACGCTTCGGTAATCCTACTACATCAGCCGCCGCAAGTGTTATTGCCGGACTGGAAACATTCAACATAAAAGATAAAGCCGGTGAGCCATTACAGGCAAGTGCATTGCTGCATGCCAGCGGACAATCAGCAATGGCAACTATGCTGCTGTCTAATTTATCTGCAGGCGATGGTATATTATCTCATTATTCTTTATACGGAGGAACACACGAATTTATTTATGGCTTCCTTACAAAATTTGGAATATCATCTGCCATAAAAGACTTTTCAGATTTAAATAATGTAGAAGCTGTGCTGAAAAAGAATCCCCGTATAAAATTGATCCACGTAGAAACGCCTGCCAACCCTACCATGAACTGTGTTGACCTCGCAGGCATTTGCTTTATTGCAAAAAAATACAATGCAAAGGTTACTGTAGACAACACTTTTGCAACACCATATTTACAACAGCCCTTTAAATATGGTGTTGATTTTATTTTTCATTCCACCACCAAGTTTCTGAATGGGCATGGCACCTCCATAGGCGGTGTGCTGGTTGGTAAAGATATTGAGTTCATGAAAAAGAAGGGATATGAAACCTATAAGCTGCTTGGCGGATGCGCAAGCCCATTTGATGCTTACTTACTGATGCAGGGTGTAAGAACGCTTGAAGTAAGAATGAAACAACATTGTGAAAACGCTATGCAGGTAGCAAAGTTTTTATCAACACACCCGGCAATAGAAAAAGTAAATTACAATGGGCTGAGCAGCCATCCGGACTATGTGCTTTCTTCAAAGCAAATGAGGCATCCCGGCGCTGTTATGAGCTTTGAATTAAAAAAAGGTTTGGAAGGGGGAAAACATTTTATCAATAACCTTAAAATGTGCACTAAAGCGGTGTCGCTGGGCACAGTTGATACATTGATATCACATCCGGCGTCTATGTCTCATTCCGGCATGCTGAGAGAAGACAGGATAAAATCAGGCGTTACAGACGGTTTGATCAGGATGAGTGTAGGACTTGAAAATATTAATGATTTGATCAATGATCTTGACCAGGCGCTAAGAATATAATGTAGCGTGAGGTATGAAATGTGAGACGCGAAAAATTTCCAATTTGATTGCCTTAATAATAATGCTCCGTTAAATGATTAAAATAAAACGTATATACGATCCGGTTGATAAAAATGATGGCTATCGTGTATTAATTGACAGGCTATGGCCGAGAGGAGTAAAGAAAGAAGATGCATACGTTGATCTCTGGCTGAAAGAAATAGCACCATCTGCTGTATTAAGAAAGTGGTTTAATCATGAACCAGAGAAATGGGACGTTTTCAGAAAAAAGTATTACCTGGAATTGAAGGGCAATACTGCTGTAAAAGAAATAAAGCAGGTAATTAAAGACCATACCATTACCACGTTATTATACGCCGCAAAAAACGAGGATTACAATCATGCCATTGTGCTTGCCGCATATTTGAGAGGAAAATAATGCAGTGATACTTGTACCTGCTGTTTATATCCAATAAAAAATAGCTAAAATCCTCTGCTCTTCTTATACTATACATCAGTAGCTTTAAAAATCATTCATGCATTAAAATACATTGTATGTTCAGGATTATCACTATTGTTACTATCTTTTTTTTGACTGGTTATATTAATTATGCGCAGAGCTCTGATACTGACCTTTATTTACAAACCAGCGAAATGAATGACCTGATGATAAATTACGCTGCTGATAAAGGCAGCATCTCCCGGTTTTATTCAAGTGCTGATGCACCGGGATGGGGAAGAATGAGATACAGCAATGAATATAATACGCCGGAACGCCGGCAGCGTTTGTTGCAGTTGATTGATGAATATCTCAAAAAAGTGCAGCAGGTTAATTTTGATAAAATGAATGTGAATGGCAAAGCAGATTACCTGCTTTTCAAACGCAATCTTGACAGTGAAAAATATGATTTGCTTGCCGAACAAAAAGATTATGAAAAAATCATCGGCTATTTCCCGTTTTCTGATCGTATCTATAATCTTGAAAAACCACGCCGCAGAGGATCCGCAGTTGATGGCGAAGCTGTGGCAAAAGAATTAAACAGTATCAAACAGGAGATCATTAAAAGCTACGAAGCGCTGAAAAAAAGTGACAGCATAGATATGAAATATGCAACCTACGCTTCTGAAACTGCAAAAGCTTTACAAGCTACCCTTAAAAATGTATATACTTTTTACAATGGCTATGATCCTTTGTTCACCTGGTGGGTGCCTGCTACTTATCAAAAAACAGATAGTGTATTAGGTAAATATGCCGTTGCGTTGCAAAATAAAGGGGTGATAAAAAGCGCGCAAAAAGATGATGGCAGCGGTATTATCGGCAATCCGATAGGCAGGGAAGAAATTATACGTCAACTGCAATATGAATATATTCCTTACACACCGGAAGAACTGGTTGATATTGCCAATAAAGAATTTACATGGTGTGATGCTGAATTATTAAAAGCATCAAAAGAAATGGGTTTTGGTAATAACTGGAAAGCAGCACAGGAAAAAGTAAAAAATTCATATGTAGCGCCGGGCAAACAACCTGAAGCGATGTTTGATCTTTATAAGCAATCAGTGGATTTTTTAAAGAAAAATGATTTGATTACTATTCCTGAATTATCAGAAGAAACCTGGCGCATGATGATGATGTCGCCCGAAAGACAATTGGTAAATCCTTTCTTCCTGGGTGGAGAAACACTCATTATTTCTTACCCGACAAATACGATGGATTATGATGAGAAGATGATGAGTATGCGTGGCAACAACCCCAATTTTTCAAGGGCAACCGTGCATCATGAATTAATAGCAGGACATCACCTGCAGGGTTATATGAGCAGTCGCTATAAAACTTACCGCAATTTTGATACGCCATTTTGGGTAGAAGGAAATGCATTGTATTGGGAATTGCTTTTATGGGACCTGAAGTTTCCCCGCTCCGCGGAAGACAGGATAGGCATGTTATTCTGGCGGATGCACCGGTGCGCAAGAATCATTTTTTCGCTCAATTATCATCTTGGCAAATGGACCCCGCAGCAGTGTATAGATTTTTTGGTAGATCGTGTTGGTCATGAACGCGCCAATGCAGAAGGTGAGGTACGCAGATCGTTTGTTGGAGGATATAGTCCGTTATACCAGATTGCATATATGATCGGCGGTTTACAGCAAATGGCTTTAAAAAGAGAACTGGTTGATACAAAGAAAATGACCATCAAACAGTTTAATGATGCACTGCTTCATGAAAACAGTATGCCTATTGAAATGCTTCGTGCCATCATAACCGATCAATCGCTAAAAAAGGATTTTAGAACCCAGTGGAGGTTTTATAAATAAAAAGGAATTGTAATCATAATCATAATACTTTTTTAAGTGTATTAATTATTTCGATTGCATTAGTATAAATCTTTCTTTGTACCCGGGCTGTGTGAGGCGTCTTCTCCTCACACATATATCTTGTCGCCGGAGGCGACAGGACAGAGGTGCGTGGCGAAGACGCCACGCACAGCCGGCAGGCAGGGTGCTGCCATTTCCATATTTTCAAATTAATTACTTACCCGGTTCTCCCCTATTCCCTTTCATCGTATAATAAATAGGTATACCTATTAAAGTAATGATTAATCCCGGCCAGGTGAATTTGGGTTTAAAGATAATAAGCAGTATACAAAACGCAAGTCCCATAATTATATAGAGTACAGGGAGTACAGGATAACCAAATGCTTTGTACGGACGTTCAATATCAGGGCGTGTTTTTCTTAAGCGGAATATACCTGCAATGGTAATCATATAAAATGCTACTACTACAAATGAAATCATATCCAGCAGGTCACCATATTTTCCGCTAAGGCACCAGGCTGCTGCAAAAGCGCATTGTATCCATAGCGCGAAGCCCGGCACAGAGGCATTATTCAATGTGCCTGCTTTCTTAAAAAACAAACCATCATTCGCCATTGTATAATATACTCTCGCTCCTGCCATAATTAACCCGTTATTACAACCAAAAGTTGATACCATGATCATAACAGCAATTATAGCTGTGCCTGCATTTCCAAAAATTACATGCGAGGCTGCAACAGCAACACGATCTTTATCAGCAGCAGTAATTTCCTGTAATGATAATACCGCCGTATACATAATATTGGTAAGCACATAAATAATGGTAACGATAAGCGTTCCTAAAAATAAACTTAGCCCGATATTGCGTTTTGGGTTTTTAATTTCTCCTGCAATAGCAGCCACATTATTCCATGAATCACTACTGAAAATAGAGCCTACCATTGCAGCGGCTATAGCGCCAAATGCGGCAATCGTTGTATATTGTTCAATTGAACCATCAGGTGATAGCTTATGTAAATCCCATGCATTTGACCAGTTGGCATTCCATGCTTCCGGCTTAAAAGCAATCAGCCCGAAAATAATCAATGCAAAAAGGCTGGCTATTTTAGTTAAGGTAAAAATAGTTTGCAAAATCTTTCCGTTTTTTACCCCCCTTGTATTAATATAAGTGAGCAATACTATTATGGCTATAGATAAAAGCTGGGCCGGGGAAATTTTTAAAAATCCAAGATCAACAGCTACAAGATCCTCGCTGAAAGCGGGAATAAGATAAGCCGTAAATTTTGCAAAAGCAACGCCAACCGCCGCTATAGTTGCCGTTTGTATAACTGCAAAAAAACTCCATCCAAATAAAAACGCGGGTAATGGTCCCCACGCTTCTTTTAAATAGATATACTGTCCGCCGGCTTTGGGAAACATGCCACTTAGCTCGCCGTAGCTCAGGGCCGCGGTAATCGTCATAAATCCGGTAATGATCCATACCAGTATCAACCAGCCCGCACTGCCTGTATTCCTTGTTATATCAGCACTAACAATAAAAATTCCGGAACCAATCATACCGCCAGATACAACCATTGTTGCATCAAGCAAACCGAGTGTAGGTTTAAAAGAATGTTTTTCGTTTGACATTGTACGAATCTACTGTATTTAGTTATTGTTAAAGATAATTCATGCAAAAAGATTATCTATTTGCAATTCTTTACCGGGTTTGAATATTATTTTGCCACACATACCTGTGTAGTCACATTAATAAATAAATCAAAAATCTATTCTGACAATGGAATATTATCAAGCTCCCGTATAAATTCCCTGGGAGATTTTCCTGTTACTGTTCTGAACACACGATTAAAATTAGCAATACTGTTAAAGCCACAATGATATGCAATAGTTGAAATGCTGTCGTAAGATCCTTCCGCTAATTTCTTACAGGCTTCGTTAATTCTTACTTCATTTAAAAATGAAACAAAAGTAAGGCGCGTATGCTTTTTAAAATAACGGCAAAAAGCCTGGGGAGTCATATTAGCATGTTTAGAGATCGCTTCTAAAGTAATTTCTTCATCAAAATGCTTCATAATATAGTCATATATACTCCCAATTCGTATACCTTCCTGTTCATTTACCTGGGAAAGACGCGTACCTGATACAAGCGGCTGTAAATTTTGTATGGATTGTATATAATTAAGCAAGCCGATAAAGTTTGTAAACTGGTCGACACCTTTACTGTTTTGAATTTTAAGCATCCGGTCTGAAGCCTCGCCAACCGCTTCTTCGGGTAATTTAAAACCACTCTGTGCCTGTTCTGCAAACGCTTTTATTTTTTTGAATTCATGTAAAGAAAATAAAGACGACAACTGACCAAAAGGGTTAAAGTATATAGAAAAGGCCTGTACTGTCTTCCTGTTTTTTGGGGTAAGGTATGCCGCATCGCTTTTAAAAACATGCGGTTGGTTGCCGCCTATCCAGTAAATATCATTGCTCCAGAAAGTATGCATATTATTCTCCACAATCAATGTGCCTTCGCCTTTTTGCACCCAGGTAAGCTGAACTTCCGTATGCCTGTGCAGGTGAGGATAAAAATGCGGTAACACATCTTTCTGAACAATAAAACTTTTATCGTGCGCAACAGGTATGGTAAACTGAAGTACTTTCATAGCTTATGTAAGTATAAACAATTTTTAAGTTTGCCACGAATGCACGAATAAAAAAACTTTGCTCACATTCGTGGCATATCTCGTACCAGGCATCGAACACGGCTAAAACGGATGCAAATGGCCTTCACGAAATATATCCATATTAATCAGTACCACCTATGGTATTCCGCCATATTCTAATAAAATTTTGTATTATTTTTTTACTCCTGTTGCGGGCGTTATGCAATAATAAACACAGGTAGTAAAAAAATTCCTGACAAAAGGGATGGCACTAACTATACCGGCCTGCCTAACAGGTTTCCAGCCAAATTTCCATTCGTATATAGGATTAAGCAGGTAATGTCTTTTATTCAGAATTGAGTATCCTTCGCTCTTGCAAATTTTCTCAAACCGTTCTATGCTTATACCCGTATCACGTATTTCCATCATCTCTTCAACATTTTCCCGTGTTGACTTTAGTATGCCTTTATACATGAACCGCGGTAACAAATGAATATATGGCAATCTCGAAACAAATGATTTACATATTTGCTGATGCCCGCCAAACGGCATATACCAGGGTGGAAATCCAAAGAAAATTGTTCCCCCGGGTTTGAGAAAACTTTTCATCCAGCCGATGAGTTTGGGCTGGTTGTGTATATGCTCAATAACATCTTTTAAAATGATGATATCAAAAGCACCGTTAAAATCTTTATCTACATCTGATTCGTAAATATCCTTTGCTACCAGCACAAATTTTCCTGATGCAATATCTTCCGGCAAATACGTTTTGGCCATTTCCACACGTGCAAGATCCAGTTCCACGCCCACTCCGGTACAACCACGATTGATAAATGCTTTCAGCACACCGCCTTCACCACAACCAATTTCCAATATGCGCATGCCCGGTTTTACAGGAAATTTTTCTTCAATAAACGGGATTACATATTTCTCCGCATTTTCAATTTGTATTTCAAAATATCTTCTGCGGTCTGTGTGAAACTCGAACAAGGTGAACGGTTTATGTTAAAACAATATTGTGATTTTAATGCAAGCGCGCAAATTACACACAAGTGAACAAAATATAAAATCGGTTATTGATTCCCGGTAATAACGCCGGCAGTTAAGATTACCCTGAAAATTTTACAGGGTTAAAACACAAATTTCCCGTGAAATAAACAAGAATTGCTTTCCTGTCACAACATGTACTTAACTCATATAGCATTCGGGAGAGGTAGCCCAGCAATAACGCCACAATTCAACTATACCATATCTTTGTAAGCTACAGAAAACTTCATCACTATTTCCTTACTTTTGATCATTCCACCAATAA
The DNA here is from genome assembly GCA_047601545.1 of Agriterribacter sp. Classification (GTDB taxonomy): domain Bacteria; phylum Bacteroidota; class Bacteroidia; order Chitinophagales; family Chitinophagaceae; genus Agriterribacter. The sequence goes on along the minus strand of JASGIZ010000001.1, from coordinate 608,551 downwards.
TAACAATTATGAAATGGATTCTCACGTTGCTGCTGTTTTCCTTTACCAGCGTTTACTCACAGCAAACTATAAAAATATTAAGTTATAATATTTTTCATGGTGAACAGGCATATAAAAAAGGAGAGCCTAATATTGACAGTGTAGCTGAACTGATAAACAAATACAAGCCTGACCTCGCTGCCTTCCAGGAGGTTGACAGTGCCACAGGCAGAAGCAAAGGCATATATAAGGTGCCGACTGATTTCATTGCTGAATTAGCGAAGAGAACCGGTATGCACGGCTTTTTTGGCAAGGCAATGAATTATGATGGTGGCGGTTATGGTGAAGGTTTATTAAGCAATAAACCCGCAAAATCAACAGTTAAACTTTTACCTACGCCAAAAGGTGGCGAACCACGAGCCTTAATCTATCTTGATTACCCCTTATCAGCAAAGAAGAAAATTATTTTTGCAGGCACGCATCTTTGTCACCAGTTTGAAGAAAACAGGATAGCACAGGTGAATGAAATAAATAAAACTTTTGAGAAAGCTACAACACCTGTAATACTTTGCGGTGATTTAAATTTTTCGCCTGATAAAGAACCTTATCGTATACTATCAACCATGTGGGATGATGCCGCAGTTGTAAAAGGTGATCCGCAACTTACTTTTTCTGCTGACAACCCGGAAGTACGCATTGACTATAGCTGGCTCAAAAAAGGACGCAAACTTAAAATTGCGGATGTGCAGGTTCTGCCCTACAACTACTCAGACCACAAGCCGGTATTAATTACATTAGAAATACAATAATCAACATGAAGGCCTATTCTTTTTTCGTTTGCGCTGCAATAATGCTGTTACATAACGATTGCTCACACACTAAGAAAACAACAGGTTCAAATATGAGTTTTGCTAAAAATATAGTAGTGGCGCACAGGGGAGCATGGAAGAAAAATAATCTCCCGGAAAACTCTATAGCCTCATTACAGGAAGCCGTACGCATTGGTTGCACGGGCAAGGATCATTTATATAATCTGTTTTTGTGTTATTATACATGGCGTAAAACAAATTGTTCAACCCGGTTTCAATGTGAAACAGAGGTGTAACTGCATTTGAACATATCTACACCTGCAGCTCCCTGCAGAAAAAGATAAAAACCTGAGCTTCCAAGATTTTTGTATTGACGTGCAAAAACATTTAGTCCATACCCATTACGTTTTTGCAGCGAGAAATCATTAATAGTATTTGCATTTTCATATTTTGTATTATAAAAAGCAAGACCGCCGCCTACAACAAGATTTTGTTTAACAAAATATCCATAGGATGGATATATACTGGTATTTGAGCTTTTACTTGTAATGGTGCCACTATTAGTCTTGCTCTTACCTGTACTGTAATTAAAGCTAAAACCAGCCATACCCGTGCCTGCACTTATTTGCGCCTGTGCGTGATCAATGATAATAAAAACAAAAGCAGACAGCATTGTAAAGTAGAATTTTCTTTTCATTGGTTAAATATTTGTTTTGACAAATATGAGAGAAATAACAAGGAACAAATTCAAGTCCTTTTTATTTAACCATTTTTTATACAAATCTGCTGTGAAATTTTATAACGGTGCAGCGTTTTCCTTTTCAGGAAATCTGCTGGTGTTTCCACAATTCTTTAAACGTTTCGCTGTTATTTAAAAGATTTTCAAGGCTGCCTTCTGCCACAATATACCCTCCTTCCATTACACAGATATGATCAAAATATTTCAACAGGTGTAAACGATGCAAAGCAGATACTACTACTTTATTTTTAAACCGGGCAAACATGTGTTCATAAATTTTCAATTCTGTTTTCGGATCAACGCTGCTGGTGGGTTCATCCAGTAATATAATATCACTGTCTTTTGCGGCAAGCATTCCTCTTGCTAAGGCAAGTCTTTGTTTTTGTCCCCCTGAAAGATTTACACCTTTTTCAGCAATATTGCTCTGTAACCCTTTGGGCAATTGCTTTACCACTTCCCAAAAATGAACGGCGTTACAAATGCGCTCAATTTCTTTTTCATCATAACTAACCCCGAGTGTAATATTATACTCAATGGTATTTTCAAATATTTCTGGTTCCTGCGGAAACAATGTTACATGAGAAGCAATTACATTTATACCACCGGGTTGTTCTATATTATCTATACATATAGATGCACCCGGCGTTGCCTGGTATAAGCCGCGCAAAACCGCCAGCAATGTACTTTTACCACTACCGCTCTCCCCTATCAATGCTATACGTTTACCTCTTTGTAATGTTAGATGAATATCAGTAAGGCCCGCAATAATCTTTGTATCAATATCCGCCGGTAAAAAATCTTCATTGCCTTTATGCGAAAAAGACAAATCTTTTATACTTATACTTCGCCAGTATGCAGGCAATACACTATCGTCTTCCGGTAAATGATGCTGATCGTATGCTTCACTTATCACAAAAGCAGTCCTCACATTGGTAGCATCTTTAACAACATCAGTATATAAATATGCCACGTTGTGAAATACACTGGTAAAGCGTTCTACATACCCCATTAATGTAACAAGCCCGCCAAGCATAATTACCTGCCCCGGTACCCAGTGTTGCCAAACATAACCAATCAATATCACCACATATATCAATGCTACCAGCATATCTGTTACAAACCATTTCCATTCGTTAATGGCAACATTTCTGCGGAATGGCGGCCATACTGCCATAATTCTGCCGGTTAAGGTTTGCTGCAGGCGGCTTTGCAAACGCAGCGTAATAACAGTAACCACATTTGATAAGCTATCGAACAACGAGGCCGAAACCTTATGCTCACCTTCGTTTACATCTTCTAATGTTTTGATATAGGGCTTATCAAATTGGAAAATGGTAAATATCACAACAATGCCAAGTACTACCGCTACTCCGCCAAACATTGGTGAGAAATACAGCATTGCCGCGAATGAAATAAAGAACTTCGAAAGTGTATGTACATATTCAAATCCACGTTCAAAAAAATTCCTGATAGATTCGTATGCTTTGCGGATGCGGTTGATGATTTCACCCGAATGATGATCCTGCTGCCATTTTACCGGCAGTTGCAATACTTTATGATAATACTCATCCATAAAGTTTTTTGCAATAAAAAAAGCAAGCTTTCGCTCCACTATCCGTGCAGGTCCGTGAAAACTCCAGTCTGCCAGTTTCACTCCGATATACACAAGCGCATACATCCAGGTACGCCGCAATGCATCAGCGCCGTTTTGCTGAAGATCATTAATATAAACACCCCATATAACGGGCAATGCTGCCTGCACCAGGTTGCTCAACGCAAAAGCGCTGTAAATAATAGCATATTTAACACGCATTTTACCGGCATAGCGCCAGCATACCTGCAACAAAAAAAGGTAAGGGTTTTGTAAGTATTTACTTTGGTGGCTCATGCAGTCAGTAGTATTGCCTGCAAATTAGGAAGCAAAATGCATAATTTGACATTTAATACGGTGCATGGTTTCTCTTACTTGTATAGCATACAATTGGGAAAAGATGTCATATATCATCCCGGCGGTATTGATTTTGATGGGAAATATATCTGGGTGCCGGTTTGCGAGTATCGCCCGTTTGGCAAATCAATGATTTACAGGGTAAACCCTGAAACAATGAAAGCTACTTTGGTAACAACCATTCCCGACGCTATTGGTGCTGTGGCTTATAACAAGGATAACAATGAACTGGGGCAGCAGGGTATTTTATAAATGGAAGTCTTTTATTAGATTGCCGCTTTCTGCATTTCCCCGTTTTAATAATAAGTATTACTTCTTTTTGAAACTGCCGATGGTAGTTGCTTTCTGGTCAATACGAAATGTAATACTCACTCCATTTTCGCTTATTGTTGAATCTTTGCTCACATTAACATTTGCATACACTAATAAAGTATCAGATTGAATGGTAAATTTGGCTCCGCTTGCCGCTGAAGATGTAATTTCCTGTCCGTCTATTTCCAATCCCTGAAAAACAGAACCATCCGGAAAGTATAAAGAATCGGTTCCGATCTGCTGGTATTTCCCTGAAGCGCTATACGGGTCTATGTCAAAATCAAATGGTATTTTTTCTTCTTCATTATAAAGTCCTGTGTATGATACATAAGCAGTATCTGAAAGGGTATACCCCATGTTGGTTACCGTAAAATCATCCGAGGCAAAAGTCAGGGTACCTGTATTATTAACAGATGTTGTTTTGTAAGAAGTTACAGCTACCAGCGGAATACCGGAAACAGAACCGGTGGCGGTAGATGATACATCCATATACAAATTAAGAAAACTCCAGTTGCCTCCTAACGATACAGGATCATCATTACCGTTCCCGCCATTATTGATTGTATCAACCGACATTTCCTTTTGGCAGGAAAAGAAAATCATAACAATAAAGGGCAGGATGAATATTTTTTTCATTTTATAAACAAACTGTTTGGTTTGGCAAATATACGGCAATGAAAGAGTGCCGGTTGGGTTATTTAAGCAATTAATAACCAATCCCTGTAAGCGTGTAATCACTTACAGGGATTGGTATATTGTAATAAACCCTTAAACCCTTAAAACTAATCCTTAAGATTCAGGTATTTTTTAACTGCGTTATAATCATTCCAGTCTACTGCAGCAGCCTTGCGTGCCGAAGTTCCGCCAGGAATGAGTATATACCGGTACTGCTGATATTTACTACCATCCTGAGCCTGGATAGTACCAACATTGAGGTTTGAATAAACATCAATTGCTTCCAAATAAAAGTTAGGCTCGATGGTTACACCATTGTAAGGGCTAAAATAAGGTAGTGGTGCTATATAAGGATCGTCTGATGTTCCAAGGTTTATATATACTTTCATTTCTCCAGAAGTTAAAATGTCGCTCGTTAATTTAGGAGCATCAATAGTAGTATAGAAACCAATGGTATCTATTAGATTACCATCGTGAATTGTGTCTGCATCAAAAGTAACATCCAGCCATTCTGAATAAATAACATTAGCAGTTCCTGGCTCACCCTGTGCGCCTGTTGCACCAGTAGCTCCGGTTGCTCCTGTTGCGCCCGTTTCTCCTTGCGGACCTTCTTTTGAGCAGGAAGAAAACAATACAGCCCCCATTAGCAAAATGGCAGAGAGCGATTGCAGCATCAATTTTTTCATAAAGTGATTATTTTGGTTAAATATGGCTGAAGTTAATAAAATTAGCTATCCGAAAAACAGTAAGCATGTAAATATTATATTGATAAAACTAAAATAATGGCAGAAATATAAAACATAACTACATGCTTAAAAAAATCAGCTGTTATATTACCAAGCTCCAATCCATGAAATCCATGTTTTTGCATCTTTTGCACTAACCATATCATAGGTTTTACTGCCGGTCTGTACAAGATAATACCCTTCGGTGATAAATAACTGATCTCTGCTTAAAGCCGCGGGCCCTGCAGAGGGATAAGTACCATAATTGCCCAGTAATGTAAATACCACACGCCCATCATTAGTAAACTGCGGCACACCCGGGGCCGCGGCATATTGTAATTCCAATGCATCTCCGGCATCATTCAGAAAAACAGGTGCAAATAAATCATTGCTACCTGCATCATAACCGGACCAATAAATAAGATAATAATATTTGGAAAGGCTGTTAATATTAAACGCATCATCTGCTCCATTAACATGAAAGCCATCCCAAGAATACCAATAACCTTCCTGGTCTATCGCCTCCTGCCACCATCTTTGCGGTGCGGCAATATCTGCTTTAAGTGGCTCAATTGCCCCCTTAACAGTTCCTACACTATTGCCAGATCTCACTTGCAGCGTTTGCGTTGTATTATTCCATGAAATATTATTAAACCCACTAATGGTTTGGGCGCCATTAACCAGGGGATTATCCAATATTACTCCTGAAGCATCAAAATAAAAAGTTGTGGCAAACTGCTTTACTGTTGTTCCGGAAAGCCATCTGAAAATAATTACTCTTGTTATCGGGTCAACTGAAATTTCATATGTTGTACCTCCAATGGTAAGTCTTTTAAAATAATTCAGAATAGCATTAATATTTAAAAAAGAGGTTGTACTTGCCCAGCTGCCATTTTGCCAGGCATCAAGATCCTGTTGCGTGGCTTTTTCCAACTTTAATTTTGTATTATTTATTTTTCCTGTTAAAACAATGCTGTCTGCATATACACTGTCAAAAGCAAATTCAAAATCAGAAGATAAACCTGCTCCATCTATACCTCCGTTTACATCACCATCCGGATCGGCTAATAAGTGCAGGTATGAATAGGTATCGAATATAAGTGAAGGTTGCTGAAGCGCTTTTAACCTGTAACTGCTTTCTTTTTTATACTTTGATGTGGCGGTATCAAAATCAGCATACATAAAAACCCTGTTTTCTGCATTAAACTGAAAATAAAAGTGATATATACCGCCGAGACCCGGCGTTACTGTTGCCTTCCAACCTGTTGGAGAACTAACCAAAGCAGCCTGATATTCAGCAAGCGCTTTATTAATACGTTCGTCAGGCGATTCGTTAAAAACCGTATCCTCTTTTTTACAAGCTGCAACAAAAATTATCATTGCCAATGCAATATATATTTTGCTGCTTATTCCATTATTTCTCATAAACGCCACTAAATAAATTTATTAATAAAGTTCCTTTACTATTGCCTGCCTGGTTCTGCTTTGCAAACTGTAAAAATCAATATTCCAGGCCTGCTTAAAATAATTAACTACCAATGATTCTTTCAAACGCAACTTTGCCTTTGCTTCATCCGCTGTAGTTCCTCTTACGCTACTTTCGGAAATACTATTTACAATAGCATTAAAACCGGCCCGCCCTTCAATAAGCATTATAGATACCATTTCTGCCCAGTCTTCCACAGGTTTGCTTAATGCATATGCAGTAATAAAACCATCTTTACGCGCTTCGGCATCAAATGTGTTTATCCAGTCGCTTGTGTAAAAGCCTGCACAAACAGCATCAAACTCAACAGGTCGTCGTATTGTTTGATCGAGTATATGTGTAAACTCATGTTCTATTACATGAAACATTTGTTTGGCTATTGCGCTGTCAGACGCTTTATAGCCTGCCATTGATTTATTTTTAAACTCATTCAACAGGTAGATTACTACTTTTCGCCCACCTTCCGCGGTTCCCAGGGTTATACTACCGTCAAGATTCCAACTGGCACTACCTGCAAGTACAAAAAACTTCGGGCAATATTTCTTAAAAAACAGATATCCTCCTTCAGCAACATAACTATCTATCCAAACTTTTTTTATTGTCCGCATTACCGGAATTATTTTTTCTTCGTCAGGCGGAACTATTGTTTTATCGTAAGCCAGTTCTGACTGATTCCATTTATATTTTGTAGCGATATTATACGGAACAGTAAGTGAATCATACAACCATGTATCTATTGCCGTTGTTGTCCATGTATCACCTCCAAGCCCAGAAATATCATCAACAATAAGCAAATCCTCTTTTCTGCACGAAGTGAATAGTAACGCAGGCAATATAAATGCCATTAAAAAACCTGTGTATGAATATTTCATGTTTTTCATTTATCCAATATTTTTTAACGTGGGTTTTGATCAATGCCTGATTGTTTTGCCGTAGCCGGGATTTGAAATAACCGGCGTGGATCATCAGGCGCTAAAGTATAAACAGCTCCTTCAATTGTAGTATGCGTTACTTCAATTTTATACCTCAGTATATCAAACCATCTTAACCCCTCATGTACGAACTCACTTTGCCTGTAAGAAAGAATGGTCTTTAAAAGATTATTTTGCGTATTTGAAGATCCCCAATAAGCATTCATTTTGGCGGTTGTAAAATTATGCGTGGCACTGCTGTATCCGCTTATGCGTGTGCTGAGGTATGCATTCAATAAAGTGATGGCACTGTTGGTTTGCCCTGTGTAGGCATAAGCTTCTGCAAGATTAAAGAGCACTTCTTCAACAGTAAATAGCGGCACCATCACATATCCATCTCCTATCTCTGCATTTACAGATACTTTCACAAAGTATTCATATATTTTAGGTACCATTGGATGCCCTTCTACGTAATACCCTGTAGCAAAGGCCCAGTTACCGCCTACAACGGGTACTGTACGTAATATTCTGTCTCTTACGGCTGTAGTCATTGTATATCTTGCAAAACTGTTTATTCTCCACCAGTAAGACCTGGTTTCTACAAGCAGCAAATTAGCATTTTCAGTAGCTTTCGCATATCGGGGAGCAATATCATTCAGCCCTATTGATGAATATTCTGTATTCCAGGGGCGCAGGTTAGCTTTGAAATTATTATTAGGTATAGACAGGTTAGCATACTGAATTACTTTTTCATAATCTTTTTTATACAAATAAAATCTTGCGGCAAAAGCATAAGCTGCTGTTTTGGTAAAATGGTATTTAGGTACTTTATAAAGATTGTCATCAATATATCCTATGCCTTCCAGCAAATCTTTTTCAACCAAATCATATACCTGGGATACAGTACCGCGTGAATATTGTTTTATGAAGTTTTTCTCAGGCTCGGTAACATACGGAATGCCCGGATCGGAGCCTGCAGTGGAGGGATCATAAAATGTAGAAAAAATATTTACCAGCATAAAATGCGCATACGCCCTCGCCACCAGAGCTTCTCCTTTTTGTGCACGATATGTGTCAGGATTTTCAGCTTCCTGTATTGCTTCAAGCGCCTGGTTAGCCGCAGCAATAGCTTTGTAGCAGGCAAACCAATACCATTCAGGCGTATCCTCATCTATCGATCTTGTATCAGTAAAAAAATAGGCATCGGCATTGGTTGTAATAAGTGTTGCAGAACCGGCGTCACCAGATCCATTATCACCAACATTATCAGTAGAAGTTTCTGCGAACGGAATATAGTTAGCCTGCGGGTAAGCCGTGCCTAACAGCTGCTCTACTTTTTCAGGTGTATTAAGGTTGGTACGGTTATCCGGTGCCTTTTCAAGATATTTATTGCAGGATATTAAAAATAAGCCTGCAGTAATCGTCATTCCCTTTATTAAATATATGGTTTTTTTTTTCCTCATTGTTTCCTGATTAATGTTAATGACTGCTATAAACCTACTTTTAATGAAAGCGTTGCCTGCTTTTGTATAGGCTGTGCAACCCCGCCGGAGTTAAAAAATTCAGGATCCTGTCCTTTTAGCTTTTTATCAGAATATATCAACCAAAAATTTTGAATAGCTGCCGTAATGGAAAGTGCTTTAAAAACAGCAAGTTTATCCAGTACGCTATTATTGAACTGGTAGGTTAGTGAAACTGTTTTCAATCTGACAAAACTGCCGTCGGCCACTCTAACATTTGAATAGTTATAATTATTATATGGATAAGCGCCCGAGGCGTTAGTAATATAGTTATAATAACCTTCCAAAATTGAAGGCACATTTGTATAAGCTTCATCACCGGGCATTTCCCACCTGTCTAAAAACTCCTTGGGCATAGCGTCAAGATCTACATACACGCTGCGGAATGCCGGGTACAGGCGTATTTTGTTCCCGGCCTGGTAAGTAATAAATATATTCAGTGATAGATTTTTGTAATTAAATGTATTTGAAAAACCCCCGTTAATGGTTGGATCAACCGGTCCTTCGTATACAAGATGTTCCACTCTGTCATCCTGCATGTAAACTGCCTGGCTGGCTTTACCGGTTTCGTCAATAAAAGTGGGAATACCAGTGTTATGATCCAATCCCTGAAATTTTATAGAAAACAGGCTGTTTACCGGGTATCCTTCCCTGTTCCCGCCTTCTGCTTTTACCAGGTCAAATATTAATGGAATGTTTTGGGCATTTGTAATTTCAGTTTGATTATAACCAAATGTCAGCGTTGTTTTCCAGCCAATATTTTTTTGCCTGATAACCTGACCATTAATCAGAAACTCTATACCTCTTGATTTCATGTCTGCATAGTTGGCTACTTTATAAGGTTCACCACCTATACCGGAGGTTTTAATACGGCTTATTAAATCAAAACTTCTTCTTGAATAAACGTCTACACTTGCACTCAGCCTGTTTCCGGATAAACCGATATCAGCGCCTACGTTAGCCTGGTAGTTTTTTTCCCAGGTTAAATCATTATTCTGGATATTTATCAGGTTAAGCACAGATTCTCTTTCGTCTGTATAAGGACGATTTGTTGTCATACTTTTTAAAACAATACCTGAGTTAGTAGCCGGTCCAAGGCTCGCGGTAATACCATAGCTTGCTCTCAGCTTCAGGTAATCAATTGCTGTAATGTTTTCCATAAAATTTTCTCTTTCCACATTCCATGATCCGCCAAAGCTCCATGTAGGCAACCAGCGGGCCTGGGGAGAAGCTCCAAGCATATTGGAGCCATCATACCTTACAGTTCCGTAAAGGTTATATTTTCTGTCGAACGTATACTGAGCATTAAAATAAAAAGCGGCAAACCGGTCGTAGTATTTTGTCATTTCATAATACGGAAAATTAGCTTCAATAGTTTGTTTTAATATGCGGTAGTCAACAAATGGCACGCCGCCATTTTCATACTGGTAACCATAGCCCGTATTGCTGAAGTTTTGACGGTCGGCATATTTTACCTGTTGCCCTAATAACAGGTTTAAATCATGTTTATCATTGAAAGTATTGGTATAGCTCAGGCTGTTTCTCACATCAAAATTCAGCAACTGGTCTTCTGTACGGTTATAAAAACCACCATAGGGTAATACCACCACTTTGGGGTCATCAGGGTGATCTGGATCTGTATATAAAAACTTATTGTTTTCGTTTACTGTTGCATTATCGTTTGCACGATATGCGTTAGCCATATTGGAGTTTTCGGTGATCTGGTGCTCTCTGGAAGATTTTACATAACGAAGTGCGCCTATAAATTCATATTTAAGGTGGGGCGTAATCTTATAACCCAGTTCTCCCTGGAGTTTCAGGTCTATTACACTTAAATCAATGAAATTATTTTTAAGCTCATTGATAATATTGAACGGTGCAAAATTCCTTCTGAAATATTCAAGGTTACCATCTTCATCATATGCCGTAAGCGCCCTGTTGGTATTAAGCGCATAGCTGAAAGGATTGATATCAAAATCACGATCAAACTGGCCGGAAACCGGGTTACCTGTTCTGTTAAGCGTACCGGGCGCTCTTTGCTGACGAACAGAACCTGTGGTTAAAAATCCGGCAGATAACCTGTCGCTGAATGTATAGTTATTTCTAAAGTTGAGCGTATAGCGTTTAACATTATCAGCAATCGTCCATCCATTATCGTTATAAAAACTTGTTGAAAAAAAAGATTGGGATTTATCGGTTCCTGTAGAGATGCTTAAAGAATGTTCCTGTGTAAAAGAATTTCTGAAAAGAATATCGAACCAATCTGTATTAGCCTTTGCATAACGCATTAAAAAATCGTGTTTTGCTTCTGTAGTGTTTTCAAGGGGAAAATTACCATTGGCATCGGCATTAAGGCTATTATACATTTGCCCGTATACGCCGTAGTTTGCGCGGCTTAATATGTCAGAATTTAAAAAACCTTTTCTTTCCAGCTCACCCAGCACAGACATTTGCTGAGCGGAATTCATGATATTGTAATCTGCATAAGCTGGTTTAAGCTGGCTGCTGAAATTGCCGGTATATGCCACTACGGGCTTGCCTGATTTCCCCTTTTTTGTGGTAATAACCACTACTCCATTCATTGCCCTAGCTCCATATAGTGCGGTAGCAGCAGCATCTTTAAGTATATCAAATGTTTCAATATCATTTACATTTATTCCGGCAACGGAGGAGCCAAGTAAGGTGGTAGGGTCTCCGCTTGACAGTTGATCATTCGATATGTTTACAATATCTTCCAGCACCACTCCGTCAACAACCCATAAAGGTTTATTTTCTCCATTTATAGACGTTGCTCCCCTCACTCTTATTTTTGGCGCAGCGCCAAAGGTACCTGACACATTCTGAACAGATACACCCGCAGCACGCCCTTCAAGCATACGGCTTACATCTGCCACCCCATTCATTTTAATATCATCTGCTTTTAGCGAGGTTGCGGCGCCGGTAAATTTCTTTTTATCTACATTCTGAAAACCGGTTACTATCACTTCAGATAATGCACCTTCGGTTTTAGCTAAAGTAACTTCAATAAATTTTTCACCCCTGAAAACAATTGTTTTTGGCGCTCTGCCAATAAAGGTAAAGGTCAATTGATCGCCAACCCGGGCTCCTATTGTGAATTCACCCTCACTATTTGTTGTTGTTCCTTTACGGGTTTTTACATTTTCAACAGAAACACCACTGAGCGCAATATGTTCATCTGCATCACTTACCTTACCCTTTACGGATATAGTGTCCTGGTAATTATTATTCGGGTGAAAACCTGTATGCTTTGCCGGTTTTGACATAGTGGTAGCAGATACAAAAACAAAAGCAATAAGCAGCAATAAACCCGGCAAATGAAAAAAACAGGTAGTAGTTTTTTTGCAATTCCTCATATCAGTTATTTAAATATTCTTTTAACAGGACAACGATTTTAACCAAAATGTTGTTGAAAACAGCAACTTTTTTTAGAATAACACGAAGTTAAGGGTAAGAAGGTTTACAAAAATTTTCTAAGCGGCGGAAGTATGTTATCTTAGCGCTTCTTTTTCAGCATTTTAAAACAATAAAAAAATATAGAATGAAAAAATACAAAGCCGGAGTTTTATACGGCGAAGAACTGGAAACACTTTACAATGATGCGCTGCATAACCAGTTTGCACTGCCGGCAGTAAATACAATCGGAACCGACACGATTAATGCTGTGCTTGAAACGGCTGCAAAAGTTAACTCTCCCGTAATTATACAATTTTCTAATGGCGGTGCGCAATTCATTGCCGGCAAAGGAATGCCTAATGATAACCTCCAGGCAAATATATCCGGCGGTGTTTCAGGCGCTTTGCATGTTCATAATGTGGCTAAGTATTATGGTGTGCCTGTAGTATTACATACTGACCATGCTGCAAAAAAATGGTTACCCTGGATAAGTGGTTTGTTAGATGCAGGTGAACAATATTATAAAGAAAAAGGTCAGCCTTTATTCAGTTCTCATATGCTGGATTTAAGCGAAGAACCTATTGAAGAGAATATTGAAACTTCTGTAAAGTTCTTTAAAAGAATGCAGCCGCTTGGCATGAGCATTGAAATAGAGCTTGGCGTAACAGGCGGTGAGGAAGATGGCGTTGACAACAGCGATGTTGAAAACGATAAACTATATACGCAACCTCAGCATGTGGCATATGCATATAAAGAACTTGGCAAAGTAGGTAAATTGTTTACCGTTGCCGCTGCTTTTGGCAATGTGCACGGTGTTTACAAACCAGGGAACGTGGAACTGCGCCCGGTTATTTTACATAACAGCCAGGTATATATTCAGAATGAGTTTAAAACAGGAGAGAAACCTGTTTACTTCGTATTTCATGGAGGCAGCGGCTCACCGCAGCACCAGATACGCGAAGCAATTGGCTATGGTGCAATAAAAATGAATATTGATACGGATATGCAATGGGCATTTTGGGAAGGCGTGCTTCAGTATTACAAAAAGAATGAAGGTTACCTGCAGGGGCAGTTAGGGAACCCCGAAGGTGAGGACAAACCCAACAAAAAATATTATGACCCGCGTGTTTGGTTACGCAAAGGTGAAGAAACATTTGTAAAACGCCTTGAAGTAGCGTTTGAAGATTTGAATTGTATTAACCGTAATGCATAAACGAAATAACAACAATAAAAAAGCATTTCAATTACGAAATGCTTTTTTTGTTGTTACCGATATTATGCTATGTGAGTTGTCAGCGTTGCTTATGTGTCTTTTTGAATAAGCGATTCAAAATTATTTATTCCAATCATTTTTTCTGTTTTGAACCCTTCAGCATAAGGTACGCCTATCATTTTACCAAACATAGCCTGCCTGCCGATGATAGCGTTTAAAAATTCAGGTGTTGAAATATATGTTTGTGGCTCGTTACTGTTGTATTGCTGTGAGTGAAACTGGGAAGCATAAGCCTGTATTGACTGAATCTTCCTTTCAAAAACTTTTGTTACATCATATACGAAATCGGGTTCGTAATAACGGTCCTGTGTATAATGAAAAACATATTTAGGCCGCCAGGATTGCTGGGGTTTTCCATCATCATCCCGGGTTTCAATTTTTCTGAGCCCGCTTAAAAAACAGGCATCTTTAATCAGGTGTCCTGCACGTCCGTGATCCGGGTGACGATCATCCAAAGCATTTGACAATACAATTTCAGGCTGGTATTTCCGAATGTATTTTATAAGCAACCGCTGATGCGCTTCATCATTCTTAAAAAAGCCATCAGCCATGCGAAGGTTTTCCCTGATATCAAGATCCATAATTCTGGCGGCCGCCGCCGCTTCTGTATCGCGGGTTTCCGCACTTCCTCTTGTGCCTAATTCTCCGCGGGTAAGGTCAATTACACCTGTTTTCTTTCCCTGTAATTTTTCCATCATTAATACGCCCGAACAACCTAACTCTGCATCATCCGGATGCACGGCAATAGCCAGTATGTCTATTTTCATGCCGCAAAAGTAAAATAAAAGTCTGCTTCTTACAATGGCGGTATAAGATGGCTTATTTATATTTTGCTATTCTGCCCGATATACATTTTACTTCTTACTTTCGGTTTTTAAACCTGTATGATTAAAAATATCTTTGGCCGCATATGGGCAACATGGGGAGCAATCATATTTATTTTAACGTTGCTTATTGTAATAATACCAATATGGCTTACTAACTATATCAGAGAGCCCCGCGGCACTGAAATGTTTCGCCGTATCTCCAAAGCATGGATGCAGGTTTTCCTCACTTTAATAGGTTGCAGGTTAATAATCAGAGGCAGGGAAAATTTTAAAAAAGGGCAAAACTATATTGTAGCAAGCAATCATAATTCGTTTATGGATGTTCCGCTGACTACACCTTTCATTCCCGGGCCCAATAAAACCATTGCAAAAGCTGAGCTTGTAAAAGTTCCTTTATTCGGAATAATATATAAACGCGGCTCAATACTGGTTGACAGAAAAAGCGAACGCAGCCGCAAAGAAAGTTTTTCAAAAATGAAAGCGGTATTAAACGCAGGCATGCATATGTGCATCTATCCCGAAGGAACACGTAATCGCACAAATGAACCTTTAAAATCTTTTCATGATGGCGCTTTTAAACTGGCGCTTGATACAGGAAAACCTATTATACCCACCTTACTTTTTAATACAAAAAAAGTATTACCCGGCAGCAGCAAACCTTTTTATTTATGGCCTGCAAAACTGGAAATGCATTTTCTTCCTGCGGTATATGTTCAGGCTGGAGATACAGTGGCTTCTCTGAAAGAAAAAGTATTCAGGATTATGTATAATTTTTGTGAAGAGAGAACGCGCCAGAAGAAAATTTGAAATCCCGGAAATTTATTATGAAAGTATATGTTCGCTCAACGCTTTAACTATTGCTTCTTTGCCGCAATTTACATGCAGTTTGTTGTATATGTTTTTGAGATGCGACCTGGCCGTATCAAAAGATATGCCCAACTCCGCTCCTATCATTTTACTGCTATAGCCTTTGGTAAGAAACTGCAGCACTTCCAGCTCTCTTGCCGTAAGCTGGTATTGGTTGGCTTTCGCCCTGCTTCTGTCAAAACTACCCAATACCTTCCTCGCTATTGACGGCGACATTGGCGCCCCGCCTTCTACCACTTCTTTTATAGCAGAAAACAAGCGCTCAGGTGAAACTTTTTTCAGCAAATAGCCATTTGCACCGGCGCAAAGGCAGTTAAACAATTTTTCATCATCTTCAAAAACAGTATACATAATCACAGCGGTATGCGGAGACGCTTCTTTAACCATTCCCACTCCTTTAATACCGCTTTCGCCCGGCATATCAATATCCATCAATACAACATCCGGCTTATATAACCTGGCCACGTTAGCCGCATCATTACAATTATTATAATCAGCAACAACTTTATACTCACCGGAATTACCCAGCAAAAAAACAAGCGATTCCCTCAGCCGTTCATTATCTTCAAATATTACAACATTAATACTCATTAAAACGAATTTAAACAGACTATTCAAAAAAATCATCACTCATTTGAGTAGGCAATTATATTTTACAATTATACCGGAACTTTAACATCAATATTAGTTCCTTCCGGGCCCGACATTACGGAAATTTCGCCTTTCCATCTTTCAATACGGCCTTTCATATTTTTTAATCCATTCCTGTGTGTTGTTTTCTTTGTGTCAAACCCTACGCCATCGTCTTTAATCTGCATATGAAGCATATTTCCGCTTAAAAAAATTTTTATGGTAAAGTAAATAGCCTGCGAATGTTTATAAATATTGTTCAATGCTTCTTTATACACCAGGTAAATATCTCTTCGCTGTTCAATATTAATTTTTCTCGACGCAAATCCTTCTTCAAAATCCAGCTCACACTTTATGTTTTCTTTAGCTTCAAATAATTCTGCTGCGTAACGACGCATTCGGGCAATCATTTCTTCAAGCGTATCGTTTTTTGTATCCACACTCCATATAATATCATCAAGCGCCTGGCCGGATGCAGTTACTTCATCGCTAATACGATCAAGGTACTTATTTGCTTCGCCAGGCTGATCCAATTTTTTTTGAGCAATGGCCGTAAGCATATTAATATTTGATAAGGCTGATCCAATCTCATCATGCAAATCTGTAGCTATACGATTGCGTACCAATTGTACCTGCATCAGTTGATTTATTCTGTAGCGGTATAAGCCATATAATGCGGCACATAAAGCGGCAATTGTTATTAATATAAACCACCAGGTTTTCCAGAATGGCGGCCTGATCGTTATAGGCAACGAAGTAATTTCACTTTCGATGTCAGATCCGGGGATAGCGGCTTTAACTTTAAAAATATATTTTCCTGATGACAGGTTTGTATATGTCGCAAAGTTTTGATCATTGGTTTTAATCCAATGCTTGTCGTATCCGGTCATTTGATAATAATAACTATACCTGCCGGAGGATGCGAAATCAAGCACTGAAAACCGGAACGTTAAAGAACGGTACTGATGAGATAATACCAGTTGCTTTTTAAATGCAAGTGTGGTATCTCTTTCCATACCCGCGTTATCTACAATTATATTTGTTATGGCAACTTTTGTTCGCTTCGCTGTCTCGGAAAAATGTTGCGGCTTAAAAAAATTAAGCCCGTTTATTCCTCCAAAAAACAATGTACCATCAGGAGCTTTAAAAAAAGCGCCGGTATTAAATTCATTTCCCTGTAACCCGTCAGCCATTTTAAAAACCCGGAACAAGGATTGATTATGATCTTTTTTAAGCGCCGATACATTAAAGCTGCATATACCTTTATTAGTACTTATCCATAAATTATTAAACTCATCATCCAGTATCGCATATACCGTACTGTTAGGCAAGCCCTCGGCTTCCGTAAAGGAGATCAGTTGCGTGGTATTGATATTATAAGACAATAACCCATTTCCTAATGTACCGATCCAGATATTGGGATATTTGAACAATATACTTTTTAATATTATCGGACTTCCCATTTGTCCTGATATATCTACTGACACTTTTGAGAACGAATGATCGAACCGGTTAAAGAAATGAATTATCCCGTTTTCCCGGCCAATCAATAAAATACTATCGTTCATTTTTGAAATAACGCGTATAGCAGCCCCCGTATAAGCGGAATCAGTACCTGCCGGTGATGGTATATTTTCTAAAAGTCCCTTATCCTTATCTATCAACATTAAAAAGCCGGTTTGTGTTCCGCACCATATTGTATTATCCGCTTCTTTTGTAATACACCATATCGTATTATCAGGGAGATTCAGGGGAGATTCAGCCTGCGGATGTAACCATTTCTTATGCTTTCTGCTCTTTGTATCAAACAGCAGCAGTCCATTCCCCTGCGTACCAACCCATATATCACTTCCATCTGCCAGAAGAGAAACAACCCTGTTTGAATTACTTACCTCTTTGTTAAACGAAGGGAGAAAATAGGTTTGATATTTTTTTCTTTTCACATCAATACACGTGAAACCTCCGCTGCTTGTGCCAACCCACACCATTCCATCTTCACCAACCGTAACAGAACGTATTGGCGCAACAGAAATATCTGCCGGAACATTACTGTTAGAAACGAGGTTGAAATTATTCATTTGCTGACTGTAACAACTTACTCCTCCCCCATCTGTGCCCAGCCATATGCTGCCTTGCTTATCTTTGTAAATTTCAAGCACATCATTAAAACCAATTGAATACGCGTTGGCTTTATTATTCAAAAACTGTTGCGTGGCAGAATCATTTATATTATGCACAAACAGCCCTTTGCCATAGGTGCCTATCCATAACATATTGTTCTCATCAGCCAGTAACGATTCAACAACAAGCGTAGACGATAGTAATTCAAAATTTTTTAATCCCCTGAATGCGGAGAAATCTTTATTGCCATGCTTTACAAAAAGTCCGTTTCCAAAACTTCCGGCCCACATATTACCACTACTATCCTGTGTTATGCAGCTAAAAGATAAATGTGGAGATGAAGAAGCAACAGCCGACAAAAAATGTTTTTTAAATTTTCCATCTGATGAATAGAGCAATAACCCGTCTCCTGTTGCACACCATATATTCTGTTGAGCGTCTTCATAAATATTATTAATAGATTGCGTAGCGTTATTGTCATGTCCCGGTTCGCTTAATTTTTGCGCCTTTTGATCTGCATATTTAAAGCATATCATTCCCTCACTTTGAGTACCGAGCCATATATCACCTTTTGAATCACGCATCATAGTACTGAGTTGCGGAAGAACGAAATTTGTTCCCGGCAGGGTTTTAACCGGGGTGGTTTGATAGTTAAACAAGTCAAAACTTTCCAGCTTTCCATTGGTGGTTATAAGCCATAACGCCCTGTCTGATACTGAAATTACCTTGCCTAATCTCCTGTCGTTCGATGTGGTTTTGTCATCAAATGTTTTTGGCAGCGAAAAAAAATCTTTACCATCGTACCTGTTTAATCCATCCTGTGTGGCAAACCATAAAAAACCGGTTTTATCTTCAATTATAGAGATAACACTGTTTTGAGAAAGCCCGTCATTGATGGTTAAATTCCTGAAGAGAAAAGGAGAAGATGGCTGGGCTGCTGATTGCTGTGCAAAGCAGTAAACAGAAAATATGATCAACAGCCACTTCATACAGGAATTTGTATTAAGATAGGAAGTTTCAGGCAAAACAAGCCTCATCCTCTTATCCTTCTCCTGTAGAGAAGGACGGCGCAGTAGTGCAAAACCAAACTATATAACTACCACATCATCTATTGAATACATCCAAGCCTGGCGTTTAGTATTTGTTCACCTTTAAGTATTCATACCTTCCCCCTCATTGCATTTTATCGACCTGATTTGTATTTAGGCACCCCTCGCCACTCCGTGGAGAGGGGCCGGGCGTGAGGAACACTCCCACATTCCATTCCCCTACCCCGCCGTTGACTCCCTCACAATCAAATCCGAAGGCAAAACAATGTGCCTGGACGAAAATGCCGCTTCAGATGATTGCAGGTAATCCATAAAAATCTTCGCCGCTTCAATGCCTATCTGCCTCCCCGGCCGTGCAACCGATGTAAGCGAAGGATGTATATAGGCAGATATCGGTGCATTATCGAATCCCGCCACCGCTATATCCCCCGGTATGCTCAATCCTTTATCACGAATTACCTTCATTGCGCCAATGGCCACCTGGTCATTCACGCCAAAAATAGCATCAGGTAACTCAGGTAAATTCATCAGCCTTGTAACAGGTTCAATAGCGCTTTCCACTTTAAAATTTGTATTCAGTATTAATTGTTCATCCACCGGCAAATCATATTTCTTCAAACATTCAACATAGCCCCTTAATCTTTCTTCCGCAACAGCCATACCATTCGGGCCCTTCAGGTGTGCAATTCTTTTTCGTCCTGTTTTTACAAGATGCTCCACAGCTTTGAACGCACCATGATAATCATCAATAATAACACTTCCGGTTGCAAAGCCTTCATATTCCCGGTCAATAAAAATCAGTGGTATGCTTCTTTTCTTTATTTGCTCAAGATGTTCGTAGTGCCCTGAATCATAAGTCTCCTGAGATATGGAAAGAAAAATACCTTCTACCCTGTTGGAAAGCAATTTTTCTACATACTCCGATTCAAGAAGATACTGTTCATTGGTAACGCAAATATTAAGCGTGTATCCCAAAGGCTGCAATACAGATTCAATGCCTTCTATAATGGCTGATTCATGATAATTATTGATCGTAGGTACAATTACGCCTATCGTGGCTGTTTTTTTATTCAGCAAATTCAACGATACCTGGTTGCGCTGATAACCTACTTTTTGCGCATACTCCTGCAAGTTACGCCGCGTATCTTCATTGATAGACGGATGGTTATTTAAAGCTCTTGATACGGTAGACGGAGAACATTTAAACTTTTTTGCTATATCTTTTATCGTAACCGGCTTATTCATAAAAATTCAGGGTGCAAACCCTGCCCAATTTCCGTTATTTTTTCTTATGCAAAAAATTTCAAACGTTTGCGAATGCTATATGCCTGTTAAATAAAATTATAATGCTAAGTTTACCGAATACAAAATGGTATACATGTCTCAACGATCATTGCTTGTTAAACCAGTTGCAAATAGTGGTATTTATCATAGCCTTACCGCTCAGCAGGCCGGCTGGGAATACCTGAATTTTGAGGCGAGAACATTGAAACTGAATGAATCTTTTACACAATTCACCGCCGGCAATGAATATTGCATTGTGTTGCTCGGAGGAAACTTTAAGGTAACTTCTGACAAAGGCAATTGGGAAACTACCAACGGAAGAAAGAATGTTTTCAGTGGCATTGCGCATACCCTGTATCTTCCCCGAAGAACAAATTTTACATTAACCGCCACAAAAGATAATACGGATATTGCTATTTGTTGGGTAGCTACGGATGAAGATCATCCTGCATATCTTAAACAACCGGAAGAAGCGGCAATCGAGTTTCGTGGCGGCGATAATGCCAACCGGCAGATCAATAGTTTACTGCAACCGGGTTTTGATTGTCATAAAATTGTTTGCGTGGAAGTATATACGCCATCAGGCAACTGGAGTTCCTATCCCGCGCACAAACATGATGTAAGGAAAGTAGACACCAATGGTAATCTGCTGGAAGCCGACCTGGAAGAAATTTATTTTTATAAGATAGATAAACCGAATGGCTTTGCCATACAGCAGGTATACAACGATGACCGCTCTTTAGATGAAGTAATTAAAGTGCATAACAATGAGGCGGTGCTGGTGCCGGAAGGATATCATCCTGTTGTTGCAGGACATGGATATAATGTATATTACCTGAATTTCCTGGCAGGTAGTGACCAGTCCCTGGCTAATACCCCAGATCCTCAACAGGAATGGATATTCGGCACATGGAAAGGCCAGGATCCGAGGCTGCCGATGGTAACGGCGGAGATGAATAATGCCTTTCCCGGCATCTCCAAAGGAGAGGAGACCTAAACACATCCCTCGCTTTTTCAGAACGATTATTAAATGCTGATAGCGATGCCGGGAAAGAATATGAAGTGCGAAGGCAATGTTTGGAGATGTTTTGTGGATGATGTGGAGGAACAAAAAGTTTGGAGTTTATTATATTATACCGCTCTCTTTCTTTTGGAAAGAGAGAAGTAGAGATAGGCTTGGATGTGGAAATCATGTAATTTTTAAATCAAACACGCTGCGCACTCTGCTCCTTTGCGGACTTTGCGTGAAACAAAACAGGGATGGCTGCTAAAAAATACGATCTGCTTACTATAGGACGGTCTTCCATTGATCTCTACTCCGCTAATGTGGGAAGCCCGTTTGTTGATATTAAAGCCTTCAACGCATTCGTTGGTGGTTGTCCTACCAATATAGCGGTAGGCGCTACCAGGCTTGGTTTAAAAACAGCTATACTTACAGGTGTTGGCAACGACCAGGTAGGCGCATTTATCAAAAATTTTCTGCAGCAGGAAAAAGTGGTTACGGATTTCATACCAACTATCACGGGTACACGAAGTTCCGCGGTTATACTTGGCATTGAGCCACCCGACAGGTTTCCGCTGGTATATTACCGCGATAACTGCGCGGATATCCATCTCAACCTTAATCATGTAGATAATATTCCCTTTGCTGATTTTAAGGCAGCAGTGTTCTCAGGAACCGCCTTCAGCAAAGACCCCAGCCGTACCGCTATGTTTTATGCATTGGAGTTAGCAGGAAAAAACGATGTAACAAAATTGCTCGATCTTGATTTCCGCGCTGATCAATGGGATGATCCCCGTTCATTTGGCGTGGTGATCAGAACATTGCTACCGCAATTCAATATCGTTGTCGGTACGGAAGAAGAAATACTGGCTGCTTATCTTACAGATATCAACCAGGTATCTATCAGGCATCAGCAAATATCAGCGCCTGAGATAAAAGGTAATATTGAAAAAGCCATTCAGGGTATTGTTGATACAGGAGTAGATACGCTGATTGTGAAGAGAGGAAAAGAAGGCGCCTCTATTTTTGAAAAAGGAAAAACGGAAGTGAAAGTACCCGGGTTTCCGGTGGAGGTACTGAATGTATTGGGAGCTGGCGATGCATTTGCCGGAGGATTTTCATACGGCTATCTGAATGGTTGGGATCTATACAAGAGTGTGCGTATGGGCAATGCCTGCGGAGCCATTATAGTAACGAGGGAAGGCTGTGCGAACTTTATGCCAACACTGGAAGAAGTGATGGAGTTTACGGGAGAGAGAGGAGGGTTGTGAAAGTGAAAATATTTTGAACCACGGAGGCAGGGAGAACAGGGAGTTGCACAGGGCACTTGAGAATAAAGAACCACGAAGACACTAAGGCACAAAGTTTCGAAAAAGGTTGAGGTTGTGCCAGACCCCGGATTTATGCTGAAGTTGATGTGCAAGGTATAAGGTTTGGACATATGCTGTTGTACCGTCCCTCTCTGCAGGAGAGGGATAAGAGGGTGAGGCTTTAAAAACAAAAATCAATAACCGGGCAAAAGGCTGATAGCTGATAGCTGATGACTGACTGCTCATAGCTTCTGAATACAATGAACAAATTACAAAACTACATTAACGGGCAGTGGGTAGACAGTAGCGCTACAGATTACTGGAACGTGGTAAACCCTGCCAGCCAGGAAGTAATGGCATTAGTACCTGCGGGCACAGCCGCAGATGTTGACGCTGCTGTGAAATCTTCTGAAACCGCATTCGCCACATGGAAAAGAATACCCGCGGGCAAGCGTATACAATATCTTTTCCATCTTAAAAGATTGCTTGAAGAAAATATAGATGAACTATCCCGTACTATTACGCTGGAATCAGGTAAGACATATATAGAAGCAAAAGCAGAGTGGGTGCGTGCTATAGAGAATGTGGAGAATGCCTGCGGCATACCCGCATTAATGCAGGGAGATTTTTCGGAAGACATCGCCACCGGTATTGATGAATATATGATCCGGCAGCCGCTGGGTGTTTGCGCCTGTATCGCCCCGTTTAACTTTCCCGGTATGATCCCGTTCTGGTTCCTGCCTTATGCCATAGCCTGTGGTAATACATTTATCATCAAACCTTCTGAAAAAGTTCCGCTCACCATGACCAAAGTAATGGAACTGGTGGATAAACTTGATCTTCCTGCAGGTGTTATTAATATGGTGCATGGCGGAAAAGCGATGGTGGATGGTATACTCGATCATCCCGGCATTAAAGCCATCAGTTTTGTAGGTTCGTCTAATGTTGCCCGTTATGTATACAGCAGGGGAGCCGCAAACGGTAAGAGAGTGCAGGCACAGGGCGGTGCTAAAAATCCTGTAATTATATTACCTGATGCCGATATTGACATGACCACCCAGATAGTGGTAGATAGTGTATATGGTTGCGCCGGACAGCGTTGCCTCGCAGCTTCAACCATCATTACAGTAGGCGATCATGCAGCCATTACTGAAAGCCTGGTAGAAGGCGCAAAGAAAAGAACCACAGGTTTTGGATTAGATGAAACGGTATTGATGGGACCTGTTATTACGCCGGAAAGCAAAACACGCATTAACGGGTTGATTGAAAAAGGTATTGGCGAAGGCGGTAAAGTATTGGTAGATGGACGCAACGCAAAAATACCCGGTTATGAAAAAGGTAATTTCATTCAGCCTACTATCATTGAAGGATTGCCACTTGATGGCGAATTAGCAGGAACGGAAATTTTTGGGCCGGTGATGAGCCTTATGCATATCAATACGATTGATGATGCTATCGCGTATGTAAACAGCAATAAATATGGAAACATGGCCTGTGTATTTACCAGCAGTGGTTTACATGCACGCAAATTCAGAAACGAAGCAGATGCCGGTAATATCGGTATCAATATTGGTGTGGCTGCACCGGTAGCTCAATTCCCGTTCAGCGGCTGGAAGGAAAGCTTCTTCGGCGACCTGCATGGTCAGGGTAAACACGCTGTTGAATTTTTTACTCAAACCAAAGTCGTGATTGAAAGATGGCTGAAGGAGTGGACAAGGAAATTCTAATGTGGGAATTTGAAAATTTGAAAATAAGGCTAGGTTTTAACTACAAACAATAAACAATAAACTATTATGTCCCGCAAACTAAAAACCGGCATTATCGGTCTTGGAAGAATAGGGCAAATCCATCTGGCTAATTTATTATATCACACACCCAATGCGGAAGTAGTCATTGCTTCTGATGTATCCGAAGCGGCACACGCATTTGCAAAAAAAGCGGGCGTTGCAGCCACTGCCAGCGCTGAAGAAGTAATTAATCACCCTGATGTGGAAGCAGTGATTATTTGCGCGCCAACACCACAACATGTACCGTATACTATTGCTGCTGCGCAGGCTAAGAAACATGTGTTTTGCGAAAAGCCGTTAGACGTAACTATACCTGCCATTGTATCCGCACAAAAAGCAGTAAAAGACAATGGCGTAAAGCTCATGCTCGGTTTTAACCGCCGCTTTGATCCAAATTTTGCACGTATAAGAACATTGGTAACCAATGGCAGCATCGGCGATCCGCATATTGTAAAAGTTACCAGCCGCGATCCCGCTCCTCCTCCATTGGAATATGTAAAAGTCTCCGGCGGTTTGTTTCTTGATATGACCATTCATGATTTTGATATGGCAAGATATATTACCGGCAGTGAGGTAACAGAAGTATATGTAAAAGGCGATGCATTGATTGATCCGCGCATCAAACAGTATAATGATATTGATACAGCCGTTATCGTGCTCACATTTGCCAATGGCGCTATCGGTGTAATTGATAACAGCCGCAAAGCAGTATACGGTTATGATCAGCGGTTGGAAGTATTCGGTTCAAAAGGAATGGCCAAAGCAGAAAACAATACGCCGGATAATGTGATCCGGTTTGACGACAAAAGCGGACAATCTGCATTGCCATTGCACTTCTTTCTTAAACGATATGAAAAAGCGTATCAATCCTGTATTCAAACTTTTGTTGATTGTGTGCTGAATGATAAGCCTTCTCCTGTTGATGCGCATGACGGGTTAATGGCTACGGTGGTTGGACTTGCCGCAGGTATCTCTCTGAAAGAAGGACGCCCGGTTAAAATTGAAGATGTATATAAATAATACAGATACCTGAAACGAGAGAATTATTAACAAGTTACCTCGTGCAAACTTAATATAACTATGTTTATAACAACAAACCAATTGTTTCCAGATAGCTTTACTACCGCTGTATGAAATTTAAAGAAATATTTTTTGACCTTGATGACAAAAACTTATTTGCTGTTGACGACTTAAAATTGAAAGCCGATGCAATCAGACATTCTATACTGCCAAGACTTGAAATTATTAGTAACCATACAATTGGATTGATAAATCAAGTTTATTCTCATAATGCACTTGAACTATCAACAATTCTAAAATTTCCCAATTTTCGCAAGACAAGATCAAAAGATTTTAGCATTGACTATTTAAGCTCAGAAGCAGGGTTAGGTGCTAAACGAAATGCAAGTTTGTGGACTTCAATGAAAAGAAAAGACGGAAAACAACCGATGATAATTCCTTTTTCCCTTACATTTTGTTTGGATAAGCATGGACTAAATTTCTACTTTTCTACAAGTAGATATAGCTTAACGATGGATGACTATTCCACTTTTTATAACTTCCATAGAAATTATTCTCAAGAAATTTACAACTTGATAAATGAGAGTAAAGTCACTATTTCAAAAGATTTAATAGACTATAGAAGGTTTCTATTTAAACCTCTTGACGATTATTTAGCTTATCAAAAATTAGAGGGGTGGCAACTTTTAATGCAATCAAAAACATACAAGTACCCCATAATCAACAAAGAAATTGAAACTTTAATTGAAGACTTTGTTACATTCTATCCCATCTACGACAGTTATTTAAAGTTAGCAAGTAGCTCGAAGCAAAGTATTAAAAAGCATATTGGAAAATTGAAAGAATGGTTAATTGAAAGAAAATACAAAGAATTTGAGGATGAAGAGTTAGTAACTAACAAAGAAGCATACAACTACGAAAAATCCAAGCTTTTAAAAATAGCAGAAACCAAAATTAAAGTGATGCCAGCTTTAAGATGGCAGATTTTTCAAAGAGATAATTGGAAATATGTGGCCTGCGGAAGAAATTCTGAGAACGGTATTATTCTTCACATTGACCACATTATCCCACGTTCTAAAGGAGGGCTTGATCATATTGATAATTATCAAACATTATGTGACATTTGTAATATTGGAAAGGGCAATCGTGATCAAACAGATTTGAGAACAAAGTCCAAAAAGGTCGACAAGCATTTTAAGTTTATTAAATAAAAAAAATAACAATTAATCCGTAACATTATTTTAGTTGTGAACTTTCAGCATCAAAATATCAAGAGCATCCAAAACTAAACAACCAACGATGAATCAAACAGGCTTGCACACACTGGACTACATTGTTTTTGCCTTTTATCTTGCCATTATTGCTTTGTATGGTTACTGGATTTATAAAAAGAAAACCAACAAGTCCGATACGGCATCAGGATTTTTTTTGGCAGAAGGCTCACTTACTTTCTGGGCAATCGGTGCATCGCTCATCGCCTCCAATATCTCCGCGGAGCATTTCATAGGCATGTCCGGTTCCGGTTTTGCTATCGGGCTTGCTATATCGTCTTACGAATGGATGGCAGCCGCGGCATTGATAATTGTAGCCATTTTCTTCTTACCTGTGTATTTAAAAAATCATATATACACCATGCCGCAGTTTTTGCGGCAGCGGTATAACCGTGGCGTTGCAACAACCATGGCAGTATTCTGGTTGCTGCTATACATCTTTGTTAATCTCACCTCCATTATTTATCTCGGCGCCCTTGCGCTTGAAGTAACTGCAGGCATAAATTTCACCGCGGCAGTTATAGCCTTATCACTCTTTGCCGTTATCATTACCATTGGTGGCATGAAAGTAATTGGCTATACAGACGTAATACAGGTAATCGTACTGGTGGTTGGCGGTTTGCTCACTACCTATCTCGCACTCGATCTTGTTGCCAAACAATTCGGCAACAGTTCTGTTTTCGGAGCTTTTACTACCTTAACCAAACAGGCAGATTCACATTTCCATATGGTGATCAAAGAAGACAATCCATATTATAAAGACCTGCCGGGGTTAAGTGTGATCATCGGCGCCATGTGGATCAATAACCTCGCCTACTGGGGATGCAACCAGTATATCATTCAACGAACGCTGGGCGCTGATCTCAATACTGCCCGCAAAGGCATTTTATTTGCAGCGTTTCTAAAACTGCTCGTACCGTTGATTGTTGTAATTCCCGGTATAGCCGCGTATGTTCTGCATCAAAACGGCATGTTCCAGAAAGAAATGGTTGATGCCGCAGGCATTGTAAAACCAGACCGTGCTTACCCGGTATTGCTTGATTTATTACCCAGTGGGCTGAAAGGCGTTGCCTTCGCAGCATTAACTGCCGCCATCGTGGCATCGCTTGCAGGTAAAGCCAACAGCATTTCTACCATTTTTACATTAGATATATACAAGCTCTATTTCAATCCCAAAGCTTCGGAAAAACATTTGATCCGTATAGGCCGGGCCGCCGTATGGGTATCTATGCTGATCGCTGCACTCATCGCACCCCAGTTACGCGTACTCGAACAGGCATACCAGTTCATCCAGGAATATTCGAGTTTCATAACTCCCGGAGTGCTGGCAATTTTTGTTTTTGGTATGTTCTGGAAAAGAGCTACTGCTAATGCCGCATTAATCACCGCATTGTTAACTATACCTTTATCAACGTTGTTTAAATTCTGGATACCAGAAGTGCCTTTTTTAAACAGGATGGGCTTTGTGTTCCTGGTATTGTGCGTAGTAATGATTACTGCCAGCCTGCTTACACCACGTAAAGAAACAACGGAAGAAGTGAGCATAGCATTACCATCGTTCAGTCTCAGCCGCTCATTTGTTATAGGCGCAACAATTATTTGCGGAATATTGGTGGCACTGTATTCGGTGTTTTGGTAAGAATTTGAAATTTGAAAATTTGAGATTTGAAATGACAATACAGAAAAACTTTAAACGGGTGACTATTTTACCGGCTGAAGTACTACTATTGAACTTTATTTGCGACGCTCCGTTCAACTGCATATCGCTATTGAATTTATTTATCGCAAAATCTCCAATTTCAAATCTCAAATCTCAAATTGTTTTATGTTACTAACAACCAAACAACTTTTTAATAAATGCTACGGCAGCTATGCAATAGCGGCGGTGAATGTATTTTTCATGGAAGAAATACATGGGTTGTTTGCCGCGGCGCAGGAAGCAAAAGCGCCTTTCATTGTACAAACAACACCTTTTGCACGTGATTATGCCAATGCAAAAATGCTGCTGGCAATGATAAAAACCGCGGCAGAAATCTACCCTGATACCGTATATGCCGTTCATCTCGATCATGGCTATGAAGCACATATATGGGATGCAATTGAAAGCGGCGGTTATACCTCCGTAATGATTGATGCATCGCATGACGATTTTGAAAAGAATGTTGAAAGAACAAAAGCCGTAGTGCAAAAAGCGCATGAAAAAGACATTAGCATAGAAGCAGAACTGGGTGTGCTGGCAGGTGTGGAAGATGACCTTACTGTTGAGGAAAGCCACTCTTTTTATACAAACCCATCAGATGTTGAATGGTTTGTTCAGCTTACCGGTTGTGATAGTCTGGCTATTGCCGTAGGCACAAGCCATGGCGCATATAAATTCTCCGGTGGTCAGGGATTGCAGTTACATATACTGAAAGAAATACAGGAGAGATTGCCACGCTTTCCATTGGTATTGCATGGCGGCTCTAATGTAAGCGAAGAAGTGATAAACAGAATAAACGCAGCAGGAGGAAAAATTAAAACAGGCGCTAAAGGGGTGCAGGATGATGAGCTAAAAAAAGCGATAGCTTTAGGCATATGCAAAGTGAATATAGCTACAGACATGCGGCTGGTATGGACAATGGTGAACCGTGAATTTTTTCGGGATAAGCCGGAAGAGTTTGCACCAACCACTCCAGGAAAAATATTCATGGAAACGTATAAAGAGTTTATGATAAAGAAATTTGAATTAATGGGGGCCGTGGGAAAAAGTAATGAATTTGAAAATAGGGCAAATGTGAGAATATGAAGATGTGGAAATGTGAAAATGAGGGAATGCTTAGCCGGGATTTATTATAGAATTAATATGGAAGAACTAAAAGCCAGGAATTGTTATATAGCACCGTACCTCTCCGTGGGAAGAGGGATAAGAGGATGAGGCTGCTTAGTTTGGATTTATTATATAGATGATGTGGTTTTGCACTGCGGCACTGTTCTTCTCTACAGGAGAAGGATATGAAGAAGAATGTGAAAATTTAAAAATAAAACAAATTAATAACTGGGTTAAAGGCTGATAGCTGATGGCTGAATGCCGACAGCTCATAGCTAATAAAACAATTTCAGATGAAAAAAAGATTAACCGTTGCACAGGCAACAATCGCATTTCTGAAAAATCAATATGTAGAACGCGATGGCGTTGAACAACCATTTTTTGCAGGATGCTTTGGTATATTCGGTCACGGGAATGTTGCAGGGTTAGGCCAGGCCTTGCAGGAAAATCCTGATTTCCGTTATTATCAATGCCGTAATGAACAAAGCATGGTGCATACCGCCGTTGCTTATGCCAAAGTAAAGAACAGGCTGAGCACATTTGCATGTACTACTTCTATCGGGCCCGGCGCAACCAATATGATCACCGGTGCAGCGCTGGCTACCATCAACCGTATACCAGTACTTTTATTACCCGGCGACATTTTCTCCACCCGCGAACCTGCACCTGTATTGCAACAGTTGGAAAGCGCATCCACACAGGACATATCTGTAAATGATTGCTTCAAACCGGTATCAAAATACTGGGACAGGATCAATCGCCCGGAGCAGTTGATATACGCTCTGCCTGAAGTAATGCGTGTCCTCACCTCCCCTGCGGAAACCGGCGCAGTAACCTTATCCATGCCGCAGGATGTACAAACACATGCCTATGATTTCCCTGCCGAATTGTTTGAAAAAAGAGTATGGCATATACCACGCTCAAGGCCTGACACTACACTGTTGAAAAAAGCAGCGGAATGGATACAGGCTTCCAAACAGCCTGTTATTGTTGCCGGCGGCGGAACAATATACAGCGGCGCCACAGAAGTATTGCACACATTCGCTTCACAAACCGGCATACCTGTTGGCGAAACATTTGCCGGTAAAGGATCTGTAATGTATAATGAACCCTATAGTATTGGCGGGCTGGGTGCCACAGGTACCAAATATGCTATTAATATAGCGAATGAAGCAGATGTAGTTATCGGCATAGGAACACGCTACAGCGATTTTACCACAGCATCCAAATCATTATTCAAAAATCCAAAAGTCAAATTCATCAATATCAATGTAAATGAATTCGACGCGTATAAACACAATGCATTGCCGCTTACCGGTGATGCCAAAACCACACTTGATGAATTGCTGTTCTTATTAAATGAATATAAAGTGACCGACAGCTATCGTAAACGTATAACCGAAATAAATAAAAAATGGGACGATGAAGTAACTGAAATATATGCTACCGGTAATGGCAACAGACCACCCATAGACCAGGCTGTTGTAATTGGCACATTGAACAGTTTTATGAATAAGGAAGATATCATGATCAATGCCTCCGGCAGTGCGCCTGGCGACCTGCATAAATTATGGCGTGCTACCAATCCTAAAAATTTCCACCTGGAATATGGTTATTCTACTATGGGTTACGAAATAGCCGCCGGATTAGGCGCAAAGATTGCCGCACCTGAACGACAGGTATATGTAATCTGTGGTGATGGCGGCTACCTGATGAATAACAGTGAGATTGTTACTGCCGTACAGGAAGGTATTCACTTCACTATTTTATTGCTCAATAATAATGGCTTTGCGAGCATCGGCGGACTATCTGAAAGCATTGGCAGTGAACGGTTCGGTACAAAATATTTATATCGCGAAGAAAATACAGGACAATTATCGGGAGAGATACTTCCTGTTGATCTTGCTAAAAATGCGGAGAGCCTTGGCGCTGTTGTAATCAAAGCAACCGATGCAAAGTCATTACAGCAGGCATTACAACAAGCCCGTGAACAGAAAAGAGTAACCATAGTATATATAGAAACGCATCTGCACCGTACCGTAAAAGGCTATCATGCCTGGTGGGAAGTGCCGGTGGCAGAAGTATCTACTTCAGCAACTGTACAAAAAGCATATGAAACGTATAAGGAGAATAAAAAGCAGCAGAGAATATTTTTGTAAGGTTGAAGGTATAGGGTGTAAGGTTTATGGTTTGTAGTTTGTTGTTGAGTGCAACGAAAAACCACAAACCATAAACCACAAACACCTCTTACAACTTCATCCAAATCTCAAATCTCTAATTTCAAATCTCTAATTAACACATGAATTTCGAAAACATACAACTCGGTATTGCACCCATCAACTGGACAAACGATGATATGCCTGAACTCGGCGCTGAAAATACTTTTGAACAATGCATCAGTGAAATGGCGCTGGCCGGTTATACCGGATGTGAAGTAGGCAACAAATTCCCGCGCAATGTACACGAGCTTAAAAGAGTGCTTGTATTGCGCGGTTTGCGTATATGCAACCAGTGGAACAGTTATGAACTGACCACAAAATCTTTGGAAGAGAATAAAAAGAACTTTACGCAGCTCCTTGATTTTCTTGAAGCAATGGACGCCAAAGTAATTGGCGGTGGCGAAACCGGCAATAGTTGCCAGGGTAAAAAAGATGTGCCTGTGCTGGAAGGTAAAGGAATGCTTTCCACCGAAAATGACTGGAAAAAATTTACTTACGGGCTTAATGAGCTCGGGAAGATAGCAAGAGACCGCGGCATGAAACTCGCTTTCCACCATCACATGGGAACCTGTATACAAACCGCGGCGGAAACAGAAAGAATGTTGAATGAAACCGATGCCGAAAATGTATGGCTCAATTACGACTGCGGCCATTTTTATTTTGCAGGAGAAGACCCTGTTGCCTGCCTAGAGAAATTTATTTCACGTACTGCCCATATACATCTTAAAGATATTCGCCCGAAAGTATTGCAACAGGTAAAAGAAAACCGCATGAGCTTTTTAGATGCAGTAAGGGATGGCGTATTTACCGTTCCCGGCGATGAAGAAGGATGCATTAATTTCCCCGCATTGTTTGAAATCATTAAATCTTCTGATTACACCGCCTGGATGGTAGTGGAAGCCGAGCAGGATCCTGCTAAAGCGAACCCTTTTGAATATGCGTTAAAAGCGAGGGAATATATTAAACGGTTAACAGGTTTGTAATGATTGTATGTAGCCAGCGACAAAACAGTAGTGTGTGGCGAATAGGCGAAGATTCTCTTATATATTAACTTCTGATCTTCTGTAACCGATCAGGCATACAACATAGAAACAATATGCAAGAAGAACACTTTTTAAAAAAAATATTCACACCGACTGACTTTAAAGAAAGTGAGCTGGCATTGATATTACCAAAATTCAAACAAGTACAATTTTCTAAAAACGACTTCCTGCTCAGAGAGGGCAAAACCGAAAATAATTATTGGTTTCTGGAAAGTGGATTTTCCCGTTCTTTTGTAAACGACATCAACGGAAATGACATCACAACAAATTTCTACAGCCCCGGAGAAATTGTAATTGACTGGTCTTCTTTTTTCTTACGAAATCCGACAAGAGAAAATATACAGGCTCTGACAGATTGTGTTTGCTGGCAATTGGATTTCGACAATTTTCAGCAACTGTTTCATGGTATTGAAACATTCAGAGAACACGGGCGAAAAAGACTGGTAAGCTCATATTTCGCTTTAAAAAACCATAGTGTTGCTATTATAGCCGACCAGGCAAAAGACAGATACCTACAACTACTAAAAAGTAAGCCCCACATTATTCAAAATGTTTCTTTACAGCATATTGCTTCCTATTTGGGCATTACTAAATATTCATTGAGCAGAATACGGAAAGAAATTTCACTTTAAAACCGCTTTTTGCCATAGGGCAACTTTTAAGAAAAACAGACCGGATACTTTTGTTTTCATAATCAAATTAAAAAATATGGAAACGTTAAAAGAATTTTATGAAAACAATATTTGATACAAAGACAATAGAAGAATTAACAAAGAGAGCTAATGCTTTACAAGCCGGTGAACAAGCGCAATGGGGCAAAATGAATGCTTACCAAATGCTGAAACACTGTACACTAAGTGAAGAAATGTTTTTAGGAAAAAAGCAATTCAAGCGTTTGTTTATCGGAAAACTATTTGGACGAATGGCGCTGAACGGCATCCTGAAAAACGAAAATCCGATAAAGAAAAATCAGCCTACACATCCCGATTTAAAAATAACAGGAACAGGCGATTTTGAAGCTGAACGTCAAAAATGGATTGGATTATTAAAAGCCTATTCAACATTTTCCAACCCCGGTTTTGTACATCCTTTTTTTGGAAAAATGACAGAAGACGAGATAGGGAAATACGTATACAAACATACAGACCATCACCTGCGGCAGTTCGGGAAATAAGCTAACCAATGATTGCTTTTCTTTTCATTATCATTACACTTTTATGTTTGTTTTTATTCTACCTCGGAACAGGAAGAAACATAAAATTTTTACTCGTTTTCACGTTCTGGCAATCGGCTGTTGGAACGGTAGTCATTTTCGATGCCTTTGAAGCAAAGCCGAACTTATTTCAATTTGCAATTTTGGGTACGGTTTTACTGACTTTTCTGACCCTAAAACGAATAAAAAAACAAAAACTCAACTCAAATGTTTTATTATCCATTCATGTTTTAAGGATACCTGTTGAACTCGTTTTATATCAACTTTATCTACAAAACAAAATCCCGGCCTTAATGACTTTCAAAGGCTGGAATTTCGACATATTGATTGGGATTTCAGCATTAGCAATCATAATTTACCAGTTAATATGTAAAAGGAGAATCAGCAGACAACTTTTCATCATTTGGAACATTATCGGAATTGCATTTTTATTATTTATCGTTTCACTGGCAATTTTATCATCACCTTTACCAATCCAACAACTTGCATTTGACCAACCGAATGTTGCAGTTTTAGAACTCCCGTTTTGTTTCTTACCTACTTGTGTTGTACCAATAGTTTTAATGTCGCATATTTTACTTATTGCCGAACAAAAGAAGCACTACCGCTAACAGGAACTGGCAATACGGCATTGCTTAATTTACTATTATTGTGCCCAGCGTCCGGCTCTTTTTCATATTAAAACATTACATTTGAATTGTTTTAATATAGCACACTACACCATTCCTGCTATGCATAAAAAACCTATAGCTAACCGGGGCAATACCATCCCGCGCAAAAAAGACGATGCGCTTTTAAAAGCCGCTTTTGAAGAACTTTTTCCTTACCTGCTTCGCTTTTGTTTTTCTGATGCAGATAAAGTGTTTGACTTCCGCAAAGGCTTTGTATTTCTTGATAAGGAACTGACCGAACTATTCCCTGAGCTTAAAAAAAAGGGCGGTAACAGGTTCGTTGATTTATTGGTAAAAGTTTTTCTCAAAAACGGTAAGGAAGAATGGATACTGGTGCATATTGAGATACAGGGTGGCAGCGTGA
The DNA here is from genome assembly GCA_047601545.1 of Agriterribacter sp. GTDB lineage: Bacteria > Bacteroidota > Bacteroidia > Chitinophagales > Chitinophagaceae > Agriterribacter. The sequence continues at coordinate 573,275 of JASGIZ010000001.1, read as the reverse complement.
ACGGCTTTCCCAAACGCATGTTCCAGTACTGGTACAGGATATACGATCGCTACGGGGTAGATATAACTGCCTTAGCCATATTTACCGGCAATAAGCGCCAGCAGCATCCTGATACGTTCCATAAAACATTTATGGGCACTGAAATTACTTACCGCTATAATGCGTATCATATATTCAATCACTCCGAGGCAAAACTGCTGGCAATGGACAATCCGTTTGCCCTGACTGTGCTGGCGGCACAAAAGGCGTTGTTGCAGGGTAAATTGCCTGAAGAAGAGTTAGCGATCCACAGGCTTACGGTAGCCCGTGCGTTGATACAAAGCAAAAAATTCAGCCATAAAAAGATAGAAAAGCTGCTGCTTTTTTTGAAAAACTTTATCTATATTGGAAACAAGGAAATAAACCGTAAATTCAATAATCAAATTGAACAATTAACAGGAGGAACAGTTACTATGGGTATTATAGAAACCATAAAAAAAATAGAGCGGGAAGAAGGTATAGAAATAGGTATTAAAAAAGGCAGGGAGGAAGGTATTGAAGAAGGCTTGGAAAAAGGTATAGAAAAAGGCAAGCGGGAAGTTATTGAAAACCTGATCATCAAACTCGGGTTATCAGATAAGCAGGTAGCTGATATTGCCGAAATGCCGGTAAGTTTCGTAAAAAAGTCCGAGCCTCGCTGAAAAAGTAAAACTGATTAAAGCCCGGATTCATTATTGCTACTGGTATGTGTCTCCACATCTCTGAATAAAATACACCCCTGATCCTATAAAATTTCCCTTAGTCGTAGTATCTTAGCGCCACCGTACGAATAGTAAAATGATTGCAATTATTTTACGATCACTACACTGTCTGAAAACTGTTTTGAATGAAATGTATTTACCTTCTTTTAATTGCAACAACATTCTTAGGCTCATATAGTTATTCCCAGGACTGGAAAATATTTCCTTATACACCTGCCGGAAGCGCAGTTTCTTTTCCAAAAGATGAGGGGCGGCACAGCACAGAACCTGTGGAATGGTGGTATACTTCGGGGCAGCTTAAAGGAGTTAATTCCGGCAAAACCTATAGTTACATGCTGACTTATTTTTACTTTCCGGCAAGCGGTTTTGATGGTTTCAGAATATTGAATATAGAAGATGATGCTTCAGGAAAAGTTTATGAAGAAACAAGACCGCTTAAATATACCACCATGGCTACCACACACCTCGATATTCAGGCAGCGGTTTATAACAGGGGTAGTGAAAGCTGGAGTAATAAAACAGATGGCAATGGCAATTTAATCCCGTTTGAATATACCATCAAGGCAGCATCCGCATCTGGTACATTGAATTTGGATTGTAAAAGTTTAAAACGCCCCTTGTTGCCTGGTGACGATGGCTATCTTGACCAGGGTGCTGATAATTATACTTACTATTATTCCCAAACCCGCAATGATGTTACCGGCAAATTAACCCTTAACGGAATTACCGAAGACGTAACCGGAACGTGCTGGATTGACAGGCAATACGGAAATTTCAACCCATTTACCGGGGAAAAATATGAATGGTTCCAGTTGCAGTTATCAAATGGCATGGATATAAACCTATGGAATATTTTTACTGTTGAAAATACAGTGCCCGATAATGAGAAATACCGGATTTTGGCCGCCTATATTGATGAATCTGAATCTACCCAATACACCACCCGCGAATTTACCATTGAGCGCCAGGCTTTTAACTGGATGCCCGACAGCGCCATGTGCTATTCAGCAAAATGGAGACTGACTTCTGCAAAAAACAATCTCGATTTAACCATCACATCAAATAACAGTAATAGCGAAATCACATTGCCTTTCCGGTTTTTTGAAGGAGCCACTACCATTACCGGAACGGTGAACGGGCAGGCAGTTACAGGAATTGGCTTTGCCGAATTGCTGCATGGTTATGAACATCCGGCGCTCGCCATCAAAAAACCCGTTGGTGAAAAATATAACCCAGCTTTACCCATTTCATGGCAATTGCTGAACCCCGATGAAGGGCGCCCGGTAACCTACGACATTGAATACAGTATCAATAACAAAGCAAGCTTCACCCCAATTGCACAGGGCGTAAAAGATACTTTTTATGTATGGAATAATGCCACACTTACCGGAGGTGATAGTATTTGGTTTAAAATCACTGCCAGTTCCATAGACGGAAAGTTAAAAGGCACTGTTATAAGCACATCTGCTTCGGCCGTAACGCCTGCCAATGCTGATGAACTACAGGTAAAACTATTTCCCAACCCTGTAAGTAAGGATTTGTTTTTACAACCCGGCTTACCGGCAAATACTATACAAGGCAATATTATTGATGTAAACGGGCGGGTAATTCGTGTAATACCAGGTAATTTACTTTCCAGTAAAATTGATATAAGCTTTCTGCCAACCGGCATATACTTTCTCAAACTATACTTGCCGGAACGTTCCGTAGTATTGAAAATTTGTGAAGAAATAGCTATGAGCGGTCAGCTATGGACAGTGGCTATCCCCTTCCTGTATTTTACAGCTACTGCATCAATCCTGCCCTGCGTAACAATGCACCGGGATTAGGCTTGTGACCTCTGAAAGCAATGTACAAATCCATAGGATCTTCTGTGCCGCCTTTGCTTAATAAAGTTTTGAACCTTGCAGCAGTAGCCGCATCAAAAATACCCTGCTCTTTAAATGCTTCAAAAGCATCGGCATCCAATACTTCAGACCACTTGTAACTGTAATAACCTGCCGCATATCCGCCGGCGAATATATGGGAGAAAGAAGGACTTAGTGCCGTGCCTTCAATATTGGGATATAAAATTGTTTGTTGTATTACTGCTTTTTCGAAAGCTTCCAAAGCATCCGCGTTGCCGAACCTGTTGGTATGATATGCCATGTCCAGTATTCCAAAAGAAAGCTGGCGCAATGTCTGGTATCCTTCCATAAAACTTGCTGACGCGGCAATCTTATCAATTTTTTCTTCGGGCAACGCCTCACCTGTCTCGTAATGCCTGGCAAAGCTGCTAAGAAAGGATTTTTCGTAACAATAGTTTTCCATAAACTGCGAAGGCAGCTCCACAAAATCCCAATACACACTGGTGCCACTTAAACTTCCATACACAGTATCGGCCAATATGTCGTGCAATGCATGTCCAAACTCATGAAATAAAGTAGTGACTTCGTTAAATGTCAACAGGGAAGGAATATCTCCATTAGGTCTGGAAAAGTTTCCCACCATGCTTATATGCGGGCGATGGTTAATGCCATCTTTAATGAATTGCTCCCTGAAAGATGTCATCCACGCTCCTGCCCTTTTTCCTTTCCGGGGAAACCAGTCGGTATATAGCAACGCTTTATGTTTTCCATTTTCCAAAACTTCATACACTTCAACTTCGGGATGGTAAACAGCTATATCATTTCGTTTTTCAAAACTTAAACCATACAGTTTACCGGCAGCATCAAATGCAGCCTGCTGAACCCGCGCCAATGAAAAATATGGTTTGATTTCTTCTTCGGAATAATTATATTTTGCTTCTCTTAATTTTTCTGCATAGTAGCTGTGATCGTATGCCATCAATACATTAATGCCATCAGCCTCAGCCATACTTTTTAACTGCTCAATATCTTTAACTGCAAAAGGTTTTGCTTTCTGCAACAGGTCGTTTAAAAAACCTGTTACCATTTCAGGAGAAGATGCCATTCTTTCCTGCAAAACAAAATCTGCATGTGTATTAAAACCTAATAAATTTGCCCGTTCCTGTCGTAGTGCTACAATTCTTTTTACAATGGGTTCATTATTGTGTTCATTATCTCCAAAAGCTTTTCTGGCATTGGTCAAATATAATTCTTTCCTTCGCTCCCGGTTTGCTGCATAAGTCATGAAAGGAACATAACTGGGAAACTGCAATGTAAATACCCAGCCCTCAAGGTTGCGCGAACCGGCTTCAGCAGCCGCCATCTGCAAAATCGAATCAGGTATCCCTGCCAGGTCTTCTTTATCGGTAAGATGTAAAAAATAGTTGTTGGTCTCCTGCAAAACATGCTGCGAAAATTTTACGGTTAAGTTTGCAAGCTCCTGGTCAATGCTGCGTAATTTTTCTTTTTGCGCCGGAGAAAGCAATGCACCGTTACGCGCAAAACGTTTATAGGTTTTGTCGAGCAGGCGTTTTTCTTCAGGCGTCAGATTTAATTCATTGCGCTTATTGTATACCGATTTTATACGCTGAAATAATTTTTCATTCAGGGTAATATCATTTCCAAATGCTGCAAGCAATGGTGATACTATTTCTTTTGTTTTCTCTAATACATCGTTGGTTTCAGCAGAAGTAAGATTAAAAAAAGTGGCAGTAGCAAGGTTTAATGCCTTGCCTGATTGTTCTAATGCAGCCACAGTATTTTTAAAATCAGGTATTGTGGTATTGTCTGCAATTACATCTACTTCATTTCTTGCTTCAGCAATGGACTTTTCTATTTCCTGCCGGTACGCTTCTGAAGGGATTTTATTAAAAGGAACGGATTCAAAAGGAGTATTAAAAATTTGGGAGAAAATATTACTCATCTGTTATGTTTAATTACAGGCGCAAATATACTGCATTAGTGAATAGGCAATGATGAATGGGCAATCAATGCCGTTTCCTTAAGATGTTGGTGATAACACCAACATCGGCGGTCGCCGTTGCGGGTGTTGTCACCCGCAACTACACAAGCGTTAAGGAAACGACATTGAATGGACAATGGTAATGGTCAACGGTGAAATGCAATACAGACTGTGCCTGTAACCTGAGACTTGAAACCTGAAACCTTAATTCAGCAGCGAGGCCAGCTTCTTTTCATTCAAAATCACAATTTCACCGGCATGAATATCAATAAGCTTTTCTGATTTAAAATCACTCAACGTTCTTATCAGTGATTCTGTAGCTGTACCTGCAATATTTGCAAGATCTTCCCGTGAGATCTGCATGGAAAATTTATCTGCCTGAGATTTTCTATATTTCAACTGGAGTGTCATCAAAGCATCTGCCACTCTTTTTCTTAAAGAGTTATATGCTAACCCGAGCAACTGTTCTTCTTTTTCTGCAACATTTTTAGCCAGCAATTTTATAAACTTCTGCATCACTTCTTTATTACTTTCTATCAGGCCTCTGAATTCGTCAATAGGAATAATAGCAATATCAGATTCGCCTATTGCTTCAGCAGTTTCTTTATATACGGTACCTTCAAGCATTGCTATATAACCAATAAATTCACCTTCTCCGTGCAACCCTACTGTAAACTCTTTGCCATCAGCATTTGTTTTAAAGGTTTTCACTTTTCCTTTTTCGATATAATAGAGTTTATTAGGATGGTTTCCTTCAGAGTAAATTACCTGCTTCTTTTTATAATGATTTACGTGCCTGTCTTTGGTAAGATTTTCCAAAGCTTTTTTTCCGCCCGCTTCACCAAGCATTTGCTGCATGCCTTCAGCATTCAATTCAAAATTCTTTTTTAGCAGGTTAACCTTATTCAACCTGCTTTCAATGGCAGAGAGCAATTCAATATCTGTAAAAGGTTTGGTTACATAATCGTCTGCGCCCATTTCCATGCCCTTTCTAAAATCGCCACGTTCTGCTTTTGCGGTTAAAAAAATAAAAGGTATGCCCTTTAGTTCAGGATTTATATTAAGTAAATGCAACACACCATACCCGTCAAGCACGGGCATCATTACATCACAGATAACAAGGTCTGGTTTATTAGCAAGCGCTTTTTCCACTCCTATTTTTCCGTTTTCAGCAGTGTCCACTTTATAACCACCAAGCTCCAGTATTTCTGCTGTATTTTCTCTTATGTCGTCATTATCTTCAATTAACAATAAATGTTTCATGCCGGTAATTCGTCATTTTTAAAAGTGATGGTAAAGCCGGTTCCTTTCTCCAGTTCGCTTTCACATGTTATTTCGCCGTTCATCAGTTCAACATACTTGCCTACAATATGCAGGCCAAGCCCGGTACCCTGTATATTAGTCGCATTTTTAGCCCGGAAAAAACGTTCAAATAAATGTTTCTTATCCTCTGCCGAAATGCCCATTCCATAATCCTTAACCCCGAATATAATATAATCTTTATTTACACTGCTTCTTACTTCAATTTTTCCATCTTCAGGCGAAAATTTTATGGCATTCGACAGCAGGTTCATAAAAATATTTCTCAATAAAGTCATATCAAGGTAAACATTGGTGTCGCCTGTATGATCGAAAATAATTTGCTGTGTTTTTTTGGCAATGCCCTGCAACTCGTTGCAGATATTGGTTACCATTTCCTTCACATCAAAGCTACTGTAGTGTGTAACAATTTTGCCGCCCTCAATTTTGCCGATAGAAAGAAACTCATTTAGTATATCCGTAAGATTATTTACCGATGATTTAATGCGCTGTATATGCCTGTCTCTTTTTTCCTGCTCTTCTGTTTGCGTATATTTTGCTATAAGAGATGCAGAGGAAAGTATAGTACTCAGTGGAGTACGAAACTCATGCGATGCCATGGAAACAAACCGGGTTTTAAGGTCGCTCAATTCCTTTTCTTTATTTAAAGCCTGCGCCAATTCATCCTTCGATTCTTCAAGCTCTTTCATTGCCTCCTCAAGCTGGCTTGTGCGCAATATTACTTTTTGCTCAAGCTCATCATTTAACCGCTCTATTTTTAAATTAACTTCTTCCAGTTCCTTTTTTTGCTGTAATACTTCTGTCTCAATTTGCTTGCGCCTCGTAATATCATTAATAAATGCAATTACAAAAGTAGCATCATGGCTTTTATATGTGCTCAGGCTTACTTCTACATTAAATTCTTCACCGTTCTTTTTCACACCAAATAAATCCATACCTAACCCCATTGGCCTGGTTTGCGGATGGGCGGCATAACCCTCCCTGTACCCAACATGCTTGTGGTGAAACCTTTTAGGAATCAATACTTCAATCTTCTTACCCGTGAGCTCAGCAATATTATTATAGCCAAACTGGTGAAGCAAAAAATTATTTACAAGAATAATCTCTCCTTTCTGATTTGAAATCAATATACCAAGAGAAACATGCTGAAAAAGTGCATCAAATTTCTCTTTTTCATTTAACAGTTCTATCTGTGCGGAAGCCATGAGAGGAAAAATATCTTTTTTGTAAAAGTAAAGCATCCTGACTTATACAAAAAACTGCATTTATGCAAAGGGGGGAAACAGATGAAACGGATAACACAGAACAACACGACAGGCACTCAAACAACAGAAGCAAACAGGCAAATACCCGTCGCTTAAAGAAATATTTACAAAATCTTTTGCTGAAACAGGAGAAATACCGTTTGCTTCTGTTTAATTAATATCAGCCTTGCTGTGTTACAAAACCTGTTCCGCTGTTTTTATAAAAGGAAGATTGCCCCATTCAAAATTTTCTTTCAGGAATTTTTTTCCCTTTTCTTTTAATGCAGTTTTTTCTTCAGGCGACATTTTAGAAATACGGTAAATGCTGTATGCGGCTACTGCTGCTATTAACAAGCCTAATCCTTTCTTTTGCATATACTAATATTTTAAATGATGTATAATGCATATAAGAATAAAAAAATCTTGCCAGAAAAATATAAATAAATATTAAACTGCCATTACAGTAATTAAGAGGCGAAAATATGGCGGGTACGTTATATAGTTGAGAGATAGGTACATTTGTAAAAAACCACGGGGTTTTGCGAGGCAAATGAATACTATTAAATAAGTTGAGAAATTGTATAGCAAAGCTATTCTTTTACTATTCACCCTTTAATATCTCATGCCCCAGTTTATCTCTCTTGGTTTGAAGATATTTTTCATTGTAAGGGTTGGGGTGAATATGCAAAGGAACATTCTCCACTATATCTAATCCATAACCAATCAATCCCACTCTCTTTCGGGGATTGTTACTGATCAGTTTCATTTTATTAATACCAAGATACCGGAGTATCTGAGCCCCTACTCCATAATCTCTTTCATCCATTTTAAATCCAAGATGCAGGTTTGCTTCTACAGTATCCATACCTTCTTCCTGCAACTTATATGCCTTTAATTTATTTACCAATCCAATGCCACGCCCTTCCTGGTTCATATAAAGCACAACGCCTTTCCCTGTTTCATCAACCATCTTCATCGCTTCATGCAACTGATCTCCGCAATCACACCTGAATGAACCTAAAATATCACCGGTGAAACAAGACGAATGAACACGCACCAGCACCGGCTCATCTTTCTCCCACTCCCCTTTTACAAGCGCCATATGCTCTCCGCTTGATGGATTATTTCTTTCTCTGAATATAATAAGTTTAAAGTGACCATATTTTGTAGGCATGTCCACTTTCACAATTTCCTCAATAAGCGAGTCGGCTTTCAGCCTGTATTCAATCAGGTCTTTTATTGTGATCAACTTCAAATCAAATCGTTTGGCAATTTCCTGTAACTCCGGTAATCTTGCCATGGTACCATCATCATTCATAATCTCTACCAATACGCCTCCATAAGGTTGATCAAAACCCGCTAACCTTGCAAGGTCTATAGCAGCTTCCGTATGCCCTGCTCTTCTTAAAACACCTCCGTTTTTTGCTTTTAAAGGAAAAATATGGCCGGGTCTTCCAAGATCTGCTGGTTTTATTTCAGGGTTAATGAGGGCCATAATGGTTTTTGATCTGTCATGTGCAGATATACCCGTGGTGCAACCATGACCCAATAAATCAACCGGTATCGTAAATGGCGTTTCGTGAAGAGAAGTATTATTATTAACCATAAGGTCGAGGTTCAGCGCTGCACATCTTTCTTCTGTTAAAGGAGCGCATATTAAACCACGACCATATTTTGACATAAAATTGATGACCTCCGGGGTTGCATTCTGGGCAGCAGTAATAAAATCTCCTTCATTTTCACGGTCTTCATCATCTACCACAATTACCAGTTTTCCCTTTTTAATATCCTCAATCGCACTTTCTATCGTATCGAACATCTAAAAAATTTTCGCAAAGTTACGGATTAGCCACCTTGAAATGCGCAATTGAAAAATAGCTGCATCAAAAACATATTTTTTTTATCAACATGTGTTAAAATTCGTAATAATATGTTAACATTCTGCGTCATAGTTTCAATAAGATTGATTTTTCTTTGCAGCGAGAAAAATTATCTGTTATGCAACTATTGAGAAAACTTTTATTCACGGCATTCACAATCATGTCGGCCCATATTATTTATGGCCAGGTAACTACAAGTAGTATTTCAGGAACTGTAAAAGATAAGCAAGGCGGTTCATTGATTGGCGCTACAGTAACTGCAGTACATGAACCTTCAGGTACACAATATGCAACAACTTCCAAATCAGGAGGTGTTTTTAATTTACCGGGTCTTCGCCCCGGCGGACCATACAAAATAACGATATCCTATGTTGGCTTTAAGGATGAAGTGTTTGAAAATGTGACACTCACTTTGGGAGATGCATACAACATCAATGCCGAGGTAACTAACGATATTACAAATCTTTCTGTGGTAACTGTAACAGGCATTAAGCGGCGCGCAGCAAGAGATAAAACAGGCGCTACTACTAATATAGGCACAGCACAGTTAGCCACACTTCCTACCATCAGCAGGAGTATTACAGACTTTACAAGAATTACTCCGCAAGCCAACGGCAATAGCTTTGCAGGTCGTGACGGAAGATTAAACAATGTAATGGTAGATGGAGCAAATCTTAACAACAACTTTGGCTTATCAAGCGATCTTTTACCCGGAAGCGGTAACCCAATTTCGCTTGATGCTTTCCAGGAAATTTCCATTAATATTTCTCCGTTTGATGTAAAACAATCTGGTTTTACAGGTGCGGGGATAAGTGCTATTACAAAAAGCGGTACAAATACTTTTCACGGTAGCGTTTATGGCACTTACCGCAATCAAAAGTTTAATGGAACAAATGTAGCAGGCACTAAACTTCCCGAACCCGCTGTTACCAGCAATAAAGTATATGGCGCTACAATCGGAGGGCCAATCATTAAAAACAAATTGTTCTTTTTTGTAACAGGAGAAATTGAAAAAGGTGAAGCGCCGGGTGTAACCGTTTCGCCAAAAGGCGGATCAGGTAACGGAACGGTATCGAATGTTCCTGTTGATTCATTAAAAAAATTGTCAGACTATTTGCAGTCTAAGTACAATTTTAATCCGGGTGTGTATGATAACTTCCCAAGTTTTGAATCAAACAATTATAAAATTCTCGCTAAAATAGATTGGAACATCAGCACAGTACATAAGCTTACCGTAAAATTTAATGATTTTAAAAACAAAGGATATTCCATCATAAGCGCCAGCGGAGGTATTAACGGCGCCAGCAGTCAAAGTTCCATTATCAGCTATAATAGCTCTGCCAACGGAGGCAGATTTGGCACCAATTCTATTGCATTTGAGAACGTGAACTATAGTACGGTTGATAAAGTAAGGTCGGCAGCTATTGAACTTAATTCAAACTTTCATGGCAGATCCGCCAATCAATTTATAGCTACTTTCACAAAAATGAGCACCATAAAAGGACATGACGGGGATGTTTTTCCTTTTGCAGATATCATTGGGCTTACTGACGGCAGCAAGAACAATTATATGAGCTTTGGTAATGAGCCATTTAACGGTAATAATAATGAAGTTTTAAACGATATTCTAACTGTTACAGATAACTTTACCTACTACGCCGGTAAGCACACCATTACGGCAGGCGCCACTTATGAATACCAGAAAGTGGCTAATATGTTTATGGCAGGCTCACAAGGTTATTATGTTTTTGGTTCTTTAGATGATTTTATCAATAACCGCGCTCCCAAATTATTTTCTATCACCTATTCACTTATTCCCGGGCAGGATGCTGTTTACTCCGCTAATATGAAAATTGGACAACTTGGGGCATATTTACAGGATGAAATAAACATCAATCCGCGTTTCAGGCTTACTTATGGTTTAAGAATTGACCGCCCGGTTTATCCTGACCAACCACTCGAAAACCCTGCTATTACAGCGCTGGATCTTTACGGAAAAGACGGATCAACAATTACACACTATACAACAGGCAAATGGCCGAAAGCCTCTCTTTATTTTTCACCACGTGTCGGGTTCAGGTGGGATGTTAGCGGTGATAAAGTGCAGATTATCCGTGGCGGAACGGGCATCTTTACCGGGCGTATTCCGTTTGTATATTTAACCAATGTACCTTCAAACAGTGGTATGTACCAATTCGGAACATTGATCACCTCTAACCTGGAAAACTTCCTTTTCAATTCAGATCCAAAAGCATATAATCCTAATTATAACAGCAATCTTGATGCTGCATTGTTTCCAACTACAGCAGGCAAAACCGCTCCTGGTACTTTTGCAGTTACTGATCCAAACTTTAAATTCCCGCAGGTTTGGAGAACAAACCTTGCTATTGATCAGCAAATAGGCGATGGCTGGAGTTATACACTGGAGGCGTTGTATACCAAAAGCCTGAATGACCCGGTTATGAGAAACGCTAACCTTAATAAACCGGACGGAATGGTAAATGTTGGCCCCGGCGATACAAGAGGATACTATACCAGCAGTGCCGCAAGAAGACTGAATGCTACTATCAGTAATGCGATAGTTCTGGAAAACACCAAAAAAGGAAGTTCATTCTCATTCACAGCACAAATAGCTAAAAGCCTTACCAAAGGATTTTACGGATCATTAGCATATACATATACATTCGCAAATGATGTAACTGCTAACCCGGGCAGCCAGGCAACTTCCGTATGGAGTGGTAATTATACTTCCGGTACACAAAATGACCAGCAATTGTATTATTCACAATTTGCTGTACCTCATCGTTTAGTAGGTACATTATCTTACCGCGTAGAGTACCTGAAACATCTTGGCTCAACATTTACCTTCTTTTACGAAGGTGCAAGACAGGGAAATTACAGTTATATTTATAATGGAGATATCAATAATGATGGTAACTCATCAGACCTGATGTATATTCCTAAATCTCCGGGTGAAATAAAATTTGTTGATCTCCCGGCAAGCGGAAGTACGCCGGCATTTACGGCGCAGCAACAATCTGACGCATTTTTTGCATTTATTGCACAGGACAAATATTTGAGCAAACACCAGGGCCATGCAGCAGAAAGAAATTCTGCCAGGTTACCTTTTTACAACAGGGTTGATTTCAGTTTCCTGCAGGATATTTTCACAAATATTGGTTCACACAGAAATACGTTGCAGTTTAATGCTACTGTCATTAATCTTCTCAATTTACTTAATCATGACTGGGGAATAAGACAGCAGGTAATTGTAAATAACCCATTAAAGGTGGTAAGTGTTACCAATGGTACCCCTTCTTACCAGTTGGCTACTTATAATGGGGCTTTATTGAAAGATTCATTTATTAAAACCAGCTCAACCAGCACTACCTGGGGCATTCAGTTAGGGTTAAAGTATATTTTCTAAAAGAAAAATTATACCACAATACGAAAACCCGGTTTTGCCGGGTTTTTCTATTTTAAAGTAACAATGAGTTTAAAAAGTATGAAGCATTGGTTTATAAATCACAGTAAAACCCTTTGCGTATATTGCAATAAAATATAGCACAATGCCGGATTTTATTGGAAATCTTAAAATCAGCTCTGTAAACCAGGGAATTTCTACCGGTCAGTATTGGATAGGATCTTCCGGTCAGATTATCCCCTCCTATTCACCGGTTGACGGGGCATTAATAGCAAATGTATACCTGGCAGATGAAGCCGGCTACGAAACTGTTGTAACCAAAGCAAATGAAGCTTTTGTTGAATGGAGAACCTGGCCTGCACCTAAACGTGGAGAAATTGTAAGACAGATTGGTGAAAAACTGCGTGAACATAAGGAAGCGCTGGGCTATCTTGTTTCCTATGAAATGGGCAAAAGCCTGCAGGAAGGTATGGGTGAGGTACAGGAAATGATTGATATATGCGATTTCGCAGTTGGATTATCAAGGCAACTGTATGGATTATCAATGCATAGCGAAAGACCTGCGCACAGGATGTATGAGCAATGGCATCCGCTTGGTGTTGTAGGCATTATCTCCGCTTTTAATTTTCCTGTTGCAGTATGGAGCTGGAATGCTATGTTAGCCTGGGTTTGTGGCAATGCCTGTATATGGAAACCTTCTGAAAAAACGCCTTTATGCGCCGTAGCCTGTCAAAATATCGTGGCGGATATATTTAAAAAGAACAATGTGCCCGAAGGGGTTAGCTGCCTGGTTATAGGAGACAGGGTTATAGGAGAAAAAATGGCTTACGATACCCGTATACCCTTAATCTCCGCAACCGGTTCAACAAGAATGGGAAAAGCTGTAGGTACTGCTGTAGCCTCAAGGCTTGGAAAAAGCCTGCTGGAACTTGGGGGTAATAATGCCATTATAGTTTCTTCCGGGGCAGATATGGAAATTGCCATTATGGCAAGTGTTTTTGGAGCTGTAGGCACTGCAGGTCAAAGATGTACAACAACCCGGAGGTTGATCGTCCAGGAAAAAGTATATGATAAGTTTAAAGATAAGCTGGTAAAGGCATATGGGCAATTGAAGATTGGCAATCCGTTATCGCCTGAAAATCATGTGGGGCCATTGATAGATAAAGATGCCGTTGCCGCATATTTAAACGCTATTGATCAATGTAAACAGCAAGGTGGTAAATTTTTGATTGAGGGTGGTGTTTTAGAAGGAAGTGATTATGAAAGCGGTTGTTATGTTATTCCCTGCATTGCTGAAGTTAGCCCTGATCTTCCTGTTGTAAGGCATGAAACGTTTGCACCTGTACTTTACATTCTTAAGTATAATACATTAGAAGAAGCCATTGATATTCAGAATAATGTACCGCAGGGACTTTCCTCAGCTATGATGACACTGAATTTAAGAGAAGCTGAACAATTTCTTTCAGCCGCAGGAAGCGATTGTGGTATAGCGAATATCAATATAGGAACCAGCGGCGCGGAAATTGGCGGCGCTTTTGGCGGAGAAAAAGAAACCGGTGGCGGAAGAGAAAGCGGAAGTGATGCCTGGAAAAATTATATGCGGCGGCAAACCAGCACCATTAACTGGTCAACCAATCTGCCCCTGGCACAGGGCATTGTTTTTAATATATAAGCTGTCAGTCTTCAGCTATCAGCTATTAGTTTTAAGTGTCATGTTCCGTGTTAATACAAGGAAAGGTAACCCTCAACTTACAACTGACGCCTGAAGCTGATAACTAACCCTATTTTTTGTTAAAAAAGCTATAAATGAGCAAGTTATTAACAGGTTTCCCGTGAAACGTGAATATCTTTTTTTGGAAAATAGTTATACACATTCATTTATAAAGGCAAGGCATACATTGTCCATACACCTTATGTCCACTCCTCCTGCTTCAAACCTTTTATTCAGAACTGCCTGACCCACAATAATATTACCATATTTTAAGCGTTATATCAGCCTGAATAGAATCATTTATCCTTTGAAACTAACCCGTAGTATGAAAAAGATATACTTCTTTATCTATATCAATATATTGGTATTCAATTCATTGCAGGCTCAGATTAAAATTGGAATCGGAGGTGGTGTACACCAGGCTTCCATTTCTGAAAAGAATAACCTGCAGGGTTGGGACAGGAATTATAAAAATTATTTTTCAGCGCTTAGCGGATTTCATGCCGGCGTTTTTGCCGAAATTCCTATTGATAAAAAAGGAAATTTTGCTGTTCTGCCTTCTTTACAATATACCAACAAAGGAAGAAAATTTGCTAAATCGTATGATTCAACCAAATCTTTCAACAGCGATACATCTACGATTCTTTCTGGCTGGAAAACAAATTATATAGAACTTCCGGTTAACCTTATTTACAAATTACCCCTTACCAAAAAAGTTAATTTCATCATCGGAGCCGGTGGATATGTTTCTTATTTATTAAATAGTAAAACATCATACGATATATATAATGCGTCCGGCGAACATCAGTCTTATAATGATAAGTTCACTTACGGCGACCTGGTCAAGACATATAATAAAATAGATTATGGTATTAATGCAATTGCCGGCCTGGATTTTAATGACCGTATTTTATTTACAGCGAATTACAGTAAAGGGCTGTCCAATTTTTATAATGCTGAAAATGGCAGCGATTTTAAACATCAAACAGTAGGCGCAAGTGTGGTGGTATGGTTAACCAAGTCAAAAACAGCAAGAACAAAAGCCGCAGCACAAGACACCGATGGAGATGGCGTGCCTGATAAAATTGACAAATGTTCCGGCGAAAATGGAACTATGGCAACAAATGGTTGCCCTGATAAAGACAGCGATAGCATTCCGGATAAGGAGGATAAATGTCCTGAAATTGCAGGCTTGAGTAAATATGGCGGATGCCCTGCACCTGACCAGGATAAAGATGGTGTACCTGATGAGGAAGATAAATGTGCGGATGTGGCAGGGCTTGCAAAATACAACGGTTGTCCTGCTCCCGATAGTGATAATGACGGTGTAAATGATGAGGAAGATAAATGTGTGGATATAGCAGGACTCGCCAAATACAATGGTTGCCCCGCTCCGGATTCAGACAAAGATGGCGTTAATGATGAAGAAGACAAATGCCCTTTAATTGCGGGCACTAAAGAAAACAATGGATGCCCTGCTATTGAAAAGAATATGATTGAAGAAATCAACAAAGCTGCCAGGAGCATTTTGTTTGATGTAAATAGCGACAATATCAAAGCAACATCATTCACTGCGCTTGACAGGATTGCAGATATAATGCTTAACAATAAAGCGCTGAAACTTGACATTGAAGGTCACACAGATAACACAGGAGCCATACGTCATAACCAGGTATTATCAGGCAAGCGTGCGCTTGCTATCAAAATGTACCTTGTAAACAAAGGTGTGGCACACGATAGAATGACAGCATCCGGTTTCGGTTCAGAACACCCGATTGCCGATAACAATACAGACGCAGGAAGAGCTAAAAACAGGCGTGTTGCCTTTAAGGTAACGTACTAACTTATTACGCATAACCGAAGTAAAAATATCCCCTTATTTGCGGGGATATTTTTTTACTAATGGTTTATCATCCGGTAATATCAAAAACCCCCTATTGCATTTTACATTTTTGCATTATACTTTTGTTTTACCAATTACTCCTCTGATCTACCCTTTTTACAGAATAACCAGAATCTACTTTCAATTTTTTCCACAGGATAGAAAATTTAAACCTTCTACCGAACAACTATAACAGATCATCCAATATTCAAAGCTCTTTGTCGAAAGTTTGTGCCAGGTTAAGTGTTTGCGATAATAAGACTAAGTGTTTTTTCGTTTTTTATTCGTGGTAAACACTATAGAAATAAGAAGAGAAAAAAAGAAACTAAGTGTTTATACCAATATTACTAAGTATTTTTTTGTTAATTGGATGACTATGTTATCCGCCCCTTTGTAAACTATAAAAATGTTATTATTATGAGAAAGATAGATGCCGTACTTCTTTCTGCGCTAATTATCTATGATTACAGTGCTCAATCATTGGTTGACAATGATACAATAAGCCTGGGACACTCATTCATCAGCCAGACTTACAATGACAATAAGTTAGCTAATGCTGGTTTTTCTTTCACTCCCAGCTTTACTGATTCAGAAATTGTGGTTCGTGGTGCCATAAAAATAAGCCCGGATGAACTCGCTGCTAAAACTGAAAAGAATATATCTTTTCATGATTTAGCAAAGGTTAATCCCGCTACTGCTTCAATAGCTTCAAAAAATATAGCGGTTGAAAATGTAAGTATATCTATAAATATGCCTGCATCTTCAGAACCGGAAATTGAAGCTCCTGAAACATTCTCAACCGAAGCAGCATTGGTTGAAACAAATACTGCTGAGTATGCAGATGCAGTATCAACCACAGAAAAAATTAATGAGCAGGTTGCTGCAACGGCTGACCTCTCCACTTTTGATGGTGATAACGATGGTACTTACGATGTAGAAGATAAATGTCCTGGCGTTGCAGGTGTTGCAAGATTTGAAGGTTGCCCGGTACCTGATACCGATGCGGATGGTGTTAATGATGAAGAAGACAGGTGCCCGCTTGAAAAAGGAACTGACGGAAATTATGGTTGTCCTTTGGTTGCTGCTGAAACAATCATTACTGAGCCTGCCCCTCAAACTGAAGCTGTTACTGAAAAAGAGACTGCTGAGATAAAAAACAACCAGTTCCTTTTTACAGTAGGTTTTAATAAGGATAACAAGATTTTATCAAGCGAAGATTTCAATATAGTGTTACAATTAACAGATATATTGGTTAGAATGCCTGATGCTAAAGTTGAAATTGAAAGTGTTGTAAACGGGAACTCAGCTTTACCTCAGACTCCGGTAGAATTGTTGGGTAATTATTTTAAAGATCTTGGCGTATCAGAAAGCCAGATTATCATAAAAAAGCAGGCAAAAGAAGCAACAGAAATAAGTGTTGAAGGCAGGAGCAAGGTAGCAATGAGAATAAGACTGTAACTTAGTTAATAATAATGTAAAATGTCAGGGATTCAAACCCTGGCATTTTTTTTTGCATCTTATATTTTTAAAAAATTGTGTTAACCGATGCCTGAAACATACATTTTTTTATTCAATTTTGTCATCCAAAAATCATTACATGATAAGATTTAGCCTGATAGTTATAGGAAGTGCACTCTTTTTAAACATAGCCTCAGCTCAAACCGCAGTTAAGGATGTGCCGCATGGCTGGCATTTAATGAGCAGGCAAAAAGACGGGTATTATGGAATTGATGCTGAAAAAGCATATACAGAATTATTAAAAGGAAGGAAAAGCACGCCGGTTATTGTTGCCGTGATAGATTCCGGAGTAGATACTACCCATGAAGATCTCAAAAAAGTTTTATGGCATAATCCTAAAGAAATACCGGGTAATGGTATAGATGATGATAATAACGGGTACATTGATGATGTGTATGGCTGGAATTTTTTAGGCGGCAAAGACGGAAGAAATGTTAACAAAGATTCATATGAAGCTGCCAGGGTGTATTATAAATTAAAGAAAAAGTATGGCGATAAAATACCTGCAGATTCAACTTTAACACCTGAACAAAAAGACGAAGTAAAAATATTTAAGACAGTAAAAGCAAGGATTGAAGGAGATGCAAAAGAGGCTTCTTTAAATGTGATGTTTTTAAAGAATATAGTTGAAAAGATGCCCTGGGCTGATAGTATATTACAGGCGGCTATGAAAAAAAACGAGTTTAATGGAGATGAATTAGCCCAATTTAAACCCACATCTTCAGATGAAAGCAAGGCCAAGAGCACACTCTCTGCCCTGTTTCTTGGTTTCCAGGCAAATGAGTTAACAAACAAAAAATTGCTTGAGATAACCAATGAGTTTTACGGTGGTGAAAAAGCTAAAGCAGAAGCTGCCCTCCAGGAACCTGAAGATTACAGGGGAGAAGTTGTACAAGACAATTACGATGACATTAACGATAGATTTTATGGCAATAACGATGTAATGGCCGGAACGCCAATGCATGGTACACATGTATCCGGTATCATTGGGGCATCGCGCAATAACGGGATTGGAATGAATGGCGTTGCAGATAATGTTCGTATTATGACAATAAGAGCTGTGCCTGATGGTGATGAACATGATAAAGATATTGCTAATGCAATAAGATATGCTGTAGACAATGGCGCAAGGGTTGTAAACATGAGCTTTGGTAAAAGCATTTCATCAGAAAAAAAGTGGGTGGATGATGCTGTAAAATATGCTGAATCAAAAGGAGTATTATTGGTACATGCAGCCGGAAATGATGCTAAAGATGTGGACATATATGATAATTTTCCTAATCCTTATTTTAATAATGATACTGCCGCCAAAGCCAGTAATTGGATAACAGTAGGCGCAAGTGGTGATCCTGCTGCCGGTGGTTTAACAGCGTCATTTTCAAACTATGGTAAACGCAGTGTCGATGTTTTTGCACCTGGTGTAAAAATATATGCTACCCTGCCAGGTGGCAACGACTATGGTAATTTACAAGGTACCAGTATGGCAAGCCCGGTAGTGGCTGGAATGGCGGCCTTATTAATGTCATACTTCCCTGATCTGACTGCTCAACAAATAAAATCTGTAATCGAACAATCAACCACTCAAATTAAAGATGTAAAAGTAAAAAAGCCGGGCACAGACGAAGATGTAAACATGTCTGAACTAAGTACATCCGGTGGTATTATTAATACTTATGCCGCAGTTAAGCTTGCCGAAGCATTATCATCAGCAGAAAAGAAACAGCCGGGAACTACATTACCAAAGGCAAAAATGAAGGGTACAAAAAAAGGGTAATTTTTAAGAATAGCCATATTTAAATGGAGAAACAGGACTTGCTAAGTACAGGTTATTTATGTAGTAAAGAAATTGGTTTGCAGCAATCATTCAGCTTATTAAAATAAAAACGGCGCTTTTGAAGCGCCGTTTTTTTACGGGTGGTTTATCATCAGGGACATATAATTATTCCTGCTTTACTGCAACCACACGAACATTTGTGGTACCGCCGCCATCAAGCGTAAGATTTACAGGTTTATTCGTTTTCCAGTTGCCTCTTGTAAAATCAGGTACTTCTACTGAAGAAGATTTTTTTGCTACAGATGCTTCACTCAAAGGTGCAACTGAGCTCCACAATGCACCATCATAAACATCCTGATCAAGCGGCAATCCGTTACGCAGGCAATCGATCAATCTCCAGTCCATCATAAAATCCATACCGCCGTGCCCGCCTATTTGTTTTGCAATCTCTCCTACCCTTTTGGCTATAGCCGGTGTATACTTCGCATATAATGCATCCATTTCTTCAGGCTTTATCCATTCATGACCAAACGCTATACGTGCAGGCTCAGGATATTTAGCAGCAATACCTTTTGTACCGCTCAATAAATGAATACGGGAATACGGGCGTGGCGAAGTAACGTCATGCTGAAGCATAATCGTTTTGCCTTTATTTGTTTTGATGATGGTGGTGTTGATATTGCCCCTGTATGGCTTACCTGCAAATTCATTATAAAACGCCGGATCTTCTTTTGCCTTCGCTTTTGCTGTTTCACCCATCATAAAATCCGCAGACGACATCGCAACAAGATAATCCATCTTATCGCCTCTGTTAATATCAAGGCACTGTGCAATCGGCCCCAGTCCATGCGTAGGGTACAGGTTACCGTTACGTGAAGCATTTTCACGAAGCCGCCACATATCTGAATAACCACCTTTTTTAAAATTCGATTCAAGCAGGTCATGTAAATAAGCACCTTCAGCATGTATCAATTCACCAAACATTCCATTACGGGTCATGTTCAGTGTAAGTAGTTCAAAAAAATCATAGCAGCAATTTTCAAGCATCATACAATGCTTTTTTGTGCTTTCAGATGTTTCCACCAGTTGCCAGCACTGATCAAGCGTAACCGCGATAGGGACTTCAGAAGCGGCATGCTTTCCATGCTTCATGGCATACACAGCCATTGGCGTATGCAAATGCCAGGGCGTGCATATATAGATCAGGTCGAGATCGTTGCTTTCGCACATGGCTTTCCACCCTTCTTCGCCTGTATACTCTTTTGCTTTAGGCAATCCTTTATCTGCAAGAATTTTTTGCCCAACCTCAATTCTCTCAGGTCTCTTATCGCATAGCGCTTTTATTTCAACACCATCAATAAATGATATTCTGTTAACAGCGCCGGGACCTCTGTTGCCTAATCCCACAAAACCAATCCGCACTTTATCAATTTTAGGTGCAGCGTAACCACTCATATTAAAGCCTGCAGGCAGGTTGTGATTATTGGTTGACGCCTCAGATACAAGCGGAATATTTGAAACAAGCGCACCTGTTCCTAATGTAACATTACGAATGAAACTTCTTCTACCCGGCATAGCAAATAATAAATTAAAGAATGTTGAAAATGAATTATTTACTAATATCTGTATTTACAGTCACACAACAAAAAGTAAATTGCGCAATCGTTTGTATTGGCGATCAGCTATCAGGTATCAGCTATCAGCTATCAGTGTCCTGTCCTGGTCAGTGTCTTAATTCGTGAAACGTGAGATGTAAGACATGAAATTGAAACCTGAAACTTGCAACCTGATACCTGACCGCTGATAGCTGATACCTGCAACCTCCATTACTCTTTTGCACAAAAATAGCGGATCAACTAAATTAGCTGCATGAAATACAATCTTGAAGTAATAGCTTTCGATATACAATCCGTAATAGCCGCAGGCAATACAGGAGCATACCGGATTGAATTATGTGATAACCCGGGAGAAGGTGGAACCACAGCTTCTTACGGTATGATTAAAACCGCAAGAGAAAAAACAAGCCTGCAACTCTACCCCATCATTCGTCCGCGCGGCGGTGATTTTTTATATAGTGATGAAGCATTTGAAATAATGAAGCGGGATATTTTGCTTTGCAAAGAATTACAGTGCGATGGTGTGGTGATAGGCTTATTGCATGCAGACGGCAGTGTAGATAAAAGCAGAACCGCGCAGTTGGTAGAAGCAGCTTATCCCCTTGGCGTAACTTTTCACCGTGCTTTTGATCGTGTTGCTAACCCGTTTGAAGCGTTGGAAGATGTGATAAATTGCGGCTGCGAACGTATTTTAACCAGCGGCTTAAAACCCACAGCCCCCGAAGGTGCTGATACAATAGCCGAACTTGTACGGCAAAGCAACGACAGGATCAGCATTATGCCGGGCTCAGGTGTAAGGGCAGATAATATTCTTAATCTTGCCAAACAAACACAGGCTTTTGAATTTCATTCTTCAGCCAGGATCAATATACCTTCTGCAATGGAATATATTAATACAGGCATGAACGAATCGCTTGAATCAACAGGATTGAATACAGATGAAGTAAAAAAAATGGTACAGGAATTGGATAAACTTAATGAAGTATTGTAGATTTTTTACCACAGCACAAATACAAATATTTCTTACGATCCAATCCTTATAAACTAAACTGATATATCCGGAAGTCTTTGCTTACTACTTACCTCATACTACTTACCCCGACCCTTACCACCAAACCCGGCATGAAATTGTGTTACATAATATCCATTATTCTAAAACTATGGATTTAAGATCAGCTTATCCCTACTGGATGTTACGCAATGGCATCATTAATACATATCCCTCATTAACTGAAAATATTACCACGGAAGTTACGGTAATAGGCGGTGGCATTACAGGTGCGCTTGTTGCCTGGCATTTATGCAATGCAGGTTTAGAAACCGTTGTTGTTGACAAGCGCCACATAGGCATGGGCAGCACCGCGGCAAGCACTGCTATGCTGCAATATGAAATTGATGTTCCGTTATATAAACTGGTAAAACTTGTTGGTGAACAACCCGCGATTGAAAGCTATAAGGTAAGTTATCAGTCTATAGCTGACATTAAAGACATTGCGTCAAAGCTGAATGCTGACCTTGAATTTAAAATGAGACCCAGCCTCCAGTTCGCGTCTTTTAAAAAAGATGTGCCCGGTATGCAAAAAGAAATTGAGCTCAGGAAAAAAGCAGGTATTAAAACAGAATGGCTTGATGAAAAGATGCTGCATGAAACTTTCGGCATTGGAAAAAGTGGCGCTATATTTTCCAATCGTGCGGCCCAGGTTGATCCGTATGCGCTTACTCACGCTTTACTAAAACAAAGCATCCGCAAGGGAGCAAACGTATACGATCATACAGAAGTAGAAAAGATCACCTATACGCCCCGGGGCGTTACATTGCGCACAACAGAAAAAAGGGTAATAAGAAGCCGCTGTATCGTAATTGCCTGCGGCTATGAATCGCAAAAATACATTCCACGTAAAGTACAGGAGTTAAAAAGCACCTATGCTGCTATAAGTGAGCCTTTAAACAGGAATGACCTCTGGTATAAAAACGCGCTGATATGGGAAACCGCTACTCCTTATATCTATTGCCGGGTAACCAGCTACAACCGTGTAATACTTGGTGGTAAAGATGACAACAAACAACCCGCTGCAAGAGACAAAGCCCTGTCTTTAAAAACACGTTTGCTTACGCAAGAATTTCATAAACTTTTCCCCCATATTATTTTCAAACCTGATTTTAAATGGGCAGGCTATTTCGCTTCTACCAAAGACGGCTTGCCATATATAGGTATGATACCTCAACGGCCCCGTACTTATTTTGCTTTAGGTTTTGGTGGCAATGGCATTACATTCAGCGTAATTGCCGCTCAAATAATACGTGATATACTTACCGGGAAAAAGAATGATCATGAAAAGCTTTTTTCATTTAACCGCTAACCAAAAAAATATTTTTTTATTGGTCGATTTTTGAGAGTTTTTTATTTTTGCAATACTAATCTCTCTACCTGTTTTTAAGATCAATATCTTCTATTTGATTTTGATTGGAGGTAGCATGAAAAAGGAACAGAAACTTTTATATAACAAGGAAATACAGGACCATTTCTTTGCTCGTTTACGCTCGGAAGCAAACGACATTGTAACAAAGACTTCTTCTAAGTACAGAAAAGAGATAGTGCTCAAAGCATTTTTATTTCCGGCTTTGTATTTTAGCTGCTGGATAGTTGCTATGCTGTACAGTGCTGAAACTTCTGCCGTATTGTTTACAGGTTACCTCGCTATGGGCTTGCTGGTGGTACTAAACTATCTTAATGTTGTGCACGATGCCGTGCACAATACCATTTTTAAAAGCCGCCGCCTGAATAAATTATATATTTACCTGTTTGATATTATGGGCGCCAATAGTTTTATCTGGAAAACACGGCATGTATTATTTCACCACAACTATCCCAATGTAAACGGCTGGGATACGGATATAGACCAGAGTGCACTGGTAAAAATTGTTCCCCGGGCGCCTTCATCAAAGCTGCATAAATACCAGCATATGTACCTGCCGTTCATCTATCCTTTATTTTTATTTAACTGGCTGCTCATAAGAGATTTTAAAGACTTTTTCAGCCGGCAACGCATCGTTCATAAAAAAATTGATATCCCTTTTATTGAATACCTGAAGCTGTTCTTCTTCAAAGGATTATTTTTTACCTACATGCTCCTGCTACCGGTGTTTGTTTTTCATATTGCCTGGAAAAAAGCAGTGGTGGCTTTTGTGCTTATGATATTTACAGCCAGCATTGCCGCGCTTACGGTATTGCTCCCGCCTCATGCCAATACAGGTTCTGAATTTCCTGAGCCTGATAAAAACAGGAAGCTGCCTCATGGCTGGTTTATGCACATGCTCAAAACCACCAATGACGTGAATGGCGAAAACTGGCTTACCCGTTTTATGTTAGGTAATTTCAACTATCATATCGTCCACCATCTGTTTCCCAATATTCATCATAGCTATTACCCGCACATAACGGAAAAGCTTAAACAAATTTCAATAGAGAACAACCTGCCTTACCGGAGTTATTCCATCGGAACATCTTTAAAAATGCACTATCAACTGCTTAAAAAAAACAGCAGCGATTTTAATATCTGGGAAGAAGACATGTAGATACAGCAGTCAGCCACCAGGCATCAGCTATCAGCGGTTACACTGACACCTGAAAGCTGATGGCTGATAGCTCCTCTCTTTTCGTATATTGCACCTGCTCAAGCAATAAACATGTCTGTAAAAAAATCCAATATTGATATTGGTGTAGTAGGTTTAGGGTTGATGGGGTGCAGCATCACCACCTGCCTGCTGATCGCCGGGCATAAAGTAATAGCGGTAGCGCCAATATCCGCAGATCTGCTGCTTGCAAAAAAACGCATCACCGCCCATCTTAAAAGATCATTCAAGGAAAAGCTGGTTGAAAAGCAGCCCGTCGATTACCTTAAAAATTTAATCATTACCGAAAACTATGACGACCTCAAAAAATGCAGGCTGGTAATTGAATGTACCATTGAAAACATGGAGATCAAAAAAGCGGTGTATAAAAAAATTGAAGATGCTATTGCGCCAACTGCTTTAATGACAAGCAATACTTCAGCTATCCCTATCAGTTTGCTGCAGGAACAAACCACACGTCCTGAAAGATTTTTCGGGCTGCATTGGGCAGAGCCATCGCATACCACCCGTTTTCTCGAGATCATCTGCGGCAATAAAAGCGATATTAAGAAGGGAGAATATTTATATAAGCTCTCCCATAACTGGGGCAAAGAGCCAACGCTTGTTCGCAAAGATATACGCGGGTTTATCACCAACCGGGTCATGTATGCAGCTTATCGCGAAGCCATATCGCTTGTAGAAAACGGCTATGCCACTGTTGAAGATGTTGACCGTGCCTGCAGAAATAACGCCGGTTACTGGATGACACTTGTTGGTGTGTTCCGCTGGATGGATCTTACCGGCGTGCCTGCCTATCACACTGTAATGAAAGATTTATTCCCTACACTAAATAATGATACAGCAGTTCCCAAACTCATTGATGATATTGTAAAGCAGGGTGGAAAAGGTGTTGCAAATGCAAAAGGTTTTCACAAGTATACACATGAGGAAGCCAGGTTGTGGGAAGAAACATTTACCAATTTCAGCTATGAAATAAGAGCGCTTGCGCTTAAATACCCCGAAGACATTGTAAAGAAAAAGTTAGCAGCAAGAAAAAAAGCACAAAAGGAAAAGCAAACAAAATAATATGTTGATCATTGACGCCCATCTCGATCTTTCAATGAATGCCCTTGAATGGAACAGGGATCTTAAAAGAACAGCGGCAGATATAAGAGCAAGAGAAAAAGAGCTTACTGATAAAGTTGATCGTGGCAAAGGCACTGTTTCCTTACCTGAGTTAAGAAAAGGAAAAATAGGATTGGTGGTTGCTACGCAGATAGCAAGATTTGTTGCAGAAGACAGCACATTACCCGGCTGGCACAGGTATGGAAGGCCCGCTGACACATGCAGGTATTGATTTGCTGAAAAAGATGGAGGAGCTGAATATTATTCTTGATATCACGCATCTCACGGATGAAGCATTTACGCAGGCTGTTGATATATTTAAAGGGCATATATGGGCAAGCCATCACAACTGCAGGGAATTGGTGCCACACCAGCGGCAATTAACCGATGAACAGATAAAAATATTAATTGAAAGGGACGCTGTAATTGGTGGCGTGCTCGATACATGGATGCTGATGCCCGGTTGGATACGCGGCAAGCATGATCCCAAAAAAGAAAATATTACGCTTGACACGTTGATTGATCATTATGATCACATTTGCCAGATCGCGGGCAACAGCAATCATATTGCCATCGGCAGCGATCTTGATGGCATGTTCGGGCTTGAACAATCGCCTTGTGATATTGATACGATCGCGGATATTCAGCAATTAAAAGGATTACTTTCCAAACGCGGTTATGCTCAAACCGATATTGAAAATATTTTTCATGGCAACTGGCTGAGATTTTTGCGCAACGCCTGGAAGAAATAAAACATATACCTCGCGGCAATTGCAAGGATGGTTAAAGTATTTCAGGGATTTCGCATTTAAAAGATATTTTAATCTCAAAAGAGAAATATCCATTAGTCAGGCAATAAAAAAAGGTTTATTAGGAAATTGAGATTGCTCGCCCGCATATCAACCTGATATTTATAATAGTTAAAGCGGGCTGGCATAGACGTGCGAAAGGTTGAATAGTTATACATTTTGATCAGTGCTCATAGCAAAATACAAACACGCTCTCCGTCATTGCGAACCCGCCCGAATGAAATTTGAATTAAAGGTATATTGCGGCGGGTGAAGCAATCTTATGAAACTTTCATAATGGAGATTGACTTAGATTTTTCCTAAAAGCGAAATCCCTGGAAAGTATTTGGCTTTATTGTGAGTATTGAATCAAAGCATATAATTGATCAACTTCTCTTTGGTCATTGAGCGCCGCATAATCAAACTTGCAACATTAGCCTGGTGCGCAGCAAAGCAATCCCGAATTATATTCGTGAAATTACTTTACCCGCATGGTGTGATCCTGCTTTATTTTACCAGTAATGGTATACGGCTTATCTGAGCCACCCGCCATGCGTTGTAAACTGTTTTGATGATAAACAGAAACGTTATCGCCATCAAAACGGGAGTATATATAATCCGTATGCGGACTTTCAGTATACCGTATACTAAGCATCAGCGTATTTTGATCCTGCCACGTATATGCGCCTGCTACTTTAAAAGAAGTAAATCCTGCAAGCCTGTTTTGCGCAACCGAGGTTAATGACGGCATAGATTGAAGAAAAACTGTTTCTCCTGTGACCCATTTTCCGTTGCCGCATATAAATGAATATGCTTTACCGCCGGAGGTTACCGTATAAGTGCAGGTATTATTCTTAAAGAGAAAAGATATTTTATCAGCCAGCTTTGTGGAATCATTCATCTCAAAAGTTTTGCCTGATATTCTGGATGCTATAGAAGGATTTACCGATGCCGCAGGCGCTGCTATAGAAAGTGCTGCGAGCTTTTTTCCAATATCAACATTGCTCTTCTCTCCCATTGCCGACATGCCGGGCAATAAATATTGCCAAACCATATCGAGTATGCTTTGCATATTCGCAGTTTCGCTGGTTATTGCAATTACAGCCTCCTGGTCCGGCATCACAATAATATACTGCCCAAAAGCGCCGTCTGCACGAAAAGCATTATTTCTGCAACGCCAGAACTGGTAACAATAACCCTGTGCCCAATCGCTCTTTGCTTTAAGCGTTACAGCCGTATCAGGCGCATTTTTAATTTTAAATGTCGTGGCTTCTTCAATCCAGTCTTCAGGCAGGATTTGTTTGCCGTTCCATTTTCCTTTTTGCAAATACAATTGCCCGAATTTTGCCATATCCTCTGTTTTCAATCGCAGGCCCCAACCACCGGAGTTAATGTGTTGCGGATTTTCTTCCCAGTCAATCCCTGTAATACTTAATGGCTGAAATAATCTCGGCGTAAGATAGTCGAGTATTTTTTCGCCTGTTGTTTTTTGCACAATAGCAGAAAGCATAAATGTGGCTGCAGAGTTGTAGAGAAATTTTGTACCAGGCGTATCTGATATTGGAGTATTTAAAAAAGCTTTTATCCAATCAGGTTGTATCATAACCGATCTTGTAGGATCAGGATTTTGCCCTGCCGACATGGTAATCAGATCTTTTACCGTTAATAAGGCCGGCAAGCCTGCAACCGTATCAGGTTTTATCAGTTCCGGAAAAAAAGAAATTACCTTATCATTAAGGGAAAACTTTCCCTCGCTAACGGCAAAGCCTACCGCGGTAGATGTAAAACTTTTACTTACAGAGTACATCGTATGCTTAAGCGCAGGTTTATATGGATTCCACCAACCTTCCGCTATTACCTTACCATGCCGCAAAAACATAAAGCTGTGAAACTCATTATTGCTTTTTCCCGCAGCATCAATAAAACTATTTATTGCAATTGATGAAACGCCTTCAGCCTCAGGATTGCTTCTCGGCAATGAAGCAACTGACGGCTGAGCATAAATGCTGATTTGAAAAACCAGGCAAACAGCAATAAATAAACCCGGAAGATTTTTTCTGTATGGCATATAGTAAGATTGAAAATGGAATTTAGTACAAATTTGCCAAAACGGCTGGAAAGGTAATTGCAGGTTTCAGCTATCAGCTATCAGCGGTCAGCAGATGGCGTCAGGCGCATATATTTACGATCTCAGTGGCAATAAGTATCTCGACCTGCACGGCAATGGTGTGCACAATGCAGGCTTTTCAAACCCCGAAATTATAGCAGCGGTAATTCAACAGTTGCAAAATGAATTAGCGTTTACTCCCCGCCGTTATACCAATATACCGGCTGTAGAACTTGCAAAAAAACTGGTAGAAATTACACCCCCTGGTCTTGACAGGGTGTTGTTTTGCCCGGGAGGTTCTGAAGCTATAGAAATGGCGATTGCCCTTGCCAAACAGGTAACCGGGAGGTGGAAAACCATTTCCTATTGGGATTCTTATCATGGCAATGGATTCCAGGCTTCTACTGTAGGCGGGGAAGAACATTTTACCAACGGCCAGGGACCTATGGTTCCCGGCGCATTTCATATTGAGTTTCCTAACTATTACAGGAACCCATGGGGATTTACAGACACGAAAGCCATTGACGAAGAGTATATCCGGCAACTAACGAACATCCTTAAACGAAATCCTGATGTAGCCGCTATTATTGCGGAACCAATATCAGCGACACCGGTTGTGCCTTCCCGTTATTACTGGCAGCGTATACGGGAGATTTGTGATGATTATGGCATACTGCTCATATTTGATGAAATAATCGAAGGTTTTGGCCGTACAGGCAAATGGTTCGCCAGTGAGCATTACATTACTCCGGATATACTTGTGCTTGGAAAATCCTTGGGCGGCGGTATACTTCCGTTGGCAGGAATAGTTACTAAAGACAAATACAATATTCTTCAGCACAGGTCAATCGGGCATTTTACACACGAAAAAAACCCGTTGAGCTGCACTGCAGGGCTTGCGGCTATTAATTATATAGAAAAAAACAACCTGGTAGAAAATTCGGCGGCTTTGGGTGACTACCTGATAGCTGAATTAAATAAACTCAAACAGCGTTTTCCCATTATCGGCAATGTAGCAGGAAAAGGTTTGCATATAGGCGTTGATCTTGTTAAAGATAACAGTACAAAAGAAAGAGCTGAACAGGCAGCAGAGAAAGTGATGTATCATTGCCTGAATAATGGCGTTGCATTTAAAGTAATTGAAGGCAATATCATTACGATGCGACCATCATTAGTGATTACAAAAGAAGACTGTGATAAAATTATTTCGGCTTTGACTGAAGGCTTGTCTGCTATTTAAGACCGGCTTAAGATGTCTGTAATAGTAAAGTATTTTAGCCTTTCTTTGCAAAAACGCTTTGGAGACAATAAGCAAAGATTCCTTCTTGCTGACAAAAATAAAAATTGCAGATTTCTGATTCGGGAATCAGGCAGGGCTCACCTCAATAATATATCCGAAAAAAGTTTACAATCGCAATTACAGTGTGCAATTATTTCTACATCAACCATTAAATCTCATTAGAATATAGTTATTTTGATTTGGTATAATTTTCTATTATTGATAACTAAAATTATTAATATGCAAAATTGGCTAAGAACTTTACTTGCCGGGTACGGCGCTTACAAATGGGGTGGTGGTTGCCTTGGTTCTATTCTTGTTTTTGTAATCATCTATTATTTACTTGGCTACTGTTGATAGCTTTTTCCTGCAGGTCAACTGATTTGCAGGAAATTTAATGAGTTGCTGTAATAAAATAATATACTCTTATTATTTTTACTCCTGCCTTATTAATATGCGTTTTAAAAAATTCTTTCGCAGGTTTTTATTATTATTCGTAGTATTTATTGTAATTTTTGTAGCGAGGTATTTTTACTTATCACTTCCATTGATAAGCGCTTTCGGCGCTAAAACGCTTTGTTCTTCTATATACCTCCAACACCGCAATCCGGGTATTGTAGTTAAAGAAGATTTATCCGGTTTCCCGTTTTTCTTAGCAACATATAACGTAAACCCGGCAGATTCCTCTGTATCAGTAAATGTATTTGGCTTCGCAGAAAAAAAAGCAATATTCAGAAAAAGGCTCGGTGCTACTGTAATAAACGATTTTTCCGAAATCAATATCCGAAAACAGCAGTTCAATATTCCATCTGCCTCTCCTGTTACTGACAGTATGCATTGGCCCAATGGAAATAAATTGGCAGATAGCAACTTTTCAAATATAAACAAACAACGGCTTGATGATATTTTACAGCAGGAGATTTACGGGCATACAGATAAACCTACAACTACAAGAGCAATTGTGGTTGTATATAATGGTAAACTGGTTGCAGAAAAATATGCGCCGGGCTTTTCGGATAGCACGGTTATGCCTGCATGGTCTGCCAACAAAAGTATTACCGGTTGTTTAACAGGCATATTAGTAAAACAAGGCAAATTAAATACAGACACACCTGCGCCAGTGCCGCAATGGGCAGGCACGCCAAAAGCCGCTATCACCATCAGGCATTTATTACAGCAAACTTCCGGGCTGGCTTATGCAGAAAATTATCTTTATCCGAGTGAAGCTACTAATATGCTTTTCAGAAAAGGCGATATGGCAGGTTATGCAGAAAGCCTTCCTTTGAAATATCCTCCGGGGATGGTTTTCAATTACTCCAGCGGCAACAGTAATATTTTAAGCGGTATCATTAAAAGAACAGTCGGAAAAAATGACTATGCTTCTTTTCCATACAGGGAATTATTGTATAAGATCGGTATGTATTCGGCAACACTTGAGCCAGATGCTTCAGGCATGTATGTAGGCTCCTCTTATTGTTATGCCACTGCACGTGATTTTGCAAAATTTGGATTGTTTTGCATGAACAATGGAAAATGGAACAATGAGCAAATCCTTCCCGAATATTGGATAAGCTTATCTACTCAACCTTCTGCAGCAGATCTGCATCAACAATATGGTGCACAATTCTGGTTAAATGGTTTTGATAAACCAGGTGAAAAGCAACATCAGTTTCCCGGCGTACCTGCTGATA
Source organism: Agriterribacter sp. (assembly GCA_047601545.1). Lineage (GTDB taxonomy): Bacteria > Bacteroidota > Bacteroidia > Chitinophagales > Chitinophagaceae > Agriterribacter. The sequence continues at coordinate 541,715 of JASGIZ010000001.1, read as the reverse complement.
TGTTTTATGCTGACGGATATGGGGGGCAGGGAATATTTATTATTCCTTCAAAGCAAACAGTTATTGTGCGGCTTGGGCTCAAAAAGATTGATGAAAACAAACTGCTTGCAGCTATTTTATCAGCTTTACCTTAAGCCCGAAGAAATTTTATAAAATTTTCTTCGGGCATTCATAAAATCTAACTTTTCATTTTGATAATTTATTTCTGTTGCAACTTATTTTTGCCCATTTCAGGATATTCAAAGTAGCGCAGATATTATATTTTAAAAATTATGGAATGCATTTGAAAATTATTTTGTTCCAGGTATTTACAACAGGAATGTTTTTGAGCGGGCTGGCACAAACCCGGTTTAATGGTTGGTTTGCCGCCTTCAATACTTTTAAACTAAAAAACAATTTTAGTTTTTACAGTGATATCCAGGTTAGAAGTAATGATCAATGGCAGCATATGCAGTCATTGTTGTTGCGCCCGGGTTTGAATTATAATCTTGCAAAAAATAAAATACTTACCGCAGGCTACGGGTATGTCAGCAATCGCAGAACGGTATCAGGCGTTTCAGGATACATGCCGGAGCACCGCATCTGGGAACAATTTACTGTTGCACATCCGGTTGCTTTTACATTGCTGTCGCATAGGTTCAGGGTGGAGCAAAGGTTTATTGGTACGCCGGTGGTTGAGAATAATGGTTTAAAAAGAAATGACTTTGCATACGCCAACCGGTTCAGGTATTTTTTCAGAACTGTTATACCATTCAGTGCTGAAAAAAAGTTTGAGAAAGGCGCGTTTGTATCATTACAGAATGAAGTGTTTTTAAACTTTGGAAATAAGCGCGATGTTAATGGAAAAACATTTGATCAGAACCGGGCATATGCTTCTGTTGGTTATCGCCTAAACAAAGTTTTTGATATTGAAACCGGTTATATGAACCAATATATCTCCGGCAGAAATGATGCGATTACCAATAACCATATACTCCAGTTAGCAACATACCTGCGTTTATAATATTTGGAAAAATTAAACAGTAGCTTTGCACTAAATATACGTTACCTTATGGAAAGAAAATCCGGCATATTTATTCCTGCTTTACTGGTTGCCTTTTCACTACATGCTCAACAAAGCAATGAAGCGGCAGGCTCTTATTTTCTGCAGGATGTAAAAGAAACAAGCAGTGGCTTTACGTTAAAACCTAACTATACTTTTACCTTCTTTTATACAAAAGGGCAGTTTACCCGCACAGGTAGTGGAAGATGGGCTTTGGATAATAATGTAATTACATTCAACAGCCGTTTAAAACCGGCGCGTGATTTCAAACTACTTTCTTCACGCAGGGTAAATGATAATTTTGTTACGTTTACTTTTAGCGACAATAATCCACTCAATGTAAAAGATATTGAATGCACACTATATACGGCACGTGGCCGTCAAAAAAAATTCACTAATGCGGAAGGGACCGTTCAGTTTACCAAGCAGGAAATAGATTCTGTAAAAATAATTCCTTCTTTATTTCCTGATCATCCTTTTACATTTATCCCGCTTAATAAAATTCAAAACAATTTTGTATTTGAACTTGAAAAATGGGTAAGCGAAGTGTTCTTTACTGATTTCACCTTGCAATTTTCTAACCCACATTTATTGGGCAGGCATCCATTATTACCGGGGCAATTCAGGTATACAAAGGATAATTAGGAAGGCTGAAGTTGAAAAGTGTGAGGTATAAGGAAGAAGGCGTATGTGGTAAATACTTATTCACTATTGTATTTACCATTGCCTTACACCCTACACCTTATATCTTATACTCCTTCCTTTATTTTTCATCCGCAGATGGTCCATACATTCCCGGTACAGGAATATTTAATAACCGCAGGTAAACAGACAACTGACCGCGATGATGTATTATATGATTCATCAGCATGCTTCTCAGCGCTATTTTTTTAGGCAGGTTTACAACAACGGCTTCTCCTCTGCGAAGTATCCAGTTTTCATTTAATTCCTCGTCAGTAGCAGATTGCAGCACAGCTATTGCCTGCATAAGGTTTTGTTCAAAAACTTCCAGCAGTTCTTTACTGTTAGTGGCTTTGCAGCGATTGAGCGGCGTTTTTGCAAAATCAAATTCAGGCACATTTATTATTAACCCTGCCCATTGTGTAAGTTCAGCAATATGGCAGGCAAGCCTGCCTATTGTCATGCTTTTTTCATGCGGTTTCCAGTCAAAATGTGCTTCGGGTATGCGTGATAGTATCTTACGTGTATTGGATGCTTCATGTTTTAATTCAGCAGCCATTGATGTGCCAAGCGCCATAATACAAGTTTTTATAAAGATAGAATTGATTTTGCGATGGGCTTTTTCTTTACTATCTTTTGCGAAAAATTTTTCTGTATGTCCAAAACGATTGTACCGCGTTCAGCTTTCTTCCTGTTCACATTATTTATTGCACTTAACAGCTTTGCCCAGATACGCCTCCCGGCAATATTTTCTGATAATATGGTGCTGCAAAGAGAATCTGATGTAACGATTTGGGGATGGTCTTCTCCCGGCGAAAAAATATTCATCAGCAATACATGGACCAGTAATATTGATTCTGTGCAGGCAACAGGTTTTGCAAAATGGAATGTAAAAATTAAAACGCCGGCAGCAGGCGGGCCGTATACACTCACCATTAAAGGAAGCAATACCATTACATTACAGAATATAATGATTGGTGAGGTTTGGGTTTGCTCTGGTCAGTCAAATATGGAATGGAGCAGCGTGAACGGATTACCGGAAATGGATGCAGCATTGCCTAACAGCAACAACCCTGATATACGGTTGTTTCATATTCCCAAAACAACTGCCGTTTACCCGCAGGACAATAATGCAGGTACCTGGAAAAACTGCGATGCTGTGTCATTAAAAAATTTTAGTGCGGTTGCTTATTTTTTTGGTAAGAAATTACAGAAAGAATTAAATGTTCCTATCGGGCTTATCAATACCAGTTGGGGTGGTACACCTGCTGAAGTATGGACACCTGCAGACGCCGTAAACAATGATAACGAATTGAAGGAAGCTGCCGCTAAACAGGGCATCAACAGTTGGTGGCCTACTGTTGCAGGCGCAACCTATAATGCAATGATTTATCCTATCACCAATTTCAGTATTGCAGGTGCAATATGGTACCAGGGAGAAAGCAATACAGGCACAGCAGCTTCTTACAAAAAACTGATGACTACAATGATTGACAGTTGGCGCAAAGCCTGGAATAAAGATTTTCCGTTTTATTATGTACAGATTGCACCGTTTAAATACGGCAATAAAAATATTGCTGCCCTGCTTCGCGAAGCGCAAACACAAACGCTGTCTCACCCTAAAACAGGCATGGCTGTAATTACCGACCTGGTAGAAAATGTAAAAGACATTCACCCCCGGCAAAAAATTGGCGTTGGCGAAAGACTTGCTGCATGGGCATTGGCAGGTACCTATAATAAACAGGACGTCAGTTATAAAAGCCCTATGTATAAAAACATGGAGGTGAATAAAAATAAAATAACCGTGTATTTCGATAATGCTGCAGATGGCTTAATACTTAAAGGAACAGACAAAAAAGCAACAGAATTTTATATTGCCGGAGAAGACAAAAATTTTTTACCGGCAGATGTGAAAATAGAAGGCGATCATGTTATACTTAGCAACAAACAAATTAAAAACCCGGTTGCAGTACGATTCTCGTTTAGCAATACCGCTATCGGGAATATTTTTAATAAAGCCGGCTTACCTGTAAACCCCTTCAGAACGGATAACTGGGATGTGGATACCGGGAAAGAAGAATAGCTAACTGATTGTCACTATTAAGCCATCTGTATGCTTAAAAAATTCTCAGCAGTAATTGAAATAATAGGTATCAACCCTTTTGTATTTGTTCCTGATAAAATACTGACATCTCTTTTTGCCTCCTCAGGAAAAGATAAAGGACCGATACCTGTAAGAGGAACAATAAACAATATGCCTTACAAACAAACACTGGTAAAATATGCAGGGCACTGGCGGCTTTATATTAATACAATAATGCTGAAAAATTCTCCTAAACATGCAGGTAAAAAAATTTCTATCAGCATTGAGCATAACCCTGAAGACAGAAGTATACCCCTTCATCCTAAACTGAGTGCGGCATTAATCAAAAATAAAAAAGCAAAAAAAGTTTTTGAATCACTCACGCCTTCCCTGCAAAAAGAAATAATCCGGTATATAGCAGGGTTAAAAACAGCAGAAAGTATCAACAAAAACGTTGAGCGTGCTATAAGTTTTTTATCAGGTAAAGAAAGATTTGTGGGCAGGTCTCCTATAAAAAACAATTGACCATTCTCCTGTTTGGATATGCTTTTTATCGCATCGTACAGCAAGCGCCGCTTCATAGCGTACCCTGCGTGAAAAACAACCATAATATCCGGGAAATTTTGTTAATTATAAGCCTGCTAAAAAATGTTATTTCACGCAAAGTGCGTAGTGGAGCAGGGTTCGCAGAGAAAAAAGTATTGCTCAGCCGCCTATTTGTGAATTTTGCAAAGGCAAATTGCTGATTATCATTTTTTATACCTATCTCGCTATTACTGTTACAAGATAATGCGTAGCCACTACAGACTGTCTTGTTTTATAATTAATAAACTTTCCGGTTAGCTTGCTGGCGTGATAATAAGGGAAAGCATGGGTATCCATTATTTCAAAGCCACTGTTTCGTATTTCATCCAATCCTTCCCGGGTAGTATATATTAAAAGCGGTTGTTTTGCATATGCTTTTAACTGGGCAAGGTTACCGTATACTACGTCTTTTTTTGTATAGAATGTAAACGAGTGAGAAAATGTGCCATACACCGCCGCCTGTGTAACGCTATTGCCTGTTATTGCATTGGAGAATTTGGCAGCATTACTTCCGCTTTGATAATCTATTAGTGAGGTATAGAAAAACATATTTAAAAAGCCATAAGCACCAAGCGCTGCAAAAAAACTCTTTCCTGTAATACTAATGAGGTCATTTTTTTTGAAGACAAAAAAAGTAACAACAATAACTGCCAGCATATAGATTACAGCAAGTATACTATGCTCGGTACGATAAAAATAAATCAGCAGTATTGGCAATAATAACAAAGCACCAATGATAATATATTGAACTACTCTTATTACCCGTATCCATGAGGGTTTTTGCAACTGGTAAAGATATTGAGCAGTGATAATGCAAAAGAAAGGGAATAGAATATTGAGATAATGCGGCAGTTGAAATTTTGATAATGAAAAAATCAGCAGCATGGTAACTCCTCCCCCAACTGCTATGTATTCCTGTTTTGGAAAGAGGTTCCCTGATTTGAAAATCTTCCGGCATAATGCCATATAAAATATCAGCGACCAGGGAAGAAAAGCCCAGAGCATAGTATGTATATAGAAAAAGGGATCGCCTTTTCCTTTGATAGGCCCGTTATTGAGAAATCGCCCAAACTGGCTGTCCCAAAAAAAGAACCGAACACCTGATACACCCGTTGTTCCAAACACTTCTTTTTCCGGATGAAGATCAAACTGCGCATACAAAGTATATACTTCAGGTAAAGAAAACACGGCAATAAGTATAAAAGCAACAATCCATTTATAGTTAAACAATTGCTTAAAATCTCTTTTTATAATCCAGTGAATAATAAAACCGGCGCTAATAGTAATCAGCACAAAAGGGCCTTTTGTCATAACTGCAAAAGCCGCCAATAAAGCGCCCCATATAATATGCAAGCTAAATTTCCTGTTTAGCGAAGCAATATAAAAATGATATACACTACCTATAATAAACCCGGTAAGATAAGGCTCTGCACGAACATCATTATTTGATATTACAAGGTGCGCTGCCGATAAATACAACAACACACTCAACTGTGCAATGCTTTTGTTATAAGCTTTGAATACAAACTTGTATGTATAATAAGCGCCCATCAACCAACATAAAAATGCAGGCAACTTATAAGCGAAAGTATTTATCCCAAAAATTTTATAGCTTATCGCGATTAACCAGAAAGGAAAATGCGGTTTATCTAACCAGTCTTTTCCAAACACCATCAGGTTCACAAAATCATTACGTTTAACAATTGTTTTGGCAACCATTGCGTATAGTGTACCATCTGAATCAAGAATGGTTACAAAAAAGCCGGTGGCATTAATAATTATTCCGGCAATACAAAGCGGCGTGAACCATTTTGCAAGCCAGGCTTCCCATCCATTGCTTAATGCAAACCTAAGTTCATGTTGCGTTGCGTTCATCTTTCAGCTATTGGTGTGCAAAATATTTAAAATTCCTTTTGCGGCAACAAAACGCGTGATGATTATGCAGTAAACCTGAATCAGTCAGCATTTACTCAACCCTGCAAAAAACAATTAAAATACACGCGGGGAATTTTATATGCCTTTCAGGGTTGAATTTTCAAACAATTAGCTATATTTAGTGCTTTTATTGAAAATGATAAAGCCCTTCATTACATGAAATGTATTTGCTACATTTTTTTCCTCCTTTTTGCTTTTACAACACGGGCACAAAAAACGAATATACCCGGTACTGTTATAACGCATAGCCCTTCCGTCAGCGGTTTATATATTGGTTCACCAAGTATTTGTATACTTGAAGACGGGAGCTATCTCGCTTCACATGATTTGTTTGGACCTTCCTCCAATGAATTTGTTAAGCCTGTATCAAAAATATATCGTTCAACCAATAAAGGAAAAAGCTGGAAACAGGTGGCTGTTATTGAAGGTCAGTTTTGGTCGAAACTATTTACGTTCAGAGGCAAACTATATTTTTGGGGAACCAGCAAACATCATGGCAATACCATTATAAGAACTTCTGCTGATAATGGCAGCACATGGTCTGAACCGGTGGATGCTGCGCATGGATTATTGTTGCCGGGCGAATATCATTGCGCCCCAATGCCGTTTGTTGAACACAATGGCAGGCTTTGGCGGGCAATGGAAGATGCGATGGGAGAAATTAAAAAATGGGGGAAAAGATATGGCGCATTTATGATGAGCATGGAAGTAGATAAAGACCCTATGCTGGCATCAAGCTGGCAAGCCAGTACTATATTGCATTACGACTCAACTATGCTGAATGGTAATTTTGGAGCCTGGATTGAAGGCAATGCTGTTGCAACGCCGGAAGGAAATATTGTTGACATTTTGCGGGTAGATGATGAATCAACACTTGACGAAAAAGCAGCCATTGTAAAAATAAGCGGAGACGGAAAAATCGCTTCTTTTGATACAGCCACAGGATTTATTCCATTTCCGGGAGGCAGTAAAAAATTTACTATACGTTATGATAGTGTTTCAAAACTTTACTGGACCCTAAGCAACTATATCCCCGACAGCATCAAGCAAAAAAACATCGGGAGAAATCCTGCGGGTATACGCAATACGCAGGCATTATTTAGTTCACCTGATTTAATTAGCTGGCGTTTGCGCAAAGTATTATTACAGCATCCCGATGTTATTAATCACGGTTTTCAATATGTTGACTGGTTGTTTTATAAAAATGATATTTTATTTGTAAGCAGAACAGCTTACGACGACGGCGTGGGCGGTGCGCATAATAATCATGATGCAAATTTTTTAACGTTTCACAGAATTAGGAAGTTTAGAAAAGCAGAGAATGATTGAAAATAAATAAATAGGTGTAGAATTTTAGCTCAAAATTTAATATGCCAGTATTGGCTCGTTCCATAGCAAAAAGATATTATGGAAAGCTGACTTGCTTAAGCTTTATCTTTTGAAGGAAGTTTTGGAATTATTAACTGACTTTCACAAGCACTTTTTTAAATCCTGCCCCCCGCAAAAAATTTTCCATAAGCATAATACTTCTTTCATCGGCTTTATTCAATACCTGTTGCTGCATAGCCCTTTTTATCATTTTATTTCGTGCTTTAATTTTAACGGCGGTTATTTCCGTATCATTCCATTCACCCAATTCACTAAACGTTTCAAAACCGGATGGATTAATAATGGCATCTAATATTTCAGCATGTGGAAGTATAATCGAAGCAGAATCAGCCAGAACTGATATAGCGCCGGGTTGTAATTTTTTAAGATCAGTTCCGGCAATTATTTTCCCTTTTGCAATTATTACAATTTTTCTGCCGGTTACAGGCAAATTGCCAAAAGCAGAAAAATCCGGTAGTAACGATTCTCCTAAAGTTTTCCGGCGTATTTCAACGGAATCAGCCACCACTTCGTCAAAAACCGTGATGGTACACATTTGCGCCAGTTCATTTATTTGTTTGATAAGAATCGGCGTTTCTGCAATAACAACCGGCTTAGGTTTAAAAATATTTGTAAAGGAGTTAAGCCATTTGTCTTTAAATAACATCAACGTTGCAAGCGCAAGCGCTACGATGATAATATATTTCAAGCTTTTCTTCATCATGCTTAATTAAGATTTGCTGGCGTTGATGTGTCACTGAATTGTATACTTATCTTTTCATAACCCAGATTCCGGAGGAAATTGCTAACAAAAAGGCTTGCATTTGTTTCTGCCGTTTGTAATATCCCCAACGAATCAATACTTGCTTCAATTTGGTTCTGCGCCTGCGCTGCCAGCATATTTCTCTCCTGCGAAGAAAACTCATTTCTGAATGCACCAATTTCCTGGTATGCTACTTTAATATCTTCAGGTTTTATATTCAGTGAAAACAACCGGGCTTTGGAAAGTATAATCGTAATTTCTTTTTCGTTTATCTTAATATCACTGGCAGTTATCTTTGAAAAATCAATACCGGCTTTTAAAGTTGCATCGCAGGTCATTAATATTTTCCGGTCGCCTATTTTATACCAGGTTTGGTTATCACTTGCTTTTATAATCTTGCTTACAACATATTCCACCGTAACCAGTTCATTCATTTCTTTTAATGCAAGTATCTCCTGGTCAGCCGGCTTTTGTTTATTGCCACATGCAAATAGAACAAAAGCACTTATAACAAATAATACTTTTTTAAGCATGCTGCAATTTAAGCATTGCTAAAGAAAGAGAATAGTAGACTGCATCCCAAAATAGTATTCTGGGGAAAGCTTGATATATTATTTACATTGCAGTGGTGTAATTACCTTTCTTATCAATTATTAATCAATACCAAATTCAAACTGATCATAAGGTTCTGTTCTCCAGGCAAATTGTTGAGTTGTGGGTGATATGGCAAAAAATGGAGAAAAGGTTTTTACCTTAACGGTTTTTCCGTCTGGTAAAAATTCCAGTATACGCAACCAGCCATCGCCTCCATTGCCAAACCAGCCACCGCCCATTGCCTGTGCATTAAAAACCATCTGGCTTACTTTTTTGCCTGCTGCATTTTTATCCTGCCTGAAGCCAACGTGTTCCCTTGCATTATCTGGTGCGCCAATATGCCCGGAAAAAACCAATTGAATATTTGAGGAAGGTTGTACAAGCTTACGCCATATAGCAGCGCCATAATTGCCTTCTGTAATTTTATAATCCTCTTTTTCTATCTGCTCATTCTTTGCATTGAGATAAGAATGTGTAAGAATGATAGCTGTATGATTTTTATATTTCTCCTGGGCTATAGTGCTTTTTGCCCAGTTAAGAATCGTATCACGTGGCGCAAATTCCAATGTGAGCAATAAAAATCTTCTTCCCTGCGGTGAAGTAAATTCATATGCAGCATTTTCCAGTGTAGGAATACCATCGGCGTTTAATGCCACTTCTCTTATGCCCTTCTGGGTCAGAAAGTTTTTATCAACCGGAAAGTATTTATTGTAATTAGAACGGCGTATGCTGATATTGCTATAACCATAATCATGATTTCCTGCCGCCAGCATATAAGGAACTTTTCCATCTAACCTGCCAAATGCTCCCGATACAGATTCCCATTGTGATTTGCTGGGCTGATTGGCAGCTTTCCCATCCGGGTTAATCATTTCATTTTGCTCAACCAAATCGCCTGTACATATTACCAGTTTAATATTGAGCTTATCAATATTTTCGCTTACCCACGCTGTCATCAGTTCAAACAATGGTTGGTTGCGGGCAAACTTCTGGTAAGTTTGCGGATCGGGCAACATAATAACTGACCAGGAGCTTGAATCAGATAATGCCGGAGCCTCAAACTTCTTTTGTTGGGCAAATGCAGAAGATATAGAAAACAATAAAAAAATATAAACTGAGAAGCTTTTAAATAAAGGTAATCTCATAAAACCCGGGCTTGAATATGTAGAAAATTATTGTTAGCCACAAAGAAAAGAAAGATCAGATAATATTCCTAACCGTTTTCCTCATAACAATAATCATATTCAGCGCTTCGTTATACGATATCATCCACTAATATTTCATTTCAACCTAAACTTATGAAACAAATCTTTGGAGTACTGGCTGTACTATTAATACATTTCACAGCATCCGCCGGAAAATATCATAAAGCAAAAATTACTTTTCAGGATGGAAGAATTGTAGAAGGTTTGGCAGAAATGCTTGGTACTCCTTCACCCACACCTATATCATTTAAAGAGTCTAAAGACTCAAAAAGGCAATCTCTAAAGTGCGATGATATTAAAAACATCACGTATTATTTAAACGACAATAAAACGCTTGAATACGACAGGATGAATATATATTTTTTTGAAAGTGATAAGAAACCTTCTAAAATGTGGCTCCAGGTATTACAAAGGGGCCCGGTTACATTATATAGCTTCACAAAACTTGATCCCGCAGGAGCGTTTGGAGGAAGAGATCAATTTGAAGAACTCTGGTTTTGTTACAGGGCAGGCGAAGATGTTGCCACAAGAATTTCAAGTTCATACATAAAAAATAAGAAAGGCTATTTTTTACAAAAAATTTCCCAATATTTCCGGGATGATGTTGAATTGGTAAAAAATATAGAGAACGAACAGTATAAGTGGAATGATATGAAAGAAATAGTTGAAGCGTATAACGCAAAGAGAAAATAATTTAAAAGAATAAGACAAGACTATTTCAGCAGCTTCACCCCATCTCCTATCAACGACTGGTATACAGAAGGTGCGTATCCAACTTTTTCTGTATAATATTTAATCACATTGTCATGAAAATCGTCATAGGCATCTTTATTCACTAACGCTATTGCACAACCGCCAAATCCTGCGCCGGTCATTCTTGCGCCTGAAACATTTTTATTGGTGAGGCAATATTCTATAACTGTATCCAGCTCCTTACCTGAAACTTCATACAAATGCTGTAGTGAATGATGGGAGGCATACATTAATTCGCCGAATTCCGCAAGCCTGCCGGCAGCCAATGCTTCAGCCGCGTGCTTTACACGTCCATTTTCTTCAATAACATGCTGTGCCCGCTTGCGTACAATATCATCTTTTACCAGGTGGTTATGAGCTTTAAATGTTTTAGCATCAATATCACAGAGGTATGCCGCATTTATTTCAGTATTAAGCGCTTTTAATGCCGCCTTACATTCCGTTACTCTTTCATTATATTTTGATTCAGCCAGCTTGCGTGGTTTATTTGTATTGATAATCGCCAGCACATTATCACCCAGGTCACAATCAACCGCCAGGTATTCAAGTGTATTGCAGTTAAGCTGCAATGCTTTACCTGCCTCACCAAACGCTACAGCAAACTGGTCCATAATACCTGAATTTAACCCGATAAAATTATTCTCAACGTCTTTAGAAAGCTTTACTAAATCCAATTTTGTAAATCCTGTATTTAATAAGGTATTAAGCGCAAAAGCTGTAACAATTTCTATAGATGCAGAAGATGATAAGCCGGAACCAATAGGAATGTTGCCAAAGAAAAGCATATCAAAACCCTTTACTTTTTTACCGGATTTTAAGAACCTGTCTATAACGCCAACAGGATAATTATACCACAGCGTTTCTTTTTTAGTATAACTATCCCGCACTTCAATATCCAGCACTTCATCAAAATTGACACTCCTGAACCTGAAAATATTTGTTGGATTAGGAGCAATCAGCAGGTACGTGCCAAACGTAATAGCGCAAGGCATTACAAGCCCGCCATTATAATCAATGTGTTCTCCTATAAGATTCACTCTTCCCGGCGCAAAAAACACATTGGTATGTGCATGCCCGAAATCCATTTTAAACTTCTCCGCAAGCTGATCGATCATTAGTGTATTTTATAAGCCGCAATATTACTATAAATATTGTAACTTAACTGCCCTTCAAACCCACGCCAATGAAACAGTTTATTCTTGTGATCGGCATTGTTGCAGCAGCCATCGTCAATTATCGTTATCAGAAAAACGAACACCTGTCCGGCAACGCACAGCAGCAATCGAAATGGGAGTCATTATTTGACGGTAAAGATTTATCAAAATGGAAGCAGGCGTATAAAGACAGTGTTCCGCCGCAGGCATGGACAATTGAAGGCAATACCTTATCTGTACAAAAAGGAAGAAAAGGTGGTGATATTATTACAAAAGCAACGTACCGGAATTTTGAACTTGTTTTTGATTTTAAACTCACCGAAGCTGCCAACAGCGGTATTAAATACCATGTAAACCTTATTGAAAACACACAAACAAAAAAATCATCTATGATGGGTATAGAATACCAGGTGATTGATGATTATAATCACCCGGAAATAAAAGATAATCCCAACAGTGTATCATCAACGGGTGCGGCATATTTACTGTATCCGCCGGTTGGTAAAAAGCTAAAACCTGCGGGTGAATGGAATACTGCAAAAATTATTGTGAAAGGAAATTACGCGGAACATTGGCTGAATGGCATAAGAATTACTTCTTATTTTAAAGGCACAGATGAATTCAATAAAAAAGTGAGCGAAACAAAATTTAAAGACTATCCTGATTACGCGAAATTAAATTCCGGCTATATAATGCTTACCGACCATGGCGACCAGGTATATTTCAGGAATATTAAGGTGAGAAGATTGTGAGACGGTTAAGAGTTACAGGCGATAGGCAGCTCATTTGAGAAAAATCCCTGCACATTAACCCATCTTACAGGGTTACTTAATTGCTCATTTATCAAAATTATTTTGCCAGCCATCTGCCTTAAGCTTGTCTGCTTTTTTAAGCACTTCCGTTTCCAGTTGCTTTTTGTAATCCGCAACCTTATTACCTATGCTGCTATCAAATGCCCCAATGATAGAAGCAGCCAGTATACCTGCATTTTTAGAGCCATTTAATGCAACAGTTGCTACAGGAATGCCGCCAGGCATCTGCAGAATAGATAAAACCGAATCCCAGCCATCAATAGAATTGGAAGATTTAACAGGTACACCAATAACAGGTAGCGGCGTTAAAGAAGCAACCATACCAGGCAAATGTGCGGCGCCTCCGGCGCCGGCAATAATTACTTTCAGTCCTCTTTCTCTTGCGTTGGAAGCATACTCAAAAAGCCGTACCGGTGTGCGATGTGCAGAAACAACGGTAAGCTCAAAAGCGATATTAAATGATTTCAGTATCGCCGCTGCATCCTGCATTACCGGCAGGTCACTATCGCTGCCCATTATAATTCCTACCAAAGGTTGATTTGACATAAAAAGAGTTTAATAATTTTGAAGTGGCTGCGAGCTATAAGCTTTCAGCTTTCAGTAAAGATCTGTGCAAACAATTATCTATTCCCTATTCACCATTCAATGTCGTTTCCTTAATGCTTGTGTAGTTGCGGGTGACAACACCCGCAACAGCGATCGCCGATGTTGGTGTTATCACCAACATCTTAAGGAAACGGCATTGATTCACCATTGTCTATTCATTACTCACTACCTTCAACACCTGCTTTATCCTGTTCTTCTTATAACTTAAATCAGCTCTGTCTTTGCCCAGTATAGTAACATGACCCATTTTTCTTCCGGGCTTTGTTTGTTTTTTTCCATAGATGTGCACAAACACATTATCCATCTGCAACACTTCGGTTAAACCTTCATATACCGCATCACCCCGGTATTTTTCTTCACCCAAAACATTTACAATTGCCGCAGGCAGTATGGGCGCCGTATTGCCAAGCGGGTACCCCAGCATAATTCTCCACAACATATCAAACTGTGAGCTATAGCTGGCTTCAATAGTATGATGCCCGCTGTTGTGCACACGTGGCGCTGTTTCATTCACATACACATCACCGCCTTTATCAATAAAAAGCTCAACCGCAAAAAGCCCCGGGCTTTTAAGTTCCTTCACAACTTTTAATGCTATGGCTTCAACTTTCCATAATATATTTTCAGATAATTCAGCAGGCGATACCTGGTAATCGAGCAAATTAAGCTTTGGGTCAAAAACCATATCTACCGGGGGATACAATGTAGTTTGCCCTTCATCATTCACTGCTACAATCTGTGCAATCTCCTTATGAATATTAATCTGTTTCTCCAATACGCCGGGCTGATCAAAACCTTTCTCAAAATCTTCTTTTGCATTGATCAATTGTACCCCTCTCCCATCATACCCACCCATACCCAACTTATGCACAGCAGGCAAAAGTGTTTCATGAGCATGCAAATCGGCTTTGGTTTGCGTAATAATAAATGGCGCTGTTTTTATTTGATGAGACTCATAAAATTCTTTTTGCAATATTTTATTCTTGATAATGCGCAATGCCGGACTCCGGGGATATACCCTTACGCCTTCTGCTTCAAGTTTTTCAAGCGCATCCTCATTAACAGATTCAATTTCTATAGTAAGCGCATCAAGCCCTTTACCAAAATTGTATACGTCATCAAAATTTTGAATATTTCCTTTTGTAAAATGGTGGCAGAGATGTGCAGCAGGACATTCCGGATCGTTCTCCATCACATATGTCTCCACGGGATAATTTGCCGCTGCCTGCAAAAGCATTCTTCCTAATTGTCCGCCGCCTAAAATACCAGCTTTTATCATACTATTCTTTAGAAATGAGGCGTGAAGATAGTAAAGAGGCAGAAATAAAGAGTGAAAATCAAATGAATGCAAAATACATTAAGTTGTTTACCGTTAAAAGAAGTATAAAGATGGCGTAGTCCACATGCTGTTGAGATTTTTAATACTATCATATCGCAATAAGCATGATATTTGCACAACAAGCTGAAAAAGAATACAAACGCATTCAAATAATGATCAAAACAAAATACATTTCCACCATTATTGTGTTGATTGGTCTGGCGTATTCTGTTAACGGTCAAAACTCATTTGTTGACTACCAAAAGTCGTTCGCTAAAATTGCTGATGTTTTCAGAAGAAAAGAAGATACACTTCGCAAACAATTTGAATCCAAAAAGTTACAGTGGCCCGCCAAATACGTTTATATACGTTCTTTTAAATACGACAGTCAGCTTGAAGTATGGGTAAAAAACAGTCCCAAAGAAACTTTCAGACTTTTTAAAACATACAAGATCTGCGCAATGGCCGGTTCCCTCGGCCAAAAAGAATGCAGGGCGACTACCAGGTGCCTGAGGGATTTTATTATATCAATGAATTTAAACCCAACAGCGCATACCATTTATCGTTAGGATTGAATTATCCCAATGCTGCCGACAAATTATTAAGCGATTCCCTTACTCCGGGCGGTGATATTTATATACACGGGTCTTGCGTAACCGAAGGTTGTATTCCTATTAATAACGATCAGATTGAGGAGCTTTATATTATTACCAGCTATGCACGTGCTATGGGGCAGGAATATATTCCTGTGCACATATTTCCCGTGCAATTCAATAATGCCCGAAGTGTAGCTTACCTTGAACGTTTTTTACAGATGTATAAA
This sequence comes from Agriterribacter sp., assembly GCA_047601545.1. GTDB lineage: Bacteria > Bacteroidota > Bacteroidia > Chitinophagales > Chitinophagaceae > Agriterribacter. The sequence continues at coordinate 525,993 of JASGIZ010000001.1, read as the reverse complement.
ACGTACAGGCCGCTTGTTACAACACTTCAATCGGCTTATGATTACTTCGATAAAAACAAACAGATACCTGTGGCAATGGTGAATGATCGTGGCGATTATGCCATGCAGGATCTGCCATTAAAAACTTTGAAAACAACAGAGGCTGTTGCTACAAAACCAAAAAGAGAACCTGCAGAAAAGAAAATGCCCATTCCTGAAGAGGAACTGGCGAAAGTGGTAAATAATCAGCCTGTATTTCCGGGGGGAGCAAAAGCCTTCCAGGTGTTTTTGGATGATACCGGTAAAGAACTTGCACCTTTACTGGCTGAAGGACAAAAAGCAGCTTATATTGTAATTGATTACATTATTGATAAGCAGGGTAAGCCTGTATATGCCCGTGTAGTAAAAGGCGGCAATGATAATTTGAATGAAGAACTGGAAAAAAAATTTGAGGGTATGCCGCAATGGAAACCTGCAATACGTTTGGAACAACCTGTTGCTATTCGTTTAAAACAAACCGTGGTAGTTCAGGCAACGCCTTAATCAAACAAAAAAAGACCCCGTAGCCGGGGTCTGAGATTGTATTAAAGATTTATATTACCATTTATCTACTTCTTCATCAGCACCATTGCTTTTTGCGGGTGCAGAGGCTTCAGCAGCAGGAACAGATTCAGATACTTCGGCACTCACCACTTCTTCTACATCTGCTTCATCATTCTCTCCAAGAGGAGTATCATGATTAAATGCATCAAAGTCGAAGTCAGGCATCAGTTCCGTTTTTACATGATCCACAGCTTCATTAAGCGCCTTGATAAATTTGTTGAAATCTTCCTTGTAAAGAAAAATTTTGTGCCTGTCGTAGCCATTGTCATTAAAACGCTTACGGCTTTCTGTAATCGTTAGGTAATAGTCCTGGTTACGGGTGCTCCTTACATCAAAGAAATACGTTCTGCGTTTACCTGCACGAATTCTTTTGCTGTACACGCTCTCCATTCTTTTGTCATTGTTTTCGTACGCCACAATAATAATTTTTTAATGATTAAACTAGTCCTGATTTTATGGTTGACAAAGATAAAATTGTTTTTGAATTGACAAAATTTTAACCAAAACTCTTACAATATAATGCAGCTAAGCATCCTCCGGGCTATCATCCGTATCCTGTTCCTGCTGCTGGCGATACATTTCTGCATAATGTCCGTTAAGGCCAAGTAATGCTTCATGTGTTCCTTTTTCTACTATTTCGCCTTCATCCATTACTATAATTTCGTCGAAACTAAACAGGCTGAAAACCCGGTGTGTAATAATAATAGCTGTTTTACCCCGGAGGTATTGGTATAAATTTCCTATAATTTCCTTTTCTGTTCTGGCGTCAACCGCGCTCAGGCAATCATCAAATATTACTATACCGGGATCTTTAATCATTGCCCTCGCTATTGAAATACGTTGCTTTTGACCGCCACTTAAAGTAACGCCCCTCTCTCCTACCATTGTTTTAAAGCCTTCAGGAAAAAGGTCAATTTCCCGCTCAATGCTGGCCTGCCGCGCAGCATGGCGTATCAATTCGTCTGAAGCAGTATCCAAACCGAATTTGATATTACCTGCAATCGTATCACTAAAAAGAAATACATCCTGCGGCACATAGCTGATCTGGTCCCGTAATTTTCTACGGCTCATTTGCCTGATGTTGATACCATCAATTTCAATACTCCCATTATCCGGGTCGTACATGCGCAGCAATAATTGAGCGATGGTTGATTTTCCACTACCCGTCTTCCCTATAATCACAACTTTATTACCGGCAGGTATTTTCAACGAAAAATTTTTCAATGCTTTTATACCTGTATGCGCATAAGTAAAATCAATATTGTTGAAGGCTATATTACCTTTTATTTCAGGAATAACGGGATTGATCACATCCTGTATGGCAGGAGGGGTTTCAAGAAATTCATTCAGTCTTTTTTGTGATGCTGATGCACGTTGTATCATACTCGCAACCCATCCTATAGCGCTTACCGGGAACGTAAGCATATTGATATATACTACAAATTCGGCAATAGTTCCTATAGTAATATCTTCCGGGTTTTTTATATGATATAATCCGCCGATCATAATGGTAAGCAAAGTGCTGAGCCCGATCAATAAACTTATAGAAGGAAAATAGATAGCTTCAATTTTTGCAAGATTGACAGCGCTTTTTTTATACTCAATGCTGCTTTTTTCAAAAAAACCTTCCATTGCTTTTTCCTGCACAAATGATTTTATAACACGTATACCAGAGTACGCTTCCTGGGCATTGGTAGTAAGATTGCTGAGCTGCGCCTGTATGTTTTCACTTTTTTTATGGATGATGGTATTTACATAATAAATAGTAATGGCAAGCAAAGGAAGCGGCGCCAGCACATACAGTGTAAGTTCAGGATCTTTCTGCACCATGTAAAATATACTAAGCCCTATTAAAACTACAAGATTAATAAAATACATCATGGCAGGCCCGGTATACATTCGCACCCGGCTAACATCTTCGGCCATGCGGCTCATTAAATCTCCTGTGCTATGCATTTTGTAAAACTCGGTATCCAATTGCTGGTAATGCAGGTACACTTCATTTTTCTGATCATATTCTATAAGGCGGCTCATTACTATAATGGTTTGCCGCATAAAAAACATGAACAAACCCCGCAGCAGCGCAAAAACCAGTAATGTAATACCACAGATCATTACCAGCCAGGCAAAATCGTGCCGGCTGATTCGATCTTCAACTTCCTTAATAAAAAATTTTACCAGTGGGTCATAGGATTTGCTGCCTGCTTTTATATAAGATGCTGCTTCTCCCGGGCTAAGCTTCTGCATTTTTACCTGCACTTTGTCCATTACATAGCCTGTAACCTGCGGAGCCAGTATACCAAAATAATTAGAAACAATTACGAAAATGATGCCTAATAAAAAACGCCACTTATACTTTCTGAAATATTTATTAACCGCTTTTAAATGCTTCAACCCTCAGGAATTTAATTATGCAATATAAGATAGAAGAAATTTATGGAGTAAATGAAATTGCCCCGGCATAACCAGGGCAACCGATATTTATTAAATCAAACTTTATAAATCAGAAGGAATTCTTTTTTGGTTCGCCAGGTTTTCTACTGCCGAATGTATTTTATCAAGCCGCCCTGTTTTGCCTGTACCGGCATCTGCAACCCACTTCATATACTCCTTTTTGTTGGTAAAAGACAATGTTTCAAAAAAAGCCGCAGCTTTTTTATTCTTGTTAAGTTGGGTTTGAAAATCTGTCGGGGGAGTTACTGTCCTGGTTTTATTATCAATACCAGATAATGCGGCAGCGTTATCTTCTTTAACTGATGATGCTTTCAGCACTTTAACCTGGCAGGGTTTTTTGAATTTCTGAGCAGTCCATACATGATCCAGGGTTACCTGGTGCTCACTTTCAAAACCACTCTGGTTGAGCAATTGCCAACTGCAATCCCTGTTCAGGTCGCTTACAATTTTAGATGTGGTTTTAGGATAGGCCACCCAAAGTTTTCCGCCTTCATCCAGGGCTGGGATTACTTCTTTCAAAATTCCATTTAACTGTGTTTGGTTAATGGCAAACACAAGTGCAAAATCTATCCGCCGTGTTTTTAACAGGGGCGTTACATTTTTTGCAAATGAAATTTTTGCAAATTGCTTTTCGATGGAGGAGGGTAAACCTTGAATTAAAAGATTCTTTTCTTCAGAAAGTTGAAGTTTCTCAAACATAGTCTGCATCATGCTTCAACAAAATTTTTAGATTGCAAAAGAGCTGCAAAAGTAATCAATTTATAGCTTACCTGCAAGTTTTGCATCAAAAAAACTGTCGATTTAATAGCCTGAGCTATCAATTTTCAGGAAAATCCCAGCTATTTTATTGGTGTATAATACTTCATTGCCTCCTCTGCATATTGTTTTACCTTTTGTATACGTGTTTCATCAGAGGGGTGAGTGCTTAAAAACTCCGGTGGCTTCTGCCCGCTGGATGCCTGGGCCATACGTTGCCAGAATGCAACAGCCTCATTTGGATTATAACCTGCCATAGCAGCAAAAATTAACCCGAAATGGTCTGCTTCCAATTCCTGTTTACGTGAATTTGGGAGCAACACGCCTACCTGTGCGCCGGGGGCATACACAGTATTAAATATATTATTAACAGTTGAATTTCCTGAAGTAAGCACGCTGCCAACAGTTCCCAATCCCTGTGCAAGCAGCTCCTGGCTCATTCTTTCATTGCCATGCTGTGCAATAGCATGAGCAATTTCATGCCCCATAACAACAGCTAAAGCAGCTTCGTTTTGCGTTATGGGCAATATACCGGTATACACCACCACTTTACCGCCGGGCATGCACCAGGCGTTCACTTCTTTTGAATCAACAAGATTAAATTCCCACTGATATCCATCCAATAAACTTCCTTTGTTTTCTTTGGTATAGTAATCTGTAATGGCTTTTGAAATTCGTGTGCCCACCCGTTTAACCATTTCAGCATCTTTGCTTACTGTAGTATTCACTATTTTATTTTCTGTAAGAAAGGACTGGTATTGGGTTTTTGCCATGCTTTGTAATTCGGATTCGGGTAATAACTGGAGCTGACTTCTGCCGGTTATTGCATTTTGTTTACACGCACCTGCACCAATACAAAATGCTGCAAGCACAAAGAGGGTCCTTATATTCATAATTTTTATTTTGAAGCGTTGGGGAAACGTATTTCAATTGTTGTACCAAAAAAGACGGGAAAAAATATAAAAAGGTTGTAGCAGCAATTAACCCAGGTCGCCAGAGCGTCTTGATTTTCTCCTATCGCGGTATTTGAAAATGGAAGCCTTGCTTTCACTCCCCCTCAATAAACGGGAAATGTTTTTTTGATGCGTTAATATCACCAGTAACGCAACTGCTACTGCAAATATGCGGTAAGCGTGGTTATCTACATTAAATATTACAAGTATAAAAACCGGGAAAGCCAAGCTTGCCAAAATAGAGCTGAGTGAAACGAAGCGTGTTAAAAATAAAACAAGCAAAAAAACGCCGACGCAGCATAAAGCAGTCCAGGGCGAAATGCCGAGCACCAATCCAAATAAAGTAGCTACACCTTTGCCGCCTCTGAACTGAGCCCATATGGGGTATATGTGACCAAGCACCGCGCACAAGCCTAAACCAATCTGGAAATTGGTTCTCGCAAATTCATCAGCAACATAAAATGGAAGAAGAAAAGCAAGTTTTACAGCGAGAAAGCCTTTGAACATATCTATCAGCATAACTATACTGCCCCATTTGGAACCAAGGATTCTGAAGGTATTGGTGGCTCCTGAATTTCCGCTGCCATAGTCGCGGATGTCGATATTAAAAAACCATTTACTCACCCATACAGCAGTAGGAACTGACCCTATCAGGTAAGCTAATATTATTAAGGTAAGTTCATTCATTTAGATATCAGGTTGAAGTTGATTTACAAATATAATTTTTTTGCACATTACTTCCTTATTCAGCAACTTCTTTTTTAAACGCAATGCAGAGCCAATTATTTTTTTCTGATTTCTTTTTAAGCTGCAAAGGATATTCATCAGATATCCTCAAAATTTCGTTAAGATCATCAACAAGAATCCCACTTACCAATAAAATTCCATTTTCAGCCAGGCTTTTAGCCATTGCCCGCATATTATCTGCTATTACGTTCAGGTTAATATTGGCAAGAATCATATCATATACCCCAACAGGAAAATGATCCTTTTTTCCTAATTGGATAGAAGGGCAATCATTCTTCTGAAAATTTTCAGCGGCATTTTCTATGCTCCAGTCATCATAATCAATTGCCAGAATTTCGCGGGCATGCATTTTGTGAGCAAGAATAGCCAACACCCCGGTACCTGTTCCAAAATCTATAACCTTTTTACCGGAAGGGTTAAATTGAGTGATTAACTCAATCATCATTGAGGTTGTGGCGTGATGCCCTGTTCCAAAACTCATTTTAGGCGTTACAACTATATCGTATTCTACCTCATTATTACAAGGATGAAAGTCCGCTCTTACCCCTACTTTGCCAGCTATAACCGGTTCATATGCTTTTTCCCACTCTTCATTCCAGTTTTTATTATTAATATTTGATTTATAATATTTTAGGTTATTTATCTCAATTATTTTTTCAAATATACGTTCGTCAAAATCTTCTTCTTTTATATAGCATTTCAGCATTCCCGGCAACTCTTCAGCTCCGGCAATATTCATACTTTCATTCAATTTAGCTATCAGTAAATCGTTTACCTGCGGATCATTTACCTGAACACATATTTCTATATAAATTTCATTTAACATAACGTAACATTAAAAAAGCCAATCTTTTAGGTAGATTGGCTTTATATTTTTTAGAAGCTTTTTAATTATTATCCGATCCAGGCTCCCTGTTTTCCGGTCTTGGCCTTTGCGCCATTTCCGGCTTTGGCATCAAAGCTTTGCGGCTCAGCTTAAATTTACCGGTTTTATGATCCACACCTATCAGCTTCACTTTCACGGTATCACCTTCCTTGAAAATACCATCCATGGTTTCCAAACGCTTCCAGCTTATTTCACTGATGTGAAGCAAACCCTGCTTACCGGGCAGGAACTCAACAAAGGCACCAAATTCTTTAATACCTTTTACGGTAGCTTCATATACCTCTCCTACTGCAGGCACAGCAACTATACCTTTTATCCATGCAACAGCTTTATCAAGCCCCTCTTTAGCAGGAGAGAATATGCTTACTTCACCTACAGTGCCAACCTCTTCAATATTAATAGTTGTGCCGGTAGTACGCTGAATTTCCTGTATAACCTTACCCTGGGGTCCGATAACAGCGCCGATAAATTCTTTATCAATAAAGAGTTTTTCCATTCTCGGAGCATGGGGTTTAACCTCTTCACGGGCTTCGCCAACGCAATTATACATTGCATCAAGAATATGCAGGCGGCCTTTACGGGCCTGCTCCAATGCTTCACGCATGGTTTCCATGCTTAAACCATCTATTTTGATATCCATCTGCACACCGCATATACCCTCGCGGGTTCCGGTTACCTTAAAGTCCATATCACCCAAATGATCTTCATCGCCAAGTATATCGGTAAGAATAGCATATTTGTTGTCAGAAGTCCTTGTAATCAATCCCATAGCCACACCGCTTACATGCTTGGGAACAGGTACACCTGCATCCATTAATGCCAGTGAGCCGGCGCAAACTGTTGCCATTGAAGAAGAACCGTTCGATTCAAGGATATCACTCACCACACGCACGGTATAAGGATATTCATTACCCGGCATCATTTGTTTTAAGGAACGCATAGCCAGGTTACCGTGGCCAACTTCCCGGCGGCCGGGCGCTCGTAAAAACTTGATTTCGCCGGTTGAGAACGGAGGAAAATTATAGTGGAGGATAAACTTGGTATAATCTGATTTTGCTGCACTTTCAACCAGTAATTCATCTAAAGGGGTACCTAAAGTAACCGTTGTAAGTGACTGAGTTTCACCTCTTGTAAACAAAGCAGAGCCATGTGGTGTAGGGAGAATATCTGTTTCCATTGCAAGTGGTCTTACTTCATCCAGTTTTCTTCCGTCTAGCCTTGTTCTGTCATCCAGGATCATGTTTCTCACCGTTTCCCACTGCAGATCATCATAGTATTTTTTTGTCAGCTTAACATCTTCGTCAGCCGGTTCTTCACCAAGCGTCAGCAACAATTCATTTTTAAGTGCAGTATATGCATCGCTTCTTTCGTGCTTTGCCGTACCTGATTTAGAAATTTGATATACTTTCTGCGCTGCAAATGCCTTTACTTTTTCAAGTAAATCTTCTTTTACTACAGGCTTTTCATATTCACGTTTGGTTGTTACACCTTTTTTATCTCTTAATTCCTGTTGAGCTTTAATCTGAATTTTGATTGCTTCATGTGCCACTTCAAGCGCCTTTACCAAATCTTCTTCGCTACATTCTTTCGATTCACCTTCCACCATCATCAGGTTCTTTTCAGTAGCGCCAATAATAAAATCCATATCGGCATTTCCGAGCTGCGTTCTTGAAGGGTTCACAATATATTCTCCTTCTACTCTTGCCACACGCACTTCAGAAATAATTTCTTTAATGGGAATATCAGAAACCGCAAGTGCTGCAGAAGCTGCAAGACAGGCTAAAGCGTCCGGCATAACTTCACTATCACTTGAAACAAGTGTTATAATCACTTGAACCTCACAATAATAGTCTTCAGGAAATAAAGGGCGTAATGCACGGTCAACCAGGCGGCTGACCAACACCTCGTAATCGCTTAATTTACCTTCACGTTTAAAAAATGAACCTGGTATTCTTCCGGCAGAAGAAAACTTTTCCATATAATCCACACTCAGCGGAAAGAAATCCTGCCCTGGCTTGGGTTCTTTGTTTGCTACAACTGTAGCTAATAAAATACAATTTCCCTGACGAACAGTAACTGAACCGTCTGCCTGGCGGGCAAGCTTACCCGTTTCGATAGATACCATACGACCTCCACCGAGATCAAATGATACATTAATTGGTTGAGAGAGCATAAATATTTGCTTTTAAACCTACGGTATATACTATAATGCGGGAAGAAATATTACCTAATACCGTAAGTAATGTAAGTAAAAAATGAAGCAGCTATAAAACCACTATTCCCAACCAGAAGTTGGGAATAGGTATAATTTGTTTGATTTTTATTTTCTGATACCCAGCTTTTCAATCAGTTCGCGGTATCCCTTAAGGTTATGCTTGCTCAGGTAAGTAAGCAGCCTTTTCCTTTCACCCACTAACTGTAAAAGCCCCCTGTTTGAAGAAAAATCCTTTTTATTACCCTGAAGGTGTTTGGATATATGAGTAATACGTTCAGTAAGTAAGGCAATCTGCGCTTCTATTGAACCTGTATTGGTAGCACTGCCACCGAAATCTGCGAAAACTTTTGCTTTTTGTTCTGATACTAATGTTGGCATCTCAATTTTTTTAAAACATCCAAAATGTTATATTCTACTTATTTGGGCGCAAAAGTAAGAAAATATAAGAAAAAAGAGAATTTATTTTGGAATACTTAGCTCTGATTATCTGAGATATTTGAGATTCATGGCATATAATACAACGAAGACAATTCCTGTAAGCGCGGCAATAAACACAATACCCAATGAAACGATATTGCCAACACCATATATAGCTATCGGAGCCGCTATACTAATCACAGTTCCTAAAACATATATCCAAAAACCGGTTTTCTTTAGCCTGAACATAAGTATAGCTCCAACTAATGTAAAAATGGATGATATTACTCCAAACAACGCATTTTTCTTTAAATTTTCTGATTTTATGATTTCACTTGCCCCGTCTGCAATTTTTTTGGCTAAGGCGCTGCCGGGAGGCTTGCCGGAATTCTCTATTTCATCTTTTGTGTCCTCTATATTTGCCTGATATAAGCTGGCAGTAGTGTCGGCAGTCAGATAACCAAACAATCCATTAATTATTGAGAGCCCGCTACCCAAAAATGTTAAAATACACAATACAGTAAGAAAAGTTGGGCGTATTGGTTTAACCGGAAGTTGTTCGGGTGCGTTCAAGTAATTTTCCATAAATGCAAATAGTTTTGAAGGTACAATTGTAACAAAAGATTTTAATAAACAATAATTTACAGGCTTTTTAGTTGCAGGGTGTTATACTTTTGCACGTTTATACCATTTCTTATTGAAAACAATATACTTTGCCGTAATCAGTGATCCATTATTTGATCAGCGCATGCAACGCATTTGCAGTTCGCTTTCCCATAGCGGGTATAATGTTGTGTTAGCAGGCACGAAAATTAAAAAAAAAATACCACTAAAGCAGCAGGCTTTTAAACAATACAGATTGCATTGCTGGTTTACCAGTGGTAAAATATTTTATGCGGAGTTTAATATCAGGCTTTTCTTTTTTCTGCTGTTTAAAAAGATGGATGCGATATGCGCTATAGACCTTGACACAATTGTTCCCTGCTATTTTATTTCAAGGCTTAAAAAAGTTAAAAGAATATATGATGCGCATGAGCTTTTTACGGAAATGAAAGAAATCGTTACACGCCCGCCTATCCAAAAGTTTTGGCTTGGTATTGAAAGAAAGTTTGTTCCCGGGTTCCCTGTCGCTTATACCGTTTCTCATACCATAGCCAATGAATTTAAGAAAAGGTATGGAGTGAGGTTTGATGTGATCAGGAATATGCCGTATTTAATTAATGATGTTTCAGCAACAAATATCCCCCAACATAAAAATATGCTTTACCAGGGCGCTGTTAATGAAGCAAGGGGATTTGAAAACCTTATTCCAGCCATGCAATTAATAGGCGCTGAACTATATATATACGGAGATGGTAATTTTATGTCCCGGCTAAAATCTTTGATCAAAGAATATACTGTTGAGCAAAAAGTTTTTTTGATGGGTATGAAAACACCTGAAGAATTGAAAGAGATAACAGCAAATGCGTATATCGGGGTTAACCTGGTAGAAAATATCGGCTTGAACCAGTACTATTCATTGGCCAATAAATTCTTTGATTATATACAAGCCGGTATTCCGCAGATTACAATGCGTTTTCCGGAATACGAAAACATCAATGATCAATACGAGGTTGCGGTACTAATTAATGACTTAACAGCAAAGACTATCGCAGATGCATACACGAAGCTTTGTGACAATGATTTTTATAACCGGCTTAAGCAAAACTGCATTGAAGCAGGCAAAGTATATAACTGGCAAAATGAAGAGAAAAAACTTATTGATATTTATAGTAAACTCTGGAAATAGTTGAACCGGCATTTACATATCGTTTGTCTTGATGTGCCATACCCTCCCGATTATGGAGGTGTATTTGATCTTTTTTATAAAATAAAGTATTTAAAAGAAGAAGGTATACTTATTCAACTGCATTGCTTTGAATATGGGCGTGGTGAACAGAACATTTTGAAGCAATATTGCGAATCGGTGCATTATTACAAACGTAAAAAGGGTATTGCTGCATTTTCCTTTGAGTTACCGTATATAGTCAGCTCACGGAACAACACAACGCTTAAGCAAAATCTTGAAAAGGATAAATACCCGGTTTTGCTGGAAGGTATTCACTGCACCTCTTTACTTTACCGCAATCAATTGCAAAACAGGAAGGTAATATTGCGGGCGCATAATATAGAGTTTGAATATTACCGTCAACTTGCCCAAAAAGAAAAATCATTTTTCAAACAGGCATATTATGTAAATGAAACAAGATTACTGAGGGAATATGAACCGAAGGTGGCTAAAAAAGCAGCTATAACGCTGACTGCTTCTGCAAACGATGCAAAAGTGCATAAAGAATTATTTGGCGTTAAAAACGCAGAATATTTGCCTGTTTTTCTTCCCTGGAATGAAGTTATCGCTGAGCCGGGAACCGGAGATTATTGTTTATACCACGGCAACCTGTGTGTAAATGAAAACCGGGAAGCCGCATTATGGCTTATTGAAAAGGTATTTTCTACTAATAATATACCGCTGGTCATTGCAGGTAAAAATCCAGATCAACAAATTATATCTGCTGCTGAAAAATACAATCACATAACTGTAATAGCCAATCCAACCGGAATTCAAATGGAGGAATTGATTAAAAAGGCACAGATAAATGTGTTGCCATCTTTCAGCAATACAGGCATAAAACTAAAACTATTACATGCATTGTTTTGTGGCAGGCATTGCATTGTAAACAATATGATGATTGAAGGAACAGGGTTGAAAGATGTTTGCAATATTGCCGAAAGCGCAATTGATTTTAAAGATCGGACAGAACTGCTTTTCAAAAGACCTTTTATCCGGGAAGATTGTAATTCAAGGCAGCAGGTACTTAAGCGTATCTATGATAATAAAGAGAATGCAAAGCGATTAATACGTATGATTTAAACAGTTATTAAGCGCTCAAAAGTGTGTTAACATACCCGTAAAATGGAATTACACAATAATTTGCTATAATAATTCTTTGTGACCGATATCACTCATTTATCAAAGACAAATAGCAACCTTGCAGCAAATTCTGAGATGAAACATCAACAGAACGATAAATCAGTCCGCACTGTCATTTGGTTAAGCCGTATACTTCGTTGGGCATTTGGTATTTTATTTATAACAATTGGCATTTTGTATTTGCGTCATGATGGTTGGCCTGCTATTATATTTGGAGTAGCGATGATAGTTACAGGATTTTTCTGCCCGAAACGTTGCATTAATGATTCCTGCAATTTATCAGCAGGTCAAAGAAAATAGTTATACCTATTGAACACTAAACCGGGTTTTAAAACTTCATCTGCACTACATTATCCCCATCATTCCCCAACTGCCATTCTCCTGTTTGTCGCATAATATTGCCTTTTTGCCGCTTTTACCTGTCCGGCTTATTGGTGCCTCAATACTTTTGGTGTAGTAAATGATTCATTTCATTATACATTAAATGAATGACGGCATGAAGAAGTTTCTGATTATATTAATTGCGGCAATATCATTAAATGTTGCCAACATATACGCACAGGATAGTACTTTACAAAACCTGCCGGCACAGTGGAGCTTACAGGATTGCATTGAATATGCCAGGAAAAATAATATACAGATTAACACGCTGCGCCTCAATACCGGTTCGGCTGAGCAGGACCTATTGCAGGCAAAAGCAGCAAGACTTCCATCAGTATCAGCTTCACTTTCTCAATCGTTTGTAAATGGCAAGAAAACAGATGTGGTTGTGGGTGGCTTAACTTCACAGGCAAATTTTTCAGGCAACTATGGTATAAATTCTTCTGTAACACTTTACAATGGCGGTTATATTAATAACAACATCACTGCAAAGCAGATATCGCTGCAATCTACAAACCTGAGTGTACAGGAAGCTCAGAATGATATTACGCTTAATATAACAGAAGCATTTCTGAATATATTGCTGGCGCAGGAAACCATTACATATCTTGAAGATGTGCTGGTAACTTCACAGGCACAACTAAAACAGGGACAGCAACGGTATGATGCCGGCAGCATTTCTAAAAAAGATTTTTTACAGTTTGAAGCGCAAACGGCAAATGATGAATACAATCTTGTAAATGCAAAAAACAATTACAGGCTGAATGTGCTTACCTTAAAACAAAACTTACAACTTCCTTCCTCTTATGATTTTAAGGTAGCCATTCCGGATAGCATAGCAGTGCAGGAAATGATGCCTGACCTTGCCGCAGCACAGGATGCAGCACAAGCCACCAGGCCGGAAGTGAAGAATAGTGCACTTGGTATTGACCTCGCAAAAACAAACCTGCTTCTGGCTAAATCGGGTACATTGCCAACGGTTAGCCTTGGTGCAAACCTTGCCAGCGGATATGCAAACCTCAGCCAGGATAATAAGTATTTTACTCAAATCAATAATAACTTCTACCAATCACTGGGATTAACTGTTGGTATTCCTATTTACAGCCGGCGTGTTAATAAAACCAATATTGAAAAATCGAAGATTGCTATTGAGCAGGCAAAGCTGGCATTGGCAAATACAAAATTTACGCTGAATACGCAGGTAGAACAGGCATATATAAATGTGCAGAACAGGCAGGCGCAATATACAGCAGCAGAAAAACAAATGAAGGCAAGCCAGGAAAGCTATGATATTACCAATGAACAATTACGCCTCGGCTCAGTGAATATGGTGGAATTATTGCAGCAGAAAAACCTGTATGTGCAAGCCCTGCAGTCATATATACAGGCAAAATACAGTGCAGTGCTTTATAACAAAATATACAATTTCTATACAGGCGTTCCTGTATCGTTTTAATAAAACAAGTGAATATTAAACGCATAGCAATGAAAAAAAAGACATGGATCATTTTAACAGTGATAGCAGCGTTAATCGCAGCAGGTGTGTGGTTCTGGAAGTTCAGAGATGAAGGCAGTGTGGTGATATTGCAAACGGAACAGCCGCATATTGGAACCCTGAGCACTTCTGTAACAGCAACAGGAACTATTCAACCTGTAGATACCGTGGCTGTTGGCACGCAGGTATCAGGTACTATTAAAAATGTGTATGCCGACTTTAACTCCACTGTAAAGAAAGGACAGTTACTGGCACAGCTTGATAAATCTTTGCTTGAGGCGCAGGTGCAGCAAATTACAGCTAACCTGCAGCAGGCAAAGGCTAATGCAGTATATCAGAAAAGTAATTTTGAACGCCAGGAGCAACTGTTTAAAGTTGGCGCCATCAGCAGGGCAGATTATGAAACGGCTCTGTATCAATACACGTCCGGTAATGATAATGTTAATGGAATTATTGCGCAATTGTCATCTGCAAAAAGAAATCTTTCTTTTGCCGATATATATTCTCCTATTGATGGAACGATATTATCCCGTAGCGTAAGCGAAGGACAAACAGTGGCAGCCAGCTTTAGTACGCCAACATTATTCAGCATTGCAAAAGATCTTACTAAAATGCAGGTGCAGGCATCTGTAGACGAAGCTGATATAGGCAACGTAAAAAAAGGTCAAAGAGTAACATTTACCGTTGATGCATTTCCTGAAGATTCTTTCCTGGGTACTGTGCTTGAAGTAAGATTAAAACCCACTACGTCTTCAAACGTGGTAAACTACACCACTATTATTGATGCGCCTAATGCTGATATGAAATTAAAGCCAGGCATGACAGCCAACATTAGTATATATACAAAAGAAGTACCTGATGCGCTAATCATTTCTGCGAAAGCTTTACAGTTTCAACCGGATTCTGTACTTGAACAAATATACAAAGTACAGGGTGGTGGAATGGAGCCGCCGCATGGTAAACCAATGCATAAAGGAGATGAAAAACCAGCTAATGCCCCGGCAATGCATGCTGACAATGCCATGAAAACAAACAGCGCGCTGGTATGGATTAAAAAAGATACCAGCATCATTGCGCAGCCGGTTACAACCGGCATGAATGATGAAACCGAAGTGCAGGTATTGTCGGGGCTTAATGAAAATGATATAGTGGTAACAGGTTATCAGCAGGTATCAAAAACAGAGGCAAAGAAAAAAACAACAGCTTCCAGCCCTTTTATGCCTAAGCGTCCGGGAGGAAATAACAGGAAAAATAATCCGGGACCACCGCCGGGAGGATAAAGGCGGAGAATGGTGGGCGGTGGGCAATAGGCTATCAGTAGTCAGCTATCAGCATCGGCAACCCGAAACCTGCAACCTGTAACTTGTGTAACCTGCAAACATGTCACAATCAACATTATGGCAAACGCAATTCTTGATATACAGCATTTAAAGAGAGAGTTTAAGATGGGTAGTGAAACGGTTCGTGCATTAAGAGGTGTATCTTTTAATGTGCAGCCCGGTGAGTTTGTAACAATAATGGGCAGCAGCGGCTCCGGTAAAACAACATTGCTTAATATTCTGGGCTGCCTTGACAAACCTACCGATGGTGATTATTTACTGGATGCTGTGAATGTAAAAAATCTCTCCCGCAATGAATTAGCAAGATTACGCAACAGGAAAATTGGCTTTGTATTTCAATCGTATAACTTACTGGCAAGAACATCTGCATTGGAAAATGTGGAATTACCATTGTTATATAATTCCAATATTTCATCGCGTGAAAGAAAAGAAAAAGCAATGAAGGCACTGGAAGCAGTTAAGCTTGCAGACAGGATGGACCATCTTCCCAATCAATTATCTGGCGGACAACAGCAGCGCGTGGCAATTGCAAGAGCATTGGTAAATGAACCGGTAATGATATTGGCAGATGAAGCAACCGGTAACCTTGACACAAGAACTTCATATGAAATTATGTCGCTGATGCAGGAGCTGAATACACAGCAGGGAAAAACAATTGTGTTTGTAACACACGAACCGGATATAGCAGCATTCAGCAGCAGAACAGTAACGTTGAAGGATGGACATGTAGTAAAAGACAGTAAGAATGAAAATATAAAATCTGCAAAAGAAGCGCTGGAGAGCCTGCCGGTGAATGATGATTATTAAAATGAAGTAACATGAATGTATTCAATCTTTTCAGAATAGCATGGAAAGCGTTGGTAAGAAATAAGCTCAGGGCTTTTCTTACCATGCTTGGCATTATTATAGGTGTTGCTTCTGTAATTACTATGGTGGCAATAGGCGAAGGCTCCAAGCAAAGCATACGCGACCAGTTGTCTGGCATGGGCTCCAATATGATTAATATACGCCCAAGCAGTAATGTAACGGTGGGTGGCGGTGCAAGGCTTGGTGCATCAGGTTTGCAGACTTTAAAAGTAGAAGATGTGGAGGCCATAAAAGAGAAAGTAAATTTTATTACAGCGGTTTCGCCCGGGCTTCAGGCTAGCGGGCAGGTAATAAACGGGGCGTTGAACTGGCCCACTACTATACAGGGAGTATCTCCCGACTACCTGCCTGTAATACGCGAATGGAAAATTAAAGATGGTTTAAATTTTACTGAAGAGGATGTAAAAACAATGGCTAAGGTTTGTGTGATTGGGCAAACTATCGTAGAAAATGTTTTTACAAGCGGGCAAAACCCTATTGGGCAAACCATTCGCTTTGGGAAAATTCCATTGAAAGTAATTGGCGTGCTTGCTGAAAAAGGAGAAAACACTTTTGGACAGGACCAGGATGATATCATTATAGCGCCCTATACAACCGTACAAAAAAGAATATTGGCTGTACCTTTTGTACAAACGATTTATGCTTCTGCGGTAAATGAGCAAAGCTCCGATACTGCAACAAAAGAAATTACTACAGTATTACGCAGGCAACATAAATTAAAAGCGTCTGATGAAGATGATTTTTCAATACGTACACAGGCGGAATTGATCAGCACCATCAGTTCAACAAGTGAATTGCTTACGGTATTGCTGGCAGCTATTGCCGGTATTTCGCTTGTAGTGGGCGGCATTGGCATTATGAACATTATGTATGTTTCGGTAACGGAACGTACAAAGGAAATCGGGCTTCGCATGTCTATTGGCGCCAGGGGTATTGATATACTATTGCAATTTTTAGTAGAAGCAATATTAATAAGCATTACGGGTGGTATTATTGGTGTGGCATTGGGGATAGGCGCAGCAGAATTGGTTAATGTATTTATGCAATGGCCGATACTGATATCAAATTCATCAATAATACTATCTTTCATGGTCTGTGCTATTACGGGCGTTTTCTTTGGATATTATCCCGCACAAAAAGCAGCGAGATTAGATCCTATTGAAGCATTGAGATACGAATAAATTAAGAAATTAACATCAACCTTAAACTCGTAAAAGAACGATTGAAATGAGAATGAGTTGGCCAAATAAAACATGGGTGAGGGTTGTGTTTCATATAGCAGCGTGGGTCATTGTTTTTTCTCTTCCTTTTTTACTAAGGCGCTATCCGGCAACGGATGCACCCAAAGATCCTGACGAGAATGGCTTTTTCCTTATGAACAATTTAACAGCCTTGCTCTGGATTGGCGCTTTCTATTTTAATGCTTATATATTAACGCCCAGGTTCATTTACCCAAAAAGATATTTCTATTATTTTTTGATAGTTCTTGGGGCATTTGCGTTTATAATGGCTGTTCATTCATGGTTGTTCGTATCATTCATTACACATAAAGAGCTTTTATTATCAAGATCTATAGGATTTAATATACCACCGTTTATGCTGGCAATTGCAGTTAGTACTGCCTACCGCATGATTATTGACAAAAACAAAACAGATAAGCTGCTACAGCAGAAGCAGGAGGAAAATTTTAAATCTGAGCTTTCATTTCTGCGTTCGCAGGTTAGTCCGCATTTTATGTTTAATGTGCTGAATAATATACTGGCACTGGCCCGCTTAAAAAGCGATCAACTGGAGCCTACTATTTTTAAGCTCTCCACCTTAATGCGATATATGCTGTATGAAACGGATGAAGAAAAAGTTTCATTACAAAAAGAGATTGATTACCTCAACAGTTATATTGACTTACAAAAACAGCGTGTAGGCGGAAAAGTTAAGCTTGACGTGAATATTCCGCAGGCAGGTGCACACCATGAAATTGCGCCAATGCTGCTGATACCATTTATTGAAAATGCCTTTAAGCATGGCACCGGGCATATTAAAAATGCGCAGATAGACATCAACATGAATGTGGAGCATAACATACTTAATTTTGTTGTTCGCAACAGGTATGATGCTGGTGAAACAAGCGAAAGCAAGGATAAAACTTCAGGTATAGGATTAACAAATGTAATGCGAAGGCTTAACCTGTTGTATAAAGACAAGCACGCCCTGCTTATAACAAAAGAAGATGGATGGTTTGTAGTATCATTACAAATAAATCTTGTATAAATGCTGAAATGTATAGCAGTAGATGATGAGCCGCTGGCATTACAACTGATGCAGGATTACATCAGCAAAGTGCCTTACCTGCAACTGGTAACAACCTGCGGCGATGCATTTGAAGCTAACCATGTATTGCAGGAGCAGGAAATTGATCTTGTATTTATTGATATACAAATGCCGGGGTTAACCGGCTTGCAGTTTATAAAAAGCCTCTCGCATAAACCAATGTTTATATTGGTAACGGCCTACGAAAAATTTGCTTTGGAAAGTTATGATTTAAATGTTGTGGACTATCTTTTAAAACCTGTAGAGCTTTCCCGTTTTATACAGGCTTGTAATAAAGCCAATGAGCTCTATCAATTAAAGCATAAACCACCTGATTCGGGTAATGAATACTTTTTTTTGAATGTTGACTACAGCATGGTGAAAGTAATGTTCAGCGATATTATGTGGGTAGAAGGTTTGCGGGACTACCTGAAAATTCATCTTGTTCCTCCTGCAAAACCGCTTATAGCCAGAATAAGCATGAAAGCCATTGAAGAAGAACTGCCGCCAACAAAATTCTTACGTATACATAAATCATTCATCGTTTCTTTAGATCATACTACCGCTGTAAAAAAAAGCAGTGTATTTGTGGGTGATATGGAATTACCGGTTGGCGAAACCTATAAAGAAGCAGTTGAAATGATTACGGGGAAGAAAAAATGATAAGCATTGAGCGGCATTCCCGGCTGTTTAAAAACAATTACAGGGATTTTTTGATATATATGATTGCGTACAGTTTTAACCACGAATCACACTCATTATCACGAATAATTGTAGTGTAACAACCTGGTTATTTCACAGAGGTACACGAAGGATACACAAAGTTCCGCTAAGAAGAATAAAACGCGCTGTGTAACTTAGTGTATGCTTTGTGGCTCTTTGTGTAGCAAATCCTGTTCCGCCGTTGCGAACACCGGAATTCGTGGCAGGAAATATATCAAGGGTTATTTAAAAAACTGGTTTTAAAAAGATTGCAGATATATATTCTCCTACCCCAACTCAATTACCGTAATCTCCGGCAATATACCTACCCTGCCCGGATAACCAATAAATCCGTATCCCCTGTTTACATACAATTTTTGAGCGGCTTCTTCATATAAGCCCGCCCATTGTTTATATACATACTGAACAGGACTCCATTTAAAGCCGGGCAATTCAACACCAAACTGCATGCCGTGGGTGTGTCCGGAGAGCATCAGGTCAATATCTTTATACGCCTCCGTTCTTACCTGCGCGTCCCAATGACTTGGATCATGACTCATTAAAATTTTAAAAGGATATTTTTCCGTGCCGGCATATGCCTGGTCTAACCTGCCATATTTTGGAAAGTTTGCTTTTGCTCCCCAATTCTCTATGCCGAGCAATGCAATCTGGTGCCCGTTTTTTTCCAATGCCACATGTTCATTCATCAGCAAACGCCAGCCCATGTCTTTTTGCAGTTGTTTTAGCCGTTCAAGGTTTTGCACTTTGGCTTCTGCGCTTGGCCATGTACGGTAGTCGCCATAATCATGATTACCTAAAGTACTGAATACACCCATTGGTGCATTCAGCTTTGAAAACACGTCCGTATAATCATTCATCTCATCTGCATGATCGTTTACCAGGTCGCCGGTAAACAAAATAATGTCGGCACCTTGTTTCATAATCATTTTTATGCCATGCGCCACTGCTTTTTTATCGGTAAAACTACCGGAATGCACATCAGAAATATGAATAATTTTCAAACCTTTAAATGCTTCAGGAAGATTTGGGAAATTAAGCTGAACTGTTTTTAAATCATAGCGATATTTATTACGAAATCCCCAAAGCAGCGTAGCAAATAATCCACCTCCAATACCCAAACCTAACCAACTCATAAATACGGAACGTGAAATACCGGCAGCTTTAAACGGCTCTCCGTGAACATACTGGTAAAACAGTTTTCCACCTGCCCATTGCAATATTCTTCGCAGGTCATCTACAATCAAAAAAATTACGGTTACGGCTTTCGACAGGAACAATCCTATAAGTATTGAAATAAAATAGGTGCGCAATGCTTTGGGCAACTTTCAATATTGATATAGGGCATTATCAGCATAGTGATTACCGCAGATGCGCTGAAGAGCCAGTATACACCGAATACTATCAATTTTATTTTGGGAGAAGCGTGCTGCATTACCACTTTCAATGCCTGAAAAACATACAGGTCAATCAGGAGCATGATTATTATAAAAATCCACGAACCGGAAAAACGACGCATATGTTAATTTGAGATTTGAGATTTAAGATTTCTGATTGATAAATCACTAAAATTTTATAAACTCATCCAGTTGATCATTGATTGCTTTCAATGTGGCCGGATCATCTATATTATACTCCGTATTAAATAATTTATTTACCACAGAAATAGGAAGTTTATTGTGGTATACATGCACCTTTAAATAATGCAGCACACCTGTTAAATGTTCCATTCCTCTTAAATTTCCTGCCCTGCCGGTAGATACTCCCGTAAGCAACGCTTTTTTGCCCCACCACACTTTTTCAATGGCCGTATTATCTATCATTGCTTTCAATACTCCGGGAAAACTGCCATTATATTCCGGCGTAACAAAAATAAATTTGGTGGTAGGTATCAATACTTCTTTCTCTAATTTAACCAGGGCTTCACTCCTGCTCATTACATCAAGGTTTTCAAGTGTAATAAATTTCGGTTCTATGCCTTTAGCTTTCAAAATATTTTCGTACTGTCTTGCTACTCTTATGGTATTGCTTCCGGGCCGGTTAGTGCCTGAAATAATGGTATATGTATCTGGCTGCATGTATATTAATGAATTGTTCCTGTGAATTTAAGCCTAAACAGTATTTTTGCCCAACCCGGGGTTGTTTACAGGTAGGTGCAAAGATAATCCTGTTTCAGCCATCCCGATTAAATATTAAACTTAGTATTCAATATGCATTTCACGTCATACGGGCATTCCTGCTTTTCTGTAATAATAAAGCATAAAAAAATCCTTTTTGATCCTTTCATCACATACAATGAACTGGCCAAAGGAATCGATGTGGCATCTGTTGAGGCAGATTATATATTTCTTTCGCACGGACACGAAGATCATATTGCTGACTGTGTTTCTATCGCCACGCGAACCGGCGCCAAAGTGGTTTGCAGCTTTGAAATTCATATTTGGCTCAACAGGCAGGGTGTTACCAATACCCACCCGATGAACACCGGGGGTAAATGGAGTTTTGATTTCGGCGTAGTAAAATGCGTAACTGCCCATCATTCAAGCGGACTTCCCGATGGCAGCTATGGCGGTAATCCAATGGGATTTGTTTTTACCAGTGAAGAAGGTAATTTTTACTATAGCGGTGATACAGCACTTACTTTAGATATGCAGTTAGTGCCCCAGTACGCAGCCCTGAACTTTGCAGTATTGCCAATCGGCGACAATTTTACGATGGATGCCGCAGACGCGGTTCAGGCAGCTAAATTTATTCATTGCCGCAAAATAGTTGGCGTTCATTACGATACGTTTGGTTATATAAAAATTAATCACGAAGCCGCTAAACAATTGTTTGCTGAGCAGGGACTACAGTTATACCTGCTTTCTCCGGGCGAATCAATGGAATTATAGCAAGCCTCGAACAGGGCTTGCCGAAGTGTGGGTAATAGGATTACGTCAATCGCGGTTGACCGTTATTGCTTTTGCCTTTTTCAAGATGTCATTAAACCGGTCTATGTCTGTAAGCAAATTTGGCAAATCATTGTCGAGCCAAACGAGAAACGTAAGCATTTCGGTGTATTGTTTTTCTATGTCTTGCAAATTGCCAAATATTGGTTCGTAATGGTAAATCCTGTTGCGTAGTGTCCTTATGCGATATAGTGTGTCTGCGATTGTATCTCTTTGCCGTAAATGTTTAGGTGTGTTTTTAAAAATAGTTCGTAGTGGTTTCCACAACAAGCCTGTATAGTTTCGGTTAAACAATCTGTCCCAAAAACCAAATGTAAGTTCCGCAACAATTTTGTCTGCTGTAATGTTTTTGTGTCGCTTGGATAATTTTTGTGTTGCATCAGTAACAAAGGGCAAAAACTCAACCGGCAAACTATTTTTGAACCAATACTCGTCTTGAAAATACGTTTTCAAAGTTTCATGAACAGCATTTCTTAAACTCACTTCAAGCACAGAAAGAATAGGGGGCTTGATAAGTAATATCTTAGCTGGTGTTCCGTCATAGAGTACAGCAAATTTGCTAAAAAACTTGCAATAAACCCGAAAAGGGGTTATATTTGTTCTGCGATGCCGCTTCCTCCTCTCCCGGATTTTGTGCCGGTGATGAAAGCGGCTTTAGTTTTTTATATAAGTCGTCTCCCCAATCGATCTACTAAAGCTGCTAAAGGTTGAACCGGTGTTGCACTTGCAACTTGAGTTTAGGTTTATTTTTCCTTTCTTTTAATTTTCATATCTGCTGGTTTGGTGGTTGTGTAATTTTATGAACTGCCGCTCATAGCATGACGTAAAACTTTATATATTGTACATAATATCTGGCACAAAACACCTGATAAAAGGCTACATTTGCCCATTGGCAATTGTAACATATTAAGTTTTATATTAGTATAAGCATTATCCGTTAAATAAATTATGGCAAGAATAATAGGTATAGCCAATCAAAAAGGTGGAGTAGGAAAAACAACAACGGCTATAAATTTAGCCGCGAGCTTTGCTGTGCTGGAAAAGAAAACGCTTCTTGTAGATGCTGATCCGCAAGCAAATAGCACAACGGGTACCGGCTTTGATTTGCACAACATCCAGAAAAGTTTGTACGACTGTATGGTGAATGATGTGCCGGCGCGGGATGTTATTCTTAAATCAGAAATTCCTTTTCTCGATGTAATGCCCTCGCATATTGACCTTGTAGGTGCGGAAATTGAGATGATCAACTATCCCAACCGCGAAAATGTGCTGAAGCATATTCTTGAGCCGGTTAAAAATGACTATGATTTTATAGTAGTGGATTGCTCCCCATCTTTAGGGTTAATTACTGTGAATGCCTTAACCGCTGCCGACAGTGTGGTGGTGCCTGTACAAACAGAATTTTTTGCTCTTGAAGGACTCGGCAAATTGCTCAACACTATAAAAATTGTGCAGAGCAGGTTAAATCCGGAATTGGTAATTGAAGGTATTTTGATGACGATGTATGATGGCCGGCTACGGTTATGCAACCAGGTGGTAAATGAAGTAAGGCAGCATTTTGAAGAAATGGTTTTTGATACCATCATCCATCGTAATACAAGATTAAGCGAAGCGCCGAGTGTAGGTAAACCTGCTATTTTGTATGATGCGGAAAGTAAGGGTTCTATCAACTATCTTAATCTTGCCAAGGAAATATTGCAGCGCAATAACATGACCCAGATACCACAGGAAGAAAGAATTTTAACTCTTGACAATGAGCACACCCAATAATAAGAAGGATGCCTTGGGAAAAGGCATCCGCTCACTTTTGCAAAGTATTGATTCAGATCTGAAAACAAGCGGCGGCGAACATCTTAAATCAGGTGTTGTAGAAAAAGCCACCACTACTTTGCGTATACCCGTTGACCAGATTGAGCCCAATCCCAAACAACCACGCCGTGATTTTGATGAAAAGGCTTTACAGGAATTAGCAGAATCTATAAAGCTGCATGATATTATTCAGCCGCTTACCGTTGCTAAAATTGTCGGCGCTGAAAAATACAGGTTAATAGCAGGTGAAAGAAGATGGAGAGCGTCAAAACTTGCAGGTATAAAAGATGTGCCCGTTTATATACGCCAGGCAAACGACCAGCAGTTACTTGAACTTGCCCTGCTCGAAAATTTACAAAGAGAAAATCTTAACTCCATTGAAATTGCGCTTAGCTATAAGCGTATGATGGAAGAACTGGATTACACGCAGGAGCAGGTGGCTGAAAGAATGGGTAAAGAAAGAAGTACGGTTACCAACTATATACGTTTATTGAAACTGCCGCCGGATATACAGGTTGCTGTTCGCAACAACGTAATCAGCATGGGGCACGCCCGTGCCATTATTAATGTAGATAATATTGAACAGCAATTATACATTTTTAACGAGATAAAGAATAAAGGGCTTTCTGTAAGGCAAACAGAAGACCTTGTGAGAAACCTGTATAAAAATGTGCCTGTTAAAAAATCGGTAAAAGCCAGCCTTGCTGCGCCGTTCAAAAAAATTGAAGATAACTTGGCCTCACATTACGGCACCCGTGTAAAAATGCAGCACAACAAGAAAGGGCACGGTTCCATTACCATTGAATATTTTTCTGTGCAGGAACTGAATGCTATTCTTGAGAAAATGCAGGTATCTGCCGGGTGAGTAACTGCAATTATGCGTAGCTATTACTTTCTACTTTGTTGCTTTTTTTTCTTAACCATCGGGCGTGTGAACGCGCAGCAGGATACTTTGCCTAAATCTAATGATACAATACCCAAAGCCATCGTTGACACATTACACAAGGACAGTGTAGTTGTTACCCATTTGCCATCTATAAAAAGCGATAGCCTGGCAAAGCTGAAAATTGATACTGCAAAAAAAGTAAGCCCGGCAAGAAGGGCTGCTATACTATCCGCTGTTTTGCCCGGCGCGGGACAAGCTTATAACAAAAAGTACTGGAAGATGCCGATTGTTTATGGCGCACTTGCAGTTCCTGTATATACGTTTTCGTATAATGTAAAATGGTTTAACAAAACCAGGTTTGCATATAATGCATTATATAAAATGATGCAGAACAGCGCCGACACACTCGATTTACAGTATGTAGATCCTCTACTTAAGCCCGCTATTGAAAGGCGGGATTTATCAGGATTAAAAAATTACAGAAATTCTTTTAGAAGAGATGTTGATTACTCTGTATTAGCTTTCATTGCATTATGGGGATTGCAAGTGATGGATGCAGCAGTTGACGGGCATTTAAGGGATTTTAATGTTAGTGATGATCTTAGTATCCAGTTTAAGCCCGGCCTCTCTCCCATGGCTAATACAGCAGGGCTGAGTATAATGTTCAATATCGGCAAAAATCATATCGCATCCACCTCCCCGCCACGCCGCAAAACGCCTATATTTGCCAACTAAAAAAAACGGATGAAAATAGCTTTGATAGGTTATGGAAAAATGGGTCATGCCATTGAAGATATTGCGCTGCAACGCAGGCATGAAATCGTGTTGAAAGTTTCAATTGATAACCTGGAAGACAATATTATTGAAAACATTCAAAAAGCAGATGTAGCTATTGAATTTACCGGCCCCGAAAGCGCTTTTGAAAACATCAGTAAATGTTTTGAAGCAGGCGTACCTGTGGTAAGCGGCTCAACAGGATGGCTTAAACAATATGAAGAAGCGGTTTGGAATTGCAAAGAACAAAATGGCGCTTTCTTATATGCCAGCAATTTCAGCATTGGTGTAAATATATTTTTCGAGATCAATAAAAAGCTGGCAAAGCTGATGGCATCGCAGGCAGCGTATGATCCTTCGGTAGAAGAAATACATCATATCCAAAAACTGGATGCGCCCAGCGGCACAGCTATTACACTGGCAGAGCAGATACTGGAGGTAAGCCCCTTTAAAAAACAATGGGTGCTGAATAAAGCGGAGAAAAAAACTGACTTAGTGATTGAAAGTAAACGTATAGATCCGGCACCGGGCACACATATTATTACCTACAGATCTGCCATAGATGATATTGAAATAAAGCATACAGCCCATAACCGCTCCGGCTTTGCATTAGGCGCTGTATTAGCTGCTGAATTTATTTATGGAAGAAAGGGTATTTTTAATATGCAGGATGTGCTGGGGCTGTAAAGAAGTATAAGATTATCCTGGCGCAGGTTTGATAGCATTGCCTTGTGTTTAGCCAGACCTGCTGCAATATTTCTTTTTCTCTTTGGTAATGGCAGAAGGCAATGATCTAAAAAGACCGGTATTCCGACTTTAAAAGAACGTTCGCTTCTTTTTCGGCAAATTGTGCAGCCGCTATATTCCAATGCAGCTTTTTATCAGGAAAACGATTGGCAGCTACTCCCAGTAATATGGCTTCCGTTAGCCTTGATGCGTAGGAAAACGGGGCGCTGCATTCGCCCTTACCCAAACAGGCATCTGCAAACTGATGGTAGTGATTTACTTCTTCTACCATCGGAAAATCTATTTTTTCGTACTTCCCGTTCACGATCAATTTTGGATAATCGCAGTGAGGCAATAAAAGGTTCCCTTTTTCACCCACAAACATAGCGCCCTCACCTGGCAATTTTTCATTGTCAGGCAATAGCAGATCCCTATGCTGGTCAGGAGCGCCGGCTCCATCATACCATACCCATTTTAAATGCCTTGTAGTGTATTCCGTTCCGGGAAATTTGTACTCCACCGTATTTTTTTCCGGATGACCAAAGCCGGTGGGCTTCCTGCAACGGGCCTTTATTGTTTCGGGAACATCTAATTTCAACGTGGTATAAGGTGTATCAAAAATATGTACGCCCATATCTCCCAGTGTGCCGCAGCCATAGTCCAGGATCTTTCTCCAGTTGGCGGGATGATAAAACCCCTGCTTATACGGTCTTTCAGCGCCTGTTCCCAGCCAGAGGTTCCAGTCTAAGGTTTCGGGAACGGGGTCGCTTCCCACCGGTGCTGGTCCGTTGTATCCCCAGTTTTTGCCGGACCTGGTGTCGGAATCAAGGGCTATGCGGAAGCTTGCTGAAGACAATAGCGTGATCACCCAAATGGGTATTCAGCGTCATTCCGCTGCCGCATACAGGGGAACTGTTCTGCTGATCCGGTCAGGACTTATAGGTAAGGTAAGTTGCGTAAGAGCCAGGTGCGTGAGCGGCTTCTGGCAATAAACGGGCTTACCCATTACCATTGCCCGCACAGAGGCTGGCGCATGGGTGTGGTCGGGCGTTGATACAATCACCGCATCTATTGATTTTCCTGTTTCGTCAAAAAGCCTGCGGTAATCTTTAAAAGTCTTTGCATTGGGATGCAGTCGTCCGGCTTTTGCCAGGTTAACCGAGTCAACATCGCACAACGCCGTCATTTCCACCAGCGGATGCGACGCAATAGCATTCAGATCTGCATGCCCCATTCCTCCAACTCCAATGTGAGCGGTTCTGAGCTTACCATTCTTTACAATTGCCCAGGCAGACGATGGCAATACACTCACAGATGCAAGGGTTGCCGTAGTTTTTAAAAAATCTCTTCTTTTCAGTTTTATTTGCGGATGATTATAATTCTTTGATAGAAATATTCCTGAACCAGAGACGGTACCCATGCCCCAGGAAGCCGATATGTCCTTTCTTATTTCCAAGTCCGGGATGTTTTTTTCCATCAATTGTTCTTTCATTTTTGATATACAGATCAATATCTCCATCGAGTATGACATTGTCGTTCAGGATCACCTTTATCTTAGTTCCGTTGGCGATGATCTCCTGCTTGTTCCACTCACCAACCGGCTTCAGGTACCCTTTCAACGCCGGGATGACGCCGTACACAGATCCATGATATTGATAACATTGCAAATTCTTATACTTTTCACTTGTGTTATCCAGTATCTGTATCTCCATCCCCTCGTAGGCGGCATCTCCTTCGGCGGGCGTGCGGATGCCCACACCGTTATTCGCCCCTTCGGTCAGCTTAAACTCAAAGCGGAAAATAAAATTCGCATACTCCTTTTTTGTATAGAGGTTTCCACCGTTTCCTCCTTTCGCAGGGTCAACGGCAATGGTTCCATCCTCAATGGTATATGCTGTTGTATTCCCCATCCAGGCGTCCATATTCGTCCCGTCAAAAAGAACCTTAAACCCTTTTTCGGGAACAGGAGTTTTAGACTGCTGCGCATAAACAACCTGCATGCATGTGAGCAGGGCCAAAGCTGTTTTAATAGTTCTTATCATGTTTGTTTATTTTGATTGCGATAATGTGCGTATTTTATCTTTCCAATATTTATTTGCGATTATAATCGATTCCCAGGTCATTTGTCCTGACTTCCTTCAATTTATCCCTGAGTTTTTGGCGGAATTCATCCACAATTTCAGCGTACCCTGGTTTGTAAGCTAAATTGGTATATTGCTTCGGATCTTTTTCCATATCAAAAAGCTCCATACCCGATTTCGCGTCTTCATCGTATTGAATATAAGCCCATTTATCTGTCCTGAGTAAAAATGTTCGTCCTTCATGGGTAACACTGAATGCCATATCCCTGACCTGGTAAGCAGGGTTATCGAACATCTTTACAAGACTTTTTCCCTGGATATGTTTGGAATGTTTTATCCCAGCCAATTCCGTTATGGTTGGATACAGGTCTATAAGCTCCACAAATGAATTGCACACAGCAGGTTTTTTACCCGGCACCTTTATGATAAGCGGAACCCTGACTGATTCTTCGCGTAAGCTGACTTTCATCCAAAAATCGTGTTCGCCAAGATGAAAGCCATGGTCCGATGTAAATATCACAATGGTTTTATCCTCCAGTCCTTCTTCCTTTAATGTTTTCAACACTTTACCGACCTGCTCATCCATAAAAGAAACGGAAGCATAATATGCGGCAACGGCCTTTTGTTGTTGCTCAATGCTCATTTTACCATTTACGCTTGTAACATAGTTAATTCCTCTTTCCGGTATATCGTCCCAGTCATTTTCTACTTTCTCAGGCAAAACGATGTTTGCATACGGGTAAGGATCAAAGTATGATTTGGGTGCCACAAAGGGAACATGTGGTCTTACCATACCTACCGCCAGGAAGAATTTTTCGTTCTTATGTTGTCTGATTAATGCACAGGCTTTTTCAGCCGTTTTTCCATCGGCATGCACCAGGTCATCTCCATCTGCTTTCACTATTGTCATTACATTGCCACCTTTCCTTTCTATCGTTCCGTCCGGGTTGCCTTGTACCAGCTCTGCTTCTCCTTTTGTTTGCCATTCCGGTGCCTGGCTATTGTATTTTTCATGCCACGAAGCAGTATCATCTTTGCCATCGCTGCCTTTTTCAATATCGATCGGGATCCCCATATGGTAGATCTTACTCACCCTGGCTGTATAGTATCCGTTTTCCTTAAAAGATTGTGGCCAGGTTTTACGTTCCGTTCCAATATTTTCGCGACCGCTTATATATCCGAAAGTAGTTGTAGCATGCGGGTAGTATCCGGTCAGTAAAGATGCGCGTGATGGGCCGCATACAGGAAATTGACAATATGCTTTGGTAAACAAAACTCCTTCGGATGCAAGTTTATCAATGTTGGGTGTGTTACATGCCTTATTCCCGTAAGAAGATACAGCCGTTGCCGTCAGGTCATCAGCAATAATGAAAAGTACATTATAGTCTTTTTCCTGCTTTTGCGTGTATGAAAACAAACTTATACCTGCAAGCAATGTCAAACCCAGCCGCATATATTTTTTAATAGATTTCGATAACATAGCTTTAGCGTTTTATCTCCACTACTTCACCGGAACCGGTAAGCTTTTCATACGTCAGCGCTCCATGAGAGTAATGTCCTTTTATTTTCGTATTACCAGGAGCATATAAAAGAAAAGATACGTTCCAGCCTTTCGGAAAGGCCGGCAAAAGATAGCTGGTAGTACCGTAGCTCTGCATCACCATTTCCTGGAGGGTAATCATGAGGTTTCCTCCATGGCACTGGTCGGGCGTCCAGTCGTAGTTGGGCCCCCAAATGGCAGGAAAGCGGAAGTTCCTGTTCGAATTTTCAATTTTAGCCAGTATATTTTTTTTGGCTTCCTCTACCAAACCCAGCCGTGCCGCCTGTTGTCCGTCCTGTGTCCATCCACGGGAGGTCTTCTGTATACGGCTGTTATAGGAATCAATACCGGTTTGCTTATTTGCCGTTGTAATATTGCTTAAAGGGAAAGGAAATATGGCATAGAGTTCAGGATTTTCAGCATTGGTTTTCCTGTCTTCAAATTCCTGTGCAGGAGAGAACAGGGTCTTGCCTTCTTTTTGCACAACAGGAATTGCAGGCAATGCTTTTTTCAGTTCGCTCCAAACCTGCCGGTCTTCATCCGTACTAACCGCTACAGGAAGCTTCAGTAGCTCATCAATCACATAATGTAGTCCGGCCACAGTTGGCAAATCATTTTTCACATTATACCAGTAGGTTTCCAGCGAATGGGTCGGCGTGATCTCCATGATCCCGTTTTCGTTTTTAGGGAAAAAGGCGTTGAAGAATGCCAGTATCTCGCGTGCCATGGGGAGCAAACGTTGCTGCGCAAACGAATGGTCGCCGGTATATCTGTAATGATCGATCATCAATGCAAGGAGCTCCAGGCCTGAGTTCCAGCAATATTTAATATAGTCGTTGCCCACTTCCCCATCTTTCAATCCACTCCTGTTCCAGCCATAATCTGTATTTTGAAAAGTACCGAAGATGGTGGTCGTTTCCGGGCAAACCGCACCCGGGGCATTGTAAAATGCTTTCGCGGTGCTTTTCATAAGTGGAAGATTTGAAAAATAATGATCGAACAATGCCCTGAGCATATCAAAATTGCCCGTTTGCAACAGCGGGTAATAGATAAGCCTGGTATTTTGCCACCAGTAACCGCCACCCCATAGTCTGAAATCAGCCGAGAACCGCCTGTTCGGATCTGTATACTGCGGCTCCACAGTAAATATAGAGCCGTTGAATTTAATCGGGTAGTTACCCCGTCCCGCGCTCGCTGTCATCCAACGCTGAAGGATATACGATTGTGTGATCTTTTTGCCGGTAGTATCATCGGGCGTTGAAACGAACAGGTAGCTTTTGCTCCAAAAATCATTCCACCAGTTTTTAGTTCTTTCTGCAGCCACGGCAGCACCCGGTGAGGTCTGCATAATCTTATCCGCTTCCTGTATCCAGTGTGATGCGGTAGGTGTTTGAGCAGTATGGGTTGCAATTTTCAGCGTGAACTTTTTCCGGGGCTTTTCCATGGCCAGCGATACAGGCGTTTGCTTTTCAAAACCCTGGCCACCAATAACCATTCCGAATGTACGGTTGATCAGCGGGTCGTACTGTCCGGCGTTTTCCGGTTGTAATTTTTGAAGCTGTAAATGAATGGGGTAGACCGAAGTTTCATTGCGGTGATAAACCGTTATGTTTTTTTTATCATCGTATACCACATCGGGATACTCCATAAACATAAGGGAATCAGGATAACCTGATAATGCCCTTTCTATCTCTTTGTTTGACAACACCCGCAATTTGTCTCTCCATATCTCTACCGAGGCTGTGGCCTTTACCGGCATATCCGATTCGCCGGTAAGATAAACCACGGGCTGATCCGCATCAACAAACAGCTTCAAAGAAAGCTTTGCCTGTTTGTTTCTCCCTTCTATCAGTATATACCCGTCGTGCAAGCTGAGGCGCTGGACAAACGATGTATAATCGCGAAAGACAGCAGGTGTAAAAGAAACCCTGATCCTCCCCAGCTTCAGCAACGACATTGTCTCACTCCAGGAATCGGTGCGTGAGACATAAAACAGCAGGTCTCCGCTTTCCCTGTCAACCCAACAGTTCAGACCAACTTCTCCATTTCCGATGGGCATGGAGCCCGCCGCGTTCTCTGAAGGCTTATCCCAAACAATATCATAGTCGCTTACCTTTTGGGCCTCAGCTACCAGGAAAGCCATCATCAAAATACATAAGAGACAATACTTCATATGCTCCGATAAATCAATTTTTCAGTGACCGGAATTTGTAAAGTGATATTGGCTATATGAATGTTTTTCATATTGAACTTGTTTAAACTTTTTTGAAATGAAACCACATAGGAACATAGACTTAAGATATTCGATAAAAAAGAAAGCATAGCATCACAAAGACTTTCATTCCGATTACTATCGGAATGAAAAACTATGTTTTTCTTAACAATATGCGTTCCTGCTAAGCTGGTGCATTTCAAATTTTCACATGAGATTGAAATCCCACGCAAGAATATGTGACCGAGCCTACGGCTCTGCAACCTGGAACGGCAAGAGCCATCGGCTCGGTAGCATATTGTTCCAACGGATTTCAATCCGTTGCATGTTTCCGCCTGCGAAAAATTGAAATACGCCCTTTTTAACCTGATTCTATGTAATTACTATGATTCTATGTGGTTAAAGAATAAGTTTAAACAACTTCATTATTTGTTGCTCAGCAAAAATCCATTCAGCAGAAATTTATTTTTTTCGCTGCTTATTTTTTTCCATACAAAGCAAACCGTTTTGTTCGGGTTTGTTTCATCTGTATCCCCGGTCAATGCTATAACTGCTGCCTCAGCACTGTTGATCTGTGTATGTGCAATGCGTTTACCCGAAGGACTTTCAAGATGCACACTGAGATCCCAAATATCATTACCCGCATCCATGCTATCGCGCTTAAGCAAAACCCTGATGCTGCGGACACCATTCAGCGGCAGATAATGGTAGGTAAGCACAGCCGAATCTTTTTCCAACCGGTAGTACCCATCTTCATTACTGCGCGTAATGCCATTCCGCTGCTCAGCGCTGCTTACGGTTATCAATGGATTGAGCAGCACTTTTTCCGTACGGGCCGAAAGCGATGGCAGCCCGTTAAAGCCTTTATCCTTATACGATGCTTCAATGCGTATGACTCCTTTATCTGTTAATGTAAAAGCATTGGGGTTGATAATGCCCGACATGCCGGGTGATTTTCCTTTTTCCACCGGCTTAAGGGATAATATCCAGTTTGCCAGCTTATCGGCAACGGGTACGCTCAGTGAAGGATGCGCGGGCATGGAAAAAGCACCACCCCATACACCACTGCTTCCCTGCATTATTTTTTTCGTGATGTAAGCAGCCGCGTCGGTCCTTGACGCATAGCGTTCAGCAACCCGGGAGAAAGAAGCCCCAGGGAGTTCTCCTCCTTTTTATGGCAGGATTTGCAGTCGAGCGAAAGCATCAGCACTTCACCGTTGTCAGCATCCGCCGTTCCGCTTTGGCTATCCATTATTATCCTGTCGCCTCCTTCCCGGTAAGCTATTTTGACCCGCAGGTTTTTTGTATCAATCCCACCGCTGCTAACAGTACCATCTTCTTTATCGCTTACATCAATATGATAGGCAATACCGGTACCCGAAAAATAATAGGCGGGATCATCCTTTACATTGATCTTTATTTCAGGGGCGCTATTGCCGGCAATGATATGTTGCAGTGGCGACTGCACCGAGTCTCCTTTATCATCAAAGACAGTCAGCCCTACTGCGTATATACCGGGAGATGCAAAACTATATTCCAGCTCCGGTTGACGGGTGGTAATTGTTGTATCATTTCCTATATGCCATTTGTATTGGGTGATCTTTCCATCAGGATCATAAGATGCACGCGCGGAAAATTTTTGCTTCAGCGGCAATGCACCGTTTTTGCTGCTCACGGTTAAGTCGGCTACAGGCAGCATATTGCCGGCGCGGTAATCAATTACAAACAATGCGGCATCAGGATTGACTCCCCAACCGCTGCCATACTCCAAAACATACAATCTTCCGTTGGCACCTGCCTTCATATCAACCGGGCTGGCGAATTTCAGTGAGGGCAGAAAAGGCTCTATGTATTGCAGGGTACCGTCTTTATTCATCGTAACAGCCATGATCCAGCTTCTTGCCCAGTCGTATATGAACAACTTACCGTTGTAATACTCTGGCAATCGTTCTTTCGCGGGATAATCA
Organism: Agriterribacter sp.; assembly: GCA_047601545.1. Taxonomy (GTDB): domain Bacteria; phylum Bacteroidota; class Bacteroidia; order Chitinophagales; family Chitinophagaceae; genus Agriterribacter. Next base: position 491,959 of record JASGIZ010000001.1, on the reverse strand, counting down.
CCGGTATAGTATACCGGCCCTGCCATGGCGCTGCGCCCACCCTGACCCAATACTGGAAAATAAGGTGACTTATCATAGGGATACCATATCATGGCAGGCTGCGCGTCGGGCAATTCCCGGAGCCCTGTATTATTTCTTGAGTCATTGATCACGTGGTGCGAATCGAATGGCGGTCCTGAAACGCCTGTGGCATAATCGTATGCCCTGTAGGGATAGTTGTTAGCAACAAAATAAGGATACCCGAAATTGCCGGCCCGCTTTGCCTGGTTGATCTCATCGTATCCTTTCGGACCCCTTGTTTCGAGGCTGTCGTGGTATGCATCCGGCCCCACTTCACCCCAATACAGGAAACCGGTATGCTGATCTACTGCAATGCGGTAGGGATTCCTGTTGCCCATCGTATATATTTCCGGCTTCGCTTTGGGATCATTCTTTGCAAAGAGATTTCCGTCGGGTATGGTATAGCTGCCGTCTTCATTTATCCTGATCCGGAGAATTTTTCCACGAAGGTCATTTGAATTACCTGCCGCTCTCCTGTCATCACTATGCTTGTATAAAGGACGATCATCTATTGGCGCAAATCCATTGACATTGTACGGATGATCCCTTCCGGTGATCGTGTCCCAAAGAAAAAAAGGATTGGTATTGTCACCGGTAGAGAGATAAAGATTTTTTGCTGCGTCAAAAGCCATTCCCCCTCCTGTATGGGCCATCGGGTAATACCGCTCCGTAGGAACTTCCAGGATGACCCGTTCCGATGCAGGCAGCAGCTTTTTACCCTCCAGTGTGAAACGGGAAAGCCTGTCAACAGATTTATCTAAAGCGGAATAGTACACATATACCCAGTGATTCTTTTCAAAATCAGGATCACGATGCAGACCCAGCAATCCCATTTCGGTATCGCCTGACCTGTCTTTATCGGAATAGATATGGTATACATCAAGATGCATGGCTGTTGATACCGTATTGTCTTCCGGGTTCACATACAGGATGTCTCCTTCATGCTCAGCGATCAGTATGTCGCCAGAGGGCAAAATAGTCATTTGCACAGGGCGATTAAGGTTCGCTGCAAGCTGCCGTTTACTGAATCGTCTTTCATCAGGTATTTTGATCGAGGTCGCATTACTGTAATCAGGCAATAGAAAGGAGCCGCAGGCAAATTGAATAGCATGCTGCAATGTATGCTCATCGCTGAACAGCGATTGTTCGTTGGCGGCGTTAAAGAAAGAAAAACGCCCCCCGTCATATACTGTTGTTGGCTGCCTGTTATTTTCTGCAACAGTAATTTTTTCTAATAAGCCATTGAACCAGGGCCAATTAACTACGCTATCGGCATTATACTTCAGTATGCAGCCGCCGCCTGCCTGGATAAACCTTTCGAATGCATTTTTTTGATGTTGCTCCCATTGGGAAACATCTCCTCCCAATAAAGCAATAGCAGGATACGACGAAAGCGAATCTTCATTTATAAGCAGATCATTACTTGTTGTATCAACATGTACACCCTGCACCATTAGCTGCTCAATAAAATGCTGCACATATTCCGTATTGTCATTGCCGGAAAGCAGGCACAGCATTCTCATGCTTTTTTCTTTTCCGGTATTGCAGCAAACCAGGGAAAATGCTGTGCATATAATTGCCAGCTGATATCTTATAATACTAACTGACCTCACACATTTACTATGCTCCGATAAATCTATTTTCAATGACCGGAATTTGTACGGGTGTAATATACATATCTCTTGTCAAACAACCGATCGCTACTGCCACAGCGGATTTTGTTTCAACGCACCTGTTGTACTGCGGTTGATCGCGTTTTCCGGGATGGGCCATACATAATATTTGGCACCGGGGAAAATGCTCGTATGCATCAACTCCCCGCCATTGGCTCCGTTGGGAATATCGAAGTACTCACCCTTCGCCGGATCGCTCAGGCTGGTTCCGATCCAAAGCTTATCCATATAAGAGGTGGCATTGCCGTTCGCATCAAATGTTTTTGCAATGTGCATCGAATAGTGAGACATATTCAGCCTTGTATCCAGCAGGTGCCAGCGTTTCAGGTCCCAGTAGCGCTTGCCCTCACACACCAGCTCACAAACGCGCTCCTTGCGGATAAACTCCCTTAGCGTTGCCTGTGTGGGATATTCGGCAGCACTAACAGCAGGCAAATCAACCGTAGGGCGCGTGCGCAACATGGTCAGGGCATCGTACACTTCAGCGGAAGGACCATAGGCCTCATTCATCGCTTCTGCATACATCAGCAACAACTCTCCGTAGCGGTAATTAATAAAGCTTGCATGCCCTCCGTTGCGGCCATTGTACCTGTCCCAGTATTTGATATTGATGTAACCAGAAGGGGAGCGGTCTATTGAGCTGCCGAGGGTCTTCATGTAATCGTTGTTTACAACAGCAGTTTTATTCCCGTCATTATCATACTCGAATTCCGATAAGGTATTGACGATCCACTGGTTGCCATCCGCAAACGCGGTTATCCTTCCGGGGTACAGGGTGGTCAGCGTAAAACGCGGGTCACGGTTGTTAAACGGTTTTGCCGGATCATATACAGCGCTTTTGCCGATAGGCTTCCCATCGGTACAATCGAACATATCCACACATTCCTGGGTGAGCGGGAAATCTCCCCAGCCAATATTATTTTTATGAGGACCGAAGTTGTAATAAGAGAAAGAATTGAGCGCCACATCTTTCAGCCGCACATACTCGAAAATAATTTCTTTCTGCGGCTCTGTTCCGCTTTGCTTATCTGCTATGAACAAGCTGTTGAAATCATTTGAAAGACCATACGCTTTGTTATCCGCTTCTGCCAATGCCGCTGTTGCGGCGGCTGCCGCGTCTTTCCATGTTGCGCCGGCAATGCTCTCATTGTAATAAGATGCTGTGTACAAAAGCATTTCAGTTTTAAGCGTCATGGCAACCAGTTTTGTTAAACGGCCCCTTACCCGCTCATTGGGCCCCAGGCTCGGTAGTGCCTCTATCGCTTTATTTACAAAACCCAACGCTTCAGCAAAAACCTCCTCCTTTGGGGAAGAGCCTACATCGGCATCTTTGATCTCAAGCACACTTTTAACAATAGGTACAGATTCATAGGCCCGGAACATTACAAAATAACGGTAGGCCAGCAAATAGTAGGTGGTGCCCAGGTACAGGTTTTTGTTATTGGCAGAAAGCTCAACATTGTCAATATTGTTCAAAAGGGTATAGGCATTTCTTATCGGGCCGTAATCCCAATAGATTCCCGGAGAACTGGTGGATGCTGTCATATTCCCATTGTGCAGATCCGCATAACTCCTGTTTCCTGATTTTGCCTGCCACTGTCCTACCAGGTCGCTCCTGTAATCGAACCAGATCGCCGGTGAAGGCTGTACTGTCATTGCGCTGTAGAATCCATCGGTGTACAATGCAAAATCATTGTCCTGCTTAAAATACGAATCGCTCGTTAGCTGGTTTAACGGCGCCTTATCCAGGAACTCTTTTCCACAGGAAAACATCCCGATGGAAAATGCCATTAGTAGAAATATATATATTGGTTTCATCCGTTTATTTTTTATTTTTTTAATAGTTACTGAATGTACGCCAGCTTTCTAAAATGTTACAGATAGCCCTGCGCTCAATACTGCTGAAGGCCCATAATATACGGTTCCTGAACCATCAGCATCCCCCACAGTGCTCCAGAATGCTTCCGGATCAAGCAACTCCTTATACCCTCGGGCGATATAGAACAGATTCTCTCCCGTAAAATAGACCCTCACATTGGTCAGTTTCAGGCTTCTTTGTATAAGCGACCGGGGAATGGTATAACCCACCTGGAGATTCTTCAGCCGGATATACTTCATATTGCGCAAATGATACTCATTGGGAGCAGAAAACATAGTGCTGAACTCTCCGCTGATCCAGTTGTTATTGGTGAGGCGGGGCTGGTCGGCCCATTTATCCGGGTTTTCCGGAGACCAGCGGTTGTTGTAGTTGCTTTGGAATATCGCCAATGACAGGCGGTTTCCTGTCATATAATGCCCGTCAAGGTTCCTGTATCCCCAGCGTTCTCCTACCCCGTTAAAAACCACGGATATATCAAAACCCTTCCATGCTGCACCAAAGTTAATACCATAGATATAATGTGGGGTCGTATTCCTGTCAGAAAAATACCGGTCGTTGCTGTTGACGGCCCCATCTCCATTTCTGTCTATGAATTTAATATCGCCTGGCTTTGTGAGGGTGGAGGGCTTCACATAATGGTCAATTTCCGACTGGTCTACAAAGAGCCCTTCTGTCTGGTACAGGTACAGGCTGTTCCTTGATTTTCCTTCCGCATAATAGGTTCCCGCACCGGCGTTCAGTACCAATTTTCCGCCCTCATACCGAGGGTCAGTGGAGCCGAGCCCACCCAGGCTGACCACTTTATCGCGTGCATTAAAGATATTGCCGCCTACATAATACCGCAGATCACCGATCCGGTCCGACCATCTTATCTCGAATTCCCATCCCCGGTTATCCACTGTAAACGTATTTTGTACGGGGGCGGCAGCACCGAATGTGGACGGGACTACAGGGGTTGCAATGATATCTTTCGTCCGGTCGTAGAACCAGTCAAAGGAACCGGTAAGGCGCTGATTGAACAATCCCCAGTCCAATCCTAGGTTGGTGGTGGATTTTGTTTCCCAGGAGAGATTGGGGTCTGCCGGCGTTCCCAGCGAAGTAGTGGTGCCGGTTCCATTGCCGAAAGCCCAGCTTCCGGTAGACACCAGCGTGGCAAAAGGATACAACGCCGTTCCCTGGTTGCCTAATTGCCCGTAAGAGGCGCGCAGCTTTAAATTGCTTATCCAGTCAACATGTTGCAGAAAACCCTCCTGTTCCAGCCTCCAGGCAGCGGACACAGAAGGGAAAAGCGCCCAGCGATTGTTTTTAGAGAAACGCGAAGAGCCGTCGTAACGCATTGCATATTCTAAAAGATAACGATTTTTAAACGAATAAGTAACGCGGCCAATCAAAGAGGCAATAGACCATTCGTTCGCGCTTGTGGTTCCGTACAGGTCGGTGCCCGCGCCTATTGAGCCCGACAGTTCCCGCAATTCATTGTTCACAAAACGATAGGCCCTTGCAGAGATTTCGTCATACCGGTTTGTTTCCGTTTGAAACCCGGCCATTGCCGTAACAGCATGCTCACCGAAAGTTCCTGAATAATCCAGCTTGATCAGGTTGCTCAGATAGCGGTTCATAGACCAGGCCTCTGATGCAGTAGAATAAGATTGCCCTGTAGGAGTAGCACGCCCTATCAACGTTCCATCTGAACTGTACTTATTGAGTAAATTATAAAAAGTATTACCCTGGTTATGCGCATTATTTAATGCGATCGTATAGTTCAAAAACAGGCCATTTACAATCCTGTACTTTACGTCCGCAGATAGTCGGTATTTATCATAATCAGATATGGTATTGCCGCCCTCCTTCATTGCCTGTATGGCATTGAAGCCTCCAAAATCAAGAGCACCCGGGTTGTACACCCCGTTAGGATACTGAAAAACCTGTATTGGCGGATTGAGCAGGGGGCGCAAAAGATTAGGTGCTACCGTTCCGATCGGGCGGGTGATATCTTCTTTGGAATAAAAAACATTGAATCCTACATCCAGCCTGCTCGTTACCTTCCAGTTGACATTTGTCTGGAAGTTCCATCTTTGGTAATCGTCATTATCAAGCAGTCCCGTTTGGGAAACATAACCCACCGAGGAATAAACATTCAGCTTCTCTGTACCACCTCTTACGCTTATGTTTTGCATATACGAAGGCGAAGACGGCTTTATCCAGTCAAACCACCCGCTGCTTGCGGGCTTCAGCGGATCCGACCCGTCGTACTGGGCAATCAGGTCATCTGAATATATGGGGGCACCGCCGTCATTCAGGCTTCCTTCATTATTTGCCTTCATCCAGGTTTGAGAATCTATCATTTTATTTTTAAAACGGCTCATCGGATTACGCTCCGCGCTGAAAGTACCGGTATAATTCACCGTCAGCTTGTCTTTTGTTCCCCTTTTGGTAGTGATCAATACCACCCCGCCGGTCGCCCTCGATCCGTAGATCGCTGCGGCAGCGGCATCCTTCAATATGGATATGTTTTCAATATCGTTGGGGTTTACGTCATCGATACTGTTCACTACTATTCCGTCTACTAAAATGAGCGCGCTGTTGCTGGAAAAGGTTCCCAGCGAAGCTCCGCGGATATCAAATTTGGATGCGCTGTAACCCGGCCTGCCCGAGCTCTGCCGGATCTCCACACCCGGCGTAATGCCCTGCAACGCTGAGGACAATTTTGGGATAGCCCGGTCTTCAAGCAACTCGGTATTTACAGAGGTAACAGCGCTGGTCAGGCTGGCCTTTTTGGCTGTACCATACCCCACCACCACCACCTGTTCCAGCGATTTATCGGCTAACTTTAAAGTTATGTTTACTGTACCCTGCGCATTCGCTGCCACCTCCCGGGTTTCAAAGCCTACAAAGCTAAAAACCAGGATATCGTTTTTGTTATCAACCGTAATCTGAAAATTTCCATTGGCATCCGTAAGCGTTGTTTCCTTTGTTCTTTTTACAACAACGCTTACACCCTGTAAAGGCTCTCCTTTTTCACTGGTCACGCGCCCACGCACTACAATATTATCCTCAGCAGGCATAGCCTGGGCTGCATCCGCGGTTTCTTTTTTTGTATTTTTTGATAATACAATGACCTTATTTGTCTTGATTTCGTAAGAAATTTCCTTCTCTTTAAAAAGGTAATCCAGCACACGCTCTACAGGTTCATTTTTGAAATTCAGGCTTACTTCTTCCCGGTCGTTAATTAATTCATTGCTGTAAAATACAGTCAGACCGGTTTGCTTTTTTATAGCCTGAAATACTTTTTGAAGCGGGATGTTAGATCCGGAAATGGTTAATTTTTGCGGATGCTGCTCGCAAAAGGCCACAGATGCAGCCAGCAGCAACCAGACAATGATAAAAGTAAATTTCAGGCAACTTTTACAATAAAGAAATCCTCCACGGAGACTCGTCAATAGATTTACCATCATAAACGTATGTTGTTTTGGTGTGATACTATTAACACAACTACAACGGAACGCTTACATCGGGTGAATCAATCCTGATATTTTTTTATCTTTTTGTAAGCACCAGGATAGTATCATTGAGCGAATGATCTATTCCCGCGGTTTTATGTAAATTATTCAGGAACTCATCCAGGCGGCCTTTCTCAAGCAGCCCGGAAACAGCATGCTCAGAGAGCGCGGCCTGCTCAAATTGTAACTGCAAGCCAAACCACCTGGCAATAATACCGGAGAGCTCCCCCAGCGGTTGACGCTGAAAATAAAAAATACCCTCCCGCCACGAAAGTGTTTCAGCAGCGTCAAAATTATTAGAAGTAAAGCCTTTATTCCTATGGTATAAAGCCTCCAGCCCCGGATGCAATGCGATGGATTTTTTATTAGCATCATTCAACACTACACTACCCTCCACCAGGGAAGTACGCACAGTTCCCTCTTCATATGTATTTACATTAAACTTTGTACCTGTAACACGGATATCCGTGAGCGGCGTATGAACAATAAAAGGCCGCTTCGTATCCTTCGCTACTTCCAGGTAAGCCTCCCCTTCTATAAAGATCTCCCGCTGCCTGTTATCAAAATGGAACGGGAAACGCAATGTGCTTTTTGAGTTAAGAAAAACCCGCGTGCCATCGGAAAGCGTAATGCTGTAATCTGTTTTAGCGGGGATTTCAAGCGTATTGAACATTACGGCTTCTGCACCTGTCCCTGCTCCCTTATATGCAAGCTGATCTCCCGAATGCTCCAGGGCCACTCCGTCTACCGTGTATTCCTGCGCCTGGCTTTTGGAAAAATTCACGGTTTTGCCATTGGCCAGCACCAGCTTTACACCGGCAGCTTTGATCAGCCCGGGCTTGTTTTCCGCTATTTTTTCTGGTGAAGGCTGCTTAACGCTTTGATTGTACCATACCAGGGCGATGATGCCAATAATGGATGCGGCGGCAGCTCCTGCCCACCATCCGTATCTTACAAAGGGTTTGCGGAGCTGTGTTTCCTGATGCCATTTCTTCAGTTCCTGTTCCGCATCAATAGCAGCCAGCACCCTGTCAACATTGAGTGCTGCACGCTGCTGTTCCAATTCTGCCCATACCAGTTGCGCTTCGCTGTTATCCCGGAGCAACTGCTGTAATATTATATCTTCTTCCCCGCTGATCGTATGCGTCAGCTTTTCAAGATAGAGCCTTCTGATATGATCCTGTAAGGTTTCCATATATTCAACAGTGCCTCTTCCTTTTTTAGTGTATTTTTTTGAGCTTTTCACGTAAATGTTTCAATCCGATCTTTAAATGGGTTTTTACGGTATTCAGGCTGATGCCCAGTTCATCCGCCGCTTCCCTGGTATTTTTTCTCTTTAAAGTATACCTTGTATAACACTTCCCTTCTTTGTCTGGGCAAGTGGTTCATGGCTTCCAGCAAAAGCGCAAACTGCCTTTCTTTATCCTCATGATAATCGTCTGAAGGCAAATAGGTATGCTCAAAAACAACCCGTCTCTCCTTTTCAACCTTATTTTTCTTTTGTGCGTTCAGGCACTTGTTCTTAACAGATGTATAAAGATATCCTTTGATCTCTCCTTCCAGTTTCAGAAAGGATTTTTTATGCCAGAATTCAAACATGAAGTCCTGCACGATGTCTTTTGCCTCCTGCTCATCCTTTAAGTAGAAATAAGCCGTGGCCAGCAGCAGCTTATAATATTTTATAAAAAAAGCGTTGAAAGCGAACATATCGCCTTCTTTCAACTTTTCCAGTAAAAAAGAATCAGGGTGGCTATGCATGGGAATGATATGGACAAATATATTGAATTAAAGATTCTAAAACATTTTTAGGTCACCGGGAGACTGCCTGTGTGCAGTTCTTTTATATGGCAGTAGTTTTAATTACAACCTTTGATTCTCCGCCTACCGCAGCGTCGCCTGCCAACACACAGGCTATTCACAGGCAGACACTGCGGAGAACCTCACTCTGCGGAGAAGGAAAATCCCGACAATGCCCCGCATCTATTTAGTTCTGCCTGATAGGTTTCGAACACTTGTGGCGAGACACTTGCACCTGGCTCTTGACTATTTACAACCTTGTTTATATTGTTGGTTCATATGCTTGCGCTATATGGGAGTTGTAATATGCTGCAGTATATGCAGCTTACTGTAGTATATGATTGCTTGTTTTATGTACTTAGCTGCTGTGCTACTATTGAGCTTTGGTTGCCACGCTCGCTTGTACTGTAGTAATGCTATTGTGCTGCTCCCCGGTAAAAGTCTCTATTAATGCTATCAATCTGTGCCCGTAAAAACTGCCTTTGCCCAGACTTCCGGACAGCTTATCATAGAAGGTTCGGAGAAGTTGCCCCGGATGTTGCAGCGCAAATCAAAAATGGTATATTTGACCTGTTGTAAATACTTCTGCTAATACAATCCTGTTATGAATAAAAAGGCTATAGCTGACCATGACAATATCCTGCCCCGTAAAAAAGACGATGCGCTTTTAAAAGCAGCTTTTGAAGAGCTTTTTCCTCACCTGCTTCGATTCTGTTTTCCGGGTGCAGATAAGGTATTTGACATTCGTAAAGGTTTTGAGTTCCTGGATAAGGAACTCAGCGAACTGTTCCCGGAGCTCAAAAAGCAGGGAGGCAGCAGGTTTGTTGATATGCTGGTAAAAACTTTCCTCAAAAACGGGAAAGAGGAATGGATACTGGTGCATATTGAGATACAGGGCGGCAGCACAAAAAACTTTCCCAAACGCATGTTCCAGTACTGGTACAGGATATACGACCGCTACGGGGTGGATATAACCGCTTTAGCAATATTTACCGGCAATAAGGGACAGCAGCACCCCGACAGGTTTCATAAAGTTTTTATGGGAACTGAAATTATTTACCGCTATAATGCTTACCATATTTTCGACCACACGGAAGCAGAGCTGCTGGCAATGGACAACCCGTTTGCCCTGATTGTGCTGGCTGCCCAAAAGGCGCTATTGCAGGGTAAAGTGCCTGAAGAAGCGCTGGCCGGCCACCGGCTCACCATAGCACGTGCATTGATAAAAAGCAATAAGTTCAGCCATAAAAAAATAGAGAAGCTGCTGTTTTTTTTGAAAAACTTTATCTATATTGGAAACCAAGAAATAAACCTTAACTTTGATAAGCAGGTTGAACAATTAACAGCAGGAGTAATTACTATGGGTATTATAGAAACCATAAAGAAAATAGAGCGGGAAGAAGGTTTTGAAAAAGGTATGGAAAAGGGTATGGAAAAGGGTATGGAAAAGGGTAAACAGGATATTATTGAAAACCTGATTATCAAGTTGGGGCTTTCTGATAAGCAGGTAGCAGATATTGCTGAAATGCCGGTAAGCTTTGTAAAAAGTATCCGTGCCTCACTGAAAAAGAAAAAATAATTTTTTTAAAACCATAAAAGGCTTCCCTTATTAAGCAGGAAGCCTTTATTATTATATGCCCCCTGCTATGCATCTGCGCCCAAGGCAATCTTACCATCCCTTTGTAATGGTAGCTTTTTACCTCCAATTTCTTCCCGAAGACATATTAGCCGTGATCCCCCGCTCTACCAGGCATGAATGGCAGCACAAACCGGTTTCGGAATTATTCGGATATGATTGGTATTGCCGGAACCTGCACCTTTTTCACACCTTACAGGAAATTGCTGCAAGCAGCAAATTGCAGAAAATAAACCTGGCACTATTGCGTATCATCGCCCTGCAACGATTTATGCATAAATACAAGCTACTTATGCGCAGCAAACTTTCCGCCGTGCATACGGTAGTGTTGAATAATATCGCAAAAGCGGTAAAACAAACCGGGTTCAGTTTGTGTTTAAAGCTGCTCGGGTTTTCACGGCAGCAGTACAGGCAGTTGAAACAGCGTATATGTACGCAATCGCCGCTCAGCCTTTGTATCTCCAAACATCCTGCCCAACTGCTGCACCGCGAAGTGAATACCATAAAAAAGTATTGTGAAGATATCAGGTACATACACTGGCCCCTGGCTTCCGTTTATCACCAGATTATACGCGATAAGGCAGCCTTTTTCCATATCAGTACCTTTTACAAATATATTACCCGCCTTAAACTAAACCGGGTAAAACCTGGTAACCGAAGGAAAAACCATACCACAGGTATAAGAGCCGCCGCTCCCTTACAACTGTTACATGCCGATGTTACTGTTTTCAAAACAGCCGACAATATGAAAGCATATATTTACCTTATCCAGGATAATTTTTCAAGAGCTATTTTAGGGCTTTCGGTAAATGCCTGCTGCCGGGCGGTGGTAATGATGGAACTGGTACAGGATGTGCATACACGCTTTTTGCAACAGGCGGGTACAGATAGCTGCCAGCTTATGACTGATGACGGATGTGAAAACTTTGGAGTGGTACAGGATTTTGTAAAAGCAACCAACAACCCGGCGCTGGAGCATATTATTGCTCAAAGGGATGTTGAATTTTCCAACTCCATGATCGAAGCTGCCAATAAAAATCTGAAATACCATTTTCTTTATCATAAGCACATCACAGATTTTAACAGCCTTTGCCACTGGCTGCCGGAAGCTATCAGCGATTTTAATAATCGCCCACACGATGTGTTAAATGGACTTACTCCCCTGGAAGTGCTTAACGGAAAAACAGCAGATAAAAATACAGCCACAACACAAAGGCAGGCGGCTAAAACTGAACGTATAGCACAAAACAAACAGCAAAAATGCTGCGGTTATTCCTTCTGAAACCGGAAGAAGGAAAGCCGGGTATTTTGTCTTTCCCTTTTCATTCATTTTTTTCTTCTTCTTTAGCAGATATTCCAACTTGATGCCCGGATAAAAAACTTTTAAAGTATGTCTAATCTGTCACTACATCCAATTTTTGCCTATGTCCGGAGTTCCGGACAGATTATTATAGAAAGCACATAGAGGTTGCAATGCACCTGGCTCTTTACTATTTACAACCTTATTTATATTGTTGGTTCATATGCTTGGACTATAAGGTGACGCTTGCACCTGATTCCTGTGTTTTTTAAGTTGATTATTTTGTTGATTCATATACTTGCACTATCAGGAGCTAATAGGGCCAACTATCAATTCCAACTTTCATGTTATTAATAGAAATATTTTCCGCTAACACCCTTAAAACAAAAGAAGAATGTTGAAAATCCTCAAACAAGTACAATAATTTAAAATTCTGAAATCGATCATTTCCTAATCTTAATGCTACGTCTAACCCAAATGAACTTCCATCTTCATCAACCCTCAATAAAGCAACTGACTTACCACCAATGCGATCTGAAAAAGCTATTACATTTTCAATCTTAACAAAGAATCCCTCATTTTTATTAACCTTGTTGACAAAACGTATTGACATATTGGAGCCAAGTAACATGATCTCTGTAAGATCATGTTGGGAGATATCATAATACCCATTACCATTATTATAGACCTTCATATATTGAATACATTATTTTTTCTTCTGTAAATCACTGTATTCCTTGACTATCTTCTCTGTGGGAATAAGTTCTCCGTTCTTATAAAATTTTGTTGCATCTAAATATTTTTTATTACCCATAATTGTATTAAACTCAAAATTAGTCAAAGAAGATGCTTCAGGTGCGCTCTTTCCTATATCTCCAATAGCTCGCTCCATTTTGAAATTGGTTAGATCAAACTTAGCTACACCCTTATTCTTAACAATATAGTCCATCACATTAGTGAAAATGCTTCCAAAGCCACCACTATTTGTTTCTGTTGCAACATTTCCAAACACTTTTTTCCATTGAGTGTGGTCAAAAGACAAAGTTTGATCAGCAAATCTTGCTAAAGATCTCGGAGGGCCTAAAGCAACAGGTTCATTTAAGCCTAAGGCAATTGAAGGCGTTCCTCCACTAGTAGTAATCTTAACTAAACTATTGGATTGAGGGCTAATACTAAATATTTTACCCCCAATATAAGCTTCTGTATAAAACCCAATAGCTTCCGGACTTGTAAGTGTGGTGATGGGAGCATGATAAAACTGCTTTGCCGTTGCTTTCATCCCTTCTCCCATCTGTTTTGCCTCAGCTTTAATATCCTGTTTCCACGTACCTCTTTTTGCAGACTGATAATTTGCTACGGCAGAATTCCAGGTAGTCATTGGGAGATTGATAAGCCTTATTACCGCATTATCAATCTCTGTTACGTAATCAAATGCACCGCCCGATTTCTCAAACTGTGGAATAGTTTTTAACAACTCCATGCCATCTAAATCTATCCCATCAATCGGTCTGTTACTTGCATATTGATAGGGAGTTAAGAAAGGGTATTGTGATGTCAGCGGATCCACACTCCAAAATCTCCCTTCTCTTGGTCCATATGCACGCTCTCCATAATCAATCTGGTTCACTGTTCCCTTTACTTCATTATCATATTCCTTACCATTAAACCCGTAACGGTACTTTGTTCCCGCTGCACTGTTATAGTTCCTGCCTGGCATTACCATGCCAAAAGGCATATAATCCGTTGCTACCACCATTTGTACAGAGTAGCTGCCTACTACTGATGCATTGCCGGCAAGCGCCGCCGGTACCTTAACATCGCTTATCGTTACCAGCACATTGCCCAGATGATTGCTTAATTCAAAGAACTTGCTGCCTTTTGTAAATGTATACAAATATCCTTTATCAAGGTTGGACTCTTCGGTTTCCGATACATTATTCCGGGCGCCGTCCACATCCTGGCTGCGGCTTATTATGCCCAGCCGGCTGCTGCCATATATATGATGCTCCGTAAGCTTCAGGGATGAAGTGCTGATATTGCTGCCCGTGGTTTCATATACCGCAAGCACATTGCCCTGGGCATCTTTTACATACCAGCTATAGCTGTTATAGCTGGCCGGGTTAAATATGGCTGCCTTGCCTACACGGCTGCCCGAAGGGTCATAGTAATAATGTATCTCCTTGGCATGCGCTACCCCTGTTATTACCTGCTTGCTGAGGTGCTGTATTTTGCCATATACATTCCAGGTAATGCTGTCTATTCCGCTTATCCTGTCGTATACCATATTGCCGGTTCCGTCGTAATTGTAATTGCCTGCCTGCTGGTCTTTTATATCTACCCCGGCCCCGTAGTTTGCGCTGTGTGCAGTGCTGCCTGCATTACGGTCTCTTATATAATCCAGCTGGTTGGTGCCTGCTTTATAAAAATAGGTCAGGCTGTCCATTAACGGGTTGGCGCTCAGGTTGCCGTTGCGGAACAGTGTCTTTATATTGCCGTTGCCATCGTAGCTGTACCGTTCTTTATACAGGTTGCTTGTTACCATGCTGCTCCACTGGTTGGTGGTTTGGTTCAGCCCCCTGTACATATCCATGCCTACAAGCCGGTTCAGCTGGTCGTATTGGTAATTGTACAGCTGGGTTATAAACCTTGCCGGTATATTGTGTGTCATGCTGCTGATGTTGCCATTGTACAGCGGGCGGTGCTCTCCTGCAGGCAGGTAACCCGCCGGGTTTGCAAAGGGCTGGGCGCCGCTGTAGCTGATGGGCTGAAAATCGCCGTTGTAATAATCCAGCGTGTAGCTGTATGCATCGCCGCCATTGTAAATGTTGGCGCCATAGCCATCCCTGCCCATATCAAATGCCGCACGTACATTGCTGCTGTTTATCCCCTTCAGCCAGCCCTGGAGGGTGTAGGCATAATCTATACCCTGCACTACCTGCTGACCCAGCATGGTTCTTGCCAGCGGACCATGCTGGTAATAACTGTACATGGCATCGCGCTCTTCAAGCCCGCCCACTCTTATAAAGGCTTTTACATCTGTTGTAAATACCCCGGTAAGGCGGTTCTCTGCGTCATATTCATAGCGGTGATAAAACTCATCTGCCTGACCCGGGTTGTAATGCACCTCGTTTACTTTGCCGCTGATAAGATCGTAGCTGTAGGCTATGGTTTTACAACTGTTGTAGCCGTGATAGGTCATGGGGTTATATGCGGCTGTGCCATACAGGTTGCGCATGGTATCTACATTGCCGTGTATATCGTAGCTGTAATCTATTCCCGTGGTGTAGGTGGCAGGGCTTATATAATAGCGGGCATCTGCGCTGCTGTAATAATAAGACGGCTTTTCATAATAACGCGTATAGCTTACACGGTTGCGAAGGGTGTAGCTCTTCTGGGTAAAGCGCAGGCTTGCAATGCAGGCATCTGCGTCGGGGCCTGCTATATCGTAAATGGTTTGGGTTACCATTTCGGCTGGATAATGATTGCTGCCGTTATTATAATACACCCAGCCTGCAAGGCTGGCAGGGTTGCGGCTGATGGTTTGGGTCATGGCGGTGGTCTGGTATTTCTGACCCACTTCCACTATCCTGCTGAGCGCATCATACAACGTGTAGCTGTATTTATTTTTCAGCAGTTGCGCTGCATTCTGGCTTACGGCAAGCCGTCCCAGCCTGTCGTACCAGTTGGCGCTCTTACCGGCATCAGGCGTTTTTTGGCTTACTACCTGGTTAAGGCTGTTATACCGGTAAACCGTTGGCATGGAGTGTGGCGGGGCAAGCCTTTCACCTGCATTCCTGAATTGCATAACAGAGTCCATCCATGTTTGCCGGTATACAGCCTGCACACCTGCCGGGGCAACTGTTTTTACCAGGTTGCCTGCCTGGTCGTAATAGTATAAGGTGTAATGGTATTCGCTAACGGGATGATTTACGGTGAATGATTCTATGGATGCTGCGGCAAGGCATTTTTCATTGTACTTTTTGTTGAAACCCTGGTCAAGGGAATCTTTGTATACCGTATAACGCTCTGTGGCAAAATTATAAGCCAGTATCGTGCTGTCGGAGCAGGGGGGATCATACACATCATCTATGGTATAGGCTTGGGAGGAGGGTTCGTTTTTGCCGCAAAGCAACAATGAACCTTGCAGCCCCCCGGGAGTTACCTGGGTGCACAACCCTGTATTTATATTACAAAGCCCATATAAATACATTACCTGCTCACACGTCATATGTGTATGCAATGCATCGTTAACAAAACCTGCAAACACATCACATTTTGAAGCAGTATAATTTACTGAGAGGTATGGCTTTTTGCCAGACGGTGTGTTAGAGGTATTTCCCCAAAAAATAACAGCCTTATATGTACCAAAGACTTCTTTAGTAAGCCTGAATTGCAAACCAAAGTTGCGATTATTGGTACGCGCTTCTGTATACATATCTGCAACCAGGTTTGTACAAGGCTGGTTCAGATAATTCTCATCGCTATAAATGTGATCAACACCGCCGTTTCCGTTATCAACAGAAATAGGGGCAAGCGAAAGCCTGTGCGTACTGTCTACAGGTGGTAGATGAGGCCATGTAGTTTGCCCTGGCACTACAATGTTCTGATATCTGTCAAAAACGCCATAAACAGTGTCAGTTTTATACCTGAAGTGTGCACCCTCGGCAGTATACATTTCATACTTTTCAGGTTTTGCATATAAATTCAGGTTAGCGGAATTTATAGTAGCATTCAACGGGATCAAAGGCAGGTTAAATGCCACATTATCCCTGTCATTATACCATAATCCACCATTTGTCCATGTAACGGTTGCAAGAGCATAGGAAGAATAATGTGTGGAATAGACCAGTGTTTGGGTTTGAGTGATATGAAGTATTTTATGGGGCGGTATACTCATTGTTTCTGTAATGGTATCGCCTAAAGCCCCATATTTTGCATTAAACCGGGTGAGTATATTTTGTAAAGTATCGTAACGCGCCGCAACCTGGTTGCCACAAGGCATTTGTCTTACTTTAACACCACAGTAATTGGCAAGCCAGTCCATGTATACATTGTAATTATAGCCACTCAGATTTAAGTGAGCTGAAAAATACCATTCAAACAATGGCTTACAAACAAGAAAAGTATCTGTCCAATATCCTTCTGGTGTATATACCATGGGTTGCATTTCATTTAAATACAATACCCCAGACTTGTTACTAAGGGCAGTATCGGGTAACGATAAATTTTCTTCTGAATTTGCTTGTAGCTGGTTCTGCAAACTTTGAGTTTCAGACAGGCTTAGCGATTCTCCACTTTCACCTTCAACAAATATGCGCACATTCGCACCGTTTTCAGGATGCGGAAAATCAGTCAGGAAATTATTATAGGTCTTTATCAAATCTTCACAATTTAACCCGGCTGGTTTTTCAATGCCTGTTGAAGGAATGATGAGCGTATCAGGAAGATTGAGTTGCCACGATGAACAGCTATCCATAAACACCAAATATTCCAGCGCTGTTTTGTCAAAGCCCAGCTTATTGTTCATGTATTTTTTGAACAACTCATTATACTGCCTTTGCAGGGTGGTGGTGTCTGCATACCCCGGTATTATGCCCGGGTAGCTGCTTTTAAATTGCGTGTACACAGTATTTACCTCGTTGCAATCCACGCACACATCATAGCCGGTGCTGCATTGCAGCGCAGGCGGTATCATTATCATGTTGGGTATAAACCGGCACGCTATAGTGCCATCACAAAGGTTGCGAAGGCTGTCTAACGCATTTTGGGTAATGGTTGTATGCAGCTTTTGCTGTATATACTCACTGAAATTATTATAGCCTGCCGAGTTCTGGTATTGTGCATACAAAGCAGTTATCTTATCGCAGGTGCAGCTATCGGGCCTGCTATAGGTGGGCATATCCACCAACGCCATAGGTTTATTATAGGGGCCGGGGGCATCTATCAAAAAGGCATTGCAGGCGGCATCGTTGGGCCTGCCGGTGCTGTCGTTGTAATGGGTGATCAGCTCATCAAAGCTGCGGAAGGTATAAACGCTGTCGGGCGATATGCCGGTTGCGCCAAAGGGATGTTCCAGGTTTGTACCTTTCTTACATATTTCAACAAGGCGCGGCACAAGCTTAAGGGAATCTGCCGTGGTATAATTGCAGGAGGCAAGCTGCTCCCACCAGCGTTTGCTGTATTCGCGGCAGTTGCGGTCTGCAGAAATGCGCATGCTGTCTGCCGCTGCCTGCTCAGCCGCGGCACGGTCATTGCCCAGCAGGTTACCCTGGCTCTGCAATTGCTGCGTTGTGCCGGTGGGAAATGCGGGGCTGCCCGGGGGAATAATATTTGTTTTGCTGTTAACAAATGCCGTTATCCAGTCGCGCTTTAAGCGCAGGTATTCATTACGGAAAAAACGCCATGCCATGTCTTTTTCTCCCTGGCACATGGAAGCGCCAAACAGCGCCGACGGCGTTGTGCGGAATGTGCTTACACAGGTTTCATTATTGGGGTCG
Source organism: Agriterribacter sp. (assembly GCA_047601545.1). Lineage (GTDB taxonomy): Bacteria > Bacteroidota > Bacteroidia > Chitinophagales > Chitinophagaceae > Agriterribacter. The sequence continues at coordinate 473,617 of JASGIZ010000001.1, read as the reverse complement.
CAATGCCCGGCAATACTTGCCATTGCCCATAAAGAAATAGTATTATTGTCTTTGTCTTTTGTATAATTCAGCATGGAGGTTTCAAGCGTGCCCTTTTCCAGGCCAGGCGGAATATTATATAACACAGAGTCGTTTCCATTTCCAAAAGCTGATGCAGGACTGCTTCCATAATTGGTGGGATTAAGATACCCTTTGGCAAATGCCTGCGCATAAGTATCGGTTGCTTCAAAATCCGCATCCCAGTGATAGCTGGCTTTAAGGTTTTCATAATACGCCAGCTTGCTATATTCCGGGTGAAAAGGCAGTAACTGTTCTGCCCATTCCGGCTGAAAGTTCATGATAAACTGGTCTGCCGGCATTTGCTTTCCTGTTAGCTCCTGGTAAACCGGGATACCGCCATCATCATTTTGAAAAACAGATGGCAGCAAATAAGGTTCTCCCGGCTTATTATACTGTGCATATTGCCCTATAAGTGGTGTAAGATCCAGCAACATTTGCTCGCGGTACTGCTGGTAGGGATACCAGGGTTCCGCCTCCTGCTCACAGCTGGCTTCGCGCTGGGCGCGCAACAGCTCCAGCTGGTCGTTCATAATATCCTGTTTTGTTTTCACCGTATTGTGCGGTGCATATAAGCTGTCGCGGTACCAGTCGCGGGCATCTTCCCGCAACGTAAGCACCTTGGTAATAGTATAGTTACCTTCGTTAAGACTGAGGCTAAAGCTGATATTAAAATCTTTTACGGTACCTGTGCAGGTAGTATCATAAACCGGCGGGGTTGTGCGCATATTACTGTCGCTAACTATATATGGCTTGCCGCCAAGTGCAGTACTCTGGTTGTTACAATCATCAGTAATGATGATCGTAAGATCGTACAGGCAGGAATAGCATACCGGATCCCCGTTTTTATCCGGCAAACGCAAACTATCTGCTGCAAGTGCGTAGCTGAAGTTGTGTGTGCCCGTTTTAGTTACCAGTAAACTTTTTACTGAAACAATGGAATTATCTTTTACGAGGTTGTTTTTGCTGTTTATTAAAGAATCTGTTCTGGTTGTGCTGCTGTAGCTGCTTAATTGCTGCATGCCGGCAGGGGGCTCTCCTGCCAGCGCTGTAGCAACGGTTCTTCCATGCATGTCTACATATGATACGCTATACTGGCCATTGGCATCACGCACCACATTTTTTTGGTAGTGTGATGCATAGCCGGCTTCTGTACCAAAAAGCGCGTCAATATCTGATTGTTCAGGCGTGCCATAATAATATTTTGTTTCATGCCCGCTGTTGAGCTGAAAGGTTTGGCCAACACCGCCCTGTGCGGATATCCTGCCGGTATTATCCTGCGTATACTTTACTTCTGTAAAAGGATAGCCTTTTGCCTGCGGAAGAAACTGGCTGTTGCCATTTAACTTATTGGGATTGTTATAAGAGTAGTAACGCGCTGTACCGTAAGCAGAATCCATTTTAACTGCGGAACCTGAACAGTAAAGGCTGGACAACGAATCATATTTTTCCTTATCATATTCCAATCCTCCGGGCGCCCTGTTAAACATTGGCGTGTATTGGATAATGGAGCTTAATGTGGGTGAGGGAAGCACCTGTATCACGCCTCTCCCCTGCTTATCATAAAATGTTTCGGCAGTAAGTGTTGAATCGGTTATGTTGTCTTTTGTAACCGTCTGGCGGCTTTTCAATGCGCCATCAAAATATTGCACTACTGATTTCCGCTTTCCGTCTTCTGCAAAAGATGTGGAAGCCTGCCAGTTCAGCTTTCGCTCGTGCCCTGTAAAAACATATTGCCCCAGGCCGCCATCAGCAATGTAGTCTGAGCTCCAGCCTGTCGTCTTTCTTTCTCCTGTTTTGTCTGTTTGCGCTGCCCTTACTCTTGCAAACAGCTTTCCATCTCCTTCATAAAGCATGGGAATATTATAGGTTAAACCCGGCAATGTTACCCTTGTGGCATTATTCCTGAATATTTTTTCCGGGTCAGTTACACCGCCGGTATTATACCACCCGGCATCCAGGGCTGTCTGGTCAATAAAGGTCCATTCAAGATCATATTCCATGGCCCCGGTTAAGTGAGACCAGGATGCAACAAGTTCGCCTTTGCTGTTCATAAATCCGTCGCTCAGCCCTATTGTTTTAACTCCCATGGCTGAGCAATCCAACGAAAAAACCCGCTTTATAACCATATCATTCTGCAGCTTCACTAACGGCAGTATATTGGCAAGTGCAGTATAGCTCCCTGTTACACTTAAAACCTTCATCTTTACCTGGTGTGCATCTTTGAAATAAAAAACGGCTTTGCTGTTATACGCCCTGGCGTTGTTGTATTCAATAGTGAGCACCTTACTGGCTATAGAATCATAAACACTATCCCTGTTCAAAAAATAAATTCGTACATCTACATCTAATTTAAATGAGTCAGGCGGCATACGTGTTGACTGTTCATCAATATAAAGTGTAATGAAATTGGTGATGCTTACGGAATCGTATGCAGGGAATGAGGATTTACTCATATATACTGTGTCAATAACCTCCCTGCTGCTATCGGCAACGAGCTGACCTGCAACACCATCAAGCACTTTTGTACAGGTGATATTATTTTGCTGGGCCTGCAAATGGTTAACAGCAAAAACTGCTATCACCAGCATACTGCATTTAAAAAAGCAGCGTAAAAGGATAGAATGTAAATTCATGTGTTGCCTTAATTAATAATGTTATTGAATAGCAGGTTCTATAAAATATCCGCTGTAGGCTGATTTAGGTTGAAACACGCCATTAATTACTGTAATAAACCTGTCTTCACTAAACCAGTCGCCGCTGACCGGTGCATTTGAATAACCGGAAAATGTAAAAAGGATAAGCGCTTTACCGCTTGGGAACAGGTCCGGTTCCACGCCGGGGCTGTTCGCAGGCATATAGCATTTTACATATTCCAGAAGGTATGTTCTGGTGCTGTAGCGTATTTCATAGCTTGTGAAACCCGCGCCAGGCTTAAAGATTACTTTCAGCGTTCGTACCGAATCATTTACATTGGTAACTGAGAAGCTTTGTGCAAACGTTTTCCAATACAGGGTGTCTGTTACAGGCATATTCATAACATCGGGGTATGCACTTCTGTTGCGGATAGTTATGGTACTGTCGTAATGATTAACCCTGATGCTATACCTGCTTCCCTGTACAATTTCTGTACTGTCGATATAGGTATAAAAAAGCCCCCCGTGTAATTTGTACACTGCATTCAGCTCCTCTGCCACACTGTCAACTGAAAGGCTGTCGGTGTATTTGATATTTACAGTAAAGCTTAAATCAGGTGCATAGCGGTACCTTTCCGCTATGCGAAGCATTTGAAAAGTTTCAGAACCGGGAGATACGGTTGATTGTGCCCGGGCATTACCACCAAGCACGATTACTAACAAAAGCGGGAAAATGTATTTCATAATATGTTGTTTTTTTGGTATCAGCGGTCAGCTATCAGCGGTCAGCTATCAGCGGTCAGCTATCAGCAGTTAGCGGTCAACGGTTGCGGGGTTATGGTATGAGGTTTATAACCTGATAGCTGAAACCTGACCGCTGACCGCTACTCCTCCCTTATCAGCGCGCTTCTTGTTTCTTTAATGGTTTGTATTCCTTTCACTGTTTCTTTTTTTACCCTGATCAATGTACCGTCATCGTCATATTCGTAAAAGCTTGCATAGTTGTTTTCATCAAGCTCGGCCATCAAACGCAGGCTCACTGCATCGTATGCAAAGGCTTTCATGCTGCTGTTATATGGCTGTATGCGCACATCATCCACATAAATGTTTTTGCCTTGTGTGCCGGTCATCACTACCTGCACCTGGGTGGCGCTTTCGGGTATAATAATAATCTTCTCATATCGCTGCCACCCCTCAATACGTTGTCCTGTTTTTTCAGGAAAATCTGTTTGCAGCGTTGAGGCGTTTTGCTTCCATACTACTTTTAAAGCATCCGTTAATACCGGAGCTGTTAAGCAGTCGTCTCCGCCTATTTTCATCCATGCGCTCACTACAATTTTAGTTTTTGTAACGGGCCTGAATACCGGCCGTATTACCTGCTCAGGTTTTACATTTTTTTGTTCAATACAATACCTGCTGATATTATATTCAAACGACCCCGAAGGTGCGGTACTGGTAGAAGGCGGATACAGGAAGCTGGTGGGTATCACTTCTTTTGCGCCATCTGCATTAAGTGAATTAGCCTGCCACTCAAGTTTGAGCCCGAATGCCTCGTAGGGCGTATGTACATATTTCACTTCAAGATAATAGAGCTGCCCGGCTACCAGTGGTATGCCGGCAGACGACCTGGTATCTTTATATGCCTGTGCAATGGGAACTGCGTTTAATGTAACCAGCGCCCTTCCGCCAATACCGGTGAGGTGGAAAGTATAGGTGTCGGTTGTTTTGGCCTGTAATTTAGCCTGCCATGTAACTTCATAAGACGCATCGCGGCAAAGCCCAACAATTGGCGGCGCTATTCCTGACATATCGGGGGTAGCCTCGGTATGGGTTTCATAGGTAGAGGTATAGCTGCATCCAAACATTGCTGCTTCATAAGCATCCTGGCTGTATATGCCGGTAAACCCGGTTCCCGCACCAATAACCCTTGTGGCATTGTATATGGGGGTAGAATCAATGTTTATTGATACAGCGGTGCTTAATGTATCCGGAGCCGATACAGGTGCGGTTAACGTTGATGAATACCCGCTGTTAACTTTAATGCTGTACCTGCCGGTATGGCTTTGCGTGTTGTCTACAGTTACACCGGTTTGTGTTCCCCTGAAGTCAAATTCGCGTGGATTTTCGCAAAGCGGGATACAGGCCTGGTTCCTGTAATCATAATCTTCAAATCCGTCATATAATATCTCCCTGTAGCGGCTGTTCTGCGCTACTGCAACGGGCATGGTTTGATTATAACCGTATAAGCCTGCGTTATAACGACCCAACGGATCATAATTTTCAATTTCAAATCCCCGCTTGTTGTACATACTAACGGCGGCATTCCAAACCCATTTGTTGGTATCGGCAACGTTTACCAGTCCTGAATCAGAAAAATTCCAGTAAACCGTGAATTGTTTGAGCACACCTTCTTTACGAATATCTGTTGCCGTTATGGATGCATCGCTTTCTTTACGGTCGCTATAGTAGGTATATGCCTTGTCTGCACGCCAGTTGCCCAAAATGCCCCACCGGTAAGGATTGGTGGCAGTATCGTTTATGTTTTCTTTGCAAAGTTTGATGGTGGAATCTACATAAGCTTTATAATTTATTTGTAATGTAGGTGCATAACAATTACAGCCGCCAATTGCCAGGGTCTTCAAAGCCTCTCCTGACGAATTCGAACAATAGACTGACGACATGTTATTTTGATTAGCCTGGCAGAAACTTATGTAGTTAGATTCAGACTGACTGTTATTATCTGGATTTCTTTTGTCTAACTGCAACATCAAACCAAATCTTGGGTTCTGTATATAGTCTTGAATAAGTGCTGTACATAAGATATTGTTATAATCTGAAGACGTTACTGCTACCTTATGATCTGGAGATTGTTGAAAATCTCTGTAATGGGTTTGTGTTGTCCATTTATTTGTAATACGTTCTATGGAGGCATTTGCTGCATCTTTATAAAAAGATGTTGCCGTGCTCCAATCATAGGACCATAATTTGTCAAAGAAGCATCGCCCTTGCCGACTTACCCGTCCCCAAATAGAATTGGGAACTTTGGGATAGAAAGAAATATATGCAGAGGTTATAATTGCGTCAGAGGGTATATCATCGAGGTTAAATTCAAGAATACTCTTCGAATATACCGTGCGGGAGTGATGATGACACGGAGCGTTTCTGTATCTGATATAATCTAAACTGGTAATAGCAAAACCTTTATTAGAAAATATTTCAGAATTGTTTTCTGAATCAAACCTGACTACCGAAACTTTAGGACTTACGCTTATTGGATCAAAATCCCTGTATACCCTTACCACACTGTCCTTCACATAAAAAGTTTTTTCCACCTGCCACAGATCTTTGTAAGCTGTTGCGGCGGTATTTATTACCTGTGTATTGCTGTCAATTACTATTTTAAATTTACCGGTGGTAATCTCCCGCATCGGGTTGGCAAGCGATACAATACTACCGGCACTCGCACTTACCATATTTCTTTTGCCGGAGCGTATAATGCGCATGCTTTCTATTGCTCCGTGAAATGGCTTTCCGTTTTCATCAATAAAATATAATCCCCTGTCTTTTTCTTTTCCTTTGGCAGCATCTATTGCCCATATCCTCACATTTTTTGCGGAACCGGAGAACCGGTATTGCGGGCAATCGCCGGGAGATGAAATTATGGTTTCAGTCATCCTGCATTCACTTATTAAAATTTCATCGCCGCTTTCAAAAAAACGTTTTGCATCAAACGCTGAGCCATCGCTGTTTTCCATCTTTCCTTTTATTACCCGTTTGCTTTTAAAAACAGCATCAATGTTTTTATATGCCGGGCCCATACCACTGTACGCCCAGTATGCCGGGTAATTGAACTGGTATACCGGGTCATCAAATTCATTATTTGTCCTGGTAAGTACAGGGTCGCCGGTTTCTCCATCGTATACCATATTTTTTGTTGAAACAATGCTGCCTTTGTCCATCACAACCACACTGTCAAGTATTCCATACCGTTGAACTATTTTTACAGTAGTGGCCGACCGGAATGTATTTTCTTCTTTATGTTTATATGGTATTAAAGTGCCGATAACCAAGGGCCATGCCAGCAGAGGTATAATATCAATATTGGTTTGAGCGCTTTTTGATATTGTTTTAGAATATTGTTCGCGCAGGTCATTCATAATTTCAATATCAAGACCTATTACAGCATTTTTATTAACATTTCCATTAAGAGAATCTACAATCCACACATTATTGTTCAGGTGTTGCGAAACGGCATTTTCATCATCTACCCGGTAGTAATTTTTGGTATATTGAAAAGGATGGAGCGAATCAGTTTCAGCAAAACCTGACTGTGATTTCAATTTGCCATTCATGTCGTTCAGCTCTACTTTAAAGCCTTGCGACAGGGTTACATTGCTGATCGCATTCAGGTTAAGCAGGCTGCGTAGCTTGGGGTTATAGCGCCTCTTGCTTTCACCGTCAAATGAAGTAAAGTCTACAAGGGTAGGGAAATCCCGCGTGGTATAAAATTCAGATTCCTGCCAGCCGTTGGCAGATTTTGCTTTGCTGTGAATGGTTCTTACCCGCACCTTGCTGTAGCCTACCATTGGCGCTCCAAAAAAAGATTCTCCCAAAGGCTTTTCACTATACAGGTAATTTTTAGGAGCCAGTACCGACATCCGCTCTTCATATTCAACCGGTTCCCTGAACGGATTTTCTTCACCGCCTATGAAAGGCTCATAACTTGCCACGCCACTGCTTATTTCAATGGTATCTTTCACAAGCTTTCTTACCCCGGATATTAATGTTTGCTTTGTAATTACCTCTGTTGTAGTGTAGGAGTACCGCTGACCATAACTAGCCTCCTTCCGGGTTGTCATTGCATTCCAGTTGTCAAAGGTCTCTACGCGTTTTACCCTGTATCCTCCTCCATATTTTTTGTACGAAGGCACATTCAGCCTTACAAAAGATTTGGATACAACCACCTGCTGACACCAGAAGTGCTTTTTCCCCATATCATAAAATCCCTTCACTACATTTTGAATTTCAGAAAGTGAGGTCACCAGCATTCTTACCGCACTTTCAAACGAAAGCCCTTCTCCTGTTTCTGACGCCGGGTATGCTTTTGCAGGTATATTAAGCTTCATGAACTGTAAAGCCGCAAGCAGCAGGGGCTGTTTTCCGTCTACCTGGGCGAGCTTTATCCATATGCGCTTATCATTACCCGGCACCACTCCGTAGTTATCCTGGTCAATATTTACGTAGGTGGGAACCATATCAAAGCCTTTTCCCCATACATCTTCCGGCATTTGAACCGCCAGCCTGAAGTATAATTTTTCAACCCCCTGCAAATATTTCCTGTAGATATCTGCTTTATCCGTAACAGATTTACTTACGTCAATAAAAACGTATTCGTATTCAGTACGATCAGTGTTTGACATGTACATTTTCTGCTCAGGAGTGCTGCTGCTTGTGCTTCCAAAGCCGGCGATGGTAAATAATTGCATGGCTCTTCTGTTTTGCACATACGCATAATCATCAGCCTCGTAGGATATTTTCATAATTCCTCCTGAAGGAAGTTTGATGTCGGTTAACTGCCATGCATTGGAATATTCTGTTGCGTTAGCGGAATCCTGTACCGCATACGGATAATCTACGTTATTTAATGACGAAGGATTGCCGGAGGGATGCTTATAGGAACCCCAACGGTCATAATGTTTGCTGTTATGTTCGGGGTTGTATTTATTTTCAGGCTGCCCGCTTTCTACCTGCCCGTAATTAAACTTATACGGATTTTTTATGCCTTTATAATTGCCATTGTACGAAAACCATATTTTCCTCAGTGTAAGCTTGCCTTTATTTTTATTTACGTTATCACTGCTCCCTTCAGCAACGGCATTGCCGCTCTTATCAACAGGATTACCGGAATTGTTCGGCGTATTACGGCACAATGAATAATCATACTCAAAATGTACGGATTTTACAGGGCGGGCATTGACGCCGTTTTGAATGAGATCCGGCTTGGAATAAAGATCAATTCTTTCAAGGCGCCTCATTTTCTGCGCAGGATCAACACCGCCATTTTCACCTTTTACACCAAGGTTATCTTCCCGCTTATCTGAAATCCGGAATACCGCTATCATTGTTTTTGAAGCAATAGAATTAAGATACCATACTTCTTTTTCTCCAAAGAGGTAAGTGCCTTTATCATCACGGCTATAGGTCTTCAATCCTTCATCATAATTAACCATGTTTTGCTCATTGGGTGTTCGCCATTTGTAGTATTGCGTATTTTTTTTCTTGCCGTAGATCCTTGTGTAATTGAATTTCACTGCATCTCCAAGATCATCATCGCTTACGCCATCTCCTGTTACATCCACATAATCAGGCGAGACAAGCGCAGTAAGCAAAAAAGAATGTGCATGCGCGGGTGTAATATCTTTGGTAAAAAAGTTTTCTTTCCCTTTCTTATTGGTACCGGCGTGATTATCTTTTTCAGCCTCATAGTCTGCCATGCCTTTGTCAATTTTCGATTGCTCAACCTCTTTATCTACAGAAAAGGTTACATCAGATTGCTCAACATTATAGGCTGGCAATCCGTAGATATACCGTCTTCCATCCCCGTTGAGCACGGTTATTTCAGAAATATGGTGTCCTTTCCTGACAATATCATCCTTTCTTTCTATGGTATCTTCTACAGCAGTCTCCGGGCAATCACCCAGAGGGATGGCATTTTCATAATAAGAATAAATTTTTTTGTCGAGCGCATTACCCGCCGCTTCCTCTGATGTACGGTAAGTGATTACCTGTGTGCGTTTATCACGGTTTTTTTTCACAACAGGCCCGTTAATACTGATCTCCCCGGCTTTAAGCTTATTGGAATAGGCAACAAATGCATTAGTGGCGCTTACATTGTTATCGCTGCCTGTTAGTTTGATCCTTATGGTGCTGTCTCCCCCTACAGACTGGTAGTAGTCCGTGGTATTGCTTGTTTTTTCCCCCGGATTTCTAAAATACACCGGTTGAAAAGTAGTATCGGCATCCTTGAATTCAAGGTTGGAATTTACAGTTGTTTTCCAGGCGCTGTTTTTGGTTGTGGCAATAGTTTCATTTACGTCCAGCCCTCCTTTAAACCAGGCTCCTCCTCCAAGGTTAATGGCAAAATTACCCGACTTACTTTTTGTCTGCATGTAATGATCTCTTATATACCCTGCCTCGCTCCTGTAGGGCCGGAACATTCCCCCGGTTCCCTCGCCGCTTATGCTGTATACATCATAAGTATATTGTGGTATGGCAACATGTGGGGTACTTTTGGCATTAAAATAAATTTCCTTTTCGCGGCTCAGGTCAAGTAAAGCCTGGGCACTGTCTTTAGCTTTTGTGTAATACAAAAATCCATAGGCAGGTAAAGACTGCAGGGTGTCTTCATCGGCAATCTCCTGTTTGCTCACATAGCCCGTGATATTTAAATTTCCGAATACTCCCCATGCCTCGCCGCCATATTTGGCATTAAAGCTGTAATTGGTGCTGGTAAAGGGCATTTTAATGGAAGGCGTATAAGCAGGCGTTGCAAAGGAAATGAATGATGTTGGCCCACTGATAGTAGTAGTGCTGTAATCTTTTTTGCTATCCTTTAAATTGCTGGCATTAACAGTGCCTGATACCTGCGCGTTAAATTGCAATCCTGAGAGGCCTGTTCTGGAGTTATAGTTAGCTGCAATTCCTGTAGAGCCCTGGAAAATATTGCCCTTCTCAGCCAGGTTAACACTTAAACCCGGCGTAACGCTCAATCCTGATTGTGAATTATTTTGTAAGCCCAAAGAACCCGTCAGGCTTCCTTTGCTGCCGCTGCCGGAACTGATATTTGCATTAACCCCGTATTCAACACCCCAACCATTATAGGTATTACTAAAAACACCGCCATTAATGGAAAGGTTCAGAACACCGCCAAATATTTCGATATTACCCCCAACATTTACACCAATCGTTTTGTTTTCCTTTATCTTTTGTATTCTTATTATTTTATCATCCCCGTTAAAATCATCCGGCAAACCACGGGTTGAGCGGCTGATTACTCCAGGGTTAACATTCCATCCAAGCCCCACCCAGCTTGCCTCATGGTCTATTGTGGCGCCACCATTATAATGTATATTAACAGGATATCCTCCCACATCAAGCAAAGGAATATTATAAGAGAAATCACCGGTAAACAAATCAACCATATTATCATTATTTACACTCTTAAAGCTGCTCATTTCCGGTTGACCAGGGCCTCCTATAAAAGGTTGTTGCGTATTGTTTTCCTGGTTGACCCCGGGCATGGGTATATCCTCCACTTTCTTTTCCGCTGCAATATGGGTTGTGTTAAGGGGCGTTCCGGCGCCTGTAACCCGAACTTTGTCTTTAGTTAGCAACACAGGAGTATAAGTATTTGTGATCCGGGTACCGGCAAAACCGGTTTTAGCTGTTAAGTGTAATGGCAGGAATGTTTCAGTAAACATAAGTGTCAGCAGGAATGCCGCAACATTCTCCTGAATATTTCTTTTCAATAAATAAGTCATACTATAAATGAGATTATCAGGTTAGAATAATGTATTTGCACTGTTTATTCATGGTAGAAACTTAGTCTTCCTCCGATCTTCTGAACTCAAATTTCAGCCGCCACAATTGCCCCCACTGGTTTCTGAGTTCCATCAGGTAAAAATGATTGGATATAAATGGAGCAGCGTTCTTCAGGTCAAGATTCACAAGATTCTGTCCATATTTCATCTGCACTGTATCCCATCTCATAGAGATTGTGTCTGTTATTGAGTTAGTAACATCATAGACCATAACATTCCATGTGCTGTCATTGGCTTCATTGGTATACTCAAATTTGAGATAGTCCAATTGCATCGAATATCCGGGCTGATCTTCACTCAGTAACCTGGAATAAGGAAGGTTATTCGTTTTAATAATATTTTTGGTTAGCTCCTGTTTTAATGTAAAAGACCACACTTCACTTTTGGAAACAACTGCGCCATTATTTTTTGCGGTAATACGCCACGCGTACTGCTTGTTATATTCAAGTGCCGGCGCTGATACCGGGTATAGAAATGATATCGGAATAATGTTTAGCTGATGTAGTAAGGGTATATTCTGCTGAATGGCATCTGCCGCGGACTGTCCCGGCAATATCTCCACTACATCAAGATCGTAATTGAGCATAGTAAAGAAACCGGCAGGTGTTGGCGGCAACCATGCAAATGTTGGTGTTTTACTTAGCTCTTCCGATTCATCCCAGGGCAGCGTTAGCTGTGGCGGACCAAGTGGCTCTACTTCAATAAAATCACATTCCTCCACTATCTGGTTTATTGCATCATGTATATGCCTGTAAAAACTGATGCAAACGCTGAAGTTCCCTACCGGTAAAAAGCCATTGGGAGCAGGATCAATTATATAATTACCATTTAGCTGTGTGTATTGTATGGGCTCCATCATTGCAGCATTAACCTGCAGGCTGCCCTGTGCAATGGTGAATACCTTTGCAATGCCAGACAGGATTGGTTGCCCGGTTGAGTTATCACCCAATATTATTTCAATATGCCCTGTTACCGCAGCGGCATCGGTATTGGTCAGCAGCATATTCCATAATTGCTGCTTTTGCACAACACCTGTTTTTTGCAATTGTGGTGTAACAATGATTTGTGCATCGCAAAGCAGTCCTGTACAGAGCAGGATTAATCCGAATATTTTTTCCATATGCTTACCCTGTTATTTAAGTATCTTATAAAGCCAAGTGTAAACCACTCGTTTTTTGTTAACCCGGTAACTGCCCCCGGCAAATACCCTCTTTCGTACCAGCAGGTAATATCACCTAACGCTTTCAGGCTCATACGCAGGTTTCCGTAAGCGCCGGTACGAACCTCATTATTATTGTATTGATTGATTTTTACGCCGCATCCAAATTGTATTTGTTTCAGGTGTATCAGCGTTAAACCTCCATCCATCACGTCAAGTGAGTATTGACCATTAGCAGTACGTGCATACCCGATATTGGCAATGAATTGAGGAAATATAAATTGATTTGCAGCATAGAAGTAGTTTGCATTATAATATAAAAAAGCAGTGTCGCTGCTTCGGTTATAAAAGCGGTTATACATCAGTGTGGTGTTTGCATTCATTTTGCCAATATGAATGTTGTGAGACATAGTAATGTTGAATGTCTGATACCTGTTTTCCATCACCTCATTTCCTGCAACAGTGTATTGAGAAGCCGGCATATAACCTACGGTAACTGACGGATAATATCTTCGGCGGAATGTTGCGGAAAAGGATGTAAAAACAGTGTTGGTATTATATTGCTGTACTACATATGGATTGCTGTAATCATTTTTCCTGACAGAGGTCTGCAGGCGTAACTGTTTTTTCCATACATATTGCTCAGCCCTTATGCTCCAGGTGCCTGCATTTGCATTTATACGGTAATTGGTAAAGTTTTGAAAGTTAATACCGGTTTTTTGATAATAGCCATCAATGCGTGTTTTTACCCCGGGCACTACTGCAAACGCTTGTATATTATACGCCTTATTGGTGTTATCATTAAAACTGAATTTCTTTGTACCAACATTTCCATCGCCTGTATAAACCGGGCTCGTAGACTGTGCTATTTCAGCCGCAAGCCTGAGGTACGCTCTTACAACCCACTGAACCCTTATACTTACTCCACTCAGGGGCATAGCCGAACTATTGCTATTGGATATAATTTGCTTTTTACCCGTATAGCCGGTAACAATAAGATGGTTTCCTTCCTTACGCCCGTAACCTATGCTTGCTGCATATACATACTGCGGTACCCTGGAAGGCTTTCCGTATATAAAATCTCTTGTCCTGAAATCTATTTTTCCTGCTACAAGCGCAGCATATAAATTGCCTGCATTATATTCCACGTTTAACCCGGATACATTCAGATGCTTCACAGTAAGATTACTCATATTGGGGAGCGTTCTTCCTATTGCCAGCGTCTTTATTGAATACAGCGCATGTAAAAGTTTTGAAGTTTTTTTATCCAGTAAGCTATCTTCCCGTAACTTATGTTCTATGAGCTGTGTTCCTTTATCCGTATAAATATTGCCGTTTACCAGCTCCTTTAATTGTTGGATTTTTGCACTGTTAGCTGCATAAATATGATTAAGTGAATCAAGAGCGTTCTCGTAGCGGCTGAGCAGTTGCTTTTTTTGCTCATATACTTCAACCACCTGCTTTGAAGTTTGCAGCACAACCTGCTTATCTCCTATGTCATCAGGTAATTTCTCACCATAGGCAAGATTATGTTTGCTTTCAAGATAAAGATTGAGTTGTTCTTTTCCATTTAACCAACTTCTTAACTTGTTAATCTGATTTTTGAAGCCATTGATATTATTGAGTAATTCCGGCTTTTGAACAGACTGTATTACACTATTCAGCCTGTTGCGCAACTTAACCTGCCTGACACGGTTGAGCTCCGGTGTATTTAATTCAACACGGAAATCATTATAATCCCGTAAATACATTGAATTACTCTGTCTTCCATAGTAAGTTATGCGCAGAGGTATATCTGCTACCGATACATCTACACCTGCTACTACCATATGCTGCCCGAGATTGTGCGCTATAAAGGGAGTATCAAGCGCAGAACGAAACAGGTAGTTGTAATTAATATAGCCGCCTCCGATTGTTATCAGCGATGACGGCTGCTTAAATACATTCCCCGAAATATCCTTCCATTTATTTTTCAGCGTAGAATCCGATGGCTTGTTGATCAATTGCTTCAGAAAACTCCGGAGACTGTCCTTGTATATGCCGGAGCTATCTTTATTAAAGAGGTCTTTAACAAGCCGGTATAAAGAGTCTGTAGAATGTTTTGCTGAATCTTTTAGGGCAGAAACCTTAATTCCGGGAGGAATTGTATCGGTGTGCAGATACGGCTTTAGCAGAGCGGAAAGTGTATCTTTTATCTCAACCTTTTTATTTTCCTGGCACATTACAGGAACTGAAAAGGTTAAAATAAACACAATAAATACCAATATTGACAGTATTCCAGTCAATACATTGCTATAATGCATCTGCGTTGGTTTATAAGATTGGGATAATCAAACTTAAAAATTATTTTTTAATATTAATAACTTTTGATTAACATTTTTTTTAAATAAAACAATAATAATAACAGATAGGCGTTGCCAGACCGGCTGTAATAAGTGTTTACACTTAACAGCAGCGCATTGGTGTTGAAACATTAAACCTTCTTTATCAAAAAGCGTTATGCTGAGGGGGGCTGCTGGAAGTTTAATTGAATACGACAATACCCAGAACAATGCAAACCATATTCATACCGTGATACGCGATCTCAAAAATGATTTTAGAGAAGATGCTTTACTGGAACATTATAAAAACGGGCATCACAAAAAAAGTCCCTGATTAATATATCCCGCCTTTTTAAAGCAGTTCAGCAGTTTGGCAGCGGTTTTCTTTGCTGCATATTTACTGGTTGGGGCGCAGTCAATATTTACAGTTGCATTCCGGAACATCTGCATTTCATCTCCTGCCTTACAAAACCGGAAGTCGAATAGTTGTTGATATGATTGCCGGGAATTGGGTGTGTTTGAAGGTGCCCGGGAGCCGTCATGATTGACCAGGTGTTTCTGAAAACAATTTTACCGGCCACCGCAGCCCGTTTCGGAGAAAGTATTAAAACAGCCTAATATCCTTTTCTGTCTATCAACTTTACGCTTCCCCCTGCCTCTTTATTGCATTGACGGTATTTTCTCCCCCAATGCTTAACTAATAATATTTTCAACTGATGCAACAATCGTAAAAGAATGTGCCTGTAACTAACAAAAATCCCTGCATAATACTATCATCATGCAGGGATTGCGTTAATAGAAACAATTTCCTGTTAAAGTTGGTTTCAAAAACTACTATTTCGCTTTGGCAATAGACTGCTGCTCTTCTTTCATTTCCACAACATCAGCAATAGTACCTTCACCAACATGGCACTGACCTTTAAACGTAACCGTAGGCTCAACCTGCAATTTGCCTGCGCTGATATTACCTTTAATAACAGCTTTACCCCTAAGGTTTAATAGATCTTTAATGAGAATTTTACCGGTTACTTTACCAAGAATATCGGCTTGCTGTCCCTCCACATCACCTTCAATTATACCTTCAGCGCCAATCAGCACCTTTGCCGAGCCCGATATATTGCCTTTAAGCGTACCGTCAATACGGATATCGCCGCTGCTTACAATATCACCTTTAATAACAGTACCCGCGCCAATAAGGCTTGTGCTTGAGGAAGATGGGTTGATTTCGATTTCAGATTTGGATTTTGATGAAAACATGGTTATTGGTTTTTGTGAATTAATCTTCGGTTTTATCTTCCTTAGGGATGGTTAACCGGGTTGTATCTGTTATAATAGCTGTTGTGTTGCCTCTTAATACATTCTGAATATTTTCAAAGTATTTGTCCCTGTATTTCATTTGTTGCTCCAGCGAATCTACCTGCATTTTCAGTGTAATCAACTCTCTCCTGTCTGAACCGCTGCCATATCCCGGTACATAATACCTCAGGGGTGTAAATACCAGCAATGCTACTGTTAAACCCACTAATAACACAAAAATTGTGCACAAAGTAATATATACGCTCAACCTCGAAAGCCTTACCGTAACAACCTCTTCATAGGTATCGTCGTTCATAATCACCATCCTGTACCTGTTCCTGAGCCTTTGAAGTGTTGCGTCTGCGTCGAATATTTTTGCCATTATCAGTTATTTCTGTTAAAAATAACCACTTTGACCAAGTTGTAAGAACTTATACCTGAAAAATTGTACAATTGAAATAATTTCGCTGAAAATTAGTTTATTATACTTCCGAACTACAACTTCATGTCCTATCGTAAAGAAGCTTTAACGACATTGGTTCTCTTTTTATTTTGTTGTGGTTTTATTTCATCTGCAATGGCACAAAAAGATGCTACGCTGGATGTAAAGAAACCCGAAAAATATGAGAAACGTATATTAGGTTCGGATAAAACCTTTACCACCAGGTATACTGTTCCCCGCAGGCTGATGCAGAGCATGAACACGCATTACAATTTCTTTTTTAATGCTGAAATTAAATTAAATGATGTAGTGACCGGCGCCAGGCAGTCCTTCAGAGACGATTATACGCTATTGCTCCCGTTTTATAATTATACGCTCGAAGCCACGGCCTCGCAAAAAACCGAGCTCGATTCAGTATTGCAAAAATGCAATGCAGGAATTTTATTGCACGACCTGCGCAATGAATGGATTGATGATATGTATTTCCTGATGGGCAAAGCATATTTTTTTAAAAACCAGATGGATTCTGCCGGTATAGCTTTTCAATACCTCAACTATTATTTTCAGCCTAAAAAACAGGAGGAATTAGGCTATAAAAAATTTGTGGGCAGCAATTTAAACGAGGAAGGGAATATCTATAATATCTCTACCAAAGAAAAAACAGGCATTGTTCAAAAAGTTTTCAGCGAACCACCCCGGCGTAATGATGCATTGCTCTGGCTGGTAAAAACATATATAGAAGATAGTGCTTATGGAGAAGCTTCAGGTTTAATTCAAACATTAAAGAGAGACGAGCTTTTACCTGAACGTTTAAAACCTACGCTTAATGAAGTGCAGGCATACTGGTTTTACAAGCATAATATGTGGGATAGTGCTGCCAATTATCTTACACATGCATTGGAAAATGCCGGTAACAGCGCTGAAAAAGCAAGATGGGAATATCTTATTGGCCAGTTGTATGCATTAAGCAAAAACAAAACCGGGGCAAACAAATATTTTGACCTGAGCATAAAACATGCCATCGACCCGGTAATGGCTGTATATGCAAGGCTCAATCAAATTAAGCTGGCACATGGAGATGATGACAAAACAGTTATAGAAAATAATATACAGGAACTGCTGAAGATGGCTAAGCGTGACAGGTATTACAATTACCGCAGTATTATTTACTATATGGCGGCGCAAATGGAAATGGAACGCGATAATTTTGATGGCGCTAAAACCTGGCTGTTGAAAAGCGTGACCTATAACCCGGAAGACCTTACGCAAAAAAACCGTTCTTATTTATATCTCGGAGACCTTGCTTTTGAGCATAAGCAATACGAACTGGCCGCAAGCGCTTATGATAGTTTAGATGCCGGCAGCCCCATCATTAAAAACCCTGAAGCGCTTGGTATAAGAAAAAATGCTTTGGGAGAGATCGTTTCAAAATTAAAAACGATAACCACCCAGGATAGTCTTCAGAAAATTGCTGCAATGCCTGAAGCGGAAAGAGAAAAATTCCTGAAAGCTGCGGCCAAACGTCTTCGTAAAGAAAGAGGCTTGAAAGAAACAGATTCAGCCAGCTTCAGTTCCAATAATCCTTATGCCAATAAGGGGGCTACAGACCTCTTCGCTGCCAATGATTCAAAAGGCGACTGGTATTTTTATAACAACTCATTAAAGTCAAAAGGATTTTCTACTTTCCGGAGCACCTGGGGCACCAGGCCTAATGTAGATAACTGGCGGCGTATAACCGATGTAGCGGCACAGGTACGCTCTGCCAGTCTCAACCCGGGAGCAAGTAATACGCCATTAGACCAGGCTGAAGAAAAAACTAAAGACATCAGCTATGAAGGCTTACTTAAAACACTGCCGCTTACACCTGAAGCAGTAGCTGCTTCCAACGATTCTATTGAAAACGCGCTCTTTTCCCTCGGTAAAATTTTTAAGGATAAGTTTGAGGATTATGCTGAAGCAATTAAAAAATATGAAGACCTCTTAAACAGGTATCCTGATACTCCTTACCAGGAAGAAGCTATTTTTGATTTGAATTATTGTTACAACAAATTAAATCTTCCTGTAAAAGCAAAGCAGTACAGGGAAATATTAGCACAGCATTTTAAACAAAGCAAATACCTGCAGTTCATTGATAATCCCAAAGCGGCTAAAGAAAACATTACGAAAATACAAACCGACGCCACTAAAAATTATGAGCGGATATATAACCTGTTTCTGGAAGGAAATTTTGAGCAGGCGGTAATTGAAAAGATAAAAGCAGATAGTGCATATGGTAATATTTACTGGACCCAACAGTTGTTGTATATCGAATCTATTTACTACATCAAAATGCGGGATGACAGCTCAGCTATAAACGCTTTGAGAAACCTGGTAAAAATCAATGCCGGATCCGGCATGGCTAAAAAAGCGGAAAATATTATTGATGTTTTAAAAAGGCGCGCCGCTATTGAAAAATACCTCACCGATCTTAAGATAGAAAGAGCATCAGAAGATTCAGTGCTGCTGCCTGTAACAAAAGAGCCTGAACCTGTAATTGTAAAAAAAGAACCTGAACCGGAGCCAAAGCTTCCCGGGAAAGAACAGGTAGTTCAAAGTAAGCAGGAACCTAAAACAACTGATATACAGGCGCCGAAACAAACAGCCGTAAGACCTGCCATAGATTCATCGCAACTAAAGAAACCTGTTCAAAAGCAATCGGGCTATATATACAATCCTTCAGACCAACATATGGTTATACTGGTTTTAAACAAGGTAGATGTGGTATATGTAAATGAGGCGAAGAATGCATTCAACCGCTATAACCGGGAATCTTACCGTGCACAACCTATTGAAATGACTTTACTGCCGTTAGACGATAACAATAAACTTATTGTAATGTCGGATTTTGCAGATGCAGCAGCGGCGCTTGAATATGTGAATAAAACAAAAGCGATAGCGGGTGCACAGATAGTACCCTGGCTGGCTGCTGATAAATATTATTTAACCATAATTTCGCCGGCAAATCTTGAGGTTTTAAAAACAAGCAAAGATCTTGAAGTATATAAAGGCTTTATGCAGTCAAACTATCCCGGGCAGTAGCAAAAATATTCGTGCATTCGTGGCATTAGTACAGGTTCATGGCATGAAGTTTAAAATATATGCATGAAATTTGCAAAAGCATATACAGTTGGTATTTTTAAATAATTAATTACACCTATGGCTAAAGCAAAAAAATATTTGTGGAACATTTTCTTTACCGGTTTAGGATGCGCTATCCTGTTTATCTTAATGATAAGCTGGGGTGTTTTCGGAAAATTACCTTCACTTTCCGAACTTGAAAACCCTTCTGTATTATCCGCATCTGAAGTACTTGCGGCAGACGGCAGGCTGATGGGGAAATATTACATCACCGACAGAACGAATGTTCCCTATAAAGATATTTCTCCAAATGTGCTTAATGCACTTGTTGCCACCGAAGATGAACGTTTTTACGAGCATTCCGGCATAGACGGACGAAGCCTTGCAAGAGCAGTATTTTTCTTTGGTAGTGAAGGCGGCGCAAGTACCATTACCCAGCAGCTGGCAAAAAACATGCTTGGGCAGGGTAGTAAAAATAAAATATCCAGAATGATTGAAAAGCTGAAGGAAATGATTGTTGCCATCAGGCTGGAAAGGAATTTTACAAAAGAAGAAATAATTGCCTTGTACCTCAATACTGTTGAATACAGTGATCACGTGTATGGCATAAGAAATGCATCGCGAACATTTTTTCAGAAAGAACCAGATCGTTTAAGTATTGCAGAATCTGCCGTGCTGATAGGCATGCTTAAAGCAACAGGAACATACAATCCACGCGTATATCCTAAACAAGCGTTAGACAGAAGAAATACAGTAATTGACCAGATGGTAAGAAACAATTACGTATCTGCTGCGGAAGCCACAAAAATCAAGTTAACGCCTATTAAGCTTGATTATGAAAAGATGACGCAGAATAACAACCTGGCGCCTTATTTTATTGATGTGCTGAAAAACGATTTGCGGCAATGGTGTAAGGATCATAAGAACCCTAAAACAGGCGAGCCTTATAATATTTACAAAGATGGATTGAAAATATATACCACCATCGATCCCCGTACGCAGTTATATGCGGAAATGGCTGTTGCACGTCACATGCCCAATCTTCAAAAAGTTTTCAATGCGCAGAAAAATATAAAAGATGGTTCGGTATGGAATACCAAAGATGGGAAAAAGATTTTGGAGAATGCCATGAAATCAAGCGATCGCTGGGAGAAAATGTCTGGAGAAGATATTAAGGAAGCAGATATACGAAAGGCTTTTAATGAAAAAATTCCCATGAAGGTATTTGCATGGAATAACAAACGGGAAAAAGATACCATAATGTCGCCGCTCGATTCCATCAAATATCACAAGCAAATGCTGCAGGCATCGTTTGTTGTAACAGACCCGCTTACCGGCGAAATAAGAGCCTGGGTTGGTGGTATTGATTTTAAAACCTACAAATATGATCACGCCAATTATTCAACCAAAAGACAGGTTGGTTCAACCTTTAAGCCTTTTTTATACACGCTTGCGATAATGAATGGTTATACGCCAGAAACGCCAATTTCACTTGATCCTGTTAATCTTGGTGGAAAGATAATTTCAGACAAAAAATATTCCGGTGTAAGGCCGCTCAATTATTGCCTTGCCGCATCTATAAATACTGCCGCTGCCAAATTAATGACTGAAATAGGCGTTAACAAAACGGTGGAATTTGCACATGAGGCAGGAATTAAAAGTAAAATCCCCCCCTACCCTTCTATTGCGCTTGGCGCGGCCGATCTTTCCCTGCTTGAAATGGTTGGCGCATACAGCATGTATCCTGCCGGTGGCATGCATACCGAGCCTATCTATATTTCAAGAATTGAAGACCGTAATGGCAATGTGCTCCAGACATTTACTACAACGCATAAAGAAGTAATCAGCGAAGCAGATGCTTATATCATGACAAAAATGATGCAGGGTGTAATTGATTTTGGAACAGGCCGGTCTATGCGCAACGCTTATGGCATTACCAGCGAGATTGCAGGAAAAACAGGTACCACCAATAACAACGCCGATGGCTGGTTTATAGGCTTTACACCTCAATTATTAGGTGGCGTTTGGGTTGGAGCAGATGATCCGTTGTTACGCATATCAAACAACTCAGTTGGCCAGGGTGCGCAAATGGCAATGCCTATCTGGGCATATTTTTTCCAGGAAGTATACAAAGACAAAACGCTTGGCGTAGATCCCAAACAAAGATTTGTTGTACCGGCAAGTATTAAGAGTGAAATGATACAGGATTGGAGTGAACCGGTTTCACCTGATACCCCTTTTATTGAAGGTGAGAATGATCAAAATGATTCCAACCAGTATATTGATGTACCGGTAAGCGATGGAAGAGAAAAAGTAACTACTGAATCAAAATTGTCTCCTGAAGAAGAAAAGATTAAAGAAGAAGCGCAGAAAGGAAAGAAAGAAAATAAAAATGCAGACACTACAACCGCAGAGAAAAAAAAGGGCTTTTTTAAACGGCTTTTCGGTAAAAAAGATAAGGGCTAAACAGGTAACAGTCCGGCCAGAAAACAACTATGAATATTCGTTACTGCCATTGGGTGTTTAATATCGCACTTCTTTTCATTGGTATATTATCTGCCTGTACTTTTTCTGCTAAGCAAAACTTTATTTCCATTAAAGACAGGGAAAGCTTCTGGCGCAGGCTACGCGGCACTATACGCGGAAATATGGATACAACAGCGTACCGTTAACCGGCAGAAACAGCCCTGTCGTCAACTGTGAGACGTGAAAAGCGGGAGATCACTACCAAAACACCGATGGCCGATAGCTCACATCCCACCGCTATTCCCCACTCACAATCCTCCGGTGATAATTAATCTGCCCTAAATGATAGTTCAAATGACTGAGCAGGTGTAACAAAAAATAAGATGTATTTGTTTTTTCATCTATTACCACCGGTAGCGGATAATCTTTTTGCAGGTCATTTTTAGAAAGTTGTTCCAGGGCATCAGTTACTGCTGCGCGGGTAGTTTCTATATCTTCCAGCAGCTTTCCTCTTGGCACATTTTTTAAGCGAAACTCCGCATCCCTGTTGCGAACATAGCCTGAATCGCCCAATACTGCCCCTATATAATGCTGGAGATTTCCGGTAAGATGAAGACAGAGGTTGCCACCGCTATTGGTAATGCCTTCTTTTACCTGCCATAATAGTTCGTCTTTAGGGTATAAAGTAATTTCTTCTTTTAATTTGTCAAGGTCTTTCTGAAAAAGTGAAATAAGATGTAAAGTGATCATGATTTTTTCATTGATATGCTACGCGATTATGAACGCAATATCTGTATTTAAATTATCAGAAATAAATTTTTGTATTTGTTTGTTTTTACTTTTACTTAGAATCTGTTTAAGATTAGTTCTTTAAATAACCATTGCTATATTTCCTGCCACAAATTCCGGTGCTCGCAGCGGCGGGGCAGGGTTTGCGGCACAAAGAGCCACAAAGCATACACAAAGTTACACAGCGCGTTTTATTATTCTTTGTGGCTCTTTGTGTATGCTTTGTGTGCCTCTGTGAAAAAACCAGGTTGTTATGCCAGTATTAAGTTAATCGTGAAATGCCAGACGATAAACGTGAGAAAACATACAGCGAAATTTGAGGTACAGCCTCAAAATTTGGGCATTTGCATCAAAAAAACAACCGTTAAGAGCACAAAAGCCTTCCAAAGCCTTGTCCTTTCTGCATTTTTACCTACCTTTGCCGTCCCAATTTTTTAAAAGCATTGGGTTTATATCATGTCAGATAATCAAATTGTTAACTCAAACGCTGATGTTCAGGAGGCTGCTGATGCACCTACAGCGATAACAAATCAACCTGCACAGGTACCGGCCGAACCGGAAACTGCTCACGACGATTTCGACTGGAGCATTGACAAACGCAACGTATCTTCTTACAAAAAAGAAGAAAAAGAAAAGTACGATGCAGTATACGAAAGCACTTTTAAAACCATTACAGATAATGAAATGGTAGAAGGTGTTGTGGTAGGTCTTACAAAAACCGATGTTGTAGTAAACATAGGTTTCAAAAGCGATGGATTGGTTTCACTGAATGAATTCCGTGATCTTCCGGGCTTAAAAGTAGGCGATACTGTTGAAGTAATGGTTGTAGAAAAAGAAGACAGGGAAGGACATCTTCACCTTAGCCGCAAACAGGCGCGCATTACCCGTGCATGGGAGCGCATAGTTGAAATACACAAAACAGGCGAAGTGGTTACCGGCGTTGTTACCAGCAAAACAAAAGGTGGTTTGATCGTGGATGTATTTGGTATGGAAACATTCTTACCTGGTTCACAAATTGACGTTAAGCCTGTAACTGATTACGATCAGTTTGTTGGTAAAACAATGGAGTTTAAAGTGGTTAAGATCAACGAAACCATTAAAAACGCTGTTGTATCTCACAAAGCCCTTATTGAAAGCGATATTGAAGCACAACGCGCTGAGATTATCAGCAAGCTTGAAAAAGGCCAGGTGCTTGAAGGAACCATCAAGAACATTACCGACTTCGGTGCATTTCTTGATCTTGGCGGATTGGATGGTCTGTTATACATCACTGATATTAGCTGGGGCCGCATAAGCCATCCGAGCGAAGTGTTGAAGATGGATCAGAAATTAAACGTGGTTGTACTTGACTTTGATGATGATAAAAAACGCATCAGCTTAGGCTTGAAACAACTTACGCCTCACCCGTGGGATACATTGCCTGAAACCATCAGCGAAGGAAAAATAGTAAAAGGAAAAGTAGTAAACATTGAAGATTACGGCGCTTTCCTTGAAATACTTCCTGGTGTTGAAGGTTTGGTACACGTAAGTGAAATTACCTGGGCTAATACACCTATCAACGCTAAAGAATTCTTCAAATTAGGTGATGAGCACGAAGCTAAGGTGGTAACGCTTGATAAAGACTCACGCAAAATGAGCCTTTCTATCAAACAGCTTACGCCTGATCCCTGGAACGAAATCGAAAACAAATACCCGGTTGAAAGCCGTCATAAAGGATTGGTGAAAAACATTACGCCTTATGGTGTGTTTGTTGAGTTGGAGCCGGGCATCGGTGGCATGATCCACATCAGCGATCTTAGCTGGTTAAAGCGCTTTAACCACCCAAGTGAATATACTAAGGTGGGCAGCGAAATCGACATTATCATCCTCGGCATAGATAAAGAAAACCGCAAATTGCAGTTAGGCCACAAACAGTTGGAAGAAGATCCCTGGAATGCATTACAGGATACCTTTGCTGTTGGAAGCATACACGAAGGCACTGTAATCAAGAAAGATGATAAAGGCGCAGTGGTTCAGTTACCTTACGGACTGGAAGGTTATGCACCTGCACGTCACCTCTTTAAAGAAGATGGCAAAACAGTTGGCGCAGATGAAACAACCCAGTTTGTGGTTATTGAATTTGACAGGAACGAAAAACGTATACTGTTAAGCCATACTCGCATTTGGGAACAGGCTAAAGCAGACGAAAAAGAAGCAGAGAACAAAGAAAGAAAAGCAGAGGCTGCCAAAACCAAAAAAGCGGTTAAAGACATACAGGGCAAGGTTGAAAAAACCACGCTCGGAGACCTTGGCGTACTCGCTGAGCTGAAAAAGAAAATGGAACAGGGCGGCGAAGAAAAAGCTGCTGAATAAATTCCTGTAGAGACGAAGCATGCTTCGCCTTTACCAAAAAGATCCGCCCGGTGCATAACCGGCGGATTTTTTATTTTGTAAATAGTAATCCTTCCTGTAATCCAGACACCAGTAACTTTTCACTAATGCTTGGACAGATGTTATTAAGCTGATTCCGGTGAAACCGCCCCGTATATAAAAAAACAACAACTCCGCCAAAAATAAAAAACGGTTTTTTAGTACCGTTTTTTAACGGTAGGGAAGTACCGTGTTTTAACGGTAGATAACTACCGTGTTTTAACGGTTTTTTTAATAAGAAGAATAGTTTGGTTGATTTTTGATTATTTATTGAAATTCTTTCCCTACGTTTGTTAAGCATTTGCAAAGAATGCCTGATCATCATGAAACTCCTGCTGACTATTTTATTGCTGACCATCCTGCAAGGATCCCACGCCCAGGAACGTAGTGCCGACTCCGTTATAGCCATACCGGGCAAATACATCAGTAGCATTGATGATAAAATTACTTCCCTCGACAGGCAGCTCAGCAAACAAACCGGTAAGTATTTACATAGTCTCTCCAAACAGGAGCGAAAAATAAAAAAACAGCTCGCAAAAATTGATTCATCAAAGGCCGCTGAAATATTCGGGGATGTTAAAGAAAGATATGAGTCCCTCTCTCAAAAGTTCAATGGCGCTACCGGCAAATTTGATAAGCTCGCATCCGGTGAATTTATCCCGGGGCTTGATTCCCTGCAGGGATCGGTTGCCTTCTTAAAAGACGCCGTAAATATTGTTTCCAAAACAAAAGATATACGCCGGAAGCTTGGCAGCTCTCTTAACCAGGCAAACCAGCTGCAAAACAAATTAAAAGAAGCAGGCGATATACAAAGCTATCTTCAGGAGCGGCAGCAACAATTACAACAACTGCTTGGCTCTTATACCAGCCTGCCCCAAAGCGTTAGTAAATGCTTTGGTAAATACCGGCAGGATGTGTATTACTACAGTCAGCAGGTAAAAGAGTATAAAGAAATACTGAACGACCCGGATAAGCTGGTACGGAAAATACTCAGCACGCTGCAAACCATGCCAGCTTTTTCAAAGTTTTTCAGTAAGTACAGTATGCTGGCATCGCTGTTTCCGGAACCGGATAGCTATGGCACGCCACAGGCCTTAGCTGGCTTACAAACAAGGGCAGGCGTACAACAGCTCATGCAGCAGCAGTTAGCCCTGCCTGCCGCCACCAATGGAGCAAATGCCAATCCCTCCCAATACCTGCAACAGCAGATGCAGCAGGCACAGGGTGAATTAAGTAAGCTGAAAGACAAGCTAAACCAGCTGGGCATCAATGGTGGCGGCAGCAGTGATATGGCAATGCCGGAATCGAAAATAAACCCTGAAAAAACAAAAAGCTTGTGGAAAAGGATCCGGCTGGGAACCAATATCAGCACTCAGCGTTCCAACCAATATTACCCTACCCGTATGGACATAACTGTTACGGCTGCTTACAAATTATCTCAGGAAGCGCAGGTGGGCATTGGTCTGTCTTCCGTGCTCGGTTTCGGTAAAAGCTGGAAGCAGGTAAGATTTACGGGAGAAGGCTTGGGAGGAAGGTTTTTTGCCGAATGGAAGGCACTCTCCCCCTTTGGGGGAGCCGGAGGGGGCTTTATGGCCAGCCTGTGGTTTACTGCAGGCGCTGAACTGAACTATACCAAAACAGTAGAAAGTCTTGCTGTGTTTAAGAACTACAGCAACTGGACAAAGAGTGCGCTTGCAGGGCTAACGAAAAAATATAGCATGAACTCACCCTTGAAGAAGGGGAAGAAGGTGGAGGGAAGCATGCAGGTGCTGTATGATTTTTTACATAATAAACATGTGCCTCCTACTCCTGCGGTGGTGTGGAGAGTGGGGTATAATTTTTAAAAAAAATAGATATGAAAGATGTTTTACAATTTTTTACAAAAGAACTAACAGGACTTGTTTTTGGGGTTCTTTGTTTTGCTAACCAATGTTTAGCTCAATATCCTGCACCAGAACTTGAACGTCCAGCAATTCAAAGCCCTGATGCAAGTAACCTAGGAAAATATGGAGAGATCCCTATTTCTCTATTTAATGGTAGAGTTAACATTTCAATTCCACTATTTAAAATTACAAATAAAGAAATCGATATTCCAATAAGTTTGAGTTATGATGCAGGAGGAAATAGACCAGATCAGCATCCAACCTCCAACGGATTAGGGTGGACGTTATTGGCAGGAGGAGTAATAAAAAGGCAAATAAATGGCACAGCTGATGAGGTAGGCTTTGGCACAAACAACTATTTTAATAACTATTCGATTTTAAATAATTCCAATTGGGCAACCTCTTCATTTTATGATAATTTAAAATTAGGTTTGGAGCTATCTCCGGATGAATTTTCGTTTAATGTAAATGGCGTATCTGGCTATTTTATGCTTAATCACGAAGGAAAGTGGGTTGTAAGATCAAATGATCCTAGTATAAGTGTGGAAGTCGAAAAAAATAATAATTATCAGCTTTTAAATTTAAAAGGTGGCAAAACGATGACTTTACCAAGAGTAATTACTAAAATAATTTTAACTACTAAGGATGGAACTAAGTATAT
The DNA here is from genome assembly GCA_047601545.1 of Agriterribacter sp. GTDB lineage: Bacteria > Bacteroidota > Bacteroidia > Chitinophagales > Chitinophagaceae > Agriterribacter. The sequence goes on along the minus strand of JASGIZ010000001.1, from coordinate 445,781 downwards.
ATTTGGTGGAGATCAAAGCGCAATAGAGTTTTCCATGCCATCTCTCCCAGAAGTAATAGAACCGTATAACATGGATCCAAAAGCAATAGATCATCATATAACCTATTGTAGTCTTCTTCAAACTACTTGTGTGGAGGTGACCCGAAATGTAATAGCTTCCGCATGGCATCTTACACAAATTATTTCACCTACGGCTGATGTAATAAGTTTCGAGTATGAATCTAAATTGAATTTACAACAAACACGATATACGACTATAGCCAAGCAAATAAAGCAAACAAGTAGTAATCGTACTTTCTACACTTATGATATTAATCAGGTTGATAAAACACTTTTGATATCATCAAATCTAAAAAAAATTATTTGTAACAATGGATTGATCTGTGAGTTTAATAAATCGTTATCTAATGAATTGAAGTGGGTATATAATCGCAAACCGCAAAGCTATGATTACTTTTATCCCTATGACTATTTTTTCGAATCAACACCTTGGGAATATTTCAAACTAGATAATATTGTACTAAAATATCAGTCTATCCTAATTAACAAAGTTTCTTTTAAATATATTGAAAATGTTAACGAACGATTAAAGTTAGAAAAGATTTCGATACTTGATAGGTGGTCTTCTGGCACTCCAATTCAAGAGTATTCTTTTTCCTACAATTTAAAAAAATTGCCGACTTATAATGCAGGATTGGATGATCATTGGGGCTATTATAATGGAAAGAATTTTTGGGGAGGAGTGTCAAAACAAAGCGAAACCGCAATTCCCAATCTCAATGATTATTATAACTCACGTGAGCCTGATCCTAATTATATGGATGCAGAAATTATTGATAAAATATATTATCCAACAGGTGGCTTTTCCAAATTCTATTTTGAACCCCATTCTTACTCCATGCAACTTAATCAAAATCCTAATCTTGCTCTTGAGAATCTAAATCAAAATTATATTGCTGGTGGTTTGCGAATAAAAAAGATTGAAACTTATGAATCCTCCTCTGCGACTCCAATTGTAAAAGAATATTTCTACTTAAAGAATTATATTAATGCAGGACAATTATCAAGCGGTGTATTATCTGGTAAACCATACTATTATAATAATATCATAAGTAATTCGTACGGATCGGTCGAGAGATTTTCTAGTTCTCCACTTAATTTTTTAAATACTACTAATGGCGATCATATTACTTATTCAGAAATAACAGAAAAGAAAGATGAGGGCTATATTGTTTATAAGTATACTAACCATGACAATGGCTATCTGGATAAGCCTTATTTCGCAAAAATTAGTGAAGACAAACAATCGGTTTTTGATTTTAAACTTTTTGGGAAATTAGATTTGGAACGTGGGCAACTTAAATCTATACAAATTTACCACAACAACAAATCTTTACTTAAAGAGACTGTTAATACTTATAATGATGATCCTAATCGATATAATATATATGTCCGAAGTTCTCAACTCACACAAGAAATACGAGGAAACAGGGTTATGTTTCCAATATATACATTCAGGACATTTTTGAAGAAAGAAGAGGTAAAAGAATATTCGACTGATGGCACATATATTACTACAGTATCAGAATTTCAATATGATGATGTAAATAATATCGTATGGAAAAATATAATTAACTCAAAACAAAAAATAATTAAAGAGGAATATAAATATCCATACGACTTTCCATCAAATACCATTCTACAAGAAATGAGTGCTAAGCATATCCTGAACAAAGTTGTAGAAGCCAAAAAAAGTGAAGACAATGTTCAGAAGGATTTTACAAGAATAGATTTTTATTCTCCCAATCCTGAAATTTATAAGCCTAAAACTATATCAACTCAACTCAGAAATACAGATCCAGTTGAAGCACGAATTCAATTTGATAATTATGATGTGAAAGGAAATATTTTACAGCAGAAAAAACAAAACGATCACACACAATCATTCGAATGGGGATATAATGGTTTGTATCCAATAGCAGAGGTTAAAAACGCTTTAAATACTGCTCCTGTGTATACAACACAAACAACAACTAATACATATAATATTCCTGAAAGTTCTCCTAATTCTGGATTTAGCTTCACCTCTTCTGGAGGTACAATTAAAATAAGGTTGAATATTTCTCCAGGATATACGTATGGAATGCAGTATAATCTTACCGGTCCCGGCAACGGATTAGGATCTCTATGTGCCAGTGGATCTTCTACAACCTGCAGCCTTCCACAAGAGGTTACATTTACTGGTATGCCTGCAGGAAATTATTCTTTATCATTAACACAGTCGGATGGGAGCGTTTATATACCCAGAAGCGTCTGGTATCAGTATGATATGCAAACAGTTTCCGTACCGGCTATCAAAGAATTCTTCTTTGATGGATTTGAAGAAAACCCGTCTTCCAATGCGGTGACTGGTACGGCTCATTCGGGAAGAAAATACTGGAACACCAGTTATACAACTTCGTTTACAAAGCCAAACAGTCGTAATTATGTGATACAATGGTGGAACCTTTCCGGCGGTAAATGGATATTTAATGAGCAGCCTTTTACGACTAATGTTACCTTAACTGGTCCGGTAGACGATGTGCGCATTTTTCCCAAAGATGCATTTATGACAAGTTATACCTATGATCCCTTAATCGGCATGACCAGCCAGACTGATCCATCGGGTAAAGTAATTACCTATGAATACGACAGCTTCGGCAGGCTTAAAACTATAAAAGACAAAGATGGGAATGTTCTCAAAACCATGGATTACCAGTACCAAAAACCTTATAACCAATAAAGCTGACTGTGATGCATACACGCTATATATACGATTTACTCAGCAGGATTGCAATCGTGCTGTTACCGGTATTGCCGGTGGTTGCTTTTTCCCAAACACCCAACCCCATACCAGCCAGCTATCCCGGCAGCACCCTGGTAAACTACATCCGCACCTGGGCAGCTAAAGCGCCGGAGCAGAATGCTAATACATTAATGACAAGAGGACTTCGCGATGTACAGCAAACCACCCAATACTTCGACGGGCTTGGCAGACCCCTGCAAACCGTAATAAAGCAAGGCTCATATGCCTCAGGAGGCACACCCACAGATATGATAAGCCCTGTGATATACGACGCCTTCGGCAGGGAACAGTATAAATACCTGCCCTTTGCATCAACAGCAACAGATGGTACACAAAACGATGGCAATTTCAAGCTTGACCCCACAAGTGTTCGAAACCTATCAGGCAGAACTAAATAGATGCGGGGCATTGTCGGGATTTCCACCGCATAAAATAACCACGGCTTTCATAATTTCTGTTTCGAGTTCCAGTTCAAATTTCAACTTTGCAATCTTGAAGCCTTTTATCCTGTTTATTTTTTTGTAAGCAATAATGAGGATAGCCAGTATCATAGTCATGTAAATCATTACTTTGATACCGTTAATATTTCTTGATACCAGATGATTTACGTTTAGATGCTGCTTGATAAATTTGAAAAACACCTCTATTTCCCAGCGTTGCTTATACCAGGCGGCTATGAGATAAGCATCTTCATTTATTATATTAGTTACGAAACAAATAGGCTCTCCGCTTTTGTCTACAATAGCTTTTATCACCCGGTAAATGTGTGCTGTCGCTTTATCCTTTTTGTTTATAAGATAGCCGGCTTCATCGCTTACAATCGTAACAGTACTACTTTTTGGCTTTTCTTCCACCTTAGTTCGAGTGTTGGTTTTACATCTTATGTTTGGGTTAGCCCGGCTCACAAACCATTTTTGGCTATTGGTAAACTTGTCGAACGATTCCCTTGATTGTAAACCCCTGTCAAAAACAACTACATCATTTTTAATGCAATCTGTATCGTTAATAACTTCGGTAAGTGCAAGTTCTTCGCTTACGTATGACTGAGTCGTAAAAACTTTTACCGATGAAGGTATACTTCCCTTAAGATTGACACTATACTTTACAAAACGTTTGTCATTTGTGCCGTTTTCCATCCCGGTCGAAAACAGCTTAGAGGCTAATGCCACATATGTGCTATCTGCTTTGGATAAAGCCTTTTCTTCTTTCAGTTCCTTGTTGTAAATAAGAAATATTTGTTCAAAGAGCTTTGCAAAATAATCTGCATTTATTGTGCAAATACGATCTCTTATCGAATTGTACTTCCCATCTAATATATCATAACCCGTGAATGACTTGAATTGTGCTGATTGTAAAAAAGCCTCCATCACACGCAAACTTGGCTTCGAGGTGTTCAACATTGAAAACAATATTAATTTGAAGATAACCTCACCAGATAGTTTCTTAACCTGCGTATCTACCTTTGTCTCTGCTGATAGTTCTTCAAATATCTCTTCTGGTATCAATCCTATAAGTTCTTTTGCCGTCATTACGCAAAATTAAACCCAAATAGGTTTCGAACACTTGTGGCTTGATCCCTTTGCACAGCAGGTGGCATTCTACAATACCCGGCTCTCCGGTCAAACCGGTGAAACCAACATAGGAACCAATGGCGAAAACTGGGCCTACAGCAAAACCAACTACGAGCCCTCACCGCTAAACCGGGTAGACAATACCTATGCCCCCGGCGCCGGCTGGGTGGGCAGCGAAGGCGCCGGCACCGAAGCATTAAAGAAAAATGTTCGCATAAAATATTATACCAATACCCCCACCGATGATGTAAAGATCTGGAAGGTGGATAATGGCGCTAGCCCGGGCGACTGGGGCAGTTATGCTGTAGATAACACACTGGGGCAAAGCGGAGCGTATGCTGCCGGTACGCTCTATAAAACCATCACCATTGATGAGAACGATAAGCAGGTAATAGAGTTCAAAGACAAGGAAGGAAAGGTGATCCTTAAAAAAGTGCAGCTCAATAACGGCGTGGAAGATAACGGCAGCGGAAAAGACTATACCGGCTGGCTGTGCACCTACTATATCTATGACGACCTGGGCAACCTCCGCGCAGTATTGCCACCTGCCGTAACCAGCGAGCTGGTATATTATAACTGGAACCTAATGGGAACGGCTAACCTTGTAGACAGGGGCATATATTGCTACGAATACGACCGGCGCAACCGTATGATCATGAAGAAAACCCCGGGCATTACAAGAGCTGATGCAGTATACATGGTTTACGATGCGCGGGACAGGCTTGTGATGACACAGGATGGCAAACAGCGCCGCCCTGCAGAAGCCGGCAGGGTTTGGCTGGTAACATTATATGATGAGCTGAACCGACCCGTTATAAAAGGTTTTTATGTGAACGCGCTGAATGGAAATTTCGGTGAAAGTTTACCACCGTTTCACTGCAAAGTTTACCAGGTGATATTATGTGTAAGAGCGTTAGGTAAAGCTAATCATTTTTTCTTTTTCTCAAAGAGTCACCTTTCAAAGATATCTTGTGAGCATTGGCTGTCAGTCTGTCACAAATTGCATCAGCATGCGTGGGGTCGTTTATATAATCGTACCACTTGTTAATGGGGAGCTGAGAGGTAATAATGGTGGCGCCCAGGGCATAGCGATCTTCGAGGATTTGTAATACTGTTACCCTCATGTCGTGGCTAAGGGGTTGCAATCCAAAATCATCTAAAATAAGCAGGGGTGTTTTAGCTATCTGGTTAAGCCATTTGATATAAGATCCATCTAAGCGAGCCGTAGCAAGGGCTTCAATAAAGCGGTTCATGGAAAGATAAATGGTTCTGTAGCCCAGCATGCAGACTTGTTTGCCGATGGCACATGCCAGGTATGATTTTCCTGAACCGGTAGCTCCCGTAATAAGTATGTTTTCCGTTTTGTCGATAAAAGTTCCATCGCACAATACTGCAAGCTGTTCTTTAGTGATACCCCTGGATGGTGAGCAGTTGATCTGCTCTGGCACTGCATTGTAGCGGAGCTTTGACAAACGCAGGTAAAGCTCGGTACGGCGATGGGTTCGGTAGGATAGTTCCGCTTCGGCAAGCTGTGCGGCCAGCGTATGGGCTTCCGGCTGCTCATGGCTGTGCAGGGTTATAAGGGTCTGGTATCTTTTTGCCATTCCGTAAAGTTTAAGCTGGTTGAACTGCTGGAGTGTTGCTGTTGTGTTTGTGTTCATTGTTTTTTATTTTTTGAGTGTGAATAAGTCATACAGGAGTTTACTGGTAAGCCTGCGGACCGCGCAGGTTATCGTGGGGCGGTGTTTTAAAGAGTTCCTGTTGGGAGACAAAGGGTTGTTTATCCAGGTTGTTTTTTAAGATATTGTCAATGGTTCGATAGGTGAATACTTCGCCCGCCAGGGCGCGGGTGCAGGCCGCTTCCAGCCGGTCGTTACCGTATTGCTTACCCAGCCTCAAAATACCAAGACAGGCGTTTTAGGTCTGCTCGGTAAATCGTTTACCCTTCAGCAGGCGCTCAATATATTGGCGGGTATTGCTGCCAATGTTTGCAGCCTGCCGGATAAAGTAATCAGCCGTCCATCCCCGTCTTTCAAAGTAATGCTGATGCCCTTCAGGCATATGCTCCTTTACAGTGGTATACCCGTGTTTTTTGTAGCTGCGCTTATGCAGGGCAATACGCTGGAACTGCAGGTATATCTCTACCGTATCAGTGTCGTATACGGCTGTTACGGTTTTACCAATATGCACGTAGGGAACACTGTAATGATGCCAGTCTTCTCCCAGGGTGATATGATAGTTTTTCTGAACCTTAGCCTGCACCCGGTGTTTGATAAGGAATGGTGATGCGGGCAGTGGTTGCAACAGGCGGCGTTCTTCTTTTTCAAAATAATCTTTCCTGCTGTAATCCTTGTTTTGGAACAATTGTGCGTGATGGATAGCAAGTTGTTCGTTTATAGCATGGTTAAGGGCTTGCAGGCTATGGAAAACTTTATCGCGCAGCGGGGCGTAAATACGGCGGTAGATAATCTTTACTTCGTTCTCCACAGCAGCTTTATCTTTTGGTTTGGCTACACGGGCGGTCGTTAAAGCGATGTTGTAATGTTGCGCCCATTGGGTAATAGCATCTGTAAAAGTGGGTTCGTAGCGGGATGCCTTAGCAACAAGCTGCCTCATATTATCGGTCATAAGGCTATGGGGTACACCGCCAAAAAACGAAAGACAATCATTGAGGGCGGCAATCAGGTGAACCAACCTGGCATCGGGCAGGGCTTTTACAAAACCATAGCCGCTATAAGGCAATACACAAACCAATACGGGACAGCTAAACACTTCGCCGGTGACGCTGTCAACATAATGCATGGTATCTCCTGCAAAGTCTACCATTACGACCAGGGCGGGCTGATGATCAATATGCATCGCAGGCTGAACAACATTGCGATACCGGGCAAGAGATACACAAAACTGGGTGTAGCCATAGCCCTGAGGATACTGCCTGCGATACTCCTGCCAGAGCAATAAGCGGGTAACACCGGTGCGTTTAAGTTCATTTAAAAAATAAGAAACCTGCTGTACAAAAATGGATTTACGGGCATCTTCTTCTGCCGCAGGAGGTGGCTCTGTGTAAACGATGGCAGCAAGGGCGGCATCACTCATGCTTTGCAACTCTTGTAGCGAAGCTGTGTGGCTTTGCAGGCGCAGGGCATAAGCGGTTATGGTAGGTCGGGAAAGGGGAAGTTCCCGGCATATAGAGCGGACGGAATAGCCTTTTTCCAAAAATCGGATAATAGAACGTACATGGTGCATTGTAATCACTTTGTTGGACATGTTTTGTTTTGTGCACAAAACAAATCCGGGTGAATAAAATGCCCTTACACCATAACAAAAAGTGGTAAACTTTGCTGTGAAATCAAGCTGAACTTTACCTGCGGCAAGTGGTAAACTTTGCGCCGTATTGTCAGCTTAAAAACTAACAGCCCTGGTAAACCTGCCCGTCCGGTCAGGCGGGCTTTACTCCGAAATCAATATCGCTTACCTCTTTAAATGTGGTAAACTTTGCTGTGAAATAAGTGGTAAACTTTGGTGCGAAATATCCAATCCAATCACCAATCATGCTGATGCTGCCTTTACAAACCAAATGTGCGATCAGCAAAGCGATGATGGGTTTATGGTGCTTGCCGAGAAGATAGTTGAGGTTGAGCTGTTTGGCAATACCGCAAAGAACGGCTACATCTGCGTGACGTTTGACATTGTGGAGCTCCAGTTTATTGATGTCCACCTTCTGTACAGCAACACCGCTTTCTTCTTTGCCAATGTATTCAAGCACCCGCTGCTTTACTTTTCCGTCCTCCCTGTACGATTCTACCTTAGCCAGATAGGTGGCATCCCCTTTTTTGATTTTCCTGATAAAAGCCATTGTAATGTATATATTATACACTATAAAAATAAACAAAAAATAATACCAACAAAAAAATGTCAGTATTATCACTACTTTAAAACAAAAAAATTATGTAGTGTATATTTTTAGGGGTAAACTTGGGTAACTAGTGATGCAGCAGATGAAAACCCCGTTTGTTCGGCTATATATTGAATAGTAAAATCAGTTTTTTGAAGTAATGTTTTTACAAACTTTAATCTTTCATACAAAAGATACTGATAAGGAGTTTTATCAAAAACCTGATGAAATCCATTTTTTAGAAGCCAGGTATTAATCCCTGTTCTTTTTGCTAATTCCTTAATGGAAATATGAGATGACAAATTTTGTTTTATTATATCTCTTACAGAGCAAATTGCCAGATTTTGACTTGAAGTAATTGGTATCTTCTCTTTTTTATTTGCCGCTGAGTCAAGTACTTGCTTTATTAAAGTAATCGCAATATCTTCATTTCTGGGAGAACACATAAGTAGTTCAATTGTATCTAAGATATATACGTTACTCCAACAAGCATTGGAGAATAATAGTTTGGGAGAATTTCTCTCAACAGCAGTAATAAAAGCTATAGGTAATTTTTCTCTAAGTTTAAAAAGAAAACACTTGTCAATGCACATATCAAATACACAATAAGACTGACTTTTTTTAACTGTAAAACTACTTTCACTCATAGGTAAATAAACAAAATTAAATTGACCTTGTTTTAGATATATCTCCTCCTTCCCGTTCATTGTGTGACACAGATCATTCTTAAGCATTAGCCTAAATCCCAACCAATCAGACTCCTTATGGATGTATATTGTAGAATCTACAATTGCATTGTAGACACTATACCAGAATGAATATTTGTTTTCCGAAATTTTTTGAGAAATAATCTCGCCAAAATTTCCTGTAGCATATATTTTCTCGCTTCCCTGAATATAAGGGGACGTACTAATCGGTAACTGACGAGAAAATCTAATTTTGGTATCAATATCAGTGTTTATTTTCATCAGCAAGTTTGTTAACTTAAATCGTCTAATTCAAAAGTTATTTTCAACCTTTGGAAACAAGTTTGAGTTTATAATAGAGGGAGTCGTTCTAAAATTTAAATAAAATACCTGACTATAACCAACCTACAACGGTATATAAAAAGTTCTACAAATAGAACCTTAAAATATAAACAAAAAACTTCAAATTACCCGTTTCAATTTCCATTAAAATCCATACCTTACTGTTGAAAACACCATCAAATGAAAATCGCTAACCTGCTTACTTATTTTCTTTGCTTAAACATATACAGCCAGTCGCAAAACGTCCGCTCACCCGTAGTTGCGTGGTATACTTCTTCAGGCGCTTACAGCAAAAATTTTTCAGATATATTTTCAATCAACAATAATATTGCTGCGCTTGCAGCAGTAAAAAATTTCAGTGCAGCGGTGTATGGTGAAAAAAGATTTATGCTGGCAGAGCTGGGTCTTTATTCAACTGTTCTTGCCATACCAACTTCTTCGGGAAATTTTTCTTTATCTGCCAATTATTATGGTTATAAAGCATACAATGAGTCAGAAATATCAATCGGCTATGGCAGAAAACTGGGTGATAAAGTTGATATAGGCGCTACATTCAATTACTTCAGCTTGCACATTCCTTCATACGGCAAAGCTTCGGCTTTAAATTTTGATATCGGTGCTATATTTCATATTACGGAGCAGTTACACTCAGGTATTAATATTTACAACCCGCTGAGCAGCAAATTTGGAAGGCATACAGATGAAAAATTGATGTCTGTATATAAGGCCGGATTAGGATATGATTTTTCCGCATCATTTTTTAGCGGTGTGGAAGTAATAAAAGAACAAGGTGGCGCAACAGGTATTCATGCTTCATTTCAATACAAACCCATTGTACAACTTTTTGCAAGGGCGGGTATTGTCACTTCAAACCATTCGTGGTATGCAGGTATTGGATATTTATTTAAAGAACTGCGGGTAGATGTTACCGTGAGCATGCATCAGCAACTCGGAATTTCACCCGGCATTTTACTGCTGTACGCTATTAAAAAACAGGAAAAGGAATGAAGTGCCCGCTTATAATAATATGCCTGATTTTATATTTGGATGTATATGCCCAAACACAGCCTGCCGCCGGTGTAGAACAACAACTCGAAAATATAACCGAGCAAAATGAAGATGCAGAAACAACTGACGATATCTGGATACAGCAAATAGAATATTTCAGAAAAAACCCTGTTAACCTGAATACTGCACCATATAGCGCAAGCATATGCACTCATAAAATAAAGCCTGTTAAAAATACTCAGGTATCAGTCGCAAGCGTCCCGCTTGTGACGTGAGTTAGCAGAGTAATACTGCCAAAAATACAACAGCCCGGCGTTGCCGGGCTGTTGTATTTTACGAAGCATGTGCTTTTTTTACTTTAAAGTCACGCAGAGCCATATCCCCCAGTAGCGCAAGCATATGCACTCATTAAATAAGGCGTATAAAAATACTTAGGAACCAGGTGCAAGATACTGTCATAAAAACCAAAATAATTTTTTCATTTCATCTTACCTTTACAGCTAAGTGAAAGAAGGCATACGGCGATGTTTCGACGGATGTTTATCTTGTGTAGTCCTGGTTTTATCCGGGACTACTTTTGATTTTGGGCTTACTATTTCTTTACTCCCTGATGCTTGTTGATGCGGCTCCTGTGGAGCCGAAGTGAAAGAAGGCTCCAGCTCCAATTCTCCGGATGGTTTATCTTGGTAGTTGGGATCAAAGGCTTGATCCTTTTTCCACAATACATAAATTATTTCAAGTATTTTCTTTTGAACGGCCGTATAGGCTTTCATCTTTATTTTTCTTCTTTCAAATACCCTCTGAAATAAATCAACAAAAGGGCGAACCTGATACTTTACAACATTGAACGCAGGAAAGAACAGCGCACAGCGGATATGACTGTTTCCTTTTTTAGATATCCTGGTCTTACCTGTGCGTTTTCCTGATTGGTTTTCTACAACGTCATATCCGGCATAACTTACCAACTGCGATATACTTTGAAATCCGGCAAAACCATTGGTCTCCGCAACAACCACGGCAAGCGTTTGAATACCCAGCCCTGTTATTTTACAGATTTGTTCAGCCTTTGAAGCCGTTGTTGGTGTTAGCAAGCGCCGTTGTTGGTATACAGGGCTGGTAATGCGGGTGGCGTACCAACAACAGGGAATTGAAGAAGTTGTATATTAATATAGCCTGTGCTGTGTAATGTTGTTGGTGATGCAAAGCACAATAGCCTATGCACAACACCAACAATGGCAGCAAAAGTTTGTGCTGAATATTATCCGATTATCATGAAGAGCCGGTAAACAATGCTCATGATGAAGAATTTTTTCTCATGCGAACGGAATTAATAGTTTATGCTGCTCGAATAAAATTTTGCCTCTTCCAATACGTTAAACTTCTCCACGCCCATTCGAATGGGCCATATAAAAAATAGCGCATCCAGATATTGCAAAAGATGATTTGAAAAGTCCAAATGCTTAACACAACAAGATAAACTTCGTATCGCTGCAGTTGGCCATAAAGACTTAAAGCAAATCCGTTGAAGATAATACTACAGATTAACGACTGCATCAGATAATTCGTAAACGCCATTTGCCCGACAGGCCGTAGCACTGAAAATATTCCGTTAAACCAATTTGATTTATAGAGGAGCATTATTAATCCTAAAATTCCAACCGACCGGAGTATGCGTGCCGGTTCATAAAATGAAAAATGAACCTGCCTGGTGTATGCTAACCAGTCGAACTGATTGTTGATTCGGTATTGTATCTGGATATAGGATAATACAAGCCCGATACCCAAACCGCCAATACACATCCATGCATATACTTTGGTGGAAGCATTGCCGGTTAGTATTCCGAGTTTTAAGAAGGCCATGCCGAGAAGCATACACGTCAGCACATCCCACAAACTAAAATAGGTGTACTCCACAATGTTCTCTATGTATTTACCGGTGCGGTATTCGTAAACGGATTCATAATTCCCTCTTACTTTTTCATGTTCATCTTGCATTCGTTTCAACCGGCTGGCGGGTTCCAATCTCTTTTTAAAAGATGTAAATTCTTCGAGGTCTTTTTTCTGAGCAGCAGTAAGCTTCGTAAGTGTTGTATCAATTGCTGCTGCAGCTTCACCTTTTTTAACCATTTGCTTTTGTTTGGAATACACCAGGTTCTCACGTGTTGTCATAAACAGAATGGAAATACAGGCCGCGATAATCAGCATTTTGGGTGATTGGTTCCGGAATACAAACATCATCATTCCATACACGGCGTAATCCATCAGTATGTCTCCATTCCACAAGAGCACATACACATCAAAAAGGGAGAACATGATAAGCCAAAGTTGCCGCCTGAAAAAATAATCAGCGGGTTCAAGACCGTTTGATTTTTTCTCCTGCCGGCTGATGAACAATACAATGCCTGCACCAAAAAGCATCGAGAACAAGGCGCGTTGGGTTCCATCAAAAAACCAGGCCACTACGTACCAGATGTAGTAGTTGACCGTACCGAATTCATTCAGCGTGGCCGGGTTATTACCCACTACTCCTGAAAGTGAAAAGCCTGGAATATTCATCAACAGAATTCCGAGTATTGCAATGCCGCGAAGAATATCAAGCGCTACAATTCTTTCGGACTGACTGGTGGGTGCGGCAGTAGTCATGGATATTTATTTAGGTGAGGGTTGAATTTCTTAGATGAGTAAGATAACTAAATTATTACAATTTTGAGAATGATTAAAGGTAAACTTGAAAACATTCACCCCTGATAACAGGTCTTTCACCTCAAAATTTTGAACGTCAATAATAAAAATCGTATTATTATTTTCCGGATACTAACAATAACGATGGAAAGAAAAAAAATTATGAGTAAAAACAAAGTATTATCAATCATCTGGAGTGCAGTTTTTATGTTTTTGTGTATCAATAAATCCAATGCGCAAACTGATATTAAGATTACATTTGTTGGTGGCACTTATAGTGGCATTACCATATCCGAAAGCGGGAAGCTTTATTTTTCGGGTTCTGATCTGGTTGTCAGTACCGATGGCATAAGCACCCTTACCATACCTCTTGCCACTATCCGGAAATTAACTTTTGAAACCAGTACTTCATTACCTGTTTCACTTTTAAGTTTTAATGCAAAGAGCCGGCAGTCAAAAGTACTGCTTGAATGGACTACGGCTTCCGAGCAAAACAATAAACATTTCGAACTTGAAAGAAGCGCTGATGGTAATCAGTGGATAACCATTGGTACAATAGAAAGTATGGCAGAAAATGGGAATAGCCAGTCATTACTGAGCTATAATTTCACAGACGAAAATCCATTGAACGGCAAAAATTGTTATCGCTTAAAACAAGTGGATTATGATGGGAAGTACAAATTCAGCGCTGTTTGTTCTGTATCATTTGAAAAAGAAAATTCAGTAAAAATTTATCCGAATCCCACTTCAAAATCTATTACTATCGAAACAGGAAATATGCTCAGCAATGCAACAATTTCTGTATTCAATATTGCAGGAAAAATAGCATTAAAACAAACCATTTCGGGTACAAATGCAACGCTTGATATCAGCGCTTTGCCGGCAGGAAGCTATATGCTGAAACTTGAAAATAACGGCAAAACGCTTAGTGCAAAATTTATTAAAAATTAAAACTGCACAGGGAATGAATATAAGAAAATATATAGTTGCCGTACTCGTTGTGAGCACATGCGGCTACAATGCTCTTGCGCAAAACAATATGACTATGCGCAAAGACGGCAGCATTATTTATCAGTCGAAAGTAAGCAATGTTGACAGCCTGAAATTTGCATCAAAAAAAGCCCAGGTACATCAACCCTCTACAGCTTTTGAAATACCGACAGGCGCTATTGACAGCATTACCTTTGAAAATACAGCTACCGACAAAATTTATATTATTTACAACGGTGCAGGAAATGCCGCTACCATTATTAATCCGTTTTCGGAGAGCGGCGTAACGATTACAGACAGTCTTGGTTTTGTAACGGTTAATTCTACATACACTTCTGCAGGTTTAGAATATAATATTTTGGGAAGCTCTGAAAGGGGCAATTTGAACTTTACCAGTGCTCAAAACGCTACATTGGTGCTAACCAACATAGCATTGACCAATCCTGTTGGTCCGGCCTTTACCTTTACAGGCGCCACCACCAATACTTTGTATCTTACAGGAAGCACCACCAATACTTTGTCTGACAATGCTGCAAGCACCGTAAACGGAACGATTTTTTCTTCGGGTGCATTATTGATAAATGGAAGCGGAACGCTGAGCATCAATGCGTATAAAAAACACGGTATTACGGCAAGCTCAACATTGGAAATTACTAACGGAACAATAAACATTCTGACTGCAAATGGTGATGCCACCCACTCCGAAGGATTTACGATGAACAACGGGACGCTCACTATCAGCAATGCTACAGGAGACGGAGTTGATGCTGGAGCTGCTTCGATAGTTATCAATAACGGAAATATCAGCGTTACTTCTTCTGCCGATGATGCGAAAGCCATAAAATCTGATGCAGCTATTACCATCAATGACGGGAATATTACACTTAACGTTTCAGGAAATCAGTCAAAAGCCATCAGCAGTAGTGCGAGCATTACTATTAACGGCGGTACTATTGATTTAACCTGTTCGGGAGCAGCAGTGCTTGAGGCTTCGGGAAGCGGGTACGACGCATCATATGCGTCTGCTATTAAAGCAGATGTTGATATTATTGTAAACGGAGGTGCAATTACAGCTACGCTGCCCTCTTCCAACGATGGAGGGAAAGGATTTTCGGCCGACGGGAATATCGCTATCAATAACGGAACGATTACAGTAACAACTGCAGGGGCAGGAACAACCTACACAAATGAAACAGGAACTACGGATTCTTACACTCCCGCCTGTATCAAAGCTGACGGAAATATTTCAATTCTTGCGGGAAATGTAACCTGTAGCAGCTCGGGAACAGGAGGAAAAGGCATTGCTGCAGACGGTACAATAACATTAGGCGTATTGAATGCCGCAGATGCAAATTTGAATTTGAATGTAACCACTACCGGAGAAAGATTTTATGTTTCGGGAACGGGACAAAATGCCGATTATGCCAATCCGAAAGCAATAAAATCGGAAGGCAATTTTACAGTAAATAGTGGCATCATCACTGTATCATGCACACAAACAAATGAAGGTGGCGAAGGGTTAGAAAGTAAAGACACTATGTTTATTAAAGGCGGACAGATTACTGCCAATACCTATGATGATTGTATCAATGCCGCCAATCATATAGCATTATCGGGCGGTACGCATTATCTCAAAGCAAGAGGCAATGATGGCCTGGATTGCAACGGAACATTGACTATTTCAGGTGGCTTCACCATTTCCAATGGAGCAAGGTCTCCCGAAGAGGGCTTTGACTGTGATATGAATACATTCAAAATGACAGGCGGAACAATTGTAGGTACAGGCGGCGCTACAAGCGATATTACGTCTTCCGTTTCTACCCAAAGAACACTCAAAATAAACAACAACACAGCAGGAAGCACACTTTGTATCAAAAGAACTTCAGACAGTGAAGTCATTTTGATGATGCAGTTGCCTTCATATACCACCTCGGGCGGTGGCGGTGGGGGCAACAGTATGGTTGTGCTTTTCAGTGATCCTGCTTTAACTAATGGAACTTACACGGTACAACGTGGTGGTACCATTACAGGAGGAACGAACGTGAACGGATATTATACGGGCGCTACAATGACCGGCGGCACAAGCAGCAGTTTTACCATAAGTTCGGTATATACTACAGTACCATAATGATTGATAATTTTAATCTGTATAATAATCTATATAGCGCTATTACATTTCCGGCTTTCTGTTTTTTTAATTCACGAAAATAAAAAAGATAGCAGGCAAATACCGGCATATTACCATTGAAAAAAAGCACAGGCTACAAAGGACGTGATTTTCACAGCCATCCGGATCGCCTGAATAACAGAAATAATACCATACAGGCAATTACGGTTAACCCGATAATGGCATAAAAGCCATATTGCGATTCGGCTTCCTGCATAAACTTAAAGTTCATTCCCCAAAAGCCGGCAATCATTGTTGGCAGGGCTATAATAGCCGCCCAACTTGCAAATTTTTTATTCGTATCATTCTGCGAAATAGATATTAAGGAGAAATTTGCTTCAAGCGCCGAGTTTAACAACTCACGTGTATTATCCACCATTTTATTAATCCGCATTGCATGGTCATTTACATCCCTGAAATAAGCATGGGTTTCTACTGAAATATTTTTAAGGAAGAAATTTCATCTGTCAACAAAAAACAAACCATGTTGGTGCAGACCTCCGCCAGTTCTGACAATACTGACTATATGAAGAACCGCCACTCTGCACGGAACCAGATTAGAATGTTTTAGCATACACTACGAAAGGGATACACAATCAACAGGCGTAAGCCGGGTTTTCGCTTTATGTAAGTTATGCTTACCGTTGTCTGCCATAATCCTGTTATTTATTTTTCTCAAAATAATTTTTTAACAATGTTATTCTTGATGCGGTGGAGCTCCTCGGCCTCATATCATTTGTTCCCAATGGCATTTCTACATCCCAGGGGTAGGCCTCGCGGAAGGAGTGAATAGTCCAGTGCCATTTTTGGTTTTCAAAAAAATCAATAGCATCTTTTATAAACTGGTCCCCGTCTTCAGCCGACCGAACTACCGAAAATTCGCCAATATAAATCTGCACATCTGGATATTTTTTCTGAAAATCTACAATGGGTTTCATGCTGTTCTCAAGCGCTGTTTTACCACCTACAGCGCTATAAGATATTTCAGGATAGCTTGCAATAACTTCCTGGTGCGTGTATTGTAAAGGATCGTATACGTGCGGGCTTACAATAATAGAATCATCCACCGGTAACTTTAAAGCGCCAATATTGGACACCCGCTCAATCCAAACGCCGGAGGCCTGATAGCCATGAGGTTCTATGATAACAGGGTGCTTATCACCATTATCCCTTATCAGTTTTGTAAGGCGGGTAACGATCCTGTTCCAAATCTCCTGGTCGTTTGGCACAAAGGGTTCATTCAGCAGGTCGTAGCCAAAAATCACTCCGCCCTTTGATTTGTACCGGTCTGATATTTTCTTCCAGAGGTTTGCGAGTATATCCTGGTATTCAGCCGATGTCCAAAAAGGATCGTAAGGAGAGCATGTGTAATCGCTGCTTTCTAACCCAGGCGCGGTATGCGGGTTAATTACAATTCTTAATCCATATTTTTCGCACAGGCCAATGATCCTGTCCAGGTTTTCAAATTCGTCTTCATTATAATTGTAGGGGATAGTTTTAGATATTAATTTATAGTACCCGTATACGACCCTCACAATATTGGCGCCGTAAGCTTTCAGATCTTTTATATCCTGCTCTGTTACACGCGAGGTTATAGTAAAGCCTCTCTGCATATCATCTTTGATAGTAACAGAAGGTTCCGTAGGCGGCTCAACACCCCCATTATCCTTGTCTCCGCAGTTACAAAAAGAGAAAACAGTGATTGCGAAAAGGGCAACGAATAGGTTGTTCATTTTCATAAACTTATTTTAACTGTAAAGTGTTCGAAGAATGTCGTGTGATTTAGAATTGAAAGAAAAGAACCACAAAAGACGCGAAGACTCAAAGTTGCTCAAAAAGAATAAAAAACAAACTCAGTGTTTCTTTGGACCTTAGCGACTTCGTGGTTCAAAATATCAAGAACTAACATTGCCTGACAAGTAGTACACTGCCATTAATATCCCGGGTTTTCTACCAGGCTGGGATTATTAGCCCTTCTTGCCGGCGTAACAGGAAAATAATAATTCTTTTCGAAGAATGTGGGCATGGCGCCGCCATCTATCCCATTAATTACCTGCAACTTCAGCTTACGGGTATTATAATCCAGTATGTATTGCAGGCCGGAAAAACTCCTTGTAAGATCTGTAACAGCGGTTCTCCATCTTCTTAAATCCCAATAACGGTGGCCTTCAAACGCCAACTCCACTTTTCTTTCGTGCTTAATTTTGTTGAGATCAATTGAAGTAAGCAAAGCTACACCTGCCCTGCTCCTAAGCTGATTGATGGCATCCAAAGCTTCATCAGCTTTGTCTAACGCAAATGCCGCCTCTGCATAGTTAAGCAGTATTTCTGCATACCGGAACACCATCCAGTCTGTTTTGGACCCGTAGATATTAGCATTGTTATCTTTCGTTTCATCAAGATATTTCAACACACCGAAGCCAGTCTCTCCATTTAACGCCCGCGCAAGAATGCCCTGGTAAGAGCCGGTTAATACCAGGCTGCCGTTTGCATCCAGAATGCCCTGGTGAAAATCTAACCGGGCGCCTTTCCACATCGTATTGTGAGTATATATAGTTGCATAAAAACGGGGATCTTTGTCTTTCCACAGCTCTTCTGTTGTCCACACACCCTGCTGTATTGCAGCCCTGTCTAAGGTACCCGGGCGTCCGTCAGCATATTCAAACTCTTCCGCCATTTCTAGGTAAACCCCATCTATATTACCGGCGCCCCATGCATTGGGAGCAGGCGTCTGGTAAAAGTCATAATTGCTTCCATTGCCTCCCGGGTCTTTAGGCAAATCATCATGCGTTCTTACAAAGATGGCTTCCGGGCCCTGCTCCTTCATAAAGACATTTCTAAAATTAACCGCCTTGTCCGCATCTGAATTATACAGCGCATATTTATTGCTGTTGATTATTTCTTTAGACGCGTCATAAGATTTCTGATAATAATCGTTTTTCAGGCTGTTCTCGATCCCTGCCACCCCGTCATTTTGGAGGCCGCTGCCAAAAGCCGCAATGCTTGCTGCATATAATGCTGCCCTGCTTTTTAAAGCTAAAGCTGCATACTTAGATGGTCTGCCATAATCCGCAGCATCTATCACTTCGGGCAGATCATTGGCGCATGCATCAATTTCGCTTATTATAAAGTCGTACACTTCTTTTTCAGTATTTCTTTTTACAAACAATTCTTCAGAAGGGTCAGAAATGGCCTGGGCTTTTGTAAGGATAGGGACGCCACCGTATCTTTTTGCCATAGAAAAATAATTATACGCCCTTATAAATCTTGCCTCTGCTACTCTTTTTGTTGCCCAGGCTGCATCAACCGGGGAACCAGGAACACGGGTAATAAACTCATTTAACCTGCGGATGGTAATATAAGCTCTTTCCCACCATTCCAATAAGCCTCCCGTACCGGTTTCATTGATGTTACCAAACTTAAGCTGATAAGCGTTTCCCGACCATGTAGCATTTGCTTTTGCTTCATCTGCCATGTGATTTATAAAATACATCATGAACCAGAATTGCGAAGAGTTTCCGGGCATATACATTTCATTATCCCAGATAGACATTTCGGTGTACACCTGTGTAAGAAAGGCCTCTATCAGTGTTTGATCGTCCCAAACAACCGCATCAGACATGATGCCAAGCGGTTTTTTATCAAGCACATTTTTGGTACACGAAAAAAGTGTAGCCAATAATGTAAAAGATAAGAGTATATATATTTTTTTCATCTTATGATCTTTTTAGTTTATTGTATTACCATAGTTTTTCGGCATAATGAACTACAGGGAGATGTTGAGCCCAACTGTAATTGTCTTTTGCTGGGGATAACTCCCCCCGGGATTATTGGTTACAAACTCCGGATCTACCTTGTATTTAGCGAGCTTATTAAAAGTTAAAATATTAAAGGCGGCTATATATGCTTTCACCATCTTTATATTCAACCTGCCGGTTATAACAGCAGGCAGTTTATATCCCAAAGAAATGGTCTTTAACCTTAAATATCCTGCATCCTTCAACCAGAAATCACTTGCAAAGCTATTGGTAGGGCTAAAGCTGCCCGGGCGTGGCACAATGCCATCTTTCCTGTTATTTTCAGGAGTCCATCTTTCTTCAAAATAAAGCGTACTGCCTCCTTTTGCAGCAATACCCACCGAATACCCAAAGGCTCCCTGTAATAAAGCTGACAAATCAAAGTTCCGGTAGGCTACATTCATAGCAAGGCCCGCCATCCAGTTAGGTACATTACTTCCTCCTATTACAACCATATCCTCCTGGCTAATTTTACCATCGCCGTTATAGTCAAGTATTTTCACATCTCCGGGACGAAGGTTCTTGTTATCATTACCATCCTGGTTATAGCCCAGGTTATCTATTTCGTGCTGGCTGGTAAATAAACCATCTGTAAGATATCCAATGCTCCTGTCTGTCCAGTTGCCCGAATTTTTACTGGTTCTTATCTGCCATTCTTCGGTATATTCAGCCTCTTCAAAATGATTCCACTTAGCCCTGTTCCAGGAAATATTTGCCGAAATATCCCAGGTAAACCCTGATGATCTTCCAGATGTTCCCAGCATCAGGTCAAAGCCCCGGTTATTCTGGCTGTTAAGATTTTCCTGCGGTAAAGAAGCACCAAAAGACGTCGGGATTGAGGATAACCTTGTGGCTGGTATTCCTTCCCTTTTTCTGTAAAAAACATTGACTTCCCCGTATAGTTTTCTTTTCAGGAATGAGAAGTCGAGACCCAGGTTAGAGATGGTCATCTTTTCCCAGGTTAATGCCGGGTTGGCAAGATTAGTTAGCCCGATGGCATTATAATAAGTGCTGCCAAACAGGTAAGGACCACCTTGTATATAGGGCCTTGTGACCTGGTATCCTGAATAATAGTCATAGTTCCCCACATTGTCAATGCCCGATTGCCCGTAGCTGACTCTTAATTTCAACTCATCAACATTGCCAACTTTAGCAAGAAAGTTTTCTTTGGAAAGTACCCAGCCTGCCAAAACACTTGGGAAATATCCCCACCTTTTTTCTTTGGGAAATCTTGATGAGGCATCAGCTCTGAAAGTACCTTCTAATAAGTATTTGCCCATGTAATCATACCTCAGTCTTCCCACTGCTGATTTACGACCATTTTCACTGGCATTACCATCATTTCTCATACCATCGGTACTACCGGCAGTGAGCTGATCAATAAGATTGGAAAGATAACCTTCCCTGTAAGCACTTACCCAATCTGCAGCGTAAACGATCGTTTCATACAAGGCCATTGCCGAAACATTATGATCATTTATGGTCCTGTCATAATTTAGTGAATAGTTTTCTGTTAACATATACCCTTCGTTTTTCTGTACCTCCAGATTAGACGGATTATTCAAGGCTCCTTTTTGGGTATAAATATTTGCATCGTAGTCATACAGATAGAAGATAGCGGCCTTCCCAAATCTTTTCTGGCTGTCATACGTTTTATAGTAATTGGCAAAAGTTTTCAGAGATAGCCCTGGTATGGGTTTAAAATCATATTTAAAACTAAGGGTTGCCCTTATATCCTGGTGGTTTCCATCTGTATAGCCTGAAAGTTCCCTGTTGGTAGTAACATGCGCCCCTCCTGTGCCGCCACCTTCGGCCCAAGATATTTTACCGGGATCAGGAAATGATGCCGGGAACATGGGAGAAGTATTCCACAGGTCGTTCCACACATCGCTGCCGCCTGTATAATATCTCCAGGCAAAATTGCGCTGCTCAATGGCCGTTGCAATATCCAGTTGCATAGAAAGGTTATCTAATATTTTAGCATCAATATTAGATTGAAGATTGTATCTTTTATAGCCGCCGCCGCTTTTTTTCCACATGGTTTCCTGGTTTAGGTATCCTAAAAAACCATAGTATTTTATTCTGTCTGATCCGCCGCGGATACCAACATTATGTTGTTTTAAAGGCGCCCAGTCCCTTATAAGTTCTTTGTTCCAGTCGGTATTAGGAAACCGGGGATCGGTTCCATCATAATATTTCGCTACTTCCTCATCGGTATAAGGGCGCGTAGTGGTACTTTCTGAGTTTAGCCAGGATTCATTAGCCAGCTGAGCCATCTGCCCGGAGGATTGCTTTTTAGGGAAAAAAGTAACACTTTGCAGTGTATAGGCAGTTTTAAAAGTTATCTCCGGTTTTTGCGTATTTCCCCGTTTTGTAGTAACCAATATTACGCCGTTGCCGGCGCGGGCTCCATAAATAGAAGCAGAAGCGTCTTTAAGTATAGACACAGATTCTATCTGGTTAGCGTCAATTGAATTAAAATCCGCTTCAACTCCGTCTACAATTACAAGAGGATTGCCAAAACCCCTGATACTTAAATAAGCCCTGTCGCTCCCCGGCTGCCCGCTTTGCTGCAGGGATACCAATCCTGGTAACCTTCCGGCCAATGCATTGCTGACACTTGCAATAGGTATCTTTTCCAATTGATCGGCTTTTACTGCTGCCACTGCCCCGGTAAGGGTAGATTTCTTTTGTGTGCCATAACCCACTACCAGTATATCATCCAGCTTTACACCATCGCCGGTTAATACAATAATGTCTAATGCAGCATTGGGACCTACCGCTATCTCCTGCGTTCCGTAACCTACATAGGATATAACGAGTATGGAGCCCTCATCCGCATTCAATGTAAATTCTCCTGCCGCATTGGTAGTAGTTCCGGTATTATTGCCTTTTACGCTGACTGATACGCCTTCCAGCGGGTTCCCGTTTTTATCAACCACTTTTCCTTTAACAGGCAACGCAGGGTCTAATGCCTGCTTACCCGTAATTACAACCAGCACATCATTTATTTTCCGGTAAGAAAACGTGGTAGCTTTGAGCAGTTGCTGCATTACATAATCTATCGTTGCGTTTTTTGCATATACATCTACCCGGGCATCGCTCAGCCCAACCTGGTCATCGTAAACGAAGCGGTAGTTGTATTTATGCTCAATCTTTTTGAGCACTGAAGTAATGGTCGTACCCTTAAGATCCAGGTTTATCTTTCCCTGAGATGAGGAGTTAAAGGCAATGGCTTGCAAAGCAGTCGTACAAATAAGTATAATAACCAGTTTCATTATTATTAAATATTTCAAATAAGCAGAAAGCAGATTGGTTGCACAATCGTATTTTTTCATATATTGCATTAAGTTTAAAAAATGATAAAAGGCTGCCTGCGGGCAGTTTTTTGTCTTAAAAAAGCGGAAAATGTCTCCAGCATTTTTCGCTTTGTGTTTTTATCCGGAGTCCTTTTGTGTACATTGATGGAGTTGTTGTGCAGACTGGTCAGTTTTTTTCATTCATGGCAATTAGTTTTAAAGGTTTTCAAATAACAGCATCGCTAATAAATAACTACTTTGTCTTCATAGATTGTATAATTAAATCCTATTGAGAACTTAAAAGACTCCAATACATCCTTTAAGCTGTCATCGTCAAATGTTCCGCTAAACTTTCTGTCAGTTACGATTTTTCTTTGAAGCTCTATCTTCGTATTAAATCTTCTTTCGAGAACAGGAATGATATTCTCAAACGATTCGTTATCGAAAACGAGTTTGTTTTTGATCCATTCCGTTTCTTTGGCGGTAGAATCTACAGGATTGATCCTGATGGTTAATAACTGAATAGCCGCTTCATTCATGTTATTGGTTGTACTACCTGATATTGCGTCCTGAACATAATTGTTTTGAACCACTAACTTTTCGTTACTCATCAGCGTAATTTTTTCTCCTTTCTTCTTTTTTAAATACACTTCTATCGAACCTCGCAACAATGTGGCTTCGCTGTTCTTTTCGTTAGGATAAGCACGTATGTTAAAAGCAGTACCCGTTACTTTAATATCCATTACCTTGGTATGTACAATAAAGGGCTTTTTTGTATCTTTTACCACATCAAAATAAGCTTCGCCCAGCAATTCCACTTCCCGGATATTTTCCTTTGTATTTTCGTTATAGCTAAGCCTTGTATCCGCGTTGATCCAGACCATTGTACCATCAGGAAGCACGATATTTGACTTTGACCCTTTTTTAGTGCTAACAATATTAGAAGGGTTTACCGGCGGATTGTTCTTACGTGAGCCTACAAAAACAAAATACGTTATAGAAAATATCACGATTACCGCTGCCGCAACTTTACTCCAAAATCGAAGGTTATACGATTTTGGCGGCGGTATTTTACTGTGTTCCATTTTTTCATTCAGGCTGTTTAAGGATGCTTTTAAGGATTCGGGGCTATACGTATGATCAAAATTGAAATTGATATCAAAAACCTCTTCAACCATTGCCGCTATTATGGCATCGTCCGCGTTTTCTTCCAGGTAAGCGTCCATCTCCCTTTTTTCAGGAAGTGTGATGGCGCCTGACTTTTGTTTGGCCAATAATTCTATAAACCTGTCGTTGTTCATTTATTTCTGTTTAAAAGTCAATTTTTTAAGGGCCTTACCCTTAATCATTCCATGCATTTATTTTGCCTTCTTTTTTAGTATTACTGTTTTATACTCCGGAAGTAAAACAGCCAGGCTTTGTACCAGTCTTTTAATGGCAATCATCATCTGGCTCTCAACCGTTTTTACAGATATGTTTAACAGCTGCGCTACTTCATCATACCGCAAACCATCCTCTTTTATAAGCCTGAATATGAGCCGGCACCGGGGCGGGAGGTCATTTATCACTCCTGTAATTTTATCAAGATTTTCGCTGCTGATCATCTTTGTTTCAGGAGTAGAATGACTTAATAAAAAATCATCTCCTATTTCTTCATAATCAATCCGCTTTTTTTGTTTAACCGCATTGAAGGATGCATATTTTGCGGCGGTATAGATATAATGCGAAAAATTCCTGATAGTAGTTAGTATTCTCCTGTTTTCCCACAGCTTCAGAAAAACATCTTCCACTACCTCCTCAGCCAGTTGCTGATCTTTTATGATGGAATTGGAAAAAGACACCAGCCCGGGAAAATAAAAGCAGAAAAGTTCATCAAAAGCAATCCTGTCGCTATTTTCAGCTATGGAATAGGACAGGTATCTGATTCTGTTTTCGATCATTCAAACTTATTTTTCATGTATAAGTCAGTTTTTCAGATGGTCAACCCTTAAGAAAAAGTATTTTTTTTACAACAAAAGGTAAAAATTTTCCTGTTGCACTAATAAGTCAGTCCGGATCATTGATTTGAGCCACACAAAAAGCCATTCCGGGTAAAGAATTGAATTTATCGTTACCGCAAGCCCGCCTGCCTGTTGTATTGAATGAAAGGCATAGTACCGCGGGAGAAGTTCCCTGCAGTAGATAATGATGCGCAAGGATTGTTTCTCCCGCCCCCGAACATCGGGGCGAACGGAATCGCAATACTGCAAGCGGCCGGGCTAATGTATACTTTACTTAGTGTTGGCTGTAAACCAAAACCATTTTGTCGTCACTGCCGGCCGCCTATGCATTGAATGGGAGGGCATATCTTGGCGGTTGAAGTACCCGCTATAATTTAAGTATTACGCCACCTTTGCTAATAGCAAAAACATCAACATGTGCAGTAAATAGGATGTCTGATTCAATTATATTTTTCCTGACTTGTCCCTTTTAGTGCGGTGGGAATAATTTGCCGACCAGTCCCCTCATTTTTTCAGTTGGTTCGGCTTTGATAGATACCGTTTTGCCCGTCATATGGTTTAGGATTTGCCCGTCCGCTATTCTTTTTGCTTCGTCCAGAAACCTTCGTATTGATACCCTTGCTTTTATTTCGATGTGCTTAGAGATGACCAATGCCATAAAACAAATCAATATGTGCAGTTTGATGGGCTGTTCCTTGTAATGGAATATGGGGCTTGTCTGCAAATTGCTTTTCGACACCCTAAAACACTGCTCTATTCTATAAAGCTCGTGATAACGCTCTATGATTGTTTTATTATCTACTGTCTTTGCCACAGCACAGGCTATATTAATAATATACAACTTCTTCAATTCCCTGTTGTTGGTACGCCACACGCATTACCCGCCCTGCATACCAACAACGGCGCTTGCTAACACCAACAACGGCTTCAAACGGCGCTTGCTAACACCAACAACTATGAAAAAAGATACTCTCAAAGGATTTGAACCTGATGGTTGCATGATTCTTGCTTGAACTCCATTTGGCAGATTGTACCCAACTCCTGCTCTTTGGGTAGAGAATTTTGGAATACCCGCACCATCCAAACTTTTGGCTAATAAATTGGCATCCTCAATAACAGCAGTACCGCCTTCTGTTACAATGAATCTACCTCCCCCCTTAGCGGCAAAATTTACTTGGTTCTCCGCAGAGTCTCAACTCTGAGCCTTTTGTGCGTGAGCTGGACTCTGCGAGGCATACTCATCGCCTCTTTTTTGTTTAACTTACTTCTTTTATATGACAACAGTTTTAATTACAACCTTTGATTCTCCGCCTACCGCAGCGTCGCCTGCCAACACACAGGCTATTCACAGGCAGACACTGCGGAGAACTCTTACTCTGCGGAGAACAAAGCCTCCATCACACGCAAACTTGGCTTCGAGGTGTTCAACATTGAAAACAATATTAATTTGAAGATAACCTCACCAGATAGTTTCTTAACCTGCGTATCTACCTTTGTCTCTGCTGATAGTTCTTCAAATATCTCTTCTGGTATCAATCCTATAAGTTCTTTTGCCGTCATTACGCAAAATTAAACCCAAATAGGTTTCGAACACTTGTGGCGAGACGCTTGCGCCTGCTTCCTGAATATTTTTAACACGCCTCATTTCATGAGTCCATATGCTTGCGCTATCTGGTGTAATACCGATACCGAACTCAACACCGCTACGCTTAACCGCATACTGGATATTGATAAACTCTCCCAAAAAGACAAGGAACTCGTTTTTGAGTTCCTCGATTCCTTTATCGCTAATCGCAAAATTAAAAAAGCACTTACCTAAAAAATAACAGCCCGGCAAAACGCCAGGCTGTTGTCATTCCATTAATGTTTCTTTATAAAGTTTCCTGATTTCTTTAAAGTCATCTGCAATATACTGTCGTAAACAATATTCAAAAACATCTAAATTTATTTGTCCAATATTTTCAGTGATATACTTCTTATGCTTTTTATAGCTTGTTTTTGTTAAAAAATATCCCTCCAATATATAAGGATCTTCATTGAGATTTATTTTAAAAATCTCAATTAATTTACTCGTAGGAATATGAGATACATTTTCGTATGCATAAATATTCAAATCATTCTCATCCTTTAGAGCTATTTCTAAATTAAAAAAATAATACATCTTTTTCATTCTTATAAACCTGCTGGTACTAAAATTGGTCTTAACACTGGTGCAGCCTCTCCAGCTGTCAACACTACTAACGTCCACCCTGCAATCTTCATTGAACCTTTCATATAAGTTTGTTGAGTTGTAGGAGACATATTCCCTACGGGTACACCATTATTTGGGGTGATTGGTTCCGGACCAATACGTGACATTGTCTCTAAAAACCTATCCAAAAAAGATTTAGATTCTTGTGGCGCGGATTGACTGGAAGTTTTATTGGTTGCCGCTGCCATAACTTGTTCTGGCGTTAAAACTTGAAGTTCTAAATCCGGTGCTTGTGCTTTTAGTTTGTCCATTGCCACAGATTTATATGTGGGCTCTCTGCCTGGATCAATACTTCCTTCTCTTAGCTCACCTGTCTCTGGATTGTAACCGCCTTGATGTTCACCCCTTTTATTATATACTTCAATTTCTCCATGTTGTGAGTCCCATTCTCCATGCCATCCTTTTCCTAAGTTCCATGAAGCTCGAGCTCCTTTCTTATGCTTTAAACGTTCCGAACCTTCAAAACCAGGCAAAGACTTTTTGTACTCCTTGGGAACAGGCTTATAGTTCTGCTGACCGCCTCCATCATCTTGATTATTACCTTGACCTTGCAAACCTTGCAAAAAAGCTCTAATCTCATCCGCATCGCTTGTTGATGCATTTCCGTTTGCATCATAACTCCACATTCCATCCGGATCAATAAATCGCAAGGGATTATTTAAGGCATAAGTATAAGGAGACCATCTACGACCTAACTCAGCCAGCGGGTCAATAACATGCCATCTTCCAATTTGAGGATCATAATTTCTTGCGCCATAATCCAACCACTCTAACCCACTTCCATCAGAGAACTCTTTTCGCTGCTCTTCCTTGCCGTTGTACTTAAACTTATTCTCTGCTATTCCGTTTAAAGCCTTAGACGATATTCCTGCCATCGTCAATCCGAATGGATAATAATGTGTCTCCTCCAGAATAGCACCCCTGGTATGTATCACCTGCAAATTATCAAAGAACACATCAACGGGACTTTCGTTGCTCACGTAAATATACACATATCCGTTTTTCGGCGCTGTTTTATTTGTAAGGTCTGTATGTGTTTTAACAACGCTGTTGCTGCCCACTTTACTGAACCCGCTGGCTGCTACCCTGAACTGCTCATCAAAAAAGATATAGTTGATATAGGCTTTGGGCACTGTGGGTGCTCCGGCAGCATCAGTGGTCTGGCTGCCGAGTAATGTGGTAACGCCTGATGTTACATCACCTATGCCATTAAGCTGCGATGCCGTTACCCCGCCATGCGCCGCCGCTGCTGTGCCACCGGTGGGGCCGCCCAGTAAACCGGTCAGCACCTGCAGCACCGGTATGGCTTTGTTGGCGCCTGTACCGCCGGTGTTATTGGTAAAATAATAGCTCTTCCCAAATATATCTATCCTGTCACCAGCCATTACTTTTAAGGTAATGCCCAGCCCTGTTACCCCTTCTGTGGCAGTGGCTTTCAGCTTGTATAATTTGGCACTGTTGGCAGTGGTATTGCTGTAGGGATTATTGTTTGCAGGCGGGTTGCCATTGTGATTTACATAATCCGTTATACCTGTTGCATCTGTTTTAGGAGCTATTTTGGCAGGGTCTATGGTATAATAATCCTTTTCCTTAAATACAGCATTGGGGCTGCTGTTTGTATTGATGTCTCCTTCCAGCGTTGCAGCAGGGTAAATATCCTGCTTATACTCATCGGTGAGCACCATTCTTATATTACCGAGGTGGTCTTTAATAAAATAATCATATACAAAGCCGGTGGGGGTGTTGGGCGTGGAGGCATTGTTGTATTGGGCTCTTATCCTGCCTTCTTCATGGGCGGTGAACAGCAGCCTGTCGGTATAGCCAAGGGCTGTATTAAGGGTGCTGTTATTGGTATATGCCCTGCTTTCGTATACTGCACCACCAAGATAAGTGGTGGTAGTGGTGATGCTGATTCCTGTATAATCAGTGCCATTGTAAGAAACTGTGGCACTGGTCTCTATCGTTGTTTTACTCAGCTTGTCACCATCAGTATTATATACATTATTTATAGTACCTTTTGCAGTAGTGATGGTTTTGGGCAGCTCAATGGTTCTGTAATACTCAATACCGGTTATGCCTTTATTAAAGTCTGTCGTAAGGCTGCCATTGCCATTATTGTAATTATAGTCTGCCGCCTGCACGCCGTCTTTAAAATCGCCCAGGCTGCCGTTATCGCTGCCGGTTATGGCATCGGTTACTTTGTACGGCGCATTTTCAAAGGAATAATAGCTATAGCTAAGCTGGTCTATTACAGGCGAGGCATTAAGCTTTAATCCCTTCCGGTTAAGCTTTTTGATATTGCCGTTATAGTCATATTCAATGCCATATTCCGAAAAATCCACCCCGGCGCCGGTATTAAATACAGCGCTGCTGCCCGCTCCTGAAGCATACTGACCAAATGTGGCTGACTGAAGCCGGTTGGCATTATCATACACAAAATCATATTTTCTGCGCTGCTGGTCGCCTTCGCTCTTCCACAGCATAGCTCCGATATTGCCATTGTATTGTTTGCTGCCGTTGGCGCCAATGGTGGGGTCTTTATCATAACCAAGCTCAAGGGCAAAATACCGGTCGCTGTTGGTTGATGCATTGGTATAATCTTTATTGATGGACAGTAACCAGCCCCGTATATTATAGGCATACTCCTGGCTGCACAGCAGGGAGGCGGTATAATTGCCTGCAGCATCCCGCTTATTGCCCATCGTCTTTCTCTCTATCTGACCAAGGGCATCGTATATGTTTGTGCTGATCTTCGTCCAGGCAGCGGGCAGCGCATTGCTGTTCACCAGTGTATTTTGTATTTTCTTCTGCGTTTGTATAGCCCTGCCCAGGTCATCATAGCTGATATCGGTAAGGGTAAGGGTACTTTGCCCTGTAGTGCCGCTTACTGCCGGCATCTGGTGCTTATGCACTATGCGCAGTGGCTGCCCGGCCCAGTTGTACTGCGTGGTGGTGAGATCGGTACCGGTACGGAAATTCTTTGTTTTTACCTGTATTATTCTTCCTTTATCATCATAAATATTTACGGTATACATATAATTCTGGCTGCCCAGTATCAGCGCTCTTGTCCAGGTAACCATTCCTTTGGTTTGAAAGGATTGCACAGGCTCCTGCGCATACAATGGAGAGGTATTATAGGTGGTATTGATGTAGGCGCTGGTTTTATAGGTGGCATCAAAATCTTTGGTAAGCCCGCTGAGTGTAGGTATATTATCATAATCATCATAGTGCCATTCAGCCGTTTGTGACCAGTATACATTTAAGGGGGGCTGGTTATCTACCGCAAAGGGGTATGCCGTACTGTTATATGCATCTTCCAGGTTCTGCTTAAA
This sequence comes from Agriterribacter sp., assembly GCA_047601545.1. GTDB lineage: Bacteria > Bacteroidota > Bacteroidia > Chitinophagales > Chitinophagaceae > Agriterribacter. The sequence goes on along the minus strand of JASGIZ010000001.1, from coordinate 414,916 downwards.
GGTTTTGTTGTTCAGCGCGTTCACATAAAAACCTTTTATAACGGGTCGGTTCAGCTCATCATATAATGTTACCAGCCAGACCCTGCCGGCTTCTGCAGGGCGGCGCTGTTTGCCATCCTGTGTCATCACAAGCCTGTCCCGCGCATCGTAAACCATGTATACTGCATCAGCTCTTGTAATGCCCGGGGTTTTCTTCATGATCATACGGTTGCGCCGGTCGTATTCGTAGCAATATATGCCCCTGTCTACGAGGTTAGCCGTTCCCATCAGGTTCCAGTTATAATATACCAGCTCGCTGGTTACGGCAGGCGGCAATACTGCACGGAGGTTACCCAGGTCATCATAGATATAGTAGGTGCACAGCCAGCCGGTATAGTCTTTTCCGCTGCCGTTATCTTCCACGCCGTTATTGAGCTGCACTTTTTTAAGGATCACCCTGCCTTCCTTGTCTTTGAACTCTATTACCTGCTTATCATTCTCATCAATGGTGATGGTTTTATAGAGCGTACCGGCAGCATACGCTCCAATTACCGTATAGCTTCCCCATAAGCCCAGGTCAGCACCATTATCCACTTTCCATATCTTTACATCATCGGTGGGGGTATTGGTATAATATTTTATGCGCACGTTTTTCTTCAGGGCTTCGGTGCCGGCGCCTTCGCTGCCCACCCAGCCGGCGCCGGGGGCATAGGTATTGTCTACCCGGTTCAGCGGTGAGGGCTCGTAGTTGGTTTTGCTGTAGGCCCAGTTTTCGCCATTGGTTCCTATGTTGGTTTCACCGGTTTGACCGGAGAGCCGGGTATTATAGAATGCCACCTGCTGTGCAAAGGGGTCAAGCTTGAAATTGCCATCGTTTTGTGTACCATCTGTTGCTGTTGATGCAAAGGGCAGGTATTTATACTGTTCCCTGCCGAAGGCGTCGTATATCACAGGGCTTATCATATCTGTGGGTGTGCCTCCTGAGGCGTATGAGCCTTGCTTTATTACGGTTTGCAGGGGTCTGCCAAGCCCGTCGAAGTATTGGGTGGTTTGCTGCACGTCGCGAAGTCCTCTTGTCATTAATGTATTAGCATTCTGCTCCGGCGCTTTAGCTGCCCAGGTGCGGATGTAGTTTACCAGGGTGCTGCCGGGATATGCAGTGGGAAGCGGTTGCTGTGCCTGAACTGAAATGTGTAAAATACATATCAATAAACAGCTTAATAGTTTTGCCGGTGTATGTATGGTATATAGCATGGAGCAGTTATTGAGGATTTATTGATTGTTAGTTTGCTGGTACTGGTAATCCATGGTTTTTATTATGTTTCCATCCTTATCACGGATGGACTTTAATCTCCCGAAGCCATCATATTCATAGGTAATTACTTTACCCGATGGATCAGTCTGGCTTGTCATGCCGATCAGGGGTTCGTAGGTATAGGTGGTCATTTGGGCGGTGATTGGGTAAAGGCGGAGCTCATCTATTATTCCATTTGTTCCTGATACCGTTATCAGGCCACCGGAGGGATTTACGACCTTATGTTCATAATACGTCCAGCCGTTAATGGTTTTGCCTGTTACTGCTGTGGTACCATTTACGGCGACAGTGCCGCTTTTTTTCCAGTAGGAAACAATATAGGTGGTTGTAGTGCTTAAGCCGCTTTTGGTAATGTTGCTGGCGCTGTTTACAATGGTAAATGCTTTTTTGCCCGTTGGCGCGGTAGCATCTGCTGCGGGTGTGCCGGTGTATGTCCAGTTGCCTTTGCTGTCGGCTTCAAAGGAAGTGTGGGCGATGTCGGTAACCGGGGAATTGATAACTTGTGCTATAGGGTAAGCACTGTTGTAATCCCAGATATAAGATTGTTTAACATCATTTGCTTTTTGCTGTTCAAGTAAGTTACAATTAGCATCAAAACCATTAAATTCAATGCGATTCTCAGGTATTGCAACACCCAACGAAGATTTAATTTTATCTTTAACAATAAGATTACCTGTTTGCTTATAGTCTGTTTGAATAGTAGATAACAAAGTTTCTGTTCCCGATACAGATTTATATGATTTTTCTTCTATTATGGGGGTCAGCATGTTCTTATTTATCATAGCAGTTTGCACCGCGCCACTCACATCCTGCGGATATTTAAGCCGTGTAATTTTGGTAATATCATTTCCTGTACCATCGCTGGTTGTAACACTGGCTTCAGTAATATACCTGTTAGCTGCATTCTGGTATTGATATGTAGTGACTGTTGTCACACTCTTTGTAATGTCATCAGGATTATATGTTATTTTGGTCTCTTTAATCCTTTGAGCTATGCCTGTTTTAATCGGGTATTGGTAAATACTGAAAAAACCGTTACCCGGATATGGACTATTGGTTCTCCGCAGAGTCTCAACTCTGAGCCTTTTGTGCGTGAGCTGGACTCTGCGAGGCATACTCATCGCCTCTTTTTTGTTTAACTTACTTCTTTTATATGACAACAGTTTTAATTACAACCTTTGATTCTCCGCCTACCGCAGCGTCGCCTGCCAACACACAGGCTATTCACAGGCAGACACTGCGGAGAACTCTTACTCTGCGGAGAACAAAAATACTTGCTAATTCTTTTTTCTCCATTGCAAGTATTTTTTAATAGTGGTCTAAAACTGTTTTCCATGTTCCGCCATATTTCTGCTCAAAAAGAGATTTGTATTTATTGAGTTGTTGTGTCCCCATTTGAATACCTCTCGGATTGAAAGGCTTTAACTCGTAAATTGTCTTTGTTTCAAAATCTACAAAGTCGGGGCGTATGCCTTTGATGCCTGTAAACTCTTTAAATCTGCCAAGCTCTGGGGCGTGTTCAGCTAACTTGTACCCCTTATGCATTTATCTACCAAGCGATAAACTTGACTTTGTAAACTGAGTACTCGCCTTAGCTGCAACTTATAGCTTATCAAAAGTGTATAAAAAATGAATCAGTTTCTTCGCCATCATCTACCATTTTTATCTCTACTGAACATAAATAATTAATGTTTTCCTGAGCTTCATTTTTATTCCAACCCAATTCTAAAAGTTTTGTTTTTAATTCACTTTCTGAAATCACAATTCTGTCTCCATGAACTAAATGATTTTTGATTAAAAATTCGCATAAAGTCATTGGTTCTCCGCAGAGTCTCAACTCTGAGCCTTTTGTGCGTGAGCTGGACTCTGCGAGGCATACTCATCGCCTCTTTTTTGTTTAACTTACTTCTTTTATATGACAACAGTTTTAATTACAACCTTTGATTCTCCGCCTACCGCAGCGTCGCCTGCCAACACACAGGCTATTCACAGGCAGACACTGCGGAGAACTCTTACTCTGCGGAGAACAAAATGCCCTGTATTTTCCGTGTACCTTTACCTGTTTCTTGTTCTCCGTTGCCATAGAAAATATTTTTAAAGATTTTTCAATGTGTAACTTGTTTCACAAAACTATAAACTATTTCTCATTTAGACAAGTAATGCATTACTTTTTTCTGTAAAAAAGTTCTCCTATATTTGTATTTACACTGTAATAAGGGTAGGATATGAGTAATACATTAAACATCGGAAGCAAAATAAGCACCCTTAGAAAGGAAAAAGGATGGTCGCAGGGCGACCTTGCCCAAAAGATTGATGCTTCACGTGAGATTATCGGGAAGTACGAACGCAATGAAAATTTACCGTCCATTGAGATGGTCGCCAAAATGGCTAAGGCTTTTGGCGTAACGGTGGATTTTCTGATTGGGGAAGGCGAAAACGCTTCTTACGATAAAGAAACGGTGGAACGTATCAACGACATACAAAAAATGGATGCAGACACCAAAAACGTCCTGTTCAACGTCATTGATACCTATATCCAAAATTTTAAAACTAAACAGGCGTTTAGATAAATAACAAAGCCCGCTACTGCGGGCTTTGCTCTTGTAATTTTTGTATTGCGGTTTTTATTACTACGTCTAATCTGTCATCGCCATAATAACTCGGGTCTTCTTTTCGCCATTCTCCATTAGGTTCATAAAAATCCAAATCATAAGCAAGCTCTGATAAAATTTCATTTAAATTTTCATCTTGTATGCTTTCATCATTCCATACTTCGTCTTGAAACTCTTTTATAAGTTTCTGTTTAATTGGTTGCTCTGCTTCCAAAACAACTTGAAGCAACTGTATCAACTCAACATTCGATTTCATAGGACATCTATTTTATTGGTACAAACCTACTGTTGATTAAATTTTTACTGCTTCGTATCACTGTGGTAACTTCCCCTGTTAATGGGTTCGTTCCTACCAACAAACTTTTACCACTTGCAAAACCGTTTGGCAATACATAGTTAATTGATTTATTAAGTGGGTCATAAAATTTTTGACCTTTGCTAATAGCCAATTCAGCCATATCCTGCGTTACCCCACGTTGAGCCAATCGCTCCAAAGAATGCTTACTAAATTGAGTTCCTGTTTTGACTAAAGCGTTCGTACTCGTCTTAGCGGCAAAATTTACTTCTGCCCCAATGAGCTTTGGACTCCTTGCTCCTAACCTCAACACTGTCATGTCTGCTTTAAGAGCAGGAGAAATTGTTCTAAGCAAACTTACTTTAGGAACAGGAAGCCAAATGGAACCAAACTCTAACAAATTATAATTCATCTGCCGCCACTGCTGCTCAGACTCCCATGACCGTGCATAATAATCAAATTCATTAATATAACTTTCAGGGTCACCCTCCCTGATCAGTGGTCCTCCGCCATTTTTCCTGTCTCTTATTAATGCCTGGTTATTTACCCAGTTGTTATAAGTTTCCGGTGATGTTATGGGCCAGGAAAAAGGTTGAACTTTGGTATAGGCCTCCTTTGCTGCTATAGAGCTACCTACAGTACTGGCCACACCCAGCAGTGATTGGAAAGCATTTCCCGCTTTAGCCGGAACTGATATTACCACTTCTGAAAGCGTTAGCGCTTTAGCGGCCGTTTCGCAGAATATGCATCCCCCGTCCGGATCCGCATTACTCACCGGGTTATTTCCCATTCCCGTGTAGGGGGATGGAAACTCATTGTAAGGATCAATTTGTACAAACCTCCCGGTCTGTGCATCATAGCTGCGCAGGTAAAATTCGTTCCAGCCTGTTTCATCGTTAAACTCGCTGTAATCGCCCTGGTACTGGTAAGGATTTTTTAATGCATCAAAAGCTTTTGAGCTGATGCCCGCCATCTTCATGCCATACGGATAATAATGTGTTTCTTCCAGAATAGCACCCCTGGTATGTATCACCTGCAGATTATCAAAGAACACATCAACCTGGCTCTGGTTGCTCACATAAATATACACATATCCGTTCTTGGGGGCTGTTTTATTTTGTACCTGGTGGGGTTTAACAGTGCCGTTGTCTCCTACAGCATCAAAGCCATATTCAACACTTTTAAACTGTTCATCAAAAAAGATATAGTTGATAAATGCCCTTGGTTTGGAGGAGCTGTTTGGTATGCTGGTCAACTGGTCTGCAAAGAGTGCCCCGATACCATCTGTTGTACCTGTAAATCCATTAAGCTGCCCGGCAGTTACTCCGCCATGCGCTGCTGCTGCATTGCCGCCTGTGGGTCCGCCAAGTAACCCGGCAAGGATGCTGAGCGTGGCAATATCTTTATTGTTTGAGCCTCCGTTAACAACATTGGTAAAATAATAGCTCCTGCCGAATATATCCAGCTTATCACCCGCCATTACTTTGAGCGTAATGCCAAGCCCGGTCTCTCCTGCAGCGGGACCGGCATTGCATAAATCGCGTATCTTTTATTATAGCGAAACAAGTAATGCTTAGGCAGCAGGTCAGCCAACACACAACGCCATCGCTACAAACCTGCGCCAGCCCCACTGATACCTGTTTATAACGGAGGTAAATCAATTATTTTTCCCTCTGCTTCAAAATCTCTCTTATTATAGTACATTAAACTAAAGCGTATCTTTTGAGGCTTATAGTACGCATAAATAAAAAGTATCTTCTTTTTGGATATACATTTAACAACGGTATTTTTCGGCTTTAAAGGCTTTAATGCAATAAACCCGTTTTGCCCAAGTGAATTAATATCAGAAATTAAACTAACCCACCCTGTATCCGTTAGTCCAGCCGCCGAAATGAAATAATAGTAAGTTTTTGAGGATGCATTTTTAACATTCAATATTATAATACTATCAACACTCCCCTTTTTAAATTCTGCAGAGAAAACTACGTCCTTTTTATTTTGTGCTGAACTAATAATTGCAACACAAATTAACAAGGCCAAGAAAGCATACTGTTTCATATGTCATATTTTAGGTTTATGGGAAACTTCCCATTTTAGGTTTTGGCCAATATCTTCCATCGGGACTTCTGTACATTGGTTTTCCATCCCACCATGGTGGTGGAAATTGTTTTGTTCCCCCGTTTGTAGAAGAATTAGGCGAATATTTAACCTGTACTTTTATCGATTTCTGACCGCCTTTTTTGTAGGCTGATAAATCATAGTATAACGCTGTATTGGTTTCTATGCAACCATGTGAATACCCTTTATAAGAATCATGAAAATAGAAATCGTTCCTTGATGAGTTTACATTTACTTTATCAAGCTTTGCACGCCATTGCCCCCATTCTGAATATAGTGTACCATTTCCCCATGGTAATAATTCAACCCCTCCATCTGGACTTGGTTTTGTAGAACCATCTGCATTTGTTTTGGCTTTTCTTTTAAAATCTGGCTGTAAATTAATTTTGTAATCCCCTCCTGGAACAGGGCCAACATCGGGAATGTTTTGATTATTTGAATTTTGATACCCAGTTCCTCCTGATGTACCTGCATATTGTTGAACCTGCTTTGATTTAGATAAATTGCCATAATACCCAGAGTACGTTGTAACAGTCAATCCATCATAAAGAATCCAATAGTCATTGCCGTTTTGAAATACCCCCCCAACCCATCTTCCCGCATTACCCAACGCATTTCCTACTCCACTCCAATTCACACTACCGAGTCCATATCCTAAGGCTCCTCCACCAACAGCACCCATTAAAGCTCCGTCCATCCCATTGCCACCATTGGCTTTAGATATGAAATATCCTCCAACAGAACCCGCAACCATACCAATGCCCATACCCCAAAACTGTCCGGCAGCCATATCAAATATATATCCCCCGCTCGGATCAACATTACTCACCGGGTTATTGCCCATTCCCGTATAGGGGGATGGGAACTGTCCGTAAGGATCAACCTGTATAAAGCGTCCGGTCTGTGCATCATAGCTGCGCAGGTAAAATTCGTTCCAGCCTGTTTCATCGTTAAACTCGCTGTAATCGCCCTGGTACTGGTAAGGATTTTTTAATGCGTCAAAAGCTTTTGAGCTGATGCCCGCCATTTTCATTCCATATGGGTAGTAATGCGTTTCCTCCAGTATAGCCCCCCTGGTATGTATTACCTGCAGATTATCAAAGAACACATCAACCTGGCTCTGGTTGCTCACATAAATATACACATATCCGTTCTTGGGGGCTGTTTTATTTTGTACCTGGTGGGGTTTAACAGTGCCGTTGTCTCCTACAGCATCAAAGCCATATTCAACACTTTTAAACTGTTCATCAAAAAAGATATAGTTGATAAATGCCCTTGGTTTGGAGGAGCTGTTTGGTATGCTGGTCAACTGGTCTGCAAAGAGTGCCCCGATACCATCTGTTGTACCTGTAAATCCATTAAGCTGCCCGGCAGTTACTCCGCCATGCGCTGCTGCTGCATTGCCGCCTGTGGGTCCGCCAAGTAACCCGGCAAGGATGCTGAGCGTGGCAATATCTTTATTGTTTGAGCCTCCGTTAACAACATTGGTAAAATAATAGCTCCTGCCGAATATATCCAGCTTATCACCCGCCATTACTTTGAGCGTAATGCCAAGCCCGGTCTCTCCTGCAGCGGCGGAAGCCTTAAGCTTATATAATTTCCCGCTGGTGTTTCCTGTTACACTATAAGGGTTATTATTAGGTATGGGGCTATTATTGTTTTCATAGTCAGTTATACCGGTTGCTTCAGCTTTGGGAACAACCTTGTTAACATCAATGGTATAATAATCCTTCTCCACGAACAAGGCATTGGGGCTGCTGTTTGTATTGATGTCTCCTTCCAGCGTTGCAGCAGGGTATATATCCTGCTTATACTCATCGGTAAGTACCATTCTTATATTACCCAAATGGTCTTTAATAAAATAATCATACACAAAGCCGGTGGGGGTGTTGGGCGTGGAGGCATTGTTGTACCGGGCTCTTATCCTGCCTTCTTCATGGGCGGTGAACAGCAGCCTGTCGGTATAGCCAAGGGCTGTATTAAGGGTGCTGTTATTGGTATATGCCCTGCTTTCGTATACTGCACCACCAAGATAAGTGGTGGTAGTGGTGATGCTGATTCCTGTATAATCAGTGCCATTGTAAGAAACTGTGGCACTGGTCTCTATCGTTGTTTTACTCAGCTTGTCACCATCAGTATTATATACATTATTTATAGTACCTTTTGCAGTAGTGATGGTTTTGGGCAGCTCAATGGTTCTGTAATACTCAATACCGGTTATGCCTTTATTAAAGTCTGTCGTAAGGCTGCCATTGCCATTATTGTAATTATAGTCTGCCGCCTGCACGCCGTCTTTAAAATCGCCCAGGCTGCCGTTATCGCTGCCGGTTATGGCATCGGTTACCTTGTAGGGTCTGTCTTCATAAGAATAATAGGTATAGCTAAGATCATCTATTAAAGGTGATTCATTCAGCTTCAACCCTTTTCGCCTGAGGGTTTTTATATTCCCGTTATAATCATAGGTTATGCCGTTTTCTGAAAAATCTACAATATCATTATTAAAAGCAGCCGATCCTCCTGAGCCTGATATATACTGACCGAAGTTTGCTGCCAGCAGCCGGTTAGCATTATCATACACAAAATCATATTTTCTGCGCTGCTGGTCGCCTTCGCTCTTCCACAGCATAGCTCCGATATTGCCATTGTATTGTTTGCTGCCGTTGGCGCCAATGGTGGGGTCTTTATCATAACCAAGCTCAAGGGCAAAATACCGGTCGCTGTTGGTTGATGCATTGGTATAATCTTTATTGATGGACAGTAACCAGCCCCGTATATTATAGGCATACTCCTGGCTGCACAGCAGGGAGGCGGTATAATTGCCTGCAGCATCCCGCTTATTGCCCATCGTCTTTCTCTCTATCTGACCAAGGGCATCGTATATGTTTGTGCTGATCTTCGTCCAGGCGGCGGGCAGCGCATTGCTGTTCACCAGTGTATTTTGTATTTTCTTCTGCGTTTGTATAGCCCTGCCCAGGTCATCATAGCTGATATCGGTAAGGGTAAGGGTACTTTGCCCGGTAGTGCCGCTTACTGCCGGCATCTGGTGCTTATGCACTATGCGCAGCGGCTGCCCGGCCCAGTTGTACTGCGTGGTGGTGAGATCGGTACCGGTACGGAAATTCTTTGTTTTTACCTGTATTATTCTTCCTTTATCGTCATAAATATTTACGGTATACATATAATTCTGGCTGCCCAGTATCAGCGCTCTTGTCCAGGTAACCATTCCTTTGGTTTGAAAGGATTGCACAGGCTCCTGCGCATACAATGGAGAGGTATTATAGGTGGTATTGATGTAGGCGCTGGTTTTATAGGTGGCATCAAAATCTTTGGTAAGCCCGCTGAGTGTAGGTATATTATCATAATCATCATAGTGCCATTCAGCCGTTTGTGACCAGTATACATTTAAGGGAGGCTGGTTATCTACCGCAAAGGGGTATGCCGTACTGTTATATGCATCTTCCAGGTTCTGCTTAAAGGTTTTGTTGTTCAGCGCGTTCACATAAAAGCCTTTTATTACAGGCCTGTCCAGTTCATCGTATAATGTAACTATCCAGACCCTGCTGGCGGCGGCTGGTCTGCGCTGCTTCCCGTCCTGGGTCATTACCAGCCTGTCCCTGGCATCATACACCATATATACGGCATCCGTTCTGGGAACCCCGGCCACTTTTTTCATGATCATGCGCCTGCGTGAATCGTACTCGTAACAATAGGCTCCGCGTTCAAGCAGGTTGGTGGTTTCCATAAGGTTCCAGTTCACCGCAGGTAAGGCTAGTTGTTGTGTTACAGCGGGTGGTATTACACAACGCAGGTTACCAGGATTATCATAGATATAATAGGTGCACAGCCAGCCGGTATAATTTTTTCCGCTCCCATCATCTTCCACGCCGTTATTGAGCTGCACTTTTTTAAGGATCACCCTGCCTTCCTTGTCTTTAAATTCTATTACCTGCTTATCGTTCTCGTCTATGATAATGGTTTTGTACAGATCGCCGGCTTCATAAACGCCACTTACTCCTGCCGAAACATCCACGGCATAGCTGCCCCAGTCGCCCAGGTCAGCGCCATTGGTCACTTTCCATATTTTTACATCATCGGTGAGTGTGTTTGCATAATATTTTATGCGCAGGTTTTTCTTCAGGGCTTCGGTACCGGCGCCTTCGCTGCCCACCCAGCCGGCGCCGGGGGCATAGGTATTGTCTACCCGGTTTAGCGGTGAGAGCTCGTAGTTGGTTTTGCTGTAGGCCCAGTTTTCGCCATTGGTTCCTATGTTGGTCTCACCGGTTTGACCGGAGAGCCGGGTATTGTAGAATGCCACCTGCTGTGCAAAGGGGTCAGGCTTAAAATTGCCGTCGTTTTGTGTACCGTCTGTTGCCGTTGACGCAAAGGGCAGGTATTTATATTGTTCCCTGCCGAAGGCGTCGTATATCACCGGGCTTATAAGGTCTGTAGGTACGCCGCCGGGAGTATAGGAGCCTTGCTTTATTACGGTTTGCAGAGGTCTGCCCAGCCCGTCGAAGTATTGGGTGGTTTGCTGCACGTCGCGAAGTCCTCTTGTCATTAATGTATTAGCATTCTGCTCCGGCGCTTTAGCTTCCCAGGTGCGGATGTAGTTTACCGTGGTGCTGCCGGGATAGCTGGCAGGAACAGGCTGTTGTGCATGGGTAAAGACACATAATATGCAAAGTAATAAAGCGCTCAATAGTTTTGCCGGCTGATATATGGTGTAAGGCATATTTGCAGTTGTTACAGGATGACTGATTGTTGGTTGATATAGTTATATCGTTGAATGCATGGTAGCTGATAAGGCTATTCTTTCCGCTTTTGTGTTATTACCTGTGTTACGGTTTTGCCTGAAAGCTGCGCCTCATGAACACCATAGAGAATTCCTTTTTCATTGATCATGTACATTTGCCCGTCGCTTACCACATCATTATCAAAATGCCCGTTCAGCTTTGCATTGGTCAGCCATTGAAATAAAGGATGTTGCTTTTCTGCAGACTTTTTTTTAACATTCATTTCCTTTGCCGTCACGATCTTTCTTTCTGAAAGCTCCTTTCCTGCATTGCTGATCTCTGCTGACTGCTTTGTGCTGTCTGCGTCTATATCTGCTGCCGGAACCAGTATTACCACTGCGGATGAAAGACTTCGCTTTGCCAGCGAATCAACAGTGGTCAGGTATTTTATGCCCGGTCTTTTATTGTCCAATACAATAATCACTACACTGCGCCCTTTGAAGGAGGACATGCTGACTGTGGCTCCGTTAAAGGTGTCGAAGCTGATTCCGTACAGGGAATCAGGCGGAGAGGATAATAATCTGCAAATCGTAAATAATAAAAATACTTTCATATTTAATGTTTTAATTCATTACCCATACCGAAGCTGAGCCATCAATAACTATATTGAAAAAATTAACAGGAGAACCACTTGTTTGAGAATATCCATTGATCATATAAGTACAGGCAATGGAGGAAGACATATAAACTGTATAGGTGCCGGAGGGAAACGGACCCAATGATTGTGTGCTGTTTGCATTGAGTGTATAGCTATAATTAGTGCCGGTGCAATTATTGGTTAAAATAATATATACATCTGATGAGATGCTGCTTGTAGCATTTATCCCTGCATTGGGCGGCGGGCCACAGGTACCATTGGCATTGGCATATGCCTGTCCGTTGGCGGCTATGTCATCAAGGGCCTGCTGGTCAGCATCTGACTGGCTGGCATTGGAAGTATATGTACCTGCCGGCACCGTATAGGTAACTGCCGGAGCTACAAGGCAACCAGTGCATGCACGGGTAAATAACCCGCTTTGCGCTGTATTAAAGAATGGAGGACATCCGCTGAGTTGTCCCGCACTGTTGTAACATAATTTTTCCAATATATTCCTGTCCTGATCCCTTACTAACATAAGCCTTCCAAAATCGTCGTACTCGTAACTGGTAATGCTGTTATCAATATCACACTTTGTGGTTATACCAAATACAGGATCATAAGTGCCGGTAGACATCAGCGCTTTCCACGGGTATAATCTTAGCTCATCAATTGAGCCGGAGCCACTAATAGTGATCGTAGATACACCTGTAATCTTATGTTCGTATAATTTCCAGTTATTTATTGTTTGAGATACGATTGGATAACCTGATTGGGTACCCGTAATGCTTAGCGCAGCAACTACTGCAGGGCGCCAGTAAGAAACTGTATAGCTATTGGTACTGGTAACATTTTTTGTAACAAACCCCGATGAAAGATTATAAGTTTTTTTGCCTGTAATAGCTGTCGGGTCATCAACAGGAGTTCCCGTGAAGTTCCAGTTGCCCTTTCCGTCTGCCTCAAAAGAAGTATATGCCACCTGGTCAAAAGCCGCATTGCTTATTTCGGCTATGGGTATCCGTCCATTATAATCAAAGATTTTGCTCTGTAATTTTCCTTTACTTCCTGTTTGAACCAAATTACCATGGTCATCGTAAACGAACGAAGCCTCCTGTTCCCAATTGCGTAAGTAACTCGTAACATTAGGATCTAATGAAGGACGGGATGTGGTATACAGTTCATCAACTGTATTTAAAAGATTATAGGACCAGATTTCCGAAGGCTGAAGATTGCCATCCGGGGTGTTATCGTAAAGCGTAAGCAGCGCCTTTGTAGTTTTCCGCGGCCCTGAGCTAACATTATCTTTCATCCATGATACCGATATGATAGGAGCATTATAAATATTCCTGTTTTTCATTGCAGTAATAAAGGGTGCGCTGCCGGCTGTTCCATAATCCTGCGGATAATGATTGATAACACCGGCAGACTTGTTGCCACTACTGTATTTCTCAACACTTCTGACCTGGAAATCATCAGTATAAGTGTATTTGGTTGTAGTTACAATATTCTGCCCGGCAGGATTGTATACAGTTTCATCGGTCTGGATTAACTCTATTCTCCCGGTAAGCGGGTAGTATAAATCTGATGTAATGAATTCTGTATTTCCAACAAAATTATTCTGTTTATCATATTTATGCATTAAAATTCTGTTAGCATCCCAGGCTCTTGACGCGTAAGGAGTTTCATTAACATTTCTTGTAACAGGATTATAGAAATTTTCAGTTTTTTTGATTCTAACCCCTGACGCATTGAACCATTCAACTGTTTTTGGCAGCCCATAAAGCCAACTTGCATATCTCGATTTTGCACTAAATGGCGAAGAATATGAACCTGTTATAGGGTATAAAATATTATCAGTAAAAGTATAAACAGTTTTACCATTGTGTTCAACACCATTTTTGTCTATCACCTCAACTCTACTGTATAGGGTAGGTAGAGGATTTTTGTTTAAAAGGCTTTCAGAGAAGGTCGTCGTTGTTGTATAATCTTTATAATCCGGTGTGAATATATACGCAGCAATTGTAGCAGCTAATCCGATAATAAGAGTATAAGGACTTGGAGAGGATAAAGCGCTAAAAAAAACATATCCGGCAACTGATTTAGCAGTATATCCCACATTTGCAATATATATGGACCCGCTTTCTTTAGAAAAGGACGCCCCAAATAATTCAAAAGAATTCTTATAAACTCTCACGTCTTTTGTTTGCGATGATACAGGCATTTCAAAACCCCAAAGTGAAGATTGTGTTCCAGATTCAGTTACATATCTATATTCCTTAATTATATCATTATTATGCGAAATGCCGTCATATGAAGTGGTAAAAGATACGTGTACTCCAGGTGCAATCCCTCCAAAATTCGTTGCCAGATAGTCTGAATTTACAGATCGATTTCCTTCATATTTATATTCTAAATAACCGCCGGTGGGGTAATTGATTTTTTTGATCAACCCTAATTTTGCGGCGGAAGTATGTGGTTGTTTGGGATGAGTGGACAATGGGTTACCATAAGCATCTTCTGAATCTTCGGACGAGGCATTATAATAACCCCAATAATCAGAACGATATGTAAATCGGGCAGGTACTCCTTGATACTCCATCTCTGACGGATTAGCATCATCAATTAAATTATACTCAAAAGAATGAGGATTGTCTATGGCGTAATTATTAACTTTTTTGGCGAAAGACAAAAGACAAAACCTCGCAAACCTAATCTCCTCTCCAGAAAAGTTATAATTAATTGCTTTTACTTCCTTTTTAAAAAAATATCCGTAGGTAAACTGATATCCGTATTTATAAATATTATTGTAGGAAATATCAATTCTGTCAAGAAATTTATCATCAGTTAAATCAACTCTATTTGATGTTGAATAAATGAAACTTACTTTTTGCCCATCAGACATTAAGATATTATTCAACCGCTTAGTATCAGATTTTATGCGTTGAATAAATTTGGTTATTGTTGTAGGAGAATTCTCTTGTGTGGAGGTTTGAGTTGATCTTCGCCTCGTTCCTTCAAAATCTAATGAATAAGAGTCATAGTTAAAACTGATTTTTTTATTTGTTGCCGGATTGAGTATTTCTTTTAAAAACCATTTATCTACTTTCTTGACAGGTAAAGATGTAAACATGCTATTCCCAACCAATGCAAAAGTGCCACCATTAAATCCCCCATATCCATTTTTGTATACCAAATTTTCTGTAAGCTCTTTCTCAGAAAAAATATATTTGATACCACTTTCATCCGTTATGCTAAACTCAGAAATCCTTGTTCTGATATTTTGCGCTGACATATCAGTTTGAATAAATTCAACTTTTAATTTTGAGTCCTCAATTAATAAAACAGATAAATCTTTCCCTATAACAAACTTTCCTGTTCTTCCGTTAAAGCTAAAAATAAATACGTCTTGCTCACGATCCGCAAAGTTTGGTTTATAAGGTTGAAATGTGGAGGGCATGAGCGGGTAAAAAGCACCGTTTCCAGGCACCTCTGTTAACGGAGAAACAGAGTTATATAGATATCCATCAGGATATTGATCTTCGATTGACGGAGTTACACTGTAAAGTACTCTATCTGTAGGATCATCAGTGACATATGAAGGTGGATCATATTTTTGATCATCCGGCTCTCCATTCTGCTCTCTTATTATAACCCCTCCAACTGACAAATCCCATCCAGTTCCTACACTTGAAGCAATGTCATTAACTTTGATACCTTTATCCCCCATGTATACAAGGCTAACTCCCGTACTTAATCCATTTTTTACATCGCTAAATTGATACAGCGGAAAGTTTATTTCAGGAGTTCCTGTTTGTAATCTTACCTGTGCATAACTAAGACTATATGCCAACAAAAGTATAAGTGCTTTAAACAATCTTAAAAGCTGATTCATAAGTCATTTAATTTTACAATCCCCATCCCACTCTCCACACCACTGCAGGAGTAGGGGGTATATGTTTGTTATATAAAAAGTCATACAATACGCTCATCGTTCCCTCCACCTTCTTCCCCTTCTTCAGGGGTGAGTTCATGCTGTACTTTTTCGTAAGCCCGGCTAGCGCACTTTTTGTCCAGTTGCTGTAGTTCTTAAATACGGCAAGGCTTTCAATAGTGCGGTTGTAGTTTATTTCAGCGCCGGCAGTAAACCACAGGCTGGCTATAAAGCCCCCTCCGGCTCCCCCAAAGGGGGAGGGTGCCTTCCATTCGGCAAAAAACCTTCCTCCCAAGCCTTCCCCCGTCAGTCTTACCTGCTTCCAGCTTTTTCCGAAACCGGCACGCCCGCTGATACCCAATCCGGCAACCGCTTTGTCCGTCAATTTGTAACCTATGGTCATGGCTATTTCGGAGCTTAGAGGGTAGTAGGTACCAGATTTTTGTGTCTGAAAGTTGACCGAGTATACTATTCTCTCTTTTAGCCGCTTTGTTTTTGTTGCATCAGGCATAAAGTTTTCCGGCATCACCATATTACTGCCGCCGCCGCCATTGATGCCCAACTGGTTCAGTTTGTCTTTCAGCTTACTTAATTCACCCTGCGCCTGCTGCATCTGCTGTTGCAGGTACTGAGCAGGATTGGCATTTGCTCCATTGGTGGCAGGCAGGGCTAACTGCTGTTGCAATACCTGTTGCAAATCTGCCCTGGTTTGTAAGCCTGCTAATGCTTGCGGGGTGCCGTAGTTATCCTGGGCAGGGAATAGTGAAGCCAGCATACTATACCTGCTGAAGAATTTTGAAAATGCAGGCATGGTTTGCAGCGTGCTGAGTATTTTCCGTGCCAGCTTATCAGGGTCGTTCAGTATTTCTTTATACTCCTTAACCTGCTGACTGTAGTAATACACATCCTGCCGGTATTTGCCAAAGCATTTACTAACGCTTTGTGGCAGGCTGGTATAAGAGCCAAGCAGTTGTTGTAGCTGTTGCTGCCGCTCCTGAAGATAGCTTTGTATATCGCCTGCTTCTTTTAATTTGTTTTGCAACTGGTTTGCCTGGTTTAGGGAGCTGCCAAGCTTCCGGCGTATATCTTTTGTTTTGGAAACAATATTTGCCGCGTCTTTTAAAAAGGCGATTGATCCCTGCAGGGAATCAAGCCCCGGGATAAATTCACCGGATGTGATCTTATCAAATTTACCGGTAGCGCCATTGAGCTTTTGAGAGAGGGACTCATATCTTTCTTTAACATCCCCGAATATTTCAGCGGCCTTTGATGAATCAATTTTTGCGAGTTGTTTTTTTATTTTTCGCTCCTGTTTGGAGAGACTATGTAAATACTTACCGGTTTGTTTGCTGAGCTGCCTGTCGAGGGAATTGATTTTATTATCAATGCTACTGATGTATTTACCCGGTATAGCTATCACGGAGTCGGCGCTACGTTCCTGGGCGTGTGATCCTTGCAGGATGGTTAGCAATAAAATAGTCAGCAGGAGTTTCATGATGATCAGGCATTCTTTGCAAATGCTTAACAAACGTAGGGAATGAATTTCAATAAATAATCAAAAATCAACCAAACTATTCTTCTTATTAAAAAAACCGTTAAAACACGGTAGTTATCTACCGTTAAAAGACGGTACTTCCCTACCGTTAAAAAACGGTACTAAAAAACCGTTTTTTATTTTTGGTGATTATCATTCTTTTTCATACGCGGCTTTAGCATTGGAGAGTGTAACAGGTATTAAGTTATATGCTGCACGCAAACTTTATACGCAACAAATCGCTGCCGCTGGTGTTGTCAAATCAATTCGTTCAGGTTTTGTACCAGGTGCTGCTTTTTTGGCCCTGCATTAATGATACAGGATATACCTGCTTTTAAACCAGCACTTCAAATTTTTGCATTCAGATAATTCCTGCTAAATTGCCACATGCTTTCCAAAAAGACTCAATATGCATTTAAAGCGCTGATGTATATGGCGCAGGCTGAAAAAGATGGGCCTATACTCATTGCCGAAATAGCCCGCAAGAAAAAAATACCGCTTAAATTCCTGGAGAATATTCTGCTGGAGCTTAAAAATGTTGGCATTTTAGACAGCAAAAAAGGCAAGGGCGGCGGCTACTTTTTTAAAGAGCGCCCTGCCGATATTACATTAGCCCGTATTATGCGGCTGCTGGATGGGCCTATTGCGTTGCTTCCCTGCGTAAGCCTTAATTTTTATGAACGATGTAAAAACTGCGATGAAAAAAACTGCGCTTTGCGCGATACACTTATTCTTGCACGCGACGCAACGCTGAGAATACTTGAAAAAAAAACAGTTGCAGATCTTATATAATCAATGCTTCTTTCCCCACCCCCACTGTAGAAATTCAGGCATTGCTTTAGCCCAGGTTGGCACATCATGTTTTCCATCTGCCAATTCAAGATATGCAATATCTTTTCCCAGGATATAGCCCTTCAATTCTAATGCTGCTATCAGCCCGAGTGTGTCATCAATAGCATCAATAATACCATTGTTATTCCGGTCGGCAGTTTCATCCTGCGTGCCGGTTTCAAAAAAGAATTTCAGCCAGGGGTAGTAGGCGCCTTTTCTTATCTGTGCATGCATAATGCGGTCAGTTTCTTCAACATAACCATCATCCAATGCTTTGGTTCTCCACCAGAGTGAGCCGCTGAAAACACCTACATTTAAAAATTCAGCCGGGTGGTTCCAAACAATATCAATAGCGGAAAGCCCGCCTAAGGAAAAGCCTGCAAAAGATTTGTCTTTAAAAGATGCTATTCCGGCTTGTTTATGTACAAAGGGCAATAATTCCCTGAAAATAAACTTAGTGTATAAAGCTGCCTTTGCGCCACGACCCTTAAAGTCGGGAATATAAGCGGTGCCATATTCATTCTTGCGGTCTTCACCACAATGTATACCCACACATAATATTTCTTCAATCGCATTGGTTTTGTAAAGCCCGGAGAGCATTTCGGCAAGCCCGAGTGTTTCCATATCCTGCCCGTCATTAATCAATAACAAACTCGTTTTTCCTTCTGCAATATTATTAGGGAGAAAAAAATCTATCCTTACTTCTCTTTTCAAAAAGGCAGATTGAAGGGTATAATTTTCTACAGGTATGGCTATATTATCTGTCATAATCAAAAAAAATGCAAACTTAAAATATAACGGAAAGATCACAATAAAAATGTATCTGAGCCAGAGAAAATAAAGAATGTAACAGTTTAAAGCAGATTTAATTGGGCAGAATTATTAATTGCTTATCTTACTATTTATTACCATTTGTTCTAACCAGCCGGCTTAAAAGCGGCTTAAATAATGAAATATGAAGAAAATTGGAATACTGCATGGAAAAGAAAGATCTTTTCCCAAAGCATTTGTTGAAAGAATCAATAGCAAAAGCCCGGATGGCATTATTGCAGAGCCTGTCAGCATAGATAAAGTGGTTCAGGGTGAACCGAGCGGTTATGCGGTTATAGTAGATCGTATATCGCAGGATGTGCCATTTTACAGGGCGTTTCTTAAAAATGCAGCTATAAGCGGAACAGCGGTTATCAATAATCCTTTCTGGTGGAGCGCTGATGAAAAGTTTTTCAATAACGCGCTGGCTACCAAAATAGGAGTGCCGGTTCCTAAAACAGTTATTTTACCATCAAGAGAATTGCCTGCAGATACATCAGATGAATCTTTTTCCAACCTTGCTTATCCATTGGACTGGGAAGGCATTTTTAAATACGTTGGCTTCCCTGCTTATATGAAGCCCTTTGCGGGCGGTGGCTGGAAAAATGTATACAGGCTCGACAGTATTGAAGATTTTTTTGACAAGCATGGGGAAACCGGCCAGTTGGTTATGTTGTTGCAGGAAGAAATTGTTTTTACTGAATATTACCGCTGCTATTGTATTGGCGGTAAATATGTGCGCATTATGCCTTACGAGCCGCGAAACCCGCATCACCTGCGCTACCAGAGCAGTTTCAGCCCGTCTGCAGAAAGATATAAGCAAATGGAAGAAATTGTTTTGCGTATCAATAAATACCTCGGTTACGATTTCAATACTGTTGAGTTAGCGGTAAGAGATGGCGTACCTTATGCCATAGATTTTTGCAATCCGGCACCAGATGCAGAGCAGACAAGTGTGGGTGATGAAAACTTTGAATGGGTTGTTGAAACGGCCGCTAGTTATGCCATTGAGCGGGCTGTAAACTACAAAGAAGGTTTAGACAATCTCACCTGGGGTGAATACGTAAAAAGAAGTGTTGACAAATTACCCTTAAGCTATAAATAAATGGCTGTTGCAATCAATCATAAACTAAATACAAAATAACGGATCCATATGGCTAATCTGAATTATAAGCAATTTACGGTAGGTGTTGAGGAAGAATATATGGTCATTGACCCTAACAGCTTTGAGCTGAAAAGCCATGAGCAGAAAATTGTTTCCGAAGGTCAGAAAATGATTAAAGATAAAGTGAAGGCTGAAATGCACCAGGCTGTGGTAGAAGTAGGTACTGATATTTGTGAAGATGTAGACGCAGCGTATAAAGATGTGGCGCTGTTGCGCAAAACAATATCAGAAATTGCAGGAGGGCTTGGGCTTGCAATGGGTGCAGCAGGCACCCATCCATTCAGTGCATGGGAAAGCCAGTTGATAACAGATAATGTACGTTATCATGAAATAGTGAATGAAATGCAGGATGCTGCCAGGAGCAACCTTATTTTCGGTTTACATGTGCATGTAGGCATGGAAAGCAGGAAGATGGCGGTTCATATTGCAAACTCTGCAAGATATTTTCTGCCGCATGTTTTTGCATTAAGTACAAATTCACCTTTTTGGGAAGGCAGGTTTACCGGGTTTAAATCATTCCGTACAAAGGTGTTTGATAAATTTCCCCGCACGGGCATACCTGATTTTTTTGAAAGCATTGAAGCGTATGACAACTATGTAAACCTTCTTATTAAAACCAACTGTATTGATAATGCAAAAAAGATATGGTGGGATTTGAGGGTTCATCCTTTTTTTAACACCGTGGAATTCCGTATTTGCGATGTGCCGTTAACTGTTGATGAAACAATTGCAATTGCAGCTTTATTTCAGGCTATTTGCGCCAAACTATATAAGCTGCGTACAGAAAACATGAACTTTATCCAGTACTCGCGGGCATTAGTAAACGAAAATAAATGGCGTGCCAGCCGTTATGGGTTAGATGGCCATTTAATTGATTTTGGAAAAGAAGAAGAAGTCAATACCAGGGTGCTGATTTATGAACTGCTGGATTTTGTGGATGATATTGTAGACAATTTAGGGTCGCGGCACCGTTTAGCTAATGTGCAAAGAATAATAGAAAAGGGTACCGGTGCAGACCGCCAGATTGAAATTTATAATAATACACAGCAATTACCTGTTGTAGCTCAGTTTATAAACAGCCAGTTTCTTTCAGACCTGTAATTTATGTAAACATTTATCCAGGCTATCTTTCCAGTATGGAATAGTAATTCCGTAAGCGGTTTCTATTTTTGAAGTGTCCAGCACAGAAAACGCTGGTCTTTTTGCAGGTGTTGGGTATGAAGCAGCGGGAATAGGATTGACCTTGCAATGACTGTTTATTTTTTGCTGAATAGCAACAGCAAAATCATACCAGCTTATTGTTCCTTTATTGCTGTAGTGATAAATACCGGGCATCCATTGCTTATGAACAATAATGTCAAGTATTGCCTGCGCAAGATCAATAGCGCAGGTAGGAGATCCTTCCTGATCAGCAACTACATTAATGTCATCTTTTTGATTCATCAGGCTGATCATCGTTTTCACAAAATTCTTTCCATACAAACTATATACCCACGACGTGCGGATTATTACTGACGCAGGATTATTTTGTGCAACAAGCTTCTCCCCTTCTGCTTTTGATGCGCCGTATACATTTACCGGGTCAACAGGGTCGTTTTCTTTATATGCTGAAGAAACGTTGCCATCAAAAACATAATCGGTAGAAATATGAATAAACCTTGTTTGGTGCTGCCTGCATAATAAAGCCAGCGCAGCAACTCCGGCAGCATTAATATTGTATGCAGCTTCCTTTTCTGTTTCTGCTTTATCAACAGCAGTATACGCAGCACAGTTAATACAAAAATCAGGTTTAACTGATGCCATTACATTTATCATTGTCTGCTCATCATCAAGCACAAACTCAGGGCGGGAATAAAAGTAAAAATCAAATGCAGTAAACCGTGAAGATATTTCCCGGAGGCATTGCCCTAATTGCCCTGACGAACCTGTAATTAATATCTTTAGTTTGCTCATTGCTATTCTTCAAATACAAATTGAGTATTGCAGCCTTTCAATGAAGGGTGATTTAAATCTTTATCTGATAGAACTCTTTTATCAGCAGGAATTTTCCAGTCAATATTCAAATCATCATCATTATACATTATTCCTGCCTCCGCATTCCTATCGTATAAATTATCGCATTTATACAACACTTTTGCTTTTTCGCTTAATACAGAAAAGCCATGAGCAAACCCTTTAGGGATTAATAATTGCAATTTGTTTTCAGAAGAAATTTCAACACCGAACCATTTGCCAAATGTTGGTGAACCTTTGCGGATGTCTACCGCAACATCATAAATTTTTCCTTCCAGCACACGAATTAACTTAGCTTGTGATGCAGGCGGGTTTTGAAAATGTAAACCGCGGATTACACCAAAGCCGGAATACGATTCATTATCCTGTACCCAATTATATACTAATCCTTCTGCTGCAAAAATTTCTTTATTATAACTTTCAAAAAAGTAGCCCCTGCTGTCTTCAAAAACTTTTGGTTCAAATAAAACCAGCCCGGCAATAAATGTTTCTTTAAATGGCATAAACCCAATTATTAAGTGCAGGCGTGAAGATAAGAAGAAGTGATATTACCTTTTGTTGTATTGCTCAGAATAATATTGCTGATACGCTCCTGATGTAACATTGTTTACCCATGCTTCATTTTGCAAATACCAGTCTACTGTTTTTCTTAACCCTTCTTCAAATTGAAGAGAAGGTTTCCAGCCAAGTTCATTATTAAGTTTAGATGCATCAATAGCATACCGTAAATCATGTCCCATGCGGTCTTTCACATAAGTAATGAGTTTTGCAGAAGCGCCCTTTTCACGCCCCAGCTTTTCGTCCATTATATTGCAAAGCAGGTGTACCAGGTCAATATTTTTCCATTCATTAAACCCGCCTATATTATATTTTTCTCCCCTCTTTCCTTTATGAAAAATGAGATCAATAGCTCTTGCGTGATCCTCTACCCACAGCCAGTCTCTCACATTTTCTCCTTTGCCATAAACCGGTAAGGGCTTATTATTTTTAATATTATTGATCATTAAAGGAATAAGCTTTTCAGGAAAATGGTGAGAGCCGTAATTATTGGAACAATTAGAAAGTACGACAGGCAGATGATAGGTATGATGGTAAGCCATTACCAGATGGTCTGAAGATGCTTTTGAAGCGGAATAAGGTGATCGGGGGTCATAAGGCGTTTCTTCCGTAAAGAAGCCCGTTTCTCCCAGTGAACCATATACTTCATCGGTAGATACATGATAAAACAGGTTCTCATCCTGCGCATTATCTTTCCAGTGTTTTCTGCCGGCATTTAATAAAACGCCCGTTCCTAAAACATTGGTCTTTACGAAAGCAAGCGGATCTGTTATGGAGCGGTCAACATGACTTTCTGCTGCAAGATGAATAACAGCATCAAACTTATATTTGGCAAAAAGCTCATCAATTTTATGCTCATCACATATATCTGCCTGCTTAAACACATAATTGGGCTTATTTTCTACATCTCTTAAATTTTCAAGATTGCCCGCATAAGTGAGTGCATCTATATTTACTATAAAGTATTCGGGATATTTATTTACAAACAGGCGTAAAACATGAGAGCCGATAAAACCGGCTCCTCCTGTTATTGCAATTGTTTTATGATATCTGCTCATTACAGACTCCAATATTTCAATTTTGAAAACCTGCCGCGATACAAGCCTTTTAAGTCGGCAAAAATAGCATTTGAATTTGAAATTGAAAGCAAATAGTCTTCTGTAAGGTTTTTATAGTCATTATGCGGAACACCCAAAATTACAGCATCATAATTTTTCCCTATTGCCGGCGATAAAGGAAACCCGTATTCATGTTGAAGCTCTTCACTATCTGCATGAGGATCTACGATATCTACATTAAGTGAAAAAGCTCTCAACTCTTTCACCATATCAATAATTTTTGAGTTCCTTATATCACTTACATTCTCCTTAAAGGTAACACCCATTACTAATACCCTTGCACCTGTAGCTTCTTTTGCATTTTTAATAATATGCTGCACTACCTTTTTAGCTACATACATGGGCATTTCATCATTAATAACCCTGCCGGCTAATATTACACGTGACTCATAGCCCAATTCCCTCGACTTATAAGTCAGGTAATAAGGATCTACACCAATACAATGACCTCCTACTAACCCCGGTTGAAATTTAAGAAAGTTCCACTTTGTACCTGCAGCCTCTAATACTTCGTAGGTATTAATGCCCACCATATCAAATATAATTGACAATTCATTCATTAATGCGATATTCAAATCACGCTGCGTATTTTCAATAATTTTAGCAGCTTCCGCCACTTTAATGGATGAGGCCCTGTGTATGCCGGCCTTCACTACTATCTCGTATGTTTTTGCAATCTCTTCTGCAGATACCGGATCAGAGCCCGACACAACCTTAATGATTTTTGTAAGTGTATGTTCTTTATCGCCCGGGTTAATACGCTCGGGCGAATAACCTAATTTAAAATCTACGTTCAATTTAAGCCCACTTAACTTTTCAATAATCGGAAGACAATCTTCTTCTGTACAGCCCGGGTATACGGTTGATTCAAATACTACGTAATCTCCTTTTTTTATCACTTTCCCTATGGTTTCAGAGGCCCTCTGTACCGGAATAAGGTCAGGCACATTGTGATCATCAACCGGTGTAGGTACAGCAACTATAAAAAATTTTGCTTCTCTTAATTCGTCCAGTGAGTTTGTAAAATGAATGTCGCAGCCTTCAAATGCAGAAGATTCGAGCTCATTACTGGGGTCTATTCCATTTCTCATCATATCAATGCGCTTTGCATTGATGTCAAAACCAATAACACTTACTTTTTTTGCAAATTCAAGAGCAATAGGCAGTCCAACGTATCCTAATCCGATTACTGCTAATTTTGCCTTTTTGTTGATAACATCTTCGTATATAAGCATACTTATTGTTTTTTAAATTCCTTAGGTTGTTTGTACAGTTCTTCTCTGGGTAAGGATTTAAAATATTCGTACGTTATTTTCAATCCTTCGGCGCGGCTGATTTCAGGCTGCCAGCCAAGCAGGTTTTTAGCCCTGGTTATATCCGGTTGTCTTTGTTTCGGATCGTCTGTAGGTAACGGTTTATAAACAATTTTCTGATTTATACCGGTAAGTTTTATTATTTCCTCAGCGAATTCTTTTAAACTTATCTCATCAGGGTTACCGATATTAACCGGCTGCACATAATCGCTAAACAGGAGCCTGCAGATGCCTTCCACTAAATCATCAACATAACAAAATGAACGCGTTTGAGAACCATCCCCAAAAACAGTTAAATCTTCTCCGCGAAGCGCTTGTCCTATAAAAGCAGGCAACGCTCTTCCATCATTCAGGCGCATACGGGGTCCATAAGTATTGAATATCCGGATAATTCTCGTTTCTACCCCATGGAAAGTGTGATAGGCCATGGTTATAGCTTCCTGGAACCTTTTTGCTTCATCATATACGCCACGCGGCCCTACAGGATTTACATTTCCCCAATAATCTTCTGTTTGAGGATGTATTAATGGGTCTCCATATACTTCAGAGGTAGAAGCTACAAGTATCCTGGAGCCTTTTGCCTTGGCCAGGCCTAAACAATTATGTGTGCCTAAAGAACCTACCTTAAGCGTTTGAATAGGAATTTTTAAATAATCTATCGGGCTGGCAGGAGAAGCGAAGTGAAGGATATAATCCAGTTCTCCGGGTATATGAATAAATTTTGAAACATCATGATGATAAAATTCAAAATTTTCTAAGGGAAAGAGATTTTCAATATTCTTAACATCGCCTGTTATAAAATTATCCATTCCTATTACATGGTAACCGTCTTTAATAAAGCGATTACACAGGTGGGAACCTAAAAAACCGGCGGCGCCGGTAATTAATACTCTTTTCCTATTCATAAAATATTATTGCTTGGTTATTTTTGAAACCGGGCGCCCAATGCTTTCATAGTGAAACCCGATTTCTGTGATTGCATTTACATCAAATAAATTCCTACCATCAAAAATGGCTTTATTCTTAAGCAGCTTAGCAATTCTCAAAAAATCTGGCGTACGAAACTCATTCCATTCAGTTGCGATAATCAGTGCATCCGCGTTAATAAGGCAGTCATATTGATTATCGGCATATTCAATTTTATCGCCTAATAATTGCTTAACATTATTCATAGCCTCCGGGTCAAAAGCATATACAGCGGCCCCGCCTTTTAAAAGCGCTTCAATTATATATAAGGCCGGCGCTTCACAAATGTCATCAGTATTGGGTTTAAACGCAAGCCCCCACAACGCAAATTTTTTGTTGCTTATGTCACCTTTGAAATAGTTTTTGATTTTAGGTATAAGATGAAGCTTCTGACCTTCATTAACCTCCATCACGGCATTCAAAATTTTAAAATCATATTTCACTTCGTTTGAGCTGTTAACCAAAGCGTGAACATCTTTGGGAAAGCAACTTCCACCATAACCTATTCCGGGAAACAAAAACCGCTTACCAATTCTTTCATCACTTCCTATTCCCTTTCTAACCATATCCACATCTGCATCTAACCGCTCACATAACTGGGCAATCTCATTCATGAAAGATATTTTCATTGCAAGAAATGAATTGGCCGCATATTTAGTTAATTCTGCAGAGCGCACATCCATAAATATTATAGGGTTTCCCTGTCTTACAAAGGGCGCATACAAATCCAGCATTAATTTCTTTGCTCTTTCAGAGGATGTTCCTATTACCACTCTGTCCGGCTTCATAAAATCATCCACAGCAACTCCCTCACGTAAAAACTCCGGGTTAGATACCACATCAAATGCCCCTGCTGTACCAAGATCTTCCCCCGCGGGCAACACCTGCTTTGAACTTTCAATAACAGCATTGCTCACTTTTTCAGCAGTTCCTACAGGAACCGTGCTTTTATCAACAATAACTTTATACTGACCGGGCTGGATTATTTTACCTAAATCTTTTGCAACACCTAATACATATTTTAAATCTGCTGATCCGTCTTCGCCGGGAGGCGTAGGTAATGCAAGAAATATAATTTTTGCGTCCTCCACTCCTTTTGCAAGATCAGTGGTAAAATCAAGCCTTTTCTCCTTTAAATTTCTAAGAAATATTTTTTCAAGCCCTGGTTCGAAAATGGTTATTTCTCCACCTGATAGCCTTTTCACTTTATTCGCGTCAATATCAATGCAGGTAACGGTGTTTCCGGTTTCTGCAAAACAAGTTCCTGTAACTAATCCAACGTAGCCTGTGCCTACAACTGCTATTTTCATGCTTTTTATTTATTTATGTATTCCAAAACTTTCGATGTAATAAAGCTCAGTTGCTCCTCTTCCAGTTCAGTATGCATAGGAAGTGAAATAACTCTTTGCGTAAGCCAATCTGTTACAGGCAAGTTGAAATCGCTGCCGCCAAATGAAGCAAACATTTTTTGTTTATGGGCAGGCACCGGGTAATATATCATAGACGGGATACTATGATCGGCTAAAAACTTATTTAAGCCATTCCTGTCTACACCCTCCAAAAGAATAGTGTATTGATGAAATACGTGTGTTGAATAAGAAGCAATAAAGGGTGTGGTAATCTTATCGCTTGCTGATAAAGCTTTTGAATAAAATGCCGCTGCCTTTTGTCTTGCGGCAATATATTCATCAAGTTTTTTAAGCTTTACATTCAAAACAGCTGCCTGTATGGTATCAAGCCTTGAATTACATCCAACCAGGTCATGATAATATCTTACGCTTTGCCCATGATTGGCAATCATTTTTAACTGGTTGGCAATATTATCGTCGTTAGTGAATATTGCGCCGCCATCTCCATAGCAGCCAAGATTTTTTGAAGGAAAAAAAGAAGTACATCCTATTGTGCCAATTGTACCGGATTTCTTTTTTGTGCCATCAGAAAAAATATAATCTGCTCCTATTGCCTGGGCATTATCTTCAATAACGAATAGATTGTGCTTTTTCGCAATCTTCATAATCTGTTCCATATTGGCATTTTGCCCATATAAATGTACCGGAACAATAGCTTTTGTTTTAGGCGTTATCGCTTTTTCAATAGCTGAAGGGTCAATACAAAATGTTTTAGGATCAACTTCAACAAATACAGGTTTTAATTTCAGCAAAGCAATTACTTCGGTAGTGGCAATAAATGTAAAAGAAGGCGTAATCACTTCATCGCCGGGCTCTAACCCCAATGCCATTAATGCAATCTGCAACGCATCAGTGCCATTGGCACAGGGTATTACATGCTTTACATTTAAATATGCTGAAAGATTCTGAGCAAAATCCTGAACAGGTTTACCATTTATAAAAGCGCAACTATCCAATACACTGTGAATCGCAGCATCAACGTCTTGCTTTATATGCTGATACTGCTTTTGTAAATCAACCATCTGAATAGCAGTCATAATATGGATGTATTTATAATAATATGGATGTATTTATATAAAACGGCTGCAAAAATAGTAAAATATGTGTTGGTTAAGCAACAGACGTTAGTTTTGTATCATATATTTAATATTCATGGTTATAAACATATTTTATAACGCTTTTATAGGTATTTATCATTTCGCCATCAGGCTTGCTTCTCTTTGGAATCACAAAGCCAAACTATGGATTGCAGGAAGAAAAAATTTTTTTCCTGCATTACAAACCCAACTAAGCCTGTTACCCAATGATAAACAGCCACGTATATGGATGCATGCATCTTCGCTTGGTGAATTTGAACAGGGGCGTCCGTTAATTGAAGACATTCGCAAAAAATACCCGAAATGCCAGGTTATTATCAGCTTTTTCTCCCCATCGGGCTATGAAGTAAGAAAAAACTATAAAGGGGCAGACCTTGTACTCTACCTGCCCATAGACACGACCTCTAATGCCAGACGTTTTATTGATGCCATTAAGCCAACATTGGTCTTATGGATACGCTATGAATTCTGGTTGCATTATCTTGAAGAGCTGAAAAAAAGGAATATCCCTTTATTGCTCGTATCTGCCAACCTCAGAAAAAAAGGAATATTTAAAAATGTATATAATTATTACAGGAAAAGATTGTTTAGCACATTTACACATCTTTTTGTCCAAACCAAAGAATCGGAACAACTACTAAAAGAAATGGGCTTTACACAAAACGTAAGTATTTCCGGCGATACAAGGTTTGACAGGGTAATTGATATAGCCGGGAAATTTGAAGATATTCCTCTTGTTAAAAATTTTTGCGGAGCGCATAAAGTAATTGTTGCAGGCAGCACCTGGAGTGATGATGAAGAAGTGCTTATTCATTATGCCAAAATAAAACATGATATAAAATTTATTATAGCGCCGCATGAGGTAGATAAAGAAAATGTAGAAGATCTTCAGAAAGAATTTCCTGATTCAATTCTTTTTTCCAAATTAAAAGCCAACGAAAACAATTTAGAACAACTATACGATGACAATATAATTAATACTTTAATTATAGATAATATAGGAATGCTTTCAAAGCTGTATCACTATGCAGATATTACTTATGTAGGAGGAGGCTTTTCTGATGGTGGTTTGCACAATATTTTGGAAGCCGCAGTATATGGTAAACCTGTTTTTTTTGGGCCGCTGTTTGAAAAGAATTATGAAGCCGCAGAAATGATTGAAGAAGATGGCGCTATCAGTATTGAAAATGCGCTGGAATTAGAAAATGAATTAAATAATTTTTTTACCAATTATGATGAATTAAAAAAATGTGGAGAGGAAGCTAAAAATTATGTGTATAAAAATGCAGGAGCAACAGCACGTATCCTGGATTATATCTATAAAAACCGCCTTCTCACCAATTGATCAAATTGCCTCACTAATGGATGTTCGTCCATCCATCCTAATTTTAATTTCAACTCACGCTGAATCCAGAATTCAGCCTCAGGGAATATAGTGAAATGATTAATCGTTTTAAGAGAACGTTCATACATCACTTCATCTCCTCTGAATAATTCAGTAATAAAAGTATACCTGTCGTTTACGCCAATAGCTTTCTTTATATCTTTTAATGGTTCTTTATTTAAGGTTTCACCAATTTCAATTTTCTGCTGGTATAATTTTTCATTGAGAGACGGGCTTTCTTTCCCTATAACTTCATTCAATTCTTTTACCTGTGGTTGGTGCGCAAGGGTTGGCACTTCTTCCAATACGTTAAAAGAAGGCTGAATCAATGTTTCTGTTTTAGTCTCAATAATTTTTTGCGCTACTAAAACATTATCGTCTTTTTGTCCAGATATTCTGATTTCCTCAGCTTTAGCCAAATCTCCTGTATTGACAATCTCCTCCTCAATTACTTTGGGCGCTACATTACCGGGCATTACCACAGCAATTTTTCTTCGCCCGGTATTTGCCTGTTGCTGTTTAAGTAAAAATATTTCCGTCTGCAGCATTTGCAATACATGCATTAACTGATCCGGAGAGGCTTTCTCCTGGTGAAGCTCCTGTAATTTATTTATCAAAACCCCGATTCGTTCCATTGAATATGGTATTTTTGAGCGGTATTGATGAAGTTTCGGTGAAGTTACAAACACCTTGCCACAAAATTATTATAAATGTTTACAGAACCACACATTAACCGAGAGAGAAGAGGCTGGATAGAGGTGATTTGTGGGTCAATGTTCAGTGGAAAAACCGAAGAACTTATCCGCAGGCTTAAACGTGCACGTATCGCTAATATGAAGGTTGAAATATTCAAGCCTTCTATTGATAAGCGATTTAAAGCGTTGGAAATTGTTTCGCATGATGAAAACTCCATTAATTCCACTCCTGTTGATAATTCAACCAGTATATTATTATTAAGCAGAGACGTAGATGTGATTGGCATTGATGAAGCGCAATTTTTTGATGATAATATAACAGCGGTTTGTAACGAATTGGCTTTACGGGGCATAAGAGTAATAGTTGCCGGGCTTGATATGGATTATCTTGGTAAACCCTTCGGGCAAATACCTTCTCTATTGGCGGTGGCTGAATATATAACAAAGCTGCATGCAATATGTGTGAAGTGTGGCAATATCGCCAGTTATTCCTGGCGAAAAAGTGATCACAAAGACAGGGTGGTATTAGGTGAAAAAGATATTTACGAACCAAGATGCCGCCATTGTTATCACCTTGATGAATAGGTTTTATTTATTATTATTTTATGAATGCTTTCACCCGGGTAATTACATTATTAAAAAAAGATCTGCTGCTTGAGTTGCGCCAGCAATACACATTCTACGGAGTATTGCTATATATAGCTTCTACAGTTTTTGTATTATACCTTGCTATACAGCAGCCTGAAACGGATGTATGGAATGGCTTATTCTGGATGATACAGTTGTTTATATGCGTTAATGCCGTTGCTAAAAGTTTTCTACAGGAAAACAGGGGAAGGATGCTTTACTTTTATACCATTGCCGGTCCTGGTAATTTTATAATAGCCAAATTATTGTATAATCTAATCATCATGTTGATCATGAGCCTTGTAAGCCTTGCGCTTTTCATGCTCATGATAGGAAATCCTTTAATAAATTTCATGCGCTTTTTAGGTATGGTATGCCTCGGCTCGGTAAGCCTGAGCCTGGTGTTTACTATGCTGGCTGCTATTGCTGCAAAAGCCCAGCAGCAGGCATCGCTTATGGCTATTATGGGTTTCCCTATCATTATTCCGCAACTGCTTTTATTAATGCGTATTTCAAAAGCAGGCTTTGGAGAAACGTTTAAAGCAACCGCATTGTCAGATATGATCTGGCTGCTTTCGGGCCTGGATGTACTGGTCATTATAATGTCTGTTATACTCTTTCCTTTTTTGTGGAAAGATTAAACATCATTGCTCATTCGCTAAATTGATGTAGGTTTGTCGCTATAATTAAATTCAATAGGATGAAATTATCCTGGTGGAAATTACTTTGTATTGTATTACTTTCATATGTTTTGCTTGGCGGTCTTTTACTGAATGTGCCCCGTAAGGCTATTCTCAATGAAACAATCAGGAATATTTACTTTCATGTGCCCATGTGGTTTGGTATGATGACCCTTTGCGGCATCTCCGTATATCACTCCATCCGTTTTTTAAGAAATCCGGATATGCTCAGTGATATCAAAGCCACTTCATATGCGGCTACCGGCATATTGTATGGTATACTCGGCATTACTACCGGTGCCATCTGGGCTAACTATACATGGGGCAAGCCCTGGAGCAATGATATTAAGCAGGTAGGTTCAGCTATTGCGCTGCTGATATATGCAGCTTATTTCGTTTTAAGAAATTCTATAACCGATATAGACAAACGGGCAAGGGTAGGCGCAGTTTACAACATATTCGCTTTTGTAATGCTGCTGCCGGCATTATGGATTATTCCGCGCATGATGGAGTCTTTACATCCCGGCGGAATGGGAAACCCGGGTGCCGACCCCAGGGATATGGATGCCCGCATGAGGCTGATTTTCTGGCCGGCTGCCGTTCCGGGTTTTATTATGCTTGGCATATGGATCAGCACCCTTACCGTCCGCATAAGAAAAATTGAAGATAAAACCCTTTTACATGTTTAAGTTTTTATTGAAAAAAGCTTTTCTTTTTTGCTTGCTGCTTGTTAGTGCATTTTCATCTTTTGCTCAAACCGAAGTTGAAATGGCTGACGGAATGCGTGCTAATGGAAAAATATATGTAGTTGTTGCCGTGCTTGCTGTCATTCTTTTCGGGTTGTTTGCTTTTCTTATCAGTATAGACAGGAAAGTAAGCAGGCTTGAAAAAGAGAAAGGCAAACAATAATCCCTGCCTTATTGTTGTTAATTTTCTGACAATAAACTTTAAAAGCTTACTATATGTCTACACAACCAGAGTATAGTTTTTTTGATGCCGTTTCGGCAAGTTTTGATAAAGCTGCAAAATTCACCAATTGGGATCCGGGTATTCTTGAGCAGATAAAACAATGCAATTCGGTTTACCGCATGCATTTTCCTGTAAAGATCGGAGAGAAAATAGAAGTGATAAAAGCATACCGCGTTCAGCATTCTCATCACAAAACACCCTGCAAAGGAGGTATCCGTTTTGCCACAACGGTAAATCTTGACGAAGTGATGGCGCTTGCCGCACTGATGACATATAAGTGTGCCATTGTAAATGTGCCTTTTGGAGGCGCAAAGGGAGGTATTAATATCGACCCTAAAAAATATACACTTTACGAACTGGAAAAAATAACAAGGCGCTACACACACGAGTTAATAAAGAAAAATTTTATTGGACCAGGCACGGATGTACCCGCACCTGATTATGGAACAGGTGAAAGAGAAATGTCGTGGATACTGGATACCTATACCAGTATGAAACCCGGGGAAATTGATGCGCTTGCCTGCGTTACAGGAAAACCCATTACCCAGGGCGGTGTAAGAGGCAGGCGTGAAGCAACGGGATTAGGTGTTTTTTATGGCATCAGGGAGATTTGCAATATGCCCGATTTAATGGCTAAAGCAGGATTGCCCACAGGTATTAAGGGCAAGACCGTAATTGTACAGGGATTAGGCAATGTAGGGTATCATGCAGCCAAATTCTTCAGGAAGGGCGGAGCTAAAGTAATTGCGTTGGCAGAATTTGAAGGAGCTATTTACAATCCCGATGGTTTAAACGAAGAAGAAGTATTTCAACATAGAAAAAGAGAAGGAACAATTCTTAATTTTCCGGGTGCGGAGAATATTTTATTCTCGCCTGATGCTTTGGAACTGGAATGTGATATACTGATTCCCGCTGCATTGGAAAATGTTATTAATGGTGAAAATGCTCCCCGCATAAAAGCCAAAATTATTGGCGAAGCAGCAAATGGACCGCTAACACCTGAAGCAGATGAGATTTTTATTAAAAAAGGAATACTGGTTGTACCAGATATGTATCTCAATGCCGGTGGTGTAACAGTAAGCTATTTTGAATGGTTAAAAAATCTTAGTCATGTGCGCTATGGGAGAATGGAAAAAAGATTCACCGAAAATCAGAACAGCGCAATACTTGAGCAAATAGAAAATTTAACCGGCAAAACCATTGCACCTTCCGAAAGGGAGTTTATCATGCACGGCCCGGATGAAGCTGACATTGTATATAGCGGATTAGAAGAAACAATGATTGGTGCTACAAGAGAGATTGTTGATGTTTGGAAAAACAATACAGCCATACCCGATATGCGCACAGCCGCTTATGTTGTTGCTATAAACAAGGTGGCAACCAGCTATGCGGAGTTGGGGATATTTCCGTAAAACCTTACTAAAAAACATTTCAAAAAAGCTTCGAAGTCAGTCGAAGCTTTTTGTTTTAGTAAAAAGTGTAAGAAATGAAATATACTGAAAAGAGTTGAGAAATATTTAATAAAGATAGTATTTTTACTATCTTTATATGGCTAACCAAAACCTGATTTGTTAAATGAAATCAAGTGAATTACACAGGTTAATCCTTCGGAATGGGTGGAACCATATAAGAACAACCGGTAGCCATTACATTTATGAAAAAGAAGATAGAACATATCCGGCTCCATACCACGGCTCAAAAGAAGTAGGTAAAGGGTTAGAGAAGAAAATAAAAAGGGAAATGAGATTAAAATAGTTTCGTTTATACAACCTAAAAATAACTATGAAGCAACTTAAAATAATAATTGAACGAACCAGGAACGCGTATTCTGCTTATGCTGAAAATATGGAAGGTATTGCAGGAATGGGTGATACGGTATCGGAAGCAAAAAAATCAGCGCTGGAAGCAATTGAGATACAAAAAGCATTAGGAAATTTTAAAGCAGGCAACTACCAGATTATTTATAAGTTCGATACTCAAAGCATGTTGAATTATTACAAAAAAATATTTTCGCTGGCTGCCCTTGAACGGATTACGGGTATTGATCAAAAATATCTGCAACATTATTCTACCGGTTTAAAAAAGCCGAGACCGGAACGCCGTAAAAAAATTGAAAAATCATTGCACAATTTGGGTGCCGAGCTTATGGCTTTAGAACTATGATCCTTAATTCAAAACAGTAAAGGGCTTCATTTTCATGAAACCCTTGCTGGTAAAATTTCACAGCGTTTATTTTATAAAGTTCAAGACATGAGTTGAGTATCAGAAGGGCATGCTCTCACAGTTTTAATAGCCGTAAATCACTTGATAAATATTCCAGTCGCGGAAGATACCGGACCCGTTGCCGGCAAAACCACTTTAACGCCATTTTTCCAGTATACAGCTTTATATTGCGTTGATGAAGGTCCTGTTAGTCCGCTCAGATATACATCCCCATTATTTACTTTCACTGATGTTGACCAATTGGTAATTGCAGGTTCACCCAACTTGCTAACTACACCATTTTTCCAATAAGCAGCAATTTTAGACTCGTATTCGGTCCAAATAGTTAATGGAAAGTAAACATCGTTGCCATCAATAGCAAGATTTGGACATCTCCCGTACATCTCATCATGGTTTATAGAATTCAGGGCGCCGTTTAGCCAGTAAACAGGATCGCATTCATTTCTTACTGAGTTCCAAACCTCCCCCGCTATATATACATTATTGTTTGATACCTCTACATCGTGCGCTATGGAATTATTGCCGCCACTTAAGTCTTGACGTATTCCATTTTTCCAAAGAATTGCCTTGTATGTACGTCCCATCTCAAATCCAGCAACATAAACATCGTTGCTGTCTATTGCTATCCCATGAGCGTCTGTGTATATGCCATTTGTGCTTAATATTACAATTTTGCCGTTTTTCCAATAAGCTGCTTTATGGTCATTACCGTCACTAACTGAACCAGCTATATATACATCGCCTGATGAAACGAATAAGTCAGAAATAAATGCCTGGTCACTTCCACTCTCAAGAGGAAGTTCAGTTTGATTTTTCCAATAGACCCCTTCAGTTAAATCATCATTTAGCTTTTCGCCAGCAACAAAGACATCATTACCAGATACCCAAATAGCTTTACCTTCCGAAGTAATTTTACTGTTGTTTGATGTATGTAATTTTATTAATTGAGCTCCTTTCCAGTAGCATGCAGTTGCTGGATTACCCTCCTTTCCGGTTGCATAAACATTATCCTCTAAGTTTGGTTCAGGATCAGGTGTTGGGTCAATATCGCCTCGTTTGCATGAAAGAAAAACAATTATTGTGAATAGGGTTAGGATAGCTCTCATTTTTTTCTTTGAAGATAATAAATATCTGAACAAGCAATCTGATAGATCTGCCTGAATAAAACGAGTAAGTGTATAAAAGCGCACCGCTGGAATTTTAATTAGAGGAAAAGCAAGCCACAAAAGGAAAATTAGCGGAAAGATTTGTGTCGAAAAGGCTAAAAAAGAAAGGGTTTCATTTTCATGAAACCCTTTACTTTTCTGTGTGGGAGCACACGGGCTCGAACCGCGGACCCTCTGCTTGTAAGGCAGATGCTCTGAACCAACTGAGCTATGCTCCCGTATTTTTTAGAACTACCCGTTTAATTGGGAGTGCAAAGATAAGTGTTGAATTATTTCTGCAAAATTTTTTAAGAATAATATTTAAAAAAATTGCAAGTAAAAGCCGGAAAGAATAATATCTCTCCGGCTTTTATTTTCTCACTGATGCGTGTTATGCTATAAATTAATAACCTTTCACCATAAACACACAATCCTGTATTTTCTTTACCTGTTGTGGTCTGTCAATATTTTTTACAGAAGAAGTTGCAGGCAACTTGATATGCAAATTGTTGCTGTCTTTTTTAAGATCATCAAGCGCTTTAAATATATTTTTAGCCTTTATAGCAAACACAACACCTTCTGCGGTTGTTTGCCTTGTACTTAATATACCAATTACTTCACCATTTTTGTTGATTACAGGGCCGCCGCTATTACCAGGATTTGCTGAAACAGAAATCTGGCAGGTAAGTGAATCTCCTTTATAACCTGTTTTAGCACTCAGGTATCCCTCACCATATACAATTTCTTCTTTTGGATAACCAAGGGTAAATATAGGTTCTGCAAGATCGCCATTAATATTTTTTGTGATCGCATAAGGTAATGCTGATAATGGCTTGAAAAGATTATCATCAATTTTAAGAATAGCTATATCAAGACTATCATCAGAAAAAACTTTTCTTGCACTTAACTCTACGCCAGACTGGCTTTGTACGCTTACTCTTTCTGCCTTATTAATTACGTGTGCATTAGTCACCAAATACCCTCTTGTATCAATTAAAAAGCCGGTGCCGCCAAACTTAGCAGGCTCACCAGGTATTTCAATTTTATTTTTTACATCACTAAGCTCACGGCGTGTGTGATTCTGGTTTTTCTCCAGTATATCAATCTTTCTTCCAAGATTTTCAATTTGCGCTTTATCGGTTTTAGGTGCCAAAGAACTAACCACCGCGCTGATTACAAGCGCTGTAATACCGGCTATAGATGCAGCTACCGCTATTGTTCTTTTTGAACGATTCCACAACTGAACAACTTTGCTCTTGCCGCTATAGGGTTTGATATTTCCTTCGCCTGTGAGCTGCTCATGCACTTCATTTAAAGAAGCACGGAACTTTTTATCTTCATTAAACCGCTCCATCTGGTTAATAAAGAAATGTTGTTCTACAACTTTTTGGTCTACCTCGGGGTTTGTTCTGCGTAACTCTTTGAACAATATTTTTTCCTCCTCTGTCATTTCACCCTGGAGGTAACGCTCAATCATTTCCAGCAAACGAATGTCATCCATTTTTGTTACCGTTTTTATATTGTGCAAAAAACAATTTCTTTAGTCTCATCAGGCATTTGTACTTCTGGTTCTTGGCATTATCCGCATTGGTATAACCAAAAGCTTCTGATATTTCCTGCATGTTTTGCTTATATATATAATACGCTTCCAGCAAACTTTTACAGGGTTCTCCTATATTCATCATTGCATGTTCCATCATGCCAAACTCATCATCTCTTTTTTCGTGCAATGAGATGTCTTCTTCAACATGCACCGTTTCCTCAACTCCATTTGCCAGCAATTCAAACCGGTTATTCTTTTGCAGTCGCTTAAGCCAAAGCCGCTTACTTACAGAATACAGGTAAGTTTTTATCTGGCAATTCAGCTCAAATACACCAGATTTTGCCTTCTCGTATAAAACGATTAATGCCTCCTGAAAAATATCTTTAGCGTCATCTTCTGAACCATTATTATTGATAATCAGGTGCTGTATAACAGCAAAATTATCCTTATAAATGGTTTCAATAGCACCTTTTTCGTTGAGAGCCAACCCTTTAATCAATTCTTGTTCTTTCAGATTAGTGTTCACCGGCGTGTATAATTAATACAGAAATAACTTATTTGGTAACCCAAAGTTGGGTAAAAAATATTTTAAAAAAAATCCGGGTTACCTTTTTTACCCATCTGGTATTAAGATTAGATTTCATTATCAAACTATTCAAAAACTATTAAGAATGAAAAAGTTATTGGTTATTTTAGCAATAGGCGCTTTCGCAGCTTGTAACAATGCATCTGAAACTCCTGTTGAAGCCGCTGCTGAAGCTGCTGTTGATAGTGCAAAAGCTGCTGGCAATGCTGCTGTAGACAGCGCAAAAGCAACTGTAGATAGCACAAAAGCTGCTGTAGGTGCTGCTGTTGATAGCGCAAAAGCTGTTGTTGATTCTCTGAAAAAATAAGCTTCGGCTTTTTTTATACGATTTTCATATGGCAAGCAATCGTTGAGGCCACTTTTTTTAAGGGTGGCATTTTTTTTGAAAAAATTTATTTAAAATATTTTTCTATTTATTTTAAGTGTTACATTTGCTCCGCAATGAAAATATCAAAAGCATACCGTTTCTTTTATTTTTACTTCTACTTTACCGGTAGACCGGGATTGCTTTTGTTGAAAAAATAAAATAAGAAATTCGACATAAGAGATCCCGGCAAAAGCCGGGATTTTTTTATGACATCAACTATATGTTTCGCATACAAATAATTTATGAGCAATATTAAATCAGCTAAACTTACAGAGACTAACAGTGTTGCGGCAGCAAATGGCCAGCAACACAAAACCCAAACCAAACCTGCCTCTATAGCTATACAAGGCTTTGAAGGAAGTTTTCACCAGGTAGCAGCAAGGCACTTTTTCGGAAAGGATGTAGAAGTAATTTGTTGCAACACATTTAAAGAGGTTATTAAAACCGCTTCCGGCAAAAAACAAAGTGATGGCGGTATGATGGCGATAGAAAATTCCATCGCCGGAAGCATTCTCCCCAACTATAATCTCCTCCAAAAAAGCAAACTTAAAATCACCGGCGAAGTTTACCTGCATATCCGCCAAAATTTAATGGTGAACTCTGGCGTAACACTTGACGATATAAAAGAAGTGCACTCCCACCCTATGGCACTCCAGCAATGTCTTGAGTTTTTGGATAAATATAACTGGAAACTGGTTGAAACAGAAGATACTGCGCTCAGTGCAAAACATCTCCACCAGCATAAAAGCAAACATATCGCGGCTATTGCCAGCGAACTCGCTGCACAATTATTCGAGCTCAATATCATAGGTCCTGATATTCATACACAGTCTAATAACTATACCCGCTTTCTTGTATTGCAACACGAAGACCTTGCAGAAGTAATTGAAAACGCCAATAAAGCTTCTGTAAATTTTCATACAGATCATTCGAGAGGAAGTTTAGCAAAAGTACTTACCCAAATCGCAGAAGGCGGTATCAATCTCAGCAAACTGCAGAGCTTTCCTATTCCGGGCTCAGATTTCAGGTACTCCTTTCATGCAGATATGGAATTTGATTCACTCGATCAGTTTTATAGTGTTATACGCGATATAAAAAAGACAACAGAAGATCTGAAGATATACGGTGTGTATAAAAAAGGTGAACATATCTCTTAACAACAGCAGCATTTATAAATTAAATATTACCAGGCAAAATGATTGCAACGGCAAAACGATTAGAAGGTATTGGAGAATACTATTTTTCTCAAAAGCTCAGGGAAATTGATGAACTGAATAAACAGGGAAAACAAATTATCAACCTGGGTATCGGAAGCCCGGATCAACCTCCGCACCCTGATGTAATTAAGGTATTACAGGAAGAAAGCGCTAAACCTAACGTACATGCCTACCAGAATTATAAAGGTTCGCCCATACTCAGAAAAGCTATTGCAGACTGGTATGAGAAATGGTATCATGTTTCACTTAATCCTGAAACAGAAATACTGCCGCTGATCGGGAGCAAAGAAGGTATAATGCACATCTGCATGACCTATATCAACGAGGGAGATAATGTGTATGTGCCCAACCCCGGCTACCCAACATACAGAAGCGCAGCTAAGTTATCCGGTGGTAATATTGTTGAATATGCTTTGGAGGGAAAAAACAATTGGAAGCCTGATTTCAAATCATTGAAAGAGCAGGTTAAAAAATCCTCTACCGGCAGAAGTCCGCTGTTGTTTGTGAACTACCCGCATATGCCGACCGGTCAGTTACCCACAAAACAATTGTTTGAGGAATTGATCGCATTCGCAAAAGAAAACAATGTATTGCTGGTACATGATAATCCATATAGTTTTATTCTTAATGATGATCCACTAAGTATATTGAGTATTGATGGAGCAAAAGAAGTAGCCATTGAATTAAACTCTTTAAGTAAATCTCAAAATATGGCAGGCTGGCGCGTAGGTATGCTATGCGGCGCCAAAGAAAGAATTGATGAAATCATAAAATTTAAGAGTAACATGGACAGCGGCATGTTTTTGCCGGTTCAGCTTGCTGCTGCAAAAGCATTGGGACTGGGTAAAAACTGGTATGATGATGTGAATGCAGTATATAAAAGGCGCAGGGAAAAAGTATTTGAATTGCTCACATTACTCAATTGCAGTTTTTCTAAAACACAGGCAGGCATGTTCGTGTGGGCGGCTATACCTGCAGGTTATAAAGATGGATTTGCCCTGAGTGATGAAGTATTGTATAATGCCAATGTATTCATTACGCCGGGAGGTATTTTTGGAAGCGCCGGTAATAATTATATCCGTGTAAGCCTTTGTGGCAGCGAAGAAAAAATAACAGAAAGTATTGAAAGAATTAAAACATCAGGGAAAGGAAAATAGCAAACCATGTTTCAAACAATTACTATAGTAGGTGTTGGTTTAATCAGCGGTTCATTAAGCCTTATTTTAAAAGATAAAGGGCTTGTAAAACATGTTATTGGTGTTAGCCGCACCGAAAGCAGCATTAAAAAAGCGCTGGAATTAGGTATTATAGATGAAGCGCTTCCCCTGGAAGAAGCGGTAAAAAAAAGTGACCTGGTTTATGTGGCTATACCTGTTGATGCAACCATCCCGATGATGCAGCGCATAATAGATCTGGTAACAGATAAACAAATTGTTGCAGATGCAGGATCAACAAAACAGGCATTGTGCGAAGCTTTGGCCCATCACCCCATGCGGCACAGGTTTGTAGCTTCACATCCCATGTGGGGTACAGAATACAGTGGGCCGGAAGCTGCTGTTCGTGAAGCATTTGCCGGCCGCACCTGCGTAATATGCGAAAAAGAAAAAAGCGATAAAGATGCTGTTGAAACAGTAGAAAAAATATACAGGGAGCTGGGTATGCGTGTAACCTATATGGACCCCGTAAGCCATGATATGCATGCAGCTTATATAAGTCACATATCGCACATCACCTCTTTTGCACTGGCTAACACTGTGCTGGAAAAAGAAAAAGAAGACAACGCTATTTTTGAATTAGCCGGTGGTGGTTTTGAAAGTACTGTTCGGCTTGCAAAAAGCAGCCCGGCTATGTGGTTGCCCATCTTCAAACAAAATAAAGAACATGTGCTGGATGTATTGAATGAACACATCACACAGTTAAGAAAATTTAAAAGCTGCCTTGAAAAAGACAACTATGAATATTTGCGGGAGTTGATGGAAAGTGCCAATAAAATCAACAGGATTATTAAATAAGATGCGAAATTGCCTCTATAAAATGCCAAATAATAAGGGTAATCAGCTAAATGAGGGTTATCTTTGCGAAAATTTTTATATAATATGATGACATTTGAAGAGTTAGGTTTGGATGAGAAGTTGGTTCAGGCTACGAATGCCCTGGGATTTACCAATCCCACTCCTATTCAGGAGAAAGCAATACCTGTTTTATTAAGCGGCACTAAAGACCTGGTTGGCTTAGCGCAAACAGGCACCGGCAAAACTGCGGCTTTCGGGTTACCATTATTACAGTTGGTTGATGAAAAGGAGAAATATCCGCAGGCTTTGATTGTTTGCCCTACCAGGGAACTTTGCCTGCAGATCGTGAATGAAATAGAGTTATTCAAGAAATTCATACCCGGTATGCATGTGGTTGCCGTATATGGAGGAACTTCTATCGGCGCACAAATAAGAGATTTAAAAAGAGGTGTTCAGATTGTGGTAGCCACTCCCGGAAGATTAATAGATTTAATTGAAAGAAAAGCCATCAATCTTGAGAAAATAGCATACGTGGTACTGGATGAGGCTGATGAAATGCTGAACATGGGTTTCCAGGATGATATTGAATTTATTCTGCAAAATACACCCAACAGGCAGAGTACCTGGTTGTTCAGCGCAACTATGCCGCCGGAAATTCGCAGGGTAAGCAAAAAATATATGCAGCAACCTGTTGAGGTTACTGTAGGTAAAGTAAATACGGCTAATAAGAATATTGATCACCAGTATTATGTTACGAACGCTCAGCATCGTTATCAGGCATTGAAAAGACTGATTGATTTTAATCCCGGTATTTACGGCATCATTTTCACCCGCACCAAGGCAGATGCACAAAATATCGCGGAAAAATTAACAAGGGAAGGATATGATATTGATGCCTTGCACGGCGATCTTACCCAGCAGCAAAGAGATAAGGTGATGGGTGAATTCAGGGATAAAACCTTGCAATTGCTGATAGCCACGGATGTGGCGGCAAGAGGTATAGATGTGCAGGGTATTACGCATGTTATCAATTATGAACTGCCTGATGACGTGGAAGTATACACGCACCGTTCAGGCAGAACAGGCAGGGCTGGTAATACCGGGATATGCATGTCTGTTATCCATTCCCGTGAGATTGGTAAAATACGCCAGATCGAAAGAATAGTGCAGGTTCCCTTTCATAAGCTGGAAATCCCTTCGGGCAAGGATGTTTGCCGCAAGCAGTTCTATCATTTTATGGATAACCTGCTTCAATTAGACATTGAAGACAGCAGCTATGAACCCTATATTCCAATGCTGGAAGAAAAGTTTGCCAATGTGAGCAAAGAAGAAATTTTAAAAAGGCTGGCAGCACAGGAGTTCAAGCGGTTTTTAAAATACTATGAGAATGCAGAAGACCTGAATGTGAGGGAAAGAACAAGGGAAATAAAAAGCAGGGGAGAAAAATCAGGAAACGACAGGCGCGACAGGAGAGATTCAGGACGAAGCAGGGAGTATTCTCCAGGCAATGGCAGAGGCGGTGATTATGCAAGATTATTTGTGAATCTCGGAACAAAAGATGGTTTTTATAAAGCCAGCTTCCTGCAATTTATTTTAGACATGAGTGATTTGAGAAAAGAAGTGCTCGGCAGAGTAGATATGAAAGAAATGAATAGCTGGATTGAAATCGATAAAAAAGCTGCAGGACAAATGATCCGTGCCATTGATGGCAAAAAATACAAAGGCAGAAGCATCAGGATGAATGATGCTGACAGCAGGAGGTAGTGGGAGTAAAGTGTAAGGAGTGAGTGGTAAGAAGCTGATAGCTGACAGCCCATAGACCAATTAATAGATTTGACATTATACATTTTAAAACACTTATAAATTAATACTATATGCAAGCGATTGAAAAGAATGCCAAAGAAGTTGTACTGGAGAAATTAAATAAAAAGCCATTGATCATTTCAGGACCATGCAGTGCTGAAACAGAAGAGCAGGTAATTGAAACTGCCCAGCGTTTGGCTAATACAGGTAAAGTGGATATGCTGAGAGCAGGCATATGGAAACCACGTACAAGACCAGGAAGCTTTGAAGGTATTGGAACAAAAGGATTACCCTGGTTGCAACAGGCAAAAAAATTAACCGGCCTTCCCACTACCGTAGAAGTAGCTACTGCAAAACAGACAGAAGACGCCTTACATTTTGATGTTGATATGCTTTGGATTGGTGCACGCACAACTGTTAATCCATTCAGCGTACAGGAAGTTGCAGATGCATTACGTGGTGCTGATGTTCCGGTTTTAATAAAAAACCCTATCAACCCTGACCTGGAATTATGGACCGGAGCTGTTGAGCGTGTAGCGAAAGCCGGCATCAAAAAGATTGGTTTGATCCATCGCGGGTTCAGTGCATATGGTAATACAGATTACCGCAATGCTCCCATGTGGCATTTGGCTATTGAAATGAAACTCCGTAACCCGGAGTTGATCATGATCAATGATCCTTCTCACATTTGCGGGCGCAGGGATATATTACTGGAAGTAGCGCAAAAAGCCATTGACCTTGATTATGATGGTTTGATGATAGAAAGTCATATTGACCCGGATAATGCATGGAGCGATGCCAAGCAACAGGTTACACCTGAGAAATTAGCTGAAATGCTTGATGCCATTGTGTGGAGAAAAGAAGACATTAATTCAAAAGAATATCATGCCGCTCTTGAAAAGTTACGTCAGCAGATCAACCATCTTGATGATGAAATGATGCAACTTCTCGGACAACGTGTTAAGCTTTCTGAAAAGATAGGACAATATAAAAAAGAGAATAACATTACTATTCTCCAGACATCCCGCTGGAATGAAATCCTGGAAAGAGCATTTAACAGGGGTGAAAAACTCGGCTTGAGTAAAGAGTTTATTACAAAGTATCTTGACGCGGTGCATATGGAGTCTATCAACCACCAGAACAAGATCATGAACTCCTGACATTGTTCTGAATAAAGAAAGCTGACATGCAGGGAGGCACATATTCCTACATTTATATACATGCAACCTGGACAACCTGTAACAGGCAGGCATTGCTCAGCGCAATTGTGCGTAAGGTATTGT
Source organism: Agriterribacter sp. (assembly GCA_047601545.1). Classification (GTDB taxonomy): domain Bacteria; phylum Bacteroidota; class Bacteroidia; order Chitinophagales; family Chitinophagaceae; genus Agriterribacter. The sequence goes on along the minus strand of JASGIZ010000001.1, from coordinate 369,948 downwards.
TTCCCTTTTTAAAACAGCATGCCCTTTCAAAAGGAATACAACTGCTATCTGTAAACGGTGTTCAGGATCATATACATGTTGTTATTAAATTAACGGCACATCAAACTGTGTCGGATGTTGTAAAGCATCTGAAAAGCGATTCGTCTGACTGGCTTAATAACAATAAATTCCTGAATACTCTTTTTGAATGGGATGATAATTTTTGCGCATATTCTATCAGCCCGTCTACTGTAGACAAGTCAATAGAATATCTTAATCGCCAGGAAGAATATCATCAAACAAAAACACTGGATGAAGAGCTGTCAGCATTTGAGAAAATGGTATTGCAGGGTGGATATATGATAGATTCGGTAGCATAAGAGCGTAAAAGGGGAAGGGAGAAACGATAAACAACAAACGATAAACCAGCATAAGTTGATTACAGAAACATATTCTTTCAGTAAAGCTTCTACCACATATTATTTTGATGCAGCATTTTCGCAGTTAAAGAAGATTGTTGATATCAAATCGGCTATTATTATTACAGATGAAAATCTTTTTAAAGCGCATCCTGAAAAATTTAGAAACTGGAATACCATTGTGCTGAAAGCCGGTGAGCAATATAAAGTTCAGGCAACGGTTGATACTATTATTGAGCAGATGCTTGAAATGGAAGCTGACCGAAAAACAACATTGATTGGTATTGGAGGTGGCGTAATTACTGATATTACAGGATATGTGGCCTCTATTTATATGCGTGGTATCCCATTTGGTTTTGTACCAACATCTGTACTGGCAATGGTTGACGCAAGTATTGGTGGTAAAAATGGTATAGATGTGGGTGTATATAAAAACATGGTTGGTATTATCCGTCAGCCATCATTCATTTTACACGATTTAACACTGCTTGATTCCTTACCACTGCCTGAATGGCAAAATGGTTTTGCGGAAATCATTAAACATGCCGCTATCCGGGATGCTGCTATGTTTGCTGAGCTGGAAAATAGCTCGCTGGAAGATTACCGGAATAATAAAAAGAAAATGGCCTTACTCATTTATTGCAATGCACTTATTAAAATTAAAATAGTGCAGAAAGATGAGTTTGAAAAAGGTGATAGAAAATTATTGAACTACGGGCATACGCTCGGTCACGCTTTGGAAAATCAATATGAGCTTTCGCATGGTCAGGCTATTGCTATCGGCATGACATACGCCGCTGAAATATCAGCCAAGTTGCATGGCTTTAAGCAAACAGAAAAAATAGTTGCTGTTCTTGAAAAATACGGACTACCCACTTACGCCGAGTTTGATAAAAAGAAAGCGATTGAAGTATTGAAGATGGATAAGAAGAGAGTGAGAAAAGAAATGAATTATATATTGTTAGAGAAAATCGGGAAAGGCGTAATTCAACCGATATCTCTAACCAAATTAGACAAACTAATAATGGCGTTATAATTATGATTGCTACTATACAGCCATCTGAGCTTTCAGGAAAAATACAGGCGCCTGCATCAAAAAGCGCTATGCAGCGTGCATGTGCCGCGACGCTGATAAACAAAGGCGAAACAACTATATTAAATGCCGGTCATTCTAATGATGATAAGGCAGCGTTGGGCGTTATAGCGGCTTTGGGTGCAGATATTCAACATATATCAGCCAGTGAAATAACTGTAAACAGTAAAGGTAAAAATGTGCCTGCAAGCGTAAATTGTGGCGAGAGTGGTTTGGGTATACGCATGTTTGCACCATTGATCGGTTTGAATAATGTGCCTGTTACCATTCATGGCGAAGGCAGTTTACTAACCCGGCCGATGGATTTTTTTGATGAGGTATTTCCGCAGTTAGGTATAAAAATACATTCAAACAATGGTAAGCTTCCTGTAACACTAACCGGCCCGCTTCAACCAAAAAATATTACGATAGATGGTTCATTAAGCTCACAGTTTCTTACCGGTTTGCTGATGGCTTATGCCGCAGCAGATGCTGCTGATGTTACCATAACCGTTACCAATCTCAAGAGCCGGCCATATATTGATCTCACTTTAAAAGTGATGGAAGCTTTTGGAATGAAGGTTCCGGTAAATAGTAATTACGAAGCTTTCTACTTTGAGAAGAAAGAAGTAAGCAAACCGGTAAAAGTTACTTATACTGTTGAAGGGGACTGGAGCGGAGGCGCATTTCTGCTGGTAGCAGGCGCCATTGCAGGCAATATTGAAGTAATAGGATTATCAGAAGCATCAACCCAGGCAGATAAAAAAATACTGGAAGCCCTGAAAGATACCGGTGCCGGAATGGAAATCAATGGAGATCATACCAGGTTGTATCCACAACCTTTAAATGCATTTACTTTTGATGCTACAGACTGCCCGGATTTGTTTCCGCCACTTGTTGCATTAGCAGCTTATTGTAATGGTACAACAAGTATAAAAGGAGTGAGCAGGCTTGCGCATAAAGAAAGCAACCGCGGGTTAACATTGCAGGATGAATTCGGGAAGATGGGATTAACCATTGACCTGGATAATGATATTATGCTGGTGCATGGCGGAAAAGGATTAAACGGCGCAAAAGTACATTCCCGGCATGATCATCGTATAGCAATGGCTTGCGCGGTAGCTGCACTTAAAGCAAAAGGCGAAACAGTTATTGAAGATGCGGAAGCTATCAACAAATCCTACCCGGATTTTTATGAAGATATAAGGCAACTGGGCGCCAGCGTAAAAACACAGCAGGCAGCCGGAAGCATACATTAATTTTTGCAAGTATACATTACCGTTATATGAACTCATTTGGCAGGTTTTTTCGCATACATATATTTGGTGAATCTCACGGAGAAAGCGTGGGCATTTCTATAGACGGCTGTCCGGCAGGATTATCGCTTACAGTGGATGATTTTCTCGCGGATATTGAGCGAAGAAAAGGTGGAACACAAAAAGGAACAACGCCCAGGCAGGAGTCTGATCTGCCCATTTTTAAAAGTGGCATCTTTAACGATATAACTACCGGGGCGCCCATTACTATTCTTTTTGACAACAATAATACCAGGTCCGGCGATTATCAAAAGCAAAGGTCTGTGCCACGCCCGGGCCATGCCGACTTTGTAGCGCACCAGAAGTTTGGGGGGTTTGAAGATTACAGGGGTGGCGGCCATTTCAGTGGAAGATTAACTGTGGCATTGGTTGCCGCAGGTGTAATTGCAAAGCAATTATTAGCACGGGCTGCAAACATTAAAGTAGCAGCTACCATTCTTGAAATTGGCGGAGAAAAAGATATAGAAGCAGGATTACAAAAAGCCATTGATGCCAAAGACAGCATCGGCGGCATTGTTGAATGCCGTGTTAACGGATTACCATCCGGGTTAGGTGAACCATTCTTCGACTCTGCTGAATCATTATTGAGCCATGCGGTATTTGCTATACCAGCCGTAAGAGGTGTTGAATTCGGAACTGGTTTTGCTGCTGCAAAAATGTTTGGTGTTGAGCATAATGATGCCATTGCAGATATGAGCGGTAAAACAATCAGCAATCATGCGGGAGGGATTGTAGGCGGTATTACCAATGGGAACGAGCTTGTTTTCCGCATTGCTATCAAACCAACATCAAGCACACCAAAAACGCAGCACACGCTTAATTGGGAAACCGGAGGGATGGAAGATTTTTCTGTAAAAGGCCGCCATGATCTTTGTATTGCATTGCGTGTACCTGTGGTACTGGAAGCTGTTACTGCTTTTGTTATTTGCGATCTGATGATGGCAGAGCAAAAGATTAAACGTATATTGTAGTTTCTTTTTATGAACAATTGCTATGGCACTTATTTATCACATTACAACCCAGCCTCAATGGGATACTGCTAAGGAAACAGGTTATTATGAGTCTCCTTCATTAAAAGAAGAAGGTTTTATACATTGCAGCCAGGAAAGGCAAATTCCCGATGTTTTAAACAGGTATTTTTCCGGTAAAACAAATCTTGTAAAACTCTCCATTGATACAGAAAAGTTAACCAGCCAGTTGATCTATGATTGGTCTAATGCTATTGAAGATACCTTTCCTCATATTTACGGCCCTATCAACCTTGAAGCCATCTCTGATATAGAGAAAATATAGCCTGACTTTACCTTTAAAAACCTGCAAAATACTTTCGCCGGTTGATATATGTTTATTCATATTCAAACATCGCAATGCATATTGTTGATGTATGATAGAAAGCGTTGCTAAGTGTTTCTTTTTAGTAGCTCGTATGCGTCTTTCTACAAACATCATAGTAATTTTACTTTCCCATTGTGGGATAATACTATTAATCACGACCTAAAAAACATTGTATGAAAAGTTTATTAATTCTTACCGGTATTATCCTTTTATCCTTTCAGATTAACCGCATTATCGTAAACAATTCTGATAAAGTTGTTACTGCATCAGAAGTAAAAATTTTAGATGATGAATTTATTACCAAGAATGATTTGCCTGAAATCGCCCCGGTTTACAGGTCTGCCAAATCAATCAGGAGCGAAGCAAAAGTTTCTGCAAAAGCTGAAGTAAAAGCAACTGCTGCTGTTAGTGTACAAAAAAGCACAACTACCAAAGCCGGTGCAAAATCTTTGTTTTCAAAAGATCACAATAACAACTTCAGGATGTTGCATAAGCTTATTAAAGAGTCTGGCAATTATATTGCCCTCTCCACCGTGCAGTTTGATTTTAACCAGTTTGATGCCCTGGATAGTGAGTCTTTTCAGGTGGTTATGAAATATGCAGATCAACTGGTTTTTGACGAATCTTTAAAAGTGAGTATAGCTGGATTTACAGATAATAAAGGTACAGCGGATTATAACGAACAACTATCATGGTTGCGCGCTAATGATGTGCGTAAATACTTTATAGAACTTGGTGTAAAAGAAAACCAGATCATGATTTCTGCCAATGGCATTGCAGACCCTGTTGCAGATAATAAGACTGCTGAGAGCAGAGCCATGAACAGGAGAGTTGAAATGGCTTTAATAAAATAAGCCATTTCAGCGCTTATGTATTCAGCTATGAGTTCCTGCTTATAAAACCAACATAGCATCGCCATAGCTAAAGAACCTGTATTTATCCTTAATAGCTTTTTTATAAGCTTCCATCGCAAGGTCATAACCGGCAAAAGCGCAGGTCATAATCAGGAGGCTTGTTTTAGGCAGATGGAAATTGGTAATAAGTGAATCTGCAATAGAGAAATTATAAGGAGGATGAATGAAGGTGTTTGTCCATCCTTCAGAAGGTTTTAATAGTTTTTCTGCTGTAAAAGATGACTCCAGCGCACGCATGGTAGTAGTACCAACAGAACAAATTCTTTTACCTGATGTTCTTGCTTTATTTACTATAGCACAAGCCTTTTCTTCTATACGATAGTATTCTGCATCCATTTTGTGCTTACTGAGATCTTCTACTTCAATAGGGCGAAAAGTGCCCAAGCCTGTATGCAGGGTAACTTCAGCAAAGCGGATACCTTTTATTTCAAGACGTTTAATTAATTCAATACTAAAATGCAAACCGGCAGTTGGTGCAGCTACAGCGCCTTCGTGTTTTGCATATACTGTTTGATAACGCTCCCTGTCTTCTTCATCTGGTTTGCGCTTAATGTATTTTGGCAACGGGGTTTCACCTAATGTATTTAAAACAGCTTTAAACTCTTCGTCAGTGCCATCAAAAAGAAAACGTATTGTTCTTCCTCTTGAAGTTGTGTTGTCAATTACTTCAGCAACCAGGTCTTCTGATTCTCCAAAATATAATTTGTTGCCTACCCTTATTTTACGGGCAGGGTCAACAATAACATCCCAAAGCTTATTTTGATGATTTAACTCGCGCAGCAAAAACACTTCAATTTTGGCTCCTGTTTTTTCCTTACGCCCGTACATACGCGCAGGAAACACTTTTGTATTGTTAACTACAAAAACATCTTTATCGTCAAAATAGTCAAGTATATCACGGAAGTGCTTGTTCTCAATATTACCTGTATCGCGATGCACAACCATCATACGTGCATCTTCTCTTTTTTTGGCTGGATGTTGGGCGATTAAATTCAGAGGGAGGTCGAAACGGAATTGTGAAAGTTTCATCTGTATGTATATTATTTTTTACAGTCACATGAAACTTATCTAAAAAACAAGGCCCGGGAATACTGCCTGAACCTGATCTTACGGCACCAGGTTTCATGTAAATGCTGTATTTTACAGCGTGCAAAGGTAAGGGATTATATATATGAAATGATAATTTTTACAGATTTTAGGAAATTAAAATACTCAACCGGAGGTTCAGAACCTATATATGTTTGACGAGTTACATATTTACAACACCTCCCTCGTGCCCCGGGATGACAGGCTGCGGTGCCGTGCTGAACAAAGTACCAATGCTAACCTTTAGTAATACAGTTGAATAATCATCCCGCAGCCTGTCATGAGGGATCTGTTGCAAGACTTTGTAGGTATGTAAACAATTGTGGCAGGCAGGCGTTCCGGACCTTTGAAAGGTACGGAACGCTACTCTCAAATCCCCTTAGGAATTGCAGCAATCAACGTTTGGGTATATTCATTTTGAGGATTATTATAGATGTCTTCAGCATTTCCGGTTTCAATTATTTTACCCTTATACATAACCATTATCCTGTCGCTTATATATTTTATTACTGAAAGATCATGCGAAATAAAAAGCATCGAGAATCCAAATGCTGCCTTCAAATCATTTAAAAGATTAAGTACCTGTGCCTGCACGCTCACATCAAGCGCCGAAACAGATTCATCACAAATAATAAAAGAAGGATTCAATACCAAAGCCCTTGCAATACCTACACGCTGGCGCTGACCTCCACTGAACTCATGCGGATAATGATTAAAATGCTCAGCCTTCAGCCCCACTTTCCCAAGCATATCTATCACCATATTTTTGCGGTCACTATTATTCTGCCCAATACCATGCACAGCAAGTACTTCACATATCGCGTTGCCAATAGTAATCCTGGGATTGAGCGATGAATAAGGATCCTGGAAAATAATCTGTATATCTTTTCTTTTTTGTCGCATCAGCTCAGGAGATAGCGAAAGCAGGTTTTCTCCTTTATAATAAATTGATCCGGCAGTAGGTTCAATCAATCGCAATAAGCTTCTTCCGAGCGTTGTTTTTCCGCAGCCTGACTCTCCTACCAATCCTAAAGTTTCCCCCGGGTATATATTGAAACTGACATCGTCAACCGCTTTAATAAAATCGCCATTTTTTCTATTACCTTGGGGAAACCATACCCTGATCTCTTTTGCTTCAAGCAAAGGTTGACTGTCATCCCTGGTTATATTTGATATAACTTCATGGGGCTTTTCAGCTTTTTGTTCATTACCGCCTAAAAAATCACTCACAACCGGCAGACGCATCCCTTTAGGGTGCATAGCCGGTCTGCAAGCCAGTAAAGCTTTGGTATACGCATGTTGCGGGTTCTTAAAAAGCGCTTCTGCCCTATGCTCTTCCACAATTTTCCCTTTATACATTACAATAACCCGGTCGGCTATTTCAGCAACAAGCCCCAAATCGTGGCTGATAAAAATGACGGCTATTTCTTTCTCTAACTGCAATTCCTTTATTAACTGCAAAATGCTTTTTTGCACAGTTACATCAAGCGCTGTGGTAGGTTCATCGGCAATAAGTAAAGCAGGATTACAGCTAACCGCCATCGCGATCATTACCCTTTGTTTTTGCCCGCCACTCAATTGATGCGGGTAACGTTTATATATAAGCGAAGGTTCAGGCAAACGTACTTTTTCAAACAAGGCTATTGTTTGCTGCCGCGCTTCTGTATCGCTCAGCATATTATGCGCTTTAATTGCTTCAGCTACCTGGTGTCCGCAGGTAAACAATGGGTTGAGCGAAGTCATGGGCTCCTGGAAAATCATTGATATTTCATTCCCCCTCACCTGCTGTAAATCTTTTCCTGAAACAGACAGCATATCAATTGTATCATCATTCAAACGCTGCATTAAAATCCTGCCTTCTTTAATATATGCCGGCGGCGAAGAAAGTAATTGCAATATGGATAATGAAGTAACGGATTTACCAGAACCGGACTCGCCTACCACAGCCACTATCTCACCCTTGTTAACAGAAAAAGATACTCCCTGAACCGCATTGGTTACAGTGTTTTCGTTTATAAAATCAACTGATAAGTTTTGTATTGATAATAGCGGAGCTGACAATTATGGTTGTATTGTTTTGATATTCCTGATGTACAAAGATTGAGATGGCACAGGATAATATGCCATACATACCGCGCATCCTTCATCCCGGGCAGCATTATCAATTTCGAAAGTAAATTCATCACCTTCTTTTAATCCAAGCTTTCCGAAATTGCAACGGTTTGCCACGGAGAAAGACTGTTTATAAGTCTGATTTCTTTTTTCATCCTTCCAGTTCGTGGCAGTTTTAGCAGCATCAATTTTACCCGACACTACTTCTACAACATAATGCGCACACAGTTCACTTATCACTAATTTACCACGCACTTCATTATTGCTGAGCTTATTTGAACTACTGCATGTATATAAGCCTGCCATCAACAGAAGCAAATACAGATATTTCATAGCTATAATTTAAAACCTTAGATGGCGTACGGTTAAACCGTCATTAATTAACTGTTTTAAAGAATCAATTCCAATTTTGATATGATTCTCCACAAATCCTGATGTTACTTTTTTATCACTCTCCGCAGTTTTAACACCTTCGGGTATCATTGGCTGATCGCTTACCAGCAGCAATGCCCCTGTCGGGATTTTATTATAAAAACCTACTGAAAAGATAGTGGCGGTTTCCATATCAATAGCATACGCTCTTATTTTTTGCAGATACTGTTTAAATTCTTCATCGTGTTCCCACACTCTCCTGTTGGTTGTATATACGGTTCCTGTCCAGTAATCAACACCATAATCACGAATGGTGGTAGATGTTGCTTTCTGCAAAGCAAATGCTGGCAATGCAGGCACTTCGGGGGGAAAATAATCATTAGATGTGCCTTCTCCTCTTATAGCTGCTATAGGTAAAATAAGATCGCCTATTTTATTCCTTTTTTTCAACCCGCCGCATTTGCCCAAGAATAATACAGCTTTAGGCTCTATTGCAGTAAGTAAATCCATTATTGTGGCGGCCCCCGGACTGCCCATGCCAAAATTTATAATCGTAATACCATCGGCGGTGGCACATTGCATGGGTTTATCTTTACCAACTACAGGCACTTTATGCCATTTGGCAAACTGCCCTACATAGTTACTGAAGTTGGTAAGCAAAATGTATTTGCCAAAGTTTTTTAACTTCTCTCCGGTATATCTCGGCAGCCAGTTCTGAACAATTTCCTCTTTTGTATGCATACAGCTTTATTTAGCTAATTTAGCGAATTCATTATTAGTCATGATAAAAATCAAATATCCTGAATACAACTATAAAATTGAACTAAAAGATAACAGGGAAGTGATATTTGATATTGTGCGCAGGCTCTGGGTTAATTTAACGCCTGAAGAATGGGTACGGCAAAACTTCCTGCAATATCTTATACAGGTAAAACGATATCCGCCATCATTAATCAGTGTTGAAAAAGAAATTTACCTGGGCGAATTAAAAAAAAGATGCGATATAGTTATTTACAACAGGAACGGAGAACCTTATATTATGGTTGAATGCAAAGCAATGGATGTGGAACTGAGCACAAAAACTGTTGAACAGGTACTGAGGTACAATATATCTATACCGGTAAATCATCTTGTCATCACCAATGGCTCTTACTGCTTCGCGTTTGAGCGTGCCAATGAAAAATTTTCTGAGTTGAAAGATATTCCTTCCTGGAAAAGTTAGCCGAATATCAACTGTTCATCCCTGTCCTCAACCGGTATTTCGCGTATAAACCGGATGTATTTTTCTGGCTCAATATTGCTGTATACGCCGTAAGCATCTATTATAAAACCAATAGTATTGTCAGGGGTTTCAATCAGGAATAGTATTGATTCGTCATCGGGATTGGAATCTCCCTCAAAACGATAAGTCTTTATAATTTTCAGTTCAGAAGGCTGAAAATATTTGTTTTCATCAAGGGTAAGCCCCTTATCAGTTACTTTATATTCATTCGCCTGACCTCGTTCTTCCAGTTTATTCAATACTTCACTCAGGGTTGTCATTTGCTTTTTTTCAGCCGGCATAATAAAATGATTATTACTTATAAATCTACAATTAATTTGTGTGAAATGTGATGCTTCAACCTGAAAAATCTCAAGTCTATCGTTTTACTTACCATCATAAATAAGATTATTTATGACAATCAACTTTCAACCTGCCTCTGTGTTTCGTAATCTTTAATCTTATTATATAAAGTTTTCCTGTCTATTTTAAGAATTTCCGCGGCCTTGGTCTTATTATAGTTTACCTGTTTTAATACCTTAAGAATGGTTTCATATTCAGCCTGGGATGCCGCCTCTTTTAAATCAGGCGCTTTAAGAGGTGCGGCAGATACAGCCGAAGATCGCTGCTGAACTTCTGTATTTCTTTCATGCAAAGGCGCTGATGGCTGAATAATTTCCTGCGGAAGTACAGATGCATTGATCAGCGGCGTACCTGTAAGCAATGCGGCCCTCCTGATCACGTTCCTGAACTCTCTCAAATTACCCGGCCAGGGGTATTTCTCAAACAGTTCCAATACTTCCGGTTCAAATCCTTCTATTTCCTTTCCTAATTCAGCACAAGCTTTTTTAAGAAAAAAATCAGCAAACAGGAGCACATCATCTTTCCTGTCTCTTAAAGCCGGTATGTGAATAGAGAACTCATTGAAACGATGGAATAAATCTTCCCTGAATTTTCCTTTGCGATAGGCTTCCTGGAGGTTTTCATTTGAAGCGACAATAATCCTGATGTCAAGGCTCATTTCTTTAGTGCCTCCTACTCTCTTGAATTTACGCTCCTGTATTACGCGCAGCAAAGCTGCCTGCACGTCAACCGGCAGGTTTGCTACTTCATCAAGAAACAACGTACCCCCATTAGCCATTTCAAAATGCCCTTCCTTATCACTAATAGCGCCGGTAAAAGAACCTTTCATATGCCCGAACAATTCACTGCCTGCTAATTCTTTCGATAATGTTCCGCAATCCAATGCTATAAACGGTTTGCCATTCCTGTTGCTGTACTGATGAATCGTTTTACCTATTACTTCTTTACCTGTACCACTTTCTCCATATAAAATAACACTATAAGGAGTAGGTGCAACAAGTTTTATCTGTTTATATAATTCCTTTGTTGCAGCATCCTTTCCTACCAGGTATTCTTCATCAGGCTTTGAGCTTCCTGTTTTAACACGTGCGGCAGCATTGCCTCCTGCAACAACGGCGGCATTGCGCTCACTTGCCTGCTCCTGCGATTTTTTTATAACACTTAAAACCTCATCCGGTATAAGCGGTTTGGTTATATAATCAAAGGCACCCTGCTTAATAATATCAACCGCTGTTTTAATATCAGAATAACCGGTAATAATAATTACCGTAGCTGTTGGTTTTACAGATTTTATTTCTCTAAGTACGTCATAGCCCTCTTTATCACCAAGCCTGAAATCACACAACACTATATCATAAGGATTTTCCTTAAACTTTGCTATTCCTGAATTTCCATTGTATGCTGTATCTGTCTCAAAGCCTTTTCGTTGAAGAAACCTGCTCAACAAAGTGCACATATCCATGTCGTCATCAATAATTAATATTCTTTCAGCCATTGGGAGTATATTTTGGTATTAAGCAATAATAATATTTTTAAGCAAAAGTAAAATTCAATTTTTAACAGATAGGGTTTCCAGTCATTTAAAGAGCCACCTTTTGCAGGTGGCTCTTTTATTAACAGGCCGTCCATGTATAATAAGTTATAATAAGCAGGTGCTATTTATTCATTTAATAATCAATAAACAGATAAAACCCTGCCAGTAAAATTTTAGCTTCAAAAAATGTTATTATGCTATCGGACTGTAGATACAAATAAACAAACTGAGCAATTATTTGCCCATATAGAAAACAGTTAATATATGAAGCTGATTTTCTCAATTTGAGGAACATATTGCTCAATATTTTTTTATCACCTTATCCTGCGAATATGATTATAAGTTACTCAAACCCTTATCCAGTCTGCATTTGATCCATTTCATAATTATTGGCAGTATATTTTGACATATTACATCAAACTCATCAATAATCCTTTTAAATTTTTCACTTATGGGTAACTTGTTATACGTTATAGCCGTGATATTAGTAATTGCATGGGCTATAGGATTTCTCGGATATCATGCAGGTGGTATTATTCATATACTGCTTGTAATAGCTGTAATCGCTATTCTGCTTCGTGTAATAAGAGGCGCCGCGTAATGAATATCTCTTTATAATTTATTTAAACAACTATTATTATGGAAAGCTGGAAGTTAAAACTCAAAGGAAACTGGAACGAAGTAAAAGGCAAGGTTAAGAAGGCCTATGCGGATATTACAGACGATGACCTTTTATATGAAGAGGGAAAAGATGATGAACTGTTAGGCCGGATACAAAAAAAGGTTGGCAAAACCAAGGAAGAGGTTAAAAGCTGGATTGAAAGTTTATAATTCTGAGAGCTACATTGAAAATTACGAGGTTATCGCAGCGGCGGTAACCTTTTTTAATACCTGCGGGCTGATAATTTGTTATATTTAAATTATACACCACCACATGCTGCCACTTCAAAGCAAGATAAAGAAAGCAACTGCTACTCCAAAGGGAAAAATCATTTTCAGCGTTATTGTTCTTTTAATTGCCGGTGCTGTTGCCATAGCTGTTATTTACTGGAATGCAATTAAGAAAACTTTTATAAGAGATAAAGTCAGTTCGGTTGTTCAGGATAAAAGCAACATGCTTTACAGCATTCATTATGATGATATGGAAATGGACGAAGTTGATGGATTTCTTTTTGTAAAGAACCTGACGCTCGATTACGATACATTAAAATATAAAGCCCTTCAAAACAAAGATATTCCCGGTACATTATTCCGGATTACCATTCCCTCAATTAAAGTAGCCGGCGTTCAAACGCCACAGGCGCTTATAACAAAAGAAATTATCGGGCGGAAAGTAGAAATAAAAGAACCTGTAATTGATATTATATACACCCGGAGGGGCAATGATTCCATCAAAGGCATACCGGCAAATGAAGTATACCGGCAGATATTAGGCAACCTTCAATTAATTAAAGTAGATACATTTTTAATTACCGGCGCTAAAATTATTACCCGCGATTTAACAACCGGCGAGCAAAAGCTTCTGCTCATGGATACACATCTTGAACTGCGTGAGGTAGCTATTGACAGCGTTTCCAATAAGGATACAACCCGCTTGCTTTTCTCCAAACACTTACTGATTAATTGTGCAGGATTATCCTGGGTATCTGAGCATAAACTATATCGTTATTCGATTGACAGCATCACTTTAAACTCTGATGAAAACCGCGTTTCTGCCAAAAGCTTTAAAATTATTCCTCAACTGGATGAAATAAAATTTGCTCAAAAAAAGGTTTACCAATCCGACCGATATGATATTACTTTAAATGATATAGCAATTGAAAAAATAAATTTTCTGAACCTGCTTAAAGAAAAAATTTATGCAGAATGTATTAGTATTAATAATTCAAGCATAAAAATATACCGCGACATGACGAGGAAGCATGATGGCAAAAGCAGGGTGGGCAGCTATCCTCAGCAGCGTGTCGCTCAAATTCCTGTTCCTGTTACCGTTGAAAAACTACTTTTAAAAAATAGTTATGTAGAGTATAAAGAAAAAGGGCGCCTGATGCAAAAAACCGGGAAAGTAATATTTGCAGATGTAAATGGAACTTTTTTAAATATCACCAATAAAAACACAGGTAAACAAAATGCACTTACTGCAAACATTAGTGCCAATTTCCTGCATCGGTACCCGGTAAAAACTACCTGGAGCTTTTATTTGAATAATAAAAGAGGGCAGTTTGATGTGTCAGGTCAATTAGGCTCGCTTAATGCAACAGGGCTTAATCAATTGCTGGAGCCGCTGGGCGGTGTTAAAATAAATAAAGGCAGGATCAACCAGCTCTCCTTCAATTTAAAAGCCGATAATTATAGTATGAAAGGGCCCGTGAAGTTTTTGTATAATGATTTAAAAGTATCAGTATTGAAAAAAGATGAGGAAACAAAAGAATTGAAAAAGAATAAGCTGGTAAGCATGGGAGCCAATATACTTATATACGATGATAACCCCACCAAAAACAAACCAGTACGTATAGGCGAAGCTGATTTTAAAAGAGATACTACAAGGTCAATGTTTCACATGTGCTGGAAAACATTAATGGATGGGATAAAATCTTCTGCAATTAAAAATTAACCTGTATCGGATACATTTCAAATTACCAGAACAATGACGCGTGTAAAACAAGGGTATATACTTTTTAAACCGCAGAGGACACAAAGATTTTATGCAGAGAACCGCAAAGGCGATAATGTCTGTCAGGCAAATGCCATCGTTCTTTACAATTTGCTTTGTGATCTTTGCGGTTTCAAATAAAGATGCACTTTAATTTTTCGCAACATCATTAACTTCCGGTGGAGGAAACGCTGCCAGGTATCAGGAACAGCAGGTGTAGATGCCTCCTTTAGTCGGCATGCAGGCGGTATATGCTGAACAACAATGCTAATGTTCTGCGATTGTACAATATTGAACATTGCACCGCAGTTTAACGCCAACCTAAGCCTGCCGGTAGCAGGGAGGCATCTATGTTTCTGACGACTGTAAAGTACAATATGCAAAAATCCGGAATACACCCCGCATCCCGGTTTCCATAATTTCTATATCTTCAATCATAAATGCATTTTACCCTTTCAAAAGAATATAAATGAAATTAATCTGCCTTGTTTGCTGTTTTACATTTTTATCAGCATTACAGACTTCCGCACAAAAAAAATCATGGAATAACTTATTTGATGGCAAAACGCTCAACGGCTGGAAACAGATGGGTGGTAAGGCTAAGTACGCAATTGAAAAAGGAGCTATTGCCGGTATAACAGTACCGTCAACGCCTAATAGTTTTTTGGTAACCGAAAAGGAATATGGAGATTTTGTACTGGAATTAGATGTATTGATTCCTGACACAACTACCAACTCAGGCATACAATTCAGGAGCCATTTTAACCCGGAAGCAAATAACGGACAGGGGCGGGTATATGGTTTTCAATACGAACTTGATGGTTCATCAAGAGCATGGACAGGCGGTATTTATGATGAAGGCAGAAGAGGATGGTTATATCCTTTAGACCTTAATCCTGCTGCCAAAAAAGCGTATAAACACGGAGTATTTAATCATGTAAAAATTGAGTGCAGGGGCAATACAATTAAAACATGGGTTAACGGTAATCCGGCATCCTGCCTTGTTGATACTGCGGATACAAAAGGGTTTATTGCATTGCAGGTTCATTCTATTGGTAAAGAAGAGACGCATGCAGGAAAGAAAATTTACTGGAAAAATATCCGAATAACAGAAAACTTCCAGGATAGTCCTTTTCCTCCAAATATATATGTGTTGAATTTTACGCCAAATGCTTTAACTGAATCAGAAAAACAAAACGGTTGGAAATTATTATTTAACGGTATCAATTCAGAGGGATGGAAAGGCGCCTATAGGCCCGGCTTTCCGGAAAAAGGCTGGAAGATTGAGAATGGAATTATTACAGTGCTTTCATCACAGGGGCAGGAGTCGAACAATGGTGGAGATATCGTAACGCTTGATCAATTCAGCGCTTTCGATCTTTCTTTTGATTTTAAACTTACTACCGGAGCAAACAGCGGCGTAAAATATTTTGTAACACTTTCTGAAAACAATACGGGCTCAGCCATTGGTTTGGAATACCAGGTGTTGGATGATAAGGTTCACCCTGATGCAAAAAAGGGAGTAGATGGTAATCGTACGCTTGCTTCACTATATGATCTTATCACTGCAAAAAAGCCGGGCAATGCATTACATGCTATAGGTGAATGGAATAAAGGAAGAATTATTGTATACCCTGATAATCGTGTTGAGCATTATCTCAATGGGCAAAAAGTACTGGAATATGTGAGAGGTTCAGAAGCATTCAGGGCGCTTGTAGCCGTAAGCAAATACCAGAAATGGCCAAATTTTGGCGAAGCAAAGCAGGGACATTTATTATTGCAGGATCACGGCGATGAAGTGAGCTTCAGGAGTATTAAAATAAAGGAATTGAAGTAATTAGTATATAGAACGCTGCTTCTATATTAATAAAAGTCTGAATCCCCTATGCATAAACTTAACGCTTACCGCTTACCGCCAGATTTACGTGAAATAAAATTTTGTTAACGGCAGAGCTTTGGAATAAGGTTTGAAATTATTCATAATAATAAATTAGAAAATTTATGAGTAAGTATTTGAAATTTATGAGTATACTAGAGTATACTATTGGTTGGTGTTCTTGTTCTCGCCTCTTGCGGTAAAAAAGATAATCCTACAAACAACGATTTGTTTGTGGGCACGTATAAGGGAAAGATCAGCTTTATGAAAGATGGGGAAAATAAATCCACAGATGATGGAAAAGTTACCATTGTAAAAGGGGGTAGCAATTACAACTTTGCATTTTCTGACGCCATTCCTGATTTAACAGGTGTGCAGTTTAAAGCCGATGGCGATAATGCTGTTGTATCTATTGGTGATAATTCAGCACAAATAATACGCCTTACCGCAAGCACACTTCTCATGGCTTATTCAAAGGATGGTTCTATCTGGACAGCAAATTGCACCCGGTAATATTTTTATCCACCAGGTATCTTCTGATTAATTAATAATGCCAGACAAAAAAGAGAGGCGATCTGAAAAATCGCCTCTCTTTTTTATACAAAATAATAGAAACGCTAAAAGTAGCTTATAATTAGTAGTTTACGAGGCGGGCTATCGTTGTCGGTAACGATTTAGTAATGGTGCTTACTGCATTCATCTTCATTCAATTTCCTTGTAACTCAATAGCAAAGATAAAAAAATCTTTCCGTATTCGGGTTATCTCATGGAAAAATTTGATAGTTACGGGTAATCTTTGTATGGAGATAAATATACCCTAAATTAAACGTACCGTAACTATGAGATATCCTCTACTAACTATTGTTGCCGAAATTCAAAAGCAGGAAAGAAAACTATCTGCCGAAGCATCCAGCTTCATTGATGAGGCGTATAGAATGACTGCGTATCTTCAGGAACTACTGCGTACAGTAAAAGAAGATATAGCAAAAGAGGGCTTTACCAGCAAAGCCGAAGAAATCCATTTTTTCAAAGAGGTCAAGCCCAACATTCTCGGAAAACTTATTTACTACAACAAAGTGTACCGGATTGAAACGGCTTGCCCGGCAAAAAACGGAAACTTACACCAAAGCTATTTCGCTTTACAACTACGGGATTTAAAGCAGGAATACCAGGAGCATATTTGCAATTCCGATTTTTACAGGTACTACCGCTCCGGCAGAACCGACAAGGACGAGGAATATTATACGCTGGGAAACATAAATTACTATGACGGATTGAGCAGCTTTGTTTTTGAGATTGACCCGAATTTTTCTACTTACTTTGATTATAGGGTCGCCAAAATCATAGCCAACGAACTAATCTATAACTACCTCACTTCAAAATTAACGCCCGAACAAAATCCCGATGTACTATTGCAGAACGGCGATGCGAAAGATATTTTTTGGACACAGACAAAGAACGCCCTTATCGAACTGATTTACGCACTTCATGCCGCCGATGCTATTTCACACGGCAAATTAGGCATCCGTAAAATCAGTATGGTTTTTCAAATCCTGTTCCGTGTATCGCTTAATGACATTCATAACAGCTTCCACCGAATGAAAACCCGTGCAGGCTCACGGACTTTGTTTTTAGACCAGCTTAAATACAGTTTGGAGGAATACATGGATAAGGAAGATAGTTACTAATATTTCTCTTTCAATTAAAGAAAAAGGACAGCATCATTTGGTGCTGTCTTTTTTTTGCCCTTTGCCGATATGTGTATATAGACACATTCGCTCTTTGGACTGTTCAATCTGCAAGATTAAAAGCAAAATTCCCTATAAAACAGCACTTTAAGCTAATTGCAAAAATTTTGAAAAAAGTGCGTTTTTGATAGACACGTATCGGACGACAGCCCCAGCCAGACGTTCCAATTTTGTACAGGAACATTAAGATACTGTGCAATGAATATTATCACCATTGAAGAAGAAGCGTGGAAGCAGCTAAACGAGCGCATTAAGTCCATTAATGAGTACATCCTCAAATTGGAAAATACCAGCTACGACAGTCTTTGGCTCAATAACCATGAAGTCTGTCAATATCTCCACATCAGCGAAAAAACACTTTGGCGTATGCGCACCAAAGGAGAAATAGCCTACTCCAAAATGTACGGGCAATATTACTACACCATAGGAGCCATAAAGGATATGCTCAATGCCCATGCCGTAGAAACCAGCGAGGAATATATGCGGGAACTCATGGCTAAGGGCAAAAGCTATATCGAAAAAGGACGAACAATAAAATCGGGAAATAAATAAAACGTACCAGCATGAACATAGATAGAATGGAATTTTTTGCGTGGATGGAGCGGATTATGGAACGTTTCGATGTTCTGAAACAACACATCTTAGATATACAGAAGCAACGCACTACCATAGACGGCGAAGAACTATTGGATAACCAAGACTTATTGCAGATGCTGAAAATTAGCCACCGCTCATTACAGCGTTACCGTTCGTCCGGTAAGCTGCCGTATTACACCATTAGCGGCAAACTGTACTACAAGTTATCAGACGTACACCAATTCATACGGGATAGTTTCAATGCTCCCCTGCAACGTACAAAGGACAATCAATGACAAATAATGCCATGCAAAGACAGGTACGGCATAGCCGTACCCGCTTCAACTATTTTCGGACGGTAACAATTTAAAATATCAATATTATGAGCGAGCAAGCAACAGAAACAGTGCAGCAAGAGCCGCAACAAAACACACAGCAAAATCAGCCGCAAGCACCTGAACAGCTTTCGGATGTTTTGCTGGTCATGGATAAGGAAAAGAAAACTATCCAGGCGGTTACGGGCATTGATGAAAACGGGAACCTGAAAACCGTAGATGCCAATAAAAAGAACCAAAACGAATTTATGCGGGTGGATAAGAGCGGGGATATATTTTCCAACTTCTTCTCCAACTTTTGGCGGCAGCTTAAAGACCCGACCCGCTTTGCATTCTTCAAAGTTCCTGCAAAGGATGCCGTTGAAACAGCCGAAAAAATGCAGCAACAGGTTAATGCCCCTACCAAAGAGGGCGAGGCGGTTATGGCTAAACATGAGGTCAAAGAGCCAAAGGAGCAACAACAGGAAAACAAAAAAGATATGGAAACCACACAGACAGCGCAGACGGCGCAACCCACACAGACAGCACAAGCCACGCCGGAAAAAAGCGAATACCGCTTTAAGGCAGATGACATTGATTGGAAAACTTTGGAGCAACTCGGCGTAAAACGGGAAACGCTCGAAAGAACGGGCGCAATGGAGGGTTTATTAAAAGGCTACAAAACCAATTTTGTAGTGCCTGTAAGTGTCAATTTAGGTACGGTCGTACTCCGTTCCGAAGCAAGGCTGGGTCTTCAATTTGGGGAAAACGGGAAAACCGTATTTATGATGTACGGTGTCCGCCACGAACCAGACCTCAAAAATTCTTTCTTCGGACACGAGTTTACCAAAGAGGACAGGGATAACCTGCTCAAAACCGGGAACATGGGGCGTGTAGTGGATTTGACCTATCCCAAGACAGGTGAGAAAGTTCCGTCCATCATCAGTATTGACAAACTGACAAATGAGGTTATCGCCTTACGGCAGGATTGGATAAAAGTGCCGGAGCAGATTGGCGGTGTAAAACTCAACGAGCAACAAAAGAAAGACTTATACGAGGGTAAGCAAATCTATTTAGAGGGCATGGTTTCCAAGAGCGGAAAAACTTTTGATAGTGATGTTCAATACAATGCGGATAAGCGTTACCCGGAGTATCTTTTTGATAGAGGGGAACATTACAAACAAGCCCAAAACCAACGGCAAGGGCAGCAGCAGGAAAATCCAAGAATATTCAGGGGTAAGGAGTTTAATGATGAGCAACACAAAAAGCTCTCCGAGGGCAAGACCATTTACGTTACGGATTTTAAAGACGGCAAAGGGCAGCCTTATAAGGGTTATGTAAAAATGAACCCCGAAACGAAAATGTATGATTTCAGTTTCAGAAACCCGGACAAATTAAAGGATAAGATTGTTCCGGCAGAAGCCCATAAAACGCAGGTAGCCGTCAATTCCGAGGGAAAAACCAACGAGGCGACCAAGAACATCAACGAGCCTTTAAAACCCCAGCAAACCGCCCCTATCAACAAACAGCAGCAGGAAAAGCAGGAAGCACCCAAGCCCGCTAAATCCAAAGGCATCAAAAGATAATCATTAAAAGGAAAGATATGAAAGCAATTATTGCAGAAAAACCAAGCGTAGCCCGTGAGATAGCCGCCCTGCTGGGAGCCACCGATAAAAAGGATGGCTACATAACAGGCAACGGCTATCAGGTTACGTGGGCATTCGGGCATTTGGTCGGATTGGCTATGCCCGAAGATTACGGGCTATCGGGTTTCCAAAGGGAAGCCCTGCCCATTTTGCCGAACCCCTTTTTGCTGACGGTACGGAAAGTAAGAAAGGAAAAGGCATACGTTCCCGATAGCGGAGCGGTAAAGCAGTTGAAAATTATTGAGCAGGTTATTGGTCGCTCGGATAGCATTATCGTTGCTACCGATGCCGGGCGTGAGGGCGAACTTATTTTTCGGTACATCTATGAGTATCTGAAGTGCAGCAAACCCTTTCAACGCCTATGGATAAGTTCATTGACCGAAAAAGCCATTAAGCAGGGCTTTGATAACCTGAAACCCAGCAGCGATTTTGACGGGCTGTATCGTGCCGGGCAAGGACGGAGCCAAGCCGATTGGCTGGTAGGCATCAATGCTTCGCAGGCATTGAGCATTGCAGGGCGTGGCGTGTACTCGCTGGGGCGTGTACAAACGCCCACGCTTGCCCTTATTTGCAAACGCTATTTGGAAAACAAAAACTTTGCCGTCAAAAAGTATTGGCAGGTGCAATTAGAACATCGCAAAGAGTTTGTGGATTTCAAGAGCCTTTCAAAAAATAAATGGGAAGATAAAAAGCTGGCAGACGATGTGCTTAAATCCATTGAGCGTGCTGGAACTACTACCGTTACGGCAGTAGAAACAAAAAACGTTACGGAGCAACCGCCATTACTGTTCGACCTGACAGGCTTGCAAAAGGAAGCAAACAAAAGGTTGTTCCTGACAGCCGAAGAAACGCTGAACGTTGCCCAAAGCCTATACGAAAAGAAATTGATTACCTACCCACGTACCGGGAGCAAATATATCCCTGAAGATATTTGGGCGGAAATCCCCGCTTTGGTGAGGTCATTGCAAGCAAGGGCTTCCTGTAAAGAAGCGGTCGCTAAAATGAAATGGGGGCGTTTCAATAAACGTATCGTAAACGATTTGAAAGTAACAGACCATCACGGTCTGCTGATTACCGAAACCATCCCGTCCAAAATGTCCTTACATGAGGAAGCTATTTACGATATGATTGCCCTGCGCTTGCTGGAAGCCTTATCGCAAGCCTGTATCAAAGAAATAACAGACGTTACTTTACAGGCGTTGCATTATGACTTTGTAATGAAAGGAACTAAAATTATTGAAGCGGGCTGGCGTGGTATCAAAAAGAATTTTAAAGAAGATGATAGTGAGCCTGAACAGGAATTGCCGGAATTAAAAACGGGCGATGAACTGAAAATAAAGAGTGCCGGAGTGCTGGAAAAAAAGACCAAACCGCCCGTACTCTATACGGAAGCGGATTTGTTGTCTGCAATGGAAAATGCCGGAAAGGAAATAGCGAACGAAGATGAGCGTAAAGCCCTGCAAGGCATCGGCATTGGTACACCAGCCACAAGAGCCGCCATAATAGAAACCCTTTTTAAAAGGGATTATATCAGGCGTGAAAAAAAATCCCTTGTTCCCACCGAAAAGGGATTGCAGGTGTACGAAGCGGTAAAGGACAAACGTATAGCCGATATTGCCATGACTGCCGAATGGGAAATGGCGTTGCAAAAGATTGAGAACAACGAAGCCGATGCTATGGACTTTCATCAATCCATGCAAGCCTACGCCTCATCGGTTACACAGGAACTTTTGAGCATGAGCATTGCCAGCCAAAACCACCCTGAACTAACCTGCCCGAAATGCAAAGCGCAAAAGCTGCTCATCCGGGATAAGGTTGTCAAATGCCCCGATGAGGCTTGTAATTGGCTTCAATTCCGCAATGTGTGCGGGGTACAGTTGAGTATCGCCGAAATAGAAAACCTTGTAAATAAAGGGAAAACCAGCCTTATCAAAGGCATGAAAAGTAAGGCGGGTAAAAAGTTCGATGCGTATATCGTACTAAAAGAAAACTGCGAAAGCTCTTTTGAATTTGAAACGAAAAAAAGAAAATGATTTGTACAGATTTATTATAACGGCGATTAACGCCGTTATAATTATTTGTAACAAACAAAATATTTACATAATTTTGTTCTGACGGCGATTAACGCCGTCTAAAATAAGATTGGTAAATATGGCACTCAACCCCGAAAGACGAAGATTATTGGAACAAATGATGCCCGAAAGTATGATAGTTACCCGCAACTGGCTGGTTGAGCAGGCATCTTTGGACAAACACGCCATAGACAACCTGGTCAAAAGTGAGCAGTTGAAATCCTTATGGAAAGGGCTTTATGTTCGTGGCAAAGTTCAGCATTCGTGGCAAAGTATGGTTTATACCCTACAATCCGTTATGAAAACGGATTATGTTGTGGGCGGATTGACGGCATTAGAATTAAAAGGATTTTCCCATTATATACCGACATCTAAAAAGGAAACGGTTCATCTATACGGTAACGACAAGCTCCCGCTTTGGTTGAATGAACTGTCGGAAAATATAACCTTTGTACGCCATACCCGAAACGAACTTTTTTTCGGTATGGAAAAAGATGTTTCTGATAAATACACTTCCGCCGTGTTTTGGAAAGAGGATTTGGGAGAACTGAAAATATCCTGCCCGGAAAGAGCCTGCCTTGAAATGCTGAACGAAGTTCCCCAAAGGGTTTCATTTGAACACGCCGACCAGCTTATACAGGGAATGACCTCGTTATCGCCCCGCACCTTGCAAAAGCTATTAGAAGCCTGCACCAATGTAAAAGTAAAGCGGCTTTTTCTTTGGTTTGGCTCACAGCACAGCTATACGTGGTTTTCCAGGCTGGATACGGACAGCATAGACCTCGGCTCCGGCAACAGGGTAATCGTTAAAGGAGGTACGCTGGATAAAAAGTATCTCATAACCATACCAAAAAATTTTGAATGATAACTGATGAAGAGAGACAGCATATATTATAAACAGGTTCAATTATTGGTTCGGGTTTTACCACTTTTGGACAGCGAAGAATGTTTTGCACTCAAAGGTGGAACAGCCATCAATCTTTTTTACAGGGAACTCCCAAGGCTATCGGTAGATATTGATTTATTGTACCTGCCTTTTGATGGACGGGAAGATGCCCTGAAAAATATCCGCTCGGCATTAACCAGGTTAAGCGTGCTTATGAAAAAGGCTATTCCCGGCATCCAAATTCAAAATACCCATGAGCAAAGCAACGCACTTCGCCTAATCATACAGCAGGAGGATATACGCATAAAAGTAGAATTATCACCTGTTATCCGGGGTACGGTGTTTCCACCGGTTCGGATGGAAGTATGCGAAGCCGTAGAAAAAGAATTTGGCTATGCAGAACTGCAAGTAGCTTCCCTGCCCGACCTTTTTGCCGGAAAGATTTGTGCTGCTTTGGACAGGCAACATCCACGGGATTTGTTTGATGTGAAGTTCCTGCTCGAAAACGAAGGGTTTACCGAAGATTTACGAAAAACATTCCTTGTTTTCCTTATCAGCCACCAACGACCGATGGCAGAGCTGCTGGCTCCGCACCTTAAAGATATTAGGGAAATATATACTTCGGAATTTGCGGATATGACAGCAATCAATATCCCCGTAGTGGAGTTGGAGCAGACAAGGGAACTGCTTATAGAAACCATACATCGGGACATGACCGATGATGAGCGGCATTTTTTATTATCGTTCAAAGAACGAAACCCGCAATGGGAATTGCTGGGGCTGGATAATATAGACGAGGTTTCAAATCTGCCGTCCGTACAATGGAAATTGCTCAATCTCTCCAAAATGGACAACAAAAAGCACATACAGGCTATCCAAAAACTTAAAGAGGTGCTTTTTTAAATACCTGTTTTGCATAGGGCATATAATAGTTTGAAAACAGCTTAGTGCCAAAGGAGTTGGGCAAGAAATGGTTTTCATTTTCAAGAATGGATATTAAGGTTGGTGAGATGCTTAACCTGACTTTTTGAAACCATAACTATTAAAGCCGTGATTAGTTATCATTTACTTTTATTCCATCAAAAAAGTAGTTTAATATATACCTGTCGAAATCCAATAACGCTTCAATTTGAGATATTCTTTCTAAACCAATCTTGTTTAAGTCGTCTATTACTTGGTGTATTGTTAGTTCATTATTGGTAAAGCTATATATCCCTGATTTTTGTATTTTTTTTGAAATCATTCTTGGCAACCCAAATTCTTCGAGTTGATAAACTGTTCCAGGCAAAAATGCGTGCGAACACCAACTCATAAATCTTGACACATCGTAATTTTTGTCTTTTAAAATTTCCTTTTGCAAAATATTTATGTCACTAACTAACGATGCAAGTTTAAAAGTCACTTTTCGTTCAAGTTTAAAAAAATCATCAACGCCAATCTCAAATTTATCCAGTTCAGTAAGAAGTTCGGGGATACTTTTAAACCAATTATTCCGCAAAATTTTTACAAATTCTACAAAAGTTTTGTGTCTTGCATCCCATCCGGCAGGAACAATATTAATTATCTTATAAAGAAATCTTTCCCAATTTTGAGGGTAAGGACTATTTAAAAAACTTAATCCATTCCAGTCATCTGGATTTTTAATCATATCAATTGCAATCTTTTTTATTAATTCGCTATCGCTGGATTGAAATATGTTCTCGGATTGAAGCCTTTGAAACGTTTCACTTCCCAAAAGATTTGCCATTTCTTCTTTATACAAAATAATTCTCGCGACTTGTTCTTTAGTTAGCTCTTTTTCATATTTTACTTCATCCAAATCGCCCAATATTTCTTCGGGAAAAGGTATTCCCAATTGGGTTTGAGTTTCCGCAGGAGGTTGTTCTAAAATGAAAATTTTGCCAATAAAATGTCGAAACATTCTACCTCCTCTTCCCATTATATTTTTGTAGGTAAAGTCATTAATCTTAACCTGCCCGTTTTCATTAGACCATATAACTACATTTTCTGCCGAGGTGTTTACTCCTTCAATAATTGACGATGTAGATAATAGGTTATCAATCCCTTCTACTTCTTCAAATAGCTTAACTTGAATTTGGCTTAAAGAGCGATGAAGCCTTCCGTTATGTATCCCAATTCCTCGTTTAACTAAATTAGTTAGGTTCCAATTATAGTCGTAATTGACACTCAACCATTCTGAAAAATCAGTCAATAATTTGGTTGCTTTAATTGGGAAATTCCCTAACAATAGATTTGACAGTCGTTCGATACTTACATAAGTACCAGCATATATTAATGTTTTCTTGTTTTGGGGGCTGATTATTTCTAACAGATGATTACTTTTTAATTGCTCATCTCCCTTTATTTTTTCATAGAGCTTTTGTTGCTCCAAGTAAACAGTATTAAAATTAAGAGGATAGAACTCCATATCCTGTGTAAATGGATTATCTTCCAAACTGCTTATGTTCGGAGCTAAGAAATATTTTTGTTTTGCTATTTTTCCGAGTTTCAATATAGCCTTTACCAAAGTCGGAGACCTGTCTTTGTCAAAATTTGAACTTGCTTTGTAGAACTCATCAATAATCAATATATCTAAGCTTTCAATCTTATTCACGTAATTGATTGCCCGTTCTTGTGGAAATATAAAAATATTTTTATCACCAAGTTCTACTTCTGTTGTGGTTATTATTTTATATTCATTTGCAAACTTTTTATACAGTCTTCTTCGAGTTTCATCTGTGAGTGCAATTGTAGGTACAATAATTACTACATTTTTCGGTTTTGTCATTGATATATAGGCATCAATAATAAAACTTTTACCAAAACTTGTGGGTGCGCTCACAGCCAAATTTTTTCCATCAAGAAGTTTCTTTAACAAGGCTGACTGTTCTCTATGAAGGGTAAGCTCTTCTCGCTCTCCGACATCTGCTTTAAATACCTCATAGACAAATTTATCTTGCCAACTTGCGGTTTCTAAGTCCAAGTATGGATATAATCCAGATTCTCGAATTAGATGATTAACTAATTCAGAATAGGTAATATTTTGTTGTTCATGAAAATCTAAAAGTTTAATTAGCTCATTTCTGGCTTCATTTTCATCATTAGCTATCAACAAATCATTTATTTTATGGCAGGCTTCAAAAATATCCATAGTAATTATTGCTTTTTATAGTGAACGACATTTTCAACAAAAGAATTAACAATGTTTTCTTTAGAAGGAACAGGTAATAAAATTGTATGAAAGTGGATAGTATCGTATTTATGCACTTTCTCTTTTAGTTTTTTCAATTGCTTTGTGAAAAATGATTTAACTCTTTCCAAATGATAATTGGAAAGCTCATCTTTCAATTCCTGAGAGAGTTCAGTATATTTTATTGTTATTGGGCACTCATATAATATAAGAATGGGTACATGAAGTCTGGGCTTCAATTCATCAATTGAAGCCTCTTTCGACAATAGTTTCATAATCTCTTTATATGTATCAGAATTCTTATCTAAAAATTCATCCAAGTCTGATAAGTTGGTTATTATACTATTCTCCTTTTTTAGCTTTTCTAATTCTAAAGAATTTTCAATTGAGGTAATAATAGAACTTAAACGTTCGTCTTCAATGCTATTGTAAAATTTTGCTTCTCCCAACCACAAAGAAAATTTATTGTCATCTTCAACCACGATATGGACACTATCTGAACCTTTGGCATTATCTTGAACATTTTGCTTGTAAAAAATTTTAGGAACGACAGGTAATGCCTTATAATGATGCTTCATTATCCCATATAGGATAATTTCAGCTAATTCACTTCCTTGTCCGGTTTGGTCTTTATCTAAGTCCGTAAGCCTTAATTTTTTTGCAGATTCTACCAAAGTAGATTGATGCTTGTTAATTAATGAGGCTCTTTCTCGATATGAAAGAGCTGTTTCAGCAATATTATCCCAAATGAAACTCTGAAACTTAGAATGCCTCCAACTCCCATTCTCAAAGTCATTAGTTAGACTTAATATTTTTTCGGTTTTGCATAATCCGATTTCCTCATCAGGGTCAAAACTATATAGGAAATCGTCTATTAGAATATCAAATTCAAGCATTATAAATCAAGTATTTATTTAGCCAATAAAAATAATAAAAAAAACTACGATGAAGCTCTTTGCTCATCTTTTATAGACAAATCCCGCCACCCAAAGCCAACTCATACCGCTTTGGGCAGGGCAGTTTACTACCATAATACTTTAGCTACTCATTGAAAATTTTAAACAAAATCAACATGAGTACACAGCAAAAAGACCTTTCCTATTTTACGCTAAGGTTACAGGAATTACTGAATACCAGCTTCCCCGAAAAGGCGCACGACAGCAAATTTATTGAGCAACGCTCCAAGTGGGCGGCAAACGCTTATGAGGGTGCATTCCGTTCGGGCAACCCCATTGATGAATGCGACCAAATCGCAGATAATATACTCTTTGAGGGGCTTTACTACTCCAAATTCGACACCGTTTTTCAAGTGGTGTGCAATGAGTTTAACAGCATCATGCTGGACGAAGAATTGCGCCCCTTTGCACTAAAGATGCTGCCTGTATGCGAACCCGTATTTGCCAAATACGTGCTTACGGATGATTTCGCCTATACCACCGACCACGACCTGCTCTACACGGAAATTACGGGAACCATAGCTATTCATATCGAGGACTATGGCATTTAATCAACGTGAACACCTGAAGCAGAATATCGAGGCGTTGCGGGTTATGTTCAGGTTGGAAAAAGAAAAACGGCAAGCTACCGAAGCCGAACGGCAACAGCTTTTGCAGTATAGTGGTTTCGGTGGGCTGAAATTCGTCTTAAACCCGGCAGACAGTCCAACAGATATAACGCAATGGAAAGACTATGAGCGGACGTATTTTGAGGAAACGCAGGAACTGCACCGGGTACTGAAAGAAAATGCCGCAGACGAAAAGCAATACAGGCGGTACGTGGATAGTTTGCGTAGTTCGGTACTCACGGCGTTCTATACCCCGCCCGAAATTATCAATACCCTATCCGGTGTTTTCAAGGAAAACGGTATAGCCATACAAAAGTTTTTGGAGCCATCGGCGGGTGTCGGTGGGTTTATCCAATCTTTTACGGATAAGAACGTATCGCAGGTTACGGCTTATGAAAAAGACCTGCTTACGGGTAAAATTCTCAAACAGATATACCCCGATAGGAATGTGCGCATAAGCGGTTTTGAAGAAATCCCCGAAAGGGAGCTGAACAGCTATGATGTAGTTGCCAGCAATATCCCGTTTGGTACAAGTTCGGTCTTTGACCTTTCGTATTCACGGGGCGATGACCCGGCACGGGCGCAGGCAGCAAGGGGCATCCACAATTACTTTTTCTTAAAGGGAACGGACACGCTACGGGATGGCGGTATGCTCGCTTTCATCACTTCGCAGGGCGTTTTGGATAGCCCAGCCAATAAGCCCATACGTGAGGCATTGATGAAAGAACACAACCTTATTTCGGTGGTAAGGCTACCGAATAACCTGTTTATGGATTACGCCGGAACAGAGGTCGGAACCGACCTGGTTGTGCTTCAAAAGAACACAAACAAGCAAGTTCTAACCGAAAGGGAAAAAGACTTTTGCGATACGCTGCTCACAAAGCATGATGACCATGTAAACGCCTATATGCTTTACAACGGTACGGTTGTCTTCAATCAAATCATACAATCTACCGACCTGTATGGCAAACCCTATACTGTCTATGTGCATGACGGTGGTGTAACCGAAATTGCAAAGGAAGCAAAGAAAATATTAGACGGAGATTTTAAAGAGTACCTGAACCTCAATCTTTACAAAGGGCTATCGCCCGATGAGCCTGCGGTACAACCGGATATTACGGTAACTCCTGACCCTACACCCACGCAGCCGGCTGCCGGCATCGTAAGGGAACAAATACCACAACCTACATTATTCGATTTTACAACACCTGCGGCGGCTCAACCAGCAACGAGCCGTGCGCAGCAAAGCGTAACTGCGGTAGCGGATGCGCCGCAGGCGCAGGGAGATGTACAGTTAAGTTTGTTCGACCTGTTCAGCCCTACACCAAAGGCTGCCGTTCTTGCTCCACCGAAAAGAATTAGGAGAAGAACGACCATTACCAAGAGAAAAGCGGGCAATCGCCCGCACCAGCCGGGGCTTTTTGATTATATACCCCTGCGCACACCGGCAGCCGAAACGCCAAAGCCTCCGACCACACCACGAATAAAAGAACAGCCAAACGTAATTGGCGATTTGTTTTCGTCTATCGGTATCAACAGCAAAGGGGAAATAGAAGATATACCCAAAAGCAAACCTGCGCCTGCTCCTGCTCCCTCAAATGATACTATAATCCCCGAACCTGCCCCGTACTCCGGCGAGCTGCAATCATTCCACCGGGATGATTGCCTCGTGGTGGATAATGGTTTTGTCGGGCATTTGAGGGAGGTGGATTTATCCAATGGTACGGCGGTCTTTCACCCGCTATCCTTGCCAGCCCATCAGAAAGCAAGAACCGAAGCCTATATCGGATTGCGGGATGCCTATCAGGAACTATACAATCAGGAAGCGCAGCACCACAGCGAATACAAACAGGAACGGGAAACGCTGAACCGCCTCTACGATGATTTTCTAAAGAGGTACGGCAACCTGAATAGTGCCGACAATATCAAATTGATTAAGACCGACAGCGCAGGCAAGGAAGTACCCTATTTGGAGCGTGTTGTTGGCGGTGTGGTGCATAAGGCTGATATATTCCACAAGCCTGTAAGTTTTTCAACGGCTACGCTTGCAACGGACAACCCGGACGAAGCATTGGCGGCATCGCTCAATAAGTACGGCACGGTGGATTTGGGTTATATGTCGGAGATAAGCGGAATGTCCGGCGAGGATTTAAAAGATGCGCTGCATGGCCGTATCTTTTACAATCCTGTACAAAAGCAATACGAGATTGCCGAAAAATGGGTTTCGGGCAACGTAGTTGAGAAAGCCGGAGAAGTACGGGCATACCTTGCCGGGCAACCGGATGATAACGAAGCTGCCGCAAGCCTTAAAGCACTCGAAGAAGCCAAACCCCGTAGGATAGAGTTTGAGGAACTCGACTTTAACCTCGGCGAACGCTGGATACCTACGGGTATCTACAACCGTTTCGCCTCACACCTGTTCGATACGGATATACGCATCCATTATTCCGAAAGCTCCGATGACTTCTCCATCCATTGCGACCGTAAGAATATCCATATCACCGAAAAGTATGCTATCAAGTCGGAAAGCCGGACGTTTGACGGCGTTACCCTGTTGAAACACGCCCTTGTCAATACCACGCCTGACATCACCAAAAAAGTAATGGTAGATGATAAGGAGGTCAAGGTGCGGGATATGGAAGCCATACAAATGGCGAACAGCAAAATTGATGAGATACGGAGGGAGTTTACAGATTGGCTCTTTGCGCAGAACGATGAATTTAAGCAACGCCTTACCGACAAGTATAACGACACGTTTAACTGTTTTGTACGTCCGCAGTATGACGGCAGCCATCAGGACTTTCCGGGTCTTGACCGCAAGGCGTTGGGTATCGAAGACCTGTACCCCAGCCAAAAGGATGCCGTTTGGATGATTAAGATGAACGGCGGTGCTATCTGCGACCACGAAGTCGGTGCAGGTAAAACACTCATCATGTGTACGGCAGCACAGGAAATGAAACGTTTGGGGCTGGCGCATAAACCGATAATTATCGGGTTAAAAGCCAATGTGCATGAGATAGCGGAAACCTACCGAAAAGCCTACCCGCACGCTAAAATATTATATCCCGGCAAGGAAGATTTTACCCCAAAGAAACGCCTGCGCATTTTCGGGGATATTAAAAACAACGATTGGGATTGTGTCATCTTAACGCATGACCAATTCGGGATGATACCGCAGTCGCCCGAAATGCAAAAGCAGATTTTGGAAGCGGAATTGGAAAGTGTGGACGACAACCTTGCCGCTTTGAAAGCGCAGGGCAAAGAAGTTTCGAGGGGGATGCTCAAAGGGGTCATTATCCGAAAAGAAAATTTAGAGGTTCGGTTAAAAACGCTGGAGCATGACATCGAAAACCGTAAGGATGATGTTGTGGACTTTAAAATGATGGGCATTGACCACATTTTTGTGGACGAAAGCCACCGTTTTAAAAACCTCATGTTCAACACAAGGCATGAGCGTGTAGCCGGATTGGGCAATATGGCAGGCAGCCAAAAGGCGTTAAACCTGCTGTTTGCCCTCCGCACCATTCAGGAGCGCACAGGCAAAGACCTGGGCGCAACGTTTCTTTCGGGTACGACCATTAGCAACTCGCTTACAGAACTGTATCTGCTCTTTAAGTACCTGCGCCCTAACGCAATGGAAAAACAGGGCATCAACTGTTTTGATGCGTGGGCAGCCATATACGCCCGTAAGACTACCGATTATGAATTTTCGGTAGCAAATAATATCGTATCAAAAGAACGTTTTCGCTTCTTTATCAAAGTGCCGGAATTAGCACAGTTCTATTCTGAAATTACGGACTACCGCACAGCAAAGGATATTGGCATAGACCGCCCCGAAAAGAACGAGATACTGTACCATATACCGCCTACACCGGAGCAGGAGGTTTTCATTCAAAAGCTAATGGAGTTTGCCAAAACGGGCAATGCAGAACTTTTGGGCAGACCTCCGCTAAATGAAAAAGAGGAAAAAGCAAAGATGCTGATTGCGACAGATTATGCCCGTAAGATGTCGCTGGATATGCGGATGATTAGCCGGAAGTATGAAGACCACCCGGATAATAAAGCCTCGCATTGTGCGGCTAATATTGCCAAATACTACAACAAATACAATGCGCAGAAAGGTACACAGTTTGTTTTCTCCGACCTCGGCACTTACAAGCCGGGGGAATGGAACGTGTACGCCGAAATCAAACGCAAGCTGGTGGAAGACCACGGCATCCCGGCGCATGAAATACGGTTTATCCAGGAAGCTAAAAATGAGAAGCAGCGCAAGGAACTTATCAGGGATGTAAATGCGGGAAAGATACGGGTGTTGTTCGGCTCTACCGAAATGCTGGGTACAGGTGTGAATGCGCAAAAGCGTGCAGTTGCTGTTCACCATTTGGATATACCTTGGGTGCGACACGAAGTCGCATAAATGATTGTTTGAAGTTCTTTTAAAGATTGAAATTGGACGTTTAAACCTGCTGTTCCGTCAGCAGTAGCCTACAACCGGATGCATTATAGTGATATAGTGTATCAAGCTGGTTGGACAAAGTACTCCTTCCGATCAGGAAGAGATTGAACCGTGAGGGGAAATCAATGGCTGTTAGTATCATACAGTCGGGAGGCGAGGCTGAGTAGTATGGTTAGCGTAAGCGAACTGTCAGTAAACATCGTAATGTCGTGAAGGAGCGCAAGATACTTTAGCTCTACCCAAAACGGGGTGCAGCCAGTTAATCCCTTCCATGGTGGGATTACACGGATATTAGTGCTGTCGGTGGATGAGACAGAGCCTAACCTACTCGTTAGTCATTTATGCGGAACGTGGTAAGCCTGTATTTCTCCTGTCTTGGCGGCAGGTAAGCAAGCCGTAAGGTAAGCCGAACCGGAATGCAGGTATAAGATTGCAGAAAAAGCGAATGCCATCCTTGTAATGAGGTGGATATGGGTTGAGTATCTGTTTATGGTAAACAGATACGATATCACTCAACACGAAAGTGGGCAGACTTCTGCGTTAGGTAATTCTTTACAATTAACCTTTAGAACTTTTCAAAGGAGGAAAGCAAATGAACGAAATTAAAACATCGTGTGCGCCTGCTGACAATCAGCAACCATCATGGCTCAGCATTGACTGGGTAAGATGTGAGCTGGCTGTTAGAAAGCTACAAGCAAGAATTGTAAAGGCTCAAAAAGAGGGCAGATATGGTAAAGTGAAAGCTTTACAATGGACGCTCACTCACTCTTTTCAAGCCAAGGCTTTGGCTGTAAAAAGAGTAACTTCTAATAGCGGCAGCAAAACCGCAGGAGTGGATCTTGTAACATGGGAGAATCCTAAAACCAAGTTCCGGGCAATAGGAACGCTCAAAAGGCGTGATTATAAGCCAAAACCGTTAAGAAGGATTCATATTAAGAAAAGTAATGGGAAGCTTCGACCGTTGGGAATACCAACAATGACAGACAGAGCTATGCAAGCCCTCTACCTTATGGCGTTAGAACCGTTGGCAGAAACAACAGCAGATACACGTTCATACGGGTTCCGAAAAGGAAGATGTACAATGGATGCTGTTCTGCAATGCCACAACGTACTACGCAAAGGTTATTCTCCTGAATGGATTCTGGAGGGTGACATCAAAGGATGCTTTGATTATATCAGCCATGAATGGTTGCTGAACAATATCCCTATGGATAAAGTGATGCTTAAAAAGTGGTTGAATTGCGGCTATGTTTTCAACAGACAATTGTTCCCAACAGAAGATGGTACGCCCCAGGGCGGTATCATTTCTCCAACTTTAGCCAATATGGCTCTGGATGGATTGCAGAAAGTTCTTGCTGACAAGTATAAACGTAGGAGGATTAACGGTAAAGCTTACTCACCTATGGTGAATATGGTTCGTTATGCCGACGACTTTATTATCACGTCAGAAAACAAAGAAGTATTGGAAACAGAAATCAGACCATTGGTTGCAGAATTTCTTGCTGAAAGGGGATTGACCTTATCAGAAGAAAAAACTGTAATAACCAATATCAATGATGGATTTGATTTTCTCGGGTTCAATATCAGAAAGTTTAATAAACAGATTCTGACAAAACCATCAAAAAAGTCACAGCTAAATTTCTTAAAAAAGGTCAGAATGACCATTAAAAGCAATAAAGCGTGTCAGCAAGAGTCATTAATACGGCTGTTGAATCCGATGATAACTGGTTGGGGGAACTATTACAGGCATGGAGCCACAAGGGATGCATTTCACTGGGCAGACCATCAAATCTTCAATGCACTATGGCAATGGGCTAAACGCAGACACTCTAATAAGGGTAAACGTTGGATATCCGACAAGTATTGGCATGTGATAAGAGGAAAACGTTGGGAATTTGCATCACAGTTCAAAAAGCGTGACGGATCAGAGGACAGCTTAACGTTAAAGAAGCTATCCAATATCCATTTTACACAGTATACGCAGATAAAGGGTGATGCAAACCCCTTTGATACAGAGTATGACAAATACTTTGACCAGAGGGAAACTCAAAAAATGCTTGTAACGCTGAAAGGCAGAAACTCCTTACTTCACTTATGGAAGAAACAAGAACGCAAATGTCCTGTTTGCAACACGCTAATAGACCGTGTTCTGCCTTGGAATGTAACCGAAAAGGTTATCAACGGCAGAATACAAAGGTCTTTGGTTCACGATAAATGTTATAAACAAATCAAGAAACAAAACAATCAGAAGTTATGAGCCGGTTTCAATACACGAAGAGAAACTTAGAATTGCTTGAGCCGTATGAGTGGAAACGCTCACGTACGGTTCTTAGGGGGGAAAGTTCCCGTAAGGGAACCGACCTACCCGATCGACCAAGCGACCTTGCCCAAAGGGATGGCAGGGCTATCCGCAAAGGCAATGATATTGCCAAATTCTTTGCCGATAACAAAGTGGATATTTTCATCTACGCCGTAGAAAAATCGCTGGATAGCTACAAATTCAATACCCTGTACAATAAACAGGTATTTATCGAGCAACTAAAGAGCAACAGCCTCGGCAAACGTACCATTGACGAGGGCGGTATGGATGAAAAAACGGGTATGAACTTCTCCGAATATGTAGCGATACTTTCGGGCAATACAGACCTTTTGGAAAAAGCGAAATTGGAAAAACAGATTGCCGGATTGGAAAGCGAACGGCAGGCGCACAACCGTTCCAAGCTGACTTCTAAATACAAGCTGGAAGATACCGTTGCTACGCTGGAAAGTACGCAGGCAAGGTTTGACCGTATGAGCCTCGATTGGGCAAACCTGCAACAGCGCATACAGAAAAACAAAGACGGGGAAATACTCAACCCGGTGCAGCTTACAGGGCTACCGCCCAACGCCGATGTAAAACAGATTGGGGCGAAGCTCAACCAGCTTTCCGAAAAAGCCCGTACCGAAGGGCAATATGAGGAAATTGGTACGCTGTACGGCTTTGCACTCTTAGTGAAAACAGAAGTTTCCCAAAAAGACGGTGTAGATATTAAGGATAACCGCTTCTTTGTTCAGGGCGAGGGCAATATCAAATACACGCACAATAACGGTAAAATAGCTGCCGATGCAAAAATAGCATCGCTCAATTTTCTGAATGCGCTCCAAAAGATACCCGGTATCTTAGAGCAGGAACAAAAGAAAATTGACAGGCTGCAAAAAGACCTGCCTGTTATTCAGGAAGTGGTAAACGGCACATGGAAGAAAGAACAGGCTTTGAGCGACCTTAAAACGGAATTGGCTGCGGTTGAAAGGAAAATACAATTATCCATAAAACCCGAAAGCGATACGCAGGCAGAGCAACCGGAGCAGGTCGAAAAGCCAACGCAAAATAATTCGGAAACGATAGTGCGTGTAAAAGGGGCTAATTAATACTTTGAGGTGCTAGGAGTAACTTTGAGCAAAAAGAAGTTATGCCACATCCCCGCCAAAAGGACTTAGCCTACGAGTCATTTAAGATATTTATACCAGAGGAATACCTGGTTGATTTTGAAGTGAACCATATTGAGAACAAACCTCAGGAATGGGTAATTGAACTGGTTGAAAAAGAAGACCGGATACCCCAGGCTTTGTATGGTAAAGAAGTTGTAATGGACGGTTATAACAATGAGATAGACATTTTAACCCATGCGTTTTCGCTAAAGAAAATATACCTGCGTCTGATCCGGCGAAGATGGAAAGAAAAGGGAACTACCAAACATTACAGTAATGAATACAACCTTCACATACCCGGCATGAAAACCACAAAGGAGTTCAGGGATTTTTTAAAAGAAATTGGTGGATGAGAAGCCGGTTAATTTTACAACCATCGGAGGATTTCTTCAACTCAACCCCCAAACCGTTTATAGCTGGTACCGCAATTACCTGAGCGGCTACCCCGAAGCTGTTGAAAATAAGCAATGGGGTAAAGATAATTTTACCGGTACAGATAAGCGGGAAAAATCAGTACCCGTATTAAAGCCGGAAAATTTTGGTGAACAGATGAGTGTGGATGAGAAAATGATAGATGAAGAATTTTATACCGTGATGACCAACCGTGATACAGGTAAGATAGCCCTGCTTGCCGAAACCCTTACTGTAGCTGAATTAAACAAGCTGATAGAGAAAATACCGCAAGTAAAACAACAGGTAAAAACCATTACAGCAGACCTCAGTCCCACGTACGAAAAATTCTGTGAACAAAGTTTTCCCAATGCCGTCATTGTAGCCGACAAGTTCCACGTAGTAAAACATATTGTGGAAGCGGTACAGACGTTAAGGCTTCGTCTTAAACAGGAAGAAATCGCAAAACTGCCCACCACCAAAAAAGAACGAAGGGAATATGAAAAACAAACCAGACTCATCAATGGCGAATCCAAGATAGAACTGCTTACCAGGAGCAGGTACGTGCTTTTTAAAAGAGCGGAAAACTGGACTGTCTCACAACAAAAAAGAGCCACCCTGCTTTTTGAAACCTTCACTTCACTTAAAACAGCTTATGATTTAACCCTGCAAATCAGGCAATGGTTAGATAAAGAAAACGTAGGCAAATACGAATGGCAGATAGAAAAGCAACTCATTCACTGGTACGATTGTGCCGAACAGGCAAAGCTACCAGAAGTAGAAAACCTGATACGTATTATTGGCAGTAACGAAGAAAAAATCATGAACTATTTTAAAACAGGTAAAACCAATGCAAAAGCAGAAGCCACCAACAGCAAAATACAACGATTTATAACCGCTAATTACGGGGTAAGGGATAAGGATTTCTTCTTATATAGATTAGCTCATTACTACTCCTAGCACCTCAAAGTATTAATTAGCCGTAAAAGGCGTTCATTTAGCCCGTGGAGTGTTATAAATCGCAAAGGGGCGATAAAAAAGTAAGAGGGGACTTGCAGATCCCCTCTTACTTTTTTCTTTTGTTACCATTACTATCTCCCGTCTTGCTCATCCATTTTCTTCATCAATCCCTCCCGGAGCGCATCAAGGAATTTGGTGCGATTCATCTTCCTGTTTCGCAACTCCAAATAGGTTTGGTAAAAATTACCCAGGTCAATACCAAAGGTGCTTTCAAAATATTTGGCTGTTACTCTCTTGTTCTTTCCCTCCTATATATTTTTACTGAAATGTTTAGGGCGTATGAAACATTTTGGTTGATATGGCTATCCTGTTCCAAACGTTAATTTGGTTAATAACCATTATCATTTGCGCAAGTTGGTTGCTTGAAAAATGCTTCTGAATATTCTCATAGGTTTCATTTTTTACGCCACATTCAGAAATAAGTGTTATTTCTTCTGTTAGAGCAAGTACGGCTCGTTCTTCATCCGTAAACAGAGGGCTTTCTTCCCACGCAGATAAAGCATAAATCCGTTGTTCGGTTTCTCCGGCTTTTCTCGCATCTTTTGTGTGCATATCAAGACAAAATGCACACTTATTTATCTGGGATGCTCTTATTTTAATGAGTTCCCGCAACAATAGCGGTAAATCCGTATTGGCAATATATTTTTCCATAGCATATAAAATTTCATACGCTTTTGGCTCAAGTTCTTTTATATTAATCCGCTGTTTCATTGGTATTCTTTTCGTAGTTATAAAATTCGGTTCTTTTAAATCCTAACTTTTCATAAAGCTGTTGTGCTTTACTGTTGCTGTATGCGGTAGAAAGAATTACTTTTTTTCGTTTTGAAGTATTGCTGAATTGGAGAACGTGCTTTATCAGCACTTCTGCAACACCTTTACGCCGGTGCTGTTCACTTACAAACAAATCATTCAGTATCCATATTTCCTGTACACCAATGGACGTAAAGGACGGATAAAGCTGGACAAATCCTAAATAATCTGTTCCGTCTGTCGCTAAAAAAATGACACTGTCATCGTTTACAAGCCTTTTGCTGATGAATGTTTCCGCAGCAGCTATATCATATTCCTGCCCGTAGAAAAGGCGGTATTCCGCAAAAAGTTTTGCAGTGTTTGTCTTTTCTTTTAAGGTCGCTTTTATAATATTCACTTTAATAGTTTTTCATTTTTATAGTAGGGACAATTACGTTCTGTCTTATTGAAATTTCAGCCATTTTTCTTTACTGATTTTGTACAAGAAGTTCAATCGTGATGTTCCGTCCGGATAAGTTACTATCTGTTCGGTAATTTTATCTGCACCAATACGCTCAATAGCAACCTGCGAACGGATGTTGTTTGCTCCGATATGGAAATAAACTAAAACCTCAAAATCGTTTTCATGTAACGGATAAAGGATTGTTTTTTCGTTTTCTAAAATGGGCTGTATGTCAAATCTCATATACCTCTGCTATACTATTATATCTTATATCGAACTAAATTTTAACCTTGTAAAAATATCAATTATCTCCGAAGCCTACTTTGTGTAATATTTTTCTGTTTACTCTTTCTATATTAAATGCTGTAAATCGAAACTATTTTTCGTCCTGTTCATCCATTTTCTTAATAAGCCCCTCCCGGAGCGCATCAAGGAATTTGGTACGGTTCATCTTTCGGTTCCGCAACTCCAAATAGGTTTGGTAAAAATTACCCAGGTCAATACCAAAAGTGCTTTCAAAATATTTGGCTGTTATCCTTATGTCGCTGTTGCCGTTATCGAAAACACCGTGATAGTGCAATGCGTATATCAGTTCGATAAGAGCGGATTTGCTGCCCGTCCACTTCAATTTATGCCCGTCTGTCAATGTATCAACATGCACCGTTCTATATAGCTGGTCTTCGATATAAAGCTGTATCAATAAGACGATAAACAAAAAAAACTCCATGCTACCCCTGTTTTTGTATCAAGTGTTGCAAATCGGGGTCGTTTTTGATACGCTCCATTTCATCTTTAACAATATTCACAACATCCAGCTTTATTTGTTTGTAGTTGTTCTCAATCTCCTGCTTCATATTATCTACTCCGTTTTCATCTGTAAAGGATAGTATCTGCGGAATTTTTTTATAGGCTTTAGTTTCAGCCGCTACCTTTTCATTATCTACAATAATTTCAGCGTGAAAGATTTTCTGCTCGATGCGCTCATCGAAGTTGTCCGATACCGAACCGACAAACATACCCTGTGTAAGCGTTGAGATTTTAGATGCTGGTATCAGGCTATCCATTTGGGTAGAAATGGAAGTGGACTTATCGTTTCGGTTAATGGTCATGCTTTGCCTTTTCTGCAACACTTTACCGAAACGCTCACTTAGGCTCTTGGCGGTTTCACCTACTACCTGACCGGAGAAAATATTACCTACTGTATTTTGAATTACCTTGCTTTCTTTGTCGCCATAATCACGGGTTAATTGACTGAAATCCTGAAAGCCCAAGCATACTGCAACTTTGTTGCTTCTCGCAGTTGCGATAAGTGTGTCCAATCCCCTAAAATATATCGTCGGCAACTCGTCGATGATGACCGAACTTTTTAGCTGTCCTTTTTTATTAATGAGCTTAACAATTCTCGAATTGTAAAGCCCCAAAGCTGCCGAATAAATATTTTGTCGGTCGGGATTGTTACCGACACACAAAATTTTCGGCTCTTTCGGGTTGTTGATGTCTAATGAAAAATCATCGCCTGTCATAACCCAATAAAGGCTTGGCGAAATCATTCTTGACAATGGAATTTTAGCGGATGCTATTTGTCCTTGTAATTGGTCTTGTGCGCCGCCAAGCCAGGCATCGAGAAAGGGAGATAAATAATTTTCCAATTCGGGGTACGAAGTGAGTATAGTAAATACGTCTGCATATTTTTTGTTCAGCAATTCAATGGCGTGGGGAAAAGTACAATACTTGCCATCTTCGTAAATTCTCAAATACCAAATGATAGCAGCTAATAATATAATTGGGCTATCCACGAAAAAATCCCCTTGCTTCAAAATCCACGACCTGTTGAGGTTTAACATGATGGTATAAGCCGCTTCGTAGGCATCGGATATATCCGTCATGAAAGCCGGGCTAAGAGGATTGCATCGGTGGCTCCGGCGTGGGTCGTCAAAATTGATAACATAGAACTGTGGCTTTACCTTATATTTATCAATGTGCTTTAGTAAGTGGTTATAGGCAATCGTAGAAAGGTCGTCAAACTTGAAATCGTATATATACATGCTGAACCCTTTCTCGATATGCTGTTTGATATAGTTGTTTACGATTGCATAGCTTTTCCCACTTCCCGGAGTACCCAGCACGATTGATGCACGAAAAGGATTGACTACGTTAATCCAACCCTCATTCCATTTTCCTTTATAATAGAACTTGGTCGGAAGATTGACGGAGTATTCATTTTTCATCAA
Organism: Agriterribacter sp.; assembly: GCA_047601545.1. Lineage (GTDB taxonomy): Bacteria > Bacteroidota > Bacteroidia > Chitinophagales > Chitinophagaceae > Agriterribacter. The sequence continues at coordinate 328,903 of JASGIZ010000001.1, read as the reverse complement.
CTTGGTTTCCTGCTGGAAACTTTCATTTTCATTATTAAACACATCGTCCATCAGGTTATTCCTCAATAACCTGCTCATCCATACACCTGCCATCATTAAAGCGATATAGCCTAACGAGGTTGTTAAAATGTAGAGTGAAGTAGCCATGCCTGCGGATAGCTTTAAAAGCGGTGCGTTCAGGAAGAACAGGACAAAGCCAATAACTAAGGCAACGTAAATCTTACTCCATGTTATCTTTTCATTCTTTACGCCCTTTGTTCCCAAACAGCTTAACGCTAACAGGATTAAAGCAAAAATTTTGGTGTACAGCGTATGTGCGAAAAGCCCTGCGGTACGGTTGAAATTGGTGAGTATCCTGGCTACGATTTCGAGTGTCCAGCCACGCTGGGCAAAGAACCCGAAACAGTACCAATAGAAGTGCATCAACACGATGATGATGCTTACTGCCCTCATAAATGCCATTATTTTGGCAAGTCCTCTTAAATCGTCTTCTCCTTGCATAACAAAAAAATTTTAGTGATGCAGGAAATTTAGAGGCTGTGTTTGGCAGCTTAACTAAAGCGGTGTTGGATGGCTCTGAGTGGCAGTATTTGGCATTGATTGTAAAACCACAAAGACCAAGATGTCAATCCTGGTCTTTGATGGTTAAGAAAAATTTTATTGTTGTCGCCCTCATCTTTTCTTCTTTTTCTTCATACGGTTGGTAAAATCCTCTTTGTCGTACTCATTCAAGGTTGTGGCTTTTTTTGTAAATTTGCAAGTATCAATAATGCTTGGGATAGCATTGGTTATTTTTAAACTTATATGAGTATCAATTCGCAAAACGTATTAGATTACCCCAATACCAATACCATTTTTATGGTTTGGGTTTTCAAAGAAAATACAGTGATAAAACCCGTTTTTGAACGTGTATGTGCCCTGATGAGCAATCTCAATAATTCGGCACAAGTGCGCACTGTAACATCAAGAGCAAGCGTAGTGATGGGCATTGGTCATAACGCCTGGCAAAAACTGGACTTGCCCAAACCGTTTCCCAAAGAGTTAGTTGATTTTTCGCCAATTGCCGGAGCGAAACATACCGCTGTTGCCACACCCGGCGATTTACATTTTCATATCCGTGCCGACGACAAAAGCTATTGTATTGATATGGCTGCGGCTATTTCCGAAGCATTATCACAGGTGGCGGATTGTACTGAAGAAGTACACGGGTTCCGGTATTGGGACGGAAGAAGTATTTTGGGCTTTGTGGACGGCACCGAAAACCCTCACGGTAACAACAGGACGTTTTTTGGCATCATCGGAGATGAAGATGAAAAATACAAAGGCGGCAGTTATCTTTTTGTTCAGAAGTACATTCACGATTTGGTGGCGTGGAAGACTTTGCCTGTTACTGAACAGGAAAAGGTTTTTGGCAGGAGCAAAACAAATGATATTGAAATGCCCGATGATGTAAAGCCGTCCAATTCGCATTCAGCCTTAGCGAATGTAGGAGATGACAAAAAGATTGTACGGGACAATATGCCGTTTGGCAATATGGCGAGCAACGAAATGGGTACTTATTTCATTGCTTATGCAAGCACTTTCAGCACGGTTACGGCAATGCTTACAAAGATGTTCAGAGGTGAACCCGAAGGCAATTACGACAGGATTTTAGATTTCAGCACCGCCAAAACAGGAACGCTGTTTTTTGTACCGACCTTTGAAATGCTGGACAGCTTTGGAGCTTAAAGTGGAATTACAGGCAAAGCACACCGTTATTTCTGCCCTCTTTGACGTTTTCTTTTCTTCTTCATCTTGTTAGCAAACGCCTGTTCCTCGCAATCTTCGCCCCAAATCCGTCTTTTTTCATTGGTGTCGGATAGTTTTTAGTGGCAGTAAGAGCTAAGCGATAGCCTGCTTTTCTTATCTGAATTTATCGGTGTTTATTTTTCTTTGCTTAACTGAATTTCTAATTGTTTAACAGTAGGTAACTGACTTTTGAACTTTTTAGGCAATGCCTGTGTAAGTCTATACTCGCTGATACCAATAGGTTTCTGAATATCTCGCAATGAATATTCTGCATCTACTTTGTCTTTATGTTTGCAAAGGATTAAGCCAATGCTTGGGTTATCCTGCTCGTGCCTAAGCTGGCTGTCTATTGCAGAAAGATAAAAATTCAATTTACCCGCATATTCGGGTTTAAACTTGCCTGACTTTAGTTCTACCACAACATAGCAACGCAAATGCAAATGATAAAAAAGCAAATCAATAAAATATTCGTTGTCGCTTACCGTAATGGAATATTGTCTGCCTACAAACGCAAAGCCTTTTCCCAATTCCAATAAAAATTGGGTGATGTGCTGCATCATTGCGTTTTCAATTTCCCGTTCCAACGCATCATCTTCCAAACCTAAAAAATCAAAATTATAAGGGTTTTTCAGCGTTTCAACCGCCAATTCCGATTGCAGTTGCGGCAATGTGTTTTGAAAATTGGTGATTGACTTCCCTTTTGCCTGATAGTATTTGTTTTTGATTGAAATTTCTAATTGCTCTCTGCTCCAACCGTTTTCGGCTGTTGCCTTGCAATAGAACAATGCCTCTTTGGTATTCTTTATTTTTGATATAATGAGGCGGTTATGCCCCCACGGAATTTGTGCCACAGCTTGTGGCACAAATTCGGAAACAGCCCGGTAAAACAAATACCATTGCCGGATGGCATATAAATTTCGCCTTGAAAAGCCGTTGATGTCAGGGAAACTCAATTTTAAATCAGTAGATAGTTGTTCCAAAACATTATCGCCCCAATTTGCTTCCTGCTGCTTATTCACAATGTCTTTTGCCAAATCCCAATACAACTCAATAAGCTGCGTATTCACACTTATTGCGGCTTTCAGTTGGGCAGACTTAATTTTCCGCTTAATGACTTCAAACCACTTGTTGTATTGTTTAGTCTGTATTTCTTGCGAATGAGGCATATCAGGATAATGTATATTTTGCTATGGGTAAATTTAGCAATAATTTTTCTTGGCGGATATGTTATTGCTGCCTTCCCCGTTTTTTCTTCTTTTTCTTCATACGGTTGGCAAATGCCTGTTCTTCGTAATCCTCGCCCTGCGCTTCCGGGAGCAAGCCGCCCAATCCGTCTATCCATCCTAAATTATCGGCAGGCTGTTCTTTATTCAGGAAGTCAAAAAGCCCGTGCGTTTCTTCTTTTTCATCAGCAATATTTTTACCTGCTGCTGGCAAGTCTGTGCTGGTCTGTTCCGTGTTTTGGCGTTGTGCAACGGCTTCCTCTTTCCACCAATCATTAAAGATATTCGCCGAAAGGTTTTTGTCCAACTGTGAACCGTTCCAAACGGTGCGGCTTTCATGGTCAATAAAGGTCATACCGTAAATACGCCCCTCATCGTTGCGCCTTACAACGGTATTGATACCCTGCTCCATCAGTTGCTTTTTAAAATCCGTTTCATTGGTGGCGGTGTGCATGGCTGCCTCAATGGTGTTTTTGAGAACGGCTCTTGCGGGGTCGGTCTTCATTTTATTTTTAGCTTCTGCAAAGTGGTTTTGCAGTTCGTCCAACCCTGCCTGCTTGCCAAAGCGGGAAGCCTTAAAGGGATTGCTGGCTTTTTCTCCCTGCTCATTAAGGGCGAAATACACCAGCCCGTTTTTGGGCTGTCCGTGCAGTTCGCCTTTTACTTCTTCAGCCGTAATATTGAACAGGGAAAGCAAAGCATTATACGTTCCAAAATTGGGGTATTGGTAATACTTCGGCAGGTATCGCACCACCGATGCAATCTGGCTCTTAATATCCCCGGCTCTGTAATCCACCGGGCGAAATGCCTGCTCGTTGCCCGTGCGCTGTTTCTCTGTGGCGGGTATCAGGTTATACTTCTGCTCCAAATCCCTGCAAATCGCCATTGACTGCGGGTGGTCGTAGCTATCGCTTATCTTCTTGCCGTCTATGCCTACACAGACCGTTACGATATGGATATGGGTACGTTCAATATCGGTGTGCTTATACACGATATAGGGCTGCTGCCCATATCCCATACGCTCCATGTACTCCTGTGCCATTTTCATAAACTGCGCATCGCTCACCTGGTCTTTGGGGTCGGGGTTTAAGGAAATATGCCGAACGGGTTTTTCCGTCCTGATATTTGCGGACAAATAAGGCTCAAAACGCTGGTGCAGATAATTGGCTGAATAGGTATTATCCAGCGTTTCGGGTATCTTGTTCAGTAACAAAACCTGCCCGTTTTCACTATCAATCTTTTTCTGATTATAGGAAATAGCACCGTACAAATGCTCACCTTTACCAATCTTCGCTATCATGTTATACGTCTTTTTGCAGGTGCTTCTTTTCAAATTCGGCTGTTAGCTCAATCACTTTGCGACAAAGGGCAGCCATTTCTGCGGTCTGTTTTTCCAATTTAAAGAGGTAAGCCGATGCTTTTTTCTCCGAGAAATTGCGGTAAAGTATCTTCACGATTTGGTTATAGTTCACCCCAACGGCTCTGAATTGGCTGTAAAAATTGGTGAGCCTTGTATGGAAGTCCACGGCATCCATATCAATTTTTACGGTCTTTACTGTCTTCTGAAAGATGCAGGCAGTAATAAAATGTGCCATTACTTTCATTCCCGATTGTTCAAACAACGTAAGGAACTGTGCATTCTCCATGTCGTTCAGACTAATCGAATAACGGTGTGTCGCAGGGTCTTTCTTAGGCTTGCGACCTACCTTGCTTATTTGATTTCTTTTGTTGTCTTCCATATCTCTCTCCATTATAATTATCATAAACCACGACTTCGGAGTGCGTTTTCCAGCTCCATGCAATGGCAAGTTGTTTTTAGATGCGGAATTTATTTCGAGCAGCTAAAAACATAACTTGCTCCTTTCGGGTGAAAGGAAAATCCCGCTTGGGCGGGATTAGATAAAGCTGAAAAAAAACGGCTTTGCGCCGTTCAAACTGTTGCCTGTTATCTGTAATGATTTCTCCATTCACCTTTTGTATTGAAGCCAATACAAAATAAGCGCAGCTTTCCCAAAGCATTGCCCTGTTACATACTGCCAAACAATGCCACAGAACGCCAATACAGGACAGGCTGGATGAAGCGTGTATATATCCGCATTTCTTTGTGTAGGCATTTGCGATTGACTGTATATGTATGTATCAACATAGCTGCGTAGCTACGGAAATATGCAGGCAGGTAATCAGGCAAATAACGATGTATGCGAATGGGTATGCCTGCAAAAAATGATGTAAGCAATCATGCAGGTAAGCGGGTAAAGATGTACGGTAACGCTTCTCCGCATACAGGAGCATTTGCAGGCGCAGGGATGTATGACTTTCGGTAAACACCTGCATACAAAAGCCTGTACATAAAAATGTGCGGATGTGCTTTAGCACCGATGCACATAGTTGAGTGAGCGACTATATAGGTATAGTGATATATAAATAAGTAGATAATTAAAAACAGTTATGCACATGGACACAAAGAAACAACCATTGTTTATCGCCTTTTCCTCCCAAAAGGGAGGCGTAGGCAAAAGCACCTTTACCACGCTGGTAGCAAGTCTTCTTCATTATCGGCTGGGCTACAATGTTGCCGTTTTCGACTGCGATTTTCCACAGCACAGCCTTATGCAAATGAGGGCAAGGGATATGAGCAGCATAATGGGTAATGAGGTGTACAAAAAATTGGCTCATAAGCAATTTACGAGCATCAACAAAAAAGCCTATCCCGTTATGCAGCACCGGGCAGACGGTGTGCTGGGCGAAGTAGAAAAGTTCCTGCAATCGGCTACCGCTCCGGTGGATGTGGTTTTCTTCGACCTCCCCGGCACGGTCAATTCCGCAGGGATATTGAAAACGCTGGCGGGTATGCACCACATCTTTACGCCCATCATTGCCGACCGTGTAGTTATGGAAAGCACATTGATTTTTACGCAAGTCCTGAACGATGTGGTAAGGAAGCAGGGCGAAACATCTATCCAAAGCATCAGCCTGTTTTGGAACGCTGTGGACGGCAGGGAAAAATCCGCATTGTACAGCGTTTATGAGGACTTAATCAAGAGCCTGGGCATTCACCTTATGCGTACCCGTATCACGGACAGCAAGCGTTTCCGCAAAGAGGGCGAAGCCGATGCAAAAACGGTCTTTCGCTCGACCCTGCTCCCTGCCGATGAGCGGTTGATGAAAGCCTGCCGGTTGGATTTGTTTATGGATGAATTTTTAAGAACCGTCAAATTGTAGCTCTATGGAAAATCAGAATAAAAAGAAAAACCAGCCAGAGATAGACGAGGAATTTTTAATGAACATCATCGCCGATGGTGTGAAAAAAGAGGGCTTAAACGTAACGCCTGAACCGCCTAAAAAACAGGAACCGGAGCAAACGGACAAAGAACCGGACAAGCCTGTGAGCAGGGAAAGGAACCGCTCCAAGAAAGCCAGCGAAGCGGACTACGAAAAGTTGTTTTTCAAAAGAGCGGAAACCAATGCCCGCTACGGGAAATCCGTGTACATACGCCCGGATTTTCACGAAAGGCTGACCCGTATTGTGCAGGTGATTGGTGAGGATAAGATAACGATATACGCTTACCTCGATAACCTGCTGGAACACCACTTTCAGGAATTTGGCGAAGACATTATCAGGAGTTTCAACGAAAAGTATAAACCCATTATATAATTATAGTTATGGAAATTATCATCATCATCTGTTTGCTCATTGTCATTGTGCTGCTGGCTAAAGACAAAATCATCATTAAAAAAGTGGTGAAAAGCAAACCCCGGCATCCTGCGGTAAATCCAGACCTGCCGGAAATAATAGGCAAGCCAAAGCCAATAGAGCGACACGTAGTGCCAAGTGCTACCACTCAACGCCAAAAAGAAGAACAGGAAGATATACCTGATAATTTTGAAGAAGAAACCCACGAAACAGGTTTTGCGAGGGAAATTCCGCCGGAGGAATTGGATGATGTTTTCGGGAGTGAACCCACTTTCGATTTTGAGGAGGAGGACGAGGAATGGAAAGAAAAGGGATTGCCGAACAGCGACAATGGGTTTGCCACGGGAGTAACCTACGATGAATTGGCAACCGTTGGGGCATTGCTTCAGCAAGACAAGCTGGAGCCTGGCTCTCAACAAAAGGCGGGGATATAGTTCAGCGAATGCAGGGAACCGAATTGTTTAGTCTGCTCGAACACTCCATAGCGGGGGCTTCACGAAAGATAGCGGAGCTGCTGGATAGAAGCCTCCCTGCCGAAACGGATTTCAGTTCTTCCGATAAGCGGAAAAGTGATTTAGAGGGTTTCGACATCGGGGAGTTTGTCTGATAAGACAACTTCCCTTTTTTATATCGGATTTTCTAAAAACCCTTTAAATGATGAGTAGTTTTTTATTCCTTTAGATTTATTTACTTTCCCCATTATTGTTCCGTCAATGCGACTTTTCAGATACGATGCCAAATCATCAAAATATCTGACATCAATATAATTAATCCCGGAAGCCTTATATCTTTTGGATAATGAAATAGTAAATGCTGCCCAATTAAATTTTTCTCCTTTCTTGTCTAATTCAATTTGCTTCCAATCCCCATATCTTTTTTTAAGATAATCAATATAATTTTTCTTAGAAAGGTCTTTTCCCAATGCTCCATCTGGCAATTCAATCTTTATCTTTGTTGGTTTGGGCTTCTTTACAAACTTTGAGAAATATTTCTGTAAAAGAGGCTCAGATTGTTCAATATATTTGCTAATAGTATCCCATCCCCAATAATACAGATGAAATGGTAACGCCTGCTCTTTCTTAATTTGATTCAGGTGTTCTTGTATTTGAGCATCATCACGAAATGTTGAAACAAAAACGAACTTGTCGAAGTCAATTCTTAAATCCCTTGCTTTTTCTAAGTCGGAGTTTATATCTTGAATTAAATTTTTTCTTATGATCTCATCCTTTCTTCCGATGCTTTTTCAGTTTGCACTGTATTACTGTTTTGGTTTTAGTCGAAAAGACATCAATCCCTTTTTGATTTTGACCTTTCACACCAAATGTCTGGAAATCTATATTCTCGTATGATGAAGTATTCTCTACGAGATTGAACAGGTCGCAAGTAAGTTCCTCAAATAGTCTTTCATCTTTTAGTGGGGGTAATTGATATTTTGCCATTTAAAAAATTGTTTAAAAATTGGTTTCTGCTTTATAGTTCAGTTTACAAACTAATTAGATTTTGGGTTCTTTTTTAAGATTAAATTTTACGTATTTGTTCAATAGTAAACTGTAGTCGTTCTAATAAATTATCATAAGTAATAATATCAACAATGTTTTTATACTTTCTTTTTACTACCTCGAAATCATTCTTTTGTTCTGGAGATAAATTATTTTCCCTGCCCATAATAATTAGCCCACTTGGATTGGCGATTTTAATATCAAAACCTTTAGGTAATTGTGTTTCATATTTTCTACTCAAAAATCTCTCTCCATCCAGGCTCCAACGATTTAGGTAATAGATATATTTTTCAATTTGCATGACTGTCCCCGAAAGCTCTCTAAGAGGAATATAATTTTCCCTGTAAACACCTTTAGTCATAATGGCATTCTCAAAAGGCTTCTTTATTTCAATAACATCAACGTATCCATTAGAATCTACCAAAAGCAAGTCAAGTTGTTTATCTCTTATTCCATCTGCCAATTTAGCTTGTATTGGAACTGATTTAAAAGCAAAAATATATTTAGGGTAGAGCAACAAAATAATTTGTAAAATTTCTTCCTGCCACTGATGCTCACTATACTGATTTTCATCTTTTAACATTTGCTGCAACTTTTCAAGAATAGTCTGGTATTTTACGAGTTCAATCTCCTGAAACGTTTTTGTCAAATCCGTACCTTGTTTAGATAGTTTTGTATTTAGATGCTTCTGATATAGCTTCTCTGCATCCTTTATGCCGTCTAAATAGTTTCTTAGCAGAGATGATATTCTTGCTTCCACATATTTTCTCCTTTCATAAGAAGTGGGAAAATATTTTAAAAGTTTCTCAAACTCCTCTACTGGAACAGCACTTGGATAATCGCCGCCCAAGTATAAATTGTTTTGGGAAATATTTTTGATTACGTTGAATACAGACACATCTGAATCAGCAACAAAAAAAATTGGACTTAATGAAACATCTTTGTGTATAAATACATCGAAGTCATTAATAAGTATTCCTCTTTTAATTTTATAATAATCTCCAGTAAGTTCTGCAAATAGAAAGTATGTAACTTGCTCCTGGTCGGGGTCATCAAAATCATCTATTTCTGCTTCTTCGTCAAACTCGCTATCACTTAGAATGTCGTCTTCTTCAAAATAAAACGTCCTTTTAAGCCTAACAAACCCCTTAGTTTTAATAGCCTCATTTATCCAATCGGAAGAATTTGCAAATTCGGCGATATAACGTAAAACCAGCCTATCATCCTTTGTCAAAAAATCAATCATATTTCGTTATCTTTTCAAGATACATTTATTATTTCCCATTCCTCCTTATTAATGTTTTGGAGGCGACCATCAAATCTGTCTTTATGTATAGCAACACAAAGCAAATCTGTTGGTCGTGAAAAGCCAACGTAAGCCATCTTAACAGAACTCTTATGATGAACTCGGTTATCATTGAAACTATTTCCCAAGAATTGATTAGCTAATCTTTCGGATTCATAATTACTATGGTAGTAGGATTCTAAATATAAAGTGCCACGATGTGTTTGTCCCTTTACAGCATGAACACTTGTTATTTCAATTTCAAGTTCATCTTCCTTATAATAATTAGTTATTACTATATCTTCAATATGGTTCGCTGGAATTTCAGCGACATCATTGCTGATAAACGCTAAACTTTTAGAAAGCTTATTTTCAGAAAACATACCAAACAAGTTTGGAGCATACTCCTTTATCTCATTCCATACTTCATTTGTATTTCTTTTGACTATCTCAATTGACCAATTATAAAGGTTTAAATTTAGTTCATCATACTTTTTCAAATCACTTTCTCGAATAAAGTCTATTAATTTTTTCTTTGTAAAAGGTCTGCCGTCTGGGGTATTGATATTCTCCAAGCGCAAAATCTTCAAAAAGGCGTTTAATATGTTTTTCCGAATAGGTTCTAATGTTTGCTTTTTCTCATAATACAACAAATAGCTTTTCAAGTTGTCATAATCTTGCTTCGGTTTGCTTTTTTCTCTTTTGAAACCTTTGTGATAGTCTTCTAAACGTAGTTTCGCGGTGTCGTTACGACTTGTTTCATCTTCTTTCCAATCTGTATTCCAACAAACAACTTTGATAGGTTTTTCGGAGTTGGCTAAATCGTTTTTTCGTACAATTTGAGCAAAACAAGGAATAATACTTTCAATAGTTGAATCTTCAAAAACTAAAATATGTGGTTTAATATCACATTCATTCAACCCAACAATATCAAAATTATTATCGCTGTACAAAGCAAACTTTTTCACAACATTTGCAATTGGTTTACTTAGCCTTTGGCTACCCGTTAAATTTAAAACATCATCTGGGTTTTCTCTTAACTGCCAAACAGTTTCTGTTTTCACTTTATTTGAAGAACCATAAATTGCCTGGTTTTTATCGCCAATTCTTTGAATTTTTGAACCACTGTTTCCATTGTCATAAAAAATCTTTTCCAGTAAATTGTATTGATGTGTATCCATATCTTGCATTTCGTCCACAAAAACGAAAGCAAAACGTTTTTGAAGTATTTCTTTTATCAAAGGGATTTTATGAAGATAATATTCACCAAGATGATATGCGTAATCGTATGAAACAATCCCTTTTTTCAGAACTTCAATTATTATTGCTTTAAGTCCAATGTATCTTTTATTTGTTTGGGTTTTCAATAAAATATCATTGTCTCTGTTTTTTATTTCATCAGTAATAAAGTCATAATACAAGCCAGATACTTCATTTTCTATGAATTTAGTAACAAGTAATCTTGTTATATTTTTATCTTTGTTTGCTTCTTTTTCAGCCCTTTGGATATGTCTTTGGTAGAATAATTTTGTAGGCTGGTCATAATTTTTATTCCAAGCAATGATATTGAATAGTTTTACTAATTCTTCTTGGTATCTTTCTGTATCAATCCAATTTAATTTCTTTTTGAATATAAGATTGTAAATTGGTGCAGCCAAAAACGCATCTACAAACCCTTGTATCGTACCAATGAAATTTGGATAAGAAAATAATTTAGGGCAATACTTTTGTATTTTTTCTTTTATTTCGTCAATGGCTGCATTCGTATGCGATAAAATCAAAATTCCCGAACCATCAGCAAATGGAAGTTTATGTTCCAAAATGACCAGCTTTGCCAATAAAGCTGTTGTTTTCCCACTTCCGGGAACGGCTTGCAAATCAATGGTGTTGAAATTGCGAATAAACGTTTTACGTTCATTTCGTTCATCGTCAAATGTTTTGCCTTCAGGTAAAAGAAGCCTCTCCGCATATTGAATTTCCTCATCGGTTATATTAATTTCCTGTGGCATATTTTATCGCTTTTACAAGGTAATTAACCGTATCGTTTGCTTCTTCTGAAATTGAAATTGTACGAACTTCTTTTGCCAAATCTTCATCAATGGCATTTGCAATGCGATATGCAATTTCTGTTTTTCCCAGAGTTTTATCTATTAGTTTTTTCGCAAGTGCTTTTTCAAAATCGTTCCAATCTGTTCGTACGTGAATGGCTTTTACTGCACTTTGAAATAACGTCGTCAAACTCGCTGACTTAAACAATGAATATTCCAATGTCCAACTTGGCGCAGGAAAAAATTTTACTTTCTGTTCTGATTGGTCGCTTATGTTTTTAATTGCCTCTTCAGTCTTTCTCTTAATAGTTTCAGCATCTTGTTTTAAATAATTATCTCCATTTTTTTCGTATTCTCTAATGTCGGGATCTGTAATTACGGCAACAGGAATTTGCATATTAGGTTCTTCTTGTCGCAAGTAAATTTTTGCATAATGGTCAAAACCTGTATGCCCGATGTTTACAACGGAAACGCCTTTTTCCGTCAAGTTAATTCCTATTGCTTTTGCAATGCTTGGAATTAAAATTTCTTCTGCCCAACCCTCTACCAAAATAACTCCTTTGGCAAAAAACAAATTTGCCTTTGTAGTGTCCAAAAACTTTTCCAAAAACTTGTAATTGCCTTTCTCTAATTTGGTGTAGGATTCTCCCATTGGAAAAGCATTTGCATTATTGCAAATAATCAGGTTTTTCAACTTTAACTTGGAGGCTAAATTTGGACTATGCGTTGTGAGGATAAGTTGAATGGCATCTTGTTTTTGAAAGGTCTCTATTACCTGCATTTGTGCTTGAGGATGAAGATGTGCTTCCAACTCTTCTACAAGTCCTAAACGTAAACCGCTCCAATTTTCCTTGCTCAAATGAAGTAGTTCTGCTGCCATAAATAATCTATTCAAGGTTCCTAAACCTGGATATAGTTCATTTTTTAGAAGTAAAGTAAGTTTTTCAAGAATGCTTTTTATATCATTAGACGATGCATGAAATTGCGTTTCATAATCATTGCCGTAAAATTCTTTAATATAACCGTCTATTTTATCTTTGATTTGCTTTCCTTCTTTTGGCTTATGTATATGCACTTCTCCAAATTCATCAGGTATTTTAATTTCAAATTCTCCATCAAAATATTTTTTTAGTTCTTCGCTAAGACTGCAAAAAATCTGCACAAGTTCATGATTTCTTTCCCTCCCTTTAAATGCCTTATCACCCAAAAGAATTTGTGATAGTCTTGAATTTCTTTTAGCAACTAATTCATTTTCTGCATCTCTTAAGGGTTTTAGGTAAGTGGTCTTTAAATATTCTCTTGCTTCAGCCGTTAAAAGATATCCATCATCATCAGCACCAGCTTTTACATCTGCGGGAAGTATTTTTTCTCCTTGCCTCCTTACATCATAATTTAATTTTAAAAAGGGCTTTGCATTTTCTCTATTTCCTGTCCAGCCCAACCATTCGGTGAAGTTTTTGGCTTCATCAGGTATTAAATTTTCAAAAATCAATTCTATTCTAAAGCGGCTTGCAGTATTATAAAAATCTTTATCCTCAACTCTGATATAATCATAGCTATGAGTTTTAAGTACAAGTTTAACAGCATCAATAATAGCTGTTTTGCCAGAATCGTTTTCACCAATGATTACGTTCAAACCGTTGGAGAGGTTTAAATTCAAATTCGGATTTTCGAGGTCTATTTCTCTCTCTGAACCGAATTTTCTAAAATTCCACAATTTTATATTAGATAAATACACCGATAATAATTTAATAAGGTTTATATAGCCCCTAAGATAAAAATTAATTCCAACAAAGCCACTCACCGCCAACTAATTCCACTCACTTCCACTTTCTCATAACGGCTCTCTTTCCACAAGACTTTTGTTCCGAAGCCCGCAAGGTGCGGGAAAGTAATAACAAAATTAATTCAGTTTTTAACATGGAAAGACAAAGCAAAAAAGTGTTGCTGACAGGCGTTGCGCTGCTGTCGGCAATCGGTGTGTTCGCACAGGGAAACGGCTCGGCTGGTATCACCGAAGCCACGCAGATGGTAACATCTTACTTCGACCCCGCCACCAAATTGATTTATGCGATTGGTGCGGTCGTGGGCTTGATAGGGGGTGTAAAGGTGTACAACAAATTCAGTAGTGGCGACCCGGACACGAGCAAAACGGCGGCAAGCTGGTTTGGTGCGTGTATCTTCTTAATCGTTGCCGCTACTATTCTTCGTTCATTCTTCCTGTAAACCGATGCCCTATGAGTAGTTACAACATTAACAAAGGTATCGGCAGGACGGTCGAGTTCAAAGGGCTAAAGGCGCAATACCTGTTCATCTTCGCAGGTGGCTTGCTCAGTGTGCTTATCCTTGTCATGATTATGTACATGGCAGGCGTAAACTCCTACGTGTGCCTGTTTACAGGTGCTGGCGGCGCATCGCTTATCGTGTGGCAAACATTTGCATTGAATGGCAAGTACGGCGAACACGGATTGATGAAGCTGGGCGCAAAGAAACGGCATCCGAAGTATATCATCTGCCGCAGGTCTGTACACCGCTATTTAAAGTTCACGCCTAAATCCAATGCCCTATGAGAAACACAGGAAAAGCCACAACGTTGGAAAGCAAGTTTCCATTATTGGCGGTGGAACACAACTGCATCATTTCAAAAGATGCAGATATTACCGCTTGCTTTCGTGTACACCTGCCGGAACTGTTTACCGTAGCATCGCCGGAGTATGATGCCATTCATTCGGCGTGGCACAAGGCTATCAAGACTTTGCCGGATTACGCTATCATTCACAAACAGGATTGGTACATAAAGGAAAGCTATGCGCCGGACATTGCCCAGGACGGATTAAGTTTCTTAGCGAAGTCCTACCAGCAACATTTCAACGAGCGCCCTTTTTTAAACCATTACTGTTACCTGTTCCTCACCAAGACCACCAAAGACAGGATGCGGATGCAAAGCAACTTTAGTTCGCTTTGTAAAGGTGTGCTTATCCCGAAAGAAATACGGGATAAAGAAACCGTGCGCAGGTTTATGGAAGCGGTGGCGCAGTTTGAGCGGATAATGAACGATAGCGGGTTTGTGAAGCTGGAACGCCTTAGCGAAGATGAAATCATCGGTACAGGTGATACGCAGGGATTGCTGGAACAGTACCTTACCCTGTCAAGAGAAACGGGAATGCCCATGCAGGATATAGCATTGGGTAGTGAGGATGTGCGCATCGGTAACAAAAGGCTGTGCCTGCATACACTTTCGGACACGGACGATTTGCCCGGAACGGTATCACCGAATACGAGGTATGAAAAGCTATCCACCGACAGAAGCGATTGCCTTTTGTCTTTTGCTGCCCCGGTGGGTTTGCTTCTTAGCTGCAATCACATTTACAATCAGTATTTGTTTTTGGATAACAGCGATGAGAACCTGCGCAAGTTTGAAAAGTCCGCACGTAATATGCACTCGCTGGCACGTTACAGCCGGGCTAATCAGATTAACAAAGAGTGGATAGAAAAATATCTGAACGAAGCGCACAGCTTCGGGCTGTCTTCTATCCGTGCGCACTTCAATGTGATGGCGTGGTCGGACGACCCAAACGAACTCAAACAGCTAAAGAACGATACAGGTAGTGCGCTGGCTTTAATGGAGTGCAAACCCCGGCACAATACGGTGGACGTTGCTACGCTGTATTGGGCAGCGATGCCGGGCAATGCAGGCGACTTTCCGGCAGAAGAAAGTTTTTACACGTTCATCGAGCCTGCATTATGCTTCTTTACCGAAGAAACGAACTATCAAAGTTCGGTGTCGCCGTTCGGTATCAAAATGGCAGACAGGCTTACAGGTAAGCCCATTCATTTGGACATATCGGATTTGCCTATGAAAAAAGGCATTATCACGAACCGCAACAAGTTCATCTTGGGGCCATCAGGTTCGGGTAAGTCTTTTTTCACCAACCACATGGTAAGGCAGTATTTTGAACAGGGTGCGCACGTACTGCTGGTAGATACGGGTAACTCGTATCAGGGATTGTGCGAATTGATTAACGGCAAAACCAAAGGCGAGGACGGTGTTTATTTTACTTACACCGAAGACAACCCGATAGCGTTCAACCCGTTTTACACCGATGACGGCGTGTTTGATATTGAGAAAAGGGAAAGTATCAAAACGCTTATTCTCACCTTATGGAAACGGGATGATGAGCCGCCCACACGTTCCGAAGAAGTAGCATTGTCCAATGCTGTTTCGGGGTATATCGAACACATCAAAAAGAATGATGTTTACCCGTCATTCAATGGTTTCTACGAGTACGTGCAAGGCGATTACCGCAAGGTATTGGAGGAAAAGCAGGTTAGGGAAAAGGACTTTGATATTGCCAATTTCCTGAACGTGCTGGAACCCTATTACAAAGGCGGAGAATACGATTATTTGCTCAACTCCGACAAGCAATTAGACCTGCTTTCCAAACGCTTTATCGTGTTTGAAATTGATGCGATAAAAGACCACAAGATTTTGTTTCCCGTGGTTACAATCATCATTATGGAGGTCTTCATCAACAAGATGCGCAGGCTGAAAGGCATTCGCAAGCTCATCCTGATTGAAGAAGCGTGGAAGGCGATAGCCAAAGCAAACATGGCGGAGTATATCAAGTATTTGTTTAAAACAGTCCGCAAATTTTTTGGTGAAGCCATAGTCGTAACGCAGGAGGTTGATGATATTATTCAGTCGCCCATTGTAAAAGAAAGTATCATCAATAACAGCGATTGCAAAATCCTCTTAGACCAGCGTAAGTACATGAACAAGTTTGACGACATCCAAGCGATGTTGGGTCTTACGGACAAAGAGAAAGGGCAGGTACTTTCTATCAACATGAACAACGACCCGTCAAGACTTTACAAAGAGGTGTGGATTGGGTTGGGTGGTACGCACTCCGCCGTATATGCCACGGAGGTTTCCCTCGAAGAATATTTAGCCTACACTACCGAAGAAACCGAAAAGCTCGAAGTAATGCAGCTCGCCCACGAATTAGGCGGCAACGTGGAGCAAGCCATTAAGCGCATTGCACTACAACGGCGTGAGCAATCAAACAGTTACTAATCATTTTAAAAAATCAGAAACAAATGGAAAAGGAAAAGATAACCCTGCCCATTGGCAATAACAAGGCACTCGTATTTGAAGCCGACCCAGCCAACAAAGACGAACAGGATTTTGCCAAACTATGTAAGGACGTGGCTGCAACCCAGCCGCAAAGTTTACAGGATTTTTTTACCCGGCTCAATGACCTGCAACAGAAAAAAGCACCTGAACCCGGCAGGAAGATAGGACGGAAAATGTAAGCATCCCTTTCTGGAGGCAAAAAGAAAAACAAGTAGTTATTAATCATTTTAAAAATCAGAAAACAATGAAGAAAGCAATGTTAATGGTGTGTACGGCTCTTATGCTTGCCGTTGCACCGTCCGCTAAAGCGCAATTTGTGGTAACTGACCCCGGAAATTTAATCTCCGGCATCCTCAATAGTGCTAACGAAATCGTACAAACCTCATCCACCGTATCGAATGTGGTTAAAAACTTCAATGAAGTAAAAAAGGTGTACGAACAGGGCAAAGAGTATTACGACAAATTGAAAGCCGTAAACAACCTTGTAAAAGATGCCCGTAAGGTACAGCAAACCGTTTTGCTGGTGGGCGATGTGTCCGAAATGTATGTAAAGAATTTCGGCAAGATGATGAACGACCCAAATTTCACACCGCAGGAACTCTCGGCGATTGCCAACGGTTATTCCACGCTCCTGAATGAAAGCACCGAGCTATTGAAAGAGTTAAAGCAGATTGTTAGCAATACAGGTCTTTCGCTGAACGATAAAGAGCGTATGGATGTGATTGACCGTGTATATAAAGAGGTAAAAGACTATCACAATTTGGTGCGCTACTATACCAATAAAAATATCTCTGTAAGCATTTTGAGGGCGAAGAAGAAGAACGATACCAAAAGAGTATTGGAATTGTACGGAACCGCAGAACAAAAATATTGGTAAGCTATGGAATGGGATAATCTTCATGAAATGCTTCGCAGCCTGTATGATGAAATGATGCCTTTAACGGCAGATATGGCTGCGGTAGCAAAAGGCATCGCCGGATTGGGCGCACTATTCTATGTTGCCCTAAAGGTCTGGCAGGCGTTGAGCCGGGCTGAACCGATAGACGTTTTTCCTTTGTTACGTCCGTTTGCCATAGGGCTTTGTATCATGTTCTTTCCGACAATGGTATTGGGTACTATCAATGCGATAATGTCGCCCGTGGTGAAAGGTACACACGGTATGCTCCAAGACCAGGTGCTTGACCTGAACAAGCTGCAAGAGCAAAAAGACAAGCTGGAATACGAAGCCATGCTCCGCAATCCTGAAACGGCTTACCTCGTAAGTGATGAGGAATTTGATAAGAAGCTGGACGAATTGGGTTGGTCGCCGTCCGATTTGGCTACCATGTCGGGCATGTACCTCGACAGGCAAGCCTACAAGATGGAAAAGGCTATCAAGGATTGGTTTCGCAACCTGCTGGAAGTTCTGTTTCAAGCGGCGGCACTCGTCATAGATACGATACGGACGTTCTTCCTTATCGTGCTGTCTATATTGGGGCCGATAGCCTTTGCGATAAGCGTATGGGATGGTTTTCAATCCACGCTCACGCAATGGCTGACCCGATATATCAGCGTTTACCTGTGGCTGCCCATATCCGATATGTTCAGTTCCATATTGGCAAAAATACAGTCGCTCATATTGGAGCGGGATATTGCAATGCTCGCAGACCCCACCTACATTCCTGATACCTCTAATACCGTGTACATCATTTTCATGTTGATTGGCATAGTGGGCTATTTCACTATCCCAACGGTGGCGGGATGGGTAATACAGGCGGGTGGCGCAGGAAACTTCATGCGCAACGTGAACTCTACGGCATCGAAAACCGGAAACGTAACAGGAGCCGTAACGGGAGCCGCAGTAGGTAACATCGGCGGCAGACTATTGAACAAAAAATAATCATCGTAAAAATGGAATTTAAAACATTAAGAAACATCGAAAACAGTTTTAGACAGATAAGACTGTACGCCATTGTTTTTGCCATTCTCTGTATTAGCGTAGTAGGATATGCCGTTTGGCAATCCTACCGCTTTGCGGAGTTACAAAGGCAAAAGGTATATGTATTGGATAACGGAAAATCATTGATGCTTGCTTTATCGCAGGATGCCAGCATCAACCGTCCGGTTGAAGCAAGGGAGCATGTACGCCGCTTTCATGAATTGTTCTTTACGCTTGCACCGGATAAGAACGCTATTGAAAGCAATATGAAACGGGCTTTTAATCTTGCTGATAAAAGTGCCTTTGACTACTACAAAGACCTCTCGGAAAAAGGCTACTATAACCGTATCATATCCGGCAATGTGCAGCAACGTATCGAAGTGGATAGTGTGGTCTGCAATTTCGACAGCTATCCCTATGCGGTGCGTACCTACGCCAAGCAATTCATTATCCGCTCAAGCAATGTTACAAGGCGTAGCCTTATAACCTCTTGCTTTCTCGTGAACTCCGTTCGCTCCGATAACAACCCGCAGGGCTTTAACATCGAAAAATTTGCGGTGCTGGAAAATAAAGACGTGGAGGTCATAGAACGCTAAAATCAATGTTATGGAAGCAATATCAGATTTAAAAACGTTTGCGAACATCCTTACCGCTAAGGGTTACAACGGCTGTTTCTGTACGCAGGGTGCGTATGTGGGCAAACTGAAAGACAGCATAGGCGAATATCTCGAAAGCTGCCGGAAAGGTGCTGAGGGCGCACCAAAGCCGGAACTGCTGGTAACGGGTTATCTGCAATGGGCTGGTGAAGACAAACCCCGTGTGGAATGCAGTATATGGGTCAAATGCCTGAATGGAAAATTTTTCCTCTCCAAAATGGAGGTTACAAAAAAAGACCAGCACGGGCAATTACTGAAACAATCGAAACTCACAAACCTGTCTGTGATTACTGCGCCCAAAGCAAAGGAAGCTATTGCTATGGTTAGCAATGAGCCTAAACAAAAGGCTGCCCGTTCAGGCAGGCGTTTCAGAAGCAATAACGGCAAATAGTCAAGGTATGAAAAAATTAAGAACAGCAATCAGTAATTGGTTTGATAGGCTTGATGAGCAATGGCGGGCGATGCCTGTAAAAAAACAGCACCGCTATACGCTGTTGCTCTTTGCAGGCTATGCGCTGTTATCCTTTGTTGTGCTGGTCAAAGTATGCTACGATGTAGCAAAGACCGACAATAAGATAACGATAGAGCATATCGAAAACCCGGTTATCAAACAAAACAAGTCCTCGGCATCTCCGCAGGACAGTATAATAACAATCTTAAAAAATAAATTGTATGAAAGATAGCGAAAACAAAAGAGTGAGTTTTTTGGTCGAAGATGAAGACCCGAAAACCGGAACGGACACACCCAATGACGGTGTGCAGAACAAAGCCGAAAAGCTGAAAAAGCCAATCATTTTTGTGCTTATGGCGGTGGTATTTCTCGGCTGTATGTATTTAATCTTCAAACCGTCTTCTGACAAGCAAAAGCCCGAAGATATAGGTTTGAATGATGCTGTACCGCAGGCAACCGATGCGGGTCTGCAGTCGGACAAGCAAAAAGCGTATGAGCAGGAAATGCTGGAACAGAAAGAGCAGGAAAAGCGCAATGCGCTCATGTCGCTTTCGGATTATTGGAGCGAGGACAGTAGCACCGACAAGGAAGCAGTTACTCCGGATGAGGAATACGAAGACGGATCTGCTTACGGAGGTGGTACACGCAGGGGCGGCAATCCGGCTTTGAACAGTTACCGGAATGCCCAAAGTACGTTAGGCTCGTTCTATGATAACACCAATTACGAAACGGTGGAACTCCGCAGGCAGATTGATGAACTGAAAGAAAAGCTGGCAGAAAAGGACGTACCCGCCACAACGACCGTGCAAGACCAATTAGCGTTAATGGAGAAATCCTACGAAATGGCATCCCGGTATTTGCCATCCAATGTGGCGCAACCTGGTAAACAAGATACCGCAAGCGTTTCGGCAAAAGCTACCTCGCAAAAGGAACACTTTGTAGCATTCACACCTGTAAGGAAAAATGCCGTATCAGCCCTGTACCGTGAGCCGACCGATAATGAGTTTTTGGCAAGCTGGAACGAAACCCGTAACCGGGGATTTTATACCGCCGGAACAAGCGAGCAGGTCGTGCAGCCAAAAAACAGCATCAGGGCAATAGTACAGGAAACGCAGACCATAACCGATGAAAGCGGTGTACGCCTGCGTTTAATGGAAACGGCGAAAACGCCCAGCCTTACCATTCCGGCAGGAACGGTGCTAACGGCAAACGCTAAGTTTACAGGTGGCAGGCTGCAATTAAAAGTTACGTCTATTGAATTTGAGGGCAATATCATCCCTGTGGAAATAACGGTGTACGATGTGGACGGACAGCAAGGGCTTTATGTGCCTTATTCACCGGAAATGAATGCCCTTACCGAGATAGCCTCCAACATGAGCCAAACCTCCGGCACGTCTATTATGATGACCCGCTCCGCAGGGCAGCAGGCAGCAGGCGACCTCTCCCGTGGCGTAGTGCAGGGCATATCGGGTTACTTCGCCAAAAAAGTAAGAACGCCGAAAGTTACCGTTAAAGCCGGTCATCAACTTTTCCTCGTTTCAAAAAACTAAAGTTCAACACTAAAAATCAAAAATAAAATGAAAGCAATATTTAAAAGTCTTTTGGCAATGGTTTGTTTGATAGCCTTTCATGCCAACACGAATGCACAGCAGGTTGCATCCAATACAAGCAAATTAAGCATGGGCAAAGTAGAACCTTACGAAATGCAGGTAACGTATAATAAGACTTCGCATCTCATATTCCCGGCGGCAATCCGGTACGTGGATTTGGGCAGCGAGTACCTGATTGCAGGTAAGGCAGAAGATGCCGAAAACGTACTGCGTATAAAGGCTACCGTTAGGGATTTTAATGAGGAAACGAACTTTTCCGTGATTACCGATGACGGACGTTTCTACAACTTCAATGTTTATTATAATGCCAATCCTGCAACACTCAATTATGACCTGCTTACAATGCAAAAGGCATCCGACAGGGAAAACGGTAATGATGTACTGTTTGAAGAATTGGGGAGCAATTCGCCATCGCTGGCCGGACTGCTTTTAGAAACGATTTACAAAAAGGACAAAAGGATTGTAAAGCATATCGCATCGAAAAGCTACGGTATTCAATTCCTGTTAAAAGGTATCTATGTGCATAACGGAAAATTCTATTTCCATACGGAACTGCGCAATAAAAGCAATGTGCCGTTTAACATTGACTTTGTGAATTTCAAAATCGTAGATAAGAAAGTAGCAAAGCGTACCGTAGTGCAGGAAAAACCGATGACACCCTTGCGTATGTATAAACCGCTTACGGAAATTGCCGGGAACGCAACCGACAAAAACGTGTTCCTGCTCGACCAATTTACAATTACCGATGACAAGGTGCTGGTCATTGAAATCTTTGAGAAGAACGGCGGCAGGCAACAAACCTTACAGGTGGAAAACTCCGACCTCGTAAACGCAAGGCAAATAAACGATATGCACCTAAAGATTAATTAACCAAAACAGGAATAACAATGATAAAATACATTATTGCCGTGATGCTTGCCGTGTTGAGCATGACGGCAGCACAGGCGCAAAGAATGACACCCGGACAGAAAGGGCTGGAAGTAAACGCAGGTTTGTTATCCAAAGAGGTAAAGGATAATTACTACCTGAATTTGACCCTGACCGTGAACGGGAAGAACGGCAGTTATTGGATATGGGGCGCAGCATATACCCACCAATTTGCCGATTACAGGACTGTACAGATACCCCTTGAAACCTATACGGGCGAAATGGGGTACAGTCTTCAGCTTTTGGGCGATGCGAGAAAGCTGGTAACGCTCAATGCGGGGCTTACTGCCGTTGCCGGGTATGAAACTATTAACCGAAGTGAACGGGCGTTGTATGACGGCT
Organism: Agriterribacter sp.; assembly: GCA_047601545.1. Lineage (GTDB taxonomy): Bacteria > Bacteroidota > Bacteroidia > Chitinophagales > Chitinophagaceae > Agriterribacter. The sequence continues at coordinate 306,328 of JASGIZ010000001.1, read as the reverse complement.
CTAAAATCCTCGACAAAGACAATTTTGTTTACGGTGCTGGTGGGCGATTGTCTTTTGAAACCTATCTGTCCGACAGGTTTGTGCTGCTCCTGCAAGGTCGTACCAAAGTATTATGGGGTACGGATTTAAAACAGTTCCGTCCATCGGCAGGCGTTGGGCTAAGGTTTAACTTTTAAAAAGAACAACAATGAAACGATTATTGAATAGAAACAAATTGGTGTGGCTGCTTCTCCTGGTCTTTACAAGTGCCACCGTATTATCGTCCTGTGATAAGGAAGAATTGGAAATACAACAGAACTACCCCTTTGAGGTAAAAGTAATGCCCGTTCCGGGAAGTGTAGCAAACGGGCAGACCGTTGAAATAAGGATTACGATTGAGCGGAGCGGGAATTTCAGCGATGCCCATTACTTTATCCGCTATTTCCAATATGACGGGCAAGGTACATTGCGCTATTACAGCGAACCGCCGTATATACCCAATGACCTGTATCAGTTGCCAGCTACGCAGTTCAGGCTATATTATACCTCACAGTCCACCGTATCGCAGTCATTCGATATTTGGATAAGCGACAACTTCGGTAACGAAAAGCAGGTAAGTTTTGAGTTTAACAATACCGACTAAAGGAGGGGTGATACTACACCATAAATGAAAAAGTCGTCTGACCTAAAAAGTCGGGCGACTTTTTTTTGCATTTTGCAAAACCCGTTATGCTTGCCCGGTAAAATATTCCGTTGCTATATCGCTCACACCTACGCTAAAATATTTCCTACCGTTGCCCAATGCTTTTGCGGCGGTTACAATCTCATCAGGGTCGGCGTATTTCAGCACATAGCCCGATACGCCTGCCTTTAGCATATCCGTAACGCTTTCTTTGGCATCGTCCGTACTTGAAACTAATACTTTTAAACCGGGGTATTTTTCGAGCAACAGTTTAGCCGTTGCAAAATCTTCCTCTACAATGCAGACATCGGGCAGATTATCGGCTGCTATTTTTTCGAGGGCTTGTTGTCCGTTGTCCGCCTGAAACATTAGTGTAAAGCCGGAGTTAATAAGTTGCTTTACGGACACCTCCCGAAGCTGTGCATTATCGTCAATGACAGCTATCTGAATTATATGCTTATTAGTCATAATTGCTATTTTATTTTTGTTAATTAAACAATCCTTTCCAGCCACTGCCTGAATTGGTAACGGGGGCTTTTTCGTTTTTAATTTTCTTTTTTTGTATATCTCGTATGTTGTGGGATGTAAGCCAATAATAAAAGTTGCCTGCATCATCAGGCGTGAAAGGTATCTGTTTACCACTATTAAAGGATGAGGGAAATACATCGAAAGTAACCGCAAATGCCGATAATTCGGGAGCAGGTAAATTTAAGGCAGGATATGTATTGTTTGCAGCATCCATAATGTACGTTTTTTTAGTAGTGGCTGCCTGCAAATAAAAAAAGGCGCAGGCAACTACACTTACCGCACATTGAGGCACTGGTATGCCCGACAACGAATAAGCGAGCGCCCACGCCCTATGGCGTGAGCGTTCTTACTTACCTGTCCCGTTGTCTTAAAAATTACCAGTTTTCAATGTGGGACTTAAAGTAACAACACTTTAAGTATTTCTATATTTTATACAGCAAAGATAACAATGTCGGCTCTTTTACACAACCAATCATTTACCTTTCTACGTGCTTATGATTTATCAATATAGTTGCGTTCCAATATCGCTACTATATCGGACTGCCGGAAGATAATTTTACCCCCGATTTGCACATAGGGCAGGATATTGTCATCCCGGTATTGCTGCAAGGTGCGTTTGCTGATATGTAACAGCCTGCACACATCTTCGCCCGATAGGTAGATTTCCCCGTTCATGACAGGGCGAAAATGCTCCAATATCAATTCCATGCGGTTACGGAGTTCCTCAAACTTTCTTTTGTAATAGGCTATTTCTTCCGCATCGTTATCAAAAAATTCCATACTCATTTGTCCGGGGTTTGAGCATCGGGAGCAAGCAAACGCTGTACGTCCGAAAGTTTGTAATAGTTCTTGCGGTTCAGTTTGGAAAAAGGCAAAAGCCCTTTGTCTTTGTAAGATTGCAGGGTACGTTTGGTAATGCCCAGCATAAGGCATACCTCCTGATTATCGAGCCACCGCTCTCCGTTAAAAATTCCTATATACGCCTCGCTTGCATCGGTGGTAAGCTGTAACAGTTCGTCCAGCTCTGTGGTCATTTCTTTAAGAACTGACTTAGGTATCGCTATCACTTCCATAATCCTTTCCTCCTTTTCACATCAGGAATGGAAATTAGGAAAGGTTTGAAGCGGTATTTTGATTGCAGGTGTGTTTGGCTTTGAATGGTAAGGTTTGGCGCAAAAGAAAACGGTACAAGCCTGTATAGACCTGTACCGTTATAAGATTGTGGGGTTATTTATCGTGGCTTTCGCACTTCTATATTTTTGGATGCTATTTCCTTTTTTTCTCTCGAATATACCCACAACGATAGCAACCCGAAAATAATCAAACCATACGCTATCCATTTGCCTACACGTTCGATAAACTTAATAGCTACCGATTTTTCGTAGCTGGAAAATCCCTCTGCTCCGGTGGGGCTACGCCTGTAAAATCGCCTGCGGTTAATCCAATAGCGCAAGGCTAAACCCGCTACCAAAAATATTATTCCTATGACTAATGATGATACCATAATGTTGCTGTTTGATGTTCCTGAAAATGTCCGCTCCGCTATAAACAAAAATACAAAATATAAATGTGGCTGGATAGAAAAAGCAAACTAATTGCGGCGGGTTTGTTTCGCTTTTAACGCTATCAATTTCTCGTGCATATCAGCCCAATACGCTTGCCGTTCCTTGTCGCTTTCTGCTGGTGGGTCGTGTTGATATGTTTTGTACCAACCTGCCTGCTGAATGGCTTTTTTGAGGTCTGTTACCTCAATCCATTCCCCGTACATATTTCTTACTTTCATTGCTTTGGATTTTAAAGGCAACCGCCATTACAGACGGTCGCCTGTGGATTACTAATTGTTGTTTAAGGTTTTCTTAATATTCTTTTGCTTCCGAAAAGCAGGTGTATAACCTGTCTTAATTCAACGCTGCATTCTTTGCTGTAACTATATTCAATCAGGCAATAGATAGTAAAGATTGCATTTTGCTCTGTATAAAGCAGATTGCCGTACCTGCTTGGTTTTCCATATACGGCTCTGCCATAGTTCTTGATATTACTATTTGCAACCTCTACAAGCTGATACCAAAAATCTGCTGAAAACTTTGCATTTTTCTTCCATCCTCTGCGGATTGACAACTCGTTTTGTTTGAAATATTCGCATTGCTTTTTTACGGTGTCTTGCAAGTCTTTTGTTTTCTCCGGGAATAGCCTTGTAATTAATTCCCCTTTATCCAAATTGTCCATTTTGTTTAATGCTTTCATTGTATTTATTTTTTTAGATTTATTCGGTATGGTGGGGAGGTGCTGTTTCGTTTCGTTACTTTTTTCAATGCTTTTAATCTTCATACCTGACATTTTTTTTATTCGTATAAGGAGCCGGAGTATGCTATGTTTCGTTTCACGAGCATAAAAGGTTAGTGTTTAGGAGGCACAAGGTTTTGGAAAACAAATACTACCCAACGGGTGGAGATTTTTTTCCAAACTTGCATGACCTTTTGCCTCCGTTAAGAACACGGTCATACCTTTGCTCTTGGAACGGAACGATAAAAGCATACTCGCTTCTTTCAGTCAAAAAAATGTGGAAGGCAATGAAGATTGCATTGGTAAAAAGTTCTAAATGGGATAGAAATTTTACTTCCAACACGCTGGATTTCTAAACACCATTTTATAATGTGTGTGGCTATGAAAGCCACATAAAGGGTGTTGGAAAAATGGTTGCGGGAATGTGGGGAGGGATTTTTTTAATACGCTTTATCAGCAAAACCCAACAAAGCTCTTTTAAGGGAAAGGATATGTGCGGAGGGCTAAATGTGCTTTGGGGTTAAGTATGTATAGACACAAAAAAAGCAGGATATAAAATCCTGCTCTATAAATTAGGGTAAAGAACAATGGCTATATGGCGAGTTCTAATTCTTCAACATCCATTACGATTGCCTCCGGCAAAGCATTTTTAGATTGCATGGTTACAAATGCGCTTTCCATAGCTGCAAATTTTGGTGCAACCAAATCCATATCCTTACTGATTTTTTGGCTGGTAATTTTGGCGTAAATCTGCGTAGTGGAAATGTTTTTATGCCCCATCATTTTGCTAATACTTTCAAGCGGTACGCCCTCTGTTAAAAACATAGTGGCGAATGTATGACGGGCGGTGTGGAATGTTACTTTTTGTTCTGTAACTATTTCCGCTTCCTCAATTAACTTGCTTACATGGCGGTTGCAAGTTGCGTTGGTAGGAACAGGAAATATCAAATCATTACGGGTTACGCCTCTATACTTCTCAATGATATATTTGGGTACTTCCATAAGCCGGACGTTGGAAGCAACGTCTGATTTTTTTCTCCTGCTGATAATCCATTGATGCCCGTCAAAAAAGGATTGAATATTGCTCCATTTCAATTTCTTAATATCAATGTAGGACAGCCCTGTAAAGCAACTGAAAATAAAAAGGTCTTTTACAAGTTCACGTTTGCGTTTAAAGGGTTTTAAAAGCATGAGGGTTTCCACCGCTTCTTTTAAAAGATAAGTACGGTCTGTTTCCTCCATACTGATTTCGTAATCCTCAAAAGGATTATCCCGTATCAATTTGTTTTTGACACCCAATTTTGCGAGTGCGATAACGGGCATAGTATAAACCCATACCGTATTATGGGTACACTCCTTATCAATCCTTAAAAAGAAGTCAAACTCACGGATAAAGTCGTTGTTTAACTCCCGGAAAGCCAAATCCTCCCTGTGATAACGTAGTTTGATGAACTCGGAAAGGTGATTATATACAGTATTGTATTTAGTGTGTGCTTTCTGACCTTTCACCCTTTGCCACCATTTTGGCAAAATCCTCAATTTGCTTTTTGAACAATATCAGTACAGCATCATCCATTACCCCGACACCGAGAAAGGACAGCTTTACTTTTTGGGAAGTAGCAAAGCCCTCGTTTTTCATCATGTCATCGTAAATCTTATCAATACGTGTCCGTATCTTTTCCAGCTTATTGTTAATGTTTACTGCAAGATTGCTTTTGCCCAATACACGACCGTGTTTCAAATCCCAATTATCGGACTGAATTTCTAATTTGGTGCTGAATGATGCAGGCTTGCCGTCAATGGTAATGCGCCCCATTATAGCAACTGCGCCGTTCTTCTTTGGCTCGTTTTTCTTTAGGTAGAAAAGTAGCTTAAACGTTGATTTCTTCGTCTGCTCCATAACTCAATGTTTTAATGTTTAAAATTAAATTTCAATGAGTTACGAGGGTAGATGAAAAGGAGTGCAAAAGACTGAAATATAATCGGTTATATGCGGGGTGGTTAAATGGCAATCGGTAACGATTTAGTAACCTAACCCTGTCTTTTCAAGCCCAAAAACCAAAGTACACAGACTTCCGATTTTAGACCCGTGCTTCATAAACTACTGTGTTTGAACGGTCTTCGCCGTTTTGCTTACTTTTGCTATTTCGTTTTATTTTTTCTATAAAATTAATATGCATTCAGATTACTGCGCTGCACAACCTAATGTGTTGCCGCCAATTGCTTTGTATCTGCAAAAAACTTTTCAACAGATGCTTTTATACTTGCATCTATTTCAGTATCCTTTATTTTTCCACTCGCAAAATCTTTTGCCTGGGCAAATAAATAATCATGCAGGTACCTGCCGTCTACTTTGTCTTTAATGGTAATACTGTTGTGTTTAGCCATATAATCATCCCATACCGCTTTTACTTTTGACCAGTACAATTTGTTTTTTTTCCAGTAAGCAAGGCCTGCCTCGCATTGTTTATCATCAATTCTTTTGTAGCTGTTAATACCCTTCTCTTCAACCAGCAATTTATCTGTACCTGCCTCACGGATAATTTTTTTATTATCCTGGTCGTGTATCCATCCTTCCTCATTTATTATTATCCTGTTCCCCCTTTTCAATATATTATAATCGCTGCGAACAGAATATTCCCTCCGTGGCAACGGCGCGTCGGCAGTATTTTCCCAGATGATTTTCTTATCTGTTTTAATCCATTCACTTACGCCCTGGTAGCGAGGCGCTTCACTTACCTCCCAAACAGTTTGAGTCCATTTGCCTTTTACATCTGCAGGCTTTAATAATATTTTTTCCCATGTTTTATCGCCCTTGTATACAAAAAGCTGGGGGTTTTCATACGTCCAGTCTTCACGCCAGTGTTTTACAACCATAGTATCTGAAATAACCAGCAAGTGTTGTAATGAAATTTTTTTATCGCTCATTTCAACAGGTACAATCAGCTCAGCTCCTGCAGCCAGGTTTTCCCTGTTGTGGAACTTATAGTCTTCGTCTGGCGAAAATGTTTCGGCGTATTTAAACTGTACTTCAAAACATCCGCACAGTTTTTCTATATTCTTTTTCCCTTCCTGTTGTTGGCCAAATGCAGTATAACTCACCAACATTGCAACGATAAACAATACTTTATTTTTCATTGTATATTCTTATAAAATAAATGATATTATTAACTACCTTTTTTTACCAAAGCATATTCAAACGCCGGGTAACCACGTTCGCCATCTTTGGTCATTGCAGTAAAACGGATTTTATAATAATTATTATCACTGTCTTTTATAACATAAAACCTATCAGTACGAACAGCGGGTGCAGTACTTGACCGCCACCGGAACGCCAATCAGAACCGATAGTAGTTTGTGTAGTGCTGAATGTTAAAGATGAGATATCTGCTTCCGCAAAAGCTTCATATGTTTTTGTTGCTGTCATTACTTTTACGGCCTCAACATTCCTGTTTTGTAATATTATATCCTGGAAGAGATAAGGAATTTCTCCGGAGCCAAAGTTTGTAACATTCGAAAAATATGTCCAGGCAATATCCCATTTCTCTTTTTTGGGCTCAACATCTACTGCACCATTCTCTACAGAAATATATTTAAAGAAATAAGCGTCATCCTTCGCGATATCCACAGTTGAAAATGTTGTAGCAGCAATGTCTGCATGCTGCAAAGTATAACCTCCGGAAGCATTGCGTATTACGCGAATTTTTTTCCAACCTCTGTCAGGTGCGGGTGAACCAATGCCTTTACCGCGATTAATGATATATACTTTATTATCTGTAGCTGTTGCTGAAACAGATGCAATAGCTGTTTTGGTAAGATCGCCACTGGGATAGTCAATATACGCCAGCGCGGATGTTTGGGGATCATTCTGGTTAAAGATTACATCTGTTGAAAACCCGGTAGTATCAGCCGCAGTTACTGCATTCAAATCGTTCTTATCAATTTGCTTTGCCATCATGCCAACTGAGGAATTGAGTATTACTCTGAAATCATCAGAGCCGGTATAAAATCCAAAATCCCATTTTGTTCTTTGCACTGGCACCTGCGTATTTGCGCTCAGATCAAAAAATATTTTATTGCCATATGTAGCGCCACCGCCATCGCCAACAACTGAAGAAGCCGTAGCAATCAGTTCGGCAAAACTTAATGTAAACTGCGCATTGGTTCCAATAATTACAGGAGAGCCTGTGGAATTAATTTTGAAATCAATTTTTTCATCGCCATAAAACAAAGCGCCTCCTGCTTTATTTACAGTAAAACTTGCTTCACTGCTTCCACTTAATACCGTTAAAGCTAAAGTGTTTGAAGTAGCCGCAGGTACGGTTGTATAATGGGTTGTGTATTCCACACCTGAGTTGGTTAATCCAATGGTTATCGGAATATCTCTATCAGTAGCCCTGGACAATTTTATTTTTACGGTGACAGAAGTAGTTGCCGCGTCCATTCCCTGCTCTGTGCTTTCAAATTGTGCCAGATTATCAGGCAAAGGAGCGTCTTTTTTCCTGCATGAGGTTGTTAGCATAAATAATGCAGAAAACAGGAATAATGCTTTTGTGAGTGTGAGTTTCATCATCAATGTATATTTATATAATTAAAAGAATAATTCTTATTTGGTGTGCCAGTTAAATATTAACCCTGCAAAAAATGAACGCCCATATCCAATAGCTTTTGCACCTGCGCTTGAATGCGCTCCGCTTGCAACAGCGGTATTGTTTACCGCTGTTATATTAAACAGGTTGCGAACGCCTGCATTTAACTTTATGTATTTACCAATCTTTTTATTTACGGTAAAGTCTGCCCAGTGGTAAGCAGATGTTTGAACCAACAGGTATGTTGTTTGATTATTGGTTGTTGCTGACTGGTAGTATGGCAACTTACCTGTTAGCTTATAAAAAAGATTGAGATCAAGCCCGATTTTAGGAAATGCATAAGAGATAAAACTATTAACCTCTGGAGACCATTTGAATTCAGGCAACGATTTATCTTCTTCCACATACTCATTATACCTGCCTGTATATGCAAAGCCTAATGAAGCAGTGAGATTTTTGTAAGACAGGTTTCCATTAAGTGCGCCACCTCTTGTTTTATATTTGCTGATGTTGATAAATGTAGTAACAGCAGGATTATTTTCCTTACCGGCATAGCCGATTAAATTGTTTACATCATTATAAAAGCCATTCAGTATTAAGGATAGTATAGTGTTTTTGTTCAATTGCTTTTTCCAGTTTACTGAACCGGTAAAACTATTTGATCTTTCGGACTGAAGATCGGGATTACCTTCGATCTGGTGACTTGCATCAAAAAAATCATAGTACAGCTCTCTTAAAGATGGCGCACGAAAACCTTTTGCATAAGCAAGCCTGATATCGGTTGAAGGAGCAACCGCCAGTTTTACATTAAGCGATGGTATGGCAGGGGGCGCCTGGTATACTGAATTCTTTTCAAACCTTATACCCGGTCTTATTTGTATAAAGGAATGTGGGGTGATATCTGCTGTTACAAAAAACGCATAGTCATTAATTTTATGCGATCCTTGTTTTATTCTTTCCCCTTCTCCTGTTTCAATATTAATATCGATACCTGGTTGTATAGCTATAACAGAAGATGGTTTATATACTGCTGTAGCCCTTGCCACATAGCCATTAAAGGTTGTAAGGCTATGTAAACCTTGTGCTGTAGCTACTCTCACATCTCCATTTGGATAATATAATGTGGAGTATACCTGCCTGCTGAAGTTAGTATACGATGCAAGCGCGTTAAACGACAGTTTTTTATTTAGCGAATATGTTGCCTGCAATTGATGCATTAACCTGTCGGTAATATACTCCTGGTCAATGGCTGGTTCGCTGCCCTGAGGATTAGCAGGATTGGTAATAATTTCATCCAGCCCGTCTAACCTGTAATATATGTGCAGCTTATTTGTTCTATAACCAACTATTGCATTAGCAGTGATCTGGTCTTTTTTATGCCATAATAGTTCGCGTCCAACCGCAGTATCTTTCCAGCCGTTAAACAGGCTTCTGCCAACCCCTCCATTAAAATACCATGATTTATACGATGATGAAACTCCTACATATTGATTATGTATTCCCTGGCGGATGCCGTATTCTTTGCCAACTGTTTCTTCGAGTATACGTGCATTGACACCAAACCTGTGCGTATTATTTTTTTTTGTGATGATATTGATCACTCCCGCCAATGCATCGGCACCATATATAACACTCATGGGACCTTCAATAATTTCTATACGCTCAATGGTATTTACGTCTATTTGATTAATACTAATTTCATTAGAAATGCCCTGGCGGCCGGTAACAGATACGCCATCAATCAATATCTTAACATTTTGCCCTGCCAGTCCCAGCATGGTCATATCAGCACCCCCTGTAGCCACATCCTGCGAAAAACGAATATTCAGTTGCGTATTCAATATATTCTGCAGGGAAGCTGGTGCCTGCCTTTGTATTTGTTCTTTTGAAATAACCCGCACCTGGTATACGGATTGCTTTACTGACTGTGGAATATATTGACCTGTAACAACTACCTCGCTTAATGTGGTAGCAGATGAAGTGTCTGTTTGGGCTAAAACGATGGCGCTGTTAACCAGCAGGCATAGTATTGCAGCAGCTATAATAGGAAATCCTTTCACAAGGCAAAATTATTTCCCGGCAAAAAAAATCGCTCCCTCAATCGGGAAAACGATTTACGAAAAAGGGAAAATTAATCCTGATGTTGCAGGTTTCAGATTCAGTTTGTCCCACTATCTTACACCTTATACCTTCCGCCTTCGTTAAAAACCGCCTCCTCATTACCGCCGTTCTTATTCCTTACCGCTTCCCTTCACCCGCTCATGCACCACTTCTCCCTTATGTGTAATACAAGCTCCTTTCACCAACTCATCTTCAAAGTTCAATTGAATATTTCCTTCTTTATCCAAAAGCAGCGATAAAAAATTCATTACATTTTTGCCGTAAAGCTTACTCGCATCAAAAGGCATAGAAGATGGAAGATTGGAATCGCCCAAAATAGTTACACTATTATACCTGACCGTTTCATTATTTTTTGTGAACGGCGTATTACCGCCGGTTGCCGAGGCTATATCAATAATTACAGAGCCGTTTCGCATGCTTTTCAGCATTTCTTCTGTAATAAGTATGGGTGCTTTTTTGCCGGGTATCTGCGCGGTAGTAATTACGATATCAGCTTTGGCAATACACTCTGCAATTTTTAGTTGTTGCTTCTGTTTATATTCCTCTGTTTGATCAACCGCATAACCACCTGCCGCGCTTGCATCAGCAGCGCCTGCTACTTCAATAAATTTAGCGCCGAGGCTCATTACTTCTTCTTTAACCGCAGGTCTTGTATCAAACACTTCAACTACAGCCCCCAGCCTTCTGGCTGTTGCTATAGCCTGTAAACCCGCAACTCCTGCTCCCAAAATCAAAACCTTTGCAGGGGCAATGCTTCCGGCGGCTGTCATTAACATAGGGAAATACCTGCCATATAAATTTGCAGCTGTCAGCACTGCTTTATAGCCTGCTATATTCGCCTGGCTGCTCAATACATCCATGCTTTGCGCAAGGGTAGTGCGCGGCAACATATCTATACTGCACACCGTTGCAATAGCAGCAGCATAATTTTTCATCAATATAGTGTTATATAAAGGTTGATACACACCAACCATCAAAGCCTCATTTTTTAAACCGGCAATTTCTTCCGGAGTAAGATTATGAATGGATAAAATAATATCAGCCTGCAGCAATAATTCTTTGCGGGATACAACCCTAACATTTTTAGAAGTGTATGCTGCATTATCTGCAAATGCGTTTATACCCGCTCCATCTTCTACCCAAACTTCAATATTCTTTTTCTGCAAAGCTTCTGCCTGTTCAGGTAATAAGGATACCCTGTTTTCTTCCTGTGGTTCTTTAAGTATACCTGCAATCATAAAATGAATGTAAGGATTTTTAAGAAGCTATCAGTTTTCAGCTATTAGCTATTAGCTTTCAGTTTTCAGCTTTCAGACATTAACCTATAAGTTTACCGGGCAGCGTTGCAAACCTTATAGCTGACTGCTGATTGCTGACCACCGATAGCTGCCAGCTAAAATCTCACAGCAAAATGCTGCTTTGCTTTAAAATCTTTTGAGATGAGTACAATGCCGATAAAAAATAAATCTATGCTGCATGTTACACAATCCAAAAGCTTTATTGCATTCCACGCTTCTTCCATTTCCCTGCTCCAGTGAATATCATCAAGAATTACAATAGCATTATTGTGCAGGTATGGAAGCAACTGGTTAAAATACCGCAACGTAGGCTCTTTACGGTGATTGCCATCTATAAAAGCAAAATCAACTTCATTTATTCTACGGAGCGCCGGCAAAAAAGTGTTATCAAAATTTCCTTTTATCAACTGTATATTTTGCAAGCCGGATTTATTGAAGAATGCCTGGGCACGTTCTGCAATAGTATCTGCGCCTTCAAAACTATATACAGCCGCATTCCGGTTAGCTGATGCCAGGTAAGCGGTTGTTATGCCAAGCGAAGTTCCCAGTTCAACAATTGTTTTGGGCTGGTAATAATTAACCATCCGGAAAAGCAATTGCGCATACTTCCTGGGTTTTAACGACCACTTTGCTATATCACTGATCTTTCTTGTTTTTTGCTGCATTACAGATGAGCCTGCGCCAAAATCCTGTACTTCTATCACATCATCACTATGCAACAATTGTTCACGTATATACTCAATATTGCTGAATGCATAAAAAGCACGCTTATCATTCAGCACATTAGTTATAAAATTAAACACAAAAGGAGAATGTACACCATGCCCTTTACCATTGGCAGCAGTAACATAGTAATGAATATATTTTAGTGCGAGCTGAAATTTGTTATACATGCAGAGCGATGGCAAGCTATTTTTTTCTCACCCAGGTTTGAAAGGAATAAGCGTAAGCATGCTTTTCGTCAGCAGGAAAATCCAGTTGATAAATCTTCTCCCATTGGTTTTCATCAAACGCAGGAAAAAACACATCGCCTTCTAACACAGCATGAACTCTTGTGATATAAATTTTATCTGCCTCAGGCAAAAATGCCTGGTATATCTGCTGACCACCGGCAATAAAAACCTCTTTGCAATCTTTTTCTTTTGCTCTTGCCAATGCTTCATCCGTGCTATATACATGCTCCGCGTTTTTACCTTCGGGTATGCTTAATTGTTGTCTGCTCACCACTATATTATAACGACCGGGTAAAGGTTCCGAGCCAAAAGACTCATAGGTTTTTCTACCCATAATAACAGGCATAGCCCATGTAGTGTTTTTAAAAAACTTCATATCATTAGGCAAATGCCAGAGCAAATCATTGTTTTTACCAATGGCATTATTTTCAGCAGCGGCAACTATTAAGGATATGATCATAATGTTTGTTCAAAGGATTAAAAAAGCTATCAGGCATCAGCTATCAGCGGTCAGCTATCAGGTACTGAAGGCTGATGGCTGATACCTGACCCCTATTTTCACACCGCTACCGGTGCTTTTATTGCCGGGTGAAATTCGTAATGCTCCAGCCTGAAATCTTCGTATGTAAAATCAAAAATATTTTTCACCTCAGGATTAATACGCATCACCGGCGATTCATAAGGAATACGTGTTAACTGCAGTTTTGCCTGTTCAATATGATTATTATACAAATGAACATCACCGAAAGTATGTACAAAATCACCAGGTTCAAGGTCACAAACCTGGGCCAACATCATTGTAAGCAATCCATACGAAGCAATATTAAACGGCACACCTAAAAACACATCAGCAGAGCGTTGGTATAACTGGCACGATAATCTTGGTTTGCCCCCCTGTGCAGGTTCAGCCACATAAAACTGGAACATATTGTGGCAGGGCATCAGCGCCATTTTAGAAAGGTCAGCCACATTCCATGCACTCACAATCAATCTTCTGCTGTCAGGATTTTTTTTGATTTGGTTAATTACATCTGTGATCTGGTCAACCACTATGCCGTCAGCGCCTTCCCAACTGCGCCACTGTTTGCCATATACAGGCCCAAGGTCGCCGTTTTCATCCGCCCACTCATTCCATATACTCACGCCGTGATCGGTAAGATATTTAATATTCGTATCACCTTTCAGAAACCAAAGCAATTCATATATAATACTTTTAAGGTGCAATTTTTTAGTGGTCACCAGCGGAAAGCCTTTGCTGAGATCAAACCGCATCTGGTATCCAAAACAGCTTATTGTACCCGTACCGGTTCTGTCGTGCTTTTGGGCACCGGTATCCATAATATGCTGAAGTAAATCAAGGTATTGTTGCATGCTGCAAGTTACACCAAAAGCCGTAAGCAGCGAGATTTGAAAATACAGCAACCATAAATGTGAATTGATAGTGGATATTTTGTTACCAGCTATAGTGCAGGAAATTACATTTTCCGGATAGGCAAAAATTACAGCTTCAATCAACTATTACCACAGCCATCCCCATTGCTGAAGTATGAGAAAGGGAAACATGTATATCAGCATTACTAAATTGCCCAAGTGTAGCCGCAGTTTCGCCCAACAACCGTATATGCGGCTTGCCGGATTTATCGTTGTATATTTCTATCTCATTAAATGCTGTTCCTTCTGCCCAGCCTGTGCCTATTGCTTTAAGGAAAGCTTCCTTTGCTGCAAACCTTGCCGCGTAATGCTCAAACTTTTTTGCTTTTGATTCGCAGTAGCTGATCTCGTGTGCAGAAAATACCAATTCCCTGAATCCTTTTTCTTTATTGACGGATACTTCAATACGCCCCACTTCCACTATATCTATTCCTACACCGCTAATCATGATTTTTTATTTGTTTTTGAGATTCAGCTATCTGCCTGCGGATATACTCTTCTTCATTCTTTGTGGCTATTTCTTTGGTAAGCGCCTGCTTGTAGTATTGAATGGCTTTATCGTATTGCTGATGCTTAAAGCAATAATCACCTGCCAGCACATAGGCATGATAAAATTCAGGGTTGCTTGCCACTATACTATCTGCATTTATATCTGATCCTTCACTAAGCATATGCCTGTACCTGCGGAAATCTTCAAACCTTTTGTATTGCGGTGTATATAAAAAGCTGTCAACCGGAATAGTTAATGCGCTGTCATATATTTCCCTGTTTTCTTTCAATCCGTGCAAGGCAAATATTTTATGCAGGTCATAGGCTTTAAATTCGCCCAGTTGCCAGGGGGATGTAGATACCCAGACCAATAATTTTTTCGGTTCAAAAATAATAGCATGATGCGCAATCAACTGGTTCATGGCTTTTTCGTTACCCAAACCGATATCACTATCCTGCAACCCCATCCTGTCTCTTAATATTTCAGCGGTTTTTTGTATGGTATTGATCCCCTTTTCCTGCATCAGCTCCTGCAATCTCTTATAACGATATGCAGAAGCGCTTTTATCCAATTGCTCAATATTAGGTGCGGAGCCGGCCAATCCCCTGCTCTGAAAATGGTTAGCGCAAAAAATATGATCAGACCCCGGATCATATACATCCAAAGTATCCGGTGTTTTTTCTATGATCACGGCTTTGTTATCAGCAGCAGAACCAACGAGGAAGGATTCAGATACAAACATTTTTCGTTTACCCGCAATGGCTATTGCCTCTTTTATACTGGCTGCATATTGCAGTATCTCTCTTGCCACCAGTGATACGGGCGTTGCGGAACCGGAAGGTATACCGCTTTTTGCAGCGTTTATGGTAACCGTCAGCCCTTTTTCATTCATACCCGACACCACGCCAATAAAACCGCCCCAGGTAACGCTCATAAATTTGTATCCGGCAGACGGGTTTTCAAAAGCCACTATCTTGTTTTTTGCAAAATCATCTCCCACATAAAAATCAAAATTCCGCCCGATGATCAGTTGACTGTCTGAGGAAGCGGCATTCCATGTGCCGAATGATGTGCAACCCACCAATGCCATATTCTGCAAAGCATGACCTATATCATGTGCTGCATGATAATTCAGGATGCGCTGGTAATTGGTACCGATATAACCATATTTATCAGACGCAGATTCCGAAACGCCATATATCTCTTCTTTGTATTCCTCAGTTACATTTTTATTAAGATTGCGGTTAAACCAGCCGATCACATACTTCAAAAAATGCAGGTAAGATTTTGAGGGGATCATCTTATTGATCTGCACGTTAAAATAATCTTCCTGCAGCACAACCAGTTCTTTTGAAAGCTTACCATTTACCACACCACGCTCAAAAGGTTTGCCTTCCACATACATTTCATATAAACCTGAATTGCTTTTCCTGAACCAGTTATTACCGAGCGTATAAAAATTGTTCCCGTGGTCTTCCCTGTTCCATTGCAGGCTTGAGGTGTCTGCTATTGCCGGCGGGTCAATATCGCTGACATATACCACATAGGCAAACAGCAGTAACAGCAATGTCAGCAGCGACACTATTATATACAATAGCCATTTGCCTGTTTTTTTAAGTCTATGCATTTCTTATTTTTTCTACTACCGCTTCACTGCCTAAAATAGTGATACCCGTAAGCAACGCGCTGATGGTTGAACCAAGCACACCATGTATATTGATATTCTGCCCGGTAAGATAAAGGTTCGGCACTTTTGTTCTGGGTGAAATGAATGTTTTTAACGGGTCTTTATAATCTTTTGCTATACCATATAAAGATCCGTCATAATTACCGATATAATCCCTGTACGATAACGGTGTTGAAGTAGTATATGACTGAATACAGCTTCTCAGCCCGGGGAATCTTTCTTCCACAAGATCAAGCAGTATCTCTGCCTTGTATTTTTTGAAGGCTTCGTATGTTTCTCCGCGACTGTTCTCATTCGAAACAGTGTTAAAGGTATCATGCCAGGGGGCAACCTCATCATAACGCATGAACGCAAAGATCGTCAGCGCTTCACCGTATACATCATTTTCAGAAACAGGAGGTACAAATATTGCATAAGACAGCGGCCAGTTATCCTCCGTATAGTCCGTAAGATTCCATATTTCTCCTTCTTTATGATAATAGTAGTTATGCTTTATGTAAGGGAAACTGTTTTTCTTTAAAGCAATATGCACAAGAAAAGATGAAATGGTATGCGGCAGGCTGCTTAACCGTTTGCGGTAAATGTTTTTGATCAGCGGCGTTTCCGTCATCTCCATTGTTTTTGCCGGGTGAATATTGGAAACGAATATATCGCCGTAAATTTTTCTGCCATCAGTTGCCTCCACATATAATACTTTCTCACCCTCTACATGTATCCTGCATACTTCATAATGCCGGATAATCTCCCCTCCCATCTCACGGATATTCCTGGCCAGTATCTTCCCTATCTGCGAGCCGCCGTTAATGCATTTCCATGAGCTTTCAATATAACTGTTAAGGATAAGCGCATGTATATAAAACGGCGTTTCATCAGGGCGACCCACATACAGTCCATTGTTGCCCACCAATACCGCCTGCAGCCTGGGGTTATCTGTTAATTCCTCAATAACAGTACGCGTATCTTCCCGCATTGCATCGGCCTTTCTTCAAACAAGCCATTGGTGCGCAGCTTGTACAACGGGAATTTATCGCAGGTTTCTTTCACCTTATCGCAATATGCTCTTATCGCAGCTTCTTCTTCAGGAAAATGAACCAGCAGTTGCTGTATAAAATTATCATAGCCCTGCGCCAGCTTATATTCATGCTTATCGCCGCTGATAATGATTCGGTCAAAACCATCTTCATCCATCTTTTGTATCTTCAGCTTATCCATTACTCCCAGGTACTTAAATATCTGGTAGAGGTTTTGTCCCTTATCAAGCCCCCCTATATAATGCACACCGGAATCAAACACTACTTTATCTCTTGCAAAAGTTTGCAGGCTGCCGCCTATCTGCTTATTTTTTTCCAGCACGCAAACACGGTAACCTTCCTTAGCCAGCAAGGCAGCGCAAACCAATCCGCCTATACCGCTGCCAATAACAACTATATCGTATTTATCTGCTGACATTAACTTTTATTAGTAATTACAAAAATAATATTGGATGTATACTTTGTTTCATCAATCTCCCTGCAATTCATATCATTTGCCGCGGCTATTTCATGTATCATGCTGCCGGAAAGGAATGAAAGACCTTCTCCGGCCGTTTTATTGAATTGTAAAAGCCTGGTAGAGAAAAACTCGGTAAGCTTCGTGCCTTTATGCTTTTCTTTACGCTCCTTATCTCCATCGCGTATGATCAAAACACCGCCTGGGTTCAACGCATGTATGCATTTTTCAATAATGTCTTTTTGCTGTTCCGGCCGGAGATAGTGCAACATATCCGCCGCAATAATACCATCATATTTTTCAAAAGCAAACGTAGTTACATCTGCATATTCAAAATGAATGTTTTCATCCCTGCTGAAACAATGCTGTGCCACGGTAATTTTTTCCTCATCGTAATCAACTGCATGTATAGCCCTTTCCTTCGATGCAAAATGCAGCATATACGGCATGAATCCATAACCGCACCCGATATCGAGTATCTTACCTTTTACAGGCAGCAGCTCATGGAACTGAAGGTAATTCTTTTCCAGCCTCACCTTTACCCGCATATACCATTCCAGCACCGGCCCTTTATATATGTAATTGTAAAACAATTTTTCCCTGTGCCATGCCGGTTGCTCAAGCGATTGCCTTAATTGTTCAAATGCATTCCTGAAATATTTTCCGGTTTGCTTTGCTCTTTCTGAGTAAGTGTTACCGAAAGAAATATTATCCGGTGCAATGCGTGGCAAAAACTTCACAACAATATGCCCGTCCTTCAGCATCATATCACCCTTGCTCAGCGTGTAGCCTGTACCGTGAAGCATAACCGGTAAAATATCAATGCCTAACTGCTCAGCCAGAAAGAAAGCGCCTTTATGAAAGCGTTTCATATTACCATCTGATAATCTGGTGCCTTCAGGAAAGATCACCACGGAATAGCCAAGCTTTACTTTCTCTCTTATTTTTTCTAAATTATGCTCCACCCCCATTGAAGCGGAATAATAATCAGCCATGCGCACTGCCAACCCCGAAACCGGAGCGCTTCTTACCCTGTCATTCGTAAAAACGATCAGCTTAGGGTACATCATCATCATTACAAAATTATCGAGCCCCGACTGGTGATTACAAATAATGATAGCAGGTTTGGAAAAATCTTCTTTCAAAGGATTGATGATCGTTTTCTTCACATTCCCCATTATATATATGAGCGACCTCGAGAACTTTGCTATCACTTTGTGATAAAGCAGTTTTCCTTTTTCCTTATTGAAAGGATTCAGCTTAACAAGAACGATACCGATAATAACCAGCAGTATGCTGCCGAAGATGAACCATATTTGGGAGAAGACTGTTTTGGCAAGCGACCAGGACGTCCACGGGTATACGCCGCGCTTTACCCGGCTGCTGATTAAAAAATTAAACAGGTATGGTATACAAACCTGCGATACCAGCACCACGCAAAGTATGCCTGTTACGGAAATGGTTGCTATGGAACGAAGCGCAGGGTGTTTGGCAAATATCAGCACACCTAAGCCTGCCAGCGTGGTAATTGCAGATAATATTATAGAAGATTTGAAAGAAGATAAATTCTTCTTCCCGGTTTTATACTCCTGCAATAAGCCATCCATAATGAATATACTGTAATCATCGCCCAAACCAAAAATAAGCGTTGATACAATGATGTTGATGATATTGAATTTAATACCAAGCAAGCCCATTATACCCAATATCCATATCCACGTTATGAACATAGGCAAGAAAGCCATCAGTGCCAGTTCAATCCTTCCATAGGTAATCCACAAAACGGTAAAAACAAAAATCGAAGTGATCAAAGCAATACGGGTGAAATCAATATTGATCAGCTCAACAAACTTTCCGGTAAGATACTGGCGATCCAGAACAGCAATGCCTGCTTTATTATCGAGCGCTTCGTATACGGCAGGTTTATTTGCAGCTTCGGCTTTTACCAGCGTAACAACCGTAGTGCGATTGTTATATTCGGCTATATAATCATCTAAAAAGGAACTGCGTAACTGGTGAAGCGTGGCTGTATCAACAACGGTATATTCCTTATTCAGCAAATCAGCAAAACGATCAAAAGCGGTAGCGCTGTATCCAAGCTGTGCTCCTTCTTTTTTTATGGCAGATAATAAAGCTGTTTTTTTCTGAGGCGACCAGTAATTATTCCAGCGTTGAATTCTTTCTTTCTGCAGCGCTTCAGATATAATAAGCGATGAAACCCCGGAATATTTATTCACGATAGATTTTGCTTTCAGGGTTTCGATATCCTTCTGCACTTTTTCGCTTTGCAATAATGCCTCTTCAAGATCTTTTCCTTCAGCAACAATATAAACAGATTGTGTGGCAGCCTCATTGATCTTATTCAACTTTTTTTCAGCCTGCTTCAGCTTACCAGGCATATAATTCATATTGTTGAGATCGGTTTCAAAGCCAACCTTCTGCGATGTAAAGGCAAATACAACCGTTAATAGTAATATAGCAGTGATAATAAATTTATTATGCTCCGGTCGTAATGCAGCCAGCTTGTCAATCCATGAAAGGCTGTCTTCAGCATTATGCTTTTCTTTATGCTTACGGATGAAATGCGGCAGGAAAATCAGTGATGAAAGCGCGGCGCCGATCAGGCTGAAGCCTGCAAACAAACCAAGGTCTTTCAGCATGTCCGACTCGGCAAAAGTCAAACAGAAAAACCCGCCGATGGTAGTTGCACTGCCTAACGTAAGCGGGAAGGCAAGATCATCAATTACTTTTTTAATATCACCGGTATGCCTGTAATGATTGAAAACATGCAGCGAATAATTCACGGCTATACCCAGTATAACGGAGCCTGTTCCTATTGCTATTACTGAAATACTCCCCCTGATAAGGTATACCGCCGCCAGCGCAAACAAAGCGCCGGCCACCACAGGTATCATAATTACAAGCGGAGCAGATTTTCGTTTGAAGTACAGCCCGATAAATACAATCAAAAAAATTATGGTAACACCCTGCGTAAGCCCTGTATCTTTCCCAAGCTGCGCAGCATTGCCGGCTGAAACTGCCGTGGCGCCAAAATATTCAACATTTACATCAGCCGGCTGTGCAACGATAATGCTATCGAGCTCATTTAAGAATACCTGATTCTTACCCGTATTATTGGGAGGGTATGCAGGCGTTAAAAAAAGCAAGAGTGTTTTCTGATCTCTGGTCATCACGCAATTATCATACAGCTCAAAATTTTCGTCGTATTGCAGTTGCTGCAGCTTTTTCAAAGCGATGAATGATATACCTGCCGGATCGTTTGCAATGATATTTTTTAACGCAAAGCCCGTGGGTGAAGCCAGTATCTGCAGGTTATGCTCAAGCGTTCCTTTCAGTGTTCCCGGAAGGATCAGGCTGTCAATAGTATGATAATCCTGCTCTGTAAGATACACAGGCAGATGTTCGTTTACCGCGTCAAACAGCATTGCCGTCATATCATCATCAACCCGGTAATTGATCTTACGGATATACGGGGTGAGCTTAGCGTTGATTTTTTCAATAAAAGCATCTGTAAAGAATATCAGGCTATCCGGTGCAACCGCATTTGTATCTTTCAGCGATACCATCACCACCAGCCTATCCATAAATTTTGAATGCTGAAAAACTTCGTTCAGCTTTTCAACCTTTGGATCTTTGGGCAGTATTCTTGAAATATCTTCTTCAAACTTTAATTTACGGGCAAAAAATGCCGAGATCAGTATAAACGCGACAAAGCAGCTATACAGCAACCACTTTCTTTGCCTGAAAAAAGCATATATTTTGGAGAAGAACTGCTGCATTGGGTTGGGGTTAAACTACAGTACTCGTTTTTTTCCTGAACAGGCTCAGCAATATCCATGTAACAATACCACTTACAATAGCCGCTGATACAGCCAGTGTAATGCTTCCGTATATATATTGCTGAAAATTATTTTTTACTGAATCGAAGGTCAGGTCCCGGGCGAACAGCAAATCACCGCCGCCATCTTCCATCCATACAGCGCCCATTTTATAGCTTACAAAAACGATCAACGGTATCATCGGCGGAATACTGATATTGGCTGCTATTATGACCAGTGCCTTATTTAGCCTCAATACAATCGCAAGAAAAATTGCCGTAACCAGTTGAAATCCCCATATAGGCACAATACCCATAAAAACCCCAAGTGCAACAGATAAAGATTTTATATAGTCCGGTTCATTTATATTGACCAGGTGATCGCGGATAAATGCATCACGGCTTTCTTTTTTAAATAAAGAACGGAAAAAATTACACGGTTTAATATACAGGAAAGCGATCAGCACCAAAATGGTATTCAATACACCAATCCTGAAGAAATCTTTGAAGGGCCTGAAGTGAGTGACCCTTTCGCCCGCAGGCGCATAATATACCGATATGGGAACCGCAGTTATTTCCATGCCTCTCCATGCGGTGCTTACCAGCACCTCAATTTCAAATTCATACTTGGTGGTAAAAAAGCGGGTATACTTAAAATGTTGTACGGGATATAAGCGATAGCCCGATTGTGTATCAGGCATATTAATACCTGTTTCTACTTTAAACCAAAAATTGGAAAACTTATTACCGAAAGTATTTTTACCCGGCATGTTTTCCTGGTTAAGATTTCTTGAGCCGATTATTATTGCAGCAGGAGATGTTTTCAGTTTTTCAATAAATACAGGAATATCTTTGGCATAGTGCTGACCATCAGAATCTATAGTAATGGCGTACTCAAACCCCAGGGCTATTGCTTTTTCAAAACCCTTACGCAGCGCCCACCCTTTACCAACATTTTTTGAATAGCCAATATATGTTATAAATGGAAAAGATGAAACAATGGTCTCCGTATTATCGGTAGAGCCGTCATTTACAACAATGACATTTTTTGTATACCCGGCTACATCTGTAATAACAACAGGCAGTGTACCTGCATTATTATAGGTTGGAATAATAACGCACAAATTCCAGTTACTGAATGCTTCTCTCAGAATATTGTTTTCGTTCATCTGGCTTAGTGCCTGCAAAGATAAAAGTTTCAGGATACATCTCTTATTTGCTACTTTGGCAAAATTTAATAACTTTAAAGCAAAGAATTTGCTATGACGAGGCAGGCAATCATTGAGCGGACCATTAACATTATTAATCAGCTTCCTGATGAAAAAGCACAGGAAATAGCAGACTTTGCAGATTTTATTATTAAACGTCATGAGGAAGTGCAGTTGAGTAAAGGAATACAAAAACTGGCAGAAAAAAGCAAAAGTTTTGATTTTTTGAATGATGATGAAGACCTTTATTCCGAAGCCGATCTAAAAGAAGTATACAATGGCTAAAGGAGACATTGTACTGATTACTTTCCCTTTTACAAACCTTAGTGGAAGTAAATTAAGACCTGCTGTTGTGCTTGCTGATACATCTCTTGATGTGACAGTTTGTTTTGTCACAACACAAATTGGCTGGCAGGAAAATACGGATGTTTTGCTTATACCAAGTTCAATAAATGGGCTTAGAAAACAATCGCTTATACGAACAAGTAAAATTGCAACACTCGACAGAACTTTGGCAATGGGGCTTTTAGGAAAACTCTCAAAGCAAGATATTGACAACCTTGATAAGCAGCTTAAAATTTTATTACAATTGCCTTAAACTCCAGTCTTTACTTACTCCCCAACACATACCTTACCGATATCCCGAAGTTTGTTGCAAAAAATGAGTCCTGGAAATCAGGTTTTGCAAAGAAAATAGTGGGGCGGTAGTCGGCGGTAAGATTTAATGGAATAGCAGGAAATTTGTAATCTATACCACCCGTGGGAAAAAATCCGAAACCAAGCCCCCTGTAACCGCCATTTTTATCGCTGAATGAATTGTACATGGTCAATCCCCCGCCAACAAACCAGTTCAACCCTTCAACAGGTATGGCAAAATGGTGCTGGTAAGCAGCGGATGCAGCAAACGTAAATGGATTGTGATCACCGTAAGTTTTGCGGCCAATACCTGCATCAACCTCAATTGCACCGGCACTGGTTACAAAAGTTTTATAAGAAAAAGAAAAAAAATCATAATAACTGGCAGGAGCTACCCGTGCACCAATGGCGTTTTTATAATTCACCTGTGCTATACCGGCAATGCTGATAAAAGCCGCCACTAAGGTTAATCCCCAATATTTTTTTAGCATAAGAAATTTCAATTTGAGGGTAAAGATACGGCATGAAAACTGCACTTATTATAAAGAAGTGATACCCGAGGCAGTTTTTGCCCATGTTTAACAACCCGTCAGCCAAACTTACATTCCATTACAAGCCGAAGCGACTGTTGGCAATGATTATTCTTTTATATTTGAAAATTATATTCTTATGAAAAGTATTATAACTACTCTCTTTTTGTGTGCCTGCTATTTTTTTCTACAAGCCCAGTCTTCATCAAAAATAGACAGGAGTAATTATTATAAAGTTATAGCCTCTGAAAATCTTGAATCCATCAATGCTCAAATTGAACTTGTAAAAAACAGCTCAGAAAAATATAAGGAAGCCTTTGAAGGCGCGTTAATGATGAAAAGAGCCGGCTTATTGAAGGGCGCCTCAAACAAGCTGAAAGAGTTTAAAGCTGGCAGGCAAAAGCTGGAAGCCGTATTGGATAAAAACAAAGATGACGCGGAGCTAAGATTCCTGAGACTTATTATACAGGAGAATGCCCCCAAAATTTTAGGCTTTCATAAAGAACTGGAAGAAGATCATAAATATATTGTGGCAAATTATAAAACTATGCCTGAAGCTACACAACAAGTCATCAGGGATTATAGTAAATCTTCAAAATCATTATCTCCATCAGAATTTTAACCCCAGGAAAGCATGAGTAAAAAAGTGTTAGCGGTATACTTTACCCAATCCGGACAATTAGAACAGATCATAGAACAGTTTACACAACCATTGAGCGAGTCGAATGATATCACTGTTGAGAAACTGGGCATTAATACGGTAAAAAAATTTCCTTTTCCATGGACATCGCCCACATTTTTTAACGCCATGCCCGAAAGCGTTGACGGCATTCCAACTGAACTTGAAAAACTTTCTTTCAAAGCGTCTGCATATGATCTTATCATATTCGGATACCAGCCCTGGTTTCTTTCCCCAAGCATTCCCATGAGTTCACTGGTTCAGCACCCTGATTTTATTGCCATAGCAAAGGACACTCCTGTGGTAACCATCAGCGGTTGCCGCAATATGTGGATCAACGCGCAGGAAAAGCTGAAACGGCATTTTAAAAACGCCGGCGCTCAGTTAAAAGGAAATATCGCTTTGGTAGATAAGCATAATAACTATGCAAGCCTGGTAACCATTTTGTACTGGATGCTTACCGGGAAAAAAGATCGCAAATGGGGGATATTTCCAAGACCCGGCGTTTCAGATGAGGATATAGCCGGCGCATCTGTATTTGGGGAAACAGTTAAAAAACATCTTTTGGCAAATGAATGGGAAGGTTTGCAGCCTGCATTGGTTAACCAGAAAGCTGTAGATATAAAATATAACCTGATGTTTATTGAAAGAAAGGCCGGGAAAATTTTTAACATCTGGTCTAAAATTATAAATGGCAGGAAAAACAGGGCAGCCTGGCTTGTTGGATTCAAATATTATCTTTTAATTGCTCTTTGTATAGCCGCACCAATTATATTAACGGTTGATGCTATATTTTTTAAGCCTTTTTTGGGAAGGCGTATAAAAAAACAAAAGGCTTACTATGAGGGAGTAGCGCTTGCATCATGAGCAAACAGAAATATATTATAAGCAAAATCAAAGGGCTAATTCCATTATTTTTGCGGCAAGGTTGACAGAGATATTATTTTATTTTTGAATTTCTTTAAACGTTAAGATGGCATTAAACGAAGTATATATCACCAGAACGGCGTCTTTTTTTCCCAATAATCCTGTTTCCAACGATGAAATGGAAGACTACCTTGGCTATATTAATGGAAAGCCTTCAAAATCGAGAAGAATAGTTTTACGCAATAACGCAATTACTAACCGCTATTATGCCCTGGAAAAAGGTGGCAGGTCCACGCATACCAATGCGCAGCTTACCGCGCTGGCCGTAAAAGAATTATTTAAAAACGATCCGGAAGGATTAAAACATACAGATGTATTGTCTTGCGGCACATCATCACCAGACCAGATGATGCCCTCGCATGGCTGCATGGTGCATGGCTGGTTACCCGAAATGGGCTCAATTGAGGTGGTATCTCCAAGTGGTGTTTGTTGCGCGGGCATGCATGCATTGAAATACGCGTATATGACAGTAAAAACAGGTGATGCAAAAACGGCTGTTGCAACCGGTTCTGAACGCTTTTCCGCTTCCCTTGTAGCTAACCAGTTTGAAGATGAGATCCATAAGCTGGAAGCCCTGGAAGAAAACCCGTATATCAGCTTTGATAAAGAGTTTTTACGCTGGATGCTGTCTGACGGTGCAGCCGCATTTTTATTATCCGATAAGAAAAACGAAGAAGGATTAAGCCTGAAGATTGAATGGCTTGAAGGAATATCATACGCGGACCATATGGAAACATGCATGTATATGGGTGCGGAAAAACAGCCCGACGGCACATTAAAAAGTTATCTTGAGTTTGATCACCACGAAATGAATGAGAAATCAGTGTTGAGCATTAAGCAGGATGTAAAGCTGCTGAGCGAAAATATTGTTCCCTATGGCGGCAAAATGCTGAAGCATTTATTTGATACCAAGGGCATAACGCCTGATGATATTACTTATTATATGCCACATATGTCGAGCAATTTTTTTAAAGATAAAATATACCAGGAGCATGTGAAGAATGGCATTGAAATACCCTACGAAAAATGGTTTGTAAACCTGAGCAAAGTGGGTAATGTAGGCGCTGCTTCCGTATATTTTATGGTTGATGAGCTGTATCATAGCGGCAAGCTGAAAAAAGGTGATAAACTATTGATGCTGGTTCCTGAAAGCTCCAGGTTCTCCTACATGTACGGTTTGCTTACGGTTTGCTGAGGAAGTGGTAAGGCATAAAGTGTAATTGATAAGGTGTAAGACGTAAGGGATAAAAGGTAGTGAATAGTAAACATTGATAGCTGACCGCTGATAGCTGATGGCTCACAGCCCACACCCAAATACAACAAGTATGAAAAAAGATGAAATACCCCAGGATCCCGGCGCTTTGGGTAAGATCGCTAAAGAGTTGTCTTATGTTGTAGATGATAATGGAAATTATACAACCGGGTATAGTACCGGCTGGGAAATAAAAATGAAAGCGCTTGATGTAGCCTGGAATGATGTGGAAAAAAGAATAGCTGAAGCCAAACAAAAAGTGCTGAATGGAGAAGCGAGCCCTTTATTGTATTATATGGAGCTGAAGCTGATGGATATTGAAATTGTATCCGGATATACAGGTTTCTGGAAATGGCAGGTAAAAAAACATTTAAAGCCTGAAGTATTTAAAAAACTACCTGGTAGAAAATTGGAGAAATACGCAAAAATTTTTGAAGTAACGGTAGCGCAGCTTCAACAAATATCTTAATAAAGGCCTGATTCAAATTAAATATAAGAAGTAATGCAATTGGATTTTAACCACATTCAGGCTGCCCATTGTGAAAATGGTGTTACTACAAGTTTACTGCGTCATACCGGCGTTCAACAAATAACAGAGCCTTTAGCTTTTGGTATAGGTTCAGGGTTATTCTTTATATATATTCCTTTTTTAAAAGTAAACAACGGGCCTGCTATATCATTCCGAACTATGCCGGGGATGATATTTAAAAGAACCTGTAATTCTTTAGATATTCCTGTTTTCAGAAAAAAATTTTCTTCTCCGCAAAAAGCGCAGCAGGAATTAGATGAAAGACTGCAAGCCGGTCAGCCTGCCGCATGCCAGGTAGGTGTATATTATCTTACCTATTTTCCTAAAGAATACCGTTTTCATTTTAATGCGCACAATTTAATTGTTGTTGGCAAAGAAGGCGATAATTATATTATCAGCGATCCTATTATGGAAACGCTGGTAACGATGAGCAGCTATGAACTGGAGCGGGTTCGTTTTGCAAAAGGGCCCTTAGCTCCGCGCGGGCAATTGTATTTTCCTAAAGAAAATCGCCCGGTTACAGATGAGCAGGTAAAAAAAGCCATCGTTACAGGTATTAAAAGAAATGTACGCGATATGCTGCGCATTCCGGGTAATATAGCCGGCATAAAAGGTATTCGCTACACGGCAAAAAAAATCAAAGGCTGGAAGAATAAACTCGGCCCCGAAAAGTCAAGAAGCTACCTGGCGCAATTAGTAAGAATGCAGGAGGAGATTGGAACAGGTGGTGGTGGTTTCCGTTTTATTTACGGCGCCTTTTTGCAACAGGCTTATGCATATCATCCCATTGATGAATTGATGGACATTTCAAAGCAATTTACCAATACCGGTGACTTATGGAGAGATGCCGCTATACAGGCTTCGGGTATTTATAAAGGCAGGCTTACCGCACAATCTGATTATGATGTAATGGGTGATTACCTGCTTAAAATCGCTGACCTTGAAAAAAAGGCATTTGAAGATTTATCTGTGACTGTTAAGAAGATGAAATAAACAGAGTTTGCACATTAATGACAGATGCCGTTCACATAGAAAACCTTGATTTCAGCTACAAAGGCAGCGGCCAAAAACTCATAAACAACCTCAGCTTACACATACAAAAAGGAGATCGTTTTGGTATTTTCGGACCTAACGGCGCCGGCAAAACAACGTTGATGAACCTGATGACAGGGCTCCTGCCCTATCCTTCCGGCTCAATACAATTATTGGATAATGAAATAAAAGACAACCGGAATAAAATAAAAACACTTTTCGGGTTTGTGCCCCAGGATTTTTCTTTCTATCATGAATTAAGCCCGGCTGAGAATATGGAGTTTTTTGGCGCCTGGGCAGGCTTACATAAAAAACAAATAAAAGAAAGAACAAATGAATTACTTACCATATTATCGCTTAACCATGTGCGGAATGTACAGGTTAAAAATTTTTCGGGCGGAATGAAAAGAAGAGTAAATCTCGCTATCGCGATAATGCATGAACCTGAAATTTTATTTTTAGATGAGCCGACTGTTGGTGTTGATGTGCAAACCCGCTACGCCATTATCGGTTACCTGAAATCGCTGAATGAAAAAGGTACAACGCTGGTATATACCTCGCATCATTTAAAAGAAGCCGAAGATTTGTGTAATACCATAGCCATGATTGATGAAGGAAAGATCATTGTGCATGACAGCTTGCAAAACTTATTAAAAGATCATAAGCAGGACGGGCTGGAAGGATTGTTTTTAAACCTCACCGGAAGGGCGTACAGGGATTAATTTGAAAATAAGGGGGAAACAATGTGGAAATGTGAGGGTGTAAAAGTGTGGAAATGATTGTAACACCTGTTCTTTGCGGTCGTTACTTCTTTGCGTGAAAATTTATTTGGAAGATTTTCACACAGCGCCCGCTGAGGTGCGGCGTACACAACGTATTGATCGTTGCGAACTTTGCGGACCGTTACGGACTTTGCGTGAAATTTTTTGAACCGCAAAGACACTGGGACACAAAGTTTCACAAAGAAACTTTTAGTATAACAACAAAAATGAAATTAATAATTATTTATAAAAAGCAAGGGCTGTGTATAGGTCTCCTCCCCTTCGGGGAGGCGGGAGGGGCTTGGTATGTTTAAACTACGCAGTACCATACAAAAAGATTTTCGCATACTCACGAGAGACAAAGTGGGGCTTACCCTCATGTTCCTCATGCCTGTAGTATTGGCAATTGTAATCGCCTCGGTACAAAACAGCACATTTGAGCTGGTGAATGAAAACAAAATTCCGCTACTGATTTATAACAAAGACGGGAAAGCTGTTTCACTTGAACTGGAAAAGGCATTGGATAAAGCAGGCATGTTTAACATCAACAAAATTGATACATTAAAAGATGACGATGATATAAAAAATCACATCAACACAAAAGACGCGCTGATTGCCGCGGTCATCCCTGAAAATTATTCTGATGAAGTCTTGCGAAAAGCAAAAAACGTTTCCCTGCAAGCATTAAAAGACCTGGATATACCGAAAGATTCCACAGCATCCGTTGCAGATACTTCAATGAACATTATACTGTACTATCATCCTGTTTTGCAACAATCCTTTCGCAAAAGTATAGATGGCGGATTGCAAAGTGCTTTACAGGTTGTGCAGAGCAAATACATCGTACAAAGCCTGTACAGGTATATTAATGATGAAAATATTCCCGATAGTCTCGAAAACCAAATCATCAGCAACCAAACGCCTGTGCAGCAGGTAGCAGTATCCAAAGGCAATACACACAGCATACCCAACGCAACGCAGCATAATATTCCCGCATGGACCATATTCGCCATGTTTTTTATTGTGATATCACTCGGCAGCAGCGTTGTAAGGGAAAAACTTAGCGGCAGCATCATCCGCCTGCGCACTTTGCCTACCCATTTCGGAATATCGATAATTTCAAAAGAGATTACTTATATAACAGTTACCATTTTGCAGGCAATTGTAATATTTTCCATTGGTAATTGGTTATTCCCCAAAATGGGATTACCTGCATTAAATATTCCGCATGATATTGGCGCATTATTTTTAGTAACGCTTATATGTGGCTGGTGCGCTGCCAGCTTTGCTATCTGCATTGGTGTATTTGCCAACACACAGGAGCAGGCAAACGGATTTGGCGCAGTTTCTATTGTGTTGCTGGCAGCTATTGGCGGCTTACTCGTACCGTCATTTGCTATGCCACCCTCTTTCCGGTTTATTATGCGGCTTTCGCCATTGCACTGGTGCCTTGAAGCCTATTACGGGCTTTTCCTGGAAGAAGGAAATTTGAAAGATATTTTTACTAATATTATACCTTTACTCATCATTACTATATTGCTGCAGTTTTTGGCATGGTATGGTTTGAAAAGAAAGAACTTAATTTGATATGGAAACAATGGACAAAGAACAGTTGAAACAAAAGTTGAAGGAGCAGATTATTCAATTTCTTAACCTTACCGATAAAAAGCCTGAAGATATTAAAGACGATGAACCGCTTTTCGGGGAAGGCCTGGGGCTTGATTCTATTGATTCAATTGAGCTGATCGTTTTACTTTCAAGAGAATACGGCATCAATATACAGGACCCCAAGGAAGGCAGGAAAGTGTTAGTAGATATCAACACAATGGCAGATTATATTCAGCAGCACCGCACAAAATAAACTTCCGGTATTGAGCAGGATTGTTGTAACAGGCATCGGCATCATCAGTGCTATTGGCAATAATGCCGAAGCAAACAGGAGCGCTTTAATAAATGGCATCAGCGGTATTTCCAACCTCGAATTTTGTGAAACGAAATATGCCGGACTTCGTCCCTGCGGTGAAATAAAAAAAACTACACAGCAACTTAAGGATATACTCAATGCGCATGAAGCCGGGGTAACCCGCAGCTCACTGTTAGGCTTGCACGCTTTTATGGAAGCCTGCGCTGATGCAAATCTTACTCCGGCACAAATTGCAGCTACGGATACCGCTTTAATTGGCGGAAGCACCGTTGGCGGCATGTGCCTCACAGATGAATTATATCATGATGCCAACACTGATGAAGAAGGTTCGGAATACCTTGCCTCTTATGATTGCGCGTCTGTTAACCTGTATTTGCAGCAGCGGTATGGAATGACAGGAATGATCAATACCATCAATACCGCCTGTTCCTCTTCCGCCAATGCTATTATCTATGGCGCAAGGCTTTTAGAAAATGACTTAGCCAAACGCGCAATTGTTGGCGGAATGGACAGTCTTGCCAAATTTACCATCAATGGCTTTAATGCTTTGCATATATTATCACCGGAAAAATGTGCGCCTTTTGACAGGGATAGAAAAGGCCTTAACCTCGGAGAAGGTGCGGCTTTTTTAATATTGGAAAAAGAAGAAGATGCTGCCGGTAAAAAAATATATGCCGTATTATCGGGCTATGGCAACAGTAATGATGCATTTCATCCATCATCTTTATCAGATGAAGGGAACGGACCATATTTATCCATGCAGAGCGCATTACAAAAAGCGGCATTATCTCCACCTGATATCAGCTATATAAATGCACATGGCACTGCAACGGAAAACAATGATGCCGTGGAAAGCACTGCTATGGCAAGGTTGTTTACTTCTCCCCCGCCCTTCACTTCTACCAAAGGTAATACCGGGCATACGCTTGGCGCTGCAGGCGCTATTGAAGCGGTATTCAGCATATTCAATTTATATTACCAGGAAATATATCCTGCACTCAGTTTCAATAACCCTATTGAAACTACGGGCCTGCAGCCTGTGTTGGAATATAAAAGCCATCCCATACATCATGTAATGTCAAACTCGTTTGGGTTTGGTGGCAATTGCAGCTCGTTACTGTTTTCGAAGTATAGCAGCTAATTTGGTGGGAGAATGGAACACGGAATACACAGATGAAACAGATAAACACGGAAGATATCCGTAAGTATCAGTAACATCCGTGTGTTCCGTGTGCTACTTCCAGATAATTTACAGACATTTGCCCCAATGTATATTCACCAGCATACCTGTATTTCTGCGCAGCAAACATTCGGCAATATTGATTTGAACACTATAAAAGAATCAGTAAATAACAAGCTGCTTGCCGTTGAACCCAAATATGAAGGCATCCCTCCCGGCATTTTGCGTCGCATGGGTAAAGCCGTCAGGCTGGGAGTGGGCACCGCATTGCCGGTCATTAAAAGCAATGAAGGTATTGACGGCATCATCATTGGCACAGCCAACGGGGGAATGGAAGATTGCATTAAATTCCTGAACCAGATTATTGACTATGAAGAAGGCATGCTTACCCCGGGCAATTTTGTGCAAAGCACGCCTAATGCCATTGCCGCACAGGCTGGCTTAATGGCTGCTAATAAATCTTACAACATCACACATGTGCACAGAGGATTGGCTTTTGAAAACAGCCTGCTTGATGCAATGATGCTGTTGAAAGAAAACCAGGAAGCAAAATATCTTGTTGGCGGAGTGGATGAAATATCCGCCTATAATTATAATATTGATTACCTGGAAGGCTGGTATAAAAAAACAGCAACAGTCAACACAGCATTATATACCGGCGACTCTGCCGGCAGCCTTGCAGGCGAAGGATCTGCGATGTTTTTGGTAAACAATAACAGCAGTAATGCAGTAGCATGTATTAGAGACGTACATAGCATTCATACAACAGATATAATGCAGCTCTCATCAGCATTACAGCATTTTCTGCAAAAAAATAATATTGAAGCAAAAAATATTGATGTATTAATCAGCGGAGAAAATGGAGATAACCGGCTTTTAAAATATTACCATGCTGTAGAAGCTGTTATAAATGCCCCGGTAGCAAGGTATAAACACATGACAGGCGAGTTTCCTACATCCACAGCAGTTGCGGTTTGGCTGGCTTGTAATGCAGATAAATTACCTGCGCATATGTTTAAATCCGGTTATCCCGGAACTACCGCGGGAAATATACTTATTTACAATAATTATAAAGGGATGCAACATGGTTTTATACTTATTTATAAGTAGCCTTATAAATCATTTGTAATAATTTTCTTTCAAATTATTTGAGTAACAATCCAGACCTTTGTAAATATTATTATGACCTGTCAACACTGAATTTACCTATGAAAATATAGGCGTAGGTAAATATGACAGGGAAGAAGATTACATTAAAGCCAAAACAGAAGAATACAACAAAAAAGAGCCCGGACGTGGCGACAACTGGGCTAAAAGCTGGATTGCAGACAGGAAAAACAGGTTTGAGCCAAAATTTGATGAACTGTTTACCAAGTACAGCGACCTTACCCTGAATAAAAATTCAAAGTATACCATTATATTTCATACTACTTTTTTAGAACCAGGATTTAATATCGGCATTTC
Source organism: Agriterribacter sp. (assembly GCA_047601545.1). Lineage (GTDB taxonomy): Bacteria > Bacteroidota > Bacteroidia > Chitinophagales > Chitinophagaceae > Agriterribacter. The sequence goes on along the minus strand of JASGIZ010000001.1, from coordinate 272,839 downwards.
CAGGAAAATGCGACCGTTAATGGTGAAGCCCTTATTGTAGAAACAGCCAATAAGAGCAAAGTGCTTGCAAAGATCAGCGTGGATAAAGCTCCCGGAAAATCCTTCTGGGGGAATGATTACGACACCGGCGAGCGTCTTTCTGAATGTTATGCTACAGCAGGACGTGCTGTGGGCAAATTTGTAAAAAAGTAAGTTTAATTAACTGTTGTGAGTGGCCGGTTCCCCGCTATACCGGTTATCCCACAGTACTATTCCGGAAAAATAGTACAGATATATATAAAGGCTGTTCTTTTGAACAGCCTTTATATATATTGATGCGCTTTTTATTTTATATATGCTTCAACACTTCCTCTCCCATTGCGCCTGTACCTAAAACTTTATCAGCGGGCGTTTGTGCATCTGCAATATCTATTGTACGGAAACCCGCTTTTAATACTTTATCAACAGCATTGATGATGGCTTCAGATTCAGCCTTTAGTCCGAATGAAATATCCAACAATAACGCAGCGGAAAGAATAGAAGCCAAAGGATTGGCAACACCTTTGCCCGTAATATCATGCGCGGAACCGTGTATAGGCTCGTATACTCCTGTGCCATCACCAACAGATGCTGAAGCCAGCATACCCATTGAACCTGCAATTTGTGAAGCTTCATCCGTTAATATATCACCAAATAAATTAGCGGTTACCACCACATCAAAACGGCAAGGATCTTTAATCAATATCATAGCCGCTGCATCAACAAACTGATGCTCCACTTCTATGTCCGGATAGTCAGGCGCTACCTTCTGTACTACTTCGCGCCATAAGCGGGAAGTTTCTAATACATTGGCTTTATCAACAGAGCATAATTTCTTTCTTCTTGTTCCGGCAGCTTCAAATGCTTTGCGGGCAATGCGCTCTACTTCGTAGCGACTATATTCCGCTACATCAAAAGCGGTATCGCCGTTATTTTTTCTTCCTTTCTCACCAAAATATATATCGCCGGTAAGCTCTCTGAAGAATAATATATCGGCGCCTTTCAGCACTTCCGGCTTTATGCTTGAAGCGCCCAATAGTTCATCAAATAATTTTATAGGACGGAGATTGGCATATAATCCAAGCGCTTTACGCATTTTCAGCAAGCCCTGTTCCGGCCTCACTTTAGCAGCAGGGTCATTATCATATTTTGGATGACCAACAGCGCCAAACAATATCGCATCCGACTTTTTCATTTTTGCCAATGTTTCATCAGGCAATGGATTTCCTGTAGCTTCAATAGCCACATGCCCTATCAGTGCTTCATCATACGTAAAGGTATGACCGAACTTTGCCGCTATCTTATCCAATACTTTTTTACCAACTGCTGTTACTTCCTGGCCTATGCCGTCTCCGGGAACGATGAGAATGTTTTTTGTCATTTTATGTGTGGTTACAAGTTGCTGGTTACGGGTTACAAGTTACGGGTTACAAGTTGCTGGTTAGCTCTGAGACGGAAACTCGTTCCAGTTATTTTCAACCCAATCAATAAAACTGTTTATTTGTTTACTAAGTTTTATATAATCAGATTTTAGCACATCGTATTTTTTATTATCAGCAAAAGACGCTGTTTCAAAAAGAAAGTCAAGATGCTCTATTGTTTCATCACATTCTGACTGGGCATAGGTTAGAAAACGCAGAAAATCAGCCTTGTATTTTTTTCTTCCGTACCCCTCAACAATCGCCGCTGATACCGCTTTTGAAGAACGCCTGATCTGGCTGCCCTCTTCATATAACTCAAATTTAGGAAGCAGCAAACTCAACTGATGTACTTTCACAGCAAGCTGATGCGCTTCTTTGTAAATGTTTAAATCACGGTAGCTTTTCATGGTTGCAAGTTGGTTAGAGGTGACGAGTTACTGGTTACTGGTTGCAAGTTACTGGTTTCAGGTTAAGAAGTATACAAATTCAGTAACAGGTTTTAGCTTGAACACCTGTAACCTGTAACCTGAAACCTGTAACCTGAAACCTGTAACCTGAAACCTGTAACCTGTAACCTGTAACTTGTAACCAGCAACCTCCAACCTCCAACCTCCAACTAACCTCAAACCATATTCAACATCTTCTGCGTGGCCTTTATCGCTGATACCGTTTGGTCGCTGTCGAGCCCGCGGGTTTTAAATTCTTTGTTATTATGCCGCCAGGTAATCACGGTTTCGCATAATGCATCGCTTTTACCGCCGGGCGGTATCCTAACCGTATAATCGGCCAGCAAAGGCAGTTCCATCTTCCGCTGCTTATATACTTTTTTCAATGCGTTCATAAAAGCATCATATTGCCCGTCTCCCTGGGCATGTTCCTCGTATGAATCGCCGTGTACGGTAACCTTCACCGTTGCCGAAGGATGCATGCTTTTGGAATGTGTCAGCACATAATTGTCAATATGCACTTTATCTTCAATCGCGTTATCAAGTATATCTGATATGATATAAGGCAGGTCAGCCTGCGTTACCACTTCCTTCCTGTCGCCCAGCTCAATAATACGTTGGGTCACTTTCTTCAGGTCATTGTCAGAAAGCCGGATGCCTAACTGCTGCAGGTTATTTTCAATATTGGCTTTGCCGCTGGTTTTGCCCAGCGCATACTTACGCTGGCGGCCAAAACGTTCCGGCATCAGGTCGCTGAAATATAATTTGTTTTTTTTGTCGCCGTCTGCATGTATGCCCGCTGTTTGTGTAAATACATTTTCTCCTACAACGGGTTTGTTTGCCGGTATACGAAAACCGGAGAAAGTCTCCACCAGCTTACTCACGCTATATAATGATTTTTCAACTACAGATATTTTAATATCCGGCGTAAAATCATTCAACACTGCAACGGCACTCGCAAGCGGTGCATTGCCTGCTCTTTCACCCATGCCATTTACCGTAAGATGCAAGCCATGCGCACCGGCTCTTACCGCTTCCAGTACATTGGCTGTGCCTAAATCATAATCATTATGCCCGTGAAAATCGAAATGTATACCAGGATAGCGTTGTACAATACCTGATACAAATTCATATACCTCCGAAGGAATGAGAATGCCCAGTGTATCAGGGAGCATCACTCTTTTCACCGGCTGGGTAACAATGAAATCAAGATACTGAAAAACGTATCCGGGTGAGTGGCGCATACCATTGCTCCAGTCTTCAAGATAAACATTGGTTTCAATGCCTTTCTTTTTAGCAAGCGCAATAACCGCTGCAATATCCGCGAAATGCTGCTCCGGCTTTTTCTTTAACTGATGCGTGAGATGATTAAGCGATCCTTTCGTCAACAGGTTCATCACTTTGGCGCCGGCTTTCTGCATCCAGTCAATAGATACATTACCATCAACAAAAGTGAGCACTTCAACTTTATGTAAGAGATTATTTGCTTTAGCCCAGGTAGTAATTTTTTTTACCGCGTCAAATTCGCCTTCCGATACACGGGCCGAAGCAACTTCAATACGATCAACCTTTACTTCTGTAAGTAATAACTGTGCTATCGTTAATTTTTCTGAAGCGGAGAAAGATACACCACTGGTTTGTTCACCATCACGCAGGGTTGTATCCATTATTTCAATGTAGGAAGCCTCTCCCCCAACCCCTCTCCTAAGGAGAGGGGAGTTGGAACCTGTTTTATCTTGAGGAGTCATCTTATTGTAAGATATTTAATAATATCCTTCCCATTGGGAAGGATTGGGATAGGATTTTTAGTACAAACTTTTTTCAGCAAAAGCTGTAATATCATTTTTCATAGCCCGGAGGTAATCAATATCGTCATAACCATTCATCAGGTTATGTTTTTTATAACTGTTTATATCAAAAGCCTCCTCCAAACCCCCTCCAAAGGAGGAGGCTTCAGTAGCCAATATTCTAATAGTTTGATTGGGGAGATCTATTTCTATCTCAACCTTTGGATCAGCTTCAATAGCTTTGAATATTTTATCCAGGAATCCTTCGCTAACCGTTACCGGCAGTATACCGATATTTAAAGAATTGCCTTTGAATATATCAGCAAAAAAACTGGATACTACTGCACGAAATCCATAATCGTATATCGCCCATGCGGCATGTTCCCGACTACTGCCACTACCAAAATTTTTTCCGCCAATTAAAATCTTACCGGAATAGATGGGGTTATTCAGCACAAAATCTTTCTTGGGTGTATTATCGCTGTTATAGCGCCAGTCGCGGAAAAGGTTATCGCCAAAACCTTTCCTTTCTGTTGCTTTTAAAAAACGGGCAGGAATAATCTGGTCAGTATCTACGTTTTCAATCGGCATCGGAACCGCTGTACTTTTTAATACCGTGAATTTATCGTAAGCCATAAAATAATTTATGATTTGAAATTTGAGATTTTTATTTAAGCCGAAGAACCTCTTTAGTTTGTATGATCAATTGCCTGTTTTTGTATTTCATTCCCGCCTGCAACTTCTTATCTCCACTCCATAATTTTGTATTTAACTCTAAAGCCAACGCTACAAATGGAGTATCTTTCTCATCTGTTTGTTTTGTAAGCTCAAATGCTTTCTTCCAGGTTTCTTCTGATATCAATTCTTCAGAAATAAAATTTATTGAGCTGTAAATCGTGTCTTTTAAAATTGATATTTCAGAAGATGATAGCTTTGAATAACGCTTAATTTTTTCTTCGTATTTATCCAACTCGTATTTCATCATTTCAGGAGCACAAAATTGGAATTTATTTGATACATCAATAAGAATTTCTCCAATAACAGAAGATGGGTTTAATAGCGCACTAAACACAATATTGCTATCAACAACAAAAATCATTTTATAAAACGTTTCTTGTTCTGTGTCCACCATTTAGATTTCAGGTCATCAGAAAGCTTTTCAATTTGTTTTTCCGTGGCTTTGCTCTTTTTAACCACTCTTTCATATTTTAAAAGATTGACGATTCTCTGCAAGCTGAAAATATCTGTATCAGGTGGTAATCTGAATAAGATTTCCTTAGATGTCTTCTCTATAATCATAATAAAATTTAAAATTTGAGGCGCTGATAGCTGATTGCTGACAGCTAATAGCTCTACCCTTCTGTTAACAATTCCCTCGGATCCGTTACCACTCCTGTAACCGCAACCGCTGCTGCCACATAAGGGCTCGCCAGTAACGTGCGTGCACCTGGACCCTGGCGGCCTTCAAAGTTCCTGTTACTTGTGCTCACTGCATATTTTCCTGCAGGAATTTTATCATCGTTCATTGCCAGGCAGGCAGAACAACCGGGCTGCCTCAATTCAAAACCTGCTTCTTTTAAAATATCTAAAATACCTTCTTCTTTTATCTGCGCTTCAACAATATGAGAACCCGGCACCAGCCACGCGGTTATATTATCTGCTTTTTTTCTGCCTTTTACCACTTTGGCAAACGCACGGAAGTCCTCAATACGTCCGTTAGTGCAACTTCCTAAAAACACATAATCTATTTTCTTACCGAGCAATGGCTGACCTTCCTGGAAATCCATATAAGCCAAAGATTTTTTGTAAGAGGCTTCACCATCCTTAACCTCAGCAGCCCTGGGAATTGTATGTGTGATGCCGGTTCCCAATCCGGGATTTGTTCCGTAAGTGATCTGCGGCTCTATATTCGCGGCATCAAAAACCAATTCTTTATCGAAAGTAGCACCGGTGGCAGTCTTTAATGTTTTCCAATAAGCCAATGCCTTATCCCAGGCCTCACCTTTTGGTGCTTTTTCTCTGCCCTTTACATAATTGAAAGTAGTTTCATCAGGAGCAATCATACCACCACGTGCGCCCATTTCAATACTCATATTACAAACCGTCATGCGGCCTTCCATGCTCATATTTTCAAATACTTCGCCGGCATATTCACAGAAATAACCGGTAGCGCCACTTGCCGTAATCTGAGATATCATATACAAAGCAACATCTTTTGGCAACACGCCTTTACCTAATTTTCCATTGATGGTAATGCGCATTTTCTTTGGCTTGGGTTGCATGATACATTGAGAAGCAAGCACCATTTCCACCTCTGAAGTACCGATACCAAAAGCAATGCAACCGAAAGCGCCATGCGTAGATGTATGTGAGTCGCCGCATACTATTGTCATGCCCGGCAGTGTGATTCCATTTTCAGGGCCTACCACATGCACAATACCGTTTTTGGGGCTGCCCAATGCCCAGATAGAAATACCATATTTTTCAGCATTGCCGGAAAGTGCGGCCAATTGTTTTGCAGAAAGCGGGTCTTTAACAGGCTGATCCTGGTTGATAGTTGGTGTATTGTGGTCTGCCGTAGCAAAAGTGCGCTGCGGGTATAAAACCGGGATACCGCGGGTTTCAATACCGAGGAACGCTACAGGGCTGGTTACTTCATGAATAAAATGACGATCAATAAACAATACATCCGGCCCATCAGGAATGCTTCTCACCACGTGGGCGTCCCAAACTTTGTCAAACAAGGATGCTGGCTTGTTACTCATAACGGAATAATTTTTTAAGAGAGGCGCAAATTTCCTAAATAATAACCGAATAATAATATTTTATTTGGCCTATTTAGGCTTTACAGCGTTAAAATTCAGTATAAAGCTAATAATTGTTTGTAATTTCCTGCCACGAATTCCGGGTGTCTGCCCGGCGGGAATGGGTTTGTTACACAAAGAGCCGCAAAGGATACACAAAGTTACACAAAGCGTTACTTAGCCTCTTTGCGGCGCTTTGTGTATCTTTCGTGTACCCCTGTGAAATAACCAGTGAATAATGCAACCGGCATCCTGCCGCGTAGCGGTTAACGGTTTGTAGAAAGAAAGCAAATGACATCCTTATATTTTTCCTGAATCAGGTATAATACCCGGCGCAAGCTATACAATTATGCCACTGCTATCCTGCACTTGTGGTTGCCCGCACAGCAAGCTGTCATGCCGACGCAGGAGGCATCTGCATCGCAAATTGACAAAAAGGAAATAAAAATGCGCAAAAAGGAAATAAAAGCCAGGTTAATGATTTATAGCCCACCATAATCTTTAGACTAATTAGATATATATACAGACTAACAATCATTTTTTATATACCAATCACAGAAGGGATATAATCTAAAAAATCAGCAGGTTTTATACCCGGCCATTGTTATTGTGTAAGCAATAAATCTTTATTAGCTTTACTATCATCAATACAACGTGTATGCGTGCCGTGTTTTTAATGTTTTTTATTTTTTTTATTGCCAATGCCTGCAAAAAAAATAGTTCAGTAATAAACACAGCCCCCGGTTTTGTAACTATTGAAGCGGGAACGTACAGGGCTTCGGATATTATTTACGTAGCTGACCCGGAAATGTATGTGTATGTCTCAGGGCATGGTTTTTTGACAGATATAACGAAGCAGGGATTAATACAGGATTACCTGGTTCGGCATAATGCAGCAGATAGTTTCGTTTTTCAAAACTCAGAGCCAAATAATGACCGGGTAAATATAACATTTAATAAGAGTTTTTCTTTTTCGGATACATCTGCAACCTACGATCGGTATATTTATGGACAGAGTAATGCTGAAGATGGTGTGCAGATTAATATTAGTTCGGACGGCGGAATAAACTATAAAGCTTACCTTAAACAAATCAGGTATCGTAAGGCTGCTGAGTTATTCAGACCCAATTGGATATACCAGGAATCATTGGGGGGATATGACAGCTCAACTACTTTGAGTATACAGGTTTTAAATGATTCAATTACGGCATTTCAATATGGAAGTTTGCCCCTCTGCCAGCAAATAATTGAATACTATAAAGGACTGGTATATGATGCATTGCTAACCTGCCCAAACAGGGATTACCCCTTCACCGAGCCCTGGTATCTGACTGACTCTGCATTACATGCATCATGTTTTTATAAGCCCAGCTTTCCTGTGCTTTACACCAATGGCAAATTAAAGCTGCCACAAATGAGCTGCATAATTAGTTCGGCCGGCAATCAATGCAGTTATTCAAAAAAGAATGAATGGAATTATTTTTGGAAAGATAAAGCCCTCCCAGGTTTACTTAAAGAAGGAGATACAATAGTTGTACAACAGAAATACCTGTATATTGAAAAAAAGTAGTATAGCATTGCAGGTAACCAACTATTAATGTTTTCTCCTTATTTGGCTTTTGTTAAGCGTACTTCTGATATAAGCGCATTATAATCCTACAACAATCCACCCTGAACTTTTGTAGTAGTGAATTTCCTATAAGTGAAATTCAAAAAGACAAAACTGACTGACTCAAAATTGCGCCAGGAATTAATCCCCTACCCTATTGCGCAATAATAAATCAACAATCGTACCCCTTTAATTTATACCACAATAGGTTTTGCTAAAGAACCCCAAACCTGAATAAAGCCCGGCACTAAAGGCTATATATTAGAAAAGCATTTCAGTGAATAAGTACAATATGCCGATATAAAAACTTAAAAACCAGATAGCAAAGTAAAAAGAATTGGTAAAAAAAGCCTGTTATAATCAAAAAACATTTTATAAACAAAACTTTAATGCCTATGGTCAAAAACGAAAAAACGACTCTGAATTTCAAAACTCATTTTTAAATCCTAAAATTCAAATTAAATGAAAAAAGCTTCTATTATTTCAATCATCGTGTTAATGTTTTTAATTTCAATTAAACTACCACCTGCAAAGCAGGTGGATTTATGGGCAAAGCCATAGGCTAAGTTCCAAGGTCAAAGTCGAAACCCTGTTGGTTACCTTCCTCTTTACGCTCCTCTTCTTCCTGGTATTTCACATATCGTCTTATCATATCTTCGTTTATGCCTACTGTGTTCACAAAATAACCTCTGCTCCAAAAATGATTACCCCAGTAGGGGCGCTTTTTCAACATCGGATAATTCTTGAATATTCGAATCGCCGTATTGCCCTTTACTGTGCCCATATACGTTGAAATTGATACCTTCGGTGGTATACTTACCACTACATGCACATGATCTAACTGCACATTCAACTCTATTATCTCACAGCCCAACCATTCACTATACATTCGTATATCCCTTTGCATTTGCAACCCAACTTCTCCTGTTAAAATTCGAAACCTATACTTCGGCGTCCATACTATAATGATAGTCACATTTATATACTACATGAGACTGCTTCTTATACTTACTCATCCTCAAATTTAAACATTCGGCTTAGCCCAACGAACATTACCACCGTCAAAGACGGTGGGTTTCCGAGTTAAACTAAACAAGCACCGAGGAGTGGTTTGCAGCCTCCGCTTGCACGGCGACCACGGTAGACCTACTACCATCTTTTATACAACTTGCACGGCACACCAAGCGCTATAAGGGGGAGATTACAGCATAGCTATTAGTATAATAGGAACAATAATAAATAATAGAAATAGAAAAACATTTCCTATTGAATAGAAATTAGTTTTAGAATATTTATCAATAATTTCTTTCGTTTTTGATTTATCAAAAACGAAAGAAAATTATACCGAATAGCAACAATATAGGAATATACCAATAAAGTTTGTTATGTAAATAAGTGCTACTGAAAATTGGAATGCCGTTAATAACCTTCAGGTAAACTAAAATCTTTGCAATAGTTACTAAGTGTAGCACTACAATTACTGCCATGGCTAACTTTGAAGTGAAAACCGCATCTTTAGCCCTGCCTGATAAAATTCCGTAAAAAAAATAAAAAGCAAATCCGTACATATGAGTTAATCAAATAAATTTTCTGTAATACTTTTTCCTGTTATCCCTTGCGTAATTAGATCGGCTGCTAAATAAGTAAGTCCGCCAACCCAACCGACAGGTCCAAAAAAGCATAGCTGCACCAATAATAACATCTGCCGTATGATGATGTTTCCACTCACCTGATGCTCCATCAATAATGGTAGCTCCAATACCCGCAGCACCCAAGACCTTGCCTGTTCTTGTCAGCGCCTTTCCAATATTGAACTTCTTAATTGCATTTTTTGAATTTTTAAGTACCAGATATCCCTCTTCTGCTATTCCATCTAAATTTCGCACAAACTCACCTGACTTATTTGTTCTCCATATCGGAGTCCATTGCCCGGCATTGGGGCCTTTTGATGGTTTGGTTCTCCGCAGAGTCTCAACTCTGAGCCTTTTGTGCGTGAGCTGGACTCTGCGAGGCATACTCATCGTCTTTGTTTCGTCAAATCTACATCCTGTAACAACATGTAGTTACAAACTTCATATACGCCCTGCTCTCCCGTAATATAATATTTAGCAGAACTGTGTATATATTCTTCCGGTTGTGCCACAAGCGGCGGATTCCAACGACATGGATTCATATGTATGTAATGCAATTTTTGTTCAATAAACTCAATACTTATACATGCTTTATGGTCAAATGAGGGCTCAAATACTTCATGATTCTTATTGCGTGCTTTATCTGTATTATTTACCCATTGCTCTAATTGTATTAATATACTATGATGATTTTGTTGCTCCAGTTGTAATACCAGTTCGTATGCCATAAAACGTTTGCCATTACCCACAATAGTATTGATGGATTTGCCGGCATTTATAAAACCTATTATTGAATGAACATGATTGGGCATTATTACATACCCAACAATATAATGACCTTGTAACTTTAGAAAATCAAACCAATTATATACTGCATAATAGGTATTTGTGACCGGGAAAAGATGCAACCACCTGGCACAGGTAAATGTGATGGAGTATATTCCAAACGGTTCTGATATTTGGCGGCGTACCGGCATAGGCTAACACTAAGATAAGGTAATATTACCTTAAACTGATACGCCTTCTTTCCGCCTACCGCAGCGTCGCCTGCCAACACACAGGCTATTCATAGGCAGACACTGCGGAGAACTCTTACTCTGCGGAGAAGGAAGTTTGAGTGATAAAAGTACAAAAGCCCGGCAACGCCGGGCTTTTGTACTTTGTTTCTTTCATATCTACAAATCAACCAATGTATTCTCAAGTATACTAAACTTGTCATTTAATACATATTTAAGTAGCATCATTCCTTTACCTATGTTCTGATTACTATTTACAGTGTGAACGGTTAATAAGTATTCATCCTCTTTTTTACTATTAATAATTTTTATATAATCCAACGTGCCATCCTGATTTAGATCAAGTAAGCTATTGACGCTACCAAATCGACTCTCAAATTCTCGGGTAATCAATAGATTTCTTTTATTATCCAATTCGAGCAAAACAAAAAAAGTAATTTGCCCTCCTGATCCAGATGCAGACTGACCTTTACCTATGAAAACAATGTATCCTCTGGCTTCTACTTCAAATTCATATATGTTAATTGAAGTAGGATCAAGTTTTGACTTTATGTCAATAGCATGGTTTCCCCAAATAATTGTATCATTTTTATTATTCCCATAGCTAATATAATTGATTTCTTTTCCCATATTCCTTCCAATAAACTTAGCTAAATATCTACCGGATTTTTCATCACTCTTTATATAATTAAATTGACCCGGTATCTCTTTGTAGTTTATCCTTTTTTCCTTAGATAATCTTGCATAAAGGCTATCTATGTCTATCGTTGCACTATCAGCCGCAGGTTCAACATTAACATTCTTACTGTTTAGGCTTTCTTGTTGGACACAAGAGCAAAGTATAAATGCCAATAGTAGTTTGATAAAGCCGTTATACATATCTATAAGTTTAATAACGTGGGGCTCCGGTGGCTTGAATAAAAGCATCTGTTTTCCGCATAAATGTAGTACCGGTCCTTGTTCCGTTAGGCTTCGTACCACCATAAGCAGCAGTAGTTTGCCAAGTATATGAATAGGTTCCTCTCGCTGCAGTGGCTACCCCTTTCTTATTATAAAAGTAAGTTGTGATTGGAGCATTTTTAGCGGTTTGACTTCCTAAGTTCTGCAGATCATGAGATGAGTTAGTAAATTGTAATCCGCCAGTAGCCCTCTTTTCACTTTTGGAACCTATATCATCGCCGGCCCAATGGGTAGCTCCGTTTGAATAATCTTTACCTCCAGAAACTGCATTAATTGCACCAGCAATGGCACTTTGCATAAATGTGCCATTTTTTTCCAGCGCACCTGTATTGTTGAATTCTGCAACTCTGGCATTCCCATCCTGAGCAGCTAGAGCAAATCCTTGAATAGTGCTCCCAATAGTTGCCCCGTTGGGATGAGCATCCATATTATTGACTATTGCATTAGAAATTGCAGCAGTTTCTTCCGGGTTATTTGCCAAAGAAGATTCTCCATAAGAAGTAGAAGCCAGCAATTGTAATTCCGAATTTTTAACAGAAAGGGGTGTAACCCCTGGCCCCATTGTTTGAAAGTCATTTGAAGCCATTTTCATGAACTCTTTCTCTGTGGTCACGTAAGCACGATCATCATCTATTCCATCTGTTCCCAGATATGTTCCATCCCTTTTGTAATAATCACCTGTAACTCCCATTCCATCCGGATCAATAAATCGAAGAGGGTTATTCAACGCATAGTTGTAAGGCGACCATTTTCTATACTCGTCTGCAAGTGGATCTATTGTGTGCCAACGTCCTATTTGTGGATCGTAATTTCTTGCACCATAGTCATACCATTCAAGCCCCGAACCATCATTAAATTCTTTGTTATTAAGTTCTTTGCCGTTGTATTTGTACTTATTTTCAGGAGAGTTGTTCAACGCCTTTGATGATATCCCCGCCATTGTCAACCCGAACGGATAATAATGTGTTTCCTCCAGAATAGCACCCCTGGTATGTATCACCTGCAGGTTGTCAAAGAACACATCGAGATTGCTCTCATTGCTTACATATACAAATATATAACCGTTTTTGGTAACAGCTATATTCTGCATGCCGGCATCACCATAATGATTTTTTACTGTGCCGCTCGTGCCTACACGACTGAAATTGCCACCTGCATATTTAAACTGCTCATCAAGCAATATGTAATTGATGTATGCCTTGGGTACTGTGCCGCCTGTTTCTCCATTGCTGCCCCTGAAGAATGTGGAGGGCACTAACCCGGTATTGGTTGTATTTAACAGTGATGCCGTAAAGCCTTTACCTGCCGCAGGGTTGGCGGGACCCAGCAGCATACTGGTCATAAGCCCTAACAGATCAAGCGTGGTGGAATTGGCATTGCTGATATTGGTGGTATTGAGGTAGTAGGATTTACCCAGTATATCTATCCTGTCGCCTGCCATTACCTTTACCACAAACTCAAGCCCGGTTTTGTTGGTTGTGGCATTGAGCTTATATAGTTTGGTGCTGCCATCGGTTTGCACAGGGGTAGTGCCCGCAGGGTAATTGCCATTGGTGGGCGGGTTGCCATTGTTGTTGTAATAAAGTTTGGTATTGGCTACCGTTTCTGTTGCCCAGGAGGGTATGGCTGTTTCGGGGGTTACTTTTGTATTATCAATATTATAAAACTGCTTTTCATAATTGATCATGCTGGCAGTTTGGGTGGTGCCGCTGGCATTATAGGTGCCTTCCAGGGTAGCAGCGGGGTATATATCCTGCTTATACTCATCGGTAAGCACCATGCGTATATTACCGAGGTGGTCTTTAATAAAATAATCATATACAAAGCCGGTGGGGGTGTTGGGCGTGGAGGCATTGTTGTATTGGGCTCTTATCCTGCCTTCTTCATGGGCGGTGAACAGCAGCCTGTCGGTATAGCCAAGGGCTGTGTTAAGGGTGCTGTTATTGGTATATGCCCTGCTTTCGTATACTGCACCACCAAGATAAGTGGTGGTAGTGGTGATGCTGATTCCTGTATAATCAGTGCCATTGTAAGAAACTGTGGCACTGGTCTCTATCGTTGTTTTACTCAGCTTGTCACCATCAGTATTATATACATTATTTATAGTACCTTTTGCAGTAGTGATGGTTTTGGGCAGCTCAATGGTTCTGTAATACTCAATACCGGTTATGCCTTTATTAAAGTCTGTCGTAAGGCTGCCATTGCCATTATTGTAATTATAGTCTGCCGCCTGCACGCCGTCTTTAAAATCGCCCAGGCTGCCGTTATCGCTGCCGGTTATGGCATCGGTTACCTTGTAGGGTCTGTCTTCATAAGAATAATAGGTATAGCTAAGATCATCTATTAAAGGTGATTCATTCAGCTTCAACCCTTTTCGCCTGAGGGTTTTTATATTCCCGTTATAATCATAGGTTATGCCGTTTTCTGAAAAATCTACAATATCATTATTAAAAGCAGCCGATCCTCCTGAGCCTGATATATACTGACCGAAGTTTGCTGCCAGCAGCCGGTTAGCATTATCATACACAAAATCATATTTTCTGCGCTGCTGGTCGCCTTCGCTCTTCCACAGCATAGCTCCGATATTGCCATTGTATTGTTTGCTGCCGTTGGCGCCAATGGTGGGGTCTTTATCATAACCAAGCTCAAGGGCAAAATACCGGTCGCTGTTGGTTGATGCATTGGTATAATCTTTATTGATGGACAGTAACCAGCCCCGTATATTATAGGCATACTCCTGGCTGCACAGCAGGGAGGCGGTATAATTGCCTGCAGCATCCCGCTTATTGCCCATCGTCTTTCTCTCTATCTGACCAAGGGCATCGTATATGTTTGTGCTGATCTTCGTCCAGGCGGCGGGCAGCGCATTGCTGTTCACCAGTGTATTTTGTATTTTCTTCTGCGTTTGTATAGCCCTGCCCAGGTCATCATAGCTGATATCGGTAAGGGTAAGGGTACTTTGCCCGGTAGTGCCGCTTACTGCCGGCATCTGGTGCTTATGCACTATGCGCAGCGGCTGCCCGGCCCAGTTGTACTGCGTGGTGGTGAGATCGGTACCGGTACGGAAATTCTTTGTTTTTACCTGTATTATTCTTCCTTTATCGTCATAAATATTTACGGTATACATATAATTCTGGCTGCCCAGTATCAGCGCTCTTGTCCAGGTAACCATTCCTTTGGTTTGAAAGGATTGCACAGGCTCCTGCGCATACAATGGAGAGGTATTATAGGTGGTATTGATGTAGGCGCTGGTTTTATAGGTGGCATCAAAATCTTTGGTAAGCCCGCTGAGTGTAGGTATATTATCATAATCATCATAGTGCCATTCAGCCGTTTGTGACCAGTATACATTTAAGGGAGGCTGGTTATCTACCGCAAAGGGGTATGCCGTACTGTTATATGCATCTTCCAGGTTCTGCTTAAAGGTTTTGTTGTTCAGCGCGTTCACATAAAAGCCTTTTATTACAGGCCTGTCCAGTTCATCGTATAATGTAACTATCCAGACCCTGCTGGCGGCGGCTGGTCTGCGCTGCTTCCCGTCCTGGGTCATTACCAGCCTGTCCCTGGCATCATACACCATATATACGGCATCCGTTCTGGGAACCCCGGCCACTTTTTTCATGATCATGCGCCTGCGTGAATCGTACTCGTAACAATAGGCTCCGCGTTCAAGCAGGTTGGTGGTTTCCATAAGGTTCCAGTTCACCGCAGGTAAGGCTAGTTGTTGTGTTACAGCGGGTGGTATTACACAAC
This sequence comes from Agriterribacter sp., assembly GCA_047601545.1. Taxonomy (GTDB): domain Bacteria; phylum Bacteroidota; class Bacteroidia; order Chitinophagales; family Chitinophagaceae; genus Agriterribacter. The sequence goes on along the minus strand of JASGIZ010000001.1, from coordinate 257,394 downwards.
GCAGGTTACCAGGATTATCATAGATATAATAGGTGCACAGCCAGCCGGTATAATTTTTTCCGCTCCCATCATCTTCCACGCCGTTATTGAGCTGCACTTTTTTAAGGATCACCCTGCCTTCCTTGTCTTTGAACTCTATTACCTGCTTATCATTCTCATCAATGGTGATGGTTTTATAGAGCGTACCGGCAGCATACGCTCCAATTACCGTATAGCTTCCCCATAAGCCCAGGTCAGCACCATTATCCACTTTCCATATCTTTACATCATCGGTGGGGGTATTGGTATAATATTTTATGCGCACGTTTTTCTTCAGGGCTTCGGTGCCGGCGCCTTCGCTGCCCACCCAGCCGGCGCCGGGGGCATAGGTATTGTCTACCCGGTTCAGCGGTGAGGGCTCGTAGTTGGTTTTGCTGTAGGCCCAGTTTTCGCCATTGGTTCCTATGTTGGTTTCACCGGTTTGACCGGAGAGCCGGGTATTATAGAATGCCACCTGCTGTGCAAAGGGGTCAAGCTTGAAATTGCCATCGGAAGCAGCAGCCGGCGCCGGCAGGTACTTGTATTGCTCCCTGCCGAAGGCGTCGTATATCACGGGGCTTATCATATCTGTGGGTGTGCCTCCTGAGGCGTATGAGCCTTGCTTTATTACGGTTTGCAGGGGTCTGCCAAGCCCGTCGAAGTATTGGGTGGTCTGCTGTACGTCGCGAAGTCCTCTTGTCATTAATGTATTAGCATTCTGCTCCGGCGCTTTAGCTGCCCAGGTGCGGATGTAGTTTACCAGGGTGCTGCCGGGATAGCTGGCTGGTATGGGGTTGGGTGTTTGGGAAAAAGCAACCACCGGCAATACCGGTAACAGCACGATTGCAATCCTGCTGAGTAAATCGTAGATATAGCGTGTATGCATCACAGTCAGCTTTATTGGTTATAAGGTTTTTGGTACTGGTAATCCATGGTTTTGAGAACATTCCCATCTTTGTCTTTTATAGTTTTAAGCCTGCCGAAGCTGTCGTATTCATAGGTAATTACTTTACCCGATGGATCAGTCTGGCTGGTCATGCCGATTAAGGGATCATAGGTATAACTTGTCATAAATGCATCTTTGGGAAAAATGCGCACATCGTCTACCGGACCAGTTAAGGTAACATTAGTCGTAAAAGGCTGCTCATTAAATATCCATTTACCGCCGGAAAGGTTCCACCATTGTATCACATAATTACGACTGTTTGGCTTTGTAAACGAAGTTGTATAACTGGTATTCCAGTATTTTCTTCCGGAATGAGCCGTACCAGTCACCGCATTGGAAGACGGGTTTTCTTCAAATCCATCAAAGAAGAATTCTTTGATAGCCGGTACGGAAACTATTTGCATATCATACTGATACCAGACGCTTCTGGGTATATAAACGCTCCCATCCGACTGTGTTAATGATAAAGAATAATTTCCTGCAGGCATACCAGTAAATGTAACCTCTTGTGGAAGGCTGCAGGTTGTAGAAGATCCACTGGCACATAGAGATCCTAATCCGTTGCCGGGACCGGTAAGATTATACTGCATTCCATACGTATATCCTGGAGAAATATTCAACCTTATTTTAATTGTACCTCCAGAAGAGGTGAAGCTAAATCCAGAATTAGGAGAACTTTCAGGAATATTATATGTATTAGTTGTTGTTTGTGTTGTATACACAGGAGCAGTATTACCGGCATTTTTTACTACTACAATTGGATAAGTTGCATTGTAACCCCATTCATAAGAAGTTTTTATGCCATCTCTTCCAAGAGCTTCTAAAATATTACCCTGATTATCATAATTATTAAGTCCTAAAACTTTAACATACCTACCATCCTTAACAATAGAATTGGATAATTCATATGAAGGTTGAAAATCTGAAATCGAACCATTACTTTCTAAATTAAAAAAAGACTCAGGCTTTAATGATAGATAATTATATGAAACATAAGAAGCGGAAATTGTACGCAGAAGTGTACCATCAGCTTTGGATCTTTGACTGTATTTCTCAATTACCAGGGCAACAATATTCTTGTCTTTAAGGTTCTTTATTGCTACTGCATTCAAATCTGTTCCCGATACAGCTACTAAATTATAATCATTCGGATACATATAAACTGTTTTATCATTTAGACCTTGGCTATTAGTTGTTGTTTCCGTCTTTATTAATCGCGTAAGGTTATCGTATGTGAAATTTTTTGTAATCACAACCGGATTACTACCTTCCTGGTTGTATGAGGTAGTAACTTCTTTCAATGGTAAATAAGAATAAGTATAATTTTTATAGGCTATTCCCTCTGCACAACTTACTGCGGTACCAGTACAAACATTAAAATACCTGGCACTGAGAGCTCTAATATATTCATTAGCTTTATTTAATGCAGTATATTCAAACTCTTTTCGAAGCAGCAGTATGTTATTATTTGTATAACTTTCCTCTTTCTTAATTAAACCTCTTTCGTCTTCTAAAGAGGTATATGGCTCATAAGCGGTTCTGGTAATCTGGATAGAAATACCTGCTTCATCAATATGATTATCATCAAAATTTGTAAAGTAATATTTAGTATAACTTCCATCTGTTCTTTTTTCAACAACCTCACTATATCCTATGTGACATCCCCGGCTATTATCTGACACGGGCAATACAGACTGGGAGGAAAAAATTGATTTTGAATAAATAATATTATTATCATTAAATGCTTCTGATCTATAATCATCAAAGTAATATTTGATCTGGCCTCCTAAAATTCCACTAGAAGGTAAGTTCAAAACATTTGAATTTGAATTATAACCCGTAACATAATAATACTCCTTAGTGGTTTTATTGGTTGACGCTATATTATCATAAGAAATAATTTTCTTTACTCGAAGCCCCCCTGCGATAGTTTTAGTGTTAAAGCTATTATCTATTCCCTCCGATCTTACAAACTTTAACCTCTTGTTATATTCGTGTGGCTCGTATTCAAATTCAGTTGCGCCTCCGGTTGGATAAATTATTTTATTAAGTATACCTGCAGTTAAAAATGAAGGATTGGCTTCTCTAAAAGAATAATATGTTGTGTAATAAGTATTAATATTACTTATATCGGCAAAAGTACCATTGTAAAATCCCCAATGATCAGTTTTATTTGCCAGATAATCTGGTAATGATTGAGAAGTATTATAAAAAAATTGATATGGTGGCTTAATCAAATTAACATTGTTCCCTGTTTCAGAAACAGACAACAATGTGAGTCTTTTATTTAATTCATTTGTATAAGTAAAAATAAAGCTTTTATAAACGGTATTATTATACTCTATTTGAATTTTATCCAATTTTTTCCATTGCAATTTATCAAGACATTCAGGATATCTTATATTATTATCCTCTAAGAATGGAAGAAAAGAGTTACCATTCAAAAGAGACTGAGTATATTGAAATTGATATATATTTTGTGAATAGCGAAGTTCTGTAGTATTAGATCTAATAAAAGTAATTTTTGTGTTATCACTTTCTATCAACTTCAAATAACTTGGTGAAATTAATTTTCCTGAATAAGATGCATCAAGAGAATGATAATCCCATGATGAGCATGATGGTTGGGGATTAAATACATTGCTTGAACTAACAGTTCTGGTTTGTAGGTTATTATAAATAGAAATGTACATCTGATTAATGAAATTATCTTTTTCATATGTCAGGTTAACTACGTATCCATCTGGATGAACTATTTTAACAAGATACCACGCTTCAGCAAACCATTCATCTACTTTTTGAGAGAAAAACCCCATGCTGTATTCTATGGCATTCGTATTTCCTCCAAAAAAATATTGTATACCATTTTCGTCAATAATCGTAAAGCCGGAAAATGATTTAGTGTTGCCATTTATAGCTATGCTTGTTCCTGCCGCATTAAAAGGGACGCTCAAAAACTGATTATTAAAAATAACTTTTACCGGCTTATCGCATTTAACTTTCCACAAACCATTATGGTCTAAATAGAATTTCCCATTTCCACCGGGATAATTAAAAGAAAATTCGTCAGGTTCAGTATCTTTCCATGATTCATCTCCCTGAGCAATCGACTTCATATAAGTTAACTGATCCCAGTTTGAAACATTAAGTTTATTATGGTTAAAGTAAAATCCGCTATTAGCACCCGTATAGTAGTTTGCGTTATTATAATCGTCTGGTGCATCCTTAATCGTCCTTGAAATCACACCACCCGCTTGAAGGTTCCAATTCAACCCTACCCATCCCGGATGGACATCGGGTCTCACTCCGGAAGCATGATAACTAAGTGAAATTGGAATTGTAATTTTTCTCTCTTCCATTATGGTTAAAGGAATTTCTATCGTTGGCAATCCTGTAAAAGGCGATACAGGATATTCACCGTACATTCCCATACTTGCAATATTTGGGCTTTGTATATTTAAAGGCGCCTTAGGTATTTGCCCTCTAACCAAAGACAGGTTCATTGTTATTAAAATAAATAAAAGCAGCTGATATTTAAATTGCCTTCTCATAAAAAATCTTTTATAACCCCCACCCCACTCTCCACACAAAAGCAGGAGTAGGAGGTACATGTTTGTTATATAAAAAGTCATACAATACGCTCATCGTTCCCTCCACCTTCTTCCCCTTCTTCAGGGGTGAGTTCATGCTGTACTTTTTCTTAAGCCCGGCTAGCGCACTCTTTGTCCAGTTGCTATAGTTTTTAAATACAGCAAGACTTTCAATGGTACGGTTGTAATTCAGTTCCGCTCCGGCAGTAAACCACAGGCTGGCCATAATGCGGCTGTTGGTCTTGAACAGGTCGGGAGCTTTCCATTCCAGGTTCGTTCTAAATCCAATTCCTTCCGCCGAGAATCGTATTTCCTTCCAGCTTTTTCCCCAGTCAAGCCTTCCACTCACTCCGGCATTTATAGTCGTATTGTCATTAAGTTTGTAACCCAGCATGATGGCTACGTCTGTGCGAACAGGATAGTAATGATCGGACCGTTGCGTCTGAAAGTCGGTACTTACCTGTATCCGGTCTTTCAGCCGCTTGGTTTTTTGGCTGTTTGGCTTAAAATCCGGCATCACCATATCACTGCTGCCCCCGCCATTGATGCCCAACTGGTTTAGCTTGTCTTTCAGCTTACTTAATTCACCCTGCGCCTGCTGCATCTGCTGCTGCAGGTATTGGGAGGGACTGGCATTGGCGCCTCCTGTTGCAGGCAGGGATAACTGCTGCTGCATGAGCTGTTGCACGCCTGCCCTGGTTTGTAAGCCGGCTAATGCTTGCGGGGTGCCGTAGTTATCCTGGGCAGGGAATAGTGAAGCCAGCATACTATACCTGCTGAAGAATTTTGAAAATGCAGGCATGGTTTGCAGCGTGCTGAGTATTTTCCGTACCAGCTTATCCGGGTCGTTCAGTATTTCTTTATACTCTTTTACCTGCTGACTGTAGTAATACACATCCTGCCGGTATTTACCAAAGCATTTACTAACGCTTTGGGGCAGGCTGGTATAAGAGCCAAGCAGTTGTTGTAATTGTTGCTGCCGCTCCTGAAGATAGCTTTGTATATCGCCTGCTTCTTTTAATTTGTTTTGCAGCTGGTTTGCCTGGTTTAGGGAGCTGCCAAGCTTCCGGCGTATATCTTTTGTTTTGGAAACAATATTTGCGGCATCTTTTAAGAAGGCAACCGATCCCTGCAGGGAATCAAGCCCGGCAATAAACTCCCCTGAAGTGAGCTTATCAAATTTGCCGGTAGCGCCATTGAGCTTTTGAGAGAGGGACTCATACCTTTTTGTAACATCCCCGAATATTTCAGCGGCCTTTGATGAATCAATTTTTGCGAGTTGTTTTTTTATTTTTCGTTCCTGTTTGGAGAGACTATGTAAATACTTACGGGTTTGTTTGGTGAGCTGCCTGTCGAGGGAATTAATTTTATCATCAATGCTACTGATGTATTTGCCGGGAATATTTACAATGGTATCAGCACTGCGCTCCTGTGCGTGTAATATCATTGTAAGCAATACAAAAGCAATGGTTAGGATAATTCTCATGCAATGTGGTGAACAATTGATGTTTTACAAATCGTTAACACGAATGTTGACAAAAAAAATATATAGGCAAAATAAATCCGAGAAAATATTGTGATTGTGGATAACTTTTGTATATATATGACGCGTTGTAAGTGTAAACACTTAGCAACAATAAGTGAAAACTATTATTGAGACAGTACCCGCTGCTTCATCGCCTCATACAAAATAATACCGGCAGCTACGGAAACATTAAAGGAATCGAAATTGCCGGCAATGGGAATAGTAAATTTCTGATCAGCGGATTTACTCAAAAAATGCTGCACCCCTTTTTCTTCATTACCCATTATAATGCAGCAGGGTTGTGTAAAATCAGTATCAAATACTTTTTGAGCTGAATTCATTTCGGCTGTAAAAACACTAATACCATTCAGGTGAAGTGTATCAACCGCATGTGCAAGACTATTCACTCTTGATATATAAATATGCTCCAGTGCGCCGGCGGAAGATTTCATGGTTTCTTCATTCAATGCACCTACTCCTTTATCAGGAATGATCATTCCGTGAGCGCCGCAGCAAACCGCTGTTCTGGCTATAGCGCCAATATTCCTTACATCGGTAACGCCGTCTAACATAATAAATAAAGGCGCTTCTCCTTTATTTACGGCAAAATCAATAACCTGCTGCAGGTCTGTGTACGAAATAAGCGCTGCGATGGCAACAACGCCTTGGTGATTAGCTTTGGTAAAACCGTTAAGTTTTTCAACCGGCACCATTTGAATGGGAACATTATTTGTTCTTGCCAATTGTTTTATCTCCTGCACATTCTCTCCGGTAATATTCTTGAACATAAAAATCTTATCAACAGCACGGCCGCCCTGCAGCGCTTCTATCAATGGTTGTCTGCCTATTATCAATGAAGATTTTTTCAAAAGCTATATCAGTTTTTTGTCGAGAAGGTAATTCAATTTTAAAATCGAGGCTACAGAAATCGCATCTGTTATTTCTCCGCTCATTGTCATTTCAAAAGCCCGGGTTAAAGCTACTTTTCTTATTACAAGCTGCTCTGTTTCTTCCGGCTGTGGTGCATGTTGCGACAATGTTCTCGCAACATATACTATTGCCTTCTCATCGGTAACAGAGTTTGATAAATGCATCTCCAGTATTTTATCCCAGCGTTCAGCTTTCAGTCCTGTTTCTTCCAGTAATTCCCGCTGGGCCGACAACAAAGGATCAACATTCAATTCACCGCCACCCTCCGGAATCTCCCAACTATATTTATTTATGGGGAAACGGTATTGCCCAACCAGCCAGGTATTGCCTTCTTCGTCCAACGGCACAATACCAATCGCCTGGTTTTTGAAAAACACCTTGCCATATATGCCTTTACCGCCCGAAGGATTGATAACACTATACTCCTTCAAACCAATCCACGTATTATCATAAATATCCTTCTCACCTAAAATTTTCCACGGATTGCGCTGTTCTTCCATATTGCAAAAATAATCCCGCAGGATTTAGCTGCGGGATTATTCAATTAAAATTTTAGAAATTACTTTAGCCCAAATGCCTTCTTCACTTCTTTCACTTTATCCAGCTTCTCCCAGGTAAACAATTCAACTTTTACTTTCTTTGTTTTACCATCAGGCGAAGTGAAAGTTTTGGTTACTGTTTCCGGCTTACGCCCCATGTGTCCGTAAGCTGCCGTTTCACTGTAAATCGGGTTACGAAGTTTTAAACGTTTTTCAATAAAGTAAGGGCGCATATCAAATATCCCGGCAACAATTTTTCCAATCTCACCATCAGTCATATTTACATTTGATGTGCCGAATGTATTAACATTAATACTTGTTGGTTTTGCAACACCAATAGCATATGATACCTGTACCAATACTTCTTTAGCAACACCCGCAGCTACAAGATTTTTGGCAATATGCCTTGTTGCATAAGCTGCAGAACGGTCAACTTTAGAAGGATCTTTACCACTAAAAGCGCCGCCACCGTGGGCGCCTTTACCACCATACGTGTCAACAATAATTTTTCTTCCTGTTAAACCTGTATCGCCATGAGGGCCGCCGATTACAAATTTGCCGGTCGGGTTAATATGATATTTAATATCCTTGTTAAACAGCTTTGCGTATTTTTTATACTTTTCTTTTACGCGTGGAATAAGAATATTGATAATATCTTTTTTTATTTTCTCCAGCATTTTAGCCTCGGTATCAAAATCATCGTGCTGGGTTGATACCACTATTGCGTCTATGCTTACCGGTTTATTATTATCATCATATTCAAGCGTTACCTGGCTTTTAGCATCAGGTCTTAAATATTTTATTTGTTTGTTCTCTCTTCTGAGCGCTGATAATTCAATCAGGATTTTATGCGCCAGATCCAATGCAAGCGGCATATAATCATTGGTTTCATCTGTTGCATAACCAAACATCATACCCTGGTCGCCGGCGCCCTGGTCTTCTTTATTCTTTTTATCTACCCCCTGGTTAATATCAGCAGATTGTTCATGAATGGCAGACAGCACACCGCATGAATGTGCTTCAAACATATATTCACTCTTTGTGTACCCTATTTTCCTGATTACACCACGGGCAATTTCCTGAACATCAAGATATGCCTTAGATTTTACCTCACCTGCCAATACAACCTGGCCGGTGGTTACCAAGGTTTCGCAGGCAACTTTACTGTTTGGATCAAAAGCAAGAAAGTTATCAATAATAGCGTCAGAAATCTGGTCGGCCACTTTATCCGGGTGTCCTTCAGAAACACTCTCAGAAGTAAATAAATAAGGCATATTGAAAATAAATTTAAGAGGTTAAGTTGAGAGCAGGCTGATAATGCCTGCTTTAAAACCGCGCAAAGATAATGGTAGACTTTAAATTTTAGAATAAATTATACGCACCACCATTTTGTGGGTAGCGTTGGAGCCGCCGCCAATAACAGCCCTGCCTTTTGCAATCTTTGAATTTATAAGAAAACCGGTTTGAATATCATCAATAAATCCTCCAGCCTCTCTGGGGTAAACATAATATGCTACCGCAGTTCTTGGAGCATATAAACGTAACGGGTAATTTGTTGTTTGCCTGGTGGCCATTTCCTGCACATGCCTGGTTATATTAAAAAAGTAGCGATTATCTTTCAGATAACCACCAAAAGTCTGGTAATCATATCCTGATGTTGACGAATAAATAAAATCGCTGCCAATAGTAAGGAACCTGCTATTGGCGCTGTCAATCATATCCAAAAAAAGATAATCAGGGCTGGAATAAATAAGATTATCCGGAGGGGAGTCTGCAGGCTCAAAAGACAGTTCTGCCCGGTGAACAATGCGGTTAGACATGCCTGTGAGACCGGGTATGCGTAATATGGCATACGAACCCGGGGTTGACTGAATATATACTTTTTCTGCGTCTGTTATACCTGTAGTTGCAGAAAGGTTTGCATAACCACCTGAAGGCGTTCTCTTTATCAGGTTTGCAGCGCGGGCCCTTGCAGTGCTTGATGCATATAAAACAAAATCTGTTGAAACAGTATCAACAGCGCCGTTTTTGTGTATCCTGTAATAAAAAGTAAGCTTTGTATTTTCACTTCCCAGATCAAAATAAGCCAGCGCGGTTTTTGCCGGAGACGATGCATCAACTTTTAAGGCAAGCCCGTTGAAAACTTTCTGGAACGCCGAATCTCTGTTGGAAGCTTTGGGATAAACTGTAGTGTCATATGCAGCAAAACGTAAGCCCAAAGCAGGATCAAGTTTAATGCGCATCTGATTTTCAATAACAGTAGTATCACCCTTTACAACGATGGTTTTAGGGTCGTTGAGCGTTACAAAACTAATAGTACTGTTCCCAAGTTCAGCGCCTGTTGTATTAAACTCCGGGTGCTGTATCAAATAGCCAAGCGTATCTTTAAATGAAGTATCTGCTATTTCATACACATTAATTTTCTGGATGGCATTGCTATCAGCATACAACCCCGTATATGCTAAACCAAGTACAACGGAATCCATTCCCACAATACTATCAATTGAAGTAAACGGATTGGCTGCAACAGCAGCAGGCACTACAGATAAATAAATCCAGGCTTCGGTTTTACCAAACTCCGGATCATTTTCAATAATTCCCAAAACATGGTTACTAAAAGGATTTAGTCTTGAAGAATCATTAAACAAATAATTATCTGCATATACCCGCAAACTTGTATCAAAAGTATTAACGTTATCAGCAATTGGTAAAAGGTCGGCGCCGATGTCAGTAGGATTAATTTTAGTACAACCTGTAATATATACAAACAGGAAAACTCCTGTTGCAAACAGCAGAAATTTCGACTTCACGTATATAGTTTAATAGAGAGTTATAATGTATCTGTGTATCTATAGCAATTAATTATAATAACGACAATTCGTTTACGTAATTAATTACTTCTGCGCAAGGTCGTTATACAATTGTAAATAGTCTGTTAAATCTGAATCTTCTTTAAAAGGCAAAACTTTCTTGCCTTTCACTTTACCAAACTCCTCCAACAATTTCTTTTCAACTTTTGCTGCACCAAAAGTTATGGCATCAGCAAATGTTGCACCGCCTCTGAACATTGCGGTATTGTTATTTTCTTTAAAAGGCTCCAATTCTTTTTCCTTTATTGAGGCGTGTATGGCAGCCTTCTTCACAAAATCAGCGCCTATCTTTTCTTTAAAAGTATTTTGACCTATAGTGTAGATTACTTTGCTGTTACTAAAAACCGGTTCCTTTTTATAAGCTGTTTTCAGGTACATGGGTATTAAACCCGTCATCCAGCCGCTGCAGTGAATGATGTCAGGAGGCCAGCCAAACTTTTTTACAGTTTCCAGTGCGCCTTTGCAATAAAATATGGTGCGTAACCAGTTATCCGCGAACCATTTTTCGTTTTCATCTGTAAAAACAAATTTTCGTTTAAACAGGTCTTCGTTTTCGAGAAAATATATCTGCAAACGTGCGTTGGGTAATGATGCTACTTTAATTTGTAAAGGAAAATCTTCATTGTCTACGGTTACATTAATACCGGAAAGGCGAACCACCTCGTGCAACCTGTGCCTTCTTTCATTAATTACACCAAAACGGGGCATAATACAACGAACTTCAAATCCACTATCATTTGATTTTATCGCCAGCTTATTTACTATTTCACAGAACTCTGTAAGTTCAAGGTATGGAGACATTTCGTTAGCAATAAATAGAATTCGTTTCTTTGTAGACATTTTCCGTTTTTTGTTAAGTTAATATTAAGGAAATGTATAAGGTGCGCAAAGGTACGATTTTTTAGCTTACCTCTGCCCTATCCTATACTAATTACACTCTTTTGATGATATTATGTTTATTTTCAAGAAATCCGGTGATCTCAGCAAATACTTAAAAACACAGGCAGCACAAGAGCTTTCTACAGGATTTGTGCCTACTATGGGTGCTCTGCATGAAGGACATATATCGCTTGTAAAAACCGCAAAAAATAGCAGCGATGTTACCATAGCAAGCATTTTTGTGAACCCTACCCAATTTAACGACCCCAAAGATTTTAAGCTTTATCCTAAAACGCTGGAGAAGGATATTCACATGTTGGAAAAAGCGGGTTGCGACGTGCTTTACCTTCCTGATGCAGAAGACCTTTATCCTGGTGGTTTACCGGTTAAAGAGCACTATGATTTGGGCTATCTTGAAACCGTCCTGGACGGAAAATTCCGCCCCGGGCATTTTCAGGGTGTATGCCAGGTAGTGAGCAGATTGCTGTTTGCTGTTGTGCCCAATCAACTATTTTTAGGGCAAAAAGATTATCAGCAATACCTGGTTATCAAAAAATTAGTTGATTTACTTAATATAAAAACTGAAGTAATCGTATGCCCTACTTTCAGAGAAGCGGATGGTTTGGCAATGAGCAGCAGGAATATGAGGTTAAGCCCGGAACAAAGGATAAATGCCACAGGCATTTATAAAGCGCTTATGTATATAAAAAATAATTTTAAAAATAATTCATGGCCGGTATTAAAAAAAGCAGCTAATGAAATACTGGTAACGCACAACCTTGTTGCTGACTATATTGAAATAGCGAACGCAGATACACTTGAACTTTTGGATGCCCTGCAAAATCAAAAACAGATAGTAGTGTTAATAGCTGCCTTTATGAGTGAGGTAAGGTTGATTGATAATATGATTATACCACTTAATCTTGTGCCTTATGGAAATTGAAATACTTAAGTCAAAGGTTCACAGAGCCGTTATAACCGAAGCTAACCTTAACTATGTAGGCAGCCTTACATTAGATGAAGACCTGATGGAAGCAGCCAACCTTATTGAGAATGAAAAAATTCAGATTGTAAATGTGAATAATGGTTCACGAATTGAAACATACCTTATAAAAGGGAAAAAAGGCTCCGGCGTTTGCTGTCTTAACGGACCGGCTGCCCGGCAGGGAACCGTTGGCGATACTGTTATTATTATATCTTATGCCACAATGGATTTTGAAGAAGCCAAAAGCTTCAAACCACGTATTATCTTTCCTAAAGATGGGAACAGGTTATAAAATGCCCGGCACATATATATGACAAGAAAAAAACTACTCAATGCACTCCAATACATTTTCTTTTTGGGGCTTGGGGTATTTTTATTGTGGCTGAGCGCCAGCAACCTTTCACCGGAAAATAAGCAACAACTGGTCAGCTCATTAAAAGGCGCTGATTATTTGCTGGTGATAATGCCGATGCTCATTTTATTACTGGCGCATTATACACGTGCTTTAAGGTGGAAGATACTTATTCAACCCCTCGGCTATTCTCCTGCTTCAATCAATACTTTTTTTGCAACCATGCTGGGGTATTTTTTTAATATGATGGTTCCCCGCCTTGGTGAAGTGATGAAATGTACCATGCTGGCTAAATATGAAAAAATCCCTGCTGATAAATTAATCGGCACAATGGTAACAGAACGTATAGTTGATGCACTGTGCCTATTAATCGTATTTGCAATAACAATTGTTACCCAGTTCGATATTATAAGTGGTTACGCCTCTGCCAAACTCTCTATTATTTTATATGATGCTGAAGGCAATTTGAAATTGTACGGAATTGCGTTGATCCTCCTGGCTTTGGGCATATTGGCTTTACTGTTTGCCTGGATATTGAAAAGAAACGCTTCTTCGCCGGCTGTAAAAAAAATATCATCTGTTCTTAAAGGCATTTGGGCGGGCATAACCAGTATAGCGCATCTTAAAAACAAATGGCTTTTTATTGCCCAGTCTATATTGATATGGGTGCTATATATATTAAGTGTAAAAGCCGGATTTTACACTATGGTGGAGGTAAAGCACCTCGATATCGGCGCTTGTTTTTCAATAATAAGTTTAGGAAGTGTGGCCATGATAGCAACGCCCGGTGGCATTGGAGCATATCAATATTTTATCCAGGAGTTATTACCATTGTATGGAATAGCAAAAGGACCTGCATTAGGTTTTGGATGGATATTATGGCTGGCGCAAACCGGCATCGCCATATTTGGAGGATTAATATGCTTAATTTTACTGCCATTAGTAAACCGGAATAAACATGAAATATCCAGAGCTGATAAAAAATAAAATATTAACGCCTGACGCTGTTAAACACCAGGCAAAGCGATGGAATCTGCTCAATAAAAAAATCGTTTTCACCAACGGTTGTTTCAATATACTTCACCAGGGGCATATTGTCATACTATCGCAGGCTGCTGAATCTGGAGATATTTTAGTAGTGGGGGTAAACTCGGATGCTTCCGTAAAAAGATTAAAAGGCAATGACCGCCCGGTTAATGATGAATCTTTCCGTGCATTAATGCTGGCATCACTTACTATTGTAGATGCAGTAGTTTTATTTGAAGAAGATACGCCACTAAATCTCATCAATCTTATAGAGCCTGACGTGTTGCTCAAGGGCGGCGACTACAGTATAGATCAAATTATAGGTGCAGAAGAGGTTATGAAAAATGGTGGTGAAGTAAAAATTGTTCCATTTGTAAATGGTTATTCTACCACTGCGCTTATAAAAAAAATACAGCAACTATAATGCTGTATAAAACTTAACATTGAACTATCTCTTTCGTAGCTATATTTACTTATGAAAGGTGGAAGATGAAAGAGCGGGGGCTCATTCACTGCTCACCTTTTACCACATACATCATTGATTGATTTTACAATAATATATGCCGATAGCTAAGAGAAAAACAATCGTTCGTGATATAAGCTGGCTTGCGTTTAATGGAAGGGTATTACAGGAAGCTGCCGATCCATCTGTACCACTCAAAGAGCGTATTAGATTTCTTGGAATATTTTCCAATAATCTTGATGAGTTTTTCAGGGTGCGTGTTGCTGCGCTGAAGCGCATGCTTGGCGCAGGCAGGAAGCTGCGTATGCACCTTGAACAGCAGCCCCAAAAAATTCTGGATAATATACAAACTATTGTTCTTGAACAACAAGCCGAGTTTGATGGTATATGGAAAAATATATTCAATGAGCTGAAGCGGCAGCAGATATTTCTTGTAACCGAAAAACAGTTAAACAGCGAACAAAAAAAATATATCCACGATTACTTTGAAGAAGAAGTATCTCCCGCAACAATCCCGTTGATGATAGAAAATCTTCACGACCTGCCCTACATGCGTGAAAAAGCTATTTTCCTGGCGGTGGTAATGTCGAGCAAAAACCCGGCGCTTAAAAAGAAATACGCTTTGATTGAAGTGCCTACCCGGATGATGTCGAGGTTTGTTTTATTGCCTTCAAAGCCCGGGGAGCATCATATTATATTACTCGAAGATGTTATCAGGTTTTCGCTGCCGCAGATATTTTCGTTCATGGGTTATGATAAATACGACGGCTATGTAATTAAAGTAACCCGCGACGCAGAATTTGATATAGATACCGACCTGGACGTAACATATACTCAAAAAATTGAAAAAGGATTAAAAAGCAGGAAGAAGGGTAAACCCGTACGCTTTTTATATGACAGGGAGATAGATGCCGGTTTGCTTGAATACCTCATTCATCGTTTTCATCTCACCCAAAAAGATGCCATCATACCCGGGGGGCGTATTCACAACTTCCGGCATTTTATGGATTTTCCTTCATCCGTATTTACCGAAAAAAGCCAGAGGCGTAAGCCCATTCCCCACCCTGCCTTAAAAAATGTACAGAGAGTAACAGACGTGATCCTTAAAAAAGACATCATGCTGCACTTTCCATACCAGTCTTTCAGCTCGGTTATTAACCTTTTGCGTGAAGCTGCTATGGACCCGCATGTATTTGAAATAAAAATTACAGCTTACCGGCTTGCACCTGTTTCAAAAATTATTAATGCATTGATAAATGCGAAACGAAACGGTAAAAATGTAACTGTAATGCTTGAGCTGCGTGCCCGTTTTGATGAAGAGGCCAATCTTGAATGGAAAGAAAGGTTAGAAGAAGAAGGCGTTAAAGTGTTATTGGGTGTTCCTAACATGAAAGTACATGCGAAGGTATGTATCATTAAAAGAAGGCAGGGCAATAAAATTATTCAATACGGCTTTGTAAGCACCGGAAATTTTAATGGAAAAACAGCAAAGCTATATGGCGATCATTGTTTATTAACAGCAGATAAAGCGGTAATGGCAGATATAAACCGCATCTTCAGTTATTTGCAGCAGCCTAAAACCGGAGCTCATTATTTAAAGGCGTGCAAAACATTATTGATCAGTCCTGAATCAATGCGCAAGCAGATTGTTTTGCTCATTAACCAGGAAATTAAAAATGCAAAACACAAAAAGCCTGCAGCCATAACCATCAAGATGAACTCCCTTGCTGATGAACAGCTTATTAATAAACTGTATGAAGCCGCAACTGCCGGGGTAGAGATAAAGATGGTGATTCGTGGTATTTGCTGTATGTTAACCGAAAATAAAAAATTTAAGAAAGAGGTGAAAGCGATAAGTATAGTGGATGAATATCTTGAGCATGCAAGAGTGATGGCTTTTCATAATGATGGCAAAGAAAAAGTATATATATCTTCTGCCGACTGGATGGTAAGAAATCTCGATCACAGGATAGAGGCCGCTGTTCAGATAAAAGATCCAAAAATTATTGCTGAGTTAAAAGATATAATCAATATCCAGTTAAGAGATAATGTAAAAGCCCGCATTCTTGATAATAAACTGAGCAATAATTATGTGAGAACCAAAGGAAGAAAAGTACGTTCGCAGATTGAAACATATAATTACCTGCTTGGAAAAACCACGGTATAGCTGCAGAGCAGCGCTATAGTTATAGCCCTGGTTATTCAGGTGTAATTGCAGCAATTTTACAAAGATTACGGTACGCTGCACCTGTATTGCACTTGTGATATTACCGTTGTTAAAAAGTATATATATGCCTTTACTGAAAATAGCGAAGTAAAAACAGTGCGAAAATTTGGGAAGTGCTCTTTTATATTATTTCCGCATATATTTTCCTAATATTGATACTCATTAGTATAGTTCAAATTAAAACAAGTTATTTAAATGAGCATCAATAAAGAGATTAAACGGATTACGACGAATACCCTGCATAAAATGAAAGCCAATGGCGAAAAGATTGCTATGCTTACTGCATACGATTATTCTTTCGCAAAGCTTTTTGATAATGCCGGTGTAGATGTTTTACTGGTAGGTGATTCTGCAAGCAATGTAATGGCAGGGCATGAAACTACCCTGCCCATTACCTTAGATCAAATGATCTATCATGCTTCTTCGGTGGTTAGAGGCGTTAGCAGATCTCTTGTTGTTGTTGATTTACCATTTGGTACTTACCAGGGTAATTCTAAAGAAGCGCTCAGCTCCACTATCAGAATTATGAAAGAAACCGGCGCTCATGCTATTAAATTAGAAGGCGGAGAAGAAGTTATTGAATCAATCAAACGAATCCTATCCGCCGGTGTTCCCGTTATGGGACATCTCGGGTTAACGCCACAATCTATTTACAAATTCGGCACCTATACTGTTCGCGCTAAAGAAGAAGCGGAAGCCGAAAAGCTTGAAAGAGATGCCCGGCTCCTGGAAGAAGCCGGGTGCTTTGCTATAGTTCTCGAAAAAATTCCTGCTGTGCTGGCCAAAAGGGTAACCGAAAGCCTGCATATTCCTACTATTGGTATTGGTGCCGGCAATGGCTGCGACGGACAAGTATTGGTAATGCATGATATGTTGGGTATTACAACTGAATTCAAACCGCGTTTTCTGCGTCAGTATCTAAACCTGCATGAGTCAATAAACGGTGCTGTTCAGCAATATGTTACAGACGTAAAAAACAGTGATTTTCCGAATGATAACGAACAGTATTGATGCTTACTTTACTTCAGACCTTACATCTGCATCAAGTATGTCATATAATTTGAGACCTGTTGATTCTTGTTTTAACTTAACATATAAGCTCAGGCAATCAGTAGCTACCGCAATTCTTGTGTTTACTTTTATATCATCGAAGAACTGAGCCTTCATCTGCTTTTTCTCCCGGGTAATCTGTCTTTCAGCTAACTTATATTCCTTGCCCATGTCACCATTATTGGTTTTTTCAGCCAAAACCGCCACATTAGCATATTGTGCATTAGCATTCTGCAATTCCATTATTTCGCATACGCAAATTCTGTCCGTTTGCCTGTTTTTCAATTTTTCAAGTAATATTTCAGCTTTACCTGCATTTCCACCTAAAAAATTTACAGATGCTCTTACCAGCTTAGCCAAATCAAATTGGTGAGGACGAACAACATCATCTCCTGCTTTTACAGTTAATGTGCTTAACAAAAAAAAGATAATACTCAAAGCATAAAACCGGGTACGTAAAAAATTTTTCATTTCCGTTGATTTAATCAAGTTAACAATACGCGGTTTCATAGAAGGTTGGAACCTGATTAAAATCTGTAGGGTTATTCAGAGTGATTTGGAAGGAACAAAGAGCTGTAAAAAGAAAAAACCTGTTATACAGGTTTATCATTTTCAGGGCTGGAATCTTTAACAAGACAAAAGTTGAAAAAAATTATATAACTGCATAATTATTCATCGGAAAATATAAGGATTTGAACGGTTAGTAACATAAGGTAATGAATGGAATATACCATAATGGGTATTATTTATCATAAAGCAATTGAAATAACAAATACGCCATTGTTACACCGTTGTATTATCATATGACAATTGCAACAGTAATACTTTTAGCAAGCTATTTTCTTAAGCAGAATTTCTTCCCGCATTGATAATGCCAAAGGAGCAACGCATCACTAATTTCTCGTAAGTCTTTTTGTGGGGAGATTCAACCAATGCTTCTTCCAGCTCTCTCACTTTAGTAATAGCATATTGCTGAATAGTAAGCAGGGGCAATACGATCCGCTCTCTCATCTGCACAGATAGTTGTTCTACAGGATAATCCGCCATCAACTCATTTTTTCCTGTAAGCCTGAAGATGTAGCTTTTGGTAAGTTCGTATTCGTTATAAATCTTATTCCATATTTCACCATACAGCGGATGTTTTGATAAAAACATCGTCATCGGGAAAAAGCATTTCTTCATCGACATTTCACAGTTGCCAATCAACGTTTTAAAGAATGTAGAATGATCATACAAATGCTTTATCTCATCCCACTTACCTTCTGCTTCCAATTGTTTAAAGGCAGTGCCTACACCATAATAACCGGTTACATTCTGTTTTAACTGGCTCCAGGCGCCCACAAACGGAATAGCTCTTAAGTCTTTCAATGAAAGCTTGCCTGATGCACCTCTTTTAGCCGGTCTGCTGCCTATATTTGTTTCGGCATAAAAGCGTAAAGGGCTTGCATGCCCAAGGTATTCTAAAAACGTAGGCATATTCTTCAATTCTATATACGCATCAAGACTTATTTCAGAAAGTGTTTGTATTAACGCTTTTTCCGAATCTTTTAAGGCTAATTTTTGCGAAGCAAAAAGATCATTGGAAATACCGGCATTAATCAATTGCTCAATATTGAATTGGGCAGAATCGATAGTGCCGAAATTTGAACTGACCGTTTGTCCCTGTATGGTAAGCTGGATTTCTTCGTTGGCAATATTTTTTCCGAGTGATGCATAAAATTTATGTGTTTTTCCACCACCTCTTGCAGGAGGGCCGCCACGGCCATCAAAAAATACTACGCTTACACCATATTGCCTTGATATTTTGGTAAGCTCTTCTTTTGCTTTGTATATACTCCAGTTAGCCATCAGGTAACCGCCATCTTTTGTGCCGTCAGAAAAACCAAGCATGATAGTTTGCTTATTTTTCCTGCGCTGCAAATGCGCTCTGTACTGCGGAAGCGTATACAGTTCTTCCATAATAGCACGGGCATTTTTTAAATCATCTATTGTTTCAAATAACGGCACAATATCTACGCTCATTTCTTCAGCCTTCCACCCGCTCATTAAAAACAGCCCGTACACTTCTATAGCATTAAGAGCGCTGTTGCACTGGCTGATGATATACCTGTCGCAGCCTTCTTCACCATTAGCAACCTGTATTTGTTTCAGGGTGGCCATCACCGTTAGTGTATCCTGGTATACTTCATCTGTAAGCAAAGCCGGATCTGCTGTTCCTTTTACATCCAGCAATGCTCTTATTTTTTCCGATGCGCTCAGCTCAGCATAATTTTTAGGAAGAATATCTGTTTTTAAAGCAATTTCTTCAGTAATTTTTGTATGCACCGTACTTTCCTGCCGCAAATCAAGGGATGCGAAATACAACCCAAACACTTCCACCTTGTTGATAAGCGTTTCAACAAGATCAAGAAACAAACCGTTATGCTGATATATTAATGTTTCCCGGACGTTATTGAGTGTTTCTAAAATTTCTTCCTTGGTAAGATCACTTTTATGCCCCGGCACAAAAACGTTATTATACAATTTTACTTCCAGTTCCTGTAATGGAATATCAACACCCTTAAAAGTCAATCTTCTTTTTAAGCGTCTTACATCAATGTAATAAGATTTTAAAATGCTTTCCCTCAAAGCCCCTGTTACTTTTACAGTAGTATCTGTTTTTACAAAAGGATTACCATCCCGGTCGCCGCCGGGCCAAAACCCCATTCTTAAAATAGGATTAATTGCTGATATACCTTCCGGCATATTGGATTTCATAAAAGCAACAATTCTTCCTGCTGCGGGGTAAAATACATTTACCAGGTACCATATCAGGCTTACCGCTTCATCATAAGGCGTTGGTTTCTGCTGCTTAAAGAAGGGTGTTTTACCCAACTGCTGCAGGTACATATTAATGTTATTGATATTATTCTCTGCAATTGCTCTTGAAAGATCATGAATGATACCAAGTACAGCGCCCGGATAAAATTGTGTAGGGTGTGCGGTTAATACGAGGCGTACGTTGAAGGTATCTGACAGATCTTTTAACTCCTGTTCTTTATTAAACTGTACTACTTCAGACTGAAGATTTTTGAGCGTACCCGGGCCATTCATATCATTCACTGTCGTAAATGCCGCGTCTTCCAACGCGTCAAACAATACTACCTGCCGTTCTACATATTGCACAAACCGGAATAATAAATCCAACCGCTCTTCTTCTTTGGTATATGCGGTGTGCTTGCTGAAAAAATCATCAATTATCTGGGTGGGGCTCATCATCTTTGTATAACCTTCTTCACAATAATTAAGCAGCAGCGATAAAAGTATACCTGTTTTTTCTATACGGTGAAAAGGGAGAGAAGTAAACAAACTGTTATACAACTGAAACTTACGTCCTACAAGATTTTGAAACTGTATTAAAGAAGCAGTGGATGAGCTTGCCATGCGTAAATGGTTATTATTGTCAAAATTTGAGATTAAAATAACAGCTTACTGCAGTGTTTACAGCAGCAGCTATAAAATCATCAGACAAGCAAATAATAATCGCGCATGAAATTAGTTAAAAAATGAGTAAAAGCGCTCGCAATTAATATTTTTTTAAAGGATTGTATTTTTTTGTTTGATTTTTTCTATTGAAACCACCCACTTTTTAATGCAAACAGGCTCAGGCGCGATTGTACATAATTTTTTTGCAATTGTATAAATCTGTTTTACCTTCGGCGGCGTTAATTAAAAATGGTATTTTCAAAACGATATAATCTCTCTTCTTCCGCTATCTCAACAGCGGTTGATACCATTATTATCACAACAACCACAACCCTCAGTTGAGGGTAACAATCACGCATATTATACATTGGGCTTACAGCTATGGTTATCCGAAGAGATAAAAGGTTGACTTATATAAAATCATTCTCAAAATCATTTATATGCAGGTGTTGAAATTCGGCGGTACTTCTGTAGGAAGCGCTGATAATATAAAAAAGGTTATAGATATAGTAAGAAAGGCATTGAAAAAAAGCAAAACGGTTGTTGTAGTATCTGCTTTGGGCGGAACAACTGATGCATTATTAAACGCCGGCACTTTAGCCTCATCCGGCAATGAACAATATAAAGATGAATTGCAGCGTATAGAGCAGCGCCATCTTGAAGCGGTTAAACAACTTATTCCCGTTCAGCAACAGAGCAGCATGCTGAGCCTTGTTAAAAAAATATGCAACGAAATTGAAGATGTATGCAACGGTGTTTTTTTGTTGGGCGAATTATCAGCCCGCACAACAGACAGGATTGCAAGCTATGGCGAGTTGATGTCTTCTCAAATTATTGCTGGAGCTTTTAACAGCGCAGGTATACCTGCATTATGGAAGGATGCACGAAAGTTGATCCTTACCAATACAAACTTTGGAAACGCGCAGGTAAACGCCGATGCCAGCAAAAAACTTATTACCGAATTCTTCAACACACCCCAGGATTCACTGGCGATATTACCGGGCTTTATCGCTTCGGATGAAAATAATGAAACAACAACATTAGGCAGAGGCGGCTCTGATTATACTGCAGCGATAGTGGCTGCAGCCGTAAATGCAGGTTCGCTTGAAATATGGACTGATGTATCTGGTATGATGACCGCAGACCCGAGATGGGTAAGCGGCGCAAAGGTGATTCCATCCATCTCATACCAGGAGGCAATGGAACTTTCACATTTTGGCGCCAAAGTTCTTTATCCGCCAACTATACAACCTGTATTGGGTAAAGGCATTCCGGTAGTAATTAAAAACACATTTGCGCCTGAAGATGCGGGCACAATTATTGAAAAACATGCAGCTACAAATGGTAATGCCATCCGCGGTATTTCAAGTGTAAGTAATATAGGTTTGATCAGCCTTGAAGGTAGCGGCATGGTTGGCGTACCGGGGTTTTCAAGGAGATTGTTTGAATCACTTTCTTTTGCTAAAATAAATGTGATATTGATTACGCAGGGCTCTTCAGAACACTCCATATGTGTTGGTGTGGAAACGCCATTCATACAAAAAGCAAAAGAAGTAGTAGATACTGAATTTGAAGATGAAATACGAATGGAAAAAGTGCAGCCGCTTGTAGTGGAAACGGATTTATCCATAGTAGCGCTGGTTGGAGAAAATATGAAAAGTCATCCTGGCATCAGTGGTAAAATGTTTGGTGCATTGGGCAGAAATGGTGTGAATGTGCGTGCCATTGCACAGGGTTCATCTGAGCGTAATATTTCAGCGGTGGTATCTACAAAAGATGTGCGCAAAGCCATCAATGTATTGCATGAAGAGTTTTTTGAAACAACCAACAAGCAGATACATCTTTTTATTGCCGGCGTAGGAAATGTGGGCAGCAAACTGATGGGCCAGTTGAAACAACAGCATGAATGGCTGGCAAAACATCTTCGTTTAAACGTTAAGATTATAGGACTTGCCAACAGCCGCAAAATGGCTATTGATGATGCCGGTATTGATCTTAACCATTGGCAGGAAAAATTAGCCGGCGGCGAAACTGCTGATATCAATAATTTCATAAACATCATTCTCAGCAAAAACTTACGCAACGCCATATTTGTTGATGTTACCGCAAGTGATGCGGTAGCGAAAGTATATGATAAGCTTTTACAGAAGAGTGTATCTGTAGTAGCATGTAACAAAGTAGCAGCATCTTCTTCTTATGCTTATTATAAAAATTTGAAAGACCTGGCAAGAGCATACAACTGTGTGTATTTGTTTGAAACCAATGTGGGCGCTGCTTTGCCCGTAATTGGTACGTTGAATGATCTGATGCGTAGCGGCGACAGGATTAACAGGATGGAAGCGGTATTAAGCGGCACACTGAATTTTGTATTTAATAATTATGATGGCAGGCGCAGTTTTGCGGAGGTTGTAAAGCAGGCGCAGGACGAAGGCTATACAGAACCAGATCCAAGATTGGATTTGAGTGGCACGGATGTAATGCGCAAGATTATGATATTAGCCCGTGAATCCGGAGAGCAAATGGAAATGCAGGATATTACCTGCAATGGCTTTTTACCTGAAAGCTGCATGAATGGTGATGTGCCGGCATTTTACGAGGAAATGAAAAAGCATGAAGCACATTTTAAAAAGCTATATGATGAAGCTGCTGCTAAAAACTGTAAATTGAAATTTGTGGCTAAATATGAAAATGGTAAAGCGTCGGTGGGATTGCAGCATATATCACCAGAGCATGATCTCTATCATTTATATGGGAAAGATAATGTAGTATTGTTTTATACCGAACGCTATCCATTGCAACCGTTAGTGGTAAAAGGTGCCGGCGCAGGCGCAGAGGTAACAGCTTCCGGTGTGTTTGCGGATATAATAAGGGCAACGGCGCAGTGATGGAGGTGTAGGGTGTAAGGATAAAAGTGGTAAGAGGTAAGTGATAAGTAGTAAGTGGACAGCAGTGAGCAGGCAGAAATAAATTTTTACTTATAGCTGAAACCTGACTGCTGATAGCTGACCGCTGACCACAATTTCAAATCTCAAATTTCAAATCTCTGATGTTTAATAACGCAATAGCAAAAGCACAAAAAAAATCCATCACCATACACGCCCCTGGCACGGTGGCTAATATGGTTTGCGGGTTTGATGTATTAGGATTAGCATTGAATGAACCGTATGATGTAATGACGATTAAGCTCATTGATGAACCAACAGTAGTTATACATAATGTTGACAGTTATAATTTGCCAACGGAGCCTGAAAGAAATGTAGCTGGCGTGGCCCTGCTGGAAATGATTGAAAGGCTTGATCGAAAAACAGGCTTTGATATCACTATCGAAAAAAGAATAAAACCGGGTAGCGGCGTGGGCTCCAGCGCGGCAAGTTCCGCAGGCGCAGTGGTAGCTGCAAATCATTTGCTGGGTAATATTTTCAATAATGATGACCTGGTGCAGATGGCTATGTTTGGAGAGAAGTTAGCTTCAGGAGTAAAGCATGCAGATAATATTGCGCCTTGTATTATTGGTGGTGTCACTTTAATCCGCAGCATCCTTCCGCTGGATATCATCAGCGTTCCTTCACCATTATTATATGTAACTGTGGTACATCCGCAGATTGAAGTAAGAACAGAAGATGCCAGGCAGATATTGAAGAAACAAATTTTACTGAAAGATGCCATCAGGCAATGGGGCAATATTGCAGGATTGGTAGCCGGCTTAATGAAGAACGATTATGATCTGATCAGCAGGTCGCTTGAAGATGTATTGATCGAGCCGGTGAGAAGTATTCTTATTCCGGCTTTTGCCGAAGTAAAAGCAAAATGCCTTAAAGCCGGTGCATTGGGTGGTGGTATATCAGGCTCCGGCCCATCAATATTCATGCTGAGCAAAGATGAAGCCACAGCAGTTGCTGTAGAAAATGCCATGAAGGAAGCATATACAGCTACAGGAATTGCGTATCATACTTATGTGACTACGATAAATACACAGGGAGTGAAAGTAATTGAATAAGCGATAAGATAGCAGAACTACATTATGAAATACTACAGTCTAAATAATCAATCTCCGGAAGTAAGTTTTAAAGAAGCTACCATTAAAGGGCAGGCGCCGGATAAAGGTTTATATTTTCCAAAATCATTGCCTAAGCTCAGTAAAAGCTGGACAGATGGTATTGATAAAAAATCAAATGAAGAGATAGCATTTGATGTAATACAACCTTATGCAGGCGAAGATATTCCTGAAGCTGATTTGCGCAGGATTGTAAGCGAAACAATTGATTTTTCAATTCCCCTGGTTAAAGTAACAGAGGATATATATTCACTTGAATTATTTCACGGCCCAACACTTGCTTTTAAAGATGTGGGCGCAAGATTTATGAGCCGTTGCCTTGGCTATTTTGCGAAAAAAGAAAGTGAAAAAGTTACGGTGCTGGTTGCTACTTCAGGCGATACCGGCGGCGCTGTTGCCAATGGGTTTTATGATGTGGATGGCGTGGATGTGGTGATACTATATCCTTCCGGTAAAGTAAGCTCCGTGCAGGAAAAACAACTGACAACGCTTGGTAAAAATATCTCTGCCATTGAAGTGAAAGGCACTTTTGATGATTGCCAGCAAATGGTGAAACAGGCTTTTGCGGATGCTACTTTAACCGACCAGAAATTTCTCACTTCGGCAAATTCTATAAATGTTGCCCGCTGGTTGCCGCAGCAGTTTTATTATTTTTTTGCATACAAACAGTGGCGGCAAAAAGATGCACCGCCGGTAATTTGTGTACCCAGCGGAAACTTTGGAAATATATGTGCAGGTATGCTGGCGTATATCTCCGGTTTGCCGGTGCAGCATTTTATTGCGGCATGCAATGCCAATAATGTAGTGCCGAGGTTTTTGGACAATGGCAATTATGAAATTCGCCCTGCTGTTGCTACATTATCCAATGCCATGGACGTTGGTAACCCCAGCAATTTTGTAAGAGTGCTGGAGTTATTTCATAACAATTTCATTGATCTTAAAAAGATATTATCCGGATATACAATCACCGATGAAGAAACCAAAACCACGCTTAAACTTGTAAAAGAAGAAGCCGGTTACCTGCTCGACCCTCATGGTGCTGTCGGCTATCTTGCTTTGCAACGATATCTTAATGAACATGCCGGAGAGAAAGGCATATTTCTCGAAACTGCTCACCCGGTAAAGTTTTATGATGTGGTAGAACCTGTGATTAATGAAGCAGTTCCCATACCGGAAGCTATTCAACAAATATTACCACGTAAAAAACATAGTGCGGTAATGGATGCGGAGTATAGTTTATTAAAGGAGTATTTGCTGAAAACCCATCCCGGCCTTCCCAAAAGAAAGGATATATAAGCACAGCGCCTGCTTTTCAAAGAAGCATTATTAATAATACTTTTCCTCTTTGCAACTTTGAGTCCTGCTGCCCTGGTTTTATAAAATACAACATGATAATCATACATGATTAAAGGGCTGACAAACTTTTAAAAGCCTGACAACCCTTTAATCATTATCAACAATGATTCGCAATTTCCTACTTACAGGCTACTGCTTACTCCAGGTATTATTGTCTCCTTTTGAATCGGGGAATGCATTATCCGGGTCAACCACAACCTTTGTAACTTCTTCGGTTGTTGGCAACTTTGTAACCCACGAAGCATTGTTTTGCCATATTTCAACCGGCAATGTCTTTCTTGCTGTTTTGCCACTTGCTGTTGTATACTCTATAACTACAGGCATTGCCATCTGTCCATTATTTTCCAATGTCACCAATGCGCCCTGTTTAAAATCGCCATTCAAATATTCTACTTTTGTAACAGCCTGGTCTAATGCATAGCTATTTAAAAATACGCCTCTCCAAAACCAGGAAAGATCTTCACCCGCGCCATTCTCTATACTGCGGAAAAAATCCCATGGCGTTGGGTGCCTGAATGCCCAGTCGCTGGTATATTTTCTGAAAGCATAATCAAACCTGTCCACACCCAAAACATAATTACGCAGCAAACCTAAAGCATAACCGGGTTTCATGTAAAGCAGGTTTCCAATATTTCTTTCCTTCATACCATCTGGTGTATTATAGATAGATTCCATTTGCGGACCGAACATATAGGAACTCTGATGGGCATCTCGTGCCGGGCGCTTATATTCACCATTATTAAAATCCTCTGCAGAAATATTATTAATGAAAGTATTGAAACCTTCATCCATCCAACCGTATCTTCTTTCATTGCTACCCACAATCATCGGGTACCATGTGTGCCCGAATTCATGATCTGTAACACCCCACAAGCCGGCAGTAGTAGCTTTAGATCCGCAAAATACTATACCGGGATATTCCATACCACCAACATTGCTTGCCACGTTTACAGCAGCAGGGTAAGGAAACTCAAACCATCTTTTGGAATAATTTTCAATTGAAGTCTTTGTATATTCTGTTGATCTTCCCCAGGCATTTTTGCCATCTGATTCAACAGGGTATACTGACATTGCCAATGCTTTTTTACCACTGGGTAAATTGATTCTTGCTGCATCCCATATAAATGCCTTAGATGCCGCCCAGGCAAAATCTCTTGAATTGGCAATTTTAAATTTCCAGGTGAGTGATGGTTTTGAAGGACGTGATTTTGCATCTGTTACTTCGTTAGCCCCCCTGATGATAACCGTTTTGTCGCTTTCTTTTGCCTGGTTATAACGTTGCAATTGCTGAGCTGTCATTACATCAGCAGCGTTAAGCAATTCACCTGATCCTACAACAATCATTGCAGCAGGGGCTGTTATATTCACATTAAAATCGCCATACTCAAGATAAAATTCGCTTGCACCTAAATATGGATCAGTGTTCCAGCCGCGTATATCATCAAACACACACATACGTGGATACCACTGCGCTACAGCAAAAATATTACCGTTCTTTGTATTCAGAATACCTGTTCTGTCTGCGCCATACTGCGGAATAATATAAGCGTACTCTATTTTTAATTTAAGCTCTCCGCCTTTAGCTGAAACAGGCTTTGCAAGACGAACCTGCATACGTGTATCCGTTACTAAATAATCTGCATTAGTTTCAGATGAACCGCTAACCAATTTTACTGAGGTAAGCTTAAAGCCGCCGGCAAAAGTACTATTGGCATCGCCATAACGGCTGCGCCCTGTCGGAGGCATTTTAGCCTGTCCTCTTGAAGAATCGTTGAATAAATTCTGGTCGAGCTGGAGCCAGATATAGGGCAGGTTTTGAGGGCTGTTATTTTTATACGTTAATACTACAGTGCCTTTTACTTCATTTTTAGTATCATCAAGACTGGCATCAATAGTATAATCTGCTTTGTTCTGCCAGTATGCAGGGCCGGGTTCTCCATTTGCCGCACGGTATTCATTACCGTTAGTTGTATAAAACAATGGAGAAAATAAAGCGTGATAATCATAGGTAGAAGTTGAAGTTTGAGCTAACCCCATTTGCACAGATATTAACAGTACAAGTCCTGTTATTGTTTTTCTCATGATATATTGATGTTTTTTAATGGATGTGCACTTTAAATAAAGCCCACCCGGTTTTAAAAATTAATGGCTAAAATAAAGAAAGCGGAGGACGCTTCAGGCTTTTATTTTATGAATGGCTCGTTATTATTATTATTGAAGAGAGGCAAGCAGGGCTTTCCCTTCTGCTTTCAACCTCATATCATCCTCTGTACGTGGTGGAAGTTTTACCATTTTATTGAGCACTTCAATCGCTTTATCTGTGCGATGAAATTTTACATAAGCATTTGCAAGATCAAGATAATCAACCATAAGAAGAGGGTCAGCCACCCGGGCTTTTTCAAAATTAATAATGGCATCATCCAAAGAGGCCCTTGGCATGCCGCCGAATAATACTTTAACGGCAGCCTTATCTGTCACATTCATTTCCGTCATCTCAAAATTCCATTTGCCTGATATATATAAGGCGCGGGCATGATTGGGATTGATCATCAGCGCTGAATCAGCATAATTTTTCATGTCACGTAAATAGCGTGCCCGTTCTTTTCCCCCGGTAACTGTTGCAAAACGCATAGCATTAACAGCCACAGCACAATTGACGTCTGCATCCTCATGATTGGCTTTTAACGCTGCAAATGCATACGTTTTAGCAAGTTCAAATTGCGCAGCTCTCTGTTTTTCATCCTTCAATCTATTGCCAATTCTGCCGGTGAGTTCCGCCGATTTCCATAACGCTTTTGTGTTTTCCGGCTGCACGGCAAGTATGTCTTTGTATGTATTGAGCGCCTCTGTTTCCTTCAAATCCCGCTCAGCCTTTTCCGCCTCTTTTATAAGCGCATCCACATCCTGCGCATATATGATACATGCAAAGGCTAAAGCCATAAACGATAGAATCGCGTACTTCATCTACTCATATTTTTTATGAAAACTAACTTCGGTTTGACCCTGAAAATTAAGCATAGGCGGGTTAACTTTTCTAACAGAAACGTTAATTTCACAAATAACCGGAAACTGCTCTTTTGATTGCTGTGCTATATCCATCGCGATGGTTTCAAGCAAAGGTTCCGGAATGCCCATACGCTTTTTTACAAGATTGTATAGTGTAGCGTAATTAATGGTTTGATTGAGTTGGGTAATTACTTCAGCGGGTTCTTCAAACCAGGCATCAAGGTTAACTTCAAACTCGTTACCAATCTTCTTTTCCTCTTCATACAAACCATGGCAGGCATGAAATTTTAACTGATGAAGAGATATTTTAATCATATAAATAAATTGTTTGACCCCGGTTAACCACTTACCTCTTACCACTTCTTTACTACACCCTCTACCCTACGCCTTATCCTAATGAAGCCCCTTCTCCCCTAAATACCTCTCCGCGTCCAGTGCTGCCATACAACCACTGCCTGCGGCCGTTACTGCCTGGCGGTATATTTTATCCTGCACGTCGCCTGCGGCAAAAATGCCTTCAATATTTGTTTTTGATGAACCGGATTGTGTTTTAATATAGCCCGCTTCATCCATCGTTAACCAGTTTTTAAATATACCCGAATTGGGCTCATGCCCTATCGCCACAAAAAATCCACTGACAGGTATGGTTTGTGTTTCGCCTGTTTTTATATTCTTAATGCGAACGGCTTCTGTTTTCTTTTCCCCTATTATTTCCTCTGTTTCTGAATTCCAGTAAATTTTAATATTGGGCGTACGCTGCACACGCTCCTGCATTACTTTTGAAGCCCTCATTTCATCGCGGCGCACAAACATATGTACGGTAGTGCATAATTTAGAGAGATACAATGCTTCTTCGGCCGCGGTATCCCCGGCGCCAACAATCGCCACATCTTTTCCTTTAAAGAAAAAACCATCGCAAACCGCACAGGCGCTTACGCCAAAACCATTCAGACGCTGTTCGCTCTCCAATCCAAGCCATTTTGCAGATGCCCCGGTTGCTATGATCACAGCATCTGCCTCAAGTAACTTTTCATCATCAATCCAAACTTTATATGGTTGTTGTGAGAAATCAACTTTTGTTGCTAAACCAAAACGTATATCAGCGCCCATTCTCGCTGCCTGTTTTTCAAAATGCACCATCATATCGGGTCCCTGCACACCATCAGGATAGCCCGGGTAATTTTCAACTTCGGTAGTAATGGTTAACTGGCCACCAGGTTGTATACCCTGGTATAATACCGGTTTAAGATTTGCTCTTGATGCATAAATAGCCGCAGTATAGCCCGCAGGTCCTGAACCTATAATTAAACAATGTACTTTTTCTGACGCTTTAATCTCCATAACTAATAAAATTCTGCAAAATTAACGCTAAAAGCTTAATCAAACACAAGACAAAAGTTACATATCCCGAAACTGGATATCGTGTGAATATCAGGTAAAGTGTAGTAGCATTCGGGGCGATATTACCTTTCAGGTCAATATCTGTTCACAACATTTAAATAGTGTAATAAAAAATCCCGGTGAAGGTTTTTATACCAACACCGGGAATGATGTAAATGTAAGGATAAGTTATTTATTAGCCCAGGTATGCTTTTAATGAGCTGCTGTAGCGTGCTTTCTGCAAACGCTTGATGGCTCTTTCCTTGATCTGGCGGATACGCTCTTTTGTTAAATCGTATTTCTGACCGATTTGCTCAATAGTAACACCATTCTCACCATCCAAACCAAAATATGCGTTAACGATCTCAGCTTCACGCGGACTTAATGATTTTAACACCCTGCGTATTTCATTACGAAGAGAATCTTTCATTACATCGTCATCTGTTTCATCACCGCCTTCCAGCAAATCACCCATTGCCACATCTTCCGCTTCGTGCACCGGAGCATCTAATGAAGTATGACGTGTATTACTTTGGAAAATATTGTTGATTTCAGTTTCGCTCATTTCAAGAAGCTCAGCCAGTTCTTCAGTGCTTGGTTCACGTTCGTGCTCCTGCTCAAATGCCATATAGGCTTTATTGGCTTTATTATAAGTACCAATTTTATTTTGTGGTAAACGCACCAAACGACCCTGTTCCGCTAAAGCCTGTAAGATAGACTGACGAATCCACCATACCGCGTAAGAAATAAATTTAAAACCTTTGGTTTCATCAAAACGCTGTGCGGCTTTGATCAAACCAAGATTTCCTTCATTAATAAGATCGCTTAACGAAAGACCCTGGTGCTGATACTGTTTAGCAACAGATACAACGAACCTGAGGTTAGCCTGCACTAATTTATCTAAAGCTCTCTGATCCGCCATTTTAATACGCTGTGCAAGCACAGTTTCTTCTTCCGGTGTAATCATTGATATTTTAGAAATTTCCTGGAGATATTTTTCAACCGCCTGGGAATCCCGGTTGGTTATTTGCGTAGCAATTTTAAGTTGTCTCATATCTTAACAATTGGTCTAAAGATTTGAATTAACAAGTATGGATAAAGGGACTGATTTTACGCCTGAAAGACAGTAAATAAGGGCTAAAGTGTTGCAATAGAAATGCAAACATATTGTTATTTAAATTCCCTACCTGTGTTGAGACGATTGGCAAAATTAATATTCATACTCCAGATATCATAGCCTTTACATCAAAAAGTGAAAAGAATCTGCCAAAATAATCTTAAAATAAATATGCAAACGATTGCGAAAGGTGCCAGATAAGTGAATCTATTTATCCCGGGAAACCTTCTATTGTCCTATTTTAGTGTCTTAAACACAATTATATTATAATATGATCATAGATTTTCGTTCCGATACTGTTACCAGGCCCACGAAAAATATGCTGGATGCCATGCAAAATGCTGAAGTTGGCGATGACGTTTTTGGTGAGGACCCATCTGTAAATGCTCTGGAAAAGTTTGCCGCCGGTTTATTTGAGATGGAATCGGCTATTTATTGCCCAAGTGGCACCATGACCAATCAAATTGCCATTAAATGTCACACCCGGCCCACAGAAGAAGTTATTTGCGACCGGCAGTCGCATATATACCAATACGAAGGCGGTGGTATTGCCTTTAATGCAGGCTGCCAGGTAAAACTTATTGAAGGCGACCGGGGACGGATAAACGCCACACAGATTGAGCAGGCTATAAACCCTGATGATATTCACAAGGCTAAAACCACGCTGGTGAGCCTGGAAAACACCTCTAACCGGGGCGGTGGCAGTTGTTATGATATACAGGAGATTGAACACATAAGACAGGTTTGTGACAGCAATGATTTAAGGTTGCACCTTGATGGAGCCAGGCTATTTAATGCCCTGGTGGCAAGAAAAGAAAAACCTGCAGTATATGGGAATCTGTTCGACAGTATTTCCATATGCCTCAGCAAAAGCCTCGGCGCCCCGGTAGGAAGTTTATTATTAGGAAAGAAGGACTTTATACAAAAGGCAAGGCGTTTCAGAAAAGTATTTGGCGGCGGAATGAGGCAGGCCGGGTTTATAGCCGCAGCAGGCTTGTATGCACTAAAAAATAATGTTGAAAGGTTAGAGGCAGATCATGAGCATGCAAAATATATAGCAGGGCTTTTGCAGAATGCCGGTTTTGTGAATAATATGCTTCCGGTAGAAACCAATATTATCATATTTGAAGTAGCCCCGTCTATGAAAGCAAAGGATATCACTGAAAAGCTGAAGGAGAAAAACATCCTGGCAATACCCATTTCGGAATACCAGATACGTTTTGTTTTTCATCTTGATATAACGCCGGAAATGGTTGATTACACTGCAGAAGTCATTCAGCATTTATAAAAAATTGACAGAACGGAATTCCATAATAAAAATTGAAATAAAATTCTGCTACATCCCTACCTTTGAAAAAATCAGTTTTAATTATGGCATTTCCTGCAATTAATCCTCAACATACACAGGCCTGGAAAAATTTATCTGAATATTATAATAGTATAAAGGACAAAAAAATAAAAACACTATTCCGGGAAAATCCTTCAAGATTCGAACAGTATGCTGTTTTATTTGATGATATTCTTTTTGATTATTCAAAAAACCTGGTGGATGATAAGGGAATGACATTGTTATTTTCTCTTGCAAAAGAATGCAAACTGGATAAGGCGATTGAGGCGATGTTTACAGGAGAAAAAATTAATCAGACAGAAAACCGATCCGTTTTGCATACTGCGCTCAGGAATTTTTCCGGTAAGCCTGTGTTTTCAGACGGGCAGGATGTAATGCCTGATGTACAAAGCGTATTGCTGCAAATGAAAACATTTGCTTCAAAAATACACAGTGGGGCATGGAAAGGATATACCGGTAAGAAAATAAAATACATTGTAAATATTGGTATTGGTGGGAGTGACCTTGGCCCCGTGATGGTTACAGAAGCCTTAAAGCCTTATTGGGTTGAAGGTATAAAAGCATATTTTGTTTCAAATGTTGATGGAACGCATATTGCTGAAACACTGAAACAGGTAAATCCCGAAGAAACGCTTTTCCTCATTGCTTCAAAAACATTCACAACACAGGAGACCATGACCAATGCACACACTGCACGTGACTGGTTTTTGGAAACTGCGAAAGATGAAAAGCAGGTTGCCAGGCACTTTGTGGCATTATCTACCAACGAAAAAGAAGTAGTGGCATTTGGTATTGACAAAGCCAATATGTTTGAGTTTTGGGATTGGGTCGGCGGAAGATACAGTCTCTGGAGCGCCATAGGGCTTTCTATTGTGCTTACTATTGGTTATGATAATTTTGAACAATTACTGAAAGGCGCCTACAGTACCGACAATCATTTCAGGAATACAGCTTTTGAAAAAAACATTCCTGTAATCATGGCCTTAATCGGACTATGGTATACTAACTTTTTCGGTGCAAAAACAGAATGTATTTTAGCATACGATCAATATATGCACCGCTTTGCTGCATACTTTCAGCAGGGCAATATGGAAAGTAATGGCAAGTATGTTGACAGGAATGGAGAGAAAACTGAATACACAACGGGGCCTGTAATTTGGGGAGAGCCCGGAACCAACGGTCAGCATGCTTTTTACCAGTTAATACACCAAGGCACACAAATTATTCCCTGCGACTTTATAGCCCCTGCCATCAGTCACAATCCTATTGGTGATCATCACCCGAAGTTATTATCTAACTTTTTTGCACAAACAGAAGCTTTAATGAATGGCAAAACGTTGGAGGAAGTGGAAAAAGAGTTGAGCAAATTAAGTGAGGAAGAAAGGAAAAAGATTGCACCGTTTAAAGTGTTTGAAGGCAATAAACCAACGAACTCATTTTTGGTAAAAGAAATCACTCCTTTCACACTCGGCCAATTGATAGCATTTTATGAGCACAAAATTTTTGTGCAGGGTGTTATCTGGAATATTTTCAGCTTTGACCAATGGGGGGTTGAATTAGGTAAACAGTTAGCCAACAAAATTTTACCTGAATTACAAAACGAGGATAAAATAAGTTCTCACGATTCTTCTACCAACGGGTTGATTAATTATTATAAAAAGATCAGGAAATAGCAGCAGGTATTTTCCCTGTTTGATCCTTATCCCTCAATTAATTCGCTTAGTTCAAGCCAGCGCAATTCTTTTGCATCTAATTGAGCAGATACCTCTCCTATCCGTTGTGCAAGTTTTTGCAATTGCTCATAGGGTAATGCACCTTCATTGAGTTGAAGATTTATTGTTGTTTTTTCATTTTCAAGTGTCTCTATTTCCTTTTGCAAAATTTCAAACTCTCTTTTTTCCTTATAGGAAATTTTTCTTTTTTCAGTTGAAGAAGCGCTGCTGATTTCTATAGCCTGCGGTTTATTCACCACCGGTACAATCGTTTTTTTATCTTCCTGCTCTTTTTTCCATAGGCGGTATTGCGTATAGTTACCGGGAAAATCTCTTATTTCCCCGCTGCCTTCAAACACCAATAAATGATCCGTCAGCCTGTCCATAAAATAGCGGTCGTGCGATACGATCAGCAGGCAACCTTTGTATTCACTTAAAAAATTCTCCAGCACACTTAAAGTAGGCAGATCAAGATCGTTGGTAGGTTCATCTAATATTAAAAAATTAGGATTACGGAACAATATGGCAAGCAGCATCAATCTTTTTTTCTCCCCTCCGCTCAGCCTGGAAATATAAGTATACTGCTGATCGGGGCTGAATAAAAACAGTTGAAGAAACTGCGAAGCGCTAAGTGAACCACCATCGGCAAGTGGAAAATTTTCTGCTATATTTTTTACAAATTCAATTACACGAACATCTTCTTTTATCTCCAATCCCTGTTGTGAATAATATCCGAACACCACAGTTTCACCAATATTGATTTTTCCACTATCGGCTTTTTCAATTTCCTGCAGTATATTGATAAAGGTAGATTTACCGGCGCCATTTTTACCAATAACTCCAACCCGCTCTCCTTTTGAAAAAGTATAATCGAATCCCTTTAGTATAATACGGTCGCCAAATGATTTATATACCTTTTTCAGTTCAACAACTTTACCTCCAAGCCTTGTCATTTTAGCATTAAGCTGCACCTGGTTATCTTCAATTTTTTGTTTGGCTTTATGTTCAACATCCGTAAAAGCATCAATCCTGCTTTTAGATTTTGTAGTTCTTGCTTTGGGTTGTTTGCGTATCCATTCAAGCTCTTTACGGTATAAATTTTTTGCTTTGTCAATACTGGCAGATTGCTGTTCAATTCTTGCGGCTTTCTTTTCAATATAGTTTTCATAAACGCCTTTATGAATAAAAAGCTCACTTCCTTCCAGCTCCCAAATTTCTTCACAAACAGCATCAAGAAAATAGCGATCATGTGTTACAAGCAGTAAGGTTACATTTTCCTGGTTAAGGTAATGTTCCAGCCATTCAACCGTTTCTACATCAAGGTGATTGGTAGGTTCGTCCATGATAAGCAATACATGCTTATGTTCAAAACCAATATCAATAAGCGTTCGCGCCAGGGCTACCCGTTTTCTTTGGCCGCCCGAAAGTGTGCCGGCTTTTTGCTGCAGGTGATGAATGTTTAATTTGCCGAGAATCTGCTTCACCTTACTATCAAAATCCCATGCGCCCAGTTCATCCATCTTTTCAATCGCCTTTCCTATTAAGGCAGCGTCTTCTGTTTCGCTTACCGCTTCGTAGTTTTTAATAGCATTAATAACCGGGTGATTATGATGAAAGATATTTTCCAGTATACTCAGTTCTTCAATAAACGAAGGTTCCTGTTCAAACAATGCAACAGTAACATCCTTATGTATCCAAACCTTTCCTTCATCCGGCGTTTCCTTACCGGCAATTATTTTAAGTATAGTAGATTTTCCGTAACCATTACGGGCAACGATCGCTATTTTATCGCCTTCTTCAATATGAAAATTCAGGTTGTTGAAAAGGGGTTTAATTCCGTAAGATTTTCCTAATCCTTCAGCAGAAACGTAATGC
The DNA here is from genome assembly GCA_047601545.1 of Agriterribacter sp. Taxonomy (GTDB): domain Bacteria; phylum Bacteroidota; class Bacteroidia; order Chitinophagales; family Chitinophagaceae; genus Agriterribacter. The sequence goes on along the minus strand of JASGIZ010000001.1, from coordinate 220,681 downwards.
ATGCGGCAAAGATAAGAACAAGCATTCAGCGATCAGCAGTCAGCTTTCAGCTTTTTTGAACCACGGAGGCAGGGAGAACAGGGAGTGACACACAGGGCAAGCCTATTCCTCTTTAGGGCTGCAGAATAAATATCAAGCCTCACCCTCCTTCTCTCCTTGCAACGAAGGGGGAGCGACGCTGTATACCTTATAACAAAAAAAATCTGCAAATCATCAAGTTGCTGGCTTTTATTATTATTTAAGCGCAAGGTATTCCTAAAGTCTGATCACTGTTGTCCTGAACATTCAGTATACACCGTTCTATAATCAGTATCCAGAGTTTTCTTTTAGCAACCCTCATTATCCTGCGCAGGTACGACACGTTTTTTTGGATAGTTTTTAATTTAGGGAAAATATTTTTGATGTTTTTTCTTTGAAAAGATAAAATCTTATCTAATTTTACTACGGATTGACTTCCCCGGTTCTTATTAATATCTTTTTTAGCTTAATCCTACCCCGTTGTAATGCTGCAGATATTACGTTAGGGGATTCAATTCAAACATTATTTTCCTTTTTTTGTTTTTATTGTTGCACCTATAAACAGGTTGGATGAAAATGCATTGCCTTGTTCTGCCAATACTGCTTGCTTGTGCCTCCTCAAATTATATTTTTGCGCAAACTCAGGATACATTGTCTATTCAATACCGTGCTGCAGCGTTCAGCAATTCCGTTTTGAAAAAAACAGACAGGTTGGATGCACAACTCAGCAAAAAGTCTGAAAAGGCTTTACGCCGCTATCGAAAATACCAGGCTTCTATCTTAAAGAAATTGTCAAAGGTTGATAGCGTTGCAGCAAAGAATTTCTCTATAGTATCTGCTCAAAAATACCAGGAGCTACAGGATAAGATGTCCGTACCTGGTTCGTTAAGACGTTATATTCCCTCCCTTGACACCCTCACTTCTTCATTGAATTTTTTAAAGCAGTCTTCCGTTGCCGGGCAAAATATTGGCAATGTAAGCGCCGCCATTGCCAGTGTAAAGGGGTTGACTGAGCACATAAGGAGCGGAGATAATCTTAAAGAGTATTTAAGAGAGGAAAAAGGCTACATAAAAGATCAGTTGGAGCGCTTTGGTTTAACTAAGGAGTTAAAGAAGATCAATAAAAACCTTTACTATTATTCTGAGGAGCTGATTGAGCTAAAAGAAACACTCAGTGATGGGAATAAAATTGAGCGAAAGGTAATATCACTGTTAAGCCAGACTAAGGTTTTTCAGCAATTCATTCAAAGAAATGGGATGCTGGCAGGTATTTTTTCGTCTGCCGATCAGGGCGCTGATCCAGGTACAGCGGGTATAACGGGGCTACAAACCCGGTCGGGCTTTAACCAGCTCATTCAAAACCAGGTGGCTGCCGGGGGACCTAATGCACAAAGTGTAATACGGGAAAATTTTCAACAAGGGCAGGAACAGCTTCAGCAGTTAAAAAACAAGCTGGCTGAATTTGACAGCCGGGGCAGCGAGGATATTATGCCGGATGGCTTTACGCCAAATAACCAGCGTGCAAGATCATTCCTGAAACGTCTGGAGCTGAATACAAATATGCAGTCACAACGGTCGGGCAATTATTTTCCTTCATCAACGGACTTTGGGCTGGGCATTGGGTACCGCTTGTCCGGTGGGGCGGTCATTGGCGTGGGAGCGTCTTATCGCGCCGGGTGGGGACAAAATATTCAGCACTTAAAGCTTTCTCACCAGGGCGTGGGTATAAGAAGTTATGTTGATGTAAAGTTTCCCACGAGAATATTCGGGTTGAAAAACGCAAAAGGAACATGGTGGCTAACAGGCGGGTACGAGCAAAACTATAAGAGCGAAATAAGAAAAATAGAGGAGTTGAGAAATTACCCTGCATGGCAGGCCAGCGGTTTGTTAGGCATAAGCAAAAATATTTCTTTCAACTCCAGATTATTTAAAGGAACCAGGTTGCAGTTTCTATGGGATTTTCTGAGCTACCGGCAGGTGCCGAGAACAAGCCCGATTGTATTCCGGGTTGGCTACAGCATCAAATAAAAATATTTCAAAACTATCTTAATACATATATGATGAAAAAGACCGGCATTTTATTTCTTTTTTTACTACCCTTTTTGGGGCTATTTGGGCAAGGCACGGTAAATAACCTCGGTTTCCCGTCTCCCAACAATAGTTTTTTAAATGCTGTTGGCGGAACTTCGGGCGTGGGGGTTGACTTATACACCGGAACTGCGCAGGTCAATATTCCGATTTGCAATCTCGCCTCAAAGGAGCTGAACATTCCGGTATCACTATCCTATACAGGTGGACGGGGCATAAGGGTGCAGGAGTACGCAACAAGTACGGGGCTTGGGTGGCAATTGAGCGCAGGAGGAAGCATCTCTCGGGTGGTACGTGGCTTTCCCGATGAGTTTCCCAATGGTTATTTAGGTACCGGTCAGTGGGGCAAAAAAGTAAAACAAAAATATGCCGACGGCATTGCGTGGTCAGCCGCAGATACCAAAGCCCTTACCGGATGGGATGGGAGTAATTATCCCGGGGTTACTGCAGACGGCGAGCCTGATTTGTATTATATAAAAACGCCTTTTTTTAGCTGCCAGTTTACCTTTAATGAGAACGGCGTACCTGTTTTTAGTAATGAAACCGGAATTAAGATTGTTTCCAGCAGCTTTTTCAATACGAGTGGTTATGATGGCTCTACGTTTACCGTAACAGATCCGGACGGGAACATTTACAGTTTTGGCGGATATAAAGACAAGACAATAACTACGCTGTATGGCACATCATATACTTTTACCACAACCTGGTACCTGACGAGCATTTCAACATTTAATTCAAAGGACAATATATCTTTCATGTATGGCACTTCGTCGGTAAATGATGCATTGCCCCACTACCAGTGGACGCGTAACTACTACTATGGATGCCAAAATGATAATAGCGATCCCATACCGATGACGGTTGTTCAACCAAAATATTTATCTGCCATTGACTGCCCTAATGGAAGAATTGAATTTTCTTATTTATTTGACCGGAGAGATATTACGAACGCTGCCCGCCTTTCTGCAATTACACTAAAATCAAAAGGAGTAATGGGCGAAACTACAATGAAAACATTTGGATTTAACTACAGCTATTTTGGAGATCCTACGAGCGATAAAAACCTGTTGAGGTTAAAGCTTGATAAAATAACAATTGCAGGAGGCACGACGGCTACTTCTTCCCCAATAGCCTATCGAACTTTCACTTACAATACTTCCCAAAATTTGCCGGCCCGTAATTCGCAGAATTTTGATTATTGGGGTTATTACAAATCTTTTACTGGTTTACCTGTAACGGATCCTTTGGTGGATCCCACTATACGAACTGCAAACGAAGTGAATGCCCAGGCGAACATTCTGACGGGAATAACAGAACTGGGTGGTGCGACCTGGGGCATAACGTATGAATCAAATACCTACAAATCATCGTCAAATACTAATGTGACTGTAGGCGGGCTCCGGGTTAAAAAGATCAGCAGGGCTTTCTCAACAGCAGATAATATAACTACAACTTACCAATATAACGATGACGCAGGAAAAGCCACCGGGCAAATTTTAACAGAAGCTTATCCTTACCTGGTCATAACCGGCTTTGATGGGAATTGCTCTTATTATGGTCAAAAAGTACTATCTGAGTCACCTGTAAATATTTATGATTTAAATGGCACATTTAATGGCTACTCTTCCGTAAAAACAATTTTGCCAAATGGTGGATATAGTGTATCCACCTTCCAGAATTTCAGTGATTTTAATGATATTCTGACTACTGCAGCATCATGTGACGGGCTCACTTTTCAAACCTTATCTCCGTCAATCAGTTTTGCCTATAAGAGAGGGCTTTTGAAATCTGTAATAACTTATAACGCTTCAAACACTAAAATTTCAGAGGACGTTAATACATACACTACATTGAATAGCCCGGTATCCAAATCAGGTTGGGCGTTCCGGGCATTTGTTGTATCCACATCCTGTAACTCAGGCAACAGTGGCGCTAGTTCGCTCAGGGATCTAAGCTCCCCATATTATACAAATGTTGAGAACTACAGGCTTACCTCCAGTGTGCATAAAGATTACGATCAAATCACTCCGGCAAACTATATACAGACAGCAACCAGTGTTACTTATTCCCCGAATAAGAGAACTATCCGGACCATTTCAACAACCGATTCCAAAAATAACACTGTTACGAAAACGATATACCGGGCTTCCGATAGCGGTATTCCAATGGTAACAACTGCCGAAACGAACGCGCTTTCCGCCATGCAAACGCTAAATAACCTGGATGCCGTGGTACATGAAACGAATAATAAAAATGGAGCCATTATTCAAGTCCATAATATCTATAGTAATACGCTTATTGGCAGTTCTAAACCTTTTCTGGTGGGTATTTCTTCCTATAAAGGCAGCTCGCTTTTAACCACGCAAAATATCCTGAATGATATTAACAATGCTAACGTGATATCAGGTAATACCACCGGGGGAAAGAGCAGTAGTGTGCTCTATGGCTATAACGGTGCCTTGCCGGTAGCTGCCATTTCAAATGCCGGCGCATTTTATACAACAACACAGGGACGACAATATTTTAGTAACGGTATAACCACAACATATAGTGTGAGCTTTACCACTGATTATGCCGGCACCATTTCCTGGACCGTTTACCCGCAAGGTGCATTTAACAACCAAACGGTATCCTACAATCTGTCGGGTGCTGCCGGCAGCAGCGGAAGCGGTTGCATTGGTACCGGCACCGGTTGTTCTTCAGCTATTCCTGTTTCTCTAACAAATTTTCCCGCAGGTTCCTATACCCTGCTTATAACAATAACGGGTACTGCAAGCTCATTTTTGGTGACGGGATCATATCCAAAGAATCTTCCCGTGCTTAACCAGGAGTACTACTTTGAGGGATTCGAGGAAGAGTATGGTGCAACTTCCGGAAATGCGCATACCGGAAATAAATACTGGAGTTCCGGCTCATTCAGTGTTCCCTATACGCTTCCTAACAGCAGAAGTTATATAATACAATGGTGGAATTGGTCAGCGGGTAAATGGATTTTTAATGAGAGTGCTTATACCGGCCCACGTACCTTAACAGGTATTGTTGATGATATCCGGATTTTTCCGTCCGACGCCCAAATGTCAAGCTTTACCTACGACCCGCAAGTGAGTAAAACAGGAGAGATAGATCCGGGTGGAAGAGCTATAACCTATGAATATGACGGATTAGGCAGGCTTAATATTGTGAGAGATAATGACAGGAATATACTCTCGAAAAATTGCTATAACTATTACGGCCAAACCGTCGCCTGCCCGGTGGCAACGGTTTACTCAAATGTGGCAAAATCTCAAACATTTACGCGCAATAACTGTGCATCAGGTTATATAGGCGGTCAGGCAACCTATACTGTTGCTGCGGGCACTTATACGTCTTCTATAAGCCAGGCAGACGCCGATCAGCAGGCAGTTAACAACATAACATTAAGCGGGCAGAACTATGCAAATACTAATGGAAGTTGCACTCAAATATTTTATAATGTTGCCAAGTCCGGCTCATTTACCCGGAACAATTGCGGTTCCGGCAGCACCGGCAGTACGGTTACATACACTGTTGCCGCAGGAGTTTATTCCTCAACTATTAGCCAGGCGGATGCAGACCAGAAGGCGCAAAATGATGTAAACACCAACGGGCAGGCTTACGCCAACGCAAACGGAACTTGTTCTTCAGTGTCATGCTCTTTTACAATGGCTACGGGCTTTTCGTCGCCTGCCAGTGGAATTAGCAGTTCCGCGGGGACGGTTAATTTTTACCTTGTTTTTTATCCAACATCCAGTACAATGTATATGTCGTCGAGTTATTTGGTAGCTACTATTAGCAGTGGTTGCAGACCCTCCGCCACAAGAACTGTTACCATTTCATCAGGCGGCAGAAACTGGCAGCTTACTATCAATTTGGCGGGACAGGTTTACGCGGTAATAACCAGTGGCGGTAATGTAAATTCAGGAACTACAGTGGCCTTTGGCAGTGTATCATTTCCACTTTAAAAAATATTATATGAAATATTATTTAGTAGTGATAGTTGCTTTATTATATAGTTATCAAAGTTTTTCGCAAGACTCAACTTTAAAAATGCGTACAGAGATAGGTAGGATAAAAGAAAAGGCTGATACCAGCCGCTTTACGCCTGATATAAAATCGGGGTGGTCCCTATTCGGTTCTTATATGGCAATGACAGGGAAAGACAGCGTTGTCTTAGAAGCCGCTATTTCTCCGGTTTTGTGCGGGTGCTTTGGGTTGAGCTCTGGAACCCGCGTCAGCATTGAGTTATGGGTGTGAATTTGGGTGTCCCGGGGTGTTTTTATAGCTTTAAGCGGTCATGTTTGTGCGCAAAAAGCGAAATAAAAGTGGTACAGTCAGTGTCCAGATCATAGATAAGTCATCAGGGCGGTATGTATTGCATAAAACAGTAGGCAGCTCAGCGGATGCTTTGGAAATTGATTTTCTTGTAAAAAAGGCTAAACGCATAATACTTGCCCGGGGCGGTCAGCATGTACTTGATTTTGACAGGGAAGCAGAGCTACAATATGTAGATACTTTTATAAATGGGCTGGCTGATTTTTCCCTAATAGGACCGGAGCTTTTATTGGGTCGGATATTTGATGAAATTGGCTTTGGTACCATTCAGGATAGCTGGCTTCGGCATCTTGTTATCACCCGCCTGGTTTACCCCGTAAGCAAATTAAAAACAGCAGACTATCTGTTCAAATACAAGGGTATAGAAACCAGCGTATACAGCATCTACCGGTATTTAGACAAGCTGCATGCCCGGCAAATGGAACAGATAAAGCAAATCAGCCTTCAACATACATTAATGGTATTGGGCGGCAGGCTTTCGGTAGTATTCTACGATGTAACCACTCTTTATTTTGAAGCTGCTGATGAAGACGATCTAAGGAAAACAGGATTTAGTAAAGATGGCAAAAACCAAAACCCTCAAATTGTACTTGGGTTACTGGTGAGCAGAGACGGCTATCCATTAGATTACTCCATTTTTGAAGGGAACAAATATGAAGGAGACACTTTACTACCCGTCATTGAGCATTTTGAGCAAAAATATCAACCCGAAGCCCTTATTGTAATCACCGATTCAGGTCTGTTATCGCAAAAAAACGTTGATTTGCTTAAAGCCAGGCAGTATCAATACATTTTAGGAGCCAGAATAAAAAACAGGGATAAGGCAATTACAGAAAAGATATTGCGATTGGATTTAGCGGATGAACAAAGCGCCATCATCCCCCTGGATAATGAAGAGCGGCTTATCGTAGGCTTTCGAAAAAGCAGGGCAGTAAGAGATGCCAAAAACCGTAAGCGTGGGCTCGAAAAGCTGGAAAAGAAGATCAAATCCGGTAAACTTACCAAATCCAGCATCAACAACAAGGGCTATAATAAATACCTGAAGCTGGAAGGCGAAATAAAGGTATCTATAGACAGGGAAAAATTTGAACAGGACGCGTGCTGGGACGGGCTGAAGGGCTATATCACCAACACCCTGCTCAGTAAAGAGGAGGTTATTGAACAGTATGCCCAACTATGGAATGTGGAAAGAACTTTTAGGATATCGAAATCAGATTTACAGGTACGTCCGATCTATCACCGGCTAAGGAAAAGGATCGAAGCTCATATTTGTATATCCTTCGTTGCCTGTAAAATTTACAAGGAGTTAGAGCGACAGTTAAAACAGAAGGGATCGTTGCTTAGTGCGGAAAAGGTCATTGACATCCTGAAAACAATTTATAAGGTGACCATTCAAACACCTTTTTCCAATAATTTATACCAACGCCTGCTTATCAAAACCAACCAACAGCAGCAGGTGGTTGACCTGTTTGACCTCAAAATTTAGCCCCCCCTTGTTTTTGGGTGTCCCATCGCACAAAACCGGAGGAGTTTATTCCTCAACTATTAGCCAGGCGGATGCAGACCAGAAGGCGCAAAATGATGTAAACACCAACGGGCAGGCTTACGCCAACGCAAACGGAACTTGTTCTTCAGTGTCATGCTCTTTTACAATGGCTACGGGCTTTTCGTCGCCTGCCAGTGGAATTAGCAGTTCCGCGGGGACGGTTAATTTTTACCTTGTTTTTTATCCAACATCCAGTACAATGTATATGTCGTCGAGTTATTTGGTAGCTACTATTAGCAGTGGTTGCAGACCCTCCGCCACAAGAACTGTTACCATTTCATCAGGCGGCAGAAACTGGCAGCTTACTATCAATTTGGCGGGACAGGTTTACGCGGTAATAACCAGTGGCGGTAATGTAAATTCAGGAACTACAGTGGCCTTTGGCAGTGTATCATTTCCACTTTAAAAAATATTATATGAAATATTATTTAGTAGTGATAGTTGCTTTATTATATAGTTATCAAAGTTTTTCGCAAGACTCAACTTTAAAAATGCGTACAGAGATAGGTAGGATAAAAGAAAAGGCTGATACCAGCCGCTTTACGCCTGATATAAAATCGGGGTGGTCCCTATTCGGTTCTTATATGGCAATGACAGGGAAAGACAGCGTTGTCTTAGAAGCCGCTATTTCTCATGCCAGGGATATTGATTGGAAAAATTACCAGCTTTTTGGAAGAATCAAAGATAAAAGCATGATTCCGGGCGCCGATCAGGAAATAAAATATTATTTACTTAACGATGGTTACTTAATCAAAGTAGATACACAGGGTTATGCTTATATACGGTTAGCTGACGGGCAATTGCCGGGAGGCGATCCTATTGTTTTGCCTATTAAAATAACATTTAAAGGGAGATAGGTATGAGTAATTCAAATCAACACATTACAAAATTCCAGGCCCGGTTTGCCTGGCTGATACTGACTGTTATATTCAGCTCATCTTTGTACGCTCAAAGCTACAACACTCAAAAAACCTGGGTGGCGCAAAAGCCTGTTTCAACGGAAGCAGATATTATATCTACCAGCCGAACGGTACAGGAAGTAATGCAGTCCACTCAGTTTGTTGACGGGCTTGGGAGACCCGTGCAATCGGTGAGCAAACAAACCAGCCCTTTGCAGCAGGATGCGGTAACAATGCATGTATATAACTCGTTTGGGCAGGAAATACAGCAATACCTTCCATTCGTTTCCGGCAATGACGGCGCCTTTAAAAGCAGTGCCAGTTCCCTTCAAACAACTTTTAACCAGGGGTTATATCCCGGAGAAACAAATTTTTATGCCCAGGTTGACCTGGAAAACTCCCCGCAAAACAGGGTGTTGAAGCAGTATAGCCAGGGAGGCAGTTGGGTTGGCAGCGGCAAAGGGTCAACGGTAAGGAATGTGACCAACACGGCAACGGACAATGTTCGTATCTGGAATATAGGCACAGCAGCGGGGAGTATTCCGACCAGTAGCGCCGCCTACAGCGCCGGGCAATTGTATAAGGCTATCGTTACCGATGAGAAAGGTAACCAGACAATTCAATATGGCGATAAAGATGGTCACATTATATTAAAAAAGATACAATACTCAACGGCAACTACAGACGCTGGGACAGGCAGCCCCCACGCCGGTTGGTTGTGCACATACTATGTCTATGATGATTTTGGGAACCTTAGGTTTATTATACCTCCGAGGTTGGTTGGTTTAATTGACGGCACATGGACAATTTCATCGGCCTATGCAGATGATTTTTGCTACCGGTTTGAGTATGATGACTTCGGCAGAATGATTATTAGGAGAAATCCCGGAACCCAGAGTGGTACAGCCGGTGAAGTGTGGACGGTATATGACCAGCGCGGTCGGATTGTTATGACGCAGGATGGCAATTTAAGGAATATAAAAAAGTGGCAGTATTTTCAATACGACAGCCAGGACAGACCTGTAGCTACAGGGTTAATGACCGACGCTTCCAATTATAACAACCGGGCATACCATCAAAACTTAGCCATTGCCTCTATTACTTATCCCAACCTGGCATCGTATACAACTGAGCTTCTTTCTCAAACATGGTATGATAATTACAGTTGGGCAGCTTCGTCCGGGTCGGGGCTTGGATCCACGCTGGATGCCTCAAATGTATCCAATACCAGTATTTTCTATGCAGCAAGCAATACTGCCGCACCCTATCCGCAGGCGATTGCGCAAACAGCAATGACCAGAGGATTTGTTACAGGGAGTAAAACGGAAATATTGGAAAGCGGGGGGGCTCAATACCTATATACAGTTAGCTTTTACGATAACAAAGGAAGAATTATTCAAACTCAGGGAACGAACGTGACTGGTGGTATTGATAAAGCAACTACGCAATACGGTTGGACAGGATTACCGCTTAGAATATATGAACAGCAGAATAAGTCGGGCAATGTTGTTCAGTCAAACACCGTACTCACTAAGATGACCTACGATCATGGCGGAAGGTTATTAAATATTGTCAAAAATTTAAGTACAACTGTAAGCGGAACTACCACAACCAGCGGAGATAAAACCATTTCTACGCTTACGTATAAAGAGACAAGCCAGTTAAAATCAAAAGTATTGGGGTCAGGTCTTGAGACGCTGAACTATGATTATAATGTAAGGGGTTGGACTACCGGAATAAATAAGACTTTTACGATATCAGGAAGTACCAGCAACTGGTTTGGTATGGAACTAGGATACGACAAAACAGCTACAACCACGGGTACCACCTCGTTTACAACACCAACCCTTGATGGAACAATCAGCGGACAAATATGGAAAACTAAAGGAGATGGTGTTCCCCGGAAATACGACTATCAGTATGATAGAGCTAATCAGTTGACAGGCGCTCCATTTTTGCAGAACCGGTCAGGAAGCACATGGGAAAAGTCTTACATGGATTTTTCAGTCAATAGCATGGGTTACGACCTCAACGGAAATATCACCGGCTTAAATCAGAATGGATTTGTACTGGGCGGACAGGCTAACATAGATAACCTGGTATATCACTACCAAAGCACGGAAAAAAGCAACAGGCTGCAATATGTATATGACGCTTCCAATAATGCTACATCCAAATTAGGGGATTTCCATTATGCCAATATCACAAAGACGGCAGCGACCAACGACTATGCTTATGACTACAACGGAAACCTTACCAGTGATGCAAACAAAGGCATCACATCTATTTCCTATAACGTACTAAACTTACCTAAAGTAGTCACCTTTAGCAAAGGAACAATCACATATACGTATGATGCTGCAGGTAATAAGCTTCGTAAAACAGTGCAGGAAAATAGTGCTGTTGTTAAAATAGGAACAGTCAGCTATACCACGAATATTACAACGATCACTACTTATATTGGCGGCTTTGTATACCAGTCAAAGAGTTATTCCAACGCAACGGTAAACACGCAATTAAAGCAGGACGAAGCGCTGTTGTTTGTCACTCACGAAGAAGGTCGCTCCCGCTTAAAGCCATCCGGCAGCAGTTATGTCTGGGTGTTTGATTATTTTATCCGTGACCACACAGGAAATGTAAGGATGACACTAACGGATGAGTCGCAGACAGACTATTATCCTGCTGCAACGCTCGAAACGGGAGGATTGGCTACGGAAACAACTTATTATAATATAACCAATGATGCCAACCATTTGGCTACCATGAGCGGGTTAACCTGGTATGCCAATGTTAGTGGCAATAGCTATAAGAATAATAGCAACAGCGGGCTGGCTGCTCCACCTGATCCTACTGTAAATCCGACACAGGCGAGTACAAAAATGTATAAGCTGAATGGAGCTACAGGTGACAGGTTTGGTTTGGGCATTGCAATGAAAGTGATGGCTGGCGATGCGGTACAGGTGTATGGACGTTCTTTGTGGCATAATCCGGGAAGTAGTTCGGTCAACAACACTTCCTATCTCTTAAGCGGTGTTCTGAGTTCATTCATAAATGCTTTTGCGGGTACGAATGCAGTTGTGAATGGGAGCAAAGGAACTGCCACCGGCGTAATACTTAATGCCAATGTTCCCACAACCGGTGATTTGTCGCCAATATTGAACAGTTCGTCGGTTCCTGCTTCGTCACCCCGGGCAAATATTTCATGGATATTATTTGACGAACAATTTAGACCCGTTTCAACTGGAAGCGGTTTTGATCCGATAAACCCGACGGCTGATGTATTTAAAGCCCATTCATTTAGTATTAACGTAGCAAAAAGCGGTTACCTGTATGTGTATTGCAGCAACGAAAGCAACTGGGATGTGTATTTTGACAACCTGCAGGTGGTGCATACCCGTGGCAGGCTGCTGAATGAAATGCATTATTATCCGGATGGTTTAACCATGTATGCGCTAACAAGCAGAGCTTACGGCAAGTTACAAACCAGCTTTGGTTACCAGGGTAAGGAAATGCAAAATGGCGAGTTTTATGATGGCAGTGGATTAGAGGAATATGACTTTGAAGCACGGTATTATGATCCGCAGTTGGGCAGATGGCATAATCAGGATCCTGCCAATCAATTTGAAAGTCCATATTTGGCAATGGCTAATGTGTTTACAACCGGTAAAGATCCTAACGGGAAGTATTTTGGCATTGACGATTTAATAGCGGCAGGCTTAGGAGCAGTTATAAATTTAGCATCTCAAGCAATTTCAGGTAACGTGCAAGGCTTTGGAGATGCCATAGGATATTTCATTACAGGAGCGGCTGCGGGAGAAGCGGGCTTATACGGCGGTCCGATGGCCGCTGGAGCAGTTTTAGGTCTTGGTAATTCACTAACCAATCACTTTGCAAATGGAGGGAATTTTAGCAATTTAAACATAGGCTCTTTGGCTTTTTCGACAACGATGGGGGCTGTTACAGGATATGTTTCTGGTGCTGTATCGGGCGCAATAACACCTTATGTGTCAAATGTATTTGGAAACATTAGTAGTCCCGTACTACAAAGAGCCTTGACAGGAGCAGTTTCAGGTTTGGCAACAGGAGCAGTGGTTGGAGGATTATCAACGCCATTTTCAGGAGGCAACTTTTGGAGTAATGTTGGTCAGGGTGCAGCGGGGGGCTTTGCAACCGGAAGTATAACTGGTGCTGTAGGTGGTTTGAAATATGCCAGAGATAACCGGTTAAATCCGTGGACAGGAAAACCCAACAACTATGTTGAGAATACTGTAAGAATTAATGGACAGGTGGTTTTGTCTCGCGACATTGGCAAAGGGCAGGAGCAGATGACCTTGTCTGGCACAAATACATCTCAATCAAAAAGTTCAGTTGCCAATCTTACAGTTTCTAATGCCACTCAACAATCGGTAATTGATTTTCTAACTGATCCGAGTTTGGGAACAATAAGGGCTATTTATCCAAATGGTTCGGTTACCTATACTACAAAGTATTTTATTATAAACTCTTATATTAGCGCGGATGGGTATCCATCAATCAGCATACAAAATGTTTCAGCCAGTAGTCCATTTTTAAAATTAAGATTTTGAGTTATGAAACTAATACAAATAAACAAGTTCGATATGGTGAATATTAACTGGGGCTATTTTCAAGTTGTTGAGTATTTTATTTTAAATACAGACAACTTTCTTGAGTTTGGAGAAATATTACCTGATCTAAAAGAGTCGAACTTTTTTTCTGATAGTATGGCATATTATGAGAATTCTATTCAACAATTGAATTCGTTATCCGGGTCAAAATATTCTTACGGAAAAGCATATTTAGAAAATTTGAAAATAGAAGATTTTCAGGAATTGCCCTTCAATCAGTTTATTTGTTCGCTGACAGATGTTATTAAAGCTCAGGAAAGAGAATCTCTTGATCACAGCTATTTACAAACCGAAATAATGCCAATAGAATCTGAAATAATCTCCTTTTTAAAAAGGATAATATCAACTAATGGAACATTTTATAAGATGGATGTTAAAGACAATAATCAGGATAGAATAGGAGGTGCCGGAACTGGCATATGGGATATTTTTAATGCTTATATTGGTATAGATAAACCAAGAAAAAGAATTTACAGAATTGAGCTAGGGAGAGACTAAGTTGCTTCAATTTACAAATTGTGTACGGGGCAGGAGCACATATGGTAATACCCGTATTTTTCTTACCGTTCTAATACGTTTTTAAAATTAAAATTTTGATGATGAAACTTGACCTTCTCAACCAAATTGAATTTATAGGCAATTGGGGATATTACCAACTTACCCAGTTTCACATCCGTTGTAACGATGCCAGAGCAACATTTCACACTTCTTTTGCTGAACTTAAAAGCTCTGATTTTTTTTTAAAAAGCAAGGGATTTATTCAAGGTTCAGAAATGAGAACTGATATTCACAGTAATTTATCTAGTTCTTTTGGAAAACATTATTTCGATTCGCTTTCATCAGCGGATTATAAGGAGATGGATTATGAGGGTTTTATGGGAAGATTGGATGAATCCATAAAAAACCAAAAGAATAATTTTTCTTTATTGAGACCTTTTTTTCATGGGCGTGTTTTTGAGCTGGAAAGTGAAATTATACCAATTTCAATCAAAATAATTGATAGAAACGCTTCCTATTTTATATTGGAACGTAGTAGTGATGACATAGGCGGCATTGGAGCCAGTATTTGGGATTATTTTAAAAATTTTGTTGTTTTTAACGTTAAGGATCAGGTAGTTTTCCGTATTGACATGGGGCGGGATTAACAGTGGTTTTGCTGAATATGTTAATTAATGGCGGAATGTATGATCAGAACTCTTACCCTTCCTTTGTATCAGAATTAAAAAATTACTATGAGACAACCGCTGAGATTTATAGATGGTGGTAGTAAATTATTTTTACTGGCTTTTTTCTATTATTGCTGTATGTCATCATGCGATGTACCAAGGAAGATTTTGATTCAGGATAAAGATGAGCTTCCTATAATTTTTGAAGATTCTTCCAGTTTAAGAGTAACTGCATCGGATTTTGGAAAAAATTTATTTGTGAACATTCAATTTTTGAGTGGAGATTTCTTATTTGATACTTCGATAAGTCCAAAAATCATTTTAGAGAATGGGGCAATTCAAAATGTTATTCAGCTAAAATTTGCACCAGATGCCTCAGTTATGGGAGAATTTAAAAAGATATCTTCTCCTGCAAAACAATTGAGCAGAAAAATATCAAAAAGTAACCGATATATCCAACGACTACAGCATATAAAGGGAATTTTGTCGATGATTCTACCTGGGCAAAAACAATAGTGCATTTGTTGCTTCCTCAAATTATTATGAGGCGATTCCTTATGACTATCCTTGGTGGTAAAATAAACACAACATGAAAAATATATCTTTTCATTTTTATGTACTATTAACCTGTCTATTCTTTCACAGTTGCGAGACTTTTAAAATAGTGTTGAAAAAAGTAAATGGAGTTGATAAATACAAAACACTTTCAGATGACTGCAATATTGAATTTAGCGCAGGAAAAGTGAAAGGAATAGGGAGTTATTTTTTGGACATTTTTGCCAAAGATTCTATAATAGTTCGTACAACAGATCTAAAAGTAAATTCCTTAGTGCCGTTATCCTTAATCGTTAGTGAACAAGATTCTTCAAAACGTAAAAAGAAAATACTTGAAGGTCCTATTATCACAATCCCGCCAAATATTATTCTGCATTTAGATATGAAGCTGGATATTGGCAATGGTACTGAACAGTTAAAAATAATACCTGGAGAATTTCTTCGTTGTAAAAATGGTCAAATGATATCAGATACAGTAAATATCGATTTGTAAATAAGAATCGCAATTATTTTTTCAATATTATATCATTCCTGAAAGTTATTCCACCACTGTACGCCTGGTTCAAAAGGAACAAATTTTTCGGAGAAACAAAGCTGACTATGGAAATTATATAAATGAAGTTAAAAAGTGAGGGAAAGATGTAATTTGAAGTGTAAAATTTTGAAAACCCTAATAATTATATGAATAAAGCGTGCCCTTTAGTCATCGCATGTATGCTTGGTTTCTGTTTTGCTCAGGCCCAAGTACCAGAGCATAAATTTTCAGCGCAAATTGAAACTGGACCATCCATTCCACTTGGTCGTTTTGCGCATAAATCATTTTCACTTTTTCCGTCTGATACTTCTGGAAATGCAATCATCGGCTTTTCTGCTGATATTTTACTGAAATACCAGTTTAATAAGTCATGGGGCGCATCCTTGTTAATTGGAGGTTCAATAAATAGCCAGGATAAAGCCTGGTTGCACAACGAGATCAAAAAGGGCGGAACCGATGATATGATAGTAAATGTAAAAACCGATAGTTGGAAGCTGTACAAGGTGATGCCGGGAATCTACTATTCCCCTCCTTTTTCCAATAGCTCCAGGTTTAGCTTGAAGCCAATGATATCAGCAGGTATTTG
The DNA here is from genome assembly GCA_047601545.1 of Agriterribacter sp. Taxonomy (GTDB): domain Bacteria; phylum Bacteroidota; class Bacteroidia; order Chitinophagales; family Chitinophagaceae; genus Agriterribacter. The sequence goes on along the minus strand of JASGIZ010000001.1, from coordinate 204,292 downwards.
CAAGACGAATGTACCAGGTTTCAGTTATTCATATTACTATCAGAATTTAACAGGTTCTGGTAATGCCATTACCAAAGGAAAAGACAATTCACCCATGACTTTTTGCTATAGGATTTCATTGGCTTTGGATTACGCAATCAGCAAAAGATTATTTGTATTATTTGATGCGAACTATTTTAATGCATCGCTAATAAAAAAATATTCGTATTTCCCCAATTGGCCACAGACTACTGAGTTGAGTTCAGCAAAAAAACATTATTCATTATCTTCAGTGAATATGCTGGTCGGCTTGGGCGTATGGTTCTAACGAGAACAGATGGATGAAGTAGTAGTGTTAGTTTCTTTTCTGGCTCCGTATTCTTGGGCTGTATGTTGTGCTCCTTCTCTTTGGGAAGGTTAGGATGGGCTGCTCCTATTTCAATTAACCACATTTCTCCTCTCCCCTTCTAAAAATGCTTCAATATTTTTTATTGATTCATTCAGCAATCTCGTTCTTGCTTCCTTTGTTGCCCATGCAATATGCGGCGTAATAATACAATTAGTCGCATTGAACATAGGGTTATCTGCAGATGGTGGTTCTGTTGATAACACATCCAGTGCAGCACCGGCAATCCGCTTATTATTCAATGCATCTGCCAGGTCAATTTCATTGATCAATGCGCCACGGGCTGTATTGATAATATATGCCGAAGGTTTCATTGTATTTATCAATGCAGTATTAACCATTTGCCTTGTATCATCCGTAAGCGGGCAATGCAGGCTCACAAAGTCAGCTTGCTTAAAGCAATCTTCCCTGCTTACAAAACTTACGCCCTTAATATTATACTTTTCCGGATTGCGAACAGAAGCAATAACCTTCATGCCAAAAGCCAAAGCAATTTTGGCAACAGCGCTGCCTATCTGTCCCAAACCAATTAATCCCAATGTCTTGCCTTCCAATTCAAATAACCCGGTATGTCCAAAACAAAAATCCGTGCTTTTTACCCATGCTCCCGCATGTACTTCTTCAGATCTTTTACCGGTTTTATAAACCAGTTCAAGTAACAGCGCTATTGTAAGCTGGGCAACAGACGAACTACTATAGCCTGGCACATTACACACCGGTATATTTTTTTCCGCAGCGGTTTTTATATCCACATTATCAAAGCCTGTTGCGAGCTCCCCGATATATTTCAACTTAGGTAACGATTTAATAGCATCACCGGTAATTTTCGTTTTGTTGGTGAGTACTATTTCAGCATCTTTTGAGCGCTCAACTACATTTTCAATAGCTGTTCTTTCATACACTTTCAGCTTACCAATTTTTTCGAGCGGCGACCAGTCAAGATCGCCCGGGTTCAGCGTATACCCGTCAAGAATTACAATATTCATCCTGTAAATTTTAAACTATCTTTAATTACCCGAAAATAAGGAGAATAGACAATTATTTGTTATGAAGAGCAACAACCCCAGGATACGAAAAATTTTACTTATAATATTACTTGTAATAGTGCTGCTTCCATTCCTCACTAATAAAACATACCTCTACAAAGCAGTAGCGTATAATTTTGCTGATATAGATGATTATAAAATTTTTGACAATGAAACGGTAGCTGCAGGAGCCCCACTCCCGTGGCAATTATCTTCTGAATATGGAAAAATAAAAATGCCGGCTGATTTTGAACAGTATCTCACCAGCTTAAAAACGGTAGCTGTTGTAGTTATTAAAGACAGGAAACTGCTGTTTGAAAAATATTGGCCAGGCTACAGCGATAGCTCACTTACAGGTTCTTTTTCTGTAGCTAAAAGTATTACCTCCCTGTTAATTGGTACGGCTATTCGCGATGGAAAGATCATGTCAGTAAACGACCCCGTTAGCAGGTACCTGCCCGAATTTACAAAAGAAGAAAAAGCTAAAGTAAAAATTGCAGACCTGCTTACCATGAGCAGTGGCAGCGACTGGAATGAGAGCTACGCTAATCCGCTGTCTGTAACAACGGAATTGTATTATGGCAATGATGTATACAAAACAGCAACTTCTGTTAACATTATTAAAACGCCGGGCACTTATCATTACTACAAAAGCGGCGACACACAATTATTGGGTTTGATTGTAGAAAAAGCAACCGGAAAAAGTTTAGCGGCATATGCTTCTGAAAAATTATGGAAACCACTTGGCGCAGAACATTCCGCTTTATGGAGTGAAGACAAGTCCGGTGGCCATGAAAAAGCCTATTGCTGTTTTAATACCAACGCGAGGGACTTTGCACGCCTGGGGCAATTGATGCTCGACAGTGGAAAAATAAACGGAGTACCTGTTATTGACAGCGCTTATTTTAAAGCTTCTATTACTCCATGCATGATCAAAGATGATATTGGCGAGGCTTGTAACTATTATGGTTATCAATGGTGGATGATACCCGATGAGCCCGAAATATTTTATGCCCGCGGTATACTCGGGCAATACATTATCTGCATCCCCTCAAAAAATATGGTCATTGTTCGTTTGGCAAAAAAGAGATGAAAAGATCGGCGTTACGCCGGCAGAAGTTTTTAAGCTGATTAAGTGGGGGAAAAGCTTGTAGCACCATTCACGATCCCACTCTTAGGTTGTATTGTATTGAATTAATGTATGTTGCAGCGGGAGAAGCAATCTCCTCCTGAGAGCTTGTTTTCCCCCTTTAAGGATGATTGTTTTACTGTGAGCCACTTAAATGTCATTTATATATTTTTACCTGCCACAGGTTTGGTACTCGAAAATGACGTGCAACCGGCTGATGATTTTGTAACTTTCACGATAACTCAGTTTTATACGCAATCCATTCTCTCGCCGAGGCCCATGAACATATCCCATGTTCTGCTAACTACATTGCCCGGAAAATTTGAATTACGTGGGTGTATTCCAAATTACGTCCCGGTCATTCATTTTCACTTATTTTCCTTATCTTGAAATCACTTTCATAGCAATACAATATCTTTTGCATTTCCTGTAACTATTATTTACAGCGGTATCTTCCCTGTTTTTGTTGAACAATAAATTCAACCATGTGAAATACCTTGCTACAATATTTGCCCTGACAATTTTTATACGTGGAACATCTCAGCAATTCCCTTATACTTTTCAAACATGGGATGCCAAGAACGGATTAATGTCAAACTATTGCAACACTGTTGCCCAGGACGAACAGGGATATTTATATGTGGGCACCAATAGTGGCTTATATGTTTTTAACGGAAGTAATTTTAGACCGCTGACATATGACGGGGATAAAATACGCATTGGCGAAGGAAATGTAGAAGATATAATTATTGACAGGTATAACAGGCTATGGTTTGCAAGCATTGAGTATGGCGTTGGATTAATTGATCTTGATGAACAAAACCGGCAGGTAGCATATTTTAACCCGGCAACCCATCATAAATCTCTGCAAGATGCAAAAGTGTCAAAACTATGTTTTGACAGCAAAGGATATTTATGGGTAGGCACAAGAGGCAACGGGCTTTTTAAATTGGATACTGCCAAAAGAAAATTTGAGGCCGTTCCAATAGAGAACAAAAATTCTCTTTACAATAAATATATACGCTCACTTTATTTACACACTAATGATACATTATTTGCAGGATTAATTAACGGACTGAGTATCATTAACCCTTTAACGGGTAACACTACTCATGTAAAATTTCATTTATCTAATGGAGGGAAAGAGCTGATTCCAACGGTAAGAAAGGTAATGCATATTAACCAGGACAGCTTTTTGCTTGCCACAGACAGGGGTACTTTCTGGCTTAAGCTATCAGACCAAAAATTAAGCAGCGTATATGCAAACCCACGGAAAAAGATTGACTTTACAGAAATAAACAGTAATGATATTATTAAAATTTCAGAAAAAGAATTTTGGATTGCCACAGAAAATGATGGTGTGCTTTTTTACGACAGGAGCACGCATAAATTCAATTTTTCCTATTTGCTGAATACATCCATATCCGGCATTCCCAAAACTTTTGTAAACAGGTTTTTTAAAGATAAAGGGGGCAATATATGGATAGCTCAACAAAGCGGACTGAGCCTGTTTCAATCTCAACACATCATATTCAACAGCTTTTCATTTTCTGAGAAAGCTTTTTTTTCGGGCCCATTCATTAAAAACCACAACAATTTCATGTGTGTAAGAAGTAGCTCGGTTGTCAATATTAATACCCAAACCGGCGATATACAGGTTAGAAATACAGATAAGTCTGAACAAAAAAATAAGATTCCAAGTTGCGCGGTAATGTATTCACCCGATGATTGCATGTTCTTTTATTTTTCCGGTTTTTTTACTTTAAATCTTACAACGCTCCGGACAAAACCGCTGCCTCTCAAAAAAGACAACATTGACAGTACTTTTTTCAAACACTTCAGGGTAATTCAGTGTATTCCTGATACCATAAACGGCAAAAAGGAATATCTTTTGTATACGGTAACAGCAGTAAGAAAAATGCTGCTCAATTACAATCCCGATGATGGCAGCCTGACAGAGTTTATACCGGATGTTATTAAAGGTGATAGTGAATTTGGATATACCCGAATAATAAAAGTTGGAAACGGAAAATATTGGATCAGTACATCCACAAACGGGTTGATTTACGCAGATAAAAAGGGAAACTCCATTCGCTATTCCGCAGATGAGCAGGATGTTGCAAGAAAAATTCCGCCGGGAGAGATCAATGATTTTATTGTAACAAACCAAAGCGACATCTGGCTGTTAATAAATAAAACAGGACTGGTACATGCTTCATTAAACCGGGATAAGATTTCAGACCTGGAAATATTTTCAGAAGAACATGGGTTAACAGACAAACGCCTGTACAATATTATTGCAGACAAAAACAACAATCTCTGGATATCTACCAGTTCAGCCTTGCTGTGCTTCAGGAAAACAGAAAAAGAATTTTTAAGGTACTCGGTAGCTAATGGTCTTGGCAATATAAAGTTTAATGGTAACGAAACAATAATGGACCTCGCCAATAACGGATACATAGGTATATCAGATAAGTATTCTAACATTACCTGGTTTAACCCTTCGGGACACGATACATTAAAACCTGGTTTGCTGTTAGACAATATCCGGGTAAATAATAAATTCATTAATGCAAAAACGATTGCCGGTCAATTACAGCTTTCACCTGATCAGAATAATATTTCTTTTTCACACGATATTATAGACTTTGACAAGACAACATTTTATAAAATATTATACAGGTTAGAAAATTTTGACCTTGGGTGGAATGCCGCCGGAGAAAACAATGAACAACGTTATGTGCAATTACCCCCGGGTAATTATACTTTTAAAATAAAACTACAATATGCCAACGGTCAGTTTTCTCCTGAAAAATCTGTTCAGTTCAATATTGCCACTATCTGGTACAAAACATGGTGGTTTAAAAGCATAGCCGTTCTCCTAAGCTTAGGCATGATATACCTCGTCATCCGGAATTATGTAAACAGAAAGTTGTACCGGCAAAAAAAGGAGTTGGAACTACAAAACGCCGTTGCAGTAGAACGTTCACGAATTTCAACCGAATTACATGATGATTTGGGTAGCGGGCTTTCAACAATCAGAATATTAAGTCAAACGCTTAATGGTAACGGCAATTCCAATCTCGAAAAAATTTCCACTCACTCGCAGGAGCTAATTCAGAAAATGCGTGAAATAGTATGGGCGCTGAATAACGAGAACGATACGCTTGACCAACTCATCAGCTATACCCGGCGGCAATCATCCATCATGCTGGAAAATGCGGGTATCAGCTACCAATACAATGTTCCGGATACAATTCCGGAAATTAAAGTTACCGGCGGCAACAGGCGTCATATTCAGCTTTTGGTTAAGGAAGCCATACACAATATTATTAAACATGCCCGGGCAGAAGAAGTATTGATCACTATTGCAATTAATGACCATCTAACCATTACCATACATGATAATGGTATTGGCTTACCCAAGACTTTTATATATGCTTCATCCGGCAATGGAATAAGAAATATGAAAAAACATACAGAAGCATTGCAGGGTATCCTTACTATTGAAAATCACATTGGCACAACAATACGAATTAGTATGCCGTTGCAAGGCTTATCACACGAAAGTGTTATATGAGCCTTCAATACCGATTGCTAATTTTATAAAGATGATCAGTATATTAATAGTTGAAGATACTGCCGACTACCTGAAAAGCCTGCAGGATCTGTTTAACAAATCAGCAGGCTTTACCTGCAAAGCCAGTTATAGCAATGCAGAAGATTGCATGAAGGATAATGTATACCTCCATGTGGATATTGCCATTGTGGATATACAATTACCAGGTATAAATGGCATTCAGTTAGTACAATGGCTCACTGAAAAAAATGCTGATATTTTATGCATGATGTGTACGGCTTATGAAGAAGATGAGAAGGTTTTTTTAGCGCTTCAGGCCGGAGCGCACGGCTATATGCTCAAAAGTGCCTCAACAACCGAAATACTTGAAGCAGTAATTGACTTGAAAAATGGTGGCAGCCCAATGAGCAACCAGGTAGCACGAAAAGTGGTACAATCATTCAGGAAAATATCTGCCCCGGCAGCATACCAGCTTACACCGAGAGAAAGTGAAGTGCTTCAACTCCTTTCCAAAGGGTTGCTGTATAAAGAAATTGCACAGCAGTTAAGCCTAAGCAGTGAAACCGTTCGCAGGCATTGTTTTAATATTTATGATAAGCTGCATGTGCATAACAGAACAGAGGCATTGAATAAGTATTTCGGGAAACCATGAAAATTCTACTATGAAATATGTACTGGCTTTTTTTTGCTTACAATTGATTTTTACAGCAGCACTGGCTCAAAACACCCATGTATCCGACAGCCTTTTACAGCAGGTTAAAAAAGAAACTGACCCAAAGAAAAAATTTGACATGCTGATTGCTTTGGGGAATAAGTATATTTTTACCAATGCAGATAGCGCTGTGATTTTTAAGACAAAAGCGCTCGAAATAGCAAAGCAATTAAAGATTGATTCACGCCTTGCCAGTTCGTATTATGCCATACCTGCGGCAATATTGCTGATACCTATATGGAGCTGAAAGATTCTGCAAATGCGGCAATCTATATTAATAAGTTTATTGAAGCATCAGCGCAATATTTTTTACAATCACTCACACTGAACAACAATCTTGTAGATCAACAATTGGGTTGCATCACTTTATTAAGCCTGGGCAGGGTATATCAAAAAATGAACAACTACGCTAAGGCAGATTCCTGTTTTTTAAAAGCTATTGATATAAGCTATGAGTTAAATATAAAAGAAGAGCGGAAATCTGCCTTTGAAATGTTGGTAGCCAATGCAATGGCACAAAAGGATTACCGGAAGGCATATACCTATATGGAATCGCTGCAAAGCATCAGGGATACTTTATTAAATGAAAAAACAGAAATGGCACTGGCAGATGCCGAAGCAAAATATAAGCTCGGCGAAAAACAGCAGGAGTTGGAGCTGGCGAACGCGGAAAAAAAACCACAGGCTGCTGATGCTTCCCGGCAAAAAACAGGCAAACTCATTATACTTTTTTCCGCTATAGGTTTATTATTGATAGCCGCTCTTTTATTCAACAGGTACAAGCTAAAAAAGGAGCTGGAAAAACACAACCTGCTGCTTGAAGAACGTACCAGGATAGGAAGAGAACTGCACGATGATCTCGGTGGCGGTTTGTCTACCATACGCCTGATGACCGAAATGATAAAAGACCCGCAGTTCGGGTTGAACGGGAGCTACCTTGATAATATTTCTTTCAAATCAGGAGAGCTTATTCAGAATATGAATGAAATAGTATGGTCATTAAACAACAGCAACGATAATATAGCTGGCATGATTGTATATATACGGCAGTATGCAGGCACCTTCCTGGAAGATGCGAATATTCATCTTTCTTTCCACCAACCCCAAACCATTCCTGCCGTTGAAGTAGTTGGCCACACCCGGCGGCATATTTTCCTGGTAGTAAAAGAGGCGTTGCATAATATAGTGAAACATTCCGGCGCAGGTGAAGTGAGCATAGATATTTCCATTGACAATTATTTTACTGTTTCTATTGCCGACAATGGTAAAGGTATAAGCAATGTTCAAAAAGAAGCTCCAGGCAACGGTCTGCGTAACATGCAGCAAAGAATTGCTGTATTAAAAGGCCAGTTTCAGATAATACAGCAAGAGGGAACAACACTCATATTTTCTATCCCCTGCACTTCACTCTACAACAAAAGTGTTAGCTGATTGATGCCAAAAGAAGATTAGCTTTATATATTATGATCAGTATCGGTATTATTGACAATTTTGATGATTACAGAAGCGTACTGCAACTTCTACTCGAAGGTATGCAAGATATGGAAATAACATTTGCCGTAAAAAGCGCTGATGAAGCCATGATAGCGCTTACAAAAACTTCAATTAAAGTATGCATTATTGATATAAACCTTCCGGGGCAATCAGGCATAGATTTTATAAAATGGATTACAGCCAGTCATCCGGGCACACTTTGCCTGATCTGCACTGCATCTGATTCAGATGATAAGATATTTCAATCACTCGAAGCCGGGGCACATGGTTATATACTAAAATCCACACCGCCTGCTGCTATTGTAGAAGCCGTAAAGGAACTTTGCAACGGCGGCAGTCCAATGAGCAATGAGGTGGCCCGTAAAGTAATAAACGGTTTTTCGAAAAAACAGCCACCGGCAACAACACTCAACAAAAGAGAGCAAGAATTACTTGAATTGTTATCCGGGGGATTAACTTATAAAGAAATATCACTTCAGCTCAATACCAGCATTGAAACAGTAAAAAGGCACTGCTTTAATATTTACCAAAAGCTGCACAGAAGATAAGCGCTTAATGCTCATCTACAACTTTTGTGCTATTGTTTTAAACATTTATCAATTCTATTTTTACCTCGCATTCGATTGCTGAATATCTTATGATCTTCCTTGCCTCCTACCACTATTGTAATAGAGACAACTAACACTTCGGCAAAATCAAAAGAGGTGCGACACTACCCGCGAGCCAACGTATAGTTGCACCATATTTGCTTTTACCAACCACAGTTTATAAAAACCGACCAATAATTATTATTACACAATAAAACAACAGTTATGGCATATTCATTTAGCACACAACCTCCTGAATCGTTGGTAATACTCTTCCCCTGCTCATCCTTGATGCATTGGCCGGGATATGACACCAAATGGATAAAAAGAAGAATAGATGGCAGAGATGTAATTATACAGCTATGGAAAGGGTATTGTCCATCATACCTTCCAGGATTGGTGGGCGGTGTAGGGGCAGAAATAGGACTTTATAAGCGCGAAGGGAACTCCCCTCTTTGGTGGCCCGATTACAATCACAAAGAAAAGATCAGCTTTACGCTATACCATCCCCGTACGGAACGGATATTTTTTAGGGCCGCTCAGCAAAGATGTTGGTGGCGCCACAAATGGATGACCGAAAGCAGTTACATCCGGTATCGCGAAGATCATCCTGGATCACCCTCTTTCCGGAATTCGACTAGATTCCGGCTTGAATACAAAATCGTGGGTAGTACAAACACTATTACTGGCACCTGGTAATATGAATTATATATTATGTGGCTATTTTTTCGAAAAAAACGGTGGTTGCTGCAAAGCATCCATAAGGTAGCGCACCAGCATCCCGATCATAAGCGCGTGATAGAAAGATCACAAAAATATTTCACCGATTGTGGATGTCGTTCTGGTGGTTTAAGCGTTATGCTGACAATGTTTGGGGTTATAACTCATATTTGTTATCACATCAAACAGCTGCATCTAACGTATTTCCTTGAATATGCCGGCTTCATAATACTGGCAGCTATTACAGGTAAGACCATCGGAGTATTTATCGCACACTTAAAATTGGTGCTTTTAGCTAGACAGCTCATCACTAAAAAATAATGGTCATGGCGTGTGTAAATTTTCAACCCTGCGTTCGGGAAATGGAACGCACAAGAGAACGCTGCCGGGAATGGCGAAGGCGTAATGGTTGCAGACGCTACCAGGAAGAATGGCGTTGTTTCGATATGCGAAGATGTAGTTTATTCACAATTCTGGAGTGTATCGGCGGCTTTTTTTGTAATGCCGGTAAATGGGTTGCTACTGGTATCTGTGAATTAATTCGGTGGTTAGTCTCTTCCATCTGCGTTACATTTACATGGACAGTTCAGGTCGCCTGCACGGCTGCTGAAATGACTATTAACGGTATTTGTGGGCTCCAAGATTTTGTACCCTGTGCATTGGGACTTATTTCATCAAGGCCTGTGGTGAATTACACTATTCCTGATTTTGCAGGTATCAATTTTCGGGTGCAACCCCATAAAGGCGAGTTCAGAGATTTTCTATGGGGTGTGTCAACAGCCTCCTTTCAGGTGGAAGGCAATAATGAACAAACAGACTGGACTCCATATGCGCGCTCAGAAAGGAACCGTCAACGCTTGCAACTATTGGGATCGTACGCCGGTACTAATTTTCATTTAGAGGACGCAGGTGCAGCAGTAGATCATTGGGATATAGCTGTTTTTTCTTCAGACCTTGACAGAGCAAAACTGCTTGGTGTCAATGCATACAGAATGTCATTGGAATGGTCACGGATAGAACCCACAAGAAACAATTTCAACCGAGAAGCCATTAACCACTACGTAGAGATGATTTCAGCTATCCGCGAAAGGGGTATGAAAGTAATACTTACCTTAAACCACATGACATTACCTCTATGGGTGTTGCATGCACCTGAAACCTGGCTGGCGAATGACGCCTTTCCGGACGAAGCATTTGAGCACTCCTTGCGGGGCTGGGAAAATAGAGAAATAGTAGATGCTTTTGATAACTTTGTCGCTTATGTCTGTTCCTACCTTAATGAACAAATTGACTATTGGATCACATTGAATGAACCTATTGCCACACAAATGCAACTGGGGTATATCGCTGGTATTTTTCCTCCTGGTTTCATTGGTGATGCTCAAAGAGCACGCCTCGCTTATTTTAATTTCATTCGAGCTCATGTCGCTGCTTATGACCGTATCAAATTAATGGTAGGAAAACAGGCTCAGGTAGGCTTCAGCCATGCGATGATTTACGCAGATATTGCTCCGCAAAATTGTTTGAGTCGGAGTTTCGTGGGAAACAATACACAAGCCAGAAATCAATGGCATTATGCTTTAAATCTCTATTTCCTTGATGCAATTGTTAAAGGCGATGACAATTACTCACTTTTGTTGGATGGTGATATCAGCACCCGCAACAATTGGGTGGGCAAACTTGATTTTATAGCACCTCAATATTATCGTTCGGCAGATATCTATTTTGATCTGGGGGTAAATGCAACAGTGCCATATTTAAAAGGAAATTTTACGGCCGACCTAAGACATTCAGACAATTATCTCAGCAGTAAGCTCTTTAACGATCTTGGCTGGACTATCTACCCCGCAGGACTTTATGAACTGATGAGCGAATTGTATGAAAAATACCGCCTGCCAATTTTAATCACAGAAAATGGGATATGTCAGAAAGACGACAGGCATCGAGCCCCTTATATAATTGCGCATTTACAACAAGTACTGAAAGCCATCGCGGAAGGTATTCCTGTTGTAGGTTATATTCATTGGTCGTTAATAGATAATTATGAATGGGCCTTCGGTTATCAACCTGATGCGCACTTTGGCTTATTTACTGTAGATCGCAAGAATAACAAGGCTCGTCACCTTACAGAAGGTGCGTTAGCCTTCCAGTATATTATTAAACAGTCGGCGTTAATCGATCGGATAGAAACAAATACTGATCCTTTTGCAGAAATTGTGTCGCGGTTTGGCACTATAGCACCTGATGGCTCTGCTTATTCAAGCCCGATCAAAAGCTTTGGAGGCGTTTGGATTATGCAGCATACACTTGATGAAATACCATTTGCACGTCTCTATTTAACAATGCTCAACAACAAGGATATCATCGGTATGCAATTCGACTTGGTCTCAAACCATTGGTATACATTGGAAAATGTCTCATGGGAGCCATTGGACGGGGCAATGAATGGTAGATTGAAATACACTGCCAATTCGGTTCAATATGATTTCTACACATTTGGTTTGACTTCGGGAACAGCCTTGCAGGGAGTTAATTCACCCGTTACTGGAGTAAAAGAAAAGCGTTGCGGCACATGGAAGAACAACAATAGCCCGGTCACACATATATGCCTGTATAATTTAGAAGGGAGTTATGATAAATGGCACCTAAAGTACTTTCCGAACGCTAAACATGAATGGGAAATGCTTCCAATCAACATTAATAATGTAGAGACATATTTCAACGCAGATGAAGAATTAAGGATACGCATAACGCTTCCAGAAATTTTTGCTTTATCGTTACCAACATGGGAAGGAATTAAGTTACAGGATGGATTTGAATTTTAACGAATGTATTATACAACTTTTGTGCTATTGTGTAGATCAGTCTAAAATAGTATTTTCATTCTTTCAGCAATCCTCATTATATCTTAAGAATTTCCGGCTGTACAATCTTATCCTTTGTGTGCAATAAATAGTGTATATACTATTAGTTCATATAGTCTATTTGAATTATGGCCGATACCAACCAACCTCATACTTCATACACCCGCCGCCAGTTCCTCAAAACATCGGGAATGGCTGCGGCAATGACTACTTCTTTTGTTACTTTCCTGCATAACGCTTTTGGACAGGACATAGACAATACATTTTTTAATGAAAATATGTTTATCACCGGCATATATCCCGACCCTGCACATGCCGGCACCCCAGGCATTCATCTCAGATGGATGTTTCCCCTGGACTATGGTTTTCCGGATTCATTTACCCTCAAAAGAAGAATCCACGATCCTTCAAAAGAAAATTCATTTATAACTATAACAATTGAAAACATCAAAGAATATTTTGAAAAGGATCTAATAGGAGAAACCCGGCAATTTAACCCGGGAAAAGAAATTGAGTTTATACGTATAGAACTCGGCGCTTATGGGCCATGGGTCGCAAAGGCATACTTATATGATCGGATTAAATTTATTGTTCCTGCCGTACCCAAAGATGGCTTAGGATATATTGAAATCCAGGGAAGCGCATTTAACAGGATTGAATTACCGGAAGAAGCAGTAAATAATATTAAGAAAATAGTTTTCGTGTATAAAGGAGACAGCTGTGCAGATAAAGGACAATGGACGGGTATAAGATTAAATCGTCTACCAACAGATGACAATGAGTTGGAAAATTATTTTGCAGGTTATTATAATACTTTTTTACCTAAAAGCACAAAGCGAGAAGAAGCAATTAAAAGATACAAAGCAAACATAAACAACTATAACAGGTTGAAAGAATGGTATCGCGTTTTAAATGCCCCTCAGAACATGATTTACAATGCAGGGAACAATACGCAGCTTGATGCTATAAAAGAGCGACATAAAAAATGGGTAACATACCAACAATCTCTCCTGATGTGTTTGCCCGACCCAAATATTGCAAGGATTTTGGGATTGTATTATGTAGATATTACCGCTGAACAGGGAAAATTATATGATTACAGAATAAAGGCAACCTACAGTTCAAAAAAAATTAATACCGAAATCTGTGCAACCGTATATGCCCTCGGTAAATATTACGACCCGTTACCTGTATTGATAAAAGAACATGCCTCATTTAATGCCTCCCAAAATCGCGATGGCAACTTTGTCTTTGACAAAAAAAGCTTCCTGAATTATGAACAGCATGGCTCAGTAACACTTAACTGGAACAAGCCACCATACACACTTAAAACAAATCCATTTTGCTTTTTTCTTGAAAAGAACCCGCAGTCTCAAATTACTATACGGGAAAAAGAACCCAAAGTAAAAAATATATGGCAAATAAATGGGAGAACAGGAGCAGTGATCACCCCGGGAAATACAGCAGAGAATGACAAGAAATTCTCTGCATTTGACGCCGGAATAGTTGTTCAAAAAGAAAAATATACGCAGCACTATCAACTAAGTGGCATAGACTTATTTGGACGCATCAGCGAACCCATTCAAGCCCAAACCGAAATAAAAGATTTGTCATTTCCATCACCTCCCGTAGGTTTGAAAATCAGGCAAACTAAAACAGGAGATAAACTGCAAAGCTACCTGCACTTTTACTATGGCCCACAGCAATATTTAAAGAGTCCGGATGCACAGTTGTTTTCCCTGTACAAAAAACAATACAGTTTATCCGAAACATTGGAAATAAAATGTTTATTCGCGTTTTCGGGGCTAGCGGAAAGTGAACCGGGCGTCTGGAATAGCAAACATTTCACGGTAACTATAGATGGTGATATCCAAATCAGAAACGCAGGGGGCAGCATAATAAATAATGATATTATTGTGAACGATGGGCTTCCCTACACATCATTACGTTTAACTAAAGGTGAAAATAAAGTCCGCCTGGCGGCAAGCAAAAGAAAACAATTTCGCATAGAAAAAATATTCAGTGGCGGCAAGAGCTTTTTAATCAGCGTTGATAGCGAGATGTTACAAGAAATGAATGGAAGCGATGCCATTGATACATGTTTCGGCGTACTCCAGTCGAACCATCATTTAAAGGAATTTTGGACAAAACTAAATATAGAAACACCATATATTAAACCACAGGAATGGAAACTAAGAAGCGCTGCTTCAGATACGGGCTCCACAACCCTGCTCTTTGCTAAAGTATTAAGCGCTACGCAACGAAACATGCCCTTATTTGACGAAGTGGGTATCTCATCGCAAAACCGTATTGTAACTGAACTAAAAATAGACCGGCAGCTATTTAAATCAGGCATATTAAATAATCATATTATCAGCAGCAGTGATAATATTTCGATAGTCGCACAAGCATCACCTGATCTGTTATTGGTAGAAGGTGATCGCTCCAATTTAGTAGGCAGTGCTATAAAAATCAGGAATAACAATAGTGCTGATAACACTAGTAAACTCGTTAATATAAAGTTTACCGGCATCGGCAATTCAGTTACAAATCCGGGTAAATTAATGCTCAAGGCCTTAACTACGCAAATTGACGATCATGGAGAACCAATACGGGATGCCACCGGCAACCCGGTACAGATAGAAAGTTGGATAACCCTTGATTTACTTAGTGATGTACAACAAACGGCTGCCGAAACTTATGAAACATTGTGCATGTTGCCCGATAATGCAGACAGTATATTAACAAGCAACCATTACGCCTATTTTTTCCAGGAACATGTGTTGGATATTTCACCGGTAATCAACACGCCCATATTGCCTGACCAAAATATTGCTTCCGGATTTTTTGCCTTAACAACCACTGACAGCAGCGATCAGAAAAATGAAGGCAGCTTATCTGCCAATGTGCAGCACCTCAATACCATTACGGTAAAGCCTCCACAGGTAAACCCCGTATATCTCTGCGGCAGGAATAGCAGTAATATAGAGCCAGCCTATGTATCGCTTCCCAATAAAGAAGGAAGGTCAACACTCTGCCTCCAGTGGGATGAGCCTACAGGTGGCGCTTATCCTCCCTACACGTATGAGTTATCCAGGGCTTTAGACCTTACCATACTTTCCGTAGCAAAAGGCAAATGGATGGCAGGCGATAACAGCTTTATAAACAATGCAGCAATTGTTGAGATACTACAACAGGCGGCAGAACATGTTAAGTCAGGCGTGCCTTTAGGCAACCTTTCATTGAATGCTCAAACCGGTTTGTATGAAGCAACCTTTCCTGAAGACCTGTTTACTGAAAATGAAATGAAAACCTGCTCCGGCTGCAGGATCAAGATAAGCAGCTATTACCTTATGGCTACAGGCTTTAATGGTAATAAAATATTTTTTAGACTACTAAATCCGGGTGAAAATCCTGTTAATGGAATCACCAATACAGTACCAGTAGATTTTGACCACCTGGCTGATTGGGAAATTACCGGTATACCGGGTAATATGGAGAACCTTAAAAAGTTAGCCGATACCTGCCCCGAAGCCTTTAGCCTGGTGACCAAAGTGCCGGTAAGACAAACTCAATTTTTAGATGACCTACCCGGGCAGGGAAACGGCAAATTCTTTTACAAAGTAAGAGCGGTGGACAGGGCAGGTAATAAGTCTGAAGATTGGAGTAATTGCAGTATGCCGTTTTATCAGGTGGATACAACTATTCCGGATAAAATAGAACAGCTTGAAGTAGAAAGAGCCGATAACAAATTTTTTTTAAGATGGCCGTCTGATAATTCTATTTCGATCAATAGCTACAAGATTTATGCTCAACAGCAAAACAATCTTATTCCAATTACCGAATTATTTAAATATCCACAAGCTAACCAGTTCCAATTAACAAATCTTCCTATAAGAATTAAAAACGGAGCCATAAATCTTAGATCTGAAAAACCACTTCCTGCTAACATTTCGCAAAATGACTCGCCAGGTATTATAGGAGTTTATAAACTAAATGAAAACAATACTCCTGATTTTAATATTAACTATATTGTAAAAGCACATACCGTTTTAAATAATAATATAATTACCGGGATTAACCCTTTGCTCGAAGACGAAACCGAGCTTGTAATTACAGTTCTTAATCAAAAAATAATTCCTCTTACCACAAATAAATCAAAAGGAACTCAGCTGAAAGTATTATCTCAAAACCTACAGTTAGGATACCCCTTCTCTATTAATCAAGTTTTGGGGGTGTATGATGCTGCTGAATTTGATTTTGCCAAAACACCCATTACCAGTCAAACTGCAGCCAACTTATTTACTGGTTCCGTTACCTATAACATCGAGAAAAAGATCATTACAAACTTACCGGCTGATTTAAATGGTAAAACAGCGGTTGTTATTATAAATGGTGAAATGCCTGTAGCGTTACTCGGAACAACCGATAACTCTTTAAAAAACATTAATGGTTCAATTACTATTAACTCTGATTTTATTGATTCAACTTCAAAATTACTTGCCATCTTTAAAAAAAGCGAGTATCAACAATCTGTTTTCCCTGAAAATCAAAAGGCATATAATTATGCGCTGAATAATATATCCACATTATCAAATGGGAAGTTGAGCAATCTTATAATTCCAATTAATAGCAATGAAATTTTTGTGGTAAAGATTAAACACTCCAATGGAACTGAAGAAATGATAAGTTCATATCTAGGCTTTTATGAACACATTATTGAAACAAATCAAGAGGAGGCAAATATCAATAAAATTTACAAAATATCGGCTGTTAAAGAAATACCGAGTAATTCGTTTACTGGTTTAATAAGAATTGAATTAGAAAAATAAATCAATATGCCTAATATTAGATTTCCTTTAAAAAAACCAACAAGTGGACATTCTAATCCATATACAATTGATTTTGATTTTTTGCCATATCCTTTAGTTTATCCACTTACGCCAGACCAAGGGCCTTTTATTTATACCACAAAAATCATAATTAACGACCAAGAATTTGAATCTTCTCGGATTGAACACATTTTTCCTAACGGTAAAGTTTACTTTATAGTAGATGACTCTATTACTAATTTTAATGAAATAGCTGATAAAGTTGTTGATGGCAGTTTTTCAGGGTCAATATTTGGAACTTGGATTTTATTAGGCACAATCAAAGATATTATTGCAATTAAGCAATCAAACCTTAACACAAGTTTTATACCTACTGCAATAATTTATAACAATATAGAGGTGTCTGATCAAATATTTGTTCAAATAAAGCAAATGCTTCAAGAACAATATATTGTTTATTCGGGTTCTTGGGACACTCCGGAAGAAGCTTTGCGGATACTTGAGCTAAAACAAAAAATTAAAGAATGGTTGGGTGGTAAAATAGGGCTATTTATTAATGAATATCAAATTCAATCTGGTAACTTCCTATTGCCTTCAGTGAAGCAAATAGATAGCCAAAAAATACTTCAGATTGGGGCATTAATGATGGATGGAAACGGAATTGAAAAGAAAACTATGGAAAAGTTAATTCCATTGCTGAGGTTAAATAGATCTTTGAATAAATTATTTGACCCTTCACAAAGCTCTGAGAATAATGATTCTCCTTTCAATGTTGGAATAATCCCTATACCTTTGTTCAATTTTCTTGAATACACAGTTGATCAATTAATGATTGATGACCATAAAACCCACCCTATTAAAAATTCATATCCGACTGACCCTCGGGCTTGGGAATCATGTTTGTTTTATATTAATAACTCCTACCGTAAATCTGGAATATTTTCGTATTTACCATATCGAAAATCCTTCTTAGAGTTTGAAGTTGAAATTAGTTCTAATCGTTTTCCACTTCATCCAAGCGGACTATTCTTCAGCAGGGATTTGAATGGAGTCTCAATCAAATTAGTGAATAAAAATAGTTTGAGTTATAAAAAGCTTTCCTTAATAAGTAAAGTAGAAGTTCCTACTGGAACAGATATCACCTTGCATATTCAACATAAAATTATTGACCATTACAAAATTGTTGTTGGAGAAGTTTCCTTTGATCAAATAGTTGACTCTGGAACATATCTGAATGTATCCGTGAATATAAATAATTTACAATTATTTATTGATAGCCTTACCTCTCGTTTGGGAACAACATTAACTGAAGCTGAAGTTTTTGCAAGAGCATTGTCATTTCTATCTATTTCATTAATGAAGTGTTTTGACAGAATTCCCATAACGTTTAAGATGGGAAATGATAATTTTAAATTGATTGATCCTATTTCTTTAGACTATTTTATTTCTATAGCATGGAAAATATTTACAGATGACTCAATCCGGCCAGAGGAGGTGAAGGGAGTTTTTTAAATCAATCGCAAGAGGAAATTTTTAGTGAATTACCGGATGAAGTTAAAGCCATAATAAATGGATTGAGAAGGCCTTTTTGGATGAACAATCACGGCGATGATGCGGACGTAACAATTGGAGGCTGGAAACACTTTAATCAAATCCCAGATTCCGGCGGTAGGAAGGACCATTTTCTAACTAACGCTTTCGCAGTATATATTTTAGGGTGGTCACCATTATATCGTATTGCGGCAAATATTTATGAAGGTGGAATTGGGATCCCATTTACCGATCTTAATCTCATAACTTTTGATCCCGACAAAATTGACGAAGGATATAACGAAAAAGGGCGAGAGTTTGGTCAGTGGCTTTATTATAATTTTTACAACCCTTATAACATTTATAGCAAAGTAAAAGAATTAATTGTAGAAGGCAACGGAACATTGTAAACTTAATTTGATGGAACAGGATATAATATTTTTTGAAAAATTACAAGACTTTAATGAAACTCAAGTTGCAATTCCTGAGTTGAGTAATTGCATATCAAATACTATCCATTCAAGCAACTTAGAGAATGTATTTATTGGAGATGCTGCTTTTTATGAAATAGAAAATGGGTCTATATTATCAGCTTATATTGGCATTTCCGATAACACGTTAATCGATATTCCAAACCTTAGTTTACTTGAAATTAAATTAGGGCATCCTGAACTGGAATTGGCGGTATCTAAATTTAGTTTTGTGTTTCTAAATGTGAGTAGTATTCCGTTTTGGAAATTATCGTTAACGAAATTATTTATCTCTATTGTTTTCGATGAAAATATTTTAAGAAGGGTTGACACTATCGGCTCAACAGGAAATGGCGCTTCTTTATCATTCACTTCTGGTATTTCCATAGACAGCAATTTTAAAATAAGCTTTTCTCCGGTTGACATTTCTTTGGAGAGATCCTACATCGGCCCAACTAAATTTATTATTAGTGCTGATCGGGTTCGTTTCAATCTCAATCCAAATAATCCACAAATAACATTAAAGAACCTAAAATTCGAACCTCCTACTGACCTCTTTGATTCTTCCATAGGAATACCAGCAATAGAAATAAGAGAAGCCATAATAAATAAAGATGGTTTTTCAGGCACTGTACTTGCAGAATGGAATTTAAAATACGACAATGGCAAGTTTTTAATAGATGTTGATCAACCTGATGGTTCTATTGTATCAAAAGAGTCAAACTTATTTGGTATTCCTGGGGGGATTAATTATTTCTGTATAGAATTTGATAGAAATATTCCTGTTGCTGTTGACATCAAAGGTTTGATTAGAATTCCTTTTTTCAATCAGGATATCTCAGTAAGAATTATTTTAGATGGAAATGATAAGTTTAAAATAGCTTTGGACACTCTTGGAAATGGTCTTGTATTAACTAAAGAAGAGCTTTTAACGCTTTCTCTAAATTCATTTTCAATAGATCAAATTAGCAATACTCTCTCCCTCTCCGGCTCCCTCCAACCCCTTCTCTTTGCCAAAGACGGCTTGAAATGGCCGAAGATGGATGTGAGAAATCTCCGCATTGATACCGCTGGCAAAATTTCCTTTGATGAAGCCTGGATGGATTTAAAGGAGATCACTAACCTCGATTTATGGGGCTTTCACCTGGAACTACGCAAATTAGGTATGGGCAAAAGCATTGATGAGCGCATGTGGCTCGATCTGTCCGGCTCCATACGATTGGTAGAACAACTGCCACTGGGGCTGGATATGGATGGCTTTCGCATCAGTTGGCCAACTAATATAAACCTAACCAACCCGGCAACTTTAGTACAGCAACTGCAAAAAATACAAATACAGTTCCGTGGCATTGATATCAACTTTGCTATTCCAAAAACCGTCAAAATTGACGGGCTGATCCGCTTCTTTAAAGATGCACAAAAAGTAGGCTTTGCCGGCGATATGAAGCTGGCAGTAATACCGGCAGGTTTCACGGCAGAAGCTGGTATGATGATCGGCATGAATACGAAAACGCCCGCTTTTCCCTTCGTGTACGTATATTTTGGTTTTGAATCAACAGCAGGTATTCCGTTGGCCCAAACCGGGCTGGCGTTAAAAGGTGCTATGGGTTTGATAGGTATAAATGTGGCGCCTAATAAAAAAGAAGAAGCAGATTGGTATTACGACTGGTATAAAGGTGCCCCGGCGCCGGGAGCTCATCAAACAACCAAATGGGAACCGGCTTTAGGCGGGTTTGCTATTGGTATAGGAGTTACTATTTCCACAGTCGATGGCGTTGTAAAAAAAACAAGGGGGCTGCTGGTGCTCTCTTTTCCGGGGCCAATTTTGATAATAAATGGTGCCGCCTTTTTATTGGATACAGGCACAGGAAGCGGAGAACCTCCCTTTACTGCTACAGCTATATTTGCAGATAGCAGTATTAAGTTCAACTTAGAAGCACAGGCTGAAATAGTAAAAGACATGGTGGAAGCCAGTGCGGATGTGGAAGCCTTCTTTGATTTCAACGACACTACCAACTGGCATCTTTATCTTGGTTTTGATAAACCGGAAGAACGGCGTGTTCGCGCCAATGTATTGAATATATTCAAAGCAGATGCTTACCTGATGCTTGATATGATTGATGCGGATAGCCCACGTATACGGGCAGGTGTGTTTATAGATATTGAGCCAGATATTCCCGACCTGACTGTGAAAAGTCCAATCGGAGATGGCGGAGACCTTGTAAAGATTGAGATAGACGCCTGGCTTAATATTGACGGAACAGGGCAAGTGTCCATTAATCCAGAACAGTTCTCCGGCAAAGTAGCTATTGACGGCGGCTTAACGGTAAGCGCATTCGGATTTACTTTTGGTCCAACAGTAACGGCTAACCTAAGTATAGATGGGCCAATACCATTTCATCTGAAAGGCGATCTTGATTTCACTTTAAAAATGTGGCCTGAGGATTACCATAATTCCGCTGAGATAGATTTTGAAGCCGACTTCAGAAAGAAAACAAGAAAAGTTCCCGGGCTCACGATAATTAACCCGGTTCAATCCATCAGCCCATTCTGCAGATTTAAGGACGAAAGCAAAATGCTTCCTCTGTATGGCGATAATAAAAAAGACCTGCCGGTTGAACATCCTGAAGAAAATGAACAAAACGCATTAAGTGAAAAAACGGTTTGCGAATTATCTCCCATAGTTCCGGTAGATAGCAATCCGGTAATAGCTTTTAACCAGTCCATGAATAATGACACAGCCAATGTCAATATGAAGTTCATGATGCACCCCGGGGGAACAAAAAAATATAAAGTAGGTAAAATAGAACTTACACCAACATTAAAAAATGTAGAGATATTCAGAAAGAAAAAAAGTGAACCATGGGACAGCAAATGGGAACTTATATATGCTACCGATGATAAGACCTCATTACAACGCAGATATGAAGATGCGTATAAAATTAACCTGCTTGGCGACCTCTGGGGTGCCTGGCTGGCTGAGGCTGACCCGCAGGGCCCGGCAGAACCCGGCTCCAGGAGACTACAACTGTTGGCAGACAGCCCGCTTATTCATACAGCGCCATCCTATACCATGGAAGGAGCCCCGTTTTTTAGTGCTCAAACCCGAAACAACCATCTTTCCGCACAATTGCTTGAAGATTATCCGAAATTAATATTTGGACCAGCAGAACAAAACAATCAGCGTTGCGTAAGGTTCACGATTGCACCAGGCACAATCGTTCGTTCTGACAACAATGGCGAACTGGAGTTTCAACATATTTTGTTCAGGAGTGAAAGCGGCATTGAAATAAACGGATGTGCTAACAAGCAGCCGAATGATGTATGCAATTGCCTTAAATCGAAAAGTACCGTTTATATTTATTTTCCCGGGGAAGTAGAAAATTTTGAAATCACTTATTGCGAAGGAATCAAGGCCAAAGATGAGGACAAGATTAAAGATGCTGAGTTAAATGTGGGCAACAAAAAAACAACTGGTAAACCCGAAAAAAACAACACTAACATTGATGAGAATCAAAAAAAGATATTAACAGAAACAATTACTTTTTTCGATCAAGATAATATTGAAATTGACACTCAATCAATAAATAAAAATTCCAAAAACGATTATAATAATCCAAACAGAGCTGTAAAATGGATACGGATAATAGCAAATGCTCTATCCATAAAGGAAATTTGCTACACACTCAAGCAGGAGATTGTAATGCCTGCCACTATGCCAACAGAAGATTTTAAAAAGATATTGGATCCGGGGTTTTATTATAAAATAAAGATTGACTGCCAGGTAGAAGGAAGCATTAACATTGCACCGAAAAATATTCACAATCCACTGAGTTATTTACCCGGTCAGCCGGATGATTTTGACCTGAATGGACCCTTTCGTGAGCAATATACAAAGGCTATGAATTCGGCTATGCCTTCAGACCGTTTATACCAAACAGTTACTTATTTCCAAACCAGTTCACCTCCCAATAATTTGCCGGCTTATGTAAAATGGACTTACCCCAACCTGGAAATGAACCGGGCCTATCTTGATGATGATTTGCTCATTTGTTTTAACAGGAGTTATTTAGAAGCGTTATTTGATGGCAGGAGTCAGGAACTTCAAAACTTTAAAATGACGGCATTTGTTATGGATGCTAACAATAATATCTATCCACAAGAAATAAAATGGGAAAGATCTGGTTCATCCACCCGCTTCCAGGATGAAGAAACCTGGGATGCATATATCGCGGATAGAGATAAAGTCAGCACTATATATAATCAGGATAATTTAATAATTATTAACAAAGAAGGCACAAAAGGTTTACCTGCTAATCAACGATGCAATTTAATTATAACCGGGGGCGATGGAGGGAAATCGCTGATACCATCATTGTTGAAACCTGATGAGATGAACAAATACTGGCGGGACTATACCGTAGACTGGAACTACCAAAATGGTATACTTTCTCCTAAAAATGCTACTGAAGCCTTATTAACTACCGTGAACAAGGATTATGAAAATTTTGAATTATCATTTGAAGTAAAAGGAAGCAATTTTGAGCTGATATTTAGGGCTGATCCTACAGGTGGAAACCAGATGTATTATAAGTTAACGGTAAATAACGGTTCAAAAATAAAGATCGGTCTGTTTAACTCTGCCAGTTCTTTATTTAATGATACTGCTTCTAATTCTATTGACCTTAATGATGGAAAACCCGATTGGCAAACCAATGCCTGGCAGAAATTCAAAATAAGGGTCACAGGTAATCAGTTATGCATATTTTTGGGCAATATCAAATTGGTTGACAGGTATGACATTACTGAATTACATCTTAAAAAAGAAACTTCGGATATACCTGCCATAAGAAATGTTTTGTCATTAAAATATAATTATGCCTTATCCGGGACGATAAGCATAAGTACTACCCGTAGTCATTTCAGAAACATCGAATTACAGGATGCTGAATTATTGCGGATACCTTTTTATACTACAGGTTTTAATAACAGGAAGTCCCTCCTTAATTCCATATTTGCTGAAGGTAATAACATAAATATGATTGAAGCGCCTTCAGATTACAAAGATATTCTTGAAAAAGCTAAAAGTAAACAGGTGGAATTGCTGCAAAATCTTGGATCGGCAAGGCTCGATTTTTATCTCGTTCAAAAGGACTATGAATACAATATGGCGAGGTATCCCTTAAACAATGAACCACAGTTTTACAGCAGGGAAGCCGTTGAGCAATTCAGCCTGCAGTTGAGGGCAAAAGAACAAGAGCTGGACGCCTTCTTCAAAGAAACATTATTGTTGAATCTCTTCCCGCAACAGATGTTTGTTATAACTGAAAAGGGAGTATCTGTTTCGTTTTTATATAAAAAAACTCAAACCGGGGAGATGATATACGCTCTATACTTGCAATCGAAAGAGAAAATGTACCCCAAAACAAAGTTTGAAACAAAAGACCCGTACGCCTTAAGCCGGTTTTCTGTATCTATAAAGGGAAATAACATTATGGAGGATAATGGTTTAATATATAATAGCGATGGCGACCAGGTATTGATCATCTTAAAGCCCTTTGAAATAACCAAACAAAACAAAGATGAAAGCCTTGAAATAGAAATCAATGTATGCCTGAACAATGCGGATTATGCAAGCAGTAATTTCTTCAGTGATATGGATGTTAACGGGCATCATCGTTACGACCGGGCTTTCATTAAATATAACAATGCAGGTAACGCAGCTAAGTTTGAACCATTAAAGGTGAAAATTCCCTTTAAGTCATTATCCCAGTAATGATAACATGCCTATTTCCTTAAATTTAGCCTATTTTCCAAACTACTACCAACCAGAAAATATCAACTTTACTCATAGTCCGAGTATGTTTAGTAGATGACGTGGTAGTTTTACTTTATTTTGATATATTTTCTGAATAGCCTATACTATTAATCCGCCCCTGTAACTATTCAACTTAAAAGCGAAATCCCTGGAGCACATAAGCGAATATTGAAAACATTCACTATTTTTGTGAATGATAGTTTTGTTCGGGAATAAAAAAGTATTGGAATTATATCAGTTTGATACAAAACAATGCATTGCAAAATACAAATTCGCAAAACACATTGTAGAAAAATACAAGCTCAGAATAGGCCAGTTAATAGATGCTCCCGATTTAAAAACTATAGCACAAATCCAGTCGCTGAATCTTGAAAAACTGAAAGGAAACAGGAAAGGTCAGTTATCTATAAGGGTAAATAATCAGTTCAGGATTTGTTTTCGGGAAACAGACGGGAATAAAATAACAGTAGAGATATTGGAACTCACAGACTATCACTAACTAAAATAATTATCATTATATGAAAACGGCAAATGAAATAACCCCTACACATATATTTCACCCCGGGGTGGTGTTGGGCGAAGAAATTGAATACCGTAAGCTTACCCGCCGCAGCGTAGCTGAACGTATGGGTATATCGCCTACGGTATTAAGCGAAATTATTTCCGGCAGGCGGAATATAACAACAGCTACTGCCATCAAAATTGAAAATGCCTTAGGTATAAACGCGCTTTTTTTTCTAAATATGCAGGTGCGGTACGAGTATTACAGAGTAAAGAAGCTAATGAGAAAAACAGCCGCCTGAATTACGCTCCCTTTCCGACAGCCAGGTTTCCTGCTAACGACCAGGCATAATGTTGCAAAGAAAGCCTCCACACCTCTCTACAACAAAAGTGTTAGCTGACGGATGCCAAAAGAAGATTAGCTTTATATGCTATGATCAGTATCGGTATTATTGAAGATCTTGACGATTACAGGAACCTCCTGCAATTATTGCTTGAACATACCGAAGGTATGCAAGTAGTATTTTCGGTAAGAAGCGCGGAAGAAGCGGTAAACGAATGCAGCAACAATACCACTCCTGCCGTTTGTATCATTGACATCAATCTTCCGGGGCAATCAGGCATAGGTTTTGTAAAATGGGTCAGATCCAACCATCCTGCTACGCTTTGCCTTATGTGTACAGCCTACGATTCAGACGATAAGGTTTTTCAATCACTCGAAGCCGGCGCACACGGTTATGTACTTAAAGCCACACCTCCGGCGGCTATAGTAGAAGCGGTAAAAGGGCTTTGCAACGGCGGCAGCCCCATGAGCAGTGAGGTGGCGCGTAAGGTTGTATCCGCATTTGCTCATAAGCAGGCACCGGAAACAGCTGCGCTAAGCGAAAGAGAAAAGGAGGTGCTTGAACTTTTGTCCATGGGATTGTTCTATAAAGAAATATCACTTCAGCTCAACATCAGCATTGAAACCGTAAAAAGGCATTGCTTCAATATTTATCAAAAGCTGCATGTCAGCAACCGCACGGAGGCGGTTAATAAGTATAAGGGGCGGTAGCATCTACAACTTTTGTGCTATTGTATCTGACTGACATAGGCTAATAAATTGTATGTAAATAAAAAACTCATCCCCTGTTTAATTCCGGGATGAGTTTTTTGCTTTCGAAAAAACAAAAAAAGGTCTTTACATAAATATTGAATCATCGGCGGGTTGTTCTCTCATGATGGTTCCGGAAGAAGCAATATTTCCCCATTAACTACCTCGTACTTTTTAAGTAGCTATCTGATTAATATTTAATTTTCAGGAATGATGTTTCAGGCTAAAGACGGGGGCGGCCGAGCCTCAATGTCTAAGGGTGTATTCTTACAGTGCCAATTTAAAAGGGGAACGGATAAGGTTTTTTATTAAAAGTGTATATCTACATTAATTAACAACATCAGGATTAAAACGAATATTCGGATATATTTGACGCTGGCTGATATTAATTGGTTGCATAAACAATTAATTTGCAGGGATATTTTTTTATATTTCTCTTCCCCCTTAACTCCTTATGTAGTATATTATTGATACATAGTGTATTACACAAAAAGCCGACCGCAAAATGCGATCGGCTTTTTTAAATCAGTAAAATATTATTCAGGCAAAACAGGACCATAATGTAACTTACCGCTCATTTGCTTTTTTTGGGGATAAAGTATCTCATGCGCGGTTTCATATCCTTCATCTGAAACTTTTGTAAGTATGCGGCGTTCCCTCATTCGTCTTGTAAGATACACCAGGATACCTGTTGCAGCGCCAACTGCAGCAGCTATCAATAAATCATTCCTGTTTATTTTCTTCATACCAAATTATTTGGTACAATATACTCAAAATATATGCCATGAGCTCCACATGATTTAATGTTTTACAGTATAAAAACAAATGGGCACATAAACCGTTTACTTTAAAGCGAAAACGGCATTTATTTCAAATCTTATCTTAATTTTTTTAAACTCCACGCCAGTTTCGTCAGATGCTGAAACCCCGCGTAATTTGACCTGGCTCTGCATCATTGTATTTGATTGAAAATTTTCCGTGCCCATATCAACAGGCTCTGATGGCTCGTTTACTGATACGGCCTCTCCTACCTTTTCTCCTATTGCTTCTGCTAAATAGCCTGCTTTATCTTTAGCTGCTTTTATAGCCTGTATTTTAAGCTGGCGCCTGTATTCATCCATTTTGCTGTGTGATGTTTTTGCTATAAAAAAATGCTGCGTTGCCTCATCATCCAGTTTTTCAATTAAAGCCTCAATCCATTTTGTATTACTGAATTTTACCTGGTAGCTGACAGAAGCAGTCATATCCGGTGTTTTATGTTTCCTATATAACCAATTTAAACGGTCCATTCCCTGGTAAGAGACAATACTTATAGCGGAATCAGGTATGCCTGTACTTTTGCAGGTATTCAAAAATTTTGCCTTAATCGTTTCTATATCTATTTTACCGGAACCCTTTTTTTCGTATTCACGCAGATCTACCTGTACAAAAATTTCATCCGGAATAATTTCCATTTCCGCACTGCCTGCAACAGATATTGTTTTAGGAAAGGGGTTTATATAAGAAGAAGTATTGGTTTGACTGGTAGCAATACCGGAAATAATATATACCGTTAAAACAGTTAAAAACACTTTTTTCATGATCCTATTTTTTAAGTCTGATGCCAATTTTACAACCATTACATAGTACCGGCTGTTGCATATAAAGTACTTAACAAAGTTTTTGCAAATAACTTATATTGTGCTTTAAACCAGGGTTATAAATACTATATGGCGTCATTGCAGGAAAGGCTGAAGAATATAAATATTGTTAGAAAAATTGTATATGTAATTATTGGTAGCTTATCCTACCCGGGTCTTGCCATTATTAACCGCATGAAAATAACCGGAACCGAACATATTAAAAACCTGCCCCCGAAAAATGTGCTTTTTGTAAGCAATCATCAAACCTATTTTATGGATGTGATTGCATTTCTTCACATTTTCTGCGCGGTAAAATGGCGCAAGGAAAATAAACTTGGTATTCCCTATTACCTGCTGAATCCTTTTACAAGAGTATATTTTGTTTCTGCAGAAGATACTATGAAAAAAACCTTTATGACCAGATTGATGGCGCTGGCGGGGGCGCTTACCGTAAAACGTACCTGGGTTGAAGACGATAAGGCTGTTAGAAAAGGGCTCAACTTATCTGATTCAAAAAAAATATTGACCACGCTTAAAAATAACTGGGTAATTACATTTCCACAGGGCACTACAACGCCGTTTGCCCCGGGCAGAAAAGGAACTGCCTTCCTGGTTAAGCAAAGTAAAGCAGTAGTAATACCTATTGTTATTAAAAACTTTAATAAAGCTTTTCACAAAAAGAGCCTGAAGCTGATGCAAAAAGGCACTGCCATTTCAGTGAATATTAAACCGCCAATGCAGATAAATTATGATGACAGCCTTGATAATATACTCACCCAGATTATGAATGCAATAGAGCAGAGTGAGGAGTATAAATAGCTTTAAGCTATCAGGTGTCAGCTATCAGCATTGAGCTGGCACAAAACCTATAAGGTGTGCCGTGCTGAATGGCAGCGCAGCACACCTTATAGGTTTCATACACTGATTGAATTGTCATCCTGTCTTGTCCTGATATAAAGTAGTTTAAAGCTGTAAGAAAAAACTGCAATCCTGATAGCTGATAGCTACTTCTCCACCTCCATATAACTTTCTGTTGGCTCGCAGGTGCAAACCAGGTTTCTGTCTCCGTAAGTATTATTTATACGTGAAACGCTTGGCCAGAATTTATTTTGCGCAACATATGCCAGCGGAAAAGCAGCTTCCTGTCTTGTATATGCGTTTGTCCATTCATCGGCACAAATTACCTGCATGGTATGCGGCGCATTATGCAATGGGTTATCGGTTTTATCACGCTTGCCGGCTTCTATTGATTTAATTTCCTCATATATACTGATCATGGCTTCACAGAACCGGTCAAGCTCGGCTTTATCTTCACTTTCCGTAGGCTCAATCATAATAGTGCCAGGCACCGGAAAGCCCATGGTAGGCGCATGAAAACCATAATCCATTAACCGTTTTGCAACATCTTCCGCTTCAACGCCTGTTGCACTTTTAAAAGGACGCAGGTCTAATATAAACTCATGCGCACAGGTGCCATTGGCACCAAGGTATAAAATGTCGTAATACTTTTCAAGTCTTGCCCGCATATAGTTGGCATTAAGAATAGCATACTCAGTAGCGGCTTTAATACCATCAGCTCCCAGCAATCTTATATAACCATAGCTGATTAATAAAACAGATGCCGAGCCATAAGGTGCAGCGCTTACCGCATGATGATGTGTTTTTTCAACATCATCATTTACGTGCGATGGCAGGTGTGCTGCGAGGTGCTCTTTCACGCAAATGGGTCCCATGCCCGGGCCGCCGCCGCCATGTGGTATAGCAAAAGTTTTGTGCAGGTTAAGGTGACAAACATCTGCGCCTATACTTCCCGGTGAGGTTAAACCACATTGCGCATTCATATTAGCGCCGTCCATATACACCTGTCCGCCATTATCATGCACTGCCTTGCATATCTCTTTTATGCGCTCTTCAAATACACCATGTGTTGAGGGATAAGTTACCATCAGCGCAGCAAGTGTATCCTTGTATTGTTCTGCTTTAGCCTTTAAATCCTTTATATCAATATGACCTTCATCATCACTTTTTACCACAACCACTTTAAAACCTGCCAGCACTGCAGAAGCAGGATTAGTGCCGTGTGCGGAAATAGGTATCAACACTACATCACGGCTGCCCTGGCCTTTGGCTTTATGATAATTTTTGATGGTTAACAGCCCTGCATATTCGCCCTGTGCGCCGCTGTTGGGCTGCAGGCTGCACGCATCAAACCCGGTAATTGCGCAGAGATAATCACTTAATTTATCTATGATATATTTATATCCTTTGGTTTGTGATGCCGGGGCAAATGGATGAATATTGGCAAACTCAGGCCAGCTAACAGGTATCATTTCAGTTGCGGCATTCAGCTTCATAGTGCAACTCCCCAACGAAATCATAGATGTTATAAGCGACAGATCCTTGTTTTCAAGAAACCTGATATACCGCATCATTTCACTTTCGCTGTGGTGTGTGTTAAAAACCTGCTGTGCAAGGTATGGCGAATTGCGTACCAGCACTGCGGGGATATTATCGGCATAATCATCTTCGCTAAATGCCACAGCAACCCCTGTTTGCCCTGATGCCTCGCCAAATACATACAGTATATCAAGAATGTCTTTTTGCGAAGTGGTTTCATCAAGAGCAATACCTATGTACTTATCATCAAAATACCTGAAATTTATTTCCTGCGCTTCAGCAACCGCTTTTAAAGCTGCTATATTATTCACCCGTATTTTCAAAGTATCAAAAAAACTGTTATTCTCATTTGCATATCCCATTTCGTTCAATGCGTCGGATAATGTTTTTGCGAGTATGGTAATGCGGGTTGCAATATTTTTTAATCTTTGCGGTCCGTGGTATACGGCATACATCGCGGCCATGTTAGCCAGCAATGCCTGCGCCGTACAAATATTAGAAGTAGCTTTTTCTCTTTTAATATGCTGCTCTCTTGTTTGCAATGCCATTCGTAAAGCGCGATTGCCTTTGGCATCTATACTTATCCCGATAATACGACCAGGCATTCCTCTTTTAAATTCTTCTTTTGTAGCAAAAAATGCGGCATGCGGTCCGCCATAGCCAAGCGGCACACCAAAACGTTGTGCAGCACCTATGGCTACATCAGCACCAAGATCACCGGGAGATGCCAGGAGTGTGAGCGCAAGCAAATCAGTAGCCATTACTACGTATCCATTTGCCGCATGCACCTCTTCTATAAAGCTCCTGTAATCTTCAATGCTTCCGTTATTATTAGGATATTGAACGATGGCGCCAAAATATGTTTCATCAATATCCGCATTCCTGTAATTACCAAACACCAGCTCAACGCCTATTGGCAAAGCCCGGGTTATAACAACATCAATCGTTTGCGGAAAGATTGAATCATCTACAAAAAATTTAGGCTTTATTGCCTTTTCAGATTTATTTACATAATGAAAAAGCATCGACATTGCTTCCGCCGCCGCAGTTGCCTCATCAAGCAGCGATGCATTGCTGAAGGGAAGCCCTGTTAAATCAGCAATAAGTGTTTGAAAATTTAACAGGCTCTCCAGGCGCCCCTGCGATATTTCTGCCTGGTAAGGAGTGTACTGAGTATACCAACCCGGGTTTTCAAAAATATTTCTAAGAATTACAGAAGGCGTTATAGTGCCATAATAACCCTGTCCGATATATGATTTGAAAACTTTGTTCTGCTGTGCTACAGCTTTTAACTCCTGCAGGTATTCATATTCATGCTGCGCATCAGGCAAAGCCAGCCGGTGATGGAATAAAATGGAGGAAGGAACCGTTTTTTTTATTAATTCTTCCATAGAAGATATCTGCATCGTTTCCAGCATCTCTTTTGTTTCAGAAGCATTGGGGCCTATATGACGGGAAAGAAACTCAGTTGCCTGTAACTCAAATACGTTCATAATGAATACTGCAATTATAGGGTGTAAAAAAGATGCGCAAAGTTATGAAAATGCAACTGATTAATAAAGGCTTACAGGCAGCAGGAAAATGCAATGTGGATAAGCTGTTCTTAGAAGCTGTTTAAAACGATTGCGTACACTTTTAGTCACAAATCGCACTCATTATCACGAATAATTCCGGTGTAACAACCTGGTTATTTCACAGAGGCACACGAAGGATACACAAAGAGCCGCAAAGAAGAATAAAACGCGCTGTGTATACTTTGCGGCTCTTTGTGTAGCAAACCCTGCACAACTGTTGCTTTTTCTGCGCCACCGGCACAATCCATTATAAGGCATGATTATTGCTTTGTGGTAAATGTTTATTTTATCTCTACTCCCCACCTGGTATTTCGCCTCATTCCCTTGCAGAAAAATTCAGGATTTTCCTGAAAAGTGAATTGTCAAATATTTATTTAACCACAAACAAAAATCTATTATGTTTTTCACATCTTCTTTATCCCGTGCACTATGTACTGTATTGGTTTCGTCTGTATTAATTATTTCCTGTAAAAAAGACAGCAAAAAATCGGAAGCCCAAACTGAAGCAGATGTAACTGCTGCTTCAGCATCTGCCACCGCCTATTCGGTTTTGAACACCGCACTTGATATTATGTTTGTAACAGGATCGCCTGATGATGAAAGCGAACGCGCAACATCAGCCAGAAAATATGGTTGTGCCACCGTTACTGCAACTCCCGGCGGGCTTATCAATTTCCCAAAAGATATTACAGTTGATTTTGGAACCGGCTGTACGTTAAGAGGCTATACCGGTAAAGGTTCTGTAAGTTTCACGCTTAATCAATGGGTAACTGTTCCCGGCACTGAAATAACCCCGGTATTTAACGATTTTTTTGTGAATGACTATAAAATTGAGGGCAGCTACAAAATCACAACAATATCAGCTACTGAATTTAAAGTTGATATCATTGATGGACTGGTTACTTTTCCTGATAAAACAGTATATCATTTAACAGGAACTTTAAACTATACACAAACCAAAGGCTCGGCTACTCCACTTGCTTTTGAAGATGATACATATTCCGTAACAGGTGATATTACAAGTACATCTTTTTTGGGAGAGATAGAAGGAACTATTACAACTCCGCTTATTATGGAAATTTCATGTAACAATATCACATCAGGCACAATAGATTTTACGACCGAAAATACCACTGCTACCTTAGATTTTGGAGACGGTACATGTGATAATAAAGGAACGATAAAAACAGGATCGCTTTCTTTCCCGGTTACATTGCCATTATAAAAGAAAAACCCGGATCAATAGAAGTACCTGCCGGATTGTTTAAAAACTATCCGGCTTTTTTGCATCCTCAATCATCTCAACTATCTTGCGCTATGATTTTAACATGACATTCATGAGCAAAAACTCTTTTGATATTATTGTAATTGGTGGTGGTTGTGTGGGACTGGCAACGGCTTATAAAATAAACAGCAGGTATCCGTCTTTAAAAATAGCTGTGCTTGAAAAAGAAGGCAGGGTTTCAGCACATCAAACCGGGCATAATTCAGGCGTGATACATTCAGGTATATATTATAAACCGGGCTCGTATAAAGCAAAAAATTGTGTGGAAGGAAGAAAAGAAATAGTGGCTTTTGCAAAAGAATACGGCATTGCGCATGACATTTGCGGTAAAGTGATTGTAGCTACAGAAGAAAGTGAGCTGGCGCACATGACTAAGGTTTATAACAATGGCATTGCCAATGGAGTTGAAGATATCAGGATGATTACCGCCTCAGAGATTAAAGAAATAGAACCTTATTGCAAAGGCATCAGCGGTATTTGGGTGGGATGCACAGGAATTATAGATTTTGTTGGATTTACGGAAAAACTCGCAGAACTGCTTGAGCAAAAATTTGAAGGGAGCAAAGTATTTCTGAACACTGAAGCGAAGGATTTTGTAAAAAATGGCAACAAAACTATCATTAAAACCAATCAGCAAAACTTTGAAGCAAAATATATTATCGCCTGCGCAGGTTTGCAAAGCGACCGTATCGCAAAAAAAGAAGGTACCGGCACTGATAGTGCCATTGTTGGTTTTAGAGGAGATTATTATGACCTGAGTGAAAAAGGAAGAACCAAAGTCCGCAACCTCATTTATCCCGTTCCTAATCCCCAATTTCCTTTTCTTGGCGTGCATTTTACCAGGATGATAAAAGGTGGTGTTGAATGCGGGCCTAATGCTGTATTTGTTTTTAAGAGAGAAGGATATAACAAAACAGCTTTCAATCTAAAGGACACAGCAGATGCTTTTTCTTATGGGGGCACCTGGAAATTTTTTGCCAAACACTGGCGTTTTGGTTTAGATGAATATCGCGGCGCTTTTTCAAAAGCTTACTTTCTTAAAAGGTTACAAAAGCTTATTCCAACACTTGAATCAGATGATATTGTTCCTGCACGCGCAGGCGTACGTGCAATGGCGCTTTCAAAAGAAGGCAGCATGATTGATGATTTTAAAATAGAAGCAAAAGATAATGCTATTCATGTACTGAATGCGCCCTCACCCGCAGCTACCGCGGCTTTAGCTATTGGAAAAGCAGTGGAAGAAATGGCAACCAGGCAGTTTAATCTGGGATAGAGCGTTGGGGCAGGTTGCAGGTCTCACGTTTCAGTATTGCCTATTCACTATTGCCTGTTTCCCATTGCCCATTCCCCACACTCATTTTACAACTTAATAAATATCTTCTTCCTGTAAAGTACATACACCGGCACAAAATTAAATGCTACAAATGCCAATGCATACAACAAGCTTGCAAGTTCCGGTTTAAATCCTGCGTTGATCATACCATTCACTGCCATTTCATTTAGTGGAGCGCCGCCGAACTTCAGCCGGTAAAATATTAATGCCCAAACATCTGCCAGGAAATAAGCAGCAATAGCATTCGCACCAAATACCAATCCAAATAAAATTCCTTTTGTTCTGCCTTTTATATCTATCAGAAAATACAAAGCACCAAGCATCAAAGCACCGAATCCTGAAGTAACCAGCACAAAAGAGCTCGTCCACAGATTTTCATTAACCGGAAAAGCTAATCCCCAGAAAAAGCCGGCGATAGATGAAATCATTCCTGCCGTCATCAGGTAGTTTACTTTTTCTGCCGGAGGTTTATGGCTGATCATTAAATGCCCTGCCAGCATACCGGTTAATGTGCTGGCGCAGGATGGTATTATACTGAGTATGCTCTCCGGGTCCCATGTGCCCTGCCACATTTTACCCGGCAAAAATTTTGAATCAAACCAGGCTACGATATTCTTGCCCGGTTCAAGCATTACTTGCCCATAACCGGGTGTTGGCACCAAAGTAAGCAGCAACCAATAACCGCCAAGTAAAATTGCGGTTATCCATGCCTGTTGTTTCCAGGTAGTATTGATAAAAATAAAACCACATATTAAAAACACAAAAGCAATACGATGCAGCGTGCCCGTCCATCTTGCATCCGCTATACTAAAATCAGGCATCAGGTTTAAAAACATGCCTACGGCATAAATTTTCAGGGCCCGGATAAATATCTTTTTATAGATTTCTCCCTTATTTGCTTTTTCCTTCAATCGCTTTGTATACGCAATAGTTATGGACACGCCTATTACGAAGAGGAAAACAGGGGCAATATTATCTGTAAAAGAAAGTCCGTTCCATTGGGTATGCCGGAGTGTAAAAAAAACATATGCTTCACTGCCGGGATAATTCACCATTATCATTGCGGCCATTGTAAAACCACGAAGTACATCAAGGGAAATAAGGCGACCGGGCTGGCTTTCCATAAACCTGTGTTTATGCTTTAGAGATGGCTATGCATTCAGGATACTGCAATTGCTCAAAAATAGCGCTGCCCTAAAGGAGAGGTCTATTAAAAAACGGCATTAAAAAACAAAACCCCAGCCTTAAGGCCGGGGCTCTCTACAAAACACTAAAACCTATTGAACCGATGCAGTTTGCTTTTTTAACTGCAATACTTCCGTTTTAAGTTTTTCAATTTCTGCCTGTTGCTCTTTAATAGATGCTACCAAAACAGGAATCAAACCCGCCTCATCTATTGTTTTAATAGTTGAGTTACGGTATACATTTTTACCAAACATATAGTTCACCGACTTCTCTTTTACAAGATCAGGAAAGATAAACTGAAGCTCTTCTGCTATAAATCCATATTGTGAGCCCTGTTGTAATTTCAGATGCTTATAATCACCAACATTATATTCAAATTTCTTTGGTTCCAACTGCATAATACGTTGCAGGGGATTATCAATCGGCTCAATATTCTTCTTGATTTTAGTATCAGTAATATCCTGCGCAAAAAGCGTAGCAGCAACAAATACAAATGCGAATGATAAAAAAGTCTTTTTTATATTGATAGTGTACATAATCGATTTATTTTATTAAGGAATAATAATGTTTAAAAAAATAGAAAGAGAAAAATAAAGAAATATCGATTATGCTAATTCCGGGGGTGGTGTAAACACAGCCAGGTCAGTAAGATGGGTAATATCGGCAGACATATAATGCCCGTGAGAAAATTTTTGAACGGCAATAATTACAGGTAAAACAATATCAGCAAATTCTTCGGGAACAAAATCTCTTTCACATGATTTTTGTTCAGCTTCTTTTTCTGGATTTTCTGATTCAGCAAGGTCTGACTGAGAAACAAGGTCAATACTTTGATGCTGGGAAAAAGCTATAACAATTGAAAAAAAACCTTTGCAAACCATCACACAAACAAAAATGGCAGCAATAATATGTTTCAACGTTTTTGGCATCTTCGCAAAAATAGGGGAATTATCAAATTTGATTAATAATAAAACAGCTTTTTTATATTTCTTAACGCTTTAAAAATATTTTTCTTATAACGTACCGTTCAATTAAAAAAGGTAAAAATTCCGGAGAATAAAATTTTATGTTTCTATCAGCAAAATGACCATATACCAAAGGCAAAAGCGCATTGCCGCAAAGTCCCATAATCATAATAGAAGCGCCCAGTTTGGTAAATTTTCCCAACCCGTCAAGCGCCAATGGCCAAATGCCGGCCCATACCATCGAATTAGCCAATCCCAATAAAACCAAAAACCATATAGACACATCGGGCTGGTGAGAGATGCGACAGTTATAGCAGCAGATTTTTTATTCATACGGTTTTTGGGTATTATTCAATACAAACTTTCTATCCAAAAATATACAGCTAAAAGATACAACAACAAAAATCTCCGGAAACGTTTCCGGTATTTTTATTTCTTTTCACTAAAGAAATAATTTAATTTGATGCATTATCCGGGTAGAGTGTATTGCATAATTCACATTCATTTGGAGAACAACTATTACTAATCATACTATTTCCCTGATAAAAATGAGTCCTGCAGGCAATTTAAAAGAACCGTCAACCCGCTTAGTTTCTATTGATGCTTTAAGAGGCTTTGACATGTTATTGATAGCAGGAGGCGGAGCTTTTATCGAAGCATTAAAAGGGCAAACAAGCTGGCAATGGATTGATGCAATTGCAAATCAATTAACCCATCCCCAATGGTTTGGGTTAACCTTTTATGATTTTATCTTCCCTTTGTTTTTATTTATTGCAGGTATCTCTATTCCGTTTTCTGTTCATAAATCACTTGCCGCCGGTGGAAATAAACAGGCAGTATTAAAAAAGGCTTTCCGCAGAATGATTATTTTAATATTACTCGGCATTGTTGATAAAAATACACCTATCACTTTTTTTGAGCCACATAACATAAGAGTAGCAAGTGTATTAGGCAGAATAGGTATCGCCGGCTTTTTCGCGATACTTTTATATATTAATACTTCATCTGCCTTAAAAAGAATATACTGGATAGCGGGCATACTGTTGTTTTATTACGCGATAGTTTACCTGCCGGGTTTAGGCGGTGGTGATCTTTCAAAAGAAGGGAATATTGCTGGCCGCTTTGACCGTAGTTTTTTACCCGGGCGATTAATAGAAAAAATATATGATGAGAATGGATTATTAACCCAGCTTCCCGCTATGTGTTTAGCTATGATTGGCACTTTAGCAGGAGATATTTTACGCTCCGGCAAAACAACCGGCCGGCAATTAAAAAATCTCGCTCTCAGCGGCGTCATTTGTATAGTACTTGCATTTATTTGGAATATGCATTTTCCTATTTTCAAAAAAATGTGGACAAGCTCGTTTATACTGCTCACGGCAGGCTTCGGTTTTTTAATATATACACTCTTCTATATTATCATAGATGTATGGCAGCTTAAAAAATGGGCTTTCTTTTTTTATGTCATCGGCTTAAATTCTATTATTATTTATTTGCTATACCGTTTTGTAAATTTTGAAGAAAGTTCAAAACTGCTTTTTTCGGGGTTATATGCACCGGTTGATCCAAAATTTCATCCTGCATTGCAGGCGCTGGGCGGGCTATTACTGGTATGGCTGATTCTCTACTTTTTTTACAGAAAAAAAATATTCATTAAAATATAGCATGATGAATACTTACTGAAATTATTATGAACTTTATGAAAATTGAAATATCAAATAATGCGCAGGAATTAGGAAAACAATCCGGCAGGAAAGCCACAGAATATATTAAAGCGGCTATTGCAAACAAAGGTACAGCTAATATTATTTTAGCAACCGGTGCAAGCCAGTTTGAAACTTTAAACCAACTGGTAAGCGATAAAGCTATTGACTGGAGCAAAGTTGTAATGTTTCACCTGGATGAATATATTGATCTGCCTGAATCATCGCCAGCAAGTTTCAGAAAATACCTGAAAGAACGTTTTATTACTAAAGTACCTGCGCTTAAAGCATGCTTTCTTATTAATGGTGAAAACGATCCTCTGTCTGAATGCGAAAGGCTGAATGCTATCATTCAAGAACATCCTATTGATGTAGCATTGGTTGGTATTGGTGAAAACGGGCATCTGGCATTTAATGATCCTCCTGCAGATTTTGACACAACCAACCCTTATATCATTGTAAATCTTGATGAGCCCTGCCGTGCACAGCAATTTAACGAAGGCTGGTTTAAAACAACAGATGATGTACCAAAGCAGGCTATCAGCATGTCAATAAAACAAATCATGCTTTCATCAGCCATCATTTGTTCTGTGCCTGATAAAAGAAAGGCAGAAGCAGTTAAGAATTGTTTGTCGGGAGAAATAAGCAATATGTTCCCTGCAAGCATTTTGCAATTACACCATAATTGTATTTGCTATTTAGATGACCAGTCTGCAAGCCTTCTTCCGGCAGATACTATAAAACCCCATGCTTAGCGTAATTTGTTGTTGTGGCAATAGGCAATGGAGAATAGGCAATGAAGAAACGTGAGACATGTTGTTCTGAAAGCTGATTGCTAACGGCTGATTGCTGACCGCTGATTGCTAACGGCTGATCGCTGAAAGCTGAAAAGGATTTCTTATCAGAATGTTCTTGATGTATCAAACTTCTCTAATTCATTAGCCACAGCGGTAAGGAAGCTGGCGCCTATTGAACCATCAACTATCCGGTGGTCATATGACATAGATAGATACATCATGTGGCGGATAGCGATACTGTCACCCTGTGCTGTTTCAACCACAACAGGGCGTTTTTTTATAGCTCCTACAGCAAGAATAGCAACCTGTGGCTGATTAATGATTGGCGTTCCCATTAATGTTCCGAATGTACCAACGTTAGTAACCGTAAATGTTCCGCCCAGCGTATCATCTGGTTTTAAGCGGCTGTTGCGGGCAGCATTAGCCAGTGCATTTATTTTTTTGGTAAGACCAGTAAGATTCAAGTAGTCTGCTTCTTTTATAACAGGCACTATTAGATTTCCATTAGGTAATG
Source organism: Agriterribacter sp. (assembly GCA_047601545.1). Taxonomy (GTDB): domain Bacteria; phylum Bacteroidota; class Bacteroidia; order Chitinophagales; family Chitinophagaceae; genus Agriterribacter. The sequence continues at coordinate 164,177 of JASGIZ010000001.1, read as the reverse complement.
CAGTTGCCATACCAATATTAATATCCTTCTTTACAATAATTTTATCGCCATCCACGCTTGCATTAACCCACGGAAACTTCTTAATACATTTTATAATGGCTTCAATAAACAGTGGCATAAAGGTTATCTTCTCTCCTTCCTGCTTTTCAAAACCCGCTTTTATTTTATCTCTCCACTGCACCAGATTGGTAACATCACACTCCGTAAAACTGGTAACATGCGGGCTGGTTTGTTTACTATCTACCATATGCTTTGCTATAAGCTTGCGCATACGGTCCATCTCTACAATCTCAACATTGCCTTCATAAGCAATAGCAGGCATTTTTTCTTCCTGCGCTGCTGCCTGTGTTGGTTGCTGTACGGTTTGTGCAGGTTGTGTTGCTACAGCAGGCTGAGTTACAGCTTTAGGCTCCTGAACGGGGGCCGTTACTGCACCGGATTTTTTCCTTTCAACCCACTGCAGAATATCTTTCTTGGTAACACGTCCGTCATTTCCTGTGCCGGGTATATTTTCTAATTCAGCAAGACTTACCCCTTCATTTGCAGCTATATTCAATACCAGCGGCGAATAGAATCTTGCTCCCCCGTTTGTCTTGGGAATATCTATATGAACAGGCTGATAAGGCACTTCTTTTGTAGCTGCTTCAACTTCCGCATCTTCTTTGATGGCTTGGGCAGGTTCTGCCACAGGTACAGGTACATTTGTTTGTATTGACCCGTTCGATTCAGACTCAATTCTTGCAATAACAGTATCTACAGGCACTACATCATTCTCGTTATACAAAATTTCAATTAAGGTTCCTTCTACGGCAGAAGGCACTTCGCTGTCTACTTTATCAGTAGCAATTTCAAGTATTGTTTCATCGATTTTTACATGGTCGCCCGGCTTTTTATTCCATCGTAAAATGGTGGCTTCAATTATACTTTCTCCTAACTTGGGTATTACCAGGTCTACTATCGCCATAACAGATTAAATTATCGTTGTGTTCAAAGGTAAGTATTGAGCATCAATTGTTGAACAATACATAGGATATCAGCTTTATATATTATGCACAGTTTGTGAATTACTATAATGATTTTTTGATAATATGTAGCAGAAACTTTATATCAGTGACTGAAAAAATCCAGCAGCAGCCGGATGCCTACCAACCCGAGGCACACCGCCAGCGATTTAATGATAGCTGTTGTTTTTATTTTATGTGAGAGAAATGCACCCGCCTGCGCACCAATTACAGCGCCGATAGCTAACCAGAGAATCATATGAAGCACGGCAGGGTCATTATAGTTACCCTGCACTGCATGCACAACAATACTTACAGTAGACATGATAGCAAGAATAAAATGCGAAGTTGCCGTAGCTACATATACCGGGAAACCAAGCCAGTGTACCATTGCCGGCACGTGAATAATACCGCCGCCAATTCCCAATAAAGGCGACAGAAAGCCAACCAGTATACTTACGAGTATGCCGATATACCTGCTATAAGCATATTCAAATACGGTTCGTTCCCTGTCAATCAGTATCTGATATGTCAGGCCTTGCATGTCGGTTGTACCGCCAATACTTGCCGCTGCATTCTTCTTGAAAAAAAGAAATAAAGACAACCCAACAAGTATAATTCCGAAAATAATACTGAAAGTGTGCTGGGGAATATATTTTGTTACATATACACCCAGGATAGACCCGGGTATGGTAAACAAGGCAAATAAAATTCCGGCTTTATAGTCTATGCGCTTCGCCCGGGCATAGGCTATTGACCCCGAAATAGCATTGGCTGCAACAAGCGCAATTGATATGGCAGTAATGATTTCCGGTGTTAGATTGGGGTGTGTAAACATAAGCAGCGGCACTAATAAAAATCCACCCCCGGCGCCGATCAGCGTTCCCAGCGTACCAATAAGCAAACCGGTTATCAGTAAAATAATTGCATTATCCATGTATACGAATCAAAGATATGGATAGAGCGCATATTGAGGGGGATTTATAGATCCGGATGTTTGAACCACGGAGGCACAGGGTACACAGAGTAGCGCGGGGAATTAATTTGAAAATAGTTGAAATTCGTTCAGATGTCTTACCTGTACCCCTGCTTTCTTTATTTTTGCTGATAAAGAGACCCGTATCACAAAAGACAATTCCATATTATCCAACCCCATTGAATATCTTAAAGGCGTGGGGCCGTTAAGGGCTGATCTGTTGAAAAAAGAATTAAACATCTTTACATTCAAAGACCTGCTGGAGCATTTTCCCTATCGCCATATTGATAAAACAGAGATAAAAAAAATCAGGCAGATTACTCCCGATACGGAATACATACAGGTAGCCGGTAAAATTATTTCGTGTGAAGTATTGGGAGAAAAAAGAGGAAAGCGCCTTGTAGCAGAATTGAGAGATGATACAGGTTCGCTTGAGCTTACCTGGTTTCAGGGAATAAACTGGATTGAAAAAAGTATCAGTATCGGGCAATCATATATTGTTTTTGGCAAGGTATCTTTCTTTATGGGCAATCCGCAGATTAACCATCCTGAAATGGATATGCTTACAACGGATAAAACCGAAGGCAGGCCTTTTCTTGAACCGATATATCCCGCCACAGAAAAATTAAAAGCAAGAGGACTAAACGGAAAGCAGATAGGCAGGCTGGTATATACGCTTGTTGGTTTGTTAAGCGAAAAAGACCTTCCTGAAAATATTCCTGAAAATATTATTCAAAGCCTGCAGCTCCTGCCGAGGTATAACGCTTACCTGAATGTTCACTTTCCTGCAGATGGTGCCATCCATGAAAAAGCATTGGAGCGCCTGAAGTTTGAAGAGCTTTTTTTAGCACAGATACGATTAGGGCTGATACGCACTAACAGGCATCGCTTTACAAAAGGGATTACATTTGAAGCAGTAGGAGCACTGTTTAATACTTTCTACAAACAATATTTACCTTTTGAGTTAACAGGCGCTCAAAAAAGAGTTTTGAAAGAAATAAGGCAGGATACCGCAAGGGGCATCCAGATGAACCGGCTGCTGCAGGGAGATGTGGGCAGCGGTAAAACTATTGTTGCATTACTAAGCATGCTGCTTGCGGCAGATAACGGCTACCAAAGCTGCATGATGGCGCCTACGGAAATCCTGGCACAGCAACATTACAGTGCTTTAAGCGGGTTATTAAAAGATCTGCCCATTCAAATTGCCCTGCTAACAGGATCAACGCCAAAAGCAGAAAGAAAAAAAACACTTGCTAAAGCTTTATCAGGAGAATTGCATATACTAACGGGAACGCATGCCCTCATTGAAGATACTGTTCAGTTTAAAAATCTTGGTTTTGCTGTTGTGGATGAACAACACAGGTTTGGTGTGGCGCAACGCGCTAAATTGTGGGAGAAAAATCATATACCGCCACATGTGCTGGTTATGACGGCAACGCCTATCCCAAGAACACTTGCCATGACGGCTTACGGTGATCTTGATTATAGTATAATGGATGAGCTCCCGCCGGGCAGGCAACCTATTACAACTGTTCACCGTTATGAAAATGCCCGCCCACAGGTAATGGATTTTATAAAAGCGGAAATTGCAAAGGGCAGGCAGGCATATATTATATTTCCATTGATTGAAGAAAGCGAGAAAGTGAATTATGAAAACCTGATGAAGGGGTATGAAAATGTAAAAGCATATTTTCCCGAACCCGCGTACTGGATCAGTATGGTGCACGGAAAAATGAATGCGGATCAAAAAGAAGCCAACATGCAACGTTTTGTGAAAGGAGATACGCAGATCATGGTATCTACAACGGTAATTGAAGTTGGTGTAAATGTTCCGAATGCAAGTGTGATGGTTATTGAAAGCGCAGAAAAATTCGGGCTATCCCAATTACACCAGTTGCGGGGCAGAGTGGGCAGGGGAGCTGAAAAAAGCTTTTGCATATTACTTACCGGAACCAAATTAACTGCTGAGGCAAGAGAACGCCTTAAAATGATGTGCGCTACCAATAATGGTTTTGTTATTGCAGAAAAAGACCTTGAGCTGAGAGGCCCTGGAGATATTGAAGGCACCCGACAGAGCGGAATGCTTAATTTTAAGCTGGCAAGCATAGTGCAGGATAAACATTTGGTAGATTTAGCCCGAAAACATGCGGAAATAGTATTAAATGATGACCCTGATTTATCTTTTCCAGTTAATTTGAAGTTAAAAGCATACCTACAGCAGCAAAAAGGACAAACCTCCTGGAGTAAGATATCGTAATTAATAATTTGACTGGTAAATTCGCTTTAAAATCCGACTTTTAAAATAATGAGGAAGAACTTTCAATGTACACCTGCTATATTTTTCTTTTTTCTTTTACTGTTTTGCAGTCAGTTGGTTTTTGCCCAGCAGTCAGTTGAGTTTACTGAAAACAAAGGACAATGGGACCATGCTGTTTTATTTAAAGGAGAAATTACCAATGGCGCTTTTTTCTTACAAAAGAACGGCTTTACGGTTTTAATGCATAATGAAGATGATTTGCATGAATTGCTGGATCATGGTCATGATCGCGAAGGCAGTACTGCTGCAATCAATACCAGCAGCCGCAAAGCGTATCCACGCCCGGCAACAGGTGAACAGAAAGATTCTTCAACAGCAGTGCTTCGCTCCCATGCTTATAATATGAGTTTTGTTGGAGGCAATGCTAATCCGGAAATAGTTACAGAAAAAGCAATCACCTCTTATGAAAATTATTTTATCGGAAATGATCCTTCCAAATGGGCATCTAATTGCAAAATATACCAGGCTATTACTTATAAAAACATGTACCCCGGCATAGATGTACGGTATTACGCGAATGGCGAACAGTTAAAGTATGATATTATTGTGCAACCCGGTGCAGATGCAGGTAAAATAGTAATGAGATATGAGGGTGCTGATAAATTACAAATCAAAAACCAGGAGTTGCTTATCAAAACATCTGTTGGCGATGTAAAAGAGCTTTCTCCATACTCTTACCAGGTTGATGATAAAGGCAAGAAAGAAATAAACGTAAAATATGTTTTAGAGAACAATACTATAAAATTTAAAATTAAAAACTACAATTCGTCACAGGTATTGGTTATTGATCCAACACTTATTTTCGCCACATTTACAGGCAGCAGGGCCAGCCAGTGGGGATATACCGCCACTTATGGTGCTGATGGCAGTTTATATTCCGGGGGCATTGTTTTTGCCAGCGGTTTCCCGGTTTCAACAGGCGCATTTCAAACATCGTTTGCAGGTGCCGGCTCAGGAACGGAAGCGGTTGACATGGGCATTATGAAACTTAACGGCTCTGGAAGACAAAGATTATATGCTACATATATAGGAGGTAACGGAGCAGATCAACCGCATAGTCTTATTGAAGATAACGAAGGAAATCTTGTAATACTCGGACGAACTAATTCAGTGGTAGATGGAGATAAAAGTTACCCTCTTTTTCCTGCAGGAAATAAATATGGACCCTGCGGCGGGCATGATATTGTAGTAACAAAATTAAATGCCTCCGGCACTGCGCTTATCGGTTCAAAACGGATTGGCGGCGCAGGTGCAGACGCAGTAAATATTAAAACAGACAGGCAGGGACCTTCAAGCTTATATGTATTTTACGGGGATGATTCCAGGAGCGAAGTAATTGTTGATGGAAGCAATAACATTTACATCGCCAGTTGTACCCAATCAACCAATTTTCCAACAAGCACAGGGGCTTCGCAATCAACGCTTGCAGGTAAACAGGATGGCGTATTAATAAAATTAGCTCCTGACGTAAATAATATACTTTTTTCTACATTATTTGGAGGATCGGATGATGATGGGACATTTGTGCTGGCACTTAACCCGCTGAATAGTAATATATATGTGGGCGGGTCTACCAATAGCACCAATCTTCCCGGCATACCCTCGTCAGGAGTTGTTTCCAGCGCTCACAATGGAGGAACTTCTGATGGATTTGTAGCAATATTCAGCAGCAGCGGAGCCCTTCAGAAAGCTACTTATATCGGCACAAGCAGAATGGATGCTATTTATGGTTTAAAAATTGACCTTAAAGGTTTTCCTTACATAACCGGTGTAACACTTGGCAATTGGCCTGTTACGCCTGCAGGTATATACAGTAATGCCGGATCAAAACAATTTATTGTAAAGTTGCAGCAGGATCTTTCTGCTACGGTATATTCAACTGTATATGGCAGCGGCGCTTTAAGCTATAATATATCTCCCGTGGCTTTTGCCGTAGATAAATGTGAGAATGTATATGTATCCGGATGGGGTGGCGCTGCACGGGCAGGCGCAACGGATAATTTCAAAACAGCAGGAACCACAGGTATGCCCACAAAAAATTGCAGCGTATTACCAAACGGGTGTAGAACAGATGGGCGCGATTTTTATTTTTTTGTATTGAAAAAAGATGCGGCAGATATTTTATTTGGTTCTTTTTATGGGTTATACGGTGGCTATGTAGACCATGTGGATGGAGGTACCAGCCGCTTTGATCAAAACGGTATTATATACCAGGCTATTTGCGCGGCATGTTTTATTGGAGGTTCAGGGCTTCGCTATCCTACAACAGTAGGATCATGGAGTCCAACCTCCGGCGCTCCGGATGAATGTAATTTAGCGGCAGTAAAAATTGAAATGGATTTCTCCGGAGTAACCAATGGTGTACGCCCGTCAGTTGATGGTATACCATACAAAACATATGGCTGTGTGCCCCTTACGGTAGATTTTATTGATACACTCCAAAAAGGCACATTATATATTTGGGATTTTGGTGATGGCAATAAAGACACTACAACCACCGCAAGCAGCAGCAACACATATAACCATGTTGGTGATTACCTGGTTAGGCTTATCTCGGTTGATTCAGGTAAATGTATAATTAGCGATACTTCCTATACAAATATCCGTGTGCGGCAGGATAAGGCAGAACTTGGGGTAGCATATGTAAAACTCCCTCCCTGCGAAAGCCTGAGGTACCGGTTTGCCAATACTTCTGTTGCCCCTGCCGGAAAACCTTTCAAAGCAGATTCATTCACCTGGGATTTTGGTGACGGCTCGTCGCCGGTATTAGCCGGGCTGGATAGTATTACGCATGAGTTTCCTGCGCCGGGCACTTATAACGTAAGCCTGATATTAACCGACACTAACTACTGTAATGGGCCGGATACATTCAAAATCGTAATGCGTGTAGCGCCAAATGTTAAAGCCAGGTTTGAAACCAACCCCGATGGCTGCGCTCCGCATTTAGCTGAATTTAACAATACATCAGAAGCCGGGTTGCACTTCTACTGGAGTTTTGGTGATGGCTCTCCTGTTGTTGACGAGTTTTCTCCAACACACGAATACACTAACCCCGGCAGCTACACGATAAAACTGGTTGTGGTTGATTCTATGACATGTAATATCAGCGACTCAGTATCGCAAACCATTAATGTGTGGGATAGCCCTACAGCAGGGTTTACATTCTCACCAATATCGCCACAGGAAAATATGCCTGCTACCTTCACCAATACTTCACTTAACGCTATCCGTTACCGATGGTTGTTTGGTGATGGCGATACCTCAAATCTTATAAACCCAACCCACCAGTATAATGCTACAGCTACCTTTGACGTTGCACTTGTAGCCTTCAATCAATATGGCTGTACGGATACCGCTTACGCACAGGTATCAGCAATAGTTTCACCACTTATAGCTGTGCCTTCTGCATTTTCTCCCAATGGCGATGGCGTTAATGATAAAGTGTATGTAAGAGGGTTTGCCATTGCCAAGATGATGTTCCGCATATATAACCGCTGGGGGCAGGTAGTGTTTCAAACAACAGACAGAAACCAGGGTTGGGATGGTAAGTTTAAAGGAGCATTACAGCCTATGGATGCATATGCATATACATTGGAGGTAGAGTTTAGTGATGGGACAAAAGCAACCAAAAAAGGCGATATTACGTTGCTTAGATAAAGTGTAACTTTAGTATTCAACCTGTAAAAAGCCCATAACCCTTTTTTGAAAATTAACTGCCGTGAGGTTATAGAAAAATTAATGGAGGAAGCGCTTATGTCAACGTTTTTTACTTCTGCAAACTGCAACCGCACACCGGTATATCAAAATAAATCTTTGCGTATCATTTACCGCCATAGCATACATTTTGCTTTCCTGTGCAAATGCGTTTTTCTGGTGGCAATATTCAGTTTACGGTATGCTGCCGTTAAATCCCAGGATTTGCATTTCTCTCAATTTTTTAATTCACCGCTTACCACAAATCCGGCAAATACGGGTTTTTTACCAGAGAACGACTACCGGCTTGGTGCAAACTATCGCCAGCAATGGGCAAGCATTCCCGCTCAATTCAAAACAATAAGTGTGTTCGGTGATGCGCAGGCATTTCGCGACAGGTTTGAATCTGGCTGGGTTGGATTAGGTGGCGTTATTTTGCGTGATGTGGCGGGTAGTGGTAATCTTACCTCAACAAAAGTATATGGCTCCGCTGCTTATCACCAGATGCTCGGAAGCACAGGTTTGTTATCTGCAGGGTTTAATATAGGCTGGGCAAATAAAAGAGTGGATGTTACAAAGTTCACTTACGATAACCAGTGGAATGGTAAATTCTTTGATGCCGGAGCACCAAGTGGTGAAAATTTCGCTGCAACCAATATTAATTACCTCGATGTGCAGGTTGGATTGAATTATGCCTATTTTCCTTCTGACAATGTTTACCTGCATGCAGGCGCCTCTGTACAGCATGTAAATTCTCCAAAGGAATCTTTCTTTGCAAATACCTTTGACCCTAACACAGGAGAAGCATATGACAATGCTATAGCACGGCGCTATATTGCCTTTGCTGACGCGATGCTCAAATTAAACGACAGGGTGATCATCAGCCCCTGCGCGTATTTTACCACACAGGCAAAATCAAGAGAGCTTACGTTAGGTCTTCATGCTAATTATAATTTATCCGGCGATGGCGAAACACAATTAATCGCAGGTTTGTATTACCGCCATGGAGATGCAGCTATTCCAATGCTGGGCTTTCAATGGAAATATGTAAAACTCGTTTTTGCCTATGATGCAACAATGTCGTCGCTCAAAAACTATAATAACATGCGCGGCGCCTCCGAATTTGCATTGTTATACAATGGGTTTTATAACCAGTATAATCAGAGTTTGCGGTCTACGCAATGTCCTGTACCAAAGTTTTAAAATGTAAACAATACTAATATTAAAAAAGGTTTCCAGCCCTTATAAGAATGGAAACCTTCTGACTTTCTAACCAGCAAAAGGATAAATCCGGATGGCTTTTTATGAATGATTTACCAATAATGTATTCATCAGCTTCACTAATTTAAATAAGTTCCTCACCAGGTAATTCCAGCTTTTCAATCTTCCTGTTATCATTCTTAAGCTTAAGCCTGTTATCCTTATCAAAGTATTTTGGATATTTATTCCTGTATTTTTCCGACACTTTATTTTTCTGCTTTTTTCCATTGATATACAGGTCTCCATTTTTTATTTCAATTTCGTACCGTTCATCTTGTTTTATTAACCCGTCCTTTGCCAGGTCGGTTTTCAGGTTTTCTAAATCATCCAGTTTTATTTTCACCTCTCTTAATTTTACATTTGCCTTGCGCATGTTCATATTTAATTTATCCCTCATCGCCAGCTCCATCTGTCTTTTATCTCTTTCAATATGTTGAAGACCTAATGCCATTTGTTTTCTTGTATCTGCCAACATGCGCCGTTGCTGCAGCATTATTTTTTTGTTGATAATATCATAATCAAAATTTGCCTGTGCTTCTGCAAGGGCCCTTTGTTTTGCCATCTGAATTTCCTGCCAGTTGATTTCATCCAATGCATTCCGGTAACTGCCTTTAATGTGATTATCATAGTCTCTGCCAAGTTCATTTTTAAGTTTTTGCATACTTCGTTCCACTTCACGCATAGCATCTTCCACGGCCTGCATATTTACTCTGTTATCCTGAAAACGCTGATCATCCAGGGTGATTCGCGATAGCTGCTTTTTGGGAGGTATAGTGTCTGCTGTTGTTTGTTTATTGCGGGGGGTTCCCCGAAACAAATCGCCTTCACTCCCGGAGAAGGCTAATGAAAAAAAAGTTATTGAGCTAAAAATCATCATTAAAAAAATGCGCGGGCTTATCAGGTATCGTATCATACAAAAAAGTTTTAAGTTATTTAATTACGATAAGTTTCGTATAAAAATACGATTATTTTCGTAATTCCAAAAACCCTCGCCTTACTTCGCTAGTATTTTTTGTGGTTTATTCCATATTTAACAAATTATCAAAACCCGGAAACGTTATTTTGCAGCACAGAATATTACTGACTTAAATACATGTCTCATGAAAAAGTTTGCGTTCTTACTTCTTGTTACAGGTTTTGTAATGGCTCAACAGGCAATTGCCCAGGATGAAGATCAGGCACCTGTGCAAAAAGGATTTGATAAATCCAAACTGTTTTTTGGCGGAAACTTTGGTTTAGGATTTGGCACTAACACCTCGGTAAATATATCTCCGCAGGCAGGCTATCGGTTCAATAATTTTTTAGCTGCAGGCGCCGGTGTAAACTTTAATTATTATAGCTATAAATCTTTTTATGCCAACGGGGCAGATTATTCAAGAACAAGTTTTGGTTATACCGGCTTTAATATATTTGGCAGAGTATACCCCATAAAATATATTTTATTACAAGCTCAGCCTGAATTGAACTATAGCTGGGGCTCAGTTAAATATTACGATGGAAGCGCTAAATATAAATATCCCGGACAATTTGTTCCATCACTTTTAGTTGGCGGTGGCGCCGCTATACCAATGGGCGGTAGAAATGGCGCTTTATTACTAATGATTCAGTACGATGTTTTACAGGAAGGACGTTCCCCTTACGGAAACAAGCCATTCTTCTCAATGGGATATAACTTTTAATCGCAGTAATTTATATCTATCAAACCTGTGCAGGGCAGCGTTTTCTTTTCCGCACTGCTTTGCATAGCCAGTTGAATAATGCGTATGGTATTATAACCATGCTCAGGCTTTTGTTTTACCGGTTTGCCGTTTACAATAGTATTGTATAAGTCAAGGTAATAATCGGCATAACTTCCTTTCAGCGAAGGATAATGCTCTTTTACTATTTTACCATCTATTTCCGTATGCAGCAAACCATATATATCTTTTTTCTCCATGCCCCAATCCTCCCCTGCAGGTGGCTCACCTGCCCTTAGTCTTGCCTCCTGCGGGTCTTCTCCATACTTAATAAATGAGCCTTTTGTACCGTGAATCATATACCTCGGGCCCTGCTCACGGAAAAGCATACCCGCATGCAGAATTACTTTATTAAAACCGTAATCCAGCCAGATATTGAAATAATCATCTACCCGTGCATGTGGCCGTTGCATGCGTATATCTGCGGTTATATACCTGGGCAATCCAAAAAAATATAAAGCCTGGTCAATAATATGCGCACCAAGATCATACAATATACCACTACCCGGCAAGGAAGCCTCGCGCCAGGCAGTTGGCCTTTCTTCTGCCCGGTAACGATCATAATGTGCTTCAAACTCATGTATATCACCAAGCAGCTTATTATCCAGTATTGCCTTAATCGTTCTGAAATCACTTACGTACCTGCGATTCTGGTATACACTCAGCACCTTACCACTCTTAGCTGCTATATCAACCAACTGTTCTGCTTCTTCAATGGTATTGGTGAAAGGTTTTTCCAGCACAACATGCTTACCAGCTTCCAAAGCCATTTTGCTGTAAGGAAAATGTGTATCGTTAGGTGTAGTGATGACAACCAGGTCAATTGCCGGATCGCTCACCATTTCTTCTATTGTCCGTACAATTTTAGCCCGGGGAAATTGCGCTTTTGCTTCATCGCCTTTGCGTTGCAGAATACTCACGAGTTCATATTGCTCCGGTAAAGTTGTTATAAAAGGAAAATGAAAAACTTTTGCGGAGATACCAAAACCAACAACCCCTACCCGTATTTTTTGCTTAGCCATTGTAATGTTTTAAGTGAAGATAAAGGAAATAGTGGCAGCTTTCAAGCATCAGCTGCCGGCTATCCGTTGACTGCTGATAGCTGACAGCTCATAGCTTTAACCCCTCTCCTTCACCCATTCCAACGCTTGCTTCAATTGCTGCTCCTGTGTAATATTGGAATTGTCAAGCACCAGTGCATCTTCAGCTTGCCGCAAAGGACTCACTTCACGATGTGAATCTATATAATCTCTCATCTCAAGATTATTCTTTACTTCCTCAATAGTTATATTAGGATTTTGTGCATATAGTTCTTTAAATCTTCTTTCCACTCTTACGGCATTATCAGCAGTCATAAATATTTTTAATTCCGCTTTCGGAAAAACAACCGTGCCGATATCTCTTCCATCCATCACAATACCTTTCTTTTCTCCCATTTTCCGTTGCTGGGCCACTGCAAAATCACGAATCTGCTTTATAGCTGCCACTTCACTTACTTTTTCTGCAACCACCATATCACGAATAATGTATTCTACATTTTCATCATTCAGGTATATTTCTGTTTTCTGGGTTATATTATTGGTGCGGAATTCAAGTTGTATATTTTCTAATGCTTCTTTTACAGCCTTTTCTTTCTTCCAGTCAACAGCATTCCGCAAAAAGTATAAGGTGATGGCACGATACATTGCGCCGCTGTCTATATACACATAATCCAACGCCGAGGCCAGCTGTTTTGCAAGTGTACTTTTACCGCAGGACGACCAGCCATCTATGGTAATGATAATTTTTTTCATAAATATGCTTGCAAAATAGTTGTTTTTGGCAGGAAAGAAAAACCGCAAGCCCTAAAGCATGTCTCTCCTTCTCTCTTTCCAAAGCCTGCCTGTCCGGTAGCTACCCAGTATACACAAATAGATATTTTTAATACGGATAATACCCAGAGCAACAATGGTGCAGCGCACCGTGATACCTGCCTGCCGGCAGGCAAGTTTGTAGCACGGCAAAGCAAATATGGAATAAGCCACAGAGCGGCGTAATATTAATCTGATATATTTATGTTTTAATATCGCGGTGCGCTGCACCTGGAAATACCTCATTCACTACATTGCTACAATGCGCTGCAGCTATTTAAACACCTTGTATACAGCGCAGCCTGAATAAATAAAGATATGTGTACAGGGTAGCTGTCCGGTAGGCGGGGAAAGAGAGTGGTGCTGCAGAACAATTCCGAACTGTATCACTACCACATCATCTATTCAACAAATCCAGGCTTGGCGTTTTACATTTTAACACTTTCATATGCTCACATTCACACATTAAATTTTTCTGTGCAACGCTGTGTGGTTAACCCATTTTCAAATCTTCAAATTCCAAAATTTTCAAATTAACTTCCTTTGCGAAACTTTGTGTATCAGTGGTTCAAAAAAAGAGGCTGCCTTTATCAGGCAACCTCTCTTATTCTTTCTATTCAAAAAAACTACGCTTCAGATTTTTCTTTTTTGCCTTCGCCTTTTAACGTAAACGTTAACTGCGATTTGTCGGCATTAAGATCAGCTATCAATACATCACCAGCTTTCACATTCATATTCAATATCTCTTCAGCCAAAGGATCTTCAAGATATTTTTGTATTGCCCTGTGCAGCGGACGTGCGCCAAACTGCTGGTCGTATCCTTTTTCCGATATGAACTTTTTGGCTTCTTCGGTAAGCTCCAGTGAAAATCCGAGACTGCTCAAACGTTTCATCACACCTTTCATCAAAATATCAATGATCTGGAAGATATGTTCCTGTGTAAGTGAATTGAATATCATTACATCATCAATCCTGTTTAAAAACTCAGGGCTGAATGTACGCTTCAATGCTTTTTCAATAACCGCTTTGTTATTTTCATCAGCGCTTTGCTGGCGTGCAGCAGTTGCAAAACCTACGCCCTCTCCAAAATCTTTCAACTGGCGTACACCAATATTTGATGTCATGATGATAAGCGTATTTTTGAAATCAACTTTTCTGCCTAAACCATCTGTTAACTGACCATCATCTAATACCTGCAACAGGATATTATAGATATCGGGATGCGCTTTTTCAATTTCATCCAGCAATACCACGCTGTATGGTTTGCGGCGAACACGCTCTGTTAACTGGCCACCTTCTTCATAACCTACATACCCCGGAGGCGCACCAATCAGGCGGCTTACCGTGAATTTCTCCATATATTCACTCATATCAATGCGGATCAGCGCATCTTCAGAATCAAACATATATTTAGCCAGTGCACGTGCCAACTCAGTTTTACCAACACCTGTAGGGCCTAAGAAAATAAAGGTTCCGATGGGCTTTTTAGGATCTTTCAAACCCACTCGGTTACGCTGAATGGCTTTCACCACTTTCACTATCGCTTCATCCTGCCCGATAACAGCACCTTTAAGATCATCTGCCATTCTGCGCAACTTCTCTGTTTCAGCCTGCACCATTCTCTTTACAGGAATACCGGTCATCATGCTCACTACTTCAGCAATAGCTTCTTCGTCTATAGGATACCGTTTGTGCTTGCTTTCTTCTTCCCATTGCCCTTTCGCTTTTTCCAGGTCTTCCTGCAAACGCTTTTCATTATCTCTTAAGGAAGCAGCTTCTTCAAAACGCTGGCTTTTTACCACCTTGTTTTTTTCCTGCTTAATATCTTCAATCTTCTTTTCCAGCTCCACTATTTCGTTAGGAACATTAATATTTTTCAAATGCACTCTTGCTCCAACTTCATCCATCACATCAATAGCCTTGTCCGGCAAAAGCCTGTCGGTAACATAGCGGTCGCTCAGCTTCACGCAGGCATCAATAGCATCTTCTGAATAGGTTACGTTGTGATAGTCTTCGTATTTAGGCTTGATATTCTGCAATATCTGTATGGTTTCATCCACGCTTGGCGGATCAACCAGCACTTTCTGGAACCTCCTGTCGAGCGCACCATCTTTTTCAATATACATGCGGTATTCATCAAGCGTGGAAGCGCCAATGCACTGCAGCTCACCGCGGGCAAGCGCCGGTTTAAATATATTGGATGCATCGAGTGAACCGCTGGCGCCGCCGGCGCCTACTATGGTATGAATTTCATCTATAAATAAAATCACATCACGGTTCTTCTCCAGCTCATTCATAATGGCTTTCATTCTTTCTTCAAACTGACCGCGGTATTTTGTACCCGCTACCAGCGCTGCAAGATCTAATGAAACCACTCTTTTATCAAACAAAACCCTTGAAACTTTTCTCTGCACTATTCTTAATGCAAGCCCTTCAACAATGGCTGTTTTACCAACGCCCGGCTCACCAATAAGGATAGGGTTGTTTTTTTTGCGGCGTGAAAGGATTTGAGATACTCTTTCAATTTCTTCTTCCCTACCTACAATAGGATCTAATGTGCCCATTTCTGCAAGGCGGGTAATATCACGTCCGAAATTGTCCAGTACAGGCGTTTTACTTTTTGCATTAGCCGCCTGAGATTTTGATTTCTGCTGATAGCTTTTCTTCTCTTCGTCAAAATCATCATCGGCATCATCTGTATACTCGCTGCGTACATCATTGCTTTTTACCATACCCAATTCGTTTTTAAAGAGGTCATAGTCTACATCAAACTGGTTTAAAATTTGTGTGGCAATATTCTCTTTGTTTTTTAAAATCGAAAGCATCAGGTGTTCCGTTTCTACAGTGGGGCTTTTAAGCGCTTTGGCTTCAAGAACGGTAACCCTTATAACTTTTTCGGCTTGTTTGGTTAAAGGCAGGCTGTTAATATTAGCTATATTTTTTCCTGTTTTATCTTTAACCGCCAGTTCTACTTCCTTGCGAAGTTCATAAAGGTCTACATTCAGGTTTTTCAAAATCTTAACCGCCATATTTTCACCCTCCCTGATCAATCCTAATAACAAATGCTCCGTTCCGATGAAATCATTTCCCAACCTCAAAGCTTCCTCCCTGCTGAAGGAAATGATCTCTTTTACCTGGGTAGAAAAATTATTATCCATTTAATACATTTTAAAAGTGATCTGTACAATAATAACGAATAATTTTGACTTCTGATAAATAGAACATTGCAGGTGTGTGAATTATTGTGCTCATAAAATCAATCTATCAAAAGAACTCGTTTATGAACGTCAAAATAGATACCAAGGAAAAATTTCATGTCATAACGATAATTCAGCCTTCAATATCTGCTAATATGACAGATGAAATACGTGAAAAGTTGAATGAAGTTACACAAAATCATGTTAAACATATTGTTCTGAACCTGGAGCCAGTAGAAAAAATTGATCAGGATGTGGCGACTTTTATAGCTGAGGAGCAACAAAATGCCTACGAACAGGGCAGATCCTTTGTAATTTGCGGATTGCAACAACCGGTGAAAGATGCGTTTAAAAATGCAGATTTGCTGGATATTTTAAATTATACACCTACTGAAAGCGAAGCTTGGGATATTGTACAGATGGAAGAGGTAGAAAGGGAATTATTGAATGGAGAGGAATAGAACCATTTAGAATGCAGCGTATTTTCCAAGGTTTATGTCAGGCTTAAAAATAACTACTGATTATGCGAAACACTCTTACATTAATTTCAATATTATTTACTTTCAACGCCTCTCATGCTCAAAAAACTGAATTCAACGCTTCCCTAAATTCAGGATTATTTTCTTTCAGGGGGGAATCAGCAAGTAAATCCAGTATTTTTTTCATCGCTACAGGAGCTGAGAATCATTATACCAACAATCCTTATGGTTCCAAAAATGGTTTAAGCTATGGCATATCAGCAGGCATTAAAAGACCTGCCAAAAACAATCTATTAATAGGACTTGATGCTGGTTATGAAATGCTACGAAGCAAAATTATTATTGATGGAATCAGCCTTTCTACATACTCCTCATCTATCGTTCAGGCGACAGGCCATACTTATTTAAATAGCAGTTTTATAAATCTATTCCCGTATGGGGGTTACAGATTTTCTTGTCGTAACAATTTTTATATTGATCTAACCGGCGGATTTGACCTGGGATTTTGTACAAACTCAAGAGAAAAAAGTACTGCAACAGATCCCAACGGGAAAAAATATGAATTCTCCATAAACAGAAAAACAATCAATACAGATATCAGAACCAGGATTCAGATAACCGCTCATTACAAGATGATTGGAATATATGCCGGATATTCAGCGGGGTTAGTAAATTATAAGTCGGGGTATGTAGGCGGCGTTAATGAAGCCTATTCACGAATGTTGCGATTCGGAACAACATTTACGATTAAATAGCTGATCTTTTATACTACGACTTCTATAATCAATATTATTATGCTTAGTCGCAATTGGTTCTGGAAGCGGGGTTTCATCAAGCATATTACGCATATCAATTTCAATGGTGCGGCTGATCTGCGTGATCGGGACATGGTTAGCGCTGCCTTCAAAAGGATTTACAGAGCTTTCACCATTTGCTACACTCTTTTAAAAGCCCGAAAGGCAATAGCGTTACAAAAATGAACATGAGGCATGTGGCTACAGAGCCGAAATTCCTCGGATAGGGGAAATTCTTGATCCGCTCAGCCCTGCCCTGGTCATCCGTCAATTTAATAATACCATCCTGCAGTTCCTTCCACTGAAAATCATTAATAACTATGCAGTATTTCTTCAATTTTAGGATGAGTATAGCCCGCAGGTTTCCTATTGATGAGCAATATTTTTTCAACCGCAGGGTTAACAATACATACCTGCAACACGCCTTCTCCAACCATTCCTGTTGCCCCGGTTATGATAACTTTAATTTTCATTTTACTTTATATTCAGTACAGATATCGATCATTCAGCATTCTCCAGCTTTACACCCGTTGTTGTAAAACTGATCTTACGCTGTTTATATAAATTGCCCAATGTCATTTTAAATGTTTTCTTGCTCATTCCAAAAAAGGCATAAATATCATCAGGGTTTGATTTGTCGTTATATGGCAGGTAGCCATTATTATCATTAAGGAGCTGGAGTATCTTTGTAGTTTCATCACTCACTTTTTCATAACCTGCTTTTCCGGAAACAACATCAATTTTATTTTCAGGAGTAATGAATTTTATAAATCCTTTCAGCTCTTCTCCGGGCTCAAGATCGCGGAACACATCACTGAAATGTATAACACCGGTATGCACATTATTAATAATGACTACATATCCTAAATCACTTCGCCGGTATACCACCAGGTCAACCTCGTCTTTCTGTTTCACCGTCAGGTTTTCGTTGCTTAAAAAGAAATCAATCTTTTCAGTGGCTGCTACCCTGCCAGTTTTTTCGTCTATATATATTTTTACAAGATAGCTTTCATCCTTATACATTTTTGATTTCTGCTTTGATTTGGGAACGAAAATATCTTTCATCAGTCCCCAATCCATAAAAGCGCCATGTGCTGTTTCCGATACTACCTTTAATAAAACAATATCACCAACAATACCCAAAGGTTTTTGGGTGGTTGCAATCAATCGCCCTTCAGAATCGTGATGCACAAATACTTTAATCTCATCTCCCTTTTTTATATCCCGTGGCACAAACCGTTTGGGAAGAAGAATGCCAGCAGCGCCATCATCCAGATATGCTCCGGGATCAACGATACGGGAAACTTTGAGGAGGTTGTAATCACCAACTTTAATCATACTGTTTATTATGGCGATAAAGGTAGGAGATTAAAGTATAGCATTAATAGCTATGGCATGGCAATGTTATTATAATTCAATTGCTTTAATTGGCTCCTGTATGTATAAGGCATTAATAAATTTTGTACTGGTTGGGCATATTGTATTTTTCTGCAGAATTTGTAAAAAGGCAATATTAACTTTACCATATAGCCGCCATTTAAGCACAGCAACCTTTTCACCGTATGCGGTGCAAGTAAGCTTTGCACTTCCCGTAAAATAAAATACCGGAATACTCCCAATTGTTTTTTGTATTGTTTAAAGAGATCATCCGTAAACCTGCTCCGCTGGAGATCTTCCTCCAATTGCTTTGCATGCATTTGCTGCCAGTCACAATAATTTCCAGGTAAATCTTTTATCTGCATTCTTTCACCAACGGTACGAAAAACTTTCAGCACTTCCTCTTTTTCCTCACCGGTTAATTTTCGTTCGAGCAATTCAAATGAAGCAACAGAATAATAAATCAGCATAAACAAAACATCACGATACGCCCAATCCGGAATCTGAGAGCCTCTCCCCTTTTCTACGGCTTGATGAATAGTGTTCATTTTATCTATAGCGGTATGAGCAGTATGTTTATCAGCAAAAATAATCTGGCGTGCATAACCAACGGTAGAGAATAACCGGCCGATTGGATCTGCAGGTAATTTACCGGTAAAATACAACCAGTCTACCGCTTTATTTAAAGCAAATTCAGCCGCAACCCCTGCAAAAATAAAAAGTATAGTATCTGATCTTCCCCATATTTTTCTTACAACTGAATCTTTATCTACAAAATTTTCCATCTGCTTACATTATTTGTTGTTAAGTTGAATTTTTTCAAGAAGCAAAGCATTTCTGTACACTATAAAAAGCGGAATGATGCCGGTTACTCCGAAAGAACAATCTATCAACCGCCAGAAGATTGGAATCTGCCTTATATGCCCCGCAATTAAAGCAAGCGGTATTACAAGTATACAGGCAATACATCCTGTTTTAATCACCCAAATATTCCGCACCGGATCTTTTAAAACACCAATAAAAAATATAGCAATTATAATATGTCCAAAAGCCAGCCAGTCGTAACCATACGCGATGAATGGATAATTTGTATTGGTAACATGAACAGCTTCGTAACTCTTATACAGCCACTGGTGCAATATGCCGCTTCCTTTCGGCCACCATGTAATAACCCATGCAAGCCCGGTTTCTACAGCAAAGGCGGTAATACCACTTAATACCAGCGAAATGATGAAAAAGATACTCCATACTTTGATTAGCTTTTGCAGGCGTGAAATCTTATCCATAATAATAATTTAAAAGTACTTTGAATTACAAAGTAAATATAAATTGTTCATCCTTCCTAACTTTTTCGATGAAACCATCAGGCAGTGAGGCGCTTTACGCGCAGGCAGTTACCATTTTTGAGTAACCGGGTACCACAGGTTTGTAGAAAATAATACACGCAAATAAGCTGTTTTAGTTTGTTATCCACATCGTTAAAGCAAGGCAAGCCATTACAGGCTCCGTTGGCATAGTTTTTCTCTCATCCTTAATAAGTCAATGATTGTAATTGAATATTTAATCACCAATGAAATTTATTGTATGAAAACAAATGAAAAAAATAAGTTGAAAAAATCGCATGACAGAATTAAAATGCTGAGGGACGCACAACCTGCGTAAAGCATCGGGCTGAACCAGTTATTATTATATCTCGTGAAATATTGCTATTGAAGAACACGCATGCGATATGATAAAACAGGGTTCAGCCCCCTCTTAATCTTTGATTGTACAAAAAATAAGGCTATGATACGCAATGCAACTACCGAAGACATGAAATCGATGACTTTATGTTTGAATAAACTTGTAAGTGATGGATACAAAGAAAATTTTAAAGCAACTGACAGGGGATTCCAATCACTTAAAACCAATAACATTTATACACCGGAGCAAATACAGGTGGTGAATTTTTACAGGTTTGAAGGCGCAAGTGATCCTGCTGACAACAGTATACTATATGCCATAGAAACAACGGATGGCGCTAAAGGGACCTTGGCAGATGCGTTTGGGCCTTATGCAGATGGCAAAGTTGATAAGCTTATGAAAAATGTTGAGGAGGTTTTCAAAAAGAACACCGCAACAGAAAAAGCTGAATTGATATAGATGGTTGAATATAGTTACGATAATTACGATCACTAATACTATGCCTGAAAAATCCGTAAATAAAAAGGAGAGGTGAAGCATGAATATCTCACCGCTCCCCTTTGACATTCCATGTATAATTTATTGCTTTTCCCCAGATACCCATGCTACCGCTGCTTCCAACTGGTCTTTCGAAAAACCACGAAATTCTCCGGGCACCACTATACTAAATATATTGGTGAATGTTTTAAGCGGCTCACTATCACTCAAAATAGCGACACGATTCCAAAGACTGAGGTTTTTTATCCCCAATAAGGCATCCTGTAACCACGCCCCTGCTGTAAAATTCTGTATCGCCATATCTATCACCATCAGGTAATTCAGCTTTCCTGTTCTTTCAACCAATGCCTTTACCTCAGGTATTACCTTACCCTCAAAGTCTTCTTTGGTAATATCTCCCAATGCCTGGAAGCCGATCATATTATCAGGTGTGTTTTCAATTTTTACAATCATACGCCTAAGTTTTTTGCTTGTATTGAAAACTTTATGCCAATCTAACACTGATATTAAATCCACATAAATGCTCTCTTTCAATATCCTTTTGCCATTTTAACCGCAAGACTGTACATTTGCCGTCCATTAACAATTTTAATCTTAAAACAACTGGCATGGCAGAAAAAATAAAAGTAGCTAATCCGGTAGTAGAACTGGATGGAGATGAAATGACAAGGATCATCTGGAAATTTATTAAAGACAAGCTGATCCTGCCCTACCTGGATATTGATATTAAATATTACGATCTGGGTATTGAATACCGCGATAAAACTGATGACCAGGTAACGATTGACGCCGCTAATGCCATTAAACAATACGGTGTTGGTATTAAATGCGCAACTATTACGCCTGACGAAGCAAGAGTAAAAGAATTCAATCTTAAGCAAATGTGGAAAAGCCCCAACGGCACTATCCGCAATATTCTTGATGGAACTGTTTTTCGTGAGCCGATAGTAATGCAGAACGTTCCAAGACTTGTTACTAACTGGACTGCTCCTATTATTGTAGGGCGTCATGCATTTGGTGATCAATACAGGGCAACAGATACTGTAATAAAAGGCAAGGGCAAACTCACCATGACCTTTACACCAGAAGATGGCAGCGCTCCACAAACTTTTGAAGTATACAATTTTAAAGGGGATGGAGTGGCAATGACCATGTACAATACGGATGAAAGTATTAAAGGTTTTGCAAGAAGCTGCTTTAATATGGCGCTAAGCAAAAAATGGCCTTTATATCTTTCAACAAAAAATACCATTCTTAAAAAATACGATGGAAGATTTAAAGACATCTTCCAGGATATATATGAAAAAGAATTTAAAGCGCAGTTTGATGCTGCCGGTATAACTTACGAACATCGTTTGATTGACGACATGGTTGCCAGCGCATTAAAATGGAATGGCAATTTTGTTTGGGCTTGTAAAAACTATGATGGTGATGTGCAGAGCGATACTGTTGCACAGGGCTTTGGTTCTTTGGGTTTAATGACATCGGTATTGGTAACGCCCGATGGAAAAACTTTGGAAGCAGAAGCAGCACATGGTACTGTTACCCGCCACTACCGCGATCACCAGGCTGGTAAACCTACTTCTACCAACCCTATCGCTTCTATATTCGCATGGACAAGAGGTTTGGCTTTTCGCGGTAAATTAGATGGTAACCAGGCTTTGATTGATTTTAGCGAAGCGCTGGAGCAGGTATGTATTGAAACTGTAGAAAGCGGCAAAATGACCAAAGACCTTGCTGTTTGTATACATGGTAACAAAGTAAAACACGGCGAGCACTATTTATATACTGAAGAATTTCTGGAAGCAATCAACGACAACCTGGTTGCTAAACTGAAGAAGTAATAGTAGTAGTAATAAATTTTTTAAGAGCAAATTTCTGAATAGAGGTTTGCTCTTTTTTATAAACATCTACCCACATCTTCGGGAAACAATAAATCATATCTTGCAGCACATGAAATGGCAGCAGCTATACAGTTCCCAACGCAGCGGAAGTGAATTTAAAGAGCGCACATCGCCACAGAATATCAGAACATCCTTTGTGCGTGATTATGATCGCATTATTTTTTCCTCAGCATTCAGGCGCCTGCAAAATAAAACGCAGGTATTTCCATTGCCCGGTGCTGTATTTGTGCATAATCGTTTAACGCATAGTCTTGAAGTATCGAGCGTGGGAAGAAGCCTGGGCAAAGCGGCCGGTGATGCCATTGCAGATAAATACAATAATGAATCTGACCAGTTCAAAGAATTTTACCGTTATGAGCTGCCTTCGGTAATTGCCGCGGCCTGCCTTGCACATGATATAGGTAATCCACCCTTCGGGCACAGTGGCGAAGATGCCATCCGCATCTTTTTTAATGAGCTGGGAGCTGATGCAAAAAAAAGATTTGAAAATGAACTGAGTGAAGCGCAGCAAAAAGACCTGTTGAATTTTGAAGGAAATGCCAATGCATTCCGAACGCTTACACACCATTTTAATGAAGATAAACAGGGCGGTTTTCAATTAACCTATGCTACGCTGGCAAGCATTGTAAAATATCCATGCGATTCTTTAAGCGGGTTTAAAAAACCGGAGCTTGTAACAAAAAAGTCCGGTTTCTTCTCTACCGAATTACACACCTACACACATCTTGCGGATATATTAGGCATACCGCGTTTACGCGAAAATGAAAATGTATATGCAAGGCATCCTTTTGTGTTTTTGGTAGAAGCGGCTGATGATATCTGCTACCGCATTATTGACTTTGAAGACGCGTATAAGCTTGGTATAATTTCCATTAAACAAATCGCTTCTTTTTTTCTTACCTTTTTTGATGATGAAAAAGGCTATGATGCACGGGAAAAAATTGAAAAAACATTTAATGAGATCAAAGATGACAATAAAAAAATTCAATTTCTCCGCGCAAGAATTATTAACCTGCTGGTGCATAAGCTTTGCGATATTTTTATGAAACTGGAAGTGCAACTGCTTGCAGGCACATTAAACACATCGTTGATTGATTTGCTACCTGCCGGTCAATTAAAAATCATTAAGCAGATAGACTGCTATTCCATAGAAAATATTTACAACCATCGCTCGGTGGTAGAAATAGAGTTGGCAGGCTATAATATTATCGGCTACCTGTTAAAGGAGTTTGCATATGCTATTATGCATCCAAGAACAACCAAAGCAAAAAAATTAAAAAACCTGGTACCTGCGCAATTTCTTATAAGTGACAAACCTGGAGAATTATTTACCAACCTTCAATCGGTTACTGATTTTATTGCCGGCATGACGGACTTATATGCCGTGGATTTGTACAGGAAGATGACGGGGATCAGTATTGCGTAAGTACACACAATTAAAAAAACAATGAAGCATTTGCTCAAATTTGATTTGCCATATCTTTGCAGGTTTTAAATAAACACACAGGTAATGCCATCAGGTATTTTTGCAATTCTGGATGATATAGGCGCGTTAATGGACGATGTAGCGGCAGCCGGTAAAGTTGCTACCCAAAAAACAGCGGGAATTTTAGGAGATGATTTAGCAGTGAATGCAGAAAAAGCTACCGGGTTTCTTGCCTCCCGCGAGTTGCCGGTGCTTTGGGCAATCACTAAAGGTTCTTTTCTGAATAAGCTTATTATTGTTCCGGTTGCATTATTACTAAATACTTTTTTTCCTGTTGCTATTAAAGTAATTCTTGTTTTGGGAGGATTTTATTTGGCTTATGAAGGAGTGGAAAAAATCATAGCATATTTATTTCACCGTTCGCCAAAAAAACATGCTGCTATACAGCAGGAAGCCGAAGAAGATATGGCAACCGCTGAAAAAAATAAAATAAAATCTGCTGTTACAACTGATTTTATTCTCTCAGTAGAAATTGTGATTATAGCGTTGGGAACAGTATTGGACAAATCACTGTCGATCCAGGTTATTACGGTTGCTATCGTTGCAATACTTGCTACAATTGGCGTTTACGGTGTTGTTGCATTGATTGTAAGAATGGATGATGCCGGGCATAAACTGGTAAAACGTTCGAACGGCAGGGGGTTTTTATTTCAACTCGGTAAATTACTGGTAAAATCGCTGCCGGTAGTTATTAAACTTTTAGCGATTGTTGGAACTATTGCATTGCTGATGGTTTCCGGGGGCATATTTGTTCATAATATTGATTTTCTGCATCATATTTTTCCTGCTATTCCATCAATCATCCGGGAATTGTGTATAGGTTTAATTGCGGGATTGATAATGGCAGGGATAATAACAGGTATTAAAAAATTCATTCCGGTAGTCAAAAAATAAATTGCATAATTTCTCTTAACCCAATATATCAGCGATAAGTACTTTCACAACCATCAACTTAAAATACCTCTCCAATATTTACAAATAACCCTCTTGATCCCTGGGTGCCAAAGCCATAATCTATTGCAATATTGGTACTGGATTTTTTGTTGAGCTTAACTCTTATGCCTGCACCTGCCCCAGGTTGTAGCTTTTGCAATAAAGTGCCTGTTGTTGCTGAAAAAGTTTGCGCATTTGCAAAAACAACAGCGCCGAAAAGTCCGTTACGGGTAAGATCGAAGCGATATTCTGATTCGAGGTACACCATCTTATTTCCACGGAAACGACCTTGTATAAAGCCTCTTCCGGTATTATTATAACTATCCCAACCCGTAGATGGAAGATCAAGATAAGGAGGTTTACCGCCAAGAATAAGCCAGTTATAACTCCACAAAGCCAGTATGTTTCTATATGCAGCAGAAAGTGCAAAATACTTTCGCACATCAACAATTAATGATTGCCAGTTTTCATCGCTTTTTAACCATTGCACATTATTGCGCATTACAACGTTCGCAGAAAAGCCCTGTGAAGGGTTTATGATATTTTTCCGGCTGTCGTATACAAGATTGAGAGAAAGCCCTGAAGATGTACTGTTGCCGGTAGCACCATATTTTGCATAACCTGATTCCGTATTTGCAATGGGATTATTCTCGGAGATATTCCAGTGATAATCCAGGGTATATCCTGCCCCGGCAGAAAAAAATGGCGTAATCCTTTTTAGAATATTCTGGTAAATTCTGATATAGTGGTAATCCATTGGCACTTCATTATGAAGACTTGCATTACTTCCCAAGCCAAAAGTACTTTGGGGATATTTCATAAAGCGCCAGTCACCAATAAGATTCCACTCATTACCCGGCAGCCAGATATTTAGCTGTACCGGAATGGTGAATTGCCTGTTCTCGGTATATGTAATGTTAGCATTCACAACGGAAAGCTTTGCATCTGCACTTTTACTGGTATAGAAAGCAATATTACCGCTTAATATAGCCGCAAGCCTGGTTTGCAATGTGTAGCCAACCGCCGGAATTACGGAAACAACCATCTTATCTCCCGGCCCAATATCACCCGTTTTATCAGAAGGTTTTAAACGTAACCACAGGCGCAGGTAATCAATGATGTCTTTTTGTGGATAGTGATGATTTAAGACAACAGTATCAGGAGCTGTTTCCTGCCCAAATGATGGTATATTAAAAAGGAAGAGCATAAAAGCAATGGTGGCTCCTATCTTTAATACCCCAATATATTGCTTAGGTTTTAACAAGTTGTAAAAATAACTGTTTCATTATTTCAGGCGTTCAAATCAATGTTAAATACGGTTATTATATTGTGGTTGAGCGGCACTTTATTTTATAGAAACAACCCTCCCACTCCTTGCAGACTCCTTTGCTGCTTCAAGTATTTTCACTACCATAACATTATTTTCCAGCGAGTACAACCCGTATGGCGCAATCGGTATCTTCTTTGTAATTACATCTGCAAAATATTGAAAAGGATCTTCATAAACTTTTATATCAGCGGTGGTGTAGGAACGGGGCTGCTCTGCTTTATCGTTTTCCCTGCGTATATACATCAGGTTATTATCTATGGTTTTTATATAGCCGGTTTTTCCATACAGCTCCATATCTTTTCGATTAAATGGCCAGTTCCACGAAGCTTGTATAATTGCCTGTGATTGCGGGTAGGAAATGATAATTGTTGCTTCGTCATCCACTTTAGGATATATACCGGGTTTAAACTGGCGGGTAACCGCACTTACAAATAAAGGCTTCTCTCCTTTTGTAAGCCATGTCATGATATTAGCGCCATAACAACCAAAGTCTACTATAGCGCCGCCGCCGTTTTGAACAGGATCAGTAAGCCAGTTAAAAAAATCATCGCTTACGCCTATCTCTCTTGGGCCCTGGTGGCCATGATGAAAAACTGCTTTTCGCATATTGCCGATATAACTACTATCGTACATCAATTGCTGAGCCTTTGCAGTAGTTGGATACCAGGAAGTTTCATAATTAGTGAGCAGGAGGATATTATATTTTTTGGCGAGTGCTTCCATTTCCAATGCATCTCTTACACTTACCGCCAAAGGCTTTTCTACCATCACATGTATTCCCCTCGGTGCACAGGCTTTTACTACGGCAAGATGATCATAAATAGAACCGAATGCCACCACAGCTTCCGGTTTCACTTCATCAAGCATAGCATTCAGATCATTGAAAAGGATATTTTCATCAAGTTTAAAATGCTTCACGGATCGTTGCAACAGGCCTTTATCCTTTTCATACACCCCAACTACATTCATATACGCTACCGGCTTATGACCAAGTATCCATCCCGAATGCCCGTGTGCTATACCGGCAACAGCTATACGAACCGGGGTTGTTTGAGCATGAGCTGTTAACAGGAAAAAGCCATAAAAAATATTTATGGAAACATATCGTATCAGCCGGCATATATAGTGTCGTTTCATACCAATACATTATTTGAAACCATTATTGTCTTTCCGGGCTTTTTCATCCAGTTCAAATCTCAGATGTGGTACACCATCTAACTTAATGGTATCAATGTTATAATATTCCGCATAGCTTGTAATCCAGATTGTATCCTGTATATCGTCAGAGAAAAAAATTGTTTGTGGATAAGGATTTACCAACTTCATCATTGGTTTATGAAACATAGCTGGCAAGTTAGTGTAAATATATTTTTCCCACGCTTTATCATATGAGCTAAATTCAACTGAATTTCGCCCCGCATATTTTGCTTCATTTATTTTCTGTATCCTGTTATCGTAAATACTGCTATACACGGGTCCTGAAAACAATCCTTCAACCGCAACCAAAAAGTTCCGGGAAAAGAAAAGTGTAAATATAAAAATACCGGTTAAAATAACGCGCTGAGAATAATGCAGAGGAAAAGATAGTTTACCCCGTACATACAACGACAAATGGCAAGCCATTAATATGAAAGACACCATCAAAACAAAACTTAATGGATTGTTTGAACGCTCAGGTACTCCTGAAGGATTAACGAGATAAACGAGAAAATAAAAAATAAAAGCTAATGCGATGAAATAAACAAACCACCATTTGACTTTGAAATTAAAATTTACCTCAACCGGGACATTTTTGAAAAAGACAATAATACCTACAATACAAAACCAAAAAAAAGGCCCTGCAAAAAGGTGTGCCTGCAATAGTGTATATTTTAACAAGCTTGCACCAAAGGCGTAAGTAAAAGAACTTTGAAACAAAAAACCTCCGGCTCTGTTTTGTTGCCCACTACCCAAAAAAAGGAAAATATTCCCTAAAACTGCTACTGTAAATAACAGGAGTATATATTTAAAAAATCCGGATTTATACGAGAATGAATAAATTACTACTGCAAACAGCAAAGCAGCAAGATACATAGCTAACATTTCATTGCACCCAATGGCAGCAAATAAGAAAACAGATGAAAAAAGAAGATTAAGCCATCGCTTCTCTTTACAAAAAACCATCTGTAAATAAAAGCCTGTAGCAAACAATAAAAGAATAACAGGCAGTTGATGTGTAATACAACCTGATAACCAATAAAAGCCCGTTGAAGGTTCAGGCATTACAACAATATACAGTAGCAGGAGTATAGCAGCAATTACACGTACATTATTATTGCTGAAATAATTATTAATTATAAAACGATTGATCTGCCTTATGCAAAACAATATTCCGCAATACGTTAGCCCAAGCATAACAAGCGGCACAACAGCATAATGCTCAAATATACATCTGAAATAGGAAAGCGATAGTAATACCAATAACGAAGTATACCTGCCTGACAATTGGGTATACATATAATGATAAGTGCCCAAAACTCCTTTTTTATGCACCTCATAATAAAGGAAAAGATCATCTGCGGATGGGCGATTGTAAAAGGCAAGCACTACAAAAGGCACAAATGCCGTAATTATTATATAAATTATCAGAGGTGGGAATGTATCTTGCCGCTTACTCAAATCATACTTTTTACTATCAATGTTTTGCATTAGCCGTCCGTTCAGTCAAATTAATATTTATTGTTACCAAATATCCGTATTATCCTGATTTCTTCCTGTCTCTATTCAACAATATACCATCCATAACTCTCCGGCCCGAGTGTAAATGTAAATTCAGCTTCAAACTGCCTGTTCAATGTTATTACTTGTTTCTGCTTTCCTTCTTTACTTAGGGTAGCCGTTTGCGTAAGCCCGGTATAGTATAAGGGTAAATGAATGGTACGTGTAATTTTTTCTTTCAAAGGATTATATAACATAACGAATCCCTTAACCGGCAATTGTGGATTTACGTGCATAATACCATCCCAGTCCCGTCCATCAGCACGACGAAGATGAATGATATCTGAATTGAGTATGCTCCTATATTTTTTATACCAGCTCACTACATTGCTCACGGCTTGTTTAGTAGCATCGGTATCATATAACCGTGGCCCGCGGTAACAGGCCTGCACACCCGAACCATAATACTGTACCATCAACTGTTCATAATCTTTCAAATGGTCATTTAATGGCTCAAGAATAGCTTCCGGTCCTCCGCCCTGGTATCGTGTAAGCGGTACAAAACCCCAGCTCATGGATGGTGTTTTCTCCCAAAGCCCGTCATAAATATTCTGGCGATTTAATATTTTCTGATTTTCTCTCGGCAAAGAAAAATTTACCTCCCTGTAACCAATGGCAATTTTGTGGGTGCCGTCTAAAAAATACCAATCAGGTGCATTTATATATACGCCCTTTTCATTCAGCCACCTGTACAACTCTTTTTGTATTTCCATTTGCCGCCACTGGCTGTCATCTAATCCTTTATGACCGGGATGAACAGTTGACGCACAAACATCACCAGGATACGGTCCATCATTCTCCCATAAATCAAACCCGGTTTTGGTAAAAAATAATTTAATCTTATCGCGGTATGCCAATCCCCATTTACTGCCAAAGCATGGTGCATTTCCGAAAAACGCGCCGCCGGGTTTCCCGGTTTCCGGATCAACCACATCCGTCTCATCATCAATACGCCGGCTGCTGAATAGTGAGTAGCCGCCTATTTTAATATTTTTACTATGCGCATAATCAGCAAGCTTTTTCCATTTTGCAAGATTGGCAATTGATGAATCTTCCATGTTCAGATGACTTCCAAAACTCAGTATCAAAGCCTCGTACCCTGTTGCCGCACATTGATCAATAGCGGTATACACTTCATCATCATGCTTACTTACCAAATGCATGAAAACAGGATTTTCGGTTACCCACGGCGCTATGGTACGATACATTTTTCTTATCGCTAATCCCCGCCTTTCCCTGTCGTAACTATCCATTAAAAGTTCATGCGTACGAACAGATTTAAATACCTCACCAGGCTGCAAATCAATACCAGGCGCTTTTTCAGGATATATTTCAAGCAGGCAGGGCGTTTTATAATCATAATTTACCTGCGATGTATAAGTACTGTCCGTTTTCCAATGCGTAGTTTGATCACTGATATCATAGCGCATTGCGTTATTGAAAGCATAGTTTGTTTCCACGTAAATGCCATGTTGCTTTTTCATTTCTTCCGGAGAACCTACTACAGCGCTTTCTTCTTCTACCGTAGCCAGAATTTCATTAACTACGCGGTTGATTTTTACCGCATCTTTTCCATTATTCTTTATGCTCAGCCATTTTACTACCAGGGGAAGATTGTCATATATTTCATAATTAACGGTAACAAGAAGCCCGGCTAACACAGGTATGGTATTGGAGTAAGAAAAACTCAGTATTTTGCCTCCGCCCTTTTGTTTATACGGCGTCCACCATGCTCCTGGTTTCCATTTAACGTAGTCCGGAATATCATCAAAACTATACCCTGTAAGCTTAAAATCAGATTCGCCGGTATTAAGCGTGGATAACCATTCCGGTAAAAAATATGCCTGTTCCTTTTGCCCATATAAGCCGCCTATATTATAATCCTTTCCGTCAAGTGTTATCCTGGCTTCTGCTTTTACCGAACGCAATAATTGCTGTCCGTTAACCATATTTTTATAATCATAGCAAACAACATTTGGCGAAAGCCTGAATACACGCTTTACCAAACCATTATACAAAACGATGTCTTTTTTATCTGCGGTTACCCACGCTCCTGCTTTTTGATTAACAGGAGTAATTAACCAGTCGGCGGCTATTTTTTTTTCGGTTGAAGAAACCCAAACCGGTAAATGTTGCTGTGCTTTTAAATTACCGGCGGCGATGAATATAAATACAATATTCAGTATTGAATATCTTATCATAAATAGTAGAGGAATGAGCGTTGATTTTAAAAATATGCTTTATTCATTTAAAATTGCTTTAGCGTCGTCTACCATTTTTTGCGCAGGAATGGTTTTCAGTTTCTGAATATCAAAACTACCCAAAGCTGCCTGCAATTTATGGAGAGCTGCAGTATTACCCGACTTTGTATATGCCTCACGCAATATTCTTATCTTTTCAAAATCCTGGATACCTTCTATCAGCTTTTCAAAACGTATAGATGTTCCCGGGCCCGGGTAAACCTGGTAAGTGTCTCCTGCAGGCCAGGCTTTAAACCGTGAATCAACAAAGGGATTCGCAACCCAACTATTATATGCCCATCTTAAATAACCGGTAAATCCTTTGGCTGCAGCATACCATCCAATCCATACATGCTCCGCGGGAGGAGAAAAGGTAAATCCGTTGGGATAGTTTTCTGTGCAGCAGGTATAATAAGTACTCGGTTTTCCTTCGGCTATACGCCTCTTAAGAACAATATCAGGAAAAGTGAAATTAGAGGCAACACAATAATCGAATATATATTTTTCAATTTGAGCGTGATAATTTCCGGCAAGCGCAATCTTCCAGTTTTTATCAATGGTTTTTAATATAGATATTACGACCTGCATCGATTTCATAGGGCGTTCATCCATAGCAATGGTAGCAATATTGAACCAGCCTTTGGCTTTAAGATGCTGTGTAAAATCGCGAAGCATGTTCGTCCAGTGAAGATTATATGCTGCAGTGCCTATCTCCGCTTTCAAAACAGTATCCTTACCAGCAGCTTCATCATAATAGCGGAATGATAAAGCCCAGGGCACCATGCTGTAGCAATTAATTCTTTGTTTAATACCGCAATCCATTACAAAAGAAATGTACTTATCAAACAGTGAATAATCATATCGCCATGAACCATCCTTTTGTTTCATCCATTTAATAAGACCGGGAAAATCATCATAGGTCTGATGCCCCCAGGGCTCATCCATAATGCTTGCCGTAATACATTTTTGTCCCGCATTTGCAAGCATGGTATAATAAGCACGCATATACTCAAAATGCTTATCGCTCCATAGTGCTACCTTATGCACACGTGCAATGGCTGCCGGGTGTTGCCACAGATCAAGATCAAATTTCCATTCGGCAGGTGGAGGTAAAACATTGTCATTAACCTTAATAGAATAGTTTAATGTATATACTTTATCAGCAGTTATTTTAACAGAGCCCAAATATTTCCCCGGCGCTGTTTCGGCAGGCACATGAACAGATAACCATATTGGCTGAACATTTTTAGCATTTAATGCAATATGGGAAACCGTATCAATTGCATCAGCTACTATTGATGAATCAAAATCCTGTGGTTTGCGATACCCGCATCCGCCAGCAAATTCATCGGTTATCACATACCGCACAAAACCGGCTTTTATTTTACCAGACGGGATTACTGTTCCCTTTTCACTTTTCAAATCAGTTAAAGTGTAAGTAATATCAGCAAGCGGCTGTTTTGTCCATATCAATAATTGCGTATGCACTTTTTCTCCCCGCCAGGCTGTTGTATTCCAGTTGTTTTGAAGCCCAACCTCGGGCATAATATCTTTTGCATACCGTACATTACTACTGGCAAAACTTACAGCCGCAGGAACATTCATCCTGGTCCAACTTTCTACACCATTAACAGATGCTATAAAAGGTTCTGTAAATATTGTTCCGTTTGTATCACTGCTTTGTGCAGCAACAATTGTATACATGCAAATACCTGCAATAGTTAATATCTTTTTCATCTGCAAATGCTATAAGTGCTAAAACTACAGGTTTTAAATTGAATAAACAGTGTCAATCGATTGCATTATTTATTACACTTAAATCAATTATGTTTTATCTTCATGCTATGAGTGAGAAAGTACCTACAATAAAAGAGATAGCCCGCAAACTTAATATTTCAATCTCTACTGTTTCAAGAGCATTGCACGACCACCCAAGTATTGGTTTGAGAACAAAGATGCAGGTGCAGAAACTTGCAGCTGAAATGAATTATGAGCCTAATCAAACTGCCATACAATTTAAGCAGGGAAAGACATTTACTATGGGTTTGATTTTACCTAACCTGATGGAAGAATATTTTTCACTTGCAATAAATGGTGTGGAAGATATTGCATTTCAAAATAATTATAATGTTTTGATAGGGCAAAGCCATGATGATCTTGAACGTGAAAAAAAGATTGTAGAGACGATGCGCAAACACCGCGTTGACGGATTGCTGGTTTCCATTTCAAAACAAACAGGATCTATCGAACATTTTGAGCAACTGGAGAAATATAAAATACCTGTTGTTTTTTTTGATCGTGTACCAAATGTGCCAGACATTCATTCTGTATGGTGCAGTTTATATTACAGCACCATTGATGCTGTTGAACTGCTGCTTAAAAAAGGGCATCAACGTATAGGATTTATACAAGGGCCTGCATCACTCAACATTAAAAACGAGAGATTTGACGGGTACGTGGAAGCTCATAAACGAAATAAAATTCCGGTTCAGGAATCGCTGATCGTTACAACAGATTTATCAAAAGCAGCTACAACCCAGGCACTGGAAAAATTATTAAGCCTTAAAAATAAACCTACTGCAATAGTAGCGTTTAATGATACCGTAGCGTTAGATACAATTCAGCATGCAAAAAAGCAAAAGCTAAAAATCAATAAAGATATCAGCGTGGTAAGTTATGCCAATTGGCCTATAACGAGCTATCTCGATCATCCTCCCATTGCATCTGTAGAACAATTTCCATATGAGCAGGGAGTAAGAGCCACAGAATTATTATTCAAACTGCTCAATACAAAATCGCCGGATCAAACAATTCCTTACGAGAATGTTGTTTTAAAAAGTGAGTTGATTGTGCATTAGCAAATCCGGAGCCTTCCACTTATAAACATATATTGCAGAACTTTAAAAATACTTAGCTTTAAAAAAAATTACCCGGTTATGTTTCAAAAAACGATTTTATTAATTATTTCTTTTTTATCAACGATTGATTTGCTTAATGCACAACATAAGCAGGAGTTTTACGAAATAAAGGTATATCATTTCAATACCAGGGAACAGGAAGGTATACTTGACGGATATTTTGAAAAGGCTTTTATACCTGCAGCTCATAAAGCAGGCGTTAAAAGCATTGGTGTATTTAAACCTGTTAGTAATGACACGGTAACGGATAAGCGCTTATATATAATTCTTCCTTTTGCAACTACAGAGCAAATGATTAGCCTTACGCAGCAAATGGAAAAAAATCCGGAATATATTAAAGCCGGTAATGATTATATTAACGCGCCTTATACTGCGCCTCCCTATTCAAGATACGAATCAATCTTATTGAAAGCTTTTACAACAGCGCCGGTAATGCAGTTGCCCCGGCTTACTGCTCCCAAAGAAGAACATATATATGAGTTAAGGAGCTATGAAGGGCATACTGAAAAAATTTACCGCAATAAAGTACGCATGTTTAACGAAGGCGGAGAAGTGCCCCTGTTTAAAAGATTAAACTTTAACGCAGTATTTTATGCAGGTGTTATTGCGGGAAGCCGTATGCCGAACCTTATGTATATGACAAGCTTTGAAAACATGAAAGACCGTGATGCACATTGGGATACATTCAGAAACGACGCTGAATGGAAAGGGCTTTCTGCAAAACCGGAATACCAGAAGAATGTTTCCAAATCAGATATTATTTTAATGAAAGCAACAAGCTATTCGGACTATTAAAGGTTTAAGGTGCAGGGTATAAGGTCTTCACCTTAAACCCTACGCTCTATCCCATACATATTTATCTCGTAACTACCGGGCGGAAGAAGCAATCTCCTTAAGTTTTCGAAAGTCGGGATTGTTTGCCGCAAAGCAGCATGATATTCCGGTTTATTATTGGCTGCTCTTCATTACGGATTCACTTCCATTTTTCCATACCGATGCTATATCTCTTGTATTCAATATATTTTTTTCCGGGTTGTTAAATAGTACAATAAAGTCAGCTTTTTTACCAGGCGCAATTGTTCCATAGGCTGCATCACAACCTAAAAATTTTGCGGGGTTTTTTGTTGATATATTGATGACCTGTAAAGGTGTTAGCCCTGCACTTACCATAAGCTCCAGTTCAAGATGTTCTGCAAAACCTTCTGCCCTTGCAGGTGTAGCGCCTGAATCTGTGCCCATTACTACCATTATACCCGCATCATATATTTTTTTAAGATTTTTAATAGCTGTCTCAAGCCCCTTTTTATTTCTCGCATATCCTGGTGAATGTTGTATGTTGTTGATATATTCTGGCGAAGTAAGCATTTTGTATACGCCGGGCTCAAGCGCATTCTTAAAAAAATCATCATTTATCCAGGAAGGATGCTCCGCGAATATAAATTCAAATACCTCCCTTGTAAGTGTTGGGATATAAACGATATTTTTCTCCTTCATTTTTTTCAGCAAAGCATCATCAACTTCTTTATCACGTATACTATGCGCCAAAACATCTGCGCCCGCATCAATCAGCTTATGTGCATCTTCAAGGTAATACACGTGCGAAGCCACACGTAAACCATGTTCGTGTGCTTCTTTTATAATGGCTGTATAAATATCTTCCGGCATTTTTTTATTTGATCCGCCAAAATCATCCACCCATATTTTTACAAATGATGGCTTAAGCTTAGCGAGTATAGCAACCTGCGTCGCAATTTCAGGATCATTACCGGAGGTGAACACATGGTTTATATCAAAAGCAGCAGCAGGCGGATTACCCGGCATACCAAATCCAAAACCGGCTGAATACATTCTTGCGCCGGGCAATAAACCGGCAACAGAAGAATCTCTGAAGCCATTAAAAATTAATGGGCGATCCGTGCCCATACACAATAGAGCACCAACACCATACTGTTCATAGCGTTTTAAGTGGTAAAGCAAATTTTCTCTTGTATAATTGGCAGCACTGCTTTGTGTGCCAATTATATTACCGGTATGGCTATGCCCGCTTATTAAAACAGGCATAATTGTTTTACCGGTCATGTCTTTTATTATAGCGTTTTCAGCTTTAAGCGCTTTCCCTATTTTTGAAAATTTATCTCCCCGTATCAATACATCAATATCTTCAATGGCTTTACCTCCATTACCATCAATAAGCGTAGCATGTTTTAATAAAACCGGTTGCTGTTGTGCGTAATGAACAAGCGTGCATATGCAAAAGGCTATTGTTGCAGTAAAATTTTTCATTGCCATTGATTTTATTGAATCGATTTTAAACGAGTTTCCCAGGCAGCGTATAGTGATTGACTTTTCATAAATACAAACCAAAAACCTTAAAAGAAATAAATGAGATGCCTGTCTTAAAAGTAAAGACATTCATCGAAAAAAATTGCCTCTATATGGGTATATCTCTACTTTCGATATAAGTTTTTACGTACCCTGTTAACTTATGAGTTACATCTTATACAGACAAAATATAGACCGAAGGGAGAACTCCTTTCAATATGTAAAAAAGATACATAATGGAAAAATCTTTTTTACTTCTCATGCACAGGATGCAGCTAATTTCATACTTTTTAAAGCAATCTTTCTATCGCTTAAATTTAATCTCTCCTGGATCTCGCGCAAGTACACACGCGGGTAATTATTTTAATTTATCTCTCCTCTCTTTTAATTCCCTCCATGATCAGCTATCAGCTATCAGCAGTGGCTGTATAAGTAATCATTTATGAGTGTAAATTGTAAATAGCTATTACCTGAAAGCTGATGGCTGATAGCTGATAGCTAATTACTGACAACCCCTTAATATTTAAACACTTTTCCTCCAG
The DNA here is from genome assembly GCA_047601545.1 of Agriterribacter sp. Taxonomy (GTDB): domain Bacteria; phylum Bacteroidota; class Bacteroidia; order Chitinophagales; family Chitinophagaceae; genus Agriterribacter. The sequence continues at coordinate 126,884 of JASGIZ010000001.1, read as the reverse complement.
CCATCACTTCCTGTGTCTTCTCATCAAAAGTTACTTTTTGGCCGGTTCTGAATGCCGCGTTCGACATAATCACTGCTTTGGCGTGATTATACCCCGCTTCTATAGGGGCATTTGTTTTTTTCCGGCTGCGCACACATTCCATCCAGTTTCGTACATGCGCTACCGTTAGATCGTCGCTGCCGGTATTGGCATCTGTAGTTACTTTTATGGCCATATCATTCAGCGACATTTCGGGAAGCAGATTTGCCTTCATATCCATCGCTTTTGCGTATTTCTCTGTTAAGCCTCCTTCAGCACTGATTTTATTGGTATCAAGATTCAGCGTTCCCCCGTTGGAATAATATATTTCTTTTACATCACCCGCCGCATTATTCATGCGTGAGCTGAAAATTACCTGGAAGCCTGCTGATGCATCATTCAGCGGACCATAATCAAAAACCGCGGTAAGTGTATCGGCATTTTTTCTTCCGTCTTTCCAGGTATAAATACCGCCATTTACAGCCACACTTCTTGGGTGAGGCAGATTAGCGAACCAGTGTACCGTATCAATCTGGTGACACATCCATTGCCCCGGTATACCTGATGAATATGGCCAGAACAAACGGAACTCAAGATATTTTCTCGGATCAAATTTATCTGCCGGCCTGTTCAGTAAAAATCTTTTCCAATCCGTATCTTCTTCTTTCAGCAAAGGTACAACATCCGGTCTGCGCCAGCGGCCGGGCTGGTTCACATTCCATATCAATTCCACCATCACTATCGGACCAAACTTACCCTGGTTTATAAAATCATACGCTGCTTTATATGTAGCGCCGCTTCTTCTTTGTGAACCTATCTGTACCACTTTACCACTTTCATTTACCGCTTTCAATACTGCGCGGGCATCTTCCATTGTTTCTGCCAGTGGTTTTTCCGTATAGGTGTCTTTACCTGCTTTAACCGCTGCCACTGTATGTAAGGCATGCTGAAAATCTGCTGTGCTTATAAATACGGCGTCCACATCTTTTGAAGCAAGCAATGCTTCATCATTAAGATAAGTAGTTATGTCATGATTAAGTTTTCCTTTCAAAAAGGCCTGCCCGTCTTCTCTCCTTTTTTTCCACAGATCGGCAAGCGCAATCATATCAAAATTTAATTCCTTTTGCAGGCTTAAAAAAGAAGGCAATAACGCACTTCTGAAACGATCTGAGTAACCGATAACACCAACATTCACCCGATCATTGGCGCCAATAATTCTGCTGTAGCTTTTAGCGCTTAGCCCCAGTGTCCCCATATACGTTGCAACGCCGGTCATGGCGCTTCTTTTAATAAATGATCTTCTTGAATTTTTCATATCAAACTTCTTTTATTGAGTATTAATGAAAGAATAGTAGCTTTATTTATTCCGGAACTTTAAAGTTATTTAATTAAGAGCGAAACCGAATAACAGGATACTAATTTATAAACGTTTAATTATGAGAAGAAACCATTTCTTTTTTAGCTTGTCTTTATGCATGGCATGCATGTTTTCATCAAATGAATTATTTGCCCAGTCAAAAAAATCACTCTTAAATATTGAAGTAACTCCTGTAGAAGCCGATAAAAAAATTACGGTTACAGTTAATGGTAAACCATTTACCGAATTAATATATACTGATAGCCTGGAAAAACATTTTCTATATCCTATATATGCGCCTGATGGTCAGTTGGTAACCCGTGGATTTCCTTTTAAACCACGCCCTAATGAACCTACTGACCACCCGCATCACACAGGTTTATGGCTGAATTACGAAAGTGTGAACGGGCTTGATTTCTGGAACAATTCTTTTGCTATTCCCGCAGATAAAAAAGATAAATACGGCTGGATAAAAACACAAAAAATTCTGAAAGCCAGAGGTGGTAAGGAAGGAGAAATTAAAGTTAGTGCTACATGGGAGAACCAGAAAAAACAGGTATTGCTTGATGAAACAACAACCTATTTATTTAAAGCAGATGAAAACAAAAGAATTATTGACAGGATAACGATACTTACTGCAAAAACAGATGTGAATATGCCCGATATAAAAGATGGCATGCTCGGGTTGCGTGTAGCACATGAACTTGAACTTCCTTCTAACGAGAAAAAAACATTTAAGGACGATAAGGGTAATGTAACCGTGGTAGATGCCAGCACAGACAAAGTGCCTTCCGGCAATTATATAACCAGCGAAGGTATAACCGGCGACAGTGTTTGGGCTACCCGCGCCCAATGGTGTATGTTGTATGGAAAAATCGGAGAAGATACTGCCAGCATTGTAATTATAGATCATCCGCGTAACCCGGGTTATCCTACTTACTGGCATGCAAGAGGCTATGGACTTTTTGCCGCTAATCCGCTGGGACAAAAAGTATTCAGCAAAGGAAAACAAACACTCAATTTCTCCTTAAAGCAGGGGCAATCTGTTGCATTTCGCTACAGGATAGTAATAGCAACAGGAAAAGAAAAATTATCTAAAGAAGAGATAGGCTTAATAGCCGGAGACTTTTACCAGAATACAAAATAAGTTTTGCTAATGTGTGAGGTTCCGTATTTTTACTAAAATTTAAAGCTATACGTATGAAATCAAAAAGTCTTATTTTGATTGTTGTTCTTGGTGCAATCTTATTACTGGGCGGTTGCGGCTGCTCCGGGTATAATAAAATGGTTGGTCTTGACCAGGACGTAAAAGGCAAATGGGGAAATGTGCAGAGTGAATACCAACGCAGGGCAGACCTGATACCTAACCTGGTAAATACAGTAAAAGGCGCTGCCAATTTTGAACAGGAAACGCTTACCAGAGTAATAGAAGCACGTGCAAAAGCTACATCAGTAAATATTGATGCAGGTGATCTTACTCCCGAAAAACTGGCTCAGTTTCAACAGGCACAGGGAGAATTAAGTGGTGCATTAAGCCGCTTATTGGTTACCGTTGAACAATATCCTGACTTAAAAGCTAATCAGAATTTTCTTAACCTGCAATCGCAGTTAGAAGGAACAGAAAACAGGATAAAAGTATCCCGTAACGATTTTAATACATCTGTACAGCAATACAATACAGTAGTGAAATCGTTCCCTAACGCACTTTTTGCAGGCATGTTTGGTTTTAAAGAAAAAGGATACTTCGCTGCTGAGCCGGGCTCAGATAAAGCTCCTGAAGTAAAATTTTAAATTGATCATCTACAACAGATGGGACTTTTTTCCTCAAGAGTAAAGCACTTTTTTTCTCCGGAAGAAAATCAGCGCATTGTTGCTGCTATAAGAGAGGCTGAAAAGCTTACCAGTGGCGAAATACGCGTTTATGCAGAAAGCCATTGCCGCTTTGTTGATCCTGTTGATCGTGCGGTAGAATTATTTTATGGATTGAAGATGGAGAAAACAGAACTGCGAAACGGCGTGTTGCTGTATATAGCCATCAAAGATCATCAGTTAGCCATATTTGGTGATGATGGCATTCACAAAAAAGTGGGAGACGAATTTTGGCGCAAAGAGGTGAAGCATATATTGAGTGAATTTAATGCATCCCATTTTTGCGATGGAATAGTGAAAATTGTTACAGAAGTCGGGGCGGCCCTTTGTGAACATTTCCCTTATGATTCGCATACAGATAAGAATGAGCTGCCAGACGAAATTGTGTTTGGGAAATAGCCGGACAGGTGTTATTTGATTGTAATGAAGAAATATTTATTTGTTATATTATTTTTTATTTCCCTCGGCGCTTATGCCCAGGTGGATAAAATTATTCCCGCCGCGCCCAATCCTCCAAAACTGGTAAATGATTTTACCGAAACGCTTACACAGTTGCAGCAGGAAATGCTGGAACATAAGCTTAAAAATTATGATGACACTACCTCTAACCAGATAGCCGTTGTTATTGTAAAAACGCTGGATGATTACAACCCTTATGAATACGCGACGGCATTAGGGCGCAAATGGGGTGTAGGTAATCAGGAATTCAACAATGGTGTTGTTTTCCTGATTGCCAAAGACGACAGGAAAGTTTTTATAGCGCCCGGCTACGGGCTGGAAGGCGCTTTGCCTGATATTACCTGCAAGCAGATTGTAGACAATGATATTCTCCCCAACTTCAGAGGTAATGACTTTTATCGCGGTATAGACGAAGGCACTACTGCTATAATGAAAGCCGCTGCCGGCGAATATACACCACCCAAAGGCTATGCAGACAGGGGTAAATCAAGCGGTGTACCTGTATTTATTGTGCTCATTATTATTTTTGTTATAGTTATGATTATTGTACGCTCAGGCGGTGGTGGCGGTGGTTCCTTTATGAGCCGCCGTGGCTACAGGGATAGTGGCGTTCCCCCGATCTGGTGGTTTCCAACAGGCGGAGGAGGCGGTTCCCGCGGGGGTGGCGGATGGAGCGGCGGCGGCAGCTCAGGTGGTGGATTTGGTGGCTTTGGCGGTGGAAGCTTTGGCGGTGGCGGAGCCGGTGGTAGCTGGTAAAATACGCCTGCTATTCAAATTCCCTTTTTTTAAGTATTGCCACAGTAAGCCTGCTTATACAAACCAGCTTTCCTTTTTCATCATGAATTTTAATTTCCCATACATGTGTTGAAGAACCCAGGTGAATTGGGGTAGCCGTGCCTGTTACCAATCCTTCTTTAACGGCACGCATATGGTTCGCGTTAATTTCTAATCCTACACATAATGATTTATCCGGGTCAATTACGAGTGATGATGCCACACTGCCTAATGTTTCTGCAAGCGCAACAGATGCGCCTCCATGCAATAAACCATATGGCTGTTTTGTACGATGATCAACAGGCATAGTAGCTTTGATATAGTTATCTCCTGTTTCTGAAAAAAGTATACCGAGATGCTCTGCCAGGGTTCCTTTGCTGCTGTTTAGTAATTGTTCTAATGAAAATTCTTTTTTGAACCATATATTAGCCATATACTGTAATAAGATTTAAACCTGAGTAATACCGGAAATTAAAGAATAGTTATTATTAAACCTTTTCAAATTTCAGTTATTATGACAAAAGTTATCATTGCAGTTATACTTATAATAGTTGTTTCAGTATTGGAATTTTACCTGCTGAATGGAAGGATTATAATTCGCTGTCACTGGTGTTACAGCCATATATTTTATTAATTGTTATTACATGGTGAAACCCTCCCGATATATTGATTCCTGTACATTTTAGTATATTGCTTTATAAAATATAGTATTGCCATTATGAAATACCTGTATATACTTTTACTCTTATCCACAACGGTTAAAGCGCATGCACAAAAAGATAGTGTTCCTTCCAAAGTATACTACGTTAATGAATTACCTGTACTTAACGATTCCGGCAGGTACAGGATACAGATTATAGATGGTTATACGCCTTATCTTTCCAACCTGGAAGTGCATATAACAATTTTAGAGCCGGGCAAAGCAGCGCATCCTCCGCACAAGCATGATAATACGGAAGAATTAATTATTGTAAAAGAAGGGAAATTAAAAGTAACCATTGCAGGCAAAACAAAAATATTAGTCCCCGGAGGCGTAGCGCTTTCCATGCCGGGAGATTTACATGAAGCGGTAAATGCCGGAAATGAAAAAACAAGTTACTACCTGTTGAAATACACTAAGCGCGGAACTGCTGCAATTGCAACAAACACAAAAGCAATACCCTCTTTAATGGTTAATTGGGATGAGGCGAAGGCACAAACAACAGACAGGGGATTCAGAAGAGACCTTTTTATTCAACCCACTGTTTTGTTTGAAAAATTTGATATGCATGCCACAACACTTAAAAAAGGCAATGCGAGTCATGCACCGCATACACACCGGCAGGAAGAAATTATTATTATAAGAAAAGGCAACATTGAAATGCAGATTGGTAATACTTTTCGCAAAGCCGGGCCTGGAGATTTAATTTTCTTAAACAGCGGAATACCACACGCATTAAAAAACTTAAGCGACGGCGAATGTGAATACTTCGCCTTTCAGTGGCAATAGTATGCACACCTGCATGTTGTTTATCTCTTAACAAAATTCAGTACCGTATTTTCTTCCTGCCCTTTTATACGCAAAAGGTACATTCCATTAGTTAAATGCTGAACCGGAAGCAATATCTTATTTGTTCCTTTATTTAACCTTGCCTGTTTACTAAGTACAACACGGCCGGAAATATCAACAACCTGTAATACAGTATTATCAGCCGACAATGCATCAACAAAAACTGCAAGTGTAGCATGTTGAACCGGGTTTGGATAAATACGGGCAGCCCATTTTTTGTTTAACTTAAGCGCAACAATAGAAGAATATGTTGTTGTGCCATCTATATCCACTATGCTTAAGCGGTAAAAAACTTGTCCCGTATTTGAAGGTATAGTTTCATCAATATATGCATAATCCTGTTCCGCTGAACTGTTCTGGTTAAATGGATCAATATACCCAATAGCAGTAAATGATATACCATCAATACTACGTTCTATAATGTATGTTCTTATATCATGCTCAAAAGATGTTTTCCACGAAACAGAAGCTTTATGATCATTTAAAAGAGTAGCGTAAAAAATCAACAAATCAGCCGGTAATACAGTATTGCCAATCATCACTCTCCTGCTGTTGGAAGAAAGCTGTGCACATAAACCATCTGCCTGTTCATTAACATCAATTCTCAATTCATTAAATGAACTGCCTGCATACCGGGCGGATAAAGTTGTTGCATTTGCTGAAGAAGATATGCCATAAATACTATAGTCACCATTAGAAAGGTATTTGGCATGATCAGTTAAATCAGCGGCATTTTTTATTTCCACAATATTCCCGGTATTATTATCAACCATCACATAACTATAATTAAGCCCTGGATCTTTAAGCCCGGTGTATATGCCGCCACCGGCAGGTGCGCCGGTAATATTAATAGCATAACCTGCAGGTAAAGCCGGAGTAGAGCCATCAAATGATGATACCACCAAAACATATTTTAAACCGGCACAAAGCGTTACAGTTACATCCTCATTAAGCGCTACAGAAGACTCTCCTGTTTCCCTCTCTGCTGAAGAAGCAAGAAAATTGGAACAAACACTCCCCGGCTGATAATTATCTGCATAAATATTCATTAGCAAACCAAATACCGAGGTTCGGCTAAAAGTATATGTTCCACTTACCGATGGATAAAAAGTGATTATATCATAATGGTTATCATTACTGGGGCCGGAGCATGAAGTTGTATTAGCATCGTAAAAAGAAAGGTTTCCCGAAGGATCAGATGTTGTAATAGTGCCGCTGACAGGCAGGCTTATAGCGGTTCCATATGCAGGTGTTTCATCAAGGTTAAGAGATGCATCGCCTGCTCCGGGAGCGGTAAAATCATCTGCCGGGGCAATAGCCGTTCCCTTTGCTGTACAGGAAGAAGTTATAGTAATATCGGCAGCATTTATATTGTAATAAATATTACCAATAGATTTTATCATAAATCTTCCTTTACATGTTGGCAGGTTAGGAACAATAAAAGTTTGTGTGCCATCATTGGGAGTATTGGCAAGCACAGTATACGGATAGGTTAGCCCGCCATCAATAGAAAATAATATATCAATATTGGGCATCGTTACACAAGCTGTTGCAGGGTTCCACGTCAATGTCATTGTATTGGTTCCGTTTGCCGTAAAAGAAGCAGCAGCTAACAGATTGGTAATTTCAAAGGCTCCGCAGCTTTGTACATTTACAACAACATCTTCATAAGCCCGGCAACCCGCCTGGTTATGATTATCACGGACAGTAACCTTAAAATTTAACGCACGTGCTACTGTTGGTACCACTTCATATGTACCAGAGGCGTTGCCAAGCAAAACCGCTTTACCGGGAAAATATCTTTCCGGTGAAATTGATGGAATGAATGAACGGAACAGCGGTCCGCCTGTAGCAGTTGAAGCCGGGGAAGATGAAGTACCTGTGCCACCAGCAGGATCCATCTGTTCCCAGTTATAGGTGAGTATATCATTTGCATCAGCATCACTGCCGCTTGCTGTTAATACAAACGGGGTACCATAAGGAATGCTGTAAGCTGTTCCTGTAAGCACTGCGGGTGCATTATTGCCTGAAGCACTTTTCACTGCACATGCATTTCCCGATCCTGTGGTTATAAATGCTGTTACCTGCGCAATTGTTCCTCCATGAAAATAATTATCTGAATTTGTTTGATAAGCATTTCCCACACATGTGCCGGCATAGGCCATTATGGTTGATCCGCCGCCCGGTTCCCATGCGCTTGCACCTGACACATTTCCGTTGCAACCGCCATTGTTTGCGGCCATTGTATGCGTAGCTGAAAACTGATGCCCTAATTCGTGAGCTATTATTCCGTCAAAAATCGGCCCTGATGATCCCAAAGGGAAACCGGAATTTAAACCTGCTGCGCCCTTACCTTTATTTCCACTACATGTAGCATAAAGATTGGCAAGCCCCCCACTCCATCCATAACCAAATAACATTCCAACATCATAGTTTGCAGCACCTGTATTGTTGTTGAGTGTGGTATTACATTCGATAAGATTTGTACTGGTTGGAGAGGTTCCGGAACTAAAGGGATCAGTACCGGGATTTGTATAAATATTAGTCATTTGTAAAACCAAATTCAGATGAATGGTAAAATCATTTTCATACATCTCGTTTACATTATTTACTGTAGCAGTAATAAATGCAGCCGCATTTGCCTGACTTCCGGCCCATACAGTATATTCGCCCGTTGCTGCAACAGCAAAACGGTATGTGCGAAGTATACAATCGCCGGAAGCACGTTTAGAAGGTGTTGACCCCGCAATATTATCTTGTAATTGTAAAGCAGCAATATCACTGGTTCCACAAGTTACCGGCAATGGAGCAACAATATCTGCAGCATTAAAACTGATCAGCACATCAGGCTGTTTATTATCTAAAACAGTAAAATAGTGAACAGCGCCATCTCCCCTGGCTTTTACAGCACCCATCATGCCTAATTGCGACAGCGTAAGCCTGAGGTTCATACTACCATCCTGCGAAACGCCTGCATAAGTTTGTATTTCAGGAAAAACTGCCTCTGTCTCCGCTGATAAAGTTTGAACAGGAGATATATTAAACTGTACGTCAGCATCATTTTCTAAAGGCACAATAATCCTGCTGATACGTTTATTGTTAATATCGGCAGATGTGCCTGCCAATTGGCGAAAAGATTGTATTGCTGATATATCCTGCTTTACAAGCCTGAACGTTTTAATATTCCTGGTTATATCATCTTCCCTTTTGGAAATTGCTGAAGTATAATTGGTATAAAACTTATTGGTTTGAGCGAAAATTATATTTGAAAGCAGTAAAAATAAGATGCAGAGCAATAAATATTTTGGTGACCTTTTCATAAAACTCCGGTTTAATACATATCGGATCATACGCAAAAGCGTATGCACAAGATAGTATAAAACATTACACAAAAAATGTATAGCTCCGGAAAAGTAAGATACTGCAAACCGGGATGTATTATGCCATTTGGTAATTCAATGCTGTTTCCTTAAGATGTTGGTGATAACACCAACATCGGAGGTCGCCGTTGCGGGTGTTGTCACCCGCAACTACACAAAGGCTGTCTCATTTGGTTAAATCACCTGGAGGCTATTTTATTGTATGCACAGGCAGCCCCTGGCCGGGGCAAATAAAGCCGATGTTTTTTTCTACAAACAGGTAGCCGCTACGCGGCAGGATGCAATGGGCTGTCGGCTATTAGCAATCAGCTTTCAGAAATACACGTCTCATGTTTTACTGCTTACTTTTCACATCAAGGATCACAACTTAACTGACTGACCGGTATCTGCGGCTTTTAAAATAGCCTCCACAATCCTGATATCCCGCAAACCTTCTTCGCCCGGTACAAGCATCGGCTTATTATTCATAACAGATAACGCGTCATCATCCATCTGGTTAGCCTGCTGCCAGGGTAGTTCATAAGACGTATTTATTTCGCCGAGCGGGCTTTTTCCTTTCACACCGGCATATGCTGAATATGGCACCATTGCTATCACGCCTTTTTCGCAGCTAATATTCATGAAGTTTACGTTCTCACCAAAGCTGGTTTTTATATTAGCTAAAACTCCCCCGGGAAATTCCAATGTGGCAATAGCTGTTTCTGCTAAACCATCTTTATAAATATCCGGCCTTGCAGTAGAAGTTTTTGCAGAAACAACAGACAATGGTTCCATGCCTGTTCCTAATCTCGCTCCCTGTATGGCGTATACGCCCATATCAAGCATAACACCACCGCCCAGCTCCCTTGTTTGTTTCCAGTGATTGGTTCTGTTATCAACATACCCTGCAGCATCTTCCAGGCTCAATACTTTACCTAAAAGTTTCTGATTTACTATTCTCCTGTACGCTTTTGTATTTGGCTCGTGCTGTAAACGATAGCCAATGGCAAGTTTGCGTTTATTTTTTTTGCAGGCTTCAATCATGCGGGCACATGCTGCTTCTGTCATGGCCATTGGTTTTTCACACCATACATGCTTTCCCGCATTTGCTGCCTTCACCACATATTCTTCATGCATAGAAGGTGGCAACACCACATATATCACATCAATATCATCATTGTTTGCTATCTCGTGAAAATCCTGGTAATTGTAAATATTCTTATCGGGAATATTATATTTCTGCTTCCATGTTTCTGCTTTGGATGGCGTGCCGGTAACTATGCCTGCAAGATAGCAATGTTTGGTTTGCTGCAATGCCGGTGCAAGCAGATCAGTGCTGTAGTATCCAAGCCCAACCAATGCCACGCCAAGCTTGTCTTTCTTTTTGCCGGGATACGACCATAATAATTTTGGTGATATTATTGCACCGGCCCCGGCAAACGCTAAAGATTTAATGACTGTTCTGCGTGATTGATTACTCATATGGAAAGTTTTAGTTAAAGCAATCATTATGCTAACATTACCATTTTGGAAGATAACATTATTTTTAGAATTAGTGTTATTCAAACATTGAAATACACCCTATTGAGAAAAATAGCATTGTAAAGCAATTACCTGACGGCCTCTACTGTTCCCGTTCTCTTCAATACTCCCCAGGCCTGGCTTTCACCTTTAATAGCTTTACTAATGGATTTAAAAAGAATAATATACATCAACTGGCGGTAAACAAATCGTTGTGGTATTAACCAGATGAGCTTGCTCATCTTTTCTTTTTCAAATACAAAGGCAATCACACTTACCAACACATCTACCAGTAAAAACACAAGATAATACCAACCGATCTTATCAAGGCTTGCAGGGTTGTGGCGATTCCATATTAAGCTCAGGATCAGCATCACATCTGCAAGTGGCGCCAATACAGGGAGTATAATCTGGAATAATAAAACATTCGGTAATGCCAGCATACCAAGCCCTTTGTATTTTGGGTTAAAACAGGCATCCCTGTTTTTCCAGAATGCCTGCATTATGCCATAACTCCAGCGAAAACGCTGTTTCATAAATTGCTTTACTGTTTCCGGCGCTTCGGTTACTGCTATTGCTTCTGTACAATTCACTACACGATAGCCATTTCTTAAAATACGTATGGTGAGGTCGCAATCTTCTGCCAGTGTATCTGTAGTAAAACCTCCGGCTTTTTCAATAGCTTCTTTTCTGAATGCGCCGATAGCGCCGGGCACAACAGTGATGCCGTTGATAAGATCAAACGCCCTGCGGTCAAAATTTTGTGCGGTAGTATATTCAATACTTTGCCATTTGGTGAGTAAAGTATGTTCATTACCTACTTTTACATTACCGGCTACCGCACCAATTATTTCCTGCGATGCTTCGTGCCCGGGCAATGGCGAAAATCGTTTCATTAATTGAGCTATCGCGTCATGTTTTAATTGTGTGTCGGCATCAATACAAACCACGTAATCATTTTTTGCCCGGCTAATGCCATAATTTAATGCAGATGCTTTACCGCCATTGGATTTGGTAAGCACGGTTACCTGCGGATGATTATGAAATGCATCAGACACTTTTTGCCAGGTATTGTCTTTTGAACCGTCATCAACAAATATAATATCGAAGTCCGGATAATTTTGCTGCAACAGGTTTTTGATAGTTTTTACGGCATTCACTTCTTCATTATATGCCGGCACAATTATACTTACCGGCGGTGTTGCAATAGTTGGTGCATTATAAAAAGCGGCATATTCCGCGCTTTTCAGTTTTTGTATAAATGCCATTACAGCCATCAGCAGGATACGTAACAAACCCAGCGCAATAGCTACCCAAAATGCAGCTGTTAAAAAATGTTCAAGCCAGTACCCGAAATCCGCGATACCGCCATTCATTGAAACCAGGTTACTATGAACAACAGGCATGATTTTATCTTTGGAAGTATGCAACAGGCTGGCAACCGTAGTGAATTGTATACCTTTATTTTTAAAATAATGAATGATGCGTGGCAGCGCGTCAACCGTTGCCTGGCGGTTACCACCCGCATCATGTAACAGTATAATTCCTTTTTCAGGATTGGCTTCATACTGGCGGATGGTTTTTGCATAAATACTATCAGCGGTAATACCCGGTTCCCAGTCGTTAGGGTCAATGCTTTCACCAACAGTATAATAATTTTTTTGTTTGCTGATGGCAATAGGTTTTAACTCCACTTCTTTGGTTGGCTCCGCATCTGCATTAAACGGCGCACGAAACAGCACCGTACTTCTTCCTGTAACAGCTTCTATCAGCAAGCGGGTTGATTCCATTTCTGCAATGGCCCTGTCTGCACTTACTTCAGCAATATTGGGATGTGTAAATGTGTGATTACCTATTTCATGTCCTTCCTTATAAATTCTTTTTACGAGTGGCAAATTATTCTCCGCTTCCATACCAACAAGAAAAAAAGCAGCGGGAACATTTTCCTTCTTCAATATATCGAGTATCTGAGGAGTGTACTCAGGGTCAGGGCCATCATCAAATGTGAGGATTACCTGGTTGTGCACATTCCCATATTTTTTTATAACGTATTTTGAAGGAAGTTGTTCGTAATTCTGTTCAGAAATGGTTCCTTCTGCGCTGTCTATTTCAAGTTTAAGCTTACCGGGCTGCGGCGCGGTAACCACGTTCAGTATTTCACCATCACCAATATAGTCAGGTCTTTCTACCGGCGTGTTTACTATTTGAAGCTGGTTATAATCGAAGGGGTGGCGTTGCAAACTTTCATTGGTAAGGCTCCTGTTATAATAGCTCCACAATCTTTCATCTTCACTACCTAATCTCCATAATGCAGTACCAGCTGTTCCATATTGATCAGCAAAACGTATGGTATTAAAATTAGTAGCCGCATCAGCAAAATACACTTTGTGCTCTACATCATCAGCATCTTTATAAGTATACCGGTTGTTATAAGTATTATTATCAAAGTCAATGGTTGCATTGTATTGTTTGGCATTAGCCAATGCCTGTTGATAGGTAACTGTTGTAGCTTCTGTTTTTTCGCGCCAGTCGTAACCATAGCAGGCAATGCCCAGGATAATTTTTTCAGAAGGAATATCTGCAGCAGCTTCATCTAATTCCTTTTCAATCCATTGCTGGCTGCATACTGAACCAGGTATACTGCTGCTGTAATGCTCATCATAGGCCATCAATACAATATAATCATTGCAGGCAGATAATTCTTTTATGTTGAAGTCCGTATCATTGGGCATGATGTCCTGCGTTACCAGTAATCCATCCTTATGCAATTTTTCATACAGCTCTTTTTGAAATGCTACAATGGGCTCATCACTGCTTTCTTTAAATTCTTCAAAATCTATATTAATGCCCTGCAAGCCATATTGTTTAATGCATTTAAGAATGTCGGCTATTAATCTTTCTTTCTTTTGATTATTGTGCAGTATACGGTGCAGTATATCTCCATCAAAAGCGCCTTCCCCCTTATGTTCGTTAATATTATTGATGAGCGGCACAATTTTTACATTCGCTTTTTTCATTACTGCAAGCGCGGATGTATCTATCTGCGGACGAAGTGTATCGGTAGCAGGATCAATAAAAAACCACTCGGGAAAAACAAGATTCAGCTTGCTGATATTTGTTTGCAGTGAATAAAAAGCCTGCGGGTCCCAGTCCACATAAAATGCGGCTCTTACCTGCGATGTATTAATGCGGGTTTGCCCTTTAATTAGTTTTTCATTTTTTGCCCTGGCAGATAAAAAATCATTAAAGCCTTTGTATTTTTTTAATTCCTTTTTATTTAATCCCGCGGGTATGGTAAGATTGTCGAGGTGATGCAATGAATCAACCGGGCTGCTTAAAAGCGGAAGCTCAGGTTGTATACCCCTTGATAAAGTTATAATCACAACGGGTATCATCAGGATAATGCCGAAAAGTATTAACCTGCCCGCCCACTGAAATGTACGCCAGCGTAGTTTGGAACTGGTTTGAAATACTTGTTTTGACTGGCTCATATATGTCTTATTATTTTTATTGTGTTTTTTTATTATTGTTTTGTAATGCGTTTAACCTGTCCATCAATTCACGGATCATATCAACCTGTATTTGCTGAATTTCCAGCAAGCCTTCCTGCTGGTGAACAATCAGGTGATCAATTTTTTCGTGCAGCATGCGTATTTCAATCTCACTTTTCAGGTTAATCATATAATCGTTTTTAGCGCGGTCGCGATCTTTTTCTTCCTGGCGGTTCTGGCTCATCATAATTACCGGCGCCTGTATAGCGGCAAGGCAGGATAGTATTAAATTGAGCAGGATAAAAGGATAGGGATCAAAACCTCTATCATGCAGCATATACACATTAAGTATCATCCACCCAAAAAGAAAAATGGCAAATATGCCTATGAATTTCCAGCTACCGCCTAACGACGCTATGCGGTCAGCCCATAACTGTCCGCGGGTAATGGGGTTTTTGATCTCACTCGCTTCATCTGATATCAGGTGATTCTGATTGATATTATCCAGCACGGTTTGTTCCAGTTCTGTAAATGTGCCAACTTCTTTAGTCAGTAAGTGCTGAATATATTGCTGGCGATAGTGATTGAGCTCAGAAAGAGAAAGATTGCAGTTCTCATTAAAGTCAGGATGTTCTTTAATAATTTCTTTCAATACTCCGTTTCTTATCAATTTACCGGAAACCAGTTCATTTGCCGGGAATTTCTTTTTTGAAATATCGCTGGTAAAATTCTGCATGCCATTTTTGGTTTGAATGCAAAACTATAGCAGGTAAGATTATTTAAATAACCGGGGTAGTTCAACAGGCAAATACTATCGCCGGAATTTGATAGCTGCGGAAACTATACTATTATAACTTTGTTGAGAAATATTGCATGAAATGTTAATGAAAGGTATCTTGTCAGTTCAAAACCCTATCCTTTTTCTTATGAAAGATACGTGTGCTTATATTTTGAGTACCCACAAGATTTCCTTTCTCATCAAAATGAGCTCTTATTATGAAAAATCCTTTTTCCCATTTATAACGCCTTGTTTTCTGGTCTATTGGCTTTGAACGGTAGTTTTCACCAAGCACTTTTTTGTAGCCATCAAGATTGGTATGATTCAACTTTTTTTGCAGGTAAGAAAACCTGAAAACTTGTATACAGATGTAAATGATTAATAAAGCACCTGAAGCAATGAGAATAAAATTCAGCCATTCCATACATTTCAGATTTGCGGATACGGTGTGTATTTCCTATGGCACTGCAATTTACTCAAAAATTCACATCATGAATATTACTGTTTTTTTAAGAGTGTATTTCAATTTTCCGTACAGTTATTATTAGCCAATAGCACACAGAACACAGATTTTACGGAACATATTTCAAACCAGGAAATATCCTCCTGCCTGAAGAACCTTATCTTATTTAATTTAAATAATTTGTTTTTCTTCATCGTAAAGGGGTAACACTTAGGTTACCCCGGTGATTTTTAGTTGATCCTTCATACTATTTTGCCGGAGGTGCCGTTATTAAACATGGGATAGAAATACCATATGGTAATTTTTACACCTACTAAAACGAAAGCCATGACAACAATTACCAACCTGCAACAAATTCTTTCTATTTCTTCTACACTCACAAAAGAAAATTATACTGATAATATCAGTGCATTGCAATTTACTATACCGGCAAGGCTCAAAAAGCTTATCGCCATTTCAGAACAAACTCCGTTAGATACTGAAATGCGTAATCTTTTACAGGAAAATGTGATTTCTTCATATAAGGAATTACTCATGGAGATTATGAGTTTTAACCGCAGGCCGGATCAATCAAAAGCCAGGGAGCTGATGAATTGGGTTCGTTGTGAAATTGAAATGGGCATGTTATTTATGGAAGGTATTTATAAGTATACCTCCCGTTATCGTGATTAGCATTTTAAATCAAACACTATTTTCTACTTTTACCCTTTTTAAACCAAAACCTTCTTTTTTCATAAGGCAGGATATTTTCCTGATATTACCGGCGCTTATTTCACCTGTAAAGTTTGCAGACCCGGGCAAAGAGAAAGCAAGCCCAAATGTTTCTGCCATACAGGCGAAACATTCCCCTTTACCAAAAGGAAGAATAACAGACTCCAGTCTTTGCATCATACCCGCATACCGGGGAAGCGAGGCAATACCGCCTTTTATATACACATAATCATTATCGTGCTGTATTTCGTTACATACATTTGGCGGAACAGCTATATCAACAATAATAACACCTTTATTTACATGCTCTTTCAGTAATAATGCATTGGTATCATTAGTGCCTGTAAAAATAATATCAACGCTACTGATTGCTTCATGGCAAAGCGAATTCGTTACAATAATATCGTCGCCAAGCTGAGCAATAATTTCATCAAATTTTATATCAATATTGTATATATCAAGCAGTGTTGTTATTTTTTTAGCAAGTTGACTGCTTCCGGATACTTTACGCAGGAATTCGCGGTAATGATGCCATGTATCATTATCTTTTTCAAGGGCATGCCTGTAAACAAGAATGAGTTTTCGTGCATGCTGTATCATCTCTTCTGCTATGGAGGAAATAATATTTCCTTTTGCTCCTACAACACAAACAGCAGGTTTCAATCTATCCGGGGTTTTCCTTTTGTATTGCTGAAATGCCGCCTGCATGGCAAGTATCGCTGTATAAGTATTGCCTGTAGTGAGCGTGGCATGTGGCGAATACAGGTGCATTCCATTTTTTGTAATGATGCTTGTAAACTGTCCTAAGCCAATGCTTCTTGCATTTTTTTGGGTTGCAAGGTTAACTGCATCCTGTATTTTTTTCACCCATTCGTACCTGTTGCCACGACGCAGTAAATGGAAAAATGATAAACTTGTTAACGGAATGCCAAGGAATACTACAGGAATAGTTGTACCGTCAGCGTTTGTTAATGTATCAGTGTGATAAACGGTAAACTTCTGGTAAGTGCTTAATTCTTCCAGCATTGCCGTTAAGGTATGCTCATCATAACCATCTATAAGATCAACTATCCGGCGGATATGCACATTATCAATCGGGTGGCAAATAAATACCGCGGCATTTTCCGGAAATTCATTGTACTTCACAGCATCAGGAAGATGTTTTACAACAGCATTATCCGGGAAGCTCAGTATGTGACCGAAAAGATATTGTAAATCCTGGCTTTCAATCGCGTTGAAAAGTTTGCTGAACCCGTTTATTAAAAAGCGCCCATCCTCTTCCGAAAATTGTATGGAAGACTGAATACGGAATGATAAGGGGTTTGAAAGAGTAGGTAAAACCCTGATACGCTCCCTGTTCAATAATACAGAAGCAATCCAGTACCCCAGCATGCCAATATCTTTAAAAAATTTGGTAATAAAGGAATTATGCAGCCTGTCCTCATTGAGTTCTATAGCGCACATTAACCCTTTTCCTCTTATGTCCAGCACATACTCCGAAAAAATATTTTTCAAAACTGACAACTGCCTGTACATCCAATTTTCCTGTATACGCGCTATGACATCATTTTCTTCGAATGATTCCATAAACAGTAGTGCAGCTTTACTGCTGAATGCATCGCCGGCAAAACTTGAAGAATGAAATTGAAAAAAGTTTGGCGTATACATTTCATCTGAGCAACATAAAGTGCTTAACTTGGCAATGCCTGCGCCGAGTGCTTTACCAAAACAATAAATATCTGCAATAAGTATTTTCCGGTCAAGACAGGAAAAATAACCGGTTCTGTAAAGTCCACATTGAATTTCATCGGCAACAACAGGAAGCCCCCATATCTTTTTCAGTTCGCTTATCTGCAATAATAAGGCATCATCCAGGCATAACACACCTGCCTCTCCCTGAACAGGCTCTACAAACAAGCCTATAACAGGCAGGTATTTTTTTTCAACGATTTTATCCGTCTTTTCATCAATAACGAAGTATGTAACAGCATTTTTATCTGCATTCTTTTTTAATGCTTCAGCATCTTTTGGCAGCGTCAGCGGCTTTAAAGCAACGGGGAAAGTATTTTTTAATTGAGCATTACCCATTACAGATAATGCGCCTAATGTTTTTCCATGAAAGCTTCCTTCAAAATGCGCCACAGCCGGTACAATATCTGTACACGCTAACTGGCTGGTAAAAAATTTTATATCATCAGCACATGCATTTTTCTGTTCAAGATAATTAATGGAATAGTATATCTCCTGCCGGATAAGGTTAAGCTTTCTTTCATACTGAAGCCAGCAAAGCTTCAGTGCAACTTCAATAATTTCAGCACCACCGCTTGCATATTCAATATGCCAGCCTTTAATCCCTGTATGTGCTGCTGTAAGATCAGCCAGCTTTTGTGACAGCCTAGTTTTATACGGTTGATAACTGCCCTGCACAAAGCAGGGCTCATTAAATGAATGCAATAATTTTTGAATGGACGGGTTATTGTGCCCCAGTAAATTAATACCATAAGACCCGACCACATCAAGCACATTTATTCTAACGCCATTCTCGTCTGCATAAGTCAGCCAATCACCCTGCCCGGATTCGTAATACTTGTCCAGCTTCAAAAACCGGAGCATGCGGTCCAGCTCATGCACCGGCTGTTTCTCCTTTGTATACATGTGGTTGTTTTTTGAATACATTAAGCGCAGAAACTTTCATATAAGGAAATATCCATGGATTAAGTTTTTTCAAAAGAGAATGGATTAAAGATCTTCTGCTCCTTACATAAATAAACCGATCCTCTGTGCAGGCGCCTATACGTTGCTTTGGATAATACGAAGTTTGACCAAGCACTAATTTTTCACACCTGTTTTCTATAGCGATATCAACCAATGCATTAAGCAAATTATGATAGCTGTCAAATGCATCTTTATCATGCTTTTTTCCTGTCCATAAAAAATTGAGCCCTCTATTGTAAATCGTAAACGCAAATACACAGATAATCTCACCATTATGCACAAACGCAATGAGCTTTACTTTATCTGCCAGCGCTGTAAACACGTTTTCAAAAAAGGCCTCATTCAGTGTTTCGAGTTTTACAGCAGCTCTCGACATCACACTTAAATAGTATGTATAAAATTCCTTTCCGCTGATTTCTTCCCAGCTAACGTACCTGATAACAGGTTTGCCGGCAGTAAATAATGCTGAACTGTTATTTGAAACAACAGGAAGTTCCATTCCTGCTTTTTTCAGCGATGCAATGATTTGCCGCCTGAAATTGTGCCGCATGCTTTTCAAATAATTATTGTATGTATCATGCTTAACCGGCATCCATGTTGAAGGAATACTGTACCCGCGGAAATATCCCTGCCGGAGTAAAGCGTCTGCATATTGCAGGTCGCCGGGTAAAAGTTCTTTAAATATTAAGGTATTGGCTTTTGCTTTTGCTGCTATGCTTTCCATAGCTTCAGCAACGGCCTTATATACATCTGTAGCGGCATACGGCATTGCCTGTATATTTTTATGCGCCGCTGATACAGGGGTGCCGCAAAAAAGCACCCGCACTTTAAAAATATGCGGAAGCATTTTTTTTATCAGCTTCGTTACAGATTGTACGTTTATAAACAAATCAAGATTGATAGTAAAAGCGCTCAACACGGCTGTACCCACCATGCGATCCCCATCTTTTATAACCAGGAAATACATATCAGCATCTTCTACACGGGCTTTTTGCAATGCTTTAAGAAAACGATGTGTATGAAAAAGCTCAGCTTCCGGGTTAAGTAAATCCCAGGTATACGGATCAATAGCTTTTATATCATCATATATTTCTGTTTTCATACAGCTTCAAGCGCAGCAATACGGTTTTGCAATGGCTGTTCCCTGAAATTTTTAAATGACGGATGATGGAATTTATCTTCATACGTAAGCCCTGGTACGGTTCTGCCTTTATACGTTGCAATCGCTATTTCCTTAGGACTGTGATGTGTATGTGCAAAATAGAACTGGCGGCCAATTTTTAATCCGCCTATAATAATATTCCAGTAATCCTTGTGCCATATAGTTGGCAATGTTCTGAAAGTATTCTTCTGCGCCCTCCTGAAATTCATAATCGTTTTCCAGTACAGGTAGAGCAATTGCCGTTAGTATGCTTTTAACGGCATTTTGGTGGGCATGAGCTGATGCGACAAATCAAATAAGCCGTGCGCATCAACGGGTACCGTTAATGCATTTTTTTGCGCTTCATAATCCATCGCTCCGGGCAACGGCGTGGCCGGGGATATATTCACATAATACAACCTGGCATCTTCAATAAATTGCCAAAGCCTGTCCCAATCTTTCTTTTCGTAACTGGCGCCGGGAATCAGTGAACCATAAGTATCCACCTGATATTTTCTCAGCATTTCTATAGCTGCCCTGTTGTAATGCGCCGGCGATTGCTTGTTCATATGTTTGAGCTCATCGTCTGTTACGGCATCCAATCCAATGAATACAGCTCTTAATCCCAGCTCTGCCCATTCCTTAATGACGTCTTCATTCTCAGCAATAAAATCTGCACGCGCATAGCATAAATAATGTTTTTCAATTTTATGCTTACGTATAAGGTCGGCCAGCTTTCTTAGCCTGCTTTTATTAATAAGAAAAATATCATCAACAATATAAACATCTTTAGCCTTAATGGTCAACAGTTCTTCAATAATGGATTCGGGAGACCTGCTGTAAGGCATGCCATCTGTTATTCTCCATGTAAAACAAAAATTGCAGCGATACCAGCAGCCCCATGTTGTTTTCATGGTAGCAACCGGTTTATGCATGAGGTAATAATATTTATGGCTAAGGTGACTAACAAGTTCTCTTCTCGGCAAAGGAAGCGCATCAGCAGGAGGCATATATTTTCGCTTTGCTGTTTTTACAAGTAACCCATCCCCTGCAGGAATAGCAATACCGGGAACTTCCATTAAGGGCTGCTTATTATCCAGCGCATCTATTATTTCCGCAAGCAGCAATGTGCCATCACCTATACCAATAATATCTACAGCAACATCCGCAAAGTCCTCCGGGTTTAATGTGGCATGCACACCACCTGCAATGGTAATTATATTTTTGTTTACGTGTTTAATTTCCCTGAAAAGTTTAATTACTTCATTGGTTCCTGATTTATAACAACTGCTTACAACCACATCCGGCTTAAAAGCGCTCACCCGTTTTAAAAAATCTTTCTCAACCAGGTGATCAAATATCATCACCTCGTGGTGCAGCAGTTCCGCGGCAATATATTCAAGCTCCAGCGGCTCACATATCATAATATGTTTAAGCCCTATGGTATGCTTAGGCACCGGCGGGCGAACCAATAAAATTTTCATATCAGTTCAAAGTTTTTAGTGTAATTAAAATTGGTTTGTGGGGTTTTAAGGTTGAGCCGGATTGAGGCAAGCGTATCTCATTGTCTGCAAGTTTAAAATCAAATTGCTGTACAAATGCGGCTAAGGTAAGTATAAGCACAGGCGTGGCAATATACCTTCCGATACAGGTATGTTTTCCCGCGCCAAAAGGAATGTAGCTGTATTTTACAGGCTCTGCTTCAAAACGCTCGGGTATAAAATCAAGCGGAGCCTTCCAATAGGCAGGGTTGCGGTGAAGCGCATAACTACTAATAAAAACAGATGCTCCTTTATGTATTGCAATGCCGTTTACATAATCATCTTCAAGCGCATCGCGAACTATGGTATGACTCGGTGAATATAACCGCAATCCTTCTTTAACAACGTAGTCAGCATATACTAGGTCATTTAAATGATTTACGCCAACAGAATTACCGCCGGTTACCTTCAAAATCTCTGCACGCAAACGAGCCAGCTTATCACGGTTTTTTGCAAGAAGATATATGATCCACCCCAACCCTACCGCTGCTGTTTCAGTTCCTGCACCAAGATAAACAATCAGTTCGCTACGGAGTTCTTTGATGAATGATACTGAGCCAGGGCGATTTGATTTTTCAATGAGAATATCAATCAGTTTTCAGTATCATCCGTTGAGCACGTTCTGTTTTCAAATACATCTTTTGCAAGATTTTCAAAAAAGAGAAGGCTGCTGTCATATCTATTGTCTTTACCAGATATATTGGACAAAAAAGGCCGCCAGGGATATTTAGAACGCCACAGTATATGCTTTTGTCCTGCACCAATAAGTGATGCGATGGTTGTACAAATAGCTTTGTTTTCATACCCGAATAATGCCTGAAGCAGGATGGCTACATTCATCTCAGAACAAAGCGCAATGATATCAACTGTTGAATTTTCATAAGCTTTCCATTGGTGCAGATAGTTATGAATATCAGCATTTATATTAAGCAGGTATGTAGTTGTTTTAGCATTACCCAGCGCTTTTGTGTGAAGTTTTTTCAGCAGCAACCATTCATCTCCTTCCAATGTACCAAGGGCGTTACCAATAATAGCCTTGAGCTGTTGCCAGTAATAACGGCTTTTTATATAATTGGTTTCATTTCTTACCAGTATATGCTGCAACACATCAGCATTGGCAACGTCCAATATTTCATGACCAGGAACCTTTACTTCAAAAAAATCGCCATAGGCATCCATTTTTTCGGATATAAATACAGAAGTGTTTTTTACGAAAGCAGGGAAAAGAAAATAAGGTGTAGACCTGATGTTATATGATGTTGTTTCGGCTACTCGCATATAAGCTTGCTTGTTTAAACTATTCCGGGAGTGATACCACGATTAATATGATTGCGGTAAACCATATTTGTTCCCAACACAAACAACCGCATAAATGGACTTAATCCCGCATCGTTTCCACTTAATCTTTTATAAATATTTTTTACGGAATACAGCTTTTTATACAAGTCCCAATAGCCACGCTGCAGGCGTTCTGCCGTCATATTTTTGGGATGAAATACTGCTGAGCCGCCAACATACTTTTGAATATCATAATCAAAAATGCGGCCCTGTTCTTCCAACTGGCGATACATAGGCGTGCCCGGCACAGGCGTAAGTATATACATGCGCGGCAGGGAGATTTTATTTTTCATTAAAAATTCAAAAGTTTTTTCAAACACAGTTTCATTATCACCATCTAAGCCAAGTATCATTTCGGTTGATATTTCAATGCCGTGTTTTTTAATATTCAAAAAAGCCTTTTCATAATTATGCGGTTCATTCCATTCCTTTTCCACATGTTCAAGACTCTCAGGATTGATGGTTTCTACACCAAAGGAAAGTATACGGCAGCCACTTTTATATGCAAGCGCAAGCATGTCATCATTTTTGGCAATATGAAGACTGCACTGGCTAACCCAAATAATATTTTCGGGGATCAGCGCTGTCCATAATTCTTTACAATAATTAAAGTCAACACCTATATTATCATCAATAAAAGCAATATACCTGCTGCCTGATGCTTTTGCCGCACGAACATCTCTTATCACCTGCTCAACAGGTCTTTTACGATAGCTGCGTTTAAAAAATTCAGAGATTGAACAGAATGTGCAGGGAAATGGGCAACCCCGCGTAGCTTGTACCGGGCGCCAGAATCCATAATATTTTAAATTAAAAGCATCATAGTCAGGAGGAGGAAATGATTTAACATCTGGCACATGGGTCATCGTATATGTTTCCTTTACCTCACCTGCGAGGTAATCATCAAGAAAACGCGGCCATACATCTTCTGATTCGCCGTTTACAATAACATCCGCATGCTGCCTCGTCCATGAATCATCAAACAAAGAAATAGCGATACCACCCATTACTACCAGCGAACCTTTTTTTCTGAATATATCAGCTATCTGATAGCCTCTCACAACACCGGCGCCTCCCATACCCGTAAGTCCAACAATATCCCATTGCTCATTCCAGGGAATAGGCTCAGATGTTTCTGAAACAACTCTTACTTCAAAATGCTCTTTAGGAGTAACTGCGCTTAATTGGAGTAATGTTAACCCGGGCAAATAGGTTTTGCGCTGAACAATGGGTTTCCCATTGTTGTCCAGCCCCGTGGGGCTTATTAAAAGAATCCGTTTTTTCTTCATACCGGTATTTTGAACTCCAGATTCCTCACTTAAGCTACAAACTTTCCACGCAAATAGCAAATATTATTTTTAATTGTAATGAATATAAAACAAGAAATTGTAAAACTTCCACAGCAGCATTATAAAAGATATTAGCATAGCATTGACACAGTTTTATTATTTTTAATTAAGACAGGCACAATGGAAATTATAGAAGTTACCAATAAAAGCTTGCTGAATCTCTTCCTGGATGCTCCGGGAAACATCCTGAAAAACTATCCTCATTACATAACTCCTATTCTGTCGAACGTAAAGGACACGCTGAGCATAAAAAAAAATCCACTGTGGCAGGTTGCCGAAAGAAAACTTTTTGTTGCATTAAAAAAAGGTAAAGCAGCAGGGACAATCGCAGCAATTTATTACTCCCAACATAAACAGTATAACCCTGAAGATGCCGTTTATTTTGGATATCTCCATTTTGAAGACGATCCGGAATTATTACATGAGCTTGTAAGCGTTGCAAAAAAATTTGCTTCGGAAAAAAAAGTAAGCACATTAATCGGTCCACTCAATCCCAGCCTTAATTATGAACTGGGTATTCTTACTGAAGGCTTTGATAGCGATCCCTTTTTTATGATGAATTATAATCCCCCTTACTACCCTGCTTTAATAGAAAAGGAAGGAGGAAAAGTCGCGATGGAATTCCTGGCATATAATTACCGGCAGGGAATAAAGCGGGGTAAAATAGAAAGAGTGAGCGAACTGTTAAAAAAGAGGTATGATGTACAAATTGAGAACATCAATTTCAGAAAATTCGAGGCCGAATCGAATGAGCTTTGCGCTGTATATAATGATGCTTTTGAAGGGCATTTTGGTTTTGTGCCTTTCTCCGAAAAAGAATTTCTTTTCATGGCAAAAGCATTGAAGCAGATTTTAAACCAGCAACTGTTGTTTAAAGTTAAACTCAAAGGAAACACAGCGGGATTTATGCTTACCATTCCTGACATAAACCAGGCAGTTAAAAAATTACATATGGGCAGGTTAACACCCTGGGGCATTGCAAAATTTATTTACCGGCTAAGAAAAATCGATTCCGCTAAGGTGATGCTTGTAGCCATACGTAAGCGCTACCAAAAATTCGGGCTTGGAAGTATATTGTATAATGAGATGAATGAAAGAACAAAAAAAGCGGGTTACCTGCACGGAGAAATCAGCTGGGTTGCGGAAGAAAATAATAAAATGCAAAAAATTGTTGAAAGCATCGGGGCTGAGCCATATAAAAAATATGCAGTTTACCGGTTTGATGTATAAACAATCTATGCTTCTACATCGCTGCCAATGCTGTTGATCTCTTCCTCCAGCGAAACATTATTCTTTGTATGCACAATATAAATCAGCACTAAAGGATATAATATTGGCAAAGTGTTTAGCAACAACAAATAGTTATAGCTTATGTTGGGAACTAATTCCCGTACTACAAATTGAAAAGCAAAAATCATTACCAGCGTAACTATATATGCTACTGCAAATAAGCGATAAACGGTTTTTAAAAGATATACAATAAAAACGGCAATCATAGCCAAAACAAGTAACTGGATAAACAGCATCATATTACGCGATAGTATGTTCGTTATGTTGAAAAAAGTAATTACCAGCGAAGAGAACACAAACAGGTATATAAACCTGACTCCTTTACTATAATTTTGTTTTAAATCTTTCGCAATAAAGAAAAATAAGGATAAAAAAAGTAGCTGACCAATTACATCGGTAATAATGGCAAATGTATAAGATGCAAAATAATAACTATACAGCAAGCTCAGCAACCGGAATATGAATGAAAGTATTCCTACTATTGTAAATATTATTATTGTGTGTTTAGACATTGATACATCAAATTTATTATATCCCCTTCACCCTTTTTATAAAACTGGAAATTCTTTCCCTGTTCATATTTTTAAACCTTCCTCTTTGTATCACCAATTGGTTGCCCTCCGGTTTATTAAGCAAATAATAAAAAGCAAATTTTGCAGAAGGGTTCTGCCAGCCTGTTTGGCCAAACCTTAATACATTTAACAGCAACGTATCACTCCATTTTTCCATTGTATAGTATCCTGAAGAAAAACGAATAAGCTTTAACGCATCAGCTTTATCAGTAAGTTCATTTATCAAGCTATCGTTTCGTTTCACTTCTTCAAATGCAATTTCATCAGTTTTATCAAATACCGACCTGTAGCCGATTTTATAACCATCATCCTGCTTTATTACTATATACCATAACCAGCTGTTCAAGATGGTTGGCGTGGTAAAATAACCCTCAGAAGATATATGCTGTTGCTTCAGGTTATATGCTACGGCACATTCTATATTCATTTTATTGGTAAAGGCATAGCCCGCATATACAGTGCTCATAGCGATTGCATATGCAGCAATTTTTTTTCTATACGTGTACGTGCTTTTTGCCAGCAACAACCATATAAAAGCAATTAAAGGCCAAAGCGTAAACAGAGGATCAGCTACAAAAACCAGGTTGAAAGAAAACCTGGTATCATTAAACGGGTAAAGCAATTCAGTGCCATATGAATTGAAGGTATCAATAAAAATATGCGCAAAAATATTTATCGCAAATAAGAGCAGGTATTTTCTCATTGCCACATTATTGCGATGAAATATTTTATGTGATACCCACGCCAGCAGCCAACTGGCAATCAGTGCAAATAAAATACAATGTGTTAGCGAACGATGCGCAACAATATCATCTGCTTCATTCATCCAAAAACTCCCGACAGCATCTATATCAGGTACGCTTTGTGCAATAGCACCTAAAAGCATTGCTTTTTTACCAAGCTGTTTTCCGGTAATTACTTCGCCAATACAAGCGCCTAATACAATGTGCGTAAGTGAATCCAAAATAAAATATTTACTGTCAAATATAAGTGTCGTTTCTTTTGTAAAATATAAAAGGTCAAAGGTTTGCACCTCTGACCTTTTACCTGTAAAGATTATTTGCTGTCAGCGCTCTCCTACTGCATCTGCATACCATTTTGCATACCTTCCTGCTGGCTCTTCATATTCTGACGTTTAAAGAGCGACATATCTATTTTACCAAACCGGTAGCTAACTGTTAAACGTACCATCTGAGGGGTATTCAACCTGTAATAATATTGCTCAAAGCCTACACCTTTTGAATATTGGTCTGTTTTACGGCTGCGGAATATATCGTTAAAGCTGAGCGTTACTGATGCGGCGTTGTCTTTAAGGAATGTTTTTTTGACAGCGAGGTCAACACCGTAAAATGCTTTGATATAACCTTGTGATGCACTTTGTGCCTGCGACATTGGTGGGCCAAACTGCTGCGCTGTATTTATCGGCAGATTTGTTTTGCTCTGGTAATCAGCAGAAAGCTGAACGCTGAAATTGGCAGGCAGTTTAAAATTATTATTGAACTTGCCAAACATGCTCCACATCGCATCCTGTGATGTGCCGGAAATATTATCTGTATTGATTTTTGAATTATAAATATTTACGTTCAATGTTACATCCCACCAGGGTGTGAGCTTATTAATGGAAGTAATTTCAGAACCGTAAGAAACCGCTGAGTTGGCATTTACATAGGTACTGATATAATCCTGCTTACCTGATATTTCATTTATTGCAGTATCATAATACCGTGTAATAAGATCAGTAGTATGTTTGTAATATATGGTAGCAAGCAAAGAATTACTTCCTTTAAAAGTTTTACTATAAGAAAATTCAGCAGAATAAGTAAACTCAGGCACAAGGTCAGGATTACCTTTTGTAATATTTAAACTATCCGTATAATCAGTATATGGAATTAACTGGAAGAAATTAGGTCGGTTAATACGGCGCGTTACACTGAATTGTAATTCCTGCTTATTATTCAGCTTCTGGCTGAGAAACAATGAGGGGAACAAACTTATGGGGTAATTATTTTTAAACTTCTGTCCTGTATTCAACAATTCACCCTTGTAATTAGAGCTTTCTGCACGCAAACCTATTTTATATCCGAAATTTGATTTAATGCTGCTTGCAAAAGAAACATAAGCAGCATACACATTACTGGTATTTTTATAATTGGTGCTGGCGTTAGATAATTTAATATAATCCGTTGCGCCGGGATATTTAATGAGGTTTTCATTATTATTTTCCGTATTGTTGACCTGCATCCTCAACCCGGTTTCCAGTTTTGTTGAACCGGTAAATGGTCTTACATAATCTGTTTGAATAGTAATAAAGCCCATTTTACCGTCACCCAGGTTTTTCTGAATTTGTGTTCCGGCAGTTGTTTTGTCGCTGTTGTAATAGTGGGTAGTATATAATCCATCGCCTTCATTTTTTCCGTTGAACATATTAAAATCTGCCGTCCACTCTTCACCCTGTCTTTTAAAATTGTGCTTTATACCACCCTGGAAGCCCAATGCATTAAACTCCCTGCCTGACTGGGATATTCGTTCAGACAACCTGCTGATAGTTTCATCCTGTAAAACACTGTCTGTTCTGATATCAATGGTTTCGCCGGGTTTGAATTTGCCATGCACACGTATCACACTTGCTGAAATAGTAGTGCGGTTCGAAACAAAATAATCCAATCCAACTTTTCCAAACAGGAACCCGCCTTTCGTTCTATTAAGATTATCCTGGAAAATATTTACCGGTATATCCCCAAGGTTATACCTGTCAACGGTTCCGGTAGTTCTGTTTCTCATCTGGTTGCTCATTAATGCAGCCGAAAAACTAAACTTATCCTGCCGCAGGTTAATATTTCCGCCCAGATTCCAACCGCCTCTCCTGTCTATGCCGGCCATTATATTTCCGTTATATCCTGATTTTTTGTTTTTCTTCAATATAATATTCAATATACCCGCATTACCGCCAGATGCATCATATTTTGCAGAAGGATTGGTAATAACTTCCACGCTTTCTATAGCATCAGCAGGTATCTGGTCGAGCGATAATGTAGAAGGACGCCCATCAACATATATCTGTGGCGCAGCATTACGGAGCTTTACATTACCATCAATATCAACCTGCACAGAGGGCACATTGCGCATTACATCTACTGCGGTACCGCCGGCGGTAACGATATTCTTATCTACGTTAAATGTTTTTTTATCAATATCCATTTGCATCATTGGCTTGGTAGCTGTGACCACTACTGTTTCCAACTGCTTTGCATCTGATTGCAGTTTAATATCGCCAAGATCCCTGTCAAAACCGCCGCCCATTGCAAGATTATTAAACTCCTGCTCAAATACTTTGTATCCTACTGCAGAAATTTTCAATTTCAATTTCCCCATTATCGGCAATTCTTCCAGGCTGAACTCTCCATTACTTTTTGTAGTCATCCCTTTAAACAACACCTCTTTATTCTTTTTTGACGCGGTATCCATTTTGTTTACTAATATCAAAACAGAAGCATCAGCAACGCCTTTACCTTCAGCATCTACAATTTTACCGTACAAATGACCAATATTGGCGGGCTTGTTGCCTCTACCACCAGGCATTTGTGCAAATACAAATAATCCATTCATTAATAAAACGAGGAGTAATAACTTTTTCATGCAATTAAACTTTAAACTGAATGCAAAGTAAATCCACAAAAACGTATATATTATATAAATGAGATGAGATCGAAAAAAACAGCGACAAACGGAAAATCAAGCAGTTGGCAGGTTAGAGCAAAGAAGATATAAAATAATGTTGCAACATCATTGAGGGAAGCTTGCAGGGAGAAAATTATCATGATTGTTTTTTATTAACATTGATAAATACTGAGTATTTCTACGATAGAAAAAAACTTGTTACATCCTTAAATTGCGGCCTACTTCAAAAGGGTTTAGGGATAAACCTTACGGGGCTCCATTTCAATGGAGCCTTTTTGTTTTATATATAACTTCTGCTACACACATTTGGCTTATTTTGCAGCATAACATCGTTACTGTTATGAAAATTAAAATATTGCTCTTGCTGTTATTGCTTACCGGTTTACATCAATTACATGCCCAGAAAAAGCAACCCATCCCTGTGATATTTGATACAGATATGGGACCAGATTATGATGATGTAGGGGCGATGGCACTTCTCCATTATTTTGAGGACCATGGCGATGCCGTCATTTTAGCAACCATGGCGAGCAGCAGGCACGGCAATGTTGCGGCTACACTCAGCGTGTTGAATACTTATTTTAAAAGACCGGAAATACCTGTTGGCGTTCCCAAAGCATGGGCAGATACGATGAGCGATTTTCAGCACTGGACAGATTCATTGATCAGCAAATATCCCCACAATATTAAAAACAACGATGAGGCTGAAGATGCGGTAAAACTGTACAGGAAAATACTCTCCACCCAAAAAGATAAGAGTGTAACGATAGTAACTGTCGGCTTTTTTACCAACCTTTTTCAACTGTTACAAAGCCCACCCGACGAATATTCAACACTTACAGGCAAAGCGCTTGTTCAGCAAAAAGTAAAACAACTGGTGAGCATGGCAGGTATGTTTCCCGGGGGCATTGAATTTAATATAGTAAAACACAAAAAAGCGGCCAGGTATGTGTTTGAACAATGGCCAACAAGGATTATTATAAGTGGCTTTGAGATAGGCAAAAATATAAAAACAGGTATTCCGCTTATTAAAAATGGCCATATACAAAACAGTCCGGTTAAAGATGCTTTCCGCATAGCTATTCCGTTATCTGCCCAGGATAGTGCCGGCAGAATGAGCTGGGATGAAACAGCGGTGCTTGTTGCTATTGCCGGGCATGCGCCCTGGTATAATCTTGAACAGGGAATAATAACCGTAAACGATGCGGATGGAAGTAATAACTGGGTTGAAAATGCAGGAGGAACACACTACAGGCTGGTAGAGAAAACAGCGCCCGCAACCGTTGAAAAGTTCATCAATAAGCTGATGATGCATGAGCCGAAGAGAAGCAAATAACCTTTAGGAGGGGAAATTGAGCATTTTTAGTGATTTTCAGAGGGAAAAATCCATAGGTTCTCCACAAAGTGTGCATAACTGCTTATAACTGTATAAAACTATTCGCTTACTTTGTACATTAAACAAAATTTAAACAAATTTCCTAACTATTAAATTCAGCACTCATGCCTGCCAAACCAAAAAAAGCAGCAAAGAAAGCAGCTCCCAAAAAAGCAGCTCCTAAGAAAGCAGCAAAAAAAGCAGCTCCCAAAAAAGCGGCTCCTAAGAAAGCAGCTAAAAAAGCAGCTCCTAAAAAGAAATCAGCACGTAAACCTAATGCAGCCTTCATGGCTCCTCTTACACCAAGCGCAACACTTGGAGAAGTAATCGGCACTAAACCGGTTGCACGTACTGAAGCAATCAAAAAAATATGGGATTATATCAAGAAGAACAAATTACAGGATGCTACCAACAAAAGAAATATTAATGCTGACGCCAAGCTGAAAGCATTGTTTGATGGTAAATCCCAGGTATCAATGTTTGATCTTGCAAAAATCATCAACAAACATCTGAAATAAACCCATCTAAATTGACACATAAAACTCTGGTAATACCGGAGTTTTTTTGTTTTATGGATTATCCGTCATTTTGAATCTAAACTATGCCTGGCTAATTTTCGCCAGGAATACACCTGAATGTTAATTGCTGTATGAAACTCTTCCTGCCAGTATTTTTTGCGTTATTTTTAGTCTCCTGCACAAGCCGTAATAAATCAAATAGTGCTGCACACCCGTCAGGTGCTAATGAAGATAGCCTGAATAAAAGCTTCAATATTAATCCTGCGGCTATCTTAAAAAATTTTCAAACATGGTATAATTATACTTATTTCAATGCTCCATTATCACAGGATTTTATAGGATTGGATATTGACTCAACTGTAATTGATAAAAAATGTTCCTGGAAAATTTGATGAAAAAATCCTGTTATTGCATTTGTTGGAATTGCCCTGTATGTCCATTCAATTTTAGTCTTGTTATTTCCTAAATCAGTAAAAAGCCACTCACCTTCAAGACGTTTAAGCAAAAAACCTAAAACCCTGGAAGTGAAATGTTCATTCTTGTAGGAAAAGGATTGGGGTTCTTCCATTGTTAATAAACTTTCCTGAGAAGTTGACCCATCTTTAAAATAGATTGTCCTGACTAAACCTGCTTTATTCCAACCTTCCTTAATACTTGTATCAACAATGGCAGGAATTAATGCAGTGCCTCGGAAAATATGCATTAGGTTTATTGGGGCAATGTAATTAAATGCTTTGCCAATTTGCGAGTTGACAGTCATTATTACTGTTGTTTCGGGGAATTTTTTGCTCATTTTTTAATTATTTGCTTCTATTTATTATTTCTCTCAATCACGCCCAAATGCGTGTTATGAAAACCGTCATTATATTTCAAACCATATCCAAATGTTCTGTCAAATGAAATGTATGCAAACATAATTATTGCAGCTAATTTCCAATTATCATTGCCGTAGGTAAGTGCAACTATGGCAACTGATGCAGCAATAAACCGATAGTGAAAGAGATTGTAAGTAAATGCTCCGGTTTTAGAATTAAAAAGATAACCCAACATTCCGATATCAGGTAAAAACAATAATGCAGGAAACCACCACCAGGCAAAATTTAATTTACTAAATAGAAATATACAAAGTGCGAAAATGGATAATTCTTCTAATTTTAATATTTCGTTCATCTTATTTTTTGTCATCATTGTTATTGTGTTAATAACAGATGCAAAATTAAAATGGATAATCAGATGAACGCTTGATAAAAATCAAGAATTTTGAAAAGTAACTTTTCAAATTCTGCTAAAAGTTTCTGGTGTCATTCCAAGCATAGAAGCAATATATTGTAGCGGCACCTGATTGAATAGCTCTTTATTATTTTCAAAAAAGAAATTATACCTTTCTTCTGCTGACATTGATAAATGATTAAAAACTCTGCTTTCAATCATTGTAAGACACTTTATTAAAAACGTTCTTTCAAGTTCTTTCCAGTGCGGAACAATGTCACCAATTTTATTGTAACCGTCTTTTGTGATTGTAAATAGTTCGGCATTGTTTAACGCCTGAATAGTCCAACGTGAGGGAAGATTAAAGAAAAAACTTGAAAAGTCAGTTCCAAAATGCCCTTTCGTTGCAATCCATTGTGTTATTTCTTTTTCACCGGAAATTGCACAAACTCTCAAGTGCCCTGTTTTAATAAAGCAAAACTTGTTGCAACGTGTTCCTTCCTTTAAAAAGAAGTCCCCCTTTTTTAAAGAGATCGGATTAAAAAAAGCACTGACTTTACTCAACTCGTCTGGCTGAATAATTTGAAAATTCGATTTAATGTATTACTCAAGTTCTGTCATTATGTATGTATGGTGTTTGTAACATTACCGCCAACGTTCGGCGGCTTTGTGCAGGCGTGGAAGTCTGAGTTCCGTCTGCCTGGAACCGCTGCTGATTATTTATTTTTTGTTGAAGATAAGTACAAAAGCCGATAGATATTCGTCCCGCCGGAACTGAAGCTGATAGCGATATACAGCCCATAGTTTATTCTACTGCCACGCTTGCACAAAACCGGGTGTTATAGGCAGTCTTATAAGGGATTTCTTCACTCCGATAAAAAAGTTGATCGTTATTCTTTAGCTCAAATCGCCCGACTACTGATGATTGGAAAACAAAAGTATCGGAGTGGGCTTCGCTTCAATCTTCGCTCCGATAAAAAAAGTTGATCGTTATTCTTTAGCTCAAATCGCCCGACTACTGATGATTGGAAAACAAAAGTATCGGAGTGGGCTTCGCTTTAATCTTCGCTTCGATAAAAAAAGCTGATAGTTATTCTTTAGCTCAAATCGCCCGACTGCTGATGATTGGAAAACAAAAGTATCGGAGTGGGCTTCACTTCAATCTTCGCTGCGATAAAAAAAGTTGATCGCTATTCTTTAGCTCAAATCGCCCGACTGCTGATGATTGGAAAACAAAAGTATCGGAGTGGGCTTCGCTTCAATCTTCGCTGCGATAAAAAAAGTTGATCGTTATTCTTTAGCTCAAATCGCCCAACTACTGATGATTGGAAAACAAAAGTATCGGAGTGGGCTTCGCTTCAATCTCCTCCATCTATAATTCCAAATTAGAAAGACTGTTGCCCGATTGCCTATAACACACTAATTTATGCTATAACCCACAATAATCATAATTTATAATCTGCTATAAGTTAAAATTTTAGCGTTATACATTTTGTATTGTTGTTGCGCTAATGAAAGTGATTAAAAATTATAATATATCAGCAAAGGATTATTTTGAAATAATGATGGATCAGAAATTTACAGCTACCTATATTTAAAATAGTTTTAAGGAAAACTACCTGAGAGTGCGGATTCCGGGTTTGTTGAATCTACTAAAAATACACGCAAACACGTATATTAGAGAAATCGATTTCATTAAATTAACCATATTGAGATGAACAAATTCCTGCTTTTTCTCTTGCTGCCTTCTCTCTCATTGGCGCAGATTGACAGTACTGATATTATCGTTAAGGAATTGATGGAAAAGCAAAAAATTGTCGGGCTGTCGCTGGCAGTAATTAAAAATGGACAAACTGTTACAAACAAAGGTTATGGACTTGCAAATGTGGAGCTCAACGTAGCAGTAGGCTCCGAAACCGTAATCAGGCTTGGTTCTGTTAGCAAGCAGTTTTTTACAACGGCTATTATGAAATTAATGGAAGAAGGAAAGCTGCATATTGAGGATTCTGTACATAAGTTTTTCCCTGATGCACCCGACACATGGCGGGCTATTACAATAAAAAACCTGATGTCTCACACATCAGGACTGCAAAGAGAAGGCCCGGCTTACGACAATTTCAACATTCAACCCGATATAAACATTATTAAGTCTGGATACAACTTACCTCTTGTTTTTAAAACCGGGGAAAAATACCAGTATTGTAACCTGGCTTATTTTATGTTGGCGGAAATTATAAAACAGGTAAGTGGCATGCCCTGGCAGGATTATATTAATGAAAAATTATTTATACCGGCGGGAATGAATAATACTTACCTGACTGATTTTTACCGCATCATTCCTAACCGCGCCGGGGGTTATATGCATTATCATGACTCTCTGGTTAATGCCAGCCCCATGTTAGCCGTACGCCCAAGCGGTGGGTTTCTCTCTACTTCTTCAGATATGATTAAATGGGAAAAAGTACTACAGGAAAAAAAGATTATTTTAAAAAAAGACAATTGGGAAAAACTATGGCAACCGTTTATTAAAACCTCAGACAAAGCAGATTCAAAAGAATATTATGGTTTTGGCTGGGTAATAGATGAATACAAGGGGCATAAAGTAATTGTACATGGGGGAGCTAATATTGGGTTTAGGTCGGTATATGCCCGTTTTGTAAACGACGGGCTTTCCATTATTATTCTCACTAATACAGACGAGGCAAATCCCCGTGCCATAGCAAATGCGCTTGTTGATTATTATTTCAGGAAATAAAAATTTTATACCTGACCTGGCATTTATCAGTTTCATGCAGTAGTATAAATTTAGTTGTTCTACATCAACACCAGGAGACATCTTACTAATATGTATTGCGAAGAATTGGAATAAGAATAAGTCTTCTTCAGAAAGATAGTGTATATTAATATCCAAAATAGCACCGGATCATCTAATTCAATACATGAAACAAATATTCGCGTTCCTTATTGCCTTTGTTGGATGGCTTGCGGTTATCCTTCAATTTTACCTGATGGTAGAAAACCGAACGGCTTCTGTAACGGAGACCGTTATCCGGTTCTTTAGCTTTTTCACCATTCTTACCAATACTTTAGTTGCAATCGCTTTCTCGGTGCAGGCACTTGGGAAAAGTCCGGTAACGCAGTTTACACCTGTTACGCTAGTATACCTGGCTTATATTCTGCTAAGGGGAAATTTTTCAGGTTTTTACCCCTACCCTTTTATCAATGTTACTGTATTGGGGATGAAAAAGGTGCTTGTTAATGCCGGGTTGCTGGTAATTTTCTTTATAGTTATTTCTGCCATTTTTGTTTGGCTCAACAGGCGGAAACTGAAAACAGCCATGAGGTAAATAATTGCAGCTTCAGTTCAATAGACGAATTACGCTTACAGCACCCACAAAGCAGCCTTTAATTTTATTTGTTATGAACATACAAGAACAAATCAAAGCGTATATCACCGGGCAGCCTGAACCCAAACGCAGCGATATGCAGGAATTGCAACGCATCATTTTGCAAATAAAGCCTGCATGTAAATTATGGTTCTTAGATGGCAAAAACAGTGAAAATAAAACTGTTTCCAATCCTAATATCGGATATGGGTTTCAGACTATAAAATATGCTGACGGAACAACCAGGGAGTTTTATCAAATCGGTATCAGTGCAAATACAACCGGGATCTCTGTTTACATACTCAGCATCGCCGATAAAACATATTTAGCAAAAACATACGGGCAAAAAATTGGTAAGGCGCGCGTAACGGGGTACTGTATCAAATTCAAAGCGCTGAAAGATATACATATTGAAATACTTGAAGCGGCAATACGGGATGGATTCCGGATGCAGCAAGAACAGGCTGAAAACAAAAATGCGGATTCTAATTTAATGTAGAATCCGCATGAGCGCATTTATTTATTACAACTTATTTACAATTACAATGTAAGGCTCCAGCCTTCGCTATACTGGCGTTTTACAAACTGGTTAGCTTCGTCAAAATTGGTAATCTTCATGTTCTTCGCATCCCACAATAATTTCTTGCGACCGGTAAATTTATTTTTACCCCAGCCGCTTACATTAGGATCTGTGTATAATGCGCTCCTGATAGCAAGGTTACCCATTAATATACTTTCAGTAAACGGACCTGCATATTCAAAAGGAGAACTTGTCACACCTTTGCCATAACCCTCCAAACAAGCGTTTACCCATTGCAGGTAGTGCCCTTCGGGTACACGTTTAATGGTTTCTTTTACAGCTTTAGCGCTGTCATTTTTTGATAATGGTAATAATCTTGGATTAGCACCGTAACAATCTGCCAGTAGTTTACCTTTTGTTCCAATAAAGAGCACACCACCATCCCAGTTTCCGAAATCTTCTTCAGGTTTTAATTCATCAGGGCGCTTAGGTAATAAACCCCCATCATACCAGGATACTTTCAGTATTCCTTTTTTATCTTTTCTTGGGTACTCAAGATGAATGATGGAGGAAACAGGACAACTGGCAATATTATTGGCTTCCTGGTTCATGCCTGTCCACTGGTTGGCAATACTACACTCGGCAGAAGAAGGGAAATCGATTGGCAGTATACGATAGATCGGATCCATAATATGGCAAGCCATATCGCCTAATGCACCGGTGCCATAATTCCACCAGCCTCTCCAGTTAAACGGCAGGTAAGCAGGATTATATTCCTCTCTCGGTGCAGTTCCCTGCCACAAATTCCAGTCGAGCTCGCCTGGTACAGGAAAGTTGCCGGTTGGTTTGGCAACACCTTGCGGCCATATAGGACGGTTAGTCCATGCCTGCGCTTCAACAATATCTCCTATTAAACCCGCATCATACAATTCTTTCATTCTTCTCACGCCATCGCCGGAACCACCCTGGTTACCCATTTGGGTTACCACTTTGTATTTCTTTGCAGCTTCTGCAAGAATACGGGCCTCATAAATATCGTGCGTAAGGGGTTTTTGTGTATACACATGCTTACCCAATTGCATAGCCGCTAATGTTGCAACGGCATGGGTATGATCAGGCGTAGATATAGAACATGCGTCAATATTATCCTTTTCTTTAGCCAGCATTTCCCTGAAATCTTTGTAGTAATTGGCTTTAGGGAAATTCTTCCTTGACTCAACAGACTGGCGGTCATCAACATCACAAAGCGCTACTATGTTTACTTTAGGGCTTTCAGCAAATGATTTTAAATCACTTTCTCCTTTACCACCGGCACCAATACCTGCAATATTTAATTTATCGCTGGGTGCAACAAATCCTCTTCCTAACACATGACGGGGAACTATAAAATAACCTGCTGCGGCAAGCGAAGCATTCTGCAGAAATTTCCTGCGGGAATTGTTTGTCTTTTGTTTGACTTTCTTACTCATCGTTATTGAAATTTTGACATTAAGGTAAGTATATCTGTTTAAATAAATTGTAAATAGATCTTAAAACAGCTATCGGCTATCAGCTTTCAGCTATTACTTTAATATAGCCGCATCCTCACTGCCCGAAAAAGAATAAGGATAGCAGGCTTCTTTGGTACAACGCACAGTATTGGGTTTAACGCCCATCACCACGTTAAAACTTCCACCCTTCTGAATATCAAAATGACTGATCCAGTTTTGATCAAGGTTTTTACCATTGAGCCGGGCGGATTGTATATACCTTGACTGATCGCTGTTTTGTGGCGCATCAATAGTAAACTGCCTGCCATTTTCTAATGTAAGCACGGCTTTTTTAAATAACGGCGCTCCCACCACATACTGGTCGGTAGCCGGGCATACAGGATAAAATCCTAAGGCAGAAAACACATACCACGCGGATGTTTGACCATTATCCTCATCACCGCAATAGCCATCTGGCGTTGGTTTATACATGCGGTTCATAATTTCCCTTATCCAGTATTGCGTTTTCCAGGGCTCACCTGCATAATTATACAAATAAGCCATGTGCTGTATAGGCTGGTTACCGTGTGCATATTGTCCCATATTGGCAATCTGCATTTCCCTTATTTCGTGAATAACAAAACCATAATAACTGTCATCAAAAAGCGGGGGCATTACAAAAACAGAATCCAGCAT
Source organism: Agriterribacter sp. (assembly GCA_047601545.1). GTDB lineage: Bacteria > Bacteroidota > Bacteroidia > Chitinophagales > Chitinophagaceae > Agriterribacter. The sequence continues at coordinate 87,738 of JASGIZ010000001.1, read as the reverse complement.
TTTTACAAATTGTTCCCTGCCGCCCATTAAATCAGAGAGCCCTTTAATATCATGAAACACACTCCATGAATAATGCCAGCTATTGCCTTCGGTAAATGCATCGCCCCATTTAAGCGGGTTGAATGGTTTTTCAAAACTGCCATCCTGGTTTTTACCACGCATCAGGTTGGTTTCTTTGTCAAAAAGATTTTTATAATTCTGGGAACGTCTTGCATATAATTGCAATTCCTCTTTAGGGCGATTAAGCGCCTTAGCTAATGTATAAATCGTAAAATCGTCATACGCATATTCCAGGGTTCTTGCAGCATTTTCATTGATCTTTACATCATAAGGCACATAACCGAGTTTATTGTAATACTCCACTCCTTTTCTACCCGTGCCGTTCGGTCCTTCCGTATTTGCACCGTGCAGCAAAGCCTCGTATAAAGTATTGATGTCGTAATCTCTCAACCCTTTAATATATGCATCTGATACTATAGAAGCAGAATTATTGCCTACCATTACCGGTCTCGCGCCGGGGCTGCTCCACTCAGGCAGAAAGCCGCTTTCTTTATAAGCGTTCACCAATCCTTCCTGCATTTCTTTATTAACAGATGGATACATAAGGTTGAGGAATGGATACAATGCACGGAAAGTATCCCAAAAACCGGTACCGCCAAACATATAACCCGGCAGCACTTTACCATTATGCGGACTGTAATGTACTATATTGCCTGCCGCATCTTTTTCATATAATTTATTGGGAAAGAAAACGGTTCTGTATAGTGTAGAATAGAATGTACGCACCTGGTCAATTGTGCCACCTTCTACTGATATTCTTCCGAGTGTTTCATTCCAGATATCTTTTCCTTTCTTTTCAATTACTTCAAAGCTGTTATTGCCAAGCTCTTTTAAATTAAGTTCAGCCTGTTCGGGACTGATAAAGGACGATGCCACTTTCGCGTTTACCTGCTCACCCTTTCTGAATATTTTAAAACCAACAACTGCTCCGGCATGTTCCGATTGCATTTCTAGTTTGGTAAGGTCGAGACTATCCCCGCTGAAAATACCCGCATTGGCAATAGGCTTATCAAAAACAATGACAAAGTAGTTTTTAAAGTTTGCAGGAACACCGCCGCTGTTTCTTGTACTATACCCGATTATCTTGCGCTCCGCAGGAATCACTTTTACGTAAGAGCCTTTATTAAAAGCATCAACCACAACGTACGCGCCATCTGTTTGCGGAAATGTAAACCGGAAAGCAGCCGCTCTTTCCGTCGGCGTAATTTCTGTGGTTACATCGTGATCTGCCAGATATACACTGTAGTAATATGGCTTCACTACTTCTGCTTTATGGCTGAACCAGCTTTCCCGCTCTTCTTCTTTAATTCTCAGCTTACCCGTTACAGGCATAATGCTGAACTGCCCGTAATCATTCATCCACGGAGATGGCTGATGTGTTTGCTTAAATCCTTTTATTTTATCTGCGGAATATTGATATTGCCAGCCGTCACCCATTTTACCGGTTTGCGGCGTCCACATATTCATACCCCAGGGCAATGCTATCGACGGGTATGTATTACCGTTAGATAAGCTGTGTTTTGAATCCGTTCCCATTAAAGGGTTAACCCATTCAGCAGGCTCGGTAACTTTTGTAACTATTTGCGCGGAAAGAATTACCGGGTAACAAAGCAGCAGCCCGGTTAACAGTCTTTTGCAGGAAATCATTATACCTTTTTTAAGTTTAACATGTAATTCAATAAAACCGGCTTTAACAGCAGGCGCTTATTTTGCAGGAGTGATAACTATATTCCTGTATTCAATTGGTCCATGATCGCCCTGGATATAGATCGGACCTGGTTCTCCCTCATTGCTATCTAATGCCCCGCCGGTAATACCGGGAATAGGAACACGGCAAATAACTGTTTTGCCATTCAATACAACCGTAACAACCCTGCCTTCCAGTGTAATATCGTACGACTGCCATTCGCCCGCTTCTTTAGCAGCCATTTCGTTAGGTGTTATAAAACCATATATGGCACTCAGCAGATCTTTTTGCGGTATTTCTCCTTTGCTGTCCATGATCTGCACTTCATACCTGCCGCGCAAATAAATACCGCTGTTGCTTCCTTTAGGGCATTTGAATTCAATATGCAATTTAAAATCGTTGAACTTTTGTTCGGTTATAAGGTTTGCCCCTGAATGCGGGCTTGTTAATACACCGTTCACTACTTTCCACTGGTTTTCCCTGCCAACAGCTTTCCAACCGGTAAGATCTTTGCCATTAAATAATTTTACAGGCTTTCCCCAAACAGGTGCAGATGTTCTTAATAAGAGTGGTGCACGTACTCCTGTCCATTCATAGGTTTTGCCATTTGCTGTCACCACGGTACCGGTCAACACATCATCTTTCAATGTTGCTTCAAATACCACATCATTTTCTTCTTCTTCCCATTGTGGCGGAATAGTGAAGCTCATTTTACCATCTTTAAAATTTATTTTAGCAATAGGTCTTGCGCTGCCCACAATACCTACATACTGACCCACCAGCCATTTATTGCCGGAGTGATATACCTCAAGCCAGGAAGGAGATGGCTTGCCATCTACATTAATAGTTAAATCCCATTTGCCCTGCAGGGCGAGGTCGGCATTGTTTGCCATGGCTTGAAAGGAAGAGAATAGTACTGCTACAAACAGCAGAAAGCAACCATTGATCTTATTAATCTTTTTCATGAAAACAATTTGAATAATACAATGAAGTAATTGAGGCGAATGTACAAACAAAACAGGTATATAATATTTAACAAAATTTAAATGGGTATATTCCAAACTGTCGCAGACGGGTGGCGCCACCAAATGCTATTAAACATAGCGTTACAATTATTTTTACTCGCCGTTTTGTAATAAACAGCAATGCTAATTTGTTTCTTACAAACTTCCATGCGCTAACGCTGTTGAACTGATAGTGGCTTCAACCGAGCTCACCGGTAACATGAGTTTCATCAGGGCTTATCCGCCCATCTTCTTTATACATTTTAAAATATCTGTTCCCCTCCCCAGAACCGGGCTGAAGAGATCGCCGGTTTTTGCAACGCGTTTGGGAACGGTATTAATATCAAACTGCGAGGGATGCAAGCCTTTTTTAACTTCTTTCCAATCAAGCGGCGTAGAAACAGTAGCACCTTTTTTAGGTCTTACACTGTATACGCTTGCAATGGTTTGGCCTTTTCTGTTTTGTAAATAATCAATATAAATATTTTTATTCCCGCGTTTCTCCAGGTTGCGTTCTAAAGTTGTGAAACCAGGCAATAACCCGGTTACCCGCATTGCAGTAAGATGCGCAAAGGTTTTTACCTGCTCATAATCATATTTGTTTGCCATCGGCACAAAAACATGTAACCCTGATGCGCCGGAAGTTTTGCAATAAGATTTTACGCCGCATTCATCAAGCACCTGTTTTACGGCCTGCGCCACTTCAATCACCTGCTCAAAAATATTTTTCTCAGACGGGTCAATATCAATAATCATATACGTAGGCTTTTCCAATTGCTTTACTGTGCTATTCCACGGGTTCATTTCTATACAACCGAGATTAGCGAGATATAATAATGTGGCTTTATCATTACAAATGATATAGTCAATATTCTTCTGGTTACTTTCTGAAAATATTTCAACAGATGAAACCCAGCCAGGGGCTGTATCACCTGCATCTTTATGATAAAAACTGCTTCCTTTTATTCCATTCGGAAAACGGTTTAAACTTTCAGCACGGTCTTTAAGATAGGGTAAAATATATTTCGCCATCTTATCGTAATAATTAATTAAATCGGCTTTTGTATACCCTTCGTCCGGCCAATATATTTTTTGCTGATTGGTTAATTTTACTTCCCGCTTATCTATTTTTATAATGATATCATTTTCCTCAACATTGGTTTTGGTGTTTTTTTGTTTTGTTTTGGAAACAGTCGCTTTCGTTTTAGCAGCTGCATTTTTCGCTTTTGTATCAGCCATGTTTTTTTCGTTTTTAGGAATGATGATTCCTGTTGCGGCTTTATCAATTCTTAAACCCATAAATACCGGGTGCCTGAAAATATGATCTTCCGTAAGCTCCGTAAATTTAATATTACAAACCAGCTCAGGTTGCACCCAGGTAGCAGGGGTATTAGTCCTGGGTGTTATATCAAAAGGAGAAGTTTTTTTTATCAGTGGTTTAAGCTTGTTGTATACTTCCGTTAATATTTTTTTATCAAAGCCCGTGCCTGTATGACCGGCATATACCAGCTTCCCGTTTTTATACCTGCCTAAAATTAACGCACCGAATTTCTTTCTTGATCCCCTCGGCTCGGTAAACCCTGCAATAACAACTTCTTCCGTATTGTGATACTTTATTTTAACCCAGTCTTTACTGCGCACGCCTTCAGCATATAATGCTGAACTGCGTTTTGCAATAATGCCTTCCAGGTTTTTCTTTAGCGCAACATCAAAAAAGGCAATGCCATCTTTCTCAACATGGTCGCAATATTTCACGGCATCGTTCTCTACCAACGCTTCTTTCAACAATTCTTTCCGTTGCAGGTTAGATAATGATTCAGTACTATGTCCATTCAGATAAAGTATATCAAACACATGATATATTAAAGAGATGCGGGGGTTATCGCCAAAATGCTGAAGCGTTTGAAAATCCGGCAGGTTATTATCATTGTATGCAACAATTTCACCGTCCAGTATCATTTCATGCTTTTGATGCTGTAAAGCATCCGTTACCGGCGGATATTTTTCAGCGAGTGATAAACCATTTCTTGAATACATTCTGAAATCCCTGCCTACTTCGGCTATTGCCCTGTAACCATCCCATTTTATCTCGAATATCCAATCCGTATCATCAAATGGTTCAGCACCCGGGCTGGCAAGCATCGGGTGTATATAGGATTTAAATTTTTTACTGCCGGGTAAACGGGCTGCGTAGTTTTTTACCCTTTTTGTTGTTTCAGGAGCTTTTTTTTTACAGTTGTAGTGGTGGCAGATGTTTTCTTTGCGGCTTTAGATAATACAGCTTTTGTTACTTTGGATGTTTTATTGGTATACTTTTCCGCATCAGATTTTTCAGAACCCGCATAGGCATCTTTATGTTTTATAAGCAGCCATGCGTTACCGGAATCATCAGTTTTCATTTTCACAAGCGCAAATTCTCCTTTCAACTTCTTTCCATGCAAAATAAATTTAAGAGCGCCGCTTTTAAGTTCTGCCAGTAAAACAGATTCATCTTTATTCTGTGAACTTTTCTGCAAAGCTTCATACGTTCCTTCATCCCAAATCTCCACCTCTCCTGCTCCATAATTTCCTTCGGGTATTGTTCCTTCAAAAGTCCTGTAATCATAAGGATGATCTTCCACCATCATAGCAAGCCGTTTATCCGCAGGATTCATAGACGGACCTTTAGGCACAGCCCAGCTTTTTAATACGCCATCCATTTCCAACCTGAAATCGTAATGCAACCTTGATGCCGCATGCCGCTGCACAACAAATCGCAATTCCTTACTACCCTTTTTAATCCTGCCTGAAGGCTCTGCAGTAGCATTAAAATTTCTCTTCTTTTTATATGTTGCTAACCCGGCCATAAACTATGATGCTTTCTTTTTTGAGGAGAGACTGGCTTTTAACTGCTCCATCAAATCCTCTGTTTTAAGATGTGCTACGCGCAATTTGGGCGTAACAATTTTTTTACCTTTTGCCCTGGCTTCAATAATCTTCATCAGCTTATCAGCATAAGTGTTTTTATAGGCGGCGATATTAAACTTCTCTGATAACTGGTTAATCAATGACACCGCCATTTTCAGTTCGGCAGGCTTAATGGTTCTTTTGGGTATGGATAATGCTGATGGTTTCCTTATCTCTGAATTGTACCTGATACGCTGAAAAAGAATAGCATTTTCATACGGCCTTAATATGCCCAGCACTTCCCTGTTGCGCATTACAAAAGTGCCTACACCACACATTTTTGTTTTTTTGAGAGATTCCACAAGCAATGTATAGGCTATTTCACCATTTTTTTGCGGCTCAAGAAAATAAGGAGTTTCGAAATAAATGCTATCAATTTCTTCTTCTTTTACAAAACTATCTATTGCCAGCAGTTTTGATTTTTCGGGAATGGCTTTTTCAAAATCCTTATCATCCAGCACAACATATTTTCCTTTGTAATGGTATGCTTTTACAATATTGGCCCAAGCAACTTCTTTTCCTGTTTTTTCATTTACTCTTTTAAATTTTACATTGCTATGATCTTTTTTATCGAGCATATCAAGGTCAAGATTACTTTCCTCGGTTGCAGCGTATAAATTAACCGGAATATTTACAAGACCAAAGCCGATGGCGCCTGTCCATATTGCTTTCATACATTAATTTTAAAACAGATAAAACAAAATTGATACCAAGTAGAAGATATGCCTAAATTAGTATTGTTTACGAAGAAGAACAAACAAGATTATGGCACACGAACACCACGATCACTCTCATGGCGGAGAAATTATTGAATGGCAAAGGGTTATGTGCAAAGCGAAATAATCAGTCTCATATGTTTTAAACATTTTAACATCTACTCTGTTCAAAGTTCTTGCAAACAAAATATCCTCTTTTTCAGGGATATGCTTTACTGATTACCCAATATACTTTTATGCCTCAGCAAGAGGCATGTTATAAGCATGCTTCATGGTAATATAATATTGCTGCCATTTAAAAACCGTATTGATAATCCCATCTGTATAGATAAACCAAAATAATCCCGCCCTTCATTAATTTATTTTAAAACAACATGTATGAAAAGGAATGTTACACAAGCTGTCGTTTGTGCCTTACTGTTATTTACTGCTCATTTTGTAAAAGGACAGGCCAATAATGATTTATCCAATCTTACCAGCCCGGTTTACGTAAATCAGCATCTTACGCCGGGTTCTGAAAAACTATATCTCGGCACTACAAAACAAAACTGGGGAAATATTTATATAGCCAATGCCTACTATCTTAAAAACATCCGCATTATTCATACCCCCGGTACAAATAATTTTTTTGCAGGGCCTAACGCAGGCAATACTTCCACTACCGGAGCTGATAATACAGCAACTGGCGTAAATGTATTGCAGCAAAATACAACAGGTATAAATAATACGGGTATCGGCAGCAACGCTTTAACACAAAATACAACCGGCAGGTATAATACTGCGGGTGGTTTCTATTCTTTATACAGCAATACAGAAGGTATGTTCAATGCTGCCTTCGGTGTTCAGGCACTTTACAGCAATACCACAGGAAACTACAATACTGCCAACGGAGCTTATGCACTATACTATAACGCAACAGGATCATTTAATACTGCTATTGGAATATCTGCTTTATATTTCAATACAACAGGTTCGTATAACACAGCAACAGGAAGAGATGCCCTGCTCAGTAATACTTCAGGCTCTAACAATAGTGCGCACGGAGAATATGCGCTATTCAGTAATACCAGCGGTTATTCCAATACTGCTTCCGGCAAAGCATCATTGCAGGCAAACACTACCGGGTACAATAATACAGCTACCGGCATGAGCGCATTATATTCCAATACAACAGGCAACTCCAATACTGCAACAGGCACAAACGCATTATACTTCAACACAACAGGATCAAACAATACAGCTACCGGTCTTTCTGCGCTGTACTCCAATACTACAGGGTCTTTCAATACAGCCGCGGGCATTGCCGCATTAAATAAAAACACATCCGGATATGTAAATACATCTACCGGGTATAATGCCATGTATTACAATACAACAGGATATAATAATACGGCTACAGGCGGCTATGCGCTCTTCATGAATACAACAGGTTATGATAACGCAGCAACCGGATCAGAAGCATTATTCAATAACACAACAGGATTTGAGAACACTGCTGCAGGAAGATATTCTTTATACAGCAACACAACAGGTCAATCCAATACTGCATTTGGTAAAACCACCTTGTATATGAATACATCAGGCATGTACAATACCGCCATTGGTATATCGGCATTATATGCTAACTCAACCGGATCTTTCAATTCCGCTTCCGGAAAGTTTGCATTGTACTACAATACCACCGGTTCATTCAATACAGCCGATGGCATGAATGCACTTTATTATAATACTACCGGTAAGTATAACGCTGCTGTAGGCGCCAGCGCAATGACATTCAATACAACAGGATTATATAATACTGCTATTGGTTTTAACGCCCTGCTGAATAACGCTACCGGATCATACAATACTGCCATCGGGTATAACGCAGGCGCAACTGCCAGCAATCTTGAAAACAGCACAGCATTGGGGAATAATGCTGTACCAACCGCCAGCAACCAGGTAATGTTAGGAAACAGCGCCGTTACTTCAGTACGTGCCGCAGGAAGTTTTATATTGTTTTCAGACGGACGTTACAAAAAAGATATCACTGAAAATGTACCGGGGCTTGAATTTATCCGCATGTTGCGCCCGGTAACCTATCACTATAATGTACATGGACTGAACGAAAAAATCAAATCAGTAAAACCAACGCATGCCAATACTCCTGACAATGGCTTAACTGAAGCAGCGCAAAAGCCTTCTGCAGCAGAAGAACAGGCGATGGTTGACAAAGAAAAGAAATTATATACAGGCTTTATTGCGCAGGAAGTAGAGCAGGCAGCTAAAAAACTGAACTACGATTTTAGCGGCGTATATACACCGCAAAGTGAAAATGACATTTATGGTTTGAGCTATAGTGAATTTGTAGTGCCGCTGGTAAAAGCCATACAGGAATTAAGCGATAAAAATGATTCTTTGCAGGCAAGATTAGAACGCCTGGAGGCCATTCTGCTGAAATCTTCTTCTGCCTCCGCATTAACCTTATCTGGCTCATCGCTTGCTCAAAATGCTCCAAACCCGTTTAATGGGAATACAGTCATCAATTATACTTTGCCTGAAACCGGCAATAATATAGCGCAACTGATGATTTATGACGCTGCAGGAAAAAGATTAAAACTGTTTAATCTTTCAGGAAATGGCAAAGGAAATATAAGCCTGAATGCAAACGGATTACCATCAGGAACATACCATTATTCATTAATCATAAATGGCAGTATTGTGGATACAAAGAAAATGGTATTGATAAAATAGAAATTCAGCAAGCAATATAGTTGCGGGTACATACTGCTCGCAGCTATATTGTACCATTTCATAGCCTTCAAACAAGCAATACAACACAAAAGCTCACATAAAATATATGCTTATATTTGGATCTGTCAACTGATAAACCTCACCAAATAAGCAAATATGAAAACGTTCTTAATTGCTCTTTCCTTATTAACCTGTGCCAACTTTATTGAACTGGAAAAACGGTCGCTTCTTGATAACAAAGTGGAAATTCTTATGCCAAAAGATTTTACAGCAATGTCTCAGGAAAATGTCCTTAAAAAATATCCTGGTGCAAACAGGCCTAAATTGGTTTTAACTGATGAATCAACAACAGTAAATCTTGCATTCAGTGTTCTTGAGAACCCTGCTGATTCATCTACCATTGAAGCATATAGAGATGCTATAAAAAAATCTTACAAAGCAAGATTTCCAACTGCAACCTGGGTATCAGATGGAGTAACAAGAATAAATGGTAAGAACGTTGGATATATCAAAGTAATAATTGAAGCAACAGACCAAAAAATATTTAACTACCTGTTTATGACCGATTCAGGCGGGAAGCTACTTTTAGGGACATTCAATTGCCTGGAAAAGGATATGAAATCATGGCTTCCTGTCTCCGAAGAAATAATTAATTCACTTAAAGTAAAATAACAAGGCCCGGAACCTTATTAAAATATCGCTCTCAGCGATGCCCTGCCTATATGCACTGTATTTGAAGCCGCAGCCTTTCTTCCTTCATACTGAAAATTCAGCTCCAGATAAGAAGTCAATCTCCGGGTAAGATCGAGTGTCCATAAAAAGTTTTTTCCCGGCAGCAAAGCATCAAGCATAATATAGGAGACAGAAGTATTGGCAGTATTCGCATTGGCAGGATCACTGTATTTGATCTGGCTGTATGTAAACTTTCCGGTTATGGATGTGCTTGAAACAACATTATATTTTGCTTCGCTTATCAATGAATGAATGGTTGCTTTTTGCGTAGAATCGGTATTGGCTTTATTATCAAACTTATATCTTAATAGTATCCTGAAATTGGTATTGCGTGTAAAAGAAATCCTTGGCTCCGCTCCTACCGATTCTATATTATAATTCCGGTTATCAAAATTTGGCGTGCTCAACCTGGTTAATCCTTTCTTACCCACTAATTCCAATAACAGGCTGCGGTTAATATTCCACCTGCTCTTTACATTCCATTCATTCACCTTCCTGCTCTCATATCCATAAGTAAGAAAAGCTTTATTATCATTCCTGATATTATTAAAATCCAGGCCCCATACACTACTGGAACGGTTAAACGAAAATGAATTACTGAATACTTTATTTAAAATGATAAGCGAAGTATCTGCCAATGCGGTGGAAAACGGATTAAAACTTAAACTACCCGACATTTCTTTTTTATAAACCTGCAGCGAGCTTTGAAAGTATAATCTTGTAAGGAATTTTTGAAACCCATTGGCCTTAGCCGCATTGATGGAAGCCCGGGGATTAATGATAAAGCTGTAATTAAACTGCAGATAGTTGGCCTTTATATATTCATTGGTTGGTGTAAATATGCGTATATATTTTGCCTGGTCTTTAAACTGTGATATTTCAAACTCATTCAATTGTTGTATACCATCGTTATTATAATCAATCCAGGTATATTCACCCTGCCCCGCAGGTACTTCTACATAGGTAAAATTTCTTTTCTGCTCCTGCCCGGTTCCTACTTCATACAATACATTTCCAATAATCATCCCTTTAAACTCATTTATTAAATATTCCGCACGCCCAAGAATGGTTTCTTCCGCTTTTCCGGATGTATTTACTTTATCATCCAGTATATTCAGCTTTCTGTATGTAACATTTACGCGGAACTGGTGTTTTTCGCTTTTCAGCAATTCCGTATAGGCATTAAGGTTATTACTCCGGTCTGCCCTCACCAGTTTTCCCTGGTAGGGATAACTATCGCTTCTTGTAAAATATGTTACGCCCCATCTATTAGGCTTACTAATTGGGGATTTAATATATACCTGCCATATATCAAACGCAAAGCTTGCGGCATTAAGCGAATCGGGCTGCTTAAGCTTTGTATAATTTCTTTCAAGCGTATAGCCTGCACCAATCCTGTAATTACCCATTGCAGGAAAATCTTTCGATATATCCAATACAGGTTTTAAGTAATAACCTTTCTGGTCAGAAAGATTAAAATTGGTAAGATTAAACTGGTTATTAAAATGCCAGTTTTTATAATCTGCTCTTTGCAGGATAGTGTTTCGTATACCACTGTATCCGTCGCTACGCTGATAGTTTTCAAATTTATATTGAACGGTATTGCCGGAACGACTGTTCAACTGGGCGCCTGTTTTAAAAAGGTTTTCTGTTGCGGCATTTACCGTTATGGGCAAACCCCAATCCCGGTAAAACTCCACCGTTCTTAAACGTTCAATTGGTTTAAACCTGTTCTGCACCCATTCATAACTTAACTGCGAAGTCAGCGTTACATCTTTCTTTAACTTACTTACAGGTCTTGAATCAGTTAATGTAAATTTTGCAGCATATCCAATGTCATCTTCTTTATTTCGCGAAGAAAAACTATTAATGTTATAGTTGCTCAATGCCAGATCTGTAGTAAGCATTGTTTTATCAGACAGCATATAATCAGCCCCAAGCGTAACCAATTGCTGTTTCTTTGGGGCAACCAGCAAAACTACCGGCGCGTAGTTGCCCTGCGGAGCATTATTTTCATCCGGCGCCACCCATTTAAATACTTTTCCATTAGCTGCATTGGTTTCATCAACTACATAATTTCCCCTGCCTGAGCCTACTTCGGTAAAAGATAGCGTGTATAACTGGTCTTCTTTTGTTGCGGAGTATACAAATACTGAATCGTGGATTGTATTGCTGAATACCGTATCAATTTTCTTGTATAATATTTTATTTGTTGCAAACGTATCGAGCGACTGCGAGGGATATAAAGCATTTTGTAAGCTATCGCCAATATCGGCGAGAAACTGTTTTTGCTTGGCGTCAAGCGTTTGATTGATCGGAGAATTTTTTGCATCAGCATTGGAGTATGCTGCAAAACGCACTTTGAGTTTCTTTCCGATAGCTGCTTCATCAAAAAAATACAATTGTGAGTTAAGATAGTTCCTGTCGGCATAGCCAAACTCCACCTGTATACGGCTGTCTTTTGTAATCATTCGTTTAGGCGTAAACGTTACCTCAGCGGTATTATAATTAATTACATAATCCTGGTCTTCGCCACGCTGCAACAGCTCACCATCAATATATACTCTTTCCGTTCCTGCCAGTACTACAAAAAAAAGTTCATTATTAGGTCCCTGCAAACGGTAAGGCCCCTGGTTGCCTTCCGTTCCCTGGAAAACATTCCTTGTATATTTTCCCTTTGCTATGGCGCCGCTTACCAGAAAATGATTTTTAATGGAAGGGCTTACCCTGGTTTCCTGTTCAAAAGCCGCACCCTGCAAACGCGAATAATAATTCAGAAAGTAGTTTTGCTGCTGGCGGATATCAATATCGCCAATATCAAAATGCCAGCCGTTTTTTTTGAATTGAATGAAAACCCTGTCAAACTCGTTCAGGTTTTGCGTATTCCCGTCAGGCTGTATAGGAATATTGCTATCTGTAATTGCCGCAGCAATCTGTATACTATCTGCCAGATACCCGCTCATTTGAAGATTAAGCGTGGAATTCAACACCACATCCTGCTGGTTGCCGAAAGAAAGCCCGCGGCCGAAACTTCCATTATAGCTTACATTGCCAAAATCAAAAATGGAGTTTTGAGCAGTATTGGCGCCGAGGTCAGCGCCGGCAAAAAAATTGTTCTTAACGCTATCAAACTTCATCCGCTGGTAAGTGGTTCGGAGCTTACCGGGAAATACCCGGTAAAAAATGAGGAGGCTGTCCGTGGCAGGTTTTTGTTTCCAGGTAAGGCGTGCATTAAAATAATCCAGTATATATGTATCCTGCGGCAAGCCGGTAATTTTAAAGGTGCCGGGCACTATACTCAGCGTATCAAGCCAAACGGTATCAGCTACAGGCGAAATGATTTTTTTCCTGAGATTGGACAGTGAAGGATTTTGCTGGGCAAGCCCCCATTGAACACCCAACAAACACAACCATATCAAAAGCAGCCGATTTTTCAATCCTTCCTTTTTTGTGTATCAATGCCTAAAGTTAGAATTTATTGTATATCAATGAAAAAAAGGAGAAATGGCACGAATGCTCAAATAGATTTGGGCAAAAAACCTGATATTGATGCCTCTTTATCTGAAATGAAAGAAGACAGGTTAACCTCATACAATGAGGCAATAAAAAAGTATAAGAAATGGCTGAAGAAATAATTCTGGAAATATTTTGGACAGATACTGCAAAAACTTCATTAACCATATAGTAAAATATCTCCGGAAAGAATAGACTGATCGGGCAGAAAGCAAATTGAAATATTACTTTTCCGGGGAATGAAGTAAAACCCATATGCTGATAATAGTACTGCCTTCAACAATGAGGCTCTATTCTCTACTCAATCTTTGAATGCTTTTTCGTATCCTTCATTGTTACATACACAATCAGTGAAATAAAAATAGCAAAGGTTACATACCAATAGAAATAAGATTCATGCCCGCCTTTTTTAAACCAAAGCGCTATAAATTCAGCGGTACCGCCAAAGATTGCTGTTGTTAACGCATAAGGTAGCCCCACCCCTAAAGCCCTTACTTCAGCAGGAAATAATTCTGCTTTTACAACAGCGTTAATAGAAGTATAACCACTTACAATAATAAGCCCGGCCATTATCAATAGAAATGCCTGGAACATGCTTTGTGTATTTCCGATTGCGGTTAGCAGCGGCACAGTACATAATGTTCCGGCTATACCAAAGGCCATCAGCAATGGCCGCCTGCCAATCTTGTCGGATAATAGCCCGAAAACAGGCTGCAGCAAAGCAAATAAAAAAAGTGAGCAAAAAGATATTATTGTGCTTTGGTTGATGGTAAGATGCACCGTATTTACCAGGAATTTTTGCATGTATATGGAATAGGTATAAAATGCTATAGTGCCGCCAAGTGTTAAGCCTATTACCAATGCAATGGCCCGGGGATGTTTTAAAAGTTCTGAAATACTTCCTCTCTTTTCATGCTTCTCTGCATTTTCAATAAAAGAAGATGTTTCATCGAGGTTACTCCGTATATACAAGGCAACAACAGCCAGCAATGCACCGATAATAAAAGGAATACGCCAGCCCCATGCATGCAATTGTTCATCCGTAAGCAAAAACTTCTGCAACATGAGTTGCACGCCCAGCGCCACCAATTGACCGCCTATTAATGTTACATATTGAAAGCTGGAATAGAAACCCCGCCGGTTACCGGTTGCCATTTCGCTTAAATAAGTAGCAGAAGTGCCATACTCTCCACCTACGCTTAACCCCTGCAGCATACGTGCAAGAAACAAAATTACAGGAGCAGCTATACCGATGGTATTATATGCCGGTGTGCAGGCAATAAGCAGGGAGCCGAAAGACATGAGCAGTATAGATAATGTCATTGCTTTTTTTCTTCCGGTTCTGTCTGCAATTCTTCCGAATAACCAGCCCCCTATTGGGCGCATTAAAAAGCCAACCGCAAAAATACCGGCGGCATTCAGTAGCTGCGCAGTGCTATCTGCCTGCGGAAAAAAGACCGGAGAAAAATACAATGCGAATGCAGAATAAGCATACCAGTCGTACCATTCAACGAGGTTGCCGATAGAACCACCGGTAATAGCTTTTATTCTTTTTCGTACATCTGCGTGCTGATTTGTATTATACATATAAAAAATAAAATCTCTGATTTGATTTTGTTTTCAAATATATTATACCTTTAGCGCATTGATAACCTATTAGTTTTTGCTTATGAAAAGATATATACTTTTACTTGCATCCATATTTGTTTTATCATTTGTTCAAGCTCAGTATAATATTGTCTGGAGATTTGGAACTACCTCCGGAACAGGGGTTGCGAGCGTAAGTGCCAGCCCCTATACATCAGCGTCTGTAGTAGTAAGACAGCAGCAATTAGGTCCAACAGATATTTTTTCAAATGCGTTTCCTTCAACAGGTTACACAGATGTTTCTGCAGATTATAATATTCAGATGATCGCAAAACAGGGGGCAATATAGGCGCCGGAGATGTAACTTATGTTGAATTTTCAATTACTCCTGAAACCGGCTATGCATTATTAATAACTGCAGTTAAATTTGGATCGTGGTCAGATGCTTCAGGACCCATTAATTATACTATCAGAAGTAATGTAGATAATTACGCGGCTGATGTTGTCACCGGAGCACTTACCAATTCGTCTACCTGGGAGTTAAAAGAAAATACCGGCTTATCAATAGCAAAATCGGGAACCATTACTATCAGGATTTATGGAAATGGCGGTACAGGAACGCTACCTTCTAATGATGCTAACTGGCGTTTAGATGATATTTCATTGATAGTAGTAAGCAGTTTGCTCCCCATAAAATTTGCTGATGTAAGCGCTAAAGCAACAGCCGGCGGCAACACTGTACAATGGAGCAATTTAACCGAGAGTAATATGTCTCACTATAGTGTAGAATATTCAACCAATGGAAAAGATTTTAAAGAAATTGCCAAAGTTAACCCAACCAAAAATAACCAGG
The DNA here is from genome assembly GCA_047601545.1 of Agriterribacter sp. Lineage (GTDB taxonomy): Bacteria > Bacteroidota > Bacteroidia > Chitinophagales > Chitinophagaceae > Agriterribacter. The sequence continues at coordinate 71,907 of JASGIZ010000001.1, read as the reverse complement.
GAGCAGCAGCATATTCCTATACACATACAACACCTGAAACTGATAACAGTTTCTATCGTATAAAAGGAGTTGAGCTACCAGGCACTATATTATACAGCAATATTGTAACAACATCTTCCACTGAAAATTCAGCCCGTATTCAGCTGTACCCAAATCCTGCAGTAAACGGCAATTCGGCATTAAAAATAGCATCATTGCCCAAAGGTGTATATGAACTGGGAATAGTAAACCTTTCAGGGCAAACAGTATATAAACAATCCATCTCTCATGGCGGCGGAAGTATATACATTCCAATCAGGCTTCCTTATATAGCCGGCATGTATTCTGTAAAACTAAATGGCAGGAATACTCAAATCATAAAAACTGTACTGGTAGACAGACGGTAGACATCATACAATATTAAACGAAAAAAACCTTCCGTAATGGAAGGTTTTTTCGTTTAGTACTATTTTGTATGCTTTATTATTTCCGCAACAACTTTATCTATTGGCAACGTTACGCTATCACCTGAAAAATCATCCCAATCAATAAACCGGAATGTTTCTGTTTCACGGGTTTTATTATATACCGCCATCTGGTGCTCATCAAAATCGAATGGCTTAGTGCGAAGCGGAACAGTTATTGGCTCCATTGCTTTAGCAGCATAGTATATTGCGATGATCTGGTGATCCGGTGTAAAGGCAGACATCTGGAAAAAATCGGTAGTATATAAATGATCTGTTACTTCCACATTAAGGTTCATCTCCTCCATAAATTCACGCTTAAGGCAATCTCTGGTACCTTCTCCAAACTCCAAACCACCACCGGGAAATTTGGTATAATAGCTTCCGCGAATATATTCATCACTTACAAGAACCTGCTTTTTATCATTAATAAGCAAACCATAAACCCTTACGTTGAACATTTTTTTTGCTCAAATATACAGCCAAGTAGTTAATGTAAGGCAAGGAGGTTTCTGGCTGCAGGCGCACAGGTCACACTACTGCCTGTTCACCTTTGCCAATTGCCTATTCTCTAAAACCATTTTTTCTTAAAAAAATACGCTGCCATTATTATTGATACTGAAAGCGCCAAAATGATGGGAATATAAAAAGCATGCGGCTGATGCTGATACGGAATTGGTACATTCATGCCATAAATACTGGCAATTAAAACCGGAAATTGAAGGATAATAGTAATTGAAGTCAACCTTTTCAACACCATATTCTGGTTATTGGAAATGATGCTCGCAAAAGCATCTAAAGTGCTGCTAAGGATATTTGTGTAGATATTAGCCATTTCAAGCGCCTGCGACATATCTACCACAAGATCATCCAGCACTTCTTTTTCTTCTTCATTTAACGAAAGAAAATTTGTTCTTGACAGCTTTAATAAGAGCATTTCGTTTGAGCGAAGCGCGGTAACAAAATATACCAGGCTTTTTTGAATACGCATCAATTCGAGCAATTCCTCGTTTCTGTTAGAATCGTATAATTTCTGCTCAAGTATATTCCTGCGATGATTGATTTCTTTCAGGTATTCCATAAATGCCTGTGTGATCTTCTCAAATATTTTAAGTACCATCATGCTTTTTTTATCAGCATGCCTGTTTTGAAAAGTATTGAGGAATTTTTTTATCGCCCCGTTTTCAAAAGAGTTAACCGTAATAATCTGGTTATGGGTAAGTATAATACAGATAGGTATGGTAATGTAAAATGCATCGCTTTCGTTAAAGGAATTATTTTCAGTAGGCGTTTTAATAACAATCAGCTTCACATTATTTTCCAGCTCAAACCTTGAACGTTCATCAATATCAAGAGAGTCCTGCAAAAATTCCAGCGGTACTTCAAGCGTTTCAGCCACTTCGGCAAATTCCTCATGCTTCAGCGGCGGCAAAATATTTACCCATGTCTCATTATCTGCCTTTTCAATGGCAGTGGTTACTCCATTAATATTTTTGAAGTATTGAATCATCGCGGCGAAGGTAGGTTTGCCACAGCAAACATAAAAATCATTTCAGCTTAATTTGCCCTTTAAAAACGAAATCGGCCGGACCACGCAGCCATATATTGAAGTATGATGTATTATCCGTAGTTTCAAACTCAACACAAAGATTACCACCGGTTGTTTTTACATCTATTTCATTAAACCCTGTGTCGTTATGGGCTGCTACCAGCGCAGCAGCAGTAACGCCGGTTCCACAGCTTAATGTCTCATCTTCCACACCACGTTCATATGTACGCACAAAAATGGTATGCTCATCTATTTCTTCTACAAAGTTTACATTTATACCCTCTTTGCTGAAAGGTTTGCTGTACCTGATTTTACTGCCTTCATCCTTAACAGGCACTTCAGCTATTTCTTTCACAAATTTTACATAATGCGGCGAGCCGGTATTTAAAATAAAATGATCAGACTCTTCCTGCACGGCAGAAACATCTTTCATTTTTAATTTTACCTCTCCGTTAAAATCTATCTCAGCTTCATGCGGACCATCTGTTGCAATAAAAGAATAATGATTCTTTTTAATGCCGGCATCAGACGCAAATTTTACCAAACATCTTCCGCCATTACCGCACATGCTGCCTACATTACCATCAGCGTTATAATATACCATTTCAAAATCGTAGGAATTATGTTTGTTCAACAACATCAAACCATCTGCACCAATTCCAAACTTTCTGTCGCATAAAAATTTCACCTGGGCATTAGTCAGCTTATCATACTCGCTATTCCGATTATCAAGAATAACAAAATCATTCCCTGTACCCTGGTATTTATAAAAGTTGATATCCATTATTGTTTAATTAAACCCTGCAAAGGTATTGTTTTGTGCATTAAATGCGGAAAACAAACCCTGGCTCGGCCTAGACCAGAACGTTTAGTATCATATCGAGTGCATTCCAAATTAGCCCAGCAGGGGCGCCTGCAAAACATGGGATATACACTTAAGCGTTTTAGTTCAAAGCATTGTGTTGGTCAAAGCATACTATAATATTACGCCGCGCTGCGGCCTGTTCCACTTTTGCCTGGAATGCTACAAACTGCCTGCCGGCAGGCAAGGTATTATGGTGCGCTGCACCGGTACGAGCTATGTTTTAAGCTGCAGCGCAGCGATAATATTTGTAGTAGTACAGTAAATATGTACGCTAAAGGTGCAGCGCACCGCGATAACAAAAACGCGTGTGGAGAAATGATATAAAAAAATGCAACAGCAGATTTCATAGATAAAATCAAATCGACTCCGGAGGTGTATATATAATTTTCGCAAAGGTTAGCAACCCTGGACAAACTGACAATTTTAAATGCACCCATCATATCTTATGCCTGCAACATTTCTGCCTATTATCTTATCTTTGCAGCTTAATTTTAAACATCTGTAATACCAAAAATATGAGTTTAGGATATTTTAGCTACCCTTTGCCGGCAAATGAGCCCGTTTTGAATTATGCACCCGGCAGCCCGGAGAAAAGTATGCTTAAAAAAACCCTGGCTGAATTGAAAAATGGGGAAGCGGATATACCTATGTATATTGGTAATAAAGAAGTAAGAACAGGCAAGAAGATTGCCATACACCCTCCACACGAAAAAGATCATGTGCTTGGTTATTTTCATGAAGGAAATGAAAAACATGTGCAACAAGCTATTGATGCTGCGCTTGCTGTCAAAGAAGCATGGGCAAATACCAGTTGGGAAAACAGGGCAAATATATTTTTGAAAGCAGCGGACCTTATATCTACCAAATACCGTTCGTATATGAACGGCACTACCATGCTTGGCCAAAGCAAAAATGCGTACCAGGCAGAAATAGATGCAGCATGTGAAATTGTTGATTTCTTAAAATTCAATGTACATTTTTTAAGTGAGATATACAAGCAGCAACCCATCAGCTCTACGGGTATACATAACCGTTTGGAGTGGCGACCACTGGAAGGATTTGTGCTGGCAGTAACACCATTTAATTTTACAGCTATTGGCGGCAACCTGCCTTCTTCTGCCGCATTATGTGGTAATGTTGTGGTATGGAAACCGGCATATACCCAGGTATATTCTGCGCAAATGTTTATGCGCATTTTAAAAGAAGCAGGTTTACCGGATGGTGTTATCAATCTTATTTATGTTGATGGGCCTGTACTTGGTAAAATTTGTTTTTCGCACCGCGACTTTGCAGGTGTGCATTTTACCGGGTCAACCGCGGTATTTAACAGCATGTGGAAAACAATTGGAGAAAATATTCCTAACTACAGAACCTACCCCCGTATTGTTGGCGAAACAGGGGGTAAAGATTTTGTGATTGCACATAAAAGCGCTGATCCTGATGTAGTGGCAACAGCTTTATTGCGCGGCGCTTTTGAATTCCAGGGACAGAAATGCTCCGCAGCCTCACGGGCATATATACCCGATAATATTGCTGATGAAGTAAAGAAAAAACTAATTGCCGGTGTAAAAAGTTTTAAGATGGGCTCTGCAGAAGATTTCAGTAATTTTATAAATGCGGTTATTGATGAAAAGTCTTTCAATAAAATTAAAGGCTATATTGATAACGCCAGGAAGGATAAAAAAGCGGAAATAATTGTTGGTGGAAAATGCGACAGCAGCAAAGGCTATTTTATTCAGCCCACTGTTATTGAAGCAAAAAGCCCTGATTATGTAACCATGTGTGAAGAAATTTTTGGACCGGTATTAACCATATATGTATATAAAGCAAACAAATTTGAAGAAACGCTGAAGCTTGTAAACGATACGTCGGTATACGCGTTAACCGGTTCTGTTATTTCAACAGACAGGGCAGCGGTAGAACTTGCCACCAATACCTTACGCAATGCAGCAGGCAACTTTTATATTAATGATAAACCAACAGGTGCTGTGGTTGGCCAGCAGCCATTTGGCGGAGCAAGAGCCAGCGGCACAAACGACAAAGCAGGAAGCATGCTGAACTTATACAGATGGTTAAGTGCAAGAACAATTAAAGAAACCTTTAATCCTCCTGTGGATTACGCCTATCCTTTTATGCAGGAAAAATAATACCGGTATTATCATTCTTTACAATATTTTTATTTACAAATACAAATAGCTTGAGAACCATACTCACCAAAGAACAGCTTGATATAACGGTTAAAAGACTGGCGAACCAGGTTTTGGAAAATGTTAGCGATGCCGCCGATATTGTTCTGATCGGCGTGCAGCCCCGTGGTGTATTTTTAAGCGACAGGATTATTGACGATATTAAAAAAGAATTTCCTGCAGAGGCTGAAAAAATTAAATACGGCAAACTTGATATTACTTTTTACCGGGATGATGTAAGAGATGAATTGCATGCAGCCAACAAAACAGACATTCCCTTTTCCATAGAAAATAAAAATGTGATACTGGTGGATGATGTATTATACAAAGGGAGAACGGTAAGAGCCGCGCTTGATGCTCTGCTCGATTTTGGCCGCCCCAATAAAGTTGAATTATGCGTATTGATTGACCGCCGTTTCAGCCGCGAATTACCAATACAACCTGATTACTGCGGCAAAGCCATTGATTCTATCAACTCTCAAAAAGTGAAAGTGGAGTGGGATAAGGAGGAGGTGATATTGTATTAGAACAGCATGTAAGAAGTGAGAAGTGAAACTCATCTCACGTTTCACATCTCACATTTACTATTGCCCATTGCTCATCGGGTAACCCCTGTCTATCCAGTCAACTTTCAGGTTCTGCGGTAAATCCAGCAGCTTAAAATTTGTAAACCCAAGCGTGTTAAGTATGGCATAAGCCGGGCGTATATTCGGGCAATTTTTATAAGGACAACAACCGCAGTAAACTATAATCTCTTTATATTTTTTTTCCTTTGCCAGCAGTTTTTTCAAACTTTCTGCATTTGCTTCTTCCCGGGCGGGCCAATATTGATAGCGCCTCTAATTAAACCTGAGGGGCCAACACTGATGACAAGCGGCTTTTGAGTATTATCACTTTTAACCACTGCAGCAAGACTTGCAGGCGCGAGCATCTGCTCAGGCTTCCATGGCAATGGGCTGATTTGCGCTTTTGCCTGTATATAAAATATATTAATGATAAAAATTAAAAGCAGATTCCGGGTATTCATAATATTGCTGTTTACTGCAAAAATAAATATAAATCAAAAGAAAAATGGCCGCTTAACAGCGATGGTTCGCTAAACATATATACCCCGCTCAACTGAGCTGCAAAGTTTGTTAAGCAAATTAATGTAACGAATAGTTTACAGTGATTTTTAATTAACTGCCAGAAAGATATTTAACTTCATTCCAAATGTTTGTTATGAGCTATATCAAAGCTTTTTTTATAATTGCTGTTCTTTGCATCTTCAATAATATTTTCGCGCAGCAATTATCAACTGGTAAGCGACAGCATATAAGAACATTAATTGTTTTTTTTGACGGGCTTCGTCCGGATTATATTATACCTGAACAAATGCCTAACCTGTATGCTTTTAAACAAACAGCCGCATACGGCAAAAAACATCATAGTGTATTTCCTACCGTTACAAGGGTAAATGCTTCATCCTACGCCACCGGTAGTTATCCCGCATCGCATGGCATATTGGGAAATGCTGTTTATTTTCCCGCTGTAAATAAAACACAACCTTTGAATACAGGTAGTATTGCAGATATGAAAAAAGCAAAGGACGCAGAACATGGTCAACTGCTCACAGCAGTTTCTGTTGGCGAACTGCTCGCAAAGGCCGGAGAAAAAATGATGATATTCAGTTCCGGTTCTACAGGTCAGGCCTTTCTGCAGAATCATACCATCAGTGGCGGTGCTATTATTAATACAGATACTATTTTGCCCGTGGCAATGCAGGAAAATGTTTGGAATGTAATTGGCAAAGCGCCCGCCGACCTGCCGGATAACAGGGCAAGGCATCGCTGGATTACAGATGCGCTGTTCCATTTTGGATTTGCAGTTGACGGGCCGTTGGTCAGCGCTATCTGGTATTCAGACCCCGATGGAGCGGCACATGACAATGGCATAGGTTCTCCTGAAGCGGTTGAATCTATAAAAGTGGCAGATGAACAGTTTGGAAGAATAATCAGCTATTTAAAAGAACATAATCTCCAATCGAAATATAATATTATTGTATCGGCGGATCATGGTTTTGTTACGTACGCAGGTAAAGAAAGCTTAACAGATTTTCTTATTCAACAGAAATTCAAAAAAGACAAATTATCAGATGATATAGTAGTAGCTGAAGGGGCAATTTATGTAAAAGACCATAACCCGCAAATAATAACAGCAATTGTAAAAAGCCTTCAACAACAGGAATGGGTAGGTGCAGTTTTTACCAAAGGGAAAAAACGGGGAGACATGCAGGGTTTTGTTCCCGGCACTTTGTCATTTGAATCCGTTCACTGGGATCATCCGACGAGATCGGGAGATATATTGGTAGATAAAAACTGGAATGATAATAAAAACGATAAAGGATATGCCGGCACAAGCTTTTCAAAAGGTGTAGCCGGACATGGCAGTATAAGCCCGTATGAAATACATATAGCGCTGATAGCATCCGGACCATCATTCAAAAAAAGTTTTGAAAGTGACATGCCCACCTCCAACGTTGATATAGTACCTACGATTTTATATATCAACAAAATTAAGGGGTCTGAAAAAATGAACGGGCGTGTTATGACGGAGTTATTATCAGGTAACAATATCCCTATATTAAAACCAAAGCCTGGGATAATAACTACTCAAACAAAAATCAATAATGTCAATTACAAATTATCGCTTTACAGAACAACAGTTGGGAAGAATGTTTATGTGGATTATGCAGGGGTGAAGAGAGACTAATTTGAAAATGTGTAACCCACAGATGCACGGGGAACACAGGGTTGCACAGCGTTTTCTTTGCAGGCGTCGCTCCTTTGCACACTTTGCGTGAAAATATTCGTATTTTCGCCCTCGTGAAAAAACTCACCGCTATATTTTTACTGGGTATATACCTGATGTCGTTCAGCGAATGTCACCAGTTTCTGAAAATACCATTTCTTATCAAGCATTTTCAGAAACACCGGCAGACTGATCCATCTATGAGTTTCGGGAAGTTTGTTCAAATTCATTATCTCTCTGCCGCTGTAATTACAGATGATTTTCAACAGGATGAACAATTGCCTTTCAGGAGTGTTGATTGCAATATTACTAATATCATCCATCATACTTATGCAGCAGTTTCTTTATATATTCCCCCTTCTTCTCAATTATTAAAAAAATTTTATAGCTACAACGAGATAAATAAAATACAACATTCCGCATTTGATATTTTTCAGCCTCCCCGGCAGGCATGTTGCTGAACTTCGTTTCTTCTTTAGAGAATATCTGACAATTTTCACCATTAATTTTTAATACAACTTCCTGAAAGGAAGCATTGTTTGATCGCACTATTGCTGCACGCCATAGTAACGCTGATCACGCAATAAAATAATTTTACAATGCTGAATTCCATTATTCGCTTTTCCATAAGGAATAAGCTGATTGTTGGTTTATTTACCATCGCGCTGATTATCGCGGGGATAATAAATCTTACCAAACTTCCTGTTGACGCGCTGCCGGATATAACCAGCAACCAGGTGCAGATCATAACGGTATCGCCTACCCTCGCTGCACCTGAAGTGGAACGGCTGATTACTTTTCCGCTTGAACAGGCAAACGCCAATATTCCCGGGCTGAAAGAGATCAGGTCTATCTCACGCTTTGGCTTATCGGTAATTACGATTGTGTTTGGAGATGACACTGATATATACTGGGCCAGGCAGCAGGTGGCAGAAAGATTAAATACGGCAAAGGAACAAATACCTGCAGGCGCGGGCACTCCTGAGCTGGCGCCCGTCACAACCGGCATCGGTGAAGTATACCAATATGTATTGCGCCCTAAAAAAGGATTTGAAGAAAAACATAATCTTACCGAGTTAAGATCAATACAGGACTGGATTGTAAGAAGGCAATTACTGGGTACACCGGGCGTTGCAGATGTAAGCAGCTTCGGTGGTTTCCTGAAACAATATGAAGTGGCTGTGCAACCAGACAGGTTGAAAAGCATGAACATCACTATTGCAGACATCTTTGCAGCCATTGAAAAAAACAACCAGAACTCCGGTGGCGCCTATATAGAAAAAGGTCCGAACGCCTTATTTATCCGCACGGAAGGTATGGTAAAAACAGTGGAAGAACTGGGCAACATATTCGTTAAACATACGGAAGCAGGTGTGCCTCTGTATTTAAAAGATGTAGCTGATGTTCGCATAGGGCACGCTTTACGGTATGGCGCCATCACCTATAAAAATGAAGGCGAAGTTGCCGGCGCTGTTGTATTGATGCTGAAAGGAGCGAACGCGGCGGAAGTGATAAAAAATGTAAAAAACAGGATAGAACAGATTAAAGCAACTTTACCGGAAGGTGTGGTATTAGATGTGTTTTACGACCGCACCAAAATGGTGAACAGTGCCATACATACGGTAAGAAATAACTTAATGGAAGGCGCGCTCATCGTGATCTTCATTCTTGTAATTTTTCTCGGCAACATGCGGGCAGGATTGATTGTTGCTTCTGTTATCCCTCTCGCCATGCTCTTTGCCATTATAATGATGAACATCTTTGGTGTTTCGGGCAATCTCATGAGCCTGGGTGCCTTGGATTTTGGATTGATTGTTGATGGCGCAGTGATTATCGTTGAAGCAGTATTGCACAGGTTGTTTCATGGCAGGGAGGTTACTTCAATAACCCGGCTAACGCAACAACAGTTGGATCACGAAGTAGAAAATGCTTCTTCAAGAATGATGACATCCGCCGCCTTCGGTCAAATAATCATTCTCATTGTATACCTGCCTATCTTAACGCTCACCGGCATTGAAGGAAAAATGTTTAAACCGATGGCGCAAACCGTTTCTTTTGCGTTGATCGGTGCATTCGTGCTCTCTCTCACTTATGTGCCTATGATGACGGCATTATGCCTGAACAAAAACATCAGCCATAAAAAAAATTGGTCTGATAAAATGATGGCACATATAGAAAAAGTATACACACCTGTATTGAGAAGCGTGCTCAAATTACCTAAAATAGTTGTGGGCATTGCTATTTTACTTTTCGTTGTTGCCTTACTGTTAGTATCGAGATTGGGCGGTGAATTTATACCGGAATTAAATGAAGGTGATTTTGCCGTGGATGCAAGATTAATAGCAGGAAGCTCATTAACAGAAACCATTAATGTTACGCAAAAAGGAGCAGATATTTTGCAGAAACGTTTTCCGGAAGTGGAAAAAATCGTTACCCGTATTGGTGCAAGTGAAATTCCAACAGACCCGATGCCGATTGAAATGACAGATATTATGATTTCGCTTAAACCACAAAAAGAATGGACTTCCGCAAAAAGCTTTGATGAGCTGGCCGATAAAATGAGCGCTGCATTGCAGGAAGTGCCCGGCATGACAAGCGGTTTTCAATTTCCCGTACAAATGCGTTTTAATGAATTGATATCAGGCGCTAAACAGGATATAGTCTGCAAAATTTTTGGCGAAAACCTTGACAGCCTTGCTTCCTACGCAGGCAAATTAGGTGCGCTCGCAAAAAAGACCAGTGGCGCTAAAGATATCTACGTGGAAGCGATAACGGGTTTACCACAAATTGTTGTACGCTACAAACAGGATGCGATGGCGCATTACCAGCTTACGGTTGCAGATATCAATCAATTGATCCGCACCGCGTTTGCAGGCGAAAGCGCAGGATTGATATACGAAGAAGAAAGAAGATATGATATCACTGTCCGACTGCGGAATGATGCAAGGAAAGATATAAAAGATATACAGGAGCTATTGATACCAACACCTATGGGTACGCAGGTGCCTTTGTACCAGGTGGCTGATATCAATATTGAAGAAGGCCCCAACCAGATACAGCGGGAAGATGCAAAGCGAAGAATTATTGTAGGCTTTAATGTAAGAGGCAGAGATGTGGAATCTGTAGTGAACGAGCTGAGTGAAAAAGCAGGAAAGGAATTAACATTGCCTTCAGGTTATTATATAAAATACGGAGGGCAGTTTCAAAATCTTGTTGAGGCAAAACGGCGTTTATACATTACCGTTCCTGCGGCATTATTGCTGATATTGGTCATGCTGTATTTCGCATTTGGCTCCATCAAACACGGCTTACTCATCTTCTCCGCCATTCCGTTATCTGCTATCGGGGGCATTTTCGCATTATGGATAAGAGGAATGCCTTTCAGTATATCAGCAGGCGTTGGCTTTATTGCACTTTTCGGCGTTGCGGTATTAAATGGCATTGTATTAATAACAGAATTTAACCGGCTTAAGAAAAGCGGGTTACAGGATATTAAACATATTATTATGCAGGGAACTCACACAAGATTGCGCCCGGTATTAATGACAGCCGGTGTAGCATCACTTGGCTTTTTACCCATGGCCATCAGCCAGAGTGCAGGTGCGGAAGTACAACGCCCCCTGGCAACAGTGGTTATCGGTGGATTAATAACTGCCACCATGCTTACGCTGATGGTATTACCAGTATTGTATATGTGGTTTGAAAAAATAAAAAGCAAACCGAATGCTGCAACAGCAGCATCAGTTTTTGTTGGATTATTATTATGCTGCAGCACCGCGACTGCACAACAACGTCAATCATTAAACGAAGTATTGAAACGTGCAGGAGAAAATAATCTCAGCCTGCAGTCAGCAAAGCGGCAGGCTGATTACTGGAAGCAATTGCAAACAAGTGTGTTTGATCCACCCAAAACACAGGTAGGTGCTGAATACGGCACCATTAATAGCATGCAGAATGACACGAGATTATTTGCCGGGCAGGCATTTGCTTTGCCGGTTGTATATCGCAGCCATCGTGATCTTTACTATGCACAGGAACAACTGCAAAGAAAATATGCAGACCGGAGGCAAGCGGAAATTGAAAAAGAAGTACGCATTGTTTTCTTTCAGTTGGTAGATATACTGGAACGAAAAAAATTATTGCAGGAATTAGATACTGTATATAGTCGCTTTGCGCAAGCCGCAACATTGCGGCTCAACACTGGAGAAAGCAATGTGCTGGAAAAAACAACTGCTGATGTGCAACTGCAGCAATTACAATTACAGATGCAATACACGGAATCGGATATTAAAATGCTCCAGGAACATTTGCAGGTTTTATTAAACACGGATGATTTGATACTACCGCAATATGATTCACCTAAGATGAGACTGGCTTCATTGCCGGATACCGGCGCGGTAACATCGCATCCACAGGTTGCGTTTAATTTGCTGGAAGAAAAAGTTGCTTCTGCAAACACGGCTGTTGAAAGCGCCAAACTCAACCCGGAGTTTTCAATAGCATACAATAATCAATCTGTTATTGGCTACCAGAGCCCGGATGGTGTTTCACAAAAATATTATAGCGCAGGACATCGGTTTCATTTTGTAAATGTTACGGTTGATGTGCCGTTATTTAATAAAGCGGTGAAAGCAAGAGTAAAAGCAGGAAAAGTAAATGAAGACGTCGCCAAAATAAATACAAAGGTTACGGAACAAAGTATCAGGCACGCTATTAACCGGTTATTAGAAGAATACAATAAGCAACAGCATAGTCTTAACTATTATGAGAAAGCCGGTTTAAAACAAGCGGAGCAAATCATCAGCTCTGCCAACCTGAGCTTTAAGAACGGCGAGATCAGTTACCTGGAGTGGACAATGCTGATGAGCAACGCCGTGAATATTGAGCTCGGTTATATTGATGCCATTAAACAGTACAACCTCACATTGATTGAATTAAATTACTTAACCGTTAAATAAATACTATGCGTACATCATTATATATTTTCCTGGTATTATTTTTTCTTTCCTGTTCACAGGCAGCGCCTGAAAAAGCAGCAGCACATCACGAAGAAACAGGGGATGTAATTACACTGACCGACGAACAAATAAAAAACGCAAATATTGAAACAGGCACGATTCAAACACATGTTATAAGCAAAGCATTAAAAGTAAACGGGTTGGTAGATGTGCCTCCGCAAAATATTGTTTCTGTAAGTTTTCCTTTGGGAGGATATTTAAAAAGCACCAACCTGTTGCCGGGTATGCACATCAATAAAGGCGAGATCATTGCCACGATGCAGGACCAGTCGCTCATTCAATTGCAGCAGGATTATCTTGTTGCAAAAGCAAAACTGCAATACCTCGAAAAAGATTTTGAGCGACAGAAAATGCTGAATGAAAACAAAGTGAATGCTGATAAAATATACCAGCAGGCACAAGCGGAATTTGATGCGCAAAAAGTGCAGGCAAGAGGTTATGAAGAAAAACTGAGGCTGATAGGAATTAATCCTGATAAACTTTCAGATCAAACATTATCACGAAATATTCATATCTACGCTCCTATTGATGGTTTTGTATCTAAAGTAAATGTGAACATTGGTAAATATGTAAACCCGTCGGATGTATTGTTTGAACTGATAAATCCTGATGATATACACGCTGCATTAACCGTATTTGAAAAAGATATCAGCAAGGTAAAACCCAAACAAAAAGTGATGGTCACTTTTGTGGATGATCCCGCAGCCCAATACGAATGTGAAGTAATATTGGTTACAAGAAATGTTGATAACGACAGAAGCGCGTTGGTACATTGTCATTTTGAGAAGAAGCCTAAGCAGTTGCTGCCGGGTATGTTTCTGAATGCAGTGATCAATCTTGAAGATATTAAAACCGTGTCGGTACCGGAAAGTGCTGTGGTGCGATACAACAAACAAAATTTTATTATTGTGCAAACCGCTGATAAAACCTTTCAGCTTACGCCTGTTGAAACAGGCACAATATCAGCAGGGCTGGTGGAGTTGGTTGATAAAACCAATGCATTGGAAGGAAAAACTATCATTACGCAAAATGCTTACCCGGTATTATCAAAACTGAAGAATGTGCAGAGCGGCGGCGATCATTGATACATATCCAAACTGTGGCTATATATACACAGCGTGAACAAAATTACCTGGCGTAATTTAATTGCTGCACCTGATCATGCCTGTTATAAAACAGGCATGTATTTTTATGTATAAGCTACACCGGCATAAAACCGGTTATTGTATGAAACGAAATATAACCGCCGGCATAGCAATTCTTTTTTTATTGTTCACAAAAACAGGTGCAGCGCAAACCGATACACTTCCTCCACCCTACGCCACAAAATCTGTCATGAATTTCAGTAATGTTACCGGGTGGAAAGAAGGCGAAACGCCTGTTGCGTCTGAAGGTTTTACCGTAACGAGGTATGCAGATGGTTTACAGAATCCCCGCTGGATGTATGTGCTTCCCAATGGAGATGTATTGGTAGCAGAAGCCAATACGCCGCATGGTTTTTTCGAAAAGGCAGGCGCTGCTATTATTGGTGCAAACAAATCGAACGACATGCGTAAGAGCGCCAACCGCATCACTTTATTGTGTGATACAGATAAGGATGGCAGGCCAGATGTTCGTACAACATTTTTTGAAAGATCTTAACCTGCCGCTCGGGATGCTGTTACTGAAGAATAAATTCTATGTAGCCAATACAGATGGATTGTGGATGTTCCCTTACAAAAAAGGGCAAACGACTATTACCGAGGCAGGAAAAAAAATTATCGACCTGCCTGCAGGTAAAAACAACAGGCATTGGACAAGAAATATTATAGCCAACAAAAAAGGAACAAAATTCTATATCGCTATAGGGTCAGGTAGCAATGTTGCAGAAAATGGATTGGAAGAAGAAAAAGACAAAGCAAGAATTTGGGAAATCAATCCTGCTGGCAGCGGTTTAAAAGTATATGCATCAGGTATCAGAAATCCTCACCGGCTTTATTGTTGATCCCGAAAAAGATGAAGTAAGAGGAAGACCTGTTGGCTTAGCTGTTTTACATGACGGCTCCATGTTATTGACAGATGACACTACTGATACAATATGGAGAATCAGTGTAGATAAATAGTTTAATTTTAGTGTAAAGAAATAAACTAATCACTATCATGATCAGGCATTCCGTCATCTTCAGGCTTAAACATCCCAGGGGTTCAAAAGAAGAAGCATTATTTCTTGAAAGAGCAAAACAACTCTCCGCTATACCGGCCGTTCAAAACTTCGAGTGTCTGAAACAGGTAAGCCCTAAAAACAAGTTTGATTTTGGTTTAACAATGGAATTTGAAAATAATGCGCTGTATCAACAGTATAACAACCATCCCGATCATATTTACTTTGTGCAACAGTATTGGCTAAACGAAGTGGAGGACTTTTTGGAAATAGATTATAAACCATTACAGTAGTTTGTAATTGAAAAAGAAAGAAATTTGACATTCTTACCTCTTGCCATTTATTACTTCCCTATCTGCCACTCCTCTTCACCGAACCGGAACCGCTGCTTTTTACATTCGATACAGTTGCACTTCCTTTATAAACAATATCACTCGAGCCGCTGGCAACCGCATTGATTTCTTTATTTACCGTAAGCTGTATATCTGAAGCGCCGGAGGCATTCGCTTCGCAATATTCGGTAATAAGATCATACCCTTTTACATCACTTGCGCCACTCACCAATATATTTACCTTGTCTGCCCTTCCGCTGATCTGCGAATCTGAACTGCCGCTTTGATTAAGCGATAATTCCTGCAGGTCAACAGCGCCTTTAAAATCACTTGCACCGCTCAGGGTAATTTTCAGCGCAGGAGATTTTATTACGCCATTCGCATAAATATCAGAAGCGCCGGACGCCTCAAGCTTGTTTAAAGTTTTAAAAGAAACATAGGCTTTTAATTTCCTGTCACGTGTCCACTTCATCCCCTTATCGTTATAATATATTTCCAGTACACCATTCTTTACCTCCGTTGCTATTCTGTCGCGGTATTCAGGTTCTGCCGCGCTAACCACCACTACTTCTTCATCGCTTTGAGAAAGGTACAGATCAATAGCGCCGGAAACAGTTATTCCTGAAAACGAGCCGGATATTTTACGCGGCTGTGCATTGGCATCTTTTACAAATACCTTATCATCCTGTGCCACTGTGCTTAATACGGCAATA
Organism: Agriterribacter sp.; assembly: GCA_047601545.1. Classification (GTDB taxonomy): domain Bacteria; phylum Bacteroidota; class Bacteroidia; order Chitinophagales; family Chitinophagaceae; genus Agriterribacter. Next base: position 55,871 of record JASGIZ010000001.1, on the reverse strand, counting down.
GCAAATACGGCAAATAGTATTAATTTCTTCATTCTTTTATATTAAATTTTTGAGTAATAGTATTTGTTATACGGGCAACGCAGTTAAATGTTACGCTATTTGGAAAATATTTTAAAAGTCCTTTACCTTTGCACTGCAAATAAACGCGGTTAAAGAATATTTAACCTCAGTGATTCCCGGGGTGCTTCCCGATTTAATATCGGGGGCTGAGATTAAACCCGTAGAACCTGATCAGGGTAATGCCTGCGCAGGGAAGGACGAGTCCTCACATCTCTCCTTTCCTGTTTTTGTAAACCCGGCCAACAATAAGTGAGTGCAATAATTTGCACATTGCTGTGCCGACAACAAAAACAGAATGAAAAGTTTTTTTATGATTGCAATGGCATTAGCCATGCACAGTGGGTTATCAGCCCAAAACAGTATTAAAGGCAAGGTTATAGAAAAAGAAAATAGCCTTCCTGTTTCCAATGCCACTGTCAGCATTTCCTCAACACTGGCAACCATTACAGATGATGAAGGCAACTTCAGCATTTCCGGGTTAAAACAAGGTAGTTATGATGTTATCATTTCCGGTGTAGGCTACCGTACCATTACGCTACCATTACAAACCGGCAATGCGCAAACCGTCGCTTTAGAACGCATTCCGCTGATGCTGCAGCCTGTTGAAATAAGAGCGGTACGGGCAGGTGAAAAAGCGCCTTTCGCCAAAAGCAATCTCTCTAAAAAAGAAATTGAAAAGCTGAATACCGGGCAGGATCTGCCATTCGTATTGAACCAACTGCCTTCGGTAATTGTAAATTCTGATGCAGGTAACGGTGTAGGCTACACGGGAATACGCATACGCGGAACGGATGCTACCCGCATAAATGTTACGCTGAATGGCATACCCTATAACGATGCGGAATCACAGGGCAGTTTTTTTGTTGACCTGCCGGATTTTGTGTCATCGGTTAACAGTATACAGGTGCAGCGCGGCGTGGGTACCAGCAGCAATGGCGCGGGTGCTTTTGGCGCTACTATTAATATGACCACCAACGACTTTATTGAAGAAGCTTATGCAGAAAGCAACAACAGCTTCGGCTCCTTCAATACATGGAAGCATACACTAAAAGCCGGGACAGGACTGATTAACGGGCATTTTACCGTAGACGCGAGACTTTCTTCTTTACGCAGCGATGGTTACATAGACCGCGCCAGCAGCGATCTAAAATCTTTTTATGTTTCTACAGCATACATCAACAATAAAACATCGCTGCGCTTTAATGTTTTTTCGGGCAAAGAAAAAACTTACCAGGCATGGAATGGTGTGCCGGGAAGTATGCTGAAAACCAACCGGACTTATAATTCTGCGGGAACAGATAAGCCGGGCGCGCCATACGATAACGAAACTGACAACTATATACAAACACATTACCAATTGTTTTTAAACCAGGGATTAGGTGATGACTGGAGCTTTAATATAGCAGGATTCCTTTCGGAAGGAAAAGGATATTATGAGCAATATAAAGGCAGTGAGTCATTATCAAAATATGGATTACAGGATATTACCATAGGCGATTCTGTAATTACAACAACAGACCTTGTAAGGCAATTGTGGCTGGATAACTATTATTATGGAGGAATTTTCTCACTACAGTACAAAAACAAAGGCACGCAATGGATTACCGGCGGCGGCTGGAACAGGTATAATGGCGGGCATTATGGAAAAATCATCTGGTCGCAAACAGATATACCCAACAATTATGAATGGTATAATCTTGATGCAAAAAAAACCGACTTCAATATATACACCAAGCTACAGCAACATATTGCCCGGCACCTCGACATATTTGCTGATATACAATACCGCAATATCCGGTATTACTTAAATGGCTTCAGAAATAATCCGGGATTATTCATTTACAACAATTATCATTTCATTAATCCCAAAGCAGGGCTTTCTTATACCAATGGAAATTGGTCAGCATTTGTTTCTTATGCTGTTGCAGGCAAAGAACCCAACCGCGATGATTTTGAAGCAGGCGCCAATCAACAGCCTAAACCGGAAAGATTGCAGGATGTTGAACTGGGCATTGAACAAAAGAATAGCAGCTTTACCTGGGGCGCCAACTTTTATTACATGAAGTATAAAAATCAATTGGTACAAACAGGCATGATTAACGATGTTGGTGCGTATACAAGAACCAATGCACCCAACAGTTACAGGGCCGGTATTGAGTTGCAGGCAAGGTGGCAACCATTGCGATGGCTCAACGCATCCGCCAATATTGCCTTCAGCAAAAATAAAATAAAAGACTATACCGCTTTTTATGACGATTATGATAACGGAGGACAAAAAACTAAAACGTATAAAGAGACGGATATTTCATTTTCTCCATCCGTTGTTGGCGGAGGAGTAGTAAATTTTATTCCCGTTAAAAATGTTGAGTTTAGTTTATTAAGTAAGTATGCGGGTAGGCAATATCTCGACAATACTTCCGGCAACGATAAAAAATTAAATGCTTTTTATGTGCAGGATCTAAGACTCTCCTATACCATTCCCAACCTGCTGTTTAAAGAAATAAACCTGGTAGCGCAGGTAAATAATGTCTTCAACAAAAAATACGAACCTAACGGATATACCTACGGGTATATTTATGAAGGAAAAATGATTAACGAGAATTTCTACTTCCCGATGGCAGGAACAAATTTTGTATTTGGGTTGAATGTGAAGCTTTAGTAGTGAACAGGCAATAGGCAATGATAAATAGAATGAATACGGGGCTGGCACTGAATAGAATATCCGCATGAAGCATGAAGTTAATTTTTAAAAGCTTTATATTTGGAAGATCGTCGCAAAATTATATTGACCATTCACCATTGCCTGTTCAATGCCGTTTCCTTAAGATGTTGGTGATAACACCAACATCGGCGGTTGCCGTTGCGGGTGTTGTCACCCGAAACTATACAAGCGTTAAGGAAACGACATTGATTGCCTATTGACCATTCACCCCACTTTATGAAATACCTTCCCTTTCTTACAGGAAAATACTCTACCGCTCCCGGACTGATCGCGATTGAAAAAAATCCCGTTCCATCTGAAAAATTTATTTTTCAAACAGATGATGCATACCATCACTATATCGAAAATAAAACAGCATGCAGAAAGGAAGATATTTATAAATATTATTGCACATCAAAATTATTGCCCGATACCATCAGCAGGGTAAATAAGTATATAGCACAACAACTCAGCGAAGAATACCCTGAAATTTTTACACTCCGGGAATCAGGCAAAAGTTTTTCATTATATAACCATATATTAAACGAAACCATTCATTGGAATGATGACTGGATAAATGTTGAAAGTGATAAATATGAATCACTGTTTGATGCGCTTTGCTGCCAGGTGCAGGAAGATGCTGCCGTAGTACAAATGCAGAATGCAGAGGACCGGTTAACAGCTATTCACCTTTGTTCGCCTAATCATTGGTCGCCAACAGAAAAATGCGGAAAAAATTTTGAGGTTATACATGCTCCTATTCCCGGTATGGATAAAACCATGCAGCAGCACCCCAAAATGCTTTCCGCTATTATTCAAAAAGGACCTTTTACAAGATTTGCCTGGGGTATTGCAACAGATAAGCGTTTAAACCATCACCCGGTTGCGCCACCTGGTATAGATAGCGATTACTGGAATGGGAGATTAGAAGGAAGTGATGCAACAAAATTTTATATAAGAACTGAGCGTCAGAACCTGGTAGGCTTTGCGGAACAAAATGCATTTCTTTTTACCATCCGCACTTATTTTTATGATATTGATGAGCTTGACAGCAATGAGAAAAAGCTTTTGTGGGAAGCGATAGATGCCATGCCCTACGAAAGTAAAATATATAAAGGCATTGATAAGATGGAAGCAGCATTGAAAAAACAACTGGAAAAATAAGTTTACGTATTACAAACCAACATTTACTTTCTTTCTTTTCAAGTCTGCCAGTGAGGGATCAAGTTCTATAGCCCTGTCGCATATCTTCATACCTCTTGATACATCGCCTTTTTTCTGATACGCCATTCCCATCATATACATTGCTCTTGCATTTGAAGCATCCTGCTGAAGAATATTATCGAAATAGCCAATAGCTTTGGGGTAGTCTTTAATCTTATAATATGTCTCGGCTATATTGTATAACAAATTAAGATCAGCAGGTTTTTTCTCCAGCAAATTCATCATTAATTGCAAACCTCGTTCCGGTTGACCCGAGAGTATGCATGATAAAGAAAGATTTTCGAAATAATCATTATCGGTTTTATATCCTTTTTCGGCAGCCTTTTCATAATAAATAACCGCCGTTTTATCATCCGGTATCGCGGAGCAGGTCATTGCCATTTCATAATACCATCTTGCATTATTCGAATCTATTGCCAGTGCTTTGTGAAAATAAGGAATGGCTTTCCTGTAATTGCTCATATCTACATACGACACAGCAATGATGTAGGGAATTTGGGCATTTGCCGGATCATCTTTAGCAGCTTCTTCGAGGTATTGAAATGCTTTACCATAATTTTCATCCTCGTAAAAACTTTTACCGATTATATAATTGGTGTTCTTTTGCTGTATTCCTTTTTGCTGCATCAGCAAACCAAATGTTATAGCATTATGCCACTGGCGAAAATTAAAATTCAGTTGTGCAAGCTGGCGTATAGCCGCGGTATCATTTTTATCTAGTTCGTATATCTTTTCAAAAGCGCTTTTTGCCTTTTTGTATTGCCTTAGTTCCAATGCGGTATTGGCTAAGGCTTTCCAGCTTTCTACATTAGAGGAATCAGCATCTACCGACTGCTGAAAATATTTATGAGCCAAGGCAAATCTCCTGCTTTGTTGTTCTTCAGCGCCTTTTGCATAAAAGAATCTTGCGCTATCTGATATTTGAGCAAATACCGGTAAAGACATTACCGCAACAAAACAAAAAACCGATACATATTTCATACAATTAAGAGAGGCTATTTGAGCACTACCGCACCCAACGGGGGCAGATGAACTCTTATTTCAAAAACCCTGCCCTTTTTATCGACGATTTCTGACTGTATATCGGGATTTAACACATCGCCGGTTCCCCAATACTTTTTTTCATCGCTGTTGAGTATTTCCTTCCATTGCTCTTTGCCTGAAACCTGTATCTTCCAATCATGATAAACAACAGGTGTAACATTCAGGATTACCAATACATCATCAGCCGGATTTTTGCCTTTTCGCCTGTATACAATCACCCCTTCATTGCGGTGATTCAGGTCAACCCATTCAAAACCATAGATATTGAATTGATTCTGGTATAAAGCAGGCTCACTACGCAATAGTTTATTCAAATCAGCCACGCAATCTTTTAACATTCTATGGGCATCATATTGCAGCAAATACCAATCCAGTTCTGATTTATAATTCCATTCGCTGGTTTGCCCGAATTCATCACCCATAAACAATAGTTTACCACCAGGATGGGTAAACATATAACTGTATAAAAGGCGCAGGTTTGCAAATTTCTGCCATTCGTCGCCCGGCATTTTATACAACATGGGGCTTTTGCCGTGCACAATTTCATCATGACTCAGCGGCAACATAAAGTTTTCATCATAGAAATACATCATACTGAACGAAAACTTATCCTGGTGAAATTTCCGGTATACAGAATCAAACTTAAAATAGTCAAGTGTATCATGCATCCAACCCATCATCCATTTCATACCAAAACCAAGGCCGCCTTCAACTGTAGGTTTACTCACGCCCGGCCAATCTGTTGCTTCTTCAGCTATCGTCTGCACATCAGGAAAATCGCGGTATATCGTTTCATTCAAATCTTTAATAAACGCGATTGCTTCCAGGTTTCCATCGCCGCCATATTCATTAGGCTCCCATTGCCCGGTTGTACGTGAATAGTTCAACTTAAGCATTGAGCTAACCGCATCCACACGTATGCCATCAGCATGATATTTATCAAACCAGTACCTTGCACTGCTGATTAAAAATGATTTTACCTCCCCCCGCTTGTAATTGAAAATATAACTGTTCCAATCCGGGTGAAACCCTTTACGCATATCTGCATACTCATAGGTATGCGTTCCATCAAACATAAACAAGCCATGCGCATCATAAGGAAAATGAGAAGGCACCCAATCCAGCACAACACCAATGCCTTCATTATGTAATGCATCTACCAAATGCATAAAACCCTGCGGATCGCCAAAGCGCGAAGTAGGCGCAAAATAACCCGCACCCTGGTATCCCCATGAACCATCAAAAGGGTGCTCCATCACCGGCATGAATTCAACATGCGTAAAACCCATTTCTTTTACATAAGGCACCAGGCGCTCTGTAATCTGGTCGTAGGTATTATAGCTTTCTTCATCATTCTTATCAGGGCGCATCCAGCTTGCCAAATGCACTTCATACACACTCCAGGGTGCATCAAGGGCATTATGTTTTTTTCTTTCCTTCATCCACTCCGCATCATTCCAGGCAAAATCTAAATTCCAGGTTATGGAAGCTGTTGCCGGGCGCTTCTCCCAAAACCAGGCAAAGGGGTCTCCCTTATCCTGTTGATGACCCTTGTAACCATGAATATGATATTTATATACTTCTCCCTTACCCATATTAGGAATAAAGCCTTCCCATATTCCGGAATTATCCATACGTACGTATAGTGGATGAGATTCATTATCCCAATCATTAAAGTTTCCTTTCACAGAAATAAACGTGGCGTTGGGCGCCCAAACAGCAAAATAATAACCATCGGTATCCAGTACCCTTGCAGGTCTTGAACCAAAGAGTTTATACAAATTATAGTGTGTGCCCTGCTGAAAATTAGTAATGTCTTCATCCGTAAATAAAGAATAATTCCAAACCGGCCTGGTACTATCTACAAAATGTATGTCTTCGTATTTTTTTATGGTTGAATCAACGTTCACTATTTTGCTTTTTTTTGATGCAGGCTTTACCGTTTTCTTTTCTGCTTTATTTTTATCCGCGGCACTTTTTTTAGCAGCAGTTTTTTTTGGTGCTGGCATTATCGTAAAAATTAAATATGGAATGCAATTGTATTGTACCTGTTAAATATATGCTTTTTCGGTTTAACCGCTGCGGCTTATTCCATATGAGCCAAATAGCCACGAATCACACTAATTATCACGAATAGTTCCAGTGTAACAACCTGGTTATTTCACAGAGGTACACGAAGGATACACAAAGAGCCACAAAGAATAATAAAACGAGCTGTGTAATTTTGTGTATCCTTTGTGGCTCTTTGTGCAGCAAACCCTGAACCGCTGATGCAAACACCGGAATTCGTGGCAGGAAATATATCTTTTAGATACTGCATACGGCAACGGTGCACAACAAAAAATGGATATATACCTGCCGGCGGGCAGAACAAAAACCACAAAAACAATTGTATTAATACATGGCGGTGGCTGGACAGAAGGAAACAAAAACGATTTAACTGCTGCCATACCTGAATTGCAAAGGCAGCTTCCGGATTATGCTTTTATCAATATAAATTATCGTTTGGCAAAAGATGGTACTAATCTTTTCCCATCGCAGGAAAATGATACAAAATCGGCAATAGCGTTATATCTCCAAAATGCAGGTAATTTTAACGTTTCTACAGAGATAGTATTGGCGGGTTTTAGTGCGGGTGGGCGGGTAATAATCTCCTGGATTCATATGAGAAAATTAAAGCGTTTCTTAAGAAGTATGTGGAGTAAGTGTAAGGCAGAAGGTGTGGGGTGAAGATCTACCTTATGCCTTACACCCTAAACCTTCTACCTTTCCCCTACCCCCTCGTAGATAAATAATTATAATCCTTCAACAAAGTATCCAGAAAATCAAATGGAGATAAGGTAGTTTCTATACCTAATACATTTTTAATACGTATCGAAGCGTTTTCAACCATTTGATAGTTACCGGTTTTTCTTCCGGTGTCTACAATACCTTTTATGGTGTTGATATCTCTGTCGCTTAAGCGCATAACCTGCGGAAACAGGGCTGTATAATCCTGGTCCACTTCCATAAAAATAGTTTCCTCAAGATTTCCCTTTGGCTTAACATTAATCAGCATTGTACCCGCAGCAAGATCACCCAGGCGTTTGCCTTGTTTGGTAGTGCCAATTAAAATAAGGTCGGCAATAAACATCAATACCGTAATCCACAGCGCTTTCAAATAATTCATGTCGCCAAACATCATTGCCAGTATAATTAACGGCAATGTAAGATCAGACGATCTTAGCAACCACCTGATCATATACTGTCCTAATGACGCTTTTCCCCCATTATCGTTCACAACCCTTAATCCCAGTAACCGCTTTGCGACACTTTGCCCGTTCCATAATATTTCGCAAAACAGGTGATAGGTGAGTACAGGCAGCATAATCAGCCACCGGAAAGCCCATATATCATACCCCGAACCGGCTATGCCGCTAAATACCCCAAACAGGTTAGATATTATGATCAGGTAAAATACCTGCAGGATAAAATCCAGTATCCATGCAAACATTCTTACATGAAATTGAGCCCCTTCAAATTCCAGGTCTATATTAAAGCTGGTTGAGATATTAATTTTACTCATTACTGTGCAATAATATTTTTTTTGTCCTGTTATTAAACGATGTTAAGTATTTATTTATATTGAAGCAAATTTAATTGCACTTGCGCGAAGCCTTATTCATAAAAAAGAACAAAGACCGCTGGCTCAAGAATCAACACCTTCCTTCTGACGACCCCGATGAAATGGCGGTTGAGTTTACCCAGATGGTTGATGATCTTTCGTATGCCAAAACCTTTTACCCTCACAGCAGGGTTACGCGATACTTAAACGCCAGAGCATCGCAAACCTATATGAGCATCTATCAAAATCGTAAGGAAGATCGTAACCGCATTGCCGAATTCTGGAAATATACGGTTCCGCTTACGGTAAGAAAACACCAGGGCGTGCTGCTGTTTTGCGCAGTATTATTCATCGTATTTTTCATAGTAGGGTTTTATTCTGCAAAACATGATGAAAGTTTTGTAAGAGAAATGCTTACGGACAGCTATGTAAATATGACCGAAGAAAACATAGAAAACGGAAAACCTTTCGGGGTATATGCAGAAGGTAACGAGTTGATGATGTGGCTCGGCATTATGCTGAATAACATTTTTGTTTCTTTCACCTATTTCGCAAGAGGTATTGTATTGTGTTTTCCTGTTATTTTGTCTTTATTAAATGAAGGCGTGAGGTTGGGCGCTTTTGAACATATGTTTTTTTCCAAAGGTTTGGGCATGCAATCTATACTTACCGTTTTTATTCATGGCACGCTTGAACTTAGCGCTATAGTTATTGCCGGCGCTGCAGGTATTGTGCTCGGCAAAGGGTGGATGTTTCCCGGCACAGGAACGAGATTACAGGCTTTTTTAAGAGGAGCGAAAGATGGTGTTATAATATTAGTAAGTCTTATACCGGTATTTATTGTTGCCGCTTTTTTTGAAGGCTTTATAACAAGGTATTATACCATGCCGCAATGGCTTAGCGCATTTATATTGCTGATGTCTGCTTCATATATTATCTGGTATTACATTATTTACCCGGCAAAGATTCAACGCAGGTTGAAAACAGCCACGGAAACTACTGCCGGTGTATAAATCCTGTTTACATATACGCGCTGTTTTCCTGCTTTGCACAATAGCAGCGCCATGCCTTGCTCAGGATGAAGATTCTATTCCTTTACCGCTAAAAGATACTATTGAGCAAACCCTGGATAGTATTACAAAGGGCTTAACCGATTCTGTGTATAATGATGAAGATGAATACTATGATAGTAATGATGATACACTTTATTTTCTTCAGAAAGCAGATACCACTTCTGTATATGATTCTTCTGCATTTAAGTGGAGAGCGGTTCCGGATTCAATTACAGCGCAATTAAAGAATGATGATGATTTCTGGTATGCCAATAAAGATTTGCACGAAAAGAAAAAACGGCAATCAGGTTCGTGGCTGGAAAAATTTTTATTATGGCTTGCAATGCTCTTAAGCAATAATGCTTTCAGCACTATTTTGTGGATATTGATTATTGTGAGTTTTGTGGCCGCGGTAATATGGTTCTTATCAAAAAATCATATGAATATATGGGGCCCGTCAAAAGGCCCGGTAATTACCAGGGCACAACAGGAAGGAGATGTTGAAGATATTTTTACAACCGACCTGAAAGCTGAAATTCAAAAAGCTGAACAAAACCAGGATTACCGTTTAGCTATTCGCTTTCATTACCTGCATGTATTGAAAATGCTTTCGCAACACGAATTAATTAAATATACACATGACGCTACCAATATGGAATATCTTACCCAACTGTATGGTAAACCATTTTATGCCGCATTTTTCAAAGTTACACGCAACTATGAATATGCCTGGTATGGAGAAATAGCCGTTACGCATGAACAATACAGGAATGCTGTAGATGCATTTATGCAGGTATATAACCAAACATCTATAAGCTGGTGAGAAGAGCGCTACCATATATTATCGGGGCGGTATTGCTGTTTTTGATTATCATTTTACTTATTGGTGGCAGCGGTAAAAATTTTGATCAACGCATAACGCTGAATAAAAAAGATAAAATACCATACGGCGCTTATGTAGCATATAATAATCTCGGTCACTTATTTCCGCAATCACAAATAACATTGAACAAAAAGGCTCCGGGGCTATGGGAAGACAGTGTTTTAACCTATGACACAAGCAACCAGGCATTGTTCATTCTCACCAAAACATTTAATCCCAGCGAGGATGAGTTACGCGAGCTGTTTCATTTTGTAAGCCTCGGTAATGATGTATTTATTTCTTCGTATGAATTTAATAATGCTGCACAGGATTTTTTTCATTTCAATACATTGTTTGACTTTGGCGGCTTTAACCAGTTCAACAGCTCAGGGCTTGATACGTTCGATGTGTGGCTTATGCAGCCTCCTTTTATGCAGAAAACAAACCACTATCAATATCCCGGCAGAAGAATGCTGAGCTATTTTCACTTCGTTCGATTCTACAATGAGCTATGTGATTGAACGTTTGCAGGACAGCAGCGCGCTGATGCTTCGTGTAAAAGCAGGAAGCGGTAGTTTTTACATACATGGCGCTCCTCTTACATTCAGTAATTATTTTTTGCTACACAATGATAATATGGCGCATTACGATCAATTATTATCAGCCATATCTCCCGGCATTAACAAGATAGCCTGGGATGAATACTTTCTTCATAAACCTGCCTATGATTTACATAGAGATCCGTCGCCCTTCAGGATTTTAATGGAACAAAAATCTTTCAGGGCTGCCATCTATACCGCCATAACAGGGTTGATCATATTTGTTTTGCTGGGATTAAAAAGAAACCAACGGCAAATTCCCCGTATTGCTGCACACAAAAACGATTTGCTTGAATTTGTAAAAACAATAGGAAGACTATATTTTCAGAAAAGAGACAATAAAAATATTTGCCAGAAAATGAGTGTATATTTTACGGAGCATGTATACAATCATTATAAAATAAATACAGGCACGATGGATGCTGAGTTCGTAACAAAGCTTGCCAACAAATCAGGCGCATCCCCGGTATTAATACAATCAATTGTTGATCATATATCTTTTATAAATACTGAAGCTGCTGTTCACGATCAGCAGGTAACAGAAATTTTATGAACTGCTTGAAAAATTTTATAAAACCGCTTAATAATGGAAGAAAACATTTTTACGTCCCGCACCGATCTCACACAACTGCACGATGCCGTTATGAAAATGCGTGCAGAAATAGGTAAAGTAATTGTGGGGCAGGAACAGATGGTGAAACTGATTGTTGCCGCGTTACTTGCAGACGGGCATGTACTGATTGAAGGCGTGCCGGGTGTGGCCAAAACACTTACGGCAAGGCTTGTTGCAAAATGCATAGCGTTGCATTTTTCAAGGGTGCAGTTTACGCCGGACCTGATGCCCTCCGATGTTTTAGGTACGTCTATATTCAATCCAAAAGAAGGAGGCTTTCAATTTAAGCGCGGCCCTATATTCGGAAATATAGTATTGGTAGATGAAATAAACCGCGCCCCGGCAAAAACGCAGGCGGCTTTATTTGAAGTAATGGAAGAAAAACAGGTTACGGTAGATGGATACTCACATATTATGGAGCGCCCGTTCATGGTACTGGCAACTCAAAACCCTGTTGAGCAGGAAGGAACGTATCGTTTACCGGAAGCGCAGTTAGACAGGTTCTTATTTAAAATTTCCGTTCCCTACCCTACTGAAGAAGAAGAAGTGCGTATACTATCCCGCTTTCATCAAACAGCAAGTGAAGATATTATTTCCGGTATGGGAGAAGTGCTTACCGGGCTACATATCAGTGAGCTGAGAAAACAGGTAAGACAGGTATTGATAGAAGAAAAACTTTTGCAGTTTATTGCAAAGCTGGTGACATCCACACGTTCGCATAAATCTATTTATCTTGGTGCATCACCAAGAGCGTCGCTTGCAATAATGATGGCAGCCAAAGCCATTGCAGCTATGCAGGGCCGCGACTTTGTAACGCCGGACGATATTATAGAAATAGCGACTCCCGTATTAAGGCATCGTATTATGCTTACTCCTGAAAAAGAGATGGAAGGAGGAACAGAAGATGATGTAATAAAAGAAATTATTCATTCTTTAGAAATACCGAGGTAAAATTTGAAAAGGCTGAAGCATTTTTATCTTTCATTGCAACTTACCCGCAGAACCTATACGGTTCTTGCCGCTATTGTTTTGCTTTTTATTATTTCATTTTTTGCAGAACCGCTGTATAATATTGCTGTTACTGCTTTATTATTGCTTGGTATAATTATACTGATCGATATACTTGTATTATACAGCCGCAATGGGTTTAATGCAGAAAGGCATACTGCGGAAAGGTTCAGCAATGGTGATGGAAACCCCGTTCATCTTATTTTGCAGAATAACTATTCCTTTACCGCCAGGGTGGTAGTTATTGATGAACTGCCTTTCCAGTTTCAGCAATATAACTGGAAAAGAAATGCGGTGATTAAAGGCGGACGGGAACATCATATCAACTATACATTACGCCCGCTGCAGAGAGGTGAATATGATTTCGGCGCTATCAATATATTTGTTACCAGCCCGCTACGATTTGCTGAACGCAGGTTTATTTTTAACCGGCATACTGTCATTCCCACTTATCCATCTTTTCAGCAATTAAAGCGTTATCAATTGCTGGCATTTACCAACAGGTTAAACGAAACAGGTGTGCGCCGCCTGCGCAAGCTGGGCAGCAGTACTGAATTTGAGCAAATAAAAGCATATGTGCTGGGTGATGATTATAAAAAAGTAAACTGGAAGGCAACTGCACGCCAGGGCGATATTATGGTGAACACCTATACCGATGAAAAGAGCCAGCATATTTATTGCCTTATAGATAAGGGCAGAAATATGAAGATGCCTTTTGAAGGTTTAACCCTGCTGGATTATGCCATTAATGCATCGCTGGTTATAGCCAATGTTGCTTTGCTTAAACATGATAAAGCGGGATTACTGACCTTCTCCAATAAACCGGAAACGTTTTTACCTGCCGACCGCAAAGGCATGCAGATGGAAATGGTTTTAGAAAATCTTTACCGGCAGCAAACCAATTTTGCAGAGCCTGATTTTGAAGCATTATATGCGCACGTGCACAGCAAAATTAAAAGCCGCTCGCTGCTGATACTATTTACCAACTTTGAATCTATTACCAGTTTCCAGCGCCAGTTGCCTTACCTGCGCAGGCTGGCAAAGCATCATTTATTGCTGGTAGTATTTTTTGAGAACACCGAGTTGAAACAACTGCGTGACAAACCCGCAGAAAACCTTGAAGATATTTACATTAAAACCATTGCTGATAAATTTGCTTTTGAAAAAAGACTGATCGCAAAGGAATTGCAACAGCATGGCATACTTTCTTTACTCACCACTCCGCAACAGGTAACCATAAACGCGATTAATAAGTATATAGAGTTAAAAGCAAGGCAGGTAATATAGGCAATGAAAATAGTGAATCAATGTCGTTTCCATAACGCTTGTGTAGTTGCGGGTGACAACACCCGCAACGGCGACCGCCGATGTTGGTGTTATCACCAACATCTTAAGGAAAGGCATTGAATAGTAAATGGATAATGTGCTATGGAATAGTGCCTGATTGCCATTAATTCCGGAATAGCCACGAATTCCGGCGCCACACCCTGGGCGGGATGATTTAAGAATACAACAAATAAGCCATCCCAGGGATTTCGCTTTTAGGTTGAATAGTTATACACTTTGCCTTAGTGCTGATAGTAAAATACAAGCGCCCCCGTCAGCGAGTACCAAACCTGTTTCAGGAAAAATATAAAGATGACTTTAAAACAGCTTGTTGTAAAAACAGCAGGCTTATGGGCTATGCTATTTTGTTGTTATGCAAGGGTAGCCCCATACGGGGCAAATAAAATCACCGGCATTTAACTAAAAACGGGTAACCGCTACGCGGCAGCATGCCGGTTGCAGCTTACGGGTTCCCGGTTTACAGATTGCAACATTTATTATTCACTGTCGCCTGTTCACTCATTCTCAAGGCTTCGTTGCTTTCTTTTTTGTGCCATCGGCACAATCCGTTTGTGGATAAAACGGTTAATGTTTCCATTATGCGCCATCGGCGCTACCCCTATTATACAAAAGAAGGCTGGTAAAAAACAAAAGCCTGATTTTCAGTTCATCTGTAATGATGTCATTATAATCCTGCCTCCGGTTTTGTGCGATGGGACACCCAAAAACAAGGGGGGGCTAAATTTTGAGGTCAAACAGGTCAACCACCTGCTGCTGTTGGTTGGTTTTGATAAGCAGGCGTTGGTATAAATTATTGGAAAAAGGTGTTTGAATGGTCACCTTATAAATTGTTTTCAGGATGTCAATGACCTTTTCCGCACTAAGCAACGATCCCTTCTGTTTTAACTGTCGCTCTAACTCCTTGTAAATTTTACAGGCAACGAAGGATATACAAATATGAGCTTCGATCCTTTTCCTTAGCCGGTGATAGATCGGACGTACCTGTAAATCTGATTTCGATATCCTAAAAGTTCTTTCCACATTCCATAGTTGGGCATACTGTTCAATAACCTCCTCTTTACTGAGCAGGGTGTTGGTGATATAGCCCTTCAGCCCGTCCCAGCACGCGTCCTGTTCAAATTTTTCCCTGTCTATAGATACCTTTATTTCGCCTTCCAGCTTCAGGTATTTATTATAGCCCTTGTTGTTGATGCTGGATTTGGTAAGTTTACCGGATTTGATCTTCTTTTCCAGCTTTTCGAGCCCACGCTTACGGTTTTTGGCATCTCTTACTGCCCTGCTTTTTCGAAAGCCTACGATAAGCCGCTCTTCATTATCCAGGGGGATGATGGCGCTTTGTTCATCCGCTAAATCCAATCGCAATATCTTTTCTGTAATTGCCTTATCCCTGTTTTTTATTCTGGCTCCTAAAATGTATTGATACTGCCTGGCTTTAAGCAAATCAACGTTTTTTTGCGATAACAGACCTGAATCGGTGATTACAATAAGGGCTTCGGGTTGATATTTTTGCTCAAAATGCTCAATGACGGGTAGTAAAGTGTCTCCTTCATATTTGTTCCCTTCAAAAATGGAGTAATCTAATGGATAGCCGTCTCTGCTCACCAGTAACCCAAGTACAATTTGAGGGTTTTGGTTTTTGCCATCTTTACTAAATCCTGTTTTCCTTAGATCGTCTTCATCAGCAGCTTCAAAATAAAGAGTGGTTACATCGTAGAATACTACCGAAAGCCTGCCGCCCAATACCATTAATGTATGTTGAAGGCTGATTTGCTTTATCTGTTCCATTTGCCGGGCATGCAGCTTGTCTAAATACCGGTAGATGCTGTATACGCTGGTTTCTATACCCTTGTATTTGAACAGATAGTCTGCTGTTTTTAATTTGCTTACGGGGTAAACCAGGCGGGTGATAACAAGATGCCGAAGCCAGCTATCCTGAATGGTACCAAAGCCAATTTCATCAAATATCCGACCCAATAAAAGCTCCGGTCCTATTAGGGAAAAATCAGCCAGCCCATTTATAAAAGTATCTACATATTGTAGCTCTGCTTCCCTGTCAAAATCAAGTACATGCTGACCGCCCCGGGCAAGTATTATGCGTTTAGCCTTTTTTACAAGAAAATCAATTTCCAAAGCATCCGCTGAGCTGCCTACTGTTTTATGCAATACATACCGCCCTGATGACTTATCTATGATCTGGACACTGACTGTACCACTTTTATTTCGCTTTTTGCGCACAAACATGACCGCTTAAAGCTATAAAAACACCCCGGGACACCCAAATTCACACCCATAACTCAATGCTGACGCGGGTTCCAGAGCTCAACCCAAAGCACCCGCACAAAACCGGAAGATGACTTTAAAACAGCTTGTTGTAAAAACAGCAGGCT
The DNA here is from genome assembly GCA_047601545.1 of Agriterribacter sp. GTDB lineage: Bacteria > Bacteroidota > Bacteroidia > Chitinophagales > Chitinophagaceae > Agriterribacter. Next base: position 39,370 of record JASGIZ010000001.1, on the reverse strand, counting down.
TATGGGCTATGCTATTTTGTTGTTATGCAAGGGTAGCCCCATACGGGGCAAATAAAATCACCGGCATTTAACTAAAAACGGGTAACCGCTACGCGGCAGCATGCCGGTTGCAGCTTACGGGTTCCCGGTTTACAGATTGCAACATTTATTATTCACTGTCGCCTGTTCACTCATTCTCAAGGCTTCGTTGCTTTCTTTTTTGTGCCATCGGCACAATCCGTTTGTGGATAAAACGGTTAATGTTTCCATTATGCGCCATCGGCGCTACCCCTATTATACAAAAGAAGGCTGGTAAAAAACAAAAGCCTGATTTTCAGTTCATCTGTAATGATGTCATTATAATCCTGCCTGTACGTTGCATTTAATTAAAGTGTTTTGCGGCGGGAGAGAAATGACGATGCCGCAAACGTTTTTTTAAAAAGCGAAATCCCTGTAAGCCATTCCCGATATATTCATCGGGGCACAGATATTTTTTTAATATGGGGATTTATTCATGCATTCGTGGCAGTTTTAAAGCCCGCATAGCCTTTCTTGTACAGAGAATGCACGAACAGGTAATATTCGTGCATTCGTAGCATTATAACATTATATTCTTTAAAACGAAACCGCTTTGCCGGCATTAATTTGCCCTTGCCCAAAAAAGCGGTCATTGCCTTTTGCGCCCAGATCTTTTGCAGACGCTTTCAATATCTGGTCAACAAGAAAAGAAGAACAGCGTTTACCATACTTACCATACAACAATGCCGCAACGCCGCTTGCATGAGGTGTTGCCATGCTTGTTCCCGCCATCCATACATAGTACAAATCATTGGTATCACTATCAATACCTCCTACATTAAAAACAAAGTTAAATACATACTCATAGTTAGTAATCCCTCCCACGGTTGCAACGGCACCGGAAATAGGCCAGCCATAATTACCACCTGGTGCGCCATACGAAATAAATTTTTTTCCGCTGTTGGTAAAAATAGAAGGCACATATAAAGTAGTATCCTGGTTAAAACCCCAGCCCAATGGCCCGTTAGATGCTATAGCCAGCACACCCAAACAATTTGCCGGATATGTGATAAAATCTTTCTCCACATCATAGTTGTATCCATCGTTACCGGCAGCCGCAAATACGGTTACACCTCTCAGGTTTGCAAAAAGAGTAGCCCTGTTCATAGCATTAATCAAAGGCTTTATCTCTTTGTTATAACTAACCAGCATATCATCACTGGGGTCGTCAGGCGTTCCATTGTCATCAATAAAATCCTTTCGCGGCAGCTCCCCGCCCAGGCTCATATTAATAACATCTGCATCATTTACGGCAGCATAATAAATGCCATTAATCATACTGCTCCAGGGTCCGGATCCTGTTTCGTCGCTTAATACTTTAACCAAAATCAGTTTTGCCTCAGGAGCAATACCTATAACACCTTCCCCATCGTTAGCAGCAGCTATAGTTCCTGCAACATGTGTTCCATGGCTCACACTAAAGCCCGCGGGGGCAGCATAGGCAGCCGTTTCTCCGTCAATAAAACTATGTGTGTGTATTACGCTTGCTCCTATTTCACTATCGCCCAGTATAAATCCGCCATCAAGCACCGCAACCTTCGCGCCCTTTCCGGCATATCCTTTTTGCCATGCTTTATCTGCGTTTACAGATTGTATCCCCCACTGCAAAAAACTATAAGGATTATTATTAATTACAGGTTTTTTTCCTTTGGTAGCCGACGCAATCTGCGTTTTACTGATCTTTTCAAAACGCTCCGGCAGCCGCCAGTTGGTTACTATATCAACGGCTACCGCTTCAACACCGGCAATACTCCTGGCTCTTTCAGCAAAACCCGGGTTAGGTGTTTGAACAATGATAAGCCCAAGCTCTTTAATTACATCTTTAAACACAAGGTCTTTTCCGCCCAGGTTTTTTACAGCGGCCGATATATTATGTATGTTTGCCCCTTCTTTCGCAATTACAATCAGGCCCCTGTCTGTATGCGGCATATGTAATAAAACACCCGAAGAATTATCCAGTTTAATTTCTTTCTTACAGGAAGAATAGATCATAGCAATAGCTAAGAGAATAAGAAGCTGATTTTTTCTCATGTCGTAAATTTTAAGTAATAAATGAAGAATAGAAACAAATGGAGATAGAGGATAATATAGCTTCCGCAGGAGACAGACTACCGGTAACAAAGCTGGTAAAATAAAATTACAAGTGCAAGTAATATTGAAAATTTATTTAAGAAAAGGCTTATAAGTGAATAGGCAATAGTAAATGCTGACGGCTGATAGCTGATAGCTGACAGCTATCAGCTATCAATCCGGCATGGTATTTTATTAATTAAAGAAGATGTGATTAATTCTAAAACTTCATAAAACCAGTTATACAATGGAAAAAGCACTTACCGTAAAATCAAAAGCCACTAAGGCAGAGAGAATTTCAATTGGCATCAGCGCGGAAAACCTGAAAAATATCTCCATGCTGCTGCAAACATGCCTTGCAGATTTACATGTGTTATATCTCAAAACCCGCAATTTTCACTGGAATGTAGAAGGTGAAAACTTTGGGCCTTTACACGAGTTATTTGAAAACCAATACAAGCAGCTCGAAGCCATTATTGACGAAGTAGCAGAACGCATCCGTAATCTTGGCTTTTTCGCAGAGGGTTCATTACAGGGCTTTGCAGCATTAGCTACGCTTGAGGAACACATGGAAGAAGGTACTGATGCTAAACAAATGCTGAAAATACTGGCAACAGATCATGAAGCTCATATCCGTTTTTTACGCGAGGCTATAGACAAAACTGATGAAGAATACAATGACGCAGGCACATCAGATTTTCTTACGGATAATATAAGGATTCATGAAAAAATTGCATGGATGCTGAGAGTTCATTTAAAGTAGGGATATTTTTTAGATGAATTGAGGAAAAAAAGCAACAGCCTGTAAAAGAAATGAGTCGTAAAAGCTACGGCTCATTTTTTTTCTAAATAAAATACAGGTTAATATAGCCAAAACACAGCACTATACTCCAAAGCAATACTTTACAATGAGTTTTTTTCAATTGCTTTTTAATTTGATTCTTTCATATTAACTTAGAGCATCTGCTATAGGAAACTGTATCTTCCAATTCTACAGGAACCTGTCTCATCCAAATTAATGTATGTACTTGTTAGTGTAGCAGCACAACAAAGAACGCTTACCTGTGACTACAGGGGAGGCTTTTTGTTACAGGCACATGGCAGATGAGCATTCTTTCATTTATAAATATAAACTTATGTCATCCTGGGGTCAGTTAGCACAACGTTATAACAGTCAGCAAAAAAGAAAAATCCTTTCGCTCGATGGCGGAGGTATAAGAGGCGTTCTTACACTTGAAATTTTGTCAGAGCTGGAAAATCAATTAAAAACGGCTTTGGGAAAAGACGATCAATTCAGGCTAAGTGATTTTTTTGACTATATCGGCGGAACCAGCACCGGGGCAATTATAGCTGCCGGGCTTTCACTGGGAATGAGTGCGCAGCAATTGCTTGACTTTTATGAGGAAAAAGGAGAAGCCATGTTTGATAAATCCTTTTTGCTGAAACGGGTAAAACATTTTTACAACGAAGGCCCGCTGTTGAAAGAATTAAAGGCCACCTTTGGTGATGGCGATATTGATTTGCAGTCCAATAAATTTAAAAGCCTGCTCCTGGTTGTTACAATGAACCGGTCAACGGATTCTCCATGGCCTATTAGCAACAACCCGGATGCCAAGTTCAATAATCCTCAAAGAAAAGATTGTAATCTACGGATTCCTTTATACCAACTGGTACGTGCCAGCACTGCGGCACCCGCATATTTCCGTCCTGAAACATTGCAATGGGACCCGGCAGATCCTGAAAAAACATTCGTTTTTGTAGACGGTGGTGTAACGCCTTATAATAATCCTGCTTTCTTAATGTACAGAATGGCTACTCAAAAAGCATACAATCTTAACTGGAAGACAGGTGAAAAGGAACTATTAATTGTATCCGTCGGCACAGGATCTGCCCCGAGCCCCGGCGCTTATAATCAGCTGCTGGAAACGTTAACCAACTTACCTAACAATCTCATGTACGCAATGCAGGTTGACCAGGACATCAATTGCCGTACGGTAGGGCGTTGCATTTTTGGCGCCCCTATAGACCTTGAATTAGGAGATATAATTCCCACGGATGAAAATGGAAACCCTTTAGGTTTAGATAATGATGCAGGCAGGCACTTCAGTTACGTAAGATATAATGCTGATTTAAGCCAGGCCGGGTTAGAAAAAATAGGGCTTGGCGATATTGACAGTGATGATGTAAGAAAAATGGATTCTACCAGGCACATGGCTCAATTACGCAAAGTAGGGAAAGAAGTGGGCAAAAGGCAGGTGAAAGCTACCGAGCATTTTAAAGGATTTATGCAGGGTTCTTAAGTTAGCGCATCTCAATATAAAATCATTTGCATGGCAACGGTATTTATTGTACGCCCCTTTGGCAGCAATCGGCCCGTTATAAAAAAAGATAAAAACGGCAGCCCGGAAATTGTATTCTTTGATTTTGATAAAGTGGAAACTGATTTAATTATTCCGGCGATGAGCCAGTCAGGGTTACAGGGAGGTACCACACAAAGAATTTTTGCGGCGGGAGAGATTAAAGAAGACATGTTTTCAGAGCTGTTACTCGCAGATATTGTAATTGCAGATATTACCATTCATAACGCCAATGTTTTTTACGAGTTGGGTATAAGACATGCGCTCAGGAAAAAAATCACTATCCTGATTAAATGTGAAGGCTTTGATGATACGCCTTTTGATATTATCGGGTACAAATATTTAACCTACGGGAAAGATAATCCGAAAGATAAATTGCCAGATCTTATAAAGTTTATTGAAGGAGGCGTGAACGGTGAAAAAACAGACAGCCCGGTTTTTAATATGCTGCCATTGCTTACTACCCAGGATCCGGAAAAATATATGGCAGTGCCGGAAGATTTTATAACTGAAGTAAAAATTGCAAAAGAAAATAAGCTGCCTGGCAAACTCGCATTATTAGCATATGAATCAGAAGGCTTTGCCTGGAGGCTTCCTGCATTACGCATTGTTGGCGAAGCATTATACCAGACAGGTGCAAGAAATGCAGCAAAAGAAGCGTGGGGAAAAGTTGCTGCTGTTAAACCTAATGATGTGCAGGCTAATGACAGGCTTTCTACGATTTACCAACGCCTGGCGGAAGAGGAGATGAATGTAAATCCCGAAGAAGGCACAGCCATGCTGGTAAAATCAGACATAGCAATAGATATGGTTATTAAGGATACTAATATCATTAACTATCAGTTAGCAGAAGCGTATGCGTTAAAAGCAAGAAATGCCAAGACGCGGTGGATTAATGCCTGGAAGGATTTTGAAGGTGAAGAAAGATATAGAAAAGCACAACAGTCCATATACCTGGAAAGCGCATTTAAAAACTACGAGCGGGGGTTTTATACAGACCTCAATCATTATTATTCAGGCATTAATGCGTTAGGGTTGCTGGTAACAATCATTTCGCTGGCAGAACTGGATCCCAATACCTGGGAGCTGGCTTATGAAACAAAAGAAGATGCTGACCTGAAGCTAAAAGAATTAAGAACCAAAAACCAGCGCTTATCCATTGCTGTTCAAATGTCAATTGAAGCAGCAAAAATTCATTTAGAAGCCAAAGGAACCGTTGACCTTTGGCTTAATATTACGGAAGCAGATTTTTCATGTCTTACCTTAACAAATCCTGCCAGGGTTGCCAATATGTATGCAAGAGCATTACAAAACGCAGGCGATCTGAATATGGATGCTACCGTAAGACAATTAAAGATGTATGAAGCGCTTGGCGTAAAAGAAGATAACATAAAAGCAGTTTTAAAAATTCTTCCACCCGAAAGCCGGCAACAACCCAAAACAATTTACTATTTGCTTTTTACCGGGCACATGATTGATAAGCAGCATAGAAAAGAGCCACGTTTCCCGGCTTCAAAAGAAGCTGCCGTGAGAGCAATTATCAAAGAAAAGATACTAATAGAAAAAAACAAACTGCCCGAAGGAAGCGCTTTGATGGGCATATCGGGAGGCGCTTGCGGAGGCGATATTCTTTTTCTGGAAATATGTGTGGAGCTGGGCATACCCGCCCAAATGTTCCTCGCTATGCCCAGGGATCAGTTCCTGGTTGCATCCGTAGCGTTTGCCGGTAAAGACTGGATTGAGCGATTTGATAAATTGTATAACCTGCTGCATCATCCTGTTCTTTCAGAAAGCAATGAATTACCCAAATGGCTTCAGAAAAAAAAGCATTACAATATCTGGATGCGCAATAATCTTTGGTTATTAAACCGCTCACTCACAAACGGTGGTATGAATATGACGCTTATTGCCCTGTGGGATGGTAAAGGCGGCGATGGCGAAGGAGGCACGGAAGATATGGTGAAACAGGCAAATGCAAGAGGGGCTAAGGTGGTGGTGATTGAAATGGGGAAAGTTTAACCATATCATAAGTGTTTCCACTTATAACGTATATGATATATATAAAATTTATCCACAAACACAATAGTTATTAACAAATTCAATAAAATTATTTTAACCAAGTTTCTTTTTTCCTGATTTTCGCAGCAATTGGTTTCAACACTAACATGCAATGAGATCACTATTCACTACTGTTATTATATTTGCAATACAGGTTTTACATGCACAGGATAGCAGTATCAATGCTGTTGTAACATTTCCGGATAAATATCTTAATGAAGCTGATAGTAAAATTGATGAGATTGACCGGCAACTGACAAGGCAGACAGAAAAGTATTTAACCAGCTTCTCAAAGCAGGAAGAACGACTTCGCCGTAAAATGGCAAAGGTTGATTCATCCTTTGCCCGCAGGTTCTTTGGCAACACACAGCAACGCTACAACGAGCTCTCTCAAAAACTTGATGCAGCTAACGGGAAATTTGACAAGCTTAGCTCCGGGGACTATTTTCCGGGGCTGGATTCCCTGCAAGGCTCGCTTGCTTTTTTAAAAGATGCGAAACAATTAATCAGCAAATCAAAAAATATTCGTGAAAAAATTGATGGCACTTTAGGAAAGGCGAATCAATTACAGCAAAAATTAAAAGCATCTGCTGATATTCAGTCTTACCTTAAACAGCGGCAGCAGGAACTGCTGAATATCATGTCGCGCTATAAGGGATTTTCAAAGGCAGCAGGTAAATATATGGGCAAATACCAGCAGCAGGTATTTTATTATTCCCAACAATTACGTGAATATAAAACATTGCTCAACGATCCCGATAAGCTTGCCCGCAGGCTGACAGATATAGCAAACAGCCTCCCCTCCTTTCAGCAATTCATGAAAAAATATTCAATGCTGGCAGCATTATTCCCGCGTGGGGATGATTATGGTTCGCCGCAATCCTTAGCCGGGTTGCAAACCCGTGCGGATGTGCAGCAAATACTTCAGCAGCGGTTAGCTATTATTCCAACAGGTAATGCTGCCAACAGCAATCCTGCGCAATACGTACAGCAGCAATTGCAGGAAGCCGGGAAAGCACTTTCCGGTGTTCAGGAAAAGCTGTCAAAACTAAGCAATGGTGATGCAGGAAGCGCAGGTGATATTGCTATGCCGGAAAAGTTCACCCCCAACGAACAGAAAACAAAAAAATTCAGGGAAAGGTTGCAGTATAGTGTCAGTTTTCAATCACAACGCCAAACCAATTATTATCCTGCTTCAACTGATTTTTCGTTAACAGCCGGCTATAAGATCGACGACAAAAGTGTAATAGCTGTAGGGTTCAGCGCTAAAATGGGCTGGGGAAAGGGCTGGAAAAATATGAAGATCACGGGGGAAGGGGTTGGATTCAGGGTTTACGGGGAGTTGAAAGCGCCGGACTTATTTAAGACCAACAGCAGGTTTATGGGAAGCCTTTGGCTTACGGCAGGGGCGGAACTTAATTACAGCAAAACGATCGAAAGCCTTGCCGTATTTAAAAACTACAGCAACTGGACAATGAGCTCACTTGCGGGTCTCACAAAGAAATACAGCATAAGCTCACCGCTGAAGAAGGGTAAGAAGATGCAGGGAACGATAAGCGTGCTATACGATTTTTTATACAACCGCCATATACCGCCAACGCCAGCTTTTGTGTGGAGGGTGGGGTATAATTTTTAGTGTAGGAAAATTCGGCTTAAAATAAGAATAATTATTAAACCAAGATAATCCATGGGTATTGTAAAAAAAAGAATACAATTTTTGTTGATAGTAACATTACCTATCACAATAAACCTGTTTTCCCAAACTCAACCATACCGCTCAAATACTATTATTCCATCATCTCCGACCTCTGCATCATTAGGGCGATACGGTGATATTCCTGTAAGCCTTTTTAATGGGTCTCCTAATATTCAAATTCCAATTTATGACATAAAAACACCTAACCATTCTTTGCAAATATATATAAGGTATGATGCGTCCGGAACTAAAGTCAAACAAGATGCGTCATGGATAGGGCTTGGATGGACGCTTGAAGCTGGAGGGGCTGTAACAAGAACAATAAAACAAAAAGATGATCTTGATCAATCACGCTGGGGCTACTATTATGCGCCTGCCCTACCGGCATCAAGTAATAATGACTATTTAGAAGCGGGTACCTGGCAAACTGACAAAAACTTTTTTAATAATGTTTATGATGGAGTTTATGATGCTGAAGCGGATATTTTTAGTTATAATTTTTGTGGAAAAAACGGACGATTTGTAATTGGCAAAAATGCAGATGGATCATCTGTGTTTCTGGACGAAAAGAATAGTTTTAAAATCACTTATCAAAATTCCGGGTGGCTTTTTATTGATGGAGAGGGATATAAATATTATTTAAGCACGAATGAAACCGAAGAAAGCTATGCCTCATCACTTCAAAATGAGCTCACTACTTTTAATGGGCTTCTTTATTTGAATCCCGATGGAAATGGAAATCCAACATCTGCATGGTACATTGACTCAATAGTTGCACCTACCAATGAGAAAATAACATTTACATATGTAAAAGGTAAAAGTCTAAGCCTGGTTAATTTTTCTGAACAATTTTATAAGCTTTATAATTATATAAATAGTGACTGTGAAGGTTATACTGGTGATGACTTAGCTAATGAATATCATTCGTACGACTATTCACGGCAAGATATTACTAACGTTTATTTGCAGAAAATTGAATTTGTTAATGGCTCTGTTGAATTTAATCTATCAGGAAGGCTTGACGTAGAGTTGTGGAATGCTCAAGGATTACTTAATCCTTCAAAGCTTGATAGCATTATTATAAAAAATGAAACTACCGTTTTGTCAAAATTTTCTTTTTCATATAGCTATTTTAATGCAGCATCCACTCAGGGAAGATTAAAGTTAGACTCAATACTGAAAATTTCAGCTATTGGTGAAATAATTCCTCCGTACAAATTTGAATACTATTATCCCAATAACCTGCCTTCAAAATATTCAAAATCCATAGATCACTGGGGATTTGAAAACGTCGCCACAAATACAACACTATTACCAAACACAATTATTTCTGAAAGTATAGTCTCTTTTTCTGGCGGTAACCGGGAGGCAGATGAAACCAATGATCTTCCTATCAAAGGAGTACTTTCAAAGATCATATATCCTACAGGAGGCTATACTGTGTTTGATTATGAATTGCATGATTACAGTAATCTTAGTAGCGAACAACTTTATAGAACTATTAATAAAGCAGCTGTAGGCTATACAAATCCCGAGTTATTTCCACAGAACCAGGGTAAAGATGTATATTTTACAATACCAGTTTTCCCCGGTCAAACCCAGGTGCCGGCAACTATCCGGTGCACCTATCAAAAAACGGATATGAATAATAATAATAACGATTTGGAAGGCCTTGGCATAGGAAGTTTATACTTATTAGATGAGAATGGCAATATTATTACACCTAAGTACACTTGTGTGACTAGCCAGATTGAGCCAACGAATCCGAATGAGGTGGCTTATGAAACATCATTAAACCTGCCTCCCGGCAATTATAAGATTGAAATGCTTGCCTGGACAGGTTGGACCTATACCATGACGGTTTCATGGATTGAAAAGAACTCCGTCCCTCTGACTGAAAGGAAGGGAGGAGGGATAAGGATAAAAAAAATTTCGAATTTTGACAATTTAGGAAATAAGACCATAAAAAAATATTCTTACCTGGGTAGTGATGGAAAATCTTCCGGAGTATTAATGACATATCCTAAATATGACAACAGGTTCACGGTTTCAGGTTCTAACACCAAAGCAATAGGTGGTATTCCGGTAACCTGTAATTATACTGCAGATTATTATAGTATTATGTCATCTTCTATTTTTCCCACTGCATTAACGTCAAAGTCCGGGATTGTAGGATATTCGAAAGTTACAGAGATCAATGGTGAAAATGGGGAGAATGGTAAAACAGAATATTATTATAAATGTTTTTCAGAGGGACAGGATGCATTTCCTGGCATCCCCACTTACGCAAATCCTCAGAATGGAAAGTTTGATTCTGTATTGGTTTATAATGCATCGAATAACTTACTTAAGAAAACAACTTACACATACTCTTTTAAGGAAATGGACTTTTTGAAAGGAGTTAAGCTTTTTACGGCTCCGGTTGCAACAGGATCAAATCCTCTCAATTCCAGAACATATAGGATTAGATATTATGACAATTATTCCTATTGGTTTGTAGCCAATGAAGAAATAGAAACCTTGTACACATCTTTCAATACTTCACTTACTACCGTAAAAAAATATTTGTATGGTAATAATGCTCACAGAGAACCCACGCAACTTGAAATAACCAATAGCGATGGCACAACGTTAATTACAAAATATAAAAGGCCTGACGATTACACTGTAAGCGGCAGCAATTCTTTTGTGGAGCAAATGAGAAATATTCATATTATTTCTCCGGTTATTGAACAACAAACATTTTTAAAACAAGGCATTACTAACAAATTAATTTCTGGAACTTTTTCGAGTTTTTCTAAATTCAATAATCAGTTTTTCAAGCCTAATATTGTTTATACGCTGGAAACGTTCATACCTCTTAGTGATATCACTGAATCTTCTTTTGCGTCAAATGGATTACCGTCGTTCCACCCAAATTATAAGGAACAGGTAACCCTTAGTGGCTACGATGCACTTGGTAATTTGGTTATAGCAAAGGAAAATAACAATTTACCTCAATCTTATATCTATGGCTATAATAATTCATTGCCTGTTGCAGCTATTAAAAATAGCCTGGTTTCAGATGTCTTTCACACTTCCTTTGAAGAAGGAGACGGCAACAGCGCAGACGGTGACAGCAAAACCGGCAAAAAAAGTAAAACAGGCAGCTTCTCTAAAACATTGACCGGCTTAACGAGTGGTGAGTATATTTTAAGCTACTGGCAAAAGCCAGTTGGAGGCGTATGGACATTTCAGAAAAGTGTTGTTACCGTTACCGGAAATTCTTTCCCGATTGCATTATCCGGTCAGGTTGATGAAGTGCGCTTTTACCCTGCAACTGCCCGCATGATCACCTACACATACGAACCCCTGGTTGGTATGACCAGCCAGTGCGATGAGAACAACAGGATCACCTATTATGAATACGACGGCTTTGGTCGCCTGCAGCTTATAAAAGACCAGGACGGCAAAGTAGTTAAAACGTTCGATTACCAATACCAGCAAACCATTAACCAATAAGCTAACAGTAAACTATATGCGAAAATTATCAACCCTTTCAGCCGGCTTATCTTTTTTAATGCTGCTGGCATTATCGCTTCCCGCAAAACTGTTGGCGCAGTACCCCGCTGCTTTGCCTGATCCCTTTCCGTCCGGCACCAAAGTAAATTATATCCGCACCTGGGATGCCAAAGCGCCTGAAGATAATGCTGCAACGCTTAAAACAAGAGCACTCCAGGATGTGCAGCAAACCACCCAATACTTTGACGGGTTAGGAAGACCATTACAAACCGTGGTAAAGCAGGGGTCGCTTATTACGGATGCCAATAACCCCACATCAGGAACAAATGCCACAGACCTCGTAACCCATACCGTATATGATGAATTTGGGAGAGAGCATCTAAAATACCTGCCCTTTGTTACCACCGCTACTGATGCTACCAAAAATGACGGATCATTCAAGCTCAACCCCCTGCAGCAGCAGGTTGCTTTTTATAATGCCTTTTTAACCCATATTCCCCAGGAAAGAAATATTGGTCCCGACCTGCTTAACTGGGCTTACAGCAAAACAAATTTTGAACCCTCACCTTTAAACCGGGTAGATAATACCTATGCACCGGGTAATTATTTGCTTGGCACTGAATCATTGCAAAGTGAATCGTCTAAACGTAATGTGCGTATAAAATACTATACCAACACAACAACGGATGAAGTAAAAATGTGGACGGTAAACAGCAGCTCAACACCAGGTGAATGGGGTACATTCAGTAATCCCACCAACTATGCCGCAGGTACTTTATATAAGACCATTACAATTGATGAAAATGACAAACAGGTCATAGCATTTAAAGACAAGGAAGGAAAGGTAGTGCTTAAAAAAGTACAGCTTACCGCAAGCGATGATGCCGGAACAGGCCGTAATCACAGCGGGTGGCTGTGCACCTATTATCTCTATGATGATCTTGGCAACCTGCGTTGTGTAATACAACCCAGGGGTGTGGAGCTGATATCGCAGTCGCCTTACAACTGGCAGCTGACAGATGCCGTTATTCTTAATGAACAATGCTTCCGGTATGAATACGACCAGCGCCGCCGGATGATCAGGAAAAAAGTGCCGGGAGCAGGAGCCGTATCAATGGTTTACGACAGCCGCGACAGGCTGGTATTAACGCAGGATGCGAACCAGGCTGCCGCCACAACGCCGCAGTGGTTGTATACACAGTATGATGCGCTCAACAGGCCTGTTGCAACAGGTATCTGGACAACCGCTACGAGCTTCAGCGCTCATGTAAGCGCGGCGGCGGCAATTCCCTCTTCAACAGTAAGTACCTACCCCAATACCGGCACAGCAGGGTTGGATGAGCTTACCCGTGTTTTCTACGATGATTACACCTGGCGTGCATCTTACTCCAACCCACTCGCCGATACCTATAACAATAGTTATGATACTTATTTTCAAACAGTAACATCTTCCTGGCCCTATGCCACTGCCAATACAAAATCGGAACAAACCCTGGGGTTGGTTACCGGTACCCGAACAAAAATCCTTGGCACTTCCACTTATTTATACACGGTAAATATTTATGATGCCAAAGCCAGGGTGATACAGGTCTATAGCCAGAACAGTACCGACCCTTCCGCAGTTGATATACTTACCACGCAATACAGCTGGGCTGGGCAGCCCCTGGTAACGGTACAAAAGCAGGAAAACAAAACAAGCGGCTCCACGGCGCAAACAACGGTGATCGTAAATAATATGACCTACGATGCTTTGGGGAGGCTTGTAAAAACAGAAAAGAAACTGGGCAATACCCTGGTAAACAGCGGCACCATGTCGGCATATGCTATTGTTTCCACTATGGAATATGATGCTATGGGGCGATTAAAGAAGAAGCTGATAGGCAACAAAAAAGATCCTGCTACGGGATTGTATTATACCACCCGAAAACCGTTGCAAACACTCACATACGAGTATAACCTTACGGGGGCTTTGCTGAATATGAACCGGTCATATTTAGGTTCCACTGGTCAGGCCCCTTCGTCTGATGACAGAGTGTTTGCCTTTGAGCTTGGTTACGAAAATCCCTTTTCCTCAATAGGCAGGAATTACAAGTATAAGCAGTATAACGGTAATATATCCGGGTTTATCTGGAAAAGTGACGGAGATGATATCAGGAGAAAGTATGATTTTGAATATGACGCCGCAGGACGGCTTTTAAAAGCTGATTTCGACCAGCAAAACCTGGATGCCAGCTGGAATGCCAACCTTCAGAACTTCGCGGTAAAGATGGGTGATGGCACCAGTCCGGCTTCTGCCTACGATGCCAATGGCAATATTAAGCGGATGCAGCAATGGGGTATAAATATTTCCGGGGTTACACAAACAGATGATCTTACTTATAATTATGCCGAGGACGGCAAAAGCAACCGGCTGCTGAATATAAGCGATGCGTTTAATGATGCGCAGACCCGGCTGGGAGACTTCAGGGTATCTGTACTTAACCCGGTACAAACAAAAACGACCACCACGGCAGATTACAGCTATGATGCCAACGGTAATATGGTAAAAGACCTGAACAAGGATATTGTTAGCTACTCCGGCGACAATGGTATAGTGTATAACCACCTGAACCTGCCACAGCAGGTAACCATAAAAAAAAGCATATCCGTCAACAAAGGCGCCATCACCTATACCTATGATGCGGCAGGCAACAAGCTGAAGAAAACAGTGGTGGAAACCGGCGCCACGGTAAGGTACAATGGAACTGATTATACCAGCGATATCACCACCACAGTTCTTTACCTGGGTGGAATGCTGTATGAAAGCAAAGACTACCAGCATGCTGCATTAAGTTCGCTTGATTATACCAATGTACTGCAGTCAATAGCTCATGAAGAAGGCCGGATACGCTTTAAGCCAGAGAACAATACATTTGAATATGATTATTTCCTGAAAGACCACCTGGGTAATGTTCGTGCTGTTTTAACCGAAGAAATAAGGCAGGATGTGTACCCCATAGCCAGTATGGAAACCGCAACAGCTGCACTGGAAAATACCTATTACAGCAATATTGATAACAGCCGTTATGCACGAGCAGGCATCTCCGGCTATCCAACAACGGATAATACCACAACCCCCAATGATTATGTAGCCCGCACAAATGGCAGCGACAACAAGATCGGGCCCTGCATATTGCTGAAGGTAATGAGCGGCGATAAGTTCAACATCAGCGTGAAAAGCTGGTATAAGAAGAATGGCGCCACACCGGGAACACCTGTTGATCCCCTGTTATCACTGATAGCAGCTTTATCATCAGGCGTAAGCGGGACATCATCGCTGCATGGCACGGCAGGGCAGATAGAAAGCAGTGGTGTGCTTGACCCTGCGGTGAACGGGTTTTTACCCACCCGTGAATCTCCCGGCACAGACAAGCCGAAAGCTTACCTGAACTATATACTGCTGAATGAGCAACTGAAATTTGTGAGTGACGAGGGAAGCGGCTCAAGCATTGTCGGTAATGATGAAGAATATAAAACCCATACCATCACAGAAAAGCTGGTTACAAAGAACGGATATCTGTATATTTACGTGAGCAATGAAACACCCAACATTGATGTGTTCTTTGACAATTTGCAGGTTAACCTTAAGCGGGGTGCTCTTTTGGAAGAAACGCACTACTATCCATTCGGATTGACTATGGCGGGGATAAGCAGTAAGGCGCTGAATGGGGTGGCGGAGAATAAAAGAAAGTATAACGGGATTGAGTTTAATGAAGATTTAGATTTAGATATATATGATGCATATTACCGCAATCTCGATCCTCAAACAGGAAGATGGTGGCAGATAGATCCGGAGATAGAAAATATGGAAGCATGGTCACCATATGTTTCTAATTTTGACAATCCTATATTCAATAGTGATCCCTTGGGGGACGAACCCGACGGGTGTTGTTCCGTATTGGACGAATTGTTGGATATAGGAGAAAAAACTGTGCTGAGCCTGAGCGGAGTAGTTAATGGTGTGCTAAACACGGTTAGTGGAGGATTAATTTCTACAGATCCGTTTAGCATGAGAGATAATTTAGATCCTGAAGAACAAAGGCTATATGATAATTCTGTTCAGGTAGGACAAATTGGAGGATTATTTTCGGCGAGTAGTAGAAGTCCTAAACTTACACCAGCTTTACAACCAGTTGGTGGTCCCGCAATGCCGCTACCCGCCGCTACTGTTAAACCCGTCATAGCGGTACCACCAGTTTTAAATACTTCAGGAGAATCGAAAAATACTAATACAAGTAATTCACAGACATCTAAAAGTCAAGGGCAAAACAGCACTGCTAGCAATTCTTCTCAGTCGAAGCAATCAAAAGTACAAAAGAGTACTAAAACTGAAGAAGTCGGTGGCGGTAAGTTCAGAAAAACAACTGAAACAAAGCCTGGAAAAGGACCAGGCCAGTCAAGAGCGGAATATGTACGAATTAAGAATAAAAATGGGAAAGTTATTAGAACGTATAAAGACTCATATGATAGAGCAAATAAATTCCAAAGTAGAAAACCGTTAAGAGGCGGTCCTGAAGGTCGCCCTCAAAACGAATAAAAATCACTTATGAAACTAAGTAATATACAGAAATTATTATTGGGAGAAATGTCCATTGATAATTTTACAATAGCAATAAATGAAGAGGTAAATATTTATAAAAAATCTTTGCTCAAGAAAGGCGCAAGTGCAACAATCTATTTAGAGGAAGACCTAATAAAGGTTAAAATTGATCGTAAAAGTATTAATACAATTTGCAATTTTTTCATTGAGGGTAAAATCAACAATTATCAATTGAATTATATGATAGAAGCTCTGCTTCTATCTTCACATGTCTATTTCGCAAATGAAAATATACGAAGCCTTCTTGAAGATTTGACTGACCCGGAATACGGACTTAAACTTGATATTGAATATGTAAAAAACATTGTATATGCATGATTTTTTTACCTGTAGGTATTCCCCATATAGCGCAAGCATATGCGCTCATGAAATAAAGCCTGTTAAAAATAATCAGGTACCAGGCACCGTATAGCGCAAGCATATAAACCAGCGAAATAAAGCCTGTTAAAAATACTCAGGTATCAGTCGCAAGCGTCCCGCTTTTCATAGTTGTTGGTGTTAGCAAGCGCCGTTGTTGGTATGCAGGGCGGGTAATGCGGGTGGCGTACCAACAACAGGGAGTTGAAGAAGCTGTATATTAATATAGCCTGTACTGTGGAATGTTGTTGGTGATGCCAAAGCACAATAGCCTATGCACAACACCAACAACGGCAGCAAAAACATCAGCGTGAAAAGCTGGTATAAGAAGAATGGCGCCACACCGGGAACGCCTGTTGATCCTTTGTTATCACTGATAGCAGCTTTATCATCAGGGGTAGCCGGAACATCATCCCTGCATGGCACGGCAGGGCAGATAGCAAGCAGCGGTGTGCTTGACCCTGCGGTAAACGGGTTTTTACCTACCCGTGAATCTCCCGGCACAGACAAGCCTAAAGCTTACCTGAATTATATACTCCTGAATGAGCAGTTGAAATTTGTGAGTGACGAAGGCAGCGGCTCAAGTATTGTCGGTAATGATGAAGAATATAAAACCCATACCATCACAGAAAAGCTGATAACTAAGAACGGATATTTGTATATTTACGTGAGCAATGAAACACCCAACATTGATGTGTTCTTTGACAATTTACAGGTGAATCTTAAGCGGGGGGCTCTTTTGGAGGAGACGCATTATTATGCGTTCGGACTTACCATGGCGGGGATTAGTTCTAAGGCTTTAAACAACGCTCCGACAAATCGCTACAAATACAATGGTAAAGAAGAACAGAGACAGGAGTTCAGTGATGGCAGTGGGTTGGAATGGTTGGATTATGGAGCGAGGATGTATGATGCGCAGATTGGAAGATGGCATGCGGTAGATCCATTGGCAGATAAATGGAATACTGTTTCACCTTATAATTATGCCCTAAATGATCCTATATTATTTGTTGATCCTGATGGAATGGATACTCATCTTTCCGGAAGTGCAGCGCAAGATTTTTTTCGGCAACTCCTTAGTGCAGATGGTGCGGGAAGAAATGTGAGTGCTAACGCTGCTGATATGATTGCTGAAAGGACAATGCAGGAACATGGAGGGGAAAATGATGAGAACTTTACAATAAAAGGATTTTTGCCTGTGTACGAATCAATAACTCCAGAAACCTATGAACATACTGTAAAAGCCCAAAAGAAAGGTTATTCATCGCTAATGACCAGAACTACACCTGCGGAAAAGGCAATTAATAGGGAAGAAGCGCTAAATAATTCAGGTCTTCCTACAAAACCAGGCTATTGGCGTGATGAGTATCCTTTTGCTAGTTCAGAAGAAGGAGGGTATTATAATGGACGTTATGCGTCAGTTGAATATGTACCGGCTTGGGAACAGATAATCCAATCGGCTCAAATAAGTGGTCTTTATTCTTATGTTAAGATCGGAGATAAATTTTTAGTTATTCCAATTAATTCTAATCTACACAGTTTACCATTCGGATCAGCATACTATTACTATGATAAGGATAAATTTAAACCTTCTATGAAACAGATATATAGAAAAGGCTATGCAATAGAAATGCCGCTACCTCTTCCTGCACCTATCCCAGTTAGTTCACCGGCAAAAAACATAATATCGAAATTTATTAATTGGATTTTTCCTAAATTATCGCCAGCCTTTTAAAAATCAAAACTCAAAGTTTCTCATGAATGAAATTGCAGGCTATTTAACAATAATAATCGATAAGCAACGTGAAATGTATTATGCAATGCCTAAATATTTACGGAAGCCAGTGAAAATATCATTAATTAAGGAAGTAGAATCACAATTAAGAATATTGTTTAATCAAGAATTGTATGATCTGTTTTCTTTTGCAGACGGAGTAGATTACAATGGAAAACCAAGTAGTATCATTGGAATTATTCCTAACTACATTCTTTTAAGTTTAGAAAATTGTGTTGGATATTACAAGGAAGTAATTGAGCATGATGATCTGTTCTTCAATCCAGAAAAAGAATACCATCCAGGAAAAAAACTTTTTCCAATCATGAATAATGATGGTAATTGTTACTGGGTAGATTTAAATGACACTTCCGAAAATTACGGTAAAATTTATTGGACGAATACAGATGGAGAATATCCAGATTATCATTTTGAATCATTGACCTCCTTTTTTAAAACAATATCCCAATGTTATGAGAATGGATTTATCACGGTAGATAATGAAAATTTAGTTTGTGACTATTATGCATGGGGGAAAGTTGCAATGGAAAATAATCCTTCTATATTATATTGGAAGGGTTATTTTTAAATACAGACAGTATTTCGGTAATAAAGGTGAGCCCACTACTGGCGCAGGTCTCCCGACCACAAGTGTTCGAAACCTATTTGGGTTTAATTTTGCGTAATGACGGCAAAAGAACTTATAGGATTGATACCAGAAGAGATATTTGAAGAACTATCAGCAGAGACAAAGGTAGATACGCAGGTTAAGAAACTATCTGGTGAGGTTATCTTCAAATTAATATTGTTTTCAATGTTGAACACCTCGAAGCCAAGTTTGCGTGTGATGGAGGCTTTTTTACAATCAGCACAATTCAAGTCATTCACGGGTTATGATATATTAGATGGGAAGTACAATTCGATAAGAGATCGTATTTGCACAATAAATGCAGATTATTTTGCAAAGCTCTTTGAACAAATATTTCTTATTTACAACAAGGAACTGAAAGAAGAAAAGGCTTTATCCAAAGCAGATAGCACATATGTGGCATTAGCCTCTAAGCTGTTTTCGACCGGGATGGAAAACGGCACAAATGACAAACGTTTTGTAAAGTATAGTGTCAATCTTAAGGGAAGTATACCTTCATCGGTAAAAGTTTTTACGACTCAGTCATACGTAAGCGAAGAACTTGCACTTACCGAAGTTATTAACGATACAGATTGCATTAAAAATGATGTAGTTGTTTTTGACAGGGGTTTACAATCAAGGGAATCGTTCGACAAGTTTACCAATAGCCAAAAATGGTTTGTGAGCCGGGCTAACCCAAACATAAGATGTAAAACCAACACTCGAACTAAGGTGGAAGAAAAGCCAAAAAGTAGTACTGTTACGATTGTAAGCGATGAAGCCGGCTATCTTATAAACAAAAAGGATAAAGCGACAGCACACATTTACCGGGTGATAAAAGCTATTGTAGACAAAAGCGGAGAGCCTATTTGTTTCGTAACTAATATAATAAATGAAGATGCTTATCTCATAGCCGCCTGGTATAAGCAACGCTGGGAAATAGAGGTGTTTTTCAAATTTATCAAGCAGCATCTAAACGTAAATCATCTGGTATCAAGAAATATTAACGGTATCAAAGTAATGATTTACATGACTATGATACTGGCTATCCTCATTATTGCTTACAAAAAAATAAACAGGATAAAAGGCTTCAAGATTGCAAAGTTGAAATTTGAACTGGAACTCGAAACAGAAATTATGAAAGCCGTGGTTATTTTATGCGGTGGAAATCCCGACAATGCCCCGCATCTATTTAGTTCTGCCTGATAGGTTTCGAACACTTGTGGTCTCCCGACCTGTGCCTTGTCATTACTTTTTTTGCCGATGAGAGTGTAGTTGATTTCCTTTCCTTCTACTCACCTGGGGGGGCCACGCTGGCAGATTTCGCCGTAAAATGGGGGATGGTAGCAGTCCTGCTACCGCCTACGATGCCAATGGCAATATTAAGCGGATGCAGCAATGGGGCATCAATGCTTCAGGCATTACACAAACAGATGATCTTACTTATAATTATGCAGAAGACGGCAAAAGCAACCGGCTGCTGAATGTAAGCGATGCATTTAACGATGCGCAGACCCGGCTGGGAGATTTCAGGGTATCTGCACTTAACCCGGTACAAACAAAAACAACTTCAACCGTTGATTACAGCTATGATGCCAACGGTAATATGGTAAAAGACCTGAACAAGGACATTGTTAGCTACTCCGGCGACAATGGTATTGTGTATAACCACCTGAACCTGCCGCAGCAGGTAACCATAAAAAAGAGTGCATCTGCCAACAAGGGTACTATTACCTATACCTATGACGCGGCGGGCAATAAGCTGAAGAAAACAGTGGTGGAAACAGGCGCCACAGTAAGATATAATGGTTCCGATCATACCTCAGATATAACCACCACCACATTATACCTCGGCGCAATGGTATATGAAAGCAAAGACTACCAGCTTTCCACGCTTGATCCGCTTGATTATATCAACAGATTGCAGTTCATTGGCCAGGAAGAAGGCAGGATACGTTTCAAGACGGAAAGCAACAGCTTTGAATATGATTATTTCTTAAAAGATCATCTTGGTAATGTTCGTGCTGTTTTAACCGAAGAAATAAGGCAGGATGTGTACCCCATAGCCAGTATGGAAACGGCAACATCTGCACTGGAAAATACCTATTACAGCAATATTGATAACAGTCGTTATGAAAGAGCATTAATACAGGATTATCCAACAACGGATAATACCACTACACCCAATGATTATGTAGCCCGCACAAATGGCAGCGACAACAAGATCGGTCCCGGCATACTGCTAAAGGTAATGAGCGGCGATAAGTTCAACATCAGCGTAAAAAGCTGGTATAAGAAGAATGGCGCTACACCGGGAACGCCGGTTGATCCTTTGTTGTCACTAATAGCAGCCTTATCCTCAGGGGTAAGCGGAACATCATCCCTGCATGGCACGGCAGGGCAGATAGAAAGCAGCGGTGTGCTTGACCCTGCGGTGAACGGGTTTTTACCCACCCGTGAATCTCCCGGCACAGACAAACCTAAAGCTTACCTGAACTATATCCTGCTGAATGAGCAGCTGAAATTTGTGAGTGACGAGGGAAGCGGCTCAAGCATTGTCGGTAATGATGAAGAATATAAAACCCATACCATCACAGAAAAGCTGGTTACAAAGAACGGATATCTGTATATTTACGTGAGCAATGAAACACCCAACATTGATGTGTTCTTTGACAATTTACAGGTGAACCTGAAGCGGGGGGCTATGCTGGAAGAGACGCATTATTATCCGTTCGGACTTACTATGGCGGGGATAAGCTCCAAGGCTTTAAATAATGCACCGGTTAATAGGTTTAAGTTTAATGATGGGACAGAGTTGGCCAATAAAGAATTTTCTGATGGTAGCGGGTTGGAATGGTATGAGACAACTTTCAGAAGTTACGATCCTCAAATTGGAAGATTTCATCAAATTGATCCGTTATCTATTATTTCAAATAATCAAAGTCCATATGCCTATGTAATGAACAACCCTTTATTGTTTAATGATCCACTTGGACTAGATACCACCAGAGGTAATACCCCCAAACCAAACCCTGATCCCGGAGATGTGTGGATCCCGGGAAAAGGACCTGATCAAATCTTTGACGCTGATCAAGGCTGGACTCCCAACCCAGTATTACAAGAAGTTGTTGTGGGCGGAGGCCAATCCAACAGTAATGAAAGTTATTATACAAGCGCTCCAATGATGCAGGCAAGTTTTTTTAATGGAGATATGTCTACATCAGATGCAATAAATGTTGTTGTAGGTTTTGGAGGCGCAGTACTTAATCAAGTGCAGGCGCACATGATCAATTACAAAAACAATACACTCTTACCTAAAGCACGTGCTAACGGATTCAATAGTTACTATAGGAGGCAAATAAAGAATGTAGATTTAGGGGTAAACAAATTAGGTAAGGTAGGAAAAGGATTAGGATATGCAGGCCTTGCGTTACAGGGGTTAAATCTCACAGACAAATATTTGAATGGCGAAGGAATAACTAAAAAAGATGTTCTTGATGCAGGTGTTTCTATTTTGCTCACGGTAGTGGCTATCAGTAATCCGGCAGTGTTGATCGGTGTTGGTATATATGGATTAATGGATTCTTTTGGTGCTTTTGATGGAATCAAGGAGGCAATAGGAGCTAATGATGATGTAATATTAAAGAGATAGCATGATTGTTTACGATTATATATATTATCACTTTTTTGAGCTTGTATCAAAATATAAGAAAGTAGGTGCTAGAGAGAGTGCATTATTGTATATATCAGTGATAATTTATTTTTTAACATTACCATTTGCAATGGTTTCATTGATTTCATTGTTTAAAGTTCATAAAATATTTTTCTTTATTTTAGGTTTAATATATGCCTGGGGGATTTATTTTCTTAATAAGAGATATTTTGAACGAACAAAAAAAATTAAAGCAATAAATCAAAGGTTTAGAGGTGAGAGTACTTTACAAAGAAGAATAGGTTATGTGATGGTTATCTTACTCCTTCTTTCCTCATTTGTTCTTTTCTTTGTTTTTCTTTCAATGCTTTAAAAATAAAGCCCGGCGCAACACCTGATAGCGCAAGCATATGCACGCCTGTACCAGGCGCCGTTAATACCTGATACCTGTAATTAATTTCAGAAGCCGGTTAATAGTTTTTACATTTAATTATGAGTCGTAACTATAAGTTTGGCGATAATGATAAACTTTTTCATAGTTGTTGGTGTTAGCAAGCGCTGTTGTTGGTATGCAGGGCGGGTAATGCGGGTGGCGTACCAACAACAGGGAGTTGAAGAAGCTGGTGTATTAATATAGCCTGTGCTGTGGAATGTTGTTGGTGATGCCAAAGCACAGTAGCCTATGCACAACACCAACAACGGCAGCAAATGGCAGCGACAACAAGATCGGTCCCGGCATACTGCTGAAGGTAATGAGGGGTGATAAGTTCAACATCAGCGTAAAAAGCTGGTATAAGAAGAATGGCGCCACACCGTATAGCGCAAGCATATAAACCAGCGAAATAAAGCCTGTTAAAAATACTCAGGTATCAGTCGCAAGCGTCCCGCTTTTCATAGTTGTTGGTGTTAGCAAGCGCCGTTGTTGGTATGCAGGGCGGGTAATGCGGGTGGCGTACCAACAACAGGGAGTTGAAGAAGCTGTATATTAATATAGCCTGTACTGTGGAATGTTGTTGGTGATGCCAAAGCACAATAGCCTATGCACAACACCAACAACGGCAGCAAAAGCTGGTATAAGAAGAATGGCGCCACACCGGGAACACCTGTTGATCCCCTGTTATCACTGATAGCAGCTTTTGTTCTCCGCAGAGTAAGAGTTCTCCGCAGTGTCTGCCTATGAATAGCCTGTGTGTTGGCAGGCGACGCTGCGGTAGGCGGAAAGAAGGCGTATCAGTTTAAGGTAATATTACCTTATCTTTTGTTCTCCGCAGAGTAAGAGTTCTCCGCAGTGTCTGCCTGTGAATAGCCTGTGTGTTGGCAGGCGACGCTGCGGTAGGCGGAAAGAAGGCGTATCAGTTTAAGGTAATATTACCTTATCTTAGTGTTAGCCTATGCCGGTACGCCGCCAAATATCAGAACCGTTTGGAATATACTCCATCACATTTACCTGTGCCAGGTGGTTGCATCTTTTCCCGGTCACAAATACCTATTATGCAGTATATAATTGGTTTGATTTTCTAAAGTTACAAGGTCATTATATTGTTGGGTATGTAATAATGCCCAATCATGTTCATTCAATAATAGGTTTTATAAATGCCGGCAAATCCATCAATACTATTGTGGGTAATGGCAAACGTTTTATGGCATACGAACTGGTATTACAACTGGAGCAACAAAATC
Source organism: Agriterribacter sp. (assembly GCA_047601545.1). Classification (GTDB taxonomy): domain Bacteria; phylum Bacteroidota; class Bacteroidia; order Chitinophagales; family Chitinophagaceae; genus Agriterribacter. The sequence goes on along the minus strand of JASGIZ010000001.1, from coordinate 14,901 downwards.
ATCATAGTATATTAATACAATTAGAGCAATGGGTAAATAATACAGATAAAGCACGCAATAAGAATCATGAAGTATTTGAGCCCTCATTTGACCATAAAGCATGTATAAGTATTGAGTTTATTGAACAAAAATTGCATTACATACATATGAATCCATGTCGTTGGAATCCGCCGCTTGTGGCACAACCGGAAGAATATATACACAGTTCTGCTAAATATTATATTACGGGAGAGCAGGGCGTATATGAAGTTTGTAACTACATGTTGTTACAGGATGTAGATTTGACGAAACAAAGACGATGAGTATGCCTCGCAGAGTCCAGCTCACGCACAAAAGGCTCAGAGTTGAGACTCTGCGGAGAACCAATGGCAGCGACAACAAGATCGGTCCCGGCATACTGCTGAAGGTAATGAGCGGCGATAAGTTCAACATCAGCGTAAAAAGCTGGTATAAGAAGAACGGCGCCACACCGGGAACACCTGTTGATCCCTTATTATCACTGATAGCAGCTTTATCATCAGGGGTAGCCGGAACATCATCCCTGCATGGCACGGCAGGGCAGATAGCAGGCAGCGGTGTGCTTGACCCTGCGGTAAACGGGTTTTTACCTACCCGTGAATCTCCCGGCACAGACAAGCCTAAAGCTTACCTGAATTATATCCTGCTGAATGAGCAGTTGAAATTTGTGAATGACGAAGGAAGCGGCTCAAGCATTGTAGGCGCAGACCAGGAATTTAAAACCCATACCATCACAGAAAAGCTGGTTACAAAGAACGGATATTTGTATATTTACGTGAGCAATGAAACACCGAATATTAATGTGTTCTTTGACAATTTACAGGTGAATCTGAAGCGGGGGGCTATTTTGGAAGAAACGCACTACTACCCATTTCCTTCTCCGCAGAGTGAGGTTCTCCGCAGTGTCTGCCTTTGTTCTCCGCAGAGTAAGAGTTCTCCGCAGTGTCTGCCTATGAATAGCCTGTGTGTTGGCAGGCGACGCTGCGGTAGGCGGAAAGAAGGCGTATCAGTTTAAGGTAATATTACCTTATCTTAGTGTTAGCCTATGCCGGTACGCCGCCAAATATCAGAACCGTTTGGAATATACTCCATCACATTTACCTGTGCCAGGTGGTTGCATCTTTTCCCGGTCACAAATACCTATTATGCAGTATATAATTGGTTTGATTTTCTAAAGTTACAAGGTCATTATATTGTTGGGTATGTAATAATGCCCAATCATGTTCATTCAATAATAGGTTTTATAAATGCCGGCAAATCCATCAATACTATTGTGGGTAATGGCAAACGTTTCATGGCATACGAACTGGTATCACAACTGGAGCAACAAAATCATCATAGTATATTAATACAATTAGAGCAATGGGTAAATAATACAGATAAAGCACGCAATAAGAATCATGAAGTATTTGAGCCCTCATTTGACCATAAAGCATGTATAAGTATTGAGTTTATTGAACAAAAATTGCATTACATACATATGAATCCATGTCGTTGGAATCCGCCGCTTGTGGCACAACCGGAAGAATATATACACAGTTCTGCTAAATATTATATTACGGGAGAGCAGGGCGTATATGAAGTTTGTAACTACATGTTGTTACAGGATGTAGATTTGACGAAACAAAGACGATGAGTATGCCTCGCAGAGTCCAGCTCACGCACAAAAGGCTCAGAGTTGAGACTCTGCGGAGAACCAAAGAATTTGAGGAAATATACAAATGCACCTAACTATAGCCTGCAAGAGTTAATAAATTTGACAAAAGAAATGTATCCAAACTCATTCAAGAAACCTTAATATGAATACGCAAGAATTTATTGAAGTTGTAAGAGAAGTTGTAATAGAAGAATCAATTAAATCTGTTCAATCTAATCTTATTAACCCTCCAGGGCGAAAACCTTCTGAGACTCTTATTCAGTGTTCAAAATTTTATAATAATTTGCCAGACAACGAAAAAAGTATAATTATACAAATCATAAAAGAATCAGTGTTGACCGGAGTATGGGGGCTATTTTGTGTATTGGATGGTGTACGATCTATCGAAAATGATGATAAAGGAAAACTGACACTTTTCTATGAAAAAGATGGCGTTAAAACTATTTTGAATGATCCTCAAAATGAATTACTACATGAGTTATTATAATTTCACCGTATAGCGCAAGCATATAAACCAGCGAAATAAAGCCTGTTAAAAATACTCAGGTATCAGTCGCAAGCGTCCCGCTTGTGACGTGAGTTAGCAGAGTAATACTACCAAAAATATAACAGCCCGGCAACGCCGGGCTGTTATATTTTACGAAGCATAAGCCTGCTGCGTGTTGAAGTCCCGTATATAGGCGGTGATCATTTGTTCCCCGCAGAGTGGGGCTTTGACCCCCCAATAGCGCAAGGTGTGCCGTGAAAGTTGTATAAAAGATGGTAGGGGAATTTTCCAAAGTTAGTGATGGGTAATTTTAAATAATTAAAAATCAATAAAAGCCTGTAAGGACAGGTATAAAAGAGATGGATGGTATATCTGTCTCTTTTTAATTTAAGACTTCTAATGGTAAAATATGCTGCATGCTATAGTATCGTGTTCCAGAGTTAGTGATAGGGAAGAATTGTGCACGGGGAAAAAATATTAAATCCAACCCTTATGAAAGAGCATTAATACAGGATTATCCAACAACGGATAACACCACTACCCCCAATGATTATGTAGCCCGCACAAATGGCAGCGACAACAAGATCGGGCCCGGCATACTGCTAAAGGTAATGAGCGGCGATAAGTTCAACATCAGCGTGAAAAGCTGGTATAAGAAGAACGGCGCCACACCGGGAACACCTGTTGATCCCCTGTTATCACTGATAGCAGCTTTATCATCAGGGGTAGCCGGAACATCATCCCTGCATGGCACGGCAGGGCAGATAGCAGGCAGCGGTGTGCTTGACCCTGCGGTAAACGGGTTTTTACCTACCCGTGAATCTCCCGGCACAGACAAGCCTAAAGCTTACCTGAATTATATCCTGCTGAATGAGCAGTTGAAATTTGTGAGTGATGAAGGCAGCGGATCGAGCATAGTAGGTAATGATGAAGAATATAAAACCCATACCATCACAGAAAAGCTGATAACTAAGAACGGATATTTGTATATTTACGTGAGCAATGAAACACCGAACATTGATGTGTTCTTTGACAATTTACAGGTTAACCTGAAGCGGGGGGCTATGCTGGAAGAGACACATTATTATCCGTTCGGACTTACTATGGCGGGGATAAGCTCCAAAGCATTAAACTACCACCTGCAAAGCAGGTGGATTTATGGGCAAAGCCATAGGCTAAGTTCCAAGGTCAAAGTCGAAACCCTGTTGGTTACCTTCCTCTTTACGCTCCTCTTCTTCCTGGTATTTCACATATCGTCTTATCATATCTTCGTTTATGCCTACTGTGTTCACAAAATAACCTCTGCTCCAAAAATGATTACCCCAGTAGGGGCGCTTTTTCAACATCGGATAATTCTTGAATATTCGAATCGCCGTATTGCCCTTTACTGTGCCCATATACGTTGAAATTGATACCTTCGGTGGTATACTTACCACTACATGCACATGATCTAACTGCACATTCAACTCTATTATCTCACAGCCCAACCATTCACTATACATTCGTATATCCCTTTGCATTTGCAACCCAACTTCTCCTGTTAAAATTCGAAACCTATACTTCGGCGTCCATACTATAATGATAGTCACATTTATATACTACATGAGACTGCTTCTTATACTTACTCATCCTCAAATTTAAACATTCGGCTTAGCCCAACGAACATTACCACCGTCAAAGACGGTGGGTTTCCGAGTTAAACTAAATAATGCTCCCGAAAATAAAAGAAAGTATAACGGCATTGAATTCAATGAAGACCTGGATTTAGATATCTATGATGCATATTATAGAAATCTTGATCCACAAGTAGGCAGATGGTGGCAGATTGATCCTGAAATAGAAAGTATGGAAGCATGGTCACCATATGCTTCTAATTTTGATAATCCAATATCCAATAGTGATCCCCTGGGGGACGAACCCAGCGGATGTTGTTCTGTATTGGATGAATTGTTGGATATAGGCGAAAAAACTGTCCTGAGCCTGAGCGGAGTAGTTAATGGTGTGCTAAACACGGTTAGTGGAGGATTATTTTCTACAGATCCGTTTAGCATGAGAGATAATTTAGATCCTGAAGAACAAAGGCTATATGATAATTCTGTTCAGGTAGGACAAATTGGAGGGTTATTTTCGGCGAGTAGTAGAAGTCCTAAACTTACACCAGCTTTACAACCAGTTGGTGGTCCCGCAATACCTATCGCTCTGCGTCTGTGCAAAACATTGCAAGCATAAAAATATCCCCGTACATGCTAAAAAGAATTTCATACAATACTTTTGAAACTGAAAGATCACTTTCTTATAGTATCCAATATTTTTTCGGCATTTTTTATTAATACATCATTTTCCTTATTGTTAATAATGCTCCTGCATAACTCTACTGCTTTTTCCGCGTTGTTTTCTTTTAAGTAGGCTAAAGACAGGTACCATAAGGCTTTAGCCCGTAACGCTTTATCCTGTTGATTGTTTACTACCCAATTTAAGTTTATAATGGCATCTTTAGTATTGTTGGTTTGTAAAAGGGCCATTCCTTTATAGTAATGCCCCAGTTGCAAAATATTCTCTTTGTCGCCCGTACCATCCTTACCACGGGTTTGCGGCAGGTCGTTCAAATTTAATTTTTGCAGGGTCTTGTAATTACCGGACTCATAATCCATCAGTGCTTCGGCCAAATAAAGAGGGTAATGTTCGGGTAATGCATCTTTTTTAAAATATTGTTTGAATAACAGCGCCAGGTCAATATTCCTGCTACTGTCTTTTGCTACCGTAGGTTCAATTATTGGAGGCAGGATATTTTTTTTCTGCACAGTGTCAATATCATTTGTAATGGTTATATCCTGAGCTGGTTCCGCTTTTTTCCAAAATATGGTAAGCAGTAAAAGTACTGTTATAACAGCAGCACAAACAGCAAACCATTTTTGAATACCTTTAATCTTTCCGGGCTTTGCGTGTATTGCCACATTCTCATTTGCAGGTATAGTACCGGGAAGGTTGGTAATATTTCGCACCGAAAAATTATCTCTTAGCGATTGTTCAAAGTCAAGCTGGCTACGAAGTTCAGGGTTCGAGACCAACTCTTTTTCAAACGCTTCCATTTCGGCAGACTCCATTTCGGCATCTATGAAGCGAATAATTTTTTCGTATTGTTCGGATGTAATGGCCATAAATTCAGATATATAGTAATAACGTGTTAATTAGTGAACCGTCAATGGTGAATATTTGACCCTGCCATTTTTTGTTGATTATTCACTATTGCTTATTCACTTATTCATCTCCTCCACCATTTCCTTCAACCTTTGCATGCACCTGTAAATACGGTTGGTAGCAGATGGCACTTTAATAGCTAAAAGTATGGCAATCTCATCAGGTGATCTTTCTTCAATATGTCGCCATTGGATGATTTGCCTGTCTGCATCAGGCATTTTTGCCAAAGCCTGCATAATATGCCGGTGTTGCTGTTCTTTTACCTCTTCTTCAGATTCGCCAGGAGTATACCCGGTTTCATCTGAAAACAAGGATTGAAGCTTTCTGTTTTTTTCTGCCTGTCGTTTTTCATTTGTCAAATGACCTAAAAGCATGTTCCTGCAATAATGAAAAAGTATTGTTTTCACACTGGCATTACTTTGATAGAGTTCATCCCGAACGGCGGCTTCTTTTAATTTCAGTACGGCATCCGTAAAAGCGTTGTCAGCAGCAAATTCAATAGTATCGGCGGGATAGTGAGTGTAAGTAATTTTAGCCCATTTTATGAATAGAGGCCGATAACAGGAATAAAAATAGGTAATGATCTGGTTTGAAATATCTTGCTGATTGTGCTTAAAAGCAGAAGATATGGTATTTATGTCAAGCAATTGTTGGCTGGCTGTACTTTCCATTGATCTGTTAGTCGGTTATAACCTAATCACTTCGTTATTATATTACCAAATATAAAACCTCCGCCTGTAATCACCAAGACGTCCGATCTTCAGGTAATTCACAATTTCCTTCAATTTTATTTCTTTAACGCATGGGTTAAGTCTCTTATAATATAGTATGTGATAGCAGACTTAAGGCTGAAATTATTTGCTTTACAATAATGACAGTGCTAATTCTGATTAAATTCATTCAGAGAAGACAAACCCACATCCATACATTACATAAAAAATCCCGGCATTACACCGGGATTTTTTAAAAGGCAGAGAACATCTTTATTAATTATAATGCAATTTTAAATCAACGCGGCGGTTTTTAGCGCGACCGGCAGCAGTTTTATTATCTGCAATCGGCTGATCCTGTCCAAAACCTGCGGAAACAAGACGGCTTGCATCAACACCACCTTTGGTAGTAAGATAGTCAAGTACAGCCTTAGCTCTTGCTTCACTCAACAACTGGTTCTTATCAGCTTTACCGGTATTATCAGTATGCCCTTCAATATCAAGTTTCAAATTAGGATCTTCATTCAAAATTTTTGCAACTTCATTCAATGATTTGTTTGATTTTGCCAAAAGCTTTGCGCTGCCGGTTGCGAAGAATACGTTCTTAGCGGCTACATCTATACGCTTCTTCACTTCTTCCTTAATTTCAGGACATCCCTGGTTGCTTGCAGGTCCTGCAAGAGCAGGGCATTTATCTTCTTCATCATTTACGCCATCACCATCTGTATCTGGTATCGGGCAGCCATTGTATTTTGCCACACCAGCCTGGTTAGGACATTTATCTTCTTCATCATTTATACCATCACCATCTGTATCTGGTATCGGGCAACCATTGTACTTTGCCAAACCTTTTACATCAGGACATTTATCATCTTTATCAGGTATGCCATCGCCATCTGTATCAGGACAGCCGTTGAACTGAGCAAGACCTGCAACCGCAGGACATGCATCAATTGAATCAACAATACCATCATTATCTGTATCAGCAGGTGGCGGAGGAGGAGGAATAACTTTTGGTTCTTTTTTCTCAAATAATGAACCCGCTACGCCGAAGCTATAGAACAAATGATTAGCTGTAGTAGCTGAAGTTACCGCAACACGGTATTGTGCGTTCAGGTTAATATAAGCCTGGTCGAGCAGGTTTATCTGGATACCAACACCCAATGGCACATAAGCACCCCAGTAACCGCTCCATTGTGAACCACCAATACCAGCAGTTAAATATGGAGATACCCAATATTTATCGCTGAGTAATTTAGCATTGATATTCGCGTCAAGCTCAGCAAGTAATTTGTCGTTACCACTCTGTGTTTTATCAGGAACAGGATAACTTACAAAGGTACCGCCTAAACGGGCCATAAAGTCCAGATGATCCGTAAGCCCCTGGAAATAAGACAATGCCAAGCCAGGGCTCATTCTTCCTGTTTTGTACCATTGTTTATCTTTTAAAACCTGGTTAAGGGACGTGTTTTTTAAATCTTGTGCAGTTTGAAAATCGTGAAAAGTAAAAGCGAAACCGAATGCAGGTCTCTTCTTGTAAGGATTTTTGATGCCATTTTCCTGGGCAACAACAGAACCGAGCATAATAGTAGCTAGAAGAACTAATACTGGTTTTCTCATAAAATGTTTAATTTGATTAAGTAATGCAAAGATAAAAGGTTGATTATAAATGTTCCAAAAATTAATAATTAACTTATATTATTATTTGTTAGCGCTAAGGATTTTCTACTACTTCTACCCTCACTTTTGCCACACCTCTCTTTAAAAAACCCAGTTTTCGTGCAGCCTCACTCGAAACATCAATTAAACGCCTGTTCTTAGGATGCATCCTGTCAGTAATTTGAACTATGACGGACTTTTTGTTTCTAAGGTTGCTTATCTTAACCCATGTACCCAAAGAAAGTGAATTATGGGCCGCAGTGAGCTTCTTTTCATTAAATTTTCCACCGTTGGCCATCCGTTTGCCATTAAACTTTCCTCCATAATAACTCGCTATTCCTTCTTTTTTATAAACCGCCGCCTTTTTTCCTGCCCCACTTTGCCGGTTTTGAAATGATGATCCAATAACCAGTAATACAAAAGATATAAGAATTGGTAACCATTTTTTCATGAAAAACATTATTACTTTCCCAAACAAACGGTTTTCATATATAAATAACCGAACCGGCTATATGCCGCTTAGTGGATAAAGTTATCATAAATCAATTTTTGAGCCATTATAACGCGGAAACCGGTTTTCTATTGCCCATATATTTGTCGCGGGTAATTTTATCCTCAGCATATATATCATCATATAGAACAATACTGCCATGTTTTACCTCTGCGGTGAAGTACCGTATATATATAGGTAGTCTTTTTGAAAAATTCACCATGTGCTTCTCTTTTCTTTTCATCCAGGCAGCTAAAGTATCCGGCTTATAACGTATACTATCATTTTGCACAAGGTAATTAGCCAGTTTTTTCCACTCCTGCACGCGCACACAACCATGACTAAGCGCACGAACTTTTCGGGAAAACAAACCACGTGCATTTGTATCATGCAGGTAAACGCTGTATTTATTCCTGAAGTTGAATTTTATTACGCCAAGTGAATTATCATCTCCCTCCCGCTGCTTCAACTGGTATGGAAAATTATTCTTATTGAGCTTAAACCAGTTAATAGTATGTGGATCGATAATGCTGTCGTTCTTATCTACCACCATAAGGTTTTGCTTATCCAGGTATTCCACCTTGCGCTGTATTTGCGGCAGCATCTCTTTAAAAACAATACTATAAGGAACAGTCCACTGCGGAAATATTACATAATTGGTGAGCTCGCTGGTAAGCAATGGTGTGCGCGTTTTGGGGTTACCTACTATTACTTTCGATTCTAGCCTGAGTGTATCATTATCCCACAACTCAAATTTATAGGCGGGCAGGTTAACCCATAAATACCTGGAAGGCATAGTGTCGGGCAATTGTTTATACCTGTCGAGATTTATAGCAATACGCCTGAACTTTTCTAAACCGGTATTATTTAATTCAGCAATTACAGCCGGGCCTGCTTTACCATCAACTTTCAGATTTTTACTTTGCTGGAAACTTCTCACAGCAGCCCGCAGTTCAGTGGTATCGGCAGCACGGTCATTAAAGTTTATATAGCCACCTTCAAACAAACGCTTTTGTAATTGGGAGATATATTCCAGGGAATCTTCAAAAGGATAGTTGATGTAAGTGTATTCTTTTCTATCCATTGAATCGAGGAAATATTTAAGAAAACTTCTTATTTCGTGATACCCTTCATAGTTGGGTTCTAATTGTTGTAATACCGGGGCAAGTGTTTTTTCGTTTTGAACCTTTTGCAACAGGGCTATTCCTATCGAATCATTGAACAGCGTATCTTTCCGTAAAGTAATACTATCTCTTTGCAGGCGGCCTACTTTAAGGTCTTTTGCAATCTGCATAAATGCATCAGTAAACAACACATCAGCTCTTGCCCATAAAGCCGCATCAAGCATGGCAGCAGAATCTTTCTTTAGCTTTTCAAATATGGCATTCAGTTGCACATAGTGATAGTCAGACGGGAATAAGCCGTATTCTTCACTGTGTTTAATAAAATCAAACAGGCTGTCTGCCATCTGCAGCCATGCTTTTTGATTACTCCATGTAATCAAAGAATCTTTTTGTGCATACCATGCCTGTACTATGGGCATGCTTGTAAAAATTACGCTGTCGTTCAGCTTTCCTCCGTTAGCCGAAGTAAACGCTAAAATAGAAGTTATGTTCTCGAAAGTTTTTTTGTTAAGGTCTTCAGGTTTCTTAACAATCTCAACAGGCTTGGGCGCTTCGGGTTGTTGTTGACATGCAAACAACAATAAACACAAAGCACTTATACTTCCGGTAAAACATTTTCGGGTAATGCCAGCTAAATAGTTACGCTCAGAAAAAAACATGATGCAAAGGTTGGGTGTAATTTGTATAATAAAGCTTAAAATATCAAAAGCTATTATTACGGGTTATAAACGGGGTTTTATTCTTTTTCTTTTCTAAAGGATTAAGTTATTATCAAACGAAGATACATGCGATAAATGTATGGTAATAAAAAACTTTAGGTTTATCTTTCATCACTTTTTCATCATGATTAAAGACTGGTTAAGCAATAAAAACATTGTAATTACAGGCGGCACTTCCGGTATGGGGCTGGCTGCGGCAAAAGCTTTTACAGCGCATGGCGCTAATATTGTTGTGGTGGGTAAAAATGATGATTATATAAAATCAGCCGAAACTGTTTTATTGAATAATGCAAAAATTATTATTGCCGATGCTACCCAACAGCAAACAGCTAAAGATGCCATTGCATTGTGTGAAAAAGCATATGGCTCATTCAACGGACTTTTTCATGTAGCAGGCGGCAGCGGCAGAAAAATGGGCGACGGACCTTTACATGAGCTTACGCTGGAAGGATGGCACAAAACTTTTGAAATGAATCTTACTTCGATGATGTTATCAAACCAGGCAGCAGTGCAATGGTTTTTACAACATAAAACAGGAGGCTCTATTCTTAATATGGGTTCTGTGTTGGGGAGCTTCCCCTCCCCTGCTCATTTCAGCACGCACGCATATGCAGCATGCAAGTCGGCAGTAATTGGTTTCAGCAAATCGATAGCAGCCTGTTATGCAAAAGATAATATCAGGGTGAACGTGATCGCTCCTGCACTTGTGGAAACACCAATGGCGCAGCGGGCAGCTAATGACGAAACCATTCTTTCTTTTATAAAAACCAAACAACCTTTGGATGGAGGAAGAATAGGAAAACCGGATGATATAACAGGACTGGCTTGTTATTTTATGTCGGACTATTCAAGATTTACTACCGGGCAGGTAATAAATGTTGATGGAGGATGGAGCGTGAGTTAGTTTTAAGCGGTCGGGTATCAGCTGTCAGGTATTAGGTATTAGGTATTAGCTATTAGCTATTGATTATTGACTATTGGCAATCAGTCCGCACAGCCTACGGCTGACCGCTAACAGCTAATAGCCGATTTTATAAACAACACTAATTTAACGATGAACAAAGCTATAGGAATAGATATTGGAGGTACAAACATTAAGGCTGTATTGGTAGATGATGCAGGCAATATATTAGAAACCGCACAACTGCAAACCAACGAAAAACAGGAAGCGAACTGGAAAAATAATGTTGCAGTAATATTAAAAACATTACAGCAAAAAGCAGGTTCAACAACCTTGCCTGTCGGGCTTTCTGCACCGGGGCTTGCCGGAAAAGATAATAGCTGTATAGTGCTGATGCCGGGTCGCCTTGCCGGTTTAGAAAATTTTGTATGGACAGCCCATCTCAGTACGCCTACCTGGGTTTTGAATGATGCGCATGCCGCATTAATGGCAGAAGCAAGCTTTGGCGCCGGAAAGGGTTATAAAAATATTATTATGCTCACGCTTGGCACAGGCGTTGGCGGTGGCGTAATGATTAATGGCGAATTACATCAGGGATTGTTAAGCAGGGCAGGCCATTTTGGCCATGTAATGCTTAATGCAGATAGCGATGCAAGAGATGTAACCAATATGCCGGCAAGCCTGGAAGATGCTATTGGTGATTGCACCGTACAGCAACGCTCATTCGGAAAATACAACAGCACCTACGTATTATTACAGGCTTACAAAAAAGGCGATACGCTTGCTACATATATATGGTTGCAGTCTGTAAAAAAACTGGCTGTTGCCCTTGCCGCATTTATCAATATTATTTCTCCTGAAATTATTATACTTGGCGGCGGTATTGCACATGCCGGAAAAGATTTGTTTGAGCCGCTGGCAGCATTCATGCATATTTTTGAATGGCATTACTCAGGTGTTCGCACGCCTATAATACAGGCTATATTTGATGAATATTCCGGTGCCGCAGGTGCAGCAGGTTTTGCATTACATAAATCTTTAAAAAATAAAGCATAGCAATGGATGTAATAGATGACTATTTGCAGCAATGCAGGAAAATTACAGATACTGTTGAGGCACAAAAAGCAACCCTGGTAAAAGCTGCACAGCTTTTTGCCGATACAATACTTGCAGGAAGAATGGTACATGTATTCGGCTCAGGGCATAGCCGTATTATGGTTGAAGAAATGTGGCCGAGATATGGCTCGTTTCCCGGTTTTAACCCTATTGTTGAATTATCGCTCACCTTTCACAACCTGGTAGTGGGCGCTAACGGTCAGCGGCAGGCAATGTTTTTAGAAAATGTGGAAGGGCTTGCTGACAAAATACTCCGCAACTTTGATATAAAGCCAACAGACAGCGCATTAATCATATCTTCCAGCGGATGTAATATTGTGCCCATTGAAATGGCGGAAATATTGCAACAGGAAAAAGTAAAAGTAGTTTCCATCATTACAAAACATCATTCCGAAGCATCAACCAGCAAAAGAAAAGACAGAAAAAAGCTGGGTGATTTTTCAGATATTATATTAGATACCGGCGCACCCAAAGGAGACGCGATGGTTTATGTACCGGGACTGGATACCCCGGTATCACCCGGCTCAACTGTAGGCGGCGCTTTAATTGTAAATTGTATTAAAGCAGAAGTAGCGAAATTATTAACTGCGGCAGGGCAGCCACCCAAAGTATTAACTGCAGGCTGCATTGCAGGAAATGAAAAAGCGAAAATTTTGTTTGAAAGCGCATATGATGAACATGCGCACAGGTTATCAAAATTGTATCAAAACATAGGAAATAAATAATATAACGATATGCAAAAGCCCATACGAACAACAGTAGTTGGAAGCTATCCTTTTCCCGGCTGGCTCGAATTTGGTTCACAAAATCTATCAAAATTTGGCCCGGCAGATATTGAAGAAATGATTGAAGATGCGGTTATCGCAGCTATACACGACCAGGCAACAGCCGGGCTGGATGTAATTACAGATGGAGAACAAACACGCCTTGACTTTAATCTTTCCTTTTACGGGTATATAAAAGGCATTTCTCCCAACGAATCAGAAACAAGAAAATTTGGACCTGCCGCACACGACCAGCGCGGCAAGCATAATATTACAGAAAAGCTTACCGCACCAAACGGGTTGGGTGTAGTGAAAGAATACCTGCGATTAAAAAAATTAGCGCCGCAGGGGCCCATACTTAAAGCCAGTATTCCCGGCCCATATACTTTAAGCGGCAGGTTATTACCTAATGAAATGTATAAAGACAGGTTTGCAATAACGCAGGCGCTGCTTCCTTTTATACAAAAAGAGCTGGAAGATTTAGTAGCTGCGGGTTGCACGGAAATTACTGTTGACGAACCCTCAATGAGTTGCTATGCATATAAAGAAGATACAAAGCGGTTTGCAAAAATTTTCAACGAAACGGTTGAGCCGGTAGTTGGCAAATGCAATCTCTCCACGCATTTATGCTTCGGTAATTTTAAAGGAAGACCTGTTGGTTATCGCAGCATCAAACCAATGATACCGGATTTCCTGGATTTGAAAGTAAATGAAATTCACATTGAAATGGCAAACCGTGAATTTGCTGAAATAGAGTTGCTGGAAGTATTTGCAAAGAGAATGAATGTGGCTGTTGGCATTATTGATGTAAAAAATTATTATATAGAAACAGTGGATGATGTGGTGGAAAGAATAAAAAGATGCCTGCAATATATTCCTGCTGAAAAGCTATCTGTTGCGCCGGATTGCGGGTTAAGTCAAACCGCCCGCTGGGCATCGAGGCAAAAATTGATTAATATGGTAAAGGGAGCGAATGTGGTGAGGGAGAAGCTGTAGGAAGAAAGTTACAGGTTACAGGTTTCGGGTTTCAGGTCTCAAACTACAAACCTGTTGCTTATAATGAACGAACTATACCAACAACCTGTAACTTGCAACTCTAATATACGTTCGTTATATGATCCCGGCTATTATAAAAAACGAAGCATTACTAAAGCAGGTAGAAGAAAATCAGCATGACAACAACCATTTTCATATTTGGTGGCTGGGGCAGAGTGGCTATCTTTTATTATGGCAGGGAAAAAAGATTTTGATTGATCCGTATCTCTCCGATTCTCTTACAAAAAAATATGCAGGCACCGGCAAGCCGCATATACGCATGAGTGAAAGAGTGATGAACCCGGAATTATTGAAAGATATACTGATTGTTTCTTCAAGCCACAATCATACCGATCATTTAGATGCAGAAACGTTGATACCTGTCATCCGTAATAATCCGGGTATTAGTTTTATTATTCCCGAAGCAAACAGGAATTTTATTGCGGAAAGAATAAAAATGCCTTTTGATTTTCCCAAAGGATTAAATGACGGCGAACAAATAACTATTGGTGATTTTACCTTTAACGCCATTCCTGCTGCGCATAATACTATTGATCGTGATGAAAAAGGACAATGCAAATATGTAGGGTACATCATTCAATTCGGCAAATGGGCGATCTATCATAGCGGTGATACGCTGTGGTATGATGGATTGGAAAATATTTTATCATCTTTTAATATTGACCTTGCATTGCTCCCTATAAACGGCAATAATCCTGCACGGGGTGTTGCAGGCAATTTAAATACAGAAGAAGCGGCAAGATTAGGTAAAGCAGCTAATCTCAAACATATTATACCATGCCATTATGATATGTTCAGCTTTAATACAGCCGACCCCGGCGTATTTGCTTCAAAAGCTGCGGCGCAGCAACAGCCATATACTATATTAACAGGTGGCGGGCATTGGAGTAGTGAAGCATTATAAATACAAAAATTTTCATCACTGCTTTTTCTTTTTAATTGATGATTACATCTTCATCAGAATAATTTTTCAAAACTTTTTTGTGAATTAAATCTACACCC